>NZ_AP014703.1:4742500-6775898 GCF_018325805.1 Pseudomonas sp. St290 | reverse complement strand
TTATCAATGCTTTAACTCAGAAAAAGACGACAGGCGGTCGGTGGATAAGCTCTGTGGATAACCGACCCTGAGGGCATTGCACAAGTGGGGGCGAAAGTCGGTGGATAACCGCCCTGTGGATAACTAACCATTCCACGCACAGCTTATCCGACAGTGCAGCACAGGCTTGCCACCGTTTTCCCCTGTAGTTGTCATTCCCTGTACATGGCGGATTACAAGGCCTAGGCATGGTTATCCACAGCTAGGCGCCCGCCTTGCTTTTATAAGCTTTACAGAAAAGCTTTAAATAATTTCCTTCTTTATTTCTATATCTAGCGTGGTGTGATGAATCCGCCCAAGCGGCTGGATATCTATTTAAAGGAAACGCTGGTTGGAAATTGACCTAGAGGCTTGCTTTCTCTAGAATCCCCGGTCTCTTAAAACGGGGGCCATTCCGGCCCGTTGTGGACGAACCAGGTAACACGACATGAAACGTACTTTCCAACCAAGCACTATCAAACGCGCTCGTACCCACGGTTTCCGTGCTCGCATGGCTACCAAGAACGGTCGTGCCGTCCTGTCGCGTCGTCGCGCCAAAGGTCGTGCGCGTCTGGCAGTTTGATAATCCGGCACTGGAGGTGAGTCAGGACTTCAGTCGGGAAAAGCGTCTGCTTACACCCCGGCATTTCAAGGCAGTCTTTGACTCCCCTACCGGCAAGGTTCCGGGGAAAAATCTCCTGCTCCTTGCGCGCAGCAACGATCTCGATCACCCCCGACTAGGGCTGGTTATTGGGAAAAAGAGCGTCAAGCTCTCCGTTCAGCGCAATCGCCTCAAACGTCTGATGCGCGAATCGTTTCGCCTGAACCAGGATTCACTGGTTGGATGGGACATTGTTATCGTCGCGCGCAAAGGTTTGGGTGACGTAGAAAACCCCGAATTGATTCAGCATTTCGGCAAGCTCTGGAAGCGTCTGGCACGCAACAAGCCAGTACCAGCAGTCAACACCGAAACTGTAGGGGTAGACAGTCCCGATGCGTAAACTGGCACTCGTTCCGATCCAGTTTTACCGCTATGCCATTAGTCCTTTGATGGCCAGTCACTGTCGTTTCTACCCCAGTTGTTCCTGCTACGCGTACGAAGCCATAGAAAATCATGGCCTACTGCGCGGTGGCTGGCTGACCTTTCGTCGTTTAGGTCGCTGTCATCCGTGGAATCCCGGCGGTTATGACCCGGTTCCGCCTATCCCTACCTCCCGTTCTTCTTCGATGGCCGAGTAATCATGGATATCAAACGCACGATCCTGATCGTCGCCCTGGCAATCGTGTCCTACGTCATGGTCCTTAAATGGAACCAGGACTATGGCCAGGCTGCCTTGCCGACTCAGAATGTTGCAGCCAGCAATACCGCACCGAGCCTGCCGGATGCCCCTGTTGGCAACAACGCCGCCAACAATGACGACATCCCGCGCGCGGCAAGCGATACCAGCGCTCCTGCCGAAGCCCCAGTGGCCGTAAGCAAAGATCTCATCCAGATCAAGACGGACGTGCTCGAGCTGGCAATCGATCCACAAGGTGGTGATGTCGCCCAGCTGAAGCTGCCGCTGTACCCACGTCGCCAGGATCATCCGGAAATCCCGTTCCAGTTGTTCGACAACGGTAACGAGCGGACCTACCTGGCCCAAAGTGGCCTGATCGGTACCAATGGCCCGGATTCGAACCCGGCCGGTCGCCCGGTCTACTCCGCCGAGAAGAAGACTTATCAACTGGCTGACGGTCAGGACCAACTGGTCGTGGACCTGAAGTTCAGCAAGGATGGCGTCAACTACATCAAGCGTTTCACCTTGAAGCGTGGCCTGTATGACGTAACCGTCTCCTACCTGATCGACAACCAGAGCGCCCAGCCTTGGTCTGGCGCGATGTTCGCGCAACTCAAGCGTGACGCCAGCGACGATCCGTCCTCCAGCACCGCCACCGGTACCGCGACTTACCTGGGCGCTGCCCTGTGGACAAGTTCGGAGCCGTACAAGAAAGTGTCCATGAAGGACATGGACAAGGGCCAGCTCAAGGAAACCGTCCAAGGTGGCTGGGTTGCCTGGCTGCAGCACTATTTTGTAACAGCCTGGATCCCGCAGAAGGGCGAAAGCAACGTCGTCCAGACGCGTAAAGACAGCAAAGGCAACTTCATCATCGGTTACACCGGCCCGACATTGACTGCCGCGCCAGGTGCGAAAGCCGAAACCAGCGCCATTCTGTATGCCGGTCCGAAAAGCCAGGCGGTGCTGAAAGAGTTGTCCCCAGGCCTGGAACTGACTGTGGACTACGGTTTCCTGTGGTTCATTGCCCAGCCGATCTTCTGGTTGCTGCAACATATCCACAGCATCGTCGGTAACTGGGGCTGGTCGATCATTTTCCTGACCATGCTGATCAAGGGGATCTTCTTCCCATTGTCGGCCGCCAGCTACAAATCCATGGCGCGCATGCGAGCAGTGGCCCCGAAACTGGCTGCCCTGAAAGAACAACATGGCGATGACCGGCAGAAAATGTCCCAGGCCATGATGGAGTTGTACAAGAAAGAGAAGATCAACCCGCTGGGTGGATGCTTGCCGATTCTTGTACAGATGCCGGTGTTCCTGTCGCTGTACTGGGTTCTGCTGGAAAGCGTGGAGATGCGTCAGGCACCGTTCATGCTGTGGATTACCGACCTGTCGATCAAGGATCCGTTCTTCATCCTGCCGATCATCATGGGCGCGACCATGTTCATCCAGCAGCAGTTGAACCCAACGCCTCCGGACCCGATGCAGGCGAAGGTCATGAAAATGATGCCAATCATCTTCACCTTCTTCTTCCTGTGGTTCCCGGCAGGTCTTGTGCTGTACTGGGTTGTGAACAACGTGCTGTCCATTACTCAGCAGTGGTACATCACGCGTAAGATCGAAGCGGCTACGAAAAAAGCCGAGGCGTAACTTGCTCTGTGGATAACCACACAAAACGCCCCCTAGTGGGGCGTTTTGCTATCTGCCACTTTTGTCTGGATACCGGTTTATGAGCGCACCGCGTGAAACCATCGCCGCTGTTGCCACCGCCCAAGGTCGCGGCGGTGTCGGCATCGTCCGTATTTCGGGGCCCTTGGCCAGTGTCGCGGCCAAGGCTATCAGCGGTCGTGAACTCAAGCCGCGGTTTGCGCATTACGGCCCGTTTTTCAGTGATGACCAGCAGGTGCTCGACGAAGGGCTGGCGTTGTATTTCCCGGGACCGAATTCGTTTACCGGCGAAGATGTGCTGGAACTGCAAGGACACGGCGGGCCCATCGTGCTGGACATGCTGCTCAAGCGCTGCCTTGAACTGGGCTGTCGCCTGGCCCGGCCGGGGGAGTTCAGCGAACGGGCATTTCTCAACGACAAGCTCGACCTGGCCCAGGCCGAGGCGATTGCCGATCTGATCGAAGCCAGTTCTGCACAGGCTGCCCGCAACGCGTTGCGTTCATTGCAAGGGGCGTTTTCCCAACGTGTGCATAACCTCACCGAACAATTGATCGGCCTGCGGATCTACGTCGAGGCGGCCATCGACTTCCCGGAGGAGGAGATCGACTTCCTCGCCGATGGCCACGTGCTGAGCTTGCTCGATAAGGTACGCGATGAGTTATCCACAGTGCTTCGTGAAGCCGGGCAAGGCGCCTTGTTGCGCGATGGGATGACTGTGGTGATCGCCGGACGGCCCAATGCTGGCAAATCCAGCCTGCTGAACGCCCTGGCCGGTCGCGAGGCAGCAATTGTCACCGAGATCGCCGGCACCACCCGGGACATTCTGCGTGAACATATCCACATCGATGGCATGCCGCTGCACGTTGTGGATACCGCAGGTTTGCGCGACACCGAGGACAAGGTGGAAAAAATCGGCGTTGAACGGGCGCTGAAGGCCATTGGTGAAGCCGACCGGGTATTGCTGGTGGTGGACGCCACTGCGCCGGAAGCGGACGATCCATTTGCCTTATGGCCTGAATTCCTCGAAGTCCGCCCGGATCCGGCAAAGGTCACGTTGATTCGCAACAAGGCCGACCTGACCGGGGAAGCGATTGTTCTCGAGGTCAGCAACGACGGCCATGTGACCATCAGCCTGAGCGCGAAATCGGCGGGCGAGGGCCTGGAACTCCTGCGCGAGCACCTCAAGGCGTGCATGGGCTATGAGCAGACATCGGAAAGCAGCTTCAGCGCCCGCCGGCGGCATCTTGAAGCCTTGCGCCACGCCAGCGCCGCCCTGGAACACGGGCGCGCGCAGTTGACCTTGGCGGGGGCGGGAGAGTTGTTGGCCGAAGACCTTCGCCAGGCACAACACTCCCTTGGGGAAATTACCGGCGCCTTCAGTTCCGATGACTTGTTGGGGCGGATCTTTTCCAGCTTCTGCATCGGTAAATAGCCCCACCTTTCAAACCGGGTTTGTCCTCGAAGCCTATCGAGTCCAACGCAAACCCGGTCGCTCCTTCTCCTTTTTTAGAACGATTGCCCTTGATGGCGGCTTGCCCGTGGGCACCGGCCTGCCCATCACGGCGGCTTTCTGTGGATTAAGCCCTGTGAATAACTGCCACTGAGGTCGGTTGATAAACCCCCTTCAAAACTGAAGATAAGCGCCTCTGTGGATAACAGGCCCATTCATCCACAGGCTTACACCGGTTATCCAAGCCCCTCAATGCCACATGATCACAGGGTTTTGAATCTCTGTACACATTGAAAATAAAGGCTTGTGAGACCTTATCCACAGATAGGGAGCTCAGTAAGAATAAACATAAAAACAAAGATTCTATAAATTTCTTTCTTTTTTATTTTTTTAACCGCGAGTTCTCCACAGCTGGTTAAATTTTGTGCAAAGGGTTCTTTAGAAAGGGCGAAGTCCCTATACTTGCCGACCTGGTTCGAAAAACGCCCAGGGCCAGACTCAAAACCTATTCCGAATTACCTGAATAAAGCAGGCACGAGGTGCGTGGTGGATTTCCCTTCCCGTTTTGAAGTGATCGTCATCGGCGGCGGTCATGCCGGTACCGAGGCAGCACTTGCATCAGCACGCATGGGGGCAAAGACCCTGTTGCTGACGCATAACGTGGAAACCCTTGGCGCCATGAGCTGCAACCCTGCCATTGGTGGGATCGGCAAAAGCCACCTGGTCAAGGAAATCGATGCCCTTGGCGGTGCGATGGCCATGGCCACCGATAAAGGTGGTATCCAGTTTCGCGTGTTGAACAGCCGCAAAGGCCCCGCCGTGCGCGCTACTCGCGCCCAGGCCGACCGAGTCCTGTACAAGGCTGCTGTCCGTGAAATCCTGGAAAACCAGCCGAACCTGTGGATATTTCAACAAGCGGCCGATGACTTGATCGTCGAGCAGGACCAGGTGCGCGGTGTCGTCACGCAAATGGGCCTGCGTTTCTTCGCCGACTCCGTGGTGTTGACTACCGGGACCTTCCTCGGCGGACTTATCCACATCGGTTTGCAGAATTTTTCTGGCGGTCGCGCCGGTGATCCGCCGTCGATTGCTCTGGCTCACCGTCTGCGTGAGTTGCCATTGCGTGTCGGGCGCCTGAAAACCGGTACACCACCTCGCATCGACGGCAAGTCCGTGGATTTCTCGGTGATGACCGAGCAGCCTGGCGACACGCCGATCCCGGTGATGTCGTTCATGGGCAACAAGGAACAGCATCCACGGCAAGTCAGTTGCTGGATCACCCACACCAACGCCCGCACCCACGAAATCATCGCGGCGAACCTCGATCGTTCGCCGATGTATTCCGCTGCCGGTGAAATCGAAGGTGTCGGTCCGCGCTATTGCCCGTCGATCGAAGACAAGATCCATCGCTTTGCCGACAAGGAAAGCCACCAGGTGTTCATCGAACCGGAAGGTTTGACCACCCATGAGCTGTATCCGAACGGGATATCCACAAGTCTGCCGTTCGACGTGCAATTGCAGATCGTGCAATCGATCCGGGGCATGGAGAACGCGCACATCGTGCGTCCGGGTTATGCGATCGAGTACGACTACTTCGATCCGCGCGATTTGAAGTACAGCCTGGAAACCAAAACTATCGGCGGTCTGTTCTTCGCCGGGCAGATCAACGGCACCACCGGTTACGAAGAGGCCGGTGCCCAAGGGCTGTTGGCCGGTGCCAACGCAGCGCTGCGCGCCCTGGGCAAAGACAGCTGGTGCCCACGCCGCGATGAAGCGTACATCGGGGTGCTGGTGGACGACCTGATTACCCTGGGTACCCAGGAGCCGTATCGGATGTTCACCTCCCGTGCCGAATATCGCCTGATCCTGCGTGAAGACAACGCCGACCTGCGCCTGACCGAGAAAGGTCGTGAGTTGGGGTTGGTGGACGACGTGCGCTGGGCCGCGTTCTGCAAGAAACGCGAGAGTATCGAGCTGGAAGAGCAGCGCCTGAAAAGCACTTGGGTTCGTCCCGGCACCGAGCAAGGTGATGCCATTGCGGCGAAATTCGGCACGCCACTGACCCATGAATACAACCTGCTCAACCTCTTGAGCCGTCCGGAAATCGACTACGCCGGGCTGGTGGAAGTGACTGGCCAGGGCGCGGACGATCCACAGGTGGCCGAACAGGTTGAGATCAAGACCAAATACGCCGGTTACATTGACCGCCAACAGGACGAAATCGCCCGTCTGCGCGCCAGTGAAGACACCAGGCTGCCTGTGGATATCGACTACACCGGCATTTCCGGGCTGTCGAAAGAAATCCAGAGCAAGCTCGGTGCGACCCGTCCAGAGACCCTGGGCCAGGCTTCGCGCATTCCCGGCGTCACGCCGGCGGCGATTTCCCTGTTGTTGATTCATTTGAAAAAACGCGGCGCGGGCCGCCAGTTGGAGCAAAGCGCTTGAGTTCGATGGTCACCTCGCAACACGCTGAAGAGTTATCCACAGGTGCCCGTCAGCTCGGCGTCAGCCTGACCGAAGCCCAGCATGCGCAACTGCTGGGTTATCTGGCGTTGTTGATCAAATGGAACAAGGCCTACAACCTGACCGCCGTGCGCGATCCGGATGAAATGGTCTCGCGGCATTTGCTCGACAGCCTCAGCGTCATGTCCTTCATCGAAAACGGTCGCTGGCTGGATGTCGGCAGCGGCGGTGGCATGCCGGGAATCCCGCTGGCGATCCTGTTTCCCGGCTCGCAAGTGACCTGTCTGGACAGCAACGGCAAGAAAACCCGCTTCCTGACCCAGGTCAAACTCGAACTCAAACTGGATAACCTGCAAGTTATCCACAGCCGCGTCGAAGCGTTCCAACCTGCGCAGCCGTTCAACGGGATCATCTCCCGGGCGTTCAGCAGCATGGAGAACTTCAGCAACTGGACTCGCCACCTGGGCGACGCCAATACGCGCTGGCTGGCAATGAAGGGCGTTCATCCGGCCGATGAGCTGGTAGCATTGCCGGCAGACTTCCACCTCGATAGCGAACACGCCTTGGCCGTACCTGGTTGCCAAGGCCAACGCCATCTGCTGATACTGCGCCGCACGGCATGATTGGGAACACAAGCAAGAATGGCTAAGGTATTCGCGATAGCGAACCAGAAGGGTGGTGTGGGCAAGACCACCACCTGCATCAACCTCGCAGCATCCCTGGTCGCGACCAAGCGCCGGGTGCTGTTGATCGATCTCGATCCACAGGGCAACGCCACCATGGGCAGCGGTGTGGATAAACATGGCCTGGAAAACTCCATCTATGACGTCCTGATCGGCGAATGCGATCTGGGCCAGGCCATGCACTTCTCCGAACACGGCGGTTATCAACTGCTGCCGGCCAACCGTGATTTGACGGCGGCCGAAGTGGTGCTGCTGGAAATGCAGATGAAGGAAAGCCGCCTGCGCAGCGCCTTGGCACCGATCCGGGAAAACTACGATTACATCCTGATCGACTGCCCGCCGTCGTTGTCGATGCTGACCCTCAACGCCCTGGTGGCGGCCGATGGGGTAATTATCCCCATGCAGTGCGAGTACTTCGCCCTGGAAGGGTTGAGCGACCTTGTGGATAACATCAAGCGCATCGCCGAACTGCTGAACCCGGATCTGAAGGTCGAAGGCCTGCTGCGGACCATGTATGACCCGCGCCTTAGCCTGATGAACGATGTCTCGGCCCAGCTCAAGGAACACTTCGGCGAGCAGCTCTACGACACTGTCATCCCGCGTAACATTCGCCTGGCCGAAGCGCCGAGCTACGGCATGCCGGCCCTGGCCTACGACAAACAATCCCGTGGTGCGCTGGCCTACCTGGCCCTGGCGGGCGAGATGGTTCGCCGTCAGCGCCGTAACCCACGCACCGCTGCAGCCCAGCCAACTTAAGGAAACCCCATGGCCGTCAAGAAACGAGGTCTCGGACGTGGACTGGATGCACTGCTCAGCGGTCCGACTGTCAGCTCGCTGGAAGAACAGGCCGTCCAGGCCGATCAGCGCGAGTTGCAGCATCTGCCCCTGGACCTGATCCAACGCGGCAAATACCAGCCGCGCCGAGACATGGACCCGCAGGCGCTGGAAGAACTGGCCCAGTCGATCAAGAGCCAGGGCGTGATGCAGCCGATCGTGGTCCGTCCGATCGCCAATGGGCGTTTCGAGATCATCGCCGGTGAACGCCGTTGGCGCGCCAGCCAGCAGGCCGGCCAGGAAACCATCCCGGCCATGGTGCGCGATGTGCCGGATGAAACCGCCATTGCCATGGCGCTGATCGAGAACATCCAGCGTGAAGACCTCAACCCGATCGAGGAAGCCGTGGCCCTGCAGCGTTTGCAGCAGGAATTCCAGCTGACCCAGCAACAGGTCGCCGAGGCGGTGGGCAAGTCCCGCGTGACCGTGGCCAACCTGCTGCGCCTGATTGCGTTGCCGGAAGTCATCAAGACCATGCTGTCCCATGGCGACCTGGAAATGGGTCATGCCCGGGCATTGCTCGGTTTGCCGGAAAATCAACAAGTTGAAGGGGCGCGACATGTTGTCGCACGAGGTCTGACTGTGCGCCAAACCGAGGCACTGGTTCGTCAGTGGCTCAGCGGTAAACCGGCCCCCGTCGAAGCCCCCAAAATCGATCCTGATATCGCTCGTCTGGAACAGCGCCTGGCCGAGCGCCTGGGCTCTGCGGTGCAGATTCGCCACGGCAAGAAGGGCAAAGGGCAACTGGTGATCGGTTATAACTCCCTCGATGAACTGCAAGGTGTCCTTGCACACATTCGCTGAAACAATTGCTCTTGTAGCGCGCAGTCGGAAATCACTACCTGACAGTTGAATAGGGGCAGAACCGCCCCTATACTCTGCGCGCATTTTGTCGGCACAAATTATGCCAAGTTATTGAATTATGGCGGCCGACCCTTGGAGAGCAAAAGCGATGGAAACCCGCACGCCAAACCGCTTGCCGTTCCATCGTCTGGCAGTTTTCCCGGTTTTGATGACTCAGTTCATCGTTGTACTGATCGCCGCATTGGCGCTCTGGCAATGGAAAGGAGTCGTCGCCGGATACTCAGGTCTTTGCGGAGGCCTGATAGCCTTGCTCCCCAATATTTACTTCGCTCACAGGGCATTTCGGTTTTCCGGCGCCCGAGCAGCCCAGGCTATCGTCCGGTCTTTTTATGCCGGCGAGGCGGGGAAACTGATTTTGACGGCAGTGCTGTTTGCGCTGACGTTCGCAGGTGTGAAGCCATTGGCACCACTGGCTGTATTCGGTGTCTTCTTGCTGACCCAACTGGTTAGCTGGTTCGCTCCCCTGCTAATGAGAACAAGACTTTCGAGACCTTAGGGCGTTTGAGGCAACCATGGCAGAGACAACCGCTTCGGGCTATATCCAGCACCACTTGCAGAACCTGACCTTCGGTCAGCTACCCAACGGCGGCTGGGGCTTTGCCCACTCCGCAGCAGAAGCCAAGGAAATGGGCTTCTGGGCTTTCCACGTCGATACCCTCGGCTGGTCGGTCGCACTGGGCCTGATTTTCGTTCTTCTTTTCCGCATGGCGGCAAAGAAAGCGACCTCCGGTCAGCCCGGCGCACTGCAGAACTTCGTTGAAGTACTGGTCGAATTCGTCGATGGCAGCGTGAAAGACAGCTTCCATGGCCGTAGCCCGGTGATCGCACCGCTGGCACTGACCATCTTCGTCTGGGTGTTTCTGATGAACGCCGTCGACCTGGTACCGGTCGACTGGATTCCTCAGCTGGCCATCCTGATCTCCGGCGACCACCACATCCCATTCCGCGCCGTGTCGACCACCGACCCGAACGCGACCCTGGGCATGGCGTTCTCGGTCTTCGCACTGATCATTTTCTATAGCATCAAGGTCAAGGGCATCGGCGGCTTCATCGGCGAACTGACCCTGCACCCGTTCGGCAGCAAGAACATCCTGGTTCAAGCCCTGCTGATCCCGGTGAACTTCCTGCTGGAATTCGTGACCCTGATCGCCAAACCAATTTCTCTGGCACTGCGTCTGTTCGGCAACATGTATGCCGGCGAGCTGGTGTTCATCCTGATCGCTGTGATGTTCGGCAGCGGCCTGCTGTGGCTCAGCGGCCTGGGTGTAGTCCTGCAATGGGCGTGGGCTGTATTCCACATCCTGATCATCACCCTGCAGGCGTTCATCTTCATGATGCTGACCATCGTCTACCTGTCGATGGCGCACGAAGAAAACCATTAAGGCCAGTCTCGACTAGTCTGATGTCCTTCCCGGTCAAACGGGAAGGAGCCCGAACCGGGCTGAGAAACGATTTGTTTTACCGCTTTAATCTAAAAAACCTAAACCATACGACGTAAAAGTCGGGAGGAAAGATGGAAACTGTAGTTGGTCTAACCGCTATCGCTGTTGCACTGTTGATCGGCCTGGGCGCACTGGGTACCGCAATTGGTTTCGGCCTGCTGGGCGGCAAGTTCCTGGAAGGCGCAGCGCGTCAGCCAGAAATGGTTCCAATGCTGCAAGTAAAAATGTTCATCGTGGCTGGTCTGCTCGACGCCGTGACCATGATCGGTGTTGGTATCGCTCTGTTCTTCACCTTTGCGAACCCGTTCGTTGGTCAAATCGCTGGCTAATTACTCGGATGTCTCGAGTAGATTGGTGTGATGGACAACGTAACTGCGAGGTGTTGGCGTGAACATTAATGCGACCCTGATTGGCCAGTCCGTTGCGTTCCTGATTTTTGTACTGTTCTGCATGAAGTTCGTATGGCCTCCGGTCATTGCGGCATTGCACGAACGTCAAAAGAAGATCGCTGATGGTCTGGACGCTGCCAGCCGTGCAGCTCGCGACCTGGAGTTGGCCCATGAGAAAGTGGGTCAGCAACTGCGCGAAGCGAAGGCTCAGGCAGCTGAAATCATCGAGCAAGCCAAGAAACGCGGTACCCAGATTGTTGACGAAGCCCGTGAACAGGCTCGCGTCGAAGCTGACCGTGTGAAGGCTCAGGCTCAAGCCGAGATCGAACAGGAACTCAACAGTGTCAAAGACGCGCTGCGTGCCCAAGTGGGTGCCCTGGCCGTTGGCGGTGCTTCGAAGATCCTGGGTGCCACAATCGATCAAAACGCGCACGCAGAGCTGGTAAACCAACTGGCTGCTGAAATCTAAGCGAGGGCGATCATGGCAGAACTGACCACGTTGGCCCGACCTTACGCTAAGGCGGCCTTCGAGCACGCTCAGGCCCACCAGCAACTGGCCAATTGGTCAGCCATGCTCGGCCTGGCAGCAGCGGTGTCGCAAGACGACACCATGCAGCGCGTGCTCAAGGCCCCGCGACTGACGAGCGCAGAAAAGGCCGCCACGTTCATTGACGTGTGCGGCGACAAGTTCGATGCCAAGGCACAGAATTTCATTCATGTCGTTGCCGAAAACGACCGTCTCCCGCTTCTGCCGGAGATCGCCGCTCTTTTCGACCTGTACAAGGCCGAGCAAGAGAAGTCGGTAGACGTGGAAGTGACCAGTGCTTTCGCATTGAACCAAGAACAGCAAGACAAACTCGCCAAGGTTCTCAGTGCACGACTCAACCGGGAAGTGCGCCTGCAAGTCGAGGAAGACAAGTCCCTGATAGGGGGCGTTGTAATCCGCGCCGGCGACCTGGTTATCGATGGCTCGATTCGCGGCAAAATCGCGAAACTTGCCGAAGCATTGAAATCTTGAGTTTGAAGGGGCAGCAGAGCAATGCAGCAACTCAATCCTTCCGAAATAAGTGAAATTATCAAGGGCCGCATCGAAAAGCTCGATGTGACCTCCCAAGCCCGTAACGAAGGCACTGTCGTCAGCGTATCTGACGGCATCGTGCGGATTCACGGTCTGGCCGACGTCATGTACGGCGAGATGATCGAGTTTCCGGGCGGCGTCTACGGTATGGCCCTCAACCTGGAGCAAGACTCTGTAGGTGCCGTGGTATTGGGCGCATACACTACTCTGGCTGAAGGCATGAGCGCCAAGTGCACCGGCCGCATCCTCGAAGTTCCGGTTGGTAAGGAACTGCTGGGTCGCGTAGTCGACGCACTGGGTAACCCTGTTGACGGCAAAGGTCCGCTGAACAACACCGAGACCGACGCGGTCGAGAAAGTTGCTCCTGGCGTGATCTGGCGTAAGTCGGTAGACCAGCCTGTACAGACTGGCTACAAGGCTGTCGATGCCATGATCCCTGTCGGCCGTGGCCAGCGTGAGCTGATCATCGGTGACCGTCAGATCGGTAAGACCGCTCTGGCGATCGACGCGATCATCAACCAGAAAAACAGCGGCATCTTCTGCGTCTACGTGGCAATCGGTCAGAAGCAATCGACCATCGCCAACGTGGTTCGCAAGCTGGAAGAGAACGGCGCCCTGGCCAACACGATCATCGTGGCTGCCAGTGCTTCGGAATCGGCCGCGCTGCAATTCCTGGCACCGTACTCCGGTTGCACCATGGGCGAATACTTCCGCGACCGCGGTGAAGACGCGCTGATCGTCTATGACGATCTGTCCAAGCAAGCAGTGGCCTACCGCCAGATTTCCCTGCTGCTGCGCCGTCCACCAGGCCGTGAAGCCTACCCAGGCGACGTGTTCTATCTCCACTCCCGTCTGCTGGAGCGCGCTTCCCGCGTTTCGGAAGAGTACGTAGAGAAGTTCACCAACGGCGCAGTGACTGGCAAGACCGGTTCCCTGACCGCTCTGCCGATCATCGAAACCCAGGCTGGCGACGTTTCCGCGTTCGTTCCGACCAACGTGATTTCCATCACCGACGGTCAGATCTTCCTGGAATCGGCCATGTTCAACTCGGGCATCCGTCCTGCTGTGAACGCCGGTGTTTCGGTATCCCGTGTGGGTGGTGCCGCTCAGACCAAGATCATCAAGAAGCTGTCCGGTGGTATCCGTACCGCCCTGGCTCAGTACCGTGAACTGGCGGCATTCGCCCAGTTCGCTTCTGACCTGGACGAAGCGACCCGTAAGCAACTTGAGCATGGTCAGCGCGTTACCGAGCTGATGAAGCAGAAGCAATACGCACCAATGTCGATCGCTGACATGGCGCTGTCGCTGTATGCCGCTGAGCGTGGGTTCCTGACTGACATTGAAATCGCCAAGATCGGCAGCTTCGAACAAGCGCTGATTGCTTTCTTCAACCGCGATCACGCCGATTTGATGGCCAAGATCAACGTTAAAGGTGACTTCAATGACGAAATCGACGCTGGCCTCAAAGCCGGTATCGAGAAGTTCAAGGCCACCCAAACCTGGTAAGCCGCAGCGGGAGCCGCAAGGCTCCCGCTTGCTAACCTGATAGGTGTTACATGGCAGGCGCAAAAGAGATTCGCAGTAAGATTGCGAGCATCAAAAGCACGCAAAAGATTACCAGCGCCATGGAAAAAGTGGCGGTCAGCAAAATGCGCAAGGCACAAATGCGCATGGCTGCTAGCCGTCCTTATGCGGAGCGCATCCGCCAGGTGATTGGTCATCTGGCCAACGCCAACCCGGAATACCGCCACCCGTTCATGATCGAACGCGCCATCAAGCGCGTCGGTTACGTTGTGGTGAGCAGTGACCGTGGTCTGTGCGGTGGCTTGAACACCAACCTGTTCAAGGCCCTGGTCAAGGACATGGCGGTAAACCGCGAACAAGGCGTCGAGATCGATCTGTGCGTGGTCGGTAGCAAGGGTGCGGCTTTCTTCCGTAACTTCGGCGGTAACGTCGTCGCTGCTATCAGCCACCTGGGTGAAGAACCGTCGATCAATGACCTGATCGGCAGCGTCAAGGTGATGCTGGATGCTTACCTGGAAGGCCGGATCGACCGCCTGTCCGTGGTATCCAACAAGTTCATCAACACCATGACGCAACAGCCGACCGTGGAGCAGTTGATTCCACTGGTGGCGACCCCGGAACAGGAACTCAAGCACCACTGGGACTATCTCTACGAACCGGACGCCAAGGAGCTGCTCGACGGCTTGATGGTCCGCTACGTGGAGTCGCAGGTCTACCAGGCGGTGGTCGAGAACAACGCAGCTGAACAAGCGGCGCGGATGATCGCGATGAAGAACGCTACCGACAACGCCGGTGATTTGATCAGCGATTTGCAGCTGATCTACAACAAGGCGCGTCAGGCTGCGATCACCCAAGAGATCTCGGAAATCGTCGGCGGCGCTGCCGCGGTTTAACGGTTCAAATATTCAGAGGATCCAGCTATGAGTAGCGGACGTATCGTTCAAATCATCGGCGCCGTTATCGACGTGGAATTTCCACGCGACAGCGTACCGAGCATCTACGACGCCTTGAAGGTTCAAGGCGCCGAAACCACCCTGGAAGTTCAGCAGCAGCTGGGCGACGGTGTGGTTCGTACCATTGCGATGGGCTCCACCGAGGGCTTGAAGCGCGGTCTGGACGTCAACAACACTGGCGCAGCCATCTCCGTACCGGTCGGTAAAGCGACCCTGGGCCGGATCATGGACGTACTGGGCAACCCGATCGACGAAGCTGGCCCGATCGACACCGAAGAGCGCTGGGGCATTCACCGTCCTGCGCCAACCTTCGCTGAGCAGGCAGGTGGCAACGAGCTGCTGGAAACCGGCATCAAGGTTATCGACCTGGTTTGCCCGTTCGCCAAGGGCGGTAAAGTCGGTCTGTTCGGTGGTGCCGGTGTAGGCAAGACCGTAAACATGATGGAACTGATCCGTAACATCGCCATCGAGCACAGCGGTTATTCCGTGTTCGCTGGTGTGGGTGAGCGTACTCGTGAGGGTAACGACTTCTACCACGAGATGAAGGATTCCAACGTTCTGGACAAAGTGGCACTGGTCTACGGCCAGATGAACGAGCCGCCGGGAAACCGTCTGCGCGTAGCCCTGACCGGCCTGACCATGGCCGAGAAGTTCCGTGACGAAGGTAACGACGTTCTGCTGTTCGTCGACAACATCTACCGTTACACCCTGGCCGGTACCGAAGTATCCGCACTGCTGGGCCGTATGCCTTCGGCAGTAGGTTACCAACCGACCCTGGCTGAAGAGATGGGCGTGCTGCAAGAGCGCATCACTTCGACCAAGCAAGGCTCGATCACCTCGATCCAAGCGGTATACGTACCAGCGGACGACTTGACCGACCCGTCGCCAGCGACCACCTTCGCCCACTTGGACGCCACCGTCGTTCTGTCCCGTGACATCGCTTCCCTGGGTATCTACCCAGCGGTTGACCCACTGGACTCGACTTCGCGCCAGCTGGACCCGAACGTGATCGGCCAGGAGCACTACGACACCGCTCGCGGCGTTCAGTACGTGCTGCAGCGTTACAAGGAACTGAAGGACATCATCGCGATCCTGGGTATGGACGAGCTCTCGGAAGCCGACAAGCAGTTGGTAAACCGTGCTCGTAAGATCCAGCGCTTCTTGTCGCAGCCGTTCTTCGTGGCTGAAGTCTTCACCGGTGCCTCGGGTAAATACGTTTCCCTGAAAGACACCATTGCTGGCTTCAAAGGCATCCTCAACGGTGACTACGACCACCTGCCAGAACAAGCGTTCTACATGGTCGGCGGCATCGAAGAAGCGATCGAGAAAGCCAAGAAACTGTAATCCCGGCGCCCGGCAACGGGCGCTAATTTAGGTTGAGGCAATCAGATGGCTATGACAGTCCATTGCGATATCGTCAGTGCGGAAGGGGAAATCTTCTCCGGTCTGGTCGAGATGGTGGTTGCGCATGGTGAGCTGGGTGATCTTGGTATCGCTCTGGGTCACGCACCGCTGATCACTAATCTGAAACCGGGTCCGATCCGCTTGATCAAGCAGGGCGGGGAAACCGAGGTGTTCTACATCTCCGGTGGTTTCCTCGAGGTTCAGCCGAACATGGTCAAGGTCCTTGCCGACACCGTGCAACGTGCTGCCGACCTGGACGAAGCCTCCGCTCAGGAAGCCGTCAAGGCTGCCGAGAAGGCCCTGAACGAAAAAGGCGCAGACTTCGACTACGGTTCTGCTGCTGCACGTCTGGCCGAGGCCGCAGCCCAGCTGCGCACCGTCCAGCAGATCCGCAAGAAGTTCGGCGGCTAAGCCGTCTGCTTTCTGTGCGATTGATTAAAAAGGGTAGCCTCGGCTACCCTTTTTTCTTTTTCCCGACACTCATCATCTGGTCGCAGCCGCTGACCACCCAGGATTGGTAGCCAGTCATGTCTCTCGAAATCGTTATCCTCGCGGCCGGTCAAGGCACCCGCATGCGTTCGGCGCTGCCCAAGGTATTGCACCCGGTAGCCGGCAATTCCATGCTCGGCCATGTTATCCACAGCGCGCGGCAACTTGATCCACAGCGCATCCACGTGGTGATCGGCCACGGTGCCGATGCGGTACGCGAACGCCTGGCGGCGGATGACCTGAATTTCGTCCTGCAGGACAAACAACTCGGTACCGGCCATGCCGTGGCCCAGGCCGTGCCGTTCATCACGGCCGATACGGTGCTGATTCTCTACGGCGATGTGCCGCTGATCGAAGTCGAGACCTTGCAGCGCCTGCTCAAGCATGTCGCGCCACAGCAGCTGGGCCTGCTGACTGTCGAGTTGGATGACCCCACCGGTTACGGCCGCATTGTGCGTAACGCCGACGGCCAGGTGACGGCGATTGTCGAGCAAAAGGACGCCAACGAAGCCCAGCGCGCGATCACCGAGGGCAATACCGGGATTCTTGCCGTGCCGGCCGAGCGCCTGGGTGACTGGATGAGTCGTCTGTCGAACAACAACGCCCAGGGCGAGTACTACCTGACCGATGTGATCGCCATGGCCGTTGCTGACGGCCTGGTCGTCGCCACCGAGCAGCCGCTGGACGCCATGGAAGTGCAGGGCGCCAACGATCGCCGGCAACTGGCCGAGCTGGAGCGCCACTACCAATTGCGCGCCGCCCGCCGCCTCATGGCGCAAGGCGTGACCCTGCGCGACCCGGCCCGTTTCGACGTACGCGGTGAAGTCAGCGTGGGCCGCGACGTGGTCATCGATATCAACGTCATCCTCGAAGGCAAGGTTGTCATCGAAGACGACGTGGTGATCGGCCCGAACTGTGTGATCAAGGACAGCACCTTGCGCAAAGGCGTGGTGATCAAGGCCAACAGTCATATCGACGGTGCAATCATGGGCGAAGGCAGCGACGCCGGCCCGTTTGCCCGCCTGCGGCCAGGCTCTGTGCTGGAGGCCCGTGCCCATGTGGGTAACTTCGTCGAACTCAAGAATGCTCACCTGGGCGAAGGCGCCAAGGCCGGGCACCTGACCTACCTCGGTGACGCTGAAGTCGGCGCCCGCACCAACATTGGCGCCGGCACCATCACCTGCAATTACGATGGCGCCAACAAGTGGAAAACCGTATTGGGCGAAGACGTGTTCATCGGCTCGAACAACTCCTTGGTCGCGCCTGTGGATATCTCCAGCGGTGCGACCACGGCGGCCGGTTCGACCATCACGCAGAATGTGGATAACGCTCAATTGGCGGTTGGACGCGCTCGCCAGCGCAATATCGATGGTTGGAAGCGACCAGAAAAAATCAAGAAACCCTGAAGTTATCCACATTCCCCTGTGGGAGCGAGGCTGCTCGCGAAGCGGTGGGGCAGAAGAGCAGTATTGGCTGACTCACCGCTTCGCGAGCAGGCTCGCTCCCACATTTCATTAGGGGATTTCTGAATTTTTCTTGTTGCGCCTTGACGATATCGCTCCAATAGGTTTTGATTGCTTACGTTATCTTTCGAATCGAAACTTATCCCGCCATGTCGAAACGCAACACGCCACAACGCCGGCACAACATCCTTGCCTTGCTCCAGGAGCAGGGTGAGGTCAGTGTGGATGAACTGGCCAAGCGCTTCGAAACCTCGGAAGTTACGATTCGCAAGGACCTCGCCGCCTTGGAAACCAACGGCCTGCTGCTGCGGCGCTACGGTGGCGCGGTGCCAATGCCGCAGGAATTGGTGGCCGATAACGGGCAGACCGTCTCCAAGTACAAACTCGCCATTGCCCGGGCCGCTGTGAAGCGGATCCGCGAACATGCGCGCATCATCATCGACAGCGGCAGCACTACGGCGGCCATGATTCCTCAACTCGGCCAACAGCCGGGCTTGGTGGTGATGACCAATTCCCTGCATGTCGCCAATGCCTTGAGCGAATTGGAGCATGAGCCGGTGCTGTTGATGACCGGCGGCACTTGGGACCCTCACTCCGAGTCGTTCCAGGGCCAAGTGGCCGAGCAGGTCCTGCGTTCCTACGATTTCGACCAGCTGTTCATCGGAGCCGACGGCATCGATCTGGTTCGAGGTACCACCACCTTCAACGAACTGCTGGGCCTGAGCCGCGTGATGGCTGAGGTGGCCCGCGAAGTGATCGTGATGGTGGAGGCCGACAAGATCGGCCGCAAGATTCCCAACCTGGAGCTGCCGTGGAGCAGCGTCCATACCCTTATTACCGATGATCGCCTGCCCGTAGAGGCCCGCGATCAGATTCAGGCCCGCGGCATCACCTTGATCTGCGCGCCTGTCAGCCAGGAGAAATAGCATGTGTGGAATTGTCGGCGCCGTTGCTGAACGCAACATCACTGCAATCTTGCTCGAGGGCCTCAAGCGCCTGGAATACCGCGGCTACGACAGCGCCGGTGTAGCGGTGTTCACCAACGACGAGAAGCTCGAGCGCATGCGTCGCCCAGGCAAGGTCAGCGAGCTGGAACAGGCCCTGGAGGCCGAACCGCTGATCGGTCGCCTTGGCGTTGCCCACACTCGCTGGGCCACCCATGGCGCGCCATGCGAGCGTAACGCTCACCCGCACTTTTCCGGCGACCTGGCGGTGGTGCACAACGGCATCATCGAAAACCACGAAGCTTTGCGTGAACAGCTCAAGGCGCTCGGCTATGTGTTCAGCTCGGACACCGACACTGAAGTCATCGCTCACTTGCTCAATCACAAGCTCAAGGATCTGGTGGACCTGACTGTCGCCCTCAAGGCCACCGTCAAGGAACTGCACGGTGCCTATGGCCTGGCGGTTATCAGCGCGAAACAACCCGATCGCCTGGTGGCGGCCCGCAGCGGCAGCCCTTTGGTCATCGGCCTGGGCCTGGGGGAAAACTTCCTGGCGTCCGATCAGTTGGCGCTGCGCCAGGTCACCGACCGCTTCATGTACCTGGAAGAAGGCGACATCGCCGAAATACGCCGCGACAGCGTGCAGATCTGGGATCTGGCCGGCAAAAGCGTGGAACGTGAGACCGTCCAATACCGCGACGGTGCCGAAGCTGCCGACAAAGGCGAGTTCCGCCACTTCATGCTCAAGGAAATCCACGAACAACCGGCTGTGGTGCAACGCACCCTGGAAGGCCGCATGAGCCAGAGCCAGGTCCTGGTCCAGGCATTCGGTCCACAGGCGGCGGAGTTGTTCGCCAAGGTCCGCAACGTGCAGATCGTGGCCTGCGGCACCAGTTATCACGCCGGCATGGTCGCCCGTTACTGGCTGGAAGAACTGGCGGGTATCCCGTGCCAGGTCGAAGTCGCCAGCGAGTTCCGCTATCGCAAAGTGGTGGTGCAGCCCGATTCGCTGTTCGTCACCATTTCCCAGTCGGGCGAAACCGCCGACACCCTGGCCGCCCTGCGCAATGCCAAGGAACTGGGGTTCCTCGCCAGCCTGGCGATCTGCAACGTCGGCATCAGCTCGCTGGTGCGCGAGTCCGACCTGACCCTGCTGACCCAGGCCGGTCGTGAAATCGGCGTGGCGTCGACCAAGGCGTTCACCACGCAACTGGTGGGCCTGCTGTTGCTGACCCTGTCCCTGGGCCAGGTTCGCGGCACCCTGGGTGAAGGCGTCGAGGCCAAGCTGGTGGAAGAACTGCGTCGCCTGCCTGCCCGCCTGGGCGAAGCCTTGGCCATGGACAGCACCGTGGAAAAAATCGCCGAGCTGTTCGCCGAGAAGAACCACACCCTGTTCCTCGGTCGTGGCGCGCAATTCCCGGTGGCGATGGAAGGGGCCTTGAAGCTCAAGGAAATCTCCTACATTCACGCCGAGGCCTACCCGGCCGGGGAGCTCAAGCACGGTCCGCTGGCGCTTGTGGATAACGACATGCCCGTCGTCACCGTCGCGCCGAATAACGAGCTGCTGGAAAAGCTCAAGTCCAACCTGCAGGAAGTCCGCGCCCGCGGCGGCCAGTTGATTGTCTTTGCTGACGAAAAGGCCGGCATGACCAATGGCGAAGGTACCCACGTGGTGCACATGCCACACATCCACGACATCCTGTCGCCAATCCTCTACACCATCCCGCTGCAACTGCTGTCGTACTACGTCGCTGTGCTCAAGGGCACGGATGTGGACCAGCCGCGGAATTTGGCGAAGTCTGTGACGGTGGAGTGAGTCGTCCCTGCTGATCCCAAGTAATAAGTCCTTTCGGGTTTAGCGCTGCTAAACCCGATCACCAGACACTCCGTACTGTCGAGCCTGGGGTAACCACGCCGCTGCGTGTTACTCCTGCCGTCGCCTTAGCCGTCAGGCCAGTAACGTCTGGGCTGATCCCTTCGATTTAGCAAGCACAGTCTCTATACAAAGTATTTTTTTATTTAGCGCGATTTTTTGAAGAAATACTTTCATAAGTTGCCCTTCCGAGCAGATGTTGGGGAGATGTATGCTAGTATTTTTTCAAATTCCTGCAGAAATTGAAAAAATACAGCCATGCCTAAAAAAACCGCACCCCTCATGCCGTCAGCCGAGCGGCTCCTGCGCCAGTTTGGTGAACGCATTGAGCTGGCTCGTAAGCGCCGTAAGATAACGGCGGCGCAAATGGCGGCGCGGGCAGGCATGAGCGCCCCCACGTTGAGAGCGCTGGAGAGTGGCAGCCCCGCTGTGACCATCGGCGCCTACGTTTCAGTGCTAGTAGCCTTGGGGTTGGAGAAGGACCTCGAATTGCTCGCACGCACAGATGAGTTAGGCCGTGATCTGCAAGATGCTGAGTTGAAAGGGCGCTCTGCAGTCGAGCACATCAAGCCAAAAGTACGGCTGCCCAGTGAGTTTCATTGGAACAACCTGGTCAGCGTTTCAGCGAAAGAGAATATTTCTACATCGCCAGCCGCTGACAGTCGGAGCCAGACAAGCTCTGAACTGGCCAAGAAACTTTTAGGGGACGACGATGCCTGAAAGGATTTTCGTCTACGCAGACTGGGATGAAACAGCACCGGTACTGCTTGGGACCCTTCATTCCCGCAGATTGGCAGGATCCGAGCGTATGGAATTTGAATACGCGCGGGCTGTTCTTCAATCCATCCACACTCAAATCGCCATCGACCCTCGGATTCAGCCTTACGAAGGACGGCAATATCCAGCGAGAAATTGCTTTGGGTGCGTATCGGACTCCTCACCTGATCGATGGGGGCGACTGCTGATGGATCGTCGCTTGGAGCGGGATAAAAGAGCAGGAGTTGTACCGCAGGACGCACGGCTATTTGACTCGGACTACCTCATCGGTGTCCACGACGTCTACCGGGTAGGGGGACTGCGTTTCAAAGTCGAGGAAGAGGGAGAGTTCCTTGATGACCATGTGGAGCAAGCCGCCCCACCCATGGCCCGCATGCGTGAGCTTGAAGAGGCTTCGCGTCGATTTGAAGCTGGAGAGGATTGGGGGGCTCAGGGTCAGGACTGGATTCGAATGCTCATTGCCCCAGGTGGCTCTCTGGGTGGAGCGAGGCCCAAGGCAAGCGTAGTAGATGACGATCACGCTCTCTGGATAGGAAAGTTCCCCAGTAATAGAGATACCCACGATGTAGGCGCTTGGGAGATGGTCGTCAACACATTGGCCCAAGGCTGTGAGCTATATGTTGCCGAAGGAAGAGCGCAACGATACGCAAGTGATCACCACTGTTTCATGGTTAAGCGTTTTGACAGAACAGCAGAGGGTGGGCGACTTCACTTTGCTTCAGCGATGACTCTGACGGAGCACCAGGATGGTGATGGGCATGAGACAGGGGCAAGCTATCTGGAGATTGCAGAGGTATTGATAAGGGCGGGTGCCGCACCCGAAGCAGATCTTCGCGAGCTTTGGCGAAGAATAGTCTTCAACATGCTGGTTTCGAATACTGACGATCATCTACGAAACCATGGCTTCCTATTAGTGCCAGGGCGCGGTTGGCGTCTTTCGCCTGCATATGACATGAACCCTGTCCCTGGCGACACTGGCTTGAGGCTCAACGTTTCAGAGGCAGATAACGCCATAGACCTTGATTTGGCAATGAGCGTGGCCGGCTACTTCCGCGTGTCTGCTGACGATGCCAGACAAACCATCGAGCGATTCCAGGGGGTCGTCAGAAAATGGCCCAGGGTCGCGCGCTATCTGGGAATTTCCTCTAATGAGCAGGAGCGGATGGCGCCAGCATTTGCGCTTGCCGGCTAAGCGCTACTCCAGAAAACACCGATCAAACAGATATACGCTACCCGGTCTGAGATTTTCCACCGTGCGTTGCGGGCGGCCGCCTTCGCCGCTTTTCTTGCGACCGGTTTCCTGCAGGTAACCGGCCTCGGTCATCTTCAGCAACCGCTGGCGCATGCTGGTCTTGAGCACCGGGCGGTCGAGCACCACGGAGAAAATATTCACCGCTTCCGGCGCGCTGAATTCCGGACCCAGGAACATCAGTGGCAGGCTGCTGTAGAGGGCCTTGGACAACAACCGCTCCTGGACAGCCGCCACCAGGCTGTTGTGATCGAAAGGAAGTTTGATCGAGGCGTCAGCGACGTCCTTGAGGGGGAAAAATCCCTGGTGTTCGGCGAGCTGGACCGCATCGCTGACAATCGCCAGGTAGAACGTCGAGGACGACCAGCAGCGTGGATCGCGGAATGCGTCGCCGACGGTGCCCACCTGTTCGATCCAGGCCAGCGGCATGCCGACCTTGTTTGAATGACGCAGGCGCTCCACGGCGTCGTTCAGTGTGAGGTCTTCGACACCACCATTGACCACGATCCCGGGCAGGGCCCAATGACCGGTGAACGGCTCGGCTTCCCGTCGGTTCAGGAGGATTTCCAGAGCCTGGGTCTCCCGGCAGAAGCGCAGCACACAGAGGTCGATGGTGTGCAGATAATCGCGTGCGGGGGCTGTGTTAGTGGGCATGTCGATTTCCGTGGGTAGCGTAAAGGTCATAGTTTAACGGGTTCATGCCGGGTGCCATCCAGTCGATGGGAAGCGGCTTGCCCAAGGCCAGTCGTTCGCGAACCCCTGTGCTGCGCACGTGGATCTTTTCCTCCACGCAAAGGATGGAAAAACGCTCCAGCAATTCCTGGCCGCGATAGAAGGTCGGCAGCTGATCCGCGACATCCCGACCCACCACCAACGCGATCCGCTTGCCGTCCAGGGCCAGGCTGTCGGCGAGGTGGGCGAGCAGGGTGTAGCTGTAGATTGCGCCTTCAACGCCACGGGCCACGACCTGTTCCACCCGGCTTGCCCGCACTTCGGCGCGGCACAGCGGCTGAACCTTCTCGACGATCGATTCCAGCCAGCTCAGGCGCACCTCATAGTCAACCATTTGCTTGCCGTAGGGATGCCGCAAGCTGGGGACCACCAGCACGCGTCTGGCCTGGCATGAGGCCTCGATCATCACCTGGGCGTGACCGGCGTGAGGAGGGTTGAAGGCACCGCCATAAAGGGCTATCTCGAACATGGCTTATCCTCTATTGGTACATTACATGTACTCTATCAGTAAAATCTTTCTGGTGAAAATCAACTGTTAGCTAAGCCATATGCACTGAATTAGAGAAGGATCAGCAAAAATATTTTCTGCGAGTGGCTTGTTATGAAAGTACACCTTATGTACTCTCGTGACCATGAAGAGGAGAAACCCAGCATGAACAGCCTGACCCGGAAAACCGCTTCCTTCGATGTCGATGCGCAAAAGAGCTTCACGCCGTTATGCCCCGATGAGCTTCCAGTGCCGGGTGGTGATCAGATTGCCGGTGAGCTGAATTTCATCGCGTCCCTGGCCAGCCTCCGTATCGGCAGCAAGGACGCCCATACGCCCCTGGCCCCGTGGGTAGTCGCCGATCACGCGCAAATGTTCGTGCCCACCGGGCTCGAGCACGCCGACATCACCTGGGTCAGCCACTGCGTTCCTGGCACCGAAGGTTTTGCCTTGCTGGATCAACTGCCGACCCCCTACGACTACGACTATTTCGTCTGGAAGGGTGTCGAGCCGGATTTGCACCCGTACGGTGCCTGCTACCACGACCTGCACGGCAAGCTGTCCACCGGGGTGATCGAGTACCTCAAAAGTCTGGGTGTGGAGCAGGTCATTGTCGGTGGGCTGGCGCTGGATTTCTGCGTCAAGACCACCGCGCTGCAACTGGCCGCCGCCGGCTTCGAAGTGATCATTCACCTTCCGGCCTGCCGGGCCATCAGTGAGGAGGGGGCTCTTCAAGCCATTCACGACATGCAGCAAGCAGGCATTTCGGTTGCCGCGACTCGCGAAGAAACCATCCGCCTGGCAAACGCATAAGGACGAACCATGGACAGTGCATACGATTCAAGCAACGGCGTCATCCAGAGCCTTCTGGATACCGACTACTACACCTTCACCATGATGCAGGCGGTCTTGCACCAGCACCCGAATGTCGAGGTGGAATACCAGTTCATCGTGCGTTCCAAAGAGCGGCTCGGTCACCTGATCCCGGACATTCGTGTGGAGCTGGAGAAGCTCGCCGGGCTGCAGCTGCGCGAGGGGGAGCAGCGGTTTCTGTTCAACAAGCGTTTCCGTGAGTACCTGACACCGGACTTCGAACAGTTTCTCGGCCTGTTTCGCTTCAATTTGCGCTACATACATGTTTCGGAAGTCGACGGCCAACTGCACATCCGCGTCCGTGGGCCGATGCTGCACTGCATCATGTTCGAGCAACCGGTGTTGGCAATGGTCAGCGAACTGCGCAACCGCGAGAAATACCCCGAAGTCGAGTTGGCCGACGTCACCCGCAAGCTGTACCAGAAGTTCGAATGGCTGGAGAAAAACGCCAGTCGTGAAGAACTCGCCGAGTTTCGCGTTTCAGACTTCTCCACCCGGCGGCGCCTGTCGTTCAGGGCCCAGCGTGAAGTGGTGAATGTGATGCGCAGCGATTTCCCCGGGGTCTTTGTCGGCACCAGTAACGCTCACTTGGCCTACGAGTTCGATCTGCCCCTGATCGGCACCATGGCTCACCAATGGTTGATGGTGCACCAGCAACTGGGGCGGTTACGCGAGAGCCAGAACGCAGCGTTGGAAAACTGGGTGCACGAGTATCGCGGCCGGCTCGGTATCGCCCTGACGGACTGCATCAGCACTGACTTCTTCCTCAAGGATTTCGACCTGTACTTCGCCAAGCTTTATGACGGCCTGCGCCAGGATTCCGGTGACCCGATCGTCTGGGCTGACAAGGTGCTGGGGCGCTACCAGGAACTGGGCATCGATCCACGTACCAAGGACCTGATGTTCTCCGATGGCCTCAATTTCGAAAAGTGCCTGCCGATCCTGCGTCATGTTCGCGGCAAGGCCAAATTCGGTTTTGGCATGGGCACCAGCCTGGCCTGCGATGTTGACGGTGTCGAACCGCTGAGCATCGTCATGAAACTGGTGCGGGTCCACGGCGAGCCGGTGGTGAAGTTCTCCGACGATCCGATCAAGAACGTCTGCGAGGATGCCTCGTTTCTGCGGTACGCCGCCCAAGTGTTCAACGTTGCCCTGATCAATCCACAGTTGGGAGCCTGATATGACTACGCTTGCGCAAGACCGCATTGCCCGGGAACTGGGTATCGACCGCCAACTCACCCGGGGCGACGAAGCAACCGAGATTGCCCGCCGCATCGAATTCATAAAGCAGATATTGCGCGAGTCGGGTTGCAAGTCCCTGGTCCTGGGTATCAGTGGCGGCGTCGATTCGCTCACCGCCGGCCGTCTATGCCAGCTCGCGGTGGAGCAACTGCGGGGTGAAGACTACGCGGCGCGATTTATCGCCGTCCGGCTGCCGTACAAGGCCCAGGCGGACGAACAAGACGCCCAGGCTTCCCTGGACTTCATCCGCCCGGACTCGATCACCACCAGCAACATCGCTGCGTGTGTCGACGGGCTGATGGGCAGTATCGAAATCGATGGCTTGCAGCCTTCGGCCGAGCTCACCGACTTTGCCAAAGGCAACGCCAAGGCCCGGGCACGAATGCTGGCGCAATACGCTATTGCCAATCTGAGCAACGGGTTGGTGGTTGGCACCGATCATGGGGCAGAGGCGGTGATGGGGTTTTTCACCAAGTTCGGCGACGGCGCGTGCGACCTGGCACCGTTGTCCGGGCTGACGAAGACTCAGGTGAGAGGGTTGGCCGACGCGATGGGTGCCCCCGCGTACCTGGTGCGCAAGGCGCCGACCGCGGACTTGGAAGACCTGGCACCCGGCAAGTTGGATGAAGTGGCGTATGGCTGCAGCTACGAGGAAATCGATGCGTATCTGATGGGTGAAGAGGTACCGCCTCAGGCGCGACAGATCATCGAACGCGCCTATCTCAAAACGGCCCACAAACGAGCGTTGCCACGAGTCCCGCCAACCCGATTCCAATGATGTTCAGATTCTGAAGGTGTTGACCATTTGTTGCAGGCGGCGCGACTGGTTTTCCAGTTCGGTGCAGGCCCGCAAGGTGGATTGCAAATTGCCGACCATTTCCTGGTTCAGGTCATTGATGTGGCTGATGTCGCGATCCAGATTGTCCACCACTGAGGTCTGTTCTTCGGTGGCGGTGGCGACGGACAAGTTGATCTCGTCAATCTCGCCGATGCCCAGCAGCACGCGATTGAGTCGCTCGCCCGCGAGCTTGGCGGCACTGACGTTGTCGTCACTGTGACGCTGGCTTTCGAGCATGGCGCTCACAGCACTGCCGGCACCTGCTTGCAGCTCCTCGATCATGCTGTGGATTTCCTGAGCTGATTGTTGGGTGCGATGGGCGAGCGTACGTACTTCGTCCGAGACCACCGCAAAACCGCGTCCGGCATCCCCGG
Source organism: Pseudomonas sp. St290 (assembly GCF_018325805.1). Classification (NCBI taxonomy): domain Bacteria; kingdom Pseudomonadati; phylum Pseudomonadota; class Gammaproteobacteria; order Pseudomonadales; family Pseudomonadaceae; genus Pseudomonas; species Pseudomonas sp. St290. The sequence goes on along the minus strand of NZ_AP014703.1, from coordinate 6,748,513 downwards.
CGCGGGCGGCCTCGATGGCAGCGTTAAGGGCCAGCAAGTTGGTCTGGTCGGAGATGCCTTTGATGACGTCGAGGATACGTCCGATCTTCAGCGTTTTTTCATTAAGGCTTTCGATGTCCCGGCGGGTATTGACCACTTGCGACGAGAGCTGCGACATGGCGCTGATATTGCGCTGCACCACAGACTGGCCTTCCTGGGTCTGATCCCGGGTATCCGAGGCGCGGCTTGACGCATGGGCGGCGCTGCGGGCGATTTCCTGGGCCGCGGCCCCCAGCTCATTGATTGCCGTGGCGACGTTATGGGTCAGGGCCGATTGAGTGTCAGAGCTTTTCAGGGAGGCGTTTGACGCCTGGCTGACCTGTGCCGCCAATTGGGTGAGCTGGATACTGGACGCCAGGACTTCCCGGATCGATTGCTGGATACGTTCGACGAAGCGATTGAACCCTCCCGCCATCATGCCGAACTCATCCCGGGACAGGCTGTGCAGGCGCTGGGTCAGGTCGCCTTCTCCATCGGCGATGGATTGCATGGCCAAGCCCATGCTGCGCAATGGTCGCATCAGGGCGTTGATCAACAGGCCTAGCAAACCGACCGTGACCAGCATGGCGATCAATGTGGCGACCAGCGCCGAGGTGCGGAATTCGTGGAGTGCGGCGTAGGCTTTGTCTTTATCCACCGAAAGACCGATGGACCAGTGCAGCGAGGGTAGGCCATTGATCGGCGTAAACGTGACAATCCGTGTTCGGCCGTTTTCCTGCACTTCATTCAAGGCGTTGTTGATGCTCGGCGGGCCTTCGGGGAACGCTTGTGTGAGAGTCTTGGTCACCAGTGTGTTGTCCGGGTGCACCAGGATCTTGCCGTCGTCGCTGACCAGGAAGGCATAGCCTATGCCGTTGAGGTCCACGGCATTGATGATTTTCGCGAGCTGCTCCAGGCTCAGGCTCGCACCCAGCACACCGACGGCCTTGCCATTGACCTTGATCGGAGCTGCCTGGGTCATGATCAGATAATCAATACCGGCACCGATGTAGGGTTCGGTCAGCACCGGTTCAAGGGTCCGCGCCGCGTCTTTGTACCAGGCGCGCTGGCGAACGTCGTACCCGTCGGGCATTACCCGGTCGGGATGAATAAAGAAACGACTGTCTTCAAGGCCGGCGTAGCTGGCGATGAAGGTCTTTGTAATGATGTCCTGGGAGAGAATCGCGCCAATGGTCTGCGGGGTGGGATTGGCGGCGATGGTTTGGGCGGCACCTTCGATCAATAGGATCCGACCGGCCAGCCAGCTGTCGAGGTTCGCGCCTAGCAACTGGCCGGTGGCTTGTAAGTTGCGGTGCAGTGCTTCGCGGGTGCTGGCTTGCTGGCGATGGTCGTTGAACAACGAGAAAGACAGGAATACCGCCATCACGATGACGCAGGCACCCAGAAGAATCTTGTGCCCGAATTTCAGATTGATGCCCATGAGGAATTCTCGTCTGGTTTGTTTTTTTATGGATGGAACCCCCGCAGGCTCAGGGCTGGTCGAAGATTTAATGAGCGGGCAGATTTTGTCGAACTAGAAAAAACGATGGGTCATCGTGAGTTTTTTTGTGGGTATGAAAGAGGCGCGAATGGAGTTTTCAAAGTGGACCACTGGTCCCGAACGGAGTGGGCAAATGACACAGGCAACCAGCACCAAAGATCGCGTACGCATCAAGCACGTCGAAGTCCTCTCGGACAATTGGTACGTGCTGCGCAAGACCACCTATGACTACCTCGGTCGCAACGGCCAATGGCGCGAGCTGACGCGCGAGACCTACGACCGTGGCAACGGCGCCACCATCCTGCTGTACAGCAAGGCCAAGCAGACCGTGGTACTGACCCGGCAATTCCGCTTCCCGGCCTTCGTCAATGGCCACGATGACCTGTTGATCGAAACCTGCGCCGGCCTGTTGGACAACGACGACCCGCACACCTGTATCCGCAAGGAAACCCAGGAAGAAACCGGCTATATCATCCAGGACGTGCGCAAGGTGTTCGAAGCCTTCATGAGCCCGGGTTCGGTGACTGAGCGGTTGCATTTTTTCGTCGGCGAGTACTTTGACGAAGACAAGCAGCACGAAGGCGGTGGTCTGGAAGAAGAAGGTGAAGAAATCGAAGTGCTGGAGCTGTCCCTCGACCAGGCCCTGGGCATGATCGAGACCGGAGAGATTTGCGACGGCAAGACCATCATGCTGTTGCAGTACGCCAAGCTGCATCGGTTGCTGGATTAGCCCCAGGCCTTCTGTGGGCGGACCTCAGCGCAGCCGTGTTCAAGGGCTGCGCGTTTTTTTGTTCAGCTGGATTGGGCCTCGCTGTCTTCCTGCATATCGTCCAGGTATTGCGGCTGGTCCGTCTGCTCCGGCAGTTCGGTCACGACGCTGAAGTCGCTGATTTCGATGGCGCCGACGCCATGACCGAGCAAATGAAAGGAAAACGCCTTGCGCTGCTGCGGGTTGTCGAAACTGATGTTCATCACCAGCGGCTGGTCGGGTGTCACCGCGACGTCGGTGGGCAGGTCCATCAGCACTTCCTTCTCGAACTCCTTGGCCTTGAGGGAGATGTAGGCGGCATGGTCAGCCTCCACGGTGCGGATGGTCAGGCTGACGCGGGTCTGTGAACCCTTGGGCATTTCCAGGTATTGGGCGCCGATCAGGTTGTCGGTCCAATCGTTGGTGACCTGGGCCGGCAGCGGGATTTTATCCGTGCTGCCGAATTGATAATGCTGGTTCAAGGGTGTGCGCATCAGGGTCTGGCCCAAGGCCATGGCCTGGGCTCCAATCAGCCTGGCGCGCTGGCCGCTGTATTGCCCGCCGTAGGTGGCGCGGTCGGCGATGAAGCCTTCGCTGGTGTAGTAACGGCAATGCTGGAGGAAGTCGCACTCGGTAAACGTGCCCTTGCCGTCGTGATAGCGCAGCTTGCCGTTGGTGAACGACATGATCTCCCGGCCCGTCGGGTAGTCCCTGAACATCGAGCGGCCGGACAACGACGTGGGCACCGCAAAGCCGAAGTAATCGAGGATCGAGGCGGTCAGATCGACGTGGCCGTAGGTCCCTGACTTGATCCGGGGCAACGGTTCCGGGGCCAGGGTCAGGTTGAATCCCCAGGACGACGCCAGGCGTACGTCGTCGATGCCGTGGGATTCGTCCGAGGTGATGACCACCAGGGTGTTCTCCAGGATGCCCTGGCGCTCCAGGCCCGCCAGGAAGCTCGCCAGTGCGTCATCCAGATAACCCACCGCCGCCTGCTTGGCGGTGTCGTAGCGTTGCAGGTATTCATCCGGCGCCGAGTAGGGCTGGTGCGTGCCCACGGTCAGCAGGGTCAGCATCCAGGGCTTGTCCGTTTGTTGCAGTTGCCCGACGTAGTCCAGCGCGCCTTCGAAGAAGGTCCTGTCGTCCTTGCCCCACGGGAATTCCAGGTAGGCGGGACGAGTGAACCACTCCATGCCCAGGGTCGTGTCGAAGCCGATGTGCGGCATGATCCGATCCTTGGCCATGAACCGCAGGCCCGCGCCCTGGAGGAAATGCGTGGAAAAGCCGTTCTGGCGCAACTGGGCCGGTAGACAGGCCTGGTTGCGCTGGGTCTGGTTGAGCATTTCGACGCCTTTGGGCGTACCGTCGTCGAGTTTGTCGTAGTCGCCACACAGCATCGCGTACAAGCCACGAATGGTCTGATGGCTGTGCAGGACGTAATCGGGGGTGTTCATGCCGCGCTCGGCCCAGGCACTGAGGTGCGGCATCAGGTTCTCCTGATAGCTGCTTTTCAGGGCCTGACGGTTGGCGCTGACGTAGGCCCCGGGAATGCCCTCCAGGGCGATGACCAGGACGTTGCGTGCACGCCCCGGTTCGGCCAGCAACCTGTTGCCATCGAGGTCCAGGCGGGTCAGCCCTGCCATGGCCGGGGCTGGGTCCACTGTATCGCCGTCGAGCCATTGCCGGGCTTGATCCTGCCCGGCGGCGATACCCGCCGTGACGAGTTGGTGAGGCAGGTTGAACACATTCCATTGGTCCGCCTCGCTGGGGCGCCAGGACTGCAACGCGCCGTGGCCCATCAGGAGCAACACGGGCACGGCCCAGGCGTGACGAGGCAAGCGTGGCGCCTGGCGTGGGCGGTGGGTCCATTGGATCGCCAGCCAGAACGCCAGCGCGGCCAACTGGAGCGCGGCCAGCCACGGATGAGCGAAGCCGCCGCTGGTGGAATTTTCAACGAACTGCGGGTCGGTCAGATAATGAATGTCCGAAGGATTGGGCATTCGCCCGACCGCGCTGACCAACTCGATGCTGGCCAGGGTCAACGCACTCCAGGCCAGCAATACCGGCAATGCCAGCCACCAGGGGCGACGGTAAAGCAACGCGATCAGTAGCCCACCGATGCCCAGGTCCGACAGATAGCCCAACGGGTCGGACCAGCCCAGGGCCAGGCGCAGGCCCATGGGGACGAGTAATACGCAGCCAATCAGGGCGATGAGGGAGGCGAGGGGATGGGTTAAGTGGCGGTAAAAAACTTTCACAGCAGGTCTTCCAGTTGAAGCCAATCCATTAAACAGCACGCAAACCCTGTGGGAGCGAGCCTGCTCGCGATAGCGTTGTGTCAGTCGATAAGAATTTGTGCTGATCGACGCTATCGCGAGCAGGCTCGCTCTCACAAAGGGGGTTCTCCCACAGGGGTGGTCTTACAGTCATTAAACTGTCACAAAAATGGATGGTACCAAGCACAGTCGCCAGCGGTCGGGCCAATGTCCCAGTGTCCGGCGGCGTTACGCTGTGGTTCACTGGCCCAGGTCTCTACAATGGCCGTGTAGCGCGGCTTTGGGCCGGGTAAAAAACTTGTATCAGGATTTCTCATCGGGGGATGGATGGACAGGTTCCAGGAAATGCAGGTTTTCCTTGCCGTGGCCCAGGAATCGGGGTTTTCGGCGGCGGCGCGGCGCCTGGGGCTGTCGGCGGCCAGCGTCACGCGGGCGGTGGCGGCGTTGGAGCAACGCATCGGCACGCCCTTGCTGGTGCGCACCACGCGCAATGTGTACCTGAGCGAAGCTGGCCAGCGTTTTCTCGAGGACTGTCGCCGGATCTTGAGCGATTTGCAGGAAGCCGAGGATTCGGCGGCCGGTAGCCACGTCCAGCCCCGTGGGCAGTTGACGATTACCGCACCGGTGCTGTTCGGTCAGTCGTTCGTCACGCCGTTACTGGTGGATTACCTGCAGCGGTTTCCCGAGGTCTGCATCAACGCCTTGCTATTGGACCGCACGGTCAGCCTGGCCGAGGAGGGCATCGACGTTGCCCTGCGTATTGGCGAACTGCCGGACAGCAACCTGCACGCCGTGCGTGTCGGTGAAGTGCGGCGGGTGGTGTGCGGTTCCCCTGATTTCTTCGCGCGCCATGGGCGGCCCCGGCATCCGGATGACTTGGAACGAATGCCCGTGGTGGCCTCATCGGCCATTGGCCAGGTCAAAAGCTGGTCCTTCGTCGACTCAGGCCAACCGTTGGCCGTCCGGCCCGTGCCGAGGCTGGTGGTGACGGCCAACCAGGCCGCGATCACCGCCGCCTGCCAGGGACTGGGGATGACGCGAGTGCTGTCTTATCAGGTGGCGGGCAACGTGGCCGCTGGTGAACTGGAAATCGTCCTGGCCGATTTCGAATTGCCGCCTCTGCCGATCCATGTGGTGTACCAGGGCGGACGCAATGCGCCCGCGCGGGTCCGTAGCTTTGTCGACTTCGTCGTCAGTGCGTTGCGCGAACATCCGGCTTTGAATGGCTGAAGCATTATTTCTTTGGGCGAAACAATGGATTGCGTTTCTGGGTGATTCTCTTGTTTTTGCCTGGAGCGGAAGATGACTCCATCGACGCCGTTGTGCTGATGGCGTCACTTGCAGCGGAGTCGACCATGAACCCTATCAAGCACTATCACTTCCCGCTTTCCGGCCATTCCCATCGCGTTCAACTGATGCTTTCGTTGCTCGGGCTACCTGTCGAGGAGATCTTCGTCGACTTGGCCAAAGGGGCGCACAAACAGGCGGATTTCCTGGCGCTCAATGCGTTTGGCCAGGTCCCGGTCATTGACGATGACGGTGTGGTGTTGGCGGATTCCAATGCGATCCTGGTGTACCTGGCGCTCAAATATGGCGAGGGCCGTTGGTTGCCGAGCGATCCAATCGGCGCCGCCCGGGTGCAGCGCTGGTTGTCGGCGGCGGCCGGGCCGATTCATGCGGGGCCGGCCACGGCGCGGCTGATCACGGTGTTTGGCGCGCCCTACAACGCCGAGGACGTGATTGCCCGTTCCCACAACGTGCTGAAAGTCATTGATCAGGAATTGAGCCGCCGCGCTTTTCTGGCGGGTGACGCTGCGACCGTCGCCGACATCGCCGGCTACAGCTACATCGCCCATGCACCGGAAGGTAATGTGTCGTTGGAGGACTATGCCAATGTACGGGCCTGGCTGGCGCGGATCGAAGCCTTGCCCGGGTTCGTGGGCATGCCGCGTACGATTGCCGGGTTGCAAAAGCAGGCCTGAGCATTTGAATGGGGGGCTGTGTGGCGAGGGAGCTTGCTTCCGCTGGGTTGCGAAGCAACCCCTTGAAAAGGGCGCGCGGTGTGCCTGGCATGGCTGCGGTGTCGGCTTTGGGGCTGCTGCGCAGCCCAGCGGGAGCAAGCTCCCTCGCCACAGGGTGAGCTATGTCCCGGTACAAACACGGATCCAGTTGGGGGATCAGGCGTAGGAAAGCGCCTTTTCCTCCAGCAGTTCCTCGTACAGTCGCACCCACTTGTGGCCCATCTCCTCGGAAGTGAACAACTGCCGGTAACGGGCTTCGGCCCTGGCACCCATGGCCTGGGCTTGTGCCGGGTTTTCCCACAGGGTGCGCATTGCTTCGCGGAACGCCTCGGGATCGCTCGGTGGCACCACCAGGCCGGTTTCGTCGTGGATATTGATGTAGCTGGTACCGGTGCCGATTTCGCTGGAGATCATCGGCTTGCCGAACATCGCGCCTTCGAGCAGGGAGATACCAAAGGCTTCGGAGCGCAGGTGCGAAGGAAACACGATGGCATAACTCAATTCCAGCAGCGCGACCTTGTCTTCGTCCCCCAGGCGTCCGAGGAAATGCAGGTTGCGCAGGCCCAAGGCTTTCGCCTGGGCGTGCAGTTGTTTCTCCAGGGGACCGGCGCCCACGATGACCACGGGGTACTCCACGCCTTTGAGGGCGTCGAGCAGAATGTGCAGGCCTTTGTAGTAACGCATCACCCCCACGAACAAAAAGAACCGCTCCCCTAGTTTTGCCTTCCACTCCGCCATGCGCTCGGGGTCAGGCTGTGGATAACTCGCCTTGTTCAGGCCGTAGGTGATGATCCGGGTCTTGGCGCGATATTCCCTGAGCACATCACTGGTGTGCACATAGTTCGGCGACGCCGCGACGATGCGTTCGGCGCCGTCCAGAAAGCGCCGCATCAATGGGCGATAGAGCTTGAGCAGGTGCCGCTGACGAACGATGTCTGAATGGTAGGTCACGACATAGGGTTTTTTCACGGCGCTGCAAAAGTGCACCAGGTCCATGAATGGCCAGGGGAAGTGGTAATTGATCACGTCTGCTTCAGCGGCCAGCTCACGGAATTTCTTGAATACGCTGTAGGAGAAGCCGGTGGACGCCAGTTGGAAGTTCATTCGGGCCTGATGAACGACATGCTGGCGGATCTTGATCGGCTCGGGGGCCGGCTGGCCGCTCAGGGCCAATACGGTGTTATCGATACCCAACCGGTCAGTGCTGTCGCACAGCTGGAAGATGACCTGTTCTATGCCGCCCATGGAGTCAGGCAAATAGGTTTTGTAAAAGTGCAGGACTCGCATTCAACCTCCCAATACCTGGCGATACGCTTGGGCGGTAACCTTTGCACAGCGTTCCCAGGAAAACAGCGCCGCTTGTTGCAACCCCGCCTCGCGACACGCTTGCCAGTGCGGGTGATCTTCCATCAACCGGCTCATGGCGTCGCGCATGCCTTGCGGATCGTCCGGCTCGCAGTAATTGCCAGCGGGTCCCGCCACCTCGGGCATCGCCGAGTGACGGGTGGTAATCACCGGTGTGCCACTGGCCATGGCTTCAAGCACCGGTAGGCCAAAGCCTTCGTAGTAAGACGGGAAAATCAGTGCCCGTGCTCCCGCCAATAGCTGGGCGACCTGTTCGTCAGGCAGGTAACCCGCCAGGCAAACATGACCGTCAGCCAGGGCGCATTTCAACTCATCATTGAGCTGTGCCTGTTGCCATCCGCTCATTCCTACGATGAACAGGGGAAAGGTCTGACGCACTGATTCCGGGAGCCCGGCATGGGCGCGCAGGGCCAACGACAGGTTCTTGCGGGGTTCCAGGGTGCCGACACAGAGAAAATAACGGCGGTGCTCCAGGCCATGGGCCTTGAGCACGGCGTCAATCGCTTCCGGTTCGCGTGGGTGGAAACGTGCCGCCACCCCCAGCGGCGCGACCCTCAGGCGCTCGGCAGGCAGGCCAAAATGCTGCTGGGCTTCATCGGCGATGAACTGCGAATCGGTCAGGATCAGTTGCGCCTGTTCCACCGCGCGACCGAGCCGTCGCTCGATTTCCTTCAGGCGTGCCGGCGGTTGTGTTTCGGGGTAGCGCAGGTGCGTGAGGTCATGGAGGGTGATCACCATCGGCCCTTCGAAATCCAACGGCCAGAGGCTGGGTTCGTGATACAGGTCGATGGCCTTTGAACGGCCTTGATCGAAACGTTTCTGCTCCAGCCAGCGCCGTGCCTGATAGGCGCCCGGAACCCGTCGCAGCAAGGGGCTTAGCTTTGAATAACCAGGCTTGGCTGTTTGCGGCAATTGCGGGCTCCAGCCCCAGCCGTGGAACAGTGACAGCTGTACATCCGGTTCCCGGGTCAAGGCAGTCGCCAGCTCGGCTACGTAGTGGCCGATGCCGGTGCGTGGTGCCTGGAGAATGCGTGCGTTGAGGGCTATCCGCATGCTGTTTCCCTGTCGGGGACCACTTCACTGATGTGGCACTCGATCCGCTCCACCAATTGCGCACTGGCCTGGCGCCAGCTCAGCCATTGCCATTGATCCAGGTTACGAGTGGCCGGGAATACTCCGGTACGTTCCATCTCGATGACCAGGTTCGCCAGGCTTTGCGGATCGTCGAGATCGAAATAGGTCATGAACTCGCCGCCGATTTCCCGAAACACCGCGATATCGCTGCCCATTGCTGGCAAGCCGCGCTGCATGGCTTCCACCAGCGGCAGGCCGAAACCTTCCACGTAGGATGGGAACACCAGCGCAGTGGAGTGTCGATAGGCATGTTCCAGGCTTTGGTCCGTCAGGTTGTTGAACATGAACAGGCGGCTGTCGAGTTGTGGATGACGTTGGATACGCTCGATCAGGGTTTCGCATTTCCAGCCGATTTTTCCGACGATGCATAACCGTGCCTGTGAACCGGCGGCCCAGGCCCGCTCGAATGCGTCGATCAGGTAGGCGTGGTTTTTCCGCGGTTCGATGGTGCTGACCATCAGGAACACCGGCTCAGGGCGCTTGAATAGCCGCAGCAAGGTCGGATCGACGGCGTGAGTGGCGTCGATCAGGTCCAGTTCGCTGCCCAGGTGGAAATAGTCGAACCAGCGCTCGCTCACCTGCTGCTCGCCAATGCGCCGAACCATTTCCTGGCGAAGCTGATCCCGGATGGTGGTGGAGATGGCGATGTAGCCGTCGGCGGTGCGGGCAATCCAGTCGAACCAATAGTTGAACACCTTGACCAGTCCGGCGTCGCAGAATTGTGGATGGGTCAGGGGAATCAGGTCATAGATTACCGAGATGATCCCGACGCCATCACGCTTGAGCTGTTCGGCCAGGGGAAAGAAACCTGAATGCCAGGAAGAGTCCAGCAACACCAGTTGATCGCCGGCCCGATGTTCCAGCGGTACGCTGCGCGCCGGGCCAGGCTTGTGTTTTAGGAGGCGATCGAGGATTCGAATGGGAAGGCTCAGGCACGCCAGGGCGAACAGTCGGCAAGCGCCGTACAAGATGCGGCGAGCCCAGATCGACTGGTTGAAGGGGCGCTGCTGTTCGAGAGACCGATGTCTGACCCAGAACAGGTTGGCGAACTGTATCAGCCGTACTCGCAGACCGGCCAGATCCAGCCCTTCCGTGGGCAGGGGGGCCAGGCTTTTCACTTCGTACAGCTTGCCCTGCAGCATCGCCACGGGGATGCATTCGCGATCCTGGTCCTTGGCCGGCAATTCGCGAATGACATTGCGCACCACTCGCTGAATGCCGGAGTTGTCATTCGGGTGGTCGTATACATAGGTGCAATCCACCAACAGACGGCTCATGGCAACTCCTTTTGCGGCACCGCTTCGACGGCAGTCTGGCTCGAACGCCGGATGCTGGTTTCGGCCTGGAGCCAGGAACAGCCGACGAAATCCTCCTGGCGATTATTGATGACGTGAAACACCAACCCGTAGTCGCGCCATTCGAAATTACGGTCCAGGTGCGAGTCCAGCCGCGACAGGCTGAGCGCGACGGAGTAATTGCCCTTGCCCAGGCGCATGTCGAAACTGAAGCGGAAGGTGATCTGTTCGCCGGCCTTGAGGTCGGTCACGGCTTTGTCCTGGCGATGGGTGTTGATCCCGTACATGGGCTGGCCAAGTCGGTCCTTGATCAAGAAGCCCAGCACCAGCCGCTCGATGTCCTGGCGGATTTCAACCCGCACTTGCAACACCATGGGCTGGCCGATCTCGGCCACTTCCACCGACTGCCCCTGGCTGTTGAGCAGTTGTACATCGATGATGCCCGCCTCGCCGGTGCCGGAAATGGTGCGCACCTGGCCGTTGGCGAGCATCTCCTGGCGGACCACCTGGCCCTCGCGCTGGGCCAGCATCGCGTTGTAGTAATCCATCACTTCTTCCGGCTTGCCGCGCATGGCCATGCGCCCGTGTTCGAGCAGGATGGCGGTGTCGCAGATCGACTGGATCGCCGAGCGATCGTGAGACACGATCAGCAGCGTGGTGCCGGCCTTGCGGAAGCTGCGGATGCGTTCGAAGCTCTTGTGCTGGAAATAGGCATCGCCCACCGACAGCGCCTCGTCGACGATCAGGATATCCGGGCGCCGGGCGGTGGCGACGCTGAACGCCAGACGCATCTGCATGCCGCTGGAATAGGTGCGCACCGGCTGGTCGATGGCTTCACCGATTTCGGCAAACCCTTCGATCTCGGGCATCAAGGCTTCGATTTCCTCCACCTGCATGCCCAGCAACTGACCGGCCATGAACGCGTTCTGGCGGCCGGTGAAGTCCGGATGAAAGCCCATGCCCAACTCCAGCAACGCGGCGACGCGGCCTTGCAATTGGATGTGGCCGCAGGTCGGTTGGGTGGTGCCGGTGATCATTTTGAGCAAAGTGCTTTTGCCGGCACCGTTGACCCCGACGATGCCGACGGCTTCCCCCGGCTGGATCTCGAAATCCACACCTTGCAGGATCCAGTGCAGTTGATGGCGCGGGCGGGAAAAGGGGATCAGCCATTCGAACAGCCGGCTCCAGCGGTTCGGATACTGCTTGTAGGCTTTGCCCAGGCCGGTGACGCGCAAATGTCCCATCAGAGTTCATCCACCATTTCACCGCCGCGTCGACGAAACATGCGCAGGCCCAAGGTGCATAACAGCAGGCCGGCCACCAGCAACGGCACCAGCGAGCTCCAGACCGGCCACTGGTTGTAGAGAAACAGGTTCTGGTAGCTCTGCATCAGGGCGGTCATGGGGTTGAAGGCGAGCAGTTGCTGGATCGACGGCGGCAGGATGGTCATCGGGTAAACGATCGGCGTGAACCAGAACCAGAATTGCAGGCAAATGCCGAACAACTGCCCGACATCGCGGAAAAACACATTGAGAATCCCCAGCAGCATGCCCAGCCCGGCGGCGAACAGCACTTGCAGGGCCAGCAACGGCACCAATGCCAGCAAGGTCATGCCCGGCCAGCGCCCGGTGATCAGCAGGAAACCGAGAAACAGCCCGAGGATGATCGCGAAGTTGATCCCGGCGTTGAACAGTACGATCACCGGCAGGCAGATCCGGGGGAAGCTGATTTTCTTCAGCAGGTTGGCGTTTTCCAGGAACATGCCCTGGCTGCGCGTGGTGATTTCCGCGAACAAACCCCAGGTCAGTAGCCCGGCACAGAGGTAGACGCTGTAGGCCATGCCGTCTTCCACCCCGGGCAGACGGGCACGCATGATGTGGGAAAAAATCACCGTGTAGACGAGGATCATCGACAACGGGTTGAGCACCGTCCACAACGCGCCGAACAGCGAGTTGCGATAGCGTGCCTGGAACTCGCGCTTGACGCTGCCAAGGACGAAACCGCGGTAGCTCCACAGTGTGCGTTGCAAGGCCAGCAGCATCAGACGGCCCTGCCATAGTGATCTTCGAAGCGGACGATGTCGTCTTCCCCCAGGTATTCGCCGCTCTGGACCTCGATGATGACCAGGTCGATGACACCGGGATTCTCCAGGCGGTGCTTGTGGCCGGCGGGGATGAAGGTCGATTCGTTCTTGGCGACCAGGTGCGAGCCCGAGCCGTTGTTGGTGACCTTGGCCATGCCCTCGACCACCACCCAGTGTTCGTTGCGATGGTGGTGCATTTGCAACGACAGCGACGCGCCAGGCTTGACCACGATGCGCTTGATCTTGAAGCGTGGCCCCTCTTCGAGGACGGTGTAACTGCCCCATGGCCGGCTGACCGTGCGGTGCAGGCGATAGGCTTCGTGGTCCTTGTCCTTTAGCTGCCGGGCGACGCGGCGAACATCCTGGGCGCGGTCGGCATGGGCCACCAGCACGGCATCGGCGGTGTCGATGATGATCAGGTTTTCCACGCCCAGGGCGGCCACCAGACGGCCTTCGCTCTGGACGAAGTTGTTCTGGCTGTCGATAAACAGGGCCTCGCCGGTGGCGCGGTTGTTTTGTGCGTCGGCGGGTACCAGGTCGGCGACGGCGCTCCAGGAACCGATATCGCTCCAGTCGAAGGCGGCCGGAATCACCACGACATTGGCGGAGCGCTCCATCAGGGCATAGTCGATGGAGATGTCTGGCATTTCGGTGAAGTGCGCCGCGGATAATTCCTGCTGCACACAACCTGAGGTTTCCACCGCGGTACTGGCCGTGACACAGGCGCGCGCCTGTTCCAGCAGCTCGGGGGCGTGGGCTTGCAGCTCCGCCAGCAGGGTCTTGACCGAGAAGCAGAACATTCCCGAGTTCCACAGGAAGCGACCGCTTTCCAGATATTGCGTGGCGGTCTGCAAGTCGGGTTTCTCAACGAAACGCACGACCTTGGCAGCGCCCTTGGTATCCAGGGGCTTGCCTCGTTCGATATAGCCGAAGCCGGTTTCCGGCGCCGAGGGCAGCACGCCGAAGGTCACCAGATGGCCGTTTTCAGCCAGTTCCACCGCGTGTTCCACGGAGGCCTTGAAGGCGGCCTCGTCCTGGATCAGGTGGTCGGCAGGCATGACCACCAGGATCGCGTCGTCACCGTGCTGGGCCTGCACCGCGAGGGTGGCCGTGGCAATGGCCGGCGCGGTATTGCGCCCTGTCGGTTCCAGCACGAAGTGACCGCGATAACGCTCCAGGTGAGCGCTTTGATAGTGATCGCGGCTCTGGAAGTAGTACTCGCGATTGGTGACGGTGACGATGTCGCCGCGGCCATCGAACAACCCCGCGGCGCGCCGATAGGTCTTGCCCAGCAGCGACTGGCCATCGGGCAAGATCATGAAGGGCTTGGGATGACCCTCGCGGGACACCGGCCACAATCTCGTCCCGGCACCGCCGGAGAGAATCACGGGAATGAGCATGGCCTACTCCTTGGCGACGCGTTTCATGTCCGCATCCATCATCATGCGGATCAGGGTGTCGAGGTCGGTCCGGGGTTTCCAGCCCAGGACGCGTTGTGCCTTGGCCGGGTTGCCGAGCAACACCTCGACTTCGGCCGGGCGGAAAAACGCCGGGTCGATCTTGACGAAGTCACGGTAGTCGAGGCCCACGTGGTCGAAGGCAATCCTGCACATCTCGCGCACGGTGGTGGTGACGCCGGTGGCTACCACGTAATCGTCGGGCTTGTCTTGTTGCAGCATCAGCCACATGGCCTCGACGTAATCGCCGGCAAAGCCCCAGTCGCGCTTGGCGTCGATATTGCCCAGGCGCAATTCCTGCTGTTTGCCCTGCTTGATGCGCGCAGCGGCGTCGGTGACCTTGCGGGTCACGAACTCGATGCCGCGCAGCGGTGATTCGTGGTTGAACAGGATCCCGCTGCTGGCATGCAGGCCGAAGCTTTCCCGGTAGTTGACGGTGATCCAGTGGCCATACAGTTTCGCCACGCCATAGGGGCTGCGCGGGTAAAACGGGGTGTGTTCGTCCTGTTGCTCGGCCTGGATCAAGCCGAACATTTCGCTGGTGGAGGCTTGGTAGAAACGGGTATGCACACTGAACTGGCGAATGGCTTCGAGCAGGTGGGTGACCCCCAGCCCGTCGACGATTCCGGTGGTCACCGGCTGGTCCCAGGAGGCCGCGACGAAACTTTGCGCCGCCAGGTTATACACCTCGTCTGGCGCTGACTTGATCACGGCCCGTTGTACCGAGCAGGCATCGGCCATGTCACCGTCCAGGTAAACGATGTCCTGTTCGATGCCCATCTCTCGCAGCCGCCAGCGCGAGTCACTGCTTCGTCGCGCCACCAGGCCGTGGACCTTGTAACCCTTGTCGAGCAGCAACTTGGCCAGATACGCGCCGTCCTGGCCGGTGATCCCTGTGATCAATGCACTTTTCATTCTTGTTGTACCCGTATCTCCCAGTCGGACAGGATCGCCCGCAAGGATTGTTGTGTTGTTGTTTCAGGCGTCCATCCGGTGGCCTGTCGTAGCTTGGCTGGGCTACCACAGACACGACGCTGTTCTGCGCGACGAAGACGCGCAGGGTCCTGGATCAGTTGCACATCGACCTGGGCGATATCGCCCAGTTGTTCGATCAGGCTGCGAATGCTCTGCTCGCGGCCCGAGCAGATGTTGTAGATCTGCCCCGGGACGCCTTTGTCCAGGAGGGTCAGGTAGGCCGAAATCACATCGCCGACATCGAGGAAGTCGCGTGTCACGTCGATATCGCCCACCTGTAGCCGAGCCGGTTGCAGGCCCAGCTTGATCCGGCTGATTTGCCGGGCGGCGCTGGCAATGACGAAGCTGTCCTTCTGACCGGGACCGATGTGATTGAACGGGCGGGCCACCAGCACCGGCCAGCCTTCGCTCATGCCCCATTGCAGGCTCAGCAGTTCGGCCGACAGCTTGCTCACGGCATACGGGTTGCGTGGAGCGGGCGGTTGCAGTTCGGTGATTGGCAGTTGCTCTTCGCTGACCTGGCCATAGACATCACCGGAGCTGACATACAGGAACGTTCCGGTGAAACCCCGGGCCTTGAGGGCCTGGAGCAGGTTCAAGGTGCCCAGTAGGTTGATGTGCAGGGTGCGCGCCGGATCGCGGAAGGCTTCCGGGACAAATGTCTGGCCCGCCAGGTGGATCACGGCGTCGGGAACCTCGGGCCACAGGCCTTCCAGGGTCTTGGCATCCGTCAGGTCGTAGCGGGCAGCGACAGGCATGACCTGCCACGCCGAATCATGACCGTTCAGTCGAGATTTGATGTGACGTCCCACGAAACCGTTGAGGCCCGTAACGAACAGACGTTTTTTCAAGCACCAGCTCCCTTGACGGTTGCTTCGTCTATTGCGAACTGAGTGGGAAATTTCCGTAAGATCGGGGAAAAATCACTCAACGTTCAGCCTAGAGAAGCATTTGTTGTAGTTGTTTGGTTGCCAATCTGTGCCAATTTTGTCGCAATTTCAACAGGGCAAACCGTGACTGGTCAGTTCTCATATTTATAGACGGTTTATTCTCGCCAAGCGGTTCACGAACCCTTGGCGGATGTGTTTAGAATGCCCCTCGTCACGCTGCCCCTGGCGCCGATCTTCGGATCGCCCCCGGGGGCCTGACCACAAAAAAACAAGAACGAGACGGGTAGCAAGACGAACGACGAGCGGCGGCCTCCGGACCGGTTCGATGCGTGACTCGACCGTCATGAAGTGGGGCTGCCGGGATGGCGGCGCCATGATGGGATGCCATGAATTTCATTCTTTACTCGGACGTAAACGATCACTCCATCAGCCAGAGCCTCGGTCGCCCTGAGTACAGCTATTACTTCGTGCTCAAGGCCTATCGTCCCGTGCTGGAAAGCCTGGGGCCGGTGCATGTGGTGTCGTCGGTCGCCGAGGTCGATCCGCTTTATCAAACGTTGCAGCAGGCTGGGCAGGACTGCTTGTTCCTGTCGTTTTCCCCTCCGCACAAGACGCCGCTCGACCTGCTTTGCCCGATGGTCTGCGTGGTGGCCTGGGAGTTCGATTCGATCCCGGCCGAGCACTGGGACGACGACCTGCGGCATGACTGGAGCCGCACGCTGGCTCGTCATGGCCGGGTAATTACCCTGTCCAGCCACACAGCCGAGGCGATCCGCCGGACCTTGGGCGAGGATTTCCCGGTACTGGTATTGCCCACGCCGCTGTGGGAGCGTTTCGCGGCGGTTCGTGAGCAACACCCGAGCTTGCCGATCAACCCGGGAACGACCTTGCAGATCAAGGGCTGCATCATCGACAGCCGGCCGCTCGGGCTGTCGGCTGACGGCTTGATCGCGCCGATCTTCGAAGAGACGCCTGAGCCAGAACCGGAACCAGAACCGATCATCGAACCGCCGCCCCTGACTTGGCGGCGGCGGGCATTCGTTTCCCGCCATTACCTGCGTGAAGTCATCCGTGCTTTTACCGGCAAGACCGAGCAGGGCCCCGTGTGGCTGTTCAAGCACAACCTGTTGTGCTGGTATCGCGAGGCGGTCCGCGACCTGGTACCGGTGCCGGTACGCGTTGCGATCAGCAGGATCCTGAGAGGGCCGGCCCCGCCGCCGGTGTTCGTCGAGGAGCCCACTCCCGAGCCCGCGCCACCGGAACATCCCCAGGCCATCCTGCCGGACACCAGCCAGGTGGTGGAGACCGACGTCAGCGGGGTGGTGTACGTCAGCGTGTTCAACCCCGATGACGGTCGCAAGAACTGGCATCACTTGATCACCGCCTTTTGTTGGGCCCTGCGCGACGTCGAGGACGCCACGCTGGTGCTGAAAATGACCCAGAACGACCTGTCGACCTACTACGTCGAGCTGCTGACGCTGCTGTCCCAACTGTCGCCGTTCAGTTGCCGGGTGGTGGTGATGCACGGTTACCTGGAAGACGAACAATTCGCGCGGCTGTATGGCGCCGCGAGTTTCTACGTCAATGCGTCCCGCTGCGAAGGCCTGTGCCTGCCGTTGATGGAGTTCATGTCCTGCGCCCGCCCGGTCATCGCACCGGACCACACGGCGATGCGCGATTACATCGACGCCGAGGTGGCCTTCATCGTCAAGTCCAGCCGCGAGCCGACCATCTGGCCGGAAGACTCGCGCATCTTGTATCGCACCCTGCGCCATCGGCCTGACTGGGGTTCATTGAAGCTCGCCTACCAGCAGAGCTACGCCATGGCCAAGCACCAACCGCAGGCCTATCAGGCCATGGCGGTTGCCGCGAACGAGCGGATGCGTCGCTATTGTGCGTTCACCCCGGTACAGCAGCGCCTGGCGGATTTCCTGGCTGCGCCGGGCTGTGACGAAAGGTTGCCGCTGGTGGTCCAGGCAGGTACCGCCTCATGCTGATCATCATTTATTCGGAAACCAACCAGAGCAACATCCTGGAAAACCTCGGCAAGCCCGAGTACAGCTATTACTTCGTGCTCAAGGAGTTTCGCCCGGTGCTGGAGCGGTTGGGGCGGGTCGTCGAAGTGACTCGGCCTGACGAAGAGGTCGATCAGCTGTACGCCGATTGCCTGGGGCGGGGCGAGGATTGCGTATTCCTGTCGTTTTCACCTCCTCATTGCACCGCCGCCCACTACGCCTGCCCGACGATTCCAGTGTTCGCCTGGGAGTTCAGCACCATTCCCACCGAAAGCTGGCAGGGCGAGCCCCGGCACGATTGGCGGGTGGTTTTGGGCGCAACCGGCATGGCGATTACCCATTCCAGTTTCACCGTCACGTCCGTTCGTGAGGTGATGGGCGTGGACTTCCCCATCGCCGCCATCGCGGCGCCGGTATGGGACCGCTTTGCCGCTCGCGGCGCGATGCTGGCCCAGCGGCCGACGGTGGATCACATGCGCCTGCAATTGCGTGGCCTGTTGATCGACAGCCGCACCACGGATCTGCGGCCTTATGGCCCGCCGGCGCACCAGGCCGGTACGCCGTTGGTGCTGGACGGTCCGGCCCAGGATTGCGAGTTGCTCCTGGACGGCGTGATCTATACCTCCGTGTTCAACCCTTACGACGGGCGCAAGAACTGGAAGGACATGATCAGCGCGTTTTGCACGACGTTCCGCGACGTTGCCGACGCAACCCTGGTGCTCAAGCTGACGCATCACGACGTCACAGCCGCGCTCGTCGACATGCTCCATCACGTCTACAAGAACCAGTCGTACCGCTGCCGCATCGTGCTGATACATGGCTACCTGGCGGATGCGGACTACGAGCGGCTGGTGGAAGCCACCCGGTATGTGGTCAACAGTTCCTATGGCGAAGGACAGTGCTTGCCGTTGATGGAGTTCATGTCTTGCGGCCGTCCGGCGATCGCGCCGCTGAACACGGCCATGGCCGACTACATCGACCACGATAACGCCTTCGTGGTGGATTCCACCGAGGAACTGACTGCCTGGCCCCACGACCCGCGTGCGGCGTACCGGACCCTGCGTTATGTCACCGATTGGGACTCGCTGTGTTCGGCCTACCGCGCCAGTTATGACGTGGCCAAAAACGACCCCGAGCGTTATCGCCGCATGTCGGCCCACGCCGTGCGCAGCCTGGAGAAGTTCTGCAGCCAGGCCAACGCCGAGCAGCGTTTGCGGGCGTTTTTCGAAGACCTGACTGAGCGGCGCCGGAACGCGCAGCAGCCATGATCCGGCGATGGCTGGCCGGGTTCAGACCCGCGGTGGAGCCTTCACCACCGCCGGCGGTGGCCGTTTCGCCCCGGGATGTTGGCCTCTACGACGCGATGCTTGATGGCTGGTTTCGCAGTGAAACCGGCGAATTGCTCAAGGGTTTTGCCATCACGGCCGCCGATACCTTGCTGGATGTCGGTTGCGGCGAAGGTGTGGCGACGCTGTTTGCGATGCGCCAGGGCGCGTCCGTGATCTTTACCGACAGCGAACAGGACAAGGTGCGCGACCTGGCCCGCCAGGTCGAGACCCAGGCCGTCGCGCCGTTCCTGGGCCTGGTCAGTAACAGCCTGCCGCTGCCCTTGGCCGATGGCTGCGCGAACAAGATCGTCTGCATGGAGGTGCTCGAGCATATCCATGAGCCAGAGCCGTTCATGGCCGAACTGGTGCGCATGGGCCGGCCAGGGGCGCAGTATTTGCTCAGCGTGCCGGCGTCGGTGGGCGAACATTTGCAGCAAGGCATCGCACCGCCGGGCTACTTTCGAGCGCCCAACCATGTGCAGATTTTCAGCGCCGAGCGATTCGCTGCGCTGGTGGAGGAGGCCGGGCTGGTGATCGAGCATCGCCAGGCCAGCGGGTTTTTCTGGGTCATGGGCATGATTTTCTTCTGGGCCAGCGAACAGGCGGCAGGCCGGGACCTCGAGGGTGCCGTGCGCGACCGTATCCAGGCACCGTATCCCGCGTTGATGGAGCGCTGGGCGAGCCTCTGGCAGGGCTTGTTGGCGCAACCCGACGGTCTGGCGATCAAGCAGGTGCTGGACCGGTTCATGCCCAAGAGCCAGGTCATCATCGCGCGTAAACCCGATCCTTTCTCCGGGAGTACTTCATGAGCAGCAAGCGGATCATGGACATCGAGTTGCTGCGCGCCGTCGCGGTGATCGGCGTGTTGTTCCATCACCTGCAAGGCATGCCGTTTCCTGGTGGATGGCCGCGTCTGGCAGCCCTGGCCGAGAGTTTCCAGCTGTGGTGGGGCGTGGATCTGTTCTTCGCGATATCCGGGTTCGTCATCGGTCGCAGCCTGATCCCGCAATTGCGTCGCTGCGACAGCCCTCGGCAGTTCTGGGCCGTCACCCGGGAGTTCTGGATTCGCCGGGCGTTTCGCCTGCTGCCGTCGGCCTGGCTCTGGCTACTGCTGGTTTTGTTCGCGGTGTTCTTCCTGAACCGCTCCGGCGCGTTTGGCAGCGTGCAGGCCAACCTGCAGGCGACCCTGGCCGGTTTCCTGCAATTCGCCAACCTGCGTTTTGCCGATGCGTTCATGCGGTATGAATACGGCGCGAGCTTCGTGTACTGGACGCTGTCGTTGGAAGAGCAGTTCTATTTGATCCTGCCGCTGCTGGTGTTCGTCTCGCGCCGCTATCTGGTGTGGGTGCTGCTGGCTGTGGTGCTGGTGCAGTTTTTCACCTGGCGGGCGCTGTGGTTGTCGGTGATTCGTACCGATGCCTTGGCGTTGGGGGTGTTGTTGTCGATCTGGAGCCTGCGGTCCAGTTATTGGCGCTTCGAGCCCACATGGTTGCGCCGCCCGCCCTTGGGGGTGTTGTTGGTACTGGCCCTGGGCAGCGTGATGGCCTGGATCGCGACCGAGCACTTCAATTTGTCGTTCTACCGGCTCGGGGTCATTGCTGTGCTCAGCGCCGTGCTGGTCTGGGTGGCCTCTTACGATCGGGATTACCTGTTGCCCCGCAGCCGATTGAAAACCGCGCTGACCTGGGTGGGCAGTCGTTCCTATGGGATCTACCTGATCCACATCCCGGTATTTTTTCTGCTGCGCGAGTTGTGGTTTCGTTTCGCGCCCTTGGGTTCGCCGGACCCGGCCAGCCATCCCTGGCTGGCCCTGGCTTGCGCCCTGTCGCTGATCGGGCTGTTGAGCGAACTCAACTACCGCTGGGTCGAAATGCCCATGCGCAATCGTGGCGCCCAACTGGTTGAACGCCTGTCCGCCGCCCGAACCGTCCTTCCTGTCTCTGGAGCCCCGTCATGCTGAGCCTTTTGAAGAAACTCACCACGGGCACGCCCGCGCCCGCCGCGCCGGTGGCCGACAAGGTCGATCCGTACATGCTCGGGCTGCACGATGCGATGCTCAGCGGCTGGTTCAACCAGCAAACCGGCGAACTGTTCACCGGTTTCCCGGTGACGCCTGAAGACACGCTGCTGGACGTGGGCTGCGGCGATGGCGGCAACGTGCATTTTTGTGGGATGCGCGGGGCGAAGATCATCATCGCCGACATCGACGCGGCCAAGGTCGAAGCCACTCGCCAGCGCTTGAGCGACACTCCCGCGCGGGAAGTCGAGTGCCACGTGACCGACTGCAACCCGCTGCCGATTGCCGACGCCACGGCCACCCGGGTGGTGTCCACCGAAGTCATCGAGCATGTCGACGACCCGGCGCAGTTTCTCGCCGAACTGGTACGGGTCGGCCAGCCCGGCGCGCTGTACCTGCTGAGCGTGCCGCACCCCAGTTCCGAAGACCTGCAAAAAGACATCGCCGCGCCGGAGTATTTCCGCAAACCCAACCACATTCGCATCATCAGCGAAGAGCAGTTCAAGGCGATGGTCAGCGACGCTGGACTGGAGGTGTTGAGCCACAGCCAATACGGTTTCTACTGGTCGATGTGGATGCTGTTGTTCTGGGAGGCCAAGGTGGATTTCAGCAACGCCGACCACCCGTTGCTCAATCATTGGGCCGACACCTGGCAAGCCGTGCTGAACTCGCCCCGTGGCGCGCAGATCAAGCAGGCGTTGGACGCGGTGGTGGCCAAGAGTCAGGTGATTATTGCGCGTAAGCCTGGTGGCCTTTCATAACACTCATTGTGGCAAGGGCGCTTACTGTGGCGAGGGAGCTTGCTCCCACTGGGTTGCGAAGCGACCCCTTTTGGTGGGTGCTGCGCACCCAAGCGGGAGCAAGCTCCCTCGCCACAGAGTTTCTCTTCGACGCGGGTGGCGGTAATCTGCCGGGCTTTATGGGTGGTAAGGCTTCATGACGTTTCTTTTCCGGCTCTCCCTGGCCCTCGCCATGTTGCTTTTGGGGGGCTGCGAAAAGCCTCCAACCCCGGCCCTCGATCAACAGGTCTATATCTGGCAACGCCAATGGACGCCTGCCCATGAGTTGGCTCTGCGCCAAAGCCAGGGCGATTTTTCCGCGCTGCGGGTGCTGGCGTTGCAGGCTTTTCCCGGAGCGGGCTGGAGCCGTGCGCGGATCGATCCGGCGCTGCTCAAGGCTGACGGCCGTCCGCCGATCGCCGTGATTCGCCTGGACGGCCAGCTCAAGGCCTTGGATCAGGACGAGGTGATCGCGCAAATCCAGCAAGTGCTGAGTGATTGGCAAGCCCAGGGCTTGGCGCCGATAGGTATAGAGATCGACCACGATGCCGGCAATGCACGGTTGCCGGCCTATGGAAAGTTTCTCGGCCAACTGCGGCAAGTCCTGCCCGCCAATCTGCGGCTAAGCATCACGGCGCTGCCGGCCTGGCTCGACAGTCCAGCATTGCCGGGGCTGTTGGAAGCGGTGGACAGCAGTGTGTTGCAGGTCCACGCGGTGAGCGATCCACGGCAAGGACTGTTCGATCCGAAACAGGCCCGGCACTGGGCGCAACGCTGGGGCAAGGTCACCCAGAAACCGTTTTATCTGGCCCTGCCGGCCTACGGCGTGGCGCTGCTGACCCAGGAGAGCGGCGTGCCGGTGGTGGAAAGCGAAGTGCCGATTGATCGCGGTGGCGAGCGGCGTGAGCTGCTGGCCGATCCGCAGCAAGTGGCCGGGCTTGCTGCGGATTTGCGGGCTGATCCGCCGCCACATCTCGCCGGGCTGATCTGGTTTCGCCTGCCCTTGGCCGGCGACCGACGGGCGTGGAGCCTGACCACACTCGGTGCCGTCGCCCGGGGCGATCATCTGGACAGTCGCCTGGCGTTGCAGTGGGGAGAGCAAGGTGGTTTGTACGATATTCGTCTGGTCAACCAGGGCAATCTCGACAGCCCCTGGCCCCAGCGCCTGACGCTCGCCGTGGGCGCGTGTGACGGCGTCGATGCCTTGGCCGGTTATACGTTGCAACAAACCCCCGGACTGCTTACCTTCACCCGCATTCAGGAAGGCCGCTTGGCTGCCGGCAGCCAACGAGCCATCGGCTGGGCGCGCTGTACGAAAATCGACCAAGGAGGTTTCAATGTTTACCCGTAAGTGGCCTCGTCACCTGCTGTGCCTGAGCCTTTGCCTGCCGCTGGGCCCGGTGCTGGCCTGCGGGCCGGATTTCCCGATGCGCCTGCTGGATAACCGCGCCCAATCGCTGGCCGAATTGCCCGAAGGCAGCTTTCGCTTCGAGGTCAGTCGACTCGGCCAGGCGATTGCCGGGCTCAAGCCAGCCACCGAGGCGACGCGCAACCCGGATTACAGCTATGACGATCAGTCTTCCTACGTTGAACAACGCACCAAGGCCGAGCAGATTGGCCTGACCCCGCCGCAGCAAGCGGTGGTGGAGCGCCTGCGGGCCTTGACCGATGTAGACCAGGTGGCAGCCGAAGCGGCCAACCTGCCCGATGAGCTGCGTCTGTATGCCATTGGCGCGGCGGCTTTTAACATCGGTGAGCATCAGCGCGCCGTGGAAGCGTTCCAGCAGCTGCTGGCATTACCGGCCGACCAACGTCGGTTGCGCAGCACCTGGGCCGCGTACTCCCTGGGCCGGGCATTGTTCGCCGTGAGCACCGAGGCTGGCAGCGGTGACCCTGTGGTCTTGCAGGACCAGGCGCGAGCTGCGTTTCGCCAGGCCCGGGAAATGAGTATTGCCGGCTTCAGCGATCCGCTGGAGCTGGGCATCGCCAGCCTTGGCGAAGAAGCCCGGGTGGCCTACACCGCTGACGACTGGGACAGTGCCATCGGCCTGTATGCGACCCAGAACCTGCAAGGATCTGCGGTCGGCTACAGCTCGTTGCTGCAATTGGCCGGTGATTTGAGCGTCCAGCCCGATGAGCGCTTGAGCGAATTGCTCAAGACTAAGGCAGTGCAGCGGCTGGTCACCGCTTACTTGCTCAGCCGCGTCGGCTGGTGGGACGGAGAAGAGCCCTCGGGCGAGAAAAGGCTCTTCGAACTGTTGCAGGCCAACGCCCGGGACAACCTGGACGACGCCGACCGTTTGGCGGCGGTGAGTTACCAGCACGGCGATTACGCCAGCGCCCAGGCTTTTGTGCAAAAAGCCGCCGACACCGGCCTGGCCTGGTGGGTGCGGGCCAAGCTGGCATTGCGCGCCGGCGACAAGGTGGCCGCGGCGGCGGCTTATGCCAAGGCGGCCCAGGCCTTTCCGAACGATGAGTCCTGGGGCCCGCGGCGCACAGCGGATTGGAATTTCGAGTCGGTGCAGCCCAAGTGCCGGGTCGAAGGGGAAAGCGCGATCCTGGCCTTGCAGCGGGGTGATTATCTGCAAGCCTTCGATCAGCTCTATCGCGGCCAGAGCAACTATTGGTACGACGCGGCCGCAGTGGCCGAGCGTGTGCTCACGGTGGATGAGCTCAAGCAGTACGTCGACGCCCAAGTCCCGGCGCCACCGGCGTTGAGCCAGGAGGATCGGGACAACTACGTGCCGCTGCCGGTGGCCGCGAGCCTGCGCAATCTGCTGGGCCGTCGCTTGCTGAGGGAAGGGCGCTTCGATGAGGCACCGGCTTATTTCGATAACGCGGACCTGCAGAACAAGGCCCGTGCCTATGGGCAATTGCGCCAGGATGCCGAGTCCAAATGGTGGCCAACCCGGCGGGCCGAGGCGTATTTCCATGCGTCCCGGATGGCTCGCGAGTGGGGCATGGAACTGCTTGGCTATGAGATGGCGCCGGATTACGCCAGCCTGGGAGGCAACTACAGCCTGGAACCGGTCGAGCTGAGCGTCGGACCGCTGGTGGCCGAAGGCGAAGTGCAACGCCAGCAAGCCAGCGCGGCGCAGCCGGATGTGCGTTATCACTATCGCTTTGTCGCCACGGCGCTGGCCAGCCAGGCTGCGGATCATTTGCCGCATACCAGCCAGGCGTTTGCGGCGGTGCTGTGCAAAGCGGTGGGATACAACTCCAGCCTCGAAGAGCAAAGCGCGTTGTATCAACGCTATGTGAAGGAAGGTCCATATGTGGATTGGGCCGGGGATTTCGGTCATCAATGCCAGGAGCCGGACTTCGGCAAAGCGAACAAACGCTACGTGACCCAGGCCCTGGACCCGATTCGTTCGGCGCTGCGACCTTACAAGGTTTGGCTGGAAGTGGGCGGGGCCGTGCTGGTGGTGGCAGTGGCGTTGGGATTGATCAGTCGGCGCCGGCGCAAGGCGCGGATGTCGGCCAGCTAAGCTAACGGCCAGCCGAACACAGCCTGTGGCGAGGGAGCTTGCTCCCGCTGGGTGGCGCAGCCGCCCCAAATGGGCTGACGCGATTTTCAGGCAAATCGCATCAGCCGGTTCTACGACGGCTTCGCCGCCGAGCGGGAGCAAGCTCCCTCGCCACAGGTGTTCATTCCCGCTTTGCGTCGTCCCTACATCTGCGTCGCCATCCCCTCCACATTCATCGCCGCCTGGCGCAATGCCTCCGAGCGGGTCGGGTGTGGGTGGCAGGTCAGGGCAATGTCCTCGGCCGAGGCACTGAACTCCATGGCCACGCAGTATTCACCGATCATCTCACTGACGCTCGGACCCACCAGGTGCACGCCCAGGACTTCATCGGTACGTTCATCGGCCAGGACTTTGGCGAACCCTTCGGTCTCGTGGTTGATCTTGGCCCGGCTGTTGGCCGTGAATGGAAACTTGCCGACCTTGTAGGCGCGGCCTTCGGCCTTGAGCTGTTCCTCGGTCTTGCCGACGCTGGCCAGTTCCGGACGGGTATAGATGACGCTGGGAATCAGCGCGTAGTTGACCTCGGCGGCCTTGCCGGCGATCTGTTCGATGCAGGCCATGGCTTCGTCCTCGGCCTTGTGGGCCAGCATCGGTCCGGACGTCACATCGCCGATCACCCAGACGCCCGGTGCTTCGGTACGGTGATGCTGGTTGGCGAGCATGCCGCGCTGGTCAGGGCTCAGCCCGACGTTCTCCAGCCCCAGCCCTTGCGTGTAAGGCCGTCGACCGATGGCGACCAGCACGTAATCGGCGTCCAGGGTCTGTGATTCGCCGCCCGCCGCCGGTTCAATGTGCAATTGCACGCCGTCGGCCGAAGCAGCGGCGCCCGTGACCTTGGAACTCAGCTTGAACTGGATGCCTTGTTTACCCAAGGCGCGCTGCAAGGTCTTGCCGGCCTCGCCATCCACCCCCGGGCAGATGCGGTCGAGATATTCCACCACGGTGACCTGGGCACCCAGGCGTCGCCAGACCGAGCCCAGTTCGAGGCCGATGACGCCGGCGCCGATCACCACCAGATGCCGGGGCACCTCACTCAGGGACAAGGCGCCGGTGGAGTCGAGGATGCGCTGGTTATCGATTGTCACGCCTGGCAGGGGCATGGGCTCCGAGCCGGTGGCGATGACGATGTCCTTGGCGCTGAGTTCGGTCTTGGTGCCGTCGTCGCCGGTGACGGTCACTTTGCCCGGCCCATCGATGTGGCCCCAACCTTTGATCCAGTCGACCTTGTTCTTGCGAAACAGAAATTCGATGCCCTTGGTCAGGCCCGCCACGCTTTCGTCCTTCTGCTTCATCATTTGCGCAAGGTTGAGGGTGGGGCTGACTTCAATGCCCAGGTTGGCGAACTCCGCTCCTGTGGCGGCCTCGTACAGTTCCGAGGCGTGCAGCAATGCCTTGGAGGGCATGCAGCCGACGTTCAGGCAGGTGCCGCCGAGGGTGGCTCGGCCTTCGACACAGGCGGCTTTCAACCCTAGCTGCCCGGCCCGAATTGCCGCGTTATACCCTCCGGGTCCGCCACCCAGAATGACCACGTCGTAGTTGCTCATCGCTGTTCTCCCGCTCGGCCTGATGAAAAATTATGCTCGTAATATGAGCGTTTCCAGAGATTTCGGTCAAGGCTTAAGTCAAGAGGTCGGCACGGGCCTTGTCATGAAGAATTCAAAACGGAAATTTCACAGGAACCGTTATAAGGTAACGGCATATAACGGAGTGCCGGTGGCATCTGTCACGGGCCGGATTTTGATCGCCACGAGTGCTGGGGTGGTATGCAAGTCGATCTTGATGTCGAAGGGGCACAGGTGGCCGAATGGCCGCGTTTTCAGCGAGCGTCGTTCCAAGGGCGCCGCTTGAAGCAAATCGCCTTCGCCCTGGGAAGCGTGGCGGGTTTGGGCCTGGTGCTGGCATTTTTTATCGGGGTGTTTTCACCGCAATCGCTATGGCCGGCTCTGCTGGTCA
Organism: Pseudomonas sp. St290; assembly: GCF_018325805.1. Taxonomy (NCBI): domain Bacteria; kingdom Pseudomonadati; phylum Pseudomonadota; class Gammaproteobacteria; order Pseudomonadales; family Pseudomonadaceae; genus Pseudomonas; species Pseudomonas sp. St290. The sequence goes on along the minus strand of NZ_AP014703.1, from coordinate 6,721,131 downwards.
GCCAAGCTGCGGGACTCTTGGTGTTGGTAGCGGGTTTGCAGTCGGCCTGGTGGGTGACGCAATGGCGTAGCAGGGCGCTGTTGCCGGTTGTGGATAACTTGCCTGCGCAAAGCGAGCCTGTTGATAACCTGGGTTGGTATGAGCGGCTGCTGGAGCGAATCGGCGCACGCTGGGTCGGCCTGCTCAAGCAAATCGGTGCGCCTGCGTTGTGGCTGGCCGGTTGGGCAGTGCTGGTGTTGCTGAGCCTGGAGCAAGCCTGGAACTTGACGCTGCCCGCTGCCGCCCTCGGTGTCTCGGCCAGTGTGGGGGCGGTGCTGTCGTTGCTGTTGGCGTTCGGATTACTGGTGTTCGAGCGGCAATTGGCCCAGCAATCCCCCGTGGAATGGCCGGAAGCGCCGCCGTTGGCGCAACTGACGCGAGTGGCGATCATCGTGCTGGTGCTTGGCGCCTTGTGCCTGTTGTTCGCCGCAGAAACGTCCATCTGGCCGATGCGCCTGGCGGTGTCGATGGGGCTGTTGCCGGGGCTGGTGGCGGCAGAGTTGTTGCTGCGCGCCGTGCTGTCGTTATTCATCCCGCGCCGGGACGCCCTGGAACCGTCGCTGTTGGGCCGAAGTGTCATCGCCGATCTGCTGCGTTGGCCGCCGCAACCGTTGCTCGCTTTGCAACATGAACTGCACAACCGTTTTGGCATCGACCTGCGCCAGATCTGGGCCTTCAGTTATATGCGCCGGGCTTTTTTTCCAGTGTTGGCGCTGGTGGCGTTGGTGGGCTGGTTGTTGACGGGCGTGCACGAAGTGCCACTGCAGGGGCGTGGCATCTATGAGCGTTTTGGTAAACCGGTGGAGGTCTTCGGCCCGGGTTTGCATGTTGCGTTGCCTTGGCCGTGGGGCAGGGTGCTCAACGTCGAGAATGGCGTTGTGCATGAACTGGCGACCAGTGTCGTCGATAGTCGAGCGGTTGCCGAGGCTGAACCGGCGGAGGGGCCGGCTCCGGCAATTGCCAATCGGCTGTGGGACGCCAGCCATGTGAACGACAAGTCTCAGGTCATTGCCAGCCGCCGTGCCGACCAGCAGAGCTTCCAGATCGTCAACATGGATGTGCGCTTTGTCTATCGTATCGGCCTGACTGACGCCGCAGCACTGGCGGCGACCTACAACAGCGCCGATGTGCCGATGCTGATCCGCAGTACCGCCAGCCGCATCCTGGTGCATGAGTTTGCTTCGCGCACGCTGGACGGTTTGCTGGGCGCGGACCGTGTCAGCCTGGCCGACGAAATCGGTCGCGCCGTCCAGGCGGACTTGCAAACGCTCGATAGCGGTGTGGAAATCCTCGCGACGGTCGTGGAGGCGATTCATCCGCCGGCCGGCGCGGCCAATGCCTACCACGGCGTGCAGGCGGCGCAGATCGGCGCTCAGGCGCTGATCGCCCGCGAGCGTGGTGCGGCGGCGGAACAGACCAACCAGGCACAACTACAAGCCAGCATCGCCCATGACCAGGCTAATGCCACTGCTCGGGAAATCAACGCGACCGCCCAGGCTGCCGATTTGCGTTTCAACGCCGATCGCAAAGCCTACGCCACGGCAGGGCACGCTTTTGTGCTGGAACATTATTTGAGCCAACTGAGCCAGGGCCTTGGCAAAGCCCAGTTGCTGATTCTCGATCACCGCCTGGGCGGCAGCGGCAACGCGCCGACTATCGACTTGCGAACCTTCACGCTGCCGGCAGACCCCGCGTCGCCGCGTAACCCTGTCCAGCCAGGAGCTGCCCATTGAGCCAGTCCTCTTCACACGGTCACCACGACCACGCCGGTCACGATCACGGTCATGCCGGTCATCATCATGGACATCATCACCACCATCATGGCGATCCGCAGCAAACCGGTCCGTTCCCCTGGCGGCGGATGGGCTGGGCGGCGCTGCTGGTGGCGTTTGCCGTTGCAGCCGCGAGCCTGGTGCAGGTGCGTTCGGGAGAGGCTACCGTCATCACCCGTTTCGGCAACCCAGCACGGGTGCTGCTGCAACCCGGTCTCGGTTGGCGCTTGCCGGCGCCGTTCGAAGCGGCGATCCCGGTGGACCTGCGATTGCGTACCACATCCAGTGGCCTGCAGGATGTCGGTACCCGTGATGGGCTGCGGATCATCGTCCAGGCGTACGTGGCTTGGCAGGTGCAGGGCGACCCCGACAATGTGCAGCGTTTCATGCGCGCGGTGCAGAACCAACCGGACGAGGCTGCACGACAGATCCGTACGTTCGTCGGCTCGGCGTTGGAAACCACGGCTGCCAGTTTTGACCTGGCGAACCTGGTCAACACCGATGCCAGTCAGGTGCGTATCGCCGATTTCGAAGCACAGTTGCGTCAACAGATCGATCAACAGTTGCTCACCACTTACGGCGTACGGGTGCTGCAAGTGGGCATCGAGCGCCTGACCTTGCCCTCGGTAACGCTGACGGCGACGGTAGATCGCATGCGGGCCGAGCGCGAGACCATCGCCACCGAACGCACTGCCATCGGCAAGCGCGAAGCGGCGCAGATTCGCTCCGCCGCAGAACGTGATGCGCGAGTCGTGCAGGCTGACGCTACCGTGAAGGCTGCCGATATCGAAGCGCAGTCGCGGGTAGAAGCGGCCGAAATTTATGGCCGGGCCTACGCTGGCTCTCCACAGCTCTACAACCTGCTACGTTCGCTGGACACCTTGGGCACCATTGTCAGCCCAGGCACGAAATTGATTTTGCGCACCGATGCCGCGCCATTCCGTGTCCTGGTGGATGGTCCTGTTTCCGTGGAAGGCAAAGGTGGAACACAACCATGAGTTTGGTTCCACGTGGAACAAACGAGTTATCCAGCCCGTGGATTCAAGCCGGGCGCCTGGCGTTTCTGGCGCTTTACGCCGTCACGGTGCTGGCCGCATTGGCCTGGGTCTTTTCCAACGTGCGGCAGATCGATCCGCAGAATCGCGCGGTGGTGCTGCACTTTGGTGCCTTGGATCGCATCCAGAATGCCGGCCTCTTGGTGGCGTGGCCGCGTCCTGTGGAACAGGTGATCCTGCTGCCAGCGGCGGATCGAGTGCTTGAGCGGCGAGTGGAAAATCTGCTGCGCTCGGATGCGGCCCTGCAGGCCGATCGCGTGGCCAGTTTCGCCACGCCGGTCAGCGATGCGTTGGCCGGCTCTGGTTATTTATTGACCGGCGATGCCGGTGTGGTGCAGTTGGATGTGCGGGTGTTCTACAAGGTCACCGACCCTTACGCCTTCGTCTTGCAAGGTGAACATGTCCTGCCGGCCCTGGACCGGCTGGCGACCCGCAGTGCCGTGGCTCTGACCGCGGCCCGGGACCTGGACACCATCCTGGTGGCGCGCCCCGAACTGATGGGCAGCGACAACCAGGCTGCCGAGCGTCGCGAACGCTTGCGGGGTGATCTGGTGCAGGGTCTTAACCGACGCCTGGCTGACCTGGCGGCGACAGGGCAGGGGCTGGGCATCGAAGTGGTGCGGGTCGATGTGCAATCGAGTCTGCCCGGGCCGGCGGTGAGTGCGTTCAACGCGGTGCTGACCGCTAGCCAGCAGGCCGACAAAGCCGTGGCCAACGCCCGGACTGAAGCGGAAAAACTCACTCAGGCCGCCCGCCAGGAAGCCGACCGTGCCGTGCAAGTCGCCCATGCCCAGGCCAGCGAGCGCCTCGCCAAGGCTTCGACCGATACGGCCACGGTACTCGGCTTGGCGAAGACTCAAGGCAGCGATCCGCAAATGCTGCTGCGCCTGTATCGCGAACGCATACCGGCCATCCTTCGCCAGGCCGGTTCAGTGACCACGGTCGATCCGAAAGACGATTCCCGCCTGATCATCCAGGGAGCCGGCCAATGACCGCTCAAACCCCTGCGGTACCGATGTTGTCCTCGACCGAGCAGCGCGTCGCCGCTCGGCAATTGACCTTGGCGATGCTCGCCCTCGGCCTGCTCGCATTGGGCCTGGTATGGCGCGCCTGGTCGCCGGAGCAGAGCGGTGTCAGCCAACTGTTGTTGGGTTTTGCCTCGCTGCTGGTGGCGGTGCCGGTGATGCGTTCGGCCTGGTACAGCTTGCGATACCCGAGCCTGCACGGGATCACTGACCAACTCATCGCCCTGGCGATGCTCGGTGCCTGGGCCACCGGCGATCTGCTGACGGCGGCATTGTTGCCGATCATCATGATCTTCGGCCATGTGCTGGAAGAGCGCAGTGTCATCGGTTCCCAGGAGGCGATCCATGCCCTGGGTCAACTGACCCGCAGCCAAGGTCGCAAGGTGCAAGCCGACGGTTCCATCATTGATGTCGACAACGCGACGCTTCGAGCCGGCGATATTGTGGAGGTGCGTGCCGGCGACCGGGTGCCGGCCGATGGCCGGGTGTTGTCCGGCCAGGCCAGCCTCGACACTGCGCCCATCACGGGTGAGTCGGTGCCGTTGGAGGCTGTGGTCGGCACTGAAGTCTTCGGTGGCGCGATCAACCTCGATGGCCTGCTGCGCCTGGAGGTGACCCGTACCGGTGAAGAATCCACCCTGGGCAAAGTCATCGCCCTGATGCAAAACGCTGAACGCTCCAAGCCACCCATCACACGCTTGTTGGAGCGTTACGCCGGCAGTTACCTGGTATTGGTGCTGCTGCTGGCGGCGGTGACCTGGTTCGTGACCAACGATGCCCAGGCGATGCTGGCGGTATTGGTAGCTGCCTGTCCTTGTGCGTTGGTGCTGTCGGCGCCGGCCACCGCCATTGCCGGAATCGCGGTGGCGGCGCGCCACGGGATCCTGATCCGCAGCTCGGCCTTCCTGGAAGAGCTGGCGGACCTGACCTCGTTGGTGGTCGACAAGACCGGTACCTTGACCTACGGCGTGCTGCGCCTGCAATCCATCGAACAGGCCCAGGATGCTCACGCACCGTTGCTGCTACCGTTGGCCGCCAGCCTCGGTTCGGCCAGCAGTCATCCGGTCAGTCGTGCGTTGGCAGGGTTGGTGGAGCAGGAAAACTGCCTGCCGCTGACGGATATCCATGAGCGCCAAGGGCTGGGTGTGGTCGCCATGACCGCGCAGGGTGAAGCGGCGCTTGGTCGGCCAGAATTGTTTGCACAGCTGGGGATTCAAACATCAGCGGTCCCTGAACACGACGGTCCGATTGCCGGCCTGGCCCTGGACGGGCAATTTCTCGCCTGGCTGTTGTTGGCCGACAGCGTCAAGCCGGAGGCACGGGTTGCCATGGCCGAGCTGCGCGAGCTGGGTCTGGGGCGTCAGTTGCTGTTGACCGGCGACCGCCAGAGCGTGGCCACGACCCTGGCGCGGGATGTCGGTATCGGCGATCTGCAAGCCCAGGCTTTGCCGGAAGACAAACTCAAACGGGTCATGGCCGAAATCGACCATGGTTTCCGCCCTATGGTGGTGGGCGATGGCATCAACGATTCCCTGGCGCTCAAGGCCGGGGTGGTGGGCGTCGCAATGGGCGCGGGCGGTGCGGACATCGCCCTGGCATCGGCAGACATCGTACTGATCGGCAGCGACCTGCGGCGCCTCGGCACTTGCGTGCGATTGAGTCGCCAATGCCGGCGCACGTTGCAGGTCAACGTGATCATCGGCCTGGGCTGGACGCTGGCAATTGTCGCCTTTGCCGCCTTCGGCTGGCTCGGCGCGGCGGGGGCGATGATCGCTGCGTTGCTGCACAATCTCAGTACCCTGCTAGTGTTAGGTAATGCGGGGCGATTGTTGCGGTTCCAGGAGCCACTGCTGAAAATCCAGGCGAAGGGAACCGTTGGATAACGCTCGGCGAACTGTGCATCACCCTTGCAGTCTCTGTTGGAGAGGGCGTACCCATACTGGCCGTACCCGGCACAAGGAGTGAATTTGGGACAGTGATAGAGAAAGGCTATAAATTCGATAGCCTGCTATTTTTCTATGATGGTCTACCCTCATTTCAGACGTCTGGAAAAAGGGGGGATTACTCATGCTCGCGCAACTTCCACCGGCCTTACAGAATCTGCATTTGCCGCTTCGGCTGCGGCTCTGGGACGGCCATGAATTTACCCTGGGTGCCGATCCCAGTGTCACGATCGTGGTCAAGGACCCACAAATGGTCGCGCAATTTACTCATCCCAGCCTGGACGCGCTGGGAGCGGCGTTCGTTGAGGGCAAACTGGAGCTCGAAGGTCCGATCCACGAAGTCATTCGGGTCTGCGATGAGTTGAGCCAGGCATTGGTCGAGGACGATCCCGACAACCAGCCGGTGCGCTCGGTCCACGACAAGGAAGCCGACGCCAAGGCGATCTCCTACCACTACGATCTTTCCAACGCGTTTTATCAGCTATGGCTCGACAGCGACATGGCCTATTCCTGTGCCTATTTCGAGACGGGCAGCGAAACCCTCGAACAGGCCCAGCAAGCCAAGTTCCGCCACCTGTGTCGCAAGCTGCGACTGCAACCGGGTGACTACCTGCTGGATGTCGGTTGCGGATGGGGCGGCCTGGCGCGTTACGCCGCGCGGGAGTTCGGTGCCAAGGTCTTCGGCATTACCCTGAGCAAGGCGCAGCTGACGCTGGCCCGGGAACGGGTCAAGGCCGAAGGCCTGGAGGACCAGGTCGAGTTGCAACTGCTGGATTACCGCGATCTGCCCCAGGACGGCCGCTTCGACAAAGTGGTCAGCGTGGGTATGTTCGAACATGTCGGCCACGCCAACCTCGAGCAGTACTGCAAGACGCTGTTCGGCGCCGTGCGCGAGGGGGGACTGGTGATGAACCATGGCATCACCGCCAAGCACACCGACGGGCGTCCGGTCGGGCGCGGCGCGGGCGAGTTCATTGAGAAGTACGTATTCCCCAACGGCGAGCTGCCGCACCTGTCGATGATTTCCGCCCACATCAGCGAAGCGGGACTGGAGATCGTCGACGTGGAAAGCCTGCGCCTGCACTACGCGCGTACCCTCGATCACTGGAGTGAGCGCCTGGAAGACAACCTCGAAGCCGCGTCGAAGGAAGTACCGGAACAGGCACTGCGGATCTGGCGCTTGTACCTGGCCGGCTGTGCCTACGCGTTCGCCAAGGGCTGGATCAATCTGCACCAGATCCTGGCGGTGAAGGCCCACGCTGACGGTAGCCACGAATTACCCTGGACCCGCGACGACATCTACGCGCCTTAAAGTATCGGGGAAATAAGCCGGGCGACCCGCATGCCGACTTTCTGAAGGCGATGGGTTTCCCGGCTTTCCTGTATGTCGATTTCCTGGGCCTGGGCGAAGTCCTGCTCAAGCATTTGCTCGACCTCGGTGGCGAACGGAATGTCCACGGTGAGCAGCATGACTTCGAAGTTCAAGCGGAACGAACGGTTGTCCAGGTTCGCGCTGCCGATGGCGCTGATTTCCCGGTCGATCAGCACAACTTTCTGATGCAGGAAGCCCGGCGCATAACGGAACATACGCACCCCGGCCCGCACCGCTTCAAACGCATACAGGCTGGACGCGGCGTAGACGACTTTGTGGTCGGGTCGCGAGGGCAGCAGGATGCGCACGTCGACCCCGCGCAGTACCGCCAGGCGTAAGGCCGCGAATACCGCCTCGTCAGGGATGAAGTAGGGCGTCGTGATCCACACGCGTTCGCTGGCTGCGTGAATGGCCTCGACGAAAAACAGTGAGCAGGTTTCGTAGGCATCGGCCGGGCCGCTGGCCAGCAACTGGCAAAGCACCCCGTCGTCTGGATAGCTGTCGGGCAGGATCAACGGTGGCAGCGAACGGGCCGCCCAGAACCAGTCTTCAGCGAAGGATTCTTGCATGCTGGCCACCACCGGCCCGCGCACTTGCACATGGGTGTCGCGCCACGGCGCCAGGGGCGGTTTCTGGCCCATGTATTCGTCGCCCACGTTGTGTCCGCCGACAAACCCCAGCACACCGTCCACTACCACGATCTTGCGGTGGTTGCGAAAGTTGACCTGGAACCGGTTGAGCCAGCCGCTGCGGGTGGCGAATGCTTTTACATGGACCCCACCGTCGCGCAAGGCCTGTACATAGCGGTGGGGCAGGGAGTGGCTGCCGATGCGGTCATAGAGCAAATACACAGCCACGCCTTCGGCGGCTTTCTTCAAGAGCAGGGTTTGCAGGCGTTGGCCGAGACGGTCGTCATGGATGATGAAAAACTGAATCAGCACGGCCTGTCGAGCCTGCTCGATGGCCTGGAAAATTGCCTCGAACGTGGCAGGGCCATTGATCAGCAAACGCACCTGGTTATTCGCCAGGCACGGTGTGCGTCCCAGTTTTGGCATGGCCCGTAACGAGGCGTAGGCCTGGGAGGCGCGGGCGGTCAGGGCTTCTTCGACCCAGGGACGCCAGTTCAGCTCGGAGATTGCCCTGCGCATCTCTTCGTTGGCTTGGCGGCGAGCCTTGATGTAACCATCGAACGTGCTGCGGCCAAACACCAGATAAGGAATCAACGTCAGATAGGGAATGAACGTCAGCGACAGGGCCCAGGCAATCGAGCCTTGGGCCGTGCGCACCGTCAGGACGGCGTGGACGGCGGCGATGGAACCCAGGGTGTGAAGCAGCGCGATCAAGTAACCGAAAACATGCGGGCCAAAATAATCCATGGGGCAGCCTTGCTCCGGAAGTTTCAATGCTTAACAGACCATGTTCCATGGCGAATGTCGCTATTTAATTCACTCGTCCCGAGCCTGAACCGAAGCCTGTGGGCGGCGTCTAACGGCCACTTGTCCTCTGGAGTTTATGCAATGAATGTTCGTCTGCTGGGTGTGGCCTTGGCAATTGGTTTGTCGGTTCCGATGGCGGCTCAGGCGCAGATGCTCCAGCCGGGTTTGTGGGAACTGACCACCAGCAACATGAAGGTCGATAACCAGAACCTGCCGGATCTGCAACTGATCCTCGGCCAGCTGCAAACCCAGATGACCCCGGAGCAACGGGCGATGCTGGAAAAACAGGGCATCACCATGGGCGGTAAAGGCATTCGTGTCTGCCTGACCCCGGCGCAGGTACAAACCAATGACATCCCGCTGCAAGACCCGCAATCGGGGTGCAAGCAGCAGATCACCGAGCGCACCGGCAATCAGTGGAAGTTTCGCTTCAGTTGCCCGAAAGCCCAGGGTAACGGGGTAGCGACGTTCCAGAGCGATCGTGAATTCACCACAAAGGTCAACGGCACTTTCAATGCCACCGGCATCCAGCAGAACGGTAGCCTCGACACGCGCGCGGTGTGGCTGGGGCAGGATTGCGGGACGGTCAAGCCGAGGGCTTGAACCTCGTTTGAAGTAATCGCGTGGGGCAACCTGTGGGAGCAAATCTTGCTCCCACAAATGCCTGATCAAGGCCGACTCAATGCCTCATACAACGTGTTGAGGTTGTATTCGAAAAGGCCGGTGAAGGTGCTGGCCGGTCCGCTGGCTGCGAGGGCGTCGGAGTACAGCGTACCGCCGATGTGGGCGCCGCTCTCGTCGGCGATCTGCTTGAGCAAGCGCGCATCCTTGATGTTTTCCATGAACACCGCTTTGACCTTCGCTTGACGGATCTGGGTAATCAGCGCCGCGACTTCTGCCGCCGAAGGTTCACGTTCCGTGGACAATCCCTGGGGGGCCATGAACTCAATGCCATAGGCCTGGCCCAGGTAACCGAAGGCATCGTGGGAGGTCACGATCTTGCGATTACCGGCCGGCAATGTGCCGAGCTTGGCCTTGGCTTCGGCGAGCAGGGCGTAGATTTTCTTCAGGTACGCCTGGCTGTTGCGCTCGTAGTCAGCCTTGTTGGCCGGGTCTGCAGCTTCCAATGCCTTGGTGATGTTGCTGACATACAGCTCGGCGTTCGCCAGGTTGTGCCACGCATGCGGGTCGGGGACGGTCTCGCCATCCTCATCCAGTGACCGCGGGATTACGCCGCGGCTGGCGCTAATCACCGGCGCGCTGGTTTCGGTGCTGGTCACCAGGCGATCCAGCCACGGCTCGAAGCCCAGTCCATTCTTGATGATCAGTTTTGCCTTGAGCAATGCCTTGGCGTCGTCTGGCGTCGATTCGTAGGTGTGTGCATCGGCGTCCGGCCCGACCATGTTGGTGATTTGGATATGCTCACCGCCGACCTGTCGGGTCATGTCGGCGAGGATGCTGAAGCTGGTCACCACCTGGAGCTTTTCGGCGGCGGACGCGGACATGGACAGCATCAGACTGATTAGCACGAGCAGAACGCGCATCGGGAAACACCTCATTGGGATGTGAGCAAAGGCGGGCGGCGCAGCAAGCCGTGCACCGGACCAAATACCACCGACAGCAGGTACAACGCACCCGCCACCAGTACGATGGACGGTCCGCTGGGCAGTGAGTAATAGAAGGACAACAACAGGCCAAGCCACACGGAGAGGCAGCCAGACAGTGCCGCTATCAACATCAGGAGCGGCAGGCGACGGCTCCAGAAGCGCGACGCAGCAGCCGGCAGCATCATCAGGCCGACCACCATCAATGCGCCAATGGCCTGGAAGCCGATCACCAGGTTCAACACCACCAGGGTCAGGAACACGCCATGGGCCAACGGGCCGAGACGGCTGACGGTTTGCAGGAACAGTGGGTCGAGGGTATCGAGTAGCAACGGTCGATAAATCAGCGCCATCGCCAACAGGCTGGCTCCTGAAACCCACAGCATGCCGGTGAGCGTCGGGCCGTCTACCGCCAATGCCGAGCCGAACAGCAGGTGAAGCAAGTCCAGGCGTTTACCGGCCATGCCGAGGATCAACACGCCGGCCGCCAAGGAAATGGGATAAATCGCCGCGAGACTGGCGTCCTCCCTTAGACCGGTACGCCGGGTAATCCAGGCGGCGAGCCCGGCCATGCTCAAGCCCGCGCCCAGGCCGCCAACGGTCAAGGCAGGCAGGCTCAGCCCGGCAAACCAGAAACCGAGGGCGGCGCCAGGCAGAATGCCGTGCGCCACGGCGTCACCAATCAGGCTCATGCGTCGAAGAATCAGGAATACACCCAATGGAGCCGTGCTACACGCCAGTACAAGACCGCCAAGCAAAGCCCTGCGCATGAAGACAAACTCTTGAAACGGTTGCCAGAGATGAGAGGCCGCAAGCATCAGGCCACCCACGTCTGAGGTTGTTGGGCGATCAAGTCGACGCTGCGCCCCAGCACGCAGCCCGTGCTGCGAATCAGCAGGGTATGGGGGATGTGTTGGCGTACCGCTGCCAGATCATGACAGACCACCACGACGGTCCGGCCCGCGGCATGCCAGCGATGTATGTGCTTCCACAACAGCGCTTGGCCTTGTTCATCCAGGGCGGCGTGGGGTTCGTCGAGCAACAGCAGCGGCGCTTCGGCCAGGCTCAAGCGAGCGAGCAGGGCACGTTGCAGCTCGCCTCCAGACAACGCCATTAACGGCCGATGTTCGAGGCCGGTCAGCGCCCAGTCGGCCAGTACGTCCTGGAGCAACTGCCTGCGTATGGCCGGTGTGTGTTGATTACCCCAAGAGCCGGCGGCCACCAACTCCTGCAAACTGATGGGGAATTGCCGATCCAGATGTTGCTGCTGCGGCATGAACGAAACCCCGCCGCGCCGCGGAACATCCAAGGTAACTTTACCGGATAGCGGTTTTTGCAGCCCTGCGAGCACCTTCAACAGACTGCTTTTTCCAGAGCCGTTGGCACCGATGATCGCCGTGAGGCTGCCGGCCGGTCGCTCCATGGCCAGTGGCGGCGTGAGAGGTTGTCCGGGAGCACCCCAGCGTAGCGCTTGGCAGTTGATCATGACGCGCCTCGGGTCCAGCGACTTTGCGCCACGGCGTCATGGGCGTGCAGGCTTTCGGCGTGAACGACGCGTACATCCAGGGCAACGATGTCGGGGGAGCGACTCAGGGCTGTACTTAATCGCCGTGCGGCGTCTTCGCAGAACATCAGGTTTTGTCCATTGGCCAGGGCGAATGCCTGTTCATCGGCGCGCTTTACTGCGGTCTGGACAGCGGTGCCGAGGGCTGCTTCGGCTTCATTGATGAGCGACAGCAGCGGCAATTCGTTTGCGTTGGCGTTCAGGCGTAGGGTCAGGGTAGCGGTGCTGCGCTGACTATGAGGGGTAGCGACAATGCCGTTCGATGAACCCAGCCAGGACAGGATTTCGGCATGCTCGAGTTTCTTGTTGGCGAAGTCGTCGACGAACTGCTGCTGGATTAACTGTCGAGCAAGCGCGGCTGAACAGGGACAAGTCGAGGAATAAGCGATCTGAATTTTCAGTTCCACGTGGAACATTTTGTTTTTCAGATGAGCTTCGATGCTCACTGGATAGCTTTTCCAACCCACCAGCGGGCTGATTAACGCCGGACGTTTGAGGAGCAGATCTGTATGCACACTGAGTGATGCCGCGTGGGACAAGCCCTCATGGCTATCGAGAAATTGCTGCAGTATTCGGCGCAACAACGCTGGCGAAAGTGCCGTCTCTTCAAGCAGTTCAAGCGCCAGGTATAAGCGCGACATGTGAATGCCGCGCGCCTCACCGTTATCGAGGCTGACACCCGCGTCGGCCAATGCACTCAGACGCTGGCCGTCAATCAACACCGGCGTTGCGATGCCACACATGCCCACCCAATCAAGAGGTAGGGTTTGACGTGAAGCCTGCGCAGCGATGTCGGGCAGGGTTAACGCGTTCATGGTCAAGGTCCATCGAAGGTTCAAAATTAGATGTTATAGTATAACGGTTAATTTTAAGAAACCTTTTCCATGAAAGGAGTTTCATCTCGCCAAGCGTTCGCGTTCCACGTGAAACATCAGCGAGCAGAGTCCTGGCAGCCGTTCATGCGTCCGCATACAAATGCGCCCGCGCTCCCGCCTGAGCTTGAGAAACGATTGAGGGTGGTCCAGCCCACACGCCGGCTGTACCCGACCCAACTTTCTCCATCCGATGCCAAGCCAGTAAAAAATGTGAGCTGACCATAACGGCTATTCGTTTGCGCCCAATAGCGGTGACTGGCTGCTTCAAAACCTCGCAAATAAATGGTGTTTCCAGCCGTCGCGACGCTATAGGCATTGCCTTGGCTATCCACACACGCCAGCAAATTCGCACTGCGGGTGCAGTTCGCCAGGAGCGGGCTTTGGGCCGAAGCGCTTAACACCCACAGCAACAACGAGCTCGCCAATACCAATTTCAGAAGATTGCGCATGGATTGATCTCAGACCAATGGGGGACGGCGGGACTGGTTGAATTGTGTTGTTATACTATAACATAAAAATATCTGGATCCTGAACCAAGCCAACCCCTGGAAACGAGCCGTAATCGAAGCGGCCGCCCGATGAGGATATACCTGATGCCCAATCGTCTTCCTGTAACCGTCCTTTCCGGATTCCTCGGTGCCGGTAAAAGCACGTTGCTCAACCACGTCCTGCGTAATCGCGACAATCTGCGAGTTGCCGTGATCGTCAACGATATGAGCGAGATCAACATCGATGGCAGCGAAGTCCAGCGCGATGTCACCCTGAGTCGTTCCGAAGAGAAACTGGTGGAAATGAGCAACGGCTGCATCTGCTGCACGTTGCGCGAAGACTTGCTCGAAGAAGTCGGCCAGCTCGCCAGAGAGGGGCGTTTCGATTATCTGCTCATCGAATCCACGGGCATATCCGAACCGCTGCCAGTGGCGGAAACCTTCACCTTTCGTGATGAAGATGGCCGAAGTCTGGCCGATGTGGCGCGACTCGACACCATGGTGACGGTGGTCGACGGGGTGAATTTCCTGCTGGATTACCAAGCCGCCGACAGCCTTGCGTCACGGGGCGAAACCCTGGGTGAGGAGGATGAACGCTCGATCACCGACCTGCTGATCGAACAGATTGAGTTTGCCGACGTGATTCTGATCAGCAAAATCGACCTGATCAGCCAGCATGATCGGGAAGAATTGATCGCGATTTTGCAGCGCCTCAACGCCCAGGCGCAGATCATTCCCATGGTCATGGGGCAGGTGCCACTGGGCAGGATCCTCGACACGGGCCTTTTCGACTTCGAGCGCGCGGCCCAGGCGCCTGGCTGGCTACAGGAACTACGTGGTGAGCACGTGCCAGAAACCGAGGAATATGGCATCGCCTCGACCGCCTATCGGGCACGTCGGCCGTTTCATCCCGAGCGGTTCTTCAACTTTATCGACCGCCCATGGCCCAACGGCAAGCTCCTGCGCTCGAAAGGTTTCTTCTGGCTGGCCAGCAAACCTGAGGAGGCGGGCAGTTGGTCCCAGGCCGGCGGCTTGATGCGGCATGGCTTCGCCGGGCGCTGGTGGCGGTTCGTGCCGAAAAACCAATGGCCGCAGGATGAGGAAAGTACAGCAGCGATCATGAAGCACTGGCTCGCCGCCACGGGCGATTGCCGGCAGGAGTTGGTGTTCATCGGTCAGGACATCGACTTCAGCCAGCTCACCGCCGAACTGGACGCGTGCCTGCTCACCGATGCGGAAATGGCCCTCGGCGTTGAAAACTGGCGCTTGTTGCCGGATCCATTTGGCCCATGGCATGAAGAGGTCGCAGCATGATGCTGGCGCCCAGTCTTAAGAGGGCCACGCGAGCACGACAGGCCCACGGTGATACGCCAGGGATCTTCACGCAGATCCTGGAAGACGGCACCAACCTGGCGGTCTGGCAGCGTCAACTTCCCGCACACATCAGCGATTTTGCGGCCATGGTGTTGGCGATGGACCAGCCGCTGGCAGAATCACGGGTGCTCGACCTGCCGGAAGAAGACACCCCGCCGGCGCTACAGGGCCTGGCGGCAGGCTTCAGCGACCTGCAAGGCTACGAGGGCTTCATCGCCGATGTCACCTGGCTGGTCAGTGCGTTTGCCTGCCTGTTGGGTGCGCAACGTGTCGGCTTGCGCTTGCGCACGCTGGACAAGGCAATGTGCCCGCGCTTTCACGTTGACCACGTGCCGGTGCGGCTACTGACCACCTATGCCGGAGTCGGCAGCCAGTGGCTCAAGGAAGGCGCCATGGACCGCCGTCGCCTGGCACAGCCTGAGGCCGAACCCGTTGATCCGCAGGTCATCCAACAGTTTTGTTGCGGTGATGTCGGGTTGCTCAAAGGCGAAAAATGGCACGGTAATGAGGGGCTTGGCTTGATCCATCGCTCACCGGAGCCCGCGCCGGGAGAGCGTCGGTTGATCCTCACGCTGGATTGGCTGGCCTAAGGTTTGAGCCAAGTGCCCTGGCTTTGCCCTTCGCAAAATGGCTGCAGATAAGCGGCATCGGTCGCTACGCCGTAATAGTGAATATCCTGGCGGTAAGGCATATTGGCGACCTGGGCGTTGCTGCAAACGCCGAACGCGCCGCCAGGGCATTGATCGACGTACTGCACCTCGACCTTCTGGCCGGCAAGGTTTGGCTGGCAGAAGCCCTCGGCAAACAGCTTCTGCGGAATGCTGCGGTTCTGCTGGCAGACTTTCACATCGAGCCGCTCCGCCTGGCTGTGAACCACACAGGCCTGGGCCAGTGCCTGGTTCGACGTCAGTGCCAGTAACAACCAGCCGATCATTCGCATACTCACCTCCATCGAAAGCCGTCGATTATGTTGCAGCACATTCCCACCCATGTCATCGCCGGCCCCTTGGGCGCCGGCAAGACCAGCCTGATCAGGCATCTGTTGGCCCAGCGCCCGGCCAATGAACGCTGGGCGGTGCTGATCAATGAGTTCGGTCAGATCGGCCTGGATGCCGCGTTGCTGACCCAGGCTGGCGATGGTATCGCACTGGGCGAAGTGGCCGGTGGCTGCTTGTGCTGCGTCAACGGCGCGCCGTTCCAGATCGGTCTTGGGCGTTTATTGCGCAAGGCCCGCCCGGATCGGCTGTTCATCGAACCCTCGGGCCTGGGTCACCCGGCACAATTGATGAGGCAATTAAGTGAAGCACCCTGGCTCGGCGTGCTGGCGGTGCAACCCTGCGTGCTGGTGTTGGATGCCCGGGCGATGGCCGACGGCAAGCCCCTGCCCGACGCGCAGCGACAGACCCTGGCGGATGCCGGGCTGCTGGTGCTGAACAAGTCCGAAAGCCTCACACAAGCCGAGCGCGACCAAGTGACGGCGCAACTCTCGGGGCGTGCGCTGTATTGGACACAACAGGCTGCGTTGCCGATCGAGCGATTGCCAGGCCATGCGGCTCGGGGCAGTGGGGCTGTGGATAACTTGAATCTACCCAAGAGCCTGGGCCAGATACCGGCCATCTGGCCCGACCCGACGCAACCGATCTGCCTGTATCAGCAGCAGGAAGGCGGCTGGAGCATTGGTTGGCGCTGGCACCCAAGCCAGCCATTCGACGCAGCGGCGCTGACGCGCTGGCTACAAGGCCAAGACTGGAAACGGGCGAAGATGGTTATCCACAGCCGCGACGGTTGGGTTTCAGCCAATGCGTTGGAGGGGGCGGCACTGGGCTGGCAAGCCAGTGAATGGCGCCAGGATTCTCGGATCGAGCTGATTTTCGATCAGCCGCAAGACGTTGATCGCCTGCAAGCCGGTCTGGCGAATTGTCGGCGTCGCTGAGTCAGCGCTGTTTCAAGGCTTCCACTTGTTGTGTTCCTGGCGCCACTGGCTCAACTCGATGACCTCAGCCCTGGGCCGGGTCTGGACCGCTTCAATTGGCGGTGGCGGGGCTTCTTCGAAGGGCATCGGGTAGGGGGCCAGCTCGATGTGCGCGCTGTGGGCGCCAAACTGGGTAATGGTGCCCGAATGGCGGCTTTCACCGGTGACGGTGAATTCGAAGGTGTAGACGCGTGCCAGGCGTCGTCGTCCGCTGGCATCCTTCACGAAACCGATTTTTTTCAGCGCTACGTTGCCGTCCAGCAGCTCGATCTTGAGGTTGGCACAATGCTGCATGACCCTCGCCAAGGCCCGTTCGCGCAAGCCATGGTTGTGCCACAGCCAGGCGCCGCCGGTAGCCAGCAGCATCAGCACGAAAATATTTCCAAGGGTCAGCATGAACGAAGTGCTCCAACAAGTTGCGGTCAGCTTAACTGTGTCGCTGGTCTGTCGTACAGGCTGCGTTTAGTCGCATACTGCGCGGCTTGAATTTCAATCGTTTTACGGAAACTTCCCGCATGAAACGTACACCTCATCTGCTTGCCATCCAGTCTCACGTGGTATTCGGTCACGCTGGCAACAGCGCGGCCGTATTTCCGATGCAGCGGGTCGGGGTGAACGTATGGCCGCTCAACACCGTGCAGTTCTCCAACCACACCCAGTACGGGCAGTGGGCCGGCGAAGTGCTCGCGCCAGAGCAGATACCGGCCTTGGTCGAAGGCATCGCGGCCATCGGTGAGCTGGGTCAATGCGATGCGGTTTTGTCCGGTTACTTGGGCAGCGCTGCCCAGGGGCGGGCGATTCTGACGGGCGTGGCGCGGATCAAGGCTGCCAATCCCAAGGCGCTGTACCTGTGTGACCCGGTCATGGGGCATCCAGAGAAGGGCTGCATCGTGGCGCCCGAGGTAAGCGAATTTCTCCTCGAAGAGGCCGCTGCCGTGGCAGACCTCATGTGCCCGAACCAACTGGAGCTCGACAGCTTTTCGGGGCGCAAGGCGCAGTCTTTACTGGACTGCCTGGCCATGGCCCGGGCGTTGCTGGCCCGTGGGCCGAAGGCGGTCCTGGTCAAGCACCTGGCCTACCCCGGCAAACCCGATGACAGCTTCGAAATGCTGTTGGTGACCGCCGAGGCCAGTTGGCACCTGCGCCGTCCGCTGCTGGCCTTTCCGCGTCAGCCGGTGGGCGTGGGCGACCTGACGTCTGGGTTGTTCCTGGCGCGGATATTGTTGGGCGACAGCCTGGTGGCCGCGTTCGAATTCACCGCCGCAGCGGTGCATGAAGTGCTGCTGGAAACCCAGGCCTGCACGAGCTACGAGCTGCAACTGATCCGCGCCCAAGACCGGATCGTCCATCCACGGGTACGGTTCGAGGCTGTGCCGATCAATATGTGATCAAACAGGGCTCACCCAGGTGGGAGCGAACCTGCTCGCGATAGCGGCGGCGCAGCCGTCGTAAACCGCTTGGCCCTGCCGATCAGACGATGGAATCGAGATCCAGCACGTAGGGTTTACCAACAGCGTACCCGTGAGCGCCGCAGATCAATTCACTGTCGTCATCCAAGGGCGGTGCCATAGCCAGTGGTTCGGCCACTCGGTTTTCCGGGTGGGCCTGCCAGCGAGCCAGGTTGTGTGCCAGTTGTTCGGGGCGTTCCGACAAGCTCCCGTAAACGTCTTTTTCACTGACCGACGCGGTGTGCAGCGTCGCCAGGCGCGCCCGGGTGCTGTGCAGCTTGTCGACCTCACGGATGAGCGCAATGTTGATCGATCTGTCACTACGACCGTTGGGCGCCCCCCGTCCTGCCAGGTAGCGCTCTTCATCGCGCAATTGTTGGGTAATCCGCGTCAGAGCATGATCGATCCACTCGTATTCGCGTTTTGTCACCAGTGTGCTTGCGTTGCTGTGCGCTTGCTGCCAGCGGCGCAAGGTCGCCCAGCAAGCGGGAATGTAGCTGGGGAGCATGAAGTGATCGCCGGTCTGGATGAGTTGCGCCAGTAATGCCGGACGGTTCGGTAGGCCATGTTTATGCTTTAGGGCGACTTCGCAGGCGGCGTGTTGGGTGATGGTGTCGCAATGGGGCATCCACAGGATCGAAGAGCGTTCCTTGCGATCGAACTCCACCGGCAGGAAGTGCCGCAAGATGCCGTGGTGTTCGTAGGGCTCGCCCGTCAAGTTAGTGATGCCCGCCACGAACACGGAAAGGCCGACTGGTACGTTGGCGAACGTAAGGGCCAACCCTGTGCCATAAACACTGCCCTTGGTATTCATCCAACTGCCGGGCACGCTGGGTATCGGGTCGTTGTGGTTGACCATTCGGTAATGCACCAGGGCTTCGGCGTTTTTTGTGAAGGTGGCGTCGGCGGCTCGGGGGGCGCCATAGGTGTAGAGCTGGAGGGTGTAGCCTTCCGGTCTGCGCCGCAGCATCTCTGAAAGTAGTAACGCCACCGCGCCTCCCAGGCTGTGGCCGCAGATCAGCAGTTTTTGCCCTGCGTAGAACCTGTCCAGATAACTCGTCACGAAGGCCGCAGTTGTTTTGGCGGCGCCATAGAACCCTCGATGCACCTGGCCGACCCCTTCTTCAAACGGTACTTGGAGCGCATCGGCGTCGCGCAGGAAGTCTGCGGGTTGCTGGGTGCCACGTACTGCAATCAGGATCAGTTCGTCGTTGTGGGTGATGTAGGCCTGGGTATCAGTGCTTTCTTCTTTGTCGGTGTCGTCGAGAAAATGGACTTTGGCGGGATGCTCCTGATGTACACCCAATTGCGGATCGTTGACCGCGTAGAGGGCCGGGTCGAACGGCACGATCTCCAGGCGTTTGGAATAGGGCACCTCCTCGTACAGTGGATAGTAGGGTTTTGTTTGTTCCGGATAGAACTTCCCGAGTTCCTCGAACTTCGCCAAGGCGTCGGCGAACCAGTTGCCCGCGCTTGGTTGCTCGGTGAAGCTCACCGGTGTTTTTATCGGAGCTTTGTCAGGCGTCTGGCCGAAGGGGCAATAGGTCAAGGTCGACATGAGCGCCAATTGGTACAAGTTGAGCGCACAGAATTCGGGAGCGGTGGACAGCATGGGCCGCAAGGCGCGCAACGGTCGAACTTCAAGCACCGTGTGTTTTTGCGGCATCAAGGTCACGCCGAGCTTGCCATGCTCGCCCATCAGACGTGCCGGCCCTGCAGGGAGTGGATAATGGCGGTACACCTCGGGAGGCAAATGCGCGACGTACTTGACCAGGTGCCGTACTTCCACTTGGAAGAAGTCGTCTGCACAGGCTTGTGCGGGATTTTCCCGGGTGCGCGTGGCGTTTGGGTTCAGGTAACGGGTTTGCTCGGCGCGGACTTGTAGTTCGGTGATCTTGAGAGGGTAGTGCGGTCTTGTTTGTAGAAATGAGTAGACCTCTTCAAACCCCTGATACGTCTGATCAAAAAGCAGGGCAATTGGTCCTGCATAGTGGTTGCTAACCTTGCCGACACCCATGACATCCAGGTTGCCAGGGTATTTTTGTCCTTCTGAATCGGTAGCGACATAAGCCAGCCCTGCATAAGGCTCACCAGAGCCAAACTCATCGACGAGCTGAAAACTGCTCCACTTACCCCCCACAGGGCAGGTCAGATTGCGATGGCTCAGCCGTGACTCCAGTTCTTTTTGCAATGACGTCATACGCGGATCTCCTTATTCCGTACAACCGGGGTAAATAGTGCATCTCTGTCCGTCGGGCATTTGAAAACCGCTGAAGTCCTGGTAATTGCCATAACAAAATGCGTACTGGTCCTCAAAGTGCTTGCCCAGGCAGCGTTTCCAACCGTTAGGCACTTTCACCCAAGTGTCTCCAATGGCGGGTCTTTCCTCGTCCGCCAATTTGATTTTCATCCTCACGGTCTTACCCGGCAGTTGATCCAGGGTGTACGCCGAGAAAGGACGCCCACGCCCAAGCTCGCCCTGTGGGTTGGTTTTTTTGCAGTCGAGGATTTTTCTGAGAATGCGGGGCTTGCCTGAAGTACGGAACAGCCACTGGCATTGGCCGTAAAAAGTGCTTTCACCCGCTTCGCTGAACATGCCTTTGTATTGCGCTTCCAGCTCATCGCGAATCACCACGTTGGCTGAATCGTGACTGATATCGCTCCAGTCCTTGCCATAGGCGGAATTGATTTCGAGCTCAATGCGGCTGATCACCAGCGGGCAACCCATACGGGTTCGGCGAATAACGATTTCGGAATCGGGTTTGTATGCCTTACGCCACTCCCTATTGAACACAGGCGCTTTGTTATACCGGGTCTCGACGGTGCAGGTTTCGCCTGGCGCAGGTACGTAGTACACCGCCGCTTCGTAGGCAAAGTCAGGCGGCAAATCTGCCGTAAAAATAAACGTGTTCGGTTGTTTCCCGGCACAACCTGCCACCATCGCCAGACCGCTCAAACTTGCAATGCGCAAAACCTGTTTCATAGCGGCGCATCTCCCTGCCAGAACGCCGCCATCAGGCGCACCCGTTCAAAATGCTCATCGGGACTTTCAGCTGGGCGTACTTGCCAGTACGACACCGGAGTATCGGTGGGTGCTTGCAGGCGCTGAGTCAGCAAGAACTCCAACTGCTCAGGTGCTTGCCAGTGCCAGGCCTCGGCCTGATCGAGCGTGGCACGCAACCACACCTCCGGGTCCTGTTGCTCGGCCAGTGTGGCGAAGGCCAGGATATGCTCGGCCAGCAGGAAGCGGCGGGCATTGAGGAGGCGAGTCTGCATCGCTTGTTGCGGGGTAACAGGCACCTGCAGCCAAAGAGGCAAATCGGGCACCGGGTATGTCCCAGGGGCCGGGTTATAGGTGCTTGACCAGCGAGTGCCCTGCCAATAGCAGACACTGATCGCTGGCCCAAGGTAGGCCGGATAGGCTTCAACGGGCAGGTGCTTGAGCGCCCGGGCCAAGACACGGTTGTCATGGAAGCGGTACAACGCCTGATGGGGGCGCTCTCCGATGACCAGCCGTTCACGCCAGTGCTCCACCAGCGTTGGCAGGCCCCCTTTTGGAAGGCTGGCGAGCCATCCCCAGTGGCTGTCCGGCCGGTTGAGCAATTCATTGATGTGCTCGTCGCCGGGCCGATCGAAGGTGAAGACAAAGGGCCCGGCGTCAGCGAGATCAGCGACCAGCGTTTGGCCGTACACGCTCAGGTACTGGTCGGGGCGACTGTTCTTGAGCATTGCCTGGCGCGTGTGGTGTTCATTTTCTGAGTCCAGGACGACACACAAGGCGTGGCCGAGGCGTTGCTGTTCGATCAACCATTGATGGGGGAATGAGCGAGTCATGCGGCGGCCACTTCCGTTGGGCAGAGCCCTCCGCGGCAGGCCTCGCAGATCGGACAAAAATCCAATCCCGCTGCTTGGCTGGCCGTTATCAGCGAGCGTTGAGTGGGGGCGAACACTGGGGCTGGCGCCGCCAAGGGATCCGTCAAGCCAGGCGCAAATGATGAGGCGGTGGCGCCGACCATGGGGGCGCCGCCGAGCTGGATTTCACTGCTGCTGTAGACACCGCTGTGGTCGATCACGATGTGCTGGCCTCCGGCTTTCAAACTGAGGGTTGCACCTGCTTCAAGGACCACATGAGCGCCTGCCTTGATCTGTATTTGCTGTCCGGTCTCGACCACCAATGTCTGATCGACGCGGGTGTGGCGGTTGGTGACGCGCAGGTAGTCATTGCCTTCGACTTGGACCGTGCGGTCGGCGGCGGTGGTCCGATGTTCCTCGGCGTGCAGGACGGTGAAGCTATTGCCCTTGATGGTCTCCCGCCGCTCGTTACCAATCTCCAGTCGGCTGTCGTTTTCGATCTTCTGTTCCATGTCACGCTGGGCACGCAGATAGATCAGTTCCTGACCGGCGCGGTCTTCCAGGTGCAGCTCGTTGAAGCCTTTGTTGCCCGGCGAGCTGCAAGAACGAAACACGGTGCGGGTCTTGTGCGCAGGCAACGGGTAGGGCGGAGCGTTGGCGCTGTTGGTCAGGCATCCGCTGATCAAGGGCTTATCGGGATCGCCTTCCATGAAGGTCACCAACACCTCCATGCCCACCCGTGGGATCGTGACGCCCCCGTAGCTGTTGCCCGCCCAATTGGAGGCGACTCGTAACCAACAACTGCTGCCATCGTCGAAGTGCCCCGCACGATCCCAGAAAAACCTGACCTTGACCCGGCCATACGGGTCGCAGTGGATCTCTTCATCCTTGGGCCCCGTGACGATTGCCGTCTGGCTGCCCCATACACGTGGTTTTTGGTAAACCCGCTGCGAACGAAAGACCGCATCCCAAGGCGTGGAAACGAAGTGATTGCGATAGCCCTGATAGAAATGATCCGCAGTCCTGCCAGTGTCGCTGGGCGTTATTTCCTCAAGCACCTGCGGCTGTTTGCCTTCGTGATGCACTTCGGTCAGGAGCCATAGATCATTCCATTCCTGGCGTGGGTGCTCACTCAAGCTCAGGAAGTGCCCCGTCATCAGTGCTGGCTGATTACTCTTTCCTTCGGCTTGGCAGTAGTCGGCGCGATGGCGTTCCAAGGCGCGGCGGCTCAGCGACTTGCCGCGTTTTTCCTGGGTAAAGTCACCGGGATAATCATAGGCCTCCAAGTCTGGCCTATTTTTTTTGATACCAGGCTGACAGCTAGTCTCCAGTAGGAATGTCGATTTCTTGAAATCGTAATCACGGCGCGTGACGCGACTGGTCCGGGTCTCCAGTCGCAGGCCAAATCGATGGATGACCGGTTCCTCGCTAGCCATGCCGCTGCCGTGTTTGTAAACAGTGCGGCCTTCAAGTCGGGGAAAGACGGTCTGGTCATCACCAAATACCAGGTAGTGACCGGAGTCACTGTGCTGGAAGTGATAATGCAAGCCTTCTTCGTGACACAGGCGCTCGATGAAGTGCAAGTCAGATTCGCGATACTGCACGCAGTAGTCACGAGGCGGATAACTTGCACTCAACTGGAAGCGATGAGCATCGGTGAGGATGCCGTGTTCCTTGAGGATCAATGTGATGATCTGCGGCACGCTGACCTGTTGAAAAATGCGCTGGTTAGTGCGGTGCTCCAAGTAAGCCAGTCGTGGAGCCACTCTTATTTTGTAATGCGTCAAGCGTTTACCGCTGTCACCTTGTTCAACACGATAAATCAGCCCGTGAACACCGTGCCCCTGTTTATTGAATGCAAGAAATACCTGCTGGTTTAACAAGTTCTCCAAGTCCATATCGCGTTGTTCACTGACGAGCTCGATATCGAACGAATAAGGTGTGCTGATGGCTTCGCAGCCTTCGAAGGCCAACACTTGAAGGTCATATTCGAGGTCAGGAATGGTGAGATGGAAGTCGTGTAAATCAGGGGTGTGGAACATACGAGGGTCCTTGGGCGTTGGCTTTGACTCCTGATTACATTGAAGCAGTCCTGCTGGGTGCGTGCGCAGAGGCCCGTAAAAAAAGAAAAGGATGTAGGAGTTCTCTTCGCAGCAAGTAAGAGTTGAGAGCGAAATGATTTGAAGTGGTTTTTAGGAGGTTCGATTGTGTATTCAGCCTTGACAGAAAAAACTTTCGCATTGGGGATTTTCGAAGGGGTAATTTTTTGAAAAAAAGGAAAGTTCCTACTTTTTTATGTTTAAAACCTTGGCATGCTTCGCAGCGTTCGGTTGATTGAAGGCGATGTGAGTTTTGTGGGTATGCCTTGATTGCACTTTTGCGAAACTTCCTACAAGCGAAGCCGAACATTTACCTTGATTAATCATGTCGCCAAAACTACCCGTGTCACAAACTGAACTGTTCTTAACAGGGTCGTGAATGTCGTATTCCGGAAAACTGTCCGCTCATTATCTGGCTCTTGCCAAAACTCCCATTTCCCAAGAGGACTTTGCGGGTGCGGATGTGCGTTTTTCGAATGAATACGAGGCGTTGGAAAGCGAGCTGGGCAAAGCCCAGTCGATGCACGAGAGCGGCCAGGTCGACTGGTTGAAGATCCGTGAAGGATGTGAAGCGCTGTTGCGTACCGAGTCGAAGGATTTGCGGGTGGCGGCCTGGTTGGTTTGGGCGCTGTATCAGCGTGAGTCTTTCCAAGGGCTGCTTGCCGGCCTCTGTCTTTTGCAGCACTTGTGTAAAGACCATTGGCCTGAGATTCATCCGGCCAAAAATCGAACCCGTGCCGCCAGTATCAATTGGTTGGTGCCACGCTTGGAGCAGGTGTTGGGCGATGACGTGGCGATCAAGGAGCAGTTGCCGCTGTTCCGTCATCTGACACAACAGCTTGAGGGGCTCGACGCCGCTTGCACTGCCCACTTAGGGGATGACGCTCCTCTGCTACTGCCGTTGTGTCGGCGCCTCAACACAATGATCCAGCGTGCCACTGACAACCTGCCGCAGGCGGGTGCCCTCGGGACGGTAGTGGCTCAGGTGAAGCAAGTTGCCACCCAACTGCTCACGCCCGGCGCTCCGATCGAAAACGAAAAAGAAGCCCACAAGGCCTTACGCGCCCAGCAGGAAAGCGCGGCTTCGTTATGCATCTGGTGGCTCAAGCAAAAAGCGACCGACGTTCGCGCCCTGCGTCTGAATCGTACTTTGACCTGGCTGACCATTGACGTCATGCCCGAGCGCAACGCCGAGCAGATCACGCCGCTGCGTGGGCTGCCGGCGGACAAACTCAAGGCTTATCAGGACAGCCTGCAACGGGGCGATTACGCGAACCTGCTTGTGGAGATCGAGGCCAGCCTGGCGAAGGCACCGTACTGGCTCGATGGCCAGAGGCTTGCCTGGGAGTGCCTGCAAGGGCTGAATGCCGAGTTGGCCATGCGTGAAGTGGAGGTCCATCTCGCACTATTCATCCAGCGCCTGCCGGGCGTTATCGAATTGCGCTGGCATGACGGTGTGCCGTTCGCCGATCCGGCCACCCGGGCCTGGATCGCTGCCCAGGTCATGCCTCACCTGCAAAGCCCCGGCGCGACACACGAAGTCGATGTCATTCACAACGATGCGCCTTGGGAGCTGACGCTGGAAGAAGCCCAGTCGATCCTGCCCAAGGATGGCCTCAAGCCCGCCGTCCAATTGCTCAGGCAAGGCATGCAAAACGCCCTTGGGGCACGCGAGTGTTTCCTCTGGCGGTTCGCGATGGCTCGCTTGTGCTTCTCGGCCAGGAAATACGAACTCGCCAAAGTCCAGCTGGAGGCCCTCGACCAGACACTGCAACACGCAGGCCTGAATACCTGGGAGCCCGCCCTGGAGTTGCAGGTGCTGCATTTGTTGCACAGCTGCTGCGAGTTATTACCCCAGAACCACTCCATACGCGAGTGCAAGGAAGAAACCTATCGCAGGTTGTGTCACCTCGACCTCGAACGGGTCATTGAATAGGCCTTCGGGTCGCAAATTGTAAGGAGAAAGTCATGGCCAAAGAAGGCTCGATCGCCCCTAAGGAACGCATCAACGTCACCTTCAAGCCTGCCACTGGCGGTGCCCAGGAAGGAATTGAACTGCCATTGAAACTCTTGGCGATCGGTGATTACACCCACCGCAGGGACGAACGCAAGATCGAGGACCGCAAGCCGATTGGCATCGACAAGATGAGCTTCGACGAAGTGTTGGCCAAACAGGAGCTGAACCTGACCCTGAGCGTACCGAATCGTCTTCAGGACGGGAGCGAAACTCAAGAGTTGGCCGTACAACTGCGTGTGAACTCGATGAAGGATTTCAACCCGGCGAGCCTGGTCGAGCAAGTGCCGGAGCTCAGCAAACTGATGGAACTGCGTGGCGCCCTGGTTGCGCTCAAAGGGCCATTGGGTAACGCACCGGCGTTTCGCAAGGCCATCGAGGGCGTACTCGCCAATGACGATTCCCGCCGCCGCGTACTGGATGAGCTGGGTCTGAACACCACAGCGAAGAGCGCTTGATTCTTTCAGCCAAGGAAGCCGAAACATGAGTACCCATGCAGTACAGAAGCAGGGCCAGAACAACGCCACCATTCTTGAAAGCATCATCGCCCAGACTCACCTGACTCCGGACGATGACGCCTACGACATTGCCAAGCGCGGCGTGTCTGCGTTCATCGAAGAGCTGCTCAAGCCGCAAAACAGCGGTGAGCCGGTCAAGAAGGCCATGGTAGACCGCATGATCGCCGAGATCGATGCCAAGCTCAGTCGCCAGATGGACGAAATCCTCCACCACCCGCAATTCCAGGCATTGGAGTCGGCATGGCGCGGTTTGCAACTGCTGGTGGACCGCACCGACTTCCGCGAAAACATCAAGATAGAAATGCTCAACGTTTCCAAGGACGACTTGTTGGACGACTTCGAGGATTCGCCAGAAGTCATGCAGTCAGGCCTGTACAAGCATATCTACACCGCTGAATACGGTCAGTTCGGTGGGCAGCCGGTAGGAGCGGTCATCGCTAACTACTTCATGTCCCCAAGCTCGCCGGACGTGAAATTGATGCAGTACGTGTCCAGTGTCGCCTGCATGTCCCATGCGCCGTTCATCGCAGCGGCCGGTCCGAAGTTCTTTGGCCTGGAGAGCTTCACTGGTCTGCCGGACCTCAAGGACTTGAAAGACCACTTCGAAGGTCCGCAATTCGCCAAGTGGCAGAGCTTCCGTCAATCGGAAGATGCTCGCTATTTTGCTCTGACCGTCCCGCGCTTCCTGTTGCGCAACCCCTACGATCCGCAAGAGAACCCGGTCAAGGCGTTCGTCTACAAGGAAACCGTTGCCAACAGTCACGAGCACTATCTGTGGGGCAACACCGCCTATGCATTCGGTACAAGGCTGACCGACAGCTTTGCCAAGTTCCGCTGGTGCCCGAACATCGTCGGTCCTCAAAGCGGTGGCGCGGTTGAAGACCTGCCATTGCATCACTTCGAAAGCATGGGCGAAATCGAAACCAAGATCCCGACCGAAGTGCTGGTGTCCGACCGGCGCGAATACGAATTGGCCGAGGAGGGCTTCATCTCCCTGACCATGCGCAAAGGCAGTGACAACGCTGCGTTCTTCTCCGCCAGTTCCGTGCAGAAGCCGAAGTTCTTTGGTATCGGCGCCGAGGACAAGCATGCAGAGCTGAACTACAAGCTTGGCACTCAGTTGCCATACATGATGATCGTCAATCGGCTGGCTCACTACTTGAAGGTCCTGCAGCGCGAGCAATTGGGGTCATGGAAGGAGCGCACGGACCTGGAGCGCGAGCTCAACAACTGGATCCGCCAGTACGTGGCCGACCAGGAGAACCCTAGCGCCGAAGTCCGTGGCCGCCGTCCGCTGCGTGCAGCGAAGATCATTGTCAGTGACGTGGAAGGTGAGCCTGGCTGGTATCGCGTTGGCCTGAACGTACGGCCTCACTTCAAGTACATGGGCGCCGATTTCACGCTGTCGTTGGTTGGCAAGCTGGACAAGGTGTAGGCGCGCTCATGACGTATGGCAGCCTTTTCGAGCGCCTGGCAGGTGATTCTGAAAAGCGCGCGGGTTTGAACCGCGAGGTTTGTGTCGTGACATCGGTGGCTGCGCATCTGGCCAAGATGCTCAGCACCCGGGCGGGTAGCGTGCAGACACTCTCCGATTATGGGCTGCCGGACCTCAATGACATGCGCTTGAGCCTGCACGACGCGAGGAGCCAGGCCCGCAAGGCGATCGAGATCTTCATCAAGACCTACGAGCCACGCCTCAGGAATGTCTGTGTCGTTTCAATGCCCAGTAACGCCGATCAACTTCGCCTGTCCTTCAGCATCGACGCTTTGCTGGACGTGGAGGGGGTCAGGCGGCAGGTCAGTTTTTCCGCATGCCTGGACGGCAGCGGCCAAGTCAAGGTCAGACAAGGATAGCCATACATGTCGTTCAATCATTACTACCAGAGTGAGCTGACGGCGCTCCGCCAGCTGGGTCGGTGTTTCGCCGAACGTAACCCAGCGCTGGCCCCCTTTCTGGGGCAGGCCGGACGGGACCCGGATGTGGAGCGGCTACTGGAGGGGTTTGCCTTTCTGACCGGGCGACTGCGCCAGAAGCTCGATGACCAATTGCCGGAGCTGAGCCATTCGCTGATGCAGCTATTGTGGCCGAACTACATGCGGCCATTGCCAGCCTTCAGCATCTTGCAGTTCGATCCGCAGCGGCGATCCGGCCCCGCGTTGCGGGTGGAACGCGATACGCCGGTCGAAAGTAAACCTGTCCAGCAGGTGCGTTGCCGTTTCCTGACGTGTTACCCGACCGAGGTGCTGGCGCTTGATCTGACCAGGTTGAGTTATTCAGTGAAAGGGGATGGGTCGCTGTTGAGCCTGCGTCTGGAGATGTGTTGCGACGGTCATTTGGGCGAACTGCAACTGAGCCATTTGCGTCTGCACCTGACCGGCGAGCGTTACATCAGCCAGATGCTCTACATCAGTCTGTTGCGCAACCTCGAGGGTATCGAGCTGATTCCGCTGGACGGCGCTGGCGCAGCTTTGCAGGCGGCAGACGGCAGCCCAATGACGTTCAGGATCCCAGCCGCTCGTGTCCAGCCAGTAGGCTTTGCCGAAGAGGAAGCGCTGATCCCGTATCCGCTGAATACCTTTCGCGGCTATCGCTACCTGCAGGAATATTTCGCTTTCCAGGACAAGTTCCTGTTCGTCGATATCCATGGCCTGGACGTGATCAACATTGCACCGCACAGCAGTGTCGAACAGATGCGGGGCCTGGAACTGCGCTTCGATATTGGCAAAAGTGGTATCCAGCGGATGCGTCCGACACTGGATAACATAAAGCTGTACTGCACGCCGATCGTCAATCTGTTCAAACATGACGCGCAGCCGATCCGCCTGGACAGCAAACAGGACGAATATCTGCTGCTGCCGGCCGATTATGACCAGGAGCACTGCGGCGTGTTTTCGGTCGAAAGCGTCACTGGCTGGAACCCCGGCGGCCTGGGTTATCAGGCCTATGTGCCGTTCGAATCCTTCGAGCATGATTCAAGCTTCGATGTGCCCCACAGCAGACCCTACTACAGCGTTCGTCAGCGTCCTTCATTGCTGCACGGTGGCCTGGACACCTGCCTGGGCTTCGGTGTCCGCCACACTCACCTCCATGAAACCCTGTCTATCGAGTTGATGTGCACCAACCAGAACCTGCCGCGCCAGCTAAAGCCGGGTGACATCGACCAGCCCGGTGAGAAAAGCCCTGAATCACTGAGTTTCCGCAACATAGGTCCGGTCACTTCGAGCTTCGCCCCTCCGCTCAATCGCGATTTCCTCTGGAAGCTGATCAGCAACATGTCACTCAACTACCTGTCGCTGGCGGACGTCAATGCGCTCAAGGTGATTCTCGAAACCTATGATTTTCCGCGTTACTACGACGAACAGACAGAGAAGGTCAGCAAGCGTTTGCTGGACGGGCTCAAGTCGATCAGGCACCAGCATGTCGACCGTCTGCACCGGGGCTTGCCGGTTCGTGGCTTGCGCACCGAGCTGACCATCGACCCGCAGGGTTACATCGGCGAGGGCGACCTGTTCGTCTTCGCGTCGGTCCTCAACGAGTTTTTCGCGCTTTATGCCAGCCTCAATTCGTACCACGAACTACGGGTGAACAGCACACAAGGAGAGGTCTACCAATGGACACCCCGCATGGGCCAGCAGCCGCTTCTATAAGCGTGCTGACACGAGGGATACGCGAGTACTCGCTATTTCAGGCCGTGTTGTTGGTCGTTGATCGGCTGCGCGAGGTTCATCCAGCGCTCGATGATGACGCGCTGTATGACCGGCTGGAATTCCGAGCCAACCCAAGCCTGGGGTTCCCCGCCAGCGACATTGATCGTGTGGAGTTTTTCGAAGAGCACGGCCAGGTGCGGGCGCGCCTGAGCATGAATCTGGTCAGCCTGGTAGGGGCAGGGTCGCCGCTACCGGCGTTCTATGGTGAACAGGCCTTGGGGGAGGGGGATGGCAATCCGACGCGCGACTTTCTCGACGTTTTCCATCACCGCCTTCAACGGCTGATGCTACCGATCTGGCGCAAGTATCGTTATTGCGCAAGCTTTCAGAGCGGTGCTCAAGACCCGTTTTCCGAGCAGCTGTTTGCGCTGATCGGCCTGGGCGGCGAAGACATTCGCAAGGCCAGCCAACTGAACTGGAAGCGTCTGCTGCCGTACCTGGGCCTGCTGAGTCTTCGTGCTCATTCGGCGGCTCTGATAGAGGCCGTGCTGCGTTATTACTTCAAGCATGCCGAACTGAACCTTGAACAGTGCATCGAGCGGCGCGTGGACATCCTTGGCGAACAGCGCAATCGCCTGGGGAGCGCCAACAGCCTGCTGAGCCAAGACCTGGTGCTCGGCGAACGGGTGCGCGACCGCAGCGGCAAGTTCCGGATCCATATCAGCGAACTGGATTGGCAGCGTTTTCACGAATTCCTGCCCATCGGCACCGGTTACCAGCCGTTGTGCTCGCTGGTGCGATTCACCCTGCGTGATCCCCTCGAATATGACATTCGCCTGGTCCTGCGCCAGCAGGAAATTCGTGAGCTGTGCATGGGTGAACAGAATACCTGTCGCCTGGGATGGACCAGTTGGCTGGGGCACGAGCGCGCCGATGGCGTAGTGATCCTCGGCAGCAAAATTCACTAGGAATGGATGACATGATCAACGTAGACCTTCAGCAACTGATTCAGGCATTGGACGCCGAAACCAGGAGCGATCTGGAGCGCTCGGCCGAGCAATGCATCGCGCGTGGCGCAGACAAGGTCCTGGTGGAAGACTTGATGCTGGGCTTGCTGGAGCGTCCGCAAGGCCTGCTCGCGCGAGCCTTGCAAGATGCCCAGGTCAGCGCGGGTGAACTGAGCGCCGCCCTGCAACCACGGATGGGGCACAGTGCTTCGCGCAACCCGGTATTCGCCCCAGCGCTGGTGCAATGGTTACAGGATGCCCTGCTGGTGGCCAATCTCGAGCTGGGCCTTAGCCAGGTCGGACAAGCCGCGTTGATCCTGGCGTTGCTGCGCAACCCGCTTCGTTACGCAGGGAGTGCTTATCATGCGCTGCTCACCCGGCTGAATATCGATCGGTTGAAAGATTTCGCCTTGTCGCAACAGGCTCAACCGGTCGCCGATCAGACCGCCAAACCGGGCGACTCCCTGCTGGCGCGCTTTACCCATGACCTGACTCGGCAGGCCCGCGAAGGCCATCTCGACCCGGTGCTTTGTCGCGACGGTGAAATCCGGCAGATGATCGATATCCTCGTTCGTCGCCGCAAGAACAACCCAATCGTGGTCGGTGAGGCTGGAGTGGGCAAGACCGCCATCGTCGAGGGGCTGGCGTTGCGCATCGCCGCAGGGGAAGTACCGTCAGTGCTCGAAGATGTCGAGCTGCTTTCGCTGGATATGGGGCTGCTGCAGGCCGGCGCCGGCATCAAGGGTGAATTCGAGCGTCGTCTCAAGGGGGTGATCGACGAGGTCAAGACTTCGCCGAAATCCATCATTCTGTTCATCGATGAGGCCCACACCTTGGTTGGTGCGGGCAGCAGCGCGGGGGCCGCCGATGCGGCCAACCTGCTCAAGCCAGCCTTGGCCCGGGGCGAGCTGCGCACGATCGCGGCCACTACCTGGACCGAGTACAAAAAATACTTTGAGAAAGACCCAGCCCTGGCCCGTCGTTTCCAACCGGTGCAATTGCACGAGCCCACTGTCAGCGAGGCGGTGACCATCCTGCGTGGCCTGGCCCGCGTCTACGAGAACAGTCACGGCATTTACCTGCGTGATGACGCGGTGGTCGCGGCGGCGCAATTGTCGGCCCGCTACCTGGCTGGTCGTCAGTTGCCAGACAAGGCTGTGGATGTACTGGACACCGCCTGCGCTCGCGTACGCATCAGCCTGGCCGCTGCGCCGCAAAGCCTGGAGCGAATACGCAGCGAGCTGGCCGAAGGCGAGCGTCAGCGCCAGGCGCTGCGCCGTGATGGGCAGGCCGGTTTATCGATCGATCTTCAGGCGCTGGAAGCGCTGGAGGCCCGCCTGGAGGCCATCGAAGACGAGTGCCGAGCGCTGGAAACCCAATGGACCGAGCAACGTATTCTTGCGCAACGCCTGTTGTCGCTTCGTCAACAATTGGCCAGGGCACGGGAATCCGAGCAGGATCAAACCCACGGTGTCGAAGCCCTGGAAGCGGCGCTGCATGAAACACACGGCACGTTGGTGGCTGCGCAGGCTCAGGAGCGCTTGGTCAGCTTCGAAGTTTGCCCGCGACTGGTCGCCGAGGTCATCAGTGCCTGGACCGGTGTACCGCTGGCGCAACTGGCCCGAGAGCACAATTTGAAAGTCGCCAGTTTCGCGGCGGACCTGCGTGCGCGTATTCGTGGTCAGGAGCCAGCTGTACAGGCGCTTGATCGCGCGATGCGTGCCGCCGCCGCAGGCCTGAACAAACCCGACGCCCCAGTGGGCGTGTTTCTGCTGGTGGGGCCCAGTGGCGTCGGCAAGACTGAGACGGCGCATGCCCTGGCCGACTTGCTCTATGGCGGTGATCGTTTCATCACCACGCTCAACATGACTGAATTCCAGGAGAAACATACCGTTTCGCGGTTGATCGGCGCACCGCCGGGCTACGTTGGTTTTGGCGAAGGTGGCATGCTCACCGAAGCCGTGCGGAAAAAGCCTTATTGCGTGGTGCTGCTCGATGAAATCGAAAAAGCCGACCCGGATGTGTTGAACCTGTTCTACCAGATATTCGACAAAGGCTTGGCCAACGATGGGGAAGGGCGGGAGATTGATTTTCGCAATACCTTGATTCTGATGACGTCGAACCTGGGCAGTGAGCGCATCGACGAACTGTGCGAAAACGGCGCACACCCGAGCGCCGAAAGCCTCGAAGAGTCCATTCGCCCGATCCTCAGTAAACATTTCAAACCCGCTCTGTTAGCCCGCATGTGCGTGGTGCCGTACTACCCGGTCAGCGGGCCGGTGTTGCGTGAGCTGGTGACGATCAAACTCGACCGCATGGGCGAGCGGCTGCGCCGTCGTCACTTGGGCTTCAGTTACTGCGGCCAACTTGTGAACCATCTGGTCGCGCGTTGCAGTCGCAATGATCGCGGCGCACGACTGATTGACCAACTGCTTGACCTGCACCTGATGCCGCTGGTTGCCGACCGGTTGCTCGCGGCCATGGCCGGCGACGAACAGCTGCGGCATGTACACGCCGTGCTCAACGACGATGCCAGCATTGCGTGTGAGTTCTCCTGAGGTGGGTGCGATGTTCAAGAAACTCTCGCAACCGCTGGACTATGCCGAGGCACTTTTGGCGCAGTTTTCCAACCTTTCACGCTTGGTGGACGGTGCTGAGCTGGTGGGGAATTTCATTCAGGGGGTTGCGCGGCTCAGTGGCTGTGAACTGGTGCAGTTGTACCTGCTCGATGCCACTCGCGCCCGCCTGGAAATGAACACCGAGTATCTGGAAGGCCTGGTGCAATTTCGTGACCCGCAAAGCCTGTCCTCCGATTATCACGCTGAGCAATTGTTGCAATTTTCCCTACGCCAGAACCGTGTGGTATGCCTCGGCGCGCTAAGTGACAGTGTGCACGAAACCCGTTTTCTGCCCGCGCGGGCCACACCATGGCAGTCGCTGCTTTGTGTGCCCCTGGTCGACCCGCAGGATGAGGTTGGTGGCTTGTTGTTGTGCGCCAGCAATCAGCACCTCGACTTGCATGGGGTCGCTGAATCCCTGGGACGTCTTGGGACCTTTACACTTGGTCAGATGCATCTGTTGCAGCGCCTGCGCGGTCCTGTCGACGAGTCGGTGTCCGATGCCACAAGCTTGCCGAGCGGTATCAGTTACGGCCTGATCGGCAAGAGCGTCGCCATGCGCAAGACCTGCTCGTTGCTCAGTAAAGTACTGCATAGCCCCTATACCGTCCTGCTGCGGGGTGAGACCGGTACCGGCAAGGAAGTCGTGGCCCGGGTCCTCCATGATTACGGTCCGCGTCGATCCAAGGCGTTTATCGTGCAGAACTGTGCGGCGGTTCCCGAGAACTTACTGGAGAGTGAGCTTTTCGGCTATCGCAAGGGCGCGTTCACCGGTGCCGACCGAGACCGTGCCGGGCTGTTCGACGCGGCCAACGGCGGCACGCTGTTGCTCGATGAAATCGGCGATATGCCGTTGTCCCTGCAAGCGAAGTTGTTGCGAGTGTTGCAGGAAGGGGAAATCCGGCCGTTGGGTTCCAACGACACTCACCATGTCGACGTGCGCATCATTGCCGCCACTCATCGCGACCTGAAGCAGTTGATGGAGGAGGGCAAGTTCCGCGAAGACCTGTATTACCGCCTTGCGCAGTTTCCAATTCAGTTGCCAGCGTTACGTCAGCGCGACGGCGACATCATCGAGCTGGCGCGGCATTTTGCCGACAAGGCTTGCACACTCCTGAGGCGCGATCCGGTGCGCTGGTCAGACGCGGCACTCGATCACCTGGCTGCCTACGACTTCCCGGGAAATGTCCGTGAACTCAAGAGCATCGTGGAAAGGGCCGTGCTTTTGTGCGAGAGCGGCGAATTGCTCGTCGAGCATTTTGCGCTGCACATCCAGACCCCATCCGAGCGCGGCCGCGTGAACCTGCGTGAGCGGATGGAACAGATAGAACGTGGCCTGTTGATCGATTGCCTGCGCGAGAGTGCAGGCAACAAGACACGTGCCGCCCGCGAACTCGGCCTGCCGCTGCGCACGCTGATCTATCGTCTCGCGCGCCTGAACGTTCAGCGCAGTGATTTCAATGATTGATCCTTGCCCCTCATACCCATCCCAGCCGGCCCTTCATTACTGGAGAAGTTTCCATGCCTTTCTTTACCTGGCGAACCGTTCTGCTGACGCTCCTGATGTCATTCACCCTCGGCGGTTGTAGTGGCAACTACAAATTCAACGACAGTGATTATCGCCCTCTGGGTGATCCACAGGCGATCAATCGCGGCAAGTGACCCAAGGAGCCGTTAAGAGATGGATCTTGTTTTTGAAATGCTGAACGCCAACCAGTTCGTCCCTGTACAGCTGTGTCACAAGACCTTCGGGCCGGGCGGCGGAGTAATAGGACGGGGCGAGGGTTGCCATTGGATGATCCCCGACCGCGACCGCCTGCTGTCCAAGTGTCACGCGCAGGTCAGCTTCCGCGAGGGCGCGTTTTTCCTGACCGACACCAGTGGTAACGGTACGATCCATCGCGAAAGCGGCGCGCGCCTGCCTAAGGGCGAACCGGTCCGGATACAGGACGGAGACGCCTACATCATGGGTGATTTCGAGATCCTGGCGCGGCTGGTCGCCGGGCCGTCGAACAGCTTTGCCGAAGTCAGCCGCTCAATGCCGGTCGACAGTCTTATTCCCGACGATGCCTTCCTGGAACTCGACCCGCTCAAAGCGCTGGATCAACAGGAGCGGCTCTCGCTGGACATCGACGAGCTGATAAATCCTGCGGCGGTACCACCGGACACCCTTGGACGTGCGGATTATGCGCGTATCGACAGGGAAAGCCTGCTGTTGCCGGAGCTGGTCGAAGAGCCAGTTGAGCCAAGGCCTGCGCCCGTCCCGCCCGCCAACGCTATTGATCACTCGCACGACGTTTTTTGGCAGCGCTTCGGTACCGCCTTGGGCATGGATCTCGAAGGCCTGGACAGCGAGGCCCGCGAAGGTCTGGCGATCAACGCCGCGCTGTTGCTCAAGCAAAGCATCCAGGGTTTGCAACAGAGCCTGCGTACTCGCTCGGAGCTGAAAAGCGAACTGCGCCTGACCCAGACCTATGAAGAACAGGTTCGTCTGATTGCCGGCCTGCAAATCGATCACCACGGATGACGTTCATGTCCCACTGCACGATGCACTTATCCAAGCCTTTGACGGCGCTGGCCATGACCTTGTTGTTGGCCGGCTGCACCACGCTGTCGCCCTTTTCGACGATGACCAAGCTCAACCTCGCCCTGACGGCCAGTGAGCGACTCAACCCCGATATCAATGGGCGACCATCGCCGGTGGTGGTGCGGCTGTTCGAACTCAGGCATCCGGTGGCTTTTGAAAACTCAGATTTCTTCAGCCTCTATGAACGTGCGAGGGAAACACTGGCCCCTGACCTGGTTTCCAGCGAAGAGCTGGAACTGCGTCCAGGTGAAACCGTCGAGCTCAGGCTCGGTCTCTCTGGGGATAGTCGTTACGTCGGCATACTCGCGGCGTACCGTGACCTGCCACAGGTTCGCTGGCGCTACACACTGCCAGTGGCTGCGACGCAGTTGACCGAAGCGAACCTGACCCTTGACCAGGATGGGCTTGCCAACACGCTTGAAAGACAGGCCGGGGCAGATGACCGATGAATCACGATAAAGTCATCTGGCAAGAAGGCATGTTGTTGCGCCCGCAGCATCTACAGCACAACGATCGCTACATCGACCACCAATTGAAGGTCCGTACCCGGTTGCTCGGCAGTTACGCCTGGGGATTCCTGGCACTGGAAATCGATGTGCAGTTTCTCAATATGGGTCAGCTGGTAGTCAGCCAGGCCAGCGGGGTGCTACCGGACGGCAGTCTGTTCGAACTAGGTGGCAACGCCGAGCCGCTGGCCCTGGAAGTTCCGTCCAATACCAGCAATACACCGATCTACCTCGCGCTGCCATTGGTGACCGGCAATCACATCGAGTCCCGTCGTCCAGAGCAGTCTGACGTGTTGGCACGCTACACCATCTACGAGACACAAGTGACCGACTCCAACGCCGGGGATTGCGGCGGGAGCCAGATCAGTTGCGGAAGGCCGGACCTGCGCCTGCTGTTGGGCGAGCAACAGAGCGACCATGCGTTTGTGAAGCTCAAGCTCTGTGAGGTGCTGGATACCACGGCCGATGGTGTGATCAGGCTCGATCCGGACTTTGTACCGACCTTCATCCAGGCACGCTCATCCCATTACTTGCTGTCGTGCCTCAAGGAGATCATCGGCATGCTTGCTCATCGGGGCGACAGCCTTGCCGAGCGGATCCGTTTCAATGGCAAGGCAGGTGGCGCGCAAGTCGGCGATTTCATGATGCTGCAACTGATCAATCGCAGTGAATTGCTGCTGCGTCATTATCTGGACCTGGAGCAAGTACATCCTGAAACGCTGTACCGAATGCTGCTGGCCCTGCTGGGTGACCTGGCGACGTTCTCCAGCGACAGCAAACGCCCACCGCTGACCCACCGCTACCAGCACAGCAACCAAGGCGCGTGTTTTCGAAGCCTGATGCAAGCGATCCGCCAGGTTCTATCGATGGTGCTCGAACAGCACGCGATCGAGCTGCAATTGCAGCCGCGCCAGTATGGAATCATCGTCTCGCCAGTGCAGGATCTCTCCCTGCTGGATACGGCTTCGTTCGTACTGGCGGCAAGTGCCAACTGTGACAGCGAAGAACTGCGCCATCGATTGCCGTCGAACCTCAAGGTTGGCTCGGTGGAGCGTATCCGCCAGTTGGTCAACCTGCATCTGCCCGGTATCAAGATCAGGCCTCTGCCCGTGGCTCCGCGGCAGATCGCATTTCACGCCAACAAAACCTATTTCATCCTTGAACCCAATACCGAAGACCTGGCGCAACTGAAGCGATCCGCAGGCTTTGCGTTCCATGTTTGCGGTGATTTCGCTGAGCTTGAGCTGAATTTTTGGGCCATCAGGAATTGAACGAAATGGATAAGGAAAATCCTCAGGACGAAACGACCGTCCTGCTCGACCATCATGGACAACGTCCTGCTTCCGGGCCCTTGACCGATGCTGCTTCGCCGCCGCGTTTCGAACAGTTGCAAGAGCGGATGATCTACGCCGCGCACCTGCCACGTTCCCAGTCACTCAATGTCAGCCTGAATCCGCTGGTCGCGGCGGCGTCCGGATTGCTTTCGCAAATGGTGCAGCTCAAACACGGCCGCGCACGCGAGGACCTGCAAGCCCTTAAAGGGGAACTGAAGCGAGGTCTGGAGCAATTCGAAGCCTGTGCCTTGCAGGGCGGTGTTGAAAACAGTCAGTTGATCGCCGCGCGTTACGTGCTCTGCTCAGTGATCGATGAGGCGATCGTCACCACGTCGTGGGGTCAAGGAGGCGGCTGGTCACAGATAAGCCTGCTCAGCACTTTCCACAACGAAACCTTCGGCGGCGAGAAGGTCTTCCAGTTGCTTGAGCGCCTGTCGAAAAACCCTATCAAGCACCTGCCGACGCTTGAACTGTTGTATCTGTGCCTATCCCTGGGCTTCGAGGGTAAGTATCGGGTTCAGGCCCGCGGGATGCTCGAACTCGAAAGCCTGCGCGACGCCCTGTACCGGCTGATTTGCCAGACCCGCGGCGACATTCCCCGCGAACTGTCACCTCGCTGGGAAGGATTCGATGGCGCGCGACGCAGTCCGGTGCGCATTGTCCCTGCCTGGACAGTGGCGGTTTTTACCTTGGTCTGCCTGGGAGTGATGTACTCGAGTTTCGCCTGGGTATTGAACGAGCAACGCCAAAGCGTACTGCAACCTTATCAACTGTCAGAGCCGGCCGCCGCTCGGCCGCTGCCGTAAACAGGGACGTGTCATGAAATTGCTTTTCAGGAAAGCCGGTGCCTGGGTGCGCCAGACGTGGATTTGGACGCTGCTGCTGGTGCTTTGTGTTGCGCTGCTGGTGTGGTTCGCCGGGCCACTTCTGGCCGTCAATGACTACAAGTTTTGGGCAAGCCCGACGGCGCGATTGCTGACCATCAGCGTGCTTCTGCTGGGCTGGGGCCTGGTCATGGTTTTCGTCAATGGGCGCGCCGGTTCAAGCGCCAATGCCCAGCAAGACGCCTCCGGGCATGCGCGGGCCCTGTACCAGGCCAGGATTGATGAGCAGCGCGAAGTACGCTCGCGCTTCAAGCGGGCTTTAACCTCGCTAAGGTCCTCAAGCGTCTATCCTGGCCGCAGTGACCGCTGGCGCAACGATCTGCCGTGGTATCTGCTGATAGGCCCGCCCGCCAGCGGCAAAACCCGTCTGTTGGATTGTTCAGGCCTTGAGTTCCCTCTCGACAGGCTTGAGCGCAAGCCAGTCGGCGACATATCGGGTACCCGTCATTGCGATTGGTATTTTGCCGAGCACGCCGTGCTGATCGACACCGCCGGGCGCTACCTGACCCAGGCGGACAGTGATATCGATAGCAGCGCTTGGGCCGTATTGCTCGAACTGCTGCGCAAACGTCGCCGCAGTCGTCCGTTGAACGGGGTACTGGTGACGGTTCCGACCGAGATCCTGTTGCTGGGCAGCGAAGATGAAATGACCACGCTGGCGTGCCAGATTCGTGGCCGCTTGCAGGAACTGCAAAGGCGGCTGCACATCGATGTCCCGATTTACCTGGTCCTGAGCAAAGCGGACAGCGTGCCTGGCTTCAATGAATTTTTTGATTCGCTGACGCGTGAGGAAAACGACCAGGTGTTGGGTGCGAGCTTCAGTCGAGACCAGCGGGGCAGTGACGTAGCCGTGTTACGTGCCGAGTTCGAGGCGCTGCTGCATAGACTCAACAGCCAGATGATCATGCGCATGCATCAGGAGCGCGACCCGCTACGCCGTAGCTGCATGCTTGATTTTCCTCACCAACTGGGACAACTCGGCGCCGGGCTTTGTTTGCTGGTCGAGCAGGCGTTTACTGGCAACGTCGGTACGCTGCGTGGTTTCTATTTGACCTGTGCATTGCTGCCGGGTCGAACAATGGAGCTGACTGCCGAACCCGGCAACGTGGCTTTGCGCGCCAGTAATACCGTGTCTGGTCGACGCTCGCGGTTCATTCATCATTTGATCAGCCGGGTGATTTTTCCGGAAGCCGATCTGACTGACCTCGTTCAGCGCGAACGCCGTCGTATCCATTGGAGACAGCGGGCCTTGTACCTCGGGGCGCTGACAGTCGTTGGCCTGTGCGGGCTGTTGTGGGCGAACGGTTTTTCGGCCAACCACGAGCGTCTGGATAGCTTGCGTATGCTGGCGCAACACTGGGACCAGCAGCAATCGGTCAAAGTGAACGCTGATGACTGGGCCGCAATGCTCGAGTCACTGGATATTCGTTTCGACGCCACCCGGGTTTTCCCACCCTACAGGGCCGTGCCATTGTACGAGCGTGCCGGCCTGTACCAGGGCGATGCGAGCAACCCTGCGGTGACCGAGGCCTATGAGCGTGAATTGCAGGCGCAACTGTTGCCGAAGGTTGCGCAGAGGCTGGAAGAGCAAGTCCGCAACAACTGGAGTGACCGCGAGCAATTGCTCAACAGCCTGCGCGCGTACTTGATGCTGGGTCTGCAAGAGCGTCGAGATGTTGCCTGGCTCAAGGATTGGCTGGCCAACGATGGGTCACTTCGTTACCCCGGCAACACGGCGCTACAGGAGGGCCTGAATGCTCACTTCGCGCGCCTGTTGGAGCTACCCTTCATTCATGCACTCAATGAACCGCTGGTAGCCCAGGCCCGAGAGGCCCTTCGTCGTGAGTCCTTGGCCGCCGTCGTGTACAAAATGCTGCACGAACAGGCCAGCAATCTACCGCCATATCGACTCGGCCAACACTTGGGTTCACAAGGAGGGCTGTTGGTCGGTACCGATCGTGTGATTCCTGGTTTTTATACCCGCCAGGGTTACGAACGTTACTTTTCGGTTCAGGGGACGGCGCTGATCAGCGAATTGTTGCAGGACAACTGGGTATTGGGTGAAGGCGAGGGCCTCAGCGGCATGGACATGCGTCGCCTGATGGTCGAACTGGAACAGCGGTATTTTCGTGACTATGCCGACCACTGGAGCGAAGCGGTCGGTCAGATCACCCTGCAAACCGTCAGCAATGCGGCTGAGGGCGCCGAGCAACTCGCGGGGCTGACTTCGGCTCATTCACCGATTTTGCGGATGCTGGTGCAGGTGCGCGAAAACACTCGACTCCAGGCGGTTGTCGAGCAACTCGACGACCTGACGGATGCGGTCGGGAAGGACGAACATGCCGTTGCAAAGCTCACCGCTGTGGCAGGGAAAGCTTCTGCGTCCCTGACCGAACATCTGTCGGACACCGCGCAAAAATCCTTGCGACGGCGTTTCGAACCGCTGCATCGCCTGCTGGATGGAAAGGGCGGGCCCACGGCTGATCTGGTCCAGGTCCTGCGGGCCCTTGATGAGGTGCAATTGCAACTGGCGAACCTGGCCCGAGCCAGTGCACCGGAACAAGCGGCGTTCGAATTGGCCAGGCACCGCATGGGCGGCGGGCGAGATGCGTTGAGTCACCTGCGCAGTGCGTCTGCTCGCCTGCCGCGGCCAATCAGTGGGTGGTTCAACGTGCTGGCCGAGGACAGCTGGCGTTTGGTGCTCAGCGATTCTTATCGATACCTGAACCAGCGTTATCAGAGCGAGCTGTACAGCTTTTACGGCAAGGCAATCGACAAGCGATACCCGTTCAGCGCCCACAGTGCCAGCGACGTGGCGCTCAATGATTTCCGAGAATTCTTCAAGGACCAAGGCATCGTCGGTCGCTTTTTCGACAATTATATGCAGCCCTTCGTCAGCGGTCCGGCGGGAGACTACCGCCTGCGCAGTATCGACGGGCAGAGCTTGCCGATCTCCCGGGTCTATCTCGATCAGATGGCAACAGCGCATACCATTCGCCGGAGCTTTTTCGCCGAAAACCCGACCGAGCCACAAGTGCAGTTCCAGCTTGAGCCGTACACCCTGGACCCGGCAGTAAGCCGTGCTGAATTCCGCTTTGGCGACCAGATGCTTGAATATCGCCACGGTCCGATCCTGCCGGTGGCGTTTACCTGGCCAAGCGACGCGCAGAATGGCCGAACCGCGCTGGTGCTGGACAAAATGGTTGGGCGAGGCGTGGGTATCGAGAAAAATACCGGGCCATGGTCGCTGTTTCGTTTGTTCGATTTGATGCAGAGCGAATACCTGACCGGGCGCGATGTACGCGTCTTGAAGGCGGATCTGGGTGGCCTGCGCGCCAATTATTTGCTGACGAGCCAGCGCACACCGAACCCTTTCGACATGAGCGTGCTCCGCACATTTCGTCTGCCGGTGCAGCTTTGATGGTGGCTAGTCCCTGGTACAGCGCGGCGCGCACCGACCCGGGCAAAGCCCGCGCACGTAATGAGGATGCTTTTCTCGACTGCCCACAACAGGGAGTATGGGGGGTGGCTGACGGCATGGGTGGCCACTCGGGCGGTGACATCGCCAGCCAGATGATCGTTGCCAACCTGACGGAACTGCCACTGTACCGGGACTTGGGGGAGCGTTCGAAAGCGGTGCGCCAATGCCTGCGCTGGATCAATCGACGACTGAGCCAGGAGCTTACCGTCACCGAAGATCGTCTCGGCATTATCGGCAGCACCGTGGTGGTGCTGTTGCTGGAAGGAAACCGCGGGGTCTGCATTTGGGCTGGTGACAGCCGTTGTTACCTGTGGCGCGGTCGACGCTTGTACCAACTGACCAAGGATCACTCGCTGCAACAGCAACTGATCGACAGGCAACACTTCAGCCGCGATGAGGCCTGCGCCCACCCTGCGGCCAAGGCACTGACCCGCGCGGTCGGTGCCGCGCCGGAGTTGACGCTGGAGGTGCTGGAGCTGGACGTTCAGCCGGGTGATACGTTTTTGCTGTGCAGTGATGGCCTGTACCAAGGCCTCGGCATAGAGGCCCTTGGCAGAGCCTTGGACCTGGCTTCGCCTCGTAGGGTGTTAGAGCATCTTTTTGACGACGTTTTGCGTGGCACGGCGCCGGATAACCTGACGGCCGTGGTGATCCGCCCGTGAGTGAAGAGGGTGCCTATCCCACGTATTTCGCCTTCGCCAACGCTGCACCTACTGCGATATCCAGCCAGCGTTGCATCAGCGAAACACCGGACATACTCGCAGGCCGCTATCGCCTGGAACGCTTGCTTGGCGCTGGCGGCATGGGCGTTGTTTACCGCGTACGGGATTTATTGCACGA
This sequence comes from Pseudomonas sp. St290, assembly GCF_018325805.1. Taxonomy (NCBI): domain Bacteria; kingdom Pseudomonadati; phylum Pseudomonadota; class Gammaproteobacteria; order Pseudomonadales; family Pseudomonadaceae; genus Pseudomonas; species Pseudomonas sp. St290. The sequence continues at coordinate 6,677,776 of NZ_AP014703.1, read as the reverse complement.
ACAATACGCTGATCCTGACCCGTACCTTGCCTTGAAGATGCTCAGTGAAGCATTCGACGAGTCACCTGATGCCAGTGCGTTGCTCTACAGCGAGTTCGCCCTGACGCGGCGATTGCATCACCCGAATATTCTGCGCCCCTACACCTTCGAAGTGGATGCAGCCCAACGACGGGCCTTCATCACCATGGAGCTGATGCGTGGCCTGACCTTGGACAAACTGCTTTGTGAACGGCCCCAGGGGGTGCCTTGGCCTGAACTGAAGGCTATCGCCGTGCCGCTGCTTGATGCACTGGCCTACGCCCACAGCCGCGGCGTACTGCATGGCGACATGAAGCCTAGCAACATCATGTTGAGCGAAGAAGGCCTGCGCCTGTTCGACTTCGGTTTGGGCCTGGTCGAGGAGGGGCCTTCGCAGCATCTGCCAAACCTGAATCGTGAACGCCTTAACGCTTGGACGCCCGGTTACGCGGCACCTGAACTGCTCGAAGGTGCGCCTCTGTCAGCCGCTGCCGATGTCTACGGTGTGGCTTGCGTGCTGTATGAACTGGCGAGCGGCAAACACCCATTCCGACGCTTACCCGCCACCCAGGCTCGCGATGCTCGGTTGGAGCGCTCACTCAAGGCGCCGCGCAACCTGCCCAGACACAGCTGGCCGGCGCTGCGTATGGCGCTGGCGTTTGATCCGGGGCAGCGGCGTATTGGCGCGGCTCGATTGCGTGATGTCTTGGGTGGTGTGTTGTCCTGGTGGTGACCCTCTCCCTGTGTGCGAGCCTGCTCGCGAAGGCGGCAGTACATACATAACTGGCCTCAAGATGTACGCGGTCCATGGCGAGAAAGGTTGCTCCCGCTCGGCGGCGCAGCCGTCGTAGACCAGTTAGAGCGGTCGGTTTGGAAGACTGCGCCGGCCTTTTGGGACTGCTGCGCAGCCCGGCGGGGATAAATCCCCTCGCCACGGGTGGTGTAGCGGCTAGCGTGGGTCGACGTTATCCAGCACCCGGTTCGCCAGCAATGAACTCAGTTCGATCAGTTGCTGGATGCCGAGGGCGATGTGGCGGCGGGGGCCTTCGAGGTCGAAGGCCAGGTTGCTGATCATCGCGTCGGCTGACGCCAGGTTTTCGCTGAGGTTGGCGAGCAGGCATTCGTTGTCGGCGTTTTTTGCCACGGTGAATAGCTGGCCCGGTTTGGATGCGTCTTCCGAGTTTTCCGGTTTTGGTAGGAGGTAGTAATCCAAGGCGCGCTTTTCTGCTTCGTCTTGTTTCTTCGTTTTGGATTTAGCGGACGCAGAGCTTTGATCTGCTTCGGGAGGATTCGGTGTGATTTTGAACATGGTGGAGCTCCTTTCGTAAGAGGAACCGTCACCGTCTGCCGCCAAGCAGATGGGGTGACGGATTACACAAGGTTGGCGGACCGGAACGAAAGGAACCCGGCATCCCCGAAGGGATCCTTGCGCAACCCGCCATAACATAGGAGTGCCAATGCCTGAGGCATCGCAATCATATTAAGGGGCTGTTGCACCTTTCGTGTACCGGGCCGCCAAACCCGACCACTGATGGGCAGTGGCAGGGAAACGATAGAACCCGGGAGCAAGGCGCACAAGCGGGCGGATTCTGGCGTAGTTGTAGGCAATGGCGCAAGGATGTGTAGCTGGGTGGAAGCGTTGTGGAGGGAGAATAAACAAGGCTTCGTATTGCCCTGGAATTCATGGTCAGAGATTGCTCTCGCACCGGTGATGCAGTGGTTTTTCTGTAGGAATGTGTCGTCATTTTTGGGGCGGCTTCGCCGCCCAGCGGGGCGGTGCGACGTTTTGCTAAATCCCCTCGCCGCAGGTTGATGGTGTGGCGGCTAACGTCGGTCGACGTTATCGAGCGTTCGATTCGCCAGCAGTGCATCTGCTCTCCCTTTTTCCGGTCTCGACCCATGGCAAAGCAGCTTGATCCCGTTCGATCAGCAGCAAGGACCAATCAGGTTCTTGAGTTTTAATCATTGACGTCTATACCGGTGATGGCGACATGCTATTTCTTCATGTCCCTCGGAGGCGTATGCACTTCAAGACGTTCATCTCTCTTTTCCCCGTTCTGGCGCTTATCGGAGGGTGCAGTGCTTCCAGGCCGGAGTCGGGCACGATGCTCAAGACTTGGTCAGAGAGCGTGGCGAACCTGGGTGTTAGAGCGGTATATCCGTTGCAGGAGGGGCTGTATCCGGGAAATTTTCTTTTGGTCCCCACCTACCCCGGGAAAAGCCGTTCTGATGAAAAGCCTTCGGCGTTTTACACCTATTACCCGGCGCCAGTAGGGTCGTTGGATCTGTGCAAACTGTATCTGTCGATCCGCAGTGCCCCGGAGTTGCCGCAAATCTCTGGCTACCCGGTCAAGGGCGGGGAGCCGGCAGGGGAGAAGACGGTAGCGCCCTGGCAGCCGACGGCTATCAACTATTCGCACTTCAAATGCAGCGGCTATAAAGAGGCGGACTTCAGAGTCAACCGCGTCACGGCGTTCCCGGCTTTTCAGTTCGGGTCACGTGTCGAGTCGGGAATGGGTGCAAATGTGATGGCGGGAACGGTGGGGGCGAAGGGCAGTGTGGTGGGCAAGGATGATTACCTTATGACGGTCTCGGTGCCGAGTGTCACGGTCATAAGGGTGGACGTTCCTGATCTTCTGAGCGCCTTGGGCGGCAATGGCTTCAAGACAAAGGACGGGTTTGGCAACTTACAAAGCGTTGTTGCCCGGATGATGCAGCTTCAAACTTTCGTCGACAAACAGGGCAATAGCTCGAAACCGGAGCTGCTGCTGGTTTCGGAAGTGTATTACGCGAACGCGATCGATATTTCCGTCACAAGCTCAGCGGGCCAGTCGGCGCAACTCGCCGTTAGCACTCAGGCTTTGGTCGAGCGGTTTGAAAAGCTGGCAGGTTTGCGTGATCAGATGAAATTGATGATGAAGGAGGCTCCTGCCACGCAAGGCAGCAGTCAGGGCCAGCCGAATACACAGACTCAGCAAACGGCCATGAACGAGCTTGCCCGGGAAATTGGCGAAACCGAGGCTGAGGTGGACAAGCTATCCAAAGCCCTTTTACCGGATGCGCCGGGGGTTACAGGTGCGGTGAAATCTGTTTCCAGCTCGGGCGTGACGTTGACCCAAGTCTTTCCGCGCCCGATGGCGATTGGGTATCGGGCCATAGGGCTCAATCCGGATCAGTTGATTGGTAAGTGATCTTCAAGCAGTAAAAGAAACTGGCGCAGCGCCGGGAACGTCACGCTGCCAGCAGAATGATGCGGTTTGTCGGTGTTCCCGTAGGCCCCGCTTCCCGGTCCAGGTTCTGCCCCTGAAACCGCAGGTTACCGCCCAGCGGGAGCAAGCGCCCTCGCCACGGGGTTGGTGGTGCCGCGGCTATCGTGGGCGACGTTGTCCAATACTCGGCTTGCCAGCAACGAACTCACATTTTTTGAATAGCTAGGCGCGATCAATAAAGAAGCGTCGAGGCAGTTCAGCTCGACGCTTCGTTTTGTTCCCCTGTCCTTTGGCTACCCGTGCGCAGCGGGCGATATCGACAGGCCCACGATGCGCTATCGATCCAAGGACAGGCTGTACAGTCCCGGGCCTTTCCCAAGTCCTTCCAACGCTTTCTGAAGGTTGGCAAGGTCCTGCCTTGCTTTGTCTTTTTCTGCCGTGTTGGCCCCACTGCCCAAAACTGCCTGTGCTTGGTCCATCTTGAGTTTTGTATTTTTCATCAAGGCATCCCGGGCTTCAGCCTGGGTGCGCATTACCTTGATGCACCAATCCGCGAAATTTTTCTGGCCTTCATTCGGGTTCGGCAGCAAAAGAGCCGACATGCACAGTTGCTGTTCATCATCGGCGAGCACGATGTTATTGACGATGCCTTCGACTGTTTTCGCTATTTGTTGAATGTGGGCATCCGATCGTTGGCTGCCCATGCCCGAGGTTTCTATTTTTACCTTTACTTCGCCATCCGCAATCACACCTTTTGTTTCGGCTATTGCGCTGTCGATAACGTTTCTATCGTCTTTCAGGTTTTTGATTTTTTCCGCTAGGCCCGCAGCGGTCTGATCCAGTTCCGAAGTGTCAGCGTTGGCATTGGCTTTTTTGGCATCACTGATTTTTTTGTCTACTGCTGTTTTTTCGGTTTCCAGGGCGGTAATTCTATCGCTGACCTTCTCTCGCTCAGCTCTCTGTTCGGACAGTGATTTTGTCGCTTCAGCCCGGCCACTTGTCGTGAGGGCTATGGGAGGGGCTTTGATCGCTCCGGTCAGCTGTTCAATTGCCAGGAGGGCGACCGTATTCTTTTGGAATCGCCTCATGAGAAGGTCATATTGAGGGGCGCTTATCGCGCCAGACAGGTAGCTTTCACACAAGCGATAGCCGAAATCACGGAGCAACTGGATGCTTTGTGTGCGTATGCCCGTGAATGCGGCCCCGTCCTGCATGGCGAACGCCAATTCACCGCTTGCCTTCTCTGGATAACCCCCCTTTGCCGCCAGCTCATAAGCAAGGGAAGCCATTGCGTCGGGGCTTGGTTCTGCGCAAACGAACACCCCGTTCTTTCTGTACTCCTCCGAAACGAGCTTTCCGGTCGCGTCGTATTTTTTGGTGATGTTCTCATTGGGGGCGACCAGTATGGCTCGCTGTCGGATATCGCTCATGGAGCTTTCCCCACGGGAGACATCGAATGTCCGGTAGATACTGTTCAGGTTGGCGCATCCGGCGATAGACACAACGATTAAACCTAACAAAGTCCCCTTCATGGCGCATGGCTCCCTTTGCATGGCGCTGATGGCACTTTGGTATAGCTCATGGAGTCGATGTCCGCGACCGAGCGGAGCATAAGAATTTTCTGGGAGGCCAATCCATGACGTCTTTTTCCAACAAGCGGGGGCCGCTGCGCAGCCCAGCGGGAGCAAGCTCCCTCGCCACGGGGTTTTGCGTTTAACCTGCGCCGAGTAGTTTGTTCGCAAGCGCCAGATCGAACTGTTTGTTCCAAAATATTGCTTTAGTCGCCAGGGCTTTCTTGAGCACATCCGAATCCAGGCTCAGATTATTTTTGTGCGCCGCAAAGACAATCGCCAGGAATGGAAACGCATAGTTATCTGGCTCGGCCAACACGTCATCGATTAATGCGGGCGTACCCAGAACGCAGTGCTCGGCCTTGGGCAGGTAAAATTTTTCGAGTCGTTCGGTTATTTTTTGCACAGTGGCGCTAATGGCCTGAGGGGATGGGGTTCTGATGATGCCTCCCAGCTCATCGCCGAATTGTTTTGCTTCTTCCGACAAGGAGCTTTTCGACAAAAACGACGCGTTCAACAGCCGACTCTCATAGGGTGGGGATTGCTCTTTGCAGAAGCTAAAGGCCTCGCAGTTATAGATCTCCAACCCTGCGTAATAACCGTCGGCCTTGGTCAGGTGTTGAACGTAGATTTCCCCAAGCTTTTCCTTGGCAACGAGCAGGCCAAGTTTGTTTTTGCTGGCCTTCAGGTCCAGGTGGGGTGACGTTGTTTGCTTCAGCGCCGCCAGTAATTCCACTTCCAGATGCTTGCGAATTTCCATACTCATGGCGTAGACCTGAGCGAGCCTCGTGGGGTAATCACTTCATGCTCATCCGTTGGCTCGATCGGCATATGGATGTCAAAGCTTGTCCAGGCTAGCAACCGTGGTGGTGTAGAAGGCCACGCCCGATTTGTCGATGACCTTTATTCTGCCGCCTTCTTCCTTGAGGTCTTTGAGGTACGGACCGAATGCTATTTCGTCAGGCGCGGTTCGCAGAATTTCTTTGTCGAGTACCGGTGTGTTTTTCCTCAAGACCTTAAGGTTCATGAGGAAGCAATCGATGGTTAACTGGCACTCCAGGGCGCAGACATAGTCCGACCCTTTTATTTTTTTCTGCTTGAAGGTCCACTCGTTTTTATAGTGGTTGCGGCGGAACTCATCCATTGCGTTTTTCAGCAGATCGTCAGGCAAGGTCATGTGTGGGCGGCATTTTTCCAGGCCTTCCAACAACAGTTGTATGAAGAACTCATTGAGCTCTTTGACCGATGTGCATTTTTTATACAGTTCGGTATCCAGGCCAACATTGACGATGAGCGCGCCGCTGGAGTTTACATAGGGCTCATTGACGGCTTGGCGGGTGCCGACAAAACAGATTTTCTTGAAATTCGGCGTTTCGAATTTTTCTGCACTCAGGTGGCGCTCAAGAAAATTGCAAATCGATCGGCTTTGGTCGCGAAACGGATGAATAATTTCGTCGCTGAATTCGCCCAGGTCGGGGTACAGGTAGATTTCTTTTAAGATCATGGTCTTGAATGCCTCGCTGGGTCTAGTTCCTGCCTGCGTCGATTCGCATTTCTTCGCTCCCAATGCTCGATTTTCCAACGAGCACCTGGGCCGGCCGGCACCTTTTTGATGACTCTGGATTCGTAACGTCCCGTGTTACCCGGTTCTGCGTTCCATTTCCTAACCTGGGTCTCGGCGCGAACAGATTTTCCGTTTGTTTTTATCTTGCCGCCACTCACGCCGGTTTTGGCGACTTTACCCGTGCGCGTGTCCACGATCTCGTAACCATGTTGCGCTTTGCGACTGGTTTTCGAGTTGCCGTGGCAGGACCAGCCCCACGGGTCTATCCAGCCGAGCGGGTTGGGGGCGTATTGATAGAGGTTGATTCCGCCCAGCAGTTCGATGGGATCGGGTGTCGTGAACCGCCCGATATCCGGGTCGTAAAAACGAAACGTGTTGTAGTGCAGGCCTGTCTCTCGGTCCAGATATTGGCCTTGGAAACGCAGGTTCTGTTCTTCGATGTAATGAGGCTCACGCACTTCCTCAACGGTATTGCCCCAAACGCGGTAACGCGCTTGCCAGACGATGTCGCCTTTGGCGTCCGAGAGCTGTTCCGGTAACCCATTCTGATCATTGTGGTAGTAGTGAATGTTTTGTTGAGCACCGAGGCCGTCCACTCGAGCGAGTGGTTCGTGGCTGTCCGTGTCATAGAGGTAAACGCTGCACTGGCTGTTTTTTTGTTCCTGAAGCAGTCGCAAACCGTCCCAGATGAAGCGTGTTTCACCCAGTGGATAACCACGACTGTCATGTTCGGTTTTTGCCGTCCGACGACCCAGTGGGTCATAGGTCATCCTGACGACCGTATCTTGGGAACCGCTGCGGTTATGCACCTCGATCAAACGGTGCTCGGCATCGTAGACAAAGCGTTGCACCAGATGGCCACCGCTGCGTTTTTCGATCATCCGGCCAAAGGCGTCGTAACGATAACGTTTGTCCTGATAGGTCAGTAATTTGTTATGCACCACCAGCCCGGCGCCGGGTTGAGGCCCGTCCAGCAAGTTGGCGGCAGCATCGTAGGCGAAGGTTTCGCTCGGGCCTTGGACATTGTCTTGGCTGGCGAGAATGCGCCCCGTCGCATCGTAGTGCAGCAACCGTTGGCGATCACCGCTGGGCGTCTGGTCGAGGCGACTGATCAGATTGTCATTGGGGTCGTAGTTGAATTGTTTCTGCGCCACAGGCGGCAATAGCGTCGACTGGTCCGCATGACGTTGCAGGCGCGAACGCACGCGTCCGCCCCGGTCATATTCGCTACGGGTGATGAGTCGTCCTTGAGTGCGAAGGACCTCACGGTGCAATCGATCACGCTCGAAATCACAGATCACCTGTCCGTCAATATTGAGTTGGTGCAGATGGCCGCTGCCGTAATACAACCGATTGAGTCGACGGCCGTCCGGTAGCTGCGTTTGTATCAAGCTGCCCAGCTCATCGTAATGATGCCGTAAGCGGCCAGCCGAACTTTGCTCTTCCAGCAGTTGCCCGATGGCGTCGTAGGCAAAGCTCAGGTTTTGTTGGTTGCCCTGATTATCTGTAAAGGTGACGGCAATGAGTTGGTCCACAGTGTCGTAGGTGTACTCGGTTCGGCCGTCTGCCGTTATTTTGCCAATCAGCCGTCCGGCAGCATCTCGTTCAAGGTGATGAATGATGGGCTCTATTGGGCCGCTGGATACCAACGCCATACCATTGCCAAAAGGGGCAGGGAAATGGGCCTCGCGAATGGCGTTATTCAGCCCGTCGTAGGCATAACGTCGGGCGCTGCCATCCAGATCCTGTTGCTCGATCATTCTGTCGCCGGCGTCCCAGGCGAATCGATAGCTTTCCCCGTTTTCGTTGGTTAGCGCCTGGAGGCGTCCATAGGCGTCGTAGCTGAATTGAACCGACCTTCCATGGGCGTCGATGCGTTGGCGAACCTGTCCGCGCCCATCGTGCTGATAGACGGTGGTATGACCGGCCGCATCGATGTAACTGGTGAGTTGACCGCTGGCGTCGCGCAAGTAGTGTTCGACGCGGCCATCAGGCAACTGATAACGCAGCAGGCGGCCGCGGGAGTCATGTTCATAGACAGTGCGCTCGCCAAGAGCATCCGTGATGACCTGTAGATAACCGCGATGGTCATAGCTGAACTTTGTCGAATACCCAGAGCAGTCAATATGTTCAGCCAGTTGCCCTTGAGTGTTCCAACGCAAGGTGTTGCTTTTGCCGGTCGGGTCGACAATTTCTATGATTTGCCCATGAGCGTTGTAGCGATATTGGGTGACGAGGCCCAGAGGGTCTGTTTCGCGAATGCAATTGCCGCGGCGATTGTATTCATATCGCCAGTTGTTGCCGGCGGCGTCGGTTTCTACTAACGGTAACGACCAATGATCGAGCCATAAAACGGACTCAATGCGTCCGAGCGGATCACTGGACTGGCTGAGGTTGCCGGCCTCGTCATAGCCATAGGTGTAGCGTCCGCCCTGTGGATCGGTGGCGCTGAGTAACTGGCGCTCATCGTTCCATTCGAACAACCAGGTCTGGCCGAGGTTGTCGCTGAATTGGGTGATCTGGTGCTGGCTGTTCCAGTGCCGGATGCTGACGCGTTGCAGGCTGTCGCTGATGCGGGTGATGCCGGCCTTGAGGTCATAGTCGAACTGGTAGGCGTCGCCTTCGTCGGTCCAGTGCCGCACCACGCGCCATTCCTGGTCTTCGATCAGCGCCCATTCGTAGAAGCAGCGCAGGCCGGTGGGCAACTGATGCTCGACCATCCGTTGCCCGGCGTCGTAGCTGAAGCGCCGTTGTACCTGGCCGGTGGCGTCGCGTACTTCGGTAAGGCTGTTCGCCGCGTCGTAGGCGTAGCTGACCAGTACTTCCCGCGTCTGGTCGGGGTAGAGGCGTTCGATCTGGGTGACGCGCTCGCCTTCGCGAATCAGCTCGACGTGCACCAGGTCGAAGGTGTCGCGTAGTCGCACCAGGCGCCCGGCGGCGTCGTAGTCGAGGTGGATGCGGTTGTCGTTGCGGTCGCCCAGTTGGCTCAGGCGCAGGTGTGATGGGTTGGCTGGCGTCGGTTCGAACAAGCGGTACAGGCCGTTTTCGCTTTCGATCAGCAATTGCCCGTTCACATGGCGGCGCACGGCCAGGCCTTCGCCGGCGCTGAACACCGCGCCGCCCAAGGGGATGGAGCCCATGTCGATAGGGCGGCCCTGTTCGTCGGTGTAGATCAGGGTTTCGCCGCCGTCGGGGTGGGGCAGGATGTCCACCTGGACTTCGTAGGCGACGCTCCAGCCGGCACCGAACAGGCTGTCGCGGCGCTCGTCGCGGCTGTTGTAGACGCGCTGCCAGTCAATCGGCAGGATGCCGGGCAAGACGAAATCCAGGTCTTCGTCACCGCCCAGTACCTTGGCGCCCGTGGCGGCATGCACCGGGTTCGACGAACCCATGGCAGCGTTGGCGGCCGCGTTCGCCGCGCTGCTGGCGGCCATGGATACCGCGCCGCCCACCAGCATGCACGGCAGTTTGCTGAAGAACTTGCCCTTGCCACCCTTGAGCATCAGTAGCGCCGTGACCGCCAGGCCCACGCCCGGGGTCTTGCCGCTGCGGATCTCGCGCACCACCACCGAACCGCCGCCAATGGTCACGTTGGGCGAAATCAACCCGGACGACACCACCGTCGCATCGCAGGTGCTGCGGTCGCCGCTGCGCACGGCGGGCTGGCCGTTGATGGTGACTTTGTCCGAGCCTTCGGCCATGAACTGCGGTGGCATGGGTGGATGCTTGGTGCAGATGACCAGGTCTTCCGGTCGGGTCTCCGTACCGGGGGCGGGCGAGGCGACAGTGGGACGCCACATCTGCGAAAAGAAATTCCCGGCCATGTCCAGGTAGCTAGGCTCTTCTTCCGGCTCGGGCATTTCCAGTTCGGTGCCGGCCGGCGCGACATGGGAAACTACCGCTCCGGCGGCGCGGGCCGAGGGGATGTTGTTGGTAAAGGTGTCCTTGGAGCCGGTGAGGATGTTGGCCTGCACCGTGGGCGGAAAGAGGGCGTTGCCGATGCCCTCGCATAAATTGCTCAGGCCTTTGTCGGCCCCGGTCTTGCTCATGGCCAGGCCGACGATGGTGCCCACCACCAGGCCCAGGACGAAGCAGCCCAGGCCACCGGTGACGACGGTGATGCCCGTGGCCGCGACCACGGCGGCGGTCGCCAGGGCGGTGATCGCGATGTTGGCCGCCACCTCCAATACGCCGCCAAGAATGTCGGCCATCATCGAGGTGTGGTTCAGTGCATCGCCCAGGCGGGCGGCCCAGAGCGCGTCAGACATGCAGGGTGCTCAGGTGGTTGATGACCGTGTGTTCAAGCAATTTGATGCCTTCCATTGCGCCTGTTGTCCTTGTGGGTTACGGCATGCTCGTTAATGCCATTTTCAGGCGCGTGATCCGCTTCGGTTTGTCCCTGTGGGAGCGAGCCTGCTCGCGATGACGTCTGACCAGTCAACATCACTAGCGTCTGACCCACCGCTATCGCGAGCAGGCTCGCTCCCACATTTGATCAATGATGCCTTCCACTTCCTTGACGCCACCAAACCCCTGTGGGAGCGAGCCTGCTCGCGATGGGGCCCTTTCAGTCAACCTCATCAGTGCCTGACCCACCGCTATCGCGAGCAGGCTCGCTCCCACAGGGATGGGGTGTCAGGCCGGAGTGTCGAACACCAGCGACCCCTTGATCGTCGCCCAATGCGCCGCTTCGGCATCGCCCAGTTTCTCGGCTTTCACATAACTCAGGGCAAGCATCTTGCGAGTGCCGGGCAGTACCAGCGCGAGCTGATATTGGAAAACCTTTTCGTTGCCCTTGTTGAACTGGCTGCGCAATTCGATGGCTTCGACTTCCTGGTTGGCACCCACGCGTACGGTCGCGCCCGGTTGGCAGCGCAGTTGCTGGACCTGTTTTTCCAGGCGCTTGAGCTGGTCGTCGAGGTTGCTTTGCAGGGTCTCGCCCTCGGCCAGCAGGCTGCGGCTGACAATCAAGGAGGTGCCCAGCTCGGGGAACTTGAGAATGTTGATCGTCGCGTCCAGCAACTCGCTTGGCGGCAGCTGGAGCTGGAATTCATTGAGACGGTAAGTCATGGCGCATAAATCTCGAAGTTAGCCCTTGGGGAACGCGGCGCTGATGTTGGCATCGATGCTGCCCTTGACACCCTGGCCGTCCGGCGTGGCACCCGGGCCGCCACCGTTGTTCAGGTGCAGCACGCCACCGGTGTTGAACTCGGCATCGCCGCTGGCGTAGAAGCTGATCTGCACGCCGGTCAGGTTGATCTGGCCGCTGGCGTTGAGCTCCAGGATGCTTTCACCGCACACCAGGCGCAGGTTCTCGCCCACTTCGATGACGTAGCTCTGGCTGATGCTGTCGGTCTTGCGCTGGCCCACCGAGAGGATGTCCTCCTGCTTGACGATACGCAGGCGGTTGTTGCCGATGGTCACCGTCTCGTTGTGGCCGATGCTTTTGTTGCGGTCGTGGCCGACCGAATGGCTTTCATCCACCTCGACCACGATGTCCTGGTTGCGCTCGGCGTGGATGTACAACTGCTCGGCGCCTTTCTTGTCTTCCATGCGGATTTCGTTGAAATTCGCTGGCGTGCCGCCCTTGCTCGAACGGCTTTTCATGCCGCTCTGGGTCGCGTTATCCGGCAGGTCGTAGGGCACGGTCTGTTCGGCGTTGTAGACGCGGCCGGTGATGATCGGCCGGTCCGGGTCGCCCTCGAGGAAGCTGACGATGACTTCCTGGCCGATGCGCGGAATCTGCATCGAGCCCCAATTCTTGCCGGCCCACGCCTGCGACACACGAATCCAGCACGAGCTGTTTTCGTTGGATTGGTCGTGCCGGTCCCAGTAGAAATGCACCTTCACCCGACCAAACTGGTCGGTCCAGATTTCCTCGCCCTTGGGGCCGACCACCAACGCAGTCTGCGGGCCTTTGACGATAGGGCGGTGGGTGGTCGCCAACGGGCGATAGCTTTGCTGGGCATCGATGCAGGTCAGGCTGCTTTCGAACTGTGCGCTCGGCGCGCCGCCGTTGGTTTCGCCGCTTTCCTGGGAAATGTAGTAGCGGGCCCCGACGATCAGGTATTCGCGGTTCTGGTCCTGACGGCTGAAGCCGGTAAGAGTGAACAGATGCCCCGAGCCCAAGCCTCGCGCGTTACCCGCCAGCTCGACCTGTTCGTGGAGGGTCTGCAAGGCTTCGATGCGAGTGCGGGCGTAGTGTTCGCCGTCCTGGCTCTGCACATAAGTGCCAGGGTAGTCGTACAGCGGATAGTCGCCGGCGGTGTGCGGGCGGGGCATGGCCGAGCGTACGTCGATGCGCGCGCTGGGGCGTTGGAAATCGTAGTCGTTGAGTTCCAGCGAACCGGGCTGGACTTCCTGGGCGAGGTGCCAGTCGTGGATGTGGTCGCGTTCGCGCTGCTGCTCATTCTTCGGGTAGTAAGGCACCGAGCCGTAGCCGGGGGCCGTGGTGTGGGCGCCGTAGGCATCGGCCAGTACCAGCACATGCCGGCCCTGCTCATGACGGAAAAAGTAATAGATGCCTTCCTGTTCCATCAGGCGGCTGACGAAATCGAAACTGGTCTCGCGATACTGCACGCAGTATTCCCACTCGCGGTAGGACTGGCTCAAGGCGTCTTCGAAATCGGAAAAGCCCAGGTCGCGGAACACCTGCTTGATGATCTGCGGGATGGTCAGGTTCTGGAAAATCCGGCAATCGGAAGTGCGGGTCAGCAGCCACAACCATGGGCGCAGGGTGGCCTGGTAGCTGGCGAACTGGCCCTGGTCGACGTTCTGGCTGCAGCGGGCGACGATGCCGTGGAAGTGCCGCTCGCCACCGCCATCGAGTTGCAGGCTCACGCACATGGGCTTGCCGAGCAACTGGTTGAGGTCGATGGCGTTGTCCAGCGAATGCAGCTGCAACTCGTAGTTGAACAGCCTGCCCAGCTCTTCACCGCCGCCCATGTCCTTGAGCAACAGCACCTCGGGTCCCAGGGGGCTGGTGATCTTGGCCAGGCGTGTGGCTTGGTTGAATAGCATCGGTTGTCCTTATCGCTGCCGCAGTCCATTTGACGCTGCGCAAGATTGCCGGCTTTTGACGTTGAAGATCAAGCGATCACGCCCTTTGACAGCGCGTGCACAGGCATGAAATCGCCAGAGTAGTGACGCTGATCGCATAATGTAGTTCGTTACTTGGGGCAGAGGAACCCGGTTCTTGATTGTTACCAGGCATTACTTGAATATCTGCTCCTTCGCGCGTCACCTCACGTCCATGGAAAGCGATTACTGTGACCTCTTACCGCATTCAAGAAGCCGATCTCGAAATCCCCGATGCCTGGCAGGACCAGAGCATCAATATTTTCAAGCTGCCGGCAGTCGGCCCTGCTAAAGAAGCCAGTTTCGTCATCAGCCGCGATGCCTCCCAGGGCGACGCGCCATTCGCGGAATACGTCGACCGCCAGCTCAAAAGCGCAGAGCAGCAACTGCCCGGCTTCAAGCTGGTTCAGCGCTGGGACACGGTGCTGCAGGGGCACACCACCACGTTGCTGGATTACACCTGGCAACGCGAGGGGCGTGAACTGATGCTGCGCCAGGTGTTCATCGAGCGTAAGCCATCGGTGCTGATCACCACCTTGACCACCACACCGACCGACTTCGCCTATCACGAGCCGGCCTGGAAGCTGGCGATGCATTCGTTCAAGCCACAGCCTCCGATTGTCTGAGCATCGACACGTCCCACTGAGCAGGCATACACATCAGTAAGGTAGATGCGCGCAATGGATGCACAGGCTGCGGCACGTCTGGGTGACGAAATAGCCCACGGGTTCGGGTTGGCCGCGATGGTCGCCGGAGCCGTGGCCGGTGCTTTGATTGGCGCCGCGGTCGTTGCCGCGACCGTCGCCACGGGCGGCGTGGCCCTGGCGATCATGGCCGGCTCGATTGCCGCGGGCGGCTTGTCGATGTTCCAGATCGTCAAGGGCCTCTCCACCATCTTCAACCTGCCCGAGCCCACCACGGGGGCGTTGATAATGGGCAGCTTCAACGTCTACATCAACGACCGCAATGCCATGCGGGCGGGCGAAGACATTTCGTCTTCCTGCACCGGGCTGCCGATGAACCATCCGATCTGGCCCTTTCCGGTGCTGATCGCCGAAGGCAGCGCCACGGTCTTCATCAACGGCAAACCGGCGGCGCGCCTGCACAGCAAAATGGTCTGCGGTGCCCATATCAAGAGCGGCAGCCCGAACACGTTCATCGGTGGGCCGACGGTGTCGGTGGCGTTTGTCCTGGATCTCGAAGGGTGGATGCACACCGGGTTGGAAGTGTTGGGGTTGTTGGCCGCCGGTGCTGCGTTGGTCATGGCGGCCATGGCGGGTATCGCCGTCCTCGTCGAATTCGTGGTGATAGGCGGGCTGATCCTGGGGGGCATGGAGCTTCTCGGCGATTTGGGCGACCGTCTGGGGCCAGGCTATCGGGACCTGCTGCAAGGTGTCGCCGGCATGGCCATGCTGGGGTTGAGCCCGAAAATGGCGAAGGCAGCCAAGCCTGCCGAACTGCCGCCGCCCAAGTACAAGCCTGGCGTGACCGAGGCCGACATCCTGGCCATGCCGAAGGGGTCTCGACCCGATGCCGACACGTACCTGTCACCGCAGTATGTGAAAGAACACTTGGCTCAGTTCGAGAACGGTGCCTCACGCTTCACCACGAAGGCCAACCTGGACAAGTACGGCATCGCCCAGCGCGACGGCACGACGTTCCTGATGCCCAAGGCTGAAGCCGATCAATTGATTGCCAATGCCAAGGGCGACAAGAGGGCATTGGAGAAGGCGCTTGGGCTTCCAGAAAATACCCTGGAAAGTAGTACCCTTGTGCGGGTCGATATTCCCGCGCCTAAAGACATGAACCTGCGGATTCCTTCAGGTAACGAGGCCGGTGCCAACGAGTTCTGGATTCCTGGCGGCAAGCTGCCGACCGGCGCCAGCGAGGCGGTCATCGATGCCGGAGGCATTTTGCCCAAAGACTTCAGTTGGACGCCATTATGACGGTAGAGGTAGGCAAGTCATGAAATTTCAAGATGTTCTGGTCAGTCGCGAACACATGTTCTCCGTGGGCATCGAGCAGGACTCGGGTCGGTTCTACGTGTCCATACCGGTCAGCAACGGCATGGCCGACTACGAGGAATATTATGAAATCAACCAGGCGACCTTTGAGCTGTTCAGGCGTGACCCGGATGCCGCGCTGCCGTTTGTGGCGCGTTGCAAAAAGCGCGAGCTGGACGAGCTGTTGATTGTCCAACCTGGAACGAACCGCGGCACCGCCATCTGATCGTCGAAGGGCAGGGGAGGCCGGCGATGCGCTTGCTCAAATCCCGCCCATCGAACGTCTGAGTCATCAATACGTCTCTCTGTGCAGTCATACAAAATCGGCAAGGTAGATGCACGCAATGGATGCACAGGCAGCAGCACGTCTGGGGGATGAAATAGCCCACGGGTTCGGGTTGGCCGCGATGATCGCCGGTGCCGTGGCCGGTGCCTTGATTGGCGCCGCGGTCGTTGCCGCGACCGTCGCCACGGGCGGCGTGGCGCTGGCCATCATGGCCGGCTCGATTGCCGCGGGCGGCTTGTCGATGTTCCAGATCGTCAAAGGCCTCTCCACCATCTTCAACCTGCCTGAGCCCACCACGGGGGCGTTGATAATGGGCAGCTTCAACGTCTACATCAACGACCGCAATGCCATGCGGGCGGGCGAAGACATTTCGTCTTCCTGCACCGGGCTGCCGATGAACCATCCGATCTGGCCCTTTCCAGTGCTGATCGCCGAAGGCAGCGCCACGGTCTTCATCAACGGCAAACCCGCCGCACGTTTGCACAGCAAAATGGTTTGCGGCGCGCACATCAAGACCGGCAGTCCCAATACGTTCATCGGTGGGCCGACGGTGTCGGTGGCGTTTGTTCTGGATCTCGAAGGCTGGATGCACACCGGGCTGGAGGCGTTGGGGTTGTTGGCGGCGGGCGGAGCCTTGTTGCTTGCGGCTTTTGCCGGAGCCGCCGCTTTCTTCGGCGCCCTGGCCGTCGGTGGTGCGCTGTATGCCGGCATGGAACTGCTGGGGAATTTGGGCGATCGTCTCGGCCCCGGATATCGGGACTTGTTTCAGGGGGTGGCAGGGATGGCCCTGCTCGGTGCCGGGCCGAGGCTGGCACGCAGGCCCATGACTGCGGCCGAGCGGACGATCTTGGCTCGTCAGCGACAGGAACAGATGCTCAAGGACAATCGAGGGTTCAACATTAGCCCGACGGCGTGGGACGCCTATCCGACGATTGGCCGGGCCGGTACTTTTGTTTCTGATAAGAAAGGCATCACCGATGTTATTGGAAATTTCTCGGGGCGTTCCAAGGTGACCATCAGTGGTAAAAAAGCGGCGGAACTGGAACGCGCCTTTGGTTTGGAAAAAGATGCGCTTAAAGGCGGCTTCAAGATCAGGCAGGTCGATGATCTCGTGGGGCGGATGCCGAGAAGCCCGATGGAAGGAAACCAGTATTTCCTGGGGCCAGGTAAACACTTGCCGGGTGGCGCCCCGGAGATGGTCGTCGAGTCGATTCCGACAAAGGATGCGAACGGCATTAAAACTTTAACCGAGGTATTTGTCAGTGATTAATGATGTGCTGAAAGCGTACGTGGAAAAAGCGGACGGCGACGTGATTCGTGTTCAAGTCATCGATAACGCGTTGGATTCGCCCCTACGCGCTATCGGGTTTTCGACTGCGGCGCAGAAAGACATCTACGTTTTGCAGGTCGCGGACAACAGGCAGAAGGCTAAGGTATTCGACGCACTCCGTTCACTGGGCGTGGCCTTTTCGGCGGGCAAGGAGTGGTGTCCCTCCGAAGTTTTTGAATATCTTCGTGACGAGCAATTGCTGAGCGGTAAATATTTGCGAGTCGCGTGGACGCAGCCCGGTCAATACCGGCTTACGAATGAGTGAAATTTCAATATACCCTGGTCCACCGCGAACATAGGTTCTGCGTGGGTGGTAACGATGAACCCGTGGCGAGGGAGCTTGCTCCCGCTGGGCTGCGTAGCAGCCCTTTTTGGTGAGCGCTTCGCACTCAAGCGGGAGCAAGCTCCCTCGCCACGGTTGTTCCGGCCGTGAACCTCAGCCCTTGGCTTTTGCCGGAAAAAAAGCTTTCACCGCCGCATCGATCACTCCCTTGATGCCTTTGCCCTTGGGGTCTACGGCGCTTGCGCCTCCGGAGTTGAGGTCCAAACGCCCGCCGGTGTCGATGTTGCCATTGCCGCTGGCGTAGATGTTGAACGCCGTGCCCGAGATGTTGATCTCGCCACTGGCATTGAACTCCAGCACGCTTTTGCCGCACACCAGTCGAATCTGCGAGCCCGCTTCCACGAGGTATTGGGTACTGATGCTGTCGCTCTTGGCTCCGCCGACGAGCAATGCATCGTTGCGCTGTACCGCTCGCAGTCGGTCCTCGCCAATCCGTACGGTTTCGTTGTGGCCGATGCTTTTGTTACGGTCGTGGCCGACCGAATGGCTTTCATCCACCTCGACCACGATGTCCTGGTTGCGCTCGGCGTGGATGTACAACTGCTCGGCGCCTTTCTTGTCTTCCATCCGAATTTCGTTGAAATTCGCCGGCGTGCCGCCCTTGCTCGAACGGCTTTTGGTGCCGCTTTGAGTGGCATTGGCGGGCAATGCATAGGGGACGGTTTGTTCGGCGTTATACACACGACCGGTGATGATGGGCCGGTCGGGATCGCCTTCGAGGAAACTGACTATCACCTCCTGCCCAATGCGGGGGATCTGCACCGAGCCCCAATTCTTGCCGGCCCACGCCTGCGACACACGAATCCAGCACGAGCTGTTTTCGTTGGACTGGTCGTGACGGTCCCAATAGAAATGCACCTTCACCCGACCAAACTGGTCGGTCCAGATTTCCTCGCCCTTGGGGCCGACCACCAACGCAGTCTGCGGACCTTTGACGATAGGACGGTGGGTGGTCGCCAACGGGCGATAGCTTTGCTGGGCGTCGATGCAGGTCAGGCTGCTTTCGAACTGGGCCGACGGCGCGCCGCCGCTGGTTTCGCCGCTTTCCTGGGAAATGTAATAGCGGGCCCCGACGATCAGGTATTCGCGGTTCTGGTCCTGGCGGCTGAAGCCGGTAAGAGTGAATAGATGCCCCGAACCCAGGCCCCGGGCGTTACCCGCCAGCTCGACCTGTTCGTGCAGGGTCTGCAAGGCTTCGATGCGGGTGCGGGCGTAGTGTTCGCCGTCGGTACTTTGCACGTAGGCGCCAGGGTAGTCATACAACGGATAATCGCCAGCGGTATGTGGACGCGGCATGGCCGAGCGCACATCGATGCGCGCGCTGGGGCGCTGGAAATCGTAGTCGTTGAGTTCCAGCGAACCGGGCTGGACTTCCTGGGCCAGGTGCCAGTCGTGGATATGGTCGCGTTCGCGCTGTTGCTCATTCTTGGGGTAGTAGGGCACCGAGCCGTAGCCAGGGGCCTTGGTGTGGGCGCCATAGGCGTCGGCCAGCACCAGCACATGCCGGCCCTGTTCATGGCGGAAGAAGTAGTAGATGCCTTCCTGCTCCATCAGGCGGCTGACGAAATCGAAGCTGGTCTCGCGATACTGCACGCAGTATTCCCACTCGCGATAAGGCCGGCTCAAGGCGTCTTCGAAATCGGAAAAGCCCAGGTCGCGGAACACCTGCTTGATGATCTGCGGGATGGTCAGGTTCTGGAAAATCCGGCAATCGGAAGTGCGGGTCAGCAGCCACAGCCATGGGCGCAGGGTGGCCTGGTAGCTGGCGAACTGGCCCTGGTCGACGTTCTGGCTGCAGCGGGCGACGATGCCATGGAAGTGCCGCTCGCCACCGCCATCGAGTTGCAGGCTCACGCACATGGGCTTGCCGAGCAGCTGGTTGAGGTCGATGGCGTTGTCCAGCGAATGCAGCTGCAACTCGTAGTTGAACAGCCTGCCCAGCTCTTCACCGCCGCCCATGTCCTTGAGCAGCAGCACCTCGGGTCCCAGGGGGCTGGTGATCTTGGCCAGGCGTGTGGCTTGGTTGAATAACATCGAGTGTCTCGTGCAGGTTGTAATTGCTGAAGCAACGCAATCCCAACTGTGGGAGCGAGCCTGCTCGCGATGGCGGTGTGTCAGTCAACATTGATGTTGAATGTAACTCCGCTATCGCGAGCAGGCTCGCTCCCACAGGGATATCTGCCACAGAAGTGACTGTGTTCCTGTCAGGTCAGGCCGCGTCGCTGAAATCGTACTGCAATTCGTTATCCACGGCGCTGATCCGCACGCCCGCCAGGGCCTTGCCTTCGAGCATGCGGGTCAGGAACTCGCGGCTCATGTCCGGCAGCAGGCTGTTGGTCAGGATGGTGTCGATCATGCGCCCGCCGCTTTCGGTTTCGGTGCAGCGCGAGACGATCAGGTCGATCACCGCGTCGTCGTAGTCGAAGGCCACCTTGTGGGTGCTCTCCACACGCTTCTTGATGCGGTTGAGTTGCAGGCGGGTGATGGCCTTGAGCATCTCGTCGCTGAGCGGGTAGTACGGAATCGTCACCAGGCGACCGAGCAGGGCCGGCGGGAAAATCTCCAGCAGCGGCTGGCGCAGGGCCTTGGCGATGTCCTCCGGCTCGGGCACGTTTTGCGGGTCTTTGCAGACGTCGGCAATCAACTCGGTGCCGGCGTTGGTGGTCAGCAGGATCAAGGTGTTCTTGAAGTCGATCACTCGGCCTTCGCCGTCCTCCATCACGCCTTTGTCGAACACCTGGAAGAAGATTTCATGCACGTCCGGGTGGGCTTTTTCCACCTCGTCCAGCAGCACCACGCTGTACGGTTTGCGCCGTACGGCTTCGGTCAGCACGCCGCCTTCGCCGTAGCCGATGTAGCCCGGTGGCGCGCCCTTGAGGGTGGACACGGTGTGGGCTTCCTGGAACTCGCTCATGTTGATGGTGATGACGTTCTGCTCGCCGCCGTACATGGCTTCGGCCAGGGCCAGGGCGGTTTCGGTCTTGCCCACGCCGGAGGTGCCGGCGAGCATGAACACACCAATCGGCTTGCTCGGGTTGTCGAGGCCGGCGCGGGAGGTCTGGATGCGCTTGGCGATCATCTGCAAGGCGTGGTCCTGGCCGATGATGCGTTTCTTCAGGTGCTGGTCGAGGTTGAGCACGGTCTCCAGCTCGTTGCGAGCCATGCGGCCCACCGGGATACCGGTCCAGTCGGCGACCACCGAGGCCACGGCCTGGTAGTCCACGGTCGGCAGGATCAGCGGGGTTTCACCTTGCAGAGCGGTCAGGCGCTGCTGCAGGTCCACCAGTTTCTCGCGCAGTTCGTGGCTGGTCTCGCTGCCATCCTCGCTGTCCACCACGCCGACGCGCTCGCGCAGGGTGGCGCGGGTGGCGAGCAGTTCGTCGACCAGGGTTTTCTCTTCGGCCCAGCGGCTTTCCAGCTCGGCCAGGCGTTCGCGCTCGCTGCTCAGCAGGTTTTCAGTCTGGGTCTGGCGGCTGCCGATGACCACGCCAATCGCGTGTTCACGGGCGATGATTTGCAGCTCGGTTTCCAGCGCTTCGATGCGCCGACGGCTGTCGTCCACTTCGGCCGGCACGGCGTGCAGGCTGATGGCGACGCGGGCGCAGGCGGTGTCCAGCAGGCTCACGGATTTGTCCGGCAACTGCCGTGCGGGAATGTAGCGATGGGACAGCTTGACCGAGGCTTCCAGGGCTTCGTCGAGGATCTGCACCTGATGGTGTTTTTCCATGGTCGAGGCCACGCCACGCATCATCAGCAGGGCCTTGTCTTCCGACGGCTCGGCCACTTGCACCACTTGGAAACGCCGGGTCAGGGCCGGGTCTTTTTCGATGTGCTTCTTGTACTCGGCCCAGGTCGTGGCGGCCACGGTGCGCAAGGTGCCGCGGGCCAGGGCCGGTTTGAGCAGGTTGGCTGCGTCACCGGTACCGGCGGCGCCCCCGGCACCCACCAGGGTGTGGGCTTCGTCGATGAACAGGATGATCGGCTTGGGCGAGGCCTGGACGTCTTCGATAACCTGGCGCAGGCGCTGTTCGAATTCGCCCTTCATGCTTGCGCCGGCCTGCAACAGGCCAACGTCGAGGCTGCGCAGTTCCACGTCCTTGAGGGCCGGCGGCACGTCGCCAGCGACGATGCGCAGGGCAAAGCCTTCGACCACGGCAGTCTTGCCCACGCCGGCTTCACCGGTGAGGATCGGGTTGTTCTGCCGGCGGCGCATGAGGATGTCCACCAGTTGGCGGATCTCTTCGTCACGCCCGACGATCGGGTCGAGCTTGCCGCTGCGGGCCTGTTCGGTGAGGTCGACGGTGAAGCGCTTGAGGGCTTCCTGCTTGCCCATGGCGCTAGGGGCCATGGCGCCGCTGGCTTCGCCGGGCACGGCGCCGGCATTGAAGCCGTCGCTGGCGGTCAGGGCATTTTCCGGCGAGTCGCCGACGTATTCGTCAAAACGTTCGCTCAGGGCTTCGACCTTGACCTTGTCGAACTCCGACGACAGGCCCAGCAGCGCATGGCGCAGGCTCGGGGTCTTGAGAATGCCGATCACCAGGTAGCCGGTGCGCACCTGGCTTTCGCCGAACATCAGGCTGCCGTAGACCCAGCCGCGTTCCACGGCTTCTTCCACGTGGGAGGACAGGTCGGTGATCGACGTCGAGCCCCGTGGCAAACGGTCCAGCGCTTCGGTCAGGTCACGGGCCAGGCGTGCCGGCTCGATGTTGAACTGGCGGATGATGCGATGCAGGTCCGAGTCCTGCAGTTGCAGCAACTGATGAAACCAGTGGGCCAGTTCCACATAAGGGTTACCGCGCAACTTGCAGAACACGGTGGCGGCTTCGATGGCTTTGTAAGCCACGCTGTTGAGTTTGCCGAACAACGCGGCGCGACTGATTTCACCCATGCTCATGGCTCCTTGAGGTCTGTGAGGTGTTGGCCTGTTCGGCGTAATGCCGGGCCAGTATTAAATCGTTGGCATCTGTTTCGGGACGGCCCAGCCAGGTGTTGAAACCCAGGCGGAAACGACCGTTGAGTTGTAGCGCCGGGACTTCAGGCTGCTCCAGGACCAGGTTCAGGTCCCAGTCCAGTTCGTGGCCCAGGTATTCGGCGACCCAGGCCACCAGCTCGTTGAACGGCTGGCTGCCGGGCAGCATGCCCATGTAGTCGACGAGCTTGAGTGGCCCCAGGCGAATGCGGAATTTGTGCTGGCGATCCCACACGTAGCGGCCCAGGCAGAAGTCCACGCCCAATTGATGAGCGCTGACACCGACGCGGCTGCGTTCCGGCAGTTCCAGCCATTGGCCGACGTACTCTTCGATCTCCACCGGCAGGCCGAAGTACTCGCTGAGAATTGCCTTCAAACCGTCCGGGTAACGGGTTTGTGCCGCCAGGTGGCCGCTGTAGTGCAGCTTCGCCGTGTCGGGGATCAGCCCTTGGTTGAGCAGGCTCGGCATGCCCCGGCCGCTGAGGGCGGCCAGGCGCGCCGACCAATAGTCATCGTCCGGGCGGTCATGGCTGACCGTTGGCCGCGCTTCGGCCCAGGCCCGGTAGAACAGGCTGAGCAGGCGATGGTGAAACACATCGAGGAAGCGTTTGCTGGTGCTGTCGGCGTTGTTGCGCTGGCGCTCGCGCACGTACTCGGTGATGTGCAGCGGCATCGGGCCGTTGGGGCCGCCAAGGCCGAAGAAGAATTGCTCCAGGCGCGCCGGTACACCGTCGCCGCCCGGTTGCACCGAGGCGAGGGTGGCCGGGGCGAAGGTGCAATCGGCCTGTTGTCCGAGGCGCAACGGGTCATCGGCCAGGCGCAGGGAATGGCCCAGGCGCGGCAGCTCGGGGGATTCGCACTCGATGCGCCGCAACGCCTGGAAGAAGTCGTATTCCCAGGGCTCCTGGTGCATCGCTTCCAGGGTACTCACAGGGTCGGACGACGTCCGGGCTTGGCTTTCCATCGCATGATCTCGCCGCGTTCGGTGGTACGGATCACCGTCTCGGTAAAACTGTTGATCGACACGTAGCGTGCCAGGAAGCGCTCGAACACGGCGCCGAGCAGGAACACCCCGGTGCCGCGAAACGCGTTTTCATCGAATTCCAGGGTGATCTCCAGGCCCCGACCGAACACGATCGGGCCGGGCATCGGCAAGCGCCGGGTGCAGGCCTTGCTGCTGACTTCGCGCAGACCTTCGATCTGCAATTGCAGCGCCGCGTCGTTGCTGTCGCCGTACAGGCGCAGCAATTCGCGCAGGGCGGCGGCGCCTTGGCCTTGTTCGCTCAACGACAAATAGTTCAGCGACAACTGGCTGATCAATCGCCAGGCCTTGGCATCGTGGGCATGGCTGGCCCGTGGGCGACTCGGTCCGGCCACGCAGCGCACCGCGCCAACCGGGGCACTGTCGGCCAGGGTGAAGTCGGTCTTGCCGCTGCCCACGCTCATGAACAGCGGCAGGTCGCGGTTGGTGCACAGCGCGGTCACGCCCAGTTGGCGCAGGTCGTGGCGATAGGGCGCTTGCTGGCTGTCCACCAGGCTGACGAAGGTTTCGCTGCCGATGTAGGTCGAGCGTGGGCCGTTGCGCCGTTGGTCGCTGGACAGCACGCGCGGCTCGCGCCGTACGGTGTAGTAGGCCTGGTCGCGGCCGTAGCGGGACGGATCGCGCACGGCGTAGAACGGCAGGAACGGCTGCTCCGGCCCAGTGCCGTGGCCGGTGAGGCCGCTCAGTGAGTGCACCTCGAAATCCATCGGCCGGGTGCGGTCGGCGATCACATGGTGTTCGTTGACCCGCTCCGACAAGTGAATGCGATCCAGGCGCTTGGGAAACAGGTTGATGGCCGGGGTGCAGAACGGCAGGAACTGCGAAGCACCGACGCTGCCTTCCAGGCTTGGGTCGTGGCGGTCGAACAGCACGATCAACTCCAGCTCCTGGCCGTCGCAACGCTTGACCGCGCGGCTCAACTGGGTGAAGTCGACAAACAGGAAGCGGTGGGGCAGGGCGAAGTATTCCTGCAACAGGCGATAGCCCTGGAAGGCCCGCGGCACCACCGGCAGCGCGGCGTCGGCATCGTCGAAGCCACGTGAGCGCAGCGCGTCTTGCGGCAGGCGTTCGACCCAATTGCCGCCGGGCTTGCGGGCGAACACTGCGCAGGCGTTGCCCAGCAGTTGCTCGTAGAGGCGGAAGGGTTGCTCGTCGGCGCCGCTCAAGTACAGCGGCAGGTTGTCCAGGGCCAGGCTGTTGAACGGCAGCTCGGCGCCGGTGCGCAAGGTGATGCGCAGGCCGGCCTTGGCTTTCGGTTCGCTGGCGGCCAGGCGCCCGAGCACGGCGGACGGGTTGCCAAAGTATTCGGCCTGGCTGACCTGCAACGGCCACAACGTCACCGCGTGGGCGGTGCGGTACTCGCAGCAGGTCTGGGTTTCGCGACCCAGGGCCGCACGCAGGACGGTATCGCGCGGCAGCGGGAAACCACTGCTCAGCGAGCCTTCGTCCGGGTCGGCCTGCATCTGCACCACGGTCATCGACGGTGTTGGCGCCAGGTAATGCGGGTAGGCGATTTCCAGCAGGTTGTGGGTGAAGGTCGGGTACTCGGCATCGAGCTTGAGCTGCACCCGCGCCGTCAGGTAGGCAAAGCCTTCCAGCAGGCGCTCGACATACGGGTCGGCGCAGTCCATGCCGGACAACGTCAGCCGACTGGCGATCTTGGGGTATTCCTTGGCGAACTCCGCCGCGCTTTCGCGCACGTGGTGCAGTTCCTGGTTGTACAGCTCCAGCAGGCGCGGGTTCATGAGCGTCTCCGCTGGTCGGCATTGACCACGCGCACGTGGCCGGTTTCCAGGTCCAGGTCGGTTTGCAGCATCAGGCGCAGCGGCACGGGCTGGGCCCAGAGATCGCCTTCGATCTCGAAACTCAGGGCGTTGTGGTTCATCTCGGCGGTTGCCCTGGCACGCACGCGTAGGGTGTGGCGCAGGATCCGCGGTTCGAACGTGGCGATAGCCTGGTGGATCAGCGTTTCCAGGGCCGAGACGTCGACGTTCGACGCACTGTTGCCGGCCAGGGCCGGCAGGCCGAAATTCACCACCGAGGTGCCCGCCGGGGTATGCAGCGTGGCATCGGCGCTGAGCAATGAGGTGGTGTTGAGCAGCCAGGCCAGGTCACGCAGCACCGAGGCTTTCAATTGGGTCAGGGAGAGCACGCGCTTGTCGGCGCTTTCCTTCGGGTTGGTCGGATCGTCGTCGGTCAGCCGGTCCAGCAGGGACGGTTGCAGGCGATCACGGGTGGCGATTTCGGTTACCAAGTGAATAGGCCCGTGTAATTCTTCTGGTCACCTGTGCCGCGCATGCAGCTGGCATTGCGGGCGATTACCGAGGGTTCGAGTTGCCCATTGATCTGGCGTATGGCGCGGTACTCGGAGCGGCATTCCTGATTGTTTTGAGGGCCACCTGCCACATGGACAACGATGACAATGGGCACGTTGCCGAAGGTTTCGACGTGGGGTTTGCCTTGTCGATCGACCGTGAATTGGCAGGGCCACGCCAAGTCGAGTGGCATCAGGGTCTGGTCGGGCTTGCGCAGCGCGCAGCGCGCCTGGTCATTCTCCAGCACCAGGGTTTGCCCGCCCATCGAGACGACATGTTCCACCGCTGCGGTGGACGCTGCCGACGGAGATTGCTGCTGGGCACAGGCGGTCAGGCTGGTTAGCAGGCAGCCGACCCATATCGCGCAGTGAGCCTTGGTCATAGGAGCTCCCAGAACCAGATCGCTCGGGATCGATAGGCCGGATCGTCATACCCGAGGGTCAGGCCACGGTTCCAGAGATCGATATGATCGCCGGTGCGACTTTCCGAGGACTCTCCCATTTGCGGGAAACAATCCTTGAAGAAAATCAGGCCGGTCTTGTCTTGCAGCTTGCGTCGGTCCGCGGCAGTTCCGCCGAGGATCAACGGGCGTCCCAGGTGATGTTTCCACAGCCAGTTCGCCAGCGATTCGGCGCCCCTGGCGTGTTCATGGGCACACTTGGGTTCGGTGTAGGTGGACTTGTTGACCTTGATGGTCAGCTCGGTATTGAGCGTGATGCTCATGCGAATCGCACATTGGTTTGCCCAGGGTCCGTCGCAAGGTTTTGCATCAGGATGGGCCACCAGCAGATCGGAATACGCTTTCCACAAATTGACAAACGAAGGCTTGGCCATGACTCAGATACCGGGTGGAAAAGAATTGGATTCGAGCAAGCACCAAACACCCCCGGCGCGTGGCGCCGGGGGCGCGTTCGATCAAACCTTGACGTTCTGACGGATGTTCCAGCCGAACTTGACCGGACCGCCTTCCTTGGTGCCATCGGCTTTCTGTGGCTGGTAGTCCACCAGCACCTTGGCGAAGTTCAGGGTGACGTTTTCGGTCAGGCGATCATCGCCACCCGAGCCGCCGGTGCTCAGGGAAGTGACCAGCACTTCTTCCAGGTTGATGATCATGTACTCGACCTGGCTTTCACCGCCGGCCTTGCGTACGGTCAGCTTGACCTTGTCGATGTGCTTGCCGCTGGCGCAGTGCATCATCAGGTTCGGCGACGCCTTGTCGACGTACTTGGTCAGGGACAGGTCCTGGACGTTGACCTTGCCCGCACCACCGCCGCTGCCCACGTGCATGTTGCCGGACTGGGACATGCCCCAGCTCCAGTTCAGGACATCGATCTCGTCCTTGTGGGCCTTGTCCATGGACTCGCCCTTGATGTCGCCGATCTTGATGAAAATATCAACAGCCATGTTTTCTCCCTGTGTGGTTTCTAACCACATTGTTTGGTTGACGCTGACCTTGCGAAATCTGTTTCTCCGAGCGGAGTCAGGGTGATCTCCAAGCTGCTGAAGATCCCCTGTGGGAGCGAGCCTGCTCGCGATGGCGGCGTGTCAGGCAACGCATGTAGCGACTGATCCAACGCTATCGCGAGCAGGCTCGCTCCCACATTTCTTACTGCGTACCGTTCAACTGGTTGTTACGCGCCCTTGGCCGACGGCAGTTTCGATACCAGGCGCAGCGACACGGTCAGCCCTTCGAGCTGGTAGTGCGGGCGCAGGTAGAACTTGGAGTTGTAGTACCCCGGGTTGCCTTCGACTTCTTCCACGATCACTTCAGCGGCAGCCAATGGATGCTGGGCCTTGGTGGTCTCGGTGGAGTGCGCCGGGTCACCGTCGACGTAGTTGAGGATCCAGTCCTGCAACCAGCGCTGCATCTCGTCCTTCTCTTTGAAGGAACCGATCTTGTCGCGCACGATGCACTTCAAGTAGTGAGCGAACCGGCAGGTGGCGAACAGGTACGGCAGGCGCGCGGCCAGGTTGGCGTTGGCGGTGGCGTCCGGATCGTCGTATTCGGCCGGTTTCTGCAACGACTGGGCACCGATAAAGGCAGCGAAGTCGGTGTTTTTCTTGTGCAGCAGCGGCATGAAACCATTCTTCGCCAGTTCCGCTTCGCGGCGGTCCGAGATGGCGATTTCGGTCGGGCACTTCATGTCCACGCCACCGTCATCGGTCGGGAACGTGTGGGCCGGCAGGTTTTCCACTTCGCCGCCAGACTCAACGCCACGGATGCGCGAGCACCAGCCGAAGTGTTTGAACGAACGGTTGATGTTCACCGCCATCGCGTACGCGGCGTTGGCCCAGGTGTACTTGGAGCTGTCGGCGCCGTCGGTGTTTTCTTCGAAGGCGAAGGCTTCCACCGGATCGGTCTTGGCACCGTACGGCAGGCGCGCCAGGAAGCGCGGCATGGTCAGGCCGATGTAGCGCGAGTCTTCCGATTCACGCAGCGAGCGCCAGCCGGCGTATTCCGGGGTGGTGAAGATCTTGGTCAGGTCGCGCGGGTTCGACAGTTCCTGCCACGAGCCCATGCCCATCACGGTCGGCGATGCCGCCGCAATGAACGGGGAGTGCATGGCCGCGCAGACTTTCGAAAGCTCGCCCAGCAGTTCCACGTCCGGTGGCGACTGGTCGAAGTAGTAGTCACCCACCAGGCAGCCGTAAGGCTCGCCGCCGAACTGGCCGTATTCTTCTTCGTACATCTTCTTGAAGATCGGGCTCTGGTCCCACGCGGTGCCCTTGAATTTCTTCAGAGTCTTGTGCAGGTCGGTCTTGGAGATGTTGAGCACGCGGATCTTGAGCTGCTCATCGGTCTCGGTGTTGTTGACCAGGTAGTGCAGGCCACGCCAGGCGCTTTCCAGCTGCTGGAAGTCGGGGTGGTGGATGACCTGGTTGACCTGGGCGGTGAGCTTGGCGTCGATGGCGGCGATGATCGATTCGATCGACTTGATGGCGTCGTTGGACACCAGGTCGGTCTGCGCCAGGGCCTGCTCGGCCAGGGTGCGCACGGCCGTCTCGACGGCTTCGCGGGCGCGCTCGGTCTTGGGCTTGAACTCTTGCAGCAGCAGCGAGGCGAACTCGCTGGTTTCTTCGGTGGCGCCCAGGTTTTGCACGCCTTCGCGGGCTGTATTGTCAGTCATGATCATTGGTCCTGTGCTGGCTTCGGCGCGCTCGCCAGGGCCTGCAACAGCGCTGGGTCCTTGATCGCCTTCATGATGATTTCTTCGGCGCCGGTCTTGCCGTCCATGTAGGTCAGCAGGTTGGCCAACTGGGTGCGCGCTTCGAGCAATTTGTTCAGCGAGTCGACCTTGCGGGCTACGGCCGCCGGACTGAAGTCGTCCATGCTTTCGAACGTCAGGTCCAGGCTCAGGTTGCCTTCGCCGGTCAGTTCGTTAGGCACATGGAACGCCACGCGCGGCTGCATGGCCTTGAGGCGCGAGTCGAAGTTGTCGACATCGATCTCGAGGAACTTGCGGTCGGCCACCGGTGCCAGAGGCTCGGCGGGCTTGCCGGCGAGGTCGGCCATCACGCCCATGACGAAGGGCAACTGGACCTTTTTCTCGGCGCCGTAGAGCTCGACGTCGTACTCGATCTGCACTCGAGGCGCGCGGTTGCGCGCGATGAATTTCTGAGAACTTTGCTTCGCCACGTTGCTGCTCCTGGTCGCTTGAGCGACGGTGTTGGCGTCATCGGGGGTACCGGTGACGTGACTGCGTGATCCGCTCGCTTTTTATTCGCTGTCTGGGCCGCGCAGGTTTTCAAATTGGCTCATGCCGTCGGGAATCAGGTTGCGCACGATGGCCGCGAAGTCGGCGTGCACCAGATTCTTGGCCCGGTTCAACAGCACCGGCAGCGGGCTGGAGGGCTCATGACGGGTGTAGTAAGCGAGAATCCGGTCCAGGCTGCGCAGCACGTCGTCGCGGTTGTTGATTTCGCCGCTGACGGTGCTGGTGCTGTTATTGGTGTTGCGCGGTGCGCTTGGCGCGCTGGCATATTCTGTTGTTGCGGTGCCGCTGTCGCTGACAGGCTCGGACAGGGCGCTGTCGCCGCTCTGTGGGGCGAACTGGCCGAGAATCTGCAGGGCCATCTTCAGCGGTTGCTTCAACGGGCCAAGGTCCACGCCTTGGGCGGAACCGACCTGGTCGCTGACCTGCTGCTCGATGGCTTCGGCGGCGCTGCGGGCTTCCAGCAGGGCGGCACGGGTGATTTCCAATTGCTCGGGGTCGCTGTCGAGCAGGGCCCCGGCGAGCTGTTCGGCGCCGAGGTTTTCATCCGGGAAACTTTGCAGGCCGCTGGCGTTGGCGGCGGCGCGCAGGCTGACGGCCCCGAAGGTCCGCGAACGGGCCAGGAGGCTTTCACGTAGCAGGCGAATGGTGACATCGGACGTCAGGCCGGCGAGGGCATTGATGCGCACGGTGGGGTCGTTGTCGTCATCGGCGTCCAGGCGCGGATGCAGCTCGGCCCAGTATTGCTTGAGCAATTCGCTGATCAACGTCAGCGAGCGGGCGAGCCCCGGAATGCCTTCCAGGGCCAGGGAGCTTTGCAGCAGGAAATGGGTGATGCGCAGGTCTTTGCTGCGTTGCAGCAAGTCCAGGCTCTGCTGCTGGATGCTGCGCCACTCAGGAGGTTCGGCAGGCAGGATCGAATCGCCCATGCTGCGCTCGGGTTGGCCCCGGGAGTCGCGTTCCAGGCGCAGGAAATCCGCGTCATATTCCAGATCTTCACCGCACGGCGAAGTCGCGGAAACGGCGGCGAGCAACAAAGGCACATCCACTTGGATCGATCTCCCTATCACCCGCTTGAAGAAGTCGGGCAGTTCACACGCAAGTTTCGGATGAAACTTCACATGTTCCTTGACGATAATGGCCCTTTAGATTCGCAATGATCTTAAAGTGCCATCATCTATATTCAAGAAGTTGTGCATTTTTGGTGTAGTACTTATCGCTTGTCAAGGTAAGCTATTTCACCAGTGTAGCCCCTCTGTAACAGTTGTGATGCGCTTAACAGCCTGCCCGACCCAGTGGTCGAAGCGGCAACTGACGTGGGGTTTTTGTCACGCAAGCCGGTTATGATCAGCAATCATGCTGGCAAAAAGCCGTTTCGCGGTGGTTGGCAAGGTTGTGGGTGGGTAGTCAGGGCCTGAATCCTCACGTAACCCGCCCGCGCGCGATGTATTCAGCAAGGAGGCAAGATGCCGCTGTGTTTGACTATCACTAGTTATCACAAGATCACCCCAGGCCAGTGTTCTGAAAAGTCCATGGATCAGGGGGTGATGGCAATTGGCCGCAATATCGATAATGACTGGGTATTACCGGACCCCGAGCGTCTGGTTTCCGGCAAACATTGCGTTATCCAATACAAAGACGGGCGTTATTATTTAACCGATAACAGCACTAATGGTGTGGAATTGGTCAAGGCCGGCGTGCGCCTGCGCAAGGGCAACAGCGAGCCACTGCAAGACGGCGAAGTGATCCGCATCGGTGATTATGAAATCCAGGCGCGCGTCGATTTCAACCTGCCGGTCACCGACAGCAACCCGTTCGCCGAATCGCCCAGCAGTTTCGAGGCCTTGATGGGGCGCCAGGGCGCCGCTGCGCATACGCCGTCGCCGCTTCATACGCCATCGCCGATTCAAGTGGCTTCGCCTGCGCATTTCCAGGGTGGCTCGGCCATGGACACCTTGCCGGACCTGTTCGATTTCTTGAGCCCGTCCAGTGTCCCGCCCGCCACCCAGCCTGACCATGTTCCGGCCGAGCAACACGATTTCCGCCCACCGACGCCGATTTCCCGACCGAGCCCGCCGCCTGTGGTCGAACCCGTGATGCCGCCGCCTGCCTCGGTGATTCCGGATGACTGGGACCCGTTCAGCGACAAGCCTGTGCCTGCGCCAGTGGCGGTGGCCCCGCAGCCCGTGGCCCCGCCGCATGTGCCGCTACCACCTGTGATTGAGCCGGTCGCGACGCCTGTTGCGCAGGCTCCGCTCGCCGACATCTTTGCTGAAATCAGCGCACCGCCGCCGGCCTCCGTGCCTGAAGCGTCGGTCACCCGTGTCGAGCCCCCGGTCGCAGCTCCAGTTGCTCCAGTTGCTCCAGTTGCTCCGGTTGCCCCGGTCGAGGCCAACCAACCCGACTTGCTGCAGGCGTTCCTGCGCGGTGCCGGGCTGGACCAGTTGCGCCTGGACAAGGCCCAGGCCGAAGCGCAGATGGAAAGCATCGGCCGCAGTTATCGGTTGATGGTCGAAGGCCTGATCGATGTCTTGCGCGCCCGCAGCAGTCTCAAGGGCGAGTTCCGCATTCAGCAGACGATGATCCAGCCGGTGGAAAACAACCCGCTGAAATTCGCTCCCAATGTCGATGAAGCGCTGCTGTTGCTATTGCGCCACGGCAATCAGGCGTTCATGGCCCCGGACGCGGCGGTGCGTGACAGTTTCGATGACCTGCGTGCCCACCAACTGGCGGTGATGGCCGGTGTGGAAGCGGCGATCAAGCATCTGCTGGCGCGCTTCGAACCGGCGCAACTGGAAGAACGCATGGCCAAGCCCGGTGGGCTCTCGGGTATTTTCAGCGGCTCGCGACAGGCCCAGTACTGGCAGCAGTTCACCGAGCTCTACAGCAACATTTCCCGGGAAGCCCAAGAGGATTTCCAGGACCTGTTCGGTCGCGAGTTCAGCCGCGCCTACGAAGAACACAGTACGCGACAGCGACGCCGCTGAGCGGCGCCGTCCCATAACAAGATTGATCGACACACAACGGATAGCTCAAACGTCATTGAGGACGCAGGATGATTCCCAGGTTTTTACTCGCAGTCGCCACCGCGCTTCTGCTGACGGCGTGCGCCAAGGATGCGGCCAATCCCCAGCCCGAAGAAGCTGAGGCCGACACCGCCGCCATCGAGCTGCATTTCCATGCCATTGCCGGCCTCAACCCCGGCGCCACCGGCCAGCCGGCCCCGGTCCGGGTGCGCATTTTCGAGTTGAAAAATGCCGCGACCTTCGGCCGTTCCGATTATTTCGCCCTGGCCGAAAGGGCCCAGGCAACCCTGGGCGCCGACCTGATCGACCAGGACGAGGTGCTGATCCAGCCCGGCCAGCAACTGAGCCTGCAACGCGACCTCGACCCGGCCACACGGCACATCGGAATACTGGTGGGCTATCGCGAGCTGGACCAGTCGCTGTGGCGCACGGTGATGAACGTCCCGGCCCGCGAATACACCGAATACCAGATCAGCCTCGATGTGCGCGCCGTGCGCAGCGCCGTCGTCGTCCCCCCATCCAGCCCTGCCCAATAAGCAATCGGAGCCCCCATGTCCTGGAACAATCGCGTGGTCTGGTCGGAAGGCATGTTCATTGGAACGCAGCACTTCCAGCAGCATGACCGTTACCTGGAAAACCTCATCGACGCACGCAGCCGCCCATTGTCGGCCGGCGCCTGGGGTTTTTCCGAATTGCTGATCGACCAGGGCCTGCTGGCCCAGGGCAAGCTGGCGATCATTTCTGCCCGCGGTCTGTTGCCGGACGGCACGCCTTTCAACATTCCCCAGGATGACCTGGCGCCTACACCACTGAACGTCGACGACAACCTGCGCGACGGCCTGGTGTACCTGGCCTTGCCGCTCAAGCGCGCCGGCGCCCGTGACACCGTGGATGAAGGCGAAGACCTCGGCGCCGCGCGTTATGTGAGCCAGGTCTGCGAAGTGCGCGACGACAATGCACCGTTCGAAAACCGCGCGCCGGTCGCCCTCGGCTCCCGGGCCCTGCGGTTGTTGACCGAGCAGGATGGCATTGGCGACTACGCCGCCATCGGCGTGGTGCGCATCAAGGAAAAGCGCGCCGACCGCGCCCTGGTGCTCGACGATGCCTACATCCCACCGTTGCTGGATGTCATTGCCTCCAAGCCGCTGGCGGCGTTTCGCAGCGAACTGCTGGGCCTGCTGCATCAACGCGGCGAAGCCCTGGCCGGGCGGGTGGTGGCGTCCGGTGCCGGTGGCGCCTCGGAGATTGCCGACTTCATGCTGCTACAACTGGTCAACCGTGCCCAGCCGCTGATCCAGCACCTGAGCCAGTTGAGCCCGCTGCACCCCGAGCGCTTCTACAGCGAACTGGTGAGCCTGGCCGGGGAGTTCTCCACGTTCACCGCGTCCGGGCGACGACCGCAGCAATACCCGCCTTACCAGCACGATGACCTGGCGCTCAGCTACGCCCCGGTGATGCAGGCCCTGCGCGAAGCCCTGTCGATGCTGATCGACAGCAAGGCGACGCCGATTCCGATTGTCGAGAAAGCCTACGGCATCCATGTGGCGATGCTGGCCGACAAGACCTTGCTCGACAGCGCCAGCTTCATCCTGGTGGTGCGCGCCGACGTGCCGGCCGAAACCCTGCGCGGCCGCTTCGGCCAACAGAGCAAAGTCGGCTCGGTGGAGCACATCCGCGACCTGGTCAACCTGCAACTGCCGGGCATCGGCCTGCTGCCGTTGCCGGTGGCGCCACGGCAGTTGCCGTACCACGCCGGCTCCACCTACTACGAACTCGACCGGGGCAGCGACCACTGGCAACAGTTGAGCAACTCCGGCGGCTTTGCGTTCCACATCGCCGGCCAGTTCCCAGGGCTGAACCTGGCTTTTTGGGCGATCCGAGGATAAACCGCGATGAGCAACGACGATCGTACCCAGTTCATGCCAACGCCCGGTGGCCGCGGCGCCGACCCATTCCGCCCGGACCCTGGCCGTCCGGACCCAGGTCGCCCACAGCCTGCGTCCGCGCCGCTGTCGATGCCGGCCGCACCGGTGCTGACCGGCAAGGCCGAGGGCCTCAACCCGCTGGAGAGCGCCGCCGGCCCGCTGCTGGCCTTGCTGACGCGCCTGCGCAACACCATTGCCCATCCGGCACCGGCCAGTTTGCGCGCGCAACTGCTGGCCTACCTGCGCCAGTTCGAAGAGCGCGCCGAGGCCGCCGGCGTGGTGCGCAACGACGTGTTGCTGGCCCGTTACGCCTTGTGCACCGCGTTGGACGAAGCGGTGTTGAGCACCCCGTGGGGCGGCACCAGTGACTGGGGCAAGCAAAGCCTGTTGATCACCGTGCACAACGAAGCCTGGGGCGGCGAGAAGGTCTTCCAGCTGCTGGAGCACTGCCTGCAAAGCCCCCGCGAGCGCTTGTATCTGCTGGAGCTGTTGTACCTGTGCATGTGCCTGGGTTTCGAAGGGCGCTACCGGGTGATGAACGACGGTCGCAGCCAATTGGAAGCCTTGCGTGAGCGCACCGCTGGCGTGATCCGCAGCGCCCGTGGCGACTACGAGCGCGAGCTGTCGCCGCACTGGCGCGGCGTTACCGTGGCCCGCGACCGGTTGGCGCAATTCATGCCGCCGTGGATCGCCGTGGCCATCGGCGCGGCGCTGTTGCTGGCGCTGCTGTTCGGCCTGCGCATGAAGCTGGCTTCCGATGCCGAGCCGGTGTTCAAGAACATTCATTTCCTGGGCGAAATCCCGGTGCAGACCATCGACCGTCCCGTGGTGCAGCCCAAGGTGGTCGAGCGACCACGCCTGGCCGGTTTCCTCGCCGATGAGATCAGGGCCAACCGCATTGCGGTGGAAGACGCCGTCGATCGCTCGGTGGTGACCATCCGTGGCGATGAGTTGTTCGCCTCGGGCAGCGCCAGCATCAAGGACGATTTCCAGCCGTTGATGCTGCGCATCGCCGATGCGGTGCGCAAGGTCAAGGGCCAGGTCCTGGTGACCGGGCACAGCGACAATCGGCCGATCGCCACCCTCCGGTTCCCGTCCAACTGGGCCTTGTCCGAAGCGCGGGCCCAATCGGTGCTGCAAATTCTTTCGGCCAAGACCGGGCAGCCCGAGCGCTTCAGCGCCGAAGGCCGCAGCGACACCGAACCGTTGGCGTCCAACGCCACCCCAGAGGGGCGTGCGCGCAATCGTCGGGTTGAAATCACAGTATTGGCGGAGGGGGTCGAGTGAAGGCGTTTTTCAGTTTTATGACCCGCTGGGTCATTCCGTTGCTGGGGCTGATCGCCCTGAGCCTGATCATCTGGTTCGTTGGCCCGCTGCTCGATTGGCTGGTGCCCGAAGGCCGGCGCTGGGCCTTGATCATCCTGGTGTTTGCGGTGTGGATCGCCTACCGGGTGTTCCGCATTATCCAGGCGCGCCGGCAGGCCGCCGAAGTGATGCGCAGCCTGGCCGCGCAAACTCCGCCCGATCCCACCAGCATCGCCACCGCCGAAGAGCTCGAAACTCTGCGCCAGCGCATGGACGAAGCCCTGGCCCTGCTCAAGAAAGCCAAGCTGGGCGGTGATGAGCGGCGCAACCTCTACGAGTTGCCGTGGTACGTGATCATCGGCCCGCCGGGTTCGGGCAAGACCACCGCGCTGGTCAACTCGGGGCTGCATTTCCCGCTGGCCGCGCAACTGGGCGCCGGTGCGGTACGCGGCGTCGGCGGTACGCGCAATTGCGATTGGTGGTTCACCGACCAGGCTGTCCTGCTCGACACCGCCGGCCGCTACACCACCCAGGACAGTGACGCGACCATCGACAAAGCCGCGTGGCTGGGTTTCCTTGGCCTGCTGAAAAAACAACGGGCCCGGCGCCCGATTGACGGTGCGTTTATCGCCATCAGCCTGTCCGACCTGTTGCTGGGCAGCGACGCCGAACGTGCCGCCCATGCCGCGGCGATTCGCTTGCGGATCCAGGAGCTGTACACCCAATTGGGCGTGCGTTTCCCGATCTACCTGATGCTGACCAAGCTCGACCTCGTGCCCGGGTTCATGGAGTACTTCGATACCCTGAGCAAGGAAGAGCGCGCCCAGGTCTGGGGCATGACCTTTGCCCTGGACGATGGCAAGAGCAACGACAGCCCGCTGGCGCACCTGCAAAGCGAATTCACCGGCCTTGAGCAGCGCCTCAACGACCGTCTGGTGGAACGCCTGCAACAAGAGCGCGACCCGGCGCGGCGCGACCTGATCTACGGCTTCCCGCAGCAGTTCGGTGCCTTGAAAGATTGCCTGCAAAGCTTCCTCGAAGGCGTGTTCAAACCCAACGCTTTCGAAGAGCGCGTGTTGCTGCGCGGCGTGTATTTCACCAGCGGCACCCAGGAAGGCAGCCCGATCGATCGCCTGATCGGCTCCATGGCCCAGAGCATGAACCTGGACCGTCAGCACCTGGCACGCCAGACCGGCACCGGGCGCAGTTACTTCATCGAAAAACTCTTCACTGCCGTGGCGTTCGCCGAGCGCGGGCTGGTGGGCGTCGATCCGAAAGTCGAGCGTCGGCGCAAATGGATCGCCCGCGGTGTGCTGGCTTCCACCGTGGTGTTGGTGCTGGTGGTCAGCACGTTGTGGTGGGTCAGCTATCGCGCCAACCAGGCCTACATCGCCCAGGTTGACCAGAAAGTCGCACCCCTGGGGCAAACCGTGCAGAACCTCAGCCCGGCGCAACGGGATGTCCTTGCCGTGTTGCCGTTGCTCAACGCCGTGAAACACCTGGCCGACGACGCCCCGAGCTGGGCCGAAGGCCTGGGCCTGTATCAGGGCGACATGCTCGAAGCCGAGTCCGGCAGCGTCTATCGCAAGTTGCTGATCGCCGTGTTCGCCCCACGCCTGCTGACGCGCATCGAAGAGCAACTGCACAGCGGCGGCAATTCGGACTTCCTCTACGAAGGCTTGAAGGCCTATCTGATGCTCGCCGACACCGAGCATTACGATGCCGACTTCATCAAGGCCTGGATCGCCCTGGATTGGGACCGCAGCCTGCCGCGCGACTTGCCGGCCGAGCAGCGCCAGGCCCTGACCGCGCATTTGCAGGCACTGTTCGAGCGGCGTCCGCCGCTGGCGCGCCTCGACCCGCGCCTGGTCGAAGACCTGCGCCGGCAGTTGCAGCAATTGCCGGTGGCCCAACGTGTGTATGACCGGATCAAGCGCCAGAAACTGCCTGAAGGCATCCCGGACTTCCGCATCAACGAAGCCGCCGGACGTGACGCCGCGCTGGTGTTCAGCCGCAAGAGCGGCAAGCCGTTGGGCGAACCGCTGAGCGGGTTCTTCACGGTCAAGGGCTATCGCCAGGGCTTCTTGCTCACCAGCCTGAGCCAGACCGGCACCCTGGCCGAAGAGCAATGGGTGTTGGGCCACGAAGAGGCCGATCAGCAGAACGTCGCCAGCCTGGCCGCCGATGTACGTCGCCTGTATTTCCAGGACTACCTGCGCCAATGGGACGCCTTGCTGGCCGACATCGATTTTGTGCCGATCACCAGTGTGGCCCAGGCCGCCGATGTGCTGCGGGTGATTTCCGGCCCGACTTCACCGTTGAAAAAACTGTTGGTGGCGGTGGCGAAGGAAACCGACCTGCAACAGGATGAACGCCTGCTGGCCGCCCAAGGTGCGCCAGTGGAAGGCGGTGTGGACAAGCTCAAGGAGCGCCTGGGCAGCTTGCTCGGCCAGGAGCAGGCAACGCAAAACGCACCGGCGCAAAGCGATGACCCGATCACCGCGCACTTCGCCGAGCTCAACAGCATTGTCAGCAAAAGCGAAGGCGAACCAGCGGCCATCGACGGCTTGCTGGCAGACATGAACGCCTTGTACGTGCAGGTCAGCGCCATGGTCGGTGCCAGTGGCGACGCCTTGCTCGGCGAAGCCAAGAACCAGGCAACAGCCGCCGCTACGCGCGTCAGCCTTAATGCCGAACGCCAGCCGCCGCTGGTGCAGGGCCTGGTCAAGTCGGTGGTTAATTCCACCACCAACAGCATGATGGGCGGGGTGCGCAATCAACTGAACGCCGCCTGGACCAGCGAAGTGGTGAACATCTATCGCCAGTCCCTGGCCGGGCGCTATCCGATGTCGCCGGGCAGTGCGCGGGACGCCACCCTCGATGACTTTGGTCAGTTCTTCGGCGTTGGCGGGGTGATGGACAACTACTTCCGCAAGTACCTGCAGCCCTACGTCGACACCTCGACCCCGACCTGGCGCTGGCAGCCGGGCGCGGCGCAGAAGCTCGGCATCGCCCCTGGCGTGCTGCAGACCTTCCAGCGCGCGGCGACCATTCGCGATGCGTTCTTCCGTTCCGGCGGCACGCAGCCGATGGTGCGTTTCGAGCTCAAGCCAGTGGCGATGGACTCGACCATCACCCAGTTCCTGCTCGACCTCGACGGCCAACAACTGAGCTACGACCACGGCCCGAGCCGCCCGACCGCCATGCAATGGCCCAACCCGGGCAGCATCGGCGTGGTGCGGATCTCGATCATGCCGCCGTCGTCCAGCGGTCGCTCCGGCATCACCCTGGACGGGCCGTGGGCCTGGTTCCGGCTGCTGGAGCAATCGGACCTGACCGCCGGCAACTCGCCGGATCGCTTCAACCTGCGGCTGCGGGTCGATGGCGCCAGCGCCTCTTATGAGCTGCGGGCCAACAGCGCCTTCAACCCGTTCAAGAGCCGGGTGCTCAGCGGCTTCAGCCTGCCGGAGCGGCTATGAGTACGCCGGGCTTCTACGGAAAACTGGCCAGCCGCGGCGACTTCGTCAGCCGTGGCTTGCCCCAGGGGTTTATCGGCCCGTGGGATTCGTGGCTCGCGGCGGGTTTGCTCGCCAGCCAGACCAGCCTCGGCGAGCGTTGGCTGGACGCCTATCTGGTCAGCCCGCTGTGGCGCTTCATGGTCGCGCCCGGGGTGTGTGGCCCGGACGCCGCCGTCGGTGTGGTGATGCCGAGCATCGACCGGGTCGGCCGTTATTTCCCGCTGACCGTCGCGGTATTGCTGGAGCCCGACGCGGACCCGGCGTCGGTGGTGGGCGGTGCGGACGAGTGGTTCGAGCGGGTCGAGAACCTGTTGCTGAGCACGTTGAGTGTGGAGGCCAGTTTCGAGGCGTTCAACGAACAGCTGGAGACCCTCGGCAGCCCGATGTATTTGCCGCGCACGTCCAGCAGCCGCTTTGCCAGCCTGCATCGCTTCGATGCCACCGACCCGCAGCAGCGCATGAGCGCCCTGGCCGAGGCGGCTTGCGAAGGTGTGAGCCTGTGGTGGGGCCAGGGATCGGAGCGCATTGCCCCGGGTTTGATGCGCTGCCAGGGTTTGCCGGCAGCCGCTGATTTTGCGCAATTTTTGCTCGGCCAAGAAGGTGTTGTGTAGATGCGTCCAAGTGCCGGAAAAGCAATCAAGTCAGCAAGCAAGAGCCATGTCGGGATGGTCCGCCAGGTCAACGAAGACGCCTGCCTGGACCTGCCGGAAAACGGCCTGTGGGTCGTGGCCGACGGCATGGGCGGGCACGCGGCGGGCGATTACGTCAGCAGCCTGATCGTCGACAGCCTGCGCAGCATTGCCGTGGGCCGCTCGCTGGACGAATACGTCGCGGCGCTGCAAAGCGACCTGCTGCGGGTCAACGCCGCCGTGCGGGAAGAAACCGCCAACCGTGGCGTGACGATGATGGGCAGTACCGTGGTGGTGTTGGCCGTCCGCGACCTGCGCGGCATGTGCCTGTGGGCCGGTGACAGTCGTTTGTATCGCCTGCGCGACGGCGTGCTCGAAGGCATCTCCCGGGACCACAGCTACGTCCAGGACTTACAGGACAGCGGCCTGCTCAGCGAAGCCGAGGCGCGGGTGCATCCACGGGCCAACATCGTCACCCGGGCCATCGGCGTCGAGGCGCAACTGAACCTGGCGCTGACTGAACTACTGCTGGTGCCTGGCGACAGCTACCTGCTGTGCAGCGACGGGCTGACCAAGACGGTGGAGGACGACGAAATCCGCGAAGTATTGAGCCACGACGAACCCGGTGAAATCGCCAGCAGCCTGGTGTCCCTGGGCCTGATGCGCGGCGCGCCGGACAACATCACCGTGGTGGTCGTGAAGGTGCCGTCATGAGCTTGACCCTGAACATTGTCATCCCCGGCTACGACATCGAAGGGCCGATCGGCGAAGGTGCGATGGCCAGCGTGTACCTGGCGACCCAGCGCTCGCTGGAACGCAAGGTGGCGTTGAAGGTCATGGCCGCCGCGCTGGCCGCCGACCCGACGTTCTGCGAGCGTTTCCTGCGCGAAGGCAAGACCCTGGCGCGCTTGTCGCACCCGCACACCGTCACCATCCATGACATCGGCAACGTCGGTGAGCTGTATTACATGGCGATGGAATACCTGCCCAACGGCACGCTCAAGGAGCGTATCGCCGATGGCCTGTCGCCGGAGCAGGGCCTGACCTACATTCGCCAGATCGCCTCGGCCCTGGGTTATGCCCACGGGCTGGGCCTGGTCCACCGTGACGTCAAGCCGGCCAACATCCTGTTCCGCGCCGACGGCACGGCGGTGCTCTCGGACTTCGGCATCGCCAAGTCCCTGGACGACCGCACCCAGTTCACCCAGGCCGGTTTCGCGGTCGGCACGCCCAGCTACATGAGCCCGGAACAGGCCCGTGGGCAAGACATCGACGGCCGCGCCGACCTGTACGCCCTGGGCGTGGTGCTCTACGAAATCCTTGTCGGCAAGCTGCCGTATACCGGTAACGATGCGCTGTCCACGGCCCTGGCCCACCTGACCGAACCGTTGCCGGAATTGCCGGTGCACCATGGCCGTTACCAGGATGTGCTGCGCAAGCTGCTGGCCAAGGATCCGGCGGAGCGTTTCCCGGATGCGGCGGCGTTGCTGCGGGCGCTGGATAACCTGCCTCAGGAATCGGAAGCGACGCTGATCCGGCCGTTGTCGTTGCAACTGCCGGAAACCCCCAAGCCGGTTGATGACTTGGCGGGTTTGACGCCCATGTCCATCGACATTCCCAGTGGCCCGGCTTACTCACCGCCGCAGTCTCAACCGCAGCCCAAGCCCGTTCCGCCGCCAGTAAAACCGGTGGTTCAATCCTCGGTGTCGGAGCAGCGCAAGGGGCCGGTGTTCGCCCTGGCCGCCGTTGCGGTTGCCGTGGCGCTGGCGTTGGGGGGCGCGGGTTATTGGTGGTTGGCCGGTGACGATGGCAAAGAGGCGAAGACGCCAGTGGCCACGAACACTTCGGTCAAGCCGCCGGAAGTGAAGCCGCCGAAGACCCCGGAAGTGCCGGCGGTCAAGCCACCCGTTGCCCCTCCGGCTCAGCCGCCCGTGGCGACCGAGGCCGATGGCGGCCAGCGTCCGCTGTTGATGGCCGGCAAGAAAACCCTGTTCCAGCGCGTGCTCAGCAAACCGGGGGCGAAGCTCGCCGACGCACCGGGCGCTGCGCCGGGTAAGGCGCTGCCGGCGTTTTCCGTGCTGTACGTGTATCAGCGCAAGGATGTGGACGGCAGCGCGTGGGTGCGTGTCGGCGCCGCCACCGATGGGCGCAGCGACGGCTGGTTGCCCGCGGCCCAGGTCAGCGACTGGAAGCAAAGCCTGGTGCTCAAGTTCACCGAACGTTCCGGCCGGGCGCCGGTGATGTTCCTGCGTCAGCCTGGCGAAGTGGAAAAACTGCTGGCTAACCCTTCGGCGGCCAAGAACGTGCTGCTCAAGGCCCAACAGAGCCCGCAAGAAGAGCAGCAAGTGCTGGCCCTGGAACCGGCCGCCAGCGCCGTGCCGCAGAGCCAGTTCTATCTGTTGCCGATCTTCGATTCCCGCGAAAGCATGGATGAGAACGGCCAGCCGGTGCAGTTACTGAATGTCGCTTCCATCGATCCTGGCAACACCCCCAAGGCTTCGAGCAACACGCCGATCACCACCGCCAACGCCGACGCGTTCCGTACCGCCGTGGTGCTGGTGGTGGACACCACGGTGTCGATGCAGCCCTATATCGACCAGGTCCGCGACGTGGTCCACGAGCTGCAGACCCGCATCGCCGAGCGTGGCGAGTTGGACAGCGTCAGCTTCGGCATGGTGGGTTTCCGCAGCAGCATCAAGAAAACCCCGGGCCTGGAATACGTCGCCAAGACCTTGATCACCCTGGAGCAGGGCCGCGACCCGCAACGCTTCATGGAGCTGGCGCGGCAGGTCAAGGCGTCGACAGTGTCGAGCCATTCGTTCAACGAAGATGCGTTTGCCGGGGTCATGGAAGCCGTCGAAGGCATGGACTGGTCCGGTTACGGCGGGCGCTTGATCCTGCTGGTCACCGACGCCGGTGCCTTGCGCAAGAACGATCCGTTTGCCGCCACGCAAATGAACGAGGCCGAAGTGCGCCAGGCGGCGCTGGGCAAGCAGATCAAGATATACGCCCTGCACCTGCTCAGCGACGCCGGCAAGAAAACCCATGCCGGCGCCCAGAGCCAATACCGCACCCTGACCGCCGACGCCAACCCGCAGATCGGCGACCTGTACATTCCAGTGCCGGGCGCCGACGTGCGCAAGTTCGGCGAGCGGGTCGACGAGATCGGCTCGGTGTTCGCCGACCTGGTCCATCAGGTGCGCAGCAACAAGCCGCAAGCCGTGCCGCTGCTGAGCGCCGCGCCGAGCCTGGCCGACAAGTCGGCGGCAGTCGGCTACGCGATGCATATGGAT
The DNA here is from genome assembly GCF_018325805.1 of Pseudomonas sp. St290. Classification (NCBI taxonomy): domain Bacteria; kingdom Pseudomonadati; phylum Pseudomonadota; class Gammaproteobacteria; order Pseudomonadales; family Pseudomonadaceae; genus Pseudomonas; species Pseudomonas sp. St290. The sequence goes on along the minus strand of NZ_AP014703.1, from coordinate 6,634,640 downwards.
TTCCTGGGGCGCAAATCCGCCAGCCAGGCGCCGCAACTGGTCAGTGCCTGGACCGCCGACCGTGACCTGACCAACCCGGCGCTGCCAGCGTTCCAGGTCTGCGTGATGCTGACCAAGCTGCAACTCAACGACTTGCAGCAATCGCTGAAGCTGATCGTCGACGCGGCCCGCAAGACCCAGAGTTCGCCCAAGGATTTCTTCCAGGAAATCGCCAGCGCCAGTGCCTACATGAGCCGCGATCCGTCGGCCTTGCGCAAGGGCGGCAACCTGGCCGACGGCGGGATTCTCGGCGAGTACCTCGAAGGGCTGCCGTACCGCAGCAAGTCGCTGAACATGACCCAGGACTTGTGGCTGTCCTTGAGCGTGGCCGAGCAGGAAGATTTCATCGACGAGTTGGATTCGAAAATCCGTCTCTACGAAACCTTCCACAACGACGTGGCGAACTGGGTGCGCTTCGGTGATGCCGAGCCGGGTGACGCCTTGTACCGCGTTCCGTTGTCGACGCTGCCGTGATGCTGGACATGAGCGCAGTGCACAAAAGCCGGGGCGCCGGCAGCCAGCGCTACAGCCTGGTGATTCCACGGCTACAACTGCGCGGCGGTGAACAACTGGCGGTGGTCGGGCCCAGTGGCTGTGGCAAGAGCACTTTGCTGGATCTGCTGGCGCTGGTGCTGGCACCGGATCAGGCTGGGCGGTTCGACTTCACCCCTGCCAATGCGCCCCTGGACATCGCCAAATTGTGGCGTGGGTCGCAACAGGGCACCTTGGCCGAGCTGCGCAGTCGTCACCTGGGTTATGTTCTGCAAACCGGCGGCCTGTTGGGCTTCCTGGACGTGCGCGGCAACATCGAGTTGTCGCGAAAACTGTTGGGTTTGAAGGATGACGGCAGCGTGATGCGCCTGGCTGGGCAGTTGGATATTGCCGATCAACTGGACAAGAAACCGGCGGATTTGTCCGTCGGCCAGCGCCAGCGGGTCAGCTGTGCCCGGGCGCTGGCCCATGCTCCGCGGCTGTTGCTGGCCGATGAACCGACCGCCGCCCTCGATCCGCTGAACGCCGAGCGCGTCATGCAGTTGCTGGTGGCCCAGGCCCGTGAACACGGCGTGTGCTGCGTGGTCGCCACCCACGACGAAGCGCTGGCCCGTGCCAGCGGTTTGCAGGTGCGGCGGATCAGTTGTCGCCGCGATGCAGACGGCGGTGTCACCGCCACCCTCGGGGAGGCTTGCTGATGCGCGGCGCGCTGGTGGCTTCCCTGGCCTGGCAGGATTACCGCAACGATGCCTGGCTGTCGGCCTGTTCGGTGTTGGCTTTGGTGGCCGTGGTGGCGCCGTTGCTGGTGCTGTTCGGCCTGAAGTTCGGTCTGGTCAGCAGTCTCACCGAGCGCTTGCAGAACGACCCGGCCACCCGGGAAATCATCCCCTTGGGCGGCGGTCGCTTCAGTGCCGAGTTCGTCGAGCAATTGAGCCAGCGCGGCGACGTTGCTTTTGCCTTGCCGCGTACTCGACAGATCGCCGCTACGGCGGATTTGAGCAGCGATGCGTCGGTGGTCACGGTCGAGATGATTCCCACCTCGGCCAACGATCCGTTGTTCGATCACCTGCCGGTGCCTCAGGGTTTGGATCAAGTGGTGCTCAGCCAGACTGCCGCTGAAAAGCTCGGCGCCAAGCCCGGTGATTGGTTGCAGGCCAGTTTTGGCCGGCAGGTGGCCGGTCGCAGCGAGGCGCAGCGTACGCGGGTGCAGGTGTTGCACGTGTTGCCGTTGGAAGCCTTTGCCCGGGACGGCTTGTTTGCGCCGCTGGCGTTGCTGGAGGCGGCCGAGGATTACCGCGACGGTCGTGCCGTGCCCGCGTTCGGCTGGCCGGGGGATGCGGTTGGCGTGAGCGGGCAGCGGGTCTACCCGGCGTTTCGTCTATACGCCCGCAACCTCGGCGACGTCGAGCCGCTGCGCCAGTATTTCGCTGGGCAGAACCTGCTGGTGTCGACCCAGGCCCAGACCATCGCACAAGTGCAATCGTTGAGCCGCAATCTGTCGATCGTCTTCTGGATCATTGCCGGGTTGGCGTTGGCCGGTGCGTTCGCGGCGATTTTTGCCGGCGCCCTGGCGGCGGTCGAACGCAAGCGCAGGGAGCTTTCAGTGTTGCGCCTGCTGGGGGTTTCCACGGCGGCGCTGTTGTTATTTGTAGTGTTGCAGGCGCTCTACAGCGCCACCTTTGCGGCCCTGCTGAGTGCCGGCCTGTACGGTCTGGCGCAGTCGGGCCTGAACCATTTATTTGCGCAGATGCCCGGCGAGTACGCCAGCCATCTGCTGGTGCGTCATTACGCGTTGGCCCTGGTGGCCGTGCTCGGCGTCAGCGCCGTGGCGGCGGCTTGTGGTGGCTGGCGCGTGGCGCGCATCCAGGCGTGTGAAGGAATTCGCGATGTATAAGTTATTGGGCGCCGCCGTGGCGCTGAGCCTGGCCGGTTTGGTCTGGGCCGATGAAGGCAGCGACAAGCTCGACAATCCCAAGCCGTTGCCCGATGACGTCAGCCTGCCGCTGCCGTGCGAAGGGCAGATGGTGTTCCGCTACGTCTATATCCTCGCCCAGGGCACCCTGGATGACCGTGAAATCAGCCTCGGCTATCCGTTCAGCGAGGGCGAGGCCGGTTACCAGCAGTCGTTCATTTCCGGCTACCGGCGCGACTTCATCAACGGCCAGTTCACCCTCAAGGACCTGCCCACAGACTGGAACAAAACCATCACGCCGTTGATGCCCAAGACCGACGCCAAGACGCCGCTCAAACCGATGCTGTACTTCATCGGCAAGTACGAAGTCACCGCTCGCCAATACGCCCAGGTCATGGCCCAGGCGCAATCGTTGGCCAGTGGCGAGCCGGCCCCGGCCTGCGAAACCTTGCAAGCCGATTTGCCTCAAGGCGTGGCCGGGCGTTTGCCCAAGGTGAAACTGTCGAAGTTCGAGGCTGAGCGTTTCTCGGCGGTGTACAGCGCCTGGCTGATGAAATACCACAAGGACCTGCTGCCGGTGAGCGGTCGCGGCACCTCCGCCGAAGACGGCGGGCTGGGTTTCGTACGTTTGCCCACTGAAGTGGAGTGGGAATTCGCCGCCCGTGGCGGTCAGGCCGTGAGCCGTCAGGACCTGGAAGGGCGCCTGTTTCCCCGGCGCCTGGAAGGCAGCGAAAGCGACGGGCCGCTGGCCGATTGGGCGGTGTTCAACCAGGTCGCCGGCGGCACCGGCCAGGCCGCGCGGCTGATGCCCATCGGCACCAAGCTGCCGAACCCCATCGGCCTGTTCGACGTGGTCGGCAACGCCGCCGAAATGGTTCAGGAATCCTTCCAGCTGGTGCATGCCGGTCGCCGTCAGGGCGCCTATGGCGGCTTCGTGGTAAAGGGCGGTAATTACCTGGAAGGCGAGGGCACGCTGTTCACCGGCATGCGCCGCGAATATCCGTTGTTCGCCGCCGATGGCACTGAGCAAAGCAACGAAACCACCGGTTTTCGCGTGGCCGTCGGGGCGTTGTCGGCACCGCGTTCGCGCTACAAGGAATTGTTTGCCCAGTGGCAGAAAGAAGGCCGGCTGGCGTCGCTGACCGATGCCATCGACGATGCCGAGGACCCGACCAAGCGCCTGGACAGCATCATCGCCGCCAGCGTCGACCCACGCCTGCAAGCCGAACTGGGCCTGGTCAACGAAGAGCTCAAGCGCAACGTCTCGCTCATCGCCCAGCAGCGCGAGGAAGCGGCGGGCAACCTGATTCAGTCGTCGGCCCTGGTGGCCGAGACCGTCAACAACTACAACATTCGTCTGACCAATCTGCAGAACAGTCGGCAAGTCGCCCTGGATGCCAAGGACGAGGCCAGCGCCCAACTGTTCGCCACGGCCATCGACAACGGTCGCAGTGCGCTGGATGGCGCGGTGGCGATCTACATCGACAACCTGGCCACCGGCACGCGCTACACCGATGCCGTGATCCAGGCGCAGTTTCAACGCATCAAGGAGGAACTGGAGCGCAAGCCGGTACTGGGCAAGAGCCTGGTGGCGCGCGCAACGTTATTCGTTCGTCACGTCGGGGACTATCGTCAGCAAAAACGCGCCGACCCGGCGGTGATATTGAAGGAATTGCTCGCATCGAACGCTCAGCGGTCTTGAGTATTCGTTGTCAGCGAGCTTGGAAGGGACTCAGGCGGCGATAGGGCCGAGCTGAGCTGGTCAAAACTTAAAACGAGAACACAACTATGCTTTTCTCCCGTAAACCTTTTGCTTCGGGTTCCAAGCGTCATTTGCTGATGGTCGCTGTCGGCTTCAGTACCGTACTGACCGGCTGCGCCACGTCGCCGACCTCCAAGGTCGCCTCGAGCACCAAGGTCGAGTACTACCCTAACTGCTACGAGCCGGTGCAGCACCTGCGCTCCACCGAAGGCAACATGACCAAGTCCGTGGTCACCGGCGCAGCCGTCGGCGCGGTGGGTGGTGCGCTGCTGGGCGTTCTGACCGCCGACAAGGAAGATCGTGGTCGCAACGCCGCCATCGGTGCTGCTGGCGGCGCCCTGGCCGGTGGTGCAGCCGGTTACTACACCGAGCGTCAGAAGCAGATCGCCGATGACAACCAGCGCATCGCGTCCTACGCCGCCGACGTCAACAAGAGCGTCTCCGACATCGACCGTAGCACCGCCTACGCCCGGACTTCGCAGCAGTGCTACCAGAATGCGTTCAGCAAACTGGTTGCCGATCGCAAGGCCAAGACCGTCAACGACACTGAAGGTCGCAAGCGCCTGGCGGAAATCGTCGCTGGCCTGAAAGAGTCGAACGACCTGATCGTTGCGGTCAACGGTAAAGCTTCCGAAGACTTGAACAATTACACCCAGGCCTATGAGAAAGATCTGCAGCAAGTGGGTGTGCAGCGTACTGACGTGGTGACTGTGGCTACTGCTGACACTACGCCGGTCGTGGCTCCGACCAGCACCAAGAAAAAGAACAAGAACGTACAACCGGCGAAGAAGAAAGACCTGCCGACTGTGCCTAAGGAAGCGGTGACCACCGAGAAGACCCTGCAGACCGCCAAGGCCAAGCAGGATGAAAGCAAGCAGGTCGCCAGCGCGGGTACCACTCAGGTCAACAGCATGTGCAAGAACCCGGACCTGGGCGATTGGGCGCCGGTTCCTTGCCCGAATGTTTGATTGAGTGACTGTGGCTGATCATTGATCAGCCGCCAAAACCTGTGGGAGCGAGTTTGCTCGCGATAGCGTTGGTTCAGTTGGCCTTGATGTCGACTGACACTCCGCCATCGCGAGCAGGCTCGCTCCCACTTTTGTTTTGTGCTGGCTGAAATATCTGTGCCATCTCCTCAATCCCCTGTGGGAGCAAAGCTTGCTCGCGAGGCGGCCTTAAAGCCGGCCTGTCTCTCCCGGTTGTACTTCGATCAAACTGTGGGAGCGAGCCTGCTCGCGATGGCGGCCTGACAGCCGGCCAGGATTTTGTTGACCGGGTACATATCCATTGCTGCGGTAACGGCGGCTGGCGGTTACGCCCTTACGGCGTGTCACTTTTGGCAAACGCCCCAAAAGTAACCAAAAGGTCTTGCCCCACCACTCGGCACCTCGCCTAGGCTCGGTGTGCCCTCACTCCGGCATTGCTCCGTGGGCCCGCCGCGAAGGGCCATCCATGGCCCAGCGCGGCTATCCCGGCATCCATGCCGGGATGCCCACTCCGCAATACCTGCGTTCGGCCATCGTGGTTAACGGGGCGCCGAAATCAACGTCCACCGCGAGGCGGCCTGATAGCCGGCCTGGCTCTTGTGGGGTGTACACCCATCAGACTTGTTTGAGCTGGACCTGTGGGAGCAAAGCTTGCTCGCGAGGCGGCCTGATAGCCGGCCTGGCTCTTGTGGGGTGTACACCCATCAGACCTGTTTGAGCTGGACCTGTGGGAGCAAAGCTTGCTCGCGAGGCGGCCTTACAGCCGACCTGTTTTTCCCGGATGTACCCCGATCCATTTGTGGGAGCGAGCCTGCTCGCGATGGCGTCGGCTCAGCCTGCCTCAATGCAAAGCTCTACCCGTTGGCGCCAGGCGTCGCCGTTTCCTTTGCTTCCAAATGATCCAACGCCCGCTCAACCAACAACTGCACCCCATCGGCCATGCGGCTGATTGCCAGGGCGACGCAGCGGCGTGAGTCATCCACGTCGTCAGCCAGGTCGGCGGCGATGGTGCTGATTGATTGCAGGTCTTCGGAGGCGTTGGCCAGCAGGGTTTCGGTGTCGATGTGAGGGGAGACGATGAATAGTTGGTTTTTGTCGGGTTCAGGTGGGGAGGAGGGCTGGGGCTTGAGGTAGTAGTCGAGGGCGCGGGTGGCGGCGTCTTCGAGCTTTTTTTCTTCCTGCGCTTCGACGCGGGATTTGTGGCCGCTTTGCGGGGGATTCGGAGTTGCTTTGAACATAATGAAGCTTCCTGGAAGTGGAGCCGGCACCCTCCGATTGCACGTCGAAAAATAGGTGGCAGCTGTACGTAGGTGTGCAAGACCGGTCCAGGAACCCGGCAGACCCGAAAGTCTCCCACGCGCAGCCGCCATAACAGTCGGCGAGCATAAAAAAATGCTCGGCGAATAGCCATAACGAATGCGTTCCTAGATCGGACTTGCACGTCCGTGTCACCGTTTTTTGCGATGACGAACAAAGGTTAGCGGCGCTCGAAAACGCTGCCTAGTTCATGAACAGCCCGGCGTGTTGAAGGAAATGTCCGAGGGTTTGGCGGGGAAAAAGGGTCAAAAGATCGCAGCCTTCGACAGCTCCTACGGAAATTGATGTAGGAGCTGCCGAAGGCTGCGATCTTTTTATTTTTTCGTGACTTGGCGGTCATCTTTCGCGAAAACAGGCTTATCTTCCGCTAAAGCGATCCGATGATGGCATCCCGCCGAAGAATCGCTAAACTGCCAGTCATTGTTCTTTTCTCACGAGGCGGTGCCCATGAAATTTCGTTTTCTGTTGTGGATGCTGGGGTTGTTGATGGGCAAGGCCAGCAGGACCAATCCGGCGTTCCAGCAGCAGTTGGGCGATAAGGAACTGGTGTTTCAACTGCAAACCCTGGACGGCAAGGTCGCCCGGCATTTCACCGTGAAAAACCAGCGCATCACCAGCCGGTCCGGCACTTACCCGGAGCCTGCCTTCGCCATCGCCTTCAAGGACGCCGCCTATGGCTTCGCCACGATGCAGGCCAAGAACAAGCAACTGGCGTTCATGACGGGGATTCAGGACAAGTCGATCCAGATCAAGGGCAACCCGGCGTTGGTGATCTGGTTTCAGGGGCTGACCAAGTATTTGAAGCCGAAGAAGGCGAAAGCGAAGGTTTGAGCGGTTGCTGATATCTGTGGCGAGGGGATTTATCCCCGTTGGGCTGCGAAGCAGCCCTGAAACCTGCTATCCCGGTTATGCAGGCTCACCACAGTCAGTCTTTTGAGCCTGCTTCGCAGTCCAGCGGGGATAAATCCCCTCGCCACAAAGCTCAGTTGCCTGCATCAGCGGTCAGTGGCTGAACTGCGAAGCCAGTTCCCGCAACAACACTTCAGCCTCGAGCACTTTGCTGACCACGTCATTGACCTTGTCCCGAGACAGGCCTACGCGTTCGAGCAGTGCATCGGGGATTTCCTCGTCCGGGCCGGAGCCGATACCGCGCGAGCGCAGCAGGCGCACGGCCAGGCACACCAGGTTCGGGTAGGCGGCGTATTCGCCGTCGTAGTGCGGGTCGTGCTGGAAGCGCAGGGCGGTGGCCAGTTCGTCGGGCATGTCCCAGTAGCGCATCAGCCAGGCGCCGATCTGCTCGCGACTGATGCCCAGCAGGTGCTGTTCCACGTAGCTGTGGCACAGGTGCGGGTTGACTTCCAGGTGTCGGCAGATCAACGAGAAGTGCGGTGGGAAGACGTGGGCCAGCAGCAAATAGCCGAAGTTGTGCAGCAGGCCGGACAGGTAGGTCAGGCCGCCTTCCGGGCGCTGGGCGCGGGGCATGGCGCGGGTCAGGCCTTCGATGACGGCGGCGGTGTAGATCGACTGGTGCCAGTACGGCGTGGTGTGTTGCGGGTGGTCCTTGGGCAGGCTCAGGGTCTTGCCCAGGGCCAGGCCCAGCGCCAGGTTGATCACCAGGTCGAAGCCCAGGACGCGGACGATGGCGTCTTCTACCGAGCGAATCTTGCCGGGCGAGGCGTAGTAAGGCGATGCGGCCCAGCTCACCACTTGCGCGGCCAGGGCCGGGTCGGTTTCCACGACACCGGTGATGTCGTCGATGGTGGCGTCGGGGTCTACCCGCAGTTTGATGATTTTTTGCGCGGTTTCAGCCAGCGGCGGGATCTCGATGGTTTCTTCCAGCCGTTGCTGGATACGCCGGGCGGTGAATGCCTGCACAGCCTGGGTGATTTCCGCGCGGTCGTCGTGCGGGCGGTCCAGGTTGGGGGTGATGTTGCTCACGGCTTCGCCGAATGTCGCGGCGCTGGCCTTGGTGAGCATGGTCTTGAACGCTTCGCTGGTGACTTCCAGCAGCAGGCCCGGCTCCCCCGAATTGATCAACAGCTTTGGTTCGCGCAGCAGGCTTTCTTCGTACAGGCACGGCGAGCTGGTCAGTGCCGGCAGGCCGGGCAGCAGGCTCAGGCTGTGTTTGCCGAGCATGCGCTCCAGGCGTTCGGTCGGCACCGCCGTGAGCTTGCGGCCGGTGAGTTCGGCCAGGCGATTGAGGTCCAGCAGCTGGCTTTGCGGAAACAGCACCATGAGCGCGCCAACGGCATCGTGCAGCAACACTGCCTGCACTTTGCGGGCGGGGTTGAGGCCGGGGCGTTCGAGCACTTCGTCAAAGCCGATGCCTAATTTCTCGAGCAGCAGCCGAATAACAGACGGAGCGTGCGGGGATTCGGGGACGAGGGCAGCTTCTGTCATGGTCTGTATCCGTTTTCCTACAAGTTGGTCAGTATAACCAGCTTGTCCAGTACGCGCGTCCGGAAAACTGAGCGCGTGCTCACACTTGGCCGTATTGCTGCCCATGACGCAGCCAGCGATCCAGCAGCGGGCTGACGTGGTCGGGCCAGCGTTCCAGTAGCGCCTGGGCGGCGTCGCGTACGGCAGGGAGCAGATCGGCGTCGCGCATCAGGTCGGCTACCTTGAATTGAAGCAGACCGGTCTGGCGTGTGCCGAGCATTTCACCGGGGCCGCGCAATTCGAGGTCTTTTTCGGCGATGACGAAGCCGTCGTTGGTTTCGCGCATGATGCCCAGCCGCTGCCGACCGATCTGCGACAGTGGCGGGTGATACAGCAGCACGCAATGGCTGGCGGCGCTGCCCCGACCGACGCGGCCGCGCAACTGGTGCAACTGCGCCAGGCCCAGGCGCTCGGGGTTCTCGATGATCATCAAGCTGGCGTTGGGCACGTCCACGCCCACCTCGATCACCGTGGTGGCGACCAGCAGTTGCAGGGCGCCGGCCTTGAATTCAGCCATGACGGCGGCTTTCTCGGCGGGTTTCATGCGCCCGTGGATCAGCCCGACCTTCAACTCGCCGAGGGCGGCGGTGAGGTCTTCATAGGTGGTTTCAGCGGCCTGGCAGGTCAGTTCTTCCGACTCTTCGATCAGCGTACACACCCAATAGGCCTGGCGCCCTTCGGCGCAGGCGCTGCGTACGCGCTCGATCACTTCGACCCGCCGGGTATCGGTGACCAATACGGTATTGACCGGCGTGCGGCCCGGCGGTAGTTCGTCGAGGATCGAGGTGTCGAGGTCGGCGTAGGCGCTCATGGCCAGGGTTCGCGGGATCGGCGTGGCGGTCATGATCAACTGATGTGGACACATCCGGCCGCCCACGCCTTTCTGCCGCAGGGCCAGGCGCTGTTGCACGCCAAAACGGTGCTGTTCGTCGATGATCACCAGGGCCAGGTTCTTGAACTGCACTTCGTCCTGGAACAGCGCATGAGTACCGACCACCATGGGTGCGCCTTCAGCGATCTGTGCCAGGGCGGCTGCGCGATTCTTGCCCTTGAGCTTGCCGGCCAGCCAGGCGACTTCGATACCCAGCGGTTCGAGCCAGCGTTGGAAGGTGATGAAATGTTGTTCGGCGAGAATCTCGGTGGGCGCCATCAACGCCACCTGGTAACCCGCCTCCAGAGCCTGGAGCGCGGCGAGGGCGGCGACCACGGTCTTGCCGGCGCCGACATCGCCCTGGATCAGCCGCAGCATGGGCTCGGGCTGGCTCAGGTCGTAGGCGATTTCGTTGCCGACCCGCTGTTGGGCGCCCGTGGGGGTGAAACCGAGGTTGGCCAGGTAGCGAGCCGGCAGATCCTGGGCCTTGGGCATGGCCGGGGCGCGCAGGGAGCGCAGGCTTTCCCGTAGGCGCTGCTGCGACAGCTGGTGGGTCAGTAGTTCTTCGAACGCCAGGCGATGCTGGGCCCAGTGATGGCCGAGGGCGAGCTCGTCCACGTCGGCATCGGCGGGCGGGTGGTGCAGATAGCGGATCGCATCGGCCAACGGCGCCAGTTGATAATCCCGGGCCAGCTCCGTGGGCAGCCAGTCGGGCAGGCTGCTGGGGCCGAGCAGGGTCAGGGTTTGCTGGCAGAGCTGGCGCAGGCGTTGTTGAGTCAGGCCTTCGGTGAGCGGATAGACCGGGGTCAGGGTCTCGTCCACCGGTGGCGGCTCGTCGCCGGTGATGCTGCGGTATTCCGGATGATAGATCTCCAGCCCCGAGGCACCGGGTCGCGCCTCGCCGTAGCAGCGCACGCGGGTGCCGCGCTTGAGACCTTCCTTTTGTGCATTGCTGAAGTGGTAGAAGCGCAGGCTGAGACCGCCGGTGCCGTCCTGCAGGCGCACCACCAGGCTGCGGCGCCGGCCCATGACCACATCGGCGCCGCTGACGGTGCCTTCGATCACCGCGTCCTGCCCTGGCCGCAAATGGCCGATGGGCACCACGCGGGTGCGGTCCTGGTAACGCAGGGGCAGGTGGAACAACACGTCCTGGAGATTTTCCAGGCCGACCTTGGCCAGTTTCTCGGCCATGGCTTCACCGACACCCTTGAGTGCCGTGACCGGCACTTTCGACAGCTCAGTCATGGCCGTGGCTTACTTGCCAGCGGGCGGCTTGGCCACAGAGCACAGGCGAATCGAGTCCGCGAGGATCTCGATGGCCTTGGGCCGTGGGAAACTGGCGCGCCAGGCGATGGCCACAGTGCGGAATGGCGCCGGTGGCGTCAGCGGGCGGACTTCGATCACGCCGGGGGCATAGTGATGACTGTCCACCGCCGACAACGGCAGGATCGAAATGCCCAGGCCCGAGGCGACCATGTGACGGATGGTTTCCAGGGAGCTGGACTCCACCGTGGTGTGCTTGGCGCCTTCGCCGCCCTTGGTCAGGGTCGGGCAGGCTTCGAGCACCTGGTCGCGGAAGCAGTGGCCTTCGCCCAGCAGCAGCAGGCTCTTGTCGTTGAGCAGGGCGGCGTCGATGTTCTTTTTCTGAGTCCAGGGGTGCTGGGCCGGCATCAGGACGTAGAACGGCTCGTCGTAGAGCGGCAGGGTCAGGACGTCGGCTTCGTTGAACGGCAGGGCGATGATGATCGCGTCCAGCTCGCCGTTGCGCAGCTTGTCACGCAGCACATGGGTGAAGTTTTCTTCGATGTACAACGGCATCTGCGGGGCAACCCGGTGCAGTTGCGGGATCAGGTGCGGGAACAGGTACGGGCCGACGGTGTAGATCGCGCCGACTTTCAGCGGGGCGGTCAGTTGGTTCTTGCCGGCCTGGGCCAGTTCGCGAATACCCTGGGCCTGCTCCAGGACCTTTTGTGCCTGGGCGACGATGCCTTCGCCCACGGGGGTCAGGCGCACGGCGCTTTTGCTGCGCTCGAAAATCAGCACACCGAGTTCGTCTTCAAGCTTTTTCACACCCACCGACAGCGTCGGCTGGCTGACATGGCAACGCTCGGCCGCATGGCCGAAATGCTGCTCTTGGGCGAGGGTCACGATGTAGCGTAATTCTGTGAGGGTCATGGCGAGCGTCCGTGAAGTTGCGAGCCAAGCATACCGGCTGCAATCGATAGACGCACGTTATCAGACTGGGGGCGCGGTGTGACACTGTCTAATGCGTATTACCTGTGGGAGCGAGCTTTGCTCCCACAGGTAATACCTTTGTCCTCGATTGCCAGCCCTATTGCAGGGGCTGGTAATCGAGATCAACGCCGGCGCTTGTCGATGGAGTACACGAACGGTGCCGTCAGTTCGATGGTGCCGTTGGTCAGCAGTTCCGCCGGCGGCTTGGGCAGCGGTTGGGCTTTGCGGATCATTTCCAGGGTGGCCCGGTCGAGCAAGTCGGTGCCGGAGCTGCCCACCAGTTCGAATGACAGCACGTTGCCTTCGGCGTCCACCACGAAACGCAGGCGGTTGGTGCCTTCCTTGTTCATCTGCTGGGCCCTGGGCGGGTACTTCTTGTACTTGCCCAGGTGCGCCAACAGCGTGCCTTGCCAATTAGCCTTGGCAGCCGATTGCGCAGGCGACGGGCCAGGCGCCGGTTGCGCGGACTTCTCGGCCAGTGACTGAGTCGGCGGGGTGTCGCTGGGCTTCTGCTCCGACGGCTGTTCCTTCGGCGGCTCGGGCTTTTTCTCCACCGGTTTGGGCTTGGGCGGTTGCGGCTTGGGCTTGGGCTTGACCGGCTTGGGCACGGAAATCTCCGGCTTCGGCGCTTCGGCCAGCTTGGGCAGCGGCAATTCTTCGACCGGCTCGGGAGGTTGTGGCGGTGTGACGACTTTCGGCGGTGCCGGCGGTGGCGGGGCCGGCACTGGCGCCAGCTCGACCATCATCGCCTGGGGAGGCAATTCAATGGGCGGGCGCGAGGTCCAGTTCAGCGCCAGGGCGATGGCGAGCGCATGCACGCCCAGCACCACCACCAGGCTACCGCTGTAGCGCGTCAGCTTTTGGCGCATCGTGATCATTTCTGCCGCGCCGTCTCGAGTCCGACCAGGCCGACCTTCAGGTAGCCGGCGCTGCGCAGCGTGTCCATCACGCTCATCAGGTCGCCGTAGTCCACGCCTTTATCGGCCTGGAAGAAGATCGTCGTGTCTTTCTTGCCTTGGGTCCTGGCGTCGAGGGTCGCGCCGAGGGTTTCGGCCTTGACCTCGTCTTCGCCCAGGAACAGGCGCTGGTCGGCCTTGACGCTGAGGAACACCGGTTTTTCCGGCCGTGGCGAGGGCTTGGCCGTCGATGCCGGCAGGTCAACCTTGATGTCCACGGTGGCGAGCGGGGCGGCGACCATGAAGATAATCAACAGCACCAGCATCACGTCGATGAACGGCGTGACGTTGATTTCGTGGTTTTCGGCCAGATCGTCGTCTGCGCCTTCTTTCAAATGCAGGCCCATGGCCGATTACCCCACTTTCACCATGTGCGGTTGCGAGCCGCGCTCGGGCGGCAGGTGGTCGAGGTCGCGGCTGACCAGCAACAGGACTTCGGCCGAGGCGTCGGAAACCTGGGCCTTGTAGCCGGCAATGGAGCGGGCGAAGACGTTGTAGATGACCACGGCCGGGATCGCCGCGACCAGGCCCAATGCCGTTGCCAGCAGGGCTTCGGCGATGCCGGGCGCGACGACGGCGAGGTTGGTGGTCTGGGTCTTGGCGATGCCGATGAAGCTGTTCATGATGCCCCACACGGTGCCGAACAGGCCGACGAACGGCGCGGTGGAGCCGATGGTGGCGAGCACCCCGGTGCCGCTGCTCATGTTTCGACCGCAAGCGGCAACCAGGCGCTCTAGGCGGAAGCTCACGCGCTCCTTGATGCCTTCTTTCTCACGGCTGTTGGCCGACAGGCGCATCTCTTCGAGCGCGTCATGTACCAACAGGTTGGCGAGAGTGCCTTCCTTCGCGGCGGTGGCGCTGGCTTCCTTGAGGGTGGTGGCTTTTTTCAGGGCGGCGATTTCACCGCGCAAGCGACGCTTGGCCCCCAGCAGCTCGAAGCCTTTGGCAATCCAGATGGTCCAGGTGATGATCGAGGCGATGGCCAGGCCAATCATCACGATTTTCACGATGATGTCGGCGTTCTTGTACATGCCCCATGGCGACAGGTCATGGGCCATGCCCAGGGAGTTGTCGGCTTCGAGCACTTCAGGTGCATCGGCCTCGACGGCCTGGGCCGGGTCGGTGGCGACAGGCGTCGCAACGGGAGCGGCCGGGTCGGCAGGCGTCTGTACCGCCGCCGGCGCGGTGGCCGGGTTCGTGGCAGGTGTCTGTGCATCGGCGAAGGCGGCGGTGGGAGCCAGCAGCAGGCTGAACAGCAGGGCGGCTACCGTGCTCCAGGCACGAGGTCGATTGGTTGGCGAAGCGGGGGATAGAGAGCGTTTCATGCTGGCCGGACCTGAGAGGAAAAAGAAGGTTGATGTTCTTCCAGGCCTCGTGGGCCGAGAACAAAAGTGGTGGGCATTATTGCAATTAATTCTTGTTAACAAAAGTAATACAGTTACTTTTTTTGTCGCATGGCTAGCCGCTCGTCCCCTGCGAAGGCTAGTCTGAGGCTTTGCCAGAGGAGTTCTTGATGTCCGCGCCTTCTGTTTTGATCGCCGGCTGCGGTGATATCGGCGGCCGCCTGGCCAGCCAGTTAGTGGCCGAACACTGGCAGGTCCATGGTCTGCGGCGTACGGTTTCGAGCCTGCCTACTGGCGTCATCGGGGTGGCGGGGGATTTGTTCAGCGAGCAATGCCCCGACGACTGGCCCACGGGGTCGCTGGATTACCTGGTGTACAGCGCCGCGGCCACCGACCATGACGAAGCGGGCTATCGCGCGGCTTACGTCGAAGGTTTGCAGCATGTGTTGGGTTGGTTGAAGCAGCACGGCCAGCGGCCCAAGCGTCTGCTTTTTGTGTCCAGCAGCAGTGTTTATGGGCAGCAGCAGGGCGAATGGGTGGATGAAACCTCGCCAACTGTCGCTGGCGGTTACTCCGGTCGGCTGATGCTCGAAGCCGAGCAAGTGGCGCTGGACAGCGGCATCCCGGCCAGCCGCGTGCGCCTGACCGGCATCTACGGCCCGGGACGTGAATGGCTGTTGAGCCAGGTGCGTCAGGGCTATAGCGTGGTGGAAGATCCGCCCCTGTACGCCAACCGCATCCACGCCGACGACGCGGCGGGGCTGCTGGCCTTCCTGCTGGAGGCCGATCGCCAGGGCAAAGCCCTGGAAGACTGCTATATCGGCGTCGACGACGCTCCCGCCGCGCTGGCCGACGTGGTGGGCTGGTTGCGTGAATACCTGGGCGTTACCCAATGGGCCGAAAACGCCAGCGTCCGCCGCGCCGGCAGCAAGCGCTGCAGCAACGCCCGGGCGAAGGCCTTGGGCTGGACGCCGCGTTATCCGAGTTTTCGCGAGGGGTATGCGGCGATTCTCGAAGGGCGCTGCTGACACGGGCCCGCTCGGCGTGTGCTCGATGATGTGGTTCGGCGCCAAGGGCTAGTCCTCTATGGGCTCTTGCCGTCCTGAGTACTTTCCAGGCCTTGACTTGGTTCATCGAGCTCGCCGAGCATTATCCGTTGCTTGCCAAAACCAAGAGTGATCTGCAGGCCACCCGCAACCGTTTCAGTCATCTTTTGCGTCGTCGATGTGGGCCAACATCCTATCGAACGACCTAGCAGCGACAAGGACCGTCATCAATGCAAGCCAGTTTCAGCAAAGGCGTTATCTTTGCACTCTCCGCCGCCGCACTTAACGCCACGATAGGCGTGCTCAGCAAAGTGCTCATGAGCAATGGTTTCACCGCCAGCAGTGTCGCCGTCATAAAGACCGTCCTGGGTTGTCTGCTGCTCTCGGCCTTGCTGCTGTTTATCAAGCGTCCGGCGACGAGGGCCAAATGGACCCAGGCGGCGATCTGCGCGTTTCTCGGTATCTTTGTGCTGTTCCACTTCGAAACGGCTGCCTATCGGCATTACGCTGCGGCGGGTGTAGTCGTGATGCTGATGGCCAGTGCTTCCATTTCCTCGATTGTGCTCGGACGCATAATCCTCAAGGATGCGATCACCGCGAACTCCACTGTGGGTGCCGCCTTGGCGATCGCCGGAATCGCGGTGATCTTTGGTGCCGATCTGCGGCAGGGCTTCACGCTCCAAGGCGTTGCGCTCGCGTCCATGGCGGGCTGCGGCTATGGGGCGTTTTCGGTAGCCATGAAACGGATGGGCGTGTCCGGTGGGCTGCACTTCACTCGTCAGTTGCTGTTCTTCGGCAGTCTGTACTTGCTGATGCCGGCTTCGGCCGACGGCTTCGTGATCGGTGAGCTGTCGCCCTGGGCGATTGCCGCATTGCTGGCGCTGGCCGCGCTGCCAACTATCCTCGGCTTTTTCTGCACCACCAAGGCAATCGAGTACCTCAAGCCATCCCAGGTGCAAGCCTTGGAGCTGACCGAGCCGCTGTTCGCCGCACTGCTGGCATTTGTTGTGCTCAATGAAGTGCCGCGCGAAAGCCTGTACCCGGGTGCACTACTGATCATCATTGGGCTGTGTTTCTCCAATGAGCTGATCCGTCTGGGTAGAAAAAAACCTGTTCCGTCTCGCGCGTGAACCTTTGCCGGGAGGGGGCGCTCGTACAGTTATTTCAAAGCGCCCTATCTCTTACTGCTTTTCCAGCAACCACTGCCGAGTGCCCGGCGTGAACGAAGGCATTTCATCGGCCAGCGCCGCGTTGACGGTCTGGAAGATTTCCAGCTTCTTGCCATCGCGGGCGAAGATCCAGGTGTTGCCCTGGCCGTTCTGTTGCAACCAGATGTTGTCGTTGCCACCGCTCATGGAGGCGCAATCGCCGGCCAGGCACAAGGCGTAGCGATCGGCACCCGGCAGGCCGCTGACCCGGCCGTCGGGTTGGAATTGCACGCTGGCGCCTTGGCCGGGGCCGTTGACGATGTTCCAGGTGCCACCGAGGTAGGCGGCATACAGCGCGCGCTCGAAACTGGCGCCGATTGGCGCGCCTTCCGGCACCTGGATTGTCGCGCGGTCGAACACTTGCTGTGGCTCGTTCTCGGTGGCGGCCTGGCTCAACTGGTTGCCGTCACGCTTGAGTTCGCTGGCGGAGCTGCCGTAGAAATCGACTTTCCACGCGCCGTCTTCTTCGCCCAGCAATTTGCCTTCGACGTTTTCAAAACCGTTGGTGTAGCGCGCCTGACCGGCCCGGGTGTTGACGTCCCATTCCAGGTTCGGGCCATAGCCCTGCAGCGCTTCGCGAAGCGGGCCGCCCTTGGCGGCGGCGTCGATGGCTGCCTGGTTGATCCAGGTGCCGCTGATGTCACGGTCGGCTGGGTCGCTGGCGCAGCCGCCCAGAAGCAGGGCTGCCAGCGAGAGAGCAAGCGCTTTGCGCATGGTGGAATCCTTTCAAGACGAAAACGGCGCAGCGGGAGACGCTGCGCCGGCCTTATTACTCGATGACCAGGATGGCATCCATCTCAACCTGCGCACCCTTTGGCAGGGCTGCCACGCCGATGGCGGCACGGGCAGGGTAAGGTTGGTCGAAGTACTTGCCCATGATCTCGTTGACCTTGGCGAAGTGGCTCAGGTCGGTGAGGAAGATATTGAGCTTGACGATGTCCTTGAACGAACCGCCAGCAGCCTCGGCCACGGCCTTGAGGTTTTCGAATACCTGCACGGTCTGGGCTTCGAAGCCTTCCACCAGCTCCATGGTTTTCGGGTCCAGCGGGATCTGGCCCGACATGTACACGGTGTTACCGGCCTTGATCGCCTGGGAATAGGTGCCGATGGCGGCTGGGGCCTTGTCGCTGGTGATAACGGTCTTGGTCATTGATGACTCCTTGTAAGCAATAGGCCTGTACGCGACGCTATGCGCGCATCCGGGTGATGCGGATGACGCCGGTCAGGGCACGCAGTTTCTTGATCACGCGGGCCAGGTGCACACGGTCGTGCACGCTGACCACCAATTGAACGACGCTGATGCGGCCATCGCGCTCGTCCATGCTGATTTTTTCGATGTTGCCGTCGGCGGCGTTGACGCTGCTGGCCAGCAGGGCGATCAGGCCGCGCTGGTGTTCCAGCTCGACCCGCAGCTCGACGTTGAATTCGCCGGTGACATCCTTGGCCCAGGAGAGCTGGATGCATTTTTCCGGGTTGTGGCGGATTTCGCTGATGTTGCGGCAGTTGTCCAGGTGCACCACCATCCCTTTGCCGGCAGACAGGTGGCCGACAATCGGGTCGCCCGGGATCGGCGTGCAACACTTGGCATAGCTGAGCACCAGGCCTTCGGTGCCGCGAATCGCCAGCGGGCCTTCGGGGCTTGGCAACTGTTCGCCCTCGCCGAGCAGGCGGCGGGCGACGACATAGGCCATGCGATTGCCCAGGCCGATGTCTTCCAGCAGGTCTTCGATCAGTTCGAGGCGGTATTCGTGGAGCATCGCTTGCACGCGCTCGGCCGGGATCTTGTCCAGCGCGCTGTCGAAACCGTTCAGCACTTTGTTCAGCAGGCGCTCGCCAAGGCTGATGGATTCGGAGCGGCGTTGCAGTTTCAAGGCATGGCGGATGTGTGTGCGGGCTTTGCCGGTGACCACGAAATTGAGCCACGCCGGGTTCGGCCGGGCGCCGGGCGCGCTGACGATTTCCACCGTGGAGCCGCTTTGCAGCGGTTCGGACAACGGCGCCAGGCGGCGGTTGATCCGGCACGCGATGCAGCTGTTGCCGACGTCGGTGTGTACCGCATAGGCAAAGTCCACGGCGGTGGAGCCTTTGGGCAGCTCCATGATCCGGCCCTTGGGCGTGAAGACGTAGACCTCGTCCGGGAACAGGTCGATCTTCACGCTCTCGATGAACTCCAGGGAATTGCCGGCCCGCTGCTGCATTTCCAGCACGCCCTTGACCCATTGCCGGGCGCGGGCGTGGGTGCTCTTGGGCTGTTCGTCACCGCTGGATTTGTAGAGCCAGTGGGCGGCGATGCCGTTGTTGGCCATTTCTTCCATTTCACGGGTGCGGATCTGGATTTCGATCGGTACGCCGTGCATGCCGAACAGCGTGGTGTGCAGCGACTGATAGCCGTTGGCCTTGGGAATTGCGATGTAGTCCTTGAAGCGCCCCGGCAACGGTTTGTACAAATTATGCACAGCGCCGAGTACGCGGTAGCAGGTATCGACCTTGTCGACGATGATCCGGAACGCATAGACATCCATGATCTCGTTGAAGGCCCGACGCTTGCCGCGCATTTTCTTGTAGATGCCGTAGAGGTGTTTCTGCCGCCCGCTGACTTCGCCTTCGATGCCGTCGATGGCCAGGCAGTGGCTCAGGGACTCTTCGATCTTGTTGACGATTTCCTTGCGGTTGCCCCGGGCGCGCTTGACGGCCTGGTTGATCCGCGCCGAACGCATCGGGTGCATGGCCTTGAAACCGAGGTCTTCGAACTCGATGCGGATCGCATGCATGCCCAGGCGATTGGCGATGGGCGCATAGATTTCCAGGGTTTCCTTGGCAATGCGCCGGCGTTTTTCGCCGGAGAGGACTTCCAGGGTGCGCATGTTGTGCAGGCGGTCGGCGAGCTTGACCAGGATCACGCGGATGTCGCGCGCCATGGCCATGGCCATTTTCTGGAAGTTCTCGGCCTGGGCCTCGGCCTTGGTCTCGAAGTTCATCTGGGTCAGTTTGCTGACCCCGTCGACCAGTTCGGCCACGGTTTCGCCGAACTGCGCTTGCAGCGCTTCCTTGGCAATGCCGGTGTCTTCGATCACGTCATGCAGCATCGCCGCCATCAGGCTCTGATGGTCCATGTGCATGTCGGCAAGAATGTTCGCCACCGCAAGCGGATGCGTGACGTACGCCTCGCCGCTGCGGCGGCGCTGGCCGTCGTGGGCTTGTTCGGCGTAGAAGTAGGCTCGGCGGACCAGATTGACCTGGTCCGTGCCGAGGTAGGCCGATAAGCGATCGGCGAGGGCGTCTATGCTCGGCATGATGATGACTCCTGCCGTTTGCTGTGACCCCGCGCCGTGCTACGTCGACCAGGCATAGGCTTAGACCGCCTCGTTGGACTCGTCCTCGAACGCTGCGAACAGCGGTTCGTCTTCGACGATTTCAGCGTTGGCGATGAACTCGTAGCTCATCAGGCCTTCGGCGATTTCACGCAGCGCTACCACGGTAGGCTTGTCGTTTTCCCACTGGACCAACGGCTCTTTGCCACCGGTGGCCAGTTGACGGGCACGCTTGGTAGAGAGCATGACCAGCTCAAAGCGGTTTTCCACGTGTTCTAGGCAGTCTTCAACGGTTACGCGGGCCATGGTATTCCTCGGAGCGAATGCAATATGCGCGCTGCCCGGTTGGGCGAGCGGACTCGACAGTTTAAAAAAACACCAGCGTTTAGGGAAGCGCTGATTTTTTAACCAAACCCCTCGGCGCGCTGCGAGTACCAATGTAAAGCCGTCGCAGCGGTTTTGGGAAGGGCTGTTCAGCCCAGCAGTTCGGCCAATAGTTTGCCGAAACGTTGCTGTTGGCGTTTCTGCTGCAACTGGCTGGCGCGGAAAATCGCCTTCAGGTCGTCCAGTGCATGGGCGAAATCGTCGTTGATGATCAGGTAATCATAGTCGACGTAATGGCTCATTTCGCTGACCGCTTCGCGCATCCGGCCTTCGATGATTTCGTCACTGTCCTGGCCACGGTTGGTCAGGCGCTGGCGCAAGGCCTGCTGGCTCGGCGGGAGGATGAAGATCGAACGGGCCTGGGGCATCAGCTTGCGCACCTGCTCGGCGCCTTGCCAATCGATCTCCAGGATCAGGTCGTGGCCTTCGTCGAGGGTCTGCTGCAGATAGCTTTGCGAAGTGCCATAGAGGTTGCCGAAGACTTCGGCGCGCTCCAGGAAGTCGCCGTGCTCGGCCATCCTCACGAATTCTTCGCGATCGACGAAGTGATAATTCACGCCGTTGACTTCGCCCGGGCGCATGGCGCGGGTGGTGTGCGAGACCGAGACGCGGATCTGCGGCTCGGCATCGACCAGTGCCTTGACCAGGCTGGTCTTGCCGGCGCCCGAGGGCGCGGAAATGATGTAGAGAGTGCCGGTGCTGTGGGTCATGTCGGGTTAGCCTTACTCAATGTTCTGCACTTGTTCGCGCATTTGCTCGATCAACACCTTGAGGTTGACCGCAGCCTGGGTGCTGCGCGGGTCGAAGGCTTTGGAGCCCAGTGTATTGGCTTCGCGGTTGAGTTCCTGCATCAGGAAGTCCAGGCGGCGACCGGCCGCACCACCGGACTTGAGCACCCGGCGAACTTCGATGATGTGGGTGCTCAGGCGATCCAGTTCTTCGGCCACGTCGCTCTTTTGCGCGAGCATGACCATTTCCTGCTCCAGGCGCTGCGGATCCAGCTCGGCCTTCATGTCGGCGAAGCGATCGAGGACTTTCTGGCGCTGGGTAGCGAGCATCTGCGGGACCAGCTCGCGCAGGGTGCTGACGTCTTCCTCAATGGAGGTCAGGCGCTCGTTGATCAGCCGGGCCAGCTCCGCGCCTTCGCGCTCGCGACCGGCCTTGAGTTCCTTGAGCCCTTCATTGAACAGCGCCATCGCCTCGGCGTTCAGCGCTTGCGGGTCGCTCGCATCACCCACCAGCACGCCGGGCCAGGCGAGGACTTCCAGCGGATTCAGGGCCGCAGGGTTCTTGATCAGGCTGGCAACGGTTTCGGCTGCTGCGACCAGTTGCGCGGCGCGCTCGCGGTCCACTTGCAGGGCTTTGCCAGTGCTTTCTTCGGTGAAACGCAGGGTGCATTCCAGCTTGCCCCGGGACAGGCCCTGGCGCAGTGCCTCGCGCACGCCGCCTTCGAGGTCGCGAAAGGATTCAGGCAGGCGCAGGTGCGGCTCCAGGTAACGGCTGTTGACCGAGCGCAGTTCCCAGCTCAGCGTGCCTTGGACCCCGGCCTTTTCGACGCGGGCGAAGGCGGTCATGCTGTGCACCATGGAGGTTCCTCGCAATGCAGGCCGGCACGACGGTGGTCGTGGGCCTGGGATCTGTAAATAAAAGCCCAAGGGCAGCAAAGGCGCAGGATTGTAGCGCAGTGAGCCCCTGGCCCCAAACCGGGCATGTGACAAAGCGCTGCAACCCGTCGGGCGGGCCTTTGAGGGGCTTCGCTCGTGTCGGCTTTTAGAGCTGCGCTACGTTTAACTGCCCTATGACGGTTCACGGCTCTATAATGCTCGGCAGTTTTCCGTCCTCTGTACAGGTGTTCCCTATGAAACGTCCAAGTGGTCGCGCTGCCGATCAGCTTCGCTCGATCCGCATTACCCGCAACTACACCAAACACGCCGAGGGATCTGTACTGGTCGAATTCGGTGATACCAAGGTCATCTGCACCGTCAGCGTCGAAAACGGCGTGCCACGGTTCCTCAAGGGCCAGGGCCAGGGCTGGTTGACCGCCGAATACGGCATGCTGCCGCGCGCCACCGGCGAGCGGAACCAGCGCGAGGCCAGCCGTGGCAAGCAGGGCGGTCGTACCCTGGAAATCCAGCGCCTGATCGGCCGTTCGCTGCGCGCCGCGCTGGACATGTCCAAGTTGGGCGATGTGACGCTGTATGTCGATTGCGACGTGATCCAGGCTGACGGCGGTACGCGTACCGCGTCCATCACCGGGGCCATGGTCGCCCTGGTCGATGCCTTGAAAGTGATCAAGAAGCGCGGCGGCCTCAAGGGCGGCGACCCGCTCAAGCAAATGATCGCCGCCGTTTCCGTGGGTATGTACCAGGGTGAACCGGTGCTGGACCTGGATTACCTGGAAGATTCCGCCGCCGAGACCGACCTGAACGTGGTCATGACCAGTGCCGGCGGCTTCATCGAGGTTCAGGGCACCGCCGAGGGTGCACCGTTCCAGCCGGAAGAATTGAACGCTATGCTGGAGTTGGCGAAGAAAGGCATGAACGAGATCTTCGAACTGCAAAAAGCCGCGTTGGCTGACTGATCGATCCACGCTTCAGACAAGGAGAGTGTCATGAGTGATGAGCAAGTCCTGCTGCCCCAGCCGAGCAAAGAGGCGCGTCAATGGGCAATGTTTTGTCACCTGTCCGCCTTGTTGGGGATCTGGATTCCGTTCGGTACGCTGATCGGGCCGCTGGTGCTCTGGCAGCTCAAGCGCGAGTCCGACCCGTTCATCGACGCCCAGGGCAAGGAAGCGTTGAACTTCCAGATCACCGTTGCCATTGCTTCGGCGATCTGCCTGCTGCTGATGGTCGTGGTGATCGGCTTCTTCCTGTTCGGCCTGGTGGCCATCGGTGCGTTGGTGTTGACCATCATCGGTGGCGTGAAGGCCAATGAGGGGCAGCCGTATCGGTATCCGTTTACCTGGCGCTTGGTCAAATAACGATCAAGGCTTCGATTCAAGAACAATGCCCCGACTTATCGGGGCATTGTTTTTTATAAAAAATGTTTCTCTCCATATACGGCATCCAATTGCCTGGCGCGTTATCGTGCGCGTATATGTATTGCTCTTAAACTTTTAGTCACAACTCACGAAGTTCCAATGCGGTCCATGTGCTTGGCAATAGCGCTCGTCGATTGATAGAGTTGCCCCACGTTATATTCCCTCAGAAATATTTCGATATATTCAGACCATTGAAGGTCCTTGAATTCAAAGCCAATCAATGCTGAGGCAATCAACCTGTTCAAGCGGCGTGCCCAGGTAAAAAGTTCGCCCCTGAATATATACCCGAAGATAAACATTCATGTTTCAACTCGATTTCTATGGAACACTTGTCGCCGCCTCTTTAGTGCTGTTACTGGGGCGTGGGCTTGTTACGCGTGTTGGTTTTCTACGCGCCTACAATATCCCTGAGCCTGTGGCGGGTGGCCTGGTAGTTGCCTTGGCCCTGTTGGCTTTGCGGGGGCTTGAAGTTGAAGTTCGATTCGATACTTCACTGCAAACACCGTTGATGCTGGCGTTTTTTGCCACCATTGGCCTGAGTGCGGACTTCGCCAGCCTGAAGAAAGGCGGGCGGGTCGTGGGCATTTTCCTGTTAGCGGTTGTCGGGCTGCTGCTGGTCCAGAACGCCATGGGCATCGGGCTCGCAAAAGCGCTGGGGCTCGATCCGCTGATGGGGTTGCTGACAGGCTCGATCACCTTGTCGGGCGGTCACGGGACCGGCGCAGCGTGGGGGACGGTGTTCAGTGAGAAGTTCGGCCTGGCCTCCGCCTCCGAGTTGGCGATGGCTTCTGCGACGTTCGGCTTGGTGTTGGGTGGCTTGATCGGTGGTCCGGTCGCTCGCCTGCTCATCAAGCGTGTCCAGTCACCCGGCTGCCTTGAGCCAGAAAAGCCCCGGGTGCCCAAGGGCTTCGAGCAGCCGAACAAAGAGCGCTCGATCACGCCGTTTTCGTTCATCGAGACGCTCGCCCTGATCGCGGTCAGTCTGTTGGCCGGTACGCTCTTGAATGATCAGCTCCACGAAACGGCTTTCGAATTGCCGACGTTCGTTTGCGTCTTGTTCGTGGGAGTGGTCCTACGTAATGGGCTTTCGGCACTGGGCCTGTATCAAGTATTCGAGCGAGAAGTGTCCGTGCTCGGCAATGTCAGCCTGTCGCTGTTCCTGGCGATCGCCTTGATGTCACTCAAGTTGTGGGACCTGGCCTCACTGGCCTTGCCGATCTTTATTATCCTGGCGGCCCAGACATTGGTCATGGCGCTATTCGCGATTTTCGTGACGTTCAGGCTCATGGGCAGTCATTACGATGCCGCGGTATTGGCGGCAGGGCATTGTGGTTTCGGGTTGGGTGCCACGCCGACGGCCATCGCCAATATGCAGGCAGTGACGCAGCGCTACGGACCTTCGCAGATAGCGTTCCTGGTGGTGCCCATGGTGGGGGCGTTCTTCATCGATATCATTAACGTCATCGTCATCAAGTTGTACCTTGCCCTGCCGTTTTTTGCCGCGGCTTGATGTTCGACGCGTTAGCGTGCTCCATGAAAAATGCCCGTCTCTTGCGAAACGGGCATTTTCTTTAGGCAGTCGACCTGCGGGATGTCGCGGATAGACTTAGATGGTCAGGGTCCAGTCGTAATCCACGATCAGCGGCGCATGCTGCGAGAACCGTGGCTGGCGCGGCAGGCGGGCGCTGCGTACGAAACGGCGCAGCCCTGGCGTCAGCAACTGGTAGTCGAAACGCCAACCGAGGTTGAGCATCTCGGCCTGCTCGTTGTCCGGCCACCAGCTGTACTGATCACCTTCACGGCTGACTTCACGCAGGGCATCGACATAGCCCATGTTGCCAATGATCTCGTCCATCCAGGCCCGTTCCGGCGCCAGGAAGCCAGGAGATTGTTGGCTGTCGCGCCAGTTCTTGATATCCAGCTTCTGTTGCGCCACGTACAGCGAGCCACAATAAATGTACTCGCGACGTTTGCGCCGCTGTTTATCCAGGTAACGGGCGAAATCGTCCATCAACTTGAATTTCTGATTCAAATCTTCATCGCCGTTCTGCCCCGAAGGGAGCAGTAAGGTCGCGATGCTGACCTTGTCGAAATCGGCTTGCAGGTAGCGCCCGTAGCGGTCCGCCGTCTCGAAACCAAGACCGTTGATGACAGCCTTCGGTTGCAGCCGCGAGTACAAAGCCACGCCACCCTGGGCGGGGACTTCGGCATCGCAGGCATAAAGGAAGTAACCATCCAGTTGGAAGGCTGCATCGTCAAGTTCAAAGGCGGAGGCGCGGGTGTCCTGCAGGCAGATGACGTCGGCATTCTGTGCTTGCAGCCAACTGAGCAAACCACGCTCGACTGCAGCCTGAATACCATTGACGTTCACACTGATGATCCGCATAAATGGCCCCAAAAATCACGTGCGTGTATGATACACGGCGTGTACCTATTTAGCTAAATCCGCGGTATTTGAGGCTTTTTTTCATGCAGGCGTATCAGCGCGATTTCATTCGTTTTGCCATCGATCGCGGCGTTTTGCGCTTCGGTGAGTTCACCCTCAAGTCTGGGCGCACCAGCCCGTACTTCTTCAATGCTGGCCTGTTCAACACCGGTACAGCCCTGGCGCAGTTGGGCCGTTTCTATGCGGCGGCCATCGTCGAGAGCGGCATCCCGTTCGACGTGCTGTTCGGCCCGGCCTACAAAGGCATCCCGCTGGCCGCCACTACTGCCGTCGCCCTGGCCGAACACCACGGCCGTGACTTGCCTTGGTGCTTCAACCGCAAGGAAGCCAAGGCCCATGGCGAAGGCGGCAGCCTGGTGGGCGCGCCACTGACTGGCGAAGTATTGATCATCGACGACGTGATCACCGCCGGCACCGCGATCCGCGAAGTGATGCAGATCATCGGTTCCCAGGAAGGCGCCAAGGCCGCCGGCGTGCTGATCGCCCTGAACCGTCAGGAGCGCGGCAACGGTGAACTGTCGGCGATCCAGGAAGTGGAGCGCGACTTCGGCATCCCGGTGATCAGCATCGTGTCGCTGAACCAGGTGCTGGAGTTTTTGGCCGACGATCCGCAGCTCAAGCAGCATTTGCCGGCGGTTGAGGCTTATCGGGCGCAGTTCGGCGTCTAATAGACCTGCGCAATCTCCCTGTGGGAGCGAGCAAGCTCGCTCCCACAGGGAGGAAGGCAAAAAAAGACCCCGCTCAACCAGGTTGAACGGGGTCTTTTTTTACAGGAATCGCTTAAGGACGCTTGCGATTACTGATCAACGTACCCACGCCGGTATCAGTGAAGATTTCCAGCAGGATCGCATTCGGAACCCGACCGTCGATGATCAGCGAGCTGCCGACGCCGCCTTGTACCGCTTCCAGCGCGCAACGAATCTTGGGCAGCATGCCGCCGTAGATGGTGCCGTCGGCGATCAGGTCGTCAACCTGCTGGGTCGACAGCCCGGTCAGGACCTTGCCCGACTTGTCCATCAGGCCGGCGATGTTGGTCAGCAGCATCAGCTTTTCAGCTTTCAGCGCTTCGGCAACCTTGCCGGCCACCAGGTCAGCGTTGATGTTGTACGACTCACCGTTGGCGCCCACGCCGATTGGCGCGATGACCGGGATGAAATCGCCCTTGACCAGCAGGTTCAGCAGGTCGGTGTTGATGCCGACCACTTCGCCCACGTGACCGATGTCGATGATTTCCGGCTGGGTCATTTCCGGGGTCTGGCGGGTGACGGTGAGTTTTTTCGCCCGGATCAGCTCGGCGTCCTTCCCTGTCAGGCCAATGGCGCTGCCGCCGTGGCGGTTGATCAGGTTGACGATGTCCTTGTTGACCTGGCCGCCCAGGACCATTTCCACCACATCCATGGTCTGCGCGTCGGTGACGCGCATGCCATCGATGAAGTGGCTCTCGATCGACAGGCGCTTGAGCAGGTCACCGATCTGCGGGCCGCCGCCGTGTACGACCACCGGGTTGATGCCCACGGCCTTCATCAGCACGATGTCGCGGGCGAAGCCGGTTTTCAGCTCCTCGCTTTCCATCGCGTTGCCGCCGTATTTGATCACCAGGGTCTTGCCGACGTAGCGTCGGATATAAGGCAACGCTTCGGACAGGACCTTGGCGGTGTTGGCGGCGGCTTCGCGTTCGAGGGTCATTCAGGGCTCCGGTAGTGCTTCAAAAAATCAAAACGGTAGTTGGAGATCAGGTGCAACACGTTTGAGTTGGCTGTGGAACACATCCTTGATGCGCTGCAGTTCGGTTTCGTTGTCGGCCTCGAAACGCAGCACCAGCACCGGTGTGGTGTTGGATGCGCGAACCAGGCCCCAGCCGTGGGGATAGTCGACCCGCACACCGTCGATGGTGGTCAGTTCGGCGCCTTCGCCCCATTGAGCGTCGTGCAGTGCATCAATGATGCTGAATTTGCTCTCTTCGGTCACATGGATATTGATTTCTGGCGTAGAAATATCGTTCGGGAAGGTCGCGAACAGCTCTTCGGCCGTGGATTTCTCCTTGCTGAGGATTTCCAGCAGGCGCGCGGCGCTGTAGATACCGTCGTCGAAACCGAACCAGCGCTCCTTGAAGAAGATGTGGCCGCTCATTTCGCCGGCCAGCAGGGCGCCGCTTTGTTTCATTTTCTTCTTGATCAACGAATGACCGGTTTTCCACATCAATGGACGACCGCCATATTCCTTGATCAACGGCACCAGGCGACGGGTGCACTTAACGTCGAAGATGATTTCGGCGTTCGGATTGCGCGCCACCACGTCGCGAGCGAACAGCATCAGCAGGCGGTCGGGGAACACCACGCTGCCGGTATTGGTCACCACGCCCACGCGGTCGCCGTCACCGTCGAAGGCCAGGCCCAGGTCGGCGTTGGTTTCCTTGACCTTGGCGATCAGGTCTTCGAGGTTTTCCAGCTTGCCCGGGTCCGGGTGGTGGTTAGGGAAGTTGCCGTCCACGTCGCAGAACAGTGGGATGACTTCGCAGTTCAGGGCTTCGATCAGTTGCGGGGCGATCACGCCGGCCGCGCCGTTGCCGCAGTCGACCACCACTTTCAGGCGGCGGGCGAGTTTCACGTCCTTGACGATTTCGTCGTTGTAGCGCTCGAGGATATCGACTTTGGTGATGCTGCCCTGGCCGCTGCTCAGGTCGTTGGTCTTGAGGCGGGTGTGCAGGGCCTGGATCTGCTCGTTGGCGAGGGTGTCGCCGGCGATGACGATCTTGAAACCGTTGTAGTTCGACGGGTTGTGGCTGCCGGTGAGCATCACGCCGGATTTACCGGCCAGCACGTTGGCGGCGTAGTACAGCGCCGGGGTCGGCACCAGGCCCACGTCGCTGACGTGGCAGCCGCTGTCGGCAACGCCTTTGATCAGTTGTTCGACCAGCTCGGGGCCCGACAGACGGCCGTCACGGCCGACACACACGTTCGGTTCGCCCTGGGCCAGGCTCTGGGAGCCAATGGCGCGGCCGATCCAGTAGGCGGTTTCGGCGGTGAGGGTTTCCGGTACCACGCCACGGATGTCGTAGGCGCGGAAGATGCTTTCAGGGAAGATCGGGGCGATTGCGGCTGGGGTGTTCATGGGCGGGGCGCTCTATCAGGAAGGTGACTGGACAGGCCGACGATGGGCGTCGGCAGGCTCAAGCTGAAGGGTATGACGGCGTTTTTGACAGAGAGTTCGTGGTGGGAAAATGCCATGAGACAGCGTTACCCCGGTCTCGCTCGCCTAATACATTGATTCCGGGTGGGAAACCTAGCAGAAAGCCATTGCGCATTTTTTGTCCTGAAATAGAAGCTTAATAAACGGGCCGGGCAGGACGCCCGGCCTGAAACCGCCGGTCAATGGCTGCCGGAATGCCCGAAACCACCGGCACCGCGCTGGCTTTCGTCGAATTCTTCGACCAATTCGAAGTGGGCCTGGACCACCGGAACCAGCACCAACTGCGCGATGCGTTCGCCCACGGCAATGTTGAACGCCGTCTGGCCGCGGTTCCAGCACGAGACCATCAGTTCGCCCTGGTAATCGGAGTCGATCAGGCCTACCAGGTTGCCCAGTACGATGCCGTGCTTATGGCCCAGGCCCGAGCGTGGCAGGATCAGCGCGGCCAGGCCCGGGTCGCCGATATACACCGACAGGCCGGTAGGGATCAGCAGGGTCTGGCCCGGCTCCAGGATCGTGTCCTGCTTGAGCATGGCCCGTAGGTCGAGGCCGGCGGAGCCCGGTGTGGCGTATTGCGGCAGCGGGAATTCGTTGCCGATGCGTGGGTCGAGGATCTTGGCTTGTAGAGCGTGCATGAAAATTAAACCTGGTTCAGCCGTTCGGCGATAAAAGTGATCAGTTGGCGAGCGATCTTGCTCTTGCTGGTCTGGGCGAAAAGTGTGGCGTGCAACTGACGATCGATCACGCTGCAGGCGTTTTCTTCGCTGTTGAAGCCGATGCTCGGGTTGGCGACGTCGTTGGCGACGATCAAGTCCAGATTCTTGTCCTTGAGCTTGCGCGCGGCGTAATCGAGCAGGTGTTCGGTCTCGGCGGCGAAGCCGACGCTGAACGGGCGGTCGGGGCGGGTGGCGATGCTGGCCAGGATGTCCGGGTTGCGCACCATTTGTAGTAGCAGGCCGTCGCCGCTTGTAGGGTCTTTCTTCAATTTTTGCGGGGCGACTACTTCCGGGCGGTAGTCCGCTACCGCCGCCGAGGCGATGAACAGGTCGCACGGGATGGCTGCTTCGCAGGCGGCGAGCATGTCCCGGGCGCTGACCACGTCGATGCGGGTGACCCGGTCCGGCGTCGGCAAATGCACGGGGCCGGTGATCAGCGTTACCCGGGCGCCGGCTTCCACGGCGGCTTCGGCCAGGGCGAAGCCCATTTTTCCGGAGCTGTGGTTGGTGATGTAGCGCACCGGGTCGATGTTTTCCTGGGTCGGCCCGGCGGTGATCAGCACGTGCTTGCCGGTCAGGGCCTGGCGCTGGAAGCAGTCGGCGGCGCACTGGGCCAGGTCGGTGGCTTCAAGCATGCGGCCCATGCCGACATCGCCGCAGGCCTGGCTCCCGGAGGCCGGGCCGAAGACCTTCAGGGCGCGGCTTTCCAGCAATTGCAGGTTGGCCTGGGTAGCCGGGTCGCGCCACATGGCCTGGTTCATGGCCGGCGCGACGGCGACCACGGCGTCAGTGGCGAGCACCAGGGTGGTCAACAGGTCATCGGCGATGCCCTGGGCCAGGCGGGCGATCAGGTCGGCGGTAGCCGGGGCGATCAGCACCAGGTCGGCCCATTTGGCCAGTTCGATATGGCCCATGGCCGCCTCTGCCGCCGGGTCGAGCAAATCCAGGTGGACCGGGTGCCCGGACAGGGCCTGCATAGTCAGCGGGGTGATGAATTCAGCGCCGCCGCGGGTCATGACGACCCGTACTTCCGCGCCCTGGTCGATAAGCCTGCGAACCAGCTCGGCGCTCTTGTAGGCGGCAATGCCGCCGCCGACGCCCAGAACGATGCGTTTCCGATACAGCCGCTGCATAGGCCTGCCTTTCGATTTCAGTGGTCAGTGCGAGGCGACCCCCTTGGCCGCTGCCAGGGGCAAATCGCCTGCAAAAAAGATGGGCTACGATATCACAGCGACCGCTATGGAACAGCGGTGCCACAATCAGGGAGATGTCATGAGTATTCGGGATTGGCCGACGGCCGAGCGGCCGCGGGAGAGGTTATTGGAGTGGGGGGCGGCGAGTCTTTCGGATGCCGAGCTGTTGGCGATTTTCCTGCGCACGGGGGTGTCCGGGAAAAGTGCGGTGGACCTGGCGCGACATCTGCTGCATCAGTTCGGCGGCCTGCGGATTCTCCTGGAGGCCGATCTGCGCACCTTCAGCGCGCACCTGGGCCTGGGGCCGGCGAAGTTCGCGCAGTTGCAGGCTGTGCTCGAAATGGGCCGTCGGCATCTGGCCGAAAACCTGCGACGAGATTCTGTACTGGAAAGTCCGCTGGCAGTGCGGGACTACCTCAAGGCCATGCTGCGCCACGAGCCCCATGAGGTATTTGGATGTCTTTTCCTGGATTCCCGGCATCGGGTGCTGGCATATGAGGCATTGTTTCGCGGCTCCATCGACAGCGCCAGCGTCTATCCCCGGCAGGTGGTCAAGCGTGCCCTGGCCCATAACGCCGCTGCATTGATCCTGTGCCACAACCATCCCTCCGGCAATACCGAGCCCAGCCAGGCCGATCGGGTGCTCACTGAACGGCTTCAGGAGGCGCTGGAGCTGATCGATGTGCGGGTGCTCGACCACTTCATCGTTGGCGATGGGGAGCCGCTGTCGATGGCGGAGTATGGGTGGATGTAGGCCCGGTCAGGCTTGAATAATCCCTTGTAGGAGCAAAGCTTGCTCGCGATAGCGGTTTTACAGCCAACACAAGGGTTGTATGTGATGACGTCATCGCGAGCAAGCTTTGCTCCCACAGGCTCCCCCGGCGGGGCTCTGGGGGCCGGGGTTACTTGAGGCTGACTTTGGAGTAATCCTGCCGCCCAAACGGGCTGACCGCATAACCCTGCACATCCTTGCGGGTCAACGCGAACGCGGTTGGGTGGGCCAGCGGCAGCCACAGGGCCTGTTGCTGGATCTGCGCCTGTGCCTGTTCGTAGAGCTTGGCACGCACACCCTGTTCGCCGGTGGTCTTGCCGGCGCTGATCAGTTTGTCCAGGTCCGGGTTGCAGTAGCGGGCGAAGTTGGTCCCGGACTTGACCGCTGCGCAGGAAAACTGCGGTGTGAGGAAGTTGTCCGGGTCGCCGTTGTCGCCCGCCCAGCCCATGAACAGCAGGTCATGTTCGCCGGCTTTGGCGCGGCGGATCAGTTCGCCCCATTCGATCACGCGGATTTCGGCCTGGATGCCAATTTCCGCCAGGTCGGACTGCAGCAGTTGCGCGCCGACGCTGGGGTTGGGGTTCAGCAGGCTGCCGGATGGACGAGTCCAGATGGTGGTCTGGAAACCCTCCTTCAAACCGGCCTTGGCCAGCAATTCACGAGCCTTGGCTGGGTCATGGGTGTAGCCCGGCAGGCTCTTGGCATAGCTCCAGGTGTTCGGCGGGTAGGGGCCATTGGCGGCTTCGGCGGTGCCTTCGAAGACAGTCTTGAGGTAGCTGGCCTTGTCGAATGCCAGGTTGATGGCTTGACGCACCTCAGGTTTGTCCAGCGGCGGATGCTGGCTGTTGATGGCCACGAACGCGGTCATGAAGGCGTCGGTCTGGGCCACGCTCAGCGTGGGCTCCTGGCGGGCGGCCTGTACATCCAGTGGCTTGGGTGACAAGGCGATCTGGCATTCATTGCGCCGCAGTTTCTGCAGGCGCACGTTGGCATCCGGCGTGATCGCGAAAACCAGCGGGTCCACTTGGGGCTTGCCGCCAAAATAATCAGCGTTGGCCTTGTAGCGAATTGAGGCGTCTTTCTGGAATCGGTTGAAAATGAATGGGCCGGTACCGATCGGTTGGCTGTTGAGTTTTTCCGGTGTGCCGGCCTTGAGCAACTGATCGGCGTATTCGGCCGAATAGATGGAGGCAAAGCCCATGCTCAACGTCGCCAGGAAGGTCGAATCCGCGTGATCGAGGGTGAAGCGAACGGTCAACGGGTCCAGTGCGTCGATTTTCTTGATCAGAGCGGGTAGCTGCATGGACTGGGCGTGGGGGAAACCACTCTGCGCAACCTTGTGCCAAGGATTCGCCGGGTCGAGCATGCGTTCGAAGCTGAATTTCACATCTTCGGCGGTCAGGTCGCGGCGCGGCGTGAAGTACTCGGTACGATGGAACTTGACCTGTGGGCGTAGCTTGAACAGGTAGGTCAGGCCGTCGGTCGAGACTTCCCAGTGCTCGGCCAGGCTGGGGACCACCTTGCCGCTGGCGGTGTCGAAATCCACCAGGCGGTTCATCAGCACGTCGGCAGAGGCGTTGGTAGTCGTCAGGGAGTTGTACTGGACGACATCGAACCCTTCCGGGCTGGCTTCGGTGCAGACGCTCAGGGCGGCGGCCAAGGCCTGCGGGGTAATCAGCAGAGGGGCGAGCAACAATGGTAGGGCAGCGAGGCGCATGGTCGGTTTCCTGTGCAAGTCGAAGGCCCATCTGCGAGTGCAGTCTGGAAAAGGCCTACCCTAGTGGGCTCGTCGCTAAATGACTATCCCCTTTTTGCATTTTCCGGCACTCTGCGCCGGCGCGTTGATGGCTCAAAACCGTCGCGGGTGAAAAAAACCTGCGCGCAGCGACGAGTGGTAACGGGCCGCGCCGGCCTTTACTCCAGCCGTCCGGGGCGGTTGCTCGAGCATTCCCGGTGAAGACAAATCACATCGGCTGTTGTTGCGCTGTGGTCTTTCTGGTATAAAGCAGCGCTCTTTTCTAGGGGCCCGGTTCCTTCACTGTAGGTGTAGCCGGTAAGACCCTTAAAGAAACGCGGCGCCTGGCGCCAAATGACTGAGAGATTAAGCGGCCAACCCATGCCGGGTTGGGCATGTGGTTTTAGAGGGCTGAGGCATGTCGAGAGTCTGTCAAGTTACCGGTAAGGGTCCGGTGACTGGGAATAACATTTCCCACGCAAACAACAAAACCCGTCGTCGTTTCCTGCCGAACCTGCAGCATCACCGCTTCTGGGTTGAAGAAGAGAAACGTTTTGTGCGTCTGCGCGTATCTGCCAAGGGCATGCGCATCATCGACAAGCGTGGCATCAGTGTCGTGCTGGCCGAACTTCGTCGCGATGGCAAGGTTTAAGGGAGCTAATCATGCGTGAATTGATTCGTTTGATCTCGAGCGCCGGTACTGGTCACTTCTACACTACCGACAAGAACAAGCGTACTACCCCGGACAAAATCGAGATCAAGAAATATGATCCGGTTGTTCGCAAGCACGTGATCTACAAGGAAGGCAAAATCAAGTAATTGATTTTTCCCTTCTTACGAAAAAGGCCCGTATCGCGAGATACGGGCCTTTTTTGTTGTGCGTGTGAAGTCGATCAGCCGCAGTTGATGCTCACAATGATCCTGTCGGCATTGGTGTGCAGGTTGATGCGTCGCGGGCGCAGATCCCAGCTCGTAGGATACTTCGGGCCCGTGGCGCGCACGGGAGCCCCATTGGCCAGGGCGCGAACTTCTTCAAGCAGTTCAGGGGTGCATTTTTGGCCGATGGTGTATTGGGCGATGGCGAGATCGCATTGATCGGTCGGCATGGGAATGACGACGGTGTCGCCTTGATCGGGTAAGACGGGCATGTTGCCTCCTTGCAAATAGTCATAGAGTTGGGGCGCTCACCTGTCGGCTCGGCCGCACGTCCTGTGCGTTGCCGTTGTGACGATAAAATGCGTGGCGCCCGGGGGGCAGTTTCATCTGCAGTGGTGGTCACCGACCAGCGAAAGAGTGTCAGCGGCTTTTTCAGCGGGGCTCAAGCCTTCTGCTCGAAGACCACATAGATCTTGCGGCACGGCTCCAGCACTTCCCAGGTGCCCTTGAACCCCGCTGGAATGACAAAACGGTCGCCGGCCCGCAAGGTCTTGGCATTGCCATCGTCGTCGCGCAGCACGGAAACGCCCTGGACGATCTCGCAATATTCATGCTCGGTGTAGTTGACCATCCACTGACCGACGGCGCCTTCCCATACGCCCGCATTCATTTGCCCGCAGGGGCTGCTGTAGTGGTTGAACACGGTTTGTTCGGGATCGCCCTTGAACACCTTGGCCGCGTCCGGGCGATAGCGTTCGGCAGGGGTATTGGCCTGGCTGAAATCGACGATGTCCTGAATGCTCATACGGTAGATCCCGGTGATGGCTTGGAAGGTTTCGAGTCTATGTTTATTAAAACGAACATCGCAAGGCCGTTTACCGGCGTTATGTCAAATATATTGAAACATGACCAGCCGCTGGTTTAGGGTGGCGGGTGCCCTGTGCCGAAGATAGCGCCGAAAACAGCGCGGGAAACAGGCTGGCCGGGCAGAATTCGTTGAGCGCTGCGCATTGCGCGGCGTTCTTACTCAATAAGAGGAGGACACACGCATGACCACCCTGACTCGTGCCGATTGGGAACAACGCGCCCGCGACCTGAAGATCGAAGGCCGCGCCTTTATCAACGGCGAGTACACCGATGCGGTGTCCGGCGAAACCTTCGATTGCCTCAGTCCGGTCGATGGCCGCCTGCTCGGCAAGATCGCCAGCTGTGACGTTGCCGACGCCCAGCGTGCCGTCGAAAACGCCCGCGCCACTTTCAATTCCGGCGTCTGGTCGCGCCTGGCGCCAAGCAAGCGCAAAGCCACCATGATTCGTTTCGCCGGCCTGCTCAGGCAGAACGCCGAAGAGTTGGCCCTGCTCGAAACCCTGGACATGGGCAAGCCGATCAGCGACTCGCTGAACATCGACGTCCCAGGCGCAGCTCAAGCGTTGAGCTGGAGCGGCGAAGCCATCGATAAGCTCTACGACGAAGTGGCGGCCACCCCGCACGATCAGTTGGGCCTGGTAACCCGTGAGCCGGTGGGCGTCGTGGGCGCTATCGTGCCGTGGAACTTCCCGCTGATGATGGCCTGCTGGAAGCTTGGTCCGGCGCTGTCCACCGGCAACTCGGTGGTGCTCAAGCCGTCGGAAAAATCCCCGCTGACCGCCATCCGTATCGCTGCCCTGGCGATCGAAGCCGGCATTCCGAAAGGTGTGCTGAACGTACTGCCGGGCTACGGCCATACCGTCGGCAAGGCCCTGGCCCTGCACATGGACGTCGATACCCTGGTGTTCACTGGCTCCACCAAGATCGCCAAGCAACTGATGATTTACTCCGGCGAATCCAACATGAAGCGTGTCTGGCTGGAAGCCGGCGGCAAGAGCCCGAACATCGTGTTTGCCGATGCCCCGGATCTGCAAGCCGCTGCCGAATCCGCCGCCAGCGCCATCGCGTTCAACCAGGGCGAAGTCTGCACTGCCGGTTCGCGGCTGTTGGTGGAACGCTCTATCAAGGACACCTTCCTGC
Source organism: Pseudomonas sp. St290 (assembly GCF_018325805.1). Taxonomy (NCBI): domain Bacteria; kingdom Pseudomonadati; phylum Pseudomonadota; class Gammaproteobacteria; order Pseudomonadales; family Pseudomonadaceae; genus Pseudomonas; species Pseudomonas sp. St290. Next base: position 6,598,365 of record NZ_AP014703.1, on the reverse strand, counting down.
CGCTGGTGATCGAAGCCCTCAAGGGCTGGAAGCCCGGCAACCCCCTGGACCCAGCTACCAATGTTGGCGCACTGGTGGACACTCAGCAGATGAACACTGTGCTGTCCTACATCGAGGCCGGTCACAGCGACGGCGCGAAGCTGGTGGCCGGTGGCAAGCGCATTCTTGAGGAAACCGGCGGCACGTATGTCGAGCCGACGATTTTCGATGGCGTGAGCAACGCGATGAAAATCGCCCAGGAAGAGATTTTCGGCCCGGTGCTGTCGGTCATCGCCTTCGACACGGCCGAGGAAGCCGTGCAGATCGCCAACGACACGCCGTACGGCCTGGCTGCGGCGGTATGGACCAAGGACATTTCCAAGGCCCACCTGACGGCCAAGGCCCTGCGTGCCGGCAGCGTTTGGGTCAACCAGTACGACGGTGGCGACATGACCGCGCCGTTCGGTGGCTTCAAGCAGTCGGGCAACGGCCGCGACAAGTCGCTGCATGCGTTCGACAAGTACACCGAGCTGAAGGCGACCTGGATCAAGCTGTAACGGTGATGGCCCCCAGGGTGACCGGGGGCTTCATGCAGTGTTGATCTCCCTGTGGGAGCGAGCCTGCTCGCGATAGCGGTATGACAGTCGACGATTCAGTTGAATGTTGCTCCGCATCGCGAGCAGGCTCGCTCCCACATTGTTTTGTAGTGATGCCTGAAAAATCGATAACTCTCCACAGGAGCGTGGAAATGCGTTGGGCGACTTATTTCGCCGTGTTGGCGTCTGTCCTGAGTGTCGGCCTGGCCCTGGGCGTAAGCATGCCGCTGGTGTCGCTGCGTCTCGAGGGCTGGGGCTATGGCTCGTTCGCCATTGGCGTGATGGCTGCGATGCCGGCTGTCGGGGTGTTGCTCGGGGCCAAGGTGTCGAGTCGGTTGGCGACGCAGTTCGGCACGGCGAGGTTGATGCGCCTGTGCCTGTGGGGTGGGGCGCTGTCCATCGGATTGCTGGCGCTGTTGCCCAGCTACCCGGTCTGGTTGGTGCTGCGCCTGGTGATTGGCGTGGTCCTGACCCTGGTGTTCATTCTCGGCGAGAGCTGGATCAACCAACTGGTCATTGAGCAATGGCGCGGACGGCTGGTGGCGCTTTATGGCAGTAGCTATGCCCTGAGCCAGTTGGCCGGCCCGTTGCTGCTGGGAGCGCTTGGAACCGATCATGACTACGGCTTCTGGGTGGGTGTCGGCCTGCTGTTGATCGCACCCTTGCTGTTGCTGGGCCGCAGCGGGGCACCGAGTAGCGAGGCCGGCAGCGTCACGTTTGGCGATTTGTGGACGTTTTGCCGAGGTTTGCCGGCGATTGCCTGGGCGGTGTCGTTGTTCGCTGCGTTCGAGGCGATGATCCTCACGTTGCTGCCGGTCTACTGTTTGCGCCAGGGCTTCAGCGCTGACATTGCGTTGGCGATGGTCAGCACCGTGGTGGTCGGCGATGCCTTGCTGCAATTGCCCATTGGCGCCCTGGCCGATCGCGTGTCTCGCCGGGCGCTGTTGACGGGGTGCGCGGTGGCACTGACGTTATCGAGCCTGGCGGTTCCGCTTTTGATCGATACCCTGTTGATCTGGCCGCTGTGGGTGCTGTTCGGCGCCAGCGCGGGAGGTTTGTTCACCTTGTCGCTGATCCTGATCGGCGAGCGTTACCGCGACGATGCACTGGTACGGGCCAACGCTCATGTCGCGCAGTTGTGGGGGCTCGGTTGCCTGATCGGCCCGCTGGCGGCGGGAGCGGGCAGCCAATGGATCAGTGGGCATGCGCTGCCTTTGTTCATGGCGGCGGGGGCGTTCGGCTTGGTGATCCTGCTGTTGCGCCAAGGGGCATTCGGGGCGACACAAACGGCCTGAACATCCTTGCCACAAAAGCGGCCCGGGCCTAAAGCATCCGCTCCAACCCGATGGTCGTGGCGAACCAGGCATTGAACCGGCGCCACCAACTGCCCGGTTCGCGGCCCAGGTCGTGGATCTGGCCGTTGTCTTCGGTGGTCCATACGAGCTTGTCATTCTCCAGCCGAGCCTGATAACTCAGCGCTGGCGCCATGCCCTGCAAGGCCAGCTCGCGGACTTGGCCGGCAAGCTCCGGGCTGTCCACCAATACGCCGACCTCGGTGTTCCACAGCACCGAGCGCGGGTCGAAATTGAACGAGCCAATGAAGGACTTTTGCTGGTCGAAGATGATCGCCTTGCTGTGCAGGCTGGAATCCGATTCGCCGTAGGATTTGCTGTAGAACAGGTGAGGGCTGCTGCCTTTGTCGCCCGGTTGCCGTCGCAACTCGAACAGGCGCACGCCATGTTCCAGCAGCGCCCTGCGATACGGCGCATAGCCGCCATGCACCGCTGGCACATCGGTCGCTTCCAGGGAGTTGGTCAAGAGACTCACCGACACCCCGGCATCGGCGCGGCTGGTCAGGTACACCAAACCTGGCTGGCCGGGGACGAAGTAGGCGGAAATCATGATCAGTTCCTTGCTGACCCCCGTCAGTTCGGGCCCCAGTTGCGTGGTCAGCAACAGTTGCGGATCCGGCTCGTCCTTGGCCAGCACTTTGCTGGGCGCGTCCCACAGCGCCTGGTTCCAGGCCCAGATCAACTGGTCACGCCAAGTATCCAGGCGCGGCTGGGTCTTGTAGGCGGTCAGTTGCTGGTAGAGCGCATGGTTTTCCTTCTGGGTCTGCTCCAGGGACTCTTGCAGGCGCAGGCGGCTGTTGGCCAGGTCCTTGGGCGTGGGGCGAGGAGACAGAAACTGTTCGATGGGCTTGCTCAGGGCGCTGTTCCAATATTGGTCGAAACTGTGCCCCAGTTGTTCGGCTACCGGCCCGACGCCGAGCAGGTCGATGTCGGTAAAGTTCAGGTTGGGTTCGGCGTCGAAATACTCATCGCCCAGATTGCGGCCGCCGACGATGGCCATGCTGTTGTCCGCCAGCCACAGCTTGTTGTGCATCCGTCGATGCTGCAACGACAGGTTGAACAGGCGCCCGAGGCTACGAGTCACGCCGGTGGCGCGGCCCAGGTGCAGGGGGTTGAACAGGCGAATCTGGATACGCGGGTGCGCGGCGAGGGTCGCGATAATCTGATCCTGGCCGTCGCTGGTGGTGTCGTCCAGCAGGATGCGCACGCGCACGCCCCGGTCGGCGGCCTTGAGCAGTTCATCCACCAGCATCCGCGTGCTGATACCGTCGTGGACGATGTAATACTGCAGGTCCAGGCTGCTTTGGGCATGACGGATCAGCTCGGCCCGGGCGGTGAAGGCTTCGGTGCTGTCGGAGAGCAACCGAAAGCCGGAACGGCCTTCATGGGCCGCGGCTTGGGCCTGGACCGAGCGGCCGAATGAGGATTCGGCGGCTGGCAACGCTTGGGAAGGCTCGCGGCTGATATCAAAACTGGCGCAGCCGCCCAGCAGCGAGGCGACTAACAAAAGCGAAGGCAGGATCGATCTGGATCTCACGTAGGAGCGTTCCGCTTGTTTGCGTTGATCGGCTGTTGGGTACTGCTTCCCTGGATAAAGTTCAGACGACGTCGCGCTGGGTTTCGTTCAACAACGCGATGGCAGCGGCGCCCACTTTGCGTACGGCCTCTTCGATCTGCGCCGTTGGCTTGGCAGCGTAGTTCATCCGCAGACAGTTGCGGTACTTGCCCGATGCCGAAAAGATGCTGCCGACTGCGACCTGCACGCCTCGGTCCAGCAGGACCCGATTGAGCTTCAATGTGTCGAAGCCTTCCGGCAACTCGACCCACAGCATGAAGCTGCCCCGCGGGCGACTGGCACGGGTGCCCGACGGAAAGTAGCGGCTGACCCAATCGATCATCACGTCGCGATTGCGCTGGTATTGCGTGCGCATCCGGCGCAAATGGGGTTCGAAATGTCCGCCCTTGAGAAATTCGGCAATGGCAATCTGCGGCTGTGGCGCGGTGGAGCCGGTGCTGATGTATTTCATGTGCAGCACCCGCTCCAGATACCGGCCCGGCGCGACCCAGCCAATTCGCAGGCCTGGGGCCAGGGTCTTGGAAAAAGAACTGCAGAGCAGGACGCGGCCGTCTTCATCGAAGGACTTGATGGTGCGTGGGCGAGGGTAGGTGTAGGCCAATTCTCCATACACATCATCTTCGATGATCGCCACGTCGAAACGCTGTGCCAGGTTCAGCAGCGCGCGTTTATTAGCGTCGGGCATGATGTAGCCCAGCGGGTTGTTACAGCTGGGGGTCAACTGTATGGCCTTGATGGGCCATTGCTCCAGCGCCAGTTCCAGTGCGTCCAGGCTGATGCCGGTGAGCGGGTCGGTGGGGATCTCCAAAGCCTTCATGCCCAGGCCCTTGAGGGTTTGCATGGCTCCATGAAAGCTGGGTGAGTCCACCGCGACGATATCGCCTTGTTCGCAGGTGGCGCGGATGCTGACCGACAGGGCCTCATGACAGCCGGTGGTGACGATCAAATCGTTGGGCCCCAGTTGGCAGCCGGAATCCAGCGACAGGCGGGCGATCTGTTCGCGCAACGCGAGGTTGCCGTAGATGTTGTCGTAATACAGGCCGGGCATGTCTTGTCGGCGGCTGATCTGCGCCAGGCTGCGCAGCAGCGGTTTCATGGTCGGCGAATTGATATCCGGCATGCCGCGTCCCAGTTGCACCACGTCCGGGCGGGGTACGGCGCGGATCAGTTCCAGCACCTGGTCCCACTGGGAAATATCCACTGGACGCTGGGCCGGACGGCCTACCACCGGCAGGTCTGGCAGTTCGCGACCCACAGGTACGAAATAGCCGGACTTGGGTCTCGGCATTGCCAGCCCGCTGTCTTCCAGCACGCGATAGGCCTGCTGCACCGTACTCAAGCTGACCCCATGTTCCGTGCTCAATGCCCGCACTGAGGGCAGCCGGTCGCCGGGACGGTAGAAGCCCTGTTCGATGCGGGTGCCGAGCAGTTCGGCGAGGTTCACGTAGAGGGTCATGGTGCACTCCCGATGAGATGGACAACTGCAACCGATACAGTTGGCTTGGAAAATGACGATTCAGTGGCGCAGAAACCGAATCTGTATGCTTATAAAATAAATAGGTTGAATCTGTATTGCTTTTGACTGTCCGCGCATCATGAAACCTCTGGCTACCCAAGTAAACAGGAGCGATCAAAATGAACGGCTTGAGCGATGTGCGGCTGACGTTACACAGTCAGGAACTGGCGGCAGGGCAGGAGAATGGGCTGCGCGACGCAATGTTGCGCAATGCGCCGTCCGACCTGAGCCGCTGGGCCCTGTTCTGGCATCGTCTGCATACACGCAAAGCCTTGTTGGAACTTACACCCGAACAGTTGCGTGATATCGGGCTGAGTAGGGAGCAGGCATTGGAGGAGGGGCTCAGGCCGTTCTGGCGACTTTGAAGTGGTGCCGGCCCTGAGACGGCTATCGCGGGCAAGCCTTGCCCCCACAGATTGAAAGGGTCTGTGGGAGCAAGGCTTGCTCGCGATAGCGTCGTCAGTCGTGGTGAAGCTCTTTAAACCAACTCTTTCAACCGATGCCACAACATCCCCAGTGCCAACAGCGGCGAGCGCAGGTGCTTGCCGCCGGGGAAAGTCATGTGCGGGACCCGCGCGAACAGATCGAAGCCACTGCTGTGCTGTCCGCTGATCGCTTCGGCCAACAATTTGCCGGCCAGGTGCGTGGCGTTCACGCCATGGCCGGAATAAGCCTGGGCGTAATACACATTGGGCTGGTCCTTGAGCCGGCCGATCTGCGGCAAACGGTTGGCACCGATGCCGATCATCCCGCCCCATTGATAATCGATTTTCACCTGCGCCAACTGCGGGAATACCTTGAGCATCTTCGGACGCATGTAGGCGCCAATGTCCTGCGGGTCCCGGCCGGAATAGTGGCAGGCCCCGCCGAACAACAGGCGTCGATCCGCCGAAAGCCGGTAGTAGTCCAACGCCACGCGTTGATCGCAGACCGCCATGTTCTGTGGCAATAACGCCTGTGCCTGGGCCTGGCTCAAGGGTTCGGTGGCGATGATGTAGCTGCCGGCCGGCAGCACTTTGCCGCCCAGTTGTGGATTGAGTCCATTGAGGTAGGCGTTGCAGCCCAGTACCAGCGTCTTGGCGCGAACCGAACCCTGCTGGGTGTGTACCTTCACTTCAGGGCCGTAGTCGATACGCGTGACTGCCGATTGCTCGAACAGCCTGACTCCCAGTTGCTGCGCGGCGGCGGCTTCGCCCAGGGCCAGGTTCAGCGGATGCAGATGGCCCGAGCCCATGTCGATCAACCCGCCGACGTAGCGATCCGAACCCACGACGCTGTGCATTTCGTCGGCTTGCAGCAGCCGGGTCTGGTGGCGATAGCCCAGGCTGCGCAGCTCTTCGGCATCTTCGGCGAAGCCTTCCAGGTCGCTGGGCTTGTTGGCGAGGTCGCAGTAACCCCAAGTGAGGTCGCAAGGGATCTGAAAACGCTCGACACGTTGTCGGACGATTTCCACGGCCTCAAGGCCCATGAGCTTCATCTGGCGTACGCCGTCGGCACCAATGATCGGCTCGAACTGATCGAGACCATGGCCGACGCCGCGAATCAGTTGACCGCCGTTACGCCCGCTGGCGCCCCAGCCGATCCTGTGCGCCTCCAGCAGCACTACGCTCAGGCCGCGCTCGGCCAGTTCGATCGCCGTGTTCAACCCGGAAAACCCACCACCCACGACGCAGACATCCGTCACCAACTCACCCTGCAATACCGGATGGTCCGGTTGCGGCAGGCTGCTGGCGGCGTAATAAGAGGCGGCGTGCGCGTGGCTCGGGACAGGTTGCTGAACACGGGCGTTCATGTGCGTAATCCTGATTATTGTGTTTGAGAAATTTTACGGAGCATAAGCCGGGGATTCCTCCCTGGGCAACACCGGTCGGTTGGCGCTGTCTGGCCCGTGGCTTTTAAGGCAAAATCCCGGACCATCTTTCCCGGTAGCCGCCTCGATGAGCTGCAACAGTCAAAAAATCCGCACGCTTCGCCAGCAGATTCCCACGTTCGAGTGCGTGCCGGGTTGCCATGACTGCTGTGGTCCGGTGACCACCTCGCCCGAGGAAATGGCCCGCTTGCCCCGCAAGACTCGCGCCGAACAGGACGCGGCCATGGACGCGCTCGACTGCGTGCACTTGGGCCCCAACGGTTGCACCGTGTATGACGAGCGACCGCTGATCTGTCGGCTGTTCGGCACCACGGCGACCCTGCCATGCCCCAATGGGCGGCGGCCGGTGGAACTGATTCATCCGCGGGTCGAGCAGCAGATTCATGAATACATGGCCAGCAACCGGCAGGTGTTGGTCTAGCAGGCAGCGATACCGAGTCGCGGCCTTCGCGAGCAAGCCCGCTCCCACAATGGATCTCTGTGTGGGGGCGAGCCTGCTCGCGAAAGCGGCCGTCCAGATAACCATTGCCTTAAGCCAGGCTCAATCCGGAATCGGCAGGTTCAAGCTCTCCTTCACCTCTTCCATGACGATATAGCTCTTGGATTCGCGCACATGGGGCAGCTTGAGCAGGATGTCTCCCAGTAGCTTGCGGTACGAAGCCATCTCGGAAATCCGTGCTTTCACCAGATAATCGAAATCCCCTGACACCAGGTGACATTCCAGCACGTGAGGCAGCTTCAGCACTGCGCGCCGGAATTCTTCGAACGTATCGCCGGATTTGTAATCGAGGCTGATCTCGACAAACACCAGCAGGCTACCCTTCAAATGTTGAGGGTTGAGCCGGGCGTTGTAGCCCATGATGATGCCCTCGCGCTCCAGGCGCCGTACCCGCTCGGTGCAAGGCGTGGTGGAAAGGCCGACCTTTTCTCCCAGCTCGGTGAAGGAGATTCGTCCGTCCGCCTGAAGGATGCGCAGGATGTTGCGGTCGATCTTGTCCAGCTCGCGTTTGGTCTGGGTGTTGGTACGCACAGGGGATGCGCCTCCGTAAAAAGGGTTATTGCCGAGAATTCTCGCCAAATATAGGCATTTATATAGTGAAAAGCACTGGCTAATCTTTCTTACACTGCGCCCATCTGAGCTATGTACAACAAACGTCAGCGGTTATCCGCGATGAGGGCATCAACATGCGCGTTCTGGTATTGGGTAGCGGCGTCATCGGTACCGTCAGTGCTTACTATCTGGCCCGGGCCGGATTCGAAGTGGTGGTGGTCGACCGTCAGCCAGCGCCTGCGATGGAAACCAGTTTCGCCAATGCCGGCCAGGTGTCGCCGGGTTATGCCTCGCCGTGGGCCGCGCCGGGCGTACCGCTCAAGGCCATCAAATGGCTGCTGCAGCGCCATGCGCCGCTGGCGATCAAGGCCACTGCCGACATTGACCAATACCTGTGGATGGCACAGATGCTGCGCAATTGCACCGCCAGCCGCTATGCGATCAACAAGGAGCGCATGGTGCGCCTGTCCGAGTACAGCCGTGATTGCCTGGACGAGCTGCGCGCCGAAACCGGCATTGCCTACGAAGGCCGCAGCCTGGGGACCACACAGTTGTTCCGCACCCAGGCCCAGCTCGATGGCGCGGCGAAAGACATCGCGGTGTTGAAAGAGTCCGGCGTACCGTTCGAAGTGCTCGACCGTGCGGGCATCGCTCGGGTCGAACCGGCCCTGGCCAATGTCACCGACATCCTGGCTGGCGCCTTGCGCCTGCCCAACGACCAGACTGGCGATTGCCAGATGTTCACCACGCGCCTGGCGGAAATGGCGACGAAGCTGGGTGTGCAATTTCGCTTCGGCCAGGATATCCAGCGCCTGGACTTCGCCGGTGACCGCATCAACGGTGTCTGGATCGACGGCAAGCTGGAAACCGCCGACCGCTATGTGCTCGCCCTGGGCAGCTATTCGCCGCAATTGCTCAAGCCCCTCGGGATCCGCGCACCGGTGTATCCGCTCAAGGGTTACTCCCTGACCGTGCCGATCACCAATCCGGCGATGGCGCCGACTTCGACCATCCTCGACGAAACCTACAAGGTCGCGATCACCCGGTTCGACAACCGCATTCGGGTGGGCGGCATGGCGGAAATCGCTGGTTTTGACCTGTCTCTCAACCCGCGTCGGCGCGAAACCCTGGAGATGATCGTCAACGACCTTTATCCTCAGGGCGGCAATCTGGCCGAGGCGAGTTTCTGGACCGGCCTGCGCCCGACCACCCCGGACGGCACGCCGATCGTGGGTGCCACGCCCTTCAAGAATCTGTTCCTGAACACCGGTCACGGCACCCTCGGGTGGACCATGGCCTGTGGTTCCGGTCGCCTGTTGGCCGACCTGATGGCGAAGAAAAAACCGCAGATCAGCGCCGAAGGCCTCGATATTTCCCGTTATGGCAGCAAACACCAGGAGTCTGCAAAACATGTCAATCCAGCGCCAGCTCACCAATGACCGCATGAGCCAGGTTGTCGTGCACAACGGCACCGTTTACCTGGCGGGGCAGGTCGGCGACGACATGAGCGCCGGTATCGAGCAGCAGACCCGTGAGACCCTGGCCAACATCGAGCGCTTGCTGGACTTGGCCGGGACCGACAAGAACCGTCTGTTGTCGGTGACGATCTACCTGAAAGACATCGAGGCGCACTTCGAAGGCATGAACGCCGTCTGGGACAAATGGTTGCCCAAAGGCGTCGCCCCGGCCCGCGCCACGGTGCAAGCCAAGCTGTGCGAGCCGGAGATTCTGGTGGAGCTGTCCGTCGTGGCTGCGCTGCCGTAATACCGGCCAAACGATCCCTCTCCCGGCGCTGTTGGTGGTTATGCTGTCAGCCGGCGCCGGTTTTTTATTCAATGACCGCCTAGAAGTCTGCCGCCATGCGTCCAGCCCGTGCCCTGATCGACCTTCAAGCCCTGCGTCACAATTACCAATTGGCCCGCGAAGTCACCGGGGCCAAGGCCTTGGCGGTGATCAAGGCCGACGCCTACGGGCACGGTGCGGTGCGTTGCGCCGAGGCGCTGCAGGAAACGGCGGACGGGTTCGCCGTGGCCTGCATCGAAGAAGCCCTGGAACTGCGAGCCGCCGGGATCCGTGGGTCGATCCTGCTGCTGGAAGGGTTCTTCGAAGCCGATGAACTGCCGCTGATCGTCGAGCACGATTTCTGGTGCGTGGTGCATTCGTTGTGGCAGCTCGAAGCGATTGAAAAAGCCGCGCTGAGCCAGCCGATCACTGTCTGGCTCAAGCTCGATTCGGGCATGCACCGGGTTGGCCTGCATCCGGCGGACTACCAGGCCGCCTACCGTCGTCTGCTTGCCAGTGGCAAGGTGGCGAAGATTGTCTTGATGAGCCACTTCGCCCGTGCCGATGAGCTGCACGATCCCAGCAGTACCGAGCAACTGGCGATATTCGACAAAGCCCGCCAGGGCCTGGTGGCGCAGATCAGCCTGCGCAACTCACCGGCGGTATTGGGTTGGCCGCAGATCCCCAGCGACTGGGTGCGCCCGGGCATCATGCTCTACGGTGCCACACCCTTTGACGAGCCCAATGCCGTCGCCTCGCGCCTGCAACCGGTGATGACCCTGGAGTCGAAGATCATTAGTGTGCGCGAATTGCCCGCCGGCGAACCGGTGGGCTATGGTGCCCGTTTTGTGACCACGCAACCGACCCGGGTTGGCGTGGTCGCCATGGGCTATGCCGACGGCTACCCACGCCAAGCCCCCACCGGTACTCCGGTGCTGGTGGAGGGGCAGCGCAGCCAGTTGGTCGGGCGGGTGTCGATGGACATGCTGGCTGTCGACTTGACCCATATCCCCCAGGCCGGGCTCGGCTCGACTGTGGAGTTGTGGGGCAAGAACATCCTCGCCAGTGACGTCGCCAAGGCCGCCGACACGATTCCCTATCAGATTTTCTGCAACCTGCGGCGGGTGCCACGGCTCTATTCCGGGCATTGACGCACGGCGCGCGCTACCGAAAGTCGCTTCACCGCACAGGATTCGGGTCAAAGTGTTGTAAATACTGAACGCTGTCGCCATGATAACGCTCACTTTCCACACAACCTGATTCCCTGGAGGCTCCAGCATTGGACGTCGGTGAACGACTGCAAGCCATTCGTAAACTCAAAGGCCTTTCCCAGCGTGAACTCGCCAAGCGCGCGGGCGTCACCAACAGCACTATTTCGATGATCGAGAAGAACAGCGTCAGCCCCTCGATCAGCTCGCTGCGTAAGGTCCTTGGCGGGATTCCCATGTCCATGGTCGAGTTTTTCTCCGAAGAAATCCTTCAGGAGAAACCGACCCAGATCGTCTACAAAGCCAACGAACTGATCGACATCTCCGACGGCGCCGTGACCATGAAGCTGGTGGGCAGGGCACACCCGAGCCGGGCGATTGCCTTTCTCAACGAAATCTATCCGCCGGGCGCCGACACGGGTGAAGAGATGCTCACCCATGAGGGCGAGGAAACCGGGATCCTGGTGGAAGGGCGGCTGGAGCTGGTGGTCGGTGTCGAGACCTTCGTACTCGAAGCTGGCGACAGCTACTATTTCGAAAGCACCAAGCCCCACCGTTTCCGTAATCCGTTCGATGTGCCGGCGCGACTGATCAGCGCAGCCACACCGGCCAATTTCTAGAAAAAGGGCGCCAGGCCCGCCGGGCAAAGGCACACGGAGAATGTGCCGACATTGCAAACAAGACCCTTACGACTTTGGGGTTGTTTCAGTGTGACGGGCTTACCGCTATACTTGCGCCCGCCTGCAAACCGTGGCCGCAGGCGTGACTAGCCACCATTGAGGGTGTACGCGTGAACCTAATTATGAAAATGCTGGCTGCACCAGCAACCGTATTGGCCCTATGGGCAGTCAGTGCCCAAGCGGCGACCACCGACGAAATCGCCAAGCGCCTTGAACCGGTCGGCCAGGTCTGCGTTCAGGGGAAAGAATGCAAGGGCATGGAAGTTGCCACTGCCGCTGGCGGCGCGGGTGGTGCCAAGAAGCCGGCTGATGTGATTGCGAAACACTGCAACGCTTGCCATGGCACGGGCCTGCTGGGTGCGCCGAAAATCGGTGACAAGGCTGCCTGGAAAGAGCGCGCCGATCACCAGGGCGGTCTCGACGGCATCCTGGCCAAGGCCATCACCGGCATTAACTCCATGCCGCCAAAAGGCACCTGCGCCGATTGCTCGGATGACGACCTCAAGGGCGCCATCAAAGAGATGTCTGGCCTGTAATACGCCGACATCCTTCACAAAAAAGCCGCTTACGAGCGGCTTTTTTGCGTCCGCTGTTTTGCCAGGGCTGTTCATCGCAACCAAGACGCGGCAAGCTCGGTCCAACCCACATTCATGGAATGTCCAGGAGGGTCCGATGGTGCAGTTGTGTTCAATCGAACAGGCGGTGGATGACGTGCTCCAGCGCCTGCCCGCGCATATTCACCTCGGCATGCCCCTGGGGCTGGGCAAACCCAATCTGTTCGCCAACGCGTTGTACCGGCGCATCGCCCAACTGCCCGAGCGACAGCTGACCATCTACACCGCCCTGAGCCTGGGCCGACCAAACTTGGGCGATGGGTTGCAGAAACGCTTCCTCGAACCCTTTATCGAACGGGTCTTCGGTGATTACCCCGAACTGGATTACCTGGCCGACCTGCACCACGACAGCATGCCGGCCAATATACGGGTCGAGCAGTTCTTCATGCAGCCCGGCAGCCTGTTGCACAGCGCGTCGGCCCAGCAGAACTACGTCAGCAGCAACTACAGCCACGCGGCCCGGGACATCAACGCGGCCGGCTTGAACCTGGTGGCGCAGTTGCTGGCGAGCGACCCACAGCACCCGGATCGCCTGAGCCTGAGCTGCAACCCGGACATCACCCTGGATCTGCTGCCGATGATCGCCAAGCGCCGGGCGGCCGGGGAGACCATCCTCCTGGTCGGCCAGGTACATAACGATTTGCCCTACATGCCGGGCGACGCGGAAGTCGGCATCGACACTTTCGACCTGCTGATCGACGAGAAGGACAATCACACATTGTTCTCTACACCGAACATGCCGGTGGGCTTCCAGGATCATCTGATCGGCCTGCACGCCAGTACCCTGGTGCGCGACGGCGGAACGCTGCAGATCGGCATCGGCTCCATGGGTGATGCATTGACGGCGGCCCTGCTGGCGCGCCAGGCCGATAACGCTGGTTACCAGGCGTTGCTGGCGGACCTGAACCTTAGCCAGTGGGCGCAACTGATCGAGCGCGAGGGCGGCGTCGAGCCGTTTGCCAAAGGGCTGTACGGTTGCAGCGAAATGTTCGTCAACGGTTTGCTGGTACTGGCCGAGGCCGGGATCATCCGGCGCAAGGTCTACCCCGACGAACCGACCCAGGAACGGGCCAACGCCGGGACTCTGGACGAGGCGGCGCAACCTGACGGCATCTGCATACACGGCGGATTCTTCCTCGGCCCGCAAAGTTTTTACGACCGTCTGCGCGAGTTGCCGCAAAGCCGTCGTCTCGAATTCAACATGACCCGCATCAGTTACATCAACGAGTTGTATGGCCAGGAGCAACTCAAGCGCCTGCAGCGCCTCGATGCCCGTTTCATCAACACGGTCTTCACCATGACCCTGCTGGGGGCCGGGGTGGCCGATCAGTTGGAAGATGGGCGGGTGCTCAGCGGCGTGGGCGGGCAGTACAACTTCGTCGCCCAGGGTCATGCGCTGGAGGGCGGGCGTTCGATCCTGCTCCTTCGCAGTTGGCGTGAGGCCGGAGGCGAGATCAGCTCGAACATCGTCTGGGAGTACGGCCATTGCACGATTCCCCGGCACCTGCGCGACATTGTGGTGACCGAGTACGGCATTGCCGACCTGCGGGGCAAGACCGATGCCGCGGTGATCGAGGCGCTACTGAACATCAGCGATTCACGTTTCCAGCCGGGATTGATCGAACAGGCGCAAAAAGCCGGCAAGTTGCCGAAGGATTTCCGTCTCGACCCACGATTCGCGGACAACACCTCGGAACGTTTACAGGCCATCCAGGCGCGGCACTCGAATCTATTCCCGGAGTACCCGCTCGGGTGTGATTTCGACGCCATAGAGCGGGACCTGTTGCGGGCGCTGAACTGGCTCAAGAGCAAATTCAAGCTCACCGAGATCCTGGAGTTGGGCAAGGCGGCGCTGGATGCGCCGCAGCCCTGGGAGTTTGCCGGGCATCTGGAGCGGATGCAGCTGACCAATCCCGAAGGACTGAAGGAGGAGTTGTTCCAGCGGTTGTTGCTTGCCGGGCTCAAGGCCACCGCGCCTTAACGGTGCGCACATTCCACTATGGGAGCGAGCCTGCTCGCGATAGCGGTCTGTCAGGCACATTGATGTGACAAACAAATCGCTATCGCGAGCAGGCTCGCTCCCACAAGGTTATTCGATGAAGGTTACGACGCCGTCCGCCAGGGACTTCACCCGGGCCAACGATTCGACGCGATAGCCCTGGGCATCCAGTTCCGCGCGCCCTCCCTGGAACGACTTCTCGATCACGATCCCCAGCCCTGCGACGGTGGCGCCGGCCTGTTTGATGATGGAGATCAGCGCCTGGGAGGCTTTGCCGTTGGCGAGGAAGTCATCGATGATCAACACCCGGTCGCTGCTGGTCAGGTGGCGCGGGCTGATGGCGACGGTGCTTTCGGTTTTCTTGGTGAACGAATACACGGTGGCCGACAGCAGGTTCTCCGTCAGGGTCAGGGACTGTTGCTTGCGAGCGAAGATCACCGGCACGCCGAGGTTCAGCCCGGTCATGATCGCCGGGGCAATGCCCGAGGCTTCGATGGTGACGATCTTGGTGATGCCCGAGTCCTTGAACAGCGCCGCGAACTCATCGCCGATCAGCTTCATCAACTGCGGGTCGATCTGGTGGTTGAGGAACGCGTCGACTTTCAGAACCTGGTCGGAAAGCACGATGCCTTGCTCGCGAATTTTCTGGTGCAGGGCTTCCATGAAGCCTCCTCTGGTGACGTCTTCAGCGTCTGGATTGGGTAAAAAGCGTGGTGGAAAAAGTAGTCGATTCTAGCGCTTTAACATCGCGCGTATATCCGCCAGGGCGCTGTTGCCGCGCACGACTTTGACTTCCGTCGGCGTGTCGTCGTTGCCTTCCCAGGCCAGGTCGTCCGGCGGCAGTTCATCGAGAAAGCGGCTCGGGGCGCAGTCGATCACTTCGCCGTATTGCTTGCGCTTGGCGGCGAACGTGAAGGCCAGTGTCTGACGGGCCCGGGTAATACCGACGTAGGCCAGGCGCCGTTCTTCTTCGATGGTGTCGGCCTCGATGCTGGAGCGGTGTGGCAGGATCTCCTCTTCCATGCCCATGATGAACACATAGGGGAACTCCAGGCCCTTGGAGGCGTGCAGCGTCATCATTTGCACGCCTTCGGCGCCGTCTTCCTCTTCCTGCTGGCGTTCGAGCATGTCCCGCAGTACGAGTTTGCCGATGGCGTCCTCGACCGTCATGTCGCCGTCTTCGTCTTTTTCCAGGGTGTTCTTCAACGCCTCGATCAGGAACCAGACATTGCCCATGCGGTAATCGGCAGCCTTGTCGCTGGAGCTGTTGGTGCGCAGCCAGTTCTCGTAGTCGATGTCCATCACCATGCTGCGCAGTGCCGAGATCGGATCTTCCCCGGCGCACTGCTCGCGGACCTTGTCCATGAAGCGCTTGAAGCGCGCCAGGCGATCGGTGAAGCGGCTGTCCAGATGCTCGCCCAGGCCGATTTCGTCGGTGGCGGCGTACATCGAGATCTTGCGCTCGGTGGCGTAGTTACCGAGCTTTTCCAGGGTGGTCGAACCGATTTCCCGGCGCGGCACGTTGATCACCCGCAGGAAGGCGTTGTCGTCGTCCGGGTTCACGATCAGGCGGAAGTAGGCCATCAGGTCCTTCACTTCCTGGCGTCCGAAAAAGCTGTTGCCCCCCGACAGGCGATAAGGGATCTGGTGATGCTGCAGCTTCAGCTCGATCAGCTTGGCCTGGTAGTTGCCGCGATACAGGATCGCAAAATCGCTGTACGGCCGGTCGGTGCGCAGGTGCAGGCTGAGGATTTCCATGGCCACGCGCTCGGCTTCGGCGTCTTCGTTGCGGCAACGGATCACGCGGATCTCGTCACCGTGGCCCATTTCGCTCCACAGTTGCTTTTCGAACTCGTGGGGGTTGTTGGAAATCAGCACGTTGGCACAGCGCAGGATGCGGCTGGTGGAGCGGTAGTTCTGCTCCAGCATCACCACTTTGAGCGACGGATAGTCTTCCTTGAGCAGCATCAGGTTTTCCGGCCGCGCGCCGCGCCAGGCATAGATCGACTGGTCGTCGTCGCCTACCACGGTGAACTGGTTGCGTTTGCCGATCAGTAGCTTCACCAGCAGGTACTGGCTGGCGTTGGTGTCCTGGTATTCGTCCACCAGCAGGTAGCGGACCTTGTTCTGCCATTTTTCGAGGATGTCGGCGTGGTCCTGGAACAGCTTGACCGGCAACAGGATCAGGTCGTCGAAATCCACCGCGTTGAACGCCTTGAGCGTGCGCTGGTAGTGGGTGTAGACGATGGCGGCGGTCTGCTCCTTGGGGTTGCGGGCGTTTTCCAGGGCTTCTGGCGGCAGGATCAGGTCGTTTTTCCAGGCGCCGATCATGTTCTTGATCTCGTCCACGCCGTCGTCGCCCGAGTATTCCTTCTGCATGATGTCGGTCATCAGGGCCTTGACATCGGTCTCGTCGAAAATCGAGAAGCCCGGTTTGTAGCCCAGTCGCGCGTGTTCCTTGCGGATGATGTTCAGGCCCAGGTTGTGGAAGGTACAAACCGTCAAGCCACGGCCCTCACCGGCGCGCAGCAGGCCGCCGACCCGCTCCTTCATTTCCCGGGCGGCCTTGTTGGTGAAGGTCATGGCGACGATGTACTGGGCGCGGATGCCACAATTCTGGATCAGGTGCGCGATCTTGCGGGTGATTACGCTGGTCTTGCCGGAGCCTGCGCCGGCGAGCACCAAAAGAGGGCCGCCGACATAGTTCACGGCTTCTTGCTGCCGGGGATTGAGTCGGGACATGACAGAGTCAGGGATTCGTTTGCGAAATGGGCCGGCATTTTAACAGGCTCAGAGAATTGTGCTGCTCTGTCCGACTTGTGACGCACACCGCATTGTCATTTGCCGCTTCTGCTACTTTCACGCAGGATGTGGGGCCAATTGCGTCCAGCACAGGATTTCGAGTGGAAAAAACCACCGAAAGCGCGTGTTTGAGAACCATTGGCATTGGTCATTGCCCATCGGCGCGTCATAATGCCCGGCGCCTACCACCTTGCAGAGTCTAGGGAGTCAGCTTGTCAACGCCTGTCGAACCCTTGCGTTTGCTGTTATTGGCCCAAGAGCCTGCGTGGTCAGCAATATTGCGCGAGTGCCTGGCGCCCATGGGGCCCTCGGTCGTGTTGATCAGCGCCCCGAGCTGGGAGTCAGTCAGCAGCCTGTTCGAAGATAACCGCAACGCGGTACTGCTGACCGTTGCGGCGTTACAACCGGCGCCGGGCCGCTGCAGCCTGCCCACTATCCTGTTGCTTGAGCACGAACCGGCGCTGGCCCCCGACGGCGTCAGCGACTGGTTGGTGCGTGATGCCCTCGACACCGCGACCCTGCGTCGTTGCCTGCGCCATGTGCGCGAACGTGGCGTGCTGGAAAACACCTTGCAGCGCCTTGCCGAACAGGACCCGTTGACGGGCATTGCCAATCGCCAGGGTTTCCAGACGCTGCTGGCGGCACGTCTGGCGGAAAACGATGGCCGGGGCCTGGCCCTCGGTCACCTGGACCTGGACAACTTCCGTCACGCCAACGACGCCCTTGGCCATCAGGCCGGTGATCGCTTGATCCTGCAAGTGGTGTCGCGACTCAAGAGCTCGCTCGAGGCCGGCGATCAATTGGCGCGCTTGGGCAGCGATGAATTCGCCCTGCTGATCGACACCCGCCGCGCGCCACAACGGGCCGAGTGGATGGCCGAGCGCATTACCGAAGCCTTGGCCGAGCCCTATTGGGTGGACGGTGAAAGCCTGCTGATCGGTTGCAGCCTGGGCGTTGCCCACGCTCGTGCCCAGGCCGGCGCCGATCCGCTGATGTGGCACGCCCACATCGCCATGCAGCAGGCCAAGAGCACCCAGGGCTGCACCTTTCATATCTTCAACGAGCGCATCAACCGCAACGCCCGCAGCCTCGCCGACCTGGAAAGCGAACTGCGCCGGGCACTGCGCCGTGACGAGTTGGAGCTGCATTACCAGCCACGGCTGAACCTTGATGGCGGCCACATTGTCGGCCTCGAAGCGTTGGTGCGCTGGCGTCATGGCGAACGCGGATTGTTGCCACCGAGTGAGTTCGTGCCGCTGGCCGAACAGAGCGGCCTGATCGTGCCACTGGGCTACTGGGTGATTTCCCGGGCGCTGCGGGACATGCAGGCCCTGCGCGAGCGGGGGCTGGCGCCGTTGCACATGGCGGTCAACCTGTCGTTCCGGCAGTTCCAGGACAGCCAGTTGCTGCCGACCCTGAGCCGACTGATTGCCGAACGGGGGGTCGAGGCGCAATGGCTGGAATTCGAACTCACCGAAACCGCCGTCATGCGCCGCAGCGAGCTAGTCAAGCAGACCATGGATGCCCTGGGCCGCCTGGGGGTGCGCTTCTCCCTGGACGACTTCGGCACCGGGTTCTCCTCGTTCGTGCACCTCAACAGCCTGCCCATCGCCTTGCTCAAGATCGACAAGAGCTTCGTCGGCGGCATGGAGCAGCGCGAAGAGAATCGCAAGCTGGTGCACGCCATGATCAACCTGGCCCACAACCTCAACCTGGAGGTGGTGGCCGAAGGCGTGGAAACCCGGGAACAACTGGACCTGCTACGCGGCTTCGGTTGCGACCAGGTGCAGGGCTTCCTGATCAGCAAGCCGTTGCCGTTGCCTGAATTGGTTGAATACCTGACATTCGATGGCAATCAGCAGTCCACACTGGAAATGAGCTAATACAAATTCCTGTGGGAGCGAGCCTGCTCGCGATAGCGGTAGACCAGTCGGCAGCTATATTGACTGACACATCGCCATCGCGAGCAGGCTCGCTCCCACAAGGGATGCTCATTCAGTCTGAACGACCTCGAAACGTTGCTGCCCAGGCTCACTGCGAATCATCCGTTTCATTTTCCATTCAAACGCCGCTGTCAGGCTCACGGCCGCGCAGGCCAGCCCCAGGGCCAGGCCCCACCAGACGCCGGTCGGCCCCCAGTTGAGGTGAAACGCCATCCACCACGCCGCCGGCGCGCCAATCAGCCAATAGCACCCCAGGCCTACCAGGAAGGTGGTCTTGGCGTCCTTGAGTCCGCGGATGCAGCCCATGGCAATGGTTTGCGTGCCGTCGAACAGCTCGAACCATGCCGCCACGGCCAGCAGGCTCACGGCCAGGTTGATCACGTCGCGGAACGCCGGGTCGTCGTGGTCCAGGAACAGGCCGACCAATTGATGGGGCAGCAACCAGAACACCATGGCGAACGCCAGCATGGCCGCCGCGCCAAAGCCGATCCCGACCCGACCGGCCAGGCGCGCCATCGGCAACTGCCCGGCGCCGTAGTGTTGGCCGATGCGCATGGTGATGGCGTAGGACATCCCCGCCGGCACCATGAACGCCACCGAGACGATTTGCAGGGCGATCTGGTGGGCGGCCAACGGTGTGCTGCCCATGGTGCCCATGCACAGCGCGGCGAACGCAAACAGCCCGACTTCCACCGCGTACGTGCCACCAATCGGCAGGCCCAGGCGCCACAGTTCCTTGAGGTATTGGCGATTGGGCCGCGACAGGCCGTCGAGCAGGGGGTAGGCACGGTAGGCCGGGTGCCGATGGATGTGCCAGGCCAGTGCCAGGGCCATGCAGTTGGCGACGATGGCCGTGACCAGGCCGATCCCCATCAAGCCGAGTTTCGGCAGGCCGAACATGCCGGTGATGAGCGCGTAGTTGAGCAGGAAGTTGGCCACCGTGCCGCCGAGGCTGATCACCATGACCGGTGTGGCCCGGCCAATGGCGCTGGTGAAGCCGCGCAGGGCCATGAAGCTCAGATAGCCGGGCAGGGCGAACGGCAGCGCCAGCAGGAACTGTCCGGCGGAGAGTACGTTGGTTTCGGTCTGGCCGAACATCAGCAGCACGGGCTTGAGGTTCCACAGCAGCAACCCGGCCATCAGCGCCATCAGCCAGGCCAGCCACAGCCCGGCCTGGGTCAGCCGGGTCGCGCCTTCGACATCGCCCGCGCCCTGGCGGATCGCGACCAGGGTGCCCACCGCGGCGATCACGCCAATGCAGAAGATCGACACGAACGAATAGGTGGCCGCCCCGAGCCCGCCGCCGGCCAGGGCTTCGGGGCTCAGGCGCGCCATCATCACGGTGTCGGTGAGCACCATCAGCATGTGCGCCAACTGTGAGGCAATCAACGGCCCCGCCAGCCGCAGGATGGCCCAGAGTTCGGTACGCACAGGATGCCGCATGATCATCACGCTCCATGTTCAAACAAGGCAGTAAAGCGACGATTCTCGGCGCTCTCGGCCGATTGCACAAAAGGATAAAAAAGATCGCTGGCATGATTAAAACTCATGCTGGATGGGTTTCTGGTAGGGTTGGCAAACAACGCCATGGAGCTTTTGCGATGTCTCGTCGTCTTCCGCCTCTTTATGCGCTGCGGGCATTCGAAGCCGCGGCGCGCTACAGCTCGTTCACTCGGGCCGCTGAAGAGCTGTCGATCACCCAGAGCGCGGTCAGCCGGCACATTCGCACGCTGGAAGATCACTTTGCCTGCCGGCTGTTCCAGCGCAGCGGGCGCAACCTGCAACTGACCGAGGCGGCGCGGTTGCTGTTGCCGGGGGTACGTGAGGGCTTCATGGCGCTGGAGCGGGCCTGTCATACCTTGCATGGCGAGGATGGCATCCTGCGCATGAAAGCGCCTTCCACACTGACCATGCGCTGGTTGTTGGCGCGCCTGAGTCGCTTCCGGCATTTGCAGCCCGGCAACGAGGTGCAGCTGACCAGTGCCTGGATGGACATCGACTCGGTGGACTTCAACGTCGAGCCCTTCGATTGCGCCGTATTGCTGGGCAACGGGCACTTTCCCGCCGACTGGGAGGCCAGTTTGCTGTTTCCCGAGGAGTTGATCCCGGTGGGCGCGCCGAACCTGTTGAATGACCAGCCCTGGGATGTGGCGCGGTTGGCCAGCGCTGAATTGCTGCACCCCACGCCGGATCGCCGGGACTGGCGCAACTGGCTGCAACGCATGGGCCTGTCCGACAAGGTTTCGCTCAAGGGGGGACAGGTGTTCGATACCCTGGAGCTGGGCATGATCGCGGCGGCACGCGGCTATGGTGTTTCCATGGGCGACCTGCTGATGGTGGCCGAGGATGTCGCCCAGGGGCGCCTGAGCTTGCCATGGCCGACCGCAGTCGCCAGCGGTGAACACTATTACCTGGTCTGGCCAAAAACCCGTCCGGGTGGTGAACGTTTGCGCCGGCTCAGCGACTTCCTTCAGGGTGAAGTAAAGGCCATGCAATTACCCGACGTCGAGCGCCTGGGCTGAAACGTTGTAGTTGGCGTGATAGCCGCTTGGCATTAATCCTTGCGAACCGCTCAAGTATTTGGCTTTGCCGCCGAATCCGTGAGCATGGAACCTTCGTGCAGAAAGGGCCAACTTTCACCTCACCCGAATAGAATGCCGAGCGTGCGAGCGTGATCAGGATGATCCGGTCTCTCGGCCAGGAGCCGTCATGTCTCAACCCCGTGCCCGGATCGCCTCACAGCTAGGCCTTGCCCTCGCTGTGATATTGGCGATCGTGATCTCCGGCAGTACCGTTTTCGCCCTGCGTTCGCTGGACACTGCCAACCTCGCCACCCGTGAAGAGCACCTGGCCAGCGAAGCGCGTCTGATGGCCGATCAGCTCAATACGTTCCACAGTACCTTGCGCGAGAGTACTCAACGGTTGGCCGGCCTGTTCGAAAAGCGCTTCAGCGCCGGCCTGAGCGTGCATCCGGACCAGCCGGTGACGGTGGCGGGCGTACAAACCCCCGGCTTGAGCCTGGGCGGCGAAGTGTTGAACAACAACTTCAAGGAAGTGGATGACTTCAAAGCGATGACCGCCGGGGTTGCCACGGTTTTCGTGCGCAGCGGCGACGATTTCATCCGCGTCAGTACCTCAGTCAGCAAGCAGGACGGTACGCGGGCCATCGGTACCGTGCTCGACCGTGCCGGCCCTGCCTACGGTCCGGTGATCAGCGGGCAGAGCTACATCGGTCGAGCCCTGCTTTTCGGACGCTTCTACATGTCGCAGTACACGCCCGTACGCGACAGCAGCGGCAAGATCATTGCCGTGTTGTACGTAGGCTTCGACTACACCGACGCGCAGAATGCGCAGTTCGAGAACCTCAAGCGCTTCCGCATCGGCCAGACCGGTTCGCTGGCCTTGCTGGATGAACAGAACAAATGGCTGGTGCCGCCGGCCGGCGTGCAGGCGCTGGACCAGGCGAGCGCGACCATCGTTGGGCTGGTCAAGAAACCGGGCAAGGGGGCGTTCTGGACCGATACCGCCGAAGATTTCTACAGCGTTGCCGTACCGTTCGAGGGCGGGCCGTGGGCGGTGGTGGCGAGCATGCCGAAAGCCGAGATTCGCGCCGTGACCTGGAGCGTCGGTACTCAGCTGGCCATTGGCAGCCTGCTGGCGATGTTGTTGGCGGTGGGCTCGGCGATGTGGCTGTTGCGTAGCAAACTGGCGCCGCTCGGCGATCTGGTTCGCCAGGCCGAAGCCTTGGGTGCTGGCGACCTGAGCGTGCGCTTGAATGTGTCGAGTCATGATGAGATCGGTCAGTTGGCCCGTGCCTTCAACCAGATGAGCCAGGCCTTGTCGACCATGGTCGAGCACATCCGCAAGGCCTCCCAGGAGGTCAACAGCCGCGCCCAGGCGCTGTCCGGATTGTCCAGTGGGGCGTATGAAGGCATGGAGCAGCAGTCCGGCGAAATCACCAGCATGGCCGGCGCGGTGGAAGAGTTCAGTGCGACCTCATTGAACATTGCTGACAACATGGGCAACACCGAGCGCCTGGCCCAGGAAAACGCCCAGCAAACCCGCATTGGCCGGACCTCTATGGATGAAGCGTCGTCGTCCCTGGAACAGATCGCCGGTGCGCTGAACAGCACCGCCACGGTCATCAATACCTTGGGCCAGCGTTCGCAGGAAATCGGCGGTATCGTTGGCGTTATCACCTCGATCGCCGAGCAGACCAACCTGCTGGCCTTGAACGCCGCCATCGAAGCCGCCCGCGCAGGCGAGCAGGGCCGTGGTTTTGCCGTGGTGGCCGATGAAGTCCGCAGCCTGGCATCTCGCACCCGCCAGGCCACCGACGAAATTTCCAGCATGATCAACAGCATCCAGCAGGAAACCGGCAATGCCATCAGCACGATGGAGCAGGGCAACCTGTTGATGCAGGAAGGCCTGTCGCGCAACGCCAACGTGGCCTCGGCCCTGGCGCGCATCGACGAGCAAAGTCGCTCGGCCGGCCAGCAATTTGCGGCGATTACCACCGCCACCCAGGAACAAAGCAGTACTGCGACCTTGCTCAGCAGTAACCTGCAAAGCATCGCCATGGCCAACAGCGAACAGCGGCAAGTGGTCTCGAACCTGGCTCTCACCGCCAAGGAACTGGAAAAACTGGCCCAGGACCTGCGCCAAGAGGTCGATCGGTTCCGCTGAAGCGTCTTGCGCCGCTGTCACGAGCAAGCTCACCCAGACCTCCTGTGAGTGAGCTTGCTCGCGATGACGGCAGCCCCGTCAACATCATCTCAATCTGATCCACCGCTATCGCGAGCAAGCTCGCTCCCACCGAAAGCTTCCAACCCGCTGGTCGTTGCTTTTTAAGGATATTGCTGTTTTTAAGCTTGCTGAAACGTTTCTTCAAGTCTATAAAAACCGCACAACTCCAATAAAAGGTCGTGACCATGACTCCGCTCAAACTCCTCGTTACCCTTGGCGCTCTAAGCGCTGCCTCCCATGCGATGGCTTGGGATTACGTCCTGCTGGATACGGATAAAGCCGCTCAACCCTGGCAAATCACCAGCCAGCAACTGGGCGTGAAGACCGGCAAGCCCTTTTCCGTGACGATGCGCACCTTGCACGGTGGCCGCCAGGAAGGCGTCAGCATCGTCGACATCGACAACGGTACCCTGAAGCTTTCCGTCGTCCCGACCCGCGGCATGAACGTGCTGCAGGCTTCGGTCGGGAATGTGCGCATGGGCTGGGATTCGCCCGTCAAGGAAGTGGTCAATCCGGCGTTCATTGAGCTCAATGGTCGAGGCGGACTGGGCTGGCTCGAAGGTTTCAATGAACTGGTGACTCGCTGTGGCTACGAATGGGTCGGCCATCCCGGCATGGACAATGGTGAGCTGCTGACCCTGCATGGTCGTGCAGCCAACATCCCGGCCAACAAGGTCACTTTGCACATCGATGAAAAACCTCCGTACGCCATCACATTGCGAGGCGAGTTGAAGGAGCAGGCCTTCAAGAAGGTCGATTTCTCGGTGCAGACCGAACTGGTCACCGAGCCCGGCAGTGTGGCTTTCACCCTCAACGACACGCTGACCAACAACGGCGACTATCCGAAGGAATACCAGGCGCTCTATCACAGCAATTTCAGCACGCCGTTCCTGGAGCAGGGCGCTCGTTTCGCGGCACCGGTCAAGCAGGTCTCGCCGTTCAACGACAAGGCCAAGGGCGACTTGCCCGATTGGCAAACCTACCGGGCCCCGACCAAGGATTACGACGAAACCGTCTATAACGTCGTGCCCTACGCCGACGCCAAGGGCGACACCCTTACCGTGCTGCACAACAAGGCCGGCAGCCTCGGGGTATCGGTAGGCTTCAACACCAGCACGCTTCCCGTGTTCTCCCTGTGGAAAAACACCGATACCCAAGGCCAGGGCTACGTGACCGGGCTGGAGCCAGGCACCAGTTTTTCCTATAACCGCCGGTATCAGCGACCACTGGGCCTGGTTCCCATGATCGCGCCGAAAGAGCACAAGCAGTTCCAGATCCACTACAGCCTGCTGGCGGATAAGGGCGCCGTGGATAAAGCCCTCAAACGCATCGATGAAATCCAGGGTGGCCGCAAGACCGAGGTGCGGGATACGCCGCTGGTGGACCTGAGCAAGCCGTGACGCACTTCAGGGCGTAGCGGGCCGATACTGCAACGCCTCGGCCAAGTGCTCCCGACTGATCCGATCCACCCGCTCAAGGTCTGCCAACGTACGGGCGACCTTGAGCAGGCGGTGGGCGGCGCGCAGCGACAGGGTCAGTCGTTCGCAAGCGGTTTCCAGCCAGGTTTCATCGAGTGCGGATAGTTTGCAATGCCGACGCAAGCCCGGCAGATCCAGGAATGCGTTGGCACAGCCCTGGCGTTTTTGCTGGCGTTCCCGGGTTTCGGCCACGTGCTCGGCGACGGTGGCCGTATCGGCACCGGGTTCGCTTTTGGGATTCAACGCCGTGGCCTCGCGGGCGACCGTCAGGTGCAGGTCGATGCGGTCCAGCAGGGGGCCGGAGAGCTTATTGCGGTAGCGCTGCACCATGTCTGGCGTACAGGAGCAACGGCCGCTGGGCTCGCCAAGGTATCCACAGGGGCAGGGATTCATTGCCGCCACCAACTGGAAACGCGCCGGGAAGCGGACTCGGTCGCGGGCACGAGAAACCACGATGTGCCCAGACTCCAGCGGCTCCCTCAAGACCTCCAGCACCCGACGGTCGAACTCTGGCAGTTCATCTAAAAACAACACGCCATGGTGGGCGAGGGTGATCTCCCCTGGCTGCGGTTTTGACCCGCCACCCACCAGCGCGGGACCGGAAGCCGAGTGGTGGGGCTGGCGAAACGGCCGTTGCGGCCAATGGCTCAACGGCACGCAACTGGCCACCGACTGGATGGCCGCGACCTCCAGGGCCTCACTTTCCGCCAACGGCGGTAACAGCCCCGGCAAACGGCTCGCCAGCAGTGTCTTGCCGGTGCCCGGTGGCCCGCTGAACAGCAGGTTATGAGCTCCCGCGGCGGCGATCAGCAGTGCCCGCTTGGCCCCGGCCTGGCCTTGCACTTCATTCAGGTCGGGGTAGGGTTTGCTGGCCGAGAGCAGTCCATTGGAAACGAAAGGCTCGACCGGCGTGTGACCGTTGAAATGCGCCACCGCTTCGAGCAGATGATCCACGGCGATCACCTTCAGCCCGGAGGCCAGGCAGGCTTCCTCGGCATTGGCCCGTGGCACCACCAGCATGCGCCCGGCCTTGCGCGCCGCCAGTGCCGCGGGTAACACCCCGCGCACCGGACGCACCGCGCCGGACAATGCCAGCTCACCGAGGCATTCCACATCGTCAAGCGTCAGGGTTGGCACCTGCACGCTGGCCGACAGGATCCCCAAGGCAATGGCCAGGTCAAAGCGCCCGCCGTCCTTTGGCAGATCTGCCGGAGCCAGGTTCAGGGTGATGCGCCGCGCCGGGAAATTCAGCCCCGAATTGATGATCGCGCTGCGCACCCGATCCTTGCTTTCCTTTACCGCCGCCTCTGGCAGACCCACCATCGTCAGCGATGGCAAGCCGTTGGCCAAGTGAACTTCAACGGTAACGGCAGGAGCCTCGACCCCGACTTGGGCGCGGCTGTGGACAATGGCGAGCGACATGAATCGTTCCTTGAGTGAAGAGGGCGCCGCGTCCTGCGGCTCTCGAAGGTTAGTCGTGGGGATGAACGTGGGCGCGGAAATTGAGGGAGGAAAATTTGGCAGGATGTTGCGACAGTCAGTGACAGTCGAGGGGCGGCAAGCGCGATACGATTCAGCAAATGCCATCCTTCACCCGCCCAAGCGAAATGCCCGGGACCGGCCTAGACTCCGATTTGCCTAGTCGGCACTTGGCTGTATCAACGGCACAGGGAGGAAGTGGCCATGAACGATCTGCTGGCTCTGTTAACCGACAAGCGTTTCATGCCCCACGGGCATTGCTATATGTGGCGTCCGGACCTGCTGTGGACCAATGTGATCGCCGACGGCTTGATCACTTTGTCCTACGTCACCATTCCCTTCACCCTCCTGTACTTTATCCACAAGCGCAAGGATGTGCCGTTCGATTGGATGCTGGCGGCCTTTGGCGTGTTTATCCTGGCCTGCGGCACCAGCCATGTGATGGAGATCCTGACTATCTGGCAGCCCTATTACTGGCTGTCGGCGCTGGTCAAGGTGATCACCGCGATTGCCTCCGTGATTACCGCCATCCTGCTGGTCCGGTTGGTGCCGGCGGCGCTGAAGATTCCCAGCCCGCAGCAATTGGCCAAGGTCAACGACGAGTTGCGCGAGGCGCAGGCCGAACTGGTCACCACCGCCCGCCGGGCCGGCATGGCGGAGATCGCCACCAACGTGCTGCACAACGTGGGCAATGTGCTCAATAGCGTCAACGTGTCAGCCCAGGTCCTGTACGAGAAGGTGCATACATCCAAGGGCCCAGGAGTAGCCAAGGTCGTCCAACTGATGAGGGAGCATCCCGATGACCTCGGCGATTTCATCAGCAGCGACCCTAAAGGTCGCGCGCTACCCGACTATCTCGACAAACTGGCCGATGCGCTGGCCATCGAACAGCAGGCGATGATCGCCGAGTTGGCGCAGTTGACCCGCAGAATCGACCATATCAAGGAAATCGTCGCCACCCAGCAGTCCTACGCCGGCAACTCCAGCGTATTGGAGCCGGGCTCGCTGCGAGAGTTGGTCGAGGATGTCGTACGCATTTGCGATGTATCCCTGACCCGCCACCACATCACGCTGATCAAGGAATTCATCGATATCCCGCAAATGCCGCTGGACAAGCACCGAGTGCTGCAGATCCTGGTCAATCTGATCAACAACGCCAAGCAGGCGCTGGACGCGGGTACGAATCGGCCGCCGCAGATCATCCTGCGCCTGAAGGTCGTTGACGATGGGCGCGTGCGGGTCGAGGTCGAGGACAACGGCGAGGGGATTGCGCAGGACAACCTGGCGCGGGTGTTCGAGCACGGCTTCACCACGCGTGTCGACGGCCACGGCTTTGGTTTGCACAGCTGCATTCTGGCGGCGCACGAGATGGGGGGCGATCTGACCGCGCAGAGTGCCGGGCCGGGCAGCGGCGCGCTGTTTAGCCTGGAGCTGCCGCTGACCCCGGCCCCCTCTCAGCGGGCGGCGGAGGGTTGAACAGGCTTTACACCTCCCTCAGCAATTGATCGGCGATCCGTATGCTCAGTGCGGCCCCTGTCAGTGTGGGGTTCACGCAGGATGATGACGGCATCACGCTGGTCCCGGCGATAAACAGATTGGCGTGGTCGTGGCTGCGGCAGTCGCGGTCGACCACCGAGTTTTTCGGATCGTTACCCATGATGGTGGTGCCCATGATGTGCTGACGGTTCTGGAAGTTGACGTCGGTGCTGAGGATGTCGGCGTCGAGCAGGTGGGCGAACTGCTTGAGGTCCTCCAAGGCCTTTTCCTTGCCCGCGTGCCAGTAGTCGGGAACGCTGTAGTAGATCTCCGGCACCGGCAGGCCAATCGCGTCGAAGCGGGTCTTGCTCGGAGTGACGCGGTTTTCCGGCAGCGGCAGGGTTTCGAAGTCCACTGCCCAGTTCAAGGAGCGCGCCGACTGCAGGCGGATCTGTTCGTCGAGCTTGGAGCCCAGCACGCCCTTGGCGATCAGGTTGGTGGTGATCTGCGAGGTGGGCACCGTGTTGCGCACCTTGATCTTGTAGCTCGGGTAATCCTTGCGGAAGGCGCCGTCGCGGCTGTTCAGGTAGACCAGCAACTGGGTCGGTCCCTCGCCGGGCCACATGTCCTCCTTGGTCATCACGTTCATGCTCACGCCGGTGTGGTCCATCAGGTTGCGGCCGACCTGGTCGGAGGTGTTGGCGATGCCGTTGGGGTATCGCTCGGACGTGGACATCAGCAACAGCTTCGGCGATTCGATGCCATAGGCCGCCAGCACGAAGTAGCGGGCGGTCAGGCGATGCTGGGTCTTGTCCGGGCGCATGTACCAGATCGCGGTGATCTTGCCGTCGTCGCCGGCCTCGATCCGGTACACCACCGAGTTGTCCAGGACCTTGGCGCCATGGCGCTCGGCCTCGTCGATATGCATCGAGCCGTCGTATTTGGCGGCAATCGGGCAGACCGGGTTGCAGTTATTGTTGCCCGCGCACGGCGGACGCTTGCCATAGGGGCGGGTGGCGCGACCGTTGGGTTCGAGGATCGGGTTGTAGCCGCCCCTGCTCAACAGGCTCGAGAGGCGCTTGAACATGTAGCTGGGCTTGAGGCCTTCCATCGGGTAGGGGATCGAGCGTGGTGGATAGGCTGCCCCGCCCTGGCCGCTTTCATCCTGGCCATCGACCCCGGACACGCCCAGCTCGGTCTCGGCGCGGGCGTAGAAAGGTTCCAGTTCGTCGTAGCTGATCGGCCAGTCGCGCCCGCGCCCGTAGAGGGCGTTGAGGCGGAAGTCGTTGGGCAGCATGCGCCACAGCGAGGAACCGAAGTGCCAGGTGGTGCCGCCGACCACCCGCAGGTAGGAGGTGTTGTACTTCACCGGGCCGACCTGCTGCAGGTAGTCGCCATAGGTGGAAGGTGCGTGGGGCAAGCTTGGATAGGGCGAACCGGCGCCTTGCAGCTTGGCATTGGCCAGTGAGAGCTTGACCGGCGCATTGCGGAAGGTTTCGACGATGTCGCGGCGGTTCACCCGCGGGCCCGCTTCGAGAACGATCACGGACTTGTTCGACTTGGCCAGCTCGCTGGCAATCAAGCCACCCATCACGCCGGAGCCGATGACGACCACATCGGCGTCGTAAACAACGCTGCTCATAGTTTGAAATCCTGCGTATCGGCTGGCTTGGCGCCCCAGGAGTCGGGGCCGCCACCGTAGGTTGGAATGATGAGAATGCCGTGGGTCGGGCGATACATCAGCGCCTCGGAGTAACTGATCAGTTCGGCATCGGCGAGCTCGCCGACGATGCCCAGGTACCAGGCCGAAATGATGCTGGTGGCCGTCGCTTTCAACGATGGGTCCGGGTTGGCCTGGGCCAGGTATTCATCCACATGCTTGAAGCCCTGCCCGTCGACCAGTTGCCTGAGGGCGCCGACATTGCCACTGAAGTTCGGTGCGCGCCGGCTCAGGGCGCGGTAGTAGCGCGCCGCCAGGACCGGGTTGACCGGACGGCTGACCAGGAATTGCGACAGGGCGATAAAGTCCTGGTCGCCCTCGGCCATCACCGATTGCCAGGGGCCGAGGCCTCCGACCAAGGCCACCAGGCCCAGGGTGACCGACCCGCGCAGCAGGCCGCGGCGGGATAGGTGGTTGGTGGGGGTAGATGAAACGGGCATGTGTTTGTCGGTCATTGAAGTGTCCATTGTTCAGGCCTCCTGCAGCCGGCGACGAGCCTTGAGCCTGTAAAGCCCCAGGAGGATCAGCAGGCCGAGCACAACCAGTGCCGGTACGCTGTAGCGTGCCAGCACTGCGATGGGGGCCTTGGGGCCGCCTTCGCGCACCTGCGCCACATCGGCGGCAGTCACGTTCAATCCGGCGTTGCCGTAGTGGGACAGGACGTAGTTGCTGACGTCGGCGATCTGCTGGTCGTCGAGACGATCGGTGAACAGCGCATCTGGGCCGAAGGCCGGCATGTCGATTGCCACGCCGTCGACTTCGCGATGCACGCCGTAGATGATGGTCGCGATCAGGTTGTCGCGGCGGCTGGTCGCGGTGTTGTGGAACAGTGACGGATATTCACGGGTGCCCTCGCCGTTGGCCTGGTGACAGTTGGCGCAGGTGCCGCTGAAGATGTGCCAGCCCGGATTGTCCTGCGGCTTGCCGCCACGCAGGCTGAGTTCGTCGTTCGAGGCCTGACCGAAGGTATGGCGGGCCTGTTGCTCGCCGGTAGCGATCGGTGGGGTCTGCAGCAGATAGGCCGCGATGGCCTTGAGGTCATCTTCGCCAAGGTACTGCAGGCTGTGCTCGACCGCTTCGGCCATGGGCCCGGCAGCTTGCGCCTTGCCCTCTACATGGCCGCTGCGCAGGTAGGCAACGAGCTCATCGCTCGACCAGGCACCGATCCCGCTGGTCTTGTCCGAGGTGATGTTGGGTGCATACCAGGCTCCCAGTGAACCGCCGGAAAGCGCCTTGGCGTTATCCGCTGCCATCAGGGCATTGCGCGGGGTATGGCAGGTGTCGCAATGGGCCAGTGCATTGACCAGATAGTCACCGCGATTGACCTGAGCGGACTTGCCCGGATCCGCCTCGAAGCGTTTCTGGCTATGGAACAGGGCGTTCCAGCCGAGCATCGAGGCGCGGATATTGAACGGAAAGTCGAGTTCGGTCTTGGGACTGGGCGTATCCACCGGCGTGACTTCATCCATGAAGTACTGGTACAGGGCGGCGACGTCGCTGTCGGTCATCTTTGCGTAGGAGGTGTAGGGCATCGCCGGGTACAGGTGGGTGCCGTCCGGGGTCACGCCGTCGCGCACGGCGCGGGCGAAGTCTGCCTGAGTGTATTGGCCGATGCCGGCGGTCTTGGAAGGGGTGATGTTCGTTGAGTAGATGACGCCCATTGGCGAGTTGAGTGGATAACCGCCGGCAAAGGGCTTGCCGCCGAGGGTGCTATGGCAGGCCACGCAATCGGCGGCCACTGCCAGTCGCTTGCCGGGCGAGGCGCTGGTATCGAGCGTTTCGCCATGGGCTGCCAGGCTGATCGTTATCAGGGCCAGGCACTCTGCGAGCTTCTTCCTCACGGGTTTGGCCTTGCGCACACCGGGCAATGGCTGACCCATCCTCTGCGGATGCATGTGTAACTCCTCACGGTGGGGCTTCGATGCACGTTCTTAGGTTCATTTCATAGAAATGGTCTAAGTCATACGATGTCTTATGTTGTGATCAACGTGTCACATGATGTAACATTTCTCAAGAAATATGGCTATAAGCCATCATTTAATTTTTTCATTAAATGTCTCTATCTCAAGTATTTCAGAAGATATTGGCCTATGGCGTTGTGAGCGCAATGGGCAAAAAAGCGAGGAGGTCGCTCCATCAAGTTTGAAGGCGAGCAGGGAATTTAGCTTGTACGTTTGTGATGTTGTACGACGTCTTGCTCGAGGTTCATATCAGCGGCGATGGAGTCTGGACACAGGCCCTTTACCTGGCGTTACGCGGGGCAGGGAAATGCACACATAGCAGGGCTGCTGGACCAGCATCCCGTGAGGATCCACCGATGAACTGGCTCAATGACGCAAAATTATCAACCAAACTGATCACCTCGTTTTTCCTCTGCGCCCTGATCACGCTCGCCGTGGGCATGCTTGGCGTCAGTGGGGTTTCCGCACTGTCGACACGTTTGCAGGGGGTGTTCAACAACAACCTGGTCTCGGTCGCCAATACGTCGCAGACCAAGACCAAGGCGGTCGGCCAGACGCGCGACATGTACCGACTGTATGTCGCTACCGCCGGCAATGCTCCGCAGAGCATGAAGGATGAGTTTCTCGCTTCGATGAAAGCCAATCAGTTGGCCAGCGAAAAGGCTTTCGCCGATTACCGCAAAGGCAATCTGGCTGAAGACGAGCGCATCGCTGGCGACCAGATGGCCCGGGATTGGCCGGTCTACCAGGCCATGGTGCAGCAGTACGTGGCGATGATGGCGGCTGGCGACCTGGAGAACGGTCGCACCCTGTTGCTGGGTGACCTGCAGAAGACTTATCGCAAGGTGATGGACCAGTTGACCATCATGATCGACTCCAATGACCGTCAGATCAGCGAAGACGCCAAGGCCGCCACGCAGCAGGAGGCGACGGCCAAGACCGTGCTGTACAGCGGCATTGTCGTGGCGTTTATCGCCGCGCTGCTGTTGGGCATGTTTATCAGTCGCCTGATCAGTCGACCGATTGCCACGGCGGTCGATTGCGCGCAACGCATCGCCCAGGGCGACCTCACTCAGCACATCACCAGCAACAGTCGCGACGAGGCCGGCCAGTTGCTCAAGGCCTTGGGCGATATGCAGACGAGTTTGAAGGCCACCATCCAGCAGATTGCCAACGCTTCGGACCAATTGGCGTCTGCCGCCGAGGAGCTGACGGCGGTCACCGATGATGGCAGTCGTGCCTTGATCCGGCAGAATGACGAAATCCAGCAGGCCGCCACCGCCGTGACCGAAATGACTTCGGCGGTCGAGGAGGTGGCCCGCAACGCGGTCTCCACTTCACAGGCTTCGCAATCGACCAGCACACAGGCCAGCGAGGGACGTGATCAGGCCCGTAGCGCGGTGCAGGCGATCGACACTGCGACCCAGGAAATCACCTCGTCCACCGGGCTGGTCAGGGATCTTGCCGTTCAGGTACGCGATATTGGCAAGGTGCTGGATGTGATCCGCGGGATCGCTGAACAAACCAACCTGTTGGCGCTCAACGCGGCCATCGAGGCGGCCCGCGCCGGGGAGCAGGGACGTGGTTTTGCCGTGGTGGCCGATGAGGTTCGTGCCCTGGCGGCACGCACCCAGGCGTCAACCGGTGAAATCGAGAGCATGATCCACGCGGTGCAGGACCGTGCCGACAGCGCGGTCGATGCCATGGGCAAGAGCCAGGCGCTGGTGACCGAGACCCAGAGCCTGGCCCGGGCCACGGGCGAGGCACTGGAGCAGATCGCCGACGGTATTGCGCAGATCAATGACCGTAACCTGGTGATTGCCACGGCGTCGGAGGAGCAGGCCCATGTGGCCCGTGAGGTCGATCGCAACCTGGTGAATATCCAGGATCTCTCTACCCAGACCGCCGCTGGGGCAAACCAGACCAGTGCGTCGAGCCAGGAGCTGTCCAACCTGGCCCTGTCATTCAATACCCTGGTCGGTCGTTTCCGCCTCTGACCCTTGGGTTGAATACGCCTGGGCTGATGCCGGGCGTATGGCCCGAAGGTGCCTATTCCTGGGCCAGTCGCGCTTCCAACTCCGCGACCTTGGCCTCCAGGCTTTCGAGCCGCGCCCGGGTCCGGGCCAGCACGACCATCTGGCTGTCGAATTCTTCCCGGCTCACCAGGTCCAGTTTGCTGAACCCGCTTTGCAGCAGCGCCTTGAACTGGCTTTCGATTTCGCTCTTGGGCAGCGGCGTGTCACCACTCAAGATACGGGAGGCATGGCCGCTCAGGGCGTCGAGGAGGTCTTTGGGCGCAAGCATGGGCAGGTGTCCTGGAAACAATGGCGGGCAGTGTACCACGCAGTGTCTATAGTCAATTTGCAAGCAAGGATGCACGCTTTTCGCGCACGAGGCCGGGCATCGTCGCACTGTTGTTGTGCGTATCGCTGCGGTTCGTGGGGCGGAGCAAGCGGGCACGGTGGGTAAGAGACTGAAATCAGAGGGTTTGGGTACAGATGGCAAGGTTTCTGCTTAGAGGCTGATGACCCATGCACTGATGCAGTCGCTGTGACGAATGCAGTGCAGCAGGCGGAACGGGGAGTTTCGTCAGGATCGGTTAACTGGCACCTGTCGGGCAACTTGGGCCGACGATGCGTTACAAAGCCAGGCACTGCGCTTAGACTTGAGTCGGGTTTGTTTTCCTGGGGCAAGTCCACCAATTCGGGAGAAAGTTTCATGAAGCTAGTCACTGCCATCATCAAGCCGTTCAAGTTGGACGACGTGCGCGAGTCGTTGTCCGAGATCGGCGTGCAGGGCATTACCGTTACTGAGGTCAAAGGCTTCGGTCGGCAGAAAGGTCACACCGAGCTGTATCGCGGCGCGGAATACGTGGTCGATTTCCTGCCCAAGGTGAAGATCGATGTCGCCATTGACGACAAGGATCTTGACCGGGTGATCGAGGCAATCACCAAGGCCGCCAACACCGGCAAGATCGGTGACGGGAAGATCTTTGTGGTCAATCTGGAACAGGCTATCCGCATCCGTACCGGCGAAACCGATACCGACGCCATCTAAGCCGCCAAACCCAACGCCCCAGGAGAAAACAATATGACTCTGCGTAAATTCGCAGGGCTAGGAGCCCTGTTGTCCTTCGCAATGCCAGGCCTGGCCATGGCAGAAGAAGCGGCAGCCCCAGTCCTGAACTCCGGCGACACCGCTTGGATGCTCACGGCCACGATTCTTGTACTGTTCATGACCATTCCCGGCCTGGCACTGTTCTACGGTGGCATGGTCCGGTCGAAAAACCTTCTTTCCGTGATGATGCAGTGCTTTGCCATTACCGGTCTGATCAGCGTCCTGTGGGTCATCTATGGCTACAGCATCGCGTTCGACACCACCGGCATGGAGCAGGGCGTCGTCAACTTCAACTCCTTTGTCGGCGGCCTGGGCAAAGCGTTCCTGGCAGGCGTCACCCCGTCCAGCCTGACCGGCCCGGCGGCGCTGTTCCCTGAAGCAGTGTTCATTACCTTCCAGATGACTTTCGCCATCATCACTCCAGCGCTGATCGTCGGTGCGTTTGCCGAGCGGATGAAGTTCTCCGCCATGCTGGTTTTCATGGGCGTATGGTTCACCCTGGTGTATGCACCGATCGCCCACATGGTCTGGTCCGGTAACGGCGGCCTGCTGTGGGACTGGGGCGTGCTGGACTTCGCTGGCGGCACCGTGGTGCACATCAACGCCGGTATCGCCGGCCTGGTGGCGTGCCTGGTACTGGGCAAGCGCAAAGGCTTCCCGACCACGCCGATGGCGCCGCATAACCTGGGCTATACCCTGATGGGCGCGGCGATGCTGTGGGTTGGCTGGTTCGGCTTCAACGCCGGTTCCGCAGTTGCTGCCAACGGCACCGCCGGCATGGCGATGCTGGTGACCCAGATCGCTACCGCCGCCGCGGCGCTGGGCTGGATGTTTGCCGAGTGGATCACCCACGGCAAGCCAAGCGCACTGGGCATCGCCTCGGGCGTGGTGGCCGGCCTGGTTGCAATCACCCCGGCTGCCGGCACCGTGGGCCCGATGGGCGCCCTGGTCATCGGCCTGGCGGCGGGCGTGGTGTGCTTCTTCTGCGCCACCACCCTCAAGCGCAAACTCGGCTACGACGACTCCCTGGACGCCTTCGGCGTGCACGGCATCGGCGGTATCCTCGGCGCGATCCTGACCGGTGTGTTCGCGGCACCGGCACTGGGTGGCTTCGGCACCGTGACCGATATCGGTGCGCAAGTGTGGATTCAATTCAAGGGCGTGGCTTTCACCGTGGTCTACACCGCGATCGTCACCTTCATCATTCTCAAAGTGCTGGACGCCGTCATGGGTCTGCGTGTCTCCGAGGAAGAAGAGGCCGTGGGCCTGGACCTGGCCCAACACAACGAACGTGGCTACAACCTGTAAGCACACGCAATAAAAAATGCCCGGTTCGCCGGGCATTTTTTTGTCTGGAATTTGTCACTGCTCACAGGACGCGGCGGTTTTTCCGACGCCTTTTGTTGTGGATGCGACATGGGGTTTTGTACCGCCAAAGGCTTACACCGAAGCAAGAATATTAGGCCCTTTGTTTTTTCCCAGAGCGCGCTAGAATGCGCGCCGAACGTGCGGAGATCTGTATGTGGCAACAGACGCTGATAACCCTGCGGGCAAGGCCCCGGGGCTTTCATCTGGTGACGGACGAATTGCTTGCCGGCCTGCCTGAACTCCAGGCGTGTCGTGTCGGTCTGTTGCATCTGTGGCTGCAGCATACCTCGGCTTCGTTGACCATCAACGAGAACGCCGATTCGGCGGTACGTCGAGACTTCGAACGATTTTTCAATCGGCTGATCCCACAAGGAACCGCCGACTATGAGCACAACGACGAAGGCCTGGACGACCTCCCGGCGCACTTCAAGGCCAGTGTGCTCGGTTGCCAGCTCAGCCTGCCGGTCACGGCAGGACGGTTGGCATTGGGTACCTGGCAAGGTGTTTATCTGGGCGAGCACCGTGATCACGGTGGTGCTCGTAAAGTCCTCGCCACCTTGTACGGTGAAGGGGCATAACCGCTGATTGCCGGCGGATGTTGAATTTTTTCTGGCAGCCTTCGAACAGATGGCGAAGCTGGGCTATAACTAATCTGCTTTTCGCAAGTCATGAGGTAGAACATGAGCGACGATGATCTGGAAAACGACGACCTCGAAGTGGGCGACGAAGACGAGACCGAAGAAGGCCTTGAAGCGGCGGCTGAAGACGTAGCCGACGATGATGGGGCCGATGTTCCGGTTCCTACCGCCAAAGGCAAGGCCAAGGCCGCGGTGTCGGTCGACGAGTTGCCGAGCGTAGAGGCCAAGAACAAGGAGCGTGATGCGCTCGCCAAGGCCATGGAGGAATTCCTGGCCAGGGGCGGTAAGGTGCAGGAAGTGGAGGCCAACGTGGTCGCTGATCCGCCCAAGAAGCCGGACAACAAGTACGGCAGCCGCCCTATCTGAGCTTCTGCTTCTTGCTTGCTGAAAAAGCCCGCCGTCGCTGCGGGCTTTTTCATGGGCCAGATAAAGTCCCGGACCTGTGGGAGCGAGCCTGCTCGCGATAGCGGTAGGTCTGCTGGTATTGATGTTGGATGTGCCGCCGCCATCGCGAGCAGGCTCGTTCCCACAGGGTTTTGTGCCGGGCGCGGAGCCGCAGGACACAGCGGATCCAGGGTGGGAGCGAGCCTGCTCGCGATAGCGGTGGGTCTGCTGGTATTGATGTTGGATGTGCCGCCGCCATCGCGAGCAGGCTCGCTCCCGCAAAGGGGTGTTGGCGGCTACAGAGCAGTGGGTTCAGGGTTGGCTATGCCAACCTGTCAGCAACCCCGGCAGTTCGGTCAGGCTGCGAATCTCCGCATCTGGCGCATGGTCGGCCTCCCAGGCCTTGCCCGTCGGGTTGAACCACACCGCGCGCAGGCCGGCCTGTTGGGCGCCGGCGATGTCATCGCCCGGGTGATCGCCAATGTGCACGGCGGTCTGCGCCGTGGCACCGCCGCGTTGCAGGGCTTCGTGGAACAGCCGGGCGTCAGGCTTGGCGATGCCGATGTCTTCGGCGCACAAGGCGAACTTGAAATAGTCCGCCAGCCCCAGGCGCCGCACGTCGGCATTGCCATTGGTGACCACGCCAAGGGCGAAATGATTGGCCAGGATCTCCAGGGTGGGCTGCACCTCGGGGAAAACCTCCAGTTGATGACGGGCATGCAGGAACGTCTCGAATGCCTCGTCCGCCAGCTCAGACGCTTGCCACTGATCGTAGCCGGCCTCTTGCAGTGCGCGGAACAGCACCCGTCGGCGCAATGCACTGATGCGATGCTTCAGGCCGGGCTCTTCGCGCAAGACTTGCTCGCGAATCGAAAAAAGATGCTCCACCGGTACGCCGCCCAGGTTCGGTGCGTTGTCGGTCAGCCATTGGCGGAGTACGGCTTCGGCGCTGGCGATCACCGGGGCGGTATCCCACAGGGTGTCGTCCAGGTCGAAAGTGATGAGCTCGATGGTCATGATTCGTCGCCCTTGATGCGTTTGGCCCTGGGGTGGGCACTGTCATAGACCGTCGCCAGGTGCTGGAAGTCCAGATGGGTATAGATCTGTGTGGTCTTGATGTCCGAGTGGCCGAGCAACTCCTGGACGGCGCGCAGGTCCTGGGACGATTCCAAAAGATGGCTGGCGAAGGAGTGCCTGAGCATGTGTGGGTGCAGGTTCTGTCCCAGCTCGCGTTCACCGGCGGCCTTGACCCGCAACTGAATCGCCCGCGGGCCCAGGCGCCGCCCTTGTTGGCTGACGAAGACCGCGTCGTCGGCGGGGTTGGTCAGCGCCCGCAGCGCCAGCCACTGCTCCAGGGCTTCGCGGGCCTTGCGGCCGACGGGCAGCAGGCGTGTCTTGCTGCCCTTGCCGAGCACTTGGACCATGCCATCGGCCAGGTCCAGTTGATCCAGGTTAAGCCCCGTCAGTTCCGAAAGCCGCAGGCCGGAAGAATAGAACAGCTCGAGAATCGCCTGGTCGCGTCGTGCCAGGAAGTCATCCTCGACGGCGCCTTCAAGCAATTGCAGGGCGCGGTCGGTATCGAGGGTCTTGGGCAGCCGGCGTTCGCCCTTGGGCGGCGCCAGGCCGGTGGCCGGGTCGTGATCGCACAAGCCTTCGCGGTTGAGGTAGTGATACAGGCCACGCACCGCCGACAACAGCCGCGCCAGGCTGCGGGAGGATTGCCCCTGTTGATGCAGGCGGGCGACCAGGCTGCGCAAGCGCTGGATGTCCAGGGCCGCCCAGCTGCCGATGTTCTGCTTCTGGCACCAGCCCAGGACTTTTTCCAGGTCGCGGCGATAAGCCGACAGCGTGTGGGGCGACACCTGGCGCTCACTGCGCAGGTGTTCGCAGTAGGCGTCCAGTTGCCGTTCCATCTTCAGCGTACCGAGCGCAGCGAACCAGCGACCCTTGGCAGCACCCGGCCGGTGACTTCGGCGATGTAGCTCAAGAACAGCGTGCCCACCGAACTCTTGTAGTGCTGCGGATCGCGGCTGGCGATGGCCAGCACGCCGTGCACGCCCTGGTGGGCGATGGCGACGACGGCGGTGGAGCCGATCTGCTTGCGTTGTTCTTCGCCGAACAGGAAGTCCAGCTCATGCTCGCGCAGGCTACCGCTGACGCTTTTGTTTTCCGTGAGCAGGCCGCCGATGGCTGTCTGCGCTTCGGCGTGGGTTACCCAGCGGCCCACCGGCATGGCGTTGTCGCCAAACAGGATCAGGCTGACGAAGGGCACCTGGAAATCCTGGCGCAGGCTGTCTTCGACACTCATGACCAGGTCTTCGAGGGTGCTGGCGTCCATCAGGGCCAGGATCAGCCGACGGGTCTTGTCGAAAAGCCGGTCGTTGTCCCGGGCCACGTCCATCAGGTGCGAAAGACGATGGCGCATTTCGATGTTGCGCTCGCGCAGGATTTTCATCTGGTGTTCCACCAGCGACACGGTATCGCCGCGCCGGTGGGGGATGCGCATCGTCGCAAGCAGTTCTTCGTGCTCGACGAAGAAATCCGGATGAGCCTCCAGATAGGCCGCCACGGCCGCGGCTTCTGGAAGGCTGGGGGATTCGTCGGGCTGTGGGGCTGGAACCTGTGGCTGGTCGGTCATGGGTTTGGCTCACTCAAAGACGAACTTGTCCTTCGTATACGCGCACTGCCGGGCCGGTCATCATCACCGGTTGGCCAGGGCCCGCCCATTCGATGGACAGGCGCCCGCCGGGCAGGTCGATCAACAATGGCGAATCCATCCACCCCTGACTGATCGCAGCGACTGCAGCGGCACAGGCGCCGGTACCGCAGGCCTGGGTTTCCCCGGCGCCGCGTTCCCAGACGCGCAATTGTGCACGATGGCGGTCGATGACTTGCAGAAAACCGACGTTCACCCGTGCGGGGAAGCGCGGATGATGCTCGATTTTCGGCCCCAGCTCATGCACCGGGGCACTGTTGATATCGGCCACTCGCAGCACGGCGTGGGGGTTGCCCATGGAGATCGCCGCCAGTTCCACCGGGGTGCCGTCGACGTCCACCTGATAGCTCAACGCTTGGGCCGGTGCCTGGAAGGGGATGTCTGCTGGCACCAGGCGCGGAGCGCCCATGTTGACGCCGATCTGGCCGTCGCTGCGCACATCCAGCTCGATGATGCCGCTCTTGGTCTCGACGCGGATATGTCGCTTGGCGGTCAGGCGCTTGTCCAGCACGAAGCGGGCGAAGCAGCGCGCGCCGTTGCCGCATTGTTCCACTTCCGAGCCGTCGGCATTGAAGATCCGATAACGGAAATCCACGTCCGGGTTGTTGGGCGCCTCGACGATCAGCAACTGGTCGAAACCGATGCCGGTGTGCCGGTCACCCCATTGCTTGGCATGCTTGGGCAGGATGTGCGCGTGCTGGCTGACCAGGTCGAGGACCATGAAGTCATTGCCCAGGCCGTGCATCTTGGTAAAACGCAGCAGCATGGTTTTACTCCGGCAGCAG
Source organism: Pseudomonas sp. St290 (assembly GCF_018325805.1). NCBI lineage: Bacteria > Pseudomonadati > Pseudomonadota > Gammaproteobacteria > Pseudomonadales > Pseudomonadaceae > Pseudomonas > Pseudomonas sp. St290. The sequence goes on along the minus strand of NZ_AP014703.1, from coordinate 6,557,529 downwards.
GCTTTCGCCGGCAAACAACTCGGCTACCGTCTCGCGGCGACGCACTTCGAATGCCTGATCACCGTCCACCAGCACCTCGGCGCAGCGGCCGCGGGTGTTGTAGTTGGAACTCATGACAAACCCGTAGGCACCGGCCGAATGCACGGCCAGCAGATCGCCTTCTTCCAGTGCCAGCTCCCGGCCCTTGGCCAGGAAGTCGCCGGTTTCGCAGATCGGCCCGACGATGTCATAGCTGCGGGTCGCGGTGTCGCGAGGGCGCACGGCGGTGACGTCCATCCAGGCCTGGTACAGCGCTGGGCGGATCAGGTCGTTCATCGCCGCATCGACGATGGCGAAATCCTTGTGCTCGGTGTGCTTGAGGTACTCGACCTGGGTCAGCAGCACGCCGGCGTTGGCCACGATGTAGCGGCCCGGTTCGAACATCAGCGCCAGGTCACGGCCTTCCAGACGCTCGCGCACGGCCTTGATGTAGTCGGCCACCAGTGGCGGCTCTTCATCGCGATAGCGCACGCCGACACCGCCGCCCAGGTCGATGTGACGCAGGTAGATGCCGCAATCGCCGAGGCGGTCGACCAGCGCCAGCAGGCGGTCGAGGGCGTCGATGAACGGTTCCAGGGTGGTCAGTTGCGAACCGATGTGGCAATCGACGCCCAGTACTTCCAGATTCGGCAGTTGAGCGGCGCGCACGTACACGTCTTCGGCGTCGGCGATGGCGATACCGAACTTGTTTTCCTTGAGACCGGTGGAAATGTACGGGTGGGTGCCAGCATCGACGTCCGGGTTCACGCGCAGGGAGACCGGTGCGCGAACACCCAGCTCGGCGGCGACGATTTGCAGGCGCTCGAGCTCATCGGTGGATTCGATGTTAAAGCAGTGCACGCCCACTTCCAGGGCGCGGCGCATGTCTTCGCGGGTCTTGCCGACACCGGAGAACACGATCTTGTCGGCGCTACCGCCAGCGGCCAGCACACGCTCGAGCTCGCCACCGGAGACGATGTCGAAACCGGCACCCAGGCGCGCCAGGACATTGAGCACGCCCAGGTTGGAGTTGGCCTTGACGGCGAAACACACCAGGTGCGGCATGCCGTCGAGGGCATCGGCGAACGTCCGGTACTGGGCCTCGATGTGGGCACGGGAATAGACGTAGGTCGGCGTGCCGAAACGTTCGGCGATCGCGGACAGGGCAACCCCTTCCGCGAACAGCTCCCCGCCACGGTAGTTAAAAGCGTCCATGGCGTTCCCTTAGTAAGTGGTGTGGGTGTCGTGCGCGTGGGATTTGGCTTGCGACGACTTGGCCTGCTCTTCAGGGGACTTGCTGTCATCAGGCAGGTACAGCGGACCTTTTTGACCACAGGCTGTCACGAGGCAGGCAACCGCGACGAGCGCAGCAAGGGAAGAGATCAGGCGCTTCATGGCGAAATCCTTGAAAATGCTTTAATTGCGCCGGAGTATACCGGCCACCCGGCAGCTTGCCTATGCAACGGGCCGCCCGTCCGGCGGCACTGTGGTCGCTGATCGGTATATCCTTTGCATTCGCCGGGCGGCGTCCGTATCTTGCGGCGCTTGAGCATGAGCAGACATTTTCGAGGTTGCCGCAATGAGTTTGACTGAAGCCCGTTTCCACGACCTGGTCGATGCGACCCAGCAAACGCTGGAGGATGTGTTCGATGACAGTGGCCTGGACATTGACCTGGAAATCTCCGCCGGTGTACTCACCGTCAAGTTCGAAAACGGCAGCCAATTGATCTTCAGTCGCCAGGAGCCGTTGCGGCAGTTGTGGCTGGCGGCGGTGTCCGGTGGCTTCCATTTCGACTACGACGAGGAAAGCGAGCGCTGGATGTGCGACAAGAGCGAAGAACAATTGGGCGAGATGCTCGAGCGCATCGTCGATCAGCAGGCTGGCGTGAAACTCGATTTCGAAGGCCTGTGACGGCGTGAGCCAGACAGCCCAGGCGCGCCCAGCCAAGCCGCTCTACAGTAATGTCAGCCCCGCGGTGCCTTCGCCGTGTACCGGCGTGTGCAAGCTGGATGAACAGAAGTTCTGCCTCGGTTGTTTGCGCCACGTGGAACATATCCGCGAATGGCGCTCGGCCGACGACGAGCGGCGGCGGGTGATCTGTGCCGAGGCGGCTAAACGCAAATCCCTGGTGTGATCATTGTGGCGAGGGACGGGAAGTGTCGCATCGCCCCGCTGTGTGGGAGCAAGGCTTGCCCGCGATGGAGGCGACGCGGTCTTTCAGAAGTCGAGGCGCCTGTTTCGCGAGCAAGCTTTGCTCCCACACTCCCCTCGCCACAGTAACTCTGCCCCCTCATGACAATGGGCAGATCCTGCCTGACTTGTTTATTTATTGAGCTGTGATAGTGTCCGGCTACGCCTCAACCCATCGAGGCCCGTGAAAACCCCGTCTTTTTGTGGCGGGGTTTTGCTTTTTTTGTGCAGAAGAAAGGAGTCTGCCTGGATCATGACCGCACCTTCCATCACCCTTACCCGCCTGGACGTACAGCGTCTGGAACGCCTGATCGACAGTCTTGATGAAACGCTGCCGGGCGTGATTGCGTTGCAAGCTGAACTGGATCGCGCCGAGAACGTGGTGGGCCACGAAGAAGTACCTGCCGATGTCGTGACCATGAACTCGCGTGTGCACTGTCGCGAAGAAAGCAACGGCAAGGATTATCACCTGACCTTGGTCTATCCACAGGACGCCAATGCCGACGAAGGCCGGATCTCGATCCTGGCACCGGTGGGCAGTGCATTGCTGGGCCTGAAGGTCGGCCAGCACATCGACTGGCCGGCTCCGGGTGGCAAGACGCTGAAGCTGACGTTGCTGGAGGTCGAGTACCAGCCTGAAGCCGGCGGTGATTTCCATCTCTGAGCGCCGGTGCTTCAGACCAAGGCCAGCGCCTCGTTCAGCGCGCGTTCCAGGTCGGCCTTGTAGCGCAGGTACAAATTGCTTGAGCAGGACCCGTCGCCCACCAGGCCCGAGAGGTCCAGGTCGGTGATGTAGCAGCGATAGCGCTGGGCTTCGCGGCGCTGTTCAACGATCTCCCTGGCGACCACGCGGAACAGTTGGTCGCCATGTTCCAGTTCGGAAAACTCCTGCTGATCGCAGTACAGAGTGACATGCACCTGCCCGTGCGCCGCTTTGCCGATGATCGCCTGGACGTCATAGAACGGCTTGTTGACCGGTGTCTGGGGCGCTTGCCGCGCTTCGATCCGCCGCGCCCGGCCGTTGCCTGAGGGCAGTAACTGGTAATACAGGGTTTCCAGGGTCAGCGGTTGGGCGGCGTCCAGCGGCAGCAGGGCGTCGCGACGGTACAGCACCGATTGCAAGAAACGCTGCAAAGGCACCAGCAGGCTTTGTTCGTCGTGATAAGGCACATGTTGCTGCCACAGCGCGTTGAATTCATCGAGCACGTACAGATCGGCTTCGTCCTCGCTGACGCGGTAGAACACCTGGATGCACTCGGGCTGCCCCATGGGCAGGATCAGCGCCAGGTCATGGTCTTCCAGGGCCATCGGGTCCAGCTGCAAGGGGCTGTAGGCCGTCAGTTCCTCGCCCAGGTAATCCATCAGCGCCGACAAGCTGCCCAGTGCCACGTGATTGACCTGGCCGGGCACCAGCTCCAGCACGTGATAGTGCTGCTGGACCTGAAGCAGGTAGCGGTGATTGAGCCTGCTCAACAGCAGGGTCTGCGCCGTTTCGATGACTTCTTCGACGCGCCGGGCAATGAATTGGGCGCGATTGTGGCAGAAGCAGCGCACCTGCAAGCGTGGCTGGCGCTGGGTGACGGGCAGGTCGTTGAGGTAATCGCGCAGGCAGTCGAGCAGGGCGTGTTCGCCGTCGAAACGGTTGACCAGCACCTCATTCCAACTGTTGAGCGTGACCTGGTCGAGGGTCAGCACCAGGTTCTCGCGGACCCCGGCATAGCTCAGGGAGTCGGTGCGCTCGGTAGTCATCAGGATATTCAGGTCGCGGTGGTGCTTGAGCGGATCGACGCCGACGTTCACCAGGATCAGCACTTCGCTGGGCACGCTGGCGCGCAGCAGTTGTGCTTCGTCCACCGTGGTCAGGGGCAGGGCGATGGTCTGTTGCAGGCTGCCCAGCAGGTTGAATAGTTCGAACTCGCTCAGGTCGCTGTCGCCGGGGTGCAGCGCCAGGCGTGTGCTGCTGTCGATCACGCCGTTGCGATGGCACCAGGTCAGCAGTTCCAGCAACTCGCGGCAGCGCTTGATCGGCGCGAAGTTCTCCCACTCCAGGGCGTTGAGGCTGCCGTTGTACAAGCCCCACTGGTTCTGCCCCGGTTCTTTCTTGTTCGGCGACTGCACCAGTGTCAGGGTATCTTCGGCCAAGTCCGGCGCAATGCCGGGGTTGATGAACTCGACCTTGTCGGCCTTGCGCTCGAAGGCGGCATACAACCGCCGGCCAAGCACATTGAGATCGCGCTTGTTGATCAGGCTGACGGTTTTTTCGGTGCGGGCGAACTGGGTCAGGAAGCGGTAGCTGTGGGTGAGTTCGTTGACCAGTGCCCGCCGCTCGTGGCTGACCTGACGGACTTTCCATTGGCTGCGGCTGTCCAGCAGCGCCAGTTGCCGTTGGTCCCAGCCCCATTCCCGGGCCAGTCGTTCGAGCAGTACCCGCTGCCAGCCGCTGCTGCGCGCCTGGCCGGTGAGCTTGCGATTGACCTTCAGGTACAGCGCGCGGCGGATCAACTCCAGGCGTTCGGGTTCGCCACGGGCATTGAGGTATTCCTCGATGCGACGGTAAACCAGCATGTACGGGTCCAGCTCCTCCAGGTCCAGGCGATTGGCAAACACGGCTTGCTTGAAGCGCAGGCTCAGGCAGCGCACGTTAGGGTGTTCGCTGGCATAGACCTCGGTCAGCAGCAGCTTGAGCACGGACTTGTAGGGCGACTCGATACCTTTGAAGAGCTGCCAGAGCCCGGCACCGACGAATTCACCCGGCGGAATGTAGGCCAGGTGCCCCAAGTCCAATGTCTCATCCGCGCGAATGAAACGCTTGGACATCAGCGTATGGGTGTACTGCTCGTAATTCTCTTCTTCATAGACCGGCACCAGCCACCAGATCGGCGTGCGCCCGGCCAGCCAGATCGCGGTGCGGTAGAACTCGTCCAGCAGCAGGTAATGCTGGGTGGTGCCGCAATCGTCGGAGCTGAGCTGGTTGTCCCGCTCGCCCCGCACGAAGCGCGCCGGGTCGATCAGGAAAAAGTGGGCTTCGGCGCCCTGGGTCGCGGCCCAGATCTCCAGCAACTGACATTTCTTGCGCAGCTCGGCCAGTTCATCGTCGCTCAGGTCTGGCCCGTGGCACACCCACACATCCATGTCGCTCTGGTCGGCCTGGGCCAGGGTGCCGAGGCTGCCCATCAGGAACAGGCCAAGGATCGGTCGCGGCGGGTTGCTGCCGTGCCGGGGCTTGTAGGAAAACGAGCGGGTCAGCCGCTGGGCTTCGGCAAGGACATTGGCGTCAGGCTCGTAGTTCGACAGCCCGGCAGGGGTACTGCCGGAAACGTAGCCAGGTAGCAGTGGGTGGTTGACGTGAAAAAACAGCGGCAGCAACGTCAGCACGCCTTGCTGGCGGGGCGACAAGCCTTCGAGGGCGCGCTCCATCCGTACGGTGTTGAGCTTGAGAAAACGTGCGCGCAACTGGCTCAAGACCTTGCGGTCGATTCCCTCGTCCAGATCGGGGCGTATTTCGTGATTGCGGGTCATGTCTGCTCAAACCGGCTCGCGGCGTCGAACGTGGGGTGATGGCAGGTTAGCGCCCGGTCTTGGGAATACTTAAGGTGAAAACAGGATTCGGATGCCAGTTTTTTTACGCAGGGCACCCGTGCGCCTGCGGAAATCCCGGCAAAGGAGATTTCCGTGGGCGGCAGGGGGTCAGGCGGCTTCTTGGACGCTGAGTATCGTCAGGACGGTTTGTACATTTTGGGCGGCATCTCGCCCCAGGCTTGTCAGGTAGCCACCATCGGGCTGGGTGATCAGTTCTTTCTCGAACAGGCGTTGGGCAGCGGCAATCGCTTTAGGGGCAGCGGTCTGATGAATTTTCAGGCCTTCCTGGGAACTGTCCAGGTTGAAGAGTGCAAGGATTTCCAGTTCGGCAACCAACTCAGGGGTAAGCGACATAAGGACTCCAGACTTTCTAGGAATTTGGTCGACAGCGTTACTAAGGTGAGCGCACTCGGCCGAGCTGTCCAGTCTCAGAGGCATGCTTTTTTTGTTTGGGGTGAGGGGGGGCAGTGTTCTGTCAGGCAAATACACCCGTGGCGAGGGGATTTATCCCCGCTGGACTGCGCAGCAGGCCCAAAATCGTAATGAGGCCAATTTTTTAGGGCCGCTTCGCGCCCCAGCGGGGATAAATCCCCTCGCCACAGGGTGTGTTTGCCTGTCGTTCAGTTCTTTTCCGGCGGCAACTCAGGCAAGGCGCGCAAGGCGGCTTCGTACCACTCGGTATTAAACGCACGATCCTCTTCCAGGATCGCATCGATCTCCACCGCCAGCACATGGGCCATCAGGTTGAGGATGTCTTCGCGCTCATAACCCACCAGGGTCAACTTATTGAAAGTGGCCTTGGCCGCTGGCGGGTTTTCACTTTCGATCTGGTTTTCGATGGCCTGGATCAGCGTGTTCTCGACGAATTCTTCTTCGTCGCTGTCGATGTCGGTTGGCTCGCTCATGGCAGGCTCCTTTGAGAAAGGCCGCCAGTTTACCTGCATTCAGCGGCGTGATGCGCCTGGCAAGAAATGCCCCGGCGGTCTATAACGCAAGGCTGCCAACCCCGCACGGCCTGGAGGCTTTGTAATGCTCAAGCTTTATGGTTTCTCTGTCAGTAACTACTACAACATGGTCAAGCTGGCGCTGTTGGAGAAGGGCGTGCCCTTCGAAGAAGTGCAGTTCTACGGTAGCCAGACCCCTGAAGCCCTGGCCATCAGCCCCCGCGGCAAGGTGCCAGTGCTGAAGACCGAGCAGGGCTTTATCAACGAGACCAGCGTCATCCTCGAATACATCGAGCAAACCCAACCGGGTAAGGCCCTGCTGCCAGCCGACCCGTTCGAGCGCGCCCAGGTATTGGCCTTGTGCCGGGAAATCGAGTTGTACATCGAGCTGCCGGGACGAGCCTGTTATGGCGAGGCGTTTTTCGGCATGTCGGTCGCCGACGCCATCAAGGAAAAGTCCAGGGCCGAATTGCTGCTGGGGTTCGCCTCGCTCGGCCGCCACGGCAAATTCTCGCCTTATGTGGCAGGGGATAGTCTGAGCATTGCCGATCTGTATTTCTTCTACAGTCTTTCGCTGGCCCTGCAGGTGGGCAAGAAACTCTTCGATATCGATTTGCTCGCGGACATGCCGGCGGCCAAGGCACTGATGGAGCGTTTGGAGCGGAACCCGAACGTGCAGCGGATCGCTGCGGATAGAGAGGCAGCGATGCCGGATTTTTTGGCGAAGATCGCTGCCAAGAAGTGAGTTTTGTGCTGTTTTGAAGTGAGTTATCGCGAGCAGGCTCGCTTGTATGTTTAGACTTGAAGGGGTGGGCGGGACTAAAAGCTCGATTCCGACTCTAGCCAGTACGGACCGTGGGAGACTTCTCGTTCCGCCCTTTCTACCTAAAGCGCCGATAAGGAATTCATCGGTAAAACCGACGATAGAGGCAAGCCAGCGCAAAGGTAGACCCCGACAAGCACCTAAACCCTAGCTCCGAGGATTCGTCATGACAATCCTTAACTCACCAACGGTTATTGGTATCGATGTAGCGAAGGCCGAAATCGTCGTTTACCGCGAAGACCTGAAAATCACTCAAGCCATCGCCAACCACCGCGAAGCTCTTGGCCGGTGGCTCAAAACGCTACCAGCCCAAAGCTCGATTGCGCTGGAAGCTACCAGCTTTTATCACCTGGACACAGCTGAGCTGGCCCATGGAATGGGGTTTCATGTTTACGTTGTGGATCCTTATCGGGTGGCCCATTACCGTGAAAGTATTGGGCTGCGGGCTAAAACTGATCCTTGTGATGCGCGTTTGCTGGCTCGGTATCTAACGAACGAGCAAGCAAGGCTGCGTATCTGGAGCCCACCTCCAGAAGCCTACAAAGTGTTAAAAAACCTGCTTAGAAAACGTGCGGCACTCATCAAGGCCCGCGTCAGTATCGTGCTGAGTTTTTCGAACGAACCGTGTCTGAAGGACATCTTGGCCCGGCAGTTGGAGGTCTTCAAAGAGTCCGATCAGGCCATTCAGAAACTAATGCGTGAGGCCAGCCAAGCGGCAGGGATCACTGAAAACATCAACCGCTGCAAAGCCATCGAAGGGATTGGTGAACTGACGGCCATTGGCTTGGCGACCGCATTCATGCGCGGTCACTTTGTCAGTGGCGATGCATTCATTGCTTTCTTGGGGATGGATTTGCGTCCAAAAGATTCAGGGAAGAAGCACAGTCCTCGTCACTTGAGCAAAAAAGGGGACGGGGAGCTACGACGCCTGGCGCACAACGCCGCGATGGCGGCCTGTCGGTCTCCTGCCTGGAAACCTTACTATGAGGCCTTCTTGGCACGAGGCCTGGCCAGAACTCAGGCCTTGGTTATCCTCGCCCGCAAGTTGTGTCGGGTAGCATTCGCCCTGATGAAAAATCAGAGCGAATACCAACCAAATTCACGGTTGCAGGGTTCCCCTGCAACATAGAATCTCCCACATTTGATCTCCATGTTCACAAATCATGTGTTCACTGAAGTTCCTCTGTGGGAGCGAGCCTGCTCGCGATGCTTTTGGCTTTTAGCGGCTGGCGAGCAACGCCTGGCCGCGTACCACCGCTGCCTTGACCTGCGCCGGCGCGGTGCCACCGATGTGGTCACGGGCATTGACCGAGCCTTCGAGGGTCAGCACGGCAAACACGTCCTGTTCGATCTGGTCACTGAACTTGCGCAGCTCGTCCAGGCTCATTTCCGCCAGGTCTTTGCCACTGTCCACGCCGTACTTCACGGCATGACCAACGATTTCGTGGCAGTCGCGGAACGGCAGGCCACGGCGCACCAGGTAATCGGCCAGGTCCGTGGCGGTGGAGAAGCCGCGCAGAGCCGCTTCGCGCATCACTGCGTGCTTGGGCTTGATGGCCGGGATCATGTCGGCGAAGGCGCGCAGCGAGTCGCGCAAGGTGTCGGCGGCGTCGAACAGCGGTTCCTTGTCTTCCTGGTTGTCCTTGTTGTAGGCCAGCGGCTGGCCTTTCATCAGGGTCAGCAGGCCCATCAGAGCACCGAACACCCGGCCACTCTTGCCACGCACCAGCTCTGGCACGTCGGGGTTTTTCTTTTGCGGCATGATCGAGCTGCCGGTGCAGAAGCGGTCGGGCAGGTCAATGAACTGGAATTGCGCACTGGTCCACAGCACCAGCTCTTCGGAGAAGCGCGACAGGTGCATCATCGCGATGCTCGCGGCGGCACAGAATTCGATGGCGAAATCGCGGTCCGAGACGTTATCCAGCGAGTTGCCGCCGACGGCGTCGAAGCCCAGCAACTGCGCGGTGTATTCACGATCGATCGGGTACGTGGTGCCGGCCAGCGCGGCGCTGCCCAGGGGCATGCGGTTGGTGCGCTTGCGGCAGTCCACCAGGCGCTCGTAGTCGCGGCTGAGCATTTCGAACCAGGCCAGCATGTGATGCCCAAATGTTACAGGTTGGGCGGTCTGCAGGTGCGTGAAGCCCGGCATGATGCTCTCGGCCTCGCGCTCGGCTTGCTCCAGCAGGCCTTTTTGCAGGCGGGTGATTTCGGCCAGGATCAGGTCGATCTCGTCGCGCAGCCACAGGCGGATGTCGGTGGCGACCTGGTCGTTGCGGCTGCGGCCGGTGTGCAGTTTCTTGCCCGTCACGCCGATGCGGTCGGTCAGGCGCGCTTCGATGTTCATGTGCACGTCTTCAAGGTCGACACGCCAGTCGAACTGGCCGGCCTCGATTTCCGCCTGGATGGTCTTCAGGCCGTCGATGATGCTGTCGCGCTCGGCATCGGTCAGCACGCCGACCTTGGCCAGCATGGTGGCGTGGGCGATCGAACCCATGATGTCGTGGCGATACAGGCGCTGGTCAAAGTTGACGGAGGCGGTGAAGCGGGCGACGAAGGCGTCGACGGGTTCACTGAAGCGGCCGCCCCAGGACTGATTGGTCTTGTCAGTGCTCATGAATTCGCTCGTGATCGGCTGTGGAGAAATTAGCGGTTAAAGGCTGCGGCGGATGATAGCAGGGTTGCCGGGACTGGCGCTGGCACTGGTCGGCAGGTTTTTCGATAGAACCCTGGGATCCAACAGGGGTTTGGCACAACGATATTTTTCGATTGAGCAATATCGTCGTGGCAACCGTCTACAGTGGACTGTAGGACTTTTGCTTTTCCATCCATGGCGCAGCGGGCGATAGATTAAGAAGGGGGGCTCATATTGGTCAGATCGACAGTTAACAATCCCTACGGCGACGCCGTGCGACAACGGGCCTCGGGCATCGGTCGTCAAGCGCTGGTAAAGATAGGCAACCGCCTCGCGGCACTTTTTGGCCCTCGAGCGAGTCTTAGCGTGGATCGCGGTGACGGATGTCACTTCCCCTGTCTACGCTATCCTTGTGCGAGACTCACGCAGGAATCCAGCGCAATATGAATGTCCTGATCGTTGATGACGAACCACTGGCCCGCGAGCGCCTGAGCCGAATGGTTGGCGAGCTCGAGGGTTACAGTGTCCTGGAGCCGAGCGCCACCAATGGCGAAGAGGCATTGGCCCTTATTGACAGCCACAAGCCGGATATCGTGCTGCTCGACATTCGCATGCCTGGCCTGGACGGCCTGCAGGTCGCGGCGAAGTTGTGCGAACGAGAGTCGCCGCCCGCCGTGGTGTTCTGTACCACCCGGGACGATTTTCCGCCCGAGGTGCTGCAAGCCGGTGCCGTGGGGTACCTGGTCAAGCCGGTGGCGTCCGAGGCGTTGCTCGAGGCCTTGCGCAAGGCCGAGCGGCCCAACCGCGTGCAACTGGCGGCGCTGACCCGTCCCGCCGCCGAAAGCGGCAGCGGCCCGCGCAGCCATATCAGTGCGCGCACCCGCAAAGGCATCGAGCTGATCCCGTTGAACCAGGTCGTCTACTTCATTGCCGACCATAAATACGTGACCTTGCGCCATGAGAGTGGCGAGGTGTTGCTGGATGAGCCACTCAAGGCCCTCGAAGACGAGTTCGGCGAGCGTTTCGTACGCATCCACCGCAACGCCCTCGTGGCCCGCGAGCGTATCGAGCGTTTGCAACGCACCCCCCTTGGGCACTTCCAGCTGTTCCTCAAGGGCCTCAATGGCGATGCGCTGATTGTCAGCCGGCGGCACGTGGCCGGGGTTCGCAAGATGATGCAGCAGCTTTAGCGCGGCGGTCCAAGGCGTTCAACGCGTTTCATTTCCAGGATTTGGCGGCCAGGGAGGCCTTGGGGTCGTGATTCAAATCAAAGCGGTTTTGACTGAGCTGTTATTATCTGCCGTATCTTTTAAGTACGGATTGATCCATGTCCCCTCGCGAGATCCGCATCGCCACCCGTAAAAGCGCCTTGGCCCTGTGGCAGGCCGAATACGTCAAAGCCCGCCTGGAAACGGCCCATCCCGGCCTGATCGTGACCCTGGTGCCCATGGTCAGTCGCGGTGACAAGCTGCTGGACTCGCCGCTGTCGAAGATCGGTGGCAAGGGCCTGTTCGTCAAAGAGCTGGAAACCGCGTTGCTGGACAACGAAGCCGACATCGCCGTGCACTCGATGAAGGACGTGCCCATGGACTTCCCCGAAGGCCTGGGCCTTTTTTGCATCTGCGAACGGGAAGACCCCCGCGATGCGTTCGTCTCCAACACGTTTCCCAGCCTTGAAGCGTTGCCTGCCGGAAGTGTGGTCGGCACTTCCAGCCTGCGTCGCCAGGCACAGTTGCTGACTCGCCGTCCGGACCTGCAAATCCGTTTCCTGCGCGGTAACGTCAACACGCGCCTGGCCAAGCTCGATGCCGGTGAGTACGACGCGATCATCCTCGCCGCCGCCGGCCTGATTCGCCTGGGCTTTGAAGATCGCATCACCTCGGCCATCAGCGTCGATGACAGTCTGCCGGCCGGTGGACAAGGGGCGGTGGGCATCGAGTGCCGCAGCGCCGACAGCGAAATCCACGCCCTGCTGGCACCGCTGCACCATGCAGACACCGCCACGCGAGTGTTCGCCGAGCGTGCCCTCAACAAACATCTCAATGGCGGTTGCCAGGTGCCGATCGCCTGTTACGCCGTGCTGGAAGGCGAACAAGTCTGGTTGCGCGGCCTGGTAGGAGATCCCAACGGTGGCCGGCTGCTCAGCGCCGAAGCCCGGGCGCCGCGCCACGATGCCGAGGCGTTGGGCGTGCGGGTGGCGCAAGACCTGCTGGGCCAGGGCGCAGGCGACATCCTCAAGGCGGTCTACGGCGAGGCCGGCCACACGTGACGGGCTGGCGGCTGCTGCTCACCCGGCCGGCGGACGAGTCGTCGGCGCTGGCGGCTGTCCTGGCCGAAGCGGGAGTCTACAGCAGCAGCCTGCCCTTGCTGGATATCGAGCCGGTCCCGCTGTCCGAGGCCGGGCGAGCGATACTCCAGGCGCTGGACCAATACTGTGCCGTGATCGTGGTCAGCAAACCTGCCGCACGCCTGTGCGTCGAGCTGCTGCGCCAGTACTGGCCCCAGCCTCCAGACCAACCATGGTTCAGTGTGGGCGCCGCCACCGGACAGATCCTCATCGAGGCCGGCCTCACGGTTTTTTATCCCGATAACGGCGACGACAGCGAAGCCTTGCTGGAGCACTTGGTCTTGCGCCAGGCTATTGCGCGGCCTGAACCCAAGGTTTTGATTGTGCGGGGCGAAGGCGGGCGTGGCTTGCTGGCAGAGCGTTTGCGCGAGCAAGGTGCTAGTGTCGATTATCTGGAGTTGTACCGCCGCCACTTGCCCAATTACGGCGAAGGGGCGTTGCCGGCGAAAGTTGAAGCGGAACGCTTGAACGCACTGGTGGTCAGCAGTGGGCAGGGCTTCGAGCATCTGCAGCGGCTGGCCGGCGATGCGTGGCCGGCCCTGGCGCGGTTACCGTTGTTTGTTCCAAGCCCAAGGGTTGCCGAGATGGCGCGTGCCGCCGGGGCCCGAACAGTTGTGGATTGCCGTGGCGCCAATGCCGCGGCTTTGCTGGCGGCGCTACGGGAACACTCCGTGCCGTTTTCTAATGCAAAGGATGGATACGTGAGCGAAACAGCCTTGCCAAAAGAAGATCTAGACCAGCCAGCGATCGATGCGCCGGTTGAAACCCCGCCCCCGCCCCCGATGGCGCCGCGGCGCGGCAACGGGCTGGCCATTGTTGCCTTGCTGCTCGGGGCCGCCGGCGTAGCCGTAGGCGGTTGGGGCGTGTGGCAGGTGCGTCACCTGCAAACCAATAACCAGCAGCAGTCCGCCCAGGTCCAGGCGCTGAACGATCAGGCCCAGACCCTCAAGCTCAACGAGCAACGCTTGAGCGAGCGTCTGGCGCAATTGCCCCCGGCCGAAGAGCTGGAGGAGCGGCGGCGCCTGGTGGCCCAGTTGCAAGGTGACCAGCAGCGCCTGAACCAGCGCCTGGAAACCGTGCTCGGTGCCAGCCGCAAGGATTGGCGCCTGGCCGAGGCCGAGCACCTGTTGCGCCTGGCCAGCCTGCGTCTTTCGGCCCTGCAAGACATCAACAGTGCCCAGGCGCTGGTCCAGGGTGCTGACGAAATCCTGCGCGAGCAGAACGACCCCGGTTCGTTCGCCGCCCGCGAGCAACTGGCCAAGACCCTCGCCGCGTTGCGCAGTACCGAACAACCGGATCGCACCGGCCTGTTCCTGCAACTGGGTGCGCTGCGCGACCAGGTGCTGCAACTGACCGAACTGGCCCCCGAGTACAAGGACCGTGGTGAATCCCTGCTGGGCCTGACCGCCGATGGCGATGGCGCCAGTCGTTGGGCGCAGTGGTGGGACCAGATCTCGCGCTATATCCGTATCGACTTCAACGCGGATGAGAATGTTCGTCCGCTGCTGGCCGGGCAAAGCCTTGTGCAAGTGCGCCTGGCCTTGAGCCTGGCGCTGGAGCAGGCGCAATGGGCCGCCCTCAATGGTCAGGCGCCGGTATACACCCAGGCGCTGACCGAGGCACGGGACGTGTTGAAGAACAACTTCAACCAGGACAACCCGCAAAGCAAAATCATGCTTGAACGCGTAGGTGAACTGTCCAAGCAACCGGTGACGGTGGTCACCCCGGACCTGACAGGCACGCTGAGCAGCGTCCAGGCTTACCTCGAGCGTCGCAACCTCAATGCCCAGGAATCGGTCAAGCCGCTGCCCGCGCCTGGCGCGCAGGAGGCCACGCCATGAAGCGTCTCTACGTGATTCTGTTCGTGGTCATCGCTGCCGCTGCTTTGCTGGGCGTGGCGATTGCCGAGCATTCGGGTTACGTGCTGGTGGCGTACAAGAACTTCCGTTATGAAGCGGGCCTGTGGGTCACCCTGGCCTTGGTGGCAGTGCTCTGGCTGGTGTGGCGAGGCCTGAGGGCGTTGATCGGCCTGGTGACCACGTCCAGTGGCGTGGTCAACCCGTGGTCGCGGCGCAACCGCAGCCGGCGGGTGCAAGTGGCGATCGAGCACGGTCAGTTGGATCTGGCCGAAGGTCGCTGGGCCAGTGCTCAGCGACACCTGCATCGCGCCGCCGAAGCCGAGCGCCAGCCGCTGCTGTATTACCTCGGTGCCGCCCGCGCGGCCAACGAACAAGGTCTTTACGAACAGAGCGACAGTTTGCTGGAGCGCGCCCTGGAGCGTCAGCCCCAGGCGGAACTGGCCATTGCCCTGACGCACGCGCAACTGCAGACCGATCGCGGTGACACGGACGGCGCCTTGAGCACACTGCAGGCCATGCACGAGCGCCATCCCCATAACGTCCAGGCCCTGCGCCAACTGCAACGCCTGCATCAGCAGCGCGGCGATTGGTCGGCGGTGATCCGGCTGTTACCGGAGTTGCGCAAGGACAAGGTCCTGCCGCCGGCTGAATTGGCTGAACTGGAACGTCGCGCCTGGGGCGAAAACCTCACCCTGGCAGCCCACCGCGAGGAGGACGGCAGCGTCGGTTTGCAGTCGCTCAATCGCGCCTGGCAACAACTGACCTCGGCCCAGCGCCAGGAGCCGGCGCTGGTGCTGGCCTATGCCGAGCAACTGCGCCAGTTGGGCGCGCAGGTCGAGGCCGAAGAGGTGCTGCGAGGTGCGCTCAAGCGTCACTATGACAGCCATCTGGCGCGCCTGTACGGGTTGGTTCGTGGCAGTGATCCGAGCCGCCAGTTGCAAGCGGCCGAAGGTTGGCTCAAGGACCATCCGGCCGATCCAAGCCTGCTGCTGACCCTGGGGCGTCTATGCCTGCAAAACAGCTTGTGGGGCAAGGCGCGGGATTACCTGGAAAACAGTTTGCGCGTCCAACGTAATCCCGAAGCCTGTGCCGAACTGGCGCGGTTACTGGCGCAACTGGGGGACGCCGAGCGCAGCAATCAGTTGTTCCAGGAGGGGCTGGGGCTGTTGGATGAGCGTCTGTTGGCCGCACCGTTGCCGGTTCCGATCCCGGCTAAGGTCATGTCCACTTGAGATGAGACATTGCGGTGCCCCCATGGTTGGAAGCAAAGCCTGCTCGCGAAACCGGTGCCTCGGTTTCTGAAAGACTGTGTCGTCTTCATCGCGGGCAAGCCTTGCTCCCATAGGTGATATCTGTTTGTTTCTGGGGCTTTGGCCATGCCTTCAGCAAAGTCCTACAGCTGGGTGCGCTGAATCCTCTTCGACCTGTCGGGAATTCCCTACATCCCTGGTGAAGTGTCTGCGCGGGCCTGCCTTGAAAGGCCCGAGGGCTTTCCTCTACCGTAACTACTTGTCTCTTCTGTTACGGAACCGCCATGTCTTTGGCCAGCTCACGCTTCTTGTTTCTCATGGCTTCCATCGCCGCGGCCCTGGCTTTGGGCATCGCCACTTATCTGGAGTATTCGGTCGGCCTGATGCCTTGCAGCCTGTGTGTCTTGCAGCGGTTGTGCCTGATGCTGTTCCTGGCGAACAACCTCGTGGCATGCGTACACGGTCCAGGGCAACGAGGCAGTCTCCTGTATGGGGCGGCGGGGTTGGTTTTTGTGGCGGGGGGGATGACCCTGGCATGGCGCCAGGTTCTGATACAGAGCCGTTCGTTCGAACCGTTGCCCGACTGTATTGCCCAGCTCAAGCCGACGGATTCCTGGTGGTGCGCGTTGCACCGCGTCCTTGATGGCGCTGTCGATTGCGCCAATATCACCTGGACGCTGTTTGACCTGAGCATCCCCGAATGGAGCCTGTTGTTTTTCCTCGCGGTATCCAGCGCGATGACCTATCTGCTGCTGCGCCTTGTCTGGAGTGCTCTGGTACGACCGCTTCGCGACGATACGTCGCAGTTGGTCCGGGCCCTGGATTAAACACTTGTATGAACTTTATCTCCTGCGTACCTTGAAGCCATTGTCGTGCGGGCATAATCTGGCCCGCACGTGTTATTGGAATTGTGCCGCTCGATCATGTTGTGTCTGGCTTGTCCCTGATCATCAGGCGTGCACAGGCTGCGAGTGGCATGACTCACAAGGGAAGAAATCACCATGCTCGAAAGTTGTCAGAATGCGCAGGAACGCTGGGGTGGAGTGCATCTGCTGATCGATCGCTGGTTGCAGGAGCGCCACGAATTGGTTCGGGCCTATGATGCCCTCGGCGATAAGCCTGAAGCGCTGAGCGAAAGCCGCAAACCCTTGCAGGAGTTCTGCGGTGTGCTGGTCGACTATGTGTCTGCCGGTCATTTCGAGATCTACGAACAACTGACGGGCGAGGCCAAGGCTTTCAACGACAAGCGTGGCCTGGAGCTCGCCGAGCAGATCTACCCGCGCATCGATGTCATCACCGAAAAGCTGCTGGCGTTCAACGACCTGTGCGATGAAGGCAAGTGCGTCGCGGAAAAATTCAAGGAGCTGGGCGGCTTGCTGCACGAACGTTTCGAGTTGGAAGACTGCCTGATCGAAGTGCTGCACAACGCCCACAAGGAAGAAGCTGCGGTCCAGGCCTGAGAGGGTTTCGCGGTCATGAAAAAACGGTGCGCATTGCGCGCCGTTTTTCGTTGGGCCAGGGTCAGATGGTCGCGCCCAGCAACTCGATTTCAAACACCAGTGGCGTGAACGGCGGGATCACATCTCCTGCCCCTTCGGCGCCATAGGCCAAGGACGAAGGGATCACCAAGCGCCATTTCGCACCTACCGGCATTTGCGGCAGTGCAGTGCGCCAGCCGTCAATCACGCTGTCGAGGTTGAACCACTGCGCCTGGCGGTTGGAGTCGAATACGGTGCCGTCCGGCAATCGACCGGTGTAAAGCACCTGGACTTTGCCGTGAGGGCCGGCCTTCGCGCCGTGGCCTGGCTTGATTTCGGTCAACAGAATGCCGTCGGCGAGTTGCTGGACACCGGGTCGGCTCTTTTCTTCGTTGAGAAATTTCTGCTCCGTTTTCAGCGCGGCTTCAATCTGCGGCGTGGTCGATGGTGCATTCAATTGCGCCTGGTGCTCGGCCAGGATCTGTTCGATGCGTTCATCTTCCAGGGCCAGCGGCTTGCCCAGGTAGGCCTGTTGCAAACCCTCGACCAAGGCTTTGATCTGCAGGTCCGGCACGTCCTGGCGCAGGCGTTCACCGAGGCTGGCGCCCAGGCTATAAGCCAGATCGTGAGCATCGTTTGCGCTGGTTTTTTCAACGGCCTGGACCGTGGAGCAAACCATGCACAGGAATAAAAACAGGTGACGCGACATGTGTGCTCTCCGGCCTCGAATCGAGGAATTATGCCAGTGCCGATCTCTATAAAGGTGGATTGCCTGGACGCTGACGCAGAAGATTTTTCGTCTCTTGCAACGCAACGTCTTATGTAGTGTCAACATGCCCTAGCGGCGGTTGTAGCAGAGGTCTAGTATGAGCCGCACTTACGTCAGTCAGGAGGTAAACCATGTCGGCCACCAAGAAGCCTGTAAACACTCCGTTGCACTTGCTCCAACAACTCTCGGGCAGCTTGCTCGAACATTTGGAAAATGCCTGCTCCCAAGCTCTGGCTGATGCTGAGAAACTGCTCGCCAAGCTGGAAAAACAACGCGGCAAAGCGCAGGAAAAACTGCACAAGTCGCGCACCAAACTGCAAGACGCAGCCACCGCTGGCAAGGCCAAGGCGCAAGCCAAGGCCAAAGATGTCGTGAAAGAACTCGAAGACCTGCTTGATGCCTTGAAGGATCGTCAGTCCGAAACCCGTGCCTACATTCTGCAACTCAAACGCGATGCCCAGGAAAGCCTGAAACTGGCCCAGGGTGTCGGTCGTGTGCAAGAAGCCGCAGGCAAGGCGCTGACACTTCGTGCTGCCAAGCCTGCCGCTGTATCGGCCAAGAAGCCGGTGGCTAAACCCGTTGCGGCAAAAGCACCGGCCAAAGTCGCTGCCAAGCCTGCCGCCAAGGCACCGGCCAAAGCTGCCAGCAAGCCTGCCGCCAAACCCGTCGCTGCCAGTGCTGCAAAACCTGCGGCCAAAAAACCAGTCGTCAAGGCGGCTGCCAAGCCTGCCGCAAAAACCGCGGCCGCTAAACCTGCTGCCGCCAAGCCCGCTGTAAAAGCTGCTGCTAAACCTGCTGCTAAACCTGCGGCAAAAGCTGTAGCCAAACCTGTCGCTAAAACCGCCGCCGCCAAACCTGCCGCGACGAAAACCGCTGCCGCTAAACCCGCTGCAAAAGCGGCTGTGAAATCCACTGCCAAACCTGCCGCCGCCAAGCCAGCTGCCAAGCCTGCGGCAACCAAAACGGCTGCTGCCAAGCCTGCTGCGAAAACGGCCGCCAAGCCAGTCGCTGCCAAAGCCCCCGCCAAAGTGGCGGCCAAACCCGCTGCCAAACCGGCTGCTGCTAAAGCGCCTGCCAAACCAGCTGCCGCGAAGCCGACCGCTGCCAAACCTGCCGCCAAACCAGCGGCCAAACCAGCGGCGAAACCTGCCGTGAAAAAACCAGCCGCTGCAAAACCCTCGACTGCACCAGCAGCCAAGCCAGCGACGCCGGCTCCGACTGCGGCACCTGCTCCAACCGCCAGCACTCCGGCCGCGGCGCCCAGCCCATCCGCCGCCGTTGCGCCGAGCACCAGCAGCACCCCAACCAGCGCTTCCTAAGTGCCGGACACCGCGACGCGCAGCTGATGCAGCGCGTCGCGGCTCGCTGGTCCGGCATTCGCCGCCAGCCCTTGCAGCCATTGCGCTGAATCGTTCTGTTGTGCTCCAGGCCAATCCTTGGCCAGCGCTTCCAATCGTTCCAGCAATTGCCGTTCGGCTGCCAACTCCAGTTGCTTGACCTGTTCGCGCAGGTCATTGAGTGCCGTGTCCTGGAGGGCGCCGGTTTTCCATTGGCTGCGAAGCGTGCGCAGGGGCCGCACCACCTCGGCATCCCACGGTTCGGCCAATTGTCGAAGCTGGCGCAGCCTTTGCTCATTGCAGGCCACGCCGCGCTGCGCCAGCCACAGGCCGCAAAGCAGCAGGCAGACGTTGGCGCCGGCGTCCTGCGACGCCAGGCAGGCAGGCTCTACGCCAGGCTTGGCATAGAGGTCGAGGGAAAAACTCCACAGGTCAGGGGACATCGTGCTACTCGCGCCAGTTGCGAGCGAAGCTGGTAGACTCCGCCGCCATTATGATCCGACTTCAGAACCTGACTTTACAGCGTGGCCCGCAACGTCTGCTAGAAGACGCCGAGCTGACCCTGCACGCCGGCCACAAAGCCGGCCTCATCGGCGCCAACGGCGCCGGCAAATCGAGCCTGTTCGCCTTGCTGCGCGGCGAGTTGCACCCAGACTCGGGAGATTGCCTGCTGCCGGCCGATTGGCGTATCGCCCACATGCGCCAGGAGGTCGACACCCTCGAGCGCCTGGCAGTGGACTACGTGCTCGATGGCGACTTGCGCCTGCGCCAGGTGCAACGTGACCTGGCTGCCGCCGAAACGGCCCACGACGGTGCCGCACAGGCCCGCCTGCACGCGGAACTCGACAGTGCCGACGGCTACACCGCCGATGCCCGCGCGCGCAAATTGCTCGCCGGCCTGGGCTTTACCAATGAGCAGATGGATCGCCAGGTCGGAGACTTCTCCGGTGGCTGGCGGATGCGCCTGAACCTGGCGCAGGCCTTGATGTGCCCTTCGGATCTGCTGTTGCTCGATGAGCCGACCAACCACTTGGACCTCGACGCCATCATCTGGCTCGAAGACTGGCTCAAGAGCTACCCGGGCACGCTGCTGCTGATTTCCCACGACCGTGACTTCCTCGACGCCGTGGTCGATCACGTCGCCCATGTCGATCAGCGCAAGCTGACCTTGTACCGCGGTGGCTACAGCGCCTTCGAGCGCGCTCGTGCCGAACGCCTGGCCCAGCAACAGCAGGCCTACGAGAAGCAACAGGCACAGCGTGCGCACATGGAAAGCTACATCGCCCGCTTCAAGGCCCAGGCCACCAAGGCCCGCCAGGCCCAGAGCCGGATCAAGGCGCTGGAGCGGATGGAAGAGCTGTCTGCGGCCCATGTCGATTCGCCGTTCGATTTTGTCTTTCGCGAATCGACCAAGATCTCCAGCCCGTTGATCGACCTGTCCGACGCGCGCCTGGGCTATGGCGACAAGACCGTGCTGGAGAAGGTCAAGCTGCAACTGACCCCGGGTGCGCGGATCGGTCTGCTGGGCCCCAACGGTGCCGGTAAGTCGACCCTGATCAAAAACCTTTCCGGCGAACTCGAGCCGCTGGCCGGGCGCCTGACCCGTGGCGAGAACACTGTGGTCGGCTACTTCGCCCAGCATCAGCTTGACTCCCTGGATTCCAAGGCCAGCCCACTGCTGCACTTACAACGCCTGGCGCCCACCGAGCGTGAGCAGACCCTGCGTGACTTCCTCGGCGGTTTCGACTTCCGCGGCGCACGTATCGACGAGCCGGTGCTGAATTTCTCTGGCGGCGAAAAGGCGCGCCTGGCGCTGGCGTTGATCGCCTGGGGGCGGCCGAACCTGTTGCTGCTCGACGAACCGACCAACCACCTGGACCTGGAGATGCGCCTGGCCCTGACCATGGCCTTGCAGGAGTTCAGTGGTGCGGTGCTGGTGGTGTCCCACGATCGGCATTTGCTCAAGAGCACCACGGATAATTTCTTCCTGGTGGCCGACGGCAAGGTCGAGGAGTTCGACGGCGATCTGGAGGACTACGCCCGTTGGCTGGTGGAGTACCGCCAGCGCAACGCGCCGGTCAGCAGCACACCGGTCAACCCGGACAAGACCGACAAGAAAGCCCAGCGCCAGGCCGCCGCCGCATTGCGCCAGCAACTGGCGCCGCACAAGCGCGAGGCCGACAAGCTCGAAACCGAGTTGGGCAAGCTGCATGAAAAACTGCAAAAGATCGAAACCAGCCTCGGCGATAGCGGTCTTTACGAGGCGGCTCGCAAGGATGAATTGCGTGACCTGCTGGCGGAGCAAGCCAAGCTGAAGGTTCGGGAAGCGGAGCTCGAGGAGGCGTGGATGCAAGCGCTGGAACTGCTGGAAAACCTGCAAGCGGAGCTGGAGGCGTTGTCCTGATGGAAGCGTTGGCGTTGCCTGTACCTGTCATGTGGATCGAGCCGATCTGGCTCGGTGTGCAAATCCTGCTGATTCTGCTGGCCGGTTATGTCGCGCAGCGTGTCGTGGCGCGGGCCCTTACAGGCCTGGGTGAGCGTTACCCATTTCCGCCGCAGTTGGTGATCATCCTGCGAGGTGTGCTGCGCTGGTTGATCATGGGTAGCGCAGTGCTGGTGGTGCTCGAACGCCTGGGCGTCTCGGCGACGGTACTGTGGACTGCATTGTCGGGTTTTGTCGCGGTGGCAGCGGTGGCGTTCTTCGCCATCTGGAGCGTGTTGTCGAACCTGTTCTGCGCCGTGTTGATCTACACCGTCGGACCGTTTCGCCTGGGCGATGTGGTCGAGCTGGTGGACACCACCGACAAACCCGGCATCAAGGGACGCGTGGTGGCGATCAACCTGCTCTACACCACGCTGATCGAAGCCGAGGAGCTCGGCACCGGCAGCGCCATGGTGCAAGTACCCAACAGCTTGTTCTTCCAGCGCTCGGTGCGCCGCTGGCGTGGCAGCGAGGCGTTTCCGGTCGGCGGCTTCGTCGAGTAATTCGGCCTTGGCCCGATGGGTTGTCCTTGCAAAAAAGCGGTAGTCAAGCGCGCGGCGGCGCATTAGCTTAGTCGTTTTCGACGAGTCTGAGCCGAGGTGTGCGATGGTGCTGGAAACATGGCTGGCGTTTTTCGCCGCATGCTGGGTGATCAGTCTTTCCCCGGGCGCCGGTGCCATTGCATCGATGTCCAGTGGCTTGCGCTACGGTTTTTGGCGTGGCTACTGGAATGCCCTGGGCCTGCAACTGGGCCTGGCATTGCAAATCGTGATCGTCGCCGCCGGTGTTGGCGCGATCCTCACTGCGTCGGCCACCGCGTTCTATGCGATCAAGTGGTTCGGCGTGGCCTATCTGGTTTACCTGGGTATCAAGCAGTGGCGCGCCATCCCCGGCGATATCAGCGATGAGGCCGTTGTGCGGCCGATCGGCAATCCTCTGGCGCTGGTGTTTCGAGGCTTCCTGGTCAACATCAGCAACCCCAAGGCCCTGGTGTTCATGCTGGCGGTGCTGCCGCAGTTCATCGATCCCCATGCCCCCTTGCTCAAGCAATACCTGATCCTGGGCGTGACCATGATTTGCGTCGACCTCATCGTCATGGCCGGATACACCGGGCTGGCGTCCAAAGTCCTGCGTCTGTTGCGCACACCCAAGCAGCAACGGCGGATGAACCGCGTCTTCGCTGGCCTGTTCATCGGTGCGGCGGGTTTTTTGGCGACGATTCGCAGGGCTGCGGTTTAACACCGAACGAAACCTGTGGCGAGGGGATAAATCCCCTCACCACAAATCCGCTGAATCCTTCAGCGCAAAATCACCGGCGCGCTATCGCGTGGCAGGTTGTGGCGTTGTGCAGGCTCGCGGGGTTGTTCGTAGCTCGGCCCACCCAACTGTTCGCTCAACTGCCGTGCCACGTCTTCACCCAAGGCCTTGGACACATCGCGCACCACCCGTGGCCGGTTGAGGCTGATGTGCACGTCCCGGTGGTTCAACAGTTTGGTGTCCTGGCCTTCGCCCATGGCCGTGAAGGCCGAGGTGATTTCGTAGGTCTTGGTGTTGATCAGGCTGAAGTCCGCCACCAGGGTCAGCGCAAGTACGGCCGAGTAGCTGTCGGTATTGGCCAGTTCGTTGATGTCGCGGGTGAAGTCGATGTCCGACACCGTGCCGAACAGCACGTAGTCGGCACCCTTGAAGTTCCCGGCCTTGATGCGCTTGATCACGTCATAGACGTCGCCGTTGGACGCCGCCGTGTGGGGCGTGCCCTGGGTCAGCTGGAACATCCCGCTGCGCAGGATCTCGCCCTTGATGTCGCCAGTGAACTTGCGCAGCTCGCCCTGCTCGATGTAGCTGCTGGTGGCTTCCATCTCGTCGTAGCTCGAGGAAGCGCTGGCGCTGTAAGGGTTCGCCTGGAAGTTGCTCTGCGCTGAAACGGTGTGGATGTATTCCTCCACTCGCTCCTGGTACGCAAGGTCGGTCACCGCGACTTTGGGGGCCGCCTGCGCGCCAAATGCGCAGGCCAGGGCCATGATGCCTATCCATGTGCGCATGGCTTAGCGCTCCGTGGTCTTGCGGATTTCTTTTTCGTCCATCCACTCGGCCAGACCGCTCTCGACGTCGATCAATTGCAGGCTGAATTTGTAGAAGACGTCCTTGTAGTCGCTGCTGCGCTTGACGATCGAGCTGATAGAACCCTCGAGACGGTACTTGGCGGCGATCATGTTGCCGGTCTTGGCCACGGTGCTTTTCTTGTACAAGCCGCTCTGGTTCTGCAGTTTGAGCTGGTCGACCTGGCTGTCCATGGCGGTGTTGTCGCTGGCGAAACGGGCAGCGCCGGTTTTCATCAGCTGGGTCTTGATGCTGGTGGTGATTTCGCGGGTGTCGATGTATTCGCTGGTCTTGTTCTTCACGTCATAGACCTGGACCACCGGACGCCCCTGCAGGATGCCGGACTGGGCCAGGGAGCGGGTCATGGATTCGGCGATCATTTGCAGGTCGGTGGAGCCGAACTCGTTGGTCACGGTTTCCACGGCCTTGGTATCGCCGTAGCTGATGTTCTTGTTGCCCAGGACCGGCGAGTTGTTGGCGCAGCCGCTGACCAGCAGGACGGCGAGGGCGATGGACGAAATGCGTACGAACATGTGGGGTCTCTCGAAAACTGGATAAAAGGTCTGTGGCGAGGGGATTTATCCCCGTTCGAGTGCGCAGCGCTCGCTGAAAATTGGGGCTGCTACGCAGCCCAGCGGGGATGAATCCCCTCGCCACAGGAATGTGCATCTGTCTTATGGGGTATTGATTTCCAAACGGAAATCCACCGCCTTGGGCGTCGGTGCGATGGCCGGCAGGAAGCTGGTCTGTTCGCCGTACAGCGTCAGGCTTTTCCAGGTTTCTTCCTCGGCGATCGGGAAGCCTTCCGGCCCCAGCCAGGCAAAGCGGTAGTACATCGTCTTGTTGTTGTAGCTGGTGTTGCTCAGCTGGACATTGACGGTCAGGTAGCCGTTTTCCCGGGCTACGCGCATGGCGCCAACCACGATGTTCTTGGTCTTGCCCATCGCCACGACCTTGCTGGCGGCGCTGCCCGGCTCCGGTGGCGGCGGGGTGGCGCAACCGGCCAGCAAGACCAGGGCGCCGACGGCGATCAGTTTTAAACGCATGTGAACAAGACTCCGTTCTTAAGGTTGCTTGAGGGCAATGGCGGTCGGGTTGGCGCTGGGCATTACCTGGGCAGCCAGGCCACCGGCGAACACCTGGTTCCCCACTGCTCGCAGGCTGATGACCTGGTAGCGCTGGTCGACGGTGACCTTGACCACCGAGCCGCCCACCGAACTTGGCAAGGTGACCTGGTGTTCGCCTTTCTTCAGGCGCAGGCGCACCACCTGGGTGTAGTCGGGCAGGGTGCGCCAGGTCCGGGTGTCAGCGCCTTCGAGTACCGCCGAAGTGAGGCCGACGGCCAGGCCGGCCAGTGGGTTGGTATCGTTGATCTGCTTCTGCGCCACGCCACGGGTGATGGCGCGCACGGTGGTGCGCAGGATGATGCCCGGCATGTCGTCGCGCAGCGCGCGGCGGGACATGGCGGTGGTGCTGTTGAGTTGGGTCAGGTCCAGCTGACGACCGTCGACACCGATCTGGCCGACGGGGGCAGTGGAGGTATCAGGCTTGATCACAGGGAACGACAAAGGCGTGATGACCAGGTTGCCGCTGATCGGCAAGGGCAGGGGAATGCGGATCGAATCCCGGGACGGTGCCAGGCCACTCTGCACCACGATCAGGATGTCGCTGTCATCGTTCTTGGCGGCAGGCTTGTCGAGGTTGAGCAGGGCTTGCTCCAGCAGCGGCGTGTTGGGGCGCAGTTCGGCGGCCTTGCGATAACCCGGCGCGGCCAGGTCTTTTTCACCGAGGGCTTCATAGACGAAGCCGGCCAGGTAATGGCTGAACGCGCTCTGGTAACTGTTTTTCAGGCTGACCACTTCCGGGGCGTCGAGGCTGGCCACCGGATAACCCTTGAGGTCCTTGTATTCGGTCTTGACCCCTTGCTTCTCGGCGTCTTCCTCGCGCTTGAGGTATTCCTTGTCCCGCAGGTCGGCGATCACCGCTTCGCGTTCGTGGGTCTTCTTGATCTGGGTCCGCGCGCCGTCGAAGTCATTCACGGCCAACAGGTTCAGCGCCATCTGCGTGGTCAGCATGACCTTTTCGTAGTCGTAGCCTTCGTAGCGGCGGACTTTATCGTTGACCAGGAAGCTGCCGAACTGGGCCAGGTACTTGGCCGTGTCGAGTTTGACCGCATCCTCCCACTGGCCAACCTGCTGATCGGCGCTGGTCCAGGCCACCTGGCTGCCGGACAAGTCGCCCTTGGCACGCAGCAGCTCGCCCTTCTCGAAGTAATACAGCAGGTCCTTGTCCTGGCTGCTGTTGTTCTTTTCCAGCAGGGTCAATGCCGCGTCGACGTTGCCGGACGCCAGTTGCTGGTTGGTCTGGGCCAATTCGCTGTCGTAGTTGCGAAAGGCCGAGCAGCCGGACAACAAGGTGATCGCACCGAGGGCGACCGAAAAAACGGCACGGGATGCCATGAACATTTCTTCCCTGAGTAACAGCCGGGGTGTGCGGGTCGGGCTGGAGCGATCCCACGGACAAGCGTCGGGACGCTGTCAGTTCCTCATAAAAGGAGGAGCTTTTATGCCGTCGAATAATAAGAAGGCGGGCGATTATAAACATGGCGCTTGGCTATGTAATGGCTTTTCAATCTCTAAATGCTGTTTTTGTGACATCACTTACAAAGCATGAATATCCGATGAAAATGTGCCGCCAAAACACATCAGCTCTTGAGCCAAAGCCATTGGAAGTGAACAATGTGTTACTTCTTATTTCCAACTGAGAGTCATTCATGACTGCGCCGTTCCGTTTCCTGGCCTGGCTTGCACTGCCATTGCTTGCGCTGTGCAGCACTCCGCTGCTGGCCGACACCGTCGAGGGTGCTCCCCAGGCCCTGCATTTACTGGATTACATCGGGGCGGATTACCCGGCGACAGTCGAAGCGGGCAAGGTCATCGAAAACGGGGAATACCGCGAGCAGCTGGAATTCATCCAGGTGCTGGAAGGGTTGATCGCCGGGCTGCCAGCCAAGCCGGAGAAGATTGAGCTGGTCCAAGGCATCGGCGCCTTGCGCGGTGCGATCACCCAGCGCCAGGACGGCGGTGATGTCGCCCGCCTGGCACGGCAACTGGGTGCCAGGCTGGCGGTGGCGTATGAAGTCAGCCAGGCGCCGGTCATCACCCCGGATCCTTCCCGCGGCGCGCCGCTATACGCGCAGAATTGCTCGGTGTGCCACGGAGCCAACGGTGCCGGCGACGGTCCCGCCGGTGTCGGCCTGGAGCCGCCGCCCGCCAACTTGCGCGACGTCCAGCGTCTGGATCGCCTGAGTCTCTATGCGATCTACAACACCCTCGGCATGGGCATCGAAGGCACCGACATGCCGGCCTTCGCCGATCAGCTCGACGACCGTCAGCGCTGGGACCTGGCGACCTACATCGCCAGCTTCAGCGCCGACCCGGCGGCCGCGAAGAGTGAACAGACCTACAATCTTGCTGACCTTGCACGTCAGACCCCGCTGGAAGTCCTGGCTGCGCAAGGTCCGGCGGCAGCGGCCACCTTCCGTGCCCAGCGTGCCCAGCCGCCACAGGTGCAGCGCGGCCCGGCGCAGTTGCTCGACTACACCGCCGCCACCCTGGACAAAAGCATCGCGGCGTATCGTGCCGGCGATCACGACCAGGCCTATGACCTGTCGGTAGCGGCTTACCTGGAAGGTTTCGAGCTGGTGGAAAGTTCGCTGGATAACGTCGATGCCAACGTGCGCAAGGACACCGAAAAGTCCCTGATGGCCTACCGACAATCCTTGCAGGACGGTTTGCCGGTGGAAGAGGCCGTACAGCGTCTGGACGCGGCCAAGGCCAAGTTGAAGGCGTCCGCCGACCTGCTGGGCGGCGATGGCTTGAGCTGGTCGCTGAGCTACATCTCCGGGTTGCTGATTCTGTTGCGCGAAGGGCTGGAAGCGATCCTGGTATTGGCGGCGATCCTGGCGTTCCTGCGCAACACCGGCCAGCAGTCGGCCGTGCGCAGCGTCAACATCGGTTGGGGCTTGGCGCTGTTGGCCGGCCTGGCGACCTGGGGGCTGGCGGCGTATGTGATCGACGTCAGCGGTGCCCAGCGTGAATTGCTCGAAGGCGCGACGGCGTTGTTCGCCAGTGTGATGGTGCTGTGGCTAGGGGTGTGGATGCACGACCGGCGCCACGCAGCGGCCTGGCAGGATTACATCAAAAGCAGCCTGGTAGGCGGTGGTGGTCGCTTTGGCTTTGCGATCCTGGCGTTCTTCTCGGTCTATCGTGAACTGTTCGAAGTGATCCTGTTCTACGAAACCCTGTGGTTGCAGGCAGGCCCCGCCGGGCACAACGCGGTGTTGGCCGGTGGCGCGACAGCGCTGGTGTTGCTGGTGGGGCTGGCCTGGGTGATCCTGCGCGGCTCGGCGAAACTGCCACTGGCGCTGTTCTTCAGCATCAACGCGGCACTGTTGTGTGCACTGTCGGTGGTATTCGCCGGGCATGGCGTGAAGGCGTTGCAGGAAGCCGGGATCTTCGGCACCCATCCGGTGGCGTTCTTCGACTTCGACTGGCTGGGCATTCATGCCGATGCCTATTCGCTGACCGCTCAAGTGGTGGCGATCCTGGCGATCGTGGTGCTGTATGGGCGCAGTTGGGTGGCGGAGAAGCGTCGGGTCCAGGTCTCCTGAAAAGCATTCGCTGCGCTCATAATCGCGGGCAAGCCTTGCTCCCACACAAGCTTTTCTCCCGCAGGCTATGGGAGCAAGGCTTGTGGGAGCAAGGCTTGTGGGAGCAAGGCTTGTGTGGGAGCAAGGCTTGCCCGCGATGCTTTTCTTTTCAATTTAGAGGAAACCATTCAATGCGCGTATGGATCGACGCCGACGCCTGCCCCAAGGCCGCGAAGGAATTGGTGGTCAAGTTCGCCCTCAAGCGCCGGTTCGACGTGGTGCTGGTGGCCGGTCAACCGCAGATCAAGCCGGCCCTGGCCTGTGTGAAACTGATCGTGGTGCCCTGCGGCCCTGACGCGGCGGACGATTACCTGGTGGAGCATGCCGAGCCGGGTGAACTGGTGATCTGCAGTGATGTGCCCTTGGCCGATCGGTTGGTGAAGAAGGGCGTCGCGGCCCTGGATCCGCGAGGCAAGGAGTTCGATGCCCAGAACATGGGCGAGCGGCTGGCGGTGCGCAACCTGTTCACCGATTTACGTGAACAGGGCCACGTGGGGGGCGGCCCGGCAGCGTACAGCGAGCGGGACAAGCAGGGGTTTGCCAATGCGCTGGATCGGATCCTGACGCGTTTGGCCCGAATGCCATAAACCCTGCGCATAACCCCCTGTGGGAGCGAGCCTGCTCGCGATGGCGGTGGATCAGCCAATCAACATGTTGCCTGTGCCGGCGCTATCGCGAACAGGCTCGCTCCCACAGGAAAGAGTCGGCGGTGTCAGGCGTCGTTCTCGTGCGTCAGTTCCAGCACCCGGTCCACCAGCTTGTTGATGCCCGAGGCCGCTTCGCTGATGTTCTGCGCCAGCATGTAGGCCGGGGTGCTGACCAGTTTGCGCGCGCGGTCTTCGACGATGTCGGTCACCGCGCAGTCTTCATGAGTGCCGCCCATTTTGCCCACGGCTGCCGCCGTGTCCGGGTCGTTGCCGATGGTGCAGGTCACCCCCGGGCCGTAGATCTTTGCCGCCAGGGCCGGGGAGATGCAGATCAGCCCGACCGGTTTGCCCGCCTCGGCAAAGGCCTCGGTCAAGGCCAGGACCTCTGGTTGGACGGTGCAGCCCGGGCCTTCGACGGCAAAGTTGGAGAGGTTTTTCGCCGAGCCAAAACCACCGGGTACGATCAGGGCGTCGAAGTCCTCGACCCGGGCTTCACGCAAATCCTTGACGTTGCCACGGGCGATCCGTGCCGATTCCACCAGCACGTTGCGGCTCTCGGGCATTTCCTCGCCGGTCAGGTGATTGATCACATGCAATTGGGCAATGTTTGGAGCGAAGCACTGGACCTGTGCCCCGCGCTGATCGAGGCGCAGCAAGGTGATCACGCTTTCGTGGATCTCGGCGCCGTCATACACGCCACAGCCGGAAAGGATCACTGCAATTTTTTTGCTCATGGGCTTTTCTCCAGATTCATGGCGTTAAATGTCTACTAATTTGTCACTCGTTGCCATAGGGGGATCGGCCAGCTACACCTAATCTGCCGATTGTCTCCCTGTCTTGCATGCCCGGGTTGCGTCATGAACTTCATCCTGTATGCCGTGCCGTTCTTCTTCGTGCTGATCGCCGTCGAGTTGCTGGCAGATCGCTGGCGGGGCGTGAGCCACTACCGCGTGGCAGACGCGATCAACAGCTTGAGCACCGGCGTGCTGTCGACCACCACCGGTTTGCTGACCAAGGGTGTGGGGTTGGTGACCTACGCCTTCGCGCTCGAACACTTGGCGGTGATTGAATTGCCCGCCGACCAGGCCTGGGTCTGGGTGATGGCTTTCGTCTCCTACGACTTCTGCTATTACTGGCTGCACCGCATGGGTCACGAACGCAACATCCTCTGGGCCGCCCATTCGGTGCACCACCAGAGCGAGGACTACAACCTTTCCACCGCGCTGCGCCAGACCAGCACCGGCTTCCTGCTGAGCTGGATCTTCTACGTCCCGCTTGCCGTACTGGGCGTGCCGCTGATGGTCTTCGTCAGCGTCGCGGCGTTGAATCTGCTGTACCAGTTCTGGGTCCACACCCAGCACATTCCCAAGCTCGGCTGGTTGGAGTGGTGCTTCGTTACGCCGTCCAATCATCGCGCCCACCATGCACAGAACCCTCTCTACATGGATCGCAATTACGGCGGGGTGTTCATTATTTGGGACCGTCTGTTTGGCACCTTCCAGGAAGAAGACGACAACGAGCCGGTGGTTTTTGGCGTGACCACGCCGCTGGCCAGTTGGAACCCGTTGTGGGCCAACCTGCAGTTCTATGCGCAACTGTGGGCCGATGCGCGGCGGGCCGGGCGTTGGTGGGACAAGCTGCGGATCTGGTTCATGCCCACCGGTTGGCGTCCGGCGGACGTCGCGGCCAAGTACCCGCTGAACAAGCCGGACCTGAGCCAGTTCCGCAAATTCGAAGTGCCATTGGACGCACGCCAGCAGTGGTACGTGGCGCTGCAGTTCTGCGCCTACATTGCCCTGGGCAGTTATTTGATGAATCTTGAAACCAGCCTGCCGGTTGCCGCTCTGGTGTTGGGTTGGGGCGCGGTGGCGTTCGGTCTGTTCGTGTTGGGCGTGGCCCTGGAGAATCGCCCGTGGGCGCTGAGGCTGGAGCTATTGCGGCTGGCCTCGAACCTGCCGCTGGTGTGCCTGGCGCCACTGGCCGGGTTGTGGCCGGCCAGCCCCGTGGCGTGGGTCGGGCTGCTCAGCTACAGCCTGCTCAGCGGTATCGGGCTGTATTGCTGCCGCGCCCGGTTTACTCGGTGGGCGTCGTAGGTTCGCCGGACCGGGCTTGTTCCAGGCGTTCGGCTTCGAGGACTTTCCTGGCCAGCCGGGCATTCTTGATGCGTCGGCGCAGCCACAGGACCAGGCCCAGCACCAGCAGCGCGCCGAGTACCCACAACTCATACTTCTTGATGCTGCCCAGCATACCTTCGAGCACCGCGCCGAAATGGTACGCGGCAGCGGCCAACGCCGTGGCCCAGATCGCCGCACCGATGCCGTTGAGCAACAGGTAGCGGCCCGGCGGATAGCCTGACAGGCCGATCGCCACCGGCATCACCGTGCGCAGGCCATAGACGAAGCGAAAGCTCAGGACCCAGATGTCCGGATGTCGGCGGATATGCTCCAGCGCACGATCGCCCATCAACTGCCAGCGCGGCTTGCGCGCCAAGAGTTTGCGGCCGTGCTTGCGGCCCAGGAAATACCACAGCTGATCGCCCGCGTAGCTGCCGCAGAACGCCACGACCACCACCAGGTTGATGTCCATATAGCCACGGAACGCCAGGAAACCTGCGAGCACGAGGATGGTTTCGCCTTCGAAGAACGTGCCGATAAACAGGGCCAAGTAGCCGAAGTCGTGCAGAAATTGTTGGAGCATTGTCTGGGTGCTGGCGAAATGAACGCGCAGCCTAACCCTTCAGGCACATTCAGGAAAGTATCGAAATGTGTCTCGACGTGAACAATTCCTACAAAGACAATAACTGCGACGACAGGACGCAGGTGCACATAACTGTAATGTCTTCGTCATAATGGGCGCTTATAACTGTCACGCTCGCCCGTCAGCACGGGCTCAGGAGTCTGCCGTGAGCTTTACCCCCGCCAATCGTCTGTTCCCTGCCACCCGCCTGCGTCGCAACCGCCGTGATGAGTTCTCTCGTCGGCTGGTACGTGAAAGCGTGCTGACGACCAATGACTTGATCCTGCCGGTGTTCGTGCTGGACGGTGAGAACCGTCGCGAAGCGGTGGCGTCGATGCCGGGGGTGGAGCGCCTGACCATCGATCTGCTGCTCGAAGAAGCCGCCCACTGGGTCGAGCTGGGCATTCCGGCGCTGGCGCTGTTCCCGGTCACGCCCCCGACGCTCAAGTCTCTGGACGCCGCCGAGGCCTGGAACCCCGAGGGCATCGCCCAACGCGCGACCCGTGCCCTGCGCGCGCGCTTCCCCGAGCTGGGGGTGATTACCGATGTGGCGCTGGACCCGTTCACCACCCACGGGCAGGACGGCATCCTCGATGAAGAAGGCTATGTGCAGAACGACATTACCGTCGATGCATTGGTCAGGCAGGCCCTGTCCCACGCCGAGGCCGGTGCCCAGGTGGTAGCGCCGTCGGACATGATGGACGGACGCATCCAGGCGATCCGCGAAGCCCTCGAGGTGGCCGGTCACGTCAACGTGCGGATCATGGCCTACTCGGCCAAGTACGCCAGCGCCTATTACGGCCCGTTCCGCGACGCGGTCGGCTCGGCCCTGAACCTGGGCAAGGCCAACAAGGCCTCTTATCAGATGGACCCGGCCAACAGTCAGGAAGCCTTGCACGAAGTGGCGGCTGACTTGTCAGAAGGGGCAGACATGGTCATGGTCAAGCCGGGCATGCCTTACCTCGACATTCTTTGCCGGGTCAAAGACGAATTCAAAGTACCGACCTTTGTTTATCAGGTCAGCGGCGAGTACGCGATGCACATGGCCGCGATCCAGAACGGCTGGTTGGGCGAAGGGGTGATCCTGGAGTCCTTGACCGCTTTCAAACGCGCAGGCGCTGATGGCATCCTGACTTACTTTGCCGTGCGCGCCGCCCAATTGTTACGAGAGCAGAAATAGCCTCCCAGGAACTTGCGATGAATACCGAAGGACTCTCCGAAGTTGCCGTAAAAGACGCTCAACCCGTGGTCGAGCAAATAGCCGAGACGCCGCCGGAGATGGAGCCTGCTCCACCGGCCGTCATCGAGCCTGCCCCGGCCCCGGCGATTGTCATTCCCAACCTGGATGACAGCAGCCTGTACATCCATCGCGAGCTGTCGCAACTGCAGTTCAACATCCGCGTGCTGGAACAGGCGCTGGACGAGTCCTACCCGCTGCTGGAACGGCTGAAATTCCTGCTGATCTTTTCCAGCAACCTGGATGAGTTTTTCGAGATCCGCGTCGCCGGGCTGAAGAAGCAGATCACCTTCGCTCGTGAACAGGCTGGCGCCGACGGCTTGCAGCCGCACCAGGCCCTGGCGCGCATCAGCGAACTGGTCCACGGCCATGTGGACCGTCAGTACGCGATCCTCAATGACATTCTGTTGCCGGAGCTGGAAAAGCACCAGGTGCGCTTCATCCGCCGCCGCAACTGGAACACCAAGATCAAGACCTGGGTGCGCCGCTATTTCCGCGACGAGATCGCGCCGATCATCACGCCGATCGGCCTCGACCCGACGCACCCGTTCCCGCTGCTGGTGAACAAGAGCCTGAACTTCATCGTCGAGCTGGAAGGTATCGACGCCTTCGGTCGCGATTCCGGTTTGGCGATCATCCCGGCGCCACGCCTGCTGCCGCGCATCATCCGCGTGCCGGAAGACGTCGGCGGTCCTGGCGACAATTATGTGTTCCTGTCGTCGATGATCCACGCCCACGCCGATGACCTGTTCCAGGGCATGAAGGTCAAGGGTTGCTACCAGTTCCGCCTGACCCGTAACGCCGACCTGTCGGTGGACACCGAGGACGTCGAAGACCTGGCCCGTGCCCTGCGTGGCGAGCTGTTCTCCCGTCGCTACGGTGACGCGGTGCGCCTGGAGGTGGCCGACACCTGCCCGAAACACCTGTCCGACTACCTGCTCAAGCAGTTCAACCTGCATGAGACCGAGCTGTATCAGGTCAATGGCCCGGTCAACCTGACCCGGTTGTTCAGCATCACCGGCCTGGACAGCCATCCTGAACTGCAATACCTGCCGTTCACGCCGCAGATCCCGAAACTGTTGCAAAACAGCGAGAACATTTTCAGCGTGATCAGCAAGCAGGACATCCTGCTGCTGCACCCGTTCGAGTCGTTCACGCCGGTGGTCGACCTGCTGCGCCAGGCCGCCAAGGATCCACACGTCCTGGCGGTGCGCCAGACCCTGTACCGCAGCGGTGCCAACTCGGAAATCGTCGACGCCCTGGTGGACGCGGCACGAAACGGCAAGGAAGTCACCGCGGTGATCGAATTGCGCGCGCGCTTCGATGAAGAGTCCAACCTGCAACTGGCCAGCCGCCTGCAAGCGGCCGGCGCGGTGGTGATCTACGGTGTGGTCGGCTTCAAGACCCACGCCAAGATGATGCTCATCCTGCGCCGTGAAGCCGGTGAAATCGTGCGTTACGCCCACTTGGGCACCGGTAACTACCACGCCGCCAACGCCCGCCTGTATACCGACTACAGCCTGCTGACTTCTGACGATGCCTTGTGCGAAGACGTCGGCAAGCTGTTCAGCCAGTTGATCGGCATGGGCAAGACCCTGCGCATGAAGAAACTCCTGCATGCGCCATTCACCCTGAAAAAGGGCATGCTCGACATGATCGCCCGGGAGACGCAGTTCGCCCTGGACGGCAAGCCGGCCCACATCATTGCCAAGTTCAACTCGCTGACCGATCCGAAGATCATCCGTGCGTTGTACAAGGCCAGCCAGTCGGGCGTACGCATCGACCTGGTGGTGCGTGGCATGTGCTGCCTGCGGCCGGGCATCCCGGGGGTTTCCCATAACATCCATGTGCGCTCGATCATCGGCCGCTTCCTGGAACATACCCGGGTGTTCTACTTCCTCAATGGCGGCGAGGAACAGATGTTCCTGTCCAGCGCCGACTGGATGGAACGCAACCTCGACAAGCGGGTCGAGACCTGCTTCCCGGTGGAAGGCAAGAAGCTGATCCTGCGGGTCAAGAAAGAGCTGGAAAGCTACCTCACTGACAACACCCACAGCTGGAGTTTGCAGTCGGATGGTCGTTACATCCGCAACACGCCGACCGGCAACCAGAACCCGCGCAGTGCCCAGGCGACCTTGCTGGAGCGCTTGAGCAGCCCGGTGTTGGCGGTTCGTTAAAAAACGGTGGAAGGGGGGCAGGCTCAGCTTTTGTGGCGAGGGAGCTTGCTGTGGCGAGGGGATTTATCCCCGCTGGGTCGCGAAGCGGCCCCAAAGAGTTGAAGGTAATTAGCCTGACAAAACGGGTAGGCAGGCTTTAGGGCTGCTTCGCAGCCCAGCGGGGATAAATCCCCTCGCCACAAGAGATCTGTGTTGTTGCTGGATTCAGTGGATGTTCAGCACAATCCCAACCCGGGTCAGCCAGTCGGCTTCCTGGGCGAAGTCGGCCTGGGTCAGTTGGTTTTCTTCCAGCCAGCCTTCAGGAAACAGCACATCCAACTCATCGCCATCGGCCCGCAAGACAACCTGCGGCATTTCCTGGGTGCCACGAATGTGGTGGAACAGGATCGCGAAGCGCAGCAGCACGCACAGGCGAATCAGCTTGATGCCGTCATCGCCGAACTCGGCAAATTTATCCTTGGGAATGTTGCGTCGATGGCCGCGTACCAGCAGCGCGAGCATTTGCTGGTCTTCCCGGGAGAAACCGGCCAGGTCCGAGTGCTCGATCAGGTAGGCGCCGTGCTTGTGGTAGTGATAGTGAGCGATGTCCAGGCCCACTTCATGCACTTTGGCGGCCCAGCCCAGCAGTTCGCGCCAGACTCCGTCGTTCAGATCCCAGTCATCGGCCACCTGGTCGAAGGCATGCAACGCCTTGCGCTCGACCCGTACCGCCTGTTCCTGATCGACGTGATAGCGTTCCATGAGCGAACCCAGGGTGCGCTCACGGACGTCTTCGTGGTGATGACGCCCCAGTAGGTCATACAGCACGCCTTCGCGCAGGGCACCCTCACAGTGGTCCATGCGTTGCAGTTCGAGGGCGTCGAAAATCGCTTCCAGAATCGCCAGGCCCGCCGGGAAAATCGCCCGGCGGTCGGGCTTGATGCCTTCGAAATCGATCTTGTCCACATCGCCGAGCTTGAACAGTCGGCGCTTGAGCCAGGCCAGGCCCTCGGCATTGACTTCGCCGCTGCCATGTCCGCCGGCCTTGAGTGCCAGGCCAATGGCGCGAATGGTCCCCGAGGAGCCGATGGCCTCATCCCAGGTCAGGCGGTGCAGGGCGTGTTCGATGCTCATGATTTCCAGGCGCGCCGCCGTATAGGCCTGGGCATAGCGAGCCGGAGTGATCTTGCCGTCGCGGAAATAGCGCTGGGTGTAGCTGACGCAGCCCATCTGCAAGCTTTCGCGCAGCAGCGGCTCGAAGCGCTGGCCGATGATGAATTCGGTACTGCCGCCGCCGATGTCCGCCACCAGGCGCTTGCCGGGGGTGTCGGCCAGGGTGTGGGAAACGCCGAGGTAGATCAGGCGGGCTTCTTCACGACCGGAGATGACTTCCACCGGATGGCCAAGGATTTCTTCGGCGCGACGGATGAACTCGCCACGGTTGCGCGCCTCGCGCAGAGCGTTGGTGCCCACGATCCGCACCGCGCCCAGGGGCATACCGTTGATCAGTTGGGCGAACCGCTTGAGACAATCGAGCCCGCGCTGGATGGATTCTTCGCTCAGCTTGCGCTCTTCGTCGATACCGGCGGCCAGTTGGACCTTCTCGCCGAGTCGCTCAAGAATGCGGATTTCCCCGTTCTGGGCCTTGGCGACGACCATGTGGAAGCTGTTGGAGCCCAGGTCTATGGCAGCGATCAGGGACAGATTCTTGGCTTGGGATGGCGGCATGGGCAAAAAGTCTCGGTCGATAACCTCGCCATCCTGCCACGATCGACCGCTTACGCCAACGCGCCTGATCCAAACCCTTGAGCCAGAGCAGCTTGCAGGGGGGGCTTAGTGGCGAGGGAGCTTGCTCCCGCTGGGCTGCGCAGCAGCCCAAAACCAATCAACCCGGTACACCAGAAATACATGGGCGGGCAGATCCTGCGATTGCTGCGCAATCGAGCGGGAGCAAGCTCCCTCGCCACAGGAGCCTCTTTAGGCAGCGAAGATCAGGCGTGTTCAACCGTCCCGATAAAGTTTGCCAGCTCCGCCGTCTGCGGATTGGCGAACAGCACCTTGGGATCGCCCACCTCATGCACCTTGCCCTGGTGCATGAACACCAGTTTGTCGCCCACTTCCCGGGCGAAACGCATTTCATGGGTGACCATGATCAGGGTCATGCCTTCCTTGGCCAGTTGCCGCACCACGCTGAGCACCTCATTGACCAGTTCCGGGTCCAGGGCCGAGGTGATTTCGTCGCACAGCAGCACTTTCGGCGACATGGCCAGCGCGCGGGCAATCGCGACCCGTTGCTGCTGGCCGCCGGACAAGCGCTCCGGGAAAGCATCGAACTTTTCGCCGAGGCCGACCCGTTCCAGCATCTGCCGAGCCAGCTCGGCGGCCTTGGCCTTGGGCACTTTTTGTACAACCTGCGGCGCGAGCATCACGTTCTCGCCGACGGTCAGGTGCGGGAACAGGTTGAACTGCTGGAACACCATCCCGACTTTCTGCCGCAGGCTGCGCAGGTCGGCGCGGGCGGCATCGAGGTATTCGCCGTCGACTTCGATCACGCCGTCGTTGATCGATTCCAGGCCATTGAGGGTGCGCAGCAAGGTGGATTTGCCCGAGCCGCTGCGGCCGATGATCGCCACCACCTGGCCTTCCTCGACACTCAGGTCGATGCCTTTGAGCACGTGGTGATCGCCATAGTATTTATGCAGGGCGGTAATTCTAAGCAGAGGCATGCAGTCTCCTTTCCAGGTAGCGCGCACTGAGGGACAAGGGGTAGCAGAGCAGGAAGTAACCCAGGGCGACCAGGCCATACACCATGAACGGCTCGAACGTGGCGTTGGCGAGCATGCCGCCGGTCTTGGTCAGTTCGGTAAAGCCAATGATCGAGGTCACCGCGGTGCCCTTGACCACTTGCACCGAAAAGCCCACGGTCGGCGCCACGGCGATGCGCAGGGCCTGGGGCAGGATCACGTAGCGCAACTGTTCCAGCGGATTGAGGGCCAGGCTCGCCGAAGCTTCCCACTGGCCGTTGGAAATCGAGTCGACACAACCGCGCCAGATCTCCGCCAGGTAGGCGCTGGTAAACAGCGTCAAGGCAATCGCCGCCGCCATCCACGGGGAAATCTCCACCCCGGCCAGGGCCACGCCGAAGAACACCAGGAACAGTTGCATCAACAACGGCGTGCCTTGGAACAGCTCGATGTAGGTACGGGCGATGTTGCGGGGCAGGGCGCGCTTGGAAATGCGCAACACCATGATCAGCAGGCCGATCACGCCGCCGCCGATAAACGCCACCAGCGACAGTGCCAGGGTCCATTGCAGGCCGGTGAGCAGGTTGCGCACCACGTCCCAGAAAGTGAAATCGCTCATGGGCGGCTCCCGGTGCTGCTCTTGTACAGGCAGCGGCGACCCACCCAGTTCAGGAACTGGCGGATCAACAGTGCCATGCACAAATAGATCAACGTGGTCAGCGCATAGGTTTCAAAGGCGCGGAAGTTGCGCGACTGAATGAAGTTGGCGGCGAAGCTCAACTCTTCGGTGGCGATCTGCGAACAGACCGCCGAGCCGAGCATCACGATGATGATCTGGCTGCTCAGGGCTGGCCAGACTTTGCCCAGCGCTGGCAGCAGCACCACGTGGCGGAAGGCTTCGAAGCGGCTCATCGCCAGGGCCGCGGCGGCTTCCAGTTGCCCGCGCGGAATGGCCTGGATACCGGCGCGGATGATCTCGGTGGAGTAGGCGCCGAGGTTGATCACCATCGCCAGCACTGCGGCCTGCCATTCGGAAATCTGCAGGCCCAGGGACGGCAAGCCGAAGAAGATGAAAAACAGCTGCACCAGGAACGGCGTGTTGCGGATCAATTCCACGTAGACGCCGAAGATCGCCGCGAACGGGCGAATATTCCACGCCCGCACCACGGCCCCGACGATGCCCAGGCCGACCCCGAGCAACGCGCCGATGGCCGTCAGTTCCAGGGTGAACAGCGCGCCGCGCAACAGCAGCTCGGTGTTTTGCACCACCGGCAGAAAATCGAACTGATAAGCCATGCTCAGCCTCTCAAGCGACGGTCAGAGATCGGCCGGCAGCGGCTGCTTGAGCCAGGTCTGGGAGTTTTTCTCCAGGCTGCCGTCGGACTTGGCGGTGGCCAGGATCTGGTTGACCTTGTCCAGCAGCGCCGGCTCGTTCTTGTTCACGCCCACATACACGGGCGAGTCCTTGAGTTTCACCTTCAGTGCCGGGACACGCTTGGGGTTGCGTTCGCTGATGGCGACCATCACCACGTTGCCGCTGGCGATCAGGTCGACCTGGCCGGCCAGGTAGGCGGCGATGGTCGAGTTGTTGTCTTCGAAGCGCTTGATGGTGACGCCTTCGGGGGCGACCTTGGTCAGCTCGATGTCTTCGATGGCGCCACGGGTGACGCTGATGGTCTTGCCCTTGAGGTCATCCAGGCCATTGATCGCCGCGTCGGGCGGACCGAACACGGCCAGGTAGAACGGCGCATAGGCGCTGGAAAAGTCGATGACCTTCTCACGCTCCGGGTTCTTGCCCAGGCTGGAAATCACCAGGTCGACCTTGCCGGTGGTCAGGAACGGGATGCGGTTGGTGCTGTTGACCGGCGTCAGTTCGAGCTTGACCTTGAGCTGGTCGGCCAGCAGCTTCGCAGTGTCGATGTCCAGGCCGCGGGGTTTCATGTCCGGGCCCACCGAGCCGAATGGCGGAAAGTCCTGGGGCACGGCGACCTTGAGTGTGCCACGCTTGACCACGTCTTCCAGGCCATCGGCATGGGCGGGTAGCTGGCAGAGCATCAGGCTGGCAAACAGGGCAGTGAGCAGGGCGCTGCAACGCTGAATCATGGCGAATCTCCGCAATCGGTGATGTGATTTCTGCGTTCGGACAGAGCACAGGCCATGCCAAGCAAGCTTTTATTCAGCCAAAGCCGCGGAATTGCTGGTTTTTAGCGGTCTTACTGGTCTGAACAGTTACGGCCCATTTCGCACCTTTATCGGGCGTCGCTATTTGTCGCCGAACCCTGCTGGGGCACGACTTGCCGGGCGCGACGAATAGCTTTACAACTAGCCGCTCACTGGCCCGGTTCGTCTGAAAAATCATGAATTCCATCGCTCGTGCCGTTCCTGAAGTGGCCCTGCAAGCCATCCGCAAACTGATCGTCGATGAAGGCTTCGGCCCGGGCGATGCGTTGCCGTCGCAACGGGACCTGGCGCTGCAACTGGGCGTGAGCCGGGCGTCGTTGCGCGAAGCGCTGTCCTCCCTGAGTGCCCTGGGCATGATCAGTGTGCAGCCGGGCAAGGGAGTATTCGTGCAGGCTCCGGTAGAGGCTCCGCGCAACGAGTCGGCGCCGGGCTGGCCGTTCGCGGCCCAGGCCTCGCCGGTGGATATCTTCCAGCTGCGCTACGCCCTGGAGGGCTTCGCGGCGGGGTTGGCGGCGGTTACGCTGAGCGCCGACGAGCTCGACGCGCTGCAAGACAATATCGAGGCCATGCGCCGGGAGTTGAAGATCGGGGATTTCGACGCCGCCGCACGACTGGATTTCGAATTTCATCGACGGATCCTGTTGGCCAGCGGCAACCAGGCGATGCTGAGCATCCTCACCGCCAGCGCCGACATCTTCCTGGAAAGCCAGAAACTACCGTTCATCAGGGCGGAGCGGGCGATGGAGACCTGGCAGGAGCATCGCAAGATCCTTCGCGCCCTGGCCCGTCGCGCTTCGGGCGCCGCGCAAAAAGCCATGCAGGAACATGTACGTAACGCTGCGCTGCGTACCGGGATTTCCTTCGTCGCCCCCACTGCTTCGTGACGGCGGCGATACCCAACGCCATTGACCGCCATAGCGAGACTCAATCAACTGCGGCTTCCTGAACCTGGGAAGGGCCGCTATGATGGGCCACGTTTTTTTGCTGACAACCCCGGAGATTTCCATGAGCAGCGATCTGATCAAACACGTTAGCGACGCTAGCTTCGAGGCTGACGTACTCAAGGCCGAAGGCGCGGTACTGGTCGACTATTGGGCTGAGTGGTGCGGTCCCTGCAAAATGATCGCCCCGGTCCTGGACGAGATTGCCGAGACCTACAAAGGCAAGCTGACCGTTGCCAAGCTGAACATCGATGAAAACCAGGAGACTCCGGCCAAGCACGGCGTGCGTGGTATCCCGACCCTGATGCTGTTCAAGAACGGCAACGTCGAAGCCACCAAAGTGGGTGCGCTGTCGAAGTCGCAACTGGCTGCTTTCCTCGACGCCAACATCTAAGCGCCGAATGCCACTGAAAAAGCCCCGCAAATCGCGGGGCTTTTTCGTTATTCGGGGCTAGACGCTTGCAAACCCAGGTGGTACATTCGGCCCCGCACTGGTTTCTCCATTGCCCCCTGCAAGCCGTCGCCGACGCTCTCCTTTCGAATAAGTACGCGATCCTGTCGCCTTCTCTGCGGCGCGGCCTCATTAAGCCAAAAGCTTAATTTCCCCCCTCCATAAATGATTACGTCATTCCTATATGAATCTGACTGAACTCAAGCAAAAGCCGATTACCGAACTGCTCGAATTGGCCGAACAGATGGGCATAGAAAATATGGCCCGTTCGCGCAAGCAGGACGTGATTTTCTCCCTGCTCAAGAAGCACGCGAAAAGCGGCGAGGAAATCTCCGGTGATGGCGTGCTGGAGATTCTCCAGGACGGCTTCGGCTTCCTTCGCTCCGCAGACGCTTCCTATCTTGCCGGCCCAGACGATATCTACGTCTCGCCGAGCCAGATCCGTCGCTTCAACTTGCGCACCGGTGACACCATCGTTGGCAAGATCCGCCCTCCGAAGGAAGGCGAGCGCTACTTCGCGCTGCTCAAGGTCGACACCATCAACTTCGACCGTCCGGAAAACGCGAAGAACAAGATTCTCTTCGAGAACCTGACCCCGCTGTTCCCGACCGTGCGCATGAAGATGGAAGCCGGCAACGGTTCCACCGAAGACCTCACCGGTCGTGTCATCGACCTGTGCGCACCCATCGGCAAAGGCCAGCGCGGCCTGATCGTGGCGCCGCCGAAGGCGGGCAAGACGATCATGCTGCAGAACATCGCGGCCAACATCGCCCGTAACAACCCTGAAGTTCACCTGATCGTGCTGCTGATCGACGAGCGTCCGGAAGAAGTGACCGAGATGCAGCGCACCGTGCGCGGCGAAGTGGTCGCCTCGACGTTCGACGAGCCGCCGACCCGCCACGTGCAGGTTGCCGAAATGGTGATCGAGAAGGCCAAGCGCCTGGTCGAGCACAAGAAAGACGTGGTGATCCTGCTGGACTCCATCACCCGTCTGGCCCGTGCCTACAACACCGTGATCCCGAGCTCCGGCAAGGTGCTGACCGGTGGTGTCGATGCCCATGCGCTGGAAAAGCCGAAGCGTTTCTTCGGTGCCGCACGGAACATCGAGGAAGGCGGTTCGCTGACCATCATCGCCACCGCGCTGGTTGAAACCGGTTCGAAGATGGACGAAGTGATCTACGAGGAATTCAAGGGCACCGGCAACATGGAGCTGCCTCTGGATCGCCGTATCGCCGAGAAGCGTGTGTTCCCGGCCATCAACATCAACCGTTCCGGTACGCGCCGCGAAGAGTTGCTGACCGCCGACGACGAGTTGCAGCGCATGTGGATCCTGCGCAAGCTGCTGCATCCGATGGATGAAGTCGCCGCCATCGAGTTCCTGGTCGACAAGCTGAAGACGACCAAGACCAACGATGAGTTCTTCCTGTCGATGAAACGCAAGTAAATCGCCAAGACAGGCCAGCAAGAGCCGGGGAAACCCGGCTTTTTGCTATCTGTGCATTCACTATTCTGGACGGGCGGCGTTAAACTCGGGCCCCCGAACGCCACGGCCACCATGAGGCTTTTGCATGCAGTATCGCGACTTGCGCGACTTTATCAGCGGTCTGGAACAGCGCGGCGAACTCAAGCGCATCCAGGTGCCGGTGTCCCCCGTCCTGGAAATGACCGAGGTCTGCGACCGCACCCTGCGCGCGAAAGGCCCGGCGCTGTTGTTCGAAAACCCGACGGGTTATGACATTCCAGTGCTGGGCAACCTGTTCGGCACGCCGGAGCGCGTGGCCTTGGGCATGGGGGCCGAAGCCGTCAGCGAGCTGCGCGAAATCGGCAAGCTGCTGGCGTTCCTCAAGGAGCCCGAGCCGCCGAAAGGCCTGAAGGACGCTTGGTCCAAGCTGCCGATTTTCCGCAAGATCATTGCCATGGCGCCCAAGGTCGTCAAGGACGCGATCTGCCAGGAGGTGGTGATCGAGGGCGACGATGTCGACCTGGCCATGCTCCCGGTGCAGACCTGCTG
Source organism: Pseudomonas sp. St290 (assembly GCF_018325805.1). Classification (NCBI taxonomy): domain Bacteria; kingdom Pseudomonadati; phylum Pseudomonadota; class Gammaproteobacteria; order Pseudomonadales; family Pseudomonadaceae; genus Pseudomonas; species Pseudomonas sp. St290. The sequence goes on along the minus strand of NZ_AP014703.1, from coordinate 6,513,905 downwards.
GCCGGGCGACGTGGGGCCGCTGATCACCTGGGGCCTGACTGTCACCAAAGGCCCGAACAAGGACCGCCAGAACCTGGGCATCTATCGTCAGCAGGTGATAGGCCGCAACAAAGTCATCATGCGCTGGCTGAGCCATCGCGGCGGTGCATTGGACTACCGCGAGTGGTGTGAAAAACACCCCGGCCAGCCATTCCCGGTGTCGGTAGCCCTGGGCGCGGACCCGGCGACCATCCTCGGCGCCGTCACGCCTGTGCCGGACAGTCTCTCCGAATATGCGTTCGCCGGCCTGTTGCGCGGCAACCGTACTGAGCTGGTGAAGTGCCGTGGCAATGACCTGCAAGTACCGGCCACCGCCGAGATTATCCTCGAAGGGGTGATCCATCCCGGCGAAATGGCCGATGAAGGCCCGTACGGCGACCACACCGGCTACTACAACGAAGTCGACAGCTTCCCGGTGTTCACCGTCGAGCGCATCACCCATCGGATCAAGCCGATTTACCACAGCACTTACACCGGCCGTCCGCCCGATGAACCGGCCATTCTCGGCGTGGCGCTGAACGAAGTGTTCGTGCCGATCCTGCAGAAGCAGTTTCCGGAAATCACCGATTTCTACCTGCCGCCGGAAGGCTGTTCGTACCGGATGGCCGTGGTGACCATGAAGAAGTCGTATCCGGGGCACGCCAAGCGGGTCATGCTTGGGGTCTGGTCGTTTTTGCGACAGTTCATGTACACCAAGTTCGTTATCGTCACCGACGACGATATCAACGCACGGGACTGGAACGACGTGATCTGGGCCATCACCACGCGCATGGACCCCAAGCGCGATACGGTGATGATCGAGAATACGCCGATCGACTACCTCGACTTCGCCTCGCCGGTGTCTGGCCTGGGTTCGAAGATGGGGCTCGATGCCACGCATAAATGGCCCGGTGAAACCACTCGTGAGTGGGGCCGGGTTATCGTCAAGGATGAAGCCGTTACCCAACGGATCGATGCCATCTGGAATCAGTTAGGAATAGATTGATGCGTGTAACCTTGCAGCCTTCCGGGGCGGTGCTGGAGATACGGCCCGCCGAGCGGATTCTCGATGGCGCGCGGCGCCTGGGCTACGAATGCCCGCAAAGCTGCCGCAACGGCAACTGCCACGTCTGTGGTGCGTTGCTGGTGGAGGGCCGTGTGGAACAGGCTGGCGAGGTGCGCGATCACGGTGAGATCTTCACCTGCATCGCCGAACCGCTGGAGGACTGCGTGGTGTTGTGGGATGGCGTGCTGGCGCCGGGTGAACTGCCGGTACGCAACCTGGCGTGCCAGGTGATCGAGTGTGCCGACGTGGGGGGCGATGTCTGGCGAGTGCGCCTGCGTGCGCCGGCGGGCAAGCCACCGCGTTATCACGCCGGGCAGTACCTGATGATCGAACGGGAAAACGGCGAAAAATCGGCGTTCTCCCTGGCCTCGGCGCCGCATTCCGGGCGCGAACTGCAGTTGCATGTATTGGTGCGCGAAAGCAGTGCACAGGCGCTGCTGGAGCAACTGCGACGCAACCCCAGCGTGCGCGTCGAAATGCCTTTTGGCGACACGCATTTGTCCGAGCTGCCGGACGGCCCGTTGGTGCTGATCGCCGCCGGCACCGGCATGGCGCAGATGCACAGCCTGATCGAGCATTGCCGGGCCGCGGGTTTCAAGCATCCGGTGCATCTGTATTGGGGCGTGCGGCGGCCGGAAGATTTCTATGAAATCGAGCATTGGGATGAATGGAAAAAACTGTCGAACCTGTTCCTGCACAAAGTCGTCAGCGATTTGTGCGGTTGGGAAGGTCGCTGCGGAATGCTCCATGAAGCCGTGTGCGAGGACATCAGCGATCTTTCCGGCGTCCACGTCTACGCCAGTGGCTCGCCGGCCATGATCTACGCCACGCTCGATGCGCTGGTGGAAGCCGGGATGGACGCCCACCAGATGCGTGCCGATGTGTTTGCGTATGCGCCGCGGGCATAAACCGCACCCCCTCCCTCTTGAGAAGTGCTTTTGTGGCGAGGGAGCTTGCTCCCGCTGGGCTGCGTAGCGGCCCCGACACTTTGCGGTCGCTGCGCAACCGAACGGGAGCAAGCTCCCTCGCCACTGTCCACTCATCGATATAACTTCATATATTTCGTTTCGATATTTAGTCCTTGGGCCAGATACCGATAACGTATATAGGGAGTGGATGGCATTTAACTTGCCTTGATCCCCGTGAACGTCAACCCCATGACGACCCCCATTTACTTTTCAACCTGCGAGGAGCCAACCGCTACCGGCCATGACCGCTATCGAATCCGCCATTACCTGTGCCTTGTACCCACCAAGGCTCGACCTGGGGCCTCAACTGACCCGTGAGCAATTGCTCGCCTCGATGCAATCGACCATGAGTCTCCACCAGGGCGGTCCGGTCTGGCTGTTCGCGTACGGTTCATTGATCTGGCGGCCGGAATGCACGGCGGTGGAGCGGATGCGTGGCCGGGTCCATGGTTATCATCGCGGTTTGTACCTGTGGTCTCACGAACACCGTGGTACGCCGGAGTTGCCGGGGTTGGTGTTCGGGCTGGATCGCGGCGGTTCGTGCAGCGGTTTCGCCTACCGGTTGCCGCAGGAGAATCTCGAGGATTCGCTGTTTGCCCTCTGGCAGCGCGAGATGCCGGTCCCGTCCTATCGCCCGCACTGGCTCAGTTGCCGTCTCGAGGATGGCAGCCGGGTGCAAGCCTTGGGGTTTGTATTGGAGCGGCACCTGCCCAGCTATGCCGGCAACTTGCCGGACCATGTGCTGAGCCAGGTGTTCGAAAGCGCCTGCGGGCGTTACGGCACCACTCGCGATTACGTCGAGCAGACCATCCACGCCCTGCGTAGCCACGCCATGCCAGATCGGAATCTGGAGGCGCGGCTCAAGCGCTGCAAATCAGCGCTGGATCAGGCCACCGCTTCGCGGCTCTGACTGGCGATTTGCTTGTGCCACAAGGTTGGCGCGAGGAATGCCATCGCCAGCAGGCAGGCACCGATCAGCAGCACAAAACCACCGTCCCAGCCGAAATGATCCACGGTGTAGCCCATGGCGGCACTGGCCGCGACCGAACCACCCAGGTAACCAAACAAGCCAGTGAAGCCTGCGGCGGTACCGGCGGCTTTCTTCGGCGCCAGTTCCAGTGCCTGCAAACCGATCAGCATCACCGGGCCGTAGATCAGGAAACCGATGGAAACCAGGGCGATCATGTCGACGGTCGGGTTGCCGGCCGGGTTCAGCCAGTACACCAGCGTTGCCACGGTCACCAGGGCCATGAACACCATGCCCGTCAGGCCACGGTTGCCGCGGAAGATCTTGTCCGACATCCAGCCACACAGCAGTGTGCCGGGAATACCCGCCCACTCGTAGAAGAAATAGGCCCAGGAACTCTTGTCCACGGTGAAGCCCTTGGCTTCCTTGAGGTAGGTCGGCGCCCAGTCCAGCACGCCGTAGCGCAGCAGGTAGACAAATACGTTGGCCATGGCGATGTACCAGAGCATTTTGTTGCGCAGCACGTATTTGACGAAGATTTCCTTGGCGCTGAATTCGTTCTCGTGACTGGCGTCGTAGCCTTCCGGATAGTCGTTCTTGTATTTCTCGATCGGCGGCAGGCCCACCGATTGCGGGGTGTCGCGCATGGTCACGAAGGCGAACACGGCAACGGCGAGCGCTACAGCGGCGGGCACATAGAAGGCCGCGTGCCAATCATTGAACCAGCCCATTCCCAGCAGGAACAACGGGCCGATCAGGCCGCCGCCGACGTTGTGTGCCACGTTCCACACCGACACCACGCCGCCGCGTTCTTTCTGCGACCACCAATGCACCATGGTCCGTCCGCTTGGCGGCCAGCCCATGCCCTGGGCCCAGCCGTTGATGAACAGCAGGATGAACATCATGGTCACGCTGGAGGTTGCCCAAGGCGCGAAACCGAACACGAACATCACCCCCGCCGAGACCAACAAGCCGAAGGGCAGGAAGTAGCGTGGGTTGGAGCGGTCGGACACCAGGCCCATCAGGAACTTCGACAGCCCGTAGGCGATGGCGATGGCCGACATGGCCAGGCCCAGCTGGCCACGGGTGTAACCCTCGTCGATCAGGTACGGCATGGCCAGAGAGAAGTTCTTGCGCAGCAGGTAATAGCCGGCGTAGCCAATGAAGATCCCGGCGAAGATCTGCCAGCGAAGGCGTCGGTAGGTGCTGTCTATTTTTTCATCAGGCAGGGCTGCCTGATGGGGGGCGGGACGAAAGAAAGCAAACATTCAAGTGCTCCAGGTTCTTGTTATGGTGGCGGATGCGAATGTTACAGTTTCGTTACCGAAAATAGCATTGCTCGTTGTCGCATAAACAGCGGAAATTTCGATTAGTCATGTTCTTAAGTGAACATATTGCTCAGGCATAAGCGAAGGGCGCCGTAGGAAATGTCTTCGCAAAGCCCTTTCATGCCCCGTATCGGTGAAAACGGGGCAAAGCGGTGGGAAACATCCTTCGCCCAAATGGGAAGTCTCGCTATAGGGCCCATGAGTCATGGTCTTTACCCTTTACGTCTCTGAATTCAGGTGAGGGGTAGGGGTATGAGGTGGTGTGTGGTGATGCTGTTGCTGTGCTTGTCAGGCATGAGCGGGGCAACTGAGGTGTTGCTGGTGCCCGAACACAATCCGAAGCCGGATTACCCGACGTCCCTGTACCAGAAGGGGATAACGGGTGTGGCCCGGATCGGTTTCATGGTGCATGCCGATGGCCGTGTCGATGAGATCGCGATCCTGCACAGCGATCATCCGGAATTTGCCGAGGCCGCACGGGAGGCCGTGAGCCAATGGCGCTTCAAGCCCTGGACGGTGGATCACGAACACCCGGCGCAGACGCAGGTCGTAGCGCCTTTCGAGTTCCGCCTGGATGGCTTGCAACTAGATGCCAATAAATGGATCAAGACCTGGAAATGCTCGGACATCAACGCACACGCCAAGGACCAGCTATGGGTACAGGACTTGCTCCCGTTCCACTACACGCGCCTTTACCTATCCAATGCGTTTCTCGTTAAACAGCTACCGGAAACCGAGCGCCTGGCCTTGATCGCCCGGTTCAACAGGCTCTTGCCTTCAATTGTGCAGCGCTGCGGGAGTTTCCCTGCAGCACGGTATATGCGGATGCTGCCGAAGGAGATTCGCGAATTGCTTTAGTCTTGGTAGTGAGGGGCGTCATCGCGAGGGTGATGACGCCATTGTTTACTCTGGCTTGAAACCGGGTTTTCCGTTTTGTTCTCGCCAGATTTTAATTTCATTCAGAATTCCTTCCGGACTGTCTTCTCGACCTTGTTTAGGGTAGAAAATAAGTGCGGATTTTTCCGGGTGCTCAGTAACCTTTTCAAAATGCTTTACAAGTTTACTGGTGTACTCACCGAGCTCATCTCCAGTAAGTTGGTTATTGTCTTCGAAAAATTCCTTAAGAAAGGATAGGAACTCCGCTTCGGTATAGTCCTCGATTTTTTCTTTAAAGATCATGGCTTCGTTCCTTTTTTGTGAAGCTCAACGTGTTTTTTAGGTGTCATGATGCTTAGATTGTCCAAATCGTAAACTGCTCCGCCCTTGGAAATCAATTGTATATGATGAATTTCAAATTTGTTCCTTTCACCTGCGTGGCCGTCTGGAGTTGTGAACGGGGCAGAGCCATTACGCATTAGTTTCAGATTGGATCTACTAAACTGTTTTGATAGTTTTTCATCATCGGCTACCCACCTCCAAAATTTTTCTCGGAAGGCATCAAAGTCTCTGAAGTCCTGACCCCGAAGTAGATCTGCTATCTCGCGAGGAATGGGGGCACCAGCGCCGTGCTCGCTACTTCCTAGCCAATCTTCCCCAACCTCCGCACCTGCTCCAGTCACTGTCCCTGGCTCATAACGCGGCCCGGTACGACTCGCCATGACATAGACTGGCTGAATTCCCGATTCCATTGGGAATACCAGCACATAATCGTCAATGTCAGCGTCATCGCAGGTTGGATGCTCGTTTATTCTTCCCTCTATCTGGGTAATTCTGGCCCCTGGAAGGATCTTGATTTCCTGCTGCGTCGCAGGTAACTCGGTTGATCCAAGAAGGTTATCCCCTGGTGGGTTGTTTGGTGTCCAAGTCAGCGTTCTTGGAAGAATCCCTTCTGTGGTAAAAGTGAAAAGATTGGTGTTTGGATCAAGTGTTACGTATCTGATCCGAACCTCGCTGGATAAATTTCCACCGGTCGGTGAAAGATAAAGCTGAGTATGCTCCCCACGAACCGATGACACGACGCGAAGCGGTAAATGGTCTGTTTCAGTATTTGGGGTTAGTTTGAAATTCTCATCCAGTTGGGACAGCGGAATGCTAATCACCACTGGATTACGCTGAAGCTCGCTATTGCCGATTGTCGGAGAATAGGATATTGCCACGCCAAATACCGCCAATGGACCACCCGCCAGGGTGGTACTCGCTTTCTTCAGTAGATCGATGGCGCCTTGCAGCGAAACGGGTGAACCCTCAAACCCAGCGATCAGGCCATCGGGAGTCGTCATGAGTGGCCGCGCAGAGGCCATCGCGCCGCTGACGGTGGATAGCTGTATATTTTCGATGTGATGTTTCAACCGAAAAGTCGCGTCGATATCGGCTTGTGCTTTACGCAGCGACGTCCTTCGTGAATCACTCCGCGATACATTGTAAAGATCGCCCGCTGCATGCTCTGCTTCGGTTGCGTCCTGGTGCGCGATAGACAGTTCCCGATGTTTTTGCTGCATCCAAGGCAGTTTTTGATTGATGTCTTCAGGCTGGGCGTGGTTGAACTGATGGAGCAGCTCATTGAAACGGTCCGCCAATGCCGCCGCGATGTTCTGTTTTCGTTCTTGTTCGGCTCGTTGCGCCGCAGCTCGGGCTTGCGCTTGCTTTAGTGCTTGTGCTTTTTTCTCGGCTGCAACGCGTAGCTGTTCTTGTAAGCGTTCGGCTGCTAAAGCCCGGTCGATGAGTCCGGTAAAGGCGTTAGTTGTTTTTATTAAATGTCGAACGGATTCTGAGTGAAGAAGAGATACATGATAATCCTGCCATCGCTTTCCTAAATTTGTTTTTGCCTGTAGCGCAACAAGATTGTTGAGGGCTTCGAGTTCAGGTTTGCTCAAGGGAGGCTTGATGTTCGGATTGGCTTTCGCAAAAGCGGCGATAGCTGCTCGCTCAGTTGTAATGATCTTGGTTAAGGCTGCTTTGTAGTTTCTAAGCGACTGGGAGGTGGTTAGCCCGCCTGTTGCGCCCAGTGTCGATGAGACTTTGTTTAGTAAGAGGCTTGGTAGAAGCTGGAGGTGAATGTTTTTTTCTTGATTGATAATCCTAAGGTTTTCATTTACTGCTGATGCGGAGTCCTTTTGCCCAGCTATGACAGCAGCCTGCTCGACTTTTTTGATGCCTGTTCCAGTTGTCCAGCAAGAATGTCTTTTTGCAATGAAAGCCGTTTCAGCTCTAACGCTGATCGGTACGCGTTATCGATCGCTGAGTAAGCGACGACGATATTGGGTGGGGAGGTTTGCAGGCTTTCCATTATTCTTTTGAAAGACAACTCCTTCATCAGGAAGAATGGATTGTGACCATACAGCGAGTAAGCGCTTTTGGTGCGTGCCTGATACTCGGACTCTTTGGACTGAATAACCTTTAGCGTTGCCTCTTGCTCAGTCTTTGCTTTTTCCAACGGTGAAAGTGGGCGGGCGCCTATCGCTGATCTTTTTGCCTGTTCGAGTTCTTTTGTAGTTATTTCGGTAAGTTTTATGAAAGTGTTGCGATACTCGGCATCGATGGCTTCGCTATTGGCTATACGCTCTCTCATAATGTCGTCCCACGCGTAGGGGATAGACGCGTTGTGTCTCTTTGAACTTCTAGTGACCCCTCTAGGAGGTCCCTCGTACGGCCCCCAAGCTCCTTGGAAATATCCCCCAGTGAAATTTTTACCTTTGATCGATAAAGGACCGATTTCGTATGAGCCGGGTCCCAATTGTTTATGAGGCCCTAAATATGTATTTGCATCGCACATATGACTTATCCATGTCAGCTTATCCGTTACTGAATGGCGCCCTGCTGCTGCGGGGTGCTGTTGTGTGCGAAGAAGGTTTGCGTATTTTTTCGGCGAGGATGCGGTATATATCTACCGCCAAATCAGTTTTTATTTATGCTGCTGAGAATTCCAGTGGGGGGTAATTAAAAAGAAAAAGGCCAGAGCCACCTCATCGGTGGCTCTGGCCTTTTTGTCCGGCGCTGTTTCAACGCACCTGCACAACCACCTTCCCCACCGCCTTGCGCTGCCCCAGGTCATTGATCGCCTGGGCGGTGTTGCTCAGCGGGTACACCTGTGACACCAGCGGCTTGAGCTTGCCCTCGGCGAACCAGCCGAACAGTTGCTGGAAGTTGGCGGCGTTGTCCTGGGGTTGGCGTTGGGCGAAGGAGCCCCAGAACACGCCCACCACGGCGGCGCCCTTGAGCAGGGCCAGGTTCACCGGCAGTTCGGGGATGCGCCCGCTGGCGAAGCCGACCACCAGCAGCCGACCGTTCCAGGCGATGGCACGGATGGCCTGGTCGAACAGGTCGCCACCCACCGGATCGTAGATCACGTCGGCACCCTGGCCGTCGGTGAGGCGCTTGATTTCATCCTTCAGGCTGGTTTCGTTGTAGTTGATCAGTTCATCGGCGCCGGCCGCTTTTGCCACAGCGAGTTTCTCCGCGCTGCTGGCGGCGGCGATCACCCGGGCGCCCATGGCCTTGCCGATTTCCACGGCCGCCAGGCCGACACCGCCGGAGGCGCCGAGCACCAACAGGGTTTCGCCGGGTTGCAGGTTGGCCCGTTGCTTTAGGGCGTGCATCGAGGTGCCGTACGTCATGCTGAAAGCGGCCGCGGTGTTGAAGTCCATGGACGCGGGGATCGGCAGCACGTTATAGCCAGGCACCGCCACCTGTTCGGCAAAGCTGCCCCAGCCGGTCAGCGCCATCACCCGGTCGCCAACGTTCAAGTGGCTGACTTTCTCTCCCACCTCGCTGACGACACCCGCCGCTTCGCCGCCAGGGGAAAACGGGAAGGGTGGCTTGAATTGATATTTACCCTCGATGATCAGCGTGTCAGGGAAATTCACCCCCGCGGCATGCACGTCCAGCAGCACTTCGTTCTTCTTCGCGATGGGGCTGGCGACGTCTTCCAGCACCAGCGATTCGGCGGGGCCGAATTCTTTGCACAGCACGGCTTTCATCAGGGCTATTCCTTTGGGAGTGATGGCCGATAAGTGTAGGTGTGAGAGACAACGGGTCAACGAGCATGCCTCGCCCTGATAGCCGGCCATAAGCTTGTGCTTGAACGGCGGGGCGGTATGCTGGGCCGCAAACCGGATGAGGAATCAATTGTGAAAGCGTGGATCATGTTGATGCTGGCCCTGTCGTTGCCTGTGGCGGCGATGGCCGAAGAGGCCAAGGAAGCGAAAGAGGGCGAGGCGCCGAAAGTCAGCTACATCACCCTCAGCCCGCCGTTCGTGGGCAATTATGGCCTGGACGGCACGGCAAAGCTGAAGGTCTACAAGGCCGATGTGGCCCTGCGCGTGACCGGTGACGCCGCGGCTGCGGCGGTCAAGGCCAACGAGCCGCTGATTCGTAACCAGCTGGTGGCGTTGTTCGCCCAGCAGACCACCGAGACGATGAACAACCTCGAAGCCAAGGAAAAATTGCGCCAGGAAGCGTTGAAGCAGACCCAGCAGGTCATGAACGACGAAACCGGCAAGCCGATGGTCGACGATCTGTTGTTCAACAACCTGATCATTCAATAAACCGCCTTTATCGCAGCCTTTGGCAGTGCCCGGATATCCAGGCGCCGCCAACGGCTGCTTTTTTTCGTCAAGACGCCAGGCTTTTCCGAAACCGGCCCAGGGCGATTGCAAAGAACAACAACCCGATGGCCGCCAGTGCCAGCAGGTCTGGCCAGATCACGCCAAGGCCGGCATCACGGAACAGGATCGCCGCGCTGAGGCTGACGAAATGCGTCGAGGGTGAGCCCTGCATCACCCATTGCAACCATTGCGGCATGCTGTCCAGCGGTGTACTGCCGCCCGACAACAGCAGCATCGGGATGATGACCGGGATCGCCAGCAAACCGAATTGCGGCGTCGAACGGGCGAGGGTGGCGAGGAAGACGCCCAGTGAGGTGCTGGCGAACAAGTAGAGTGCGGTCACCAGCAGGAAGAGCACCATGGAGCCGGCGAGTGGAACCCCCAGGGCGAACTTGACGATGATTTCCAGCGACGCCCAGGTGCACAGCACCACCACCAGCAGGTTGCTCCAGATTTTCGCCAACATGATTTCCAATGCTGTCAGCGGCAGCACCAGCAAGTGGTCGAGGGTGCCGTGCTCGCGCTCGCGCAGCAGCGCCGTGCCCGTCAGGATGATGGCCAGGATCGTGATGTTGTTGACGATCTGGATCACCGCCAGGAACCAGCCACCTTCCAGATTGGTATTGAACAGCGAACGCGTGGTCAGCCTCACGGGCGTTGCTTCGCTCGTTTGTGCCTGGCCGGCGTAGGTTGTCAGTTCCTGTTGGAAAATCCGTCCGATGTAGCCGGCACCCATGAACGCCTGGCTCATGGCCGTGGCGTCGACGTTGAGTTGCAGCGTCGGTTCGCGTCCTGCGAGCAGGTCGGCCTGGAAGTTGGCGGGCACGTTAATGACAAAGGTGTAGCGGCCACTGTCCATGACCTTGTCCAGTTCGGCGTAGGGCAGTGCTACCGGGCTCTGGAACTCCGGCGGTTGCAGGACCTGGGCCAGTTGGCGCGAGAGATGGCTCTGGTCTTCGTCCACTATGGCGACACTGGCGTTGTGCACGCCGATCACTGAGCCTGCGGCCGGCATGTAGATCGCCACGGTGAAGGCGTAGCCCAGGAACAGCAGTAGAACGGAGTCGTAGCGCAGGCTGGTCAGTTCCTTGAGCCCAAGACGCCAGATATGTGAAAGCGTGTGCATCAGGCCTCCTGCTTTTTCAGCATGATCAGGCTGAGCCCGGTGAAGCCCAGAAAAAAACCGCCCAGCGTCAGGCATTGCGGCCATAGCTGGCGCAGATCCAGGGCCTTGGTGAAGGTGCCGACAGCGATATCCAGGAAGTAACCAGCGGGAAACAACTGGCCCATCACCGAAGCGGCACCCTCCAGGGATGAGCGCGGCACGATCAGCCCCGAGAACTGGATGGTCGGCAGGCTGGTGATGATCATGGTGCCGAGGATCGCCGCGATCTGGGTGCGGGTGAACGCCGAGATCAGCAGCCCCATGCTGGTGGTCGCCAGTACATAGAGCAGGCCGCCCACCGCCAGCGTCAGGCCGCTGCCCTTGAACGGCACGCCGAACAGCCAGCGGTTCATCGCTGTCAGCAGGGCGAGGTTGATCAGGCTGACCGCCAGGTAGGGCGCTTGTTTGCCCAGCAGGAATTCCAGGCGGGTCAGCGGCGTGGCGTAGAAATTGGTGATCGAGCCCAGCTCCTTCTCCCGCACGATGCCCAGCGCCGTCAACATGGCCGGAATGAATGCCAGGATCAGTGCCATGACCCCCGGGCCGATGGCGTTGACGCTGACCACGTCCTGGTTATAGCGAAAGCGCGTCTCCAGCTTCGCACTGGGTTGCCGGATGGGCGCGCGGCTGCTGGATTCAACCAGTTGCTCAAGGTTGGCCTGGTGCACCGCCTGGACGTAGTTGCGACTGGTCTCGGCTCGAAACGGTATGCCGCCGTCCAGCCAGGCGCCCACCGTCGGCTGGCGGCCGGCGTAAAGGTCACGACCGAAACCGGGGGGGATTTCCAGGGCCAGCTTGATCTCCGAGCGCTGCAAACGTCGATGCAGCTCCTTCGCGTCGCGGATGATCGGCTGCTCCTCGAAGTAGCGTGAGCTGCGGAACGCTTCCAGGTAGGCTCGGCTTTGCGGGCTCTGATCCTGGTCATACACGGCGAAGGCCAGTTTCTCTACATCGAGGGAAATACCGAAGCCGAAGACCACCATCATGAACAAGGCGCCCAGCAAGGCGAATGCCATCCGCACCTTGTCGCGCAGCAGCTCCTTGCCTTCCCGGCTGGCGACGGCCCACAGGCGACCGAGGCTCAGGCCGCGCCGGTCCCGGGGGGCGCTGGCGCTGTCGAGGGTCACGGGGGCGGCGTCTTGTTGCGTCTGGCCCTGGGCGTTTTCCAGGCAGGTGACGAACGCGGCTTCCAGCGTCTGCCCGTTGAACTGCGCCTGCAAGGCCGCTGGCGTGTCGCAGGCCAGGACCCTGCCGGCATGCATCAGCGAAATGCGATCGCAGCGCTGGGCCTCGTTCATGAAGTGCGTGGAAAGGAAAATCGTCACGCCCTGTTCGCGAGACAACTCGATCAACAGCCGCCAGAAATCATCCCGCGCCGCCGGATCGACACCTGAGGTCGGCTCATCGAGGATCAGGACTTCCGGGCGATGCAACACCGCCACCGCCAAGGACAGACGCTGGCGCAGGCCCAGAGGTAGCGCGCCGGACGTTTGGTCCGCCAGTTCCTGGAGGTTGAAGCGCTGGATCAGTTCGTCGATGCGCTGGCGGCTGTCCGCAGTGGGCAGATCGAACAGCTTGGCGTGCAGTTCCAGATTCTGGCGCACGCTCAGTTCGCCATAGAGCGAAAAGCTCTGGGACATGAACCCCACTCGCTTGCGGGTGGCGAGGTCCTTGGCGTTGACCGGGTTGCCCAGCAGCCGGGCACTGCCTTCGCTGGCGGGGATCAGCCCGGTCAGCACCTTCATGGTGGTGGTCTTGCCGCAACCGTTGGAACCCAGGAAGCCAAAGATTTCACCGCGACCAATCGCGAAGCTGACGTTATCGACAGCGGTGAAATCGCCGAAGCGCAAGGTGAGGTTGTGGGCCTGGATGGCAATGTCGGTAGTGTTGGCGGTCCTGGGGGGGATCACCAGCGGTTCGGCGTCATGGCCGCTGTCGCCCTGGAAATGGGTGAAGGCCGAATCGAGCTTGCCGTCCGGTGAAACCTTGGCCAGTTCCGCACTCAAGCCCTTGGCGATCAAGCGACCATTGTCGAGCATCAGGCAGTGCTCGAATTGCTCGGCCTCTTCCATGTACGCCGTGGCGACCAGCAGGGTCAGTTGCGGCCGTTGTCGGCGCACGTCCTCGATCAGTTCCCAGAAGCGTCGGCGGGACAGCGGGTCCACACCCGTGGTGGGTTCATCGAGAATCAGCAGATCCGGTTCATGGATCAGCGCGCAACACAGGCCGAGCTTTTGTTTCATGCCGCCGGACAGTTTGCCCGCCGGGCGGTCGGCAAAACGCTGCAGATCGGTGGCCAGCAGCAAGGTGCCCATGCGTTGTTCGCATTCAGCCCGTGATAGCCCGAACAGCGTGCCGAAGAACTGAATGTTCTCGCGTATCGACAGGTCCGGGTAAAGGTTGCCCCCCAGCCCTTGAGGCATGAAGGCAATGCGTCGGTAGAGGGTGCTGCGATGGCGTCGATCATCGATCGAGGCGCCGAGCACGTCCAGTTGGCCGTGCTGGAGCTTCTTCACCCCGGCAATCAGACCCAGCAGGCTCGATTTGCCGGCACCGTCCGGGCCGATCAGGCCGCAGCGAGTGCCGGCGGGCAGGCTGAAGGTAATATCGCTCAGCGCCACATGCTGGCCGTAGCGGTGTTCGAGACCCGAGACGCGCAATGCCTCGTCGGCGGGGGCGCTCATTGCAAGTTGGCCGGCCAGTCGATGGGGGTGGTGCGTACATAGCCGGCGCCGGGCATGCCGGGTTTGGCCTGGGGCACTTCGCCGGGGCGGGTCAGGCGGACTTTGACGCGGAACACCAGTTTCTGCCGCTCATCACGGGTCTCGACTTCTTTCGGGGTGAACTGGGATTTGGCCGCGACGAAGCTGATCTTGGCTGGTAACGGTCGCTCGGGCAGGGCGTCGAGCAACAGCCGTGCTTCGTCGCCCACTGCCAATTTCCCCGCCACCGACGCCGGCAGATAGAGGTTCATGTATTGGTCGTTCGGATCGATCATCAGCAATACTCGACCGCCTGCCCCCAGCACTTCACCGGGCTCGGCCAGGCGCAACTGGATCACACCGTCGAGGGGCGCGCGCAACGTACTGTCATCTATTTCGCTGGTGAGCTGGGCCACCTGGGCCAGGGTCGCGCCGATGGCCGCATTCGCCGCCGATACCTGGGCCCGGGCGGCGTTGACCGCAGCGTTGGCGGTGTCGACGCTAGCTTGTTGCTGGTCGAGGACCTGGCCGCTGGCGTAACCGCGCTTGAACAGTTCCTGGGTTCGCTTGAGTTCTTGATGGGCGAGCAATTGTTCGCTCTGGCGCAGTTGCACGTTGGCTTCGGTGGCGGCGAGGTTCTGCCGGGCCCGCACGACTTCGGCCTCGGCCTGGTTGCGCTGGGCCTCCAGGGTGCGGGTGTCCATGCGCGCCAGCACTTGGCCCTTGATGACGCTGTCGCCTTCGTCGACCTGAACTTCGGCCAGGCGCCCGGGAGTCTTGCTGGCGATCTGGACCTCGGTGGCCTCAAGGCGGCCGTTGCCCATGCTCAGGCCTTCCGGCAGGCGATCGTGGCGCGATTTCCAATAGCCGAAACCGCCGGCGGCCAGCAACACGGTCATCAAGGCGAGGGCAAAAAAGCGAGAGGTACGATGGTTCGTCGACATGTCCGGCATCCTGCGGCTGTAGCATCGAAGTCTGCAGGATCAACGACCGACCGCGCTTGATATCCATCAACTCATCGGCGATCAGCGTAGCGCAATGACCGCTGCCCATTGTTCGGCCGTGACAGGCATCACCGACAGCCGCGAGCCTTTCTGCACCAGCGGCATTTCAGCCAGGGCAGTCTGTTGCTTGAGGTAGTCGAGCTTCAGCACGCGGGGGAAGGTCTCGACATGGGCCACGTCGATCGCGGTCCAGGGGTTTTTATCCGGGCTGGCCTTGGGGTCGAAGTAATGGCTGTCGGATTCCAGCGCCGTTGGGTCAGGGTAGGCCGCGCGGACGATCCGGCCGATTCCGGCAATGCCTGGCTCGGGGCAGCTGGAGTGATAGAAAAAGAACGCATCGTCCACCGCCATGGCCCGCAGGAAATTACGCGCCTGGTAGTTGCGAACCCCGTCCCAGCGGGCCTGGCCGAGTTTTTCCAAACCTTGGATGGATAATTCGTCGGGCTCGGATTTCATCAGCCAATAGGCCATGATTGCTACTCCTTGGCGGTGTTGAAAAAAATAGTTCAGCGATTTTATGACAAACCGACAGTCGGTTGACGCCAGAGTTTGCGTGTCGCCGCAGGTTGCCGCAAAATGCCGGCCTTCCAAGCTTGACGCTGCTGCACGGCCAATAAGAAAACCGCTGCTGTCATCGTGTGTGATATGCCTTGAGGGGGGCAATCGATGAAACGCAAACCGGATTTGTTGTGGATCTTGGTCATTCTGTTCGGTCTGGGTGTCGTGACCACGGGTTACGCCCAAAGCCTGTGGGCCAACAAGACCGAGGCGCCGGTGGATATCACCCAACCCGCGCCATCGCTCAAACGCTGAGCCTGCTTTCCTGGCGCCGCTGATTACCGCGGCGCCTACCCCGCGATATACCAATGCCTGTCGCTGACCGTTCCCTGCAGCGGCACGTCCCAGCTTGCCTGCGCCAATCGTTCGACTTTCTGGCATTCATGGGCCAGCCCCAATAGCGTCGGCTTGCGCCACTGCTTGCGTCGCGCCAGATACGCCAGGCTACGGTCATAAAAGCCACCGCCCATGCCCAGCCGGCCTCCCGCATCGTCGAACCCCACCAGTGGCAACAACACCAGATCCAATGTCCAGACCTTGCGCTGGCGGGCGATGTTCTTGCGCGGTTCAGGAATACGAAAGCGGTTGGGCTGCATTTTTTCGCCAGCGTGGATGCGCTGGAACACCATCTTGGTCTGTGGCCACGGGCTGAGCACCGGCAGATAAGTGGCCTTGCCCCGGCGCTGGGCCGCGCGCAGCAGCAGGCGCGGGTCGATCTCACCGTCGTTGGGCAGGTACAGGGCGATGTGTTTCGCACGGCGAAACAGCGGATGCTGGGCCAGTTGTCTGTACAGCCCGCGGGCGGCTTGCCGTTGCTGGGCGAGTGTCAGGGCACGACGGGCCTGGCGCAGCAGGCGTCGAAGTTGCGGGCGGGGCAGCAGCGCGGGTTCGGTCATATCGATGCTTCACGGAGTCGGCGACGGAGCACAGCGTAACCGCAAAACAGGACGCTCAGAAATGCCTGCGCCAGAAACGACAATGCCAGTCCGCATGGACTGGCATTGTCTGGAGTCAGGCTCCCCGGATGAACCGCTGTCGGCTTAGCCCTTGAACCCGAAAGTTCAAGGTGGAAGTTGCAGGGGGCGTTAAGGCTTTCCGTCAAGCGGACATGCACACCGGCCCCAACGTGCAACCCCCGTGGTTGTGCGTATCGGCTCAGGGACATCACCAACTGGCAAGCACCCCAGGGAGTGAGGCGAGTATACCCCAGGCAGCCTCGCGAATCAGCCCTTGCTGACGTCTGGATCGGTGGCGAGCACCAGATCCACCCGATCGAGCAGGTCGCGCACCTGTTCACGGGTCGAGCCACTGACCTGTACGTCTGGCGTATCCTGGCGATGCAACAGGTCGTGGGTGATGTTCAAGGCGGCCATCACGGCGATGCGGTCGGCGCCGATGACTTTGCCGCTGCTGCGGATCTCACGCATCTTGCCGTCCAGGTAGCGGGCGGCGCTCACCAGGTTGCTGCGCTCTTCCTGGGGGCAGATGATCGAATATTCTTTGTCGAGGATCTGCACGGTAACGCTATTGCTTGAACTCATGAGTCTTGCTCCAGGGCCTTGAGGCGCGAAATCATCGATTCGACCTTACGCCGGGCGATTTCGTTTTTTTCAATGAGGTGCGCGCGTTCCTCGCGCCAGGTCTTTTCCTGAGCTAATAGGAGTCCGTTTTGGCTCTTAAGTTGCTCGACCCGGTCAATTAGCAACTCGAGTCTGGCCATCAGCGCTTGCAGGTCGGTGTCTTCCATTGTGTCCACTGAAGATTGTGTCTGATGGAGGGATGTAGGTCGTACAGCCTCTGATAGTCTTGGCGAGTCTGTCGATGTAGGATACAAGGCCTCCATTCTAGACATAGCGCCGTCTGGCGCCTAGCTGCCCATGCCCATTCAGAATTCCCCGTATCAAGCATTCGCCACCCTGCTGAGCACCAGCGGTCATCCTGTCTCGCCTGCCGAACTGCATGGCCTGCTGCTCGGTCGCAGCTGCGCCGGCGCCGGTTTCGATGCCAACGGCTGGTTGGCCGACGCCGCCGAGCTGCTGGAAGGCGAGCCGGCGGACAACGTCCGTAACGCGCTCATCGGCCTGCAGGAAATGGTCAAGGGCGAACTGACCAGCGACGACATGACCGTCGTCCTGCTGCTGCCCACTGACGACGCCCCCCTGGCCGAACGCGCCGTTGCGCTGGGCCAGTGGTGCCAGGGCTTCCTCGCCGGCTTTGGCTTGACCCGCCGCGAATACGCCTTGAGCGAAGAGGCCAAGGAAGTGTTGCAGGACTTGGCGGCGATCTCCCAGGTCCAGGATGCCCTGGAAGAGTCCGATGACGGCGAAAGCGACTACATGGAAGTGATGGAGTACCTGCGGGTCGCGCCATTGCTGCTGTTCACCGAGACCAAGAAAACCGATGCAGCGGCCCCCAAGCCATCCTTGCATTAATTTTTAGAGGGAACACCGTCTGCCCATGATTCATATCCCGAAATCGGAATACAGCCGTCGCCGCAAGGCCCTGATGGCGCAGATGGAACCCAACAGCATCGCAATCCTGCCCGCCGCCGCCGTTGCGATCCGCAACCGTGACGTCGAGCACGTCTACCGCCAGGACAGCGACTTCCAGTACCTCAGCGGCTTTCCCGAACCGCAAGCGGTGCTGGTGCTGATGCCCGGCCGGGCCCATGGCGAATACATCCTCTTTTGTCGCGAGCGCAACGCCGAACGTGAGTTGTGGGATGGCCTGCGCGCCGGCCAGGAAGGCGCGATCCGTGACTACGGTGCCGACGACGCATTTCCCATCACCGACATCGACGACATCCTGCCGGGCCTGATCGAAGGCCGCGACCGGGTGTATTCGGCCATGGGCAGCAACCCTGAATTCGACCGACACCTGATGGAGTGGATCAACGTGATTCGCTCCAAGGCTCACCTCGGTGCCCAGCCGCCGAACGAATTCGTTGCCCTGGATCATCTGCTGCATGACATGCGCCTGTATAAATCGGCGGCAGAAGTGAAAGTGATGCGCGAAGCGGCGCGGATTTCCGCCCAGGCGCATGTCCGGGCGATGCAGGCGGCTCGCCCGGGGCTGCATGAATTCAGCCTCGAAGCCGAGCTCGATTATGAGTTCCGCAAGGGCGGGGCGAAGATGCCGGCCTATGGCTCGATCGTCGCGTCGGGGCGCAACAGCTGCATCCTGCATTACCAGCAGAACGACGCGCCGCTCAAGGATGGCGATCTGGTGCTGATCGACGCCGGCTGTGAAATCGACTGCTATGCCAGCGATATCACCCGTACCTGGCCGGTCAGTGGCAAGTTTTCACCCGAGCAGAAGGCGATCTACGAAGTGGTGCTGGCCGCCCAGGAAGCCGCGTTTGCCCAGATCGCGCCGGACAAGCATTGGAACCAGGCCCATGAAGCGACAGTCCGGGTCATTACCGAAGGCCTGGTGCGCCTGGGGTTGCTGCAAGGCGAAGTGGACGAACTGATCGCCAGCGAAGCCTACCGGGCGTTCTACATGCACCGCGCCGGCCACTGGCTGGGCATGGACGTGCATGACGTGGGCGAGTACCGGGTCGGCGGCGAGTGGCGGGTACTGGAGATCGGCATGACCCTGACGGTGGAGCCGGGCATCTACATCAGCCCGAACAACCGCAGCGTAGCGAAAAAATGGCGCGGCATTGGCGTGCGCATCGAGGATGACGTGGTAGTGACCAAAACCGGTTGTGAAATCCTGAGCCAGGGCGTGCCGAAAACGGTCGCCGACATCGAGGCCCTGATGGCCGCCGCCCGGACTCAAGCGGCATGAGCCGGGTCAACCTGGCGATCATTGGCGGCGGCCTGGTCGGTGCGAGCCTGGCCCTGGCGCTGCAGGCCGGTGCCAAGGCCCGGGGCTGGAAGATCATGCTGATCGAGCCCTTCGCCCCCGGCCATGCCTGGCAGCCGAGCTACGACGCCCGTTCTTCGGCGTTGTCCTACGGGGCCCGGCAGATCTATCAACGCTTGGGCGTCTGGCAGGAAATTTCCCGTCGCGCCGAGCCGATCAAACAGATCCACGTGTCCGATCGCGGGCGATTCTCCACGGCGCGCCTGTCGGCCATGGAAGAAGGCGTGCCGGCCCTGGGTTACGTGGTGGAGAACGCCTGGCTCGGACAGTGCCTGTGGCAAGCTCTGGATAACGAAGTGGTCAGTTGGCGCTGCCCGGCGCAGGTCACTCGGATGGAACCGCTGGTCGGCGGTTATCGCCTGACCCTCGACGACGAAACCACCCTGGAGTGCGACCTTGCCGTACTGGCTGATGGCGGCCGCTCCGGGCTGCGCGAGCAACTGGGCGTCGGCGTGCGTAATCGGCCTTATGACCAGAGTGCGTTGATTGCCAACATCACCCCCAGCGAAGCCCACAACGGCATGGCCTTCGAACGCTTCACCGATGACGGCCCGATGGCCTTGTTGCCGCTGCCGGAGAATCGTTGCGCGCTGGTCTGGACCCGTCAGGGCATGGACGCGCAACGGCTGGCGGCCCTCGACGAGCGCAGCTTCCTCAGCGAATTGCAGGGTGTGTTCGGTTATCGCCTGGGTACGCTGAAGCAGGTGGGCGTGCGACATCTGTATCCGCTGGCACTGGTGGAGGCCGAAGAGCAGGTACGTCCGCACTTGGCGATCCTCGGCAACGCCGCCCACAGCCTGCACCCGATTGCCGGGCAGGGGTTCAACCTGTCCCTGCGCGACGCCCAGGCCCTGGCCGATGCCTTGCTCGACAGTGAAAGCGAGCCTGGGGATTTTGCCGTGCTGCAAGCCTACCGCGAGCGCCAGCGAATGGATCAGGCCCTGACCGTCGGGTTTTCCGACCAGGTCACGCGCTTGTTCGCCAGCAGCCTGCCATTGGTGTCCCTGGGGCGTAACCTCGGCCTGCTGGGCCTCGACCTGCTGCCTCCGGCCAAGCGTTGGTTCGCCCGCCAGGCCATGGGGCTGGGGACGCGTCCCGATGTTTGAGGACGGGGCTGTCATTTCTTTTCATGGGCGGCTGATGTCGCCAGCAAAACAGGCTTAGAGCATGGAATTGCGTGCAGATCTGCTGATTGTCGGCGCCGGTATGGTCGGCAGCGCCCTGGCGCTGGCGTTGCAGGGCAGTGGCCTGCAAGTGCTTCTGCTCGACGGCAGCCCGATGAGCGTCAAACCCTTCGATGCCCAGGCCGCGTTCGAGCCCCGGGTCAGTGCCTTGTCGACGGCCAGCCAGCGGATTCTCGATCGCCTGGGCGTCTGGGACGGTATCACCGCCCGGCGGGCCAGCCCCTACACCGATATGCACGTCTGGGACGGCAGCGGCACTGGGCAGATCCATTTTTCGGCCGCCAGCCTGCATGCCGAGGCGCTTGGGCACATCGTTGAAAACCGCGTCGTGCAGGACGCCTTGCTGGATCGATTGCATGACTGCGACCTGGGCCTGCTGGCCAATGCCCGGCTGGAACGGATGCGCCGTTCCGGTGACGACTGGCTGCTGACCCTGGCCGATGGCCGTACCTTGCGAGCACCGCTGGTGATTGCCGCCGACGGCGCGAATTCAGCTGTGCGGCGCCTGACCGGTGTGGCGACGAGGGAATGGGATTACCTGCACCACGCCATCGTCACCAGCGTGCGTAGCGCCCGGCCCCATCGAATGACGGCATGGCAGCGCTTCACCGACAACGGTCCGCTGGCGTTCCTGCCACTTGAGCGTGATGGCCAGCACCACTGGTGCTCGATCGTCTGGTCCACCACCCCTGGTGAAGCGCAACGCTTGATGGCGCTCGACGACACAGCGTTCTGCAACGAACTGGAACGGGCCTTCGAAGGCCAGCTCGGTACGGTCGTGAGTGCCGACCCGCGACTTTGCGTGCCCCTGCGCCAACGGCATGCCAAGCGTTACGTGGCCGAAGGGCTGGCGCTGATCGGCGACGCCGCCCATACCATTCACCCTTTGGCCGGGCAGGGCGTGAACCTGGGTTTCCTCGACGCCGCCGTACTGGCCGAAGTGCTGTTGCAAGCGGCTGGACGTGGCGAACGGCTGGCGGATGTGAAGGTGTTGAGCCGCTACGAGCGGCGACGCATGCCCCATAACCTGGCACTGATGGCGGCCATGGAGGGGTTCGAGCGGTTGTTCCAGGCCGATCCGTTGCCGGTGCGCTGGTTGCGTAATACCGGGCTGAAGCTGGTAGACCGCATGCCTGAGGCCAAGGCGCTGTTCGTGCGCGAAGCGCTGGGGTTGATTGGGGATTTGCCGGATTTGGCCAAGGCTTAGATTTTTGTTGGGGGCAAAGGCCTCATCGCGGGCAAGCCTTGCTCCCACTGGTGTGCATTGTGGGACGAGCTTTTGTGGGAGCAAGGCTTGCCCGCGATTGCGGATGCAAAAACACAGTACATCTCATAGCTGCAACATTTGGAAATGTGTCCACCCACTGTTCGATTGAGAAGCCAAATGTGAGTCCTTATCATTTGCGCACTTCATCCTCGAGAGACCGCCCCCATGTCGGCACCCAAGCGCCTGCTGTCCGCCCTCGCCTTGACCCTGATCGGTACGACTGCTGCCCAGGCCGCCGATGAGGTGGTGGTCTACTCCTCGCGTATCGACGAGCTGATCAAGCCAGTCTTCGATGCCTATACCAAGAAGACCGGCGTGTCGGTGAAGTTCATCACCGACAAGGAAGCGCCGCTGATGCAGCGGATCAAGGCCGAAGGCGAGAGCGCCACCGCCGACCTGCTGCTCACCGTCGACGCCGGCAACCTCTGGCAGGCCGAGCAGATGGGCATTCTCCAGCCGTTCACCTCCCCGGTGATCGACGCCAACATCCCCTCTCAATACCGTGCTTCTTCCCACGCCTGGACCGGTTTGAGCCTGCGGGCCCGGACCATTGTCTACTCCACCGACCGGGTTAAACCGAATGAATTGACCACCTATGAAGCGTTGGCTGGCAAAGAGTGGGAAGGCCGCTTGTGCCTGAGGACCTCGAAAAAGGTCTACAACCAGTCCCTGACCGCCACGCTGATCGAAACCCACGGCGCGGAAAAAACCGAGGAAATCCTCAAGGGCTGGGTCAGGAACCTGTCCACCGACGTGTTCTCCGACGACACTGCACTGCTTGAAGCGATCAATGCTGGCCAGTGCGATGTCGGCATCGTCAACACCTACTACTACGGCCGCTTGCACCAGCAGAAGCCGGACCTGAAGGTGAAGCTGTTCTGGCCGAACCAGGCCGACCGTGGCGTGCACATCAACCTTTCGGGTATAGGCTTGACCAAGCATGCACCGCATCCGGAGGCCGCGAAGAAGCTGGTGGAATGGATGACCACGCCAGAGGCGCAGAGCATCTTCGCCGACGTGAACCAGGAGTTCCCGGCCAATCCGAAGGTGGAGCCTTCCAGGGAGGTGGCAGCCTGGGGCAAGTTCAAGGCCGATACCCTGCCGGTGGAAGTCGCGGGTAAACGCCAGGCTGAAGCCATTCGCATGATGGATCGCGCTGGCTGGAACTGAGACCAGTCCTGTTCAGTTCATTGATAACATGTGGCGAGGGAGCTTGCTCCCGCTGGAGGGCGAAGCCCTCCCAGAGTATCTGCGGGCCATGGTCCGGAACTTTGGGGGCTACTTCGTAGCCCAGCGGGAGCAAGCTCCCTCGCCACGTGACTATTTGTTTAATGAGAGTTTTCCTTGGCCCACCCCGCCCAACGCCGCTGGTACCCCCTGGTCTTCGCCATCGCCGCGCTGGTCCTGTTGCCCCTGAGCGTCCTGCTGCTGTCCTGGCAGAGCATCGACCAACAGATCTGGTCCCACCTGTGGGACACCCAGATGCCACGTCTGTTGGGCAATACCCTCACATTGATCCTCGGGGTGGGTTTCGGGGTGACGTTACTGGGTGTCAGTCTCGCCTGGCTCACCAGCCTGTGTGAGTTCCCGGGGCGACGTTGGCTCGACTGGGCCTTGATGCTGCCGTTCGCGATTCCGGCCTACGTGTTGGCGTTTGTCTTCGTTGGCCTGCTGGATTTTGCCGGCCCCGTGCAGACGCTGATGCGTGAATGGTTCGGCAGCGGCCTGCGCCTGCCCCGGGTGCGCTCCACCGGCGGGGTGATCCTGGTACTGGTGCTGGTCTTTTACCCTTATGTCTATCTGCTGGCGCGAAGTGCCTTCCTGGCCCAGGGCAAGGGGTTGATGGAAGCTGCCCGGGTGCTCGGGCAGTCGCCGTGGCAGGCGTTCTGGCGCGTGGCGTTGCCGATGGCCCGGCCGGCTATCGGTGCGGGCGTGGCGCTGGCGCTGATGGAAACCCTGGCGGATTTCGGCGCGGTATCGGTCTTCAACTTCGACACCTTCACCACCGCCATCTACAAGACCTGGTACGGCTTCTTCAGCCTCTCCAGCGCCGCCCAACTGGCCAGCCTGTTGTTGCTGGCAGTGATGCTGGTGCTCTACGGTGAACGCCGGGCCCGCGGTGCCCACCGAGCCAGTAACGAGCGGCCCCGGGTCAAGGCTCTGTACACGTTGCGCGGCCTCAAGGCCGTGGCAGCCAGCAGTTGGTGCTTCCTGGTCTTTGCCTGTGCATTTGTCATTCCGGTGGTGCAGTTGGTGGTGTGGTTCTGGCAGCGCGGTCGCTTTGACCTGGACGAGCGTTATGCCGGGCTGATCCTTCACACCCTCTACCTGGGAGGCCTGGCCGCCCTGATCACCGTTTGCGTCGCCTTGTTGCTGGCGTTCGCCCGGCGGCTCGCGCCGACCCGCCCCATTCGTGCTGGCGTCGGCCTGGCGAACCTGGGCTATGCCTTGCCCGGTTCGGTGCTGGCGGTGTCGATCATGCTTGCATTCAGCTTTCTGGACCGTGAGCTGGTCATCCCGCTGTCGACCTGGTTCGGCGGTGCAGGCAAGCCGTTGTTGCTGGGCAGCCTGTCGGCACTGTTGCTGGCGTATCTGGTGCGCTTCCTGGCCGTGGCCTACGGACCGTTGGAGAGCAGCCTGGCGCGAATTCGCCCGTCCTTGCCCGAAGCGGCACGCAGCCTTGGGGTCAGTGGGCCACGACTGTTTTTCAAAGTGTATCTGCCGTTGCTGTTGCCCGGCACCTTGAGCGCGGCGTTGCTGGTGTTCGTCGACGTGCTCAAGGAAATGCCCGCGACCCTGCTGATGCGCCCGTTCGGCTGGGACACGCTGGCGGTGCGGATCTTCGAAATGACCAGCGAAGGGGAGTGGGCCCGGGCCGCGCTGCCGGCGCTGACCCTGGTGTTGGTTGGGTTATTGCCGGTCATCGGATTGATACGACGTTCGGCCCATCGAAACAGCTAGGTGCCAGTCCTACCTCATGCGGCTACAATGCGCGGCATTCGGTGCGGTCCGTCTGTCGGACCGGGCAACTGAGAGCGTCAGAAAACTCCTTTTTTCAGGCGTTCGCGCTACGCAGTGCCCGTCCGCACCTTCGCCAAGCCCGGAAGGAGAAACCCATGGGACAGCGTACGCCTCTGTATGACCTTCATCTCGCCCTCGGCGCGAAGATGGTCGATTTTGGCGGTTGGGATATGCCTTTGCACTACGGCTCGCAAGTCGAAGAACACCATCAGGTGCGTCGCGACTGCGGTGTGTTCGATGTCTCCCACATGACCGTGATCGATGTCGCAGGCGTCCAGGCCAAGGCCTGGCTCCAGCGTTTGCTGGCCAATGACGTCGATCGTTTGCAGGACGCAGGAAGTGCCCTGTACAGCGCGATGCTCAACGAGCGCGGCGGCATCGTCGACGACATGATCGTCTACCGTGTCGAAGACGGTTATCGGCTGGTCTTCAACGCCTCGACCCGCGATCAGGACCTGGCCTGGATGCAGGCACAGCTCGGTGACTACGATGTGCAGCTGCATGAGCGACCCGAACTGGCGATGCTGGCGATCCAGGGCCCCCAGGCCCGGCAGAAGATCGCTGAACTGGTGACGCAACAGCGTGGGCAAATCATCCAGCAACTCAAGCCTTTCGAAGGTCGCGCCGACGGCGAATGGTTCATTGCCCGGACCGGCTACACCGGCGAGGATGGCCTGGAAATCGTCCTGCCTGCCCAGGAGGCGCCGAGTTTCTTCAACGACCTGGTAGGTGCCGGCATTTCGCCCATCGGCCTCGGCGCCCGCGATACCTTGCGCCTGGAGGCCGGCATGAACCTCTACGGCCAGGACATCCACCAGGATGTTTCACCGTTGGCCTCGAACATGGCCTGGAGTATCGCCTGGGAACCGGCGAACCGTCAGTTCATCGGGCGCAGTGCGCTGGAAACCGAGCTTGCCAGCGGCGTGCAGCACAAACTGGTCGGGCTGGTGCTGGAAGAACGCGGCGTTTTACGCGCCCATCAGGTGGTTCGCATCGCCAATGTTGGCGAAGGGGAGATCACCAGTGGTAGTTTTTCTCCTACGCTTAGCAAGTCGATCGCCCTGGCACGTGTTCCGATGGCTACCGCCGACCGTGCCGAGGTAGAAATTCGCGGCAAGTGGTATCCGGTACGGGTGGTCAAGCCGACCTTCGTCCGCCATGGCAAAACCCTGATCTAACCTTTTGCGGCGGGCCGCTGGCCGCTGACACTTCTCTTGAGGACACAGAGTATGAGTTTTATCCCTACCGATTTGCATTTTGCCGAAAGCCATGAGTGGGCACGCCTGGAAGCTGACGGTAGCGTCACCGTGGGCATCAGCGATCATGCGCAGGAAGCCTTGGGCGATGTGGTATTTGTCGAGTTGCCCGAGGTTGGTAAGGTGTTTTCCGCAAATGACCAGGCCGGTGTGGTTGAGTCGGTCAAGGCCGCTTCCGATATCTATTCCCCGATTGCAGGTGAAGTGATCGCGGTCAACGAGGAGTTGGGCGGTTCGCCGGAACTGCTGAACTCCGAGCCGTACAGCGCCTGGATCTTCAAGCTCAAGCCAGAGAACAAGGCCGACCTGGACAAGTTGCTCGACGCGGCCGGCTATAAGTCCGCTATCGGCGAATAACCCGGATCTAATGTGGGAGCGGGCTTGCTCGCGAAAGCGGTGTGTCAGGTTCAGTATTGTTGACTGATACGCCGCTTTCGCGAGCAAGCCCGCTCCCACAGGATATTGGGGGCAGCCTTGGGATGTTCACCGGGCAAAAAAATGCCGCTCATCGAGCGGCATTTTTTATGGGCTGGGAATCAGTCCTGGGCGACGGCGTTTTTCGCCAGGATCGCGTTGGCCAGCTCCATGTCGGTGGCTTGC
The DNA here is from genome assembly GCF_018325805.1 of Pseudomonas sp. St290. Taxonomy (NCBI): domain Bacteria; kingdom Pseudomonadati; phylum Pseudomonadota; class Gammaproteobacteria; order Pseudomonadales; family Pseudomonadaceae; genus Pseudomonas; species Pseudomonas sp. St290. The sequence goes on along the minus strand of NZ_AP014703.1, from coordinate 6,487,388 downwards.
AGGCCTGGGTTGTCGGCACGAACTTTTTGCATCGCCGCTTCCAGGTAGGGGCCACGAATACCGCCATCACTGGCAACGAAGCTACCGGCATCGTCCTGGGCAGCGACGATCAGCTTGTGATCCTTGAAGGTCAGGTAGGTGGATCCGGTGGTCGCGCCGGATGAGATGACGTTACGCCAAAACGTGTCGGCCATTGCCGAGCCAACAGGAAGAGACAGCAAGGCTAGGGTAGCGACAGCAAGTTTGAGACGCATGATAGGTGACTCCACTGGGTTAACTATGACTTTGGATTACCTGCGCCTCTATTCAGTTCCATGACTTGTCAGTCAGCCCGTTCCACCTGCAGCACCGCGCCTTCCTGTGCCACTACCCTGACCCGCGTGCCAACGGCCGACTCGGGCCCCTTGGCCAGCCAGACACTGTCGGCCACCTTGATCTTGCCACGGCCATCGACAATCGCTTCATGAACCGGGAAAACCTTGCCGATCAGCTCCTGGCCGCGCAGGTTCAGGTGCGGCTGGTCGCTTTGGCGCACAGCGCTGCGCTGGCGCTGCCACCAGTACAGTGCTGTCGCGATAGCGAACAGGCCGAACAACAGGAACTGCATCTCCCACGACATCTGCGGCAGGATGAACGTGAGCACGCCGACCGCGGCGGCGGCCATGCCGATCCACAGCAAGTAGCCGCCGGCGCCGAACACTTCAAGGATCAGCAGGATGACGCCCAGCGCCAGCCAGTCCCAATACGACATGTGTTGCAGAAACTCCCACATAGGCGCGCCTCAGGCTTTCTTGCTGTCGAAGGTGGCCCTGACGATCTCGCCGATGCCGCCGACCGCACCGATGACCTGGCTGGCTTCCAGCGGCATCAGAATCACCTTGCTGTTGTTGGCCGAAGCCAGCTTGCCCAGCGCATCGATGTATTTCTGCGCGACGAAATAGTTCACGGCCTGGACGTTGCCGTCGGCAATCGCCTGAGACACCACCTGGGTGGCCAGTGCTTCGGCCTGTGCCTGGCGCTCGCGGGCCTCGGATTCCAGGAACGCGGCCTGGCGGCTGCCCTCGGCCTCGAGGATTTGCGCCTGCTTCTTGCCTTCGGCGGTGAGAATCGCCGACGCTCGCAGGCCCTCGGCTTCGAGGATCTGGGCACGCTTGATACGTTCGGCTTTCATCTGCCCCGACATGGCGGCCATCAGGTCGGCCGGTGGGCTGATGTCCTTGATCTCGATCCGGGTGATCTTGATGCCCCATGGCGCCGTGGCTTCATCGACGGTGCGCAGCAGTTTTTCGTTGATACCGTCACGCTGGCTCAGCATCGCGTCCAGCTCCATGGACCCCAGCACGGTACGGATGTTGGTTTGCAACAGGTTGCGGATGGCGTGTTCGAGGTTGTTGACCTCGTAGGCCGCCTGGGCCGTATTGACCACCTGGAAGAAGCACACGGCGTCGATCTGCACTGTGGCGTTGTCGGCGGTAATGACTTCCTGGGGCGGGATGTCCAGTACGCTTTCCATGACATTGATCTTGCGCCCGATGCGATCCATCACCGGGATGATGATGTTCAGGCCGGGCTTGAGCGTGTTGGTGTAGCGCCCGAACCGCTCGACAGTCCATTGGTAGCCCTGGGGCACGACCTTGAAACCCATGAACAGGATGGCGACCACGAGGCCGATGAAAAGTAGAAGTACGCTACCGATCTGCATGACGGTTCCCTGTGCGAATTGAGTTGGACCTGTGAGCCCTGAGTGTAGGGCAAGCGGCCACTATCTTCCCTATGTGGGAGCAACGCTTGCTCGCGATGCAGGCGCCTTGCTTCCCAGGGAGACCGCGTTATCTTCATCGCGGGCAAGCCTTGCTCCCACAGCGGGGATAAATCCCCTCGCCACAGGTGCTGCCACAACTACTTCTGCTCGCTCTGTGGCGTAACCCGCAGCACTTCCTCGACTGTGGTCAAGCCAGCCGCCACCTTTTGTGCCCCCGACAAGCGCAGGCTGCGCATGCCTTCCTTGAAGGCCTGGCGGCGCACCGCCAACAGGTCGGTGTCGGGGTGGATCAAGGCCTTGACGCTGTCGGTCAGTTGCATGATTTCGTAGACGCCGGCGCGGCCGCGGTAACCGGTGTCGCGGCATTCCAGGCAACCGACGGCTTGTTGGGCATTGCTCGGCAGCGGTGCCTGCCAGGGCCGGGTCAGGGTCTGCCAGTCATCTTCATCCAGGGTCAGGGGGGCCTTGCACTGCGGGCATAGGGTGCGCACCAGCCGCTGGGCCATGACCCCGAGCACGGTGGCCTTGATCAGGTAATGGGGCACACCCAGCTCCAGCAGGCGACTGATGGCGCTCGGCGCGTCATTGGTGTGCAGCGTCGACAGCACAAGGTGCCCGGTGAGCGCCGCCTGGATCGCCATTTCAGCGGTCTCCAGGTCGCGGATCTCGCCGATCATGATGATGTCCGGGTCTTGTCGCATCAGCGCTCGCACCCCGGCAGCGAAGCTCAGGTCGATGTTGTGCTGGACCTGCATCTGGTTGAAGGATGCCTCGACCATTTCAATCGGGTCTTCGATGGTGCAGAGGTTCACTTCCGGCGTCGCCAGTTTCTTGAGGGTGGTGTAGAGGGTGGTGGTCTTGCCGGAACCGGTAGGCCCGGTTACCAGGATGATGCCGTTGGGCTGGCGGGTCATGTCCTGCCAGCGGCGCAGGTCGTCGGCGGAGAAACCGAGCTGGTCGAAGTCCTTGAGCAACACTTCCGGGTCGAAGATCCGCATGACCATTTTTTCACCGAACGCCGTGGGCAAGGTCGACAGGCGCAATTCCACTTCGCCGCCGTCCGGGGTCTTGGTCTTGACCCGGCCGTCCTGGGGTTTGCGTTTTTCCGCGACGTTCATCCGCCCCAGGCTCTTGAGGCGGCTGACGATCGCCATCGTGACCTGCGGCGGGAACTGATAGACGGTGTGCAGCACCCCGTCGATGCGAAACCGTACGGTGCCCTGCTCGCGGCGCGGTTCGATGTGGATATCACTGGCGCGCTGCTGGAAGGCGTACTGGAACAGCCAGTCGACGATATTGACGATGTGGGCGTCATTGGCGTCCGGCTCCTGGTCGCTGGCACCCAGGTTGAGCAACTGTTCGAAATTGCTCAGGTTGCTCGGCTGCTGGTCGACCGTGGTGGCGCCGCTGACCGATTTGGCCAGGCGATAGAACTCCACGCTCAAGCGCTGGATGTCCACCGGGTTGGCGACCACCCGCTTGATCGGCAGCTTGAGCACGTGGGTCAGGTCGGCTTCCCAACTGCTGACGTAAGGTTGTGCGCTGGCGACGGTGACGGCGTCACGATCGACCGCCACCGCGAGGATCTTGTGACGCTGGGCAAAGGCATAGGACATCAAGGGCGTCACGGCCGCGACGTTGATTTTCAACGGGTCGATGCGCATGTAGGGCTGGCCGGCCTGCTGGGACAACCATAGGGTCAGGCTCTCCAGGTCCAGGCGCTTGCCGGGGCGGCTGAGGTCGTCCAGGTGCTGGTTGGCGATGAACTCCAGGGGATGCAACTGGGCATTGGCGCTGTGGCGTCGGCGGGCGTTAAGCGCGGTTTCGGCTGAATCCTGGCTGATGAAGCCCTGGGCGACCAGTTGGCGCAGCAGATCGTTGAGGTCCAGCCAGCGGTCCTGAGTGGCGTGTTTGGTGGACATGCGGGTTCCTATTGGACAATTGCAGCAAAGCCGCGATACAGACGCTTCGGCGTCCTCGCTCGGTGTGCAAAAGAATAGTCCCGACCCTATGGACCGTTGGGCCACTACCCGACCAATGCGTTGCGAAATCTTGCCCGTGGAGGTTCATCCCGCTGCTTGGGCCGGCCCAACCCGTGCAATATCAGCATCTTGCAGGTCCACCGAGCAGACGCTGATCAAGTTACGTAATTTTTCCGCGATGACTTGGGCACGGTGCCAGCTCAGCCCGTCCATGACGATGTCCAGCGACAGCAGATCGTCGAGGCGCTCGACATGAACCTGCTGCGGCGTCAGGCCCTGCAAGGCAAACAGGTTCAACGCCCGGCACAGTAAGTCCGGCTCGGCTTCGGCCAGCAGTTGGTACCGCGCCCGGCAATGGGTATTGGCGGCGTGCCAGGCATCGGCGCGGGTCGGGGCAAGGGCAACGGCTTCGAGTGGGGGCATGTTCGGTCTCCTTGGGGGCGGGAGAAATATTTACATGCGTCGTGGGGTATTTCTTATCTAAGATGCGTGAAATTGGCGGTGTTTCGAATTGCCTGATTCTCTAAATCAATCATTGTGGGTTTGATTATGCATAGTGAGTTGGACGCCTACGACCGCAGGATACTGGCACTGCTGCAAGAAGATGCCTCGCTGTCCAGTGCGCAGATCGCCGAGCAGGTGGGTTTGTCGCAATCGCCGTGCTGGCGGCGGATCCAGCGGATGAAGGAGGAGGGCATCATTCGTGGTCAGGTGACGCTGCTGGATCGCAAGAAAATCGGCCTCAATACGCAGATCTTCGCCGAAATCAAACTCAACGCCCATGGACGTTCGAATTTCACCGAGTTCACCGAGGCGATTCGCGGCTTTCCCGAGGTGCTGGAGTGTTACGTGCTGATGGGCTCGGTGGATTTCCTGCTGCGCATCGTCACGGCGGATATCGAGGCCTATGAGCGATTCTTTTTCGAGAAGCTGTCGATGGTGCCGGGGATCCAGGAGGTGAACTCGATCGTGGCGCTGTCGGAGATCAAGTCGACGACGAGTTTGCCGGTGGTGCGCTGAGCTGTCCTGCGGTGTCTGTGCTGGCCACATCGCGAGCAGGCTCGCTCCCACAATGGATCTTCGGCAAATAGAGATCCCATGTGGGAGCGAGCCTGCTCGCGATGGCGATGTTACAGACGCAGCAAAGTCTTCCAAGCCCGATTCTGATAAACCGCAATCGCCTGTTGCTTGCGTGCATCCAGCGTTTCGTCGGTGATCGGCTGGTTGGCCAGTTGCGCCAGTTTGTTCAACTCGCCGTAGAGGCGGTCCATTTCCGGGATCTCCAGCACATGACGGGCGTGGTGGAGCCAGGCCTGGATGCGTTCGATGCGCGGCAGTTGCTCGGCGAGGTCTTCCGGCTGCTGCTGATAGCGTTGCAATTGCAGGGACGAGGACTCTTCGCCCAGCAGGCGCGACAGCCAACTGCCCAGTTGCGCCGCGCCCTGGCGATTGCCACGGGTGTTGCGCTCGGCGGCCCAACTGCGAGCCAGCAGCCAGCGTGAGGTGTTGAGGGAAAACAGGCCCCAGCGCGGGTCTTGCAGCTCTTCGAGGAACTGTTCCGGCGCGGCCTTGCGCACGTCTTCATCATCCAGGCCGGCCTGGACCAGCGGGCGCCAGTCTTCCAGCAACGCGTCCAGGGCCAGGCGCAAGTCGTGGGTCGATTGGCGCGGCGCGGCCTGGCCGAGGCTGCTGAGCAGGGCGCGCAGTTCGGCGAGGTTTTCCACCCAGTCCTGCAACAGGCGCCAGTGGCCGTTGAAGCGGTATTGCTCGGCCAGGCGCTGGCTGCTGCCGAGCAAATGCCAGCTCAGCGCGGCGAAGGCGTCGTCCAGCGGCGTTTCGGCGGTCAGTTGCGGGGCCGGCAGGCTCAGGGCATAGCTGCCTGCGTCATACAGGCGATAGCCACGCTCGGCCTTGCTGATGTCGCAAGGCATCAACGGCAGGGTCGCGGCCAGTTCGGCTGCCAGTTCCAGCAGGGCGGCGGGTTCGCCTTCGCGCAGCTCCAGCTCCAGCTCGCAGATCTCTTCCTTCTGCTTGCCGACCACGACATGGCCCAGGTCCAGGGCGGCTTCGATGACCACCTTGCTTTTGCCACGGCCCCAGGCGATTTCAGCGCGTTCGCGAACGAAATCGGTGGTGAAGATGGCCTTGAGGGTTTTCTTGTCCAGTTCGGTCAAGGCCTCGGGCCAGCATTCGCCGTCGAGCTTCTTCAGGTCGAGCTTGGCCTTGGGCAGGTGCCAGTCGTACTCATTGCGCTCGGACAGGCCGGCGACGCTCTGGCCGCGGGTCTTGAGGGTCTGGATCACGTCTTCGCCGTCGCGACGCAAGCGCAGGGCGACCTTGGCCCGGGCCAGGTCACGCTCTGGCGTGTCGAAATACTGGTTCATCAGTTCGTGGCGTTCCCAGCCACTCTTGTTGCGTTTTTTCAGCAGCGGATGCTCGCGCAAGGCTGCCAGGGTCTCGCGGCTGACGCGGAGTTTGATTTCGGTTTCTTTCTGCATGGCCGGAAAATCCAGGGATCGGGTGTGCAGCCGGGGGAAGGTGTGGCTGCCAAGGTCGTGCAGTGTACAGGACTCGTCCACCCTAGGTGCTGCGGCGGTTTATTCCTTGCGCCAGATGGTTCTATGATGGACATCAATCTGTAAGCCCGGAGTCAGCGATGCCTTTGCCGTCCATGAAAGATCAATTCGCTGCCCTGATCGCCGCGCCTTCGGTCAGTTGTACCCAGCCTGGGCTCGACCAGTCCAACAGCACCGTGATCGAGCTGTTGGCAGGCTGGCTCACGGAGCTTGGGTTCTCCTGCGATATCCAGCAGGTCAGCCCGGGCAAGTTCAACCTGTTGGCCAGTTTCGGCAGCGGTCCCGGCGGCCTGGTGCTGGCGGGTCACAGTGACACCGTGCCGTTCGACGCCGCGCTTTGGCAGACCGACCCGTTGAAGCTCACCGAGGTCGATGGCCGTTGGGTCGGCCTGGGCAGTTGTGACATGAAGGGTTTTTTCGCCCTGGTCATTGAAGCGGTCAAGCCGCTGCTGGACCAACCGTTCAAGCAACCGCTGCTGATCCTCGCCACCTGCGACGAAGAAAGCTCCATGGCCGGCGCCCGGGCCCTGGCCGATGCCGGACGACCACTGGGGCGCGCGGCGGTGATTGGTGAACCGACCGGCCTGCGGCCGATTCGCCTGCACAAAGGCGTGATGATGGAGCGCATCGATATTCTTGGGCGCAGCGGTCATTCCTCCGACCCGAGCCTGGGCCACAGCGCGCTGGAAGCCATGCACGATGCCATGGGCGAACTGCGTGGCCTGCGCCTGCAATGGCAGCGTGAATTCCGTAACCCGCAGTTCACCGTACCGCAGCCGACCCTGAACTTCGGCTGCATCCACGGCGGCGACAATCCCAACCGGATTTGCGGGCAGTGCTCCATGGAATTCGACCTGCGGCCCTTGCCCGGCATGGACCCGCAAGTGTTGCGTGCGGCGATCCAGCAGAAGCTCGACCCCATCGCCGAGCGCCATAAGGTCAAGATCGACTACGCCCCGCTGTTCCCCGAAGTGCCGCCGTTCGAGCAGGTCGAGGACTGCGAACTGGTACGGGTGGCCGAGCGACTCACCGGCCATCGAGCCGAAGCAGTGGCGTTCGGCACCGAAGCGCCTTATCTTCAGCGCCTTGGCTGCGAAACCCTGGTACTCGGTCCCGGCGATATCGCCTGTGCCCACCAACCGGGCGAGTACCTTGAAATGTCACGTTTGCTACCTACCGTACAGCTGTTGCGGCAGTTGATCGGTCATTACTGTCTGACGCCGGCCACGGCCGGTTAAATTGCCCCCTTGCGGGCCCGTATTCATCACATGAGGAGAGCGCGCGTGTCGCCAAGCCTGTTCCGACGATAACCACCAGCCCGTTGTGCGTTCTGTTTCGTCTTTTTTTGGCTGTTATTTATTACAGGTCCAGGTTCATGCCCGAATACGTCAATTGGCTTCGTCACGCTTCGCCCTACATCAACGCCCACCGCGATTGCACCTTCATCGTCATGCTGCCCGGCGACGGGGTGGAACACCCTAACTTCGGCAATATCGTCCATGACCTGGTGCTGCTGCACAGCCTCGGCGTGCGCCTGGTGCTGGTCCACGGTTCGCGCCCGCAGATCGAGGCCCGCCTCGCTGCACGGGGGCTGACGCCCCATTATCACCACGGCATGCGCATCACCGATGCCGCCACACTGGAATGCGTGATCGATGCGGTCGGCCAACTGCGCATCGCTATCGAGGCACGCCTGTCCATGGACATGGCGTCCTCGCCCATGCAGGGCTCGCGGCTGCGGGTCGCCAGCGGCAACCTGGTCACCGCACGTCCCATTGGTGTGCTCGAAGGCGTGGATTATCACCACACCGGTGAAGTGCGTCGGGTCGATCGCAAGGGCATCAATCGCCTTTTGGACGAACGCTCCATCGTGCTGCTGTCGCCGTTGGGATATTCACCCACCGGGGAGATCTTCAACCTCGCCTGCGAAGACGTCGCCACCCGGGCGGCCATCGACCTGGCGGCCGACAAGCTGCTGCTGTTCGGGGCCGAGCAGGGGCTTATCGGTGAGGACGGGCGGCTGGTTCGCGAATTGCGTCCGCAACAGGTTCCGGGCCATATGCAGCGCCTGGGCAGCGACTATCAGGCCGAACTGCTGGATGCGGCGGCCCAGGCCTGTCGTGGCGGTGTCGCGCGCAGCCATATCGTCAGTTATGCCGAGGACGGTGCGCTGCTGGCTGAGCTGTTCACCCGCGATGGCAGCGGCACGCTGGTGGCCCAGGAGCAATTCGAAGTGGTACGCGAAGCGGCCATTGAGGATGTCGGCGGGCTGCTGGACCTGATCAGCCCGCTGGAAGAGCAGGGGATCCTGGTGCGTCGCTCCCGCGAAGTGCTGGAGCGCGAGATCGAACAGTTCAGCGTGGTCGAACGCGAAGGCATGATCATCGCCTGTGCGGCGCTGTACCAGATCGCCGATTCGGATGCCGGGGAGCTGGCCTGCCTGGCAGTGAACCCGGAGTACCGCCACGGTGGCCGGGGCGATGAGCTGCTGGAACGGATCGAAACCCGGGCCCGCGCCCAAGGGCTCAAGACGCTGTTCGTACTGACGACCCGGACTGCCCACTGGTTCCGCGAACGCGGTTTCGAGCCCAGCAGCGTCGACCGTCTGCCGGCCGCGCGGGCGTCGCTCTACAACTATCAGCGTAATTCGAAGATCTTCGAAAAAGCGCTCTGAGCGACCCGTCTAAAAACCCGTGCTGCCGCGGTCTTCTTGATTTCAGACAATGAGCGACTAGTCTGGGAGGGCTCAAGATCGCGGCATGTACGAGCGTTGGTACGCCTGACCACCGTTGCGACGAAACACGCTTCAGGATTCCTCAACGGCGCCGATAAGCCTTGTCTCGGCTTGATGACGCTTTGATGGCAACCATATGTCGAAAAGAGCTGAAAACTGTTGAAACAATTCTTTTTGGAATTATAGAGAATCCATTATCCTGCGGACCGGTGTAGTGGGGGTTAGACCATAGTCGTACTCACAAATGGTTACGATTGACTTGTCAGTCACGGTCTGGCGCTAATCGCGCATCCGCGGAATCCGGGCGTTCGATCCGGAACCAAAGACACACAAGAATTAGAAAACGAGAGGAGCGAAGCATGAAGAAGTCCACCTTGGCCCTGGCTGTGGCCGTTGGGGTTTTGGCGCAGCAGGCAGGCGCCGCTGGTTTTATCGAAGACAGCAAAGCGTCTGTCAGTTCCCGCACCCTTTACTTTGATAACGATAACCGCGAAGGCGGCAATGACCAGCGTGAGACGGCCACTGGCCTGAAGTTCGACTACAAGTCCGGCTTCACTCAAGGTGTTGTTGGTTTCGGTATCGATGCCCAGGCACTGGTCGGTATCCACCTCGATGGCGGCAAAGGCCATCACCCGGATAACAACTCCTTCGTTCCAAGCGATTCAGATGGCTCTGCCGTACACAACTGGAGCCGTCTGTCTGGCAACGTGAAGGCGCTTTTCTCCAAGACCGAAGCCCACCTGGGTGGTGCCCTGGCGCCTAACCTGCCGATCCTGGTCGCCAGCGACGGTCGTCTGCTGCCGCAAACCTTCGAAGGTGGCACCATCACCTCCAAGGACCTGGACAACGTGACGTTCAACGCCGGTCAGCTGGAACACGCCGTGGGCCGTGCGGGCAGCAACAGCACAGGCTTGGCAGTGGCCGGTGGTACTGAGGACAGCAACCAGTTCCGTTATGCCGGTGCCGACTGGAAGGTCACCAAGGACCTGACGCTGCAGTACTACTACGCCAACCTGCAGGATTACTACAAGCAGCACTTCCTGGGCGCAGTACATGTTTTCCCGATCAGCGAAGGCCAGTCCTTCAAGACTGACCTGCGTTACTTCGACAGCAGCTCGGATGGCCGCAACGGCGATGCGGGCTATCGCTTCAACAACAACGGTGGCTATGCCAAGAACCCAGGCGAGGTCGATAACAAGACCTGGAGCGCCATGTTCACTTACACCCTGGGTGGCAGCGCGTTCCTGTTGGGTCACCAACAAGTCGGTGATGATGGTGGCTTCGTCTACCTGAACCAGGGCAGCCTGCTCAATGACGCCGGTCGTAACGAAGGCGCGGGTGGTTCCAGCTTCTACCTGTTCACCGACAGCATGATCAACGCGTTTGTCCGTGCCGGTGAAAACACCACCTTCGGTCAATACTCCTACGACTTCACGGCTTTGGGTGCCCCAGGCCTGAAGGCTTCGATTGCCTACCTGCACGGTGATGACATCAAGTCGGCTACCGGCGGCAGCGACTCGTCCGAGTGGGAACGTGACATGCGCCTGGACTACGTCGTCCAGCAAGGCCCTCTGAAAGGCTTCGGCACCACCCTGCGTCACGGTACATACCGTGGCAGCAGCACCGGTATTGCCGACCAGGATCAGACCCGCCTGATCTTCAACTACACTTACAACTTCATGTAAGACGTAGCGAAGTAAAAAAAGCCCCGCCCGGCAGCACGCCGGGCGGGGCTTTTGCGTTTTTGGCTCAACGAGCCGGAGCTCGCTTTATACCTTGGACTCCAGCGCGTCCTTACGCAGAATGAATGCGCTGAACGCTAGAAAATCATCCAGATGTCCGGTGATGATCGCGACCATGATCGGCAGTTGCAGGGCTTGGTAGTCATGCACGGCGATATTCCTGAAACCCACCATGTTCTTCAGGTTTTTCACCAGACCCTCTTGCATCCAGCCCCCTTGGAAAAGCAACTCGAATGTATCGCGGGCACTTTGCGGGACACCCAGTCGTTCACGGCGAATCAAATGCTGTCCCATATCCAGTGCCGCTTCACACGCACGCTGAATGTTCAGGACTGCCGAATCCTGGCGAGTGAAGTCGGTGGCAAACGTAGCGGGATCCTTCTCGTATTCCTCCCGTACCCTGGCGACGCAACGTTCGATACTGGCGGCTTTATTGATCAGTACGTCATCGGCCATACACGCTGCCTTCTTCCTGAATATCCTTGAGCAATCCCGCCCGAGCTTCATCGAGAGCGGTTTTTTCGCTGAGAATGAAACACTCGAACAATCCCGCCTGTACGTCTCTGGCCCAGAGTCTCTGGCCTCGGGTCACGATCTGGTATTGCATGACGGTCGTTGCCGCGCGTAGATCGATCAGATCCACCGGACTGCCGGCGATATCCGCCAAATCACCTGAAAGTTGCCATAACGACACAGGATCAACTTCGCCGGACAAGAGCACAGCCAAATCGACATCACTGTCAGGCCCAGCGGTGCCCTGTGCATGGCTACCGAACAGGTAAACCGCCAGCAGTCCAGGGAGATGGTTTTGCAGATGAGTCAGCAAGGCTTGAGTGTTCATCCTGCCTATCCTAGCCGCTCGTCCTGAAATCGCCTCAATAATTTCCGTAGTGTGGGTACAAAACAAAAAAAGCCCCGCCCGGCAACACGCCGGGCGGGGCTTTTACGTTTTCGAGTCGGGCCCACCCCTGTAGCCTTCCTCGAAACTTCTCCTCTTTCAGCAACTCGAGGCCTTCTCGAAACCTCGGAATCGATCTTGGGCCGGTATGCGGAATGGTGCCAGTGAACAGTTTTTTATATTCACTAAAGATCTAGATAAATGGATATTTATTCTTTTTAAAGCAATCAAAACCGGTGCAAAGTTGGGCTCACAACAACCTCATCCAGGAGCCGCACCATGAGCCTCAGACTTGGCGACATCGCCCCCGACTTCGAACAGGATTCCAGCGCCGGCAAGATTCGCTTCCACGAATGGCTCGGCGACAGCTGGGGTGTGCTGTTTTCCCACCCGGCGGACTTCACGCCGGTATGCACCACCGAGCTGGGCCTGACCGCCAAGCTCAAGGACGAATTCGCCCAGCGCGGGGTCAAGGCCATTGCTCTTTCGGTGGACCCGGTGGACTCGCACCACAAGTGGATCGAGGACATTAACGAGACCCAGAACGCCGTGGTCAATTTTCCGATCCTGGCTGATGCCGACCGCAAGGTATCGGACCTGTACGACTTGATCCACCCCAACGCCAGCGACACCTTGACCGTGCGTTCACTGTTCGTGATCGATCCGAACAAGAAGATTCGTCTGACCATCACCTACCCGGCCAGTACCGGGCGCAATTTCAACGAAATCCTGCGAGTGATCGATTCCCTGCAACTGACCGATAACTACAAAGTCGCCACCCCGGCCAACTGGCAGGACGGTGATGAAGTGGTGATCGTGCCGTCGCTCAAGGATGAAGAGGAACTCAAGCAGCGCTTTCCCAAGGGCTACCGCGCCGTGAAGCCCTACCTGCGCCTCACCCCGCAGCCCAATCGCTGACGCAAAACCTGGACCTGTGGGAGCGGGCCTGCTCGCGATAGTGGTCTATCAGTCGACATCGCTGCTGGCAGATCCGACGCCATCGCGAGCAGGCTCGCTCCCACAAAGGGATTTCTGTGCACCAAGGGTTTTGGCCGTTCCGACGGCCTTTTTTAATGCCTTGAATAAGGCAATTTATATATCTCTATATCGAATAACCAAATGAATAAATATGATTTAAAGATATATTAATCCCCTGTTATGGTTTGACCCATGCAGCGAGATCGCCCGCCGCGAATCGCACGTGACAGTTAAGGAATGGTAGGCATGTTGGTCGTCTCACTTGGTGGCAGTCCCAGCCAACGCTCCCGCTCCGGGGTGCTGCTGGAGCGCTCGCAACGCTGGTTGCAGCAGCAAGGTGTGGAGGTTGTGAGCTATCAGGTGCGCGATTTCCCGGCCGAAGATCTGCTTCATGCCCGTTTCGATAGCCCGAAGGTGGTCGATCTGCTCCAGCAAATCGAAAATGCCGACGGCCTGTTGATCGCCACGCCGGTGTACAAGGCGTCTTTTTCCGGTGCGCTGAAGACCGTGCTGGACTTGCTGCCTGAGCGCGCCCTGGCCCATAAAGTGGTGTTGCCGATGGCAACCGGCGGCAGCATCGCCCACATGCTGGCGGTGGATTACGCCCTCAAGCCAGTGTTGTCGGCGCTCAAGGCCCAGGAAATGCTCCACGGGATCTTTGCCGAAGACAGCCAGATCGCTTATGGCGAAGGCAGCGCCCAGGCGCAGTTGGCGCCGGCCCTGCAACAGCGCCTGGACGAAGCGCTGGAACAGTTTTTCAGCGCCATGGCCCGTCGGCCCAGGCCGCTGGACCCCAGTGTATTGAACGAACGTTTGTTGAGTGCTCGCTGGAGCATTTGAACCCGGAACACCACTGATTCACTCACCTTACTCAGCCGCCAACGGCCAAGCAGGTGCAGCCAAAACCCCACAGCAAAAAGGAGAGGCGCCATGCGCACTGTCATTTTGCGTCGCGGGCTGGTCGCTCTGTTTGCTGCGGCTGTGTCCCTCGGCGTCATCACCCAAGCCCAAGCCGAAACCTTGCGGATCGGTTATCAGAAGTACGGCACCCTGGTGCTGCTCAAGGCCAAGGGCTCATTGGAAAAACGTCTCGCCGCCCAAGGCGTGGATGTGCAATGGACTGAATTCCCCGGCGGTCCGCAGCTGCTGGAAGGCTTGAACGTCGGTTCCATCGACTTCGGCGTGACCGGTGAAACCCCGCCGGTATTTGCCCAAGCCGCAGGCGCTGATCTGCTCTACGTCGCCTACGAACCGCCAGCGCCTACCAGCGAGGCGATCCTGGTGCCCAAGGGGTCGGAGATCCAGTCGGTGCAAGACCTCAAGGGCAAGAAAGTCGCGTTGAACAAAGGCTCCAACGTCCACTACCTGTTAGTGCGGGCGCTGGAGGATGCCGGCCTCAAGTATTCCGACATCCAGACCGTTTTCCTGCCGCCGGCCGACGCCCGCGCCGCATTCGAACGTGGCAGCGTGGACGCCTGGGTGATCTGGGATCCGTACCAGGCTGCCGCTGAACAACAGTTGCAGGCACGCACCCTGCGTGATGGCAAAGGCATCGTCGATAACCACCAGTTCTATCTCGCCACCAAACCCTATGCGCAAAAAAATCCCCAGGTCATCACGACGCTGGTGGAAGAAGTGCGCGCAGTGGGGGAGTGGTCCAAGGCCAACCCTGAAGACGTGACCAAGCAGGTATCGCCACTGCTCGGCCTACCGGCGGACATCACCCTGACGTCGGTGAAACGCCAAGGCTATGGGGCGTTGTTCCTCACGCCGGAAGTGGTGGCGGCGCAGCAGAAAATCGCCGACAGCTTCTACCAGCTCAAATTGATTCCCAAGCCCTTGAGCATCAAGGACGTGATCTGGACGCCGCCGGCGGCCGTTGCGAAAGCGCAGTAATTCGATTCCTTAGGAGACCACTCCATGAGCCTCAATATTTTCTGGTTCCTGCCTACCCACGGCGACGGCCATTACCTTGGCACCGCTGAAGGCGCCCGCGCCGTCGATCACGGCTACCTGCAGCAGGTCGCCCAGGCGGCGGATCGACTGGGTTTCGGCGGCGTGCTGATTCCCACCGGGCGTTCCTGCGAGGATTCCTGGCTGGTGGCCGCTTCGTTGATTCCGGTGACCCAGCGCCTGAAGTTCCTCGTTGCCCTGCGCCCCGGGATCATTTCCCCGACGGTGGCGGCGCGCCAGGCCGCGACCCTCGACCGGCTGTCCGGCGGACGTGCGCTGTTCAACCTGGTGACTGGCGGCGACCCGGACGAACTGGCTGGCGACGGCTTGTTCCTGGACCACGAGCAACGCTACCAGGCGTCAGTGGAATTCACCCGCATCTGGCGCCGGGTGCTGGAAGGCGAGACTGTGGATTATGACGGTGAGCACATCAGCGTGAAGGGCGCCAAGCTGCTCTATCCGCCGATCCAGCAACCGCGTCCGCCGTTGTATTTCGGCGGTTCGTCGGAAGCTGCCCAGGACCTGGCCGCCGAACAGGTGGAAATGGTGCTGACCTGGGGCGAGCCACCCGCAGCCGTCGCGCAAAAGATCGAACAAGTGCGGGCCAAGGCCGCGAAGCTCGGCCGTACCGTACGCTTCGGCATCCGTCTGCATGTGATCGTGCGGGAAACCAACGCCGAAGCCTGGCAAGCGGCCGACCGGCTGATCTCTCACCTGGACGACGACACCATCGCCCGCGCCCAGGCCTCCCTGGCGCGCTTCGATTCGGTGGGCCAGCAACGCATGGCCGCCTTGCATGGTGGCAGTCGCGACAAGCTGGAAGTCAGTCCCAACCTCTGGGCCGGTGTCGGCCTGGTGCGCGGCGGTGCCGGAACGGCGTTGGTGGGTGATGGCCCGACCGTGGCGGCGCGGGTCAAGGAATACGCCGACCTTGGCATCGATACCTTCATCTTCTCCGGTTATCCACACCTGGAAGAGTCCTATCGCGTGGCGGAACTGTTGTTCCCGCACCTGGACGTGGAGCGCCCGGAGTTGCCGAAGAGCCAGGGCTATGTGAGCCCGTTCGGTGAAATGGTCGCCAACGATATTCTTCCCAAAGCCGCGTCCCAGAGCTGAGGCGGCCATGAAGAAAATTATCCACAATCTCGCGCCCTGGGCGGTGCCGCTGCTATTGCTGGCGGTTTGGCAACTGTCGGTGTCGGCGGGTTGGTTATCCACGCGGATCCTGCCGGCACCCGTGGCGGTGATCGAAGCTGGGGTGAACCTGGTGCGCAGTGGCGAAATCTGGACGCACCTGGCCATCAGCGGCTGGCGGGCCGCGGTCGGTTTCCTGATTGGCGGCGGCATCGGCCTTACCCTGGGCTTTATCACCGGCTTGTCGAAATGGGGCGAACGCTTGCTGGACAGCTCCGTGCAAATGGTCCGGAACGTCCCGCACCTGGCGCTGATTCCGCTGGTGATCCTGTGGTTCGGCATCGATGAGTCGGCGAAGATTTTCCTGGTGGCCCTGGGCACGCTGTTTCCCATCTACCTCAACACCTATCACGGGATTCGCAACGTCGATCCGGCGCTGGTGGAAATGTCCCGCAGCTATGGCTTGTCCGGCTTCAGCCTGTTTCGCCAAGTGATCCTGCCGGGCGCCTTGCCTTCGATCCTGGTGGGCGTGCGGTTTGCGCTGGGCTTCATGTGGCTGACGCTGATCGTGGCGGAAACCATCTCGGCCAGTTCCGGAATTGGTTATCTGGCGATGAATGCCCGGGAGTTCCTGCAGACCGATGTGGTGGTGCTGGCGATTCTCCTGTACGCCGTGCTGGGCAAATTGGCCGATCTTGCCGCCCGCGGGCTTGAGCGGGTCTGGTTGCGCTGGCATCCGGCGTATCAAGTGAACAAGGGAGGTGCCGTATGACCGCCCAACAACCTCCGCGCCTGCTGCGAGGCATTCCGCTGGCTGTGCGCAAGCTGCAAAAAACCTTCGGCTCGCGCCAAGTGCTGAGGGACATCGACCTGCATATCCCGGCCGGGCAGTTCGTGGCCGTGGTTGGTCGCAGTGGCTGTGGCAAAAGTACTTTGCTGCGCTTGCTGGCCGGCCTCGATCAACCCACCGACGGCCAATTGCTGGCGGGTTCGGCACCGTTGAGTGCCGCGCAACAGGACACGCGGTTGATGTTCCAGGAAGCGCGATTGCTGCCCTGGAAAAAAATCATCGATAACGTCGGCCTCGGGCTAAAGGGCAACTGGCGTCCCCAAGCGTTGCAAGCACTGGAGGCGGTGGGCTTGGCCGACCGCGCCCATGAGTGGCCGGCGGCGCTTTCCGGCGGACAGAAACAGCGGGTGGCCCTGGCCCGTGCGCTGATTCATCAGCCACGCCTGTTGCTGCTCGACGAGCCCTTGGGGGCGCTGGACGCCCTGACCCGTATCGAAATGCAGCAACTGATCGAAAATCTCTGGCAGCAGCATGGCTTCACCGTGTTGCTGGTGACCCACGACGTCAGCGAGGCGGTGGCGATTGCCGACCGGGTGATCCTGATCGAGGACGGCCAGATCGGCCTCGACCTGGCTATCGACCTGCCACGCCCACGGGTTCGCGGCTCTCATCGCCTGGCGAGCCTGGAAACCGAAGTCCTCAACCGAGTGCTGTCCTTGCCCGGCCAACCGCCGGAACCCGAACCCGTTTCACCCTTGCCCACGCAACTGCGTTGGGCGCAATAACTTCATCCAGACAGGAATCGACACCATGACTATCAAAGCCATCAACGTACGCAACCAGTTCAAAGGCACCATCAAGGAAATCGTCGAAGGCGACGTGCTGTCGGAAATCGATGTGCAGACCGCTTCGGGCATCGTCACTTCGGTCATCACCACACGCTCGGTCAAAGAGCTGGAGCTGGCGATCGGCAGCGAAGTGATCGCCTTCGTCAAATCCACCGAGGTGTCTATCGCCAAGTTGTGAGCGATGCTCCACCCACAGCCCCGGACGGCGTGAGCCCTTCGGGGCTTTTTCGTTCCCGCGCTCTGGGTGGGAACGATCAATCAGGGCGCTTGGGCAAATACGGTGGCAGATAAAGCCCCAGGTACGCATCGAACACCCGCATGCCTTCTTCGGCCATGCGCGGGGTGATCTGGCCGTGTTGTTGTACCGAGCGCGCATAGACACGGTCGCCCAGCTCCATGGCCAGGGCGAACACGTCGACGTCGCCGGGCAGGCTTGGCAGCTCGAAATGGTGGTCGAAAACCTTATGCATCAGGGCGCCCAGTTCGAGGTCATGCTGACGGTCGGCCTGGGTGACTTCGGTCAGGCCATGCTGGGTCAGGATCAATTGGCGGGCGGCGGCGTCCTGGCTGTAGATGGTCAGCATGCGCTGCTCCACCAGCCGTGACAGGTCGTGCCAGTGGTTCAACGCGGCGTGGTCGATCGGTGCTTGCAGGCAGGCGCGAAAGGCAGCGTGGACGTCGGCGGTCAGGGCTTCGAGCAGGGCCGGGACGCTGGCGAAGAAGTGGTACACGGAAGAGGGCGGGATCCCGGCGCGCTCGGCGACGCTGTAGATCGACAGGCTGGCCACGCCTTCGGCGGCAAGCAGCGCACGGGCGGCATCCAGAATGGTGTCGATCCGGGCCTGGCTGCGTGCGCGGGGTTTGCGGGGTGTGGCGATGCGTGTCATGAAGCTCTCCTGCGGGGCTGCCGGGCATTGTACGAGTCGATTTCTGTGTTGTCTGCCGAGCCCTCATCGCGGGCAAGCCTTGCTCCCATAGAGCAATACATTGTGAATCAGGTCAAATGATCACAAAGAACCCCTGTGGGAGCTGAGCTTGCTCGCGATCCGCCGAAGGCGGCCATTCACCCAAATACATAAAAAAACGCCGCAGGCCATAAGGCCTGCGGCGTTTCTTTTTACCGCAACCGCTTACACGGTATGCAGGTACCAGTTGTACTCAAGGTCGGAGATGGAGTGTTCGAACTCCTCCAGCTCACTCTCCTTGCAGGCCACGAAGATATCGATGTATTTCGGGTCGATGTACTTGGCCATGACTTCGCTGTCGTCCAGCTCGCGCAGGGCATCGCGCAAGTTGTTCGGCAGGCTTTGCTCGTTCTGCTCGTAGCTGTTGCCTTCCACCGGCGCACCGGGCTCGATCTTGTTGACCAGGCCGTGATGCACGCCCGCCAACACGGAGGCCATCAGCAGGTACGGGTTGGCGTCGGCGCCGGCAACGCGATGTTCCAGGCGCACGGCATCGGCCGAGCCGGTAGGAACGCGCAAGGCCACGGTGCGGTTGTCCAGGCCCCAGGTCGGCGAGTTCGGCACGTAGAACTGTGCGCCGAAACGACGGTAGGAGTTGACGTTCGGGCAGAGGAAAGCCATCTGCGCGGGCAGGGTCTCGAGCACACCGCCGATCGCGTGACGCAGTGCGGCGTTCTGCTCGGGATCCTCGCTGGCAAAAATATTCTTGCCCTCTTTATCCAGGATCGAAATGTGGACGTGCAGACCATTGCCCGCCTGGCCCGGATACGGCTTGGCCATGAAGGTGGTGTCCATTTCATGGTCGTAGGCGATGTTCTTGATCAGGCGCTTGAGCAGGACCGCGTAGTCGCAGGCCTTGATCGGGTCGGCCACGTGGTGCAGGTTCACTTCGAACTGCGCCGGGGCACTTTCCTTGACGATGGCGTCGGCGGGAATGCCTTGCTCCTTGGCCCCTTCCAGAATGTCCTGAAGGCAATCGACGTATTCGTCGAGGTCATCGATCAGGTAGACCTGTGTCGAGTGCGGGCGTTTGCCGGAGATCGGCGAGCGGGGCGGTTGTGGGCGTCCATTCACGTTCTCCTGGTCGATCAGGTAGAACTCCAGCTCGAATGCGGCGCAGATGGTCAGGCCCAGTTCATCGAACTTGGTCACGACCTGGCGCAGGACTTCACGCGGGTCGGCGAAGAAAGGCTCGCCTTCGAGTTCGTGCATGGTCATCAACAGTTGCGCGGTGGGGCGCTTCTGCCAAGGCTCGTTGCACAGGGTGTCAGGGATTGGATAGCAGATTCGGTCAGCATCGCCGATGTCCAGGCCCAGGCCGGTGCTTTCCACCGTAGAGCCATTGATATCCAGGGCAAATAAGGAGGCCGGCAGGTTGATGCCTTTCTCGTAAACCTTGTGGAGGCTGGTGCGTTCTATGCGCTTGCCGCGCACCACACCATTCATATCCGCAATCAGAAGGTCAACGTACAGAACCTCAGGATGTTCCTTAAGGAACGCGTTCGCTTCGTTAAGCTGAACGGCACGCGGGGGTACCGACATGATGCAACACCTTTGTTGTTAAAAATATCAATCATTGATCTCTTCGAAACCCAGTCAACCCGAACGGCATGCCGAAGTCAAGCAGGGCCTTTTTTGCCCTAAAAAAGCACCTGTGGGGCTTTTTTGAGGCAATTTAGGGCGTTTTTTCCCCTTTGTCGGGCTTGGCGCCCGCAGGCTTGAGCGGGCCGTGTTGTATTTTTTACGGGGGTGTTGTGTAAAAAAATGAACAAGGCTAAGCTCGATTCAAACCCATAACAGCAATAATACCGGGGTGCTTCATGTCTCGCCTGCCGTTAATCGGCGTCACCACCTGCTCCAGGCAGATTGGTCTGCATGCGTATCACATCAGTGGCGATAAATATTCCCGGGCTGTCGCGACAGCCGCCAAGGGCTTGCCAGCGCTGATTCCGTCCCTGGCGGATCTGTTCACGCCGTCCGATATTCTGGACGCCCTGGACGGCATTCTTTTTACCGGCTCTCCTTCTAATGTAGAACCTTTTCATTATCAGGGCCCCGCCAGCGCGCCGGGCACTGCTCATGATCCTGCACGGGATGCCACCACCTTGCCGCTGATCCGCGCCGCTGTCGCTGCCGGCATTCCGGTGCTGGGCATCTGCCGTGGGTTCCAGGAGATGAACGTAGCCTTTGGCGGCAGCCTGCATCAGAAAGTTCATGAAGTCGGAACCTTCATCGATCATCGTGAAGACGACACTCAAGCGGTGGATGTCCAATACGGTCCTGCCCACGCCGTGCATATCCAGCCCGGCGGTGTACTGGCAGGCCTGGGTCTGCCCCAACTGATAGAGGTCAACTCGATCCACAGCCAGGGCATCGAGCGGCTGGCGCCCGGGTTACGGGTCGAAGCGGTGGCGCCCGATGGCCTGATCGAGGCTGTTTCGGTGCCAGGAGGCAAGGCTTTTGCTTTAGGTGTGCAATGGCACCCTGAATGGGAGGTAAGCTCTAACCCGCACTACCTTGCGATTTTCCAGGCATTTGGCGATGCCTGCCGAGCAAGGGCAACACAACGCGACGCCGATGCGTCAAACAACGCCTGACGACTAATAGCAGTCAGGAAACTCACGCCTAGAGGCATTTATGAGTAACAACCTCGACCAGCTCACCGATTGGTTGAAAGACCATAAGATCACAGAAGTCGAATGCATGATTGGCGACCTGACCGGTATCACCCGGGGCAAGATCTCGCCGACCAACAAGTTCATCGCCGAGAAAGGCATGCGCCTGCCCGAGAGCGTTCTGCTCCAGACCGTTACGGGCGACTATGTCGAAGACGACATCTATTACGAACTGCTCGACCCAGCCGACATCGACATGATCTGTCGCCCGGACGAGAACGCAGTGTTCCTTGTGCCCTGGGCCATCGAGCCCACCGCCCAGGTCATTCACGACGCCTACGACAAGCAGGGCAATCCCATCGAGCTGTCGCCGCGCAACGTGCTCAAGAAGGTGCTCAAGCTCTACGCCGACAAGGGTTGGCAGCCGATCGTCGCGCCGGAAATGGAGTTCTACCTGACCAAGCGCAGCGACGACCCGGACTTTCCGCTGCAACCGCCCATTGGCCGTTCCGGCCGCCCGGAAACCGGTCGTCAGTCTTTCTCGATCGAAGCGGCCAACGAATTCGACCCGCTGTTCGAAGACGTCTATGACTGGTGCGAATTGCAGGAGCTGGACCTCGATACCTTGATCCACGAGGACGGTACGGCGCAGATGGAAATCAACTTCCGTCATGGCGATGCCCTGTCCCTGGCCGACCAGATCCTGGTGTTCAAGCGCACCATGCGCGAGGCGGCGCTCAAGCATGACGTGGCGGCCACCTTCATGGCCAAGCCCATGACCGGCGAGCCGGGCAGCGCGATGCACTTGCACCAGAGCATCATCGACA
This sequence comes from Pseudomonas sp. St290, assembly GCF_018325805.1. Lineage (NCBI taxonomy): Bacteria > Pseudomonadati > Pseudomonadota > Gammaproteobacteria > Pseudomonadales > Pseudomonadaceae > Pseudomonas > Pseudomonas sp. St290. The sequence continues at coordinate 6,465,584 of NZ_AP014703.1, read as the reverse complement.
AGGAAACCGGCAAGAACGTCTTCTCCAATGACGACGGGACCATGAGCGATCTGTTCCTGCACCACATCGGTGGCCTGCAGAAGTTCATTCCCGAGCTGTTGCCGCTGTTCGCCCCCAACGTCAACTCGTTCCGCCGCTTCCTGCCCGACACCTCGGCACCGGTGAACGTGGAGTGGGGCGAAGAGAACCGCACCGTGGGCCTGCGCGTGCCGGATGCCGGGCCGCAGAACCGTCGGGTGGAAAACCGCTTGCCGGGCGCCGATGCCAACCCGTACCTGGCGATTGCCGCCAGCCTGCTGTGTGGCTTCATCGGCATGGTCGAAGGCATCAACCCGAGCGCGCCGGTGGTGGGCCGAGGCTACGAACGCCGCAACCTGCGTTTGCCGCTGACCATCGAAGACGCTCTGGAACGCATGGAAAACAGCACCACCATCGAGAAATACCTGGGCAAGAAATTCATCACAGGCTACGTCGCGGTCAAGCGGGCCGAGCATGAAAACTTCAAGCGCGTGATCAGTTCGTGGGAGCGGGAATTCCTGCTCTTTGCCGTCTGAAGCGCCGGGCGGAGCTGCCTGAGGCAGCTTCGCCCCCACCGATAACAGGAGAATTGGCATGACCCGCAATAACCCGCAAACCCGTGAATGGCAGGCCCTGAGCAACGATCACCACCTGGCGCCGTTCAGCGACTTCAAGCAGCTCAAAGAGAAAGGCCCGCGCATCATCACTCACGCCAAAGGCGTGTATCTCTGGGACAGTGAAGGCAACAAGATCCTCGACGGCATGGCCGGGCTCTGGTGCGTGGCCGTCGGTTACGGTCGCGAAGAACTGGCCGATGCCGCCAGCCAGCAGATGCGCGAGCTGCCGTACTACAACCTGTTCTTCCAGACCGCTCACCCGCCGGTGCTGGAATTGTCCAAAGCCATCGCCGACATCGCCCCTGAAGGCATGAATCACGTGTTCTTCACCGGCTCCGGCTCCGAAGGCAACGACACCATGCTACGGATGGTCCGCCACTATTGGGCAATCAAGGGCCAGCCGAACAAAAAAGTCATCATCAGCCGCAAGAACGGTTATCACGGCTCGACCGTGGCCGGCGCGAGCCTGGGCGGCATGACCTATATGCACGAACAGGGCGACCTGCCGATCCCGGGCATTGTCCACATCGCCCAACCCTACTGGTTCGGTGAAGGCGGCGACATGAGCCCCGAAGAGTTCGGCGTCTGGGCGGCCAACCAGTTGGAAGAAAAGATCCTGGAGATCGGCGTGGACAACGTCGGTGCCTTCATCGCCGAGCCGATCCAGGGTGCCGGCGGCGTGATCGTGCCGCCCGACAGCTACTGGCCGCGCATGAAGGAAATCCTCGCCAAGTACGACATCCTGTTCGTGGCCGACGAAGTGATCTGCGGGTTCGGCCGTACCGGTGAGTGGTTCGGTACCGATCACTACGGGTTGAAACCGCACATGATGACCATCGCCAAGGGCCTGACCTCCGGCTATATCCCCATGGGCGGTCTGATCGTGCGCGACGACGTGGTCGCGGTGCTCAACGAAGGCGGTGACTTCAACCACGGGTTTACCTATTCCGGTCACCCGGTGGCCGCTGCGGTGGCCTTGGAAAATATCCGCATCCTGCGCGACGAAAAGATCATCGAGCGTGTCCATGCTGAAACGGCACCCTATTTGCAGAAGCGTTTGCGGGAGCTGAACGATCATCCGCTGGTGGGTGAAGTGCGCGGGGTCGGTTTGCTGGGTGCGATCGAACTGGTCCAGGACAAGGCCACGCGCAAGCGCTACGAAGGCAAGGGCGTGGGCATGATCTGCCGGCAGTTCTGTTTCGATAACGGGCTGATCATGCGCGCGGTGGGTGACACCATGATCATTGCGCCGCCACTGGTAATCAGCAAGGCCGAGATCGATGAGTTGGTGACCAAGGCGCGGCAATGCCTGGACCTGACGCTCAGTGCGTTGCAAGGCTAAGTGCTAGGCTCTGAGCGAGGTGCCTGCAAGGGCCTCGCCCGGCGTGAACAAAAGGCCGGGCTTGTGTTGAAAGCCTGCCCTGTAACTTGCCAGACTACCGCCTGTTCAAGTTGCCAGAGAGTCGGCTACTGAACTGTGGCTAAGAAGAATAACTGGAGCACTTTTTCATGAAGGCATTAGGCATGAAGACATTAGGTATGAAGATAGCTGGCAAGACCCTCCTCGCCATGTCCCTGATGGGCGTGATGGCGGGTGCCGTTCAGGCGGACGATAAAGTGCTGCACGTCTACAACTGGTCCGACTACATCGCGCCGGACACTGTTGCCAAGTTCGAGAAAGAAACGGGGATCAAAGTTGTCTACGACGTGTTCGATAGCAACGAAACCCTGGAAGCCAAGTTGCTGGCCGGCAAGTCCGGTTATGACATCGTGGTGCCGTCGAACAACTTCCTGGCCAAGCAGATCAAGGCCGGTGTCTACCGGGAGCTGGACAAGTCCAAGCTGCCGAACTGGAAGAACCTGGACACCGACCTGCTCAAGGCTGTCGGCGATGCCAGCGACCAGGGCAACAAACATGCCTTCCCTTACATGTGGGGCACCATCGGCATCGGTTACAACCCCGAGAAGGTCAAGGCCGCATTGGGCGTGGACAAGATCGATTCCTGGGACACCCTGCTCAAGCCGGAGAACATCGCCAAGCTCAAGAGCTGCGGCGTGAGCTTCCTCGATTCGCCAACCGAAATGATTCCGGTGGCCCTGCATTACCTTGGCTACCCGACCGACACCCAGGACAAGAAGCAACTGGCCGAGGCCGAAGCGCTGTTCCTCAAGTTGCGTCCATCGATCGGTTACTTCCACTCGTCCAAATACATTTCCGACCTGGCCAACGGCAACATCTGCGTAGCCGTGGGCTACTCGGGTGATATCGAGCAATCCAAGAGCCGTGCTGCCGAGGCTGGCGGCAAAGTGAAAGTGGCCTACACCATTCCCAAGGAAGGTGCCGGTTCGTTCTACGACATGGTCGCCATTCCCAAGGATGCCGAGAATGTCGAAGCCGCCTATAAATGGATGAACTTCATCATGCAGCCGGAAATCATGGCGGAGATCACCGACAACGTGCGCTTCCCTAACGGCAACAAGGCTGCCACCGCTTTGGTGGACAAGGAAATCTCCGGTGACCCGAGCATTTATCCATCGGATGAAGTGAAGGCCAAGCTGTATGCCATCAGCGATCTGCCGTCCGCGACCCAGCGGATCCTGACCCGCAGCTGGACCAAGATCAAATCCGGTAAGTAAGCCGGCCGGAAGCATCTTCCTGTTGTCGCTGTCATCGCGGCGGCGGCAACAGGAGCAATTAAATAACTAAAAGTTTTGCTGGATCGGTTTATCGAGGGTAAGTTGCGCGCCGGTTTTGTTGCAGGGCCTCTCTTGGCCAAGTGACGGGGGCAACTTGGGCCCAACTATTTAAGAGGACCTCCACGTGCCAGTCTTTTCTTTGTTACGCAACGCCTTGCTGGCCGGTGCCGGCCTGACGCTCGCCGTCAGCGTCCAGGCTGCCTCCACCGTGCATATTTATAATTGGTCGGACTACATCGGCGAGACCACCCTGGCGGATTTCGAAAAAGCCACTGGCATCAAGCCGGTGTATGACGTGTTCGACTCCAACGAAACCCTGGAAGGCAAGTTGTTGGCCGGGCGTACCGGGTACGACGTGGTCGTGCCGTCCAACCACTTCCTGGGCAAGCAGATCAAGGCCGGGGCGTTCCAGAAGCTCGACAAGGCGCAGTTGCCCAACTACGCCAACCTCGACCCTGCGCTGCTCAAGCGCCTGGAAAAGAACGACCCGGGCAACCAGTACGCCGTGCCTTACCTGTGGGGCACCAACGGCATTGGCTACAACGTCGAGAAAATCAAGGCAGTCCTGGGCGTCGAGAAGATCGACTCGTGGGCCATGCTGTTCGAGCCGGAAAACATCAAGAAGCTGTCCAGCTGCGGCGTTTCGTTCCTCGATTCGGGCGACGAGATGATCCCGGCGATGCTCAACTACCTGGGCCTGAACCCCAACAGCGAAGACCCTGAAGACTACAAGAAGGCCGAGGCCCAGCTCCTCAAGATCCGGCCTTACGTGACTTACTTCAATTCCTCCAAGTACATCTCCGATCTGGCCAACGGCGAGATCTGCGTGGCCGCCGGCTTCTCCGGCGACATCTTCCAGGCCCGCGCCCGCGCCAGCGAGGCCGGCAAAGGCGTCGAAATCGCCTACGTGATCCCCAAGGAAGGCGGCAACCTCTGGTTCGACATGCTGGCGATCCCGCGTGATGCCACCAACGTCAAGCAGGCCCATGCCTTCATCAATTATGTGCTCAAGCCTGAGGTGATCGCCCAGGTCAGCGACACCGTCGGTTATGCCAATCCAAACCCGAAGGCTGGCGAGCTGATGGACCAGAAAGTACGCACCGATGAAGCGGTTTATCCACCGCAAGCGGTCGTCGACAAGCTCTACGTCAACTCCGAGTTGCCGCCCAAGATCCAACGACTCATGACCCGCAGCTGGACCAAGGTCAAGTCGGGTAAATAACGTCAACACTCTTAGGTTCGTCCGCGTGGGGCGAACTGCAAATTCTGTGGGAGTTTCGTAAATGGCAGTTGCCTCCGGCGCCTATAAGAAAGCCCTCGAGGGCGACCAGACACCCAAGCAGGTGCTGGTCAAAATCGACCGGGTCACGAAGAAGTTCGACGAGACGATTGCCGTGGACGATGTGTCCCTGGAAATCAAGAAAGGCGAGATCTTCGCCTTGCTCGGCGGTTCGGGATCGGGCAAATCCACCTTGCTGCGCATGCTGGCCGGTTTCGAGCGGCCCACCGAGGGACGGATTTTCCTCGACGGTGTGGACATCACCGACATGCCGCCCTATGAGCGGCCGATCAACATGATGTTCCAGTCCTATGCCTTGTTCCCCCACATGACCGTGGCGCAGAACATCGCCTTCGGCCTGCAACAGGACAAGATCCCGAAGGCCGAGATCGATGCCCGCGTGGCCGAAATGCTCAAGCTGGTGCAGATGAGCCAGTACGCCAAGCGCAAGCCGCACCAGCTTTCCGGTGGTCAGCGCCAGCGCGTGGCCCTGGCCCGTTCCCTGGCGAAGCGGCCAAAGCTGTTGCTGCTCGACGAACCGATGGGTGCCCTGGACAAGAAGCTGCGCTCGCAAATGCAGCTTGAACTGGTGGAGATCATCGAGCGGGTTGGCGTGACCTGCGTCATGGTGACCCACGACCAGGAAGAGGCCATGACCATGGCCGAGCGCATCGCGATCATGCACCTGGGCTGGATCGCCCAGATCGGCAGCCCGATCGACATCTACGAAACTCCGACCAGCCGGCTGGTTTGCGAGTTCATCGGCAACGTCAACATCTTCGAGACCGAAGTGGTGGACGACGCTGAAGGCCACGCGGTGCTGACCTGCAAGGATCTGGACCGCAACATCTACGTCGGCCACGGCATCAGCACCTCGGTGCAGGACAAGTCCGTGACCTACGCCATTCGCCCGGAAAAACTGCTGGTCACCGCCGAGCAGCCGACTTGCGAGAACAACTGGTCCAGCGGCAAGGTCCATGACATCGCCTACCTGGGCGGTCACTCGGTGTTCTACGTCGAATTGCCAAGCGGCAAGCTGGTGCAGTCCTTCGTCGCCAACGCCGAACGCCGTGGTCAGCGGCCGACCTGGGGCGACCAGGTGTTCGTCTGGTGGGAAGACGACAGCGGCGTGGTGCTTCGCTCATGAACATGCGCAAACTCAAACGCCGACTCGACCGAATAACGCCCGGTGGCCGCCAACTGGTCATCGGGGTGCCCTTCCTCTGGCTGTTCCTGTTCTTCATGCTGCCGTTCTTCATCGTCCTGAAGATCAGCTTCGCTGAAGCCGATGTGGCCATTCCGCCGTACACCGAGATCTACAGCTACGTCGACCAGAAACTGCAGGTGCTGCTCAACCTCGCCAACTACGCGATGCTGAGCGAGGACGAGTTGTACATCGCCGCCTACCTCGGCTCGCTGAAAATGGCCCTGATCAGCACGGTCTTGTGCCTGCTGATCGGCTACCCGATGGCCTATGGCATCGCCAACGCCCGTAAAGAGATGCAAACGGTGCTGGTGCTGCTGATCATGATGCCGACCTGGACCGCGATCCTGATCCGCGTCTATGCGTGGATGGGCATCCTCAGCAACAACGGCTTGCTCAACGGCTTCTTGCTGAGCATGGGCTGGATCAGCGAACCGCTGCAAATCCTCAACACCAACCTGGCGGTCTATATCGGCGTCGTCTACTCCTATCTGCCGTTCATGATCCTGCCGTTGTACGCCAACCTGGTGAAGCATGACCCCAGCCTGCTGGAAGCCGCGTCGGACCTGGGTTCGAGTACCTTCAACAGTTTCTGGAAAATCACCGTGCCGCTGTCCAAGAACGGCATCGTCGCCGGTTGCATGCTGGTGTTCATCCCCGTGGTGGGCGAGTTCGTGATCCCGGAACTGCTGGGCGGCCCGGAAACCCTGATGATCGGCAAAGTGCTGTGGCAGGAATTCTTCAATAACCGCGACTGGCCGGTGGCATCCGCCCTGGCAGTGGTGATGCTGGCGATCCTGATCGTGCCCATCATCCTGTTCAACCGCAGTCAGGCCAAAGAAATGGAGGGCAAGGAATGAAGCGCTTCAGTTTTTCAAGCCTGATGCTGGTGCTGGGTTTGCTGTTCATCTACGCACCGATGCTGATCCTGGTGATCTTCTCGTTCAACGCCTCGAAACTGGTGACGGTATGGGGCGGTTGGTCGATCAAGTGGTACGTCGGCCTGTTGGACAACACTCAGTTGATGGGCTCGGTGGTGCGTTCGCTGGAAATCGCCTGCTACACGGCGATTGCCGCAGTGGCCCTGGGTACGCTGGCGGCTTTCGTGCTGACCCGCATCACCCACTTCAAGGGCCGCACGCTGTTCGGTGGCCTGGTCACTGCGCCGTTGGTGATGCCGGAAGTGATCACCGGCCTGTCGCTGTTGCTGCTGTTCGTGGCCATGGCACAGATGATCGGCTGGCCCCAGGAACGTGGCATCGTCACGATCTGGATCGCTCACACCACGTTCTGCGCGGCCTATGTGGCGGTGGTGGTCTCGGCGCGCTTGCGTGAGCTGGACCTGTCCATCGAAGAGGCGGCCATGGACCTCGGTGCGCGGCCATGGAAGGTGTTCTTTTTGATCACCATCCCGATGATCGCGCCGTCACTGGCGGCGGGGGGCATGATGTCCTTCGCGTTGTCCCTGGACGACCTGGTGCTGGCGAGCTTCGTTTCCGGCCCTGGTTCGACGACCTTGCCGATGGAAGTATTCTCGGCGGTACGCCTGGGGGTAAAACCGGAAATCAACGCCGTGGCGAGCCTGATCCTGCTGGCCGTGTCGCTGGTGACCTTCCTGGTCTGGTACTTCAGCCGTCGCGCCGAAGAAAATCGCAAGCGCGCGATCCAGCAAGCCATCGAAGAAAGCGCCGCCGACTCCTGGAAACAACCGGAAGTCCGCCGGGCCGAGACCGCACCGGTCTGACCCGAGACTGGCGCCTAATGTGGGAGCGGGCTTGCTCGCGAAGACGGAGGTACATCCAACATTCATGTTGGCTGATGCATCGCTTTCGCGAGCAGGCTCGCTCCCACAGTTTTTTGTTCGCCTACAAATCCGCGGTCGAACGCAGATCCCATTGTGGGAGCGAGCCTGCTCGCGATAGCGGTGGGGCGTGCTGGCTACGAATGCCAAGGCGAAGTACGGATCACCTCCACGAAGTTCATCGGTTTGAACCCCGGCTCCTGATCCACCAGCACATCGGTCTTCACATTGCCAAAGGTGGTCTGCGGACGATGCCGCAAACCGTTGGCGAAGGCGCAGATGATGCACTCCTTGAACCCTTCCCCACGCGGATGAGCGTGCACCACGGCGTCGCGCTGTGCGGCGGGAAACGCGGCGTAGTCCATGCCCAGCACGTCCATTTCCACGCCAGCGGTCACCAGGGCCACCGTGGGGCGCAGATGTTTGGGTACGCCCGGCGTAGTGTGCAAGGCAATCGACAGCCACACCTGCTCAATGTCGTCATCGCTCAACCCGTAGGGCTTGAGGAACGCCGCGGCCGCGTTCGCACCATCCACTTCGAAGCGCTCATCATCGCTGCGATAACCCTCCACCAGGCCCAGGTCGTGGAACATCGCACCGACATACAGCAACTCCGGGTCATAGGCCAACTGCCGACGCTGGCCACTCAAGGCGCCGAACAGAAATACCCGGCGGGAGTGGTGGTACAGCAAGTCGGATTCGATATCGCGGATGTATTCGGTGGTGGCGCGGGCGAGGGTGCTGTCGGGGATCTTGATGCCGGCGATGCTGTTCATGCTGTTCTCCTCTTGACGATGGGCCAGTGCGGCGCCGAGGGTTCCAGTCTGTTCGCCGCAAGGTAGCCGGACAATGTTCCCATGGCTGCGATCCTTGCCAATAAACCTGGGTTTCGTGCCAGATGGCTTCCGGGACGCGAATTGGCTAGGGTGCTGGAGTCGTTCCACTCGAAGGCAAGCGAGCACCATGCAGAAAGTCGTCGCCGTCGTGGTATTCCCTGGCGTCCAGTCGCTGGACGTTACCGGGCCCATGGACGTGTTCAGCGAAGCCAATCGGTTCCTGGTCGCCGAGGATCACTATCGGCTTGAAGTGATCGGCGCCGAGCGTGGCGCGATGTCCTGCTCCAACGGCTTGTCCCTGAATGCCCATCGGCATTTCAGCGAGGCTCGGCAGGCCTACGACTTGCTGTTGGTCGCGGGCGGGCCGCAGCTGCCGTTCATGCACCTTGGGGCAGGATTCGATGCCTGGCTGCGGGAGGCCTGTGGACGAGCCCGGCGCTTTGGGTCGATCTGCAATGGCGCTTTCATGCTGGCCCGGGCTGGATTGCTGGAGGGGCGGACCGTCACCACCCATTGGGGTGACGCCGCGGCGCTGGCGCAGCTGTGTCCCTCGACCCGGGTCGAAGCGGATCGTTTGTATGTGCAGGATCGCCAGCTCTACACCTCCGCCGGGGTCAGCGCAGGCATCGACCTGTCGTTGTTCCTGCTGGCCCAGGACCATGGGCCGGACGTGGCGCTGAGTGTCGCCAAGCGGCTGGTGGTGTTTACCCAGCGCGCGGGCGGGCAGTCGCAATTCAGTCCTTTTCTCGCACCCCACGCTGAGCCGACGTCCACCGTGGCCCAGGTCCAGGCCTATGTACTGGCGCACCTGAACGGTGACCTGACCATCGCCGACCTGGCCAATGCCGTGAACATGAGCCCGCGCAGCTTCTCTCGGGTGTTCACCCGGGAAGCGAAGATCACGCCAGCGGAGTTCGTCGAGCAGGCCCGGGTGGACGCGGCGCGGGTGATGCTGGAAAGCACCCGCGCCCCGCTCAAGACCGTGGCCTGGCAATGCGGCTTTCGTGATGCCCAGCACATGCGCAGCGTATTCAATCGCAGGTTGGGCGTGACGCCGCAGCGATTCAGGCTGAATTTCGGCGCGCTGGCGTAGGTGTCAGCCCCTCACTTCTTCAACGCGTCATGGGCTTCCAGGGCTCGCAGGGAGTAGATGTACGCCGCGCCGGCATTCAATGACACGGCGGTGGCCAGGGTGGCGGCGATTTCTTCGCGGGTGGCGCCGGCCTTGATGGCGGCGTCGGTGTGTACGCCGATGCAACCGTCACAGCGCGTAGTGATGGCCACGGCGATGGAGATCAGTTCACGGGTCTTGGCATCGAGCACGTTGTTTTCAGCCGCGGCTTCGTCCAGGGCCATGTAAGCCTTGACCATCTTCGGATTGCTCTTGCCCAGGGCGCCAAAGGCGCTCTTGATGGTGGGCAGCAGTTCGGACCAGTTATTGAACATAGCGTTGACTCCTATGGAAGAGACGGGATTTAGCCCCTGTAGTCTTGACCATCCATGACGATCAAGCCCGGGTGGTGATGAAAAAGACCTGCGCGCCCGATTCAGGGCGCCCGGGCCGGCAGCAGTTTCAAGGTGCCATGGGTATTGGCCGTCACTTCTTCCTCGGCCAGGTGCGCCTGGTGATACAGCCCCTCGATGTAGGCCTCGGCCTGGTCCTCGTAATGCCTGTCGAACGGCACGCCGCTCTGGCCGACAGGGTTGATGGTGACGCTGTGGCTCGGGTCGGCGAAGTCGATGATGCGCCGGGTCGAAGGCCCGTAGGTCACTGGCCACGGTGCCGGGCCGATCTTGGCGGAGAGGTTGTTGGGCACTTCGTGGGTGCCCGGCGCGGCGAACGGGCCGACGTTGAAGATCTGGTCCAGGGGTTTCTGCAGGCCCAGCGGGTGGCCATGGGTCAAGGTGTGGGCCTTGCCCCATTGCCATTGCGTGGCGTCTTCGCCGAGGGTGGCCTTCAGGTGAACGAGGCTCTTGTCCCAGGCCTTTTTCACGGTGTCGGCGCGGGTCTCCGTGCCAAGGGTCGTGCGATCATCCCACCATGGAGAGTCCCCGGAGGCCGCCAGGCGTGGCAGGGCCGCGTCGATCACCCGGGTCGACAGTGCGGTGTCGAAGAAACCGTCGCCCAGCTCATCGCGCAGGGCCGCGTCGGCCAGGTTGAACAGGAACTGGTTGAACAGCGTTGCACTGGTGGAGTCCAGTGGGTAATCGCCCGGCCACTGTGCCAGTTGCTCTACCCATTTGCGCTCCTGAGGGTCGCTGACCACGTCACGCAACACCGGCAACAAAGGCGCAAGCAGGCGAGGGCCGTAGGCGGTGGTGGTGCCCAGTTGCAGTTTCTGGGTGGTTTCCAGGTCCCATTTCGCCTGCTTGTCGCTGAGCTGATGGTTGAGTTGCTGGCCACGGTCGGCGAGGTTGTAGTAACCGGGGATCTCGATGCCGCTGGCTGGCACCGGCTGGAAATTGGCCGAGATGATGTAGCCCCGCGCCGGGTTCTCTTCCTGCGGGTTGCTGCTGAATGGATAGAAGCCTTCCTTTTCCGCCTCCGGGCTGCTGCCATCGAGGATGAAGCCGGGCTTCACGCCGGCCGGCCGCTTGGGCAGTTGCGCGGCGGCCCACCAACCGATGTCCCCCTTGGCGTTGGCCCACACCACGTTCAACCCCGGTGCGTGGATCTTGGCCGAAGCGCCACGGGCCTTGGCGAGGGTATCGGCGCGGTTGAGCTGGTAAAAGGCTTCGAGGATCGGGTTGCGGCTTTCCAGGAACCCCCACCACATGGCGACCGGGGTCTTGCCGGCGTTCGCACCGAGGGCATCGTTGACGATCGGGCCGTGGGGCGACTGGCGCAGCACCAGCGTCACCGGCGCCTGGCCCTTGACCGCGATCTGCTGTTCGCTACGGGTCATGTCGACCCATTGGCCGCGATACCAGACCTGCTCGGGATTGTCCGGGTTGATCTTCTCGGCGACCAGGTCCAGGTCGTCGTTCTGGAACATGGTGATGCTCCAGCCGAAATCCCGGTTCATGCCCAGCGTCGCAAAGGGCAGCAGCGCCTGGTAATGCCCATAGAGTTCGAAGCCCGGGGCCGACAAATGCGCCTCGTACCACACCGAAGGCGTGGAAAAACGGATGTGCGGGTCGCCGGCCAGCAAAGGCTTGCCGCTGTGGGTGCGGCTGCCGGAGAGCGCCCAGGCATTGCTGCCTTCGAACTGCGGCAGGCCGTTGTCGGCCAGGGCCTGCTCACTCAGGCGGGCCAGGGCATTGAGGTCTTTCCAGTCGGCGGCGGCCAGCGGCAGGCCACCCTTGCGACCTTCGGCCAGCACGCCCTGAGGCTGCCAGTCGAGGTCGAAAATGTTCAGGTAGTTGGCACCCAGCACATCGCGCACGTAGGTCAGCAGGGGTTCGGTACGGAACGCGGCGGCGAAGCTGTAGGCCATGTAGCCGGTAATGCTCACGGTGTCTTCGGCGGTGAAGGGGCGCTTGGGAATGCCCAGCACATCGAATTCCACCGGCCGGGTGTGACTGTCCTGATAGGCGTTGATCCCGTCCAGGTAGGCGTGCATGGCGATCCAGGCCGGGGATTGTGGATCCTGTTCGGTCACATAGGTCGCGGCGCGCTCGCGGATGCGCAGGCTGCGCATCAACTTGTCGGTGTCGAGCAGTTTGGGGCCCAGCACCTCGGCCAGCTCGCCACGGGCGAGGCGTCGCATGATCTCCATTTGAAACAGCCGGTCCTGGGCATGGACATAGCCGAGGGCGCGGTACAGGTCGGTTTCGTTTTCGGCGCGGATATGCGGCACCCCGCGTTCGTCGTAGCGCACCGTCACCGAGCCATGCAGCCCTTGCAACTGCACCGTGCCCTGGCGGGTGGGTTGCTTGCTGTAGAGGTAGCCGCCCGCGACGATGATCGCGGTGACGACCAGTGACAGGAAGGCGATGAGGGTGCGCTTCATGGTGATTCCTTATTCTGGTGACAGCGGTCCCATGGTCTCGCTGTTGATTCCCTGTTTAGCATACGGCTGCTTCCCGGCGTATCGCCCGTCGGAGGGATTTGCACCAGACCGTCGTGCGGGTCGGAGTATAAGCGGCGCGGAGAATCGCAAGGCTATCGTTGATCGGCACAGCAATCACGTCTGCCGTCGTCGAAGCGCAAAGGGATGTGAGTCGGCGTGTGTCGCGAGGGCCGGCCGCAGGGGGCTCCTGCGGCCGGTTATAGAAGGGAGGTTTCAGCCGTTGACCGTCGAGCCATCGAAGGAAGGCCCGACGGGTTCATCAGCTTGGCCGGGGGGTAGGTGCAGTTTCATTGGACGGCCCGCCCTGGGGCCGCGCTTCGCCGCGTTCCGCCAGCTCCATATTGTCGCCGGCGCCAGGATTTTTAGGCCGTGTTGCCATGCTCTGAATCTTGTCGGCCCCCAGGTTAAGCCCGGCGATAGTGGCTTGCGGAATGATCTGGGTAAGGCCGCGCGTCACGTGGTAGGTGTTTTCAAGGTCCCGCCGCCAGCCTGCGGGCTGGGTGTGGGGCAGGCTGTCCCGGTTTGGATGTGCAACGTTTTGCAGCGGTACCTTGGCTCGCTGGGTCAGGTCGTCTTTGCCGGCCAGCGCCTTGTTTTCGAGCGGTGCCGCCACGCTATTGGCAAAGAATGGGAGCAGGGTCAGGCCGGAGGAGAAGAAGGTCGTGACGATCTGCTCCATTTTTTCCCGCACTTCCGGATCCTCACCCACCGCGGCGGCGTCGCCCACCGCCGTGCGCATGGCGATCCCTTCGCCCACGCCGACGATCCGGTTGGTGAGGTCGCTGACATTGGCCATGTTGAGTGGGTTGAGCTTTCCTGTCGCTTCGGAAAACGCCTTGGGCAGGAGTTCGCTCCAGTTGCGGTTTTCCTTGGTGACCCGGTAGGTAGGAATCTCCTCGTCACCATGGGTCTGGGCGTATTTTGCCACGGCCTGGCCGCCGGCCATGAAGGTGCCGCCTACGGCGGAGGCCGCTGTGCGGGCGACGATGCCACCAGCGTTGACTGAGGTGAACTGGTCGATGGTGTCCCGCACTGCGTGAGCGGCACCGAAGGCGAGGTAGCCGGTGAAGTCGCCGCTCGCGGTGCCGAAGTTGTTCGCGTTCTGCTTGAGCGTGAATTCGTTGCGCTGTTGCTCCTGCGCGAGATTGCGCGCATCGAGTGCAGGGTTGGCGACCCGCTGCCCGTTCTGCGTGACGACTTGCAAGGCCTTGGGGTACACCGCTAGCGGATCGACCTTTGCCAGACCCGCGCCGATGGTCTTGTCGACCACGACCTGGACGAATGGACGGATGCCGTCGCTGATCACTTTGTGTGCGGTGCCAAGGACAGTCGAGGTCGCCGCGACATGCTTGCCGTAGGAGGCGTCGGCCATTGTCTCATCGATCGACGCAGTGATTGCGCCAAAGTGGCCCGCAGAGGCCACGCCCTGCGGGATCCCCGCCCCGGCGAACACCGCCAGGCCGGTTACAAAACCGCTCGTGGTCTTGAGGTCAGCAACATAGTCCTGGCGTCCGACGTTCTTCAGCGCCGTGTCCAACGTTTCGTTTTTCTTCGTCGCTTTAGTCAGCTCGCTAGGCTTGCTGTCCTCATTTTCCTGAAAGTCTTCAAACTCCTCCTGAACCTTGAGCAGCTGGTTCAGTTCAGTGGTCGCCTGGTCTCGTTCGGGCTGGGAAAGGCCCTCGTTGTTCATTGCACTGCGCGTATGCTCGATTCGGCTTTCCATGAAGGTATTCAAGCGCGTGGGCAGCTCTTGCGTCATGGCTTGCATGACGCCCTTTGCGTAACCGCGGAAGGCGTCATGACTGTTTTGCAGAGGCTGGCGATCACCTTCCGGTGTGTTGTCGATCACTTCCTGGCATAACGAATGGTAGGCGCCGAGGGTATCGCCCACGCGTGCGCAGTGTTTGTCCCAGACCGCGCCGAAGCCACCGCTTTCCTTCCTGTCCTTATCGTTCTTGCCCAGGTACTCGTTGAAGTCCTGGACGAATGCTTCGGTTTCTTCCTGGCCCGACAGCATCGGGTGAGGCGTGCCGCCGAGTTCAGCCAGGTGCTTTTGTATGTCTTGATAGCTTGTGCCGGGCGCATAGCCCAATGCCGTGCCTTCCAGGGTCATGTGCTCGCGTGCATAGCCGATGGGGTCGCTTTCGGGGTTTTTCTTGCCGAGGCTGTTGACCAGCCCTGTCAGGCGTTGCTGCCGGGTCCTGAGTGTTTGCTGGGTCTTGTCGGTCGCTTGTCCTTCGAAGTGATAAGGCACCAGGGGATTGGTGGAGGGGCGAACCTGTTCGGACAGGCTGGTTCCCACCGGCATTATGCGGTCGTCCTGCTGGTGCAACGCCGCCGAGCCGGTGCTTCGTCCTACTGATAAATCTGGCATGTCGTGCTCTCCTAGATTGACAGGGCGCTGTTGAGCCCGGTGCTACGGGGGGTGGGTTTGTGCTGGGTAGCCTTGGCGGCGTCGTTTGGGCTGGCGCCGTCGAAGAAGTAGCCATCTCGCCAAATCAGCGCCATTTCAGCGGCACCGCCCATCAACCCGAGCAGGCGTTCGGCTGCGAGGTTTTCCAGGGGAACGTGGCCGATCAGGATCACCTGTTCGCTGTCGCGGTTGTAAGACAGGGACGGGCAGAACGCCCCGCTCAGCAGGTACAGGTTGGTTTCCAGCAACCGTTGCAGGACCGCTTCGCGATTCGCCACGGGCAACGGCCCGAAGCTGCAGTAGATGAAGACATCTCCCTCGCCCACGCCAGGGGTGTGTTTCAGGGAAAAGTCGACATCCTTGACCGACAGGTTCGCCTGTTCGTAGAACGCTGACGGGGTTGGAATCATCGTGAGGGCGCAAAGCTGATCGATCAGCTTGCAATAGGTGGGTGACGCCATGATTGACCTCGTATTGTCATCCAGGCGCCGACGAGCGCCTGCTGCCCATGGTGAGTGACACCTGCGGCATTTCGGTTCCAACCGAGCGCCGCTGCCGCCCGATGCCGGCGCGCCGGGTGACCTGCGTGGAACCGCTGCCCTGTGATCTGCCACCCAATGGCGCCACCTCATTCAAGGTTGACCGCCCATGTCCCGATCACTTGCACCTTTGCCGGCCCTTCGATTCGTCCCCAAAGGGTTGTCCATGCTGGCCATGGGGACCTTGCTGTATGGCTGCCAGCACCTCGAACCGCAGTTGACCATCGGCGATCCTTCCGCCAACGAGCCTTACCGCTCGCAACTGCGCTGGTTGGAGCCGGCGCCTACGGACACCATCATCCAGATCGGCGAGTTAGCCCCGCAAAGCGGCGGTAGCCTGTGGGCGCGCATGCGCCAGGGGTTTTCCTTGCAGGCCAAGACCCAGGGCGTAGCGCGCGTCGATGAGCAGCGCCGCTGGCTGATGGATCGCCCGGCTTTTCTCACCCAGACCGGGCGTGCCGGCAGCCGTTACCTGCACTTCATCGTTGGCGAGCTGAACAAGCGCAACATGCCGCTGGAACTGGCACTGCTGCCGGCCATCGAGAGCGGGTTCAATCCGAATGCCCAATCACCGGCCCAAGCCCTGGGCCTATGGCAATTCATTCCCGCCACGGGGCGCCGCTACCAATTGCAGCAGCGAGGCGATTACGACGAGCGCCGGGACATTCCGTCATCGACGCGGGCTGCCCTGGATTATTTGTCCTACCTGCACGATTACTTCGACGGCGACTGGCTGCTGGCGCTGGCGGCCTACAACGCCGGGGAAGGGCGGGTGCGCGACGCCATCACGCGCAATCGCGCCCGTGGCCTGGCGACCAACTATTGGAACCTGTCGTTGCCCGGCGAGACCCAGAACTATGTGCCGCGGTTGCTGGCGCTGTCGCAACTGGTGAATGCGCCCGCGGACTATGGCGTGAGCCTGGCGCCCATCGCTGACCAGCCGTACTTCCAGATGGTTGCCTTGGCGCAGCCTGTGGACCTGGCGCACCTGGCGCTGTTGTCCGGTGTTCATGAGCGAGAGTTGCGCATGCTCAACCCTGCCGCGCGTGGCCGGGCCAGGGGGCGCTTGTTGATGCCCCTGGAAGCGTCGCGCAGGTTGCTGGCTCAACCGGACATGATCGGCAAGGCGGCGCTGCCCCACGTGGCCGGTAGCGAAGAGCAAGTGGTCGCCGCACCCGATACTGGAGGGGCCGAGCCGCAGGTGGCGGAGGTGGCCGCGCCGCCAGGAGTTTGAGCCGATCATCCCCCCATATCGATCGTTCCCACGCTCTGCGTGGGAATGCATCCTGTGACACTCTGCGTCACCTTCCAGAAGCGGAACGCGGAGCGTCCCTGGCGACATTCCCACGCAGGAGCGTGGGAACGATCGATCCGCGCCAGCCGGGCTACTGATTCTTCCATCCGGGATCTACAGGCAGCCCATCGCGACATTGGCCAAGCCGCGTGCGCGGGGGTCCATCAAGACGTAGGAGCCAATGGTGTTGCAGGCGAAGCCGAACGCCACCCCGCGTTCAGGGTCGGCAAAGCCGATGGTGCCACCGGCGCCCATGTGGCCGAACGCTTCGTTGCCCATGCCATAACTGCCGTTCGCCACATCCGGCTGGTTGAGCATGACGCCCAGGCCAAAACGGGTTGGAGTCTGGATGGTCGGGTCGTACTCGGCGCTGTGTTCGCACAGCATTTCGTTGAGCAGCGGCGACTCCAGCAGGCGCCCGTCGAGCAGGCCGGTGTAGAACGCCGCCAGGCTGCGGGCATTGCCGTGTCCGTTGGCCGCCGGCTGGGTCATGCGTTTCCAGCCGGGTTCGTTACTGCGCCCCAGCACCATCGGCGGGTTGGCAAAGGCCAGGGCGCTCATGGCGGTCGGCGCGGTGAGCACGTCGTTCAGCACCCGGCCAAAGGCCTCATCGTCGATCTCGTCTTTGGTGCGCGCCATGTAGGCGCAGCGAGCGATGGTCGCGTCGTCCAGACCGATGTGGAAATCCAGCCCGAGCGGCACTGCCACGCGTCGGTGAATGCTTTGCGCCGGCGTCAGGCCATCCACCCGACGTAGCAGCTCGCCGAGGATCCAGCCAAACAGCAAGGGCGAATAGGTCTGCTGTTCCCCCGCCGCGGCCCAGGGATGCTCCTCGGCGATCAGGTCCGTCATGGTGTTCCAGTCGTAGAGGGTTTCCGGTGCGAGGGGCGTGCGCAGCGCCGGCAGCCCGGCGCGGTGGCAAAGCACCTGGCGCAGGGTGATCGACGCTTTGCCGGCGTTGGCGAAGGCCGGCCAGTAGTGGCAGACCGGCGCGTCCAGATCCAGGCGCCCTTCACCGACCAGTTGCATGATCGCTACCGCCGTGAAGGGCTTGGTGCAGGAAAACAGATTGAGCAGCGTGTCGCGCTGCCAATGGCTGTCCGGTTCCGGCCCGGCAATGCCGGCCCACAGGTCGATAACGGTTTCGCCGTCAATCTGGATGCAAAGGGCGGCACCGCGTTCGAAAGGGCTCTGCATCAGTCGGATAAACGCCTCTTTGACCGGTTCGAAGCGGGTGTCGCATTGACCATGGATAGCAAGTGCACGCGTCATGTCAGCTCCACGCAAGGGTTGGTGTTTTTCCTTGAGTGACGCTGGTCGTGCAAACGGTTCACCGACAGGTCCGGATCCCACAGGGATCTTTTTGGTCAGCCCTGCCACTCAAGGAGCAACGATTCATGCCCCCGGAGAGTGTTCATGGCTTACGAGCGTACCCTTGATTTCAATAGCGACGCGTTTCGCGGCGAGGCCTATCGGCATTATGCGGCGCTGCGCCAGGCGGCCCCGGTGTTCCTCAGCCAGGCGCAAGGGCAGTTGCCGATGTGGTACGTCACCGGAGCCCGGGAGGTCGAGGAGGTGCTGCTGGATAACGAGCGCTTCGCCCGTGACCCGTCGCGGATCGATGCGCAGTTCGCCGCGATGCTCGGTGGCGAGCAATCGATCGCGTTCCTTAACGAACACATGCTCAACCGCGATGGCGACAGTCATCGCCGCTTGCGTCGCCTGGTCAACAAGGCCTTCACGTTGAAGGCGGTGAACGCCCTGCGGCCGCGTATCGAGCAGATCGCCGAGACGTTGCTGGAGCCCGTGCGGTCGAGCGGGCGAATGGACGTGGTGAGCCAATATGCATTCCCGTTATCGATCACCGTCATCGCCGAATTGCTTGGCGTCCCCGCGCAAGACCGTGACGATTTCCGCCGCTGGTCCCACATGATCGTCCAGCAAGTGGGCCACGACCTGAGCGAGTTGCAGCGTTGCTACAACGAATTCGCCGGCTACATGCTTGCGTTGATCGACCAGCGTCGGGCGCAGCCGGGCGACGACCTCGTTTCGGCGTTGGTGCAGGTCGAGGAAGAGGGCAGCAGGCTCAGCCAAAGTGAGCTGTGCAGCATGATCGCTTTGTTGATCATCGCCGGGCACGAAACATCGGCGTCGATGATCGGCAATGCCGTGCACATGCTCGTGCAGCACCCGAAGGCGCTGGCGCGCTTGCGTGACGACCCGGCGCTGATGCCCGGCGCGGTCGAAGAGCTTTTGCGCTATGACTCGTCGGTGGAGCGGGCGATGGTCCGCTTCGTCACCCGTGACACCGAACTGGGCGGGCAGCGTTTGTTGCGCGGGCAACTGCTGATGGCGGTGGTGGGGTCGGCCAATCGTGACGAAGCCCTGTGTGCAAATCCTGACACGCTCGACATCGCTCGCCCGGTCTGCCCACATATGTCTTTCGGCAAGGGCACTCACTACTGCCTGGGCGCCTCGCTGGCCCGGCAGGAGCTGGAAATTGCATTGAATACGCTTCTTCGGCGTTGCCCCGGGCTGCAATTGGCGGTCGATCCCGGCGCCGTGCGTTGGCGCTACGTACC
Source organism: Pseudomonas sp. St290 (assembly GCF_018325805.1). NCBI lineage: Bacteria > Pseudomonadati > Pseudomonadota > Gammaproteobacteria > Pseudomonadales > Pseudomonadaceae > Pseudomonas > Pseudomonas sp. St290. The sequence continues at coordinate 6,446,291 of NZ_AP014703.1, read as the reverse complement.
CAACTTCAGGGGGCCGGAGGCGTTGCCGGTGTGTTGGTCGGTGGACTGAAGCGGTTGCTTGCCGGGAGAAGCCCTGGTGACGGTGCATGCGGTTTACTTGAGAGGGCGTATGAGTGTGTGGCGAGGGGATTTATCCCCGTTGGGCTGCGAAGCGGCCCTGAAGCCTGCCGCCGTGGCGTGCCTGGCTGGTCGCAGCCAACCTTTTTGGGGCTGCTGCGCAGCCCGGCGGGGATAAATCCCCTCGCCACAATGGACCGAATAAACCCTGAGTGAGTAACGTTGTTTGTGACCTGTGCAGAAAGTGGCACAGGCCTTTGCCGGATAGAAAAACGGCTCGTCCAACGTCCCGCCGGACGAGCCGTGGACTCACGCCAGGCTGGCCTCCTCGTTTTGCGCCGGCGCTGAAAGGGTGGTGGGTATCGTGTCGCTTGGCGTCAGGTGCAGTCCATAGAGCACAACGTCGGCACGGTTATCCGCGAACCGGGCGATCCCTGGAAAGCGTCCCCATTGCGTCGCGCCAAGCCCTTGTACGCCGCGTTTGCTGGCCTCGTTGTGCTCGATGATCCAGGCCACCAGCGTCTCGAAACCATACCGTTTGGCCAACACCACCGCGGCTTGGCCAAGGCGAATGCCGACGCCGCTGCCGATGTGGTCGTTGCGCACGTAGATCGACACTTCACCGGTCAATCGACAGGCCTGGGCACCCCAGCAAAAGCGATTGACGATCAACCAGGCGACGACTTCGCCAGCGCGTTCGAGCACGTAGATCGGATCGCCCTCCTTGACGAAACAGTCGACGAAGAACGTCATTTCCTTCAGGGAAAACGCTCTGAGTACAGGGGAACTGGTCCCCCCCAGAGCGCTTTCGTTGAAGATATCTGTCATCACCGGCAAGTCGTCGGGGGTGTAGCGGCGCACGCCGCGTGGCAGGTCGGGCCGGCTGTTCAAACGATTCTGAGTCATGGCCGGGCTTCTCCGTAGACGCTTCGCTTGAGTTGTTCACGCGCGCGAAACAACCTTGAACGCACGGTGCCAATGGGTACGCCCAGCCGTTCGGCAGCGTCGCGATAGCTGCTTTCGGTGTCCACGGCGGTCCACAGGGTATCGCGCATGTCCTTGGGCAGTGCGTCCATGGCGATCAGCGTACGGTCCAGCAACCGACGGTTGTCGCACAGTTCACTCAGATCAATGTCGTCACTGGACTCGTTGAACTCGCTTTCATCGAAAGTGCTCAGCGGCGGCTGTGCGTAGAAGCGGCGGAAATGGTTGCGGATCAGGTTCAGGGCGATACCGCACAACCAAGTGTCCTGCTTTGCCAGCCCTTTGAACTTCTGCTGGTTACGCCAGGCTTCCAGGTAGGTGAGCTGGATGATGTCGTCGGCGTCGTCTTGGTTGAGTACGCGTTTTTGCACAAACAGACGCAGTTTGCGTTCCTCGCCGAAGCAGATGCCTGGCGCACCCGTGGGTGCCGGGGAGGTTTGCGGGGGGGCCATGAGATTCAGGCTGTTCATCAATAAATCCCTCTGAGTAGGTTCCGTAGCGTCGATGCAAATGTCGACGTTTCCCCTGTCAGCAGGACCTGTGCCAAGCCAAATTTGTTAGTTATCTGTTTGATAAATAAGTGTTTTTATCTAGTGCTTTTGCTCTATTTGTGCAAGGGCATGCACAGCCGTCCCAAGCCCCACTGCATGAAATTGCACCGAGCGAACGCTTGGTCGGGAAGCTCTCTCGAACCGGTCAGAAAAGGCCATGGCCGCCGATGGAACCGAATGCCGGATCACCGCCACCCACTGAGCGTCCGAAACCATGCTCACGGCCATCATGAAAGTAGAAGCCCCGACCAATGCGCGTATTGCCGTCAATCTTGCCCAGGCCGCTTCGGCCGTCGTGGGCATGGGCAAGCCTGTCGAATCGTTCCAGGCCGTGCAGTCCAATTCGATGGAAGAGGTCGGCATGACCTTCAGCCATCACGTGGAGCGCAATACCAAGGCGCTGAGCCAGCGGCGCATTCGCAATGCTCGCAGTGAGGTGGGCCAGGTGCGGGTCGAGACGCGCGAGCAGTTGGAGGAGTGGTACGACCAACTCGGTCATCCAGGCAAGCAGAGCCTGGGGGCTATGGCCGCCCAGGCGGGTCTGTTGTTGTGTGGCGAGCCGGTGCTTGAAGAAGTGGTGCAGTCCACTGGTGGAGACCCGGCCCGTACCGACCTGATCCTGCAACAAACATTGCGCGATGCCGAGGTGCAAGGGCGTCTCGTCGAAGCCCAGCGCGCTCGCGATTACCTGCAGCTATTGCGCGAGCGTTATGGCGCGCAGATCCAGGCGGGCATGAACATCGCCGAGGCATTGCGCGCTGCGGGCGGCGATCCCGAATTGCGCCAGGCGGTACGGCGGCTCTACTACGACACCGTGGTGCTCAAGCAGTCATTGCCCACCATGATGCAAGCATTGCTTGGCCTGTTTGGCGAGGCGGCGTTCGTGCCGGGGCTGGACATGATGCGCCGGGCACTGGCTGACGACATCGCCGCGCATACGCCTTCACGCCCTACCGCGCTGTTGCGCACGTTGTTGATCGGCCTGGCGGCCTCGACGCAACTGGGCAGTGTCCTGCACAGCTGTCGCCGTTTGCTGGAGCAACTGGCCTACAGCTGTCCGGCCAGCCAGCTCACCGCCGTGTTGTTGCTCCAGCGCATGCTGGGGTTTGTCAGCAGTGGCCTGTCAGCGGCGGAAGTGCGGCGCATCGGGCGTGAGCTGGGGGGCGACCAGGAGCGCGACCAACTGGTCTCCCTGAACGGTCTGTATCCCTTGCTCAAGCGTTTGCCGCTCCCCCTCTGGCGTGATGGCAAAAGCCGACAGACCGCGTTGAAGAATCTGTTGGTGCTGCTCGATGAGCGTTCCCGTGGCGAGCCCCGAAGCCAGACCGCCGCGCCGGTGATTGGAGCGCGCTCATGATCGCCCTGTTGAACAAAGTCGCCAACGAAGCGGTGCGGCGCATCGAGGTGGTCGGGGCGTTCGTGGTGCTGGGCATTGTCTTCATGCTGATCCTGCCCTTGCCGACCGCGGTGGTCGATGCGCTGATCGCGATCAACATCTGTATCTCCTGTCTGCTGATCGTGCTCTCGCTGTACCTGCCACGGCCGCTGGCGTTTTCCTCGTTTCCGGCGGTGCTGCTGTTGACCACGTTGTTCCGGCTGGCATTGTCGGTGGCGACCACCCGATTGATCCTGCTCCAGGGCGACGCCGGCCATATCGTCCAGGCGTTCGGCAATTTCGTGGTGGGCGGCAACCTGGCGGTGGGGTTGGTGATCTTCCTCATTCTGACGGTGGTCAACTTCCTGGTGATTACCAAGGGGTCGGAGCGGGTCGCCGAAGTGGCGGCGCGTTTCACCCTGGACGCGTTGCCGGGCAAACAGATGTCCATCGACAGCGACCTGCGGGCGAACCTGATCGATGTCAGCGAAGCCCGGCGGCGGCGCGAGGAATTGAACAAGGAAAGCCAGCTGTTCGGTGCGATGGACGGGGCGATGAAGTTCGTCAAGGGCGACGCCATCGCGGGCTTGGTGATCGTCGTGATCAACCTCATCGGCGGCTTTTCGGTCGGCATGATGCAGCACGACATGGGCGCGTCCGAATCGATGCACCTGTATGCCGTGTTGACCATCGGTGATGGTCTGATCGCGCAGATTCCGGCACTGCTGATTTCCCTCACCGCGGGCATGATCATCACCCGGGTGTCGCCGGAAGGGCAGCCGGCGGGTAGCAGCGTGGGCAAGGAAATCGCCCAGCAGTTGACCGCCGAACCCAAGGCCTGGGTGATCGCGTCGGTGGGCATGCTCGGCTTTGCGGCCTTGCCCGGCATGCCGACGCTGGTGTTCATTGTCATTGCCCTGATCACCGGCACCGCAGGCATCCTCCAGTTGTACGCGCGTGCCCGGCAGGCACGCCAGGGCGACCAGCCGACGGAGGTCATCGCCCCGGCACAAAACGGTGCCGAAGACCTGCGCAGCTTCGACCCGACCCGAGCCTATCTTTTGCAGTTTTCCAAAGCCATGGAAGGCAACGCGGCGGCCGAGGACGTCATCCAGGCGATCCGCAAGAAGCGCAATGCCCTGGTGGCTGGCTTTGGCCTGACCCTGCCGCCCTTTGAGATCGAATACAGCGTGCTGCTGGAGGACGACGAGTTCCGCTTCTGCGTGCACGAGGTGCCGATGTTGCGCGCCACTTTCGGTGAACGTGTGGCCGTGGCGCGCGGGCCGCTGCCGTTCGAACCGCGCGACGTGCAGGTCGGCAGCGAGGTGCGTGACGAGCATCAGTGGCTATGGCTGACGCCTGACGATCCGCTGCTGGCGGACGAGCGAGTGGAGGCGGTGCCTGCCGGCGAATTACTGGTGGAACGGATGAGCCGCGCCATGTTTGCCACGGGCCCGCAATTCCTGGGACTCCAGGAGAGCAAGTCGATCCTCAGTTGGCTCGAAGCGGGTCAGCCCGAGCTGGTGCAGGAGCTGCAGAGAACCATGCCATTGGCCCGTTTCGCCGCCGTGCTCCAGCGCCTGGCCGGCGAAGGTGTCCCGCTGCGAGCGGTGCGTCTGATCGCCGAGTCCCTGATCGAGCATGGGCAGCACGAGCGTGACGTCGGTGCGCTGACCGACTACGCACGCATCGCCCTGAAGTCGCAGATCTATCACCAGTACCGCGACGAAGACGGCCTGCACGTGTGGCTGTTGACCCCGGAAACCGAGGGCCTGTTGCGCGACGCGCTGCGCCAGACCCAGACGGAAACCTTTTTTGCCCTGGAAAGCCTGCATACCCGCGCCTTGGTCATGCAGTTGCGCGAAGGCTTCCCGTTGCGCGCCAAGCGCGTGGCCGTGCTGCTGGTGGCGCAAGACCTGCGGGCACCGCTGCGCGATTTGTTGCGCGACGAATTCAATCACGTGCCCGTGCTCGCTTTCAGCGAGTTGCACAGCAATGCCCAGGTCACCGTGCTGGGGCGTTTTGACCTCGAGCAGGAAAAACTACAAGTGGAGGACGCGGCGTGACGGCAGGTCTTGGCGCGCCGGCAGCGCAGCCTCCACGTAACGATGCAAATCCAGGTGCGGTCGATGGCCTGGCTGTGACAGAGGACGGGCGCCGCCGGTGCCCCGTCGTACAACCGGAATGTGGGCGAGCGTCTGTCGCCCCTTGAGGAACTGGCCATGTTCGAACTGCGTGTCTTGAGTGGTCTGCACCGAGGTGCGGCGTTGCCGCTGGTGGGCGAGCAATGGGTGATCGGGGCGGCGGAGGATGCCGACCTGGCGCTTTACGATCCGGGCATCTGTGGGCGTCACGTTGGCCTGCGGCAGGTGCAGGGCCAATGGCTGCTGGAGCTGCTGGAGGGGACGGTTTGCGATGGACAAGGCCAACCTTGGGCGCCGGCCGAGCCCTTGCAGAGCAATGCCCCGTTTGCCGTGGCAGGCGTCTGGCTGTGCCTGGCCCCGGCCGATCAGCCCTGGCCCGAAGAGGCGGCGTTGGATGACGCTGCGCATCTGACGACGGCGCGGGAAACCCCGAAACCCGTCGTGCGGCCATCGTGGCCCAAGCGCCTGGCAATCGCCGCGGCGGTGATTACTGTTGCCTCCAGCGCCTGGGCCTTTACCAGCCAGCCGGCGCAGCCTGTGGCGCGCAGCCCGGCCCAGCAGCTCAAGCACAGCAAAGTGGCATTGGACAATGTCGAGGCGGTCCGCCTGGAACTCGATCGCATGTTGCAGGAGCGTGATCTGGGCGCTGGTGTGCGGGTCGAGAGCCAGGGTGACCAGTTGGTCCTGGTGGGCGAACTGCCGCGCCCACGCCTGGCGATGGTCGAGCGCTTGATCGAGCGTTTCCACGATCGTTACGAGACGCCAATCGGGATCACGGCCAGCGTGAAGGAGCGGCTGACGCAACTGCCGTTCCAGATCGCCCAGATCGTCGGTGGCAAGCGTGGCCATGTGGTTACGGCCGATGGACGTCGGCTGTTCCTGGGCGACCAGATCGATGGCCTGCGCTTGACCGCCATCGACAGCGGCAAAGTCACCTTCGAGGGTGACCAACGCTACGAGGTCACGTGGTGATGACGCAGGCGGCCATCGCGCGACTGGCGGCCTGGGAGGCCGGGCAACTGGCGCACCTGCGTCGCTTCGCGCCGGTCATGGTGCGTGGGCGGGTGCAGCGGGTCAGCGGCATCCTGTTGCAGTGCCGGTTGCCAGGGGCACAGATCGGCGACCTCTGCCGAGTCGAGCGCGACGCCCGGGAGCCGCTGCTCGCCGAGATCGTCGGCTTCGACCAGCACGATGCCTTGCTCAGCGCCCTGGGCGGCCTGGAAGGCGTCCGGGTCGGTGCGGCGGTGGAGCCGCTGGGCATGCCCCATCGGGTGTGCGTGGGGCCGCAGTTGCTGGGCCAGGTGTTGGATGGCTTCGGCCGGCCGCTGGTGGACGGCGGCGCCGGGGCGTTTGCCGGACCACACGTGCTGCAAGCTTCACAGGTGATTGGCGAGGCCCCGGCGCCCACCGCGCGGCCGCGTATCCAACGGCCCTTGATGACCGGCGTACGGGCCATCGACGGGCCGCTGACACTGGGTGAAGGCCAGCGTGTGGGGCTGTTCGCCGGCGCCGGTTGCGGCAAGACCACGCTGCTGGCGGAAATTGCCCGGAACGTTGACTGCGATGTCATCGTCTTCGGCCTGATCGGTGAGCGTGGGCGCGAACTGCGCGAGTTCCTCGACCATGAGCTGGATGATGAACTGCGTGCCCGTGCGGTCCTGGTGTGCGCCACCTCCGACCGATCGAGCATGGAACGGGCCCGTGCGGCGTTCACCGCGACAGCCTTGGCCGAGGGCTTTCGTGCCCGAGGCCAGCGCGTCCTGTTGCTCATCGATTCGCTGACCCGCTTCGCCCGGGCCCAACGTGAAATCGGCCTGGCCGCCGGCGAGCCGCTGGGGCGCGGCGGCCTGCCACCGTCGGTCTACAGCTTGCTGCCGCGCCTGGTCGAGCGCGCCGGGTTGACCAACGAGGGCGCCATCACCGCGTTCTATACGGTGCTCATCGAGCAGGACTCCATGAACGATCCAGTGGCGGATGAAGTGCGGTCGCTGCTCGACGGTCACATCGTGCTGTCGCGCAAGCTCGCCGAGCGCGGCCACTACCCGGCTATCGACGTGCTGGCCAGCCTGTCGCGAACCTTGGCCAACGTGGCCGAGGCAGAGCACCTGCGGGCGGGCATCAATCTGCGTCGATTGCTGTCGGCCTATGAGCAAATCGAACTGATGTTGCGCTTGGGCGAATACCAGGCCGGCGCCGACCCTTTGACCGACCTGGCGGTGGAGTCCCATGGAGCACTGGACGCCTTCCTGCGCCAGGACCTGCGTGAGCCGGAGCCGTTCGCGTCCACGTTCGCTCACCTGCAGCAGTTGACCGCTTATGTCCCGGGTTGATCTGGACGCCCTGGCGCCGATTCGCCGCCACCGTGAAGCGCAAGCTGAACGAGTATGGCGCCAACAGCGTGAGCTTTTGCGCGAGCGCGAAGCGGCGGTGGTCGCCGCGCGGGCGCGCATGCAGGCGACCAGCGAGCAGCAGACGGTGCAGCGCGAAGCGTTGTATGGCGAGCACTGTGGCCGGGCGCTGAGCGTGAGTGAACTCAATGCCTGGAGTACCCAGGAGCGACGTTTGATCGGCGAGCTGGCCGAGCAAGCGCAGGCATTGCAGGCACTGGACGCTGAACAGGCGCAGCAGGCACAGCACACGGCCGCCGCCCAGCAGCGGCTACAAGGGCGCCGGCGTGATCTGGAAAAGCTCAGCGCAATGATGGAGCACTTGGTGGAGATCCCCAGCGATGAATGACCGTACCGTGCGCAGTGGGCCGACACCGCACAACAACCCCCCGGCCGCTCCCGTTCGGCATTCGCCTCGGGCGTATGAGCAACCGTCCGCCCAGGTGAGCCGGGCCATCCGTCCGGCGGCGCGTGACTCTGTGTCTACAACCGGGCTCGACCCCGACGTAATGGCGGGACGCAGTGACGGTTACTGGTTTCGCCAGTGGGTCGATGCGCCACGGGGCGGTACCCAGGACGACACCGCGGGCACCGGTTCGCTGGCGGGCCTGGTCAGTTTGGAGAACAGCGAAGTGGAGGCGTTTGTCGACCAGCTCACGCCACGCTTGCGCGCCACGCTCGACCAGCAATTGGACCTGCTGCTGCACCTGCCCAATCTGGGCCGCATCAAGGTGTCCGCCCGGCGGCTGGGCGGGGCGTCCGGGTGGGACATCGGCCTGAACAGCGAAAATGAAGACGTACAGGCGCGGTTGTCGAGTCGATCCGGCCGCCTCGAAGACGCGCTGACCCAGAGCCTGGGCCAGCCGGTGAGCGTGCGCGTGGCGCGGGAAGAAGAGGCAGGCGCGATATGACCGTCCATGCACTGGCGCTACCGCTTGTGGGCATCGAGGACGCCACTGCCCGGCGGCTATTGGGGATCGGCGTCAGTTTGCCCTTCGAGGTGGCGGGTGACACGGGCCTGCTGGAACTGACGCCGGACGGCGCCGCTGGGGGAGCGCCGTGTGTGCTGGCCTGTGCCCATGGTGCTTTCACCCTGGATGAGCCCGGCGCGGTGCTCAGCCTGTTCGGGGAATGCCCGGTGGTCTTGCCCGCCGAACCCGGCCCGGACGACACGTGGTTCTGGTCGCTGTTCCAGCAAACCCTGAGCGAGCCCCTGCGCCTGGCCTTCGGCTTTCTCAAGCCAACGGCCGAGCCTGCCGTGCCCGGCATCGCCTGCCGGCTCGACGTGAGACTGGGGGCGGCGCGCGTCACGAGCCATCTGCAAATGCCCGGTTCGGTCCTGCTGGGGCTGCTTCGCGCCGCCCCTTGGCAGCGGCGTACCGCACCAGGGATCGACGGTTTTGCGCTGCATGTTCCGCTGGAACTGGGACGCCTGGCACTGGCTGCCGGGCAGTTGGCGGCGCTGCGTCCCGGTGATGTGCTGGTGCCGGAAACCGCCTTGTTCGACTCATCCGGCCAAGGGCTGATTCGCCTGGGCCGGCATTGTTTGCAGGTGCGGGTACACAGCCGTGCCGCACCGTTGCGCCTGACCTTGCTCGCTCTGGAGGAGACCGTTATGAGCACCACCGCCGACACCGACATCCTGACGCCGGACTGGGACGATACCGCCCGCTACGAACCTGAGGCCCAGGCCCCCGAGGCGGCCGATCAACCGGCGTTGGACTATGCCGCCGCTGAAACCGAGGAGGCGCCGATGATGGAACCGGCTGCTGCCGATCTGCCCGAGCGCTTCGACGACCTGCCGCTGGCGCTTACGATCCGCTGCGGTCACTTGAGCCTGACCCTGGGCGAACTGCGCAACCTGGCGCCCGGCGCGGTGCTGCAAGTGCAGGGCGTGACACCGGGAACAGCGGCGCTGTTCTATGGCGAACGGGCCCTGGCCCATGGCGAGCTGGTGGAGGTCGATGGCCGGTTGGGCCTGCAGATCGCTCGCGTGGATGTGGCTGGATGAGCTTCCAGGGGGTCGACCCCTTTCTGCTGGCGCTGTTCATCGGTGGGATCTCGTTGGTCCCCCTGCTGCTGATCATCTGCAGTGCCTTTCTCAAGATAGCCATCGTGCTGACGATCACCCGTAACGCCATCGGCGTGCAGCAAGTGCCGCCCAATATGGCGCTGTATGCCATTGCGCTGGCCGCGACGCTGTTCATCATGGCGCCGGTCGGTCACAACATCGCCGAAGAGTTGAAGGAGCGACCGTTGGATTTCAGCAGTACCGAGGCACTGCAAGGTTCTGCCCTGAACGCGATAAAACCGCTGCAGGCGTTCATGTCGCGCAATACCAACCCGGACATCCTCGCTCACCTGCTGGAAAACACCCAGCGGATGTGGCCCAAGGAACGCGCCGAGCAGGCCAGTCGCGACGACCTGATGCTACTCATCCCGGCCTTCATGCTGTCGGAGCTTGAGGCCGGCTTCCAGATGGGCTTCCTGATCTACATCCCGTTCATTGTCATCGACCTGATCGTATCCAACCTGCTGCTGGCGCTGGGCATGCAGATGGTCGCGCCCATGACCATTTCATTGCCGCTCAAGCTGCTGATTTTTGTCCTCGTGCAGGGCTGGACGCAATTGCTCGACAGCCTCTTCTATTCCTATCTTTGAGGACGTGCGATGGACGCGCTGACGTTGTTTAAGGAAGGCATGTTGCTGGTGGTCCTGCTCTCCGCGCCGCCCTTGATCGTGGCGGTGATCGTCGGCGTGTTGACCTCCCTGGTGCAGGCCTTGATGCAGATCCAGGACCAGACCTTGCCCTTCGGCATCAAGCTGGTGGCGGTCGGGCTGACCTTGCTGGTCACCGGTCGCTGGATCGGCGTGGAATTGCTGGGACTGCTGCGCCGGGCATTCGAAATGATGGCCAACACCTGATGACGGCCCAGGCTTTCGTCCCGTACTTCGACTTGCTGCTGTCGATCGCGCTCGGCATGGCGCGCATTTACCCGGTCGCTTACCTGGTCCCGGTGTTTTGCTTCCAGCACCTGCGAGGCTTGCCGCGCCATGCCGTGGTGTTTGCCCTGGGCATGTTGCCGGCGCCCGGTATTCGCCAGGCGCTGATCGACGCCCAGGTCAATTGGCTGTCCCTGGCCGGTCTGATGTTCAAGGAGCTGGTGCTGGGTTTCTTGCTCGGGGTGCTGCTGGCGATGCCGTTCTGGTTGTACGAATCGGTGGGCGCCTTGCTGGACAACCAGCGCGGCGCGCTCATCGGTGGTCAGTTGAACCCGGCGCTCGGCACCGACACCACCCCCCTGGGCCACCTGTTCAAGGAAATGACGATCCTGCTGCTGGTCGCCACCCTGGGCATTGGCACGTTGACCCAGGTGATCTGGGACAGCTACCTGGTGTGGTCGCCCACCGTCTGGTTTCCATTGCCTGGCGCGGATGGCTTCGGCGTGTTTCTCGGGCTGCTCGCCGAAATGTTCATGCACATGATGCTCTACGCGGCGCCCTTTATCGGCTTGCTGTTGCTGGTGGAGTTCAGCCTGGCGCTGCTCAGCCTGTATAGCCCGCAATTGCAGGTATTCGTCCTCGCCATGCCGGCCAAGAGCCTGATCGGCCTGGGCTTCCTGCTGTTCTACCTGCCCACCCTGTGGGACGCGATGACGGGCCGTCTTGGCCGCTATGGCGAAATCCGGCATCTGCTCCATTTGTTGTTGCAGGCGCCCTGAAGGAGGGCTTCGCCCATGAGCGAAGACAGTGGCGAAAAGACCAAGCGGGCGACGCCCAAGAAGATTCGCGACGCGCGCAACAAAGGCCAGGTCGGCCAGAGCCAGGACTTGAGTAGCCTGCTGGTGCTCGCGGCGATCACCGAAGTGGCATTGACCCAGGCCGACGACAGCATGCAGGCGTTGGAAGACCTGGTGGCGTTCCCGCTGCACCGGCTGGATGTCGACTTCGTACGGGCCTTCGAGGAAACCTTGGCTCATGCTGGTGGCGTGCTGCTCAATTTCACCTTGATGACCGTGGGGCTGGCGATCGTCACGCGCCTGGTGGCCGGTTGGATACAGTTCGGCTTCCTGTTCGCCCCCGAAGCCCTGCAGCCTGACCCGAACCGCTTGAACCCGATGAACCAGGCCAAGCAGATGTTCTCCGGCCAGGCGCTGATCAACCTGTTCATGGGATTGGTCAAGGCCGTGTTTATCGGCAGCGTGATTTATCTGGTGACCCTGCCGGCACTCGGCTCGTTGATCAGCCTGGTCAACGGCGATTTGCACAGCTATTGGCGCGGGTTGGCCAGCCTGTTTCGGCACATCATGCACGTTTGCCTGGGTGTATTGCTGGTGCTGGCGATTCTCGACTTTGGCCTGCAGAAATATTTCTTCGCCAAGCGCCTGCGCATGAGTGAGGAGGAGGTGCGCAAGGAGTTCAAGGAAATGGAAGGCGACCCGCACGTGAAAATGCATCGCCGCAGCCTGGCCCGGCAATTGGTCGACCAGCCCGTCAACAAAGAAACCAAGCCGGTGGAGGAGGCCGACATGCTGGTGGTCAACCCCACCCACTTTGCCGTGGCGCTTTTGTATCGCCCCGAGGAAACGCCGCTGCCGCAACTGATCGTCAAAGGCGTCGATGCCGAGGCTCGGGCGCTGATCGAACGGGCCAAGGCGGCGCGGGTCCCGGTCATCCAGTGCATCTGGCTGGCACGAACGATCTACCGCGAAGACGTCGGCGGTTATATCCCTCGGGAAACGCTCCAGGCGGTTGCGCACATTTATCGGGTGCTGCGCGAGCTGGATGACGAGGCCAAGGGCGAGGTGATCGAGATTCCGGAATTGAACCTGCGTTGAGGTCGATGGAACCGATGCACATGTGGTTGCCACTCAGGTAGTGAGCCAGGTTCGTCCGGCCGATACCGGCCTGCCGACAGTGCTCACCACACATCGACTCGTGGAGGATTTCCATGCCTGATCCCAGTTCCCTGACGAACCCCCTAAGGGGCACAGGTGCCCTGCACGGCGCCGACAGCTTATCGCCCTCGCGCTCGCCCTCGCTGAGCCAACGACCCCGTGAGGCGCAGCAGCGCCAGGGCAGCCAAAGCCTGCACACACGGGGACGCTCCTCCTCGACGCCCCCTGCGGTGCATCAGCGTGGCCGTACCCGCACGCGGGACGCCAACCACGCGGCGGCGCCGAATGAAGCTCAACCGCTGGATGACGCGCAAACGTCCAGCGCCACTTCGGCATCGCGCACTCCGGACTCTTTCATGAGCGAGATGGAAACCCGTCAAAAGGAGTTGATGGAAAAGCAGTTCGATATACAGATGAAGATGGAAGAGCGCCAGAGCGCCATGATGCTGATTAAAAGCTCCGCCGACATGGCCAAGCTGATGAGCGATACGGTGACCGAGGTGACCAAGGGCTTCATGGACAGCGCGAGGAAAGTCATGCAGGAGGGTGGCGAGGCGATGAAGCTTCGATAAGGTGGAGGGTGTACATCGACCCCGGGGGTGTTGTCCGATGGGGCCGATGTGCATCTGCACCAACCACCGTCTACCCCAGTCGGGTGCGGCTTGCGTTCAGCGAGGCCGGACGCGGGCCACTGGGCATTGCAGGCACCGCCAAGCGCGCACGAACCTCGCCGACCTGGGCGATGAAACCCACGATCCAATGGCAGAACCGCGCCTCGTCGAGCATCGCCAGCGGGCAATGGGCGCACAGGCGAACGCTGCCCTTATCGTCCAGCGCCAGCCAACTGCCGCCGAGCAGGTCCAATCGAAAGTTGAGCTCCAGCAAGCGCTTGTGCAGGCCGGGGGCGTGGGCAGGGACATCGATCGAGCAATGAAGGATAGCGACGTCGCCGTGATCGGGCAGCTCGATGACCACGGCTTCGCGGTTGCTCGTGTCATACAGCGCACACACGCCACCTTCCAGTTGCAAGTCCGCATGCAGGTGTTGCGCGAGGGCCGAGATCAAGCGCTGGGCAAGCGGTGCGACAGTCATGGAAACCTCCCTCAATGCAAAAAATGTCATGAACCGTTGTGGCGAGGGGATTTATCCCCGCTGGGCTGCGAAGCAGCCCTGAACCTGCCACCGTGGTGTATCAGGTTGATGTGATCAGCTCTTTGGGGCTGCTACGCAGCCCAGCGGGGATGAATCCCCTCGCCACAGGTTAAACATGTCCCCAAAGAGGGGTCATCGTGTCGTTCAATAAGTGACCGAGTAATCGTCGAGCTCCTCCAGGCCCAGCAGCGACAACTGCCTGGACTGGATTTCATCGAGCAGTTCAGTGGACAGCGGCGTCTCGGGCAGTGCCTGCCAGACCACGAGCGCTCGCTGCGGATCGAGAAACACGAACAGCTGCGCGTAGTCGGTCGGGTGGGCGAAGCGTCGTTCGAGCGCATGCTGGATCTGGTTTGTGCGTAGCGCCTGGCTTTGTATCTGTAAGGCGAGCCCGACGCTGTGAGGCTCGCGTCGCAGACAGAATTCAATGCCCGGGGCTATTTCCCAATACGTCGCGATGCCGGCGATGATGTTCTTCTGGAAGGCCTGGCGAGTGCTCACGCTGTGTACCGAAAAAGACATAGCGTTTCAGTTCTCCAATGGGACGACCGTATGGTCCAGTGGGTGTTCGGGGGAGCCAAGGCCGCCGCGCATGCCGGGCGACCACCAGATCACCAGCCGACCGTTGTCCGGTTCGGCGCGGCTGCAGGCATCGCCCTGGCAGCCTGAGCGGTTCGCGCAGCCGGCGAACACCGGCAGGCTCAGCAATAAAACGAGCAACAGTGGCGTCCGACTCATGGCAGGGTCCTCGCACTGGTTTGCAGAAGAGAAGGGCGCTCGCCGCCTGGCGTGCGCGTGGGTTGTTTCATGACCACGAACACTTCGGTTTCCTCGCCGGGCTCGAGCCACACCTTCGGCCAGGCGGAGGTGGCCAGGGCCCAGCGGCTGCCGCAGCTCGCCTCGTCGAAGCGCAACCGCTGCTGGCCGTCGTTGCGTACCACGCCCACGGCGATGCCGTAATCGGCACCTGCGAACCATTGCGCCCGTGCAGCGTCCAGCGATAGCCCGGGTTGCAGCGCGCACAAGGTGTCGGGCGAATAAGGAATCGACGCAGCCTGCTTGAACGTGGCCGGAATGTTGCCGTCGGCGAGTTGGGCGAGCACATCGCTGACTTCGATACGGCCGATGGGACGGGTGCCGTTGCGACGCTCTTCCAGGCGGGCCATGGCGCTGTCGACCTGTTCGCGATCAAGGGCGGAGATATAGCGGGCCGGGTCGACCTGGTCGCCGATCAGGCGCGGTGTCAGGATGAAGACCCGTTCGCGGCGGCTGGTCTCGCGGGTGGTCGAGGAAAACAGCAGCGGCCCGATCAGCGGGATGCGACCCAGCCATGGCACCCGTTCGAGGTTGTCGCCGGTCTCTTCGGTATGAAATCCGCCGACCACCAGCGACCGGCTTTCCCCCATGACAGCCTGGGTGCTGACCACGCCCCGACGTACGCTGGGCGTCTGCTGGCCGACCTCCGAGGGTTCGATGCGGCCGTCTTCGATGTCCAGGGACATCTGGATCTGATTGCGCCCCCCGGTCTCGATGGCATGGGGCACGACCTGCAAGCTGGTGCCCGCCGTGATCGGCTCGACGGTGGCTACGCGCTCGCCGATGGCGGAGATGTACTCGGTGCGGCTGAAGTCGATGACCGCCGGCTGGTTCTCCAGGGTCAGAACCGATGGGTTCGCCACCACCGAGGCCAGGCCACGGCCCTCCAGGGCACGCAGTTGCGCGGAAAAATCGCCGTAGTCCTGAATGAACACCGTCGAGCTGGCGCCGGGGCGAATCATCGAGGCTCCACCGATCAGATCGCCGCTCTCGACGTTCCAGTTCGAGGCCAGCTCGGCCAGTTGCGTGCGGTCGATGTCGAGGATGATCGCGTCGATCTCCACCAGCTTGCGCGGTACATCCACATCGCGAATCAACGGCGTGTAGATTTCCCGCCGCTTGGGCGCGTCGTAGATGAGCACCGCGTTGTTGCGCACGTCGGCCTCGACGCGGATCTTGCCCCGGCCGCCTCCACCGCCGCTCGCGCCAGACGGTACGCGGTTGGTGTTCGGGCGCCCCATGCCGTTCAATGCCAATTGTTCGATGTTGCCCATGGTCGCCGATTGCTGGGCCTGCATGTTCTGGAACGACGCTTGGGGCGAGGCCGTCTGCATGCCGCCCGACACGGCGCTGCGGCTTTCCAGCAAACCTTTCAGGATGCTGGCGACTCCGGGAATGACCAGTGTCTCGCCGCGGTACTTGACGTTGCGGTCGGCGGCGGTGGCATAGCGCAATGGGAAGCTGATCACTTCCTGTTTTTCCTCGGGGGTCTTGCGTGCTTCGGCAAACTGCGTCACCAGGCGTACATAGCGTTCCGGGCCGGATACCAGGACCACGCCTTCGTCGGGCAATTCACCCCAGCCGAAACGCGAATCCAGCAGGCCGATGTCGGTCAAGGCTTGCTTCATGTCCGGTACGGCGTCAGCGGACACTTCCAGGCGCGTGGAGTCCTGGTTCTGCAAGGGGCTGACGTACAACGTGTTGCCGTACATGAACCACTGGAAGCGATTTTCCAGGCCGAGCCTGTCGAGGAACGCCTGGGGACTTTCAGCGCGCATCCGCCCGTCGACGGTGCCTTTCACCGTGCCATCGATCACCAGTTGCACCGCGAAGGTGTTGGCGAAATCGCCGAGTACCTTGGCCAGCGGTGTGCTCTGGGCGTCGTAGGCGTAAGGCGTGTTCTTCCAGTCGGTCGGTATGGCCGCCTGTGCCGGCAGGCCCGCGCCCAGCGCACCGATCAATGCCAGTGCGACCAGCGAAGGTTTCGCCCAGCGGCGTGGGATCGACTGGCCAAGGTGTACCCTGCCTGCGGTCATCAAGCGGTACGGCGTAAGCCACCTGTTAGGCATGGCGGTTTCCTGTTCCGAGCAAGTGAGAGTGCGAGAGGCGTCGCGCTACAGGCGCCGCAGCGGCACGTTGGTCTTTATTGAGAATGGATTGCCAGGTATCGCGCTGGTTGAGCAGTGCTTCGAGTGCCTCGATGAGGTCGTCGATGTGCCCGTCCGGCGCCAGTTGCGTCAGCAGCCATAAACGCCCGTCCTGCGGCGAACGGGCCAGCGCGCCGGGAAATCGCGAGAGGCTTGGGTGCGCCAGCCGAAGCAGGTCTTCCAGAACCACCTCATGGGTCATCGGGACGGTCAGCTCGACCGATACCAGCAAGGCCTCGTCGAGCTTGCTGAAGGTCGCCTCGCCATCGTCGATGACAAGGCCGAAGTGCTCCGGGCCATCGACGCTGGCGCTCCAGCGGGTGAGCTGTGTTCGCAGCTCATGGCATTGCATCGATGATCGCCTTGGCGAGGTTGTGATGGGCAGTGGTCTGTTGAGTCGCTGCGTTCACCGCGACGGACATGCCGTTCATGCTGGTCAGGAATGAATGCATGTCGTCGAGCGACTGCGTTTCTGCCGCGTTCATCGCAGCGTTGTTGACGTTGTCGGTCGCGCGTTGGAAGTAGGTGTCGAGGCGGCGCTGGACGGCATCGGCGGAAGACATGGGCGGTTCCTCTGGGTTAGGCATGTTCACGATGTGAGTGGTGGTCATGCCATTGGCGGTTCCGCGCATATGAGGAAAAAAACCTGGGGAAGTGTGGTTTGCTTGTGATGATGGTGGGTCAGTTGGCGTTGGGGGTGACTGTGCTGGGTCAGCTTGCGGTGATGTTGGATGTGCCGCCGTCTCGCGAGCAGGCTCGCTCCCACAGTTTTTCCGGGGTGTTCACAGACATTGCAGCCAGCACAAATCCCCTGTGGGAGCGAGCTTGCTCGCGATAGCGTTGGGTCAGCTTGCGGTGATGTTGGATGTGCCGCCGTCTCGCGAGCAGGCTCGCTCCCACAGTTTTTCCGGGGTGTTCACAGACATCGCAGCCAGCACAAATCCCCTGTGGGAGCGAGCCTGCTCGCGATAGCGTTGGGTCAGCTTGCGGTGATGTTGGATGTGCCGCCGTCTCGCGAGCAGGCTCGCTCCCACAGTTTTTCCGGGGGGTTCACAGACATCGCAGCCAGCACAAATCCCCTGTGGGAGCGAGCCTGCTCGCGATAGCGGAGGGTCAGTTTGCAGGGATGTGTGGTGGATCAGGCAGGCGCAAGGCTTTGACAGCGGAGGGCCAGTCGAGCAGGAATGTGCCGCCTGGCGTTTCCAGCTTCAGTTGATGTCGTTCCATGTCGGCATCCGCCACCGGTGTCCAGGGGCGCTTGCCATCGGTGCCCAGGCTCTGCGTCAGGCTCGCCAGGTCTTCGGGATGGCAGCGGAGGGTGGCGCTGACCGGGTCGTCCTGGCGCGACGCCAGTTGGCGGACGAGCGCATCGATGCGTGCCTGCTCCGGGACCTCGTTCAACAGCGTCCCCAGGGCTTCGTTGACCAGGTGTGCGGCGCTTGTCTCGATCCGCTCCCACATGGCTTGGCGCTGGGCTTCCCAGGCGGCGAGCAAGGTCTCGGCCTTTTCCCAGAATCGAGCTTGAGCCTCAAGCACGGACGCGTCCGCCTCTGTGCTGGCGCGTTCAAGCCATTGCGCAACCTGGGCCTGGGCCTGTTCGAGGACGACCTGCGCGCGGGCACAATCCACCAGGGTTTCGCGGGCGATATAGGGCTGCGACAGGCTTTGGCCATCGGGGCGCAGTTCAAGCGAACGCCGAGCGAGCATCGTGTTTCTCCGTTTGGATAGGGGCCGGGGCTGCCAGGCTTTGCTCAGCCTTCCAGCAGGCGGACTGCCAAAGCGTGTTCAGCTTGGCGGCTGGCGGTTGAGGGGCGCTCACCGATTCGATGGTGATGATTCTGTCGCGTGGGAACGCCAGGCGCGCACGTTCCCAGACCCGTTCACCCAGCCAGGCGCGCAGCAGTGCGAGCGGATCCTGGCCTTGTTCGAGCCAGTGTCCCGGCCGCAGGGCTTTGGCGGTGCGCTCGCACCAGGCCCGGTCTTGCGTGGAAAGTGCCGGCGTTGCCGTTAACGGTGCGCAAGTGCTCGCCACCAATTCGCAGGCAAGGAACAAGGTCCGCGGTGTACCGCAGAACAGTGATTGCAGCGCCGGACTGGGTTGGGGTGGCATGCAGGGGGTCATGCCGAAGCTACGTGCAAGCGCGGCATGGTGCCCCCGGGCGAGGGCGTCGATTTGCGGTGCGGTCAGCAGGCAAAGCGTCGATGAATACCAGTCCCGGTCTGCTTCGCGCCAAGCCTGGCTCCACCAGCGAACCCATTCAATTTCCGCCGTCATGCGGCGGTACCGTTACTGCCGGGCTTGGCCCCCGGGGGTTTCACGGCAAACAGCCCAGGTGTCGCACTGCCTTGAGGTGCGGCGGGCGCTCCGGTTGGCTTGGCGAGCTTGTGCTCGAGAAACCGTGGCAGCACCAACACGCCTTGGCGCCATAGTCGATAGAGGCCATAGAGGGCGCCCATCAGGATGGCGAGCAAGGCGATGCTTGCCGCCACGGTCACCGTTCGCCAGTAACCGATGTCATCGGCCTGCATGAGAAAGGGGCCGAAGTACGCCATCTTGCGCTGTTCCTGATAGGGTGCGGCGGGCACGAATACCACCGATAACTTGGTCGGGTTCTGAGTGGCGTCGGCCATGCCGGGAATCCCGCTGGCGACCAGGTTACGCACACGCGGGGTAATGCTGTCGGGGTCCAGGGCACTGGTGTGCTTGATGAAGACCGAGGCCGATGCGGGCTGGACCGGCTCACCCGGGGCCACCCGTTCCGGCAGGACCACATGGACCCGGGCGAGCACCACGCCATCTATTTGTGAAAGCGTCGATTCGAGCTCCTGGGACAGCGCGTAGATGTAGCGGGCACGCTCTTCCATCGGCGTGGAAATGACCCCCTCCTTGCGGAAGATCTCCCCCAGGCTGGAGCGGGACCGACGCGGCAGGCCGGCGGCTTCGAGGACTTGGACGGCGCTGTTCATGTCGGCAGGCTCGACCAGTACGGTCAGTCCGTCTTTATCGACTTGCTTGCTCGCCTCCACGTTCTTGTTCGCCAACTCGGCGATCACTTCGTTGGCATCCTGTTCGGAAAGATGGCTGTGCAGCGCCGTCCGTTCGTCACAACCGGTGAGCAGCAGACACAGCAACAGTGTTGAGAACGCGCGCATGGACATGACCGGCCTTCCCTTTACTGAAGATTGGTGAGCTTCTCGATGGCCTGGGAGCCTTTGCTGACTATTTTCGCGGTCATCAGGCTTTCCAGGTGGAAGGATGATAATGACCGGTTCGACTGCAACATATCTTGCGGGTCGGCGGTGCGGACGGCCTTGATCATGTCGCGGTTGGCGCGATCATCCAGACGCTGCAATTCGCCGGAGCGACTCGACAACGAGTCAATGATGCGTGCCGCGACATTGTTTTCGCTGTCCGGGGCGGGGGCTTTCTCGCGCATTTGTGCGTTGAACCAACTGACATCGCTGGTTTCGGCACTGGCCTGTGGCCTGGCGCTCGTTTTGGCGGAAGTGGAGGCGAGGTTGCTGGGGTCGATGGCATGTACGTCCACGGAATATCTCCTGTTTCAATGGCTGGAATTCAAAGAGCGGGTGCCTTCAGGCGCACATCAGCCTCAAGACGTTGCGAGCGCTACCGGTGACGCTCAGGTGAAACTCGATTTCTTCCCGGCTGCGGCGCACGCGCTGGCGTATCGGGGCCTGTTGGCCGGCAAGGCGGGCCAGGGCGAAATCCAGCTCTTCCAGGGCAAGCTGGAACAAGCGAGTTTCGCGAGCGTCCAGTGCCGTGCCGCGGGCAATGCGTTCGGTCCATGTCCACCGTTCTGCGTCGAGGGTCGCCGGTGGGGGATAGCGCGTCGGGTGCTGGTCCATGAATGCCGCGATCTCGAACAACAG
This sequence comes from Pseudomonas sp. St290, assembly GCF_018325805.1. Lineage (NCBI taxonomy): Bacteria > Pseudomonadati > Pseudomonadota > Gammaproteobacteria > Pseudomonadales > Pseudomonadaceae > Pseudomonas > Pseudomonas sp. St290. Next base: position 6,425,889 of record NZ_AP014703.1, on the reverse strand, counting down.
GTCCTGGTCGTCCGGTTCATAGCGCGCCTGGCCGTCACCTTCGTCGATGTCCAGTAGCGTCAACAGTTTCCTTCGGCCCAGGACCGCGATGATCTTGAGCAGCAGCGACAGGCTCGCGTCATGACGACCGCGCCGCGTGGCGTGATCGCCCTCCATTTCCCAGGCACCGAACAACGCGCCACAGAAGGGGTTGTTGGCACTGCCGAAATCGCTTTGGCTGTCCAGATCATTGTCACCGATGGGTTGCCGGCGATGGGCGAACATCTGGGCCAGATCGTTGAACAGGTCTTCATTGGAATAGGCGTCATCGATGTCGACATCGAGGTTGGAACCGGTGCCGCTGTTGATCTCTTCCAGGATGTCTTCCAGCACCAGGCGCAAAGGGTCTGCGGTCTCCGCGGCCAATCTGTCCTGGGGGTTGCGCCAGCCAAAGCGAGACTGTCCGCCCGTCGAACCCTGTTCGTCGCCCCACTGGACGAGCGACTCCCGCAACCGGTCGCCGGCCCCATGCAATGCCAGGTGCTCGGCGACCACGTTCGCCAGGCCCGGTGGAGTCTGGGCAGGGCGCCGCGTGGGCTCGTCATGGGACAGGTCTCTGAGAGCACGAAGGCTGTCTGGCAAGTCAATGTGCATAGGGCCTCCTGCGCATCGCGCTTGAGGTTGCCCCGCCGAAGCGGGGACTGAAGCGGATGGGTCAGAATCGTATGCCTTTGGATGCCTCCCCCATGGCGGTGATGGCTTTGGTTGCGGTGTCCATCGACCCTGCCGCGATTGCGTTCATGGTGTCTGCGACCAGTTTCTTCTGGTCGAATTCGGATTTCATGGTTGTCATCGCAGCCGAGGTCGCGTCCATCTGCTGCATGGCAGCCGTGGAAGCCGCGAGAGAAAGTCCACCAAAACTCATAGTCGTATCTCCGGGTTGTGGAATGGCGAGACGATCGTGAGCGTCTCGATGGTTAAGTGGCGACCGTTGCGTAAACGGTTCCACCGATCCCACTCAACTCGTCGATATTTGCAGGCACTTCATTCGGTAATACAGGGTGCGCCGGGCGATACCCAGTTCGGCGATGACCTTGTCGATGCAATGATGGTGGCGGCGCATGCAGTCCTCGATGAGGATTTTCTCGAACTGCTGCAGGTGCTCCTTCAACTTGAGCGTTGAACTGTTGTGTTCCAGTGGTTCTGCGCGGGGCAGTGCCGGCAAGCCGAGCACATATCGCTTGGCGGCGGATTGCAGCTCGCGGATGTTTCCAGGCCAGGAGTAGCCGAGCAGTTGGCGCAACAGCGCTGGTGAGGGAGCTACATAGGGTCGGTCAAGTGCCTGGGCCTCCCGCCGCACCAGCGACTGGAACAGCGGCACGATGCGTTCCTTGCGGCTGCGCAGAGGGGGCAGCTTGAGGCTGATGATGTTCAGGCGAAAATAAAGGTCCCGGCGAAACTCGCCGCGTTCGACCATTTCCCCCAGTGGACACTGGGCGGAGGCGATGACCCGCATGTTCACCGGGATATTCTGGGTCGAGCCCAGCCGCTGGACCGTCCTCGACTCCAGGACACGCAGCAGCTTGGCTTGCAGGCCCAACGGCATGCTGTCGATTTCGTCCAGGTACAACGTGCCGTTATGCGCGGCTTCGACGAACCCCGCGCGATTTTGGCTGGCGCCGGTATACGCGCCGGTATTGGCCCCGAAGAGCTGGCTCTCGGCGAGTGTTTCGGGGATGGCGGCGCAGTTGATCGCAACGAACTTGCCGGAGCAACCCGACATGCGATGGATCTTTTCTGCCAGCGTGTCTTTACCGGTGCCAGTTTCGCCGCGCAGCAGCACGTCGATCATGAGCGGGGCGACACATTGGACAAACGCCTCGAGGTTGAGGGCGTCTTCTTTATGGGGATTGGAAAGTGCAGCGCATAGCAGCTTTTGCATCACTGACGATTCCATTCTTGTTTGGTTTAGGAAGGTCGACAAGTTGAAAGATGAAAAGGCGTGTAAAACTTCCTCGAGTTAGCGCCGCCGCGCGACTGCACTGGAAATCAACATTTTGTTGGTTACGAGGTTTAGAGAAGAGATTAAAAAAAAGTTCATGCTGGCACGGCCGCTGTTAATCGATTCAGCTAAACGGTCGGCAGGCGTCAAATGCCCTGCACAACCCGCCTGGCACGGGGCACAGGCCGAAAAGGAGGGGCAATCGCGTCTTGGGGAAAAATTGGATCCGACAAACGGTTCAGCTCAGGCCTTTACTTTGAGTAAGAGCTCTAGAGGCGAGTACTGGGCTTAACTTTGTGGCGTCGCCCAAGAGCAAGCCGGCAATACGTGTTGTAGTTAATTTGTCAGTTTGAAACCGACCATGGGCAGTAACAGCCCACCGCCAACGTGTGAGTAGCATCAACTTCCCGGCCAATGCTCAATGCCTCCAGAATCGGTTCGATGAAGCTGTTGCTCGAGTTGCAGGTCAGGCCTTCGCTGTAGGGGCCGAAGTACGCCAGTTTGCCGCTGCGATCCCAGATTGCCACGGCCGGGCTGGCGGGAATCTGGTTCGATCCGGGAAGCGCCGGGAGGGTTTTCAAGCTGCTCAACGTGGCCGGCAGCCGACCTTGGCTGCCGGCTTTTTGTACCGCATAAAACTCGACGCCTTGCGGTACATATTTATCGATCAGCTCGGAAAGGTGCTGCTGGTTGCCGACGTTGCACGGGCATGCCGGGTCCCAGAAGTGCACCAGGCGTATCGCGCCAGGGCCGGCCAGATCGACAGGCAGGCGTAGAGGATCGCCGGAAAACACCGCGGTGTGTTGGCTGAAAGCCCGCAGGAAACGGCCCTGGAACCAGTCGTAGGCCGCCCACAATACGATGGCGCATCCGAGGGCAAGCAGGCTGGCGAGCAAGGTCGTGCGGTGGGATGGGCGCATGGAGTCGATCCTCTGAAGCCGCGTAGCTTGCCATGCCTGCCGCGACAGATGAATATCGCAGGCTTGTAAAGTCTGTTTCGCGCGATGCGCCCATGCCTGGAAACCTTGATGCCTGTCACTTTCGACCCCGATCTCCTGCGTGCCAGCCTGCAACCCTTGGCACAGTGGCAACCCCTGTCGGAACAAGCACAGGCTTATCAACGGTTCTATGGGCTGGACTTCCCCCAACGTGCGTTGCGCAGGGGGTTGGGGTGTTTCGAGATAAAAGGCTATGAACTGGTCAGCCAGGTCTGGTGGCCGGAAAAAGCCGTGGCGACTTTGTTTGTGTTCCACGGTTACTACGATCACATGGGGCTTTACCGGCACTTGATCGAGTGGGCCCTGGAGCAGAAATTCGCAGTGATCGCCTGCGACCTGCCGGGCCACGGCCTGTCCAGTGGCGAACGCGCCAGCATCGAGGATTTTGCCGAGTACCAGGCCACCTTGCAGGGCCTGTTGGCCGAGGCCGGGACGCTGGACCTGCCGCAACCCTGGCACCTGTGCGGCCAAAGTACCGGCGGGGCCATCGTCGTCGATCACGTGCTTAACCAGGGCGCACAGAGCCCGGCCCAAGGCCAGGTCATCCTGCTGTCACCCCTGGTGCGGCCGCGGGCCTGGGGTTGGTCGCGCCTGAGTTATTACCTGCTCAAGCCGTTCGTGACCGGTATCGCCCGGCGTTTCAGCGAGAACTCCACCGACCCGCAGTTCCTGCCCTTCCTGCAAGCCGACCCGTTGCAACCTCTGCGCCTGCCCACCGCTTGGGTGGGTGCGTTGGGGCAATGGATCAAGCGTATCGAAGCCGCCCCGAGCAGCCCACGCCAGCCGTTGATCGTGCAGGGGCAGGCGGACATGACGGTGGATTGGGTGCACAACCTGCAAGTGCTGCGCAGCAAGTTCGACCGGCCGCAGATATTGATGTTGCCCGAGGGGCGTCATCATTTGGCGAATGAGGCGCTGGCGATACGGAAGGAGATGTTTGGGTTTTTGACGAAGCGGATGAGCCGGGTTCGGCGGTGACTGGGTTATTGCCATCGCGAGCAAGCTCGCTCCCACAGGGTATTTAAGTGAACCCAGGTTTTGTGATCGTCGCAGACCCAGTGTGGGAGCGAGCCTGCTCGCGATAGCGGTGTCAGGGGCACAGAAGAGCTACTGCCCGAGATTCTGCCCCACCGCCAACCCCGCCCGAATCGCTGCCAAAGCCGCCTGATAATAAGCCTGGCCCTCGGTCGACTCGGCGAAGGTGGCGAACTCTTCCAGCTCGGTATCCGTGAGGTCACGGTAGACGTACAGCAGCGTGTTGTTCAGGTCCGCGCCGATCTGTTCCATCAGCCGTTGGCGCTGGCCGTTCAACATGCCCTGGGCCTGACCAGCGCCCAAGAGCCCCGGGATCATCGAACTCAGGCTGTCGGCTGCCACGCCAGCGATCGCCAGGCTGACTTCGGCGCCGGCCTCGCGAGCGGGCAGGGCCTGGGCCAGGTGACCGATGATCAACAGGCGGTTGTCGCTGGCTTGCATCTTCGGCAGGCCCTTGGCGTTTTTCGCCAATTGATCGCGTCGGGTCGCCAGCAACTCGGCCGCCACGACCTTGCGGCCCAAAGGTGATTGGAAAAAGTTCAGGGCCGCTTGAGGGTCGCGAAGATTCTTGCGCATTTGCGCCTCGGCCCGCTGGTCCATGGCCTGGGGGGCGAAACGTTGATTGCTGTTGTTCACCAGCGCCTGGAACACCGCCGGCGGCAGGCTGCTCTGGTAGCGCTGCTGGGCGGCGCTCAAGGCATCATTGAAATGCGCCCGCTGTTCCGGCCAACCGGCGACCTTGTACAACTGGTCGTAGCTGTCTGCCCAGGCGGGCAAAACGCAGAACATCAACAGTGAGAAAAGCAAACGGCGCATAGGGACTCCTGTCAGCAGCCGACTATTCTCCGTGGGGTGTGGGGTCTTGTCGAGAATTCGTATCAAGTTCGTACGGCGGTGCTATCTGGCGGCAAAAAACCTGCCGAGCGTCGCTGTCGGTTTTGCAGGCACAGGCATACTATGCGCGCCATGCAAATACCTTCTGATCACCCGCTGCTGTTACGTATCGTCGACGACTTGGCCGAGCGCGGCTGGTCGCAGCAGAACCTCTTCCTGCCGCAGGCGCTGACCCGTGCCCTGGCGGCCGAATGCCGCCAGCGTGCCGCCGAGGGCGAACTGGCTCCGGCAGCGGTCGGGCGCGGGCCGTTCTCGGAGATCCGCGAAGGCATCCGGGGTGATCGCATCCAGTGGATCGAACCCGGCCAGGCGCAAGCCTGCGACCAATACCTGGTGCTGATGGGCAGCCTGCGCGAGGCCATGAATCGAGGGCTGTTCCTGGGCCTGGAAGATTTCGAAAGTCACTTCGCCCTCTATCCACCGGGGGCGTTCTACCTCAAGCACGTCGACCGCTTTCGCGATGACGACCGGCGCACGGTGTCGGCGGTGCTCTACCTCAACGACGATTGGTTGCCGGAACATGGCGGCCAGTTACGCATGTACCTGGACGATGGCGTGGAGCACGACGTGGTGCCCATTGGCGGTTGCCTGGTGGTGTTCCTGTCGGGCGACATCCCCCATGAAGTCCTGCCCGCCACCCGCGATCGCCTGTCCTTGACCGGTTGGTTCCGCCGTCGCGGCAACGAGTTGTTCTGACGATGGAAAAGATCCTGGTCAGTCGCTGCCTGCTCGGGCATCGCGTGCGCTACGACGGTGGTGCCAGTGGGCCGTTCGATCAACTCCAGCAGTGGCTCGACGAGGGGCGGGTCGTGCCGTTGTGCCCGGAAGTCGCCGGCGGCTTGCCTACGCCTCGGGCGGCGGCGGAGATTCCTGGCGGGCAGGGCGGGCAAGTGCTCGACGGCCAGGCGGCGGTGATTACCACCGAAGGCGAGGATGTGAGTGCGCAGTTTCTGTCCGGTGCGAATCAAGCGCTGGAATTGGTGCGTACCCATGGCATCCAGATCGCCGTGCTCAAGGCCAACAGCCCGTCGTGCGGAAACCTGTTGACCTATGACGGGACGTTCAGCGGTGTGAAGGTCAGTGGCGAAGGCGTGACGGCGGCGTTGCTCAAGCGCCATGGGGTGCGGGTGTTCAATGAGTTGGAATTGGCTGACGCGGCAGCGGCCCTCAAGGCCTTGAGCAACGAATAACTGCTCAGGTGCCGATCGCTTTTGTGGCGAGGGGATTTATCCCCGCTGGGCTGCGTAGCAGCCCCAAAACCTGTCACCTCGGTGTGTCAGGTTAATCGTGGCCAACCATTTGGGGGCGCTTCGCACCCCAGCGGGGATAAATCCCCTCGCCACAGGGGGCACCATGGTCCCAAGCAGGATTTGTGTTATCTAGAGCCGCTGCGCCAACTGCTCAATCTGCTCCTGCCGCTCCGCCTGGCTCAACCGTGCCTGGGGATTGAGGGATGACCATTGTGGATGCGCCCGGGCCTTGTTCAGGGCTTCGGGCAGCTTGCCTTCGCGCCAGGTCTTGTCCTGGGGTGTGGCGATGCGGATGCTGTCCATCGCCGCGTGGCCGCGCTGGTTGAGGGCTTGCAGCAGTTGGCGTTGGCGCAGGGCCAACAGGCGCAGCACGCTGTCGTCCACTGTCAATTCCCGTTGCCCCTTGAGCTTGCCCATCAGCCGGTTGCCATAGCTGCGGGCGGTTTGCAGGGTGCCGCCGACAATGGCCCCGGCCAGGGCGGCGGCGCCAAGGGTCAGGCCGCCCACCAGCAAGTCGACGCCGGCCCCGGCCGCCGCGCCCGCCGCGATCCCGCCGCCGACCCGCACGCCCAGTTGCTTGAGGGTCTCGGGGTTGAACAGGTCGTCGCCCCAGCGCCCGTCGAGCAGCGGCAGATCGCTGGCGGCAGCGTCCTGGGGCCGGAAAGCGTAGAGCTTGAGCAGGGCCTCGACGCAGCGCTGCTCGCGCTGGCGCACCGCGTTGCGCAGTTCACTGATGGCCTCGCGTTCCAGTTCGGCGTCGCTGGCTACGCTGCGGCGGCAGGCGGCGCAGTCGATCAGCAGTTCGGCGATCAAGCGTCCCGCACTCTGTTGACGGGCCAGGCGTTGGGCCTGTTGGTCAGTGACCAGGCGTTCCAATTGCCCACGGGCACTTTCCAACAACAGTGCGAGGCTTTCATACAGGCGTCGCTCGCCGTCCTCGGGCGGGGCGACGCTGTCGAACCGTACCAGGGCGTGCAGGCCCAGGCGCGCCAGGGCTTCGCGCCAGTCGGGCTCGCGATGGTGGGCGCTGCTGACGAAATTCAATACCGGCAGCAGCGGCTTGCCACAACTGGCGAGGACTTCCAGCTCATCGCGGTACTTGGCCAGCACCGGTTCCCGGGCATCGATCACATACAGTCCGGCGTCGCTGGCGAGCAGTTGCCGCAGCACCTTGGCTTCCTGTTCGAAGCGCTGCCGGGCCTCGCTGCCCTCGAGGAAACGGGCCAGGCGTGCCGGGCCGTCCAGGCGTTCACCCGGGCGCTCCAGGCGCTCGAGGTAATCGAGCAGGGCGATGGCGTCCTCCAGGCCCGGTGTGTCGTACAGCTCCAGCAGCGCTTCGCCGTCCACCGACAAGCGCGCACCCTCGACATGCCGGGTGGTGCTCGGGCGATGGGACACCTCGCCGAAGCCGACGTCGCGGGTCAAGGTACGCAGCAGTGAGGTCTTGCCCACATTGGTGTGACCGACCACGGCCAGCTTCAGCGGCTTCATGGGCTCAGTCATGGCCGGTCTCCAACCAGTTCAAGGGCATGCAGTCGGCGAAGGGCAGCTGCAACTGTTGCAGCGCAGTGTGCCAGTCCCCGAGGCGTTCGGCGTCCAGGGCTTCGCCGGGCGGCGCCTGCAACAGCCAGACGCGGGTGGCGCTGGCGCTGCGGGCCAGCTCGGCGATCAGCGCCAGGCTGCCGCGATCCGGTGAACGCCGTGGATCACAGGCAATGGCCAGTCGTGCCGGAGGAAAGCGTGACAGTTGTTCGAGGAGTTTGTGGCGCGACTCGCGGCTGTCGAGGATGCCGGCGTTTTTCACGGTTTCGGGCAGCTTGGGAGGCCAGGGTCGGTCGTCCAGTTCGATCGCCACCAGCAGCGCGCCGTCGCTGTCCATTGCACTGACCGCATTTTCGATGGCGTGCAATTGCGCGGGTGCGGCGTCGTTGACCCCCAGGCGCTCGCTGCTGGGCATCAGCCGTTCACGCAATTGGGCGTAGCCCGGCAGGTTCAAATCCAGGCGCAGCGTGGCCCGACCACGCCGCCAGTGCCACAGACACAGCAGCGCCAGGCCCAGGCGCGGCACCACGCCATAGACCAGCAGCACGCCCACCAGCCAGGCGGCCCAGGCCTGGCGGGCGCTCTCGACGTTCAGCGCGGCGTCGCCACTGGCGCGGATCATCTCCTCGGTCGGCACACTGAAGCCCAGCAGTGCGGGCAGGGCGCCGAGGGCCTGGGTCATGGCGACGAAGGTGTCGCTGCCCAGCAGGGTGGTTTCCCAGACGAAGCCATAGCGCCGGGTCGCCATCAGCAGCAACACAATGACCAGCGCACTGAGCATCGCCAGCAGCCACAGGCCATTGACCAACACGCCGAGGGCCCAGCGATTGAGTTTATGCCTTTGCAGCAACAGCAGCAGGGCCGGCGCCAGTTGGGCGGCCTTGGCATCGCGGGCGAGTTTTTCGCTGAGCCACAGCCACAGGCGCCCCAGTGCGGCACCTTGCTCACCGGCGAAGATCAGGCCCAGGGCCCAGGAGATGAGCAGAATCAGGTTCAGCCCCAAAAGGCTGCCCAGGGCCCAGAACACGTTGACCGGGGTTTGCCCGTCGCCAAGTGCGGCAAACCCCAGGCCGGCGCCACTGATGATGGCGAGCAGCGCCAATGCGATCAGCGCCAGGCGTGCCCCTTGCAGCCAATGGCGCAGGGCCTCGGTGAGGCCATCGCGCTCGGCCAGCCAGCGGGCGCGGTGGCGGATGCGCGTGGATAGATCGCCGCCTGATGCACGGGCCAGGCGATTGGCTTCCTGGTCCTCGAGCGGGCCGGCGTGTTCTTCGCGCAGGCGTATTGTCTCGGTCAACCAGAGGTTCTGCAGTGCTGTCACGGGCGCTTCCGTTGCTCGAATGAGGGTTGAGCATAACCGCTGTGATGCCTGTCGGGGTACGCCGAGCCTCTGGTATCCTCGCGGCCATGAACAAAACTCTCCCCTTAAGCCTGATCGCAGCCCTCGGTGAAAACCGTGTGATCGGCGTCGACAACAGCATGCCCTGGCACCTGCCAGGGGATTTCAAATACTTCAAGGCCACCACCCTGGGCAAACCGATCATCATGGGGCGCAAGACCTGGGATTCCCTCGGTCGACCGCTGCCGGGGCGCTTGAACATCGTGGTCAGCCGTCAGCCGGATTTGGTGCTGGAGGGCGCCGAAGTGTTTTCCTCCTTGGAGGCAGCAGTGGCGCGGGCCGAGGCGTGGGCGCTGGAACAGGGCGTCGACGAGTTGATGTTGATCGGCGGTGCCCAGCTGTACGCCCAGGCCCTGGAGCAGGCGGATCGGCTGTACCTGACCCGCGTGGCGCTGAGCCCGGAAGGGGATGCGTGGTTTCCGCAATTTGATTCGAGCCAGTGGAAGCTGGTGTCGAACCAGCCGAACCCGGCCGAAGGGGACAAGCCAGCCTACAGCTTTGAGGTGTGGGAGAAGCGCTAAAAGCATCGCGAGCAAGCTCGCTCCCACAGTCGACCGATTTTTCCTGGTACAACTCGGTTAACTGTGGGAGCGAGCTTGCTCGCGATAGCGATCTAACAGGCGCCGCTAAATCAAGCGTGCACCAACTCCCCATGCTCGTCGGCATCCAGCAGGGCCTTGTCGGTCTGCTGCATCACCTGGCTGGTGATCGCCCCGGCGGTGATCGAGCCGCTGACGTTCAACGCCGTACGCCCCATGTCGATCAGTGGCTCGACGGAGATCAACAACGCCACCAGCGCGACCGGCAAGCCCATGGCCGGCAGCACGATCAACGCGGCAAATGTGGCGCCGCCACCGACCCCGGCCACCCCGGCCGAACTCAACGTCACGATCGCCACCAGCGTCGCGATCCATAGCGGATCCAGCGGGTTGATGCCCACGGTCGGCGCGACCATCACCGCCAGCATGGCTGGATAAAGACCGGCACAACCATTCTGGCCGATGGTGGCGCCGAACGAGGCGCTGAAGCTGGCAATCGCCCGCGGGATGCCGAGGCGGCTGGTCTGGGCTTCGATGCTCAACGGGATGGTCGCGGCGCTGGAGCGGCTGGTGAAGGCGAAGGTCAGCACCGGCCAGATCTTGCGGAAAAACCGCAGCGGGTTGATCCCGGCGGCGGACACCAGCAGGCCATGGACCACGAACATCAGGCCCAGCCCCAGGTACGACACCACCACGAAGCTGCCGAGCTTGATGATGTCCTGCAAGTTGGAGCCAGCTACCACCTTAGTCATCAGGGCCAGCACGCCGTACGGGGTGAGCTTCATCACCAGGCGCACCAGGCGCGTCACCCAGCTTTGCAGGGTGTCGATGGCGTTGATCACTTTCTGGCCTTTTTCCACTTCATCCTTGAGCAGCTGCAACGCCGCGACACCGAGGAACGCGGCGAAAATCACCACGCTGATGATCGAGGTCGGCTTGGCCCGGGCCAGGTCGGCAAAGGGGTTCTGCGGAATGAACGACAGCAGCAACTGCGGGATATTCAGGTCGGCGACCTTGCCGGCATAGTCGCTCTGGATCACCTGCAGGCGCGCCAGTTCCTGGGTACCGGCCACCAGGCCTTCGGCGGTGAGGCCGAACAGGTTGGTCAGGCCGATGCCGATCAGCGCGGCGATGGCGGTGGTGAACAACAGCGTGCCGATGGTCAGGAAGCTGATCTTGCCCAGGGACGAAGCGTTATGCAGACGGGCCACGGCGCTGAGGATCGAGGCGAAGACCAGCGGGATGACGATCATTTGCAGCAACTGTACGTAGCCGTTGCCCACCAGGTCGAACCAGCCGATCGAGGCCTTGAGCACCGGGTTGCCGGCGCCGTAAATCGTGTGCAGGGCAATACCGAACACCACGCCCAGCACCAGCGCCAGCAGCACCTTCCTGGCCAGGCTCCAGGTGCGGTGACGGGTTTGCGCCAGGCCGAACAGCAAGGCGAGGAATACCAGCAGATTGAGGATCAGCGGCAGATTCATCTAAAGAGACTCCGATAAGACGTGCCAGTCGCCCGAAGCCGCGACTGTGAGCCGGGAAGCCTAACAGCCTGATAACTAATGAATTAATACTAAAAACGCATGTAGATTGTCGTTTATGGAATAAGGCAGTGACGTTTACGGGTATGTCGCTGGCGCTATCAAGATGTAAGCGGTCGCCCACAGGCGAGGACTGTCACAGGCATTTGTTAGCGTCGAGTTCTTCAAACCTGGGAGGAATGCCGATGAAGCTCGTACCTCGTTTTCTCGCTGTCGCCTTGAGCCTGGGCCTTGCCGGCCAAGTGCTCGCCACCGAACTCAAGCACTGGCCGGCCGAGCAGGCCAAGGCCTTGGACGCGATGATCGCAGCCAACGCCAACAAGGGTAACTACGCGGTGTTCGACATGGACAACACCAGTTACCGCTACGACCTTGAAGAATCGTTGCTGCCGTTCATGGAGAACAAGGGCCTCATCACCCGTGAAAGCCTGGACCCGTCCTTGAAACTGATGCCGTTCAAGGACACGGCTGACCACAAGGAAAGTCTGTTCAGCTATTACTATCGCCTGTGCGAAGTGGACGACATGGTTTGCTACCCGTGGGTGGCCCAGGTGTTTTCCGGTTTTACCCTCAAGGAGCTCAAGGGGTATGTCGATGAGCTGATGGCGTCCGGCAAGCCCGTGCCGACCACCTATTACGACGGCGACAAAGTGGTCCAGTACAACGTCAACCCGCCCAAGATCTTCACCGGCCAGGCCGAGCTGTACAACAAGCTGATGGAAAACGGCATCGAGGTCTATGTCATGACCGCGGCGTCGGAAGAGCTGGTGCGCATGGTCGCCTCCGATCCGAAGTACGGCTACAACCTCAAGCCGCAGAACGTGATAGGTGTGACCACGCTGCTCAAGGACCGCAAGACCGGCGAGCTGACCACCGCTCGCAAACAGATCACCGCTGGCAAATATGACGAGAAGGCCAACCTCGGCCTGGAATACACGCCTTATCTGTGGACCCCGGCGACCTGGATGGCCGGCAAGCACGCGGCGATCCTGACCTACATCGACGAATGGAAAAAACCGGTGCTGGTGGCGGGTGACACACCGAGCAGTGACGGCTACATGCTGTTCCACGATGTGGACGTGGCCAAGGGCGGCATTCACCTGTGGGTCAACCGCAAGGACAAATACATGACCCAGATTAACGGCATGATGGCCAAGCACGCTGCGGCCCAGGCCAAGGAAGGGCTACCGGTGACGGCGGACAAGAACTGGGTGATCGTCAAGCCCGAGGATATCCAGTAAACCCGGGTTGCGGATGAACTCACCAACCCTGTGGGAGCGAGCCTGCTCGCGATGGCGTCAGGTCAGCGGCATTTTCTTTGGCTGATACGCCGCTATCGCGAGCAGGCTCGCTCCCACAGTTGATCATCTGTGACCTGTATCACCGCAAAGAAAATGCCCCGCACTTGGCGGGGCATTTTTATTGCGGCTAACGACGCTTACAGGCCGTCGAGCATCGCCTTGTTCCGCACCGCGCCCTTGTCGGCGCTGGTGGCGAGCAGGGCGTAGGCCTTGAGCGCGGTGGTGACTTTGCGCGGACGCACTTCCACCGGCTTCCAGCCTTTGTTGTCCTGTTCGACGCGGCGCCCGGCCAGTTCTTCGTCGCTGATCAACAGGTTGATCGAGCGGTTCGGAATGTCGATCAGGACCTTGTCGCCATCGCGCACCAGGCCGATGGCACCTCCAGCCGCCGCTTCCGGCGAGGCGTGGCCGATGGACAGGCCCGAGGTGCCGCCAGAGAAGCGGCCGTCGGTCAGCAGGGCGCAGGCTTTGCCCAGGCCCTTGGACTTCAGGTAGGAGGTTGGGTAGAGCATTTCCTGCATGCCCGGGCCGCCTTTCGGACCTTCGTAGCGAATGATCACGATGTCGCCGGCCTTCACTTCGTCGGCGAGGATGCCGCGCACGGCACTGTCCTGGCTTTCGAAAATCTTCGCGTTGCCTTCGAACACATGGATCGACTCGTCGACGCCGGCGGTCTTCACCACGCAGCCGTCCAGGGCGATGTTGCCGTACAGCACGGCCAGACCGCCTTCCTTGGAGTAGGCGTGCTCGACGCTGCGGATGCAGCCGTTTTCACGGTCGTCGTCCAGGGTTTCCCAACGGGTCGACTGGCTGAACGCGGTTTGCGTCGGAATGCCTGCCGGGCCAGCCTTGAAGAAGTGATGCACGGCTTCGTCGGTGGTCTGGGTGATGTCCCACTTGGCGATGGCCTCGGCCATGGTCTTGCTGTGCACGGTCGGCAGGTCGGTGTGCAACAGGCCGCCACGGGCCAGGGAACCGAGGATGCTGAAGATCCCGCCGGCACGGTGCACGTCTTCCATGTGGTACTTCTGGATGTTCGGTGCGACCTTGCACAGTTGCGGCACGTGACGGGACAGGCGGTCGATGTCGCGCAGGTCGAAATCGATCTCGGCTTCCTGGGCAGCGGCCAGCAAGTGCAGGATGGTGTTGGTGGAACCGCCCATGGCGATGTCCAGGGTCATGGCGTTTTCGAACGCCTTGAAATTGGCGATGTTGCGTGGCAGTACCGACTCGTCGTTCTCACCGTAGTAGCGTTTGCACAGCTCGACGATGGTCCGGCCGGCCTGCAGGAACAGCTGTTCGCGGTCGCTGTGGGTGGCCAGGGTCGAACCGTTGCCGGGCAGGGCCAGGCCCAGGGCTTCGGTCAGGCAGTTCATCGAGTTGGCGGTGAACATGCCGGAGCACGAGCCGCAGGTCGGGCAGGCGCTGCGCTCGTACTCGGCAACCTTCTCGTCAGAGGCGCTGGAGTCGGCGGCGATGACCATGGCATCGACCAGGTCCAGGCCATGGCTGGCGAGCTTGGTCTTGCCGGCTTCCATCGGGCCGCCGGAGACGAAGATCACCGGGATGTTCAGGCGCAGGGCGGCCATGAGCATGCCTGGGGTGATCTTGTCGCAGTTGGAAATGCACACGATGGCGTCGGCGCAGTGGGCGTTGACCATGTATTCCACGGAGTCGGCGATGATCTCGCGGCTCGGCAGCGAATAGAGCATGCCGTCGTGGCCCATGGCGATGCCGTCGTCCACGGCGATGGTGTTGAATTCCTTGGCAACGCCGCCGGCGCGTTCGATTTCCCGGGCGACCAATTGGCCCAGGTCCTTGAGGTGCACGTGGCCCGGTACGAACTGGGTGAAGGAGTTGGCAATGGCGATGATCGGCTTCTTGAAGTCGTCATCCTTCATCCCCGTGGCGCGCCACAAGGCACGGGCGCCGGCCATGTTGCGGCCATGGGTGGATGTTTTCGAGCGGTAATCAGGCATGGAGCACTCCGGGCGGCTAATCAGATATCAAAGGGGAAGTGAGCTTCTGTCGACGTCTGGAGCACCCGGGTTTGGCCGTGTGTCCGGAAGTGGCCGATGACTTTGCAGGATCACTGCGCGCCTCAGCATGAGCTCATAAACCCGCCGGGGATGAATGGCGATGAATGTCGCGATTCTACACCGCTGGCGCCAGGATGAAATGACGCAAAGCGCTGATCGGACGCCAATGTCGCGCTTGGGATGACGACTGGCAGGGTTCAGCCGACCAACAACCTGCTGTTACGCTGTCGGACCAGGGTATTGAGCCCCAGCCCCAGGAGGCTGAGCAACATCAGGCACAGGGCTAGCGTGACCTGCATATCCAGCGGGGTAAGGCTGATGGTTGCACTGGTCAGCCCGCCGACGATGAAGATCAGCACGCTGCCGGCTGAGGCAGACGTGCCGGCCTGCGCCGGAAACAGAGTCATGGCTTGGTTATTGGCTGCCGCCCGGGCAATGGTCGTCCCGGCGGTGCACACGATCATGGGCAGTAACAGAGTGGTGATTGACAAGCCCAGGTGATTGGCGAGCCCCAGCATCAGGAGACCTGCGGCGAGGATCAGGCCCAGCCCCATTATGATTTGCGTCTGCGGGTCGATTCGGTTGCTCAGCATGGTCGCGACGAGTCCGCCGCCAATATAGGCCAGCCCATAGCCCAGCAGTACCAGCGAAAAAGCCTCGGGCGATAAGTGCAACTGGTCGATCAGGACCAGCGGCGAAATGACGATGAACGAAAAGTGGCAGGAAAAAGCCAGCGCCGAGGTTAGCCAATAAGCCATGAAACTGAAGTCGCCCAAGACCTTTCGATAGGATGCGATGAAATTGAAATGCCTGGGTTGACTGCCGGCCGGGGAGCGCTCAAGCAAACGACAGGCGCATGCGAATACGCAAATTGCCAAGGCAATGAACATCAGGAAGCTGCCTCGCCAGCCCATCCAGCTTTGCAGGACGGTGCCGGCCAGGGGCGAAACGGAAATGAAGATGCCGCCGCAGGTGACCAGGAGGATCCGCAGTCGCTGCTGTTCCCGACCGGTGAACAGATCTTGGATCAGCGCTTGGGATAGCACGAAACAGCCACACCCCAAGGCCTGGACAATACGGAACAGCAAAAAAGACCAGTAGGCGTCGGCAAGCATGCAACCTGTTGCTCCAACGGCTGATACGGTGATTTCGATCAACAGCAGGTTTTTCCGCCCCATGACGTCGGAGAGCGGACCGATCAGTAGTTGCGAAAGGGCGATACCCACTGCGAACAGGCTGACGGACAGGGCGATATCGGATGATGGGCTCTGAAAATGCTCGGACAGTGCAGGGAACGAGGGCAGCACCACATCTATCGGAAACACACCCAGCAAGGTCAGCGTCAGCAACAGGCCGACGGCGCCCAGTTTGCGGGCGGCCAGGCGGTTTTGCGGATCAGTCATGTGGCACTCCAAGGCGTACCTGAGGGGAGTTTTCGATCCTAATGCGTCATGTCCGCCAGTGATGGGGAGATTGAGTAGGACGGCTCTGGTAATTGCGTGGGGGTTTTCCTACAGACTTATTCGGACACGCAAAAAAAATCGCAGCCAAGGCTGCGATTGGGGTGTCACTCGACAGGGGGGCGCAGGGCGACTGTCCTGGCCCCGCCCGGCCTTAGCTGTTGGGCAACAACCGGCAGGTAATGCTCTTGATGTAGCGGGTTTCGGCGATGGCCGGGTGTACCGGATGGTCCGGCCCCTGGCCGCCGCGCTCGAGCAGTTGGATGTTGCGGTCCAGATGGCGGGCGCTGGTCAGCAGGATGTTTTGCAGGTCGTCTTCGGGCAGGTGCATCGAGCACGACGCGCTGACCAGGATGCCGTCCTTGCTGAGCAGGCGCATGGCTTGCTCATTGAGGCGGCGATAGGCGCCTTCGCCGTTCTTCAGGTCCTTCTTGCGCTTGATGAAGGCCGGTGGGTCGGCCACGATCACGTCGAAACGCTCTTCGCTGGCCTTGAGCTCCTTCAGGGCCTCGAACACATCGCCTTCGATGCAGGTCAGTTTCTCGGCAAAGCCGTTCAACGCGGCGTTGCGCTCGACGCCATCGAGGGCAAAGGCCGAGGCATCGACGCAGAACACTTCACTGGCGCCGAACGCTGCGGCTTGCACGCCCCAGCCGCCGATATAGCTGAACAGGTCCAGTACGCGCTTGCCCTTGGCATAGGGTGCCAGGCGTGCGCGGTTCATGCGGTGGTCGTAGAACCAGCCGGTTTTCTGGCCTTCCATGACCGGCGCTTCGAACTTCACGCCGTTCTCTTCCAGGGCGACCCATTCCGGCACCAGGCCGAACACAGTCTCGACGTAGCGGTTCAGGCCTTCGGCATCGCGGGCGGCGGAGTCGTTCTTGAACAGGATGCCGCTGGGCTTGAGCACCTGGGTCAGGGCGGCGATCACGTCGTCCTTGTGGGCTTCCATGGTGGCGGAGGCGATCTGCACCACCAGGATATCGCCGAAACGGTCGACCACCAGGCCCGGCAGCAGGTCGGAATCGCCGTAGACCAGGCGATAGAACGGCTTGTCGAACAGGCGTTCGCGCAACGACAGCGCTACGTTGAGGCGATGCACCAGCAGGGATTTGTCCAGCGGCAGCTTCACGTCACGGGACAACAGGCGGGCGCAGATCAGGTTGTTGGGGCTCATCGCGACGATGCCCAGCGGCTTGCCACCGGCGGCCTCGAGGATGGCCTGGTCGCCGGCCTTGAAGCCGTGCAGAGGGGTGGCCGCTACATCGATTTCGTTACTGTAGACCCACAGGTGGCCGGCGCGCAGGCGACGGTCGGCGTTGGCTTTGAGGCGCAGGCTAGGCAGGGACATGACGTCGCTCCGGAAAAAAGAGCGGGAGTATACCGTGTTGAAGTGTACGGCGGGTTTGAAGGGCGATGAAACGTGGGCGCACGCCCTGTCGGCAAGCCGAACACGGAACCTGTGGCGAGGGGATTTATCCCCGCTGGGCTGCGAAGCAGCCCTAAAACCTGGGAACGCGATGCATTAGCCTGACCGAGCCAGCTATTTTGGGGACCGCTTCGCGCTCCAGCGGGGATAAATCCCCTCGCCACAGGTACATCGTGTCCCCGGCTCGACAGTTTGGCAGTGGCCTCGAGTTATCAAGCGGACAACGCGCTGAGCAACTCGCGGTTGAATGCCGGGATGTCATCGGGCTGGCGGCTGCTGATCAACGTGCCGTCCTTGACCACTTCCTGGTCGACCCAGTTCGCGCCAGCATTGACCAGGTCATCCTTGAGGGTCTTGTAGCTGGTCATGGTCTTGCCCTTGACCAGCCCGCTCGACACCAGCAGCCAGCCGCCATGGCAGATCACCGCAATGGGCTTGCCTGCCGCCTCGAAACCCTTGACCAGTTTCTGCGCGTCGGGGTCGATGCGGATGGTGTCGGAGTTCTGCACGCCACCGGGCAGCACCACGGCGTCGTACTGCTCGACATTGGCGGCCTTGAAGGTCAGGTCAATCGGGAAGTCGTCGGCCGGCTGGTCATGGTTCCAACCCTTGACCTGGCCTTCACGGGCCGAAACGATGTCCACTTTGACGCCGGCCTGTTCCAGCGCCTGCTGGGGGCCTGTCAGTTCGGCTTGTTCAAAACCGTCGGTCACCAGGATGGCGACACGTTTGCTGTTCAGGGAGCCTGGCATGAATAAATCTCCTCAAGCTGAGTGACTGGACTGCCGACTCAAGCCTGTAGGCAGGCTTGGCTGTCGGCCCTGTAAAGTCCGAAGCCGATGCCTGGATGAAAGTTCCGCCGATCTACCCGGCGGTGTATCGGATCCATCTTTAAGGGTTAGAATCCCCACCTGACCCAGAGTGTGTACTCATGTCCCAAGAACTTTCCGCCGAACAGATCCAACAGTCCCTGCAAGGGATCAGTGTGCCGCCCCAGCCGCAGATCATGGTGGATCTGCAGATGGAACAGTACATGCCCGACCCGGACCTGGAGACCATCGCCAAGTTGATCTCCCAGGATCCGGGCCTCTCGGGGGCCTTGCTCAAGATCGTCAACTCGCCGTATTACGGCCTGCGCAACAAGATCACCTCGATCCAGCGTGCGGTGAACCTGTTGGGCAGCCGTTCGATCATCAACCTGATCAATGCGCAGTCGATCAAGGGCGAGCTGCACGACGACGCCATCGTCACCCTGAATCGCTTCTGGGATACCGCCCAGGACGTGGCGATGACCAGCCTGACCCTGGCCAAGCGGGTCGGCCTGGAGAATGGTGACGAAGCCTATGCGTTGGGCTTGTTCCACGACTGCGGCGTACCGCTGATGCTCAAGCAGTTCCCCAACTACATGGGCGTGTTGGAAGAGGCCTACGCCAATGCCAGCGCCGAATGCCGGGTGGTGGACACCGAGAACCGCGTGTTCAACACCAACCATGCTGTGGTCGGTTACTACACCTCCAAGTCCTGGCGCCTGCCGGATCACGTCAGCCAGGCCATCGCCAACCACCACAACGCCCTGGCGATCTTCAGCGACGAGTCTTCACGCAATAACAGCCAGCTGAAAAACCTGCTGGCGATCCTGAAAATGTCCGAGAATATCTGTGCGTCCCATCGGGTGCTCGGCAATCAGGCCGAAGACCATGAGTGGGCGTGTGTCGGGCCGTTGGTGCTCGATTACATCGGTTTGTCGGAATACGACTTCCAGACCCAGAAACAGGAAATTCGCGACCTCGCCTCTCGTTGAGTGCGCAGCTTCGCCTGACTCGAGAACCTCATGCCAGAACTGCCGGAAGTCGAAACCACCCGTCGCGGCATCGCGCCCCATCTTGAAGGCCAGAGGGTTAGCCGCGTGGTGGTCCGCGACCGTCGCCTGCGCTGGCCGATCCCGGAAGACCTCGATGTGCGGCTCTCGGGCCAGCGCATCGTGCAGGTGGAGCGGCGTGCCAAGTACCTGTTGATCAATGCCGAGGTCGGTACGTTGATCAGCCATCTGGGCATGTCCGGCAACCTGCGGTTGGTGGAGGTGGGCATGCCTGCCGCCAAGCACGAGCACGTGGACATCGAGCTGGAGTCCGGCCTGGCCCTGCGCTACACCGACCCTCGACGCTTTGGCGCGATGCTCTGGAGCCTCGACCCGTTCAATCACGAATTATTGATTCGCCTTGGTCCCGAGCCGTTGACCGACTTGTTCGATGGCGAACGGTTGTTCCAGCTCTCGCGGGGGCGCTCCATGGCGGTCAAACCGTTCATCATGGACAACGTGGTGGTGGTGGGCGTGGGCAATATCTACGCGACCGAGGCGCTGTTCGCCGCCGGGATCGACCCGCGCCGGGCGGCCGGAGGCATTTCCCGGGCGCGTTACCTGAAGCTGGCGATCGAGATCAAGCGCATCCTCGCCCATGCCATCGAGCGCGGTGGCACTACGTTGCGGGACTTCATCGGTGGAGACGGCCAGCCCGGCTATTTCCAGCAGGAGCTGTTCGTCTACGGTCGGGGCGGGGAGCTGTGCAAGGTCTGTGGCACGGGGCTGCGGGAGATTCGCCTGGGCCAGCGCGCTAGCGTCTGGTGTCCGCGCTGCCAGAGCTGATTCGTCCTACGGTCTATAGTCAGTAGTCATACTGCTGCTAAGCCGAAGGACCGCCCCATGAATCTGTTTCGACCTGTCGTTCTTGCGCTGCTGCTGAGTGTCGGTTTGCCTGCCCTGGCGAACAGCGGCAGCGGCGACCCGCGCTACACCATCCAGAACCCGCCGGCCTTCGCCATGCTCGGCGACCTGCTGATCGCTCGTCCGTTGCTGCTCGTCGCCACGGTGATTGGAACCGGGGCATTTGTGGTGTCCCTGCCGTTTACCGCGTTGGGCGGCGGGGTCAGCGATGCGGGGAAGGCGCTGGTGGTGGACCCGGCGAAGGCCACGTTCGTGCGGTGTCTGGGGTGTGTGGGGGAGGGGTTCGAGCGGCAGGAGTGAGGCTGGCTGTTGGATCTTGGGTGCTGCTGATGGCCCTATCGCGAGCAAGCTCGCTCCCACAAGGGATTTTGCTCAAGACACAAATTATGTGAGCACAGCTAATCCCTGTGGGAGCGAGCCTGCTCGCGATAGGGCCGGCACAAACACTGCAAAGCCACCTGGCTCAAGCCTTGCCAGTAATCTTGCGATATTTCGCCATCAACTGTTCTTCAGTTTCCGGATGGGCTTCATCCAGCGGGATGCAATCCACCGGGCAAACCTGCTGGCACTGCGGTTCGTCGTAGTGGCCGACGCACTGGGTGCACAAGTTCGGGTCGATGACGTAGATCTCCTCGCCTTGGGAAATGGCCTCGTTCGGGCATTCGGGTTCGCAGACGTCGCAATTGATGCAGTCGTCGGTGATGATCAGGGACATGCGGGCTCCTGCCGGGGCGTTGAGCCCGGGCATCTGAAAACGTATGGGCGCAATTGTGCCGCATTGGCGAGCGCAGTGCACGCGGGCGCGATGGACTGCGCTGTGCCGGGCTGCGAAGCGAGTCGCAGCCCGCGGGTCATTTCTTGAAGCGCAGGGTCAGCGCATCGGCCACGGCCGGGTGGACGAACTTGCTGATGTCACCACCCAACGCCGCAATTTCCCGTACCAGCGTCGAGGAAATGAAGGAGTAGCGCTCCGACGGCGTCAGGAACAGGCTCTCGACGTCCGGTGCCAACTGGCGGTTCATGTTGGCCAGTTGGAACTCGTACTCGAAGTCCGAGACCGCACGCAGGCCGCGCAGGAACACGTTGGCGTTCTTTTCCTTGGCAAAGTGCGCCAAAAGCGTCGAGAAGCCGACCACTTCCACGTTAGGCAGGTGCTTGGTGACCTCGCGGGCCAGTTCCACACGTTGTTCCAGCGGGAACAGTGGGTTTTTCTTCGGGCTGGCGGCGACGGCAATGATTACGTGGTCGAACAGGCGCGCGGCGCGTTCGACCAGATCGCCATGGCCCTTGGTAATAGGGTCGAAGGTACCTGGGTACAACACTCGGTTCATCGCGTCGTCCTGGCGGGAGTCCGTTGGGGAGTCGGATGGTATCGCAGCCTTCTCGGTCGGCCAAGTCGGCTGTTGCGTAAGAAAGCACTATAGACGCTGCGAATAATCCGGATAGTCATGGGTTCTTCAGGCGTTCGGCCAGGGCCGTCGCCAATTGCGCGGTCAGCCCGTACACCGATAATTGTGGGTTGGCGCCGATGCTGGTGGGGAACAACGAGCCGTCATGGATCGACAGGTTGGCCAGTTGGTGATGGCGGCCCAGGCTGTCGGCGACGGCGCTTTGCGGGTCTTCACCCATGGCGCAGCCACCCATCACGTGGGCACTGCCCAGGCGCGTGCGATACAAGGCCAGGTCGAGCCCGTCGATCAGCGTGCGGGCTTCGGCCAGGGTCTTTACGTAGCGAGCATCGCTGTGCAAGGGCATGACGGTCTTGGCGCCGCCGGCAAACTGGATCTCGGCCATGCTATGGAAGGCCCGACGCAAGCCATCCCAGGCATACGGTGAAACGGAGTAGTCGAGCACCGGCGTGTCATCGCTGCGCAACTCGACGCTGCCGCCTGGGCTATCCGGATGAAAACCGTCGCGCAACAGCGCCAGCATGGCGTGGGTATGGGGCAGCCGGGACATGTGCAAGGCGTTCTCGGGGCCGTACCCGCCCAATAGTGTGGCGGCGAGGGCCGGGTGCAAGGGCGGGACTTCGAGCTTGTAGGACATTTTGCCGGTGGTTCCGTCCTGCCATTGGAAATGATCCGAATAAATCGATTGCGGCGCACCGTAGAACGGGTTGATGACCTCGTCGAATTGCCCGGCGGACATGTTCACTAAGTGCAGGAACGTGCGCTTGCCCAAGCGTTCATGCGGGTCCGGCGCATCGGAGCGCAACAGCAGGCCCGGGCTGTTGATGCCGCCGCCCGCCAGCACGTAGTGCCGCGCCTTGACGGTGATGCGCCGCCCGGTCGGTGCTACGCAACGTTCGTCCATGGCTTGGCACTCGAGGCCGATGACGGCATCGTTTTGGATCGTCAGGCGTTCGGCCCGCGCCAGGTAAAGCAGCGCGCCGCCCTTGTCCAGCGTGGCCGGGATGGTGGTGACCAGCATCGACTGCTTGGCGTTGGTCGGGCAGCCCATGCCGCAATAGCCCAGGTTCCAGCAACCGCGTACGTTGCGTGGGATAACGTGCCAGGCGTAGCCCAATTGTTCACAGCCTTTGCGGATCACGTCGTTGTTGGCGTTGGGCGGAACGAGCCACGGTGCCACGCCCAGGCGTTGTTCCATCTGCTCGAACCAGGGCGCCATCTCGGCGGGGCCGTGGCCCTTGACGTTGTGCTCGGCAGCCCAGTGGTCGAGGGTCTGGTCGGGCGTGCGGAAGCTGGAGGTCCAATTGATCAGCGTCGTGCCACCGACGGCACGGCCCTGGAGAATGGTGATAGCACCGTCCTTGCTCATGCGCCCGAGGCCTTCCTGATACAGGCTGCCATAGGCCTGGTCTTCGAGCAGCTTGAAGTCATGGCTGGTCTTGAGTGGACCTTCCTCGATCAGCAATACCCGGTAGCCGGCGGCGCTGAGGATTTCCGCCGTGGTGCCGCCACCGGCACCGCTACCGACGATTGCCACGTCCGCTTCCAGGCTCAGGTCCTGGGTCAACTGCGCGCCGTTGTAGGTGGTCCAGCCACGGGCCAGGCCTTCGCGGAAGGGATCGGGTACGGACATGTTTGGGGCCTCTTATTGTTATAAGTTTAGCGATGAAGATCCCTGTGGGAGCGAGCCTGCTCGCGATGGCGTCGGATCAGTTGCGTCTGTATTGACTGACACACCGCAATCGCGAGCAGGCTCGCTCCCACAGGGTTTGGATGTGACTGTTAAACCGTTGGCGGCCCTGGATACCCGCAATGCGCCCAGGCCTCGGGTCGGCTGTACCAGGCCATCATTACCAGTTGCAGCAACGAACTGTGGCCTTGGCGCAGCAGGTCCAGCGAACTGTTTTCCCACCGCCCGAGGAACTGGCGGATGGCGTCGCTGCTGGCGTTTTCCCACGAAACCCAGACCCCGGTCAGTGGCCCGCGGGTGATGCCCAGCGTGAGCACGTCGAACAGCTGGTGCGTGAGCTTGAGCATCGCGGGGGACAAGTGAGCCAGGCCGCTGTCCAGGCTTCGCAGGGTCGCGTCAGTGGCGGTTGGGATTTGTCCGACGGCCACTGCGCCGTCCAGCAGCACGGGGATGATGCTGCGTAAAAATGGCAGGTCGCTGTCGCGCAGGACCGTCAGGCCGTTGGCCGGTTGGCTTGGCGAACAACCGCTCAGGCTGGCGCCCAGGCCGACAGTGGTCAGGAAGGCGCTGGCGCCGAGGCTGAATTTCAGCAGGCCGCGTCGTGACAGCGTGGGTGTATCGATGAGGCTTGGGTTCATTATTGTTATTACCCGGGAAGAGACGCGTCAGCGGACAAACAGCTTCTGGATCAGTTTCTGCAAAGGCTTGCCGTAGGGTGGATAAATCAGCTTCGCCGCGTTGAATCGCTGCTTGGTCAGCACACCCTTGGCCTTGCTGAAGGTCAGGAAGCCCTCATGCCCGTGGTAATGCCCCATTCCCGAGGGGCCGATGCCGCCGAACGGCATGTCGTCCTGGGCGACGTGCAGCAGCGTGTCGTTCAGGCAGACACCGCCGGAATGGGTTTCGTGGAGCACGCGATGCTGTTCGGCCTTGTTGTAGCCGAAGTAATAGAGCGCCAGCGGGCGAGGTCGCTGATTGATGTAGGCGAACGCCTGGTCCAGATGTTCATAGGGCACGATGGGCAGCAGCGGGCCGAAGATTTCATCCTGCATCACGGTCATGTCGTCGCTGACGTTGAGCAACAGACTGTGGGCCATGCGCCGCCCTTGGCCTTGCTCGAACAGCTCGATCAGCAGCGCGCCCTTGCTGGTGGCGTCGCTGATGTATCCGTTGAGCCGCGCCAGCTGTCGTTCGTTGATGATTGCGGTGTAGTCCGGGTTGTCCGTCAGGGTCGGATAAAACCCGCGAACCGCCTTGCGATAGGCCTCGACGAATTCGCCGACGCGGCTCTGTGGCACCAGCACGTAATCCGGGGCGACACAGGTTTGCCCGGCATTCAGGGTCTTGCCGAAGGCGATGCGTTCGGCGGCGTCCTTGAGAGGTACATCGACCGACACGATGGCCGGCGATTTCCCACCCAGCTCGAGGGTGACCGGGGTCAGGTTTTCGGCAGCGGCGCGCATGACATGCTTACCGATGCTGGTGGCACCGGTGAACAACAGGTGGTCGAAGGGCAGCTTGGAAAACGCCATGCCGATCTCGGCCTCGCCAAGCACCACGCATACCAGGTCCTGGGGGAACACCCGGGCCAGCAATTGCTTGAGCAGCAGGCCGGTCGCCGGTGTCGACTCGCTGAGCTTGAGCATCACCCGGTTTCCCGCCGCCAACGCCCCTACCAGCGGCCCGATGGCCAGGAACAGCGGGTAGTTCCACGGCACGATGACCCCGACCACACCCAACGGCTGATACACCACCTTGGCTGACGCCGGTTGGAAGGCCATGCCGACCTTGCGCCGGGAGGGCTTCATCCAACCCCGGAGATGCCGGCTGGCGTAATGGATGCCATGCAGGCTCGGCATCAGCTCGGCCAGCAGTGTTTCGTCGGCGCTGCGGTGGCTGAAATCCTGGCTGATGGCATCGATCAAGGCTTGGCGTTCGTTGCTCAACACCTCGCGCAAAGCCTTGAGCCATTGTCGGCGCTGTTCGGCCGGTGGCATCGGATGGGCGGCATAGGCCTGGCGCTGGGCATCGAAGAGCGACCGCAGCTCGTCCAGTTGTTGTTGAGACTCGTGCAGGTAGGCAATGTCGGCGGGCATCGTCGGGCACCGGATATTATTAGAGTGGGTGTTTTCTAGAGCTTATACTCTAGAAAGTCAATGGCATCCGTGACGGCTGTGGGTTTTTCCTGTGACCGATAGGTCGTAAGATGCCGATCAATGCCTTCGTCGAATTAAAGCCCAAACCATGGCCCCACGAATGAAAACCAGCGAGCGCATCGTGCAAAACAGCCTCGAGCTGTTCAACCAGCAGGGCGAGCGCAGCGTCAGCACCAACCACATCGCCGCCCACATGGACATGTCCCCAGGCAACCTCTACTACCACTTCCCCAACAAGCAGGCGATCATTGCCGTGTTGTTCAGTGAATACGAGAACCTGGTGGACAGTTTCCTGCGCCCGCCCCAGGGCCGTGCGGCCACGGTGGAGGACAAGCGTTTCTACCTGCAGGAGCTGCTGTCGGCCATGTGGCGCTATCGTTTCCTGCACCGGGACCTGGAGCATTTGCTCGACAGTGATCCGGACCTCGCGGCGCGCTATCGACGGTTTTCCCAGCGCAGCCTGATCCACGGTACCGCTATCTATGAAGGCTTCGTTGCCGCCGGCATCCTGAAGATGGACCGGGTGCAGATCGAGTCCCTGACCCTCAATGCCTGGATCATCCTCACATCCTGGGTGCGGTTTCTGTGCACCACGCGGGAAAATTTCAGCCACCTGAGTGAGCAGGCCATCAAGCGCGGCGTCTATCAGGTCCTGGTGCTGGAAGCCGGTTTCGTGACCGACCAGGCGCGCGACGCGGTGGATGCGCTGTTCAAAGAATTCTACGTCCCCCTGGCCCAGACCCTGGAGGAAGGGCAGTAGGACCGATCCCGACTTAGCCACAGGAGCTCACCATGCCCATTGCGCAACTCATCAGTCCTCAAGCCCTCGAACAGCGGCGATCACAGCCCGGGCTGGTCATCCTCGATTGCCGTTTTGCCCTGGAAGACCCGGATTACGGTCAGCGCAGTTATGCCGAGGGGCACATTGCCGGTGCGTCGTTCGCGGACCTTGAGCGCGACCTGAGCGGGTCGGTGACCAAAGGCGTGACCGGGCGTCATCCGCTGCCGGAGCCCGGGGCCTTGATAGAGAGATTCAAGGCCTGGGGGATCGATAACGATAGCGATGTCGTGCTGTATGACGACGGTCCCGGTGCCTATGCCGCGCGGGCCTGGTGGTTGCTGGTGTGGCTGGGCAAGCGCGATGGCGTGTACATCCTCGATGGCGGGCTCAAGGCCTGGCACGCCGCCGGCTTGCCTTTGAGCCTGGATCCGCCGCAGAACCATCGCGGGAATCTCAGCGGTGCGCCGGATGCGAGCCTGCTACTCAGTGCCCAAGCACTGCAACAACGCCTCGGCCAATCGGAAATGACCCTGCTCGATGCCCGGGCGCTGCCGCGTTTCAAAGGTGAAGTCGAGCCGATCGACCCGGTGGCTGGACATATCCCGGGCGCCCAGTGCGCTGCGTTCACCGACAACCTGGGCGCCGATGGCCGCTTCTTGCCGGCCGACCAGCTCAAGCAGCGCTTCGCCGAAAAACTGGGTGAGCGCTCGCCCACCGAGCTGGTGGCCTATTGCGGCTCCGGCGTGACGGCGTGTCATAACCTGTTTGCCTTGTGCCTGGCAGGGTATCCCTTGGGGAAACTGTACGCTGGCTCGTGGAGTGAATGGATCAACGATCCCCAGCGGGGCGTGGCGACGGGCGAATAAGCTCACACCCCAAACCCCTGTGGGAGCGAGCCTGCTCGCGATGACGGTATGTCAGTCAACCTCTATGTCGCTGATCCACCGCTATCGCGAGCAGGTTCGCTCCCACAGGGATTCTTGGTGAACACCCATTTCGCGAACACCCCGGAAAAAATTGTGGGAGCGAGCCTGCTCGCGATAGCGGTGGATCAGTCAACATCAATGCCGCTGATCCACTGCTATCGCGAGCGAGCTCCCACAAGGGATTTGTTTGGGCTGTAAATCTTGCCATGGTCAGCCACGCCCCAGGCTGGCCAGCCAATCGGGAATCCGCCGCTCCAGGTAGTACGCCGGGCGCCGCAGGGTCCCGTCGACAAACCCAACATGCCCGCCCTGGGCGTGAAGTTCGAGCCGGGTCGAGGCGGATAACTCGTCCGGTTCGGGCAGGCTGTGGGGGAATACAAAAGGATCGTCGGCGGCCTGGATGACCAGGGTCGGCGTGCTGATCCCCGCCATGAAATAACGGCTGGAGGCGCGACGGTAGTAGTCCGCCGCATCGGAGAACCCGTGCAGCGGCGCCGTCACCCGGCCGTCAAAATCCCAGAACGTGCGCATGTTCTCCAGCGGGCCAAGCGCCGCCAGGGTCGCCAGGCCTTCGTGGCGTCCGTCGTGCTGGAACTGGCGTTGCTTGCTGCGCACATAGGCCACCAACTGCCGCATGAAATGCGCCTGGTAGAACTTGGAAAATCCCTGGCCGATGCGATCGGCGCACTGGTCCAGGCGAAACGGTACCGAGACCGCCACTGCTCCTTGCAACTGGCTGTCGCGGCCGGTTTCCCCCAGGTGCTTGAGCAACACATTGCCGCCCAATGAATAACCCACGGCAAACAGTGGCGCCAAGGGCCGTCGGGTGCGCAAATGGGCGATGGCGGCGGCCAGGTCTTCGCTGACGCCCGAGTGGTAGCTGCGGGGCAGCAGGTTCGGTTCGCCCGAGCAGCCACGCCAGTTCAAGGCCACACTGGCCCAGCCCTGGCGGCCAAGGGCCTGTTGCAACCCGGCCACGTAAGGTGAGTTGGAAGAGCCGGTCAGCCCGTGCAGCACCAGCACCAGTGGTGCCTCGGCGCTGTGGGGGCCGTGCCAGTCGAGGTCGAGGAAATCACCGTCTTCCAGCCACAGGCGCTCGCGTTGGCGATCGATGTGAGTGGTCTTGCGCCATAACGGGCCCCACAGGGTTTGCAGGTGCGGGTTGCCAAGGCCCGGGGCGGGGACGAAACGTTCGGATGCGGCGGACATCATTCTTGTTCTCGATGCACTGGTCAGCCGTTCAGCCAATGTCCTTTGCCAAACGCTGCCACAACGCGTAATACACCCGTCCGGATTTCTGCTCGCGATGCAAGCGCCAATTGCCCGGCAAGCCCAGGGTGGACGGGGCAGTCTCGCTTTCAGTGTAGACCCAGGCATCGTCGGCCAGCCACTGACGTTCCTCGAGCAGGGTGCAGACCGTCGGCAACAGATTCTGGTTGAACGGTGGGTCCAGGAACACCAGGTCGAAAGGCGTCGCCGGTTGGCTGTCCAGGTAGCGCAGTGCGTCGGCGGTCTGCACCTGGCCTACGGTACAGCGCAGGGTGCCCAGGTGTTCTTTCAGGCTGGAGACTGCCAGGTTGCTGGCGTCCAGCGCCTGGCCCATGGCGGCGCCACGGGACAGCGCTTCGAGAAACAGCGCGCCGCTGCCAGCGAACGGGTCGAGCACCCGGGCACCGGCCACATAGGGGGCGAGCCAGTTGAACAGGGTTTCCCGCACGCGGTCGGGAGTGGGGCGCAGGCCCGGGGCGTCCGGGAAACTCAGGCGCCGGCTGCGCCATTCGCCGCCGATGATGCGCAACTGGTTCACACCGTTGTGCACGGGTTTCTTGCTTGAATTCGATGGACGGGCCATTAGTGCTCCGGAACCCCGAGCGGCTGCTCGGCAGGTTTGTCAGTGGGGGGCGGCAGCGGCTTTTGCGGCACGCTCGGGCCAGCGGTGACGATGACCATCTTGTCGGTGCTCAGGTGCTTGTTCAGTGCGGCCTTGACCTGCTCGACCGTCAGTTCCTGGGACTGGCGCATGAAGTCTTCCAGGTAGCTCAGCGGCAAATCATAGAAACCCATGGCTCCGAGCTGGCCGACGATGTCGGCATTGCTGGCGGTGGACAGCGGGAAGCTGCCCGCCAACTCACGCTTGGCGTCATCGAGTTCTTTTTGGGTGGGACCGTTCTTGAGGTAGTCGGCGAATACGTCCTGCACCAGTTTCAAGGTGCCTTCGCTCATTTCGGCACGGGTCTGCAGGTTGATCATGAACGGGCCGCGGGCCTGCATCGCCGTGAAACCGGAGTACACGCCGTAGGTCAGGCCGCGCTTTTCCCGCACCTCGGTCATCAGCCGCGTGCCGAAACCACCGCCGCCGAGGATCTGGTTGCCCAGGGACACTGCGGCATAGTCCGGGTCGTCGCGGTCGATGCCTAACTGCGCGAGCATCAGGTTGGTCTGCTTGGACGGGAATTCGATGTGGCCGATGCTCGCCTTCGGCTCCACCGGTGGCGGGGTTTTCGCCAGGGCCGGGCCTTTGGGCAGTGCGGCGGAGACCTGGCTGGCCACTGTTTCGGCTTCGGCACGGGACAAATCCCCGACCAGCGCAATCACGGCGTTGCCGGCGGCATAGGCCTTGGCGTGGAACGCCCGGGCCTGGGCCAGGGTGATCGGGGGAATGCTGTCGGCGGTGCCATCGCTGGAGTGGGCATAAGGATGCTCGCCATACAGGCGCTTCATCAGTTCCAGGCCGGCCAGTTTGCCCGGGTTCTGCTTCTGGTATTCGAAACCGTCGAGCATCTGGTTCTTGATTCGGGCGAAGGAGTCGGCGGGGAAGGTTGGCTTGCCGACGACTTCGGCGAACAGCTTCAGCGCCGGTTCACGCTTGTCGGCTGCGCTGAGGCTGCGCAGGGATGCCACGGCCATGTCCCGGTAGGCGCCGTTGCCGAAGTCCGCGCCGAGGCTTTCGAAGCCTTGGGCAATGGCACTGACGTCCTTGCCGGCCACGCCTTCGTTGAGCATGGCGTTGGTCAGCAGCGCGAGGCCGGGGGCGTCGCCGTCCTGGCTGCTACCGGCGGCGAAGGTCAGGCGCAGGTCGAACATTGGCAGCTCCCGGGCTTCGACGAACAACACCTTGGCGCCGTCAGCGGTTTTCCAGGTTTGCACATCGAGCTGGCGCCGACTGGGCGCCTTGTCGTTCAGTTCGAGCAAAGATTGCAGTTTGTTGCCGGACTTGGCCTTGTCCAATGCCTGGCTAGCGTTGGAACTGCTCG
Source organism: Pseudomonas sp. St290 (assembly GCF_018325805.1). NCBI lineage: Bacteria > Pseudomonadati > Pseudomonadota > Gammaproteobacteria > Pseudomonadales > Pseudomonadaceae > Pseudomonas > Pseudomonas sp. St290. Next base: position 6,395,543 of record NZ_AP014703.1, on the reverse strand, counting down.
AAGGCGACAGGTAAAAGGCCAGCGCGCCGACCAGGGCGATCGATACCAGGCCGATCAGCACCCGGCGCGATGATTGACGCTCACTCATGAGCTTTCTCCTCGGGCAGGACATGCGCAACGCTCAGGCGCGAGCGGGTGAAATACAACTGGGCTGCCTTCTGGATGTCTTGTGGGGTCACGCTTTGCAGTTCGGCGAGTTCGCTGTCCATCAGCTTCCAGGACAGGCCGACGGTCTCCAATTGGCCAATGGCGGTGGCCTGGCTGGTGATCGAGTCGCGTTCATACACCAGGCCAGCGATGACCTGGGCGCGCACGCGTTCCAGTTCGTCGGCGGTCGGGGCAGTGGTTTTCAACTGCTCGAGCAAGCGCCACAGGCCCGCTTCGGCCTGGGCGAGGGTTTTGTTTTTCTGCGTGTTGGGCGTCGCCGACAACGTGAACAGCGAGTCGCCGCGGGTGAAGGCGTCGTAGCTTGACGAGCCGCCGGACACCAGCTCTTCGCCGCGCTCCAGTTGGGTCGGGATGCGGCCGCTGTAACCGCCGTCCAACAGGGCCGAGATCAGCCGCAGTGCGTTGACCGAACCCTTGTCTGTCGCGGTGGCGATGCTCGGTACATTGAAGGCCAGCATCACGCTGGGGAGTTGGGTCTGCACATGCAAGGTGATCTGGCGCTCGCCGGGTTCGGCCAGCTCCAGGGGGATTTTCGCCACTGGCACCGCGCGCCGGGCGATCGGGCCGAAATAACGCTGGGCCAGGGACTTGACCTCGTCTGGCGTCACGTCGCCGACCACCACCAGGGTCGCGTTGTTCGGGGTGTACCAGGATTCGTACCAGTGGCGCAGCTCCTCGACGGTCATCCGGTCCAGGTCGGCCATCCAGCCGATGGTCGGCGTGTGATAGCCGCTGGCCGGGTAGGCCATGGCCTTGAAGCGTTCGTAGGCCTTGGACATGGGTTTGTCGTCGGTGCGCATACGGCGCTCTTCCTTGATTACCTCGATCTCGCGGCTGAACTCCTCCGGCGGCAGGCGCAGGCTGGCCATGCGGTCGGCTTCCAGTTCGAAGGCCACGCCCAGGCGATCACGGGCCAGCACCTGGTAGTAGGCGGTGAAGTCATCGCTGGTGAAGGCGTTCTCTTCGGCACCAAGGTCGCGCAGGATCAGCGACGCTTCACCGGGGCCGACTTTTTCACTGCCCTTGAACATCATGTGCTCGAGGGCGTGGGACAAACCGGTCTGGCCTGGCGTTTCGTAGCTGGAACCAACCTTGTACCAGACCTGGGACACCACCACCGGCGCGCGATGGTCTTCGCGCACGACGACCTTCAGGCCGTTGTCGAGGGTGAATTCATGGGTGGGTTGTGGGTCGGCAGCCAAGGCTGAAAAGGGCAGACAAACTGTGCTGAGCAGCAGGCCTGCGGCGCGGCGGGCAAGAGCATTCATTCGTGTTTAAACCTGTTGGGTTGCCCGCTTGGCCTTAGCCTCAGCGGGCGAGGAGGTGCTAGGATACTGATCCGTTTTACTGGCGGCCACGCCTATCGGGTCTTTTATCGACCCCTGGCTGTTTGGGTTCCTCGGAGAAGCCTCGGGATTGCCTGTTGATCCCGGCGTTTTCGCCGATGATGCCGTACCAGTCCTTCGAAAAAATCGACTTTGAGGTGTCCTCGGGACGCTTCGACAAAATGTTGCGCGTGAACAAGCTGGATGAAACGCAGTCTGTTCAGCATTGAATATTTATCACCGAGGCGCCTTCGTGGCGCGTCGCTACCGTGAGATAGCCGTCCTCCATGTTTGGTTCCAACGACGACAAGAAGACCCCAGCTGAGGCTGGCGAGAAAAAAGGCCTGTTCGGATGGCTGCGCAAGAAGCCGCAGGAAACCGTCGTCGAGCAGCCACAAGCGCTGGCTGAGCCCGCCGCCGAGGCAGTGGCCGAAGAGGCCGCGCCCATTGTCCTGCCGATTGCCGAGCCGGTGCTGCAACCGGTCGAGCCTGAACCTGAACTCGCGCCTGAACCGGTGACCGAACAGCCGCTCACCCCGCCTGCCGGGCACACCCCCTGGCTGACCTTGCCAGTGGCCGAAGAGCCGGTTGCGCTGGTCGAAGACGCGCAGGCCCCCCACGTCACCCCGCCGATTCCGGCCCCGACACAGGCTGTCGAGGCGCCAGTCGTCGAGCCGACGGTCGCAGCCATTGTGCCTGTGGTTACGCCCGCTGCGCCTGAGCCGCAACCGCCTGCTCCAGCCGAGCCCGTCCGTGCTGCCGAGGAAAGCAAGGTTGGCTTCTTCGCCCGTCTCAAGCAGGGCCTGTCCAAGACCAGCGCCAGCATCGGCGAAGGCATGGCCAGCCTGTTCCTGGGCAAGAAAGTCATCGATGACGAATTGCTCGAAGACATCGAGACCCGCCTGCTGACCGCCGATGTCGGTGTCGAGGCCACCTCGGTGATCATCCAGAGCCTGACCCAGAAGGTCGCGCGTAAACAGCTGACCGACGCCGATGCGCTGTATAAGTCCCTGCAAGGTGAGCTGACCAGCCTGCTCCAACCGGTGGAAAAGCCGCTGGTGATTGCCTCGCAGAACAAGCCGTTCGTGATCCTGGTCGTCGGCGTCAACGGTGCCGGCAAGACCACCACCATCGGCAAACTGGCCAAGAAGCTGCAGCTCGAAGGCAAGAAAGTCATGCTCGCCGCCGGCGACACCTTCCGCGCCGCCGCGGTCGAACAGCTGCAAGTGTGGGGCGAACGCAACAAGATCCCGGTGATCGCCCAGCACACCGGCGCCGACTCCGCTTCGGTGATCTTCGACGCCGTGCAAGCGGCCAAGGCCCGTGGCATCGATGTGCTGATCGCCGACACGGCCGGTCGCCTGCACACCAAAGACAACCTGATGGAAGAACTGAAGAAGGTTCGCCGGGTGATCGGCAAGCTCGACGCCGACGCACCCCACGAAGTGTTGCTGGTGCTGGACGCCGGTACCGGCCAGAACGCCATCAACCAGGCCAAGCAGTTCAACCAGACTGTCGAACTGACCGGGCTGGCCCTGACCAAACTCGACGGCACCGCCAAGGGCGGGGTCATTTTCGCCCTGGCCAAGCAGTTTGGCCTGCCAATTCGCTACATTGGCGTGGGTGAAGGCATCGACGATTTGCGCACTTTTGAAGCCGAGCCCTTTGTCCAGGCGCTGTTTGCCGAGCGGGAGCATTCATGATTCGTTTCGAACAGGTCGGTAAACGCTATCCGAACGGTCACGTCGGCTTGCATGAGTTGAGCTTTCGGGTCCGTCGCGGCGAGTTTCTGTTTGTCACCGGCCATTCCGGCGCCGGTAAAAGCACCTTGCTGCGCCTGCTGCTGGCGATGGAGCGGCCCTCCACCGGCAAACTGCTGCTGGCCGGCCAGGACCTGAGCACCATCAGCAATGCCCAGATCCCCTACCTGCGCCGGCAGATCGGCGTGGTATTCCAGAATCACCAGTTGCTGTTCGATCGCACCGTGTTCAACAACGTGGCGTTGCCATTGCAGATCCTGGGCCTGTCCAAGGCCGAGATCATCAAGCGCGTGGACTCGGCCCTGGAGCGTGTGGCCCTGTCGGACAAGACCGACCTGTACCCGGGCGACCTGTCCACCGGCCAGCAACAGCGCGTAGGCATCGCCCGCGCCATCGTCCATCGGCCGGCCTTGCTGCTGGCGGACGAACCCACCGGTAACCTCGACCCGCGCCTGGCGGCGGAGATCATGGGCGTATTCGAAGACATCAACCGCCTGGGCACCAGTGTGCTGATCGCCAGTCACGACCTGGCGTTGATCGCGCGCATGCGTCACCGCATGCTTACCTTGCAGCGCGGTCGATTGATCGGTGACGGGGAGGCTGGCGTATGAGTGCGACTCGCAGCCCGAAAGTGGCCGAACGCGTAGCCCCGAAAGCTTCCGATCCGCAGCCGCAGAAGAAAAAACGCGACGATGACGACGGCCCGGACTTCGCCACGCTGCTGCGCGCCTGGATCGAAAGCCATCGCGCCAGCCTGCTGGACAGCCTGCGGCGTCTGGGCAAGCAGCCCATTGGCAGCTTCTTTACCTGCATGGTGATGGCGGTGGCCCTGAGCCTGCCCATGGGCCTGTCATTATTGCTCAGTAATGTGGAGCGTCTGGGCGGTTCCTGGCAGCGTGCGGCGCAGATTTCCCTGTACCTGCAGATGGACGCGAGTCCCGGCGAAGGCCAGGCGTTGCGTGAACAGATCAAGGCCATGCCGGGCGTGGCCGATGCCGAATACATCGGACGCGAACAGGCGCTTGAAGAATTCCAGCAGCAGTCCGGCCTGGGCGAAGCCCTCAAGGAACTGCCGGAGAACCCGCTGCCGGGCGTGGTGCTGGTGACGCCGAACGAGGTCGACAAGTCGACTCTTGAAGCATTAAGACAAAGACTTTCCGAGTTGCCGAAGGTACAACAGGCGCAACTTGATCTAGTCTGGGTCGAGCGTCTTGCGGCGATCCTCAAGCTCGGCGACCGGTTTGTCTTCGGTCTGACGGTGCTGCTGGTTTCTGCATTACTTTTGGTGATAGGCAATACCATTCGTCTTCATATTGAAAACCGCCGCACCGAGATAGAAGTGATTAAACTCGTCGGCGGTACGGACAGTTATGTACGCAGGCCCTTCCTTTATATGGGCGCGTTGTATGGCTTCGGTGCCGGGATTCTGTCCTGGGGTGTATTGGCGTTCGGCCTGGATTGGCTGAATGACGCGGTAGTGGGGCTGGCCGGTTTGTACGGCAGTGATTTTTCGCTGGCCGGAGTGCCAGTCGCCGACGGTCTGTCGCTCTTGCTTGGCGCGGTGCTGTTGGGTTATATCGGTGCATGGATTGCGGTAGCACGCCACTTGCGTGAGCTTGCGCCAAAATAGGGTTTTTTGCGCGTATTGACCTTTCAGTTTTTGTGGGAACTTGTCCTATGGTTCCCGGTCAATTTTCGCAGTGCTGAACTGCACGAGTTATGTGAGTCGGAGGTTTTTTCGTATGACCACTTCTTTGCAACCTGCTTATGCTCTGGTCCCGGGTGCGAACCTGGAGGCTTATGTGCACACGGTGAACAGCATTCCTTTGCTGACGCCCGAGCAGGAGCGTGAACTGGCCGAGAGTCTCTATTATGAGCAGGATCTTGAGGCGGCTCGGCAGATGGTGCTCGCCCACCTGCGTTTTGTCGTACATATCGCCCGCAGCTATTCCGGCTACGGGCTGGCCCAGGCCGACCTGATCCAGGAAGGCAACGTTGGCCTGATGAAGGCGGTCAAGCGTTTCAACCCGGAAATGGGTGTGCGCCTGGTGTCGTTTGCCGTGCACTGGATCAAGGCGGAAATCCACGAGTTCATCCTGCGCAACTGGCGCATCGTGAAAGTCGCGACCACCAAGGCCCAGCGCAAGCTGTTCTTCAACCTGCGCAGCCAGAAGAAACGCCTGGCCTGGCTGAACAACGAAGAAGTCCACCGTGTAGCCGAAAGCCTGGGCGTAGAGCCTCGGGAAGTACGCGAGATGGAAAGCCGCCTGACCGGCCATGACATGGCCTTCGACCCGGCCGCCGAAGCGGACGACGACAGCGCTTTCCAATCGCCGGCCAACTACCTGGAAGACCACCGGTACGACCCGGCGCGTCAACTGGAAGACGCCGACTGGAGCGACAACTCCAACACCAACCTGCACGAAGCCCTGGAAGTGCTGGACGAACGCAGTCGCGACATCCTTTACCAGCGTTGGCTGGCCGAGGAAAAAGCCACGCTGCACGACCTGGCGCAGAAGTACAACGTATCGGCCGAGCGGATTCGCCAGCTTGAGAAAAGCGCGATGAACAAGCTCAAGGTGTCGATCGCCGCCTGACTGCGATAGCGGCCATAAAAAACGCCCCGATCAGAGATGATTGGGGCGTTTTTGTTTGTGCTCACTCTCGGACCCGACGCAGGTCTCCTTGTGGGAGCGAGCCTGCTCGCGATTGCGTTGGCTCGGTCGATGAAGATGTCGAATGAGCTATTGTCATCGCGAGCAGGCTCGCTCCCACAAGGGGTCTCCAGTGTCTTGGTTATTGGGTCCAAGGCGCTCGCCGCGAATTATTGAGCTCCAGCAAATAGCTGTCGCCCCCCAACTGGCTCATCTGCTGGCGAATCCAGCTCGCGCGCCGCAGTACATAAGGGCTCGGCCGGCTGGCGTTCCACACCCGCGGGTTGGGCAATACCGCCGCCAGCAGGCTTGCCTGTTGCCGGGACAAGGCGTCGGCGCTTACGCGAAAATGATGTCGTGCTGCCGCTTCGGCCCCGAACACACCGTCATCCCACTCGACGCTGTTGAGATACACCTCGAGGATCCGCTGCTTGGGCCAGAACACTTCGATCAGCCCAGTGAACCAGGCCTCCAGCCCTTTGCGCAGCCAACTGCGACCCGACCACAGGAACAGGTTCTTGGACACTTGCTGGCTGAGGGTGCTGGCACCGCGAATCGAACCGCCACGCCCATTGTGGGCGAACGCGGCCTGGATCGCGCCGATGTCGAACCCCCAGTGCTCGGGGAATTTCTGGTCTTCACCGGCAATCACCGCGACCTTCAGGCTATCGGAGATCCGGTCCCAAGGCTGCCAGGTGCGTTGCAGGTCAATCGGTTCGCCACCGAACCAGGATTCGACCTTGCGCTCGATCATCAGCGCGGTGAACGGTGGCGGCACCACGCGAAACAGCAGCACGAGCACAACGCTGCCGACGGCGAACCAGAGCAGGGCTTTAAGGAATCGTCGAAACAATAAACGCAGCATAGAGATGGCTTGGCCGAACCCGTCGAGCGGGCCATTATACAGACCCTGTCCCCCGAGTCTGATTGGAGTTCTCATGCTGCGTAGCTTTCTGATGCTGGCTGCTTTTTTCGGCTTCACAGGCGTGGCACTGGGGGCGTTTGCCGCCCACGGCCTGAAAAATCGCCTGAGCGCCGATTACCTGGCGATTTTCCACACGGGCGTCACCTATCAACTGGTGCACACCCTGGCCCTGCTGGGCGTCGCGCTGCTGGCCACGCACATCCCCGGGCGCATCGTCACCTGGGCCGGGGTTTCCTTTGTGGTGGGCATCCTGTTGTTCTCCGGTAGCCTGTACCTGTTGACCCTCACAGGCATCAGCAAGCTGGGCATCATCACGCCGTTTGGCGGCGTGGCGTTCCTGATCGGCTGGCTGTGCCTGGGGCTTGCCGCCTGGCGGCTGGGCTGACCGGGCAGTCCATTTCATGACGAATGGCTTGGGTCACCCAGACTGATCGGGCTAGAATGCCAGCCCCTAAAAATGATGGCGGCATCCGGCATGCGCATTCAGTTGAACGGCGAACCCCTTGATCTGCCCGACGGTGAGACCGTCGCGGCCCTGCTGACCCGTCTGGAACTTGCCGGACGTCGCGTCGCGGTGGAGCTCAATCTGGATATCGTCCCGCGCAGCCAGCACGCCGAAACCACGTTGAACGATGGCGATTCGGTCGAAGTGGTCCATGCCATCGGCGGCGGCTAGTCGCTTCGGTTTCGCAGCATTTCGCAAGAACCTCACCCCAACAGAGGATTTCCCATGAGCATCGTTCGTAGCGACAAGCCCTTCGTCCTGGCCGGTCGTACCTACCAGTCGCGCTTGCTGGTAGGCACCGGCAAATACCGTGACATGGAAGAAACCCGCCTGGCTATCGAGGCCTCGGGCGCCGAAATCGTAACCGTCGCCGTGCGCCGCACCAACATCGGCCAGAACCCGGGCGAACCGAACCTGCTGGATATCCTGCCGCCGGATCGCTACACCATCCTGCCGAACACCGCCGGTTGCTTCGACGCCATCGAGGCCGTGCGCACCTGTCGCCTGGCCCGTGAGCTGCTCGATGGCCACAACCTGGTGAAACTGGAAGTGCTGGCGGACCAGAAAACCCTGTTCCCCAACGTGATCGAGACCCTCAAGGCCGCCGAAACCCTGGTCAAGGAAGGTTTCGACGTGATGGTCTACACCAGCGATGACCCGATCATCGCCCGTCAACTGGCGGAAATCGGCTGCATCGCGGTCATGCCGCTGGCCGGCCTGATCGGCACGGGCCTGGGGATCTGCAACCCGTACAACCTGCAGATCATCCTTGAAGAAGCGAAGATCCCGGTGTTGGTGGATGCCGGTGTCGGTACCGCTTCCGATGCCACCATCGCCATGGAGCTGGGTTGCGAAGCGGTGCTGATGAACTCCGCCATCGCCCACGCCCAGCAACCGATCCTGATGGCCGAAGCCATGAAACACGCGATTGTCGCCGGGCGCCTGGCGTACCTGGCCGGTCGCATGCCGAAAAAACTCTACGCCAGCGCCTCCTCGCCGCTGGATGGTCTGATCAAGTAAGAGCCATTGATGACTGAATCGAACGACACGCCGGTCCTGCCGGAAGAAGGCGAAGAGCGCCAACACCGGCGCATCAAGAGTTTTGTGATGCGCGCCGGGCGCATGACCGAGGGCCAGCAGCGCGGCCTGGAGCAGGGCGCGCCGCTGTTTGTCCTGCCGCTTGCCGATGCCCCGGTGGATTTTGACCAGGTGTTCGGCCGCTCGGCCCCGCGCTCGCTGGAAATCGGCTTCGGCATGGGCCATTCGTTGCTGGAAATGGCCGCAGCTTCGCCTGAACAGGATTTCATTGGTGTGGAAGTCCACCGCCCCGGCGTCGGTGCGCTGCTCAATGGCGTGCTGACCCAAGGGCTGACCAACCTGCGGGTCTACGATTGCGACGCCATCGAAGTGCTCAACCGCTGCGTGGCTGACAACAGCCTCGATCGGCTGATGCTGTTCTTCCCGGACCCATGGCACAAGAGTCGCCATCACAAGCGTCGTATCGTCCAGGCATCGTTCGCTGAACTGGTGCGCAGCAAGTTGAAGGTCGGCGGTGTGCTGCACATGGCCACCGACTGGGAACCCTATGCCGAATACATGCTGGAAGTGATGAATGTCGCCCCGGGCTACCGCAACCTGGCCGAAGACGGCAAGTGCGTGCCACGCCCGGCCGAACGGCCGATCACCAAGTTCGAGCGCCGTGGCGAACGCCTTGGGCATGGGGTTTGGGATTTGAAGTTCGAGAAGGTGGCGTAAGCATCACGCGGTAAAAACTGTGGGAGCAAGGCTTTGTGGGAGCAAGGCTTGCCCGCGATAGCAGCACCTCGGTACCCACTTCAACCCCGAGTTGCCTGCATCGCGAGCAAGCTTTGCTCCCACAGAAGCCCGCTCCCACATTTGTTTTCTGGTGTCTGTAGGGTCAGCGCCGATCCGCCACGACACCAATCAACACCAGCACCACCAACAACACCGGCGCCAGGCTGTAGTTGTTGAACTGGCTCAAACCTCGGACGACCCATGGCGTGGCGTAGATCAGTGCCGCGCCGCTGCCGATCATGCACAGCAGGGCGATCAGTGGAACGCGCAAGGCGCCGGCGATGCTGCCCAGGCGTTGTTCGACCCAGCCCTTGATGTCGGCACCAAACAGCACCAGCAGGCAGCCTACCAATGCCAGGGAGATTTCCGACAGGTTGCTGCGGCTCCAGCGGGACACGGTGGCCAGCAGGTCGAGTACCAGATCCATTCGATTTCCTTGTGTTGATCAGCTCAGAAATTTCTGCAGCAAGTCATTGAGAAACAGCTGTCCGCGCTCGGTGGCCGCCAGACGTTCCGGTTCGACCTGCAACAACCCGCTTTGTTCGGCCTCGCGCCGGCCTTCGGCCAGGCTTTGCAGGGACAGCCCGGTGCGCTCCGGGTACAGCCGCGATTCCACGCCTGCGGTCAAGCGCAGGGCGTTCATCAGGAACTCGAATGGCAGCTCTTCGTTGGCCAGGGTTTTCTCGCCCGCCAGGAAGCGTTTGGCCGGGTTGAGGTAATCCTTGGGCAGGCGCGTCTTCCAGGTGCGTACGATGCGCCCGTCCGGATGGCTGAGCTTGCCATGGGCGCCGGCGCCGATGCCAATGAAGTCGCCGAAGCTCCAGTAATTGAGGTTATGCCGCGCCGCCCGACCGGGTTGGGCGTAGGCCGAGACTTCGTACTGGGCGTAGCCGTGCTCGGCCAGCAGGGCTTGTCCGGCTTCCTGGATGTCCCACAACGTGTCGTCTTCGGGCAATGTTGGCGGCTGGTTCCAGAACACCGTGTTCGGCTCCAGCGTCAACTGGTACCAGGACAGGTGAGTCGGCTTCAAGGCGATGGCCTGGCGCAGGTCGCTCAAGGCGTCGTCGAGGGATTGGTCGGGCAAGCCGTGCATCAGGTCGAGGTTGAAGTTGTCGAAACCGGCCTGGCGAGCCATGCCGGCGGCGCGCACCGCCTCGTCACCGTTGTGGATCCGGCCCAAGGCCTCGAGCTTGGCCTGCTGGAAGCTCTGGATGCCGATGGACAGGCGATTGATGCCCAAGGCCCGGTAAGCGACGAATTTTTCCTGCTCGAAGGTGCCGGGATTGGCTTCCAGGGTGATTTCAATGTCCTGGGCGAAGGGAATGCGTGCTTCGACGCCCTTGAGCAACCGGCCCAGGGCCTGGGCACTGAACAGGCTCGGGGTGCCGCCACCGAAAAAGATCGAGCTCAACGGTCGACCATAGACCGCATGCCGATCCTGGTCGAGGTCGGCCAGCAGGGCGTCGACGTACTCTTCTTCCGGCAATTGCGGGCTGGCGGTGTGGGAGTTGAAGTCGCAATACGGACATTTGCGCACGCACCACGGGATGTGTACGTACAACGCCAGGGGCGGCAGCACCGGCAGCGGCGCCCGAGGCGTTTGTGCACCGCCGTGAATCAGCGGTGCCGGAGCATCATCGATCATCGCAGGCCCAGGCGCTGACGCAGCAGGGCCATGGCGCGGGCGCGGTGGCTCAGTTGGTTCTTTTCCACGGGCCCCAGTTCGGCGCTGGAGCAATTACGCTCCGGCACCCAGAACAACGGGTCATAGCCAAAACCGTGCTCGCCGCTGGCTTCGGTGAGAATGCGCCCGTGCCACAAGCCTTCGCAGAGGATCGGCAACGGGTCATCGGCATGGCGCACCAAGGCCAGCACGCACACGAACTGCGCGCCGCGCTCGGCTTCGGGCACGTCCTTGAGGGCTTCGAGCAGCTTGGCGTTGTTCGCCGCGTCCCCTTTGCCGTCCGCGTAACGGGCCGAATAAATGCCCGGCGCGCCGCCGAGGAAGTCCACTGCCAGCCCGGAATCGTCGGCCAGCGCCGGCAGGCCCGAGATGCGGGCGGCATTGCGGGCCTTGAGGATGGCGTTCTCGACGAACGACAGACCGGTCTCTTCCGGTTCCACCTGGCTGAACTCGCCAATCGAGCGCAACTGCACCGAGCCGCCGAGCATGGCCTGCAGTTCCTTGAGTTTGCCGGCGTTGTGGCTGGCCAGTACGAGTTGGGTGAAGTTGATCATTGGCCCGGGAACAGTTCCTGGTTGAAGTTGATGGTGTTGATCTTGTCGCCGGTTTGCACCTTGATCTCGAAGGTGCGGGTTTCCTGCTGGGGCACCGGGTACTGGGCGATGTAGTAGATCGCGCCTTGTTCGGTCACCTGCTTGAACTTCAGCGGGATGCTCTGGCTGGTGAGGTCTTTCACCGTGCCACTGACCTGGGCGCTCAAGGGCACGCCGGCCTTGAGCACCGAGACGTTGATCACGCCCTGTTCCTTGCTGCGGATCAGCTCTGCGGCCTTGGCAATGTCCGGCGTCAGGAAGGTGGAATTGAACGTGTTGTAGTGCACGGTGACGTCACCGAACACTTCCTTGCGCTCGCCCTTGATAACGTCGGCGGCCATGGCGCCAGCGCTCAGGCAAACGGTGATGAGAAACAACCCTAGACGTTTCATGTCGTGCTCCTGGTGAGGCCGGGGCTCACACCGCGACCTGGTAATCGGTAAGGCCCGGGCTGCTGACCCGATAGATGCCTATCTCACCTAACAGATTAGGCCATAGCTTGCTGGCCCACCCGTGGCGGTGCTGCTGGTCCACGGCCAGGCGATCGATGACCTTGGCTTCGCGTTCGCGGCACAGCGCCTCGAAGTCGGCGAAAGTGCAGAAGTGGATGTTCGGCGTGTTGTACCAGGTGTAGGGCAGGAACTCCGAGACCGGCATGCGGCCCTTGCTCGCCAGGTACCAGCGGCAACGCCAATGCCCGAAGTTGGGGAAGGTGATGATGCACTGGCGCCCGACCCGCAGCATTTCGTCGAGGATCTTGTCCGGGTAGTGCACTGCTTGCAGGGCCTGGGTCATGACCACGATGTCGAAGCTGTTGCTGGCGAAGTTGCCCAGGCCCTTGTCCAGGTCCTGCTCGATGACGTTGATGCCCTTGGCGACGCACTCGGCGATGTTGTCCGGGTCGTTTTCCAGGCCGTAGCCGCTGACTTGCTTGTTGTCCCGCAGCCAGGTCAGCAGTTCGCCGTTGCCGCAGCCCAGGTCAAGCACGCGGCTGCCGGCGGGGATCCATTCCTGGATGATTTCCAGATCGGCTCTCATGGCGTCCTCACAGCGTTATACGGTTCATGTAGTTGCCGAACGCCTGCAGGTAGCGCGGGATCGGGATCAAAAAGGCGTCGTGGCCCTGGGGCGCGTCGATTTCCAGGTAGCAGACGTCCTTGCGCGCGGCCATCAGCGCGTCCACCAGCTCCCGGGAGCGCGCCGGGGAGAAGCGCCAGTCAGTGGTGAACGACATCACGCAGAACTTGGCGGTGGCATTGGCGAAGGTTTTTGCCAGGTTATCGTCGAAGTTCGCTGCCGGATCGAAGTAGTCCAGTGCCTTGGTCATCAACAGGTAGGTGTTGGCGTCGAAGCGCCCGGAGAACTCTTCACCCTGATAGCGCAGGTAGCTCTCGACCTGGAACTCGACGCTGTGGAAGTCGTAGTTGAGCTTTTCGCTCTTGAGGCCACGGCCGAATTTTTCGCCCATGGAGTCGTCGGACAGGTAGGTGATGTGCCCGACCATCCGCGCCAGCATCAACCCGCGCTTGGGGATCACGCCGTGTTCCTGGAACGAGCCGCCGTGGAATTCAGGGTCGGTGAGGATCGCCTGGCGCGCCACTTCGTTGAAGGCGATGTTCTGCGCCGACAGCTTGGGTGCCGAGGCGATTGCCAGGCAATGGCGCACGCGGTCCGGGTAGGTGATGGTCCACTGCAAGGCCTGCATGCCCCCCAGGCTGCCGCCGATCACGGCTGCCCACTGGGCGATGCCGAGGCGATCGGCCAGGCGCGCCTGGCTGTGGACCCAGTCTTCCACCGTCAGCACTGGAAAATCGGCGCCGAAGGGCTTGCCGGTGTCCGGGTTGAGGCTGCTGGGGCCGGTGGAGCCGTTGCAGCCGCCGAGGTTGTTCAGGCTGACTACGAAGAACTTGTTGGTGTCGATGGGCTTGCCCGGGCCGATGCAACTGTCCCACCAGCCGGGTTTGCGGTCGTCGACGCTGTGGTAGCCGGCGGCGTGGTGATGCCCCGACAAGGCGTGGCAAATCAGCACGGCATTGCTCGCCGTGGCATTGAGGGTGCCGTAGGTTTCGTAGATCAGGTCATAGGCCGGCAACGAACGGCCGCAGGCCAGGGCCAGGGGCTCGCTGAAATGCGCCATTTGCGGCGTCACCAGACCAACGGAATCGGGGGGAAAGGCAGTTGGCATCGACCCTGCTCGCGTTGAAATGAGGCGTAAGTCTAAAGACCGCTGTGGCAGGCGGCAAGCAAAGGCGCGGCTGGGCGATTTAACTGTGGCGAGGGGATTTATCCCCGTTGGGCTGCGTAGCAGCCCCAACACAGCTAATGCGATCCGCCAGACACGCCGAGGCGACGGATAGCCCAGCGGGGATAAGTCCCCTCGCCACAAGATCGGCGCTAACCGATCAGGCCCGTGTCAGGCCTGGCAGCTCCGGCAGCTTCTTCGGCGAATGAATCCGCACCCGTTTCTGTCGGTTCAATTCGCCGCTGATCAGGCTGACCTGGCTCTTGGACACGCCAAACGCCTTGGCCAGGAATGCCATCAGGTAGGCATTGGCCTTGCCCTCGACCGGCGGGGCGGTGAGGCGGATCTTCAGGCGGTCACCGTGCAGCCCGGCGAAGTCATCGCTGCGGGCTGCCGGTTGCAGGTGACATTCCAGGATCAGATCGTCGCCGTCCCAGCGAAAGTAGCTCACCGGGTCAGATCAGCAGGCGCAGGATTTCCGGCATCATGGTCATCGCTGCCAGGTTGTTGATCACCAGCATGTCGATCAGCTTGAGCACCATGAACGCCAGGATCGGCGAAATATCCAGGCCGCCAAGGTTCGGCACGATACGACGGAACGGCGCCAGGGCCGGCTCGCAGATCTGGTTGACCAGCTCGGCGCCCGGATTGTGGCTGCCCGGAGCGACCCACGACAGGATCACGCTGATGATCATGGCGAAGAAGAAGATCTTCAGGAACAGCGCGGTCACGCCAATGATCGACCAGATCAGCAGTTGCAGTGGGTTGCCGGTGGTGCCGTAGGTCAGCAGCAGGGTCAGGGCCATCAGCGCCAGTTGCACGAGGATCGCCAGCACCAGCGACGACATGTCCAGGCCGAACAGGCTGGGGATGATCCGGCGCAAAGGCTTGAGCAGCGGCTGGGTAGCCTTGACGACGAACTGGCACAGCGGGTTGTAGAAGTTGGCGCGCACCAGTTGCAGTACGAAACGCATCAGCACGATCAGCAGATACAGGCTGCCGAGGGTTTGCAGCACATAGACCGCTGCGGTGTTCAATCCAATCATGAATGGCTCCTTATTGGCCCAGTTGTTCGGCCATCTCGGCCGAGCGGTGCGCGGCGGCGCCGAGTGCTTTTTCCACCAGGGCTTCGAAGCCCCCGGCCTGGAATGATTTGATGGCCGCTTCGGTGGTGCCGGCCGGCGAGGTCACGCGGCGGCGCAGCTCGGCCGCATCGACGTCGCTGGACACGGCCATGTGCGCGGCCCCCAATGCGGTCTGCAAGGTCAACTGCGCGGCGATATCCCGGGGCAGGCCGAGTTTCTCGCCGGCGGCGGTCATGGCTTCGATCAGCAGGAAGAAGTACGCCGGGCCCGAGCCGGAGACGGCGGTGACGGCGTCCAGTTGCTGTTCGGTGTCCAGCCACAGCGCCAGGCCGACGGCTGACAGCAGCTCCTCGGCCTGTTGCCGTTGTGCGGTGGACACCTGGGCCGTGGCGAACAGGCCGCTGACGCCCTGGCGCAGCAGCGCCGGGGTGTTGGGCATGCAGCGTACGATCGGCTGTTCGCCGAGCCAGTTGTTCATACTGGCGCAGGTGATGCCGGCGGCAATCGACACCACCAGTTGCTGGGGCTTGAGGCTGGGGCGCAGGGCCTCGCACACGGTTTTCATCGCCTGTGGCTTGACCGCCAGCACGACGACGTCCGCACCGTCGACGGCCTGGGCGTTGTCGGCGAAGGTTTCGATGCCGTGTTCGGTGCTCACTCGGTTGCGGGTCTCTTCACCCGGATCGCTGGCGCGGATCAGGGAAGCGTCCAGGCCCTTGGCCCGCAGGCCGCCGATCAGGCTGGCGGCCATGTTGCCGGCGCCGATGAAGGCAATACGCGTGTTGCTCATGACAGGTCCTTATAAAGAGATGAGTCGGCCATGGTTCAGGATTGACCGTAGTCGCGGGCGCCGAACAGGGCGGTTCCGATGCGCACCCAGGTGGCGCCCTGGGCGATGGCCGACTCAAGGTCGTGGCTCATGCCCATGGAAAGGGTGTCCAGCGGCAGCTCCAGGCTGGTTTGCAAGTTTTGAACGGCGGCGAAGGCTGCGTCCTGGGCGGCGCGCTCTTCGGTGGGCTCGGGAATCGCCATCAGCCCACGCAGCTTCAAGCGCGGCAAGGCGCTGATGGCGCTGGCCAGGGCGGGCAGGTCTGCCGGGGTGCAGCCGGACTTGCTGGCTTCACCGCTGACATTGACCTGGATGCAGATGTTCAGCGGCGGCAACTCGGCCGGGCGTTGCTCGGACAGGCGCTGTGCAATTTTCAAGCGATCCACGGAATGCACCCAGTCGAAGTGTTCGGCGATAGCACGCGTCTTGTTCGATTGAATGGGGCCGATGAAGTGCCAGATCAAGGGCAGGTCGGTCAGTTCGACCTGTTTGCCCAGGGCCTCTTGCAGATAATTCTCGCCGAAGTCCCGCAGGCCGGCGGCATAGGCTTCGCGCAGGGCCTGGGCGGGCTTGGTCTTGCTTACGGCCAGCAGCTGGACACTGTGTTCAGCACGTTGGGCGGCCTGCTCCGCAGCGCGGATACGCGATCTAACCTGAGCGATGTTGTCTGCTATCGTGGACATAAAGAAGCGCCAGCGGGTCTGAGGTTCGCGGCATTCTACTGGAATTGAGGAGCGCTATGGATATCACTGAACTGCTGGCGTTCAGCGCCAAACAGGGGGCGTCGGACCTGCACCTGTCCGCCGGGTTGCCGCCGATGATCCGCGTCGATGGCGATGTGCGGCGCATCAACCTGCCGGCGCTGGACCACAAGCAGGTCCATGAACTGATCTACGACATCATGAACGACCGGCAACGAGTAGATTACGAAAAGTTTCTGGAGACCGACTTTTCCTTCGACGTGCCGGGTGTGGCGCGGTTCCGGGTCAACGCCTTCAACCAGAATCGCGGCGCGGGGGCGGTATTCCGGACCATTCCGTCGAAAGTCCTGACCATGGAAGACCTGGGGATGGGCGAGGTGTTTCGCAAAGTGACCGAGGCGCCGCGCGGGCTGGTGTTGGTGACCGGGCCGACCGGTTCGGGCAAGTCCACCACCCTGGCGGCCATGATCGACCATTTGAACAGCCACAAGCACCATCACATCCTCACCATTGAAGACCCTATCGAGTTCGTTCACGAACCGCGCAAGTGCCTGATCAACCAGCGCGAGGTGCACCGCGACACTCAGGGGTTCTCCACGGCCCTGCGATCGGCCCTGCGGGAGGATCCGGACGTGATCCTGGTAGGGGAGATGCGTGACCTGGAGACCATCCGCCTGGCGCTGACCGCCGCGGAAACCGGGCATCTGGTGTTCGGCACACTGCACACCACATCGGCGGCCAAGACCATTGACCGAGTGGTGGACGTGTTCCCCGGTGACGAGAAGTCCATGGTTCGCTCGATGTTGTCGGAATCGTTGCAGGCGGTGATTTCCCAGACGCTGGTCAAGAAGATCGGCGGCGGCCGGATCGCGGCGCATGAAATCATGCTGGGCACCTCGGCCATCCGGAACCTGATCCGCGAGGACAAGGTGGCGCAGATGTACTCGGCCATCCAGACCGGTGGTTCACTGGGGATGCAGACGCTGGATATGTGTTTGAAGGATTTGGTGAACAAAGGCTTGATCAGCCGCGAACATGCGCGGGAACGGGCGCGTTCGCCGGATAACTTCTAGCGGGGGAGGTGGTGTAGCCCTGTGGCGAGGGAGCTTGCTCCCGCTGGGTGGCGCAGCCGCCCCAAACTGACCAATGATCTCTGTGGGCCTCATCATTTTGGGTCCGCTTCGCGGCCCAGCGGGAGCAAGCTCCCTCGCCACAAAAGAGCCATGTAGGCTTCAGATCAGCGCTGAACCACGCGCATCGCCCCCGGCTCCTTCGGCAGAACCCGCTTGGCCACCACGTAATGGGTGTCCCAGTACGGCTTGTTCAGCGTGTCGATAGTCACCGACTTGCCACGGCGCGGAGCGTGGATGAAACGGTCGTTGCCCAGGTAGATGGCCACGTGATTGACTCGGCGGCTCTTGAGCTTGAAGAAAATCAGGTCGCCGGGCTTGAGGTCCTTGCGTTCGACTTTCTCGCCATGACCGGCAGCCATCGCATTGGAGGTGCGTGGCAGGTCGAAGGTGGCGTCGTTGAAGGCGTATTTCACCAAGCCGCTGCAATCGAAGCCTTTACTTGGGCTACTGCCGCCCCAACGATAAGGTGTGCCGAGTACATTCACGGCGCGACTCAGCACGTTGCTGCTTGCTTTGGTCGCCATCGGCGGAACCAGCTTGCTGTTGGCCGTGCTCAAGCGCTGGGCGCTTGGCTTGTTCTTGCTCAAGGAAGCAGAAACATGGGATTTCGGGGTGTAGCCGTTGACGTTGGGAAGACGTTGCTCACGATTGGTGGCGTGGGCGGCCAGTGGCAATAATAGGCAAATGGTTAGCCATGTCTTGAAAAATGGACGCATTAGGCAGGGCTCTTAAAGGTTAGCGCGCAACTTTATAACAGCTTTTTTCGCTGTTCCGAGGCCGTTTGTCGATTCGAAACTTGGCGCCAACCCCGCATGATTGTGACAAATTGACCCGATTGTCCGACAGAACCCCGACACCACGGGGGTTTCCTTGGTTCAAAGTTGCTCAGGACCGCTTGTCGGCGAGACACAAAAAAGTCACAAAAAATCCGAAAAAATTTATCTATCGAGGCAAAAGAGGCCATTCATGAACAGCTATCAGCAGGATGCGATCCGCGATACCCACAGCAAAGTCATCGGGTATCTGCTGTGGATTTTCGGTTTCACCGGGGCCCACCGTTTCTATTACGGCAAGCCGGTCACGGGCACGATCTGGTTCTTCACCTTCGGCCTGCTGGGCATTGGTTGGTTGATCGACCTGTTCCTGATCCCGGCCATGGATCGCGAAGCGGACCTGCGTTTCACCCCAGGGCCTATCGAATACAGCGTGGCGTGGATCCTGCTGACGTTTCTCGGGGTGCTTGGCGTACACCGGATGTATCAGGGCAAGTGGCTCAGCGGGATTATCTACCTGCTGACGGGTGGGGTGTTTTTCCTGGGGGTGCTGTATGACTTCTGGACCCTGAATGATCAGGTTTCGATTCGGAATGCGCAGAAGCGGGGGGCTTTCCAGTAAGACCGAGTCGCTTGCATCGCGAGCAGGCTCGCTCCCACATTGGATCGAGGTGTTCACACATCATGTGTTCACCGAAGATCCCTCTGTGGGAGCGAGCCTGCTCGCGATAGGAGCGACGCGGTATCAGGCCTGGTGGGTGATCCGCCCATCCATCAAGGTGTAGCGCACCACACCCGGTAAGCTGTGGCCCAGGAACGGACAGTTGTCACCCTTGGAACGCCAGGCTTCGCCGGCCACGGTGGACGCGGCTGGGTCGAACAGCACCAGGTCCGCCGCCGCGCCAACCGCCAGTTTCCCTGCCGGCAATTGCAGCGCCTGGGCCGGGCCGGCGCTCAGGCGTGCGAGCAAGGTCGGCAGGTCGAGTAAGCCGTCTTCCACCAGTGTCAGGGCCAGCGGCAGCAGCAGTTCGACGCTGCTGATACCCGGCTCGGTGGCGCCGAACGGTGCCAGCTTGGCATCGCGCTCATGGGGCTGGTGGTGGCTGGAAATGGCCGAGATCACCCCGGATTTCACCGCCTCGCGCAAGCCCTCGCGGTCGGCGCGGGTGCGCAGCGGCGGCTGGACGTGGTAGACGCTGTTGAAGTCGATCAGCGCTTCGTCGGTCAGGATCAATTGGTACAGCGCCACATCGGCGGTCACCGGCAGGCCACGGGCCTGGGCCTGGGCGATCAGCGCCGCGCCGCGAGCACTGGTCAACTGGCTGAAGTGGGCGCGCACGCCGCTTTGTTCCACCAACAGCAGATCCCGGGCCAAGGCTACGGTCTCGGCGGTTTCCGGAATGCCCGGCAGGCCGAGGAAGCTGGCGGTCGGGCCCTCGTGGGCCAGGCCGCCTTCGGCCAGGTCGTGGTCCTGGGAGTTGAAGATCACCGTCAGGCCGAAGGTCGCCGCGTATTCCAGGGCGCGGCACAGGGTACGGGTATTGCGGAAACTGTTCAGGCCGTTGCCAAACGCCACGCAACCGGCGTCGCGCAGGGCGATGAGCTCGGCCAGTTGCTCGCCGTCCAGGCCCTTGCTCAGTGCGCCAATCGGGAAGACCTTGGTGTTGCCGGCCTCGCGGGCGCGGTCGAGGATCAGTTCGGCCACGGCCGAGGTGTCCATCACCGGTTTGGTCTGCGGCGGGCAGCACAGGCTGGTCACGCCACCGGCGGCAGCGGCACGGGTTTCGCTGACGATGCTGCCTTTGCGGCTGTAGCCCGGTTCGCGCAGGGCGACGTTCAGGTCCACCAGGCCGGGGGCGGCCACCAGGCCTTGGGCGTCGACGGTCTCGACCGCGACGAAACCGGCCGGCGCGGCGCCCAGGGCGACGATCTTGCAGGCATCGATATGGATATCAGTCACTTGATCCAGGCCGCTGGCTGGATCGATCACGCGTGCGCCGAGAATGCTGAGCTTCACTGGGCGTTCTCCTGGTCGAATTGGCGCTGGGCCGTTTGCCCGCTCATGGCCATGGACAGCACGGCCATGCGGATGGCGATGCCGTAGGTCACCTGGTTGAGAATCACCGAGTGCGGCCCGTCGGCCACCGCCGACTCGATCTCCACGCCGCGGTTGATCGGCCCCGGGTGCATGACGATGGCATCCGGCTTGGCCCCGGCCAGGCGGGCGGTGGTCAGGCCGAACAGGCGGTAGAACTCGCCTTCGCTAGGCAGCAGGCCGCCGGTCATGCGCTCACGTTGCAGGCGCAGCATGATCACCACGTCCACATCCTTGAGGCCTTCGGTCATGTCGGTGTAGACCTTCACGCCGTACTGCTCGACGCCGATGGGCAGCAGGGTTTTCGGCGCGATCACGCGGATGTCCGGGCAGCCGAGGGTCTTGAGGGCCAGCATGTTCGAGCGGGCCACTCGCGAGTGCAGGATGTCGCCGACGATGGCCACCGACAGGTTCTCGAAACTGCCCTTGTGCCGACGGATGGTCAGCATGTCCAGCATGCCCTGGGTCGGGTGGGCATGACGGCCGTCGCCGCCATTGATGATCGCCACTTGCGGGCACACGTGTTCGGCAATGAAGTGCGCCGCGCCGGAATCGCCGTGGCGCACGACGAACATGTCGGCAGCCATGGCTTCAAGGTTGCGCAGGGTGTCGAGCAGGGTTTCGCCCTTGCTCGCCGAGGACGTGGACACGTTCAGGGTAATCACGTCCGCCGACAGCCGTTGGGCCGCCAGTTCGAAGGTGGTGCGGGTGCGGGTGGAGTTTTCGAAGAACACGTTGCACACGGTCTTGCCGCGCAGCAACGGGACTTTCTTCACTGCCCGGGCACCGACTTCGAGGAATGAGTCGGCAGTGTCGAGGATTTCCGTCAGCAGCTCGCGGCGCAGGCCGTCGAGGGACAGGAAGTGCCGCAGCTGGCCCTGATCGTTGAGCTGCAGCGGGCGCTTGGTTTCGAGAGGCGTCATCGCGATGGACTCTTACAAGGGCAGTTAAAGGGCAAGGTCTTGCAGTTCGAGTTGCAGCGGCGACGGGCCGGAGAGCTTGACCCGCTCATGGGCGGCCAGCGTCAGCGTCGCACCGACCACGTTTGGCCGGATCGGCAGCTCGGCGGCGTCCAGGTCCAGCAGGCACACCAGCGTCACGCTGGCCGGGCGGCCGTAGTCGAACAGTTCGTTCATGGCGGCGCGGATGGTCCGGCCGCTCATCAGTACATCATCGATCAAGACCAGGTGCTGGCCTTCGATCTCGAACGGCAGGGCCGAGGGGCGCACTTGTGGGTGCAGGCCGTTCTGGCTGAAGTCGTCGCGGTAGAACGACACGTCCAGGGTGCCCAGGGGCGCTTGGCTGCCCAGTTCATCGAGCAAGGCCTGGGCGACCCAGACGCCACCGGTGCGAATGCCGATATAGCGCGGTTCGCTGATGCCGCGTTGTTCCAGGTGCGCCGTGAGACGAATCGCCATCTGGCTGATCAGTTCGGCAGGATTGGGCAGGCTCATGCTGGCTCCTTCAGGTTCCCGGGCCGGTGGTGGGTGGCGCGGTTTGTCGCTAAAAGAAAGCGCCTTGGCGGCGCTTTGTAAAAAATCAGGTTTCGAACAGGGCGGCGTTCGCGTCGAGCCAGCCTTGCAGCAGCAGGGCGGCGGCAATGGCGTCCACCGGGTTGTCGCGGTAACTGCCTTTCTGCCCACCGCGCACCAGGCGCTCGCCCTTGGCCTCGAAAGTGGTCAGGCGCTCGTCATGGGTATAGAAGGGCAGGTTGAAGCGGCCATTGAGCCGGCGGGCGAACTTTTCGGCGCGCAGGCACATATCGCTGGGCGTGCCGTCCATGTTCAGCGGCAGGCCGACCACCACGGCATCGGGTTTCCATTCCTTGATCAGCGCTTCGACCTGGTTCCAGTCTGGAACACCGTTCTGCGCCTTCAATGTACACAACTCGCGGGCCTGGCCGGTGATGACCTGGCCGACCGCCACGCCGATCTGTTTGGTGCCGTAATCGAAGCCCAGCAACAAGCGCAGGGCCATCAGGCGTGTCCTGCCTGGCTGGTGAGCAGGCTGAGGTTGACCCCCAACCGGCTGGCCGCCGCTTCCAGGCGCAGTTCGCTGCTGGTGTTGAACAGGATGTCGGCGTCGAACGGGCAGGTCAGCCAGGCGTTATCGGCCAGTTCGGCTTCCAGTTGCCCGGGTTCCCAGCCGGCATAGCCGAGGGCGATCAGGCTTTTTTCCGGGCCGACGCCGTCGGCGATGGCGAACAGCACGTCCTGGGAGGTGGACAGTGACACACCGTCCAGATCCACGGTGGCCTGGTATTTGGGGCCCGACGGGTGGAGTACGAAG
Organism: Pseudomonas sp. St290; assembly: GCF_018325805.1. Lineage (NCBI taxonomy): Bacteria > Pseudomonadati > Pseudomonadota > Gammaproteobacteria > Pseudomonadales > Pseudomonadaceae > Pseudomonas > Pseudomonas sp. St290. The sequence goes on along the minus strand of NZ_AP014703.1, from coordinate 6,372,967 downwards.
CCGCGGTCGGTCTGCACCGGGCCGCCGATGAAAATCGGCACGTGCTGGCACAAGAGCGGCGGTTCAACGTCGGGGCGCAACTGCTCAAGAATGTCCGCCAGGTTCAGTTCCTGCGGGCGATTGATCACCAGCCCCATGGCCCCATTGGCCGTGTGCTCGACGATGTACGTCAAGGTATGGGCAAAGTTCGGATCGGCCATGTGCGGCATGGCGATCAGGAAGTGATGCTTGAGGTAGGTGGGGCTGACGTTTTTCATAGGCGCTAGTGTGGCGGCGCAGGGCCGAACTGACAAGCTGGGGATGTGCAGGAAATGCCTCGATCTGGAAGGCGACACCGATCAAATGTGGGCTGTGTGGGAGCAAAGCTTGCTCGCGATCCAGGCGCTGCGGTCCTCAAGAGACCGCGGCGTTTTCATCGCGGGCAAGCCTTGCTCCCACAAAGCCCGCTCCCACAAGGGGATTGACGGTGGGTCAGTTACTGGAAAGGCGATCGCCCCGGGCGAATTTCCAGGTGCGGATGATTTCCAGCCGGTCGATGTCCGACAGATCGCCGGTAAACGGTGCGAACGGCGCGGCCAGGCGCACGATCCGCTGGGCGGCCTGGTCCAGCAGTGGTTGGCCGGAGGATTCGAGCACCAGCACTTCATACAACGAGCCGTCGCGGTTGATCGAGACCATTAGCCGCAGGTTGCCATAGATCTGTTTGCGCCGGGCTTCGTCAGGGTAGTTGAGGTTGCCGATGCGCTCGACCTTCTTGCGCCATTCGTCCTTGTACCAGGCGCCCTTGTCGCGCATGGTCGAGGCGGCGCTCAGGCGGTGGATGCGCGGGCGCTTGGCGTACAGCTGTTGCTCCTGGGCCAGTTCGGCTTCCAGGCTGGCGATGTCGCTGGACAGCTGGGAGCTGTCGAAAGTCGGTGCCGGGGCCTGGGGCTTGGGATCAGGCTTGACCTCTTCCTTGGCCGGGGCTTTTTTCGGCTTTGGTGCCACGGTGGTCACGGCGGCCTTGGGCGCGGTCTCCTGCACTTCGGGCTTGGCCGCTGGCGGTGGGGTGACTTTCTGCACCGTGGTGTCCTGGAACGGCGCGATCTCGGTGGTCTTGGGAATCGCCTTTTTTTCCAGGGTGCCGCTGCCTTGCTGGTTTTCCTGGGCGAGGAAATCGGCCTTCTTGGGCTTGGTCTCGCTCTTGAAGGTGGCCAGGGTGATTTCCAGGGTCTGGCTGATCTGCTTGGGCTCGACCGTGGCAAACCCGACGCCCAGCAGCAGGGCCAGGTGGATCAGCGCCGCCAGGAACAGGGTAAAACCGAGGCGATCAGCCGGGCGCACGCCACGATGGGCGAGCTCTAGGGGCAGATCGGACGGAAGTGTCATGACAAGGAAACCAACATCGCGTTTTTTTCAGGCCGGGCATGATAACGCAATGTGGGTTTCCTTCAGCAGATCTGGATCAACGAGCCTTGAGCTTCTGATCGATGGCATCCATCAGCATGCCGCCGATGTCCGTGCCAAAGGCGTTGTCGATCTCGCGAATGCACGTCGGGCTGGTGACGTTGATTTCCGTCAGGTGCTCGCCGATCACGTCCAGGCCCACGAACAGCAGGCCTTTCTCGCGCAGGGTCGGGCCGACCTGGGCGGCGATCCAGCGATCCTTCTCGGTCAACGGACGGGCTTCGCCACGCCCGCCGGCCGCCAGGTTGCCGCGGGTTTCGCCGGCTGCCGGAATACGCGCCAGGCAATAGTCCACCGGCTCGCCGTCGATCATCAGGATGCGTTTGTCACCATCGACGATGGCCGGCAGGTAGCCCTGGATCATGATCTGCTGCTTGCCGTGCAAGGTCAGGGTTTCCAGGATCACCGACAGGTTCGGGTGGCCGGCGGTGTGCCGGAAGATCGAGGAACCGCCCATGCCGTCCAGGGGCTTGAGGATCACGTCGCCGTGATGGTCGGCAAATTCGCGCAATACGTCCGGGCGCCGGCTGACGATGGTCGGCGGCGTGCATTGCGGGAACAGCGTGGCGAACAGCTTTTCGTTGCAGTCGCGCAGGCTCTGGGGCTTGTTGACCACCAGCACGCCGGCGTTTTCAGCCTGTTCCAGCAGGTAGGTGGAATACACGAACTCCATGTCGAACGGCGGATCCTTGCGCATCAGGATCACGTCCAGGTCACTCAGCAGTGCGTCGCTTTCTTCGCCCAGTTCGAACCACTTTTGCGGGTTGGCGAAGACTTTCAGCGGTTTCATCCGCGCCCGCGCCTGGCCTTCGGCCTGGTAGAGGTCGCGCTGCTCCATGTAGAACAGTTCCCAGCCGCGCTTTTGAGCGGCCAGCAGCATGGCCAGCGAGCTATCCTTTTTATAGGAAATGCTGGCGATAGGGTCCATGACAATGCCGACGCGTACGCTCATGGCTTGGTTCCTCGAAATTTGATTGGGCACATATGGCGTGAAAAAGTGGCGTCAGAGTGGCGCCCGGAAGATTGGCGGTCAAGGAAAAACCACCGCGCCGAGCGGCCGATAGATCGGCGATGGAGACTGTGCTAAAAAGGCTGCCATGTGACGTGCGGGCCTTGAACATCAAGGGTTTGCGCTGTCGATCACACTTACGCGTTAAAAATCGGTTCGCAGTGGCAATGGCAGAGCATCTCACGCAGCAACCCAGCGCCTTGAAGGTCATGGTCATCGACGACTCGAAGACCATCCGCCGCACCGCCGAAACCTTGCTGCGCAACGTGGGCTGCGAGGTGATCACGGCTATCGACGGCTTCGATGCCCTGGCCAAGATCGCCGACCATCATCCGGGCATCATTTTTGTCGACATCATGATGCCGCGCCTCGATGGCTACCAGACCTGTGCCCTGATCAAGAACAACAGCGCGTTCAAGGCCACGCCGGTGATCATGCTGTCGTCCCGGGACGGGTTGTTCGACAAGGCCAAGGGGCGCATCGTCGGTTCCGATCAGTTTTTGACCAAGCCGTTCAGCAAGGAAGAACTGCTGGGCGCGATACAGGCCCATGTCCCGGGCTTTGCCGCTGTCCAGCCGCACCAGGCACATTAATGACACTCGGCCATCGGGCCTGGGGTCGACAAGAAAATGGGGAACACCATGGCACGAATTCTGATCGTCGATGATTCGCCGACTGAAATGTACAAACTGACCGGCATGCTGGAAAAGCACGGCCATCAGGTCCTGAAGGCCGAGAACGGCGCCGATGGCGTGGCCCTGGCCCGCCAGGAAAAACCCGATGCGGTGCTGATGGACATCGTCATGCCCGGCCTCAACGGTTTCCAGGCCACGCGCCAGTTGACCAAGGACCCGGACACCGGCCACATCCCGGTGATCATCATCACCACCAAGGACCAGGACACCGACAAGGTCTGGGGTACGCGTCAAGGCGCGAAGGACTACCTGACCAAGCCGGTGGACGAAGAAACCCTGATCGCGACCCTGAACAAAGTGCTGGCGGGTTGACGGCGCAGCCATGAGCCAATCGCTGACTGCATTCGAACTGCTGCTGCAGATCGATCGGCGTTGCCGGTTGCTGGGGGCGGACCTGCCCTCCCAGCCGACCCATCGCGCCGGCTGGAGCGGCATCGGCTTTCGGTTGGGCGAGCATTGGTACGTGGCGCCGATGGGCGAAGTCAGCGAAGTGCTGCACGAACCACGTCACACACATTTGCCCGGGGTCAAGCCGTGGGTTCGTGGGGTGGCTAACCTGCGCGGGCGATTGTTGCCGTTGATGGACCTGTGCGGTTTCTTCGGTCATGAGCTGTCGCCGGTGCGTAAGCAGCGTCGGGTACTGGTGGTGGATCACGACGAAGTGTTCGCCGGATTGCTGGTGGACGAAGTTCTCGGGCTGCAGCATTTCGCCCAGGACAGTCTGGAACCGACGCTGGTGGATGATCTCGATGGCCCCGAATCGGTTTTCGTCAGGGGGCGGTTTTGCGGCGAGCGCGAGTGGCAAGTGTTCAGCCCGTTTGCCCTGGCGCGCTCGCCAGGGTTCATGGATGTGGCGATTTAACGAGATGCAACGCAGGCCCCTTGTGGGAGCGAGCCGGTGGGAGCAAAGCTTGCTCGCGATGGCAGTGTCTCGGTTGGCGAGAAAACTGTGTCGTTCTCATCGCGGGCAAGCCTTGCTCCCACAGAGCAGCACTGGTTGAGCAGGCTGCACGACAAAGGCTTGCTTACAGTTAATAGCTGTAAGTTGGATTGGGCAGTACAGGCGAGAACCGATGATCAAAGCAAAAACAGGCAAGCCACTGGAAGCGTCGCGCAGTCGTTCGCAGATCATCGTGCTGTTCGTCGCGCTGATCGTCTTCATCATGCTGCTGTTCGCCAACTTCGCTTACCTCAATACCCAATCCACCTACGACAAGCAGTACATCGGCCATGCCGGTGAATTGCGAGTGCTGTCCCAGCGCATCGCCAAGAACGCCACCGAAGCCGCTGCCGGCAAGGCGGCGGCGTTCAAGCTGTTGAGCGATGCGCGCAATGATTTCGCCCAGCGCTGGGGCTACCTGAAGCAGGGCGACCCGGTGACCGGCCTGCCACCTGCGCCCGCCACCCTGCGCCCGCAGATGCGCGCCGTGCAGCTGGACTGGGAGCGTCTGCTCAAGAACACCGATGCCATCCTCTCCAGTGAACAGACTGTGCTGTCGCTGCATCAGGTGGCGGCGACCTTGGCCGAAACCGTGCCGCAGTTGCAGGTCGAGTACGAAAAAGTCGTCGAGATCCTGTTGCAGCGCGGCGCGCCGGCCGCCCAGGTGGCCATGGCCCAGCGCCAGTCGCTGCTGGCCGAGCGGATTCTCGGCGCGGTGAATACCGTGTTGGCAGGGGACGAAAACGCCAGCCAGGCCGCCGACACCTTCGGTCGCGACGCCGCGCGTTTTGGCCAGGTGCTCAATGGCATGTTGCAAGGTGACCCGGCCCTGAAGATATCCCAGGTCCAGGACCGCGATGCGCGGGCACGCCTGAGCGAAATCAGCGAGCTGTTCGAGTTTGTCTCGGGCTCGGTGGATGAAATCCTCGAAACCTCCCCGGAGCTGTTCAAGGTCCGGGAATCGGCCGGCAACATCTTCAACCTGTCGCAGACCCTGCTCGACGAGGCTTCGCACCTGGCCACGGCTTTCGAAAACCTCGCCGGGGGGCGTTCCATCAATACCATCGGCGGCTATGTGCTGGGTTTGCTGGCGCTGATGTCGATCATTCTGATCGGGCTGGTGATGGTCCGCGAAACCAATCGCCAGTTGCACGAAACCGCGGAAAAGAACGAGCGTAACCAGAACGCGATCATGCGATTGCTGGATGAAATCGAAGACCTGGCCGATGGTGACCTGACCGTTACCGCCTCGGTCACCGAAGACTTCACCGGCACTATCGCCGACTCCATCAATTACTCGGTGGACCAACTGCGCGACCTGGTGGCGACCATCAACCTCACCGCCGGCCAGGTCGCCGCCGCCGTGCAGGAAACCCAGGCCACGGCGATGCACCTGGCCCAGGCTTCCGAGCACCAGGCCCAGCAAATCTCCGAAGCTTCGACTTCAATTAATGAAATGGCCCAGTCCATCGACCAGGTATCGGCCAATGCCGCCGAATCGTCGGCGGTGGCCGAGCGGTCGGTGGAGATCGCCAACAAGGGTAATGAGGTGGTGCACAACACCATTCATGGCATGGACAACATTCGCGAGCAGATCCAGGACACCGCCAAGCGCATCAAGCGCCTGGGTGAGTCGTCCCAGGAGATTGGCGACATTGTCAGCCTGATCGACGACATCGCCGACCAGACCAACATCCTGGCCCTCAACGCCGCCATCCAGGCGTCCATGGCCGGTGATGCCGGGCGCGGGTTCGCGGTGGTGGCCGATGAGGTACAGCGCCTGGCCGAGCGCTCGTCGGCGGCGACACGGCAAATCGAGACCCTGGTGCGGGCGATCCAGGCCGATACCAATGAAGCGGTGATTTCCATGGAGCAGACCACCACCGAAGTGGTGCGCGGCGCGCGACTGGCCCAGGATGCCGGCGTGGCCCTGGAGGAAATCGAGGGTGTGTCCAAGACCTTGGCGGCGCTGATCCAGAGCATTTCCAACGCGGCGCAGCAACAGACCACCTCGGCGGGGCAGATTTCCTTGACCATGAACGTGATCCAGCAGATCACCACCCAAACCTCGTCGGGCTCCACCGCCACCGCCGAGAGCATCGGCAACCTGGCGAAAATGGCCAGTCAGCTGCGCCGTTCGGTGTCGGGGTTTACCTTGCCGGCAGCGCCTGCGGTGGATGAGGACAAGGCGTGACGGACTGGACCTGTCTGGTGGTGATGAGCCTTTGTGGCGAGGGGATTTATCCCCGCTGGGCTGCGAAGCGGCCCCCAGCAATGCTGAATCCAACACCTGTGTCCCAGACTGGCTATTTTGGGACTGCTCCGCAGTCCAGCGGGGATAAATCCCCTCGCCACAAAGGCTGATAAGCGCCTGCGGCATACGACTTTGATTTGGAGTGGTTATGGGTGATCGGCACGACTACGTGGCCCTGGAATGGGTCAAGGGCGAGATTGCCGAAACGCTGAAGCAGGCTCATCTGGCCCTTAACCGCCTGGTGGACGATCCGCAGGCGTCGGATGCCCTCGGGCAATGCCTGGCCTGCATTCACCAGGTCCATGGCGGCCTGCAGATGGTCGAATTCTACGGTGCGGCGTTGCTGGCCGAGGAGATGGAACAGCTGTGCGCCGCCCTGCAGGACAACCGCGTGACCCATCGCGACGAAGCCATCAGCCTGTTGAGCCAGGCCCTGGGGCAGTTGCCGATCTATCTGGACCGCGTACAAGGTGCCCGTCGCGACCTGCCGCTGGTGGTTCTGCCCTTGATCAACGACCTGCGCAGTGCCCGGGGCGAGAGCCTGTTGTCGGAAACCAGCCTGTTCAGCCCCGAATTGCCCGATATTGCGCCACTCAGCGACGAGGCCTTGCAGCGTCTCGAGCCCGCTGACCTGCCAAACACCTTGCGCAAATTGCGCCAGACCCTGCAAATGGCCCTGGTGGGCTTGCTGCGCGAACAGGACGACACGACCCACCTCGGTTACCTGGCCAAGGTTTTCCATCGCCTGGAAACATTGTGTGCCGGGGCGCCGCTCAATGCATTATGGCAGGTGGCCTCGGCGCTGGTCGAAGGCATGCGTGACGGGCGCATCGCCAACAGCCCGGCGCTGCGCAGCCTGTTCAAGGAAGCCGACAAGGAACTCAAGCGCCTGCTGGAGCAAGGCATGCCCGGCATCAATCAGCCGGCACCGCCCCACCTGCTCAAGAGTTTGTTGTTCTATATTGCCAAGGCCGAACATCCCAGCGGGCAGATGCAGATCATGAAAGAACGCTACTCACTGGACGACGCGCTACCCGACAGCGCCATGGTCGACGAAGAACGCGCACGTCTGGCCGGGCCCGACCGTGACGCCATGCGCTCGGTGCTCGCCGCGCTCTGCGAAGAACTGGTACGGGTCAAGGAACGCCTGGACCTGTTCGTACGCAGCGATCGCCAGCACGCCTCGGAGCTGGACAGCCTGTTGGCGCCGCTGCGGCAGATCGCCGACACCCTGGCGGTGCTGGGTTTCGGTCAACCGCGCAAGGTCATCATCGATCAACTGGCGGTGGTGTTGAGCCTCGCCCAGGGCCAGCGCGAACCGGATGACGCGACCCTCATGGACGTCGCCGGAGCCTTGCTCTACGTCGAGGCGACCCTGGCCGGCATGGTCGGCACCGTCGAACCCGAGAGCCGCGAAGACACGCACCTGCCCACCACCGACCTGACCCAGATCCACCAGATTGTCATCAAGGAGGCCCATACCTGCCTGCAACAGGCCAAGGACATGATCGTCGACTACATCGACGCGGACTGGAACAGCGAGCAACTACTGCCCTTGCCGGCGCTGCTGACCCAGGTGCGCGGCGCGCTGGCGATGATTCCCCTGAGCCGTGCCGCCAGCCTGGTGGAGGCCTGCAACGCGTTCATCCGCGACCATCTGTTGCTGGAGCAGGCCCAGCCGGGCTGGGAAGAACTCGACCACCTGGCCGACGTGATCACCGGCCTCGAATACTATCTGGAACGCTTGAGCGAGGACCCGGAAACCCCTGGCGAGCCCTTGCTGGACGGGGTCGAACGGAGCCTGGCCGCGCTCGGCTATTTCCCTGACGAAGCACGGGTGCCGGTGCTCGATGATGTGTTGAGCCCCAACGAAGCCCAGGTCATGCAGGACTTGCAGGAACTGGATGACCCGCAGACTGTGCAGTCCTTGGCCGAGGTGCTGGCCAGCCCGGTCTCGGCGGTCAATCCGCCGGCCAGGAGCACCCCGGGCAGCCTGTTACCGCCACCGATGGATGAAAATCCGGTGGACGACGAGTTGCGCGAGGTCTTCCTCGAAGAAGCCGACGAGGTGCTCGATGTTCTGCGTGAGTACCTGCCGCGTTGGAGTGCGCATCCCGACGACCCTGTTGCCCTGGGTGAACTGCGACGGGCCTTCCACACCCTCAAGGGCAGTGGCCGGATGGTCCGGGCGCTGGTGCTCGGTGAACTGGCCTGGGCTGTGGAAAACCTGCTCAACCGGGTGCTGGAGCGCAGCGTCGAGCCGCAGGCTTCGGTGCGTCAGTTGATCGAAGCCACGGTGCAATTGTTACCGGACCTGGTGACCGAATTCGCCGCCAATCGCCAGCGCCAGCGCGACGATGTCGACCGTTTGGCCGCCCGCGCCCATGTCCTGGCCAAGGGCGGCGATGAGGACGATGAAGACGAGCAGGACGTGGCCGCCCTCGATCCGTTGCTGTTGAAGATCTTCGACAACGAAGCCCAGGGCCACCTCGCTAGCCTCAATCGCTTTCTCGATCAGGCGGCCGACCACTTGCCGTTGCAGGCCAGCGATGAATTGCAGCGGGCCTTGCACACCCTCAAGGGCAGCGCGTCCATGGCCGGCGTGCTGCCTATCGCCGAGCTGGCCGGTGCGATGGATGAGCTGGCCCGGGAATACCGGGCGCACCTGATTGCCCTGGACCTGGATGAGGTCGAGTTGCTGATGGAAGCCGAAGGGCTGCTACGCCGGGGCTTGCGCCAGTTGCACAGCGAGCCGCTGGCGGCGATTCCCGGTGCAACGGATCTGATCCAGCGCGCCCAAGCCCTGCTGGCCGAGCGCTTGCGCGCCGCCAACAGTGCGCCGGACCAGGCGCTACGGACCAAACGCGACCCACAACTGATCAACAACTTCCTCGCCCAGGGCATGGACATCCTGCTGGATGCCGAAAGCCTCTTGCAGCGCTGGCAGCAGCACCCTGGCGAGGGCCAGGAGCTGAGTGCGCTGCTCGATGAGCTGACCACTCTCGGCGAAGGCGCGCACCTGGCCGACCTGCGTCCGGTCGACGAACTCTGTGAAGCCTTGCTGGACCTCTATGGTGCGGTAGAAGAAAGCAGCCTGGCGGTCAGCGATGAGTTTTTCCGGCAAGCGCAGCTCGCCCACGAAGCACTGATCGACATGCTCGATCAACTGGCGGCCGGGCAGCATGTGCATGCGCAGCCGGAACGGGTCCAAGCCCTGCGCCGCTTGCTCCAGGAGAGCCTCGACCCGTCGGCCACCGGCCTGATCCGTAGCGATGGTAGCCGGACCCTGAGCATCCGTGAGCTGGGCCAAGCAACAGCGGAAATGGAACGCGCCGCGCCCGCCGATACCTCGGTGGAGGATGAGCTGGCGTCGATTTTCCTCGAAGAAGCCCAGGACATCCTCGAAAGCGCTGCCCAGGCCTTGCAGCGCTGGTTGGCCGATCCGGATAACGGCGCGCCGCTGTCCTCGCTGCAACGTGATTTGCACACCCTCAAAGGCGGTGCGCGCATGGCCGACATCCGGCCGGTGAGCGACCTGGCCCAGGAACTGGAAAATCTCTACGAAGGGCTGGTGGACCGCCGTTACAGTTACAGCGAGGAACTGGCGCAACTGCTCGAAAGCAGCCACGAACGCCTCGACCTGTTGCTTGGGCAGTTGCAGCAGGGCCAGCCGTTGGGCGATCCCGTGGCGCTGATCGACGCCATACGACGGTTCCGCCAGGACAAGCCTAACGCCATCGAGACGAGCGCAGCGAACCCGGCCGACGGTGCTGGTCATGATCCCGAGCTGCTGGAAATCTTCCTTGAAGAAGGTTTCGATATCCTCGACAGCTCAGGCGCGGCGCTGCTGCGTTGGCAAGAAGAACCGTCGAACCGCCAGGCAGTGGAAACCCTGCTGCGGGACTTGCACACCCTCAAGGGCGGTGCGCGCATGGTGGAAATCGTCCCCATCGGCGACTTGGCCCACGAGCTGGAAAACCTCTACGAAGGCTTGTCGGCGGGCCTGCTTCAGCCGACACCGGCGTTGTTCACCTTGCTGCAGAGCAGCCATGACCGTCTGGCGCAGATGCTCGACGCGGTGCGCGCCGGCCACCCGTGCCCGCTGGCCGACCGGCTGATCGCGCAGATCCAGGCGGTGAATCATCCCCAGGAGAATGCTGCGCCGCAGGCTGTCGCGGCGCCGGAGCCGGCCCCCGTCTCCAATCCCATCGTGAGCCCGCCGGCGGCGCCCGCAAGACCTGACCCTGGTGCCCCGGGCGACGGGGCGGACATGGTCAAGGTCTCCGCCGAACTGCTCGACGACCTGGTGAACCTGGCCGGCGAAACGTCGATCTTCCGTGGGCGCATCGAACAGCAGGTCAACGACGCGCGCGTGGCCCTCGGCGAAATGGAAACCACCATCGAGCGCATGCGCGATCAGTTGCGGCGCCTGGATACCGAAACCCAGGGGCGAATCCTCAGCCGTCAGCAGGTGGAGGCCGAGCGCCTGGGCTACGAAGAATTCGACCCGCTGGAAATGGACCGCCATTCCCAGTTGCAGCAGCTGTCCCGGGCGCTGTTCGAGTCCGCCTCGGACTTGCTCGAACTCAAGGAAACCCTTGATCGCAGCAATCACGATGCCGAGGTCCTGCTGCAACAGCAGGGGCGCATCAACACCGAACTCCAGGAAGGCCTGATGCGTACGCGCATGGTGCCGTTCGAGCGAATGTTGCCACGGCTCAAGCGCATCGTGCGGCAAGTGGCGCAGGAACTGGGCAAGGACGTGGAGTTCGTGGTCGGCAACGCCGATGGCGAGATGGACCGCAACGTGTTGGAGCGCATGGCCGCGCCTTTGGAGCACATGCTGCGCAACGCCGTCGACCATGGCCTGGAGCCGGCCGATGTGCGCATTGCCGCTGGTAAACCGGCCCGGGGGCGCATCAGCCTCGACCTGTCCCGGGAAGGCGGCGACATCATTTTCGACATCCGTGACGATGGCGCCGGCGTGCCGCTGGAGGCGGTGCGGAGCAAGGCGATCAAGCGTGGCCTGTTGGCGCCGGACAGTGACATCAGCGACCGCGACGTGTTGCAGTTCATCCTGCAACCGGGGTTTTCCACCGCGGAAAAAATCACCCAGATCTCCGGGCGCGGCGTTGGCATGGACGTGGTCCACGAAGAGGTGCGGCAACTGGGCGGCAGCATGGGCATCGATTCCACGCCGGGGCAGGGCGTGCACTTTCGCATTCGCCTGCCGTTTACCGTGGCGGTCAACCGGGCGCTGATGGTGCAGTGCCATGAAGACCAGTACGCGATTCCGCTGAACACCATCGAAAGCATCGTCCGGGTGTTGCCCGCCGAACTGGACGGCTATTACCAGCTCGATTCGCCGACCTACACCTACGCCGGGCAACGTTATGAGTTGTGCTACCTCGGCGAGCTGTTGAAAACCGGCGCCCGCCCGAAACTGTTAGGCCAGAGCCAGCCGTTGCCGGTGCTGCTGGTGCAGTGCAACGAGCGGCACGTCGCCGTGCAAGTGGACGCGACCGCCGGGACCCGGGAGATCGTGGTCAAGAGCCTGGGTCCGCAATTCTCGGCGGTGCAGGGCCTGTCCGGGGCGACGATCCTGGGAGACGGCCGGGTGGTATTGATCCTCGACCTGCTGGCGCCCATCCGTGCCTTGCCCCACCAGGTCCCGCGCCGCCCGACAGCGACGCAAGGCGAGGGCGAACATCAGCGACCGTTGCTGGTGCTGGTGGTGGACGACTCGGTGACGGTACGCAAGGTCACCAGCCGCTTGTTGGAGCGTCATGGCATGCACGTGCTCACCGCCAAGGATGGCGTGGACGCCATGGCGCTGCTGGCCGAACACTCCCCGGACCTGATGCTGCTGGACATCGAAATGCCGCGCATGGACGGCTTCGAAGTGGCCACCCAAGTACGCAACGACCCGCGTCTGGCGCACCTGCCGATCATCATGATCACCTCCCGCACCGGCCAGAAACACCGCGATCGCGCCATGGCCATCGGCGTCAACGACTACCTGGGCAAGCCGTACCAGGAATCGGTGCTGCTCGACAGCATCGCGCACTGGAGCAAGACCCATGCATGATTTGCATCTTCATCAGCGCACCAGCCCACTTACCGGCCTGCTGCTGCCATTGGCCGACCGGCACCTGGTGTTGCCCAACGTGGCCGTGGCCGAACTGATCGACTACCAGAGCAGCGCATTCGATATGGACACCCCGCCATGGTTCCTGGGCTGGGTGAGCTGGCGCGAACGGCAAATCCCGCTGCTGAGCTTCGAGTCGGCCTGCGGCCAGAAAACCGTGGTGGGCGAGCGAGCACGCATCGTCGTGCTCAACGCCCTCGGCGGGCGCCCGGAGTTGCGGTTCATTGCGCTGTTGGTGCAAGGCATCCCGCGTTCCTACAAGCTCGACAGTCAGTTGAGCTACGTCGACGTGCCGTTGTGCGGGTTGGAACAGGCGGCGGTGCAAGTGGGGGAGCATGTGGCGAAAGTGCCGGATTTGTTGGCGTTGGAAGAGTTGGTGATGGCTGCGGGCTTGATTCAACCTCACACAACCTGAGCCATGCATATCTCCCCTGTGGGAGCGAGCTTGCTCGCGATGGCGGCCTGGCAGTCGGCTAGGGTTTTGTTGATTGAGTACATATCCATTGCTGCGGTAACGGCGACTTAGGGGGCCGCCCTGACGGCGGGTCACTTTCGAAAAGCCGGAATGCCGGCCCAGGCGAAAGTAACCAAAGCGCTTTTGCCCCACCACTCGGCACCTCGCCTAGGCTCGGTGTGCCTCATTCCGGCATTGCTCCGTGGGCTGCCGCGAAGGGCCATCCATGGCCCAGCGCGGCTAACCCGGCATCCATGCCGGGTTGCCCACTCCACAATGCCTGCGTTCGGCCAGCGTGGTTAATGGAGCGCCAAAATCTATGTCCACTGCGAGGCGGCCTAATAGCCGACCTGGTTTTGGGCGACCGCGTTCCTCCTGTGGGAGGGTATTTCAACTTGAAACTCGGGGTGCCGAAAGCCCGCGGCGAGGGAATTGGCTCCGCTGGGTAAAAACCTCCGCAAACCAGGCGACCGTTCTTGAGTTTCTATTTATCGGGAACTCGCACAACCTCGATGTTATCGAGGTCAAACTTACGGGACACTCCGGGCTCTGCGGCATTCGTACCGATCACGATATGGGCCTTGGTACCAGAGTAGCGAACGCCGATGGGATCAGTTTGGAGCCACACACCGGTTGGCGTGTTCGGATCTATATAGAAGGCGTTATAACCCAGCGATACGTTCGCTGTAACAATGACCCTGATCGTTGTGGCTTCCCCCGCCTCCGGTGGGTGAACTCTGTATCTGAAGGAGGTAAAAAGAAAACCTTTCTCCGGTTTTGGGTCATCCTGCCTTGGGCCCGGAAAGGTAAACATCTTGGCGAGAGAGGGCAGGAATATGTTTGGAGGCCTGTACTCCAGCTTGCCGGACCAGAAAGTATTCTTGCCCCCTGGGCCTTCTTCCGATTTGAGTACCCCATCCGGGGACCCAATGTCATTTTCCCAGCCGTTGCGTTTTCCATCTTGAAAGTCGTGCCCATACTTGTCGTGGTTCATGCTGTTTCTCCCGCCACAGCGCTTGTGATCCTGCCCGAGGAGTCCGGGCATTGAAGATCGCGGCGCAACCTATTCGGCGCTGAGGCCGGTGGGTTGGCTACTGTCAGGGTTGACAGGTTAGAGCTGCAATCCGACAAACGGCTGCGTATGGGAAGAGCTGCCTGAGGGCCGCTTCGCTCATTCGAATGCAATCACATGACGCTTTGCGGGAGCGAGCCTGCTCGCGAAGGCGAAGTGTGCCGCCATCGCGAGTTACCTTGAGGGGGGCCCAGATTTATCTGCACTAGGTCTGTTTCCAAACATAGATATTATCGATATCTATTCGACGGGATCTTGTCTCGGATATACCGCCACGCGTGCCAATCTGAATTATTTCGTTTGACCGCGCGAACCACTGGTTGGGGGTCGTCTCCGTCGTCGCCAGCAGCCATTTGTCTACTTCAGTGTTCTCATCCAAATCGTTATCTAAATTGAAGGAGGTTCTTGGGTTCCCCATGGCGATCGCAAGAACAAGGAGTCTTGCCTCGTCATCTTCGAGTTTATGGACACGATAATTAAAGGATATACAGTACAAATCGGTTCTTTCTTCTTTGGTCTGAAACGTGAATTTTTTCTTCAGAGATGCTCTGAAGGTCGGAAAGGAGACTAGGGGCTTCAGTTCACCTTTCCAGAAAGTATTCCCATCTACGGTAATAAGTTCTCCTGTGATTTCTTCGCCATTTTCCCACCCATTTCGCCCATTCGATTCGAAGTCAGTTTCATCAGGAAATTTCATATTGATGTCTCCGGTCATTTGCGCTGTCGACCAGCCCTTGAAACCGGACATAAACAATCGCAGCAGGGTTTAGTAGGCGTCGGGGAGGACTGCTTGGCTACTGTCAGGGTTGACAGGTCGAAGCGGTTAACCGACAAGCGGTTTCGGTCAGCCCGATCAAAGCTTCTATACCAGCGCTAAGCCTTGGAGCCGTTTTCCAGACAACTGAGCTGGGCGTTCGTCTACGGCTCCATTGCCAAAGGCCAGGCCAACGCATCCCAGTGACATGGATCTCCTGCTGATCGGCGAAGGCCTGTAGCCGACGATCCGGTGGGAGCAGGATTTTGTTGGCTGAGTACATATAGACCTGTTTGAGCAGGACCTGTGGGAGCAAAGCTTGCTCGCGAAGGCGGCGGCACATTCAGCATTGATGCAATTAGACCCACCGCTATCGCGAGCAAGCTTTGCTCCCACAAGATTGGCGGTGGGCACTGATCTTATAAACGACCGAAACCAGTGTGGGAGTGAGCCTGCTCGCGATGGCGGCCTGACAGCCGACCAAGCGTTGTGGGAATGGTCGGACACACTTCCTGACTCAGGTTGATTTTTCCGACGAGCTCTGGCGGTTGCCGGGTGGGAAGGGCTGTCGCTAGGCTTTTCCCGTCGTTGCAAATTCAGCGGCCGGGCTTGGAAATCCGATAAGTAGACGGCGCGAAAGCGCCCTTCATAACGTATGCTTGCGGTCGTTTTTTGACCATGCTTTCGTTATGGCAGCTGTGCGCGGGAGACCTTCGGGTCTGCCGGGCTCGTTTACCCCGGTTTTCCAACCTGCGTACGGCTGCCACCCCCTCGCTTGGAAACGAACGTGGCAGCTCCAACCAGTAAACGGAGTGTCACCCTATGTTCAAAGCCACACCCAATCCTCCCGAAATCGATCCCACCTCAGCCATGCCGGCCAAGCTTCGCAAAAGCTTGATGAAGCGGCCGAGCGCGCCCTCAGTTTCTATCTCGACCCCAAACCTCAAACCAAAAAGAAATAACCCCCAGGCCAACTGTTCACTGTCGTGGATGACCTCGACAGCGAATGCCTCCTGTCCAACCTCAGCGAAACCCTCGCCTCCGCCAATGTCATGCTCAACGAGCTGGCTTTCGACCTTGAAGGTTCGCCCCGGCATCCAGCAGATGATCGAACTCAGCGAGTTGCTGGCCCATCGGGCGCTGGACATTGTCGACCCGCGCTAAAGTCGAGCGCACTCTTGTGGCGAAGGGACAAACCCCCTCGCCACAGAATTCGAATCCACCCCTACCCCCTGTGGGAGCGAGCCTGCTCGCGATGGAAGCAGAACAGTCAGCGTTGATGTGGCCTGACCCACCGCTATCGCGAGCAAGCTCCCACATTTTGATTTGTGTTTATCGCAAACCATTACTCCAACCGTAATGATCCGCCGCTAAGCTTGATTGATACCCTCGCCCCAACACTCCTAATGTGACCCCCACGACAGCGAACCCGTGGAGTGGTCATGACAACAACAATATCCCCCGACTCGCGCTGGACGCGGCGGCGCGGCGAAAAGCAGCGGCGTCTCGAGCTGGTGAAGGGGCTTGCCGACGGTGTGGTGTTGCCCACCGACAAAATCGTTGCGGCGTTGGAGGCGTTGATCCTGCCTGGCGACCGTGTGGTGCTGGAGGGGAACAACCAGAAGCAGGCGGATTTTCTGTCGCGCTCACTGGCCAAAGTCGACCCTGCGAAGCTGCACGATCTGCACATGATCATGCCCAGCGTCGGCCGCTCCGAGCACCTGGATCTTTTCGAACGCGGCATCGCCCGCAAGCTGGATTTTTCCTTCGCCGGCACCCAGAGCCTGCGCATCAGCCAGTTGCTCGAAGACGGTCTGCTGGAGATCGGCGCGATCCACACCTACATCGAGCTCTATGCCCGACTGGTGGTGGACCTGATCCCCAACGTGGTGCTCTCGGCCGGTTTCATGGCCGACCGCGCCGGCAATATCTACACCGGCCCCAGCACCGAAGACACGCCGGCGCTGATCGAACCGGCGGCCTTCAGTGACGGTATCGTCATTGTCCAGGTCAACCAGTTGGTGGATGACGTCAGTGACCTGCCTCGGGTGGATATCCCGGCCTCCTGGGTCGATTTCGTGGTGGTGGCCGACAAGCCCTTCTACATCGAGCCGTTGTTCACCCGCGACCCGCGCCACATCAAGCCTGTGCACGTGCTGATGGCGATGATGGCGATTCGTGGGATCTACGAAAAACACAACGTCCAGTCCCTCAATCACGGCATCGGTTTCAATACCGCCGCCATCGAGCTGATCCTACCGACATACGGCGAGTCCCTCGGCCTGAAGGGCAAGATCTGTCGCAACTGGACCCTCAATCCGCACCCGACCCTGATCCCCGCCATCGAAAGCGGCTGGGTCGAAAGCGTGCATTGCTTCGGCACTGAGTTGGGCATGGAAAACTACATCGCCGCCCGTCCCGACGTGTTCTTCACCGGACGCGACGGCTCGCTGCGCTCCAACCGCATGGTCTGCCAACTGGCCGGGCAGTACGCGGTGGACCTGTTCATCGGCGCCACTCTGCAAGTGGATGGCGACGGTCATTCCTCCACCGTGACCCGTGGTCGCCTGGCCGGTTTCGGCGGGGCGCCGAACATGGGCCACGACCCGCGCGGTCGTCGTCACGGTACGCCGGCCTGGCTCGACATGCGTCACGGCGACGGCGAGGCGCCGTTGCTCGAACGCGGCAAGAAGCTGGTGGTGCAGATGGTCGAGACGTTCCAGGAGGGCGGCAAACCGACGTTCGTCGAGACCCTCGACGCGGTGGACGTGGCAAAAAAAGCCGGCATGCCTCTGGCGCCGATCATGATCTATGGCGACGACGTCACCCACCTGCTCACCGAGGAAGGCATCGCCTACCTGTACAAGGCCCGCTCCCTTGAGGAGCGCCAGGCGATGATCGCCGCCGTGGCCGGGGTCACCGCCATCGGCCTGCGCCACAACCCGAAAGACACTGCGCGCATGCGCCGCGAAGGGCTGGTCGCCTTGCCCGAAGACCTCGGTATCCGCCGCACCGACGCCACTCGTGAGCTGCTCGCGGCCAAGAGCGTGGCCGATCTGGTGGAGTGGTCCGGTGGCCTCTACAACCCGCCCGCCAAGTTCAGGAGCTGGTAAATGCACGCCTTCAACCTGCAACCGAAAAAACTCTCCTTGGCCGAGCGCCTGGCGGATATGGCGGTGGATGCGCTGATCGACGAAGCCGACCTGTCGCCTAAACCGGCCTTGGTGGACCGGCGCGGCAATGGCGCCCACACCGATCTGCACCTGGGCCTGATGCATGCCTCGGCGCTGTCGCTGTGGCCCGCATTCAAGGAAATGGCCGACGCCGCTCTTGGCTGTGGCGAGATCGGCGTGCCGTTGCGTGAAGCCCTTGGGCGGATCGGCCGTGAGGGTGAAGCGGCGATGCTCGCGACCACCAACGGCGTGAACACCCACCGGGGTGCGATCTGGGCCCTGGGCTTGCTGGTCGCGGCGGCGGCGCTGGAGCCTGAATCCAGCGTTGCCAGTGCCGTTACGCTACGGGCCGCCCGCCTGGCCCTGCTCAATGACCGCTACGCGCCTCAATCTTTGAGCCACGGCGCCCAGGTCGCCCAACGCTACGGCGTACGCGGTGCCCGGGAAGAAGCGCAATTGGCGTTTCCGGCCGTCACCGGTCTGGGCTTGCCGCAACTCAAGCGCAGTCGCGCGGCGGGGGCGGGTGAGCAGAACGCCCGGCTCGATGCCTTGCTGGCGATCATGACCACGCTGGCCGACACCTGCGTGCTCTACCGTGCCGGTGAAAAGGGCCTGCAAGCCATGCAGCACGGCGCCAAAGCGGTTCTCGATGCCGGTGGCAGTGCGAGCCTGGGCGGTCGCCGCCAGTTGCACGCGCTCGACCAACAACTGATTGCCTTGAACGCCTCGCCCGGCGGCGCTGCCGACTTGCTCGCCGCCTGCCTGTTCCTCGACCGTATCGAACGCGGCGATGGCCTCTTCCCTGGAGTGTGCTGATGGAAACCTTATCCTTTGAATTCCCCGCCGGGCAGCCGCCACGGGGCCGGGCACTGGTGGGCTGCGTCGGCTCGGGCGATCTGGAAGTGCTGATCGAGCCGGGGCTGGCGGGCAAGCTGACGATTCAGGTGCAGACCTCGGTCAACGGCAGCGAACAACGCTGGCAGCACCTGTTCGCTCGCATGTTCGACGGCCAGACGCCACCGGCCCTGTCCATCGACATCCACGATTTCGGCGCCACCCCCGGCGTGGTGCGCCTGCGCCTGGAACAAGGCTTCGAGGAGATCGGCCATGACTGACAGCGCAGCGCTGCTCGACAAACACAGCTTCGTCGAACTCGGCGCCCGGCAACGGGCCAAGGCCTTGCTCGATGACGGTACCTTCCGCGAACTGCTCGACCCGTTCCAGCGAATCATGTCGCCCTGGCTGTTGCGCCAGGGCGTGGTGCCGCAAAGCGATGACGGCGTGGTGATCGCCAAGGGTTCGCTCGATGGCCTGTCGGTGGTGATCGCCGCCATCGAAGGCGCGTTTCAGGGTGGCAGCCTCGGCGAAGTCGGCGGGGCGAAGATTGCCGGTGCCTTGGAGCTGGCCGCCGAAGACAACCGCAAGGGCATCCCGACCCGCGCCGTATTGCTGCTGGAAACCGGTGGCGTGCGTTTGCAGGAGGCCAACCTCGGGTTGGCGGCGATTGCCGAGATTCATTCGGCGATAGTCGATCTGCGTCAGTATCAGCCGGTGGTGGGTGTGGTGGCCGGCAGCGTCGGTTGCTTTGGCGGCATGTCCATTGCCGCCGGGCTGTGCAGTTATCTGCTGGTGACCCGGGAAGCACGGCTGGGCCTGAACGGTCCCCAAGTGATCGAACAGGAAGCCGGCCTCGACGAATACGACTCCCGCGACCGGCCGTTTATCTGGAGCCTGACCGGTGGCGAGCAGCGTTTTGCCACGGGATTGGTGGATCGTTATGCGGCCGACGATGTGGCGCAGATCCGTCAACAAGTCAGCCAGTTGCTGCACCTGGGCGTGCCCGCGCAACACCGCAGCGGCCAAGCCGAGTTGTTCCTGCAACGCCTGGCCCGCTTGGACACTGACGTGCAAATCGAACCGGCAGCGGTTCGTCAGCTGTATCAGGGAGAACGCCCATGAGTTCGTATTCATTGAGAGGCTTGCGCTGGTTCGAGGCCCTGAGTGGCGAGGCCAAACCGCTGGAAGGCTTGCCGGCTTCGTTGAAAGTCGCCGACGTCAGACTGGGCGAGCAAAGCGTGCGCTTGCTGGCGGTGGTGGCCGATCCCGACAACCGTTTCCCCCGGGCGCGCAACGGCGAAGTCGGTTTGCTGGAGGGTTGGGGCCTGGCCAAAGCCGTGGATGATGCGATCGACGCCGACCGCGATGCTTCCCACAAGCGGGCGCTGATAGCCATCGTCGATGTGCCGAGCCAGGCCTATGGCCGACGCGAAGAAGCCCTGGGCATTCATCAGGCCTTGGCCGGCGCGGCGGACAGTTATGCCCGGGCGCGGTTGGCCGGGCATCCGGTGATCGGTTTGCTGGTGGGCAAGGCCATGTCGGGGGCGTTTCTGGCCCACGGCTACCAGGCCAACCGACTGATTGCCCTGCGCGACCCGGGCGTGATGGTCCACGCCATGGGCAAGGCCTCGGCGGCGCGGGTGACCCTGCGCAGCGTCGAGGAGCTTGAAGCCCTGGCCGCCAGCGTGCCGCCGATGGCCTATGACATCGACAGCTTCGCCAGCCTGGGATTGCTTTGGGAAACCTTGTCGGTGGAGCAGGTTGAACAGCCGTTGGCGGAGGATCTGGAGCGGGTGACGGCGTGTCTGCTCCAGGCGATTGACGATGTAGAGGCGGGGCCGCGGGATCTGAGTGGACGTCTGGGTGCGTTCAACCGCATCGCGTCGAGCCGGGTTCGCCAACTGCTGAGAGAGCAGTGGTGAGTACGTTTCTGGCCCATGACCTGCTGTGGGGGATGACCTCGCAGCAGTTGCCAGCGGATGCGCCGGCCTGGGTGGTCGAGTCGATCACCGCCGGTCAACCTGTGGTGGTTCGGCGTGCGCTGACGACGCCGGATCGAATCGCGGTCGGCGTGCGTGGGCGCTTGCGCGAGCAGCGTTATGCAGCGTCGATGGCGATCACGGCGATTGCCCGTCGCGTCAGGCCAGAAGACCTTTGTCACGTTGCGTCGACTCGCGACTTGCCAGCCCTGCGAGCGCTGTCCCGACTGCGCCCGCTGCTCGACGCCAGCGGCTGGACTTGGGGCGTCAGCGGTAGCGCCGGGTTCGAGCTCGCCACGGGGATCGAGGCGCTACATGAACGCAGTGACCTGGATTTGATCCTGCGCACGCCGCACTGTCTGGATCGTCTCCAGGCCAGGGAGTTGCTGGCGCATCTGGATGCTTCGGTATGCGCCGTGGACATGCAGTTGCAAACGCCTTGCGGCGCCGTGGCCCTGCGCGAATGGGCGGGTTTGTCGCGCCGGGTCTTGCTCAAGGATGATCTTCAGGCCCGGTTGGTGAGCGATCCTTGGCAATCTTCAGTGGAGCAGGTCGCGTGAGCAGCCTCTTGGTCTTTCCCGGCCAGGGTGCGCAGCGAGCAGGCATGCTCCATGGCCTTGCGCCGCACATTCTGGACGAGGCGAACGACGTGCTCGGCGAGGACGTCCTGCTACTGGACAGCGCCGAGGCCTTGCAATCGACCCGCGCCGTGCAGCTATGCCTGCTGATCGCTGGCGTGGCGGCGGCCCGTCGTTTGCTGGAACAGGCGCCTGCGCCGGACTATGTGGCAGGACTATCCATCGGTGCCTACCCGGCGGCGGTGGTGGCCGGTGCGCTGGGGTTTGACGAGGCGTTGCGACTGGTCAGCCTGCGCGGCGAGTTGATGCAGCGGGCGTATCCGCAAGGCTACGGCATGACCGCGATCATCGGCCTCGATCTCGCGGCAGTGGAAGCGTTGCTGGCACAGGTACACAGCGACCGCACACCGGTCTACCTGGCCAATATCAATGCCGATAATCAGGTGGTCATTGCCGGCAGCGACGAGGCCATGAGCAGCGTTGCCAAACAGGCGCGAAGCCTGGGTGCCGGGAAGGCCTGTCGGCTGGCGGTGAGCGTGCCGTCCCATTGCCCGTTGCTGGAGGCTCCGGCGCAAGCATTGGCCCAAGCGTTTGCCGATGTGACGTTGAAAGCGCCCACCCTGGGCTATCTCAGCGGCAGCCGCGCTCGACCGGTGATCAGCCCCGAGGCCCTACGCGACGACCTGGCGTTCAACATGTGCCGTGTCGTCGATTGGCGCGGCACGGTGCAAAGCGCCTATGAACGCGGCGTAAGGCTGCAAATCGAACTGCCGCCCGGTGCGGTGCTGACCGGGCTGGCGCGCCGAGTGTTCGAGCAAGGCACGGTCATGGCCTTCGACGGTGCCCGGCTCGATACCCTGCAGGCGCTGTTACGTGAGGAGGGAAGCCGCCAACCCTAGACCCCCGACTCAGGCTGCGAATTACAAAAACAACAATTTCGACGATGCACTTTGAGGACTACAACAATGATTATTTACGGTGTGGCGCTGTTGGCGATCTGTACGCTGGCAGGGGTGATCATGGGCGACCTGCTCGGCGTGTTGCTCGGCGTCAAATCCAACGTCGGCGGGGTCGGCATTGCGATGATCCTGCTGATCTGTGCGCGGCTGTGGATGCAAAAACGCGGCGGCATGACCAAGGAATGCGAAATGGGCGTCGGCTTCTGGGGCGCCATGTACATTCCGGTGGTGGTCGCGATGGCCGCGCAACAGAACGTGGTCACGGCCTTGCACGGCGGCCCGGTGGCGGTGTTGGCGGCCATTGGTTCGGTGGTGCTCTGCGGCTGCACCATTACGCTGATCAGCCGGACCCACAAAGGCGAACCCTTGCCCGATGAGCCGGCGGAAGTCACGCCCCTCGGCACCCCAGTAGGAGGCCGCTGATATGTGGGATCTCATCGAGAAAGGCCTGGAACATAACGGTTTGATCACGGCGTTCGCGTTCGTCGGCGTGATCATGTGGGTGTCGGTGATATTGTCCAAGCGCCTGACCTATGGGCGGGTCCACGGTTCGGCGATTGCCATCGTCATCGGCCTGGTGCTGGCCTGGGTGGGCGGCACCATGACCGGCGGGCAAAAAGGCCTGGCGGACCTGTCGCTGTTTTCCGGCATCGGTTTGATGGGCGGCGCCATGCTGCGTGACTTCGCCATCGTGGCCACGGCGTTCGAGGTGCAGGCCACCGAAGCGAAAAAGGCCGGGATGATTGGCGCCATCGCGTTGCTGCTGGGCACGATCCTGCCCTTCATCGTCGGTGCGAGCATTGCCTGGGTGTTCGGTTATCGCGATGCGGTGAGCATGACCACCATTGGCGCGGGTGCGGTGACCTATATCGTCGGCCCCGTGACCGGGGCGGCGATTGGCGCCACGTCCGATGTGATGGCGTTGTCGATTGCCACCGGCTTGATCAAGGCGATCATCGTGATGGTCGGCACGCCCATGGCGGCGCGCTGGATGGGCCTGGACAATCCGCGCTCGGCCATGGTCTTCGGCGGCCTGGCCGGGACCGTGAGCGGCGTGACTGCCGGCCTGGCCGCGACGGACCGGCGGTTGGTGCCGTATGGCGCGTTGACGGCGACGTTCCATACCGGGCTTGGCTGTTTGCTGGGGCCTTCGTTGCTGTACTTCATTGTGCGCGGGATTGTCGGCTAGGTTCCGAATTTGTATCGCCTGTTCTGACGCTATCGCGAGCAGGCTCGCTCCCACATTGGATCGGTGTTCACAAATCCCTTGTGGGAGCGAGCCTGCTCGCGATGGGGGCGACTCGGTTTCAAGCCTGGCGATTGGCATACATCCGGCATTCGGCCAACAACGCCAGGAGGTTCGGATCCCGCTCCTTGGCCTTGAGGAACACCACGCCGATGTGCTGCTGCAACCGGTACTTTTCCTGCAACGGGATCAGCTTCACCCGGTTTTCATACACCGCCGCGATCCTGCCCGGCAGCAACGCATAGCCCACCCCGGAGCTGACCATGCTCAGCAGGGTGAAGATGTCGTTGACCTGCATCGCCACCTTCGGCTCGAACCCCGCCTGCTTGAACACCCGGATACCGTCCTGGTGCGTGGCGAAGCCCTGGGTCAGGGTGATGAACGTCTCGTCGCGGACCTCGGCCAGGTCGACTTCGCTGCGCTGGGCAAAGGGCGAATCCGCCGGTGTGGCAAGAAAGATGTCATCGGAAAACAGCGCGATATGCTCACAGTCCGGGTCGTTCACGCTGTCATCCAGGGAAATCAGGATCGCGTCCACTTCCATGTTCTTGAGTTTGTACAGCAGGTCGATGTTCGAACCCAGGATCAGATCGATATTGAGTTCGCTGCGGCGGATTTTCAGGCCCATGATCAGTTGCGGCACGGTCTTGACCGTCAGCGAATACAGCGAGCCCAACTTGAAGCGCTCGGCGGAGAATCC
This sequence comes from Pseudomonas sp. St290, assembly GCF_018325805.1. NCBI lineage: Bacteria > Pseudomonadati > Pseudomonadota > Gammaproteobacteria > Pseudomonadales > Pseudomonadaceae > Pseudomonas > Pseudomonas sp. St290. Next base: position 6,348,723 of record NZ_AP014703.1, on the reverse strand, counting down.
GGCGGCTTCGCGGGTCAGGCGTACACTTTCGACCACGTCCTGGATCAGTTTCTGCGCCCGTTCTTCCAGCACATAGGCGCTCTCCAGCGGCGTGAGGTTGCGGCCTTCGTGCTTGAACAACGGGCAGCGCAGGGCGCTTTCCAGCGAGTGAATGGCCCGGTGCACACTGACGTTGCTGGTCTGCAATTCAGCCGCCGCTCGCGCCAGGTTGCCGGTGCGCATGAAGGCCAGGAACACCTCGAGTTTCTTCAGGGTCAATTCTTCGTCGATCAGCATGGGGCGGACTCTTATTCGTATTGCCCGATTGTGCCCTGTGGGAGCAAAGCTTGCTCGCGAAACAGGCGACTCGGTTTTGCAGAAACCGAGTTACCTTCATCGCGGGCAAGCCTTGCTCCCACAGCAAGCAAAACATTGCACTTTGCCGCGCCAAGCCTGAGCCTTGGCGTCTGTTCTGGAATGTGAGGTGGGATTGGATGTATCACGGCGAACGACTCAATGCCTGGACGCACCTGGTCGGGGCGGTGGCGGCTTTTATCGGGGCGGTGTGGTTGCTGGTGATTGCCGGGATGGCGGGCGATCCATGGAAGATCGTCAGCGTGGCGATCTACGGGTTCACCCTGCTGGTGCTGTACAGCGCTTCGACGGTTTACCACAGCGTGCGCGGGCGCAAAAAAGAAATCATGCAGAAGGTCGATCACTTTTCGATTTATCTGTTGATCGCCGGCAGCTACACCCCGTTCTGCCTGGTGACCCTGCGCGGGCCCTGGGGCTGGAGTTTGTTCGGGATTGTCTGGGGGTTGGCGCTGATTGGGATCTTGCAGGAGATCAAGCCGCGTTCCGAAGCGCGGATCCTGTCGATCGTGATCTACGCGGTGATGGGCTGGATCGTGCTGGTGGCGGTCAAGCCCTTGATGGCGGCCCTGGGCAGCGCCGGGTTCGCCTGGCTGGCCTCGGGTGGCGTGTTGTATACCGTGGGCATTATCTTCTTTGCCCTCGACCACCGGCTGCGCCACGCCCACGGGATTTGGCACCTGTTCGTGATCGCCGGCAGCCTGCTGCACTTCGTGGCGATTCTGTTCTACGTCCTCTAGTCAGGTTCAACCGGCCACCGCGAACAGGCGGTCCAGTTGCGCCTGGGCCTGGCCGGCAAAAATTTCCAGCAATGCGCCGAGGGTGTGCGCCGGGGCCTCATTGGCCCGGGTCACGGCATACAGGGAAATGGGCAGCGGTGGCGACAACGGTCGGATTGCCGTACGGGTGCTCGAGGCGCCGAGCGCCGTGAACGGGTCGATCACCGCCAGCCCGGCACCGGATTCGACCATGGCCCGGGCCAGTGAATACGTCTGCACGGCGATGCTGATGCGCGGCGGTGGTTCCACGGCCTTGAGATAGCCGTCCAGTTTGGCCGAGAGCGGGTCGGCGCTGGACAGGCCGATCAACGGTGCGCCGGCCAGCGCCTGCAACGGCATCGGCTGCCCCACCTGTGCTTGGGTCCAATGCCCGCTTGGCGCCAGGGCCACCAGTACGCCGCTGGCCAGGGCCTGGGCCTTGAGGCCCGGATGATCGGGCGGTTGCAGGGTCAGGGCGACGTCGATTTCGCGCATCAACAGGTTTTGCACCAGTTCGCGGCTGTGGGCGCTGGACAACTCGCAGACGATGTCCGGGTAGCGGTGCGTCCATTGATGAATCGCCGCTGGCAGCAGCGACAGGGCCAGGGCCGGTGTCGCACCGATCCGCAGGCTGTGGCCCGGCTCGCGCCGCAGGCTTTGGGCGAGACGTCGGACACCTTGCAGGCTCTCGCTGACTTTATCGACCTCGCGCTCCAGTTCCAGCGCTTCAGGCGTGGCCTGCAACTTGCCGCGCACCCGCAGAAACAACGCAAACCCCAATTGCTGCTCGGCATGCTGCAACACTTTGGTCACCGCCGGTTGCGAAACATGCAGCAGTTGGGCGGCACCGCTGATGGAGCCGGTCTGGCGTATGGCCTGGAAGATCTCGATATGGCGAAGACGCATGGCGAACCCATAACCTTTGTTTATAGGGAGCCCATCTTTATTCATTGTTCGCGGCCTGTCACCTCGCCCTAACCTCAAGCCATTGAAAACGGATGTGAGATGGACATGGCTCAGCGGGTTTGCATCATCGGTGGTGGCGTGGTCGGGCTGGCGACGGCTTATGCATTGGTGCGCGATGGCGTCGACGTGACGCTGGTGGAGGCCCGGGAAACCTTGGGCAGCGAAACCAGTTTTGCCAACGGCGGCCAGTTGTCGTATCGCTACGTCACCCCGCTGGCGGACGCCGGGGTGCCCTGGCAGGCACTGGGCTGGATGCTGCGCGGTGATTCGCCACTCAAGTTGCGACCGCGTCTGGACCCGGCACAGTGGCGCTGGATGGCCGCGTTCATCGGCGCCTGCCGGACCTCGGTCAACCGGCGCAACGGCGCCCACCTGTTGCGCCTGGCGTTGTTGAGCCAGGCAACCTTGCAGGGCTGGCGCGAGGACGACCGCCTCGACGGTTTCAACTGGCGGCGCAATGGCAAGCTGGTGACGTTTCGCGACGCGAGGCATTTCCAGCGTGCGCGGCAGGGCTTGGCGGACAGCACCCATCAGCAGGTGCTTGGCCCCAACGAGTGCGCGAACCTGGAGCCGGCCCTGGCCGGCGTGCCATATGTGGGTGGGATCTACACGCCGGATGAGGAAGTCGCCGATTGCCATGCCTTCTGCCAGCAATTGGCGGTACGTCTGCGGGCTTCGGGGCGTTGCGAGTTCCTGTTGGGGCAGCCGGTGAGCGGCATCGAACACGCCGACGGCGCGGTGCGCGCCATCGCGCTGGACGGGCAGCGGCTCCCGGTGGAGCAATTGGTGATCGCCGCCGGCCATCGCAGTGCCGCGCTCGCAGTGCCTGGCGTGCGGATGCCGCTGTATCCGCTCAAGGGCTACAGCCTGACCGTGCCTATTGGCCCACAGCATCGGGCACCGGAGTTGAGCATCACTGACTACGACCGCAAGGTCGTCTACGCTCGCATCGGCGAACAACTGCGAGTCGCGGCGATGGTGGACATCGTCGGCTTCGACCCGACGCCGGACCCCAAGCGCCTGGCCCTGATCAAGCGTCAGGCCCAGGAAGCCTTCCCCCAGGCTGGGGATTACCAGCGCGCCGTCGAATGGGCCGGCATGCGCCCGGCGACCCCCAGCGGCGTACCGCTGATCGGCGCCACTGGCTACCGTAACCTGTGGCTCAACCTCGGTCATGGGGCCTTGGGCTTTACCCTGGCGTGTGGTAGCGCTCGCTTGCTCAGCGAGCTGATCCGCCAGCACACACCCTCCATCGACTTGCAGGGCTTGACGCCCCGCGCCGCCTGACCCATCCAACGGAGAATAACAATGCAAAAAATCACGTTGATCGGCTGCACCCTGAGCCTGTTGCTAAGCGTCCAGGCCCATGCCAATGAAGCGCCGCCGACCGGCACATTGGACAAGATCGCCAGCAGCCGGAGCATTACCCTGGGCTATCGTGACGCCTCGGTGCCCTTTTCCTACGTCGGTGACAGCAGCGGCCAGCCGATGGGTTACTCGGTGGAGCTGGCGGGCAAGATTGTCGAGCGCATCAAGACCCAACTGGCGTTGCCGCAACTGAACGTGAAGTACAACCTGGTCACGTCCCAGACCCGTATCCCACTGGTGCAGAACGGTACCGTCGACCTGGAGTGCGGCTCGACCGGGGTGACGGCCGAGCGGCAGAAGCAAGTGGCGTTTTCCTATGGCTTCATCTATGTGAAGGGCCAGTTGCTGACGGCCAAGGACAGCGGCATCCACAGCTTTGCCGACCTGCGCGGCAAAAATGTGGTGACCACCGCCGGTACCACCAACGAACGCTTCCTGAAAAGCTACAACCAGGACAACAACGCCGAGATGTTCATCATCAGCGCCAAGGATCACGGCGAGTCCTTCCAGATGCTCGAGACCGGTCGGGCGGCGGCGTTCTACATGGACGATGCGCTGCTCTACGGCGAACGGGCCAAGGCCCGCGACCCGCACAAATGGGTGGTGGTGGGGCAGGAGCAATCGCGGGAAATCTACAGCTGCATGCTGCGTAAGGACGACCCGCAATTCCTGGCGCTGGTCAACGCGACCCTGGCCGATTTGTACAAATCGGGGGCGATCAACGAGATCTACGCCCGCTGGTTCCAGAAGCCGATCCCACCCAAGGGCCTGAACCTGGAGTTCCCGATGACCAGCGAATTGAAGGCGATCATTGCCAAGCCGACCAGCGAGCCGGTGCAGTAGGCCGCACGGACATCCACGACCCACTCCCACAATTGATCTTCAGTGGTCGCGGAGCCTTAGAAATCCCCCCACAACTGCTGCGCCACTGCCAGCGCCACCACGGGCGCGGTTTCGGTGCGCAGCACGCGGGGGCCGAGGCGGGCGGCGTGGTAGCCGGCGGTCTTGGCTTGTTCGACTTCGGCTTCCGACAACCCGCCTTCGGGCCCGATCAGGAATGCCAGGCTCGACGGCTTGGCATGGCTGACCAGCGGCTCGGCCACCGGATGCAGTACCAGCTTCAGCTCGGCCTCGGTCTGTTTCAGCCAGTCAGCCAGTAGCAGCGGTGGGTGGATCACCGGTACGGTCGAGCGTCCACACTGCTCGCAGGCGCTGATCGCCACTTGGCGCCAGTGCAGCAGGCGTTTGTCGGCGCGTTCGTCCTTGAGGCGTACTTCGCAGCGCTCGCTGAAAATCGGCGTGATCTCGCTGACCCCCAGCTCCGTGGCTTTCTGGATCGCCCAATCCATGCGCTCGCCCCGGGACAAGCCCTGGCCGAGGTGGATGCGCAGCGGCGATTCAGGTTGGCCGGCGAACTGCTCGTCCAATTGCACCCGCACGCGTTTCTTGCCGACTTCGGCCAGCGTGCCGCGAAACTCCTGGCCCGAGCCGTCGAACACCTGCACCGCATCGCCCTCGGCCATGCGCAGCACCCGGCCGATGTAGTGGGCCTGAGCTTCGGGCAGTTCGTGGTCGCCGAGGCCCAGGGGGGCGTCGATGAAGAAGCGGGACAGTCTCATGCTGGATCTCTGAAAAGGTTAAAAGTGCAATGAGGGTCTGTGGCGAGGGGATTTATCCCCGTTGGGCTGCGCAGCAGCCCTAAAACCGGACGCTCCGATGCTTCAGGCAAATCGTGTTGCCTGCATTTGGGGCTGCTGCGCAGCCCAGCGGGGATAAATCCCCTCGCCACAACAGTATTCCGACAAGAACACCGGGGGGTCAGCCCGGATCGCGATAGCCCGGATGAAAATCCTTCGGCACCGCCACGCTGACCTTGTCCCGGGTGGCGATGTCGATGCCTTCGCTGGCCACTTCTGCCAGGAAGTCGATCTGCTCCGGGGTGATGACATACGGCGGCAGGAAATACACCACGCTGCCCAGCGGTCGCAACAGCGCACCGCGCTCCAGGGCATGCTGGAACACACTCAGGCCGCGCCGTTCCTGCCACGGGTAGGCGGTCTTGCTGGCCTTGTCCTTGACCATCTCGATCGCCAGCACCATGCCGGTCTGGCGCACCTCGGCGACGTTCGGGTGGTCGGCCAGGTGCGCGGTGGCGCTCGCCATGCGCTGGACCAGGGCCTGGTTGTTTTCGATGACGTTGTCTTCCTCGAAGATGTCCAGGGTCGCCAGGGCCGCGGCGCAGGCCAATGGGTTGCCCGTGTAGCTGTGGGAATGCAGGAAGGCGCGCAGGGTCGGGTAGTCGTCGTAGAACGCGTTGTAGACCTCGTCGGTGGTCAGGCACGCCGCCAACGGCAGGTAACCGCCGGTCAGGGCCTTGGACAGGCAGAGGAAATCCGGGGTGATACCGGCCTGTTCGCAGGCGAACATCGTCCCGGTGCGGCCGAAGCCGACGGCGATTTCATCGTGGATCAGGTGCACGCCATAGCGGTCGCAGGCTTCGCGCAGCAACTTCAGGTACACCGGGTGGTACATGCGCATGCCGCCAGCGCCCTGGATCAGCGGCTCGACGATCACCGCCGCGACGGTGTCGTGGTGCTCGGCCAGGGTCTGCTCCATGGCCGCGAACAGGTTGCGTGAATGCTCTTCCCAACCCATGCCTTCGGGGCGGTGGTAGCAGTCGGGGCTTGGCACCTTGATCGTGTCCAGCAGCAGTGCCTTGTAGGTTTCGGTGAACAACGGCACATCGCCCACCGACATCGCCGCGATGGTTTCGCCGTGGTAGCTGTTGCTCAGGGTGACGAAGCGCTTCTTGTCCGGCCGGCCGCGATTGATCCAGTAGTGAAAGCTCATCTTCATCGCCACTTCGATGCAGGACGAGCCGTTATCGGCGTAGAAGCACCGAGTCAGGCCCTCGGGCGTCATTTTCACCAGGCGCTCGGACAGCTCGATCACCGGTTGATGGCTGAAGCCGGCGAGGATCACGTGCTCCAACTGATCGACCTGGTCCTTGATCCGCTGGTTGATGCGCGGGTTGGCGTGGCCGAACACGTTGACCCACCAGGAACTGACGGCATCGAGGTAGCGCTTGCCTTCGAAGTCTTCCAGCCACACGCCTTCACCGCGCTTGATGGGGATCAGCGGCAGCTGTTCGTGGTCTTTCATCTGGGTGCAGGGATGCCACAGCACCGCGAGATCGCGTTGCATCCACTGGTTATTCAGGCCCATGTACAGTCTCCTCGAGGCGGCTCGCGGCGGGCGCGGGCAAAACAATCGCGCAAGCCTATGCAATGGCGGCCCCGGGGACAACCCATTGTGTCATCGCGGCTACTTTGAATGAGGCGATAGACGTCGCTGGCGGCGTTTTGATGGCTGACGTATTCTTCGCCGTTCTCTGAGCCGACAGGCTCGAAAACTGAAATTTCCTACGTTTTAATCCGGAGTTCGTTGAATGTCTGCTGGTTGGCTGCGCGCCTGTGCGCTGGTGATGATAGGGCTGTTCAGCGTTGCGGCGCTGGCCAAGGACAAACAACCGACGGCCATCGTCATCGGCGGCGGCCTGGCGGGGCTCACGGCCGCCTATGAGTTGCAGAACAAGGGCTGGGCGGTGACGCTGCTGGAGGCCAAGCCGGACCTGGGCGGGCGTTCGGGCATGGCCACCAGCGAGTGGATCGGCAACGAGAAGACGCAGCCGGTGCTGAACAAGTACGTCTCCACATTCAAGCTGAGCACCACGCCGGCCCCGGAATTCGTGCGCACCCCCAGCTACCTGATCGACGGCACCTACTTCACCGCCGCGGACCTGGCGACCAAACAGCCGGCCACCGCCGAAGCCCTCAAGCGCTACGAAACCACCCTGGACGACCTGGCGCGTTCCATCGAAGACCCGCAGAACCCGGCGGCTACCAATACGCTGCACGCGTTGGACCAGATCACCGTGTCCAACTGGCTCGATCGTCTGCAACTGCCGGCCACGGCGCGGCAGTTGGTGAACCAGGAAATCCGCACCCGCTATGACGAGCCGTCGCGCCTGTCGCTGCTGTATTTCGCCCAGCAGAACCGCGTCTATCGTGGCGTGTCCGACCGCGACCTGCGGGCCTCGCGCCTGCTTGGCGGCAGTCCGACCCTGGCCCAGGCGTTCGTCAAGCAACTGAAGACCATCAAGACCAATTCGCCGGTGTCGGCCATCTCTCAAGACAAGGACGGTGTGACCGTCAAGGTCGGCAGCGTTGGCTACCAGGCTGACTACGTGGTGCTGGCGGTGCCGCTGCGAGCGCTGAACAAGATCCAGCTGACCCCGGCCCTGGACGCCCAGCATCAAGGCGCGATCAAGGGCACCAACTACGGCTGGCGCGACCAGATCATGCTCAAGTTCAAGAACCCGGTCTGGGACAGCAAGGCACGCATGTCGGGCGAAATCTACAGCAACGCCGGCCTGGGCATGATGTGGATCGAACCGGCCATGAAGGGCGGTGCCAACGTGGTCATCAACCTGTCCGGCGACAACGCCCGGGTGATGCAGGCCTTTGGTGACAAGCAGATGGTCGATCAGGTGCTGATCCGCCTGCACGCGTTTTATCCACAGGCCCGTGGCGCGTTCACCGGTTATGAAATCCGTCGCTACAGCACCGACCCGTCCACGGGTGGCGCCTACCTGGCCTTCGGCCCGGGCCAGATCAGCAAGTACTGGCGCCTGTGGGAAAAGCCATTGCAACGCGTAGCCTTTGCCGGCGAGCACACCGACACCCTGTACCCGGGCACCCTGGAAGGCGCGCTGCGTAGCGGCCAGCGGGCGGCCAGCCAGGTTGAGGACCTGGCGGCGGGCAAGTCGTTCGAACCGGCCAAGGTCGCGCCAGTTGCAGCGGCAGCAGCGGCGGGTGCGGTAGCGGCGAAGAAGGGCAACTTCTTCAGCAACCTGTTTGGTGGCTCGGATGACGACAAGAAACCAGAGCCGGTCAAGGCACCAGAGCCGGTAGCGCCTGCACCAGCGCCTGCGCCGACACCCGTCCCAGCCCCAGCACCCGTGGAACCGCCAGCGCCTGCTCCGGCGAAGGTTGAGCCAGCCAAGAAAGCAGCGACCAAACCGGCGGCGAAAAAACCAGCCGCCAAAGCTCCGGCTAAAAAAGCGCCGGCCAAGGCCCCGGTGAAAAAGGCCGAGCCGGTGAAGAAGCCAGCAGTCAAACCGACGACGGCTACTGAGACGAAGGCTCAGTAACGATCAGGTGGAAAGAACGCGGCTCAAGGGCCGCGTTTTTTTATCCAGCATCAAGCGTACCGGCGGCGCCACTCAAAGCCCGGCATCGCTTAATAAGCGCTACGTCCTACGCGCCTTGGCGATACATCGGAAACTTCCCACCCTTTAACCGGAAGCAGGCGATAGCGCGCACCAAGCCACAAATCTAGGCTCCTCCAAAAACAGGAGCGCGTATGAAAATACTAATGGCAGTGGTCGTATTGGCTTCGATATATGGATGTGTGTATGGCGAATGCCGAGATCCTTTGACGATTCCGATGATTCCAGAAAGAGATCCGCAGCTAGCACACAAATGCTCCGTCGATCCATATAGGCCTGAGTGCTCGGTAAACTAATAATTCAAAATTTTCACCTCGTGAAAGCTGGAGTTAACATGAAATTGATAGCGGCCTTAATGCTATTGGCAGTATTCGGTGTCAGTGGTTGCACTGCTGATGGCCGTATGGTGCTGAAAAAGCACGATCCTCAATTAGTTTATAAATGCGACATGGATCCTTACAGGCCTGAGTGCGTCAATAAGTGACTCTAGAGAGGCGGCAGCGAAAACGACCAGGTTTTAATTTCAAAGTTCTCAAATAAAATTTTGACCTGCTTTGGCTTGGACATACGTCCCGGGACGAAGCCATAGCGGGCCCAGCAAAGATTCCCTGTTCGCATGTCAAAGATCTGCTGGTGATGAGGTCCATGCAGGCACCCAGCGGCTACCTGCACCCCTCGTCATCACTACCGTTTCCCCTTTAATCTTTCCTTAACCCACCCCCTCCAGACTGATGATCGTATTTCTCGATATTTCAAAGCGAAATTTTCCGCTTTAAATCGATAGATAACTCGCTAGTCTTGATCGCAGTTTTTACAGGATATGAGCAATGCAGCTACGCAACTCCTCTTCTCGCTATGGCTGGGTCAGTATCGCTCTGCACTGGGGCGTTGCGCTGGCGGTCTATGGGCTGTTTGCCCTGGGCCTGTGGATGGTTGGCCTGGATTACTACAGCGCCTGGCGCAAAGACGCACCGGACCTGCACAAGAGCATTGGCCTGGTGTTGCTGGCGGTCATGTTGCTGCGGGTGATCTGGCGTTTTGTCAGCCCGCCGCCGCCGACCCTGCAAACCTACGGGCGTCTCACCCGTATCGGCGCCAAGCTTGGCCATAGCGCCCTGTATCTCGGGTTGTTCGCCGTGATGATTGCCGGTTACCTGATTTCCACCGCAGACGGTGTCGGGATTCCGGTGTTTGGCCTGTTTGAAGTACCCGCGCTGGTGTCCGGACTGCCCGATCAGGCAGACGTCGCCGGCCAGATTCACCTGTACCTGGCATGGGCGCTGGTAATTTTTTCCGGCCTTCATGCGTTGGCTGCATTGAAACACCACTTTATCGACCGTGACGCGACCCTCAAGCGCATGCTGGGACGCCAAGCCTGATGTTCAACCTCGACTCCAAAGGAATAGAAAGCATGTTGAAAAAGACGCTCGCCGCCCTGGCAATCGGTTCTGCCCTGCTGTCGGCCGGTCAGGCCATGGCTGCCGACTACGTGGTCGACAAGGAAGGCCAGCACGCCTTCGTTGACTTCAAGATCAGCCACCTGGGCTATAGCTACATCACCGGTACCTTCAAGGACATCGACGGCAAGTTCAGCTTCGACGCTGCCAAGCCTGAAGACAGCAAGATCGAGTTCAATGTGCACACCGCCAGCGTATTCACCAACCACGCCGAACGCGATAAGCACATTGCCAGCGCTGACTTCCTGAACGTGGGCAAATTCGACAAGGCCACCTTCGTTTCCACCAGCGTCAAGTCCACCGGCAAGAACGCCGATGGCAAGGAAACGGCCGACGTGACCGGCAACCTGACCCTGCTGGGCGTGACCAAGCCGGTCGTGGTCAAGGCCACTTTCCTGGGTGAAGGCAAGGACCCATGGGGCGGTTACCGTGCCGGTTTCGAAGGCACCACCAGCATCAAGCGTTCGGACTTCGGCAAGCAGAAAGACCTGGGTCCAACTTCCGATGCGGTCGAACTGTATGTCTCGTTTGAAGGTGTCAAAGCGAAATAATCTTCGCGCCTGACAAAAAACGCCCCTGGTCTTGCGATCAGGGGCGTTTTTTATTACGCGGATTTCGACAACACAGTGTCCCTGTGGGAGCGAGCCTGCTCGCGATGAGGCCGGTACATGAAAAGAGCGGTGACTGACCCACCGCTATCGCGAGCAGGCTCGCTCCCACAGGGTTGGATCAGAGTCCATCAAATGAAATGCCCCGGGTCGCGAGACCCGGGGCATTTTTCAAGGCTTGGAAAAACTCAGCGATTACGCGTCAGCAATGCCGGTTTCTCGCCCCGTGGACGGCTAGGCAGTTGATCCAGCTGCTCAGGCGTCGGGAAGCGATCGGCTTTCGATTCCTTGTGCATGATCTTCGGCTGGTTGCTGCGCGGGTTCTGTACGGCGGGTTCCTGACGCGGCTGGTCGTCGCGGGCCGGGCGGCGCGGGCGGGTGTCATCGCGACGAGCCTGGCCGTCACGCGGGGCACCGTTGCGTGGGCCGTTGCGCTTGGCCGGCGGAGTGCCGGTGGACGAGCCGTTGCTGTTGCGCGGGCCGTTCTGGCGACCCTGTGGCTGGCCACTGCGCGGAGCGCCTGCACCCGCGCCCTGTGCCGGTGCGCCTGGGCGGCGACCACGGCCCTGGGCCGGTTTCTGCTGCGGCACGTAGTCGACGCGGTTACCGAAGTTGTCGATGTCGTCGTCCAGGAACTCGTCCGGGGCACGATCGGCTGCGGCGCGTGGGACTGGGCGCTGCTGCTCACGGGCTGGAGTGCCTTCGCGGGGCTTCTGTTCGCGGGCTGGGCGTTCGCCACGGCTGTTGCTGGCCGGTTTTTCCTTGCCCTTGTCCTTGCCTTTGTCCTTGCGGCCACCGCCGCCACCGCCGCCATTCGGGCCGTCGCCACGTGGGCCACGGGCATTGCGCGGATTGCGCACATCCGGACGTTCGCGCACTTCAGGCTTCTCGGCCTCGATGGTGCTGGCATCGAAGCCCATCAGGTCGCCGTCGGCAATTTTCTGCTTGGTCATGCGCTCGATGCTTTTGAGCAGCTTTTCTTCGTCCGGCGCGACCAGCGAGATCGCTTCGCCCGAACGACCGGCCCGGCCCGTACGGCCGATACGGTGAACGTAATCTTCATCGACGTTTGGCAGCTCGAAGTTGACCACGTGGGGCAACTGGTCGATGTCCAGGCCACGGGCCGCGATATCGGTGGCTACCAGGATGCGTACTTCGCCGGCCTTGAAGTCGGCGAGGGCCTTGGTGCGGGCGTTCTGGCTCTTGTTACCGTGGATCGCCACTGCCGGCAGGCCGTGCTTGTCCAGGTACTCGGCCAGGCGGTTGGCGCCGTGCTTGGTACGGGTGAACACCAGGACCTGTTCCCAGGCACCGGCGGTAATCAGGTGCGCCAGCAGGGCGCGCTTGTGGCTGGCCGGCAGGCGGAATACGCGTTGCTCGATGCGCTCGACCGTGGTGTTCGGCGGCGTGACTTCGATGCGCTCCGGGTTGTGCAGCAACTTGCCAGCCAGGTCGGTGATGTCCTTGGAGAACGTTGCCGAGAACAGCAGGTTCTGCCGCTTGGCGGGCAGGCGGGCGAGCACTTTCTTCACGTCATGGACAAAGCCCATGTCGAGCATGCGGTCGGCTTCGTCCAGCACGAGGATTTCGACGTGGGACAAATCGACGCTGCCCTGGCCGGCCAGGTCCAGCAGGCGACCGGGGCAGGCCACCAGTACATCGACGCCACGGGACATGGCCTGGACCTGGGGGTTCATGCCGACGCCGCCAAAAATGCAGGCGCTGACGAACTTCAGGTCGCGAGCATAGATCTTGAAGCTCTCGTGGACCTGGGCCGCCAGTTCGCGGGTTGGGGTCAGGACCAGTACGCGCGGTTGGCGCGGGCCATGACGCTGGGATTTGTCTGGGTGACCGTTGGGAAACAACCGCTCCAGGATCGGAAGGGCGAAACCGCCGGTTTTACCAGTACCTGTCTGCGCCGCGACCATCAGGTCGCGACCTTGCAACACGGCGGGGATGGCCCGCTGTTGCACCGGGGTAGGCTCGGTGTAGCCGGCGGCCTCGATGGCGCGGACTAAAGCCTCGGAGAGACCGAGGGAAGCAAAGGACATGAGTAATCCTGTTTTAGTGAGGGCCTGGCCCAATGGGATAGTCTTGCCTGGCGCGAACGACGTTCAACAAAAAGACGTCATCCCGTCCGGTCCTGCCGGGCCTCAAAGGCGGGTCCGGACAAGGCTCGCGCGGGCTGTAGGCTGCGCTGTAGCGGTGTCGGGATGCCTTTTGCAAGGCCGGGCGTCCGGGCGTGAGCCTGGCGGGAAGGCCGGAGTATAACAGAGCAAACGCCGTGCGCCGCTTTCCCGCTGCTCAACGGTTTATTTCAGCGTTGCCTGACCGGGCGAGGCGACCTTGGCAATCGGGCCGGCGCCGTAACGGGCGCTCAGTTCGGCATAGGCCGGTTCGCGCTTGAAACGCTTGAGTTCGGCACCGAAGCGTTGCACCAGCAAATCCATCCCGGCGTTGCGCCGCACCGCCAGGTATTGGCTTTGACGGCTCACAACCGTCGGGTTTTCGGTAATCTGGTCGCCCAACCGCATTTGTTCAAGTACATGCCGGCCCACCCTGCGGTCGGTGATGAGCAGATCGATCCGCCCCAGTTGCAACTTGCCGAAATTGGCTTCGTGGGTGGGCGCCGTTTCACGGGTGAACAGGGTCGACTCACTGAAAGCCTGGCTGTACAGATAACCGGGCGAGGTGCCGATGGTCAGGCCGCCCAAGTCATCGAGGGTACGAAACGGATGGGGCCGGGCATTGGCGTAGAACATCACGAACTCCACGTCCGACAGCGGTTCGCTGGGGTAAAGCAGCATGGCATCGCGCTTATCGCTGTGAAAAATGTCCAGCGCACCGTCCGCCAGCCCCTGCTCCAGCATCACCAGGCAACGCTTCCATGGCAGGAACTGCCATTCCACGTCGATGCCCAGGCGCTTGAACACGATGGCCGTGGTTTCGTAGTCCAGGCCTAGCATCTTGCCCTGCTCTTCGTAGACATACGGGGCCCAGGGTTCGGTGACAATGCGCAACTTCTCGGCCCGGGCAGTCATGCTCAGGCACAGGAGGAGAAGGGCGGTCAGCAGCTGGACAATGACGGGCATGGCCTGAGGTTACGACGAGAGCTCATCAAATAGCTAGAGCGCTCTGGCCTGCGCCCTCGTGGCCTGTGTGGTTATTCCAGTCAGTTCAACTTCTGGCATCCGAATTTGAACTAACGAACTAGCCACGCAGGCTGCTAATTGTCCTTTGCCTGCATCAAGTGCTCATAGATGGCTACGCGGCGCTCACCCAGTACCAGGCGAATCAGCGGATGATTGAGCCAGCGTTTGAGCTCATGGTCCTGCAACGGTTTTTCCAGGCGGTGTTCGACGTTCTCCAGGGCTTTTTCCCACCAGACCGGCGCGCAGGCCTGGTCGAACTGGTTGGTGTGGCGGTAGCAGCCATAGAGGATTTCGCGCATGAATTGGCGTTTATGATTGGGCAGCGCCAGGGTAACGACCTTGTAGGCCAGGCGTTGGAAGGCCGGCGGCCGGGGCAGGGTGGCAGTGACTTGCCCGGTTTCATCCAGGGCCCGTTGGCAAACCGGCGCGGCGCGGTGTTTGTCGAGCCAGGCTTTGGTCTTGGCGCGGAACAGTTGCTTGCGGCTCCAGTAATGATGGATCAGGTCCGGGCATTCGCGCACCTGCACCGAGCGATAGGCCGCTACCGAAAGACAGAATTCTTCCAGTGTGTAGGCACCCTGCGCCAATGGATACAGTTCATCCATCAGGGCGAGGGAGCGATCCAGGACCGCGGTATCCGCGCAGTTGAGGCCAATGACCCCCGAGTTCAACAACGGCATGTCGTCGTCTGCCAATTGCCGCTGGCGCAGGGTGTCGGCCAGTGTCAGGTACAGCCCGGAATCCTTGTTGGCGCCATACGTCAGGCCGAAAGCGTTGCACAGCAGCGTGCCAGGCCGGACGCGGCGGAACAGTTCGAGGGGGGAGCAGTGGAAAAAAGTGTCGGTGTCGATCAGCAGCGCCACTTCGGCTTCTTCGAGCACTTTCTGCATCACCACGTGCTTGGCGCGGAAGTGATAGTCGTGGGGTTCGATCCAGGCCTGGCGGGTCTCGTTGTCCAACGGGCGCAAACGCACCGGCAACCCTTCGTACGGTGCGGGATTGTCGGTGAACACCTGGATATCCAATGCTTCGTCCGGCGTCTTGCGCAGGCCGGCCAACGCGCTGGCGATGCTGAACAACGCTTCCTGGTGATAGGTTTCGGCCCCGTAGACCAGATAAATGAGCTGTGGGGTCGTTAGCCTGTGACCATTGGGCATCTACTGCAATCCTCCAGATATGTGCTTAAAAAAAAAGGCCTTGGTTTTCGCCAAGGCCTCTTGTACCAGCGCATCAAGTCATCAGCGTGGCAGCTTGAGGTTGTTCCATACCGCGAGGCTGGGCTCGGCCTGGTTAAGGGTATAGAAATGCAGCCCCGGTGCGCCGCCTTGCAACAAACGCTCACACATTTGCGTGATGACTTCCTCGCCGAAGCTTTGGATGCTCGAGGCGTCGTCGCCATAGGCTTCCAGCTGCTTGCGGATCCAGCGTGGGATTTCTGCACCGCACGCGTCGGAGAAACGCGCCAGCTTGCTGTAGTTGGTGATCGGCATGATCCCCGGCACGACAGGGATGTCGACCCCCAACTTGCGTACACGCTCGACGAAGTAGAAGTAACTGTCGGCGTTGAAGAAGTACTGGGTAATCGCGCTGTTGGCGCCAGCATTGGCCTTGCGCACGAAGTTGCGCAGATCGTCTTCGAAGTTGCGCGCTTGCGGGTGCATTTCCGGATACGCAGCCACTTCGATGTGGAAGTGCTCGCCGGTTTCTTCACGAATGAAACTCACCAGTTCGTTGGCGTGGCGCAGCTCGCCGCTAGCCATGCCCATGCCCGACGGCAGGTCGCCACGCAGGGCGACGATGCGCTTGATGCCAGCGGCCTTGTATTGGGTCAACAGGCTGCGCAGGTCGTCCTTGCTGTCGCCCACGCAGGACAGGTGAGGGGCGGCGGGGATTTTGACTTCGCTTTCGAGCTGCAACACGGTGTTCATGGTGCGGTCACGGGTCGAACCGCCAGCGCCATAGGTGCAGGAGAAGAAGTCGGGGTTGTAGCTGGCCAACTGACGGGCAGTGGCGATCAGTTTTTCATGCCCAGCATCGGTCTTCGTCGGGAAGAACTCGAAGCTGTAGCGACGGTCTTGGGACATGGTCATATCCTTGGAAACGCGTAAGCCTGGGAGGCCTGCACATTCCTTGTAGGAGCGGACTCATGTGGGAGCGAGCCTGCTCGCGATTGGCATCGCCTCGGCCTGACAGCTTAATCGAGGTGTCTGCATCGCGAGCAAGCTCGCTCCCACAAAGAGCCCGCTCCCACAGGGAGAGCAGGCAATAGAACCGATCAGTAGCGGTAAGCGTGCGGCTTGAACGGGCCTTCGACGGTAACGCCGATGTAGTCAGCCTGTTGCTTGGTCAGCTTGGTGACCACACCGCCGAAACCGCGGACCATTTCCAGGGCCACTTCTTCGTCGAGCTTCTTGGGCAGTACTTCCACGGTCAGGCGCTCGGCTTTCTGGGCTGGCGACAGGTCGGCGTATTTCTGGCCGAACAGGAAGATCTGGGCCAGGACCTGGTTGGCGAACGAACCGTCCATGATGCGGCTTGGGTGGCCAGTGGCGTTGCCCAGGTTCACCAGGCGGCCTTCGGCCAGCAGGATCAGGTAGTCGTCGTTCTGTGGGTCGAAGCTGCCAGTGCCGGTGCGGTGAACCTTGTGCACCTGTGGCTTCACTTCTTCCCATGCCCAGTTCTTGCGCATGAAAGCGGTGTCGATTTCATTGTCGAAGTGACCGATGTTGCAGACCACGGCGCGCTTTTTCAGGGCCTTGAGCATGTTGGCGTCGCAGACATTGACGTTGCCGGTGGTGGTCACGATCAGGTCGATCTTGCCCAGCAGCGCTTTGTCGATGCTCGCTTCGGTGCCATCGTTGATCCCGTCGATGAACGGCGAAACCAGTTCGAAACCGTCCATGCAGGCCTGCATGGCGCAGATCGGGTCGACTTCGGACACCTTGACGATCATGCCTTCCTGGCGCAGGGACTGGGACGAACCCTTGCCCACGTCACCGTAGCCGATCACCAGGGCCTGCTTGCCCGACAACAGGTGGTCGGTACCGCGCTTGATGGCGTCGTTGAGGCTGTGACGGCAGCCGTACTTGTTGTCGTTCTTGCTCTTGGTGACCGAGTCGTTGACGTTGATGGCCGGGATCTTCAGTTCGCCCTTGGCCAGCATGTCCAGCAGGCGGTGTACGCCGGTGGTGGTTTCTTCGGTCACACCGTGGACGTTTTCCAGCACGGCCGCGTATTTCTTGTGCAGCAGCTCGGTCAGGTCACCGCCGTCGTCGAGGATCATGTTGGTGTCCCATGGCTGGCCATCCTTGAGGATGGTTTGCTCCAGGCACCACTCGTACTCTTGCTCGGTTTCGCCTTTCCAGGCGAATACCGGGATACCGGCAGCGGCAATGGCGGCAGCGGCCTGGTCCTGGGTCGAGAAGATGTTGCAGGACGACCAGCGCACTTCGGCACCCAGGGCAACCAGGGTTTCGATCAGCACGGCGGTCTGGATGGTCATGTGGATGCAGCCGAGGATCTTCGCGCCCTTGAGCGGTTGCTCGCCGGCGTACTTGCGGCGCAGGCCCATCAGGGCTGGCATTTCGGATTCGGCGATGATGATTTCGCGACGGCCCCAGGCAGCCAGGGACATGTCGGCGACTTTGTAATCGGTAAAAGCGGCAGGCGTAATAACAGCGCTCATGAAGAGCCTCCATTCGTAATGTATGCGAATGGGCGCCGTTGTGCGTTTAGTGTCCGTATGGGGAGCCCCGTACGAACAACGCCCCATCCGAGCCTGACAGGTCGAGCCTGCTGCAGCGCCCCTCGGACAGGTGGCGGGAACGGTCCAAAGCGTGGACCGGTAAAGCGGGGCGATTATAACGGGCTAACCGGATCTTCCAAAAGGGTTTCTGTCGGCAAATCAAAATTGCCGATGATCGTTATAGGGGCCGCGATGTAGAGCCTGCCTGCCGGGTCTGCCATGATGCAGCCATTCATCGGCCAGGCGCTCAGGAGTGAACATGAATTTCCACACCCGCAAATGGGTCAAGCCCGAAGACCTCAACCCCAACGGCACACTGTTCGGTGGCAGCCTGTTGCGCTGGATCGACGAAGAAGCGGCGATCTACGCCATCGTCCAGCTCGGCAACCAGCGCGTGGTCACCAAGTACATTTCGGAAATCAACTTCGTCAGTGCCTCGCGCCAGGGCGACATCATCGAGCTGGGCATCACCGCCACCGAATTTGGCCGCACCTCCATCACCCTGACCTGCGAGGTGCGCAACAAAATCACCCGCAAGAGCATCCTGACCGTGGAGAAGATGGTTTTCGTCAACCTTGGTGAGGACGGTTTGCCCGCGCCTCATGGGCGGACCGAGATCAAATACGTCAAGGATCAGTTCAAGGATGATGTTGTCGAGTGAGATCGGCGGCGTCGCTATCGCGAGCAGGTCCGTTCCCACATTGATTCGGTATTGATCATGGGATTTGTGTTCACCATCAATCCCCTTGTGGGAGCGAGCCTGCTCGCGATGGCGGCTTCAAGGTCCATGAACATCAGTCCACCACTGAACAGCTCCGAACGCCACGTGTCGTAGCTACATCACGCCACCGGTTCAGGAGCTGTATGGACACCCATAAAGACGGCAAGACCCCTGATCTCTCGGCTCAGGAACAGCACGAAGTCGACCGCAACCAGCCGCCGCGGGCTGCCGTGTTGCATGAAATCATCCGCACCCAGGGCAACCAGGAACTTGAGCGCAGTATCGCTGCGCTCTGGTGGTCGGCCCTGGCGGCGGGGTTGACCATGGGCCTGTCACTGATGGCGATGGGGTTGCTCAACTCCCGGCTGCCGGACCACGAAGGCTTCAAGGTCATCGCCAGCTTCGGTTATTGCGCCGGTTTTCTCGCGGTGATCCTGGCCCGCCAGCAATTGTTCACCGAAAACACCCTGACCGCGGTGCTACCGATCATGAGCAAGCCCACCCTGGGCAATTTCGGGCGGTTGATCCGGCTCTGGGGCGTGGTGCTGGTGGGCAATCTGTGTGGCACCTTGCTGGTGGCCTACGTGATGTTGCACCTGCCGATTTTTGACCAGCGCACTGACCAGGCTTTCCTGGAGATCGGCCGCAAGGTTATGGAAAACGACACCGGCCAGATGTTTGCCAAGGGCATCATTTCCGGCTGGATGATCGCCACCATGGTCTGGATGATCCCCTCCATGGAAAGCGCCAAGATGTGGATCATCATTCTGATCACTTACCTCATGGCGCTGGGGGATTTCACTCACATCGTCGTCGGCTCGGCGGAAGTGTCCTACCTGGTGTTTGCCGGTCAGTTGTCGTGGGAGGACTTCTGGATGGTGTTTGCCGGGCCGACGTTGGCGGGCAATATCGTCGGTGGGAGTTTTATCTTCGCTTTGATCAGTCATGCGCAGATTCGTAGCGAAGTCGGCCCGCCCAAAGATAAGCCGTCAGGAGCGGCAAGGCCGCGTGGCGACTCGGAATGAATGGGAGCCTGATCGCAGGCTCCCGGCGTGGTTGGCGTTAATTGAATTGCATGTTGCGCAGGGTCTTGCGGGTTGTTGACTCCGGATCAAGCATTCCCGTGTAGCGCGACCTGTAGTTGGCGATGACCCGTTCGAGTGCTTTGTTGAACGCGATCCTCTGCGCCAGTGAATTGTTGAACCTCTTTGGATCTTGCACTTCCTGAAGGTCCCGGATTGCCCCTTCTATCAGCTTGATGTTTGCATTGGGCTGGCCGCTGCGGAAGAGTGTGGGATGCAGCACGTTTTGCACGACGTTATGGATGCGCGTGGCAATGTCCTGCTGGTGCATTTGCTCGACGGCGTGACGGGTCACCTCGGAAATGGCGCTGGTCGCGCCTTTGTCCCACTCGGCGGCGGCCTGCAGGAATTGCATGAAGTCCGGGTCATTGCCGTGATTGAGGCGTTTAGCTAGCCATTGCAGCTTGCCGGGTTGATCCGCAAGTTGGTCGAGGGCCCTGATGGCCATGTGCATTTGCGAGGTGGGTTCAAGCTTAGAAGGTGTTTCGTTGGCCGCTTGGATCGCTTCCTTCAATTGCGTCAACGCCTGTTGTGCGTGGCGCCTGAAGGCAATCACCTCGGTGCAGGCTTTGTCGTCTTCCAGTTCTGCGCTCAGCGGTTCGAAATCCTTGTCGCTCAACGCCAGCAGGGCGTCCTCGATCGAGACAAATGCAAAGGTTTGCTGCGTGGCGTAGCGCTCGTCCAGATAGCTTTGGACAACCTTGCGCAGCTCTTCCTGGAGATGATTCTTGATCTCCTCGGACATGCCGAAATTGACCGTTCCACTCAACAGGCCACGGTAATCGCCTTTTTCGGTTTTCAGCGGTACGACGACGATCTGGTCGGCAAAGCGCTTCAGTTGCTTGGCATTCCACGCGGCGCTAGCCGTATGGGGGGCCTTGAGAACGCTGTCGATCAGGGCCGAGATGCCCGTACCCCGCTGGTTTTCCTGGTCCGATTCTTCAGACTCGAACACCAGGATCAAAGACTCGCTGTCCGGGATCGGGCTCATGGAGGTCGCCGGATTATAGATGTCAGGTACCGGTGTGTTGTTCAGAATGCCGCCATCGGCAAATGCCGTGGTTTCAATACGTTTCTCATCGTTCTGTTGGAATGGCAGCCCTTGCTGGGTCGGCTTGCTGAAGACGACCGGCAGCGACGCGGAGATAAGCGCGGCCACGGCAATGTCCATATTCGGCGTGGTCTTCTCGCTGAACACCACCAATTGCGTGCCTTCCTCGAACATGGCGGTGCCGGTGATTTCCACGGTCTTGATCTGTGGGATCTCTTTGCTCAGGACTGCCAGGTCAGCGAAGGTGACGTATTGGTTCTGTCTCACATTGGCAATGGCTTGTTGCGCTTTCTCGGAGAGAGGTTCCGAGTGATCGTCGCAGCGTTGCAAAAGCGCCGCGCAGGATTCCTTCCGGATCAGATTCTCCAACGGCACTCCCTTGGAGCCCAGACGTGGCAACAGATCACACAACAACTGCGCCAGTGGAAGGCTTTTTAGACTCTCGCCCAGCTTCGACCATCCGGTCTGGATTGCTTTAACGATAGGGTGGGTGCTGTCGAGCAAGGACGTGAGGGGAATATCGTCAAGGATCTTGTCGAAACGCGCATGACCCATGCCGCTGGCGAGTACGGCGGCCGAGATGGCCCCCGCCGAGGAACCTGAAATCGTTCTGATATTGTCCATGAGACCGTTGGCTTCGAGGGCTTCGACAAGTCCGGAGTAAGCCGCCCCCTTGGCGCCACCGCCACTCAGGACCAAGTCCGTAATGGGGGGGCGATTCATGGTGACTTCGACACTACCGTCGCCATGTCGAATGATGGATATCGACCGGCCTGTCGCGCGGTCTACCAATAGGCAGTCATCTCCAGGATTCGCTGGTCTTGTGATCTGGTCTGTGCTCTCAAAAGAGCTACGGGGAGGGGGCTGTTGCGAGATTGCTAGCATTCTGGTTCGTTCCTTGTACCCGTGGGGGACCGAACTCTAAGCAAAATCCGAGGGATTATTGCGTGGCGACTCAATTGGACAAACATCCGCCGGCTGCAAACAGCACTCGGCGGATTTCAATGAAAAGCGCTCTGGAACAAGGCTTTTGGAAAGTAGGTAAAACAGCTCGCACGGATGGGGACAAAGTCTTACTGAAAGCGTCGCCTATTCGCTCACGGGCAGGGCAGATTTCTCAGCCCCTCAAACAGCGACTGCCACCGAACGACGTTGTCGGTAGATAAAGAATAAGGCAGTCAACACCGTGAGGCCTCCGACCAACGCCCCGGTCCATGGCAGATCCGCCAGATCCGCACCACTGGCCACCACCAACCCGCCAATCCACGCCCCAGCCGCGTTGCCGAGATTGAACGCGCTCTGATTCAGCGTAGAGCCGAGGTTCGGTGCTTCGTGGGCTTGGTCGATGATCAGCAATTGCAGGATCGGGCACAGGGCGAAGGCGAAGACACCCCACAGCACCAGGGTGATCGCCGCCGGAATCACCGACTGGCTGGTCTGGCTGAACGCGGCCAACACCAGCACCACGGCCAGGGCCATGCCCACCAGCGAGGGCAGCAGGCGTCGGTCGGCCAGGCGCCCACCGAGGAAACTGCCCGCCGTCAGGCCAACGCCGAACAACAGCAGCATGATGGTGATGCCATGGGGACTGACACCGGTGATGTCTTGAAGGATCGGCGCGATGTAGGTGAACACGCTGAACAGGCTGGTGGAGGCCAGCACGCTCATGCCGAGAGCGAGCAATACGTTGACTTTGCCCAGGACTTTGAACTCGCTGGCCAGGTTGGCCTTGTCCATGGGGATTTCCTTGGGCAGCCAGACCCATTGGGCGATGGCTGCGATCACCCCGATCACCGATACCGCCCAGAAGGTCGAGCGCCAGCCGGCGTATTGGCCCAAGGCCGTGCCCAACGGCACGCCCAACACGTTTGCCAGGGTCAGGCCGGTGAACATCATCGCAATGGCCTGGGCCCGTTTGTTCGGCGCCACCAACCCGGCCGCCACTACCGAGCCGATGCCAAAGAACGCCCCATGGCACAGCGCGGTGATGACTCGCGCGGCCATCAGCGTGGTGTAGTTCGGCGCCAGGGCGCAGAGGACGTTACCGAGGATGAACATCAGGGTCATGCCCAGCAGCGTCGCCTTGCGCGGCATATTGGCGGTGCCGATGGCCAGGATCGGAGCGCCGAACACCACGCCCAGGGCATAGCCGGTGATCAGCAACCCGGCCTGGGGAATGCTCACCGCCAGGTCACGGGCGACATCGGGCAACAGCCCCATGATGACGAATTCAGTCGTGCCGATGCCGAAAGCGGCGACGGCCAAAGCAAGCAAGGCGAGTGGCATGCGCAAGGTCTCTGTCTGTAGTCTTGACGCTCTGATCAGGCATACGCATGCCGACACCACCGGTTCGAGTGAACGGGGCAACAGCGAAATTATTGGAATAGGTGTATGCGCAACTGAGTGCGGCGTGGTCGCTTGCAGTATAAACGGCCGCGGATGGATGGCGAATCAATTCTCTGAATGGAATAAGGAGCGTGCCGTGATTGCAACGGCCTTGGTGTTGGTGGCGGCGCTGTTGCATGCGGCGTGGAATACGCTGATCAAGTTCAGTGGCGAGCGTTTGCTGGTGGTGGCGTGCATGGACAGTGTCGCCTTGCTGTTCGTCGCGTTGGCCTTGGGTTTCGTGGCCGTGCCGCCGTTGGAGATCTGGCCGTGGATCCTGGCCTCGGCGCTGTTCGAGCTGTTGTATCGCTATCTGCTGATCCAGGCTTATCGGGTCGGTGACCTGGGGCTGGTCTATCCGTTGATGCGCGGCCTGTCGCCGCTGGTGGTGTTGGCCCTGACATTTATTTTCGCCGGTGAAGCACTGACGATCCAGCAGATCATCGGCATTTTACTGATCCCGTTCGGCATGCTTTGCCTGTTGTGGCAGGGCGGTGGTGGCGAGCGATTGCCCTGGTCGATGTTGCCGGTGGTGGCGCTGATCGGCCTGTGCATCGGTTGCTACACCTTTATCGACGGTCACGCCTTGCGGCGTTGGTCCCATCCGCTGGATTACCTGGTCTGGCTCACGCTGCTCAGTGCCTGGCCGTACCCGTTGCTGGCGTTGGTCGGCAAGCGACCGGCGTTCTTGCTGTTTTGGCGCGAGCAATGGCGGTTGGGGTTGGCGGTCGGACTCTGCGTTTTGTTCAGCTACGCTCTGGTGCTGTGGGCCATGCAACTGGGGTCGATTGCCGAAGCAGCGGCGCTGCGGGAGATCAGTGTGATCCTGGTGGTGCTGTTCGGCATGCGCTACCTGAAAGAACCTTTTGGCCGGCCGCGGCTCTTAGCTTGCGCTTTGGTGTTGATTGGCATGCTGGTGATGAAAGCCTGACTGGCGCTCGATTCTCTCTAAAAACTCGAAAAGGAAGTGCGTATGACGGTTGCCCTGTGGTGTGTGTTGATTGCTTTTCTCCTGCCTTACCTGTGTGTCGGGATCGCCAAGGCCGGTGGGAGATACCGGTTGCAGGATAACCACGACCCCCGGGACTTTTTGGACTCGCTCGAAGGCGCTCCCCGGCGGGCATACGCCGCGCAACTGAACAGCTTCGAAATCAGCCCGTTTTTCGCCGCCGCCGTGATCGTCGCACACCTGGCCGGCAATGCCGAGCTGGTGACTATCAACGTGTTGGCGGTGTTGTTCATCACCAGTCGCCTGCTCTACATCATTTGCTACCTGGCGGACTGGGCCATCTTGCGGTCGCTGGTGTGGTTCGTGGGGGTGGGGTTGGTCTTGAGTTTCTTTTTCGTTTCGGTCTGAGCCTGGCGGTTGAGACATAGCCTCTGTGAGGTCCTATCGCGAGCAGGCTCGCTCCCACAATGGATCTAGCCGTACATAAAATATGTGTCCACTGGAGATCAGCTGTGGGAGCGAGCCTGCTCGCGATGGGGCCGGGACAATCAACACATCTCTTAGGGATTGGCGCTAACCGCGTTCGCCACCTGCGGCACCGATGGCAACGCCATGCCCTTGGGCCACAGCATCCAGATCTGCCCTTGTTGCTTCATGTCCCCGGCCAATTGCCCTGCCGCCTCGCCTGTGCCCCAGAACAGGTCCGCCCGCACTTCGCCAGCAATCGCGCCGCCAGTGTCCTGGGCGGCGACCGGCCGGTTCAAGGGACTGCCGTCGGGGCGAGTGGTGGATAGCCACAACAGGCTGCCCAGCGGAATCACCTTGCGGTCCACCGCCACGCTGTAGCCGGCGGTCAGCGGTACATTCAGCGAGCCTCGCGGGCCTTCGTTACTGTCGGGGTTGCGGTTGAAGAACACGTAGCTGGGATTGCTGCCGAGCAATTCAGGAATACGGTTCGGGTTGGCCTTGGCCCAGGCACTGATGGTGCCCATGGTCACGTCTTCTTTCTTAAGCTCACCCTGTTCGACCAGCCAGCGCCCGATGGGGCGGTAAGGGTGGCCGTTCTGGTCGGCATAACCGATGCGCAGTTGGCGACCATCATCGAGGCGAATACGTCCCGAGCCCTGGATTTGCAGGAATTGCAGGTTCATGGGGTCGGTCAGCCAGGCGATGACCGGTGCCTTGACCCCGTTGGTTTCGATGGTGGCTGCGTCGTCGTACGGCTTGAGCACCCGGCCTTCGAGGCGGCCGCGCAGGCGTTTGCCCTTGAGCTCAGGGTAGATGCTGTCCAGCGACACAATGATCATGTCGTCGGGCACACCGTAGACCGGGATGTTCGCCGTAGCGGTCTGGGTGAGGCTGCCGGGGTATACCGGTTCGTAGTAGCCGGTAATCAGGCCATTGGGGCTGTTGTCCCCCGAGCGCAGGCCGTAGACGTCCAGGTTCTGTTTCAGGAAATTGCGTACATCCGGTGCGGTTTGCGGCACCTTGGCCGCTGCTGCGCAGGTCGGGCCCCAGGTCGCATCGGTCTTGAGACGGGTGCAAGCGCTGCGCCAGGAGCTGAAACCGGCCAGCAAGTCCGCATCGGACACCGACGGCAACGCTTCCCACGGTGCGCTGACATAGGTGGCGAGGGCATGGGTCTGAGGCTCTTCGACCTTTTCGCCGCGATTACAACCGGCCAACAGTGCGATCAGCGGTAGGGTCAATGCCAGGCCTTTGTGCCAGGTCTTGATGCGGCTGTTCATGAAGATTTCCTTTGCAGTCATTCGGACGCTGTCAGGCGCTCGAACAACCCGTATTGTTGATAGGGCCATTGGTCTTTACCGATGACCCGAGGATACTAACCGCCGTTTCCTGCCCCGAGGCCAAGATGTTTGTAAAACGATTTTCCATGGCAGCGCTGGCCTGCCTGATGTTGTCCGCCTGTGGCGGCGTCGATCCCAATTCTCCCCTGGGCCAGCGCAAGGCGATCTTCAAGCAGATGCTCAAGACCAGCGAAGAGCTGGGCGGCATGTTGCGCGGCCGCGTCCCGTTCGATGGCGCACGATTTGCCGACGGCGCGGTGCAGCTGGATCAGCTGTCCCATGAGCCGTGGAAACACTTCCCGCAGGTACGCGAGCAAGACCACACCAGCGCCCGGGATGAAGTCTGGCAAAAACAGGCGCGCTTCCAGGAACTGGCGCGCAATCTTGAAGCCGCCACCGGTGAATTGGTGACCGCCAGCAAAATCCAGCCCTACAAGGCCAGTTACCTGGGGCCGGCGGTCCAGAAGGTCGAGGATGCGTGCAGTGCCTGTCATAAGGAATTTCGGGATCATTGAATAAAACAGCTGCAAGCGCAGAGCTGTGAGCTTGCCGCTTACTTATCCAACTCATCCACCGCTTCCTGCAGTTCCTTGCGGGAGGCTGCCAGCTTGTCCTTGCGTTTGTTGATCCGCTCGGCGTCGCCTTTCTTCATGGCCTTTTCCAGGTCGGCCTGACGTCGGCTGACCTCATGCTTGGCATCGAGCACCTTGTTTTCACGCTCCTTGCGCAAGGACGCATCGGTGCAGTGGGTGGTGACTTCACTCAGCGCGGTTTCCAGGCCTGCCTGCTGGTCTTGGTTGCCGCGGGACTTGGCCAGTTCGATCTGGTTGATGATGCCCTGGCGCTTGGCCGCGCAGCCGGTGAGCTCCGGGGCTTGCTCGTCCGCCATCAAGGGGGCGGCCATGGCGCTGCATAAAACCAGCAGGGCAACGGGGGACAGGAAATTCATAGCAACTCCGTAAAAAATCGCGAGCGGTCGGTACAGATGCGCTGTTGGAACGCATGCTTGCCCCTTGGGTTCAACCACGCGGGGCCTGGATTAAAAACCGTCGACCCCGGCGGTGCGTAATTCCTCACTCAAGGCCAGCACCTGCGGGTCGCGAAAAAATGCGCTCAATTGCGCGGCGCGTCCCGGTCCGATGCCGGCTTCGGCTTGCCATTGTTCGGTATTTCGCTCGGCCAGCACCTGCCACGGCCCTTCCAGCCGGGCCTCACCGACCGACGGCAGGCCCAGGGCCTTGAGCCATTGCCCGAAAGGGCGTTGCCGGGCGCTGTCCAGGCTGGCGAGCAGGCGCGCGCTACTGCGTTCGCCGAAGCCACCAATGTTAGCAAGCTCGGCGGCATCAAGGGTCAACCAATCCAGCAAACCGTGGAGTCGACCTGCAGCCAGGAGTTTTTCCCAGGTGCCGGGACCGACATGGGGCAGGGCGAGCCCGTGCTTGCCGCTGAGCCAGTTCAGGCGTGCGAGGAACTGGCTTTCACAGCCGGGCGTCGCTTGCCAGCAACTCAGGACGTGGTAGTCGTCGGCCAACGGAGCGTTGACCTCCTGGCGCTCGACACTGCGCAGTACAACGCTGTCGAGTCGCGGGATGGTCAGCCCGGCCAGGCTGATGGCCACCTGGTCGCCGGGACGGATGTCCATCTCCTCCCAGCGCTTGAGGGAACTGACACTTACCCGGCGAATCCACCGGTCGTCGAGCCGGATGCGTTCAAGCTCCAGTACGGGCGTGATGCGCCCGGTGCGACCGACCTTGAAGTGCACCTTGCGCACCTCGGCCAGGGCTTGTGCGTATGGGTATTTCCAGGCAACGGCCCAGAACGGTGCCCGAGCCTGCCAGCGTTTGGCGGGTGGCCGGCGGCTCTGGCGCAGGACGATCCCGTCACTGGCGAAAGGCAGCGGCGTACGATACCAATGGTCGCGCCAGCGCTCGGCGTCAGCGAGGGTCCGGACAGGTTGGTTGTAATCGAGGGTGTTGGCGAAGCCCAGCTCACTCAACGCGGCCATCCGCTCGGGCAGGGTATGCGGTCCGTCGGGCCAGTCCCAGACAAACAGGCCGATGTACGTCCCCTCTTGCACCGTCAGATTTGTGCGCGCCATCAGGCCCGCTATGGTCGACCGGGCATTGAGACTGCCGTTGTCGGCCTGGACATGGCTGTTGAGCCGCCAGTACAGCTCGCCCTGGACAAGCACGTCCAAAGGCTGGCGCAGCCGTTGAGGGATGCTGCTGATCTTGTGCACAGCCCAGGTCCAGTCCTGTCCTTGAATCCCGTCGCCGCGGCTGATCGCCTGATGCAGGCGGCCTCCACGATAGACCAATGTCACCGCCACGCCATCGACTTTCGGTTGGACCCAGACGTCCTCCCGGTCATGCAACCAGGCTCTCGCACCGTCGGCGTCCTTGAGTTTGTCCAGGCCGGTATGAACAACCGGGTGCGGTACTTTTCCCGCTCCCGGGCGCAAGGGGGTGGCGGGTGCTTCAAGGCCAAAGCAATTGCGCCATTGGTCCAGTTTCAAGCGGGACTGATCGTAAAGCTCGTCGGCCACCAGCGAGCGGCCGTAGCGGTGATAAGTGTCGTCCCACTCGTCGATTCGCTGTTGCAGTGCGGCGATCTCCGTCTGGGCGCGGTCGGTGGGCCAGTCGGGGCAGGGCGCCGCAATGGCGGGGCCGGTGATGAATATGAAACAGGCGATTGTGCGTGATAACGGCAGCATCGAAGCATCCTTGCTTGGTGGTGTGCTTGAAGACTAGTTGCAGTAGCTCGAGGTGCGAGTCCGAGTGCGTTACCGGATTTTGCGAGGCTTGATGGCAAAGTCGCGGCGGTACAGTGCGGCACGATTTAGCCGCGCAACTGTCCCTTGAACCCCTCAAGGGCCGGTGCAGAATGGACCTTCGTTTCGCCTCTGCCAGGAGTGTTCCGATGGACCTGACGACCCTCGCCGTTTTCATTCCGGCCTGCTTCGCGCTGAACATGGCGCCGGGGCCGAACAACCTGTTGTCCATCAGTAATGCTTCGCGCTATGGCTTCGTTCGCGCGTGTAGCGGTGGCCTCGGTCGGCTGGTGGCCTTTGCGATCATGATTGCCCTGGCCGCGGTGGGGCTCACCGCCGTGCTGCATACCTCGGAGCTGTTGTTCCTGGGGATCAAGCTTGTCGGTGCCGGTTATCTGTTCTACCTGGCCGTGCAATTGTGGCGGGCCCAACCCGAGGCTGGCAGCGAAGCGGCGGTCGCGTCGATGAGCAGGGCCGGCCTGGCGCGCCAGGAGTTCCTGGTGGCGATCGGTAATCCGAAGGCGATCCTGTTGTTCACTGCGTTCCTGCCGCAGTTCGTCGACCGTACAGGCACCGTCACCCAACAATTCGCCGTGCTGGGTGGCTTGTTCCTGGCGCTGGAGTGTATTGCCATCGGGTTGTATTGCTACATGGGGATTTACGCGCGACGGCTGTTCGCCCGGCCCAGTGGCAAGCGGCTGTTCAATCGGCTGTGTGCGGGCTTGTTGGCCAGTGCGGCTTCGTTTTTGCTGGTGGCGCGGCGATCTTGAGCTTCGGCGAGGGAATTTTGTGGGAGCAAGGCTTGCCCGCGATACAGGCGCCTCATTACCACAGGGACCGAGTTGTCCTCATCGCGGGCAAGCCTTGCTCCCACAGATAAATTCCATCGTCACAAGGCCCCGGTATGAACTTACCCTTTGAGTGGTCAAGCACCAGGCATGAAAAAGCCCCTGGCGATCAAGTCGCCAGGGGCTTTTCTTTACACGTGGGTGTTACAGGCCGGCAGCGGCGCGCAGGGCGTCGGCGCGGTCGGTTTTTTCCCAGGTGAAGGTGGTGAAGGTATCGCCATCGACCGTCTTGGTTTGTGGCGTACGACCGAAGTGACCATAGGCGGCGGTGTCCTGGTACATCGGGTGCAGCAGGTCGAGCATGGTGGTGATGGCATATGGACGCAGGTCGAACACTTCGCGGACCAGGTTGATGATCTTGTCATCGCCGATCTTGCCGGTGCCGAAGGTGTTCAGCGAGATCGACGTAGGCTGCGCCACGCCAATGGCGTAGGAAACCTGGATCTCGCAGCGCTCGGCCAGGCCGGCGGCCACGATGTTCTTGGCCACATAACGCCCGGCATAGGCCGCCGAACGGTCGACCTTCGATGGGTCCTTGCCGGAGAACGCACCGCCGCCGTGACGGGCCATGCCGCCGTAGCTGTCGACGATGATCTTGCGCCCGGTCAGGCCGCAGTCGCCCACCGGGCCGCCGATGATGAACTGGCCGGTCGGGTTGATGTGGAACTGGGTGTCCTTGGACAGCAACTCGGCAGGCAGCACGTGCTTGACGATCAGTTCCATCACGCCTTCGCGCAGGTCTTTGTAGGACACATCAGGGTTGTGCTGGGTCGACAGGACGACGGCATCGATACCGACTACCTTGCCGCCTTCGTAGCGGCAGGTCACCTGGGACTTGGCGTCCGGGCGCAGCCAAGGCAGCAGGCCGGATTTACGAGCCTCGGCCTGACGTTGAACCAACTGGTGCGAGAAGGTGATCGGGGCCGGCATCAGTACGTCGGTCTCGTTGCTGGCATAGCCGAACATCAGGCCTTGGTCGCCCGCGCCCTGGTCTTCAGGCTTGGCCCGATCGACGCCTTGGTTGATGTCGGGGGACTGCTTGCCGATGATGTTCATCACGCCGCAGGTCGCGCCGTCGAAGCCGACGTCGGAACTGTTGTAGCCAATGCCCAGGATGACGTCCCGGACGATCTGTTCCAGGTCGACCCAGGCCGAAGTGGTGACTTCGCCGGCGATGATCGCCACGCCCGTTTTCACCAGAGTCTCGCACGCCACGCGGGCGAACTTGTCTTCAGCAATAATGGCGTCCAGCACCGCATCAGAAATCTGGTCGGCGATTTTGTCCGGATGCCCTTCAGACACGGACTCGGAGGTGAAAAGGGAGTATTCGCTCATCTCGATGTTTTCCTACAAGTTACCGTTGGTGAGTGTCGCCAGTGGCCGCTGAAAGTGGCGAACCTGGATCTGGAAACCATTACGTAAGCCTATATAGAGGCTTTCCCCGGGCACGAGGCCCGCAGCGGTGGCCCAGCGGGCCAGGTCGTCCTGTTCAAACCCGAGCCAGAGATCGCCGCAGGCCTCCCTGGCCCAGCTCTGGTTGTGGCTGCATAACTCCGTCACCAACAAGCTGCCGCCCGGTTGCAGCAGGCCGGCCATGTGCCAGAGTGCGTCGGCCGGCGCGGCGAAATGATGCAGCACCATGTTCAATACCACGCAGTCGGCCTGCAGGCTCATGCCATCCAGTGCATCGGCCAGTTGCAGGCTGACATTAGCCAGGGCCTCGCGTTCGCACACCTGGCGCGCCAGTTCGAGCATGGCCGGGCTGTTGTCCAGCGCCGTCACCTGGCTGAAGCGTCGCGCCAGCTCCGGCAGAAAGGCACCATCGCCGGGGCCGACTTCGATCGCCGTGGCCGCGGGTTCGAAGCTCAGTTTGTCGAGCAGCGCCACAACGCTTTCGCGGTACTGCGGCAAGCCGGCGATCAGGTCCTGCTGGGCGCGAAATTTCTCGGCGACCCGTGCGAAGAAGTCCTGGCTGGCGGCGGCCCGTTGCCCGTGTACCTGGGCGATGCGAGCCTGCACGTCGGTCGGCAGGGTCAGCGCGTCCACTTCGTCCAGCAGCGCCGCGTGCAGCTTGCCACCCAGCAGATCGCTGTGGGGCAGGGCGCGGCGATAGAAAATGGCGTTGCCTTCCCGACGGGTCGCCACCAGGTCGGCCTGGGCCAGGACCTTGAGGTGGTGACTCATGCCGGACTGGCCGATGCCGAAGATCTGCGCCAGTTCCAGCACGCCGAACGAGTCGTTGGCCAGGGCGCGCAATACATTGAGCCGCAACGGATCGCCGCCGGCCTTGCAAAGGGCCGCTAGCTCATCGCAGTCGTCATGGCGAATGGAGGGCGCGGGTAAGTTCATGATGAGGCAGTCTGTTTCATGGTGAAGCAGTCTAGTGAGGGGTTTGGATCATCGCAAGTTCAATATCAAAAAGTTTTGATATTGCTCGATAAATGGCACTTCTCCACCCGTGCTTGACTCTACAAACCACCAGCGGAAAGGTTTCACCTGACGAATGCGACTTTATCCACCGGAAAAACGCCCAAGGATGACTATCTGTCATTGCCCCGGGGCGGGTGGGTGAGGGAAAATGCTCGCCTTTTTCAGTTTCGTTTTATTCATTCTCGATTCAATACCCGCAGGAGAACAGCGATGCCCAGCCGTCGTGAGCGTGCCAATGCCATTCGTGCCCTCAGCATGGATGCCGTGCAGAAAGCCAACAGCGGCCATCCCGGTGCCCCCATGGGTATGGCGGATATCGCCGAGGTGCTTTGGCGCGACTACCTCAAGCACAGTCCGAGCAACCCATCGTTCGCCGACCGTGACCGCTTCGTGCTGTCCAACGGCCACGGTTCGATGTTGATCTACTCGCTGCTGCACCTGACCGGCTACGACCTGTCGATCGATGACCTGAAGAACTTCCGCCAACTGCACAGCCGCACCCCGGGCCACCCGGAATACGGCTACACCCCAGGCGTGGAAACCACCACCGGCCCGCTGGGCCAGGGCCTGGCCAACGCCGTGGGCTTTGCCCTGGCCGAAAAAGTCCTGGCGGCGCAGTTCAACCGCCCAGGCCATAACGTCGTCGACCACCACACCTACGTATTCCTGGGTGATGGCTGCATGATGGAAGGCATTTCCCATGAAGTCGCCTCCCTGGCCGGCACCCTGGGCCTGGACAAGCTGATCGCCTTCTATGACGACAACGGCATCTCCATCGATGGCGAAGTCGAAGGCTGGTTCACCGACGACACCCCCAAGCGCTTCGAAGCCTACAACTGGTTGGTGATTCGCAACGTCGACGGTCACGATCCGGAAGAGATCAAGACCGCCATCGAGACGGCCCGCAAGAGCGCCCAGCCGACCCTGATCTGCTGCAAGACCACCATCGGCTTCGGTTCGCCGAACAAGCAAGGCAAGGAAGACTGCCACGGCGCGCCACTGGGCGCCGAGGAGATCGCCCTGACTCGCGCCGCGTTGAAGTGGAACCACGGTCCGTTCGAAATTCCGGCCGACATCTATGCCGAATGGGATGCCAAGGAAAAAGGTCGTGCGCTCGAAGCCGAGTGGGACCAGCGTTTTGCGGCTTACTCCGCCGAATTCCCTGAGTTGGCAAACGAACTGGTCCGTCGTCTCAGCGGCGAGCTGCCAGCCGACTTCGCCGAAAAAGCCTCGGCCTACATCGCTGAAGTCGCCGCCAAGGGCGAAACCATTGCCAGCCGTAAAGCGAGCCAGAACACCCTGAACGCCTTCGGCCCATTGCTGCCGGAACTGCTGGGCGGTTCGGCCGACCTGGCCGGCTCCAACCTGACCCTGTGGAAAGGCTGCAAAGGCGTCAGCGCCGAAGACGCCAGCGGCAACTACATGTACTACGGCGTGCGCGAGTTCGGCATGAGCGCGATCATGAACGGCGTGGCTCTCCACGGCGGCCTGGTGCCGTACGGCGCGACTTTCCTGATGTTCATGGAATATGCCCGCAACGCCGTGCGCATGTCGGCGCTGATGAAAAAACGCGTGCTCTACGTGTTCACCCACGACTCCATCGGCCTGGGCGAAGACGGCCCGACTCACCAGCCGATCGAGCAACTGGCCAGCCTGCGCTGCACGCCGAACCTGGACACCTGGCGCCCATGCGATGCGGTGGAATCGGCAGTGGCCTGGAAGTACGCCATCGAGCGTAACGACGGCCCGTCGGCGCTGATCTTCTCCCGTCAGAACCTGCAGCACCAGAACCGCGATGCCGACCAGATCGGCGACATCACCCGCGGTGGCTACGTGCTCAAGGACTGCATCGGCGAGCCAGAACTGATCCTGATCGCCACCGGTTCCGAAGTTGGCCTGGCCGTCCAGGCCTACGACAAACTGACCGCCCAGGGCCGCAACGTGCGTGTGGTCTCCATGCCTTGCACCAGCGTGTTCGATGCCCAGGATGCCGGCTACAAGCAAGCGGTGTTGCCGCTGCAGGTCAGTGCGCGGATCGCCATCGAGGCTGCTCACGCTGATTACTGGTACAAGTACGTGGGCCTGGAAGGCCGCGTGATCGGCATGACCACCTACGGCGAATCGGCGCCTGCGCCGGCGTTGTTCGAGGAGTTCGGCTTCACCCTGGAGAACATCCTGGGTCAGGCTGAAGAGCTGCTGGAAGACTAAGTCCAGGAATGCATCGCCTGTTCTGACGCCATCGCGGGCAAGCCTTGCTCCCACAGGATGTGCACGCTCCCACTGGGAAAATGCCATCCTGTGGGAGCAAGGCTTGCCCGCGATGAGTGCGGAACATCCAGCGCTGTACTCCATGGATTAACCCTGGTCAGAGAACCCCCATGCCCCAACCGCGTCCCTACAAAGTTGCACTCAACGGCTACGGCCGGATTGGTCGTTGCGTCTTGCGTGCGTTGTTCGAGCGAGGGGCCAAGGCCGGGTTCGAGATCGTGGCCATCAACGATCTGGCCGACATGGCCAGCATCGAATACCTGACACGCTTTGACTCCACCCACGGCCGGTTTCCCGGTGAAGTGCGGGTCGAGGGCGATTGTCTGCATATTAATGGCGACTGCGTGAAAGTCCTGCGCAGTGCCACCCCCGAAGGCATCGACTGGGCGTCCCTGGACGTCGACCTGGTGCTCGAATGCTCCGGTGCCTACCACACCCGCGAAGACGGCCAGCGTTTCCTCGCGGCCGGTGCGCCACGGGTGTTGTTCTCCCAGCCGATGGCCAGTGAAGCAGATGTGGACGCGACCATCGTCTACGGTGTGAACCAGGATTGCCTGAGCGGCGACGAGCTGTTGGTGTCCAACGCGTCCTGCACCACCAACTGCGGCGTGCCGCTGTTGCGCCTGCTGGACCAGGCAATCGGCCTGGAATACGTGTCGATCACCACCATCCACTCGGCGATGAACGACCAGCCGGTGATCGACGCCTATCACCACGAGGACCTGCGTCGCACTCGTTCTGCGTTCCAGTCGGTGATTCCGGTGTCCACTGGTCTGGCGCGCGGCATTGAACGGCTGTTGCCGGAACTTGCCGGGCGAATTCAGGCCAAAGCCGTGCGGGTGCCGACGGTCAACGTGTCCTGCCTCGATATCACGATGCAGACCGTGAGCGATACCGACGCCACCGAGGTCAACCGGATCCTGCGCGAAGCCGCCACCAGCGGCCCGCTCAAAGGCCTTCTGGCCTACACCGAGTTGCCTCACGCCAGTTGTGATTTTAACCATGACCCGCATTCGGCCATCGTCGATGCCAGCCAGACCCGTGTTTCCGGGCCAAGGCTTGTGAACATCCTGGCCTGGTTCGACAACGAATGGGGGTTTGCCAACCGAATGCTGGACGTTGCCGAGCATTACCTGCAAACCGCTTCTAAAAAACCTGCTCTCTAAACAGTTACCCAGGAATTGCGACCCATGACCGTGTTGAAGATGTCCGACCTCGATCTGCAAGGTAAGCGCGTACTGATCCGCGAAGACCTCAACGTCCCCGTCAAGGACGGTGTCGTCACCAGCGACGCGCGTATCCTGGCTTCGCTGCCGACCATCAAGCTGGCCCTGGAAAAAGGCGCGGCCGTGATGGTCTGCTCCCACCTGGGCCGTCCGACCGAAGGCGAGTTCTCGGCGGAAAACAGCCTCAAGCCGGTAGCCGATTACCTCAGCCGTGCCTTGGGCCGTGACGTGCCACTGGTCGCTGACTACCTGGGTGGTGTGGACGTGAAGCCCGGCGATGTCGTGCTGTTCGAAAACGTGCGCTTCAACAAGGGCGAGAAAAAGAACGCCGACGAACTGGCCCAGCAATACGCTGCCCTGTGCGACGTGTTCGTGATGGACGCGTTCGGCACCGCCCACCGCGCCGAGGGCTCGACCCATGGCGTGGCGAAGTTCGCCAAAGTCGCCGCTGCCGGCCCGCTGCTGGCCGCCGAACTGGAAGCACTGGGCAAGGCCTTGGGCTCGCCGGCCCAGCCGATGGCCGCCATTGTTGCCGGCTCCAAGGTCTCCACCAAACTGGACGTGCTCAACAGCCTGAGCCAGGTCTGCAACCAGTTGATCGTCGGTGGCGGCATCGCCAACACGTTCCTCGCCGCTGCCGGTCACCCGGTCGGCAAATCCCTGTACGAGCCGGACCTGCTGGACACCGCCCGGGAAATTGCCGCCAAGGTCAGCGTGCCATTGCCAGTGGACGTGGTCGTGGCCAAGGAATTCGCCGAAAGCGCCACCGCCACCGTCAAGCTGATCGCTGACGTGGCCGAGGACGACATGATCCTCGACATCGGCCCGCAAACCGCGGCCAACTTCGCCGAACTGCTGAAATCCTCCCAGACGATCCTGTGGAACGGTCCGGTCGGTGTGTTCGAGTTCGACCAATTCGGCAACGGCACCAAGGTGCTGGCCCAGGCCATCGCCGAAAGCGCTGCGTTCTCCATCGCCGGTGGCGGCGACACCCTGGCGGCCATCGACAAATATGGCGTGGCCGAACAGATCTCCTACATTTCTACCGGTGGCGGTGCTTTTCTCGAATTCGTCGAGGGCAAAGTGCTGCCTGCCGTGGAAGTCCTGGAAAGCCGGGCCAAGGCCTGACGCTGCGTTGACCAGGCAAAGGAGTGTTCTGATGGTCAAGACGTTCACGTTGCTGTTGGCCGCGACGATGTTGGTGGCCTGTTCGAGCAGCCCAAAGGCAACGGCCCCGGAAACCGGGACGCCGGCGCCTGAAGAGGGCTGCTACCAGGCCGACTGGCAGGCCGAGACCAACCCGGTGCTGAACAAGCGTTCCGGACCGGATGGCCTGGACAAATACGAGACGCAAACCCCGGTCAAGGAACATGGTTGTCCTTGACGGGTCTGACTCTTAACTCAGGGCTGGCGGCGTGTGCCGTCAGTCGAGGAACACGGATGAAAGGCTTGATCGCCGTCGTGGCGTTGGCATTGCTGGGTGGTTGTGCGCAGTTGGACTTCTTGCACACCGCCGAACCTGTTGAAGGTTGGACGACCTGGACCTGTGACAGCGAGGCCAAGGTGCTTTGGCGCTACGCCGATGCGGCCCGCAAGGAAGTCGACGTACGCCTGGGCGGTGCCGATAAGGTTTATCGCCTCAAGCTTGAGCCGGGAGCCGAAGGTTCGCTGTACAGCGATGACATGCTGGCGTTTCACGTCAAGGGTGAGGAAGGCCTGGTGTACTGGGTTGCCACCAATGACTTGATTGGGCGTGGCTGTAAGGCTGACTGATTCAATAGATAGCCAATGTGGGAGCGAGCCTGCTCGCGATAGCGATGTATCAGGCGCCAGAGATGTTGACTGTTAGGCCCTCATCGCGAGCAGGCTCGCTCCCACAGGGGCCTCTATAGTTTCGAGATTTTGTTTCACCGAACACGCAGACCGGGGTCACCCCCGATCCGCAATGACTTGAATAGCCGCCGCCGCTCCGGCAGGCTGGCACGATTAACGACCCTCGACCGGGAGAGAGACACAATGGCACTTATCAGCATGCGTCAGATGCTGGACCACGCAGCCGAGTTCGGCTACGGCGTTCCAGCCTTTAACGTCAACAACCTTGAGCAGATGCGCGCCATCATGGAAGCCGCTGACAAGACTGACTCTCCGGTGATCGTCCAGGCTTCGGCCGGTGCCCGCAAATACGCCGGTGCGCCGTTCCTGCGTCACCTGATCCTGGCGGCGATCGAAGAATTCCCGCACATCCCGGTGTGCATGCACCAGGACCACGGCACCAGCCCTGACGTCTGCCAGCGCTCCATTCAACTGGGCTTCAGCTCGGTGATGATGGACGGTTCCCTTGGCGAAGACGGCAAGACCCCGACCGACTACGAGTACAACGTACGCGTCACCCAGCAGACCGTCGCCATGGCCCACGCCTGCGGCGTTTCGGTAGAGGGTGAGCTGGGTTGCCTGGGCTCGCTGGAAACCGGCATGGCCGGTGAAGAAGATGGCATCGGCGCCGAAGGCGTGCTGGATCACAGTCAGATGCTGACCGACCCGGAAGAAGCCGCGGACTTCGTCAAGAAGACCCAGGTCGACGCCCTGGCCATCGCCATCGGCACCAGTCATGGCGCCTACAAGTTCACCAAGCCACCTACCGGCGACGTGCTGGCCATCGACCGCATCAAGGAAATCCACAAGCGCATCCCCAACACCCACCTGGTGATGCACGGTTCTTCCTCGGTTCCGCAGGAGTGGCTGGCGATCATCAACCAGTACGGCGGCGACATCAAAGAAACCTACGGCGTGCCGGTTGAAGAAATCGTCGAAGGCATCAAGTACGGCGTGCGCAAGGTCAACATCGATACCGATTTGCGCCTGGCGTCCACCGGTGCCATGCGTCGTTTGATGGCGACCAACCCGAGCGAATTCGATCCGCGTAAGTTCTTCGGCGCGACCGTGACGGCCATGCGCGACGTGTGCATCGCGCGTTACGAAGCGTTCGGCACTGCCGGCAACGCCTCCAAGATCAAGCCGATCTCGTTGGAAGCGATGTATCAGCGGTATCTGAAAGGTGAGTTGAACGCTAAGGTTAACTAAGCTTTCGCGTTATTAAAGAACCCGCAGTGATGCGGGTTTTTTATTTTTTGGGCTTCAGGGTTTTGTGTGTATATCCGTTTCTTTGGTAACGGCTACTTATGGTTCCGCTCTTACAGCGGCTCACTTTTGAGAAGCGCAAAAGTAAGCAAAACGCTTTATGCCCCACCACTCGGTGCCTCGCCTAGGCTCGGCATGCCCTCACTCCGGCATTGGTCCGTGGGCCCGCCGCGAAGGGCCATCCATGGCCCAATGCCTGCGTTCAGCCATCGTGGTTAACGGGGCGCCAAAATCTACGTCCACCGCGAGGCGGCCTTATAGCCGACCTGTTTCTTGGTGGGACTGCGTTTCTCCTGTGGGAGCGGGCTTGCTCGCGAAAGCGGTGGGCCTGCTTGCATCAATGCTGAATGTACCGCAGCCTTCGCGAGCAAGCTTTGCTCCCACAGGTCCAGCTCAAACAAGTCTGATGGGTGTACCCCCCCCCCGCAAGAGCCAGGCCGGCTATCAGGCCGCCTCGCGGCGGCCCACGGAGCAATGCCGGAGTGAGGGCATGCCGAGCCTAGGCGAGGCACCGAGTGGTGGGGCAGGAGCGCTTTGATTACTTTCGACTGGGCCGGCTTCCGGGCTTTTCGAAAGTGACCCGCTGTAAGAGCGGAATCATAAGTGGCCGTTACCGCAGCAATGGATATACACACGGTATTGCTATTCCCCTTCAAGCCCGCGCTGTTCAATGACGCCAAACACATCGGTGACATCCTGGACCAGGATCCGAGCCACATTGGTAAGGGTGTTGAAGTCGCTGGCGGCCGAGTCTCGCAGGCTGGCGCAGGCCATGAGCGTCAAGTAATCGAGGGTGGCATGCAGGCGCTCGCTGGCACAGGCGTGAAGCTCTGTTAGCGGGACGGTTTTGTCGATGAACAGGACAGGTTGGGTGGTGGCGATCGGGGTGAGAGGGGTGAAGCGACTAAGCGATTGTTCGGCTTTCATGACAAACCTCTAACTCAAGAAAAAGTATTTGCCACTGTTTGCTGCGAAACAAATGGGTGGCAGCCATGTGCGGGTTCGCAGACCGAGGAGTTAGCACCCGGCAGACCCGAAGATCTCCCACACACAGCCGCCATAAAAAGCCGAACGTAGGCAGGATGCCCCTACGCCGATTTTTGACGGTCGTGATTCTAACTCACTGGGGCTGCGAAACCCTTGCCCACCGACCAAAGCCAGCAGACCCACCGAACTATAGAGGAGATTCTCGAAGCCAAAATCGACCTGTAGGACGCACCGGGCTCTTGTGGCGAGGAAGCTAGTCCCCGCTCTGGAGCGCAGCCGCCGCAAAACCGGCGCATGCGGTAGGTCTGACGAAAGGAGAGGGCTGCTGCGCAGCCCAGCGGGGATAAATCCCCTCGCCACAAGGGGATGTTTCCTACGAGATTTTCGGAAGCACTTTTTAAGTGTTGTGATCGATATCCAGCTTGCTGAACGTCACTTTCCCACCTTCGCTGGTATAGCCGCTGTTGTCCTGCACATACACCCCAGCCTTGAAGTACAACGGCTTGACCTTCCATTTGGCGCTGACGGTGGTGTACCAGCTACGACCCGCCGCAGTGATGCCCAGGTCGCCGGTACGGTCGAGGTGGAGCCGATAATTGAAGGCCTGATTAAGTTTCACACCGTTGGCGACGGTAATGACCCGACCTTCGTCATCATCGGGGCGCATGCGCACTTTGGCGACGATGTCCCCGGTGTTGCTGGCATCCTTGTATTGGTACTCCAGCTTCACCATGGGCTTGCTGCTGTCCTTGGCATGAATCTGACCGATAACGATCTTGCCGCTGCTGGGGACTTGGTTGACCACCAGGGTCGCGCTCAATTTATTGTCGGCATCGGGATACAACCAATTGCGCAAGGTGCCGTCTTTATAAGTCTCTCGTAATTCGCTGCGCGGATAAATCGCGTTTTCAGTCTTGGTGCCGGTGACCGGTGACCAGAAATACACCGTGCTGCCTTCTGAGTTGAAATATTTATCCTTGAACCCATCCACCAGCCGAGGCGTTTCAATGGTTTTCGGCGGGCTGCCCTCGGGGATGCTCAAGTTCCAGGTTGCAAGATCGACCATGCTCGGATCCTTTCTGTACATAAGAAATGATTTACGCCACAGCCGAAGGCTCTAGGACGCGCTTTCGCTGGCGCCAGGAGGAAGCGGGATCGAACGTTTTCCACGTGGGTCCGGCGGAGGGTTGACGTCAGCAGACCGTCAGAGTGGCGTTTGCCGGTTTGGTGCCCGAGACAAGTGACCGTTAGTCGGTTAAAGCGGAATTTTTTTGAACGATGGCGATATGGCACCGCACACACGGCCTGTGTTCGATGGCGCTTGAGGCGCGAATATCCAAGGGTGAGGGAGGGCACAGGCAGCATCCGTGCTGCCATGGCGCCAGGAAAAGCGATCAGATGTTGTGGTCGATATCCAGCTGGCTGAACGTCACCTTTCCGCCTTCGGTGGTGTAGCCGGTGTTGTCCTGCACGTACACGCCCGCCTTGAAATACAGCGGTTTGACCTTCCAGGACGGGTCGATAGTGGTTCTCCAGTTGTAACCCGCCGCACTGATGCCCAGCGCGCCCTTCGGGCTGAGGTGGATCATGTAGGTAAAGCTGCGGTCGAGCTTCACGCCGGTGGCGATGGTGATGACCTGGCCCGTTTCGTCATCAGGACGCATGCGTACCTTGGCGACGATATTTCCGGTGGAGCTGTAGGCCTTGTATTGGTACTCCAGTTTCACCATCGGGCTGGTGCTGTCTTTGGTGTGGATCTGACCGATCACGATCTTGCCGCTACTGGGCACCTGGTTGACGGTGACGGCGGCACGCAGGATGTTGTCCGCCGCCGGATACAGCCAGTTGCGCAGGGTGCCGTCGCTGTAGGTTTCCCGCAGTTCGCTGCGCGGATAAATCGCGTTTGCAGTCTTGGTGCCGGTCACCGGCGCCCAGAAGAACAGCGTGCCGGTGTCGGAATGGAAATATTCGTCCTTGAAGCCTTGCGCCAGCCGCGGCGTTTCGATGGTCATTGCCGGGCTGCCTTCGGGGATGCTCAAGTTCCAGGTGTTGAGATCAATCATGGTCGGATCCTGCGTAACGGGCGTAAAAGTGCTGAGGACCAAAGCGGGAGGCTCTACTCCAAGCATTTGGGGTGTGTTGATCACGCAGGAAGGAGATTTTTGAATGACCATCCGGCGGATGTTTGACGTCAATTGTTCGTCGAATAGGTCATTTGCAGCATCTGTGCCTGGATAGGCAACCGTTAGTCGGCAGTTTCAAGCTCGCACTGAACGATTTCGAATTGATAGGGTCGCGTGGGCGGGCAGCATTGCGTTGCTGCCCTTGCGCCCCGCAAAGCGTCTAGAGGTGATCGATATCCAGCAGGCTGAACGTCACGGTCCCGCCTTCGGTGGGATAACCGGTGTTGTCCTGCACGTACACGCCCGCCTTGAAGTACAGCGGCTTGTCGCTCCAAGTGGAACTGATGGGGGAGCTCCACTGGTAACCCGCACCATTGATGGTCAGGACGCCGGCGGGGCTGAGATGGATCAGGTAAGAGAAGGACTGGTTGAGCTTTATGCCCGTGGCGATGGTGATGACCTGACCCGATTCGTCGTCGGGGCGCATGCGCACCTTGGCGACAATGTTGCCGGTGGAGCTGTAGGTCTTGTATTGGTATTCCAGCTTCACCAGGGGGCTGGTGCTGTCCTTGGTATGGATCTGACCAATGACGACCTTGCCGGAGCTGGGCACCTGGCTGACGGCCAGGGTGGCAGCCAGCTTGTTGTCCGCCGCCGAGTACAGCCAATTGCGCAAGGTACCGTTGCTGTAGGTTTCACGAAGTTCACTGCGCGGATAAATAGCATTGGCGGTCGTGGCGCCGGTTACCGGTGCCCAGAAAAACACCGTGCCGGAGTCGGCATGGAAATACTGGTTCTGGAACCCTTGCACCAGTTGAGAGGTTTCGATGGTCGTCGGTGGGCTACCTTCGGGGATGCTCAGGTTCCAGGTGGCGAGATCAATCATGATCGGATCCTACGTAACGGGAGTGAAAATGCTGAACGCCCAACGAGAGGCTCTAGCCCGCGCTTGTGGGCGGATTAATCACGCAGAAGGGAAATTTTTTGATAACCGTCCGGCGGATGACTGACGTCAATTGTCTGTCGAAGATGTCTTTGCAGTTTCTGTGCCCGAGGAGGGTGACCGTTAGTCGGCTATTTCGGGCTTTGCCTGGATGATGGCGCGTTGACACCTACTGCTTTTCAAAATCCCGGTCTAGAGTGAGGGGACAGTATTTGTCCGCTTTGCTACGTAAAAACGGACGTGGCGCCCGATAAGAGAAGCAGCATGGAATGCGCGCAACCACCGCTCGGCGAAGACAGCTCTGTCCTTTTGATTGTTGATGATTACCCTGAAAACCTGCTCAGCATGCGAGCCTTGTTGCAGCGTCAGGATTGGCAAGTCATGACCGCGTCCTCGGGGGTCGAGGCGCTTAACCTGCTGCTCGAACATGACATCGACCTGGTTCTGCTGGATGTACAGATGCCCGACATGGACGGTTTCGAAGTGGCGCGCCTGATGCGCGGCAGCCAGCGCACGCGGCTCACGCCGATCATTTTCCTGACCGCCAACGAACAATCCCAGGATGCGGTGATCAAGGGCTACGCCAGTGGTGCCGTGGATTACCTGTTCAAACCCTTCGATCCGCAGATCCTCAAACCCAAGGTCCAGGCGTTGCTCGAGCACCAGCGCAATCGCCGGGCCTTGCAGCGCCTGAGCCAGGATCTCGAAGCGGCCAGGGCTTTCAACGCCTCGGTGCTGGACAACGCCGCCGAAGGCATCCTGGTGGTGGATGAGAATGGGTTTATTCGTTTCGCCAACCCGTCCACCTGCCGCTTGCTCAATGCCACCGCCGAGCATTTGCAGGACATGCCGTTCCTGGATTTCCTGCAGAAACCGCACATCCCCGAATGGATCGATTCCGATATCCACAACGCCTACCGTCGTGGTGAAACCTGGCGTTTGCATGATGCAGTCCTGCGCACTGCACCCGGCCAACAGGTGTCGGTGGCCTTGTCTTGTGCGCCGTTGCCCTCGGAGCAGAAAGCGATGGTGGTGACACTCCAGGACATGTCCGTGGTGCGCCACTTGCATCAGCAACTCGAATACCAGGCTGTCACAGACCCGCTGACCGGATTGCTCAACCGCCGCGGGTTCTACCAGACCGCGGAAAATCTGTTGATGCGCAGCGAGCGACTGGAAAGCAACTGGGTGCTGCTGTACCTGGACCTCGATGGCTTCAAGCGGGTCAATGACTCGCTGGGGCACGATGCCGGCGAC
Source organism: Pseudomonas sp. St290 (assembly GCF_018325805.1). Lineage (NCBI taxonomy): Bacteria > Pseudomonadati > Pseudomonadota > Gammaproteobacteria > Pseudomonadales > Pseudomonadaceae > Pseudomonas > Pseudomonas sp. St290. The sequence goes on along the minus strand of NZ_AP014703.1, from coordinate 6,305,042 downwards.
CGGGTATTGCGCTGGGTATCGGAGCAGTTGAAGGCGTGCCTGCGGCCATTCGATATCCTGGCGCGGCTGGGCGGGGACGAGTTCACGGCGCTGCTGGACCTGGAATTTCCCGAGCAGGCGGCCAAGATCGCAGAGAAGCTTATCGAGCGAGTCGCGATCTGCCAGCAGATCGAAGGCATGGACGTGGCCCTGGGGGCCAGCATCGGTATCGCGACGTACCCGGATTGTGGCGCCAATCTCGATGGGTTGCTGCGGGCGTCCGATATCGCCATGTACGAAGCCAAGCGTGCCGGTCGCCAGCAATACCGTTTTTACGACCACGAAATGAACGGTCGAGCCCGTTCACGGCTGATGCTCGAAGAGAGCGTGCGCTCGGCCATCGAGAATCGCGATTTCAATATGGTCTACCAGCCGCAGGTGAGTATCGTCGACGGGCGGATTCGCGGGTTCGAGGCGTTGTTGCGCTGGCAGCACCCCAGCGTCGGCGATGTTCCGCCGGGCCTGTTCCTGCCCTTGCTGGAAGAGGCGCGGTTGATCAGTCGGCTGGGCAGCTGGATTTATCATCGCAGCGCTGCCCAGCGCAAAGTCTGGGAGCGCTTGTTCGCTGATGACCTGGTGTTGGGAGTGAGCCTGAGCAGTACTCAGTTCGGCATGCCAAACCTGGTGACCGAGTTGCGCCAGGTCCTGGAACGCCATGCCTTGAAGCCTCGACAGTTGGAGGTCGAGGTGACCGAGGACGCGCTGATGCGCAATCCCGATGAAACCCAAAAGCAATTGCGCCTGCTGCGCCACCTCGGGGTGCGCGTGGCCTTGGATGACTTCGGTTCGGGGCCTTGCTCACTGACCCATCTGCGCGACCTTGAGCTCGATACGCTCAAGCTCGACCGACACTTGATTGCCCGCCTGCCAGGGTCGCCCCGGGATGCCGCGCTGGCCGCCTCGGTGATCGACCTGTGTACGCAACTGGGCTTGCGGGTGATTGCCGAAGGGGTGGAAACCCACGAGCAATATCGGTGGTTGCAGGCCCATGGCTGTGAGTACGTGCAGGGGTTCCTCGTGGCGCGGCCCTTGATGGCCGAAGACACCAATGCCTTCGCCACACCATTCGACTGGAGCGCGGTGCAGGCCTGAATTCGCTACACTGGCGGCCTCTTGTGACAGTGTTGCCTCTTGATGACCGCGCTCAAATACCTCCAGGCCTATCCCGCCGCCCTGCAAGCCCAAGTGCAGCAATTGATCGCCCAGGACCGTCTGGGCGATTACTTGCAACAGCGCTATCCCGGGCGGCATCCGATCCAGAGCGACAAGGCTCTGTACGGTTACGCGCTGGATCTCAAGCAGCAATACCTGCGTAACGCGCCAGCCATCGACAAGGTGCTGTTCGACAATCGCCTGGACCTGACCCACCGCGCCCTCGGCCTGCACACGGCGGTGTCGCGGGTGCAGGGCGGCAAGCTCAAGGCCAAGAAGGAAATCCGCATCGCTGCGCTGTTCAAGGACGCGGCGCCCGAGTTCCTGAACATGATCGTGGTGCACGAACTGGCGCACTTCAAGGAGTCGGACCACAACAAGGCGTTCTACCAACTCTGCGAGCACATGCTGCCGGGCTATCACCAGTTGGAATTCGACCTGCGGGTGTACCTGACCTGGCGGGACCTGCAACCCCACAAGGAATGACCCGATGGACGTCAGCAAGACCAAGACCAGCTTCTACCGTCGTTTGTATGTGGCGTACCTGATCGACAGCGGCGTGGCCAGCAACATCCCGGCTCTCACCGAAGCCACCGGCATGCCACGGCGCACCGCCCAGGACACCGTCGCCGCGCTGGCTGACCTGGATATCATTTGTGAGTTCGAGCAGGAGCAGGGCGCACGCAATCATGCCGGGCGTTATCGGATTCGCGATTGGGGGGCGATCGATCGGGGGTGGATCGAGGGGAATTTGCAGCGGATCAAGGCGGTGCTTGAATACCCCTGAACATTGGCTGTGTCTGGGCTGGCCTCTTCGCGAGCAAGCCCGCTCCCACATTTGATCGTCTTCGTACACAAATTTTTGCATTCGCTGAAGATCCACTGTGGGAGCGGGGCTTGCTCGCGAAGAGGGCCTCAGGGCCGATGCATACCGATGTGTGGAATCCCATCCTCCAGATATTCCACACCCACCACCTCAAACCCATACCGCCCGTAGTACCCCTGCAAATGCGCCTGGGCGGACAATGAGATCGACGTGCCGGGCCAATGTTTCTCGGCCTGCTTCAGCGCCTCTTCCATCAGTGTGTGGCCTAGTCCCTGGCCGCGCGCTTGCGGTGCGATGATTACCCGTCCGATCACCACGTCACTGTTCTGCGAGTGCGGATCGAGCAAACGCAGGTAGGCCACCAGGTGGTTGTCCTGCCAGGCCATCAGATGGCAGGTGTCGCCTTCCAGGTCCAGGCCGTCGACGTCCGGGTAGGCGCAGTTCTGTTCGACGACAAACACCTCGGCACGCAGTTTGAGGATGGCATACAGCTGTTCCTTGCTCAGGTCACTGTGATGTTTGCAGACCCATTCGATATCCATTTTTGAATTTCCTGAAGAACCTGATGCCGATATTAAGCGTGCTTTGCCCGGAAGTCTCTTTACTCGGGTGGCTGGAAAATCTGTGACAAAGACCAAAATGCCATCATTCCCCTGTCGCGGCGTTGTCTTCTTTGTGTAATCTTCGTGACAGCGCTGCGTAGCGGTTGCAATGAGCTAATGTTAGGACCGGATGTCTGAGGATGTCCGTTGGGTTTCGGCTAAAAACAAACCGGGCTTTGAACCCGTCAAGGATGTTTGGCATGCCGCGATTGCATCGAGCTCTTGCATTGATCGGGTTGCTGTTGCTGAGCTACGAGGCTTGCGCGCAAAAGCTGCGTCTGGTCGCCGATGCCTGGCCACCCTTTACCGATTCCACGCTGGTCAATGGCGGCCTGGCGACTGATATCGTCGCCACGGCCCTGGCGCGGGCCGGCTATGCCACGGACTTCGAACAGGTGCCCTGGGCCCGGGCGATGCTGGGTATCAGCGAGGGCCGCTATGACGTGCTGGTCAACGCCTGGTACAGCGAGGAGCGCACTCAAATCGGCCAGTTCTCGGCCGAATACCTGCTCAACCGCGTGCGCTTCATCAAGCGCAAGGACGAATCGATCCAGTTCGACAGCCTGCAACAGCTGCACGCCTATCCCATCGCCGTGGTCCGCGGTTATGCCTATTCCAAGGACTTCGACGAAGACCCGCAAATGCAGAAAGTTCCTGTGCACAACTTCGCGATGGCGGTGCGCATGCTGGCGGCCGACCGCGTGAAGTTGACCCTGGAGGACGAATACGTCGCGCGCTATTACCTGGCCCGCGAATCGGCCAAGGTGCGTAGTGCCGTGGAATTCCTGCCCAAGCCATTGAGTGAAAACAGCCTGCACATCCTGGTCAGCCTGAAGAGCCCGGAGCATGAGCAGATCGTGGCCGGGTTTGACCGGGAGATCGCGGCGATGAAGGCGGATGGGAGTTATGCGCGGTTGTTGAAGGCACATGGGATGTAGGGCCTGAGCCGCCCCTATCGCGAGCAGGCGCGCCCCCACATGGACCTGCTGTAACACAAGGTCTATGTACGCCAACAATCCACTGTGGGAGCGAGCCTGCTCGCGATGAGGCCCGCCTAACCGCCACAAGCCTCAAGCCTCGCTGGTGTCCTTGACCAAATGCGCCGCCAAGGTCCGCAATGGACCGAGTTGCCGACAGATCAACCCCAATTGCGTCTGCACCAAGCGCTGGCCTTCGTCGATTTCATCGGGCATCTGCTCAAGCTCATTGGCCAGGGCCTCCTCCTCGTCGCTTTGGACCACAATCGGCGTTTTACTCGCCAGGCCCTGGGCAATTTCGTCGATGCTTGCCGCCAATTTCACCCCCGCACCGTCGATCAGTTGCTCGCGTACCTGCGCCGGCAGTTCGGTGCCTCGGTGGGCACCCAGGCCGGACAGGTAACTGAGCAGCGTGTGGGACAGCACCAGGAAGCGGAACCCCACATCGGCTTCCTTACGGAAATGCCCCGGCTCCATGAGCATGTTCGCCAACGTGGTGGACAGCGCGGCGTCGGCGTTGTGGGCGTTGCGCCGGGCCAGGCGGTAGGCCAGGTCGTCGCTTTTGCCGGCGGCGTATTGCTGCATGATCTGGCGCAGGTAAATGCTGTTGCAGGTCAGCGTGTTGGCCAACACCTTGTTCAGCCGCCGACCTTGCCAGTCGGGCAGGAACAGGAACACCGCAAGCCCGGCGATCAGGCTGCCGAGCAGGGTATCGAACAACCGCGGCAGCAGCAGCCCGTAGCCGTCGCCCACCTGGTTGAAGCAGAACAGCACCATGATGGTGATCCCGGCAGTTGCCAGGGTGTAGCGGGTCGTGCGGTTGGTAAAGAACACCACCCCGGCGGCAATGGCGAAGCTCGATTGCACCAGTGGGTTGGGAAACAGATCGAACAACGCCCAGGCCACCGTCAGGCCGATGGCCGTGCCGATGATCCGTTGGCCGAGCTTGCGCCGGGTGGCACCGTAGTTGGGTTGGCACACGAACAGCGTGGTGAGGATGATCCAATAGCCCTGGGACGGGTGGATCATGTGCACCACGGCGTAACCCACGCTTAGAGCCAGGGGCAAGCGCAGGGCATGGCGGAACAGCAGCGAGGTGGGCGTGAGCTGAGTGCGCAAGCGCAGCCAGACATCCTTGAGGCTGCGCGGCGAGCGGTCGAGCAGGCTGCTGTCGGTGGCGTCGGCCAGGGCGTCGGGGTTGCTCGCGTCGCTGAGCAGGCGGTCCATGGTGGCAAGGTTCACCGACAGTGCCCGCAACGAACGCAACAAGCCGCGCCAGGCCGGGTTGCTCTGGATGCGCAGGTGTTCGAGGGAAGCGTGCAGGTCGTTGAGCGCCTCGGCGAAGGTGTCGTCGTAGACGAACGGCTGGCGTAGCTGGATCGACTCGGCCAATGCCTGGCAGGCCTTGCCTTGCTGGCGCAGCAGGCGCTGGCAGCGGAACAGCACGTCACTGTGAAAGAAGGCCTCGGCCAGGGCGTTGTAGGGGTAGTGCGAAGAGCTGGCGCGTTCGTGGATGTCCTGGGCCAGGAAGTACAGCTTCAGGTAGCGGCTGACTTTGGACCCGGGCCGGCCGTTGCCCACGCGGTGCAGGATGATTTCCTTGGCGCTGTTGAGTGCCGCGACCACCCGGCCGTTTTGCTGGGCCAGCTCCAGGCGTCGGGCTTCGATGTCCAGTTGGCGGATCGGCTCCAGGAGCGACGATTTGAGTTTCAAATAGCGCCCCAGCTCACGAAACAGCCGCGCCAGGCTTTGTTGCACCGGTTGGTTGGAAAACAATGCCTGCCACAATACCGACAGCAAGCCGTACCACGCGGCACCGGCGACCAGCAGCAGGGGTTCATGCCAGAAGTCGGTGACCGCGCCACCGCGCTGGTCCACGCCGATCATGGTGTAGACCGAAAGAATCAACGTGGCCGAAGCGATGGCGCCATAGCGCTCACCCAGGGCGCCGAGCATGGTCAGGCCGAAGGCCGCCAGGGCCAGGGCGATGATGAACAGGACGGGGTAGGGGAACAGCAACTCCACCGACAGCGCCGCGACGGTGAAACACACCAGGGTCACGGCCAGCGCGTTGAGGCGGCCCTGCCAACCGTCGTCGGTCTCGGCCAGGGCGCTGGCGATGATGCCCAGGAACAGGGGGATCAGCAATGCCATCTCATCGAGATACCAGCACAGCCCCATGCTGCCGGTCAGGGCGATGAACACCCGCACGCTATAACTGAACTTATCCAACGCCCAAAGGCGACGCAAAGACTGGCTAAACGAGTTCGATGACATGAAGTGCACGGGCCTGACGGGCAATGACGCTAAATTGAGGCAGTAATGACGCCGACGCAATGGCGGCGATCACATCTGGCAGCAAAAAGTGTTCCGGGGGACACCTGAGGCCACTTTATCTGTGGCGAGGGAGCTTGCTCCCGCTGGGCTGCGAAGCAGCCCCTTTGGTCTACGCGCGCTCTTTCAGATAGAGCACGGTGCCTGTTTTGCGACTGCTGCGCAGTCGAGTGGGAGCAAGCTCCCTCGCCACAAAAGCAGGCTCAGCATCGATTGGGCTCAGACGTATTGCGCGGCAGCGTATCCCGAAGCCCACGCCCACTGGAAGTTGAACCCGCCCAGGTGCCCGGTGACGTCCAGCACTTCGCCAATGAAATACAGCCCGGGGCTTTTCAGTGATTCCATGGTCTTGGACGAGACTTCCCGAGTGTCGACGCCGCCCAGGGTGACTTCGGCGGTGCGGTAGCCTTCGGTGCCGGCCGGGACGAGGTTCCAACATGCCAGTTTCTCGGCGATGTCCGCCAGTTCCGCGTGGGTGTATTGCTTCATGGGTTTGGAGACGAACCAGGTGTCGGCCAACAGGTTGGCCATTTTCTTGGTGAACAGCTCGCCCAGCAGGGTTTTCAGTTCGCTGTTGGGGCGTTCGGCCTGCTGCTGTTGCAGCCATTGCGGAACGTCGTGGTCAGGCAGCAGGTTGATCTGCACCGTGTCCCCCGGCTCCCAGAACGAGGAAATCTGCAGGATCGCCGGACCGCTCAGGCCGCGATGGGTGAACAGGATGTTCTCGCGAAAGCTCTGGTCGTTGCAGCTCACCAGGCAATCCACCGACGTCCCTGACAGCTCGGTGCACAGCGCCTTGAGCTGGTCGGTGATGGTGAACGGCACCAGCCCGGCGCGGGTCGGCAGCAGTTGGTGACCGAACTGCTTGGCCACCTGGTAACCGAAACCGGTCGCCCCCAGGGTCGGGATCGACAGCCCGCCCGTGGCGATCACCAGGGATTGGCAGGCGATGGTGTCGAGGGTGGTTTGCAGCAGGTAGCCGCCGTCGGTTTTTTCGATCTGCGTGATCGAGGTGTCCAGGTGCAGGTTGACGCCCGCCTGGTCGCATTCATCGAGCAGCAGGCCGAGGATGTCGCTGGACTTGTTATCGCAGAACAACTGGCCGAGTTTTTTCTCGTGATAGGGCACGCCGTGCTTGGCCACCAGGGCAATGAAGTCCCATTGGGTGTAGCGGGCCAGGGCCGACTTGCAGAAGTGCGGGTTCTGCGAGAGGAAATTGCCCGGCTCGGTGTACATGTTGGTGAAATTGCAGCGTCCACCGCCCGACATGAGGATTTTCTTGCCAGCCTTGTTGGCGTGGTCCAGCAACATCACCTGCCGCCCGCGCGCGGCGGCGGTCAGCGCGCACATCAACCCCGCGGCGCCAGCGCCAATGATCACGACTTCGGTAGAGCGCAAAACGGTGTCCCCTCACAAATTCTAATTTCACCGAAAACCACTGTGGGAGCGGGCTGTGTGGGAGCAAAGCTTGCTCGCGATCCAGGCGCTGGAGTCCTCAAGAGACCGCGGCGTTTTCATCGCGGGCAAGCCTTGCTCCCACACAGCTCGCTCCCACAGTTTGATCTCTGTTTGTCAGGCGATTGGATTACAGGATCCGCACCCGCAACGACCGGCCCTTGATCTTGCCATCGTTCAGGCGTTGCAGGGCCTGTTTGGCGATGCCGCGCTCCACGGCCACGTAGGCCTGGAAATCAAAGATCGCGATCTTGCCGACCTGGGCGCCGGGGATGCCGGCCTCGCCGGTCAGGGCACCGAGGATGTCGCCGGGGCGGACCTTGTCCTTGCGCCCGGCGCCGATGCACAGGGTGCTCATGGCTGGCAGCAGCGGGCCGCCGCCCTGGGACTTGAGGTTGTCCAGTTGGTCCCAGCTCAGGGGCGACTTCTGCAGTTGCTCGATGGCCTGGGCGCGGTGGGCTTCGGATGGCGCCACCAGGCTGATGGCGATGCCTTTCTCGCCGGCGCGACCGGTGCGTCCGACGCGGTGGATGTGGATTTCCGAGTCCCGGGCCAGTTCGACGTTGATCACCATGTCCAGGGCATCAATGTCCAGGCCGCGGGCCGCCACGTCGGTGGCCACCAGCACCGAGGTGCTGCGGTTGGCGAACATCGCCAGCACCTGGTCGCGGTCACGCTGTTCCAGGTCGCCGTGCAGGCCGACGGCGGAGATGCCCTTGGACGTCAGATGGTCGACGGTTTCCTGGACCTGCTGCTTGGTGAAGCAGAACGCCACGCAGGAGGCCGGGCGGAAATGCGCCAGCACCTTGACCACCGCGTCCATGCGCTCTTCGGGAGAGATCTCGTAGAAACGCTGCTCGATCTGCGCGTCGGAGTGGAACGCCTCGGCCTTCACTTGCTGCGGGTTGCGCATGAACTTGGACGACAGTTGCTTGATGCCCACCGGGTAGGTGGCGGAGAACAGCAGTGTCTGGCGGCGTTCCGGGGTCTGCTGGATGATGTCTTCGATGGCGTCGTAGAAACCCATGTCGAGCATGCGGTCGGCTTCGTCGAGGATCAGCGTGTTGAGGCCGTCGAGCACCAGTGAACCCTTGCGCAGGTGTTGCTGGATGCGTCCCGGCGTGCCGACGATGATGTGGGCGCCGTGTTCCAGGGAGGCGATCTGCGGACCGAAGGACACGCCACCGCACAGGGTCAGGACCTTGATGTTGTCTTCGGCGCGGGCCAGGCGGCGGATTTCCTTGGCGACCTGGTCGGCCAGCTCGCGGGTCGGGCACATCACCAGTGCCTGGCAGCCGAAGAAACGCGGGTTGATCGGGTTCAGCAGGCCGATGCCGAAGGCCGCGGTCTTGCCGCTGCCGGTCTTGGCCTGGGCGATCAGGTCCATGCCCTTGAGAATCACCGGCAAGCTCTGCGCCTGGATCGGCGTCATCTGGGCATAACCGAGTGATTCGAGGTTAGCCAGCATGGCGGCGGACAGCGGCAAAGTATTAAAAGCGGTGGCAATGGTGGTCACGGGACTGGCCTGCAAAACAAAATGTCGCGCAGTGTAGCAGCCTCGTGCCACTTTCTTCGAAAGTTCTGGACGAGCTGTGAGGGCAGGGCCTGCCCTTGGGGGCGGGCAATTCCAGAAACTTTGGGAGCTCTGGAGCTGTGGGAGCAAAGCTTGCTCGCGATGCAGGCGACGCATTTCCCCCAGGAAAACCGAGTCGCCTGCATCGCGGGCAAGCCTTGCTCCCACAAAAAGCGCCAAGCCACGAAGCCGCTTAGTGCTCGATATGCTCATCCGGCCGCTTGACCCGCCGTCCATCCTGTTTCGACAACTGGGAAAAAATCGTCGCCGCCAGCATCGCCATGATCCCCACCGTCACGAACGTCAGCTGGAACGCCCCCAGCACCGTCTCCACCCCGTCGTTGCCAACCTGGGCGGTGAAGCCGCCGAGCAAGGCGCCGGCGCAGGCCACGCCCAGGCTCAGGGACAGTTGCGCCACCACCGACAGCAGGCTGTTGCCGCTGCTGGCACTGGCGTCGTCCAGGTCGATCAGGGTCACGGTGTTCATCGCGGTGAATTGCAACGAGTTGATTGCCCCCAGCACCGCCAGTTGCGCCAGCAGCAGCCAATACGGCGTCTGTTCGCTGACCAGGCCCATGCTCGCCAGCATCAGGCCCAGGGCCAGGGTGTTGCCGGTCAGGACGATGCGATAGCCCAGGCGTTCGATCAGCGGCCGGGCCACGGACTTGGCGACCATTGCCGCCGCCGCCAGGGGCAGCATGCTCATGCCGGCCTGGGACGGTGAATAACCCAGGGCCACTTGCAGCAGCAAGGGCACCAGAAACGGCAGGGCGCCGCTGCCCAGGCGGGCGAACAGGTTGCCGAGAATGCCCACGGCGAAGGTCCGGGTCTTGAACAGCGACGGTGGGAACAGCGCGTTCTCGACGTGCCCGGCCCTCAGCCAGTAGGCCGCCAGGCAGGCCATGCCGCCGAACAGCAGCAACATCACCCGCAGGTGCGGCAGGTGCAGTTCGCCGAGGCCCTCCATGGCAATGGTGATCAGCACCATCGCCGCGCCGAACAGCAGGAACCCCAACCCATCGAACCGCGTTCGCTCGCTGCCGCGCAGGTCGGGGATGAACTTCCATACCGCATAACAGCCGATCACACCCACCGGCAGGTTGATGATGAAGATCCAGTGCCAGGTCAGGTATTCCACCATCCAGCCGCCCATGGTCGGCCCGATCAGCGGGCCGAGCAGGCCGGGAATGGTGATGAAGCCCATGATTCGCACCAACTCCGAGCGCGGGTACGCCCGCAGCACCACCAGCCTGCCCACCGGCAGCATCAATGCACCGCCCAGGCCCTGGATGACTCGCGCACCGATCAGCATGCTCAACGAATTGGACAGGGCGCACAGCAGCGAGCCGAAGCTGAACAACAGGATCGCCCCGAAGAAAATCTTCTTGGTGCCGAAGCGGTCGGCGACCCAGCCCGACGCCGGGATCAGCAGCGCCACGGTGAGCATGTAGGCAATGATCACGCCCTGCATGCGCAACGGGTTTTCCGCCAGGTCACTGGCCATGGCGGGCAGGGCGGTGTTGAGGATGGTCCCGTCCAGGGACTGCATGAAGAAGGCGATTGCCACGACCCATGGAAGCCAGCGGGCGGTGACGGCGTCGAGCGGTGCGCGGTTGGGCATGGGACCTCTTGTTTGTGTCCGGTGTTGATGGTGGCTTCATCGCGGGCAAGCCTTGCTCCCACATGCATGGCGCACATCCTGTGGGAGCAAGGCTTGCCCGCGATGCTTTTTACAGGGTCAGGGTCAACCGCTTGACCAGCGCCCCCGGCAACAGCATCGAAGCCGTGGCCCGCTGGCTGTAGGTGCTGGCCGAGAGCAGCAGTTCCCGCTCCCGGGTCAGGCCTTCGAGTTGTGAGCCGAGCAGGCTGTAGACGCTGTCGTCGAAGCGCATGGTACTGACCGGCGCCACGATCTGGCCGTTCTCGACCCAGAACGTGGCGAAGCGAGTCATGCCGGTCAGGCGGGCGGCCGGTTGGTCCGAGTAGTTCAGGTACCAGAGGTTGCTGATGTACAGCCCGGTGCCAAGTTGTTCGAGGATGTCTTTTTGCGCCAGTTGCCCGCCCTGCATGTCCAGCGCGGTGGGGTACTCGTAGCTGCTGGCGCCATTGGCGGCGAGGCCGTATTCGGCGGCGCTGCGGGAGTTGACCAGCCGTGCGTTGGCCGTGCCCGTGGCGATCAGCGCCAGGTCATCGCGGGGATAACCTTCGTCGGAAAACGCCGGGCTCAAGGAGCCGCTGACCTGCTCGCTCAGCCATACGTCGGGGCTCAGGCTGGCTTCGTTGGCGTAGAACTTCTGCAACGGGCTCTGCTTGCTGGCAATCGCCCGGGCCGAGAATCCTCCCCAACTGAGCATGCCCATGATTTCTTCCAGGGCGGCCGGTGCCAGGTAGGCGCGGTATTCGCCGGGCGCCAGCGTGCGCAGCGGGCGGCCGAGAAACGCCAATTGCTCGCGGGCCTGCTCGAAGCGCCGGGCAAATCCTTCGCTGCTCCAGGCATGCCCGGCGTAGCTGGCTTTCACTGCCTGGCCGTTTTCATGGAACAGGCTGAAATCGAAGTTGAAGCTGTTGGCCTGATGCCAGCCGAACGCGCCCGAGGAACTGGCGAAGCCTCGGCTGATGGGCCCGGCGGCGTAGAAACCCACCAGGTCCAGGCCTGCGGCGGCGCGAGTGATTTCAGCCACGGCCTGCTCGGTATCCGGCAACGGATGGTCCTGCACGTTATGGCTCTGCCAGTGGTTGGGGTTGAGCAGCAGATACGGATCGCGGGGCAGCAGCGGCAAGGTTTCGCGCAGCTGTTGCAGGCCTTCGGCCAGGCGTTGCAGATCGGTCTCGGTGTTGCCGGACAAGGTGATCTGCAGGTCGGCGTGGCGGCCGTCGTCGATCAGTTTGAAACTGACATTGGCCTGTTGCACCTGCCCGGCCTGGCGCACCTTGCCGTGGTTGAAGCGCACGAAGGCCGAGGACTCGGCGGCGTAGCCGAGGGTGAACTGTTCAGGCTCATGCAGCGCAGCGCGCAGCCAGTCGACCAAAACCTTGAATGCCTCGGCCTGATTCTTGACGGTGCTCATATTTTCGGAGCTCATCAGGCATCTCCCCCAAACACATCAACGTTGCTGAACACACAGGCCGGCGAGGCATGGCCGACGCGGATGACCTGGTTCGGTTCGCCCTTGCCACAGTTCGGCGTGCCGAGGACCTGGAAGGTGCTGGCATCGCCCACGGCGCGCAGGCTCTTCCAGAACTGCGCGGAAATGCCGCGGTAGTTGGGGTTCTTCACCACGCCCTTGAGCTCGCCGTTCTCGATCAACTGGCCCCACTCGCAGCCGAACTGGAACTTGTTGCGGGCATCATCGATGGACCAGGAGCGGTTGGTACGCATCAGCACGCCGTGCTCGGTGCCCTGGATCAGTTGCTCCAGGGTCTGGTCGCCAGGTTCGATGTTCAGGTTCGCCATGCGGTCGATGGGCGGACGATTCCAGCCGCAGGCGCGGCTGTTGGCGACACCGGCAAGGCCCGCGCGGAATTGCGACAGCGCACCGCCCAATGGCCGCAGCAGCAGGCCATCACGGATCAGGAACTGTTTGCTGGCGGCAGTGCCCTCGTCGTCATGGCTGTAGCTGGCCAATTCCTCGGGGATATCCGGGTCGAAGGTGACGTTCAGCAGGCTGGAGCCATATTGCAGGTGCCCGAAGTCGCTGGCCTTGATGAAACTGGTGCCAGCGTAATTGCGCTCGTCTCCCAGGATGCGGTCCAGTTCCAGCGGATGACCGATGGACTCGTGGATCTGCAGCATCATCTGGTCGGGCATCAGCAGCAGGTCGCGGGGGCCTTGCGGCGTGTTCGGCGCCATCAGCAATTGCAGGGCCTGGTCGGCGATTTTCAGCCCGGCACCGATCAGGCCGCAGCGGCTGATCACATCGAAGCCGCCTTGCTGGCCGAAATTTTCCCGCCCCAGGGTGCGGGTCTGGCTGTCGTGGCCGTCGAAGGCGGTGACTTCCAGGGCCGGGTAGATGAAGCGTTGGGCCTGGCGCAGTTCAGCGCCGGCACTGTTGAGGTAGATCTGCTCGACCTGGGTCAGGCCGATGCTGGCCTGCCAGTTCACCAGGCGTTCGTCCTGGGGGACTGCGGCCGATTCGTCGCCGAGCAATTGGTAGCAGTCGCTCAGGGCAGGAAAGGCCTGGTCGAAATTCGGCGAGAAGTAATCTGCGCGGTCGCTGGACACCGCTTGCTCGCGCAGGTCGAGCAGGGCGTGGGGCTTGAGCCCGCGAGCGTGTCGTTCGGCCTGTTCCAGCGCCGCTTGCAGGCCGGCCTGGGACAGGTCGTTGGTAGCGGCATACGCCTCGACCCCGTTGACCCGTGCGGTGAGCATCGCACCTTCATCACGGCTGAGGCTGGGCGGTTCGGCGACATTCTTGCGCACCGACAAGTGCTGGCCGGACTCGCGCACGTAACGCAGGGAAAAGAATTCAGCGCCCGTGCGCAAGGCAGCAAAACGCTGCTTGAGCTGGGGGTGGACGTCGAACATGGAACCTCCTTGTCTGGAGTGGCGGTGCAGCGGCGTGTGGCGTATTGACGCGGTGGCTCTAGAGTAGGCCTGGGGTGGGGGAGGGATCAAGGAAGATGGGGATTTACGATGCCAGGTCGGGTGCCATCGCGAGCAGGCTCGCTCCCACAGTGGATCTTTGGTGACCACAAAATCTGCGGCCACCACCAATCCTCCTGTGGGAGCGAGCCTGCTCGCGATGGCGGTGTGATGTCTTACTGCGCCATAGGCCCCACTTCACGCATCGGCTTACCACGCACCGGCGCATCACCAGCCACGTAGTACGGCGCAGTGCTGCGTGGCAGGGGTTTGCGGCCACGGATCTTGTCGGCGATTTTCTCGGCGATCATGATCGTCGGCGCGTTCAGGTTGCCGGTGGTGATGATCGGCATGATCGAGGCATCGACCACCCGCAGCCCTTGCATGCCATGCACGCGGCCTTCGCCGTCCACCACCGCCATGTCATCGGTGCCCATCTTGCACGAGCAGGACGGGTGGAACGCGGTTTCGGCGTGTTCACGGATGAACTGGTCCAGTTGCGCGTCCGTCTGCACCTCGATGCCCGGGCTGATCTCGCGACCCCGGAACGGATCGAGCGCCGGCTGCTGCATGATCTCGCGGGTCAGGCGGATGCCGTCGCGAAACTCCTGCCAGTCCTGTTCGGTGGCCATGTAGTTGAACAGGATGCTCGGGTGCTGGCGTGGGTCCTTGGACCTGGCCTGGATCCGCCCACGGCTCGGCGAACGCATGGAGCCCATGTGTGCCTGGAAACCGTGCTCCTTCACACCGTTGCTGCCGTTGTAGTTAATCGCCACCGGCAGGAAGTGATACTGGATGTTCGGCCAATCGAATTCCGGACGAGTGCGGATGAAACCGCCAGCCTCGAACTGGTTGCTGGCGCCAATGCCGGTGCCGTTGAACAGCCATTCGGCACCGATGGCCGGCTGGTTGTACCAGAGCAGCGACGGGTACAGCGAGACCGGTTGGGTACAGGCGTATTGCAGGTACAGTTCCAGGTGATCCTGCAGGTTTTCACCGACGCCTGGCAGGTCGTGGACCACCGGGATGTCGAGGCTTTCCAGCAATTTGGCCGGACCGACGCCGGAGCGTTGCAGGATCTGCGGCGAGGCGATGGCGCCGGAGCACAGCAGCACTTCCTTGCGTGCCCGGGCTTCGACGCGCTCTTCGGCCGCGCCCACCAGGTAACGTACGCCGACCGCGCGCTTGCCTTCGAACAGGATCTTGTCGGTCAGGGCGTGGGTGACGATGGTCAGGGTCGAGCGCTTCTTGGCGATATCCAGGTAACCACGCGCGGTACTGGCGCGACGGCCGTTGGGCGTGACGGTGCGGTCCATAGGGCCGAAACCTTCCTGCTGGTAGCCGTTGAGGTCTTCGGTACGCGGGTAACCGGCCTGCACGCCGGCTTCGACCATGGCGTGGAACAGCGGGTTGTTGCCGGCCTTGGGCGTGGTCACGCTGACCGGGCCATCACCGCCGTGATAGTCATTCGGGCCGATGTCACGGGTTTCGGCTTTGCGGAAATACGGCAAGCAATCCAGGTAGGTCCAGTCCTCCAGGCCCGGCAGCTTGGCCCAGTTGTCATAGTCCAGGGCGTTGCCGCGGATGTAGCACATGCCGTTGATCAACGACGAACCGCCCAGGCCCTTGCCGCGCCCGCATTCCATGCGACGGCCGTTCATGTGCGGCTCCGGGTCGGTCTCGTAGGCCCAGTTGTAGCGCCGGCCTTGCAGCGGGAAGGCCAGGGCGGCGGGCATTTGCGTGCGGAAGTCCAGGCGATAGTCCGGGCCGCCGGCTTCGAGCAACAGGACGGTGACGCCTTCGTCCTCGGTCAGGCGAGTGGCCAGGGTGTTACCGGCCGAGCCGGCACCGATGATGATGTAATCGAATTCTTGGGACATGAAATGCACCCTCTTTTTGAATTGGGTTCAGGTCGCGGTTGCCTGTGGCGAGGGGATTTATCCCCGTTCGGCTGCGCAACAGTCGTAAATCAGCGACTGGGTTTGTCTGAAGAATGAGGGGGGCTTGAGAGGGGCTGCTACGCAGCCCCACGGGGCGGTGCGACGTTTCGCTAAATCCCCTCGCCACAACGGCGTTCACTCAAGGCCTCATGTCGGATCAGAACACCGACGTGTAATCGCCCAGTTCGACCTGTACCGATTTGATGCGTGTGAAGTTGTTCAGCGAGCTGATGCCGTTCTCCCGGCCCACGCCCGATTGCTTGTAGCCGCCAACCGGCATTTCAGCCGCCGATTCGCCCCAGGCGTTGATCCAGCAGATACCGGCCTCGAGCTGGTGGATCACGCGGTGGGCGCGGTTCAGGTCGCGGGTGACGACGCCGGCGGCCAGGCCGAAGTCGGTGTTGTTGGCGCGGCGGATCACTTCTTCTTCGGTTTCATAGGTGAGGATGCTCATCACCGGGCCGAAGATTTCTTCACGCACGATGGTCATCTCGTCGGTGCAGTCGGTGAACACGGTGGGAGCGACGAACGCGCCCTTGGCCAATTCGCCGTCGGTCAAGCGCCCGCCGCCGCACAGCAGGCGCGCGCCCTCGGCCTTGCCTTTCTCGATGTAGCCCAACACGCTTTCCATGTGGGCGAAGCTCACCAGCGGGCCGAAGTTGGTGTTTTCGTCCTCTGGATTACCGATGCGGATGCGCGCCACGCGCTCGGCGATCTTGGCCTCGAAGGCGGCCTTGAGGTGGCTCGGCACGAACACGCGGGTACCGTTGGTGCAGACCTGGCCGGAGCTGTAGAAGTTGGCCATCATCGCGGTGTCGGCGGCGCGATCCAGGTCGGCATCGTCGAAGATGATCAGCGGTGACTTGCCGCCCAGTTCCATGGTCACGTCCTTGAGCGAAGAACTCGAGGCGCTGGCCATGACTTTCTTGCCGGTGTCGGTGCCGCCGGTAAAGGAGATTTTCTCGATGCGCGGGTGTTCGGTCAGCCAGGTGCCGACTTCGCGGCCGCTGCCGGTCAGTACGTTGAACACACCCGCTGGAACGCCGGCTTCGGTGTAGATCTCGGCCAGTTTCAGGGTGGTCAGCGAGGTGACTTCGCTCGGCTTGAAGATCATCGCGTTACCGGCTGCCAGGGCCGGGGCGGATTTCCACAGGGCGATCTGGATCGGGTAGTTCCACGCGCCGATACCGGCCACCACGCCCAGGGGCTCGCGACGGGTGTAGACGAACGACGTGGTGCGCAGCGGCACCTGCTCGCCTTCGATGGCAGGCACCAGGCCGGCGTAGTATTCCAGCACGTCGGCGCCGGTGACGATGTCGACATAGCGGGTTTCGGAATAAGCCTTGCCGGTGTCGAGGGTTTCCAGGGCGGCCAGCTCATCGTTGCGCTCGCGCAGGATTTCCACAGCGCGACGCAGGATGCGCGAACGCTGCATGGCGGTCATGGCGGCCCAGACCTTCTGACCCTTCTCGGCGCTGACCACGGCGCGCTCGACGTCCTCGAACGTGGCGCGCTGCACCTGGGCAAGAACTTCACCGTTGGCAGGGTTGATGGCTTCGAAAGTGGCATCGCCGCTGGCATCGCTGTACGCGCCATCGATGTAGAGTTTTTGCAGTTCGAAACGGGCCATAAAGTCCTCGCAAGTGCATAAAGTGGTTGGCTGGCCACCGAGCGTGTCGTCTATAGCTGACTACGCGGTTCGGCGACGGTTCAGGAGCCGAGCGGTTCTGTGTGCTCTGATACCCCTGCCTTGGCCAGTTGGAAATCCATGTATTCGTAAGCGATCCGGTGCGCCTGGGCGGTATCGAACGCGTCTCCCGACAGCGCTCCGCGCAGCCACAAACCGTCAATCAGCGCGGCCAGGCCCCGTGCCGCGCTGCGGGCCTCATCGAGGGACAACACGCGGCGGAACTGGCAACACAGGTTGGAGTACAGGCGGTGGTCGTTGATCCGCTGCAACCTGTGCAATGACGGGTGATGCATGCTGGTGGCCCAGAAGGCCAACCAGGTTTTCATTGCCGGGCCGTTGACCTGGCTGGCGTCGAAGTTGCCTTCGATGATCACCTTCAGGTGAGCCCGTGGGCTCGAGTCCTCGAGCGCCTGGCGGCGCGCGGTGACGTTCTCGCTCAGGACAGTCATCAGGTACTGGGCCGTGGCCGCGATCAGGCCATTCTTGTCCTGAAAGTAGTGACTGATGATCCCGTTGGAAACACCGGCCAAACGGGCGATCAGCGCAATGCTGGCGTCCCCCATGCCGACCTGATCGACCGCTTGCAACGTGGCTTCGATCAATTGTTGACGGCGGATGGGTTGCATACCGACCTTGGGCATCTAGCACATCTCCTTAGGCCATCCGGCGCACGAATGTCGTTTGCCGGAATGAAAGCCAGTCTATTTTGTTTTGATTGAACGTTCAATCAACAAAAAATAAATTCTATGACAAGTCGTCGCTGTTTACCGGGGCGAGGACTTTTGGGGATGTCTTTATAACACTCGTCGGTTGGCATGTAGGCTTAATGCGCTTGATAGCTGGAATACTGTTGTGGTGAGGGGATTTAGCGAAACGTCGCACCGCCCCGTTGGGCTGCGAAGCAGCCCCAGAGTTGTTAGCCGTTAGCACCACACAAACAAAAACGCCGCGAACATCTCGCGGCGTTTTTGTCTGTGGGCTCAGCCCAGGTTCTTGCCGAGCAGTGCGTGGTACAGCTCGCTGTCGCCCAGGATCCCGACGACTTTCTGGTTATCGTGGAGCACCAGTTTGTTGCCGGTCTGGTAGCGGATCTGCAAGGCGTCGCGCATGCCGATGTTGGAGTCCACCAGGGTCGGACGGCGGCCCAGTTCCTCGACGGCTTGGCCGGGTACCCAGTTTTGCAGGTCCAGCGCCGCGCCGTTCTGCCGGGCGCCCTTGATGGTGTTGCCCTCGGCCAGGTCGAGCCAGGAGTCGCCGCCCGGGTCCAGGCACACCGAACCGTTGATGCGCTTGCAGTTGTCCAGGGTGCGCATCAGGCTGCGACCGCAGAGGACGTTGAGCGGGTTGGTGTGAGCGACGAAAGTGCGCACGTAGTCGTCCGCCGGGTTCAGTACGATTTCTTCCGGCTTGCTGTACTGGATGATCCGGCCGTCTTTCATGATCGCGATGCGGCTGCCCAGCTTCAGGGCTTCGTCCAGGTCATGGCTGACGAACACGATGGTCTTGCTCAGCTTGCGTTGCAGCTCCAGCAACTCGTCCTGCAGGCCCTGGCGGATCAGCGGGTCGAGCGCGGAGAAGGGTTCGTCCATCAGCAGGATGTCGGCGTCCATCGCCAGGGCGCGGGCCAGGCCGACCCGTTGCTGCATGCCGCCGGACAACTCGTCGGGCTTCTTGTTGCGCCACTGGGTCAGGCCCACCAGCTCAAGCTTTTCATCCACCAGCTTGCGCCGTTCCTTTTCCGGGCGGCCCTGCATTTCCAGGCCGAAGCTGATGTTCTCGCGCACTGTCAGCCAAGGCATCAGGGCGAACTTCTGGAACACCATGGCGATGCGCTTGGTGCGCATCATCTTCAGTTCGGCGGGGGTGCAGGACGCGATGTCGATCTGCCGGCCGTCGTGCTCGACGAACAGCTTGCCGCGGCTGACGGTGTTCAAGCCGTTGATGCAGCGCAGCAGGCTGGATTTGCCGGAGCCGGACAGGCCCATCAACACGCAGATTTCGCCTTTCTCGATGTCCAGGCTGGCTTTTTCCACGCCGACGATTTGTCCGGTTTTCTTCAGGATTTCGTTGCGGGTCATGCCCTGGTCGAGCAGCTTGAGGGCCTCGCGCGGATCCCTGGCGAAGATCACGTCAACGTCTTCAAAACGAATTATGCTCATGCGTCACCCCCTACTTTGGCGTCGGGTTGCTTGCAGATTCGGTCGAGCATGATCGCCAGCAATACGATCGCCAGGCCGGCTTCGAAGCCCAGGGCGATATCAGCGGTGTTCAGTGCGTTGACCACGGGTTTGCCCAGGCCATCGGCACCCACCAGCGCGGCGATCACCACCATCGACAACGACAGCATGATGCACTGGGTGATACCGGCCGCGATGCTCGGCATCGCATGGGGCAGTTCGATACGCGACAGCAGTTGGCGACGGGAGCAGCCGAAGGCTTTGCCGGCGTCCATCAGTTCGTCCGGAACGTCGCGGATGCCCAGGTAGGTCAGGCGGATGGGCGCGGCAATCGCGAACACCACCGTGGAGATCAGGCCCGGGACCACACCCAGACCGAAAAGGGTCAGGGTAGGAATGAGGTAAACGAAGGTCGGTACGGTCTGCATCAGATCGAGTACCGGGCGCATCAGGGTGTAGAACATCGGCTTGTGCGCGGCAACAATGCCCAGCGGCACGCCGATCAGTACGCAAACCAGGGTCGCGAACAGCACCTGGGCGAGGGTTTCCATGGTCTCTTGCCAGTAACCCAGGTTGAGGATCAGCAGGAAAGACGCGATGACGAATACGGTCAGGCCCCATTTGCGCTGGATGAAATGCGCCAGTAGCGCGATGAGGCCGATCAGGGCCAACGGGTTGAACCAGGTCAGCGCAAACGTCACGCCGTGAATCATCGTTTCCAGGAACAGCGCGATTGCGTCGAATGTGCTGGCGCCGTGTTGCGTCAACCATTCAACGAAGCCGGCGATGTACTGGCCTAAAGGTATTTTCTGATCAATGAGCATGGTAGTGAACGTCCGCATGCAAGGGAATAAACAGCCCGGGCGAGCGAACCCGCCCGGCATAACATAAGCAGTTACTGCGCAAGTTTGGCTTTCACGGCTTCCAGGCCAGGTTTACCGTCAATGGTGGTCACGCCAGCCAACCAGGTATCGAGTACTTGTGGGTTTTTCTTCAGCCAGGCCTTGGCGGCGGCCTCAGGCTTCATCTTGTCGTCGAGCACGTTGCCCATCAGCGTGCTTTCCATGTCGACGGTGAACTCCAGGTTTTTCAACAGCTGGCCAACGTTGCTGCATTCCTGGCTGTAGCCCTTGCGGGTGTTGGTTGCCACGGTCGCGGCACCGAAGTCGGGGCCGAAAAAGTCGTCGCCGCCGGTCAGGTACTGGATCTTGAAGCGGGTGTTCATCGGGTGTGGCGCCCAGCCGAGGAACACCACATCGGTGCCACGCTTGGCGGCGCGGTCAACCTGCGAGAGCATGCCCGCTTCACTCGATTCGACGACTTTGAAGCCGGCGTCTTTCAGGCCGAAGGCGTTCTTTTCGATCATGCTCTGGATCAGGCGGTTGCCGTCGTTGCCGGGCTCGATCCCGTAGATCTTGCCGTCCAGTTCTTTCTTGAATTTAGGGATGTCGGCGAAGTCGTGCAGGCCCTTGTCATACAAGGCCTGGGGCACGGCGAGGGTGTACTTGGCGCCCTTGAGGTTGGTGCGCACGGTGTCCACGGTGCCGGCTTCGCGGTAGGCCTTGATGTCGTTTTCCATGGTCGGCATCCAGTTGCCGAGGAATACGTCCATGTTCTTGCCGTCGGCCAGGGACTTGTAGGTCACCGGCACGGAAATCATGGTGGTCTTGGTCTTGTAGCCCAGAGCGTCGAGCACCACGCTGGTGGTGGCGGTGGTCACGGTGATGTCGGTCCAGCCGACATCGGAGAAGTTGACGGTTTTGCACTGTTCGGGTTCAGCAGCGTTGGCCAGCATCGGAAGACTCAGCATGGCGGCCAACAACAACGACGTGGAACCTTTCATGGGTGGACTCCTGGTGTTTTATCGGCAGTGTCCTGTCAGGACAACCGCGCTTAATTGGATGTTGCGGTTGGTGGCGCGTGGGCACTCTCTGACACGCGGCCTTGCAAACGAGCCGTAACCGATCATGTACCAGTGCAAATCTGACGCCTACAGGGTGGGTCGTATCCAGTACAGGGATGGTCGCATCCAGTGTCGGTGACGTCGTTTACAGATTTTTTCCGCCCCTGGAGGACCTCTGACACGCAGAAAAACGGCGCAAAACCGGGGTCGGGAAGGGGCGGCGCTGCCAGGCATGATTGCGTCGGTGTCAGACGTCGGGCCCCCAGGTAAAAACCGGATGATGCGGCCATCCCGGCGTTGAGCGTAGCAGCTCCGTCACCGGACGCTCCTGCGCCCGGATGTGCCTGTTCTGGAGGTTATCGGCAATGGCAATCAGCGTTTTCGACTTGTTCAAAATCGGTATCGGCCCGTCCAGCTCCCACACCGTGGGCCCCATGCGTGCGGCGGCGCTGTTCGTTGAAACACTGAAGGCAAAGGCCCTGCTCAATGACGTGCGTCGGGTCGAGGTGCAGTTGTTCGGTTCGCTGTCGGCCACCGGTATCGGTCACGGCAGCGACAACGCCGTGATCATGGGCTTGATGGGCGAGTGGCCGGACGCAATCGACCCGTCGCAGATCGGCCCGCGTATCGAGCGGCTGCGCGAAACCCATACCTTGCTGCTCGACGGTCGCCTGCCGGTGCCGTTCATCTGGTCCCGGGACATGCGCCTGATCGACGAGAACCTGCCATTCCATCCCAATGCCATGACCCTGGTGGCCGAGGGCGCCAACGGCGAGTTGCACCGTGACACTTATTACTCGGTGGGCGGTGGCTTTGTCGTCGATCAGGCCCAGGCCTCCAGCGGCGTGGTGGATCTGGACAGCACTGAGCTGCCTTATGATTTCTCCAGTGCCGAAGAATTGCTTGAGTTGTGCCGTATCCACAACTTGCGGGTGGCCGAGTTGATGCTGGCCAACGAAAAGGTCTGGCGTTCCGAGGATGAGATTCGTAGCGGCCTGATGAAACTGTGGCGGGCCATGCAGGATTGCGTCGAACAGGGCCTCAAGCATGAAGGCATCCTGCCCGGCGGTTTGAATGTGCGCCGGCGTGCGGCCAAGTTGCACCGCAGCCTGCAAGAGCTGAACAAACCCAATGTCATTGGCTCGACCCTCAGTGCCATGGAATGGGTCAACCTGTTCGCCCTGGCGGTCAACGAGGAGAACGCCGCCGGTGGGCGCATGGTCACGGCGCCGACCAACGGTGCGGCGGGGATCATTCCGGCGGTGCTGCATTACTTCATGAAATTCAGCGAAGCGGTCACCGATGCCAACGTCGTGGATTATTTCCTCGGTGCGGCGGCCGTCGGGATCCTGTGCAAGAAGAACGCGTCGATCTCCGGTGCCGAAGTCGGTTGCCAGGGCGAGGTGGGATCGGCTTGCGCCATGGCGGCGGCAGGCCTGGCGGAGATCCTCGGGGCCTCGCCGGAACAGCTGTGCAAC
Organism: Pseudomonas sp. St290; assembly: GCF_018325805.1. NCBI lineage: Bacteria > Pseudomonadati > Pseudomonadota > Gammaproteobacteria > Pseudomonadales > Pseudomonadaceae > Pseudomonas > Pseudomonas sp. St290. The sequence continues at coordinate 6,282,314 of NZ_AP014703.1, read as the reverse complement.
GCGGCGGAAATCGGCCTGGAGCACAACCTGGGCCTGACTTGCGACCCGGTGGGTGGCCTGGTGCAGGTGCCCTGCATCGAGCGCAACGCGATTGCCGCGGTGAAAGCCATCAACGCCGCGCAAATGGCTCTGCGCGGGGATGGCCAGCATTTCATTTCCCTGGACCGGGTGATCCGCACCATGCGCGATACCGGTGCCGACATGCATGACAAATATAAAGAGACCTCGCGCGGCGGCTTGGCGGTCAGTGCGGTGGAGTGCTGAGCTGCGTTCGCACAACCCTTTGTGACAAGAGGGACCCTGTGGAAGCAAGGCTTGCCCGCGATGGCGGCAGTGGACTCAACATGGATGTCGACAGACATACTGTCCTCGCGAGCAAGCTTTGCTCCCACACAGATTCCCTTTATTCACGAGATCGAAAATCGCTCGTAAAATGAACACCCATCCGCAAATGCGCCACCTTTTAGCGCGTCGCAAACAGACAAGACACCGGTTGTCGGGTTTGCCTCCATACGCCCCTCGACCGTCCGTCGTCCGTACCTGTGGTGATACTCGTCGCGCAAGCGGCGCAGCCCAGTTCCCACAAGTGCTACCGATCTGCTCACAGCCCGCTGTGACAGGTGCCTGCCGCCACTGATGGCGCTTATAACCCGCACTCGACACACGCCTTATATAGACAGGCCGCGATGTCGTTTTCAGGATTTATTGAACACGCATTCAATTTTAGGCATGGCAATTGCTCTATCCCGATAAAGCCCGTCTCGGCAAGAGAATGATGGCAATAACAAGAGCCTCCGCCTGAGGCCATTACCCGCTTTGTGTGAGGAGATACCGCGATGACGACGTCCAACTCCGGGGCTCAACCCCAGAACCGTGCGCCTCAATCCATCGGCTTTTTGCTGCTGGACAATTTCACGCTGATTTCCCTGGCGTCCGCGGTAGAACCGCTACGCATGGCTAACCAATTGTCCGGTCGCGAGCTGTATCGCTGGACCACCCTCACCGTCGATGGCGGCCAGGTCTGGGCCAGCGACGGTTTGCAGATCACCCCCGACGCCTCCATGCACAAGGCGCCGTCCCTGGACACTGTCATCGTCTGTGGCGGCATCGGCATCCAGCGCACTGTCACCCGTGAACACGTGTCGTGGCTGCAGAGCCAGGCCCGTCAATCCCGTCGCCTCGGTGCGGTCTGCACCGGCAGCTGGGCCCTGGCCTGCGCCGGCCTGCTGGACGGGTTCGATTGCAGCGTGCACTGGGAATGCCTGGCGGCGATGCAGGAAGCCTTCCCTCGGGTCTCGATGAGCACCCGTCTGTTCACCCTCGACCGTAACCGTTTCACCAGCTCTGGCGGCACCGCGCCGCTGGACATGATGCTGCACCTGATCAGCCGCGATCACGGTCGCGAACTGTCGGCAGCGATCTCGGAAATGTTTGTCTACGAGCGCATCCGCAACGAGCAGGATCACCAGCGTGTGCCGCTCAAGCACATGCTCGGCACCAACCAGCCGAAGTTGCAGGAAATCGTCGCGCTGATGGAAGCCAACCTCGAAGAGCCGATCGACCTGGACGAACTGGCGGTGTACGTCGCCGTGTCCCGCCGTCAGTTGGAGCGGCTGTTCCAGAAGTACCTGCATTGCTCGCCGTCGCGCTATTACCTCAAGTTGCGGCTGATTCGCGCGCGGCAACTGCTCAAGCAGACGCCGATGTCGATCATCGAGGTGGCCTCGGTGTGCGGCTTTGTCTCCACCCCGCACTTCTCCAAGTGCTACCGCGAATACTTCGGCATTCCACCGCGTGACGAACGCGTAGGCTCCAACACCACGCAACAGGTGGCGATGATGCCGCTGCCACAGGCGCTGGTGCTGTCGCCGCTGTCAGGCCCGCTGTCGGCGTTGAGCCAGGCGCGCAATGAGTCGACGTTTGCCAGTGTGAGGCTCTAGACCGAGGCGCCTTCATCGCGAGCAAGCTTTGCTCCCACGGGAAGTCTTCTGGGTGAAGTAGACAGCGTGCTCCCCGGAGATCCGTGGGAGCAAAGCTTGCTCGCGATTTGGTTTATCAGCCGCTGTGGTTCTGCTGATACTCCATCAGAGCCGGCAACAGCTGCTTATCGATCGCCTGACGCACAGCCGGCAGGATGGTGGCGCTGCTGGTGTACATGTCCTTGACCATGCGCCGCAAATCATTGGCGCGGGCCCTGTCCAGCCCACGTACCGCGCACTCGCACGCCTGTTCGGCGGTGGAGCCGCTGGGTATTTGCAGCCCCAGGGCCTTGAGGTGGCCCAGCAGGTCTTCCTGGTCGATCAAATCGGCGTACATCATGACGCTTTTCCTTGTTCAGGGATTGGGGTCGTGTCTCGATTCTGGTAGCCACCCGAAGCGGCGGCAAGGGCAAATGGTCGCCATGTCATGAATGACTATGGAGGCGTCGTTTTCGGCTAACTTGCACGGGCCTGGACTGGGCACACTGACTCCAAGCTGATTCACGATGGTTTGGTCACCCTCGCGCGACAGCTCCTCCAGTAACGCACCTGCCCCGATCCTGTCACGGCTTGATCGGGGATTTTTTTGCCTCGGTGAATCAGGGGGAGATGGGTTGCCGGAAAGACCGCTATCGCGAGCAGGCTCGCTCCCACAATGGTTCTGTGTCATTCACAGCATCTAATGTGGGAGCGAGCCTGCTCGCGATGAACGATGACGCGGTCTACCTTTGCAACACCAGAATCCGCGACAACAACTCATCCCGATCCACATAGCACCCCTGGAAATGCCGGGCCCCGGTGGCCGGGTCGAAGGCGTTGCGGGCATGGAGGGTGCGGCGGTTGTCGAAGCACCAAAGCTGGCCGGGTTCGAGGCGCTGTACCAAACGAAATTGTGCCTCGCGGGTCAGGGCGATGAAGCGGCGATAGGCGCGGTAAAGCCTGGGCATCTGCTCGACCGAGGTGTCGAACGGCCCGCGCAGGAAGTTCGCCATGCGGATTTCCGCAACCTGTCCCAGGGCATCCAGGGCGATGATCGGCGCCAGGCAGCGGTAGTCGCTGTGGCGGTCCTTGTTGCGAAACTCCACCGGGATTTCGCACAGCGCAGCAAAGGCCTCGGGATCTTCCTGGCGCAGGGCCTCGGCGATGGCGAAACCGTCGACAAAAATGCTTTCGCCACCCTCGGCGTCATTCACCAGGCAATGCAGGAACTGCAACCCCGGTTGCAGCTCCCGGGTTGGCAGGTCGCTGTGCAGCGGCAGGTTGAAAGCGGTGTAGGCGTTGCTGTCGGCATCGGCCTTGGATTGCACATTGAACAGCACGCCGAAGTTGCTTTCGCGGATGAACGAAATGCGCTGGGCGATCAGCTTCAGCGAACCGGGTTCGGTGGGCACGCCGCGCACTTGGGTCAGGCCGATGTCGCGCACCGCCAGCAGCCATTGCAGCAAGGCATCGGCATCGTCCATCAGCGTCCGGTAGTCGAATACCGGCAATTGCAGATCACGTCGCCATAGTTGGCTTTTGGGCTTGTTCGCCAGGCGTTCGGCCCGGGATTGGTCGTCGTAGGCATGGGCGCGCAACCAGCCCGGGTCGAAACGGCTCTGGTGGCCGTCCTGCCAATCCACGCACAGGCAACCTTCGTCGTCGAGGCGGGTTGCGGCGGGTGCCAAGTCTTCGGGTACATCAATGATCTCCAGCACCTGCTCGCGGGTGACGCTGTAGACGCATTGGGGGCAAGGGCAGTTGTCCCGCAGCCATTGATGATGAAAGGGGCTGGTCCGACCGTCGGCCCAGGTGACTTGCACCCGGTCGGCCAAGGGCCTTGCGGCGGTCAATGCGAAGATCAGGGGATAACGGCGGAAGTCGGCAAAAGCGGCAGCGGTGTTCATGGCGATCTCCTGTTCGAGGCTTATCGGGCGGGAGGCAGGGCGATGACCCGACCGATGTACGCCGGAGTCGGCAGGTCGGCTTGTTGGTCGAGCAGGGCTTTGAGGCGGTCCAGGGTCGGTTCCGTGAAGGGCGCCGAGCGCGGGCCGGCCAGGTCGACGTGCAGCAGCATTTGCTCGTTGCCGGCCAGCTCTTTATCGCCACCAACCAGATGCAGGCTGTGGTAGAGGTGCAGGCGCTTGGCGTCGTGGCCGATGATTTGCGTGTGCACCTCCACTTCGGCGTCGAGCTTCACTTCGTGCAGGTAATTGAGGTGCAGTTCGAGGGTGAACAGCGAGTGGCCGCTGGCCTCGCGGTTCTGGCTGTCCAGGCCGAGCCGGTCCATCAGCGCGTCGGTGGCGTAGCTGAAGATCAGCAGGTAAAAGGCATCGCGCAGGTGGCCGTTGTAATCGACCCAATCCGGGAGGATGCGGGTTTGGTAGGTGGTGAGGGTGGGCATGATTCAGGTCCGACAATTGAGGTGACTGGGCTGGCGCTATCGCGAGCAGGCTCGCTCCCACAGGGATTTGGCGGTGTGAACACTATTATTTCACCCAGAAAATCCCCTGTGGGAGCGAGCCTGCTCGCGATGAGGCCAGATAGGCTGGCCCCAAAAAGCCAGGGGTTACTCGGTGAAGGCCATTCCGTGCTTGGCCTTGGTGGTCTTCACCGCTTCCAGCACCGCCAGCAGGCAATCATCACGATAGCGCTCCAGGGCCGAAATGCTGTGGCTGCCCAGTTGCGCGCTGGTCCCGTCCACTACGTCGTCGATCAGTTTCTCGGTCAGCTCCGGCGCTGGCAGGTAGGTCCACGGCAGCTGTAACGCCGGGCCGAACTGGGCCATGAAGTGCCGCATGCCGGCATCGCCGCCAGCCAGGGTATAGGTCAGGAACGTGCCCATGAACGACCAGCGCAAGCCGGCACCGAAACGGATCGCGTCATCGATTTCACCGGTGGTGGCCACGCCGTCGTTGACCAGGTGCAGGGCTTCGCGCCACAGCGCCTCGAGCAGGCGGTCGGCGATGAAACCGGGTACTTCCTTGCGTACGTGCAGTGGCCGCATGCCGAGGGATTCGTACACCTGCATCGCCGCCTGCACGGCCTCGGGCGCGGTGTTTTTGCCGCCCACCACTTCCACCAGTGGCAACAGGTAGACCGGGTTGAACGGGTGGCCGACTACGCAGCGTTCCGGGTGGGTGGCGCCTTCGTAGAATTCGCTCGGCAGCAGCCCCGATGTGCTGGAACCGATCAGCGCGTTCGGCTTGGCGGCGGCGCTGATCTGGGCGTGCAGCTCGAGTTTCAATTCCAGGCGCTCGGGGGCGCTTTCCTGGATGAAATCGGCGTCGCGTACGCATTCTTCGATGGTCGTGACAAAGCGCAGCCGATCCTGCGAAGCACCAGGGGCCAGGCCTTGTTTTTCCAGCGCGCCCCAGGCGTTGGCGACGCGTTTGCGCAGCGCCGCTTCGGCACCCGGCGCGGGGTCCCAGGCGACCACGTCCAGGCCATGGGCCAGGGCGCGGCTGATCCAGCCGCTGCCGATCACACCGCTGCCCAGGGCGGCGAAGGTTTTGATGTCGGTGATGAAGCTCATAGTGATGTCCTGAAAAAATAGTTCGGTGATCCCCTGTGGGAGCAAGGCTTGCCCGCGATGCCGGCAGTAGATTCAACAGGGATGTCGACTGACATACCGTCATCGCGGGCAAGCCTTGCTCCCACAGGTTGTGTCCCTAGGGGGAGATAAGTGTTTGGTCAGCCGCGCTGGGTCAGTCCCATTTTCTTGCGGCCCTCAGCCGGCGTGAGCACCCGCGCCCCGAGGCGGCTGAGGATTTCGCTGGCGCGCTCCACCAGTTGGCCGTTGGTGGCGAGCACGCCTTTGTCCAGCCAGAGGTTGTCTTCCAACCCGACCCTTACGTTGCCTCCCAGCAGCACCGCCTGGGCGGCCATCGGCATTTGCATGCGACCGATGCCGAAGCCGGCCCACACGGCATCCGCCGGCAGGTTGTCGACCATGGCTTTCATGGTGGTGGTGTCAGCCGGCGCGCCCCACGGGATGCCCAGGCAGAGTTGGAACAGCGGGTTGTCCAGCAGGCCTTCCTTGATCAGTTGCTTGGCGAACCACAGGTGGCCGGTGTCGAAGATCTCCAGCTCGGCCTTGACCCCCAGTTCAGTGATGCGCTTGGCCCCGGCCCGCAGTTGCGCCGGGGTGGAGACGTAAATGGTGTCGCCGTCGCCGAAGTTCAGGGTGCCGCAATCCAGGGTGCAGATTTCCGGCAACAGCTCTTCGACGTGGGCCAGGCGGGTCAACGGCCCCACCAGGTCGGTGTTGGGGCCGAACTCCATTGGTCGTTCGCCGGCACCGATTTCCAGGTCGCCGCCCATGCCGGCGGTGAGGTTGACGATGATGTCGACGTCCGCCTCACGGATGCGCTCCATCACTTCGCGGTACAGCGCCACATCGCGGCTGAACTTGCCGGTCTGCGGATCGCGAACGTGGCAGTGGACCACCGTGGCCCCGGCCTTCGCCGCCTCGACGGCGGCGGCAGCGATCTGTTTCGGGGTGACCGGCACGTGCGGGCTCTTGGCGGTCGTGTCGCCAGCACCGGTGAGTGCGCAGGTGATGATGACGTCGTGGTTCATGGTGCGGATTCCTTCAGGCGTGATGAGTCACTGCGCAGCCATGGGTGCTGCGCAGGGGGATAAAGGTTGATCAGTTGCTGGTCAGCTTCAGGTTGTCGGCAGCGGGCTTGCCGTCGAAGGTGGTCACGCCTTCGAGCCAGCGCTGCTTGTCTTGCGGATGATCCTTGAGCCATTGCCGGGCCGACTCCAGCGGGTCCTTGTGATCGAGCAGCGGTTGCATCATCCGGCTCTCGTCTTCAGCGGTGAAGGTCAGGTTGCTCAGCAAGCGCCCAACGTTCGGGCATTGCTGGGCGTAGTCCGGCGCGGTGACGGTCCATACGGTGGCCATGCCTTCGTTCGGGCCGAGAGCGTCGTCACTGCCAGTGAGGTAGGTCATTTGCACGTTGACGTTCATCGGGTGCGGTGCCCAGCCAAAGAACACCACGGCTTCCTTGCGGCGCACGGCGCGGTCCACGGCGGCGAGCATGCCGGCCTCGCTGGACTCCACCAGCTGGAATTTGCCCAGGCCGAACTGGTTCTTGGCGATCATCGCCTTGATCTGGGTGTTGGCGCCGGAACCGGGCTCGATGCCGTAGATCTTGCCGCCCAGTTCTTTTTCGAATTTGGCGATGTCGGCGAAGGTCTTCAGGCCCTTGTCGGCCAGATAGGTCGGCACGGCCAGGGTCGCGCGGGCATCCTTGAGGCTGGGTTGTTCCAGCACCTTGACCTGCTTGGCCTCGACGAACGGGGTGATGGTCTGGGTCATCAGCGGGTTCCAGTAGCCCAGGAACAGGTCCAGGCGCTGGTCGCGGATGCCGGCGAAGATGATTTGCTGGGAGGCGCTGGTTTGCTTGGTCTTGTAGCCGAGGCCATCGAGCATCACCTGGGTCAGGGCGCTGGTGGCGATGACGTCGGTCCAGTTGACCACGCCCAGGCGCACGTTCTGGCACGCGGCGGGCTCGGCTGCCATGGCGGCCGGGCTCAGGAGTTGGGTAGCGCTGAGTGCAAGAACGCAGTAGCTGATCAGTCGTTTCATTGTCAGGTTCCTCGGCAGCTTATTGTTATGGGGCCCGGAGTCTGCGCGCCGGTGATGCCAAGTTACGCAGCCTCGGGCGGGGCAAAACGCACAGCGGCGACGTGCTCTTGCACTGCAGCGACCTGTACGCTTGAACGTCGCTTGCAACTGGCGTATCAAGGTCCGCACGCTGCCCGTCAACCGAGTGCGCTCCATGTCCCAGGATTTCTACTTCTTGTTGATGCCGGGTTTCTCGGCCATCGGCTTCATTTCGGCCATCGAGCCGTTGCGGGTCGCCAATCGTTTTCGTGGCGAGCTGTACCGCTGGCATGTGCTGAGCGCCGATGGTGGGGCGGTGCTGGCGAGCAATGGCATGTCGGTCAACGCCGATGCTGCGCTGGAGCCATTGAAGAAGGGCGCGACGCTCTGGGTGGTGGCGGGGTTCGAACCGCTGAAATTCGCCACCCCGGCCCTGGAGCGTTGGCTGCATCGTTTGGACAATGAAGGCGTGACCCTCGGCGGCATCGACACCGGTAGCGTGGTCCTGGCCGAGGCGGGCCTGTTGGAAGGGCACCGCGTGACCTTGCATTGGGAAGCGATCGAGGCGTTCAAGGAATCTTATCCACAGCTCAGCGTGACCCAGGAACTGTTCGAAATCGACCGTCGCCGCATCACCTGCGCCGGCGGCACTGCGTCCATCGACCTGATGCTTGATCTGATCGGCCAGGCCCATGGTTCGGAACTGGCGATCCAGGTCAGCGAACAGTTCGTGCTGGGGCGCATCCGGCCGCGCAAAGACCACCAGCGCATGGAAATCGCCAGCCGCTACGGCATTCGCAACAAGAAGCTGGTGCACGTCATCGGCGAGATGGAAACTCACAGCGAACCGCCCCTGAGTACCCTTGAACTGGCCGAGTCCATTGGCGTTACCCGCCGCCAGCTCGAGCGGCTGTTCCGCCTGCACCTGAACGACACCCCGAGCAATTTCTACCTGCGCTTGCGCCTGGAAAAGGCCCGGCAATTGCTGCGTCAGACCGACATGAGCGTGCTGGAAGTGAGCATTGCCTGCGGTTTTGAGTCACCGTCGTACTTTACCCGCAGCTATCGGGCACGGTTCGCGCGCTGCCCACGGGAGGATCGGCGGCGGCAGGGGGATGGACGGGAGCTGGTTTGACAGGGTTTTATACTCAATTATGCTCGCGACTATAAATTATACCTGTCGTCATAATTGAGTATAAAACTCACCGATTCGAAGCTGGAGGTGGTGGCCAAGATGCTCAGGAGCCTGGGCGCTCCCTCGCCACAGGTACTGTGTCCGGTTGGAAAGATCTATTTCTTCACCAGCGCCGAACATGCTGCCTTATAAGCCTCATGCTGATACTTGTTCAGCGTCGCCGGCAGGGCGAAGTCATGCTTTTTGCTCTGCGCATTGATGGTCTGCGGCGACAGCAGCGTTACCTCGCAGCCCTCCAGCAACTGGAACACCCCCTCGATCTTGAACGTCGTCGGCCCTCCGGCGAATTCCCCTTTCTTGCTGCGCTTCTTGATGGCGATGCGTTCGATACCGTTATCCACCACGAACGCCCGCACCTGAGCGGCGAAGGCCTTGACGTTGGCGGCTTCGTCATCGTCGTCCAGGGCGATTTTCTTGGTGTTGAGGGCGATATGGGTCAGTGCCTGTTGATCCAGCGAGGCAACGGCGATGATCGCTTCGCTGCCTTTGATTTCGATGCCGCAGGTTTTCATGTGAGTCCCTTTACCAATGATGCGCGCAGCTTACCGCGCGGAACGGCTCCTGACGCATCACTCCTGCCCTATCGACTCCAAAAACTCCGACCGATCGTCGCTCACCTGGGCCATGCAGTCGTTTTCGGCGATTTTGTAGGCTTCGCTGCCGGGTTTGGCCGGGAAGGCGGCGATGGCGCAGTCGGCGTCGCGCTGTTTTTGCCACAGCTGTTGGGCGTTCTTGATCTTGGCGGTGATGTCGCTGAGTTGGGCCTTGTCGCTGGCGTAGCGGGTTTGCAGGCGTTCGTTGAGGCTTTGCAGGTTTTCATTGAGCAGTTGTTCGGCGGCGGTTTTGCCATAGGCCGAGCAGGCCAGGGTCTGGACGTCGTTTTCCACGGCGTCGCAGGGGTTGGGTTCGGTGTCTTCGGTCGCGTGTGCGACGGTGCTGATCAGTGCCAAAGCCAGGAAGATTGATTTCATTGCGTCGCCGCTCGAGTCCAGTGAAAGCCAGTGATGCAGCGGATTCTGGCGCAAGCGTCGGGTAAAGAACAGACGGGCAGGGTGGGCCGGGCATAGCCCATTGTCGCGGATTGACGCTTTCGGCAATTCCCCTGTCGTTTTTGCACCCGGTCGCCACGGCCCTCAGGCATATGCTGGCCCCAAAGCGCCGGCACACGATTCGGCGCATGAATCGCTGACAAAAGGGGACTGCCTGATGAGCCCAGCCGAATTGCACGCCGACAGCATCGTTATCGACGGGCTGATCATTGCCAAGTGGAACCGCGACCTGTTCGAAGACATGCGCAAGGGCGGCCTGACCGCGGCCAACTGCACCGTGTCGGTGTGGGAAGGTTTCCAGGCCACCATCAACAACATCGTTGCCAGCCAGAAACTGATCCGCGAGAACAGTGACCTGGTGATCCCGGTGAAAACCACCGCCGACATCCGTCGCGCCAAGGAACAAGGCAAGACCGGCATCATCTTCGGCTTCCAGAACGCCCACGCCTTCGAAGACCAGCTCGGCTACGTCGAGATCTTCAAGCAGCTCGGCGTGGGTGTGGTGCAGATGTGCTACAACACCCAGAATCTGGTCGGCACCGGTTGCTATGAGCGCGACGGCGGCCTGTCGGGCTTCGGCCGTGAAATCGTCGCCGAGATGAACCGGGTCGGCATCATGTGTGACCTGTCCCACGTCGGTTCCAAGACTTCCGAAGAAGTCATCCTCGAATCGAAGAAGCCGGTCTGCTATTCCCACTGCCTGCCGTCGGGCCTGAAAGAGCACCCGCGCAACAAGTCCGATGAGGAACTGAAGTTCATCGCCGACCACGGCGGCTTCGTTGGCGTGACCATGTTCGCGCCGTTCCTGGCCAAGGGCATCGATTCGACCATCGACGACTACGCCGAAGCCATTGAATACACCATGAACATCGTCGGCGAAGACGCCATCGGCATCGGTACCGACTTCACCCAGGGCCACGGCCAGGATTTCTTCGAAATGCTGACCCACGACAAGGGCTACGCCCGTCGTCTGACCAGCTTCGGCAAGATCATCAACCCCCTGGGCATCCGCACTGTGGGCGAGTTCCCGAACCTCACCGAGACGCTGCTCAAGCGCGGCCATCCTGAGCGGGTGGTGCGCAAGATCATGGGCGAAAACTGGGTCAACGTCTTGAAAGACGTCTGGGGCGAGTAACCGCCACCGCACCGCTAATCCTCTACCTGCGGCCCTCTGCGCCGCAGGCAATACCACGAATTTCCGGAGTCAAGTTTTCATGGCCAAGATCGCCCCGCAACTGCCTATCGAAGTCGACAGCGAAACCGGTGTCTGGACCTCCGACGCCCTGCCGATGCTGTACGTGCCGCGTCACTTCTTCGTCAACAACCACATGGGCATCGAAGAAGTGCTGGGCGCCGACGCCTATGCCGAGATTCTCTACAAGGCCGGCTACAAATCCGCCTGGCACTGGTGTGAAAAAGAAGCCGAATGCCATGGCCTGGAAGGGGTCGCGGTGTTCGAGCACTACATGAAGCGCTTGTCCCAGCGTGGTTGGGGTCTGTTCAAGATCCAGGACATCGACCTGGACAAAGGCACCGCCAGCGTCAAGCTCGAACACTCGGCGTTCGTCTATGTGTACGGCAAGGTCGGGCGCAAGGTCGACTACATGTTCACCGGCTGGTTCGCCGGCGCCATGGACCAGATCCTGGCCGCTCGCGGCAGCAAGATCCGCACCGTGGCCGAACAGGTCTATGGCGGTTCCGAAGAAGGCCACGACGACGGCCTGTTCATCGTCAAGCCGTTGTAAGTCGAGGATTGCGCCATGGCTTTTGAAGCAATGTTCCAGCCGATCCAGATTGGCAAACTGACCATCCGCAACCGCGTGCTCAGCACCGCCCACGCCGAGGTCTACGCCACCGACGGCGGCATGACCACCGACCGGTACGTGAAGTATTACGAAGAAAAGGCCAAGGGCGGCATCGGGCTGGCGATCTGCGGTGGCTCGTCGGTGGTCGCCATCGACAGCCCGCAGGAATGGTGGAGTTCGGTGAACCTGTCCACTGACCGCATCATCCCGCACTTCCAGAACCTGGCCGACGCCATGCACAAGCATGGCGCCAAGATCATGATCCAGATTACCCACATGGGCCGGCGCTCGCGCTGGGATGGTTTCAACTGGCCGACGCTGATGTCGCCATCCGGTGTGCGTGAGCCAGTGCACCGCGCCACCTGCAAGACCATCGAGCCGGAAGAAATCTGGCGGGTGATCGGCAACTACGCCCAGGCGGCGCGCCGGGCCAAGGCCGGTGGCCTGGACGGTGTCGAACTGTCCGCCGTGCACCAGCACATGATCGACCAGTTCTGGAGCCCGCGGGTCAACAAGCGTACCGACGAATGGGGCGGCACCTTCGAAGGCCGGATGAAGTTCGGCCTGGAAGTGTTGAAAGCCGTGCGTGCCGAGGTCGGTGACGACTTCTGCGTGGGCATGCGCATCTGCGGTGACGAATTCCACCCGGACGGCTTGTCCCACGAGGACATGAAGCAGATCGCCAAGTACTACGATGACACCGGCATGCTGGACTTCATCGGCGTGGTGGGCTCGGGTTGCGACACCCACAACACCCTGGCCAACGTCATCCCGAACATGAGTTATCCACCGGAGCCGTTCCTGCACCTGGCCGCCGGTATCAAGGAAGTGGTCAAGGTCCCGGTCCTGCACGCGCAGAACATCAAGGACCCGAACCAGGCCACGCGGATCCTGGAGGGCGGTTACGTCGACATGGTCGGCATGACCCGCGCCCATATCGCCGACCCGCACCTGATCGCCAAGATCAAGATGGGCCAGATCGACCAGATCAAGCAGTGCGTCGGCGCCAACTACTGCATCGACCGCCAGTACCAGGGCCTGGACGTGCTGTGCATCCAGAACGCCGCGACGTCCCGTGAATACATGGGCGTGCCGCACATCATCGAGAAGTCCACCGGGCCGAAACGCAAGGTGGTGGTCGTTGGTGCCGGCCCGGCCGGGATGGAAGCGGCGCGTGTGGCCGCCGAACGTGGGCACGACGTGACCCTGTTCGAGAAGAAAGAATTCATCGGCGGGCAAATCACCACGGCCTCGAAGGCTCCGCAACGGGACCAGATCGCCGGTATCACCCGCTGGTTCCAACTGGAGCTGGCGCGGTTGAAAGTCGACCTGCGCCTGGGCGTGGCGGCTGATGCGGCGACCATCATGGACCTGCGTCCAGATGTGGTGGTACTGGCTGTCGGCGGGCATCCGAACCTGGAGCAGAACGAGCACTGGGGCGCCGCCGAAGGGCTGGTGGTCAGCAGCTGGGACGTGCTCGACGGCAAGGTCGCGCCAGGCAAGAACGTGCTGGTCTACGACACCATTTGCGAGTTCACCGGCATGTCGGTGGCCGACTTCCTCGCCGACAAGGGCAGCCAGGTCGAGATCGTCACCGACGACATCAAGCCGGGCGTGGCGATTGGCGGGACGTCGTTCCCTACCTACTACCGCAGCATGTACCCCAAGGAAGTGATCATGACCGGGGACATGATGCTGGAGAAGGTCTACCGCGAAGGCGACAAGCTGGTGGCGGTGCTGGAGAACGAATACACCGGTGCCAAGGAAGAACGTGTGGTGGACCAGGTGGTGGTGGAAAACGGCGTGCGGCCGGACGAAGAAATCTACTACGCGCTCAAGGAAGGGTCGCGCAACAAGGGCCAGATCGACGTCGAAGCCCTGTTCGCGATCAAGCCCCAACCGTGCCTGGAGCAGAGCGGCGAGGGCTACCTGCTGTTCCGCATCGGCGACTGCGTGGCCCAGCGTAATACCCACGCTGCCATCTACGACGCCCTGCGGTTGTGCAAGGATTTCTAACGGCTTGTGGATAACCCTGTGGGAGCAAGGCTTGCCCGCGAAAAATGCGACGCGCAGCATCTGACTGACCGAGTCGACTGCATCGCGGGCAAGCCTTGCTCCCACAGGAATCGAGCAAGACATCCAGGTTTCTGTGCCTGCAAGACCTGAGGTCTTTGGGAGCTTCACCATGCTGAACACCCTTCTTCCCATCCTGCTGTTCGCTGCCCTGGGCCTCGCGGTCCTCGGCGCCTTGCGGCGGGTAAACATGTGGCGCCGGGGCCGACCGGCCAAGGTCGACCTGATCGGCGGCCTCTTCGCCATGCCCAAGCGCTACATGGTGGATTTGCACCATGTGGTGGCGCGGGACAAATACATTGCCAATACCCACGTGGCCACGGCCGGTGGTGCGGTGGCGTCGGTGGTGCTGGCGATCCTGGTCCACGGCTTTGGCCTGCATAACCGCTGGCTCGGCTACGCGTTGCTGTTGATGTCGGCGGTGATGTTCGTCGGTGCGATCTTCGTCTACCTGCGTCGACGCAATCCGCCGGCCCGTTTGTCCAAGGGACCGTGGATGCGCCTGCCGAAAAGCCTGCTGGCCTTCTCGGCGTCATTCTTCCTGGTGACCCTGCCGGTGGCGGGCATCCTGCCGGAGAACTTCGGCGGTTGGCTGGTGGCGGCGATCCTGGGTGTCGGTGTGCTGTGGGGCGTCTCGGAATTGTTCTTCGGCATGACCTGGGGCGGGCCGATGAAGCACGCCTTCGCCGGGGCCCTGCACCTGGCCTGGCACCGCCGTGCCGAGCGCTTTGGCGGTGGCCGTTCCACCGGTCTCAAGCCGCTGGACCTGAACGACCCCGCCGCACCGCTGGGTGTGGAAAAACCCAAGGACTTCACCTGGAACCAACTGCTGGGCTTCGACGCCTGCGTGCAGTGCGGCAAGTGTGAGGCTGCTTGCCCGGCGTTCGCCGCCGGCCAGCCGCTGAACCCGAAGAAACTCATCCAGGATATGGTCGTCGGCCTGGCCGGCGGCACCGATGCGAAATTCGCCGGCAGCCCGTATCCGGGTAAACCGGTGGGCGAACACAGCGGCAATCCGCACCAGCCGATCGTCAACGGCCTGGTGGACGCCGAGACCCTGTGGTCTTGCACCACCTGCCGGGCGTGCGTCGAGGAATGCCCGATGATGATCGAGCACGTCGATGCCATCGTCGACATGCGCCGGCACCTGACCCTGGAAAAAGGCGCGACGCCGAACAAGGGCGCCGAGGTCCTGGAAAACCTCATCGCCACCGACAACCCGGGCGGCTTCGCCCCGGGCGGACGGATGAACTGGGCGGCGGACCTGAACCTCAATCTGCTTAGCGAAAAGAAATCCACCGACGTGCTGTTCTGGGTTGGCGACGGTGCTTTCGACATGCGCAACCAACGCACCCTGCGCGCCTTTGTCAAAGTGCTCAAAGCCGCGAAAGTCGACTTCGCCGTGCTTGGCCTCGAAGAACGCGACAGCGGCGACGTGGCCCGGCGCCTGGGTGACGAAGCGACCTTCCAGCTGTTGGCCAAACGCAACATCCAGACCCTGGCCAAGTACAGCTTCAACCGCATCGTCACCTGCGACCCCCACAGCTTCCACGTGCTGAAAAACGAATACGGCGCCTTCGATGGCAACTACCTGGTGCAACACCACAGCACCTACCTGGCGGAAATCATCGACGCCGGCGCGCTGAACCTTGGCCAGCACAAGGGCGACAGCGTGACTTATCACGACCCGTGCTACCTGGGCCGCTACAACGGCGAATACGAGGCGCCGCGCCAAGTACTGCGTTCGCTGGGTATCGAGGTCAAGGAAATGCAGCGTTCCGGTTTCCGCTCCCGTTGCTGCGGCGGTGGCGGCGGTGCGCCGATCACCGACATCCCGGGCAAGCAGCGGATCCCCGACATGCGCATGGAAGACATCCGCGAAACCGGTGCCGAGCTGGTGGCCGTGGGTTGTCCACAATGCACCGCGATGCTTGAAGGTGTGGTCGAACCTCGACCGATGATCAAGGACATCGCCGAACTGGTGGCCGATGCGCTGCTGGAAGACGCGGCCCCGAGCAAGCCCGTGGCCCCAGCCAAACGTGAACCCGCGGAGGTGCATTAATGAGCGACATCATCCGCCGCGACCCTCGCGCCGAGTGGATCGCCCGCAACCGCCTGCACCCGTTGCATGCGGCCATGCAACCGGTACAGCACAGCTGGATGGGGCCGAACGGCGTCATTCGCAAGAACGTTCATGGCGTCGGTTTCATCGGCCCCAACGGCATCAAGCGCATCGACCGTAGCGGTGCCCAGCAGGGGGGGGCGACCAAACGTACCGCCGCCACCGAAGTGCAACTGCCGCTGCATCAAGTACCGCAACCGGCGTTCCACATTTGTGTCGTTCCGGACATGGTCGGTGGCCGTCTCAGCAGCCACGACCGCGACCTGTTGGGCCTGGCCCATCAGCTTGCCGGCGCGGAAGGCGCGGTGCTGGCGGTGGTGTTCGGCGAGCACAAGGAAAACGCCTTCGCCACGGCCGGTGTCGACCGCTTGCTGGTATTGGAAGGCGAGGAATTCAGCGGTTATGCACCGGAACAACGGGTGCAAGGCCTTCGGGCTGTGGATAACCAATTCAACCCACGCCATTGGCTGCTGCCCGACAGCCGCACCGGTGGCGGCGAACTGGGCCGGCGTTTTGCCGCGGCCCTGGGCGAACGCCCGGCGACGCGGGTCTGGCAGGTCAAGGGCGAGGAATGCATCGGCCGTGCCGGCGCGGGCCTGCAAGACTTGGCCCGACCCTTGGCGCGCTTGATCCTGGCAGCGGCCGAATGCGCCGAGCCGGTCAGCGAAACCCGTCACGAAGCCCTGCCGGTGGAGTTATCCACAAGCGTGGCGCGCAGTTTGTCGCGCATCGAGGATCTTGGCGCGGTGGCGGTGGACCCGGGGGCGATCCCAATGGCCGAGGCCGAATTCATTTTCTCCGGCGGCAACGGGGTCAAGGACTGGGAGCTTTTCCACAAGACCGCTGCGGCCCTGGGCGCTACCGAAGGCGCTTCGCGGGTGGCGGTGGACGACGGCTTCATGGCTCGCGACCGTCAGGTCGGCGCGTCCGGCACCTGGGTCACGGCGCGGGTCTACGTGGCCGTGGGGATTTCCGGGGCGATCCAGCACCTGCAAGGTATCGGTGCCTGCGACAAAGTGGTGGCGATCAACCTCGACCCGGGCTGCGACATGATCAAACGGGCAGACCTGTCGGTGATCGGCGACAGCGCGGCGATTCTCCAGGCCTTGATCGCGGCGGTAGAGGCTTACCGCAACGAAGCCAAGCGCGATGCGGCTTAAGCTAAGGATTCAATCATGAGTACTCAAGTGATCAGCCTGGTGTCCATCGGCGCTCACCCCACCTCCGGTCGGCCCCGCCGTGCCGAACAGGACGCCCGGGCCGTGGAGCTGGGCCTGCAACTGGCTGGCAATGACCTGCAAGTGCTGCACGCAGGCGACGTGGCCGAACCGGCCCTGCGGGCTTACCTGGGCATGGGCCTGGACGAACTCCACGTCCTGGAAAACCCCGTCGGCGCTGATGCGTTGCCAGCCCTGACTGACTACCTGCGTGACGCCGGCGCCCAAGTGGTGCTCACCGGCAGCCAGGCGGAAACCGGCGAAGGCTCGGGCATGTTGCCGTTCCTGCTGGCCGAGAATCTGGGTTGGCCGCTGGTGGTTGGGCTCGCTCAGGTCGAGTCCATCGACGGCGGCGTGGCCCTGGTGCTGCAAGCCTTGCCGCGTGGGCAACGCCGACGCCTCAAAGTGCGCCTGCCGTTTCTGGCCACTGTGGATAACGCTGCGCCAAAACCTCGGCAAAGCGCCTACGGCCCGGCCCGGCGTGGGGCGTTGCATGCCGAGGAAGTCGAAGTGATCGACGACACCCTGCTGGCGGTGGCAACCCTGCAACCGGCCAAACCACGGCCCAAACGCTTGAAAGTGATCAAGGCCAAGAGCGGCGCCGACCGCATGAAGGCCGCCACGGCCAAGGCCAGTGGCGGAGGCGGGCAAGTGCTCAAGGGCGTGAGCGCGGAGGCGGGGGCCGAGGCGATTCTCAAGTTGTTGGTGGAGGAAGGGGTGGTTCGCTAAATCCAGGCTCACCACAAACCCTTGTGGGAGCAAGCCTGCTCGCGATAGCGGTCTTACATTCACATCCATGTTGACTGGCATGGCCTCATCGCGAGCAGGCTCGCTCCCACAAGGTGTTGCGGTTTTTACCCACAATCCCTGTGCGCGCCTCTGTGGATAACCTGTTCGGTCCTACCCGGACACCGCGCCAATCAGGCCTTTCGAGCCTTCGCTTAAAAAACGATCAACCTGACCTGCCGCAACATCCAGCCATAAAACCGCTGTCCCGACGTGTTGCCGCGCCTCAAACCTGCGCGTAAGAAAACCGCTTGTCAGCCAAAGGAGCCATATCAATGGAAGTTGAATTTCGTCCAGCCTTGCCCACGGATACCCGGGAGATCGCTCGTTTGTTCCGGATTTCCTCAGAGGGCGCATCGGATTACATCTGGAGCCAAATAGCGGAGCCAGGGCAGGACTTGCTGGACGTGGGTGCTGCTCGTTATGCCCGCGAGGATGTCGATTTTTCCTATCAGAACTGCCTTATCGCAGAAGCCGGCGGACGGGTCATCGGCATGATGCATTGTTATGTGACACGTGATGATCCGCTGGCGACTCCCACCACCGATCCGATCCTGGCGCCCTACGCCGACATGGAAGTCCCCGATACCCTCTACATTTCAAGCCTGGCCCTGCATGAAGGCTGGCGCAACAAGGGCCTCGGCGCGCGCTTTCTCGAACGGGCGCAACAGCGGGCCGATCAACTGGCGCTCAACGGCCTGAGCCTGATCGACTACGCCGCGAATACCGGCGCCCGCCGGTTCTATGAGCGCCATGGCTTTGGCATCGTCAAGACCTGTCAGGTTGTCCCGCATCCAATGATTCGGGTGACGGGGGAGGCGTACCTCATGCATCGGCCTTGAGACCCACAGGAGGATTGCTTACCCACAATCCCTGTGTGCGCCTCTGTGGATAACCTGTTTGCCCCTCGCTGCACCCCATGCAAATCAGGCCCTGCAGGCCTTCGCTCAAAAAACAGTCAGCCTAACCCACGGTTTTTATTGGTTTTTATCTGTGAGTAAGAGGCAGTTCCAGCACCAACTTGCCCCCAATCTCTGTTGGCGCTTCTGTGGATAAGATGTTCGCTCTACGCTGCAAGCCATACGGGCCGGGGTGTTCAGTGGATTGATCATAAAATGATCGATTGGCCGTTTTTATCAGGAAAACCCCGGGAAAACCCCGCTTTACAAGCCGTCCAAAGGGTTTTCCACAGAATCGTCAAAATTACCCCCAAACACTGTTGGCTCTTCTGTGGATAAGGTGTTCGCTCACCTCTAAAGGCCTTGTTGGGAAAGGCTTGCAGGCAATTGATCAAAAAGCAACCGGCAGCCCGGAAAAACCATCATTGTCCATAAGTCACGGTTTTTATTCACTTTGTCGCTGAAAAAATACCGGGCATACCCACACTTGTCCCCATTTGCTGTGGGTGGTCGTGTGGATAACTTGTTCGCCGAACGCTACAAGCCACGGTTTGCATAGCGCAAATCGCGATAGATCAAATTTCATACAGTTCTAAGGCACACCCTTGACGAGGGTCTGTCGGCTGTCTTCACTTCCATGGCACAAGGACATCGCACTTTATCCACATCAGGTTCAGGGAGAACACATGATGGATAGCAAGGCCCCCCGCTTGCACCCGCTCTCACCGGTGACCTGTGTCCCGGCATCTCCCACCTCTTTACATAAACGCATTCATCGACGCGCCGCCAATCAGCGTGCGCGTCTATAGCGCCCGGGTTTTCCCCCTGTAGCACCGCTGACTGCCGCCGGACCCTGCAAGGGACGGTGGCCAGGCGTTCGTGCGCCTGTCGATTTGCAGGCAACCGCAGAGTTGCCCCATCTGCCTGAGAGGACTTGAACATGACACGGATCTCGACCCCCATCAGTGATATCCAGGAGCACTACGACGTGATCGTCATCGGTTCCGGCTACGGTGGTGGCATTGCTGCCTCGCGCCTGTCCAGGGCCGGGCGCAAGGTCTGCCTGCTGGAGCGTGGCCGGGAAATCCAGCCCGGCGAATACCCCAACACCCTGGTGGCGGCCACCGAGGAACTGCAAGTCCACGACCCGGATGGGCACATCGGTTCGCGTACCGGGCTGTTCGACCTGCACGTCAACGCCCAGCAGAACGTGGTGGTCGGTTGTGGCCTGGGCGGCACTTCGCTGATCAATGCCAACGTTGCGCTGGAGCCGGAGCCCGGTGTGTTCGAGGACCCGCGCTGGCCCCAGGCGGTGCGCGAACACCGCGACACGCTGCTCAAGGACGGCTACGCCCGGGCCCGGGAGATGCTCAAGCCCAATCCTTATCCGGCTTCGCAGCCGAACCTGCCCAAGCTCGACGCCCACAAGAAGTCGGCCGACTACCTCAAGCAAGGCGCGCATTTCTACAAGCCGCCGATCAACGTGACCTTCGACAAGCTGCCCAACAACCTCAACCACGTCGGCGTCGAACAGTTGCCCTGCAATGGCTGTGGCGATTGCGTCTCGGGCTGTAACAACAAGGCCAAGAACACCACGCTGATGAACTACCTGCCGGATGCCTGGAACCACGGCGCAGAGATTTTCTGCCAGGCCGAGGTGCGGCACCTGGAACGCGACGGCGATGGCTGGATCGTGCACTTCCAATACCTGGACAGTGGCCGCGAGATGTTCTCGGCGCCGACCCTGTTCGTGC
Organism: Pseudomonas sp. St290; assembly: GCF_018325805.1. Classification (NCBI taxonomy): domain Bacteria; kingdom Pseudomonadati; phylum Pseudomonadota; class Gammaproteobacteria; order Pseudomonadales; family Pseudomonadaceae; genus Pseudomonas; species Pseudomonas sp. St290. The sequence continues at coordinate 6,261,842 of NZ_AP014703.1, read as the reverse complement.
GGGCCGATATCGTGGTGGTGTCCGCCGGTACCCTGGGTTCCACCGAAATCATGTTGCGCTCGCGAGACAAGGGCCTGTCGATGTCCAGCCAGTTGGGCGAGAACATGAGCGGCAATGGCGACATCCTCGGTTTCGGCCACAACTGCGACCAGGTCATCAACGGCATCGGCTTTGGCGCCCATTCGGCCAAGGAGCTGGAACCGGTGGGACCGTGCATTACCTCAATCATCGACATGCGTACCGAAGGCGACTGGCGCAGCCGCATGGTCATCGAGGAAGGTTCGATTCCCGGTGCCCTTGGCTCAGCCATGGTGCCGAGCATGGCGGCATTCGCCGGGATGATCGGCGTGCCCACCGATACCGGCTTCGGTGCCAGCCTCAAGTACAAGGGCCGGGAAGCCGAGAGTTTCCTGCGCGGCCCCTACCATGGTGCGCTGCATAACATGCAGACCTACCTGATCATGAGCCATGACAACGCCAAGGGCCGCATGCTGCTCGATAACAAGGACCAACTGCGCATCGATTGGCCAGGCGTCGGCGAACAGGAAAACGTCACCCTCGGCAATGAACGCTTGCACCAGAGCACCAAGGCCCTGGGTGGGATCTGGGTCGAGAATCCGATCTGGACCAAGCTGCTCAAGCACAGCATCGTCTCGGTCCACCCGTTGGGCGGTTGTGTGATGGGCGAAGATGCGACGCAAGGAGTGGTCAACCACAAGGGCCAGGTGTTCAGTGGCGCCAGCGGTACCGATGTCTACCCAGGCCTGTACGTGAGCGACGGCGCAGTGATCCCGACGTCCCTGGCGGTCAACCCACTGTTGACCATCTCGGCGGTGAGCGAGCGCAACATGGGGCTGCTGGCGGCGGATCGGGGCTGGATCATTGACTACACGCTGCCCTCGGCCCCGAGCAAACCCGTGGCGGCGCCGACACTCGGCGTGCAATTCACCGAAACCATGAAGGGCTACTTTTCCACCGCCTTCACCCAAGCCCAGGGCACCGACCTCAGCCTGTACGAAGCGGCGGCCAAGCGGGGCAAGGCCGACAACTCGCCGATCGAATTCACCCTGACCATCACTGCCGCCGACCTCAATCGCCTGATCAAGGAACCGGAGCACGCCGCGACCCTGGTGGGCACCCTCGATGCACCGCTGCTGTCGTCGCAGCCGCTGGTCGCCAGCAACGGCGTATTCAATCTGTTCGAGCAGTACCAGGAGCAGGTTGGCGTGCGGCACATGAACTACGACATGAAGCTGACCGCCGAAGACGGCAGCGATTATTACTTCAGCGCCTTCAAGACCGTGCCCGAGGACAACGGTGTGCTGAACATCTGGCACGACACCAGCACCCTTTACGTCACGCTCTATCGCGGGCCGGACAAGACCGGCGCGGTGATCGGCTCCGGGGTGATGCACATTCTGCCGGCCGACTTCGCCAAGCAGATGACCACCATGAAAGTGCTCAACGCCCGTAACGAGCGTGAGCGTGTGGAGGCACTGGCGCGGTTCGGCAAGTTCTTCGCCGGGATCCTGTGGGAAAGCTACGGCGGGGTTTTCGCCGGCGACGTCTACTTCAACCCGGATGCGCCGCCCCGCTTGAAACGGCCGTTGGTTGCGCCGGCACCGGTGGTGCATTTCTTCCAGACCGAAGACAACGTCGAGTTGCGCCTGACCCGTTACCAGGCCGGTACCAAAGGCCCGGTGATGTTGGTCCATGGCCTGGGCGTGGGCTCGAATATTTTCTCCACCGACACCATCCACACCAACCTGCTGGAGTACCTGTGCAAGTACGAGTACGACGTCTGGCTGCTGGATTTGCGCGTGAGTATCCTGCTGCCGGCCAGCAAGCATGAATGGAACGGCGACCAGGTGGCCCAGTACGACTTCAAGGCCGCCATCGAGCAGATCCAGCAAGCGACCCTGGCCCGTGACGTGCAGTGCGTGGTGCATTGCTATGGCGCGACGACGTTCTTCATGTCGATGCTGGCAGGCTTGCAAGGGGTGCGTTCGGTGGTTTGCTCGCAGATCGCCGCCGACACGGTGGTCGCCACCGCCACCGGGTTGAAGGCCGGTTTGCACTTGCCGGGGATGCTCGATGCCATCGGCATCAAGTCCCTCACGGCCTACGCCGACACCAAGGAAAGCTGGTTCAACAAACTCTACGACAAGGCCCTCAACGGCTATGCCCGGATCGAGGCCCAGGGCTATTGCACCAACCCGGTCTGCCATCGCATCACCTTCATGTATGCGTCGCTGTACCGCCACGACACCCTCAATGAAACCCTGCACGACAACCTGCATGAGTTGTTCGGCGAGTCGAACATTCAGACCTTCGAGCACCTGGCGCTGATCGTGCGCAAGGGGCATCTGGTGGACTTCAAGGGCAATGACGTCTACATGCCGCATTTCGATCGGCTGAAGCTGCCGATCTGCTTCATCAGCGGCGCCGACAACCAGTGCTACCTGCCGCAAAGCACCCTCAAGACCTACGAGCGACTGTGCGAGATGCATGGCCCGCAGTTGTTCAGCCGCCATGAAGTGCCGGGGTACGGTCACATCGACTGCATGTTCGGCAAGGATGCGGTGGTGGATGTGTATCCGATCATCCTTGGGCACCTGGAGAAGACCGCGTTGGGCTGAAGTCGCGACTGACCCGTGGCGAGGGAGCTTGCTCCCGCTCGGCTGCGAAGCAGTCGTCGCTTTTGAAGTCTTGGGGGCCGCTACGCGGCCCAGCGGGAGCAAGCTCCCTCGCCACATGGGTTTTGTGGCGAGTCAGGAATAAGGAAAAAGGATGCCCATGAACACTTACATCCGCTGGTTCCAACGCATCATCTGGGTCGGGATTGTCATGAACATGTTCTTCGCGATCCCGGCGCTGTTCGCGCCGGCGTTGCTGACGTCCATGATCGGCCTGCCACCCGTATTGTCCGATCCCTGGCTGGAGAACGCCGGCATGTTGCTGGTGGGGATCAGCCTGTTCTACATGCCCTCGGGGTTCAACGCGCCACGTTTCGTGGTGCATTCGTGGTTGTGCGTGCTGTCGCGGCTGGTGGCGGTGGTGTTCTGGATCTACCTGATCAACACCAACAACCAGGGCTCGTTGTTCGTGCCGATGTTGATGGGCGACCTGAGCATGTTCCTGATCCTGGGCGTGCTGTTGTACCTGGGCAGCCCGAAGGTCAATCGTCCGCTGGCCTTGCTTTGCGCCGGGTGGCGGGAATGGCGCGCCGGTTGGGCGCTGCGCTGGCAGAGCCACGGATTCAAGGTCGGCACGTTGCTGGTGGTAGCGCTGCTGGGTTTCATTGGCTACCAGACCTGGTACCAGATGATCCGGGAAGTGCCGCAACCGGACTTCGCCTCAGACGAAGACCATTACAAATACGCCGCCATCGGCCTGGGCATCGAGGCGCGGATTCCCTATTACCTGTTTGCCGTACTGCCGCAGATGTGCCCGGAAAAACTGCCCAAGCCGGGCGGTTACGAGGTGTTCGGTTTCCTCTATGAAAACGGCAACGACCTGCCCATCGGCATGGCCAAGCGGCAGCTCGGCTACCCCACCGTGGAGCCCAACTGCGCTCTGTGCCATACCGGTTCCTACCGGGCCAATGCCACTGACGTAGCGATTCCGGTCGCCAGCGCGCCGGCCAATACCTTGCAACTGCAAGCCTTCCAGTGGTTCGCCTACGATTGTGCCAGCGACCCGAAATTCACCCCCGATGCGGTCATGGCGGCGATCAACAGCAAGTTCCAACTGGGTTTTTTCGAAAAGCTCTACAACCGTTACCTGATCATCCCGATGGCCAAGAGCGCGCTGCTCAAGCAGAAGCAGTCCTACGCCTGGCAGAAACTGCGTCCGGCCCAAGGCCCTGGGCGGACCGACACCTTCAACCCGACCAAAATGGTGGTGTTCGGCTTCCCGGATGACTCCACCATCGGCACCGTGGATCTGCCGCAGGTCTGGAACCAGAAGCCCCGCGAGTCGATGTACCTGCATTGGGACGGCAATAACAACAAGATCCACGAGCGCAACTACGCAGCGGCCATGGCCGTGGGCGCAACGCCGGAATCGGTGCTGCCGCCGAGTTTCAACCGGGTGACCAACTGGCTGCTGGGCCATAAGGCCCCGGCCTGGCCGTTCGCCCTGGACCAGGCCAAAGTCGCCCAAGGTAAGCCGATCTGGGAGAAAAACTGCGCCGGCTGCCATGACTTCGGCCGCAGCGACACCGGCCAGGTCACTACCAACATCGACCAGTTGGGCACCGATCCCCATCGCCTGAACTCCTTCACCACGGGCTTGGTGGCAGCGTTCCACGGCTTCAAGAAACCACCGTTCGACTTCGGCGCCTACCGCAAGACCCAGAGCTACAGCAACACGCCTACCGACGGCATCTGGCTGCGTGCGCCGTACCTGCACAATGGCTCGGTGCCGACCCTGTGGGATCTGCTGCAAGCGCCGGAACAACGTCCGCAGGTGTTCTACACCGGCTCCGACATCTACGACCAGGAGAAGGTCGGCTTCATCACCAGCGGCGCGCAAATGAAGGCGTCGGCGGATTTCAAATACGACACCCGCCTGGAAGGCAACCACAACGGCGGCCACCTGTATGGCACGCAGCTGTCGGACGTCGACAAGCGAGCCCTGATCGAATTCATGAAGACCCTGTAGCCCGGGGCATTGCGAAGGAGCGTTCACATGTCATTACTGCACCATTGGGAACATGAGTTCGACAAGGTCAAGGTCCGCCTGCACGGGTTGGTCACGCGGCTGGAAATGTCCTGGCAGAAACTCGTCAACGAGCTCGAACCCGAAGAGTTCGAGGCCATCGTCAAGCTGCTGCAGCGAGGTCACGACCAGGCGCAATACGTCATCAAGCATGGTGAGCTGCCGGACGATGAACCGGCCGTACCGTGGGAACTGGCCCATGGCTTGTCGATCCTCAAGATCGGCAATCCCAGCCCCTTGCCGCAAACCGTCGCCGAGCTCCCTACTCAGGTACTCAAGGACGGCACCTTGCTCGGCTGTCGCAAATGGGAACTGCTGGACCTGTTGTGGAGCGAGGCGCTGCTCAAGTGGATCGAGAACCTGCGCCATCACGCAACGTTCGCCACCAACCCGGCGCTGGTGAAAATGGACAGCGACGTGGTGCTGGCCATTGCCGGCGACTGGGGCACCGGGCCTTTCGACAGTCACGCACCGGCGGTGGCCGTGGCCAATCAGATGCAGCTGGCCGAGGCCGATTTCACCATCCACCTGGGCGATGTGTATTACGCCGGGACCCATTCCCAGGAAGACGTCGACATGGCCGGCTGGCCCCAGGGCAAGCAGGGCTCGTTCACCCTCAACTCCAACCACGAGATGTACAGCGGTGCCCACGGTTATTTCAAGGAACTGGCCAAGCGTTTCCCGGTGCAACAAGGCACCAGCTACTTTGCCTTGTACAACGACGACTGGCTCGTGGTCGGCCTGGACACTGCCTATGCCTCGGACGCCATGAACCTGTACATGGACGGCACTCTCAATACGCAGCAGATCGAGTGGATGAAAACCCTGCCCAAGCGCAAGAAGCTGATGGTGCTCAGTCATCACCAGGGCTTCGATATTTCCGGGCACAACAAGACTGCACTTTACCAACCGGTGTGCGACGCCCTGGGGCGCGAGCCGGATTACTGGTATTGGGGGCATCTGCACAACGGCATCTGCTATGCGCCGCAAGGCGGATTGCATGCGCGTTGCGCTGGGCACGGGGCGATTCCCTATGGCACCACCAGCGAGCTGAACGGGCATGTGCGGGTGTTGTGGTCGGAAACCCAGTTGGCGGGAGACGAGGCGTATCCGCTGCGGGTGTTGAATGGGTATGTGAAGGTGCAACTGAAGGGGGAGGAGATTGTCGAGACGTTTTATGGGGAGGATGGTTCGGTGCGGTGGTCTTCACAGTAATCGGGTGATGGGAGGCCGCTATCGTGAGCAGGCTCGCTCCCACATTTGATCTTCGGTGTGCCAAAGATCCCTTGTGGGAGCGAGCCTGCTCGCGATGCTTTTAGTTGTCAGCCCTGGACTGGAACACCCTTGAGGTAAGGTGCCGGTTCGGCCCCGAGGTTGTTGAGCATGCGCTCGCTGTACCAGTCGACGAAGTTCACCACGCCGAACTCATAGGTCTTGGAGTAAGGACCTGGCTGGTAGGCGGTGGAGTTGATACCGCGCTGGTTTTCTTCGGCCAGACGACGGTCCTGGTCGTTGGTGGCGTCCCAGACCTGGCGCATGCGTGCCACGTCATAGTCCACGCCTTCGACCGCGTCCTTGTGCACCAGCCACTTGGTGGTGACCATGGTTTCCTGGGCGCTGATCGGCCACACGGTGAACACGATGATGTGGTCGCCCATGCAGTGGTTCCACGAGTGCGGCAGGTGCAGGATGCGCATCGAGCCCAGGTCCGGGTTCTTGATGCGCCCCATCAGCTTGGCGCAGCCTTGCTTGCCGTCCATGGTCATCGACACGGTGCCCTTGAGCAGCGGCATGCGCACGATGCGGTTACGCAGGCCGAAACTGGCGTGGGCGTAAGGGATCTTCTCGGCTTCCCAGGCGGCGGCGGAAGCGGCCACATGGTCCTTGAACGCCTGGTCGGCGCGTGGGTCGGTGACGTCGTCCCATTCCAGCAGGGTCTTGAGCAGTTCCGGGTGCGAACCGCCGCAGTGGTAGCACTCGCGGTTGTTTTCCAGCACCAGTTTCCAGTTGGCCTTTTCCATCAAGGTGGTTTGCACCGCCACCTTGGTGTTCTCCATGTCGTAGGGTTCCATGTAATGGTTCAGCGTCGACAGGAAGTCATCGATGGCTGGCGGGTTCTCGGCCAGGCTGATGAAGATGTAGCCGCCAGAGGTCTTCACGTTCACGGGCTTGAGGCCGTACTGCTTCATGTCGAAGTCGGCGCCCATCTCGGTACCGGCGAACAGCAGACGACCGTCCAGCTCGTAGGTCCACTGGTGGTAATGGCAGACCAGCTTGGCGACCTTGCCCTTGTCGCTGGTGCACAGCCGCGAACCACGGTGGCGGCAGACGTTATGGAAAGCATGCACCACGCCGTCGGCGCCACGAATGACGATGATCGGGTTCTTGCCGACTTGCAGAGTCAGGTAGTTGCCCTTGGCCGGGATTTCGCAAGTCATGCCGGCGATCAACCACTCTTTCTGGAAGATTTCCTGCATGTCGATATCGAACAGGCGCTCATCGGAGTAGAACGGTTGTGGCAGCGAGAAGGTACGCTCGCGCTCCTGCAGCATCTGTGCGGTGGCCTTGCGTGCGGGTTCCAGCGGATCGCCCAGGCTCAGGGTGGTGGTGACGTCCATCGTTTTATCCTCATGGCCCTCTACGTGACCATCAAAAAAGTGGCTGATCGGTTGTGCTACGCAAGGCAGAAAATTGTGTTTGTCTGTTGAGGCGAGTGTGGGGCCGCGCAGGGGCGCAACCTTATCCATGGGCGACATGGCCCAATCTGTTCCCGACGCGCTAGCCCCGGTAGTTGGGGGCTGGTCGCGATAAGTATGTGAATGTCGCAGATAGGTAAATGGTCACCCAGGCGCCTGCGCACAATCGCCATCATGAAGGCCGGCAGTCGGCCGTGGAGATCAGCATGTCCAATAATTTCCTGAACCCGGTCACGACCCAGACCTGGGCCAATGGCCGACATATCGTACGTTGCGTCAAAGTCATCCAGGAAACCTGGGATGTGCGCACCTTCTGCTTCATGGCCGACCAGCCGATCATGTTCTTTTTCAAGCCGGGGCAGTTTGTCACCCTGGAGCTGGAAATCGAAGGCCAGCCGATCATGCGCTCCTACACCATCTCCAGCTCGCCGTCGGTGCCCTACAGTTTCTCGGTGACCATCAAGCGCGTGCCGGGGGGCAAGGTGTCCAACTGGTTGCACGACACCCTGCATGAAGGCCAGGAGTTGGCGGTGCACGGGCCGGTGGGGTTGTTCAACGCCATCGATTTCCCGAGCCCGAAAGTCCTGTACCTGAGCGGTGGCGTGGGGATCACGCCGTGCATGTCCATGGCGCGCTGGTTCTACGACACCAACGCCAATGTCGACATGACCTTCATCCACAGCGCCCGCTCGCCCAAGGACATCATCTATCACCGCGAGCTGGAACACATGGCGTCGCGGATCGACAACTTCAGCTTGCACCTGATCTGTGAAAAACATGGCCTGGGCGAGCCCTGGGCCGGATATCGCGGTTATCTGAACCACAAGATGCTGGAATTGATGGTGCCCGATTTCCTCGAACGCGAAGTGTTCTGTTGCGGCCCGACCCCGTACATGACCGCGGTCAAGCGCCTGCTGGAAGCCGCCGGCTACGACATGAAGCGTTACCACGAGGAGTCCTTCGGCGCCACACCACCGGAGGCCCGTGCCGACGCGGTGGAACAGGCCGAACAGGCGGCTGACGCTCCGGAAGTCGATGCGGCAGACCTGCACCTGGTGGAGTTCACCTCCTCGGGCAAGAGCATCCGCGTGGGACCGGGAGAAACCGTACACGCCGCCGCCGCCAAGCTCGGCATGATGATCCCCAAGGCCTGCGGCATGGGCATCTGCGGCACCTGCAAGGTGTTGAAGCTGGGCGGGGAAGTGGAAATGGACCACAACGGCGGGATCACCGAAGACGACGAGGCCGAGGGTTACATCCTGTCGTGCTGCAGCGTGCCGAAGGGGGATGTGCGGATCGAGTTTTGATCAGCACTCTCACTGGTGGGCGCTGAAGATCTTGTGGCGAGGGGATTTATCCCCGTTGGGCCGCGAAGCGGCCCCAAAGCAGTCAATTCGGTTAACCTGATACACCGCATCCGCAGGTTTTAGGGCTGCTTCGCAGCCCAGCGGGGATAAATCCCCTCGCCACAGATAGACCTCTTCCACAGATGGGCTGGGCAGGCTTTGAGCCTGTCTTCCTAGCCCGCCATCACTTCCCGAATATCCGCCGCCAATTCCCTTACCCGCGCCTCTTCCGTGTCCCATGAACACATGAAGCGTGCGCCGCCCTTGCCGATGAAGGTGTAGAAGCGCCAGCCCTTGGCGGTCAGTGCGGCGATGGCTGGCTCCGAGAGTTGCAGGAACACGCCGTTGGCCTGGACCGGGAACATCAGTTCCACGCCGGGAATGTCGCTGACCAGCTCAGCCAACAATTGGGCGCAGTGGTTGGCGTGGCGGGCGTGCTTGAGCCAGGCGTCGTTTTGCAACAGGCCGACCCAGGGCGCGGAGAGGAAGCGCATTTTCGAGGCCAGTTGCCCGGCCTGTTTGCAGCGGTAGTCGAAATCCACGGCCAGGTCATGGTTGAAGAACAGGATCGCTTCGCCCACCGCCATGCCGTTTTTCGTACCGCCGAAGCACAACACGTCCACGCCGGCCTTCCAGGTCAGGTCCGCCGGGGAGCAGCCGAGGAAGGCGCAGGCGTTGGAAAACCGCGCGCCATCCATGTGCAGGTTCAGCCCCAGTTCCTTGCAGGTGACGCTGATGGCGCGGATTTCATCCGGGGTGTAGACGCTGCCGACTTCCGTGGCCTGGGTCAGGGTCACGACCCGTGGCTTGGGGTAGTGGATGTCCTGGCGCTTGAGGGCGATCTCGCGGATCGACTCGGGGGTCAGCTTGCCGTTTTCGGTGCGCGCCACCAGCAGCTTGGAACCGTTGGAGAAAAATTCCGGTGCGCCGCATTCGTCGGTTTCGACGTGGGCGGTTTCCGAGCAGATCACGCTGTGATAACTCTGGCACAGCGAGGACAGGGCAAGGGAGTTGGCCGCCGTGCCGTTGAACGCAAAGAACACTTCGCAGTCGGTTTCGAACAAGGCCCGGAAATCGTCCGCCGCGCGGTGGGTCCACTCGTCGTCGCCGTAGGCGCGTTGGTGACCCTGGTTGGCTTCTTCCATGGCCGCCCAGGCTTCGGGGCAAATGCCGGAATAGTTGTCGCTGGCAAACTGTTGACTCTTGTCGGTCATGGCCTTGCTCCTGATATAGAGAGTCCTGGATAAAGAGATCCCTGGCGGAACGCCCGGATGGGGCGTTCCCTGGTTCGGCGTGTTTGGGTCCACAGCGCCGTGGTCGATACTGGTGCGCACTTTACCCAAGATTAGCGAGGGAACACACCGGATGTTTCTGTCAGGAAATCACAAAGTCATCGAGTCGCTTTACTCATGAGCAGGCGTGACGGTGCCTTGGACCTGCTCAAGTGGTTGGCGCTTTTGTCGATGGTCTTCGATCATCTGCGATATGTCGGTTTTTCCGTCGATTGGCTCTATGTGCCGGGGCGGTTGGCGTTCCCATGGTTCTGCTTGGCGATGGCGGCGAACCTGGCGCGCAGTGGTGCCAGCGCTGCTCCATGGCGGTACTTGGGCTGGCTGCTGTTATTCAGTGCCGTCAGCGAGATCCCCTACCGCTTGTTCATTCCCGACCCTTCCACGCTGAACGTCATGCCGACGCTGGTGCTCGGGTTGCTTGTGGCGCGTTGTTGGCAAACGCCCACCCTGGAAGCCCGATGCCTGGCCGTGGCGGCGTTGCTGCTGGCGGCGCTGTTTTCGTCGCAGCTGATGTTCGGCTTCTTTGGCGTGCTGCTGCCGCTGGCGATGCTGCTGGTCTTCAGGCGTCCCTTGTACATGGCCTTGTTGCCGGGGCTGGTTTGCGTGGCGGCCAACCAATGGCGGGTGTTGTATGGCGCGGCATGGCTGGGGGATGGGGTGGCGTTTTGGGGCCTGGTGGCTTGCCTGATCGCGCCATGGCTTGGGTTGATGCTTTTGCGACAGGCTGGTCGTTTTCATCCACCGCCCATGCGGCGCTGGGCCTACGTGCTGTATCCCGCGCATTTTCTGCTGTTGCTCGCGGTTCGCCAGATCGCCGCATAGCCCTGTGGGAGCAGCATTTTGGGAGCAAAGCTGTGGGAACAATGCCTGTGGGAGCAAGGCTTGCCCGCGATGAAAGCGACGCGGTCTCCCATGAACCGAGGCGCCTGGATCGCGAGCAAGCTTTGCTCCCACAGTGCTATCCCGCAGCCCTTGCTCTCCGACTCTTTGAGCGCATGTCGTAAACGCACCTTTGCGTGGCGTCCATAGGCATTTGACCTGCCTGCGCCAGCCATACCATCGCATCCAAAGGGCACGACCGAACGGTCCGTGCCTCACCGAGACGAAAGGCGCACCGCCGCCGCTGGGAGAGACGCGATGTTCAGCAAGCAAGACCAAATCCAAGGCTACGATGATGCACTGCTGGCGGCGATGAACGCCGAAGAGCAACGCCAGGAAGATCACATCGAGCTGATCGCGTCAGAGAACTACACCAGCAAGCGCGTGATGCAGGCCCAGGGCAGCGGCCTGACCAACAAGTATGCCGAAGGCTATCCGGGCAAGCGCTACTACGGTGGCTGCGAGCACGTCGACAAAGTCGAAGCCCTGGCCATCGAGCGCGCCAAACAACTGTTCGGCGCCGATTACGCCAACGTCCAGCCGCACTCCGGGTCTTCGGCCAACAGCGCCGTGTACCTGGCCCTGCTGCAGGCTGGCGATACCATCCTGGGCATGAGCCTGGCCCACGGCGGTCACTTGACCCACGGCGCCAAAGTGTCGTCCTCGGGCAAGCTCTACAACGCGGTGCAATACGGCATCGACACCACCACCGGCCTGATCGACTACGACGAAGTCGAGCGCCTGGCGGTCGAGCACAAGCCGAAGATGATCGTGGCCGGTTTCTCCGCTTACTCCAAGACCCTGGATTTCCCACGCTTCCGCCAGATCGCCGACAAGGTCGGTGCCCTGTTGTTCGTCGACATGGCTCACGTCGCGGGCCTGGTCGCCGCTGGCCTGTACCCGAACCCGCTGCCGTACGCCGATGTGGTCACCACCACCACCCACAAGACCCTGCGCGGTCCACGTGGCGGCCTGATCCTGGCAAAGGCCAACGAAGAGATCGAGAAGAAGCTCAACGCCGCGGTATTCCCCGGCGCCCAGGGCGGCCCGCTGATGCACGTGATCGCCGGCAAGGCGGTGTGCTTCAAGGAAGCGGCGGAGCCAGGCTTCAAGGCCTATCAGCAGCAAGTGATCGATAACGCCCAGGCCATGGCTGGCGTGTTCATCAAGCGCGGCTACGATGTAGTGTCCGGCGGCACCGATAACCACCTGTTCCTGGTCAGCCTGATCCGTCAGGGCCTGACTGGCAAGGACGCCGATGCCGCCCTGGGCCGCGCCCACATCACCGTCAACAAGAACGCCGTGCCGAACGACCCGCAATCGCCGTTCGTGACCTCGGGCCTGCGTATCGGCACCCCGGCGGTGACCACCCGCGGCTTCAAGGTTACCCAGTGCGTCACGCTGGCCGGCTGGATCTGCGACATCCTCGACAACCTCGGTGATGCCGATGTCGAGGCCAACGTTGCCCAGCAAGTAGCGGCCCTGTGCGCGGACTTCCCGGTTTATCGCTGAGTCGGTTTTGGAGTAATGACTATGCAACGCTATTCGGGCTTCGGCCTCTTCAAACACTCTCTCAGCCATCACGAAAACTGGCAGCGGATGTGGCGCACGCCGACGCCGAAAAAAGTCTACGACGTGGTCATCGTCGGCGGTGGCGGGCATGGCCTGGCGACCGCCTACTACCTGGCCAAGGAACATGGCATCACCAACGTGGCCGTGGTCGAGAAGGGCTGGCTGGGCGGCGGTAACACCGCGCGCAACACCACCATCGTGCGTTCCAACTACCTGTGGGACGAATCGGCGCACCTGTACGAACACGCGATGAAACTCTGGGAAGGCCTGTCCCAGGACCTGAACTACAACGTGATGTTCTCTCAGCGTGGCGTCTACAACCTGTGCCACACCCTGCAGGACATCCGTGATTCCGAGCGTCGCGTCAGCGCCAACCGCCTCAACGGCGTGGACGGTGAATTGCTCACCGCCAAGCAAGTGGCCGACGAGATCCCGTACCTGGATTGCTCGAAAAACACCCGCTACCCGGTGATGGGCGCCACCGTCCAGCGTCGCGGCGGCGTGGCCCGTCACGATGCCGTGGCCTGGGGCTTTGCCCGGGCGGCGGACGCCCTGGGCGTGGACCTGATCCAGCAGACCGAAGTGATCGGCTTTCGCAAGGAAAACGGCGTGTGCATCGGCGTGGAAACCAACAAGGGTTTCATCGGCGCCAAGCGCGTCGGCGTGGTGACGGCCGGTAACTCCGGGCACATGGCCAAGCTCGCGGGCTTTCGCCTGCCGATCGAATCCCACCCGCTGCAAGCGCTGGTGTCGGAGCCGATCAAGCCAATCATCGACAGCGTGATCATGTCCAACGCCGTGCACGGCTACATCAGCCAGTCCGACAAGGGGGACCTGGTGATCGGTGCCGGTATCGACGGCTACAACGGCTACGGCCAGCGTGGTTCGTACCCGGTGATCGAGCACACCATCCAGGCCATCGTCGAGATGTTCCCGGTGCTGTCGCGGGTGCGCATGAACCGCCAGTGGGGCGGCATCGTCGACACCACGCCGGACGCCTGCCCGATCATCTCCAAGACCCCGGTGCCGAACATGTTCTTCAACTGCGGTTGGGGTACCGGCGGCTTCAAGGCCACCCCGGGCTCGGGCAACGTCTTCGCTGCAAGCCTGGCCAAGGGTGAAATGCACCCACTGGCCGCGCCGTTTTCCATCGACCGTTTCCACAACGGTGCACTGATCGACGAACACGGCGCTGCTGCCGTCGCCCACTAACAGGAGAAATCCCTATGTTGCACATCTTCTGTCCTCACTGCGGCGAACTGCGCTCCGAAGAGGAATTCCATGCATCCGGCCAGGCGCACATCCCGCGTCCGCTGGACCCCAACGCCTGCACCGACGAGCAGTGGGGCGACTACATGTTCTTCCGCGATAACCCGCGCGGCCTGCACCACGAGCTGTGGATTCACGCCGCCGGTTGCCGCCAGTACTTCAACGCGACTCGCGACACCGTGACCTACGAGATTCTCGAAACCTACAAGATCGGCCAAAAGCCGCAATTCACCGACAAGGCTGACAGTCCGAAAGCGGCCGCACAGGCTCTGGGAGAGAAGGTATGAGCCAGATCAATCGCCTGTCCAACGGCGGACGGATCGACCGCAACAAAGTGCTGAGCTTTACCTTCAACGGCCAGACCTACAAAGGCTTCGAAGGCGATTCCCTGGCCGCTGCACTGCTGGCCAACGGTGTCGACATCATCGGTCGCAGCTTCAAGTATTCCCGCCCGCGCGGCATCTTCGCCGCCGGTGCCGAAGAGCCGAACGCGGTGCTGCAGATCGGCGCCACCGAAGCCACGCAAATCCCTAACGTACGTGCCACGCAACAGGCGCTGTACCAGGGTCTGGTCGCCACCAGCACCAACGGCTGGCCGAACGTGAACAACGACATGATGGGGATTCTCGGCAAGGTCGGCGGCAAGCTGATGCCGCCGGGTTTCTACTACAAAACCTTCATGTACCCGCAATCGTTCTGGATGACTTACGAGAAGTACATCCGCAAGGCCGCAGGGTTAGGTCGCTCGCCGACCGAGAACGATCCGGACACCTACGACTACATGAACCGTCACTGCGACGTGCTGATTGTCGGCGCCGGCCCTGCTGGCCTGGCCGCCGCATTGGCTGCGGCCCGCAGCGGCGCGCGGGTGATCCTGGCCGACGAGCAGGAGGAGTTCGGCGGTAGCCTGCTCGATTCTCGCGAAAGCCTGGATGGCAAGCCGGCGACCGAGTGGGTGGCCGCTGTTGTTGCTGAACTCAAGTCGATGCCGGACGTGGTGCTGCTGCCACGCGCCACGGTCAACGGTTATCACGACCATAACTTCCTGACCATCCACGAGCGCCTCACCGACCATCTCGGTGACCGTGCGCCAATTGGCCAGGTCCGCCAGCGCATCAACCGCGTCCGCGCCAAGCGTGTGGTGCTGGCGACCGGCGCCTGCGAACGCCCGCTGGTCTACGGTAACAACGACGTGCCGGGCAACATGCTGGCTGGCGCGGTCTCCACCTACGTGCGCCGCTATGGCGTGGCACCGGGCAAGAAACTGGTGCTGAGCACCAACAACGACCACGCTTATCGCGTGGCCCTGGACTGGTTCGACGCCGGCTTGCAAGTGGTGGCCGTCGCCGACGCCCGCAGCAACCCACGGGGTGCGCTGGTGGAAGAGGCGCGTGCCAAGGGCATCCGCATTCTCACCGGCAGCGCCGTGATCGAGGCGCGTGGCAGCAAGCGCGTCACCGGGGCACGTGTCGCCGCGATCGATGTCCGCGCCCACAAAGTCACCAGCCCCGGCGAGTGGTTGGACTGCGACCTGGTCGCCAGCTCTGGCGGCTACAGCCCGGTGGTTCACTTGGCTTCGCACTTGGGCGGCAAGCCGATCTGGCGTGAAGACATCCTCGGTTTCGTACCGGGCGAAGCACCGCAGAAGCGCGTGTGTGTCGGCGGCGTGAATGGCGTCTACAGCCTCGGCGACAGCTTGGCCGACGGTTTTGAAGGCGGCGTGCGCGCAGCCAGCGAAGCCGGTTTCAAAGCGGTCGAGGGCGTATTGCCCAAAGCCCTGAGCCGTCACGAAGAGCCGACCCTGGCGCTGTTCCAGGTACCGCACGAAAAAGCCACCGCACGGGCGCCGAAGCAATTCGTCGACCTGCAGAACGACGTCACCGCCGCCGCCATCGAGCTCGCCACCCGCGAAGGTTTCGAGTCGGTGGAACACGTCAAGCGCTACACCGCACTGGGCTTCGGCACCGACCAGGGCAAACTGGGCAACGTCAACGGTCTGGCCATCGCGGCTCGTTCGCTGAACGTGAGCATCCCGCAGATGGGCACCACCATGTTCCGCCCGAACTACACGCCGGTGACTTTCGGCGCGGTAGCTGGCCGGCACTGTGGGCACATCTTCGAGCCAGTGCGTTTCACCGCGCTGCATGCCTGGCATGTGAAGAACGGTGCCGAATTCGAAGACGTCGGCCAGTGGAAACGCCCATGGTATTTCCCGAAGAACGGCGAAGACATGCATGCCGCCGTGAAGCGCGAATGCAAAGCCGTGCGCGACAGCGTCGGCCTGCTGGACGCCTCGACCCTGGGCAAGATCGACATCCAGGGCCCGGATGCCCGCGAGTTCCTCAACCGCATCTACACCAACGCCTGGACCAAGCTCGACGTGGGCAAGGCCCGCTACGGCCTGATGTGCAAGGAAGACGGTATGGTGTTCGACGATGGCGTGACCGCCTGCGTCGCCGAGAACCACTTCATCATGACCACCACCACCGGCGGTGCGGCCCGCGTGCTGCAATGGCTGGAGATCTACCAGCAGACCGAATGGCCGGACCTGAAGGTGTACTTCACCTCGGTCACCGACCACTGGGCGACCATGACCCTGTCGGGCCCCAACAGTCGCAAGCTGCTGAGCGAAGTCACCGACATCGACCTGGACAAGGACGGCTTCCCGTTCATGACCTGGAAAGAAGGCCTGGTGGGCGGCGTGCCGGCGCGGGTGTTCCGCATTTCGTTCACCGGTGAGCTGTCGTACGAAGTCAACGTGCAAGCCGACTACGCCATGGGCGTGCTCGAGCAGATCGTCGAGGCCGGCAAGAAGTACAACCTGACCCCGTACGGCACCGAGACCATGCACGTGCTGCGGGCCGAGAAGGGTTTCATCATCGTCGGCCAGGACACCGACGGCTCGATGACTCCGGACGACCTGAACATGGGTTGGTGCGTAGGCCGGACCAAACCGTTTTCGTGGATCGGCTGGCGTGGCATGAATCGCGAAGATTGCGTGCGCGAAGACCGCAAGCAACTGGTGGGCCTCAAGCCGATTGACCCGAATGTCTGGCTGCCGGAAGGCGCGCAACTGGTGTTCAACACCAAGCAGGCGATCCCGATGACCATGGTTGGCCACGTGACTTCCAGCTATGCCCACAACTCCCTGGGTTATTCATTTGCCATGGGTGTGGTCAAGGGGGGCCTCAAGCGGATGGGCGAGCGCGTCTTCGCACCATTGGCCGACGGCAGCGTGATCGAGGCAGAGATCGTTTCTTCGGTGTTCTTCGATCCGAAAGGCGACCGGCAGAATATTTAACACTTAAGCCCTGTGGTGAGGGGCGTGTGGGAGCAAAGCTTGCTCGCGATGCAGGCGACACGGTAGCCGTAAGACCGAGTTATCGTTCATCGCGGGCAAGCCTTGCTCCCACAGCACCACACACCGGCAGGTCGAACAAGCATTCAGACAGGTGCTCCATATGACCGCAGTCAACGTGTACCAACAACGCCCAACCACCGGGGCCAAGGCCGAGTCGTCGCTGCACCATGCCGACCTCGCCAGCCTGGTGGGCAAGGGCCGCAAGAACGCCGGTGTGACCGTGCGCGAGAAAAAACTCCTGGGTCACCTGACCATTCGTGGCGATGGCCACGACCCGGCGTTCGCCGCCGGCGTGCACAAGGCCCTGGGCCTGGAATTGCCAGGCGCCCTGACCGTCATCGTCAAGGGTGAAACCAGCCTGCAATGGCTCGGCCCGGACGAGTGGCTGCTGGTGGTGCCGAGTGGCGAAGAGTTCGCTGCCGAGAAAAAACTGCGTGAAGCGCTGGGCGATCTGCACATCCAGATCGTCAACGTCAGCGGCGGCCAGCAGATCCTCGAACTGTCCGGCCCGAACGTGCGCGACGTGCTGATGAAATCCACCAGCTACGATGTACACCCAAGCAACTTCCCGGTGGGCAAGGCCGTGGGTACGGTGTTCGCCAAGTCGCAACTGGTGATCCGCCACACCGGCGAAGACACCTGGGAACTGGTGATCCGCCGCAGCTTCTCCGATTACTGGTGGTTGTGGTTGCAGGATGCGGCGGCTGAGTATGGCTTGAGCGTCCAGGCCTGAAACACTGCAGTCCTTGTGGAAGCAGAACTGTGGGAGCAAAGCTTGCTCGCGATACAGGCGCTTGAGTTCCAGATAGACCGCGTTGTTTTTATCGCGAGCAAGCTTTGCTCCCACAGATAAATCCTCCGCCACAGGTTCTGTGTACGGCCGGGGGGTTATCCATAACAAACAGGAGTCACCGCAATGAGCCGCGCCCCGGATACATGGATCTTGACCGCCGACTGCCCCAGCGTGCTCGGCACGGTGGACGCGGTGACGCGCTTTCTGTTCGAGCAGGGCTGCTATGTCACCGAGCACCATTCCTTCGACGACCGGCTCTCGGCGCGTTTTTTCATTCGTGTGGAGTTCCGCCAGCCCGACGGTTTTGACGAGCAAAACTTCCGTGCCGGCCTGGCCGAACGCGCGCAAGCCTTTGGCATGGTCTTCGAACTGACGCCACCCAACTACCGGCCCAAAGTGGTGATCATGGTCTCCAAGGCCGATCACTGCCTCAACGATTTGCTCTACCGCCAGCGCATCGGCCAGTTGTCCATGGACGTGGTGGCCGTGGTCTCCAACCACCCCGACCTCAAGCCGTTGGCCGACTGGCACCAGATTCCCTACTACCATTTCCCCCTGGACCCGAACGACAAGCCGGCCCAGGAGCGACAGGTGTGGCAGGTGATCGAAGACACCGGTGCCGAGTTGGTGATCCTTGCCCGCTACATGCAAGTGCTGTCGCCGGAGCTGTGTCGCAAGCTCGACGGCAAGGCGATCAATATCCATCACTCGCTGCTGCCGGGCTTCAAGGGCGCCAAGCCATATCACCAAGCCTACAACAAAGGCGTGAAACTGGTCGGTGCCACGGCGCACTACATCAACAACGACCTGGACGAAGGCCCGATCATCGCCCAGGGCGTGGAAGTGGTGGACCACAGTCACTATCCCGAGGATTTGATCGCCAAGGGGCGGGACATCGAAGGGCTGACCCTGGCCCGGGCCGTGGGCTATCACATCGAGCGAAGGGTGTTCTTGAACGCCAATCGTACTGTCGTTCTTTAGGCCGACATCGCGAGCAGGCTCGCTCCCACGGAATAGGGGAGCACACAAAGATCCAATGTGGGAGCGAGCCTGCTCGCGAAGAGGCCCTCACAGACAACAAAGAAACAAGACACAAGCACTACCCGAGCAATCAACGCGCTGCCTGCCTGGGCAACGCAGTTCCATAAAAACAACAGCGAGGTGAAAGCATGTCTGGCAATCGTGGTGTCGTGTATCTCGGCAACGGCAAGGTCGAAGTACAGAAAATCGACTATCCAAAAATGCAGGACCCGCGCGGCAGGAAGATTGAGCACGGTGTCATCCTGCGCGTGGTCTCCACCAACATCTGCGGCTCCGACCAGCACATGGTGCGCGGCCGTACCACTGCCCAGACCGGTCTGGTCCTGGGTCACGAAATCACCGGTGAAGTGATCGAAAAGGGCAGCGACGTCGAGAACCTGAAAATCGGCGACCTGGTGTCGGTGCCGTTCAACGTGGCTTGCGGGCGCTGCCGTTCCTGCAAGGAGCAACACACAGGCGTCTGCCTGAGCGTCAACCCGGCCCGTGCCGGCGGTGCCTACGGTTACGTGGACATGGGCGACTGGACCGGCGGCCAGGCCGAATACGTGCTGGTGCCGTACGCCGACTTCAACCTGCTGAAGCTGCCGGATCGCGACAAGGCCATGGAGAAAATCCGCGACCTGACCTGCCTGTCCGACATCCTGCCGACCGGCTATCACGGCGCCGTCACTGCCGGCGTTGGCCCTGGCAGCACCGTCTACATCGCCGGTGCCGGCCCGGTTGGCCTGGCGGCCGCTGCCTCCGCGCGCCTGCTGGGTGCCGCCGTGGTGATCATTGGTGACGTCAACCCGGTCCGCCTGGCTCACGCCAAGGCCCAGGGTTTTGAAATCGCCGACCTGTCCCAGGACACCCCGCTGCACGAACAGATCGCTGCCTTGCTGGGCGAACCGGAAGTCGATTGCGCCGTCGATGCGGTAGGCTTCGAAGCCCGCGGCCACGGCCATGACGGCGTCAAGCACGAAGCCCCGGCCACCGTGCTCAACTCCTTGATGGGCGTGGTCCGCGTCGCCGGCAAAATCGGCATCCCTGGCCTCTACGTCACCGAAGACCCGGGCGCCGTCGATGCAGCAGCCAAAATGGGTAGCCTGAGCATCCGCTTCGGCCTGGGCTGGGCCAAATCCCACAGCTTCCACACCGGCCAGACCCCAGTCATGAAGTACAACCGCCAACTGATGCAGGCGATCATGTGGGACCGCATCAACATTGCTGAAATCGTTGGCGTACAGGTGATCAGCCTGGATGACGCGCCGAAGGGTTATGGCGAGTTCGATGCGGGCGTGCCGAAGAAGTTTGTGATTGATCCGCATAAGTTGTTCAGTGCGGCATAACGTTGTAGGCAAGACGGAAAAAGGGCGACAGAGATGTCGCCCTTTTTATTCAGCCCTACAGACGGCGGCTTTCCAGGACTGAAGCGTTTTTGATCGAGGTGATAGCTGGCACGTTACCGAACATACAAGGAGTCAACCGCTCACCCACCTCAGGATGGCTCCCGGATCGTTTATTCCGGCGTCACTCTCGTGGCCTGCATGCCTTTATCCCCCTTCTCGATTTCAAACGAAACGGTCTGCCTCTGTTTCAACGTTTTATAACCCTCGCCGGCTATCGCCGAGTAATGAACGAACAGTTCCTCGCCTCCTTTGCCGCAGGTAATGAAGCCATAGCCTTTCGCATCGTTAAACCATTTAACGGTTCCTTTGATTCGGTCGTTCATTTTTATTGTCCTGCTTGCCCGAATGAAGAAAGGCGCAGGGACTGTGGTTTGCCCAGAGCCTTGTTTTCGTTGTCACGACTGAGCTTAGAGGCCGTATGGACGGCTGCCTACTGTCAACATTGACAGTAGGCAATACTTGAGCGGGAGCAATCTCCCTCGCCACGGTTACTGCTGGGCAGTTGCGGTCTCGACCCGTTCGCAGAATTCAGGGTAGAAACCTTTGGCGCTAGGGCCTTGGCAATAGTTCTGCGCTTGGGCCAGGGCATCGCCGCTGAATTTCAGGTTGCGGGGCATGCTGGCAAAAGTGACGTAGCCATCCTGTTGCGTCTTGATCGCGTCGAAGCCCGGCATGTCATAGACCAGTTCCACGTCATCATCGGTCAGCAGTCGCGCCTTGACCGTCACTTGCGTGTATTGCTTGCCCTCTGGTGCGCCATTGAGCGCTGCCAGGCCGTGGCCGACAACGCGCAGCATGTGCGGGACCCAGGGCTCGCAGTCCTCCGCGCAAGCGCCTGGACGGTAAAGCACGGTCAGCGCTTGTTGATCGCGGCTTACCTCGGTCAGGGCCGGGTCAGAGCGCTTGATGCGGTGTTCGATGGTCAGCCAGGTCTTCTGCTCTTCACTCGTGCCATCGGCCAGTTCCGGGTTCAGCGGGCCGCGCTGGCATTCGTTGACACCCAGGGCGATGAGCATGCCGGTCAGGATGACCGCGAGGGTGGCGCCGCCGACTTTCACGTTCATGGGCAAACTCTGCTGGAGGAAGCCGCACTGTACGGTAATGGTGCAGGTGAGGGCTGTGAGCGGCGGTGCTGGAACAGTGACGCGGTTACCATTGCCGATCAATAGATCAAGTTGAAGTAGTCGCCGTCCATCAACCTGCACATTCGGGTATCCGGGCTTTCGCAGCGATTGCTCATCCACTTTGAAAAAGCCGGTTCCAGGATTTGTTGATCGTCCAACTTCAGATTGATCGCCCCGTATCTGCACGTGATGGTCGCACGGGGGGCTGTCTGTTCGTCCCCATCGTCCTCATGAATAACGTATTCGGCACCTTCGAACTGCAACGAGGTCGGCTCGACCACCTCCACCAGGCTTTCGCTTTTCCAGTCACGCTCTTCCCGCTCCCCGACGGTGTAAACGTCTTCCAGCGATTCAATATTCCTGTGAATGTCAGTGACGGCGGGGCATGTTATTTCACCGGCATGGACGTGGCCGATGATCAGCAAAAGCAAGACCGCGCCTTCAGCCAGTATTTTTTTCATGTGCCAGGCTCCAGGGCTCAGTTCAACGATTCACGGCTTCGGTCGGGCGGGCTACTGTCAATGTTGGCTGTCATTTATGTCAATTTAGAACTGTGTATGGATATTTGGTAACTTTTAGCTATATAAAAAGACGCAGTTTTCGGTAAATCAGACGTTTCTGACGACCCCTGAGGATTTTTCTGTAATGGCTATCGGCCATTCATGTAATACGTTTAGGAACAATCGCCGTCCGCGCAAGTCCAACGCACGCTTCACGCCGCTCTTTAAGAGCGGCTTTTTCATGCTCAAGAGGATGTCCCGGATGAAGGTTTCACGCGGTTTTGCACTGTCTTGCCTGTTGACACTGGCCGCCAGCCCGGCTTTCGCGCAGTTCAGCCTCAGCGATGCGGCTAATGTGATGTCGGCGATGCAGGGCAACTCAGGTGAGAAGGACGGCGCCGTGGCCGCTGCACCGAAAGCCGCCGGGTTGCTCAATACCCTGGGCTCGGACCTCAAGATCACCCCGGAACAGGCCATCGGCGGTGCCGGTGCGATGCTGGGGCTGGCGAAGAACCGGCTAAGCGAACCGCAGTTCTCGGAATTGAGCAAAAGCGTGCCAGGTCTCGATCAGATCGCCGGCAACAGCGCCATCGGCGGGCTCAACGGCCTGGGCGGCTTGCTCGGTGGCGGATCGGACAAAAACGCCTTGCTCGACGGGCTGCTGGGTAACGTCAAGGACACCAATGACTTGAATAACGCCTTCAGCGCGCTGGGCATGGACAGCGGCATGATCGGGCAGTTTGCCCCGGTCATCCTGCAGTACCTTGGCCAGCAGGGGGTGGGTAGTTCGTTGTTGCAGAATCTGGGAGGTATTTGGGGGGCTGGCAGTGGCGTCTGATCAGGCGCGTTCGTTGCGCAAGGCAGCAATACGCCGATCCTTCTCCATCCAGAGCTGATTAACCCAATCCTGAACAAACTGGCGAAACACCGGATCATTTTCGTAATCGCCCTGCCACAGCGCCGGGTCCAGTTCACGGGTCTGGATATCGACGATGACCCTGGGCACGGCGCCGCTGATCAAATCCCAGAACCCGGGGATCCGTTCCTGCGGGTACACCACGGTCACGTCCAATACCGCGTCCAGTTGTTCACCCATGGCCGCCAGCACGAACGCCACGCCACCGGCCTTGGGCTTGAGCAGGTGGGTGAAGGGTGACTGTTGCTGTTGGCTTTTGGCGGCGGTGAAGCGCGTGCCTTCGAGGTAATTGACCACGGTGACCGGTTGGCGCTTGAACAGCTCGCAGGCGGCCTTGGTGATTTCCAGGTCCTTGCCGGTCAGTTCCGGGTTTTTCGCCAGGAAGGCTTTGGTGTAGCGCTTCATGAATGGGTAGTCCAGTGCCCACCAGGCCAGCCCCAGAAACGGCACCCAGATCAGCTCTTTCTTGAGGAAGAACTTGAAGAATGGCGTGCGTCGGTTGAGGGTCTGGACGAGGGCGGGGATGTCGACCCAGGATTGGTGGTTGCTGATCACCAGGTAGGATGTATCGCCGCGCAGGTCCGCGCCGCCACGGATGTCCCAGCGGGTGGGGATGCACAGGGCGAAGATCAGCTTGTCGATCTCGGCCCAGGTTTCGGCGATCCACATCACCGCCCACGAGGCGTAGTCGCGAAAACGCCCGGACAGGACCAGTTTTAGCAGTGCGAACACCATCAACGGGCCGAACAGCACCAGGGTGTTGAGCAACAGCAGCAGGGTGACGAAACAGCCGGTGAGCAGGCGGCGCATAGATGACTCTTGCAAACGGGTGGGCGGGCCATGATAAGCAAGCTTCGGGCGGTAGGCCAAATCGGTGTGGACGAAAGTTTCACTTGGGCTTGGCTAAACTGGGCTGGCTTTTTGTGGCGAGGGGATTCATCCCCGTTGGGTTGCGAAGCAACCCCAAAACAGTCAACTCGAATAGCCAGGTGTACCGAGATGTCAGGCTCTCAGGGGGCGCTTCGCACCCCAGCGGGGATGAATCCCCTCGCCACAGAGGTCGCGCTTGGCTGGCGTTTCTCTTAGCCATTGCTATCGAAATCAACCGAACGAATTCAGCAGCCACGGTCTAAAACCCCACTCCCACAATGGAAGCCCTAACTCCATGAAGTCAGTCCTCGCCCTGTTTTCCCTGATAGCCCTTCCAGTGCTGGCCGCCGAGCCGACCCTGTACGGGCGCTATGAATACATCGCGTTGCCGGAAATCGGCGGCGAAGTGCTCAAGGCCAAGATGGACACCGGTGCGCTGACTGCCTCGCTGTCGGCCAAGGACATCGAGACCTTTACCCGCGACGGTGATGATTGGGTGCGATTCCGCCTGGCGACCAAGGATGCGAGCAACAAGGTCTACGAACACAAGATCGCCCGCATCAGCAAGATCAAGACCCGTTCCGAAGAAGATGAAGACGACGACGAAAAAATCGCGCCAACCAAGCGCCCCGTGGTCGACCTGGAACTGTGCCTGGGCAACGTCAAGCGCACGGTGGAGGTCAACCTGACCGACCGCAGCAGCTTCAACTACCCATTGCTGATCGGCGCCAAGGCCCTGCGCGAGTTCGGCGCAGCGGTGAACCCGGCCCGCCGCTTCACCGCAGACAAGCCCGACTGCTGATTTCCCCGATTGACGTGCCCCGAGGCTTGGGGCACCGTTCCGGCAACTTTATTGCCGGGCTCGCAAGCCATGCCTCATATCCTGATTGTCGAAGACGAAGCCGCCATTGCCGATACGCTGGTGTTTGCCCTGCAAGGGGAGGGGTTCGACACCACTTGGCTGAGCCTCGGCGCTGCCGCCCTCGAGCATCAGAAAAGCACGCCGGCGGACCTGATCATCCTCGATGTGGGCCTGCCGGATATCAGCGGATTCGAGACTTGTAAAAATCTCAGACGTTTCAGCGACGTTCCAGTCATCTTTCTGACAGCCCGGGATGCTGAGATCGACCGGGTGGTGGGACTGGAAATCGGTGCCGACGATTATGTGGTCAAGCCTTTCAGCCCCCGCGAGGTGGCGGCCAGGGTCCGGGCGATCCTCAAGCGTGTGGCGCCGCGACCGCTGATGGAGCCGGGCATGGCGCTGTTCCAGGTCGATGCCGATCGCGTGCAAATCAGCTATCGCGGCAAACCGCTGAACCTCACCCGCCATGAATTCCGCCTGCTCAACTGTCTGTTGGAACAACCTGAACGGGTCTTCAGCCGCGAACAACTGCTCGACGCCCTGGGCGTGGCCAGCGATGCCGGCTACGAGCGTAGCATCGACAGCCACATCAAGAGCGTGCGTGCCAAGTTGCGCCTGGTCCGGGCCGAGGCCGAACCGATCCAGACCCATCGAGGCCTGGGCTACAGCTACAGCCCGGGGCACAGCTGATGTCTCTGGGGATCCGGATTTTCCTGGTGTATGTGCTGTTTATCGCCCTGACCGGCTATTTCGTGCTCAACACGGTGATGGAGGAAATCCGCCCTGGCGTGCGCCAGTCCACTGAAGAAACCCTGGTGGACACGGCCAACCTGATGGCCGAGATCCTGCGGGACGATTTCAAGGCCGGCACCCTCAACCAGAATCGTTGGCCGCAATTGCTCAAGGCCTACGGCGAGCGCCAGCCGGCGGCGACGATCTGGGGCTTGCCGAAGAACCAGGTCAGCCACCGCATCTATGTCACCGATGCCAAGGGCATCGTGGTGCTCGACTCCAGTGGTGTGGCGGTGGGCCAGGATTATTCGCGCTGGAACGACGTCTACCTGACTCTGCGCGGCCACTACGGCGCCCGTTCGAGCCGCAGCGATCCGGATGACCCCACGTCTTCGGTGATGCATGTCGGTGCGCCGATCCGCGACAACGGCCGGATCATCGGTGTCGTCACGGTCGCCAAGCCCAACAGTTCATTGCAGCCTTATGTCGATCGCACCGAGCGGCGACTGTTGGCGTATGGCGCCGGGTTGGTGGCCCTGGGTCTGTTGCTGGGCGGCTTGCTGTCCTGGTGGCTCAGCGCGGCGCTGCGACGGTTGACGGCCTATGCCCAGGCGGTCAGCCAGGGGCGTCGGGTGGAAGTGCCGCATTATCGCGGCGGCGAGTTCGAGCAACTGGCGGGCGCCGTGGAACACATGCGTACCCAGCTCGAAGGCAAGGCTTACGTCGAGCGTTACGTGCATACCCTGACCCACGAGCTCAAGAGTCCGCTGGCGGCGATTCGCGGTGCCGCCGAGCTGCTGCAAAGCGATATGCCTGCCGCCCAGCACCAACGCTTTGTCAGTAACATCGGCACCGAAAGCGTGCGCATGCAGCAGTTGATCGAACGGCTGCTGAACCTGGCCCAGATCGAGCAGCGCCAAGGGCTGGAAGAAGAAGTCGCGGTGCCGCTGGCGGCGTTGATGGATGAGTTGCTGGAAGCGCGCGGCGGTTGGATCGAAAGTCGCCAGTTGAGCGTTGAACAGCGCATTGCTGCCGATCTGGCGTTGACCGGCGAGCCGTTCCTGTTGCGCCAGGCCTTGGGCAATTTGCTGGAAAACGCCTTGGACTTCACCCCCGTCAACGGTCTGCTACGCATCAGCGCCGAGCGCAGCGGCAATCGTGTCGAGATTCGCCTGTTCAATCAGGCCGCACCGATTCCCGACTATGCGCTGCCACGCTTGAGCGAGCGCTTTTACTCCCTGCCGCGGCCGGACAGCGGTCGCAAGAGCACCGGCCTGGGGCTCAACTTTGTGGAGGAGGTGGTGCAGTTGCATGGAGGGGAGTTCGGGATTGGCAATGTCGAGGGTGGGGTCGAGGTGGTGTTGCGGTTGCCCTGAAACCGAGGCGTGGCCTTCGCGAGCAAGCCCGCTCCCACAGGTTCAGTGCAGTCCTTGTGGGAGCGGGCTTGCTCGCGAAGGGGGCCGTCCAGTCTCCACACAATCTCCATAATCTCTCCATAAGCCCAGCACACAACCACCCCAGACTCTCCCTCATTCGAACAGGGAGAGCCCCACATGAACCGCAGCCTCGCCATAAAACTGGGCATGATTGCCCTACTGATTCTTTTGCTGATGATCCCGCTGTTGATGATCAACGGCCTCATCGACGAGCGCCAGGAGCTGCGCGACGGTGTGTTGCAGGATATCGCCCGCAGTTCCAGCTACAGCCAGCAACTGATCGGGCCGATGATCGTGGTGCCGTTTCGCAAGAGCGTGAAAGTCTGGAACACCAACGAGAAAACCGGCGTGCGTTTTCTGGAAACCGTCGAGCGGGCGGGCGAGTTGTATTTTTTGCCGGAAGAGTTCGAGCTCGACGGCCAGGTCCGCACTGAAACCCGTGCCCGGGGGATCTACGAAGCGCGGTTGTTCCACGCCGATAACCGGATAGATGGCCGCTTCAAGGTGCCGGAGCGCTACGGTATCGCCGCCAAGGACTTTGCCGATTACCGTTTCGATGAACCGTACCTGAGCGTGGGGATCAGCGATATTCGTGGCATCGAGAACGCGCTGACCCTGACGCTGAACCAGCAGACCGTCGACTTCCTGCCCGGTTCTCGGCTCGGCTGGCTGGGGCAGGGGGTGCATGTGCCGCTGCCGATGATCACCGCCCAGGGTGGCCCCGAGCTGACCTTCGGTTTTGACCTGCGCCTTCAAGGCACTGGCGAGTTCCAGGTCCTGCCAGTGGGCAAGTCCACCAAGGTGCACCTGTCGGCCGACTGGCCCCATCCAAGCTTTATCGGCAACTACCTGCCGGTCAATCGTGAGATCAATGAGCAGGGCTTCAGCGCTGACTGGCAGACGTCGTTTTTCTCCACCAACCTCCTGGAAACATTGCAAGCCTGCGAACCCAGCGATAGTTGCGAAGCGTTCCGCAGTCGCGCCTTCGGCGTGAGCTTCATCGACCCAGTGGACCAGTACCTCAAGAGCGACCGGGCAATCAAATATGCGCTGCTGTTCATCGCCCTGACATTCGCCGGCTTCTTCCTTTTCGAAGTGCTCAAGAGCCTGGCGGTGCACCCGGTCCAGTACGCCTTGGTGGGTGTGGCGCTGGCGTTCTTTTACCTGTTGCTGTTGTCGCTGTCGGAGCACATCGGCTTCACCCTGGCGTACCTGGTGTCGGCCAGTGCCTGTGTGGTGCTGATCGGGTTTTATGTCTGCCATGTGCTGCGTAGCGTGAGCCACGGCCTGGGGTTTTCGGTGGGGCTGGCAGGGTTGTACGGCTTGCTCTATGGCTTGTTGAGCGCCGAGGACTATGCGCTGTTGATGGGGTCGCTGTTGCTGTTCGGCCTGTTGGGCGTATTCATGGTGTTGACCCGTAAGCTGGATTGGTACGGGGTTGGGTCGAAGTCGGCCGCTGCCATGAGCTTTGACTTGGGAGAGGTGAAATGAGCCGGTCGTTGGGGTTGCGTGAGGACCGGCAATTACGAGAGGTGTTGGTGATGCGGATTGCCGGGTTGTTTCCTGTGGATCCGGTGCGCTGCCATCGCGAGCAGGCTCGCTCCCACAAAGGGCGACACGATCAAGTGTGGGAGCGAGCCTGCTCGCGATGAGGGCGGAACGGTCAATGCAAATCTAAACCCTGGGCACCGTCTCGAGCATCGAAGGCCGCAAGCTCACTTCGGCGAACCATGCCGCCAGCTGCGGATTGGCCTTGCGCCATTCCAGGTCCGGATGGCGCAGGTCCAGGTAGCCCAGGGCGCAGGCCACGCTGATGGAGGCCACGTCGAAATGGCAGGCCAGTTCGGCAATCGCCTCGGCTTCGAGCAGGCCCAGGGCCCGGCGAATCTTGTCCCGCTGCGCATCGAGCCATTCGTCCCAGTGTTTTTCCGCAGGACGCAGGGCGGTTTCGTAGCGGATCATCACCGCTGCATCCATGACTCCATCGGCCAGGGAGGCCAGGGTCAGGCGCCGCCAGCGGGCGGCTCCGTCCCGGGGAATCAACGGGTTGCCGACGTGCTGATGGTCGAGGTAGTCGAGGATGACGCGGCTGTCATGGATCACGCTGCCGTTGGCCAGGCGCAAGGCCGGGATCTTGCTCAATGGGTTGTCATCGATCAGGGCCCGGTCCGGCTTGACCGGCGTGAGCTGGCTGAGTTGCAACGCCACGCGGTCTTGCTGGCCGGTTTCGTGCAGTAGCACCAGGACCTTGCGAACGAAGGGTGAAGCGGGGTTGTGGAACAACGTCATGCTGGGGGTGGACATGGCAGTGTCTCGATCAGTGGGACTTGTTGCGCAGCATAGCGCGTCCAGCCGCGCACAAGGCAGGCGCGACCCGGGCGAAGAGGCTCAGTCGCGCCATGCATCAGGCGGTTGGTTGCAGGGCCTGCGGCGCCGGTGCCGATGTCGCCGGTTGTTGCTTGAGTTCCCGGGCGACGGTCCAGACGATAAACGCGGCGACCACGTCGAAGATCGCCAGCAGCACGAACAACGGGCTGTAGCCGATCTTTGTCACCATCACACCAAACAGCAGGGTGAAGGCCGCTGCACCGAGGTAACCGAACATCCCACCCATGCCGGTGGCGGTGGCGACTTCATTCTTGCCGAAGGAATCGGACGTGATGGCGTATAGCGCTCCGGATAGAGTCTGGTGAGCAAAGCCGCCAATGCACAGCAGGGCGATGGCGGTGTAGGGGCTGGCGACCAGGCCGATGCACGCCGGGCCGACCATGCAGGAGGCACCGAACAGCAGGACCATTTTGCGCGAGGTGAACAGCGACACCTTGCAGTATTTATGGAAGAACGGGCTCAGGTAACCACCCAGCACGCAACCCAGGTCGGCCGCCAGGAACGGCAGCCAGGCGAACATTGCGATCTCCTTGATGTTCATGTGCCGCTCGGTCATCAGGTACAGCGGGATCCAGGCGTTGAACGTTTGCCAAGCCGGCTCGGAGAGGATCCGGGCGCTGGCGATGGCGTAGAAGTTGCGGCTGGCGATGATGCGTTTCCAGCTGCCTTTCTTCGGTGTCGGATCCTGGAAGTGGGCTTCCTGGCCGCTGAGAATGTAATCACGCTCAGTGTCGCCCAAGAGCCTCTGGTCGCGCGGATGCTTGTAAAAGATCAGCCAGAGGAACGTCCAGGCCACGCCCAGGCCGCCAACGATCAGAAACGCCAGCTCCCAACCACTGTTCAGAATCGCCCAGACCACGAGTGGCGGAGCCAGCACGGCGCCGATTGAGGAGCCGATATTGAACCAGCCGATGGCCACCGAGCGTTCCTTGGCCGGGAACCATTCAGTAGAGGTTTTTACCGCGGCCGGCAGCCCGGCGGCTTCGGTCAGGCCCAGCAAACCACGAAAAAACGCCAGGCCTTGCCAGCCCGAGGCCATGGCCGCCGCGGCACAGGCGATGGACCAGGCGAAGGCGAAAATGGCGAAACCCATCTTGGTACCGATGGCATCAATGATGTAGCCGGCCACCGGTTGCATCAGCGCGTAGCAGATCTGCCAGGCCACGACGATGTGGGAATACTGCTCGGTGGAGATGTTCATTTCGCTCATCAGGGTCGGAGCGGCCACCGAGAGGGTATTGCGAGCCAGGTAGTTGACCATCAGGCCGGCCGTGACCAGGCCAACCATCCACCAGCGGATGCCTTTGATTTTCATCACTTCACCATCGATTATTTTTGGATTTGGTGTCGCATGTCATGTTGTAAGTTGTCGTACAACGTGCGCCTTTATAGGAGTGCAAGGATTAATTTGTCAATAAATATGTCAGAGTCTGGGCGGCTGGAATTAACCCGCGTGTCCGCAGTTGTCGTATGACGAAGAGAGGAGGGCGTGCATCTGGTCAATGCACGCCCGGATGACTCAGCGGCGCGGGACCAAGCCCCACACCGCCAACACAGAAGGGATACCCAACCCTAGCCAACTGACGGCGTCCCACAAACCGTCACCCAGCAAGGCACTGAACAACCCTGCCGCGCAAAGAACGCCGATCACCATGGGCACGCCAAACACTTTCCAGAAACTCGACTGTCGAGGCCTCACGAAGCGACCTCCGCGACAACGCTTGCTCGCTTGGTCGCCTTGCGCCGCACCAGCCACAGGTAAACGCCGCTGCCGAGGACGATGATGGTCAGCACATCGAGGGTGGCCCAGAAAATCTGCATCGGCCGGCCACCGTAGTCACCAAAATGCAGCGGCAACGACAGGCTCATGACGTCCATGTACCACGGCCGTTCGGCCACGGCGGTGACCTCCAGGGTGCTGGCGTCGACCAGTACCGGCGTCAGCAAATGCGAGGTCAGGTGGGTGCTGCCTTTCATGAACACGCTGTAGTGGTGTTCGCTGGAAAACAGCGTGCCGGGGAAGGCGATGAAGCTGGGCGCCATGCCCGGCGCGACGTCCTTGGCGATGTCCAGCAAACGGGTGGCCGGTGCCAGTTGGGTCAGCGGCGGGGCGTTGCGGTAGGGTTCGATCATGGCGCTGAGGCTGTCGTTGCGCCAGGCGGCGATGATCAGGTCGGCGCACGCGGCGATGACGCCGGTAACGCCGACGGTCAGCGCCCACACCAGTGTGACCACGCCGATCAGGTTGTGCAGGTCGAGCCAGCGCAGGCGCGTGGATTTGTCCTGGCGCACCGTGGCGAACTTCAAGCGGCGCATGAACGGCAGGTACAGGATCACCCCGGAGACGATGGCAATCACGAACAACAACCCCATGAATGCCAGCAACAATTTGCCCGGCAATCCGGCGAACATGTCCACGTGCAGGCGCAGCATGACCATCATGAAGCCGCCATTGGCCGAGGGCATTTCCAGGGCCTCGCCGGTGCGCCCATCGAGCATGAAAGTGTGGGAGGAATTGGGTTCGGTGCCCGGTGTCGGCGCCATGATGGTGATGACGCCGTTGGGCTCGTCCTCGTCCCAGCCAAAATACTGGACCACTTCGCCTGGGCGATGGGCCTTGGCTTTTTCCACCAGTTGTTGCAGGTCCAGCGGCGGCGTGTCAGCCGGCATCTCCCTGAGCTGGGGGGCGTCGCCCAGCAGGTGTTCGATTTCATGATGGAAGATCAACGGCAGCCCGGTGATCGCCAGCATCAGCAGGAACACCGTGCAGATCAGGCTGGTCCAGGTGTGGACGAAGGACCAGCGGCGAATGGTTTTGCTTTTCATGAGCTATCCGAATGCAAAAGGACACCTTGTGGCGATGGGTATCTGTGGGAGCAAGGCTTGCCCGCGAAACAGGCGATGCGGTCCTTCAGAAACCGAGTCGTCTCCATCGCGGGCAAGCCTTGCTCCCACAGAGTGCCCGCTGAAGCGGGTATGCAAATGCTAACCGTTTACCATTTGTAATTCACGCTGGCGACGACGTTGCGTTGGTCGCCGTAGTAGCAGTAGAAGCCGTCGCACGTGGACAGGTAGTCCTTGTTGAAGATGTTTTTCGCGTCCACCGCTACCGTGACCCCCTTGAGGGTCTTGTTCAAACGGCCCAGGTCGTAATGGGCCGAGGCGTCATACACGGTGTAGGAGCCGACATGGCCCCAGTCGGTGTTGGTGGTGTTGCCGTAGGTGTCGCCGACATAACGCACGCCAGCGCCGACGCCGAAACCGTCGAGCGGGCCGTTATGCCAGGTGTAGTCCGCCCAGGCGGTGGCCTGGTGACGCGGCACCTGGGCCATGCGCTTGCCTTTTTCAGCTGTCGTGCCCTTGGTGATTTCGCTGTCGTTGTAGGTGTAGGAACCGATCAGCTTGAGGTTGTCGGTCACGTCGCCTGAGGCTTCCAACTCCAGGCCGCGCACCTGTACTTCACCCACTTGGCGGGTGACGTTGTTTTCGGTGACAGAGTTGTTTTTCTGAGTCAGGTCGAACACCGCAGCGGTCAGCAGAGTCTTGGTGCCGGGTGGCTGGTACTTGATCCCCGCTTCGTATTGTTCGCCTTCGGTGGGTTTGAACGCTTCGGTGCTGTTGACGGTCGAGCCCGCCGCCGCCTGGAACGACTGGGCGAAGGAGATGTAGGGCGTCACACCGTTATCGAAGACGTAGCTCAACGCCGCGTTGCCGCTGAATTTCTTGTCGCGCTGGGTGTTGGTTACGTTGTTCTGGTTGTGGAATTCGGTGCCGGTGTGAATCCAGTCTTCACGACCGCCGAGGGTCAGGCGCCAGTTGTCCAGGGCGATCTGATCCTGGACGTACAGGCCGGTCTGGTTGGTCTTCTGGTTGTAGTCGTACATGGTGAAGTACTGGACGTTGGAGAAATCCTGTCCATAGATCGGGTTGTGGATGTTGCTGGTCGGCACGCCGGTCGAACCCCACAACCAGCGCGAATTGCTGTTGGAGCGCTGGTGGTCCAGGCCCAGCAGCAAAGTGTGGCTGAGGGCGCCGGTCTGGAAATCGGCCTGGAAGTTGTTGTCCACGGCGAACTGGCTGATGTCTTCGTCGACGACACTGGCGCTGCGCTTGACCGTGCCATCGGCGCTCACCGCTTCATCAGGACCCGCCGGCCAGAATTGCCCGCCGGCGGAGATGCCCTGGGTTTCCAGGTCGCTCTTGGTGTAGCGCAGGTTCTGGCGGAACTGCCAGGTGTCGTTCAGGCGATGTTCGAACGCATAGCCGAGGGCGTAGTAGGTACGGTCGTAGAATTCCCAGTCCGGGTCGCCGAGGTTCTTGTGGTGGGAAATCTTGCCCGCCGGCGAGGACAGCTTGGTACCTTGCAGCGGCAGGAATTGCCCGGTGATTCCAGTGTCGTCGCGGGTGTATTGGGACAGGAAGGTCAGGCGCGTGTCGTCGTTGATGTTCCAGGTCAGGCTCGGTGCGAGGTTGTAGCGCTTGTCCGGGATGTGATCGACCTGGGAATTGCTGTCGCGCACGGTGCCGCTGAGCCGATAGAGGAACTGGCCTTCGTCATCGACTTTGCCGGTGCTGTCGAAGTTGATCTGCTTGTGTTCGTAGCTGCCGGCCTGCAACTCGACCTCGTTGCTGCTTTCGGCCTGTGGGCGACGGCTGACCATGTCCAACATGCCGCCAGGTGGCGTCTGGCCGTAGACCGAAGAGGCCGGGCCACGCAGTACGGCGATGCGTTCAAGGTTCCAGGGCTCGATTTTCGGCGTGATGTAGTTGCCCCTGGGTAGCGGCAGGCCATCGAGGAACTGAGTCGGCACGAAGCCGCGAACCAGCAGCCAGTCATTGCGCGAATCCGAGCCGTAGCCGCTGCTCTGCACGCCAGCGGTGTAGCGCAGGGCGTCATTGAGGTTGAGGACAGAACGGTCCTCCATTTGTTGGCGCGTGACCACCGAGACTGAGCGCGGCAGTTCGACGATCGGCGTATCGGTCTTGGTACCGGCGGCGGTGCGGGTGGCGACGTAACCTTCGGTCGGGCCCCACGCGGTTTCGCTGACACCGGCACCGATCACGCTGGTTTCCGGCAAGGCCATCACGCCTTCAGGCACGGCCACCAGGCTGTAGGTGCCGGCGCTGCTTTGCTCCAATTGCAGGCCGGTACCGCGCAAGGCCTCGCGCAATGCGCCGGTGGCGTCGAACTGGCCCTGGACCGGAGCCGAGGTCTTGCCCGAAGCCAGGGACGGATTCAGGCTCAGCGCGAGGCCGGCCTGGCTGGCGATCTGGTTCAGGGTGCTGGCCAGTGGCGCGGCGGGCAGGTTGTAGGTGCGCACGCTCGTGGCCTGTTCGGCGGCCAGCAGCGGGCCGCTGGCGAGAGGAACGGCAAAGGCAATGGCAACGGCCAGCAGGCTGGGGCGCAACAGGGTGTCTAGCGGGCGGGACATACGGCGGCTCCTGAATGGAAATATTTCTCAATTGCCTGGGTGCCGGATGAAAATTGAAAAGTGATAGGGTTGGATGAAAATAATTTAGATTCAGCTTGGGGCCCGGTGCCCTGCCTGGCTTTGTGTTGAGGCTACTAGCCTCATCGCGAGCACGCTCGCTCCCACCGTTGATCTTCAGTGAGCCGCTGCTTTGTGTACAACACCGCTCCACTGTGGGAGCGAGCCTGCTCGCAATTAGGTCACCACTGACGCAAGATTCCTCAAGGCTTGGCCTCGGCCCTCGGTCCAACCACCACCCACCATCGCGTGTGATGCTCGATCTGCACCGGCAAGCTCGGCAGCAGGGCAGTCAGGGCCAGGTCGGTGTCATGCAATGGAAAGCTGCCGGTGATGCGCAGGTCTGCCACTTGAGGGGCGACACCCAAGTAGCCGCGTCGGTAGCGCCCCAGTTCATGGACCAGATCTTCGAGGCGCGCGTTGTCCACCACCAACATGCCGCGGGTCCAGGCATCGGCGCCGGGGGGCAAGGCAATGGTCGGTCCGAGGCCGTCGCGGCGCATCAGTACTTGTTGGCCTTCACGCAGGATCTGTTCCGTGTCCGCGGCCTGCGGGTGTGCCGCCACGGCGGACTTCAACACGCTCAGGCGCGTGCCTTCGTCTTCACGCCTGACCAGGAACCGTGTGCCCAAGGCGCGCAGGTTGCCTTCGCGGGTCTCGACGATGAACGGGCGCGGGTCGCCGTGGCCGGTTTCTACCAGGATCTCGCCTTCCTGCAGGACGATGCGGCGCTGCTTGTCATCGAACCGCACATCCAGCGCACTGTGGGTGTTGAGGTTGATCAGCGTGCCATCGACCAGGCGCAGGGTGCGTTGTTCGCCAGTGGCGGTGCGCTGGTCGGCCAGCCAGTAATCCAGCGGCAGGTAACGATCTCCGGCAAACAACGCCAGGCCGATGACCGCGATAACACTGGCCAGGCCGCTGCCCACCTTGCGGATCCGCCGGCGAATGCTGACCCGCGATTGCAGCAGTGCGGCCCGCGCCGGTCCACTTGCGACGCTGAAACGCTGGTCGAGCATGCCCAGCTGCTGCCAGGCCCGGGCGTGTTCTTCGTCGGCGGCATGCCAGCGGGCGAAGGCTTCGCGCTCCTGAGGGCTGCTCGAGTCCAGCGACAATTGCCAGGCAATGGCGGCGTCCAGCACGCTGGCCGAGACCGGTTTGGCATGGGCCTGGCTCATGTCGGCTCACCATACAGGGCGATGTAGCACTGGCGAATGCCTTGGGCCAGGTATTGCCGTACCCGCGGCACCGAAACCCCCAGGCGTTCGGCGATTTCGGCGTGGCCGAGACCGTCGAGGCGGTTATAGAGGAAGGCTGCGCGAGCCTTGCTCGACAGTTTTCCCAGCAGGCGGTCGATGGCCTTGAGGTCTTCCAGGATTATTTGCTGTTCTTCCACCGAGGGCTGCTCGGCCTCGGGGATCAGCATCAATTCGGTGAGGTAAGCCTGCTCCAATGCCGCTCGACGGAAGTAATCGAACAGCAGGCCCTTGGCGATGGCTACCAGAAACGCCCGCGGTTCGCGAGGTGCCTTCAGCTCCTCGCGACCCAGCAAGCGCACAAAGGTGTCCTGGCTCAGGTCCTCGGCCCGTTGCGCACACGCCACGTTGCGGCGCAGCCATCCCAATAGCCAAGCGCGATGGTCACGGTACAACGCACCAACCAAATCACTATGAGGAGTCGTGTCCGGTCTCACAAGTACCGTTCCTTTTTGACGGCGTCGGCTGCCGTCATGCTGCGTTGCCGCTCCTCGCCATAGCAGGCTATGACTCGTCGCGGCGCCTTGCCTGACGACAGCCGCCACTCGTCAAAAAAGGGACGGTACTTGCGAGACCGGACACTAGGGACTGACGACACGAAGCATCACCGATGTTTTAAGTAACGAGAATTGTTCGCGATTGTGGCAGAGGCGGGGGCGGGAAAGCAATTGGTGCTGGTCGGGACCTGATCTGTGGGTCTAATGAGTCTGTGGGAGCAAGGCTTGCCCGCGATGGTATCGCCTGGTTTGAGAGCCAAACCGAGTCGCCTGCATCACGGGCAAGCCTTGCTCCCACAGGTAAACCACCCTCGGAGCAGAGGATTTAGAGCGAAGGCGCCTGCTGGCGCCGTTTCCACTGGCCCAGGCGCTGTTGCAGGTCCAGCGGGCTGTGGATCTGCTGCTGGCGGGCACGGCTGAACAGGATCAGCGCCAGTTCGGCGGTGGCCAGGGCGTCGGCACTGGCGTTGTGGCGGTCGAAGACTTGCAGCTTGAACCAGTCGATCCATTCATCCAGACCCGCCTTGCGCAGATTGGCCTGGGGGCAAAGCATCGGCGCCAGGTCGGCCACATCGAGAAACGGATGCTGCAGGCGATAGCCCAGGTAGTCTTTCAAGGCGCGCCCGAGCATGTGGGAGTCGAATGGCGCGTGAAAGGCCAGCAGCGGACTGTCGCCCACGAACTCCATGAACGCCAGCAGCGCCTCGGCCGGGTCGCTGCCGGCGGCAATGGCGCTGGGCGCCAGACCGTGGATCAACACACTCGGCCCGAGTTTCTGCTTGTCGCATTGCAGGGTGCGTTCGAACTGCTGGCTGAAGTCGATCGCGCCGTCTTCGATGACCACCGCACCGATGGACAGAACCTGATCCTTGTTCAGGTTCAGGCCGGTGGTTTCCAGGTCCAGCACCACCCAGCGCTGTTCCCGTAAGCTGCGTTCATCCAACGGCGAGGGGGCGGGCAGGCGCTCCAGGCGCTGCTGCAACATCTGCGGCAACAGCGGCTGAGCCGGGCGTAGCCAGGAAAAAATGCTCACAACTGATACCTCAGCGCCAGGCTGCTTTGCAGGCGTTGGGCCTGGCGCAGGGATTCGCGCAGGATGCGCCGGTCCAGGTGATTGAGGCTGTCAGGGTCGACGCGATTGGAATAGGGCAGGTTCTCGCGGGTTTGCAATTGATGTTGTTGCATGCGGGTCTGCTGGATGAAGTGATAGGCCTCTTCATAGGCCGCGCCATCGAGCGGTTCGATCACTTCCTTGACGACCAGTTGCCGCAAGCGTTCCAGGGTATTGTTGACTTCGATGCCGTTGGCCAGGGCCAGCAGACGGGCGCCGTCGACGAAGGGCGTCAGGCCTTGCACTTTCAAGTCCAGCGTGGCCTTTTCGCCATTCTTGCGGCTCAGAACGAAATCCCTGAAGCGTCCTACTGGCGGGCGATGGCGCAGCGCGTTCTCGGCCATCATGCGCTGGAACAAGCGGTTATCGGCCACTTGATCGAGGATCTGCCGGCGCAACTGCTCGCAGCCTTGCTCGTCGCCCCAGACCACCCGCAGATCGAAATAAATACTGGAGCCCAGCAAGTTCTCCGGCGTCGCTTCGCGAATGAATGCCGCAAAGCGCCGGGCCCATTCGGCGCGGGACAGGCACAGCTCGGCGTTGCCGGCCATGATGTTGCCCTTGCACAAGGTGAAGCCGCACAGGGCCAGGCTCTGGTTGATCTGCTGGGCGATGGGCAGCAGCAGGCCGCGGATCTGCGCGGCATGGGCGGCGTCCCGCGCTTCGAACAAAATGCCGTTGTCCTGGTCGGTGTGCAGGGTCTGCTCGCGCCGGCCTTCACTGCCGAAACACAGCCAACTGAACGGCACCCCCGGGTCGCCTTTGTCAGCCAGGGTCAACTCGATGACGCGGCACACGGTGTGATCGTTGAGCAAGGTGATGATGTGGGTGATCTGGGTCGACGAGGCGCCGTGGGCCAGCATGCGCTCCACCAACTGGCCGATTTCGCCGCGCAGGGCCACGAGGTTCTCTACCCTGGGAGCGCTGCGAATGGTTCGGGCCAGGTGCACCAGGTCGACGCGCTGCAAGGAAAACAGATCGCGCTCCGATACCACGCCACACAGGCGATGGTCCTTGACCAGACAGACGTGGGCGATGTGGCGCTCGGTCATGGCGATGGCCGCGTCGAACGCGCTGTGGTCCGGCGAGAGAAAAAACGGTGCCTGGGTCATGTGTCCGACGATGGCCTGGGAAAAATCCCCGGAGCCATCGGCCACCACCTGTCGCAGGTCGCGCAAGGTGAAAATTCCCACCGGGGTTTTCTGCTCATTCACCACCACGATGCTGCCGACTTGTTGCTCGTGCATCAGCTTCACGGCTTCGCGCAGCGGGGTGTCCGGGCTGCAACTCACCGGATGACGCATCGCCAGTTCACCCAACCGCGTATTGAGGGAATATTGCGTGCCCAGGGTTTGTGCGGACTTTTGCTGGACTTGTTGGTTGACCTGATCGAGCAGGCTGCTGACCCCGCGCAGGGCGAAGTCGCGAAACGGGCCAGACAGGGCGAACAGCTTGATGAAGGCTTGTTTGTTCAGTTGCAGGCAGAACGTGTCTTCGCCGGCCCGATGCTCGGTGCGCGTGGCCCGTTCGCCCAGCAGCGCGGCGAGGGGGAAACATTCGCCGGTGGTGATTTCGAAGGTGGTTTCGGTGCCACCTTTGGCCGTGTGCGGACGTTCGCCTACCACCCGGCCTTGCTTGACGATGTAGAAATGCTCCACCGGGCCGTCGGCGGGTTTGATGATGGTTTCGCCCGGCGCGTAGAAGCGCAGCAGGCATTGCTCCACCAGATAGGCCA
Organism: Pseudomonas sp. St290; assembly: GCF_018325805.1. Lineage (NCBI taxonomy): Bacteria > Pseudomonadati > Pseudomonadota > Gammaproteobacteria > Pseudomonadales > Pseudomonadaceae > Pseudomonas > Pseudomonas sp. St290. Next base: position 6,222,567 of record NZ_AP014703.1, on the reverse strand, counting down.
GGTGGGCGTTTTCCATCTGGTTGAACGGGGGAAAGCGTTGGAGAAATTGCAGCGTCCCCTGGATGTTTTGCAACACCGCGGTTTTCCCTGCCTGGATGAAGGCGTCCGCTTTTTTCATAACCATTACGCAGTCTTTTTCGAATTGTTGTGGTCGGATCTGTTCTGCCATGGTCGGCCCCTCAGCGCGGGGTGCCCATTGGACGTAAGTCTAGGTCGCTGCATACGGGGCAGGCTTACGGAAAAGTCCTACGCCAGGCGTCGGAAAAATCTTCATTAAATGTTCTTGGAAAAAAATCCGACGAAGTGCACATTGAAGCGCCGCAGAACGATGTCTGACCACTGTGCCAGGGGATCGATTTAAAGAACGTAGAGAGCACCATGTCCGACCACGATATTTTGAGTGACGCCGAGCGCGAGGCGCTGAGTGCCGTCATGCTGGAACCTGACCTGCCGCCGCAGCGCGTCTTGATCGTCGATGACGACAAGGACGCTCGTGAGCTGCTGTCGGAGATCCTGGCGTTGGACGGGATTCACTGCATGACCGCCGCCAGTGGCGAAACGGCGCTCAAGATGCTGGAAACCAAGCCATCGATAGGCCTGCTGATCACCGATCTGCGCATGGGCAATGTCGATGGCCTGGAGTTGGTCCGCCTGGTGCGCGAGTCGGAGCGGGCGGCGCTGCCGATTATCATTGTGTCAGGCGATGCCGATGTGAAGGACGCCATTGAAGCCATGCACTTGAGCGTGGTGGACTTTCTGCTCAAGCCGATCGATACCGACAAGCTGTTGGGGTTGGTCAAGCATGAGTTGGGGATGGATCTTTAAGATTTCCCTGCCATGCATGAAACCTGTGGCGAGGGGATTTATCCCCGTTCGAGTGCGAAGCGCTCGCCATCGGATCGTATCGTTGCGCAGAATTGAGGGCCGCTTCGCAGCCCAGCGGGGATAAATCCCCTCGCCACAAAAGCAGTCAGGTCGTGCAAATGAAAAAGCCCTGATCGAGAGATCAGGGCTTTTGTGTGTCGCGTGTCTATCGCTCAATCACAACCCATTGGCTGCCTTGAACTCACGACGGCGACGGTGCAGCACCGGCTCGGTGTAGCCGTTAGGCTGCTTCGTGCCTTCGATCACCAGTTCGACCGCCGCCTGGAAGGCGATGTTGTTGTCGAAGCCTGGTGCCAACGGACGGTACAGCGGGTCGCTGGCGTTCTGACGGTCTACCACCGGCGCCATGCGCTTGAGGCTTTCCATCACCTGGTCCTGGGTGACGATGCCGTGACGCAGCCAGTTGGCGATGTGTTGGCTGGAGATACGCAGCGTCGCACGGTCTTCCATCAGGCCGATGTCGTTGATGTCCGGCACCTTGGAGCAGCCAACGCCCTGGTCGATCCAGCGCACCACGTAGCCAAGGATGCCCTGGGCATTGTTGTCCAGTTCGTTCTTGATCTGCTCCGGCGTCCAGTTCGGATTGACCGCCAACGGGATGGTCAGGATGTCGTCCACCGAAGCGCGGGCGCGCTTGGCCAGTTCGGCCTGGCGAGCGAACACGTCGACCTTGTGGTAATGCAGCGCGTGCAACGCGGCCGCGGTCGGCGACGGAACCCACGCGGTGTTGGCACCGGCCATCGGATGGGCGATTTTCTGTTCGAGCATCGCCGCCATCAGGTCCGGCATCGCCCACATACCCTTGCCGATTTGCGCGCGACCTTGCAGTCCGGTGCTCAAGCCGATATCGACGTTCCAGTTTTCATACGCGGCGATCCACTTCTCGGCTTTCATATCCGCCTTGCGCACCATCGGGCCGGCTTCCATGGAGGTGTGGATTTCGTCGCCGGTGCGGTCGAGGAAACCGGTGTTGATGAACACCACGCGCTCGCTGGCGGCCTTGATGCAGGCCTTGAGGTTGACCGTAGTACGGCGCTCCTCGTCCATGATCCCGACCTTGAGGGTGTTGCGTGGCAGGTTCAGTACGTCTTCGACGCGACCGAACAGCTCGTTGGTGAACGCGGCTTCTTCCGGGCCATGCATCTTTGGCTTGACGATGTACACCGAGCCGGTGCGGCTGTTGCGCCGCGAGGTGTTGCCGTTGAGGCTGTGAATCGCCGCCAGGCTGGTGACCAGGCCATCGAGGATGCCTTCCGGCACTTCGTTGCCATGCTTGTCCAGGATCGCATCGATGGTCATCAGGTGGCCGACGTTGCGTACGAACAACAGCGAGCGGCCGTGCAGGGTCACGCTCGAACCGTCGACGGTGGTGTAGACGCGGTCGGGGTTCATGGTCCGGGTAAACGTCTGGCCGCCCTTGGCGACTTCTTCAGCCAGGTCGCCCTTCATCAGGCCGAGCCAGTTGCGGTAGATCACCACTTTGTCATCGGCATCGACGGCGGCGACCGAGTCTTCGCAATCCATGATGGTGGTCAGGGCGGCTTCCATCAGGATGTCTTTGACGCCGGCGGCGTCGGTCTGGCCGACCGGGGTGGTGGCGTCGATCTGGATTTCGAAGTGCAGGCCGTTGTGCTTCAGCAGCACGGCGGTCGGTGCCGAGGCATCGCCCTGGAAGCCGATCAACTGGGCATCGTCACGCAGGCCGCTGTTGCTGCCACCCTTGAGGGTGACCACCAGTTTGCCGTCGACGATTTTGTACGCGGTGGAATCGACATGGGAGCCGGCCGCCAGGGGCGCCGCTTCGTCGAGGAAGGCGCGGGCGAAGGCGATGACCTTGTCGCCGCGAACCTTGTTGTAGCCTTTGCCTTTTTCCGCGCCGTCGGCTTCGCTGATGGCGTCGGTGCCGTACAGCGCGTCATACAGCGAACCCCAGCGGGCGTTCGATGCGTTGAGGGCGAAGCGGGCGTTCATCACCGGCACCACCAGTTGCGGGCCGGCCATGCGGGCGATTTCGTCATCGACGTTTTGCGTCGTGGCCTGGAAATCCGCCGCTTCTGGCAGCAGGTATCCAATGTCTTGCAGGAAGGCTTTGTAAGCCACGGCGTCGTGGGCCTGGCCGGCACGAGCCTGGTGCCAGGCGTCGATCCGCGCCTGGAAATCGTCGCGTTTGGCGAGTAGGGCTTGGTTCTTCGGCGCCAGGTCGTGGATGACCTTGTCGGCACCGGCCCAGAACGCGTCGGCGGTGAGGCCGGTTCCGGGAATGGCTTCGTTATTCACGAAGTCGAACAGGACTTTGGCGACCTTAAGGCCACCGACTTGAACGTGTTCAGTCATTGCTTGCCTCACTCTGCTCAGCTATTTCGCTTTTCAGCTCTTCGATTTTGACAATGAAGCCTCGGGACATTTAAACCACAAACCCCGGAACCAGTACATGCCATCGCTGGCGGCTGGGTGTTAAGCCTTGCTGACGGGGCTTTTCAGGGATGCGACTGGCCTTAAGCAGACATCGGTACAACATTATGTAGTGCTTGCTGCGGCATACTACATGATCAATTGCGCTTGTGAAAATTAGACTAATTGCGTCGTTCCGCGACCGACTAAAGCAGTACGGTCACGACGAGGCACAGGATGTTCTCAAAAAACAGACAGATTGTTCCAGATAAATCTGAATGTTTGTACACGATGTTTTGCTCCCACAGTGGTCAGGTATAAATCCTCAGGCTCACGGTCTGCTGCCTATACTGTTTCTTCCACAACAAGAGGGCCGCGCCATGGACCATCTGGTCATCACTGTTTTCGCCCCGGACAAGCCCGGGCAGGTCGAGCGCATTGCCGATTGCATCGCCGAGCACGGCGGTAACTGGCTGGAAAGCCGTATGTCGCGACTGGCGGGGCAATTTGCCGGGATCCTGCGGCTCAGCGCCCCGGCCGAAGTCCACGAAGAGTTGATCGAAGCCTTGCAGGGGCTGTCGGCCCATGGCATCCGCGTATTGATTGCCGAAAGCAGCCTGGAAGAAACCTGTAGCTGGAAACCCATCACCATGGAACTGGTGGGCAATGATCGTCCCGGCATCGTGCGTGATATCACCCGATTGCTGAGTGAACAGGGGGTAAACGTCGAACGCCTGGTGACGCAGGTTCGTCCGGCGCCGATGAGCAACGAGTTGCTGTTCCACGCCGAAGCGACCCTTGGGGTGCCCTTGACCCTGTCGCTGGACACCTTGCAGGAACGCCTGGAGACCCTGGCCGATGAGTTGATGGTGGAACTCAAGCTCAGCGACGAAGCGCAATAAAGGTTATCCAAGAAAAAACTGCGCCTGCCTGTGGATAACCTGTAGAGACCCGGCTCCAGCCCAGGGTCGCCGGGGTTCTGCGGAGAGTGGTCAAAAAATCATCAGTTTTCAAGGGCTTGTGCACAAACGGCGGGGATCACGCTGTGGATAACCTTGGGACGGATGAGCGCAGGCCATGCGGGGCGTGGCCTGTGGAGGTTTGTACGTTTTTTGATCAGCTGCGCCGGCGCATGCTGATCACGGCATCGACGCTATACACCGCAAGCCCAGCCCAGATAAACAGGAACGCCACCAGTGTGCTGGACGACAGGTGCTCACCGAACAGCAGCACGGCGAGCAACAACACCAGCGTCGGTGCGATGTACTGGAGGAACCCTAGGGTGGTGTAGGGCAAATGCCGCGCCGCGGCGTTGAAGCACACCAGCGGAACCAGCGTCACGGGGCCAGCCGCCACCAGCCACCAGGCTTCGGAGGTGGTCCAGAAAGCGGCCTGGGCACTGGTGGCCGTGGGGTTGAACAGCAACCAGGCGATGGCGATCGGCACCAGCATCCAGGTTTCCACCACCAGCCCCGGCAATGCCTTGACCGGCGCCTGCTTACGGATCAATCCATAAAAACCGAAGGTCAGTGCCAGCACCAGCGACACCCACGGCAGGCTGCCCACTTGCCAGACCTGCTGCGCCACGCCGACCGCCGCCAACCCTACCGCCAGCCATTGCATGCGGCGCAGGCGCTCGCCGAGGATCAGCATGCCCAGCAGTACGTTCACCAGTGGGTTGATGTAGTAACCCAGGCTGGCTTCGAGCATGCGCTCGTTGTTCACCGCCCAGACGTAAGTCAGCCAGTTGGCCGCGATCAACGTCCCGCTCAAGGCGAGGATCGCCAGTCGTCGTGGATTGTCCCGCAGTTCGCGCCACCAGCCGGGGTGTTTCCAGACCAGCAGCAACGCCGCGCCGAACAAGGCCGACCACAGCACGCGGTGGATGATGATTTCCACGGACGGCACGCTGGCGATGGCCTTGAAGTAGATCGGGAACAGTCCCCAGATGATGTAGGCACTCAGGCCCAGGATGTACCCGCGACGCGGGTTGGCGGCTTGCATGCAGAGTCCTTGCTTAGGCAGCTAACAAAGGGGTGATTGTAAGGAGATTTGTCTGGTTGTGCTGTGAACCTTGTGCACAATCACCGAAAGTCCCCTGTGGGAGCGGGCTTGCTCGCGAAGGCGGCGTGCCTGGCAGTACAACTTTGCCTGACCCAGCGCTTTCGCGAGCAAGCCCGCTCCCACAGGGTGATTCTGCAGTCCATCAGAACAACTTCAACGGCTCTTCATTGAGCGCCGCCAGTTGCTCGCGCAGTGCCAGTACCTGGTCGCCCCAGTAACGTTCGCTGCCGAACCACGGGAAGCTGCGCGGGAAGGCCGGGTCGTCCCAGCGTCGCGCCAGCCAGGCGCTGTAATGCATCAGGCGCAGGGCGCGCAGCGGTTCGATCAGCGCCAGTTCACGCGGGTCGAAGTCGTGGAACTCACGGTAGCCATCCATCAATTCCGACAACTGCCCCAGGCATTCCTGGCGATCGCCGGCGAGCATCATCCACAAGTCCTGCACCGCCGGACCCATGCGGCAGTCGTCGAGGTCGACGATGTGGAAGACCTCGTCACGGCACATCATGTTGCCGGGGTGGCAGTCACCGTGCATGCGGATGTTCTTATGGGGCGTGGCGGCGTAGACCTCTTCGACACGCTTGAGCAGGTCCCTGGCGACCGACTCGTAGGCCGGCAGCAGGGCGCGGGGGACGAAACCACTTTGCAGCACGGTAGCCAGCGAGTCATGGCCGAAATTCTTCACGCCCAAGGCTTCACGATGCTCGAACGGGCGGGTCGCCCCGAGCGCGTGCAGGCGCCCGAGCAATTGCCCCAGGCGATAGAGTTGATCCAGATTGCCCGGCTCCGGCGCCCGGCCACCGCGACGGGGAAACAGGGTGAAACGAAACCCGGCGTGTTCGTGCAGGCTGGTGCCGTTGTGGATCAGCGGCGCTACCACGGGCACTTCGTACTCGGCCAACTCGAAGGTAAAACTGTGCTCTTCCAGGATCGCTTCGTTGGTCCAGCGCTGGGGGCGATAGAACTTGGCGATCAGCGGCTCGGCATCTTCGATGCCGACCTGATAGACACGGTTCTCGTAGCTGTTGAGGGCCAACACGCGGGCGTCGCTGAGAAAGCCGATGCTTTCAACGGCATCGAGTACCAGGTCGGGCGTGAGGGTTTCAAACGGATGGGACATGCTGACTCCTGCGCAGCGGCAGGGCTGCCGCGTCCGACCCAGCATGGTAGCGCAGACGGAGGCAGATAGGTGGTGGCTGTGCTGACGCTATCTTGAGCAGGCTCGCTCCCACAGTGGATCTTCGGTTGTACCGCCGATCCCTGTGGGAGCTTGCTCGCGATGAGGTCCTATCAGGCGCCGATGACCCCGCCATCTTCCCGGGTAATCACCATCACCGATGACCGTGGCTTGCCGTTGGGCAGGTGCTCAGGGAAGGTCGAGCCGCCGTTTTCCCCCGGATGCTGGATCCCGACGAACAAGGCCTTCTGGTCCGGCGCAAAACTGATCCCAGTGACTTCGCAGCCCACCGGCCCGACCATGAAGCGGCGAATTTCGCCACTGTTGGGGTCGGCGCAGAGCATCTGGTTGTTGCCCATGCCAGCGAAGTCCCCGGCGTTGCTGGAGTCACCGTCGGTAAGGATCCACAGCCGCCCGGCTTTGTCGAAGCCCAGGCCATCGGGGCTGTTGAACATATTCTGCGCGTTGATGTTGGACGACCCGGCTTTCGGCGTGCCAGCGTGTACCGTTGGGTTGCCGGCGACCACGAACAGGTCCCAGGAGAAGGTCTTGGAGGCGTGGTCGTCGCGGTCGGTGCGCCAGCGCAGGATCTGCCCGTAGACGTTCTTGGCCCGAGGGTTCGGCCCGTCCACCGGCTGACCGTCTTCGCCGCGCTTGGAGTTGTTGGTCAGGGTGCAATAGACCTGGCCGTCTTTCGGGCTGACCACGATCCACTCCGGGCGGTCCATGCGGGTGGCACCCACGGCGCTGGCGGCCAGGCGCGCATGGATCAGCACTTCGGCCTGGTCGGCGAAGCCGCTGCTGGCGTCGAGACCGTTCTTGCCATGGGTCAGCTCGATCCACTGGCCCTTGCCTTTGGGATGGTCCGGGTTGCCGTCGCCGGCATCGAAACGCGCCACGTACAAGGTGCCATGGTCCAGCAGGTTACGGTTGGCCTTGGCATTGCGCGGGTTGATGCGTTCGCGGCTGACAAACTTGTAGATGAACTCGCCGCGCTCATCGTCGCCCATGTACACCACGGCGCGACCGTCATTAGTCTGCGCCAGGGCGGCGTTTTCGTGTTTGAAGCGGCCCAGGGCGGTACGTTTTACCGGGGTGGATTGCGGATCGAACGGGTCGATCTCGACCACCCAGCCGTGGCGATTGAGTTCGTTGGGGTTCTTTGCCAGGTCGAAGCGCGGATCAAACAGGTGCCAGTTGATCTCACGGCTGGTGACGGTGGCGCCGTAGCGTTTTTGCGCTTCATCGAACTGCAAATCGGACTTGCTGCTGCCGAAGCAGTCGGTGAAGTTTTCTTCGCAGGTCAGGTAGGTGCCCCAGGGTGTCATGCCGTTGGCGCAGTTCTGGAAAGTCCCCAGCACTTTCTTGCCGCTCTTGTCGGCGCTGGTTTTCAGCAGGTCGTGGCCGGCGGCCGGGCCGCGCAGGCGAATCGGCGTGTTGCCGTGGATCCGGCGGTTGTAGCGCGATTCCTGGACAAACTGCCACTGGCCGCGACGACGCTGGACCTCGATCACCGAGACCCCTTCGCTGGCCTGGGCCTTGTGCACGTCTTCGGCCGACTGCGGCTGACCGCCGTGGGGGAAGAGGTAGCGGTAATTGGTGTATTCATTGTTGATCGCCATCAGCGCCCGGTTCTTGTCACCGGGGAATTCGAACAGGCTCATGCCGTCGTTGTTGTCGCCGAACTGCACTTCCTGTGCGCGGGCTGTACCGTTGCCACTGGGGTCGAAGGCCGGGGCATTTTTCTGCAGCGGCTGGCCCCAACTGATCAGCACCGAGGATTTGTAGCCCGGCGGCAAGGTGATGGTGTCGGCCGTGGCGGCGGCGATGCTGTTAAAGCCCAGCAGCTTGCTGTTGCCTTCGCTCACGGCGGCGGCCAGGACGCTGCGGCTCAGCAGGTTGCCGCCCAAAAACATCGCCGCGCCGCACAGGGCGCCGGCGCTGATGAAGCTGCGACGACTCAGGCCGACGATCTTTTCCAGGTCGGTGGATTGGTTTTCTTCTAATAGGCTCATCTCAGGCTCCCTGCTGGTTTTGGCAGTCACCTTAAAGCGGGTCGATGAAACTATTGTTGCAGCGTGCTACAGCGGTGTGCCGAGCAGCACATTTGTTGGCGAAAACGTTACTTGCACCGGTGAGCCGGCTGCCAGTTTCTGCGCTTGCAACTGAAGCGGCTCGGCCAGGGCGCACAGCGTCTGGCCATTGGGCAGGCCTATGCGCACTTCGCTGGGGCCATCCTGGGCGGCGTCGATCTGCTCGATCATGCCGCGCAGTGTATTGGGCCCCGGTTTTTCCGCTTGCTCGACAGGGTGCAATTCCAGCCAGCCGGCCTTGATCAGCGCCACCACTTCGGTGCCGGTATCCAGCTCCAGGCGCAGGGTGCTGTCGTGGGTAATCTGGGCTTCGATGACCAGGCCCCGGGCCAGCTCCAGGCGTACCCGGTCGTTGTGCCCTTGCGCCTCGATGCCCAGGACCTTGCCATGCAATTGATTGCGGGCACTGGTGCGCAGCATCAGGCGACTGAGCAGGCCCAGGTCGCCGGCGTCCTCGCTCGCTTCCAGCAGTTCGGCCTGCAGCGCTTGCAAGCGCTGATACAGGCGCAGCACGCGCAGGCCTTCCTCCGACAACTTGGCGCCGCCACCGCCCTTGCCGCCGACGCTGCGCTCTACCAACGGTTGGTCCGCCAGGTTGTTCAATTCATCGATGGCATCCCAGGCCGCCTTGTAGCTCAGGCCCGCGCTCTTGGCGGCGCGGGTGATCGAGCCCTGTTCGGCGATGTGCTGCAACAGGGCGATGCGTTGAGGTCGCCGAACGATGTGCTGGGTCAGAAGCGTGGACAAGGACATGACGGAAAACTGCATGCAAGGGGCTATGAGCGGACGTTGGCGCCTTGGGCGCGGCACGTCAAGCCGGCTCACCGGGTTTCGGCGTGCGGGCCAGGCAGTACACATCGACCCGCGCAGCGCCGGCATCGCGCAACAGGGCCGCCAGTGCTTGGGCAGTGGCACCGGTGGTGAGCACATCGTCGACCAACGCCAGGTGACGGTTGCGCAACGCGGCCTCGGGCGCCAGGGCAAAGGCCTGGCGCAGGTTTCGCCGTCGTGCCTTGGCGTCGAGGGCCTGTTGGGCGGGGGTGTCCTGGGTGCGTCGCAGCAGGTTTTCTTGGCAAGGGATCGCCAACGGTCCACTGAGCCAGCGGGCCAGTAGCGCCGCCTGATTGAAACCGCGCTGGCGCAAGCGCCGGGTCGCCAGTGGCACCGGTACCAGTGCGTCGGGCCGTTCCAGGCCTTCGTCGAAATGATGCTGCAGCGATTGGGCCAGCAGTTCGCCCAGTAGCCGGCCCAGGGGCCACTTCGCCTGATGCTTGAAACGGGTGATCAGGCTGTCCACCGGGAAGTCGTAGGCCCAGGGGGCCAGGACCCGCTCGAAGGCCGGCGGTTGCGAGGCACATTGTCCGCAACGCAGTCCGGCCATGGGCAGCGGCAATGCGCAGACGCGGCATTGATCGCCAAGCCAGGGCAGTTCGCTTTCACACGGTGTGCAGATAGGCTGTGGTGTGTCGGTGCTTTCGCCGCACAATAAGCAGAATTGTTTGTTTTTTAACCAGATGTAAACCGGTCCGTTGTAACGTGGTTGACAGCGCATGACTCTTCCTTAAATATGCCGAACATCCGTGTCGCGCCTGTGGGTATTCCATCCCCCAGGCGCCAGCCAAGCATAATCAAGGAAATGCCCATGAGCGCCAGCACCACTGCCAACCTGCGTCATGACTGGTCTTTGGCCGAAGTCAAAGCACTCTTCGTCCAGCCATTCAATGACCTGCTGTTCCAGGCGCAGACCGTGCACCGCGCGCACTTCGACGCCAACCGCGTCCAGGTTTCCACGCTGCTGTCGATCAAGACCGGCGCTTGCCCGGAAGATTGCAAATATTGTCCGCAGTCCGGTCACTACAACACCGGGCTGGATAAAGAGAAATTGCTGGAAGTGCAGAAGGTCCTCGAAGAGGCCGCGCGTGCCAAGGCCATCGGTTCGACCCGTTTCTGCATGGGCGCGGCCTGGAAGCATCCGTCGGCCAAGGACATGCCGTATGTGCTGGAGATGGTCAAAGGCGTGAAGGCCATGGGCCTGGAAACCTGCATGACCCTCGGCCGCCTCGACCAGGACCAGACCCAAGCGCTGGCCCAGGCCGGCCTGGACTACTACAACCACAACCTCGACACATCGCCGGAGTTCTACGGCAGCATCATCACCACCCGCACCTACAGCGAGCGCCTGCAAACCCTGGCCTATGTGCGTGATTCGGGGATGAAGATCTGCTCCGGCGGCATCCTCGGCATGGGCGAGTCCCTGGACGACCGCGCCAACCTGCTGATCCAACTGGCGAACCTGCCGGAGCACCCGGAATCGGTGCCGATCAACATGCTGGTCAAAGTCGCCGGTACGCCACTGGAGAATGCCGAGGATGTCGATCCGTTCGATTTCATCCGCATGCTCGCCGTGGCGCGGATCATGATGCCCCAATCCCATGTACGCCTGTCCGCTGGCCGTGAAGCGATGAACGAGCAGATGCAGGCCTTGGCGTTCCTGGCCGGTGCGAACTCGATTTTCTACGGTGACAAGCTGCTGACCACCGCCAACCCGCAAGCCGACAAGGACATGCAGTTGTTCGCCCGCCTGGGTATCCAGCCCGAAGCCCGGGAAGAACATGCCGATGAAGTGCACCAGGCGGCGATTGAGCAGGCGCTGGTGGAGCAGAAGAGTAGCGAGCAGTTCTACAACGCCGCTGTTTGATTGCTCACCGATTCCCTGATTGGAATGCAAGAAACTGTGGGAGCGAGCCTGCTCGCGATGGCGATGGAACCTTCAGCATTTGTGTCGACTGGTACACCGCTATCGCGAGCAGGCTCGCTCCCACAAGGTTTTTGGCCAGTCTTTAAATAGTTGAGGCCTGCATGCCCTTCGATCTCGCCGCACGCCTGGCTGCCCGTCGCGCCGAAAACCTCTATCGCCAGCGCCCGTTGCTCGAAAGCCCGCAGGGCCCGGAAGTGGTGGTGGACGGCCAGCCGTTGCTGGCTTTCTGCAATAACGATTACCTGGGCCTGGCCAATCACCCGCAGGTGATCGAGGCCTGGCGCGCCGGGGCGGCTCGGTGGGGCGTCGGTGGCGGTGCTTCCCATCTGGTGATTGGCCACAGCGGCCCACATCACGCCTTGGAAGAAGCCTTGGCCGACTTGACCGGCCGCCCACGGGCGCTGCTGTTCACCACCGGCTACATGGCCAACCTCGGCGCGGTCACCGCGCTGGTGGGGCAGGGCGATACCGTGCTGGAAGACCGCCTCAACCATGCTTCGTTGCTCGACGCCGGGCTGTTGTCTGGTGCGCGCTTCAATCGTTACCTGCACAACGATGCCCAAAGCCTGGCCAATCGCCTGGAGAAAGCCACTGGCAATACCCTGGTGGTCACCGATGGCGTATTCAGCATGGACGGCGACATCGCCGACCTGCCGGCACTGGCCCGTGCGGCCAAGGCCAAGGGCGCCTGGCTGATGGTCGACGATGCCCACGGTTTTGGCCCGCTGGGTGCCAATGGTGGCGGTATCGTCGAGCATTTTGGCTTGAGCCAGGATGACGTGCCGGTGCTGGTTGGCACCTTGGGCAAGGCCTTCGGCACCGCCGGCGCTTTTGTGGCCGGCAGTGAGGAACTGATCGAGAGCCTGATCCAGTTCGCGCGTCCCTATATCTACACCACCAGCCAACCGCCGGCCCTGGCCTGTGCCACGCTCAAGAGCCTCGAACTGCTGCGCAGCGAGCATTGGCGGCGTGAACATTTGCAGGTGCTGATCCGCCAGTTCCGTCACGGCGCCGAACAGATTGGCCTGCAATTGATGGACAGCTTCACGCCGATCCAGCCGATCCTGATCGGTGATGCGGGGCGGGCGATGCGTTTGTCGCAGATGCTGCGTGAGCGCGGGCTGATGGTCACGGCGATCCGTCCGCCCACCGTACCGTCCGGCAGCGCTCGTTTGCGCGTGACCCTGACCGCCGCCCACAGCGAAGCCCAGGTGCAGCTATTGCTGAATGCACTGGCCGAGTGTTTTGCCCAACTGGGACCGGAGCCAAGCCATGCGTGATCGACTGATACTGCTGCCCGGTTGGGGCTTGGGTATTTCGCCGCTTGAGCCATTGGCGGCGGCGCTGCAAGGTCTCGACGAACATCTGCGGGTGGAAATCGAGCCGTTGCCGGCACTGACATCGAGCGACCTCGATGAATGGCTCGAGGAGTTGGACGCCGCCGTGCCCCAGGATGTCTGGCTGGGCGGTTGGTCCCTGGGGGGCATGCTGGCTTCGGCGCTGGCGGCGCGGCGCGGTGAGCGCTGCTGCGGCTTGCTGACCTTGGCGAGCAATCCCTCGTTCGTCGCCCATGCGCAATGGCCGAGTGCAATGGCCGCTGAAACCTTCGATGGCTTTCTCGCCGGGTGTGCCGCCGATCCACGCCAGACCCTCAAGCGTTTCAGTTTGCTATGCGCCCAGGGCTGCAGTGATCCGCGTGGATTGTCGCGATTGCTATTGGCCGGTGCACCGAGTACTTCGCCCGAGGTATTGATGGCCGGGCTCGAACTGCTGGTGCAACTGGACACCCGTCAGGCATTGCAAAGCTTTCGCGGTCCGCAACTGCATCTGTTTGCCGGGCTCGATGCCCTGGTACCGGCTGAAGCCGCGAGTGAGTTGTTGGTCTTGCTGCCGGATGTCGAAATCGGCTTGATCGAACAGGCCGGTCACGGATTCCTTCTGGAGGACCCGCACGGTGTGGCGGGGGCGATCCAGGCTTTTTTGCATGAGTCCGGTGATGACTGATTTGTCTCTTCCCAAATTACCCGGTGCCTTGCCCGACAAGCGCCAGGTGGCGGCTTCGTTTTCCCGGGCTGCAGCCAGTTATGACAGCGTGGCCGAGTTGCAGCGCGACGTGGGCCAACAGTTGCTCGGGCGCTTGCCATCTTCGTTTATCCCACAACGTTGGCTGGACTTGGGTTGCGGCACCGGTTATTTCACCCGGGCCCTCGGCGCGCGTTTCGGCGAGACGACCGGCCTGGCACTGGATATCGCCGAAGGCATGCTCAACCATGCTCGTCCCCAGGGCGGAGCTGCGCATTTTGTCGCCGGCGACGCAGAGCGACTGCCCTTGCAGGCGTCGAGTTGCGATTTGGTGTTCTCCAGCCTGGCGGTGCAGTGGTGCGCGGATTTTGCCTCGGTGCTGAGTGAGGCTCATCGTGTATTGAAACCGGGTGGGGTTTTTGCCTTTACCAGCCTTTGTGTGGGCACTTTGTACGAATTGCGCGACAGTTGGCGTCAGGTGGATGGCCTGGTACACGTCAACCGTTTCCGCGCATTCGAGACGTATCGACAGTTGTGCGCGGCCAGCGGGCTGCATGTTCTCAGTCTTGAAAATTGTCCCCATGTGTTGCATTACTCCGATGTGCGCAGCCTGACCCACGAGCTGAAAGCCTTGGGCGCCCACAATCTGAACCCTGGCCGGCCCGGTGGGTTGACGGGCAGGGCGAGGATCCTGGCGTTGGTTGAAGCCTACGAACAGTTTCGACAGGCGCAGGGGTTGCCCGCGACCTATCAGGTGGTCTACGCCGTCTTGGAGAAACCGCTATGAGCCAGGCCTATTTCATTACCGGCACCGACACCGATGTAGGCAAGACCACCGTCGCGGCAGGCCTGCTGCATGCTGCACGGCAGGCTGGCATGAGTACCGCCGCTGGCAAACCCGTGGCCTCCGGTTGCGAGGTGACACCCAAGGGCCTGCGCAATGCCGATGCCTTGGCCTTGCTAGCCGAATGCTCGATACCGTTGACTTATGCACAGGTCAATCCGGTGGCGTTCGAACCGGCAATAGCGCCGCACTTGGCTGCCCGGGAGGCGGGCGTTGCGTTGACGGTGCAGTCGTTGCTAGGCCCGATGCGCGAAGTGCTGGCGCTGGGCGCCGATTTCACCTTGATCGAAGGTGCGGGCGGTTGGCGAGTGCCGCTGGCCGGCCAGGACAATCTTTCCGACCTGGCGATAGCGCTGGGCTTGCCGGTGATTCTGGTGGTGGGCGTGCGCCTGGGCTGCATCAGCCATGCGTTGTTGACCGCCGAGGCGATCGCCCGTGATGGCTTGCAGCTTGCTGGTTGGGTCGCGAACATCATCGACCCGGCCACCTCGCGCCTGGAAGAAAACCTGGCAACCTTGGCCGAGCGACTTCCGGCGCCTTGCCTGGGCCGGGTGGCACGAATCCAAGGCGTGACGGCCGAAGCCGTGGCCGAACACCTTCAATTGGACCTGCTGGACTGAAACCACGCCAAGGTTTTGCCTATGACGCGGCACTGTGCCATTAGTGTTTTTGTCGGGCCTTTTCCGCAGGCTTCTGGTTCAATGGCCACTGTCGACCCTTCAAGAAGACGAGCTCTGCCATGGAAATCTCAGGAAACACCGCGTTCTATGCCGGTCTGAGTACGATTCAGACAGGGCAGAACCGTGTCGATCAGGCGGCCGGCCAGATTGCCAACACCACGATCGAGCGCTCGGTCACCAGTCAGTCGTCCGAAGTGCAGGTTGATCGCCTGCGTTCGGTGGATCGCAGCCAACAGTCGGACCAGGCCGCAAACGTGGTCGAACTGTCCCAAGGCAAGTTCCAGGTGCAACTGGGTGTGAGCGTGGCCAAGGCATCCGACGAAATGCTCGGTACGTTGATCGATACCTTCGCCTGATCCTGTTCTTCAGATTTACGAAAACGCCGCGATTATTCGCGGCGTTCTTGTCTCTAACGTCTTATTGCTCAACTAATATTTCCTACGCACACCGCGAGTTCTTCAGTGCGATGGATTTTCCGTGTCCGACATTTTTCCCAAGCTGATGACGAATGGCAAAAGATCGGCGCTTGACAAGATTTGGGCGTAAACGTATGTTTCAAACAACTGTTTGACCGCTACAACAAATCCACGCGGTCGTTCATTCCCGGTTACATCAGCAGAGGTTTATCGCTATGCCTGACTACAAGGCCCCCTTGCGTGATATTCGCTTCGTTCGTGACGAACTGCTTGGCTACGAAGCGCATTATCAGAGCCTTCCGGCTTGCCAGGATGCAACTCCGGACATGGTTGACGCCATTCTCGAAGAAGGCGCCAAGTTTTGTGAGCAGGTATTAGCTCCGCTGAACCGCGTGGGCGACATCGAAGGCTGTACCTGGAGCGAGTCCGGCGTGAAGACCCCGACCGGTTTCAAGGAAGCCTACAAGCAATTCGTCGAAGGCGGCTGGCCAAGCCTGGCCCACGACGTCGAGCACGGCGGGCAAGGCCTGCCGGAGTCTCTGGGCCTGGCGGTCAGCGAAATGGTCGGCGAAGCCAACTGGTCCTGGGGCATGTACCCAGGCCTGTCCCATGGCGCGATGAACACCATTTCCGAACACGGCACGCCTGAGCAGCAAGAGGCTTACCTGACCAAGCTGGTTTCCGGCGAATGGACCGGCACCATGTGCCTGACCGAACCGCACTGCGGCACCGACCTGGGCATGCTGCGCACCAAGGCCGAGCCTCAGGCCGATGGTTCCTACAAGGTCAGTGGCACCAAGATCTTCATTTCGGCCGGTGAACACGACATGGCCGACAACATCGTCCACATCGTGTTGGCTCGCCTGCCGGACGCTCCCGCCGGCACCAAGGGCATTTCGCTGTTCATCGTTCCCAAATTCCTGCCTAACGCCGATGGCTCCATCGGTCAGCGCAACGCAGTGAGCTGTGGTTCCCTGGAACACAAGATGGGCATCCACGGCAACGCCACTTGCGTGATGAACTTCGACGCGGCCACCGGTTACCTGATCGGCCCGGCGAACAAAGGCCTGAACTGCATGTTCACCTTCATGAACACCGCACGCCTGGGCACCGCGCTGCAAGGCCTGGCCCACGCCGAAATCGGTTTCCAGGGCGGCCTGAAATATGCCCGCGATCGTCTGCAAATGCGCTCCCTGACTGGCCCGAAAGCACCGGAAAAGGCTGCCGACCCGATCATCGTGCACCCTGATGTGCGTCGCATGCTGCTGACCATGAAGGCTTTCGCCGAAGGTAATCGGGCGATGGTCTACTTCACCGCCAAGCAGGTCGACATCGTCAAGTACGGCGTAGATGAAGAAGAGAAGAAAAAAGCCGATGCGCTGCTGGCGTTCATGACGCCGATCGCCAAGGCCTTCATGACTGAAGTCGGCTTCGAATCGGCCAACCATGGCGTGCAGATCTACGGCGGCCACGGCTTCATCGCTGAGTGGGGCATGGAGCAGAACGTTCGCGACAGCCGTATCTCGATGCTGTACGAAGGCACCACCGGCATCCAGGCCCTCGACCTGCTGGGCCGTAAAGTGCTGATGACCCAGGGCGAGGCACTCAAGGGCTTCACCAAGATCGTCCACAAGTTCTGCCAGGGCAACGAAGGCAACGAAGCGGTCAAGGAGTTCGTAGAACCCCTGGCTGCGCTGAACAAGGAATGGGGCGAGTTGACCATGAAGGTCGGCATGGCGGCCATGAAGGATCGCGAGGAAGTCGGTGCGGCATCGGTGGACTACCTGATGTACTCCGGTTACGCCTGCCTGGCCTATTTCTGGGCCGACATGGCACGCCTGGCTGCGGAGAAACTCGCCGCCGGTACTACCGAAGAAGCCTTCTACACCGCCAAGCTGCAGACCGCGCGCTTCTACTTCCAGCGCATCCTGCCGCGCACCCGTACCCACGTGGCAGCCATGCTGTCGGGCGCCAACAACCTGATGGACATGAAAGAAGAGGACTTCGCGTTGGGCTACTAAGCCTCACGCGGTTCTTCCAAAAGCCGCTGCTTCTTCGGGAGCAGCGGCTTTTTCATGTTCGCCTAAATCTCCCTGTGGGATCTTGAGATATTTCGAAAAACATTCATCAAACAGCACCTAAGAAAACATTCCCTCCTGCCGTTACAGGGGTGGCAGTGTGACATCTGTCACATCCAGCGTGCCTTACTGCTCCAGTTGCAGGCACAATGCCATCTTTGCTCAGCCGGGTCGGAGCTTTACCCTTGCCGCGTTCTTCCGCTGTACGTCTAAGCCATTTCCTACCATCGTTACTGCTTTTGCTGGCGGGACTTGCGGCTGCCTACGTCAAGGATCTCAACGTTTTCTTCACCTCGTTGTTCAACGTTCTTCCGACGCTGGTGTTATTGCTGGGCGGGGCGTACTGCGCCGTCTACCGACGTCAACGTGAACTGTTTCTGATGGTCACGGTATACATCGCTTATTTCCTCCTGGATACCCAGACCGACTTCTACCGCGATAACGGCAAGGTGCGCGAAGACGCCGCTGTGGTATTCCATCTTGTCTGCCTGTTGTTGCCACTGTTGTTCGGGTTGTTCGCGGCGTGGCAGGAGCGCACTCATCTGTTCCAGGACATGGTGGCGCGGTTCGCGGTGTTGCTGGTCTTTGGCAGCGTGGCATTGGCCCTGGAGCAGAGTTTTCCCCAGGCCTTGCTGTTGTGGCTTTCGGAGATCCGCTGGCCCGCGTTGCACGGCGCCTGGATGAGCCTGATCCAATTGTCCTACCCAATGTTCGCCGCCGTGTTCCTGCTGTTGGCCTGGCAATACTGGCGCAACCCCCGGCCATTGCATGCCGCGCAATTGGTGGGGTTGCTCGGGTTGTTCTGGATGTTGCCGAAAACTTTCATCCTGCCGTTCACCCTGAACATCATGTGCAGCCAGGTGATGTTGATGATCGCCGCTGCGGTCGCTCACGAGGCCTACCAAATGGCCTTCCGTGACGAGCTCACCGGCCTGCCGGGGCGTCGGGCGCTGAACGAGCGCATGCAGCGCCTGGGGCGCAACTATGTGTTGGCGATGAGTGACGTAGACCACTTCAAGAAATTCAACGACACCCATGGTCACGATGTGGGTGACCAGGTGCTGCGCCTGGTCGCCAGCAAACTGTCGAAGATCGGCGGTGGCGGCAGGGCGTATCGCTATGGCGGGGAGGAATTTGCCCTGGTGTTCGCGGGCAAGACCATCGACGAGTGCATGCCCCATCTGGAAGTCATCCGCCAGTCCATCGAGACGTACGCCATCCAGCTGCGCAATCCCGACAGCCGTCCCCAGGACGATCAACAAGGCCGTCAGCGTCGCTCTGGCGCCGGTGCGTCCAGCGTATCGGTGACCGTCAGCATCGGCGTGGCCGAACGCGTTGAACAACGTACACCCGAAGAAGTGCTCAAGTCCGCCGACCAGGCGCTCTATAACGCCAAGGGCGCGGGGCGTAACTGTGTGATCGCCTTCGGGCAGAACCGCCGTGGCGCGGTGCGCATGGACGCCGCCGCGGGTTGAGTGATGACGGCGCATTCAGCGTCTGGACTGTGATTGTGGGCTTGGGTGGCCGGCAGTAGGTTGGAAACGATCTGCTACCGGAGAAAACCACCATGCCCGAGTACAAAGCCCCCTTGCGCGACATGCGCTTTCTGATCGATCACGTCTTCGATTTCCATGGCCGTTACGCCGAACTGGGTGCCAACGATGCCAGCCCGGACATGGTCAGCGCGATCCTCGAGGAAGGCGCCCGATTCTGTGAGAACGTGCTGGCGCCGCTCAATCGCTCTGGTGACGAAGAAGGTTGCCATTTCGACAACGGCGTAGTCACCACGCCTACAGGCTTCAAGCAGGCTTTCGCACAGTACGTGGAGGGCGGCTGGCATGGGCTGGCGGCGGACCCGGTGTATGGCGGCCAGGGCCTGCCCAGTTCCCTGGGCCTGGTCATCAGCGAGATGATCGGCTCCAGCAACACCTCCTGGGGCATGTACCCGGGCCTGACCCACGGCGCCATGTCGGCGATTCACGCCCACGGCACCGAAGAACAGAAACAGACCTACTTGAGCAAACTCACCGCCGGCCAGTGGACCGGCACCATGTGCCTGACCGAAGCCCACTGCGGCACCGACCTGGGCATCATCAAGACCCGGGCCGCGCCCCAGGCCGACGGCAGCTACGCGATCTCCGGCAGCAAGATCTTCATTTCCGCCGGCGAGCACGACATGAGCGATAACATCATCCACCTGGTGCTTGCCAAGTTGCCGGACGCCCCCGCTGGGACCAAAGGCATCTCGTTGTTCATCGTGCCCAAGTTCCTGCCCGACGCCACGGGTGAGGCGGGGGCGCGCAATGGCGTTTCCTGTGGCTCGATCGAACACAAGATGGGCATCAAGGCGTCGGCCACTTGCGTGCTGAATTTCGATGGAGCCAAGGGGTTCCTGATCGGCGAGCCGAACAAAGGCCTCAACTGCATGTTCACCATGATGAATCATGCCCGGCTCGGCACTGGCATGCAGGGCCTGTGCCTGGGAGAAGCGAGCTTCCAGGGCGCGATCAAATACGCCAACGAACGTTTGCAGATGCGCGCGCTGACCGGTCCCAAGGCGCCGGAAAAAGTCGCCGACCCGATCATCGTCCATCCCGATGTGCGCAGGATGTTACTGACCATGAAGGCCTTCAACGAAGGCAACCGGGCGTTGACGTATTTCACCGCGCAACTGTTGGACACCGCGCACCTGAGCCAAGACGAAGCAGCCCGCCAGGAGGCCGAGGACCTGCTGGCGTTCCTCACCCCGATCTGCAAGGCCTTCATGACCGACACCGGGCTGGAGGTGACCAACCACGGCATGCAGATATTTGGCGGCCACGGCTTCATTCGCGAGTGGGGTATGGAGCAGTTGGTGCGTGACTGTCGCATTGCGCCGATCTATGAAGGCACCAACGGCATCCAGGCCTTGGATCTATTGGGGCGCAAGGTGTTGGGCAGCCAGGGCAAGCTGCTGCGTGGCTTCACTAAAATCGTCCACAAATTCTGCGCTGCGAATGCCGGACATCCGCAGCTCAAGGATTATGTCGCGCAACTCGACGGCCTCAACCAGCAATGGGGCGAGCTGACTACCCGGGTCGGCATGGCGGCCATGAAGAACCCGGACGAAGTGGGTGCCGCCTCCGTGGATTATCTGATGTACAGCGGTTACATCATCCTGGCCTACCTGTGGCTGCGCATGGCCTTGGTGGCCCAGGCGCAACTCGACGGTGGCAACGGCGATGGGGATTTCTGCCGGGGCAAACTGGTTACCTGCGAGTTTTACTTCAAGCGCCTGCTGCCACGCACGACCGCCCATCGGGCCGCCATCGAGGCTGGAAGTGACTGCTTGATGAAGATGCCAGCGGAGTTGTTTGCTCTCTGACTGAACCGTGGCGAGAGAGCTGCTCCATCCCAGTGGAAGCAAGCTTCCTCGCCACGGCAAATCCCTCAGCATATGCTGTGACTAAAAATAACAAAACGGTCATGGGTTGACCCTATGTGTCTTAAAAGTTGTTGAGGTACACTCCAGCCACTGCAAAAACCGTTTTCATACGAACCAACTGTTTAGATCCTGCGAGGTTTGCCATGGCTGACTACAAAGCGCCCCTGCGCGATATGCGCTTCGTCCTCAATGAAGTGTTCGAGGTCGCGAAACTCTGGGCCCAACTGCCGGCGCTGGCCGACACCGTGGACGCTGAAACGGTCGAAGCGATCCTTGAAGAAGCCGGCAAAGTCACCAGCAAAAGCATCGCCCCCCTCAGCCGCGCCGCTGACGAAGAAGGCTGCCACTGGGCTGACGGTGCCGTCACCACGCCGGCAGGTTTCCCACAGGCCTACAAGACTTACGCTGAAGGCGGTTGGGTCGGTGTCGGCGGTGATCCGACGTACGGCGGCATGGGCATGCCCAAGGCCGTTTCGGCCCAGGTCGAGGAAATGGTCAACTCCGCCAGCCTGTCCTTCGGTCTGTACCCGATGCTGACCGCCGGCGCTTGCCTGTCGATCAATGCCCATGCCAGCGAAGAGCTGAAGGCGGCGTACCTGCCGAACATGTACGCCGGTATCTGGGCCGGTTCCATGTGCCTGACCGAGCCTCATGCTGGTACAGACCTGGGAATCATCCGCACCAAGGCCGAACCCCAGGCCGACGGCTCCTACAAGGTCAGCGGCACGAAGATTTTCATCACTGGCGGCGAACACGATCTCACCGAGAACATCATCCACCTGGTGTTGGCGAAACTGCCGGACGCGCCGGCAGGCCCGAAAGGCATTTCCTTGTTCCTGGTGCCCAAGTTCATGGTCAATGCCGATGGCAGCCTGGGCGCACGCAACCCGGCCAACTGCGGCTCGATCGAACACAAGATGGGTATCCAGGCATCCGCCACTTGCGTGATGAACTTCGACGAAGCCGTGGGTTACCTGGTAGGCGAACCGAACAAAGGCCTGGCGGCGATGTTCACCATGATGAACTACGAGCGCCTGGGCGTGGGTATCCAAGGCCTGGCCTCCGGTGAGCGTTCCTACCAGAACGCCGTCGAATACGCCCGTGATCGCCTGCAAAGCCGCTCGCCAACCGGTGCGCAAAACAAGGACAAGGTCGCCGACCCGATCATCGTCCATCCCGACGTGCGCCGGATGTTGCTGACCATGAAAGCCTCGAACGAAGGTGGCCGGGCATTCTCCACTTACGTGGCGATGCAATTGGATACCGCCAAGTTCAGTGAGGACCCTGCCACCCGTAAGCGCGCCGAGGACTTGGTGGCGTTGCTAACACCGGTGGCGAAGGCTTTCCTGACCGACCTGGGCTTGGAAACCACGGTCCACGGCCAACAGGTTTTCGGCGGCCACGGCTATATCCGTGAATGGGGGCAGGAACAACTGGTGCGCGATGTGCGTATCACCCAGATCTACGAAGGCACCAACGGTATCCAGGCGCTGGACCTGGTAGGGCGCAAGATCGTCGGCAGCGGCGGTGCGTTCTACAAGTTGTTTGCCGATGAAATCCGCCACTTCACCGCCACCGCTAGCAGCGACCTGGCGGAGTTCACCACGCCGCTGAACGATGCGGTCGGTACGTTGGATGAACTGACTGAATGGCTGCTGGATCGGGCGAAGAGCAACCCGAACGAAATCGGCGCGGCGTCGGTGGAGTATCTCCAGGCATTTGGCTACACCGCCTATGCCTACATGTGGGCACTGATGGCCAAGGCTGCCTTGGGCAAAGAAAGCCAGGATGATTTCTACGCGAGCAAACTGGGCACGGCACGGTTCTACTTCGCCCGTCTGCTGCCACGTATCCACTCGCTGAGTGCTTCGGTGAAAGCGGGCAGCGAGTCGCTGTTCCTGTTGGAGCCCGGGCAGTTCTAAAAGCTGACATTGTGTAAGCAAACGCTTACACAATGTGCTGGCATTTTCCCTCTATCAGTAGATTGGATCCAGGGCTAATCTACTTCACATGGACGTCGCGCAGGATGCGCAGAGCAACAACACGGACACGTAGGATTCTGCCAGGAAGGCGGAGTGAAAGGGATGTCAGGGAAACAGTCTGCAAAGCCCCGCTTCGGCGGGGTTTTCTTTTGCCTGCGTTTTTTGTCGTTATCGGATTTGGCCGTTCGGCCACCCATCCTGGTTGTTTTTCACTGAACCCTGACGAGCGGTCGTGGGTCAATGAGCTATGTGGCAACGTAGCCATCGCCAATCAGGAGTTATCCATGGATATCATTCGAATCATTATCGCCATCCTGCTGCCGCCACTGGGGGTTTTCCTGCAGGTCGGTTTTGGCGGGGCCTTCTGGCTGAATATCCTGCTGACCCTGTTGGGTTACATCCCCGGCATCGTGCATGCGGTGTACATCATCGCCAAGCGCTGAACCGGCATGATTAATAGGCTGGTTGGAAACCTGTGGGAGCGAGCCTGCTCGCGATATCGGTTTATCAGTCTCGGAGATGTTGACTGAACCATTGCTATCGCGAGCAGGCTCGCTCCCACATTGATTTTGCATTTCCCCTATGTGGGGCTATCCATCACCCTGCGATAGAACAACCATTCATGCTCCAGCGCATGCGCCTGGTTCGCAGCCTTGCGAAAGCCGTGACGCTCATCGGGATAGTAATGCGCCTCGACCGTAACGCCGTTCGCCTGTAACGCACTGACCATATCGCGGGTCTGCTGCGGCACGACTACGGCATCCAGCTCGCCCTGGAAAAAGATCACTGGTACGCGGATTCGATCGGCATGCAGCAGCGGCGTACGCGCGCGGTAGCGTTCGGCGTCCTGTTGTGGGTCGCCGATCAGCCAATCCAGGTAATCCCCTTCGAACTTGTGCGTGGCACGCCCCAGGGCGACAGGGTCGCTGACACCATAGAGGCTTGCGCCGGCGCGGAACACATCGTGGAACGCCAAGGCGCAAAGGGTCGTGTAGCCACCGGCACTGCCGCCCCGAATGAATGCGCGACGACCGTCGATCAGGCCTTGTCCGTCGAGATATGCGACCACCGCGCAAGCGTCCTCGACATCTACCACGCCCCAATTCAAATGCAACGCCTGTCGATACGCCCGGCCATAGCCGCTGCTGCCACGGTGGTTGAGGTCGGCGACGGCAAAGCCACGTTGGGTCCAATACTGGATACGCGGATCGAACAGCGGATAACAGGCCGAGGTGGGGCCGCCGTGAATGAACACGACCAATGGTGGCTTCGCGGGTGCATTCATGGCCGGGTAAAAGAACCCGTGGGCGTCACCCGACGCGGATGGATAGCGCAGGGTTCGAGGGGGGCTGATCTGTTCGATGGGCAACGGCGCGACGCCGCCGGCCAGCACTGCCACTGCGTGGTTATGGCGCTCAATGCTGATGATCGCCGATGGGCTGGTCGGTGAGGCGGCAACGGCGTAGATGAACCGTTCATCCAGCGCCAGGCTGCGAAAGCGGGTGTAGGTGCCGGTGAAGTCCTCATCGGCATCGTCGCTGTGGCACAGGCCCAGACGTCCGAAACCCGCGTCGGTCCAACTCGCCAGGTAGGTGTGTTCGTCCAGCGGCAGCCAGGTACAGCCACCCAGTTGCCATGGCGCCGGGGCGTGATCGGCTTGGGCGGAGGGCAGTGCTTGCAGGCCTTGAGGCGATTCCATCCAGGGTTGCCAGTAACCACCGCGATCAGTCA
Organism: Pseudomonas sp. St290; assembly: GCF_018325805.1. NCBI lineage: Bacteria > Pseudomonadati > Pseudomonadota > Gammaproteobacteria > Pseudomonadales > Pseudomonadaceae > Pseudomonas > Pseudomonas sp. St290. Next base: position 6,198,025 of record NZ_AP014703.1, on the reverse strand, counting down.
GGCAGTAAAGGCGACTGGACGCGTCGAAGCGCGGCTGCTGGATGGACTCCTCGTCATCGTTGCCCGCCACACAGCGCGGCTCACCCCAACCCTGGGCAGTGCGCTCGGCCAGCATCAACCGCGTTGCTGTCCAGGGTTGGTGCGGGCGGCTCCATTCAACCCAGGCGAGCCGCCGGCCGTCCGGGCTCACGGTCGGCGATGCATAGAAATCCGCGCCTTCTGCCAGCAGATGTCGCTGATGATCCGCCAACCCGATCGACACCAGGCGATGCTGGTTGGCCTGTTCTTCCACCGCCAATACCTGGCCGTCGGCGAAGCCAAGATCCCCATAGCGGCAGTCACCCGAGGTCAGCGCCACAGGCTGCTCGTCATTCAGGGATTGGTGGTACAGCTGCTGGTCGGCTTCATTGATGAACAACACACCGTCATGGCTCAGGCAGAACGATCCACCGCCGTATTCATAGACCCGGCTGCGTACGCTGAACCCGTCCGGTGTCAGGCGGCGGGCCTTGGCATCTTGCCAATGCCAGATCCGGCAGGCGCCGTCTTCGGGACGGTATTCATTCCAGAACAAGCCGAGGGGCCCGACCTGCAGTTCGGCGAAGTCGGTGCCGGCGGCCACGGCCTGGGCGGCGCTGAAAGGGTCAGCCTTTGGCGATGAGGCGCGAGTTTCGTTCATTGCGGAAGGCCAGTTGCTCAATGGTTTGCGTAGCGTGCTCGGCGTCTTCGCGCGCCTTAAGGATCACTCCGTGGTGTTCGGACTTGCTGCACACCGGGTCGGCGTTGCTCGCGTCCCCCGTCAGCATGAACGCCTGGCAGCGACAGCCGCCGAAGTCCTTTTCTTTTTCGTCGCAAGAGCGACACGGTTCGGGCATCCAGTCATAACCGCGGAAACGGTTGAAGCCGAACGAGTCGTACCAGATGTGCTGCATGCTGTGGTCGCGCACGTTGGGAAACTGCACCGGCAGCTGTCGGGCGCCGTGACAGGGCAATGCCGTGCCGTCCGGCGTGACGGTGAGGAAAATGCTGCCCCAGCCGTTCATGCAGCCCTTGGGGCGTTCTTCATAGTAGTCCGGCGTGACGAAGATCAGCTTGCACGGATTACCTTCAGCTTCCAGCTTGGCGCGGTATTCGTTGGTGACGCGCTCGGCCCGTACCAATTGCTCCCGCGTGGGCAGCAGGCCGACGCGGTTGAGCTGTGCCCAGCCGTAGAACTGGCAGGTGGCGAGCTCGACGAAGTCGGCTTCCAGGGCGATGCACAGCTCGATGATGCGGTCGATCTTGTCGATGTTGTGCCGATGGGTCACGAAGTTCAGCACCATCGGATAACCGTGAGCCTTCACCGCCCGGGCCATTTCCAGCTTTTGCGCGAAGGCTTTCTTCGAGCCGGCCAAGAGGTTGTTCACCTGCTCGTCGCTGGCCTGGAAGCTGATCTGGATATGGTCCAGGCCGGCCTTTTTGAAGTCGCTGATTTTCTGTTCGGTCAAACCGATGCCGGAGGTGATCAGGTTGGTATAGAAACCCAGCCTGCGCGCCTCGCCAATCAGTTCGGCCAGGTCCTGGCGCACCAGCGGCTCACCGCCGGAAAAGCCCAATTGCGCGGCGCCCATCTCTCGGGCCTCGCGAAAGACCTTGAACCACTGCTCGGTGCTCAGCTCCTTGCCTTGCTCGGCAAAATCCAACGGGTTGGAGCAATACGGGCATTGCAGCGGGCACCGATAGGTCAGCTCCGCCAGCAGCCACAGCGGCAGGCCGACTTCAGGCTTGGGTGGCAGCCCGGTGGTCTCAGGCAAGTTCGATCCAGTGCTGTGCACGGGCGACCTCCATGAATTGCTCGATGTCGTCACCGAGTTCCGGCACGTCCGGGAACTGCTTGGCCAACTCGTCGATGATGGCCGCGACATCCCGTTCGCCGTCGATCAGACCGCCGATCAGCGACGCGCTGTCATTCAGCTTGATCATGCCTTCAGGATAGAGCAGCACGTGGCCCTTCTGTGCCGGTTCGTACTGGAAGCGATAGCCGGGGCGCCAGCGCGGGGTTTTACTGCGGTCGAAACTCATAAGGCGATCCCTTTGTGCCACACCCGTTGCGCGGTCACGCTGTGGTAGGGCGGACGGTTCAATTCGTAGGCCATGCTCATGGCGTCGAGCATGCTCCAAAGGATGTCCAGTTTGAACTGGAGAATCTCCAGCATGCGCTCCTGCCCTGCGCGGGTGGTGTAGTGCTGCAAGGTAATCGCCAGGCCATGTTCCACATCGCGCCGGGCCTGGCTCAGACGAGTGCGAAAGTATTGGTAGCCGGTCGGGTCGATCCACGGGTAGTGCTGCGGCCAAGTGTCGAGGCGCGACTGGTGGATCTGCGGGGCGAACAGTTCGGTCAGCGAGCTGCTGGCGGCTTCCTGCCAACAGGCCCGGCGGGCGAAGTTGACATAAGCATCCACCGCGAAACGCACACCCGGGAGCACCAGTTCCTGGGAACGCAGCTGATCGGGATCCAGGCCCACCGCCTGGCCCAGCCGCAGCCAGGCTTCGATACCACCGTCCTCGCCGGGCGCGCCGTCATGGTCGAGCAGGCGCTGGATCCACTCGCGACGGATCTCCCGATCCGGGCAGTTGGCCAGGATCGCGGCATCCTTGAGTGGGATGTTCACCTGATAGTAAAACCGGTTGGCGACCCAACCCTGGATCTGCTCGCGAGTGGCGCGGCCTTCATACATCGCCACGTGATACGGGTGATGGATGTGGTAATACGCGCCCTTGGCGCGCAGGGCCGCTTCGAACTCGGTGGGGGACAGGGGGGTGTCAGTCATTTCGGTCTCCGGGAAATGCCCGTGGGTTCTGTGGCGTCAGGGTTGGCCCCATCGCGAGCAAGCTCGCTCCCACACTGGTTTTGCTGTGAGTCAGATATCCAGTACGACTCGGACTACTGTGGGAGCGAGCCTGCTCGCGATAGCGTTCTGTCAGCCAGCGTCAATCTTGACTGGCACACCGCAAGCTCACCCCCACATTGGTTCCGCCTTTCCTACAACTCAATACTCATTCCGTCGTAAGCCACTTCAATCTTTCGGCGTACAAGCTCAGCCCGCTCGGGTGAGTCTTCATCCAGAATCGGGTTGGTGTTGTTGATATGGATAAGGACCTTGCGCTGTTCGGGCAGTTGCTCCAGCACTTCCAGCATCCCGCCGGGACCGTTTTGTGCCAGATGGCCCATTTCCCGACCGGTGCGCGTGCCGACGCCACGGCGCTGCATTTCATCGTCGTCCCACATCGTGCCGTCCACCAACAGGCAATCGCTGCCGGCCATAATCTCCAGCAACTGTCCGTCGACCTTGCCCAGGCCCGGGGCATAGAACAGCTTGCCGCCGGTGCGCAGGTCTTCGACGATCAGGCCGATGTTGTCGCCCGGGTGCGGATCGAAACGATGCGGTGAATAGGGTGGGGCGGCGCTGCGTAATGGTAACGGCGTGAAACGCAGGTTCGGACAGGCCGGGATGGTGAAGCTCTGGTCGAGCTCGATGCGATTCCAGCTCAACCCACCGTTCCAGTGGGTCAGCATGTTGAACAGCGGGAAGCCGGTGCTCAGGTCCTCATGGACCATGTCGGTGCACCAGACTTGATGTGGGCAGCCTTCACGCAGGCTGAGCAGGCCGGTGGTGTGGTCGATCTGACTGTCCATCAGGATGATGGCGCCAATGCCGGTGTCGCGCAGCGCCCGGCCTGGCTGCATCGGGGCGAAGCCCTGGAGCTGGGCGCGAATGTCCGGAGAGGCGTTGCACAGCACCCAGTTCACGCCGTCATCGGAAAGGGCTATGGACGATTGGGTGCGCGCCTGGGCCCGTAGGCTGCCGTTGCGAAAACCTGCGCAATTGGCGCAGTTGCAGTTCCACTGGGGGAAACCGCCACCGGCGGCAGAACCTAGAATCTGGACGAACATGGCTGCTCCATCTGCAAACCGAAATAAAAACGCCTCGGCTGACCGAGGCGTAGTGCTGCGTGCTTAAGCGCCTGCAGCATTCAACGGCTGGCGAAGTACATGGTGACTTCGAAACCGATACGCAGGTCGATATATGCGGGTTTGGACCAGGACATGGAAATACTCCTTTGGTTGGGCTGCTTTCGTTAGATGGAACGGGTGAGACCTATACATATAGTCCACCTCCGTTCGGAGATGTTCAGATGCTTAGGCGCCTATGTTACTAAATCTGACATATTCGTTCGCCGCGATTCTCAAAGAAAGCTCATTACCGCGGCTGCAATGATCACTGCGCCGATTGCCAACCTTCCCCCGGGCAGGCTCCGTTGCTCAGGCAGCACCATCCTCCTTGCGCATCGATCAGACACTGGGCGGCTGCCTTTAGCTGGGCGCGATCCAGGCTCACGATGGCATTGGACAGTTGCTCGAGATAATCCGACGGGCGGCCTGTCAGCTTGCCTTGCCAGAGCAGTTCGGCGGCCTGGGCGAAGGGCAGGGCGGTACTCTGGAGTTGGGCGGCAAGCGCTTGCCGCTGGCGGGCCAGGGATGAATCGTCGAGCTGCTGGATCAGCGCCGGTAACCCAGCCAGGAATTGCTCGATGTGGGCACTCAGTTGCGTCGCCGAGAGGTTGGGTGATTGGACGCCGAATAACATCCCGGTTTGCCCGTCGATCTGCTTCAGCCCGCTGAACACCGCATAGCCCAACTGCAACTCGACTCGCAGGCGCTGGTAGAACGGCGTCTGACACAGCTGTGCCAGCCACCGCCAGGCGGCTTCGTCGGCCAGCGCCGGGGTGGGCGTCGGGCAAAACAGCAGCACGGCCGGTTCTTCCCCGTGAGTCTTGAGCGTATTCCAGATGCGTTGCCCGCGAGATTCCGTCGCCAGGCTGATTTCCTCGCCCGCGATGCCCGGCACCCTGGCCAATGCGGGGCCCAATGCCCCTTGGGTGGCCGCCGACAGACCGATAGACAGCCCATCCCATCGGGCTGTTGTCCACACACTTTGATCGCTGTCGGGCAATGGCAGCGCTGGCGATTGCCGGTTGCGCCGGCAGTGATTCGGCAATGCCTTCAACAAATGTCGAATCGGTATCGGCGGGGGCTCATGAGCGGCCAGGGCCATTGGTAGCGGTTGCGCGAGCTTCGTCAGAACGTGTTCAAGCACCAACGGTATCGGAGTCTGCAAGCCGACCAGTTTCAGTAGCCATTGATTGGCGCAGGACTCGAAGCTGACGTCCACACCGGCCTGGCCAGCATCCTCACGCACGTCCTGCAGGTGTCGGTCGAGCCTGGCTTGAAAATCGAGCGGTGCCTGGGTCGTCAGTTGCCAGCGCAGGTACACCGCGCCTTCACGACCGTTATCCGGCAGCGCCTGGCTGAACTGCATGGGCGAGCGTTCCCGTCGGCCTCGGGAGCGGTCCTGGGCAAAAGTTCGCAAGCCGCGATGGGCGCTGGTCTGGCCGCGTATCAGCCCGGCGCGAGGTGCTTGGCTTGGGGTGTGTAGGAACGGGTTGGGCGCGGGCAGTTGCCATTGCTGCGTGACCTGATCGGCGGGGGGCAGTTGCTTGAGGATTTCCCTGAGCCTCACGAGGTCGTTTGCCAGCAGCGGCCCGTCACGCCCTTCGCAGTCCCAGCGGGCCAACTGCAAGGCTGATCCTGTTTCCTGGCGACGCAGCAGCAGTGCGGTGAACTCCTGGCGCAACGGCGCCCAGTCGTCCTGGGCGGCAAAGAACCCCAGCCAGTCGTGCAACAACGGCCGGATTTGCGCCGCTGCTTGAGCGTTGTCGTGCTTGATTTCAATGTGCAGCAGCGCTTGCCCGGCAAATTCATACAACGCGTTGGCCTTGAGGCTGTCAGCCAGGTTGCGCTGACGCAATGTGTCGAGCAGGCCTCCCGGTTTGCTGGAGTTCAGTGACGTACAGAGAAAATCCAAGGCTTGAGGCGAGGCGCCGGGCAAATCTTCGCAGGCGAACAGCAGGTCAAGACAACCTTCGCGGGCCAGTTGATAACTCGTCTGGGACGACGCCATAAGCTTTGGCGGTGCTGGCCTGGCAACCGCTTCGCCGGCAGGTATGTGGCTGTCGAACTGTTCCGCCAAGGCTTTCAAGGCGTCGATGCTTTGCGGGCCGGCCAGGCTCAGGGTCATCTGGCCACTGCGGTAAAAGCTGCGGTAGAAATCATGCAATGCCGTTTGGAATTCGGCTTGCGCCACCGCGAGACTGTCGCGATTGCCGGCATGGAACCCCCGCAGCGGATGGGTCGCCGACACGCCGTCATGCAGGGCGAGCTGTCGCTGGGCTGCCGTATCCTGGGACCAGGCAATGAACTCTGCGTGCAGCACTTCTCGTTCGCGCAACTGATCGGCTTCGTCCAGGCGTGGCTGGGCGAGCATGTCCCCCAGTCGTTCCAGTCCGTCGGCAAAGGTTGCGGGTGGCAATTCGAAGAAAAAATCCGTGGTGCGTTCGCTGGTGCGCGCATTGAGCTGACCGCCGTGGCGATGCACGTAGGCCATCAGGTTCTCCCCGACGGGAAACCGCTCGGTGCCGAGGAAGAACAGATGCTCGAGCAAATGCGCCAATCCCGGCCAGGCCAGGGGCGCATCATGGCTGCCAGCTGCGACTCGCAGTACCGCAGCGCTGCGCTTGAGGGCGGGGTCATGACGCAACGTCACCCGCAAGCCATTGGCCAGGGTTTCAATGTGGGGGCGGAGGGAGTCGGGGGCCGGCATGAGCGCTTCCAGGACAAAGATGCGCTCATGCTAGCGGATCAGGGGCCTTTCTCAATCCTCTATCAATGTTTGTGCAGCTCGCCGTAAAGCTCAGGGCGGCGATCGTGCAGGTAGTTGTAGGCGGCGCGGGAGTCTTCCATCAGTTGGCGGTCCAGTTCAGCGACGATCAAGGCCTCATCCAGCCCGGCAAGCGCCGGGCGGCTGCCATTCGGTGCGGCGACGCTGCTTTGGCCGCAATACTGCAATTCACCTTCGTGGCCGCAGTAGTTGGCGTACGCCACGAAGCACTGGTTCTCGATGGCTCGGGCACGCACGGTGACGTCGGCGATGAATTCGTAGGGTTGCATATTGGCGGTTGGCACCAGGATCAGCTCGGCACCGGCCAGGGCCAGGCGTCGGGCATTTTCCGGGAACTCCAGGTCATAGCAGATCAGCAGGCCGAGCTTCCAGCCGTTGAGCTCGACGATAGGCAGCGCCGAGTCGCCGGCGCTGAACATGGCGTGATCGAGGTCACCGAACAGGTGGCTCTTGCGGTAGTTGGCCAGTCGTTCGCCTTGGGCGTCGATCAGTTGCACCGCGTTGTAGATCTGGCCGTCTTCGCCGCGTTCAGGGTAGCCATAGACAATCGCCAGGCTGGCGGCCTTGGCAATGCGGGCGATCTGTTGCGCCCACTCGCCGTTGTAGACCTCGGCCAATACATTCACCGCGTCGACGCCGATGTTGTAGCCGGTCATGAACATCTCCGGCAGCACCAGTATATCGGCGCCCCTGGCTTCCAGCGCCACCTGATGCAGGCGTTGCAGGTTGCCGGCCGGATCCAGTGGCAGCGGTGGGCATTGATAGAGGGCTACACGCATCAACAACTCCTTTTATTCGGGCAGGGCGATCGGACCGATCTCATGGAATACATCGCCTGGACCCGGGTTCTCGGCGTGAGTTTCACCGCCGAAGTGTTTCATGATCCCCCACACGGCATTGAGCGAGGTCTGTACCGCGCCTTCGACCCAGGCCGGTGTCCATGAGACGTCATCACCGGCGATAAAGATCCCGCGTTGTTCGGCCGGCATGTCGTCCTGCATGAAATGCGCATACATGCGCTGGTTGTAGCGATAGTGGCCAGGCAGGGCGCCCTTGAAGGCGCCGAGGAAATGCGGGTCGGCTTCCCAGGACACGGTGATCGGGTCGCCGATGATGCGCGCGGCGATGTCCACCTTGGGGTAGATCTTCTTCAGGGCATCGAGGGCCAGCTTCACGCGTTTTTCCACCGGATGGGGCAGCATTTTCAACGCGTCGCTCATCCAGGAATACGACAGGCAAATCACCCCCGGCTTGTCGTCCCCGTTGTCGAACAGATAGGTGCCACGGGTCAGGCGGTCGGTCAGGGTCATGCTCATCAGGTCGCGGCCGGTTTCCGGGTCCTTGTCCTTCCAGAACGGCCGGTCGACCATCACGAACGTCTTCGACGATTGCATGTAGCGGGTGCGGTCCAGGGCCATCCACATTTTTTGCGAGAACAGCGCCTCTTCGCATTCGATCTGGGTGGTCAGCAGCCAGCTCTGGCAGGTGACCAGCACGGCGGCGTATTCGCGGGTGTTTTCCCAGACGTCGGTCACGCTGAAACGTCCATCGGTGGCGCGGGCAATGCGCTTCACACCGCTGCGTGGGGCGCCCAGGTGCAGAGAATTCAGGCTGGTACCTTCCGGCCAGTGTGCACAGCGTTCCGGCACATGGTTCCAGATACCGTGGGGCACCTGTTCGACGCCACCGACTACCAGATGCTGGTGGTCGTCGCAGTTGGTCATCACGACGCGGAAGATTTCCAGCATCGAATTGGGGAAGTCCGAATCCCAGCCGCCCGTGCCGAAACCGACCTGGCCGAACACTTCGCGGTGCTGGAACGAGAGCTTGGCGAATGCCTTGGATGTGGCGACGAAGTCGTAGAACGTGCGGTCATCCCACAAGGGTACCAAGGTATTCCACAGTTCCTTCAGGCGCGGCACGTCGCGGTCGCGGATCGCCTGCTGGATATCGCCGAAGCGCGCACCATCTTCCAGGGCATCGGCCCAGGCATCGGCAACTTCCTGGAACAGGGCTGGAAGATCCGCCAGCTTCTGTGCGTAATAGGTCTGGCCTTCCAGGTCGATGACCGTGCTGCCGGACGCCGGGGTCAACGGGTTGGGAAACGGTTTGGTCTCCAGGCCCAACTTGTCGACGTAATGGTAGAACGCAGTGGATGACACCGGAAAACGCATGCCGCCCAGCTCGGCAATCACCCCTTCGGCACCGTTGAACGCCTGTGAGCGCAGGCGCCCACCCATCTTCGACGCTTCGTAGACCACGGGCTTGAGACCGAGCTTCATCAGCTCGTAAGCCGCCACCAGACCAGCGATCCCGGCACCGACAATCGCCACTTCCGTACCGTGGTTGTGGGGGGGAATTCTGCCCAGGCCAGCCGGATGCTCGATCCAGTCGTCAAAGGCGAAAGGAAAGTCCGGGCCAAAAATGGTGATGGGTTTCTTACCGTCTGCTGGGTGGCGATTGTTCTTGTTCATGGCTGACCTTGATGGGCGACTCGACGCGGCCTTCGCGTCTGAGTATAGGAAAGATGCCAGCCATTCTAGGGAGGGTGGAACACGTTAATAAGACACAATATGTCGTCGTTTTGAGCGGTTTTCAGTCGCTTTGACGTATTGATGAATCGTAATGACGAAACAGGTTCTCTGTGGGAGCGAGCTTGCTCGCGCTAGCGGCCTGTCAGTCATGAAGATGTGGCTGAACCAGCGCCATCGCGAGCACGCTCGCTCCCGCGGAAACTTACCTTAACAATTGTCTGTGCGATCAACAGGAGCAGCTACCACCGAATCTCCTAAGATTATTCCCTTGAGGTTATATATCCTGGGTGGCATATTTGAATGAAATGGGACGTTGAATACACCGACGAATTTGAGATGTGGTGGAGCTGTCTCAGTGAGACCGAGCAAGATTCAGTGCAGGCCTCGGTGATGCTGCTTGGCGATGCCGGGCCGCATCTGGGTTTTCCTCACACCAGTGATATCAAGGGCTCGCGTCATGGCAACCTTCGTGAGTTACGAGTACAACACGCAGGTAGGCCTTATCGTGTGCTCTATGCGTTTGATCCACGCCGTTGCGCCATCCTGCTGATCGGGGGAGACAAAACCGGCCAGGACCGTTGGTATCAGGAATGTGTGCCTTTGGCTGAACGTCTCTATGACGAGCATCTGGAAGCATTGAAGAGAGAGGGCTTTGACAATGGCTAAGAAATTTTCCGACTTGATTGCACGTCGTTCGCCTGACTCCCGGGCTCGTGCAGAGACTCTGTATCAGAAACTGCGTGCAGAAATGCCGTTGCACGAGTTGCGTCAGGCGCAGGAGCTGAGCCAGGATGCTTTGGCCAAGACGCTGCATATCAACCAGGCGGCAGTCTCGAAAATGGAACGCCGTACCGACATGTACATCAGTACGCTACGAAATTACATCCGCGCCATGGGGGGGGAATTGGAGATTATCGCGACCTTCCCGGAGGGGCAGGTCAGGATCGAAAACTTCGCCCATCAAACACAGTAACTGACGTTGTTCCCTGCTGGGCTTAGACGGGCTGGCCCCGATCGATCTTGCTGCTGAGGATGATCGACGTAGTGGTCTTCTCCACACCGTCCACGCTGCCGATCTGGTCCAGCAACTGGTCCAGCTGCTCCGGCGAGTCCGTGCGCAGCCAGGCGACATAGTCGAACTCACCGCTGACCGCGCACAACTGCTGGACCTGGGCCATGGCGCTCAAGCGCCGCAGCACGTCCTTGCCGGAGCGCGGTTGAACCTTGATACCGACATAGGCCTGCAAACCGCCGTCTATCACCCGCTGCCCCAGGCGCACGCCGTATCCAGTGATCACCTTGGTTTTTTCCAGCCGCGCCAACCGTGAGGTCACGGTCGTGCGGGCGATGCCTAGCTGCCGGGCAAGCATGGCGACGCTTTCCCGTGCATTGATTTGCAGCGCCGCGATCAGTTGTCGGTCGATTTCGTCGAGAACGGGAGGGCGGGTGTCAGTCAAAGTGGGCTCCGGCGCGGGCATTCGATAGCGAACATGTTACAGGCTCTCACGTGGGAAATAGCCAATGGCAGGTAAAGCCAGCGTTCGCCAGGCATGGGCCAGGTGCATCTGTGACGGCCTGAGCCATAAACCGTCCTGGCAAACCAATTGTTCGGTGGGCAACTGCAACAGTAGAGCCCGCGGGAACGACTGCACAGAGCCTGGGTCGTCATCGTCTGGCGCTTCCCAATCACGCTCAAAGCAGCGTACATGCAGCTGTTCGTCGTCGAAACTCTCAAACAGCGGCCGCTTGCCCAGCCACTGCGGATGCACCCGCAACGTGTGCTCCTGGATATCCAGGAGCAGCAATTGCCAGCCTCGATAGTTTCCACACTGTTCTGTCACATCGGTCGCCATGCAGGTCAGGGCCAGATAACGGCTATCCGTCGACCAGATCATCGACGGTGCCAGGTCGACCAGCGCGCAGCCTGAAGCTGTCAGCAGGTGTCCTCCGAGCCGGGGCGTCTGCGCGCGTACCCAACTGTCTGCATATTCCGTCTCGCTGCCGAACAACCAGGCGGCGTCCCGGTGGTCGGGTGCAGGCTGGATGAAGTCCCCTTCGGCGTTGGCGGCTTGCGGACGATCCACCAGGCGCCAGGGTGGCATTCTCTGAAGCTGTGAATCGACTACCTGCAGTTCCACGGTGTCATAGAACAACCGGGATCGCTCGTCGGGATGAAAGAACGAAGTGGCGTTGGCGCTACCGTTCTGCGGCGCCTGGACATTGAAACGTTGCAGCGCGCTGCCCTCCAGGTCCTGGTCAAGTCGACCGGCAACCACTGCCAGGCTCAGCCGGCCATCACGAAAATCGAGGATGCGTTCCACCCACATCGCCGGCCCTTCCAGCAGGCGTCGATCCTTCGTGTCCGCAATCACGCCATGGGTGGTCACGGTCGTTGAGTTTTCGAAGGGCAGTAGTGCGAGGTAACGTCCGCAGTCTGAGACACGGTGGTCCAACAACCAACTTCCCGGCAAGTGCCAGTCACCGATCTGACAGCGATAGCCCCCAAGCCCTTCGCGATTGTCGCCAAGCCAGCTCAACTGAGCGCAGGCACCATCTAGCATCGGCTGTGTCTCGATAAACGCATCACCGCGTGCTCCTCGACTGTCCAACGGCAACGCAATGGCCATGCGGGTCAGTTTGAATTCAGCGACCTGTACGCGGCCTTGGGCGTCATGGCCGGCCTGGGTTTCGGTATCGCCGTGGATGCTGTCCAGGCGATAGCCGTAACGGCCGGAACCTGGGCGCGGATAATCGAGGTACGCGCCGATACGTACATGGTCCGCGTCGAGGCTCAGCAATTGATGCCAGTAGAAGGACGGTTCCGCGACACTCCTCACCCAGGGCGATGGCAGGACGCGCCAGCCGATGTCGAGCTGCCACAACCAATACTGGTCGCCCTCCGCGTCACCGCTTTGCTCCTGAGCCAGGCACACCAGCGCGCGTTGATCGGTGCTCCATATCAACGGCGCGTCTGCCGCCATCAACAGGCCGGACGGTTGTCCATTGATGCTGATGGTATAGCGCGGTGAATGCAGGGGATCCAGTGGCTGGGGCAAGTCGCGAAAAGTCGAAGGCAAAGAAATATTGCCCTGAAGGCACTGCTGGCCATTAGCGGAGCGCCGCTCGAAGGTCGGCTCAGGATGCCAGTCGGCTTCCAGCCAAAGATCGGCGACAGGCACCAGGTGGGTGACGCTGGCGGTTTGCAACAGCTCATCGAGCCGGGTTTTGCGAGCGCTGTTATCCACCAGTGGGCTATGTCGTCCGCTCAGCAGGTCGAGATCAAAAGCGTCCAACTCCCAGAGCTCGCTGTCGGCGCAGCGGTACAGCTGGCGTTGCTGACGGTCGAGGACCACCAGCCCCCATGCCTGCCGGGACGGTACCGGTGCGGCGAAGTAGCGCCCGTCGCTGGAGAACACTGCCGAGGAGCCAATGCCTTGTAGAAGCACACCGTCAGGGAACAGATAGTCGCAATAAGTCGGGCCGCCCATGGCGATTTCGCCGTGGTTGAAGACCCGGATTGGCTCGCCTTCAGGGGTCAGCATCGGCTCGTTTCCACCCCAGGCACTCGGCCCTTTGCTGGAAACGGGCGCCAACCCAAGGCGCCGTTCCCAGCTACTGACGCAGGCGAGCCCAACAACGATGCCGACGATCGCCACCAAGATGCCCCACCACTCGGGCAGCGCCCGGCCGAGGCTGAAACCCAGGCCAAACACGGCACCGACCGTCACCCGGGCAATGCCTCGGCCCATCGCCAAAAAGCCCAGGCGAGCAGCAAGGCCCATCAGCAGTCCAAGGGCCACCACCGCCAGCAAAGCCAGTGGGGGCGGCAGCACGGTGACGAAAAAGGCCGGCACCAGAAGGATGCCAAGTTGCCAGAACAGTTCAAGAAACAGTCGCGGGAGGCTGGGGCTGGCGATGATGGGCATCTCGGTGAGGGATGGGATTTTTATTGTATCGGAGGGAAGGATGCTAGCGGGAGGACGCTAGATACGCAAAAGCCGCGCAATGCGCGGCTTTCAAGATGGTGGGCCCACACGGACTTGAACCGTGGACCAAAGGATTATGAGTCCTCTGCTCTAACCAACTGAGCTATAGGCCCTCAGTAGGTCGCGGATTATAGCGACGGTTTCTCGGCTGTGCTATCCGAAAAATCCGATACGGTCACACGAAGAAACGTGGCGGCAAACTCGTCGGCGCCCAGGGGCAGGCTGACGATGTAGCCCTGGATCTGTTCGCAACCTTCTTCGCTCAGGAATTGCTGCTGGGCCAGGGTTTCAACGCCCTCGGCGATGATGGTGAATTGCATGCTGCGGCCCAGGGCGATGATTGCCCGCACGATGGCCGCGTCGTGGGGGTCGTCGGGCAGGCCGCGGACGAAGGATTGGTCGATCTTGAGGATGTCCAGCGGCAGGCGCTTGAGGTAGCTGAGGGAAGAGTAACCCGTGCCGAAGTCGTCGATGGCCAATTGCACACCGAGCTTTTTCAACTGGTGCAGCACCGTCAGGGCCTCTTCGGCCTGGCTCATGATGAAGTTTTCGGTAATTTCCAGTTGCAACAAGCCTGGCTTGAGATGGTGTTCGCGCAGCAGTTGTTCGATACGTCCCAACAGGTTGGGCTGGCGCAATTGGGCGCCGGCGAGGTTGACCGACAGAGGGCCCAGGCTGTCATGGGTGCTGTTCCACTCACTTAACTGCTGGCAGGCATGTTCCAGTACCCAGTCGCCAATTTGCAGGATCATGCCGTTTTCTTCCGCCAGGGGGATGAAATGTTCCGGCGGTACGTCGCCAAATGTCGGGTGGGTCCAGCGAATCAGCGCCTCGGCGCCCACCAGGCGGTTGTCGACGAGGCTGATTTTTGGTTGGAAGGATAATGACAGTTCGTTGCGCTCGATCGCCCGTCGCAGCTCGTGTTCCAGGGCTACGCGCTCGCTGGCCTGGGCGGTGAGGTCGCGGGTGTAGCTTTCCACCCGGTTGCGCCCCTTGGCCTTGGAGCGGTACATCGCAGCGTCAGCATTCTTGACCAGCGTGGCGACGTCGCAGCCATCCTGTGGGTAGAGACTGGTGCCAATGCTGGCGCTGATGAAAAACTCGTGCTCGCCGGCCTGGAATGGCGCGGCAAAGCAGTTCAATAGTTTCTGGGCGATGTGCTCGGCGTCGCTGGGCTGCTGCAAGCCAGGCAGCAGGATGATGAACTCGTCGCCGCCCAGGCGCGCCACGGTGTCGATGTCGCGAAGTTGCTCGCGCAAGCGCACGGCAATGCCTTTGAGCAGCAGGTCGCCGACCGGGTGTCCGAGGCTGTCGTTGATGTGCTTGAAGCGGTCCAGGTCCAAGAACAGCACCGCGCCCTGGCCGCCGTTTTCCTGCTGGCTGTTGAGGGCCGTCAGCAAGCGGCTTTCGAACAGCGTGCGATTCGGCAGGCCGGTCAGTGGATCGTGGTGAGCCTGGTAATCGAGCCGGGCCTGGGCATGTTTGAGGCTGGAGATATCGGCGAAGACCGCAACGAAATGGGTGATCTGTTGATCCCGATTGCGCACCGCGCTGATGGTCAGCCAACTGGGGTACAGCTCGCCGTTCTTGCGCCGATTGGAAATCTCGCCCTGCCAGTGACCTTCCGCCGTCAACTGGTGCCACATCGCGGCATAGAACGCGCTGTCATGCAGGCCGGAAGCCAGTAACCGAGGTGTATGGCCCAAGGCTTCGGTTTCGCTGTAGCCGGTGATTTCGGTGAAGGCTCGGTTCACCGCGCTGATGTGCTGTTGCGTATCGGTGATCAGCACGCCTTCGGCCGTGCTTTCGAACACGGTGGCGGCTTGTTGCAGTTTCTCCTGCATGAGATGGCGTTCGGTGATGTCCCGGGCGATGGTCAGCATGCAGTCTTCGTTGCCGATGGGCAGCGGGCGACTGGAGACTTCGCAGAGCCGTACCTGCCCGTCGTTGCGACGGATATGGCAGCTGAAGTCCTTCACGAAGCCGTCCCGTTTCAGCAGGTTGAGCATCTGCTTGCGCTCGTTGAGGTTGACCCAGATGCCCAGGTCCAGGGTAGAGCGGTCCACCGACAGGGCGCTGTTGAAACCGGTAATGCGGCTGAAACCTTCGTTGACTTCAATCAGCAAACCATCGCTTTGCCGGGACAGTAGCAAGCCATCGGGCGAGGCGTGGAATGCCTTGGCAAACTTCTCTTCGGAGGTCTGCAATTGCTGCTGGGTTTCCTTGAGCTGGCTGATGTCCCGCACTACCACGACCAGGGCTGGCGTCGTGTCGAGGTCGAAGGGTTCGGCGGAGATCAGTCCGGTGAACACCTGGCCATTGCTACGGCGAAAGGGCATTTCCAGGTTGCGAATACTGCCGGCCTGCAAGCGCTGCAACAGGCCCGGCCCCACGCCTTGGATGCCCCAGATATTCAATTCGGTTGCGCTGCGCCCCACCACCTCGGCGGCACTCAGGCCGATCTGCTCCTCGAAGGCCTTGTTGACCTCCAGCAGACAACCGTCCATCAGCCGTGCGATCACCAGGATGTCCGGGCATTGGCGGAACACTGAGCCAAATTTCTGCTCCGAAAGGCGCAGTGCTTCCTCGGTGCGCTTGGCTTCGCTGATATCGATCATCAGCCCGCGCATCACCGGTTCGTGACCGTGTTCGATCAGACTGACAATGTCGCGCACCCACAGGCAGCGGCCATCGGCGGTGATCACGCGATAATCGATGCAGTGATCGCGCCCGGCCAGCACTTCATGATCACAGTAGGTCTGGGCACGGATCAGGTCGGCCGGATGAATGATGTTGCGCCAGAAGCCTGGGATCAGCCAATGGGAAAGGGGATAACCCAGCAGGTCTTCGGCATGGGGCGACACGTAGCTGTAGGTGAAGTCGCTGACCCTTGCCTCCCAGGCAATGGCCGACAGGCTCTC
Organism: Pseudomonas sp. St290; assembly: GCF_018325805.1. Classification (NCBI taxonomy): domain Bacteria; kingdom Pseudomonadati; phylum Pseudomonadota; class Gammaproteobacteria; order Pseudomonadales; family Pseudomonadaceae; genus Pseudomonas; species Pseudomonas sp. St290. The sequence continues at coordinate 6,181,805 of NZ_AP014703.1, read as the reverse complement.
CACCAGCCCACGGTAATGGTATTCGCTGCTGCGCAGCTCCTGTTCCAGCTCGACCCGTCGGGCGATTTCCGAGCTGAGTCGGCGGTTGATGCGAATCACTACCGCCAGTATCCCGACCAGGAGCAATAGTGCAGGCAGGCCGTAGACCAGCAAATCTGACCAGAGCTGGCGGTAGTCATGCACATTGCCGACCCACTTCTGCTGGATCTCGGCAACTTCGGCCGGGCTCATGTCGGCCATGACCTTGTCCAGGATACCCACCAATATCTTGTTGTCTCGAGGGACGGCCATTGCCAACTGATAGCGATAAGGCGTTTCCCCGCTGACATAAAGACCTTCGAGCTTGAGTTGGCGCAGGCTCCAGACACTGGAAGCCAGGTCGCCGACCACCGCATCCACCTCGTCGGTTGCCAGTGCTTGCAGGGCTGAGCTGACGTTGGGCAGCGCCACGAGATTCAGGTCGGGATGGTGGTTGCGCAGCAGTTCATGGGGGGCATAGTTCTCTACCACGGCTATTTTCAGCCCGTACAGCTCCTTGAGGTTGTGGGGCTGGGCGCCACCGCGATGGGCCAGGATGACAATGGGGAAGTCCAGGTAAGGCCGGGTAAACGCCAGGTAGTTCTGGCGCTCCGGCGTGGACATGATGCCCGGCAGGAGGTCTATCTTGCCCTGTACGACCTGCTCCAGCACGGCGGTCCAGCTAGCGGGCTCGATGGGGGTGAGCCTGATGGCCAGCCGCTCACGAATGATGTCGACGTAGTCGGCGGCCAGGCCCTGATAGCGGCCCTGGTCATCGCGGAACTCAAACGGCGGCCATGAGGCATCGACGCCCAGGCGCAGGTCGGGGTGGTCCTTGAGCCAGCGGAGCTCCTCGTCGGTGAGCGTCAACGCGCCAGCTGTTGCGGTCCAGGTCATCAATGACAGCAAAAGCGCGGCCGTCAGTCTGGGCATCACTGTCTCGTCATGGCTTGGGGAGGATGATTCGAGTGTAGACGGGCCACAGGGTGGTGAGGAGCGTAACGAGGGGGATTTTATCTGTTGCACATAACAAAACCCCCGGCAGGGCCGGGGGGTTTGAAGATCACTCGTCGAGGAAGGAGCGCAGATGCTCGCTTCGCGTCGGGTGGCGCAGTTTGCGCAACGCCTTGGCTTCGATCTGACGAATGCGCTCACGGGTGACATCGAACTGTTTACCGACTTCCTCGAGGGTGTGGTCGGTATTCATGTCGATGCCGAAACGCATGCGCAGTACCTTGGCTTCACGGGCAGTGAGGCCGGAAAGCACTTCGCGAGTCGCTTCCTTGAGACTCTCGACAGTGGCGACATCGATCGGAGACTGCATGGTGGAGTCTTCGATGAAGTCACCCAGATGGGAGTCTTCGTCATCGCCGATCGGGGTTTCCATGGAGATCGGCTCCTTGGCGATCTTCAATACCTTGCGGATCTTGTCCTCAGGCATTTCCATGCGTTCGCCCAGCTCTTCCGGCGTCGGTTCGCGACCCATTTCCTGCAGCATCTGCCGGGAAATACGGTTGAGCTTGTTGATCGTCTCGATCATGTGCACCGGGATACGGATGGTGCGGGCCTGGTCGGCGATCGAGCGAGTGATCGCCTGACGGATCCACCAGGTGGCATAAGTCGAGAACTTGTAGCCGCGACGGTATTCGAACTTGTCCACCGCCTTCATCAGGCCGATGTTGCCTTCCTGGATCAGGTCGAGGAATTGCAGGCCGCGGTTGGTGTACTTCTTGGCGATGGAGATCACCAGACGCAAGTTCGCTTCGACCATCTCTTTCTTCGCGCGACGGGCCTTGGCCTCGCCGATCGACATGCGACGGTTGATGTCCTTGATCTCGGCGATGCTCAGGCCGGTCTCGGCTTCCAGCGCGCTCAGCTTCTGCTGGCAACGAATGATGTCCGGTTGCAGGCGGGCAATGGCTTCAGCATATTTGCTCTTGCCCTTGGCCAGTGCATCGGTCCAGCTTTCGTCGACTTCGTTACCAGGGAACTGACGCAGGAAGTCGGCGCGCGGCATGCGGGCATCACGCACGCAAAGCTGCATGATCGCGCGCTCTTGCTGGCGCAAGCGATCCAGGGCACTGCGCACACGTTCGACCAGGCCTTCGAATTGCTTCGGTACCAGCTTGATCGGCATGAACAGCTCGGCCAGTGCCAACAGCTCGGCAATTGCCTGCTTGTTGTTGCGGCCGTGCTTTTTCAGCGCCTTGCGGGTGATTTCCATCTGGTCGGCCACAGCGCCGAAACGCTGCGCTGCGATGATCGGATCCGGACCGCTTTCGGCTTCTTCCTCGTCGTCGCTCGCTTCGGCGTCTTCGTCATCGGTGTCGTCGTCGGCCTTGACGGCTTTCGCGTCGATTGGCGGCGGCACTTCGGCAGCAGGCGGCGCAATGCCGTCGTCCGGGTCGATATAACCGCTCAAGACGTCGGACAGGCGGCCACCTTCGGTGGTGACGCGGGTGTACTCGGAGAGAATATGGTCAACCGTGCCAGGGAAGTGCGCGATTGCGCCCATCACTTCACGGATGCCTTCTTCAATACGCTTGGCGATTTCGATTTCGCCTTCGCGTGTGAGGAGCTCTACCGTGCCCATTTCACGCATATACATGCGCACGGGGTCGGTGGTGCGACCAATGTCGGTCTCGACCGCTGCCAACGCTGCGGCCGCTTCTTCAGCGGCCGCCTCGTCGGTATCGGCGTCGGCCAGCATAAGGGCATCCTTATCTGGAGCAACCTCGAATACGTTGATCCCCATGTCGTTGATCATGCGGATGATGTCTTCCACCTGTTCCGGATCTGAAATATCCTCCGGCAGGTGGTCGTTGACCTCCGCGTAAGTCAGGTAGCCCTGCTCACGACCCAATAGGATCAACTCTTTGATACGAGACTGCTGTTGCGCTTTTCCGGACATAACACCCTATCCACTGAAGGTCTTGGCGGGCAAAAAACAAGCCGAGGATTATACCTGAGCTGTGACCTCACGCGCCAGTTGAGGTCGGGTTTGATGCGCAAACATTGCGGCTAAGTAAGTCGCGCAATTGGTTTTTCTCTTCGCTGGTCAACTCGCTCTGGCGAGCTTTTCGCAGAAGTTGTTCCAGATTTCGCTCGCGTTGGCGGGCGGACAAGCTAGTAATGGTGTCGAAAAACTGTTGTTCAAGGTTGTCTCCATCAATCAGCCATTCCTTCTCGGCCAGGGCCTTCAAAAGACGTCCCTGCTCGGTACCGTGCCACCGCGCGATCAACTGGAAAGAGTTTAGCTTGGGGTTCTTCTGCACGGCTTCAAGGAGTGCCACCAGCAATTGCGTATTGCTGTGGTCCTCGGCGGCGAAGTGCCCTGCGTCCTCGACTTTTTCCGCCAGTTGCGGGTGATGCAGCAAGGTGCGCAAGGCGGCCAGTGTTGGTGGTTCGACGGCGGCCGGCACGCGCGGGGCACGTGGTTGGTCGCGATCGCCACGCTTGCCGTTCTTGTCCCAGGGTTTCTTGTCCCATTTCTTGCCGCCGCTACCGGTTTTTTTCGGCGTCCATTCCTGCTGGGGGGCGTAATCCTGCTGGGGTTGATGATAGTCGGCGAAATCCGGCATCGCGTCGTAATCGATGCCCGGGTCATAAGCCGGCGGCGCCTCCTGGGGCGCGCTGTGCACCAGTTGATTGACCGCTTCGCTGTTCAAGCCGGTGATTTCGGTCAGGCGCTGGCGCATCAGTGTGCGCAGGTTGGCACCGGGCACCTTGTCGATCAGTGGTGCCGCGAGGGTGGCCATGTGGGCCTTGCCTTCGAGGGAGCGCGGGTCGGCTTCCTCGGTCAACTGCTGGAAGAAATAATCGGCCAATGGTTGGGCGTGCTGGTTGATTCGTGCCCGGAACGCGTCGGTACCTTCGGAGCGCACCAGGGTGTCCGGGTCTTCGCCCTCGGGCAGGAACAGAAAGCGTGCCCGGCGGCCGTCCTGCAGGCACGGCAAGGTAGCTTCCAGGGCGCGCCAGGCGGCGTTGCGACCGGCCTGGTCACCGTCGAAGCAAAACAGCACGTTGGGCACGACGCGAAACAGGCGTTTCATGTGTTCTTCGCTGGTGGCTGTGCCCAGGGTCGCCACAGCGTTGCGCAGGCCTTGTTGGGCCAGGGCAATAACGTCCATGTAGCCTTCGACGACAATGATTTCATCGAGGTTGCGGTTGTTCTTGCGCGCTTCATACAAGCCGTAGAGTTCTTGTCCCTTATGGAACACCGGGGTTTCCGGGGAGTTCAGGTATTTCGGCTTGTCGTCGCCCAGCACCCGGCCACCAAAGGCAATGATCCGCCCGCGCGTGTCGCGGATCGGAAACATGACCCGGTCGCGGAAGCGGTCGTAGCGCTTGCCGGTTTCGGCATTTTCAATCAGCAGGCCGGCGTCGATCATGGCGCGCTGCTGCAACGTATCGCTGCTCAGGTGCTTGTACAGATTGTCCCAGCCGGGCGGTGCGAAGCCGAGGCCGAAGTCCCGGGCGATTTCGCCGGTCAGGCCGCGGCCCTTTAGATAGTCCACCGCGGCCTTGCGTGCCGGGTGGCTTTTTAGGGCCTGGCGATAAAAATCCGCTGCCGCGGTCAGCAGTGGGTAAAGCGGAGAATCGGTCGGTTGGCGTGGCTTGTGCTGTCGACCGCTTTCCTCGCGGGGTACTTCCATGCCGGCGGCTTTGGCCAGTTCTTCGACCGCCTGGGGGAAGTCCAGGTTGTCGTGGTCCATGATGAAGCCGAGGGCGTTGCCGCCAGCGCCACAGCCGAAGCAATAGTAGAACTGCTTGTCGGGGCTGACGCTGAAAGAAGGCGTTTTCTCTTTGTGGAACGGGCAGCAGGCTGTGTAGTTCTTGCCTGCTTTCTTCATTTGCAGGCGAGAGCTGACCACGTCGACGATGTCGGTGCGGTTCAGGAGGTCGTCAATAAAGCTCTGGGGAATCAGCCCGGCCATGGCGTTCTCATCATCACTGCGCGAAATATGGACCCGAAATCGGCAGGCGTAACCGGGTCTGGGTTTGAGGCACGCTAAATCGGTGGCTCGACCGGGTCGTCTGCATCATCGCTGTCGGGAAGTGTATCTGCCGATAATCCACTGACGTTAATAACTATCAGTATTCGACTGTTTGAATGTGTTGCGCTGAGTCCGGTAACGGCTGTTCAGGCCTCGGATAGCTCATGAAGCGGGCACGCAGGCAGGTGCCTTGGGCTGATCGTCGTTAGAGGAATCAGGGTGTGCTCGTCGGTAGCCTTGGAAGGCTCGTCAGGAAAGACGTGCACCGCTGGCAAAAGAGCCAGGTCTGACGCGGTGAAGCAGGTTGTCTTGGTCGCGTCTGCGGCTTTGACGGTGAAGCATCAAGCGTTATTCCGCAAATGCCATAAGCCCGGCTTGAGGGCCGGGCTTGGCAGAAGCTTGCTACGGACGTCTGTGTATTAGTACAGACGTACGGCGCGGCGCTGTTCGCGCTGAACTTTCTTGGCGTGACGCTTAACAGCGGCTGCTGCCTTGCGCTTACGCTCAGAAGTCGGCTTCTCGTAGAATTCGCGGCTACGAACTTCAGCCAGAACACCGGCTTTTTCGCAGGAGCGCTTGAAACGACGCAGAGCTACGTCGAAGGGTTCGTTCTCTTTTACTTTGACGGCTGGCATCCAGAGCTACCTTCATTCATTACCGGGGTCAACATCCTCGCGGCAAAAGAGCACTTGAAGACGTCGGTTTTTAAGGGTTGCGGATGTTAACCCCTCAACGCTCGGAATGCAAAGCCTCTGATCGAAAACCGCTGGTCGGGGCACAACGTGGCGACTATTATGCGCGCCTTCGAATTCAGCCTCTACAAGGCGCAAACCCATGCTAGTACTGGGATTAGAAACCTCTTGCGACGAAACCGGTGTCGCACTTTACGACAGTGAACGCGGCCTGCTGGCCGATGCGCTGTTCAGCCAGATCGACCTGCATCGCGCCTATGGCGGGGTGGTGCCCGAGTTGGCCTCCCGTGATCACGTCAAGCGCATGCTGCCCTTGATCCGTCAGGTTCTGGCCGAAGCTGGCTGCGTGCCGACCGAGATCGACGGCATCGCCTACACCGCCGGCCCGGGCCTGGTGGGCGCGTTGCTGGTGGGCGCTTCCTGTGCCCAGGCGCTGGCCTTTGCCTGGGGTATCCCGGCCTTGGGTGTGCATCACATGGAAGGCCACTTGCTTGCGCCGATGCTGGAGTCGCAACCGCCACAGTTTCCGTTCGTCGCTTTGTTGGTATCGGGCGGCCATACGCAGCTCATCCGGGTCGATGGCATCGGCCAATACGAGTTGCTCGGCGAAACCCTCGACGATGCCGCCGGCGAAGCGTTCGACAAAACTGCAAAAATGATGGGCCTCAATTATCCAGGCGGGCCGGAAATCTCCCGGCTTGCAACGCAAGGGGTCGATGGGCGCTTCGTGTTCCCGCGACCGATGTGCGACCGCCCGGGCCTGGATTTCAGTTTCAGCGGATTGAAGACCTTCGCGCTGAACACCTGGCAGCAGTGCGTCAGCGCCGGGGACGACAGTGAACAAGCCCGTTGCGACATCTCGCTGGCGTTCCAGCAGGCCGTGGTGGAGACTTTGACCATCAAGTGCAAGCGTGCCCTCAAGCAGGCCGGGCTCAAGCGCCTGGTGATCGCCGGTGGTGTGAGCGCGAACAAGGCCCTGCGCACATCGCTGGAGAAAATGCTCGGCGACATGAAGGGCGACGTTTACTACGCCCGACCGGAGTTCTGTACAGATAACGGCGCAATGATTGCCTTTGCCGGCTGCCAGCGATTGCAGGCCGGCCAGCAGGAAAGCCTGGCGATAAGTGTGCAGGCGCGCTGGCCGATGGAGCAGTTGGCGCCGCTGTGAGGCGTCATTTAAAAATGCCGTTCGCGCCCGGCGAACAGGTCGCGTAGATTGCCCCGGTGACGCCAGACGATCAGTGCGACCAGGGCGGTCATTGGTAGCAAGGCCGCCGGTTCCTGCCAGGCCAGCAACGGTAGGGTCAACGGCGTGGCGATCAGCGCGGCCAGGGAGCTGGTGCGGGTCAGGTAGAAGGTCAGCAGCCAGGCACAGACAGCCAGCAGGGCGGCGGGCGGGTACAGGCCCAGCAGCATGCCGGCGGCGGTGGCGACACCCTTGCCGCCACGAAAGCGAAAGTACAGCGGGAATAGATGGCCGATGACGGCGCAGACGCCGATCCAGGCCTGTTGCTGCAACGAGAGCCCTGCAAGGCTGGCGATCAATACCGGGACAAGGCCTTTGCAGAGGTCGCCCAGCAGGGTCAGGATGGCGAGTTTGCGTCCGGCCAGGCGCAGCATGTTGGTGGCGCCGGCATTGCCTGAGCCACTCATTCGCGGATCCGGGCGACCGGTCAGGCGGCTGAGCAAAATGGCGAAGGACAGCGAGCCGAGCAGGTAGGCGAGAATCGCCAGTAACCAAAACATGCTAACTATTCCGGGCGAGGACGCCCTGATTCTAACGGCGCATTGCGCCCTTGTCGTGCTGCGGAGAAGAGTGCTTGGACAGAGTGTTTATCGAGGGCCTGGAAGTCGACACGGTAATCGGTGCCTACGACTGGGAGCGAGGCATCCGACAGTGCCTGCGGCTTGACCTGAGCTTCGCCTGGGACAACCGCCCGGCTGCCGCGGGCGACGACCTGACCCTGGCGCTCGACTACGCCAGCGTCTCCTCGCGCATCCAGGCGTTCGCCGAGCAGGCGCAGTTCCAATTGGTCGAGACCTTCGCCGAGCGACTGGCCCAGGAACTCATGGATGAGTTCAAAATCACCTGGTTGCGTCTGAAAGTGACCAAGCCCGGCGCCGTACCGGCGGCCAGCGGCGTTGGCGTGGAGATCGAGCGCGGATGCCGCTGACTCAGGTTTTTCTCGGGCTCGGCAGCAACATCGAGCGCGAAACCCATCTATGCGCCGGTCTGGAGGCCTTGGCCGGATTCCTGGTGGACATGCGCTGTTCGGCCGTGTTCGAGAGCCAGCCGGTGGGTATCAAAAGCGGGCCTTTCTTCAATTTTGTCGTTTCGGCCTTCACGGATCTGCCGCTGATGGAGCTGGATCGTCGCCTCAAGTTCATCGAGGCGGACAACGGTCGCTATGCGCCGGACCGCAAGGGGCTGCCGCTGGATATCGACGTGCTGTTATATGGCGAACAGGTTGGCAACTTCGACGGGCTGATCCTGCCTCGCGCGGAGATCCTCAAGAACGCCTTCGTGTTGTGGCCGTTGTCGTTGATCGCGCCGGATCGGATTCATCCTGGTGTGGGCAAGAGCTTTGCCGCGTTGTGGGAAGAAGCGCAGATTGATCAGGTACTGGCGCCGGTGGCTTTCGAATGGCGGGGGGAGCAACTTACGCCTTTGGACCTGCTGCGACTTTCATAACGTCATCGCGAGCAGGCTCGCTCCCACATTTGATCTATGCGAACGCAGAGGCCATGTCTGCCACGAGCCCTGTGGGAGCGAGCCTGCTCGCGATCAGATCGGCGCACTCACCTGAGCTGCAAACGGGGTGTCAGCCCGCTGATTCCTTATACGCTTTCAATACCCTGAGTCGCTCCCGTTTGATCGCCTCACCCAGCTCCGGACCCTTGAAGCCTTTCTCCAGCAAAGGCTGCACTGCCACTGCGCGGGCCGCCGCTGCTGCGCCGCGCAGATAATCCGCCTGTGGATAACTTCGATTTTCCAGGCCTTTGCGACCACGGGCATCCATCTCGCACGCCGCGATGAACTCCTCGAAGCGCTGAGGCCGACGGTACACGTCAAAACTCTGCAACAGCTCAAGCAAGGTGGACGCCTTCAGCTCAAGCGCACGATGAGCATGGGTGTGATACTGGCCGACCAACAGTGCCAGTTCCTGACAATCGCGCGGTACCTTGAAGCGCTCATTGACCGCTTTGATCAGCTTCAAGCCTTTGTGCTCATGGGCGATGTGCCGCGGCCATTCGTGTTCGGGTGTCAGGCCTTTGCCCAGGTCATGGAGCAGGCAAGCCCAGCGGACGGTCAGGGGTTGCTGGTGCAGTGCCGCCTGTTCCAGCACGCTCAGGGTGTGCAAGCCCGTGTCGATTTCCGGGTGGTGGGCTTCAGGCTGAGGCACGCCGAACAGCGCATCGACCTCGGGCATCAGGACCTTGAGGGCTGTGCAGTCGCGTAGGACCTGGATAAATACCTGTGGCTGTTTTTCCATGAGGGCGCGGGAAATTTCTTTCCAACTGCGCTCAGCCGTCAATGCTTCCAATTCGCCGGACTCACTGAGCTGGCGCATCAGTCCAAGGGTTTCGTCCGCCACCTTGAAGCCCAGCGGTGCATAGCGTGCGGCAAAGCGGGCAACTCGCAAAACTCGGAGGGGATCTTCGGCGAAAGCGGGGGATACGTGACGCAGAACGCGGGCTTCCAGATCGCGTTGGCCGTGGTACGGATCGGTCAGGTTGCCATGGTCATCTTCAGCCATGGCGTTGATGGTCAAGTCCCGGCGAACCAGGTCCTCCTCCAAGGTCACTTCAGGGCTGGCATGGAACACGAAGCCGCCATAGCCTCGACCGCTCTTGCGTTCGGTACGGGCGAGGGCGTATTCCTCGCCGGTCTTCGGGTCGAGGAATACCGGAAAGTCAGCCCCCACGGGGCGAAAACCTTTGGCGAGCATTTCCTCGGCGGTGGCCCCCACGACGACCCGATCGATGTCTGTGACGGGAATGCCCAGCAGGCGATCGCGAACGGCGCCGCCAACTTTATAGATCTGCATAAAAAACCTCCGTTGATCCGACAGGATAACCTTTGCGTCGGACCTCCGGAGGCGAAAACGGGATCAAAGATGAATGACCGCCAGGTCCAGGCGGCCATAGTCTCCTTCGGCTTGTTCGCCTTTGGGAGGTACATGATGGGTTTTCATCACTTGGTCGCCTTGCAGGGTTTCCAGGTGGATGTCGAAACCCCAGAGCCGGTGCAGGTGCTTGAGCACTTCATCGGTGGAGTCACCCAGTGGTTTGCGGTTGTGCGCCTGGTGCCGCAGGGTCAGCGAGCGATCGCCGCGGCGGTCGATGCTGTAGATCTGCACGTTGGGCTCGCGATTGCCCAGGTTGTACTGCGCCGCCAGGGTTTCGCGGATGATGCGATAGCCGCTCTCATCGTGAATGGCGGGCACTACCAAGTCATCTTTCTGGTCATCATCCAGAATGCTGAACAATTTCAGGTCGCGGATCACCTTGGGCGAGAGGTACTGCAAGATGAAGCTTTCGTCCTTGAAACTGCTCATGGCGAATTTAATGGCGGACAACCAGTCCGAACCGGCGATTTCCGGGAACCAGCGACGATCTTCCTCGGTGGGGTTTTCGCACATGCGGCGGATGTCGCGGTACATGGCGAAACCCAGTGCGTAAGGGTTGATGCCGCTGTAGTACGGGCTGTCGAAACCAGGTTGGAACACCACGCTGGTGTGGGACGTCAGGAACTCCATCATGAAGCCGTCGGTAACCAGGCCCTCGTCGTACAGGTCGTTCATCAGCGTGTAGTGCCAGAACGTGGCCCATCCCTCGTTCATGACCTGGGTTTGGCGTTGTGGATAGAAATACTGGGCGATCTTACGCACGATACGCACGATTTCCCGCTGCCACGGTTCCAACAGGGGCGCATGTTTTTCAATGAAATAGAGAATGTTCTCCTGGGGCTCGGCAGGAAAACGGGCATTGTCTTTTTCGTTGTACTTGTCTGCACCCTTGGGAATGGTGCGCCACAGATCGTTGATCTGTTTTTGCAGGTGCTCTTCGCGGTCCTTTTGGCGCCGGCGTTCTTCTTCGGCGGAAATCGGATACGGCCGTTTGTAGCGGTCCACGCCGTAGTTCATCAGGGCGTGGCAGGAGTCCAGGAGGTCCTCCACCGCGTCGATGCCATGGCGCTCCTCGCACTGCATGATGTACTGCTTGGCAAACACCAGGTAATCGATGATCGAGCTGGCATCGGTCCAGGTGCGGAACAGGTAGTTGCCCTTGAAGAAGCTGTTGTGCCCATAGCAGGCATGCGCCACCACCAGGGCCTGCATGCAGATGGTGTTTTCCTCCATCAGGTAGGCGATGCAGGGGTCGGAGTTGATGACGATCTCATAGGCCAGTCCCATCTGGCCTCGACTGTAGGATTTCTCGGTACTGAGGAAGTGCTTGCCGTAGGACCAGTGGTGATAGCCCAGCGGCATGCCGACCGACGCATAGGCGTCCATCATTTGCTCGGCGGTGATCACCTCGATCTGGTTCGGGTAGGTGTCGAGGGCGTAGCGGTCCGCGATACGGCTGATTTCGCGGTCGTAGGCCTTGATCAGCTCGAACGTCCATTCGGAGCCGGTGGAAATGGGCTGGCGCTTCTGCTCTTTTTTGGCGGTCATGTCACTAACCTGCGCTGGAAGAGTTCACGGAAGACCGGGTAGATATCCCCGGCCGAGACCAGTTGCTGTTGGGCAAATGTGTCGGAAAAAGCTTCGGCTATCCGTTCGTATTCGTACCACAGGGCCTGGTGTTCGCGTGGAGTAATCTCCACATAAGTGTAGTACTGGACGAATGGCATGATCTGGTTGATCAGGATGTCGCGACAGATCGGTGAGTCGTCATTCCAGTTGTCGCCGTCCGACGCCTGGGCTGCGTAGATGTTCCATTCGTTGGCGGGGTAGCGTTCGGCCATGATCTCCTGCATCAGCTTCAGGGCGCTGGAGACAATGGTGCCGCCGGTCTCCCTGGAGTAGAAGAATTCCTCTTCGTCCACTTCCCTGGCGCTGGTGTGGTGGCGGATGAACACTACATCGATCTTGTCATAGTTCCGCTTCAGGAACAGGTACAACAGGATGAAGAAGCGTTTGGCGATGTCCTTGGTGGCCTGGGTCATGGAGCCGGATACGTCCATCAGGCAGAACATCACCGCCTTGGAGCTGGGGTTTGGCTGTTTCACCAGCAGGTTGTACTTGAGGTCGAAGGTGTCGAGGAACGGTACGCGGTGGATGCGTGCGCTGAGTTTCTCGATTTCCGCTTCCAGGTCCTGAATATCGCCAAAATTGTCGGGTTCTTCGCGTTTCAGGCGGGCCAGTTCTTCCTTGGCCTCGCGCAGTTTTGCCCGGCTGCTGCCTGACAGCGCGATACGCCGTGCGTGGGCGGAGCGGAGGGTGCGGATGATATTGATGCGTGACGGATTGCCTTCATTGCTGATACCGGCCCGCACGGTCTTGAAGGTGTCGGTGCCGGTCAGGTTGCGCTTGACCAGGTTCGGCAGTTCCAGGTCCTCGAACATGAACTCCAGGAATTCCTCCTGGGTGATCTGGAACACGAACTCATCCATGCCTTCGCCGGAGTTGCCGGCTTTACCGGGCCCTTTGCCGCCACCACCACCCTGGGGACGGGGGATGTGCTCGCCACTGGTGAATTCCTTGTTGCCTGGGTGCACGACGGTCTGTTTGCCGCCGCGGCCATGGTGAAGCACCGGCTCGTCGATATCGCGGCCGGGGATGCTGATCTGTTCGCCGTGCTCCATGTCGGTAATGGAGCGCCGGCTGACCGCCTCTTCGACGGCCTTCTTGATGTGGTCACGGTAGCGCCGCAGAAACCGCTGGCGGTTCACCGTGCTCTTGTTCTTGCCATTAAGGCGTCGGTCGATCACATAGCTCATAGGCCCCTCCGGGGGAGCTTCAAGTCGTAAGCCTCAGGCTGCAAGAGGAGTGGCGTCGAGCCTTGGGCTCAACGCCGTTCCTTGCAGCTTGTAGCTAGAAGCTTGCCGCTGCTTACTGCGATTTCCGGACCCGCAGGTACCACTCGGAGAGCAGCCGTACCTGTTTGTCGGTGTAGCCACGTTCGACCATGCGTGTAACGAAGTCGTTGTGTTTTTGCTGGTCCTCCTTGCTGGCCTTGGCGTTGAAGCTGATGACTGGCAGCAGGTCTTCGGTGTTGGAGAACATTTTCTTCTCGATGACCACCCGCAGCTTTTCATAGCTGAGCCAGGTTGGGTTCTTGCCGTTGTTGTTGGCCCGGGCGCGCAGCACGAAGTTGACGATCTCGTTGCGGAAGTCCTTCGGATTGCTGATGCCTGCCGGTTTCTCGATTTTCTCCAGCTCTTCGTTGAGGGCCACGCGATTGAGTATTTCGCCGGTTTCCGGGTCGCGGTATTCCTGGTCCTGGATCCAGAAGTCTGCGTACAGAACGTACCGGTCGAAGATGTTCTGGCCGTATTCGCTGTAGGACTCCAGGTATGCGGTCTGGATTTCCTTGCCGATGAACTCGATGTAGCGCGGGGCCAGGTACTCCTTGAGGAAGCGCAGGTAACGCTCGCGGGTTTCGGCCTGGAATTGCTCCTGCTCGATCTGCTGTTCCAGCACATACAGCAGGTGAACCGGGTTGGCCGCGATCTCGTGAGGGTCGAAGTTGAAGACCTTGGACAGGATCTTGAACGCGAAGCGTGTGGACAGACCGTTCATGCCTTCATCGACCCCCGCGTTGTCGCGGTATTCCTGGATCGACTTGGCCTTCGGATCGGTGTCCTTGAGGTTTTCACCGTCGTACACACGCATCTTCGAATAGATGTTGGAGTTTTCCGGCTCCTTGAGGCGCGACAGCACCGTGAACTGGGCCAGCATCTTCAGCGTGTCAGGGGCGCAATGGGCCTTGGACAGCGAGCTGTTGAACAGCAGCTTGTCGTAGATCTTCACTTCGTCGGTCACCCGCAGGCAGTACGGCACCTTGACGATGTAGATCCGGTCGATGAAGGCCTCGTTGTTCTTGTTGTTGCGGAAGGTATGCCATTCCGACTCGTTGGAGTGAGCCAGCAGGATGCCGGTGAACGGAATGGCCCCCAGGCCCTCGGTGCTGTTGTAGTTGCCTTCCTGGGTGGCGGTCAGCAGGGGGTGCAGCACCTTGATGGGCGCCTTGAACATTTCGACGAACTCCATCAGGCCCTGGTTGGCCCGGCACAGCGCACCCGAGTAGCTGTAGGCATCGGCGTCGTTCTGTGGGAATTCTTCCAGTTTGCGGATATCGACCTTGCCCACCAGGGCCGAAATATCCTGGTTGTTTTCGTCGCCCGGCTCGGTCTTGGCCACTGCGATCTGGTTAAGGATCGAAGGGTAGAGCTTGACCACACGGAACTGGCTGATGTCACCACCGAATTCGGCGAGGCGCTTGGTGGCCCATGGCGACATGATGGTATTGAGGTAGCGGCGTGGAATGCCGAAGTCTTCCTCGAGGATCGCGCCGTCCTCTGTGGCGTTGAAGAGGCCCAGGGGCGATTCGAACACCGGCGAGCCCTTGATCGCGTAGAAGGGCACTTTTTCGATCAGTTGCTTGAGTTTTTCGGCCAGGGACGATTTACCGCCACCCACGGGGCCGAGCAGATAAAGGATTTGCTTCTTCTCTTCCAGGCCTTGGGCGGCATGGCGGAAATAGGACACGATCTGTTCGATGCATTCTTCCATCCCATGGAAGTCTGCAAAGGCCGGATAGCGGCGAATCACCTTGTTGGAAAAGATTCGCGAGAGCCTCGAGTTGGTCGAGGTATCCAGCAGTTCCGGTTCTCCGATTGCCAGCAACAGACGCTCCGCAGCCGATGCGTAGGCGCTACGGTCCTGTTTGCAGAGTTCGAGGTATTCCTGCAGCGAGTATTCCTCCTGCCGCGTGGACTCGAAACGTTGCTGGAAGTGGCTAAAAATACTCATGACGTCACCTCGCTCGATACGTGGAGCCGGTGGCGGATCAATCAGTCGATGCTGGTCAGCCGCTGGTGGAACCCAGCTGCTGTTTACCCCCCAGAATGCTTTCAAGAATGCAGGCTCTTGAAAGCTTACTCCCGATGACCCGTGCGCCGGTGTACCGGCTCTCCCCTGTTTTGGATGGCCTGAGGCTAAGGATAGTTCGGAATCGGAGAGGTAAAGGTGGAATACGTAATTAGTTGTGGCAGACCGTTCGTCTGCCAGTGCTCAAGCCCACGGTTCTCGCGGGCTTGGGACGGCATAAAAAATTATTCGTGAGTGCCTTTCGCTATTTCTGAAGGATAAGTCGTACGCCACAACTCAAAACCGCCGTCCATGCTGTAGACGTCACTGAAGCCCTGGCTGACCAGGTAGGCGGCTGCGCTCTGGCTGGAGTTGCCGTGATAGCAGACCACCACGGTAGGTGCGTCGAGGTCGGCGGCCCGGATGAAGTCGGCGATGGAGTGGTTATCCAGATGCCTGGAACCACTGATATGCGCAGCCGCAAAAGTGGCTGGGTCGCGGACGTCGACGACGACTGCGCCTTGCTCGCGCAGGGCCTGGGCCTGTTCCGGGGGGATGCGTTTGAATTCGGTCATGAGGACTCCTGTAGCGCTGAAACGCAACGCCGGTCAAACGGCAGTGCCGGCCGGCAATGGTGCAGTGGTCGGGTGATGGATTTTAGCGTGGCCCTGCTCGTCGCAATCGCAACGCAGTTGCTCGAAAGTATCGACGTTCATCAGCGTCATGGCACTGCCCCACACGCAACCGGTATCGAGCGCGAAGACGCCGGGCTCGTCGGATTGGCCTCCCAATGCCGCCCAGTGCCCGAAAATGATCTTCAGGTGACGGGTCTTGCGCTCGCTGTGCTTGAACCAGGGGGCGTAGCCAGGCGGCGCGGTCTCGATGCCTTCCTTGCCCTTGAGATCGAGCTTGCCGTCGCGGGTGCAGAAGCGCATGCGCGTGAAGTAATTGGTGATGACCCGAAGACGGGCACTACCGGTGAGGTCGTTGTCCCACTTGACCGGCTCGTTACCGTACATGCCATCCAGGTAGGGGGCGAACAGATTGTCGTCGCGCAATGCCTGCTCGACCTCGCCAGCGCACTTGAGTGCCTTGCGCAGGGACCATTGGGGCGGGATGCCAGCATGGACCAGCGCCAGGTTGCGCGCTTCGTCGTAGTGCATGAGCTTTTGCTGGCGCAACCACTCCAGCAGCTCGACGCAATCGGGGGCCGCGAGTATTTCGTTCAGGGTATCGGATTTTTTCAGGCGTTCGATGTTCTGCCAGGCGGCCAGCAGATGCAGGTCGTGGTTCCCGAGCACGCACACCAGCGACTGGCGGATGCTGTAGAGAAAACGTAACGTCTCGAGGGACTGCGGGCCACGGTTGACCAGGTCACCCACCAGCCACAGCGTGTCTTTTTGCGGGTCGAACTCGACGCGCTCCAGCAGGCATTTGAGCGGGTCGAGGCAGCCTTGCAGGTCACCGACCGCGTACGTGGCCATTAGTGCAGGGCTCCGGGCACGGCCAGGCGAAAGGGCTTGATGACGGCGTCGAAGCGTTTGCCGTCCTCGGCCAGCATCTGGTAGGTGCCCTGCATGGTACCGACCTTGGTCGTCATCACCGTTCCGCTGCTGTAGCTGTGGCTTTTGCCGGCGTCGATCAACGGCTGTTGGCCAACCACGCCTTCTCCACGCACTTCTTCGACATGGCCATCGCCGTCGGTGATGATCCAGTGCCGCGACAGCAGCCTGGCGGGCAAGGAGCCGTTATTGCGCACGGTAATGCTGTAGGCGAAGGCGAAGCGGTCATGCTCGGGTTGCGACTGTTCTGCCAGAAAACGTGTGGTGACGCTGACGTCGACCTGGTAACGAGGATCGGACATGCAAAAAGGCCTTAAAAGCGAAGCGGGACGCGGGCGCGACTCAGACGATCAGTCTAGGCCAAGTATCGGGTAGTAGGCCAGACTGGCGTACTGCCCGATAGCGATCGTCGTCCGCTCAGTTGGCGTCGACTTGCGGGGCGACCTGTTCGCTGAGCTTGTCGGCCAGGCGCACGAAAGCTGCCAGGTCCAGTTGCTCGGGGCGCAGGCTGCCATCGACGCCGGCGGCTTCGATTTCAGCGCTGCTGAGCAACAGTTTCAAGGTGTTGCGCAAGGTTTTGCGTCGTTGGTTGAACGCTTCGCGCACCACCCGCTCCAGCAGGCGATGATCCTTGGCCGGGTGCGGCAGCACGGCATGAGGCACCAGGCGGACGATGGCCGAGTCGACCTTCGGCGGCGGGTTGAATGCGCCCGGGCCGACGTTGAACAGATGTTCGACCCGGCAATGGTACTGGACCATGATCGACAGCCGACCCCAATCGCCACCACCCGGGCCGGCGGCGAGGCGCTCGACCACTTCTTTCTGCAGCATGAAGTGCATGTCGCGGATCAGGCTGGCGTTGCTCAGCAGGTGGAAAATCAGCGGCGTGGAGATGTTGTACGGCAGGTTTCCCACCACCCGCAGGCTGCTCGGCGCGGCGTCCAGGCTATTGAAGTCGAACTTCAGTGCGTCGCCCTGGTGCAGGTTGAAATTGCTCCTGCCGGCGAACTGCTGGTTGAGGATCGGGACCAGGTCCTTGTCCAGTTCCACCACGTCCAGTTGTGCGCCGCTGTCGAGCAGGCCTTCGGTCAGGGCGCCCTGGCCCGGTCCGATTTCCAGCAGGCGATCGTCGGGCTTGGCCCGGATGGAACGCAAGATGCGATCGATCACGCCGGCGTCATGCAGGAAGTTCTGGCCGAAGCGCTTGCGCGCGCGGTGTTGGTATTGCTCGGTCATAAATGGGTCTCGGCCATCTGGTAGGCGGTTTCCAGCGCGACTTGCAGGCTGCCGGTATCGATCTTGCCGCTGCCGGCCAGGTCCAGGGCGGTACCGTGGTCCACGGAGGTGCGGATGATCGGCAGGCCCAACGTTATGTTGACCGCTGCGCCGAAGCCTTTGTACTTCAGCACGGGCAGGCCCTGGTCGTGGTACATCGCCAGCACCGCGTCGCAGTGCTCCAGATATTTTGGGGTAAACAGAGTGTCGGCAGGCAGCGGGCCACGCAGGTCCATGCCCTCGCTGCGCAAGCGCTCCAAGGTGGGTTCGATGATGTCGATTTCTTCACGGCCCAGGTGTCCGCCTTCACCGGCATGGGGATTGAGCCCACAGACCAGGATGCGTGGCCGGGCGATGCCGAATTTTTCCTGGAGGTCGGCGTGCAGGATGCGCGTGACCCGCTCAAGGCGTTCCGGGGTGATGGCGTCGGCGATGTCCCGCAAGGGCAGGTGAGTGGTCACCAAGGCCACACGCAGGCCGCGGGTCGCGAGCATCATCACCACTTGCGCGGTGTGGGTCAGGTCGGCCAGGAATTCGGTGTGGCCGGAAAAGGCAATCCCGGATTCGTTGATCACGCCTTTGTGCACCGGAGCGGTGATCATGCCTGCGAAAGTCCCGTCCAGGCAGCCTTCGCCTGCGCGGGTCAGAGTTTGCAGGACGAACGCGGCGTTGGCCTTGTCCAGCTGCCCGGTGACGACCGGCGCGCCCAGGGACGTATCCCAGACGTACAGGCTGTTGGCGGGCGCCGGGACATTCGGCCAGGCTTGCGGTGTTACCGGCAGCAGGTCGACGACCACCCCCAGCTGCGCGGCCCGCTCAAGGAGCAGGTCGCGACTGGTAATGGCAATCAGGGGATACGGCTGGGGTTGCGAGGCGAGCAGCAGGCACAGGTCGGGACCGATGCCGGCTGGTTCGCCGGGTGTCAGCGCGAAACGCTTGGGTTTCACTGCGCTGCCTGGTCTGCACCAGGGAGTTTGATTTCAACGTAGGCTTCGTCGCGAATCTGACGCAGCCAGGTTTGCAACTCTTCGTCGTATTTGCGGTTGCGCAACACGGTCATCGCCTGTTGTTCGCGAGCCTGGGTGGTGCTGTCGGTGGCGCGGCGGCCAAGGACTTCCAGCACGTGCCAGCCATAAGGGCTCTTGAACGGTTTGGACAGCTGGCCTTGCGGGGTGTCGGCCATGACTTGGCGGAACTCCGGAACCAGTGCATTCGGGTCGACCCAGTTCAGGTCGCCGCCGTTGAGGGCCGATCCCGGGTCTTCCGAGAAACTCTTCGCCAGTTCGGCGAAGTCTTCGCCCGCTTCGATGCGGTCGTAGAGTTTCTCCGCCAGACGCTTGGTCTCGGCTTCGCTGCGGATTTCACTTGGCTTGATCAGGATGTGGCGAACGTGCACTTCGTCACGGACCTGGGTTCCGCCACCGCGTTTTTCCAGCACTTTCAGGATGATGAAACCGCCGGGCGTACGAGCTGGCTGGGTGATGTCGCCCACGGCCATGGCGCTCAGTTCACGGTCGAACGGAGGCGGCAGTTGAGCAGGCTTGCGCCAACCCATGTCGCCGCCTTCCAGGGCATTGTCGCTGCCCGACTTGGCAATGGCCATCTGGCCGAAGTCAGCGCCTTGCTTGAGCTGCTGGTAGACATCCATCGCCTGGCGATAAGCACTCTGGATCGCTTCGGAGTTGGCGCTTTCCGGGGTAGGAATCAGGATGTTCGCCAGGTGCAGTTCTTCGGAAAGCTGCATTTTGCCCAGGTCGGACGCGAGGAAATTCTTCACTTCCTGCTCGGACACCTGGATGCGTTCGGCGACACGGCGCTGGCGCACACGGCTGATGACCATCTCGCGGCGGATCTGATCGCGGGCGTCCTCGTAGGAGAGGCCGTCGCGAGCCAGGGCGGCGCGGAACTGGTCGATGCTCATGTTATTGCGCTGGGCAATGGTGCCAACGGCCTGGTTCAGTTCTTCATCGGTGATGCGAATACCGGAACGCTCACCGATCTGCAACTGCAGGTTTTCAACGATCAGGCGTTCGAGCACTTGCTGGTCCAGTACACCCGCTGGCGGCAAGCCACCGCCGCGCTTGGCGATGGTTTGCTGCACTTCATGGACGCGCTGGTCCAACTGGCTCTGCATGACCACGTCGTTGTCGACGATGGCCACTACTTTATCGATGGACTGCACCGCGGCGTTGGCCGCGGTACCCAGGAACAGCGCGCCCAGCATCAGCGGGCGCAGACAATCAGAAAGCTTGATCTTCACGTTCACGATAACCTTGGATGCCTTTGTCGAGGAAACTCTCTACCTTGGTGCCGGTAAGACCGCCGAGTCCCTTCAGAACAATTTGGAGGAAGATGCCGTGGTCGCCTTTTTCGTTTTCCGGGGCGGCTTGACTGAACTCTTCATAGTCGACCCAGTAACGGTTGATCAGGCGCAGTTTCCAGCAGCAGTTGTCGTATTCGAAACCACCGAAGGCTTCCAGGGTACGGTTGCGGTTGTAGTCATACTGCCAGCGGCTGATGGCGTTCCACTGCGGCACGATCGGCCAGATGACCGAGAAGTCGTGCTGCTGAATCTTGTAGTAGTCCTTCACGTAGCCCGGGGTGCCCGGGGTGCCATAGTCGCCGCCGCCCACGGACCATTGGCCAGTGGTCTGGTCGTAACGGACCTGGTCGTTGCGATAGCGATAACCGGCGTTGATGACCTTGTTCGGGTTGTCTTCCGGCTGATAGTGGAACATCGCACTGCCCGAGCGCGGGCTGCGAGTGTCCGGATCCCAGTTATAGGTAGCCGTGGTGCGCCAGTCGCGGTTCCAGCGGAACTCGTATTCCAGTGCGTATGGCGATACATCTGACTTGGCATCTTCACGCGTGTTGAAGTCGATGCCCGGCAACTGGACTTCGCGGTCCTTGAAGTACAAGGCCTGGCCGACGCTGATACGCTGGCGTTCGAAACCATTTTCCTGGATCCAGCGGCTGGTTATGCCCAGCGACAGTTTGTTCTCGTCGCCGACACGGTCGGAGCCCGAGAAACGATTGTCACGGAACAGCGAGGAGTAGCTGAAGGTGTACTCACCGGTGTCGAACACAGGGATATCGCTCTGGTCTTTCTCAGGTACGTAGAGATAGAACAGGCGTGGTTCCAGCGTCTGGCGATAGTTGGTGCCGAACCACTGGGTATCACGGTCGAAATACAGGCCGCTATCGATGCTGGCGATTGGGACGCCGCGGCTCTGGCTGCCGCTGTAAGTGCCGCGCAGACGATCAGTTTCGGCGGATTGCGCGGCGATCTGGGATTTGCCAATGCCGTCCAGATCCAGGTCGTATTGGGTGTATTGGTATTTGAGCGACGGCGTGATGAAGCCGTAGGTGGCTTCCATCGGCAGGCTCATTACCGGCGCCAGATTCAGGCGAGTGCCATTAGCCCGGGCCAATCCGCGAACGTTGGAGTCCAGCCTCGGCTCGGAGTTGCCGTCTTCGTCGGTGTAGGTGCCGGTCCGCAGGTCACGATCAAACCGCACCAGTTCTGTCTTGTAAGCGAGGTCCAGGCCATATGGGTGTTGCGGCAGTTCACCGATGAAGGTGATCTGAGGCAAGCGGTTGTAAGGCGTGATCTTCGAAATTGTCGCCATTTGGTAGGCTTGGGCATTCACCCGCGCCGTGTAGCTGTCGCCGCGATAGCTGACTGCGCCTTGTTGATTGACGTAATCATTGGATTCGATGCCAATCTGATCGCTTTCAAGATCCTGGAAATAGTATGGATCGCTGATCTTGGTGTAGTCGACTTCCGTCAGCACGCGCGAATCGAGGCCGCCCTTGTGCTGCCAGTTGTACATATAGCGGGTCTTGTCGTAGTCGCTCTGCCCGCTGCGCTCATCGTCTTCGTCGTTGAGGTACGCCGCGCCGAACTGGCCTTCGCTGGATTTGGTCAGGTAGCGGAACTCGCCTTCCATCAACAGGCCGCGCTTGGCCATATAGCGCGGATACAACGTGGCATCGTAGTTCGGCGCCAGGTTGAAGTAGTACGGGGTGACCAGCAGGAAGCCGGTGTCGCTGCTGCTGCCGATGGTCGGCGGCAGGAAGCCGGACTGGCGACGGTCGTCGATCGGGAAATAAATATAAGGCGTGTACAGGACTGGAATGTCCTTGACCCGCAACGTCACGTTGGTCGCGGTACCGAAGCCGGTGGCCGGGTTCAGGGTGATGTTGTTGCCCTTGAGCGTCCAGGCGTTGCTGTTCGGTTCGCACGTGGTGTACGTACCATCCTTGAGACGGATGATCGCGTTCTCGGCGCGCTTGGCGTACAGCGCGTTACCGCGGATGCGCGACTTGTGCATCACGTATTCGGCGTTGTCGACCTTGGCTTCGCCGGTGTCCAGCTGCACATCGGCGTGGTCGCCGACGATCAGCGCGCCGTTGTCGCGAACGCGCACGTTGCCGCTCAGCTCACCACGGTTCTCGGCCTGGTACAGGCTCGCCTCATCGGCTTCGACCTGCATGCTGCCCTGGCGCATGACCACGTCACCGGCCAGGGTCGCCACCTGTTCTTCCTGCTGATAGCGTGACGCCTTGGCGCCAAGGAAGGTGGGGGCGTCGCTCTTGGCCGTCTTGTCGTTCATGCCAGGACGAGTCGGTTCGATGTAGGCGCCCGAGCAGTAAGGGCCGGTCTCAGCCAATTGCGCAGGCGTGAGGTTCTCGCGCGGAACCCAGTCGAGGTGACTGTAGTCTGCACTGCGCGACTTCAGGCCGCGGCCCTTGGCTTCGGTAACGAGCATCGGCTTTTCGCCGACTTCCTCGCCCGAGCTGCTGTCGGCTGGAGCCGCGCCGCTGTCGGAAACCGCACTGCCGTCATGCACGGGACGCGGCGGCAACGCGGCGGCCGGTGTCTTGGGCGCACAGTCCCAGGCACCCGAAGCGGAGACGGAGCAGTCATACTGCTGCGCCGCGACGACGAATGAAGAGGCCAGGGGTTGCAGAGCCAGCAGACTGCCGGTGACCAGCAACGGAAATTTTTTACGAAACGCGGGGGATTTCAATGCCATCTTATTAGTCCGGGCTTCCTGCGTGCCATCTGCCCGCGGTGTGGGCCGCACGCCTCTCGATGGTCTGAAAAAGATGCTGGATAATAAAGCATGACCCGCTTGACGGCTAGCGCCGTCGGAGACCCTTGCAATGCCCGACCAAGATGTACGCTTGCAACACCTGAAAGTTTGGCTCGATGAGCAACTGCCGATCCTTTTCACTCAACAGGGCTGGGGCACCGTACCCCCGGCCACGTTGACCGCCGCCAGCAGTGACGCGAGTTTCCGGCGTTATTTCCGCTGGGAAGGCGAGGGCCGTAGCTTGATCGTAATGGATGCGCCACCGCCCCAGGAAAACTGCAAACCCTTCGTGGATATTGCTTTTTTGCTGGCTAAATCCGGCATTAACGTGCCGAAAATTTATGCCGAAGACCTCGAGCGCGGCTTTCTTTTGCTCAATGACCTGGGCAATCAGACCTATCTGGACGTGATCAACGGCGAAAATGCCGATGATTTATTCGGCGATGCCCTGCAAGCCTTGCTGGCTTTCCAGCAATTGCCGATGGTCGCGCCGCTGCCGAGCTACGATGTCGCGTTGCTGCGTCGGGAGCTGGAATTGTTCCCCGAGTGGTACGTCAAGCGCGAGCTGGGCATCGAGTTCGACTCGACCCAGCAGCAACTCTGGCAACAGGCCTCCGAGCTTTTGATCGACAGCGCCCTGGCCCAGCCCAAAGTGCTGGTGCACCGCGACTACATGCCGCGCAACCTGATGCTCAGCGCACCGAATCCTGGCGTGCTGGACTTTCAGGATGCGGTCTATGGCCCGGTTACCTACGACGTGACCTGCCTGTTCAAGGATGCTTTCCTCAGTTGGCCCGAGGCCCGCGTGCGGGGCTGGCTGGAGAATTACTGGCAACAGGCTGGCGCCCTAGGCATTCCAGTCCAGCCGGATTTCGAGGATTTCCTGCGGGCCAGCGACTTGATGGGTGTGCAGCGTCATCTCAAGGTCATCGGGATCTTCGCGCGTATTTGCCATCGTGATGGCAAGCCACGTTACCTCGGTGATGTGCCGCGGTTCTTTGCTTATATAGAAGCGGTCATCGCCCGTCGTCCGGAACTGGCTCCGCTCGATGAACTGCTTGGCAGCCTGCGGCAATCGGCTGGAGCGACGGCATGAAGGCGATGATCCTGGCGGCGGGCAAGGGCGAGCGCATGCGCCCCCTGACCCTGACCACGCCAAAGCCGTTGATTCGTGTGGGTGGCATTCCCTTGATCGAATACCACCTGCGCGCCCTCGCCAGGGCCGGCTTCACCGAGATCGTGATCAATCACGCCTGGCTCGGCCAGCAGATCGAAGATCACCTGGGAGACGGTTCACGGTTTGGCGTGAGTATTCGGTTTTCGCCCGAAGGCGAGCCGCTGGAGACCGGCGGTGGAATCTTCCGGGCCTTGCCGCTGTTGGGCGATGAAGCGTTCGTGGTGGTAAACGGCGATATCTGGACCGACTACGATTTCAGCGCGTTGTGCAGGCCGCTAAAAGGGCTGGCGCATCTGGTGTTGGTCGATAATCCGGAGCATCACCCAGACGGCGATTTCATCCTGGCCGACGGAAAGGTTCACGATGGGCGAACGCCTGCCGACAACCTGACCTATAGCGGCATTGCCGTCCTGCATCCGCGTTTGTTCGACGGTTGCACGGGCGGTGCGTTCAAGCTCGCACCGCTGTTGCGCGCGGCCATGGCCGAGGAGCGCGTCAGTGGCGAGCACCTGAAAGGGCATTGGGTCGATGTCGGTACCCACGAACGTTTGGCGCAGGTCGAAACCTTGATAGAAGCGAGCGGTTGATATGTGGTGGCCAGGGACTCTGATTGGAGCCGGGGCGGGCTTTGCCATAGCCAGCATTCCGGGGGCCATGCTTGGGGCGTTGTTGGGACAGGCCCTGGATCGGCGCCTGAACCTGCAGGGCTGGGCGCAGGTACGGGAGCGTCTGGGTGGACGCCCGGCACTGCGCAACGATGAGTTGTTGTTTGTATTGCTGGGGCGCCTGGCCAAATGCGATGGGCGCGTGGTCGACGGTCACATTCAGCAGGCTCGCCAGGAAATGCGAGCCCTGGACTTGAGCGAGTCGGCGCAACGCCGGGCGATCGCGGCGTTCAACCGAGGCAAATCCGGGAACGATCACTTACGCGGTTATCTACGTCGCCTCAGCACTCAGCCGCATGCGGCGGAAGGTGTGCTGCGGGCCTGCTGGCGGATGGTCTGGGCCGATGGGCGGGCGGGGCCAGGTGAGCGTGAATTGATTGCCCGGTGGGGCAAGTGGCTGGGCTGGACGCAGCAACAAGTCCAGGCATTGGCGGGCGAATACGAACCGCAGAAACTGGCGCCGCCCAGCAGTGGCATAACGTATCAGGAGGCGATGCGTTTGCTGGGGGTTTCTGCTACCAGTGAGCCGTCGCAGATCAAGCGGGCCTACCGACGCCTGCTCAGTCGTCACCACCCGGACAAGATTGCTGGCAGCGGGGCGACGCCATTGCAGGTTCGCGAGGCCACCGACAAGACTCGGGAGCTGCATAACGCCTATCGCTTGATTCGCGAACGGCGGGATTTTCGCTAGCCCTGCGGGGGAGCAAATGTGGCGAGGGGATAAATCCCCTCGCCACATTCTGTTTCCGGCCTGATGTCTGCCGTGATTCTCATTCACCCGGTTTCTGCGGATTCAACCAACCCCGAACCCGACGAAACAGCTGCTCCTGCTCTGCCGACGGGTTCGGCAAGGCCTTGAGGGACACCTGGCTGAAAGTCGAACCCTTCAAGCGTTTGCTTGCCTGCAAGCGCTCCAGTGCCGCGTTGCGATCCAGCGCCTTGTCCATGTAGAAAATGTCGGCGGTCGCCAGTTTCAAGGTCGGGGTCAGTTCGGCCAGGGCAGGCTTGGCGGTGACCGGAGTCTGGGCGGCGACCATCACGAAGCGTTCGACTTGCGAGGGCTGTTTTTCGCTCAAGTAGCGCGCTGCCCAATAAGCACCGGTGCCATGGCCCAGCAGTACGATGCGGCGGGCACTTTGCTGTTCGGCGTAGGCCAGTGCCGCGTCGATGCGGGCGAAAATACGCTCGGCATCGGCCTTGGCGTGTTCTTCATCGGTTTGGGCGACGACCGGATCGGTCGCGTCGGCTTCTCCTCCCGCCACCTGCTCGATCGGTGCTGCGGTGGTGGCGTCCGGTGCTGCGGCTGCGGCTGCGGTGTCGGCCGGTTTGGTCTCCGGTGGCGTTTCCACCACGCGCGGTGCAATGACGTCGCTTTGCAGGTCTGGCAGGGTGATACTCAGGCTGCTCCACTCAACATCGGGCAACTTTTTACGCAAAGGGCCGATAACTTGAGGCCAGTCAGCTGTTTCACCGGCGCCGGGGATTATGATGACTGCGCCCTTGGGGTCGCTGGTATTGGCCGGTTTCCACAGCGCCAGGAAGGCATCGCTGCCGGTCTGTAATTGTTGCTGTTCCTGGGCCGGGACTTTTCGTTCAAGTGCGGTCGCTTCTTCCTGGCTACGCTCGAGCAAAGGCTGGCGCTCGACGGGCTTTTCCTCGGCAGGTTGTTCCGCGGCGGCGGGTGCCGCTTCGCTGGCCTGCACAGAAAAGGCACTTGGCAGGATCAGCGACAGGCACAATGCTGGCAACGCCAGGCGATAAACAGAGGGCATCGGATATTCCATGACCAGAAGTATTTCCGGCAGCCTAATGGGTTGGTCAGTATTTGTCAGTGCATGAGACTTCGATGATGCGTTTTTGCTGCCTGTGGGTTATCGGCTGTTTATGGCTTCCCTTGATGGCGTGGGCTGCGCCCGCGCCGTCGGCGCACGGGGTGCAATTGAATGCCGGGCAGCGCCAATGGCTGGTGCAACATCCGCAATGGCGGGTCGGCCTGGTATTGCAGGCACCCTATGCGCAATACGACCGGCGTTTGCAGCGTTTGTCCGGCACCAACGTCGAGTTGATGCAATGGCTGGGCAAGGCGCTGAACGTCGAGCTGACCTGGCGCAATTTCCAGGACGTGGCGCAACTGGAAGCGGCGGTGCGCGCCGGCGAGGTGGACGTCGCTCCGGGCCTGACCCAGTCCCCGAGTGGGCTCAAGCTCTGGCAGTTTTCCGATCCCTACATGCGCGTGCCGCAATTGATCGTCGGCGGACAGAAAGGCGCCGAGGGGGTGGAGTTGGAAAAGCTCGACACCCAGGCCCGGGTCGCGGTACGCATGCCCAGCGCCACGGCCGATTACCTGCGCAGCAACTACCCAACGCTGAATCTGCAAGGTGTGCCGATGGAGCGCGAGGCCCTGCAATTGTTGCTGACCCAGCAGGCGCGATATGCGGTGGTCGATGAGGCACAGCTCGGGCGGTTGATGGTCGAGCCCGAATTCGCCGAGTTGGCGGTGGTGGGCGACATCGGCCTGCCGCAGTTGCTACGGGTGGCCACGCGCCGGGACTGGCCGGAACTGGCCGAGATCATCGACAGCGGTTTGCAGGCGATCCCCGCCAAGGAGCTGGAGCAACTGCACAGCCGTTGGCTCAAGCCGAAATACCCGCGTCTGACCGAGACTCCGGGTTTCTGGCAGAACCTGACCCTGCTGATGCTGGCCCTGTTGCTCAGCAGCGTTGCCATCGTGTTCTGGCAGCGCCGCCAGCAACGCGCACTGGAGCGCCGCCTGCGTGCCGCGCGGGAGGACATTGCCCAGCGTACGGCCAGCGAGGAAGCCTTGCGCCTGACGCAGTTTTCCATCGATCAAAGCACGGTCGGTATCCTATGGGTCAATTGGGACAGCCACGTGCGTTATGCCAACCGAGCGGCGGAGACCATGCTCGGCTATGCGCCGGGTGCCATCATCGATCGGCCCTTGATCGACTTCGAGCCCGGCCTGCACATGGATCGCTGGCTCAATTTGTGGAAGCGCGCCCGGGCCAGTGACGAAGGGCCGCAAAGTTTCGAGACCGAATGCGTGCGTGCCGACGGCAGCATCCTGCCGGCCGACGTGTCCTTGAGTTTTTTGCGCTTTCGCGACGCCGAATACCTGGTGGTTTACCTCAACGACGTGACCGAACGCCGGCGTGCATTGGCGGCGCTGCGTGAAAGCGAGGCGCGCTTGCAAGGCATCGCTGCCAACGTGCCAGGCCTGGTCTTTCGCCTGGAGCGGGCACCCGTGACCGGCCAGATCGATTTTGCCTACATCAGCGAAGGCAGCGAAAGCCTGGTGGGCTATTCCCCCGCGACCCTGGCCCGCAGCGACACCGGGCTGCGCAGCCTGGTGCATCCGCAGGACAAGGCCGACTATCACCGTACCCAGGACCAGGCGCTGGACACCGACAGCGACTGGTCATGGCAGGGCCGCATCCTGACCCGTGAAGGTCAGGAGCGCTGGGCCGAGATCAAGGCGATCACCCGTCGTCTCGAAGATGGCGCCTACGTCTGGGACGGTATCGTCTGGGACATCACCGCAAGCAAACGTATCGAACTGGAACTGGCCAGCTCCCGGGAGCAGTTGCGCGAGTTGTCGGCGCACCTGGAAAGCGTGCGGGAAGAGGAAAAGGCGCGTATTGCCCGGGAAGTCCACGACGAGCTGGGTCAGATGCTGACGGTGTTGAAACTTGAAACATCCATGTGTGAATTGGCCTACGCACAACTCGACCCGGGCCTGCATGAGCGGCTTAACAGCATGAAGCGCCTGATTGCCCAGTTGTTCCAACTGGTGCGGGACGTGGCGACGGCGTTGCGCCCGCCGATCCTCGATGCGGGCATTGCCTCGGCCATCGAATGGCAGGCGCGGCGCTTCGAGGCGCGTACGCAGATCCCGTGCCTGGTGCAGGTGCCGGACAACTTGCCAGCCCTGAGCGACGCCAAGGCCATCGGCCTGTTTCGGATTCTCCAGGAGGCGCTGACCAATGTGATGCGCCATGCCCAAGCACATACTGTGGAGCTGACGCTGGTTCAGGAAGGCGACGAATTGTGTCTGACAGTCAGCGATGACGGTGTAGGCTTCATTGCCAATACAGGTCGGTCAACCTCCTTTGGCCTGGTCGGCATGCGTGAACGGGTGTTGATCATGGGGGGGCGGTTGACCCTGGACAGTGAGCCCGGGGAGGGGACGACCCTGTCGGTGCGGGTGCCGTTGCATGAGGCCTGATCGGTGGGCCGCCTGGGCGGACCCTATCGCGAGCAGGCTCGCTCCCACATTGATTGAGATGTACATATAACCCTGTGGGAGCGAGCCTGCTCGCGATGAGATTCTGAATCTGGAGAACAATGTGATCCGTGTACTGGTAGCCGAAGACCACACCATCGTCCGCGAAGGCATCAAGCAGTTGATCGGCCTGGCCAAGGATCTGGTGGTGGTCGGGGAGGCGAGCAATGGCGAACAGTTGCTCGAGACCTTGCGCCAGGTGCCCTGCGAAGTGGTGCTGCTGGACATTTCCATGCCGGGTGTCAACGGCCTGGAGGCGATCCCGCGGATCCGGGCGCTGAATAATCCGCCAGCCATTCTGGTGCTGTCGATGCATGACGAGGCGCAAATGGCCGCCCGTGCGCTGAAGGTCGGTGCAGCTGGCTACGCGACCAAGGACAGCGACCCGGCCCTGCTGCTCATGGCGATTCGCAAGGTCGCGGCCGGCGGGCGTTACATCGACCCGGACCTGGCCGACCGAATGGTCTTCGAGGTCGGCCTGACCGACACCCGCCCGTTGCACTCGCTATTGTCCGAGCGTGAATTCTCGGTCTTCGAGCGCTTGGCCCAGGGCGCCAACGTCAACGACATCGCCCAGCAACTGGCCCTGAGCAGCAAGACCATCAGTACCCACAAGGCGCGGTTGATGCAGAAGCTCAACATCACATCATTGGCGGAGCTGGTGAAATACGCGATGGAGCACAAGCTGCTCTAAACTCGCCGCAATCTCCTGTGGGAGCGAGCCTGCTCGCGATGGCGTCGGACCATTCAGTATCGATGTTGGCTGACACGCCGCTATCGCGAGCAGGCTCGCTCCCACAGGGGAATGCACTGACATACCTATTTGCGACACGCCCCAACACCGCTTTTCACCCCTGCTTGCAGCTTGCCGCTTAAAACTCGCCACTGCATTTACCCAATCCCGCCATCCTTGTAGGGCGATCCCTACCCCGACTCTTCCATCCGGCTGAGGCGATTCTCTCCTGCGTCCCGATTTGCGCGGACCCCAGGCTCCACTAGGCTTGATTCACAAGCAGTCATCAATACAAAAGGTGCGGGTATGAGCCAGGTCGATTCAAGCGCGGGGGCCAGTGATGTGCTGGTCAGCTTTCGTGGTGTGCAAAAGAGCTACGATGGCGAGAACCTGATCGTCAAAGACCTCAACCTGGATATTCGCAAAGGCGAATTCCTGACCCTGCTCGGGCCGTCCGGTTCCGGCAAGACCACCAGCCTGATGATGCTCGCCGGGTTTGAAACCCCAACCGCCGGTGAGATCCAACTGGCCGGGCGTTCGATCAATAATGTGCCGCCGCACAAGCGTGACATCGGCATGGTGTTCCAGAACTACGCCTTGTTCCCCCACATGACCGTCGCCGAGAACCTCGCGTTCCCGCTGACCGTGCGCGGCCTGAACAAGAGTGACGTGAGCGATCGGGTCAAGCGTGTCCTGAGCATGGTCCAACTGGACAGCTTCGCCCAGCGCTACCCGGCGCAATTGTCCGGCGGCCAGCAACAACGGGTGGCGCTGGCCCGGGCATTGGTATTCGAGCCGCAATTGGTGCTGATGGATGAACCCCTCGGTGCGCTGGACAAGCAACTGCGTGAACACATGCAGATGGAAATCAAGCACCTGCACCAGCGCCTTGGCGTGACCGTGGTCTACGTGACCCATGACCAGGGCGAAGCCCTGACCATGTCCGACCGCGTGGCGGTATTCCACCAGGGCGAAATCCAGCAGATCGCTCCACCACGCACACTGTATGAAGAGCCGAAAAACACCTTCGTTGCCAACTTCATCGGCGAGAACAACCGCCTCAACGGCCGCCTGCACAGCCACACCGGTGACCGTTGCCTGGTGGAGCTGGCGCGCGGCGAGAAGGTCGAGGCCCTGGCGGTGAATGTCGGCAAGCCCGGCGAGCCGGTGACCCTGTCGATCCGCCCGGAGCGGGTGAGCCTCAACGGCGCAAGCGAACAATGTGTCAACCGCTTCTCAGGGAGGGTGGCGGAATTCATCTATCTGGGCGACCACGTCCGCGTTCGCCTGGAAGTCTGCGGCAAGAACGACTTCTTCGTGAAACAACCGATTGCCGAGCTCGATCCCGGGCTCGCCGTCGGGGACGTGGTTCCGCTTGGCTGGCAAGTCGAGCACGTGCGTGCGCTCGATCCCCTTCTAGAGGCGAATTGATCGCCCCCTGCTGTACCAACACCAACCCTGCACGTGGAGAGAACAATAAATGTTGAGATCCCTGAAGTTCACAGCCCTGACCCTGGGCATGATGGGTGCGGCAAGCGCGATGGCGGCGGGCCCGGACCTGACCGTGGTGTCTTTCGGTGGGGCGAACAAGGCGGCTCAGGTCAAAGCCTTCTACGCACCGTGGGAAGCGGCCGGTAATGGCAAGATCGTAGCTGGCGAGTACAACGGTGAAATGGCCAAGGTCAAGGCCATGGTCGACACCAAGAGCGTTTCCTGGGATTTGGTGGAAGTCGAGTCTCCGGAATTGTCCCGTGGTTGTGACGAAGACATGTTCGAACAACTCGATCCGGCCCTGTTCGGCAAGGCCGAAGACTACGTCAAGGGCGCCATCCAGCCTTGCGGCGTAGGTTTCTTCGTGTGGTCGACCGTGTTGGCCTACAACGCCGACAAACTGAAAACCGCACCGACCAGTTGGGCAGACTTCTGGGACACCAAGCAATTCCCAGGCAAGCGCGGCCTGCGCAAAGGCGCCAAGTACACCCTGGAATTCGCCTTGATGGCCGACGGTGTCGCGCCGAAAGACGTCTACAAAGTGCTGGCCGGCAAAGACGGCCAGGACCGTGCGTTCAAGAAGCTCGACGAACTCAAGCCGAGCATCCAGTGGTGGGAGGCCGGCGCTCAGCCGCCGCAGTACCTGGCCTCCGGTGACGTGGTCATGAGCTCGGCCTACAACGGCCGGATCGCTGCGGTCCAGAAAGAAAGCAACCTGAAAGTGGTGTGGAACGGCGGCATCTACGACTTCGACGCTTGGGCTATTCCGCGCGGCCTGGACAAGACTCGCGCAGAAGCGGCGAAGAAATTCATCGCCTTCTCCGTAGCACCGCAGCAGCAGAAGACCTACTCGGAAAACATCGCCTACGGCCCGGCCAACACCCAGGCAGTCCCGTTGTTGGCCAAGGATGTCCTGACCAACATGCCGAC
Source organism: Pseudomonas sp. St290 (assembly GCF_018325805.1). NCBI lineage: Bacteria > Pseudomonadati > Pseudomonadota > Gammaproteobacteria > Pseudomonadales > Pseudomonadaceae > Pseudomonas > Pseudomonas sp. St290. The sequence goes on along the minus strand of NZ_AP014703.1, from coordinate 6,149,828 downwards.
CACCCCGGAAAACATCGCCAATCAGGTGCAGATCGACGTCAGCTTCTGGGCTGACAACGGTGAGCAACTGGAGCAGCGCTTCAATTCCTGGGCTGCGAAGTAACCACTGACGGTTGTAGAAGAGCTTGTGTGGGAGCGGGCTTGCTCGCGAAGGCGTCATCACTTTCAACATGAATGTTGGCTGACATACCGCTTTCGCGAGCAAGCCCGCTCCCACAGGTTCTTGCCTCAGTTGGATGTTTCAAAAGAACAGAGGCGGCCCGCCGCCCCTGTAACGATCAAAAAGATTTGCGGAGTTCGCCATGGCCATCGCCGTTCCACTGAACGCGGGCACCAGCCCCACCCTGAAGCAGCGGCTCAAGCACGCCGAGCGGGTCAACCGCTGGAAGGCCCAGGCCTTGATCGCGCCGCTGGTGCTGTTTCTGTTGCTGGTGTTCCTGGTGCCGATCGTGGCGCTGCTGTTCAAAAGTGTCAGCAACCCGGAAGTGGTGGGTGCCATGCCGCGTACCGTCGCTGCCGTCGCTACATGGGACGGACGCGGGTTGCCGGGCGAGCCGGTGTACAAGGCTGCCAGTGAAGACCTGGCCGAAGCCCGCAAGAATCAGACCCTGGGCGACTTGTCCAAGCGCCTGAACATGGAACTGGCCGGCTATCGCAGCTTGTTGACCAAGACCGCTCGGGCGTTGCCGTTCGCCACCGAGCCGACCTCTTATAAAGAAGCCTTGGAAAACCTCGATGAGCGTTGGGGCGACCCGGCGTACTGGCAGGTGATCCGCCGTAACACCAGCGACGTCACCCCGTATTACCTGCTGGCGGCCGTCGATCACCGCATCGATGACCTCGGCGAGCTGGCACCGGCCACTCCCGACCAGGCGATTTACCTGGATATCTTCACCCGCACGTTCTGGATGGGCCTGGTGATTACCGCGATCTGCCTGGTGCTGGCTTATCCGTTGGCCTACTTGCTGGCGAATCTGCCATCACGCCAAAGCAACCTGTTGATGATCCTGGTGCTGCTGCCGTTCTGGACCTCGATCCTGGTGCGGGTGGCTGCGTGGATCGTGCTGCTGCAATCGGGCGGCTTGATCAATAGTGCCCTGATGGCCATGGGCGTCATCGATAAGCCCCTGGAACTGGTGTTCAACCGCACCGGTGTCTACATCTCCATGGTCCACATTCTGCTGCCATTCATGATCCTGCCGATCTACAGCGTGATGAAAGGTATCTCGCCTACTTATATGCGGGCGGCGATTTCCCTGGGGTGTCATCCGTTCGCCAGTTTCTGGCGGGTGTACTTCCCGCAGACCTATGCCGGTGTCGGCGCCGGTTGCCTGTTGGTGTTCATCCTTGCCATCGGCTACTACATCACGCCGGCGTTGCTGGGTAGCCCGAACGATCAGATGGTCAGCTACTTCGTCGCGTTCTACACCAACACCAGCATTAACTGGGGCATGGCCACGGCGCTCGGCGGGCTGCTGTTGTTGGCGACCGTCGTGCTTTACCTGATTTACAACCGGCTGGTGGGCGCCAGTCGCCTGCGCCTGAGCTAAGGGGAGATCGAAATGCTGAGTCCTTACATGTCTCCCGTCGAACGGGTGTGGTTCTACACCTTGCGCACCCTCTGTGGGCTGATCCTGTTGTTCCTGATCCTGCCGGTGCTGGTGATCATTCCGCTGTCGTTCAACTCCGGCAGCTTCCTGGTGTACCCGCTGCAAGGTTTTTCGCTGCAGTGGTATCACGATTTCTTCGCTTCGGCCGAATGGATGCGGGCGCTGAAGAACAGCATCATCGTGGCCCCGGCGGCGACGTTGCTGGCGATGATCTTCGGCACGCTGGCGGCCATCGGCCTGACCCGTGGCGACTTCCCGGGCAAGGCGTTGGTGATGGCCCTGGTGATCTCGCCGATGGTGGTGCCGGTGGTGATCATCGGCGTCGCCAGCTACCTGTTTTTCGCGCCACTGGGGATGGGCAACAGTTTCGTTTCGCTGATCGTGGTCCACGCCGTGCTGGGTGTGCCGTTCGTGATCATCACAGTGTCGGCGACCCTTCAGGGTTTCAACCACAATTTGGTTCGGGCCGCTGCCAGCCTTGGCGCATCGCCGCTGACAGCGTTTCGTCGGGTGACCTTGCCGTTGATCGCCCCCGGTGTGATCTCCGGTGCGTTGTTCGCCTTCGCGACGTCGTTCGATGAAGTAGTAGTGACCCTGTTCCTGGCCGGTCCCGAGCAGGCAACCCTGCCACGGCAGATGTTCAGTGGTATCCGCGAAAACCTCAGCCCTACCATTGCCGCCGCCGCGACGCTGCTGATCGCCTTCTCGGTGATCCTGCTGCTGACCCTGGAGTGGTTGCGTGGGCGTAGCGAGAAGCTGCGTACCGCCCAGGTCTGACGGTCAGCGGTGTACCCTGTGGGAGCGAGCCTGCTCGCGATAACGGAGTGTCAGTCGATAAAAATGTCGAATGCTCTACCGCCATCGCGAGCAAGCCCGCTCCCACAGGGAATTTGCGCTGTATTCATGGGCTGAATGGCAGACAACCTTGAATACCGAGCTATCCTTGTGCCAGCCCATACTCGAATAAGAGGCCGCGCACATGAGTCTTTCCTCATTCAAGATCGCCCATAAACTGATCACCGGCGCCGCTGCCATCGAGCAACTGGCCGCCGAGTTGACGCGGCTGGACGTCGACAACCCACTGATCGTGACCGATGCGGCGTTGGTCAAGTCCGGCACCGTGGAGCTGGCCCTGCAACACCTGGGCGGACGGGACTACGAGATTTTCGACCGGGTCATGCCGGACCCGGAAATCGCCATTGTCGAAGACTGCATGCAAGCCTACCGCGACGGCGGCCATGATGGGCTGATCGGCCTGGGTGGCGGCAGTGCCATCGACATCGCCAAGTGCGTCGGGGTCTATGCCGGTTACCACGGCGAGCTGCAGGACATGTTCGGCGTCGATCAGGTGCCGCGCAAAGGCCCGCCCATGATTGCCATCCCCACCACGGCCGGGACCGGTTCGGAAGTCACCAACGTGGCGATCCTTTCCGATAAGGCCGCACAGCTGAAAAAAGGCATCGTCAGCGATTACCTGTTGCCGGACGTGGCGCTGGTCAGCCCGCAGATGACCCTCACCTGTCCGCGCAGCGTAACGGCTGCCAGTGGCGTCGATGCGTTGGTGCACGCCATCGAGGCTTACCTGTCGCTCAATGCCTCGCCAATCACCGATGCCCTGGCCATTGGCGCGATCAAACTGATCACCCGGGCATTGCCCAAGGCCTATGCCAACCCGTCTCATCTGCAAGCCCGTGAGGACATGGCCACCGCCAGCCTGATGGCCGGCATGGCATTCGGTAATGCCGGGGTCGGGGCGGTGCATGCGCTGGCCTATCCGTTGGGCGGGCGCTTCCACGTTTCCCATGGCGTCGCAAACGCCTTGTTGCTGCCGTATGTCATGGCGTGGAACAAAATGGCGTGCGTGGAGCGCATGCGCGACATCGCCGAGGCTATGGGGCTCAAGACCGCACACCTGAGCGATCTTGAAGCTGCCGACGAAGCTGTGGAGGCCATGGTCGCGCTATGCGCCGCGGTGCAAATCCCCAATGGCCTGAGCAGTCTGGGTGTGACCGTGGATGTCATCCCCGCCATGGCGGTGGAAGCCGCTGGGATCGAGCGCTTGATGCGCAACAATCCGCGCCAACTGAGCGCCGCCGATATCGAGGAGATCTACCGCGCGGCGTATTGATCGACTGTCACGGTGGGCGCGCCAAATCTTGAGGTATACAATGCGCGCCATCGTGATTTCGCTCAAAACAGGTGCGTCATGCAGCCCTTCGCTATTGCTCCGTCGATTCTCTCCGCCGACTTCGCCCGTCTGGGCGAGGAAGTGGACAACGTTCTGGCCGCCGGGGCCGACATCGTGCACTTCGATGTGATGGACAACCACTACGTGCCCAACCTGACCATCGGCCCGATGGTCTGCGCGGCGCTGCGCAAGTACGGCGTCACCGCGCCGATCGACGCGCACTTGATGGTCAGCCCGGTGGACCGCATTGTCGGGGACTTCATCGAAGCCGGCGCCACCTACATCACTTTCCACCCTGAAGCCACGCTGCACATCGATCGCTCCCTGCAGTTGATCCGCGAAGGCGGTTGCAAGTCTGGTCTGGTGTTCAACCCCGCGACACCGCTGGACGTGCTCGAGTACGTGATGGACAAGGTCGACATGATCCTGCTGATGAGCGTCAACCCCGGCTTCGGTGGGCAGAAATTCATCCCCGGCACCCTCGATAAACTGCGCAAGGCCCGGGCGCTGATCGATGCCTCGGGCCGGGATATCCGCCTGGAGATCGACGGTGGCGTGAACGTGAACAACATCCGCGAGATCGCTGCGGCGGGCGCTGATACCTTTGTCGCAGGCTCGGCGATCTTCAATGCCCCGGATTACAAAGAGGTCATTGAAAAGATGCGCGCCGAATTGGCACTGGCTCGCCCATGAGCGGCTTCGAGCAGCTGTTCCCCGGCAGCCTGCCGCGTCTGGTGATGTTCGACCTCGATGGCACTCTGGTCGATTCGGTCCCGGACCTTGCGGCGGCCGTGGACCACATGCTGCTTAAGCTCGGCCGCCCGCCGGCCGGTCTCGACGCTGTGCGTCAGTGGGTCGGCAATGGTGCGCCCATGTTGGTGCGCCGGGCCCTGGCCAATCACATCGATGCCCAAGGCGTCGATGAGGTCGAGGCTGAGCGGGCGCTGGAGCTGTTCAATGAAGCCTATGAGGGCAATCACGAATTGACGGTGGTCTACCCCGGTGTGCGCTCCACCCTCAAATGGCTGCAAAAGCAAGGCGTGGAAATGGCGCTGATCACCAACAAGCCGGAGCGCTTCGTCGCGCCGCTGTTGGATCAGATGAAAATCGGCCGTTATTTCCGCTGGATCATCGGCGGCGATACCTTGCCACAGAAAAAGCCCGATCCGGCCGCGCTGTTTTTCGTGATGAAAATGGCCAACATCCCAGCCTCCCAATCGTTGTTCGTCGGCGACTCGCGCAGCGATGTGCTGGCGGCGAAAGCGGCTGGAGTCAAATGCGTGGCGCTGAGTTACGGCTATAACCATGGCCGGCCAATCGCCGAAGAGTTTCCGACGCTGGTGATCGACGATTTGCGCCTTTTAATTCCCGGTTGCCTGGACCCTGCCGCTGAGATAACGTTGCCCGACGCTGTTCAATCCTCTTCTGGAAACGCCATCGTGGTGGTCACTCGCAAACTCTGGATGAAAGTCATGAAGGCCCTGGCCCGCTGGCGTTGGCGCGCCTGACGTGATCCTGGCCGGTTATCCGGCGCGTTTGCATACCTGACTGTCAGCTCCTCTTGCCACGAGGCACCCCATGAACCGTGAAGAATTCCTGCGTCTAGCCGCTGCCGGCTATAACCGCATCCCGCTTGCCTGCGAAACCCTGGCCGACTTCGACACGCCGTTGTCGATCTATCTCAAGCTGGCCGACCAGCCCAATTCCTACCTGCTCGAATCGGTGCAGGGCGGTGAGAAATGGGGCCGTTACTCCATCATTGGCCTGCCGTGCCGCACGGTGCTGCGGGTCCATGACCATCGCATCAGCGTGACCCACGACGGCGTCGAGATCGAAAGTCTCGAAGTCGAGGACCCGCTGGCCTTCGTCGAAACCTTCAAGGCTCGCTACAACGTGCCGACCATCCCCGGTCTGCCACGCTTCAACGGTGGCCTGGTGGGTTATTTCGGCTACGACTGCGTGCGCTACGTGGAAAAGCGCCTGGGCACCTGTCCGAACCCCGATCCGTTGGGCGTGCCGGATATTTTGCTGATGGTGTCCGACGCGGTCGTGGTCTTCGATAACCTCGCCGGCAAGATGCACGCCATCGTCCTGGCCGATCCGGCCCAGGAAGATGCCTACGAGCAGGGCCAACAAAGCCTGCAGGCACTGCTGGAAAAGCTTCGTCAACCGATCACCCCGCGTCCCGGGCTGGACTTCAGCAAGCAGTCGGCGGCCGACCCGGTGTTCCGTTCCAGTTTCACCCAGGACGATTACGAAAGAGCCGTCGATACCATCAAGGAGTACATCCTCGCCGGTGACTGCATGCAGGTCGTGCCGTCGCAGCGGATGTCCATCGACTTCAAGGCGGCGCCCATTGACCTGTACCGGGCCCTGCGCTGCTTCAACCCGACGCCCTATATGTACTTCTTCAACTTCGGCGACTTCCACGTCGTCGGCAGTTCGCCGGAAGTGCTGGTGCGGGTCGAGGATAACCTCATCACGGTACGGCCGATTGCCGGCACTCGCCCACGTGGCGCTACGGAAGAGGCTGATCGGGCGCTGGAAGAGGACCTGCTGTCGGATGACAAGGAAATCGCCGAGCACCTCATGCTGATTGACCTGGGGCGCAATGATACTGGACGAGTCTCGGAAATCGGTTCGGTGAAACTCACCGAGAAGATGGTCATCGAGCGCTATTCCAACGTGATGCACATCGTTTCCAACGTCACCGGCCAGTTGAAGGACGGACTGACGGCGATGGACGCCTTGCGGGCGATCCTGCCGGCGGGCACCTTGTCCGGCGCGCCGAAAATCCGCGCGATGGAAATCATCGACGAACTGGAGCCGGTCAAGCGGGGCGTGTACGGCGGGGCCGTGGGTTACTTCGCCTGGAACGGCAACATGGACACCGCCATTGCCATTCGCACCGCTGTCATCAAGAACGGCGAACTGCACGTACAGGCCGGCGGTGGCATTGTCGCCGACTCGGTGCCGGCGCTGGAGTGGGAAGAAACCCTGAACAAGCGCCGGGCCATGTTCCGCGCCGTGGCGCTGGCCGAGCAGACCTCAGAAGACTGAAGCCCTTCAACAAACAACTGTGGCAACTCGATCAAAATGTGGGAGCGAGCCTGCTCGCGATAGCGGCCTGTCAGCCGATGCATTTGTCGGACATGACGGCCTCATCGCGAGCAGGCTCGCTCCCACATAGCTCTCTCTCGGTCAGAAATCCAGGCTGACGCCCAGGCTCACCCCCTGCAGGGTGGAGCCATCATCCTTGCGCAATGTATAACCGCCACGCAGCGCCAAGTCGTTGGTCAACTTGTGGCTGACCCCCAGGCTCAGGCGATTCAGGTGGCTCTGTGGCGTGTAGCCTTCCAGCGTGAAGTCATTGGCTGGCAGGCTGTTGAGGGCGATGTTGACCTTTTGCGTGTCGTCCTCGTACTCGCGTTCATGGGCATATTCGCCAAACACCTGGGTCTGGCGGGTGAAGTTGTATTTACCCTGCAAGCCAATGCCCAGGCGTTTCGAGTCGCGGGTCTGGTCATCGAAGGTCAGGGCCGTGGAGCGGCTGCTCTTTTCCGAATAGCCATCGACTTCCACCTTCGCATAGTCAGCGCTGATAAACGGTGAGAGATGCCATTGGCTGCCCGGCTGGGCGATGTCGTAGCCTACACGGGTACTGAATGCCCATAGATGGCCGTCAGTGTCGCCTTTCTCCTGGGCTTCGTTGACGCCCAGGTCGAACTTGCGCTCCAGATTGTCGTAGTCGAGCTTGCCGCCGGTCAGTGCCGCATCGGCCCACCAGCGGTTTTGCTGGAACTGGGCGAAAGCGGTCGCCAGGTAGCTGTTTAGCTTGTACTGCGAATCGTTGTGGCCTGCCTCCATGTCCTGGCGGTAGAGGCCGGCGGCGACACCTACGCGCCAAGCCTCATTGAGGCGATAGCTGCCGCCGATGTTCAGGCTATAGCCGCTGCCGTCGGCGCTGGCGCCGCTGTCCTGGCTGTCCATGTCCAGGTGCTGGCCGCCGCCGGCGACGATGGCTCGCCACTGGCCCACGGCCTGCCAGTTCTCCCAGTCAGATTGCCACTGGCTGCGCAACTCGTCCTGGTGAGCACGTAGGGTCGAGTGGGCCATTTCCGGCAGCAATGTCAGCTCCCATGGCGCCGCGAGCAGGGAATAGGCGTAGTCGGCGATCAGCTTCTGCCCGGTTTCGGTTGGATGAACCGCGTCGTTGTAGATCAGCTTGCTGGGATCAGGCGTGGCACTGTTGATGCCGTAGGTGGCGTTTTCCGTGCAGCCGTTGCCGCTGAAGCAGGTGGCAGTGAGGTTCTCACCGGTGGCGAGGCCGAATCTTGCCGGGTCGGCGAAGCTTTCCTTCAGCAAAAGCGGAATATTCAACGGAATGATTTCAGCGTCGATGCCTTGCAGGCGCGTGATCAGTTGTTGGTTGAACTGATTGCCCAGTTGCGAAAAGGTATCTTGCAAAGGGCCGCCGTTGAGGGCAGGGGTCAAGCCCAGGTCAGGCAACAGCCAGACCATCACATAGCGGGCGCCGGCCGTTTGCAGCACCTGGACGCTGTCGGCGAGGCGGTCCGCGGCGGCGTTTGCTTGCTCGGGGGTCAGCACCCGGCCTTGAAGGAAATCGTTACCACCACCGGAAATGTAATACAGCGCATTCGGATCGGCGCGCAGCCCATTGGACTGCAGGTAGCCGGGACGGCTGCGCTCGCCAGTGTCGGACACGCCGGTAATCGATTCGAGGATCTGGTCGGTACGATAACCGCCTACCGCCCAGTTGTTGCCGTCTGCCAGCCCCTCGCTGGCGCGGACCGCTGAAGTGGAGGCGGCGGTCTCGTCGGCGGAGTAACCCAGGCGCCCACCGAGCAACTGGGTGGAATTGGCGGAGTAGGCTTCACCGCTGCCGTCGGTGTAGATCGGCCCGGTTCGGTTGGTATAGCGCTCGGTCGCGCCGGGCGGACCATTCGGATCGGCAAACTGGCCGGCGTCGTTGAGGCTGTCGCCAAACACGATGAGCTTGGAATAAGGGTTGGGAGCGGCGCTCGCCTGGGCGCAGGCCATCGCTAGCAAGCAACTGGCAATCGGTACGAACAACGTCTTTTTGATCATGGGAAAATCCGTTTTTATCTTATTTTTGTTAGAAAACGAAACGACAGTACCAAAAACTTTCGGCGTTTTGCCATCTCTCCAGAACATCGCGATTGTTTCAAGGCCCTTCGGGATCGGTCATATTGCGTGCTCCGCCCAGCTAAGCTACTGTGCCGGGACGTATGAACGAGACTTTTCCTGTGTCGATTGTCAGCAAACTTCTGGATCAAATGATCAAGGCACACGCCCGCTGGCGTTGGCGCGCCTGAATATTCTCCGCCGGCCTCGCCGGACCTGTACCGATTTGCCTTCTTTACCCGCTTGTAGAGCCGCTTCGCAGGGGCATCACTCGCCTCGCCAAGCGCAGCAGTGTGCGGGTCACTCTCCGAAGGCTGTATTTAAAGTCAGTGAATTCAATAGGTTGCTTACGCCATGTTGCTGATGATCGATAACTACGACTCTTTTACCTACAACGTTGTGCAGTACCTCGGCGAGCTGGGCTCCGAGGTCAAGGTCGTGCGCAACGACGAATTGACCATCGCCGAAATCGAAGCCCTCAAGCCTGAGCGCATCGTGGTTTCACCCGGCCCGTGCACGCCGACCGAAGCGGGCATTTCCATCGACGCCATCAAGTATTTCGCCGGCAAGCTGCCGATCCTCGGTGTTTGCCTGGGGCATCAGTCGATTGGCCAGGCGTTCGGCGGTGATGTCGTGCGCGCTCGACAAGTCATGCACGGTAAGACTAGCCCGGTATTCCATGAGGACAAGGGGGTGTTCGAGGGCCTGAATCATCCGCTTACCGTAACTCGCTATCACTCCCTGATCGTCAAGCGCGAAACGCTACCCGACTGCCTGGAGTTGACGGCCTGGACCCAGCTTGAAGACGGCTCTGTCGATGAGATCATGGGGCTGCGCCACAAGACATTGAATATCGAGGGTGTGCAATTTCATCCCGAGTCTATTCTCACCGAACAGGGTCACGAACTGTTCGCCAACTTCCTCAAACAAACCGGCGGCACGCGCTAAGGACTTTCCATGGATATCAAGACAGCCCTGAGCCGTATCGTCGGCCATCTCGACCTGAGCACCGACGAGATGCGCGACGTGATGCGCGAAATCATGACTGGCCAATGCACGGATGCGCAGATCGGCGCGTTCATGATGGCCATGCGCATGAAAAGCGAGAGCATCGATGAAATCGTCGGCGCCGTGTCGGTGATGCGCGAGCTGGCGGACAAGGTCGAGCTCAAGACGCTGGACGGTGTGGTCGATGTGGTCGGCACCGGTGGTGACGGCGCCAATATCTTCAACGTTTCCACCGCGTCAGCGTTCGTGGTCGCGGCGGCCGGTTGCACCGTTGCCAAGCACGGCAACCGCGCAGTCTCAGGCAAGAGCGGCAGTGCCGACCTGCTGGAGGCGGCTGGCATCTACCTGAACCTGACGCCGATCCAGGTCGCGCGCTGTATCGACAATGTCGGCATTGGTTTCATGTTTGCCCAGACCCATCACAGCGCCATGAAACACGCTGCCGCGCCGCGCCGTGACCTGGGATTGCGTACGCTGTTCAACATGCTCGGCCCGCTTACGAATCCGGCCGGCGTGAAGCATCAAGTGGTTGGGGTGTTCAGCCAGGCGTTGTGCCGGCCGTTGGCCGAAGTCCTGCAACGCCTGGGCAGCAAGCACGTGCTGGTGGTCCACTCCAAGGATGGCCTGGATGAATTCAGCCTGGCGGCGCCCACATTCGTGGCCGAACTAAAAAATGATCAGATCAGCGAGTATTGGGTCGAACCTGAAGACCTCGGCATGAAAAGCCAGAGCTTGCACGGCCTGGCGGTCGACGGCCCGGCCCAATCGCTGGAATTGATACGCGATGCCCTGGGGCGGCGCAAGACCGAGAATGGCCAGAAAGCCGCTGAGATGATCGTGCTCAATGCCGGCGCTGCGTTGTACGCCGCCGACCACGCCAGCAGCCTCAAGCAGGGCGTGGAGCTGGCCCATGATGCACTGCACACTGGCCTGGCCCGGGAAAAGCTCGAAGAGTTGGGTGCATTTACCGCCGTATTCAAAGTGGAGAACGAAGGATGAGCGTGCCAACGGTTCTGGAAAAAATTCTGGCTCGCAAGGCTGAGGAAGTGGCTGAGCGCAGCGCTCGCGTCAGTCTGGCCGAGCTGGAAAACCTGGCGCGTTCAGCGGATGCGCCGCGCGGCTTTGCCAAGGCACTGATCGATCAGGCCAAGAAAAAACAGCCGGCGGTGATTGCCGAAATCAAGAAGGCCTCCCCCAGCAAGGGCGTGATTCGCGAACATTTCGTCCCGGCCGACATCGCCCGCAGCTACGAGAAGGGCGGGGCGACCTGCCTCTCGGTGTTGACCGACATCGACTTTTTCCAAGGGGCCGACGACTACCTGAAGCAGGCGCGGGCGGCGTGCAAGTTGCCAGTGATTCGCAAGGACTTCATGATCGACCCATACCAGATCGTCGAGGCGCGGGCGCTGGGCGCCGACTGCGTGCTGTTGATCGTGTCCGCTCTGGACGACGTAAAAATGGCCGAGCTGGCGGCTGTTGCCAAAAGCGTCGGGCTGGATGTCCTGGTGGAAGTCCATGACGGTGACGAGTTGGAGCGAGCCCTGAAAACCCTCGATACCAAACTGGTCGGCGTGAACAATCGCAACCTGCACACTTTTGAAGTGAGCCTGGAAACCACCCTGGACCTGTTGCCGCGCATTCCGCGCGATCGCCTGGTCATCACCGAAAGCGGCATCCTCAACCGGGCCGATGTCGAGCTGATGGAAGTCAGCGATGTGTACTCGTTCCTGGTGGGTGAGGCGTTCATGCGGGCGGAGAGCCCGGGCACGGAATTGCAACGACTGTTCTTTCCTGAACGAGGCCTGCCGGTGAGCGGCTCGACGCTGGACTGATCCATGTCGCCTGTGATTTCCCTCACTGTCGAAGCTGGCCTGCAAGCCGAACAGGATCTGTTGGCCAGTATCTGCGCGGGCGACGCCGAGTTCGGTCTGCTGTTCTGGCAGCCCAATGATCGTGCGCTGGTCATGCCGCGCCGCTTGAGTCGCCTTGCGGGGTTCGAACACGCCAGTGACGTATCGGCTGCCCATGGCTGGCCGGTCCTGTTACGCGAAACCGGTGGTGAACCGGTGCCGCAGTCGGCCGCTACCGTCAACATCGCCCTGGTCTACGCGCCACCGCGCAGCGAAGGCGATCACGGCCGTATCGAAACCGGGTACCGCCGCTTGTGCGATCCCATCTGCCAGTTGCTGGATGAACTGGGCGGGGTGGCTTCGCTGGGAGAAGTGGAGGGGGCTTTTTGCGACGGGCGCTTCAACGTCAACCTCGACGGTCGGAAAATGGTCGGCACCGCTCAGCGCTGGCGCCAGAGCAAGGGGGGGCAACGTCCGGTGGGGCTGGTTCATGGCGCACTTTTGCTGGAGAACGAGCGCGAGTCCATGGTCGCAGCAGTCAACCGCTTCAATGAGGCCTGTGGCCTGGAGCAGCGAGTGCGTGCCGAGAGCCATATTGCCCTGCATGAAAAATTCCCGGCGCCTCACGCGCTGGAGCGGCTCGAGGCGCTGTACCGGAAACTGCTGATCGAACTATTGGGCGTTTAACGCGTTCCGAACACCACCATGGTCTTGCCTTTGACGCTGACCAGGTTGCGCTCCTCCAGATCCTTGAGTACGCGACCGACCATTTCACGCGAGCACCCGACTATCCGACCAATCTCCTGGCGGGTCACCTTGATCTGCATGCCGTCCGGGTGAGTCATGGCATCGGGCTGCTTGCACAACTCCAGCAGGCAACGTGCGACACGTCCGGTGACGTCGAAGAAGGCGAGATCGCCCACCTTGCGGGTGGTATTACGTAGGCGCTGTGCGATTTGTCCGCTCAGGACGTAAAGAATGTCCGGGTCTTGCAGGGACAGTTCTCGGAATTTGGCGTAGCTGATTTCCGCAACTTCACATTCAATTTTGGTCCGCACCCAGGCACTGCGTTGCTGTTCCTTGCCCGCCTGTTCGAACAACCCCAGCTCGCCGAAAAAATCCCCGGAATTGAGGTAGGCGATGATCATTTCCCGACCGTCATCATCTTCTATCAGGATAGTGACCGAACCCTTGATGATGAAAAACAGCGTGTCGGAACGATCTCCGGCACAAATGATGTTGTGTTTGGCTGGATAGCGGCGGCGCTGACAATGCATCAAGAGTTTGTCGAGATTCTTGATCTTGAACGTGGGAGTAATGGCAACCATGGTTGTATCCCGAAAGACTGCGCAGTGTAGTGGTTTGGTTTTTTTATAGGCGCGAATGGCATCGCTAAAAAGCTGGCCATACGCCAGCGAGTTGGCGCCAGCTTAACAGAGGCGTCCCTAATTAATTGGAGAATTTACCTACGTGCTGGCGGGTCAGGTTTCCTGAGACGCAGAGCAGTCATTCCGCAGCGCTGTGCTAAGCTGGCGACCCTTTTTTAACAGTGGAGTCTTGGCGATGAAGGCACGCATCCAATGGGCTGGCGAAGCCATGTTCCTCGGTGAGTCAGGCAGTGGTCATGTGGTCGTCATGGACGGCCCGCCAGAAGCCGGCGGGCGGAACCTGGGTGTTCGGCCGATGGAAATGCTCCTGCTGGGCGTAGGCGGTTGCAGTAACTTCGACGTGGTCAGCATTCTTAAAAAGTCCCGCCAGGCCGTCGAAAGCTGCGAAGCCTTCCTGGAGGCAGAGCGCGCCACAGAAGATCCCAAAGTGTTTACCAAGATCCACATGCACTTCGTGGTGAAGGGGCGAGCCCTGAAGGAGGCCCAGGTCAAGCGCGCCATTGAGCTGTCCGCCGAGAAATATTGCTCGGCTTCGATCATGCTCGGTGCCGCCGGGGTCGAAATCACCCACGACTATGAAATCATCGAATTGGGTTGAGTCGATCCAATGGTGACGGCCTGCAACATGCCGTACTGAAGTTTTCGGTGAAAAAAAGGCGACTCCCAATGGGCAGTCGCCTTTTTTAATTTCCCTGGGAATGCGGATGAGTCATCCAATCCCCAATCGCCGTCAAATCCGATAAGTGCTCTTGGTCATGACCTTGGCCAGCAGGCTCATGCCGAATTTCACCGGAGCCGGGAAACGGAAGCCTCCGGCCTCAAGGGCACTCTCGGCATGGTGTTCCTCATCCACGCGCATCTGTTCGAGGATCGCCCGGGATTTTTCGTCCTCGGCCGGTAGTTGTTCGAGGTGTTCATTCAAGTGCTTGCACACCTGATGCTCGGTCGCCGCAACGAAGCCAAGGCTGACTTTGTCGCTGATCAGTCCGGCAACGGCGCCGATCCCGAATGACATCCCATAGAACAGCGGGTTCAGGACGCTGGTATGGCTGCCCAGCTGGCGAATGCGTTGTTCGCACCAGACCAGATGGTCGACTTCTTCCTCGGCGGCATGCTCCATTGCCTCACGCACTTGCGGTAGCTTCGCTGTCAGCGCCTGGCCCTGATACAGCGCCTGGGCACAGACTTCGCCGGTGTGGTTGATACGCATCAGTCCGGCGACGTGGCGGGTTTGCTCGTCACTCAGTTGCGCGTCCGGCTGCACGATAGCCGGTGATGGGCGGTACGGCTGACCGCTGAAGGGCAGCAGCGTGCGCATCGCTGTATCGGCTTGCAGCAACAAACGGTCAATCGGCGAGTAGTGACGTTGGGTAGTCATGCTTACCTCCGGGAAAAATCACAGCGGCCAGTTTAACTCAATCGACCGCCGAAGATTTGCGCTGGGTCAGGGGGATCAGCCCGGCGGCCAGTTCATCTGGCGCTGCCCTAGCACATGCATATGAATGTGATAGACCGTTTGCCCACCCAGTTCATTGCAATTCATCACCACGCGAAAACCTTCTTCACAGCCCAATTCAAGCGCCAGGCGCTGGGCCGTGAACAGAATGTGTCCAGCCAGGCCTTTGTCTTCTTCGGTCAGGTCGTTGAGCGTGCGGATCGGTTTTTTCGGGATGACCAGGAAATGCACGGGCGCCTGTGGCGCAATGTCATGGAAGGCCAGTACCTGGTCATCCTCGTAAATGATCTTCGCCGGGATTTCCCGGTTGATGATCTTGGTAAACAGAGTATCCACAGCTGTTTTCTCCGTTGGGTTCGTCGAGGTCGAGTGTCATGAAGGCACCGGTAGAGGCGCCTGGTTGTTCAATTCTAAGGGGTCAGCGTGGGCAATAAGCCTTGTTGATCATGCCGGTGATGGTTCGCACCAGCCATCGCGATCCCAGCCGCGGCAGTGTGGCCAGCCAGCGGTTACGGCGTCCGGGAATGATGATGGCGCGGTTGCGGTCCAGCGCGCGTACGGCGTACAGGGCGACTTCTTCCGGGCTCATCAGCAGTTTGCTGTCGATGAGTTTCTGTTCGTCCATCTGTGCCCTGGAAAAAAAGCCGGTGTGGGTGGGGCCAGGGCAGAGTACCGAAACCTTGATCGCGCATTTCTTCAGCTCGACCCGCAGGGCTTCGGAGAAGTGCAGTACATAGGCCTTGCTGGCGTAATAGGTGCTCATCCAGGGGCCGGGTTGGAACGCGGCGATCGAGGCGACGTTGAGGATCTGGCCGCCGCCCAGCAGCGCCATGCTGTTACCGATAGCGTGACAAAGACGTGTCAGGGCGAGGATGTTGACTTCGATCAGGTCCTGTTCGGTCATCCAGTCCTGCCCCAGGAACGGCCCGCTGGTACCGATGCCGGCGCAATTGACCAGCAGGTCGATCTGCCGCTCACCTTCCTCCAGTTCCAGGAGAAAGCCTGAAAGCCTCAGCGGTTCGCCCAGGTCACAGGCCCGGAACAACACCTCCACGCCAAACCGCTGAGTCAGTTCGATTGCAATACTTTCCAGCCGATCACGCTGTCGAGCCACCAGTATCAGGTTGCGGCCACGCCGGGCCAGCGCTTCGGCCATGGCCAGGCCAATGCCGCTGGAAGCGCCAGTGATCAGTGCGTAACGGGTCATGCAGTTCTCCATCGCAACAGCCCGCCGCCAGTCGACTGGGCTGTCACCGGCATGAAGCGCGCTTATTGTTCCTCTTCTTCTTCATAGTCTACAGAAGGCGGGGCGGGCTCGGCTGCCTCGACGGCGGGTTCTTCGCTGGTTTCGTTGCTGGACTCGCTGCTTTCATAGCTGCTCAGGCTGCTGCTGTCGTAGTCCTCCTGGAGGGCTCCGAAGATGCCGGCAAAGGTGGCCATGAAAATCAAGACGATCATCACAAGCCAAAGCGACGCGAGCAATTTGACCGCCGTGGTATTGCGCGGTGGTGGCGGGCCGTACTGGTTTGCGCCGGTATTGCCCGGAGCGATGATGAGGATGAACGGGAAGATGCTGCCCACGAATGGAACCAGGTTAATCAGCCACAGCCACCCCGACCAGCCCAGATCGTGCAGGCGCTGGACGTTGAACTGGATACTCACGAAGGCAAAGGCAAGCACGACGGCTGCGCCGAGCAGACCGCCGACGACCAGTGCGGCTATCGAGTCGGAAGCCATCAGCCAGGCCGTGGCAAGCCAGAAGCCCAAGCCGACCAGGGGCAGCATGGCCAGGGTCAACACCATGGTCCAGGCCAGGTAGCGCAAACGCCCGATACGCCCATCGAAGCTGAAGGGCTTGAGCGTGCCGTACTCGGCGAGCGTTTCACCCACTTCGGCCCGGGGAGGCGCGTACGGCGAGACGGGATCGACGATCGACTCTGGGTGGCGTACCTCCGGCTGTCGTGGCGACTCCTGTACTTCGCCAAGGCTCAGCTGGAGGGCGGGTTCGGCTTCGATCCTGGCATCGATGCCGCTCTTGTTGAGTGCTTCCAGGTACTGCTGCGCTTCGCTCTGGGACAAGTTGCTTTTAAGGGCTACCCTGCGACCAGTGAACAGCCGTTCAATGGCGCTGATATCGCTTTTGAACAGCTCGGCGAGGTTGAGTTTGGCTGTGGTGGTATCGACGCCAGGCATCAGGCCTCCGTCGAATACGATGTTGAAACGGGTTTCGCTCATGCCCGGCATCCTTGTCTCTGAAAGTTAATTAACTGTTTTTATGGGGTGGCTTCAGCGGGGCCATTGCCTGCCAAGCTGTGCCGCCCGGGTTTGTGCCTGACGATATTCTTCATCCAGGCGAGCCACCAACTGATCGACGCTGGGCAAATCATCGATTTCACCCACGCCTTGGCCTGCCGACCATACGGTTTTCCAGGCCTTGGCTTCATCGTTCAGCGGCTTGAGTTTCGAGCCGAAATCCACCTCGCCCTTGTTCTGCAGGGCGGCCAGATCGAACCCGGCATTCTCCAGGCTCTGGCGCATGAAACTGGCCGGTACCCCGGACACAGCGGGAGTATGCACGATGTCTGCGGCTCTGGATGTGAGCAACATCTCTTTATAAGCGTCAGGGGCTTGGCTTTCGCTTGTCCCGATAAAGCGCGTACCGAAGTACGCCAGATCCGCACCAAGCAGTTGGGCGGCCAAAATCTGATGGCCGTGATTCAGGCATCCCGCAAGCAGCAAGGTCTTATCGAAAAACTGCCGGATTTCGGCAATCAATGAAAACGGGCTCCAGGTCCCGGCGTGCCCGCCTGCGCCGGCGGCAACGGCGATCAAGCCATCGACACCGGCTTCGGCGGCTTTTTCGGCGTGACGCCGGGTAGTCACGTCGTGGAATACCAGCCCGCCATAGCTGTGGACGGCATCCACCAGTTCCTTCACCGCGCCCAGGCTAGTGATGACAATCGGCACCTTGTGTTCGATGCAGATGGCCAGGTCGGCCTGAAGTCGCGGGTTGCTGTGATGGACGATCAGGTTTACGGCGTAGGGCGCCGGATTTTCCAAGTCTGCCAGACCCGCTTCGATTTCCTCCAGCCAGGCCTTCAAGCCACTGCTTTCACGCTGGTTCAACGCCGGAAAGCTGCCGACGATGCCGTTGCGGCAGCAGGCCAGTACCAGTTGTGGATTGGAAATCAGGAACATCGGTGCCGCCACGACGGGCAGACGCAAGCGTTGTTCAAGCAGAGCGGGCAACGACATTGGAAGTACCCCGGATAATAAATGCTGATTGGAGATTAGAACGGTCGGACGACCACCAGAATTACAATAGCCAGCAATATCAGAACCGGCACTTCATTGAACCAGCGATAAAAGACATGGCTGCGGGTGTTTTCGCCGCGGGCGAAGCGCTTCACCTGGGCGCCGCACATATGGTGGTAACCGATCAGCAGCACGACCAAGGTCAACTTGGCATGCATCCAGGCACCCTGGGTGAAGTAGGCACCGGCGTTGAGACTGAGCAGCCAGATGCCAAATACCAGGGTAGCGATCATTGCCGGGCCCATGATGCCGCGGTACAACTTGCGCTCCATGACGCTGAAGCGTTCTTTGCTGACGCTGTCCTCGCTTTGGGCGTGGTAGACAAACAGGCGAGGCAGGTAGAACAGGCCGGCGAACCAGCAGACCATGCTGACGATGTGAAGTGCTTTGAGCCACAGATAGAGCATTTTTAGTTATTCCAGGAATTCACGGTAGCCCGATAGTAGAGGTTGGAGCGGCCACACGTCACCTTGACGGTTGTCGCCGCGCCTTGCGGCCCCTATCATCGACGGCTTTCCAGTGGGTTCGTTGAGGGCAGGTTTATGGTCAAGGTCGGTATTGTCGGCGGCACGGGTTACACCGGTGTCGAACTGCTGCGTCTGCTGGCACAGCATCCGCAGGCTGAGGTGGTGGTCATCACCTCCCGATCCGAGGCCGGCCTGGCCGTCGCCGACATGTATCCGAACCTGCGGGGCCATTACGACGGCCTGGCGTTCAGCGTCCCGGACATCAAGACCCTCGGCGCCTGCGATGTGGTGTTCTTCGCCACGCCCCATGGTGTTGCTCACGCCCTGGCGGGTGAGCTGCTGGCCGCCGGGACCAAGGTCATCGACCTGTCGGCGGACTTCCGCCTGCAGGACGCCGACGAATGGGCCAAATGGTACGGCCAGCCCCACGGTGCACCGGAACTGCTCGATGAAGCGGTCTACGGCTTGCCGGAAGTCAATCGCGAGAAAATCAAGCAGGCACGGTTGATCGCCGTACCGGGTTGCTATCCGACGGCCACACAGCTGGGGTTCTTGCCTCTGCTTGAAGCGGGCCTTGCCGATGCCTCGCGTCTGATTGCCGACTGCAAATCCGGTGTCAGCGGTGCCGGGCGCGGAGCCAGTGTCGGCTCGCTGTATAGCGAAACCTCGGAAAGCATGAAGGCGTACGCGGTCAAGGGGCATCGGCACCTGCCGGAAATTCGCCAGGGGTTGCGCCGGGCAGCGGGCAAGGATGTCGGCCTGACCTTCGTGCCACACCTGACACCGATGATTCGTGGTATCCACTCCACCCTGTATGCAACCGTCGTCGATCGTTCGGTAGACCTGCAGGCGTTGTTTGAAAAACGTTATGCCAACGAACCGTTCGTCGACGTAATGCCGGCCGGCAGCCACCCGGAAACCCGCAGTGTGCGCGGTGCGAACGTTTGCCGGATTGCCGTGCATCGTCCGCAGGACGGTGATCTGGTAGTGGTGTTGTCGGTTATCGATAACCTGGTCAAGGGCGCGTCCGGCCAGGCCGTTCAGAACCTGAACATTCTGTTCGGGCTGGATGAGCGCCTGGGGTTGTCCCATGCCGGGATGTTGCCGTAACGGCAGCACAAGCTTCAGGTTGGCAGCTACAAGCTTGAGGCTTGTAGCTCGCCGCTGCTCTTCTAAATAGTTGACCAATTTTCTAGGAGAAGCGGATAATGCCCGCCATCACGCATTATGGCGGCGTAAACGCCGGGAGATATTCAGCATGAGCGTCGAAACCTTCACCCCCACGGCTTTGCAATTCACCCACGGTGCGGCGCACAAGGTGAAGAGCCTGGTCGATGAAGAGGGTAATGATCGTTTGAAGCTGCGCGTATTTGTGACGGGCGGCGGTTGTTCAGGTTTTCAGTACGGCTTCACTTTTGATGAAGAAGTGGCCGAAGATGACACCATCGTCGAGCGCGAAGGGGTCAGCCTGGTGGTCGATCCGATGAGCTTCCAGTACCTGGCAGGTGCCGAGGTGGATTATCAGGAAGGTCTGGAAGGCTCGCGCTTCGTGATCAAGAACCCTAACGCGACCACGACCTGTGGGTGCGGTTCTTCGTTCTCGATCTGAGTGCTTCAATAAAAAACGCCGCAGTGCCTTAGGCCCTGCGGCGTTTTTTTGTCCGTGATTATTGGATTCAGGCCGGATAGATGGCGCCGAGCACGCGCAGGCCACGAGCGCCGGTGACACTTGGGCGGTTGCCCGGGATACCTTCAAGGCAACAATGGGCAAGCCAGGCGAAAGCCATGGCTTCAACCCAATCCGGGTCTACGCCGTACACGGCGGTACTGCTGACTTTGGCATCCGGCAGCAAGTCAGACAGGCGCGTCATGAGCGTGTGGTTGTGCGCACCGCCGCCACAGACCAGCAACTCCTGAGTAGTGGGCTGGGCATGTCGGAGTGATTCGACGATGGTCATGGCTGTCAGTTCGAGCAGCGTCGCCTGCACGTCTTCTGGAGCGAAGGCTGGCAACTGCGACAGATGCTGGCTCAGCCAAGGCAGGTTGAATACTTCACGCCCGGTACTCTTCGGGCCTTTGGTGACGAAGAAAGGGTCGCTCAGCAGTGTCTTGAGCAGGACAGGCTCGACTTTTCCGCTGGCAGCCCATTGGCCATCGCGATCGAAATGCTCGCCTCGTTGTTGATGTATCCAGGCATCGAGCAATACGTTGCCTGGGCCACAGTCGAAACCGGCTACGGGTTTCGCCGGCTCTATCAGGCTGAGATTGCTGAAACCGCCGACATTCAGCACGGCGCGATTGCCGATTCGTTCTTCGAACAGTGCTTCGTGAAATGCCGGAACCAGCGGGGCGCCTTGTCCTCCGGCGGCAACATCACGGCTGCGGAAATCGCTGACGACGGCGATGCCAGTCAACTCGCTCAACAGGGCCGGATTGCCAATCTGTACGGTAAATCCACGGGCCGGTTCATGGCGGATGGTCTGGCCGTGGCTGCCAATCGCCGTGATGTCCTCAGGCTTGAGGTTCTGTTCGTCGAGCAGGGTATGGATACCCTGTGCGGCCAGCTTTACCCAACTTTGCTGGGCGATGGCGGAGCGGGCGATCTCATCGGGCCCGCTGCTGCACAGTCCAAGCAGCTCGGTGCGCAGGGCGGTGGGCATCGGAATGTAGTGCGTGGCGATCAATTTGATCGCCGGAGTCAGTTCGACCAGTGCGATATCCAAACCATCCAGGCTGGTCCCGGACATCACACCGATATAGAGCGCCATGCTTAGCGCTTGCTCGAGGCCAGCATGGTGGCTTTCTCTTGATCCATGCGAGCCATCAACGGTTGGCTTTGAGCCAGGAAGCGCGCGCGCTCGGCCTTGGCGATCGGATCGGCCATCGGCAATTTCTGGCCTAGCGGATCGACGTGGACACCGTTGACCTGGAATTCATAGTGCAAGTGCGGGCCGGTGGACAGGCCGGTAGTACCGATGTATCCGATCACCTGGCCTTGCTTGACGGTACCACCCGTCTTCACGCCTTTGGCGAAGCCCTGCATGTGGCCGTATAGCGTGCGGTAGGTATTGCCGTGCTGGATGATCACGGTGTTGCCATAACCGCCGCGACGTCCGGCCAGCAATACCTTGCCGTCGCCGGCAGCCTTGATTGGCGTGCCACGGGGAGCTGCGTAGTCGACACCTTTATGGGCGCGGATCTTGTTCAGAATCGGATGCTTGCGGCCGGCGGAGAACTTCGAGCTGATGCGAGCAAAATCAACCGGTGTACGGATGAACGCCTTGCGCATGCTGTTGCCGTCGGCGGTGTAGTAGCTGCTGTTGCCTTGCTTGTTGGTGTAGCGCACCGCGGTGTACGTCTTGCCGCGGTTGGTGAAGCGCGCGGAAAGAATCGGGCCATTGCCGACGCTCTTGCCGTTGACCACTTTCTGCTCATAGATGACGTCGAATTCGTCACCCTGGCGAATGTCCTGGGCGAAGTCGATGTCGTAGCCAAATACGCTGGCCATGTCCATGGTGAGGCTATGGGAAAGGCCGGCGCGTGCAGCTGACTGAGACAATGA
The DNA here is from genome assembly GCF_018325805.1 of Pseudomonas sp. St290. Lineage (NCBI taxonomy): Bacteria > Pseudomonadati > Pseudomonadota > Gammaproteobacteria > Pseudomonadales > Pseudomonadaceae > Pseudomonas > Pseudomonas sp. St290. Next base: position 6,127,818 of record NZ_AP014703.1, on the reverse strand, counting down.
ACTATTGATCACGCCATGAACATAGGCCGAGCGAACAGTGGGCTTGGCGGTGACGCGGTTGAATACATAACCCTTGTCGTTTTTGGTCAGGGTGATGCTTTCCAGGTCGCTCAGCTTGGTGTGCAGATTGGTCAGCTGTCCGTCTGGATTGAGTTCGAATTCGAGTTTCTGGCCACGTTGTAGTTGCGTGAATTGCTTGGCTTGCTTGTCGCTGGCCAGGATTTCATGGACCGAAGTCGAGGGCAGGCCAACCTTTTCGAAGAGGGTGGAAAGCGTGTCGCCCTTGGCAACGATCACTTCGCGATGGTCTGGTCCTTTCTTTTCTTCTGCAACAGGCGCTTGTGCCTGAGCGGCGGCCTCGGTGTTGTCTTGCGGGCTGTTTTCAATCTGCGCAAAAGGGGAAGCGGCTGGTTCGTTTGTGGCTTGAACGGCTTCGGGGGCGTCTTGTTCTTGTGTCAGTTGTTCAGCAGGACTTTCCAGTTCCAGACTCAGAGTCGTCTTTTTGGCTTCAACATCGCTGGAGGGAAACACCAGGAGCGCCAGGCTAAGGAGGGCTGCGATGCCGCTTGCGGCAAGCAGGTGGGTCTTTGGGTAAAGCGGTGGCGCTTTAGACGGTTCTGTGGTCATAAGTAATTTTGACTTTTGAAAAGATGAATTGGAAAAGATGAATGACATGATGAAGATGAAATAACTGTATAAAATATAACCAAAACCCCTGCGAAGCAAGCCCGCGGACGCTCTGTTCTGTGGATTGGCGTCCGCGCGCCGGGCAAACCTTGTATTTGGTGCGCGATCTTGTATGGTTGGGGCCCTTTGAATCTGAGCCTTACGGGTCTGTTATGAAGTCGGTTGAAGAGCAGCTAGCGCTGATCAAACGTGGTGCGGAAGAACTGTTGGTCGAGTCCGAGCTGATCGAAAAGCTCAAGCGCGGGCAGCCGCTGCGTATCAAGGCCGGTTTCGATCCGACGGCGCCCGATCTGCACTTGGGTCATACCGTGCTTATTAATAAGCTGCGCCAGTTTCAGGATCTGGGGCACCAGGTCATCTTCCTTATAGGTGACTTCACCGGGATGATCGGTGATCCGAGCGGCAAGAGTGCCACGCGCCCACCGCTGACCCGTGAGCAGGTTCTCGATAACGCCGAGACCTACAAGACTCAGGTTTTCAAGATTCTTGATCCGGCCAAGACTGAAGTGGCTTTCAACTCCACGTGGATGGATCAAATGGGGCCGGCGGATTTCATTCGCCTGACGTCCCAATACACCGTGGCTCGCATGCTCGAGCGCGATGACTTCGACAAGCGCTATAAAACCAATCAGCCAATTGCCATTCATGAGTTCCTTTACCCGCTTGTACAGGGTTATGACTCGGTCGCGTTGCGCGCGGATGTTGAGCTCGGCGGCACCGACCAGAAGTTCAATCTGTTGATGGGGCGTGAGTTGCAGCGCGGTTATGGTCAGGAGGCGCAGTGCATTCTCACCATGCCTTTGCTGGAAGGTCTGGATGGCGTGAAAAAGATGTCCAAGTCGTTGGGTAACTACGTAGGTATCCAGGAAGCCCCGGGGGTCATGTACAGCAAGCTGGTTTCCATTCCTGATGTGCTGATGTGGCGTTACTTCGAGCTGTTGAGTTTCCGGTCCATGGAAGAGATCAATGCCTTCCGTGCCGATGTCGAGGCGGGGGCCAATCCGCGGGACATCAAGATCAAGTTGGCCGAAGAGATCGTTGCTCGCTTCCATGGTGAGGAGGCTGCGGCCAATGCCCATCGTGCGGCGGGTAATCGTATGAAGGACGGCGAACTGCCGGATGATCTGCCAGAGATCGAGTTGACTGCTGCCGAGGATATGCCGATTGCGGCAGTCCTTAATAAGGCGGGCCTGGTCAAGAATGCTGCGGTGGCGCGAGATCTCCTGGGTTCGGGTGGCGTGCGTATAGATGGTGAGGTGGTGGATCGCACCTATATATATGCGTTGGGTTCTACCCATGTTTGCCAGGCCGGCAAGAAAGCTTTCGCGCGAATTACGCTGAAATCCGAATAAAGCTGAAAATAGGTGTTGACGGCAAATTCTGGACGTCTATAATTCGCCCCACTTCCGGCGCAGTCGAAACGGAAAACTCCTTGATATTCAATGAGTTAAGTGGTTTTCGAAGGGGTCGGGCTTCAGTTCATCGAAGCCAGGAAGTAGCTGATAGGGCAGTGTGGGTTTGGTCTTGTCAGCGGTTCGATCTTCTCGGTCGAAAGCGGTGAAAAAGAGGTGTTGACAGCAGCGAGTAACGCTGTAGAATTCGCCTCCCGCTAACGAGAGATCGGAAGCGCAAGTGGTTGAAGTTGAAAAGGAAACTTTGAAAACTTCTGAAAATAACCGCTTGACAGATGCACCGGGCGCTGTAGAATGCGCGCCTCGGTTGAGACGAAAGCTCTTAACCAACCGCTCTTTAACAACTGAATCAAGCAATTCGTGTGGGTGCTTGTGGAGTCAGACTGCTAGTCAACAGATTATCAGCATCACAAGTTACTCCGCGAGAAATCAAAGATGTAACCAACGATTGCTGAGCCAAGTTTAGGGTTTTCTCAAAACCCAAAGATGTTTGAACTGAAGAGTTTGATCATGGCTCAGATTGAACGCTGGCGGCAGGCCTAACACATGCAAGTCGAGCGGTAGAGAGGTGCTTGCACCTCTTGAGAGCGGCGGACGGGTGAGTAATGCCTAGGAATCTGCCTGGTAGTGGGGGATAACGCTCGGAAACGGACGCTAATACCGCATACGTCCTACGGGAGAAAGCAGGGGACCTTCGGGCCTTGCGCTATCAGATGAGCCTAGGTCGGATTAGCTAGTTGGTGAGGTAATGGCTCACCAAGGCGACGATCCGTAACTGGTCTGAGAGGATGATCAGTCACACTGGAACTGAGACACGGTCCAGACTCCTACGGGAGGCAGCAGTGGGGAATATTGGACAATGGGCGAAAGCCTGATCCAGCCATGCCGCGTGTGTGAAGAAGGTCTTCGGATTGTAAAGCACTTTAAGTTGGGAGGAAGGGCATTAACCTAATACGTTAGTGTTTTGACGTTACCGACAGAATAAGCACCGGCTAACTCTGTGCCAGCAGCCGCGGTAATACAGAGGGTGCAAGCGTTAATCGGAATTACTGGGCGTAAAGCGCGCGTAGGTGGTTCGTTAAGTTGGATGTGAAAGCCCCGGGCTCAACCTGGGAACTGCATTCAAAACTGTCGAGCTAGAGTATGGTAGAGGGTGGTGGAATTTCCTGTGTAGCGGTGAAATGCGTAGATATAGGAAGGAACACCAGTGGCGAAGGCGACCACCTGGACTGATACTGACACTGAGGTGCGAAAGCGTGGGGAGCAAACAGGATTAGATACCCTGGTAGTCCACGCCGTAAACGATGTCAACTAGCCGTTGGGAGCCTTGAGCTCTTAGTGGCGCAGCTAACGCATTAAGTTGACCGCCTGGGGAGTACGGCCGCAAGGTTAAAACTCAAATGAATTGACGGGGGCCCGCACAAGCGGTGGAGCATGTGGTTTAATTCGAAGCAACGCGAAGAACCTTACCAGGCCTTGACATCCAATGAACTTTCCAGAGATGGATTGGTGCCTTCGGGAACATTGAGACAGGTGCTGCATGGCTGTCGTCAGCTCGTGTCGTGAGATGTTGGGTTAAGTCCCGTAACGAGCGCAACCCTTGTCCTTAGTTACCAGCACGTTATGGTGGGCACTCTAAGGAGACTGCCGGTGACAAACCGGAGGAAGGTGGGGATGACGTCAAGTCATCATGGCCCTTACGGCCTGGGCTACACACGTGCTACAATGGTCGGTACAGAGGGTTGCCAAGCCGCGAGGTGGAGCTAATCCCACAAAACCGATCGTAGTCCGGATCGCAGTCTGCAACTCGACTGCGTGAAGTCGGAATCGCTAGTAATCGCGAATCAGAATGTCGCGGTGAATACGTTCCCGGGCCTTGTACACACCGCCCGTCACACCATGGGAGTGGGTTGCACCAGAAGTAGCTAGTCTAACCTTCGGGGGGACGGTTACCACGGTGTGATTCATGACTGGGGTGAAGTCGTAACAAGGTAGCCGTAGGGGAACCTGCGGCTGGATCACCTCCTTAATCGACGACTCAGCTGCTCCATGAGCTCCCACACGAATTGCTTGATTCATTGAAGAAGACGAAAGAAGCAGCCCGAAATTGGGTCTGTAGCTCAGTTGGTTAGAGCGCACCCCTGATAAGGGTGAGGTCGGCAGTTCGAATCTGCCCAGACCCACCAATTTTGTGTGGGAAACGCCTGTAGAAATACGGGGCCATAGCTCAGCTGGGAGAGCGCCTGCCTTGCACGCAGGAGGTCAGCGGTTCGATCCCGCTTGGCTCCACCACTACTGCTTCGATTGTATAAAGCTTAGAAATGAGCATTCCATCGGTTCGATGGTGAATGTTGATTTCTAGTCTTTGACTAGTTCGTTCTTTAAAAATTTGGGTATGTGATAGAAAGATAGACTGAACGTTACTTTCACTGGTAACGGCTCAGGCTAAGGTAAAATTTGTGAGTTGCTCTCATGAGCAAGATCGAATTTTCGGCGAATGTCGTCTTCACAGTATAACCAGATTGCTTGGGGTTATATGGTCAAGTGAAGAAGCGCATACGGTGGATGCCTTGGCAGTCAGAGGCGATGAAAGACGTGGTAGCCTGCGAAAAGCTTCGGGGAGTCGGCAAACAGACTTTGATCCGGAGATGTCTGAATGGGGGAACCCAGCCATCATAAGATGGTTATCTTGTACTGAATACATAGGTGCAAGAAGCGAACCAGGGGAACTGAAACATCTAAGTACCCTGAGGAAAAGAAATCAACCGAGATTCCCTTAGTAGTGGCGAGCGAACGGGGACTAGCCCTTAAGCTTCTTTGATTTTAGCGGAACGCTCTGGAAAGTGCGGCCATAGTGGGTGATAGCCCTGTACGCGAAAGGATCTTAGAAGTGAAATCGAGTAGGACGGAGCACGAGAAACTTTGTCTGAATATGGGGGGACCATCCTCCAAGGCTAAATACTACTGACTGACCGATAGTGAACTAGTACCGTGAGGGAAAGGCGAAAAGAACCCCGGAGAGGGGAGTGAAATAGATCCTGAAACCGTATGCGTACAAGCAGTGGGAGCCCACTTTGTTGGGTGACTGCGTACCTTTTGTATAATGGGTCAGCGACTTATTTTCAGTGGCGAGCTTAACCGAATAGGGGAGGCGTAGCGAAAGCGAGTCTTAATAGGGCGTCTAGTCGCTGGGAATAGACCCGAAACCGGGCGATCTATCCATGGGCAGGTTGAAGGTTAGGTAACACTGACTGGAGGACCGAACCGACTACCGTTGAAAAGTTAGCGGATGACCTGTGGATCGGAGTGAAAGGCTAATCAAGCTCGGAGATAGCTGGTTCTCCTCGAAAGCTATTTAGGTAGCGCCTCATGTATCACTGTAGGGGGTAGAGCACTGTTTCGGCTAGGGGGTCATCCCGACTTACCAAACCGATGCAAACTCCGAATACCTACAAGTGCCGAGCATGGGAGACACACGGCGGGTGCTAACGTCCGTCGTGAAAAGGGAAACAACCCAGACCGTCAGCTAAGGTCCCAAAGTTATGGTTAAGTGGGAAACGATGTGGGAAGGCTTAGACAGCTAGGAGGTTGGCTTAGAAGCAGCCACCCTTTAAAGAAAGCGTAATAGCTCACTAGTCGAGTCGGCCTGCGCGGAAGATGTAACGGGGCTCAAACCATACACCGAAGCTACGGGTATCACGTAAGTGATGCGGTAGAGGAGCGTTCTGTAAGCCTGTGAAGGTGAGTTGAGAAGCTTGCTGGAGGTATCAGAAGTGCGAATGCTGACATGAGTAACGACAATGGGTGTGAAAAACACCCACGCCGAAAGACCAAGGTTTCCTGCGCAACGTTAATCGACGCAGGGTTAGTCGGTCCCTAAGGCGAGGCTGAAAAGCGTAGTCGATGGAAAACAGGTTAATATTCCTGTACTTCTGGTTATTGCGATGGAGGGACGGAGAAGGCTAGGCCAGCTTGGCGTTGGTTGTCCAAGTTTAAGGTGGTAGGCTGGAATCTTAGGTAAATCCGGGATTCTAAGGCCGAGAGCTGATGACGAGTTACCCTTTGGGTGACGAAGTGGTTGATGCCATGCTTCCAAGAAAAGCTTCTAAGCTTCAGGTAACCAGGAACCGTACCCCAAACCGACACAGGTGGTTGGGTAGAGAATACCAAGGCGCTTGAGAGAACTCGGGTGAAGGAACTAGGCAAAATGGCACCGTAACTTCGGGAGAAGGTGCGCCGGTGAGGGTGAAGCACTTGCTGCGTAAGCCCACGCCGGTCGAAGATACCAGGCCGCTGCGACTGTTTATTAAAAACACAGCACTCTGCAAACACGAAAGTGGACGTATAGGGTGTGACGCCTGCCCGGTGCCGGAAGGTTAATTGATGGGGTTAGCTAACGCGAAGCTCTTGATCGAAGCCCCGGTAAACGGCGGCCGTAACTATAACGGTCCTAAGGTAGCGAAATTCCTTGTCGGGTAAGTTCCGACCTGCACGAATGGCGTAACGATGGCGGCGCTGTCTCCACCCGAGACTCAGTGAAATTGAAATCGCTGTGAAGATGCAGTGTATCCGCGGCTAGACGGAAAGACCCCGTGAACCTTTACTATAGCTTTGCACTGGACTTTGAATTTGCTTGTGTAGGATAGGTGGGAGGCTTTGAAGCGTGGACGCCAGTTCGCGTGGAGCCATCCTTGAAATACCACCCTGGCAACTTTGAGGTTCTAACTCAGGTCCGTTATCCGGATCGAGGACAGTGTATGGTGGGTAGTTTGACTGGGGCGGTCTCCTCCTAAAGAGTAACGGAGGAGTACGAAGGTGCGCTCAGACCGGTCGGAAATCGGTCGTAGAGTATAAAGGCAAAAGCGCGCTTGACTGCGAGACAGACACGTCGAGCAGGTACGAAAGTAGGTCTTAGTGATCCGGTGGTTCTGTATGGAAGGGCCATCGCTCAACGGATAAAAGGTACTCCGGGGATAACAGGCTGATACCGCCCAAGAGTTCATATCGACGGCGGTGTTTGGCACCTCGATGTCGGCTCATCACATCCTGGGGCTGAAGCCGGTCCCAAGGGTATGGCTGTTCGCCATTTAAAGTGGTACGCGAGCTGGGTTTAGAACGTCGTGAGACAGTTCGGTCCCTATCTGCCGTGGACGTTTGAGATTTGAGAGGGGCTGCTCCTAGTACGAGAGGACCGGAGTGGACGAACCTCTGGTGTTCCGGTTGTCACGCCAGTGGCATTGCCGGGTAGCTATGTTCGGAAAAGATAACCGCTGAAAGCATCTAAGCGGGAAACTTGCCTCAAGATGAGATCTCACTGGGACCTTGAGTCCCCTGAAGGGCCGTCGAAGACTACGACGTTGATAGGCAGGGTGTGTAAGCGCTGTGAGGCGTTGAGCTAACCTGTACTAATTGCCCGTGAGGCTTGACCATATAACACCCAAGCAATTTGTAACTCCAAGCTGAAGAGCGAAGAGACCAGATTGCGGTGTGTGAAGACGAAACGAACCGAAAGTTCGCATCGCTCACGAACGCAACACACAAATCTATCGCATGCCCATTCGCTGGCACGTGACCGCAAGGCACGCACCGGCTCCCGAATTTCTTGACGACCATAGAGCATTGGAACCACCTGATCCCATCCCGAACTCAGCAGTGAAACGATGCATCGCCGATGGTAGTGTGGGGTTTCCCCATGTGAGAGTAGGTCATCGTCAAGATTAAATTCCGAAACCCCTATCTGCTGATGCAGGTAGGGGTTTTGTTTTGCCCGCAGGAAAGTCATTTTGTGTTTCTATGCAACGGTCTTGCGCATAGCTATCATGCGGGCCTCATTATCAGGGCTCAGTCCGCATGCTCACGTTGCTAAAACTTCTGAAGGATGGTCGCTTTCATTCAGGGCAGGCGCTGGGTGCTGCGTTGGGTATCAGTCGTAGTGCTGTATGGAAGCAATTGCAGCACTTGGAGGCAGAATTAGGGCTGTCTGTTCATAAGGTTCGAGGTAGGGGGTATCAGTTGGCCAAGCCCCTGTTGCTTCTGGATGCCGCTGAGATCTGTGCAAAAGGTCTTCAGGAGTGGCCTGTCCATATCTTTGACTCTATCGACTCTACTAACGCCGAGGCGCTGCGTTTCATCGAGCGCGGGGTGGCGGCGCCATTCATGGTTTTGGCGGAACGACAGATGGCTGGCCGTGGTCGTCGTGGTCGTAAGTGGGTCAGCCCATTTGCCGAAAATCTCTACCACAGCCTGGTGTTACGCATTGACGGCGGCATGCGCCAGATCGAAGGGCTAAGCCTGGTCGTCGGACTTGCTGTCATGCACGCCCTGCGCGATATGGGCATCGCCGAGGCGGGGCTGAAATGGCCCAATGATGTCCTGGTGGGAGAGAAGAAGATCGCTGGCATTTTGCTTGAATTGGTGGGGGATCCCGCGGACGTTTGCCATGTTGTCCTGGGCGTGGGGATAAATGTGAATATGCAATCGACCGATGAGGTCGACCAGCAATGGACGTCCATGTGTCTTGAAGCGAGAAGGGATTTTGATCGAAATGAGTTGGTGGCACGATTGGGTGCGACGCTTCAGCACTATCTAAGGCTTCATCATGCGTCGGGATTTTCCGCAATACAGTCGGAGTGGGAGCAATACCATCTTTGGCAGGGGCGGGCTGTATCCCTGATTGCTGGTGTTAACAAAATTGACGGTATTGTGCTGGGTATCGATCACCAGGGTGCGTTGCGTTTGAAGGTAGAGGGTGTGGAAAAAAACTTTAGCGGTGGTGAGCTCAGTCTGAGGTTGCGTAATGATTCTTGAGCTTGACTGCGGCAATAGCTTTATCAAATGGCGTGTTCTTCAGGCTGACGGAGTGACGCCGGTCGAAGGTGGTGTGGTCAGCTCTGACAGCGATCTGTTGGCAAGTTTGAGCAATGCCGACAAGTTCCAGCTCAAGAAATGCCGTCTCGTTAGTGTGAGAACCCTGGAGGAGACAGACTCCTTGGTCGCCTCTTTGGTGGATGTGTTTGGGGTGTCGGTGGCGCGTGCTGTGCCTGCCCGGGAGATGGCCGGGGTAAGAAATGGCTACGAGGATTACGAGCGGTTGGGGCTCGATCGGTGGCTGGCCCTGCTTGGTGGGTTCCGTCTCGCTTCGGGCGCGTGCCTGGTGCTTGATTTTGGTACTGCCATTACCGCTGATTTTGTGGCGGCGGACGGTGAACATCTCGGTGGATTTATTTGCCCAGGCATGCCCCTGATGCGTAACCAATTGCGTACCCATACGCGAAGAATTCGCTATGACGATATAGCAGCGGAGCGAGCCCATGAGAGTCTCGCTCCAGGTCGTACGACTGTCGAGGCGGTTGAGCGTGGTTGCATGCTGATGCTCCGAGGGTTTGTCCTGACTCAACTTGAATTGGCACAGCAGTATTGGGGAAAGGATTTCGTGGTGTTTCTCACCGGAGGGGACGCCAATCTGGTCTCGGGGGTTGTTCCTGATGCCAGGGTAGTGCCCGACCTGGTTTTTGTCGGTTTGGCGATGGCCTGTCCTTTGTCTTGAGGTTTCTATGCGGTGGCTGTTCCTGTTGTTGCTGGTTTTGAATGTCTTCTATTACATCTGGCATCAGCAGGAGGCCCCGCTTCGTGCCAAGGATGTGACTCCGCTGAGTTTGTACCGCGGCTCGCAGCAGGATATTCATCTTTTGAGCGAAACGGCGGATGCACTGGTCAGGCGTGACTTGGGTAAATCGAGTGAAGCGCAAAAAAACTGTGTTTACCTGGGTGGTTTCATTCGTCCGGAGCTGACCAGGCAGTTGGAGCTGCGTTTGGCTGCCTTGGGCGTCGTAGGTCGTCCTGCTGCATCGAGCTCGCCGAATCTCCCTGAGGGTGGGGGATTCTGGATTCAGGTTTCCCAGGAAAGCGCAGGGAAGGTGAATGAATCGTTGCTTCAAAACCTTTCTAAAGAATTCAATGAGTTAAAACATAAAATAATGCCATGCGAAGGGGTTGCACCCGCAGGGTAGTTTGCATAGAATGGCGCCCGCTTCGCAGCGAAGACCTTTAAAGGTAAGCGATACGAAGCGACGTCAACGCAGCTAACCTCAGGTTTTTAATGAGAAAATGCTTGACAGAAGGCTGGCATGATATAGAATGCCGGCTCGCTTAGGAGGGGTTCCCGAGCGGCCAAAGGGATCAGACTGTAAATCTGACGTCTACGACTTCGAAGGTTCGAATCCTTCCCCCTCCACCATTTTTAGCGTGAGCTGCAAGCTCCGCGGGTATAGTTTAGTGGTAGAACCTCAGCCTTCCAAGCTGATGATGCGGGTTCGATTCCCGCTACCCGCTCCAAGTTTGCAGATTGTGCAAAGTGTTTCGCTCTTGTAGCTCAGTTGGTAGAGCACACCCTTGGTAAGGGTGAGGTCAGCGGTTCAAATCCGCTCAAGAGCTCCATATTACAAGGCAGATATGAAAATATCTGCCTTTGTTTTAATGGCTTGTGTGACTCGCTAAATTCTTCTCCTAGGGGTGATTTCGATGGCTAAGGAAAAGTTCGAACGTAATAAGCCGCACGTCAACGTCGGTACCATTGGTCACGTTGACCACGGTAAAACCACGCTGACCGCTGCTCTGACCCGTGTCTGCTCCGAAGTTTTCGGTTCGGCCAAGGTTGACTTCGACAAGATCGACAGCGCCCCGGAAGAGAAAGCTCGTGGTATCACCATCAACACCGCTCACGTTGAATACGATTCGGCCGTGCGTCACTACGCACACGTTGACTGCCCAGGTCACGCCGACTACGTAAAAAACATGATCACCGGTGCTGCCCAGATGGACGGCGCGATCCTGGTTTGCTCGGCCGCTGATGGTCCGATGCCACAAACCCGTGAGCACATCCTGCTGTCCCGTCAGGTAGGCGTTCCGTACATCGTTGTCTTCCTGAACAAGGCTGACATGGTTGACGACGCTGAGCTGCTGGAACTGGTTGAGATGGAAGTGCGCGACCTGCTGAGCACTTACGACTTCCCAGGTGATGACACTCCGATCATCATCGGTTCGGCTCTGATGGCTCTGAACGGCCAAGACGACAACGAAATGGGCACCACTGCTGTCAAGAAGCTGGTGGAAACTCTGGACAGCTACATCCCAGAGCCAGAGCGTGCTATCGACAAGCCGTTCCTGATGCCAATCGAAGACGTATTCTCGATCTCCGGTCGCGGTACTGTTGTGACTGGTCGTGTTGAGCGTGGCATCGTCCGTATCCAGGAAGAAGTTGAGATCGTCGGTCTGCGCGACACTCAGAAAACTACCTGCACCGGCGTTGAAATGTTCCGCAAGCTGCTCGACGAAGGTCGTGCTGGCGAGAACTGTGGCGTGCTGCTGCGCGGCACCAAGCGTGACGACGTTGAGCGTGGCCAGGTTCTGGTCAAGCCAGGCACCGTCAAGCCGCACACCAAGTTCACCGCAGAAGTTTACGTTCTGAGCAAGGAAGAAGGCGGTCGTCACACTCCGTTCTTCAAAGGCTACCGTCCACAGTTCTACTTCCGTACTACTGACGTGACTGGTAACTGCGAGCTGCCAGAAGGCGTTGAAATGGTAATGCCAGGTGACAACATTCAGATGACTGTTACCCTGATCAAGACCATCGCGATGGAAGACGGTCTGCGTTTCGCTATCCGTGAAGGCGGTCGTACCGTCGGCGCCGGCGTCGTAGCCAAAGTCATCGAGTAAACAGTTGTAATGTCTTTTTCGGGCCGGCATAATGGTCGGCCTGATTTTGTTTTAGGTCAGTAGCTCAATTGGCAGAGCGACGGTCTCCAAAACCGTAGGTTGGGGGTTCGATTCCCTCCTGACCTGCCAGATTCACTCAGTGTGTCTGGCTTTCTTTTCACAGGATCTTCATAGATGACTCCTAAAGCTGAAGCTCAAGGCTCTCGCTTCGATCTGCTCAAGTGGCTAGTGGTAGTCGCTTTGGTGGTTATTGGCGTTGTTGGCAATCAGTATTATTCTGCTTCGCCGATCCTGTACCGCGTACTTGCATTGCTCGCCATTGCTGCTGTTGCTGCCTTTGTAGGCCTGCAGACAGCCAAGGGCAAGTCTTTCTTTGTACTCGCTAAGGAAGCTCGCACCGAGATTCGTAAAGTCGTATGGCCGACTCGCCAAGAAACCACGCAGACCACGTTGATCGTTGTGGCTGTTGTTCTGGTAATGGCGTTGCTGTTGTGGGGGCTTGATTCCCTGCTCGGCTGGCTTGTTTCCTTGATTGTTGGCTAAGGGTGTCCCGTGGCTAAGCGTTGGTACGTTGTGCATGCTTACTCGGGTTACGAGAAGCATGTCATGCGCTCGCTGATAGAGCGCGTAAAGCTGGCTGGCATGGAAGATGGCTTTGGCGAGATTCTGGTCCCCACTGAAGAAGTGGTTGAAATGCGTAATGGCCAGAAGCGCAAAAGTGAACGAAAGTTCTTTCCAGGCTACGTGCTGGTGCAGATGGATATGAACGAAGGGACTTGGCACTTGGTCAAGGATACCCCTCGGGTGATGGGCTTCATTGGCGGTACCGCCGACAAGCCTGCGCCGATCACGGATAAAGAGGCGGAAGCGATTCTGCGTCGCGTCGCTGATGGTAGCGACAAGCCGAAACCGAAGACACTGTTTGAGCCGGGTGAGGTTGTACGTGTCACCGACGGTCCATTCGCTGATTTCAATGGTACGGTTGAAGAAGTTAACTACGAAAAGAGCCGGATCCAAGTGGCAGTGCTCATTTTCGGTCGCTCTACTCCGGTAGAGCTAGAGTTCAGTCAGGTCGAAAAGGTCTGATTGAGCAGGCATCCCAACCCCGCAGCCCAAGGCTGTGGGGTTTTGTCGTCACTGGGATAAACGCGCAAGTAACCGGGGAGCCTTTCGAGGCGTTCGAACCCGTAATTGGAGTGCCTCATGGCCAAGAAAATTACCGCTTACATCAAGCTGCAAGTGAAGGCCGCTCAGGCTAACCCAAGCCCACCCGTTGGTCCTGCTCTGGGTCAGCACGGCGTGAACATCATGGAATTCTGCAAGGCCTTCAACGCCCGTACTCAGGGTCTTGAGCCAGGTCTGCCGACTCCAGTGATCATCACTGTCTACAGCGACCGTAGCTTCACCTTCGAAACAAAAAGCACCCCAGCTTCGGTTCTGCTGAAGAAGGCTGCAGGGTTGACCAGCGGTTCCGCTCGTCCAAACACCGTTAAGGTTGGCACCGTTACCCGTGCTCAGCTGGAAGAAATCGCGAAAACCAAAAACGCGGATCTGACTGCAGCTGATATGGATGCAGCCGTGCGTACTATCGCCGGTTCTGCTCGTAGCATGGGCCTTAACGTGGAGGGTGTGTAATGGCTAAGCTGACCAAGCGTCAAAAGGCTATCGCCGGCAAAATCGAAGCAGGCAAGGCCTACAACTTTGTAGACGCCGCCGCTCTGCTGGCTGAGCTGTCGACTGTCAAGTTCAGCGAGTCGTTCGACGTTGCTGTAAACCTGGGCGTTGACCCACGTAAATCCGACCAGGTCGTTCGTAGCGCTACCGTGCTGCCACACGGCACTGGCAAGACCGTTCGTGTAGCTGTCTTCACCCAGGGCCCAGCAGCTGAAGCTGCTCTGGCTGCTGGTGCTGATCGCGTTGGCATGGACGATCTGGCTGCTGAAATGAAGGGCGGCGACCTGAACTATGACGTAGTTATCGCATCCCCGGATGCCATGCGCGTTGTAGGCCAGTTGGGTCAGATCCTCGGTCCACGTGGTCTGATGCCTAACCCTAAAGTCGGCACCGTAACGCCAGACGTAGCCACCGCGGTTAAAAACGCCAAGGCTGGTCAGGTTCGTTATCGCACCGACAAAAACGGCATCATCCACACTTCCGTTGGCAAGATTGGCTTCGACGCCGTCAAGTTGAAGGAAAACGTTGAAGCCCTGATCGCTGATCTGAAGCGTATCAAGCCAGCTTCTTCGAAAGGTATCTACGTCAAGCGCGTTACCCTGAGCACCACTATGGGCCCAGGTCTGGTCATCGATCAGAGCTCGCTCGACGCGTAAGACTCAGGTTGGCGCAAGTAATTGCGCCAATCAAAAAATTGGGGTCCCTGCCTGGCGGGGGCTGTCCAAGACCGTAGGCGACGCAAGTCTTAAACCACAAGCCTACGCAGATGGTGCTCCCGGTTCCTTACCGAATCAGACACCAAAACGACATTCGGTTTCGACCGAATGAAACGGTAACAAGCAGGAGTTAAACCCGTGGCAATTAAACTCGAAGACAAGAAGGCCATCGTCGCTGAAGTCAACGAGGCTGCCAAAGCTGCTCTGTCCGCTGTCGTGGCTGATGCCCGTGGCGTAACAGTAGGCGCTATGACCGGACTCCGTAAAGAGGCCCGTGAAGCTGGCGTTTACGTACGTGTTGTACGTAACACCCTGCTCAAGCGCGCTGTTGCTGACACTGAATACAGTGTCCTCAACGACGTGTTCACCGGCCCGACCTTGATCGCGTTCTCCACCCAACATCCTGGCGCTGCTGCCCGTTTGTTCAAGGAATTCGCCAAAGGTCAGGACAAGTTCGAGATTAAGGCAGCTGCGTTCGAGGGCAAGTTCCTCGCAGCTAACCAGATCGACGTACTGGCAACTCTGCCGACCCGTGACGAAGCAATTTCCCAGCTGATGAGCGTGATTCAAGGCGCAACCAGCAAATTGGCTCGTACTCTGGCGGCACTGCGCGACCAGAAAGAAGCTGCCGCAGCCTAAGGCTCGACACTCCTTTTCGCGTTTTTTGTTTATTTCGATGGTCGCGTAGGCCGTCCCCCAATCCAGGAATTTAGAGTCATGTCTATCTCTCAAAACGATATCCTCGAAGCCGTTGGCAACATGTCCGTAATGGAAGTTGTTGAGCTGATCAAAGCTTTCGAAGAAAAATTCGGCGTTACCGCTGCCGCTGCTTCCGCTGGTCCAGCTGTTGCTGCTGCCGTTGCTGAAGAGCAAACCGAATTCAACGTCATGCTGACCGAAGCTGGCGAGAAGAAAGTAAACGTGATCAAGGCAGTACGTGAACTGACCGGTCTGGGCCTGAAAGAAGCCAAGGCTGTAGTTGACGGCGCTCCTGCCATGGTTCTGGAAGCTGTTGCCAAAGACGCAGCTGACAAAGCCAAGGCCGCTCTGGAAGAAGCAGGCGCTAAAGTCGAGCTGAAGTAAGCATCGACTTTGCGTCTCCAGCCCGAGCGTTAAGCGACAGGCTGATGGCTGGTGGCTCTTGCCACCGGCCTTTTTCCGTTATTGGCAGCCGACTGGGTCGGTGCCGATAGCGAGCTGTAACCACCCGATGTGGTGGCGCAAACCATGGGGTTTGCACGATTTTCTGGCTGCTCCCGTCGGGAGGGGCCAAACAAGCAGGTGACCAAGCTGGGGAACGCTGATGGCTTACTCATATACTGAGAAAAAACGTATCCGCAAGGACTTTAGCAAGTTGCCGGACGTCATGGATGTGCCGTACCTCCTGGCCATCCAGCTGGATTCGTATCGTGAATTCTTGCAAGCGGGAGCGACTAAAGATCAGTTCCGCGACGTGGGCCTGCATGCGGCCTTCAAATCCGTTTTCCCGATCATCAGCTACTCCGGCAATGCTGCGCTGGAGTACGTCGGTTATCGCCTGGGCGAACCGGCATTTGATGTCAAAGAATGCGTATTGCGCGGTGTTACTTACGCCGTACCTTTGCGGGTAAAAGTGCGCCTGATCATTTTCGACAAAGAATCGTCGAACAAAGCGATCAAGGACATCAAAGAGCAAGAAGTCTACATGGGTGAAATCCCCCTGATGACTGAGAACGGTACCTTCGTAATCAACGGTACCGAGCGTGTAATCGTTTCCCAGCTGCACCGTTCTCCGGGCGTGTTCTTCGACCACGACCGTGGCAAGACGCACAGCTCCGGCAAACTGCTGTACTCCGCGCGCATCATTCCTTACCGCGGTTCGTGGCTGGACTTCGAGTTCGACCCGAAAGACTGCGTATTCGTGCGTATCGACCGTCGTCGCAAGCTGCCTGCATCGGTACTGCTGCGCGCGCTCGGCTATACCACCGAAGAAGTGCTGGACGCGTTCTACACCACCAACGTCTTCCACGTGCAAGGTGAAAACCTCAGCCTGGAACTGGTGCCTCAGCGCCTGCGCGGTGAAATCGCTGTCCTCGATATCCAGGATGACAAAGGCAAGGTTATTGTCGAGCAGGGTCGCCGTATCACCGCTCGCCACATCAACCAGCTGGAAAAAGCCGGGATCAAAGAGCTGCAGGTGCCGATCGACTACGTCCTGGGTCGCACCACGGCCAAGGTCATCGTGCATCCGGCCACTGGCGAAATCCTGGCAGAGTGCAATACCGAGCTGACCACCGAGATCCTGGCGAAAATCGCCAAGGCCCAGGTCGTTCGTATCGAAACGTTGTACACCAACGACATCGACTGCGGTCCGTTCATCTCCGACACGCTGAAGATCGACTCCACCGGCAACCAGCTGGAAGCCTTGGTCGAAATCTATCGCATGATGCGTCCTGGCGAGCCGCCAACCAAGGATGCAGCCGAGACCCTTTTCAACAACCTGTTCTTCAGCCCTGAGCGCTATGACCTGTCTGCGGTCGGCCGGATGAAGTTCAACCGTCGTATCGGTCGTACCGAGATCGAAGGTTCGGGTGTTCTGAACAAGGACGACATCGTTGCGGTCCTCAAGACCCTGGTCGACATCCGTAACGGCAAAGGCATCGTCGATGACATCGACCACCTGGGTAACCGTCGTGTTCGCTGTGTAGGCGAAATGGCCGAGAACCAGTTCCGTGTTGGCCTGGTGCGCGTAGAGCGTGCGGTCAAGGAACGCCTGTCGATGGCTGAAAGCGAAGGCCTGATGCCGCAAGACCTGATCAACGCCAAGCCTGTGGCTGCGGCGGTGAAAGAGTTCTTCGGTTCGAGCCAGCTGTCCCAGTTCATGGACCAGAACAACCCGCTGTCCGAGATCACCCACAAGCGTCGTGTTTCCGCACTGGGCCCAGGCGGTCTGACCCGTGAGCGTGCAG
This sequence comes from Pseudomonas sp. St290, assembly GCF_018325805.1. Taxonomy (NCBI): domain Bacteria; kingdom Pseudomonadati; phylum Pseudomonadota; class Gammaproteobacteria; order Pseudomonadales; family Pseudomonadaceae; genus Pseudomonas; species Pseudomonas sp. St290. The sequence goes on along the minus strand of NZ_AP014703.1, from coordinate 6,110,667 downwards.
GCTTCGAAGTTCGTGACGTGCACCCGACGCACTACGGTCGTGTATGCCCGATCGAAACGCCGGAAGGTCCGAACATCGGTCTGATCAACTCCCTGGCTGCCTATGCGCGCACCAACCAGTACGGTTTCCTCGAGAGCCCGTATCGTGTGGTGAAAGACGCCCTGGTCACCGACGAGATCGTGTTCCTGTCCGCCATCGAAGAAGCCGATCACGTGATCGCCCAGGCTTCGGCCACGATGAACGACAAGAAAGTCCTGACCGATGAATTGGTAGCTGTTCGTCACCTGAACGAGTTCACCGTCAAGGCGCCGGAAGACGTCACCTTGATGGACGTATCGCCGAAGCAGGTAGTTTCGGTTGCAGCGTCGCTGATCCCGTTCCTCGAGCACGACGACGCCAACCGTGCGTTGATGGGTTCGAACATGCAGCGTCAAGCTGTACCGACCCTGCGTGCCGACAAGCCGCTGGTAGGTACCGGCATGGAGCGTAACGTTGCCCGTGACTCCGGCGTTTGCGTCGTGGCTCGTCGTGGTGGCGTGATCGACTCCGTCGACGCCAGCCGTATCGTGGTTCGTGTTGCCGATGACGAAGTTGAAACTGGCGAAGCCGGTGTCGACATCTACAACCTGACCAAATACACCCGCTCCAACCAGAACACCTGCATCAACCAGCGTCCGCTGGTAAGCAAGGGTGATCGGGTTCAGCGTAGCGACATCATGGCCGACGGTCCGTCCACCGATATGGGTGAACTGGCGTTGGGTCAGAACATGCGCATCGCGTTCATGGCATGGAACGGCTTCAACTTCGAAGACTCCATCTGCCTGTCCGAGCGTGTGGTCCAGGAAGACCGTTTCACCACGATCCACATCCAGGAACTGACCTGTGTGGCCCGTGACACCAAGCTTGGCCCAGAGGAAATCACTGCGGACATCCCGAACGTGGGTGAAGCTGCACTGAACAAACTGGACGAAGCCGGTATCGTTTACGTAGGTGCTGAAGTAGGCGCAGGCGACATCCTGGTGGGCAAGGTCACTCCGAAAGGCGAGACCCAGCTGACTCCGGAAGAAAAACTGCTGCGTGCCATCTTCGGTGAAAAAGCCAGCGACGTTAAAGACACCTCCCTGCGCGTGCCTACTGGCACCAAGGGTACCGTCATCGACGTACAGGTCTTCACCCGTGACGGCGTCGAGCGTGATGCTCGTGCACTGTCGATCGAGAAGACTCAACTCGACGAGATCCGCAAGGACCTGAACGAAGAGTTCCGTATCGTCGAAGGCGCAACTTTCGAGCGTCTGCGTTCCGCCCTGGTCGGCCACAAAGCCGAAGGCGGCGCCGGCCTGAAGAAAGGTCAGGAAATCACCGACGAAGTCCTCGACGGTCTTGAGCATGGCCAGTGGTTCAAACTGCGCATGGCTGAAGATGCTCTGAACGAGCAGCTCGAGAAGGCCCAGGCCTATATCGTTGATCGCCGCCGCCTGCTGGACGACAAGTTCGAAGACAAGAAGCGCAAACTGCAGCAGGGCGATGACCTGGCTCCAGGCGTGCTGAAAATCGTCAAGGTTTACCTGGCAATCCGTCGTCGCATCCAGCCGGGCGACAAGATGGCCGGTCGTCACGGTAACAAGGGTGTGGTCTCTGTGATCATGCCGGTTGAAGACATGCCGCACGATGCCAATGGCACCCCGGTCGACGTGGTCCTCAACCCATTGGGCGTACCTTCGCGTATGAACGTCGGTCAGATCCTTGAAACCCACCTGGGCCTTGCGGCCAAGGGCTTGGGCGAGAAGATCAACCGTATGATCGAAGAGCAGCGCAAGGTTGCTGACCTGCGTAAGTTCCTGCACGAGATCTACAACGAGATCGGCGGCCGCAACGAAGAGCTGGACACCTTCTCCGACCAGGAAATCCTGGATCTGGCGAAGAACCTGCGCGGTGGCGTTCCAATGGCTACTCCGGTGTTCGACGGTGCCAAGGAAAGCGAAATCAAGGCCATGCTGAAACTGGCAGACCTGCCGGAAAGCGGCCAGATGCAGCTGTTCGACGGCCGTACCGGCAACAAGTTCGAGCGCCCGGTTACCGTTGGCTACATGTACATGCTGAAGCTGAACCACTTGGTGGACGACAAGATGCACGCTCGTTCTACCGGTTCTTACAGCCTGGTTACCCAGCAACCGCTGGGTGGTAAGGCGCAGTTCGGTGGTCAGCGTTTCGGGGAGATGGAGGTCTGGGCACTGGAAGCGTACGGTGCTGCATACACTCTGCAAGAAATGCTCACAGTGAAGTCGGACGATGTGAACGGCCGGACCAAGATGTACAAAAACATCGTGGACGGCGATCACCGTATGGAGCCGGGCATGCCCGAGTCTTTCAACGTGTTGATCAAGGAAATTCGTTCCCTCGGCATCGATATCGATCTGGAAACCGAATAACACGTGACGCGAATCGAGAGCGGGGCTGTTTGCCCGCTCTCTGCTCCGCCAGGAGGAAAGGCCTTGAAAGACCTACTGAATTTGCTGAAAAACCAGGGTCAAGTCGAAGAGTTCGACGCTATCCGTATTGGATTGGCCTCGCCTGAGATGATCCGTTCGTGGTCGTTCGGTGAAGTTAAAAAGCCGGAAACCATCAACTACCGTACGTTCAAACCTGAGCGTGACGGCCTGTTCTGCGCCAAGATCTTTGGCCCGGTAAAGGATTACGAGTGCCTGTGCGGTAAGTACAAGCGCTTGAAGCATCGTGGTGTGATCTGCGAGAAGTGCGGCGTTGAAGTTGCGCTGGCAAAAGTTCGTCGTGAGCGCATGGCGCACATCGAACTGGCCTCGCCAGTTGCCCACATATGGTTCCTGAAATCGCTGCCGTCCCGTATCGGCCTGCTGATGGACATGACCCTGCGCGATATCGAACGTGTTCTCTACTTCGAGAGCTATGTCGTTATCGATCCAGGCATGACCACCCTTGAAAAAGGTCAGCTGCTCAACGACGAGCAGTACTTCGAAGCGCTGGAAGAGTTCGGCGACGATTTCGATGCCCGCATGGGTGCCGAAGCTGTCCGCGAACTGCTGCACGCTATCGACCTGGAACACGAGATTGGCCGCCTGCGCGAAGAAATTCCGCAAACCAACTCCGAAACCAAGATCAAGAAGCTGTCCAAGCGTCTGAAGTTGATGGAAGCCTTCCAGGGCTCCGGCAACCTGCCAGAGTGGATGGTGCTGACCGTTCTGCCGGTTCTGCCGCCAGACCTGCGTCCACTGGTTCCGCTCGATGGCGGTCGTTTCGCGACTTCCGACCTCAACGATCTGTATCGTCGAGTGATCAACCGTAACAACCGCTTGAAGCGCCTGCTCGATCTGTCCGCTCCGGACATCATCGTGCGCAACGAAAAGCGTATGTTGCAGGAAGCGGTCGACGCACTGCTCGACAACGGTCGTCGTGGCCGCGCTATCACCGGTTCCAACAAGCGTCCTCTGAAATCCCTGGCTGACATGATCAAGGGTAAGCAGGGTCGTTTCCGTCAGAACTTGCTCGGTAAGCGTGTTGACTACTCCGGTCGTTCGGTAATTACCGTAGGCCCGACCCTGCGTCTGCACCAGTGCGGTCTGCCTAAGAAAATGGCTCTGGAACTGTTCAAGCCGTTCATTTTCGGCAAGCTGGAAATGCGTGGTCTGGCGACCACCATCAAAGCGGCCAAGAAAATGGTCGAGCGCGAGCTGCCAGAGGTCTGGGACGTTCTCGCTGAAGTGATTCGCGAACACCCAGTGCTGCTCAACCGTGCACCGACCCTTCACCGTCTGGGTATCCAGGCGTTTGAACCGGTACTGATCGAAGGTAAGGCTATCCAGCTGCACCCGCTGGTCTGTGCTGCGTACAACGCCGACTTCGACGGCGACCAAATGGCCGTGCACGTACCGCTGACACTGGAAGCCCAGCTGGAAGCTCGTGCGTTGATGATGTCGACCAACAACATCCTGTCGCCAGCCAACGGTGAGCCAATCATCGTTCCGTCGCAGGACGTTGTATTGGGTCTGTACTACATGACTCGTGAAGCGATCAACGCCAAGGGCGAAGGTCGCGTGTTCGCGGATCTGCAGGAAGTTGACCGTGTGTTCCGTGCTGGCGAAGCCGCACTACATGCCAAGGTCAAGGTGCGGATCACCGAAACCGTCAACGATCGTGATGGCGGCAGTGTGACCAACACTCGTATCGTCGACACCACTGTCGGCCGTGCGCTGTTGTTCCAGGTTGTGCCAAAAGGTCTGTCGTACGACGTCGTCAACCTGCCGATGAAGAAGAAGGCGATCTCCAAGCTGATCAACCAGTGCTACCGCGTGGTTGGTCTGAAAGAGACCGTGATCTTCGCTGACCAGTTGATGTACACCGGTTTTGCCTATTCGACCATTTCCGGCGTTTCCATCGGTGTTAACGACTTCGTTATCCCGGATGAAAAAGCCCGCATCATCGGTGCTGCCACCGAAGAAGTGAAAGAGATCGAAAGTCAGTACGCCTCCGGCCTGGTAACCCAGGGCGAGAAGTACAACAAGGTGATCGACCTCTGGTCCAAGGCGAACGACGAAGTATCCAAGGCGATGATGGCCAACCTCTCGAAAGAGAAAGTCATCGACCGTCATGGCAACGAAGTCGACCAGGAATCCTTCAACTCGATGTACATGATGGCCGACTCGGGCGCACGGGGTTCTGCTGCGCAGATCCGTCAGCTCGCCGGTATGCGTGGCCTGATGGCCAAGCCGGACGGCTCCATCATCGAGACCCCGATTACCGCGAACTTCCGTGAAGGTTTGAGCGTACTCCAGTACTTCATCTCCACTCACGGTGCTCGTAAGGGTCTTGCGGATACCGCGTTGAAAACGGCGAACTCCGGTTACCTGACTCGTCGTCTGGTAGACGTTGCCCAGGATCTGGTCGTGACCGAGATCGATTGCGGCACCGAACATGGCCTGGTAATGACTCCGCACATTGAAGGCGGTGACGTTGTAGAGCCGTTGGGTGAGCGCGTATTGGGTCGTGTCATCGCCCGTGACGTATTCAAGCCTGGCACCGAGGACGTGATTGTTCCTGCCGGTACCCTGGTTGACGAGAAGTGGGTCGAGTTCATCGAGCTCAACAGCATCGACGAAGTGATCGTACGTTCGCCGATCAGCTGCGAAACCCGCTACGGCATCTGCGCCAAGTGCTACGGTCGCGACCTGGCTCGTGGTCACCAGGTGAACATCGGTGAAGCGGTCGGCGTTATCGCTGCCCAGTCCATCGGTGAGCCGGGTACCCAGCTGACGATGCGTACGTTCCACATCGGTGGTGCTGCAAGCCGGACCTCCGCGGCCGACAGCGTCCAGGTGAAGAATGGCGGTACTGTCCGTCTGCACAACCTCAAGCACGTAGAGCGCGTGGACGGTCACCTGGTGGCAGTATCGCGTTCCGGTGAGCTGGCGATCGCTGACGACTTCGGTCGTGAGCGCGAGCGTTACAAGCTGCCTTACGGTGCTGTGATTTCGGTCAAGGAAGGTGACAAGGTCGACGCTGGTGCCATCGTGGCCAAGTGGGACCCGCACACCCACCCGATCGTGACCGAGATGAAAGGTACCGTGACCTATGTGGGCATGGAAGAAGGCATCACGATCAAGCGTCAGACTGACGAATTGACCGGTATGACCAACATTGAAGTACTCGATGCAAAAGATCGTCCAGCTGCCGGCAAGGACATCCGTCCTGCCGTGAAGATGGTCGACGACAACGGCAAGGATCTGTTGCTGCCAGGCACTGACGTAATCGCTCAGTACTTCCTGCCAGCCAACGCCCTGGTCGGTGTTGCGGACGGTGCGCGGATCGCGATCGGTGATGTTATCGCCCGTATCCCGCAGGAAACTTCGAAAACCCGCGACATCACCGGTGGTCTGCCGCGTGTTGCCGACTTGTTCGAAGCCCGTCGTCCGAAAGAAGCCTCGATTCTGGCTGAAGTCAGCGGCACCATCGCGTTCGGTAAAGAGACCAAGGGCAAGCGCCGCCTGGTCATTACCCCGAACGACGGTAGCGATCCGTACGAAGAGCTGATTCCGAAGTGGCGTCACCTGAACGTCTTCGAGGGCGAACAGGTAAACCGCGGCGAAGTTATCTCCGACGGCCCGAGCGATCCACACGACATCCTGCGTCTGCTGGGTGTGAGTGCGCTGGCCAAGTACATCGTGAACGAGATCCAGGACGTTTACCGTCTGCAAGGCGTGAAGATCAACGACAAGCACATCGAGACCATCCTGCGTCAGATGCTGCGTAAGGTCGAGATCGCTGAATCCGGCGACTCGAGTTTCATCAAGGGCGACCAGATGGAACTGACTCACGTGCTGGTGGAAAACGAGCGCCTGGCGACCGAAGACAAGTTCGTCTCCAAGTTCACTCGCGTGCTGCTGGGTATCACCAAGGCGTCGTTGTCCACCGAATCGTTCATCTCGGCGGCTTCCTTCCAGGAAACCACCCGCGTACTGACCGAAGCGGCGGTAACCGGCAAGCGCGATTACCTGCGCGGCCTGAAAGAAAACGTGGTTGTGGGTCGTCTGATCCCGGCCGGTACCGGTTTGGCCTATCACAGCGAGCGCAAGCGTCGCCGTGATGCTGACAAGCCGTTGCGCGTAAGCGCCAGTGAAGTGGAAGCTGCACTGACCGAAGCACTGAACTCGAGTGGTAACTGAGTTCTGCGGTAATTGAGTGCCTGGCCCTGGTCACCCCGTTCGGCGGATCGAGACAAATTGTCGAGATCCGGCGGGCGGGGAGGTCGGGGCCTTGCCTTGACTGGGGACAAGATCCTCTTTAGACTCTTGATCCCCTAAATTTGGCGGGAATTCGTTCCTGCCATTTTGCTTTTCTTGTAAGACAATAGCGTCGCAAGACAACAGTGGAGCTAGTAGATGGCAACTATCAACCAGCTGGTACGTCAGCCGCGTAAGCGTATCGTCGAGAAATCCGACGTACCTGCGCTGCAGAACTGCCCGCAACGTCGTGGCGTATGCACCCGTGTGTATACCACTACGCCGAAAAAACCTAACTCGGCACTGCGTAAAGTATGCCGTGTGCGTCTGACCAACGGTTTCGAGGTTTCCTCGTACATCGGCGGTGAAGGCCACAACCTGCAAGAACACAGCGTGGTACTGATCCGCGGCGGTCGTGTAAAAGACTTGCCAGGTGTTCGTTACCACACCGTTCGCGGCTCTTTGGATACCTCCGGCGTTAAAGGTCGTAACCAAGGTCGTTCGAAGTACGGTACCAAGCGTCCGAAATAATCGGCCGTTCTGCAGTTTTTAATTTTATTGAGTCGATAAGAGTAAGGTCGGGCACGCATCTGCTGTCCCGGGCTAACCTGAAGACCGTTTGAGGGCTTATCAATGCCAAGACGTCGCGTAGCAGCCAAACGTGAGATTCTGGACGATCCGAAATACGGAAGCCAGATTCTCGCCAAGTTCATGAACCACGTAATGGAAAGCGGCAAGAAAGCCGTTGCCGAGCGTATTGTTTATGGCGCACTGGACAAAGTTAAGGAACGCAAGAACAGCGATCCCCTGGAAATCTTCGAGAAAGCTCTCGACGCCATCGCTCCGCTGGTCGAAGTGAAGTCGCGCCGTGTAGGCGGTGCTACTTACCAGGTTCCGGTCGAAGTTCGTCCGTCCCGTCGTAACGCCCTGGCAATGCGCTGGTTGGTAGACTTCGCCCGCAAGCGCGGCGAGAAGTCCATGGCTCTGCGTTTGGCTGGCGAACTGTTGGACGCTGCTGAAGGTAAAGGTGCTGCAGTTAAGAAGCGTGAAGACGTGCACCGTATGGCTGAAGCCAACAAGGCTTTCTCGCACTACCGCTTCTAATTTTAGCGTCACTCAATTTGCGAGGGCTTTATGGCTCGTACTACACCGATTAACCGCTACCGTAACATCGGTATCGTTGCTCACGTGGATGCTGGTAAAACCACCACCACCGAGCGCGTCCTTTTTTACACTGGCAAAAGTCACAAGATGGGCGAGGTGCATGATGGCGCCGCGACCACCGACTGGATGGTCCAGGAGCAGGAGCGTGGTATTACCATTACTTCTGCTGCCATCACCGCCTTCTGGAAGGGTTCCGAGAAGCAGTACCCGCACGAGCATCGCTTCAACGTTATCGATACCCCGGGCCACGTAGACTTCACCATTGAAGTTGAACGTTCCCTGCGTGTACTCGACGGCGCTGTCGTTGTGTTCTGCGGTACTTCGGGTGTTGAGCCTCAGTCGGAAACCGTATGGCGTCAGGCCAACAAATACGGTGTCCCACGTCTTGTTTACGTAAACAAGATGGACCGTGCTGGTGCCAACTTCCTGCGCGTGATCGGTCAGATCAAGCAGCGTCTGGGTCACACTCCGGTGCCGATCCAGCTGGCTATCGGTTCCGAAGACAACTTCCAGGGTCAGATCGATCTGATCAACATGCAAGCGGTCTACTGGAACGACTCTGACAAAGGTATGGTCCCTGTTCGCAAGGACATTCCTGCTGAGTTGCTGGAAGAAGCCGAGAAGTGGCGTGGCAACATGGTTGAGGCTGCGGCCGAAGCCAACGAAGAGCTGATGAACAAGTACCTCGAGGGTGAAGAGCTCACCAACGAGGAAATCAAGGCTGCTCTGCGTCAGCGTACCATCGCTGGTGAGATCGTCCTGGCTGTTTGCGGTTCTTCCTTCAAGAACAAGGGTGTTCCCCTGGTTCTCGACGCCGTTATCGACTTCCTGCCTGCTCCTACCGACATTCCTGCTATCAAGGGTTCCAACCCTGATAACGAGGAAGAGGAAATGGAGCGTCACGCAAGCGACGACGAGCCGTTCGCGGCCTTGGCGTTCAAGATCGCTACCGACCCATTCGTGGGTACCTTGACCTTTGTTCGAGTTTACTCGGGCGTGTTGGCTTCCGGCGACGGCGTGATCAACTCGGTAAAAGGCAAGAAAGAGCGTGTGGGTCGTATGGTGCAAATGCACGCAAACGCCCGCGAAGAAATCAAGGAAGTGCGCGCTGGCGACATCGCGGCCTTGATTGGCATGAAGGATGTCACCACTGGTGAAACCTTGTGCAACGCTGACAAGCCAATCATCCTGGTTCGCATGGACTTCCCGGAGCCGGTTATTTCGGTTGCCGTTGAGCCTAAGACCAAGGATGACCAGGAAAAAATGGGTATCGCTCTGGGCAAGCTCGCTCAGGAAGACCCGTCTTTCCGCGTCAAGACTGATGAAGAGACCGGTCAAACGATCATCTCCGGCATGGGCGAGTTGCACCTGGACATCCTGGTTGACCGGATGCGCCGTGAGTTCAACGTCGAAGCCAACATTGGTAAGCCTCAGGTTTCCTATCGTGAGCGCATCACGAAGAGCTGCGAAATCGAAGGCAAGTTCGTTCGCCAGTCCGGTGGTCGTGGCCAGTTCGGTCATTGCTGGATTCGTTTTGCACCAGCTGACGAAGGTCAGGAAGGTCTGCAATTCTTGAACGAAGTCGTAGGTGGTGTGGTTCCTAAGGAATACATCCCGGCGATCCAGAAGGGTATCGAAGAGCAGATGAAGAACGGCGTTGTCGCCGGCTATCCGCTGATCGGCCTGAAGGCGACCGTGTTCGATGGTTCTTACCATGACGTCGACTCCAACGAGATGGCGTTTAAGGTGGCTGCCTCCATGGCAACCAAGCAGCTGGCCCAGAAGGGTGGTGGTGAGTTGCTTGAGCCGATCATGGCGGTAGAGGTCGTTACGCCTGAAGACTACATGGGTGATGTCATGGGCGACCTTAACCGTCGTCGTGGCATGATTCTGGGTATGGAAGATACGGTTTCCGGCAAGGTGATTCGTGCCGAGGTTCCGTTGGGTGAAATGTTCGGTTACGCAACCGACGTTCGTTCCATGTCTCAGGGTCGCGCAAGCTACTCTATGGAATTCAAAAAATACAATACAGCTCCGTCGCATATCGTCGAGACTGTTACCAAAAAGCAAGGCTGATTCAGCCCCTTTAAGCTAGGAGTTAATTGTCGTGGCTAAAGAAAAATTTGAACGGAACAAACCGCACGTCAACGTTGGCACCATCGGTCACGTTGACCACGGTAAAACCACGCTGACCGCTGCTCTGACCCGTGTCTGCTCCGAAGTTTTCGGTTCGGCCAAGGTTGACTTCGACAAGATCGACAGCGCCCCAGAAGAGAAAGCTCGTGGTATCACCATCAACACCGCTCACGTTGAATACGATTCGGCCGTGCGTCACTACGCACACGTTGACTGCCCAGGTCACGCCGACTACGTAAAAAACATGATCACCGGTGCTGCCCAGATGGACGGCGCGATCCTGGTTTGCTCGGCCGCTGATGGTCCGATGCCACAAACCCGTGAGCACATCCTGCTGTCCCGTCAGGTAGGCGTTCCGTACATCGTTGTCTTCCTGAACAAGGCTGACATGGTTGACGACGCTGAGCTGCTGGAACTGGTTGAGATGGAGGTGCGCGACCTGCTGAGCACTTACGACTTCCCAGGTGATGACACTCCGATCATCATCGGTTCGGCTCTGATGGCTCTGAACGGCCAAGACGACAACGAAATGGGCACCACTGCTGTCAAGAAGCTGGTGGAAACTCTGGACAGCTACATCCCAGAGCCAGAGCGTGCTATCGACAAGCCGTTCCTGATGCCAATCGAAGACGTATTCTCGATCTCCGGTCGCGGTACTGTTGTGACTGGTCGTGTTGAGCGTGGCATCGTCCGTATCCAGGAAGAAGTTGAGATCGTCGGTCTGCGCGACACTCAGAAAACTACCTGCACCGGCGTTGAAATGTTCCGCAAGCTGCTCGACGAAGGTCGTGCTGGCGAGAACTGCGGCGTGCTGCTGCGCGGCACCAAGCGTGACGACGTTGAGCGTGGCCAGGTTCTGGTCAAGCCAGGCACCGTCAAGCCGCACACCAAGTTCACCGCAGAAGTTTACGTTCTGAGCAAGGAAGAAGGCGGTCGTCACACTCCGTTCTTCAAAGGCTACCGTCCACAGTTCTACTTCCGTACTACTGACGTGACTGGTAACTGCGAGCTGCCAGAAGGCGTTGAAATGGTAATGCCAGGTGACAACATTCAGATGACTGTTACCCTGATCAAGACCATCGCGATGGAAGACGGTCTGCGTTTCGCTATCCGTGAAGGCGGTCGTACCGTCGGCGCCGGCGTCGTAGCCAAAGTCATCGAGTAAGTCTCTTATATAGAGTCAGCTTGATGAGTTGAAAAAGCCCCCGCTTAGCGGGGGCTTTTTTATTGGGTTGACACCTATCAGGGGCGTCTATAGAATTGCGCCTCCTTTTAACGGGCGTATTGCGCCCGGTGGGAATAGCAGCCGGAGTCTGAAATCCAATGCAAAATCAGCAAATCCGTATCAGGTTGAAGGCTTTTGACCATCGCCTGATCGACCAATCCACCCAGGAAATCGTGGAAACCGCGAAACGTACTGGTGCTCAAGTGCGTGGTCCAATTCCACTGCCTACCCGTAAAGAGCGGTTCACCGTTCTGGTCTCCCCGCACGTCAACAAAGACGCGCGTGACCAGTACGAGATCCGTACTCATAAGCGCGTTCTGGACATCGTCCAGCCAACGGATAAAACCGTTGATGCACTTATGAAGCTCGATCTTGCGGCCGGTGTGGAAGTGCAGATCAGCCTCGGCTAAGACTCGGTCTTAGTCGTGTAACGCTCTGAAATGGGCGGCCATAGCGGGTGAAAGCCCCGTACACTCATGAGGTTTACAACATGACTATTGGTGTAGTCGGTCGTAAATGCGGTATGACCCGTATTTTCACCGAAGAAGGTGTCTCCATTCCGGTCACGGTCATTGAGATCGAGCCGAATCGCGTCACCCAGTTCAAAACTGAAGAGACCGATGGCTATCGTGCAGTGCAAGTCACTGTCGGCGAGCGTCGTGCTTCGCGTGTAACAGCAGCTCAGGCTGGCCACTTCGCCAAGGCGAACGTTGCCGCTGGTCGTACCGTAATGGAATTCCGCCTTGAAGAAGGCGAGTACCAGGCCGGCGATCTGATCAACGCTGAAATCTTCGCCGCTGGCCAACTGGTTGATGTAACCGGTCAGTCCAAGGGTAAAGGCTTCCAGGGTACGATCAAGCGTTGGAACTTCCGCGGGCAAGATAACACCCACGGTAACTCCGTATCCCACCGCGTTCCAGGCTCTATCGGCCAGTGCCAGACTCCTGGTCGTGTATTCAAGGGCAAAAAAATGTCCGGTCATATGGGCGCTGAGCGCGTGACCGTGCAGTCCCTCGAAGTAGTGCGCGTGGACGCTGAACGCAATCTGTTGTTGGTCAAGGGCGCTGTTCCTGGCGCTACTGGCGGCAACTTGGTTGTACGTCCAGCAGCCAAGGCTCGCGGTTAAGGGGAAGCTGACATGCAATTAAATGTAAATGACGCTCAAGCGATCGAAGTTTCCGAACTGACATTTGGCGGCGAATTCAACGAGACGCTGGTTCACCAAGCAGTCGTGGCCTACATGGCTGGCGGCCGTCAAGGTAGCAAGCAGCAAAAGACCCGTTCCGACGTTTCCGGTGGCGGCAAGCGCCCATGGCGTCAGAAAGGTACTGGCCGTGCTCGTGCCGGTACTATCCGTAGCCCAATCTGGCGTGGCGGCGGTACCACTTTCGCAGCTCGTCCTCAGGATCACTCCCAGAAGCTGAACAAGAAGATGTATCGCGCAGCAATGCGTTCCATCCTTGCTGAGCTGGTGCGTACTGATCGTCTGGTCGTGGTTCAGGACTTCGCTGTTGAAGCACCGAAAACCAAAGATCTGCTGAACAAGCTGAACGGCATGGGCCTGACTGACGTCTTGATCGTGTCTGACGCTGTTGATCAGAACCTGTACCTGGCTGCTCGCAACCTGCCACACGTCGACGTACGTGACGTGCAAGGTTCCGATCCGGTCAGTCTGATCGCATACGACAAGGTGTTGATCACCGTGTCGGCCGTGAAGAAATTCGAGGAGCTGCTGGGATGAACCAGGAACGCGTATTTAAAGTTCTGCTTGGCCCGCACGTTTCCGAGAAGGCTACGGTTCTGGCAGACAAGAAAGGCCAGTTCGTTTTCAAGGTTGCGACCGACGCAACCAAGCTGGAAATCAAGAAGGCCGTCGAAAGCCTGTTCAGCGTGAAAGTAGAGCGCGTGACTACCCTGAACGTTCTGGGTAAAAGCAAGCGCACTGCTCGCGGTCTGGGCAAGCGTAATGACTGGAAGAAGGCAGTTATCTCCCTTCAGCCAGGCCAAGATCTCGATTTCAGCAGCAGTGCTGAGTAAGGAAGGGGTGCATCATGGCAATCGTTAAATGCAAACCGACTTCCCCTGGCCGCCGTTTTGTGGTCAAGGTGGTCAACCAGGAGCTGCATAAAGGCGCTCCTCACGCACCGCTGCTCGAGAAAAAATCGAAGTCTGGTGGTCGTAACAACAATGGCCGTATTACCACTCGTCACATCGGTGGTGGTCATAAGCAGCATTATCGTCTGGTCGACTTCCGTCGCAACGACAAGGATGGCATCGCTGCCACCGTCGAGCGTATCGAATACGATCCAAACCGTACTGCTCACATCGCTCTGCTGCTGTACGCAGATGGCGAGCGCCGCTACATCATCGCCCCTAAAGGCGTGAGTGCTGGCGACCAGCTGATCGCAGGTGCCCTGGCACCGATCAAGCCGGGCAACGCTCTGCAACTGCGTAACATTCCAGTTGGTAGCACCGTACACGGCATCGAATTGAAGCCAGGTAAAGGCGCACAGATCGCTCGTTCCGCTGGTGCTTCGGCTCAGCTGATCGCTCGTGAAGGTGTCTACGTGACCCTGCGTCTGCGTTCTGGTGAGATGCGTAAAGTACTGGCTGAATGCCGTGCGACCCTGGGCGAAGTCTCGAACTCCGAGCACAGCCTGCGTTCGTTGGGTAAAGCTGGTGCCAAGCGCTGGCGTGGCGTTCGCCCAACCGTTCGTGGTGTTGCCATGAACCCGGTTGACCACCCACATGGTGGTGGTGAAGGTCGTACCTCTGGTGGTCGTCATCCGGTATCGCCATGGGGCTTCCCGACTAAGGGCGCGAAGACTCGTGGTAATAAGCGTACCGACAAAATGATCGTCCGTCGTCGCAAGTAAATAGAGGGATACGACAGTGCCACGTTCTCTGAAAAAAGGTCCTTTTATTGATCTTCACCTACTGAAGAAGATCGAAGTGGCGGCGGAAAAGAACGATCGCAAACCAGTTAAGACCTGGTCGCGTCGTTCGATGATCCTGCCACAAATGGTCGGTCTGACCATCGCAGTACACAACGGTCGCCAACACGTCCCAGTTCTCGTGAACGAAGACATGGTCGGCCACAAACTGGGCGAGTTCGCCGGTACCCGCACATACCGTGGGCACGTGGCTGACAAGAAAGCCAAGCGTTAAGGGGTAAGGAAATGGAAGTAGCCGCTAAGTTGTCGGGCGCTCGAATCTCCGCCCAGAAAGCCCGCTTGGTCGCCGACCAGATCCGCGGGAAGAAGGTGGGCGAAGCGCTCAACCTGTTGGCTTTCAGCAGTAAGAAAGCCGCCGAGATCATGAAGAAAGTGCTGGAGTCGGCCGTAGCCAACGCCGAGCATAACGAAGGCGCAGACGTTGATGACCTGAAGGTCAGCACCGTTTTCGTCAACGAAGGGCGTTCGCTGAAGCGCATCATGCCACGTGCCAAAGGCCGTGCTGATCGCATCGTCAAGCGGTCTTGCCATATCACTGTCAAGGTTGCTGACAAGTAACGGAGTCGAAGAGATGGGTCAGAAAGTACATCCCATTGGCATTCGCCTGGGAATCGTCAAGGAGCACACCTCCGTCTGGTACGCAGACGGTCGGACTTATGCGGACTACTTGTTCGCTGATCTGAAGGTGCGTGAGTATCTCCAAGACAAACTAAAAAGCGCGTCCGTAAGCCGTATCGATATCCATCGTCCGGCGCAGACTGCACGTATCACCATCCACACCGCTCGTCCAGGTATCGTTATCGGGAAGAAAGGTGAAGATGTTGAGAAACTGCGTCAGGACCTGACCAAGCAAATGGGTGTGCCTGTGCACATCAATATCGAAGAGATCCGCAAGCCGGAGCTCGACGGTATGCTGGTTGCGCAGAGCGTAGCTCAGCAGCTGGAGCGTCGCGTAATGTTCCGTCGCGCTATGAAGCGCGCTGTACAGAACGCAATGCGCATTGGTGCCAAAGGCATCAAAATCCAAGTGAGCGGTCGTCTCGGCGGTGCTGAAATCGCACGTACTGAATGGTATCGCGAAGGTCGTGTGCCACTGCACACCCTGCGTGCCGACATCGACTATGCCAACTACGAAGCTCACACCACCTACGGTGTGATCGGTGTAAAGGTTTGGATCTTCAAAGGCGAAGTAATTGGTGGTCGCCAAGAAGAACTGAAGCCACAAGCACCAGCGCCTCGTAAAAAAGCTGCTAAGTAAGGGGTACGCCAAATGTTGCAACCAAAGCGTACGAAGTTCCGCAAGCAAATGACCGGTCACAACCGTGGCCTGGCATTGCGCGGTAGCAAAGTCAGCTTCGGCGAGTTCGCGCTGAAGTCTGTTGCTCGTGGTCGTCTCACCGCTCGTCAGATCGAGTCAGCGCGTCGTGCTCTGACCCGTCACGTAAAACGTGGCGGCAAGATCTGGATCCGTGTATTCCCGGACAAGCCTGTCACCAAGAAGCCACTCGAAGTTCGGATGGGTAAAGGTAAGGGTAACGTGGAGTACTGGGTTGCCCAGATTCAGCCAGGCAAAGTCCTGTATGAAATCGAGGGTGTTTCTGAAGAGCTGGCGCGTGAGGCTTTCGCCCTGGCTGCTGCAAAGCTGCCGCTCGCCACCTCCTTTGTTAAACGGACGGTGATGTGATGAAAGCGAATGAACTTCGTGAAAAATCAGCACAGCAGCTGAACGAGCAACTGCTCGGCCTGCTGCGCGACCAGTTCAATCTGCGTATGCAGAAAGCAACTGGCCAGTTGGGGCAGTCTCATCTGCTCTCGCAAGTTAAGCGTGACATCGCTCGCGTGAAAACTGTGCTCAACCAGCAGGCAGGTAAGTAATCATGGCTGAAGCCGAAAAAACTGTCCGTACGCTGACTGGCCGTGTTGTCAGCGACAAGATGGACAAAACCATCACCGTTCTGATCGAGCGTCGCGTTAAGCACCCGATCTACGGTAAATACGTTAAGCGTTCGACTAAGCTGCACGCGCACGACGAAACCAATCAGTGCCACATCGGCGACAAAGTCACTATTCGTGAAACTCGTCCGATGGCCAAGACCAAGTCTTGGGCGCTGGTTGATGTTCTCGAACGCGCTGTGGAAGTCTAAGGGCTAGGGGTCGGAGAAATTATATGATTCAGACTCAATCCATGCTCGATGTGGCCGATAACAGCGGCGCTCGCCGTGTTATGTGCATCAAGGTGCTGGGTGGCTCCCATCGTCGTTACGCTGGTATCGGTGACATCATCAAAGTTACCGTCAAGGAAGCAATTCCTCGCGGTAAGGTGAAAAAAGGCCAAGTGATGACTGCTGTCGTAGTCCGCACTCGCCATGGCGTCCGTCGTGCTGACGGCTCCATCATCCGCTTTGATGGCAACGCTGCTGTTCTGTTGAACAACAAGCAAGAGCCGATCGGCACCCGTATCTTTGGGCCAGTGACCCGTGAACTTCGTACTGAGAAGTTCATGAAGATCGTCTCGCTCGCCCCAGAAGTGCTGTAAGGAGATCCGACATGCAAAAGATTCGTCGTGACGACGAGATCATCGTGATCGCCGGCAAAGACAAAGGTAAGCGCGGTAAGGTGCTGAAGGTTCTTGCTGACAACCGTCTGGTTGTTGGTGGTCTGAACCTGGTCAAGCGTCATACCAAGCCTAACCCGATGTCGGGCGTACAGGGCGGTATCGTCGAGAAAGAAGCGCCACTGCACGCTTCCAACGTCGCCATCTTCAACGGCGAAACCAACAAGGCTGACCGCGTTGGTTTCAAAGTAGAAGACGGTAAGAAAATTCGTGTCTTCAAGTCGACCCAAAAAGCGGTTGATGCTTGAACACTGCTAGGTAGAAGACCATGGCACGACTAAAAGAGATTTACCGGAAGGAAATCGCACCGAAACTTAAGGAAGAACTTAAGCTTTCGAACGTGATGGAAGTTCCGCGCGTTACCAAAATCACCCTGAACATGGGTCTGGGCGAAGCGATCGGCGACAAAAAAGTCATCGAGCACGCTGTTGCTGACCTGGAAAAGATCACCGGTCAGAAAGTCGTCGTGACTTACGCTCGGAAATCCATCGCTGGCTTCAAAGTCCGTGAAGGTTGGCCGATCGGCGTCAAAGTGACCCTGCGCCGTGAGCGTATGTACGAGTTCCTGGATCGTCTGCTGTCGATCTCCCTGCCTCGGGTTCGCGACTTCCGCGGCCTGAATGCCAAGTCCTTCGATGGTCGTGGTAACTACAGCATGGGCGTTAAAGAGCAGATCATTTTCCCGGAAATCGATTACGACAAGATCGACGCTCTCCGCGGTCTGGACATTACCCTGACCACCACTGCTCGGACGGATGACGAAGGTCGCGCACTGCTGCGCGCTTTCAAATTCCCGTTCCGCAACTGATTGGAGTAGGAAAATGGCCAAGAAGAGCATGAAGAACCGTGAGCTGAAGCGTCAGCTCACCGTTGCCAAGTACGCCACCAAGCGTGCAGCGCTGAAAGCTATCATCGTTGATCTGAACGCAAGTCCAGAAGCGCGTTGGGAAGCTACCGTAGCCCTGCAGAAGCAGCCACGTGACGCAAGTGCCTCGCGCATGCGTAACCGCTGCCGCCTGACTGGTCGTCCGCACGGCGTGTACCGCAAGTTCGGCCTTGGCCGTAACATGCTGCGTCAAGCTGCAATGCGTGGTGACGTTCCAGGTCTGGTTAAAGCCAGCTGGTAAGCACTGTCAAAGTCGCGGCGCTCGGGATCGCAAGATCCTGACCGTCGGTGACCTTGAACTTGAATCAAGCCCCTTTTGGGGCTTGATTCATTTGTGGGGTGTGTCTAGAATACCCGGCTCGCCTGAGCCCGTGTTTTTATTGCACGGATGCGCTCGGCGACACGTACTAGCCGAAAGGCTAATTTTTTGTGTATTAGGAGCGTCTAGCCCATGAGTATGCAGGACCCGTTAGCGGACATGCTAACTCGTATCCGTAATGCCCAGATGGCTGAAAAGTCCGTCGTAAGCATGCCATCTTCTACTTTGAAGGTAGCTGTTGCCAAAGTCCTGAAGGACGAAGGTTACATTGCGGGTTATCAGATCAGCAGCGAAATCAAGCCACTGCTGTCCATCGAGCTGAAGTACTTCGAAGGCCGTCCGGTCATCGAGGAAGTGAAGCGCGTTAGCCGTCCTGGCCTGCGTCAGTACAAGTCCGTTGAGGATCTGCCGAAAGTTCGTGGCGGCCTGGGCGTGTCTATCGTCTCCACCAACAAAGGTGTGATGACGGATCGTGCTGCGCGCGCTGCCGGTGTCGGCGGCGAAGTTCTTTGCACTGTGTTCTAAGGGGGGATAAGCATGTCACGCGTCGCTAAGAACCCCGTTAAGCTGCCAGCCGGTGTCGAAGTCAAATTCGCAGGCCAACAGCTTTCGGTGAAGGGTGCCAAGGGCACTCTGCAACTGAACATCCATTCGTCCGTTGAGATCGTTGAAGAAGCTGGTGAGCTGCGTTTCGCTGCTCGCAATGGCGATCAACAGACTCGCGCAATGGCTGGTACCACTCGTGCGTTGGTAAACAACATGGTCCAAGGCGTGAGCCAAGGCTTCGAGCGCAAGCTCCAGCTGGTCGGTGTTGGTTACAAAGCGCAAGCAAAAGGCACAGTGCTGAACCTGGCTCTTGGCTTCTCGCACCCAGTGGATTATGAACTGCCGGAAGGCATCACCGCTGAGACTCCTAGCCAGACCGATATCCTGATCCGGGGCATCGACAAGCAGCTGGTAGGTCAAGTGGCCGCCGAGATCCGCGACTTCCGTCCACCAGAGCCGTACAAAGGCAAAGGTGTGCGCTACGCGGACGAAGTCGTCCGTCGTAAAGAAGCCAAGAAGAAGTAGGGCATAGCAAATGACCGACAAAAAAGTTACTCGACTGCGTCGCGCTCGCAAAGCACGCCTGAAAATGCACGAACTCGAAGTCGTGCGTCTCTGCGTGTTCCGCTCGTCGCAGCACATCTACGCCCAGGTCATTTCGGCCGACGGCAACAAAGTCCTGGCAAGTGCCTCGACTTTGGATAAAGAACTGCGTGATGGCGCCACTGGCAACATCGACGCGGCCACTAAGGTTGGCCAGCTGGTCGCTACGCGTGCTAAAGCCGCTGGCGTCTCGCAGGTGGCTTTCGACCGCTCTGGCTTCAAGTACCACGGCCGCGTCAAGGCGCTGGCTGATGCTGCTCGTGAAGCTGGGCTGGAGTTCTAAGTTATGTCAAATAACGACCAAAAGCGCGACGAAGGCTACATCGAGAAGCTGGTTCAAGTTAACCGCGTAGCCAAAACCGTTAAAGGCGGCCGTATCTTCACTTTCACTGCGTTGACCGTAGTGGGTGATGGTAAAGGCCGTGTTGGCTTCGGCCGTGGCAAGTCGCGTGAAGTGCCTGCTGCGATCCAGAAGGCAATGGAAGCTGCTCGCCGCAATATGATCCAGGTTGATCTGAACGGCACCACTCTGCAGTACGCAATGAAGTCCGCCCATGGCGCTTCGAAGGTGTACATGCAGCCTGCTTCTGAAGGTACCGGTATCATCGCTGGCGGCGCTATGCGTGCTGTCCTCGAAGTTGCTGGCGTTCAGAACGTTCTGGCCAAGTGCTACGGCTCGACTAACCCAGTAAACGTGGTTCACGCCACTTTCAAGGGTTTGAAGGCAATGCAGTCTCCTGAATCCATTGCCGCCAAGCGTGGCAAAAGCGTCAAGGAGATCTTCTGATCATGGCTACCGTAAAAGTTACGCTGATCAAAAGCATGACCGGCCGCATCCCTAACCACAAACTGTGCGTTAAGGGTCTGGGTCTGCGTCGCATCGGTCACACTGTAGAAGTCCTGGATACTCCCGAGAATCGCGGGATGATCAACAAGGCTTACTACATGCTGCGTGTCGAGGGTTAATCGATGAAACTCAATGATCTGAGTCCAGCGCCGGGTTCCCGTCGCGAAAAGCATCGTCCGGGCCGTGGTATCGGTAGTGGTTTGGGCAAGACCGGTGGCCGTGGCCACAAAGGTCAGACCTCCCGCTCCGGTGGCACTATTGCTCCAGGCTTTGAAGGCGGTCAACAGCCGCTGCATCGTCGCCTGCCGAAGTTCGGTTTCGTTTCCCTGAAAGCCATGGACCGTGCAGAAGTGCGTCTGTCCGAGCTGGCCAAAGTGGATGGCGACATCGTCACCGTGCAGTCCCTGAAGGATGCCAACGTGATCAACCAGAACGTTCAGCGTGTGAAAATCATGCTGTCGGGCGAAGTTGCTCGTGCTGTCACCATCGGAAAGGGAATCGGCGCCACCAAAGGTGCGCGTGCGGCTATCGAAGCAGCTGGCGGCAAGTTCGAGGAATAAATGGCTAAGCAAGGTGCTCTCTCTGCGCTCGGCAAAGGCGGTATGTCTGAACTCTGGGCTCGTCTGCGTTTTCTGTTCCTGGCGATTATCGTCTACCGAATAGGCGCACACATCCCGGTTCCAGGTATCAACCCGGACCGACTCGCGGACCTGTTTCGACAGAATGAGGGGACCATTCTTAGCTTGTTCAACATGTTTTCCGGCGGCGCGCTGGAGCGGATGAGCATCTTTGCACTGGGGATCATGCCGTACATTTCGGCATCGATCATCATGCAACTGATGAGCGCCGTCAGCCCGCAGCTGGAGCAGTTGAAGAAGGAAGGTGAAGCTGGCCGTCGCAAGATCAGCCAGTACACCCGCTACGGCACTGTCGTCCTCGCTCTCGTCCAGGCCATTGGCATGTCCATTGGTTTGGCGGGGCAGGGCGTTTCGTTCACTGCTGACTTCAGCTTTCATTTCGTTGCGGTAACCACTTTTGTGGCGGGCGCGATGTTCATGATGTGGCTGGGTGAGCAGATCACTGAGCGTGGTGTAGGCAACGGTATCTCGATGTTGATCTTCGCAGGTATCGTCGCCGGTCTTCCGAGAGCGATCGGGCAGTCTTTCGAGTCTGCGCGTCAGGGTGATATCAATATCTTCGCCCTGGTTGCCATCGGTCTGCTGGCAGTAGCGATTATCGGTTTCGTGGTGTTCATCGAGCGTGGTCAGCGTCGTATTGCTGTTCACTACGCCAAGCGTCAGCAGGGCCGCAAGGTGTTTGCTGCGCAGACCAGCCACTTGCCGTTGAAGGTGAACATGGCCGGTGTAATTCCGGCTATTTTCGCGAGCAGCATCTTGCTGTTCCCGGCTTCGTTGGGTGCCTGGTTCGGCCAGTCTGAAGGTATGGGCTGGTTGCAGGACATCTCGCAGTCGATCGCTCCTGGTCAGCCGTTGAATATTCTGCTGTTTAGTGCAGGGATTATTTTCTTCTGCTTCTTCTATACGGCGTTGATGTTCAATCCGAAAGACGTAGCGGAAAACCTGAAGAAGTCCGGTGCCTTTATTCCGGGCATCCGTCCAGGTGAGCAGTCTGCGCGCTACATTGATGGCGTTCTGACTCGCTTGACCATGTTCGGTGCTCTTTACATGACGGCCGTCTGTCTGTTGCCCCAGTTCCTGGTGGTTGCGGCAAACGTACCGTTCTACCTTGGCGGGACCTCGTTGCTGATCGTGGTCGTGGTTGTGATGGACTTCATGTCCCAAGTACAATCGCACCTCGTTTCGCACCAGTACGAATCCCTGATGAAGAAAGCCAACCTGAAGGGCTACGGCAGCGGCATGTTGCGCTGAGTAGCGTCCATAAGGTTCGAGGAGTTGGTGATGAAAGTTCGTGCATCGGTGAAAAAGCTGTGCCGTAACTGCAAGATTATTCGCCGCGAAGGTGTTGTTCGGGTAATTTGCAGCGCGGAACCGCGTCACAAACAGCGCCAAGGCTGAGTGTGATTGTGCTTTAAGCCCGGCAGCTAGTGCGCTGCCGGGTTGATTATTTGTTATTACAGCGATATTATCTCGCGCCCTATTTCTTGGCTTCCGGGGCGTAGGTAGCTGTCAATTGGAGTCCCACTGAATGGCCCGTATTGCAGGCGTCAACATTCCAGATAACAAGCATACTGTTATCTCGCTGACCTACATCTATGGTGTTGGTCGCACTACTGCACAGAAAATTTGTGCAGTGACTGGGGTCAACCCAGCGGCAAAGATCAAGGATCTGAGCGACGAGCAAATTGAACAGCTGCGTGGCGAAGTGGCGAAGTTCACCACTGAAGGTGACCTGCGTCGCGAAATCAACATGAAAATCAAGCGCTTGATGGACCTCGGTTGCTATCGCGGTCTGCGTCATCGTCGTGGTCTGCCAGTACGCGGTCAGCGTACCAAGACCAACGCGCGTACCCGTAAAGGTCCGCGTAAGCCGATCCGCAAGTAATCGCCCCAGCGAATCGACAGGAATTTAATCATGGCAAAACCTGCTGCTCGTCCTCGTAAAAAAGTTAAAAAGACAGTGGTTGATGGCATCGCCCACATCCATGCTTCTTTTAACAACACCATCGTGACCATTACCGACCGTCAAGGTAACGCTCTTTCCTGGGCTACCTCCGGTGGTTCGGGTTTCCGCGGTTCCCGCAAGTCCACCCCGTTCGCTGCTCAAGTAGCTGCTGAGCGTGCTGGTCAAGCTGCGCTGGAATACGGCCTGAAAAACCTCGACGTTAACGTCAAGGGTCCAGGTCCAGGTCGTGAATCCGCAGTCCGCGCTTTGAACGGCTGTGGCTACAAGATCGCCAGCATCACCGACGTGACGCCAATCCCGCACAACGGGTGCCGTCCGCCGAAGAAGCGCCGCGTGTAATCCAGGAGATTGTAAAGAATGGCTCGTTACATTGGTCCAAAATGCAAACTCGCTCGTCGCGAAGGCACCGATCTTTTTCTGAAGAGCGGCGTGCGCGCGATCGAATCGAAGTGCAACATTGAAGCAGCACCTGGTATCCACGGCCAACGCCGCGGTCGCCAGTCCGACTACGGCACCCAACTGCGTGAAAAGCAGAAGGTCCGTCGTATCTACGGCGTTCTCGAGCGTCAATTCAGCGGCTACTACAAAGAAGCAGCTGGCAAGAAAGGCGCAACCGGCGAAAACCTGTTGCAACTGCTCGAATGCCGTCTGGACAACGTTGTATACCGTATGGGTTTCGGTTCTACTCGTGCCGAATCCCGTCAGCTGGTATCGCACAAGTCGATCAGCGTTAACGGTCAGACCGTAAACGTTCCGTCCTACCAGGTTCGTGCTGGTGACGTGGTTGCTGTTCGCGAGAAAGCAAAGAACCAACTTCGCATTGTCCAAGCTCTCGATCTGTGTGCCCAACGTGGCCGCGTAGAATGGGTAGAAGTAGACACTGAGAAGAAGTCGGGCGTTTTCAAGAACGTTCCTGCTCGCAGTGATCTGTCCGCCGACATCAACGAAAGCCTGATTGTCGAGCTCTACTCCAAGTAAGGGCTAGAAAATAGGTGCATCCATGCAGATTTCGGTAAATGAGTTCCTGACACCCCGCCATATTGATGTGCAGGTTGTCAGTCCAACCCGCGCCAAGATCACACTCGAGCCTCTCGAGCGTGGTTTCGGCCACACCCTGGGCAACGCGCTGCGCCGCATCCTGTTGTCCTCAATGCCCGGCTGTGCAGTAGTCGAGGCCGAGATTGACGGTGTGCTCCACGAGTACAGCGCCATCGAAGGTGTACAGGAAGACGTAATTGAAATCCTGTTGAACCTTAAAGGTCTGGCTATCAAGCTGCACGGTCGTGACGAAGTTACGCTGACCTTGTCGAAGAAGGGTTCGGGGGTGGTTACCGCTGCCGATATTCAGCTGGATCATGATGTCGAGATCGTTAACCCCGATCACGTAATCGCTAACCTGGCGTCTAACGGCGCCCTGAACATGAAGCTCACCGTAGCTCGTGGTCGTGGTTATGAACCGGCCGACTCGCGTCAGAGCGATGAAGACGAAAGCCGCAGCATCGGTCGCTTGCAGCTTGACTCTTCGTTCAGCCCGGTTCGCCGTATCGCATACGTGGTGGAAAACGCCCGTGTCGAACAGCGTACCAACCTGGACAAGCTGGTTATTGATCTGGAAACCAACGGTACCCTGGATCCTGAAGAGGCTATTCGCCGCGCTGCAACCATCCTGCAACAGCAGTTGGCTGCGTTCGTCGACCTCAAGGGTGACAGTGAGCCAGTGGTTGTCGAGCAGGAAGACGAGATCGATCCGATCCTGCTTCGCCCGGTTGACGATCTGGAACTGACTGTACGTTCGGCTAACTGCCTTAAGGCGGAAAACATCTACTACATCGGTGACCTGATTCAGCGTACCGAAGTAGAGCTGTTGAAGACTCCGAACCTTGGCAAGAAATCCTTGACTGAAATCAAGGACGTTCTGGCCTCCCGCGGTCTGTCCCTCGGCATGCGCCTCGACAACTGGCCGCCTGCAAGTCTTAAGAAGGACGACAAGGCGACTGCCTGATCGTCGTAATCACCGAACGTTGTGTTTGGTAAGGAATGAACCATGCGTCATCGTAAAAGTGGTCGTCACCTGAGCCGCACCAGCTCGCACCGCAAGGCCATGTTCCAAAACATGGCGGTGTCGCTGTTCGAGCACGAGCTGATCAAAACTACTCTGCCAAAAGCCAAAGAACTGCGTCGCGTTGCTGAGCCGCTGATCACTCTGGCCAAGACAGATAGCCTGGCTAACCGCCGTCTGGCTTTCGACCGTACTCGTTCGAAAGCTATCGTTGGTAAGCTCTTCAACGACCTGGGCAAGCGCTACGCTACCCGTGAGGGTGGCTACCTGCGCATCCTCAAGTGCGGTTTCCGCGCTGGCGACAACGCGCCTATGGCGTACGTCGAGTTGGTTGATCGTGCTACTGCTGGCGAAGCTGTAAGCGCCGAGTAAGACGACAGTCTGTAACGAAGAACCGGGCCTAGTGCCCGGTTTTTTGTGCCCGATAGAAAAGTAGGCAGCCGTTTCGCTTGGCTTGGCTATCAGCAAGTATTCAGCATTAGATAATGACTATCGATGTCCATGATTTAATGAATTTGGATACTGTCACTAACATGATCAATACTCCTTTCCAGCCGATTAGCCGGCAGTTTGAAGACCGACCTAGGAAGATTGAGCATGAGCCAGACCAAAACGCTTACGACCGCCAGCGGCGCTCCTGTCGCCGATAACCAGAATTCTCGTTCCGCCGGCCCGCGTGGCCCGTTGCTGCTCGACGACTTTCACCTGATCGAGAAGCTTGCTCACTTCAACCGCGAGAACATTCCCGAGCGTCGCGTACACGCCAAGGGATCGGGCGCCTACGGCACGTTTACCGTTACCCGGGACATCACCCAGTACACCAGCGCCAAGTTGTTCGAGTCGATCGGCAAGCAGACACCCACCTTCCTGCGGTTTTCCACCGTGGGTGGCGAGCGTGGTTCGGCCGACACTGAACGCGATCCGCGCGGTTTCGCCCTGAAGTTCTACACCGAGGAAGGCAACTGGGACATCGTCGGCAACAACACGCCGGTTTTCTTCATCCGTGATCCGTTGAAGTTTCCGGACTTCATCCATACCCAGAAACGTCTGCCGCAAAGCAACCTGAAAAGCGCCCAGGCGATGTGGGATTTCTGGTCGCACTCGCCTGAGGCGCTGCATCAGGTCACCATTCTGTTCTCCGATCGCGGCATTCCAGATGGCTACCGCCACATGCATGGCTTCGGCAGTCACACCTACAGCCTGATCAATGCACAGGGTGAGCGCCACTGGGTGAAGTGGCACTACAAAACCAAGCAAGGGATCAAGAACCTGGCTCCGGCTGAAGCGGCACGCCTGGCGGGTACCGACCCGGATTACGCCCAGCGTGACTTGTTCAATGCCATCGAGCGCGGCGATTTCCCGAAATGGAGCGTCTGCATCCAGGTCATGACAGAGGCCCAAGCCGCTGCGCATTACGAAAATCCGTTCGATGTCACCAAGACCTGGTCGCAGAAAGAGTTTCCGTTGATCGAAGTCGGTGAGCTCGAACTCAACCGGAACCCGCTGAACTACTTTGCCGAAGTCGAGCAGGCGGCGTTTGGCCCTAGCAATATGGTGCCAGGGGTTGGCCTCTCGCCGGATCGCATGTTGCAGGGTCGTGTCTTCGCCTACGCCGATGCGCACCGCTACCGTGTGGGCACCAATCACCAGCAATTGCCGGTGAATGCGCCGCGCAGCCCGGTCAATACCTACCAGCGCGACGGCGCGATGGCGTTTGGCAGCAATGGCGGGGCGGCACCGAACTACGAGCCTAATAGCTATGTGGAGACGCCGAAGCAGGCCCCGCGTTACGCGGAGCCGGCACTGGCCCTCAGTGGCGCTGCGGACCGTTACGATCATCGTGAAGACACCGATTACTACAGCCACGCCGGTGCGTTGTTCCGCCTGATGAACGATGAGCAGAAAGCCCTGCTGATCA
The DNA here is from genome assembly GCF_018325805.1 of Pseudomonas sp. St290. Lineage (NCBI taxonomy): Bacteria > Pseudomonadati > Pseudomonadota > Gammaproteobacteria > Pseudomonadales > Pseudomonadaceae > Pseudomonas > Pseudomonas sp. St290. The sequence goes on along the minus strand of NZ_AP014703.1, from coordinate 6,084,043 downwards.
GCAATATCGCCGGTGCGATGGCCGGTGTATCGGCAGATGTCGTTGACCGTCAGTTGCAGCATTTCTTCAAGGCGGATGTCGCCTATGGGGAAGGCATCGCAAAAGCCTTGGGCGTAGCGCTGAACTAAGTCTAAACGAGAAGCAGAACCGCCCTCATTAGGGCGGTTTTTGCGTTATTTAGCCCGGTTTTCTCGGATTTTCTTTGCTTTTATTGCGTTGAGGTCGTGACCTTGCGGTCAGCTTGGTTCAAACTACAACCTTTAAAAGCTTGTGGAGATGTAGGGCGATGCAAGGTCACCCAGACGTAATCGATTACCTCAACACGTTGCTGACAGGCGAACTGGCAGCCCGTGATCAATATTTCATCCATTCGCGGATGTACGAGGATTGGGGTTTTACCGAGCTCTACGAACGTATCAACCACGAGATGGAAGAAGAAACCCAACACGCCGATGCACTCATGCGTCGGATCCTGATGCTCGAAGGCACACCACGCATGCGTGCCGATGACCTGGATGTCGGTACCACGGTGCCCGACATGCTCGCCGCCGACCTGCGCCTGGAGTACAAAGTCCGCGCTGCGCTGTGCAAAGGCATCGAGCTCTGCGAGCAGCACAATGACTACGTGACTCGCGAGATCCTGCGGATCCAGCTCAACGACACCGAAGAAGACCATACCTACTGGCTGGAGAAGCAGTTGGGCCTGATCAAGCTGATCGGGTTGGAAAACTACCTGCAATCGCAGTTCTGACGCTCCCACCGAAAAACAAAAAGCCCCTGTCATCGGTGAGATGACAGGGGCTTTTTCGTGCTCGGGTGAAATCAGTCCCGATCACGCTCCAACAGCGGCTTGAGGTAGTGCCCGGTGTGGGACTGCTTCATCTCGGCCACTTGTTCCGGTGTTCCTACGGCGATGATCTGACCGCCCTTGGAGCCGCCTTCCGGTCCCAGGTCCACCAGCCAGTCAGCGGTCTTGATCACATCCAGGTTGTGTTCGATCACCACCACGGTATTGCCATGGTCGCGCAGGCGGTGCAGCACATCGAGTAACTGCTGGATATCGGCGAAGTGCAGGCCCGTGGTCGGCTCATCGAGGATATACAGGGTCTTGCCGGTGTCGCGCTTGGACAGCTCGCGGGACAACTTGACCCGCTGGGCCTCGCCGCCAGACAGCGTCGTCGCCGACTGCCCCAGCTTGATGTACGACAAGCCCACATCCATCAGCGTCTGGAGCTTGCGCGCCAGGGCCGGCACCGCGTCGAAGAACACCCGGGCTTCCTCGATGGTCATCTCGAGGGTTTCGTGGATGTTCTTGCCCTTGTACTTGATCTCCAGGGTTTCGCGGTTGTAGCGCTTGCTCTTGCACACATCGCACGGTACGTAGATGTCTGGCAGGAAGTGCATTTCCACCTTGATCAAGCCATCGCCCTGGCAGGCTTCGCAGCGCCCGCCCTTGACGTTGAACGAGAACCGCCCCGGCCCGTAGCCTCTTGAACGGGACTCCGGCACGCCGGCGAACAGTTCGCGGATCGGCGTGAACAACCCGGTGTAGGTCGCCGGATTGGAGCGCGGCGTGCGGCCAATCGGGCTCTGATCGATGTCGACCACCTTGTCCAGGTGCTCCAGGCCCTTGATGCTGTCGTGGGCGGCAGCTTCCAGGGTGGTGGCGCCGTTCAGGGCCGTGGCGCTGAGGGGGAACAGGGTGTTGTTGATCAGTGTCGACTTGCCGGAGCCGGACACTCCGGTAACGCAGGTCAGCAGGCCGATCGGGATTTCCAGGTCGACATTGCGCAAGTTGTTGCCGCGAGCACCCTTGAGGGTCAGCGACAGCTTCTTGTTGCGCGGCGTGCGCTTGGCCGGGACCTTGATCTTGACCCGGCCCGACAGGTATTTACCGGTCAGGGAATCGGGATGCGCCATGACCTCGGCAGCGGTGCCCTGGGCAACGATATGCCCGCCATGCACGCCAGCGCCCGGGCCGATGTCCACCACGTAGTCGGCCAGGCGGATGGCGTCCTCGTCGTGCTCGACCACGATCACCGTGTTGCCGATGTCCCGCAAGTGCTTCAAAGTCCCGAGCAGCCGGTCGTTGTCCCGCTGGTGCAAGCCGATGGACGGTTCGTCGAGGATGTACATCACCCCCACCAGGCCGGCGCCGATCTGGCTGGCGAGGCGGATGCGCTGGGCTTCGCCGCCGGACAAAGTGTCGGCGCTGCGATCGAGGGTCAGGTAGTCCAGGCCGACGTTCACCAGGAACTGCAAGCGTTCGCGGATTTCCTTGAGGATCTTGTCAGCGATTTCGCCACGACGACCGGTCAGTTTCAGGCCGCCGAAATAATCGGTGGCGTCGCCAATCGGCAGGTTGGTCACCGCCGGCAGGGTCTTTTCACCGACCCACACATGCCGCGCCTCGCGGCGCAGACGGGTGCCTCGGCAATCGGGGCAGGGCTGGGTGCTGAGGAACTTGGCCAGTTCTTCGCGCACGCTGGCCGACTCGGTCTCGCGGTAGCGTCGTTCCAGGTTCGGCACGATGCCTTCGAACGGATGGGAGCGTTTGACGATATCGCCGCGGTCGTTGAGGTATTTGAAGTCGACATTCTGCGAGCCGCTGCCCTGCAGGATGAATTTCTGCTGGTCGGCGGGCAGCTCGTTGAACGGCTTGTCCAGGCTGAACTTGTAGTGGGCCGCCAGCGAACCGAGCATCTGGAAGTAATAGACGTTGCGCCTGTCCCAGCCGCGAATCGCCCCTTCGGCCAGGGTCAGCTCGCCGTTGACCAGCCGCTTGGTGTCGAAGAACTGCTTGACCCCCAGGCCATCGCAGGTCGGGCAGGCGCCGGCCGGGTTGTTGAAGGAGAACAGCTTGGGTTCCAGTTCGCTGATGGCGTGGCCGCAGATCGGACAGGCGAAGCGTGCGGAGAAGATGATTTCTTCGCCAGGCTCGTCGTCCATCGGTGCGACCAGGGCGATGCCGTCGGCCAGCTTCAACGCGGTCTCGAAGGACTCAGCCAGCCGCTGTTGCAGATCGGCCCGGACCTTGAAGCGGTCGACCACCACATCGATCGAATGCTTCTTCTGTTTATCCAGCTTCGGCAGTTCGTCCAGCTCGCAGAGCTTGCCGTTGACCCGGGCCCGCACGAAACCCTGGGCGCGCAGTTCTTCGAAGACCATCAGGTGTTCGCCCTTGCGCTCGCGAACCACCGGGGCCAGCAGCATCAGCTTGCTGCCTTCCGGCTGGGCCAGCACCAGGTCGACCATCTGGCTGACGGTCTGGGCTTCCAGGGGAATGTCGTGATCGGGGCAACGGGGAATACCGACGCGCGCATACAGCAGGCGCAAGTAGTCGTAGATCTCGGTGATGGTACCGACCGTCGACCGGGGGTTATGGGAGGTCGACTTCTGTTCGATGGAAATCGCCGGCGACAGGCCTTCGATGGTATCGACGTCGGGTTTTTCCATCATCGACAGGAACTGCCGGGCGTAGGCCGACAGCGATTCGACATAACGTCGCTGGCCTTCGGCATACAAGGTGTCGAAGGCCAGGGATGATTTGCCGGATCCGGACAGGCCGGTGATGACGATCAGCTTGTCCCGTGGCAGGGTCAGGTCGATGTTCTTCAGGTTGTGGGTACGGGCCCCACGAATCAGGATCTTGTCCAAAGTGGCCTCGCTCGGCGGGCGTCGAAAACGTAGGAGTATACGGGCAAATACTGGATGGATGCACACTATTGAAAGTGAGTTTGCAGCCATACATGAAGACTGCGCGGCAAACGGTCGCCATATACCCTCTCAATCGATGGGACTGGTAGAATCGCCGCCGGTTCACATGAGGTTTTTCCATGCAAGATCCCCACAGCGAACGCATGAGTAGCGGCGAGACGCGCGCAGCAAGCGGTCTGGCCCTGGTGTTCGCCTTCCGTATGCTGGGCATGTTTATGGTGTTGCCGGTGCTGGCGACCTATGGCATGGACCTGGCGGGCGCGACCCCGGCCCTCATCGGGTTGGCGATTGGCGCTTATGGCCTGACCCAGGCGATCTTCCAGATCCCGTTCGGGATCATTTCCGACCGAATCGGCCGACGTCCGGTCATCTACCTGGGGCTGATCGTCTTCGCCCTCGGCAGTGTGCTGGCGGCCAATGCCGATTCGATCTGGGGCGTGATCGCCGGACGAATCCTGCAAGGCGCCGGGGCCATTTCCGCGGCCGTCATGGCGCTGTTGTCAGACTTGACCCGCGAACAACATCGGACCAAGGCCATGGCCATGATCGGCATGACCATCGGCCTGTCGTTCGCCGTGGCCATGGTGGTCGGTCCCTTGCTGACCCGTGCCTTTGGCCTGTCGGGCCTGTTCCTGGCGACCGGGGCCATGGCGCTGGTAGGGATCCTGATCGTCGCGTTCATGGTGCCGCGTGCCACCGGGCCGTTGCAGCACCGTGAGTCCGGGGTGGCGCGCCAGGCGTTGATCCCGACGCTCAAGCACCCGGACCTGTTGCGCCTGGACCTGGGTATTTTTGTGCTCCACGCCATGCTGATGTCCAGCTTCGTAGCCCTGCCGCTGGCCCTGGTCGAGAAGGCCGGCCTGCCCAAGGAGCAGCACTGGTGGGTCTACCTGACCGCGCTGCTGATTTCGTTCTTCGCCATGATTCCATTCATCATCTATGGCGAGAAACGACGCAAAATGAAACGAGTTTTGCTCGGCGCCGTCGTGACGCTGATGCTCACTGAGCTATTCTTCTGGCAGTTCGGCGATAGCCTGCGGGCCCTGGTGATTGGCACCGTAGTGTTCTTCACCGCGTTCAATCTGCTGGAGGCTTCGCTGCCTTCGCTGATCAGCAAGGTTTCCCCGGCGGGCGGCAAGGGTACGGCGATGGGGGTCTACTCCACGAGCCAGTTCCTCGGCTCGGCACTGGGCGGGATCCTCGGTGGCTGGCTGTTCCAGCATGGCGGTTTGTCGGTTGTGTTCCTGGGATGTGCCGCGCTGGCTGCACTTTGGCTGGCCTTTGCTGTTACCATGCGCGAACCTCCCTATGTGACGAGCCTGCGCTTGCCCTTATCGCCCGAGGCGATTCGTGAGGCTGGCCTGACCGAGCGTCTGAAGGCCGTCGTTGGAGTAACCGATGCAGTGGTGGTCGCCGACGAGGCGGCCGTGTATATCAAACTCGACACCGAATTATTGGATCGCGCGACGCTCGAGCGCCTGGTGAACAACCCGGCCCCGACCACGTGCGAAGCCTAGGAGAACGTTATGGCCCGTGGGGTTAACAAAGTCATATTGGTCGGTACTTGCGGCCAGGATCCTGAAGTTCGCTACCTGCCCAACGGCAACGCCGTGACCAACCTGAGTCTGGCGACCAGCGAACAGTGGACCGACAAGCAGACCGGCCAGAAGGTCGAGAAGACCGAGTGGCACCGCGTGTCGATGTTCGGCAAGGTGGCCGAGATCGCCGGCGAATACCTGCGCAAGGGTTCGCAGGTGTACATCGAAGGCAAGCTGCAGACCCGCGAGTGGGAAAAAGACGGCATCAAGCGCTACACCACCGAAATCGTGGTCGACATGCAAGGCACCATGCAACTGCTGGGTGGCCGTCCACAGGGCGACCAGCAACAAGGTGGCAACAACTACCAGCAGTCGGCTCCGCGTCAGCAGGCGCCTCGTCCGCAGTCCGCTCCACAGCCACAACGCGAACGCCCGGCCCCACAACAGGCCGCGCCGCAACCGGCTCCGGATTTCGACAGCTTTGATGACGATATTCCGTTCTGATTCCTACTTGGGAATTGCCCAGGTAGTTTCCTGAAAAGCCCCAAGCGTTCTGCGCTTGGGGCTTTTTATTGGGCATTTGGCACAGGCAGGTATGTTCGTGGTTTGAGAAATGGGCAACTTCGGCCGCTCACAAATCCAAGACCACGACTTCATGCATCCTCTCGCCAACTGATTGCCTCAACCACGCGGCATGGAACGCCATGTCCTGCACCGGTACATGCACCCAAAATCGACGTTCGATCGGCTTGCCATTGTCCCCGGCGAAGCACACCTCAAAGTGACAGCCATTGGCGAAAGCATTCGCCATGTAGGGCCTGATGGAGTGGATGGCGCTGTATGGCACACATACTTCGCTGGCTTCTCGGGCCGGGCGCCGTTGGGTGAAGGTGAGGCATTGCTGGTCTTCGTCAAAACAGAAGCCGAGCACTTCAGGCCCGGCGGCGAGCCAGCGAATGACGCCCATGGCCACCAATGCGCTGACGAACATGAGCGTCAAGACCAGAGGGTCTTCAAGCACTTTTGTATGAATACTCGGCAGGCCTCGTCCGTCGTAGAACAGGTTGATCGATAACACCGCCAACCCGTAGAGCGGCAAGGCAAGCAATAACGCCACGGTGTACAACATGGTACCCAGGTATCCCGTCCTGGGGATTTCGCTTGGGTAATCCCAGGTGGGGGGATGCGGTGGTGCCGATGCGACGGTGTCGGTCGGGCCCGGGGAGCAGACCAGGCGCGACGGGGGAGTGCGTTTCATGCGGCTGGCTCTTGGGGGGACGCTACCTGGCCATTCTTATCGTTATTGCTCAAATATGCCTAGTAAAAATCACCATGGCCCCAGGGCGCGTAAGCCCCGGGGGCTGTTTTGTCCCATGCCCATGCCTTTCAAGGACGATAATTGGCTGGCAACTCATGCCGCGTCGGCGTCTTCTCTTCGTGATAGTGCGGTTTGCCCTGGGGGGAGTTCATCAAGGTTGAATTGGCCAGGATCGTCTCCGTCAGCAAACAGTCCTCACCGTCCCCGAACCAGCAGGCCAATGCCGAGTTTCGATTGCCATGCATGTCCACGACGGTCGGCCAGTTTTCGACGCCAAGGGCGTCACTGGGAGCAATGTCAGGGTAATGCTTGGGCGGCAGGACCAGCGCATCGCCGGGCTTGACCCATAGGTCGGCCAAATGAATCTCCCTCGACGCGGGCCGCCAGCGGGCGACGCTGATCACCAGCGGCAAGCGCCCGTAGCGGGAAAAAAACGCGTGGGGAAAGTTGTGGTATTCAAGGTCGGTCGGGTTGTAGGTCAGCAGTTCGCGCTGGCGCGCCGGGCCCAGGTAGGGCGATTGGTGGCCGGCCCATTTGCCGTAGGTGTATTGGCCCAGGATCAGTTGGTCGTACTCGAAGTGCAGGCATTCGCCGTTGCCGAGCAGGGTCATGCCGAAGGCTTGCGCCGTTTCCCGGGTTGCCCAGATCGGTTCGTAGTGCACTTCGCTGGCGTGGAAATCGAACGTCTTGATCCAGTAGGAACCGGTGCTCGTGGGAACCTCACGGTCCCTCCAACTGATGCCGGAGTAGCGAGTGCCCAGGGACAGGGCCGGGTTCTCGGGGTTGAGCGGGATCAGGTTGCCACGCACCTGGGCACTCGGCTGTGCCAACCCATGATCGTTGAACAGATAGGGGAAGCGACGGGGATCGAGCGCTGTTTCCACGCCGTCGCCGATAAAGGGGACACAGTTGAAGACTTGCATCGGATAGGGACCACGCACGCAAGAGGGCTAGAGGAAGGGCGTTCTGTCGCCCAATACCAGTCAATCAAATCATGAATCCGTGGGAGCGAGCTTGCTCGCGATGGCGGCGGCACATTCAACATTGAAGCACGCTGAACCACCGCTATCGCGAGCAAGCTCGCTCCTACAGGGGGTAACTATCGGCTATCAACTATACGGACGATGCGGCTCGCGTAACCAATCCATGCCGTGAGGCTGGCGCCAAGGCCGGACGGCGGCGCGCTTTTCAACCTGGGTCAGGCACAAAGCGTCCATCCAGTAGTAGACCATCAACAGGTGAAACACCTCATCGCCGCGCCGGTCCCAAATGACATCGTCCTGTTGGCGACCCGGCTCGATGGGCTTGAGCCGGCAGTCGCCCTGGTCGTGCATGCCCTGCAAACAGGCCCCCGTCTCGTAATTGATCAACAGGACCGGGTGGTTGATTTCCGGATAAGGTTTTTCCAGCTCGGGCATGTACCAGAATTGCCCGGGGTTGTGCCTGTCGGGCGTTTGCATGGCAATACGGGTTTTGTTTTGCGAATCGACCGCCAGTGCCGGTTTGTCGCCGGTATTGTTACGCACGATGTACAAGGCGGTGCGAGGGTCTTCCTCGGTCTTATCCATTTTGACCAGCTTGACCTTGCCGAACGAGTCGTGGGCAAGACGCGCCTTGATCTTCACCGTCGGGTTGAGATCCTTGCCCGCCTGGCCAAAACCGGCAATGAGTCCATCGACACCGGGCGCCTCGACGTCATTGCCCGCCAGTACATAGGTCAGGCCGGACAACGGGTTGGGTTGCATGTGCTTGGTCAGCGTTTCCCAGCGCTTGAGTGAAACCTCACTGGCGCCATTGGACAGCAGGGCTTCACGCATGGCGTACCCCGGGTAGTAGCGTGAGTCGCGCGGCCAGCGCTCGGTGGCCAGGAGCAATTTATGCCCGCTTTTTTGTCTCAGCAGCAGGGCCAGTGCATCCCAGAACTGGTCAAACTCCGTGGCAGATGCAGTCGCTGCGGGTGGGTAGTGAAAGCTATCGCTGGTTTCCTTGCTTTTGTTGTCGACGAACACCATTCGCAAGGCCGGGCCGGTTGCCGTGCCCTTGGGGGTGGTTTGCCGTCCGGAGCGGCCGAGGACAACCACCGACTCTTGCCAAGTCCCTTCAATTTCCGCTTTGTAGCTGGTGTACCACTGGTAGGCTTGCTCCAGGGCTGAACGGGTCTCGCCTTCCTTGACGAAGCGATAGACCGGCGCGATTTTCAACTCCACCACCGTCGGATCGTCGGGCAGCGATTCACGCCATTTGCCGAACTCCGCGTTGCAATTGCTGGGGGCCACTGCGTTGAAAGCGATAGCGTGCGTGCCTCCCTGGGTGGTCAGGTTGGCGTTGCGATGGGCGATGTTTTTCTTGACCGTTTCCGAGATCGACGTCGTCGCGCTACCACTGACGAATGCGCCGTATTCGGCCTTGACCATCGCATCGAGGGTGTTGGCCTGGCTGAGGAAGTGCTTGAGGGCGGTCATCGCATAGTTCAGCGAGCCGCCGACGGTCACTTCGCTGACGATATCGACGCCAAAATCGACGAGAAAATTGAAGAACGGCGTCGGGTTGCCTGGATCGAAGGTCTTGGGCAGGTCATCGACACGCTTCTTGAACGCTTCAGTGGCATTGGCGGGGTTGACTTCGAAGGTCAGTTTCCATAACCGCACCGTGTGGCTGTAGAGCGCGGCTTCGCGTTCTTCGAGCGTCTTGATGTCGCTGCCGAAGGTGGCTTTGAAGCCGGCGGAAAAGGCGCCATATTTGCCGGAGGCCTCGACACTGGTCCGGGTATGCTTTTCGTATTCGTCGCGGGAGGAAAACGTCTCGGTCGAGAAATTGTCGTTGGCCACGACCGTGGACATGGTGACGTTTTTCCCCACGTTGTAGGCCGTTTTCCGGTACGGCACGGCGCGTTTGCCTGACTCGGTATCACCAACCTTCTGGCACTCCTTGCTGTCGTCGGCCCAGTCGAGCCGGTTCAGTCCGCGCCCCAGCAGTTGCGAACCGCCGATATCCCGCAATTCGTCGCCTGCGTTGCCCTTCAGTCCATCGTTCATCGCCTTTCTCTCATCGTTCAGGTTTGTGTCAACTGGGTGCCAATTGATGGGAGCGAGTATCTGGAGGCGAGGGATAACCGGACAGTCCAGAGCGGTGTCAGTCCGGTATCAGTTTGGTATCAGGCCAAATGCCATCTTTTCGTGAATCCGGAGGAGACGCTGGAGTACACTCGATCGGCTGCCGTTGTCCCAGGGTAGAGGGCTATCGACATGGACACCCGACACAACACCTTTGCTGCCCTGCCCAAGCGCGATGCCTCGATATCCGATGGTCGTGTCCTGCTGGACGGCGTGTCGTTGAAAGGCCTGCGCAAACAGCATGGCCTGAGCCAGGAAACCCTGGCCGAGGCGTGCCTGAACCGGCATTTGTGCGTCTCGATCGCTTCCATCAAACGCGCCGAAACCGGCAAGCCAGTGCTTTACCGCACCGCTCGGCACCTGGCGACGGCCTTCGGGGTCGATGTGAGCGCGCTGCTGGGCGATCCCGCCTCGGCGGCTTTGGCCCACATCCAACAGACGATGAGCGAGTTGCACCAGGCCGCCTTTGCGCAACAGGCGCTGAAACAGGTCGATGACAGCGTTATCCGCTATGTGCTTGAACTGTCCTTTCGGATCGATGGGCTGCCCGCAGCGGCGTTGACGGAGGAAATCGAGCGTCTGGTGCGTCAGTTCGGAGGCGTTCCACTGGGGATTACGCAGGAGGTGATGATTGCCCAGTTCGGCTCTCCACAAGCGTATCGCAGTGATAGCGAGCGGGGCCTGCTCTGCGCGTTGGCGCTGAGCCGGGAACACTTCGTCACGCCCGGCCATGCCTTGTTGCTGCGGCTTGTGCGCCTGAGTGCCGAAACCACGGAGCCTGCGGCCGTGCCGGCCTTGCTCGCGCAAAAGCCGCTGCTGGATCGTCATGGGCACGCGCCGGTGTATGTTGCGCAGAACCTGCTGGAACAACTCGCAGCACGGTTTGAGTTTTCGTCCAGTGACGATGAGTTTCGGGCCTATCGTAAATGCCTGCGCCCGCGCAGCCTCGACGAAAACGCGCCACGCCCCTTGGTGGGACGGGCCATCGAATTATTGCAGTTCAAGGCGGTGATCGAGGCCACCCAGGAATGCCAGGATGGGCACATCGTCTATGTGCGCGGCATGGCGGGCATTGGCAAGACTCGCCTGGTCAGCGAGTTTTTCGAAATGGCCCGGCAGCGTGGTTTCGCCTGCCATCGCGGCGATGTGCTGGATTTCGGCATGGACAACAGCCTGTGGCCTTTGGGTCAATTGGTGGCCAGCCTGCTCAACCTGGGGAGCGCGCCGCCCATCAGCGCGTCACTGTTGGACGCTGCCTTGTCGCGCCTGAAAGTGGCCGCCGAACATCGAATGTTCTTGCAAGTGCTGACGGGCGTGTCGTCTGTCGAGCCTCCGATCCTGTATGGCGCGATGAGCAACCAGGCCCGTACCCAGGGGCTGTTCCAGGCTTTACTCGAAGTGTTGCTGCGCGTCGCGGTGCAACAGCCCTTGTTGATCTGCCTCGAAGACTTGCACTGGGGCGATACCGCGCTGTTTACGCTGTTGGGCAAGCTGCTCGATGCTACTGACGAAGCACCGGTCGTCTGGCTGCTGACGTCCCGCCCTGAAGGTGATCCGCTGGACGGTGAGATTCGTGCGCATTCCTCCAGCCCCATGAGCCTGCTCGACATCGCGCCGATCCGGGCGCGGGAGGCCACGCTCCTGGCGGAGCAATTCACCGAGGTCGAGCCGTGCTACCGGGCCGAATGTGTCGCCCGCGCCCAAGGCAATCCGCTGTACCTGACGCAACTGTTATCCAGCCAGCAAGGTGTTTTTCCCGACAGTCTGCGGCATCTGGTCCAGACCCGCTTTGACAAACTGGCCCCCGAGCAACGTCGCGCCCTGCATTACGCCGCCGTGCTGGGCAATCGCTTCGAGCTGACGCTGTGGCGCGAAGCGCTGGGGCAGCCTGGTTATCTGCCAACGACGGACATGCGCCAGGGCTTGCTGCGGGAAGTCGAGCCAGGCAGCTATCTGTTCGTTCACGACCTGGTCATGCACTGTCTCTACGACGCGATGCCCACGCTGCTTCGCGAGCAATTGCACGGTGAGGTGGCGAGCCTTTACCGCGAGCGTGATCGGGTGCTTTATGCCCAGCATTTGCTGCGAGCCAACGATCCGGCGGCGTTCGACGCGCTGTTGCTCGCCATGGCCGAAAAGCGCTTGGCCTGCCAGTACGACAGCGTTCTTGCCCTGGCCCGGCAAGGCTCGGCGTATGCCGAGCGTGCCCAGGGCAATTTTTCCTTTGCGTTGTTATGCGGCCAGGCGTGCTCGGGCCTGGGCCAGACCGTGGAGGCACGGGCGCATTTGCAGCGGGCATTGGCATTGGCCGAGCAACCACAGGATCAGATCGAGGCCGCGCTGGGGTTGGCAGCTGTCCTCAATACCCTCGATTGCCTGGACGAGGAGGAGCGCCTGATCGAGGCCATGCTGCCCATCGCCCAAGCCATGCAGGCCCATACAGCGCTGGCGCGGCTGAATCACTTGCGCGGGAACATCTATTTTCCACGGGGCGATTACGCCGAATGTCGCCGGCTCCATGAAGAGGCCTTGTCCTTTGCCCGCATCGGCCGGGACCTGCAAACCGAGGCCAAGGCCTTGAGTGGCATTGGCGACTCCTATTACGCACAAGGGCGCATGCAGACCGCCTACGAGGTTTTCGATCAATGCGTACGCCTTTGCGAGCGCAATGGCTGGGCACACGTGGAGGCGGGCAATCGCAGCGCCCGTGGCTCGGCGCAGCTCTACCTGGGCCAGCCGGAGCAAGCCTTGCGCGATGCCATGGAGGCCATCGAATGCAGCACCCGCCTGGGCAATCATCGGGCACAGGTGTTCTCGCGACTCACTGCGGCCTGGGTGCTGGTGGCGGGCGGCCAGGATGCCTTGGCGGAACAAGAGCTGACCTGCGCTTTGGCGCTGGCGCGCAACCTTGGTGCCAGCCGTTTCGAAGCGATCCTGCTGGAAGGGTTGGCGCGGGTGGCGTTGCGCCAGGGCGAACGCGGGCTGGCGCAGACTTTGATCATGGAGGCGGCGAGCCTGGTGGAACGCTTCGAGCTGCAGCGTTACATCGGGCCCTGGGTCTACGGCAGCCTGGCGATGATCAGCGAGGATGTGCAGCTCAGCCAACAGGCCTTGGCGACGGGCGAAGCCCAACTCACCCTGGCCTGCCTGGCCCATAATGCCTTGCGCTTTCGGGTGGCCGCTGCTGAAACCTGCCTGTTGGCGGGCAATACCGAACAAGCGATCTGGCATGGGCAACAGATGGCGGCGTTGCCCGAGTCGGCGTCGTGCGCCTGGATCAACCATCACGTGCGGTTGATCGATGTGGCGGGGCAGTGGCTGCGCAGCGCCGATCGAGCCAGCGGCGAGAAGTTGAAAGGGGTGGCGCGCGAAGCGCAGCAGATGGGATTCGTGGCGACGATGCCGAGGTTGTTGCAGGCACTGGATGTTTGATCGTTTCCCTGCACACCGTAGAGACTCGAGACAAAAACCGCACTTCGTCGAAGCGCGGTTTTTTTGCGATTTCTTAGAGGGGCCGTGTGTTTAGCCATTGGCCGCCAGGAATTGCTCGGTGCTCACCACACTCGCGTAGGCAAACCCCAGCGCGGCCATGAACGCCGCATGCACCTGGGCCGCAGGCACGACGACGCCGTTGAACTCCAGGTCGAGGGTGGCGCAGGCATCATGGATCACGGTGACGCCGTAGCCCAGGTCCGCCGCCGCCCGAACCACGCCATCGACGCACATGTGGCTCATGCTGCCGACCACCACCAGTTGCTCGATGCCCTGATGATCGAGGATGGCTTGCAGTTCGGTTTCGCGAAACGAATTGACGAAATGTTTGAGCACCACCGGCTCGTCGGCGCGGTTGAGCACCTTGGGGTGCAACTGTGCACCTTCGGAGCCAGGGGTGAAGAATGGCGCGTCGTCGGAGGTGAATTCGTGGCGAATGTGCACCACGCTGTCGCCGGTCTGGCGAAAGGCTTCAATCAGGCGGGCGGCGTTATCGGCGGCGGCTTGGGCACCGACCAACGGCCATTTGCCCTGGGGGAAGTAGTCATTCTGGATATCGACTACGATGAGCGCTTGCTTGGACATGGGGGCTTCCTCGATCAGATTGGGTGTGAGGCCAGTATTGGCTTTTGTCGCCGCTTCGAGGATTGGCCGCAACGACAATAAGCGAGGGAAAACTGACAATGACGCAGCAAAGGGCAGTTGCCGAACTTGGGGTGCTCATCTACCCCGGCGCCCAACTGGCGGCGGTGCATGGCTTGACCGATCTGTTCGGTGTGGCCCAGCGGATCGCGGCCGAGCACGCCAGCGTGCAGTTGCCGCGGCTGCGGGTCAGTCATTGGCAGGCCGGCAGCGACGAGGCGCCGCGGCGGGTCTTCGACAGCGAAACCGGCCCGGCGGGTCCGTTGGTGGCGTTGCTGATTCCGCCCTCCATCGCTGGTTTCGACGACGACCTGGCATCGCCAACGCTGATGGATTGGCTGCGGGCGCAGCATGCGGGCGGCACCGTGCTGGGCGGGGTGTGCGTCGGCTCGATCCTGCTGGCCGAAAGCGGCCTGCTCGATGGGCGCAGCGCCACCACCCACTGGACCTCGGCCAAGTCCTTCGCCGCTCGTTACCCGAAGATCAAGCTCAACGCCGACAAACCCATCGTCGACGACGGCGACCTGATCACCACCGCCGGGCTGATGGCCTGGTCGGAACTGGGGCTACGCCTGGTGGACCGCCTGCTCGGGCCCAGCATCGCCACGCGTACGGCGCAGTTCCTGGTGATCGAGCACAGCGACAGTGCGAGCCAGTGCGGCAGCAACTTTGCGCCTATCCTCGGCCATGGCGACGGGGCGATTCTCAAGGTCCAGCATTGGCTGCAAAGCAGCGGCGCGGTAGAGGTTTCCCTCGGGGCGATGGCCGAGCGGGCCGGGCTGGAGGAACGTACCTTCCTGCGCAGGTTCCGCGCCGCCACCGGGCTCAAGCCCACCGAATACTGCCAGCACCTTCGAGTCGGCAAGGCCCGGGAAATGCTCGAGTTCACCAATGGCACCATCGACCACATTGCCTGGACCGTCGGTTACCAGGACCCGAGTGCCTTTCGCACGACATTCAAGAAAATCACCGGATTGGCGCCGAGTGATTATCGGGCGAGGTTTGGGGTGAACCCGCTGGGTTCTCCCAAACAGCAGTGACTCCTTTGTGGCGAGGGGATTTATCCCCGCTATGTGGGAGCAAGGCTTGCCCGCGAACAGGCGCCTCAATTTCTGAAAGACCGCAGCGCCTGCATCGCGGGCAAGCCTTGCTCCCACATAAATTCCCTTGCCACAGGGGGTGACGTCTGCTGCTGGGCATCGTGCAATTTGCGGGATGCCGACCGTATGTCGTGCAGAATGAAACGGGCCAGGTGCTATCAACTGCGCACGATACGCCCGCTTGGCTGACCCGCCGCTGTCCATGCCCCCGTTGGCCTGATCTCTGCACCCTCCCTTATCTACAGCCATCGAGCGCAGGAAAAAGGGCAACGCATGACATCAGTCAATCGCAACAAACAAGTCGTGGTCTATTCGGTCAATCCACAAGCGCCGCGCCATGAGGTCGAGACCAATCGTGCGCTGGCCCAGTGGCTGGCACAGATCCTGGGGTGGGAGTATGGCGACAGTCATGACCCCGATGGCGGTCATGATCCATACCTATTGCCCACGCAAACCCTGATCGGGCCCGAGGCCTTGATGCGCCTGGCGGTCAAGGGGCCGGAGGATGTGTGGGGTGGGTATGTCGAGCACGATTTTATCTGCACCAAGGCGATTACCCATGGTCTGTTGAATAAGGACGCCGTGGCACCCAAAGGCTGGTCGCCTCTGTTTGCCAAGCTCACCCGAGGCGCGGTGCTCGATGGCGTGACGGTTTTTTCGCTCAAGGATGCGCGCCCGGCCGCTGAGCACTTGCTGTACACCGGGCCCATCCGCCTCAAGCCGATCCATGCTTGTGCCGGACGTGGCCAACGGCTGATCAAGAGCCTGGCCCAGTTCGATGAAATAGCCGCCGCGCCGGACGCCCAGGCGCTGTTTCGCGAAGGGGTGGTGCTGGAACAGCACCTCAACGAGGTCAAGACCCAGAGCGTCGGCCAGAGCTTCATCAACGGCAAGGTCCTGAGCTATTGCGGCGTGCAGCACCTGACCCACGACAGCGAAGGGTTGGAGGTGTACGGCGGGTCGGATTTGCTAGTGGTGCAGGGCGGCTATATCGAGTTGCTCAGGCTCGAACTGCCCGACGATGTGCGCGAGGCGGTGCGCCTGGCGCAAGTGTTCGATGACGCCGCCAACCAGGCCTATCCGAGTTTTTTTGCGTCGCGGCGCAATTACGACATCGCCCAGGGCCTGGATGCTGCCGGCCAGCCTCGTGGCGGTGTGTTGGAGCAGTCGTGGCGCATGGGCGGCGCCAGCAGCGCCGAACTGGCGGCGTTGCAGGTGTTCGTCGAAACGCCTGAAACCAGCGCGGTGCGAGTGTCCTCGGTGGAAACCTACCTCGACCAAGCGCTGCCGACCGGCGCCAGGGAGGTCTATCGCGGCGCGGCGCACAACAGCGACTTCCTTCTCAAATATGTAACGGTTCAATCCTATGACGGCTAGAAGTGAAACCATTCAGATCGAGATCGACGATGAACGCATGAACGGGACGTTCCTGAGCCCCAAGTCGAAAGTCCCTGGCGTGTTATTCGTGCACGGTTGGGGCGGCAGCCAGGAGCGGGACCTGGAACGGGCCAAAGGCATCGCCGGCCTCGGTTGCGTGTGCCTGACCTTCGACCTGCGCGGGCACACCGGCGGGGCGGGGATCCCATTGTCACGGGTCACCCGCGAGGACAACCTGCGGGATCTGCTGGCGGCATACGACCGCTTGCTCGCCCACCCAGCCTTGGATACCTCGGCGATTGCCGTGGTGGGCACCAGTTATGGCGGTTACCTGGCCTCGATCCTGACCTCGCTGCGCCCGGTGCGCTGGCTGGCCCTGCGGGTGCCGGCGCTGTACCGCGACGAGCAATGGCACACGCCCAAGCGCGACCTGGACAAGAGCGACCTGCTCGATTACCGCAGCACCCTGGTACACGCCAGCACCAATCGTGCCTTGCAGGCGTGTTCGCAGTTCACCGGCGATGTGTTGCTGGTGGAATCGGAGACCGACGACCATGTGCCCCATGCCACGATCATGAGCTACCGGGCGGCGTGCCAGCAGACCCATTCGCTGACCCACCGCATCATCGACGGCGCCGACCATGCGCTGAGCGACCCTGTGTCACAACAGGCCTACACCTCGATCCTGGTGGGCTGGATCACGGAAATGGTGGTGGGAGAGCGGTTGAGCATTATCCAGGAACGGTAGATGTGTGGCGTTCAGGCGGGCGTCATCGCGAGCAGGCTCGCTCCCACGTTGGATCAGCGGTGAGCACAAAATTGATGATCACCACCTATCCCTTGTGGGAGCGAGCCTGCTCGCGATGGGGCCCGACTAGGCACCCAATCATTTAAGCCCGGGCTTGACCCGCAACGCCTTGGCCTTCGCCTCGATCACCAGGTACATCACGACTGTGATCAACAACGGCAAGATGAAGTAGATCGCCCGGTAAGCGATCAGCCCCGCCAGCAGACTACCCCGCGACACCTCGTGCTGCAGCAGCGCGATGAACACTGCCTCCAGTACCCCAAGCCCCGCCGGAATATGGGTGATGACCCCGGCAATGCTGCTGATCAGCAATACCCCGAGCACCATTGGATAATCCAGTTTGCTGGGCAGCAAAGTGAAAATCACCGCCGCCATCAACGACCAGTTCAGCGCGCCCAACGCCAGTTGCAGCACCGCCATGCGCAGGGACGGCAGATTGATTTCCATGCCGCGAACGGTCCAGGCCCGACGCTTGGAAAACCGACAGGCCGCCAGGTAACCGGCACTCGCCAGCAATAACAGCACGCCGACGCCTTGCAGCGCATCGCTGCTGAGTTTCCAGCCCGGCGGCATTGTCACCAGGCCGCTGCTGAACACCGCCCCGGCCAGGGTCATGTAGCCGAACCAGTTGGTGGCCAGGCTCAGGCCAAGGATCTTGGCGATGTTGCCGGTGCTGACCCCCAGCCGCGAATACAGCCGATAGCGCATGGCGATGCCGCCGACCCAGGCACTGAGGTTGAGGTTGAACGCGTAACTGATCACCCCCACTGGCAAGATCTGCCGCCAACCCAGTTTCTGGCGGATGTAAGTGCGACCGATCAGGTCGAAGCAGGCATAAGTGATGAAGCTGGTGATGGTCAGCGCGGCGGCAATGATCAAGGTGCGTACCTTGAAGTCGGCCAGGGTGGCGAATACTTCGGACCAATCGATACGCCGGGCCAGGGCGGTGAACAGCACGATCAACAGCAGGAAAAACGCCAGGGTCAGCGGTCTTTTCCAGCGGTTCCAGCGGGATTTGGGCTTGGCCTGCTCCGGCGCATGGGCATCTCTCGGCGCAGCATGCGCTTCAGAGTGGTTCATGGGGTTCGCTCCGGACCGCCGTCGGCGGCGAAAAAGGTTTCAGACGCGGTTTATGGGCCGGCAGCCAGCCGGCCCAGGCCGGGAAGTGGCGCAAAAAGTGGAACACCATGAAACCGATGGTCATGCGCCACAACAGGCCCCGGGGCGCGTGGTTTTCCGGCATGACGGTGCAATGGTTGCGGCTCAGGTAATCGAGGCGCTCGAACAGCTCGCGGTTGAACGCCCGGTCGCGGATCAGCACATTGGCTTCCAGGTTCAGGGACAGGCTCAGCGGGTCGAGGTTGCTCGACCCCACCGTGCTCCAGTCCTCATCCACCAGGGCGACCTTGCCGTGCAGCGGTCGCTCGCAATATTCGTAGATCACCACGCCGGCCTTGAGCAGGTAGCTGTAGAGCATGCGCGCGGCGAGCTTGGCGATCATCATGTCCGGCTGGCCCTGCAGGATCAGCCGCACCTGCACGCCACGCCGCGCCGCGTTGCGGATCTCGCGCAGCAACCGGTAGCCGGGGAAGAAATAGGCATTGGCGATCACCACCCGCCGCTGGGCACTGCGCAGCACTTGCAGGTAGACCTCTTCGATATCGGTCTGGTGTTCGTGATTGTCCCGATAGACCAGGCGCACCTGGCCGTCATGGTCGCTGAACGCCAGCTCGTTGCGACGGCTGCGGCGGCGTTGCCACCAGTATTTGGCCCGGGCGGGCCGGCCGCTCTGCAACAGCGCGAAGTGATGGATATCCACCACCGCCGGGCCTTTGACCTCCACGGAATAGTCCTGCTTGGCCTCGGGACCGAAATCGCCCAGGTGGTCGGCGGAAAAATTGATCCCGCCGATAAACGCAATTACCCCATCCACCACCACGATCTTGCGATGCAGGCGGCGGAACCAGTTGGTGCGGATTCCCAAGTAGCGGGGCGCCGGGTCGAACATCTGCAAGCGCACCCCGGCATCGCTCAACGAGGCGAGGAATTCGGTGGTCAGCTCACCGCAGCCGAAACCATCGAGGCTGACGGTGATGCGCACGCCACGCTGGGCGGCCTCCACCAGCAGGTCCCGCAGTTCATTGCCCACCTTGTCCTCGAACAGAATGAAGGTCTCAAGGAGAATTTCGCTCTCGGCCCGGCGAATGGCCTCGAAAACCCTGGGGAAATATTCCTCGCCGTTTTCCAGCAGCTTGACGCGATTGTTGCCGTGCCAGCCGTATTCGATATCGGCCAGTGCCGGGTTGCGCTCGGTGGGCGGAACTTCAATTTGCTCCACCGTCGCCTTGTTCACCGTCGCGCTCATAATTCGATCTCCACCGACAGCGGTGCATGGTCGGAGAGGTGCGACCAGGGTCGTACGCTCAACACCTTGGGATGATGGGCCTTGAGGTTACGCACATAGATGCGGTCCAGGCGCAGGATGGGCAGGCGGGCCGGAAAGCTGCGGGCTGGCTTGCCCAACCGCTCGGCGAACACTTCGCGCAGGCCGCAGGGCTTGAGCAGCTCGCTGGCCTTGCCGCGCCAGTCGTTGAAGTCCCCGGCGACGATCACGGGAGCCTCGGGCGGCAGCTCGCTCAAGCGCTGGCAAAGCAGTTGCAATTGCTCGACCCGATGCCCTTCGCGCAGCCCCAGGTGGACGCAAATGGCGTGGACTTGCGGGCCGTCGGCGCCCGGCAGGCGCAGCACGCTGTGGAGCATGCCGCGGCTTTCGTGGCCGCTGATGGACACGTCGATATTGTCGTGGCGGATGATCTGGAATTTCGACAACAGCGCATTGCCGTGGTCGCCCGCCGGATAGACCGCGTTGCGCCCATAGGCGAACTGCGGCCAGAGACTGTCGGCGAGGAACTCGTACTGCGGCATGCTCGGCCAGTTGCTGTAGCGCTGGGGGTGATGTTCGTGGGTGCCATGCACTTCCTGCAAAAACACCACGTCGGCGGACACGCTGCGCACCGCCTCGCGCAGTTCCGGCAGGATGAAGCGGCGATTCAGGGCAGTGAAGCCCTTGTGGGTATTGACCGTCAGGACGGTGAAGCGGCTGACCCGGTCAAGGTCCTGGCCCAAGTGCTGGATCGGGTCGCGGCTCGCTTCGGTGGATTCCGGAATGCTCATGGCAATACTCCCTCGGCCGGGCGCACGCCGGGCGCGGTAGCGAGGTCTTTGTCCAGATCGAAGTGCTCCAGCAAGTGCCGTGCGTCGTAGGGCGCGCGGACTTTGATGTCGTTGTCGAAATAGCAGAACACTTCCCGGTGCTTGCGTGCCCGGGGTTTCTTGTTTGGGTCGATCAAGTGGGCGTCGGCAGGTTGTTTGCCATGACTCCAGGCCGCGATCCGCTCGCCCCAGCGTTTCAACGCTGCGTCGGTGTAGCCACTGGCGTACAGTTCCTCGGCACCGTGCAGGCGCAGGTAGACGAAATCGCTGGTGACGTCTTCGCGATAGGGCCATTTGCCGGCGGTGTCGGCGATCACCAGGGCCACGTCGTAGCGCTTGAGCAACGTGACGAAGTGCGGGTCTATGAAGCTCTCGTGGCGGATTTCCACGGCGTGGCGCAGCGGGCGCTTTTTGTCCGTCGTGGTGCTGGCGTGGCCGTCCAGGCGTGGTTCGTGCTCGCGGGCCAGGGCGGCGGCGCTTTCGGTGTCGTGGGGCAGTTGCTTGAGGAAGTCTTCGAACAGCTCGGGGTCGAATTTGAAGCTGGGGGGAAACTGCCAGAGAATCGCGCCGAGTTTTTCCTTGAGCTCCAACACGCCGGAGGCGAAGAAATTGGCCAACGGCTTGTGGATATCTCGCAGGCGCTTGATGTGGGTAATGAACCGCGGGGCCTTGACGCTGAACACGAAGCCGGGCGGCGTTTCGGCGTACCACTGGGCATACCGTTCGGGACGTTGCAGGGCGTAGAACGATCCATTGATTTCGATGCTGTTGACCGCGCGCGAGGCGAATTGCAATTCCCGTTTCTGGGTCAGCCCCTTGGGGTAGAAGTCCCCCCGCCAAGGCGTGTAGCGCCAGCCGGAAATACCAATGTGGATCGCCGTCATGTATCCCTCCCGTGCCAATGACCTCGTGCAGCCTGTGTCTTTTGATGACCGCCGCGCGCGCTGGAAAGTTTCGATGGAGTGCCCGGCGGCAGTGAACTTGTGGCGAGGGAGCTTGCTCCCGCTGGGGCGCGCAGCGGCCCTGTGTCTTGGGGCTGCTGCGCAGCCCAGCGGGAGCAAGCTCCCTCGCCACAAGGTTTTGTATTGACCTTCGGAGCGAACTTGCCGGCCCAATATTGATCAGTTCCTTACCGATCCCGTGTGAAGGAGCCTCGCGTTTTGTCTCGATTGAGCACTGTATTGCTGCTGTTCTTGCTGGCGATGAGCGGCACCAGCGCCTACGGGACCGCCGCTGTCCCCGGCACCTCCAAGCCCGACGAACCGCCCGCCGAGCCCGCGCCGCTGGTACAGGGCGGTTTGCTGGGGGCGATCAGCTCGAGCATCGATGACGTCCAGGACAAGCTCGACCTCAACCAGAGCCTGGTGGACGCCTGGCGTTTGCGGGCGGATCGGGCGGCGGATGAGATGGACCGGCTGGTAGACCAGACGTCCCGTTCCTCCTGGCGCGTGGCGGGGGATTTCCTGTTGTTGTCGGGCGTCTGGATCGGCGTTTTTGCGTTGATCTGGTCGGGGGCGCGGCTGTTGTTGCGACACCTGGGGCGGCGCCGCTGGCTGCGTACCCGCCAGCGCCTGCGTGACTTGCTCGGTTATCTGCTGCCATACACCGCTGCGGCGGTGATCTGCCTGCCGCTGACCCTGTACGTCAGCCACTTCCTGCAGGTTTCGGTTGGCCGGGCCCTGGCGCTGTGCTTCGCCTACGCCACCAGCAGCGGCATTTTCTCCACGTCGGTATTTCTTTGCGTAATCGTGATGTTCAATGCCGGGCACAAACGTCGGGCGGTGGCGATGATCCGCCGTTTCTGTCCCCGGCCGTTGTTCATGATCGGCTTTCTCGCCGCCCTCAGCGATGCCCTGACCAGCCCGCAGATCGCCCGGCAACTGGGTGGCAACATCACCAGCAGCATCGCGGTATTCACGGGTTTGTTCGCCTCGGTGATCTTTGGCTGGCTGGTGATTCGCATGCGCAGGCCCGTGGCGCACCTGATCCGCAACCGCCCGCTGGCCCAGCGCTTGAAGCAGCCAGCCTTGCAGGAGTCGCTGCGGATTTTCTCCGGGCTCTGGTATTGGCCGATCCTGTTGATGGTACTGGTGTCGGCGGTGAGCCTGATCGGTGTTGGCGAGGACAACCAGAAAGCCCTGCGTTGTGCCTTGTTCACCACCATCCTGCTGATCGCGACGGTGTTTCTCAGCACCGTGTTCCAACATGTCTTCAAATCGCCCAAGGCCGAAGCCATCCAGCGCAACAGCGCCTACAAGGGGCGTCTGCTGAGCCTGCTGCATGCCTTGCTGAGGATCGTCATGGCGGTGGCGTTCATCGAGATTCTCGGGCGGATCTGGGGTATTTCCCTGTTCGAGTTCGCCTCACGCAATGCCGTGGGCCGGGCGATCAGCGATTCCTTGAGCCGCATCGGGCTGATCTTCCTGATGACCTGGCTCACCTGGGTGGTGCTCGACACGGCGATCCAGGAAGCCTTGAAACCGCCGCTGAACAAGCGCGGGGCCCGCCAGCCCAGCACCCGGGTCAAGACCATCCTGCCGCTGTTGCGCAACGCGGCAAAAATCATCCTGGTAGTGATTTGCGCAATCACCACCATGGCCAACCTGGGCATCAACGTCGCGCCGTTGCTGGCCGGTGCCGGGGTGGTGGGGCTGGCGATCGGTTTCGGTTCGCAGCAACTGGTGCAGGACGTGATCACCGGGCTGTTCATCATCATCGAAGACACGCTGTCCATCGGCGACTGGGTGGTGCTCAGCTCCGGTCACGCCGGCACGGTCGAAGGCCTGACCATCCGCACTTTGCGCCTGCGCGACGGCAAGGGCTTCGTGCATTCGGTGCCGTTCGGCCAGATCAAGGCCGTGACCAACCAATCGCGGCAATTTGCCTTTGCGTTTTTCTCCGTGCAATTCACTTACGACACCGATGTCGACCAGGCCATCGAGCTGATCCGCGAAGCCGGGCGCGCGATCTCCGAAGACCCGTTCCTCAAGTTCAACCTGCAAGGGCCGCTGGATGTGTTCGGCGTGGACAAGATGGACCTCAATGGCGTGGTGCTCACGGCGCAGTTCCGCACCGTGTCCGGTGGGCAATATGCGGTGAGCCGGGCGTTCAACCAACACCTGAAGAAGCTTGTGGATAACCACCCGGCGGTGCATTTCGCGCAGACTTATCCACAGCAGGTGGTGATGCCGAAGCGGTTTGTCGAGGAGTTGCAAGAAGAGCGAGATGAGGTGCCCAATCAACCTCAGTAGTTGGGAAGGTTTTGTGGCGGGCTGCTGGCCTCATCGCGAGCAGGCTCGCTCCCACAATGGATCTTTAGTGGATTCGGAATTTGCGTTCACCACAAATCAACTGTGGGAGCGAGCCTGCTCGCGATGAGGCCAGTGCAACCACCTCAACCTTTCTGAATGAGCTTGTTCCTCAGCTCAGCCATCCCCTGCCCATCCAACTCGACCCAAAGATGCTGCTTGCCAGCAATCTGCGCCGCCACCGGCAAGCCATCGCGATACACCAACCGATTACTCGCCAGTGCCGGCACTTTCGCCCCCGGCAACAGGGTGCCGGCCAGGTTCAGCGGGTCGACGCCACACACCACCACCAGGCTGCCATCGGCGGGACGGCGGCGGGTTTCGCGCAGCAGCGGGATGGCCTCGGGCAGGGCGAATTGTTCGCCCGCCAGGCCACTGACGAACCTGCCGCCACGAATCTCGCCCCGCGCCTCCAGGCGATGAAAGGTGCGCAGCAGCTCACGCCAGCTCGGCAACCAATCGGCCTCCCGCTCCAGCAGGCGCCAGAACACCACGCCATAACGGCGCAGCAAGGTCATGGCGATGTGTTCCAGGGTCTCTGGCGCTATAGGGGTTGCCTGGGGTTGCGGCGAACTGCGACGCAACAAGGCCCAGCGCCCGGCGTCGTCCATGCCACCGACAAACGCGCCGCGCCCGCGCCGGCTGCTACGGGCCTGGCGTTTGCTGGCCGGGGTGATCAGCGCGCGCAAGCCAGCGAAGCTGTCGGCATTCACCAGCCCGGCGCCCACCAGTTCCTGCAAGGCGATTTCCAGTTCGCTGCGCAGCAGGTGGGCTTCGTGGGCCAGTTCATCAAAAAACAGCGCGCCGTGTTCGCTGAGGGCCTGATGGACTTTTTGGGTCTTGGGCGAAAGCTCATCGAGGGCTGTTTGCCCGGCCAGGCTGCTCCACAACGCCACCTGATTGCGCGGCAGCAATACCACCGGCGTACTGCGCAGGGCGCTGGCGGAAGGTTTCTGGCGCGCGCTCAGGCGCATCCATACCCATTTGCCACTGCGGCAAAGTTCATCGAGCCAACCGGGCGAATAGTCCTTGATTCGCGCTGGCAGCAGGTCACTGTCCCAGGCTGACGCGGCGCCAGGGTAGCCTTCGAATTGACTCAGGATCGATGGCAGCACGGCATTTCCGCGGCCTTGGGTCGACGACGACAAATGCTGCCAGTCGAACAGAAAGCGCATGAAATCCTGCAACATCACCGGCTCGATTTCCCGGCGCAGACGTTTGACCGTATAGCGATGGATGCGCGCCAGCAAATGCCGCTCGCACCACTCCTCCTGCCCGGTGCCCGGCGTGAACCGGCCGCGCAGCACGTAGCCTTGCTGTTCCAGTTGTGCCAGGGCCTGGGTGACCTGCGGGGTGGACAACCCCAGTGGGTAGGCGATGGCCTTCAACGGCAGCGGACCAAAGGCACTGAGCCGGGCGCGAAGCATTTCCACCACGGCTGCGTCGCTGTCCCAGGCTTCATCGAAACCGGCCAGGGGCGTCAGTGGCGGTTGCCATTGGACCTGTGGATAAACCGCTTGCAGACACGTCAGCCGTTCCAGCGCCACCCACAGCCCGCGTTCGGCGCTGATCTGCACGTGGCTGGCGCGACCGCGTTCGGCCAGGGTCTGCAACCAGGCCAGCCACGGCGGATGGGCGCTGGCTTCGCTGTCGGCGATACAGGCCAGGCTCATCAGCGCTTCGTGCATTTCATCGAGATTGGCCGGCGTCGGCCAGGCTTCATCGCGGACTGACTGGATGGCCTCGGCGTCCAGGGCGCCAAGGTCGTCGGTGGACTGTGGATCGCTCCAGCGCCGGTTGATCACCGCCTGGGTTCGCCGTTCTTCCAGCGGCGCGTCGTCGAGGAAGGTGTAGGGCCGGGCACTGAGGATTTCTGCCGCCAGGGGCGAGGGCGCCGGCAGGTCGCGACTGACCAGGCGAATCTCGCCCGCTTCCATGCGCCGCAACAGCGTCAGCCAGCCTTCGCTGTCCATGGCTTCGTGCAGGCAATCGTCGAGGGTCTGCTCCACCAGCGGGTGGTCG
Source organism: Pseudomonas sp. St290 (assembly GCF_018325805.1). Taxonomy (NCBI): domain Bacteria; kingdom Pseudomonadati; phylum Pseudomonadota; class Gammaproteobacteria; order Pseudomonadales; family Pseudomonadaceae; genus Pseudomonas; species Pseudomonas sp. St290. Next base: position 6,058,395 of record NZ_AP014703.1, on the reverse strand, counting down.
GGGATCTCGCGCTCGCCGGCCAGGTTCTCCAGGCAGGCGATCTGGTCCGGGAACACGCTGGCGATCAGGTCTTCGCTTTTCATCCGCTGGATCTGCGGGGCGACTTTGCGCCCGCCGCTGTAGCGCGGCAAGGCCAGGGCCACGCTGGCATTCCAGCGCCAGCGCACGCCGAACAACGGCGCATCCAGCACCGCCTGGACCAGGATCTGTTCGGCGCTGTGGCTGTTGAGGTAGCGCCAGACCTCGTCCAGCTCGAAGCTGTGGCTGGTGGACAGCGAGAGCACGATGGCGTCTTCACTGGCGGCAGCCTGCAATTCGAAATTGAAGGTGCGGCAGAAGCGCTTGCGTAAGGCCAGGCCCCAGGCGCGGTTGATACGGCTGCCAAAGGGCGTGTGGATGATCAGTTGCGTGCCGCCGGACTCGTCGAAAAACCGCTCCATCAGCAACGTGTCCTGGGACGGCAGGGCGCCGAAGGCCCGGCGTGCCGGGGCCAGGTAGTCCACCAGTTGCTCGGCGCTGGCCAAGTTCAGTTGCAAGGTGCCGGTGAGCCAGTCGAGGGCCGGTTGCAGATCGCCTGGCGTGGCGCCGAGTAGTTGATCGAGCTGGGCTTGCAGGCGAGCCACGGCCTGGGACAGTTCGGCGCTGCGCCCCGGGGCTTCGCCGAGCCAGAACGGGATGGTCGGCGGTTGGCCCTGGGCGTCCTCGACCCGCACGCGACCGGTCTCGACGCGAATGATGCGGTACGACGTATTGCCCAACTGGAACACATCGCCAGCGATGCTTTCCACGGCGAAATCTTCGTTGACGCTGCCGATGTTCAGCCCTTGGGGTTCGAGCAGCACACTGTAGTCGGCGTTGTCCGGGATGGTTCCGCCACTGGTCACGGCGGTTAGCTTGCTGCCCCGGCGCCCGCGCAAGGTGCGGCTGACGGCATCGCGGTGCAGGTAGGCGCTGCGCACGCCCTGGCGACCGTTAAGGCCTTCGGCGAGCATGTGCAGCAACGCCTGGTAGTGATCGTCGTCCAGTTCGGCGTAGGGCGAGGCGCGACGCAAGGTCTCCAGCAACGCCTGTTCCGGCCATTCCTGGCAACTGACTTCGGCGACGATCTGCTGGGCCAGCACATCCAGCGGCGCCTTGGGGATGTGCAAAATGTCCAGCTCGCCACGGCGCACGCAATCGAGCAGGGCGGCGCATTCGATCAAGTCGTCACGGCTGGTGGCGAACAACCGTCCCTTGGGCGTGCCGCCCACCTGGTGTCCGGAGCGACCGACCCGTTGCACGAACGCCGAGATCGAACGGGGCGAAGCGATCTGGCACACCAGGTCGACATCGCCAATATCGATGCCCAGCTCCAGGGACGCGGTGGCGATCAGCACCTGCAATTGGCCGCGCTTGAGGCGTTGTTCGGCGTCGAGGCGAAACTCCTTGGCCAGGCTGCCGTGGTGTGCGGCTACGGCGTCCTTGCCCAGGCGCTCGCTCAGGTGCCGGCTCAGGCGTTCGGCCAGGCGCCGGGTGTTGACGAACACCAGGGTGGTGCGATGTTCCCGGGCCAGCTCGGCGAGACGGTTGTAGACCAGCTCCCAGACGTCATTGGCCATCACCGCCGAGAGCGGTACGGGCGGCACCTCGATATCCAGGTCCCGGGGGCGGGCGTGGCCGATGTCGACGATTTCACATGTGCGTCCTTCGCCGACGAGAAAACGTGACACCGCTTCGATGGGCTTTTGCGTGGCGGACAGGCCGATGCGCACCAGCGGTTCGGCGCACAGGGCTTGCAGGCGCTCCAGGCTCAAGGCCAAGTGACTGCCGCGCTTGCTGGCGGCGATGGCATGGATTTCGTCGACAATCACCGTGCGCGTGCTGGCGAGCATTTGCCGGCCGGAGTCGGAGCCGAGCAGCACGTAGAGCGATTCGGGCGTGGTCACCAGAATGTGCGGCGCGGTCTTGCGCATTGCCGAGCGGTCTTTTTGCGGCGTGTCGCCGGTGCGCACGGCGGTGCTGATAGGCAAGGGCGGCAAGCCCATTTTCTGCAACTGCTCGGTGATGCCGGCCAGTGGGGTTTGCAGGTTGATCTGGATATCGTTGCTCAAGGCCTTGAGCGGCGAGACATAGACCACCAGGGTCTGGTCCGGCAGGCCGCCTTGTTCCAGGCCGCGATGCACCAGCTCGTCGAGCACCGCGAGAAACGCCGTCAGGGTCTTGCCCGAACCGGTGGGCGCCGCCACCAGGGTCGAACGCCGCTGGCCGATCAACGGCCATGCCTGGGCCTGGGCGGCCGTGACCGCCGGGAAAGTCTGGCTGAACCAGGCGCGAACGGCGGGGTGAAAGCCTGCCATGGCGTGGTCGGCGGGGAGAGGCAGATTCATGGGGCAGTTATGCGGGTGGGAGGGGGAAGATGCAAGTACCGTCCGGGATCTGTGCAGAACTTGAAGTTGATACTGTCCCTGTGGCGAGGGGATTTATCCCCGCTGGACTGCGCAGCAGTCCCTGTAATTGCCACCTGGGTGGGTCAGATTCACCTCATTTGCTTGGTTGGGGCTGCTACGCAGCCCAGCGGGGATAAATCCCCTCGCCACAAGTCAGCGACCAGCCTTGAAAGACCGTCAAACCTGATGATCTGCACTTTACGGATGACGGTTGCGCACTAAACCCGCAAAATGCAACGATTCCGACAACGCCTGTGGGCGTTGTCGACCAAATTCTTGTGCCAACAGACTGGGCCTGCTGACTTTATGCGAATGCGCCTTATGTTACTGGGCGGCGGAAATGCCCTTGGGCAGGCGCTGATTCGCCTCGGTGCAGAAGAAGACATCGGTTTTCTTGCCCCCCGCCCGCCCGAAGACGGTTGGGATGCCGCGAGCCTGACGCAACTGCTCGACGACACCCGCCCGGACGCCTTGATCAACCTGGCGTACTACTTCGACTGGTTTCAGGCCGAGGCCGTCAGCGAGCAGCGCCTGGCCGGCCAGGAGCGCGCGGTCGAGCGCCTGGCCGGGCTGTGCCAGCATCACAACATCATCTTGTTGCAACCGTCGAGCTATCGGGTGTTCGACGGCTCTCGTGCCACCGCCTACAGCGAAAAGGACGAGCCCGTGCCTTTGGGCCTACGCGGCCAGGCGTTGTGGCGGATCGAGCAAAGTGTGCGCGCCACCTGCCCGCAGCATGTGCTGCTGCGTTTCGGCTGGCTGCTGGACGACAGCGCCGACGGCATCCTCGGACGTTTCCTGGCCCGGGCCGAGCAGCCTGAAGAGCTACTGCTGGCGGATGACCGGCGGGGTAATCCAACGCCGGTGGACGATGCCGCGCGGGTGATCATCTCGGTGCTCAAGCAACTCGATTGCGCCGCGCCGCTGTGGGGCACCTACCATTACGCCGGCCACGAGGCGACCACGCCGCTGGCACTGGGCCAGGCGATCCTCACCGAAGCCCGCGCCCTGCATCCCCTGGCAATTGAGTCGCCCACCCCCCAGGCCCACGCCGCACGGCCGGACGCGGCGGAAGAACCGCAGCACGCGGTCCTGGCCTGCAAGAAAATTCTGCACACTTTCGGGATCAAGCCCCGCGCCTGGCGCGCGGCACTCCCGGGCTTACTGGATAGGTTTTATCGTCATGGCTGAAGGCCCTGTTTTAATCACTGGCGGCGCGGGTTTCATTGGTTCGCACCTGACCGACGCCTTGCTCGCCAAGGGACATTCGGTACGCATCCTCGATGACCTGTCCACCGGCAAGCGCAGCAACCTGCCGCTGGACAACCCGGCGGTCGAACTAATCGAGGGCGATGTCGCCGATGCCGCACTGGTGGCGCGGGCCATGGCCGGTTGCAGCGCGGTGGCGCACCTGGCGGCGGTGGCCTCGGTGCAGGCTTCGGTGGACGACCCGGTGCGCACCCACCAGAGCAACTTCATCGGCACCCTGAACGTTTGCGAGGCCATGCGCCAGGCCGGCGTGAAACGGGTGCTGTTCGCCTCCAGCGCAGCGGTTTATGGCAACAACGGCGAAGGCGAGTCCATCGACGAGGACACGCCCAAGGCCCCGCTCACGCCGTATGCCTCGGACAAGCTGGCCAGCGAGTTCTACCTGGACTTCTATCGCCGCCAGCACGCCCTGGAGCCGGTGGTGTTTCGCTTCTTCAACATCTACGGCCCGCGCCAGGATCCGTCCTCGCCGTACTCCGGGGTCATCAGCATCTTCAGCGAACGGGCACAGAAAGGCCTGCCGATCACCGTGTTCGGCGACGGCGAGCAAACCCGGGATTTTGTCTATGTCGAAGATTTGGTGGACTTGCTGGTGCAGGCCATCGAGAAGCCCGAGGTGGAAGTGGGCGCGGTGAACGTCGGCTGGAACCAGGCCACGACCCTCAAGCAAATGCTCCAGGCCCTGGCCGCCGTGGTGGGCGACCTGCCACCGATCAGCTACGCCCCGGCGCGCTCCGGCGACATCCGGCATTCGCGGGCTGACAATCGCCGCCTCTTGGAACGCTTCAGCTTTCCAGCGCAAACGCCGATGAGCGTGGGGCTGGCGCGGCTGCTGGGACGCTAAGTCCTATTCCACCAAAAACTGTGGGAGCGAGCCTGCTCGCGATAGCGGTTTGTCAGCTGGCATTGATGCTGGCTGACCCAACGCAATCGCGAGCAGGCTCGCTCCCACAGGGTTTTTCTTACCTTTAAATTCCGTTTAGAACTTGTAGCCCAACCCCACCATGTAGATCCACGGATCCACATCGACATTCACCTTGGCCCGGGTCCCGCCGGCCACGGCGTTGTTGTCTACATATGCAGTGGTGTCGATGTCGATGTAGCGAACCTGGCCGTTGATCATGATGTTGTCGGTCAACATGTAGTCAGCACCCACTTGCCACGCCATGCCCCAGCTGTTGCTTGCGCGAAAGTTGCTGAAGCCGTTGGCGCTGGCTTCGCTGCCGACGTGTTCGTCGTAGATCCAGGTGTAGTTGATGCCGGCGCCGACATAAGGCTGGAACGCCGACTTGGCGTCGAGCGGATAGTAGACCAGGCTCAGGGTTGGCGGCAGGTGCTTGAGGGTGCCGAGCTTGTTGTTGGCCGCGCCCAGGGCGGTGCCTTTGATCTTCACGTCGTGCTCGAACGGCGAGGCCGCCAGCAGTTCGATCCCCAGGTTGTTGGTGATCATGTAGGCGAAGTTCAGGCCCAATTGCGTGTCGCTGCTCATGGTCGCCTTGCCGCCCAGGTCGGCACCGGCCAGCGGGCCACGGTCGACTTTGACGCTGGAACTGTCGGCCTCTGGATTGACGGTAATGGCACCGGCGCGAACGATGATGTCGCCAGCGGTGTGGGCCTGAGCGAGTGGGGCGGCGAGCGCGAGGGCGACGAGGGAAGCGCTGAGCAAGGACTTGTGCATGGGGGCTCCAGAGGACATTTCAAAATTGATGTCCTATGGTACGAAGCCGTCTGGGCAGGTCTTTTGACTCAGCTCAATGAAAGTGTGATGAGCATTCAAGGGCCCCATCGCGAGCAGGCTCGCTCCCACAGTCGACCGAGTTTTTTCAGAAGCAATCCGGTCCAATGTGGGAGCGAGCCTGCTCGCGATAGCTATTTCATCGCCAACACATCACCACCAGATTCACTCCGGCAGCTCATACACATAAATCTTCTCAGCCTCCATCTGATACCCAGCATCCGCCAGTTCGCTGGTGGACGGCTTGACCTGCATCGGCCCTTCGACCCAGTACGGCTGGTACAACTCGTCGAGCTTGACCCCGACCTCGCTTTTCACATGCACGATCTGATTGGACGGCGGTGGCGGTACGTGGATGCAGGCGCCGAAGTACGGCACCAGCAAGAAGTCCGTGGTGCGGCCTTCCTCGCTGACTTCCAGCGGCACGATGTAGCCCGGCAGACGAATCTGCTGGCCGTCGAGAGCCTTGACCACCGGGGCGTTGGGCAGGTCCTGCTTGGCCGCTGGCGCGGATTCGGCGGCCAACGCGTCGCCCATCTTCGACAGGTCGTGCAGCGGGGTCATGTTCGGCACTTCCGGCGGCGCGTCTGGCGGGATCATTTCCGACCAGGCCAGGTCCCTCGGCTCGGCCGCCCACAGCGGCAGGGCGACTATCAACAACAGCGCAAGCAGGGCGCGGGGCATTTTCACTGTCCTCATAAACGGATCGACAGGCCATCGGCCAACGATTGGCGATAGGCGCGCCAGGCGGGCACGCTGCCCATCAGCAGGGCAGCGAGCAGGATGCCAGCCATCAGCGTCCATTCATATTCGCTCGGCCAACCCAGCGGCAAGTACAAACCGTAGGCCGACTGCACGTAACCCTGGGCGGCGGCGATGCCGATGTACAGCAACGCCAGCCCGGCGGTGACCCCGGCCAGGGCCAGGGCAAAGGCTTCGAGCACCAGCAGCGTCGCGATGTGCCACGGTCGCGCGCCCACCGAACGCAGGATCGCCATTTCCCGGCGGCGTTCGTTGAGGCTGGTGAGGATCGCCGTGAGCATGCCGATCAACCCGGTCAGCACCACGAACAACGAAATCACGAACAAGGCTTTTTCCGCCGTGCCCATCAGGCTCCACAACTCTTGCAGCGCCACGCCCGGCAGGATCGCCAGCAACGGTTCGCCGCGGAACTCGTTGATCTCGCGCTGCAAGGCAAAGGTGGAAATCTTGCTGTTGAGGCCGAGCATGAATGCCGTGATCGCTTGGGGCGTAAGGTCCATGTTGCGGGCCTGGTCGGCGCTGATGCGGCCATTGCCCTGGGCCGGCACGCCGTTCTTCCAGTCGATGTGGATCGCCTCCATGCCACCGAGGCTGATGTGCAGCGTACGGTCCACCGGCGTACCGGTGCGCTTGAGGATGCCGACCACGGTGAAGGGCTTGTCGTCATGCTTGACCAGGCTGATCGCCGCCACGCCGTGGGCCAGTACCAGTTTGTCGCCGAGCTTGTAATGCAGTGCCTCGGCCACTTCGGCGCCAAGCACCACTTCGAAAGGGTCGCTGGCGAAAGCCCGGCCATCGGCCAATTCCAGGTGTTGCTGGCGACCGTACTGGTAGTGTTCGAAGTAGGCCTCGGTGGTGCCCATCACTCGATAACCACGATGAGAATCGCCGAGAGACATGGGGATCGCCCACTTCACTTTCGGGTTGCTGGCGAAGTGTTCGAAGCTGTCCCAGCGGATATTGTTGGTGGCGTTGCCGATGCGAAACACCGAATACAGCAGCAAGTTTACCGAACCGGAGCGCGCACCGACGATCAGGTCGGTGCCGCTGATGGTGCTGGCGAAACTGGCCCGCGCCTCGGTGCGCACCCGTTCCACCGCCAGCAGCAGGCACACCGACAGGGCGATGGCGAAAGCGGTGAGGATCGCAGTGAAGCGGCGGTTCGCCAGGCTGGCCATGGCTAGACGGAACAAATACATCTCAGACCTCGAGTGGCGTGGCGGCGCGATTGAGATCGGCCAGCGACAGGTTGCGGTCGAACAGCGGTGCCAGGCTCTGGTCGTGGCTGACGAACAACAGGCTCGAGCCGGCCTCGCGGCATTCGGCGAACAACAGCCGCAGGAAGTTTTCCCGGGCGTCGTAGTCCAGGGCCGAGGTTGGTTCGTCGGCGATCACCAGTTCCGGTTGGCCGATCAATGCCCGGGCGGCGGCGACCCGTTGTTGCTGGCCGATGGACAACGAGTCGGCGCGGCGCTCCAGCAGGCTTGGATCGGTCAGCCCCAGGTGCGCCAGCAGTGTGGCGGCGGCTTGATCGACGCTGCCGTGGCGCTGGATGGCCCGTTGAGCACGGAGCTTGGAAAAGTGGCAGGGCAGCTCGACGTTCTCCCGTACGGAGAGAAACGGCAGCAGGTTGAATTGCTGGAAGATGTAGCCGGTGTGGTCGACGCGAAAGCGGTCGCGGCGGCCGGCGCCCAGTTCGCTGAGCTCCTGGCCGAGCAGGCGGATGCTGCCGCGATCCGGCGTTTGCACTCCGCCCAGAAGCCCCAGCAGCGTGGTCTTGCCGCTGCCGCTCGGGCCCTTGAGGAACAAGGTTTCACCCGCTTCCAGGCGAAACGCCGGGATATCCAGCAACGGCGGATGCCCGGGCCAACTGAAGCCCAGGTCGGAGAGTTCGATGAGTGCTTGGGTCATGGTTGTGATTTCAAGGTAATGGAGCACCTGTGGGAGCGAGCCTGCTCGCGAAGCGGTGTGTCAGGCGACATCTGGGCTGAATGTGCCGGCCTCATCGCGAGCAGGCTCGCTCCCACACTGGATCTATGTTGCCCACATTTGTGCTCGCAACCGGTCAACGGTGTGGGCTTCGGTGGAGTCAGAACTTCAGGGCTGGCGCCTGGGCCGTCATTTCCCCGCCTTGCTGGCCGCTCGGGCCGATCAGTTGCACCAGGATTTTCTGGGTAGCAGGGAATTCCTTGAACAGTGGTGCCAGGTCCAGATGGGTCAAGGAACCAGGCGCGACGCAGCGGAACCGGTATTGAGCGTGGATTTCGCTGTGTTCGTGGTGCTCGTCGCCATCCTCGTCGGCAGGCTCTTCGTGGTCCGGTTCGTCGCCGAACAATGGGCTTTTTAGCACCTTCTGCTCCAGGGTGCATTTGGCATCGGCCAGATTGATCAGCGCCGCCGGCTTCTCCAGCTTCGCCCGGACAGCGGCCACCTTGGCTTTGTCGGCGGCGCTGGTGGCGGCGTGTTCGAAGCCCACCAGATTCATCGCCGGGCTTTCCAGTTCCAGCTCCAGGATCTCGCCGTCCAGCGAGGCGTTGAGGCGGGCGACCCCGTGCTCATGGGCGCCGAGGCTGCCGTGCTCATGATCGTGGTCATGCTCGGCAGCCGCGTGAGCGACAGCCAATGGCAGCAGGGCGAACGGCAAAGCGAGAAGCAGACGACGCATGACGAGTCTCCAGAAAGTACAAATTGTGTTATGTAATCTTATAACGAAAGTGCGCAGAGTTTGACCGTCTGCTTGGCGTCGCGCAAGGCCCATGGGAGCATGCGTACATGAAATATTCAGGAGCACGGTGATGTTGCGGATACGCGGAACCGTCGGCGATTGGCCGGTGGACTTGTCGATCGAAATGGATGAGCGCGACTGGGCGCAGCTCGGCGCGCAGTTGCAAGCGGCCAAGCTCGACAGCACGGCGACGCCTGCGGCCAAACCGGCCAATCAGGACGATGCCCAGTGGCAGATCGCCAAGGAACTGCTGCGCAAGGCCGGGCAACTGAGCGGCCCGGACCTGCTGGAACAGCTTGAAGGCCTGACCGGCAGCGCCTCGGCGGGCAAGCGCCTGTTGGTGCGCCTGCGCCACTGTGCCGAGGTCAAGGTGCTGAGCGGCGCCGATACGCCGCTCTACAGTTGGGTCGGGGCCTAGTGGCCTGTGTGGCTAATTCGTGCACTCAACTTCGGCGCCAGAACTTGCCAGTCTGCGTTGCCATTCCTCGCCGTAGCGGGCTACGACTCGTCATGGCGCCTTGCCGGGCAAGCCCTGGCACTCGAATTTGAGTACTCGAATTAACCGTACAGGCCACTAGTACAACGCCGCGAACAGCTTGCGACGATAGGTCGTCACCAGCGGATGATCGTTGCCCAGCAGTTCGAACACTTGCAGCAAGGTCTTGTGGGGCAGGCCTTCGCTGTAGCTGCGGTTACGTACGAACAGCTTGAGCAGCGCATCGAGGGCCGCTTCGTACTGCTGGCGCGCCAGTTGCTGGATCGCCAACTGGTACACCGCTTCGTCGTCCTGCGGGTCTTTCGCCAGGCGGGCCTTGAGGTCGGCGGCGTCCGGTAGATGCTTGGCCAGGCCGAGGAACTGGATCTGCGCCTTGGCTCCGGCAAGGGCGGCCTTGTGCTCGTCGCTTTTCACCGCGTCGAGCACGGTCTGCGCTTCGCCCAGCTCGCCGCGCTCGGTCAGGCAGCGGGCATACAGGATCAGGGCCTTGGCGTTGGTGTTGTCTTCACCCAGCAGCACTGTGAGCAGGGCTTCGGCGTCGGCGAAACGACCGTCGTCGAACAGCGCCTGGGCTTGTTCGAACGGGTCGGCAGCGGCTGGCGGCGGCATCTGTACATGGGGTTCGAGCATCGTGCGCACGGCCGATTCCGGCTGGGCCCCGGCAAAGCCGTCAACCGGCTGGCCGTCCTTGAACAGCACCACGGTGGGCAAGCTGCGAATGCCGAAGCGGGCGACGATGTCCTGCTCGATGTCGCAGTTGACCTTGGCCAGCAGCAGCTCACCCCGATAGCTCTCGGCGATGGTTTGCAGCATCGGCATCAGCGCCTTGCACGGCGCACACCACTCGGCCCAGAAATCCACCAGTACCGGTTTGTGGAAAGAGTTGGCGATCACCGATTGGTCGAAGTCGGCCGTGGTGGCGTCGAAGATGTAGGGCGTTTCCTGAGTCATGGGAATCTCGTAGAGCGCTTGAATGGGGCAACTATACGGCTTGGTGGGGGTGGCTGAAAGCCGGGCTTGTGGTGCCTGATAGGCCGCTATCGCGAGCAGGCCCGCTCCCACAGGGGATTTGTTCAGGTCACAGAATTTGCCGGCACCACAAAACAACTGTGGGAGCGAGCCTGCTCGCGATGCTTTTAAAGCTCGCGTCGCGCGTGGTACAGGCTCACATGCCGAAACTCTTCCGGCTCAGCCAGGTCCGGCAACGTCATGGCTTCCAGCATTTCGATGCGCCAGTACAGCGGATGCTGGAAGTCCCGCACCCGGGAATCGGCCACCAGGGCCTCGCGGCCACGGCTGAGGAAGTGATCGAGCAGTGGCAGGTTGGCCCGGTCGTAGAGCACGTCGGCGACCAGGATCAGGTCGAAGCGATCGGCCTCGGCAAAGAAATCCGTCGAATAACCCAGCTCTACGTCATTGAGCGCGGCATTGGCCTGGCACGCGGCAATCGCCAGTGGGTCCAGGTCGCAGGCCACCACCTCCAGCGCCCCGGCCTTGAGCGCCGCAATGCCCGCCACGCCGGAACCGGCGCCAAAATCCAATACCCGCTTGCCCTCGACCCACTGCGGCTGTTCGGCCAGATAACGGGCCATCGCCAGGCCGCTGGCCCAGCAGAAGCTCCAGTAAGGCGGTTCGTGGAGGATGCGGCGGGTTTCTTCCGGGCTGAAGGCGCGGTCCATGTTGTCGCCGTCGATCAGCCACAATTTCAAGTCAGTGTCGGGCAGCGGGCAGGCCACCAAGCGCGCGTCGCCCAGTAACTCGCCCAACGCCCGTTGCAGGTCTTGCGGTGCATTCATGGCGCTTTGACGAATTGCAGGGTGCCCAACGCCTGGGTGGTCGGTTGGCTGATGCGTTGTTCCGGCAGGTGCAGGATCAATTGGCCGGACTGGCTGGCACGGCCGCGCAGTTCCACCCGGGCGCCGACCGGGAAGGCATCGGGGTTGAAACGCAAGCGGAAGGGCAGGGCCTGGTTGGTGCCGATCAGGCTGGAACTGGCGAGCAGTTGCTGCGGACGGTCCTTGTCATCGATCACCAGCAGCGCCAATTCGACCTCAGCCCCGGCCGGTACGCCTTGCAGGGTGCCGCTCAATTCGCGCTGATAAGCCGGCAGTGGTCCCAGCTCGGCAGCCTGGCGAGCCTTTTCCTGAGCCTGTTTCGGCGCCGGGGCCGGTGCGGGCGCAGCCGGTTTGGGGGCATCGCTGCTGCACGCCATCAGCAGGCTGAAAAAACTGAGCAAAACGAGCGATCGTAGCGGCATGTGTGGCTCCAGCAAGGTAAATTCCATGGATCTGACGGTAAGCCCGTCTGTATACCGTAAACCCTATGGCTTGTCTTGCCAGTGGGATGCGCTACCATGGCCCTCCCTTTTTTTGTTGCCTGCCACCATGCACTGTCCCTTCTGCGGTGCCAACGACACCAAGGTCATCGACTCGCGACTGGTCGCCGAGGGCGAACAAGTCCGCCGCCGCCGCGAATGCCTGGCTTGCGGTGAGCGTTTCACGACGTTCGAGACCGCTGAACTGGTGTTGCCGCGCCTGATCAAAACCGACGGCAGCCGCCAGCCGTTCGACGAAGAAAAACTGCGCGCCGGCATGCAGCGCGCCCTGGAAAAACGCCCGGTGAGCGTCGAGCGCCTGGAAGCGGCGCTGGTGCACATCAAGCACAAGCTGCGGGCCACTGGCGAGCGCGAGGTCAAGTCCCTGGTGGTCGGTGAGCTGGTGATGGCCGAGCTGCAGAAGCTCGATGAAGTCGCCTACATCCGTTTCGCCTCGGTGTACCGGCGCTTCCAGGACCTGAACGAGTTTCGCGAAGAAATCGACCGGCTGGCCCGCGAACCGGTGAAAGAATGACTATTCCGGCGCAGCAGGCCGTCCTCGACGCCCACTACATGGCCCGTGCCCTGGAGTTGGCGCGGCGCGGTCACTACACCACCCACCCCAATCCCCGGGTCGGTTGCGTGATCGTGCGTGACGGGCAGGTTGTCGGCGAAGGCTGGCACATCCGCGCTGGCGAGCCCCATGCCGAAGTCCACGCCCTGCGCGCTGCCGCTGAACAGGCCCGGGGCGCCACGGCCTACGTGACCCTCGAACCGTGCAGCCATCACGGTCGTACGCCGCCGTGTGCCGACGCGCTGGTCAACGCCGGCGTGGCGCGGGTCGTGGCGGCGATGCAGGACCCCAACCCGGAAGTGGCCGGGCGAGGCCTGCAACGGCTGGCCCAGGCCGGTATCGCTACTGAAAGCGGCGTACTGGAAGGCGAGGCGCGCAAGCTCAATGAAGGTTTCCTCAAGCGCATGGAACACGGCCTGCCGTTCGTGCGGGTCAAGCTTGCCATGAGCCTTGATGGCCGCACGGCCATGGAAAGCGGCGAAAGCCAGTGGATCACCGGTCCGGCCGCACGTTCGGCGGTACAACGCCTGCGCGCCCAGGCCAGTGTGGTGCTGACTGGCGCCGATACGGTGCTGGCGGACAATGCCCGGCTGACCGTGCGCGCCGATGAACTCGGGCTGGACCCGGAGCAGACCGCGTTGGCCATGAGCCGTCCGCCGCTGCGGGTGCTGGTGGACGGTCGTTTGCGGGTGCCGCTCGACGCAGCGTTCTTCAAGGCCGGCCCGGCGCTGGTCGCTACCTGCATGGCGGTGGAAGAACAGTACGCCAACGGCCCCGAATGCATGATCGTGGCGGGCGAGGACGGACAGGTCGATCTGCGTCGGCTGCTGGTGGAGCTGGCGGGGCGGGGCGTCAACGAGGTGTTGGTGGAGGCCGGTCCGCGTCTGGCGGGGGCTTTCGCACGGCAAGGCTTGGTGGACGAATTCCAGATTTTCATCGCCGGCAAGTTCCTCGGGTCTTCGGCTCGGCCGCTGTTGGACTGGCCGCTGGCGCAGATGAAAGATGCCCCGGAACTGAAAATCACTGAAATCCGCGCCGTGGGCGATGACTGGCGAGTCACCGCCGTCCCCGTTCCCCAGGCGAGCGTATAATTCCCGGCTTTCGCCCAAGCGGCGGCCCGTTCTCGAGGAGGACTCCATGTTTACCGGCATCATCGAATCCATCGGCAGCATCCGCGCACTCACCCCCAAGGGCGGCGATGTGCGGGTCTACGTCGAAACCGGCAAGCTCGACCTGAGCGACGTCAAGTTGGGCGACAGCATTGCGGTCAACGGCGTGTGCCTGACTGCCGTCGAGTTGCCGGGCAACGGTTTCCTGGCGGACGTCAGCCGCGAAACCCTCGACTGCACCGCCATGAACGACCTCAAGAGTGGTAGCCCGGTCAACCTGGAAAAAGCCCTGACGCCGACCACCCGCTTGGGCGGCCACTTGGTCAGCGGCCACGTCGATGGCGTCGGCGAAGTGGTTTCGCGCACCGATAACGCCCGGGCCGTGGAGTTTCGCATCCGCGCGCCCAAGGAACTGGCCAAGTACATCGCCCACAAAGGCTCGATCACCGTCGACGGCACCAGCCTGACGGTCAATGCGGTGGATGGCGCCGAGTTCCTGCTGACGATCATTCCCCATACCCTGAGCGAAACCATCATGGCTTCGTACCGGCCGGGGCGCCGGGTCAACCTGGAAGTCGACTTGCTGGCCCGGTACCTGGAGCGCCTGCTGTTGGGCGAAAAGGCCGCAGAGCCTGCAGCCGGTAATATCACTGAAAGCTTTCTGGCCGCCAACGGCTACCTCAAATCCTGACCCAAGGGGGTGCCGCGTGGCGCTCAATAGCATCGAAGAACTGGTTGAAGACATCCGCCAAGGCAAGATGGTCATCCTCATGGATGACGAAGACCGCGAGAACGAAGGCGACCTGATCATGGCCGCCGAGTGCTGCAAGGCCGAACACATCAACTTCATGGCCAAGCATGCCCGCGGGTTGATCTGCATGCCGATGACCCGCGAGCGCTGCGAGCTGCTGAAGCTGCCGCTGATGGCGCCGCGCAACGGCTCGGGCTTCGGCACCAAGTTCACCGTGTCCATCGAGGCCGCCGAAGGCGTGACCACCGGGATCTCCGCCGCTGACCGCGCGCGCACCGTGCAGGCCGCTGCCGCCCGGGACGCCAAGGCCGAAGACATCGTCAGCCCCGGCCACATCTTCCCGCTGATGGCCCAGGCTGGCGGCACCCTGGCCCGCGCCGGCCACACCGAAGCCGCGTGCGACCTGGCGCGCATGGCCGGTTTCGAGCCCAGCGGTGTGATCTGCGAAGTGATGAACGACGACGGCACCATGTCCCGTCGCGCGGAGCTGGAAACCTTTGCCGCCGAACACAACATCAAGATCGGTACCATCGCCGACCTGATCCACTACCGGATGATCCACGAACGTACCGTTCAGCGGATTGCCGAACAGCCCCTGGACAGCGAACTGGGCCAGTTCAACCTGGTGACCTACCGCGACTCGGTGGAAGGCGACGTACACATGGCGCTGACCCTGGGCACCGTGTGTGCCGAAGAACCGACCCTGGTGCGCGTGCACAACATGGACCCACTGCGCGACCTGCTGATGGTCAAGCAACCCGGCCGCTGGAGCCTGCGGGCCGCCATGGCCGCGGTGGCCGAGGCCGGCAGTGGCGTGGTATTGCTGCTCGGACACCCGCTCGATGGCGACGTGCTGCTGGCGCACATCCGTGAAACCGGCGACCAGGCAGCGGTGAAAAAACCGACCACCTACAGCATCGTCGGTGCCGGTTCGCAGATCCTTCGTGACCTGGGCGTGCGTAAAATGCGCCTGATGAGCGCACCGATGAAATTTAATGCGATATCCGGTTTCGATCTGGAAGTTGTAGAATACGTGCCCTCCGAATAATAGCCCGCGGATTCCGGCATTATTGTTCAGGCTTGTCAGATCATCGTGGCGAGGGGATTTATCCCCGCTGGACTGCGCAGCAGTCCCAAAAAAGGGCTGCTTCGCAGCCCAACGGGGATAAATCCCCTCGCCACAAAAGATGTGCAAGTGAACGACATGACGGGATTCACGGTGCAGTATTCGTGGCTAATATCACTGAGGAGCGCGTATAGAACGCGCTCTGGCTCTTTAAGAGATCTGACGAATGACCCTGAAGACCATCGAAGGTACCTTCATCGCCCCTAAAGGCCGCTACGCTCTGGTAGTGGGCCGCTTCAACAGTTTCGTGGTCGAGAGCCTGGTTGGCGGTGCGGTCGATGCCCTGGTTCGCCATGGCGTGAGCGAAAGCGACATCACCATCATCCGTGCCCCTGGCGCCTTCGAGATTCCGCTGGTTGCGCAGAAAGTCGCTCAAAAGGGCGAATATGCGGCAATCATCGCCCTGGGCGCGGTCATTCGTGGCGGTACTCCGCACTTCGAATACGTGGCCGGCGAATGCACCAAGGGCCTGGCCCAGGTGTCCATGGAGTTCGGCGTGCCAGTCGCCTTCGGCGTTCTGACCGTTGATTCCATCGAGCAAGCCATCGAACGTTCCGGCACCAAGGCCGGTAACAAAGGTGCCGAAGCTGCCTTGTCCGCCCTGGAAATGGTCAGCCTGCTGGCGCAGTTGGAGGCCAAGTGATTAGCGACGAAAGCGATCGTTTCAACCCGCGCGATCCCAAGCCAGCCGATGCCGGCAAGCCGTCGAAAAGCGCCAAGCGTCGCGAAGCCCGTCAGCTCGCGACCCAGGCGCTGTATCAATGGCACATGGCCAAGCAATCGCTGAACGAGATCGAAGCGCAGTTTCGGGTCGATAACGATTTCAGTGATGTCGACGGTGCTTACTTCCGCGAGATCCTGCACGGGGTCCCGCAGTTCAAGACCGAAATCGACACCGCGCTCACGCCATGCCTGGACCTGACCATCGAAGAGCTGGACCCGGTCGAACTGGCGGTCCTGCGCCTGTCCACCTGGGAACTGCTCAAGCGCGTCGACGTCCCGTACCGCGTGGTGATCAACGAAGGGATCGAGTTGGCGAAAGTCTTCGGTTCCACCGATGGCCACAAGTTCGTCAACGGTGTGCTCGACAAACTCGCCCCGCGTCTGCGTGAAGCTGAAGTGAAGGCGTTCAAGCGCTGATTGGCGCTTGCAGCGACGCTATGGGCGAATTTGAGCTGATCCGTAATTACTTCGCCGCCGCGCCCTGCGCGCAAGGCGGCGAGGGCGTTGCGCTGGGGATCGGCGACGACTGCGCCTTGCTGGCCGTTCCTCCCGGGGAACAGCTGGCGGTGTCCACCGACACACTCGTGGCCGGCGTGCATTTCCCAGACCCGTGCGACCCGTTCCTGCTCGGCCAGCGCTCGCTGGCCGTGGCGGTCAGCGACCTGGCGGCCATGGGCGCCACGCCTGTGGCCTTTACCCTTGCCTTGACCCTGCCGACGGTGACTGCCGATTGGCTGCAAGCCTATGCCCGCGGTTTGAACCAAATGGCCCGGGCCTGTGGCGTGGCGCTGGTGGGCGGAGATACCACGCGTGGACCACTGAGCCTGACCATGACCGTGTTCGGTCGCGTGCCGTCCGGCCAGGCCTTGACCCGTAGCGGCGCGCAGCCTGGCGATTGGCTGTGTGTCGGCGGTGAGCTGGGCAATGCCGCCGGTGCATTGCCGCTGGTACTCGGCCAGCGTAGCGCCGAACCTGTCGTCGCCGAGCCACTGCTGGCCCATTACTGGTCACCATGTCCGCAGATCGACCTGGGCCTGGCGCTACGTGGCAAGGCCAGCGCGGCGATGGATATTTCCGACGGCCTGCTGGCCGATTGCGGGCATATCGCCCTGGCGTCCGGGGTGGCCTTACAGGTTGAACGCGATCGACTGCCGCTGTCCAACGCTCTAGTAGCCTTTCTGGGCCGCACGGATGCCGCCCGCGCAGCCCTGAGCGGCGGTGATGACTACGTGCTGCTGTTCACCGTGGCACCGGGCCGATTGGCGGCATTACAGGCCGAAGGCTGGCCGATCCACGTGATCGGTCGCGTACTGGCCGGGCAAGGCGTCACGCTGGTCGACAACACCGGGCAGGACATCACCCCGCAAATCCGCGGCTATCAACATTTTCGGGAGACACCGTGACAGATCATCCCAACCAGGTCCCGGCGGAGTTCGTTCCGCCTTCGGTCTGGCGCAATCCCTGGCATTTCCTGGCATTTGGCTTCGGTTCGGGTACTTTGCCTAAAGCCCCTGGCACCTGGGGCTCGCTGGTTGCGCTACCCTTCATACCGTTGTGGCAGATGTTGCCGGATTGGGGCTATTGGCTGATGCTGGGCATCACCATGCTGTTTGGCTTCTGGCTGTGTGGCAAAGTGGCGGACGATTTGCGGGTGCACGACCATGAAGGCATCGTCTGGGATGAAATGGTCGGCATGTGGATCACCTTGTGGCTGGTACCGGAAGGCTGGTACTGGTTGCTGACGGGTTTTCTGGTGTTCCGTTTCTTCGATATTCTCAAGCCGTGGCCCATTCGCTGGATCGACCGGCATGTGCACGGCGGTGTCGGTATCATGCTCGATGATGTGTTGGCCGGGGTTTTCGCCTGGCTGGCAATGCAAGGATTGGTGTGGTGTTTCACCTGAAGGAGCTGGGCATGGGCGTAAGTCGCGCACTGTTGCTGTTGCTGTGTCTGGGAGCCTGTGTGGGGGTGGGGGTTGCCGAGTCGGCGTCGCTTCCCGACAAGGTCCGCGCAGCCAGCGAGGAGTGGGCCGATTACACCCAGGCCGACGGCCAGGGCATGGGCTGGGACATCTTGCGCGCGGTGTTCGAGCCAGAAGGCGTCAAGCTGGAGATCCGCAGCGTGCCCTACACCCGTTCGATCGGGTTGGTGCAGCGTGGTGAGGTCGACGTGCAGGTCGGCGCCTATCGGGATGAGTCCGAAGGCGTGCTTTATCCCAAGTGGCACTACGACGTCGATCACATCTATGCCCTGGGGCTGGCGTCCAAGCCAACGCCGACCCTGGCGACGATTGGTAACTATCGACTGGTATGGATGCGCGGCTACGAATACAACAACTACCTGCCCAACATCCGCCGTTTCAACGAAATCCACCGGGCGGTGGGGATCTTGCCCATGCTGATTCATGAACGAGCGGATTTCTACATCGATGCATCGATGGAAATCGAAGAAGTGCTCGCCAAGGCCGACGATCCCAAGCAGTTCAAACTCTCACCGCTGATCAATTTGCCGCTGTACCTGGGCTTTGCCAACACCGCAAACGGAAAGGCGCTGCTTGATCTGTTCGACCGGCGCATGGAGGTACTGGTGAAAACTGGCCAGCTCAAACCGATTTTCGAACGTTGGAAGCAACCCTATCCTTTCGACGAGAATGGCAAGCCACCGAAGCCGTAATCAAACTTTTCGATGGTTATGGCCGACAATTCAGCCTAAGCGTCGGTCGGGACGTGCTGTTACAATGCCCGCCTCTGCGAAACTCCAGTACTAGATCAGGAGCACACCGGTGCCTGTCGTTTTTGTTGCCGCTTCCAAGCTGCCGACGCCTTTTGCGCAATTCACCATGCATGGTTTTCTCGATGAAGCCACCGGCCGCGAGCACGTTGTGCTGAGCCTGGGTGATTTCGCCGACGGCAGCCCGGTACTGGGTCGCCTGCACTCCGAATGCCTGACGGGCGACGCCCTGTTCAGCCAGCGCTGCGATTGCGGTTCGCAACTCGAAGCCGCGCTGCAAGCCATCGCCCGTGAAGGCCGTGGTGTGTTGCTGTACCTGCGCCAGGAAGGGCGTGGGATTGGCTTGTTGAACAAGATCCGCGCCTATGAACTTCAAGATGGCGGCGCCGATACCGTCGAAGCCAACGAGCGCCTGGGCTTTGCCGCCGACCTGCGTGACTACAGCATCTGCCTGCCGATGCTCCAGCACCTGGGTGTGAAGTCCTTGCGGCTGATGACTAACAACCCGCGCAAGGTCAAGGCGCTGACCGACATGGGCATCGTGGTCGCCGAGCGTGTGCCGCTGCACACCGGCCATAATCCGCATAACAAACTCTATCTGGCGACCAAGGCCAGCAAGCTCGACCACATGATGGGCAACGAGCACCAGGGCGAGGTTGACCGGGCGTGACGCGTGGTCAGGTTCGGCGGCGACTGGCCGTCAGTTGGTGGAAATACCTGGCACTGGCCCTGGTACCGCTGTTCGTGATCAACCTGGTGTTTGGCCAGGGCGAAGCGATCCTGCCGGTGTTGGCGATGCCGCTGTTCATTGCTGGCGTGGCGTCGATGTTCGTCAGCCTGCGATTCTTCGGGCCTTATAAACACGCCTTGGTTGCAACCCAGAAAGCCCTCGATACACCGGAAGAACCCCAGGCCTGGATTGCTCTGGCGGCTCGCCGTCGTGCAGCCTTTCTTGTCGCGGGGCTGCCAGCCTGGATCGGCGCCCTTGCCGTGTTCGTGGGCCTGGAGGCGGTGCCGTTGATGTTGCTGGCCTTGTCCTCCACGGTACTGTTCTACCTGTATCGCATCCCGCGTCAGCTCGGCTGATGAGCCGCTGGCTGGCGGCGGTCCTGCTGCTGGCTGTCAGTGCCTCGACGGTGGCGGCCCCGCGTGTCGTCAGCCTGGCACCGTCACTCTCGGAAATCGTCGTTGAACTGGAGTCCGCTGACCTGCTCGTGGGCGTGCTGGATGGCGGTGACCGTCCGCCGATGCTGCAAGACCTGCCCTCGGTCGGCCGTTACGGGCAACTGGACATGGAGCACCTGCTCAGCCTCAAGCCCGATCTGCTCCTGCTCTGGCCCGGCAGCGTTGGCCCGGCCCAGCGCCAGCAGCTCAAGGGCCTGGGCATTCCCCTCTATATCGCTGACCCCCACAGTCTCGACCAACTCATCACGCAAATCGAAGCCATCGCCATGCAGCTCGGCCGCCCGGAGCGAGGTGTGCAGCGAGCGGCGCAGTTGCGCGTGCGTCTTGAGGAACTGCGCCAGCGTTACCGGCGCGCCACGCCATTGCCGGTGTTCTATCAGATCTGGGATCGGCCGCTGTACACCGTTGGTGGCGGGCAGATCATCAGTGATGCATTGGCAGTGTGCGGGGCGCGGAACGTCTTCGCCGACCTGAGCGTGCCGGCGCCGCAGGTGAGCGTGGAGTCGGTGCTGCAGCGCAATCCACAGGTTCTCCTCGCCACGGAGCAGGCGCAGCTTGATGCCTGGAAAGCCTGGCCGCAGTTGCCGGCGGTGACGCAGGGGCGGTTGCTGTTAGTGCGTGACAAGGGGCTGGAGCGGCCCAGTGGGCAGATGATCGAGGCGACGGCACGGTTGTGTGAGTTGATTGCGCCGGACAGGTAGACCGCGGTGTCTGCAATCGCGAGCAGGCTCGCTCCCACCGTTGATCGACGGCGGATACAAAATCCGAATTCACCAAAAATCCCCTGTGGGAGCGAGCCTGCTCGCGATGAGGCCAGCGCAAACTTCACAAGTCTCGGATCAGATATCCGGTGTCCAAGTCACCCCAAACAACCAGGCCCGCCCATCTTCCCGATACCCATACTGCTGACCATCATGGCTATACAGCGCCCGGCTGTAACCCTTGTCCAGCAGGTTATCCACCTTCATCTCCAGCTTCACTTCCCGGGTCAACGCCCAACTGCCGCGCAACCCGAGCAAGGCATAACCGCCCAGGGCATTGCGGTTGTTCTCGTCGTCGTAGCTGCCGCTCACCGCTTGCCAGGTGGCACCCAGGCCCAGGCGGTCGAATTGCCGATCCAGGTCCAGGCTCAAGGTCCGCCGGGCGCGGCGCGCGAGGGTATGGCCGCTGTCGCGGTCGCGCGGGTCGATGATGGCCAGGCCAAGGTTGCTCTGCCAGCCGAACAGTTCCTGCATCAGGGCCATCTCAAACCCGTTGATCCGCGCCGAGGCGACGTTCTGTGGGCGTGAGTTGCTGCCAAAGATGATCGCGTCTTCCAGGTCCGTGCGGTACAGCGAGGTCTCCAGGCGGGCGCTGTCGCTCAGTTGGCTGCGCCATTGCAACTCGTAGCTTTTGGCCGTCTCGGGTTTCAGGTCCGGGTTGCTGTAGTCCGGGTAGTACAGGTCGTTGAAGGTCGGCGCGCGGAAGCTTTCGCTGTAAGTCAGCAACACGTCGTTGTCCGGGTTGATCGGCAGGGTGAGCGTGCCGCTCCAACTGTTCTGGCCGCCAAACTGCTGGTTCTGGTCGCGACGCAGGCCCAGTTCGGTGGAGAAGGATTCGGCCTGGAAGCGGTGCTGGATGAACGCTGCACGGTTCCAACGGCTGTCTTCGTCGAACGGCGTGCTGCTGTTGACCCGGTCCTGATACCAGTCGCCGCCGACGATCAGGCCGTTGCGCTCGTCCAGCTTCACGTCGTTCTGCCAGGTCACGGAATCGCGGTAGGTGTTGAACACTTCGCGGTCGTCACTGAGCTTGTCGAAAGTCTTTTCACGGTTTTCGCTGTGGCCCAGTTCCAGGCGCGATTTCCAGGTGTCGTTGAGCCGTCCGTCCACATAGGCGCTGAAGCTGCTCACCGCAAACTCGCTATGGGGTTGCTGGGGCAGGGATTCGAAGGTGGTCGGGTCGAAGCGGCCGAACGGGTTGTCGTATTCGCTTTTGCCGCGGTTATCCAACAGGTTCAAGCCAACTTCCAGGTCATCGCTGGCGGCATGGCTCAGGCTGAGGCTGAAGGACTGGTTGCGGTTGGCGTCGTCATCGCGGTCGCTGGCGTAGGACTCGTGGGTTCGATTATCGCCGGCGCTGTCGTCCAGGCTGGCCCCGAGATTGAAGCGCGTCTGCTCATCGCCACCGGACAGGCTCAGGCTACGCTCCCAGGTCTGTTGGCTGCCGAAGCCCAGGTGCAGGCGTGGTTGCAGGCCTTGTTCGTTGCCGCGGCGGGTGAAAATCTGGATCACCCCGCCCACCGCATCGGCGCCGTAGATCACCGAGCGCGAGCCGCGCAGCACTTCCACCCGTTCTATCTGGTGGATGTTCAGGCGTTGCAGGTTGCTGTCGCCGGAGGTGGCGTTGCCGATGCGCTGGCCGTCCACCAGCACCAGGCTCTGGGCCGATTTGGTGCCGCGAATGTAGATCCCCGGCAGGCTACCGCGCCCACCCAACGGCGCCACCTGCACTCCCGGCACGCGGCTGAGCAGGTCAGTGACGCTGGCTGGTTGCAGGCGCTCGATGTCGTCGCGGGTGAACACCGTGTTGGCGGCGCTGCTGTCGTTGCGGGCCTCGACCTGGCGGTTGGCGCTGATCACGATGTCGGGCAGCTTCAGGGCTTGGTCGCGTTCGAAGGTGTCGGCCAGCAGGTCAGGGGTGGGGAGCAGGGAAAGAGTGAGGGCTAGGCGCAGTTTCATGGGTGTTCCGTGACTACTTGGTCCGCACAAAACCAATGTGGGAGCGAGCCTGCTCACGATAGCAGTGTGTCAGGCAATACGGATGCCGACTGGTCTACCGCTATCGCGAGCAGGCTCGCTCCCACAGGAGGATATGTGTGGTCTGAAAATTACAGGCCCAGCAGTTGCAACCGCTGGCGCACCGACGTTTCGATCCCGGCCTCATCCAGCCCGCACTCAGCCAGCATCTGTGCCGGCTTGGCATGTTCGACATAGCTGTCCGGCAAGCCCAGGTGCAGCACCGACTTGAGGATGTTCTCCCGGGCCAGGAATTCGCTGACCGCCGCACCGGCGCCGCCCATGATGGCGTTTTCCTCGATGGTCACCAGCAGCTCATGACTGGCAGCGATCTCGCGCACCAAGGCTTCGTCCAGAGGTTTGACGAAACGCATGTCCACCACGGTGGCGTCCAGGGTTTGTGCGACTTTCAAGGCTTCGGCCAGTTGTACGCCGAACACCAGCAGTGCGGTTTGCTTGCCTTGACGGCGGATTACGCCCTTGCCGATCTCGATCGGCTCCAGGTCGGCTTCGATCGTTGCGTTCGGGCCGGTGCCACGAGGGTAGCGCACTGCCGCCGGGCCATTGAACAGGTGCCCGGTGGTGAGCATCTTGCGCAGCTCGTTTTCATCGCTCGGGGTCATCACCAGCATGCCGGGGATGCAGCGCAGGAACGACAGGTCGAAGCTGCCGGCGTGGGTCGGGCCGTCTTCGCCCACCAGGCCGGCGCGGTCGATGGCGAACAGCACATCGAGGTTCTGCACCGCGACGTCATGGATCAACTGGTCATAGGCGCGTTGCAGGAACGTCGAATAGATCGCCACCACCGGTTTGGCGCCTTCGCACGCCATGCCGGCGGCGAGGGTCACGGCGTGCTGCTCGGCAATCGCCACGTCGAAATAGCGCTGTGGATAGCGTTCGCTGAACGCCACCAGGTCCGAGCCTTCCTTCATCGCCGGGGTGATGCCCACCAGGCGCGGGTCGGCGGCGGCCATGTCGCACAGCCATTGGCCGAACACGCCGGAATACTTCGGTCCGCCGGCCTTTTTCGGCGCGGCCGCCGGGGCGTCCAGGGGTTCGAGCTTGGTGATGGCGTGGTAACCGATCGGGTCGACTTCCGCCGGGGCGAAGCCTTTGCCTTTCTTGGTGACCACGTGCAGGAATTGCGGGCCCTTGAGGTCGCGCATGTTGCGCAGGGTGGCGATCAACGTGGGCAGGTCGTGGCCGTCGATGGGGCCGATGTAGTTCCAGCCCAACTCTTCGAACAGCGTGCCGGGTACCAGCATGCCCTTGGCGTATTCTTCGGT
This sequence comes from Pseudomonas sp. St290, assembly GCF_018325805.1. Classification (NCBI taxonomy): domain Bacteria; kingdom Pseudomonadati; phylum Pseudomonadota; class Gammaproteobacteria; order Pseudomonadales; family Pseudomonadaceae; genus Pseudomonas; species Pseudomonas sp. St290. The sequence continues at coordinate 6,034,407 of NZ_AP014703.1, read as the reverse complement.
GCGGCGGGCGATTTCCCAGGCACCGGGCAGGCGCGACAGCACTTTCTTGCTGCCTTCGCGCATGCTGGCGTAAGTGCGGCTGGAGAGGATCTTCGCCAGGTAGTTGGAGAGGCCGCCGACGTTGCGCGAGATCGACATGTCGTTGTCGTTGAGGATCACCAGCATGTTGGCGTTGACTTCCGGCGCGTGGTTCAGCGCTTCGAAGGCCATGCCCGCCGTCAGTGCGCCGTCGCCGATCACGGCAATGGCCTTGCGCTCGCTGTTTTGCAGACGGGCGGCAATCGCCATGCCCAGGGCGGCGCTGATGGACGTGCTGGAGTGGCCGACGCCAAAGGTGTCGTACTCGCTCTCGGAGCGACGCGGGAAAGCAGCGATGCCGTCCTTCTGGCGCAGGGTGCCCATGCGCTGACGACGCCCGGTGAGGATCTTGTGCGGGTAGGCCTGGTGCCCGACGTCCCATACCAGCCGGTCGTCCGGGGTATCGAACACGTAATGCAATGCGATCGTCAGCTCGATGACGCCCAGGCCCGCGCCGAAGTGCCCACCGGTCTGGCCGACCGTGTAGAGCAATTCCAGGCGCAACTCATCGGCCAGGGTTTCCAGCTCGGCTTCACCCAGGCGACGCAGGCCGTCCGGCGTGTTGGCGCGGTCCAGCAGGGGCGTGGTCGGGCGCTTGCGGGGAATCTCTTGAAACGTCGTGGGCATCAGGCGAATCGTTATAGGTATAGAAAGAGGCGGCAGTTTACCTTATGGATCGCAAGCTGCCCACGCGTTGGCCGGAACTTGGCCGATACGCAGTCTAAAGGGGTTGACCCCGTATCAACTGCGGCGTTCGACGATATATCGCGCCAAGTCGCGCAACGGCTCGGCCGCCGCGTCAAAGGGTCGCAGCGCGGCCAGGGCCTGGTCGCGCAACTCCAGGGCATAGGCCTTGGCGGCGTCGAGGCCGAGCAGGGCCGGGTAGGTGGGTTTATCCCGGGCGATGTCGGCGCCCTGGCGCTTGCCCAGGGTCTGGGTATCGCTTTCGACGTCGAGGATGTCGTCCTGCACCTGGAACGCCAGGCCGATGGCCCGGGCGTAGGTCTGCAAGGCTTGTAGCTGTGCGGGTGTCGCCCGACCGCTGGCGAGGGCGCCGAGTTTGACACTCGCCTCGATCAAGGCACCGGTCTTGTGCCGGTGCATGTATTCCAGCGCGCTCTGGTCCAGCTTCAGGCCCACCGAGCCGAGGTCGATGGCCTGGCCGCCGACCATGCCTGCGGGGCCGGCCGCCAGCGCCAGGGCGCTGACCATGTCCAGGCGAATCTGCGCCGGGCAATCGCTCAGGGCCGGGTCCAGCAGGGCGCTGAAGGCCAGGCTCTGCAAACCGTCGCCGGCCAGGATCGCGCAGGCTTCGTCGAATTGCTTGTGGGTGGTGGGCTGGCCGCGACGCAGGTCGTCGTCGTCCATGGCCGGCAAGTCGTCGTGAACCAGCGAATAAGCGTGGATCAGCTCCACCGCGCAGGCCGCGCCATTGGCCTGTTCGGCCTGGCCGCCCAGGGCTTCGCACGCGGCGTAGGCCAATAATGGGCGCACGCGCTTGCCGCCGTTCATCACGCTGTAGCGCATGGCTTCGTACAGGCGCGCCAGTTCCGGGCTTGGAGCGCTGAACAAACTATCCAGTGCAGCATTGACCCGGGCCTGGCTGCTGGCTTGATAGGCGCCGATCATTCAGGCTGGTCCGCGTCGAAAGGCTCTTCGGTCAGCTCGCCATCACGTTCGAGCAGCAATTGCACCTTCTGCTCGGCCTGGGCCAGCGCCGCCTGGCAGTCGCGAGTCAAGCCGATGCCTTGCTCGAAGGCGGTCAGCGAGTCTTCCAGCGACAATTCGCCGTTCTCCAGGCGCTCGACCAGCGTTTGCAGGTCGGCCAGGGATTGTTCGAAATCCAGTGCAGCTTTTTTGCGGGCCATGGCGGCTATTCCGGTTGACTGTTAAACCGGCGCGACACTAGCAGACATGGGGTTTTGGGGCAAATCAGGGCGCCAGGCTATCCCCCTATCAGCGAGGAGTCGAGAGTCTGTGGCGAGGGGATTTATCCCCGTTGGGTTGCGAAGCGACCCCAAAGCTGAGTACTCAATCCATCTGACACACCGAGGTGTTAGCTTTTAGGGCTGCTTCGCAACCCAGCGGGGATAAATCCCCTCGCCACAAATGATCTTATGCGTCTGGATAATTTATGCGGTACCGCGTGCTGCGCCCTCCGCCAGGCATTCGCTCCAGGCAGCCTTTCTCCAGCAGTTCCGTCAGATGTCGGGTGGCCGTCGCCTTGGAGACCTTGGCCACGGCCTGGTATTGAGCAGCGCTGATCCCGTGCTCAAAGCCTTTTTCACCGCCATCGAGCAACCGATTCAGCACTTTGGTCTGTTCAGGCGTGAGTGCCGAAGCGCGATGGGCTTGCCAGAACCGTGTCTTACCCAACACGCTTTCGATCTGCGTCATCGCTTTGTGCAGGCTGCGTAACAGGGTCTGCAGGAACCATGTCAACCAGGCCGTGATATCCAGTGTGGCTTTCTGACTGCTTTCGAGGATTCGGTAATAGCCGGCGCGGTCTTCCAGGATACTCACCGACATGGCATAGAAACGGATCGCTTGGGCTTCGCCCTGGGCCAGTGCGAGGTCGGTCAGGGTACGGGTGAGGCGACCATTGCCATCGTCGAACGGATGCAGGGTGACAAACCAGAAGTGAGCAATACCGGCACGCAACAACGGATCGAGCTCGGCCTGATGACGACTGGCCTCGAACCAGTCGACGAACGTTTGCAATTGCTGTTCAAGGCCCTGACGAGGCGGCGCCTCGAAGTGAACGGTAGGTCGGTCCAGTCGGCCTGAGACCACTTGCATCGGTTCGGCACCGCGCAACGCACCTACGCGGATCTGCCTATGGGCAAGGTCGCTCGCTTGATCAGGAAACAACCACTCGTGCCATTCCAGCAAGCGCTCGATGGTCAGGGGCTGGTTGAAGTGCCGGGTCGCGTCCAGCAACAGGTTCGCCAAGCCTTCGCTGCGTTGGCTGACCGGCGTGTCATCGACTTGTTCGAGGCCCAGGCGCCGGGCCAGGGAAGAGCGCACCGAGCCGACATTCAATTGCTCTCCTTCGATAGCCGAGGAGGTCACGATGTTTTGCAGCAAGGCATCCAGTTCGTTCTGGACGCTGATCGAAGTCGTGACCGCGCCGGTCATGCCGAGCAATTGACCCTGGGCCTGCACGCATTCGCGCAGCAGCGGTGCCAATGCTTCAGCTTGCCAGTGAAAACCGGGCCAGTCGGGCTGTTGCCAGATCCAATGGAATGCCATGCGCCTGTCCAAAGATGAATGAGCCGAATAATAACGCTATTCGGCTCATTTTGTGAGCCGAATAGATCTTCTATTCGGCTCTCGCAACCCTCAGTACGTGATTTCCCACACAGAATCGCGCGTTCCCCGATTGTTAATAATCCGCCGAATCGCTAACCTTCGCGCCATCTACGGCCCCCTTGCGACGGGGCCTTCAGACGAAACCTGAATAATGACAAGCGCGCTGAGGATTGGCGCCGGGTTGCGTCGTGCATGGCAGGAGGCATACGTGCGTTTTCTTTCTTTATTGATCGTGTTGCTCGGCGCGCCGCTGGCGTGGGCGCAGCCTTCTGCCGAGATGTCGGAGCCGGTGGGCGGCTGGCGCTACAGCGGCTTGCTCGATCGCACTGAAAACCCCCAGGTCGCCTATCCCACGCCGCCCATCGATCGGGGCGTGCAGCGTAATCGCACGATGATCGAGGGCCGGCTCAAGGCCATGGGCACGGCTCGCCAGCCCCACAGCCTGGCGGTCAACGGCAACCCACTGAATCTCTATACCGACGACGAGGGACGTTTCGCCCGGCCGTATGCGTTCGGCGCCGGCTCCAACAGCGTCGAGGTGCGCAGCTCCGAAGGCCAGTCCCTCAAGCGCGTGCAATTCTATGAAGCCAACAACCTGCGCACCCCGGCGCAGATCCGCGTGGTGCTCGGCTGGGACGATCCCAAGGCCGAACTCGACCTGCATATCGTCACACCCGACGGCCAACATGCGTTCTTCGGCCAGCCGGCGCTGAGCAACGGCGGCGGCCTCGACCCCGATGGCGTCGACGGCCCCGGCCCGGAAATGTTCACCATGACCGCGCCGATGCACGGCACCTACCTGGTCTACGTGAACTATTGGGGCAACTACGGCAGCGGCGGCTACAACTTCGATGAGACCAGCAACCAGAACGAGGTGATCACCTCGCAAATCAACCTGGTGCTCAACGAAAACACCGTCAATGAAAAACGCGAAACCTTTGTCGTGCCCCTGCGTGCCATTGGCGATCTGTTGCTGGTCAAGACTTTCAACTACTAAGTATCCGCTCCACGGATGAACAGGCCCTTGTGAATATGAGCGACAACACTGCTTCCCCGACCACGCCGACACCTGTCGCCAAACCTGGACGCCGCTGGCCGGCGCTGCTGATCGGGCTGTGCCTGGTGGCGGGTGTCGTCGCCGGGATGGGCTGGTTCATGACCAAGCCCAAGGCGCCGCCCATGGAGCTGGCGTTGGAAAAACTCGGCCTGAGCCGCCCCGACGGCTTGCTCGAGGCCCATTCCTTGAGCCAGTTGCCCAAGGACCTGTTGGCGGTGCCGTTCCTCAAGGCCACGCTCACCGAGGACTTCGTCTTCTATTACGAGGCCCATGCGGACCGTCTCGGGCTGATCGGCAGCCTGCGCCGGATCATCTATGAGCATGACCTCAAGTTGCAGGACAGCCTGATCGAAGAGCTGTTCGACCAACCGGCCGATGTGGCGCTGTGGCGCGGTGCCGATGGTCGCCTCAAGGATTTCCTGTTGGTGATGGATCGCGGCGGGCTGGCCAAGGTGCTGGAACCGTTGGCCAAGGTCGCCTTGGACGATACGCAGTTGAGCAAGCTCAGCGACCTGAAAGTCGGTGGCGATGACGTCGCGCTCTACCAGCTCAGCTACAACGCCAGCAAATCCCTGCTTTTCGCCTCCCATGGCGACAAACTGGTGGTGCTGTCCAACCCGACCAAGCTGTATGACCCGGCCAGTGGCGCCGCGGTTGAACGGGGCAGCGTTTCGACCACCGCCCTGGCCGCCTTGCTCAATGGCGACAAACTGTTCCCCGAAGCCTTCGGCCTGCCGCCCAAGGCACCAGAGGTCAAGCAGCGCATCTCGGTCAACGCCAGCGTGCTCGCCATGGGCTACCAGCGTTTCATCCCGAACTTCGCCGGCTTGCGCTTCGACATGGATGACAAGGGCTGGCACAGCTTCCTGGCCATGGACGAACTGGAAAACCAACCGGACTTCGACTTCAAGCCGATCTGGCAAGCCATGCCCATGGGCGCCAGTGCCTGCGTAGCCTTGCCCCTGGCTGCCGAGCAGCAGAAACCGTTGCTGGTCAAACTCGGTGCCGACGAAAAAGCCGCCCAGGCCATGGTCGACCATGTGGCCGGCGCGGCGGGCCTGTGCTGGTACGCCGATTCGCGCCTGTACACGCCGCTGTTGGTGGCGAGCCTGAACGAAGACGATGGCAAGCTCGACGCCGACCTGGGCAACCTGTTCGGTTCGATGGTGGGCGCCTATGAAAACAACGTCGCCGAACATGCCTTCCCGGTGGTCGAGAAGCAGCAAGGCTCGACGCACCAATGGCTGCGCCAGGTCAGTTCCAACTTCGGCCCTTACCTGGCCAAGGAAGCCGAACAACCCGACGCGATCACCGGCAAGGCTTTCCTGCGGGTGAGCCTGGCGCGCCACGGTTCGACCTTGCTGTTCTCCCTCGACGACAAGTTGGTGGACAAGGCCCTCGGCACTCTCGACAAACGCTTTCCACCCATGGCCGACGTGGTACCCAAGGACCTGCTGATGCCAGTCTACTTCGGCCCGGATTCCATTGCGCAACTGATGCAGCGCGAAACCCTCGACAGCCTGCCCCAGGACATGGAGCCGGTGTTCTACAACGCCGCGCAAACCTACCTGATCCCGAAACTGCGCACCCTCGGCGGCTATGGCAAATACGCCCTGACCTTGCCGGAAGGCAGCGAGCCGGACGGCCACTGGCAGTGGCTGCCGCTGGAATGGAAAGCGCTGTGACAGGACTGATCCGCACCCCTGCGTTGACGCTGCTGCTGGCCTTGCTGCTCGGTGGGCCCGCGCGTGCTGGCGAGACGCCGGCGCTGGATGTGCAGCAGTCCCAGGTCTTTCGCGCCTGGTTCGTGCGCATCGCCCAGGAACAGCTGACCAGAGGCCCGAGCCCGCGTTGGTATCAGCAGGACTGCGCCGGGCTGGTGCGCTTTTCCGCCAACGAAGCGCTCAAGGTCCATGATGAAAAATGGCTGCGCAGCAATGGCCTGTCCAATCGCTACCTGCCACCGGAACTGCCCCTCAGCGATGCGCAACGGCGCCTCGCCCAGCAGTGGCAACAGGGTGGCGGCAAAGTCGGGCCTTACGTCAACGCCATCAAACTGATCCAGTTCAACAGTCACCTGGTGGGCCGCGATGTGGCCCAGGCCCGTCCCGGCGACCTGATGTTCTTCGATCAGGGCGACGACCAGCACCTGATGATCTGGATGGGCCGCTACATCGCCTATCACACCGGCACTACAACCCCTACCGACAACGGCATGCGCTCCGCAAGCCTGCAACAACTCATGAACTGGAAGGACACCCGATGGATACCCGACGCAGCCAACCCCAACTTCATCGGCGTCTATCGACTCAACTTTCTCTCCCAATGACCGGTGCCCGCATGCTGCGCTTGTGTTCAAAACTGCCCCTGCTGTTTGCCTTGTTGCTGGCACCCGTGGTTAATGCCGAAGACACCGTGGAGCCCAGCGGCTATACGCCGGTGTCCGGTGAAAGCTTCTTCCTGCTGGCCGACAGCAGCTTTGCCAGCGACGAGCAGGCCATGGTTCGCCTCGAAGCGCCGGGCCGCGACTATCGCCGGTTCCGCATGGAGCCCTATGGCGGCGCCGATATCCGTGTCTATCGCATCGACAAGCCGTTGGATTTCCTCAAGCGCCAGAAGAACCTGCATCGCGTAGTCAGCGATGGGCAGTTCAAGGGCGAAGGCCTGTCGAACACCCTGGCGTACCTGTGGGACAACTGGTATCGCAAGTCCCGTCGGGTGATGCAGCGGGCGTTCTCCTACGAGTCCCGCCAGCAAGTGACCGAAGAAGTGCCGGAGCTGAAGATCGGCGATGCCCTGGTGGCACCGACGCCGTACGACGCGCCGGCACAATTCGCCTTGATCCCGGGCCTGCCGGTGGTCAGCCAGTTCCGTTATCCGCTGTGGCAAGCCAAGCCGATCCAGCCGCCTGCGGGCGTCAACCTGGCCGGCTCGTCCAGTGAGTTCGTCAGCGTCGCGCCGGGCAACGTTTATGTGCCGCTGGGTCAGTTGAAACCGGGCCTGTACCTGGTGGAGGCGCTGATCGGTAAATACCGCGCGACCACCATGGTCTTCGTCTCCAACACTGTGGCGGTCAGCAAGATTGCCGGTGACGAGCTGCTGGTCTGGGCCGCACGCAAGCACGAAGGGCGTTCGGTGCCCAAGGTCAACGTGCTGTGGACCGATGGCCTGGGCGTGATGAGCAGCGGTGCCACCGATGAAGACGGTCTGTTGCGCCTCAAACACGTCAGCCCGGAGCGTTCGTTCGTCATCGGCGAGGACGAGGAGGGCGGGGTCTTCGTCTCGGAAAACTTCTACTACGACAGCGAAATCTACGACACCAAGCTCTATGCCTTCACCGACCGGCCGCTGTACCGGCCGGGGGATTGGGTGTCGCTGAAAATCGTCGGTCGCGAGTTCAAGAACGCCCGTGACTCGGTGCAACCGAGCGCCGCCGACGTCAATGTCAGCGTGTTGGATGCCACCGGCACCGCCCTGCAAACCCTGGCCCTGAAACTAGATTCCAAGGCCGGTACCCAAGGCCGTTTCCAACTGCCGGAAAACGCCGTGGCCGGCGGCTATGAGTTGCGCTTCAGCTACAAGGACCAGCTCTACAGCAGCGCCTTCCGTGTGGCCGAGTACATCAAGCCGCACTTCGAAATCGCGCTCAACCTGGCCAAGCAGGATTACCGCACCGGCGAGCCGGTCAAGGGCAACCTGGTGTTGCTGTACCCGGATGGCAAGCCGGTGGTCAACGCCACGGTGAGCCTGAGCCTGCGCGCCCAGCAACTGTCGATGGTGGATAACGAGCTGCAATACCTGGGGCAATTCCCGGTCGAGCTGACCAGCAGCGAAGTGACCACCGACGACAAGGGCAACGCGACCCTCGACCTGCCGGCCGCCGACAAGCCGAGTCGCTACACCCTCACGGTGTTCGCCAGCGATGGCGCGGCGTATCGGGTCAAGACCACCAAGGAAATCCTCATCGACCGTGGCGCGGCGAATTTCCGCCTGAGCGCGCCCCAGCGGTTCAGCGCCGTCGGCCAGAAGGTCTCGTTCAGCTACGCCAACGAAGGCGGCAACGAACAAGCCAAGGCCGTGACCCCGGGCAGTTATGGCTGGGTACGGCTGGAAGACCAGAGCACCGGCGAGGGCAAGCTTGCGGCCAAGGACAAGGGTTTCAGTCTGACCTTCGACCGCCCCGGCACCTACAACCTGACGCTCAAGGATGACCACGGCCGGGTCATTGGCGCCGCCGCCCATGCGGTGACCGGCGAAGGCATCAAGGCCGTACCGGGCACCGTCGAGATCGTCCTCGATAAAACCGAATACAAGACAGGTGACGAAGCGCTGGCGCTGATCACCTTCCCGGAACCGGTCAGCGATGCGCTGCTGTCGCTGGAACGGGACAAGGTCGAAGCCACGGCGCTGCTGTCCAAGGGCGGCGACTGGCTGAAGATGGAAAAACTCAGCGACACCCAGTACCGCGCGCGCATTGCCGTGAAGGATAACTTCGCGCCCAACCTGACCTTCTCGGTGCTGTACACCAAGGGCGGCCAGTACAGCTTCCAGAATGCCGGCATCAAGGTGGTGACGCCGCAGATCGACGTTGCTGTCGTTACGGACAAAGCCACCTATCGCCCTGGCGACACGGTGACCGTGGACCTGAGCACCCAGTTCGCCGGCAAGGCGATCCCGGCGCACCTGACGGTCAGCGTGGTGGACGAAATGGTCTACGCCCTGCAACCGGAAGTGGCGCCGACCATCGACCAGTTCTTCTATCACCCGCGCCGCAACAACGTGCGCACCAGTGCCAGCCTGTCGTTCATCAGTTACGACGTAGCACTGCCGGGCAGCCCCGGCGCGCCGGGCAAGGCCAACCGCAGCGAACGCGGGGTCAAGGTGCTGGAGCGGCCACGACGTGAAGACGTCGACACCGCTGCATGGCAACCGGAGCTGGTTACCGATGCCAACGGCAAGGCGCGCTTCACCTTCAAGATGCCTGACTCCCTGACCCGGTGGCGCATCACTGCCAAGGCCATCGCCGACGATGGCCAAGTGGGCCAGAAGAAGCAGTTCATCGCTTCGGAAAAACCGCTGTACCTGAAGTGGAGCGGCCCGACGCGCTTCCGCACGGGCGACAAGCCGCAACTGGGCCTGTTCGTGTTCAGCCAGTCGGAAAAACCACTGAAGGCCGAGCTGCTGATCCGTTACGCCGGCGCTGAACAGCGCGTGGTCGCGGACCTGAAAAACGGCATCAACTACGTGGCGCTGCCGGCCCTGGAACTGAGCAGTGGCGACTTGAACGTGCAGTTGCAATTGAATGGCGAAACCCAGGACGCCCTGGCGATGCGCTTGAACGCCAGCGGCAATGGCTGGCAAGTCACCCAGAACCAGCGCTTCGACGTGGCCAGCGGCGACACCCCGCTGACCCTGCCGGCCGACGCCAGCGATATTCGCCTGCGCCTGGATGACAGCCCGCAAGCGTTGTTCCGTTCGGCCCTGGATGACCTGCTGAGTTACCCCTACGGCGGCGTCGAGCAGACCGCCAGTCGCCTGCTGCCGTTGAGCATCGCCTACCCGACCCTGGCGTCGAACCCGCAAATCCGCGACCGCCTGCGGTTGATCATGCAAAACAGCCGCTTGCGCCTGGTGCAGATGGCCGGCCCGTCGGCGAGCTTCACCTGGTGGGGCCAGGACGGTGAGCCGGATGCATTCCTCACCGCCTATGCCTATTACGCCGACTGGCACGCCAGCAAGGCCCTGGACCTGAGCCTGCCACCGGAACACTGGCAGCGGGTGCTGGAGGTCTACGCCAAGCAGGCCGGTGATACGCCGCTGCTGCAACGGGCGCTGATCCTGTCGTTCGCCAAGCAGATGCAACTGCCGGTGAACACCTTGCTCAGTGGCCTGATGGATGATTTGGCGAAGGCCAGTGAAGGCAGCACCGAGAGCGTTTTGGACAGCGGCGAAGACAGCCTGGTCATGAATGCGCCGGACTCTGCCCTGGGCTTGGCCAGCGCTCGCGTGCTGACCGCGTCCCTGGCGAAACAGGCGAAGGTGCCGCTGCCGGCGGCTTTCAGTCGTCAAGCGGAGGCCGCGCAACAGCAACTCGAACTGAGCTCGCAGCCGTTCGTCGAGGCCCTGGTGTTATCGTTGCAGAGCTTCGATCAAGCCCGCGCCACTGCATTGCTGGAACGCGTGTTGCCGCAGCAGTCCACCCTGGAACGGGCCTTGGCCCTGACCTGGTTGCAGCGCAGCATCGAACAGGCCGCGCCGGCTGTGGCGCTGGCGCCGGGTGAAGGCTGGGTCGCCAAGCAGGGTGCGACCGGTGAAACCTACTGGCAGTGGCAGGGCGCGCAGCTTCCGACCCAGCTGACTCTCAGCGGTGCCCAGGAGCGTCCATTGCAAGCGGCCCTGAGCTTCCAGAGCCAGCAACTGCCGCTGGCGCCGATGGCCGTGTCCATCACTCGTCGCCTGTCGCGTCTGGTGCCGGGCGACGAGGCCTTCACCTTCAAGCTCGAGGCCGTGGGTAACAAGCCGTTGTCCAGTGACAGCCTCTACCTGGATGAGGTGATCATCAACAGCAAGGCGTCGACGCCGCTGCGCTACGGCATGCTCGAAGTGCCGCTGCCGCCGGGCGCCGATGTGGAACGCACCACCTGGGGCATCCAACTGCAGGGCAAAGCCGACAGCGAACCGACTTCCCTGGAAAAAGCCCGCTTCGAGCCAGGCCAGATGGCCTACGCAGTGCCGGTGGACGCCCTCAGCGGCGAGCTGCGCCTGCGGCACTTGGTGCGCTTCTCCCAGAAGGGCCAGTTCACCTTGCCGCCGGTGCGCTTCACTCAGGTCTACGCGCCGCAGCATCAGGCGCGGGAACAGAAACCTGCGCTCGGTCAGGTGACGGTCAACTGACATGCGCAGGCGGTGGTTTGGCTGGCTGTTGTGCTTGATCCCTGTGCTGGCAACAGCGCAGGACGAGCCGTTGCGCCTGGCCTTCGATGGTCAGTTGCTGCGAGTGAGCCAGACTCAGGTGCTGGACCGCCAGCCGTTGCCCGATTCCTTGCAGGCGCCGCTGGGCAGCCTGTGGAAACTGTTCGTCTACGCCTGGCTGGTGGACACCGACGCCCGCGAGCCGGTTTACGAGTGTCGCGGTGAATCGAAGGAAGAGGTCTATTGCTGCAACGCCGGGCAGAGCATCGCTCGCGACCAGGCACTGGTGAAATCCTGCGGCTTGTATTTCGAGCCGCAGCGGCTCGGGCTTTCGGCCTCGAACTGGCGCGATTACTGGCAGGCCCGTCAGGCGCCAGCGTGGCTGTTGGATTTGCCTGCGTTGCAACCGCAGACGCACGTGCCGGTCGCGGAACTGCTCAAGGCCTTGGCTACCTTGCCGGCCCAGGACCAGGCGCGCCGGGTGCTGCTGGACGTGGTGCTCAGCGCGGCGGACGGGCGGCTGGTGGGTGAGTTGGGTAGTCGCCTACGGGTCAAGACCTGGAGCTGGCTGGGTGACCAGGGACCTTCCTCTCGACAGGGCGGTTTCGCCGGTTGGCTGGCCGATGGCACCCCGGTGTGGGCTGGCGGACGCGGTACCAGCCAGCAGGTATTGAAGGTGTACGGCGACGGGTTGGCGGCTGCATTGCCCTCGCGCTGGCCGGCGGAAACCGGGCGTTGCGTGGAGGTGGGGCTGTTTGCCCGTTATCCCTGGCAACGGGTGATGGCCGGCGACCGCCCGGCTACACCGGGCCAACTGCGCGGCGATTATCGCGTCGAGTTCAGCAACGGCAACCAGTTGGATATCCACAGCGACGGCGAGTTGTTCCTGATGCCCGGCAAGTTGGTGGCGCGGTTGGACCGGGAAGAGTACGTCGCCCGGGTTCTGCAGCGCGAAGCCAAGGCCGAACCCGCCGAAGCGGCCAAGGCCTTGGCCGTGGCGATCCGCACCTACCTGCTGCAAAACGCCCAACGCAACGGCGACTGCCTGAGCATCGACGACAGCAGCCATCGCCAGCGCGTCGCCCCGCGCCCGGCGGCGCCTGAAACCCGCGCCATTGCCGCCTGGACCAGCGACCTGGTGCTGGCCGGCACCGATGTCACCTACCACTCCGATCAGCCCGGCCCGGACAAACTGTCCTGGGCTCAAGCCGTGGAGCAAGCCAATGCCGGCCAACGCTACGACGCCATTCTGCTGCACGCCTACCCGCGTGCCAGCCTCAGCCGCTGGGACAATCCGGTGGCGTCCTGCGAAGCACTGCCGGCCGCCCAGGACTGGCTGCTGAAACAGCGGCGCGGCTGGCGTGAGCGGCTGGAAAGTGAAGTGGGCTACAACGAAATCAGCGCTTTCGCCGTCTGCCGCGTCGCCTTCGGCCGGCCTTACGTCGACCGCGAACGCCAGCGCATCTACGTGCGCGGCGTGCTGTCGCTGCAAGACCGCCTCGACCTGACTCATGAATATCTGCACCTGGCCTTCGAAGCTCATCCCAATGGCCAGGACGAAAACTATATCGAAGGGCTCGCCCGTCACCTCTTGCTGGAATAGACCATGACACTCCGTTATCCACAGGTCTTGCTGTTGCTCTGCGCCCTGACCGCGTTGCCACCGGCCATGGCCGCCGACTCCATCAGGCTCGACACCCCGGTCGGCGGCTGGCGCAGCGGTGCGCCGGGTGGCGAAGGCGAAAACTACAGCCAGACCGTCAACTACCCGGCCTCGTCAGTCAATACGCCCCCAGGCCAGGCCGACACCGCCCGCATCAGCGGCCAGATCAAAAGCGCGCCCAAGGATGGCAACGCGCCGGGCCAACTCATCGTCAACGGTGTGAGCCTGCCGCTGAAACTCGATGAAGAAGGACGCTTCGACCGGCCGTTCTCGTTCCCCAACGGCAGCAACAGCGTCGAAGTGCGCAGCGCCGACGGCCAGCAGCGCCACCGCACGCAGTTCCTCAACACCAGCGGCGGTGCCACTCCGGCCAAGCTACGGGTGTTACTGAACTGGGACAGCGACGGCACCGACCTGGACCTGCACCTCGTCACCCCGGACGGCGCCCACATCTGGTATGGCGACCGCGTCGCCCCCAACGGCGCGGCCCTCGATGTCGACGTCACCACCGGCTACGGCCCGGAGATCTTCTCCATGCCCGCGCCGATCAAAGGCCAGTACCTGGTGTACGTGAACTACTACGGCGGCGGTTATCGCAGTGAAGAAGACAGCGAGGAAGGCGAGGGCGGTGGTGAACAAGCGCAACAGGCCCTGACCACGGCACAAGTCACCGTGATCACCGAAGAAGGCACGCCAAACGAGAAAATGGAAACCTTCGTGGTGCCGATGCGGGCGGTGGGGGAACTGACGTTGGTCAAAAGCTTCAGCTATCCGTAAGGCATCGTCGCAGCCACAACTGAATTTACAGCCTGTGGAGATCCCCTGTGGGAGCCGAGCTTGCTCGCGATGACGGTCTAGCATCCAACATCAATGCAAGCTGACCCACCGCCATTGCGAGCAAGCTCAGCTCCCACAGAGGATCTATGGTGGATGCCTGATCTGTGAACGCTCGAAAACCCTGTGGGAGCGAGCCTGCTCGCGATGACGGTCTAGCATCCAACATCAACGCAAGCTGACCCACCGCCATCGCGAGCAAGCTCAGCTCCCACAGAGGATCTATGGTGGATGCCTGATCTGTGAACGCTCCCACAGGGGTCGTCAATTGCTCCGAAAAAATCTCACGCGTGAGCTATTGTGAGGTTTGGAAACTACCTGTAGTGTTTCTCACGCGTGAGTTTTTCACAGTGGGGTCAGTACCATGCAAACCAGCTCTCCATCGGATCCGCCAGGCGGGCCTGATGACGATTCAATGAGCAGCACGGGAGAGCGCTCCAAGCCCGCCGCGAAAAAACCATCGAGCTTTTACATGAAGCAGATGCGCGCGGGCCTGAGTGCCGCCGGGTATGTGAAACACGAGACTTGGGTGCTTCCCGAAAACCGAAGCCTGCTCAAGCAAATGGAGAAACAGCTACGCCAACCGATTCTGGCTGGCTCATTCATGTCGGAGAATTACATGAGCGCAGGTAATAACTGGAACATCGATCGCCTCTACAGCGCCCTCCAGGCCCTGGATGAAGTGGTCGCGAACGACATCACTCTTTCCCTCGTCCAAGGCTCCGAGTCCAGCATCAAGCTGGAAATGAATGACTTCGGTGGCTTGCCGATCTACATCGCCGTGGTGGGTGATCAGATCATCGTCGATACCGTCCTGGTGGACGTTGAGTCGATCAGCGACGTCGCGGCCTTCAACGACGCCGTGCTGCGCAGCCGGGAAATGTTCCCGCTGTCGTCCATCGGCATCGAGACCATGCCCAACGGCCAGGTGGTCTACAACATGTTCGGCGCGTTGAGTTCCGACTCCAGCCTGACCAACGTCGTGACCGAGGTCAAAACCCTCGTCGACAACGTCCAGCGCGCCAGCGAAGCCTTCGAACGCTTCTTCATTTAATTCGCCGAATAGGAACCATCCAATGACTCAGTCCATCTGGAGCAAGTTGTTCACCGCACTGCGTGGCGGCGCCAACGAAGTCGGCGAATCGATCGTCGACCAACAGGCCCTGCGCATCCTCGACCAGGAAATTCGCGACGCCGACAGCGCGCTGGCCAATGCCAAGCGTGAGCTGGTCACCATCATGGCCAAGTACAAGCTGGCGACTGATCGCGTGGGTGAATACAACGCCAAGATCAAGGACCTGGAAGCCAAGGCCCTGGCCGCGATCCAGGCCAACCGCGAGGACCTGGCGCTGGAAGTGGCCGAAGCCATTTCGACCCTGACCAACGAACTGGACGCCGAGCAGAAGCACGCGACCGAATTCGGCGGTTACGCGGACAACATGCGTAAAGACATCACCAAGGCCGAAAGCCGCATCAAGAGCCTGCGTCAGCAAGTGGACATGGCCAAGGCGCGCGAAAGCGTGCAGAAGGCCCAGGTCAGCGCGTCGATCGCCAGTGGTGGCGCCAATGGCAAGCTGGAAACCGCCGTGGGTACGCTCAACCGCCTGCAAGCCAAGCAACAGCAACGCGCCGCTGAGCTGCAAGCCCAGGACGAACTGGCCGAGGCTTCGACCGGCTCCGACCTGGAGCGCAAGCTGCGCGATGCCGGCATCACGCCGAACGAAGGCAGCGCCAATGCGATCCTGGAACGCCTGAAGAAAAAATCGGCTGAGTAATCGCTGAGCGCACCGAACCCGTGGCGAGGGAGCTTGCTCCCGCTGAGACGCGAAGCGGCTCCAGAAATGGGGCCTGCTGCGCAGTCCAGCGGGAGCAAGCTCCCTCGCCACAATAGTGTCCGGCACGCCATGGATTTAATTGTGGTTCAGGTACTTTTATCCAAGCGCCGCAACAGGTTTAATGCTGTCCGGCCACTACGCTCGAGCCCTCAGACGCCAGAGTGATGAGCCCGCCAGGAACCAAGCCCCACGGAGTCAGGGACGAAATGTCGATTTTCCTTTTGTTGCGCTCGTACGCTTCGTCCTTCTTCCATCGGTTCGGCTGGGCGGGACTGGCCATTGCGTTGGGCGTGCACCTGTCTACGGCCTGGATCGGGCTGGTGCTGATAGGCGAGCAACACCTGATCGCCGCCGCCACGTTTACCTACTTCTATCTCACCACCACGCTTACCGTCGGCTATGGCGATCTCGCGCCACAGACAGCGGCGGGACGGGTGTTCGTGGCTACCTGGGTCATGCTCGGGGGTATCGCGCTGCTGACGGCAGCCATCGGCAAAACCACCAGCAGCGTCATCGATGTATGGAGAAAAGGCATGAAGGGAAAAGGCGATTTCACCGGCAAGGTCGGCCACACGGTTCTCATCGGTTGGGAGGGCGCCTCCAGCGAGCGGGTCATTGAATTGCTGCTGCAGGACGAAACCTCCAATGACAACCTGATCGTCATCTGCGATTGCGATCTCGAAGAAAACCCCATGCCCGGCAAGACCTCGTTCATCAAGGGCGACAGCTTGTCCTCCGTCGCACTGCTACAGCGTGCCGGCGTGCCAGGCGCCGAACGCGTGCTGGTGCGAACCCATTCCGACGACCTGACCTTGGCCACCGTACTGGCGGTCAATCAATTGGGCCCGGTCGGGCATGTGGTCGCCCACTTCAATGACAGCGAAATCGCCGCCCTCGCCAGCGCCTACGCGCCGAGCCTGGAATGCACCTCCAGCATGGCCATCGAAATGTTGGTGCGTGCCTCCCAGGATCCGGGCTCGTCCGTGGTCATCAATGAATTGCTCTGTGTCGGGCAAGGCGCTACGCAGTACCTGATGAAACTGCCCGAGGCGTTCGAGGCGACGTTCGGCGAGCTCTATAACCGGATGAAAGAGCAGCACAACGCTACGCTTATCGGCTACCGCGCCAAGGGCGCCCGACACCCGTCGATCAACCCGCCCGGCACCACGCGTGTCGTGGGCGGAGAACTCTTCTACATCGCCTCCACGCGTCTGAAGGAAATTTCCCATGGGGTGGTTTAAACAGTTGATGGGGCTCGAGGCCCCGAACGCGAACACGACAGCTAGCCATGGCGCGCCGATCAGCGGGCCGCTGGGCCTGGCCTCCGGCAAACAGGTCATGTTCGATTCCACACTCAAGTTGTTGCTCGATGGCAACAGCGCCGTGGTCATTCCCGGTTCTCAACAGATCTGGAGCCTGGGCATCGTCGACCTCGGGCAATCGAACTGGTTGACGCGCTGTTACATGAACGACGAAGACTACTGGCTGCAAGTGCACGCCAGCGGCGACGTCGCCGGGCAGGTCGAGTCGGTGATCCTGTTCAACTACCTCAGCTACGTCACCCTCAACAGTGAAGCGGAATTGCGCCGGCTGGCCGGCCCTGAAAGCCTGATCGGCCTGCCGACCTACACCCACAACGGCGTCGAGTACACCCGCGAATGGGGCACCGAGGCGGGCCAGACCGAACTGGTGGGGTTGAGCGAACGCGTGAGCAATCCGGACGAGTCCTACAGTGTCGAGCACCGTTCGATGCTGTACGCCCGCGATACCGGCCTGACGGATCGCCGGGAGTTCCTGTTGTTCTCCGTCGAAGAGGACGCCGAAGGCACTGTCAGCCTGAGCACTTCGCTGGGTATTTCGCTGTACACCACTGACCTGAACACTCTTTGAATAAGGAAGAAGTCCATGCTTGAAGCGCTCTCCATTTCCCTGAACAAGGCCGCCGTGTTCGGCTTCGTTTTGTACATCCTCGGCGCCGCCGTGCTGTTCGCGCTGTTTCAGTTCATCTACATCCATGTCACGCCGCACAAAGAGTTCGAACTGATCCGCTCGGGCAACGTGGCTGCGGCCATCGCCCTGAGCGGTGCCCTCATCGGTTTCGCCATCCCGGCCAGCAACGTGATTGCCTACTCGATCAGCATGCTGGACTTCGTCGTCTGGGCGGTGATCGCCGCTGTCGTTCAGTTGTTGGCGTTCCTGGTGACCAGCCTGGTGCTCAAGGGCGCTTCGGCGCGCATCAAGAACGGTGAAATCGCCGCCGGTATCTACATCGCCGCCGTGGCCATCAGCGTCGGCATGTTGAACGCCGCGTGCATGACGCCTTCCACGAACTGATCGCGCCACGGAGAACCCGATGAAACGAAGCAAGTACGTTCAGCTTTCGCTGGCCGCGTCGGTCGCCTTGGCGATATCCGGCTGCGGGCCGACGGAAAAAACCTACAAGTTGCAGAAGAAGTACAACTTCCAGTCCGTGCAGCAATGTGTCGATGAAAAGCTGCCGGTGGACATTTGCGCCGACGCCTACATGACCGCCATGAGCGAGCATCGTCGCATCGCGCCGACGTACGCCAGCCAGGCTGATTGCGATGCCGACTTTGTCCCCGATTGGTGCCAGCAGGACTCGGCCGGCCAGTTCATCCCCAAGCTGGGTGGATTTGAGCTGAGCGCCGATGGCGAGGTCACGCAATCCCAGGTCGACGCCGCCCGGGCCCAATTGCCGGCTTCGGAAGCGAACGTCGGTGGTTCGGGCTTCAGCAACCTGCTGACCGGGCTGTTGATCGGCAACATGCTGAGCGGCAACCGCAACAGCTATTACTCCGAACCGGTCTACCGTTACCGCGATGATCGTGGCGACTACGGTTCCTCGACGCTCAGCCAGCGGGTTTCCAGCGGCTCGACCTTCACCAAGTCCAACCAGGCGCGGTATGGCAGCTATACCGATTCCATCAAGAGCAGCAAAGCGATGTCCGTCGCTTCCTCCACGTCTCGCGGTGGCTTCGGCAGCAAGTCCAGTGCCCGCAGCGGTTGGGGTGGTTCGAGCAGCTCCGGCGGTTGAGGAACCAGCGCCATGAAGAAGATCCATTGCGCCGAACGTCATGACTGGAAACAGACCGCCGAACAGCTCGGCTTTCTGTTCCACACCATCGATAACGAACCCTATTGGGACGAAAGCGCGTACTACCAGTTCACCCTCAGGCAGATCGAGGACGACCTGGAAGACCCGACCACCGAGATCCATGACATGTGCATGGACCTCGTGGCCCGCGTGGTACAAAGCGAAGAGCTGTTGGAGCGCCTGAGCATTCCCGCGCCGTTCTTCGACCTGGTGCGCACTTCATGGCTCGAAGGCCACCCGCACCTGTATGGGCGCATGGATTTCTCCTACAACGGCAGCGGCCCGGCCAAGTTGCTGGAGCTCAACTACGACACGCCGACCAGCCTCTATGAAGCCGCGGCGTTTCAGTGGGGCTGGCTGGAGCAATGCATCGAGCGCGGCTTGCTGCCCAAGCATGCCGACCAGTTCAACAGCATCGACACCAAGCTGCACCAGGCCTTTGCCCAGTTGCAGCTCAAGGAACCGTTTTACTTCGCTTCGATGAAAGGCTCGGTGGAGGACAAAGGCACCACGGATTACTTGCGGCTGATCGCGGAGAAAGTCGGTATCGAGTCGCGGCACATCGACATCGAGGACATCGGCCTCAACAGTGACGGGCGTTTCGTCGATCTGGAAGAGCGCTGGATTCCGCACCTGTTCAAGCTGCACGCCTGGGAGTTCATCTTCCACGAGCCGTTTGGTGAAGCGATTGCCCAGTGTGATACGCAGTTTTTCGAGCCGGCCTGGAAGTCGATCATCTCCAACAAAGGCATCCTGCCGTTGCTGTGGGAATTCAACAAAGGCCACCCGAACCTGCTCGCGGCCCACCTGGATACCGACACCAGCAAAGCCGTGCCCAAGGGCTGGGTGCGCAAGCCGTTCTTTTCCCGGGAAGGCGCCAACATCGAGCTGCAAACAGCGGATGGCCTGATCGTCAAAGAAGACGGGCCCTACACCGACGCGCCGTTCATTCTCCAGGAATTCGCGCCGCTGCCGAAGTTCGACGACAGCTACACGCTGATCGGTTCCTGGGTCATCGGCGACCAGGCGGCGGGCATTGGCGTGCGGGAAGACAACAGCTTGATCACCAAGGATTCAAGCCGGTTCTTGCCGCATCTGATCCTCGACTGATTGTCTGACACTAAGCACTGAACCCCTGTGGGAGCGAGCCTGCTCGCGATAGGGGCATGTCAGTCAACATCGATGTTGGCTGATCCACCGCTATCGCGAGCAGGCTCGCTCCCACAGGTTGGGTGTTCGCCGCAGACTTTTTCAGGTCCACCAGTACCGAACCAGATGGAAGAAGATCGGCGCGGCGAAGCACACCGAGTCTAACCGGTCGAGCATGCCACCGTGGCCTTCGATCATGTGGCCCCAGTCCTTCACACCGCGGTCGCGTTTGATCGCTGACATGACGATGCCGCCGGCAAAGCCCAGCAGGTTGATCAGCAAGGCGATGAGGAACGACTGCCACGGATTGAACGGCGTGATCCACCACAGCGCGCCACCGATCAGCGAGGCCAGGAAAATGCCGCCGGCAAAGCCCTCCACGGTTTTCGAGGGCGACAGGTTCGGCGCGATCTTGTGTTTGCCGAACAGCTTGCCGCACACGTACTGCAACACATCCGACAGCTGCACCACGATCACCAGGTAAGCGATCAGCAACAGGTTGCGTCCTTCGAAACCAGCGATGTCCAGGGTCAACAGGGCGGGCACGAAGGAGATGCAGAACACCGCGATCATCAACCCCCACTGGACCTTGGAAGCGCGCTCCAGGAAGTGCGTACTATCGCCACCCAAGGACGCCAGGATCGGCAGCAGCAGGAACACGTACACCGGGATGAAGATCGAAAACAGCCCGTACCAGTCGTAGTAGATCAGCAGGTATTGCAGCGGCAGCGCCAGGTAGAACGCTGCCACCAGGGCCGGATAATCACTGCGCCGGGTCGGCGTCAGGGTGAGGAATTCCCGCAGGGCGTAGAACGACACCGCGTAGAACAACAGAATCACCGCCGCGTTGCCGAGCCAGAACGCAATGCCGATCACCAGCACCATGATCCACCAGGCGTTGATCCGCGCGTTGAGGTTGTCGATGACCGAGTTTGGCGCGCCTTTGGTGCGCAGCTTGAGAATGAAACCAATCAGCGAAGCCAGCACCAGAATCGCGCCGATCCCGCCAAATAACATCAGGGTATATCGATCCATGTCAGACGTGCTCCGGGGCCAGTGCCAGCAGCGCGGCGCGGCTGCGTTCAAGAAATTGCTCTTTGCTTTCACCTTCTTCGATGCACAGCGGCGCGCCGAAACTGGTGGTGCATAACAGCGGCAGAGGCAAGACCCGGCCTTTGGGCATGACGCGGTTGAGGTTGGCGATCCACACCGGAATCACCTCGACCTCGGGATGAGCCTTCATCAAGTGGTAGATCCCGCTCTTGAACGGCAGCAAGCCTTCGTCGGGGTTGCGCGTGCCCTCGGGGAAGATGATCAGCGAGTCGCCGTTCTCCAGGGCTTCGAGCATTGGCTGCAATGGGTTGTACGAAGGATCCTTGCGTTCGCGGTCCACCAGCACACCGTTGAACACTCGGTTGATGATGTAGCGCCGCACCGGGCTGGTCTGCCAATAGTCGGCACCGGCGACCGGCCGGGTCAGTTTGCGCAACGCCGGCGGCAGCGAGGCCCAGAGCAACACGAAGTCACCGTGGCTGCTGTGGTTGGCGAAGTAGATCCGCTGCACCTGCGTCGGCGCACAGCCGAGCCACAGGCTGCGAGCACCGGTGACCATGCGGGCGGCGGAGGTGATGAGGTTGGCGACCACGGGTTCGAACATGAGGATTCCTTATCCTGAAAAGGCTAGCCAGGGACTGGCCAGGATGAAGCCCAGCGTCAAGACAACTTGTGCGGCCAGCAATCGCGACTGTCGACGCAGCAGCAACAACGCGCCGTGCCGGCGTTCGGTCCAGAGACGGCCGGCGCGTTCGGCCGGTTGCAGGCCCAGGGAGGTGAGGGCCTGATCCAAGGTGTAGGTGCGCTCGGCCAGGGATTGAGTGCTGTCAGCCATGCGCTGAAACAGATCGGCATCAAATGCCACGCGCAACGCCCAGTATTTTTCCAGCACACCGAGCACGATCAGTACGGCGCTCAACAGCAGCAACCACGGATCGATGACCCCCACCAACCACTGCCCCAACCCCAGCAGCACCGCCAGCAGCGTCAGCCCGGTGGACAACTGATCCAGCGATTGACCGCGGCGCAACAGACTTGCCACGGTGTGCAGTTCCATATCAGTGATCATGGACATTCTCCCGGCTTGTGGATAACGGCTCCAACGCCCGACGATGCGCCGCATGCAAGACAATGCGCGGGCGAACGCGCTGGATTTGCACGATAGCCGCATCAACATTCGCTGCCCGACCACTGTGCAACAACCAGGCGACCACGGCAGTTGCGCTACGGGAATAGCCCAAGGCGCAGCAGACCAGCACCGGCCCGCGCTGACGAAGGCTTTCGATGGCCTCCGCCGCTTTCAGGCATTGCTCGGTGGTCGGCGCCGTCAGGTCGAGCACCGGTAGCGAGCGATAGGCAACCCCCGTGCTGTCCATGGACAGTTCTGCGCAGAGGTCGAGCACCCCGCTAAACGCGCTGTCCTTCAGCTCCATCGGCGTGGGAATGCGCCCGAGCCAGACGTTATCCGCTACTTGATCCGGTTGCGGATGTTGGCGCGTCCACCAGCGGGAATTGATCCACGCCGCCGCCAGATAAGGCGCCAGCAACCAGCGCGCCGCCGGGCTCAAGCGGCCATCGACACGCTTCTGGAAACCGTCGGCACCGAACACCAGGTAATTCAGCGCCACCATGAGCACCGCCACCGCCGGCCAGATCAACCAGAGCCACGCGCCGCCCAAGGCAAACGCCGGGATGAACAGCGCCGCCGCGCCCAAGCCATAACGCAGCGCCAATCGCCGGCGGGCAGGGACTGTCGCCAGACGCGCACTCAGCAGCGGACTTGGCCGATCCAACGGCCACAACCACACACACAACCAACCGGCCAACGCCCCCGTGGGCAGGTCAATGAAGTGATGTTGATAAGTGGTCAGCACCGACACACCAATCAGCGCAAACCACCCGTGCATCAGCCAGCGCCAGAACCCCTGCAGATGCCGCTGATAACAGACCCACAGCACCACCAGCAACGCGATGTGCAGCGACGGCGCCTGGTTGAACGGCTTGTCGAACCCCGCCAGCACCTCGAACAACCAACCGAACACCCCGTCCATTTCTGGCCGGGGGAAGGTGAAGCGTAGCGGCCAGAGCAGAAAGCAACTGACTGCAATCACCTGGGCCGTGAGCAGGCGCAAGGCGTGGCGCTTGAGTTCGTCGCGGCTGGTGGGCAACAGCAGGGACAGGCCGTACAGCAGATCGATCGACCAGTACGGCACGATGGTCCAGGCCATGAACGGCATGTGGCTTTCCCAGGCGAACACCAGCGTGCCGACGTCGTCACGCTGGGAGGTGACCCAGGTGGCGAAGCCATAGGTGCTGAAGAACAGCGGCGCCAGCAACAGCAGCCACAGCACTGCCGGTTTCAGCAGTGCGGGCTCGCGGGCCGGAGCGATGACGGCGCTCATTACTGCACTCGCTGGGCCAGCGAAACGCTGAAGATGCCCCATTCATCGACCCGCAGGGTGATCTTGCGAAAGCCCGCCGCCTCGACCAGTTGATCCATTTCCGCCTGCGTACGCCGACGCATCACCCAAGCCTGCCCGGCACGGTGGCTGGTGAGGGCGCGGGCGATCAGTTCCAGTTGCGGGTGCCACGGCTGGCCGGTGTAGACCAGGAAACCGCCAGGCTCTACCGCTTCGGCCAAACCGGCGAGGGAACCGCCGACCATCTGGTTATCGGCAAACAGCTCATACAAGCCGGACACCACGGCCAGGGTCGGTTTTGGCTGCAGCGCCGCCAGGTCCTGGCGATCAAACGCGTCGCCTTTGACGAACCGGGCGATATCACCCAAGCCCTTTTCGAGGATCAAGGCGCTGCCATCGCGCACGTTGATGTCGCTGTAGTCGCGCAGCAGGATCGACTCCGGCAACGGGCTGACGCCTTGCAGCGCTTCGAGAATGTAGCGGCCATGACCGGCGGCGATATCGACGATGCGCACTTCGCGGTCTTGGGCGCGCAACTCGCCCATGGCCAGGCGCAGCAGTTCTTCAACGTGCACTTTACGCTGACGAATGCCGCGCCAGCCGATGGAGTTCAGGTAGTTCTGGTCAATCATCTTGCCCACGGCCGAGGTGCCGGTGGGGCGATTGCGGTAGACGTAGTCCAGGGTACTGCCGGAGTCGAACCCGGTGTCGAAGCCCAATTTCACGCCCGCAGACAATTTGCTGCCAAAGCGCATGCTGGCGCGGGTCATGCGCCAGTACAGGTCGCGCAACGAGTTGTGCGGCAGCGGCGTCGCCAGGGTTTCGGCTTCGGCGCAGGTCACGCCCAGGCGATCGGCGTCCAGCAGGGAAGGGCGTTCCAGCGGGCGGGCGAAGTTTTGCAGGATGAAGCGGCGGGCACTGGCGATGGCCGGCGCGCGGTTCTTCTCGCCGAGGGTGTCGTGGAAGAACCCCGGCAGGATGTGCTTCTCCTTGTGCAAACTGCCCAGGCGATCGAAGAACTGTTCCTGGGGTTTGCGGTGCACGACAAAGTCCGAGCCGGAGATCAACAGCTGCGTCGGCACCTGGATCGCCTGGGCGTCGGCCACCACGCGGTCGGCGGCTTCGTACAGGCCCAGCAGTACGTTCACCGAAATCGCCTTGGTGATCAGCGGATCGCTGTCGTAGGACGCCACCCGTTCCGGGTCATGGCTGAGGAACTTCGCCTTGACGTAACTGTTGACGAAAAAATTGCCGCGAAACTTGCGCATCAGTGCCAGGCCCGGCCGAGCGAACGGCACGTAGAGCTTGACCTTGAACGCTGGCGACGCCAGCACCAGCGAACGGATGCGCGGTGCGTAATCGTGGACCCAGGTCGATGCGATCACCGCCCCGACGCTTTGCGCGACCACGGCGATGTTCGACTCGTCGATCTGATGCGTGGCGCCGATGTGATCGCAGAAGGTCTGCACATCCCGCGCACTGGTGGCAAAGCTCGGGCTGTCACCGCGCGCGCCCGGCGACTGGCCATGGCCCCGTGCGTCCCAGGCAAAAAAGTCGAAGCCGGGCAAATCCAGCTCATCCACCAGGTGCGCAATGCGCCCGGAGTGTTCATGCCCGCGGTGAAACAACAATACGGCCTGGCGGGGTTCACCCGCAGAGGCATTGACAGCCGGCCAGTGCCGGTAGAACAACTCCACGCCATCGTGGGTGGTGAACGTCAGTTCCTGGGCTTCGCGCATTGCAAGTTCCTTTATGCTGAGGGAGCGTTTTCCTTCACTTGGCTCAGGCCGTGACGGACCCGATTGACCAAGGTATAAACCAGCAGGGCGGCAACCACCGCCATCACACCATCAACCCACAGCGCCCCGAGCCAACCCAGGGCAATACCGGTCGCCAACACGCCCAACACAAAGGCGCGATCACTTTTGCCCATCGGCCCGTCATAGCGCCGCGAAGCCCCGACCATCGCCCCCAGCACGCCTGCGTATTCGCTGAACAGCGCCAACAGCGTGACCAACAACACGAGCAACAGACTGGCATCGGGAATCAGGGCAAAAGGCAGGATCAGGGCAGCGTCGGCGATGATATCGCATAGCTCATTGAGGTAGGCGCCCAGATGCGATTGCTGACCAAACTCCCGCGCCAACATACCATCTACCGCATTCAACGCCATGCGCAGGAACATCCAGATCGGCACCAGGACGAAGATCCACGGATGGCTGGCGAACCACGCGATCACCGCACCGACCAAGACTGAAACGATGCCCGCGAGCACCGTGATCTGGTTGGCGGTGACGCCGTTGTTGTAAAGGCGTTGAACCATGGGGCGCAGCAGGTTTTGAAAGGCGGGCTTGAGTTGGTAGATGGAGGGCATCGGGGTGAGATCTCGGCCGGTTGCGGGGCTAGGGCTTATACAGGTGCGAGATTACGATAGGTTGAGGGGTTGCTGGCGGGTATTTCTTGAGAATGAGCGCGGGTAGGCATCTAAAACGAAATTGCCTGGGCAAAAATAGCCAATGTGTGCGGGCCTGAACCCATCCATCCACATCGGCCGATGCCATTCTTGTGGCGAGGGGATTTATCCCCGTTGGGCTGCGCAGCAGCCCCAAGAGGACTTAACTCAATCTGTCTGTAATACCGAGGTGTGGATTTTTTGGGGCTGCTTCGCAGCCCAGCGGGGATAAATCCCCTCGCCACAAGAGCAGTGGGTGGTGTGTCAATTCAGGATCAAACTACAAAAATCCTGTGGGAGCGAGCCCGCTCGCGATAGCGGTACAACCAGAACAGACCAGCAGCCTGCTGACACTCAACCCTCCCCAGGACAAATAAGGAGTGTTTCAAATGCCACAAATGGATTGGCTCGCCAACCACATGGATAAATGCGACCAGATGGCCGAGTGGCTCCATCGTGAATTCAGCTATGAATTTGCCCAGCAATCCCTCGCCAGTTGGCAGCAGGAGTTCGCCGCAGGGCAGCGCGATGGGCGCTGGAAGTGCCTGATCGCCATGGAACACGGCCAGTTGCTCGGTGGTGCTTCACTGGCCAGTCACGACCTGCCGGATCGGCCAGAGCTGGGGCCGTGGCTGGCTTGCGTGCTCGTCGCCCCCAGTGCCCGACGCAGAGGGATTGCAGCGCAGTTGATCGAAGGCGTCTGCAGCCATGCGCGGGAGGTGGGAATCATCACCTTGTTCCTGCACACCCACAGCCAGCGTGATTATTACGCAAGGCTGGGTTGGGACGTGTTGGAGCGTTTTGAGGCTTGGGGGAAAGAGCAATGGCTGATGGCGCGGTGTTTATAGTCATCGACGGGGTTCCCACGCCAAGCGTTTAAATTTAGCGAATCGCCCTACATGCTTTATCCCCTTTCCCTGACTTAATTCCCCTGTCATCCCCGGCAGAGTCTCGCGTTCGTCCCCGCATCGCGAGATTCCTGCATGTTTGCCCCCGACAAGCTCCTGGCCCTGAACAACACCATTGGCTTGCTGGTGGTGGCGGCCATGGACCCCGAACAGCCGGATGTCGATGCGGTTTTCCAGGATTTTCGAGCCTGCCTGAACAACTACGACGCCTGGGCTGAGAGCTTCTGGGCCGGTTGGGCGCTGGATCTTGAGCAAGTGTTCAAGGTTGGTAACGAGGTGTCTCTCGCGGCACCGAAAAACCAGCACACACCCGTCAGCGCCACGGTGGTGACCTGCCCGGCGGGTGGGCCGCTGACGCTGGTGCACATGTTCCAGGCGGTGCGCTTTGTGCCGATCGGCGATACACCGGTGATGCTGGAGCCGGTCATCGAAGGCGCGCCGGGGCAGGAAACCTTCGGCGAGCCGATCCACCACGTGATCGGCCCCAGCGGCATCCTGGAAGTTCCTGAGTGTTGGCGGGGCCAGCGTTATCGCATCACCTTTTTCCCCCATGTAACGGCCGATCACGTCAAGGCGTTGTACGCGTCTTACCAAGGCGTGATCGATGAACTCGAGGGTTGGCTGAAAGCGGAGTGGGAGCAATTTCAACCGCTGTGGGCGGAGTTTTCCGACGCCGGCTTTCTTGAACGCTACGGCGTATTGCAGCGAGCCGATTGGCGCGGCTTCGAAAACGCCCTGCATCAGCTGTGGGACGACGTTAAACAGGTTTTCGAGCTGCTGGCTGATCTGCAGGCCAACAGCGAAAAGCTGTTGGAGTACCTGACCCGCGTCGAGCTTGAACAATTACTGAAGGCTTCCTCTGAGGCAATCGCCAGAGGGTTGATGGTGTTGAGCGACGAGCCGTTGCTCTTCATCCACATGGCGGCGTTCGCCAGTTGGCTACGGATGTTGCCACCCCAGTACCTGGCTGAAATCGTCGGGGAGCTGCGCGCTTCGGTATTGATCAATTTCCTGCTGATGCGTTTGACCGGGGGGCTGGGCCTGGGTCTTCGCATGAGCGGTAAAGTCTTGGGCCAGGTTCGCTCGGAGCGGGCCCGGGAGTGGTTGCTGGCGTCGAGCCTGAGATTGGGTCAACTCAACCCCGACCGGCTCAATCAACATGTCGATGTGCTCAAACCATTGGTGGTCAGCCAGCGTGCGCCTTTAAAACCGACACCTGTCGGACCCTTGCACATCACCCCTGAACATTCTGCACCACTGTCCGTCAGCAACCCGGCCGCTGTAGCGCGGGAAAAGTCTCAAGGGGCCACCCGGCTAAGCAAATACGAACCCCACGACGACGCCCCAACCCAATCGAAAAACCCCAATGGCGACAGCGCCGACACCGCGGCCCAGACCCAGACCAGCGGCTGCCCGGTGTCGATGGTCACCGGCGAAGAACTGCTGACCCTCGACGACGGCACCCTCGATGGCCGCTTGCCGTTCGTCTTCACCCGTTTGTACCGCACCAGCGCCGCCGACCTGGACGTCGGGCTCGGGCGCGGCTGGAGCCATGCCCTGGCCCATCGCCTGGAACTCGACGGCGAGCAGGTCGTCTGGGTCGACCAGGAAAACCGGCGCACCACCTTTCCACTGCCCAACGCCCAGCGCCCGGCGATCCACAACAGCCTGGCCCGGGCGGCGATCTACCTCGGTACCGAGTCGGACGAACTGATCGTTGCCCAAGCCGGTGCGGACGCCGCGTTCCTGCACTTTCGCGACGGCCACCTGGTGGCCCTCAGCGATCGCCACGACAACCGCCTGACGGTCCAGCGCAACATCCATGGCGACATCAGCCGCCTGGACAACGGCGCCGGCCGCGCCCTGCGCCTGCGCTACGCGCATCGTCACCTGGTCGCCGTCGACTACCAGAGTTTCCACCCGGCCATCACTCTCGACGAAGCCTGGCGGACCGAGCAGACGCTGGTGACCTACCGCTACGACGGACGTTTCCGACTGATCGAAGCGACCAATGCCGCCGGCGAAAGCGAACGCTACGACTACGACGACCGACACGTCATCCTCCAGCGGCAACTGGCCGGCGGGGCGAGTTTCTACTGGGAATGGCAAGGCCTCGGGCCGGCCTCCCGCTGCGTCCGGCATTGGGCCTCGTTTGCGCAGATGGACAGCCGCTACACCTGGGGCGAGGACGGCAGCGTCACGGTCCGGCACCTGGATGGCAGCCAGGAAGTGTACGTCCACGACGAGCGGGCGCGGCTGGTGCGCAAGGTCGAGCCCGACGGCGGCGAGCACCTCAAGGCCTATGACGAACAGGGCCGGTTGATCGCCGAACAGGACCCGCTGGGGGCGGTCAGCGAATACCGCTACGACGAAGTCGGACGGCTAGTGGCGCTGATGCCGGCGGACGAAGTGCCGACGTCCTACGAATACCGCAACGGTTTCCTGCACGCCCGTTCCCGTGGCCAGGCCGTGTGGACCTACCGGCGCAATGCCCGGGGCGATGTGATCGTGAGCATCGATCCGGATGGCCGGCGCACGGAATATGCCTACGACGCCCACGGGCAACTGCTGGCGAGGTATGACCCGGACGGCGGCGAACATCGGTTCGCCTGGAGTCGCCTGGGCCAACTGACCGAAGAGATCCTGCCCGATGGCGGGCGTCGGTGTTTTTCCTACGACGCCCTGGGACGTTTGCTCAGCCGCAAGGACGAACACGGCGCCCTCACGCATTACCGATGGGACGCCGTCGGCCGACTGCTGCAAGTGACCTTGCCCAGCGGCGCCACCCGGACCTGGAGCTACAACGCCTACGGCAAGGTCACCGCCGAGCGCGATGAACAGGGCCGCCTCACTCGCTACGAATACGCCGACGACCTGCACCTGGTCAGCCGTCGCCTGAACCCCGATGGCAGCGAACTGAAATACCGCTACGACTCGGCGCGGCTGCTGCTGACCGAGATCGAAAACGAATCCGGCGAAAAATATCAGCTGGACTACACGCCCAACGGCTTGATCCGACAGCAAGTCGGCTTCGACGGCCAACGCACCACCTACGCCTACGACCTCAACGGCCACTTGCGGGAGAAAACCGAACACGGCGAGGACGGTTCGCAGTGGGTCACCCGCTACCAGCGTGACGCGGCCGGGCGGTTGCGGGTCAAGACCTTGCCCGACGGCCAGGCCATCGAGTACCGCTACGACGAACTGGGCCGGTTGGTCCACGTCAACGACGGCAGCAATCGTCCGCTGGCCTTCGAGTACGACGCCCAGGACCGGCTGGTCGGCGAGCATCAGGGCTGGGGCACCCTGCGTTATCGCTACGACGCCTGCGGGCGCCTCAACCACCTGCGCTTGCCGGACGACAGCCAGCTCGACTACCACCATGCCCCCGGTGGCGCGCTGACCGCCATCGACCTCAACGGTTCGCGCTTGACCGAACACCGATTTGACGGCGGTCGCGAACGGCAACGCCAGCAGGGCCGGCTGCTCAGTGACTACGCGTACGACGAACAGGGCCGCCTCAAGGCCCAGACCGTGTGGCAGAACCCACAGCAGCAACTGTTCTGGCGCGATTATGCCTACAGCCCCCGGGGCAACCTGCAGACCCTTTCCGACAACCGCAGCCGGCGTTGCTACCAGTACGACCCGCTGGATCGCCTGACCCGCATCGACTTTTCCCACAGCGAGCCGCCGGAACACTTCTGCCATGACCCGGCCGGCAACCTGATGATGCAGGACCGCCCCGGCCCGACCACCCTCAAGGGCAACCGCCTGCTCAAGGAAGGCGACCGCTACTATGACTACGACGCCTTCGGCAACCTGATTCGCGAGCGCCGCGGCCAGGCCCTGGTCAGCGCCTACCGCTACGACAGCCAGCACCGCCTGATCGGCGTCACCACGGCGGACGGCCGCGAAACGTCCTACCGCTACGACGCCTTCGGCCGACGCATCAGCAAAACCGTGGACGGCCTGACCACGGAGTTTTTCTGGCAGGGCGATCAGTTGGTCGCCGAAAACAGCCCGCGCCACCACCGCAGCTACGTCTACGAACCGGACACCTTCCGCCCGCTGGCGATGCTCGACGGCGAAGGCCTGAACGCCTGCCCGTTCTACTACCACCTCGACCACCTGGGCACGCCCCAGGAACTGACCAGTTACAGCGGACAGATCGTCTGGTCGGCGCGCTACAACGGCTACGGCAAACTCACTGAACTCAAGCACGGCGGCGGCGAACAACTGGAGCAACCCCTGCGCTTCCAGGGCCAATACTTCGACCCGGAAAGCGGCCTGCACTACAACCGCCACCGCTACTACAATCCCGAGACCGGCCGCTACCTGACACCCGACCCGAGCAAACTGGCGGGAGGGCTCAATGGGTATCGGTACACCCTGAACCCGACGGGGTGGGTGGATCCGTTGGGGTTGGTGGATTGTCCGGGGAAGGGTGGGTGTAGGCCGACGGTTGGGGAGCAGGATCCGGCGGCGAAGGTGGCTGTTGGTCAAACGGAACCTAAGCTACCTATTCCTAAAAAAGAAGAGGATTTTCTATATCGCGGTGATGAGCGAAATCCCGAAGATGTTTTTGAAAACGGTTTTAAAAGCAAAGGAAAAAGCAAGAATCTTTTCTTGCACTCTATGGATAGTGATTGGCCTCCTAGTTACTATATTAGTACCTCCTATTCAAGGGAGGTAGGAAAGAAGTTTGCCACCGGTGATTATACGAGAATAGGATACTTGTATACATTGCAAAAAATTCCAGGGCACGATTTGAAAAAAGAGCTAGGGGCTTCATATTTGTTCGGGGCTGAAAAAGAGATTGCCATTCCAGATCGCATAAAAAATGAAGATGTGCTTGGCGCGACCTTGATACTTGATAATGGAAAAGAGTTTGGCTATTCCATACCTAACCCTAATAGGAGAATAAAAAAATGATTTCTAAGGTGGAAGTGTGTGTGTCTAGGGGAGGAAAAAAAGAAAGGCTTTTTCTTGTGTGTGATTCTGAAAAAATTGCAATAACTTTTCCTGCGGCAGATGGTGTTGATAGAACTTATGTGGGCGGTAATTTTTATAAGTGTTTTGCGAGTCTTCGGCGAGACAATCCGGATGTGATATTTTTTTGTAAGGGTGCTAAGAAAAATGTTCATCCGTCCGGTATGTCGGCGCAGATGTCGCTTGGGCTAAAAGCGTATGAGTTGAATGTGGGTGTCACTCCATCTCTCAATGATGTTGTTTATATATTTGATTACGATGATAGCAACTTGGCGAGCGATCCGAGTGAGCAAGAGGTTTTTTTTAAAGAGTGGGTTGAATCTCGTTTGTCGTAGTTATGGATATGAGGGGGAAGGTAATGGTAGGTAAGGGTGACATGGTCAATATTTTTGATTATGAAGATAAGGACTTAACCAACGATATTACAGAGCAGGCTGATTACCATCGGCACTGGTTGCAGTCTTTGAGCGCTGGTTCGTGATTTGCTCCCGTTGGGCTGCGAAGCACTCTCTATCGATTTTCAGCGCCATGACACCTCGCGCCCTCCCGCACAGCAAATCAACGCCACCCCCGGTGCGGGAGCGAGCTTGCTCGCGATAGCGGAGTATCAGTCACCCTCAATGGCAGCTGACCCACCCTCATCGCGAGCAAGCTCGCTCCCACAGGGTCATCACTGACTTACACGTCGCTACTTCGTACTCAGCCATTAAAAAAACCACCCCTTTGGCACCGATAACATCGTTTCTCGGGCCGGCGGCTTTTCCCTATATTGGCCCCCAGATCCGGTGAATGGCTCAACGTTCACCCCTTGAGTGCGAGTAGTCCCAATGAACAATAAACCTGACAGCACAGGGCTTGAAAATGCGGGAGCGGCGACCCGGGCGGTGTGGGGCGGGGAGCAAGTCAGGCATCCCTATAACGCCACGCAAACCCCAATCGTGGTCAGCGCCGCGTATGGCTATGACGACATCGACGTCTGGTACGACGTCGCGCTGGGCAAGGCACCAGGCTTTATCTACAGCCGCATGAGCAACCCCACCGTCGAGACCCTCGAAGCCAAGATCTGTGAGTTGGAAATGGCGGAGTCCGCCGTGGCGTTCAGCAGTGGCATGGCGGCGATCAGCAGCGTGCTCTACACCTTCCTGGCCCACGGCGATCGAGTGGTGTCGACCAAGGACAGTTACGGCGGCACCAACAAGATTTTCGAAGAATTCCTGCCGCGCATGGGCGTGGACGTGACCTTGTGCGAGACGTTCGATCACGAAGAAATCGAGCGGGAAATCGCCAAGGGTTGCCAATTGGTGTACCTGGAAACGCCGACCAACCCGACCCTGAAAATCCTCGACATCCCACGCCTGGTGGCGGCGGCCAAGCGCGTTGGTGCCGTGGTGGTGGCGGACAATACCTTCGCCACGCCACTCAACCAGAACCCGCTGGCCTTGGGCGTGGACGTGGTGATCCACAGTGCGACCAAGTTCCTCAGTGGCCATGGTGATGTGCTCGGCGGCCTGGTCTGCGGCAGCGCCGTCTTGATGGCCAAGGTTCGGCACTATCGGGAAATCAACGGCGCATCGCTCGACCCGTTCTCGGCCTACATGATCATTCGCGGCATGAAAACCCTGGTGCTGCGCATGCGTCAGCAGCAATCCAGTGCCCGGGCCCTGGCGGAATACCTCGGCACCGAACCCTTGGTGGAATCGGTGAATTACCCCGGCCTGCCCAGCCATCCGAACCACGCGGTGGCGTGTGCGCAAATGTCCGGCTTCGGCGCCATTGTCAGCTTTGTCCTGGTCGGTGGCATGGACACGGTCAAGCTGCTCTTGCCGCGCCTGCGCTTCGCCCATTGCGCGGGCAACCTGGGCGCGGTGGAAACCATCTACGGCCCGGCCCGCACCACCAGCCATGTCGAAAACACCCTGGAGGAACGCCTGGCCCTGGGCATCTCCGAAGGCTTGGTGCGGGTTTCGGTGGGCATCGAAGACACCGACGATCTATTGGACGATCTGAAACAGGC
The DNA here is from genome assembly GCF_018325805.1 of Pseudomonas sp. St290. NCBI lineage: Bacteria > Pseudomonadati > Pseudomonadota > Gammaproteobacteria > Pseudomonadales > Pseudomonadaceae > Pseudomonas > Pseudomonas sp. St290. Next base: position 6,000,616 of record NZ_AP014703.1, on the reverse strand, counting down.
ATTCGCCTTCGTCAAAAAGACCCTCAATCCGCACCTCAATGAAGTCCACATCGAAGCCGCAAACTGAAGTTTGAAAGTTGGTACCCCATAACAAGGCTGTGAATGGGGCGTTCATGAATAGGAATAATAATAAAACTTAGTGGTGACGCACTTTTACTCTGCCCAGTAACTTGTCGCGGACGTTAACGCGCGCCCTAACAACTTTCATGAGAACAACCATGTCCATAAAAGAACAACACCTCGACACGCGTGCCGGTTTTAAACAGGAAATGCAGACGCGCCATATCGTCATGCTGGCCTTGGGTGGCGTCATCGGTACCGGGCTGTTCCTGACCTCCGGCTACACCGTCAACCAGGCCGGCCCCTTGGGCGCGGTGATCGCCTACATCATCGGCGCACTCATGGTCTACATGGTGATGATGTGCCTGGGGGAACTGGCGGTGCAGATGCCGGAAACCGGTTCGTTCAGCACCTACGCCACACGGTTTCTCGGCCCGGGCACCGGCTACACCGTGGCCTGGCTGTACTGGCTGACCTGGACCGTGGCAATCGGTTCTGAATTCACCGCCGCCGGTATCTTGATGACGCGCTGGTTTCCGGACACGCCCGTGTGGATCTGGAGTGCGTTGTTCGCAGGCGTGGTGTTCCTCACCAACGTGATCTCGGTGCGTTTGTTTGCCGAGACCGAGTTCTGGCTATCGTTGATCAAAGTGGTCACGGTGGTGGTGTTCCTGCTGATTGGCGGCGGTGCGATTCTCGGCCTGTTGAACATCGACCAGGCGCACAGCATCGGGCTGAGCAACTTCACTCGCGAAGGGCTGTTTCCCACCGGTTTCATGCCCATTGCAATGACGCTACTGGCGGTCGCCTTCGCGTTCTCCGGCACGGAACTGATCGGCATCGCCGCCGGTGAAACCAAAGACCCGCAACGCAATGTGCCGCGCGCCATTCGCACCACCGTGCTGCGCCTGGCGGTGTTTTTCGTCGGGACCATTTTTGTCCTGGCGACCTTGTTGCCCCGCGACCAGGCCGGTCTGGTAGAGAGCCCCTTCGTCACCGTCTTCACCTACATCGGCATTCCGTACTCAGCCGACATCATGAACTTCGTGATCATCAGCGCCTTGCTCTCGGCGGCCAACTCCGGTTTGTACGCCGCCTCGCGGATGCTCTGGACCCTCAGTGACCAAGGGCACCTGCCCAAGCAGTTCTCGGCCCTGACCCGCATGGGCACGCCGCTCAACGCGATCATCGTGAGCATGGCCGGTGGCGCCGCTTCGTTGCTCAGCAGCGTGTTTGCCGCCGACACCATCTACCTGGCGCTGGTGTCGATCTCCGGCCTGGCCGTGGTGGTGGTGTGGATGAGCATTGCCGCCAGCCAGATTGCCTTCCGCCGCCACTACGTAGCCAACGGCGGTGACATTCGCAACCTCAAGTTCCGCGTCCGCGGTTATCCGTGGGTGCCGCTGGGGGCGCTGGTATGCTGCAGCCTGGCGTGTGTCGGGATCGCGTTCGATCCTGAACAGCGGGTGGCCCTGTACTTCGGCTTGCCCTTCATTGCCTGGTGCTATTTCGTGTATTTCATTACCCGCAAAAGCCGCGAGCAACGCTTGTCGGTCGCCCCCTTGGCACAGCCGTCCGACGCGTTCTAGCCAGCGCTGAGGCGTGGCCGGTGCGCTCGGTGGAAGGGGTGTCAGCGAGGTCCGATCATGAAGCAAAAGCCGTTACCCCCATTGAACTGGCTGCGGGCATTCGAGGTGTCTGCCCGTTGCCTGAACTTCACCCACGCGGCCGAAGAGTTGTGCTTGACCCAAGGCGCGGTCAGCCAGCAGATCCGTCAATTGGAGAGTCATCTGGGAGTGGCGCTGTTCAAGCGCTTGCCCCGTGGCTTGGGCTTGACCGAAGAAGGCCAGGCCTACCTGCCGGTGGTGCAGGATGCGATCACCCGGCTGGCGGTCGGCACCAACGAGATTTTCGGTCAGCACAAACGCCGACCGATCAAGGTGCGCGGCAGCCTGGCGTTTTTCGTGCACTGGCTGGCGCCCAAGTTGGTGAGTTTTCGCCAGGCCCATCCGCAGGTTGATATCCGCTACATCAGCAACATCTGGGTCAAGGAGTTGGATGGCGAAGACGACATGGAAATCCGCTGGGGCCACGGTCAATGGCCCGGCCTGGTGTCGCAGCGCCTGACCTGGGACACCTTGTTTCCAGTGTGCTCGCCAGAACTGATGGCGCGTTCGCCACTGCAGGTGCCGGCGGACGTAGCCAAGCATCCGCTGCTGCACGTGCTGGGTTACGAAGAAGGTTGGGGCTATTGGTTGAACATGGTCGGCGCGGACGGCGTCGATTCTTCGACCGGCATGCAGTTCGACACGCTGGTTTGCACCTTGCGCATGGCCGAACTGGGGCAGGGCATTGCCCTGGCTCGCTCGTCGATGGTGGCTGACCTGCTTGAAGAAGGGCGCCTGGTCGAGCCCTTCACCCAGCGCATCGAAGCCAGCGAGTCGTTCTACCTGGTACGCAGTTCCGGGGCCGACCAGCACCCCGACGCGGTGATGTTTTCCACCTGGCTGGTCGAGCAGGCACATCGTTTTAAATAAATGGCCGGAGCCAACCATGCGCTATGTAAGTACCCGGAATGCAGCCGTGCAGGTCGATTTCGAAAAGGTCGTGTTGTCGGGCATCGCTGAAGACGGCGGGCTGTTCGTCCCGCTTGAACTGCCGCAGTTCGAACCCCAGGACATCGCCAATTGGTCGACCCTGGCCTATGACGAACTGGCCTATCGAGTGATGCGTCCGTTCGTGGGCGAGGCGATCCCCGAGGCCGACTTCAAGCGCGTGCTCAAGGACGCCGGCAGCCCGTTCAGCCATCGCTCCCTGGCGCCGTTGCACCAGGTGGATCGCAACGAATGGGTCCTGGAACTGTTCCATGGCCCGACCCATTCTTCGAAGGATTTTGCCGCGCAGTTGCAGGCGCGGCTGGTGCAGTACTTCCTGCGCAAACGCCAGCGCCGCGCCGTGGTGATCGGCGCCACCAACGGCGACACCGGGTTGGCCGCCATCGAAGCCTTCAAGCACTGCGATGAAACCGACGTGGTGGTGATTTACCCGGAGGCTGGCGTGCCGCAAGAACAACGCCAGCACCTGCAAGCGGCGGCCCATCCGCGGGTTCATCAGTTCGCCGTCAATGGCAGCTTCGACGAATGCCAGACCCTCGTCACCCGCTTGTTCCGGCAGTGGCCGTGCACCGGGCGCGAGGCGATCAGTTTCAACTCCAGCAACTGGGTCAGCGTCATGGCGCAGCTGGTGTTTTACTTCCACGCCGTGCTGCAACTGGGCGGCGGTCAGCGCCCGATTGGTTTCAGCGTGCCGGCGGCGAGTTTTGCCGAGGTCTACGCCGGCTACATCGCGCAGAAAATGGGCTTGCCGATCACGCAGATGATCGTCGCGACCAACCAGAATGACGCGCTGCACCAGTTGTTCCTGAAGAACCACTACTCCCGCTTGCGCGCCAACAAGACCTTGTCGCCAGCCATGGACCTGTCGATCTTTTCCAACCTGGAGCGGTTTCTCTGGGAGCTCTACGGCCACGACGACCAGGCCGTGAGCGCGCTGATGGCAACCTTCGAAACCACTGGCGAGATGACCATCGCCAACGAGTTCTGGCTGCAGGCGCGGATGATCATCGACTCCTACGCGGTCACGGATGAACAGACCTTGGAGGAAATCACTTCGCTGTATCGCGACACCGGTTATGTCATCGATCCGCATACCGCCACGGGCGTGCTCGCGGCGCGCTTGTACCGCCGCAGCCTGGTGGCGCCGATGGTGACTTTGGGCGAGATTTCACCGGCCAAATCGGCGGTGCTGCTCGGTGAGTTGGGGATCAACATTGCGCCGCAACCGCGTCCCATGTCCGACCATCGCCCGGCGCAGATCCATCGCATCCAGCCGGACGACCTCGGTGCCCTCCAACAACTGCTCGCTGCTCTATAACAGGAGGCTCCCGTGAAGCGAATTCTCGACCCCCTCGACGAACGCATCATCGCCGAACTACGCCTCAACGCCCGGGCCGCCCACGCCGAACTAGCGGCCAAGGTCAACCTCTCACGCAACGCCGTGCGCCAACGCATCGAACGCCTCGAACGCGATGGCGCGATCCAGGGCTACACCGTACGCACCGGCGAGGGCGGGCAAGCATCTTCGAACATCAACGCCGTGATCTTCGTCTACCGCTACGACCGCATGCGCGGCGCGGAAGTGTTGCAAGCCCTGCGCGCGATGCCGGAAGTGCAGCAGTGCGATGTGATGAGTGGCGAGTTTGATTTGATGCTGCGGGTGGGGGCGGCGAATCCGGAGCGGGTGCATAAGGTGTGGAAGGAGATATCTGCGTTGCCTGGGGTGGAGAACACGGTGACGTCGTTTGTGTTGTCGTCGGTGGTTTAGGCACGCAGCCTGCCTAAAGTGTAAATCCTGTGGGAGCGGGCTTGCTCGCGAAGGCGGTGTGTCAAGCAACATCAATGTTGACTGTGCCGCCGCCTTCGCGAGCAAGCCCGCTCCCACAGGGTCATGTGTCCTGCCAGTGGGCCCAGCATGCTTGCCGCCGCTGAGGGTGCCCGCAGATGCTCCAGCCACCCCAAACCCTGTGGCGAGGGGATTTATCCCCGCTGGGCTGCGCAGCAGCCCCAAGCAGATCGAACTCAATCAACCTGACACACCGTGCCGGATGGTTTCGGGGCTGCTTCGCAGCCCAACGGGGATAAATCCCCTCGCCACAAATCAATCTCACTAGACTGAGATGTCAGCCAAACTGTTGGCTTTTTTCCATGCCTGCCGCTTCGCCCACCTCCCTGGTCAAAACGCCCAAAAAATAGAGCAAATTGGCATATTTCACTGCCCAGCCCACCCCCCTAACCTAGATCCCAACAACCTCATCACCCGGATCAAGGACATAACAAAAATGACTGAATACAAACTGGCGCTGGTCGGCTTCGGCGGTGTGAATCGGGCATTGGCTCAGCTCATCGCCGAGCGTAACGAAAGCTGGAAAACCGAACTCGGCTTCACCCTGAAAATCGTCGGCGTCACCGATCTGTTCCTCGGTTCGGTGATGGACCGCCACGGCCTCGACGCCGCCTCACTGGCCAAACTACCGGCCGTCAAAGGCGCCATGTCACAACTGCCCGGCGGCACCGTCGACGCCCTCAACGAAGCCGTGATCAAAGACTGCGGCGCCGACATCATCGCCGAAGCCACCTTCACCAACCCGGTGGACGGCGAGCCCGCCACTTCGTTCTGCCGCTGGGCCCTGGAGCGCGGCAAACACGTGGTTACCACCAACAAAGGCCCCATCGCCCTGCATGGCGCCGAGCTCAAAGCCCTGGCCCGGCGCAACAACGTCGCCTTCGAATACGAAGGCTCAGTGATGAGCGGCACCCCGGTCATTCGCCTCGCCAAGCAATCCCTGGCCGGCAGCTCGATCAGCGGTTTCGAAGGCATCCTCAACGGCACCTCCAACTTCGTCCTCACTTGCATGGAAGGCGGCCTCGGGTTCGCCGAAGCCGTCAGCCAGGCCCAAGCCCTGGGCTACGCCGAAGCCGACCCCACGGCAGACGTCGAAGGCCATGACGTGCGCCTCAAAGTGGTGATCCTCGCCAACGAACTGCTCGACGCCAAACTCACCGTCAACGACGTCACCTGCCGCGGCATTTCTTCCCTCAGCCTCGACGACATCGAAAAAGCCCGACAAAACGGCGCACGTTGGAAACTCATCGGCGCCGCCACCCGCAATGCCGACGGCTCCATCAGCGCCAGCGTCGAACCGCGCCTGCTGAGCAACGACCACCCACTGGCGAGCATCAGCGGCGCCACCAACGCCGTGTCCTTCACCAGCGAACTGCTCGGTGCCGTCACCGTCTCCGGTCCGGGCGCAGGCCGCACCGAAACCGCCTTCGCATTGCTCTCGGACATCATCCACATCCACCAATCGGCAACCCGCAAACAGGAGCACAACCTGTGAACGTATCGCGCCTGGCCCTGGCGGTCGTCGAACCGCACATCGAAGTCCTCAACCCATTTGACGGCAGCGTCGTCGGCACCGTTGCGGACGTTTGCGCCTCAGAAGTCCCACACCTGCTCGAGACCGGACGCAGCGGCGTACAAGCCTGCGCCGCACTGCCGCGTCATCGCCGCGCAAGCATCCTCGAACAGGCTGCCTTGAACATCGAGCGCGACGCCAAAGCCTTCGCCCGCCTGATCGTCGACGAAGCCGGCAAGACCCTCAAACAGGCCGAAAAAGAAGTCAAACGCTGCGTCAACACCCTCAAGCTCTCCGCCGAAGAAGCCAAGCGCAACGCCGGCGAAATCGTGCCGTTCGATGCCTACGAAGGCGCCGAATCACGCCAGGGCTGGTTCACCCGCGAACCCCTGGGCCTGATCGTCGCGATCACCCCCTACAACGATCCGCTGAACCTGGTCGCCCACAAACTCGGCCCGGCCATCGCCGGCGGCAACGCGGTGATCCTCAAACCGTCCGAGCTGGCACCGTTGTCGGCGCTCAAACTGGTCTCGTACCTGGTCGCCGCCGGCCTGCCACAAACCGTGGTCACCGTCGCCACCGGCGGCGCCGAACTGGGCAAAGCCCTGGTCGCCGCCCGCGACGTGCGGATGATCTCTTTCACCGGCGGCTTCGTCACCGGCGAACAAATCGCCCGCAGCGCCGGCCTGAAAAAACTCGCCATGGACCTCGGCGGCAACGCCCCCGTCATCGTCATGGCCGACTGCAACCTCGACGCCGCCGTCGAAAGCTGCGTCTCCGGCGCCTTCTGGGCCGCCGGGCAAAACTGCATCGGCACCCAACGCCTGCTCATCCACGCCCCGATCTACGCCGCCTTCCGCGAGCGCTTCGTCAACCAGGCCCAAGCCCTCGTCGTCGGCAACCCACTGCTCGCCAGCACCGACATTGGCCCGATGATCACCCAACAGGCCGCGCAGAACGCTGAACAGGTCGTCAACGAAGCCCTGCAACAAGGCGCCACCTTACTCTGCGGCCACCGCCGCCAAGGCACCTGCTACGCCGCCACCGTCCTGGAAAACGTCGACCACACCAGCCGACTCTGGCGCAATGAAGCCTTCGCGCCTGTGGTGGTGTTGCAGCCGTTCGAGACGTTTGATGAGGCCATCGCGTTGGCTAACGAACCGGAATATGCGCTTCACGCCGGGATTTTCACCAACGACCTCAGCACTGCGATGAGCGCTGCACGACGGATCGAAGCGGGAGGCGTGATGATCAATGACTCGTCGGATTTTCGCTTTGATGCGATGCCGTTTGGCGGGTCGAAATACGGGAGTTTGGGCAGGGAAGGGGTGCGGTTTGCGTATGAGGAAATGACCCAGCCGAAGGTGGTGTGCCTGAATACGTTGGGTTGATGGGTCAGGTCGTTGGCATCGGGCAGGTTGGTCACCTGCCCGATTTTTTTTGCATCCCAAATGGCCTCGACTCTTGCACTTCACAAATATTTTTCTGGGGCTGTCGGCCAAATCGTCCTGGCTCATCTAAGCTGAATTTTCCTGGAATATGCGCCAAGTGCCTTCTCACACGAATGCGGCCAACCCGGCTTGCGGCACCGCTCAGCAGCCAGGCGGGAGGAAAGGATGCCGAACATGCTGGTGGTGGTCTGGGACTTCGATACACGCAGATTACGAATCCCGATCAATAATAGCCTTGTCTGCATACAGCATAGAATTGGGGCCTTGGAGTACTTGGCGAAAACAGCTTTCGCCAAAAATGTCGATCAGCATCAACTGGATTACTGTCTGGTCGTTGCCCCCGAGTACCTCTTTTCCAAGGAAAAACCTGCCTCGTTCCTTTCGGAAGAAGAAAAAGAAATCATCCGGGCTGCATTGGTGGATGTTTCAAAGAGAAACCCAAGGCTGATACTGGTCCCAGGCACGACGCTTTGGTCCAAATCAATGATGCGGCCAGATTTCAGGATGTTGAAAAGGGAAACGGGGGAGTTGAAATCTCTGGGGCAGGCCAGAAACATCAATAAGAGAAAATATCATGTGGAAATGGATGCGGTGGTGAACGAAATACCACCGACTGACCGCATGAACAAAGGGATTTATGGCGATTATGCAAGGACTACGAAAGCGGTGATCGCCGAAATGGAATCAAGAGGTCCAAAAGCCAGCGACGGAATCGTCAGGAATACAGGCTTCATCATTTGGGATGGAAACGTTTTTTATCAGCATAAGCGCTACCCCAATATCGGGAATGATGGGCTGGAAGAAATGTTTGGGACGGAGTTATGGTTCGATAAGATATTCATGCCGGGCAGTTATCGAGAAACCCCTGCTATCCATGGGCTGCAACTCGCTTTGGAAATATGCGCAGAGCACTTTGTTGGCGCGACGGTTCTGCATAAGAACAACGTCCTGGATTTTCATATCCTGGTCTCGGCCAGTATTACTCTCAATAGACAGCGTTTGGGTGTAAAGCACGGAGGGTATGTGGTTCACGCTGATTCGGAGGGCAGTTCAGTTTACCGACGTGATGGCATGAACTTGGTTCGACTCCAAGCCATCGATGAAACACCCATAGGCGTGATGGGTGTTGAAGCCGGCCGCGCCAGGAGTTTTGTTTGCGCGATTGCCTAGACCGAGCCTGACCCCGTCCGCCGAAAGAGCCGCGGTTGATGTGAAATCCAGAGCCGCGCTCACGCCAGGATTGAGTGACTGAGCGTTCGAAGTCAAAACAACAGACCCGCCGCCATAACAGGCATTTCACACCCCCCACTGTGTGCGAGCTTGCTCGCGATAGCGCTATACCAGTCAACATCAGAACCGCTGACCAACCCCCTCGCAAGCAGCTCACCACGTCCCGTTTCCCTTCATGCCGCCGACGGCGACAAATCTAAACCCCCATGTGGCTCCCCACCTTGCATTGGCCTTTGCGCAAAACGCGCAGCTCAGTTGCCCATCCTTCTATGCACTGCTTCCGCCCGTTGCCCCGTTACGCGCGCTTTCCACCGAGTAACGTTCCGTGCGCCGAGCGTGCAGCCAACGTCGGCGATCTCCTCATGAATAAACTTCTGCAAACGCTCATGGCTGAAACGTATCAGCTTCAATAAAAAACCAAAATATGCACAAATGCATTTTTTTGCTTGACCCGCATGCATGAGCCTCTATAAGGTGGCTTCACTGTATGTGCATACAGTATTTCTAAAGCGTCATTTATTTGAATCCATTCATGGACGAGGCAATAACTCATGAAAACCAACCCTGAAAAATTCGGTGCAACCCCCCATCAACCCAGCCTTTGGACCCGCGCTGATGCGTTGAAAGTCCGGGCGGATGACCCCACCACCACTCAGCCGCTGGTCAGCGCGGATTTCCCGGTATTGAACAACGACGTGTTTATCTGGGACACCATGCCCCTGCGCGACTTGGACGGTAACGTAACGTCCGTCGATGGCTGGTCGGTGATCTTCACCCTGACGGCCGATCGTCATCCAAACGACCCGCAGTACCTCGACGAGGACGGCAACTACGACATCCTTCGCGATTGGAACGACCGTCACGGTCGGGCAAAGATGTACTACTGGTTCTCGCGTACCGGCAAGAACTGGGAATTCGGTGGCCGTGTGATGGCCGAAGGCGTTTCGCCGACCGCTCGCGAATGGGCCGGTACGCCGATCCTGTTGAACGACCGCGGTGAAGTGGACCTGTATTACACCGCCGTCACTCCGGGCGCGACCATCGTCAAGGTGCGCGGTCGGGTGGTGACCACTGAACACGGTGTCAGCATGGTCGGCTTCGAGAAGGTCAAGCCGCTGTTCGAGGCCGACGGCAACATGTACCAGACCGAAGCACAAAACGCGTTCTGGGGTTTCCGCGACCCATGGCCTTTCCGCGACCCGAAAGACGGCAAGCTCTACATGCTGTTCGAGGGTAACGTGGCCGGTGAGCGCGGCTCGCACAAAGTGGGAGAGGCAGAAATCGGCGATGTGCCACCGGGTTATGAAGATGTCGGCAACTCGCGCTACCAGACCGCCTGTGTCGGCATCGCCGTGGCCCGCGACGCGGACGGTGACGACTGGGAAATGTTGCCGCCACTGCTGACCGCCGTGGGGGTAAACGACCAGACCGAGCGCCCGCACTTCGTGTTCCAGGATGGCAAGTACTACCTGTTCACGATCAGCCATACCTTCACCTACGCCGACGGCGTGACCGGGCCGGACGGCGTGTACGGTTTCGTCGCGGACTCGCTGTTCGGCCCTTACGTGCCGCTGAACGGTTCCGGCCTGGTACTGGGCAACCCGTCCTCCCAGCCATTCCAGACCTACTCGCACTATGTAATGCCAAACGGCCTGGTGACCTCCTTCATCGACAGCGTACCGACCGACGAAACCGGCACGCAGATTCGTGTGGGTGGCACTGAGGCTCCAACGGTGGGCATGAAAATAAAAGGGCAGCAGACCTTCGTGGTGGCCGAGTACGACTACGGTTACATCCCGCCGATGCTCGACGTCACGCTCAAGTAATAGCGACGCAGGGGTTTCAGGCAGCGGGTTTGCGGTCGATGACAAAACCGTTGGGGGTATGATCGAGATATCCCGCCTGATTCATTGCGATGTTGCTCGCAAGCCCCATTGAACAATGAGTCGTAACCCTCTTCGCGACTGGCTGCAAGGATGCAGCCGGTCGCGAATGCGTTCCCCAGCGACGTATGTACACAAGCTCCTCTGTGGGAGCGAGCTTGCTCGCGATAGCGGTGCATCAGCAACATTCCGGCCCGCTGTTTATCGTGACTCCACGAGGCTAGCCACGACCGACATCGCCTTGCGCCATTGCCTACAACTACGCCAGAATCCGCCGGCTTGTGCGTCTTGGAGGGCGTCGGTAGTTTGAGTCCTGTCACTGAGCATCAGTGATCGGGTTTAGTCGCCCGTCTCAACCTAAGGCGTATCAAGTCCCCGTCGGACAGGCTGTGCTGTTCCTGTATTGATGGTGGCTGTGCGCAGGGCGCCCCCGGGCGCGCCGGGATTCTTAGGTTCACCGGTCGACTAACCTGCGCACAGCTGCCGCCCTCTCGTTTAGTCGCGAGGTGGCTGCAGCATCACTTAAGGAACCTAAGTCGATGGCAAAAATTACACCGAACCCTCCGACTGCAGATGAGCATGTATCTCGCGCTCAGTCTGCTCGTAACAATAAGCTTGATGATGCTGCCAACCGGGCGTTGGATTACTACCTGAAGCCTACGCCGAAGAGCGAAACGTCTGACAAACCCAACACCATCTTCCGTATCGCACCGGATGTTGATTCGGAATGCCTGCTTGCCAATCTCAGTGAAAACCTGGCTGCGGCCAATGCCATGATCAATGATCTGGCGTTTGACCTTGAGGGTTCGCGACGGCGTGTTGCGATGGGGATTTTGCAGGTGATTGAGGTGAGTGGACTGTTGGCTAATCGGGCTTTGGATATTGTTGAGGTGAGGTAGAAGGGCGAGGCATTCGCGCTTTGAGAGGAAAAAAGGTCTTGCTCAGCAAGGCCTTTTTTTATGAGAGCTTGCGGCAGTGGGCGTCAGGTATGGGAGTACCGAGGGTTCGTCGCTCAATTTTGGCTGTGAATTTCATTTAATCGCTAATGTAGACCATGACCACGGCAGCGCCCTAGGCCGGTAACTATGCGGACTGGTTTATTAAATCGCTATTGTCGATGGCGCTTGCCGCAGTGTGCTTTGCAAGAAGCGCAGGTCGGCAACGAACAGCTCTTTATCCGCCCAAACTGATGCAGTTGCTTCTCGCGATCATAATGAGTTCAAGACTTACGGCTGATCCTCTCAACGGGTGGTGGCTTGTTTGGATGCGTTGGAGGCGCGTTGTTTATTCTTGCGATTGAATCTTGGGGGCGGCTGACGTTGCCTTGCGCCATTGCCTACAACTACGCCAGAATCCGCCGGCTTGTGCGCCCTTGGCCGCGTCGGTAGTTTTGATCCTGTCACTGCCCATCAGTGATCGGGTTTAGCAGCCCGTCGAGTTGAGTCGCATCAAGCTTCATCAGTCAGGTATTCCCATCCCTGCACTTGATGGTGGCTGTGCGTGGGGCGCCCTCGGGCGCGCCGATTTCTTAACTCGTCGGTCTGCTAACCCGCGCACAGCTGCCACCCACTCGTTTAGCAGCGAGAGGGTCGTGGCCTCACCAAAGAGAGTTAAGGCTATGGTCAAAATTACACCGAACCCTCCGACTGCAGATGAGCATGTGTCTCGCGCTCAGTCTTCTCGTAACAATAAGCTTGATGCCGCTGCCAACCGGGCGTTGGATTACTACCTGAAGCCTACGCCGAAGGAGGAAACGTCTGACAAGCCCAACACCATTTTCCGTATCGCACCTGATGTTGATTCGGAATGTCTGCTGGCCAATCTCAGTGAGAACCTGGCTTCGGCGAATGCCATGATCAGTGATTTGGCGTTTGGTCTTGAGGGATCACGACGACATTTTGCGTTGGGTATTTTGCAGGTTATTGAGGTGAGTGAACTGCTGGCGAATCGGGCTTTGGATATTATTGAGGTGAGGTAACAGGGGGCCGCGCTTACCCCAGGTATGAAGAAAGGTCTTGCTCAGCAAGGCCTTTTTTGTAGTCGAAACCTCGGAGCGATGAGCTGTTAGATTCTTGAGGTGGGCCATGGTTATCCAACAGCGGCTTAAAAGGTCGATCTCCCGGCGAAAGGAGGGTGTGTTTCTGCGCTCCGAGTTTTCCGGCTTCGGCAGTCCCGCACAGGTATCCCGGGCATTGCGTTATCTGATTGCCAAAGGTGTGTTGGTCAAGCTCGGCGTGGGTGTTTTCGCGAAGGCAAAGCCTAGTATTCTAACGGGTAAGCCGATCCCAGCTCGCCCACTCGAAGTCCTGGCGCCTCTGGTTCTGCAGAAGCTCGGTATAAAGGTCACGGCTGGGCGCGCAGTGCAGGAATACAATGTCGGCGACAGCTTGCAGTTACCCGCCGGTATCGTTTTTGACACAGGCTCAAGGCGCATCAACCGAAAGCTCGGTTTTGGCGACCGTTACGTTTGCTTTGAAAAATCATTACGTTTGAGCTGATAGTGTTAATCGATGCGGTGCTGGCAGATATTGGGCACGCATAGTGGTGTTGAGCAATTTGCTAACGGAGATGGTGGTAGTTGGGGTGGTTGGTCTTAATTTGAAAGTCAAAGGTTTTATGAGTGCCGCCTACAAGTTTGGTGGCTTTGATTTTAATAAAGTTACTGGTATAAAAAATGAAAGAAATACCGAAGCGACTTCCTCCAACACGTAACACGTTGCGTGAACTGTATCTTAAGTCGGGGAATCGTTGTTCCTTTAGCGGCTGTAATAAAGTGCTTTTCAATGCGAAAGGTATTTTTGTCGCTCAAATTTGCCATATCGAAGCGGCAGAGCCTGGAGGTGAGCGTTTCAATGCTGATCAGACCAACGAGCAACGCAGGCACGCCTCTAATTTGACATTGATGTGCTACGATCATCACATTGAAACAAATGACGTAGATCAATTCCCAACTGCCAAAATGAAACGATTTAAAGCGGAACATGAAAAAAGGTTTTCCGATGTTGTGGGTTTAATGTTGGAGCAGATCTCCGATCAAACAAATCTAGCTGACATGGTTCTAGCCGCAAATCTTAAAAAACTCAACCGGACTTTGGGCTGGCAGCATTCGAAGGCAGAATTAGAATACGTACTTAAGGACGTAGAGGGGATAGCAAAAAGGATCAAAAAAATCCCACTCTCAGCCAGAGAGCTTTTTTTGGTAATTGTAAAGCGCGGTGAAGAGTGTCGGGTGCCATTGACAATTGAAATTTCAGTAGTGGAGGTTAAGCTTGCAACGGGGCAGTCCGCTCAAACAATCAGAGAGCTTATTTCGGTGTTGGATAGTCATGGATTCACTTTTGAAAATGGTACAAACGACTTTGGAGTCCCCATGGTGGGGGTTTCACAGCTGGAGTCCTCGTGGTCTATATGGAACGATCTGAAGTGTTTCTGTGAGGCGGAAGAAATTGATATAGCTGAGATCATCATTGGTCTTGATTTTTCAGTGCTTGATGAATAAGAGTTGCCACAACTTTCCGGGTATTGAGGAGCCGCTCGAGTTGAGCTTGGATATTGTTGTGGTAGGTTTCAGGGCTCGGTAGCGTTTCCAGTGCAAGCATCTCTTGCACTATCTGCCAAATTGCTCGTCGATAGGGCGGGCCGTTACCAGTCCGCAAAGGCTGGTCCTCTAGCAGGTCAACACTTCAAACCTGAAACTACTGGAAGTAAGCCGTTTGAGCGCAATCTCAAGCGTTTGATCATCGAACAGCTTGCTTTTACGAGTCGCAGCACCCGCTCCACCATCCCAGTGCTTCAACGCCTCTCGCACGGCAGGTACGGTCGGAGCAACTCCTTCCTGACTCAGCATCCAATCAACCGTCGCCAACAACTCCATACCGAAGGGCGACTCAAAGCCATCGATCAACTCAGCAGTGCGCTCCAAGGCTTGCACGTACTCCTTGGCCTCTGTTTGGAGATAGCTCTGCAGAAAGGCTTTGCGCCCCTCGTCAAACCAGATCACATCACTGATACCCGCATCACTGATGCGCTTGTCACAATGCAGATAACTGCCATCCAGGTTATTGAGCAGATGCTCCAACCGGTTGGCATACGGCCCGTACTTATGAGCAACAAACTGAAGATTCAGAGGGTTTTCGGTGTTTGGCAGCTTTTCGATGGCGCGCTCGAGGAACCAGGCCAGCTTCTGAATCTCAAGCAGGCTGCATTCCATACCCAAAACCCAATAGCGACGAACCAGTTCGGCTATCAGTGCACGAGCAGGCGTGAGCTTTTCCACACCGTTACGCTTGGCGACGTTCAGATACTGGTTGGAAGGCTCGAACACCAGCACGTCGACATCCAGATCGCTCAAGACTTCAACAATCTGCTCGCGAACCTCTGGCCACTTCAAACCACCGTTGCCAGCCCCTAGCGGTGGAACCGCCACGGACTTCACATCGTTTTCGATCAGAAAGCGACGTAGGTCGTGCAAACCTTCGGTTATCCATGCCATCTGCGAAGGTGAGCGCCAGTGACGTTTAGTCGGGAAGTTCACTATCCAGCGTGACCCCTCCAGTTCGCTGACCGCCGTCACGTGAACCTTGCCCGTCTCCACTTCGCCAGCCTTGCAGGCAGCCAAGTACAGGCGGTAATTCTCAGTGAAGCGCTCTTTGAACATCAGCGCGATACCTTTACCCATCACACCCACGGTATTCACCGTGTTGACGAGGGCTTCGGTTTTGGCTTCTAGAAGGTTGCCTTGGGTAAAGCGGATCATTGGAAATACCTCGGCAGCTCATTCTTCATCGAAATAATCGCGATCCAACGTTGGCAGCCGCAAGAGTCGTGATGTAACGCCCACCTCGTGATCCATCATCAGGTGCACCAGCCGCATGCCGTCCACCAACGCGATGCCTTCTACCGATTTAGCGAAGTTGATCGCATGAGCGGTGAAACCAGATGTTGTGATGAAAACGCCGCGTTTGGCTTTTTGCCCGGCGAGCGCACCGTAGAACGCCTGCAGCTCAGGGGCGGCCCACTGTGTTTTGCCACCGCTTGGCTTGCACGTAAACCTTATCGAGTCCCAACTTGTCGAGCGAGATAATGCCGTCGATGCCGGCATCGCCAGAGCCCCGACCCTCTGTAGGTCATTGCGGCTGGCGCCGGGGTAATTTGAAACAAGTCGGTATCTATCTGTTTTTTCTGGTTAATAATTTATTGGTCAACTTGCTTGGCATACCAGTTGGAACGCTGCTTGATTTGGATTCCGATGGACGGTGCAATTTGAGCTCTGCCCCCTTTAAGCCATCGGGATTGAACCTTTCAAGCAAACCGCCGTGAAAACGTTAACCATGGCAGGTGAAGAGTTGCTGTTGATCGTTGCGCGCCATCCGCGCCAGACTGCTTTGAAGAGTCTTTTGGAGTGCTTGGAAATCGAGTGCTGAAAGCCGACAGGCTCAGATTACTGTGGGCTGATCGCTGGGGACGAGCAGGTCGGAGAAATTGGGCCAGGAGACGTATTTTTGGGTGCAATCCGGGATCGTTTCCAGAAGCCAGTTCATCCCCCCTTCCGGTCCGCGTATTCCGCACTCCCAGAGCTCGATCACTCGCCAGCCTGACCTGAGCAGTTCATCTCTGTTCCTGATGTCACGCTTCACGTTCTGATCGAATTTCGTCTGCCAAAAGTCCTCACGGGTCTTTGGGATCGTGGCGTATCTGCAGCCCGGATGCCTGTGCCAGAAGCAACCATGAACGAAGATGCAGACACGGTGACGAGGGAGTACGACATCGGGTTTGCCTGGAAGATTTCGCTGATGCAGGCGATACCTGAAGCCTTGCCGATGAAGCAGCTTCCTGACCTTCATCTCTGGCAATGTATCGCTGCCGCGGATGCCCGCCATCATTCGAGACCTGACTTCTCTGCTGACTATGTCCATGAACAACCCCCAGATGAGCTTGCCCCTATCGCAGGATACCTCCTTGGGAAAACTTTTCCGCTTTGCGAGCCAATTCAAATCGTGGATTTCTTCGTAGGTCCCGGGGCTGGGCGAAGGCTTTGCCACATCAGGCAATGGTAAGCATTAGATATCGTCGTTTAGGTCGAGACGGACCCCTTTGCCCGTGAAACCTTGAGGCTAAGGGCATTCTTTCGCCGGTTGAGGCTGGCTAATTATGAAGGTTCACGCAACCTGCGCAGGCGACACCTCGCGGCATTTTCATTACACTCTCACACGATGTAGCATTTTGCGCCCGGTTGACGATTCGTCAAACCGGGCTGCGCCGCGTGGTATGAGCAGGCCTGAGCGGCCGCCCTTCTGCGCTCCGTGCAGGTGGTCTTGGCGCATGTTCCCTATGAGAGATACCGGATGTCCATCCAAACCGAGCTGCGCAAATCGCAGCCCAGCAATACCTACGAAGAGCCCATTATCTCGGCTGCAGACCTGTCCCCCTCGACTGGTAATAATTCCCGCGCCTCTACCTCAGACGACGAGCTGATCCGCAGCAAGCTGCAGCGTATTCAGGAAGGCGGCGAAATCCGCTACATGGACATGTTCGCAGGCTGTGGCGGCATATCCCTTGGCTTCCTGACCGCCGGATTTACACCGGTCGCATCGATCGAAATGGACCCGTGGGCTGCAAAGTCGCACGGAGCCAACTTCGGCTCGCGCTCGGTCGGGGGGGACAAGGAAGCGCACCACGCCCCGCGCGATGCGGTAGCCGAAACCGCAGAAACCGTCTTCGGCGATCTCGGACTGCAGGGCGCCACGGACCATCAGATCGATGTCCTCGTCGGCGGGCCACCCTGTCAGGCGTTCGCCCGTGTAGGCCGGGCTAAGCTCCGCGAGCAGGCCCGCCTGCGCGAAGAGGTGACTGCAGACGAAGCCTTCCTGGTGGATGGACGGGTCAGCCTGTGGGAGCGCTACGTCGCATTCATCCGGGCGACGAAGCCTGTTGCGCTGCTGATGGAGAACGTGCCAGACATCCTCAATCATGGCGGCACCAATGTTGCCGAGCTCGTTTCCAAAAGCCTTGCCGAAGAAGGCTACGACGTAGCCTACACACTGCTGAATTCCGTCTGGTACGGGGTTCCGCAGATGCGGGAACGCATGATTCTGGTAGGCTTCCATCGTTCGACCGGCATCAAGCCAAAGTTTCCGGTGCCAACGCACCACTTGGTTCTGCCATCTGGCTACACCAGTTCCAAGAATGCTGCGAGGCGAGTTATCAAAGCCGAAGGCTCTGCGCACCACCGCTGGATTCCCGATCCAGCTCCCGACTCTCCCGCGGCCACATCGGCCTCTGATGCGCTGGCAGATCTGCCGCACCTGTACGCCGAAGAAATGCTTCGCTCGGGTGCCATTCGTCGCGGGGCGAAAGACCCGTCAGAACCTGTCGAGTACACAGCAAAAAAGCCGACGACTGCCTATTCGCGCCTGATGCGGGAGTGGCACGGATTTACGACCAAGTCTACGACTGGCCATGTTTTTCGGTATCTGCCGCGCGACTACAAGATCTTCGCCGAGATTCAGCCTGGCTGGGAGTACCCGCAGGTGCATGCCTATGTAGAGCAGAAAATTGCGAACTGGCTTGCCGACCGCAGGAGACTCGGTTTGCCCACCGACCCGAGAAACGCAGACGTCAGCACATACATTACGTCCTGGCGCATCCCGTATGACCCGGGGAAGTTTCCGAACAAGTGGTGGAAGCTCCGCCCCGATGCCCCTGTACGTACGCTGATGGCGCACCTCGGCAAGGACTCTTACTCCCACATCCACTTCGACTCGAAACAAGCACGCACCATCACCGTCCGTGAGGCTGCGCGGCTCCAGTCATTCCCTGACGGCTTCGTTTTCAAAGGATCGATGAACCCGGCATTCAAGCAGATTGGCAACGCCGTGCCACCACTATTCGCCTATGCTATCGCTCGTGGGATGCGGGAGTGCCTGGGGGCACCGGAGACACAAGACATGCGTGTGGCATTGTTCGATTTGGAGCAATCACAAATCAAGACGACAGAGGGCAGGAAGTGAAGTTCACCATTCTCCGACTGCTTACTCATTCCGAACTCGGCATGTTTCATGAGTACCGCCGCCAGGGGAAGGAACGCGCCAAACAGCGTTCCATCAACTTCGATTGGGACGTCGTCGGCAAGGTTTTTCCTTCAGCAGAGAACCCTGACACCATCGCAATCACCTGCCGTCGTCTCGAAGACGAAGGTACCGTGGTTGAGATTGCTTCATGGCTCAAGCGGCAGCACAAAAATTGGAGATTCGAAGGCGATTGCCCGAAAAGCTCCTTCTACAGTTTCGTCGACCCAGGCGTTCTGTTCGCGATGGTAGTTGACGCCTCGAGCACCCCGGCCAATGCATCCTGGGTTGTCATCCCGGCAGACCACCCGGCCCGCTCTTCGATCCTGTGCCATGGAGAGAGTGCCCAGCTCGGCAAATCCGCAATGATTGCGCTGTACGGTGAGGAAGGCCAGCACTGCCAGGCGGTGCTCTCGGATCACTTCCCGCAGCTATTCAAGGAGGTAGAAACAGTGTCCGTGACGTCACAAAAAGAAACCGACAACTACCGCGACGACGATGACGCCGCACCGGACCCGCTCGGCCTCTTCAAGATCCTGGCACGTGCCGGGCACAGCCTGCCCAGCGCCGTGGCCGATCTGGTGGACAACAGCCTGTCGCATGGCGCACGGGAGATCGACATCACCTTCCCGAATCCCAATGCGGGCGGCCGGTGGATGTGCATTCGCGACGACGGTAGGGGCATGACTCCATCGGGTCTGCGCGACGCCATGAAGATCGGGCACCAGCGTGAATACGACGACGGCGATCTGGGCAAGTTCGGCTATGGGCTGAAGGGTGCGGCCTGGTCCCAGGCTGATCGACTGACGGTCGTATCGAAAGCTGCCGGGAGCGAAAGCACGACACTCACCTGGGACAAGGACCATCTTGCCAAGACGCGCCGCTGGGCGCTTCTGAGCGACCCGGTAGCTCCCGAGCATGCCTCGGCAGTGAACATCGGCGAGACGGGCACGGCCGTGCTGCTCACGCAGATGCGCCCCTCGATGGAGCCTGCGAGAGGCAGGGCAGATTCTCCCTACGCGCAGGAACTCGCTGCCATCAAGTCGCACCTCGAACTGGTCTTCCACCGGTACCTTGAAGGCAAGGTGCGCGGGCGCGAGAGGGTCGTCATCAGGCTGAACGATGACGTTCTGCGTGCCAACAACCCCATGGGGCACCCGCTGACGAAAGAGTACGACCAGCATCGCATCGAGCTTCCCGGCGCTTCTCCGGACAAGACGCCTGTCCTCTATGTTCGTGCGTACGTCACGCCACATGAGGAAGAGTTCGACGAATACATCAAGGATCTGCCGCCGCTGGAGCAACGCGTTGAACGCGACCGCCACTCCCTGAATGGCCGCGCAAACGATGCTCAGGGCCTGTACTTCTATCGACTTGACCGCCTCATCAAATGGGGCGGCTGGGAAGATCTCTTCGCCAAGGATGAGCACACCAAGCTGATTCGTGTCGCAATCGACTTCGACAGGCTGGCTGATGAGCAGTTGCAGGTAGATATCAGCAAGCAGCTCATTCGCCTGCCCTTTGCGATCACCAAGCCCCTCGGAGACCTGCTAAAGACCCCTCGCGCAGCAGCCCGCCTCCGGTACAACAAGAAGGAAAAAGCTGCGTCGACTCCGAAAGGAGGCGGCAAGACTGTGTCGCCGGCCGGCACACCAGCGCCAGGCGGCTTCTTGCCTCCAACGACAGCAGCGGGAGGCACTCCCGTGGCGGCACCTGCTCCGACCCCGACTGCAAAGAAGGACAGAACTTCAATCCGCCTTGTCAGCAGCGGCGACAAGCCATGGCAACGCAAGACCGGGTTCAAGGGGGAGGAAGTCGAGGTCACCCCGCTGATGCCGACGCTGGTGACGCTCGTGCAGCTCATCGATAAGGATGCCGAGGCCAAGACGGCTCTGTCTGAATTCCTTCGCGCATTGGAGACGGCCGGTGTCCAGGACCAGCTGACGGACAAGGTCTAATGAAGGTCCGGCTTCCGCTTCCCCTTACACTGAAGCCCAGGCTGGCTCTGTGGACCGATGCAACCGCCTGGACCAACTGGTCCCGGCATGAAGCCTATCTGCGGGCCCAGCCCAAATGGAAGCCGCACCAGATTGCGTCGGTCGCGGAAGAGTCACTGCGGATCATCTCGAAGACCACACCGGTAAGTCGCCCGGAATTCCAGTGCCGGGGTCTGGTCGTCGGCTACGTTCAGTCCGGCAAGACCGCCAACTTCACGGCTGTGGCAGCGCGCGCAGCCGATGTCGGCTACCGCCTGATCATCGTTCTTTCAGGCATTCACGATTCACTGCGGAGCCAGACGCAGAAGCGCCTGGATCTGGAGCTGGCCGGGACGGGCGTCGACTGGATCACGCTGACCGATGAGGCTTCCGACTTTCGTGAGCCGGAGGTGGCCGATGGATTCGCATCGACCGGTACCGTCCTGATCGTCGCGAAGAAGATCACGCCGATTCTGAAACGGCTCAACCAGTGGTTCGGCAAACTCGAAGGCCGGCTCGCTGATGTACCGGTTCTTCTCATCGATGACGAAGCCGATCAGGCCTCCATCAATACACGCGGAAATCGGCGCGACCCCAGTATCGACACCGACACCGAACCGGATGACGACACGGCCCCGTCACTGACCAACGCCCTGATTCGCGACATTCTCAGAAAGATTCCGCGGGCCACATACATCGCTTACACGGCAACGCCATTCGCCAACATCCTCATCGACCCAGACGCCAGTGACAGCCAGGTCGGCGAAGACCTGTTCCCCAAGGACTTCGTCGTACAGCTTCCTCGGCCGGACGGCTACACGGGAACGGAAGAGCTTTTCGGCGTCAGCTCGCAGGGCCGCGATGTACTGCGCCCTGTAGACGCGGCGGATGTGAAGGCTCTGAAGCCGCAGCAGCGTAAAAGGAGCGAGGCGATTGTTGCCCGGGGACCGCTGGATCTTCCCCAGTCGCTCGCCGATGCCCTCCTGACCTTTGCGCTTGCCGGCGCCATCAGACTGCAGCGCGGCCAGATGGGTAAGCCGAACACGATGCTGGTGCACGTATCCCATCTCCAGCAGGACCAGTTGCGCATTGGAGGGGCGATCGAGGAACAGATCCGCAACTGGTTCCATCATGAGAACGCCGAACCTGGCGTGCTCAAGCAGATGTTCCGCTCAACGCTCTTGGGGCTGGGACCGGTAGATCTGCCTTGCAGCGAAGAGGTTCTATTGGAAGAGGCAGTGACGAACCTGGCCCGCCTAGTCGTTGTTGTGCTCAATAGCACGACGGGCGACGAACTGGAATACGACGCCAAGCCTGGACGGCAGCTTGTTGCAGTGGGTGGCAATCGGCTGTCGCGCGGATTGACGCTTGAGGGACTGACGATCGCCTACTTCCTGCGCACCACAACACTGGCGGATGCTCTGCTGCAGATGGCCCGCTGGTATGGTTTCAGGACAGGCTATGAAGACCTGATCCGCATCTGGACAACCGAAGGCATCGCTCAGTGGTTTGTGGAGCTGGCGCTGGTCGAAGAATCCCTGCGTGACTCCATCACGGCACTAAACAAGGCCGGCCGCAGGCCTGACCAGATGGCCATCCGGATGCGCGCCCATTCAAAGCTCCTGCTCACCAGCAAGAACAAGAGCAGGATGCAAACGGATGATGCACGGTCATGGTCTGGCGAAAACCCGCAGACGATCCTGTTTCCCATGCAGGACCGGGAACTGCTGGAACGAAACTTGGACTTGGCGTCCGCCCTGTTACGACAGCACCCCCCGACACAGGATGCACACGGTGGCGCCATAGCACACGATGTGCCGGCCGAGGACATCGCACTGTTCCTAAGGCGTTATGAGGGGCACCCGAACAGCATTGCATTTCAGGGCGCGGAGATTGCCGACTGGATCCTGGAGCGAGCCGAAGCGGGAGAGCTGACGAACTGGACCGTGTTCGTAGCCAACCCGCAGCGGGAACGACAGGTACTCCTGGGTGGAAGGCCTTTCGGCCTTGTTCGACGTTCGTTGCAGGCCAACGAGTCGATCGGCATCCTGATCGATCCACGCCATGAAGGTGCCGACCTGCATGGCGGACCGGAGAACTACCGCTCTGGCTCAGGCTTCAATGCACGGGCAATGCGCGAGGACCGCCCCGCGCAGCAGGGCCTGGTCCTGCTCTATCCCCTGGATCCCGAACCGCTTCGTGCGCCAACACAGGCAGTGCTGGGCCTCGCGCTTTCGCTGCCCCGCACTGCGGACGGCGAACAACGGCTCGTCGTGAACCGTGGGGTACGCAATGGTTGAGATCACGCAAGACCGCTGGGCAAGTCTGCGCGAGCAGCGACTTTCGCACGAGGATATCTACGAGCAGGTGGCCGAAGACCTGGACGCAGCGCTGATCGGAGTGTCAAACGACGGACGCCTGCACCTGCTGCTAGCCATCGATGTCGCCCCGCAAAACCTGCCGCCGGACCTGCAGAGCCTTCAGGTCCGCATCCTGGAAGGCGGACAGATTTGGCTGGACGTTTCCGCACGAAGCCACCATGAAGAACTGCTTACGCTGGTAGGCAACAAGGTCCTCCACGCTATCCACATTGAAGGCCGCGATCCTGCTATCTCGGTTGAACGCATCATCGACGACATGCGTGCGGCATTGCGCCCGCTCGCGCCTGACCTGAGCGCGGCCGAGCAGATCGGTCTTTTCGGCGAACTCTGGGTGCTGTCCAACGTGCTGCTCCCGACCATCGGCCCGCGCGTCAGCCACCTTTGGAGCGGCCCTGAAAGCGAACGTCATGATTTCGTCGGACAGGGCGTCCACGTCGAAGTGAAGACCACCACGCGATCGGAACCGAAGCACGAAATCTCCCGTTTCGATCAGCTGAAGGCACCCGCCAGCAAGCGCCTCCTGTTTGTCAGCGTCATGCTGGAGCGCAGTCTTGGCGGCGAAGAAACGCTGGCAGACCGCGTCGATGAAATTCGTGAGAAGTTGGTATCCGATGGGCGTGCGCTGGATGTTTTCGATTCACGCCTAGCACAACTCGGCTGGCACGAGGGCCTACGACAGACAGGTGCCCTCCTACGGTTCACATTCCGCTATGTCCATGTCTTCGAAGTTGCCGGCAACTTCCCCAGGCTCCCAGATGACTACATCCCGCCACTCGGTGTGACAGGCATTAGGTACAGTGTCAATGTCGGCAGCCTGCCGTCGCTAGACGTATCGGAAGTCAAGGAAGTTCTTCTAACCGCCTAACGCGTCACCGCACAATCTGAGCTGCCGTACGCCGCGGCAGGTTGACGGTTGTAACCCATTATTCGTCATGAAAAATGTTCTGTGCCTTTCCTGTTGCAACGTAATCTGCCAACCCCTGAAGGCGTCGGTAGTAGGCCAGCACAATTTTAATTGCAGATAACGGATCTCCGCTTGCTAAGTTTAGGATGTGTTCGGCGCTTTCCTCCAGGCCGAAAGCTTGACAGCTTTCCTCTAGAAGCTCGGTAAGAGATTTTATGTCTTGAGTTGAAAGGGCTATGTCAGCATCAGATTTACTTAGCCAGCCTAAATTTTGCAGGTGCATGTATGCTTTTTTATAGGCGTCACGAGCAGGGCTCTTGACTTCATTGATGCCATTGACCAGCTCTCTAATGGAATCCGCGACATCCCCATTCATGTAGAATTTTATTTCCCCCGGAGATGCGTACTCTATTTTTTTTATACCTGCGCGATCTTCGTTTGGGATATTTTTATAAAGCTCCTTGAAGAAATTTACAGAGCTAAATCCTCCTCTCCATGGATGTTTATGGAATAAAGAGTTTATTTTTTTCGTTGCGGCTTTTCCTGTTGCTCCGAGTAATGCAAATCCAAATGAGTAGCAGTCTTGGACTAAGTCGGAAAATTTTCTTAAATCGCTTATCTCCCATTGTCCGTCTATGTTCACAGTTTTAAAGTCACTGTTAAGGCTTTCCGGTGCGTGGCCTGGAATGAACATTCCAGGTTCGGGGAGAGAGTCTAGGGGGAGCTCGGAAAAGCTTTTGGTTTGGAATTCCTCTCCTGGGTTACCCCATACTTCACCAAGCTCATATTTTCCGGTATGCAGCTTTGTTACCGCATAATGAACGTCAATTTTTTCAGAGAATAGCTGTTTTAGATGTTCGGTTTTTATTCTGGAAAAATAAAATTTAAATGCTGTCTCACCGTCTTCGTAGTTAACACCAAGATAACGGTCACCGTTCTTATTTTTTGCTAGTGCCACCAGAGGAACTTCATAGGTAAGCAGGATTTTTTCTATCGTTAGCTTAGCCATTTAGCTCTTCCACTTTCCCGGCGATGCTAGTGGGCATGACGGTCAGATAAGGCCACCAATTGACATGATTCGACTGGTCTTGATGCCATACCCCAAAGTTTGAGTCACACGGGATCTCCACCGCATGAGTAAATCTCATTTTTGCCATGCGCGGGCTTTTTATCGCCGCACGACATGCGGCGAGCGAAGTCATAAGGGAGACAGATCTCGCTAGGCACTCGTCTGGATATTTGTGCTTGGATAATCGCTTACGTTGGGAGTCGAAATCTTCAGCGGTGTGAGTGTTCGCTCTCAAGAGCCTCCATAGCTTTTCTTCAGTTGGCTTGTTGACCTCTTCAGGGGGACAGCTAGGAGGTAACGGCTCAAGGAAGTCAAATCCATTTGCATGTGACATGAAGCGAATCCAAATTTAGTGGCGTTATGCCTGGTTCGCGCATTCTCAATTAGCGATCTGCGATAGTCAAAAGCAAATTTTTCATGGCTTATATGTAACTGATTTTATTTGTCTTTTTATTTGGGTAGGGACTGCGAGAACCATGCCTTCCTTTCCAGGCTGACAATTTTGGGGCATCCAGTATCCGCCTACCGTTGACTCTCAATTCTGTGATTGATGTTGGTTATGTCATGACTGTCAAATGCCTGAACAGCTCTGGACTGGGCTTCTTGTTCTCACGAGGCAGCAGCAAACTCAAGAAGATGATCTTTCGATGGCGCATTAAAAAGCCGGCTTATGGCCGGCTTCTCGTTGACTAACTCAGTTCGTTTTTGACAAACCTCACCAGCCTTCAAAACGTACATCCGGCTCTTGCGGCCGGCTGTGGGACTTGGTCAGAAAGTGATCTGCCTTGTCGGTGCGAGGCGTGGGCTCGCAAATGTGGGGCGGAGGATACGCGGGTTTGGTTCAGAATCCCAGTGGTAAGTGGTGTGGAATCATTGGGTTAGGGGGATTCAGGGGGAAAGCAGGGGGCTGCTACGCAGCCAGCGGGAGCAAGCTCCCTCGCCACAAAAGCTTCTGCCACAGCTCCTGCCACAGCTCCTACTGCAGTTCCTGCCACGGTTTCTGGTCTTGGGTGGGTTAGTCGAATACCGGTGGTCTCTGTTTGTTGAGGGTTGACCACCAGAACACCCAGCCAATCACTCGGATATGTTGCGCATCGATCTGTTCAGCACTGAAGACTTCGTCCGGATACGCAGCCTTATTGTGGCTACGCAGCCGCAGCCGATTACCAGGGACGCGATGCAGGTACTTGATACGCAGCATCCCATCATGCTCAAGCGCATAGATCTGGCCATCAACGATTTGCGTCAGGCCGCGGTCGATGGCGAGGGTGGAGCCGTCTTCGATGCGTTCGGCCATGCTGTCGCCGACCATGGTGATGCAGATGGCGTCGCTGGGGTCGATTTCCAGGGATTCGAGGTGGCTGCGGGGCAGGCGGATGGATTGGTCGGGGATTTCGACGATGTGGGTTTTGGTTTCGCCGGGGGCGATGGGGACTTCCTTATAGAAAGGCAGTTCGATGTCCGTGGGTTCCACCACGCTGTAGACGCCGTCGTTTTCGGCGGCTTCATAGGTGGTGCCGGGGCCGAGGCCCAATGGGGTTTGGGGGCCTTCGCCGTGGGCGAGCCACTCCGGGCTGACGGTCAGCAGGCTGGCGATGGAGTGGATGCGCCCGGGCGGGATGCCACGGTTGAACCAGTTGTTCACGTGTTGGGATTTCACGCCGTATAACTTCGCGAAGTCGGCGGAACGAATATGGGCTTCTTTTAGAAGGGCTCTGAAGCGGTCGCCACTGGAGATCTTTTTCATAAACGGAAAGTTTAGGGGCGACTGTGTTTTCGGCAATAAACATGTCGTTCAAATATATAAGACGATCTTTCCGTTTGCAGGATCTGAAAGGGGCGGGCTAAACGCTGTTAAACAGTATTAATACAAGTTGGTATTAAGCGCCATTAAGGCATAAAAAAACCCCGGTGCAAACCGGGGTTCTTTTGCAAATTCAGTTTCAGCCTTTGTAGGCGGCAACCGATTTGGTGATCGCTTCGCGGGCGGCGTCTGCACCGGCCCAACCTTCGATCTTGACCCACTTGCCTTTTTCGAGGTCTTTGTAGTTCGCGAAGAAGTGCTCGATCTGCTGGATCAGCAGCGGTGGCAGGTCGGTGTATTCCTTCACGTCGACGTACAGTTGCGACAGTTTGTCGTGTGGCACTGCGATGACTTTGGCATCGCCGCCGCCGTCGTCGGTCATGTTCAGGATGCCGACCGGACGGGCGCGGATGACCGAGCCTGGGGCCACTGGGTATGGGGTCACGACCAGCACGTCGAGGGGGTCGCCGTCGTCGGCCAGGGTGTTGGGGATGTAACCGTAGTTGGCCGGGTAGAACATCGGGGTGGCCATGAAACGGTCAACGAACAGGCAGTCGCTGTCTTTGTCGATTTCGTATTTGATCGGGGCGTGGTTGGCCGGGATTTCGATCGCGACGTAGATGTCGTTCGGCAGGTCTTTGCCAGCCGGAATCTTGCTGTAGCTCATTGGGCGGTGCCCCCGTTAGTTGACCAAAATGACTGGTCGGATTGACCAAAAAGTGGCGGCGATTATAGGCATATTCAGCCGTCGATGCCACGTTAGCAGGGTCTTAGAGACCTTAGTATGACGCCTGATAGACCGGATCTTCGGCTTGAAGTTGCCGCAGCCGGGCCAAAGGATCCTGGCGGTAGAACGCCTGGAGCTGTTCGTAGACCTTGGGATAGGCCTGGTGCAGCAGGTCCGGGGCGCTGAAGAAGTATTCGCTGGTGACGGCGAAGAATTCCGCCGGGTTTTCGGCGGCGTAGGGGTCGATGACGGTTTCCGCGTCGGGGTTGTGGTCCAGTTGCCGGTTGAGGTCATCGAAGGCTTGTTGCATGGCGTCGGCCCAGTCCTGGACGCGCATGTCGGCGTGCAGCGGTGGCAGGCCGTTGGCGTCGCCGTTGAGCATGTCGAGTTTGTGCGCCAGTTCGTGGATCACCAGGTTGTAGCCGTCCCAACCGCCGCTGGCGAGCACGCCGTCCCAGGCCAGGATGATCGGGCCCTGGGGCCAGGCTTCGCCGCTGTGTTCGCCGTCCCATTCGTGCTCGATGCCGCTGGCGTCGCGGTAGCGCTGGGGGCTGAGGAAGTCGTCGGGGTAGAGAACGATTTCGTGGAAGCCCTGGTACCAGTTCAGCTCGCCGAGATGCATCAGCGGCAATTGGGCCTGGGCGGCGAGCAGCAGGCGTTGTTCCTGGTGCAGCTCGACGCCGGGCAGGGCGGTGAGGTGTTTGTCGTGCAGGAACAGTACGCAGGCTTCCCGCAGCCACTGGTCCTCGGCGGCGCTGATGCCGTCGAGGAAACTCAACTGATGACGCACGCGCTGCCAGGTTTCCTCGGTGACGGGGTGTTTGGCGAGGGTGCGTTGGCGGCGCCAGTTGCTCAGGGACCACATGGGCGATCAGGCTTTCGAGGCGCGCTGGCTCATTTTGCTGCGCACCAGGCTGATGATCATCGGCAGCAGCGACACCAGGATGATGCCCACCACCAGCAGTGACAGGTTCTGCTTGATGAACGGCACGTTGCCGAAGAAGTAGCCGAGTGTGACCAGGCCGCCGACCCAGAGGACGGTACCGAGGACGCTGAAGCCGAAGAAGCGCAGGTAGTTCATTTTGCCCACGCCAGCGACGAAGGGGGCGAAGGTGCGGATGATCGGCAGGAAGCGCGCCAGGGTCACGGTTTTGCCGCCGTGTTTGTCGTAGAAGTCGTGGGTTTGCTGCAGGTAGTCGCGGCGGAAGATTTTCGAGTTGGGGTTGCTGAACAGTTTTTCGCCGGCGGTGCGGCCGATGAGGTAGTTGGTGCTGTCGCCGAGGATCGCCGCGAGCATCAGCAGGCCGGCCAACAGCAGTGGGTCCATGGCGCCACCCGCGGCTACGGCGCCGGCGATGAACAGCAGGGAGTCGCCCGGCAGGAAGGGCGTCACCACCAGGCCGGTTTCACAGAAGATCACCAGGAACAGGATGGCGTAGACCCATGTGCCGTAGTTGGTCACCAGCATGTCGAGGTAGACGTCGAGATGCAGGATGAGGTCGAGGGGGTTGAAATCCATGCAAAACACCTGTGGTGGCGGCCCGACTCGGCAGGCTGGTGGGGCTGGCTTTGAGTATGGCTACAGAGTGTGTAGCTTTTTCTTACAAGCCGGGAAGAGCGGCATTATACGGTGAGGATTGTGAAGCGCGTGTTGAGTTTGTAGCGGGGGATTTCTGAGGGGGTGGTTGGATGAGGCATCGGCTCGGACCGCTTTTGTGGCGAGGGAGCTTGCTCCCGCTGGAGCGCGAAGCGGTCCCCCTAAAGGCTGACTCGGTCCGTCTGGTGTAGCGCGTGCTCAGGTTTTGGGGCTGCTGTGCAGCCCAGCGGGGATAAATCCCCTCGCCACAAGGTTTCACCTAGCCACACAGGGTTGGTGGTGTGTCATTGGGATTTGGTTGGCTGGGTTGTGGGTGCTGCGCACCCAAGCGGGAGCAAGGGGTGCACTCAGCCACAGAGGTTTCACCCAGCCACAGGCTCAGATCCCCTCGCTGATCGGCAACACGTAGTTCTTGAACTCGGTGTCTTCCTTGAAGCCGATCGATTCGTAGGTTTTCTGCGCGACTTCGTTGTTGCTGCTGGTGGAGACGCGCATGCGGACGGCGTTGGTTTCCTTGGCCATTTTTTTCGCGGTGCGGATCAGGTTGTCGGCCACCAGTTGGCGGCGGGCGTCTTCGGCGACGTAGATGTCGTTGAGGATCCACACGCGCTTGAGCGACAGCGACGAGAAGCTTGGGTAGAGCTGGCAGAAGCCCAGCAGTTTGTTGTCGTCGTCATCGGGCAAGGCCAGGTAGATCACCGATTCCTTGCGGCGCAGGCGTTTTTCGAGGAAGGCTCGGGACGAGTCCGGGTAGGGCAGTGAGCCGTAGAATTCCCGATACTTGACGAACAATGGGGTCAGCAGGTCCAGGTGTTCCAGGGTCGCTTGGATAATCCGCATGGTAGGTCTCGTCTGCAAGGGTCGACAGATATTCAGACAACAACTTCGCGCTGCCGTGCTTTTGATGCTGCCTGAAAGCGGATCAAAAACGCAACGGATAAACGGATCAGCTTTGGGGCGGCATGAGTAGGAAGTTACCTTTCATATCGGCAGTATTTTCCGAGTCTAGAGTTTGTACCTGGGCTTCGTCCTTCAGATTGACCCCCGAGAGCTGGCGGCGACAGGCCTCGCGCATCAGGTAGACCAGGCGATGGGCAGCCATGCCATAGCTCAGGCCTTCGAGGCGGACGTTGGAGATGCAGTTGCGATAGGCATCGGTCAGGCCGACCTTGGGGTTGTAGGTGAAATACAGCCCCAGGCTGTCGGGGGAGCTGAGGCCGGGGCGTTCGCCGATCAGGATCACCGACATTTTTGCGCCGAGCCGCTGCGCCACTTCATCGGCCACCGCGACGCGGCCTTGTTCCACCAGGATCACGGGCGACACCGACCAGCCGTCAGCGGCGATCTGTTCTTCCAGCCGCGCCAGGAACGGCAATGTATGCCGATGCACCGCCAGCGCCGACAGGCCATCAGCGACGACGATGGCCAGGTCCACGCCGCCGGGGTGAGCCGCTGCGTAGTCCTCCAGGATTTGTGCGGAGCTCTCGTCGAGCCGTCGGCCCAGGTCCGGGCGCTGTAGATAGCTGTGGCGGTCGGCGGCGGCGCTGTGGAGCAGCAGGCTTTCGCGGCCACGTTCAGTCAGTTGCGCGCGAATGCCTTGATGATCGAACGCCAGGTGCACGGCATCGCGGGCCTGGGCGTGGGCGTATTGGAAGTCCAGTTGCGCCTGGGTCGGCAGGCTGGTGCCGGTGCGGCCCAGGGCGATGCGCGCCGGGGTCAGGCGGCGCAGTTCCAGCCAAGGGTTTTGCGAATCGACAGGAGGTTTGTCCATCGGCAGCTCACTTATCCCAAATGCGCCAGGGCGTGACGAAACGCCGGTGGCAGGTTGTCGCCAAACCGCACCCGGCCATCGGCCTGGGTGAAGATGCCCATGTTCGCCAGCCAGGTCTCGAATTCCGGCGCCGGTCTCAGGCCCAGGGTCTGGCGGGCGTAGAGGGCGTCGTGGAACGAGGTGGTCTGGTAGTTGAGCATGATGTCGTCGGAGCCGGGGATGCCCATGATGAAGTTGATCCCGGCCACGCCGAGCAGGGTCAGCAGGGTGTCCATGTCGTCCTGGTCGGCTTCGGCGTGGTTGGTGTAGCAGATGTCGCAGCCCATCGGCACGCCCAAGAGCTTGCCGCAGAAGTGGTCTTCGAGGCCGGCGCGGATGATCTGTTTGCCGTTGTACAGGTATTCCGGGCCGATGAAGCCTACAACCGTATTCACCAAGAATGGCTTGAAATGTCGTGCCACGGCGTAGGCCCGGGTTTCGCAGGTCTGTTGATCGACGCCGTGGTGGGCGTTGGCCGACAGTGCGCTGCCCTGGCCGGTTTCGAAATACATCAGGTTGTTGCCGAGGGTGCCGCGATTCAGGCTGAGCCCGGCGTCGTAGCCTTCCTGCAAGACGTTGAGGTTGATGCCGAAACTGGCGTTGGCCGCTTCGGTGCCGGCGATGGACTGGAACACCAGGTCCAGGGGCACGCCACGGTTCGCCGCTTCGATGGAGGTAGTGACGTGGGTCAGCACGCAGCCTTGGGTGGGGATGTCGTAGCGCTGGATGATGGCGTCGAGCATTTCCAGCATGGCGCAGATCGACGCGGTGCTGTCGGTGGCCGGGTTGATGCCGATCATGGCGTCGCCGTTGCCGTAGAGCAGGCCATCGAGGATGCTCGCAGCGATCCCGGCCGGTTCGTCGGTGGGGTGGTTGGGTTGCAGGCGCGTGGACAGGCGCCCGCGCAGGCCAAGGGTGCCGCGGAACTTGGTGACCACGCGGATTTTCTGCGCCACCAGCACCAGATCCTGCACGCGCATGATCTTCGACACGGCGGCGACCATTTCCGGCGTCAGCCCCGGAGCCAGTGCCCGCAGGCTCTGTTCATCGGCGGCATCGCTGAGCAGCCAATCGCGAAAGCCGCCGACGGTGAGGTGGCTGACGACGGCGAAGGCCTGTTTGTCGTGAGTGTCGACGATCAGCCGGGTGACTTCGTCGGCCTCGTAAGGAATCAGCATTTCTTGCAGGAAATGACTGAGGGGCAGGTCAGCCAGGGCCATTTGCGCGGCTACCCGCTCACCATCGTTGAGCGCCGCGACTTCGGCCAGGAAATCCCCGGAACGTGCCGGGCTGGCCTTGGCCATCAGCTCTTTGAGGCTGTCGAAGCGATAGGTCTGGGCGCCGACGGAATGGGCGAATGCGGCCATGGGGCGGTGTCCTCCTGAATCTCTAAATAATCAACTACAGCGCAGACCCAACCCCTGTGGAGTAGCCCTGCTCCCACAGAGTTTCCCCACACAGGGCTAACCCTAAAACAGGGCTCTCCCGCACAGGGAGGAAACTGCGTGCACTTCTATAAGGCAGGCACCGGGCCCTCAGCCCGGCACCGGTGCAACTTCAGATACCTGTGAGCATAGCGTCCGCCGGGGCATCGGAGCGTTGCTTGGCGGTCAGTTGGAAATACAGGTAGCCGACAACCATGAACGCCAGGAACACCAGGCCGATCAGCATGTTGAACCACGCCATCGCCACCAGGCACACCACGGCCAGGAACAACGCGATGCCCGGCACGATCGGGTAGCCCGGGGCACGGAAGGTGCGTTCCAGGTTCGGTTCGGTCTTACGCAATCTGAACAGGCTGAGCATGCTGATGATGTACATCACGATGGCGCCGAACACCGACATGGTGATCATCGCTGCGGTCAGGGTCATGCCTTGCAGGTTGACCAGGCCATCGCTGTAGATCGCCGCGATGCCGATCACGCCGCCGGCCAGGATCGCCCGGTGCGGGGTCTGGAAGCGCGAGAGTTTCGCCAGGCCACGGGGCAGGTAACCGGCCCGGGCCAGGGCGAAGAACTGCCGC
Source organism: Pseudomonas sp. St290 (assembly GCF_018325805.1). Lineage (NCBI taxonomy): Bacteria > Pseudomonadati > Pseudomonadota > Gammaproteobacteria > Pseudomonadales > Pseudomonadaceae > Pseudomonas > Pseudomonas sp. St290. Next base: position 5,967,661 of record NZ_AP014703.1, on the reverse strand, counting down.
GAGTAACCGAGGATGATCCCGTGGAAACTCGCCACCAGGCCAAACAGACCGATCCACACCAGCATGTGCATCCACGTTGAATTGTTGCCGACCACCGCCTTCATCGCCTGGGGCAGCGGATCGTTGATGTTCGACAGGGTGCGCCAGTCACCGACGCCGCCGGCCATGATCATCACGCCGATGGCCAGGAACACCAGGGTCAGGATGCCGCTGACGTAGGCGCGGGGAATCGTGCGTTTCGGGTCCTTGGCTTCTTCGGCGGCCATGGCCGCGCCTTCGATGGCGAGGAAGAACCAGATCGCGAAGGGGATTGCGGCGAAAATGCCCGGGATCGAGGCGAGGGTGAACTCATTGGAGCCGGCCCAGCCGTTGAGCACGAAGTTGCTGAAGCTGAAGCCCGGCGCGACCACGCCCATGAACACCAGCAATTCGGCGACCGCCAGCACGGTGACCACCAGCTCGAACGCGGCGGCGATGCTGACGCCGAGGATGTTCAGGGTCATGAACACGATGTACGCGCCAACCGCGGCGAGCTTGGGGTCCAGCTCCGGAAACTGCACGTTGAGGTAGGCGCCAATCGCCATGGCGATGGCCGGGGGCGCAAAGACGAATTCGATCAGCGTGGCGATCCCGGCGATCAACCCGCCTTTCTCACCAAAGGCCCGTCGGCTGTAGGCAAAAGGCCCGCCAGCGTGGGGAATCGCGGTGGTCAATTCGGTGAAACTGAAGATGAAGCAGGTATACATCAACGCCACCATGAGGGCGGTGACGAGAAACCCCAGGGTCCCAGCGGTGCCCCAGCCGTAACTCCAGCCGAAGTACTCGCCGGAAATCACCAGGCCGACGGCGATACCCCATAAATGCAGGGTGCCGAGTGTGGGTTTGAGTTGAGTGGTAGAAGTCATAAGTCCTCTCTGTCTTTTTTATTGTTTGATCTGTTGGACTTTCGGGTTTGTTGTGGAGCGGGCACGCAAGGCTCATGCCAGAGCGGTGGGACGGCAATTTGATGTTGTCAGTGAGGGCGCCATCGCGAGCAGGCTCGCTCCCACAGGGGATTTGGGCCAACCCACAGAAAAAGGGTCACCCACAGTCCCTGTGGGAGCGAGCCTGCTCGCGATAGCTATCTAAAGGGCGAAACAGAACCACCTGCGTCGCCCCAAAGGCTTAGAAGAACCCCAACGGATTGATGTCGTAGCTCACCAGCAGGTTTTTGGTCTGCTGATAGTGATCGAGCATCATCTTGTGCGTCTCACGACCCACGCCGGACTTCTTGTAGCCACCGAACGCGGCGTGCGCCGGGTAGAGGTGGTAGCAGTTGGTCCAGACGCGACCGGCCTTGATCGCCCGGCCCATGCGGTAGGCGCGGTTGATGTCGCGGGTCCACAGGCCGGCGCCGAGGCCGAACTCGGTGTCGTTGGCAATCGCCAGGGCTTCGGCTTCGTCCTTGAAGGTGGTGATGCTCACCACTGGGCCGAAGATTTCTTCCTGGAACACGCGCATTTTGTTGGTGCCCTTGAGCAGGGTCGGCTGGATGTAATAACCGCTGGCCAGGTTGCCTTCGAGTTTTTCCACCTTGCCGCCGGTCAGCAGCTCGGCGCCTTCGCCCTTGGCGATTTCCAGGTACGAAAGAATCTTGTCGAATTGCTGCTCGGACGCCTGGGCGCCGACCATGGTGTCGGTGTCCAGTGGGTCGCCGCGTTTGATCTGCAGGACTTTGTTCATCACCACTTTCATGAACTCGTCGTAGATCGATTCTTGCACCAGGGCGCGGGATGGGCAGGTGCAGACTTCGCCTTGGTTGAAGAACGCCAGCACCAGGCCTTCGGCGGCTTTTTCGATGAAGCTCGGCTCGGCCTGCATGATGTCTTCGAAGAAGATGTTCGGCGACTTGCCGCCCAGTTCCACGGTGGATGGGATGATGTTCTCGGCAGCGCATTTCATGATGTGCGAGCCGACCGGGGTGGAACCGGTAAAGGCGATTTTGGCGATACGTTTGCTGGTGGCGAGGGCTTCACCGGCTTCTTTACCGAAGCCTTGCACCACGTTCAGCACGCCCGGTGGTAGCAGGTCGCCGATCAGTTCCATGAGCACGCAGATGCCCAGCGGGGTTTGCTCGGCGGGCTTGAGCACCACGCAGTTACCGGCGGCCAGGGCCGGGGCGAGTTTCCAGGCGGCCATCAGCAGCGGGAAGTTCCACGGGATGATCTGCCCGACCACGCCCAGCGGTTCATGGATGTGATAGGCCACGGTGTTGCCGTCGATCTCGGCGGCGCTGCCTTCCTGGGCCCGCAGGCAACCGGCGAAGTAGCGGAAGTGGTCGGCGGCCAGGGGGATGTCGGCGTTGAGGGTTTCGCGCACGGCTTTGCCGTTGTCCCAGGATTCAGTGATCGCCAGCACTTCGAGGTTGGCTTCGATGCGGTCGGCGATTTTCAGCAGGATCAGCGAACGGGCCTGGGCCGAAGTGGCGCCCCAGGCATCCGCGGCGGCGTGGGCGGCGTCCAGGGCTTTGTCGATGTCTTCGGCCGTGGAGCGCGGGAATTCGGCAATGGGCTGGCCATTGACCGGGGAAGTATTGGTGAAGTACTGACCTTTGACAGGCGCGACGAACTCGCCGCCGATGTAGTTACCGTATTTGCTCTTGAACGAAACGATAGCGCCTTCAGTACCGGGGTGAGCGTAACGCATGATGAGTTCTCCTTGGCTTTTGTGCTTATACGGGAGGCCGCGCAAAATTGAGCGCCGGTAATTAAGCCTAGAGCAAAGGTTGGGCCATTGCCTTGCAAGGCCTGTAAATCAAGACTTTAGGAGGAGTTCGCCGGACAAACGGATGCCGTGCGTGACGATTGCGATACAGCCGGTGTGACAGTTTGTGCCATCGGCGAGACAGTCTGTGACTGACAGGTCGCGCCAGCATTGCAAAGGTTGTTGGGCTGGAGGATGCTGACGCGAGTTGGCGGGAGGGCTGCTAAGCAGCCCAACGGGGATAAATCCCCTCACCACAGAGAACAATAAGAAATGCACAGCAACCACTTGAGTCGCCATGCCCAACAAGTCCTGACGGTCACCCAGGGCAAGGCCCACCTGCAGGGCCCCGGCAGCGATCCGTCGATTGCCCGTTCCTGGCTGCGCTGCCTCGAGGACTATCACCTCGACCCGGCCCAGAACCTCGCGCCGACGGTGCTCGAACATGGCCGGGTGCTGGAAAGCCGCGAACGCCTGCAACAGGTGCTGCATATCGCCGGCACCGAAATGACGAGCCTCCATCAGCAACTCTCCGGCGCCGGCCACGCGGTGCTGCTGACCGACGCCCGGGGCGTGATCCTCAATTGCGTCACCGCCCCCAGCGAACGCAAGATTTTCGAGCGGGCCGGGCTCTGGCTCGGTGCCGACTGGAGCGAAGCCTGCGAAGGCACCAATGGCATCGGCACCTGCCTGGTGGAACGCCAGGCCCTGACCATCCACCAGGAAGAACACTTTCGCGGTCGCCACACCGGGCTGACCTGCTCGGCCAGCCCGGTCTTCGACCCACAAGGCGAATTGCTGGCGGTGCTCGACGTGTCCTCGGCCCGGCCGGACGTGTCGCGCCAGAGCCAGTTCCACACCATGGCCCTGGTCAATCTCTCGGCGAAGATGATCGAGAGCTGTTATTTCCTGCGCTGTTTCGACAATCAATGGCTGCTGCGCTTTCACCTGCAAGCCGAGTCCGTGGGGCTGTTCAGCGAAGGGTTGCTGGCGTTCGACGGCGAAGGGCGGATCAGCGCGGTCAACCAGAGCGCGCTCAACCTCTTGGGGCATATTCGCGGCAGCTTGCTGGGCCAGCGGGTGGAAGACTTCTTCGATTGTTCGCTGGACGAGTTGCTCGGCCGCGCGAGCGTCAATGCCAGTGCGAGCTGGCCGTTGCGGACCCGTGACGGTCGGCCTTTGTTCGCCGTGCTGCGGGGGCAGCCGCGCAGCGTGCCGGTGCCGATCGCCCCGGCGTTCAAAACCATCGAGCCCGCGCGGCTGCCGGGCATTTGCCTGGGGGATGCGGCGTTGCAGGAGCATTTTCGCAAGGCGCTGCGGGTGTTCGAGCGTGATGTGCCGCTGCTGATCCACGGCGAAACCGGCTCCGGCAAAGAAGCCTTCGCCAAGGCCGTGCACCATGCCAGCCAGCGCGCCGGCAAACAGTTCGTCGCCCTCAACTGCGCGGCCATCCCGGAAAGCCTGATCGAAAGCGAGCTGTTCGGCTATCGCGGCGGCAGTTTCACCGGTGCGCGCAAGGAAGGCATGCGCGGCAAGCTGCAACAGGCCGACGGCGGCACGTTGTTCCTCGATGAAATCGGCGACATGCCCCTGGCCTTGCAGACCCGTTTGCTGCGGGTGCTGGAAGATCGCCAGGTGGTGCCCATCGGCGGCGAGCCCGAGACGGTCAACGTGCGCATCATCAGCGCCACCCACCGGCAATTGCTGGATCGGGTGCAGGACGGCAGTTTCCGCGAGGATTTGTACTACCGGCTCAATGGCCTGGAAATCCCGCTGCCGGCGTTGCGCGAGCGCAGTGACAAGTCGCAACTGTTGGATTTCCTGCTGGCCGAGGAGAGCGGCGGCGAGACGGTGATCATCGACGAAGCGGCGCGCCAGGCTTTGCTGGGCTTCGACTGGCCGGGCAACGTGCGGCAACTGCGCAATGTGTTGCGCACCCTTGCTGCGTTGTGCGACGGCGGGCGGATTGGCTTGGAGGACTTGCCGGCGATGATTCGCCAGCGTCCAGTGGCGCTGGTTGAAACCGTGGCAGAGCGACCGCTGGAAGATGCCGAGCGTGTGGCGCTGCTCGATGTGCTGGAACGCCAGCGCTGGCACATGACCCACACCGCCGAACAACTGGGCATCAGCCGCAATACCCTTTACCGAAAGCTGCGCAAGCACGCCATTGCCCGCTGAACCGTGTCGCGGTCGTCCTGAAGGAATGCGATCAACTTTGGGAGCGAGCCTGCTCGCGATGGCGGCGGCACATCCAATATCAATGCAAGTTGACCCACCGCTATCGCGAGCAGGCTCGCTCCCACAGGGATTGTGTGCTGTTTGCAAGTCTGGCGGCCACCCGTAAAGGCGAGGTGAAGTCGAAACACAAGGTGCGATTTCCCCCTCCCTACGCTAACCTGCGGCCATGTTTTACGAGGTCGACTATGCACATCCATATTCTCGGTATTTGCGGCACTTTCATGGGTTCGATGGCGGTCCTGGCCAAGGAACTGGGTCATCACGTGACCGGTTCCGACGCCAACGTCTACCCGCCGATGAGCACACAGCTGGAGGCCCAGGGCATTGAGCTGACCCAAGGCTACGACCCGGCGCAGCTGGACCCGGCGCCAGACCTGGTGGTCATCGGCAACGCCATGTCCCGTGGCAACCCGGCGGTGGAGTACGTGCTCAACAAAGGCCTGCCCTACGTGTCGGGCCCGCAGTGGCTGGCCGATCACGTGTTGCAGGGCCGTTGGGTCCTGGCCGTGGCCGGCACCCACGGCAAGACCACCACCAGCAGCATGCTCGCCTGGGTTTTGGAGCACGCCGGCATGAGCCCGGGCTTTTTGATCGGCGGTGTGCCGCAGAATTTCTCGGTGTCGGCGCGCCTGGGCGGCACGCCGTTCTTCGTGATCGAGGCCGACGAATACGACAGCGCGTTTTTCGACAAGCGCTCGAAATTCGTCCACTACCGTCCACGCACGGCGATCCTCAACAACCTTGAGTTCGATCATGCGGACATCTTCCCCGATCTGCCAGCCATCGAGCGGCAGTTCCACCATTTGGTCCGCACTATCCCGAGTGAAGGCCTGGTCATCCATCCGACCACCGAGCCGGCGTTGCAGCGGGTGATCGAGATGGGCTGCTGGACCCCGGTGCAAACCACCGGCGCGGGTGGGCAGTGGCAGGTGAAGTTGCTCAAGGACGACGGTTCGCAGTTCGAAGTGCTGTTCGAGGGCGTGTCCCAAGGCGTGGTCGAGTGGGACATGACCGGCCAGCACAACGTCGCCAACGCCCTGGCGACCCTCGCGGCGGCCCGGCATGTTGGCGTGGTGCCGTCCATGGGCATTGCCGCGTTGAGCGCGTTCAAGAGCGTGAAGCGGCGCATGGAGAAAGTCGCCGAGGTGCGCGGCATCACCATCTATGACGACTTCGCCCACCATCCGACCGCCATCGCCACCACCCTTGATGGGCTGCGCAAGCGCATCGGTGACGCACCGTTGATCGCGATCATCGAGCCACGCTCCAACTCCATGAAACTCGGCGCCCACCGCGACGGCCTGCCGGAAAGCGTGGTCGATGCCGACCAGGTGATCTGGTACGCGCCGGCCAACCTCGGCTGGGACCTCGGCGCCACCGCCGCGCTGTGCTCGGTGCCGTCGATTGTCAGCGATTCCCTGGAAGGTATCATCGAGCGGGTGAAAAGCCAGGCCCAACCCGGCACCCACGTGGTGATCATGAGTAACGGCGGCTTCGGCGGCCTGCACGGCAAACTGGCCGAGGCGCTGAAATGAACACTCGCTTGGAGAGCAATGGCCCCGACCGCATCACGCTGGCGATGACCGGTGCCTCCGGCGCCCAGTACGGCTTGCGCCTGCTCGATTGCCTGGTGCGTGAAGACCGCGAGGTGCACTTCCTGATCTCCAAGGCCGCGCAACTGGTGATCGCCACCGAAACCGACGTGACCCTGCCGGCCAAGACCCAGATGATGCAGGCCTTCCTCACCGAATACACCGGTGCGGCGGCGGGGCAGATTCGTGTGTATGGCAAGGAAGACTGGATGTCGCCCGTTGCATCGGGCTCCGGTGCGCCGGCGGCGATGGTGGTGGTGCCGTGTTCCACCGGGACGCTGTCGGCGATTGCCACCGGCGCCTGCAACAACCTGATCGAGCGGGCCGCGGACGTGACGCTGAAGGAGCGCCGCCAACTGATCCTGGTGCCGCGGGAAGCGCCGTATTCGAGCATTCATCTGGAGCACATGCTCAAGCTGTCGAACATGGGCGTGACCATCCTGCCAGCTTCGCCGGGGTTTTATCACCAGCCGCAGACCATCGACGACCTGATCGATTTCGTGGTCGCGCGGATTCTCAATCTGCTGAACATCCCCCAGGACATGCTGCCGCGCTGGGGCGAGCATCATTTGAGCAGCGATGAATAAGCTCCTGGTGGTGCTGCTGGCGCTGCAACTGACCGGCTGCGCCACCGCCCGCACCCTCGACGCCGCCAAGCCTGGCGCGCCGGTGGTGTACGCGGGCACGCGCCTGGACCTCTACGCTCTCAATGGTGGCTGCTGCGCCAAGGACCGCTTTGGGGCCGAGGCGCCGAGTTACCCAGGGCTGGATCTGCCGGGTAGCGCGCTGCTGGATACCTTGCTGTTGCCGTTGTCGTTGTTCACGGCGATAGGTGTGGGATTTCAGGCTACGGGTGGGTTGTAAAAGATCTAACTGTCCTAAAGGATTTATCTGTGGCGAGGGGATTTATCCCCGCTGGACTGCGAAGCAGTCCCAAGAATTGAGCCATCACTGCTGGGCAACCAGTTGAAACCGAGTTGAGATTAATTGGGGGCCGCTTCGCGGCCCAGCGGGGATAAATCCCCTCGCCACAATGATTGCGCCTCACTTACCAAGCTTGCGCAACTCATCCGACTCCACCACCCGCACCCCATCCTGCTCTTCCAGCGCCAGTCGCCACATGGCGCGGGCCAGTTGGCAGGCTTCGATGCCGTGGTATTTGCCCGGGATCAGCTTCGACAACGGCCCGGCCAGTTGCTCGGCCAGGCGCGGTTCGACGCGGTCGCCCAGCAGCAGGGAAGGGCGGCAGATGGTCAGTTGCGGCCAGTCCTGGGCCTTGAGCGCGGCTTCCATTTCACCTTTGACCCGGTTATAGAAAATCGATGACTTCGAGTCGGCCCCCAAGGCGCTGATCACGATCAAGTGCCGTGCCCCGAGTTCCCGGGCGCGTTTGGCAAACGCCACCACCAGGTCCAGGTCCACCGCGCGAAAGGCTTGTTCGGAGCCGGCTTTCTTGATGGTCGTGCCCAGGCAGCAAAAGGCGATGTCGACCTGGCCGCTGAGTTGTGGCAGCACCTGTGCCGGTTCCCCGACCGGATTTTCCAGGCGTGGATGCTCGGCCAGCGGCCGGCGAGTGGGGGCCAGGACCCGGGAGATGGTCGGCTCGTTGAGCAGCCGGTCCAGTAGGTGTTCCCCGGTCAACCCGGTGGCTCCGGCAAGCAAAACATGCTGAGGCGTCAAGTACATGGTGTTTCCCCCTTGATACGATTCAGCTTAGTTGCTCTTTGTGGCCTCGTCGTTCAATGCAGCACTTTGCAATGCTTTACGTGCCTGCTGTTTGCGCAGCAGTTGCCAGTGAGAGAGAACCGTCCTGGGCGCCCACATCTGCGGTTCGGACGCTTCGAAATTGTCCGCCTGTTCTCGTTCGGCCACGGTGGCCTTGGCCCGTTTGAAGGCCTGCTCCAGGTCGTCGGTCTGGTTCAGCGCCTGGGCGAACAGGGCATCGCCGAAATAGGTGAAGTTGGCCTCCTCGGAGCAGCCGAAGGACACGCGGTCGGCCCGGGACGCGGTCATGATCAGCGTGCGCTCATCCTTGAGCGCCGGGATGAAACCACCGGAGTAGCACGCCGAGATCACCACGATCTTGTCGCGGTTCTTCAGTGGTGCCAGCACCACCGCCAGTTCATCGGCAGGCAGGTCGGCCAGTTCCATGCGCGGCTGGTCGAGCACCAGTTCGTGTTCGCTGGTGCCGTGGCTGGTCAGATAGATGAAGATCAGGTCTTCCGGGCCACTGCGTTCGGCCAGGGTGGCGGCGGCGCGGCGCAGGCTTTCGCGGCTGGCCATGGGCCGGTCGCCGAGGTGGTCACGGTGGTTCACCAGGCGGATCTGTCCGAACGCGCCGAAACGGCTGTTGAGCATGTTGGCGACGTAGTCGGATTCACGCAGGAACACGCTTTGTTTGCCATCGCCGCCCAGGGTCAGGCTGTACAGCTCCACCGCTGGCGTCGAGGCCGGGATATTGGCCAAGGCATCCTCCAGCAGGCGGCCCTGGGCCAGCAGGCCGAGTTCGAGTACATCCGGCAGCAGCCGTCCATCGGCGTCGCGCACCCGTTGGCCGTTGGCCCAGGTGCCGCTTTGTACCGTGCCGTCGGTCAGCGCCAGGGTGCCACGGCCGTGGTAACTATCGTTTTCGAACTGGCCGATGTAGAAGCTGCCGTCGGGCAGGTTCAGGCGACCCTCGCCGGTAAAGCGCCAATCCTTGAAATGACCGAGATAGTGGCTGCCGTCGGCACCGATCAATTCGCCCTTGCCGGTCAGCGCGCCGTCCTTGAACTGGCCGATCCAGACATCGCCGTCGGCATTTTCGTAGCGACCGCGACCGTTGAGCTGGTTGTTCTTGAAGCCGCCGACATAGACATCGCCGTCGGCGCTGTTGAAAGTGCCTTTGCCCTGCAGCTGTCCATCGACGAATTTCCCGGTGAACTGGTTGCCGCTGGCATCGAAGCGCTGGCCTTCACCGTTGGGCTTACCGTTGGCGAACGGGCCTTGGTACTGGCTGCCGTCGTCGAGTTCCAGGCGTCCGAGGCCGGAATAGCGGTCGGCCTTGAACTCGCCCCGGTAGGTCATGCCGTTTTCCTTGAGCGTTCCTTCACCGTCCCGTCGCCCCAGCTTGAAGCCGCCGGTGTAGCTGCTGGTCGGTGTGGTCAGGCTGCCCTGGCCGTGGAACAGGCCTTGCTGGAACTGGCCGCGATAGACCTCGCCGTTGCTGCCATGCCATTCCCCAGTGCCGTGCCACTGGCCTTTGTCGAACTGCCCGGCATACCAACTGCCATTGGGGTAGTCGATGCGTCCCTGGCCCTGGAGCAGCCCGTCCACGAGGTCGCCGCGATAGCGGCCGCCGTCGGGCAGGCGCGCGTCGGGAGGCAGCGGCGATTCGCCGTCGCCGCAGGCGGTGAGCAACAGGGTCAGGGTCAGTGGGACGAATAAGCGCATAACGGGATCCAGGTCATCAGGCCACGAGTATGCCGCAGCTATGCCCCTTGGATACAGAGAAGCGATGCGAAACTGCCTGAGCGGTTTCGCGACCGCGCAGGTTTACACGAAGCAGAGCGACAGCGGCTCGGCGATGTAGGCCGGTTTTTCCGAGCCTTCGATCTCCAGGGTGGCGGTGGCCTTGAGCAGCCATTGGCCGGGTTTTTTCTCGGTGGCGTCCACCAGGTCGACCTTGAGCCGGACCTTGGAGTCGACCTTCACCGGCTGGATGAAACGCACGCTGTCCAGGCCGTAGTTGACGACCATCTTCACGCCCTCGGGCAGGATCAGGATGTCTTCCATCAGCTTGGGCATCAGCGACAGCGACAGGAAACCGTGGGCGATGGTGCTGCCGAACGGGGTCTGCGCGGCCTTGACCGGATCGACGTGGATGAACTGAAAGTCGCCAGTGGCTTCGGCGAACAGGTTGATGCGGTCCTGATCGATAGTGAGCCATTCGGAACGTCCAAGTTCCTTGCCGACATAATCTTTGAGCGCTGCAACGGGGACGTAAGGCATTGAGACTCTCCTTGGGTTCATCTGTTGTGCTTTTTCTGGAACGGGGATCTGCGTCCCCGGAGAACCACTGTAGATCAACATGGCGTGCACGTAAGGTCACTGAACATGCTTTTTACGAATGCCGAACCATAGCGCGGGCATGCTTATAATGCCGGCGCATTCTTTGAGTAAGTGTTGCAGGGGAGAGAGCGGATGTTGCTACGGGGCCTGACCTGGCTGGTGCTGTTCCAATTGCTGGGCACTGCGATCAATCATTTGTTCTTGCCGGTGCTGCCCGGGCCAATCGTTGGCCTGCTGCTGTTGCTGGGCTATCTGGTGGTGCGCGGCGAAGTCAGCGAGCCGTTGAACCTGGCCGCCGGCAGCCTGCTGCGCTACCTGCCGTTGCTGCTGGTGCCGCCCGCAGTGGGGGTGATGGTCTACGCCGGGGCGATAGCCGCCGATTTCTGGGCCATCGTTGGCGCGTTGACTTTGTCTCTGGTGCTGTCCGTGGCGCTGACAGGGGTGCTGATGCAGCGCCTGGCCCGCCGTCACGTCGCCGCCCCGGAGGACCGCCAATGATGCTCGACTGGCAGGGCGCCTGGAACTCGGTGATCCACCATCCGCTGTTCGGCATCGGTATTACCCTGGGCGCCTATCAATTGGTGCTGGCGGCCTTCGAAAAGACCCGCTGGGTGTTCCTGCAACCGGTGTTGATGTCCATGGTGCTGTTGATCGGCGTGTTGGTCGGTTGCGGCATCGGCTACGCCGAATACCGCAAGAGCACCGAGATCCTCAGCATCCTGCTGGGCCCGGCCACGGTCGCCCTGGCGGTACCGCTGTATTTGAACCTGCGACGGATCCGGCAGTTGTTCTGGCCGATTTTTACTACGCTGGTGATAGCCGGGGTGTTTGCCACGGGCTCTGCGGTGGTGTTGGGCTGGGCCTTCGGTGCCGAGCACATGATTCTGATGACCATGGCGCCCAAGTCGGTGACGTCGCCGATTGCCATGTTGGTGGCCGAGCAGATCGGTGGCGTGGCGGCCATGGCGGCGGTGTTCGTGTTGATTACCGGTGTACTCGGGGCGATCCTCGGTCCGAGTATTCTGACCCGCTTGGGTGTCCATAGCCCTGAGGCCCGGGGCATGGCCCTGGGGTTGGCAGCCCATGCGGTAGGTACGTCGGTGGCGTTGCAGGAAAGCGAGGAGTCGGGTGCCTTTGCGGCGCTGGCGATGAGTCTGATGGGCGTGGCCACGGCGGTGCTGCTGCCGTTGGTGGTGTCGATGACGGTTTAAGGAATTGGTTATGAGCTTGCCGCTTTTCCCGTTGAACACCGTGCTGTTCCCCGGTTGCATCCTCGACTTGCAGATTTTCGAGGCGCGTTACCTCGACATGATCGGGCGCTGCATGAAAAAGGGCGAAGGCTTCGGCGTGGTGTGCATCCTCGATGGCGAGGAAGTCGGCATCGCCCCCGAAGGCTATGCGCGGGTCGGTTGTGAAGCGTGTATCACCGACTTCTCCCAGCAGGACAATGGTCTGCTGGGCATTCGCGTGCGGGGCGGGCGGCGCTTCATCGTGCATGGCAGCAGCGTCCAGGCGGATCAACTGACGGTCGCCGAGGTCGAGTGGCTGGAGGAAGAACCGGAGCAACCGCTGCAAGATGAAGACGCCGACCTGGTGGCGCTGCTCAAGGCCCTGGCCGAGCACCCGATGGTCGAGGCCTTGAACATGGGCACCGAAGCGACCGGCCAGCAGTCGCTGGCCAATCAGTTGGCCTACCTGCTGCCGTTCAATGAACTGGACAAGATCGACCTGTTGCAACTCGATGATCCCCAGCAGCGGCTGGATGCGATCCAGGCGTTGCTCGATGAATTGCAGGGCGAGCTCTTCGCCTGAAACACGCGCATTCACCGGAAGGACTCAGAACCCTTGTGGGAGCGAGCCTGCTCGCGATGGCGCCGGGTCAGCATGCTTGATGTCGACTGACGCACCGCAATCGCGAGCAGGCTCGCTCCCACAGGGGGGCTCCAGGTCTCAATAGGCATACCGCAACATCGCATGCGGCAAGTGCCGCAGCGCGAAGAAGCTGAACACCGCCACCAGCGCCGGCAGGATCAGCCACCAGACCTTCGGCGGCATGGCCGGCAGCGGAGTCTGGCGCTGGCTCAGCCACAGGATGGCGGCGCAGATGCAGGCGGCGAGCATGGCGCCGGCGACGATATCGCTCGGCCAATGCGCCCCCAGGTAGACCCGCGACAGGGCAATGGCCAGCGCCGGCAGGCAGCCCAGCAGCAACCAGGTCAGGCGCAGGCGCGGTGGTTGACCGCGGCCGGCCAGGACGGCGAGGGTCAGGAACAGTGCGAATGCCCCGGAGGAGTGGCCGCTGGGCATGCTGTAGCTGGTCAGTGGGTCGGTGAGGATTTCCGGGCGTACGCGGGCGAAGAAATGTTTGCTGCCGGTATTGGCCAGGGATGTGAGCAGCATCGTGCCCCCGGCAAAGATTGCCTGCCGCCATTGCCGTGCCAACAGCAGTAGCCCGGTCAGCAGGCTGCAGACAATCAGCATGTAGCGGAATTCGCCGATCAGCGTGAAGGTCACGGCGATTTCATCCAGCGTCGCGCTGCGATGTTCCTGGACCAGCGCCATCAGGCCCTGGTCGAATGCCGTCAGGTAGCGGAAGCCAATGAACAGGCCAATCAGGATCACCAGGCCAAGGCCTGCGATCAGCGCCGTGGCATGGCGATGGCGACGCAGGCTGCTGTTGACGCTCAGCCCGATCATCACTGCGATGCTGCCGATGACCACGCCGGCCTGTGGCCAGAAACCTTCGGGCAGCGGCAGGCGAAACGCCGCCCCGGTGGCCCAGCCCGGCAGCAGGTAGGCCACGGTCCAGCCCGCCGCGGCCAACACGCTGACGGCGGCGAAGCGCGGGAATGGCATGTCGCACATCCCGGCCACCATCGGCAGCATTGGCCGTAGCGGGCCGATAAAACGGCCCACCAGCAGGCTGGCGACGCCGTAGCGCTGGAAATAGCTCTCCGCAGCGCTCATCCATTCAGGGTGATGCCGCAGCCCCGGCAGGCGCCGGATGTTCTGATGGAAATGCCGGCCGAGGAAGTACGACACCAGGTCCCCCAGCAAACCACCGAGCAGGCCCAGCAGCAACGTCTCGCCCAAGGACAACGCGCCGCTGCCGGCCAGCACGGCTATGGCAAACAACAGCACGGTCCCCGGCACGATCAACCCGGCAATGGCCAGGCACTCCACACAGGCGACGATGAACACCGCCACCGCCAGCCACTGCGGGTTGACGGTCAGCCAGCTGGTGATGCTATCGAGCCATGGGCCCATAAGAACAACTCCATTGAATAGTGATTGGCATGCATTTTTTACTGTGGGGAGAGCTTGTGGGAGCAAAGCTTGCTCGCGACGAACGATGACGCGACCTTATTGTTGATCCGTGTCGCCTGCATCGCGGGCAAGCCTTGCTCCCACAGGCCCGCTCCCACAGGGGTATGCGGTATTGCATCAGGACAGCAAAAAATAATCACGCCCTTCGACCTGCCCTCGCCGCAACGGGTTACGGGTACACCACGGGGCATAGGCGGCATCGACAAAACGGTAGGGCAGGTGTTCATCCCGGCCCTGGGGGATGCCCAGGCGGGTGGTCTGGATCGCGTTGACCGTCGGCACGCCGACATCTTCCACCAGCAAGCGCTCGGGGTCGAAGCGTTTGGCGTCCCAGTCCGGCACTTTCAGCCCCAACGCCTTGCACAGCAGCGTCTGACCGGCACAGAGTTTCTGCGGCGTGCGTGGCCGGCCCTGGGCGTCGGGGTTGTTCAGCAGCATCTGCGCCAGGCTCGCCGGGCCGGAGACGGTGTCGACCCATGGGTACGCCGATTTGATCAGCACCGCATTGCCGGGTCCCTGAGCGCTGAAGTTCAACGAATCGCCGCCCCGGGCGTAGTACATATAGATGTGGCCGCCATCCAGAAACAAAGCCTTACGTTTTTCTGTGTAGCCCAGCGAGGCGTGGCTGCCCTTTTCGGCAAAGTAGTACGCCTCGGTCTCGATGATCCGCGCGCTGAGCCACAAGTCACCGACCTTGTGGCGAATGACTTTGCCCAGCAGGTCTTTGGCAAGCACCTGGGCGTCGCGATCGAAAAAGGCGTGGGGCAGGGCGTTGGGCGATGGCAAATCGGTCATGGCGATAGACGAAGTGAGGCCAAAGGAAGCGCGATGATAGCAATGGAAAGCTTAATCACCGCTGAACACTCGCTTCAACAGGCTGTTTACGCCTGTTTTGCTCCTCCGCCGGTCACCACTGCGAGTCCATGCTGTTAGTCGAGGGTTACGACAGCTATAATCTGCCGCTTTCCTCTTTGCCAAGACCACACAGACCATGACTGAGTCCGTTCTTGACTACATGACCCGCCTGGGTCGCGCCGCTCGCGAAGCGTCGCGCATCATCGGCCGTGCCAGCACCGCGCAGAAAAACCGCGCCCTGCAGGCCGCCGCCAATGCGCTGGACGCTGCGCGCGCCGAATTGTCCGCTGCCAACGAACTGGACCTGGCCGCTGGTCGGGCCAATGGTCTGGAGCCGGCCATGCTCGAGCGCCTGGCGCTGACTCCGGCCCGCATCGACGGCATGATCGTCGGTCTGCGTCAGGTCGCGGCCCTGCCGGATCCGGTCGGGGCGATCCGCGACATGAGCTACCGGCCGTCGGGCATCCAGGTTGGCAAGATGCGCGTGCCCCTGGGCGTGGTCGGGATCATCTACGAGTCGCGGCCGAACGTGACCATCGACGCCGCGAGCCTGTGCCTGAAGTCGGGCAACGCGACCATCCTGCGTGGCGGCTCCGAGGCTATCCACTCCAACCGCGCCATCGCCGCCTGCATCCAGCGCGGCCTGGCCGAGGCCGAGCTGCCAGCGGCCGTGGTGCAAGTGGTGGAAACCACCGATCGTGCCGCAGTCGGTGCGCTGATCACCATGCCCGAGTTCGTCGATGTCATCGTGCCCCGTGGCGGCAAGGGCCTGATCGAACGGGTCAGCCGTGACGCCCGCGTGCCGGTGATCAAGCACCTGGACGGCATCTGTCATGTCTATGTAAGTGCCCACGCCGAACTGCCGAAGGCCCAGCGCATTGCCTTCAACGCCAAGACCTACCGCTACGGTATCTGCGGTGCAATGGAAACCCTGCTGGTGGACCAAGCCGTTGCCCAGGCCTTCCTGCCATCGATGGCCGCCCAGTTCCGCGAAAAAGGCGTCGAACTGCGTGGTTGCGAGCGCACCCGGGCGATCATCGAAGCCGCGGTTGCCACGGAAGAAGACTGGAACACCGAATACCTGGCACCGATCCTGTCGATCCGCGTGGTCGACGGGCTGGACGAGGCCATCGAGCACATCAATCGCCACGGCTCGCACCACACCGATTCCATCGTCAGTGAGCACCAGGGCGAAACCCGGCGGTTCGTGGCCGAAGTGGATTCGGCGTCGGTGATGATCAACACCCCGACCTGCTTCGCCGATGGCTTCGAATACGGATTGGGTGCCGAGATCGGCATTTCTACTGATAAGCTGCACGCCCGCGGCCCGGTCGGCCTGGAAGGCCTGACCTGCGAGAAGTACATCGTGGTCGGTGACGGCCAGTTGCGCGGACAGGAGCCGGCCTGACTTGGGCGACCTCGACCCGTCAGCCGCAGTGACGACGACAACTGCGCCCCGGCGCATCGGTATCCTGGGCGGCACGTTCGATCCGGTGCACATCGGTCATTTGCGCGGTGCGCTGGAAGTTGCCGATGCCCTGGTCCTCGATGAGCTACGCCTGACGCCCAGCGCCAGGCCGCCTCACCGGGACACGCCACAGGTGTCGGCGCAAGACCGCTTGGCGATGGTCGAGTGCGCGGTGGCCGGTGTGGCACCGTTGGTGGTGGACGCCCGCGAATTGCAGCGGGACAAACCGTCCTACACCATTGATACCCTGGAGCTGATGCGTGCCGAACTGGCCGCCGATGCCCAGGTTTTTCTGCTTCTGGGCTGGGACGCATTTTGCGGCCTGCCCACTTGGCATCGCTGGGAAGAGTTGCTCCAGCATTGCCACATCCTGGTGCTGCAACGCCCGGATGCCGACAGCGAGCCGCCGGATGCCTTGCGCAACCTGCTGGCGGCCCGCTCGGTGAGCGACCCGCTGGCCCTGAAAGGGCCGAGCGGACAGATTGCATTCGTCTGGCAGACGCCGCTCGCGGTATCCGCCACCCAGATCCGTCAACTGCTGGCCAGCGGTAAGTCGGTACGTTTCCTGGTGCCCGACGCGGTCCTGGCCTACATCGATGCGCACGGGCTGTACCGTGCGTCGAACTGAAAAAGGCGCGCTTCAAGGCACGTGAATGCGTGTAGCGAAGCGCCCGAACATACGAGCAAAACGAGTTTTATATGACTGACAAAGACGTAAACAAAGTAAAGCGCAAAGGCACGTTCAAAAGCGCCCCGCTGCCCGTAGAAGCCCATACTGGCGTGGCACTGGCCGGCGAAGAGCTGGTCAAGGTGGCCGTGGCGGCCCTGGAAGACGTCAAGGCCCAGGACATCCAGGTGATCGACGTTCGTGAAAAGCAGAGCATCACGGACTACATGATCATCGCCACCGGTACTTCCAACCGCCAGATCGGCGCGATGCTGGACAAGGTCCGCGAAGCGGTCAAGGCCAAGGGCGTCAAGCCGCTGGGTGAAGAAGGCAAGGGCGACAGCGACTGGGTGCTGCTGGACATGGACGACGTCATCGTGCACATGATGACCGCCTCGGCGCGCCAGTTCTACGACCTGGAGCGCCTGTGGGCCGGTGCCGAGCAGAGCCGTTCGGCCAGCGCCGCGCACCACAGCCCGGAAAATCCCCATGAGCACTTCACCAAGCTCAACAAAGACCAGCAATAAGGGACCGCTGTGCGACTGCGCCTGATCGCCGTCGGTTCTCGCATGCCCAAGTGGGTGGAAGAAGGCTGGCATGAATATGCCAAGCGTCTTCCGTCCGAGCTGGCCCTGGAACTGGTGGAAATTCCGCTCAACACCCGTGGCAAGAACGCCGACGTGGCGCGCTTCATCCGCCAGGAAGGCGAAGCCATGCTGGCCAAGGTCGGGCCGAACGAGCGCATTGTCACCCTCGAAGTCCACGGCAAGCCCTGGAGCACCGAGCAACTGGCGGTGGAGCTCGATCGCTGGCGGCTGGACTCGCGCACGGTCAATTTCATGGTCGGTGGCCCGGAAGGGCTGGCGCCGGAAGTCTGTGCCCGGGCCGATCAGCGCTGGTCGTTGTCGCCGTTGACGTTGCCACACCCGCTGGTGCGGATCCTGATCGGCGAACAGCTGTATCGTGCCTGGACAGTCCTGTCCGGGCACCCTTACCACAAGTAATCCTGCCCCATGCCTCAGCCGATCCGCATCAAGGACCACGAAAAAGACGCCCGCCTGGTGCGGGGCCGCGTCGTGTTCGGCGCCATTACCGTGGTGACGCTGATCGGCGTGCTGATTGCGCGGCTGTATTTCCTCCAGGTGATCCAGTACGAGTACCACTCGACCCTGTCGGAAAACAACCGGGTGCATGTGCAACCGATTCCGCCGACCCGCGGGCTGATCTTCGACCGCAACGGCGTGGTGGTGGCGGATAACCGGCCCAGCTTCAGCCTGAGCATGACCCGCGAGCGCTCCGGAGATTGGCAGCATGTGCTCGACGTGATCGTCGAAGTGCTGCAACTGACCCCCGAGGACCGGGCGATCTTCGAGAAGCGCATGCGCCAGGGCCGACGGCCGTTCGAGCCGGTGCCGATCCTGTTCGAGCTGACCGAAGAGCAGATCGCCCTGATCGCCGTGAACCAGTTCCGCCTGCCCGGCGTCGAGGTGGTGGCGCAACTGGTGCGGCACTATCCCCAGGGGCCGCACTTCGCCCACTCGGTTGGCTACATGGGGCGGATCAACGAGAAAGAGCTCAAGACCCTCGATCCGGTGAATTACAGCGGCACCCACCACATCGGCAAGACCGGCATCGAGCGCTTCTACGAGCCCGAGCTGCATGGCCAGGTGGGTTACGAGGAAGTCGAGACCAACGCCCGCGGCCGCGTCTTGCGGGTGCTCAAGCGTACCGACCCGATTCCTGGCAAGGACATCGTCCTGAGCCTGGACATCAAGCTGCAAGAGGCCGCCGAAGCGGCGCTGGGCGGGCGTCGTGGCGCCGTGGTGGCGCTGGACCCGAATACTGGCGAGGTGCTGGCGATGGTCAGCCAGCCGAGTTTCGACCCGAACCTGTTCGTCACCGGCATCAGCTTCAAGGCCTACGCCGAGTTGCGCGACTCCATCGACCGGCCGCTGTTCAACCGCGTGCTGCGCGGCCTCTATCCGCCGGGCTCGACCATCAAGCCGGCTGTAGCGATTGCCGGGCTGGACTCTGGCGTGGTCAACGCTTCGAGCCGGGTCTACGACCCCGGGTACTACATGCTGCCCAACTATGACCACAAGTACCGTAACTGGAACCGCACCGGCGACGGTTATGTGGACCTGGAAACGGCGATCATGCGGTCCAACGACACCTACTTCTATGACCTGGCCCACAAGCTGGGGATCGATCGGCTGTCGTCCTACCTGGGCAAGTTCGGCATCGGCCAGAAAGTCTCGCTGGACATGTTCGAAGAATCCCCCGGTTTGATGCCGTCCCGGGAGTGGAAGCGCGCGACCCGTCGCCAGGCCTGGTTCCCCGGTGAAACCCTGATCCTGGGGATCGGCCAGGGCTACATGCAGGCCACGCCGCTGCAACTGGCCCAGGCCACGGCCCTGGTGGCGAGCAAGGGCAAGTGGTATCGCCCGCACCTGGCCAAGACCATCGAAGGCCAGAAGCCGGTAGACCCGAATCCGATGCCGGACATCATCCTGCGCAATCCGTCGGACTGGCAGAAGGTCAACAACGGTATGCAGCAGGTGATGCACGGTGCCCGGGGCACCGCCCGCAAGGCGGCTATCGGCGCGCAATACCGCATTGCCGGCAAGAGCGGTACGGCCCAGGTCGTCGCTATCAAGCAGGGCGAGAAATACGACCGCTCCAAGGTCCAGGAACGCCACCGCGACCACGCCTTGTTCGTTGGTTTCGCGCCCGCCGACAACCCGAAAATCGTTGTGTCGGTGATGGTCGAGAACGGGGAGTCCGGCTCTGGCGTCGCCGCGCCAGTGGTGCGCCAGATCATGGACGCCTGGTTGCTGGATGAGCACGGCCAGCTCAAGCCTGAATACGCAAGCCCCACCACCGCGGAGGCTACGGCCCGTGAAGAATAATTTCGACCGGATCCTCTCCAGCGAGGATGTGATGCGCCGCCGGGCCACCTTGTTGCAGCGCATGCACATCGACGGTCCGTTGCTGATCCTGCTGCTGACCCTGGCCGCCGGCAGCCTGTTCGTGCTGTATTCGGCCAGTGGCAAGAGCTGGGACCTGCTGGCCAAGCAGGCCACCTCGTTCGGGATCGGCCTGGTTTCGATGATCGTCATCGCCCAGCTCGAACCGCGATTCATGGCCCGCTGGGTGCCGCTGGCGTATGTAGTGGGCGTGAGCCTGCTGGTGGTGGTGGACGTAATGGGCCACAACGCCATGGGCGCCACCCGCTGGATCAACATTCCCGGGGTGATCCGCTTCCAGCCTTCGGAATTCCTCAAGATCATCATGCCGGCGACCATCGCCTGGTACCTGTCCAAGCGCTCCTTGCCGCCGCAGCTCAAGCACGTGTGCATCAGCCTGTTGCTGATCGGCATCCCGTTCATCCTGATCGTGCGCCAGCCGGACCTTGGCACTTCGCTGCTGATCCTGGCCGGCGGTGCTTTCGTGCTGTTCATGGGCGGGTTGCGCTGGCGCTGGATCCTCAGCGTGATCGCCATCGCGGTGCCGGTGTCGGTGGCCATGTGGTACTTCGTGATGCACGACTACCAGAAGCAGCGAATCCTGACTTTCCTCGACCCGGAGAGCGATCCGCTGGGCACCGGCTGGAACATCATCCAGTCCAAGGCCGCCATCGGCTCCGGCGGGGTGTTCGGCAAGGGCTGGCTGATGGGCACCCAGTCGCACCTGGACTTTTTGCCGGAAAGCCACACCGACTTCATCATCGCCGTGATGGGCGAGGAGTTCGGCCTGGTGGGCATCTGCGTGCTGCTGCTGATCTACCTGCTGCTGATCGGCCGCGGGCTGGTGATCACCGCCCAGGCCCAGACGTTGTTCGGCAAGTTGCTGGCGGGCAGCCTGACCATGACGTTTTTTGTTTATGTTTTCGTCAACATCGGTATGGTCAGTGGCCTGTTGCCGGTCGTGGGGGTGCCGTTGCCATTCATTAGCTACGGAGGAACTTCGCTGGTGACACTACTGTCAGCGTTTGGGGTTTTGATGTCGATTCATACGCATCGCAAGTGGATCGCACAGGTTTGAATAAGGTGAAGAGTTCAATGCAAGCAATGCGTGGCTGGTCGACGCGATATGCGCCGTGGATCGGCCTGGTCGGCTTCCTGGGCAGTGCATCGCATGCCTTGGCGGGCGAATACGAAGGTTCGCCCCAGGTGGCCGAATTCGTCGGTGAGATGACCCGCGACTACGGTTTTGCCGGCGAGCAGCTGATGGGGGTGTTTCGCGAGGCCGAACGCAAGCAATCGATCCTCGACGCCATCTCTCGGCCTGCCGAGCGGGTCAAGCAGTGGAGCGAGTACCGGCCGATGTTCATCACCGAGGCGCGTATCGCCCGGGGCGTGGACTTCTGGCGCCAGCATGAGGCGGCCCTGGCCCGGGCCGAGCAGGAATACGGCGTGCCGGCCCAGTTCATTGTGTCGATCATTGGCGTGGAGACCTTCTTTGGCCGCAATACCGGGAATTTCCGGGTGATCGACGCGCTGTCGACCCTGGGTTTCGATTACCCGCCGCGCGCCGAGTTCTTCCGCAAGGAGCTGCGCGAGTTCCTGTTGCTGGCCCGCGAAGAGCAGGTCGATCCGCTGACCCTCAAGGGCTCCTATGCCGGGGCCATGGGCCTGCCGCAATTCATGCCCAGCAGTTTCCGCGCCTATGCGGTGGACTTTGACGGCGACGGCCACATCAATATCTGGACCAACCCGACCGACGCCATCGGCAGTGTCGCCAGCTATTTCAAGCGCCACGGCTGGGAAGCCGGCCAGCCGGTGGTCAGCCGTGCCGACGTGCGTGGCGAGCAGGTGGACGAGGGCCTGACCGAGGGCATCGAGCCGACGAAAACCGTCGGGGAGTTGCGGGCCCTGGGCTGGTCGAGTCATGATGCGCTGCGTGACGACATGCCGGTCACCGCGATGCGCCTGGAAGGCGAACAAGGTCCCGAATACTGGATGGGCCTGAAGAATTTCTACGCGATTACGCGTTATAACCGCAGCGTGATGTACGCCATGGCTGTATATCAACTGTCTGAAGAGCTGGTCAAAGCACGGGGCGTCAAATAATGCGGGCAATGCCTACCTATCAACCCCTGAAAGCCAAGCCCCTCAAGCTCGTGGCATTGGCTGCGCTGTCGTTGTTGGTCGTCAGTTGTTCGACCAGCCGCGCGCCGACCCAGAAAAACACCACTGCCGTGCGCGCGACGCCGGGCCTGGACATCAACCGGGCCCACAAGGACGGCGCGCCATGGTGGGACGTGGACGTCTCGCGCATTCCCGACGCCACGCCGACCCTGCACACCGGCCCCTACAAGGCCAACCCGTACACGGTGCTGGGCAAGACCTATTTCCCGATGGCCGACTCCAAGCGCTACGTGGCTTCGGGCACGGCGTCCTGGTATGGCACCAAGTTCCACGGCCAGAACACCGCCAATGGCGAAGTGTATGACCTGTATGGCATGAGCGCGGCCCACAAGACCTTGCCGCTGCCCAGCTATGTGCGGGTGACCAACCTGGACAACAACAAGAGCGTGATTCTGCGGGTCAATGACCGTGGGCCGTTCTATTCCGACCGTATCATCGACCTGTCGTATGCGGCGGCGAAAAAACTCGGTTACGCTGAAATCGGCACCGCCCGGGTCAAGGTCGAAGGCATCGACCCGCAGGAATGGTGGGCCCAACGTGGCCGTCCGGCGCCTTTGATGCTCAACGAGCCGAAAGTGGCGCAAAATGCCGCGCCGACCGTGACGGCGTCCACCGGCACGGTCGAGCAGTGGACACCGCCGCCGCAGCAACATGCCGCGGCCGTGCTGCCGGTACAGATCGATGCAAAAAAAAACGCTTCTGCACCAGCGTCTGGCCAGTTTCTGCAAGTGGGCGCGTTCGCCAACCCGGACGCTGCCGAGCTGCTCCGGTCGAAGCTGAGCTCGATGGTGAGCGCCCCGGTGTTCATCAGCTCGATCGTGCGCAACCAGCAGACACTGCATCGGGTGCGCCTGGGGCCGATCGGTTCTCCGGGTGAAGTCCAGCAAGTGCAGAACAGTGTGCGCCTGGCCAATCTCGGTTCGCCGAGCCTGGTCACCGCCGAGTGATTGATTGAGGCCCGCTTGCGGTTGGAGCGGGTCAGGTTGTTGGCTCCATGAATAATAAAAGCCCGGCAAGGGTGTGAGTGAGCAACTTAAATACGCGGCAACCCGTTAGAAGGCTGCCTGTTTTAGTTTTGCCTTCGGGCAAGTCCCATTAGCGATTTCGAGAGACGGATGAACATCACCACCTTTGCCAAACGCCTTTGCCTGCTAGTCCCGCTGCTTCTCTCACCGGCCGCGTTCGCGGTCGAGATGATGCCGGCCCCGCCTCAATTGGCTGCCAAATCCTTTGTGCTCATGGATGCCAGCAGCGGCGAGGTGCTGGTAGAGAACAACGGTGACCAGCGCCTGCCACCGGCCAGCCTGACCAAGCTGATGACCGCCTACATCGCCACCCTGGAGATCCGTCGCGGCCAGATCGGTGAAAACGATCCGGTGACCGTCAGCGAAAACGCCTGGCGCACCGGCGGTTCGCGGATGTTCATCAAGGTCGGTTCGCAAGTGACCGTCAGCGACCTGCTGCACGGCATCATCATCCAGTCCGGCAACGACGCCAGCGTCGCCCTGGCCGAGCACATCGCCGGCAGCGAAGATGCGTTCGCCGACATGATGAACAAAACCGTGGCCGACCTGGGCATGACCAACAGCCACTTCATGAACCCCACCGGCCTGCCGAACCCTGAGCACTATTCCTCGGCTCACGACATGGCGCTGTTGGCCCGGGCAATCATCCATGAAGACCCGGCGCACTACGCCATCTACTCCCAGAAGGAATTCTTCTGGAACGGCATCAAGCAGCCTAACCGCAACCTGCTGCTGTGGCGCGACAAGACCGTCGATGGCCTGAAGACCGGTCACACCGACGAAGCCGGCTACTGCATGGTGTCTTCGGCGGTGCGTGACGGCATGCGCCTGATCGCCGTCGTCTTCGGCACCAGCAGCGAAGTGGCCCGTGCCGCCGAGACCCAGAAGCTGTTGACCTATGGCTTCCGCTTCTTCGAAACCCAGACCTTCTACCAGAAGGGCACCGAACTGGCCCAGGCCCAGGTCTGGAAAGGCTCGAGCAACCAGGTCAAGGCCGGCCTGGCCCAGGACCTGACCATGACCCTGCCCAAGGGCCAGCTCAAGAAGCTCGCTGCCAGCATGACCATGAACCCGCAACTGACCGCTCCCATCGCCAAGGGCGACGTGATCGGTAAAGTCGAAGTCAAACTGGACGACAAAGTGGTGCACAGCGCTGACCTGATCGCTCTGGACGCGGTCGAGGAAGGTGGTATCTTCCGCCGCATCTGGGATAGCATCCGTCTATTCTTCTACGGCTTGTTCAACTGATTGAAGTGTTGACCTGCATGGCCCCGTTTCCATCCGGAGCGGGGCCATGTGCGTTACCACGGCTTACGAGGCCGTTACGCCATGACAGACTCTGAAGTAAAGGCGCCAAAAATCGAATTCCCTTGCGCGGATTATCCGATCAAGGTGATTGGCGACACCGGTGTGGGTTTCAAGGACCGGATCATCGCGATCCTTGAAAAACATGCCACCGTTGATCACAAGACCCTGGCCGAACGCCAGAGTACCAACGGCAAGTACACGACGATCCAGTTGCACATCATTGCCACCGGCCAGGAACAGCTCTACGACATCAACAGCGAGCTGCGAGCGACCGGTTTCGTGCACATGGTGTTGTGATGCCGGGCACGCTGGGCTTTCGCGAGCTGGGCACGATGGCCTACGAGCCGGTCTGGCATGCCATGCAACGCTTCACCAACGAACGCGGCAACACCGCCGACGATGAAGTCTGGCTGGTGGAACACCCACCGGTGTTCACCCAGGGCCAGGCCGGCAAGGCCGAGCACCTGTTGTTGCCGGGGGATATCCCGGTGGTGAAGGTCGACCGGGGCGGGCAGGTGACCTACCATGGCCCTGGCCAACTGGTTGCCTATCTGTTGCTGGATGTGCGCAAGCTGGGGTTTGGCGTGCGCGAGCTGGTCACCCGCATGGAGACATGCCTGATCGAGCTGCTGGCCAGCTACGGTGTTACGGCGGCGGCCAAGCCGGATGCGCCGGGTGTCTACGTCGACGGGGCGAAAATCGCGTCCCTGGGTTTGCGGATCCGCCACGGCTGTTCGTTTCATGGCCTGGCCTTGAACGTGGACATGGACCTTGCGCCATTTCGACGGATTAATCCCTGTGGCTACGCTGGACTGGCAATGACCCAGTTGAGCGAGCACGCAGGATCGATTGAATTTGCCGAGGTAAGTGCCCGGCTGCGCGCGCAGCTCGTCAAACACCTCGACTATGCTGAGCAGACGACCCTCACGGGCGGAATCGACTGATATGACTACTGATGCAGTGCAAACCATTATCCCGACGCAGGACGTCACCGAGCGTCCGGCCCCGCGTGCCAAGGTAGAGGCCGGCGTCAAGCTGCGCGGCGCCGAGAAGGTTGCACGCATCCCGGTCAAGATCATCCCGACCACCGAATTGCCGAAGAAACCGGACTGGATCCGCGTGCGCATCCCGGTGTCCCCGGAAGTCGACCGGATCAAGGCCCTGCTGCGCAAGCACAAGCTGCACAGCGTCTGCGAAGAAGCCTCCTGCCCGAACCTGGGCGAATGCTTCTCTGGCGGCACCGCCACGTTCATGATCATGGGCGACATCTGCACCCGTCGCTGCCCGTTCTGTGACGTCGGCCACGGCCGTCCGAAACCATTGGACGTGAATGAGCCAGAAAGCCTGGCCATCGCCATCGCCGACCTGAAGCTCAAGTACGTGGTCATCACCTCGGTGGACCGCGACGACCTGCGTGATGGCGGTGCCCAGCATTTCGCCGATTGCATCCGCGAGATCCGCAAGCTGTCGCCGAACGTCCAGCTGGAAACCCTGGTGCCCGATTACCGTGGCCGCATGGACATCGCCCTGGAAATCACCGCTGCCGAGCCGCCGGATGTGTTCAACCACAACCTGGAGACCGTGCCGCGCCTGTACAAGGCTGCGCGTCCGGGTTCGGACTATCAGTGGTCGCTGACCCTGTTGCAACGCTTCAAGCAGATGATGCCGCACATCCCGACCAAGTCCGGTTTGATGCTGGGCCTGGGGGAAACCGACGAGGAAGTCATCGAGGTCATGAAGCGCATGCGTGAGCATGACATCGATATGCTGACCTTGGGGCAGTACCTGCAGCCTTCGCGTAGTCACTTGCCGGTGCAGCGTTTTGTGCACCCGGATACCTTTGCCTGGTTTGCTGAGGAAGGGTACAAGATGGGGTTCAAGAACGTTGCTTCGGGGCCGTTGGTGCGGTCTTCGTATCATGCGGATGAGCAGGCTAAGTTGGTCAAGGCTGAGCTGCTTGGGTCCTGATTTGTTTTTGGAGTGGTGTGTATATCCGTTTCTTCGGTAACGGCTACTTAGGGTTCCGCCCTTACGGCGGGTCACTTTTGAAGAGCGCAAAAGTAACCAAAACGCTTTTGCCCCACCACTCGGTGCCTCGCTAGGGCTCGGCATGCCTTCACTCCGGCATTGGTTCGTGGGCCGCCGCGAAGGGCCATCCATGGCCCAGCGCGGCTAACCCGGCATCCATGCCGGGTTGCCCACGAACCAATGCCTGCGTTCAGCCATCGTGGTTAACGGGGCGCCCGAGATCAACGTCCACCGCGAGGCGGCCTGGCAGCCGGCCTGGTTTGGGGGGATCGCGTTTCTCCTGTGGGAGCGGGCTTGCTCGCGAAAGCGGTGGGTCAATTTGCGGTGATGTTGGATGTGCTGACGCCTTCGCGAGCAAGCCCGCTCCCACAAGTTTTGTATCGTGCGCGGATGTTGTGAGCACCCACAACCCATGTGGGAGCGAGCCTGCTCGCGATAGCGGTGGTTCAGCTACAAAGATGCTGGATATATCCCGATCTTGCTTTGCTTTGCTTTGCTTTGCTTTGCTTTGCTTTGCTTTGCTTTGCTTTGCTTTGCTTTGCTTTGCTTTGCTTTGCTTTGCTTTGGATCTTGATCTTGATCTTGATCTTGACGCCCCGTTAAACCACGCTGGCCGAGCGCAGGCGTTGCGCAGTGGGCATCCCGGCATGGATGCCGGGATAGCCGCGCTGGGCCATGGATGGCCCTTCGCGGCGGCCCACGGAGCAATGCCGGAGTGAGGGCATGCCGAGCCTAGGCGAGGCACCGAGTGGTGGGGCAAAGCGTTTTTGGTTACTTTTGGCGCTTTTCCAAAAGTGACCCGCTGTAAGAGCGGAACCATAAGTGGCCGTTACCGCAGAAACGGATATACACACGATCAAAAAAGCCGGGAACCCCATGGCCCACACCTTAACCCCCCATCACCCCGTCCCGGCACTCCCGCCAGAAGGCCTGATCGCCGTGATCGCCCCCGCCGGCCCCGCCCCGCTGAACACGGACAAAGCCATCCAATGGATGCGTGCAAGGGGTCATGAGCTGCGAATATTCCCAGGCGTCTACGAAAAGGACAACTACCTGGCCGGCAGCGACGAAGTACGTCTCAACGACCTGCACGCCGCCTTCGCCGACCCAGAAGTCAAAGCCATCATCTGCCTGCGCGGCGGCTACGGCACGCCCCGCCTGCTGGACCGCATCGACTTCGACCTCCTGCGACGCAACCCCAAGCCATTCATCGGCTACAGCGACATCACCGCCCTACATCTGGCCATCAGCCGTTACGCAGGCTTCGTCACCTTCCACGGCCCGCTGCTCAACGCCGATCTGCTGGGTGACAAGGAACCCCCAACCGTCACCTCGTTTTTCAGCCTGCTGCATGGGCAGTTGAAGGCCGGTAGTACACTGGACCATCCCGCCGCATATCCATTGACCACCGTCGAGCCGGGCATTGCCCACGGGCGTCTGCTGGGGGGCAACCTGTCGATCATCGCCGCGACCATGGGCACGCCTTATCAGATCGATGCCGACGGGGTGATCCTGTTCATCGAAGACGTCAACGAGCCGCTGTATCGTATCGACCGGCTGCTGACCCAACTACGCTTGGCCGGCACGTTGCACAAGCTACGCGGCGTGTTGGTGGGGGATGTGGCTGGGGTCGATGTCGAGGCGTTGAACCGCTTGCTCAAGCAGACCTTCGAGCCATTGCGCATTCCGGTGTTGTCGGGCTGGCGCAGTGGGCATTGCGATCCGAACCTGACGTTGCCCATGGGGGCATTGGTGACGTTGGATGCGGGGGAGAAGAGGTTGGTGTTGGAGCAGGATGTGGTAGTCAGTCGCTAGTCATATAGCGCCTGCGAATCAGCCATCGCGAGCAGACTCGCTCCCACAGGTTGATCGGAATACCTGTGGGAGCGAGCCTGCTCGCGATGGCGGTAGTGGCCATAAGCTGATTCAGCGGCTACGCAACGCCTCCAGCAACTGGTGCGTCGGATACCCATCCGCCGGCCAGCCGAACGACTGCTGGGCGCTGCGGATGGCTTTGCGGGTGTTGGCGCCGATGATTCCGTCGGGGTTGCCCGCGTCGTAGTTGTGCTTGCCCAGCAGGGTCTGCAGTTCGATGCGTTCGCTGCGGCTCAGGGGCAGATCTTCTTTTGGCCACTGGCCGTAGACCAACCCTGCACCGCTGAAGCGCTGTGACAACAAGCCAACCGCCAGGGCGTAGGAGGATGAGTTGTTGTACTTGAGAATGGCGCGGAAGTTATCGAAGATCAGGAACGCCGGGCCGCGATGGCCGGCTGGCAACAGCAGGGCCGCCGATAGCTGTGCTTGATCGGGGGCTGTCGGCAGGCCGCCATATGCTGAAACGCCCAGCCGCATCCATTCGGAAACGGGCTTGCGGATCGTGCCATCGGCTAGCGTGTAGTCGAAGCCTTCACTGAGCGAGACCTCGAAGCCCCACGGCTGGCCGCGTTGCCAGCCGGAGCTTTGCAGGTAATGGGCGGTCGAGGCCAGGGCATCGGTGGAGCTGCCCCAGATGTCGCGGCGACCGTCGCCGTCGAAATCCACCGCATGGGTGTTGTACGTGGTGGGAATGAACTGGGTCTGGCCCATGGCGCCGGCCCACGACCCGAGCATTTTTTCCGGTGTGATGTCGCCTTGTTGCAGGATCTGCAGGGCCGCGATCAGTTGCGCATGGGCAAAGCCCGGGCGCCGTCCTTCGTAGGCGAGGGTCGCCAGGGAATTGATCACCGACTTGGTGCCTTGGAACTGACCAAAGTTGCTCTCCATACCCCACACCGCCACCAGCGCCTCGCGATCGACGCCATAACGCTGCTCGATGCTTTGCAGGACCTGGGCGTTCTGTTGAATCAGGCTCTTGCCCTTGTTGACTCGCAGTGGCGACAACGCGCCATCGAGGTATTCCCACACCGGGCGGGTGAACTCCGGCTGGCTGCGATCGGCCTTGATCACGCTCATGTCCGGGCTGACGCCGATAAATGCACGGTCGAACAGATCGCCACGGATCCCGGCGGCCAGTGCCTCCTTGCGAAACCCGGCCTGCCATTCGGCGAAGGTCTGGGTGGGCGCAATGGCCAGGTCTTCACCGGTCGGCACCACGGGCGGCACGATGGCCGGAGCGGTCACGGCAGGGGCGGTCTGGAGTGGTTGGGCGTCGGCGGCGGTAGGTTTTTCGGCGCAGGCGACAAGCAGGGCGACACTTGCGGCAACGATCATTTGGCGCAGTGGCCAACGATGGGAAAGACAGAAGGGCATGCACGGGTCCAGAAATACAAATCAGGTGCTGACCTTAACATGCGAAAGGGGCGTAGGGCTTGTCCGGTTGTTTCAAGCTGCCAGAAAGCAAGAAGCCTCCCAGTTGTCAGACTGGAAGGCTTCGCGGCGGTAGCTGCCCTTGCCCTTGGCGGGTCGTTCCTGGCGGCTGCGGAACAGGGGTTGGGCGACGATGGACTTGGCCTTGTTGGGGCCATGCCTGGATGGCTTTTTGCTCATGATGGGATCTCTCGTGGGGTGGTTTTTGCGGGGCAAATCATGGGACAGAGTTGGGAGGTTGTCCAGTCCCTGGGTTGTGCAAGCAGTGTCATCAGACGGACACGCAACTTGTGGTGGAAGATGACCTGTGGCGAGGGGATTTATCCCCGCTGGGGCGCGAAGCGCCCCCATTACAAACTGCCTGACACTCCACGGCGCCTAGTTTTGGGGTTGCTTCGCAACCCAGCGGGGATAAATCCCCTCGCCACAGGTATGCAGTGTGCTTCTACTGAGTGACTACTCAGCGGGCAAAGAGAGTCGCTGTCCGGCCATCAACAGCGACAACCGACTGAGGCTCATCCATGGCGAGCCAGCGGCCTGGCCCTTGATCTGCGCATCGATGCGCTGGGCCTCGAGTAGCAATTGCGCCCAGCGCGGTGCGGAGTAGCGTTGCAGGGCCTTGCTCATCAGCGGTTTGCGTTTGTCCCAGACGGGCGGGCGGGCCTGGCTGAAGGCTTTGTCCAGCGGTACACCCTGGCTGTATTGCAGGGACAGGTTGGCCAGCAGGCGCAACTCCCGGGCCAGGGCCCAGAGGATCACCGGCGGCTCGACGCCTTCGCCCCGTAGACCTTCGAGCATGCGCAGGGCATGGGCGGCTTCGCCGTTGAGGATCGCATCGGTCAGCCCGAAGACATCGAAGCGCGCGCTGTCGGCCACGGCAGCCTGCACCGTTTCCACGGTGATCTGCCCACCTTCGGCCATTAGTTTGAGCTTTTCGATTTCCTGGGCGGCGGCCAGCAGGTTGCCTTCGACCCGGGCGGCGATCAGCTCCACCGCGTCCTGGCTGGCCGAGAGGCCGGCCTGGGACAGGCGCTGGCGGATCCAGCTGGGCAACTGGCTGACATCCACCGGCCAGATCTGCACGAACTGGGTTTGCGGCCCTTCGACCAGGGCCTTGCCCCATTTGGTCTTCTGCGCGCTACCGTCGAGTTTCGGCAAGCTGATCAGCAGCACCGTGTCTTCGGCGGGGCGCGAGCAGTATTCGATCAGCGCGGCGGCACCCTTGTCACCGGGTTTGCCGGAGGGTAGACGCAGTTCCAGCAGGCGTTTTTCGGCGAACAACGACATGCTCGCCCCGGCTTGCAGCAGCGTGCCCCAGTCGAAACTGGCGTCGGCGGCGAATACCTGGCGTTCATCGAAACCTTGCTGGCGTGCCGCAGAACGGATGGCGTCAGCGGCTTCCTGGCACAGCAGTGGGTCATCGCCACTGATGATGTAGACCGGCGCGAGGGCGCCTTGCAGGTGTTTGCCGAGTTGAGCGGGAGCGAGCTTCATAAGAGCGGGCGAGCGGGACGCCGGAGCGCCCCGCAAGGCTTATTCAGCCGGGATCTGCATTGGCGACTGTTGCGGGGTTTCCGCTTCAGCCTTGCGTGCCGCTTCCAGCGCATCGGCTTCGGCCTTGGCGCGAGCATCGGCAGTCTGTTGCAGTTGCTCCAACTGGGCCGGGCTCAGTTGTTGCAGACGCAGCATCATGCGCTGTATGAGTTCACGGCGCATTTCGCCGCGCACTTCGATGGACTCCTGGTCGGAGCCGGTGATGTTGTTGCCGTCGTGCAGGTAGACCTTCTGCACTTGCAGTTTGTCGTCCATCAGCACCAGGTCGTTATGGCCGCGAATCTCATAGCTCAGCACGTTGTTCAGTTCGTACTCGGCCGAACGACCAGCGCCGGCATAGCTCAGGCTGCGCTGGCTTTGCTGTTCGCGAGTCAATACGAGCTTGTACGGGGCGCCGCTGTAGACTTTCACGCCGCTGCTTTCCAGGTTGTCGCGCAGCATTTTAACGGTGTCGCCATAGGCGTCCCGTGCGCTGAGGTCCAGTTCCTTGATCGCCAGCTCGGTGGTGCCGGTGCCGCGCAGTTGGAAGCCGCAGGCGCTCAACAGGACCGCCAGGCCCACTACCAGCAGATTACGTTTGATCATCTTGTTGCTCCCCTTGAACCCTATGGGGGTCGACCATGCGACCCCGCAGGTTGTATTCGGCGCCAGGCTCAAGCCTTGCGCCCGATCCAATTAGCTTGCGACGATGTTGACCAGCTTGCCGGGCACGACGATCACTTTGCGGATCGTCAGGCCATCGACAAAGCGCAGTACGTTGTCATTGGCCCGCGCAGCGGCTTCGACTTCTTCACGCGTGGCGGCGGCCGGCATTTCGATCTGGCCGCGCAGCTTGCCGTTGACCTGGATGACCAGGGTCAAGCTGTCCTGCACCAGCGCGGTTTCGTCCACCGCCGGCCAGCTGGCGTCGATCACCGGGTCGGCGTGACCCAGGCGATTCCACAGCTCGTGGCTGATGTGCGGTGTGATTGGCGCCAGCAGCAAGGTCACGGCTTCCAGGCCTTCGTGAACCAGTGCGCGATCCTGCTCGGTGCCTTGCGCGGCTTTTTCCAGCACGTTCATCAGCGTCATCACCTGGGCGATGGCGGTGTTGAATTTGTGGTTCTGGCCGACGTCATGGCTGGCCTGCTTGATGGCCAGATGGATCGAGCGACGAATGGCTTTCTGTTCGTCGTTCAGGCGGCTGATGTCCAGTTTGCCCGGCAGGCCCTGGGTGACGTGGGCTTGCGCCAGGCGCCAGACACGCTTGAGGAAGCGGTGCGAGCCCTCGACGCCCGAGTCGGACCACTCTGCGCTCATGTCAGGTGGCGAGGCGAACATCATGAACAGGCGGCAGGTGTCGGCGCCGAACTGGTCGATCATCGATTGCGGGTCAACGCCGTTGTTCTTCGACTTGGCCATCTTCTCGGTGCCGCCGATTTCCACCGGCAGGCCGTCGGCGATCAGCTTGGCACTGATCACCTTGGCTTTGCTGTCGCGTTCGAGTTCGACGTCGCTCGGGTTGAACCAGGTGTAGGCGCCGTTGGCTTCGCGACGATAGTAAGTCTCGGCGATCACCATGCCTTGGGTCAGCAGGTTCTTGAACGGTTCGTTGGAACTCACCAGGCCTTCGTCACGCATCAGCTTGTGGAAGAAGCGCGCGTAGAGCAGGTGGAGAATGGCGTGTTCGATACCGCCGATATATTGATCCACCGGCAACCAGTGGTCAGCCGCGGATTTCTCCACCAGGCCACCTTCATAGTGCGGTGAGGCGTAGCGGGCGTAATACCACGAGGACTCGACGAAGGTGTCCATGGTGTCGGTTTCACGCTTGGCCGGTGCGCCGCATTTCGGGCAGCTGCATTCATAGAACTCAGGCATGCGTGCCAGGGGCGAACCGGCGCCGTCGGGTACGACGTCTTCCGGCAGGACCACGGGCAGTTGGTCTTCCGGCACCGGTACGTCACCGCAGGTGTCGCAATGCACGATCGGGATCGGGCAGCCCCAGTAACGCTGGCGGCTGATGCCCCAGTCCCGCAGGCGGAACTGGGTGCGCGAGGCGCCGAGGTTTTTCTTGATCAGGGCCACTTCGATGGCATCGAACGCGCCGGGGAAATCCAGGCCGTCGAATTCGCCGGAGTTGATCAGCTCGCCGTGTTCGCCGTAGGCGTCCTGCCAAGTAGCCGGGGTCTGGTCACCGGCGCTGGTGCGCACGACGGCTTTGACCGGCAGGTTGTACTTGTGGGCGAATTCGAAATCGCGCTCGTCGTGGGCCGGCACGGCCATGACCGCACCGTCGCCATAGTGCATCAGCACGTAGTTGGCGACCCATACCGGCAGTTTCTCGCCGGTGAGCGGATGCTCGACGAACAGCGAGGTTGGCAGGCCTTTCTTTTCCTGGGTGGCGACGTCGGCTTCGGCAACGCTACCGCCCTTGCATTCGGCGATGAACGCTTGCAGCTCGGGGTTGTTGCGGGCGGCCAGGGTCGCCAGCGGGTGCTCGGCGGCCACGGCCACATAGGTGGCCCCCATCAGCGTGTCCGGACGGGTGGTGAAGACTTTCAGGGCGCCGGCTTCGCCAATGGAGGCGACGTCGTAGGGGAACTGCACTTCCATGCCCCGGGACTTGCCGATCCAGTTGCGCTGCATGGTCTTGACCTGTTCAGGCCAACCAGTCAGTTCGTCGAGGCTCTCCAGGAGTTCATCCGCATAGGCGGTGATCTTGAAGTAGTACATCGGGATTTCGCGCTTTTCGATCAGCGCGCCGGAACGCCAGCCGCGACCGTCGATCACCTGCTCGTTGGCCAGTACGGTCTGGTCCACCGGGTCCCAGTTCACGGTGCCGTTCTTGCGGTAGATCACGCCTTTTTCGAACAGGCGGGTGAACAGCCATTGTTCCCAGCGGTAGTACTCGGGCTTGCAGGTGGTGACCTCGCGGGACCAGTCCACCGCCAGGCCCAGGCTGCGCAGCTGGGTCTTCATGTAGGCGATGTTTTCGTAGGTCCACTTGGCGGGGGCCACGTTGTTCTTCATCGCGGCGTTTTCCGCCGGCATGCCGAAGGCGTCCCAACCCATGGGTTGCAGGACGTTCTTGCCTTGCATGCGCTGGTAACGGGAGATCACGTCGCCGATGGTGTAGTTGCGCACGTGCCCCATGTGTAGCTTGCCGCTGGGGTAAGGGAACATCGACAGGCAGTAGTAAGTCTCCTTGCCTGGCTGTTCACTGACTTCAAAGGACTTTTGCTCGTCCCAGAACGACTGGGCGGCGGCTTCGATTTCACGGGGCTGGTAGTGTTCGTGCATGGCTACTTTTGTACTGAATGGGGTGGCCCAATCCTCTTCGTTGCCATGCTGGACGCAGACGACGCCGAATGCGGCGTTTTCGATGTCCAGCCAAGCTGGAAGTGGAGTTACAGGAAGCGCCGTAGCATACATGACCGCGCTCTGCCGAGGGAAACCCTGATTGCTGCTCAACCGTTGCCAAACCATTGTCAATCATCGGCGATGACCGGTGTTCAGGGCCGTTGGTCGCGGCGCCCTGCCGGTTTGCCCAGCGAAGCTAAGCTTCTCAATGGGGAGTGAGTCTTATCTTCAATGAGGTGAGGGATGGTTGAATCACAACGAAAAGTCGCTACACCTGAGTTGTATGAAAAACTGATCGATCGTCTCGGGGTTGCCCTGGACGCTGCAAGAACCGCCGGTCGCTTGCGTGATGAACGCCCGGCAGAGCTGGAGCTGCGTGGCTTGAGCCCCGCAGAGTTCGAACTGGTCAAGGCTTACCTCGAACAGGCCGGACATCAAGCTCCCACCAGTGGGGCCCAGGTACTCAAGCGTCTCGATGCGCCCCGTTCGGCCAAGGTTGTATGGCTCAAGGACCGGACGCCTGACAAGGATGCTGTAAAGGTCCGGTCGCTGCAGTTCAAGTAAAGCCGGATTCACGCGTGTCGCTCTTTTTGATTCAAGGTTTTTTCGAATCTGTTGTCGCTTTGCGTCAACCCACCTAGGCTTCGGGCATCTATGGAGATGCCCGATGCCGTTTCGCTATTTCATCAAACAACTTTTATTGCCGCCCGGCATTCTTTTGCTGTTGTTGGCGCTTGCCTGGTGGTGGCGCGACTCTCGGCCGCGTCTGGCCCGTCTGTGCTTTTTCGTTGGGCTGGGTGGTTTCTGGCTGATGAGCCTGCCCGTGGTGGTGCAATGGAGCGCCAGGGCGCTGGAGCGCGAACCGCCGCTGTTGCTCAGTGATTGGGCGACCCTGGCCCAACGCGCCGACGCCATTGTGGTGCTCGGTTCGGGCCGTGAACGCGGTGACCTGGCCTGGGGCGCCGACCAACCCACCGGCGTCGGCTTGGAGCGCCAGCGTTATGCCGCGCGACTGGCCAAGGCTTCAGGCTTGCCGGTGCTGACATCCGGTGGCTTGCACTATGGCACCCCGCCCAGCGAGGCTCGGCTGATGGCGGACTCTATGCTGGAGGATTTCGGCGTCAACGTGCGCTGGCAGGAGGGGCGTAGCCGTACGACCTGGGAAAACGCCCGGATGAGCGCCGAAATCCTGCTGCCGCAAGGCATCAAGCGGGTCGTGGTGGTCACCCAGGCCTGGCACATGCCACGGGCGGTCTGGAGTTTCCAGCGGTCGGGGTTTGACGTGGTGCCGGCGCCGGTGGGGTTCCTGGGACAGGACAATGCCCGGCCGTTGGGCGGTTGGATGCCGGAGTTCAAGGCGATCTGGCAATCCGGACAGTTGATGAATGAGGCGGTGGGGCTGGTGGGGTATTGGTTGTTCTATCGCTGAAACACCGCGCGGAGTGAAGTGATCGCTGTTGTGGCGAGGGAGCTTGCTCCCGCTGGACTGCGAAGCAGGCCCTGTTTTTGGGGCCGCTGCGCGCCCCAGCGGGAGCAAGCTCCCTCGCCACAGGGTTTTTCATTCACATGGGGAACGAGTCAAACCGTTTTGGCCATCCGTCCCGCCATCAACGCCCAGCCCAGCAACAACACACACAAAATGATCAATGGCCACGAACGCCATTGCAGGTACGGCGTCAGGTCCTGCATCGGCACCACTTCGCCATACAGGATGCCGCGTTCGAATTGCGGGATCTGTGCGGTGATCTGACCGAAAGGGTTGATCAGGCCGGTCACGCCGTTGTTGGTGGCGCGGATCATCCAGCGGCCGGCTTCCAAGGCGCGCATCTGCGCCATTTGCAGGTGCTGCAACGGGCCGATCGAGGTGCCGAACCAGGTGTCGTTGCTGATGGTCAGCAGCAAGTCGCTGCGCGCCGAGAGGCTGGCGGCAAATTCCGGGTAGACCACCTCATAGCAAATGAACGGTGCGATCTGGTAACCCTTGGCCTGCAGCAATGGCTGGTCGGCCGGGCCCCGGGCGAAGTCCGACATGGGCAGGTCGAAGAACGCGATCAGGCCGCGCAGGATGTCCTGTAGCGGTACGTACTCGCCGAACGGCACGAGTTTCTGCTTCAGGTAGGTGCCGTCGCCTTCGCCGGTCACGGTGATGCCATTGAAGTAACGCTTCTCGTGGTGGACCAGTTGGCGAATCGGCACGCCGGTGATCAACGCCGAATGCCGCTCGGCGGCGAAGTTGCCCATCATGTCCAGGTAGCCCTGGGCGGACTCCTTGAGCACCGGCACTGCGGTTTCCGGCCAGATCAGCAGGTCGACGCGCTTGGAGGCGAAGCTCATGTCGCGGTACAGCGCCAGTTGCGCGTTGAGCTGCTCGGGGTCCCACTTCATGCTTTGTTCGATGTTGCCCTGGAGCGCCGCGACGCTCAGCGGATCGCCCGAAGGGCTGGTCCAGGCATGCCCCTTGAGAGCCATGCCGACTACCCACGGGCCGATCAGCAGCATCACGCCGGCCGCAATAAAACCTTTGCGCCCGCTGCGGATCAACTGGGGCGCGTTGTACAGCAGCGCGGCGGTCAAGGCCAGGGTGAAGGAGATCAACCACATCCCGCCCAGCGGCGCGAGGCCGGACAGCGGGCCGTCGAGTTGGCTGTAGCCGGAATAGAGCCACGGGAACCCGGTGAGGAACCAGCCACGGAAGGCTTCCTGGCCCAACCACAGCGCGGCGAACGCCAGGGCATCGGCCAGCGGCGCCTCGTTGCGCCGCAGCCAGCGCGCCCAGAGCCAGGCGGGCAGGGCGAAGAACCAGGCGATGGCGGCGATGAACAGCAGCATCAGCAACCCGGCGAGCAGCACCGAGGCGCCGCCGAAGTTATGGATGCTGACGTAGATCCAACTGGTGCCGGCGCCGAACAGACCAAAGCCGAAACACCAGCCCCGGCCCAGGGCCTGGCGTGGCGACAACTCGCGCAGCCCGGCATAGAACAAGCCGACCGCCAGCAATGCCAGCGGCCAGATATTGAACGGCGCCAGGGCCAGGGTGGTGATCGCACCGGCCGCCATGGCCAGCAGGTTACCGGGCCAGCCGGGGCGGGTTATCCAGCGCATTTTTGTCCTTAGCGGGTCTCGCAGGGGTTATCGGCCAATGGGGGACAGGCGCAGCAGGTGAATCCGACGGCTGTCGGCATTCAGGATGCGGAAGCGCCAGGAACCGATTTCCGTGGTTTCGTTGCGCTTGGGCAGATGCCCGAAAGCACTCATCACCAGGCCGCCGACGGTGTCGAACTCATCGTCGGAGAATTGGCTGTCGAAGAATTCGTTGAAGTTCTCGATCGGCGTCAGGGCCTTGATCAGGAAGTCACCGCTGGGCAGAGGCTTGATGTAGCTGTCTTCCTCGACGTCATGCTCGTCTTCGATGTCGCCGACGATCTGCTCGAGCACGTCCTCGATGGTGACCAGGCCGGCCACGCCGCCGTATTCGTCGATGACGATGGCCATGTGGTTGTGATTGGCGCGGAATTCACGCAGCAGCACGTTCAGGCGCTTGGACTCGGGCACGAAGGTGGCCGGGCGCAACAGGTCCTTGATGTTGAAGCTGTCGCCGTTTTCCTGAAGGATCAGCGGCAGCAGGTCCTTGGCCAGCAGCACGCCCATGACGTCGTCATGGCTTTCGCCAACCACCGGGTAGCGCGAGTGAGCGGAGTCGACCACGGCGGGCAGGAATTCACGGGGTGTCTGGGTCGCCTTGATGCTGACCATCTGCGAGCGCGGGACCATGATGTCGCGTACTTGCAGGTCAGCGACCTGGATGGCGCCTTCGACGATGGCCAGCGCTTCGCTGTCCAGCAGTTTGTTCTGGTGTGCATCGCGCAGCAGCTCCAGTAGCTCCTGGCGGTTTTTCGGCTCATGGGCAAAAGCCTGGGTGAGCTTGCCCAGCCATGACTTCTGCCCGTTGCTCGATCGATCTTCGCTCATAGCGATTACTCTGAATCCTTTGTCGTTACAGGTTGATGTATCAGTGTTCGTCGCCGGCGTAAGGGTCGGGATGACCCAGCTCTGCAAGCAACGTTCGTTCCAGTGCTTCCATTTCTTCGGCTTCGGCATCTTCTATATGGTCGTAACCCAGTAGATGCAAGCAGCCGTGAATCACCAGATGGGCCCAGTGGGCCTCAGGGGTCTTGTCTTGTTCCGTCGCTTCACGCTCCACCACCGGGACGCAGATCACCAGGTCGCCCAGCAACGGGATGTCGAGCAGTTCGTCGGGGACGTCGGCCGGGAACGACAACACGTTGGTGGCGTAGTCTTTCTGCCGCCAG
The DNA here is from genome assembly GCF_018325805.1 of Pseudomonas sp. St290. Lineage (NCBI taxonomy): Bacteria > Pseudomonadati > Pseudomonadota > Gammaproteobacteria > Pseudomonadales > Pseudomonadaceae > Pseudomonas > Pseudomonas sp. St290. The sequence continues at coordinate 5,928,699 of NZ_AP014703.1, read as the reverse complement.
GTGTGGTTCAGTTCGCGGCCTTCGGGCTCGTCCACCAGGCGGATCGTCAGCTCCGAGTCGGCGCTGCGTTGGCGCAGGGCCAGTTCGCACCATTGGCGGAACTGGGCTTCGCTGGGGGCGGCGTGTTCGCAGGCCACTTGCAGGTCGAGTTCAAGCATCTTGGCGATTGCCCTTGTCTGCGGGCGCTGACTCGTCCTGGCGATGCTCGAAGCGCTCGTAGGCTTCGACAATGCGCTGCACCAACGGATGGCGCACGACGTCCTTGGGCATGAAGTGCGTGAAGCTGATGCCCGGCACATCCTTGAGGACCTGGATCACATGGTTCAGCCCGGACTTGGTGCCACGGGGCAGGTCGACCTGGGTGATGTCCCCGGTGATGACGGCGGTGGAGCCGAAGCCGATCCGGGTCAGGAACATTTTCATCTGTTCGACCGTGGTGTTCTGGCTTTCGTCGAGGATGATGAAGCTATTGTTCAGGGTCCGGCCACGCATGTAGGCCAGCGGCGCGACCTCGATGACCTGGCGCTCGATCAGCTTGGCCACGTATTCGAAGCCGAGCATTTCATAAAGCGCGTCATAGAGCGGGCGCAGGTATGGGTCGATCTTCTGGGCCAGGTCGCCGGGCAGGAAGCCGAGTTTCTCACCCGCTTCGACCGCCGGTCGCACCAGCAGGATGCGTCGTACCTGTTCCCGCTCCAGCGCATCGACGGCGCAGGCCACGGCCAGGTAGGTCTTGCCGGTACCGGCCGGGCCGATGCCGAAGTTGATATCGTTGCCGAGGATTTCCTTCACGTAGCGCTGCTGATTCAAGCCGCGAGGGCGAATCATGCCTTTTTTCGTGCGCAGGGCCACGGCAGGTTCCGACGGGGCGTGGTTGTCGAGTTCTTCGACAGCCGACTCCTGCAGGAACAGGTGGACGGTGTCCGGCGACAGCTCGCTCCCCTTGGTTTCCCGGTAGAGACGGCGCAGCAGGTTTTCCGCGGAGGTGGTGTGCTTGGGTTCGCCGATCAGTTCGAACTGGTTGCCGCGATTGCGGATCTCGATGGCCAGGCGCTGTTCGATCAAGCGCAGATGCTCGTCGAATTGCCCGCACAGATTGGCGAAGCGGCGAGCCTCAAAGGGCTCGAGAATAAAGCGATGTGGTTCGATGGGTGCGTTCAAGGTCGTTTTTAGCCGCCCAGGGGCAATTAAGGTGAAATCAAGGATAACGCCAGTAGGCTGGGTGCGAAAGCTCTTAATAAACCGAGCAAGCTTGTGGGAGCAAGGCTTGCCCGCGATGAATGCAACTGGGTCCCTCAAGAATTGAGGCGCCTGTATCGCGGGCAAGCCTTGCTCCCACAAGTTCTGCTTTCACAGGGGATCGGGGGTTACTGGACCAGCGAACCGCGCAGCGAGTGCGGTTGCGCGGCGTCGATGTGCACGTCGGCGAACTGGCCGATCAGGGCCGGGGTGTCGCAGCGGAAGTTGACGATGCGGTTGTTCTCGGTCCGGCCTTGCAACTCGCCCGGATCTTTTTTCGAGTAATCGGTCACCAGGATCCGCTGGATGGAACCGACCATTTGTCGGCTGATCTCGAAACCTTGCTGGTTGAGGCGGTGTTGCAAGGCGTTGAGCCGTTCCTTTTTCACTTCTTCGGGGGTTTCGTCGGCGAGATCGGCGGCCGGGGTGCCAGGGCGCTGGCTGTAGACGAAGGAGTAGGAAAAGTCGAAGCCCACGTCTTCGATCAGCTTCATGGTCTGCTGGAAGTCTTTCTCGGTTTCGCCAGGGAAGCCGACGATAAAGTCCGAACTGATGCAGATCCCCGGCACCGCCGCACGCAACTTGCGCAGTTTGGATTTGTACTCCAGGGCCGTATGGTTGCGTTTCATGGCGGCGAGGATCCGGTCGGAACCCGATTGCACCGGCAAGTGCAGGTGCTTGACCAGCTCGGGAACGTCGGCGTGGGCCTGGATCAGGCTGTCGGAGAACTCCAGCGGGTGCGAGGTGGTGTAACGGATGCGGTCGATGCCGTCCACCGCCGCTACGACGCGGATCAGCTCGGCGAGGTCCGCCAGGCGGCCGTCATGGGTCAGGCCGCGATAGCCGTTGACGTTCTGCCCCAGCAGCGTGACTTCGCGCACGCCGTTTTCCGCCAGGTGGATGATCTCGGCGATCACGTCGTCGAACGGTCGGCTGACTTCTTCGCCACGGGTGTAGGGCACCACGCAGAACGTGCAGTACTTGCTGCAACCTTCCATCACCGACACATAGGCGCTTGGGCCGTCGATGCGCGGTTCGGGCAGGTGGTCGAATTTTTCGATCTCCGGGAACGAGACGTCCACTTGCGGCAGCTTGGTGCTGCGCGCGGCGTCGATCATCTCCGGCAGGCGGTGCAGGGTCTGCGGGCCGAAGACCACGTCCACGTATGGTGCGCGATCACGGATGGCGGCGCCTTCCTGGCTGGCCACGCAACCGCCCACGGCGATGACCATTTCCGGGTTGGCCAGCTTCAGCTCGCGCCAGCGGCCGAGCTGGGAGTACACCCGGTCCTGGGCGCGTTCGCGGATCGAGCAGGTGTTGAGCAGGATCACGTCCGCATCTTCAGCGCGGGCGGTGACTTCCAGGGCCTGGTGTTCACCCAGCAGGTCGACCATGCGCGAGCTGTCGTACTCGTTCATCTGGCAACCGTGGGTTTCGATGTAAAGCTTCTTGGCCATGGACGGGATCATCACGTGATTCAAAGAACCGCGCATTATAGGGAACAAGTCCCCCGGTTCCTACCGCTGTGCGAGCAGTGGCTATGCTATAGTTCGCGCCCTCATTTTTACCCGCCGATGTGTTTCGCCAGCCATGACCAAACGTGAAGCTCCAATCTACAAGGTGATTTTCCTCAACCAGGGCCAGGTGTTCGAAATGTACGCCAAGCAGATCTATCAAAGTGATCTGTGGGGCTTCCTGGAAGTGGAAGAGTTCGTCTTTGGCGAGCGCACGCAAGTGGTCGTCGATCCGAGCGAAGAAAAGCTCAAGGCGCAGTTCGAAGGCGTGGTGCGCAGCTTCGTGCCGATGCATTCGATCGTGCGCATCGACGAAGTCGAACGCCTGGGCACCCCGAAAATCAGCGAAGCCCGCGGCGCGGTCGGCAATGTGATGCCGTTTCCGATGCCGATGCCTGAGAAATAAACCTGTCGATAAGTTGAGCGCAGCCCTTTGTGGCGAGGGAGCTTGCTCCCGCTGGGCTGCGTAGCGGCCCTAAGATTTCTGGGAGCGCTTCGCACTCCAGCGGGAGCAAGCTCCCTCGCCACAATAAGCTCCCAGCCACAAGGCTGCGGTGGATTCAGGGCAGCGGGGAGAAAGGTGTACGCCCATCGGCGTTCTGCAATTCCATCAGGTATTTGCGAAAGATCTGCCCCAGCACCTGGGTCGCCACTTCCAGCTCGTCGCGGGGCATTTGCTCGGCGACTTCGTCGGCGGTGTCCAAGGCCTCTTCGGCGCCGTTGACCGCCGCCATCTTCAGGACAATGTAGGCCTGGACGTTGTTGGCCGGGACGCCTTCGCCGTGGAAGAACATGCCGCCGAGCTTGAATTGCGCCTGGGCATGGCCTTGCAGGGAGGCTTTTTCGAAGTAGTTGAGGGCCTGCTTGAGGTCGCGCGGTGCAGCCTTGCCTTCGTAGTAGAACTCGCCCAACTCGTATTGCGCTTGTGCATCACCTGCATCCGCCGCTTTTTGACAGGCGTCGAGTGCCGGTGCGAGATCTTGTGGCTGGGTGTTGAGCGTGCAACGGCCCAGCGCCGGGATCAACAACGAGTTGCCGCCTGCCTGTGCATTCGCCAGCAGGGGCTGAAGGAGCAACAGGCAGCCCAAGGCAAGGGTGCGGCCGGTGCGGTTCATGGGAATCGACTTACCTCTGAGGGGCGCGCGGACCCTCCGGGGGATCCAATAAGCGCGCATTATGAAATAAGCAGGGCCATCCTTACAAAGTCTTTACTCGTTTTTCTGCTGCGCGGGAATGCTAATAGCTGCTTCGGGCATAAATACGTAGGAAAAGAGCGGGGGAGTTGTCGGCAATCACTGACGCCAGCTTCAGCCAGCGTCAGTTATCCACAGTCTTACTTCAGCGCAGCGAAGGCTCGCTCGGCCGCATCGAGGGTGATCTTCAGCTCGGTCTCGCCGTGGGCGATGGAGGTGAAGCCGGCTTCAAATGCGCTCGGGGCCAGGTACACGCCACCCTCGAGCATCAGGTGGAAGAAGCGCTTGAACCGGTTGGCGTCGCTGGCCATCACGTCTTCGAAGGTGACGATGTCATCGGCGCCACTGAAGTACAGGCCGAACATGCCGCCGGCCTGGGTGGTCACGAACGGGATGCCCGCCGCGTCGGCACGAACCTGCAAACCGTCGAGCAGGCGGGTGGTGTAGTCGGTCAGTTCGGCGTGGAAGCCCGGGCGGCTGATCAGGCGCAGGGTGGTCAGGCCGGCGGCCATGGCCAATGGGTTGCCCGACAGCGTGCCGGCCTGGTAGACCGGGCCCAGCGGTGCGATGCATTCCATGATCTTGCGCTTGCCGCCGAAGCAGCCCACCGGCATGCCGCCGCCGATGATCTTGCCGAAGGTGCTCAGGTCCGGCGTGACGCCGTAATGGGCCTGGGCGCCGCCGAGGGCCACGCGGAAACCGGTCATCACTTCGTCGAAAATCAACACCACGCCATGCTGGTCGCACAGGCTGCGCAGGCCTTCGAGGAAACCCGGCGCCGGCGGTACGCAGTTCATGTTGCCCGCCACCGGCTCGACGATGATGCACGCCACTTCCTGGCCAACTTCGCCGAGCATCTTCTCGACTTCCTCAAGGTCGTTGAACGGCAGGGTCAGGGTGTGTTTGGCGAACGCCGCCGGTACGCCGGCCGAGCTCGGCACGCCCTGGGTCAGCGCGCCGGAGCCAGCCTTGACCAGCAGGCTGTCGGAGTGGCCGTGGTAGCAGCCTTCGAACTTGATAATGCTGTCGCGACCGGTGAAACCACGGGCCAGGCGGATCGCGCTCATGGTCGCCTCGGTGCCGGAGCTGACCATGCGCACCATTTCCATCGACGGCACGATCGAGCAGACCAGGTCGGCCATCTCGGTTTCCATCGCGGTCGGGGCGCCGTAGGACAGGCCGTGTACCAGTTGCTTGCGTACCGCATCCAGCACGTCCGGATGGCTGTGGCCGAGAATCATCGGGCCCCAGGAACCGACATAATCCACATAGCGCTTGTCGTCTTCGTCGGTCACGTACGCGCCTTCGGCGTGCTTGAAGAACAGCGGGGTGCCACCCACGCTCTTGAACGCACGAACGGGCGAGTTCACGCCGCCGGGGATGTGTTTCTGGGCATTGGCAAACAGGGTTTCGGAACGGGACATGGTTGGGCTCTCGAAAACGGAAAATAGACTATTTGTTCTGCAGCAGCTCGTTGAAGGCGCGGGCGCGGCGCGTCACTTCAGCACTGCTGTCGGCACCGAACAGGCCGTGGACCACCGCCAGCAGGTCGACCCCGTGGGCCACCAGCGGGGCGGCATTCTCCAGGGTGATGCCGCCGATGGCGCAAACCGGAATATGCAGTTTGATGCGCGCCTGTTCGAGCAGTTCAAGGTCTGCGCTGGGGGCGCCGGGCTTGGTATTGGAATTGAAGAAGCGCCCGAACGCGACATAACTGGCGCCTTCGCGGGCGGCCTGTTCGGCCAGTGCCAGGCTGGCGTGGCAGGTGGCGCCGACGATCGCCTTGTGTCCGAGCAGTGCCCGCACTGGCGCCAACGGGCCATCGGTCTGGCCCAGGTGCACGCCGACGCCCAGGCGCGCGGCCAGTTCAGCGTCATCGTTGATGATCAATTGGGTTTTGTAGCGCTCGCACAGGTTACGCAGTGCCTCGGCTTCCCGCAGGCGTCGGGCCTCGTCGCTGCTTTTGTCGCGGTATTGCAGCAGGGTCACGCCACCTTCCAACGCCGCTTCTACATAAGCGAGGAACTTGCCAGCCAGCAATTGGCTATCGGTGATGGCGTAAAGGCCACGTAATTTCATTCCACAGGCCTCCAGTGTTACGAGCAGAAATCCAGCGGCAGGCGACGCGGTACGAACTGGCCTTTGCCCAGTCGTTCGGCATCGCGCAAGGTGCGCCAGGTGTAGTCCAGCGCAGTCTTGACGGCGCTGGCGAGCTGTTCGCCCTGGGCTAGCCGACCGGCGAGGGCGCTGGCCAGGGTGCAGCCGGAACCGTGGTAACTGCCGGGCAAGCGCTGGCAGGTAAAGGTTTCGCGGCGGCCATCGCGGCTGTACAGGCGATTATGGACTTCATGTTCGTCGCCGTGACCACCGGTGATCAACAGGTGTTTGACGAAGGGCAGCAGTTTTTCCGCGCACTCGTCGGCGCTGCCTTCGGGCAGTTCGGCGAGGATGCGCGCTTCCGGCAGGTTGGGGGTGGCGATGACGGCCAGGGGCAGCAGGCGTTCGCGCATGGCGTAGCCGACCTCATCCTTGCCCAGGCGTCCGCCACCGCCGGCGCGCAGCACCGGGTCGCAGACCATGGGCAGATGCGGGTGCGCCTGGAGCAGTTCGACCACCGTGTCGACCATCTCCAGCGAGCCGAGCATGCCCAGCTTGACTGCCGCGACCTGCGAGTCGTTGAGCACGGCATTGGCTTGTGCCAGCACCCACGCTCGATCGAGCACCCGGAAATCACTGACGTTGACCGTGTCTTGCACGGTCAACGCGGTAACGGCGGGGGCGGCATGACAACCCTGGGCGAGCAGGGCTTCGATATCTGCCTGCAAACCGGCGCCGCCACTAGGGTCGTGGCCGGAGAGACAGAGGACAACGGGGCGGGAGCTGTAGATATTCATGGTGCGCGAGCTTACCACCAAACCTGTTTTATCGGTGGTCGGACGCTGAGGGTTTTGTACTGAGTGACTTGCTGGTGAGTGCTTTTGTGGCGAGGGAGCTTGCTCCCGCTGGAGTGCGCAGCGCTCCCAGGATTTATGGGGCCGCTGCGCAGCCCAGCGGGAGCAAGCTCCCTCGCCACAGGAAATCGCTCACCACTGTTCTGCGCCCGGTCAACTAACCAATCTGACCAAAGCAACAGCTCTATCTCAACGCTTGGCGCTGAAACGCCCGTTCTAGAGCCTTCTATAGGAAAGATTTCAATGGTGCAAATTGGCCATCAACGGCTATGCTAGAGATGGATCCAACTCATAACAGGTAATGCCGGTTTTACGTCTACTCAGGGAATGGGGGGCTTCCTGACTCAACCGGACAGGCCACGCTGGGACTTAAATGCGCTATTTGCTGATGTTGCTGCTGTGCTTGTCCCCTCTGGCAAGTGCTCTGGAATTCGATGAATTCACCCAAAGCCTGCCCTTGGGTCATGCCCTGCAGGTGTTCGAAGATGCGGGTGGCACTGCCACCATTGATGATGTCCTGGCCCAGGCTGCCACCGGCGCCTTCAAGCCCCATGACAAAGCCACGCTGAATGCCGGTTACTCGCGATCAGCCTTCTGGTTGAAAATCGACCTGCACTACCGCCCCGGCAATCCGGACGCCCAGCGCACCTGGCTGCTGGAACTGGCGTACCCGCCGCTGGACCACCTGGATTTGTATCTGCCAGATGCCGCCGGGGGGTACCGCCTGGTGCGCCAGACCGGCGATGCGTTGCCATTCGCCAGCCGCGAGATTCGCCAGAACAACTACTTGTTCAGCCTGGATTTCAAGCCTGAGCAGCGGCAGGTCCTGTACCTGCGCCTGCAAAGCCAGGGTTCGATCCAGGCGCCATTGACGCTGTGGTCGAGCACCGCCTATCTCGAACAGCAGCCGGTGCGCTTGTATGTGTTGGGGGTCATCTATGGCGTGCTGCTGGGAATGCTGGTGTACAACCTGTTCATCTACCTGAGCGTGCGTGATACCAGCTACCTCTATTACATCTTCTATATCGCCTCGTTCGGCCTGTATCAGTTGTCGGTCAATGGTGCGGCCGTGGAGTATTTCTGGCCGGACAATCCCTGGTGGGCAAACGCCGCGACGCCGTTTTTCATCGGCTGCGCGGGCCTGTTTGGCAGCCAGTTCGCCCGCAGCTTCCTGCAAACCGCCCGGCATGGCCGTTGGCTGGATCGCATGCTGCTGGCACTGATCGCCTACAGCGCGGTGGTGGTCGGCCTGTCGTTGATGACCAGCTATGCCTTGGCGCTGCGCCTGGCAACGGCGTTGGCGCTGGTATTCACGGTGGCGATCTTTGCCGCCGGGTTGTTTGCCTGGTGGCGTGGCCTGCGGGTGGCGCGTTATTTCATCATTGCCTGGTCGGCGTTTCTGCTGGGGGGCATCATCAATACCTTGATGGTGCTGGGTTACCTGCCGAATGTATTCCTGACCATGTACGCCAGCCAGATCGGCTCGGCCATCGAAGTGGCGCTGTTGTCCCTGGCCCTGGCCGACCGTATCAATGCCATGCGCGAACAGCAGGCCCAGACCCTGTTGGACGCGGGGCAGAAACTCGAAGTGCTCAACCAGCAACTGGCCCACGGCAACAAGCTCAAGGATGAATTCCTCGCCACCCTGACCCATGAACTGCGCACGCCGATGAACGGCGTGATCGGCTCCCTGGAGTTGATGGAAACCGTCGAGATGGACGAGGAACTGACCCAGTATCAACAGACTGCCGCTGGTTCGGCGCGGGACATGATGCGCATGGTCAACGGCATCCTCACCCTTACCGAGTTGCAGGCTGGCAAGCTCAAGGTCTATCCGGCGCCTTTCAGCCTGCGTGGGGTGGTCGAGGCGCTGCAGGTGCAGTTCGGCGCCAATGCCGCGGCCAAGGGCCTTGATTTCAAGGTCGACGTGGCCCCGGGCCTGGCGGACCGACTGCTCGGTGACAGTGGCAAATTGGCCCAATGCCTGGAATGCCTGCTGGACAACGCCATCAAGTTCACCCGAGTGGGCGGCCTGGCGCTGCGAGTCAGTGGCAGGCCGACGGAGCTTGACCGGCTGATGCTGTCCTTTGCCGTGATCGACACCGGAATCGGCTTTACCGACCTGGGGGAGGCGACCTTGTATCAGCGTTTCTTCCAGCTCGATGGTTCGATGACCCGCGAATATGGCGGCCTCGGCGTGGGCCTGGCCATCTGCCGGCAACTGGTGGAACTGCTGGGCGGGCGCCTGACCCATACCTCCGAGCCCGGTCGCGGCAGCCGTTTTCATTTGAACGTGGAGTTTGACCTGGCCTTGCCGGCAGCTGTGCCGACGCCGTTTTCCTTCGGTGGTCGCCAAGGTTCGCGCCTGCCACAGGATTGCACGGTGCTATTGGCGGATGACAACAGCATTGATCAGTTGGTCATGCGCGGCATGTTGCTCAAGCTCGGTTATCGGGTGCGCACTGCCGACAGCGGCCGTGCGGCGCTAGATCTGCTGCACGGCGAGAGCTTCGATGCGGTGCTGCTCGATTGCCAGTCGCCGCCGCTGGACGGTGTGTCGGTCTGCTGCCAGATCCGTACCTTGTCCGGTTGCGAGGAACTGCCGGTGCTGGTGGTCAGCCCGAACCTGGGGCAAGAGCGCTGCCCGTCGGGCGCGCTGATCGATTACCTGAGCAAACCGGTGAAGTTCGAGACACTGCAGGCGACGCTCCAGCGCCGTGTGCTTTGCCACGGGCAGGGTGAAAGCGCCGATATTTAGGCGGATATGACACTTTGTTCGGCCTGGGGGCGGTGCTTAACTGAACCTCCTGGCTGATCGAGGAGCCCTGTCATGAACCTGCACCAGTTCGCTGAAACCCACGACGTCACCAATCAGCCGCCATCCCTGGATGGTGCCAATCTGTACCGCATCGACCTGCCGTTGCAAGAATGGTCGCGGCGTTTCGGCGCTGGCTGGGCGCAGGCGCGGATAGATGCGTATGGGGCGCTGGCCGGTGGGCCGTTGATGGAAGCGGGCTTTCTGGCCAATCAGAACAAGCCGGTGTTCTCCAGTCATGACCGTTATGGCCATCGCATCGACCTGGTGGAATTCCATCCCGCTTATCATCAGTTGATGCGTACCGCCGTCGAGCACGGCCTGCCCAGCTTGCCCTGGGCCCATCCACAGCCCGGGGCGCATGTCGCCCGGGCCTCGATGACCTATCTGCACAGCCAGGCCGAAGCCGGCACCGGCTGTCCGCTGACCATGACCTTCGCCAGCGTACCGGCGCTGCGCTTGCAGCCGGACCTGGCCGAACGCTGGCTGCCAAAGGTGCTCGCCACCGAGTACGACCCGCGCAACGTTGGCATGGCGCACAAGGCCGGGGTCACCATCGGCATGGCAATGACCGAAAAACAGGGCGGCACCGATGTCCGGGCCAACACCACCAAGGCCTATCCGGTGGGCGCCAGCGGCCCGGGCCAAGCCTATGAACTGGTGGGCCACAAATGGTTCTGTTCGGCGCCGATGTGCGACGCCTTCCTCACGTTGGCCCAGACCGACAAGGGGCTGACCTGTTTCCTGCTGCCGCGCCATCGCCCCGACGACACGCGCAATCAGTTCTACATTCAACGGTTGAAGAACAAACTGGGCAACTGCTCCAACGCCTCCAGCGAAGTCGAGTTCCGTGGCGCACTGGCCTGGATGGTTGGTGAAGAAGGCCGAGGCGTGCCGACGATCATTGAGATGGTCGCCATGACCCGCTTCGATTGCATGGTCGGCTCCAGCGCCCTGATGCGCCAGGCGCTGACCCAGGCCAGTCACCACTGTGCCCACCGCAAGGTTGGCGGCAAGCTGTTGAGCGAGCAGCCGCTGATGCAGAACGTCCTGGCTGACCTGGCGTTGGAAAGCGAGTCCGCCCTGGCCTTGAGCCTGCGCATGGGCCAGGCGCTGGACCACTTGAATGACGAGCACGAAGCCAAGTTCGCCCGGCTGGTGACGGCGGTAGGCAAGTACTGGATCTGCAAGCGCGCCCCCGCGATGATCAACGAAGCCGCCGAATGCATGGGCGGCGCCGGCTACGTCGAAGACAGCATCCTGCCGCGCCTGTACCGCGAAGCGCCGGTCAACTCGACGTGGGAAGGCTCCGGCAACGTGCAATGCCTTGATGTGCTGCGCGCCTTGTCCAAGGAGCCGGGCGTGCTGGAAGTATTGTTCAGCGAATTGGGCGATGGCCACGGCGACAAGCGCCTGGCCGGCCACATCAATCAATTGCACGCAGCGTTCAAGGACACCGACGACATCCAGTACCGCGCCCGGCAATTGACCGAAGACGTCGCCGTCGGCCTGCAGGCCAAGTTGTTGCTCGAGGCGGGAAACAGCGACATCAGCGACGCCTTCATTGCCAGCCGCCTTGGCTCGGCTGGCCGGGTATACGGTGCCTTGCCCCGGGGCCTGAATGTCGAAGCCATCGTCACCCGCTCCACCCCCCATGGTTTCTAGGAAGACCGCGAAACCCTTGATCCAGCATCTGTGGTGACTGACACACCGCCATCGCGAGCAAGGGATTGGCGGTGAATGAAGGGTTTGTAGTCACTGGAGGTCAAGGGTGGGAGCGAGCCTGCTCGCGATGGCGTCGGCACATCCAACAGCTCTGGTGACTGACGCACCGCTATCGCGAGCAAGCTCGCTCCCACAGGGATTGTCGATGAATGATCGAGCGCGCCAATACGCCACTGTTCCCGTCGGGCGGCGATGCAGGCAAGATGAAGGCCTGCAAGTCAGAACACAGGAAGCTGATCGTGACCGAAGCGTTTATTGTCGTTCAAACCGCCGAACAAGCCGTGGATCGTCTGGCGGCCCTGCACGAGCGTGCGACCACCGCGTTGAATCAGGCGCTGATGCGTTATCTCAAGGACCGCGTCGAGCCGGATGCCGAGCAACGTGCGTTGTTTCGCTATCCGGCCTTGCGCCTGACCTATCACTGCCACGGCGAAGTCCCGCAAACTACGCGTGCCTACGCCAAGGTCCAGTTGCCCGGCACCTACAGCGTCACCGTCACCCATCCCGCCGCGTTCCGTAAGTACCTGCTGGAACAGCTGGTCCCGCTGATGCACGACTTCACCGTCACCGTGGAAGTCGGTGTCAGCGAGCAGAACATTCCGTACCCGTACGTGGTGGAGCAGGGCGATGAACTGGCCGGCTCCGGTGTAACCGCCGCGGTACTGGCGCGGGTGTTCCCCAGCACCGACCTGTCGGCCGCCTCCGACGGTATCGCCGATGGCCTCTATGACTGGGAAAACACCGACCCGCTGCCCCTGGCGCTGTTCGATGCCGCGCGGGTGGATTTTTCCCTGCGTCGGTTGGTGCATTACACCGGCAGCGACTGGCGTCATGTGCAGCCGTGGATCCTGCTGACCAACTATCACCGCTATGTCGACCAGTTCATCGTTCACGGCCTGGAGCAACTGCGCAGCGACCCGCGCTTTGTGCGCATGGTCCTGCCGGGTAACGTGATCATCGACAAGAATATGGACCACGGCGAAGCGTCGGCCATCGCCGCCGGTGTGGTCTGGCACCGCTACCAGATGCCGGCCTATCACCTGCAGACCAATGATGGCCATGGCGTGACCTTGGTGAACATCGGCGTCGGCCCGTCCAATGCCAAGAACATCACCGACCACCTGGCCGTATTGCGTCCGCATTGCTGGCTGATGATCGGCCACTGCGGCGGGCTGCGGCAGTCCCAGACCATCGGTGACTACGTGCTGGCCCACGCCTACATGCGTCGCGATGGCATTCTCGACCGGGTGGTGCCGCCGAACATTCCGATTCCGGCCCTGGCCGAAGTGCAGATGGCGCTTCAGCAGGCTGCGGCGAATATCACCGGTGAAAAGGGCGACGAGCTGAAAAAACGCCTGCGCACTGGCACCGTGCTGACTTACGACGACCGCAACTGGGAGCTGCGCTGGGCCCAGGAGCGTCCGCTGATCAACCTGTCCCGCGCCGTGGCGGTGGACATGGAAAGCGGCACCATTGCCGCCCAGGGTTATCGCCTGCGGGTGCCCTATGGCACGTTGCTGTGCGTCTCGGACAAACCTCTGCACAGCGAGATCAAGCTGCCGGGTTCGGCCAACGCGTTCTATGAGCGCGCGGTCAACCAGCACCTGAAGATCGGCATCGAGGCGTTGGACCTGCTGCGCACCGAACTCAACTCGCTGCATTCGCGCAAACTGCGCAGCTTCGACGAGCCGCCGTTCCGCTGATACGGCGGTGGTTATTTAGCGGTCAGGCCACTAGCATTAGCGGCCCTGACCGCTAGATGTTGTGTTCGCCATGTCACGCCCCTCACGCCCTGTTTCCCGCCGCCCTGGCGCGAAACCTCCAGCTTCCGCGCCGCGCCGTGTGGCCAAGGCGCCGCCAGCCGAGCCAAAACTGATCCTGTTCAACAAACCTTTCGATGTGCTGACGCAATTCAGTGACGGTGAGGGGCGGGCGACGCTCAAGGATTTTATCGACGTACCGGGCATCTACCCGGCCGGACGGCTGGATCGCGACAGCGAAGGCTTGCTGTTGCTGACCAACGACGGGCAACTGCAGGCACGCATTGCCGATCCCAAACACAAGCTGGCCAAGACCTACTGGGTGCAAGTGGAGGGCGAGCCGAGTGCCGAGCAATTGCAGCGTTTGCGCGCCGGGGTGGAGTTGAACGACGGCATGACCTTGCCGGCCGAGGCTCGCCAACTGGACGAACCACAATTGTGGCCGCGCAATCCGCCGGTTCGTTTTCGTAAAAGCGTGCCCACGAGTTGGCTGGAGCTGGTGATCCGCGAGGGGCGCAACCGTCAGGTGCGACGCATGACCGCCGCCGTGGGCTTGCCGACATTGCGCCTGGTGCGTGTCAGGATCGGCGACTGGACGATCGAAGGGCTCGACCAGGGCCAGTGGAAAGAAGTGCCGGCGCGCTTATAGCGCCCCGGATTCGATCAGGCCGATCACCACGCTCTTGATGACGAATGCGGCTACGCCGAGGCCCAGTACGAAAAACAGGATGAACGAGCCGAAACGTCCGGCCTTGGACTTCTTCGCCAGGTCCCAGACGATGAAACCCATGAAAATGATCAGGATGCTGACCAGGCCGGTCATCATCCACTCTTCGAAAACAGCAGGATCCATCAGGACACTCCGGCGTGAGCGGGATTGAAAAGGCGCGGCGAGTATACGGCATGGGGGGCGGGCGAGGGGTTGGCCTGCGGCGGTGTGTCGCAGCTATTCGTCGCGTGCTGTAGATTTTGTGGCGAGGGGATTTATCCCCGCTGGGCTGCGAAGCGGCCCCTAAACCAAGCAACTCAGTGTGCCAGGAAGATTGAATTTACTGCTTCAGGGCTGCTGCGCAGCCCAGCGGGGATAAATCCCCTCGCCACAAAAGCAGTCAGCTACGCAGATGAGTCAACGGCAGTTCAGTGCTGTTGAGCACCTGGTTCAGCACAAAGCTCGAGCGCACGCTGGTGACGCCATCGATGCGGGTCAGGTGCCCCAGCAACAGCTTCTGGTAATGGTCCATGTCCGGCACCACCACCTTGAGCTGGTAGTCCGCGTCCATCCCGGTCACCAGGCTGCATTCCAGCACTTGCGGCAGGTTGCGGATGGCGGCTTCGAAGTTTTCGAAACGTTCAGGGGTGTGGCGGTCCATGCCGATCAGCACATAAGCCGTCAGGCTCAGGCCCAGCAGCTTGCGGTCGAGCAGGGCGACCTGGCGGGTGATGTAGCCGTCATCCTCCAACTGCTTGACCCGTCGCGAGCAGGGGGAGGGCGACAGGCCGATGCGTTCGGCCAGTTCCTGGTTGGAGATGCGCGCGTCGCGCTGCAATTCCGCCAGAATGCTCAGGTCGTAACGGTCGAGTTTGCTCATCGGTTGGGCCTTTATCTTGATAATTGCGGCAGATTATCTATCTGAGGTTAAAAATTGCGCAAGTGATGTTTATTTCCGCAATCTTCGCAATCATCCGTCGACGCTCCAGGCTTATGCTTACCACCAAGATCACTGCTCGGACAAACAGTCCAGTGCAGCCCGCCCAATCAGGCCGGCTGCGGTCGCAGTACCCACCGGTACTGGCAGGCCCCCGAGCTGCACACTGTCCAGAAGACGGCGTGAGGTGAGCCGACGTCATAAGCGTCGAGCACGGACGAAATTCTCAAGGGGAGGCCGACGGGCCTCCCTTTTTTAATGCCTGCGAAATAAACCCCGTGGCTGATAATCTGTCGCAGAACCGGCCTGGGCTTTTCCAGTCTTATCTTCAGGCCCTGAACCGTTGTGAGGAATTTCATGAAGTCGCGCATCTGGCGTTTGGCAGGTGTTGGTCTGTTGTGGGCAAGTGTCAGTGCGCAGGGAATGGCCGACGATCAGCAAAACCGAGGCGGCCCGGACGGCGGTCGCGGGCAGGACGGGCGCGGCGGCAACGGCCAGGGTTACTCGGGCCAGCCGCGGCCGCAGAGCAACGAAATCATCCGGGGCGACAACAGTCGTCAGTTCGAGGTCAAGCCGCAGCCGCCGTACCAGGGCGGCCAACATTATGATCGTGGACCTCAAGACCCCAACGGCCATGGCCGCCCGCAACCGCAGCCTGGCAACAACCTGCCGATCCAGGGCCGGCCCGACAGCGTGACCCAGACCCGCGAACCGCAACCGGGGTATTACCGCGACATCCCTCGTCGCAACGACGGCTATCCGAACGCAGGTCCGCGGCCTGACCATGATGGCCGTCCCGATCAACATTGGCCTGGTCGACCGGGTGGGCATGGCAACGGCTGGGGCCCGGGGCCGCAATACCGGCCGGGTTATGTGATCGACCGTTTCCCGGATCGCAACTACCGCGTGCCCTATCGCGGCCAGGATTATTTCTACTCGGGCGGCTACTGGTATCGTCCCCAAGGGCCGCGTTACGTGGTGGTGCAGCCGCCGCGAGGCATCCGTACCCGTTACCTGCCCGATTACGCCAGGGAAGTGTGGATCGGCAGCTCGCTGTTCTTTCTCGCCGCGGGTGCCTATTACATCTACGAAGCCAATACCCAGGATTACGTCGTGGTCGAGCCGCCTGTGGCCAACCCGCAACCTCAGCCCCAGGGCAACAGCTTTGACGTGGTGGCTTATCCGGCCAACGGCCAGTCCCCCGAGCAGGTCAATCAGGATGGCTACGACTGCTATCGCTGGGCGGTGCAGCAGAGCGGTTTCGATCCGCGCAATTACACCTATCCACCGGCGCCGGAAGTGGTGCAGACCTATCGGCAGGCCCAGGGCAGTTGCTTGAGCAGTCGTGGGTATCAGGTGACGTACTGATCACACGGTATAGAAGCAGTTCCCTGTGGCGAGGGAGCTTGCTCCCGCTGGCCTGCGCAGCAGGCCCAGGATCTTGCGGTCGCTGCGCAACCGAGCGGGAGCAAGCTCCCTCGCCACGGGTGTTGGGCATCAAGCGCTGGCGCGCTTCACCACTTCCGAAGGATCGGCATGCACCAGCACTTCGGCCTTTGGATAAGCATTGTGGATAGCATCGGCGGCCTGGTCGCTGATGCCGTGGGCCACTGACAGGGTCAAATCCCCTGGCAATTCCAGGTGCAATTGCACGAACCAGTGGTTGCCGGAGATCCGCGTGCGCAGGTCGTGGGCACCGAGCACGCCGGGCACGGCGCAGGCCAGTTCCAGCATATGTTGGCTGACGTCGGGCGGCAGTTCCTCATCCATCAGCACCGCGAAGCTTTCCCGGGCGATCTGGATGGCGCTCCACAGGATGTACGCCGCGATGCCCAGGCCGAACCAGGCGTCCAGTTGATACCAGCCGAACCCCGCCAATACCAGGGCGACCAGGATGCTGCCGTTGAGCAACAAGTCGGAGCGATAGTGCAGCGAGTCGGCGCGCACGGCGTTGGAGCCGGTGGCGCGGATGACCCGATGCTGCAACGCCAACAAAGCCAGGGTCAGCCCGAGGGAAAACACGATTACGCCGACGCTGAGCCAGGGCGCGTCCACCGGCACCGGGTTTTTCAGGCGTTCGAAGGCCTGCAAGGCGATCAATACCGCACTGCCGCCGATGAACAGCGCCTGGGCCATCCCGGCCAGGGACTCGGCCTTGCCGTGACCGTAGCGATGGTCATCGTCGGCGGGACGCAGGGCGTAATGCACCGCCAGCAGATTGAGCAGCGAAGTGACGCCGTCCAGTGCCGAGTCGGTCAGCCCGGCGAGCATGCTCACCGAGCCGCTGAGCCACCAGGCCAACGCCTTGGCGACGACCAGGATAAGTGCCACGGCCACCGAGGCCCGGGTGGCCAGGCGTAGCAGGCGAGCGTGTTCGGAGCTGGCGGTCATGGCGCGGTCGTTCCTTCTGTGGCGCCGGTCATGCGGCCGGTTTGAGACCGAGCGCGGCCAGTTGTTGCGCGCTGCCCTTGTGCTGGATCAACCGTGGATCGTCCAGCGGGAAGCTGCGGCCCAGTTCGTGTTCCAGGATTGCCTGCAACTTGTGGTTATTGACGGTGCCGTCGGGGTTGATGGCCGGCTTGAGTTTTTCTGGCTCGATCTGGACGCTTTTGCCCGGTTCGAAATAAATGGCGCCGGTGGCGAAGTCCACGGCGAAGGCGATCAGGCCAGGGATGATGTAGAACAGCAGGCCGACGGCATCGAGCGCGGCAATCGCCGGGTCGATCTTGCCATCGATCTGGCCGCGACGGTCCGGGTAGAAGATCGAGCCACAGGCGCTGATCTGAGTCAGCAGGGAGGCGACCAGCACGCCACCGATCACGCGAAAGGGAATACGCATAGCAATCTCCTGAACAGGTAAAGGCGTTGCTGGTTGGAGTCCAGACCACGCTAAACAGTTCGCCGTTATACTCGGCCCTCTGTTTTGGAGCCAGCATGATTTCTTTGCCGATTGATGAAGTTTTACCCGCCCTGCGTCAAGCCTTGGCATCGCGCCACGAAGCCGTGCTCGAAGCGCCGCCCGGTGCCGGTAAAACCACCCGTGTGCCCCTGGCCTTGCTGAACGAGCCCTGGCTGGCCGGGCAGACCATCCTGATGCTCGAGCCCCGGCGCCTGGCTGCACGGGCGGCGGCCGAGCGACTGGCCAGTGAACTGGGGGAAAAGGTCGGTGAAACCGTCGGCTACCGGATTCGCCTCGACAGCAAGGTCGGGCCCCGGACCCGCATCGAGGTGGTCACCGAAGGCATCCTCACACGCCGCTTGCAGGATGATCCGGCGTTGGAAGGCGTGGGGCTGCTGATTTTCGATGAGTTCCACGAACGCAGCCTCGATGCCGACCTGGCCTTGGCCTTGAGCCTCAACGGCCGAGAGCTGTTTCGTGACGACCAGCCGCTGAAGATTCTGCTGATGTCCGCCACCCTGGAAGGGGAGCGCCTGGCCGGGTTGCTGGACGATGCGCCGATCCTGCGCAGCGAAGGGCGTATGTTCCCGGTGGCGGTGCGTTGGGGGCGGCCGTTTCAACCCGGTGAATTCATCGAGCCGCGACTGGTGCAGACCGTGCTGGAAGCGCTGCACGATGAAACCGGCAGCGTCCTGGTGTTCTTGCCCGGCCAGGCGGAAATCCGCAGGGTCCATCAACAACTGGCCGAGGCCTTGGGCGAAAACACCGATGTGCTGCTCTGCCCGCTGCATGGCGAGCTGGACCTGGCGGCCCAACGCGCCGCCATCGACCCTGCGCCACCGGGCCAGCGCAAAGTGGTGCTGGCCACTAACATCGCCGAAACCAGCCTGACCATCAACGGCGTGCGGGTGGTGATCGATGCTGGCCTGGCGCGGGTGCCGCGTTTCGACCCGGGCAGCGGCATGACCCGTCTCGACACCCAGCGCATTTCCCGGGCCAGCGCCACCCAGCGGGCCGGACGGGCCGGTCGATTGGAACCGGGCGTGTGCTATCGATTGTGGTCCGAAGACCAGCATGAACAACTGGCTGCTTACGGCAGTGCGGAGATTCTTTCGGCGGATTTGGCCGGGTTGGCCCTGCAACTGGGGCGCTGGGGTGTGGCGCCGCAGCAATTGGTCTGGCTCGATGTCCCGCCGGCCGCTGCATATGCCCAGGCCCAGGATCTGCTGCAACGCCTGGGCGCGCTGAAGGGCGAGCAACTGACCCGCCACGGCCAGGCCATGGCCGAACTACCAGCCCACCCGCGCATCGCGCATCTGCTGCTGCGCGGCCAGGCGCTGGGGCTGGCGGACATGGCCTGTAACGTCGCTGCGCTGCTGGGCGAGCGCGACATTCTCCGTGGCGCCGGCGCGGATCTGCACAGTCGCCTGGTCTTGTTGTCCGGCGAAGAACGCGCGGCGCGTGGCGCCCAAGGCGGGGTGCAGCGGGCGCGGCAACTGGCCCGGCAGTATCGCGGTTATCTACGGGGCAAGGCCGAAGAAGCGGTGGCCGACCCCGAGCATCCGCGCTGGCTCGGCGCCTTGCTGGCGTTGGCATACCCGGACCGCGTTGCCCAGCAGCGCCGGCCCGGCGGCGCGGAATATCGCTTGGCCAATGGCCGTGCGGCGCTGTTTGCCGAAGCTGACAGCCTGATGAAACAAGCGTGGCTGGTGATCGCCGACCTGGGCAGCCGCCATGGCCAGCGGGAAGAGCGGATCTACCTGGCGACGGATTTCGACCCAGCGTTGTTCGATTCGGTATTGGCCGAGCAAGTCCGTGTTGTGGATCAACTGGATTGGGACGAGCGTGAAGGTGTGCTGCGTGCCGAGCGCCAGCGCAAGGTCGGCGAACTGGTGCTCAGCCGCGAGCCATTGATCGGCCTGGATGAGTCAGCCCGTAGCCAGGCCCTGGTAAACCTGGTGCGTCGCAAGGGCCTGGAATTGTTGCCCTGGACCCCGGAACTGCGGCAATGGCAGGCGCGGGTGGCGCTGCTGCGTCGCCTGGACCTGGAGGCCAAGGGCGAGAGCGAGTGGCCGGATGTCAGCGACGTGGCGTTACTGGACAGTCTCGAACATTGGCTGATGCCGTATCTGGGGCGAGTCTCGCGCCTCAGTCACTTCGCCAACCTGGACTTGTCCAGCATCGTTCACAACCTGTTGCCCTGGCCCCTGCCGCAACGCCTGGATGAACTGGCGCCGCACCATTTGAGCGTGCCCTCGGGCTCGTCCATCCGGCTGGACTACAGCGAGCACCCGCCGATCCTGGCGGTGCGCTTGCAGGAGCTCTTCGGCCTGGCCGACACCCCGCGCATTGCCGGCGGGCGGCAGGCGGTCAAGTTGCACCTGTTGTCACCGGCGCGGCGACCGGTGCAGGTGACCCAGGACCTGGCGAATTTCTGGCGCAGCACCTACGCCGAGGTGAAGAAGGACCTCAAGGGGCGCTATCCCAAGCATTACTGGCCGGACGACCCCCTGGTGGCGGAGGCGACGGCGCGGGTCAAGCCGCGTAAATGAGCTGATCCCGGATTCGAAGTTGAAATACAAACCCTGTGGGAGCGAGCCTGCTCGCGATAGCAGTGTGTCAGTCAATGGGCATTTGGCTGATCTACCGCTATCGCGAGCAGGCTCGCTCCCACAGGGTTTGTTACGGCGCAGCCGGCAACAAGAACCGCGCAATCACCGGCAAATGATCGGAGATGCGCAAGGTATCGTCCTGCCTTACCTGAGCTTCAACCCGTTTGATCCGCGGGCTGTAGAACAGGTAGTCGACGGTGCGGTCGGGGCCGTTGAGGCCGGGGTCGTTCGGGTAGTGGGTCAGCCAGTGTTCGCGGTCGATGCCGCTGGCCTCGTTGTTGGTGGGGATCATCGGGTATTTGTCCCACAACAGGTGCAAGGGGCTGTCGGCGGAGTAGGGCGTGCGTTGCTCGGACGGCAGGCGCCGGTACTGGCCCAGGGGCAACTGGTTGAAGTCGCCGCCGATCAACCAGGGCGTGCCCGCCGATTCGAATTTATCCAGTGTCTTGGCGACGGCGGTGATTTGTCTGGGCGGGGTTTCTTCCGGCTCGGTGGCCCGTTCCAGATGCGTGTTGAGCACCGCCAGTTGGCCGCCATCGCTCAGTGGCAGATAGCTCACCAACAAGGCATTTTTCGGCTGGAACTGACGGCTGATGAAGTTGGCGTCGGCCACCGGCAGTTGTACTCGTTCGGCGTGTTCGATGCGGTAGCGGCTCAGGGTCGCCAGTTGCCGGCCGACGCTGCCGAAGATATGCGGGTTGGGGATGAAGTCGGCCTTCCAGTCGAAGGCACTGGTGCCGCACGGGTAGAGGTCGGCCAGGCGTTCCTGCAACAGCTTGAGCTGGTCCTGGTAATCGCTGGCCTTGGCGCCCTTGTCCAGTTCCTGGAGCAGCACGATGTCCGGTTGCTCGTCGCGGATCACCCGTGCCACTTCGTCGAGGCTGAAGGCCATGTCTTCCAGGGTCGGGCTTTCATCGTCGCCCTGGGCCAGGTCATTCCAGAACACGTAGCGCTTGCCGGCGAGGAACTGAACGTTCCAGGTCATCACCTTCAACGCCTGGCCGGGCACCAGCGGTGCCGCGTTGGCGGTGCAACTGACCGGCACGGTTTCCCGGGGCTGTGGTCGCCAGGTCAGGCCGTAGATCGACAGGGCGGCCAGGCTGAGGATCAACAGCAGGCCCAGCAAGGTGTAGCGCAGTAGACGGGTCATGGCTCGGCTTATGGGCGAAACGCGAAAGTGCTCCCGAGCATAACCGAGAGCGGTTCTCAAGCCCAAGCCCAGGGCCTTCGCAGTGTGCGATCAGCGGTTATCAGGCTTGGCCTCGATCAACATGAACATGCGGAACAGCACCACGCTGGTGAACAGTTGCAGGAAACTGTGGACGCTGTCGATCAGCAGGCTGAGCACGGGGTTCTGGGGCGAAGGATACACCGAGACGCTGACGCCCTTGAGCAGCCATAGCGGGCCCATCACCGCGAGAATGCACAGCAGGATCCGCCAGAAGTTGCCGCGGGACAGGTTCAGGCTTTCCTTCATCGCGGCCAGGGGTGTCAGGCCCCTGAGGACCAACAGGTATTCACTGAAGGCCAGGGTCACCATCAGCCACAGGCCAGGCAGGAAGTACAGCGAAAGCCCCACCAGGATCAACAGCGTGTTGAGGGCCGTCAGCAAGGCAAAGCGTGGCCACAGGGTCAGGGCGGTTGCGAGCAGGTCTCGCGTGCGTGGCGCTTCACCGCGGCTGCGGGCGTCGAGAAACAGGATCAACGCGGCGGTGTACAAGGGGTAGACCAGGAGCCCGACGATCACGCTGTAGCCGGGGAAACCCTCGGGGCCGACGGCGCTGTCCACGCCTTGCTGCAGCACAGCCTCGAGTATGACCAACGGCAGGCACAATTGGGCGATCCGGCCCAGATGGCGCTTGAAGAAATACAAAGAGTCGCGCAACACGTCAAACGGATTCATGAGTCGGTATCGCAGTTCAAAAAAGCGGTTCGACACTTTAACCGATCAGGCGCCCGCACAAGCAAACGTAAACATCAGGTAAAGACCATTGAAACCTTTTTGGCGAGCCCCATTACTGGTGGGCACCGGTCTTCGGGATCGGAATGGTTTCTACCCGGCAATCTAACGAGGTCGCCATGAACAGCGAAGAACAAACCCTGATCGATGGACTGTTTTCACGGCTGCAACAGGCCGAAAAGGAATCAGCCCCGCGTGACGCCCAGGCCGAGGCGCGGATCAAGGAGCACATGGTCAGCCAGCCAGCGGCGGGCTATTTCATGGCCCAGGCGATTCTGGTGCAGGAGGCCGCGATCAAGCGCCTCGATGAACAGAACAAGCAACTGAGCCAGCAAGTCGAGCAATTGCAGGCCGAGCTGCAACAGGCCCGCAAACAGACGTCGGCGCCCAGCGGCGGCGGTGGTTTTCTCTCGAGTATTTTTGGTGGCAGCTCGCGGGATTCACGCCCATCGAGCCCGCCGGCCTCCAGTGGGGGCGGCTGGCGCGAACCGGCGCCGTCGTCCTTCAATGCTCCGCCCCAACAGGGCTTCGGCGCGCCGCCCGGCAATTACGGCGCACCGCAACAGCAGGCCCCGGCAGCGAGCAGCTTCCTGGGCGGCGCCCTGAAAACCGCAGCGGGCGTGGCCGGCGGCGTGATGCTGGCCCAAGGCATCAGCAGCCTGTTCCACAGCGGCCAGCAACCGCAGGAAATCGTCGAAGTCATCAAGGAAGAGCCGGCCCAACCGGTCAACGACACTGCCAACAGCAGCGACAACGGCTGGGGTGATGATCAGCGGGTGGCCGATAACGACACCTATGGCAATGACCAGGGTGGTTTCAGCGACGCGGACTACAGCGACGATTCTTCTTTCTTCGGCGACGACGACTCCTTCGTCTGACCCACCATTCGTCCGGGGCGCCCTGGCGCCTCGGGCCGATTATTCGCGGAACAATCCTTCAGACTGGCATACTGGGCAACTTTTCGGCCCTGGTGGTCTGCGTGCGTGTGCATCCAAGAGGAAACGCGGTGAAAAAAATTGCAGTGTTCGCCGATGTCCAGAACCTCTACTACACCGTGCGCCAGGCCTATGGTTGCCATTTCAACTACGCCGCGCTGTGGGCCGATGTGAGCAAGCAGGGGCAGATCGTCGAGGCCTACGCCTATGCGATCGATCGCGGCGACAGCAAACAGCAGCAATTCCAGCAGATCCTGCGCAACCTGGGTTTCGTCGTGAAGCTCAAGCCCTACATCCAGCGCAGCGACGGCTCGGCCAAGGGCGACTGGGACGTGGGTATCACCCTCGACATCATGGACGCCGCCGACCACGTCGATGAAGTGGTGCTGGCCTCCGGTGACGGCGATTTCGACATGCTGCTCGAGCGCATCATCCAAAAGCACGGCGTCCAGGCTGTGGCCTATGGCGTGCCGGGGCTGACCGCCAATTCGCTGATCCGCGCCGCCAGCCGCTACGTGCCCATCGAAGGCGCCTTGCTGCTCAAGAATTGATTTTTACGGAGCTCAGACAGGTTTGGAACGCATCGCAGTCATCGACTTTGAAACCACCGGCATCACGCCAAGCAGCAGTTGTCGGGCCACCGAAATTGCCGTGGTGATCCTTGAGCAGGGCCGGATCGTCGACCGCTACCAGAGCCTGATGAATGCCGGCGTGCGCGTCCCGGCGTTTATCGAGCAACTGACCGGCATCAGCAATGCCATGCTGCGCAGCGCACCGTCGGCGGAAAAGGTGATGAACGAGGTCAACGAGTTCGTCGGCATCACGCCGCTGCTGGCTCACAACGCTGCGTTCGACCAGAAGTTCTGGGACTTCGAACTGGGGCGAATCAAACGCACCCGCTTGCAGAATTTTGCCTGTTCACTGTTGCTGGCCCGACGCTTGATGCCGGCGGCGCCGAACCACAAACTCGGCACCCTCAACGCGTTCGCTGGCCTGCCCCACACCGGCCAGGCTCACCGGGCCATGGCCGACGCCGAAATGGCCGCCAACCTCACCGCGCACCTGGCCTCGGAACTGCGGCAAAAGCATGGGCTGCGGGAGTTGTCCCATGATTTGCTGTGCAGCTTGCAGAAAGTGCCGGCGGCGAAGATCAACGAGCATCTCAAGCGGCATCGCGGGTTCTAAACACACCACAAAACAAAAACTGTGGGAGCGAGCCTGCTCGCGATAGCGTTGGATCAGCCAACATCAATGTCGACTGACATACCGCAATCGCGAGCAGGCTCGCTCCCACAGTTTTGATTTGTGTTGGGTCGTTTATTTCCCGTTGCCTTCCAGCTGCCCCAACGGCACACGCTTTTCAATGGCGCTGGACAGCACGATCGAGGTCTTGCTGAAGCCGAACTTGGCGATGCGGTTGATCAGCTCTTCCAGCTCCGGCATAGAACCGACCGCCGCTTGCATGATCACGCACGGATCGCCGGTCACCCGATGGCATTCGGTCAGTTGTGGGATCTTGCACAGTTCGTCGTAAGTCTTCTGTTTACCGTGCTGGTCCATCCGCAGTTCGATGACGCATTGGATCGGCAGGCCGATTTTCGCCATGTCGACTTTGGCCTGATAGCCGGTAATTACGCCGCTGGTTTCCAGCTTGCTGACTCGCTCGGCCACGGCGGGGGCCGACAGGTTCACTTTGCGGGCCAGTTCGGCGTAGGACGCACGACCGTTTTCCAACAAAGCGCTGAGCAGCATGCGGTCGTATTTATCCACGGTTTGGCTTCCGATGACATGACTTTCGAAAGCATGGTTTATAGCGTTTATCTCCGTGCTTTGAAAAGTGTATGGGTTGGATAAACAGGTTTTGTAACTTATTTTCCGTCTGTCGCCTTTCTAGAATAGCGTCTCTCATTGTCCTGACTTCGAGCCGACCATGCCTGGCCCACGCCGTTTTCCTTTGCCATTGATCGCTGCCTTTTTCGCCTTGTACGTCATCTGGGGGTCGACCTACCTGGTGATTCGCATCGGTGTCGAGCATTGGCCGCCGCTGTTGCTGGCGGGGTTCCGTTTCGTGCTGGCCGGTTCGCTGATGTACGGCTTCCTGCGCTGGCGTGGAGCGCCGGCACCGACTTGGGCGCAATGGAAGGCCGGGGCCATCATTGGTGTGCTGTTGCTCAGTTTCGGTAACGGTGCGGTGAGTGTGGCCGAGCACACGGGCGTGGCATCCGGGGTCGCTGCGCTGGCGGTGGCGACGGTACCTTTGTTTACCCTGCTCTGCGGCTACTTCTGGGGCGCGCGCAATACCCGTCTGGAATGGGCGGGGATTGTGCTGGGGTTGATCGGCATCGCCATGCTCAATCTCGGTTCGAACCTGCAATCGAGCCCGTTGGGCGCGACCTTGCTGGTGTTCGCGGCAGCGTCCTGGGCCTTCGGTTCGGTGCTGAGCAAGCACCTGCCGTTGCCGGCGGGGGCGATGGCCAGCGCCGTGGAAATGCTGGTGGGTGGCGTGGTGCTGTTGATCGGCAGCGTGGCCAGCGGTGAGCATCTGGACAGTATTCCGCCGTTGGAAGGTTGGTTCGCCCTGGCTTACCTGACCTTGTTCGGCTCGATCGTTGCCTTCAACGCCTACATGTACCTGCTCAAGCATGTACGTCCGGCGGCAGCCACCAGTTATGCCTACGTCAACCCGGCAGTGGCGGTGTTGCTGGGCATTGTGTTCGCCGGTGAGACCATCGGCATCGAAGAAGCCCTGGCGATGCTGGTGATCATCAGTGCGGTGGTGTTGATCGGCTTGCCCCAGTGGCGCAAACCCAAGCCTGCGCCGGCCACATCCTGATTTAGGGTAAACTGCCGCGCATTGCACACCTTGCGCTGATTTTTCCTACGGTATTTCCATGACTTTCGCCACCCTTGGCCTGATCGAACCCTTGCTGCGCGCCCTCGAGACGCTTGGTTACCAGACCCCGACTCCGGTGCAGGCCCAAGCCATGCCGGCAGTGCTGGCCGGTCGCGACTTGATGGCCGCCGCCCAGACCGGTACCGGCAAGACCGCCGGTTTCGCCGTGCCGCTGTTGCAACTGCTGACCACCGAGGGACCGAAAGTCGCGGCCAACTCGGTGCGGGCGTTGATCCTGGTGCCGACCCGCGAGCTGGCCGAACAGGTCCATGAAAGCGTGCGTCAGTACGCGCAAAACTTGCCGCTGAGCACTTACGCTGTGTACGGCGGCGTCAGCATCAACCCGCAGATGATGAAGCTGCGCAAAGGCGTCGACCTGCTGGTCGCCACGCCGGGCCGCTTGCTCGACTTGTTCCGCCAGAACGCGCTGAAGTTCAACCAGTTGCAGACCCTGGTGCTGGACGAAGCCGACCGTATGCTCGACCTGGGCTTCTCCGAAGAACTGGCGAATATCTACAAGGCCCTGCCGAAGAAGCGCCAGACCCTGTTGTTCTCGGCAACCTTTTCCGATGCGATCCGCTTGCTGGCCGGGCAGATGCTCAACGATCCGCTGAGCATTGAAGTGAGTCCGCGCAACGTGGCCGCCAACACCGTCAAGCAATGGGTGGTGACGGTGGACAAGAAGCGCAAGCCGGAATTGTTCGTGCACCTGATGCGCAAGAACAAGTGGAAGCAGGTGCTGGTCTTTGCCAAGACGCGCAACGGCGTCGATGCGCTGGTGGAAAAACTCCAGGGCCTGGGCGTCAACGCCGACGGCATCCACGGTGACAAGCCCCAGGCCACCCGCCAGCGTGCCCTGGACCGCTTCAAGGCCAGCGAAGTGCAGATCCTGGTGGCCACCGATGTCGCCGCCCGTGGCCTGGATATCGAGGATTTGCCGTTGGTGGTGAACTTCGACCTGCCGATCGTCGCCGAAGACTACATCCACCGTATCGGTCGTACCGGTCGGGCGGGCGCTACGGGGCAGGCGATTTCTTTGGTCTGCGCCGATGAAGTGAATCTGCTGTCGGCCATCGAGATGCTGACCCGTCAGACATTGCCCCGGCAGATGGAGCAGGACTTCGAGCCTGAGCATCGGGTGCCGGACACTGATGCCAGTGGCCAGGTCATCAAGAAACCGAAAAAGCCGAAGAAACCAAAGGCCTCGGGCGGTGGTGGCAAGCGCAACCTGGGCAAGTGGGTGGACAGCGGCGATTCCTCGCCTGTGGAACCCTCGGTCAAGCCTGTGCGAAAAGTGCCGGTGTTCAATACCGGGCCGCGTAAGCGTAAGCCTTGATGATCTGCTCTATCTGATAAACCACTTTCGCGAGCAGGCTCGCTCCCACATTCGACCGAGTTCTTTCAGAAAGAATGCGATCACTGTGGGAGCGAGCCTGCTCGCGATGGCCGCGCCTCGATCTTCAATCCAGGCGCTGTAACCACTCCACCATGCCCAACCCCGACGCCCGGCCGCTGGCAAAGCACGCCGTGAGCAGGTAGCCGCCGGTCGGCGCTTCCCAATCGAGCATTTCCCCAGCGCAGAACACGCCAGGCATTTGCTTGAGCATCAGGCGTTCATCCAGGGCTTCGAACGCCACGCCACCGGCGCTGCTGATGGCTTCGTCCAAAGGCCGGGTCTTTACCAGGGTGACCGGCAAGGCCTTGATCGCCTGGGCCAGCCGCGCCGGGTCAGCGAAACAATCGGCGGGTGTGAGCTCGCGCAACAGCGCCGCCTTGACCCCATCGATGCCCAACTGACTGTGCAGGTGCTTGGCCATCGAGCGTGAACCGCGAGGCTTGCTCAGGGCTTGCTGGATTTTGTCCACAGGTCGCCCTGGCAGCAGGTCCAGATGAAGCGTTGCGCTGCCGTGTTGGTTGATCGCTTCGCGAATCGCTGCCGACAACGCATAGATCAAGCTGCCTTCGATGCCCGTGGTGGTGATCACGCATTCGCCGAGGCGCGGCACATCGTCGTTAAGGCCGATGGCGATGTTTTTTAGCGGGGCGCCGGCGAATTTGCTGATCATCAGGTCGCTCCAGGCCTCGACCTCGAACCCGCAGTTGCTCGGTTGCAACGGTGCCAGGGCCACGCCGTGCTGTTCCAGCGCCTGCATCCAGGCGCCGTCAGAGCCCAGGCGTGACCAGCTGCCGCCGCCCAGTGCCAGCAGTGTCGCGTCGGGGCGTAGTGTTTTCTCACCTTCCGGACTGGCTATTCGCAAACTGCCATCGGGGTTCCAACCGAGCCAGCGATGACGGGTGTGGATCACCACGCCGGCATCACGCAGGCGCTTGAGCCAGGCGCGCAACAGCGGGGCGGCTTTCATGTCGGTAGGAAACACTCGCCCGGAACTGCCGACGAAGGTGTCGATGCCCAACCCGTGAATCCATGTGCATAACTCATCCGCACCGAATGCCCGCAGCAGCGGCGCGAGGTTCGGCGCGCGTTCGCCATAGCGGGACAGGAAGGCCGGGAAGGCTTCGGAGTGGGTGATGTTCATGCCGCCAACGCCAGCCAGCAGGAATTTCCTGCCCACCGATGGCATGCCGTCGTACAGGTCGACCTGAAGGCCGGCCTGGCTCAACACCTCGGCCGCCATCAGGCCGGCGGGGCCGCCGCCGATGATGGCGATGTTCGGTGTGGAAGGCTTGGCGGTCGAGGTCATGATTTGAACTGTGGGGGCTGGAATAGGCGGGGCATTCTACCAGCACAGATCCCTGTGGGAGCGGGCTTGCTCGCGAATGCGGTGTGTCAGTGACATAAATATCGACTGGCGCACCGCATTCGCGAGCAAGCCCGCTCCCACAGGAGTAGGTAGGTGCTCTTGAGAGCTGATCAAAAAACAACCAGGACTGCGCAAGCTATAGTCAACACAGCCTGTAGGCCGTTTCGCTCAGGTTATCCACAGGCCGGCCCACAGGCATTGTGGGTAACGCGCCCAGCGTTCAATGACAACCTGATGACGACCAGACCTTTTGTGCGCTGTGGTGCAGGATCCCATGGCGACGGGCCAGGGCCTGGCGGTCCTTGCTGTAGCCGCCGCCGATCACGCCGACCACCGGGATGTCGCGCCCCAGGCAATGGCGCATGACGCTCTCGTCCCGGGCGGCGAGGCCTTCGTCGGTCAGCTTCAGGTAACCGAGGGCGTCGTCCTTGTGGACATCGACGCCGGCGTCGTACAGCACCAGATCGGGCTGGTAGAGCGGCAGCAGATAGTTGAGCGCATCGTCCACCACCTTCAAGTAAGCGGCGTCGCCCATGCCCATGGGCAAGGGGATGTCCCAGTCGCTTTGGGCCTTGCGTGCGGGAAAATTCTTTTCGCAGTGCAAGGAAACTGTCACGGCGTCCGGGGTGTCATGGAGTATTCGGGCGGTACCGTCGCCCTGATGCACATCGCAGTCGAAAATCAGCACCCGCGAGACGCGGCCGCTGGCCAGGAAATAGCGGCTGATCACCGCCAGGTCATTGAAAATGCAAAACCCAGCCGGGTGGTCGTAATGGGCGTGATGGGTGCCGCCGGCCAAGTGACAGGCCAGACCGTGCTCAAGGGCCTGTTCGGCGGCCAGGAGCGAACCACCCACGGCGCGTACCGTACGGCGGGCCAGGGCTTCGCTCCAGGGCAGGCCGAGTCGCCGTTGGTCTTCGCGGGACAACTCGCCGCCCATGTAGCGTTCGATATAGCCACGGTCGTGGGCCACGGCGAGGATATCTGGCGGACACAGCGCCGGGCGCAGCAGGTCGGCGTCGCGGGTCAGACCGCTGTCCACCAGGTGATCGCGCAGCAGGCGAAACTTATCCATGGGGAAACGATGTTCCGCCGGGAATTCGGGACTGTAGTCTTCGTGATAGATCAGTGGCAGCGGCATGGTGTTTTCAGTGGTGATTATGTGACGGATCCTACCAGCGTTGTAGACTCTGGGGCATGGAAGGGGAGTGAAGATGGAGCCGATACTGGAACTGGAAAGCGCACGGCTGCTGTTGCGGCAGTGGCGTGACGAGGACTTGCCGGAATTTGCCGCCATGTGCGCAGACCCACAGGTGATGCGTTATTTCCCCGCGCCCTTGAGCCGCCTGGAAAGCGCCGCCCTGATCGGTCGCGTGCGTGGGCATTTCGCCGAGCATGGTTTTGGTTTGTGGGCCCTGGAGCGCAAGGACACCGGGGCCTTCATTGGCTTTACCGGGCTCGGTGTGGTCGGGTTCGACGCGCCGTTCACACCGGCCATCGAGATCGGCTGGCGTCTGGCGCGGGAGCACTGGGGGCTGGGCTATGCCAGCGAGGCGGCGTGGACCGCACTGCGCTGCGCCTTCGACCAGTTGTTGCTGGACGAAGTGGTGGCGTTCACTGCTGTGGATAACCTGCCGTCGCAAAAGGTCATGCAGGCCATTGGCATGCAGCACGACCCGGCTGACGACTTCGAACACCCAAAGCTCGCGGTCGGGCATCCATTGCGTCACCATGTGCTCTATCGCATCAACCGTGAACAGTGGCTACAGACCCTGCACGGTTAGCCGACACGGACG
This sequence comes from Pseudomonas sp. St290, assembly GCF_018325805.1. Lineage (NCBI taxonomy): Bacteria > Pseudomonadati > Pseudomonadota > Gammaproteobacteria > Pseudomonadales > Pseudomonadaceae > Pseudomonas > Pseudomonas sp. St290. Next base: position 5,897,999 of record NZ_AP014703.1, on the reverse strand, counting down.
TTTACAATGCCCGCCACAATGGCCCGGGCCAACAATCGATCCACCGCCGCAGCGCAGACTGCGCGGTGTTGCGCTGTGTGAGGAAAGTCTGAATGAGCCACGTGTTGGAAGATCTGGTCGACCTGCTGACCCTGGAACCGATCGAAGAAAACCTGTTTCGCGGTCGCAGCCAGGATCTGGGGTTCCGTCAGTTGTTCGGTGGCCAAGTGCTGGGTCAGTCGTTGTCGGCGGCCAGCCAGACCGTGGAGGAGGCGCGTCATGTGCACTCAATGCACGGTTATTTCCTGCGTCCGGGTGATGCCGCACTGCCGGTGGTCTACCAGGTGGACCGGGTGCGTGATGGCGGCAGTTTCAGCACCCGCCGGGTGACGGCGATCCAGAAGGGCAACCCGATTTTCACCTGCAGTGCGTCGTTCCAGTATGACGAACAGGGCTTTGAGCACCAGAGCAGCATGCCGCAAGTCGTCGGGCCGGAGAACCTGCCGTCCGAGTTGGAGCTGACCCAGCAGCGCGCGCACCTGTTGCCTGAGCACATGCGCGAAAAACTGCTGTGCCCCAAGCCGATCGAGGTGCGCCCGGTCACCGAAAAAGACCCTTACAACCCGCAACCGGCCGATCCGATCAAGTACGTGTGGTTCCGCGCCGATGGCGCCCTGGCCGATTCGCCAGCGTTGCACAAATACCTGCTGGCCTACGCCTCGGACTTCGGCCTGTTGACCACTTCGCTGCTGCCCCACGGCAAATCGGTGTGGCACAAGGATATGCAGGTCGCCAGCCTCGACCACGCCCTGTGGTTCCACGCCGACCTGCGCGCCGATGATTGGCTGCTCTACGCCATGGACAGTCCATGGGCCGGCAATTCCCGCGGGTTCTCCCGGGGCAGCGTGTTCAACCGCGCCGGGCAACTGGTGGCCTCGGTGACCCAGGAAGGCCTGATCCGCCATCGCAAGGACTGGGCATGAGCCTGGCCGACGTTCGACACTGGGTATTCGACATGGACGGCACGCTGACCATCGCCGTGCATGATTTCGCGGCGATCCGCGTGGCCCTGGCGATTCCGGCCGAAGATGACATCCTCACCCACCTGGCGGCGTTGCCGGCCGATGAAGCCGCGGCCAAGCATGCCTGGCTGCTGGAGCACGAACGGGACCTGGCGTTGGGCTCCAAGCCCGCACTGGGGGCGGTCGAGTTGGTGCGCGAACTGGCGGCGCGTGGCGTTCGCTTGGGAATCCTGACCCGCAACGCCCGCGAGCTGGCCCACGTGACCCTTGAAGCCATCGGCCTGGCGGACTGTTTCGCCGTGGAAGATGTGCTGGGCCGCGACGAAGCACCGCCCAAGCCTCATCCCGGTGGCCTGTTGAAACTGGCCGAGGCCTGGAACGTGGCACCTGAGACGATGGTGATGGTCGGTGACTACCGTTTCGACCTGGACTGCGGGCGTGCTGCTGGGGCGCGGACGGTGCTGGTGAACCTGCCGGACAATCCATGGCCGGAGCTGACGGATTGGCATGCGCGCGATTGTGTCGAGTTGCGGCGGATGCTTTTGGCTTGAGGGTTGTATTGTCTGATCGATCGTTATCGCGAGCAGGCTCGCTCCCACAAGGGGATTTCTGTTGATCGCAGAATTTGTGTCCACACCAGATCTACTGTGGGAGCGAGCCTGCTCGCGATGAGGTTCTGGCATTCGCTAAAAAACTCACTGACCAAACAACACCCTCAACCCCTCAGGCGAAGTCAGCATCCCATTCCCGTTATGCCCCACCCCCGGCACTTCGATCAGCCGCTGGTTCAACCCCTCGGGATGACGCCGGGTCAGGTAGTCGAAAAAGAAATGCCCGCGCAGTAACCGATACGGCCCCTGGGTCTGCGCTTCGCAGCCCTTATCCAGCGCCGGATGCTCCGGGTCGACGTCCAGTTGCCCGAGCAGATAAACGATGTCGCGCTTGACGTAGTTATCTTCCAGTTGCGCGGGCATTTGCCCCGCCGCGTAGGCGGGCAAGTTCTGCAGGCCATATTTCCAGTGGTTGAAGCCAGGGCAACTGGCAGGGTCGAAAGCCATGGGGCGTTGGGCATCGAAGTAGGCATAGGACGACGGGTTGGCGATGACAAAGCGTGGCTCTATCCGATATTGACCGTGGGCGAGCAGGGCATAGCGCTGCACGACCTGGGCGCCGCCGGAATGGCCGGCGATGACGATTTCTTTCACTTCGGGAAACTGCTGCCGGTCACTGACGCGCGCAACGATGTCGTCCAGAACCTGGTAGGAACTGACCGGATTGGGCCCTGTGGACAGGCCTCCGGCCATCCAGTCGTTGCCGTGCCAGCGCAGGACGTCATTGGGTAGCGTGTGGCGAGCCACGTCCTGCTCATTGAGGAACTGCGGGGCGATGATCAGGGTGGTGCCCAGTTGCCCGGCCTGCCCGGCAGCCTTTTCGGCGCTGTGCAGATAGGTGTCGGCATTGCGCAGCCGACCGTGGAGGATGATCAGCACACGCTGGATAGACGCCGGGGGCGGGCTCACGGCGACGGCCATGGCGCCGCCTTTGAGTTGCAGGCGCCCTTGGGCGACCACCTTGACGCTGTGTTCCTCGGCCTGGACCACGGCGCAGCACAGCACCAGCCCGATCAATGCTCCCCACTTCATCTACAGGGTTTTCGCCGCGAACGTGTCGCACTGGCTGACCTGGCCCTGGGCGAAGCCGGTCTTGAACCAGCGCACTCGTTGTGCCGAAGTGCCATGGGTGAAGGAGTCCGGTACCACGCGGCCCTGGCCTTGTTGCTGCAAGCGGTCATCACCGATGGCATTGGCGGCGTTCAAGGCCTCCTCGATGTCCCCCGGCTCCAGCCAGTTCAGGCGTTTTTGCGCATGGTTGGCCCACACGCCGGCCAGGCAGTCGGCTTGCAACTCCTGACGTACCAATAAGCCTCCATCACCTTCCATCTGCCGACCTTGTTGTCGGGCTTCCTGGATTTTCGCCGACACGCCGAGCAGGGTCTGCACATGGTGTCCGACTTCGTGGGCGATGACGTAGGCCTGGGCGAAGTCCCCGGCGGCAGCGAAGCGTTGGGACATTTCCTTGAAGAAGCTCATGTCCAGGTAAACCTGGCGATCGGCCGGGCAATAGAACGGACCGGTCGCCGAAGAGGCGAGACCGCAGGCCGAGTTGACCCGACCGCTGAACAACACCAGTTTCGGTTGTTGGTATTGGCGTCCGGCTTGCTGGAAGACCTGGCCCCAGGTGTCTTCGGTGTCGCCGAGGATCGAGCGCACGAATTCGGCCTGTTCATCGTTGGCCGGTGGCGCCTGGCGGGTTTGTGAGGAGGTGGGCGCAGAGGTCTGGTCCATCTGCCCGGCCAGTTGTCCGAGAATCTGCATCGGATCCTGGCCGGTGATCCAGCCAATGCCGACGATCAGAATGATGGCCGTCAGGCTCAAGCCCTTGCCGCCGCCGAAGCGCATCCCGCCACCGCCCCCACCGTCACCGCGAGCGTCCACCACGTTGTCACTGCGGCGACCTTTTTTCCATAACATGTGGGCGTTCCTCTGATTGACCGGAGTGTCACTGTACTGCCGTTGCGGTGAGTCTAGCTTTTGGGGCGTCAGGATGCGCGTGACGCCTGAGCTTTCAGGCAATCATCGCGGGGTTTGGTTCATCAGGGCATGAATGAATGGCTCACCGGTTCCAGAATTTGAATTACACTTTGCATATTCTGGAACTTGCGAACATTACATCTGGATTTCTCATGGCCGGCAGTCAAATCGAACGGGTTTTCAATGTGCTGGAAAGCCTCGCCAGCGATCCTCGCGGGTGGCCGCTGCTCGGCTTGGCCGAACAGTTGCAGATCCCCAAGAGTGCCACCCATCGTTTGCTCGCCGAACTGATGCGCCTGGGCTATGTGCGCCAGAATCCCGAGAACCTGCGTTATCACTTGTCGACCCGCCTGGTTGCCATGGGTTTTCGCTATCTGTCGCGAAGCGGTGCCGACATCGTGCAGCCAGTGCTCGATCGCCTGGCACGGGAAACGGGTGAACTGGTGCGCCTGGGTGTCATCGAAGGGGAGTGCCAGACCTGGATCGCCAAGTCTCAGGGGGCCCGTTCCGGCTTGCGCTACGACCCGGACATGGGGCGTGAGACGCCGTTGTTCTATACCGCGTCGGGCCATGCCTGGCTGGCGTGCATGAGTGATGCCGAGGCGTTGGCGATGGTGGCGCGCCAGGCCGTGCAAATGCCGGCGGACGCCGGGCCGAACGCGCCACGCAGCAAGGCTGAACTGCTCCAGTACCTGCACCAGGCTCGTGAGCAAGGTTATGCCTGTGTCGAGGAAAGCTCGGCGATCGGCACGTCGGCCATTGCCGCTGTGGTCCGTCATCCATTGGATGGCCGGGTCATGGGTGTGCTGAGTGTTGCCGGGCCCAGCGCTCGGATGACACGGGCACGCCTGCATGAGCTGGCACCGACCTTGCTGGTATTTGCGGAGGAGTTGTCGCAAGCCAGCCAGGCCTCGGAGTTGTTCAGCTGAATCCACGGTCGCAGATATTGGTTCTTCCCTACACACGTAACGCAGGATTCCTACATGACCGTCAGCACCCCGCTTTCCGGCGTCAATCAGGCCTTCAAGGGCATCCTGCTTATTCTCTGTGCGACGTTCCTGTTCTCCAGCCATGACGCCCTGTCGAAGTATCTCTCGGGTTTCTATCCGATCATCATGGTGGTGTGGGCCCGATACGTGGTGCATACGTTACTGATGGCAGGTATTTTCCTGCCGCGCTCGGGGCTGCGGGTCCTGCGGACCAAGCGTCCTCTGTGGCAACTGGCCCGGGCCCTATGCCTGCTGGGGACCAGCCTGTTCTTCACCACGGCCCTGATGTATATCCCGTTGGCCGAGGCGACCGCGGTCAACTTCCTGGCCCCGGTGCTGGTCACCGCGCTGTCGGTGCCATTGTTGGGCGAGCATGTGACGCGTGGCCAATGGATCGCGGTGATCTTCGGTTTTATCGGGGTGTTGATCATCGTCCATCCGGGCGGGGATCTGTTTACGCCGGCGGTGTTGTTGCCGTTCTGTTCGGCGCTGTTTTTCTGCTTCTACCAGTTGCTCACGCGCAAGCTCAGTGAGATCGACAGCCCGACCACCAGCAACTTCTTCGCCGGCCTGTGCAACACCTTGGTGATGAGCGCACTGGTGCCGTTCTTCTGGCAGGTGCCGAGCCTGTTGCACGGGGCGATGATGCTGGCGCTGGGGGCTTGCGGGATGACGGCGCACCTGATGCTGACCCAGGCCTTCCGCTTTGCCGCCCCGGCGCTGCTCGCGCCGTTCGGGTACTGCCAGATCGTGTTTGCCGGGTTGCTGGGCTGGTTGCTGTTCAACCACACGCCGACGCTGACCACGGTGGTGGGTATCGCTCTGATTTGCTTGAGTGGGCTGGCGGCGGCGTGGCAACAGCGGCGGAGCTAACGCGGACTGTGGGGGATCGATTGTGATTTCTGTGATAGGTAACTTACGTTGGAGTTAAAATGATATCCGGGCGTTTTTTGTCCAGGGTGCAGATATCCAATGATTAATTTATAAGTGCCAAGTGTCACTCATTAGTTGGTGATTACAGTTTTAGATTGTTTGGTGATTGAGGTGGATACGAAAAGCTCTAACGGGTCGCTGCATTACTAATGTTATGCCGGAAATATTATTTTGATATAAGTCAGTTGTGTTTCTTGAAAAAGTTTTATAAAAAACTGTTATTTTCTACAGTGGTCAGAGTTGCTTTCAACCCACACCATTCGGCGACAGGGCTAGTTTCCTAGTTGGGTAATCTAATCCGGCCGTTTACCTAGGGGATCCAAAGAGAGCATCATTCATGTTCGGAAATCATGCTGCGGCGTCTAGTGAGTTATCGAACTACAGCCATCCTCCTTTACAGCATCTCGCTGTGATCCTGGATGGTAATCGGCGCTGGGCAGAGAGACGCGCTTTGCCAGTGGTCGAAGGGTATCGTCAGGGAGGGAGGACCGTTGTTGAGCTTCTTAACTGGTGCGATGCTTGCCGTATACCCCGAGTTACTCTATGGCCCCTATCATTGGAAAATCTCAAGCGTGACCCGAAAGAGGTTGCCGCGTTGCTGGGTGTGATTGTCGATGTAATTCATGCGTTGGCTGCTATTGGCCGCTGGCGCCTGAGCTTCGTCGGTCAGCTTTGTAAATTGCCTACCTCAGTTATTCAAGCCATCGAAAAGGCACAGGGCACTGCGCGGATTGGAAGCGGAATGTATGTAGACATCGCTATTGCATACAATGGTCGAGATGAAATTGTCTCCGCGTTCAAGAGTATCTTGCTCGAGAGTATGGCTGCTGGATCGCTTGCGCAGTTGGCCGAGACCTTGAGTCTAGAAGATATAAACACTCACCTTTACAGCGCTGGAAAGCCAGACCCTGACCTGATCATTCGCACATCTGGTGAACATCGCCTATCAGGGTTCATGCCTTGGCAGAGTACGTATTCTGAATTTCATTTTTCGTCCGTTTGCTGGCCAGAGTTCGGTAAGGACGACTTTGATGCAGCCATCAATAGCTATCTGCAAAGACAGCGACGGTTTGGCGCATAAACTCACTGTTTTCAGGCGTACTTGTCATGAATACGATGAACAAGCTGATGCTCCCGCGATTGAACTACCCCTTCGTCGCAGAGATTCATTCCCGATCGAGCCAGGTGGAAGACGGCATGGTTCGCTGGATGGTGGGATTTGGGTTGCTGGCGGACCCGGACCTCGCGCGTGCCATTCAATTCGGTCGTTTTGGCGAATTCACCAGCCGTGAATACCCAACTGCGACCGATGACGGATTGCAGTTGATAACCGATATTTTCGGCTGGTTATTTGCGCTGGATGACATGGTTGGAGATACCGGTATGTTTGGCCAAAGTCCTGCTCATCTGAGCCGATTTTTTCTATGGGTACGGGAGATTATGGATCGCTCGAGTTCAACCCAGCATGACGCGCTCGGCGCGCTGATAATCGAAAATTGCACCATTGAGCAAGTTCACCTTTGCCAGGCGCTTGGATCGGCAACCGCGAATATTTGGCAAAGGATGGAAGCGTGCTGCTCGCCGCCCCAATACATGCGATGCGTTGAGGCAGCGACCTATTATTTTTTTGGATTGATATGGGAGGCCGGTTGGCATTCGCTCCGCTGCACACCAAGTGCAACGGAATATCTCGTGGGAAGACGCTTCACGACTGCAACGCCTTTCGGCCTGGCTTTACAAGACGTCGCAGCAGGCTACGAAGTGCCTCCAATGGAGTATCACCGAATTGACATTCGCGAACTCAACGCGCTCGTTACCCTCATTACTGCGCTGTGCAATGATATTTTTTCGTTTCCCAAAGAGCGAGATGAACCGCGGGTAATAGCCCTCAACTTTCCTGCAGTGCTCATCGAGCATGAGGGCGCGCGGGCGCAGGAAGCGCTGGAGAGAACAGCACAATTGCATAATCAATTGATTGAACAGTACCTCACCCTGGAGGCCGCCGCGCGCCACGGTGCTAGCCCTCAGTTGCTGCGCTTCCTGGCGGCAATGCGGTCGAAAATGAGAGGGCATTACGACTGGGCACGTCATTCGCCACGTTATCGACTCGAACATTACTTCACTGGGCTGGATATGACTTGATGCAACGCCAGACCCTCCGCCGTCGCAGCTGTACGCGGGTTAGCAAACCGGTCAACAGGAAAATCAGCGCACCCCCATGACCAAATGCCACTAACGCCATCTATCAAATGTGGGAGAGGGCTTGCCCGGGCAAGCCTTGCTCCCACATTGGGATGAATAACTCTGGGCTGACCGGTATCAGTTTTCCAGCGTCGGCACCTTGCGCGGCGCCATGAAGTACAGCCAGGTCAGGGCAATGAAGTACATCGCCGGAATCAGCGTGAACAGCACGGTGTAGTTGTTATTGGTGATCGTCAGGATGTGGCCCACCAGTTGGGTCATGAACATCCCGCCGATGGCCGCGCACATGCCGCCGAAGCCGAACACCGTGCTCATCATGTGCTTGGGCGTGTAGTCCATCACCAGGCTCCAGATGTTGGCAGTCCAGGCCTGGTGCGCGCCGATGGCCAGGGAAATGGCAAACACCGCCATCCACAGGTTGCTTGCGCCGGCCGCCATGATCACGCCGATGATGCAGCAGGCGAACAGCAGCATGGACACCAGTCGCGCCTTGATCGGATTGAGGCCGCGACCGATCAGGAACGAAGACAGGATGCCGCCGCCCACGCTGCCGAAGTCGGCGGTGAGGTAGATGATGATCAACGGGATGCCCATCTGGGTCACGTTGATGCCCAGGTTGTATTGCTGGTTCAGGAACGGCGGCAGCCAATACAGGTAGAACCAGAACACCGGTGCGGTGATCGAGTAGGCCAGGGCGAAGGCCCAGGTGCCCCGCATGCGCAGGATCCGGGAGAACGGCACGCGGACCTGGTCCGGTTCGTCCTGGGCCTGGATGTAGTCCAGTTCCGACTGTTTGACGCGGGGATGATCTTCCGGGTTGAAGTATTTCAGGCCCCAGAACAGCAGCCAGATCCCGCCCAGCGCGGCCATGCACAGGAACGCGGCCTGCCAGCCCCATACGTGCAGGACCAGCGGCAGCAACATCGGGGTGAACATCGCGCCGACGTTGGTCCCGGCGTTGAAAATGCCAGTGGCCACCGCCCGTTCACCGGCCGGGAACCACAGCCGCGTGGTCTTCACGCAGGCCGGGTAGTTGGCAGCTTCGGTCAGGCCCAGGATAAAGCGGCAGACCATGAAGCCCACCGCCGAGGTGGCCAGGCCATGGGCGCCGGTCGCCAGGCTCCAGAGCAGCACGGCGCAGAAGAACACGCGCTTGACGCCGATCCGGTCGATCAGCCGCCCTTGCAACACGAAGCCGACGGCATAACCGACCTGGAACCAGAAGTTGATGTTGGCGTAATCCATCGCCGTCCAGCTCATTTCCTTGGCAAGGATCGGCTGCATCACGCCCAGGGCGGCGCGGTCGATGTAGTTCAGGGTGGTGGCAAAAAACACCAGGGCGAGCATGCCCCAACGGGTCTTGCCTACGGCCATGGCGCCGCGGATCTTGTCACCGATGCCACTGGTCGAGACACCCAGGCCGGGGGCCAGGCGGGAGCTTTGGGAAGGAATCATAGCGGGTACCCGTTTTTGAAATTCTTATGGTTGGTCTGGGTCTGTCCATTGATGCCGGCGGCCAGGGCCTGCGTCAATGTGGGAGCGATGGTGCGCAGTGAGCAAAAAATCGTCAATTCGGCAATCGGCATTTTGTTCGATAATCGCCCAAAAAACTAACTGGATGGTACATATTAAATTGCTGAAAGAAACCGGCAGCTCAATAATCGGCTGACTCTTTAAAAAGCGGCGCACCTTTTGTAGCCGATGCCTGTCCCGGGAGCCGAAGTCATGCAGCGTTCCATTGCCACCGTGTCCTTGAGCGGTACCTTGCCGGAAAAACTCGAAGCCATTGCCGCCGCCGGTTTTGACGGGGTGGAAATCTTCGAGAACGACCTTCTCTATTACGATGGCAGCCCTCGGGAAATCAGGCAGATGTGCGCCGATCTGGGCATTGCCATCACCTTGTTCCAACCGTTTCGTGACTTCGAAGGCTGCCGCCGCGATCGCCTGGCGCGCAACCTGGAGCGCGCCGAGCGCAAGTTCGACCTGATGCAGGAGCTGGGCACCGATCTGGTGCTGGTGTGCAGCAACGCCTCGGCCGACAGCGTCGGTGATGAACAGATCCTGGTCGATGACCTGCGCTTGCTCGCCGAACGCGCCGGTGCGCGTGGCTTGCGTATCGGTTACGAAGCGCTGGCCTGGGGGCGGCACGTCAATACGTATCAACAGGTCTGGAACATCGTGCGCCAGGCCGATCACCCCAGCCTCGGCGTGTTGCTCGACAGCTTCCACACCTTGTCCCTCAAGGGCGATCCGAGTGCGATTGCCGAGATCCCCGGCGAGAAAATTTTCTTCGTACAAATGGCCGACGCGCCGATCCTGGCGATGGATGTGCTGGAGTGGAGTCGGCATTTCCGCTGCTTCCCCGGGCAGGGTGAATTCGATTTGCCTGGCTTCCTGGCGCCGATCATCAAGAGCGGCTACACCGGGCCGTTGTCCCTGGAAATCTTCAACGACGGCTTCCGCGCCGCGCCGCCACGGGCCAATGCCGCCGACGGTCTGCGCTCGCTGCTGTACCTGGAAGAAAAGACCCGCCAGCGCCTGGCCGAAGAAGCGCCGTCCACCGGCAATGCCGATATCCTTTTCGCCACACCGCCGGCGAGTGAATACAACGGCATCGAGTTTCTCGAGTTTGCTGTGGACGATAACCTCGGCGCCAAACTGTCCCATTGGCTGGAGCGGCTGGGCTTCGTCAAGGCCGGTCAGCATCGCTCCAAGAATGTGAGCCTGCTGCGCCAGGGCGATATCAACCTGATCCTCAACACTGAGCCGTACTCCTTCGCCCACAGCTTCTTCGAAGCTCATGGACCATCGTTGTGCGCCACTGCCGTGCGGGTGAAAAACAGCGCCAGTGCCCTGGAACGGGCGGTGGCCTACAAGGGTCAGCCTTATCGCGGGTTGGTGGGCCCCAACGAACTGGAACTGGCGGCGGTGCGTGCCCCGGACGGCAGCCTGATCTACCTGGTGGATCAGGAAGCCGACGTTTACGGCACCGATTTCAACTTGCAGCCCGGTGCCGTGATTGGCGCCGGACTCAAGCGCATCGATCACATGGCGATGGCGCTGCCGGCCGACAGCCTCGACAGTTGGGTGCTGTTCTACAAGAGCCTGCTGGATTTCGAGGCCGATGACGAAGTCGTCTTGCCCGACCCTTATGGCCTGGTAAAAAGCCGTGCGTTGCGTAGCCGCTGCAGTTCGATCCGCTTGCCGCTGAACATTTCCGAGAACCGCAATACCGCGATCTCACACGCGCTGTCGAGTTATCGCGGCTCCGGCGTGCATCACATCGCTTTCGACTGCGACGACATCTTCGCCCAGGTCAGCCGTGCCAAGGAAGCTGGTGTGCCGTTGCTGGACATCCCGCTCAACTACTACGACGACCTGGCGGCGCGGTTCGATTTCGATGATGAGTTTCTCAGCGAGCTGGCGTATTTCAACGTGCTGTACGACCGCGACGCCCAGGGTGGCGAGCTGTTTCACGTCTACACCGAGCCGTTCGAGGGGCGGTTTTTCTTTGAAATCATCCAGCGCAAGAACGGTTATGCCGGTTACGGCGCGGCCAACGTCGCGGTGCGCCTGGCGGCCATGGCCAAGTCCCGCAGCGGTGGCTTGCGGCACGCCAAGTTGTAGGGAAATCGTAAATGCGGCGGTAAAGGGCAATGCTGTGGCTTCCTTCACTGCACGGTGCGGCCCATAATCGCCAGCCTGTGCAGTGATGGCCGTGAGCCCCGCAATGACTATGAATCCAGAGCTTTCCGCAGCGCTCGACGAACCCGTCGCCACGCCGCGCAAGAGTCGCAAGAACAACCCGGAGAAGACCCGGGAGAACATTCTTCAGGAAGCCATCGTCGAGTTCGTCCAGCAAGGCCTGGCTGGCGCCCGGGTCGACGCCATCGCCGAGCGCATCCACACCTCCAAGCGCATGATCTACTATTACTTCGGCAGCAAGGAGCAGTTGTACGTCGAGGTGCTGGAAAAACTCTACGGGGATATCCGCACCACCGAGAGTCGTCTGCACCTGGCCGAGCTGGCCCCGGTCGACGCGATCCGGCGCCTGGTGGAGTTCACCTTCGACCACCATGACCGTAATGTGGATTTCGTGCGCATTGTCTGCATCGAGAACATCCACAACGCCGAATACGTGAAGCAGTCAGGCGCGATCAAGGCGATGACCAATACCATCCTCGATTCCCTGGGCGTGATCCTGCGGCGCGGTGCTGAAGAGGGCGTATTCCGTCCTGATCTCCAACCCCTGGACGTGCACTTGCTTATCAGTTCTTTCTGCTTTTACCGTGTGTCCAACCGCCAGACGTTCGGCGAGATCTTTCAGATCGACCTGTCGGATGAAGCGGTCAAGCAGCGGCATCGGCGGATGGTTTGTGAGTCGGTGTTGAGATACTTGCAGGCCTGATTCTGGAAACCTTGTGGGAGCGAGCCTGCTCGCGATAGCGGTATGCCAGTCAAGTCGATGCTGGCTGATCCACCGCTATCGCGAGCAGGCTCGCTCCCACAGGGGAGTATCACTAGACCTTAATGATTCATGCTCTGGAAATGCGCCAGCATCCGTTGTGCATCCGGCGCCACGCCGCTGAACAGTTCGAACGCCTTCACCGCTTGGAACACGGCCATGTTGCCGCCGTCCAGCGTGCGGCAGCCGAGGGCACGGGCGTTGCGCAGCAGTTCGGTTTCCAGTGGGAAGTAGACGATTTCCGCGACCCACAACTCGCCCCGCAACAGCTCGACCGGTACCGGCATGCCCGGTAGTTTTGCCATGCCCATGGGCGTGGTGTTCACCATGCCGTCGGCATCGGCCATGGCGCTGGCCAAGTCATGCCCGGCCCGGGCGCGGCCTGCGCCGAAGTGTTGGTTGAGGTTATTAGCCAGGGCCTCGGCACGGCTGACTTCGACGTCAAAAATGCTCAGCGTCTGCACGCCTTCTGCCAGTAGCGCATGGGCCACCGCCGCGCCAGCGCCACCGGCGCCCATCTGGACCACGCGCTGGCGCGCCACATCTCCCAGGCCGCGCCGAAAACCTTCGGCGAACCCCAGGCAGTCGGTGTTGTGGCCAATGCGTTTGCCATTCTTGAGCACCACGGTATTCACTGCGCCAATGCCCCGGGCCTCCGGTGACAGTTCGTCCAGCAATGGGATGATCGCCTGCTTGCAGGGAAAGGTAATGTTCAGGCCGGTGAAGTCCATGCGCTCGGCGGCCTTGAGCAAATCGGGCAGGGCGCCGCTGTCGAGTTTCAGCGCGTCGAGGTCGATCAGCCGATAGAGGTAGCGCATGCCCTGGGCATCGCCTTCACGCTCATGCAGCGCCGGTGTGCGAGACGCCTGGATGCCCGCACCGATCAGGCCGGCCAGCACAGTGATATTCGACATGCTCATCAACCCTTCAAACGCTGACTGAAATGTTCCAGGGCCATGCGATAACCATGGCTGCCAAACCCGCACATCACGCCGATGGCGACCGATGAGACGAAGGAGTGGTGGCGAAAGGTTTCCCGGGCGTGGACGTTGGACAGGTGGACTTCGATGACCGGCACTTCGCTCGCCACCAGGGCGTCGCGGATTGCCACCGAGGTGTGGGTCCAGGCTGCCGGGTTGATGACGATGCCGGCGCATCGGCCGCGTGCGCCATGCACCCAGTCGAGCAACTCGCTTTCCTGGTTGGTCTGGCGAAACTCCACCGCCAGGCCGAATTCTTCGGCGGCGCGGCCGCACAGTGCCGAGATGTCGGCGAGGGTTTCGTGGCCATAAGTTGCCGGCTCGCGGGTGCCGAGCAGGTTCAGGTTCGGGCCGTTGAGCACCAGAACGATAGGCGGCATCGGGATATCTCCATTGTTATTGTGAGCTCGACGGATGGCCGTTGGCTTTTCAGGAGATAAAATGTACCAGTCGGTTAATTTGGTCAATTCGATCGATGAGTACGCTACGACAAAGCTGTTCGGTAATCGAACGTTGGAGTGTCGATGCCCATAAGACGAACGGCGTGGCAACAGGCCTTTTTAAGCTTGCGCCCAACCGGACACGGGCTAGAGTTAAACGACGTTGTTTAATAAAGTCTGAATTTCCCTACGCATTCTGGTCTGCAGTTCTGTCCAGTGGTGAAGACCTTATGGAGTCCGAGCCGTGGAAGAAACACTCATTCTGGTGGATGAGGATGATTGCGAAACCGGTAGTGCGCACAAGTTGTTCATCCATCAACAAGGCCTGCGACATCGGGCGTTCTCGATCTTTATCTTTGACGAGTACGGCCGTTTGCTGTTGCAGCAACGCGCCCTTGGCAAATATCACTCCCAAGGCCTGTGGACCAATACCTGTTGCGGGCATCCACGCCTGGGCGAACAGATCCACGCCGCCGCACAAAGACGTTTGTTCGAAGAGATGGGGCTGAGCTGTCCGCTGAAGAAGGTGGCGTCGCTGCTCTATCGAGAACAGGTATCGGACGATCTGGTCGAGCATGAGTTCGACCATCTGTTTGTGGGGACCTGCGATACTTCACCGATTGCCAATCCCGATGAAGCCCTGGCCTGGGAGTGGGTGCTGCTGTCCGATATTCCCGGGTGCATCGCCGCTGCGCCCGATAGATATACGGTCTGGTTTCGCAAGATCTTCGACACCTACACCCTTGCGGGTATCCGAGCCTGGCAAGCGCTGTCTGTCGATATTCCCTCAATCGGCCATCTGGCCCTTTAGGGCTCATCATCATGCAGAGCGCATACGACACGTTGGCGACGGAGGGTGCCCAGCTCGCCTTTGGCTTTTGGAGGCTGGCGGTGCTGGATCGACTCGAGCGTCAACTCGATGCTCAATTGCCGTGTGTATCAACGCCTCCCATCCGGCTGCATGAAGCCATGCGCTACGCAGTCCTGGGTGGAGGAAAACGGCTGCGCCCATTGTTGTGCCAGGCCAGTGGCGTCGCCCTTGGGGCGGATCGACAGGTTTTGGACACGGTCGGCGCGGCGGTGGAAATGGTCCATGTCAATTCCCTGGTGTATGACGATTTGCCGGCCATGGACGACGATAGCCTGCGCCATGGCCGGCCCAGCGTACATATCCAATTCGACGAGGCCACTGCCATCCTGACCGGCAGCGCATTGTTGATGCAGGCATTCATGACCTTGCGGCACGCACCGGTCTCTTGCGCCCGGCAAGTCTTGTTGATGGAGGAGCTCGCCCGCGCGGCCGGTCCGGACGGCTTGTGTGGCGGACAGATGTTCGATCTGGACAGCCTCGGCACCGTGATCGATATCCCGGCTCTGAATCTGATGCACCGGATGAAGACCGGGGCGCTGATCCGTGCGGCGGTACGCATGGGCGCGCTCTGTGCCGAGCCGGTTGATGCGGATCTCGATGCGCTGGATCGCTACGCGGCAGCTGTAGGCCTGGCATTCCAGATCGTCGATGACATTCTCGATGCCACCCAGGACTCGGCAACGCTGGGAAAAACCGCCGGCAAGGATGCGCAAGACCATAAACCCACCTATGTCTCGGTGTTTGGTCTGGAGCCCTCGCGCCGCCTGGCCTGGCAGTTGAACGAGCAAGCCCATGCCGCTTTGACCTGCTTCGGTGCCCGGGCGTTCTATTTACGTGAGCTGGCTGACTTGATCGTCAAACGCTTGCACTGAGGCAGGAAAAAGGGAACCCGACATGTTCGAGCTACTGAGTACCATCGACAGCCCCGGCGATTTACGCGCTTTGCATCCCCGGGCGCTCGGTGCGGTTGCCGATGAGTTGCGCGCTTTTATCCTTCACAGTGTTTCCAGAACCGGTGGGCACCTGTCGGCCAATCTGGGCAGCGTGGAGCTGGCTGTTGCGCTGCACTATGTGTTCGATACACCGCATGACCGGGTCGTCTGGGATGTAGGTCATCAATCCTATCCGCACAAGATATTGACCGGTCGGCGCGAGGCCATGGCCAGCATCCGCCAATGGGGCGGGATATCCGGTTTTCCCCGGCGCCAGGAATCCGAGTATGACTGCTTCGGAACGGCCCATTCCAGTACCTCGATTTCTGCGGCATTAGGCATGGCACTCGGGGCACGGAGCAAGGGCGAACATCGGCACAGCATTGCGGTGATTGGCGACGGTGCCCTGAGTGGTGGCATGGCCTATGAGGCGATGAATAATGCCGGCCTGCATGCGGATCTGCCGTTCCTGGTCATTCTCAACGATAACGATATGTCGATTTCTGCCTCCGTCGGGGCGCTGCGTCTCTATTTGGGCAAACTGACCGCTCATTGCTGCACGAGCTCGGTCGGTGGTGGCATCAAGCGGATCCTGCGCGATGAGTCGCCCCGGGATGAGCGGGGCCGGCGACTGGAGGCACAACGCGCGGATATGACGGTGTCGGCGACCCTGTTCCAGGCCCTGGGCTTCAATTACACCGGCCCCGTCGACGGTCACGACCTGGATGAACTGATCCCGGCCTTGCAACTGCTCAAGGACCTGCGAGGCCCGCAATTACTGCACATCGTCACCGAGAAGGGGCACGGCTACAGTCCGGCGGCGATTGATCCGGTGCTCTACCACGGGCCGGGTAAATTCAATCCGGAACAGGGCCTCCTGCCTGGTCTCCCAGGGAAGCAGAGCTACACCCAAGTGTTTGGCCACTGGCTGTGCGACGAAGCCGAGCGCGACCCGCGGGTCATGGCGATCACCCCGGCCATGCGTGAGGGCTCGGGCCTTGAGGAGTTCGAACGACGCTTCCCCGAGCGGTATTTCGATGTCGGGATCGCCGAACAACATGCCCTGACCTTCGCCGCTGGTCTGGCGACCGAAGGCTTGAAACCGGTGGTCGCGATCTACTCGACCTTTCTGCAGCGCGCCTACGATCAACTGATTCACGATATCGCGATCCAGAACCTGCCGGTGGTATTGGCCGTCGACCGGGCCGGGATTGTCGGGGCGGACGGCGCCACTCATACCGGGGCGTTCGATATCGCCTATCTGCGCTGCGTGCCCAATCTGGTCATCATGGCTCCGGCGGACGAGAACGAGTGTCGCCAGATGCTGCACACCGCCTTGCTCCAGGATGGACCGGTGGCGGTGCGTTATCCCCGTGGCGCGGGCCCTGGCCGCATCGCGAAAAACGAGCTCAATGTCCTGCCTCTGGGCAAGGGCGAAATCCGCCGGCAGTCGAGCCGCAGCCAGGGCGAACGAATCGCCATCCTCGCCTTCGGCTCGATGTTGATGCCCAGCCTTGCGGCCGCCTTGGAGCTGGATGCAAGCGTCGCCAATATGCGCTTTGTCAAACCTTTGGATATCGACCTGGTAGAGGCGCTGGCATGCAGCCACGATTTGCTGGTGACGATTGAGGAGGGCTGCGTGAAAGGTGGCGCCGGGGCGGCGTGTCTCGAGCATCTGGCGGCTTCGGGCATTCCCCGGCAGGTGTTGCAGTTGGGTTTCGACGATCAATTTATCGAGCATGGTGCATCCGAACAGTTGATGGCGGCCCGTGGCCTGGACGCCCAGGGCATCATCACCTCGATCCGGCTCTTCCAAGAACAGCTTGCGCTGTTGCAGCCGCTGGCTCTGCCGGTGCTCAGTGTCGGCGGGCACAGCTTGATCGGTCGACAATCATGAAGATTGTCCTGGCAGTCATAAAGTAAGTACTTCAAGGAGTGGCCACATGTCCGCCTTCGTTCTTCCTCCACTGTCCCTGCCGTTCTCGTTACGCATCAATCCTCATCACGATGTTGCTGAAGAGGCCTCTCGGTCATGGTTCCGCTCGATGGGATTCGACCACCTGGAAGGGGTCATGCATGAGTATGAAAGTAATCGCTCCTGTGACCTGGTGGCCAGGGCGTTTCCAGACGCCGGGCCGCTCGAGTTGGAGCACCTGACCAACCTGGTTTTCTGGATGTTCCTGCTCGATGATGGGTTGGACCAAGGGGCATTGAGTCTGTCGAGCGACGAGGGGCGCAAGAGGCTGGAGCGGATGTTCTCCCTGCTCAGTGCTCCGGCTGGCGAGGCGCGTCCGCAAACCCCTCTCGAGCGTTCGGGCGTGCTGATGATTGCGCCGATGCTCGAGGCCATGACTGGGGAGGGTGGGCGGCGCTTGCTCGAAGAGATCAGAATGTTGTTCAGCTGGGTTGCACACGAGGTGCAAAGACGTTCCTGCGCAGAACTCCCCGATCTATTGGCCTATGCCCACCAGCGCCGTTTCACCTCGGCGGCGAGGGTCGTATTCAGGGCCGGTGAATACGCCAACCACGCCGAAGTCCCCGCGGTCTTCCACCAAAGCCGACTGTTCGAAACGCTGCAAGACAGCGCCACTGATGTGATCACGCTGGTCAACGATCTGATTTCCTATGAGAAGGAAGCCGAGTATGGCGAGATCAATAACTATGTGGTGGTTTGCCAGCAGTTGCTGGGCTCGTCCATCGACGACGCGGTGGCCTTTCTCCTAGCATTGCTCGATGCGCGTCTCCAATGCTTTCAACGGGAGCGCAAGCGGGTCGCGGGGTTTATCGAGAAACACACTTTTTCGAATGACGAACGGCAGGCGATCCGGCGTTATGTGCAAATGTTGGAGGATTGGATGAGCGCCAATCTGGACTGGTCGTTGCGGGTGCCTCGCTACAATGACCTGCGCAACGGGCCTCGACGATGAACGCCAATATTGCCCGACGTAAAACCCGCCAGGTCTGTATCGGCCCCCTGACCATGGGCAGCGGCAGTCCGATAGTAGTCCAGGCGATGACCAATACCGATACCGCCGATGCCCGGGCTACGGCGGCGCAGGTCGAGCAACTGGCATTGGCCGGCGCCGAACTGGTACGGATCACGGTGAACGGTCATGAGGCGGCCTCCCAGGTCGCGAAGATTCGCGAGCTGTTGGATGCCCGTGATATCAAGGTTCCGCTGGTCGGCGATTTTCATTTCAATGGCCACCGCCTGCTGGCGGCCTATCCCGAGTGTGCCCAGGCGTTGGGCAAGTACCGGATCAACCCGGGCAATGTCGGCAAGGGTGCGAGGCGCGACGAACAGTTCTGCGAAATGATTGAAATGGCCTGTCGCCATGGCAAGCCCGTACGCATCGGGGTCAACTGGGGCAGCCTGGACCCAGAGTTGCTGGCGCGGATGATGGACAGTAACGCGGCGCTCGCTACGCCGTTAGCGGCCGATGCGGTGATGCGTGAAGCCCTGGTGGTCTCGGCGCTGGAGAGTGCGCAGCGGGCCATCGAGGTCGGCCTGCCGGCGGAGCGGATCGTGTTGTCGGCCAAGGTCAGTCATGTCCAGGACCTGATCGCCGTGTACCGCAACCTGGCCGCGCGCTGCGATTTTGCCTTGCACCTGGGGCTGACCGAGGCCGGCATGGGTTCCAAGGGCATCGTCGCCTCGTCCACCGCCCTGGCTGTGCTGCTGCAGGAGGGCATCGGCGACACTTTACGCATTTCCCTCACCCCCGAACCCGGCGGCGAACGTACCCGCGAAGTGCTGGTGGCCCAGCAGATCCTGCAAACCATGGGCTTGCGGGCCTTTACCCCCTCGGTGGTGGCCTGTCCCGGTTGTGGGCGTACCAGCAGCCATTTTTTTCAGGAGCTGGCCCAGCAGATCGAAGATTATCTGCGCCAGCAAATGCCAATCTGGAAAAACCGCTTCAACGGTATCGAGCATTTGCAGGTGGCCGTCATGGGTTGTGTGGTCAACGGCCCGGGGGAAAGTCGCCTGGCGGATATCGGCATTTCCCTGCCGGGGGCCGGCGAACACCCCTCGGCCCCGGTGTACATGGATGGCGAACGGGTGTTGACGCTTAAGGGCAAAACGATCGCCAAGGAGTTCACCCAGCTCCTGGATGCCTACGTGGCAGCTCGCTATGGAGGGGAGGAACAGGCGCGGCAGACACTGTCCGAGTTGCTCAAGGCTTACGCTGCCGCCCCCCGTGAGCTGATTGCCCATGGCAAACAATAGCCAGGGAGACCCAGCATGAGCCAGCGACTTACCTTGCTCGGGGCGACCGGCTCCATTGGCCGGAGTACGCTCGATGTCGTGGCCCGCCACCCGGAGCTTTTTTCGTTGTTCGCGCTGACTGCGCATCACAGTATCGACAGGCTTTACCAGCAGTGCCTGGCCTTCCGGCCGCAGGTGGCAGTGGTCGCCAGTGCCGGGGAGGCGGCGCAGCTTTCGCGGCGCTTGAAAGCGCGTGGATGCAATACCGAGGTGCTCTACGGGCCGGATGCTCTGGTCGCGGTGGCCGCAGCCAGCCAATGCGATACGGTTGTTGCCGCTATTGTCGGTGGCGCCGGGTTACCTTCGACGCTGGCTGCGGCGCAGGCCGGTAAGCGCGTCCTGCTGGCCAACAAGGAGGCTTTGGTGATGTCCGGCGCGTTGTTCATGCGCTGCGTGACTCGCGCACGAGCGCAGTTGTTGCCGGTCGACAGCGAACACAATGCCATTTTCCAATGCCTGTCGAACCACCCTGGGGTCCGTCCGGAGCGCTTGCTCCTGACCGCTTCCGGCGGTCCATTCCTGAACCGCTCGCTGGACACTCTGGACAGCGTCACACCCGACGAGGCCTGCGCCCACCCCAAGTGGCGGATGGGGCGCAAGATCTCGGTCGACTGTGCAAGCATGATGAACAAGGGCCTGGAGGTTATCGAGGCACATTGGTTGTTCGCGATGTCGCCGGAGCGGATCGAGGTACTGATTCACCCGCAAAGCATCGTCCATTCGATGGTGGTGTATGCCGACCAGTCGGTCCTGGCGCAATTGGGTAATCCCGATATGCGCACGCCTATCGCCCAGGCGCTGGCCTATCCACAACGTATCGATTCCGGGGTCGAGCGGTTGGACCTGACGCAATCCGAGCCATTGAGCTTTGCCCAAGCGGACCTGCGGCGTTTTCCCTGCTTGGGCTTGGCGCTTGACGTGGCGCGAGACGGTTGTGAACTGAGCGTGGTGCTCAATGCAGCCAATGAAGTGGCGGTGGCAGCTTTTCTTGCCGGCGTGCTGGCGTTCACTGATATCGCGCGTATTGTTGGCGAAACCCTGAGCCAGACCCGATCGGTGGCGATCGATAATCTTGAGGGTATCCAGCAGACGGACTGTCTGGCTCGTATCCGGGCTAGACAGTTGGCAGGTTTGCCGCCGTTGAGCGAGTAGTTGCGGTTGCTATGGCGTCCACTGCGTTCAAGGGAGCGAGACTGGCAGTGCGCCGCGCCGCCAGCTTCGGTAGATCAGCGCCGCGTCAGCAACACCCCGGACTCCATGTGATGGGTCCAAGGGAATTGATCGAACATCGCGCAGCGGGTGATGCGGTGGGTGTCGTGCAATTGCGCGATGTTGGCGGCGAGGGTTTCCGGGTTGCACGAGATGTAGAGGATGTTGTCGAAACGCCGGGTCAGCTCGCAGGTGTCCGGGTCCATGCCGGCGCGGGGCGGGTCGACGAAGACGCTACCGAATTCGTAGCTCTTGAGATCGATACCGTGCAAGCGACGGAAGGGCCGGACTTCGTTCAAGGCTTCGGTCAGTTCTTCGGCGGACAGACGTACCAGCGTGACGTTATCCACAGCGTTTTCGCTGAGGTTGCTCAACGCGGCATTCACCGAGGTCTTGCTGATCTCGGTGGCCAACACTTTGCGTACGCGAGTGGCCAGGGGCAAGGTGAAGTTGCCGTTGCCGCAGTACAACTCCAGCAGATCGTCGCTGCGATCGCCCAAGGCCTCGTAGGCCCAGTTGAGCATCTTCTGGTTCACCGTGCCGTTGGGCTGGGTGAAGGCGCCTTCGGGTTGGCGATAGCTGAAGGTCCGGCCGCCGACGTCGAGTTTCTCCACCACGTAGTCGTGGCCGATCACTTCGCGCTTGCCCTTGGAGCGACCGATGATGCTCACGCCCAGGTCGGTCGCCAGTTTCGCGGCCGCCGCGTGCCAGTGTTCATCCAGCGGGCGGTGATAGCACAGGGTGATCATCGTGTCGCCCGCCAGGGTGGTCAGGAACTCCACCTGGAACAGCTTGTGGCTCAAGGGCGCGCTGGCCTGCCAGGCGGCCTTGAGCTGCGGCATCAACTGGTTGATGCGCAGGCTGGCGATGGGAAATTCCTCGATGAGGATCGGTGTGCGCTTGTCGTCCTGGGAGAACATTGCGTAGTGCCGTTCGCCGGCCTCGCGCCACAGGCGGAATTCGGCGCGCAGGCGGAAGTTCTTCAAGGGCGAATCGAACACCGCGGGTTCCGGTGCATCGAACGGGGCCAACAGGTCACGCAAGCGGGTGACCTTGTCCTGCAACTGGGCGGCATAGGCCTGGGAATCAAAAGTCATGCGTTGAACCAACCCAATTTGATCACGAACAGGATCGACAGAATGACCAGCGCCGGGTTCAGCTCACGGCCACGACCGGACACCAGTTTGATGGCGGTCCAGGCGATGAAGCCGAAGGCGATGCCGTTGGCGATGGAATAGGTGAAGGGCATCGCCAGGGCGGTGACCACCACGGGGGCGGCGACGGTGATGTCGTCCCAGTCGATTTCCGCCAGGCCCGAGGTCATCAGCACGGCGACGAACAGCAAGGCTGGGGCGGTGGCGAAAGGCGGGACACTGGCGGCCAGTGGCGAGAAGAACAGCGCCAGCAGGAACAGGATCGCCACGACGATGGCGGTCAGGCCGGTGCGGCCGCCAGCGCTGACGCCCGCTGCCGACTCGATGTAGCTGGTGGTGGTGGAGGTGCCCAGCAGCGAACCGGCCATGGCGGCGGTGCTGTCGGCGATCAGCGCACGGCCCATCTTCGGCATATGGCCGTCCTTGCCCATCAGCCCGGCGCGCTTGGCGACGCCGATCAGGGTGCCGGAGTTGTCGAACAGGTCGACGAACAGGAAGGCGAAGATCACGCTCACCAGGCCAATGTCCAGGGCGCCCTTGATGTCCAGTTGCAGGAACGTTGGGGCCAGGGACGGTGGCGCGGAAATGATGCCGCCAAACGGGGTGAAGCCCATCAGGATCGAGACGATGGTGACCGCCAGGATGCCGATCAGCACCGCGCCGCGGACTTTCAGTGCTTCGAGGGCGACGATCAGGATGAAACCAAGGGTGGCGAGGATTGGCGCCGGCTGTTTCAAGTCGCCGAGGCCGACCATGGTCGCCGGGTTTTTCACCACGATGCCGGCATTGTTCAGGGCGATCAGCGCCAGGAACAGGCCGATACCGGCGGCAATGGCCGAACGCAGGGGCAGCGGGATGCTGTTGATGATCCATTCGCGGATGCGGAAGATCGAGAGAATGAAGAACAGCACGGCGGAGATGAACACCGCGCCCAGTGCCACTTGCCAGGTATGGCCCATGTGCAGGACCACGGTGTAGGTGAAGAAGGCGTTCAGGCCCATGCCCGGGGCGAGGGCGATCGGGTAGTTGGCGATCAGGCCCATGACCGTGGAGCCAATGGCCGCCGCCAGGCAGGTGGCGACGAACACCGCGCCTTTGTCCATGCCGGTTTCGCCGAGGATGCTCGGGTTGACGAACAGGATGTAGGCCATGGCCAGGAAGGTCGTGACGCCCGCCAGGATCTCGGTCCGCACGTTGGTGTTGTGTGCCTTGAGTTGAAACAGCCTTTCCAGCATGTCTGCTCCCCGTGGCGCGCCCGGCGCCGTGAATGTATCGACCTCAACAGCAAAGCACAGGTCGCCAGCGGCGCCCGGGAATTTTCTGCGGGTCGGAAAAAGCCGCGCATCATACCAGCAGCGTAGCGTTGTGGCTGCGATCGTCGTCGATGTTTTGCCAACGCGCCAAGTGGGCCATACTGCGCGCGGTTCCGGGAGATCTCTATGTATCGCATGAATAAAAAGCTGATGGCGGCAGTGGGCTGCACCCTGGGTCTGTGGTTGCCCGGCCAGGCTGCGGATGCGGCGTCGGCACCACCGCTGAGTGAGGTCAAGGTGCTCAAGGTCGAGTCGCCGGCCTGTGGCTTCGAAGACATCGCCCAGGGGCAGGAGCAGACCCGTTGCGATCACAGTGGCCCGAATATCAAGGTCTACGTGCTGGAGGTCGGCTATGGCCGTCAACCCCATGTCACCCTGGACGGCTTTGAAGTCGACGGCACCCGCTCGCCGGTGTGCGCGTACAGCAATGGCAATCTCAATGACTGCTCGGTGCGGACCAAAGTCGTGGGCTATTTGTACGTCTTCGACCTGAAGGGTAAGCAAGAGGGAACCTTCAGCTTCAGCAACATCTCGATCAACGCACCGGGCAACCGGATGTCGACCCAGCTGTACATCAAATAACCGCTACCCCATGCAGGAGCTGTCGAGTGAAGCGAGGCTGCGATCTTTACCCCCACGCTGATCTCAAGCGCATATCAAAAGATCGCAGCCTTCGGCAGCTCCTACACTACAAGCATCATCCAGCGGAGAGCGCCCATGATTCCTGGAACCAAGATCCCCCGAGCCCTGATAGCCGTCGCCGAGGGTGTCGACGACTTGCAGACGGTCACCCTGATCGACGTGTTGCGTCGAGCGCAGATCGAAACCGTGGTGGCGAGCATCGAAGGGCGGCGTATGCTCACCTGCGCCCGCGGCACGCGCCTGACGGCCGATGGCATGCTGGTGGACATGCTCGTGCAGGATTTCGACCTGATCGTCCTGCCGGGCGGCATCATCGGTGCCCAACACCTGGCGGCCCATCAGCCGCTGCAACAACTGATCAAGGGCCAGGCCGCCACCGGACGTTTCTTCGCCGCCATCGCCGAAGCCCCGGCCCTGGCGCTACAGGCATTCGGCGTCCTGCGCCAGCGGCGCATGACCTGCCTGCCGGCGGTGAGCCAGCAACTGTCCGGTTGCAGCTTCGTCGATCAACCCGTGGTGGTGGACGGCAACTGCATCACCGCCCAAAGCTCGGCTGCCGCCCTGGCGTTTGCCTTGATGCTGGTGGAACAACTCAGCGGCAAGGGCGTAAGAAGCGTGGTGGCGGCGGAGCTGCTGGCCTGACACTCGTCAAGCCGACACCGGCCTGTGGTACCGCTATCGCGAGCAGGCTCGCTCCCACAGGGATTTATGGTGGATGCAGGATCTATGAGCACCCGAGAACCCATGTGGGAGCGAGCCTGCTCGCGATGGCGTCAGCACATTCAACCTCAGTGCAAGCTGACCCACTGAAGGCGCTGGCTTCCAACGTCAATCATTTGCCTTGAACGCTTCACCCCACCCAGAAGTCGTACCCCTTATGACGGCGGTTTCCCAAAACGCCGCGAGTACGACTAACCGTGAGGTGTTCCATGAGCGCGACCTTGTCCGAAGCGACGCCGGCGGCCTTCGTCCGTCACCCGATTCGCCTGACACTCAATGGCCAGGCACGTGAGCTGCAGGTGCTGCCCTGGACCACGCTGCTGGACCTGCTGCGCGAGCAATTGGACCTGGTGGGCAGCAAGAAGGGCTGCGACCACGGCCAGTGTGGCGCCTGCACGGTGCTGCGCGATGGCAAGCGAATCAACGCCTGCCTGACCCTGGCCGTGATGTGCGACGGTGCCGAGTTGACCACCGTCGAAGGCCTGGCTGGCGATGATGCCTTGCATCCCATGCAGCAGGCGTTCATCACCCATGACGCGTTCCAGTGCGGTTACTGCACGCCGGGGCAGATCTGTTCAGCGGTGGGGCTGGTCAACGAGGGCAGGGCGCAGACCCGCGCAGAGATCGTTGAACTGATGAGCGGCAATCTTTGCCGGTGCGGCGCCTACAACAACATTCGTGATGCTATCGAAGAGGCTTTGCCGCTCTGCCAGCAACCGGGAGGTGATCAATGAATCCCTTCCACTACAGCAAGCCAGACACCGTGCAGGCCGCCGTCGACTTGTCGAGCCCGGTGTCACGTTTCATCGCCGGCGGCACCAATCTGCTGGACCTGATGAAAGAGAACCTCACCCGCCCCGAACACCTGATCGACATTACCGGGCTGCCCCTGGCGGACCTCAGCGAAACCCCTTCCGGCGGGGTGATGATCGGTGCGCTGGTGAGCAATGCCGACCTGGCCTGGCACCCCTGGATCGAACGCCGCTATCCGCTGCTGTCCCAGGCGATCCTGGCCGGCGCCTCGCCGCAGTTGCGCAACATGGCCAGCACTGGCGGCAACCTGTTGCAACGCACCCGCTGCTATTACTTCTATGACGCCAGCGTGCCGTGCAATAAACGCCGACCCGGCAGCGGTTGCCCGGCCCGCAACGGTTTGAACCGGATCCACGCGATCTTCGGTGCCAGCGAACAATGTGTCGCCACTCATCCTTCCGACATGTGCGTGGCCTTGGCGGCCTTGGAGGCGGTGGTCCATGTCCTGGGGCGGGGTGGCGCGCGGACCATCGAGTTTGCCGACTTCCATCGCTTGCCCGGTGATGCCCCGGAACGGGATAACCAACTGGCCGATGATGAGCTGATCACTGCTATTGAGTTGCCTGCCGCCGGTTTTGCCGACCATAGCCACTACCTGAAGATCCGTGACCGCGCCTCCTACGCTTTTGCGCTGGTCTCGGTAGCGGCGGCGCTGGAGTTGGACGGGCCGGTGATTCGCCAGGCGCGCCTGGCCCTTGGCGGCGTGGCGCACAAACCCTGGCGCGACCGGGCTGTGGAGAGCTGGCTGGCCGGGCAGACCGTCAGTCGCGAAACCTTCACTGCCGCCGCCGATGCGCTGCTGCAAAACGCCGAGCCGTTGGAGCACAACGGCTTCAAGGTCCGATTGGCGCGCCGGGCGATTGTCCGCGCCTTGAGTGATGCCGCATTGGGTTGCGCACCGCAGGGAGGACACGCCTGATGAACGCTTCGAGCAAATCCATAGGGCAGCCACTGGACCGGGTCGATGGCCTGCTCAAGGTCACGGGCCAGGCTCGTTATGCCGGTGAGTACCCCGAGGACGGCCTGCTGCACGGCAGCGTCGTGTCCGGCACTCTCGCTCGCGGCCGCGTGCTGCGCATCGATGCCTCCCGAGCCCTGGCGCTGCCCGGTGTGGTCGCGGTCATCGATCACACCAATCGGCCGAGGATCGCCAGCTACGATGAGCCCTACCAGGATGCCGATGCGGCGGACGGCTCGCCGTTCCGGCCGCTGTACAACGACCACGTGCTCTACAGCGGCCAGCCATTGGCCTTGGTGGTCGCGGAAAACCTTGAGCTGGCCCGGTATGCAGGTTCCCTGGTTGAAATCGAATACGAGGCCCAGGAGCATCAGACCGATCTGATCACTCTGCAAAACGACGCCCATCCGGCACCGGCCGAACTGCCCAAGCCCCGTGGGAGTTTTCAGGGCGAGTACGCCAGCGCCGCGCTCAGCGTGGATGTGTCCTACAGCACGCCGATTGAACACCACAACCCGATGGAGCCACACGCCTCCACCGTGCTGTATCAGCCTGATGGCAGCCTGCACATCCACGACAAGACCCAAGGCACGCAGAACTGCCAGGCCTATGTCCAAAAAGTGTTCGGGCTGGAGAAAGAGCAGGTGCGAGTGTTCGCCGTGTTTGTCGGCGGCGCCTTCGGTTCAGGGCTGCGTCCGCAGTACCAATTACCTTTGGCGGTGATGGCGGCGCTGGCCCTCAAGCGCTCCGTGCGGGTCAGCCTGACGCGCCAACAGATGTTTACCTTTGGCTATCGGCCGCGAACCCTCCAGCGCGTGCAACTGGGGGCGGCGGCCAACGGTCGCTTGCTGGCCGTGGCGCACACCGCCGTCGGCCAGACTTCGCGCTTCGAGGACTTCACCGAGCACGTGGTGGAGTGGAGCGGCATGCTCTATCACTGCGATAACGTCCAGTTGACTTACAAACTCGTGCCCCTGGACGTCTACACGCCCCTGGACATGCGCGCGCCCGGTGCCGCCCTTGGGCTGATTGGCCTGGAATGCGCCATGGATGAACTGGCCTGTGCCCTGGCGCTCGATCCGGTCCAGTTGCGGTTGATCAACTACGCCGAGCGCAACGAGAACGAAGGCAAGCCGTATTCCAGCAAAGAGTTGCGTGAGTGTTATGCCCAGGGCGCCCGTCGTTTCGGCTGGGACAAGCGCAACCCGGAGCCGCGCAGCATGCGTGAGGGGCGGCAGCTGGTGGGTTGGGGCATGGCCGGTGGTGTATGGGAGGCCATGCAGCAGAAAGCCAGCGCCCGGGCCTCGCTGGACCTCGATGGCAAGCTGACTGTCAGCAGCGCCACCACGGATATCGGCACCGGGACCTACACGGTCATGACCCAGATCGCCGCCGAGGCGTGTGGCGTTACCCTTGAGGACGTCACGTTTGTCCTGGGTGATTCGTCGCTGCCCACCGCGCCATTGCAGGGCGGTTCGTTCACGGTTTCGTCGGTGGGCACCGCCGTGCAGCAAGCCTGTGAAGCGCTGAAGGAAAAACTCCTGGCCGTGGCTCGCCAGGCGTGTCCGGCCTTCGGTGGCGCGACCCTTGAACAAGTGACGTTTGTGGATGGCCAACTGCGGCTGGGCGAAGCGAGCGTTGCATTAGCGGAGTTGGCGCAGAAAAGCGGCGAGACCCCGTTGCAAGCCCAGGTCACGGCCAAGCCGGATGAAAAACGCCAGGCCTACGCCACGGCCACGCACTCGGCGGTGTTCGTTGAAGTGCTGGTGGATGAAGACCTGGGGACGGTGAAGGTCAACCGCGTGGTGAGCGCCATCGCCGCCGGCCGGGTCGTCAACCCGAAAACCGCCCGCAGCCAGATTCTCGGTGGCGTGGTATGGGGCGTCGGCATGGCTTTGCACGAAGAAACCCTGACCGATCACACCCTGGGTCGCCACATGAATCACAACCTGGCCGAGTATCACGTGCCGGTCAGTGCCGACATCGGCGACATCGAGGTGATCTTTGTCGAGGAGCGTGACGAGATCGTCAATGCGCTGGGTTCCAAGGGCGTGGGTGAAATCGGCATCGTCGGGGTGGCCGCGGCGGTGGCCAATGCGATTTACCATGCCACCGGCAAGCGGGTGCGGGACTTCCCCATCACCCTCGACAAGTTGCTCTAGGCTTTTGCTTCGTCCACCGGTTCGTGCATCCGGTCACGGTTGGCCAGGGTCGGGAACAGTTTGATCCAGACCCCGGTCACCAGCAGCGTGCCGATGCCGCCCATGACCACCGCCGGCACGGTGCCGAACCAGTGGGCGGTGAGGCCGGACTCGAACTCGCCCAGCTGGTTCGAAGCGCCGATGAACAGCCCGTTCACCGCGCTGACCCGGCCACGCATTTCATCCGGTGTTTCCAGTTGCACGAAGGAGGCGCGGATGACCATGCTGATCATGTCCGCCGCGCCCAACACCACCAGCACCGCCAGGGAAAACCAGAACGAGGTGGAGAGGCCGAAGGCAATGGTGGCGACGCCGAACACGCCCACCGCAGTGAACATCACTCGGCCGACCTTGCGCTCCACGGCAAACCGCGCCAGCCACAGCGACATCAGCAAGGCCCCGACCGCCGGCGCCGAGCGCAACAGACCCAGGCCCCAGGGACCGGTGAGCAGGATGTCCTTGGCGAACACCGGCAGCAGCGCCGTCGCGCCGCCGAGCAAAACCGCGAACAGGTCCAGGGAAATCGCGCCG
The DNA here is from genome assembly GCF_018325805.1 of Pseudomonas sp. St290. Lineage (NCBI taxonomy): Bacteria > Pseudomonadati > Pseudomonadota > Gammaproteobacteria > Pseudomonadales > Pseudomonadaceae > Pseudomonas > Pseudomonas sp. St290. Next base: position 5,868,787 of record NZ_AP014703.1, on the reverse strand, counting down.
AGAATGTCCGGGCGACTGCGAATGAAGCGAATCCCGGCCAGCAATGAATCCAGCGTCGCCTTGCCTTTGTTCAGCGGCGTCTGCCGAGCGGGCAGGTTGAGCATCAGGCAACAGGCGATGAGGTAGAGCACCACGGTCGGTCCATAGACCCAGATGCTGCCGAAGGCATAGAGCAGGCCGCCGAGTGCCGGGGCGACGATGGTGGCCGATTGCTGGGCCGATTGCGCGGCGGCCACGGCCCGGGGAAACAGGCCCGCCGGCACGATACTGGGCAGCAGCGCCTGGGTGGTGGGCATCTCGAAGGAGCGGGCGGCGCCCAGGAGGAAGGCAAGGATGAAGATCATTTCCCGGGTGACATTGTCGGTGGCGCTGCCGATCACCAGGGCCAGGGCAATCATTGCCTGCAATGACTGGCAAATGGCCGCGACCTTGCGCCGGTCATAGCGGTCAGCCACATGCCCGGTGTGAAGCATGAACAGCACGCGCGGGGCAAACTCCACCAACCCCACCAGGCCCAAGTCGAGGACGTTGCCGGTCAGTTGATAGAGGTTCCAGCCAATGGCCACGGTGAGCATCTGGAAGCCGCTGGCGGTGAATATCCGTGCCAGCCAGAAGGCGATGAAGGGACGATGGTGACGGAGCAGCAGCGGCGCTTGGCTGGGCATCTATGACGGGTCCGGTGGTGAAGACCACGAGATTATCACCGAGCTGTAACAGGAAGTTGCGTTGGCTGGAAAAATAGTTAGCCAAACATCTACTTTTCACCTAGCACGCTTTTTTTGTGGCGAGGGGATTTATCCCCGCTCGAGTGCGCAGCGCTCGCAAAAGCTTGGGGCCGCTTCGCGCCCCAGCGGGGATAAATCCCCTCGCCACAACAGTGCACTCCTCAAGATTCAAGGAATCCTGGTTTGGAGCAGGGTTTCGACACTGAGACAACCTGCCACGCGACAAAAGACCACGCCGTCCATCGGTAATAATGCGACTACTCTTTGAGCATTGCTTGATCCAGGTCAATACCTCTCGGGGCGTTGGGCTGGCGGCCATCCGGCCAGAGTCCTGCGTTGTGACGGTTATAAAAAGAACGATTTGAAAAGCATCGCACTCCATATCCCTGGGGCTTGTGATGCAGGCCCCGCCCGCAGCCGGTTTTACCTGACAGAGGAAGACTTATGTTCGGTTTGGAGGCGCTCGATCTCGCCCGAATCCAGTTCGCGTTCACCATCTCGTTCCACATCCTGTTCCCGGCCATCACCATTGGCCTGGCGAGTTACCTGGCGGTACTCGAAGGCCTGTGGCTCAAGACTCGCGACGATACCTATCGCGACTTGTACCACTTCTGGTCGAAGATCTTCGCCGTCAACTTCGGCATGGGCGTGGTGTCCGGCTTGGTCATGGCCTATCAGTTCGGCACCAACTGGAGCCGTTTCTCGGACTTCGCCGGGGCGGTGACCGGACCGCTGCTGACCTACGAAGTGCTCACGGCGTTCTTCCTCGAGGCGGGTTTCCTGGGGGTGATGCTGTTCGGCTGGAATCGCGTTGGCCGTGGCTTGCACTTCTTCTCCACGGTGATGGTGGCGATAGGTACGTTGATCTCGACCTTCTGGATCCTGTCCTCCAATAGCTGGATGCAGACTCCGCAGGGCTACGAAATCGTCGATGGCCGGGTGATTCCGGTGGACTGGCTGGCGGTGGTGTTCAACCCCTCGTTCCCCTATCGCCTGCTGCACATGTCCACGGCGGCGTTCGTTGCGACGGCGTTCTTCGTCGGTTCATCGGCCGCCTGGCACCTCTTGCGCGGTCGCGATACCCCGGCCATCCGCCGGATGCTGTCGATGGCGATGTGGATGGCCTTGCTGGTGGCACCGATACAGGCGGTCATCGGCGACTTCCATGGCCTGAACACCCTCAAGCATCAACCGGCGAAGATCGCTGCCATCGAGGGCCACTGGGAAAACGTCGGCAATGAGCCCACCCCGCTGATCCTGTTCGGCTGGCCAGACATGCAGGCCGAGAAGACTCGCTTCGCCGTGGAAATCCCCTATCTGGGAAGCCTGATCCTGACTCACAGCCTGGACAAACAGGTGCCGGCCCTCAAGGAGTTCCCTCCTGAGGACCGACCGAACTCGACCATCGTGTTCTGGTCGTTCCGGGTCATGGTCGGCCTTGGATTGCTGATGATCTTCACTGGCCTGTGCAGTCTATGGCTGCGCCGCAACGATCGGATCTACCAATCACGACCGTTCCTCCACATGGTGTTGTGGATGGGCCCCTCCGGCCTGGTCGCGATCCTGGCCGGCTGGTTCACCACGGAGATCGGCCGCCAACCCTGGGTGGTCTATGGCTTGATGCGCACGGCCGATGCTTCCTCCGGCCACAGTTTCGCGCAGATGAGCATCACCCTGGTGCTGTTCGTCGTGGTGTATTTCGCGCTGTTCGGCGCGGGCTTGAGCTACATGATGCGTCTGGTGCGCAAGGGGCCGCAGGTCCACGAAACCGAGCCGAGCGATGGTGGCCCGGGCCAGAAACGTACGCCGGCCCGGCCATTGTCGGCCGCCGATGACGATGTGGACCAAAACGACCGCTCGAACAAGGGGAATTGAGTCATGGGTATTGATCTTCCGCTGATCTGGGCCGTGGTCATCATCTTCGGCATCATGATGTACGTGATCATGGACGGCTTCGACCTGGGGATCGGCATTCTCTTCCCCTTCGTCAAGGGTGAGCGCGACCGCGACGTGATGATGAACACCGTGGCGCCGGTCTGGGACGGTAACGAAACCTGGCTGGTGCTCGGTGGTGCCGGGCTGTTCGGGGCATTTCCGCTGGCTTATTCGGTAGTGCTTTCGGCACTGTACCTGCCGTTGATCCTGATGCTCATCGGGTTGATCTTCCGCGGCGTGGCCTTCGAATTCCGCTTCAAGGCCAAGGCCGAGAAGCGCCACCTGTGGGACAAGGCATTCATTGGTGGTTCGCTGACGGCCACTTTCTTCCAGGGGGTGGCGCTGGGGGCATTCATTGATGGCTTCGAGGTGGTCAATCGCCAGTTCGCCGGCGGCTCCTTGGACTGGTTCACGCCATTCACGGTGTTCTGTGGCTTGGCGTTGATCGCCGCCTATGCGTTGCTTGGCTGCACCTGGCTGATCATGAAGACCGAGGGCAAGCTGCAAGAGCAGATGCATGACCTGGCGCGGCCGCTGGCGTTCGTGGTGTTGGCGGTGATCGGTATCGTCAGCATCTGGACACCGCTGGCCCACGCGGACATCGCCGCCCGCTGGTTCACCCTGCCGAACCTGTTCTGGTTCCTGCCGGTGCCGATCCTGGTGCTGGTGACCATGTACGGCTTGTTCCGCGCGGTGGCGCGTAACGCCAACTACACGCCATTCATCCTGACCCTGGTGTTGATTTTCCTCGGCTACAGTGGCCTGGGCATCAGCCTGTGGCCGAATATCGTGCCGCCATCGATCTCGATCTGGGACGCCTCGTCACCGCCCCAGAGCCAAGGCTTCATGTTGGTCGGCACGCTGTTCATCATTCCGTTGATCCTGGTGTACACCTTCTGGAGCTACTACGTGTTCCGCGGCAAGGTGACCCATGATGATGGTTACCATTGAGGACGTTGAGCATGGCCAAACCTGACTTGAAGGACATCGAGGCCGCCGAACGCAAGCCGCTTTGGCAGCGGCTCGGCTGGCTGGCGCTGATCTGGGCCGGCAGTGTGCTGGCGTTGTTCATCGTCGCCAGCCTGATGCGGATGTTCATGAATGCCGCGGGGCTGACCACCCACTGATTTCCCTGTGGGAGCAAGCTTTGCGCCCACAGAGGACGATTTATTTCCGGGCTTTGAGTATCACGAACTTCGGCGTGGCGGCCACTTGTTCGACGCCTCGGAACAACCGCGCCAGTTTGCTGTGGTAGCCCAGGTGCCGGTTGCCGACGATGTACAGCGCGCCGCCCACCACCAACGCTTCGCGAGCCTGCTGGAACATTCGCCAGGCGAGGAAGTCGCCCACCACTTGCTGCTGGTGGAAAGGCGGATTGCACAACACCACATCCAGCGACTGCGCCTCTTGTCCCGCCAGGCCATCGCCGGCCCGGATGATCACTTCCCTATCGCCCAGGGCCGCACGCCAGTTTTCGGCGGCCGATTGCACGGCCATATACGACTCGTCCACCAGGGTGTAGTGGGCGTCGGGGTTTTGCAGGGCACTGGCGATGGCGAGCACGCCGTTGCCGCAGCCCAGGTCCGCGACACGGGCTGTCCCGAGGTTTTTCGGCAGATGTGGCAGGAACGCGCGGGTACCGATGTCCAGGCCTTCGCGGCAGAACACGTTGGCATGGTTGAGCAGTTCGATCTTCGGTTCGTCCAGCCAGTAACGCGTGGGGTAGGGCGATACGCTGGGCGGCTTGGCTTGCGGCGTGGCGATCAACAGGCGGGCTTTTTTCTGCGCCAGGGAGGCCTGCACCGGGCCGATATACCGCTCCAGCAAATCGCCGGCGGCCCGGGGCAAGTGCTTGATCATGGCCCCGGCAATCACCTGGGCGCCTGGTGCCAGTTGGCCTTGCAGGCGAATCAGCTGTTCCTCCAGCAGGGCCAGGGTCTTCGGTACTTTGACCAGGACACGATCGAATGGGCCGGTCAGGGGCTCGCTGGCAGGCAACGTCGGCACCGCATCGAAGGGGCGGCCGTTGCGCACCAGGTTTTTCTCCAGGGCCTGCAATGCCAGGAAGGAATCACTGCTGCTGGTCACTTCGACCTTGCCGGCCAGGCTGGCCGCCAGGGCGCCGAAGCCGTCATTGAGCACCAGGACCCGAGTCTGCGCGCTCGGCTGTTGTTCGGCCAGGTACGCGAGCAGGTATTCATCGGCCGCATCGAAGGCTTGCAGTGGTTCGTTCTGCTGTTCGGGTTGGCGGATCAGGTCGAGTTGGGCGAAGGGGCTGTCGAGCAGGGGCATGGCTGGGGACTCTGGAGATCAACGAATGTCCCGCTGCCTGGAGGTAGGTGTCTGTGCGGGACCGCCTGAATGAACTGCGTCGCGTGCAAGAAGCGGCATCATTCAAGTGGGACCGTAAATGGTACGTTTTTTTGTTGCACATTACTCGCAGGTTTTCGGCCTGGCGCTGCCACTCCACTGTTCAGATCACATGGATCTGGGCCGCTTTTGCCACCGCTGAAATTTTATTGCTGACGTTCAGTTTCCGCATGCAGCTGCACACATGGAAGTTCACGGTTCGTTCGGAAAGACAGAGAATCCTGCCCACTTCCGACGCTGTCTTGCCTTCGGCAGACCACCTCAGGACTTCGATTTCTCTCGGTGACAAGTGATAGTTCTGCTTGACTGCGACGGCGTCAGACAGCTTTTTGCTGGCGAGCGCATGCAGTTTTTGACTGGCGAAGATGGCATAGCCGAGATTGGCATAGTGTTCCTCTATATCAATGGGACAATGGGTTCGTGCCAGGCTGAACAAGCTGCACTGTGCCCCTTGGTCGTCATGAACGGCCTGGGTCCAGCCGTATTTGAGTCCCTGTCGATTAAGTTCTCGCCATAACTTGGGGGCCTGAGCGAAAACAGTCTCATCCCATAAGATAGGGAGCGGTGATTGATTGCAATGTGCTACTAATGGATCGTTCGATGCATAGCCATTCTGTTCATAAAGTCTGTCCCACCCATAAGGGTAGTTATTGAGGTTCACCTTGCTGGTGTGCTTGTCGGGGCTTCCGAGATAGGCTGCAAATGCGCAATATTCAAATCCCTGATTGTTAAAGAAATTCAGGACCAGACGATAGGCCGTCTGCAGGTCTTTTTCACAAGACAACTTTCTCAATAGCAAGTCCTTCCACTTTTCCATCGCTCTCTCCTGGGTTGATTCGTCCATGCGGATCCAATCCATGATGCGAAATTTCAGTGTAGGACTATTCCTAGTTTGTAGTGAGTTTTTTTTGATTTGCTTACATTGAGAGATGTTTAAAAAAATAAACTTTTTAATTAATTATTGCTACAGCTACTGCGGTTTTGTATAGGTTCGGTAAAAGTTTTTGCCGGTGGCGCGAAATTAGTGGTTAAAGTGCTATTGCTCACCGTTGGTGGTGGAGACGCTCGCTTTGCGGGACACTGTGAGTCTTGTCCCATTGGAGTGGCTCATGAGCGACAGCGCAGAGAAGTTCACCCGCCAGACCCTGCTCGATGTCCAGCCGTTGACATCTCATTTGTTTACTTTGCGTACGACCCGGGATCGCGGCTTTCGCTTCCGGGCGGGTCAGTTTGCCCGGCTGGGGGTTGTCAAGGCGGACGGGAGCACCGTCTGGCGGGCGTACTCCATGGTGTCTTCGCCGTTCGACGAGTTCCTCGAGTTCTTTTCCATCGTAGTTCCCCATGGTGAGTTCACCAGTGAGCTCAGTCGCTTGCAGCCGGGTGACGAACTGTTGGTGGAGCGGCAGGCTTTCGGCTACCTGACACCGGATCGTTTCGTCGACGGTCGGGATTTATGGCTGCTGTCCACGGGGACGGGGGTGGCGCCGTTTCTTTCGATCCTCCAGGATTTTGAGGTCTGGGAGAAATTCGAGCGGATCATCCTGGTGTACAGCGTGCGCGAAGCACGAGAGTTGGCGTATCAGGAGTTGATCAAGGACCTGCCCCAGCGCGACTACTTGGCCGAGTACGCTCATAAGTTTCGTTTCATTGCGACCGTCACCCGCGAGCAGCATCCAGGGGCGCTCTATGGGCGGATTACCACGCTGATCGAAAATGGCGAGCTGGAGCGAGTGGCCGGTGTAGCGCTGACGCCGGAGCATTCGCGAGTGATGCTATGTGGCAACCCGCAAATGATCGACGACACGCGCAAATTGCTCAAGGCCAGGGGGTTGCAACTGAGCCTGACCCGTAGGCCAGGCCAAGTGGCGGTGGAAAACTACTGGTAGCCTGATGTCAATGAGTTGGGGTTATGGCAGTGTCCGACCGGTTCAGGGCCGTTCGTTCTGAGCCTTGAGCAGGTCGCGAATCTCGGTGAGCAGCAATTCTTCCTTGGTTGGAACGGGAGGCGCGCTAGGGGCTACGGCTTCTTCGCGCTTGAGGCGGTTGATGGCCTTGACGCCCATGAAAATGGCGAACGCCACGATGATGAAGTCTATGGTGCTCTGGATGAATTTACCGTAGGCCAGTACCACGGCAGGTGCATCACCTTGGGCTGCCTTGAGGGTGATGGCCAGGTCACTGAAGTCCACCCCACCGATCAGCAGGCCAATTGGAGGCATGACCACGTCGCCAACGAATGACGAAACGATCTTGCCAAAAGCGGCACCGATGATGATCCCGACGGCCATGTCGACGACATTGCCCTTGACCGCGAAGGCCTTGAACTCGCTTAGCACGCCCATGAGTTATTCCTTGTGACAGATGAAAGATGAGTGGCAGTGTAAATCAGCCTAGCGAGTCCCGCTCGAAACACCGGCTTACAAAGCTTCAGTTATCGACCCGGCCCTGGGGGAAAAGTTTTCAAAGTGCCATCAATCGCGCGTGATACGCGGTTTTAGCATAGCCCCCCATAACGTTTTTTCTATCGATGCGGTACGGCATTTCTATTTAGGTTTTCCTTTTTCGAGCACTAGCCTCTGGATGGCGCACATGGATGCGCTCTATAACATCAGAGGAACACGCCTATGAATACTTCCTTCGGCTACGGGCCTTATTCCCATCGCCGCGCTTTTTTTGTGCTGACCGCGAGCCTCTTGTCCTTGTCGGTCAACGCGGCCACCCTGACCCGGGACAACGGTGCGGCTGTCGGCGACAACCAGAACTCGCAAACGGCGGGCCCCAACGGCCCAACCCTGTTGCAAGACGTGCAGTTGATCCAGAAGCTCCAGCGCTTTGACCGTGAACGCATCCCCGAGCGCGTGGTGCATGCCCGTGGTACCGGCGCCCATGGCACATTCACGGTGTCCGACGATCTCAGCGACCTGACCAAGGCCAAGGTCTTTGCCGCAGGCCAGGTCACGCCAGTGTTCGTGCGTTTTTCTGCCGTGGTACACGGCAATCATTCGCCGGAAACCCTGCGCGACCCCCGTGGTTTTGCCACGAAGTTCTACACCGCCGACGGTAATTGGGACTTGGTGGGTAACAACTTTCCGACCTTCTTCATTCGTGATGCCATCAAGTTTCCAGACATGGTCCACGCCTTCAAACCCGACCCGCGGACCAATCTGGACGATGATTCACGTCGTTTCGATTTTTTCTCCCATGTACCAGAATCGACCCGCACTCTGACCGAGTTGTATTCCAACTCCGGGACCCCGGCCAGTTACCGTGAAATGGACGGTAACGGCGTGCATGCTTACAAACTAGTTAATGCCAAGGGCGAAATTCATTATGTGAAGTTTCATTGGAAAAGTTTGCAGGGTCTGAAAAACCTCGATCCGAAAGAAGTTGTGAAAGTTCAGGGTCAGGATTACAGCCATATGACAAATGACCTGGTGACGCATATTAATAAGGGTGACTTCCCGAAGTGGGACTTGTACGTCCAGGTACTGAACCCACAGGACCTTGCCAAGTTTGACTTCGACCCACTGGACGCGACCAAGATCTGGCCAGGCGTGCCTGAGCGCAAAGTCGGGCAGATGGTCCTGAACCGCAATCCGGCGAATGTCTTCCAGGAAACCGAGCAGGTGGCCATGGCGCCGGCCAATCTTGTGCCGGGTATCGAACCATCCGAGGATCGCTTGCTCCAGGGGCGCGTATTTTCCTACGCCGATACGCAGATGTACCGGATAGGCGCCAACGCCCTGCAATTGCCGATCAACGCCCCCAAGGTGGCGGTGAACAACGGTAACCAGGACGGTGCGATGAACCCGGGCAGCACCAGCACCGGCGTGAACTATCAGCCAAGTCGCCTGACCCCTCGTGAAGAGCCGCAAGCGGCACGCTACAGCCAGACTGCGCTGACCGGCAGTACCCAGCAGGCGAAGATCCAGCGTGAGCAGAACTTCAAGCAGGCCGGTGATTTGTATCGTTCGTTCAGCAAGAAAGAGCGTGATGACCTGATCGAAAGCTTCGGCGGCTCTTTGGCGACCACCGATGACGAGAGCAAGCACATCATCCTGTCGTTCCTCTACAAGGCTGACCCTGAGTACGGCACTGGCGTGGCCCGTGTCGCCAAAGGCGACCTGGCCCGGGTCAAGGCCCTGGCGGAAAAACTGAGCGACTGATTCACCGCTTGGCAGGTGCATAACCTGTGGGAGCAAAGCTTGCTCGCGAAGCAGGCGCTGGGGTCTGAAACCAGACCGAGTCGTCTGCATCGCGGGCAAGCCTGGCTCCCACACCCATGCCCCCACAGTCATGTTCCAGAGGAGACGTCATGATGCGTAAATTGCTTTTATCGACGCTCGCGGCGTGGTCATTGAGCGTACTGGCCGATCAGCCAATACCCACTGAACCGGCGGCGGTACAGAAACAACTGCAAACCTATTATTTCGACGCCGCTCGCCGCGGCGATGTGCCGATGCTCGATACCTTTATAGAGGCCGGTTACTCGTTGGATACCCGGGATGAAAAGGGCTACACCGCGCTGATTCTGGCGGCCTATCACGGCCACGGCCCGGCGGTGGAGCGGCTGCTGGCGGCAGGGGCCGATGCCTGTGCCCAGGACAAACGCGGTAACACAGCGTTGATGGGCGCCATTTTCAAGGGCGAAGTGCAGATCGCCCGCCGTTTGTTGTCCACCGATTGCAGTCCGGACCAACGCAATGGTGCCGGGCAGACCGCAGCGATGTATGCCGGTCTATTCAAGCGTGATGAATTGCTCGACGCCTTGAAGGCCAAGGGCGCCGACCTGGAGGCCAAGGATCCGTTGGGCAATACCGCGATGGGACTGGCCAAGGGTGAAATCAGAATGCCGGCCCCTCAGTGAACCTTCACTGGGCTATCATCGCGGTTTTGACCCGGAGTTCAGATGGCCAAGGCAAAGCGCATGTATGGCTGCACCGAGTGCGGCTCGACCTTTCCCAAATGGGCCGGCCAGTGCAGCGAGTGCGGGGCCTGGAACACCCTGACCGAAACCATGGTGGAGAGCGGCGGAGCGGCGGCGCCCACCGGTCGCACTGGCTGGGCCGGGCAGCAGGCGCAGATCAAGACCCTGGCCGAAGTCAGCGTCGAAGAAATTCCACGTTTCTCCACCGCGTCCGGTGAACTGGACCGCGTACTGGGCGGTGGCCTGGTAGACGGTTCGGTGGTGCTGATCGGCGGTGATCCGGGTATCGGCAAATCCACCATCCTGTTGCAAACCTTGTGCAACCTTGCCACCCGCATGCCGGCGCTGTATGTCACCGGCGAAGAGTCCCAACAGCAGGTCGCCATGCGCGCCAGGCGCCTGGGCTTGCCCCAGGACCAACTGCGGGTCATGACCGAGACCTGCATCGAAACCATCATCGCCACGGCACGCCTGGAAAAACCCAAGGTGATGGTGATCGACTCGATCCAGACGATTTTCACCGAACAACTGCAATCGGCCCCCGGCGGCGTGTCCCAGGTGCGCGAAAGCGCGGCGTTGCTGGTGCGCTACGCCAAGCAGAGCGGCACGGCGATTTTCCTGGTGGGCCACGTCACCAAGGAAGGTGCGTTGGCGGGGCCACGGGTGCTGGAGCACATGGTCGATACGGTTTTGTATTTCGAGGGCGAATCCGATGGTCGCCTGCGTTTGCTGCGGGCGGTGAAGAACCGCTTCGGTGCCGTCAACGAACTGGGTGTGTTCGGCATGACCGACCGGGGCCTGAAAGAAGTCTCGAACCCTTCGGCGATCTTTCTGACACGAGCCCAGGAAGAAGTCCCCGGCAGTGTGGTCATGGCAACGTGGGAAGGGACTCGCCCGATGCTGGTGGAAGTGCAGGCGCTGGTGGACGACAGCCATTTGGCGAACCCGCGCCGGGTCACCCTGGGCCTGGATCAGAACCGGCTGGCCATGCTGCTGGCGGTGTTGCATCGACACGGTGGGATTCCGACTCATGACCAGGACGTGTTCCTCAACGTCGTGGGTGGGGTCAAGGTGCTGGAAACCGCATCCGACCTGGCGTTGATGGCGGCGGTCATGTCCAGTCTGCGCAACCGGCCGCTGCCCCACGATCTGTTGGTGTTCGGCGAAGTGGGGCTGTCAGGCGAAGTGCGGCCGGTGCCCAGTGGGCAGGAGCGGCTCAAGGAGGCGGCCAAGCACGGCTTCAAACGCGCCATCGTGCCCAAGGGCAACGCGCCGAAGGAAGCGCCGGCGGGGTTGCAGATCATTGCCGTGACACGCCTGGAACAGGCGTTGGATGCGTTGTTCGAATAACACTGGCCATTGCGGAAGAAATGTATGTGGGAGCAAAGCTTGCTCGCGATGCAGGCGACTCGATTTCGAAAGACCGCATCGCAGCCATCGCGGGCAAGCCTTGCTCCCACATGGATCCCCGTGCCAAGGGGCGGGGCAGCTCAGATATGAATCAACGCCGCCAACTCCCGCTCCAGTTCATCATGATCGGCCAGGTTCAGCTCCACCAGTCGGCGCAGGTGGGCGATGGAGTCCAGGTCGATATGCTCGCAGACGAAGCCCAGGTGGCCGTGGTCGTCGTGGGCCAACCGAACCTCCATCTGCACTTCCACCTCATTGCTCAGGTGAATGTCGGCAGTAAAGGTTTTCTCGGGATTACCCAGCCAGGGCTCGGGCTTTTCGATCAGCAGGCCCTTGAGGGACAGGTCCAGCAGCTCCACCGGCCATTTGTATGGGGGCTGGCTCAGTTCGGTCCTGGCATGGAATTCGATTCGTACGAAGCGGCGACGATCGCTCATTACGTATTCCCTCTGAAGATTCATTGACTATAGACCCTGCTGGCGGAGCATCGTCACCGTTCGGCCGCCGACAGACGAATGTCGGGTATGGCCTTTGCCCTGGTTAGCGCTAAACTCCAGTGGCTGCCTTTCTTGTCCACCCTGGCTGGAATATAAAAATGAAAAACAATAATAGCCTGCTGCGCCATCTACCCTGGCTACTGCTGGCCGTCGTAGGAGCGTGCGCCCTGGGCGTCGTGGCTTTGCGTCGAGGCGAGGCGATCAACGCCTTGTGGATCGTCGTCGCAGCCGTGGCCATCTACCTGGTCGCCTACCGCTACTACAGCCTCTTCATCGCCAACAACGTGATGCAACTCGATGCGCGCCGGGCCACCCCCGCCGTGCTCAACAACGATGGGCTGGACTATGTCCCGACCAACAAACACATTCTCTTCGGCCACCACTTCGCGGCCATTGCCGGCGCGGGGCCGCTGGTCGGGCCGGTGCTGGCGGCGCAGATGGGCTACCTGCCCGGTACGCTCTGGCTGATCGCCGGCGTGGTGCTGGCCGGTGCGGTGCAGGACTTCATGGTCCTGTTCCTGTCCACCCGCCGCAACGGGCGCTCCCTGGGCGACATGGTGCGCGAGGAAATGGGCCGCATCCCCGGCACCATCGCGCTGTTCGGCTGCTTCCTGATCATGATCATCATCCTCGCGGTGCTGGCGCTGATCGTGGTCAAGGCCCTGGCCGAGAGCCCGTGGGGGATCTTCACGGTGATGGCGACCATCCCGATCGCGATGTTCATGGGCCTCTACATGCGCTACATCCGCCCGGGCCGCATCGGTGAGATCTCGCTCATCGGCGTGCTGTTGCTGCTGGGCTCGATCTGGCTGGGCGGGCAGATCGCCGCCGACCCGGTCTGGGCCAAGGCCTTCACCTTCACCGGGATCCAGATCACCTGGATGCTGATCGGCTACGGTTTTGTCGCGGCGGTACTGCCGGTGTGGCTGATCCTGGCGCCGCGGGACTACCTGTCGACCTTCCTCAAGATCGGCACCATCGTCGCCCTGGCCATCGGTATCCTGGTGACCATGCCCGAGCTGAAAATGCCGGCGCTGACCCAGTTCACCGACGGCACCGGGCCGGTGTGGAAGGGCGGGCTGTTCCCGTTCCTGTTCATCACCATCGCCTGCGGCGCGGTCTCGGGCTTCCATGCGCTGATCTCCTCGGGCACCACGCCCAAGCTGCTGGATAACGAAACCAACGCCCGCTACATCGGTTACGGCGGCATGTTGATGGAATCCTTCGTGGCGATCATGGCCATGGTCGCCGCTTCGGTGATCGAGCCAGGCGTGTACTTCGCCATGAACAGCCCGGCGGCGATCGTCGGCGGTGATGTGGTGGCCGTGGCCCAGACTGTCAGCAGTTGGGGCTTCGCCATCACGCCAGAGGCGCTGCAAGCGGTGGCCAAGGACATCGGCGAGACCACCATCCTGGCCCGTGCCGGCGGTGCGCCGACCCTGGCGGTGGGGATCGCGCAGATCCTGCACTCGGTGCTGCCGGGTGAGAACACCATGGCGTTCTGGTACCACTTCGCGATCCTGTTCGAGGCGCTGTTCATCCTCACGGCGGTGGACGCCGGCACCCGTGCCGGGCGGTTCATGCTGCAGGACTTGCTCGGCTCGTTCGTGCCTTCGCTCAAGCGCACCGAATCCTGGCCGGCCAACCTGATCGCCACCGCCGGTTGCGTGGCGCTGTGGGGCTACCTGCTGTACCAGGGCGTGATCGATCCGCTGGGCGGCATCAACACCTTGTGGCCGTTGTTCGGCATCTCCAACCAGATGCTGGCCGGTATCGCGCTGATGCTCGCCACCGTGGTGCTGATCAAGATGAAGCGCCAGCGCTACGTCTGGGTCACGCTGCTGCCGGCGTCCTGGCTGCTGATCTGCACCACCACCGCGGGCCTGATCAAGCTGTTCGACGCCAACCCGGCGATCGGCTTCCTGGCCCTGGCACGCAAATACAACGATGCCCTGGCCGCCGGTCAGATCCTGGCCCCGGCCAAGAGCATCGAGCAGATGCAGCACGTGGTGTTCAACGCCTACACCAACGCGACGCTGACGGTGTTGTTCCTGTTCGTGGTCTTCAGCATCCTGTTCTACGCGCTCAAGGTCGGCATCGCCGCTTGGGGCACCAAGGAACGCACGGACAAAGAAGCGCCATTCCAGGCACTGCCGGACGCTTGAGAGGATTGCAACGATGTTCAATGATTTGAGTCGCCTGGGTAAATACCTCGGTCAGGCCGCCCGCCTGATGGTCGGCATGCCCGACTACGACAACTACGTCGAGCACATGCAGACCAAACACCCGGACAAGCCGTTGATGGACTACGAGGCGTTCTTTCGCGAACGCCAGGAGGCCCGTTACGGCGGCAAGGGTGGGCCCAAGTGCTGCTGAAGCATCGCTTGGATTGAGGTAACCCCCCTGTGGGAGCGGGCTTGCTCGCGAAGGCGTAGTGTCAGTTAACAGATAATGTGGCTGACCCACCGCGATCGCGAGCAGGCTCGCTCCCACAGTTGTTTTGGGGTGGTCTCAGGATTTGCATACGCCACAGAACCCCTGTGGTCTTCTTTTAATTTCGAAACAGGAGAACCATGTTGTCCTCTCCCATCCCGGTCACCATCCTCAGCGGCTTCCTCGGCGCCGGCAAGACCACGCTTTTGCGCTATCTGCTCAAGGCCGAGCACGGCCTGAAAATCGCCGTGATCGAGAATGAATTCAGCGATGCCGGCATCGATACCCAGCTATTGGGCGACGAGCCGGTGCAAGTCATGACCCTGGCCAACGGTTGCGTGTGCTGCACCATTCACACCGACCTGACCAAGGCCCTGTACCTGCTGCTCGAACGACTGGACAGCGGCGAAATCGCCTTCGACCGCCTGGTGATCGAATGCACCGGCCTGGCTGATCCGGCGCCAGTGGCGCAGACGTTCTTCATCGACGAGGACTTGCGCGAGCGCTATATCCTCGACGGCATCCTGACCCTGGTGGACGCCGCGCACGCCGAGATCCACCTGACCCAGGCCATCGCCCAGGCCCAGGTCGGGTTTGCCGATCGCCTGCTCCTGAGCAAGACCGATCTGGTGGAAGCGGCCCAGGTCCAGGCCCTTGGCGAGCGTCTGGCGCGGATCAACCGGCGCGCGCCGATCAGGGTGGTCGAACACGGCAAGATCGACCTGGCCGAGCTGCTCGACATTCGTGGTTTCAACCTCAATGCCGACCTGGGCGCGGGGTTCAGCCTGCGTCCGGTTGGCAAGGCGACCCCGGGCGATCGCATCAGCAGCCTGGTGCTGCGCACGGACAAGCCGCTGGATATCGACAAGCTCAGCGAGTTCATGAACCAGTTGCTGGAAGAACATGGCAAGCAATTGCTGCGCTACAAAGGCGTGCTGAACATCGCGGGCGAACCCCGTCGGCTGGTGTTCCAGGGCGTGCTCAAATTGTACGGTTTCGATTGGGACACCGAATGGGCGCCAGGCGAAGCCCGGGAAAGCGTGATCGTGTTCATCGCCGACGAACTGCCCGAAGAGAAGATCCGCGCCGGCTTCGAAGCCGCTCTACTTTGACGATCCCGTGCCTGCGGCCAGCAGCAGTTTTTGCTCCAGGTGGTCCAGGTGCTCGTCCATCAGCCGCAGCGCTTCGTTGACGTTACGGCCTTCCACCGCGTCGACGATTGCCAGGTGTTCCTGCCAGGCGCAGTGCCGGCGGGATTTGACCTCGTGCCGCGCCAGGGCCAGCGAGGTCAATGGCACCAGGCTACCGAGGAATTGTGCCAATGGCGCGTTGCCGGCCATGGCGGCCAGTTGCAGGTGAAACTCGCCGGACAGGCGTATCGCCGGGCCGCGCTCACCGCGATCCAGGCAGCGCTGCTCCTGTTCCACCAGATCCCGCAGATGCCGTAGATCCTGCGGTTGCGGTGCCTTGCAGGCCAGGCGCACCAGGGTCTGCTCAGCCAGGCGGCGGGCGTGGAGGATCTGCCGGGTCTGTTCCAGGTCCGGTGCGGCGACTTGTGGCCGGTGGTTCGGTCGCAGGATCACCACTTGCTGGTGAGACAGGCGCGCCAGCACCCGGCGAATGATGCTGCGGCTGACACCGAACACATCCCCCAGGCTTTCTTCGGTGAAGCGGCTGGCCGGGGCAATGCGTTGTTCGAGGATGGCGTCGAAGATTCGCGGGTAGATATCGTCCACCGACGGTTTGCCGATCCGGCCGGGCAGAGGCAGGGCGGCAAGCATATTGCGATTATGTTGATGGGAAACGAGAGTGTTCATGGCGGTCTCCGCAGGCAATGGCTCAGGTGCCGAGGTTGTCGTCCGGAATATTCAATTCGATGCCCATGCGCTGGCCTTCCCGGAGAATGTGCCGACGCATTTCGGCGCTGGCCTGGGCGCTGTTCTTGCCCCGGATGGCACGGACCACGGCTTCGTTTTCTTCCAGGCGCTCGGCCAGGTGTTCGGGTGAGTTGCGCAGCACATCGGCGCTTTGCTTGAGGGCGTTGCTGGTCTGCTGGACCACGTTCTGGAAGATCGGGTTGGACGTCAGGGCAAACAATTCTTCATGGAAGGCGATGTAGGCGTTGGCGCAGGCATCGCTGTCGTCGGCTTCCAGGGCTTCGCGCATGTCCATGAGGGTCAGGCGCAACTGGCCGACTTCCTTGCTGCTGATGGACTGGGCCACAAGACCGACGATGAAGGGCTCCAGGGTGTAGCGCAGTTGCAGCACGTCTTCCAGGCTCGCGCCGGCCATGGCGCTGCCTTCACTGGCTGTATCGCTGAGAGTGGCCTCCAGCACCACCACGCCCTTGCCGGGCATCGAGCGCACCAGGCCCAGGGTCTCCAGCACAATCACCGCTTCACGCAGGCTGGGTCGGCTGATGCCCAGTTGTTCGGCCAGCTCGCGTTGGCCGGGCAGCATCTCGCCCGAGCGCCATTGGCCCCGGGCCAGGGCGGCGCGGAGCTTCTCCACCACGGAATTGACGACGGTTGATGAACTGATCACATGTCACTCCTTGAAAATCACTCAGGCGGTGCCGGTTCGCGGGCCGGCACCGCAGTCTTTCAGAATTGCTGGTGATGGGCACTGCCCACCGGTTTTCTGGGTTGGAAGGTATAGCCTTGTTGACCGGACAGCACCTTGCGCGCACGAGGGATGTCGATGTCTTTTTCCCAGCGGGCGATCGCCACGGTCGCCACGCAATTGCCAATCAGGTTGGTCAGGGCGCGACCGATGCCCATGAACCAGTCCACGGCCAGCACCAGCACCAGGCCGACCACCGGGATTGCCGGGATCGCGGTCAGCGTGGCCGCCAGGATCACCAGCGCCGAGCCGGGAATCCCATGGGCGCCCTTGGAGGTGATCAGCGAGACCAGCAGGATGGTCAACAGATCGCTCATGGCCAGGGGCGTACCGGTCGCGTTGGCGATGAAGACAATGGCCAGGGTCAGGTAGATCGAAAAACCATCGAGGTTGAACGAGTAGCCGGTGGGAATGACCAGGCCCACGGTAGAGCTGCCGACCCCCAGGTGTTCGAGTTTGCGCATGATCTGTGGCAACACGGCGTCGGACGACGCGGTGCCGAGTACGATCAGCAGCTCTTCGCGCAGGTATTTGAGGAACGGCAGCATCGGCAGGCCCGACACGCGCATCACCACGCCCAGGATCACCGCGACAAAAGCGATGCAGGTCAGGTAGAACAGGCCGACGAGGTTGCCCAGGTGCTGTAGCGAATCCAGGCCGTATTTGCTGGTGGTGAAGGCAATGGCGCCAAAGACACCGATAGGGGCCAGGCGCACGATCATGCCCATGATGCGGAAGATCACGTGGCTGAGTTCGTTGATCAGGCGGGAAATACCGGACGCGGCATCACCGACGAGATTCAGTGCGCTGCCAAACAGCACGGCAAACAGCAGCACCTGCAGGATGTTGTTCTCCGCGAATGCTCCGATCACCGACGTCGGGATCAGGTTCATCAGGAACTGGGTGGTGGTGACCATGTGCTGGCCGCGCTGGGCGATATCGCCCATGTCGGCGCTGGAAAGCTGGTCAAGATGGATGTTCGCGCCGCTGCCGATGCCCGTGGTGAAGGCAAAGACCAGGCCGATGACCAAGGCGATGGTGGTGAGTATTTCGAAATAGATGACCGACTTGAGGCCGATGCGCCCGACCTTCTTGAGATCACCGGCGCCGGAGATGCCGCTGACCACCACGCAGAACACGATCAGGCCGATGAGCATCTTGATCAGCTTGATAAAGCCGTCGCCGAGGGGTTTGAGCTGTGCAGAGTATTCGGGAAGGGTAAGCCCGCAGACGATGCCGAGCACCAGTCCGAGGACAACTTGAAGGAAGATCGACCGCGAGCACCATTTGAGCATGGGAGGGATTCCTGGTTCGGTGTCCATGTCCGCCGGCGCTGGGGCTGTTGGCGTCAGGACTTCATTATTGTGGTCTTACCGGTTTGTCCAGTGCAGGCGCAGTCTAGGCGCTGTTTTTGCGGGTATGCAAGCTTGATTGTGATGATTTGGCTTTACCGGTCTTACCAGTTGTGGTGAAAGCCTTGAGCTTGAGCCTTTTTCCGGCTGGAAAAAATTTTGCCGCCAGATGCCTACGCAAATAGTGAGGAGAGAACACAAGACTGCGGCGCAATGCTGTTCACTTAAGGATTGCTTGATTCATTGTGGCGAGGGGATTTATCCCCGCTGGGCTGCGCAGCAGCCCTGACCCGGCCACTGTGGTGTGCCAGGTGAATCGCATTCAAGCTTTTGGGGCTGCTGCGCAGCCCAACGGGGATAAATCCCCTCGCCACAGGGGATAGATGGGTTGTCCCTGTCTTACATTAAAATGTTCTACGGGTATTTTGCTCAGAGAATACTCAGAATGAACGTCGCTTTTGACTGTTCTTCCGTCTCGGCAAGATAGAGATAAGGCGAACCTCGCAGTCTTAATCCCCCCACATGTTTTTTATTGGCGGTCATGAGCGAAATGCGGGTGTGGCCGGATTTGATATTTTTCGGCGTGATGACATTCTGTTGAAAGTCGATAAGGGTGAAGAGAGTCGGCTTTTTAGTATTGGGATCCTTTGCACCAAGTACTTCGAACCAGCTTTTACTGAGCACTTTGTTGTAGTGCTCGCCAGTGTTTTTTAGGGTCAGGAGATAGCCATTCGCGGTATGCCGGAAGTGCAACCGCAAGGGTTCACCGCGCGTCCTCGGATCTTCGGCGCGCATGCCAAGCAGGTGTGAATGATCCTGGGTCTGGGGTTTGCCGGTATAAAAACCACCGCTGAAAGAGCTGACGGTCGCCAGCGCGGGTTTGCCATGCAGCCTTTCCAGTAGATTGACGTGAGCGCTAAACATATCAAGTGTTGCATGAAAGGAATTTTCACTGTCCATGTGAATATTGACTCCTGTAGTTGTTGATTAAATTTTGGATGGGGCGAACTGGATCTTATTGAGTTGTTAATCCCTTGTGGGGCTGTCTGTATTACAGGAGGTTAAATGCTGGCTGGCGTTAGTTGTTTGATCGTATGTTTTACAACGCCAATAAAAAGGCCCGCATCTTTCGATGCGGGCCTTTTTGGTTACGTTTTGGCGAGCTGATTAAGCGCCGTACACCGGCAGCTTCTTGCAGATAGCCTTGACCTTCTCACGCACGGCGTCGATCACCGCTTCGTTGTTCAGGTCTGCCAGGATGTCGCAGATCCAGCCGGCCAGTTCCTTGCACTCGGCTTCCTTGAAGCCGCGAGTGGTCACGGCCGGGGTGCCGAAACGCAGGCCCGAGGTGACGAACGGGGAGCGTGGGTCGTTTGGCACCGAGTTCTTGTTCACGGTGATGAACGCCTTGCCCAGCGCCGCATCGGCGTCTTTTCCGGAGATCTCTTGCTTGATCAGCGAGAGCAGGAACAGGTGGTTCTCGGTACCGCCGGACACCACGTCGAAGCCGCGTTCGATGAACACGCCGGCCATGGCCTTGGCGTTTTTCACCACTTGCTGCTGGTAAGCCTTGAACTCAGGTTGCAGGGCTTCCTTGAAGCAGATCGCCTTGGCAGCGATCACGTGCTCCAGTGGGCCACCCTGGGCGCCTGGGAAGACAGCGGAGTTCAGCTTCTTCTCGATGTCGGCGTTGGCGCGAGCCAGGATCAGGCCGCCACGTGGACCGCGCAGGGTCTTGTGGGTGGTGGTAGTGACCACGTCGGCGAATGGCACCGGGTTCGGGTAGACGCCAGCGGCGACCAGGCCGGCCACGTGAGCCATGTCGACGAACAGGTAGGCACCGACCTTGTCGGCGATCTCGCGAAAGCGCGGGAAGTCGAGGACCTGGGAGTAGGCGGAGAAACCGGCCACGATCATTTTCGGCTTGTGTTCCAGCGCCAGGCGCTCGACTTCGTCGTAATCGATCAGGCCGTTGCCGTCGATGCCGTACTGGATCGCGTTGTACAGCTTGCCGGAGGAGGAAACGCTGGCGCCGTGGGTCAGGTGACCGCCGTGGGCCAGGCTCATGCCCAGGATGGTGTCACCGGCCGACAGCAGCGCCAGGTACACGGCGGCGTTGGCTTGGGAGCCTGCGTGCGGCTGGACGTTGGCGTAATCGGCGCCGAACAGTTGCTTGGCGCGGTCGATGGCCAGTTGCTCGACCACGTCGACATACTCGCAACCACCGTAGTAGCGCTTGCCCGGATAGCCTTCGGCGTACTTGTTGGTCAGTACCGAGCCTTGAGCTTCCATCACCGCGGGGCTGGTGTAGTTTTCCGAAGCGATCAGCTCAATGTGCTCTTCCTGGCGCTGAGCTTCTTGCTCCATGGCGGCAAAGAGATCGGCGTCGTACTTGGCAATAGTCAAATCACGGCTGAACATGGCGGTCCTCAAGGATCGGGGGCAGAAAAGGGGGGCATTCTAACCCAACCGGTTTTGGAAGGCATATGAAAGGACATCATGTCGCGGACGAATGGGTTTCACGCAACAGGGGTGTCACCTGTGCAGGCCCTATCGCGGGCAAGCCTTGCTCCCACAGAAGTCTGCGTTCCCCTGTGGGAGCAAGGCTTGCCCGCGATAGGGCGGCCCAGATGGTACAAGGCCTCAGTCGAGCATGAACAACGCATCATTGCTGAACTGCGCTTCAAACCGGTTGGCCGGCATCGGCCGACCGAACAGGTAGCCCTGGACTTCGTCGCAGCCGTGTTCGCGCAAAAAGTCCAATTGCTCGTGGGTCTCGACCCCTTCGGCGATTACCGCCAGGTTGAGGCTGTGGGCCATGGCGATGATCGCCCGGGCGATCTGTGCATCCTGCTCGCCGGACGGCAGGCCGTCGACGAACGTGCGGTCGATCTTCAGCACGTCGATGGGGAATTGCTTGAGGTAGTTGAGCGAGGAATAACCGGTGCCGAAGTCATCCACGGCGATGCTCAGTCCCAGGTTTTTCAAACCGGCCAGAATCTGCATCGCCTCGCTGACTTCGCGCATCAGGATACTTTCGGTCAGTTCCAGCTCCAGGCAGGCCGGCGGCAGGCCGGTGCTGCGCAGGATATTGGCGATGCGCGTGCCCAATTGGCCGTCGGAGAACTGCCGGGCGGAAATGTTGACCGAGACCTTTGGCACCCGGACCTTGGCCTGGTGCCACGTCCTGAGCTGCCGACAGGCTTCGGTGATGACCCAGTCGCCGACGTCCACCACCAGCCCGAGTTCCTCGAGTACCGGGATGAAGTCTCCCGGCGGCACCAGGCCGCGACGTGGATGGCGCCAGCGCAGCAGCGCTTCGGCGCCGGTCAAACGTTTGCCATCGCCGCTGAACTGCGGCTGGTAGTACAACACGAACTCGTTCTGTTCCAGGGCGTGGCGCAAATCGCTTTCCAGTTCCAGGCGCTCCAGGGCGCTGGCGTTCATGTCGGCCTGATAGAACTGGAAGTTGTTCTTGCCGCGTTCCTTGGCGTGGTACATGGCCGTGTCGGCGTTTTTCATCAACTGGCTCAGTTCACTGCCATCCTGGGGACTCAGGGCGATGCCGATACTGGCGGTGACGAAGAACTCCCGGCCTTCGAGCACGAATGGCCGGACCAGGCTGGCGAGGATCTGCTCGGCCACGGTAATGGCCCGGTTCAGCGCCATTTCGCGGCTGGCGCGCGGCTGTAGCAACAAGGTGAATTCGTCGCCGCCCATGCGCGCCACGGTATCGTCGTCGGCGACACAACCGAGCAGGCGCGTGGCCATTTCCTTGAGCATCCGGTCACCGGCGGCGTGACCCAGGGAGTCGTTGATGGGCTTGAAGCGGTCCAGGTCGAGGAACATCAGCACCACCCAGGTCTTCTGCCGCTCGGCCGATTGCAGCGCGGTGTGCAGGCGATCCTGGAACAGCGTGCGGTTGGGCAGGTGAGTCAGGGCGTCGTAATAGGCCAGGCGATGAATGCGTTGCTCGCTGGCCTTGCGTTCGCTGATGTCGCTGAAAAAACACACATAGCTGGCCAGGTCGCCTTCGTCATCGAGCACGGCGGTGATGCCGACCCAGGCCGGGTAATGCTCGCCATTGCGACGCTTGAGCCAGACTTCGCCTTCCCAGGTGCTGTGCTGTTGCAGTTGCTTGAGCACGTAGCGCAGGTGGGCTTCCTGCTGCTCGTCCACGGTCAGCATGTTGGGCAACTGGTCCAGCACTTGCGACACGGCATAACCGCTGACGCGACTGAAGGCTTCGTTGGCCTGGACAATGTAGCCCGCCGGGTCGGTGATCAGGATTGCCGAAGTCGAATGCTCGAATACCGTGGCGGCCATGCGCAGGTCTTTTTCGGCGCGACGCTGCTGGCTGATGTCGCGGCCGACGCCGAGCACGCCTTCGAACGCGCCGCTTTCATCCCACACCAGCACCAGCCGCAACTCGATGGGGATCTTGCGCCCGTCGGCACGCAGGCAGTCGAACAGGAACAGCTGGGTCTGCATCTGGTTGCGCAGCTCGGCCAGTTGTTCGGGCTTGTCGAGGGCCTTGCTGACCCGGTCCATCAGGCTGTAGATGCCGGTCAGTTGTTGCGGATTGGCGATGATTGATTGCCAGCCGTTCTGGAAAATCCAGTCGGCGGTGTAGCCCAGCACCGCTTGCACCGACGGGCTGACATAGTTGAGCGAAAGCTTGTTGTCGGTGGAGAAGATCACGTCGCTGATGCTTTCGGCGAGCATCCGGTAGCGTTGCTCGCTGTCGCGCAGCGATTCGCTGGCCTCGATCTGCTCTGTGACGTCCTTGGCCACGCCGATGATGCGTGTCACCTGGTCGTGCCGGTCCCGGGCCAGGGCCTGTTCACGGATGTCGAAGCAGCGCCATCTGCCATTGCGATGACGAAAGCGCAGCTGGCATTGCAACAGTTGCGTGTACCCGCCCCGGCGCTGTTCCTGGCGCAGGTTGTGGTAGTGATCGGCGTCTTCGCTGTGCAGCAGGATTTCCCAGAAGTACTCGCCCATCTGGTGCAGTTCGGTGCGGTCGTATCCCAGGGTCTGGCCCAGGTGATGGTTGCTGAAGATCATCCGCTGGCTGATGACGTCCTGCACATAGAGATGATCCGGCACGGTGCGCACCACGTCGGACCAGAAACCCTCGCGTTCGAGCAGCGAGAGTTCGATCAGCTTGCGGCTGGTGATGTCACTGATGCTCAGGATGACCGCGTTGTAGTCGTGCTGTTTTTCCGGCAGGCGCAAGACCAGCCACAGGTGCTGGTCGCGGCCATGGGCGTCCTGGAGCTTGATTTCCAGTTCCAGTTGCTTGTGTTGGTCGAGCAGTGCTTCGAGCAGCTTCGAACCAACGGGGTTGTGTTCCTGCGCACCCTTGCCGACCAGCAGTTGCCAGGCCTGGTCGCAGGAGTCGACGTTGAGCAGTTTCAACGCCATCTGGTTGACTTCGGTGACGTGAACTTCCTGGCGCAATTGTTCGAGTTGATGAGAGGTTTTCATCCAGGCGCGCAGTTGATCGCCATTGTGCAGGCCGGCCCGCTCAAAAAAGGCCTTGAGCCCCGACAGGTCGAGCACGCACAGGGCTACGCCGGTGCCTTCGAAAATGTCCTGGTAGCGCCGTCGACCTTCATGCAACTGTCGCTGCCGCCGGCGCATGTTCAACAGCGCGATCACTGGCAACAACGAAAACGCCAGGCCCAGCAGGCATTTGCCGATGAAGGCCGGCAGCAGTTGCTCAAGCACCTGGCGACGGTCGAACAGCCCCCGCAACTGCCAGTCGCTGCTGCTCAGGGGGATGGTCAGTACGGTGTTCTCCAGGTCATCCGGCGACAAATGGGTAGGGCTGCTCGAGGGCAGGCTTTCGTCGCGGCTGATGATCTGCTGGTTGAGACGGTTTTCCACCAGCCACAGCGGGCGCAGCCCCACATCGGCCTGCTTGGTCAGGGTCGAGAAAAAGCTCGGCGTCAGGCGCAGGGCCCAGTAGCCACGGCTGCTACCGCTGGCCTGGTGCAGCAATAGATGCACCACGGAGCCGTCTTCGGCATTGCTGAAATAATGTGCCTGGGCCCGGCTACGTCGCACCAGCTCACCCAGGTAATCGGCGTCGTGACTGTCGGCGTCGCTGTCACTGAGCACTCGGCCGGAGGGGCTCAGCAGTGCCAGGCTGCGCAATTCAGGGAGCGATTGCTGGAGTTTGCGAACCAGGGCCCGCTGTTCGTCGGCTGTTTGTGGTTGTTCGACGATCGGTAGCAGGTTAAGGGCGATTTGCGCGTTCA
Source organism: Pseudomonas sp. St290 (assembly GCF_018325805.1). NCBI lineage: Bacteria > Pseudomonadati > Pseudomonadota > Gammaproteobacteria > Pseudomonadales > Pseudomonadaceae > Pseudomonas > Pseudomonas sp. St290. Next base: position 5,844,250 of record NZ_AP014703.1, on the reverse strand, counting down.
GGGCCATGTTCAGGCTGACCTGCGCGGCGAGATCGGCGGTGTAGTCGATGGTGTATTGGCGTTGTTGCTGCTGGGTTTCGCGCAGTTGGTCGAGCAATTGCCAGAACAGCAACCCGAGCAATAGCAGCACGAGGGTGGCCAGCGCGCCCTTCAATGTCCCGCGCAGGGGCGAGCCGGGCACGACAGCGGGTGCGCGAGGGGACAGGGGCGGCGTGACGTTGGACAAGCTGTAATCCTGCGGTTTGCTGGACTGGCGCGACGTGCACTATAAGCCGGACGCCCGAAGGGCGGCTAGCATGCCTTGACTTGTGGCAAAGTGCCAGCCCCTGGCGGCTGGACCTTGACCGACGGTTGAGGTAGCTTTGCCGATCAAACAAGAGCGTTCCAGCTCCAGATTCCCAGGCTCTATCCGCCCGCAGGCATTGATGACCGTCAAGTGCCGGCGCCGCGCATGGCCTGGCTCGTTCTTTTCACCTGTCACTGACGCTAGGTTCACCATGGCTCAATACGTCTTCACCATGCATCGGCTGAGCAAAGTTGTTCCGCCGAAGCGGGAAATCCTGAAAAACATTTCACTGTCCTTCTTCCCCGGCGCCAAGATCGGCGTACTGGGCCTCAACGGCTCGGGTAAATCCACGCTGCTGAAAATCATGGCCGGCGTCGATAACGAATTCGACGGCGAAGCCCGGCCAATGCCGGACCTGAATATCGGCTACCTGCCGCAGGAACCTCAGCTGGACCCGAGCAAGACCGTTCGCGAAGTGGTCGAGGAAGCGGTCAGTGTGATCAAGGACGCCCAGGCGCGCCTCGACGAGGTCTATGCCGCCTACGCCGACCCGGATGCCGACTTCGACAAGCTGGCCGCCGAACAGGCCAAGCTCGAAGCGATCCTGCAGGCCAGCGACGGCCACAACCTGGACCGCCAGCTGGAAGTCGCCGCCGATGCGCTGCGTCTGCCGGCCTGGGACGCGAAGGTCGAGCACTTGTCCGGCGGTGAGAAGCGCCGCGTAGCCCTGTGCCGCCTGTTGCTGTCGGCCCCGGACATGCTGCTGCTCGACGAACCGACCAACCACCTGGACGCGGATTCCGTCGCCTGGCTCGAACACTTCCTGCACGACTTCCCGGGCACCGTGGTCGCGATCACGCACGACCGTTACTTCCTGGACAACGTCGCCGGCTGGATCCTGGAGCTCGACCGCGGTGCAGGCATTCCGTATGAGGGCAATTATTCGGGCTGGCTGGAAGCCAAGTCCGATCGTCTGGCCCAGGAATCCAAGCAGCAGTCGGCCCATGAAAAAGCCATGAAGGAAGAACTGGAATGGGTGCGCAAAGGCGCCAAGGCCCGTCAGTCCAAATCCAAGGCACGCCTGCAACGCTTCGAGGAAATGCAGTCCCAGGAATTCCAGAAGCGCAGCGAAACCAACGAGATCTATATCCCGGCCGGTCCGCGCCTGGGTGACAAGGTCATCGAGTTCAAGAACGTCACCAAGGGCTATGGCGATCGCGTGCTGATCGACAACCTGTCGTTCTCCATGCCCAAAGGCGCCATCGTCGGTGTGATCGGTGGTAACGGTGCGGGTAAATCCACGCTGTTCCGCATGTTGATGGGCAAGGAAACCCCGGATTCGGGCAGCATCGAAATCGGTGAAACCGTGCAGCTGGCCTGCGTCGACCAGAGCCGCGAAGACCTGGACGGCAGCAAGACCGTGTTCCAGCAGATCTCCGACGGCTCCGATCAGATCCGTATCGGCAACTATGAAATCCCGTCGCGCACTTATGTGGGCCGCTTCAACTTCAAGGGCGGCGACCAGCAGAAGTTCGTCAAGGACCTGTCCGGTGGTGAGCGTGGTCGCTTGCACCTGGCGCTGACCCTGAAGGAGGGCGGTAACGTCCTGCTGCTCGACGAACCGTCCAACGACCTCGACGTCGAAACCCTGCGTTCCCTGGAAGAAGCCCTGCTGGACTTCCCGGGCGCCGCCATTGTGATCTCCCACGATCGGTGGTTCCTCGACCGCGTGGCGACCCACATCCTGGCGTACGAAGACGACTCGCAAGCGGTGTTCTTCGAAGGCAACTACACCGAGTACGAAGCCGATCGCAAGAAGCGCCTTGGCGAAGCGGCTGCCCAGCCGCATCGCGTACGGCACAAGAAACTGGCCTGATTCGGTCAGTTGCATAAAAACGGAGCCTTCGAAAGGCTCCGTTTTTTTATGGCCGCCGCAAATTCCCTGTGGGAGCGGGCTTGCTCGCGAAGGCGTCGGATCAGCAAGCATTGTGGTTGACTGACCCAGCGCTTTCGCGAGCAAGCCCGCTCCCACAAGGTATGTGGCTGTTTTTATCCCGTGGACTGCTTCGCAAAATCGAGCGAAAGAATATTCGGAAGGGTCGTATCCATCTCGTACAGCAAGGCATAGCCTGCACCGGTTATTCCAGTCAACAGACTGACATCGGGCACCCGATCGCTGTCGAGATAGGGCCCTTCGAAAAACTGCCGGGAGACATCCTCAAGTGCTTTTCTGACTCTGCTGATGCCCTCAGGATTATCCGAGTGCCGATACAGGTCATACAGGCAGAGCAGATTGCCAAAATCGCCATGACAAAGGTTGTAGCCATCGCCAAACCCGTGTTGCCAGAGATTGTTTTCGCACCGCTGTATATCGTCGAGCACTGTCTGCCGGGTCGCTTCGTCCAGGGCGTCCCCCATCGACTCCATGAGCTGTCGCCTGGCGATGAGGATACCGCCGTCGCCGTGGCACCATTTGGACGCATGGTCCAGCGGCCCGAGGTTGCGCAGGTCCAGCCAGAAACCATCCCGACTCAAGCGGTTTTCTCCCTCGAGCACCTGGACGGCCAGGGGCACCAGGGTCACGTCGCTGGTCACCTCATAGGCTTTGCACAATGCATGGATGACACCCGAGAGGCCGTGGGACAAGCCTGTCAAAATGACGGAGCGCTCATCACGTCGCAGAAGCTGGCCGTCTTCAATCAGGATTTGGCTCTTTATGTAGTCGACCATGCGTTGGATCGCCGGCCGCACATCCTCTTGCGCAGAGAGTGCATGGATATTGGCCAGCAGTGTCACAGCACCACAACAACCGCCCAGGAAGTCGAAATCATAGTCTTCAGGAGGCACTTCAATCAGTTGGGTCAGCAGGCCAGCAATTTTCTCATCATGCCTGGCGTCCCCAGTGATCTGGCGACGATTGATGAGCAGATAGAGGTAACCCCCCAGTCCGTGATACGCGCTGACAGTCAAATCGGTTTTGAAAAAGCCGAAGCGTTGTTCCAGTGAGTCCAGGACCTGATCCATGCGTGACAGAAAGTGTGGTTTGCCGCTCACCTTGAACAGGCTCAGATAAAACAGGCCAATCCCGGCGATACCGGAGTACAGCCCGTGATCCATTGGCGACGGATATTTTCTCTGAGTCGTGGGGTGTGTATGGAAAGACAGCCAGCTTACATCCTCTACTGCGCCCACTATTGCGAGTTCCTCGAGGCGGGTGCTGATCCTCAGGATCGCGTCGAGGGGCTCCTTTTCAAGGTTCGCCAGGGGCGGCTCGATACGCGATGGAAGATGTCCATTCGGTTCTGGGAACAAACAGATTTCGAGCAAGGTGCGTTGCAAGGCCCAGTCTTTGCGAGACAGGTTGGCTATTTTCTGTAGGCAGCTTTCTAGCGGGGGCTCCACGGCTGCCATCGGTATTGTTTCACCCTGTGCGCTCGTAAAATAGTTGGCGTTCAGCGGCATGGTAAAGCACGGAATGCTGGACCTTTGCAGGTCGGCTATTTCATAGCGGGGAATGCCCTTTTCCCGATAGGGTTCTTTCAAATCTTTCCACAAGGTCGCGAGCAGAAGTTCTCTGTCGAGCATGTTTTGCATGAAGCGTGGGTGGCGGATCAGCCCGATGAAATCAGCGTAGCGCTGAGAGTTTTTCAGCAACACCCGGGTCGACAGTTCGCCTGCGGCTTGTTCAAGCCTTTGCATGATCGCGTGCCGATGAACCATGAGTCTGCCATAGGCATATTCAAAGCCTTGGAGAAGCTCTGCTTTATAAGCTTCGGGCCCCTTGCGCTCACCCTGCAAAAGAGGCAGGTGTTTTTGCATCAGGTGGTGTTCGAATTCAACTTTACGCAGATGGTAAAAGCCACTGTCGAAAATCAGGGAATTGCGGGTCGAGATGAATAGAGCTTGCCGGGTCAGACCGCTTTGGTCGTTTCTGGACTGTTGTGAAAAGGGTACGAAGCCGCTGGAACATATCGACCGCTGGACCAATTTAAAGCTATTGGACAGTGCGCAGCCAGCGGGAAGGTCAGTGAGCAGGTCGCTGGTGGAGGCCGTGAACAAACACTCGAGGTCAATCATGACCGGACTGTTGCCGCACGCGATAATGTTTTCGTAGTGAAAGTCGATCCCATTCAACGCATGGATGATGGCTATTTGTGCCCCCATTTTTTCATAGAACAGTCCAACCTCCGCTTCGCTGTCACAAGGCAGGTTGTCGATTTTCTCTACCCAGCTATGTCGCTCGCGGCTGAGGATCCTTGGGGTGTGGATGGAAAAACAATCCGCACCTGTCCACTCATGCAATTGTCCAAGAAGACGATAGAAAAAAATCGCCTCCCGGTTTGCTCTTGGCTTGTAGACCAATGAAGTCGTGCTGATTTTGACTTGGCAAACCGTTTCGCCGCGACCATGGGGGTCACCCAGGCCAAGCTCGATAGCCTCGATTTTCCGGGATGGGATCGAAAATTCCCGCTCCAGCGCTTCCGCATCGTCGGCGAAGTTGTGAATGACTGCATAAAGGTAATGGAGGGTGTCTTCCAGCAGGTCAAACAGCAGTGTCGCCAGCACCGGATAGGATTCGAAGCATTTCAGCAGCGGCAATGTGCGCAGATGTTCATTGAATCCGTTCAAGTCAATGTCATCACCGTTCGCAATCCGTGTATTCAAATAATGGACCAGGCTTTGTTCTGCCGTGCGTCCAACCCGGGCCAGGACATAGCGTTCAAGGCTTGCAAACAAAGCGGGTTCATCAATGTGCGTTGACGCATTCAAATAGCGCTCATCGGCCTTGAAGGTGTCGACGAAATAAAGAAAAAAACGATAGCTGAACCAATAAAAATTATCCGTGCCGCCTGAGCTTTCTTTTTCAATGCTAATGCTATCGAGACGAGCAAGCTTATCCTTGAGGGTGTTCAAGGCGGTTTCGCCATCGGCGGGCAAGCACTGCTGGTTGATAGGCTCCTTGATATAAGAGACCAGTTGTTCCCTGTTCAACCCAAAGTGATTCAGCAAGGTTTGGTCGTCAGCATGCAGACGGGTCAGGTTGTTTTCAAAAAGGGCGATGTCGCCTTCGGAAGAACCTCTGTGCTTCCCTCGCTGATCCAACTTCAAAGCGTTAACAAGCATGCCGTAGCTCCTGGCATGGATAGAGCAGGCGATGCCTGCTCTATGTTTATAAGTTTTGCCTGTGTGATGATTGGTTAACTGGGGTTAACACATGATTGTCGAGCATTCGAGGTTGGTGCACGTTCCAAAAGTATTGCATTCCATCGTGGTTGCCAGCATTCCCCCAATATTGTTGGCGGGCGCTTGGTAAGCGTCGAATTCGAGATGGAAGTCGCCGGACATGTTCAGGATTTTTTCGCTCATGGTATTTCCTCATCAATTATTAAACATCACGTACAGTAATCTGCGGTCAATCGGAGCCGATCAGTGCGCCCGAACTGTAGGATGTGAAATGAAGTTTTTTATGAATGGGATTAGGGATGTTTAAAGTCGTGTTGCATGGACGACTTTGAAAGGGTGGGATTTAGCACAAAAGAGCGGTGCACCCTATGGTGCCGCACTCGACAATGGTCAGCGCTGCTGACTCAATGCCAAGACTGTTAACTTGTCGGTAGGACATGAAGTCACCGTCGAAGTCACCTGACATTGCCAGTATTTGTTCGCTCATTATGTTTCTCCTCTTTTGTTGTTATGCACCTGTTGGGGTGCGGGAAAAACAGTAGCATGCTCCTGATTTGACACCAACTTGTCGTTATGACCTTATGTTGCGGTTACATGTTGCTACAGGCATGTAACCTACTGTCATCACCTTCTAGTGATAGAGCTTTTAGAACGCCGATCCTGTTGGTGATGAGAGTGGTTTGCAATGTTTTATCGGTGCACTTAATGACAGTCGCTTAATCAAGCTCTATCGCAATGATTTCAATGGCGAGATTCCCCACCGGTCGCTCCCAGATCACCTCATCCCCGACCTTCGCTCCCAGTAATGCTCGCCCCAGCGGCGAGCCCCAGTTGATCAGTCCGCTGGCCGCATCGGCCTGGTCTTCACCGACCAGTTGCACCCGCTGTTCATGATCATGCTCGTCGACGAAGGTCACCCAATGTCCGATCCGCACCTGATCCATTGATGTCGGTACAACGACCTGCGCACTCTGCAAACGCTGGTTGAAGTAGCGCAGGTCGCGTTCAATGTCGGCGATGCGTTGTTTGTCTGCTTGATCGCCTTTGGCCGCGTGTTGGCCATGTAGCGCTTGTAACTGGGCGACGCGGGCCTGCAACTGGGCAAGTCCCGAAGGGGTCACGTAGTTGGGTTGCGCACTGACCTGGCGTTCGACCGGCTGGTCGGCCTGGGCTGCGGCGTTGTCTTCGTTGACGAAAGCGCGACTCATGGTGTTCTCCTCTATTGGAGTTTGGGCCATGGTCGCAGGGTTTTGGTTTCGATGAATGTCTGTACGCGACTCACTGCGAGCGATAAGCCCGGGCGGCGTCTTGGTCTTTCTGTTGCTGCCAGGCCCGTTCACGTTCGTCCCAATGGCGTTCGCGATAGGCATTACGCTCTTCGCTCTCGCGCATGGCCTGGCACTGACGGAAACCATCGCTCCAGCCTTCGGCGTAGCGCGGGTCCTTGAGGTAGCGCGGTACGTCTTTCCTGAACTGGCCGGTGATCACACCCGCCGCTTGCCGGCCACTGCTGCAACCATCGTCGTAGCCGTCGGCGAACGCAGGTGGATAACCCCGGGCGATCAAGTCTTCGTGGGTGGTTTCACAGCCACCGAGCAACATCAACATACCCAGGACCACTGCCACACGCTTCATTCCGCTTTTCCGCCGATTCCCGCTCATACAAGAAGTCTAGGAGTGAATTCGTCAGAAAGGCGTGAAAGGCCGGTGATTAATCCGTTCGTTGCACGCGCCGTTGTCAGTAGTGGTACCACTTCACCTCAAGCATCACCTCGTTCTCCGGCGAGGCCAACTGGCTGAATTCACGCTGGGCACTCAGGCGCAGGCCGAGGTTGCGGGATAATTCCCACTGCTGATTCAGGCTCAGACTACGGCGCACTTCGCCGTTGACGAAATAATCGCCCTTGGCTTCCAGGCTCAGGTTGCCCAGCGGATTTTTCCACAGCATACCGCTGTTGAAGCCGGCGGCCGGGGCGATGAATTGGGCGAAGTCATTGTTGTGCTCGACTCGCACCGTGCCCAGGGCAAAGCCCAGCACATCTTCACCCAGCGCCCAGGTGCCGCCCGCGCCGCCGTTGACGTGGCTGACCAGGGTTTCATCGTCGTGTTTGCCCGGTACCCGCTCCAGGCCGCCGGTGACCTGCCAGGACAGTGGTTGCAGCAACTCATTGCGCGGCGTCAGCGAGCGAATGGTTGCCAGGTCGAGTTGCTGCACCTGCCAATCATTGCCTTCGTACTGGCGCAGTTTCAATTGCAGGATCTCGATCTGCGCGCCCAAGGGGAAACTCTCGGCGTTGTCATTGAGGTCGTGGTAGGCCATGCGCAAGCCATATTCGCCGAACGCCCGGTCGCCCCGCGTGCCGAGGCCGGCCTGCCAGGTGCGTGATTCATGACCGTCCTCGGGCAGGCCCGGTTGCGGGATTTCGAGTTCTGGCGCGGGGTTCTGGTTGATCGCCCGTAACAGTTCGAAGCTGCGCTGGGCGCGTTGCGGATCGCGTTCCTGGCCATTGGCGCGATAGCGTTCCAGGCGATAGGCCGCATCGATGATCAGCGCCTGGCGTTCGCGCGCCAGCGCTTTGAATCCAGGCGTTTGCAGTTGTTGCTGGTCGGCGCTGACTTTCAGTACCCATTGCTGCTCATCGTCGCTGAGCGGCTCGGCGCGGCTGAGCAGTTCCCGTTCCCGGGACGGTCGATACTGGATGCTTTCCACCAACCCGGCTTCTTTCACTGCCTTGACGGTGTCGGTGGGAATCGCCGTCAGTGGGAATTGTTCGGTCAGGCGCAGGCTGGGACGGGCCACTTGCAGCAGCTCGAGCAGGCGATAAGAGCAGTTTTCGTCGAAGAAGAAATAGTCGAACTGGATCTGCTTGAGTTCCCAGACGTGCTCGACCATGCGCTCGGTTTCCGCCTGGCTCAGGTTCAGGCGGTATTCCCACAGGTCGCGGTTCTCCAGGCTACGGTACTCGGAGAGCTTTTCTTGGTATGGCACCAGGGCGAACAGGCCGGGATAGCCCCCCATCAGGCCTTTCCAGGCGTAAAGGATGCTGTTGTCCGAACCTTCGATGTAGGCGCCGAAATTGATCGCATAGCTGAGCAGGGCGGTCTTGTCGCTTTGCACGTCGGCCTGGTCGATGCGCAGCAGGGTATGGCCGAACATCGAGGACGGGCTGTTCAGGTAGGCGGCGGGAAAGATCATCACCGCGCTGTGGGGCGACACGTCCTTGAACCACTGGTTGAATTCGCTGCAATCGACGGTCGGCAGGTCGGTCAGGTTGAGCTGCGCCTTGAGCCAGCGCGTTCGCGCCGGGTACACGCACTGGGCATGCTGCTGGCCGGCGCTGGCAGGGCCATAGAGGGCTCGCAGCGTGGCGGTCAGTTCTCGGTCAGGATGTTGATTGCCGTCGGGGGCGAGGAAGAATTTTTTGTCGCTGATATAGCTGCGCCAGCCACCCAGTTTGGCGGTTTCGTAGTGGCCCAGGGAAATCCAGAAGCGGTCATTGGCCAGTTGCTGCAAACGTTGAGGATCGACATGAGGCGCGGCGGACAGCGGGGCGCACACACAGAGCGCCAGCCAGGCAAGGCGTTTGAGCATAGTCGGCTACTTGGAAAGTCGAAAAAAAAGACCGAAGGGGCCCCAAAAAGAAAACCCGCTCCCCGAGAGGAGCGAGTGCTGTCGAGCTTAAGCTTGAGTGGCGTACTTGGCCAGGCGAGGATCGTTTTTCAACACGGCCAGGGTATTGGTATGCACATCTTCGGCGGTCACGTCAGCCTTGCTGAAGATCTGCTGGAAGTGCTCGTGGGTGACGGCGGAGAAGTGCGCGCGGTCTTCCGGGGCTACGCCCAGTACCACGGCGTAGGTGGTCAGCGCTTCGCCCTGACCCTTGGCCATGTCCTCGGACAGCTCGTTCATCATGCCATTCATGGCCAGCCAGGACTTGCCACCGTAGGTCAGTGCCGCGTTGGTCGAGCAACCGTTGGTGCCGGATGTCATGCCGAAGGTAGCGTTACCGGAAGTGCCGTTGGTGGTGGATGCCAGGAAGTGAGCCGGGGTGCCACGCTGACCTTCGAACAGCATGTTGCCCCAGCCGCAATCCGGGCCGCCCGGCGCCTGAGCCATGGCGTTGATGGATACAGCGGTGAAGAGAGTACCGAGAAGAATCCGTTTCATAGCTATGTTCTCTTTATGTGCATACCGATGGACAGGGTCTGGCACCTCGTTCCTGTTGGGCTAGGCGCCAGTGGGCCGGTTATTGTTCCAGCCGCGCAATTTGGAGTTTAGGCACGATCCCAGGGTTCCGTGACATTTTGCAAAAACATTACGGGGGATCGCTTCTCTCCGGGCCCGCCCGAGGTTTTCCCGTTGACTATGCTTTGGGCAGAGACGCTCCTTGCCAGTCAGGTACAGGCGGCGCCAGAATGCCGCTATCTGCCCCGCCTGATGTAAGGAAGCCCGATGCCTGATCCTGTTGCTGCCAGCTTGCGTCTAGCGCCCGAAGCGCTGACCCGTCCGTTTTCCGCTGAACAGTTCAGCTTCTCTACCACCAATGATCTGGAGCCCTTCCGCGGTGTGCTTGGCCAGGAACGTGCGGTCGAAGCCTTGCAGTTCGGCGTGGCCATGCCGCGCCCCGGTTACAACGTATTCGTCATGGGCGAGCCCGGCACTGGCCGGTTCTCGTTCGTCAAACGCTATCTCAAGGCCGAAGGCAAGCGCCTGCAGACCCCGGCGGACTGGGTCTACGTCAACAACTTCGATGAGCCCCGCGAACCCCGTGCCCTGGAACTGCCATCGGGCACGGCCGGGGCTTTCATCGCCGACATCAACGGCCTGATCGACAACCTGCTGGCGACTTTCCCGGCGGTGTTCGAACACCCGTCCTACCAGCAGAAAAAAAGCGCCATCGACCGCGCCTTCAACCAGCGCTACGACCGTGCCCTGGATGTGATCGAGCGCCTGGCGCTGGAGAAGGATGTCGCGCTGTATCGTGACAGCAGCAACATCGCTTTCACGCCGATGAGTGAAGGCAAGGCCCTGGACGAGGCGGAATTCGCCCAGTTGCCGGAAGCCGAGCGCGAGCGTTTCCATGAGGACATCTCGGGCCTGGAAGAGCGCTTGAACGAAGAGCTCGCCAGCCTGCCGCAGTGGAAGCGCGAGTCCAGTAATCAACTGCGCCAGCTCAACGAAGAAACCATCACTCTGGCCCTGCAACCGTTGCTGGCACCGTTGTCGGAGAAGTACGCCGAGAACGCTGCGGTCTGCGGTTATTTGCAGGCCATGCAGGTCTATCTGCTCAAGACCGTGGTCGAGCAATTGGTGGACGACAGCAAGACCGACGCCATCGCCCGCAAGCTGCTGGAGGAGCAATACGCCCCGAGCCTGGTGGTGGGGCATCCGTCCAGCGGTGGCGCGCCGGTGGTGTTCGAGCCGCACCCGACCTACGACAACCTGTTCGGCCGGATTGAATACAGCACCGACCAGGGCGCGCTCTACACCACCTATCGGCAGCTGCGTCCGGGTGCCTTGCACCGGGCCAATGGCGGTTTCCTGATTCTCGAAGCGGAAAAAATGCTCGGCGAGCCGTTCGTATGGGATGCGCTCAAGCGCGCCCTGCAATCGCGCAAGCTGAAGATGGAATCGCCGCTGGGCGAGCTGGGACGGCTGGCGACGGTCACCCTTACACCGCAACACATCCCGTTGCAGGTCAAGGTCGTGATCATCGGCGCCCGTCAGCTGTATTACGCCTTGCAGGACCTGGATCCGGACTTCCAGGAAATGTTTCGCGTGCTGGTGGATTTCGACGAAGACATCCCGATGGGCGACGAGAGCCTGGAGCAGTTCGCCCAGTTGCTCAAGACCCGCACTTCGGAAGAGGGCATGGCGCCGCTGACCGCCGACGCGGTGGCGCGCCTGGCGACCTACAGCGCGCGGCTGGCCGAACACCAGGGGCGCTTGTCGGCGCGTATCGGCGATCTGTTCCAACTGGTCAGCGAGGCGGATTTCATTCGCCAACTGGCCGGTGACGAGATGACCGACGCCGGCCACATCGAGCGGGCCCTCAAGGCCAAGGCTACCCGTACCGGGCGCGTCTCGGCACGGATCCTCGACGATATGCTGGCCGGGATCATCCTGATCGACACCGACGGCGCGGCGGTGGGCAAGTGCAACGGGCTGACGGTGCTTGAGGTCGGCGACTCGGCGTTTGGTGTGCCGGCGCGAATTTCCGCCACGGTGTACCCGGGCGGCAGCGGCATCGTCGATATCGAACGGGAGGTCAACCTCGGCCAGCCGATCCACTCCAAGGGCGTGATGATCCTCACCGGCTACCTGGGTAGCCGTTATGCCCAGGAGTTCCCGTTGGCGATCTCGGCCAGCATCGCCCTTGAGCAATCCTACGGTTACGTGGACGGCGACAGTGCGTCCCTGGGCGAGGCTTGCACGCTGATCTCGGCTCTGTCGAAAACGCCGTTGAAGCAGTGCTTCGCCATCACCGGCTCGATCAACCAGTTCGGTGAAGTGCAGGCGGTGGGCGGGGTCAACGAGAAGATCGAAGGCTTCTTCCGCCTCTGCGAAGCCCGTGGGCTGACCGGTGAGCAGGGGGCGATCATTCCCCAGGCCAACGTCGCCACCCTGATGCTCGACGAGAAAGTCCTGGCTGCCGTGCGCGCCGGTCAATTCCATGTTTATGCAGTGCGTCAGGCCGATGAAGCCCTGAGCCTGCTGGTGGGTGAGCCTGCCGGCGAGCCGGATGAAAACGGCGAGTTCCCGGAGGGCAGCGTCAACGCCCGGGTGGTGGAACGGCTGCGGGTGATCGCGGAGATGATCAGCGAAGACGACATCAAGGAAGCGGAAAAGGAACTGGCGCAGCAAGCCTTGGCGGAGGCCAAGCCGGCTTGATGTTTTCCTGACCGCCGCAAGCCCCTGTGGGAGAACAGCCTGTGGGAGCAAAGCTTGCTCGCGATAACGTTTGTCCAGTCAACAGAAATGTTGCATATGACAACCCCATCGCGAGCAAGCTTTGCTCCCTCAGGCTTGCTCTCACAATCAATGTTTTGTGGATTATTACTGAAAGGTGCCACCACTTTGGCGTCAATATTCACACTGTGACCGCTCGGCGCATTCTGGTCTCGAAACCCCTTGTAGTCGGAACTTTTCTTCTATCCTCTGCTCAAGGATAACGAGAGTCATCATCGGATCGAAACAGCCTCTTCCCGAGACTGAATACCGGATCTACCGAGGGGCGCCGCCATGTCGCGCAACCTTTGCCTCACTCGTCAATGCCTGGGCCTTGTCACCCGTATCGAATGCGCCATCCGTCCCCTGGCGGGAGATACCGGGATGTGGACCTTGCTCTTCGCCGCCGGAATGGCCGGTGAACAACCTTCCGCCATCAAGGCCCAGGGGCCATTCCCCGGCCCGACTGCCGCCGAATCCATCCTCGATACCATTGTGCAGAGCCTGACATTGCACGGCTATGAGCTGGCCGACGACCCGCAGATCTGGTCCCTGCACATGCAAGCCCAACTGCGTGAAATCAATGGAGGCCGTTGTCGCAACGTGGGTGGCTTCGAGTTTCGCCCGCTGCACTGAAGGCCAACACCGCGCGGACACTGGCAGTAAAGTTTTGACACAAGGGCAGGGACCACGGAGGGCCCCGGCATTTGTGGGGCCAGTCGTGGCTGATATACTCGCCGCGATTTTTCAGCCCTGGTGTGAGACTCAATGGAACGCTTTATCGAAAACGCAATGTATGCCTCCCGTTGGCTGCTGGCGCCAATCTATTTCGGGCTGTCCCTGGGCTTGCTGGCCCTGGCGCTGAAATTCTTCCAGGAAGTCTTTCACGTCATCCCCAACGTGTTCTCCATGGCCGAGTCCGACCTGATCCTGGTGCTGCTGTCGCTGATCGACATGGCGCTGGTGGGCGGCCTGCTGGTGATGGTGATGATTTCCGGCTACGAGAACTTCGTCTCGCAACTGGACATCGGTGACGACAAGGAAAAACTCAACTGGCTCGGCACCATGGACTCTTCATCGCTGAAGATGAAGGTTGCTGCCTCGATCGTGGCCATTTCCTCCATCCACCTGTTGCGCATTTTCATGGATGCCAAGAACGTCGATCCCGAACACTTGATGTGGTACGTGATCATCCACATGACCTTCGTGGTCTCGGCATTTGCCATGGGTTACCTGGATAAACTGACCAAGCACTGAGGTCGTTTTATCGCCCAGGCGCGACGCCCGCCTGCTGAGAAGCAGGTGGGCGTTGTCGTTTCTGGCGGCGGCCCTTGATGCGGGGCTCGTCACCCGCCCCGGCATCTGTGCTAGTCTGCTCGCCCTTTTGGTTCCGGGCGCTCCTGGAGGCGCTGTGGTACACACGGCAACTCTGGAGCCGTCCGCACAGCGGAGCAGCATCATGTCCGAAGTTAACCTGTCCACCGACGAAACCCGCGTCAGCTACGGCATTGGCCGCCAGTTGGGCGACCAACTGCGCGACAACCCGCCACCGGGCGTGAGCCTGGACGCGATCCTGGCCGGCCTGACCGACGCGTTCGCCGGCAAGCCAAGCCGCGTGGGCCAGGAAGAGATGTCCGCCAGCTTCAAGGTCATTCGTGAAATCATGCAGGCCGAAGCCGCTGCCAAGGCTGAAGCCGCTGCTGGCGAAGGCCGTGCATTCCTGGCCGAAAACGCCAAGCGTGAAGGCATCACCACCCTGGCTTCCGGCCTGCAATTCGAAGTGCTGACTCAGGGTGAAGGCGCCAAGCCGACCCGTGAAGACCAGGTGCGTACCCATTACCACGGCACCCTGATCGACGGCACCGTGTTCGACAGCTCCTACGATCGTGGCCAGCCAGCCGAATTCCCGGTAGGCGGCGTGATCCCAGGCTGGACCGAAGCACTGCAACTGATGAACGCCGGCAGCAAATGGCGCCTGTACGTGCCGAGCGAACTGGCTTACGGCGCTCAAGGCGTTGGCAGCATTCCGCCGCACAGCGTACTGGTGTTTGACGTCGAGCTGTTGGACGTTCTGTAAGACCCTGCCTGGTTTAGCGTCGGGCAAATAGGTGGGAGCGGGCTCGCTCGCGAATGCGGACTGTCAGTCGACATTATCGTTAACTGACACACCGCTTTCGCGAGCAAGCCCGCTCCCACATGACTTCTGCGTTCATCCGTGGAACCTGGCATTGAAATCGCCAGTCGGGCGCAACGCCCGGGCATAGCAGAACAGAAACAGATTGCGCACCAGCTCCTTGAGCACCAACGGTTCGCTGGAATTGAGGCTGTTGAGGTCCAGGTCTCCTTGGTCCTGCAGCTCGTTCAAGGCTTCTTCTTCAAGCACTGCACAGACTTCCCCGGTTTCCCGATGCAGGATCCTGAGGTAGGGATGTGGGCGGTCCAGCCAGGCATCGATCAAATAAGTCATGGTTCTCATCTCCTTGATGGGGTTCGATGAGAATAATTCTTATTCGCTAAATAGCAAGCCTCTATTGGTGTTCCGATTGTTTTTCTGATGATGGGTTGTGGCCGCTCAAGACGGCTGGCACCTGGCCGGCGCCCGAGAAATGGGGCTGGAGCGGGGAGGGTGGGGCACCATCCCGCACACGGGGTGCGGGATGGAATACAGCAAGATCAGACTTTTCTGACGAACTCGGATTTGAGTTTCATCGGGCCGATGCCGTCGATCTTGCAGTCGATGTCGTGGTCGCCATCGCACAGGCGGATGTTCTTGACCTTGGTGCCGACCTTGACTACCAGCGAAGTGCCCTTGACCTTGAGGTCCTTGATCACGGTGATGGTGTCGCCGTCCTGCAGGACATTGCCGACCGAATCTTTCTTCACGGTGTCGTCGGATACCGCTTCAGCTTCGCCGCTGGCGGACCATTCGTGGGCACACTCCGGGCAGACCAGTTGGGTACCGTCTTCGTAGGTGTATTCGGAATTGCATTTCGGGCAGGGAGGCAACGTGCTCACTAAGGTTCCTTGGGTATCAGGAGGACAAAAGGGCGCACATTATATAGGGAATTGTGGCGAAAGAGGGACGGTGCTGCGTTCGGAGATCCTGTGGCGAGGGAATTTGTGGGAGCAAGGCTTGCCCGCGATGGCGACGATGCGGTCCTTCAGAAACCGAGTCGCCGGTTTCGCGGGCAAGCCTTGCTCCCACACAAGCCTTGCTCCCACAAAAAAATCCCTTGTGTATCAGTGGGTACGGGCGACCGCGAACTCGCTCAGTTCCACCAGGGCATCGCGGTATTCGCTGGCCGGCAGGGCGTCGAGGCATTTGATCGCGCGGGCGACGTAGTCCCGGGCCAATTTCGCGGTGTAGTCCAGCGAGCCAGACGCTTCGACCGCGGCACGGATGCTCTCCAGGTCTTCGATCCCGCCTTTCTGGATTGCCTGGCGGACCAGGGCCGCCTGTTCTGGCGTGCCTTCACGCATGGTGTAGATCAGTGGCAGGGTCGGCTTGCCTTCGGCCAGATCGTCACCGACGTTCTTGCCCAGGGTTTCGGCGTCGCCTTTGTAGTCCAGCAGGTCGTCCACCAATTGGAAAGCCACGCCCAGGTGATCGCCAAAGGTGCGCAGCGCCTCGCTCTGCTCGGCGCTGGCGCCGGCCAGGGCCGCGGCGCTGTGGGTCGAGGCTTCGAAGAGCATGGCGGTCTTGCCGCGGATGACTTCCATGTAGGTTTCTTCCGTGGTGCTGGCGTCACGCACCTTGGACAGTTGCAGCACCTCGCCTTCGGCGATGATGCGCGTGGCCTGGGACAGGATCTTCATCACCGGCATCGAGCCCAGTTCGACCATCATTTCGAACGAGCGCGAATACAGGAAGTCGCCCACCAGCACGCTCGGGGCATTGCCCCACATGGCGTTGGCGGTCGAACGGCCACGGCGCATGCCGGACATGTCGACCACATCGTCGTGCAGCAGGGTCGCGGTGTGCAGGAATTCGATGGTGGCGGCCAACAGGCGCATGTCATCGCCTTCGCGACCCAGGGCCTTGCCACACAGCAGCACCAACAAAGGACGCAGGCGCTTGCCACCGGCTGAGGTGATGTAGTCGCCGATTTTCGATACCAGAGGCACTCGGGAAGTCAGCTGCTTCTTGATGATGCCGTCGACGGCGCTAAAATCGTCCGCCACCGCGCGGTAGAAAGCTTGGGGTTGCATCAGCGACAGGTGCTCCAGAAGGGTTGCGCGGCATGCTAGGACCCACGTCCGCAGGTGTCAAGGCGCGATGGACGGCTACTTGCAAGGCTGTCTTGGCTTGCGTACAATCGCGCACCCTGAACTTCCTGGGCAGCACCTGCCTTACGCAATTGCATCCGGGCCTTCCAGCCCATGCAGCCATGCCAGCCAATACCTCTTCTTATAAAGCGCTGGGTGAGCAGGATTATCGGAGAAATACCATGTCGTACGCAGTAATTGTTACTGGTGGCAAGCAATACAAGGTCGCCCCAGGTGAATACCTGAAGATCGAAAAACTGGAAATCGCTACCGGCGAATCCGTGACTTTTGATCGCGTTCTGTTGGTCGCCAATGGCGATGACGTGAATATCGGCGCTCCAGTCGTTGCTGGCGCTACCGTTGTGGCTGAAGTGATCTCCCAAGGTCGTCACGATAAAGTCCGCATCATCAAGTTCCGTCGCCGTAAGCACCACATGAAGCGTATGGGCCACCGCCAGTGGTACACCGAGATCAAAATCACCGGTATTCAGGCTTAATTTCAGCCTAATTCCTCACTAGGAGAATTGAACTCATGGCACACAAAAAAGCTGGTGGTAGTACCCGTAACGGTCGCGACTCAGAAGCCAAACGCCTTGGCGTGAAGATGTATGGCGGCCAGGCTATCAAAGCAGGCAACATCATCGTGCGTCAGCGCGGCACCCAATTCCACGCTGGCTACGGCGTTGGCATGGGCAAGGATCACACCCTCTTCGCTAAAGTCGAAGGTGTGATCAAGTTCGAAGTAAAAGGCGCCTTCGGTCGTCGTTACGTAAGCGTTATCGCAGCTTAATTGCGAGACCGCTGGAAAAGCCCTGTCTTGCGACGGGGCTTTTTCGTTTGTGGGGTGAGTCTCTTGCAAAACTGTTTGTATGGGCTGTCGGCGCTGCGGTTGGGGCGTGTCATCAGGTCGCTGCGCTCATTTTTGCAAGAGTCTTATGTCTTGTTTTTTTGGCTCGTCCGTATGGCGAGAGGCGTGTGTCATGAAGTTTGTTGATGAAGTATCGATTCGAGTGAAGGCCGGCGACGGCGGCAATGGTTGCATGAGTTTCCGTCGGGAAAAATTCATTGAAAACGGTGGCCCGAACGGCGGTGATGGTGGCGACGGCGGCTCGATCTATATGCTCGCCGACGAAAACCTCAATACCCTGGTGGACTACCGTTACACCCGGCACTTCGATGCCGAGCGTGGCTCCAACGGTGGCAGCACCGACTGCACCGGCAAGAAGGGTGAAGACCTGATCCTGCGCGTGCCGGTCGGCACTACGGTGATCGATTCCGCCACCCAGGAAGTGATTGGCGACCTGACCAAGGCTGGCCAGCGTCTGTTGGTCGCCCATGGCGGCTGGCACGGCCTGGGCAACACCCGTTTCAAATCCAGTACCAACCGTGCACCACGCCAGACCACGCCAGGCAAGCCGGGCGAGCAGCGTGACCTCAAGCTGGAAATGAAAGTGCTGGCCGACGTGGGCCTGCTGGGCCTGCCGAACGCCGGTAAAAGTACCTTCATTCGCTCGGTGTCGGCGGCCAAGCCGAAAGTCGCTGATTATCCGTTCACCACCCTGGTGCCGAACCTGGGCGTGGTCAGTGTCGATCGTTGGAAGAGCTTCGTGATCGCCGATATTCCGGGGTTGATCGAAGGCGCTTCCGAGGGCGCGGGCCTGGGCATTCGCTTCCTCAAGCACTTGTCCCGTACCCGTCTGCTGCTGCACCTCGTGGACATGGCGCCATTGGATGAAACCAGTGCCGCCGATGCCGCCGAAGTCATCGTCAACGAACTGACCAAGTTCAGCCCTGCCCTGGCCGAGCGTGACCGTTGGCTGGTGCTGAACAAGTGCGACCAGATCCTCGAAGAAGAACACGAGGAGCGGGTCAAGGAAATCGTCGACCGCTTGGAATGGGAAGGTCCGGTCTATGTGATCTCGGCCATCGCCAAGGAAAACACCGAGCGCCTGTGCCACGACATCATGCGTTACCTGGAAGATCGCGCCGACCGCCTGGCCAACGATCCGGCCTACAAGGAAGAGCTGGCCGAGCTCGATCAGCGCATCGAAGACGAGGCTCGTGCCCAGTTGCAGGCGCTGGACGACCAGCGTGCCCTGCGTCGCAGTGGCGTGAAGTCGGTCCATGACATCGGTGATGACGATTGGGACGAAGAGGATGTGGATGACGAAGACGGTCCGGAAATCATCTACGTTCGTGACTGACCGTGTGCTGATGTCACTCAACTGAAGCCAAGACCTGTGTGGGCGAATCTGTGGGAGCAAAGCTTGCTCGCGATAGCGGTTTGCAGCCAGCAAAGGTGTTGGATGTGACGAGGCCATCGCGAGCAAGCTTTGCTCCCACAGGCTCACTCCCTCAAGGATTCTTGGGGACAGGTTTAACTGGTCCTGCGCGGTGTTATCATCGCCGGCAAGCCGGTTCCCAAGGCGCCGCTCATTCGAGCGGCGTTTTGGTATCTGTAAAACGCAAATACGAATAATCCCATGGGCGGCGCTGGGTCGCGCCGTTCGCTGGCAAAGGTTGAAGATGATGCGGAGCAAGGTGACGGGTGCGCGGCGCTGGGTCGTGAAGATTGGCAGCGCACTGCTGACGGCGGATGGCAAGGGCCTGGATCGCCAGGCAATGGCGGTGTGGGTCGAGCAGATGGTGGCCTTGCATGAGGCTGGCGTCGAGCTGGTATTGGTCTCTTCGGGGGCTGTGGCAGCCGGTATGAGCCGTTTGGGCTGGACGTCGCGACCCAGCGCGATGCACGAATTGCAGGCCGCTGCCGCCATCGGCCAGATGGGATTGGTGCAGGCTTGGGAATCGAGCTTTGCCGAGCACGGTCGCCATACGGCGCAGATCCTGCTGACCCACGACGACCTGTCCGACCGCAAGCGCTACCTCAATGCCCGCAGTACCTTGCGCGCGCTGGTGGAGCTCAAGGTCATCCCGGTGATCAACGAGAACGACACGGTCGTCACCGACGAAATCCGTTTCGGCGATAACGACACACTGGCCGCGCTGGTGGCGAACCTGGTGGAAGCGGACCTGCTGGTGATTCTCACTGATCGCGACGGCATGTTCGACGCCGACCCGCGCAACAATCCGGATGCCAAGTTGATCTACGAAGCCCGTGCCGATGATCCGGCACTGGATGCGGTGGCGGGCGGTACCGGTGGTGCGCTGGGCCGTGGCGGTATGCAGACCAAGTTGCGTGCGGCGCGTCTGGCCGCGCGTTCCGGGGCGCACACCATCATTGTCGGCGGTCGGTTGGAGCGGGTGTTGGATCGCCTGAAGGCGGGCGAGCGCATCGGCACCTTGCTTTCCCCTGAGCGCGGCATGCTGGCGGCACGTAAGCAATGGTTGGCCGGGCACCTGCAAACTCGTGGCACCTTGGTATTGGACGAAGGCGCGGTCGCGGCTTTGTCCCAAGGCAACAAAAGCCTGCTGCCGGTGGGGGTGAAGCTGGTCCAGGGCAGTTTCCGTCGTGGCGAAATGGTGGTGTGCGTCGCGCCGGACGGTCGTGAGATCGCTCGTGGCCTGGCCAACTACAGCGCCCTGGAGGCGCAGAAAATCATCGGCCAGTCGTCTGATGCGATTGTCGGTCTGTTGGGCTACATGGCTGAGCCGGAATTGGTTCACCGTGACAACCTGATCCTCGTCTAAGGAAAAATCATGGGTTTGGCAAAAGGATTGATTGGCTTGTTGCTGGCAGTGCCGCTGCTGGCTTCGGCCGAGGAGATCGGCCAGGTATCGACGGTGTTCAAGTTTGTCGGGCCGAACGACCGGATCGTGGTCGAGGCGTTCGATGATCCCAAGGTGGATGGCGTGACCTGTTATCTGTCGCGGGCCAAGACCGGTGGCGTGAAGGGTGGCCTGGGCCTGGCCGAGGATCGTGCCGAGGCCTCTATTGCCTGTCGTCAGGTTGGCCCTATAAGCTTCAAGGGTGAACTCAAGGATGGCGAAGAAGTGTTCCGCGAGCGTACCTCGCTGGTGTTCAAGACCATGCAAGTGGTGCGCTTCCTCGACAAGAAGCGTAATACGCTGGTGTACCTGGTCTACAGCGACCGCGTGATCGAAGGCAGCCCGCAGAACGCGGTGACGGCTATTCCGATCTTGCCGTGGCGTTAAGTATCGAATGACGGGCGAGCCGATCGGCTCGCTTTTTAATTTCCATGGATTTGTTGTGCTTTTGGCGCGAAGGGATTCGTATGCGTTCGTTTTTGCTGCTGTTTGTATTGGGTTGTTCCGTTTGCGCCGGGGCGCTGGCCGAGCCGTTTTATGGTGCAAAGCCGCTGGCGCATCCGGTGATAAAAACTTCCCAGGAGAGTGGGGCGACGCTGGCGTTTATCCGCGAGACGGAGGGTGTCGTCGGCTATTCATGCCTGTGCGATTCGCCGGACGGTGTCCCGCAAGTGCTCGACACTTATGGCGATGCGAGCATCGAGTCGGTGTTCTACGCCAGTCTCGACAGTGATCTACAGACGTTGATCGTGTTGTCCCGCATCAAGGGGCAATCTGCACTTCACGGCTATCGCTTCGTGCCGGCCACTGGTGGGTATCGCCGGCTGGAGACGCTGCAACCGGTATTGGATCGTATTGCCGCTGAGCGCAAGGTCCTCACTGCTGCGCTGGTCCAGAAAGAGCTGGGCAAGTTGCCGCCCTACGACTACAGCGCTGTGTTACCCAAGACCGGCATCGCCGAGTTCGACGCGTTGGAGCCCGCGAGTGGCACGCTGGTGGGTTACTTCGGCGTTGATGGTGTCCCGGCGTCTGCGGGGCAGTCGGCAGAGGATCCTCATCGCGATACCTACAAAAAGACCTTCCAGCAGCGCGAAGGTCGATGGCTCACGCTGACTTATGGGCGTGTGCCTCCCCGGGATGAGGATGTGGGCTCTGCCTACCGTGTCAGCAGAATGGCTTGGGAGTCCAATCCAAAGGTCTATCAGGGCTCCGAGGATGGGGCCTGGGCGGCCTTGGGCGATGGGCGGCTCTGGGCGCTGGGTTCGTATGTCCAGGGTAAGAGGTCGGGCCAGTGGACTGAATTCGACGAGTCGGGCTACGCGTCCACCGGCGCCTATGTGGAGGGATTGCGCCAGGGGCCGTGGGTCGTCAGTGACGGAGGCACGGTTTCCAAGGGCATGATCGTCGACGATTTTTATGAGGGGCGCTGGAGGATAGAAGCGCGGGACGATGGGGAGCAGATGTCGGGCTTCGATACTTACAAACATGGTGATTTTGACGGGCCATCCGAGCGCGTAAGCCGGGGCGTGGTTGTCCAGCGCGGCGATTTCGTGGCGGGGCAACAACACGGGGACTGGATAATGCCCTGGGGTGAGGGGCGTTATGTGCGAGGTGTGCGAGAGGGTCGCTGGACATTGAAAATGGACGGCAGCGGTATCCAGACTGTGGATTTTGTCGCCGACAAGAAGCAAGGCGAATTGCGCGAAGTGGATGCCGCGGGTGTATTGCGGCTCGTCGAGCATTACCGCGCGGGTGTGCTGGATGGCTTGAAAGAAACCTACGCGGCCAATGGCAAACTCACCTATTCGGCCAACTACACCAATGGTCAGATCGAAGGGCGGGCGCTGACCTACACCGATGACGGTGCGGTGCTGCTTTCAGATATCTCGTGGCGCCATGGTTCGCGAGAGGGCGCTTTCCGTCTCTATCACCCCAATGGTCAGCCCGATACGGTGGCAACCTACGAGGCGGATGAGCCCATTGGTAACGTGCAGTCATTCGATGCGAATGGGGTGTTGATCGCGGACCGGAACTATTGTCACGTACCTGATGGTAAATACACTCGTATCAAGCTTTGCGGCAAGCAACGCGGGGCTTTCAATAATGGTCATTTCGACTCGGAGAGTGATTACCTGTTCGGCAATGAGCAAAGTGCCCGCCATAGCCAGGATGGGCGCAAGGTTCGGGAGGTGTTGCTGGGGCCTGATGATCGCGTGACTCACAACGAGTACTACCCCAGCGGTCAGCTGAAATTCTCCGAGGCCAAGCAGGGCTTTCGCCTGATAACGGTCGAGGGGAAGGAGTACAAGGATTACTCATACGCCAAGCGTGAAGGCGAGACGGTCTACTACTACCCGACGGGTGTGGTTGAGCGCCGCATGAACTTCAAGGATGACAAGATAGTGGGGTGTTACACCGGCTACGATGAGGCAGGCGTGCAGAATTTCCCGCCGCCGGGAGGTTGCCCTCCGCCCAAGCCGGTGGTTTTCAATTTTGGGGAATAGAGTTACCGCGGAGGATGTGGGGTGAGCTCAGGGCTCATGCCCACTGAAGATCCAGTGTGGGAGCGAGCCTGCTCGCGATGAGGGCAGTGCAGTCGCCATCTTCATCGTCTGGCCCGCCGCCATCGCGAGCAAGCTCGCTCCCATAGGAGAAAGGTGCTCTGGTTGGAGGTAGATCGCAGGCAATAAAAAACCGACCCTGAGGTCGGTTTTTTAACGAGCGCGTCGCTTAGGCAGCAGCGGCAACGTTCAGGGCCTTTACGTGGCCATTCAAACGGCTCTTATGGCGAGCAGCCTTGTTCTTGTGGATGATGCCTTTATCGGCCATGCGGTCGATAACTGGCACAGCCAGAACGTAAGCAGCTTGAGCTTTTTCAGCGTCTTTTGCGTCGATGGCCTTGACTACGTTCTTGATGTAGGTACGGACCATGGAACGCAGGCTGGCGTTGTGGCTGCGACGCTTCTCAGCCTGTTTTGCACGTTTTTTGGCGGAAGGTGTGTTGGCCACCGTCGAGCTCCTCGAAAGACTTTTTGGGAAATAGCAAACAAAATAGGCCGCGAATCATGCCGATGAGTTGAAGTCTTGTCAAGGGCGGGTGACGCGTTCCGCTGAATGGCAGGTGCGGCGCACCGAAGGATTTCTTTCCGGCGTGCGACCTGTAAACTCGCGGGCTTTGGCTCTGCACTGTTTAGCGGCGCGGAGTATCGCACAAGTGGGCGCGTTGTTCGCCTGCTGTTTATCGACAGGCAAAAACTCTTTTCATGAATCTGCTCAAATCGTTGGCTGCCGTCAGCTCTATCACAATGCTTTCCCGCATCCTGGGGTTCGTTCGCGATACGCTCATCGCACGGATATTCGGCGCCGGGATGGCCACCGACGCCTTCTTCATCGCCTTCAAGTTGCCCAACCTGTTACGGCGGATCTTCGCCGAGGGGGCGTTTTCCCAGGCCTTTGTGCCGATCCTGGCGGAATATAAAAGCCAGAAGGGCGACGAAGCGACCCGCACGTTCATTGCCTATGTCACGGGGCTACTGACCTTGGTGCTGGCACTGGTCACGGCCGCCGGCATGCTCGCCGCGCCCTGGGTGATCTGGGCCACGGCGCCGGGTTTCACCGATACGCCGGAAAAGTTCCAGCTCACCTCGGACCTGCTGCGGGTGACCTTTCCTTATATATTGCTGATTTCCCTGTCGTCCCTGGCTGGGGCGATCCTCAATACTTGGAACCGCTTCTCGGTGCCGGCCTTTGTGCCAACCCTGCTCAACGTCAGCATGATCGTGTTCGCGGTATTCCTGACACCGTATTTCGATCCTCCGGTGATGGCCCTGGGCTGGGCGGTGCTGGTGGGTGGCCTGGCGCAATTGCTGTACCAACTGCCGCACCTGAAAAAGATCGGCATGCTGGTGCTGCCACGGCTGAACCTGCGCGACAGCGGCGTGTGGCGGGTAATGAAGCAGATGCTGCCGGCGATCCTCGGGGTTTCGGTGAGCCAGATTTCCCTGATCATCAACACCATCTTTGCCTCGTTTCTGGTGGCCGGGTCGGTGTCGTGGATGTATTACGCCGATCGGTTGATGGAATTGCCGTCCGGTGTGCTGGGTGTGGCCCTGGGCACGATCCTGCTGCCAACCCTGGCCAAGACCTACGCCAGCCAGGATCGCCATGAATACTCGCGCATCCTCGATTGGGGCCTGCGCCTGTGTTTCGTGCTGGTGTTGCCGTGTGCCCTGGCGCTGGGCATCCTGGCTGAGCCACTGACGGTTTCGCTGTTCCAGTACGGTCAATTCAATGCGTTCGACGCCTTGATGACCCAGCGTGCGCTGATCGCCTACTCGGTGGGCTTGCTCGGGATCATCGTGATCAAGGTGCTGGCGCCAGGCTTCTATGCCCAGCAGAACATTCGCACGCCGGTGAAGATCGCCATTTTCACCCTGGTGATGACCCAATTGTTCAACCTGTTGCTGATCGGTCCGCTGGCGCACGCCGGCCTGGCCTTGGCGATCAGCGCCGGGGCCTGTCTCAACGCCGGGCTGCTGTTTTATCAACTGCGCAAGCAGAAGATGTATCAGCCGCAACCGGGCTGGGGCAAATTTGGCCTGAAGCTGCTGGTGGCCGTGACGGTGATGTCGGCGGTTTTGCTTGGCGCGATGCATTTCATGCCGGCCTGGGGCGAAGGGCAGATGCTCGCGCGTTTCCTGCGTCTGGGCGTATTGGTCGTCGCTGGTGTGGTGGCGTATTTCGGTATGTTGCTGCTGATGGGTTTCCGTCTGCGCGACTTCAATCGCAAGGCCTTGGGCTGAAGGGGCGGCCCTCGATAATTCAGGGGCGGACGGCGGTTTTGTCGGTTCGATCACTTTGGGGTGCGGTGTTGCCTGTCGTCGGCCGCCGGGTGTGGTTATAATCGGCCACTTTATGAGCAAGAAGCGCGTTATGCAGCTGGTTCGAGGCCTCCACAACCTGCGCCCCCAACATCGGGGCTGTGTCGCCACTATTGGCAACTTTGACGGTGTTCACCGTGGCCACCAGGCTATCCTGGCGCGGTTGCGCGAGCGTGCGCTGGAATTGGGCGTGCCGAGCTGCGTGGTGATCTTCGAACCGCAGCCCAGGGAGTTTTTCGCCCCGGACACCGCCCCGGCCCGGCTGGCCCGGTTGCGGGACAAGCTGCAATTGCTGGCGGCCGAAGGTGTCGACCGGGTGCTGTGCCTGGCCTTCAACCAGCGCCTGAGCAAGCTCAGTGCCGCCGAGTTCGTCGAGACCATCCTGGTGGACGGTCTGGACGTGAAGCATCTGGAAGTCGGCGATGATTTCCGTTTCGGCTGCGACCGGTCAGGGGATTTCGATTACCTGCAACAGGCCGGTAGCGTCCATGGCTTCACCGTCGAAGCGGCGCAGACCGTCGAGATGGGCGGCTTGCGCGTCAGCAGCACCCAGGTCCGCAATGCCCTGGCGGCTGCCGACTTCGAATTGGCCGAGCGCTTGCTCGGCCGGCCGTACCGGATTGCCGGGCGGATCCTGCACGGGCAGAAGCTGGCGCGCCAATTGGGCACGCCGACGGCCAACGTGCAGCTCAAGCGTCGTCGTGTGCCGCTGACCGGGGTGTTCCTGGTGAGTGTCGAGATCGACGGCAAGACCTGGCCCGGTGTCGCCAATATCGGCGTACGGCCCACGGTCCAAGGGGATGGCAAGGCCCACCTCGAAGTACATGTTCTGGATTTTGCCGGCGATCTGTATGACCGGCGTTTGACGGTGGTTTTCCACCAAAAGCTGCGTGAAGAGCAGCGTTTTGCCTCTCTGGAGGCGCTCAAGACGGCGATCCATGCAGATATCGCCGCCGCCCGTGCCCTTGTCGCAACCAGCGCCAATCGCTAATGAAGAGCCTTAAATGACCGACTATAAAGCCACGCTAAACCTTCCGGACACCGCCTTCCCAATGAAGGCCGGCCTGCCTCAGCGCGAACCACAGATTCTGCAGCGTTGGGACAGCATTGGCCTGTACGGAAAGTTGCGCGAGATTGGCAAGGATCGTCCGAAGTTCGTCCTGCACGACGGCCCTCCGTACGCCAACGGCACTATTCACATCGGTCACGCGCTGAACAAGATTCTCAAGGACATGATCATCCGCTCCAAGACCCTGTCGGGTTTTGATGCGCCGTATGTCCCGGGCTGGGACTGCCACGGCCTGCCGATCGAACACAAGGTCGAAGTGACCCACGGCAAGAACCTGGGCGCGGACAAGACCCGCGAGCTGTGTCGTGCCTACGCCACCGAGCAGATCGAAGGGCAGAAGTCCGAATTCATTCGTCTTGGCGTGCTGGGCGACTTCGCCAACCCGTACAAGACCATGGACTTCAAGAACGAAGCCGGTGAAATCCGTGCCCTGGCGAAAATCGTCGAGGGCGGTTTCGTGTTCAAGGGCCTCAAACCGGTGAACTGGTGCTTCGATTGCGGTTCGGCCCTGGCCGAGGCGGAAGTCGAGTACGAGAACAAGAAGTCCTCGACCATCGACGTCGCGTTCCCGATTGCCGATGAAGACAAGCTCGCCGCCGCTTTCGGCCTGGGCAAGCTCGCCAAGCCGGCCGCGATCGTGATCTGGACCACCACCCCGTGGACCATCCCGGCCAACCAGGCGCTGAACGTCCACCCGGAGTTCAACTACGCCCTGGTCGACGTCGGCGACAAGCTGCTGGTGCTGGCCGAAGAATTGGTCGAATCCTGCCTGGCCCGCTACAACCTCGAAGGTTCGGTGGTCGCCACCGCGCCAGGTTCGGCGCTGGAGCTGATCAATTTCCGTCACCCGTTCTATGACCGTCTGTCGCCGGTATACCTGGCCGACTACGTGGAACTGGGTGCGGGCACTGGCGTGGTTCACTCCGCGCCGGCCTATGGCGTCGACGACTTCGTGACCTGCAAGAAATACGGCATGGTCAATGACGACATCCTCAACCCGGTACAGAGCAATGGCGTGTACGCGCCGTCGCTGGAGTTCTTTGGCGGCCAGTTCATCTGGAAAGCCAACCCGGCCATCGTCGACAAGCTGACCGAAGTCGGCGCACTGCTGCACACTACTGTCATCGAACACAGCTACATGCACTGCTGGCGCCACAAGACCCCGCTGATCTACCGCGCCACCGCGCAGTGGTTCATCGGCATGGACAAGCAGCCCACCACTGGCGACACCCTGCGCCAGCGTTCCCTCAAGGCCATCGAAGACACCACGTTCGTGCCGGCCTGGGGCCAGGCGCGCCTGCACTCGATGATCGCCAACCGTCCCGACTGGTGCATCTCCCGCCAGCGTAACTGGGGCGTGCCGATCCCGTTCTTCCTGAACAAGGAAAGCGGCGAGCTGCACCCGCGCACCGTCGAACTGATGGAAGAGGTGGCCAAGCGCGTCGAAGCCGAAGGCATCGAAGCCTGGTTCAAGATGGATGCCGCTGAGCTTTTGGGTGACGAGGCGCCGCTGTACGACAAGATCAGCGACACCCTGGACGTCTGGTTCGACTCCGGCACCACCCATTGGCATGTGCTGCGCGGTTCGCACCCGATGGGCCACGAAAGCGGCCCGCGTGCCGACCTGTACCTGGAAGGCTCGGACCAGCACCGTGGCTGGTTCCACTCCTCGTTGCTGACCGGTTGCGCCATCGACAACCACGCGCCGTACCGCGAGTTGCTGACCCACGGCTTCACCGTCGACGAGTCCGGCCGCAAGATGTCCAAGTCCCTGGGCAACGTGATCGCGCCGCAGAAGGTCAACGACACCCTGGGCGCCGACATCATGCGCCTGTGGGTGGCCTCCACCGACTACTCCGGCGAAATGGCCGTTTCCGAGCAGATCCTACAGCGCAGCGCGGACGCCTACCGGCGGATCCGTAACACTGCGCGCTTCCTGCTTTCCAACCTGACCGGTTTCAACCCGGCCACCGACCTGCTGCCCGCCGAAGACATGCTCGCGCTGGACCGTTGGGCCGTGGACCGTACCCTGCTGCTGCAACGCGAATTGCAGGAACACTACGGCGAATACCGTTTCTGGAACGTCTACTCCAAGATCCACAACTTCTGCGTGCAGGAGCTCGGTGGCTTCTACCTCGACATCATCAAGGACCGCCAGTACACCACCGGCGCCAACAGCAAGGCGCGCCGTTCGTGCCAGACCGCGTTGTTCCACATCAGCGAAGCGCTGGTACGCTGGATCGCGCCGATCCTGGCGTTCACCGCCGACGAGTTGTGGCAATACCTGCCGGGCGAGCGCAACGAATCGGTGATGCTCAACACCTGGTACGAAGGCCTGACCGAACTGCCGCAAGGCTTCGAGCTGGACCGTGCGTATTGGGACCGCGTGATGGCGGTCAAGGCAGCGGTCAACAAGGAAATGGAGATCCAGCGTGCGGCCAAGGCCGTCGGTGGCAACCTGCAGGCCGAAGTGACCCTCTACGCCGAAGAAGCCCTGAGTGCCGATCTGGCCCGGCTGAGCAACGAGCTGCGCTTCGTGCTGATCACCTCCACCGCCAGCGTTGCACCTTTCGTGCAGGCGCCGGCCGATGCGGTGACCACTGAAGTCAGCGGCCTGAAGCTCAAGATCGTCAAGTCGAACCACACCAAGTGCGCTCGTTGCTGGCACTGCCGCGAAGACGTTGGCGTGAACCCGGAGCATCCGGAAATCTGCGGTCGTTGCGTGGACAACATCAGCGGCAGCGGTGAGGTTCGTCACTATGCCTAATGTGGCGAGCCGTTTCGGACGGCTGGGCTGGTTGTGGTTGAGCGCGCTGGTCCTGGTCATCGACCAGGCCAGCAAGTACTACTTCGAGCACTCGCTGACCATGTACCAGCAGATCGTGATCATTCCTGACTACTTCAGCTGGACCTTGGCCTACAACACCGGGGCGGCGTTCAGTTTCCTGGCCGACAGTTCCGGCTGGCAGCGCTGGCTGTTCGCCCTGATTGCCGTCGTGGTCAGCGCTGTGCTGGTGGTCTGGCTCAAGCGCCTGGGGCGCAATGAGACCTGGCTGGCGGTGGCGCTGGCCTTGGTACTCGGTGGTGCCCTGGGCAACCTCTATGACCGCATCGCCCTGGGCCACGTCATCGATTTCATCCTGGTGCATTGGCAGAACCGCTGGTATTTCCCGGCGTTCAACTTTGCCGACAGCGCCATCAGCGTGGGCGCCGTGATGCTCGCCCTGGACATGTTCAAGAGCAAGAAAACCGGAGAAGCCGTCCATGACTGAGCAGCGTATCGCTCAAAACACCGAAGTGAAGCTTCACTTCGCCCTGCACCTGGAAAACGGTGACACCGTCGACAGCACCTTCGACAAGGCCCCGGCGGTGTTCAAGGTCGGTGACGGCAACCTGCTGCCCGGCTTCGAAGCGGCAATTTTCGGTTTCAAGGCCGGTGACAAGCGCACCGTAGTGGTTCCACCGGAAAATGCCTTTGGTCAGCCCAATCCGCAAAACGTGCAGACCATGCCACGCTCCCAGTTCCAGGACATGGAGTTGTCCCAGGGCCTGCTGGTGATCTTCAACGACGCGGCCAATACCGAGCTGCCGGGTGTGGTGAAGGCATTCGACGACGCCCAGGTAACCGTGGACTTCAACCATCCGCTGGCGGGCAAGACCTTGAGCTTCGAAGTGGAAATTATCGAGGTCAAGGCGCTTTAAAGTTTAACGGGCAGTGGCTGCCCCCACAATTCCTGTGGGAGCGAGCCTGCTCGCGATAGCTGAGTCCCAGCCACCGTCGAGTTGACTGATCCACCGCATCGCGAGCAGGCTCGCTCCCACAGACACGAGGCACAGCATGCAAATCAAACTCGCCAACCCCCGTGGCTTCTGCGCCGGTGTGGACCGGGCGATCGAAATCGTCAACCGCGCCCTGGAAGTCTTCGGGCCGCCGATCTATGTGCGCCACGAAGTGGTCCACAACAAATTCGTCGTCGAAGACCTGCGTAGCCGTGGGGCGATTTTCGTCGAGGAACTGGACCAGGTGCCGGACGACGTCATCGTGATCTTCAGCGCCCATGGGGTTTCCCAAGCGGTGCGCACCGAAGCCGCCGGCCGTGGCCTGAAGGTATTCGATGCCACTTGCCCACTGGTGACCAAGGTGCACATTGAGGTGGCGCGCTACAGTCGCGACGGTCGCGAATGCATCCTGATCGGCCACGAAGGCCATCCGGAAGTCGAAGGCACCATGGGCCAATACGATGCCAGCAACGGTGGTGCGATCTACCTGGTCGAAGACGAGGACGACGTTGCGGCCTTGCAGGTGCGCAACCCTGAGAGCCTGGCTTTTGTCACCCAGACGACCCTGTCCATGGATGACACCAGCCGTGTGATCGACGCCCTGCGTGCTCGATTCCCGGCCATCGGCGGCCCGCGCAAGGATGACATCTGCTACGCCACCCAGAACCGTCAGGACGCGGTCAAGCAACTGGCCAACGAATGCGATGTGGTGCTGGTTGTCGGCAGCCCGAACAGCTCCAACTCCAACCGCTTGCGCGAGCTGGCCGAGCGCATGAATACGCCGGCCTACCTGATTGACGGTGCCGAGGACATGCAGCGCAGTTGGTTCGATGGCGTCGAACGCATCGGCATTACCGCCGGTGCTTCCGCGCCGGAAGTTCTGGTGCGCGGCGTGATCCAGCAATTGCAGGCCTGGGGCGCAACCGGTGCCGATGAGTTGGCCGGTCGCGAAGAAAACATCACGTTCTCGATGCCGAAAGAGCTGCGCGTCCGCTCCTTGCTTTAAGTTCTTTCTCGCATAGCGCCTGCTTGGCTTCGACGCTTTCCAGGCGAACGCGGCCGGAGGGCGCCAATACCACTTGATGGTGGCTGACCGGCCCGCGTTTGGCGCAGACATGCAGCGTGCCTGCCTGGAATGCGCCGTTGGCGTGTAGCGCTTCTCCCTGGCTGCCGAACCTCACCCTGCGTTTCACCGGCTGGTTGCCGGCCACCCGGGCGCTTGCCCTGCGCTCCATCAGCACGGTCTTGTCCTTGTCGTCCAGGGTAATGCGCCATCCCCGGCCCCAATCGTCATCTATCCCCCTGAGCACGACTGTCTGGTTGCGGGCAATGGCTTCGCTGCGCGCGCTGCGCAAGCCGCTGATCAGCAACTGCGCGGTGTCCTCGCGTTCGATGGATTCGATCAGCTCTTTGTAGCCCGCGCCGGCCCACGGCAGAACAATTGCGGCAATTGCCAGTCCCATGAGCAGTTCGATCAGGCTGAAGCCCTGTTGATACATGACGTCTCCTCCCTGGAGAGCGTGAAGCGGATTCAAGACTTATGAATCATTGTGGCGAGGGGATTTATCCCCGTGGGGCTGCGTAGCAGCCCCAATAAGGCTAAATCCCCTCACCACAGATGCACACAAAGGCGGTGGTTTGTTCTAGCGTGTACAAGCAGGTATAGCCGACGGCAACGGAGGGCACCGATGGATCTTCGTACAAAAGGTTTCACGCTGATCGAGGTGCTGGTGGCCCTCGGCGTGCTGCTGATCCTGATTACCATGGCGGTGCCGGCGTTTACCGGATCGATGCAGAGCACCAAGGCCGATACCGAGATCGGCGATCTGCGTCGGGCGCTGAACTTTGCCCGCATGGAGGCGATCGACCGCGGTATCACCACGCGAATTCGCCCCACGGCCCAAGGCAGCGTCTGGAGTGGCGAACTGACGGTGTATGACAGTACTGGCTCGTCGCCCAATGTATTGCGGGTTGTTCCAGCGATGGGCAGCGGCGCGACTCTGACGCTAACCTCAGAGGTGAGCAATATTGATTTCAACAACCTTGGCGGGTTGTCGGCACCGGCCACGCCGGTGAGTTTCAATTATGTACGAGGGGCGCAGAGCAGGACGCTGAGTGTTTGCCTCAATGGAAGAATCGTATTGGGTGGAAGTTGCGGATGAAGGGTTGCAGTAAAAGGGCGCAGGCCGGCATGACGTTGATCGAGGTGCTGGTGGCGGTGCTGATTCTCGGCGTCGGCTTGCTGGGGGCGGCGATGATCCAGCTCAATGCGCTCAAGTACACCGACAGTTCGCGCATGACCAGCCAGGCCAGTTTCATTGCCTACGACCTGCTGGACCGCATTCGCGCCAATTCCGGCGCCGACTACACCATCACGCCGCCCAGCTCGCCGAACCTCAGCGTGGCCCGGGACCAGGACCTTTATGATTTCAAGACCAACATCATCGCCTTCGGCGGCGCCACTGCCACCGGCACCATTGCGCTGAATCAGCGGGTCTACACCATCACCATTTCCTGGGACGACGCACGCGCCGCCAACACCACCAACGCGGCCGAGGCGCGGCGCAGCTTTGTTCTGACCAGTCGCGTCGCCGTCGATCCGGTGGGGGCGACGCCATGAACCGGTACAGTCGCGGTTTCGGCCTGATCGAGTTGATGATCGCGCTGGTGCTCAGCCTGATCGTCATCCTGAGTGTCGTGCAGATTTTCATTGCCGCCAAAAATACCTACGTCAGCCAGAATGCCGCCGCGGTGATTCAGGAGGACGCGCGGTTTGCCTTGAGCAAAATGGTCCAGGAAATTCGCATGGTGGGCATGTTCGGCTGCCTGGCGACCATCATCGATGCCTCGACGGATAACAGTTTCGCTGCCAGCCAGACCACTCCAATCCGTTGGGATAACGCCAACCGGAGGTTGACCCTGGTCACCGCGGACATTGGGGGTGGCGGTAGCCTGCCGACCTGGACCGTCGTCTCCGATTGCCGTACCTCGGCGACGGCCTACTCGAACGCCCGGGCGCCAGCGACGGGGCAGTTGGCGTTCCCGATCCGTCGACTGGTCTACAGCTTCAACAACAACCAATTGCTGTTGGGCAGCGGCACCGGCAATCCGCCGACGCTGTCGGTGCTGGTGGACAACGTGCGGGCGTTCGACGTGACGTTCGGCATGGCCGCCAGCGCCACGGACATCGCAGCGTCGAGCTACACCAGCAACCCGGCAGACCCGGCACTGATCCGCAGCGTGCGCCTGAGCCTGACGCTCTTTGATCCAAGGAACACGGTGCGCGAGCAGACCTTCAATGTGGTTGCCGCCTTGCGCAACCGGCTTCTATGAGGGGGCGATCGATGATCTCGATGGGTCTCAAGCATCGCCAGCGTGGCATGGCACTGCTGGTCAGCCTGGTTTTCCTGTTGCTGCTGACGCTGATCGGCCTGTCGTCGATGCAGAGCGCCACTCTCCAGGAAAAAATGACCAGCAGCGTCATGCAACGCAACCAGTCCTTCCAGATCGCCGAGGCTGCGTTGAGGATGGGTGAGAGTGCGGTGCAGGTCGAGACCTATTCACTGGCGGTCTGTACCAGCGCGACTCAATGCGCGCCGCCGGCCGAGTCGGCGACCATCACAGCGGCGGGGCGCAATTCGTCGTCCGGGGTGCTCTGGGTTGCCGCTGCCGGCGGGTTTTATGGCGTGCAGAACATCGGCACTACGCTTGCGGCGGTCAACGTGCCGGTCAATACCTCGGCGACGCTGTATCGCATCACGGCGGTGGCGGTGGTGGGCAATAACCAGCGCAGCGTGGTGGAGAGCATCTATGCGAAATACTGAGGCTCGCCGTGGCTGGATAGCGATGTTGTGGGGGGTGTTGCTCAGCCTTTACCTGATGGCCCCGGCTTATGCCTTCACGCCTTCGGATTCACCGCTGTTGAGTGCGGCTGCCGTCACGCCGAATGTCATGCTGCTGATCGATGATTCGGGGAGTATGAACAACATTATCTGGGCGGCGGGGTTTGATCCCTCTGCCACTCAGGTGCGCACATACGGATGTAGCGCCTCGAATAACTGCAGCAGCGTCTTTGAGCTGGATATGACCGATGGCAATGTTTTGCTGGCGAGCCTGTTCCGTGGGGGCTGTTCGAGCGGTTGGTATGGTTTCTATCGACCCAACCTCGGTCGGGTATGCTTAAAGCTACCCGATCCGGTGGGTAATGGGGACACTCGATACACGGCTCAATACCTGGCGTATCTGGTGACCCTGGCCAACGGCTCGAGCCGGGACTTCACCACCGGCACTATCCCCACCGACTATCGAATCAACGTGGCACGGGATGTCTCCAACGACTTGGTCGCCAATAACCGTGCCCTGCGTATTGGCCTCGCCACGTTCAATCCACCTAATTTCAGCAACTCCGGCCCCGGGGGCTACATCGCTCGCGCGGTCAGCGACCTGTCACCGGTCAGCGGCAGCGTGACCCAGACCCAGGCCAACAGCAACTACAGCGCCCTGATCAGCGCCATCAACGGTTTGGGTGCCGTCGCCAATACGCCGTTGGCCGAGAGCTATTACGAGGTCACCCGTTACTTCAGGGGCATGGCGCCGTACCACAACAGCACACCGGCCACCTACACCAGCCCGATCCAGTATCGTTGCCAGAAGAACTTCGGTGTAGTGATCACCGACGGCTTGCCCACCTTTGACCGAACGTTTCCCACCAACGACCCGCTGGGCTTGGCCCGGTTGCCGAATTGGGATGGCATCAACAACGATGGCGACGACCTTAATGGTGATGGCGAGGGCGACACGCTTTACCTGGACGACATCGCCAAGTTCGCTTTCGATATCGACATGCGCACCACCGGCACCGACGCCACCGGCAAGAGCTGGAACGCCACGGATTTTCCCCGGCAATACCTCAATACCTATACCGTGGGTTTTACCGCCGCCAACCCGATGTTGTCCGACGCTGCCCGCTACGGCACCGGGAAGTATTACCAGGCGACCGACAGCGAAGGCCTGAACTCAGCGCTGTCATCGGCCTTGAGCGACATCACTTCCAAGGCCGGCTCCGGGGGCGGCGGCACGACCAATGCCGCCACGCTGTCCAGCACCTCCAGCTACTACCAGACCACCTATGATCCCAAGGATTGGCGCGGCACCATCAAGGCGTTCGGCTTCAACTCGACCGGAACGGTCAACACGGCAGCGGTGCAATGGACCACCGACACGGCCATCGTGCCCAGCGCCACGGCGCCGATCTATCAATCCTGGAACACCGCGACCAACGTGCCGGTGACCCTGGCCTATGGCAACTTTTCGCCGGCCCAGCAAACCAGCCTCAGCCAGAACCTGCCCACGGGGATCACCGGCAATGACCTGGTGGAGTGGAGCAAGGGGGTCAACAAAACCGGCCTGAAGGTACGCAGTGTGTTGCTGGGGGATATCATCAATTCGCCGTTGGTGCTGGCATCGCCCAATGACCAGACCGCTGCGGACCTGCTCAACGACACCAGCTACAGCTCCTACCTGGCGACCAAGGCAACGAACATGAATGCCAACCTGGTGGTGAACGCCAATGACGGCTTTTTCAGCGTCATTAACAGCACCAATGGCACGCGGCGCTATGCCTATATGCCTTCGAGCGTGCTGTCCTCGTTGGAGGATATCGCCGACATCAACTACATCAATGGCGTGAGCCATCAGTTTTTGGTGGACGGGCAGGTCGGCGTGTTCGATGTGCAATCGGGCAGCGCCTGGAAGACCGTCGCCCTTGGCGGAACGGGGGCTGGCGGCAAGACGTTCTATGCGGTGCAACTGTTCGATGCGGCGGCGGGCAATGCGTTGCGGGCGTTGTGGGAAATCAGCGCTCCCACCGTTGCCAACACGGCTAACGTCTTCAATGACTTGGGCTACGCCTACGCACGCCCTGAAGTCGCGCGCCTGGCGGACGGTCGCTGGGCGGCGTTCATCGGCAATGGCTATGGCAGCAACAGTGGTGTGGCGGCGTTGTATGTGGTGGATATCCGCGACGGTTCGCTGATCAAAAAAATCGTCATTAACAGCAGCGAGACTGATAACGGCCTGTCGTCGGTCAAGCTGCGGGTCAATTCCCAGAACGTGGTGCAGTCCGCGTACGGCGGCGACCTGAAGGGACGGATGTGGAAGTTCGACCTCAGTGGTACTTCTCCGACCGCGTGGGGGATGGCGTTCGCCGGCCAGCCGTTGTTCACCGCACCCGGCGGGGCAACCCAGCCGATCACCGTGCAGCCACTGCTGGCAGACAACCCCCAGGGTGGCACCCAGGTGTTTTTCGGCACCGGCAAGTTCAACGAAGCGGCAGACAAGCTCAACAAGGATTTGCAGGCGTTCTATTCGATCTGGGACGCCACCGGCGGCGCAGGGCAAATCACCGTGTCGAGCCTGCAGGCCCAGTCGATCACGGGGGTGTTCTCAGGCAGTACGGGGCAGTTCGTGACCACCAGCCAGACCGACGTGGCTTATCCTTCGAAAAAGGGCTGGTACCTGCCCTTGGTGTACAACAACGTGCTGACCGGAGAGCGGGTGATCAACCCGGCCAATCTGGTGAGCGGGCGCGTGGTCTTTACCACGGCTGCCGTGGACACCACCGACCCTTGCGCCAGCTTTGGTACCGGCAAACTGATCGAAGTGGATGCGTTCAACGGTAAGATGCTCAACTATGCGGTGCTCGATACCAACGGTGACGGCAAGCTCAACAGCTCTGACACGATTTCCAGCGGGGTGGTCTTCACGGGCGGTATTCCGACCTTGAGCGCCGTGGTTAGCGCCAGTGGGGCTACCAACATGATCGTCAACGATTCCAGCGGCAATATCACCGAGTTGCTGGAAAAATCCGTGGGCGGCAGCCGTCGCATCATGTGGCGGCAAATACAGTGAGAGGCAAGGCATGCGCAGATCCAACCGGGGTTTCACCTTGATCGAAATCATGATCGTGATTGCGATCATCGGTATCGTGATCACCGTCGGCTATCCGAGCCTGACCGAATACATGAAGAAGGGCCGACGCACTGAAATCGCCGGGCTATTGTCGGAGCAGGCGCAGATCCTCGAGCGCTACTACTCGAAGAACAACGTCTACACCAACGCGACCGGCCTGAGCAGCGGTAACGATTTTTACACCATTACCCCGACCCTGGCAGACCAGAGCTTCACCCTGACCGCCGTGCGCAAGAGTGGCTCGTCCATGGCCACGGACAAATGCGGTGACTTCACGATCAACAATACCGGTGTGCGGAGCATGATCAACGCTGCTGCCGGGCTGACCACCAAGGATTGCTGGGGCCGCTGAGTTTCTTTTATTCGGGCGCAGCCTTGCGCCCTCTGTCTTATGAGTCGAATCAGAACATGACCAGGCAACAGCAAGTGGTGATTGTCGGCGGCGGAGT
Organism: Pseudomonas sp. St290; assembly: GCF_018325805.1. Taxonomy (NCBI): domain Bacteria; kingdom Pseudomonadati; phylum Pseudomonadota; class Gammaproteobacteria; order Pseudomonadales; family Pseudomonadaceae; genus Pseudomonas; species Pseudomonas sp. St290. Next base: position 5,806,692 of record NZ_AP014703.1, on the reverse strand, counting down.
CATTGGCCTGTTGACAGCGTTCAATCTGGCGTCCGAAGGGCAGCGCGTGGTGCTGCTGGACCGCTCCAGTGTCGGCCAGGAATCCTCCTGGGCTGGCGGCGGTATCGTGTCGCCGTTGTATCCATGGCGCTATAGCCCGGCGGTCACGGCGTTGGCCCACTGGTCGCAGGATTTTTATCCACAACTGGGCGAGCGCTTGTTCGCGGCGACCGGGGTCGATCCGCAAGTGCATGTCACCGGATTGTATTGGTTGGACCTGGATGACCAGGAAGAAGCGCTGGCCTGGGCCGAACGGGAAGGGCGTCCGTTGCGGGCTGTGGATATCTCAATTGTCCACGATGCGGTGCCGGTGCTGGGCGCGGGTTTTTCCCGGGCGATCTACATGGCCGACGTGGCCAACGTGCGTAATCCCCGGTTGGTGAAATCCCTCAAGGCTGCATTGTTGGCGCTGCCGAATGTCACGTTGCATGAACACTGTGAAGTCAGCGGGTTCATCCGTGATGGCGGGCGAGTGGTGGGGGTGCACAGTTCGGCCGGTGAAATTCGTGGCGATGAGGTGGTATTGGCCGCCGGTGCCTGGAGTGGCGAGCTGCTCAAGACATTGGGCTTGAAGTTGCCGGTCGAGCCGGTCAAGGGTCAGATGATCTTGTACAAGTGCGCGTCGGATTTTCTGTCGAGCATGGTGCTGGCCAAAGGACGTTATGCGATTCCGCGTCGTGATGGGCATATCCTGGTTGGTAGCACGCTGGAGCGCGAAGGCTTTGACAAGACCCCGACTGATGTTGCGCTGGAGAGTCTGAAGGCTTCGGCGGTGGCACTTATTCCGGAACTGGCCGATGCTGAGGTGGTTGGGCATTGGGCTGGGCTGCGGCCCGGATCGCCCGAAGGCATTCCTTATATCGGCGAGGTGCCTGGGGTGGCGGGGTTGTGGTTGAACTGTGGGCATTATCGCAATGGGTTGGTGTTGGCGCCGGCGTCGTGTCGGTTGTTTACGGATTTGATGTTGGGGCTTGAGCCTGTGATTGATCCTGCGCCTTATGCGCCGGCGGGGCGCTTGTAGGGCTCGGCTTTGGCTCGGGAGTTTTGGTGACGAGGCGGCCTTAAAGCCGACCTGTTACTTCCGGCCATATTCAGATCCAACTGTGGGAGCGAGCTTGCTCGCGATGGCGGCCTGACAGTCGGTCAGGATGTTGTTGACTGAGGACATATCCATTGCCGCGGTAACGGCTACTGGCGGTTCCGCTCTTCATGTAAGAGCGGAACCCTAAGCAGCCGTTACCGCAGAAACGGATATACACCCCGCCCTCACAGCCAACCAGGCTTTGTGGGAATGGTCGGACAAGATTCTGATTCGAGCCGAATTTTCCGACGAGCTCTGGCGGTTGCCGGGTGGGAAGAACTCTGGCTAACCTTTTCCCGTCGCTGCCAATTCAGCGTCCGGGTGTCGCGGCCCGAAAAACTTGGTAATCCATTCCCTCTTTGGAGTACCGCAATGAGTGACAAACCCCTACCACCTTCAGAAACCAATAACACTTCTCCTGACTCCAGCCTTAATCCAAAAGGGCTTGATGAAGCCGCCAAACGCGCCCTCGACTATTACCTCGGCCCAAAACCCGAAGCCAAAAAGAAACCAACCTCAAACCAGTTATTCACTGTAGTGGACGGCATCGACACCGAATGCCTCCTCACCAACCTCAGCGAAACCCTGGCCTGCGCCAATGCAACGATCAGCGACCTGGCCTTCGAACTTGAAGGCTCGCGGCGACATATAGCCTTGGGGGTACAGCAATTGATTGAGTTGAGTGAGTTATTGGCCAATCGTGTTCTGGACGAGCGGGTACCTCTGCCGGAGGGCTAGAGAGCGGCGTTACAGAGGGTGAACGCCGAACCTGTGGCGAGAGAGCTTGCTCCCGCTGGGACCTGAGATCTCGGAGTGTGAGGTTGATTGAGTCGCTGCTTTGGGGCTGCTTCGCAGCCCAACGGGGATAAATCCCCTCGCCACAGAGGCAGGCGCGGGCTTCGAAACCGCGGCTCAATCCAACCCCAACTTCTTCAACCGATACCGCATCGACCGAAACGACAACTTCAACCGCTGCGCCGCCGCCGTGCGGTTCCAGCGGGTTTGCTCCAGGGCCTGGAGGATGAGCTTGCGCTCGACGTCTTCCAGGTAATCCTCCAGGTTGTCGACCTGCATCAAATCGGGATTGCCCGCCTCAGTAGTACTATTACCCTCGGCCAGGCGCAGGTCGTCGGCTTCGATCTGTTGCTGTTCGCAAAGGGTGTAGGCACGTTCAAGCATGTTCTCCAGTTCCCGCACGTTGCCCGGGAAGCGGTAATTCCTGAGAGCGTCCAACGCCTGGGGATGCAACTTGGCCGGTGGACTACCGGTGTTGGCCGCCAGACGCTGGAGCATGTGATTGGCCAGCGGTTCGATGTCTTCGCGACGTTCGCGCAAGGGCGGGACGCGCAGTTCGATGACATTTAGCCGGTAATACAAATCCTGGCGAAAGCGCCCGGCGGCGACTTCGGCATCCAGGTCCTTGTGGGTGGCGCAGAGGATTCGCACGTCCACCACTTCTTCCTGTTGGCCGCCAACAGCGCGCACGGCCTTTTCCTGGATCGCCCGCAGTAGCTTGACCTGCATAGCCAGGGGCAGGTCGGCCACTTCATCAAGGAATAAGGTCCCGCCGTGGGCGGCCTGGAACAGCCCGGGCTTGTCTTCGATGGCGCCGCTGAAGCTGCCTTTTCGATGGCCAAAAAACTCGCTTTCCATCAGCTCAGTGGGAATCGCCCCACAGTTGACTGGCACAAAACCCTGGTTTGAACGGGGCCCCTGTTCGTGGATCAGCCGGGCGACCAGTTCCTTGCCGCAGCCCGATTCCCCGCTGATGTACACCGGTGCCTGGCTGCGAGCGAGTTTTTCGATCTGTTTGCGCACATTGCGCATCGGCGGGGAGTCACCCAGCAGGCAACGCTCGATAGTGCTTGCCGGAAGAGCGACCGGCGGCAGGCGCAGGGCGCTGCTGACCAGCTCCCGCAACCGACCCAGGTCGACCGGCTTGGTCAGGAAGTCGAAGGCGCCGGCCTTGAGGGCGTCGATGGCGGTTTCCAGGCTGCCGTAGGCAGTGATCATCGCCACAGGCAGTTGCGGGTAGCGCTGCTGGATGTGCTGCACCAGTTCCAGGCCGGTGCCATCGGGCAGGCGCATGTCGGTCAGGCACAGGTCGAAGGTATCCCCCGCCAGCAGGCTTTGGGCCTCGGCCAGGTTCTTGGCGCTGCGGGTGTCGAGTTTCATCCGGCCCAGGGTAATGTCCAGGAGTTCGCGGATGTCCGGTTCGTCGTCGACGATCAGGATTCGTTGCCGTGAGCGAATATTCAAATCTGTTTCCGTCCGTGAGCAAAGGTGATGCGAAAGCAGCCGCCGCCTTGGCGTGGTTTGAAGTCTAGGCGGGCCTGGTTGCTTTCGCACAGCTCACGGGACAGATAGAGCCCAAGGCCGGTGCCCTGGCTGCTGGTGGTAAAGAAGGGCTCGAACAAGTGCGCTTGCTGTTCTGGAGTCACGCCGGGGCCGTTGTCGATGATGTCCAGTGTGGACAGCTGGCTGTGGGGATCGATGAACAGTTTCAGCCAGGCCTCGGCCTGTTCGTGGGCCATTGCGCTGTGGCGCCAGGCGTTGCGCAGCAGGTTGTCGAGTACCTGGGTCAACTGGTCGGGGTCCATCAGCGTGGTGTAGTCGCCCGGATCGATGCTCAGGTGCAATTGCTGGTGCTCGGCCATGCTTTCGTGGGCCTGTCGGACGAACTGTTCGAGCCAGGTCCGCAGATCGAGGCGTTGGGGTGTGGTTTGCTGGCGGCGAGACAGTTGCAGGACGTTTTCAATGACGCGATTCATTCGTTGAGAGTGATCTTGAATAATCTGCGTCAGACGCCGATCCGCGTCGTTCAGTTCCTCGGATTCGCGCAGCAATTGCGCCGCGTGGCTGATGGCGCCCAGGGGGTTGCGGATTTCGTGGGCGATGCCGGCCGTCAGGCGCCCGAGGGAGGCTAGCTTGAGTTGTTGGGCCTGCTGCGCAACCTGGGCCAGGTCTTCGAGGAAGACCAGGATCTGATGTTGCTCGTTGTGGCCCAGGGCGATGAAGCTCGGTTGCAGTGCCAGGCCCGTGCCGCTGATGGTCAGGCTCTGCGCGCGCAGGCTAGGGTTGTTCAGCCACAGTTGCAGACGTTCGACCAGGGCGACGGAGTAGTCATCGATCCGCTGGCCGACCAGGTCGTGCATGCCCAGCAGGTTCAAGGCGCTTTCGTTGGCCAGTTGTACCCGACGTTCGCGGTCCAGCACCAGGATGCCGGTGCGCATGCGTTGCAGGATCAGCGCGTTGAGTGCTTCGAGGCCGATCACTTCGCTGGCCCGTTGCTCAGCCAGGGTTTCGCTGGCTTCCAGCCGTCGGGTCAGGCCTTGTACCAGCAGGGCGGCGGCGAAGCACAGTGCCCCCAGGGTTCCGGCTTGCAGGTAGCTGCTGGGGCGGTTCGAGTCGCTCAGGCCGAGGAAGAAAGTCGAGCCGACGATACCGATCGTGGCGACAGCGGCGATCAACAGGCCGACTCGGCCTCGCAATAGCGTATTGCCGATGGCTACCGAGACGATGAGCAGGTTGCCGATGGCGCTGGGCACACCGCCTGCGGCGAAGAACAGCCACGAAAGCAGCAGTACGTCGGTGAGGGCCAGGCCGAACAGCCGGGCAGGGCGGCGAGTGTTTTCAAGGAACACTACAAGCAGGATGTTCAGCACCAGATACAACCAACTGCCGCTGCGCAGCAGGTCGTCGTTGGCGAACTCCAGCAGGCGATTGTCCAGTTTGCTGGAGATCAGCAGCACCAGGGTGATGCCGATGCTCAGGCGGTACAGGTGATAGAGACGCAGCAGACGCTGCGTCTGTTTTTCGCGCGGGCTTGAGGTCTCAGCGCTCACGAGTGCCCGGGCCTTGCTCGAGGTGAGCCTGGCTGCAATACCATTGTTGTTCGAGGGCCAGTGCCCGGTCGCGAGGCAGGTGTACGCCGCAATGAGCGCAACGGACCATGGGGGGAGCGTCCTGCTCGCGGGGTGCCTGCGATGGGGAAGAGGTGCTCTTGAGCTTGCGCCAGAACCATACCGCGGCGGCAATCAGGGCGATCCAGAACAGTAAACGAAGCATGATGGGCGGCTTTTTGGCTAATGATCCGGCAGTTTAGCCAAGGACAGGAACGGCGCACAGCGCAATAAAAGCCAGGTACAAAAAAGGGAGACCGTCGGGTCTCCCTTTTTGCTGATGCCCCTGTCTCAGTCGAACAGGCCGAAGGTCAGGTGGCTGAACCAGGAGCGGTCGCTGGACTCGTTCTCAGGCTCTTCTTCTTCGATCACGTCGCCATTTTCATCCTTGGGCTTGAGTTCGTTCGGGATGGCTTCCTTGGCATCCTGGAATTGGCGTTGCACGTCCTGGTTGGCGCGAGTCTCTCCCGGCGGCAGCGGCGGACGCGACTCGATCAGGCCCAGGGTCGCCTTGCTCAGCCACGAACGGTTGTCCGCTTCGTCGACCCGCGGGGTGAACTGGCCATCGACCAGGGATGGGTGATCCGGGTAGTTCAGCTTGAGGGTTTCCAGGCTGGTGGCCGCCAGGTCGTCCAGGTGCAGGCGCTGGTAGGCTTCGGTCATCACGGCCAGGCCGTCGCCCACCGAGGGGGTTTCCTGGAAGTTTTCCACCACGTAGCGACCGCGGTTGGCAGCGGCGACGTAGGCCTGACGAGTCAGGTAGTAGTCGGCTACGTGGATTTCGTAGGACGCCAGCAGGTTGCGCAGGTAGATCATGCGCTGCTTGGCGTCCGGCGAGTAGCGGCTATTGGGGAAGCGGCTGGTCAGCTGGGCGAACTCATTGTAGGAGTCGCGCGCGGCGCCCGGGTCACGCTTGGTCATGTCCAGCGGCAGGAAACGCGCCAGCAGGCCGACGTCCTGGTCGAAGGAGGTCAGGCCCTTGAGGTAATAGGCGTAATCGACATTCGGGTGCTGCGGGTGCAGGCGAATGAAGCGCTCGGCGGCGGATTTGGCGGCTTCCGGCTCGGCGTTCTTGTAGTTGGCGTAGATCAGTTCCAATTGGGCCTGATCGGCGTAGCGACCGAACGGATACCGCGACTCCAGGGCCTTGAGCTTGGCGGTGGCGCTGGTATAGCTGTTGTTATCCAGGTCGTTCTGCGCCTGTTGGTACAGTTCGACTTCGCTCAGGTTTTCGTCTACGACTTCCTTCGACGAGCAAGCAGCAGTCAATGCGAGGATGGCGATCAGCAGCAGGTGTTTCACTTGCATGGCGGCTTGCGTCCCTATGACGGCCGCTGTCTTGGGCGGGGCCGTCCTGTTATGATGAGCGCCCCGTTGAAAAGCCTCGGGGCAAAAGACGCCGTATTTAACCACAAGCGCGCAGCCGAAACCAAAGGCTGTGCCGACGCCCAGTCCGAGCATGTCCGATAAAATAGAACTTCGCGCAGAGGTGCCGTCCGAATTGGGCGGCCAACGCCTCGATCAAGTCGCCGCACAACTCTTTGCCGAGCACTCGCGCTCGCGCCTTTCCGCCTGGATCAAGGACGGCCGCCTGACTGTGGATGGGGCGGTGATCCGCCCGCGCGACATCGTCCATGGCGGCGCCATCCTCGAGCTGACCGCCGAGCAGGAGGCCCAGGGAGAATGGGTCGCCCAGGACATCGCCCTGGACATCGTCTATGAAGACGACGACATCCTGGTGATCAACAAGCCGGCGGGCCTGGTGGTGCACCCGGCTGCCGGTCATGCCGACGGGACGTTGCTCAATGCCTTGCTGCACCATGTACCGGACATCATCAATGTGCCGCGTGCCGGCATCGTGCATCGCCTGGACAAGGACACCACCGGTCTGATGGTGGTGGCCAAGACCATCCAGGCGCAGACACAACTGGTCACTCAGTTGCAAAGCCGCAGCGTCAGCCGTATCTATGAGTGCATCGTGATCGGCGTGGTCACCGCCGGTGGCAAGATCAACGCACCGATTGGCCGTCATGGCCAGCAGCGCCAGCGCATGGCGGTGATGGAGGGCGGCAAGCAGGCGGTCAGCCATTATCGTGTGCTTGAACGCTTCCGTTCCCACACGCATGTGCGGGTCAAGCTGGAAACCGGGCGTACCCACCAGATCCGTGTGCACATGGCCCACATCAACTTTCCGTTGGTGGGTGACCCGGCCTACGGCGGTCGCTTCCGCATTCCGCCGGCCGCCAGCCAGACCATGGTCGAATCGCTGAAGAATTTCCCGCGCCAGGCGCTGCACGCGCGTTTCCTGGAGTTGGATCATCCGACGACCGGCAAGCGCATGAGCTGGGAGTCGCCGTTGCCGGATGACTTTGTCTGGCTGCTGACGTTGCTCAAGCAGGACCGCGAGGCGTTCGTCGGATGAGTGACTGGCTGATACCCGACTGGCCTGCGCCGGCCCGGGTCAAGGCCTGCGTCACCACCCGAGGGGACGGCGTCAGCCTGGCGCCGTTCGACAGCCTCAACCTGGGCGACCATGTGGGCGACGACCCCACGGCTGTCGCCGAAAACCGCCGTCGTCTCACCGATCAGTTCGCCATCACCCCGGCCTGGTTGCAGCAGGTCCACGGCATTGCCGTGGTCGAGGCTGACCCCACCCAGGTAGCGACCGCCGATGCCAGTTGGACCGACACACCGGGTATCGCCTGCGCGTCAATGACGGCGGACTGCCTGCCCGTACTGTTCTGCAACCGTGCCGGCACCCGCGTCGCAGCGGCCCATGCCGGTTGGCGCGGGCTGGCCAACGGTGTGCTGGAGGCCACCCTCGACAGCCTTGCCGTGCCTGCGGATGAAATCCTCGCCTGGCTCGGCCCGGCCATTGGTCCGCAAGCGTTTGAAGTTGGGCCGGAGGTGCGTGAAGCCTTCATCGCGCAACTGCCTGAAGCGGTAAAAGCTTTCGCCGCGAGCCCCAACGCCGGCAAGTTCCTGGCCGACATCTATCAGTTGGCCCGCTTGCGGCTGGCGGTGCGCGGTGTCACTGCGGTGTACGGTGGTGGCCTGTGCACCGTGACCGACCCTCGTTTCTTTTCCTACCGCCGCAATCCGTGCACCGGTCGCTTCGCCTCGCTGATCTGGATCGAGCGCTAGACTTCGCTGATCTGCATCAAGGCTGCGCTGCTTGAAACTTCCAGAATCGACCACATCTATAAGGGTATCTGGCAGGTTTCTTCATTCAGGATGTGTTTAGGTCCGGCCTGCTCAAAAGGAAGGTGACCCATGCGTATTGATCGTTTAACCAGCAAATTACAGTTGGCCCTGTCCGATGCCCAGTCCCTGGCCGTCGGCCTGGACCATCCCGGTATCGAACCGGCGCATTTGATGCAAGCCATGCTCGAACAGCAGGGCGGTTCCATCAAGCCCCTGCTGATGCAGGTCGGCTTTGACGTCAACAGCCTGCGCAAAGAACTGGCGAAAGAACTCGACCAGTTACCCAAGATCCAGAATCCGACCGGTGACGTGAACATGTCCCAGGATCTGGCGCGGCTGCTCAACCAGGCCGATCGCCTGGCCCAGCAGAAGGGCGACCAGTTCATTTCCAGCGAGCTGGTGCTGCTCGCCGCCATGGACGAAAACAGCAAGCTCGGCAAACTCCTGCTTGGCCAAGGCGTGAGCAAGAAAGCCCTGGAAAATGCCATCAACAACCTGCGTGGCGGCGAAGCGGTCAACGACGCCAACCACGAAGAGTCGCGCCAGGCGCTGGATAAATACACCGTCGACCTGACCAAGCGTGCCGAAGAAGGCAAACTCGACCCGGTGATCGGCCGTGACGACGAGATCCGCCGCACGATCCAGGTGCTGCAACGCCGCACCAAGAACAACCCGGTGCTGATCGGTGAGCCAGGCGTGGGTAAAACCGCCATCGCCGAAGGCCTGGCCCAGCGCATCATCAACGGCGAAGTGCCGGATGGCCTCAAGGGCAAGCGGCTGTTGTCCCTGGATATGGGGGCCTTGATCGCCGGCGCCAAATACCGTGGTGAATTCGAAGAGCGGCTCAAGGCGCTGCTCAATGAACTGTCCAAGCAGGAAGGGCAGATCATCCTGTTCATCGACGAACTGCACACCATGGTCGGTGCGGGCAAGGGTGAAGGCTCGATGGACGCCGGCAACATGCTCAAGCCAGCGTTGGCTCGTGGCGAGCTGCACTGCGTCGGCGCGACCACGCTCAACGAGTACCGCCAATATATAGAGAAAGACGCGGCCCTTGAGCGGCGCTTCCAGAAAGTACTGGTGGAGGAGCCGAGCGAAGAGGACACCATCGCTATCCTGCGCGGCCTTAAAGAACGCTATGAAGTTCACCACAAGGTGGCGATTACCGATGGCGCGATCATCGCGGCGGCCAAGCTCAGCCACCGCTACATCACCGACCGCCAATTGCCGGACAAGGCCATCGACCTGATCGACGAGGCGGCCAGCCGCATCCGCATGGAAATCGACTCCAAGCCTGAAGTGCTGGATCGGTTGGAGCGGCGCCTGATTCAACTCAAGGTCGAGTCCCAGGCCCTGAAGAAAGAAAGCGACGAAGCGGCGAAGAAGCGTCTGGAAAGGCTGCAGGAAGAAATCGTTCGCCATGAGCGCGAGTATTCCGACCTCGAGGAAATCTGGAACTCGGAGAAAGCCGAAGTCCAGGGCTCGGCGCAGATCCAGCAGAAGATCGAACAGTCCCGCCAGGAGCTGGAAGCGGCGCGCCGTAAAGGCGACCTCAATCGCATGGCCGAGCTGCAGTACGGGGTGATCCCGGACCTGGAGCGCAGCCTGCAGATGGTCGACCAGCACGGCAAGAGCGAAAACCAGTTGCTGCGCAGCAAGGTCACCGAGGAAGAAATCGCCGAAGTGGTCTCCAAGTGGACCGGTATTCCGGTGTCGAAAATGCTCGAAGGCGAGCGTGACAAGCTGCTGAAGATGGAAAGCCTGCTGCACCAGCGTGTGATTGGTCAGGAAGAAGCGGTGGTGGCGGTGTCCAACGCCGTGCGCCGTTCCCGCGCCGGGCTGTCGGACCCTAACCGGCCGAGTGGTTCGTTCATGTTCCTCGGCCCTACCGGTGTCGGTAAGACTGAATTGTGCAAGGCGTTGGCCGAGTTCCTCTTCGATACGGAAGAGGCCATGGTGCGCATCGACATGTCCGAGTTCATGGAGAAACATTCCGTGGCACGGTTGATCGGTGCGCCACCAGGTTATGTCGGCTATGAAGAGGGTGGCTACCTGACCGAGGCTGTGCGGCGCAAACCGTACTCGGTGATCCTGCTCGATGAAGTCGAGAAGGCGCACCCGGATGTGTTCAACATCCTGCTGCAAGTGCTGGAGGATGGTCGCTTGACCGACAGCCACGGGCGCACGGTGGATTTCCGTAACACGGTGATCGTGATGACCTCCAACCTGGGCTCGACGCAGATCCAGGAACTGGTGGGTGACCGCGAGGCGCAGCGCGCTGCGGTGATGGATGCGATCTCTACCCACTTCCGGCCAGAGTTCATCAACCGGGTCGACGAAGTGGTGATCTTCGAGCCGTTGGCCCGCGATCAGATTGCCGGCATTACCGAGATCCAGTTGGGTCGCCTGCGCAGCCGTCTTACCGAGCGTGAGCTGAAACTGCAGTTGAGCGATGAGGCGTTGGACAAGTTGATTGCCGTGGGTTACGACCCGGTCTATGGCGCACGGCCGCTGAAGCGGGCGATCCAGCGCTGGATCGAAAACCCGCTGGCGCAGTTGATCCTGTCGGGTCGCTTCATGCCGGGTGAAACCGTGACCGGTACGGTGGAGAACGACGAAATCGTCTTCAACTGAAAGCCGGCATTGCCTGCAATTGGAATGGCCTCGCTTTGCGAGGCCATTTTTTTCATCAGGCCGTTGAACTCAAAGGAAAAGGCTTGTAAAGTGCGCCCCGCAGTCAGTCACCCCAAGGACGACTTCTCACTGAGAAGGAATCCAAAATAAGTTGCAAATCATTGTCTTGAAAGCAATTTAAGGGGTTGACAGAGGTTTTGAAGATTGTAGAATAGCGCGCCTCAGACACACGAACGCAGCGATGCGTAAGGGTAGAAGAGGTTGAAGCTAGCTTCAACGTTGTAACTTGAAATATCAGTTCCGTGATAGCTCAGTCGGTAGAGCAAATGACTGTTAATCATTGGGTCCCAGGTTCGAGTCCTGGTCACGGAGCCATTTCAATCGGGGTATAGCGCAGTCCGGTAGCGCGCCTGCTTTGGGAGCAGGATGTCAGGAGTTCGAATCCCCTTACCCCGACCATATTTGGGTCGTTAGCTCAGTTGGTAGAGCAGTTGGCTTTTAACCAATTGGTCGTAGGTTCGAATCCCACACGACCCACCATTTTTGAAACCAGTTCGCTGGAATCGAATCTTAAGATCAGAGGCCAAAAGCGCTGATCGAGAAGGCGACTTGCGAAGGTCGCCTTTTTTTTACCGGGGTATAGCGCAGTCCGGTAGCGCGCCTGCTTTGGGAGCAGGATGTCAGGAGTTCGAATCCCCTTACCCCGACCATATTGAAAATCCTCGTATCGAAAGATACGGGGATTTTTTTTGCCTGTGATAAAGCAGATAGCCTTAAGTCATCGTACAACCTGCCGATAACCCACCGACAGGGGCATGGCCCCACTTCAGGCCAATAATAAAAAAGGCGCTCCCCATGGTTCTTCGTCAACTGAATATCGCCCCCCGTGCTGCGTTGGGTTTCGCTTTGATCGCCGTGCTGGTGGCATTGCTCGGGGTGTTTGCGCTGGGACAGATGTCGAGTATCCGTGACAGTGAAGTCGCGGTAGAAACCCAGTGGTTGCCCAGTATTCGCGGCGGTGACGAGATCCGTGAATTGATGTTGCGCATCCGCACGATTTCCCTGCGCATGGCCCTGGACCAGGATCCGAAGAACATCTCGGTGTACCGTGGGCAAATGGACACCCGCGACAAGGAACTGAGCGAAAAAATCGCCAGTTACGAAAAGCTGGTCGTCACGCCTGAAGGCAAAGCGCTTTATGACCAGTTCAAGCAAACCTTCGCTGCTTACCGCACGGGCATCGCCCAATCCTTTGCACTGGCAGAGCAGGGACGTCGGGACGAGTTGATCAAGCTGCTGCTGGTGGACATGAAGACCGTGGTGGACGGTTCCGGCAAACAACTCAACGACCTGGCGGAGCTGTTCTCCAAACAAGTCTCCATCGAAAGCCAGAAATCCCAGGAGCACTACGTCAATTCCCGGATGATCGTCAGCCTGTTCATCGTGCTCGCCGCCCTGGCGACGGTGGCCCTGGCCATGCTGCTCACCCGCAGTATCGTCAAGCCTTTGGGCGAGGCCTTGAATGCTGCCGAGAACGTTGCCCGAGGCGACCTGACCCGACCGATCGAGACCCACGGCAGCGACGAAGTGAGCCGCTTGCTCAAGGCGCTGGCGACCATGCAGCAGAACCTGCGTGAAACCCTGCAGGGTATCAGCGGCTCGGCTACCCAACTGGCGACCGCCGCCGATGAGCTGAACGCGGTCACCGTCGATAGCACCCACAGCCTGCAACAGCAGAACAACGAAATCGAACAGGCGGCCACTGCCGTCACCGAAATGACCACCGCCGTGGAGGAGGTCGCGCGCAATGCGGTTTCCACCTCCGATGCCACGCGTCAGTCCAGTGAGTCGGCGTCCCTTGGGCAGCAGCGGGTCAGCGACACGGTCGATGCCATCGGCGCCCTTGCCAGCGATGTGCAAGTGACTGGCGGCCTGGTGCAATCCCTGGCCAACCAGTCGCAGGATATCGGCAAGGTGCTGGATGTGATCCGGGCCATCGCCGAGCAGACCAACCTGCTGGCCCTCAACGCGGCCATCGAAGCGGCCCGGGCGGGTGAGAGTGGACGGGGGTTCGCGGTGGTCGCGGACGAGGTGCGGGCGCTGGCTTATCGCACGCAGCAATCGACCCAGGAAATCGAACAGATGGTCCAGGGCATGCGCAGCGGTGCCACCCAGGCACTCGACTCCATGCAGGCCAGCTCCAGTCGCGCCGCCAGCACCCTGGCGATGGCGGAACGGGCAGGGGAAGCGCTACAGACCATCACGGCCTCGGTCAACGAGATCCACGAGCGTAACCTGGTGATCGCCAGCGCCGCCGAAGAACAGGCGCAAGTCGCCCGTGAGGTGGATCGCAACCTGGTGAACATTCGTGACTTGTCGGTGCGCTCGGCCTCCGGCGCGGACCAGACCAGCGCGTCCAGCCATGAGTTGTCGCAACTGGCGAATTCGCTGCGCACGATGGTGCAGCGGTTTCAGGTTTGATTGATGCTGCGGAGCTCGATTTTTATCGTTTAGATGACTATTGACTGCACTACCGCCTTCGCGAGCAAGCCCGCTCCCACAGGAGATCGAGTATTTCATGAGTATGCGATCAACTGTGGGAGCGGGCTTGCTCGCGAAAACGGTGGAACAGGCGATGCACCTCTAGAACCCATCGCTGTCACGAGCAGTTTACGCGTCGCTTTTATCCTCAGTGCAACTTCAGCCGAGGCTCAGTCCCACGCCCGATCTTGCTCCCCAACATCAGCATCGCCGTGCGAAACATGCCGTACAGCGCCATCTGGTGCATGCGGTACAGCGACACGTAGAACATCCGCGCCAGCCAGCCTTCGAGCATCACGCTGCCGGTCAGGTTGCCCATCAGGTTGCCCACTGCCGAGAACCGCGACAGTGAGATCAACGAGCCGTAGTCGGTGTACTTGTATTCAGGCAGGGCCTTGCCCTCGATCCGCAGCTTCAAGGACTTGGCCAGCAGCGAGGCCTGCTGATGCGCTGCCTGGGCGCGGGGCGGGACGTTGCGTTCGCTGCCGGGTTGCGGGCAGGCGGCGCAGTCACCGAAGGCGAAGATGTTCTCGTCACGGGTGGTCTGTAGCGTAGGCAGCACGTGCAACTGGTTGATCCGGTTGGTCTCCAGGCCGTCGATGTCCTTGAGGAAGTCCGGTGCGCGAATCCCGGCGGCCCAGACTTTCAGGCTCGCGTCGATCACTTTGCCATCCGCCGTAATCAGGCTGTCGGCGGTCACCTGGCTGACAGCGGCGTTGGTCATGACATTGACCCCGAGTTTTTCCAGGGTCTTGTGCACCGGTCCGCCGATACGCTCCGGCAGTGCCGGCAAGACGCGTGGGCCTGCCTCGATCAGGGTGATGTGCATGTTTTCCGGTTTGATGCGGTCCAGGCCGTAGGCGTGCAGTTCGTGGGCGGCATTATGCAGCTCGGCCGCCAGTTCGACCCCGGTCGCACCGGCGCCGACGATGGCGACGCTGATGCGCTCGACGATATCGGTCTGCCCGGCATGGGCACGCAGATAGTGGTGAAGCAGTTGCTGATGGAAACGCTCGGCCTGTTTGCGGGTATCGAGGAACAGGCAATGCTGCGCCGCGCCTTCGGTGCCGAAGTCGTTGGTGGTACTGCCGACGGCAATTACCAGGGTGTCGTAGGCCAGTTCCCGGGCCGGCAACAACTCGACGCCTGCCTCGTCATAGGTGGCGGCCAGTTGGATTCTCTTGCGCTCGCGATCCAGGCCACTCATGCGCCCGAGCTGGAACTCGAAGTGGTTCCATTTCGCCTGGGCGACATAGTTGAGTTCGTCTTCGGAAGAGTTCAGGGAGCCGGCGGCCACTTCATGCAGCAGGGGTTTCCAGATGTGGGTCAGGTTCGCGTCGACCAGCATCACACTGGCCGTACCGCGCTTGCCCAGAGTCTTACCCAGACGGGTAGCCAACTCCAGACCGCCGGCGCCGCCGCCAACGATGACAATACGATGAGTCATGGGGATATCTCGCAAGGCTAAAGGAAATCGGTGCCGTTACCTGCGCGAGCATCAAGCGGCTCATAGCGTCAGGTAACTGATCAGTCGGCTCAACAGGCCCAGGCCGATGGTCACGGCCAGTACCACCACCAGGAGCATCCACGGCCGGAAGGGCCGGCGCTCGACTCGGTGCTGGGACAGTTGCAGGTACTCTTCGACATGCTTCTGGTCATCTGGGTTCAGGCGGCTGGTCATAAAGGCCTCGTCAGGTAGACGTTGCGAAAGGTGTAGACGCTACAGCGTCCGGCTATCCGGCATTGAAAGCAGCGTAGCCGCTCGCCGGAACAGGTTCGACACGCAAGCTGTCGTCCAGGCGAATGATTCCACTTTTTAACACCCGGGCTGTGATTCCGCCATGGCCGCGTACGGCCTGGAACGTCCCTTCGCCGAGGTTTCGCTCCAGTCGCGCGCACGGCTGGCACCAGCCGGTGGTTTCGAAGATCGCCTGGCCGATGCGAAAGCGCCGGCCCTTGAGGCTGAACAGATTGATGCCGCTGATCACAAGGTTGCGTCGCAGCTCTTGTGGCAACACCGGTTGATCCGCCGCGCGGCCCATCAGGGAACTGATCACGGCCAGGTGCTCCCACTGAATCAAGGTGACTTGCCGGGCATTGCGCACGCCGGGGCGGGCATGATCACCCGTCAGGCCGGCTTCCAGGCGGGCCTCCACGGCGTCCAGTTCGATCATGGGGGCATGGCCCTGGGGGCGCACGCCAATCCAGCGTACGCGGCCCTGCTGCGGCACGGCGGCGATCAATTCCTGCAATGGGCTCACAGGCTGATCCCGACATCGAACACAATGCTGCGCCCCAGGTTGCTGCGCAGGAAGTCCGGCGCATCGGGATGGGCGAACAGCACCCGGGCGAACGTCGGCCCCACCAGCGACAGCGAGCGCCAGCCCTGGCGCAGGTATTCGGTTGGCGGCGGGAAATGGCTGTTGAGGTCCAGCACTTCGCGCTTGAGGCTGGCGAAGGCGATGATGTCCAGGTCGCCCAGGTCCATGCCGCGCTCGGTGTAGTTGTGGGCTTTCTTGCGCAGGGTCGGGGCCAGCCGCATCAGGAATTCATTGGCCGGGATCCGCCGGGGCTTGGCCTCGCGACGCACCAGTTGGCTCAGGGAGAACGCACTGCGGCGGCGTTGCAGTTCATCGCGCCATTCATCATTGAGACGGCGGCCCTCGTCGAGCACGAAAAAAACCTCGAAATTGGCATCGCGAAACAAGACGTCCGGCGGTTCGCCGGCCGGCGCGAACTCGTCGGCGCGATAAGGCACGTTCAGCCCTTGCAGCAGACGCTGGCAGACCCAACGCTCACGCTCCCATTTGCGGGCATTGGAGAGAAAGGCGTTGGCTTGCTCGGCCGCGATGGTCAGCAGGCGTAAGTAATCGGAGTCATCCATGAGCCCAAGCTTAGCGTTCAATTGCGACAAGCTGGAAGCGTTGCGTTGATTAATGGCCGTTATGGGGCGGGGTGTAGACTGCCAGCTTGGATCGCGAAGCGATCAAGGAGTCTTTGATGCAAGGGCAAGTGAAAGGAGTAGTCCCATGATCGGTGCTGAACTGCTCTCACCGCAGACCCTGGCGGCCGGTTGGCTGATTTATGTGCCGGTATTGGTCTGGGCGGTGTCGCGAGCACCGTGGGTCGAGTTGTTCACCGACAGTCGTCGCCAGCACCTGCTGTTCGGCACGGTGCTGGCGTTGTTCATGCTGTGGCTGGTGCGCCGGGATTTCGACACGGGTGTCTCGTATCACTTCATCGGCATGACCGCCGTGACGTTGCTGCTGGACTGGCCCTTGGCGATCCTGGGGGGCCTGTGTGCACAGTTTGCGCTGGTGCTGCTGGGGCGCCAGGACATGGCGGCTGTAGGGGTCAACGGTGTGCTGTTGATCCTGTTGCCGGTGCTGGTTACCGAGTGTTGCGCGATCCTGGTGGAGCGCGCCCAGCCGCGCAATCTGTTCGTATATATCTTCTGCTCGGGTTTTCTCGCTGCCGCGCTCTCGGCGTTGGCGTGCCTGCTGCTGGGGCTTGGCCTGCTGTGGTACGACGGTATATTCGCCATGCCTTACTGGCTGGAAGATTTTGTCGGCTACCTCTGGCTGATCATTTTTCCCGAGGCCTTCATCAACGGCATGGTGATCAGTGCGTTGGTGGTGTTCAGCCCCGAATGGCTGGAAACCTTCAACCGCACGCGCTACCTGTCGGCCCCGTGGAACGATGATGACAAGCCTTGATTCACGTCAAGGCTGCACAATCGCACGCCCTTCATGCTCTGGAAAACTTCCAGGAGCACAACCATGAGTGTTTATGAGTGGGCGAGACAAGAGATCAGGCGTAGTCACGATGCCGCAATGGAGATCGGTTTCGACCCGGGCTTGAGCCTGCGTGCCTTGCTCAGTGCGATCGTGCAGCAGAGCAAGACAGTGCGCAGCCCAGAAGACCTGGCCGATGAGTTGAGTTTCCTGGCGGAAAACCTCGACGATGAACAGGACTACGGTTTCATGCGGCCTTAATGATGTGAACGCGGTTCGAAATCTTCGCTGAACAGCTCATCCTCGGCATCGGGACTGACCGGAATCTTGTGTTCCTCCGATGCCCATGCACCCAGGTCGATCAGTTTGCAGCGATCAGAACAGAACGGCCGGAATTTGCTCTCCGGGCTCCATTCCACGGGGGCGCCACAGGTTGGGCAATCAACGGTTGGGATTTGGCTCATGACTGGCCTCCACGCAAAGTAAGGTAAAAGTGATGCAGGCGCTCGACCTCGCTGTGCAGCCAGGCGAGGTCGCGATCGTTGACCACCACATCGTCGGCATGGCTCAGGCGATCCTGACGGCTGGACTGGGCCTTGAGAATCGCCTGGACCTGCTGCTCGCTGGTCTGGTCGCGCTGCAAGGTACGTTCGATCTGCAGTTGTTCCGGCGCATCGATCACCAGGATCCGCTGGGTCATGGCGTACTGCCCTGACTCGATCAGCAGTGGCGATACCAGGATCGCGTAGGGCGATTGTGCCTGGGTCAGATGATGGGCGATCTCATCGGCGATCAGCGGATGCAGCAACGCCTCGAGCCAGCGGCGTTCGTCGGCATTCTCGAAGATCAGCTTGCGCAGCGCCGCCCGGTCAAGGGCGCCATCGGCCTGCAATACACCGGGGCCGAAGTGCTCGGCGATTTTCGCCAGCGCCGGACGCCCGGGCTCGACCACCCAGCGCGCCGCATGATCGGCGTCGATCACGTGCACGCCCAGGTCAATGAAATGCTGGGCTGCCGCGCTCTTGCCGCTGCCGATGCCACCGGTCAGGCCGAGAATCCAGGGTTTTTCCAGGGGGGTATTCATTAGAAACCGACAGACTGCCAATAGAAGTCGGTTATTTGACCACCCCAGAGCAAGGCAATCCAGCCGGCAATGGCCAGATAAGGCCCAAAGGGGATCTGCGTCGACCCTGGGGCATCCCGCAGGCGCAGCACGATGACCCCGATAACGGCGCCCACCAGCGACGACAACAGCAACGTAAGCGGCAGGATCTGCCAGCCACCCCAGGCGCCGAGCATCGCCAGCAGCTTGAAATCCCCGTAGCCCATGCCCTCCTTGCCGGTGATCAGCTTGAACACCCAGAACACCGACCACAGCGCCAGATAACCGGCCACCGCGCCCCACATCGCCTGGTTCAAGGAAACGAACAGCCCGAAGCTGTTGACGATCAAGCCCAGCCACAATAACGGCAATACCAGGGTATCGGGCAGCAATTGATGTTCGGCGTCGATCAGGCTCATGCCCAGCAGGCCCCAGGACAACACCATCACCATCGCCGCTTGCCAGCCAAAGCCGAAATGCCAGGCGACGAACGCCGACAGCGCGCCGCAGGCCAGTTCGGTCAGGGGGTAACGCCTGCCGATGGGCGCGGCGCAGCTCGAACAGCGACCGCGCAGCATCAGGTAGCTGAGCAGCGGAATGTTTTCCCAGGCGCGGATGCGATGGCCGCAGTGCGGGCATTGGGAGTGGGGCAGCATCAGGTTGTAGACCGGCCCCGGGGTTTCGGTCGGCAGGCCCAGCAGGTCGTGGGCTTGCAGGCGCCATTCGCGGTCGAGCATCTTTGGCAGGCGCCACACCAGCACGTTGAGGAAGCTGCCGATGATCAGACCGAGCAGTGCCGCAACGAGCACGAAAGCCAGGGGATACAGCACGAAGAATTCGCTCAGGGGCATGTCAGATCGCAGAGCCGAGTTGAAAGATGGGCAAGTACATGGCAACCACCAGGCCACCGACGACGACCCCCAGGACCACCATGATGAAGGGTTCCATCAGGCTGGTGAGGTTGTCCACCAGATTGTCCACCTCGGCCTCATAAAAGCTCGCCACCTTGTCGAGCATGTCATCCAGCGCACCGGATTCTTCGCCGATGGCGGTCATCTGGATCGCCAGGTTCGGAAAGATCCCTGAGGTACGCATGGAGAAATTCAACTGCATGCCGGTCGAGACGTCTTGCTTGATGCGCTGCACCGCGCGCTTGAACACCACGTTGCCGGTGGCGCCAGACACCGAGTCCAGGGCTTCCACCAGCGGCACGCCGGCGGCGAAGGTGGTGGAGAGCGTGCGGGCGTAGCGGGCCACGGCGGATTTGTACATCAGGGTGCCGATCAGTGGCAGCTTGAGCAGCCATTTATCGCGCCAGTCACGAAAGGCCTCGGAGCGCCTGAGTGCGTATTTCACGCCAAAGAATCCGCCCACCATTCCGCCGAGCAGTATCCACCATGACTCCTGCATGAACTCTGACAAGCCGATGACCATCACCGTGAAGGCCGGCAGCTGCGCACCGAACCCGGAGAATACCGATTCGAACTGCGGCACCACCTTGACCAGCAGGATCCCCGTGACCACTGCAGCAACGAGAACGACGGCGGCTGGATAGGTCATGGCTTTCTTGATCTTGGCCTTGAGGGCTTCGCTCTTTTCCTTGTAGGTCGCGACCCGGTCCAGCAGCGTGTCCAGGGCGCCGGCCTGTTCACCGGCGTCCACCAGGTTGCAGTACAGGTCGTCGAAATACTGCGGGCATTTGCGCAGGGATGCGGCAAAGCTGTTGCCGGCGGCGACTTCCTGTTTCACCTCGTCCACCAGCTTGCGCATATTGGCGTTGTCGAAGCCTTCGCCAATGATGTCGAACGCCTGTAACAGCGGCACGCCCGCCTTGAGCATCGTTGCCATCTGGCGGGTGAAGAGGGCGATATCCAATGGCTTGATGCGCTTGCCCTTGCTGAATATCGAGGTGGACTTCTTGCGTACCTTCTGCGGGTTGATGCCTTGTTTACGCAGCTGTGCCTTGACCAGGGCCGGGCTCTGGCCCGTCAGCTCGCCGGTCATTTTGGTGCCTTTGCGGTCCTTGCCTTCCCAAGTGTAAACATCGGTTTTGACTGCTTTGACCGCCATGTTCAATCCTTGGTGACCCGGTTGATTTCTTCGAGGCTGGTGACGCCCTGCATCACTTTGAGCAGCCCCGATGTACGCAGGTCATTGAAACCGTCCTTGCGCATTTGCAGATCGATTTCCAGCGAGTTGCCCTCGGCCATGATCAATCGCTGCAGCTCGGGCGTGTTCTTGACCACTTCGTAGACCCCCACGCGCCCTTTGTAACCATGGTTGCACTGTTCGCAACCGACCGGCTCATAGATCGTGAATGTGCCGATGCGTTCCCGGGGGAAGCCTTCCTTGAGCAAGGTCTCTTCGGGGATCTCGATGGCCTTCTTGCAGTGGTTGCACAACTTGCGCGCCAGCCGCTGGGCGATGATCAGGTGCACGGCGGTGGCGATGTTGAACCCTGGAATGCCCATGTTCTGCAGGCGGATCAGGGTTTCGGCGGCGCTGTTGGTGTGCAGTGTGGAGAGCACCAGGTGCCCGGTCTGGGCGGCCTTGATGGCAATCTCGGCGGTTTCCAGGTCGCGGATCTCGCCGACCATGATCACGTCCGGGTCCTGGCGCAGGAACGAACGCAGGGCCTGGGCGAAATCCAGCCCCTGGCGTGGGTTCACGTTGACCTGGTTGATGCCTTCCATGTTGATCTCCACCGGGTCTTCAGCGGTGGAAATGTTGATGTCCACGGTGTTGAGGATATTCAGCCCGGTGTACAGCGATACGGTCTTGCCCGAGCCGGTCGGCCCGGTCACCAGGATCAGCCCTTGCGGTTGCTTGAGGGCCGCCATGTACAGGTCTTTCTGGTCCGGTTCGTAGCCCAGGGCATCGATGCCCATTTGCGCGCTGGACGGGTCGAGGATCCGGATCACCACTTTTTCGCCCCAGAGGGTGGGCAGGGTGTTGACCCGGAAATCGATGGATTTGCTTTTCGACAGGCGCATTTTCAGGCGTCCGTCCTGGGGTTTGCGTCGTTCGGAAATATCGAGGCTGGCCATGACTTTCAGGCGCGCGGCGATACGGTTGGCCAGTTGGATCGGCGGCCTGGCGACTTCCCGCAGCATGCCGTCGGTGCGCACCCGCACCCGGTAGATTTTTTCATAGGGCTCGAAGTGCAGGTCGGAAGAGCCGCCCTTGATCGCGTCCAGCAGCATCTTGTTGACGAAGCGCACCACGGGCGCGTCGTCGGTGTCCTGGCCGGCGATGGAATCCTGTTTGGTATCGTCGATCGATTCGATGTCCAGGCCATCGAGGTCGACATCGCCCATGCCTTCCAGGCCTGTGCTACTGGATTCGAAGAACTTTTCGATGGCGTCGCTGAGCTTGTCGTCCTCCACCAGGATGGCTTCGGTGGTCAGGCCGGTGCTGAACTGGATGTCATTGATGGCCTGGTGATTGGTGGGGTCGGAGATGCCCACGAACAATTTGTTGCCTCGTCGCCACAGCGGCAGGGCGTGATGCTGGCGCACCAGTTTTTCGCTGACCAGGCCTGTGGGCTGGGTTTCCTTGTCCAGGCTGTTGAGGTCGAGTAGGGCGACGCCGAAGTGCTCCGAGGCGATTTCCGCGACCTGGCGGCTCTGGACCAGTTTGTTCTGTACCAGATAACTGACCAGGGGTATGCGACTGCGCTGGGCCTGTTGATACGCCTGTTGCGCGCTTTGCTCGGTGAGCAGTTCGGCCAGTACCAATTGCTTGGTCAGGCCGCTGAGGGCGATGTCATTCATGGGAATCCCGGCGGCGAACAGTTCATGACTTATAGCCTAGTCAAGCATCGACGCCAAACCAGCGAGCCAGGGTGACAAAAAACGTCAGATAGTGCGGTTGTTGAGGTAGGACGTAGCCGTTGAGCTGGTTGAAACCCCTTGCTCATGGGGTTGCCGGGTTGGCATGTGCCCTGCAATGGCCGTTTCAGGTCATGAGATTCCGACTCATGCATGGGAGATGTCTATGAATAAGCAGAGTGGCTTTACCTTGATCGAGCTGCTGATCGTCGTGGCGATCATCGGCATTCTGGCGACCTTTGCGTTGCCGCAATATTCCAAGTACCAGGCGCGAGCCAAGGCAACGGCCGGGCTGGGGGAAATCTCTGCGTTGAAGGTGCCGTACGAGGACATGATGAATCAGGGTACTAGCCCGACAGCAGCCAACATGAACATCACGACGCCTACCAGCAACTGCGCAATCGCAGTCACGGGTACTGCGTCGGCAGGTACGGGTACCATCGTTTGTACCCTCTCGAATGCTCCTGCTGCCGTAGCGGGTAAGACGATAACCTTAAGTCGTGATGCCGCCGGCGCCTGGACATGCGCCTCTAACGCTGCCAAGGAATTCCTGCCGGCTGGCTGCCCTGGCGTCTGATTTTCATTGTTGGGGAGGGGGCGCTCCCTCTCCCCATAAACCCTTCGTAATTCATAAACTTAGCAACCGCTCAAAACCCGCAAGTTGCATGTCCAGAATCACCGCTTCATGCATTTTGCATGATCACGAAAATCGCCGCTTCGCTTAACTTGCTGATTTATAAGCAATTAATAAATATTTCAAAAGTGGCACAGCCTTCGCACTACTCCTGATAACCCTGCCGGGATGCACGTCCGGCAGTTTTTGAGAAAAACAGGAGTTACTCGTATGAAGAAGTTCGCTATCACTGCCGCCGCTGCTACCGCTCTGACCCTGTCCATGGCTAGCGCATTCGCCGAGACCACTCAAGCAACTCAGGCGCCAATGATGCTGGCTGCGGGCGAAGTGACAGAGGCCAAGGAAGACGTTTCCGATACCTGGATCACCACCAAGGTCAAAGCTGATCTGGTCACTGAAAAAGGCATTCCAGGCACAGATATCAAAGTCGAAACCAACAAAGGTGTTGTGTCCCTGTCTTCGATGACCAAAGTCACTGATGCACAAAAAGACACCGCTGTGGCGATCGCCAAGAAAATCAAAGGCGTCAAGGCCGTATCGGCTGACGGCCTGAAAGCCGAGTAAGGCTAAGACTTCTCGCCTGGACTGGGAGAAGGCGCGGCAAGCGGGCCAGGATATACGTTTGCCGTCGCTTTGGAGTTCATGCGAAAGGCCACAAGGATGTGGCCATTACAGGCCTCCGGCATTCGTGTCGGGGGCCTGTTCTATTTCAGGGTGGCTCAATCTGTGGGTCAGACTCAGGCACCAGGCTGTTGCCATCGCGAGCAGGCTCGCTCCCACATTGGATTGCGTTCTTCCTGAAAGAACTCGATCACCTGTGGGAGCGAGCCTGCTCGCGATGGCGGCGGTACTTCAACACATATGGATGGACAAGCTCAGCGCCCACGCTTGCTGGTAATCTGCACCAGCCGATTGCCCTCGAAACGCAGGTACTGATACATGCCGCTGTTGGGGCCGTAGGTCCATTCTTCCACCGGGTATTCCTCCCGGCGATTGACGCTGCGCTTATAGCCCAGGTCATCCCGCGCCGCAGGCTCCCCGCACTTTTGCAGCACTTCGCTCGAGCGGTCGCCGACGCTGATCAACTGGTTGCCACAGCGCAGTGTGTTGGCAGCCGAGGCCTGGCCGGCGGCGAGCAATAGAACCAGGCTGAGCCCGAACCAGGTTTTCATTTATTCGGCATCCAGGTGCATAGGGGTAATCACTCGGCCATCGCTCTCGGCCTGGCCGAGGCTGGCGTCGATGAAATACACGCGGTCGTCGGCCAGTTGCCCTTTGTCCACCAGGAAGTCCTTGATACTGCTGGCCCGTTCCTGTCCAAGTTGGCGCAGGAGCACGTCACTGCCACTCCAGAACTTGATCACGCCTTCACGCAGTTTCTCGATACGCGCCTTTTTGTCCAGTTGCGTCCATTCGGCGGGCGGCTGGGTCTTGAGGCGGGTGCGGTAGATGCCTTCGAGCAGTGGTGGTTTTTCATCCTCGGGCACCTGTATCAGCGAGGCCTGGGCCGGTACCTTGTCGCCCCGACGCTGCAGCATCTTGTAGTAGTTGTACTGGTACTCGCGCTCCAGGCGCTGGGCGGCGAGCAGCGGGCCGTCGCTGCTCTCGGCGGCGGTGCCTTCGATCTCCAGGCGCAGCTCCGGACGTTTACCCAGGGCCTCGGACAGCTTGAGCAGTACACCTTCGTTTTCCTTGCTCAGATCGCTGGAGCCGGGAGCGAACGACACACTGCCCAGGTCCTCAGAACCGCCACCGGCTACCAATCCGCCAATGAGCTTGAACGGCGCCTGGGCCGCTCGTACCAGCAGGTTGCGCAGGGTCTGCCAGATGATTGGCATGACGCTGAATTGCGGATCGTTGAGATCGCCGGACACCGGCAGTTCGATGGAAATCTTGCCGTCGGAGTCCTTCAGCAGTGCGACGGCCAACTTGAGTGGCAGGCTCACGGCATCCGGGCTGTCGACTTTTTCCCCCAATTGCAGTTGCTCGACCACCACCTTGTTCTCCGCCTGGAGCTTGCCCTGGGTGATCCGGTAATGAAGGTCGAGATTGAGTCGGCCCTTGCGGATGCGATAGCCAGCGAACTTGCCGGAGTAGGGGGTCAGGGTGGTCAACTCGACCCGTTTGAAGCTGGTGGCGATGTCGAGGCTGGCCATCGGGTCGAAGGGGTTGACCGCACCCTTGATGGTGACCGGTGCATAGCGATCGACCTTGCCCTTGATGTCCACGCTGGCCGGTTTGGCCTGGCGGCTGTCGATGGTGCCGATCTGGCCGTTGAGCTGCTGGATGGCCGTGGCGAAGTTCGGGGTCAGGCTGAAGTCGGCGAAGTTGGCCGAGCCGTCGTTAATGGCAATGCCGCCGATATGGATACCCAGCGGTTTTTCCTGGGAGGCCGGTTTTGCCGCGGTTTTCTTCGTGCCGCTGTCGGCCGGTTGTGGGATCAGCAGGTCATCGACGTTGGTGGTGCGGTCGTCGTTGATCATGAAGCGCGCGTACGGCTGGAACAGGTTGACCTTGTCGATGGACAGGCTGTCTCCGTGCTGATAGTTCAGGCCCTCGAGGACCAGGCTCTGCCACTTGAGGAAATCGCGGGTCTTGAGGGTGTCGAGGGTGTGCAACTGATCGACCTGGGCGCGACCGGTAACGGCGAATGCCAGCGGCTCGGTGCTCTTGAGATCCACCGCCAGGTCGCTGCCGAGCATCCCGGAGCGTAATTCCAGGCGAATGAATGGGTTGATGTACGACTGGGCAACACGCAGGTCGACGTCCTGGGTCTTGACCTTGAGCCGTGCGCTGATCGGGTTCAGGTTGACCTCGCCGTCGGCCAGGATCTTGCCCTGTTTGCCTATTCCGGTGTCCAGCTTGAGGGTAAAGGGCGAGCCGTTGAGAGTGTCGTAGTTCTGCAGGTCGAGGTTCAGCGGGCCGACCTCCAGTGCCACGGCGGGCTGCGCCTGGCGGTCGGCCAGGTGCACCTGGTAGTTGCGCAGTTGCACGTCCTTCAACATCACCTGCCACGGTTTGCTGGGCGGTGCCGGTTCAGCTTTTGGCGAATCGGCCGCTGCCGGGGCGGACGCCGGTTCAGCCTTGACCTGGGGTTTGGCCGGCTGGCTGGCGAAGAGTTTCTGCCAATCCAGTTGTCCGTCCGCCTCGCGTGCGGCCCAGGTTTCCAGCTTCTGGCTGCGGATCTTGCCCACCACCACTTGCTGCTTGGCCAGGTCCACCGTGGTTTCACTGACGTCCAGGCGTTCGAGTTTCACCAGTGGACGGCCATCGGGGGCCTTGATGGCGAAAGGTGCAACGCTGACGGCGACGTTGTTGAGCAACAACTCGGTGCCCTTGGCCAGGTTCAGCTTGTAGTCAGTGCTGAGGTTCAGGATGCCGTTTTCCAACACCAGCGGTACGGCGTCGCGCACATAGGGCCACCAGGCTTTCATCTGGCCACCAGTGACTTTGAGCGTGCCTTGGGAGGCGATCGGCGTGAGACTGAAATTACCGGTCCAGTCGATCTGCCCGCCTTCTGGGCCGGCGGCCACCAGGGTCATGTCGGCATTGTCGTCGGGCAGGGTGCTGAGATTTTTCAGCTCGAAATCGAGGGTATCGTAGAGAAATTCGATGGGCTCGCTGGGACGCAGGTCCTGGAAATGCACATAACCGCCGGCCAACTTGATGCGATCGACCCGCAGGGGGAACGGTTTGGCCTCGGGGTCGGCGGGCGTCGGTTCGCTCGCCGGCAGCTTGAACAGGCCCAGCAGGTTCAGTTGGCCGTCCTTGGTGAACACCACTTCGGTCTTGGGCTTGTCCAGCTCGATGTCGACTAGGTGCAGGGCGCCGGACCACAGGCTATCGAGTTGCAGGTTGGCGTAGAGCCGTTCGAAGCCGACCTGCTCCTTGCCCGGTTCGCCGATATTCAGGCCCCAGAGGGTGACTTCCAGACTGAAGGGATTGAGTTCTATACGCTGGATCTGGGCCGGCACCGTCGCAAGGGCGGCCAATTGCTGGTTGGCGATGCGCAAGGCAATGCCCGGCAATATCAGGAAACCCAACAGGCTGTAGAGGGCCAGTGCGGTCAACAGAGCGCCGATAGCGCGAATCAATCCTTTGGGCATGTGCGGCTTCATCTTGGTGTGAATTCGGAATGCCTTGGAGTATGGCATGCGTTTACGGTTCCGAAGCCACTGTGATTTATGAGATTTGTCTGGTTTTCTCGGTAAGAATTTCGACGCGGGCCTAGAGCTGGAGGATCAACGTCTTGAGCGGCGGTTGCTGATCCAGCGAGGGGAAATCGCTGCCAGGCGTCAGCACGCTCCATTCACGCACCGGCCGGCCAGCCTTTTCCGCGCAACGCAACACCTGCTCGCGCCAGTCGTCCATGGACACTTTTGCCAGGTTGTTGCAGCAGATCAGTACGCCATTGTCGGCGGTGGTGAGCAGCGCCGGTTTCAGCAAGCTTTGGTAGTCACGCAACAGGTCGACGGTGCCAAATGCACTTTTCGCCCAGGCCGGTGGGTCGAGCAGCACCAGGTCGTACTGGCGTTGCTCCAGGCGCGCGTAGCTTGGCAGTTTCTGCCCGCGACGCTGGCTGATGGGCAGGCCGGCCAGTTGGCGGATCGCCGGGAAGTAATCCGACTGCACGAATTCCATCGGCGGCAAATCGGGGTTGAGCAGGCCGTTTTCGCGGCCCACCGCCAGGTTGCCTTCGGCGAAGTCCAGGTTGCACACCTCCCGCGCGCCACCGGCCGCAGCGCTCAGGCCGACGCCACAGGTGTAGGCGAACAGGTTCAACACGCTTTTGCCACGGCTGTGTGCCTTGACCCAGCCCCGAGCGTTGCGCAGGTCGAGAAACAGCAAGGGATCCTGCCCGGCATGGCGGCCGCGAACGCGATAATTCAAGCCCCATTCATGCCCGACCAGGTCTTGCAGGGCGGCCTCGTCCGCCTGATAGACCGTGTCCTGGCGGTCGATGCGCGAATTGCCCCGGGCGCGGTCGTTGTAGACCAACAAGGTTTCCAGGCCCAGCCATTCGTTGACGATGCCATGCAGTTGCAGCAGGTCGTCGCGCTCCAGTGATTGATGGAAGCTCTGCACCAGCAGTTGCGGGCCGTAGCGGTCGACGGTCAGGCCGGGCGCGCCTTCCTGGCTGCCGTGGAACAGGCGATAGCAATCGGTGCCTTGCTCATGCAATTGGCCAAGCAGTTCCTGACGCTGGTCGAGGGCGGCGCGCAGCGCCTGATTCAAGGAAGACATGCTGGGCGCGCCTTTGAGAAATGAGGCGCGGGAGTTTAGCAGTTATGAAAGATCGGGTTTGAGGTTGCATCAGGCTGCGAACCCGATACGGTCCCGTGGCGAGGGAGCTTGCTCCCGCTGGGCTGCGCAGCGGCCCTATGATTTTTGGGAGTGCTACGCACTCCAGCGGGAGCAAGCTCCCTCGCCACAGGTTCTTGTGCTTATCGATTCAAGCGCTTGTCGATCAGCCCCTCCACCACACTCGGATCGGCCAGGGTCGAGGTATCGCCGAGGCTGTCGAGCTCATTGCAGGCGATCTTGCGCAGGATGCGCCGCATGATCTTGCCCGAACGGGTCTTGGGCAGCGCTGGCGCCCACTGGATCAGTTCCGGCTTGGCGAAGCTGCCGATTTCCTTGCTGACGTGGGCCAGCAACTCCTTCTTCAACTCGTCATTGGCCTGCACACCGTTCATCGGCGTGACGAAAGCATAGATGCCCTGGCCCTTGAGGTCGTGGGGGTAGCCGACGACCGCCGCTTCGGCAATGCTGTCGTGCAGCACCAGGGCGCTCTCCACCTCGGCGGTGCCAATGCGATGCCCGGAGACGTTGATCACATCGTCGATGCGCCCGGTGATCCAGTAATCGCCGTCCTCATCGCGGCGCGCCCCATCGCCGGTGAAGTAATAGCCGGGGTAGGGCTTGAAGTAGGTGTCGACCATGCGCTGGTGGTCGCCGAAGACGCTGCGAATCTGCCCTGGCCAGCTGGATTTGATCGCCAGTACACCGCTGCCGGCGCCGCTGATTTCCTTGCCCACCTCATCCAGCAAGACCGGTTGTACGCCGAACATTGGCCGGGTGGCGCAGCCGGGCTTGAGCCGTGGCGCGCTCACCAAGGGGCTGAGCATGATGCCGCCGGTTTCGGTCTGCCACCAGGTATCGACAATCGGGCAGCGCTGTTCGCCGACCGCGTTGAAGTACCATTCCCACGCCTCCGGGTTGATCGGCTCACCGACACTGCCGAGCAATCGTAGGCTTTTGCGCGACGTTTCCTGCAGCGGTCCGGTGCCTTCGCGCATCAAGGCCCGCAGTGCGGTGGGTGCGGTATAGAAGATGTTGACCTGATGTTTGTCGATCACCTGCCAGAAACGCGAACTGCTGGGGTGGCTCGGCACGCCTTCGAAGATCAGCGTGGTGGCGCCGTTGGCCAACGGGCCGTAGACGATGTAACTGTGGCCGGTGACCCAGCCGACGTCGGCGGTGCACCAGAACACTTCGTTGTCGCGGTAATCGAGCACGTACTTGAACGTCATCGCCGCTTGCAGCAAATAGCCGCCCGTGGTGTGCAGCACGCCCTTGGGTTTGCCGGTGCTGCCGGAGGTGTAGAGGATGAACAGCGGATCCTCGGCATCCATCGGTTCGGGTGGGCAGTCGTCGCTCATCTCGTGCATGGCCTCGTGGTACCAGAGGTCACGCCCTTCAACCCAGTCCACGTCGCCCTGGGTGCGCTCGACCACCAGCACGGTGCTGACGTTCGGACAGCTTTCCAGGGCTTTGTCGACGTTGCGCTTGAGCGGTATGAAGCGCCCGCCGCGCACACCCTCGTCGGCGGTGATCACGGTGCGGCAATCGGCATCGAGAATTCGGTCACGCAGCGAATCCGGCGAAAAACCGCCGAACACCACCGAATGCACCGCGCCGATGCGGGTGCAGGCGAGCATGGCGTAGGCGGCTTCCGGAATCATCGGCATGTAGATGCAGACCCGGTCGCCTTTCCTCACCCCACGGCTTTTCAGCACGTTGGCCAGGCGGCTCACATGATTGTGAAGTTTCCTGTAAGTGATTTGCGCCGATTCGGCGGGGTCGTCGCCTTCCCAGATGATCGCGACCTGGTCACCGCGGGTGTCCAGGTGGCGGTCGATGCAATTGGCGCTGACGTTCAGCTTGCCGCCGGCGAACCAGGTCGCGTCGCCGTTCTTGAGGTCATAGCGCTGAACGGTTTGCCAGGGCGTCATCCAGTCGAGAAAGCGCGTGGCCTGCTCGGCCCAGAAGGCGCTGGGGTGTTCGATGGATTCTTTGTAGAGCCGCTGGTATTCGTCTTGACTCAGTTGCGCAGCCCGGCGGACGGCATCGGCGTGGGGGTACTGGCTGATATCGAACATGACGGTTCCTTATTCTTGTTTTTGCGACAAGTCATAAAGATGCGCCCAGTAGCGGGAGGGTTCAAGTCATGTACAAAGCAACTGTGGGAGCGAGCTTGGTGGGGGCAAAGTTTGCTCGCGATGACGTCGTCACATTCAACGGATAGGTTGATGTCAGACCGCTATCGCGAGCAAGCTTTGCTCCCACCAAGCCCGCTCCCACAGGGGGAGTGAAAACCCAGGGATCAGCCGCGATGACGCCCGCGGAAGTAGTTGATCAGGCCTTGGGTCGAGGCATCTTCGGCCGGGCTTTCTTCGCTGCCCACCAGGCGGTTGTAGACGCCCTTGCCCAGTTCCTTGCCCAGTTCCACGCCCCATTGGTCGAAGGCGTTGATGCCCCAGACCACGCTCTGCACGAACACCTTGTGTTCATACAGCGCCACCAATGCGCCGAGGCGCCGTGGGCTGATGCGTTCGACCACCAGGGTATTGCTCGGACGGTTGCCGGGGATCACCTTGTGGGAGGCCAGTTTCTGCACCTCTTCTTCGCTGGCGCCCTTGTCCCGCAGTTCGGCTTCGGCTTCGGCGCGGGTCTTGCCGAGCATCAGCGCCTGGCTCTGGGACAGGCAGTTGGCGTACAGCCACTGGTGGTGATCGGAAACCGGGTTGAAGCTGACGATCGGCACGATGAAGTCGGCCGGGATCAACTGGGTGCCTTGGTGCAGCAACTGGTGATAGGCGTGCTGGCCGTTGCAACCGACGCCGCCCCAGATCACCGGGCCCGTGTCGGTCGACACCGGCGTGCCGTCCTGGCGCACGCTCTTGCCGTTGGACTCCATGTCCAGTTGCTGCAAGTGCTTGGTGATGTTGCGCAGGTAATGGTCGTACGGCAGGATCGCGTGGCTCTGCGCGCCCCAGAAGTTGCCGTACCACACGCCCAGCAGTGCCAGGAGCACCGGCATGTTCTGCTCGAACGGTGCGCTCTGGAAATGCTGGTCCATGGAATAGGCCCCGGACAGCAACTCCTTGAAGTTCGACATGCCGATGGCCAGGGCGATCGGCAGGCCGATGGCCGACCACAGCGAGTAGCGCCCGCCGACCCAGTCCCACATCGGGAAGATGTTTTCTTCGCGAATACCGAAGGCCACGGCGGCGGCGTTGTTGCTCGACACGGCGATAAAGTGGCGATACAGCTCCGCTTCGGAACCGCCCTGGGCCAGATACCAGGCGCGGGCGGCCTGGGCGTTCTTCAGGGTTTCGAGGGTGTTGAAGGATTTCGACGAAACGATGAACAGCGTGGTTTCGGCGCGCAGCTTCATGGTCAGTTCATGGAATTCGCTGCCGTCGATGTTCGCCAGGTAGTGGCAACGAACGCCTTTTTGCGCGTAGGACAACAGCGCTTCGGACACCAGTTCCGGGCCGAGGAAAGAGCCGCCGATACCGATGTTCACCACGTCGGTGATGGGCTTTTCGGTGTAGCCGCGCCACAGGCCGTCGTGAATGCGGCCCACCAGGTCGGTGATCTGGTTCAGCACTTTATGTACGTCCGGCATCACGTTGACACCGTTGACCAGCAACTTGTCGCCCACTGGCCGACGCAGGGCGGTGTGCAAGGCAGGGCGGTTTTCCGAGGCGTTGACGATTTCGCCTTCGAACAGCGACTTGATTGCGCCCTTGAGGTCGACATCGTTGGCCAGGCCCACCAGCAGGTCGCGGGTCTGGGCGTTGATCAGGTTTTTCGAGTAGTCGAGAAACAGGCCGCAGCTCGACAGGGTGAATTGAGTGAAACGCTGCGGATCGGCATTGAACGCTTCGCGCATGCTGAAATCCTGCATGGCTTTGCGGTGGTCATTCAGCGCTTGCCAGGCTGGCAGAGCGGTCACGTCATGAGGGGTTCGGTAATACGCCATCGCTGCGGGTTTCCTTTTTACTTGAACGACCTTTTGTACACTAAAAATTCCGACGCGGCTCGAGGTGGGCGTGCGGACACTGCGTCGACACGATCGCCGGACGCAGGGCGACTACAGTAAACCTCGCGTTGCGATCTGTCTTGACTTTGTAAGACCGGTTCCCGGTACTTTTTTATACAACGGGGGTGGGAAGGGGCCGACAGACGGAAACGCGATGAGGTCTTGCGGACAAACTGAGTTGTTGTGGGGGGGAGCCTTGTGGGAGCAAAGCTTGCTCGCGACGACGCGGTCACATTCAACACCTATGTCGACTATCAGACCGCTATCGCGAGCAAGCTTTGCTCCCACGGGCCTCCTCCCGCGGGGTGTGCGTTGGTTCAGGCGGGGGTGTCGAGGTCCAGGTGCAGGTTATCGATCAGGCGCGTGGTGCCCAAAAATGCAGCCACCAGAATCACCAGGTCGCGGTCCTCGCTCGACGCCGGACGCAGGGTCTTGGCGTGACGGATTTCCAGGTAATCGGGGCGCAGGCCAGCGGCTTCGAGTTGCTTGAGCTGCTCGCCGATCAGCGCCGGGAAGTCCCGTTGGCCCTGCCTGATCGCCTTGGCGATCTGGCTCAGGCTGCGGTAGACCACGGGTGCGACCGCGCGTTGCTCCGGGCTGAGGAAGCCGTTGCGCGACGACAGCGCCAGGCCGTCCTCGGCACGGACGGTCGGCTCGCCGATGATCTGGATCGGCATGTTCAAGTCATGGACCAGGGCGCGAATCACCGCCAGTTGCTGGAAGTCTTTCTGGCCAAACACCGCCAGGTCAGGCTGGACCATGTTGAACAGTTTGCTGACCACCGTCGCCACACCCTCGAAATGCCCTGGACGGCTGGCGCCGCACAAACCTTCGGACAATTGCGGGACGCTGACCCGGGTTTGTCCGGCCATGCCGTCGGGGTACATCTCTTCAACGCTGGGAGCGAACAGCAGATGGCAGCCGGCCTGGAGTAGTTTTTCCTGGTCGGCCGCCAGGGTGCGGGGGTATTTGTCCAGGTCTTCGCCGGCGCCGAATTGCAGCGGATTGACGAAAATGCTCGCCACCACGAAGTCGGCCCGTTGCGCAGCCTTGGTCACCAGCGCCATATGACCGCTGTGCAGGTTGCCCATGGTCGGTACGAAGGCGATGCGTTTGCCTTCGCCGCGGGCACGGGCCACGGCGGCCCGCAGTTCGCGTACGGTTTTGACGGTGTTCATGCGGAGAATCCGTGTTCAATGCCTGGGAAGGTGGCTGCCTTGACTTCAGCGACGTAGGCACCCAGGGCCGCCTGGATGGAGGTTTGCCCGGTCATGAAGTTCTTCACGAACTTGGGCACGCGACCGGTGATCGACAGCCCGAGCATGTCGTGCAGGACCAGCACCTGGCCGTCGGTGGCGCTACCGGCGCCGATCCCGATGACCGGGATCTTCACCGCCTGGGTGATTTCTTCAGCCAGTTCGCTGGGCACGCATTCAAGCAGCAACATCGCCGCGCCAGCCTGCTCCAGTGCAATGGCATCGGCGCGCATCTGCCGCGCCTGGTTTTCATTGCGGCCCTGGACTTTGTAGCCACCGAGGATGTTCACCGCTTGCGGGGTCAGGCCCAAGTGCGCGCACACCGGGATACCGCGCTCGGCCAGTAACCGAATCGAATCGGCCAGCCACAACGCGCCTTCGACCTTGACCATGTGGGCACCGGCCTGCATCAGCATGGCGCTGTTGGTCATGGTTTGTTCGAGGGTGGCGTAGGCCATGAACGGCAGGTCGGCGAGGATCAGTGCATCGGTGTTACCGCGTTTGACAGCGGCTACATGGTAGGCCATCTCGGCGGTGGTCACCGGCAGCGTGCTGTCGTGACCTTGCAGCACCATGCCGAGGGAATCGCCCACCAGCAACACTTCGACACCGGCCTCATTGCAGGCGTGGGCGAAGGTCGCGTCATAGCAGGTCAGCATGGCGATTTTCTCACCTTTTTGCTTGAGACCTTGCAGCGTGGTCAGGGTAATAGCTGGCATGAAAAAGTCCTCATTAGGCGCTCGTGAATTACTGCGAGTAACGCGCATGATTCGTCATTTATACAGGCGCACCCTCTATGCGTGGTGCTTGTAAGGCCTGGACTGCGCCCTTTAAACGCCGCGTTGGCGGCAACGGGACGCCTATAGTCGTGAGGAGCACTCGGGAAGTCAATTGGATGTGTTACCGCCGGGTGTTACCGGGGTTACTGATGCGTTTCAGCGTAGAGGGAGTGTCCCGGATCTGACTGTCCGGTACCGGATCCTGTGGGAGCGAGCCTGCTCGCGATAGCGGTGTGTCAGTCGACATATACATTGACTGATCCGCCGCTACCGCGAGCAGGCTCGCTCCCACAAGGGTATCTATGTCAGTTGGGAGGCAAGCGTTCCAGGCCGACGAATGGGCACGCCGCAAGCAGGTCCTTGAGCCGGCGCCCATCGGCCAGGCGCAGGTCGGCGGGCGCCAACTCGGCCAGTGGATACAGCACGAAGGCCCGGGCCTGCATGTGGTAATGGGGGACCTTGAGGCGGGGCTCGTCGATCAGGCGATCACCAAACAGCAGGATGTCCAGGTCCAGGGTGCGCGGGCCCCAGCGTTCGAGGCGTTCGCGACCCTGTCCGGTTTCGATGGCTTGCAGCGCATCGAGCAGATCCAACGGCGCCAGGTGGCTGTCCAGCGCCGCCACCGCGTTGGTATAGCGCGGCTGGCCGGGCAGCAGGGAATCGCTTTGATAAAACGCCGAGACCCCCACCAGTTGGGTCTCGGGCAATTGCGCCAGCGCCTGGACGGCACAGCGCAATTGTTCGGCGGGTTCGGCCAGGTTGCTGCCCATGCCGATGTAGATGCGTTCCATCGATTACTCGCCCGATGCGCTCGGTACACCGGCACGCTTGCGCTTGGCGCCGCTGCTGCGACGACGCTTGCGCGGGCCGCTGGCGCCGTCATCCTTGCCGCTGAGTTCGCGAATCATGTCGCGGCGCTCGCTGTCGTTGGCGTCCTGGTAATCGGTCCACCATTCGCCCAGGCCATCGGTCTGCTCGCCTGCGCTTTCACGCAGCAGCAGGAAGTCGTAGCCGGCGCGGAAACGCGGGTTGTCCAGCAGCAGGTCGGCACGTTTGCCGCTGCGCCGTGGCAGGCGCTCCTGCATGTCCCAGATCTCGCGGATCGGCATGGTGAAGCGTTTTGGAATGGCGATGCGCTGGCACTGCTCGGCGATCAGCTCGTGGGCGGCCTCCTGCATCGCCGGGATCGGCGGCATGCCACGTTCCTGCAGGCGCAGTACCCGGGCCGGCAGGGCCGGCCAGAGCAGGGCGGCAAACAGGAAGGCCGGGGTTACCGGCTTGTTCTGCTTGATGCGCAGGTCGGTGTTGATCAGCGCTTCGCTGATCAGGGTGTGGGTATAGGTCGGGTTGTGCTCCAGGGCCTCGGCGCTGGCGGGGAACAGCGGATCGAACAGTTGCAGGTCCACCAGCATCTCGAAGGTGTCCGCCGCGTTGCCCGACAGGAACAGCTTGAGCACTTCTTCGAACAGTCGGGCCGAAGGAATTTCCCGCAGCATCGGCGCCAGTTCGCGAATCGGCAGGGCGCTGTGTTTTTCGATGCCGAAATCCAGCTTGGCGGCGAAACGCACCGCCCGCAGCATCCGCACCGGATCTTCCTGGTAGCGCTGCTTGGGGTCGCCAATCAGGCGGATCAGGCGATTGCGAATGTCGTGTACGCCGTTGGCGTAATCGAGGATGCGCTCGCTGACCGGATCGTAATACAGGGCGTTGATGGTGAAGTCGCGGCGTTGCGCGTCTTCTTCCAGGGTGCCGTAGACGTTATCGCGCAGGATGCGCCCGCTCTCGTTGCGAGAAGACTGGTTGCTGTCTTCCTCTTCGTCGTTTTGCGGGTGATTGGCGCGGAACGTCGCCACTTCGATGATTTCGCGACCGAAGTGGATGTGGACCAGCTTGAAGCGCCGGCCAATGATCCGCGCATTGCGAAATTCGGCCCGTATCTGTTCCGGCGTGGCACTGGTGGCGACGTCGAAATCCTTGGGCGTGATGTTGAGCAGCATGTCGCGCACGCAGCCACCGACCAGGTAAGCCTGGTAGCCGGCGTTCTGCAAACGTTCGACGATGTTCACCGCATAACGGCTGAACTGGGCCTTTTGCAGTGAATGCTGGCCGCTGTTGAGCACTTCAGGCGTGCTGCGAATGTGTTGCGTACGACGCAAGGGAGAACGGAATGACTGGAACAGCTTCTTCAGCATGGGATGCACTGTTTGAAGGAATATTCGGCCAAAAACAAAGAATGACCGCATGATGGGCCGGGATTCTAGCATTTAGTCGAGGGATGGTGTAGGACGCAGGAGTTTTGAGCTGCAAGCTTGCGCGACAAGCCTTGTAGGCTACGGGAGAGTGGAACGACAGAAACCACAAGGGGAGCCGAAGCTCCCCCAGAATTAGTTGCGTGCTCTGTTTTTATTATTGGTTTCGGGCTTCTTGTTTTTGTTGAGTGCCCGCGCCACGAGGTTTTCCCTTCGTGACCCTCCCAATCGGGAGTCAAGAGCAAACGGATTGCTTTGGTCGCTGTGTTGCAGTGATCTGTCGATCCAACCAGTTCAGGCACCTGTCTTGAGACAGTTTTTATTGTTCTCGGCCTGGTTGTGGGGCAAGCCCCAAATACAACGCCTCTCCAAAAGAATCAGTTAGCTGCGCCTCTCGCCGTCTTGTTTTTATTGTGCGTGAGTCGATTCGTCTTATTTTTATTGTCTTTTGCATTGCTTGTTATTGTTCTTGTACCAAAGCTATAGCAGGGTGCGTGCCAACTTTTGCGAAACCCAGCGAAACCGGGGGTTCTATGGTTATAGCCATTTTCCCGGGGCGAAAAAAAGCCGGGGTTTCGTTACCGTAAACCCCGGCTTCTGTTACGTGAAAAAGACTGGGGTAACAGTTTTTTCACATTCAGAGGTGTTACCCCCACACCTCAGCTTTCGCTGGTCGCCCCGGTCTTGCGCCGTGGAATCCCCAGGCGCTGGCGACGTTCCCACAGGCACTTGCGGCTGACGCCCAGCTTGCGTGCCAGTTCGGTCTCGGTCATGTGGTCCTGGTGCTCGAGCACGAAGTGCTGGAAGTAGTCTTCCAGGGACAGGTCTTCAGTGGGTTCGTGGCTGGTGTTGTTGGCGGCGCCGCCCTGTTGCGGGGCCAGGCCGATGAATTCTTCGTCGTCCAGGTCACTCAGCTCGATGTCGATGCCCAGCAGGTCGGCAGAGATTTCCGGGCTCTCGCACAGGATCACTGCCCGCTCGACTGCGTTTTCCAGCTCTCGAACGTTACCCGGCCAGGCGTAGTGACGAATGGCTTGTTCAGCGTCCGGGGCGAACTTGAGGTCGGTGCGGTTGACCCGCGCACTCTGGCGGGCCAGGAACGCCTGGGCGATTTCATTGACGTCCGCGCCACGCTCGCGCAGGGGAGGCAGCTTCAAGGCGATGACGTGCAAGCGATAATACAAGTCTTCACGGAACTGGCCGATCTTGGCCAGGCTCTTGAGGTCTCGGTGGGTGGCCGCGATCAGCCGGACGTCGACCTTTTGCGACTGCACCGAGCCGACCCGGCGGATTTCGCCTTCCTGAAGGACCCGCAGCAATCGTGCCTGGGCTTCCAGTGGCAGCTCGCCGATTTCATCGAGGAATAACGTGCCGCCGTCCGCCGCTTCCACCAGACCGGCACGTCCGGCGCTGGCACCGGTGAACGCGCCTTTTTCGTGGCCGAACAGTTCGGACTCGATCAGGCTTTCCGGAATCGCCGCGCAGTTCACCGAGATCATCGGTGCCTTGGCCCGGCGTGACAGATTGTGCAGGGCCCGGGCCACCAGTTCCTTGCCGGTACCGGATTCGCCCTGGATCAGGACATTGGAGTCGGTGGGCGCCACTTTGCGGATCTTGCCGTACAAGTCCTGCATGGGCGGGCAGGAACCGATGATGCCGATTTCGCCATTGCTGTTGCTGGCGCCGGCTTTCGCCGAGGCGCTGGCCTTGCCGACGGGTTCCGCCGGGTTGCTGGTCGCCGCCTGTCGGTCGCGCAGGATGCGGGCCACGGCCTGGAGCATCTCGTCGTGGTCAAACGGTTTGGCGATGTAGTCCACCGCGCCCATTTTCATGGAGTCGACCGCCGAGCGCAGGCTGGCGTAACTGGTCATGATCAGCACGGGGGTGCCCTGGCCGAGCTTGATCAGCTCGGTACCCGGGGCACCAGGCAGGCGCAGGTCGCTGACGATCAGGTCAAACGTGGGAATGCTGAAACGCTCTTGTGCTTCCTGCACTGAACCGGCTTCGCTGACCTGGTACTGGTTGCGTTCCAGCAGGCGGCGCAAGGCGGAGCGGATAATTGTTTCGTCTTCGACGATCAAAATGTGCGGCATTGATTCGATTCTCTCGACGGTCTCAGTTCACAGCGGACGTCGCTTCGACATGACGCGGCAAGGTCACCCGGATACGGGTGCCGCGTTGGCTTTGTACATCGGCCGGGCTGTCGATGGTGATTTGTCCATAATGCTCTTCAACGATGGAATAGACCAGTGCGAGGCCCAGACCGGTGCCTTCGCCAGGATCCTTGGTGGTGAAGAAGGGTTCGAACAATCGGTCCATGATGTTCTGTGGGATTCCGCTGCCTTCGTCTTCGACGATCAGGTCGACCGTGTGTTCGAAGGCTTCGCTCTTGACCCGCACCGCGCTGCCGGCCGGTGAGGCGTCCCGCGCGTTGGATAGCAGGTTGATCAACACCTGGGCGAGCCGCTGGGGGTCGCCATCGACCCAATGTTCCGGGTCGCACAGGTTGAAGAATTGCACTTCGAAATTGCGCCGGTTCAGCGCCAGCAGACCAATGGCATCCTGGGCCACTTCGGCCAGACAGACGGGCTCGTCATTGTGCTGGTGACCGCCGGCATGGGCGAAGCTCATCAGCGACTGGACGATACGCGACACGCGCTTGGTCTGTTCGAGGATCTGGCCGCTGATTTCCGTCAGCTCGCCGTCGTCCTCGCGCTCTTCGCGCAGGTTCTGCGCCAGGCAGGCGATGCCGGTGATCGGGTTGCCGATCTCGTGGGCCACCCCGGCGGCCAGCCGGCCGATGCTTGCCAGCCGTTCGGAATGCACCAGCTTGTCTTCAAGCATCTGCGTGTCGGTGAGGTCTTCCACCAGCAGCACCAGGCCGCTGTTACCGGGTGCCAACGGCTCGTCGATGGCCGCCTTGTGCAGGTTCAGCCAACGGGTCTGGCCGTCGAGGGCCAGGTGCTGTTTGTGCAAGTGCTCGTCCGGCAGGTCGATGAAGCCTTGCAGCAAGCCTTTCCACGGTTCGCCCAAGGTGCTCAGGCGCGAACCGACCACGCGCTGGGCGGCGATCCCGGTCAGTTCTTCCATGGCTTTGTTCCACATCAGGATTTCCTGGTCCTTGGCC
The DNA here is from genome assembly GCF_018325805.1 of Pseudomonas sp. St290. Lineage (NCBI taxonomy): Bacteria > Pseudomonadati > Pseudomonadota > Gammaproteobacteria > Pseudomonadales > Pseudomonadaceae > Pseudomonas > Pseudomonas sp. St290. Next base: position 5,767,249 of record NZ_AP014703.1, on the reverse strand, counting down.
AGGGAGCACACGCCCATCGGCAGTTCCTGCAAGGTCTGGCGGTGGTAACGGCGCAAGGCGTCCAGTTCGGCGGCCAGGCCCGTGAGGCGCGAGTGGTAATCCTCGAGGCGGCTTTCGATGAAGTGGATGTCTTCGGTGACATAGTTTTCGCCGCCGGCCTTGTAGGGCAGGAACGTCTCGACCATGTCCTGGGCCACGCTGGGGCCCATCAGGCCGGACAGGTTGGCTTCGATCCGGTCCCGCAGGCGACGCAAGGCATACGGGCGGCGTTCATCGAAGGGCAGGTAGAGGTCGCGCAGGGCCTGTTCGACTTCCTTTTGCGCGGCCTTGGCGCCCAGAGGCTTGGCCAGTTGCGTGGCGAATTCCTGGGGCGAGGCGGCGTGCAGCTCGCGGCGCTGCGGGCGGCGGACGTTGTCCACCGCACAGGCTTCGGCGGCGCTGGCCTCTTCGCTGCTGGCGTTGGTGAACAGTGAGATCAGGGTGAACATCAGCACGTTCGCCGCCAGGGAGGCGATGGCCGCCATATGCCAACTGGTGTCGTCGAGCACGTAGATCATATTCAACAGCGGAATATAGAAGCCCTGCAGGTTGCCCATCAGTGGCAACAGCATCGCCACCAGCCACACCAGGATCCCGGCCAACAGGCCGGCGATGAACCCGCGGCGGTTGGCGGTTGGCCAATACAGCACCGACAACACGCCTGGCAGGAACTGCAAGGTAGCGACGAAGGCGACGATGCCCAGGTTGGCCAGGTCCTGTCCGTCACCCAGCATCAGGTAGAAGCCATAGCCGGCCATGATGATCGCGACGATCAGCGCCCGACGTGTCCATTTCAGCCAGCGATAGATATTGCCTTCGGCCGGTGGCTGGTAGAGCGGCAGCACCAGGTGGTTGAGGGCCATGCCCGACAAGGCCAGCGTGGTGACGATGATCAGGCCGCTGGCCGCCGAGAGGCCGCCAACGTAGGCCAGCAGCGCCAGGGCCTTGCTGTTGGCGGCGATGCCGATGCCGAGGGTGAAGTATTCCGGATTGGTGCTGGCGCCCAGTTTCAAGCCGGCCCAGAGGATCAGCGGTACCGCCAGGCTCATCAGCAGCAGGAACAGCGGCAAGCCCCAGCTCGCGCTCACCAGCGAGCGCGGGTTGAGGTTTTCGGTAAAGGTCATGTGGTACATGTGCGGCATCACGATGGCCGATGCGAAGAACACCAGCAACAGCGTGCGCCACGGGCCTTCCTGCAAGGGCGTGTGCAGGGCGGCGAGGGCGGTCTGGTTCTGCAGCAGCCACAACTCAAGCTGCTGCGGGCCATCGAACACGCCGTACAAGGCATAGAGCCCGACGCCGCCAATGGCGATCAGCTTGATCACCGATTCGAAGGCGATGGCGAACACCAGGCCTTCGTGCTTTTCCCGCGTGGCAATGTGCCGGGAGCCGAAGAAAATCGTGAACAGGATGATCAGCGCACAGAAGCTCAACGCCACCCGGTGCTGTACTGGCTCGCGGGTCAGGATGCTGATGGAGTCGGCCACGGCCTGGATTTGCAGGGCCAGCAGCGGCAACACCCCGACCAGCATGAAGATCGTGGTCAGCGCACCGGCCCAGGTGCTGCGAAAACGAAAGGCGAACAGGTCGGCCAGCGACGACAGTTGGTAGGTGCGGGTGATTTTCAGGATCGGGTAGAGCAACACCGGCGCCAGCAGGAACGCGCCCGATACACCGAGGTAACTGGAGAGGAAACCATAGCCGTACTGGTAGGCCAGCCCGACCGTGCCATAGAACGCCCATGCGCTGGCATAGACACCCAGCGACAGGGTGTAGGTCAGCGGGTGGCGGATGATCGCGCGGGGGATCATGCCTCGTTCGCTGATCCAGGCGACACCGAACAGCACGGCCAGGTAGGCGGCGCTGATCAGGATCATCTGGGTCAGGCTAAAGCTCATCGGCATCTTTTTGGCTCTGCAGGATGAAGGTCACGACAATCAGGATCAGCCAGAGCAGGTAAGGCCGATACCAGGCACCCGTGGCATCGATCCACCAATCCATGATGGCCGGGGAGAACAGATAAATCCCCACTACCAGGAGCAGGACCAAGCGATAGATATACATCCCGGCCTCTCTAATTTATGCGCGTGCCCGAAAACGTGCGGCGATGGTAACGGATGGGCGCCAAGCTGCAAGGGCCGTCAACGTATTTGCGCTTCGGGCAGGCTCAGTGTGCGCGGGATCTTGCCCGCGTCCCAGTGGCCAATGCCCCAGACCAGCAGTTCCCGCGGGCTGGCATCGACCAGTTCGAGACCCGGTTGCTGGCCCAGCGCGCGCAACGCCCGTAACAGCAGCGGTGTGGCCTGGTCGGCTGCCAGTGGCGGTGAACGATAGGATTTGCCCAGCTTGTGCCCATCGGGCTGGGTGATCAACGGCACGTGCAGGTAACGCGGTTGTGGCAATCCGAGCAATTCTTGCAGGTAGAGCTGGCGTGGTGTGGAGTCCAGCAGGTCGGCACCGCGCACGATATCGGTTACCCCCTGCCAGGCGTCGTCCAGGACCACGGCCAGTTGATAGGCGTAGAGCCCGTCGCGGCGGCGGATCACGAAATCGCCGACCTCACGGCCCAGGTGCTGGCGGAACTCGCCCTGGACCCGGTCGGTAAAGTGATATTCAAGTTCGGGGACGCGCAGGCGGATGGCGGCGTCCTCGGTGTCGTGCCCGGCGTTGCGGCACAGTCCCGGATAAATGCCCTGGTACGGCTCCAGTTGTTTGCGCGAACAGGTGCAGGCGTAGGCCAGGCCCTGGCTGAACAGCCGGTTGATGACCTGGTCATAGGCAGCATGGCGCTCGCTCTGGCGGACCATTTCGCCGTCCCACTCAAACCCGTAGCTTTCCAGCGCCTTGAGAATCTCCGCTTGTGCGCCCGGTTCCTCCCGGGGTGGGTCGAGGTCCTCCATGCGCAGCAGCCAGCGCCCGCCCACGGCCCGGGCATCCAGGTACGACGCCAGGGCGGCGACCAGCGAGCCGAAATGCAAGTGGCCGCTGGGGGTGGGGGCGAAGCGGCCGATGTAGGGGGTGATAGTCATAGGGGAATATTACTAGCTTGGATCTGGCAGAGGCGCATTTGTGGGAGCGGGCTTGCTCGCGAATGCGGTGGATCAGTCGACACAGATGTTGAATGCTCCACCGCATTCGCGAGCAAGCCCGCTCCCACAGGATGTCGCAAGGTTCAGGATGGTGGTCAGGTGCCGGAAACAAAAAACGGAGCGTATGAACGCTCCGTTTTTGTAACAGCCCCGGCGATTACTTGCCGACCTGTTTTTCCTTGATTTCCGCCAGGGTCTTGCAGTCGATGCACAGGTCGGCGGTCGGGCGGGCTTCCAGGCGACGAATGCCGATCTCGATGCCGCAGGACTCACACCAACCGTATTCTTCGTCTTCGATCAGTTGCAGGGTCTTGTCGATTTTCTTGATGAGCTTGCGTTCGCGATCACGGGCGCGCAGTTCGAGGCTGAACTCCTCTTCCTGACTGGCACGGTCGGCCGGGTCCGGGAAGTTGGCCGCTTCGTCTTTCATGTGATCCACGGTGCGGTCGACTTCCTGCATCAAGTCCTGTTTCCACTTGTTCAGGATCTTGGTGAAGTGCGCGCGCATGGGGGCGCCCATGTACTCTTCGCCAGCTTGCGGGACGTAAGGCTCAAACCCGCTGAGCGTGTTATTTGGGTTTTGCTTTGCTTGGGTGGGCATGAATGGACCGCCTCTACTCTTGTAATCCACTACGCAGGATTGCTCCATCACCGACACCTGCCGGCCCTGCGGCTGCAAGCGGGCGAACTTACCAGATCAAATCGGGCCGCGCTACTCCCGGTTGTCGAGCCTGCGGCGGCCGGGGTCTGTAGAACGTGGCTGGGTTCGCTTCGGTGGGGATGTAAACCTGCTCAATGCTTGATTCTAGTCAAGCCTGGGCCAATCGCGGGAGTCATTTCCTGCAATTCACGGCCTCAGACCGCTTTCGGTTCGCGCTCGTTCCCGCAGTTGTTTCTGACTTGGCGGGAGAGTTGGGTAGAATCGGTTCTTTTTTTCCTGAAGGAAGGCCAATGGCTCAGCCCTACAGTGCGCGCAGCCGCGCCATCGAACCTTTCCATGTGATGGCGCTGCTGGCCCGTGCCAACGAGCTGCAGGCCGCCGGGCATGACGTCATCCACCTGGAGATAGGCGAGCCGGACTTCACCACCGCCGAGCCGATCATCCAGGCCGGTCAGGCTGCGCTGGCGGCGGGCAAGACCCGCTACACCGCGGCCCGCGGCATTCCCGAGCTGCGCGAGGCCATCGCCGGTTTCTACGATCAGCGCTATGGGGTGGAGATTGATCCGCGACGCATCCTCGTGACCCCAGGCGGATCCGGCGCGTTGTTGCTGGCCAGCGCCTTGCTGGTGGACCCTGGCAAGCATTGGCTGCTGGCCGACCCCGGTTATCCGTGCAACCGTCATTTCCTGCGCCTGGTCGAAGGTGCGGCGCAATTGGTGCCCGTGGGGCCGGAGGTGCGTTACCAATTGACGCCGGACCTGGTGAACCGGCATTGGGATCAGGACAGCGTCGGTGCGTTGGTGGCCTCGCCGGCCAACCCGACCGGGACGATTCTCACTCGGGACGAACTGGCGGGGTTGTCCAAGGCCATCAAGGGCCACAACGGTCATCTGGTGGTGGACGAGATCTATCACGGCCTGACCTACGGCACCGATGCCGCCAGCGTGCTGGAAGTCGACGACGAGGCCTTTGTCCTCAACAGTTTCTCCAAGTATTTTGGCATGACCGGTTGGCGGCTTGGCTGGCTGGTGGCCCCGTCGGCGGCCGTCGGCGAGCTGGAAAAGCTCGCGCAGAATCTCTACATCAGTGCGCCGAGCATGGCCCAGTACGCCGCCCTGGCCTGTTTCGAACCCGCGACCATCGAGATCTTCGAGCAGCGGCGGGCCGAGTTCGCCCTGCGCCGTGACTTTCTACTGCCGGCCTTGCGTGAATTGGGCTTCGGTATCGCGGTGGAGCCGGAAGGGGCGTTCTACCTGTATGCCGACATCAGCGCGTTCGGCGGCGACGCCTTTGCGTTCTGCCAGCACTTCCTGGAAACCGAACACGTGGCCTTCACGCCGGGGTTGGATTTTGGCCGCCATCAGGCCGGCCACCATGTGCGTTTCGCCTACACCCAGAGCCTGCCGCGGCTACAGGAAGCCGTGGCGCGAATCGAACGTGGACTACGGAGTTGGCAAGGCTGATGCATTTTTCTCCTGCGTTGGAAGAAGGTCGCTTGATTCGGCGTTACAAGCGTTTTCTCGCGGATATCGAGACCGTTCACGGCGAACTGCTCACCATTCACTGTCCGAACACCGGCTCGATGCTCAATTGCATGGCGCAAGGCGCGCGCGTCTGGTTCAGTCGCTCCAGCGACCCCAAGCGCAAGTTGCCCGGCACCTGGGAAATCGGCGAAACCCCTCAGGGGCGACTCGCTTGCATCAATACCGCGCGGGCCAACGCCTTGGTCGAAGAAGCCTTGCGCGCTGGGGTCATCAGCGAACTGAACGGGTTTACCGGGCTCAAGCGTGAAGTGGCTTATGGTGTGGAAAACAGCCGAATCGATTTTCGCCTGGACTACGATCGAGGCTCGGCCTGGGTCGAAGTCAAAAGCGTCACACTGGGTTTCGATGGCACCAACGTGGCGGCGTTTCCCGATGCGGTGACCCTGCGCGGCGCCAAGCACCTGAGGGAACTCGCCTGTCTGGCCCGGGAAGGCGTGCGGGCGGTGCAATTGTATTGTGTGAACCTGAGCGGCATCGAAGCGGTGCGCCCGGCACAGGAAATCGACCCGGTGTACGCCGCTGCTCTGCGTGACGCGGTGGCGGCGGGTGTGGAGGTGCTGGCCTATGGGGTCACGCTGACGCCCGAGCAGATGTGGGTCGACCGCGCGTTGCCGGTGTTGCTCGAGCCGCTAGAGCTGGACCCAGATGCCATGCTCGTCCTCCCGGCTGTCTAGGGCCGCCAGGAACTGGCCGGCGCAGGGCCCGGCCACGCATTCACCGCTTTCGATCAGGAACAGCGCGCCGTGAGTGGCGCACTGGATCAGGCTGGCGCTGGGGTCGAGAAACTGGTCGGGTTGCCATTCCAGCGGCACGCCACGGTGCGGGCAGCGGTTGAGATAGGCATACACCTGGCCGGAGCGCCGCACGGCCAGCACCTTGCGCCCATCCAGATCGAAACCGCGACTGCCGTTGTCGGGCACTTCGGCGGCGGTACAAAGAAACTTCATGTGTATCTCTATATTTGTGTTGAAAAGTCCCCTGTGGGAGCGAGCCTGCTCGCTCCCACAGAGGTTCATGCCACAGATGTCTATGCTTGACGGTCAAATGAAAACAATTATCAAATGGCGCCATCCTTCGCAGATGGGGGAGGATACTTGGCCATGCCCGCTCCTGCGAAAAACTTCTTTGAGGACGCTGCCTGATGCGCCTGAACATCCGCTTTGTTGCGCTCTGTGTCGCACTGTTGATCAACCAGGGGGCCCGCGCGGACGAATTGCCGCAACGTTGGGTCAGCGCCGGTGGCGCGTTGTCGGAGTGGGTCAGTGCGTTGGGGGGCGAGTCGAAGCTGGTGGGCGTGGACACCACCAGCCAGCATCCCGAATCCTTGCGGGCCCTGCCCAGTATCGGCTATCAACGACAGCTGTCGGCGGAGGGGGTGCTGAGCCTGCGTCCGCAGATCCTGGTGGGCACCGAAGAAATGGGGCCGCCGCCGGTGCTGGCTCAGATTCGCAACGCAGGCGTGCAGGTCGAACTGTTCTCGGCCACGCCTGATCTGCCTACCCTCCAAGGCAATTTACGTCATTTAGGGCAGTTGCTGGGGAGTGAAGCCCAGGCCGCGCAGTTGTTTCAAGGTTATCACCAGCAGTTGGACCGGCAAGCTGCCCGGGTGCGCGAAGTCCAGCTCAAGCAAAAGGCTCCCGGCGTGTTGCTGCTGGTGGGAAGTTCCGGCGGCAAGTTAATGGTGGCCGGCAAGGACACCGCCGCTAACTGGCTGTTGCAGCAGGCCGGGGGCCGCAACCTGGCGACCCACGGTGGCTACAAGTCTTTTTCCGTGGAGAGCCTGGCCGGCCTGAATCCTGAAGTGCTGGTCTTTGCCGACCGTGCCTTGAGCGGCGAAGAAGCGCGCGCGGCGCTGTTCAAGGAAAACCCGATTCTGTCCTCGACCCGAGCCGCCAGGGATGGGCGCGTCATGGAGCTTGACCCGACGCTCTTGGTGGGCGGGTTGGGTCCGCGGTTGCCACAAAGCTTGGAGAAACTGACGGTGGGGTTCTATCCGGCTGTGTCGGCCAGGGCGCCATGACTTCGTTGGTCAAGCCACGCACCTTGTTCATCGGCCTGAGCCTGTTGTGTCTGCTGGCGACCTGGTTGTCCCTGGCCCTGGGGCCGGTGAGCTTGCCGCTGCTCGACACCTTGCGCGCCGCCGCGCGCCTGCTGGGTTTGCCGGTGGCTGCCGATGGCCTGGAACAGGCCGAACTGATCCTCGGCCAGATCCGTTTGCCGCGCACCTTGCTGGGGTTGGCGGTGGGCGGGGTGTTGGCATTGTCCGGTGTGGCGATGCAGGGGCTGTTTCGCAACCCATTGGCCGACCCGGGGCTGGTGGGCGTTTCCAGCGGTGCGGCACTGGGCGCCGCGTTCGCCATTGTCGGTGGCTCGGCGTTGGGTGGGTTGCCCGAAGCCTTTGGCCCCTACGTGTTGTCGTTGTGCGCATTCCTCGGCGGGCTTGGCGTTACGGCGCTGGTCTATCGTCTGGGGCGACGTAATGGCCAGACCCATGTCGCGACCATGCTCCTGGCCGGTATTGCCCTGACCGCACTGTCCGGTTCGGCCGTCGGCCTGTTCACCTACCTGGCGGACGACGCGACCCTGCGCACCCTGACGTTCTGGAACCTGGGCAGTCTCAACGGCGCCAGCTATGCGAGGTTGTGGCCGCTGTTGCTGGTCAGCTTTGGTGTGGCGCTCTGGTTGCCTCGGCGGGCCCGGGCGCTCAATGCGCTGTTGCTGGGGGAGTCCGAAGCGGCCCATTTGGGCGTCGACGTCGAAGGCCTCAAGCGTGAACTGGTGTTTTGTACGGCGATGGGGGTTGGCGCGGCGGTGGCGGCGGCGGGCATGATCGGTTTTGTTGGGCTGGTGGTGCCACATCTGGTGCGACTGGTGGCCGGCCCTGACCACCGTGTGTTGTTGCCCGCCTCTGTGTTGGCGGGTGCCAGCCTGTTGCTGTTCGCCGATTTGGTGGCGCGCCTGGCACTGGCCCCTGCGGAATTGCCGATCGGCATTGTCACGGCCTTTATTGGGGCACCGTTCTTCCTTTATCTATTGGTGCGAGGGCGCGCCTGATGCTGCGAGCGCAGAACCTGCACATTCAGCGTGGCCGGAAAACCGTGCTGGCGGACATCGATCTGCTGCTCAACCCCGGCGAAGTGCTCGGTGTGCTCGGGCCCAACGGTGCGGGCAAAAGTACCTTGCTGGCGGGCCTGTGCGGCGAATTGCGCCCGGCCCAGGGGCAGGTCTGGCTCGATGACCGGCCACAGGCCCAGTGGCACGGTGCCGAGCGTGCCCGTCGCCTGGCGGTGTTGCCGCAGTCCTCGACCCTGGATTTTGCCTTCCGTGTCGAGGAAGTCGTCGGCATGGGGCGCCTGCCGCACCAGAGTGGTCGGCTGCGCGACGAACAAATCGTCGCCGAGGCGCTGCAAGCGGCAGATGCTGCGCATCTGCACGGTCGCAGTTACCTGGCGTTGTCCGGCGGCGAGCGTCAGCGGGTGCATCTGGCGCGGGTGTTGGCGCAGTTGTGGCCGGGTGAGGCGGGGCAGACCCTATTGCTGGACGAGCCGACCTCGATGCTCGACCCGCTGCATCAGCACACCATCCTCCAGGCGGTGCGTGAATTCGCCAGTCGCGGCGCCGCCGTGCTGGTGATCCTGCATGACCTGAACCTGGCGGCGCGTTACTGTGATCGCCTGTTGCTGCTCGCGTCCGGTCGCCCAGTGGCCCTGGACACGCCCCGGCACGTGCTGCGCCCGGAACCGCTCAAGGCGGTGTTTGGCCTGGACGTGTTGGTGCAAGACCATCCGGAGCGCGGGCATCCATTGATCATTGCCCGTTGAGGGCACCCTTGAGGATACCGACGTGCGCCTGCTCCTGATTCTGGCATTGAGTGTACTGACGGCGTGCCAGAGCATCGCACCGCCCCCGCTTGGCGGACGAATCCGTGATTTGCACAATGGCCAGGCCGTGACGCCCCAGGCGTTGATCGAACGCCTGGCAAAGGCGCCTCGGGTGGTGATGGGAGAACGGCACGACAATCGCGATCACCATGCACTGCAGGTATGGCTGCTCCAGGCTTTGGCCGGACAGCGAGCCCAGGGCAGCCTGTTGCTGGAAATGCTCACCCCCTCCCAACAGCCACGCGTCGATTCGGTCCGCCAGTTACCCGCCTTGCCAACGGACCTGCCCGACGCGCTGGCCTGGTCGCCCGGCTGGGATTGGAGCCTGTACGGGCCCGTGGTCGAGTTTGCCCTGGCGCAACGTTATCCGTTGCTGGCCGCCAATCTGGACGCCGCCGAGATCCAGCGTTTCTATCGAAACCCACCCACCTTGATGGGCGCTCGCTCCAATGCGGCCACAGTCAAGGAGGAGTTGTTGGGGCAGATCCGTGAATCCCACTGCGGTTTGCTGCCGGAGTCGCAAATGCCAGCGATGCTGGCTGTGCAGCAACAGCGTGACCGCCGCATGGCCGAACGCCTGCTGCAAGCGCCGACACCGGCATTGTTGTTCGCCGGTGCCTGGCATGCTCGAAAGGATGTCGGTGTGCCGCTGCATGCAGTGGATCTTGGCGCCAGCGAGGCACCGATCGTCCTGATGCTGGCCGAGGAGGGCAGTGACGTAACGTCGGCCATGGCGGATTACGTGTGGTACACGCCGGCCATGCCACCACAGGATTACTGCGCGCAGATGCGTGAACACGCCGGAAAATGATCTTCTACAGGTGATTTTTCTACAGGCAAAAAAAGACCCGGCAAAAGCCGGGTCAAATAACCGTGATTAGCCTGATGAGGAGATATCTGAGAGTCCGAACCAAGGGCTGTTCAAATATCGACCAGTCTCGCGACCGGATGTGGTAATCATAGCGATTCTCATTACCATGTCAAACATTGTTTTTCGATTCGCGGAAATAACCTGGTCGGTTATGGCGCCATTCGACAAAACAAGAGGCAGTCAGGCTTTATGACGCGTCGAAATGGCGTCCAGCTGCTTGTTCAGGGCTTCCTTGCGTTCGGCGGGGATGTCGTTCCAGTGCACATCCATCAATGCGCCTTCGATGGCGTACAGCAACACCTTGGATGCCCGGAAGCCGCGCGTGCGCACGGCCCGATAAGCGTCCACCGCACCAAGCCGGCGTAAATCCGAGGCGCTGTGAATGCCGACGGCGTGCAGCCACTGGGCTGATGTCTTGCCCAGATTCTTCAGGTGTTGCAGTTCATCATTCATCGAGCCTCCTTGCGACGGCCGACTGGTGCATTGGGCAAGCTTCTGAGCAGTGTAGCGGTCAGTAGGAAAAGCGTGATTCTTTGGTGGGATTCGATGCAAAAGCTTCTAATGCATTACGCACGATAGGGGGAGCGTGCGGCACGGTGCATCGTCCAGCGCGGGCGGGGGCGCTGGAGCTCAGTTCGGACTGTGGTGGGTTCGCCGCATGTCGGCTTACCCGGTTTCCACCGTATCAGCGGGTGCGATAGCGCAGGCGGGTGCCGAAGTTCATCGACATCAGGATCTCGTCCGCAGACAGTTCGGGCGGGAAGTAGGCGCCGGATATTTGCGCATGGGCCAGGCTCGCGCCTTCCAGTGACGACTTGCGAAAATCGATGCCACGCAAATCGGCGGAACGGAAGTAGGCGTCGCTGAAGTCAACGTCGTCCGCGTTCAGTTCCCGCAGATCGAGGCCTCGAAAGTCGCCGCCGCGCATGTCGACCGGACCTTGTGGGCGTTCGCTGTTGAACCCGGCGATATCGTCTTTGCGCAGCAAGGCATAAAGCGGGGTATTGAGAAGCTTGGGAAGGCTCATTTCATATCACCTGTTGGTTTTATGACGCCAGTATAGTGCCACTATTTGGTGGCCGTGAAGCCGGGCATCGCTTCACGGCCCAAATAGTTACCTACAGGCCGGGCAGGCGCTGACGGATTTGCGCGACCACGACGTCGAGCGTGCCGCTTTCATTGGTTTGGACTCGTTTGCTGCAGAGGATTTCCGCCGGAGTAAGGGCTTCACGGCTGGACTGCTGTGCAGCAATGACCGCCAGGTTCGCATCGGAAGGGTCGTTCTGGTCGGCCTGGCGCTGGGCCAGCCGGCTTTCGATGACCGCTTGCGGTGCGTCGCAGTCGAGGATCAGGAACGGGGCGCCGGTGGCCTCGGCGATTTTCGCCGCGGCGTCGCGCTGATCGTGCTTGAGGTAAGTGGCATCGATCACCACCGGGAAGCCGGCGCGCAGGATCACCGCGGCGATTTCATGCAGGCGGGCGTAGGTGGCGTTGCTGGCGTCGTTGTTATAAATGCCGGCCTGTGGGGCGTTGGGCACCTGTTGCTGGCCGAACAGGCGCTTGCGCTCTACATCCGAACGCAGGCGAATGGCGCCCAGCGCCTCTACCAGACGCATCGCGACATGGCTTTTGCCGACGGCCGAAACGCCGTGGGTGATGGCCAGGAAGCGCGAAGGAATGGTGCTGTAGCTTTCGGCCAGGTTGGCGTAGTTGCGGTACTGGCGCAGGGTGGTGGCGCGCTGCACCGGATCGGCTTCGGCCGGCATGCTGAACAGCGCGACTTTTGCCCGGACAAGGGCGCGATAGGCTTTATAGAAGTTCAGCAACTCCAGGCCCTGGTAGTCACCGGTCAGTTCCAGGTACTGGCTGACGAAGCGCCGCGCCAGCGACTTGAGGCCGCGGTCCTCCAGGTCCATCGCCAGGAACGCGGTGTCGGCGTAGACGTCGGTGAAGCGGAACGGTTCGTTGAACTCGATGCAGTCGAAGATCACCACCTTGCCGTCGATCACGGTGGCGTTGCCCAGGTGGATATCGCCGTGGCATTCGCGGATGAAACCTTCGGCCTTGCGTTGGGTGAACAACGGCTTGAGGCGTTCGAAACTGGTCTCGGCCCAGGCTTGCAGCGCTTCGAGTTGCAGCAGGTCGGCCTTGTCGTTGAGGAATGGGCGGATCTGTTCGAAGTTCTGCAGCACCGGAGCCATCACGCTTTGCGGGGTGCCGGCGTCGTTCTCGGCGGGTACCTTGGGCGTGGAGAGGTGGAATTGGGCGATTTGCGCGGCCATCTCATCGATGTGCGTGGTGGTCAGTTCGCCGTTGGCTTGCAGCGTGCTGAGCAGTTGGCTCTGGGGGAACTGGCGCATTTTCAGGGCGTATTCGATGGCTGGGCCGTCGCCACCCAGTTGCGGCGCTTCGGCGCTGCCGGTAATCGGCAGGACGTCCAGGTACAGGTCCTGGGTCAGGCGCTGGTTCAGGCGCAACTCCTCGCCACAGAAATGTTTGCGCGCCTCGAGGCTGGTGAAGTCGAGGAAACCGAAGTTGACCGGCTTCTTGAATTTGTAGGCGTAGGGCCCGGTGAGCAATACCCAGGAAATGTGGGTCTCGATGACCTGGAACCCTTCGACGGGATGCGGGTAGAGGGCCGGGTTTTGCAGGGCAGCGATCAGGGATTGGCTCACGGGCGGTCCTTCAGAGACTGGAAAATTCAAGGCCGTCATTATGGCCGTAAGCGACGTTAACGCAAACCTCGTCGGGCTCATGTTGAACCGCGGCAAAGTGCGTATAATCCGCCGCCATGACTCGTACCCGATCCCCCCGTACCCCCAAGAAACCACCCGCCAGCCGCCTGCGGCCCTGGCTGGGCTGGGCCCTTAAACTCAGCCTCGTGGGCCTCGTCGTGCTCGCCGGTTTTGCGGTCTACCTCGATGCCGTGGTCCAGGAGAAATTCTCCGGCAAGCGCTGGACCATTCCGGCCAAGGTCTATGCCCGGCCGTTGGAGCTGTTCGTCGGACAAAAGCTGAGCAAGGATGATTTCCTGACCGAGCTCGATGCCTTGGGGTATCGCCGTGAAAGCGTGGCCAATGGCCCGGGTGCGGCCTCGGTCAATGGCAATACCATCGATCTCAACACCCGTGGCTTCCAGTTCTATGAAGGCATGGAGCAGGCGCAACCGGTGCGGGTGCGTTTTTCCGGCGATTATGTCGCTGCACTGACCGGCGCCAACAATGCGAGCCTGTCGGTGGTGCGCCTCGAACCGCTGCTCATTGGTGGCTTGTACCCCAAGAACCTTGAAGACCGGATCCTGATCAAGATCGACCAGGTGCCGCCGTTCCTGCTCGATACGCTGATCGCCGTCGAAGACCGCGACTTCTATCATCACTTCGGCGTCTCGCCCAAGTCGATTGCCCGGGCCGTCTGGGTCAACACATCCTCGGGGCATATGCGCCAGGGCGGCAGTACCCTGACCCAACAGCTGGTCAAGAACTTCTATCTGACCAACGAGCGCAGCCTGACCCGCAAGCTCACCGAAGCCATGATGGCGCTGTTGCTGGAGCTGCATTACGACAAGCAGGAGATCCTGGAGGCCTACCTCAACGAGGTATTTATCGGCCAGGACGGTCAACGAGCGGTGCACGGTTTCGGCCTTGCCAGCCAGTTCTTCTTCAGCCAGCCACTGTCCGAGCTCAAGCTGCACCAGGTAGCGTTGCTGGTGGGCATGGTCAAGGGGCCGTCTTCCTACAACCCGCGGCGTAATCCGGAGCGTGCCCTCGAGCGGCGCAACCTGGTGCTCGACCTGCTGCAACAGCAAGGCGTGGCGACCGCCGAGCAAGTCGAAGCGGCGAAAAAGATGCCATTGGGCGTGACCAAGCGTGGCAGCCTGGCGGACAGTTCCTTCCCCGGCTTCATGGACCTGGTCAAGCGTCAGTTGCGCGAAGACTATCGCGACGAAGACTTGACCGAAGAAGGCCTGCGCATCTTCACCAGTTTCGACCCGATCCTGCAGATGAAGGCCGAAGCCTCGGTGGAAGACACCTTCAAGCGGCTGGGCGGGCGCAAGGGCGCTGACGAAGTCGAAGCAGCCATGGTGGTAACCAACCCGGAAACCGGCGAAGTCCAGGCCATGATTGGTAGTCGCCAGGCCAGTTTCGCCGGTTTCAACCGGGCCCTGGACGCGGTGCGCCCGATTGGCTCGCTGATCAAGCCGGCGGTTTACCTCACCGCCCTGGAAAAACCGAGCCAGTACACGCTGACCAGTTGGCTGTCGGACGAGACGTTCTCGGTCAAGGGCGCGGATGGCCAGGTCTGGAAACCGCAGAACTATGATCGTCGTTCCCACGGCACGGTATTCCTGTACCAGGGGTTGGCGCACTCCTACAACCTGTCGACGGCTCGTCTCGGATTGGAGGTCGGCGTGCCGAACGTACTCAAGACCCTGGCGCGCCTGGGGGTGAGTCGCGAGTTCCCGGCGTTCCCATCGATGCTGTTGGGGGCTGGCGGCCTTACGCCGATCGAGGTGGCGGCCATGTACCAGACGCTGGCCAACGGCGGTTTCAATACACCGATGCGCGGGATCCGCAGCGTGCTGACCGCCGATGGCGAGCCGCTCAAGCGTTATCCGTTCCAGATCCAGCAGCGTTTCGATCCGGCCTCCATTTATCTGATCCAGAGCGCCATGCAGCGGGTCATGCGCGAAGGGACCGGCAGTTCGGTCTATAACGTGTTGCCCCGGACCCTGAACCTGGCGGGCAAGACTGGTACCAGTAACGATTCGCGCGACAGTTGGTTCGCCGGCTTCAGCCAGGATCTGCTGGCGGTGGTCTGGCTCGGCCGTGATGACAACGGCAAGACCCCATTCACCGGTGCCACCGGTGCGTTGCAGGTCTGGACCAGTTTCATGCGCAAGGCCGACCCGTTGCCGCTGGACATGCCGCAACCGGACAATATCGTTCAGGCCTGGGTCGATTCGCGCACGGGACAAGGCTCCGATGCCAATTGCCCGGGCGCCGTGCAGATGCCGTATATTCGCGGCAGCGAGCCGCCACCCGGTGCTGCCTGTGGCGGCACGAATCCCGCCGAATCGGTGATGGATTGGGTCAAGGACTGGATGAATTAAGCAAAGAGGGTTTCAAGTGAACAAGTGGTTGATTCCAGCGGTAACGGCCGTGGCTTTGCTCAGTGGTTGCTCTACCGTACAGCGCGGTTCGATTCCGGTCGTAGACTCCGGCACCGCTGTTTCCAACAGTGAGCGGATCTCGGCCAACGGCGGTTTCCGGCAAACGACGGTGAAGCGGCCGGCGCAGGGCCAGGTCCAGGCAATTCCCCAGGGCGACACCGGTGTCGTCGTGATGGTGCCCGGTGGTGGCGCGACGACCTCGGCACCGATCAGCAGCACGCCGATCACGCCGGGCCCGATTACCCCGGGCCCTATCGAGACTTCGCCGATCGATCAGGGCAGCTACAGCATGCCTTCGACGCCGAGCAGCATCCCGTCGGCGGGCGCCGGTGGGTTGTCCGCCGATGAGCAACTGGACGGCCCGGTGTTGGCCCTGCTGACCACGGCGCAACAGCAACAGGCCGGCGGTGACCTCAACGGTGCCTCCTCCAGCCTGGAACGTGCCCAGCGTGTGGCGCCGCGCGAACCCCAGGTTCTGTATCGCCTGGCCCAGGTGCGCATGGCCCAGGGCGATGCGCCGCAAGCCGAACAACTGGCCCGGCGTGGCCTGACATTCTCCAGCGGTCGTCCGGCGCTTCAGGCCAGCTTGTGGGAATTGATCGCCCAGGCTCGTGAGAAACAAGGCGATTCCGCTGGCGCGGCGTTGGCCCGTCAGAAGGCCAAGGTTTCGCTCTGATGGATACGCGTTTTCCCCAGATCGCCGATCAGTTGTTGCTGATCGAGCGGGAACTGCGTGTCCAGGGCTGGTGGAGCGACGTTTCGCCTTCGGCGCAAGCGTTGGCCAGTGTCGAGCCGTTTGCGGTCGACACCCTGGACTTCGAGCAATGGCTGCAATGGATTTTCCTGCCGCGGATGAAAACCATCCTGGAAAATGACCTGCCGCTGCCCAACGCCTCGGGCATCCTGGCCATGGCTGAAATGGTCTATGCCCAGCGGCCAGGGCAGGGCGTGGCGCTGCAGCGGCTGTTGGCGCAGTTCGATCAGATGATCAGTAACGTCGGCTGACCGACGTTACTGGCAGTTCTCCTCGATCTGCTTGCTGGTTTCATCGATGCGCTGGCGCCGCTCTTCGTCAGTGAGGCGGCGCATTTCCCCCTCTACGTCCTCGCGAACCCTCGGGTTGTTTTGCAACTGCGCCAGGTTGGTCCTGGCCTGTTCGCAAAATGCCTTGAGCTGGGCTTCCTGCTCGGCAATCTGTTTCTTGACCTCTTTATCGATCGCTTTCTGGTCACCAATGGGCCCACCGGAAGGCGGTGCTGGCGGTTTGGTGACGGACGGTGAGGACTTGATCACGGTGGTGGCCTCGGTGCCTTCGGGCGGCTGGGCGCCGAAGTGGGTAACGCCCTGGGCGTCTACCCATTTGTAGACCTGGCCGGCCATGCACATCGGGCTCAGGCCAACCAGCAGGCTGGCCGTCAGGAAGATCATTCGCATGCTGTTTCCTTGTCATGGGTTGCGCAATTGAAGCTAACACAGTTGCCGTTTAAAGGTTTTTTCTTGCGTTCTCATGCGCTTACTTCGAATAAAGCACATTGACGACTTGACTTGCAGAAGGCGAAACAGAAGAATCCAAAGTCCGCTGTAGAGGGACTGCCAGAAGCAGACCCACTCGGCAGATCATGAGGCGCACATCCGCGCCGACCTGTTACACCCGCAACGCGTTACCTCGCGCTGGGTGGGAAAGGCCCGCAACACTTGGGACGATCCCAATACTTGCTCAGTCAGTGCTGACGTAGTCGGCGACCACCGTCGCTCATGCTCTGCCGAGAAGTAAACCTATTAAGACCCGTCCCCTCTTTGTGGGTCGGTATTCTGGCGTTTTAGAGGTGAACAACGTGGAGCTTTTATCTGGCGGTGAGATGCTCGTCCGCTTTTTGCGTGACGAAGGCGTCAAATATATCTACGGGTACCCCGGTGGTGCTCTTCTTCATGTCTATGATGCCCTGTTCAAAGAACCGGAAGTGACCCACATCCTGGTTCGTCACGAGCAGGCGGCCACCCATATGGCTGATGGTTATGCCCGTGCTACCGGCAAGGCCGGCGTGGTATTGGTGACTTCCGGTCCAGGCGCCACGAACGCCATCACCGGTATCGCCACCGCGTACATGGACTCCATCCCGATGGTGATCATCTCCGGCCAGGTGCCTAGCACCATGGTCGGCACCGATGCGTTCCAGGAAACCGACATGATCGGCATCTCCCGGCCGATCGTGAAGCACAGCTTCATGATCAAGCACGCGTCGGAAATCCCGGAGGTCATGAAGAAAGCTTTCTACCTGGCTGAATCCGGTCGTCCGGGCCCGGTCGTGGTCGATGTCCCGAAAGACATGACCAACCCGGCCGAGAAGTTCGAATACATCTTCCCGAAAAAAGCCAAGCTGCGTTCCTACAGCCCCGCGGTCCGTGGTCACTCCGGGCAAATCCGCAAGGCAGCCGAAATGCTGCTGGCGGCCAAGCGCCCTGTGCTGTACTCCGGTGGTGGCGTGATCCTCGGCGGTGGCTCCGCGCCGCTGACCGAGCTGGCGAAAATGCTCAACCTGCCGGTCACCAATACACTGATGGGCCTGGGCGCGTTCCCGGGCAGCGACCGTCAGTTCATCGGTATGCTCGGCATGCACGGCAGCTACACCGCCAACCTGGCGATGCACCACGCCGATGTGATCCTGGCGGTCGGCGCGCGTTTCGATGACCGTGTCATCAATGGCGCGGCGAAATTCTGCCCGAATGCCAAGATCATCCACATCGACATCGACCCGGCTTCCATCTCCAAGACCATCAAGGCAGACGTGCCGATTGTCGGTCCGGTAGAGAGTGTGCTGACTGAAATGGTCGCCATTCTCAAGGAAATCGGCGAGGTTCCGAACAAGGATTCCGTGGCCAGCTGGTGGAAGCAGGTCGATGAATGGCGCGGCGATCGTGGCCTGTTCCCTTACGACAAGGGCGACGGCAGTGTGATCAAGCCGCAGACCGTGATCGAAACCCTGTGCGAAGTGACCAAGGGCGATGCCTTTGTGACCTCCGACGTGGGCCAGCACCAGATGTTCGCCGCGCAGTACTACAAGTTCGACAAACCCAATCGCTGGATCAACTCCGGCGGCCTGGGCACCATGGGCTTCGGTTTCCCGGCGGCCATGGGCATCAAGTTGAGCTTTCCGGATGCCGACGTCGCCTGCGTCACCGGCGAGGGCAGTATCCAGATGAACATCCAGGAGCTGTCCACCTGCCTGCAATACGGCTTGCCGGTGAAGATCGTGATCCTGAACAACGGTGTGTTGGGCATGGTTCGCCAGTGGCAGGACATGAGCTACGGCAGCCGTCACTCGCACTCCTACATGGAATCGCTGCCTGATTTCGTCAAGCTGGCGGAGGCCTATGGTCACGTTGGCGTGCGCATCACCGAATCGAAGGATTTGAAGTCGAAGATGGAGGAGGCGTTCGCCATGAAGGATCGCCTGGTGGTGATCGATATTGCGGTCGACACCAGCGAGCACGTCTACCCGATGCAGATCAAAGACGGCTCCATGCGCGATATGTGGCTGAGCAAGACGGAGCGTACCTAATCATGCGACATATTATTTCCTTGCTTCTGGAAAACGAACCGGGTGCGCTGTCTCGTGTTGTAGGCCTGTTCTCGCAGCGTAACTACAACATCGAAAGCCTGACCGTGGCGCCAACCGAAGACCCGACCCTGTCGCGTCTGACGCTGACCACCGTAGGGCACGATGAAATCATCGAGCAGATCACCAAGAACCTGAACAAGCTGATCGAGGTGGTCAAGCTGGTGGACCTGTCGGAAAGCGCTCACATCGAGCGTGAGCTGATGCTGGTCAAGGTCAAGGCCACCGGCGCCCAGCGCGCCGAGATCAAACGTACTACCGATATTTATCGTGGGCAGATCGTCGATGTCAGCGCCAGCGTCTATACCGTTCAGTTGACCGGTACCAGCGACAAGCTCGACAGTTTCATTCAATCGATCGGTACTGCCTCGATTCTGGAAACCGTACGCAGTGGCGTCACCGGGATTGCCCGTGGCGACAAAGTACTGAGCATCTAAACCAAATTAGCGAATGGCCTGAACGGCCGGATATAGGGGAATTTCATGAAAGTTTTCTACGATAAAGACTGCGACCTGTCGATCATCCAGGGCAAGAAAGTCGCCATCATCGGCTACGGTTCCCAAGGTCACGCCCAGGCGTGCAACCTGAAGGACTCTGGCGTTGACGTGACCGTCGGCTTGCGTAAAGGCTCGGCCACCGTTGCCAAGGCTGAGGCCCATGGCCTGAAAGTCGCTGACGTGGCTTCTGCCGTTGCCGCCGCCGACCTGGTGATGATCCTGACCCCGGACGAGTTCCAGGGCGCGTTGTACAAGAACGAAATCGAGCCGAACATCAAGAAAGGCGCGACCCTGGCCTTCTCCCACGGCTTCTCGATCCACTACAACCAGGTTGTTCCGCGTTCCGACCTCGACGTGATCATGATCGCGCCGAAGGCCCCGGGCCACACCGTGCGTTCCGAGTTCGTGAAGGGCGGCGGTATCCCTGACCTGATCGCGATCTATCAGGATGCGTCCGGCAACGCCAAGAACGTGGCCCTGTCCTACGCCGCTGGCGTGGGTGGCGGTCGTACCGGCATCATCGAAACCACCTTCAAGGACGAAACCGAAACCGACCTGTTCGGCGAGCAAGCCGTTCTGTGTGGCGGTACCGTCGAGCTGGTCAAGGCCGGTTTCGAAACCCTGGTTGAAGCTGGCTACGCGCCAGAAATGGCCTACTTCGAATGCCTGCACGAACTGAAGCTGATCGTTGACCTCATGTACGAAGGCGGCATCGCCAACATGAACTACTCGATCTCCAACAACGCCGAGTACGGCGAGTACGTGACTGGCCCGGAAGTCATCAACGCCGAGTCCCGCCAGGCCATGCGCAACGCCCTGAAACGTATTCAGGACGGCGAATACGCCAAGATGTTCATCAGCGAAGGCGCCACCGGCTATCCTTCGATGACCGCCAAGCGTCGCAATAACGCCGCCCATGGCATCGAAATCATCGGCGAGCAACTGCGCTCGATGATGCCGTGGATCAGCGCCAACAAGATCGTCGACAAAACCAAGAACTAAGTCGCGAGCTTGATCGAAAAACGCGGCCTTGGCCGCGTTTTTTCGTTTGGGCGGTGGCTTCTGGTATAAAGCTGCATCGTTTGCGGCCGAACCGTCGACCCAGACATCTGTCGAATTTTTTCACACCGTTGCAAGGTATTGTCCATGAGCGAACGTCCCGACGAGCCAAACCAGGCTCCTGACGCCGAAAGCCTGTTGCCCATCGATGAGCACATCGAAGAAGGCCATGACGCTGAAGGCCGTAAGGTCCGGCATCGTGGCATCTATCTGCTGCCGAACCTGTTCACCACCGCGAACCTGTTCGCCGGTTTCTATTCCATCATCAGTTCCATGAGTGCCCAGGCCGCCTTGAGCGCCGGCGATAGCGCAGGGGCGAGCCGCTACTTCGCGTTCGCCGCCATCGCGATCTTCGTCGCCATGGTGCTCGATGGCCTGGACGGGCGTGTCGCCCGCATGACCAATACCCAGAGCGCGTTCGGTGCCGAGTACGATTCGCTGTCCGACATGGTCGCTTTTGGCGTGGCTCCCGCCTTGCTGGCATTTGGCTGGGCGCTGGGGGACATGGGCAAGGTCGGCTGGATGGTCGCCTTTATCTACGTGGCAGGTGCGGCGTTGCGCCTGGCGCGTTTCAACACGCAAGTAGGCAAGGCTGACAAGCGCTACTTCATTGGCCTGGCCAGTCCGGCTGCGGCCGGTGTCGTGGCCGGTGTCGTCTGGGCATTCAGCGACTACGGCATCCAGGGTTCGAAGATGTCGTTCCTGGTGGCGTTGCTGGTTGCGGCGGCCGGGATGCTGATGGTCAGCAACATCAAGTACAACAGCTTCAAGGAGTTGGATCTGAAGGGCCGTGTGCCGTTTGTTGCGATTCTGGCGGTGGTGCTGGTATTTGCCGTGGTGTTCAGTGACCCGCCGCGTATCCTGCTGCTGGTGTTCCTTGCCTATGCCGCTTCCGGCCCGGTGCAGTACTTGCTGCGTCTTCGTCGACGCTAAACGTTGCCTTAATGTAATTTCCCCCATACTCCGCAGTCTATTGGTGCATCTGCCCTCCAATACTGCGGAGTTGTCATGCTGATCAAGATCCCCAAGTCGTCCGACTGCCGTGAATCGGATGTCACGCCCGAATCCCTCTATCTATCCCGTCGTCAAGTCCTGGGGGTCACCATGGCGGGTCTCGCCGTGAGCAGCTTGCCGCGATGGGCCGGCGCGGCCGATGCGGCGCGTTACGCCGATGTCGAGCCCGGCAAGGCTCCGTCCTGGTTTGTCGAGAAACTACCGTCTACCCAATGGGGGGCGGTCACGGTCAAGAATGAGCCCATTACACCGTTCAAGGACGCGACTCATTACAACAACTTCTATGAGTTCGGGACCGACAAGGGGGATCCGGCAGCCAATGCCGGATCCTTGAAGACTGAGCCCTGGAGCGTGGTAGTGGACGGGGAAGTGGGCAAGCCGGGACGCTATGGGTTGGAAGACTTCATGAAGCCTTATCAACTGGAAGAGCGTATTTATCGATTGCGCTGTGTCGAGGCTTGGTCGATGGTCATTCCGTGGATCGGCTTTCCCATCTCTGCATTGCTCAAGCAGGTCGAGCCGACCTCCAAGGCTAAATACATTCGCTTCGAGACTCTGCAGGATCCCAAGACCATGCCCGGGCAGCGTTCAGGTTTCGCTTTGATCGACTGGCCGTATGTCGAAGGCTTGCGATTGGATGAGGCGATGAACCCGCTGGCCATCCTGGCGGTAGGGATGTACGGGCGGGAGTTGCCGAACCAGAACGGCGCGCCGTTGCGGTTGGTGGTGCCGTGGAAGTACGGTTTCAAAAGTGTGAAGTCGATTGTGCGGATCAGTCTGGTGAGTGAGCAGCCGAAGACGACTTGGCAAAGCATTGCGTCTGATGAGTACGGCTTCTATGCCAACGTCAATCCGACAGTCGATCACCCGCGTTGGACCCAGGCACATGAACGCCGTCTGCCCAGTGGGCTGTTCAGCCCCAATGTCCGCGATACGTTGATGTTCAACGGCTATCAGGATGAAGTCGCTTCTTTATATGCGGGGATGGACCTGAGGAAGGACTACTGATGCGTTTTCCTGTCTGGCGAATTGGCGTCTTCATCGCGGCGGCGGTCTGGCCGTTGTTCTGGCTTTACGAGGCCTTGATGAACGCGCTGGGTCCTGACCCGGGCAAAGTCCTGGTGGATCGGCTCGGGTTGGGGACGCTGATTCTGTTGCTGATCACCTTGAGCATGACACCGCTGCAGAAACTGACGGGGTGGGCGGGGTGGATCGCCGTCCGGCGGCAGTTGGGGTTGTGGTGCTTTGCTTATGTGGTGTTGCATTTGAGTGGGTATGCGGCGTTCATATTGGGGTTCGACTGGTCGCAGTTGGGCGTGGAGTTGAGCAAGCGGCCTTACATTATCGTCGGGGCGCTCGGGTTCCTCGGTTTGTTGGCGCTGGCGGTCACATCCAATCGCTACAGTCAGCGACGGCTTGGTGTGCGCTGGAAGAAATTGCATCGCCTGGTTTATCTGATCCTGGGGCTTGGGTTGCTGCATATGCTGTGGATCGTGCGGGCGGATCTGAAGGAGTGGGCGATATACGCCTTTATAGGTGGCGTACTGTTGCTGCTGAGGGTGCCGCCGGTGATGCGCCGGATCCCGCGTTTGCTGGGCAGGAAAGTTCCTTCCGCAACAAAAGCGTAATTAAGGGTTGACGGCAAATTCTGGACGTCTATAATTCGCCCCACTTCCGGCGCAGTCGAAACGGAAAACTCCTTGGGATTCAATGAGTTAAGTAGGTTTCGAAGGGGTCGGGCTTCAGATCATCGAAGCCAGGAAGTAGCTGATAGGGCAGTGTGGGTTTGGCCTTTTCAGCGGTTCGATCTTCTCGGTCGAAAGCGGTGAAAAAGAGGTGTTGACAGCAGCGAGTAACGCTGTAGAATTCGCCTCCCGCTAACGAGAGATCGGAAGCGCAAGTGGTTGAAGTTGTTGATGTTTCCCAAGCGAAACTTTGAAAGCTTCTGAAAATAACCGCTTGACAGATACGCCGGGCGCTGTAGAATGCGCGCCTCGGTTGAGACGAAAGCTCTTAACCAACCGCTCTTTAACAACTGAATCAAGCAATTCGTGTGGGTGCTTGTGGAGTCAGACTGCTAGTCAACAGATTATCAGCATCACAAGTTACTCCGCGAGAAATCAAAGATGTAACCAACGATTGCTGAGCCAAGTTTAGGGTTTTCTCAAAACCCAAAGATGTTTGAACTGAAGAGTTTGATCATGGCTCAGATTGAACGCTGGCGGCAGGCCTAACACATGCAAGTCGAGCGGTAGAGAGGTGCTTGCACCTCTTGAGAGCGGCGGACGGGTGAGTAATGCCTAGGAATCTGCCTGGTAGTGGGGGATAACGCTCGGAAACGGACGCTAATACCGCATACGTCCTACGGGAGAAAGCAGGGGACCTTCGGGCCTTGCGCTATCAGATGAGCCTAGGTCGGATTAGCTAGTTGGTGAGGTAATGGCTCACCAAGGCGACGATCCGTAACTGGTCTGAGAGGATGATCAGTCACACTGGAACTGAGACACGGTCCAGACTCCTACGGGAGGCAGCAGTGGGGAATATTGGACAATGGGCGAAAGCCTGATCCAGCCATGCCGCGTGTGTGAAGAAGGTCTTCGGATTGTAAAGCACTTTAAGTTGGGAGGAAGGGCATTAACCTAATACGTTAGTGTTTTGACGTTACCGACAGAATAAGCACCGGCTAACTCTGTGCCAGCAGCCGCGGTAATACAGAGGGTGCAAGCGTTAATCGGAATTACTGGGCGTAAAGCGCGCGTAGGTGGTTCGTTAAGTTGGATGTGAAAGCCCCGGGCTCAACCTGGGAACTGCATTCAAAACTGTCGAGCTAGAGTATGGTAGAGGGTGGTGGAATTTCCTGTGTAGCGGTGAAATGCGTAGATATAGGAAGGAACACCAGTGGCGAAGGCGACCACCTGGACTGATACTGACACTGAGGTGCGAAAGCGTGGGGAGCAAACAGGATTAGATACCCTGGTAGTCCACGCCGTAAACGATGTCAACTAGCCGTTGGGAGCCTTGAGCTCTTAGTGGCGCAGCTAACGCATTAAGTTGACCGCCTGGGGAGTACGGCCGCAAGGTTAAAACTCAAATGAATTGACGGGGGCCCGCACAAGCGGTGGAGCATGTGGTTTAATTCGAAGCAACGCGAAGAACCTTACCAGGCCTTGACATCCAATGAACTTTCCAGAGATGGATTGGTGCCTTCGGGAACATTGAGACAGGTGCTGCATGGCTGTCGTCAGCTCGTGTCGTGAGATGTTGGGTTAAGTCCCGTAACGAGCGCAACCCTTGTCCTTAGTTACCAGCACGTTATGGTGGGCACTCTAAGGAGACTGCCGGTGACAAACCGGAGGAAGGTGGGGATGACGTCAAGTCATCATGGCCCTTACGGCCTGGGCTACACACGTGCTACAATGGTCGGTACAGAGGGTTGCCAAGCCGCGAGGTGGAGCTAATCCCACAAAACCGATCGTAGTCCGGATCGCAGTCTGCAACTCGACTGCGTGAAGTCGGAATCGCTAGTAATCGCGAATCAGAATGTCGCGGTGAATACGTTCCCGGGCCTTGTACACACCGCCCGTCACACCATGGGAGTGGGTTGCACCAGAAGTAGCTAGTCTAACCTTCGGGGGGACGGTTACCACGGTGTGATTCATGACTGGGGTGAAGTCGTAACAAGGTAGCCGTAGGGGAACCTGCGGCTGGATCACCTCCTTAATCGACGACTCAGCTGCTCCATGAGCTCCCACACGAATTGCTTGATTCATTGAAGAAGACGATTGGGTCTGTAGCTCAGTTGGTTAGAGCGCACCCCTGATAAGGGTGAGGTCGGCAGTTCGAATCTGCCCAGACCCACCAATTTCATGGTGTCCCCGGTAAAGATACGGGGCCATAGCTCAGCTGGGAGAGCGCCTGCCTTGCACGCAGGAGGTCAGCGGTTCGATCCCGCTTGGCTCCACCATTACAGATTGGCACAACGTTTAAAGCTTAGAAATGAGCATTCCACCCCAGGGTGATGAATGTTGATTTCTAGTCTTTTGATTAGATCGTTCTTTAAAAATTTGGGTATGTGATAGAAAGATAGACTGAACGTTACTTTCACTGGTAACGGCTCAGGCTAAGGTAAAATTTGTGAGTTGCTCTCATGAGCAAGATCGAATTTTCGGCGAATGTCGTCTTCACAGTATAACCAGATTGCTTGGGGTTATATGGTCAAGTGAAGAAGCGCATACGGTGGATGCCTTGGCAGTCAGAGGCGATGAAAGACGTGGTAGCCTGCGAAAAGCTTCGGGGAGTCGGCAAACAGACTTTGATCCGGAGATGTCTGAATGGGGGAACCCAACCATCATAAGATGGTTATCTTGTACTGAATACATAGGTGCAAGAGGCGAACCAGGGGAACTGAAACATCTAAGTACCCTGAGGAAAAGAAATCAACCGAGATTCCCTTAGTAGTGGCGAGCGAACGGGGACTAGCCCTTAAGCTTCTTTGATTTTAGCGGAACGCTCTGGAAAGTGCGGCCATAGTGGGTGATAGCCCTGTACGCGAAAGGATCTTAGAAGTGAAATCGAGTAGGACGGAGCACGAGAAACTTTGTCTGAATATGGGGGGACCATCCTCCAAGGCTAAATACTACTGACTGACCGATAGTGAACTAGTACCGTGAGGGAAAGGCGAAAAGAACCCCGGAGAGGGGAGTGAAATAGATCCTGAAACCGTATGCGTACAAGCAGTGGGAGCCCACTTTGTTGGGTGACTGCGTACCTTTTGTATAATGGGTCAGCGACTTATTTTCAGTGGCGAGCTTAACCGAATAGGGGAGGCGTAGCGAAAGCGAGTCTTAATAGGGCGTCTAGTCGCTGGGAATAGACCCGAAACCGGGCGATCTATCCATGGGCAGGTTGAAGGTTAGGTAACACTGACTGGAGGACCGAACCGACTACCGTTGAAAAGTTAGCGGATGACCTGTGGATCGGAGTGAAAGGCTAATCAAGCTCGGAGATAGCTGGTTCTCCTCGAAAGCTATTTAGGTAGCGCCTCATGTATCACTGTAGGGGGTAGAGCACTGTTTCGGCTAGGGGGTCATCCCGACTTACCAAACCGATGCAAACTCCGAATACCTACAAGTGCCGAGCATGGGAGACACACGGCGGGTGCTAACGTCCGTCGTGAAAAGGGAAACAACCCAGACCGTCAGCTAAGGTCCCAAAGTTATGGTTAAGTGGGAAACGATGTGGGAAGGCTTAGACAGCTAGGAGGTTGGCTTAGAAGCAGCCACCCTTTAAAGAAAGCGTAATAGCTCACTAGTCGAGTCGGCCTGCGCGGAAGATGTAACGGGGCTCAAACCATACACCGAAGCTACGGGTATCACGCAAGTGATGCGGTAGAGGAGCGTTCTGTAAGCCTGTGAAGGTGAGTTGAGAAGCTTGCTGGAGGTATCAGAAGTGCGAATGCTGACATGAGTAACGACAATGGGTGTGAAAAACACCCACGCCGAAAGACCAAGGTTTCCTGCGCAACGTTAATCGACGCAGGGTTAGTCGGTCCCTAAGGCGAGGCTGAAAAGCGTAGTCGATGGAAAACAGGTTAATATTCCTGTACTTCTGGTTATTGCGATGGAGGGACGGAGAAGGCTAGGCCAGCTTGGCGTTGGTTGTCCAAGTTTAAGGTGGTAGGCTGGAATCTTAGGTAAATCCGGGATTCTAAGGCCGAGAGCTGATGACGAGTTACCCTTTGGGTGACGAAGTGGTTGATGCCATGCTTCCAAGAAAAGCTTCTAAGCTTCAGGTAACCAGGAACCGTACCCCAAACCGACACAGGTGGTTGGGTAGAGAATACCAAGGCGCTTGAGAGAACTCGGGTGAAGGAACTAGGCAAAATGGCACCGTAACTTCGGGAGAAGGTGCGCCGGTGAGGGTGAAGCACTTGCTGCGTAAGCCCACGCCGGTCGAAGATACCAGGCCGCTGCGACTGTTTATTAAAAACACAGCACTCTGCAAACACGAAAGTGGACGTATAGGGTGTGACGCCTGCCCGGTGCCGGAAGGTTAATTGATGGGGTTAGCTAACGCGAAGCTCTTGATCGAAGCCCCGGTAAACGGCGGCCGTAACTATAACGGTCCTAAGGTAGCGAAATTCCTTGTCGGGTAAGTTCCGACCTGCACGAATGGCGTAACGATGGCGGCGCTGTCTCCACCCGAGACTCAGTGAAATTGAAATCGCTGTGAAGATGCAGTGTATCCGCGGCTAGACGGAAAGACCCCGTGAACCTTTACTATAGCTTTGCACTGGACTTTGAATTTGCTTGTGTAGGATAGGTGGGAGGCTTTGAAGCGTGGACGCCAGTTCGCGTGGAGCCATCCTTGAAATACCACCCTGGCAACTTTGAGGTTCTAACTCAGGTCCGTTATCCGGATCGAGGACAGTGTATGGTGGGTAGTTTGACTGGGGCGGTCTCCTCCTAAAGAGTAACGGAGGAGTACGAAGGTGCGCTCAGACCGGTCGGAAATCGGTCGTAGAGTATAAAGGCAAAAGCGCGCTTGACTGCGAGACAGACACGTCGAGCAGGTACGAAAGTAGGTCTTAGTGATCCGGTGGTTCTGTATGGAAGGGCCATCGCTCAACGGATAAAAGGTACTCCGGGGATAACAGGCTGATACCGCCCAAGAGTTCATATCGACGGCGGTGTTTGGCACCTCGATGTCGGCTCATCACATCCTGGGGCTGAAGCCGGTCCCAAGGGTATGGCTGTTCGCCATTTAAAGTGGTACGCGAGCTGGGTTTAGAACGTCGTGAGACAGTTCGGTCCCTATCTGCCGTGGACGTTTGAGATTTGAGAGGGGCTGCTCCTAGTACGAGAGGACCGGAGTGGACGAACCTCTGGTGTTCCGGTTGTCACGCCAGTGGCATTGCCGGGTAGCTATGTTCGGAAAAGATAACCGCTGAAAGCATCTAAGCGGGAAACTTGCCTCAAGATGAGATCTCACTGGGACCTTGAGTCCCCTGAAGGGCCGTCGAAGACTACGACGTTGATAGGCAGGGTGTGTAAGCGCTGTGAGGCGTTGAGCTAACCTGTACTAATTGCCCGTGAGGCTTGACCATATAACACCCAAGCAATTTGTAACTCCAAGCTGAAGAGCGAAGAGACCAGATTGCGGTGTGTGAAGACGACACGAACCGAAAGTTCGCATCGCTCACGAACGCAACACACAAATCTATCGCATACCCATTCGCTGGCACGTGACCGCAAGGCACGCACCGGCTACCGAATTTCTTGACGACCATAGAGCATTGGAACCACCTGATCCCATCCCGAACTCAGAAGTGAAACGATGCATCGCCGATGGTAGTGTGGGGTTTCCCCATGTGAGAGTAGGTCATCGTCAAGATTAAATTCCGAAACCCCTATCTGCTGATGCAGGTAGGGGTTTTGTTTTGCCCGCAGGAAAAGTCTACGAAAGCTCGTGATAAATTTGCACAGTTATTTCCGAGCTGGAGCACTAGAATAGCCCCACCTTAGCTGAGCCAGAGCTGTTTATGCCCGATCCGTCAGACATTGATAGGTTGTCAGATCTACCCCTGAGCGATCTGGTGGCATGTCATGAGTGCGACCTTTTGATGCGCAAGCCTCAACTGGCCCATGGCGAAAAAGCCGAGTGCCCCCGCTGCGGCTATGAGCTCTATGCTCACCGGCACAATGTAGTCGAGCGCAGTCTTGCCCTGGTTATTGCCGCCCTGCTGTTATACGTGCCGGCCAACTTCTTACCCATCATGCAACTCAATCTGCTCGGGCAGTCGTCCCAGGATACCGTTTGGAGTGGGGTAGTCGGTTTGTTCGATACCGGTATGCAAGGCATCGCGGCAGTGGTGTTCCTGTGCAGCATGGGCATCCCGCTGCTCAAGTTGCTTTGTCAGTTGGCTGTGCTGTTGACCATTCGCTTGGACTTTGGCCGTAGCTACGGTTTGTTGCTGTACCGCATTTATCACCATTTACGAGACTGGGGGATGCTTGAGGTCTACCTCATGGGCGTGCTGGTGGCCATCGTCAAGTTGGCCGACATGGCGGCCATCACCGTAGGCCTTGGCCTGGTGTGTTTCATCAGTTTGTTGCTGGTCCAGGTCTGGCTGGAGGTGGTGATGTCACCGCATCAGATCTGGCAGGCGTTATCAGGAGAAGATGCCCATGCGGGCGATTGATGCAGGCATTCTGATCTGTACGGAGTGCCATGAGTTGAATCGGCAGGACGCTGAAGCCGACAACCAAACCTGTACTCGCTGCGGCGCGCTGGTTCACCCCCGTCGCCCGAACAGCTTGATGCGGACCTGGGCATTGTTGATCACGGCCGCGATTCTCTATATTCCGGCCAACATGTTGCCGATCATGACCATCAACTCGCTGGGCCAAGGTGCCCCGAGTACGATCATGTCCGGCGTCATCGAGTTGGTACAACACGGCATGATTCCCATCGCCGCCGTGGTGTTCATCGCCAGTATCCTTGTACCTACCTTCAAGTTGGTGGGTATCGCCTTGTTGCTGTTTTCCGTGCAACGGCACCAGCCCATGTCGGCGCGGCAACGCATCTTTATGTACCGTTTCATCGAGTTCATTGGTCGTTGGTCGATGCTGGATATTTTCGTGATTGCCATTCTGGTGGCAGTGGTGAATTTTGGGCGACTCGCCAGTGTCGAAGCCGGTCTCGGCGCGATCGCTTTCGCCAGCGTAGTGATTTTGACAATGATTGCCGCAGTAACTTTCGATCCCCGACTGATTTGGGATAACACGGAGTCGGATGACGACCATGACTGATTTGCCTACCGCTAAAACCCGACCGGCTTCGAACTGGTCGGCCATCTGGGTCTTGCCGTTGATTGCCTTGATCATCGGCGGCTGGCTCGGCTGGCGGGCTTATAACGAGACCGGAATCGAGATCACTGTGCGCTTTGAGAGTGGCGAAGGCATCCAGGTCAACAAAACCGAAGTCGTCTACAAAGGGATGACGGTCGGCAAAGTGACGGCCCTTAAACTCGATGACGAAGGCAACTCCAAGGGCGTGGTCGCGACGGTCGAGATGAATAAGGACGTCGAGCAATACCTCAAGACCGGAACGCGTTTCTGGCTGGTCAAGCCGAGCGTAAGCCTGGCCGGGATCACTGGCCTGGAAACCCTGGTATCGGGTAACTATGTGGCCATCAGCCCCGGTGAAGGCGAATCGACCCGTAAATTCAAGGCCCTGGTCGAAGAGCCGCCGCTGTCGGACGCCAAGCCGGGTTTGCATCTGACCCTCAAGGCTGATCGGTTGGGTTCACTGAACCGTGGCAGCCCGGTGTTCTACAAACAGATCCAGGTCGGTCAGGTGAAGAGCTACCTGCTGTCCGAGGATCAGAGCAAGGTCGAGATCAAAATCTTCATCGAGCCGACCTATGCCAACCTGGTGCGCAAACATACGCGTTTCTGGAACGCCAGTGGCATCAGCATCGATGCCAACCTCTCGGGCGTCAAAGTGCGCAGCGAGTCCCTGGCCAGCATCGTGGCCGGGGGGATTGCCTTCGCCACGCCGGAAAGCCGCAAGGACAGCCCGCCGACGGACCCAAGCCTGCCGTTCCGTCTTTACGAAGACTTCGACGCTGCTGCGGCGGGTATCCGTGTAAAGGTCAAACTCAGCGATTTCGAAGGATTGCAGGCCGGCCGTACGCCGGTCATGTACAAGGGGATTCAGGTCGGCAGTCTGAAGAACCTCAAGGTCGATCCAGACCTGTCCAGCGCCACGGCTGAATTGACCCTGGACCCGCTGGCCGAAGATTACCTGGTGACCGGCACGCAGTTCTGGGTCGTCAAGCCGTCGATCTCCCTGGCGGGTATCACTGGCCTGGAAGCGCTGGTCAAGGGCAACTACATTGCCGTGCGACCGGGTGACAAGGGCGGCGCGCCGCAGCGCGAGTTCGAAGCCCGGGCCAAAGCGCCGCCGCTGGACTTGCGTTCCCCGGGGCTGCACTTGGTCCTGCTGACCGAAAACCTCGGATCGCTGGAGGTTGGCAGTCCGATCCTCTACAAGCAGGTCAAGGTCGGCTCGGTGCAGAGCTATCAGTTCTCCCGCAAGAAAAAGCAGTTGATCATCGGTGTGCACATCGAGAAGGAATACGAAGGACTGGTCAACGGCTCCACACGTTTCTGGAACGCCAGTGGCATCACCCTCTCGGGAGGCTTGACGGGCGGGATCCAGGTCAAGAGTGAGTCCCTGCAAAGCCTGATGGCTGGCGGGATTGCCTTCGAAACCCCGGAACCGAATGTGCCGCTGAAAAGACGCATTCCACGCTTCCGCCTGTTTGCCGATCATGAAACTGCACAGCAGCGGGGCACCATGGTCACGATCAAGGTCGACCGCGCC
This sequence comes from Pseudomonas sp. St290, assembly GCF_018325805.1. NCBI lineage: Bacteria > Pseudomonadati > Pseudomonadota > Gammaproteobacteria > Pseudomonadales > Pseudomonadaceae > Pseudomonas > Pseudomonas sp. St290. Next base: position 5,735,418 of record NZ_AP014703.1, on the reverse strand, counting down.
GATGGTTTGCGCAGTGGTACGCCGATTCGTTTCAAAGGGTTGGATGTAGGCAAGATCGAGGATGTTGATCTCAGCGCCGATATGCAATCGGTGCTGCTCACTGCGCGTATCACCGAAGTGCCCGAGCGCATCGCCCGGGTCGGGTCCCAGTTCTGGGTGGTCAAGCCTGAACTGGGGTTGATGAAGACCTCCAACCTGGAAACGCTGGTAACCGGCCAATACATTGAAGTGCAGCCTTCGGCGAAAAACCTCGGGCCGCAGAAGAGCTTCGTGGCCCTTGCCAATCCACCGGAAAGCGCTGTGCCCGAAGCGGGGCTGAGCCTGGTGCTAAGCGCGGCCCGCCGTGGTTCGTTGAAGATCGGCGTGCCAGTGACCTATCGCGAGATTACGGTGGGCAAGGTTACCGGTTATGAACTGGGCCAGACGGCGGACCGGGTGCTGATCCATATCCTGATCGAGCCTAAATATGCGCCGTTGGTGCGCAGCGGCTCACGCTTCTGGAACAGCAGTGGCTTCGGTCTGGACTTCGGTCTGTTCAAGGGCGCCACGGTGCGAACCGAGTCGCTTGAAACGCTGATCCAGGGTGGCATTGCCTTCGCAACGCCGGATGGCGAAAGAATGGGCAGCCCGGCACGAGCGGAGCAGACCTTCCCACTGTTCGACAAGTTTGAAGATGAATGGCTGACTTGGGCGCCGAAGATCAGTCTCGGCAAATAATTGGGCCGCGTTAGTTTGTCCTGACGTCATCGCGAGCAGGCTCGCTCCCACAGATCAAGTGTCGTTCATGGTTATCAAGTACGACATCAATCCAATGTGGGAGCGAGCCTGCTCGCGATGATGTCCATTAAAGACTTCGCAATGAAAAAGGCCGCGATCCATTTGGATCGCGGCCTTTTTCACATCCGGAGATTCACATCACACCGGATCCAGCTCCGGCTCATCGGCCTGTACATTCACCGTGGCCTTCACTGCATCATGACGACGGATGTACTTCCAGTCCGCTTCGTCGATGTAGATGCCGTTCGGGCCGCTGCCGCCCTCCAGGTCGATGGCGACACTGGCGCAGACTTGCGGCTTCACGCTGGCCAGGATCGGCACGAAGCCCAGTTGCAGGCTGGTTTCCAGCAGCGCGGCCTGGTTTTTCTCGTCGATGTCCGCCGCTTCGTCGAGGTAGTACGGCAAGCGCACACGACCGGCCTGTTCGCGGTCCATCAGGTGCAGCAACAAATACATGTTGGTCAGCGCCTTGATGGTCATGGTGGTGCCGTTGGATGCCGCACCGTCGATGTCGGTGTGGATCACGGGTTGGCCGTTGACCTTGGTGATCTCGAACGCCAGTTCGAACAGGTCCTTGAGACCGAGCTGGTTGTGGTTCGCTGCCACCAGCCGCGCCAGGTATTCCTTGGCTTCTTCGTTCTTGTTGTCCTGCTCGGCGCTCTGGCTGAGGTCGAACACCGACAGCGTCTCGCCTTCCTCGTACTGGCCGGCACTGTGGATGATCTGGTCGATGTGCTTGAGCGCTTCCTTGTTCGGCGCCAGGACGATCCGGAAGCTCTGCAGGTTGGACACCTGGCGCTTGTTGATCTCGCGGTTGAACAGCGCCAGTTGATGTTCGAGGCTGTCGTAGTCGCTGCGAATGTTGCGCAGGGTCCGGGCAATGTCGGTCACTGCCGCGCGTCGGGCCTTGCCCAGGGTCAGGGCTTCGTCGGTGCGGTGGGCATAGGCGTTGATCAGCAGTTGCAGACGGCGCTCCATGTCGTCTTCACTGTCGAACTTGGCCACGCCCTTGAGGCGCACCTGGGCATACAGCGCTTCGATCTGGCCGTCGACCCGCAACAGGCCTTGCCAGCTATCCTGATAGTCATTGAGCAGCGGCAGCAGGTTGTCCATGGAATCGTCGACCGGGTCCATGAATGGCGTGCCGAACGGCAGGTCCGCGGGCAGCAATTGGCGACGGCGCAGGGCGTCGTCGAGGGTGCGCTGCTTGGCTTCCATGTCGGCGATCTGCCTGCCCACCAGTTGCAACTTGGCGGACAACTGCTGGACGCGCTCGGTGAAGGCATCGCTGGAGCGCTTGAGTTCGTCCTGGGCGGCTTCCATTTGCGCCAGTTGCTCGAGCTTCTCGCCTTCCTCGGCACTCAGGGTCTGGGTGCGGCGGAAGTCTTCCAGGGCTTTTTGCGCATCCAGGACCTGTTGGTACAGCGCTTCGGTCTGGGTCTTGCTCGCGGCGCGGTCGGCGGCCACGGCTTGCTGGGTCTTGAGCTGCTTGAGTTCTTTTTCCAGGCGCTCTTTCTGGTCCCGCAGTGCGGCACGATCGGCCAGGGCTTGCAGGGCTGGCGGTTCGATGTGGGACAGGTCGATGGACAGGCCCGGGACTTCGAAGCGTTCGCCCTTGAAGCCGTCGAGGATCAGTTCCATGGATTTGACCCACTCGCCGTTTTCGTCCAGCGCGATGCCGTGTTCACCCAGTGGCAGGCTGAACAGGGCGCTGTTGAACAGGCGCATCAGGCGCTCGACATCCTGTTGCGAGAACTCTTCGCGCAGGCGGGCGTAGCTGTTGTTGTCGGCGTGATCGAGTTGCTGCTTGACCGACTTCAGGCGTTTTTCCAGATCCCGCAGGCGCTCTTCGAGGTCTTCGGCGCTGAACTGCCGGGACTGGGCCAGGGCGCCGGCCAGTTCATCGTGGGCGTCCTTGGCGGCAAGCAGTTGCTGCTCCAGGACCTTGACGTCATCCACCAGGGCGAAGCGGTTCTTGAGCACCGACAGCTCGCCGATCCAGCGCTGGATACCGCTGATTTCCCGCTCCAGGCGCATCAGCTCCTGGGTGCCACCGCGCTGGTCGTTCTGCAGCGAATCCTGTTCGTTGCGATAGTGTTCGGCCTGGATGGTCAGCTCTTCCTTGCGCGCACTGGCGTAGTCCGACCAGGTACCCAGCAACGAGTCGAGCAATGGCGACAGGCGATGCAGTTTTCCGCGCAAAATGTCGCGCTGCTTCACGCCATTGGCCAGGGCTTCAACCAGCGGGCCGGCGGCGACCAGGGAGTTGTAATCCTGCTCCATGCGTCGTACGTCGCGGAAGGCTTCTTCGCACGCGGCGATGTAATCCACGCTACCGGAGCGCAGGCTGTGCTCGAACGCGTCGAGGAACAGTTGCTTGAGCTTGGCCGCGGTGATTTCGCGCATGTGCAGCAGGTTGATGAACAGCGCGCGGAAAGTCTTGAGGCTTTGCTCGCTGGTGGAGCGCAGCGGGATCAGCGTCAGGTCCAGCGGAATCGAGGTGTGCCCACCCACCAGCAGGCGCCGCAGTTCATCCGGTTTGAGTTCGTAGGCTTTGAGGCCTTCACGCTCCAGGTTGGTGAACAGCTCTTTCTGCCGCAGGCAGGTGTCATCTTTCTGGTAGTGAGCCAGGTCCAGTTTGCCGGCGTAGGCAAAGAACTGATGACCGAAACCGCCGCCCGGGCCGCGACCGACCACGCCGATCACATGCGGGCCGTGGGGCAGGGCGACTTCCACCAGGATGTAGCTGGTGTCCGAGGCAAAGTAGAACCGCCGGGATTGTTCCAGGCTGTACTTGCCGAAGCTCATGTCCGACATGCGCGCCAGGATCGGGAACTGCAAGGCGTTGATCGAGGCGGATTTACCCAGGTTGTTCGCACCGTATACCGACAGCGGTTCTTCCAGCGGGAACAGACCGAGGCTATAGCCGGCGGTGTTCAAAAGGGCAAAGCGGCGGATGCCGTAGCGTTCCTTGCTCATGCGTCGGTCTCCTGTTCTTCGGCGATGGCACGGGCCAGCGCGTCTTCTTCGCTTTCACCTTCGAATTCGCTCAGATCCAGCGGATCATCGGTTTGCAGCAGCTTCTCGTCGCTGTCTTCGTCGATCAGCACCGGTGCCGGCAACGGCAGCACGCTGTGCAGGCTGGCGGCCAGGTCGCGGTCCTGCTGGACCGACAGGCAGACGTCGAGGAAGCGGTGCATCGGTGGCAGGAAGCGGTACACGCCATTTTCTTCACCGGCGAAGCCCAGTTGGGTCATGCGCCGCATGATTTTTTCTTCCAGCTCTTCCTGGGTCTGCACTTCGGCCTGGATGAACAGGTCGCGGTACTTTTCCAGCAGCGAAGGCAGCTCATCGCGACCCAGGCTGCCACCGTCGAGCACGGCGATCGGGTCGCGGCCCTGGTCGGCCAGGTGCTCGACGAGGATGAAGGTGAACAGGGCCAGGCGCTGGGCGGTCTTGTTCACCGCCGCGGCGGCCAGGTCCGGTACGAAGTAGTAGAAGCCACGGGTGTCGCATACCAGCTCGAAGCCCAGGGCCTTGAACAGCGTGCGGTACTGGTCCTGGAAGTTCGACAGTTGCGCGTACAGCTCCGGGTCGCGGCGGCTGACGTGATAGCCCTTGAACAGCTCGCGGAAGATCGGCGCCAGCTGGGACAGTTCGGATAGATCAAGATGCATGGGGGATGCTCGCAGAATCCTCGGCGGCGCTGTCGCGGGCCGAGAGCAGGGCGAAGGAGCGCAGGCTGACCTGATGCTCGTGAGTGTGGTATTCGCGGCGTTCCAGACGCTCGCGCTTGAAACGTTTTTCCCGCGACAGGCGCGAGAACCAATACAGCAATTCGTCGGTGGCGCCGTCCGGTTCCTGTTCCAGCAGCCAGGTCATGAGGTCCGGCATCGGCAGGGCGTCTTCGCAACGCTCGACCATCTCGCGCACGGTGCGTGGCGCACGCGGTGCTTCGCCGCCCTTGTGGGTCTTGTGGGACTTGGGGAAACGCGCCGGTTTCGGTTCGAAACGGGCCAGGGCATAGACATAGGCCTCGACCTGGCTGGCGCTGCCGAGGAAGGTGCTTTGCGGCCGGGTGAACAGCGGCATGGCGGCCTGTGGCACGGCATCGATGCCTTTGCGACGAATGGCGGCCAGGGCCAGCGCGGCGCCACGGGTCACGGCGTTGTGGCGGCGGGCTTCTTCGCGCAGTGGCAGGAGCAGTTCACGGGCATGGCGCAGGGTCAGTTGGGCACTGGTCTGCATCTCGAGGATGCGCGCGTGGGTGCGCAGCAGCATGTCGTCGTCCACCAGGTGGCCGAGGCGCTGCTGTTCGGTGAGCATGCGCAACAGCACGTTCTCGACCTTGCGCACGCCTTGCTCGAACGCGCCATCGGCGTTCACCAGTTGGATCATCGGCTCGACGTATTCGTCCCAGGTTGCCAACACTTCCGCGTAGCGCTGGCGCAGCGGGATCTGCCGGTCGCTGGTCTTGGCCCGTTCGGCCACGGCCACCAGAGCCTGTTCGTCGTTGGCGAGTTTCTTGAGCACGTCGCGCACGCGCATGTCCAGCAGGCGCAACTGGCGGGCCAGGTCGTTGCCGTCGCGGATGTCGAAGGCGTCCTGGATGTAGCCGGCGAGGCGCTCGAGGTGGCGCAGGTAGGCTTCGATCTCCAGGCACAGGCCCAGGCGGTGTTCGCGGCGCAGGTAGGCGAGGAAGTCATGGATCTGGGCGTTGAGCTCGAAGCGGTTCGGGCTTTTCGCCACCGGTACGAGGATGTCCAGGCGGATCCATACGTCCAGCAGGTTGGTGATGTCCTGGGGCGTGCTGTCCAGTTGTTGGGCGGCCAGCTGTGAACGCAATTCGTTGAGGCTCAGGGTGCCCTGGTCGAAGTGCTCGCACAAAGGTTCCAGCAATGCCCAGTGTTCAGCGAGGGCGCGCAAGACGCGCTTGGGTTCGATCATCGCAATGGCCGTCGGGTTGGCAATTAAAAGCGGCGATTGTACTGCATCGGGCCGGTTGCGATTCACCCCTTGGACGGACTGTCGTTCTGTATCGATCAACTATCGGTGCAACAGGGAAGCGATCCGCGCCGAAGGGCGGTAGAATCCCTTCCACTTTCAGTTATCCACAAGTGGCCGACCCTTGCTTATCGAGTCCCGTCGCCGCGCCTATCTGACCGCCATGCAGGTGGTCAACTGGCTGCCGCGTACCGAATTGCCGTTCGCCGCCCCGTCGCGGCCCGAGCTGCTGGAAACGCCCGAGCCCGAGTACATCGCGCCGGTCGTGACCGCGCCTGTGGCCAAGACGGTGGCCGAGCCGGTAGCGCCCGCGGCCGAACGGCCAAAAATCGAAGTGCCGCGGCCGAGCCTGGCCTCGACCCGGACCAATGCCAAGCCGGTGGAAGAAGTTGTCGAGGCGCCGCCCAAGGCACCTTACGTCGCCCCGCCGCGTTTCGCCCTGCAACTGCTGCGGGCCGGGCGTTGCCTGTTGCTGGTGGAATTGCCCACGGGCGAGCCCTTCCAGAGCCGCGATCCGGCGTATCTGCTGCTCAAGGACATGCTGCGCGCCGCCGGTCTGCCGGACAGCCCGCAAATCATCGGTGAACCGGTGCGCTGGCCGCTGTTGTCCCGCGGCACGATGGACCAGGGGCCGGAAGCGGCGCGGGATTTCGTCCAGGGCTTTGTTTCGGCGCGGCTCGAAGATGAACCCTGTGCGTGCCTGTGGTTGATCGGCCTGCCGGCGGTGAAGTTCGCCGGCGAGGCGGATGCCGAAGCGTTCAATCGCGAACTGCAGGTCGAAGGCCTGGGCTCGGCCTGGGCGTTGCCCGGCCTGGAACTGTTAATGGAAACGCCACAGCGCAAGGCTGATGTCTGGCAAGCCATGCGCCGGCTGATGGCGCGCTGGAAAGAATCGAATGAGTGACGCTGTATCGTTCCGCCCGATGACCGAGGCGGACCTCGACGCTGTGCTGAAGATCGAATACGCCGCCTACAGTCATCCCTGGACCCGCGGGATATTTCTCGACGGGCTGGGCAAATACCAGATCTGGCTGATGTTCGAAGGCCAGCAGCAAGTGGGCCATGGCGTGGTGCAGATCATCCTGGATGAGGCGCACCTGCTCAACATTACCGTCAAGCCGGAAAACCAGGGCCGTGGCCTGGGCTTGCGTCTGTTGGAACACTTGATGTCGATTGCCTACAAGGCCGAGGCCCGGGAATGCTTCCTGGAAGTGCGCGACAGCAACCGCACCGCGTTCCGGCTGTATGAGCGCTATGGCTTCAATGAAGTGGGCCGGCGCCGGGATTACTACCCGGCGGTGGGTGGGCGTGAGGATGCGGTGGTCATGGCGTGTACCTTGGTGGACTGAACTGCCACATCAAGGTTGACCGCTACACCGTCATCGCGAGCAGGCTCGCTCCCACATTAGATCTGCATCGCTCAAGACATTTGGTTATGACGCAGAACCTGTGGGAGCGAGCCTGCTCGCGATGGCGTCAGCTCTATCGACACTTACCGCTTGCCATCCAGCGGATCGATATCGGCCATTTCCGCTTCATCCAGCCCATCGCCCCCACCAATATCATTTTCATCCACCACGCTCAGGTCCCAGTCCGCCTGCTCGTCGTCCCCGGCCTCGCGGGCATCCCGGGCCCCGTCTTCGCGAATCAGTGTTTCCGGGCTCAGGTCGTCGTCGGTCGGCTCGTGATCATCCGTCGAGGCGCCGGTCATGCCCGCTTCGCGCACGCGTTCACGTGGCATCAGCTGTTCGCGTTCGTTTTCCGGCAATTCGTCGCCGATTTTCGCACTGGGCTGTTCGTCGTCGAACTCCAACTCATGCATCGAGCCCATGCGATCTTCGTTGTCGTCGATGGGTTCCGGTTGCGTCGCATCGAAGGGGCGTCGTGAATCATTCATGGCAATTCCTCATACTGTGGGCCTTACTGGTGTCGACCGGCAGCGCACCCAGGAATTCCAATGCATCGCTGACGTGACCTCGACCGGCGGTCGTCTGTCACAGTTGCGCACTCTCTATCGAGGCTAGACAGCATGAACGAATTACAAGATCTGATTGATAACAACGCGCGCTGGGCCGATGCGATCAAGCAGGAAGATCCTGACTTCTTCTCCAAGCTGGCCCGTCAGCAAACCCCGGAGTACCTGTGGATCGGCTGTTCCGATGCGCGGGTGCCGGCCAACGAGATCGTCGGCATGTTGCCGGGCGATCTGTTCGTACACCGTAACGTGGCCAACGTGGTGCTGCACACGGACCTCAACTGCTTGTCGGTGATCCAGTACGCGGTGGACGTGCTCAAGGTCAAACACATCCTGGTCACCGGCCATTACGGCTGTGGCGGTGTGCGGGCCTCGATGCAGGACCGGCAACTGGGCCTGATCGACGGCTGGTTGCGCTCGATTCGCGACCTGTACTACGAGCATCGCGAGGCGTTGGGCCAATTGCCGACCGAAGAGGAACGTGTCGACCGCTTGTGCGAGCTCAACGTGATCCAGCAGGTGGCCAACGTCGGTCATACCAGCATCGTGCAGAACGCCTGGCACCGTGGGCAGAAACTGTCGATCCACGGCTGCATCTACGGCATCAAGGACGGACGCTGGAAAAGCCTGGACACCACGATCAGCGGTTTCGAGCAACTGCCGCCGCAGTATCGGCTGCGTCCGGTCGACGCACCCTGATTCAGGGTCAGTCGCGATGACAGCGACGACGCCAGTGCCGTAGGAATTTCATTCCCTGCTCATTCGGCGGTTCGTCATAGCCGGTGATCCAGCCATGGCAGTTGGATGAACCGCACCGGCAGGCGAACTGCCGATACAGTTTCCGTTCGGTGCTGGCGTAGTCCATCGTCAGGTAGTCGCCTTTGTGGATGTGGGTCAGCGACCACAACCACAATTCGCTCATGTCGAGAAAGACATTCGGGTTGCAAGAATGCAGCAGCAATCCAGCGAAACGTGGGTCATACATGTGTATTTCCGGCAATATCTGCAGCGTATGCAGGCGTCGTCGGCTCACCAGAAGCCCCGATACCCGGCACATCCGCTCCATGGGGGGGAAGGCCCTTCGGGCGATGACCCCATTGCTGCGTCCGTCGCTCGTTTGATGCACGTCGAAATCGCGGACGGATGGATAACCCAGGCGGGTGCTGAGTTCTTTTTCAGGGTAAATGCAATCCTGGTTCTGTGAGCTAGCTCTATTTGCAATGAAGGTGGTCATGACGGTCCCTGTCGGCTTTTAGGGCACTCGACTTTTTGGCGCCGGCGATCCTGCCAGCGGTTGCTATAGACATTGATAGCTTCGCCTAAGTCGAGCGCGGCATCTACTGTCGACTCTGACAGGAGCCAAAGGCGCTTTCCCGCGTCAGTGCAAGCTTACGCGGGAAGGCGCCCCAAGGTTCAGACCGCTTCGGCAGGCAGCGGCATGGGCACCTTCAGTTGCGGAAGTTGCGACTTGATCGCCGGCGTTTCGCATTTTTTCTCAGCGTCTTCCTCGCTCAGTTTACGCACCGAGGTGTAGAACAACTCGCAGGTCTTTTCCTTTTGCGTGACTTGCCAGGTCTGCGTGCACTGGTTCAGCAGGGCGCTCGGATCGGTGCCCGGCTTGCTGCCCATGCCAGCCTGCCAGCATGCAGCACTCAGGTCCTGGCCCATGACTTTCAAGCCGGCGGCATCGGCCTTGGCTTCGTCACCGTCGTAGTTTTCCTTGTCGGCGGCGTACCAGATGTAGCTCGGGTGGTTGGAGCCCAGGACCGGCACCTTGACCCCCGCAGTCGGCGTGATGCTCGCCAGGCCGAGCACGCCCACAGTCTGGCCGTACTGGGTCTTGATCCAGTTCCGAACGGGCGCTCCGAAGGCCACCATCGGCAACGCGGCGCCGCTGGCGGTTTGGGTGATCTGCGTGACCATGGTGGTCTGGTAATCGTTGAAGTAACTGTAGAGGCCTTCCAGCGTGCTGCCGGCATTGGACGGCGCTGCGATGGGCGCGATGTCGATGATGGTCTGGTAGGCCGGTGTCTGGTCGGCGGCAATGCCGTTGACGGTCAGCAGGGTGGCCCAGCGATCGGTGGTGGCCGACTCCAGGTAGTCCTGGGCCTGGGTCAGGGAGTAATCCGGCGGGAAGTGCAGCAGCTCGACGCTCTTGCGGTTTTCCAGGGCCATGCCCAGCGGCAGGAACAGGTACCAGTTGTAGGACCATTTCTTGTCGCTGTTGAGTTTGCTCGCGCCGTTATACGCCAGGTCACCAGCGTCGAGCAGGGCCTTCAGTGGTTGGCCGTAGCTCTTGGGCACTCCGCTGATGCTGGCATAGACCTTGTCGTTATCGATTTTGACGTGGACCTTGGCCGTGCCGTAGCCGTCGCGCTGCACGCTTTGGGTCAGGTAATGCTCGACGGTCTGTTCCAGGGTCCAGTCGCGAAAGCAAATGACGTTGCAGTTGTTGGGGTAGGCGAAGAGGCGGGTAACGCGTTCGGTGCTGCCCAGTTGTACGTCGATGTCGGTGGCATGGGCGGCGGCACTGAAGGCCAGGGCGGCAAAAGAAAGTACGGCGAGTTTGGACATGCTCAGATCCTTTTCAGCGTGTGGACCCCTCGAAACAGGGTGTCTCCATACTGAAACAGACCGGGCCGAAGAAAAAGTGGGCCGACGGAAATATCGGCCCTTTTTTATGGCTTTATGGCATCACTGGCGGTAAATAACTCAATGTTGTCCCCAGCGCCCACAGCAGCACCAGTACCAGGGGCGTATGCACCAGCAACTGCACGAAGGAAAAACCGATCAGGTCCCTGGCCTTCAGCCCCAAAACCCCCAGCAAAGGCAGCATATAGAACGGGTTGATAAGGTTCGGCAGCGCTTCGGCGGCGTTGTAGATCTGTACGGCCCAGCCCAGGTGATAGTTCAGGTCATTGGCCACCTGCATGACGTAGGGCGCCTCGATAATCCACTTGCCGCCGCCGGAAGGAATGAAGAAGCCCAGCACTGCCGAGTAGATGCCCATCAACAGGGCGTAGGTGTCGTGGGAGGCGATCTGGACGAAAAAGGTCGAGATGTGGTGGGCCAGGGTCTGGGCGTCACTACCCTTGACCGTGGTCAGCAGCGCGGCGATCGAGCCATACAGCGGAAACTGGATCAACACGCCCGTGGTGGTCGGCACCGCGCGGGCCACGGCGTCGAGAAAGCTGCGCGGCCGCCAGTGCAGCAAGGCGCCCAGCATGATGAACAGGAAGTTATAAGTGTTGAGCCCGGAAATGGCACTGATCGCAGGTTTGGTCGAAAACTCATGGAACAGCCAGCCGGCGGCCAGCAGCACCAGCGCAATGATCAGCAGCGGACTGTGCTCCAGCCACTCCCCAGGTCGGGTGCGGGGCTGCAACGCCGGCATGCTGAAACTCGGATCGATCCCGCAAGCGGCGGCGTCACGGGCGCTGTTGGGGCCGGGAGCAGTGGCGTAGGCGACGATCAACGAGATCACGATCAGCGCCAGCAGCATCACGCCAGACTGCCAGAGGAAAATCGTCTGGGTAAACGGAATGACACCGGTAATGGACAGGATCGACGGCGGCAGGCTGGCCGGGTTGGCCTGCAATTGCGCTGCCGACGAAGACAAGCCCAGGGCCCACACCGCGCCCAGGCCCAAGTAGGCGGCGGCTCCGGCGGCGCGGTAGTCCATCTTCAAGTCGGTGCGACGGGCGAGGGCGCGCACCAGCAAACCACCAAATACCAGCGACAGGCCCCAGTTGAGTAATGACGCGACCATGGAAATCAGCGCTACCCACGCCACCGCGGAGCGGCCGTTGGTCGGAATGCGTGCCAGGCGGTCAATCAATTTTACGGCCGGTGGCGAGCTGGCGACCACGTATCCGCCGATCACCACGAAGGCCATTTGCATGGTGAATGGGATCAGGCTCCAGAAGCCGTCACCGAACGCCATGGCCGCCGCCGTAGGCGTGGCGCCGATCAATTGTGTCGCCATGGCAACCACCAGCACCGCCAGCGCGGCAAAGACCCAGGAGTCCGGGAACCAGCGCTCGGCGAAACTGGAACAGCGCAAGGCGAAGCGGGCGGAACGGCTGTCTTCGATGTCGGTGGTCACGGTAATTACCTCGTTTTTATGGTTATGGGTATTGATGGCGGCAAGGCTTCAAGGGACAGGCGCAACAGTAGAACAATCCAGTGACCATGGCAGGCTTATCGGGTTCGAGGGCGTCCTGGAATATTTTCAATATGGACTCGCGGCGCTCTTTAGAAAAAAAACGCTGCGCCGATGGCAAGGGAACAAGCCACTTAATTCTCCCGCTGTCGGAGCTGCCCAATGTTTAACAACCGCCTGAAGCAGGAGCTACTGGCTCTGCGCCAAGAACTGTCCAGCCTTATGCAAGTCAAGGAAAGCCTGGACCGTGAAATGCTTGGCCTCACCCTGGACGCCGACGGACGGATTCAATCGGTCAACCAGAACTTCCTCGACGAGATGCGTTACAAGAGCCAGGACTTGATTGGCCGGCCTGTGAATGAGCTGGTTCCCGCGTATTTGAAATCCAATGAGTTCCAGGTTCGCTTCACGTCGGCGCTGACCCGCGGCGAACACTTTTCCGGTGCCGTGCGCCTGCTGCGGGGCAATGGCCAGGAAGCCTGGCTGCGTTCGATCCTCCAGCCCGTACGGAATGTCGATGGGCGGATTCGCTATTTTTCGATGTACTCCAATGATCTGACCCGCACCATCGAGGCTTCTCGCGAGCATGAGAACCTCATCGGTGCGTTGGTGCGTTCAACGGCGGTGATCGAGTTCGATTTGGGTGGTCATGTGCTGACGGCCAATGATCGCTTCCTCAACGCCATGGGCTATAGCCTTGCGCAGATCAAGGGCAAGCATCACCGCACGTTTTGCGAGCCTGAGGAATACAACAGCGCGGCCTACGAGCAGTTCTGGAAGCGCCTGAACAGCGGTGAATTCGTGGCTGGCCGTTTCAAGCGTCTCGACAGCAGTGGTCGCGAGGTCTGGCTGGAAGCTTCCTACAACCCGGTGCTCGATGCCAACGAGCGGTTGTACAAAGTGGTCAAGTTCGCGACCAACATCACGGACCAGGTCAACCAGGAAAAAGCCGTCGCCGAAGCCGCCAACATTGCCTACAGCACCTCGTTGCAGACCGACAACAGTGCCCAGCGCGGCACGACGGTAGTGACCCAGGCGGTGGATGTGATGCGCGACCTGGCCCGGCACATGCAAACCGCTGGCGAAGGCATCGAGGCCCTGAATGAGCAATCCCTGGTGATCGGTACCATCGTCAAGACCATCAGCGGCATCGCCGAACAAACCAACCTGCTGGCGCTCAACGCCGCGATCGAAGCGGCCCGGGCCGGCGAGCAAGGGCGCGGTTTTGCGGTGGTGGCCGATGAAGTGCGACAACTGGCATCGCGCACCAGCCAGGCGACCGATGAAATCGTCGGCGTGGTCCGCCAGAACCAGGACATGGCCCGCAATGCCGTGGCCCTGATGACCGATGGCCAGCACCAGGCCGAACATGGCTTGGCCCTGGCCGCCGAAGCGGGGACGGTGATCGTCGAGATCCAGGACGGGGCGAAGAAGGTGGTCGATGCGGTGAGTCAGTTTGCCAACCAGCTATCGACTTGAGAAACCTGCTGAGCGAGCCGCCGCCATCGCGAGCAAGCTGCCCGATTTGATCGGCGAGCGTTCAATCTCCCAGCGCTGCTCCTTCCCGCCGCGGATCCGCGCCGCCGGCCAGAGACGTTTTCCCTTGCGCATCACGCACCCGGACGATGGCCTGGGTGCCGCTGTTCATGTCGACCTCGCTTACGGTGTGGCCCTTGTCTTTCAGCGCCTGGATCAGCGTCGGGCTGAACTGCCCCTTTTCCAGTTCGGTGGGGCCGTTGCGGCTGCCGAAGTTGGGGAGGTTGATAGCGGTTTGCGGGTCCAGGTTCCAATCCAGCAGACCAATGACTGACTTGGCGACGTATTCGATGATTTGCGAGCCGCCGGGGGAGCCGACTGCGGCCACCAATCTACCTTGCTGATCGAAGATCAGCGTCGGAGCCATGGATGAGCGAGGGCGTTTGCCCGGTTCGACGCGGTTGGCGACTTTTTGCCCATTCTCTTCGGGGATGAACGAGAAGTCGGTCATCTGGTTGTTGAGCATGAAGCCCTGGACCATCAAATGTGAGCCGAACGCCGATTCCACCGTCGTGGTCATGGACACCGCGCCACCCTGATCGTCCACAGCCACCACTTGCGAGGTGGAAATACGCAGTGGGGAACGGTCCGGGGCGTAGGCCACCTGGATGCCCGGTGGCGTGCCGGGCTTGGCGACACCCATGCTACGAGGGCCGATCAGGCTGGCGCGGCTGGCCAGGTAACCTCGGTCGACCAGGCCTTTGAGCGGTACCGCGACAAAATTCGGGTCGGCGATGTATTGGGCGCGATCGGCATAGGCCAGGCGCTCGGCTTCGGCGATCAGGTGCACCGCTTCGGCGGTGGGTTCAATGCCGGCGGGTTTAGTGGTCTTGAGAGGTTTCAGGGGGGCGAGGGCGGCGCTGCTGTCGCGCTGTTCCAGGGCCTGCAATGTCCCGAGGATCTGCGCCACGGCAACCCCGCCCGAAGACGGTGGTGGCATGCCGCAGATCTGCCAGCGCTTGTAGTCGGTGCACAGCGCGGGCCGCTCCCGGGCGGTGTAGCCCTTGAGGTCGTTCAGCGAAAGACTGCCGGGGTTGGCGTGGCCCTGTACCTTGGCGACGATTTCCTCGGCAACCGGCCCTTTGTACAACGCATCGGCACCTTCATGGGCGATGCGCTTGAGCACGCCTGCCAAGGCCGGGTTTTTCAGCACGGTGCCGACTGCCTTCGGGCTGCCATCGGCATTGAGAAAGTACGCCGCCATGTCGGGCGAGCCCGGCAACGATGGGTCGGATGCGATCAAGGCGTGCAGCCTTGGCGAGATCGCGAAGCCCTGCTCCGCCAGTGCGATGGCCGGCTCGAACAGCGTCGCCCATTCGAGACGGCCATGTTTGCGATGGGCCAGTTCCAGTCCGCGCAATACCCCCGGTGTACCCACCGAACGACCGCCGATCTGCGCGGCCGTAAATGGCATGGGTTGGCCGTCGGCCTGCAGGAACAGTCTTTCGGTGGCGCCGGCCGGTGCCGTTTCGCGTCCGTCGTAAGTGCGTACGGCGTTGCCATCCCACAGCACAATGAACGCGCCGCCGCCGATGCCTGAAGATTGCGGTTCCACGAGAGTCAGCACCGCTTGCATCGCAATCGCCGCGTCGATGGCCGAGCCGCCACGTCGCAACATCTCCCGCCCGGCCTCGGCCGCCAACGGATTGGCCGCGGCAGCCATGTGCTTGTCGGCGTAGCGGGTCTGTAGATCGGTGCGGTAGCCGGAGACGACCTCCGGTGGGGCAGGCAATGCCGGTGTGGTTGTGGAGGAGGGTGGGGCCTTACAGGCTGCGAGTGTCAGAGCGACAGCCAGCAGCGAAACGGCTGACAGGCGATGAAAGTTCGGTTTCAGATCTGTAGGCACGTGTCACTCCATCCGTGGGCTTGGGATATAGAGGCTGACTGTAGCCATGGGAGGCGTGTGGCGCAAATCGCAGCGGATTTGAATGAAGTGAATCCGTGGCGGGGCAAACCTTGGATGATTGACGGTGCCAGCCTCTCGCTTTCCCTGGCTGAGTTAATGAGCTGGGCGTGAATGGCATGTAGCTCTAAGGCGTAGCTTTTTCTTCATATCAGCTTGCAGATAACAAAATCTCAGCTATTTCTCCATACCAATAAATATCATAAAGCCATCACTTGGATGTGGAACATGGGGAACAAAAAAATCATCTGGTCATGCTTAGTCATAAGCATCGCATTGACGTCTGGTTGTGCGTCACTGCAAAGAAACCTCGGTTTGCCATCAATCCCTAAGGAACCTCTTTGGCCGTGGACTGAGGAGAAGCAGCCTTGTACGGCTCAATGTGAGGAGAAAGACGCCGTGAAAGCTTATGCGGCAGCGATCACTTATTGCATTGAACTCCAGCGCTATATGGGGCAAGGCAGCGGAGCGATAAGCTCGGGACGATTTATGTTAGCTGCAACCGGTACTTTGGCTGGTGCGGTATTCGCACCCATGGCCAAAGGTTCTGCTTCAACGGCTTGGTCGGGCTTATCTGGCTCAACAAATGCCCTTCAGGCAGCCGTCGATGAGAATTTCTCGGGCGTCTTAGCGCTGAAGCGCAGAGCGAGTGTCGCAACTGCCGGCAAAGACGGTATCGTGGGATATCCAAAGGGAGGAAGTGCGAATGATCGAGTCTATGCTTCGGTCACCATGGCTTTTAACTGCGCTGTCGCACCTGCAGGCGTCGAATCTGCGGCGATCAAGGCAGTCAGTGAAGCGGCAGTTGTAAGCTCATCCATATCATCTGACCAACCGAATATACAGTCAGTGCCTCCAGCAGCACCGCCAACTCAGCCTGTAGCCCCCACCCCGCCCTAGGCGGGTTTCTTGGTGATCCATAGACTGTTGAGCCTGTCCAGAATCCGTCTGGGGTCTGTTAGGGGGGGAGACGCCCAGGCAGGTTACTTTGACGGGGCGGGCGCGGGCTCCTCTCATACCTGTCTCACATTCCGCCAGAGCCTGCTCAAATTGTGAAAGGCTGCGCCTCAGGTATTGACCTATTTCAAGTCTTTTGCATTTCTCGAAATAGCTGTTCGCCAAGGTCCTGGGCGGCGCTTCTGAAGCTCGATAGCGATGTTGTATTCAGTGAAGTGAGCGAAGTAAGCGAGATCTGTCAGCACTAGGCTGACTCTGATATCAGCGCCTTCTAAGTAACCACGCTTATGAAGTTCGGGAAGCAGTTTTGGCATCAGTCCGGGGATGAGTCGCTCCAGACATTCGAGAAAGTCATGCTCTTTATCCATCTCTGTAATCGCAAATATGCTGTGGCCAGAGAACACATATCCACCGCCAATAGGTGCATATGTAGTGCCATCGCTTACTTGAACGAATGAGTTGTATCGTTTCTTGCGCAGTGTTTTGCGCTGATCAGATGTCAGTTTCTCTGCTGGCTGCATTCCTTTGAGAACCCAATGTGCAATCGACTCAGGCCAATTTCTGTGGATCGTTTCTACTATGTCAGCATCCGTCCAATCATCATGGCTGTAGATGCTGATTGCGTAAAAGTCGTCCTCGGTTACTCGAGCAAAGAGGAGCGGTCCTGTTCGGGCAATGTAGCGACCCTTTAGCTCTGTGCCTAGATGTAAGTGATATACACCCCAATCGCTGAGCATCAGATCAGTTTTACCAATTTCATCTATGAGCTTGCTCAGGTGCGGGGACAGGTCCTGACCTTGTTCTACTTTTTTTTTGATCTGTGTCCAGCCAAGTAGGTGTTCTGGCGGGCAATGAAAAACATCCGATACTAGGAGCGCTCGAGGCTTCACGGGTATACGTCGTTGCGCTGCGTTGAAGTAGTGGACGGGCACGTCCTCAGTGATTCCTTTCGTGTCGAGCCCCCATTTCGCTCTCATAATTTCTTTGAGCATGTCGTGCCAGTCGGCCTTAAAGTCCATTATCAATTCCATTTTGGCGCCCTCCGGCTCGCGTCTTTTGATCTTATACGCCTAGTACTATTTGTAAGGGGTGCCGAGCTTGTCGGTCCGGCACGCCTAGAAACATGGATGCGAACTGCGATTTGATCGTGTATGCAGAACTCGTCCATGGAAGTGTTCTCAAATCTGCTTTGGTTAAGCGTACACAGTCAATTTCATGCCAGTCGCGACCACTTGGTACTCGGTCTCAGAAACCTGGTTCACAGCTCCGCCTCCCTGAATTTGATAACGCTTCAATCCAGGCGTGTGCCTTACCTCGCCACTAAGCAATCGTTCTGTGAGCACGTCTTGGAATACCTGAATCTGATAATCCAAATTGTCTGGCCCTACCGCAACGATTTGTCCCGCGTACTGTTCAGCCATTTTGGTGTCTCCGTTGAGTTTGAACAGCAACAATAGCCGCAGTTTGTTCATGCCGTGGGGGGAAATTGCAGCGATCCGTCTGTGGAAAAAGTATCGGAGAGTTGCTCCCCATTCGGGGGCAGCGGTTCGCGCACAATGGTGGTTACGAGCCTGCTGGCAGTTGATCGTGCATACCAGCGTCGCGCAGCTCGCTCCTAGAGAGAATACGCGGGTTCCAGGGGGCGTTAAGGAGGTGCGTGAAGCCATGCGTGAATTGCTCAGCCTTGAGTCCGACGGAGTTCGTCCATGCAACGGTTCTAGCGTTGCGCTACTGCGACGGCTCAATGAGCTCGACGTGAAAAACTACCTCACTTGGAATCGTCACACCCGCCTCTGGGCGAATTGAGACCTCCTGCTCTTCTGGAAATTTTGGTTGCTCTGACTCCATGGCGATCACGCCGTATCTGTCAAACAGCGCGTCATCGATCCAGTAGACAACACCTGGCACTACGTTCCCCTCTCTATCATGCGTAGCGAAGAATTCTGCAGTCTCTTTGTTTCGCGTCGTGGAGATAAACGCGGAGCCCCACGTCCCTGTTTCTATCTGTTGAGCATTAACGGCGTTTTCTATGGAGTCTCCATAGGTGAAAGTCCCATCATGGCGTGCTTTGCCGTCGTATTTTGGGGTCACCGTTGTCTTCTCGCCGCTCACCTTGATCAAACCTGCTGATGCGGTGTGAGTCGTGAGCGAGACGCCTCTATAGAGCATATTTCCACCTCTCGATGAGCGTAAACGGTAGGTATCAGAATGGATACTGGGTCGTCTGATGAGGGCCAGCGATTTAACAAAACTCAACATCTGATCGAGGAGACGAATCTATCAAAACCTGACATTTATTTGAGTGCTGTGCCTAGCGCGATGTTGAGAAATGTTGAAGTGGTACCTAGTCGGAGCGGATTTGTGCGTGGCCAACACGGCCTGTTAGCAAATGTTAGTGTCCTAGCGGGTGTAGGCGGTCGCTCTGTTACCCATTGCGGATGTGGTTGTGGAGGAGGGCGGACCTTGCAGGCGATGAAGATTCGGTTTGAGGTATGTAAGCACGTGTCACTCCATCCGTGGGCTTGGGATATAGAGGCTGACTGTAGCCATGGGAGGCGTGTGGCGCAAATCACTCATTCCCTGAACGTAGGAGCTGCCTCGCGATGGGTGTCAGGCCGGTTTGTTTTCTTCGGGCATAAAAAAACGGCTTATCTTTCGATAAGCCGTTTTTAGTACTTGGTGGCTACACAGGGACTTGAACCCCGGACCCCAGCATTATGAATGCTATGCTCTAACCAACTGAGCTATGTAGCCAAGTGGCGCGCATTATTCGCCGGTAACGAAGATGTGTCAAGCGTAAATCTGAAATATTTCTCTGCGCTTTCAACCGCTTAACAATCCTCGCTGCAAATCCTTGTCAGCCGAGCTGAAATCTCCCGGTGTTGGCGCTCAAGGCCTGGCTTCCCTGGCTCAGCGTGTCCGCCGCCAGGTTCACCGCTCGTGCGCCTTCGAGCAAGCGCATCGCCGCCTGGTCGACCTGCTGGATATTGCCACTGACCTCATCGGCGGTGCTGGCTTGTTCATCCACGGCAGTGGCGATCTGCGCCAGGGTGTCGGTGACGCTTTGCACCGCGCTGGCAATTTCTCCCAGGCGTTCGCCAAGGCCGGTGACCGCTTGGGCGTCGGTCTGGGCCTGGCCGCAGGCGGCTTCCATCAGGCTGACGGCTTCGTTGACCGTGGCGCGCAAGCTGTCGACAGTGGCGGCAATCTGTTGCGTGGAGGACTGGGTGCGTTGTGACAGGCTGCGCACCTCGTCGGCCACTACCGCGAAACCACGGCCCTGTTCTCCGGCGCGAGCCGCTTCAATGGCGGCATTGAGGGCCAGCAGATTGGTCTGCTCGGCCACGCCACGAATGGTATCGACCACCAGTTGAATCTGTTGCCCCTGTTCACTGACTCGCCCCAATGCGGCGGCGGTTTCGTTGAGGCGCTGGTTGAGCTGCTGGATGCTCGCCGTGGTGCGTTGGCTGTCGCGGCTGCTGTCGGTGGCAATGCGGCGGGTTTGCTGGGCGCTGTCGGATGCCTGTTCACAGCTCTTCGCCACGCCTTGGGAGGTGGCGGCCAGTTGCGTCGCGGCGGCAGCGATCTGGCTGATCTGCATCTGTTGGGCCTCGACTTCTCCCAAGGCGCCGCTGGAGTGCGTATTGAGGGTGCGCACGGCATTGCTCAACTGCAACGTTTCGTGGTCCACCCCCAGCAGGCTGGTGCGCAACTGCACCACGGCGACGTTGAGGGCAGTGCTGATGGCCGCCAGTTCATCGCGCCCTTGCACCGGCACTTGCAGGCTGAGATTGCCGTCGCGCAGGGCTTCGGCCAGCAGGGTGATACCACTGGCGCTGCGCCGGATCGACGCTTGCAGGCAAACAAAAAGATACAGCGCGGCCAGCAGCAGGCAGCCCAGCACCGTCGCTACCAGGGTGAACTGGCGGATCGCCGAACCGTGGTAATGGTCCAGGCGCGTATCCAGTGCCACCAGCGACTGTTGCCGCAGGGTCGCCAGATCAGCGAGAAGGGCATCCATGTGTTTCTCGAAGTCTTCGGGCTTGAGGTTGATGGAGCCGCCGAACACGCCGTCATCCAGCACTTTCAGGCCAGCATCCAAGTGCTTGAGGCTGCCCTGGTACTGTCCGGCCCAGGTTTGCAATTCGCTGGGCAGACGGGTTTCCAGGAGTGCTCCGGTCTTGACCAGTTGGTCCCGTGCGTCACCGATACGGCTGCGCAGGTCCCGCAGTTGCAGGCGACTCTGCAGCGTGAACTGGCCCGACACCACGGAGGCCTGGCCGACGCTGGCCAGGCGGCCGACCCGTTCGATCAGGTCGGGCGTCTGCTGAGTTGAAATCTGGGTCAGCAGATAGGTTTCCAACCAGGAGGCGAGGGTCAGGCGGTTGTCCATGACCATCTGCTCGCGCAAGGCTTGCAGGGCGCTGAGAGCGGCGGTGAAGCGGTCGTAGCCGTCGGGCCACCAGCCCACGCTGCCCAGGCTTTTCGAATCCAGACCGTTGAGGCTGGTTTGCAGAGCTTGATAGCGGGCGAGGGTATCGGCTTCAGCGCCTTCGGTTTGCAGGGTAGTGGCCAGGTCACTGGCGGCCTGGTTGAGGGCCGGTTGAACGGCATCGAATGCCGCCATGGCAGCCAGCGTCGCCGGGGTTGGTTGCCGATTGGTTTCGGTGGCACGCCAGCGGGCGGCGCGGTTGCGCTGGGCGGTGAGCAAGTTGTCGAGGTTATCCAGGGCCAGCAATTGGCGCACCCCGGTGCGTTCCCCGGAAATCAGACTGAGTTTGTCGCGATAATCCTGGCCGATTAGCCACAGGCTGCCCATGAGCGGCAGGATAAAAAGCAGGAACAGCAATTGGAATTTGCGGGCGAAGCCGAAGTGCCCCAACAATCTGATTCCGGGTGATAAAAAAGCCTGCATGCCCATACTCCCCTGAACACCTTTGCACTGTTTTTGTGCGTTTCTACACAAGTGCTGAAACAGGTGCCCTTTTAAAAGGCCTCGAAAGTTTGTCCAAATCGGCTCGGTAGGCCAGCTCTGTAGCGAAACTTCCCATTCTCGGTCCCCTTTGTAAGGGGCCGCGTTGTAGCTGATTAACAAGGCAAGATTCAGACCATGGCGTTGAGCTATCACCTTGGATTTCGACAATTTTTCAAGGTCGATAGCTAGCTAAGGGGATAGCCTTGCTGCACCGAAAAATGGCACATTGACGCACCTGCCCGCGTGCGCCCTCTGTCGTATGGAAACTCCCATGGCTATCAGCAATACCCAGGCTGTCACCCCACCCGTTACCGCCCCGGCGCAAAGCAGCCCGCTGGTCATGCGGATCATCGGCGCCGTGGCGCTGGCGCACCTGATCAACGACTTGATCCAGGCGGTGCTGCCCTCGATTTATCCAATGCTCAAGGACAGCTATGGCCTGACGTTCACCCAGGTTGGCTTGATCACCTTGACGTTCCAGTTGACCGCTTCTTTGTTGCAGCCTTGGGTCGGTTATCACACTGACCGCCACCCCAAGCCCTGGCTGCTGCCGGCCGGAACGGTGTGTACGCTGGTCGGCATTGTGATGATGTCCATGGTCGGCAGTTTTGCCTTGATCCTGTTGGCGGCGGCATTGATCGGCATCGGTTCGTCGACCTTCCACCCGGAAGCGTCGCGGGTGGCGCGATTGGCCTCGGGCGGCCGCTTCGGGCTGGCGCAATCGACGTTCCAGGTGGGCGGTAACGCCGGCTCGGCCTTCGGCCCGCTGCTGGCGGCGGCGATCATCATTCCCTACGGGCAAGGCAATGTGGCCTGGTTCGGGTTGTTCGCACTGTTTGCGCTGTTCGTGCTGTACCGCATCAGCCGCTGGTACGCCAATCACCTGAACTTGTTCAAGCTCAAGCAAGGCCAGGCGGCCACCCATGGCCTATCCAAGGGCCGGGTCTTGAGTGCGCTGGTGGTGCTGGGGCTGCTGGTGTTTTCCAAGTACTTCTACATGGCCAGCTTCACCAGCTACTTCACGTTCTATCTGATCGAGAAGTTCGACCTGTCGGTGGCCTCTTCGCAGTTGCACCTGTTCCTGTTTCTCGGAGCGGTGGCGGCGGGGACTTTCTTCGGCGGGCCGATTGGCGACCGGATCGGGCGCAAGGCGGTGATCTGGTTCTCGATCCTCGGCGTGGCACCGTTCACCTTGATCCTGCCTCACGTCGACCTGTTGTGGACCAGTATCCTCAGCGTGGCCATCGGTTTCATCCTGGCCTCGGCGTTCTCGGCCATCGTCGTGTATGCCCAGGAATTGGTGCCGGGCAATGTCGGGATGATCGCCGGCGTGTTCTTCGGGCTGATGTTCGGTTTCGGCGGGATTGGCGCCGCGCTGCTGGGGCATCTGGCGGACATCCGTGGCATCGAGTACGTGTATTGGTTGTGCTCGTTCCTGCCGTTGTTCGGGGTATTGGCGATTTTCTTGCCGAGGACTCGAAAGGCCTGAGGCGGGGAGCATCGATGTGACTGAGCCTGCGCAATCGCGAGCAGGCTCGCTCCCACAGGGTCCCGCTCCTCATGCCTGCGATTCACCCCTCAAGGACGGTAGATACTGGCCTGGATGGCGCCAGGGTATTGCTTGTACCCGCCCGTGTTGCACAGTGGTGTCGACAGTTGGTAGTCGCCCGCCGTCGTGGCGTTGGCGGTGCGCACATTACCGGCCGCGAACCCAGAGTAATCCTGAAAGGCATCGAACGAGGCGATTGGCTCGTCGAAGTAGTTGCCACGGGAAGGGTCGAAGATCGAGAGAGTGATCGCTACGCCACCAGGATATGCAGCTTCGGCCTCGATCAACACCGTCTCGTAGGGATACAGGGTTTGTGGGGACGGCCCGGCGGAGGTGGGGGATGGATTGAACACCGTGGCCACCAGCGTGTTCGGGCTCAGGTTGGTCAGCGCGATGACCAGGTAATTGGCGGCGTTGCCGCTGTAGGTGTAGGGCCGCGTCAAGGCGAACGCCCAACCGTTCCTGCTGTTAAAGAAGTCGTCCTTCGAGCCACCGTTGTCCCACACTTGGGTGAGCGCGATTTCTTCCGGATAGATTGACCAGTCCGTCGAGTCGGCGATCCAGTATTTGAAGTAGGTCCCGTCGATCGCCGCAGTGATGTACTGCGCATAGGCGGGCACACCGTCGATGGGGTTGTCATTGACGTCCAGGTATTGGTAGATCTGGAATTTGGCCGGCAGCAGCATCTGCATCACCGACAGCACGTAACCGTGCTTGGCGGCTGTCACCATGTTTCCGGTTTCACCGGAGTTCCAGAACAACCCGTCGGGCGCTTTGGAGGCGATCAGCGTATAGGTGACCTCCAGCTTGGCCCAGTCGGTCAGTATCGCGTTTTCCATGCTGCCGAAAGTGCTCAGCAACCCTTCGAAGGTAGCGCTCAATTGCCCCCAGAGGTCGGCGTAGGCCACCTGGAACAGGCTGGGAGAAACACTCGAACTCTGGGCCGCGACCGCCACATTGATGCCGCTCTGGAGAACGTTGGCCGCGACGGCGAAATAATTGATGTCGCCTTCCATCGTCTCCGCCGAGAGCACGGTGTAGATGACGCCCGAGAGCACCGCCAGGATGATGCCGCCGATGTTGGTCGAGTCACCGTCCTCGAAGCCGGCATCCTGGCCCAGCTCGGAGAGCAGCGCCCCCTGGTCCACGAACAACTGGGTGTGGAAGCTGCTGTAGCAGGCGAACAGGCTGTTAACAGCGCTCGCTGCGCTGAGCTCCAACTTGAGTTGATCGACCACGGGTTGCCAGACTTGTGGCTCGAATGCGCTGTAGTCCAGGCCGAGCATGTCTTGTCGGTAACCATCCAGGGTGCTGGCGCCGTTGGTGTACTGTTCGCGCAGGATCAAATGAGGTTGATTGTTCATGGCGGCCAGTTTGCTGTTGATCCAGTCGTAGACCACCTGTTGGTCAGGCGTAAAGGCTGGAAAGGGCGGGTCGGACGCCGGCAAGGCCATGATGCTGTCCAGGGGAGTGGTGGGCATGAAGTACCATTGGCCCGAGGTGTCGGTATCTTGCATCTGTACCGAGCCCTCTGCGATGTCGACACTCAGGTACTGGTTCGAGCCGCTGTTCTGGAGGGTGGTGGGGCCCAGTCCCGTTCCCCAGAGCCAGGTCTGCTCGACCGGGACGGGCACGTTCTGTGTTGTGTTGATTGCCGTACTGCTGCCTGCATCCTGACCCAACACCAACCCGCCGAGCAGCCCACTGAGCAGCCGTCCATCGGCGGTGATTTGCCAGATTTGGTTGGGCGAACCGGCCACGAAGGGGCTCAACGTCATGCCGTCGGAACCGGCGGTGAGTACAAAGGGCACGCCTTTCACGGGCGCGACGAGGCTGCTTTGCACATTGACCCAACGAGTCGGTGGCCAGACCTGATAGTGATTGCTGCTCGAGGCCCAGCAGGCTTGGCCGAGGGTGTTGTACAGCACCAGGTTACCGTCGTTCTGTACGCGCAATTCCTGAGGGTCGATGCCGTTGGTATAAGGCGACCACGCCACGTTGCCGTCGCTGGTACCCAGGACCAGGTTGCCATCGGTCTGGACGTCGAAATAGGCACCGTCGTCGGTGTTCGTGGCCCAGATCGCGCTACCGGTGAACGAGCTGTTGGCCGACACGGGCCCCGTGACGACCTGGTACAGCACCAGATTGCCGTCAGTCTGCAGCAGCAACACATAGCCGTTGCCGGCCGCTGCCGCCCACTGACCGGGCAGCATCCGCGTATTGGGTGGAATGTTGCCGCTGTCGGCCTGGACCGGCTCGCCGAGTGGCACGGTGCGGAAAATGCTGGGGTTGGTGGATGTTGCCAGCGCTGTATCGCTCAGGTTGTTCATGTGAATCTCCTTTTCACTGCATTGGGTGGACGCCTTGCGGTTGTTGTCGGAAATGAGCGACGGGGCATGGGCCGGGCTGCGGTCGCACAAATACCGCGCGTCTATGCCCACTGCGCCGACTCGATCGGTCGGGAAACCTTGCAAGTTTGGTGTTGCAACCAGGCCTGGAGGCGCATCAACAGATCCAGGAGGTGGTTTGGATGAGGGGGTCAGCCAGGCTGATGTCTTGCAATGCGGCCAGTCGCTGGCGACGGTGTGGAAACGGAGGGGGCAGGTCTCTTTATATATCCATAGGTTGCGAGACGGTTCATACGAATCTCCCTATCTGCGGATGAAGGCGTTTGAGTGATATGCCTTGCAGAACGCGCATGAAGTGTAGCCCGGCATTCATACCCTGCCTGAGGTTCTTCGAAGCGATTCCGGGAGGTGTCATACTTCGCTGAACCCATGCACTGCCATATCGAGCGGGCGCCTGCCTCCAGCCGTCGCTCAGGCCAAACGCGAGACTTTCATGGAAGTAACGGCACATCACATCGCAAAGAATCGGCATCTGGCACAGACCTTGGCGACCGCGTTCGATATTGATTTCGCTCCTGTGCCTGACGAGTCGGTATGGTTTACCGTCAAGGCGCCAGAGTCTTTCCTGCCTATCGCCACCGAAGGCGCTGGCGGTGTATTCCTGCAGGGGGGTTCCAGCGATTCGATTCTCTACGTCACCTCTGAGGGGCAGGCTGGAATAGTCGCGGCTTCGCTCGCGGAGTTTTTGCAACTGGTGATGGCTCATCCCTATTGGTTTGATCTGTTGAAATTCTCTGGAGGCGGCCAACTGCGAGAAATGGAGCGAGTTGCCCGGTACCTCGAAGAGGATCTGCTTGAAGATAAACCTGGCATTCAGATGTCTCGTGACATCGTTGCGCAGGCATTACTACTCGCTAGCGCACCAGGTCCGATTTCCGCACTTCACTTTGCTGTTACAAGTATCGGTGCAGGGGTCTCAGTGCAGGCACCGGATGGCACCGAGTGCAGCGGGCTCTTTGGTTCATTTGTCGTGGAAGACAATCGGATGTGGCGTGAGGTTTAACCCCATCGAGATGGCTGTTACCAATGAAATCCAGTTTTATGATGAAGACCTTTTTGATCAGAACGGTGACCGCCGCCATGGGTAAGCGTAAACGCAAGACATTGCCGAAGGATTTCGCTCAGTTGCTGGAGCGGGCCTCGTTTGCCGAGCTGGTTGCCGTGTTCGATGAATGCGAGCTTGAAGCCACCGGCGGTTACAGCAAGAGCACCGCGCTGGGCTTCTACAACTGTCCCGATGAACTGGCCCGCTGGCTGGTGGAGCAGGGCGCCGACATCAATGCCCGTGACACTTACCAACGAACACCCCTGCACCATCGCAGTTCGAGTTGGATCGGCGGTGTCGACCTGCTACTGGATCTGGGCGCCGATATCGAGGCGCAGGATTACCAGGGCTACACGCCGCTGCATGCCGCGGCCAACAGTCACAAAGCCGAGGCCATCGCTGCCCTGATCCGCCGCGGCGCCAGCGTCGATGCCAGGAGTCGGCAGGGACAGGGTGTGCTGCATATTGCCCTGGCGACTACCCGCAATGCCGATATCGAGGCCACCGCGAAAATCGCCCAGACTCTGCTGGCGGCAGGGTTGCAACCCGATGACGGCATGCTCGCCGAGGTGCAGCGCATCGGCCGTGAATTCGAATTTCATCGGGCCTCCTTCAACCCGGAATATCTCGAGGCAACGGACGCTGCCCTGGCCAGTCTTTATCGTCTTTTCGACGTCACTCCCGTTGCCTCCCGCAAGGTTCACGACGGTCAGGCCGCTATCGTCGTCACGGCCAGTGGCTGGCCTGACCAGCATCAGCAACTGTGGGAGCTGCTGGTGCCATCCTCTGGCGCCGCAGCGACGATGCAAGGTGAGGTGATCCGCATCAGTGGCCGTATATCCCGAGAGATTCACCACAACGGCTCGGCCAACTGGGACGCGGATTTCAAAGCGATGTTGGCGGCTCTGGTTGACCACGTGGGCAGCGCCGTGTCCTTGCCGGCGGCCGAACTCGCTGAAACACGGGCGCTGGCAGTTGCTCTGCGCAATGGCAACGATGACGCCGAGCACACTGATCGTCTTTGTGAATTGGCTGTGCGCTGGGTCATCGCCAACCCGCAGCCGGTGCCATTGGCGATGCCCTCCTATAGTCGATAACGCGACGGGGTGCCCAGCCCTTTTCAGGATCAAATGGCCCGGCGTGACGCCTCAGATATTCCCGGTAAGGCACGGTGTTCACGTCGCTTGTGGACACTTTCATCCGGATGATGGGGCCCGGCGAATTACGCCTAAAGCACTATTTTGTATAAGTCCTAAGTTCGATTTTGTACAAATCTCGACCGTGTTAATTTGCTGTTGTGGTTATTGGTCTGAATGGATTCTGCGGCATTATTCAAGGGTGACCCTGTGGTTACTGGACAAGCAGGCTTCGCATTCTTTCCAGCTATCGCCCTTACTGTCCTGGACATAAGGCCTTCGGTTCCTGACTTGAATACCTCTACTGCTTTTGTGCCCCCAACCTGCCACGTTTCAAATACTTATAAAGCAGCTGTATCGCCATGCCCTTTCAAGGCGATTGTCTCGTAGGCCGCGTAAACAGCCGTGATCGATGCTTATTCGCTGCGTCGTGCATGAGTTAGAGACCGTCGTCTTTAACGCTGGCAATAAATAGAAATCAGGCAGGGGATGATATGAAGTTCAAGTCATTGCAGGCACGCATTTGTGTCACGGCAGGCGTTTGCCTGTTTGTTTCATCGGTCAGCCTGATTATCTACGGGCTCTTTACCGCACGGGCCAATGAGCAATACGTGGCCACCGAAGTCTCGGCGCTGGTGGAAAAATCAACCATCCGGGAAATTCAGAACCTGGCCGAATCCCGGGCCAACGCCATTCAGGCCAAGTTGCAAAATGCCCTGGATGCGGCCCGCACCATGGCCAATGCATTTGCCGCCAGCAAGGCCACGCAAAGCCCCCTGGCATTGGGCCGGGAGCAGATCAATACGGTGTTGCTCGGCGTCCTCAAGGACAACCCCGATTTCAATGGCACCTATTCCTGCTGGGAACCGGATGCGCTGGATGGACAGGATCTGGCATCGCGCAACACCCAGGATGGCAGTAATCCACAGACGGGGCGCTTCACGCCTTACTGGACCCGCAGCGCCGGTGGCCATGTCGCGGTGCAGCCGTTGGTCGAGTATGACTCGCCGGATCGTCACCCCAATGGTGTGCCTAAAGGCGGTTGGTACAGCGGCCCGCGCGACACCCTGAAGGAAAGCGTGCTGGATCCCATTCCTTACGTGGTCCAGGGTAAAAACGTATGGCTGACCACCTTGTCGGTTCCGATCGTCGCCAATGGCAAGTTCTATGGTGTGGTCGGGGCGGACTACGATATCGCCTTTATCCAGAAACTCAGCGAGCAGATGTCCGCCGAGCTCTACGGTGGCAAGGGCACGGTGTCGATCCTGAGTAACCAGGGGCTGGTAGTCGCGGACAGCCAGCGCACTGATCTGATTGGTCAGTCCATCAAGGCCTTGCTGCCTGAGTCCTGGGAAAAAGTGCTGAGTGATATCCAGGGCGGTCGTAGTGACGGCTTGCTCAACCCTCAAACCCAGAATATCGAAGTGCTGATGCCCATTACGCTCGGTCGTACTGGCAAGCCCTGGGCGGTACTGATTCGCCTGCCCAAGGCCGTGGTCATGAGCCAGGCCATTGCCCTGGAGCAGGAGTTGCAGGCGCGCAGTATCAGCAACAGCATCTGGCAAGTCTCGGTAGGCTTGGGTATTTCGCTGCTGGCCCTGGCCGCCCTGTGGTTTGCCGCCGCGAAGATCGTCGGGCCGATCCGCGAGGCCGCGGCCTTGGCCGCCAACATCAGCCTGGGGGATTTCTCCCGTCGCTTGGTGCAGAAATCCGAGGATGAAGTCGGGCAGTTGTCTGCGGCCCTTAACGACATGTCTGAAAGCCTGCAACGGCAAGTGCGGGTGGCCGAGCGCATTTCCGAGGGAGACCTGGACCTGGAGGTTCGCTTGTCTTCGCCCCACGATACCCTGGGCAAGTCACTGGAGAAGATGGTCAGCAACCTCAATCAACTGATTTCCGAGGTTCAAATCAGCGCCACGCAGATTACCGGCAGCTCGGCGCAGGTTACCGACCTGAGCCAGTCACTGTCCGATGGCGCGTCCAATTCCGCCTCGTCCATCACCGAAATCAGTGCGGTGATGACGCAAATGGCGGCGCAGACCCGGGACAACGCCGCCAACGCCAAGAAGGCCGATGAGCAATCCCAGGCGTCGCGAGCCGATGCGGGGGAGAGCGATAAACTGATGAGCGAGCTGATTGCCGCCATGGCCGAGATCGACAATTCGGGCAAGGACATCACCGCGATCATCACCACCATCGACAACATCGCTGCACAAACCAATTTGCTGGCCCTGAACGCGGCCATCGAAGCGGCCCGGGCCGGTGAGCTTGGGCGCGGTTTTGCCGTAGTGGCCGATGAAGTGCGCAGCCTGGCCGCCCGCAGCGCCGAGGCCGCCCAGCAGACGGCCGCGCTGATCGCCGACTCCTCGAGCAAGACCCAGCGCGGCATGATCATCGCCGGCCGGACCGCCGAATCGCTGAAAAACATCGTCAATGGAACCAGCGCGGTTTCCAACCTGGTTTCGCTGATCTATCAAGCCTCCAGCGAGCAGGCTTCGGGCTTGCAGCAGGCCAGCATCGGTTTGGAGCAGATCGATGAAGTGACACAGAAAAACCAGTCCAACTCACAAGAGTGCGCGGTGGCGGCCAAGGACCTTTCGGAGCGGGCATCGCTGATGCAGCGTGTGCTGGGGCGCTTCAAGGTCAAAAGGGGTTAGTTTTTCCAGCCCGCTCCAGGCGCCAGCCTGGAGCGCGGGCACCCTTCAACCCGGGCGAATCGCCGCAACGGTGAAACCGGCGTGATTGCGATGTTCGAACAGCGTCCCAATCATTCCCATAGCCCCACACTCGCCAACTTGATTCAATCTGGAGAAATCGGCTGGCCGATAGCCGCGCGCCGGACTTGTCCATCGATGAAATCGTGCACTTGCTGCTCCGCGAGATCGGCTGCCTGAAAGCGATCCGGGTGGTCATTGCCCAGCGATAACGGTCGGCCGGTCATGTTCGCCGCGTTAGTGGTGAGTCTACCGTTGGTGAGTCCGACCACGTCAGGACGCATTCATCGTGACGCTTCAACTTTCCAGGCGTCTACGACTTAATATTGCCAGTGTTGGCGCTCTACATCCTGGAAGAGGCAGATTCTCTATGATCATCAAGCCGCGCGTTCGTGGTTTTGTCTGTGTGACCACCCACCCCACTGGCTGTGAAGCCAACGTCAAGAGTCAGATCGACTACGTGACCGCCCAAGGCCCCATCACCGCTGGGCCAAAGAACGTACTCGTGATCGGTGCATCGACCGGCTACGGGCTGGCTGCGCGGATAACCGCCGCTTTTGGTTGTGGCGCCAAGACCCTGGGGGTGTTTTTCGAGCGTGAAGGTGATCCAGGCAAGCTTGGCACCGCTGGTTGGTACAACACTGCGGCCTTTCACTCGTTCGTCGAGTCAGAGGGCCTCTACGCCAAGAGCATCAACGGCGATGCGTTTTCCGATGAAATCAAACAGCAGACCATCGACGTCATCAAACGCGACTTGGGCAAGATCGACCTCGTTGTCTACAGCGTGGCCGCGCCACGCCGGACACACCCCAAGACCGGTGTGGTATTGAGTTCTACCCTCAAGCCGCTCGATAAGGCCGTGACTTTGCGGGGCCTGGACACGGATAAAGAAGTGGTCAAGGACACGACCCTGGAACCGGCGACCCAGAGCGAAATCGATGGCACGGTGGCCGTAATGGGCGGCGAAGACTGGCAGATGTGGATCGATGCCCTGCACGACGCAGGTGTCCTGGCCGACGGGGCGAAAACGACCGCGTTCACCTACCTGGGCGAAAAGCTGACGCATGACATCTACTGGAATGGCTCCATTGGCGCGGCCAAGAAGGACCTGGATCAGAAAGTCCTTGGCATTCGTGAGCGACTGGCTGCCCTGGGGGGCGATGCGCGGGTCTCGGTATTGAAAGCCGTGGTGACTCAGGCCAGCTCAGCGATCCCGATCATGCCGCTGTACCTGTCATTGCTGTTTAAAGTCATGAAGGCGCAGGGCACGCACGAGGGGTGTATCGAACAGGTCCATGCGCTCTACAAAGACAGCCTGTACGGCCATTCTCCCGTGATGGATGAGGAGGGGCGCCTGCGCGTGGACTACAAGGAACTGGCTCCCGAAGTCCAGGATCGCGTCAAGCAACTCTGGGATCAGGTCAGCACCGATAACCTTTACGAGCTGACTGATTTTGTCGGTTACAAGGCGGAGTTCCTGCGTCTCTTCGGTTTCGGCATCGAAGGGGTGGACTACGAGGCTGACGTCGATCCGGACGTCAAGATTGCCAACCTGGTCCAGGCGTAGATCATAGGTCTGGAAGCTGCCTCGACGCTTCATGCAAGAGGCAGCGGTTTCTCCTGGCCCTGAATAATTTTGTTGGGGGGATAGCGAGACTTCTTTGTTATCCTGACGGCCTCTTTCATGGATGAA
The DNA here is from genome assembly GCF_018325805.1 of Pseudomonas sp. St290. NCBI lineage: Bacteria > Pseudomonadati > Pseudomonadota > Gammaproteobacteria > Pseudomonadales > Pseudomonadaceae > Pseudomonas > Pseudomonas sp. St290. Next base: position 5,703,584 of record NZ_AP014703.1, on the reverse strand, counting down.
CGCCGAGATAAACCATGGCTAACGACACCCCGTCACGTATCGGGACAATTCTGCTGGGCCTGCTTTTTGCCCTGATTGGCATTGGCTTGTTGGGCATTGCCGTCAATCTCACAATCGATCGACGCGACTTTCTCGCCCGGGCACAGACTGCCGATGGCATTGTCAGCCACTTGAATGCCGGTGGTTCGCATCCTGAGATCGCTTTCACCACCGCCAGCGGCGAAAAGATCTCCTACCCCCAAGGCGGTTTTATCTTCGGTTACCAGAAGGACCAGCCGGTGCGGGTGCATTATTTGCCCGAGCAGCCGGCGGGCAGCGCCATCGTCGATGCCCCGGCCGCCCTGTGGGGCACCTCTGGAGTATTGGGATTCATCGGCCTGGTGTTCACTTTTGTCGGCCTGCTAAAAGCCATCCGGCCGCGCGGCCGCGGTGCGGTTCATTCACATAAAGGACTTTGACGTATGAGCTACAACATCCCACTCCCGGTCAATGAAAGTCGTTGGCAGTACCAGACCGCCAGCGGTGGAGGCCTGACTGTGGTCATGGTGGCGGGCAGTGGCGGCTCGATTATCCTGCGCTCGCCCCAAGGCGAAGACATCAGCTACCGCTATGGCGGGGTCGGCGTGGGGGCCGGGTTTGGCGCGAGGCTGCCGCGCTTCGGCAAGATCAATATCCAGATCAAGGGCAAGGGCGTGAGTGCGGCCGGTGCGGCTGAGGCGTTTCCCAGCACCGGCAAGGTCTTCGTCAGCGACGCCCTGGTCAGTCGCGACCTGACCAGTGACGACATCACTGGCCCTTGCATGTATACCGAAGTGGGCGTGGGCCTGGGGATTGGCGGCTCGGCCACGGCCCTGCTGTTCGGGCTCGATCCCAAGCTGCTGGCATTGTCGATGGCGCTGAACGCCAACCCGGCGACCGCGCTCATCGCGTCCACCACGGTCAACCGGCAGTTGGCGAAGTCGGCCAAGGGCGCGTTGGTCATGGCAGGCATTAATGCTGGTTTGCAGGCCGGTGGTGGCGGGGCGATCTATATAGGCTATCTGTTCTAGGCCGTAGCGAATCTCAAGTACCTCTATGCCACGCCCATGAAAAAGCCGCGAACCAACGCGGCTTTTTGCTATGCGCACCTTTTTCAGCCCTCCAGCGAGGCCAGACGGCTAAAAAAAGCCATCGGTCGGACGCTGCTCGTGTCAGCGATGGGGCCGCGTGCAAATCCTTCCTGCTCCACTAGAGTGACGGATCCAATGCCCTTAAAGGATTAACCCATGGCAACCACCGACAACACGACGGTCAGTACTCATACCGTGAGAACTGGCCCGGGCACAGTCCAGGTCGACCTCACCGGCCAGTTCGATGATAACCAGAGCATCGTTATCCAGCCGGACGGCAAGATCCTGGTCGGTGGCTATACGGAGTACCTGGCATGGGGCTACCCCGGGGCGCCAGGCGAGGAAAGCTACGGCTACGAACAGAACCATAGCGTTATCCGCCTGAACGCAGATGGTAGCCTGGACACCGGCTTCCATGACGGCGGTGTCGACATCGTCCCCGCCGCGACAGCCCCGGCGTCGCGCTACGAGCTGACGGCGGTGCAACCTGATGGCAAGGTGCTGATCGCCACAGCGCTGAACATCGGCGTTCAGGTGGAGCGCTTCAACAGCGACGGGACGCGCGATGCGACCTTCGGTCAAAACGGCGCTATCACGGTCGACATCAGCCATGACTTCAAGGACATCGACCTGACGGCCAATACGGATGGCACGTTCCAGATCAGCGCCCGCGGATTTGATCAGGCTACAGTGACCAGGCTCGGCAATGACGGCACTTTCGTCGATGGCTTTGGCGACCATGGCGTGCTGACCGTCAACATTCCCGAAGACGAATACTACAACGGCGGAATCTCTACTGCGGTACAGGCCGATGGCGGCGTCGTGGTCGGGGCTGCGTACAATGCCGCCGGCGCGGGTGAGCCGACGTACGCCTTGCAGCACTTCAATCCCGACGGTCAGCTGGATACCCATTTCGGTGATGGCGGTGTTCTCTACTTGAGTGCTGCCATGGGGTTTGGCGAAGACTCAGTGGTCACCGTGCAGGCTGACGGCAAGATCATCGTCATGGGCCATGGCGAAGGCTCCACTTCGGCTACTGTGGCGCGGTTTAACGCTGACGGTTCCTTTGACACCAGTTTTGGCTCCAATGGCAGGGTGACCTTCGAGGCCGACACGCCTGTGGCTGTGACGGTGCAGGCCGATGGCAAGATCCTGGCGACCGGCACGAGCGGTGGGGATTTCAGCATCATCCGCTGGAACGCGGATGGCAGTGTGGATACAAGCTTCGGCAGCCAGGACGGCAAGCTCCATGTGGACGGATACGTCGGTGAAGAAATCTTGCAGGGTAGCGACGCCGCCGAAATTATCCGTGGCCTGGCGGGAGATGATGTGCTTCAAGGCAACGGCGGGCGCGACCTTCTGCAAGGTGGCGTTGGCGCTGACATCTTCCGCTTCACCGAACTGAGCGACAGTTTTCGCACTGCGACGCAAAACCACAGCGACCGGGTCCAGGACTTCGACGCCTCTCGGGACCGCATCGACCTGATTGCCTTGGGCTTCACCGGCATTGGCGACGGCCATGACGGCACCTTGGCCGTCCAGGCCAGCACAGACGGCACGCTCACCTACCTCAAGAGCTACGACGCCGATGCCTCCGGGCTACGATTTGAACTGGCCTTGGACGGTAACCTGGTGGGGCAATTGAACAGCACCAACCTGGTGTTCACCGCGCCCACTGTTGAAGGTGCGTCTACCGCGGATACGATTACCGGTTCTGCCTTGTCGGAAATCATCTATGGCCTGGACGGCAATGACCGTATCGATGGCGGCGCTGGAGCGGATGTAATCATTGGCGGCGCGGGCGCCGACCGTCTCAACGGCGGAGACAGAGCCGACATCTCGTTGTGGACCGATAACCGGGAAAACGCCGACGTGTTCCGCTACACCTCTACCGAAGACAGCTACCGTACTGACAGCCAGAGCTTTACCGACCTTATCGAAGGCTTCACGGTTGACGACAAGATCGATGTGGCGACGCTGGGCTATACCGGCTTCGGAGACGGTACGGGCACTACGCTGAAGATGGTTTACAACCAGGAACTGGACCGCACTTATCTGGCGGATGTGGGAGCAGACGCCCAAGGCCATCGGTTCCAGATCGCGCTGGCCGGGGATTGGCGGGAAAACCTCGACGAAGATGACATGATCTTTGCGCCCGACGCCGGGATAGGGCTGATCGGGGTAGCGGCAGAGGTCGATCAAGGGCATCTATTGACGTGACGTCTGCTTGAGAAGGTCGCGTGGCAGTGAGTGCTGCCACGCGATAGGCTCAGGAAAGCCGTCAGACGTTGAAACGGAAGTGCATCACGTCGCCATCCTTGACGATGTATTCCTTGCCTTCCAGGCGCCATTTACCGGCTTCCTTGGCACCGGCTTCGCCCTTGTACTGGATGAAATCGTCATAGGCGATGACTTCGGCGCGGATGAAGCCTTTTTCGAAGTCGGTGTGGATCACGGCCGCGGCTTGTGGCGCGGTGGCACCGACGCGAACGGTCCAGGCGCGGACTTCTTTTACGCCTGCGGTGAAGTACGTCTGCAGGTTGAGCATTTCATAGCCGGCGCGGATCACGCGGTTCAGGCCAGGTTCTTCCAGGCCCAGGGCCTCCAGGAACATGTCCTTCTCTTCGCCGTCTTCAAGCTCGGCGATTTCCGCTTCGATCTTGTTGCAGACCGGGACGACCATGGCGCCTTCTTCTTCGGCAATGGCCTTGACCACATCCAGGTGCGGGTTGTTCTCGAAGCCGTCTTCAGCGACGTTGGCGATGTACATGACCGGTTTGGTGGTCAGGAGGTGGAAGCCGCGAATGATCTGCTTCTCATCGGCACCCATGTTCTTGATCAGGCTGCGGGCCGGCTTGCCTAAGGTGAAGTGGGCGATCAACTGTTCGAGCAGGGCTTTCTGGGCGACGGCTTCTTTGTCGCCACCCTTGGCGTTGCGAGCGACTTTCTGCAGTTGCTTTTCGCAGCTGTCGAGGTCGGCGAAGATCAGTTCCAGGTCGATGATCTCGATATCGCGTTTCGGGTCGACGCTGTTGGAGACGTGAATCACGTTTTCGTCTTCGAAGCAGCGGACCACGTGGGCGATGGCGTCGGTCTCGCGGATGTTGGCCAGGAACTTGTTGCCCAGGCCTTCGCCCTTCGAGGCCCCGGCCACCAGGCCGGCGATGTCGACGAACTCCATGGTGGTCGGCAGCACGCGTTCCGGGATCACGATGGCCGCCAGGGCCTCCAGGCGTGGGTCGGGCATCGGCACGATGCCGGTGTTCGGCTCGATGGTGCAGAAGGGGAAGTTCTCGGCCGCGATACCGGATTTGGTCAGGGCGTTGAACAGGGTGGACTTGCCGACGTTAGGCAGGCCGACGATGCCGCAATTGAATCCCATGGTGTTTCCCCTCGGATAAGTGTCAGGCCTTCTGGCTGTGCAGGTTTTTCATCGCGCGGTTCCATTCACCGGCGAGGATATCCGGCAGCACGCCGAGGGCAAAGTCGATGCTGGCATCGAGTTTTTCCTGTTCGGCGCGAGGCGCACGACCCAGGACAAAGTTTGAAACCATACTGGCTACGCCCGGGTGGCCGATGCCGAGCCGCAGGCGGTGAAAGGTATTCTGATTACCCAATTGCGCGATGATGTCGCGCAACCCGTTGTGCCCGCCATGGCCGCCGCCTTGCTTGAGCTTGGCAACGCCCGGAGGCAGGTCGAGTTCGTCGTGGGCCACCAGGATTTCTTCAGGCTTGATGCGGAAGAAACCGGCCAATGCCGCCACGGCCTGGCCGCTGCGGTTCATGTAGGTGGTGGGGATCAACAGACGAACATCCTGACCCTGATGCGAGAAGCGCCCGGTCAGGCCGAAATATTTGCGATCGGCCGCCAGGCTGACGCCTTGTGCGTGCGCGATGCGCTCAACAAAAAGGGCCCCTGCGTTATGCCGGGTCTGTTCGTATTCAGCGCCTGGATTTCCCAGGCCAACGATCAGTTTAATGGCAGTCACGATAGGGGCCCTTCCTGGAGTGTGGATAACAATGTCGCAATCAGGCGGTGTTGCGACAGTGGACGAAAATGGAGGATTTACCGTTAAGTAAACTTCGCGTTCTCGCCCGCTGTCTCGCTACGTTCCAGTCCGCGATGTTTCCGGTCACTCCGGCGACAGAGTGAAATTACTCTGCAGCGCCTTCTTCAGTGGCTTCTGGAGCAACACGTGGAGCGTGGACGTTGGCAACAGCCTTGTCATCGCCGTGTGCCAGAGCAACAAACTCAACGCCTTTAGGAGCCTTGAGGTCGGACAGGTGAATGATCGTGCCGACTTCGGCGTTAGCCAGGTCGACTTCGATGAATTCAGGCAGGTCTTTCGGCAGGCAGGTCACTTCGATTTCCGAAACAACGTGCGAGATTTCGCCGCCTTTCTTGATCGGAGCAGCTTCGCCAACGAAGTGCACAGGCACGATAGCGGTCAGTTTCTGGCCGGCTACTACGCGTACGAAGTCGGCGTGCATCACGTGGCCTTTGGCCGGGTGACGCTGCAGGGCCTTGATCACGACGTTTTGCTTGGTGCCACCAACGTTCAGCTCGATGATGTGGCTGTAGGCCGCTTCGTTTTCGAGCAGTTTGGCAACTTCTTTGGCCAGCATGCTGATGGACTCAGGGGCTTTGTCGCCACCGTAGACTACAGCTGGAACCAGGCTTGCGAGACGACGCAGGCGGCGGCTCGCACCTTTCCCCAGGTCGGAACGCACTTCAGCATTCAGAGTAAAATCGTTCATGTTGTATCTCCAAAGTAACCACATTCACCCCAGCGCTTGCGACCAGCGCTAAAGGCGATATGGGCAAAAAAGCCCCGCCCCGACAATGAATGTCGGGGCGGGGCGCTTTTCGTCAACGAGATGTCGCGGTGAGGGCAGGGCCCTTAGCGGAACATCGCGCTGATCGATTCTTCATTGCTGATGCGGCGAACCGCTTCGGCAACAACCGGTGCGATATCCAGTTGACGGATACGCGCACAGGCTTGTGCTGCTGCGGACAACGGGATGGTGTTGGTCACCACCAGTTCGTCCAGCACGGAATTTTCAATGTTTTCGATCGCTCGACCCGACAGCACAGGGTGTGTGCAGTAGGCAAAGACCTTGGCGGCGCCATGCTCTTTCAGGGCCTTGGCCGCGTGGCACAGGGTGCCGGCGGTATCGACCATGTCGTCGACCAGAATACAGGTACGCCCTTCGACGTCGCCGATGATGTGCATCACTTCGGAGTGATTGGCTTTCTCACGGCGTTTGTCGATGATACCCAGATCCACGCCCAGGGATTTGGCAACGGCCCGTGCACGCACGACGCCACCAATGTCCGGGGACACGATCATGAGGTTTTCGAAGCGCTGATCTTCGATATCATCCACCAGGACCGGGGAGCCGTAGATGTTATCCACGGGAATATCGAAGAAGCCCTGAATCTGGTCAGCATGCAAGTCAACCGTGAGGACACGATCGATGCCGACTACGGTAAGCATGTCAGCCACGACTTTCGCGCTGATTGCCACACGTGCGGAACGCGGACGGCGATCCTGACGGGCATAACCAAAGTAAGGAATAACAGCAGTGATACGAGTAGCCGAGGAACGGCGGAAGGCATCAGCCATCACGACGAGTTCCATCAGGTTATCGTTGGTCGGAGCGCAAGTCGGCTGAATAATGAAGACGTCTTTACCGCGAACGTTTTCATTGATCTCGGCAGTGATTTCGCCGTCGGAGAACTTACCGACAGAAATGTCACCGAGAGGGATATGCAGCTGACGTACGACACGCCGAGCCAGATCGGGGTTGGCGTTCCCCGTAAAGACCATCATCTTGGACACGCGCAGTACCTGAAGGCTGAGGGTATACCTGGATGAGTATAGGAAAATGGCAGGGGCGGCTGGATTCGAACCAACGCATGGCAGGATCAAAACCTGCTGCCTTACCGCTTGGCGACGCCCCTGTATCTGTTGCTGCGAGTGCCCAGCACTCGATTCCTTTTAGAGCAGGTTTTGTAGCTTGCGATGCAACATCGAAACGTTGCTTCCTTTTGCTACAAACCCCGTAAGGGTCTCTGTCAGAAGGGCCGAGACTTTATCAGCTTCAGCTTTGCTTGGGAAGCCCCCAAACACACAACTTCCAGTTCCGGTGAGTTTTGCTTCGGTAAATTTACCTAACAAATTCAATGCGTTACGAACATCTGGATAACGCCTTGCTACCACCGGTAAGCAGTCATTTCGACTGTTTCCCTTGGGAACGGGGCGCACTTTAATGGGAGGAGAGTTACGTGTCAACAGCGGATCTGAAAAAATTTCTGCTGTACTTACAGAGACTTGCGGCACCAGTACCAAGTACCAGGGTTCTTCGGGTTCCACCGGGGTGAGTTTCTCCCCTACGCCTTCGGCGAAAGCGGCGTGGCCACGCACGAAAACCGGCACGTCGGCACCCAGTGTCAGGCCCAGCGCCGCCAGGCGATCCGCGTCCCAGCCCAACTGCCAGAGGTGGTTTAGCCCCAGTAAGGTCGTCGCGGCATTTGAGCTGCCGCCACCGATACCACCGCCCATGGGCAGGATTTTTTCGATCCAGATATCGATGCCCAGCGAACACCCGGATTGTTCCTGGAGTTTTTTCGCCGCCTTGACGATCAGGTTGCTGTCGTGGGGGACGCCATCGAATTCGGTGTGCAGGTGAATCACACCGTCGTCGCGCACGGCAAACGTGATTTCGTCGCCGTAGTCCAGGAACTGAAAAATCGTCTGCAGCTCGTGATAGCCGTCGGGGCGGCGACCGAGGATGTGCAGCATCAGGTTGAGCTTGGCCGGGGAGGGCAGGGTCAGGCGTGCAGCGGTCATGTCATTGCCCCAGCTTGCGCGGCTGCCATTGCTTGATCACCAGCGTGACGTCGAGATTGCTGCCATGCAGCTTGATGCGCTCGGGCAGCCAGTAGCCGTTCTGCTGGGCATAGCTCAAGTATTCGATCTGCCAGTCATCCTGGTCCAGGTTGGACAGGCGGCTGTCGGCGTCGAGGGTCAGGCGGCTCTTGCTGTCCGGTGCCGGTAGCCCGCGAACCCACCAGGTCAGGTGGGATACCGGCAGTTTCCAGCCCAATTGTTCTTCCAGCAGCGCTTCGGGGGTGGGTGCCTCGTAGCGTCCCTGGTTGGCGACTTCCAGCGAAACCTGGCCCGGCCGGCCGGTCAATCGTGCCGCGCCGCGACCCAGTGGGCCCGACAGGCGAATGTCGTAGTAGTCCTGGCGTTGCAGCCAGAAAAGCGTGCCACTGCCCGAGTCCTTCGGCGCGCGAATGCCGATCTTGCCGTCGATCTGCCAGCCGTCGAGGCCGCTCAGTTGTTGCTTGTGCTCGCGCCACTGGGCCTGGTTGCCCTGGCCCTGGACGGATTCACGGGCGCCGAAGCCCGCGCAACCGGCGAGCAAGGCAATGAAGCTGAAAACGATGAAATGGCGCAAAAACATGATTTTAAAGAGTCTCGGATCCGGTCAGGCGTTTGATGGTGCTGCGCAGGATAGGGCTGTCAGGCTGATCCTTGAGGAATCGGCTCCAGATCTGCCGCGCTTCACGTTGCTTGCCGTTGGCCCACAGGACCTCGCCCAGGTGAGCGGCGACTTCCTGGTCGGGAAAACGCTCCAGGGCCTGGCGCAACAGGCGTTCGGCTTCGTCGAGATTGCCCAGGCGGAAATTCACCCAGCCGAGGCTGTCGAGCACCGCCGGGTCTTCCGGGTTGATCTGGTGGGCCTGTTCGATGAGCAGCTTGGCTTCGTCATAGCGGGTGGTGCGATCCGACAGCGTGTAGCCCAGGGCGTTGAGGGCCATGGCGTTGTCCGGGTCGCGCTGGATGATCAGGCGCAGGTCTTTTTCCATCTGGGCCAGGTCGTTGCGTTTTTCCGCCAGCATCGCACGGGTGTACAACAGGTTCAGATCGTCCGGGTACTGCTTCAAGGCTTGTTGCAGCACGTTCCAGGCCTTGTCGCCCTGATTGTTGGCCGACAGGGTTTCTGCTTCGATCAGGTACAGCTGGATGCCGTAGTCCGGCTGGGAATCGCGCTGTACGGCTAGGCGGCTCTGGGCGTCGGCGGTCTTGCCATTGCTGATCAGGATATCGGCCTGGCGCAACTGCGCCGGCAGATAGTCGTTGCCCGGGCCGACCTGGGCGTACTCGATCAGTGCGCTCTCGGGGTCGTTGCGTTCCTCGGCGATGCGACCCAGGTTCAGGTGGGCCGAGTCGACATGGCTTTCCCGGGCGATCAGGTCCTCCAGGTAGCCCTTGGCCTCTTCCCAGGCCTTGGCTTCCAGGCAGACCAGTGCCAGGGAGTAGCGCAACTCGTCGTCTTCCGGGTATTGCTGGACCAGGCTGGAGAACTCCACCTTGGCGTCGTCCATGCGGTTGTTTTCCACCAGCATGCGGGCATAGGTGAGGCGCAGGCGTTTGTCGTCCGGGTATTTCTTGATGCTTTTTTCCAGCAGTGGCAGCGCTTCGTCGCCGCGATTCAAGCCTTGCAGCAGGCGCGCGCGCAGGAGGATAGGTGCCACCTCGCCGGCTTCCGGCGGGTTGTCTTCCAGCAGGGTGAGGGCGCCCTGGGTGTCACCATCCTGTTGCAGCAGCAAGGCCTTGCCGAAAATCAGCTGGCCGTTGTTCGGGTGGCGCTGCAACAGGCGATCGAAGCTTTTCATCAGGCCGTTGCGGGTTTCCTGGTCGGTATCGGCGGCGGACAGCGCCAGGAAATCGAAATGGGTGTCGCCCTTGCCCAGCAGGACCTTCTCCATATACACCATGGAGTCGTCGTAGCGCCCGGCCCGGGCCAGTTGCACGGCGGCGGCGCGCTGCGCTTCCAGGTCATCGGGAGCATTCCTGGCCCAGATCAGTGCGGTATCCAGCGCGGGCTGGTCGGCGCCCAGGTATTCGGCAATGCGAAAGGCCCGCTCGGAGATGCCCGGGTCCTGGGTGTTGATGGCCTGGGTCACGTAGTTGTCCAGCGCGATGTCGAAGCGATTGCGCTGGCCTGCCAGTTCGGCGCTCAACAGGCTGAAGATGGTTTCTTCGCTGAACGAACCGTAGACCTTGGGTTTTTCAGGTGCCTGCACGCTGTCTTCGACCGGCGGCGTACCGTCCGTCGAAACGGGGGCCATGGACTGGCAGCCGCTGAGCAAGGCAAGGGCGAGGAGCAACGCGGAAGATCTATTCATATAGGAAGAGGACGACTAACCTGCGGTCGGATCATCATGACACAAGCCTTGAGTCAAACATAACCGCCCCGTCGATTTACCATCCCGGGCAGGGCGATAGAGATCGAGTGGTTGTTCTGAATCTGACGAAGTAGGACAATTGCCGGCTTCACGTCACCATCAGCGACCTTGAATGGCCTTCCTTGCACTCGGTATTAACCACAAGACTGCTTCAGTAGACGTCCGCGAGCGCGTGGCCTTTACGCCTGAGCAGCTGGTTGAGGCCTTGCAGCAGCTCTGCCGACTCACCGACAGTCGCGAAGCTGCGATCCTCTCCACCTGCAATCGCAGCGAGCTTTATATAGAACAGGATCACGTTTCAGCCGATTCAGTCCTGCGCTGGCTGGCCGAATATCACAACCTGAGCCTTGAAGAGCTGCGCGCCAGTGCCTATGTGCACGAAGACGATGCGGCCGTTCGTCACATGATGCGTGTCGCCTCGGGGCTCGACTCGCTGGTGTTGGGCGAACCACAGATCCTCGGCCAGATGAAGTCGGCCTATGCCGTGGCCCGTGAGGCCGGCACCGTCGGCCCGCTGCTGGGGCGCCTGTTCCAGGCTACGTTCAACGCCGCCAAGCAGGTGCGTACCGACACGGCCATCGGCGAGAACCCGGTGTCCGTGGCGTTTGCCGCTGTCAGCCTGGCAAAACAGATTTTCAGTGATTTGCAACGCAGCCAGGCGCTGCTGATCGGCGCTGGCGAGACCATTACCCTGGTCGCCCGCCATCTCCACGACCTGGGTGTGAAGCGCATTGTCGTCGCCAACCGCACCCTGGAGCGGGCCAGTAGCCTGGCCGAGCAGTTCGGCGCCCATGCGGTGCTGCTCTCGGACATCCCGGCCGAACTGGTACACAGCGACATCGTCATCAGTTCCACCGCCAGCCAGTTGCCGATCCTCGGCAAGGGCGCTGTGGAAAGTGCCCTGAAGCTGCGCAAGCACAAACCGATTTTCATGGTGGACATTGCCGTTCCCCGGGACATCGAGCCGGAAGTCGGTGAGCTGGACGACGTTTACCTCTACAGCGTCGACGATCTGCACGAGGTGGTCGCCGAGAACCTCAAGAGCCGGCAGGGCGCGGCCCAGGCGGCGGAAGAGATGATCAGCGTCGGTGCCGACGACTTCATGGTGCGCCTGCGCGAGCTGGCCGCGGTGGATGTGCTCAAGGCGTATCGTCAGCAGAGCGAACGCCTGCGCGACGAGGAACTGCAAAAAGCCCAGCGCCTGCTGGCCAACGGCGGCAGTGCCGAAGAGGTGCTGGTGCAACTGGCCCGCGGCCTGACCAACAAATTGCTCCACGCCCCCAGCGTCCAGCTCAAGAAGCTGACCGCCGAAGGTCGCCTCGATGCGCTGGCCATGGCCCAGGAACTCTTTGCCCTCGGTGAGGGCTCACCGGATAGCTTTTCGGATAAAAAACCGCAATGAAAGCGTCACTGCTCAACAAGCTGGACATCCTCCAGGACCGTTTCGAAGAACTGACCGCCTTGCTGGGCGATGGCGAGGTCATTTCCGACCAGAACAAGTTCCGCACCTATTCCAAGGAATACGCGGAAGTCGAGCCGATCGTCGCCACTTATAAACAGCTGCTCAAGGTGCAGGGCGACCTCGAAGGTGCCCAGGCGCTGCTCAAGGACAGCGATCCGGATATGCGCGAGATGGCGGTGGAGGAAGTTCGCGAAGCCAAGGAGCAGTTGCTCGAACTGGAAAGCAACCTGCAACGCATGCTGCTGCCCAAGGACCCGAATGACGGGCGAAACGTATTTCTTGAAATTCGTGCCGGTACCGGCGGTGACGAGGCGGCGATTTTCTCCGGTGACCTGTTCCGCATGTATTCACGCTACGCCGAGCGGCGCGGCTGGCGGGTGGAGATTCTCTCGGAGAACGAAGGCGAGCACGGCGGCTATAAAGAAGTCATCGCCCGGGTCGAAGGCGACAATGTCTACGGCAAACTGAAATTCGAATCCGGCGCCCATCGCGTGCAACGCGTGCCGGCCACCGAGTCCCAGGGACGCATCCATACCTCGGCTTGCACCGTGGCGGTATTGCCCGAGCCGGACGAGCAGGAAGCCATCGAGATCAACCCGGCGGACCTGCGGGTCGATACTTATCGTTCCTCCGGCGCGGGCGGCCAGCACGTCAACAAGACCGACTCGGCAATCCGCATCACGCACTTGCCGTCGGGCATCGTGGTCGAGTGTCAGGAAGAACGTTCCCAGCACAAGAACCGCGCGCGGGCCATGGCCTGGTTGTCGGCCAAGCTCAACGACCAGCAGACCAGCGCCGCCGCCAATGCCATCGCCAGCGAGCGCAAGCTGCTGGTGGGCTCGGGTGATCGTTCCGAGCGGATCCGTACCTACAACTTCGCCCAGGGCCGAGTCACCGACCATCGTGTCAACCTGACCCTGTATTCCCTCGACGAGATTCTTGCCGGTGGTGTCGATGCGGTGATCGAGCCGTTGCTGGCCGAATACCAGGCCGACCAGTTGGCTGCGATTGGCGAGTAAGCACAGGTGAATAAATGACCATCATCGCCAGTCTGTTACGCGCCGCCGAACTGCCGGATTCGCCCACGCCGCGGCTGGACGCCGAGTTGTTGCTGGCCGCTGCGCTGGGCAAGTCCCGCAGTTTCCTGCACACCTGGCCCGAGCGGATCGTGCCCAGCGAGGCGGCGTTGCTGTTCTCCGAATACCTGCGCCGGCGTCGTTCCGGCGAGCCGGTGGCGTACATCCTCGGGCAGCAGGGCTTCTGGAAGCTCGACCTGGAAGTCGCGCCCCACACCCTGATCCCGCGTCCCGACACCGAGTTGCTGGTGGAAACCGCGCTGGCGTTGCTGCCGGCGACCCCGGCCCGGGTCCTGGACCTGGGCACCGGTAGCGGCGCGATTGCCTTGGCATTGGCCAGTGAGCGAGCGGCCTGGAAAGTCACGGCGGTCGACCGGGTGCTGGAAGCCGTGGCCCTGGCCGAACGTAATCGCCAGCGCCTGGACCTGGGCAACGTCACGGTGTTGAGCAGCCACTGGTTCAGCGCGTTGGAGGGCGAGCGTTTTACATTGATCATCAGTAATCCGCCTTACATCGCGGCCAGCGATCCGCATCTGGTCGAGGGCGACGTGCGTTTCGAGCCGGCCAGTGCCCTGGTCGCGGGACCGGACGGTCTGGATGACCTGCGCCAGATCATTGCCCAGGCCCCCGGGCATCTTGAACCGGGCGGCTGGTTGATGCTTGAACACGGTTACGATCAGGCCGAAGCGGTGCGTGATTTGCTGCGAGCCCAAGGCTTTGTTGAAGTCCATAGCCGCAAGGACCTGGGCGGTCACGAGCGCATCAGCCTGGGGTGCCTGCCGTGCTGAACGATCAGGAGCTGTTGCGTTACAGCCGGCAGATTCTGTTGCAACACGTCGACATCGACGGCCAATTGCGTCTCAAGCAAAGCCGCGTGCTGATCGTCGGTCTCGGCGGTCTTGGCGCCCCGGTGGCGTTGTACCTGGCCGCCGCCGGGGTGGGGGAGATGCACTTGGCGGATTTCGATACCGTCGACCTGACCAACCTGCAACGCCAGATCATTCATGACACCGACAGCGTCGGCCTGAGCAAGGTCGATTCGGCGATGCGTCGCCTGACGGCGATCAACCCCGAGGTCCGGCTGGTGCCTCACCTGGCGGCCATGGATGAAGACAGCCTGGCCGCGGCGGTCGCGGCGGTGGATGTGGTGCTCGACTGCTCCGACAACTTTTCGACCCGCGAGGCGGTGAACGCGGCCTGTGTCGCGGTGGGTAAACCGCTGGTCAGTGGTGCGGCGATTCGCCTGGAAGGGCAGTTGTCGGTGTTCGATCCGCGTCGCCCCGAAAGCCCTTGCTACCACTGCCTCTACGGCCACGGCAGCGAAGCCGAGCTGACCTGCAGCGAAGCCGGCGTGATCGGGCCGTTGGTGGGCTTGGTAGGCAGTCTGCAAGCCCTTGAAGCCTTGAAGTTGCTGGTCGGTTTCGGTGAGCCGTTGGTGGGGCGCCTGCTATTGATCGATGCATTGGGCACGCGTTTCCGTGAACTGCGGGTCAAGCGTGATCCAGGCTGCAGCGTCTGTGGTGGTCGGCATGAGTGAAGCGCCGGTCGGTGTGCTTGACTCGGGTGTCGGCGGGTTGTCGGTGCTGGGGGAAATCCGTCGGTTGCTGCCCGATGAGTCGCTGTTGTACGTGGCTGACTGTGGGCATATTCCCTACGGCGAGAAAACCCCGGAATACATCCGACAACGCTGCTCGATCATTGCCGACTTTCTCCTGGGCCAGGGCGCCAAGGCGCTGGTCGTGGCGTGCAACACCGCAACGGTGGCTGCCGTTGCCGATCTGCGCCGTGATTTCCCCGATTGGCCCATCGTCGGCATGGAGCCGGCGGTCAAGCCGGCGGCTGCCGCGACCCGCAGCGGTGTCGTCGGTGTGCTGGCCACCACCGGTACCTTACAGAGCGCCAAGTTCGCCGCGCTGCTCGACCGGTTCGCCACCGATGTGCGGGTCATCACGCAACCCTGTCCGGGGCTGGTGGAACTGATCGAGGCGGGTGATCTGCACAGCCCGGCCTTGTATCAGTTGCTGCAACATTACGTCGAGCCCTTGCTGGCGGCTGGCTGTGACACGTTGATCCTGGGGTGCACGCACTATCCGTTCCTCAAGCCATTGCTCGCGCGGATGATTCCGGAGCACATCAGCCTGATCGACACCGGTGCCGCCGTGGCCCGGCAACTCCAGCGCCTCTTGACTGAGCGCGGGCTGTTGGCGGAGGAGCCAGCCAGTGAAACGCATTTCTGGACGAGTGCAGACCCGATACATTTAAGAAAAATCCTACCCACGCTATGGCATTCGTCTGGCGTTGTGCGAAGCTTTGATCTGTAAAAAAAACGTGAAAATTGTGTAAAACAGGCTGAACTTCTGTTTTAGCGCAGATTTCTATAGCTCTGTCTGTTTGTAAGAAAATCAACTAAGTCTGTTCGGAAAAGGATGTTTCTAATGAAGCGCTTATTCTGTTTTGCCGCGTTTGCGGCTGCATTGTTGGGGCACACTTACACTGCACAAGCAGCGGGAGTGGAGTTTGGGGTTGGCCAGACCAGCGACTCGACCATGACTTATCGCCTGGGCATGCAGTTCGACTGGGACAAGAGTTGGCTGCAAAGTGATGTCGGTCGCCTGACCGGCTACTGGAGTGGCGCCTATACCTATTGGGAGGGGGACGAGACGTCCAGCAACCACAGCCTGTCGTTCTCGCCTGTGTTTGTGTATGAGTTTTCCGGCCAGAACGTGAAGCCTTACATTGAGGCGGGTGTCGGTGTGGCGTTGTTCGCCAATACCGAAGTGGAAGACAACAAGCTCGGTACGGCTTTCCAGTTTGAAGATCGCATCGGGTTCGGCCTGCGCTTCAACGGTGGACATGAAGTGGGCATTCGCGCCACGCATTACTCCAACGCCGGCATCAAGTCGACCAACGACGGTGTAGAAAGCTACGCGCTCCACTACACGATGCCGCTGTAACAAAACAGCTTGAGAACTGTGGGAGCGAGCCTGCTCGCGAAGCGGTGGGCCAGCCAATATGGTGTTGCCTGATCTACTGCTTTCGCGAGCAGGCTCGCTCCCACAGTAAATCAGCTCTGTCAGATCATTCCTTTATCGATACGCCGTCGCAATCCCTTGGCGTTCTTCCAGGCATTCCGGCGCCCCCATCTCGAATTCGCGGCAGATCAGCGGGCGCTTTTCGTAGATGCTGCACATCATGCTGTCCCGATCCAGGGCCGCGCACCACCCGTCATCGAGTCGCAGCATCACCTCGGCACCCCAATCGTCCGTGGCGATAAACCGTTGCGGCACCCCGGTGTCGGTGATCAACATCACTTCCAGCTGGCAGCAGCACGCCGCGCACGTCGAGCAGGTGATGACCGGTGCCGGGATTTCATGCAGGGGGATGGTTTTCATGACGCGCAGTGTAAGGCAATCGGCGGCTCAGGGTTGTCCCTTGATCGGATAGCCGTTTTTTGCCTGGCATGAGTCGGTATCGGCCGGCATGGTTTCGGTCGAAGAAGGTAAGGGCCAGAGTGCGGTCATGCATGCGATGGGGAGCGCGACTTCCCGGGGGCGTTCGACGAGTTGTTCGAGCACATGCCGCGCCGCTTCGTCCGCTGACTGGTGGGCCTGCGTTGGAAAGCAACCGTCGGGCCCCAGCGACGGACCGTCATACCCAGGGTGCACCAACGTCACATCGATACCTGCGGATGCCAGCCCAGCTCGATCCGATGTGAACAGATAACGCATTGCATTGCCACCCGTTTCGTTTTGCGAGGGCGGCAGATAAGTTACCGGGCTGGCAATGCCCACCAGATGAGGTTCGGCCCCGGCGCGCAGCAAAGGCATGGCCACTTCAATGCAGAAACTGGCGGCCAGCAGGTTGCTGCGCACGATGTGTTCTATCAAGGTGTGATCGGCCGGCTGCCCGTCAACGTACTCAGCCGTTCCGAGATTGAGGATCACGCTGTCCAAGGCGCCCCATTGGCGGGCGATTTGTTCGCCGATTTCGCGCACGCTCTGACTGTCGGTCAAATTGCCAGGCACTGTCAGCACTTGTCCTGGATAACGTACCGAAAAGCTGTCGCACGATCGGGCCGAGCGCGAACTGACGGCCAGATATGCGCCTGTCTCCAGGATCGCTTCAGCCAACGAAGCGCCGATTCCGTTGCCAGCCCCGGTGAGCCAATAGCGCCGCGGCAGTGTTAGACCCATTCCATGCTCCTTTCGATTGGACAGCGTACTGATTAAGCGCATTTTCAGTAGAGTCCATACGATTAGTAAGACTATATGTCATCGGGTAAATAATGCACCCCACAGGCCGGCATTTCTTGTTCGCTAATCGCCCATCCCTTCAGTACCTGCATCCTGGCGCGCTGGCAGGTTTCTGAACGCTGCCAGCGCACGCGCCCTGGATTCGCGCAAATCGACGATCGGTGCCGGATAATCCACTGCGCCAAACAAGCCGCCTTGGGTATTTGGGCTATGGACCCGTTGGCTGTCCAGATCGTTCAGTCCAGGTAACCAGCGTTTGATGAACAGGCCTTCGCGATCAAATTTTTCCGACTGGCTCATTGGGTTGAAGATGCGGAACCAGGGCGCCGAATCGGTGCCGGTGGAGGCGCTCCACTGCCAGCCGCCATTGTTGGCGGCCAGGTCGCCGTCGATCAAGTGCTGCATGAAAAAACGCTCGCCTTCGCGCCAATCGATCAACAGATTCTTGGTCAGGAACATCGCCACGACCATCCGCAAACGGTTGTGCATCCAGCCGGTCTCCAGCAACTGGCGCATGGCCGCATCGATAATCGGCAGGCCGGTGCGTGCTTGCTTCCATGCCTCCAGTTCTGCGGGGGCCTCGCGCCACGCCAGCGCCTCGGTTTCCGGGCGAAAGGCGCGATGGCGCGACACGCGTGGATAGCCCACCAAAATATGTTTATAGAACTCGCGCCAGAGCAGTTCATTGATCCAGGTCACTGTTCCGGCACTTCCGCTTTCGAATTCACCCTGGTTGGCTTGTAGCGCGGCGTGCAGGCACTGACGCGGCGACACCACCCCTGCCACCAGATAGGCCGATAGCTGGCTGGTGCCCGGCCTGGCGGGAAAGTCCCGTTCGTTCTGGTAGTCGTCGATGTGTTGGTCGACAAAGGTGTCCAGGCGCCGACGGGCTTCGGTTTCGCCAGCGGGCCAGAGGGCGCGTAGCGCTTCGCTGGGTGGGGGGAATCCAGCGACTTGCGTCGGCACCGGATCACGGGCAATGCCGGTGGGAGCCTGCCGGAGCGGTGTGGCGACCAGGCTCGGCAAGGAGAAATGCAGGCGGCTGTAGCAGACCTTGCGGAACTGGCTGAACACTTGGAAATAGTTGCCGGTCTTGGTCAGTACGCTGCCGGGTTTGAACAGCAATTGGTCGAGATGGCTGTGAAATTCAATGCCTTGGTCATTCAAGGCGCGGGCGACCTCGGCGTCGCGTCGCGTTTCATTCAGGCCGTACTCTTCGTTGACATGCACGGCGCCGACGTTCAGCTCGCGACACAGTTTGAGCAGCACCTCTGGGGCCTGGTGCCAATGCGCTGCGTCGCGGATCAGCAGCGCAATGTTCAATTCGTCCAGGGCCGCGCTCAACGCGCCGAGGTTACGTAGCCAGAAATCGATCTTGCACGGTGCATCGTCATGGGCGCGCCATTGTTCGGGGCTGGTCAGGTACACCGCCACGCATGGGCCCTGGGCCGCTGCCGCCGTCAGGGCGGTGTTGTCGTGCAGGCGCAAGTCGCTGCGCAGCCAGATCAGTTGCATGCTGTTTTTTCCATCTAAAGGAGTGCTCTGCGGCTCAGTTCGCGATGAGCCGATAACGGGTCTACGGCCCAGGACACGTCAACCAGCGAGACGCCTGTGGATAACATGGCGTGGTGGATCGACGCGGCCGGGCCGGCAATGATGATCGGGCAATCGATGCCGCCCAACAGCCGGGGCAGTTGGGAAAGGTTGAGGGCATGACTGGAATACAGCAGTACGCCCCGGGCCTTGAGGCGTTCCACCGCCAGGGCCAGTTCGCCCGGCGGTAGAGGGCTGTCGAATACTTCCACCGGGCAGTCAGCGCTGCTGGCCAGCCAGGCAGTGAGCCACAGGTGCGGCTCCTGGGGCGAGTCTGAATGATTGACCAGCAACAATGGTGCGCCGCGCAGCTGACGGTTGTTGTGGTAGATGCGGCTGCCGAATTTGCTGCGCAGCCACGAATACAGGAAGACCCGTTCCAGCTGCGCGCCGAACTGGCCCTGCCAGTGCAGTTGCAGCTCGGCCAGCAACGGCAAGAGCAATTGCTCGCACACGGTCCAGGGCGGGTATAGCGCCATCGCCTGATTGACCAGGTCATCGATCTGGCGCTCGGCCAGTTGCGTCACCGCCAGCACCAGGGCATGACGTTGGGGCTGCCAGTCATTCTCTGGCGCCTGCGTGGGTTCGCTCGGCGGCTGCGGTGTGTCCAGCAAGGGTTTGATCTTGCTCACGGCAACGCCACGATCGATCCAGGTGAGGATGTTCAGGATCCGTTGCACATGATCGGCATTGAACAGTCGGTGGCCCTTGGGCGTGCGGTGCGGCACGATCAGGCCGTAACGGCGCTCCCAGGCCCGCAGCGTGACGGCGTTGACACCGGTTTGCCGGGAGACCTCGCGTATGGGCAGCCAGCCTTGTGCCAGGGCCTGGGCAAAATCGGCCCCGAGGTCTTCGCGGGCGCTGGAGTCGGGCTCGTTGCTCATCAAATAGCGTTTCGCAGGCTGAGGTTTTCCGGGTGCGGTTGCAGGTAGACCTGCTGTGCCAGGTAAGGATCGGGGTGCTGGCGCAAGTGATGCTTGAGCAACGTCAGTGGCACTACCAAGGGCACGATGCCGAGGCGATATTGCCCGATGAGATGCTGTACTTCCTGTTTGTCCTCGGCGTCGATGGCGCGCTTGAGGTAACCGCTCAGGTGTTGCAGCACATTGGTGTGGGTGCGGCGGGTCGCGCATTTCTTCAAGGCCGCCATCAATGCACTGAAGTAGCGTGGGCCCAGCTCATCAGGGTCGGTCCTGCCCATGTTGCCCAACAAGGAGCCCAGGACCTTGTACTGCACCGGGTTGTGGGCCATCAGCAGGTATTTGTAGCGCGAGTGGAATTCGATCAGGCCGCGACGGGTCAGACCCTGGCGACGCAAGGATTGCCAGGCGGCATAGGCAAACACGCGGGTCAGGAAGTTCTCCCGCAGCACCGGGTCGTTGAGGCGACCGTCTTCCTCCACCGGCAGGTCGGGGTGGTGGGCACAAAAGGCCTGGGCATAGATGCCGCGCCCGCCGCCGTCCTGGGTCACGCCGTTGTGGTCGTAGACCTTGACCCGCTCCAGCCCACAGGACGGCGATTTCTGCATGAAGATGTAGCCGCAAATGTCATCCAGTTCCCCTGCCATCTGCTGCCCATAGTCGGCCAGTGGCCGGGTCACGTTGAGGTCGCGATTCACCGTGCCCAGCGCCTCAGGGTGTCCGGGGTTGCCTACCAGGCGGATCGGTTCGCGGGGGATACCCAGGCCAATGGCGACTTCGGGACATACCGGCACGAACTCGAAATAGTCGACGAGGGTGCGGCTGCACAACTGCGATTGCTTGTGCCCGCCGTTAAAGCGAACTTCAGCACCCATCAGGCAGGCGCTGATGGCGATTCTGGGTTTGGCGATGGCTGCGCTGGACATGGGCGACCTCTGATTGCTAAATCTTGTACAAATTTTTGTATATGTACAATATTTTTATCATAGGCTCGAACCCGCGCAAGTCAATCGGATTGAGTAGCGAGGCGGCGTCAAACTGTGTCGAAGGCAGGCTGCTGTCTCTTTCGACAGCAGCGTAAAGCGATGGGGTGACGCGATCTATTGCAGGCTTGCATGCAGGCGGCGGGCAGCTTCCTGGCCGCTTAGCCATGCGCCTTCGACCCGGCCGGACAGGCACCAGTCGCCACACACATACAGGCCCAGGTCGGCATCGGCCAGGGCGCCCCATTCATGGTTGCCAGCGGGGCGGGCGTAGAGCCAGCGATGGGCGACACTGAAGCTTGGTGCGGGCATGGCGCTGTGCAGCAGTTCGGCGAAGGCGCCGTGCAGGTGTTCGATCACCGCTTCCTTGGACAGGTCGATGTGCTGCCGGCTCCAGTCGCTGGTGGCATGCAGTACCCAGGTATCGAGCTTGCTGTCGCGTCCGGGTTTGCTGCGGTTGCGGGCCAGCCAGTCGAGGGGGCTGTCCTGTACGAAGCAGCCTTCCATGGAGGTATCCAGCGGCTTTTCGAACGCCAGGGCCACTGCCCAGGTCGGGTCCATCTTTACCCCCGCTGCCACGCCAGCCAGCTTCGGCACGGCCGCCAGCAACGCGGTGGCCTGGGGTGCGGGCGTGGCGATCACCACCTGGCCGAAGGGGCCGTGGGTGAAACCTTCCGCGTCCTGCAAATGCCAATGTTCCTGGCCGCGGTACACCTCGGTGATCCGGCAGGAAAACTGCACTTGCAACTTGCCGAGCAGGGCACGGGTGATGGCGCTCATGCGCGGAGTGCCGACCCAGCGGGTCTGTTCGTCCGGCGAAGGGCTCAGTTGCCCGCCCTGGAAATTGTAGAGTTGCGGGTTCCATTCCGCGGCCCAGCCGTTGGCTTGCCAGCGCTG
The DNA here is from genome assembly GCF_018325805.1 of Pseudomonas sp. St290. Classification (NCBI taxonomy): domain Bacteria; kingdom Pseudomonadati; phylum Pseudomonadota; class Gammaproteobacteria; order Pseudomonadales; family Pseudomonadaceae; genus Pseudomonas; species Pseudomonas sp. St290. The sequence continues at coordinate 5,682,029 of NZ_AP014703.1, read as the reverse complement.
GACCTCCGTGACAAAGCGCCGATCGCGAGCGGTGAAGTATTGCGCGCCCATGTCCAGGGCGCCGGCATCGCTGCGTTTGCTCGACATGCGTCCGCCACTGCCGTGGCTTTTATCGAAGAGTTGAACGATATGCCCGGCCTCCGTCAGGGCCTGGGCGGCTGAAAGTCCGGCGATGCCGGTGCCGATGATTGCGATAGGTACAGTCATGAGGGCCTCGTTTACCTTTCTGTACAGACTACGCCGTCGTTTAAACCTGTACAATTCGGGTTTTTGGTATAAGTTTTACCGTTCGCGTTTGGACAGGTTGTCCTATTGTTAAACACAGACCCTGTCCGATACGAAAAATCCCTGCTTATAAAAATAGACTAATGGGCCGGGTAAAACGCGATGCGAGGAACATCTCATGCACATATTGCTGACCGGCGGTACTGGTTTGATCGGACGTCAGCTCTGCCGCCTCTGGTTGGAGCAGGGACATCGCTTGACGGTATGGAGTCGCCGGCCTGAAGAGGTGGCGAAAATCTGTGGGGCACAAGTGCGCGGCGTTGCCAGGCTCGAGGACATCGATGTGCCGGTGGACGCGGTGATCAACCTCGCGGGAGCGCCCATTGCCGACCGGCCCTGGAGCCACAAACGCAAGATGTTGCTATGGAGCAGTCGCATCACATTGACGGAAGTTTTGCTGGCGTGGCTGGAGCGTTGCGAACAGAAACCGCAGGTGTTGATTTCCGGTTCGGCAGTGGGCTGGTACGGCGATGGTGGCGAGCGCGAGTTGACCGAGGAATCGGGACCGGTGAGCGAAGATTTTGCCAGTCAGTTGTGTATCGCCTGGGAAGAAACCGCGCAGCGGGCCGAGGCGCAGGGCATGCGCGTGGTACTGGTTCGTACCGGCCTGGTCCTGTCTGCCGAGGGCGGCTTTTTGTCGCGGCTGTTGCTGCCATTCAAACTGGCGCTGGGCGGGCGTATCGGCAATGGTCGGCAGTGGATGCCGTGGATTCATATTGACGATCAAATCGCCCTGATTGATTTTCTTCTGCACCGCTCTGATGCCAGCGGTCCTTATAATGCGTGCGCTCCTAACCCGGTGCGCAACCGCGATTTTGCCAAGGCCTTGGGGCGCGTGTTGCATCGGCCAGCCGTGGTGCCGATGCCGGAGCTTGCGTTGAAAGTCGCATTGGGGGAATTGTCACTGCTGTTGCTCGGCGGCCAGCGCGCCACGCCGGCCCGACTGCAGGCGACGGGTTTCACATTCCGGTTCACTGATTTGCCCGCGGCCCTGGAAGACTTGTCCAGCCGCCTTTGAAATAGGACGTTGCATGACCGATCACGCGTTGCTTCTGGTGAATCTGGGTTCGCCTGCCTCCACTTCGGTGGCCGATGTGCGCCGCTACCTCAATCAATTCCTGATGGATCCGTATGTCATCGACTTGCCATGGCCGGTCCGGCGCTTGCTGGTGTCGCTGATTCTGATCAAGCGTCCCGAGCAGTCGGCTCATGCCTACGCTTCGATCTGGTGGGAGGAGGGGTCGCCGTTGGTGGTGCTCAGTCGTCGGCTGCAACAGGCCATGACCGTGCAGTGGACCCAGGGCCCGGTGGAACTGGCGATGCGTTATGGCGAGCCGTCCATTGAATCGGCGCTGGTGCGCCTGGCGAGCCAGGGGCACAAAAAGATCACCCTGGCGCCGTTGTACCCGCAGTTCGCTGACAGTACCGTCACCACGGTGGTCGAGGAAGCGAAGCGGGTTGTGCGGGAAAAGAAGCTTAATGTGCAGTTCTCGATTCTCCAGCCGTTCTACGACCAGCCGGAGTACCTCGACGCCCTGGTGGCCAGCGCCAAGCCCTACCTGATGCAGGATCACGATCACCTGCTGTTGAGTTTCCACGGCTTGCCCGAGCGACACCTGACCAAGCTCGACCCAACGGGGTTCCATTGCTTCAAGGATGCCGACTGCTGCAAGAACGCACCGCCGGAAGTCATGGCCACCTGTTACCGCGCCCAGTGCATTCGCACGGCCGAACAGTTCGCCCAGCGCATGGGGCTCAAGGAGGGCCAGTGGTCGGTGTCGTTCCAGTCGCGGCTGGGCCGTGCCAAGTGGATCGAACCCTACACCGAAGCGCGCCTGGATGAGTTGGCCAAAAGCGGTGTGAAGAAAGTCTTGGTGATGTGCCCGGCGTTCGTGGCCGATTGCATCGAGACCCTGGAGGAAATCGGCGATCGCGGGCGCGAGCAATTCCGCGCGGCAGGAGGGGAGGAGCTGGTGCTGGTGCCGTGTCTCAACGACGAGTCGCAGTGGGCGAAGGCGTTGAGTACGTTGTGTGAGCGGGCGCCCATCGCTTTGTGAAATTCAAGGGCCCCATCGCGAGCAGGCTCGCTCCCACAGTGGATCTCGAGTGATCACAAAACTGGTGTTCACAACAGATCCCATGTGGGAGCGAGCCTGCTCGCGATAGCTATCTGACTGACAACAAAACCTCAAGCTCGAATCAGATCAGAGGCTCATCCGCCTTCTTCTGCTTCCAGCTGTCATTGCCCGGCAGCAGCAGGTTCAGGGCGATCGCCACTACCGCGCACAGCGCAATGCCTTTGAGGCCGAAGTCGTCCGGGCCGGTGCCGGTGCCCACCAGTACACCGCCGATGCCGAACACCAGGGTCACCGAAACGATCACCAGGTTGCGGGCTTCGCCCAGGTCGATCTTGTGGCGGATCAAGGTGTTCATGCCCACCGCCGCGATCGAACCGAACAACAGGCACAGGATCCCGCCCATCACTGGCACCGGGATGCTTTGCAGCAGCGCGCCGAACTTGCCGATGAACGCCAGGCTGATGGCGAAGATCGCCGCCCAGGTCATGATCTTCGGGTTGTAGTTCTTGGTCAGCATCACCGCACCGGTCACTTCGGCGTAGGTGGTGTTGGGCGGGCCGCCGAACAGGCCGGCGGCGGTGGTGGCGAGGCCGTCACCGAGCAGGGTGCGATGCAGGCCGGGTTTTTTCAGGTAGTCGCGACCGGTCACGCTGCCCACGGCAATCACGCCGCCGATGTGCTCGATGGCTGGCGCCAGGGCCACCGGCACGATGAACAGGATCGCCTGCCAGTTGAATTCAGGTGCAGTGAAGTTCGGCAGGGCGAACCACGGCGCGGCGGCGATTTTCGCGGTATCCACCACACCGAAGAAAAACGCCATGGCAAAGCCCACCAGCACGCCGGAAATGATCGGCACCAGGCGGAAAATACCTTTGCCGAACACCGCGACGATCAGGGTGGTGAGCAGGGCTGGCATCGAAATCAGCATCGCGGTTTGATAATGAATCAGTTCGGTGCCGTCGCCGGCCTTGCCCATCGCCATGTTGGCCGCAATCGGCGCCATGGCCAGGCCGATGGAAATGATCACCGGGCCAATGACCACCGGCGGCAGTAGCCGGTCGATGAAGCCGGTGCCCTTGATCTTCACCGCCAGGCCCAGGAAGGTGTAGACGAAACCCGCCGCCATCACGCCGCCCATGGTCGCGGCCAGGCCGAACTGGCCCTTGGCGAGGATGATCGGTGTGATGAAGGCAAAGCTCGACGCCAGGAACACCGGCACCTGGCGTCCGGTGACGATCTGGAACAGGATCGTCCCCAGGCCGGCGGTGAACAGCGCCACGTTAGGGTCCAGCCCGGTGATCAGCGGCATCAGGACCAGCGCGCCGAAGGCGACGAACAGCATCTGCGCGCCGGACAGGACCTGGCGCCAGAGCGGGTCGTTGAACTCATCCTGCATGCTCAAGCGTCCTTCTGCTTGGTGCCGAAGATCTTGTCGCCGGCATCGCCCAGGCCCGGGATGATGTAGCCATGCTCGTTGAGTTTCTGGTCGATGGACGCGGTGTAGATGGTCACATCCGGGTGGGCGTCCTGCACGGCCTTGATGCCTTCGGGCGCCGCGACCAGCACCATGGCGCGGATGTCCCGGCAACCGGCTTTTTTCAACAGGTCGATGGTGGCGACCATGGAGCTGCCGGTGGCGAGCATCGGGTCGATGATCATCGCCAGGCGCTCGTCGATTTCCGGCACCAGTTTTTCCAGGTAGGTGTGCGCCTGCAGGGTCTGCTCGTTGCGAGCCACGCCCACGGCGCTGACCTTGGCCCCGGGGATCAGGCTCAGTACGCCCTCGAGCATGCCGATGCCGGCGCGCAGGATCGGCACCACGGTGATCTTCTTGCCGGCGATTTTCTCGACCTGGACCGTACCGGCCCAACCGTCGATTTCATAGGACTCCAGGGGCAGGTCCTTGGTGGCTTCGTAGGTGAGCAGCGCACCGACTTCCTGGGCGAGTTCACGGAAGTTCTTCGTGCTAATGTCAGCGCGGCGCATCAGGCCGAGTTTGTGTCTGATCAGCGGATGGCGGATCTCGAGGATGGGCATGGGGAAGGCTCCGGCGGCGGGCAAAAAAACCGGCCTAGATTAATCTATCCGAGGGTGTTGTCCTATAGACAATACAGAACGTTAGTCCACAAACGCTTGATCTGGCCGGGCGGGATGCGTACCTTTGCCGGCTTTTCCGAACCCGTCCCCCTCAATCTCTCCTGGAGAGCGCCATGTCCGCTGATCTCGAGCATATCCGTCAAATCATGCGAGAGGCTGACTGCCTGTACACCGAAGCTGAAGTCGAAGCGGCCATCGCCCGTGTCGGTGCGCAAATCAACGACCAACTGGCGGATGCCAACCCGGTGGTGTTCTGCGTCATGAACGGCGGGCTGATTTTCTCCGGCAAGCTGCTGACCTACCTGAACTTCCCCTTGGAAGCGTCCTACCTGCACGCGACCCGTTATCGCAACGAAACCAGCGGCGGTGATCTGTTCTGGAAAGCCAAGCCGGAAGTCTCGTTCATCGACCGTGACGTGCTGATCATCGACGACATCCTCGACGAGGGGCACACCCTGGGCGCGATCATCGATTTCTGCAAACACGCTGGCGCTCGTGCCGTGCACACCGCCGTGCTGATCGACAAGGACCACGACCGCAAGGCGCGGCCTGACTTGAAAGCCGATTTCGTCGGCCTGCCGTGCGTCGACCGCTACATCTTTGGCTACGGCATGGACTACAAAGGCTACTGGCGCAACGCTAATGGCATTTTTGCCGTCAAGGGGATGTAATCGATGACTCGGCCAAGTTTTCTGGAACGCGCACTGTTCGACGATTTGGCCGAAAAAGCTGCGGCCAGTCCTCGCGGGCGGCAGCACCATAATTTCCATGCGATGGACGAGCCGTGCCACCGCATGGCGGTGGGCTTGCAGCCTTCGACCTACATTCCACCGCACCGCCACCTGAGCGCCGACAAGGCGGAAACCTTGCTGGTACTCAAGGGCCGGTTGGGTGTATTGATCTTCGACGACGCCGGTGCGGTGGTGGATAAGCGCATCCTGCAGGCCGGTGGCGATTGCCTCGGGGTCGACCTGCCAGCCGGCGTGTATCACGGCTTGGTGGTGCTGGAAGCCGACAGCCTGATGTTCGAATGCAAGGCCGGCCCATACCGGCCTGTGGGCGAGGGCGAACTGGCCGACTGGGCGCCCCGCGAAGCCGAGCCAGGCGTGGCCGAGTACCAGGCCTGGATGCGCGCGCAGTTCGACTGAACGATGCGGCAGCAGGGCTTCTGTGGCGAGGGGATTTATCCCCGCTGGGTTGCGAAGCGACCCCGAGATTGTTGGTGTGCCCAAGAGCTTGCGAGTGCTCCGCACTCGAACGGGGATAAATCCCCTCGCCACAGATCAGACAAATCTTGAATGAGCGGCGCTGCCGGCTGCGAGCCATTTTTCGCTTTTGACCCGCGCCTGCTCCAGGGTTTGCACATACGCCAATTGGCGCTGCTCGCGATGAATGCCGGCACGGCGCAATTTCAGGCGCACCCGGGGGGCGGTCGCCACCAGGATCAGGCCGATGCCCTGCTTGCGATAGTCTTTCAGGATATTTTCAAAAGCGGCCAGCGCGGTCATGTCCAGCATCGGCACGGCGCTCATTTCCACCACCACCACGCGCACCCCCGGATCGAACTTGCGCAGCACATCGAGGGCTTTTTCGGCTGCACCGAAGAACAGCGGCCCACGGATTGCGTAGCAGCGTACATGCTCGGGCATGTCCAGCAAGGCTTGATGGAAGTGACGAGGCAGTTCGGCGCTGTCCGTCAGCTCGCTCATGCGCTTGATGAACAGGCCGGCGGCCAGCAGCAGGCCGACGGCAACCGCCATGACCATGTCGAACAAAACGGTCAGGCTCAGGCAGGTCAGCAGCACCAGCACGTCGCTGCGCGGGGCAATACGCAGCGTGTGCAGCACATGTCCGGCTTCGCTCATGTTCCAGGCGACTATCACTAACAATGCGGCCAGCGCAGCCATGGGCAAGTAGCTGAACAAAGGCGCCAGCAGCAACATGGCCAGCAGCACCACGAGGCTGTGGATGATCGCGGCCAGCGGGGACGAGGCGCCGCTGCGCACGTTGGTGGCGCTACGGGCAATCGCCGCCGTGGCCGTGATGCCACCGAACAGCGGCGCCACCAGATTACCCAGGCCCTGGCCGATCAGTTCGGCATTGGGGTCGTGCTTGCTACCAGTCATGCCATCGGCCACTACCGCGCACAACAGCGACTCGATAGCGCCAAGCATGGCAATGGCGAACGCCGGGGCCAGCAGTTGGCGGATCAGGTCGTAGGAAAGGTGCAGTGGCTGGCCATTGCCGTCCGCCAGGTTCCACGGCCAGTCGAAGGTGGGCAAAAAGGGCGGGATGCCAGGGTGGCTGATGCCATCGACCATATAGCTGAAGCGTTCGCCCAACGTCGCGATCGGCCAGCCAGCAAACTCCAGCAGCACTCCCAGCAGCGCCCCGACCAGCAGGGCGACCAAATGGCCCGGCACCCGCGGGACCCAGCGTGGCCAGATAATCAGCACCGCCAGGCAGGTGATGCCGACAATGCCATCGCCCAATCGCGCGCTGGGCAGCGCCACGATAAGCGCGCCCAACTGTTCGATGTAATGCGGGGCCTGGCCGACGGTGGTCAGGCCCAACAGGTCCTTCAATTGCAGGGTGGCGATGACGACGCCAATGCCGGCGGTAAAACCCAGGATGACCGGATAGGGGATGTACTGGATCAGCCGCCCGGCGCGTATCAGGCCCAGGGCGATCAGGATCAGGCCGGCGAGCATGGTGCACAACAGCAGGCCGCCCAGGCCGTACTGTTGAGTGATGGGCAGCAGTATCACCACGAACGCTGCTGTCGGCCCGCTCACGTTGAAGCGCGAACCGCCGGTGAGGGCGATCAACGGGGCTGCCACCAGTACGGTGTACAAGCCATGTTGTGGAGCAACGCCGACGGCAATGGCCAGGGCCATGGCCAAGGGGATGGCAATGATGCCGACGGTCAGCCCGGCAATCAGGTCGCCGCGCAGGCGCTCAAGGGTATAGCCGGCGCGCCAGGCTTGGCGCCAGGCGGCGAACAGCGGTGGGGCGGAGAAGGACATAGACACTCCACACAAAATGAACAGGGCCGACGCACCACACTAAGTCCAGGCATACACAGATTCTGTGGCGAGGGGATTTATCCCCGCTCGAGTGCGAAGCACTCGCAAGTTCTTGTGCACACCAGAAATCTCGGAGCTGCTGCGCAGCCCAGCGGGGATAAATCCCCTCGCCACAAAGGTATCGTGCCGTTGGGCTGATCGCCCTTTGAGTATGCCGCGCCCGCTGCCCGGAAGTATTGACCCGGATCGTTTATTTTTACTGTACGGGCTCATGTTAGAGTGCCGGTCCAAGACCCTGGAGCCTGTCATGAGTGTATCGATCCGCCGCTGCGCCGCTCTGCTGTTGATGTCCAGCCTGTCCCTGGCGGCTGTGGCCGCGCCGATGCACAGCCAGTTCCTGCCCCCCGATGACCTGGTGGTGCGCCAGGAGCAGCCTGAACAGCAGCAATTGCTGCAAGTGACCGAGTATTCGGTGGTGCTGGGTAACCAGCGTCAGTCCAACCAGCAACCGATACCGGTCACTTCTCCCTTGCTGGTGCGCCTCAAGGGCAAGCCGATGAACAAGGGGGCCACCCTCAACCAGGTGATCCTCAACTTCGACGGCGAAAGCAAGAGCCTGAAGAAGCCGGTCTTCGACGAGGCGAGCAAGACCCTGACGCTGTCTTATCCACAGGCCCAGTACCGGGTGGTCATCGATCTGTTGCGCAACAACACGGTCTACGTGCAGTTTCTCACCTATGCCAATGGTCATATCTGGGCCGACCTGCACACCGGTGCCGAACGCCCGCGTTGAGCCTGGGCGTTGCCGGGGGTAAACTGCCCGCCCCGTGAACTGTGCGAGCTGGAGCCGGCAATGCGTAAAGACAAGAAACAAGTGATTGGCGACGAGATTGGCGATGAACAGATCAAGCTGTTCCTCAATTTCGAACCGGTCGATGCCACTTCGCCGTCGCTGCACAAACTGATCAAGGCCTACCGTGGCCTGCGGGTCGACGACTTCGAGCGCTTCCTGACGTTTTTCGTCGAAGCCGGTCATGACCTCAATGGCAAGGATGAGCATGGCAACGATTTCGTGGCGTTGGTCCAGGACCAGCGCAATGCCGAGGAATATATCGAGTTGATCAAAAAAGCGCGTGGCTGATTGCGTTAAAGTATTGTCAGCGCCCTTCGGGGCGTTTGAAGTTCCGTCAGTGTTCCTGCGTTTTATTCAACCGGGTCCGAAAGGTTATGTCACCATTCGGGCTGTTTTGTTTTAACTGCATTTCCATTACTTTTGCATTGGAGCCAAGTGGCTTCAGTCTAATTGTTCAAATGGAGTTGTATTTATCATGGAAGATAAAAGCAGATATATCGCCGGGGCGTTATTGTCTCTGGTCGGTTGTACGGCAAGTTCGGTTTCCAGTGCGTTCGATGAGATCGTCAATGTGGAAATCTTCAATGCAACGTCAGCGGTCATCGTACCGGGCAGCGATTTCACGTGGTCCCTGGCCCCGGAAAACGCAGGCCACAGCTTTTCGGTGAATCCCGGTGAGAGCCAGGAGCTAACCTATTACCTGCCCCAGTCGCGCGCCGAACGGGAATCGTTTACCTACACTCAAGGAAGGCGCACCTGTCATTTCAGTTTCGGGCATATCGCCAGAGCGCCGTTGAGCGACCAGCAGACAATGCCTTATCTTCGCTGGGCTGAAGCGAAGCCGGCAGGCTCTTGTAGCGCAGAGTTATTGGAAGTCGAAGATGACGACGATTATGTTTGTCATGGCGGAAGTCGCGTCAAGTTCAGCATGAAGTCATAATGCGGATAATAAAAAGCCTCCCGTTTGCGCGGGAGGCTTTTTATAAGTGCAGTATCAGGCGTAACTTTGAGCCTTGTTGTCTTCAACCAATTCCAACGCAATGTTGTTTTGCGCGTTGATCTTGCGATACAGCGCGGCGTCGGTTTCCAGCACTTTTTCCCGGGCCGGGAAGATCTCTGCGAGCTTGGCAGCCCATTCGCCCTTGGCCTTGTCCGGGAAGCAGCGTTCGATCAGTTCCAGCATGATCGACACGGTCACCGAAGCACCTGGCGATGCGCCGAGCAGGGCGGCGAGGGTGCCGTCCTTGGCTGCCACCAGTTCGGTGCCGAACTGCAGGACGCCACCTTTCTTCGGATCCTTCTTGATGATCTGCACCCGTTGGCCGGCCACTTCCAGGCGCCAGTCCTCGGCTTTCGCCTCGGGGTAGAAGCGCCGCAGGGATTCCAGGCGTTGTTCCATGGACTGCATCACTTCGCTGATCAGGTACTTGGTCAGGTCCATGTTGTCCCGGGCCACGGCCAGCATCGGGCCGATGTTGCCGGCGCGTACCGACAGTGGCAGGTCCATGAGCGAGCCGTGCTTGAGGAACTTGGTGGTGAAGCCGGCGTACGGCCCGAACAGCAGGGACTTCTTGCCATCGACCACACGCGTGTCCAGGTGCGGTACCGACATGGGCGGCGAACCCACGGCCGCCTGGCTGTAGACCTTGGCCTGGTGGTGCTTGACCACTTCCGGGTTGTCGCAACGCAGCCACTGGCCGCTGACCGGGAAGCCGCCGAAGCCCTTGCTTTCCTCGATGCCCGAAGCCTGAAGCAGCGGCAACGCGGCGCCGCCGGCCCCCAGGAACACGAACTTGGCATCGACGTCGCGGCTGCTGCCGGAATTGACGTCCTTGATGGTCACGGTCCAGCCACTGCCGTTGCGCTTGAGGCCGGTGACGCGCTTGCAGTATTTGACCTGGGTGTCCGGGGCGCTGGTCAGGTGCTTGAGCAACTGGTTGGTCAGGGCGCCGAAGTTGACGTCGGTACCGTTCATGACACGGGTCGCGGCGATGACTTCGTCGGTCGGCCGGCCTGGCATCATCAGCGGCATCCACTCGGCCATCTTGGCCTTGTCTTCGGTGTATTCCATGTCGGCGAAGGCGTGATGCTGGCGCATCAGCTCGAAGCGCTTCTTCAGGAACGACACGCCTTTCTCGCCTTGCACGAAGCTCAGGTGTGGCACCGGGGCGATGAAGGACTTGGAGGAACCGAACGTGCCTTTTTGGGTCAGGTACGTCCAGAACTGCTTCGACACCTCGAACTGGGTGTTGATGTGCACGGCTTTCTTGATGTCGACAGTGCCGTCGGCCGCCTGGGGCGTGTAGTTGAGCTCACACAGCCCGGCGTGGCCGGTGCCGGCGTTGTTCCACGGGTTGGAACTCTCCGCGGCACCGGAATCCATCAGCTCGACGACTTCCAGCGAAATCGCGGGGTCGAGCTCCTTGAGCAGGACGGCCAGGGTGGCACTCATGATGCCGGCCCCTACCAGAACTACATCGACTGCTTCGTTATGCGCCATTTAACGCGTCTCCAAAATCTGCAGCACCAAATTGTCGGCATAGCGGCCAGGAGTGGCGGGGCAGGTCAGTTGCGCCCCAGTTATCCATGGCCAGGATCGCCATGTCCGAATCTTCGCAATTTTTCGCACCTACTGCGGATGCATGCAGCCTGGCCTCAAGAGTCACATGAACTCATTTAAGCGCCGGGCAGGCAATTCGACTTATGGCCGAGACATCCGTTCGTGCAACCAAATCCGTAGCGGACAGGCTTCAGGCGCCGGTTCTTGAGCGATATCCGGTCCTGTGTCGTTGGGCTGTTTCAGACGCTAATGGTGCTTGTTCAGACGCAAAACTCTTCATTTGCTCGCCACACTCTCGTGAAGTTGTGAAAACCCGTTTTTTCACGCTCTTTTGAAGACGTGAACCTCAAAAAAGGGCTGTCCCAGCCTGGCACTGCGCCCGGTTTGGTTGCCCCCATGTAGTACATGACAGGCAAAACGGGCAGACAGCTCAGTGACCGAGCGTAATGACAGCTCTGCAGATTCGCGAAAAGTGGGGATTTGCCTGAAGAACAGCAAGCGCGCCAGCTTCACTCGATCTGTGTGGGCGGCTCTCTGTGGGCGTTGCGGGGTGCCAATACCAGCGCATCAGCGGTGTTGCGAGGCCCGATCAGGAGACGTCCTTATAATCGGGGGGAGATTGTATCGAAGAAACGCAGGGAAATGGTCGTGTTTAATGACTTTTATTAGCCGTCTGGTCAGATGGTCAACAGCTGTCGGTTGCGTGGGCGAGCACTAAGCGGTTGCACACGGGCGCTGGCGGGCAATGGCTGGTGCAACCAGTTGAGACGGATCTCGTCGATTTCCACCCAGCCTTCGCCCATGGGTTGCAGGCTGCATTGCTTGAATGCCTGGCAACGGCCATTGCGATCGAGCAGGGCGAAGCTGCGGTGATGTGGGCGTGGGGTGAACAGGGAAATAAGGAAGCGCATGATCGAATACCGGGTCAGGGAGCTTGGGATAAGCCTGACAGCGGGCCATGACATGCCGGTGTAAGGACCGTGACAATGGGGTGACAGGAACCGGCAGCCACGGCCCGTGTCAGACATCTGGTTCACGGCGATGGCGCACCGCTATACTGCCGGCTTGTTTGTGCCCGATTCTGGAGAGAAGAGCATGTTGCAACGCCTGTTGTTCGGTTTGATCGCTGTGACCAGTCTGACCCTCGTCGGCTGCGCCCACAGCCCGCAACAACTTAACCCGGAGCCCAAGCTCAACGCCCAGTTGGCGCCTGTGGGTCGTGGCCAACCGGTGGTGGTGCGGGTCGTGGACGGTCGTCCGTCGCCGACGCTCGGCACCCGTGGCGGGTTGTATCCGGAAACCAGCGTGATCACGGTGCAGGGCGCGCAGATCCTGCCCAAGCTGCAGGCCCAGGCTGAAGCCGCGGTGCGTTTGCTCGGTTTCACGCCGACCGCCAATGCCTTGAATGCCCCGCAACTGACCGTGACCCTGGCCGAGCTCAAGTACCAGTCGCCCAAGGAAGGCATGTACGTGACCGAAGCCACCATCGGCGCGACCTTCCGCTCCGACGTGCAGAACGCCAACCGCCGCTACAGTGGTCGTTACGGTGCTTCCCTGGACCAGCGCTTCGGCATGGCACCTAACCAGGACACCAACACCAAGCTGGTCAGCGACGTCTTGAGCGATGCCCTGACCCGGCTGTTCAAGGACCCGACCATTGGCCAGGTGCTGGCAGAGTAAGTAATACGTCCGATAACCCCTGTGGGAGCGAGCCTGCTCGCGATAGCGGAGTGTCAGCCACTTTAGTATTGACTGATCCACCGCCATCGCGGGCAAGCCTTGCTCCCACAGGGGTTTTTTATGGGTGATATTCTCAGGCTGCCTGGGAATACAGCTCCAGCACACTGATCCCGGTCAGCAGGTCGGTCTCTGGAAGGTCGGCATGTTGATGGCCGCCGAGGGCGCAATACACCAGCCAATGTCGGTCCTGCACGTTGAAGGACAGGCTGTCGACGAGGTTCTGTTGTTCGTCGCTCGGGCTGATGAGATAGAGGCGATCCTGGTTTTCGGCGTGCAGCATGACGGGTTCCGGGCAAGTTTGAAGGGCGACAGAGTGGCCTAATCAGATGACGAAACCGTGACGCAAAGAATTATGATGGATTGAACCTTTCTCTTGTGGCGAGGGGATTTATCCCCGTTCGAGTGCGCAGCACTCGCAAGCTCTTGGGCGCTGCAGAAATCCTGGGGCCGCTTCGCAGCCCAGCGGGGATAAATCCCCTCGCCACAAAATCACTTGGTCATCACCGCAGGGGATCGTTACTGGTCGGAAAAAACGGCGCAGGGCGGCAGGCTTTCGGTAGAATCCGCGCCCTGTTCGTAGGCCCGGATGTGTCCTGTCCGTTTTTCGCTTGAGGTTCGTGATGTCGTCGCATCTGCTTTCGTTGTTCGCCGCCCACCCCGCCAAACTGATCAACCTGCTGGCGTTGCTGTTTGCCTGCCCGGGTGGTTGGGTGTTGCATGCCACGCGTCGCCGTGAACAACGGGCGCGGGCCTGCCTTGAAGCGCGCAATCGCGAAGGTAATGAACGATTCGAAGCTCTGCTGGACCTGGCCACCCAGCGGATGAACCGGTTTTTCTACCGGTTTGGCTTTGGCTGCCTGGCGCTGGCGTTGCTGGTGTCGTGGATCAGTACGCAGTTCTGATGGCGTAGCCGTTTTGATCGGGGACCTGGTGACCTGTGGCGAGGGGATTTATCCCCGTTGGGCTGCGTAGCAGCCCTGATCGGTTTGATGTGATCGACCTGACTCACCGAGCTGTCAGGGTTTGGGTCTGCTGCGCAGCCCAGCGGGGATAAATCCCCTCGCCACAGCAAGCTCCCTCGCCACAGGAAACCCTTGTCCTCAGACCTATCGCTTAAAGCGCCAGCCCCGCCTTGACCCGATACTGATTACGCACCGGCGTCGCATATTGCAGCACCAGGAATGGCCGGTGTTCCGGTGGGCAGGCGTCCAGCCGGCGCTGCCATTCCTGTTCGGCCTTGGCCAGCTCTTCGGCGCCAAACACCTCGGCCGCTGTCGGAACCTGCAACTGCGGGTCGGCGTCGGCCCATTGGGCGTAGGCCAGGTAATGCACCGGGAACAGCCGGTAGCCGCCGAGAATCTGCCGGTCCATCTCCTGGGCCAATTGCTTGGTGTCCTCGTAGAACTCGGTGATCGGCGCGGCGAAGTTCACGTGGACCCGGCCCTTGTAACCGGTGATGCCCTTGGCGATGCTCACGTCGTCCTCGCCTGGCGCCTTGGTGTAGGTGCCGGTGGTGGCGCGGATGTACAGCTCGCGGGCCTTGGCCTGGTCGCACGGGTCGTATTCGTAGCTGATCGACACCGGTGTGAGGTTCAGCGACTGGATCACCTCGCCGAACGGCTCGTCCTTGCGGCTCATGTGGAACATCTTGAGGATCGCCGACTCCGTCCGGTCGTCACCGTCCTTGGCCCGTCCTTCGGCCTGGGCGATCCAGATCGAGGCGCAGTCGTTGCGGATCGAATGGTTGATGTACGCCGACAACAATTGGTACGCCGCCATTTTTTCCCGGCGTCCGGTGATGGAGCGGTGCACGATGAAGCTCTTGTTCAGGCGCATCAGGTCGCTGACAAAGGGCTTTTGCAGCAGGTTGTCGCCAATGGCGATGCGCGGCGTCGGCAGGCCGGCGTGGTACACCGCGTAGTTGACGAAGGCCGGGTCCATCACGATATCGCGGTGGTTGGCGATGAACAGGTACGCACTGCCCGACTTGAATTGCTCCACCCCGGTGTAGGTCACGCCATCGGTGGCGCGCTCGATGGTGTGGTCGACGTAGAACTCCACCTTGTCCTGCAACGTGGCGACCGACGTCACACCAGCGAACTCACGGCGCAATCTTTGCGCTATAAGGGGTTTGAGCATCCAGCCGAAGGCGCCGGCCAGGCGTGGGAAGCGGAAGTGGGTGAGGATATCTAGAAACGCCTTGTCGCCGAGCAGCCGTGCCAGCACCGCTGGGACTTCACTGTCGTCGTAAGGTCGGATGGCATCGAATTCGCCCATCATGCTCTCTTGTTGGAAACGGCTAGGGTAAGTAAAGGTTCGATCAAAAAACGACGGGGCACGGTCTGGAAGATAAGCCAGACAAAAATAGCCCTGCAAATAGACCGGCGATTATACGCACAAGTCACCTGGGAGACCGCGATGCTGGAAACCGCTCTGTATGAATGTCCGTATTGTGGCGAGGAAGTGGAGACTTCGGTGGATCTGTCCGGTGGCGATCAGACCTATATCGAGGACTGTCAGGTCTGTTGTCGCCCGATAACTTTTGTACTGCAGGTCCACGGTGAAGAGTGGCATCTCGAGGTCTTTAGCGAAAACGAGTGATGGGGGCGTCCATGCGACGAATCTATGAGCTGGAAAATCTGATGGAAGGCGAGTTGCTCCAAGGCATGCTCGCCAGCGAAGGCATCACGGCGCACCTGGTGGGGCGTGATCTGCTGGGCGGTGCCGGGGAACTGCCGATGCACGGGCTGTTGGGGCTGGCGGTGGAGGACGATCAGGCGCAATACGCCCGGGAGTTGATCGCCGAGTACAATGCCGCGCTGCCATTGCCCGGCGATGAACCGGACAGTTACCCCGGCACGCTGGTCTGCTAGGCTGGCGGCCGTTTGATCAAGAGTCGTGTTGCCCCCATGTGTGGACGTTATGCCCTGTTTCGCTGGAACCCCGCCTTCGCGGCCCTGCCCGGTTTTCCCGCCGATCAGAAGGCCCAATGGAATATTTCGCCCAACGATTCGGTGCTGATGCTGCGGGCCGGCGCCGATGGCCAGCGCGAACTGGCCCGAGCGCGCTGGGGCTTGACGCCACCGTGGCTGACCGACCTGTCCCGCACCCCGGCCCATGCCCGGGCCGAAACCGTGGCCGAGCAGCCGATGTTCCGTGAGGCCTTGCGCCTGCGCCGCTGCCTGCTGCCGGCCAATGGTTTCTATGAATGGCGTGGCGGCACGCGCAAGCGTCCGTACTGGCTGACACCGGGGGAGGGTTCGTCGTTGTTCTTTGCCGCGATCTGGGAGGCGTATCCGGTGCAGGAGCAGGTGTGGCTGAGCACGGCGGTCATCACCCAACCGGCGGCGGGTCAACGTCGGCCATTGATCCTGGACGAAGAAGGCCAGCGCCTGTGGCTCGATCCCGCAACCCCGCTGCATGCCTTGCAAGGGCTGCTGGCCAGCGAACCGGCGCCACTACGCGAGCGAGTGCTGGCCAACATGGTCAATGATCCGAAGCTCAACGGGCCGGAGTGCTTGACCCCGGCTTGAGTTTTGCGGCGATTGTACTGGCCTCATCGCGAGCAGGCTCGCTCCCACAGTGGATTGCTGGTGTACTCAAATTTCCCTTATATCCGCGATCCCTGTGGGAGCGAGCCTGCTCGCGATGGCGTCGTGTCAGTCAACCTCAATGCTGGCTGATCTGTCGTCATCGCGAGCAGGCTCGCTCCCACAATAGATTCGGGGGTTACTCGTGATGCGGTTCACCGAGGAAGGTCAACGAGGTGAACACGCCGCGCGTGGCCACGTCCTTGTCGTCCTTGAGCGCAATTTCCATCTGCGCCGCGATCACGTTCAAGCCTTCGTTGCGCACCAACACCTTGGCCCGGCCTTCCGCGTCAGTTTCCGTCGATACGGTGTTTGGCGCGCTGCGGTAGTCGCCCACCAGCTTCACCCCGGCCGCCGGTTTGCCATCCAGCAGCACCCGTACCGGCAATGACTGGCCCGGCCCGACGGTCAGCGGGTCGACTTCCGGCAGGATCACGAACTTGATCGGTGCAAGCGCCGGCAGTTTTGCCCCCGGCTCATAGATCGCCAGGCTGTACTTGAACGTGTGGGTCGATTCAATCGCTCCGGGCACTTTGCTGCGGCCTTCGTTGATCCACTTCTTGTCGGCGGTCTGCGACCACATGCCGTTGTCCAGCGCCACCGCCAGCACGGCCGGCGGCTTGAGCGGTTGCAGGCGGGCGTGGTCCGGCAGGCGCTCCACGGTGACGGGGATCATCTTGCCGCCCAGGTCATAGGCCCAGGCGCCGCTGACTTTTCGCGCTTTGAAGGCATTGTCTTCGGCACCGTGACCGTAGACCACTTCGATGTTGCCGCGCCGCTGTTCGGTCCACAGGCCATGGGCCGAGGCCTGTGTGGCCAGGAGCAGGCCGAGCAGCCCGAGCAGGGCGAAGGTCTTGGGGTGTTTCATGTCGATTTTCCTTTTATAGCGCGAGGGTGAGACTGACAGTGAAGTTGCGCGGCTCGCCGGGGGTGACCCAGTAGTTGCTGTAGGAGCGCTCGTAGTATTTTTCGTCGAAGACGTTGTTCAGGTTCAGGCCCACGGTGACGTCGTCGCTGGCCTTGTAATGGGCCAGCAGGTCGACTGTGTGGTAGGCCGGCAGTTCGAAATCCTTGCCGGCCTCGCCCGAGCGATCCCCGACGTAAGTGAATGCCGCGCCGACGTCCGAGCCGCGCAGGTGGCCGTCCTGGAATTCGTAGACCCCCAGCACGCTGCCGCTGTGTTTGGCGACGCCGAGGATCCGGCTGCCGGTGGGAATCTGCTGATCGCCCTTGGTCACTTCGGCATCGATGTAGGCGAAGGCGCCGATCACCCGGACGGCATCGGTCACTTGCCCGGTGAATTGCAGGTCGATGCCTTGGCTGCGAGCCTTGCCCACGGCCCGGCTGAAGTCGGTCCCGGCGACCGGGCTCAGGACGTTTTCCTTCTCTATATGGAACGCCGCCAGGGTGGTGCTCAGGCGGTCGTCGAACAATTCGCTCTTGATTCCCACTTCATAGCCGACGCCTTCCTCGGGATTGAAAGATTTGCCGTCGGCATCCAGACCGTTATTGGGCTTGAATGAAGTGGAGGCGTTGGCGAACAGACCCACCTGGGGCCTCAGTTGATACAGCAGGCCGGCTCGTTGCGTCAGGGCGTCGTGGCGCTGGCGGCTGGTGCGATCACGGGTGTGGTCGTCGATGCTCTGCTCGAAATGCTCGTAGCGCACGCCGAGCAGGCCCCGCAGTTTGTCGGTGAAGACGATCTGGTCCTGCAGGTTCAGCGCGCGGCTTTGCACATGTTCGAAGAAGTCTGTGCCGGTACGAGCACCATTGGGTTTCGGCTGGCCGTAGATCGGCTGGTAGATGTCGATGGGGTAGGTGCCGCCGCCGATGGTGGTCACGCGCTCGTTCTTGCGGTAGTCCTCATATTCGCTGCCGATCAGCAGTTCGTGCTGCCACGGGCCGAGGTCGAACAGGCCACGCAATTCCAGTTGGGTGATGCTGTCGTGCCAATTGTTGTCACGCTCGCGATAGCGGCGGTTCACCGTATGGCCGTCGGCGTTCAGCGGGCGCGCTTCGGAGGCGAAACCCCAGAGTTCACCCTGTTTGTAATGGCTGGCCAGGCGCAGTTGCCAGGTGTCGTTGAGCTGATGTTCGAGGGCGGCCTGGAGCATGTTGTTGTGATTGTCGATATCGCCGTCGTTGGGTTCGCCCAGAAAGGTCGAGCGGGAAACGCCGCTCCAGCGATTGTCCGGGGCGACGATGCCGCGGTCGAAGGTTGAGCTGTGGCGCACGATTTCGCTTTCCACCAGCAACCGCGTGTCGGGGTTCAACTGCCAACTGATGGAAGGGGCGACGAAGACGCGCTTGCTGTCGACGTGATCGCGAAAGCTGTGATTGTCCTCGACCGCCAGGTTGACCCGCGACAACAAGTGGCCTTCGGTATCCAGTGGCGTGTTGACGTCCAGCGCGGTGCGATAGCGATCCCAACTGCCGGCGCTGGTCTGCAGGGTGGTGAAGGCTTCAGGCTGGGGTTTCTTGGTGACGATGTTTACCGTGCCACCCGGGTCGCCTCGCCCATACAGGCTGGCGGCGGGGCCCTTGAGCACTTCGATGCGTTCGATGTTGGCCGCGTCCGGGGTGCTTGGGTAGCCGCGATTGGCGCTGAAACCATCCTTGTAGAACTCCGACGTCGTGAAGCCGCGCACGCTGTATTCGTAGAGCGTCAGGCCACCGAAGTTGTTTTGTTTCGACACGCCGCCGGCATATTCCAATGCCCGTTCGACGTTGGTGCTGCCCAGGTCCTTGAGCACGCTTGCGGGAATCACGCTGATCGATTGCGGGATGTCGCGCAGGGCCGTATCGGTTTTGGTGGCACTGGCGGAGCGGGTGGCGCGGTAGCCCGTCACGGGGCCGGTGGGCGATTCGTACTCGGATGTGACGCTGATGGCGTCCAGTTCCACGGGCTGGGTTTCTTCGGCGTAGGCGGGATCGCCGAGCAGACCCAGGGCGAGGCTGGCAACGGAAATCCGTTTCAGGGATGACATGTTATGTTGTTCCAATTTTTAGTATTGAAACAATATAACACTACTAATGAGAATTTATGCTATTCCTGATTTTCAGAAAAAGTAGCGCCAGACGCTGTTTTCGTGGCGAGGGAGCTTGCTCCCGCAGGGCTGCGAAGCAGCCCCAACAGGATTGATGCGATCAGTCTGGGTTTTTGCGGTGGCAGGTTCAGGGCTGCTGTGCAGCCCAGCGGGAGCAAGCTCCCTCGCCACGGGGATGGGGGCTGTTGCGGCTTACTGCTCTTCCTTGACCGCCGCTGGTGCGGGCGGTGGGCGCAGGCCGATTTCAGCGGTGAGCTTGAGCTCCTTGCCGTTGCGCATGACCTGGATGGTCACCTTGTCGGTGGGCTTGATCCGCGCCACCTGGTTCATCGAGCGGCGGCCATCGCCGGCCGGTTCGCCATCGATGCTCAGGATCACATCGCCCAACTGCAGGCCGGCCTTCTGCGCCGGGCCGTCGCGGAAAATCCCCGCCACCACGATGCCGGGCCGCCCGGACAAACCGAAGGACTCCGCCAGTTCCTGGGTCAGCGGCTGGACTTCAATCCCCAGCCAGCCGCGAATCACCTGGCCGTGTTCGATGATGGACTTCATCACCTCCATCGCCAGCTTCACCGGAATGGCGAAGCCGATGCCCTGGCTGCCACCGGACTTGGAGAAGATCGCCGTGTTGATCCCGGTAAGGTTGCCGTTGGCATCCACCAGCGCACCGCCGGAGTTGCCGGGGTTGATCGCGGCGTCGGTCTGGATGAAATCCTCGTAGTTGTTCAGGCCCAACTGATTGCGCCCGGTGGCGCTGATGATGCCCATGGTCACGGTCTGGCCAACGCCGAACGGGTTGCCGATGGCCAGGGTCACGTCGCCGATGCGGATGCTGTCGGAGCGGCCGATGGTAATGGCCGGCAGGTTCTTGAGGTCGATCTTCAGCACCGCGAGATCGGTTTCCGGGTCGCTGCCGATCACCCGGGCCAGGGTCTCACGACCGTCCTTGAGGGCCACCACGATCTGATCGGCACCGCTGGTGACGTGGTTGTTGGTCAAGATATAACCTTCCGGGCTCATGATTACGCCCGACCCCAGGCTCGACTCCATGCGCTTCTGCTTGGGCGAGTTGTCGCCGAAGAAACGCCGGAATTGCGGGTCTTCGAACAGCGGATGGCTGGGTTTGTTGATGACCTTGGTGGTGTACAGGTTCACCACGGCCGGCGCGGCGGTGGTCACGGCATCGGCGTAGGACACCGGCCCCTGTTGCACCGCCTTGCTTTGCGGCGCCTGCTGCAAGTTGACGTCGAGGCTCGGCAGCCCGACCCATTCCGGGTAGCGCTGGATAATCAGTAGAGCGACAAGCACGCCGGCCAACAGCGGCCAGCCGGAAAAACGCAGCGCCTTGAGCATTAAGCACGTCCTACAAAGGTTGCAGGCGGTATGAGACCGCCCATAATGTCGCGCATTATACGAGGCCGCGCGCGCCTCTGAACGGGATATTTAGGAGTCTTTTCATGGCCGTAGCCCTGAGCACCCTGGTCGAAGAAGCGGACCGTTACCTGGCGAGCAGCCGGATTGCCGATTACTGCCCCAATGGCCTGCAGGTCGAAGGCGCGCCCCAGGTGATGCGCATTGTCAGTGGCGTCACCGCCAGCCAGGCCTTGCTCGACGCTGCAGTCGAGGCCGAGGCCGACCTGGTGCTGGTGCATCACGGTTATTTCTGGAAGGGCGAGAACCCCTGTGTCACCGGCATGAAACAACGTCGCCTGAAAACGTTGCTCAAGCATGACATCAGCCTGCTGGCTTACCACTTGCCGTTGGACCTGCACCCCGAGGTGGGCAATAACGTGCAACTGGCCCGTCAGTTGGACATCACCGTCGAGGGACCGCTGGATCCGGACAACCCCAAGATTGTCGGCCTGGTCGGTTCCCTGTCCGAACCGATGACGGCGCGGGACTTTGCGCGCAAGGTCCAGGAAACCATGGGGCGCGAGCCCTTGCTGATCGAAGGCGAGCAGATGATCCGCCGGGTCGGCTGGTGCACCGGCGGCGGCCAGGGCTATATCGACCAGGCCGTGCTGGCTGGCGTCGACCTGTACCTCAGCGGCGAGGCCTCGGAGCAGACATTCCACAGTGCGCGGGAAAACGGCATCAGCTTCATCGCCGCCGGGCACCATGCGACTGAGCGCTATGGTGTGCAGGCGCTGGGCGATTACCTGGCGCGACGCTTTGCCCTGGAACATATCTTCATCGATTGTCCGAATCCCATCTGACTAACGCTGAACTGAATGTGGAAGCGGGCCTGTGGGAGCAAAGCTTGCTCGCGATAGCGGCGTTGCATGTGCCGACGTCATCGCGAGCAAGCTTTGCTCCCACAGAGTTCACTGGCTCCCACAGAGGGCATTGCAATACCCGAACCACCAGGCATATCCATATGCTGTTTCGATCTAGTTGGCGCCCTGATTAGAAGAGGTCGCTGTGCTAGGATTCCCCGCTCGAACACGGCCCGCTGGCCGTTCATAAGAAAGTTTTCGTGAGTAGCCATGGTCGACAAACTGACGCATCTGAAACAGCTGGAGGCGGAAAGCATCCACATCATCCGCGAGGTGGCCGCCGAGTTCGATAACCCGGTGATGCTGTACTCCATCGGTAAAGACTCCGCCGTGATGCTGCACCTGGCACGCAAGGCGTTCTTCCCCGGCAAGCTGCCGTTTCCGGTGATGCACGTCGACACCCGCTGGAAATTCCAGGAAATGTACAAGTTCCGCGATCGCATGGTCGAGGAGCTGGGCCTGGACCTGATCACTCACGTGAACCCGGATGGCGTGGCCCAGGGCATCAACCCGTTCACCCACGGCAGTGCCAAGCACACCGACATCATGAAGACCGAAGGCCTCAAGCAGGCCTTGGACAAATATGGTTTCGACGCCGCGTTCGGCGGTGCCCGTCGCGATGAAGAGAAATCCCGTGCCAAGGAGCGCGTGTATTCGTTCCGCGACAGCAAGCACCGCTGGGACCCGAAGAACCAGCGTCCGGAGCTGTGGAACGTCTACAACGGCAAGGTCAACAAGGGCGAGTCGATCCGCGTGTTCCCGTTGTCGAACTGGACCGAGCTGGACATCTGGCAGTACATCTACCTCGAAGGCATCCCGATCGTGCCGCTGTACTTCGCCGCCGAGCGTGAAGTGATCGAGAAGAACGGCACGCTGATCATGATCGACGACGAGCGCATCCTTGAGCACCTGTCCGACGAAGACAAGGCCCGCATCGTCAAGAAGAAAGTGCGTTTCCGTACCCTTGGCTGCTACCCGTTGACGGGCGCGGTGGAGTCCGAGGCCGAAAGCCTGACGGACATCATCCAGGAAATGCTCCTGACGCGAACTTCCGAGCGCCAGGGCCGGGTCATCGACCACGATGGCGCAGGCTCGATGGAAGATAAAAAACGTCAAGGTTATTTCTAAGGGGCTGTCATGTCGCATCAATCTGATTTGATCAGCGAGGACATCCTCGCCTACCTGGGCCAGCACGAGCGTAAAGAGCTGCTGCGCTTTTTGACCTGCGGTAACGTCGACGACGGCAAGAGCACCCTGATCGGGCGCCTGCTGCACGACTCCAAGATGATCTACGAAGATCACCTGGAAGCCATCACCCGCGATTCGAAGAAAGTCGGCACCACCGGTGACGACATCGACCTGGCGCTGCTGGTGGACGGCCTGCAGGCCGAGCGCGAGCAAGGCATCACCATCGACGTTGCGTACCGCTACTTCTCCACCGCCAAGCGCAAATTCATCATCGCCGATACGCCCGGCCATGAGCAGTACACCCGCAACATGGCCACCGGTGCTTCCACCTGTGACCTGGCGATCATCCTGGTAGACGCCCGCTACGGCGTGCAGACCCAGACCCGTCGCCACAGCTTCATTGCCTCGTTGCTGGGCATCAAGCACATCGTCGTGGCCATCAACAAGATGGACCTCAAGGACTTCGACCAGGGTG
Source organism: Pseudomonas sp. St290 (assembly GCF_018325805.1). NCBI lineage: Bacteria > Pseudomonadati > Pseudomonadota > Gammaproteobacteria > Pseudomonadales > Pseudomonadaceae > Pseudomonas > Pseudomonas sp. St290. The sequence goes on along the minus strand of NZ_AP014703.1, from coordinate 5,658,814 downwards.
TGTTCGAGTCGATCAAGGCTGACTACCTGAAGTTCGCCGAAGGCTTGAAGATGAAGCCCACCAGCATGCACTTCGTGCCGATGTCTGCCCTCAAGGGTGACAACGTGGTGAACAAGTCCGAGCGCTCGCCGTGGTACACCGGCCAGTCGCTGATGGAAATCCTCGAGACCGTGGAAGTGGCGGGTGACCGTAACTTCACCGACCTGCGCTTCCCGGTGCAGTACGTCAACCGTCCGAACCTGAACTTCCGCGGCTTCGCCGGCACCCTCGCCAGCGGCATCGTGCACAAGGGCGACGAAGTGGTGGTGCTGCCGTCGGGCAAGAGCAGCCGCGTGAAATCCATCGTCACCTTCGAAGGCGAGCTGGAACACGCCGGTCCTGGCCAGGCGGTCACACTGACCATGGAAGACGAGATCGACATCTCCCGTGGCGACCTGCTGGTGCATGCCGACAACGTGCCGCCGGTGACCGACAGCTTCGAAGCGATGCTGGTGTGGATGGCCGAAGAACCGATGCTGCCGGGCAAGAAATACGACATCAAGCGCGCCACCAGCTACGTGCCGGGCTCGATTGCCAGCATCGTCAACAAGGTTGACGTGAACACCCTGGAAGAGGGACCGGCCAGCGCGCTGCAGCTCAACGAAATCGGCAAGGTGAAGATCGCCCTCGATGCACCGATCGCCCTGGACGGTTACGAGAGCAACCGCACCACCGGCGCGTTCATCGTCATCGATCGTCTGACCAACGGCACGGTCGGCGCCGGCATGATCGTCGCCCAGCCGCTGGCCCATGGCAGCAGCACGCACCACGGCAAACTGGCTCATGTGTCGGTTGAAGAACGCGCCCAGCGCTTCGGCCAGCAACCGGCCACGGTCTTGTTCAGTGGCCTGTCGGGCGCCGGCAAGAGCACGCTGGCCTATGCGGTGGAACGCAAGTTGTTCGACCTGGGCCGTGCAGTCTTCGTCCTCGATGGCCAGAATCTGCGCCATGACTTGAACAAAGGCCTGCCGCAGGACCGTGCCGGGCGCACCGAGAACTGGCGTCGTGCGGCCCACGTTGCCCGTCAGTTCAACGAGGCCGGCTTGCTGACCCTCGCTGCGTTCGTTGCGCCGAATGCCGAAGGGCGTGAGCAGGCCAAGGACCTGATCGGTCGGGAGCGTTTGCTGACGGTCTATGTCCAGGCCTCGCCAGCGGTCTGCGCCCAGCGTGATCCGCAAGGGCTGTACGCCGCTGCTGGTGACAACATCCCGGGCGAATCCTTCCCGTATGACGTGCCGCTGGATGCCGACCTGGTGATCGACACCCAGTCGCTGACGCTGGAAGAAAGCGTCAAGCAGGTGCTGGATCTGCTGCGCAAGCGTGGAGCGATCTAACCAACGCGGCAGTCAATAAAAAGCCCGCAGGTGAGCAATCATCTGCGGGCTTTTCATTTATCTGGAGCCAACTCGGTTAACTGTGGGAGCGAGCCTGCTCGCGATAGCGGTGGGTCAGTCTCCATTTATCCACGCTGAGACACCGCAATCGCGAGCAGGCTCGCTCCCACAAGGGATTCAGTGGCGGTCTGGATACTCCCGATGCATCTGCGCAAGCAGCGCATCCTTGTCCTGCCACAACTGGTTGATCCAGCCCTGGAACTCCAGGCGGTACACACCGTCCTGATCGTAGTTCTTGCCAATGAACTGCGGCGGGATCTTCAGTTCCTGGAAATGCACCACCACCTCTTCCACGTTGCCGCAGAGCAAATCCCAATACCCTGGACGACCGCTCGGATAATGGATCGTCACGTTGATGATCGACTCCAGTTGCTCACCCATGGCGTCGAGTACAAACGCGATGCCGCCGGCCTTGGGCTTGAGCAGGTAGCGAAACGGTGACTGCTGTTGGGCATGTTTGCCTTCGGTGAAGCGCGTGCCTTCGACGAAGTTGAAGATGCCCACCGGATTGTCGCGAAACTTCGCGCAGGTCTTGCGGGTGGTTTCCAGGTCCTTGCCCTTCTTTTCCGGATGCTTTTCCAGGTACGCCTTGGAATAGCGCTTCATGAACGGGAACCCCAGCGCCCACCAGGCCAGGCCGATCACCGGCACCCAGATCAGCTCCTGCTTGAGGAAAAACTTCAATGGCCGGATGCGCCGGTTCAGCACGTACTGCAACACCATGATGTCGACCCAGCTCTGGTGGTTGCTGGTGACCAGGTATGAGTGCTGGTAGTCCAGGCCTTCCAGGCCGCTGAGGTGCCAGCGGGTGCGGCGTAGCAGGTTCATCCAGGCCTTGTTGTTGCTGATCCAGGTTTCGTGGATGTGGCCCATCAACCAGTCGGTGCAGCGCTGGGCAGCGGGGAAGGGCAGTAGCAGTTTGAAAATCGCCACGATGAACAACGGCGTGCAGCAGGCGATGGTATTGAGCGCCAACAGCAGCGAGGCAATCACGCCCCGCAGTGGGACAGGCAGGAAATCCAGCATTTAAATATCCAGGGGGCGGTTGGCGGCTTGGATCGCGGTCAGGGCGATGGTGTATACGATGTCGTCGACTTGGGCGCCACGCGGCAAGTCGTTCACCGGTTTGCGCAGGCCTTGCAGCATCGGCCCGAGGCTGACGCAATCGGCGCTGCGTTGCACGGCCTTGTGGGTGGTGTTGCCGGTGTTCAGGTCCGGGAAGATGAATACCGTCGCCCGACCGGCCACCTGGCTGTTGGGTGCCAGTTGCCGCGCCACGGTTTCGTTGGCGGCGGCGTCGTATTGCAAGGGGCCGTCGATCAGCAAGCCGTGTTGCGCCTCGTGGGCCAGCAAGGTGGCTTCGCGGACTTTCTCCACTTCCTCGCCACTGGCTGACTCGCCGCTGGAATAGCTGAGCATCGCCACCCGTGGGGTGATGCCGAACGCGGCGGCCGAGTCGGCGCTTTGCAGGGCAATTTCCGCCAGTTCCGCGGCGCTGGGGTGCGGGTTCATCACGCAGTCGCCATACACCAGCACTTCTTCGGGGAACAGCATGAAAAACACCGAAGACACGAGGGAGCAACCCGGCGCGGTCTTGATCAGTTGCAGGGCCGGACGGATGGTGTTGGCAGTGGAGTGGATGACCCCGGACACCAGCCCGTCCACCTCGTCCAGCGCCAGCATCATGGTGCCGATCACCACGGTGTCTTCCAACTGCTGCTCGGCCATCGGTGCGTTCAGGCTTTTGCTTTTGCGCAACCTCACCATCGGTTCCACGTAACGCTCGCGAATCGAATCGGGGTCGAGAATCTCCAGCCCTGGCGGCAACTCGATGCCTTGGGCACGGGCCACCGCCTCGACGTCGGCCGGTTTGGCCAGCAACACGCAGCGGGCAATGCCCCGGGCCTGGCAAATGGCGGCGGCCTGGACGGTCAATGGTTCGCTGCCTTCGGGCAGCACGATGCGCTTGTTGGCAGCCTGGGCGCGCTGGATCAACTGGTAGCGGAATACCGCCGGCGACAGACGCATTTCCCGTGGCGTGCCGCAGCGCTGGTGCAGCCAGTTGGCGTCCAGGTGGCTGGCGACAAAATCGGTGATGATCTCCGCACGTTCGCGGTCATCGATAGGAATTTCCTTGTTCAGTCCGTTGAGCAGGTTGGCGGTGTCATAGGAGCCGGTGCTCACCGACAGCACCGGCAGCCCGGCCTGCAAGGCGCCTCGGCACAGGTCCATGATGCGTGGGTCGGGCAGGGTATCGCTGGTCAGCAGCAAGCCGGCCAGCGGCACACCGTTGAGCGCTGCCAGGCTCACCGCGAGGATGATGTCGTCGCGATCGCCGGGAGTCACCACCAGCACGCCGGGCTTGAGCAGCTCCACGGTGTTGCGCATGGTGCGCGCGCAAATGATGATGTTGCTCATGCGCCGGGTTTCGTAGTCGCCGGCATTGAGCACCTGGGCGCCCATCAGGTCGGCCACGTCGCGGGTGCGCGGGGCGTTGAGTTCAGGGCGAAACGGGATGCAACCGAGCAGGCGGAAATCGCCGCTGCGCAACAGCGGCGAGTGCTCCTTGAGGCGTGCGGAAAACGCCTCCATGCTTTCGTCGGCGCGGACCTTGTTCAGGATCACCCCGAGGACTTTCGGATCTTTCGGCCCACCGAACAGTTGCGCCTGCAATTCCACCCGGCCGGACAGCTCGGCCAGTACTTCGTTTTCTGGCGCCGACACCAGGATGACTTCGGCGTCGAGGCTCTTGGCCAGGTGCAGGTTGACCCGGGCGGCGTAGCTGGCGCTGCGGGTCGGGACCATGCCTTCGACCACCAGCACGTCTTTGCCGATGGCGGCCTGTTGGTAAAGGGTGATGATTTCTTCCAGCAACTCATCGAGCTGGCCGTCGCCGAGCATGCGCTCGACATGCGCCAGGCCCAGGGGCTGTGGGGGCTTGAGGCCGTGGGTACGGGCCACCAGTTCAGTGGAGCGCTCCGGCCCGGTATCACCGGGGTGAGGCTGGGCAATGGGTTTGAAAAAGCCGACTTTCAGCCCGGCTCGTTCGAGGGTACGCACCAGCCCGAGGCTGATGGAGGTCAGACCCACACCAAAATCGGTGGGCGCGATAAAAAAAGTTTGCATGCGGATTCTCTAAAGGTGCATGGCAAGGGCGAGGCTATAACTGCCGTCTACCGTCAATTCAGTCGCCAAGGTTATCGCTAACCGGGCCCTGCGCGCACCAGCCGCAATCAAAGGGCTGGCCTATTTTTTCAACGCGTTGCGCCGGATCCAGCACCCAGGCCCGGGACTGCCACGGCGGCTGGTGGCGCAGATGCTGGGTGTGGCCACAGGACAGCTCGGCCACCCAGTGTCCGTCCTCGTCCTGATGCAAACCCGTGACCGTCGGTCTGTTCGAGCAGGCCCGTTTGTCCGGGTTCCGTTCGCTTTCGGGCAAATCCTTGTTTAGACTTGTCCGTTCTTCATTCTTATGCAAAAGGTCTCGCCCCATGCTGATCGCCGCCAATAAGGCTGTCTCCATCGACTATACCCTGACCAACGACGCTGGTGAGGTCATCGACAGCTCTGCCGGCGGCGCTCCGCTGGTCTACCTGCATGGCGCAGGCAACATCATCCAGGGTCTGGAAAAAGCCCTGGAAGGTAAAACGGTCGGTGACGACCTGAACGTTACCGTCGAACCGGAAGACGCCTATGGCGAGTACTCCGCCGAACTGGTCAGCACCCTGAGCCGCAGCATGTTCGAAGGCGTGGATGAGCTGGAAGTGGGCATGCAGTTCCACGCCTCGGCGCCCGATGGCCAGATGCAGATCGTCACCATCCGCGACCTGGAAGGCGACGACGTCACCGTTGACGGCAACCACCCGTTGGCCGGCCAGCGCTTGAACTTCAAAGTCAAGATCGTCGACATCCGTGATGCCAGCCAGGAAGAAATCGCTCATGGTCACGTCCATGGCGAAGGTGGTCATCACCACTGATTTCTGCGCTACGCTCAAGTGACCAGTGAACTGAAAAGGCGCCATGCGGCGCCTTTTTAGTCGGTTGCTGTTAGCATCACCCATGGCTGTTTCGAAAAGATCCGCAAACCTGGAGTTCGTCATGAGTGCTTTTCACGACCTTAAACTCAAAGCCCTGGATGGTCAGGAGCTTGCTCTGGCACCGTTCAAGGGGCAAGTCGTGCTGGTGGTCAACGTCGCCTCCAAATGTGGCCTGACGCCTCAGTACGCGGCGCTGGAAAATCTCTATCAGCAATACAAGGCCAAAGGCTTTACCGTCCTGGGCCTGCCCTGCAATCAGTTCGCCGGGCAAGAGCCCGGGACCGAGCAGGAAATCCAGGAGTTTTGCAGCCTCAACTATGGCGTGACGTTCCCGCTGTCCAGCAAGCTGGACGTGAACGGTCATGATCGTCACCAGTTGTACCGCTTGCTCGCGGGCGAGGGGGCCGAGTTTCCCGGGGACATTACCTGGAACTTCGAAAAATTCCTCCTCGGCAAGGACGGCCGGGTGTTGGCGCGATTCTCACCGCGCACGGCGCCGGATGATCCTGCCGTGATCCAGGCGATCGAAAAAGCGCTGAGCTGAAGCCAGGCACTGGACTTCGTGGCGAGGGAGCTTGCTCCCGCTCGGTTGCGCAGCAACCGCAAAAAAGGGGCCGCTACGCAGCCCAGCGGGAGCAAGCTCCCTCGCCACAGATGTCGCATTGAGCCATCGCCTCACTGCTCCCTTTTGATCCTTAATCATTCAAATCAATAGTGCTACCCAGCGCTGTCCATGCTCCATATTATCGTCGTCATATCCGACCTGTGACTTCGTCCCGTGGAGTGCCTCATGCCTGTAAAAGCCTTGTTCAAACCCTTCCACCTCGGCGCGTTCGAGTTGCCGACCCGGGTGGTGATGGCGCCGATGACCCGTTCCTTTTCGCCCGGTGGCGTACCCAATGCCAAGGTGGTCGAGTATTACCGTCGCCGCGCGGCGGCTGGGGTCGGCCTGATCATCACCGAGGGCACGACGGTCGGGCACAAGGCTTCCAACGGCTACCCGAACGTGCCGCATTTCTATGGCGATGCGGCTTTGGCCGGCTGGAAGAAAGTGGTGGATGCAGTGCACGCCGAAGGCGGCAAGATCGTTCCGCAGTTGTGGCATGTGGGCAACGTGCGCCGCCTTGGCACCGAGCCGGATGCCAGCGTGCCGGGTTATGGCCCGAGCGAGAAACTCAAGGACGGCCAGGTGGTGGTCCACGGCATGACCCAGACCGATATCGACGAGGTCATCGCTGCGTTTGCCCAAGCGGCAAAAGATGCCCAGGGCATCGGCATGGACGGCGTGGAAATCCACGGTGCCCACGGCTACCTGGTGGACCAGTTCTTCTGGGAAGGCAGCAACCAGCGTACCGACGGTTACGGCGGCACCCTGGCCAACCGTTCGCGCTTTGCGATCGAATTGATCCGTGCCGTGCGCGCCGCGGTGGGCGAGGGTTTCCCGATCATTTTCCGGTTCTCCCAATGGAAGCAGCAGGATTACACCGCGCGCCTGGTGCAGAGCCCCGAAGCCCTGGGCGAATTCCTCAAGCCGTTGTCCGAAGCCGGCGTGGATATTTTCCACTGCTCGACACGGCGCTTCTGGGAGCCGGAGTTCGACGGTTCCGAACTGAACCTGGCCGGCTGGACCCGCAAACTCACCGGCAAGCCCACCATCACTGTCGGCAGCGTCGGCCTGGATGGCGAGTTCCTGCAGTTTATGGTCAACACCGACAAAGTCGCGCAACCGGCCAGCCTGAAGAAGCTGCTGGAGCGCCTGAACAATGATGAGTTCGACCTGGTGGCGGTGGGGCGCGCGCTGCTGGTGGATCCGGACTGGGCGCAAAAAGTGCGTGAAGGGCGCGAGCAGGAGATCTTGCCATTCAGTCGTGAGGCGTTGATGACCCTGGTTTAAGCGGCGCCTTCCAGGGCCTCATCGCGGGCAAGCCTTGCTCCCACAGGATTATCAGCTGTTCACAAGTAATGTGTTCACTGAAGTCCCATGTGGGAGCAAGGCTTGCCCGCGATGCTTTTCAGCGTGGCGACACTGCTTGTGGCAACGGCAGTTCGCTCTGACAAACCCCGCGCAACTGCGCCTCGAACTGCTCGATCACCGACGCCCAGCCCTGGCGGCTGGCGTGTTGGCGGGCATTGAGCCGCACGCACCGTAAGGCCTCGCGCTCATCCAGCAACCAGCGGGCCGCGTCGCAGAAGGCTTCTTCATCCCCCGGCATTGCAAGTACGCCGTTGTAACCATGACGGATGTGTTGCGCCGCCGCGGCCTGATCGTAGGCCACCACGCCCAGCCCGGACGCCAGCGCCTCCAACACCACGTTGCCGAAGGTTTCGGTCAGGCTCGGAAAGACAAACACATCCCCGGACGCATAATGGCTGGCCAGCGCTTCGCCGCGTTGCGAGCCACAAAAGATCGCTTCAGGCAGTTCCTGCTCCAGCGCGGACCTTTGCGGGCCGTCGCCGACCACCACCAGTTTCATCCGTCGCTGCGGGAAAGCGCTGCACAGTGTGGCGAAACAGCGCTTGAGCAATCCGAGGTTTTTCTCTGGTGCCAGGCGTCCGACATGGATCACGGCGATGTCATCGTCGCCCAGGCCCCACGCCTCACGCAGGCTCGCTGAACGCTTGATCGGATGGAACAGTTGACTGTCCACGCCGCGAGACAGCAGTGCCACGCGCTCGAAGTGGCGTCGCTCCAGTTCCAGGCGCTGGCTGAGGCTGGGCACCAAGGTCAGGCTGGAGCGGTTGTGAAACCAGCGCAGGTAATGGGTGAGCCCGCGACTCAACAGCCCGAGGCCGTACTGCTGGGTGTATTGCTGGAAGTTGGTGTGGAAACCACTGACCACCGAGATGCCCAGGCGTCGTGCCGCGCGCAGTGCCGACAAACCCAGCGGCCCTTCCGTGGCGATGTACAGTACGTCCGGACGATGGCGTTTCCAGCGCCTGAGCAGTTTGTGCATGGACGCCTGGCCCCATTGCAAACCCGGATAGCCCGGTAGCGGCCAGCCCCGGCACAGCAGCAACTGCTCGTCACTGGCCTGGCGTCGGTCGTCGACCTGGCGAGGCCGTATCAGTTCGACTTGATGCCCACGGGCACGCAGGCCGTCGTACAGGCGGCCCAGGGTATTGGCCACGCCATTGATTTCCGGCGGGAAGGTTTCAGTGATCAGGGTAATGTGCAGGGGTGTGGTCATGACCCCAGTGTCGACCGGGGCCATTTCGTCATTGTGACGCCAGGATGATGGATTTGTGACCGACTCAGCCCTGCCGGGCCAACGCGGTCTCGGCGCCTTGCTCGCGCACCCAGAACAACGTCGCCCCAGCCACCGCCGCCGGCATCATCAGGATGTTCACCACCGGGATCAGCAGCACCAGGTACACGCTGCCGCCAAAGCCCAGGCTCTGCCAGCGTTTTTCCCGCAGCCAGGCGAGCATCTCGTTCCAGCCCAGCTTGTGGTTGTCCGCCGGGTAGTCGATGTACTGGATCGCCATCATCCACACGCCGAACAGCAGCCACAGCGGTGCCGCCACCAGGTTGACCACGGGGATGAACGACAGCACGAACAGCCCCAGGGCGCGGGGCAGGAAGTAGCCAAGCTTGCGCGCTTCCCGGCCAAGGGTACGCGGGATCATGGCGATCAACTCGCCCCAACTGAACGCCGGGAAGTCGTCTGTGCCGCGGACGACCACTTCGACTTTCTCCGCGAGAAAACCGTTGAACGGTGCGGCGATGATGTTGGCGAGCATGGTGAAGGTGAAAAATACCATCAGTACGACGAGCACCACGAACAGCGGCCAGAGAATGTAGCTGAGGAAACTCAGCCAGTCCGGCAGCGACGGCATCAGCGTATCGACCCACAGGCTGAACTGATGGCCGGCCAGGTAAATCAAGCCGACGAACAGCACCAGGTTGATCGCCAGGGGCAAGAGCACGAACAGGCGCAGGCCCGGGCTCAAGACCAGCTTGAGGCCTTCTCGCAAATATTGCGGGCCGGACAGGACGGGGGCGGGCATAGGTGGCTCCGAGCGAAGGTGAACGCGCCGACCTTACCGGCTTTGCCCCGCCTGGGAAAGCGGCGACATGGCGTGTAACAACGTTTCTTGCGCTGAAGGCGCCTATTGGAAGGACCGCTGGGCATAGAGCTCACCTATGAGCTGGATTGTTAAACCGTATTTCCTTAATCTTCGCTCCCTCGATACGCTGCACCCATTCTTTTTCAGGACTGTCGAAACCAGCCTTCCCCAAGTGCGTCAACGGTCCTTTTTTATTCACGCCGCTCACCCGGCGTTCCGGCCCTCAAGGTCCGGTCAACAGGAGCAGGTCATGTCTGAAGTGCGTCATTCGCGAGTGATTATTCTCGGTTCCGGCCCTGCCGGTTACAGCGCTGCGGTTTATGCGGCCCGTGCCAACCTCAAGCCGCTGCTGATCACCGGCATGCAGGCCGGCGGTCAATTGACCACCACCACCGAAGTCGACAACTGGCCGGGCGACGTCCACGGCCTGACCGGCCCGGCGCTGATGGAGCGCATGAAAGAACACGCCGAGCGTTTCGAGACCGAAATCGTTTTCGACCACATCAATGCCGTGGATTTCGCCGCCAAGCCCTACACCCTGACCGGCGACAGCGCGACCTACACCTGCGATGCCCTGATCATCGCCACCGGTGCCAGCGCTCGTTACCTGGGCCTGCCGTCGGAAGAAGCCTTCATGGGCAAAGGTGTTTCCGCCTGCGCCACCTGCGACGGTTTCTTCTACCGCAACAAGCCAGTGGCAGTGGTCGGTGGCGGCAACACCGCGGTCGAGGAAGCGCTGTACCTGGCGAACATCGCCAGCACGGTCACCCTGATCCACCGTCGCGAAACCTTCCGCGCCGAGAAGATCCTGATCGATAAGCTCAATGCCCGCGTGGCCGAAGGCAAGATCATCCTCAAGCTCAACGCAACCCTGGACGAAGTGCTGGGCGACAACATGGGCGTGACCGGTGCCCGCCTGAAAAACAACGACGGCAGCTTTGACGAGATCAAGGTTGACGGCGTCTTCATCGCCATCGGCCACACCCCGAACACCTCGCTGTTCGAAGGCCAGCTGGAACTCAAGGACGGCTACCTGGTGGTCAAGGGGGGCGCGACGGTAACGCTACCGCTACCAGCGTCGAAGGTATCTTCGCGGCCGGCGACGTGGCTGACCACGTCTACCGCCAAGCCATCACCTCGGCCGGCGCCGGCTGCATGGCGGCCCTGGACACCGAGCGCTACCTGGATGGCCTGCAGAACGCTTCGTTCTGATCCGTCAGGCACAGAAAAACCGGCTTCGGCCGGTTTTTTTATGCCCGGATTTATCACTTTCCTCCTGTGGGAGCGAGCCTGATCGCGATGGCGACAGATCAGTCGGTATAGAGATGTCTGACACACCGCTATCGCGAGCAGGCTCGCTCCCACAGGTTTTGGTTTGGTCAGGAGAGTCCGTAGTTCAGGACAGCCGCGCCAGGCACGTTTCCAAAATATCCAACCCTTCTTCGAGTACCGCCGCCTCGGTCGTCAACGGCGCCAGCAGCCGAATGATATGCCGCGATTTACCACTGGGCATCAGCAGCAAGCCCGACTCCCGTGCCAGGGCCAGCAACTGCGTCAGTTGTGCCGAGGCCGGTGTGCCGTCGGCGTGGGCCAGTTCTATACCGCGCATCGCGCCGACGCCGGTCAGGCGGCCCAGGTAGGGCGTTAGCCCACGACGCCGCCAGGATTCGTAGCGGCTGACGATCGCCTCTTCCTGTTGCGAGCCCCAGGCGTGCAGCTTGGCGTCGGTCATTTCATCCAGGGTCGCCAGGGCGGCGGCGCAGGCGATGGGGTTGCCGGAATAAGTGCCGCCCAGGCCGCCCTTGGGCAGGTTGTCCAGCAGCGCCTTGCGTCCCACCACAGCCCCCAGAGGCACGCCGCCGGCAATACTTTTGCCCAGCAGAATCAGGTCTGGTTCGATGCCCAGTCGCGAGAACGCAAAGCGTTGGCCGGTGCGGCCGAAGCCGGACTGGATCTCATCGATGATCAGCACAATGCCCTTCTCGTCGCAGAACTGTCGCAGGGCCTGGGCGAAGGCTATGTCCATCGCCAGGAAGCCGGCTTCGCCCTGCACCGGTTCGACAATGAAACAGGCCACGTCACTCACATCGATCTCGACGCTGAACAGCCGCTCCATGGCCTTCAAGGCCTCTTCGCAGGTTACGCCGTTGTCCTGGCTGGGGTAGGGCAGGTGATACACCGGCCCGGGCAATACGCCGACTTTCTGTTTGTAGGGCGCGACCTTGCCGTTGAGGTTGAGGGTCGCCAGGGTGCGGCCGTGAAAAGCACCGTCAAACGCGATCACAGCGGTACGGCCCGTGGCACCACGCACGATCTTCAAGGCGTTTTCCGCCGCCTCGGCGCCGCTGTTGGTGAGCATGCCGCTGACCGGGTAATCCACCGGGACAAACGTCGCCAGGCGCTCCATCAACTCAATGTAGGGGGCGTGGGGAGCGGCATTGAAGGCGTAGTGAGTCAGCCGGGTCGCTTGTTCACGGATCGCCTCGACGATGCGTGGATGACAATGGCCGAGGTTCAACACACCGATGCCGCCGACGAAATCGATGTAGCGTTTACCGTTGGTGTCCCAGACCTCGGCATTTTTGCCATGGCTGAGGCTGACGGGATGCACGATGGAGATCGACTGGCTGATGGTTTCGCTGCTCATGGATGACGGCTCGGACGGAGGAGAAATTTCCGTTATCTAAGCCGCGAGCAGAGGGGGCCGGCAAACGAAATAAAGTTGCCGGGTCAATCTTAAAAGTCGGGATGTGGTGAGGTGCCACTGACTTGGGATGTGCACTGTGGCGAGGGAGCTTGCTCCCGCTGGGGCGCGAAGCGGCCCCGAAACCTGGCAACCCGGAGTGTCAGGCAAATTGAGTTTGACTGTTTGGGGCTGCTGCGCAGCCCAGCGGGAGCAAGCTCCCTCGCCACAAAAGCGGACCCCGTCACAAAAGCGGGACGATCAGCGCCGTTGCAACGGCTGCGCTTCGAATCTCACACCCGCCAGCCCATGGACCATCAGCGCCCGGATATTGCCGTGATCACTGCCTTCAGGCGTGGCCAGCACCGAACGGTAGTGTTCGCCAAACGCCAGCAGCGCTTCTTCATCGCTCAGGCCTTCGAGCAGGGCCAGGCCCAGGGTCTTGCACGAGCCTTCGTTCTGCCCGGCGGCGTTGTGCACGCCGCCGTTGTCGAAGGCCTGGGGCTGGTAGTCGTAGTCGGCGGCGATAAAGGCCAGGGTGTCGGCGAAGGCATGTTCGCCGCTCTTGAGGCGGGTACGCAGGGTATTGAGATCAGGCATCGGGTTTTCCTTTGGCGAACGCCGCCTGTTGTTCGGCGCTGGCTTCTTTCTGGTATTGGGCTTTCCACTCGGCGTACGGCATGCCGTAGACCACTTCGCGGGCGTCGTCGAGGCTGACCTCGATCTGGCGTTCATCGGCGGCGGCCTTGTACCACTTGGACAGGCAGTTGCGGCAGAAGCCGGCGAGGTTCATCAGGTCGATGTTCTGCACATCCTTGCGGCTGTCCAGGTGGGCAACCAGCCGACGGAAAGCGGCGGCTTCGAGCTCGAGGCGTTGTTGGTCGTTCATGATGGTCTCTGACGAACAGCTTCAAGCGGCGTGCTTCAAGCTGTGGGATGGATTGCAGTGACGACAAGCTTACCGCTTGAGGGCTGCGTCTGAAAACGTGCCACTCAGCGGCTTGCCGCAAGGGTAATCGACACCGACTCGGCGAATCGCAAGGCGTGGGGCTTGTCGACTTCGACTTCGGCGTACAGCACCGACTCGTTGGCCATGACCAGGTCGAGCAATTCCTGGGTCAGGCGTTCGAGCAGGGCGAAGCGGTTGCCTTCCACGTGGGCGATGATTGCCTTGGTAATGGTGCGGTAGTTCAGCGCATGGTCGATGTCGTTGTCGCGCACCGCCTCCTGGGCGGCGTAGAGGATGGTCAGGTTGATCAACACATCCTGCTTGTTGAGGATTTCATCCTCGTTGATCCCGATGAAGGTGCGCAGACGCAGGTCCTTGACCTTGATGCGTGCCATGGCTGGCTGAAGTTGTGGCATTTACTTGCTCCGTCGAATCAATTGCAGGAACTCCTGGCGCGTGGTGCTGGAATCGCGAAAAGCGCCGAGCATCACCGAGGTGTTCATGGTCGAGTTCTGTTTTTCGACACCGCGCATCATCATGCACATGTGCTGGGCCTCGATCACCACCGCCACGCCAGCGGCCTGGGTGACTTGCTGCACCGCGTCGGCGATTTGCCGGGTCAGGTTCTCCTGGATTTGCAGGCGGCGGGCGAACATGTCCACCAGCCGGGCGATCTTCGACAGCCCCAGGACCTTGCCCGTAGGAATATAAGCCACATGGGCCTTGCCGATGAAGGGCAACAGGTGATGTTCGCAGAGTGAATAGAGTTCGATGTCGGCGACGATGATCATTTCATCGCTGTCAGAAGCGAACAGTGCGCCATTGACGATCTGCTCGACGCTTTGTTCATAACCATGGCAAAGGTACTGCATGGCCTTGGCGGCACGAGCCGGGGTATCGAGCAGCCCCTCGCGCTCGGGGTTTTCCCCCAGGCCGATGAGGATCTCGCGGTAGTTCTGGGGCAGGGATAGCGTCATGGTGCATCCTCGAAACAAGGCTATTTGACGTGCCGCCCGCCGTTGACGGTCAGGGTCGTGCCGGTGACATAAGGGTTGTCCAGCAGATAACGCAGGCTCTGGTAGATCACTTCGCTGCCGGGTTCGATACCCAGCGCGGACTTGGCCAGGGCCTTGGCGCGGTAAGTCGCGTCGTCCTCGGGGTTGAACAGTAGCAGGGCAGGGGCGATGCCGTTGACCTTGATCGCCGGTGCGAACTTCGCCGCGAACGACAGTGTCAGGCTTTCCAGGCCAGCCTTGGTGGCGCAGTAGGCGATATGCCGGGCGCTGCCCTTGCGGGTCACGTCATCGCTGATGTGCACGATATCTGCCGGCGTTGAACGCTGCAGTAGCTCTGCGCTGTGCAGGTTGATCAGGTATGGCGCGAGCATGTGCACGCCGAACATGGCGTTGAGGGCCGCCGCTTCGCTGCCCGGACTTTCGGCCAGCCAGGCCGAGGCGTTGTGCACGATGGCGCGCAGCCGGTCGGTGTGCTGCTTGAGTTGTTCGATAAAGGCCAGGATCCCCGCTTCGCTGGATAAGTCGGCGAACAGCATCACCGCGCCCAGGTCCCGCAGCGTCTGCACGCCCGGGCGTTCGGTGCGATAGGTCGCAATCACCGGTTGCCCGTCTTCCAGCAATCGCCGGGCGCAATGCAGGCCGACGCGCTGGGCTGCGCCAGTGATCAGGATCGGAGCGGTGGCGCTGGACATAGGACGACTCGGTTCGCGGCAAGAGCAAAACTATAACAGCGCCGCAGGGTGTGTCCTATGTACAAAGGTGAATCCAGTGCTGTCTTGTGGGAGCATCAGTGATTCTGAGTCGCCGGCAACCTTCGCTGCGGCGCGCCGTTGAGCCAGTTCGCCAGCAGATGGGTCGACATCGGGATAAACAGGTAGACCATCAGCGGCGTCAGGATCAGCGTGCTGATGAACACGCGGCTCAACAAACCCAGTTCGCCCAGCAGCGGCCCCAACAGGAAATTGAACAACAGCGACACGGGAAAGAACGCGAGCCAGATGGCCACGGCCTGTTTCCAACGGGGCGGACGCTGGCCGATCGTGCCAAACCAGCCATCGATGCCACGTACCCGGTGTTCGGAGGGGTGGGCAAACAGATCGCTGCCCCGTCCCAGCCAGGCCGTGCGTGAGGCGGAGTGTTCCCAGGCGTGCAGCGTCTGCTCGTCGGCAAAACGGAAGATAATCTGGAATTCATCGTCCTGGGGCGGTGGCGCGAGTACGCCGGAACCCAGGTAGCCGGGAAAATCGGTGGCCAGTTGTTCACCTTCGCGCAACCAGGCGATCAGATCCTGATAGCGTCCATTGGCGACGCGGCGGGCAACCATCAGGGTGACGGGTGAGGTAGACATTATGCATCTCCGTAAGACAGGCGCGGCACTCCGGGTAGGAGGTTCGCGGGGGACGCCCCGGGGTGGTGGGTAGCGTCTGGTCGCCAAAAGACAGGCAAGGATTATTCCCGATTGCGCATAAAACAACAAAACCGCGCATTATCCTTGTCATGACATGTCTTGGGGGGAGTAAACTGGGATCCAATTTCCCAGCCGGAATTGTCTCCCCAATGAGTGTGATTACAGAAGATAGCTTTGTTTTCCAGGCATCAAATGCCTTGAAACGGGAAGATCTGTTCCCCATTCGTGAAGTCGCGCGCATGACCGGCGTGAATCCGGTGACCCTGCGCGCCTGGGAGCGGCGCTACGGTTTGATCCAGCCTACCCGCACCGAAAGCGGGCATCGCCTGTACTCGTTGGGCGATATTGATAAGGTGCGCAGCATTCTGGCGTGGATCGAACGCGGGGTGGCGGTAAGCAAAGTAGGAACGATCCTGGCGAAGACCGAGTCGGTGCAACCCGTCTCCACGCTGATTTCATCCGACCTGGTCAGGACCGATCATGCCCGTTGGCAACAACAAGTGGCGGACGCGGTGGCCTGCTTTGACGATGTGGAGCTGGATCGCGTCTACGGGCAGGTCTTTTCCACCTACACCGTCCCGGTCGTATTCCAGGACATCCTGATGCCGCTCTGGCGCCAATTGATGCAGCGTCAGCAGGCGTTCGGACAAACCAGTGAATGGGTTTTTTTCGATGGTTTCCTGCGTTCGCGCATCATCCAGCGGCTCTTGTTCAAGCGCGAAGGTGCGTCGCCGCGTGTCCTGGTCTGCGCCATTGCCGATCATTGTCATGAGCTGGAGCTGCTGGTCGCGGGGCTGTTCCTGTCCAAGGCGGAAGTGGGCGTCAGGCTGTTATCGATCGGCCTGCCGTTCGAGGAATTGACCCTGGTGTGCCAGAAGATCCAGCCTGTGGCATTGGTGCTGGTCTCCAATCATGCGCCGGTCCCGGACTTGCCCAAGCGCCTGGGCAAATTGGCGATGAGCCTGGATTGTCCGCTGATGCTGGCCGGTGATGCATCTGACTTGGCGCAGGAAAGCCTGATGGGCTCGTCAATCGGTTGCCTGGGCAACGAAGGAGCGGTGATGCCCCAGCGCCTGCGTCAATTTCTGGCAGGCAACCTGGATACTTGAGTTAGAGATGCATGGTTGGATGGGTCAGGCGATGTTGCTGCAGGATGTACTGGCGCAGGCGTTCCGTCTCGTCCTGGTCATTCTGGCTCAGATGGTAGGCAAACAGGCCTTGATCGGTTTCCCGTTCGAAGGTGCCTCGTAACGAAATTCTCTCGTAGCCCGATGGGCTGAACCACAAGGCAAACTGCTTCGGCGGCTTGGCACGACTGCGGTTTTCCAGCAATACGCCCTTGCAGGACACTTCGTGGACCCACAGCGGTCCCGGTTGCCCCTTGATATTTTCCAGCGCTACCGGCTCTTCGAGCGCCAGGCGCCATGGGCGAATCTTCGGTCCGTCTTCGTAGATGCTCGGCACACCCAAGCGCAGGTGCATCGCATGGAATTCGTCTTCCACCAGATGCAGCGGAAAGGTCATCTGCTGGTTTTCGAAATTGGCTTGCAGCGTAACCTGCTCATTGGCGGCCAGACGTGTCAGCAAGTCACGGATCTGCGACCCACCGTTTACCAGCAAGCTCGACGTGACATCCCGCTCGTTCAATTGCGGGTTGTGTTGCATGGTGCGGATGAAATCCAGTTCATCCTGCGTCAGGAGGGCATCGCGCTGCATGATCTGCTCGAAATGATAATTTACATTTTCACTGGTGATTGTAGTGACTGACCATTAATTCGTGGTTTTGTTTACACCGTTCGTCGCTTCAAGCCGGGCAATTGTCTCTCGTGCTTCGGCCAGCTCCCGTTCCAGCTGGGCGACGCGTTGTTGAGCCTTGACCTGGGCCGTGACATCTTTTTGCACACCCACGAAATAGGTATGCCCGTCAGTCTGGTTTTTTACCGTGGACAGCGACAACTCATTCCAGAACGGCGTGCCGTCCTTACGGTAGTTGCGCAACACCTCGCGGCAAGCACCGCCCTCTTTCAAGGCCTGGCGAATAGGCTCCAGAGAGGCTTGGTCCCGATCACCCGATTGCAGGAACCGGCAATCCTGATAAAGGATTTCGTCGCGCTGATAGCCGGTCAATCGTTCGAAGGCCGGGTTCACGTAGATCAGGATGTTGTCTTCGCCTTCTTTTTCGGCGATGACAATTCCGTCGTTCGAAGCGTTGATGACCAGTTGCATCAGTTGAGCGTTGATCATGGAGAAAATCCCCTTTGAACGTCCGTGTTGGAGCTGCATTCTAGAAGAAATCGTTAGGCTGTCCACTGGCCATTATGGCTGTCGAGAGCCATTCGCAGCCAGGCAGGTGCAACTGTTACTATCCCGGCTCTTTTTTCAGGTTCAGGATCAGATTGATGAAAGTCGCCATCCTTTCCGGCTCGGTATACGGCACAGCCGAAGAAGTCGCCCGGCACGCCGCCAAACTGCTTCGCGATGCGGGTTTTGACGCCTGGCACGACCCTCGCGCGACCCTGGCGGATGTCCAGGCATTCGCGCCAGAGGCGCTGCTGGCGGTGACTTCCACGACCGGCATGGGTGAGTTGCCGGACAATTTGATGCCGTTGTATTCGACCATCCGCGACCAATTGCCAGGTTTTTTTCGCGGCTTGCCTGGCGCGGTGATCGGCCTGGGCGATGCCAGCTATGGGGATACCTTCTGCGCCGGCGGCGAGCAGATGTGCGAGCTGTTCGCCGAATTGGGCGTGCGTGAAATACTGCCGATGCTGCGTCTGGACGCCAGTGAAAGCGTCACACCGGAAACCGATGCCGAGCCGTGGCTCGCGGAGTTGATCGACACGTTGCGCCCTTGAAGCGCAGGCGCTGACTCGTTCGGCCAGTAAGCTGGCTGCCAATGCAACTACCGCCTCTGAAAGACCTGACTAGACTGATTTTCTTGCGTACGACGTTTCGATCGATACCTATAACAAGAAAACAGGGGCAGAGCAGTGAGCGTAGCGCCTATCCAAACGACACTCAGTATCAAGGAACAGGTCAGTGCGGCCGAATGGCAAACCCGGGTGGATCTTGCCGCCTGTTATCGGCTTGTCGCGCTGCATGGTTGGGATGACCTGATCTTCACCCATATTTCCGCGAAGGTCCCCGGTACCGAAGATTTCCTGATCAACCCGTTCGGGATGATGTTCCATGAGATCACCGCCTCGTGCCTGGTCAAGGTCGATCAGGCCGGCAACAAGCTGATGGACAGCCCCTACGAGATCAACCCGGCCGGTTACACCATTCACAGCGCGGTGCATGAGGTGCGCCATGATGTGGCCTGTGTGCTGCACACTCACACCGCCGCTGGCGTGGCGGTATCGGCACAGAAGCAGGGGGTGTTGCCGATCAGCCAGCAATCGCTGTTCGTGCTCTCGAGCCTGGCCTATCACGCCTACGAAGGGGTGGCCTTGAATCACGAAGAAAAGGCGCGCCTGCAGGCGGACCTGGGCCAGAGCAACTTCCTGATGCTGCACAACCATGGCCTGCTGACCTGTGGCGGGACCATCGCCGATACCTTCCTGATGATGTTCACCTTCCAACGAGCCTGTGACATCCAGGTCCTGGCCCAGAACGGCGGGGCCGAACTGATTGCCATCGAGCCACAGATCCTGGCCGGCGCCCGGGCGATGATCGCCGGGGTGACCAAAAGCGCCCAGGGCATGGGCGGCGCGTTGGCCTGGCCGGCTTTGCTGCGCAAGCTCGATCAACAAGACGCCGGGTATGGAAGCTGATGCCTCCGGCGCAGATTCCCCTGCGTATCTGGCGCCAGCGCAGCCAGATCTTCATGTTCCGTGGCCATGCCATCCGTTACTGGGTGGCGGGGCAGGGCGAGCCGTTGCTGCTGATCCACGGTTTCCCCACCGCCAGTTGGGATTGGCATTACCTGTGGCAACCGTTGGCGCAACGCTACCGGGTGATCGCTTGTGACATGCTCGGTTTCGGCGACTCCGCCAAGCCGACGGATCACGTTTACAGCCTGCTGGAGCAGGCCGATCTGCAACAGGCCTTGCTGGCGCACCTGAACGTGAAGGACGAACTGCATGTGCTAGCCCACGATTACGGTGACAGCGTGGCCCAGGAGCTGCTCGCACGGCATTACGAAGCGCGCATCCGTCTTGCCAGTTGTGTCTTTCTCAATGGTGGCCTGTTCCCGGAAACCCATCGTCCGGTCCTGGCCCAGAAACTCTTGCTCAGCCCCCTGGGCTGGCTGTTGGGGCGGGCGTTCTCCCGGGAGAGCCTGGTCAGCAGTTTCCGGCAGATTTTCGGCCCCAAGACCCGCCCCACGGAAAGCGAACTGGATGATTTCTGGAGCCTGGTAGAAGCCCATCACGGTCCGTGGATCATGCATAAACTCATCAGCTATATTCCCGAGCGCCTTGTGCAGCGCGATCGCTGGGTACAGGCGATGCAGCGCGGCGATGTGCCGTTGCGGGTGATCGACGGCGCGGTCGACCCGATTTCCGGTGAGCACATGGTGGCGCGCTACGAGGCCCTGATCCCCAACCCTGACACGGTGCTGTTGCCTGACATCGGGCATTACCCGCACACCGAGGCCCCGGTGCAGGTGCTCAAGCATTACCTGGCCTTTCGTGAAGCCATCGCCACGCCGCGCAGACAAATGGCCTGTTCATGACGACACCCTGCGGGAGCGAGCCCGGGTGGGAGCGATTGTGAATACAGAATTTGTGGGCAACAGAAATCCCTTGTGGGAGCGAGCCTGCTCGCGATAGCGGTGCTGCGGCCAGCAGGAAAATCGAATGTGCCGCCGTGGCTTGGGCCTGCATCATCCCCCCGCCTTATCGGCCACCATTCACTCGCAACCGTGTTGATTGTGACCGGCCCACTTGTGCCGGACACTCGTGCCCATTGTCCTGTCCGCCTGCTGGAGTTCTGCCATGAGTGAGTCTGTGCGCTTCGAAGATAAAGTCGTGATCGTCACGGGAGCCGGCGGCGGCCTGGGACGCGCCCATGCGCTGCTGTTCGCCAGACAAGGCGCGAAAGTGCTGGTCAACGACCTTGGCGGCTCGGCCCAGGGCGAAGGGGCCAACGCCTCGGCAGCAGACCGGGTGGTCGCCGAAATCCGCGAGGCGGGCGGCATCGCCGAGGCCAACCACGACTCGGTGACCGATGGCGACAAGCTTGTACAAAATGCCCTCGACGCGTTCGGTCGCGTCGATGTGGTGGTCAACAACGCCGGGATCCTGCGGGACAAGACGTTCCACAAAATGGACGACGCCGATTGGGACCTGGTCTATCGCGTCCACGTCGAGGGCGCCTACAAGGTGACCCGGGCGGCATGGCCGCATCTGCGTGAGCAAAACTACGGGCGGGTGATCTTCACCGCTTCCACCTCTGGCATCTATGGCAACTTCGGCCAATCCAACTACGGCATGGCCAAGCTCGGTCTTTATGGCCTGACGCGGACCCTGGCCATCGAAGGCCGCAAGAACAATATCCTGGTCAATGCCATCGCCCCCACCGGCGGCACCCGCATGACCGAAGGCCTGATCCCGCCGCAGGTATTCGAACAACTCAAGCCTGAACTCGTCAGCCCGCTGGTGGTGTACCTGGCCAGTGAGAACTGCCAGGAAACTTCTGGCCTGTTCGAAGTGGGCGGCGGCTGGATGGGCAAGGTGCGCTGGGAGCGGAGCCTGGGGGCCGGTTTCGATCCGCGCAAAGGTTTTTCACCCGAAGATGTCGCCGCCCATTGGCAGCAGATCTGCGACTTCGAGCACGCGGTGCATCCGAACGACAACCTGGAAGCCTTGAAAGAAATGATGGCGAACCTGCAACGCCACGCCATTTGAGCTTCATTGCCTGGGCCGGTTGCCGTCAGCGGCGGCAACCGTGCTCATGGAAAATACTTTTTCACCAGGGCCGCCAGGTTCGCGGCGGTCTCGATATCTATCACACCGTCATATTTGGCCGGACGAAAGTGCAGCTGGAAGGCGCGCACCAGGCGCTGGAAGCCGGCATCCGTCGTAGCGGCCGACGTGTCATAACCATACTTCTTGAATAGCCCGAGTTGTTGTTCGCGAGTCGGCAATCCGTTGCCTTGGTAGGCCTGCATGTACGTCCTTTGAGTGGACTCATCAAACCAGGCGCCGATGCCTTTGGCGTACAGCGCCTGCCAGGGAAACATCGGGCCTGGGTCGTTTTTCCTGCCGGCGGCAATGTCCGAGTGGCCCACCACATTGACGGGACTGATATCGGGGTAACGCTTGAGGATGTTCAACGCCAGGTGTTCGATTGCCTCGATTTGCATGGGCTGGTAGGGCGGGAAGGTAAATTGCCCTTGGTTATCGGTGGCGAGGTTGATGATTTCCACGCCAATCGAGGTGTCGTTAAGGTTAGTGCGACCACCCCAACTACTCACCCCGGCATGCCAGGCACGCTGGTTTTCGTCTACCAGGTTGAAAATCTGCTGCTCGGTGAAACCTGCGTTCAAATAACTGGGATCGCTGATGTCCGGAATCAGATAATGGGCGCTGACGGAAGCGCCGGTCAGCGCGTTGACAGAGGATGAAAAGTTGGCGGCTGTGTAATGGAAAACCAGGAAACGGATTCGGCTGTTATAGCCTTTTTTTGAACGATAGCTGTGGTAGTTGATGGGGGTCATAGATAACTCACTGATTGAAAAAACGAAGCCGAATGCTGCGACTGACTTTCAGCCTATCAGTGGTTTTTTTATGGGTTTGTAGTGGGTTTCTTGCTTTGTTGTAGGAGCAGGCGTTTGGATATCTGGGAATTTGTTATTTGCAAAGATAAGGGGGGCGGGAGCGATTCTGGGATAACGAGGCAACAGCCTGGAAACTCATTCGGGAAAGTAACGCCCACATAAAAAAGGCCGCTGCCAAAAGCAGCGGCCTAAACATGACGTTGCAAAGGAGCTACAAACCAACGTCGCTAAGCACGGGATGATGGACCAATAAGCAATCCATCCGAATGACGGTGCGCCAGGCATGAGGGATGCCATGACGACTTGGGCTTGCAGGCCCGTTGCCCTGCAAGCCCGGCCAGCATAGGCATCGAGCCCGGTGGGAAACAGCCCGGATCCGGACATGCACCGTTGCAGGGCGCGTAACAGTCGCAGGCCGGGCATGAATATGCGCGGCGCTGATGACCCATCATCCAGACCGTCCATGCACGGCGCAAAGGCCCGCCGTGCAAGGGCTGTAATCCTTTTTAGGTACAGCGCGAATACCTCCTTGGTGCGCTTATCGCCCATGGCGTGCGGCAGTAGGGTGAAGCCTCTGTCACTCACCGGGGAAGACGCATGACAACAATAACAATGCGCGCCATCTTCAAGCCGCAGGCGCTGGCCGTCGCGGTGGCCTTGGGTTGCTGTGCCCAGGCGCAGGCCGTTTCATTCAACATTGGCGAGATCGAGGGTCAGTTCGATTCGTCGCTGTCCGTGGGCGCGAGCTGGGGCATGCGCGATGCCGACAAGGACCTGGTCGGCACGGTCAACGGCGGCCGGGGCCAGTCCTCCACCGGTGATGATGGGCGGCTGAATTTCAAGAAAGGCGAGACCTTTTCCAAAATCTTCAAGGGCCTGCACGACCTCGAACTCAAGTACGGCGATACCGGTGTGTTCGTGCGCGGCAAGTACTGGTACGACTTCGAACTCAAGGATGAAGGCCGCGAGTTCAAGGACATCAGCGACAGCAATCGCAAGGAAGGCGCCAAGTCCTCGGGGGCACAGATTCTCGATGCCTTCGTCTATCACAATTATTCCATCGCCGATTTGCCGGGCACCGTGCGCGCCGGCAAGCAGGTGGTCAGTTGGGGGGAGAGTACCTTCATCGGTAACTCCATCAACAGCATCAACCCGGTGGACGTGTCCGCGTTCCGTCGCCCTGGTGCGGAGATCAAGGAAGGCTTGATCCCGGTGAACATGCTGTTCGCCTCCCAGGGCCTGACCGACAAGCTCACTATCGAAGGTTTCTACCAGTTGGAGTGGGACCAGACCGTGGTGGATAACTGCGGCACGTTCTTCGGCAACGATGTGGTGGCCGATGGCTGCACCACTGGCTACACCGTGGGCAGCCCGGCGATTGCGCCGTTCGTGCCATTGACCCAGGCATTTGGCCAGGAGATCCAGGTCTCCAGTGAAGGGGTGATCATTCCCCGTGGCGGTGACCGCGACGCCCGCGACTCCGGCCAGTGGGGCACGGCGTTGCGCTGGCTCGGCGATGACACCGAGTATGGCCTGTACTTCATGAACTACCACAGCCGTACGCCTACCGTCGGGACGACCACGGCGGGGCTCTCGACGCTGGCGGCGTTGCCGGGCATGGTCGCGATTGCCAACGGCCTGGCGCCTGGCAGCGGTGCGGGTCTGGCGCAGAGTGTGATGCTGGGGCGTGGTGGGTATTATCTTGAATACCCGGAAGACATCCGCCTGTACGGCGCCAGTTTCTCCACGACGTTGCCCACCGGCACCGCGTGGACCGGGGAAGTCAGCTATCGTCCCAACGCGCCGGTTCAGGTCAATACCAACGACCTGACCCTGGCCCTGGTCAACCCGATTGCCGGTGGCGCGGCGTCGCCCATCGCAACCGCACCGGGTGCCGACAACACCGGTTACCGGCGCAAGGAAGTGACCCAGGTCCAGAGCACCCTGACGCACTTCTTCGATCAGGTGCTGGGGGCTGATCGCCTGACCGTGGTCGGCGAGGCGGCGGTGGTGCATGTCGGTGGCCTGGAGTCCAAGGACAAGCTGCGTTATGGCCGTGATTCGGTCTATGGCCAGTATGGCTTCCGGGGTGACACCGATGGCTTCGTCACCTCGACGTCCTGGGGCTATCGCGCCCGGGCGATTCTTGATTATTCCAACGTGATCGGCGGGGTGAACTTCAAGCCCAACGTGTCCTGGTCCCATGACGTGGCCGGCTATGGCCCCAACGGTCTGTTCAACGAAGGCGCCAAGGCGGTCAGCGTTGGTGTCGATGCCGATTACCGCAACACCTACACCGCCAGCTTGAGCTACACCGACTTTTTTGGCGGCGATTACAACGTTCTCGAAGACCGCGACTTCCTCGCATTGAGCTTCGGCGTGAACTTCTGATCTGGCTGACAAGGAAAACCCAATGCGCAAGATGATCCTGCAATGCGGTGCCCTGGCCTTGAGCCTGCTGGCCGCGAACGTGATGGCGGCGGTCTCGCCGGATGAAGCGAACAAACTGGGCACCAGCCTGACGCCGTTGGGCGCGGAAAAAGCCGGCAATGCCGATGGCTCGATCCCGGCCTGGACTGGCGGTATTCCGAAAAATGCCGGAGCCGTGGACAGCAAGGGCTTTTTGGCCGACCCATTTGCCAATGAAAAACCGCTGTTCACCATCACCGCC
Organism: Pseudomonas sp. St290; assembly: GCF_018325805.1. Classification (NCBI taxonomy): domain Bacteria; kingdom Pseudomonadati; phylum Pseudomonadota; class Gammaproteobacteria; order Pseudomonadales; family Pseudomonadaceae; genus Pseudomonas; species Pseudomonas sp. St290. The sequence goes on along the minus strand of NZ_AP014703.1, from coordinate 5,633,828 downwards.
GCGACCGTGGACAAGTACAAGGACAAGCTGTCCGAAGGCCAGGTCGCGATGTTCAAGCGTTACCCGGAAACCTACAAGATCCCGGTCTACCCGACTCATCGCAGCGTCGGCTTGCCACCGGAAATCTATGAGTCGGCCAAGCGCAGCGCCCTTAACGTGAACGCCATCAACGACGGTAATGGCCTGGCCAATTTCACCGGCAATCGCTACTACGCCTTCCCGATTCCCAAGAATGGTGTGGAAGTGTTGTGGAACCACGTCACCCGCTATCACGGCGGTAACCTGCGGCGCATCATCACCCAGGCCACGCCGCAGACCAATGGCAGCTTCACACCGATCCGCTTTGAAGAAGAAATTGCCGTGCCGTTCCTGATCAAGGACGCCGACCCGGAAAAGGCCAGCAACGTATTGACCTATTTCAAGCAGGAGGTGACTGCTCCGGCACGCCTGGCCGGCAACGTGCTGTTGGTGCATGAAACTCTCGACCAAGTGAAGGAACCACGCCTGGCCTGGATCTACAACGCCGGCCAACGCCGGGTGCGTCGCGCCCCGCAAGTGGCTTACGACGGTCCGGGTACCGCCGCCGATGGTCTGCGTACTTCCGACAACTTTGACCTGTTTTCCGGCGCGCCGGACCGTTACGACTGGAAGCTGATCGGCAAGAAGGAAATGTACATCCCGTACAACAGCTACAAGCTCGATTCGCCAAGCCTCAAGTACGACGACGTGATCAAGGCCGGCCACATCAACCAGGACCTGACCCGCTATGAATTGCACCGGGTCTGGGAAGTGGTCGGCACGGTCAAGCCGAGTGAGCGGCACATCTATGCCAAGCGCCACATGTACTTCGACGAGGACAGCTGGCAGGCGGCGCTGGTGGATCACTACGACGGTCGCGGCCAACTGTGGCGTGTTGCCGAAGGTCATGCCCAGTTCTACTACGACCATCAGAACCCGGGCTACACCCTGGAGGCGCTCTACGACATCATCGCTGGTCGCTACATCGCGCTGGGGATGAAGAACGAAGAGAAACACAGCTACGAGTATGGCTTCGAAGCCAGGGCCGCCGACTACACGCCGGCAGCGCTGCGTTCGACCGGGGTTCGCTAAGGTCTGGCAGCCAACTGTGGCGAGGGGATTTGTCTGTGGGGCAAGCCTTGCTCCCACAGTAAATCCTCTCTTCATCAGGTTGTGCCTGACTTGATGATCATGATCGACCGGCAGTGCTCCTGCCGGTCGTTTTTTTATGGGCGCCAATCAGCGCGCTGAATACTTCTCCAAAGCTTGGCGACACAGGACTAGGGTGGTGAGATAACAATAAACAGGATCTTCCCACATGACCGCCATGACCCCGTGTCCGGACCGTCCAGGATTGCTGCCTCGCCTGTCCTCGACGCATGTGCCGCGGCGGTCCCTGAGCGAGCCGCTGCTGACTTCCGAAGCGCGGGTAAAACTGCTCTGCGCGCCGGCGGGCAGTGGCAAGAGTGCATTGTTCGCCGAATGCTTCCTGCAGGCTCCCCCCGGTTGTCGCTTGCATTGGTTGCCCCTGGGGGGCGCGGCGTTGAGCGCGGTGCAAATGTGCGAGCGCTTGGCGCAGACCCTCGGCTTGCCGAGGCTGGATGAAGCGGGGCTACTGGCCCACCTGGCGCGTTTGCAAACCCCCACGTGGTTGTTCCTGGATGATTACTGCCGGGTGCCGAATCCAGAACTGGACCAGTTGCTTGACCGTCTGTTGAATAACAGCAGTCCGGCGTTGCATCTGTGGTTGAATGGCCGCCGTCGGCCCCACTGCAACTGGCCGCGGCTGTTACTCGATGACGAGCTGCACGAGTTCGATGCGCAGGCGTTGTTCTTCACCCCTGACGATGTCCTGCCATTGCTTCGTCACCTGCCCGGTCCTCAGGCTGCCCGCACTGCCCGTGAGGTGATCCAGCGCAGTGGCGGCTGGTGTGCCGGGGTACGCATCACCCTGCTCGAGCGTTGCGAATGGGCACGCAGTCATGCAACGCCAGGGCGGCCCGGGACCTTGCTCGACTACCTGGAGTACGAACTGTTCAGCACGCTGACCCCGGACCTGGCGCAGGCCTGGCGTGTGCTGGCGCGTTTGCCGCGCTTCAATGCCCGGCTGTGCGAGCATCTGTTCGGCGACACCGTGGGCGCTGAGTGCCTGCCGTTGTTGCTGGACCTGGGGTGTTTCATCGAGCCGTGGGAGCAGACATCGGATTGGTTGCAGATATTCCCGGCCCTGGCTCGGCTGGTCCGTGAAGAGCCCTGGTCGCAGGGGCGTTCCTGGCATCGCCGGGCCTGCCAATGGTTTGCTGCCGAGCAGGACTGGCAAATGGCGTTCGAGCAAGCCCTGTTGGCCGGAGAGTTCGAGACGGCCGTGAGTTTCTTGCAGCATCTGAGCTTCGAGCACGTCTTGCAGCGCCGCAACGTCGTGCTGTTGTTGGGCTTGCATGATCAACAAGGCGAAGCGCTGACCCTTGGTACGCCGCAATCGGTGGGGTTGGTCACCGCTGCGCTGCTGTTCGCCGGCCGTTTCGACCAGGCCTCGGCATGTATTGAACAACTGGCCAGGTTCATGCCCCAGCCTTCAGCCTGTCGGCAGCGACAGGTGCTGGCAAGGTGGCAGGTCTTGCAGGGCTGGTTGCTGCACCTCTCGGGCGATGGCGAGCGGGCGCGTGAGCACTTCCTCCAAGCCCAGGGCAGCCTGGACCCCGATGCCTGGGCCCAACGGGTGCTGTGCCTCGGTGGGCTGACGCAACAGGCGCTGCTTGCCGGCGAACTGGCCTCTGCACAATTGATCAACCGACAGGCATTGTGCCTGGCGCGTGCGCAAGGCTCGCTGGTATTTGAAGGGTTGCTGGAACTGGACCACGCCCAAATCCTGGAGCAACGGGGGGCACCGCACCGGGCCGATCATCTGCTGGCCGCCGTTCAGGCGCTGCTGGATAAACCGGGCCAGGATTTTTCTGCGTTGTTGGGGCGTATTGCCCTGCGGCGTGGGCGCCTGGCCTTGCGCATGGGCTTTGAGGAACGGGCCGCCGAACAGTTTCAAGCGGGCCTGGAAACGGGCCTGCACAGCCAGGACAAACAGGTGCTCTACGGCTTTCTCGGCAAGGCTACCCTGGCCGCCAACCAAGGCGACTATGGCGAAGCCTTCATGCAACTACGCGATGCCGAGCGGATCATGCAGCAGCGGCACATCCCCGACACCGTTTACCGTGGCGTGTTGTTGCAAACCAGTTGCCAGTTCTGGTTGCAACAGGGACGGGCGCAATTGGCCCATGAAGCCTTGACCCGCGTCTTGCGCCATTTTCGCGGACCGCGGGCCAAACACGCGCCTCCCGCGACCCTGGAGTTGATTGCGCGACTTGAATACCTGCTGGTGCTGGCCGAGGTCTACTTGCAGCGGGCACATGATCCGCAAACTCGACTCAGGGCAATGATCGCCCAGGCACAGGACAGTGAAATGCACAGCCTGGAAACCGAACTGCATCTGGTGCTGACGGAGGTTGTCTGGTTGTCCGGTGATCGTGCCCAGGCCCGGACGATGCTGCAGGAGGGGTTTGAACGAGTCACCTGCTGGCGGGCCGAGCAAGCTTTGTGTGAGTTGCGCTTGCGCCAGCCCGAGTTCTTGCGTTGGGCACAAATGACGGAGCAAGTCGAGGAGACGACGGTGCTGGCGGTCGAAGAACCGTTACTCAGTCACCGTGAACTGGAAGTGCTGGAGTTGATTGCACAGGGCTATTCCAACCAGCAAATTGCCGAACGGTTGTTCATATCGTTGCATACCGTAAAAACTCATTCGCGGCGGATACATAGCAAGTTGGGGGTGCAGCGGCGTACTCAAGCGGTAGCAAAAGCCAAGGTCATGGGCATGATGGCTTAGTTTCAATCGAGTTCTTTACGCACTCTTACATTTTGCCTTTTTACAATAAGGGGGGAGGCTGAGGTATAACTGAATTGATCGGCCGAACAGGAAGTTCGTGCCCCTGACATGACAAGGATGTTTATGAATACTCGGTTATTTTCTTCTTATTCCGAAAAACTTCGCGCCCTGAAGAACACTCGCGTGGATTTTGCGGTAAAGGTGCTGTTGGGCGATCGTCTGGATGGCTTGGGCGTCAACCCGTTGAACACCTATCTGAATACATTGGCAGATTTTCCCAACACCGAAGTTGGATCTTCCGAAACCCTGTTCGATGAGACGCTGGCCTGCGTTGTGGAGCAGCGATTGCCCAATTACACACAAGGCGTCAGTAATGTGTTCAGCAAGCGTTATTCCTTTGCCACGGAAGACCGGGTCAAGGCCCTGGATTTAATCGCTTTTGAAAAAATTGTCGTGGATATCGTTACAAGCCTGGCAGAAAAACCTGCAATGGATTTATCCAAGCGCTCCATCCGGCCGTTGGATGCCATGGATGTTCATGCGGCCTTGAAAGCTCATTTGCCCGGCGTCGACCTGGATAAAGTCTACGTCACCAGTTTTGTGCCCCATGACTCCGGTGAACGGATGGTGTCGTCTTCTGAACTACTGGTTGAATACCTACTGGACCATTTCCACCATAATGATATTCCCTACCACTCCAAGGGCGATCATCAGGGTATTTATATGGTTGCCTTCAGTGGCGAAGAGCGTGATTGCCATCCGCGGCTGGTCCCCGCTCATCTCAATGAACTACTGATCAGGATTGTCCCGGATTTCCTGGGCTGATCCCGGACCTGCTTCATACCCCATCCGCCAACTCACGGCCCGGGTCGCCGCCAACAGGCGTTGCGCCGCCGGGCCGTTTTCGTCGGCGTGGAACAGCGAGGTCGGACCGACGATGGTCATCACCGCCTTCACCTCGCCAACGGCATTGAATACCGGAGCAGACAAGGCATCCACGCCCGGCATCAGCAAGCCATGCACATGGTGCAGGCCGCGATTGCGAATCTGCTCGCACAGGGCGGCGTAGGCGCGGTCGTCTGCGAGGGCGTGATGCTCGCTGCCTTGTACTTCCTGTTCGCGCAAACCGATGGTCTCGCGCTCCGGCAGATAAGCGCTGAACACCAGCCCCGTGGACGAACTGAGCAGCGGCAATACCGAGCCCAGTTGCGTCACCACGGTCACGGCCCGCACGGCGGGTTCGATACGCACCACGGTCGCGCCATGGTTGCCCCATACCGCCAGGAAACAGGTTTCGTTCAAGTCGTCGCGCAACTCGGACAAGGGCAGGGCGGCCACTTGCAGCACGTCCATGCCATTGAGCGCCGCCAGGCCCACGCGCAGGGCCTCGCGGCCCAGGCCATAGTGGTTGGTGGCGGCGTTCTGCTCGGCAAACCCGCTGGCGATCAAGGCCTGCAGGTATCGATGCACCTTGCTCGCCGGCATTTGCACGTGTTCGGCCAGCCGCGATAGCGATGTGGAGGGGGACAGTTCCGCCAGCGCCTTGAGGATGTCGGTGCCGACTTCGGCCGAGCGGACTTTCTGTTTACCGTTGCTGAGCGGGGTTTCCATGGTGGCGCAGGGTCCAGAGGCGAATGGGCGTCTTTATAGCTTGACGGTCGCTGTCGAGCAAATTACGTTATGCGTAATTGAATTACGATAAAAATAACCCGGTGCGCCTCAACCACTCCGTTGAGTGACGGGCCGCATTCCTGGAGGCTCCATGAACCTCGATTCCCCAGTGTCGGACCTGGTCTACCAATCAGGCTTCGGTAACGAATTTGCCAGCGAAGCATTGCCCGGTGCATTGCCGGTGGGCCAGAACTCACCGCAGAAAGCTCCGTACGGTCTCTATACCGAATTGTTCTCCGGCACCGCGTTCACCATGGCCCGCAGCGAAGCGCGGCGTACCTGGATGTATCGTATCCGGCCGTCGGCCAATCACCCGGCCTTCACCAAGCTCGAACGGCAATTGGCGGGCGGACCATTGGGCGAAGTCACGCCCAATCGCCTGCGTTGGAACCCGCTGGAGATTCCCGCCGAGCCCACCGATTTCATCGACGGGCTGGTGTGCATGGCGGCCAACGCCGCTGCGGACAAACCGGCCGGCATCAGCCTTTATCACTACCGGGCCAACCGCTCCATGGAGCGGGTGTTTTTCAACGCCGACGGTGAATGGCTGATCGTGCCGCAACTGGGACGGCTGCGGATCGCCACCGAACTGGGTGTGCTGGAGCTGGCACCGCTGGAAATCGCCGTGCTGCCCCGGGGCCTGAAGTTTCGCGTCGAACTGCTCGATCCGCAGGCCCGTGGTTACCTCGCCGAGAACCACGGCGCGCCGTTGCGCTTGCCGGACCTCGGGCCCATCGGCAGCAACGGCCTGGCGAACCCACGGGATTTCCTGACGCCGGTCGCCCATTACGAGAATCTCGCGCAACCGACCCCGCTGGTGCAGAAATTCCTCGGTGAGTTGTGGGGTTGCGAGTTGGATCATTCGCCCCTCGACGTGGTGGCCTGGCACGGCAACAACGTGCCGTACAAGTATGATCTGCGCCGCTTCAACACCATTGGCACGGTCAGCTTCGATCACCCGGATCCGTCGATTTTCACTGTGTTGACCTCGCCCACCAGCGTCCATGGCCTGGCCAACCTCGATTTCGTGATCTTCCCGCCACGCTGGATGGTGGCGGAAAACACCTTCCGTCCGCCGTGGTTCCACCGCAACCTGATGAACGAATTCATGGGCCTGATCCAGGGCGCCTACGATGCCAAGGCGGAAGGTTTCCTGCCGGGTGGCGCGTCCTTGCACAGTTGCATGAGTGCCCATGGCCCGGACGGCGAAACCTGCACCAAGGCGATCAACGCTGAACTTCAGCCGGCGAAAATCGACAACACCATGGCATTCATGTTCGAGACCAGCCAGGTGTTGCGCCCGAGCCGTTTCGCCCTGGACTGCCCGCAACTGCAAACCGACTACGATGCTTGTTGGGCCTCGCTGCCTGTCACGTTCGACCCGACCCGGAGATAACCCATGACTCAACCTTCCCCTGACCGTAGCTGGGTCACCTCCGCCAACGGCCATGCCGACTTCCCGCTGCAAAACCTGCCGCTGGGCATTTTCAGCACCGACGGCGGCGCCCCTCGTAGCGGCGTGGCCATTGGCGAGTTCATCTTCGATTTGCAGGCCGCTTTGCAGGCGGGCCTGTTTGACGGCGCGGCGCGCGAAGCCGTCGAGGCCATGAAGGGCGGCCAGTTGAACGGGTTCTTCGATCTGGGCCGCGGCGCTCGGGTGGCGTTGCGTGAGCGCTTGCTGGAGTTGCTGCGCGAAGACAGCTCGCTGCGGGGCAAGATCGAAGCCCAGGGTGCGAAGCTGCTGATCCGCGCCGCCGACTGCCAGATGCACTTGCCGGCCAGGATCAACGACTACACCGACTTCTATGTCGGTATCGAACACGCGCAAAATGTCGGCAAGCTGTTTCGTCCCGACAATCCCTTGCTGCCCAACTACAAGTACGTGCCCATCGGTTATCACGGCCGCGCCTCGACCATTCGCCCCTCCGGCACCGACGTGCGCCGCCCCAAGGGCCAAACCCTGCCCGCCGGCCAGACCGAGCCGACTTTCGGCCCGTGTGCGCGGCTGGACTATGAGCTGGAGCTGGGGATCTGGATCGGCAAGGGCAATGCCTTGGGCGAACCTATCGCCATCGGCGATGCCGCCGAGCACATTGGCGGGTTCTGCCTGCTCAACGACTGGTCGGCCCGGGATATCCAGGCTTGGGAATACCAGCCCCTGGGGCCGTTTCTGTCGAAGAGTTTCCTGACCAGTATTTCGCCGTGGGTGGTGACCGCTGAGGCCCTGGAACCGTTCCGCCGCCCACAACCGGCGCGCCCGGAAGGCGATCCACAGCCACTGCCGTATCTGCTGGACAAGCGTGACCAGGCCGGTGGCGCCTTCGACATCGAACTGGAAGTGCTGCTGCTGACCGAGGCCATGGTCGAGCAGAATCTGCCGGCCCAGCGCCTGACCCTGAGCAACACCCAGTACATGTACTGGACCGTGGCGCAAATGGTCGCGCACCACAGCGTCAACGGTTGCCAGTTGCAGGCCGGTGATCTGTTTGGCTCGGGCACCTTGTCGGGGCCTGAAAACCATCAATTCGGTAGCCTGCTGGAAATCACCGAGGGTGGCAAAAAACCGATCGAACTGGCCTCTGGCGAAGTGCGCCGCTTCCTCGAGGACGGTGACGAAATCATCCTGCGGGCCCGTTGCCGCCGCGAGGGTTTCGCTTCCATCGGCTTCGGCGAGTGCCGGGGCAAGATCCTGTCGGCGCGTTGAGGGCCAGGGCATGGAACTCTATACCTACTATCGTTCCACCTCGTCCTACCGGGTGCGCATTGCGCTGGCGCTCAAGGGCCTGGATTACCAGGCCTTGCCAGTCAACCTGATCGCCGCGCCGGGGGGCGAGCATCGCCAGCCGGCCTACCTGGCGATCAACCCCCAGGGCCGGGTGCCGGCGCTGCGTACCGATGAGGGCGCGTTGCTGGTGCAATCGCCCGCCATCATCGAATATCTGGAGGAGCGTTATCCACAGGTGCCGCTGCTCAGCGCCGACCTGGCGGTTCGGGCCCATGAGCGCGGTGTGGCGGCGCTGATCGGTTGCGATATTCACCCCCTGCACAATGTCAGCGTGCTCAACAGATTGCGCCAGTGGGGCCACGATGAAACCCAGGTGACGGAATGGATCGGGCACTGGATCAGCCAGGGGCTGGCGGCGGTGGAGCAGTTGATTGGCGATGAGGGCTATTGCTTCGGTGCAGAGCCGGGGTTGGCGGACGTGTTCCTGATTCCGCAGTTGTACGCGGCCGAGCGTTTCAATGTGTCCTTGCAGGCGTATCCGCGGATCCGTCGCGTGGCGGCGTTGGCGGCTGCGGATAGGGCGTTCCAACAGGCGCATCCGGCGAATCAACCCGATACACCTTGATCCTTCCTGTGGGAGCGAGCCTACTCGTGATAGCGGTGGGTCAGCCCCAATGATGTTGGCGCTGCTTGCCTCATCGCGAGCAGGCTCGCTCCCACATGTGGTCTGCGGTGAACATCGAGCCTGAGTTCGATGCGATCAACTGTGTGCGAGCTTGCTCGCGATAGCGATTCAACCAGCAACCTGAATCTGCACGCCTGCAACCGCTCAATGCACAACCGAATTCGGTGGCAAATGCCCCAGCCGCTCCGTCAGCCGGATCCGCTGGATCGGGTCGTCGCTGAGCATCAGCGCATGTTCCAGGTCGAAGCGTTCGGCATTCGGACAGTCGAGCCGCTGATACAGGCTGGCGCGGGCCAGGTAGTCGGCGGCGCTGGCGTTGCCCAGTTCCAGCACCCGTTCGGCGTCGATCAGGGCCGCGATGTAGTCGTCGTTGGCCAGATGCAGTTGGCGCAGGTTGCGCGACAGGCGCTGGAGCATCTGTATCGGCTCGGCGTTGAGCAGATGCTCGGCCTTGAGCGGCATGTTCGCGCCGTATTGGCGCTGTAGCAGTTCCCGGCAGTCATTGGGGTATAGCCGGCGGCCACCGCATGGATCGAGCAGATGATCGGCCCCGGGTACTTTCAGCAGGAAATGGCCGGGGAAATTGACACCGACCATCGGAATTTCCAGGCCTCGGGCCAACTCCAGGGCAATCAAGCTCAGCGCCAGGGGTTGCCCGCGCTTGCGGGTGAGCACTTGGTTCAGCAGCGCCGCACGTGGGCGCAGCGGCGTGAAATCGTCCTGGGCGAACCCCAGGTCATTGAGTCGTCGCAACAAAGGTTGACCCAGCTCGCTGACCGGCAACATCGGCAGGCCATGGCTGACCTGTTGTTGCAGCTCCTTGAAATCCTTCAGCAAGGCCGGTACGTCCACATCGCTATCATGTTCGGCAGCGATCCACAGCGCCGCTTCGAACAGCGCCGGTGGCGAACGGTGCAAACAGTCAAAAAAGGCTTGGCGCGGTTTCATCAAACTCTCCGGGCTATGCCTCGTTTTAGCCCTGCCTTGGATTTTCGTCCAGTCTCGGACAGACGCGGTTACAGGTTATGCCGAAAAAGACTGGCAATCCCGGCGGCTTATTCCGGCGTGCTCCAGCAAATTTCGGCCGCACGCCTATACTGGCGAAACAAACAAAAGTGATTCGGGAGCCTTACGATGTTTGCTCTCATGCAAAGCTCCCGCCTTGAATCGCTGCACCTAAGCGTAGACCCGACGACCGGGTTGAAGGCGGTGATTGCCATTCATTGCAGCCGTCCCGGGCCCGCCCTGGGGGGCTGTCGTTATCTTGCCTACCCCGACGACGAAAGTGCCGTGGCTGACGCCGTGCGCCTGGCCCAAGGCATGAGCTATAAGGCGGCGCTGGCTGGCTTGCCTGTGGGCGGCGGGGTCGCGGTAATCATGCGTCCAGCCCATGTCGAGAGTCGGGCGGCGCTCTTCGAAGCCTTCGGTCGTTGTATCGAGCAATTGGACGGGCGCTACATCACCGCCATCGACAGCGGTACGTCGGTGGCCGACATGGATTGCATCGCCCAGCAGACTCGCCATGTCACCAGCACCACCGCCTCGGGAGACCCTGCGCCCCACGCGGCAATGGGCGTATTTGCCGGCATCCGTGCCACCGCCATGGCCCGCCTGGGCAGCGATAATCTCGAAAGCCTGCGGGTGGCGATCCAGGGCTTGGGCAATGTCGGTTATGCCCTGGCCGAACAGCTGCACGCGGCGGGCGCCGAACTGCTGGTCAGCGACATCGACCCAGGCAAGGTGCAATTGGCGATGGAGCAACTGGGCGCTCATCCGATCGCCAACGATGCGTTGCTCAGTACCCCTTGCGACATCCTTGCCCCTTGCGGCCTGGGCGGCGTGCTCAACAGCCACAGCGTGGCGCAACTGCGTTGCTCGGCCGTGGCCGGCTCGGCCCATAATCAGTTGAGCAACCTGCAGGTGGCCGACCAGTTGGAAAGACGTGGAATTCTCTATGCGCCGGACTATGTGATCAACTCCGGCGGGCTGATCTACGTCGCGTTGAAGCATCGTGGCGAAGAACTGTCGACGATCACCGCGCATTTGTCGAAGATCGGCGCCCGGCTCACGGAAGTCTTCGCTCACGCCCAGGCGGAGAAGCGCTCACCGGCCCGGGTGGCCGATGAGCTGGCGGAGCGTTTGTTGTACCGCTGAAAATCAAAAGGAAGTAATGGGTAGCAGTGAAGCAGCCTATCTGTGGGAGCAAGGCTTGCCCGCGATGCAGGCGTCGCGACTGTTCAGGCTAACCGAGTCATCGTTCATCGCGAGCAAGCTTTGCTCCCACAGCTGCATCACCTCAACAGATACACCGGAAAGCATTCGCACAAATGCATCACCCGGCGCCGGGTGTTATCCAGGCGCGCGACGTTGTCCGGTTGTTCCAGCAGGTCGGCGATCAAGTTCGCCACTTCGGCGCATTCCGCTTCGCCAAAGCCGCGTGTGGTCAATGCCGGCGTGCCGATGCGAATGCCGCTGGTGATCGCCGGTTTCTGCGGATCATTGGGGATCGCGTTTTTGTTCAGGGTGATGTGGGCACTTTCCAGCAGGGCCTCGGCGTCTTTGCCAGTGATGTTCATCGAGCGCAGATCGAGCAGGAACATGTGGCAGTCGGTACCACCGGACACTACCCGCAAGCCGCGTCGGGTCAGGACATCGGCCATGACGCGGGCGTTGTCGATCACCCGCTGCTGGTAATGTTTGAACCCGTCGCCCAAGGCTTCGTTGAACGCGACGGCTTTGGCGGCGATGACGTGCATCAGCGGGCCGCCCTGGTACACCGGGAAAATCGTCTTGTCGAGCAGGGCGGCATATTGCGCCTTGGCCAGGATCAAGCCACCGCGCGGGCCGCGCAAGGTCTTGTGGGTGGTGGAGGTGATGAAGTCGGCGATGCCAACCGGCGACGGGTAGACACCGGCGGCGATCAACCCGGCGTAGTGCGCCATGTCCACCATCAGGTAGGCGCCGATTTCATCGCAGATCTTGCGAAAGCGCTGGAAGTCGATGGTCCGCGAATAGGCCGAGGCTCCGGCGATGATCATCTTGGGCCGGTGTTCCCTGGCCAGGGCTTCCATCTCTTCGTAGTCGAGGGTTTCGGTCTCCGTGTCCAGGCCATAGGAAAAGGCCCGGTACATCTTGCCGGAAAAATTCACCGAGGCGCCGTGGGTCAGGTGGCCGCCGTGGGCCAGGGACATGCCCAGGATCGTATCGCCGGGTTCGAGTACCGCCAGGAACACCGCCTGGTTGGCCTGGGAGCCCGAATGCGGTTGCACGTTGACGTATTCGCAGTTGAACAGTTTGCGAGCACGTTCGATGGCCAGGTTCTCGACCTCATCGACGACTTTGCAGCCGCCGTAGTAGCGCCTGCCCGGATAACCTTCGGCATATTTGTTGGTCAGTACCGAGCCCTGGGCCTGGAGCACTTCTTCGCTGACATAGTTTTCCGAAGCGATCAGCTCCAGGTGGGTTTCCTGGCGATTGCGCTCGCGGTCGATCAGGCGGGCAATGGCGGGGTCGAAATTTTGCAGGCTCATGGTGTGATTCCTTAGATAAGCGCTTCGGCCGGTGGCGCAGTCACGTGATGCGGCAACGCCCGTGGATGGCTTTTGGTCGAGCTGGACAGAAAAATGGAGGTGTCTTTCAAACCGCTACCGGTAATCAGGATCACGGCGGTTTGCGCCGTGTCGGGGTGTGTTTCTGCATACTTGAGCAGGCCGGCGAAGGCGCTGGCGGCGCCGGCTTCTGGAAACACGCCGGTGCTGGCGGCCAATCGGGAGGCGGCGGCGACAATGCTCGGGTCGCTGACGCAGATGAACTCACCGCCACTGGCGGTAACCGCGCGCATGGCCTTGAGGCGATCACGTGGCAGCGCCACATTGATGCTGCTGGCCAGGCTGGTGGGCGGCAGGCGTTCGGTCTTCTGCATCGAGCGGTCGTTGCGCCAGGCGCGGTACATGAAGTTGCTGTGCTCGGCCTGTACGCCGATCAGGCGTGGAATGCGTTCGATCCAGCCCAATTGCAGCAAGTCGAAAAAGCCCTTGTAGACCGAACCCAGGATGCAGCCGTTGCCGACGGGTACGAACACCAGATCCGGTACCTGCCAGTTGAGTTGTTCGCACATTTCGAAGGCGACGGTTTTCTTGCCTTCGCTCATGTACGAGTTGATCCCGGTGGTGCGGTTGTACCAGCCGTGGTCTTCGCAGGCGTTGAGGCATTGTTCGAAGGCTTCGTCATATTGCCCATCCACCAGCACGATCTCGGCGCCGTAGCCCTGCATCTGCGCAAGCTTTTCGCGGGGCGCGCTCCTGGGCAGGTAAATGACGTTGTGCAAACCCAGGCTGGCGCTCATCCCGGCCAATGCCGAAGCGGCATTGCCGGTGCTGGCCACCGCCACGGTACGCGCACCGGATTGCATGGCGTGGGCCACCGCCAGGGCGCTGGCGCGATCCTTCAACGACCCGGTCGGTTGCCGTGATTCGTCTTTCACGAAGACTTTGATCCGGGCACCTTTACCGAGCAATTCCGGGCGCGAGTACAGCGGCGTGTTGCCCACCAGTAACGGTGGAATGAATTGCGTCGAGCTCAACGGCATCAAGCGGTCATAGCGCCACATGCCACGGGCGTGGTCATGGGCCAGGCTGTCCCGGGACCATTCGCGCTTGAGTGTCGGGTAATCGTAAAGCGCGTCCAGGGCGCCATCGACTTTGCAATGAGGGCAGTAGTAGCTGACCTCATGGGGCTGGTAGCTTCGATCGCAAACCAGGCACTGCAATACATACTCTCTGTACGAATTTTTCATGGTCACCCTCTGAAAGTACGCTGTGCTGGTGCTTTCCTTACCAACGTCGGTCCAGCTCACCGGACCGACGGGCACTCCGCTGACAGAAGGTGTTTCAAATCACCATGATGGCGTCGATGGCAACCAGGGTATTGCGTGCCAGCGCACTGGCGCCGGCGGTGGTGCGGGCCGGATACGGCTTGGTGAAGTACTCTTCCATGACGCGATTGAGGGTCGGGAACTCGCTCAGGTCAGTGATGAATGCCGTGACCTTGACCACGTTCGCCAGGGTGCCACCTGCCGCTTCGGCCATTTGCACCAGGTTGTCGAGGGTCTGGCGCAGTTGGCCTTCGAAATCCTTGGCCAGCACTTCGTTGTTCAGCGCCGAGACCGGGGTTTGTGCCGACAGGTAGATGGTCTGCCCGTGATTGACCTTGATGCCCTGGGAATAGGTGCCCAGCGGCAGTGGCGCCTTGTCGGTGAAGATCACGTTTTCTTCGCCCAGGAAAGGTTTGGCGGCGGGCTGGATTTGAGCGGTGGTTTGCATGGTGACGTTCCTTGTTAAGTGGATGGGTTAGTGCAAATCGGCAACCTGCTTGACGGCCAGGCTGGAAAATTCCTCGTCGCGGCAACGGGCCGGAGAAAAGTGCTGGTAGTTGAGTTGCAGCGCCGCCAGGTCATCCGGCATGGCGATGCCCAGCGCCGCATGGCTGCACAGGCGTGCAATGGCGGGGGCTGCCTGGATGCCGTAGCCACCGAGGGCCGCGAGCCAGATAAAACTCTCTTGCTGTGGGTCTTGGCCGAGCACCGGCGAGCGGTCGGCGACGAAGGTGCGCAGGCCTGCCCATTTATTGATGATCGAGCGCGGGCGCAGGCGCGTGGTGTTTTGCAGGCGATCCATGGTGATGGCCAGGTCAAGCTCTTCCGGTAGCGCGTCACAGGGCAGCGAAGGGCTTTCATCGCACGGGGAGACGATCAGTCGCCCGGCTTCGGGCTTGATGAAAATGTCCTCGTCCACCGTCCCCAGGTAGGGCGTGTGGTGCACATCGCATTGTGGATCGACCGCCAGCACGGTGCGCCGCAACGGGCGGACACCGACCTTGGGCACGCCGCAGCGCTCGGCGAGTTCATCGGCCCAGGCCCCGGCGGCGTTGACCACGATGGCGGCTTGCAGTTGTTGACCATCCTGGGTGTGCAAGCGCCAGTGCCCATCGCGATATTCGCCACGCAGCACTTGGGTTTCACGCTTGATCACCCCTCCGCGGGCACGCAGCCCACCGAGGTAGGCACCGTGGATGCCATGTACGTCCAGGTCGAAGGCGCTGGGCTCGTAGATCCCTGCACTCCAGGCGCCTTCGGCGAGGTAGGGGACCAGCTCCAGCACTTGCTTGTCGTCGAGCAGCTCGGCCGTGGGCACTTGCCCCAGTACGGCGCTGAAACGCGCTTTGAGTTTGTCCACCCGAGCCGCCTGGGCCACGATCAGCGCGCCCCGTGGTGCCCATAGCGGATGTTCGGCCAGGCCCTCGGGCGGGTTTTCGAAGAAGTTGCGGGATGCGCAGGTCAGTGAGCGGATCTGTTGGTTGCCGTAGCTTTCCATCGAGATCGCGGCTGAACGCCCCGTGGTGTGATAGGCCAGTTGCTGTTCCTGTTCGAGCAGGCAGACGCTGCCATGGGCCGCCAATTCATAAGCGACAGACACGCCGGCGATGCCGCCACCGATCACAATGAAGTCGTAACGTGCGGTCATGGTCGGCTGCCCTCGGCGATAACGGCGGCTTTGCTTTCGCGGGTGTAAGTCAGAACGAAGTGCGCCACGAGGCCGAAGATCAACCCCCAGAATGCGGCGGCCAGGCCCAGGAAACTCATGCCCGAAGCCGTCACCAGGAAGGTGATCAAGGCAGCTTCACGTTGCTTCTCGTCAGCCATGGCGCCGCTCAGCCCGGCACTGATCGCGCCAAACAAGGCGAGGCCGGCGAGGGATGCGATCAATTCTTTCGGCAGGGCGGAGAACACCGAGGCCAGGGTGGCGCCAAAGGTGCCCATCAGAATGTAGAACACCCCGCAGGCAATCCCGGCCATGTAGCGTTTGTCGCGGTCCTCGTGGGCTTCGCGGCCGGTGCAGATCGCTGCGGTAATGGCCGCCAGGTTAAAGCCGTGGGAGCCGAATGGAGCCATCAGCACCGAGCCAATCGCAGTGACGGAGATGATCGAGCGCGCAGGCGTGTTGTAGCCCGAGGTGCGCAACACCGCCATGCCAGGCACGTACTGGCCGGTCAAGGTCACCAACGCCAGGGGCAGGCCGATGTTGATGATTGCGTGCCAGTTCCATTCAGGGGCGATGAAGACCGGCTGGGCCACGGCAATGGTGATCGAGCTGCTGTTGAGTTCACCGAACGAGGCGGCCACCGCGCAACCGACGATCAATACCGACAGGATCGCGTAGCGTGGCGAAAAGCGCTTGAAGACCAGGTATGCCGCGATCATCGCCAGCACCAATGCCGGCTGCAGCTTGATCGACGTGAACAGCTCGGCGCCAAAGCGGAACAGGATGCCGGCGAGCATGGCGGCGGCAATGGCCTTGGGCAGGCGACTCATCAGCTTGTCGAACGCCCCGGACAGACCGACCAGCGCGATGATCACCGACGCCACCACATAGGCCCCGATGGCTTGGGGCAGGGTCACGGTGGGCAGCATCGACACCAGCAACGCCGCCCCGGGTGTCGACCACGCGGTGATGACTGGAACACGCAGGCGCCAGCTCAGGAACAGGCCGGTAATCCCGCTGCCGATGGAAATGGCCCAGATCCATGAAGACACCACGTCGTTGGGCAGGTGCGCTTCCTTGGCTGCCTGGAACACGATGATGAGCGGGCCGGCGTAGGAGATGATCACGGCGATGAAGCCCGCAATCACCGCTGAGAGGGATAGATCCTTTCTGAGTGTGTCCATGATGTCTCGACTTGGCGCGACAGGAGCGCGCGGTGGGTGATTGAGTCGATTGCTTCGATTCGAGATCAGTGTATTTGAATGGATTGAGTTGATTCAATAGGGGACGGGATTGTTACGAGATATTTTTCTGCTATTACGGGCTGTTTTCGGTTTTATTTTTGATTAACTATTTGATTTTTATAAAAATTACTACTTGTAAAAATTTCTTCACGTCGCATTGATAAAGCATTCAATAATCGAATCAATCGACTCAATATGTTGATTGTGTCGAATTATTAGTTGCCTAACCTCCATGTGATATGCTCGGATATTCATCATTTCTACGATGGGCAGTGATCATTCATGTGGGTTCCCCAGCTAAGCGAGTTCAACCAGCCGATGTATCTGTCGATTGCCGATGCGTTGGCGCGCGATATCAACAATGGCGTGTTGAACGAGGGCGATCGCCTGCCGACCTTGCGGGAGCTGGCCACCACCTTGAATGTCACGCCGGGTACTATCAGCCGGGCGTATAGCGAAGCCCACCGGCGTCGGTTGGTGCAGGGGGAAGTGGGGCGTGGCACCTACGTGCTCAACCAGAAGCAGCTGGAACTGCCGGCAAGCAACAGTGCCTCCGCGCCGCTGAACCTGGGGCAATCCGAACTGCTCGATCTTTCGATCATCAAGCCCTACAGCGAAACCCTGGAGTACTGGTTGCGCGGTGCGTTGGTGGGCATGGCCAAAAGCACCGATTTCGCTCGCGCACTGGATTACGCGCCGGATGGCGGTCACCCGGCTCATCGCGAGGCGGGTGCGCAGTGGTTGCGCCATTCATTGCCCGACGCGCAATGGCAGCAAGTGGTGATTACCGCAGGGGCCCAGCATGGCTTGATGGTCGCGATGAGCGCCCTGACCAACGCCGGTGACCTGGTGCTCTGCGAAGCGCTTTGCTACCCCGGCATCATTTCCCTGGCCCATGGCCTCGAGCGCCGCCTGCGTGGCGTGCCGATGGATGACGAAGGCATCATTCCCGAAGCATTGCGCGAACTGTGCCTGCGGGAGAAGCCGGCGATGCTGGTCTGCGTGGCGACGTGCCAGAACCCGACGGCGGCGATCATGTCGCAGAAGCGTCGGGCCCAGATCGCTGCGCTTGCCGAGGAATTCGACTTCATCATCCTGGACGATGACATCTATGGTTTCCTGGCCACCGATCCGTCGATCAAGCCACTGTCGGCCTTTGCGCCGGAGCGGTCGGTGTACCTGACCAGCCTGTCGAAATCGGTCATGCCGGCGCTTCGTGTCGGTTACATCTACAGCCCGCCGAAACTGCTGTCGCGCCTGACCTCGATGGTGCGCAGCAGTGTCTGGATGCCGTCGCCGTTGACCGCGCAGTTGGCCAGCAATGTGATTACCGAAGGCCTGGACAAGAAACTGATCCGCATCCAGCGCAACGAGGCGGCGGGGCGACAAGCCATCGCCCGGGAAATCTTTGCCAATTTCGAGCTCAAGACCCAGCCGTATTCCTATCACGTCTGGTTGACACTGCCGGAGCCCTGGACCAGCGACGAATTCACCATGCTCGCCCGGGCCAACGGTGTATTGGTGCTCAGTGGCACCCAGTTCCAGGCTGAGCGTTCGGGGACTACGCGATGTGTACGGTTGGTGTTGATGTCGCCCACCAGCCAGGATGAACTGCGCTTCGCCCTGACCAAGCTGGCCAGCCTGATCGATTCAGATCCACGCCGTTATTATTGAAAAAGATCGCCGCCTTTGGCAGCGCCTACGCGGTGTAGGCGCTGCCCAAGGCGGCGATCTCTTGGTCATTCGTCCGACGGGTTGAGCAGTTCGGACAAGGCGTCCGGCTGGCTCTTGAAAGCCTTGGCGAACACATCACGATTCTTCGCCATGTAGATCCCGGCTTCCTCGACCTGTTGCTCGCTCAGCGATGGAACGGCTTTTTGCAACACCTCCGCCAGCAATTCGGCGAGTTCCAGCATTTTGTCATGACG
The DNA here is from genome assembly GCF_018325805.1 of Pseudomonas sp. St290. Classification (NCBI taxonomy): domain Bacteria; kingdom Pseudomonadati; phylum Pseudomonadota; class Gammaproteobacteria; order Pseudomonadales; family Pseudomonadaceae; genus Pseudomonas; species Pseudomonas sp. St290. The sequence goes on along the minus strand of NZ_AP014703.1, from coordinate 5,615,144 downwards.
GTCAGCTTCGGCTTTATCCATGAACAAGCGCTCCAGATCTCGGCTGCTGCGGTATACCACTTCGACGGCCATTCACCACCTCACATGCCTTCACATTGGTTGTCTTTGTGACTACTGTATTTATATACAGGCAAAAGAATAAGCGAATCCTTTTGCTTTGGATAGTGGCTTTTTAATGTAGACCGGTTTCTGCATGTGAGCGCGAAGCTAATGTGAGCAAAGCTTGTGTGGGAGCAAAGCTTGCTCGCGACCCGGCCGCATGAAGCCACCAAAAGTGCCGCATACCAGCCTATCGCCATCTCACTCTCAGTCGCTGGCCTTTTTTCTGCATGCAGAACAACCGTCACGTCCAACCCGCATCATCCGGTCGAGCCGACCTAAGGAAACTACATCGTGAAAATCAACTGGGCCGAGAATTTGCGCCAGAACGTCCATCAACTGGCCGAATCCCTGGGAAACCTGTTCGTCGAGACCTTTCACTACCTGGCGCTGTTCGCCATCGGTGCGGTGACCGCGTGGGCAGCGGTGATGGAATTCTTGCAGATGATCGAGGCAGGACACATCAAGATCGATGACATCCTGCTGTTGTTCATCTACCTGGAATTGGGGGCGATGGTCGGGATCTACTTCAAGACCAACCACATGCCGGTGCGGTTTCTGATCTACGTGGCGATCACGGCGCTGACACGGCTGCTGATTTCCAATGTTTCCCATCACAGCCCACCAGACCTGGGGATCATTTACCTGTGCGGAGGCATCCTGCTACTGGCGTTTTCGATCCTGGTGGTGCGCTATGCGTCGTCGCAATTCCCTTCGGTCAAGATCGAGCACCCGCACCGCAAGGTTGGCGCGGGCTCCAGTGAGCATGCCGAAGTGGAGAAGGGGGAAATCTAGAGGCCGGTGGCGGCGGAGGCTGGCCCCTGTGCGTGCGGTGGTGGCAGCTTGATGTTGTCACCGCCGGTCATTGCTTCGAGGATGGCCACGGCGCTGTGGCCCTGTTCGATGGCGATACCGAATTGAATGCTCTGCACCAGGCGCTTGAGCCGCTCCGGATCGTTGCGCTGCTGGGCGCTGATCATGCGTTTGGCGACGACGCGCCCGCTCTTGGACAGGGTCAGCATAATGCTGCCGTCCAGGCCCTGAATACTCAGGTTGATTTGATAATGCGGCGCAAAGGCGTCGGTAATGATCTGAAAAGGGTTGTCCATGATGCGTCACCGCCTGATTGAACGTGCAGTTGTTGACCGGCCGTGATCGGGATTAGTTCGCAACACCAGACCATCGGCCATTCCATGATCGTGTTCATCTCAAGATTCCGGGGCCGGGCAGGCCCAGGATCAAAAGACCGCGGCCTGCGGCAGCTCCTGCATAGAGTTAGCAAGTGGCATGCCGGAAAAACTGTCGGACAATGATCGCGGAGCCTGGGCGCCGAACGCTCTGGAATGCGGCCGTGGCCGCTGCCCGTTTCGGGGCAATAACGCGCGGATGTTCGTTGACGGTGCAGGAGGCAGGGACGATTTGCGCTGGATAGGCAGGGCAGGGGTAACTCCCGACATTAACAGCGCTTTTGCTCGTTGTCCGGCTTTATTTGCATATGAATATTTATCTTTTCCCAGGGGTTGAATTGTTCCTCCGCCAGCCCGACTCTGTATTCAAGGGGCCGTTGCATCAACGTCGATGGCCCCCGGCGAGCTAGCTGAAATAAGGGATGAACTATGCAAATCCAAGTCAACAGCGATAACCATATTCAAAGCAGCATCCGACTGGAGGAGTGGGTACGTACTACCATCGAAAGCACGCTCGAACGTTATGAAGAGGACCTGACACGGGTCGAGGTTCATTTGCGCGATGAGAACGGCGACAAGCCGGGTCCCCATGACCTGCGCTGCCAGCTTGAAGCACGGCCGAAGGGCCATCAGCCGATTTCCGTGACGCACAAGGCCGAATCGCTGGAACTGGCGATCGAAGGTGCGGCCACCAAACTTGAAAATGCCCTGGAGCATTTGTTCGGCAAACTGCGCGGCAAGCGCGCCGCCGTTGACAAGCCGAGCGAATCCGTAGCCTTGGCCGATGCGCTGCTGGAAGAAGAATTCCTCGAGAACGAACGGGCTTCGCTTCACGGCTGAAACCCCGTCCATTTCAATTTCGACTGAACAACGGGCCTGCAATTGCAGGCCCGTTTTGTTTTTGTATGTGAACTGTTATCTGGAGAAGCGCAATCGATGGGGGAGCGAGCCTGCTCGCGATAGTGGTGGGGCAGCTTGCATGGATGTTGGATGTGCCGACGTCATCGCGAGCAGGCTCGCTCCCACGCTGGATCTTCAGTGGGTTTGAGTTTCATGTTCAGCATAGAACTCCTGTGGGAGCGAGCCTGCTCGCGATAGTGGTGGGCAGCTTGCATGGATGTTGGATGTGCCGACGACATCGCGAGCAGGCTCGCTCCCACACTGGATCTTCAGTGGGTTTGAGTTTCATGTTCAGCATAGGACTTCTGTGGGAGCGAGCCTGCTCGCGATAGTGGTGGGGCAGCTTGCATGGATGTTGGATGTGCCGACGTCATCGCGAGCAGGCTCGCTCCCACACTGGAGCTTCAGTGGGTTTGAGTTTCATGTTCAGCATAGGACTTCTGTGGGAGCGAGCCTGCTCGCGATGGCGATAGCCGGGGCTAGCGCAAAAACGCCTGCCGATACTCTCCGGGCGTCGCGCCCAGGGCCTGGCGGAACCGGTTGGTGAAGTGGCTGGCGCTGGCAAACCCGCAGGCCAGTGCTACGTCGCCCAGCGGTTGTGAAGTGGTGCGCAGCAAGTGTTGCGCGCAGGTCAAGCGTCTAGCCAGTACGTACTGGTGAGGCGGCAGCCCGAAGCTTTCGCGGAACATCCGCGCGAAGTGGTATTCGGACAACGCACACAGCGCCGCCAATTGACCGAGACTGATGGCGTCGGCCAGGTGGCTGTCGACGTAATCCACCAGCAACCGCCGCTGGTGAGCGGCCAGGCCACCCTTGAGGCGAAGCCCTTGGCGCTGGCCCACCTGGCTGAGCAGCAGGTGGTTGAGCAGGTCGTGGGCCAGGCTGGTGGTCAGCAGGCGTTCGCCCGGTTCATCCCAGTTCAGCGCAATCAACTGGCGAAAACGCTGTGCCTGTCGCGGGTCGTCGAGGAATGTCTCCTCGTGCAATTGCACCTGTCGAGGCTCGCGATCCAGCAGCGTGACGCACCCCAGGGCGAATTGTTCAGCGCTGAAATACAGGTGGGCGAGGCGAATGTCGCCGTTGATGACCCAGGCTGACTCATGCCCGGCCGGCAGGATGCAGAGTTTGTCCGGTGCCCCCGTGGTGTCGGGTCGTTCGCGGCGAAACGTGCCGGTGCCGCCGGCGATGTAGCACGACAGCGTATGGTGGGTCGGCGCCTCATAGTCCCGGGCGTCGTGATGATTGCTCCACAAAGCGGCCGCCATGCCGTCCCCGAGCTCGGCACTGTGCTCCAGGCGAGCATTGGGCGAGCTGTTGAGGGCTTGAAAGACTTGCAGGGTTTGCAGTGTGGGCATGATCGGTTCTCTCCAACGCCTTGCATCCTACTCCGTCGATGGGGGCGTGCCAGCCTGTCTGTCGACAAAAACCGCAAGTTTACGCAAGTGCCGCAGGCGCAGTGGCGTGACACTGGCTGTCATTGTCAGGAGTCGTCGCCATGAACCTCTCGTTGTATCTGCTCACCGTGCTCATCTGGGGCACCACCTGGATTGCGCTGAAATTGCAATTGGGCGTGGTCGCCATTCCCGTGTCGATTGTCTATCGCTTCGGTCTCGCGGCTCTGATTCTGTTTGCGATGCTCTTGCTCAGCCGGCGCTTGCAGGTGATGGGGCGGCGCGGCCATTTGATTTGCATTGCCCAGGGCCTGTGTCTGTTCTGCATCAACTTCATGTGCTTCCTGACCGCCAGCCAATGGATTCCCAGTGGTTTGGTCGCCGTGGTGTTTTCCACCGCCACGCTCTGGAATGCCCTCAATGCCCGCGTGTTCTTCGGTCAGCGGATCGCGCGCAACGTGCTGTTGGGTGGTGCCCTGGGTCTGCTGGGGTTGGCGCTGCTGTTCTGGCCGGAGCTGGCCGGCCACAGCGCAAGTCCGCAAACCTTGCTTGGGTTGGCGCTGGCGTTGCTGGGGACCTTGTGTTTCTCGGCGGGCAACATGCTCTCGAGCCTGCAACAGAAAGCCGGCCTCAAGCCGCTGACCACCAATGCCTGGGGCATGGCCTACGGCGCGGCCATGCTGTCGCTGTGGTGCCTGTTCCAGGACATCCCGTTCGACATGGAATGGAACACGCGCTACATCGGTTCGCTGTTGTACCTGGTGATCCCGGGGTCGGTGATCGGCTTTACCGCCTACCTGACGCTGGTGGGGCGCATGGGGCCGGAGCGGGCAGCGTATTGCACGGTGTTGTTCCCGGTGGTGGCGTTGAACGTCTCGGCGTTTGCCGAGGGCTATCAGTGGACCGCGCCGGCATTGGTGGGATTGGTCCTGGTCATGCTGGGCAACGTGCTGGTATTTCGCAAGCCGCGACCAGCGCCAGCAAATGTGGTCTTGGGCGCTCGCTGAATCGAAAGGAATGGCAGGCCCGCCCGACAGGGCCTGCCAGGCGGGTTACTTCCAGACCTGCGGGTTGACCAGGTTCTGCGGACGCTCGCCCAGCAAAGCGCTGCGCAAGTTATCCACAGCAAGATTGGCCATGGCTTCGCGGGTTTCGTGGGTCGCCGAGCCGATATGGGGTAGGGTGACGGCGTTCTTCAACTGGAACAGCGGCGATTCGGCCAACGGTTCTTTCTCGTAGACATCCAGCCCGGCACCGCGGATGCGATTGTTTTGCAAGGCTTCGATCAGCGCCGGTTCATCCACCACCGGGCCACGGGAAATGTTGACCAGGATGGCGCTCGGTTTCATCAGGCTCAGTTCGCGCTGGCCGATCAGGTGACGGGTCTTCTCGCTCAATGGCACCACGAGGCAGACGAAGTCCGCTTCGGCCAGCAACTGATCCAGCTCGCGAAATTGTGCGCCCAACTGGTTTTCCAGCTCGGTCTTGCGGCTGTTGCCGCTGTAGAGGATCGGCATGTTGAAGCCCAGCCGGCCGCGCCGTGCAATGGCTGCACCGATGTTGCCCATACCGACGATACCCAGGGTCTTGCCATGCACATCGCTGCCGAACAATTGCGGCCCGACTGTCGCCTGCCATTGCCCGGCCTTGGTCCAGGCGTCCAGCTCGGCTACGCGACGGGCGCTGCTCATCAGCAGGGCGAAGGCCAGGTCGGCGGTGCTTTCGGTGAGTACGTCGGGGGTGTTGGTGAGCATGATCCCGCGCTCATTGAAGTAGGCCAGGTCATAGTTGTCGTAGCCCACCGAGACACTGGCGACCACTTGCAGGTTCGCAGCGCCCTGCAACTGCTCGCGCCCGAGCTTGCGACCGACCCCGATCAGCCCATGGACGTGGGGCAGGGCTTCGTTGAACTGTGCGTTGATGTCGCCCTTGGACGGGCTCGGCACGATCACGTCGAAGTCCTGTTGCAGGCGCTCGACCATCTGGGGCGTGATACGGCTGAAGGCAAGTACGGTTTTTTTCATCGTGCAAGGCTCGTCTGGGAGAAGATACCAAGCACGCTAACATTCCTGGCGAGGGTTAGGCGAGGGGGAGCTTGACTGGGGTATCGCAAACTCCACCTGTGGGAGCGGGCTTGCTCGCGAAGGCGTCGGGTCAGCTTGCATTGATTTTGAATGCCAGACCGCTTTCGCGAGCAAGCCCGCTCCCACATTTGATTTGTGGTGGGCTCAGATTTTGTAACCACTAAAAAATCTTATGCCGCCCGCAAGGAAATAAAGGCGTAATTGACCGGCGCTTCAGTAACCACCTGTGCGCCACAGGCCGATACCTGGCTGGCCACGTCGTCGCCAGACAGATGGAACTGCCATTGACTGAAGTGTTGTTGCGCCGGTTGCCGGCGCGCCTCATCGAGGGCTGCCACGAATGCGCTCATGTCCGGCAGGTATGCGGTGAAACCGTCGCCCTTGAGGGCCGTCGTGCGGATGCCGAGGGCGGCGCAGATGCGGTCCTTGATGGCGATCTCTTCACGGTCGGCCTGGCGTGAGCGTTCGATCAACCGAGCCAGTTCCTGGTCGACCAGTTCACCGCCGAGTATCAGTTGTGGCCCGGTTTCCCATGACTCGGGAGGGCATTCCTTGACGGCGATATTGAGGGGAATGTGCGGATTGATTTCCATCGGATAGATACGGCACACCAAGGGGCGACGCTCATAGATGCGACAGAGGTTTTCTTCGTCAAGATTCCGACAGCGGCCGACGTTGTAGGCGGCAAAAGTGATCGCCACAAAGGCCTCGGTGCTGCCGCTGTGGACCACCGCCGAGCGGCGCTCGGCATGCTCGCGTTGTACCGTCGGCAGGCCGAGGCCGTTCGGTAGGAAGGCCTCCACCAGGACAATCACCTGGCCGCCATCGTCCGCCCACATGCGGGCCTCGTCGAGGGTCAGGGGAACGTGGTGATCGGTGCAGCATTTGCCGCACCCTACGCAGGAAAACGTTGTGTTCATTGGGCGACCGATGGGGAAGGCTGAAACACGGCGACGGAAACACGCCGATCAGCTGTTGCGAAGCAAGTTATGCGCCATTCACCGGGCGCTATCGGTCGGACGGATCGAGTCCCACTCGGTGACATAGGCTGTCTTGGTTTTCTTGCGATAGAGGCACAGCTCGGTGCCACTCGCGCCTTTCATGTGCTTTTGCGGGTACTGGCCTTGCAGCAGCAACGCGGTGTAACCGACGCGGTCGTCGAATTGTGCGGCAGTGCCTACCGGTTCGGCGTCTTTCAAACTGCTGGCCTTGAGGCAACTGGCGAGTACGGCTTTATCGTGGGCTGCCCACGCGTCGGGACTGGAGGCGTGGGTCTGGGGGGCCAGGGCAGTGAGGCCAAGGAGGATCAGGGTTTGGGGTTTCATCAGCAATGTCCTTATTCTGGGAGGCCAGGGCAGGAGTATGCCTGAATGGTGCCGGGCGACGATCGATCCCAGGCCGCCCGGGACCGATCGGGTGTGCCTCAGTGACCTTGCTCGGCAACGGCCTTGGCCGCCGTGATCAGGCATTTGGTCAGTTCCGGCGAGGAGAACTTGGTGAGCACGCCGTTGGCGCCGGCCAGCCGGGCCTTTTCGCTGTTCATGGCGCTGTCCAGCGAGGTGTGCAGCAACACGTAGAGGTGGGCGAAGTCCGGCGTTTCGCGCAGGGTCCGGGTGAGGGCGTACCCGTCCATCTCCGACATTTCGATGTCGGAGACGATCAGGTTGATTTGTTCGGCCGTGCCTTGCAGGTCCAGCAGGCACTCGATGGCTTCCTTGGCACTGCGAGCAGTGTGGCATTGCAGGCCCAGGTTGCGCAGGGTGTGCACCGATTGTTGCAGTGCGACCTGGCTGTCATCGACCACCAGGATCCGTGCGTTGCCCAGGACTTCGGCGTCTTCCATGCTCAATTCGGTTGGCGCGGTTTCGATCTGCGCCGGTGCGATGCCGTGGATGACCTTTTCGATGTCCAGTACCTGCACCAGCGTACCGTCCACCGAGGTCACGCCGGTGATGAACGAGCGCACACCGCCGGAACCGTAGGGCGGCGGTTTGATGTCGGTGGTCAGGCAATGCACGATCTTGCTCACCGCCTGCACATGCAGACCCTGTTTGGAGCGACTGACGTCGGTGACGATCAGGCAGCCGCCATCCGGATCTTCCAGTGGCCGCTCGCCAATGGCGCGGCTCAGGTCGATCACCGACAACGATGTCCCGCGCAGGGTGGCGATGCCTTTGACGTGCGGATGCGACTCCGGCAGCTTGGTCAACGGTGGGCAGGGAATGATCTCACTGACCTTGAGCAGGTTGATCGCCATCAGCTTGCCGCTGCGCAAGGTAAACAGCAGAAGCGAAAGTGAATCTGCGCGGGCTTTGTTGGAAGACATAAAAACCTTCTGTGGAAAAAGGTGGGGCGAGCATACCGATCGCCAGAACAGCTTGTGATATTGGGTTATCGACTTGTTGGGGGCAGGCTTTAGGGCAAAAGCTGTGGTGAGGGGATTTATCCCCGATGGGTTGCGCAGCAACCCCAGAAACGTTGCGCGTTCAGTCTGATACTCCGAAGCAACAGGGTTTAGGGCCGCTTCGCAGCCCAGCGGGGATAAATCCCCTCGCCACAAGGTACCCACCATGTCCCGGGTCCAAGCAGGGGCAGGAGAGTTACTTTAGCCCCAATCGCCTGGCCATCCGCCCCAGGTTTGCCCGGTCCAGACCCAGCTCCCGGGCGGCGCTGGCCCAGTTGTGCTGGTGACGCTCCAGGCAGGCCGCGATCAGTTGGCGCTGGAACTCGTCCACCGCTTCGCGCAAGTCCCCCCTCACCTGCGCCATGGCCGGTACCGGACTGAGGGACGAAGGTGCGGGGTTATCCACAGGAGCCTGGGGCAAATCCAGGTCCTGGGCGCTGAGGCTGAGGATTTTCGGGCGTGTCGTGCACCGACCCAAGGCCTTCAGGGCGCTGCGGCCGATCAGGTGTTCCAGTTCGCGCACGTTGCCCGGCCAGTCGTAGGCCAGCAATGCCGCCTGGGCATCGCTGGTCAGGCGCAGGCTGCCCAGGCCCATGCGCGAACGATTCTGCTCCAGGAAGAACCCGCTGATCAGCAGCACGTCCCGCCCACGATCACGCAGCGCCGGCACCTGCAACGGATACACACTCAAGCGATGGTAGAAGTCGGCCCGATATCGGCCGTTGCGCACTTCTTCGGCAAGGTCGCGATTGGTGGCCGCGATCAGGCGTACGTCGACCCGATGTTCCTTGTCCGAGCCCAGGCGTTGCAGTTGGCCGCTCTGCAGCACTCGCAGCAACTTGGCCTGGACGGTCAGGGACAGCTCACCCACCTCATCGAGGAACAAGGTGCCGCCGTCGGCCAGTTCGAATTTGCCGCGCCGGTCGTTCGTGGCCCCGGTGAAGGCGCCTCGTACATGGCCGAAGAGTTCACTTTCCACCAGCGTATCCGGCAGGGCGGCGCAATTGAGGCTGATGAGTGGCTGCTCGGCGCGTTTTGACGCGGCATGGATGGCCTGGGCGACCAGTTCCTTGCCCACACCGGTTTCGCCTGTGATCAGTACGGTCAAGTCACTGCCGCCCACCAGCGCGATCTCTTCCACCAGGCGCTTGTGGGCCTTGCTCTGGCCGACCATGTCGCGAGGTTGCTGGCCGCTGGCCTGGCGATAGACCTCGGCGCGACGGTGCTCGTCCTCGGCCTTCAAGGCCAGCCGCTCGATGCGCTCGGCGGCGCTGACCGTGGCGGCGGCGAGGCTGGCGAAGGCTTGCAGGGCACTCAGGTCGATGGGCTCGAAGCGCTCCGGGTCCAGGGAGTCGAGGGTCAGCAGGCCCCAGGGGCGCTCGTCGACGAACAGCGGACAGCCCATGCAGTCATGAACCTCAAGATGCTCGGCCAACCCTTCGACCAGCCCGTCATACGGATCGGGCAGGCCGCTGTCGGCGGCGAAGCGGGTGGGCTGCGGGTTGGCCAGCAGTGCTTCGAAGCGCGGATGTTCGCTGACCCGGAACCGCCGGCCCAGTGTATCGGTGCTCAAGCCATCCACGGCGAGCGGCACCAGGCAGTCGCCGTCCAGGCGCAACAACGCCGCCGCATCGCAGGGCAACAGGGCGCGCAAGGTGCCGAGCAGTCGACGATAGCGTTCGCCTTCAGGCAATTCGCGGGACAGATCGGCCACCAGTGGCAGCAGGGAGGTCAGCAGAGCGGTTGCGGTCATAATGACTCCATATAGTCGTAACGACTATAAAGCGCGTCGTGTCGTTATGACTACAGTGTTCTTAACTTACTGATATTAAATGGAAAAATTTATGGCATGGAAACTGATAAGGCTTAGGTAACTGTTATCGGTCATATGCCAGGAGTCACCCTATGCTCAGTCGAGAAGAACGCGCCATCATTCGCTCCACCGTTCCGTTGCTGGAAAGCGGGGGTGAAGCGTTGATCACTCACTTCTATCGCATGATGCTGTCCGAGTACCCGCAGGTGCGCCCGCTGTTCAACCAGGCTCACCAGGCCAGCGGCGATCAACCGCGTGCCTTGGCCAACGGTGTGTTGATGTATGCACGGCACATTGACCAGCTCGATCAACTGGGCGACCTGGTGGCGAAGATCGTCAACAAGCATGTTGCCCTGCAGATCCTGCCGGAACATTACCCTATTGTCGGTTCATGCCTGTTGCGGGCAATCGCCGAAGTGCTGGGCGCAGAGATCGCCACGCCCGAAGTGATTGCGGCGTGGGGCGCAGCCTACAACCAGTTGGCCGATATCCTGATCGGCGCCGAAGCCGGCATGTACGACAAGAAGGCCGAGGCGCCGGGCGGCTGGCGTGGCGAACGAGAGTTCATCCTGACGGCCAAGGTCCAGGAAAGCTCGGAGATCACCTCGTTCTACTTTGAACCTGCGGACAAGGGCCCGATCCTGGTGGCCGAACCGGGCCAGTACATTGGCATGAAGCTGGTGCTCGATGGCGAGGAAGTGCGCCGCAACTATTCACTGTCGGCCCTGGCGGACAATGGTCAGTACCGTATCAGCGTCAAGCGCGAGCCGGGTGGGCGGGTGTCCAATCACCTGCATCATCATTTCGATGTCGGTAGTCGCATCCAGTTGTTCCCGCCGTCCGGGGATTTCTACCTGACCGCCAGCGACAAGCCGTTGGTGCTGATCAGTGGCGGCGTCGGCATCACCCCGACCCTGGCCATGTTGCAGGCGGCGCTGCAAACCGAGCGGCCGGTGCATTTCATTCACTGTGCGCGCAACGGCAGTGCCCATGCTTTCCGCGACTGGATCGACGACCTGGCCAAGCGGCATCCGCAGCTCAAGCGCTTCTACTGCTACGACGAAGACGACGGCTTGAGCCCGGCGGCCGACAAGGTGGGGCTGTTGAGCCAGGAGCAACTGGCGCAATGGCTGCCGCAGCAACGTGACCTGGACGCCTATTTCCTCGGGCCGAAGGGTTTCATGGGGGCCGTCAAGCGCCACCTCAAGGCCTTGGGTGTGCCGGACCAGCAGAGCCGTTACGAATTCTTCGGCCCGGCGGCGGCGCTGGAGTAAGGTCACGGCTAATTCGGGGAACCGGGTTGGCCTCATCGCGAGCAGGCTCGCTCCCACAGGGGATTTGTGGTGGACACGATTCCTGTGAACGCCAAAAAAAACTGTGGGAGCGAGCCTGCTCGCGATGGCATCGGCACATTCAACATCAATGCAAGCTGATCCACCGCTATCGCGAGCAAGCTCGCTCCCACAGGGGATTTGTGGTGGACACGATTCCTGTGAACGCCACAAAAAACTGTGGGAGCGAGCCTGCTCGCGATGGCACCGGCACATTCAACATCAATGCAAGCTGACCCACCGCTATCGCGAGCAAGCTCGCTCCCACCCTGGATCTGTGTGGTGACAAAATCCGCATTCGCCCCAAATCCCCCTGTGGGAGCGAGCTTGCTCGCGATAGCGGCGGCAGGTCCGCCCCTGTCCAACGGACCCGCATTAATCTGCTCTTAACCTTCTTGCGGTCTATTCCCCTCCAATGTCGACGCCCGCTGCTCGTTCACTGTCATGGTCTGCGTGTAGACTTCGGGCATCCGAGCGCGCACCCGAGTGTTGCCGTGCTGCGCGTCGATCCATGCAGACAAAGGGAAACGCAATGAGTGAGGAAATGATGCGGTTGGGCCGTGAGCGGCGCTACCTGGTGCTGCTGGGGCTGATCTGCCTGGCACTGATCGGCGGTGCGCTGTACATGCAGGTGGCCCTCGGTGAGGCGCCATGCCCGCTGTGCATCCTGCAACGCTATGCGCTGTTGCTGATCGCGATTTTCGCCTTCATCGGCGCAGCCATGCGCACCCGTCGCAGCCTGACGATCTTCGAAGGCCTGGTGGTGCTCAGCGCCCTGGCCGGTGCCGGGGTGGCGGGGCATCACGTGTACACCCAGTTCTTCCCCGCGGTCAGCTGCGGTATCGACGTGTTGCAACCGATTGTCGATGACCTGCCGCTGGCGAAGATCTTCCCGCTGGGCTTCCAGGTCGATGGCTTTTGCTCCACCCCCTACCCACCGATCCTGGGTCTGTCCCTGGCGCAATGGGCGTTGGTGGCCTTCGTGTTGACGGCGGTGCTGGTGCCGTTGCTGGTGTCGCGTAACCGTAAACAGATTCGCTGAACCGCCTTAATGAAACGCCCCGGTTTCTCTCCAGGAGAGCCGGGGCGTTTTGCGTTTCACTCTCGAGCCGGGTCGTCCTTGATCCGAGGCAAGAATGGCCTGCGACAATGTGCGACATGTTGTCACATATCTTGAGGCGCTCTGCCTTTGCGAGGCCGATTAAGCGCTTCTCCCTGTAATAAAAAAACGTCTGCTTTCGCAACAAGCGCATCGCTGGCAGCAGGCATTTTTAACAGCGAAGCGTCAGGCGCCAGAGGCCCCGAAAACTGGGCGCTTGCCGGGCAAAAAAGCGCTTGGCGGTCCTCCCGAGCTGTCTAAATCGGGCGTAGTAGGCCTACGTTTTTTGGGGTTCTTGTTGAGAATGAATTTCGATAACATGCTTGCCCGTTGCAATATCGGCAAGAGATTGTTGCCGGATCGGATAAAAATTATTTCGGGATGAGACATGGTCTACAGCGCGTCAGCTCACTACAATCGCCCGCACCGATTTTCCGACCCGGCTCAAGCTTGAGCACGAGAGTGGTCGAAGGGCGCCAGCGCCCCATGCGACCCCAGGTGTCGGTGCCTCCAACTATCCGCACCAAATGGAATTGGGCTTGAACTAGGCCTTTGACCAACGAATAAGAACTCACTGCTGGCCCAGGATGTGTCGAACAGCCGCTGACGTTCGACGGGCAGCCCTTATTCAATCCAAGAAAATGCCAACCCTTGGCAGGGTGAAGTGTTGGCGATCAAAACCCAACTGCATTGCGCAAGCTGCTTTAGAGGTCGTGAGATGAGTAAAAACAGGTACCCCCGATTACTAGGCTTGCTGCCGCTGCTCGGCACGTTGTTGCTGGGAGGCTGCAACATGACCCTGCTCGATCCCAAGGGCCAGGTCGGCCTGGATGAACGAAACCTGATCATCACCGCCACGTTGCTGATGTTGCTGGTCGTCGTGCCGGTCATCGTCATGACTTTCCTGTTCGCCTGGAAGTACCGCGCGACCAACACCAATGCCACCTACACGCCGAAGTGGTCGCACTCGACCAAGATCGAAGTGGCGGTGTGGACGATTCCGGTGCTGATCATCATTGCCCTGGGTTACGTCACCTACAAGTCGACCCACGCCCTGGACCCGTATCGTCCGCTGGATTCCGACGTCAAGCCGATCACCATTGAAGTGGTCTCGATGGACTGGAAGTGGCTGTTCATCTATCCGGAACAAGGCATCGCCACCGTCAACAAGATCGTGTTCCCGGCCCACACGCCGATCAACTTCAAGGTCACCTCTGACACCGTGATGAACTCGTTCTTCATCCCGGGCCTGGGCGGCCAGATCTACGCGATGGCGGGCATGCAGACCAAGTTGCACCTGATCGCCAACCAGAACGCCGAACTCGACGGTATCTCCGCCAACTACAGCGGCGCGGGTTTCACCGGCATGAAGTTCAAAGCAATCGCCACGACCCAGGAAGATTTCGACGCCTGGGTCAACGATGTGAAGAAGGCACCTAAACAGCTTGAAAAAGCTGAATACGAAGCCCTTTCCAAACCGAGCCAGAACAACCCAGTCGAACTCTACTCGTCGGTTACGCCGAACCTGTTCCAGACCATCATCGACAAATATGAAGGGATGAATCCGGGCAAGCCGATGCACCACGAGAAGAACGAGAAGGAAGTGGCTCACAACATGGAAGGGATGGACATGAGCTCGCATTCAGCTGCCGGGGCAGAGGAGTAAACGATGTTTGGTAAATTAAGTTGGGAAGCGATCCCGTTCCACGAGCCGATTGTCATGGTGACCCTCGCCATCATCGCGCTCGGTGGTCTGGCATTGTTTGCAGGCATCACTTATTTCAAGAAGTGGACCTACCTGTGGACCGAGTGGCTGACGTCGGTCGACCACAAGAAAATCGGCGTGATGTACATCATCGTCGCCATGGTCATGCTGCTGCGCGGTTTTGCCGACGCCATCATGATGCGTACCCAGCTGGCCATGGCCACCGAGGGTTCGCCTGGCTACCTGCCGCCTGAACACTATGACCAGATCTTCACCGCCCACGGTGTGATCATGATCATCTTCATGGCGATGCCATTCTTCACCGGCCTGATGAACCTTGCAGTGCCGCTGCAGATCGGCGCCCGCGACGTGGCCTTCCCGTTCCTGAACTCCTTGAGCTTCTGGCTGCTGGTGTCGGGCGTGGTGCTGATCAACCTGTCCCTGGGCGTTGGCGAATTCGCCAAGACCGGTTGGGTTGCCTATCCGCCGCTGTCGGGCCTGCAATACAGTCCGGGCGTGGGGATGGATTACTACATCTGGGCGCTACAGCTTTCCGGGTTGGGTACGACGCTGACGGGGGTCAACTTCCTGGCCACCGTGGTGAAAATGCGTACCCCGGGCATGAAGCTGATGGACATGCCGATCTTCACCTGGACCTGCACCTGGGCCAACGTCCTGATCGTCGCCTCCTTCCCGATCCTGACCGCTACCCTGGCTTTGCTGACGCTTGACCGTTACATGGATTTCCACATTTTCACCAATGAACTGGGTGGAAATCCGATGATGTACGTCAACCTGTTCTGGGCCTGGGGTCACCCTGAGGTGTACATCCTGATCCTGCCGGCGTTCGGGATTTTCTCCGAAGTCATCTCGACCTTCTCCGGCAAGAAACTGTTCGGCCACCACTCGATGATCTACGCTTCCGGCGCGATCTCGGTGCTGGGCTTCATGGTCTGGCTGCACCACTTCTTCACCATGGGTTCCGGGGCGAGCGTCAACGCCTTCTTCGGCCTGGCGACGATGCTGATTTCGATCCCGACCGGGGTGAAGCTGTTCAACTGGCTGTTCACCATCTATCAGGGCCGCCTGCGTTTCACCAGCCACGTAATGTGGACCCTGGGCTTCATGGTGACCTTCGCCATCGGCGGCATGACCGGCGTACTGCTGGCCATCCCGGGTGCTGACTTCGTGCTGCACAACAGCCTGTTCGTGATCGCGCACTTCCACAACGTGATCATCGGTGGCGCCGTGTTTGGCTACATCGCCGGTTTCGCCTTCTACTTCCCGAAAGCGTTCGGCTTCAAGCTGCACGAAGGTTGGGGCAAGGCCGCGTTCTGGTTCTGGATCACCGGCTTCTTCGTCGCGTTCATGCCGCTGTATGTACTGGGCTTCATGGGCATGACCCGTCGCCTGAACACCACTACCAACCCTGAGTGGGTGCCGTACCTGTACGTCGCCATGTTCGGTGCGGTGATGATCGCCGTCGGTATCGCCTGCCAGCTGATCCAGTTGTATGTCAGCGTGCGCGATCGCAACAAGCCAGAGAACATGTGCGAACACGGCGACCCGTGGAATGCCCATACCCTGGAATGGTCGACCTCTTCGCCACCGCCGTTCTACAACTTTGCCGTGCTGCCAAAAGCGGACGTCATCGACCCGTTCACCGAAGCCAAGGAAAACGGTACCGCGTACCCGGTTCCGGCCAGGTACGAGCCGATCCACATGCCCAACAACACCGCCACCGGTGTGGTCATGGGGGCGCTGCTGACCGTGTTCGGTTTCGCGATGATCTGGCACATCTGGTGGTTGGCCATCGCCAGCCTGGTCGGCACCGTGGTGTATTTCGCCATCCATGCCGCCCGTGACGATCAGGGCTACATGGTGCCGGTGGATGTCATCGAGCGCATCGAAGCCGAGCAGCACAAACGTCTGGTAGCGGCCGGGAAAGTCCCAGCCACCGCCACCCGTGTTGAAACCTCGTTGGAACAGGCTTAAACCATGTCGAACTTAGTGACCAATGTTGGACACGCCCATGGTCAAGACCATGGGCACGATGACCATCACCACGACTCGGGCGAGATGACCGTATTCGGTTTCTGGCTCTACCTGATGACCGACTGCATTCTGTTTGCGTCGATCTTCGCAGCGTACGCGGTGCTGGTTAACAACGTCGCCGGTGGCCCGTCGGGCCACGACATCTTCGAGCTGCCGTACGTACTGGGCGAAACCGCGCTGCTGCTGTTCAGCTCGATCACCTACGGCTTCGCCATGCTGGCGTTGTTCAAGGGCAAGAAAACCCAGGTACTGGGCTGGCTGGCCATGACCTTCCTGTTCGGTGCCGGCTTCATCGGCATGGAGATCAACGAGTTCCACATGTTGATCTCCGAGGGCTACGGTCCTAACCGCAGCGGCTTCCTGTCCGGGTTCTTCACCCTGGTCGGTACCCACGGTCTGCACGTGACCAGCGGCCTGATCTGGATGGCGATCATGATGTACCAGGTCCAGAAAAACGGCCTGACCGCCACCAACAAGACGCGCCTGAGCTGCCTGAGCCTGTTCTGGCACTTCCTGGACGTGGTGTGGATCTGCGTATTCACCGTTGTTTATCTGATGGGGACCCTGTAAATGGCTAACGCTCATTCCCATGATGGCCACGACGCCGGCCACGGCAGCGTCAAGTCCTACGCCATCGGCTTCATCCTGTCGGTGATCCTGACCGTCATTCCGTTCGGCCTGGTGATGTACCCGACGCTGCCGAAAAGCCTGACCCTGTGGATCATCCTGATCTTCGCCGTGGTCCAGGTACTGGTGCACCTGGTGTACTTCCTGCACCTGGACCGCTCCGCCGCCCAACGTAACAACGTGGTCGCGTTTGTCTTTGCCGCGATCGTGATCGTCCTGCTGGTTGGCCTGTCGTTGTGGATCATGTTCAGCATCCATACCAACATGATGGCGCACTGAGGAAAATCCGGATGTCCCTGAAGCACTTTATCCAAATCACCAAGCCGGGGATCATTTTCGGTAACGTGCTTTCTGTGGCAGGCGGTTTTTTCCTGGCCTCCAAAGGGCATGTCGATCTGGCCATCTTCCTGGCGGCGATGATCGGCACATCCCTGGTGGTGGCGTCCGGTTGCGTGTTCAACAACTGCATCGACCGCGACATCGACATCAAGATGGAGCGCACCAAGAACCGCGCCCTGGTTCAGGGCCTGATCCCGGTGCAACTGGCCTTGGTGTTCGCCACGGTGCTGGGCGTGGCCGGTGTCGCGCTGTTGTACTGGGTCGCCAACCCGTTGGCGGCGTTGTTCGCAGTGATCGGTTTTGTCATCTACGTCGGCCTCTACAGCCTGTACCTCAAGCGCAAGTCGGTCCACGGCACGCTGGTGGGCAGTCTGTCGGGGGCGATGCCGCCGGTGATCGGTTACGTCGCGGTGAGCAACAGCTTCGACATGGCGGCGCTGACGCTGCTGGTGATGTTCAGCCTGTGGCAGATGCCGCATTCCTATGCCATCGCGATCTTCCGCTTCAACGACTACCTGGCGGCCTCGATTCCGGTGCTGCCGGTCAAGCGTGGTATCCGGGTGGCGAAGAAGCACATCCTGCTCTACATCCTGGCCTTCCTCGTGGCGACCTTGATGCTGACCTTCAGCGGTTACGCCGGCATGAGCTACCTCGCCGTCGCCGCCGCCATGGGCATGTACTGGCTGTACATGGCCTGGACCGGCTACAAGGCGGTGGATGACACGGTCTGGGCACGCAAGCTGTTCGTGTTCTCGATCTTCACCATCACCGCTCTGAGCGTCATGATGTCCCTGGACTTCAAAGTGCCGAGTGAGCTGTTGCTGACTTACGCGCCTTAAGCTCCAGACGTTGCACAAAAAAGCCCCGCCTTCGAGAGAAGCGCGGGGCTTTTTTTCTAGATGGGCATGGATGGACTGTCATTCGTCGCAATAGATTTTGGTTTGTTGATCTATACGCAACTTGCATATAGTTTCCACCATGCGTACCCTGTTTTTTGAAACGACCACATTCACCGCCACGGTTGGCCATTACCTGACTGATGATGAGTATCGTCTGCTTCAGTCCTATATGCTGGAGCATCCAGAGGTCGGTGACGTCATGCCACGTACCGGCGGCTTTCGTAAGCTGCGCTGGTTCGATGAGCGTCGTGGCAAAGGGAAGCGGGGTGGGTTGCGAGTCATTTACTATTGGCTCATGAACGATCGTCAGTTTTGGATGTTCGCGATTTATGACAAGGACGAGTTGGTAAACCTGACCTCCGAGCAAGAGAAGACGCTCAAGCGCGCCATAGAAGCTGAGTTGAAAGTACGAGGTACCTTATGAAAAAGCGCGATCTGTTTGCCGAGATGATGCAAGGCGTCGAGGAGATGGCCGCTCACCGCGAGGGCAAGATTACCCTTCGCCAGATATCGATCGAAGACAAACCGGTTCCCGAGGTGTCGGCCCAGGAAATCGTGGCTTTGCGCGACAAGCTCCACATGTCCCAAGCCGTTTTCGCCAAGAGCATCAGGACCAGTCCAGGTACCCTGAGAAATTGGGAACAGGAAAAATCCAAGCCTAACGCCCAGGCGGCTTTGTTGATCAAACTGGTCGAGAAGTTTCCAGATATGGTCGAACGACTTGGCGCTGTTTGAACAGCTGACACCCATGAAAAAGCCCCGCCTTCGACACAAGCGCGGGGCTTTTTCATGGTGTTGTCGGTGTTTCCGTGGTGGACACATGGTCGACAAACGCTGCTGATCCATTGTGGGAGCGAGCCTGCTCGCGATGAGACCGGCACATTCAACATCGATGCAAGCTGAACCACCGCTATCGCGAGCAGGCTCGCTCCCACAGGTGTTTGTGGTGGACTCACAACCTCCTGAAAAGGCTTATTGCTGGGCGATGCTGTAGCCGTCGAAGGCTTTTTGCTGTTGCAGGGCGGTGACGATGCTCTTGCGGGTCACCGGTTGTTCGGTGCCGTCGTTGTCCAGGAAGGTTTCGCTTTCCAGCTCGGCTTCTTCGCCTTCGCCGACAAAATTGAAACCGAGGAATTCGAAGGCTTCACGGTCGACGTTCGGCTTGGAGCGTGGTGTGCGCAAGGGCAGGGTAACGCTGATGCCGTCCTTGCTGATGACAAACACTTCGGCTTCCTTCTTGGCTCGCGAGGCCTTGCCCTTGCTGCCACTTGGATTGCTGATGGCCTGGTGGGTCTGGTTCAGCACTTTCAGGGCCAGGCCGTAGACCAATTCCTGGAACGATGGATCGTCCTTGTAGCTGGAGAGAATGCGGCTGATCGGGAAGCGGCTGCTCAGGTCTTCCAGGGCCGCGAAGTCGGCGGCTTCGGCGTCCTTGAGCTGCTTGAGCTGGCCCATCAGTTCATAGGCCTTGTCGTCGTCGAACGCATCGTGAGCCTGGCGGATGGCGTTGCGCAGTTCGCGGATCTGGTCGCTTTCGCGGTTCGACTGGAACGCATCGAGGACCATTTCACTGATGGTTTTGGCCTGGGGCAGATGCTGTGAAAGATTGATGGAGTTTTCGTATTCCGCTTTGGACGACAGGGTGACTACGGATTCAGCGGTATTGGAATCGGACATTGAAATTTCACTACTTCTGTTAGCGGGATGAGGCGAGAAAGGCATTGAGCTTTTTTCCGGTCGCCTAATCTATTGGACGCGGACGGTGTTGTCACGGTCGGACCGGCGACAGGTTGGCTTTTGTTGCCGGTCCTGGCTTCAATCTCGCATCAGCTCCAACAGTCGCAGGGCATTGGGCGTTGCGGCGCCACTGGCAGTGTTGTCAAAGATGCACCAGGTCGGTGTGTCGGCCCCGGTCTTCAATTGCCGGGCGAGCCGTTCCAGCCAGGGCTCATCGTACGGGGAATAGTAAATTCGCGGCGAACCGTGCAACCGGTAGTAACGAACGCCAGGCCAGCCTGCCGGTCGATCGCAACCGGGCAATGGCGAGGGATCGGCGGCGACGCGGCCGATGTGCTGGGCTTGCAGCAGTGCTTGCGCCGTCGGCGCGAGCCAGCTCGGATGCCGGGGTTCAAGCACGGCATAGCCCTGATAACGGTCGCGCAATGCGGTGAAGAATGCTTCGGCCACTGCGGCATCGAAGGCCAGTGATGGTGGTAACTGGATCAGCAGGCAGCCCAGTTTCTCTCCCAATTGCGAGCATTGCCCCAGAAAATCATCCATAAGCCCTTCGCAATCGAGCAGCCGCCGTTCATGGGTGATCTGTTTTGGCACTTTGACCGAGAAGCAAAAGTCCGAGGTGACGCTATCGGCCCACTTTGCGTAGGTGGCGGGGCGGTGTGGACGGTAGAACGAACTGTTGATCTCCACCGCCGGGAAGCGTGCGCTATAGCGCTGCAAGTGGGTGCCCTCGACGGGAAAGGCCGGCCATTGCTCCCGGGGTAACGACCAACCGGCGCAGCCCAGATAAAGGTTAGAAGGGGAGGGGGATCGAGTCGACAAGTGCCCGGACCTGATTGCAAGCGTTACAACCTATGACCGCTGTAAACGCCGCAAAGATGCATTCATTTTTGCCGCGGACCCTGAGCCCGGTTTCATTTGCAGATCACATTCTTGCCGGCCATCTTGGAGCGATACAGCGCCTGGTCCGCCCGGTCCAGCAGCGCCGCTTGTTGTTCATCGTCGAAGCGCTGCACCACGCCAAAGCTCATGGTGATCTGAAAATCGCCCACCGGCAGCAGGTCGGACAATCCACGGCGAATGGTTTCGGCCATCAGGCAGGCGTCGGTCAGGGAGGTGTTGGGCAAGATCATGATGAACTCGTCGCCGCCCCAGCGCACCAGCAGGTCGCCGTCGCGCTCGCAGCGCTGGACCGCCTGCACCACTTGCACCAATGCCGCATCGCCGAAAGCATGTCCGTAACGGTCGTTGATGTCTTTGAAATCGTCGACATCCATGGCGATCAGCGACAAAGGTTCGCGAAAGCGCTGGGCACGTTCGCAGGCCAGTGGCAGCGCTTGCTCCAGGCGATAGCGGTTGGCGACCAGCGTCAGTGCATCGGTCTCGGCGAGTCGACGGTTTTCCTCGAGTTGAATCTGCAATTGTTGGTTGACCCGGGACAGTTCGCGGGTGCGCTCTTCGATCACTGCTTCCAGGGACTTGTTGCGCCGCTCCAGTTGCTCGAACAAGCGCTTCTTGTCGTCGATACTGCGATGGGCGCCGATCATGCGCGCCACCGTGCCGTCAGGGTTGCGGGCGATCACGTAGCCGCGATCCTCGATCCAGATATAGGAACCGTCGCGCGTGCGACAACGGTATTCGGCCTGGTAGCCGTGGGATCTTTGTTCCAGATAGTCGTCGAACAACGCCATGACCCGTGGATAGTCACCCGGGTGGATCACGCTCTCCCAGGTCAGCACGGTGTTGTCCAGGGAGTGAGGCGGGTAGCCAAGCATCGTGTACCAGCCGGGATTGCGGTAGACGAAGCCGGTGTTGGCATTCCAGTCCCAGATGCCATCGCTGACCAGTTCCAGGATGGTGTGCAGTACGCCTTCGTCCAGATCGGACAAGTCGAACCGCAGCATGTCGATGTTCGAGGCATCTCCCATCGTCGTTTCCTCAATCAGCCTTGATATCAAAATGCTCGTCCAAGGAGGAAGAGTAGCTGATGGGGCGCGGGGTCACTAGCGGGGGATGTTCAGGCGGGGTTCGCTTTTGTGGCGAGGGGATTTATCCCCGTTGGGTCGCGTAGCGGCCCCAGAAATCATCAAACCCGACATCATCTGCGATGTGAGCCGACAGCCTTGGGGTTGCTTCGCAACCCAGCGGGGATAAATCCCCTCGCCACAACATCATTCGGCTGGGGTTGGGGGTTTGCCCCATTTCTTCAGCGCAAACTCGACAAAACTGCGCAGCTTCGGCAAACGGTAGCGATCCTGCGCGTACATCAGGCTCATCGGCCGATGGGGCAGCTGGTAGCCCGGCAGCAACGTCACCAGGTGTCCATCCTTCAGGTCCTGGGCCACCAGCGCATCGGGCAGCATCACCACGCCCATCCCGGCCAGGGCGGCGCGATGCAGGCCCGAGGAGCTGTTGATCAGCATCGGTCCGTTCACCGGGATCTTGATCTCGCCTTGCGGGCCATTGATCGGCCAGTGATCCTGGGCAAAGCGCCATTCGTCTGCTGCCGAATAGGCGAACGACAGGCAGTCGTGCTGTTGCAAGTCCGCGGGTTGTTCCGGCGTGCCTCGCCGGGCCAGGTAAGCAGGGGAGGCACAGATAGTCAGGGTGTAGTCCATCAACGGACGGGCAATCAGTTTCGGGTCGGGATGGCCAAGGCGGATGGCCACGTCGAAGCCATGGTCGAGCAGGTCCAGGCGCTGGTTGGTCAGCACCACGTCGAGCTTGACCTGGGCGAAGCGCTGGCTGAATTCGGCCAGCGCCGGCGAAAGGCGTTCGGTACCAAAGGTCAGCGGTGCGGTGATGCGCAGGGTGCCGGTGGGCTCGCCCTGGGCCTGTTCGGCCAGGCGTTCGGAATCGGCCACCAACCCCAACACTTCCAGGCAACGCTGGTAGTAGGCCGAGCCGAATTCAGTCAGGCGCTGGCGCCGTGTCGTACGGTTGATCAGGCGCACGCCGAGGCGTTGCTCCAGCGCCCGAAGATGATTGCCCACCATGGTGGTGGACATTTCGCAGGCCTGGGCCGCCGCTGTCAGGCTTCCGGTTTCTACCACCTTCACGTAAACGGTCATTGCCTGGAACAGGTCCATTATCAAGCTCAACTTTTAAATGATTGAAGTAAAGTCGCATTTATCCATTTTGAGTGGCTAACCATACTGGAAAAAACCACCCGATGGAGCTTGAGCCATGACCGCTGCCTGCCTGATGACCACTTACCAACCCCTGGCGCTGAATTTCACCCATGGCTTGGGCACGCGCCTGTGGGACCAGGACGGCCGCGAGTACCTCGATGCGGTGGCGGGCGTGGCGGTGACCAATGTCGGCCATTCCCATCCTCGGCTGGTGGCCGCCATCAGCGAGCAGGCCGGCCTGCTGTTGCACACGTCCAACCTGTACAGCATCGATTGGCAGCAACGCCTGGCGCAAAAACTCACCCAGTTGTCCGGGCTGGAGCGGGTGTTTTTCAACAACTCGGGCGCCGAGGCCAACGAAACCGCGCTGAAACTGGCGCGCCTCTATGGCTGGCACAGGGGCGTCGAGCAGCCGTTGGTGGTGGTCATGGACAACGCGTTCCACGGGCGCACCTTGGGCACCATGTCCGCCAGTGACGGCCCGTCCGTGCGGCTGGGTTTCAATCGGTTGCCGGGGGATTTCATCAAGGTACCGTTTGGCGACCTCGCGGCGTTGGAAGAGGTCCGGCAGGCTCATGCCGAGCGCATCGTTGCGGTACTGGTGGAGCCGATCCAGGGCGAGAGCGGTGTGCAGCTCGCCCCACCGGGTTACCTCAAGGCCTTGCGGCAACTGTGCAGCCGGCGTGCCTGGCTGTTGATGCTCGACGAGATCCAGACCGGTATCGGTCGCACCGGCCAATGGTTCGCGTTCCAGCATGAAGGCATCGTGCCGGACGTCATGACCCTTGCCAAAGGCCTGGGCAACGGCGTGCCCATCGGTGCCTGCCTGGCGCGGGGCAAGGCTGCCGAGTTGTTTACTCCTGGCAGTCATGGCAGCACCTTTGGCGGCAATCCACTGGCCTGTCGGGTCGGCTGCACGGTGCTGGATATCATTGAGCAACAAGCGCTGGTGGATAACGCCAGGCACCAGGGCGAACAATTGCTGAGTCGGTTGCGGATCGAGTTGGCGGACAACCCCAATGTATTGGCGATTCGCGGTCAGGGCTTGATGATCGGCATCGAACTCAAGCAACCGGTCCGCGACCTGACCCTTCGCGCCGCCCGGGACCACGGGCTGCTGATCAATGTCACCCGGGGCCAGACCATCCGCCTGTTACCGCCGTTGACGATCGATGGGCGCGAAGTGGAGATGATTGTCAGGGGCGTGAGCCGCTGTCTGGCGCAGGGTTGAGGGGCGTTCGCCCGGACGCCGGTTTTTATCGGGCAGCCGGGCGAAACGCGACGCAGCGGGACGGAATTTTTAACGATTGCCGTGTTCCAACGCCTGCCAGAGTCGATTGCCTACGCCCTGGCACTTCAGACTGAAAACCCAGGAGCATTCCATGTTCACCTCGCGTCGCTTGATCGTTGTCGCTACTGCTGTGGCCCTGTTGTCCGGCTGTGCGTCGCCTAACCCCTATGACAACCAGGGCCAGGCCTCTACCGAATCGTCGGGTATGAGCAAAACCGCCAAGTACGGCGGCCTCGGTGCACTGGCGGGGGCGTTGGCCGGTGCGGCCATCGGTCACGATAACCGCGGCAAAGGGGCATTGATCGGCGCGGCGGTGGTGGGGGCTTCCGCAGCTGGCTACGGCTACTACGCCGACCAGCAGGAAAAGAAACTGCGTGCGAGCATGGCCAATACCGGCGTTGAAGTGCAGCGCCAGGGTGACCAGATCAAGCTGATCATGCCGGGCAACATCACCTTCGCCACCGACTCGGCGAACATCGCCTCCAGCTTCTACCAGCCACTGAACAACCTGGCCAACTCCCTCAAGGAGTTCAACCAGAACCAGATCGAAATCGTCGGTTATACCGACAGCACCGGCAGCCGCCAGCACAACATGGACCTGTCCCAGCGTCGTGCCCAGAGCGTGGCGACCTACCTGACATCCCAGGGCGTGAGCGGTGCCAACCTCTCGGCCCGTGGCGCCGGCCCGGACAACCCGGTGGCGAGCAACGCCGACGTCAACGGCCGTGCGCAGAACCGTCGTGTCGAGGTGAACCTCAAGGCTATTCCGGGCCAGAATTACCAGCAGGCACCGCAGCAGCAGGGGCAGACTTACCAGCAATATCCGTAATCGCTGGGCGATAAATGAAAGGGGGGCCATGGAAACATGGCCCCCCTTTTTGTGGCTGCCATTTACCCTTGCCACAATGGATCAACAGTGAAGTGAGTGGGATTTGAGGCAATAAAAAGCCCGCCCGATCATATGATCGGGCGGGCTTTTGGGTGTCGCTTGGAGATTACTTCTTCAAACCGTAATGCTCATCGAGCATGCCGGGTGAATTGGGGGCCTTGGGGGCGTAGTCCCGCGGCGGTTCCTGGATCCCTTTTGGTGGGGTCAGGCGTTCCCGTGGAGTCTGTGCCGCATCGGCTTGCAGAGCAGCCAGCAGACGTTGGCGAGTCTGCTCGTCCAGGGCCAGGCGATTGGCACCTTCGGACAGATGATCCTGGACGTCCTGGTAGCTCTGGGTGAGTTTTTTCACCAGGGACGCGGTGCTGTTGAAGTGGGTGACCACCTCATTCTGATAACTGTCGAAACGTTCCTGAATGTCGTCCAGCTGACGTTGCGTGCTGTTGGGCACCGCGTTGGGCAGCAATCGGGCAAGCAGGAATCCAATGGCGACACCGGCAACCAGGGCAAGAGTCGGCAACAGCCAAACTAAGAGCGAGTGTTCCACGAGTCCTTCCTCTATAAACGGCTTTGCTTTACGTTAACGGCTCGGACCTGCGCTGTATACCGCGAAGAACATCGCAATCATGCCAGGCACAGACTTTAGCTAGACGAGTCGACCCTATTCGAGGTCACGGAGTTCTTTCCCTTGCTTATGCGCGAAACCCCTGTAGTCATCGATGGCCCGGTGGGCCAACTGGAAGCCTTGTACCTGGACAGCGAGGCGCCCCGTGGCCTGGCGCTGATCTGCCACCCGAACCCGGTGCAGGGTGGGACCATGCTCAATAAAGTGGTCTCGACCCTGCAACGCACTGCCCGCGATGCTGGGCTGGTTACGTTGCGTTTCAATTATCGTGGCGTGGGTGCCAGTGCCGGTACGCATGACATGGGCACTGGTGAAGTCGACGACGCCCAGGCCGCCGCCGATTGGCTGCGGGAAAAATACCCGCAACTGCCGCTTACCCTGTTCGGTTTTTCGTTTGGTGGTTTCGTTGCCGCGAGCCTTGGCGGACGCCTGGAAGCCCAGGGGCAACCGCTCAAACACCTGTTCATGGTGGCCCCGGCGGTGATGCGCCTGAATGAACAGTCGCCCTTGCCGATGAGTGGCGAGTTGACCGTGATCCAGCCGGAAACCGACGAAGTGGTCGATCCGCAACTGGTTTACGAATGGTCCGACACGCTCCAACGCCCCCATGAGCTGCTGAAAGTGGCAGAATGCGGACACTTTTTTCATGGCAAGCTGACCGATCTCAAGGATCTGATCCTGCCGCGCCTTTCGAATTGACAGCAGTCTGACAAGCGATAACTCATGACGACGCGTACCCGTATCCTGACCGGCATCACCACCACCGGCACCCCGCACCTGGGCAACTATGCCGGCGCTATCCGTCCGGCGATCCTCGCCAGCCGCGACAGTAACGCCGATTCGTTCTACTTCCTGGCCGACTACCACGCCCTGATCAAATGCGATGACCCGCTGCGTATCCAGCGTTCGCGCCTGGAAATCGCCGCCACTTGGCTGGCCGGCGGCCTGGACGTGGACCGCGTGACCTTTTATCGGCAGTCCGACATTCCCGAGATTCCCGAACTGACCTGGCTGCTGACCTGCGTCGCCGCCAAGGGCCTGCTCAACCGTGCCCATGCCTACAAGGCCTCGGTGGACAAGAACGTCGAGGCCGGCGAAGACCCGGACGCCGGCATCACCATGGGCCTGTACAGCTACCCGGTACTGATGGCCGCCGACATCCTGATGTTCAACGCCCATAAGGTGCCGGTCGGTCGTGACCAGATCCAGCACGTGGAAATGGCCCGCGACATCGGCCAGCGCTTCAATCACCTGTTCGGCCAGGGCAAGGAGTTCTTCACCATGCCCGAGGCGCTGATCGAGGAAAGCGTGGCGACGCTGCCGGGCCTCGATGGCCGCAAGATGTCCAAGAGCTACGACAACACCATCCCGTTGTTCAGCAGCGCCAAGGACATGAAGGACGCGATCTCGCGGATCGTTACCGACTCCCGTGCCCCGGGCGAAGCCAAGGATCCGGACAATTCGCACCTGTTCACCCTGTTCCAGGCTTTTGCCACTGCCGAACAGTCCGCCAGCTTCCGCAGCGAACTGCTGCAAGGCCTGGGTTGGGGCGAAGCCAAGAACCGTCTGTTCCAGTTGCTCGACAGTGAGTTGGGTGAAGCGCGTGAGCGTTATCACCAGTTGATCGAGCGTCCGGCGGACCTGGAAGACATCCTGCAGCACGGCGCGAAAAAAGCCCGGGCCGTGGCGACGCCGTTCCTCAATGAACTGCGCGAGGCCGTTGGCCTGCGGTCGTTTGTCAGCCAGGTCCAAGTGGCCGCCAGCACCAAGAAGAAAGCCACCAAGGCTGCACGCTTCGTGAGCTTTCGCGAAGACGACGGCAGTTTCCGCTTCCGTCTGCTGGCCGCCGACGGCGAGCAACTGTTGTTGTCCCGCCACTTTGCCGATGGCAAGGCTGCTGGCCAGGTCACCAAGCAATTGCAGTCCGGTCAGCCATTGGATGTTCGTAACGACGGACAGAGTTTCAGTGTCTGGCTCGACGGCGAATGCGTGGCGGACAGCCCGGCTTTCGCAGACAGCGCCGCTCGCGATGCAGGCATTGATGCGTTGCGTGTTGCCCTGACACCTGCCCAGGACTGATTCTGGCGCGTAACTCCGACCATCGGCCCGAATACGGGCCGATTGCCATTCCTTTGGGCCATCGCTACAGTGACGGCCCGTTTTTGTTGCCTTGCTAACGAATATGACGCCCCTAGAACGATATCAAGCTGATCTGAAACGCCCGGAGTTTTTCCACGACGCAGCCCAGGAAACGGCGGTGCGGCATTTGCAGCGCCTGTACGATGACTTGGTCGCGGCGTCGAACAACAAGCCGGGCCTGTTGGGCAAACTGTTCGGCAAGAAAGACCAGACACCGGTCAAGGGCCTGTATTTCTGGGGGGGGGTGGGCCGTGGCAAGACCTACCTGGTGGACACCTTCTTCGAAGCGCTGCCGTTCAAGGAAAAGACGCGGACGCACTTCCACCGCTTCATGAAGCGTGTGCACGAAGAAATGAAGACCCTGGGTGGCGAGAAGAACCCGCTGACCATCATCGCCAAGCGTTTCTCCGACGAGACCCGGGTGATCTGCTTCGATGAGTTTTTCGTGTCCGACATCACCGACGCCATGATCCTCGGCACCTTGATGGAAGAGCTGTTCAAGAACGGCGTGACCCTGGTCGCCACCTCGAACATCGTGCCGGACGGCCTGTACAAGGACGGCCTGCAGCGGGCGCGTTTCCTGCCGGCGATCGCGCTGATCAAGGAACACACCGAAATCGTCAACGTCGACAGCGGCGTGGATTATCGCCTGCGTCACCTCGAGCAAGCCGAGCTGTTCCACTTTCCCCTGGATGCCGCCGCCGAAGAAAGCTTGCGCAAGAGCTTCCGTGCCTTGACGCCGGAGTGCACCCAGGCGGTGGAAAACGATGTATTGATCATCGAGAACCGTGAAATCCGCGCCATCCGCACCTGTGACGACGTGGCCTGGTTCGACTTCCGCGAACTGTGCGACGGCCCTCGCAGCCAGAACGACTACATCGAGCTGGGCAAGATCTTCCACGCCGTGCTGCTCAGCGGCGTCGAACAAATGAGCGTTACCACCGACGACATCGCCCGCCGCTTCATCAACATGGTCGACGAGTTCTACGACCGTAACGTGAAGCTGATCATTTCGGCTGAAGTCGAACTCAAGGACCTCTACACCGGCGGTCGCCTGACGTTCGAATTCCAGCGGACCTTGAGTCGTTTGCTGGAGATGCAATCCCACGAATTCCTGTCGCGGGCGCATAAGCCGTAAGGAAATTCGGAGCACACAACCTCTGTGGGAGCGAGCCTGCTCGCGATAGCGGTGTATCAGTCAACATCAATGCTGGCTGACACACCGCTATCGCGAGCAGGCTCGCTCCCACATTGGATTGCATTCAGCTCCGGTTCACGCCGCCTGCTGAAACTGCTGCCGATACTGGTTCGGCGACAGGTCGGTATGTTGCCGGAACAACCGGGCGAAAAAGCTCGCATCGTCGTAGCCGACTTCATAGCTGATGGTCTTGATGCTCTTGCGGCTGCCGGAGAGCAGGCCCTTGGCGGTTTCTATCCGCAGTCGTTGCAGGTAATGCAATGGTTTGTCACCCGTGGCGGTCTGGAAGCGGCGCATGAAATTGCGAATGCTCATGCCGTGTTCGCGGGCGACGTCCTCGAAGCGGAATTTGTCGGCGAAGTGCTCCTCAAGCCAGTGCTGGATCTGCAGGATGATCACATCCTGGTGCAGTTTCTGCCCGCCGAAGCCGATCCGTCCCGGCGAATAGCTGCGTTGCACTTCATACAGGATGTCCCGCGCCACGGCCTGGGCCACATTGGCGCCACAGAAGCGTTCAATGAGGTAAATGTAGAGATCGCAGGCTGAGGTCGCACCGCCAGCGCAGAACAGGTTGTCGGCGTCGGTCAGGTGCTTGTCCTGGTTCAAGTGCACTTGGGGGAAGCGCTCCTTGAAGGCATTGAAGAAGCGCCAGTAGGTGGTCGCCTCCTTGCCGTCGAGCAGCCCGGACTCGGCCAGCCAGAACACCCCGGTGGCTTCGCCGCAGAGCACCGCACCGCGGGCATGTTGTTCCCGCAGCCAGGGCAGGACCTGAGGATAACGTTGGCAGAGGCTGGCGAAATCATCCCAGAAGGCTGGCAGGATGATGACGTCGGTATTTTCCAGGCCACCGTCCACCGGCATGATCACATCGCTGAAGCTGTTCACCGGTTTGCCATCGGGGCTGACCAGGCGGATTTCAAACGCCGGCGTCAGGCCTAGGCCCAGTTGCTTGCCATAGCGCAGGCTGGCCAGGTGGAAAAAATCCTTGGCTTGCATGAGGGTGAAGGCGAAGACCCGGTCGATTGCCAGGATGCTGACGCGCCGCAAGGGCGTGGAGACGTGCATAGACATAATTCATCTTTATTTTTATAGGGGAAAGTGGTCACCAGACGGCTGGATCGTCTTATTTTTTGTCGGATGTGTCCAGTGTCCTGTCGTACACCGCAGGCTTTAGGCTCTATCGGATAACCACGTCCAACAATAATCAAAGGTGCGTCATGATCCCAAGAACACTGTTCAGTCCCGAGCACGAATTGTTTCGCGACAGCGTACGAACCTTCCTCGAAAAAGAAGCCGTGCCGTACCACGGCCAGTGGGAAAAACAGGGGCATGTCGACCGCCAGCTCTGGAACAAAGCGGGGGAGGCGGGCATGTTGTGCTCGCACCTTCCAGAAGCCTACGGCGGGCTGGACGCGGACTTCCTCTACAGCACGGTGGTGATCGAGGAGATCGGCCGCCTGGGGCTGACGGGGATCGGTTTCTCGCTGCATTCCGACATCGTCGCGCCGTACATCCTGCATTACGGCAGTGAAGCGCTGAAACACAAATACCTGCCGAAACTGGTGTCTGGTGAGATGGTCACGGCCATCGCCATGACCGAGCCGGGCGCCGGTTCCGACCTGCAAGGCGTGAAGACCTCGGCGGTGCTGGACGGCGATGAGTACGTCATCAACGGCTCGAAGACTTTCATTACCAATGGTTTCCTGGCTGACCTGGTGATCGTGGTCGCCAAGACCGATCCGAAGGCTGGGTCCAAGGGCACCAGCCTGTTCCTGGTGGAGGCGGGCACGCCGGGTTTCGAAAAGGGCAAGCGCCTGGAAAAAGTTGGAATGAAGGCCCAGGACACCTCGGAATTGTTCTTCCAGGATGTCCGCGTGCCGAAGGAAAACCTGCTTGGCCAGGCCGGAATGGGCTTCGCCTACTTGATGCAGGAGCTACCTCAGGAGCGCCTGACCGTCGCCATTGGCGGCCTGGCCTCGGCCGAAGCGGCGCTGCAATGGACCCTGGACTACACCCGCGACCGCAAGGCGTTCGGCAAATCCATCGCGGACTTCCAGAACACGCGTTTCAAGCTCGCGGAAATGGCCACCGAAATCCAGATTGGCCGGGTCTTCGTCGACCGCTGCCTGGAACTGCACCTGCAAGGCAAGCTCGATGTACCGACGGCGGCGATGGCCAAGTACTGGGGCACCGACCTGCAATGCAAGGTGCTCGACGAATGCGTGCAGCTACACGGCGGCTACGGCTTCATGTGGGAATACCCGGTTGCCCGGGCGTGGGCGGATGCGCGGGTGCAGCGGATCTATGCCGGGACCAATGAAATCATGAAGGAGATTATTGCGCGGTCGCTTTGATGACGTAGTGACTGTTAGACCGCTATCGCGAGCAAGCCCGCTCCCACAAGGGTGTCTGTCGAATCACAAATTGTGGTCAGACATAAATCCAATGTGGGAGTGAGCCTGCTCGCGATGAGGGCTATGAATCAATCAAGGCGCCGGATTCGGCTGGTCCTTGTGAATCGCCTCGATCCCTGCCAGGACTTCATCTGACAGCTTCAGGTCGAAGCTGGCGATGTTGCTGTCCAGTTGCTCCAGCGTGGTGGCGCCGATGATGTTGCTGGTCACGAACGGCTGCTGGGTGACGAACGCCAGGGCCATCTGTGCGGGGTCCAGGCCATGTTCGCGGGCCAACGCCACATAGCGGCTGCATGCTGCTTCCGACTGTGGATTGAAATAGCGCATGAAGCGGCTATAGAGGGTCAGGCGACCCTTGGCTGGCCGTGCGCCGTTTTCGTATTTGCCCGACAGGAAACCGAACGCCAGGGGCGAGTAGGCCAGCAGGCCGCACTGTTCGCGGATGGCGATTTCCGCGAGGCCGACCTCGAAGCTGCGATTGAGCAGGTTGTAAGGGTTCTGGATCGACACCGCCCGCGGCCAGCCGCGGGCTTCGGCCAGGGCGAGGAATTTCATGGTGCCCCAAGGCGTTTCGTTGGACAGGCCGATGTGGCGGATCTTGCCGGCGCGGACCTGTTCGTCCAGGGCTTCGAGGGTTTCCTCCAGCGGGGTGAACGTTTCGTCGGCCTTGTGCTGGTAGCCCAGTTGGCCAAAGAAATTGGTGCTGCGTTCCGGCCAATGCAACTGGTAAAGATCGATCCAGTCGGTCTGCAAGCGCTTGAGGCTGGCATCCACCGCTTCGACGATGTGGCGGCGGTTGTGCTTGAGGTTCTTGTCGCGGATGTAGTCGATGGTGTTGCCGGGACCGGCGATCTTGCTTGCCAGGATCCAGTCGGCACGGTCGCCGCGGCTCTTGAAGTAATTGCCGATGTAGCGCTCGGTGGTGGCGTAGGTCTCGGCCTTCGGTGGCACCGGGTACATCTCGGCGGTGTCCATGAAATTGATGCCGGCACCCTTGGCGCGTTCGATCTGGGCGAAGGCTTCGGCCTCGCTGTTCTGCTCACCCCAGGTCATGGTTCCGAGGCACAGGGCACTCACGTTCAGATCGGTACGGCCTAGCTGGCGATAGTCCATCGGGACCTCCTTGGGCAAAACAATCATAAAAGCAGGTTGAAATATTTTTCGCAATCTGCATAATTGCGCACCTCTTTCTGCAGTGGAAGTGATGCGCCGCCGCCGAAGAATCTTGCCGTTGAACGGACGCGCCGACCCGAGCCCCCGAAAGCGTCTGTATCCGGCTGCCTTTGACTTGTCAAAGTACGCACTATTCAGTAAGATCCGCCGTCTAATTTACAGGGCGGCCCCTGAGGCTATAAAGAATGAAAACTTTTACTGCTAAACCGGAAACAGTAAAGCGCGACTGGTTTGTCGTCGACGCTGCTGGTCAGACCCTGGGTCGTCTGGCCACCGAAATCGCGAGCCGTCTGCGTGGCAAGCACAAGCCTGAGTACACCCCTCACGTTGACACCGGTGACTACATCGTCGTGATCAACGCTGAGCAAGTACGTGTTACTGGCGCTAAAACCACTGACAAAATGTACTACTCCCACTCCGGTTTTCCTGGCGGCATCAAGTCGATCAACTTCGAAAAGCTGATCGCCAAAGCCCCTGAGCGCGTGATCGAGACCGCGGTTAAAGGCATGCTGCCTAAAAACCCACTGGGTCGCGACATGTATCGTAAGCTGAAGGTTTATGCGGGCGCTGCTCACCCTCATACTGCTCAGCAGCCCCAAGAACTGAAGTTTTAACGGAATAGTTCATTATGTCGGCGACTCAAAATTACGGCACTGGCCGTCGCAAGACTGCAACCGCACGCGTTTTCCTGCGTCCGGGCACTGGTAATATCTCCATCAACAACCGCTCCCTGGATAACTTCTTCGGCCGCGAAACTGCCCGCATGGTAGTTCGTCAGCCGCTGGAACTGACCGAGACCGTCGAAAAATTCGACATCTACGTCACCGTTATCGGTGGTGGTGTAAGTGGTCAAGCTGGCGCAATCCGCCACGGCATCACTCGCGCCCTGATGGACTACGACGAGACTCTGCGTAGTGCTCTGCGCAAAGCCGGCTTCGTAACTCGCGATGCTCGCGAAGTTGAACGTAAGAAAGTCGGTCTGCGTAAAGCGCGTAAGCGTCCGCAGTACTCGAAGCGTTAATTCCGCTTCCGCTTTCAAAAGGCGCCCAGTTCCTCACGGAGCTGGGCGTTTTTTTATGGGCAAAAGAATTGCTCTGTGACAACTTGCCACATTCGTAGAGCCCCTATACTACAAGGCTTGGCGGTTTGGCCGCTTGGTAATTACCTTGTCAGAATTGGGGCTTTTCATTACCATTCGGCAAAATTTTTATAAGTTCAGATTTTTACTTAGTAGACGCCTGATCTAACAGGCCACAAAGCTGATGGGAGAGGACTGAATGAGCAATGACGGCGTGAATGCAGGCCGGCGTCGCTTCCTGGTAGCAGCCACATCCGTGGTGGGTGCTGCAGGAGCGGTGGGGGCTGCGGTCCCGTTCGTGGGGTCATGGTTTCCCAGTGCCAAGGCGAAAGCTGCAGGTGCACCGGTGAAAGTGAATGTCAGCAAGATCGAGCCAGGCCAGCAGATGATTGCTGAGTGGCGCGGCCAGCCGGTGTTCATCGTCCGCCGTACAGAGGAAATCCTGGGGAATCTGAAAAAGATCGAGGGGCAGTTGTCCGACCCCACCTCCAAGAACTCGACGCAACCGACCTATGTCGATCCGGAGACACGTTCGATCAAGCCAGAAGTCCTGCTTCTGATCGGGATCTGCACGCACCTGGGTTGCTCGCCAACGTTCCGTCCTGAAGTGGCGCCTGCCGACTT
This sequence comes from Pseudomonas sp. St290, assembly GCF_018325805.1. Lineage (NCBI taxonomy): Bacteria > Pseudomonadati > Pseudomonadota > Gammaproteobacteria > Pseudomonadales > Pseudomonadaceae > Pseudomonas > Pseudomonas sp. St290. Next base: position 5,580,915 of record NZ_AP014703.1, on the reverse strand, counting down.
GGGCAAGGACTGGGTTGGTGGTTATTTCTGCCCTTGCCACGGCTCCCACTACGACCTGGCCGGTCGCGTCTACAAGTCGCAGCCTGCACCTCTGAACCTGCCAGTTCCCCCGCATTCCTATGAGTCGGATGACATCATTGTCATCGGCGTCGACACGGAGAAAGCGTGATGAGCAAATTCATGGATTGGGTTGATGCGCGCTTTCCCGCGACCAAAATGTGGGAAGACCATCTCAGCAAGTATTACGCTCCAAAAAACTTCAACTTCTTCTACTTCTTTGGCTCTCTGGCATTGCTCGTTCTGGTCAACCAGATCGTTACCGGTGTCTGGCTGACCATGAGCTACACCCCGTCGGCGGAAGAAGCGTTTGCCTCCGTCGAATACATCATGCGCGACGTCGAGTACGGCTCGATCCTGCGTCTGCTGCACTCCACTGGCGCTTCGGCATTCTTCATCGTGGTCTACCTGCACATGTTCCGTGGTCTGCTCTACGGTTCGTACCAGAAGCCTCGTGAGCTGGTGTGGGTTTTCGGCATGCTGATCTACCTGGCGCTGATGGCCGAAGCCTTCATGGGCTACCTGCTGCCATGGGGCCAGATGTCCTACTGGGGTGCCCAGGTGATCATCTCGTTGTTCGGTGCGATTCCGGTCATCGGCGACGACCTGACCCAGTGGATCCGCGGTGATTACCTGATCTCCGGCATCACCCTGAACCGCTTCTTCGCCCTGCACGTCGTGGCCTTGCCGATCGTGATCCTCGGTCTGGTGGTACTGCACATCCTGGCGCTGCACGAAGTCGGCTCGAACAACCCCGATGGTGTGGACATCAAGAAGCACAAGGACGAGAACGGCGTACCGCTGGATGGCATTGCCTTCCACCCGTACTACACCGTGAAAGATATCGTCGGTGTGGTGGTCTTCCTGTTCATCTTCTGCTCCATCGTGTTCTTCTTCCCGGAAATGGGTGGTTATTTCCTCGAGAAGCCGAACTTCGAGCAAGCGAACGCCTTCAAGACCCCTGAACACATTGCCCCGGTCTGGTACTTCACGCCGTTCTACGCGATCCTGCGGGCGATTCCGGACAAGCTGATGGGCGTTATCGCCATGGGCGCGGCCATCGCCGTGCTGTTCGTCCTGCCGTGGCTGGACCGCAGTCCGGTCAAGTCGATGCGCTACAAAGGCTGGCTGAGCAAGATCTGGCTCGTGGTGTTCTGCATCTCGTTCGTGATCCTGGGCGTGCTGGGTGTACTGGCACCGACACCGGAGCGTACGTTGCTGTCGCAGGTTTGCACCTTCCTGTACTTCGCCTACTTCATTCTGATGCCGTTCTATACCAGGCTCGAGAAGACCAAACCGGTTCCGGAAAGGGTGACTGGCTGATGAAAAAGCTATTTGCTGTACTGATTCTTGCTGCTATGCCTGTATTGTCCTTCGCGGCCGAACACGGTGGTCCAGAGCTGGAAAAAGTCGACATCGACGTTTCCGACAAGGCTGCCATGCAGGACGGCGCACGGACGTTCGCCAACTACTGCATGGGCTGCCACAGTGCCAAGTTCCAGCGCTACGAGCGTGTAGCCGATGACCTGGGCATTCCCCATGAAATGATGCTCGAGAAACTGGTGTTCACCGGTGCCAAGCTGGGCGATCACATGACCATCGGCATGCAGCCTGCGGATGCCAAGACCTGGTTCGGCGCCGCGCCGCCGGATTTGACCCTGGTCGCCCGCGTACGTGGAACTGACTGGCTTTATGGTTACCTGCGTTCGTTCTACGAAGACCCTGCGCGTCCATGGGGCGTGAACAACAAGGTCTTCCCGAACGTCGGCATGCCTAACGTTCTGGTCGGCCTCCAGGGGCGCCAGGTGGTAGGCTGCAAACAGGTTCAGATCGTCGAGGGTGGTAAAAAGCAATTCGATCCGCTGACTGGCACCGCTTTGACGCATGAAGCCTGCGACCAACTGACCGTATTGCCGAACACCGGTAGCCTGACCCCGGAGCAGTTTGACGAGAAGGTCAAGAACCTGGTGACCTTCCTGGCCTACTCGGCCAACCCGGTGAAGCTGGAGCATCAGCGCATCGGTACCTATGTATTGCTGTACCTGGCGTTCTTCTTCGTATTCGCTTACCTGCTCAAGCGTGAATACTGGAAAGACGTGCATTGATAAAGCTGTAAGCCGTTGCTGTTAATCGTGCGCGCCCAAGGGCGTCTCTAGAAATGTAACGAGCCTGGTCAGCCAGGTGTTACGGGAGACGCTCTCTGGGCGCGCTCGTTTTTCCGTTTTTCGATAATTTCAACAAGCGAGGAGGATCGCCATGGGCGTGACCAATCGGTTGGCCTGTTACTCCGACCCCGCCGACCACTATTCCCACCGGGTACGCATCGTACTGGCAGAGAAGGGTGTCAGCGCCGAGATCATTTACGTCGAAGCGGGCCGTCAGCCGCCGAAGCTGATCGAAGTGAACCCTTACGGCAGTCTGCCCACACTGGTCGATCGTGACCTGGCATTGTGGGAGTCGACCGTGGTGATGGAATACTTGGATGAGCGTTATCCGCATCCGCCTTTGCTGCCGGTGTACCCTGTCGCACGCGCCAACAGTCGTTTGCTGATCCATCGCATCCAGCGTGACTGGTGCGGGTTGGTGGATCTGATCCTGGATTCCCGGACCAAGGAACCCGCGCGGGTCGTGGCACGTAAGGAACTGCGTGAAAGCCTGACTGGCGTATCGCCGTTGTTCGTCGACAAGCCGTTTTTCCTCAGTGAGGAACAAAGTCTGGTGGATTGCTGCCTATTGCCCATACTCTGGCGTTTGCCGATTCTGGGTATCGAACTGCCGCGGCCTGCCAAGCCGCTGCTTGATTATATGGAGCGCCAATTCGCGCGTGAGGCTTTCCAGGCGAGTCTGTCTGGTGTCGAACGCGACATGCGCTAAGGCTTAGGGAGCCGCTATGAACTCCAGTCGACCTTATCTGGTCCGCGCGCTCTACGAGTGGATTGTGGACAACGATTGCACCCCGCACATGCTGGTCAACGCCGAGTATCCGTCGGTGCAGGTGCCGCAGGGTTTTGCCAACGATGGGCAGATTGTCCTGAACGTATCGCCAGCCGCTGTGCGTCACCTGCACATGGATAATGACGCCGTCAGCTTCGAAGGGCGCTTCGGTGGTGTGCCGCACACGCTGTACGTGCCTATTGCTGCGATCCTGGGGATTTATGCTCGGGAGAATGGCCAGGGCATGGTGTTTGAGCTGGAAGCGCCGCTGGACGGTGAAGAAGAGTTCGAGCCGGATGATGACCTGCCGCCACCGGATGACGAGCCGCCGCGTCCTAGCGGGCGGCCTAGTCTGAAAGTGGTGAAATAGATCTGCTGGCTGGTTTGAAGAAAATGCCTGTGTCGTGAGATGCGGGCATTTTTTTTGTGGTTCCGTGGTTGGTGTGTATATCACGCCAGTCAGCCCTGAAATCGAACCCAAAAAAAAGGCGCTTTCCCCGCCTGGGAAAAGCGCCTTTTCTGAGCTCGCGCCGTATCAGTCAATGTACTCAAACAACTTTACGATTTTCTGCACCCCGGACACACCCTGCACCAGATTGGTCGCCTGCGCGGCCTCTTGCTTGGTCAGCAGCCCCAGCAGATAGACAATGCCATTCTCAGTCACGACCTTGATGCGCGAGCCGGGAATGCTGGCGTCGGTGAGCATCTGGGTCTTGATTTTGGTGGTCAGCCAGGCGTCATTCTGGCGTGCCAGCAGCGAGGACGGTTGCAACACCTGCAGTTCGTTATGCACGGTCTTGACCCGCTGCACGGCGCTGGCTTCCTGCTCGGCCTTGGCCTTGAGGTCGGCGCGCGGGGTCTGGCCGGCCAGCAATACGACGCCGTTGAAGCTGGTGACGACGATGTGCGAGTTGTTGTCCAGGTCCGGGTCGGCCTTGGCGATGTTCACTCCCACTTTGGTTTCGATCAGGGAGTCGTCGATCTTGCTGCCGAAGGTGCGGGTGCCGCGGTCGTCTTCAATCGGCTTTTCCCGGCTGGCGTTAACCACCGATGTGCAGCCGCTGATGCCGAGGCACAGGGTCAGGGCCAGAAGGCCTAGGCGATTAGGGGTCATTCTTCACTCCCGAACAGTTGGCTGTCGATCAAGTCGCAAAGGCAGTGGATCGCCAGCAGGTGGACTTCCTGGATACGTGCGGTGACATTGGCCGGTACGCGGATCTCGACGTCTTCAGGCAATAGCAGGGACGCCATGCCGCCGCCGTCACGACCGGTCAATGCTACGACAATCATTTCGCGATCATGTGCGGCCTGGATCGCTTGAATAATATTGGCCGAGTTGCCGCTGGTGGAAATGGCCAGCAGTACATCGCCGGGTTGACCCAGGGCGCGGATCTGTTTGGAGAATACTTCGTTGTAGCTGTAGTCGTTGGCGATCGAGGTGATCGTCGAGCTGTCGGTGGTCAGGGCGATCGCCGGCAGGCTCGGACGCTCGCGTTCGAAGCGGTTGAGCAGTTCCGAAGAGAAATGCTGGGCATCGCCGGCCGAGCCGCCATTGCCGCACGAAAGCATCTTGCCCTCGTTGAGCAAGGCGTTGACCATCACTTGGCTGGCTTGCTCGATGTGTGGTGCAAGTACGTCCATCGCCTGTTGCTTGGTGTCGATACTGGCCTGAAAAAGCTGGCGAATTCGCGATTGCATGTCCATCAGTGTGACCTTAAGTAGCGCGGCTTATCGGCACAAAAGTGTGCGGCGCGCAAAGCAAAGAGCAAAAAAGTTAGGTGAAGGTGTCCGGCTCGGCATGGGCGCTCAACTGTCGAAGGCGTTCTGCAGCCAATTCAACTGGGCGGCGTTGCTGTCGATGGCAACCACGTCGAAGCGGCAGGGATGATCGGCCCAGCGAGACTCGCTTTGCAGAAAGTACTGCGCGGCGAAAACCAGCTTCTGGCGCTTGCGCTCGTCAATGCTGTCGAGCGCGCCACCCCATTGAGTATTTTTTCTGTAGCGGACTTCGACGAATACTACTGTATCGCCGTCAAGCATGACCAGATCAAGCTCGCCGCGTTTACACAACCAGTTCTGCGCCACCAGCCGCAGGCCTTGCTGCTGGAGATGCGCGAGAGCCTGGCCCTCGGCATCCCGTCCGCGTTGCTGGCGTGATCGGTCAGGCATCAGCGCTGGGTATCCGGCAGGCGCTGTACCTGGCCGTTGACGAATTCGGCCCATGGCAGTTGACGCTGTACGCGCTGGGTTGCGGATACTGCCAGGCTGCCCGACAGGCCTTCGATGCGGCTGTCCGGCAGCGTCTTGAGCTGGCCCAGGCGCGGTGCCAGGCGATAGGCGTCTACACCCATCGCGTACAACCGACCCAGGCTGCCACCGGCCTGGGGCCACTGGGCGGTTACCTGTTTGCGCAGTGGGTCATTGGCGTCGAGCAACCACGGGGTTTCGCAGAAGCGGATGCCGCTCATGTCGTTGTACTGGTTCTGGTCGCCGCTGGCGCTGAACACCGAAGACGTCGCGTAGACCGGCACGTCACCGGCGTACTGGAAGTTCAAGGTTGGCTTGATCTGCTGAGCCTGTTGCGGCGTCGAGGCCAGGAAGATGAACTCGATGTCCTGGCGACGGGATGGCTGGGCTGCGACCGTGGTGCCAACGGTGTTTTGCAGGCTTTTGGCGCGGCCCTCGCTCTGGCGCAATTGGAACATGTCGGCGATCTGCTGGGCCAGTTGCACTGGCTGGTCGACCCGTTCGATCGCGATGATGGTGCCGCCATTGGCCTGCCAGTCCTGGCTGAAGGCCTTCAGTACACGATCGCCCCATTCACCCTTCGGTATCATGGCGGCGGCACGATGCAGGCCGTCGGCACGGGCGCGACGGGACACTTCGCGCGCTTCATCCTCGGGCGCCAGGCCAAACTGGAACAGTTGCGGTGGCCCTTGTTCGCCTTCGCTGTAGTTCAGCGCCAGGGTGGTGATTGGCAGTTGCGGGCGAGTGCTGATCTGCTTGACCAGTGGTTTTTCCAGCGGTCCGACCACCAGTTGCACGCCGTCGGCCTGGGCCTTGCGGTAGAACTCGTCCATGGAGGTCAGGCTGGAGCTGTCGTAGAACTGGATGCTTGGTGGCTTCTGCCCGGCCTGCTGGGCCTGGTAGTGCGCGGCCATGAAGCCTTCACGCAAGGCCTTGGCAACCGCGGCCAGCGGGCCATTCTGCGGCAGCAGCAGGGCGATCTTGCTCAGCGGCTGGCTCGCCAGTTCCTTGAGCTTGACCAGGGGTGTCGGTAGTTGCAGGGCGGCGGGGTGCTTCGGGTTCTGTTCGCGCCAGTGATCGATGGCTGCCTGCTGTTGCTCCAGGGTGCCGGCGGTCTTGACGGCCTGGGCGAGGCTCAGCCAGCCGCCCAGATCGTCGTTGCTGGTCGGTTGCAACTGGTCGGTGGGCAGCGAGGCGATCAGTACCCAGATCGCTTCGTGGTTTTTCGCCGCGGCGTCGTTTTCCAGCAGGGGCGCGATGAAGATGCGCTCCTTGGCGGCGGCCAGGGTCTGGCCATCGGCCTCGAGGGCGCGGGCGCGGACGGTGCCGGTGCGGACCTGCTGCTCTACTGGCATTTCGCTCAGGTGTTGCAGGCTTGGGTGGCTCAGGGCAGTCAGTGCCGCCTTGGGCTGGTTGCGGGTCATCGCCAGTTCAGCCGACAGCGTGCTGGCAAAAATCTGCTGGCCGGGCTTGAGTTGCTCCATCGGCACTTGTTGCAGGATCTGTGCGGACTGGCCGGCGTTGCCCTGGCGGTAGGCCAGGTCGGCAGCGCTCAGGCGCAGTAGGGCGGCTTTTTCCGGGTTTTTGCTTTGGTTGGCCTGTTCGAGCAACTGCTCGATACTGGCATCCGGGGTCCGTGGAAGTTCGCCAAGGCTGGACGAGGGCGAGCTGGCGCAGGCCGCCAGGAGGGCAGCGAGGCAGAGGGCGGAGAGCAGCCGCAGGCAAGCGATCATGTAAGTGTTCCTGATACGAGATCAAATTAGCGTCGAATTGTACCCAAGCACTGGCCGGGGCGCGATGTTAGTGGTGTGAATCGATCAATTTAGGTATTTCAAAGGGTGCGGCGCCGCACAAAAGCCGCTACTCACTCGGGTGGCGACACCAACCTGTGGCGAGGGGATTTATCCCCGCTGGGTTGCGTAGCAGCCCCAAGACCTTCCACATCGGTGTGTCAGGCTGAATGGTTTCCAGCCTTTTTGGGGCTGCTGCGCAGCCCCGCGGGGATAAATCCCCTCGCCACAATGGCTGATGTGAACAACTGAGAGGGCTGGCACACGCTACAATGGCGGTTTTTACCGATCATGAGGTGTGCGCTTTGACTGCTCCAGGTGCTTTGAATTCCGCTGCCGGCTCGCTTTATGTGGTGGCGACGCCCATCGGCAACCTGGACGATATCAGTGCTCGGGCGCTGAAAATCCTGCAGGAGGTTGCGCTGATCGCGGCGGAAGACACGCGCCACTCCCAACGCCTGCTGCAGCATTTCGGTATTTCCACGCCATTGGTGGCCTGCCATGAACACAATGAGCGCGACGAGGGCAGCCGTTTCATTACCCGGCTATTGGCGGGCGATAACGTCGCGCTGATTTCCGATGCAGGGACGCCGCTGATTTCCGATCCTGGCTATCACCTGGTGCGCCAGGCTCGGGCCGCTGGCATCAATGTGGTTCCGGTGCCGGGCGCCTGCGCATTGATCGCTGCACTGTCGGCGGCGGGCCTGCCGTCGGACCGGTTCATCTTCGAAGGTTTCCTGCCGGCCAAGGCGGTGGGGCGGCGCGCCCGTCTGGATGCTATAAAGGAGGAGCCGCGTACGCTGATCTTCTATGAAGCGCCGCACCGCATTCTGGAATGCCTGCAAGACATGGAGTTGGTGTTTGGTCCCGAGCGTCCGGCACTGTTGGCTCGTGAGCTGACCAAGACGTTTGAAACCCTGAAGGGCCTGCCGCTGGCCGAGTTGCGAGCTTTTGTCGAAAGCGACAGCAACCAGCAGCGCGGCGAGTGCGTCGTGCTAGTGGCCGGGTGGACAGCGCCGGAAAGTGAAGACGCTGTCAGCAGCGAGGCGATGCGCGTCCTGAACCTGTTGCTTGAGGAGATGCCCCTCAAGCGCGCCGCTGCCCTTGCTGCGCAGATCACTGGCGAGCGCAAGAACGTGCTGTATCAGGTCGCGCTGGAAAAACAGAAAGGCCAGTGAAACCGGGATATGGGGCTGGCCCAAGGCTTTTAGCGCTTGTTCTTCGGGCGCTCTACCGTTAACCTTCGCGGCGGAGAGTCGATTGGACAGTCGCTGCCCTCTATGAGAATTAGGGGGGGGAGGAAAGTCCGGGCTCCATAGGGCGAAGTGCCAGGTAATGCCTGGGAGGCGTGAGCCTACGGAAAGTGCCACAGAAAATAACCGCCTAAGCGCTTCGGCGCCGGTAAGGGTGAAAAGGTGCGGTAAGAGCGCACCGCACGTCTGGCAACAGTTCGTGGCTAGGTAAACCCCACTTGGAGCAAGACCAAATAGGGTCCCAAGGCGTGGCCCGCGCTGGGACCGGGTAGGTTGCTAAAGATGTCCAGTGATGGCCATCGTAGACGAATGACTGTTCAAGACAGAACCCGGCTTACAGATCGACTCTCCACCTTTTCCCTCCCTGCCGGAATCACTGGCAGACGCAGTTCCTAATACCAAAAAAATCTTACTCTTAACAAATCACTTTAACTTGTGCGCGCAGCCTCCTGTGCTTCCTCGGGTTGAGGCGAAATTTCCTACGTCAGATTCTTGTTACCCCTCCTGAAACGCTCCTAAATCTCCGATCTATAAGGCTTTTCCTTCAATCCGCGCCTTGACGGTGCGGTGGGCGCATTCCTATAGTGTGCGCAAGTGGCGGAAAGTGGCATGAAGTGGGTTTTTTTGAAGGTAAAACGCCAAAAAGTGGAGAAACGCTGACGTGTTTCGCGGAGCTAACGCTATCAGTCTCGATGCAAAAGGCCGTCTCGCCATGCCGAGCCGGTATCGTGACGAGCTCGTTTCGCGAAGTTCGGGGCAGTTAATCGTCACGATCGACGCTGTTGATCCATGTTTGTGTGTTTACCCTCTGGATGAGTGGGAAATCATCGAAACCAAACTGCGCGCACTGCCTTCGCTGCGTGAAGAAAACCGTCGCCTGCAACGCTTGCTGATTGGTAATGCCGTCGACCTCGAGCTCGATGGCAGCGGTCGTTTCCTGGTGCCGCCGCGCCTGCGCGAATACGCCAAGTTGGACAAGCGCGCGATGCTGGTGGGCCAACTGAACAAGTTCCAGCTGTGGGACGAAGATGCCTGGAATGCGGTTTCTGCCGCCGACCTCGCTGCTATTCAACAACCGGGCGCCATGCCTGATGAACTGCGTGATTTGATCCTGTGACTATTGATAGCGGCTTTAACCACATCACCGTACTGCTTGACGAAGCCGTCGAGGCTCTCGCCGTACGTCCTGATGGCTGCTATCTGGACGGCACGTTCGGACGTGGCGGGCACAGCCGGTTGATTCTCAGCAAGCTGGGGCCGGGCGGCCGGTTGCTTGGATTCGACAAGGATCCTCAAGCGATTGCCACCGGGCAAGCGCTGGCGGCCGAAGACGGCCGCTTTGTCGTTGTGCAGCGCAGCTTTGCCGAGTTGGGTTCGGAAGTCGCCGAGCGTGGCCTGGCCGGCAAGGTCAGTGGCGTGCTGCTCGACCTGGGCGTGTCTTCGCCACAACTGGATGACCCGGAGCGCGGCTTCAGTTTCCTCAATGACGGCCCGCTGGATATGCGCATGGACCCGTCCCGTGGCATCAGCGCCGCCGAATTCGTCAACACTGCCCCGGTGGAAGAAATCGCCCGTGTCTTCAAGGAATACGGTGAGGAGCGTTTCTCCGGCCGTATGGCCCGTGCCGTGGTCGAGCGTCGCGACATCAAGCCTTTCGAGCGCACCGGCGATCTGGCCGAAGTACTGAAAGTCGCCAACCCGGCCTGGGAGAAGGGCAAGAACCCGGCGACCCGTGCTTTCCAGGGCTTGCGTATCCACGTCAATAACGAGCTGGGCGATCTGGAAGTCGGACTCGAAGCGGCGCTTGAGGCACTGGAGATCGGCGGTCGGCTGGTAGTGATCAGCTTCCATTCCCTGGAAGACCGCATCGTCAAGCTGTTCATGCGCAAACTCACCAAGGGCGAAGCCGATAACCTGCCGCGCAACCTGCCGGTGCGTTTCGAAGCCTTCGTGCCGAAAATCAAGATCCATGGCAAAGCGCAGTTCGCTTCCGAAGCCGAGCTCAAGGCCAACCCACGCGCCCGTAGCGCCGTCATGCGTGTCGCGGAGAAGTTGCGGTGAGCAAGCTCTTCGCCAAGCCCCTGCCCGGCGGCAGCTTTTTCATGCTGCTGCTGTTTATCGGCGTGCTCGTGTCGGCCATCGCCGTGTCCTATAGCGCGCACTGGAACCGGCAGTTGCTCAATACCCTCTACAACGAACTGAGCGTGCGCGATAAAGCGCAGGCCGAGTGGGGCCGGTTGATCCTGGAGCAGAGCACCTGGACCGCCCATAGCCGCATCGAAGTATTGGCCACCGAACAACTGAAAATGCGCATTCCCGGCGCCGCCGAAGTGCAGATGGTGGCGCCATGATGAAACTCGAAGGGGCGCTGTTCCCGTGGCGGTTTCGTCTGGTTTTGGGCCTGCTCGGGATCATGGTGGCGGCGATTTCGTGGCGCATCATCGACCTGCAGGTCGTCGACCGTGATTTCCTCAAGGGGCAGGGCGATGCCCGCAGCGTGCGGCACATTCCGATCCCGGCTCACCGTGGCCTGATCACCGACCGCAATGGCGAACCCCTGGCCGTGAGTACCCCGGTGACCACCCTGTGGGCCAACGCCAAGGAAATGCAACTGGCCAAGGAAAAATGGCCGGCACTGGCCGCCGCTCTCGGGCAGGATCCCAAGGCCCTGGCCGAGCGCCTCGAAGCTCAGGCCAACAAGGAATTCATCTATCTGGTGCGCGGGTTGACCCCCGAGCAGGGCCAGAGCGTGCTCGACCTTAAAGTGCCGGGCGTCTACGGCATCGAAGAGTTCCGGCGTTTCTACCCGGCCGGTGAAGTCACGGCCCACATGGTCGGGTTCACCGACATCGATGATCGAGGTCGGGAAGGTGTCGAACTGGCCTATGACGAATGGCTCGCCGGGGTCGCCGGCAAGCGCCAGGTCATCAAGGACCGGCGCGGACGGCTGATCAAGGATGTCCAGGTTACAAAAAACGCCAAGGCCGGAAAGCCCTTGGCGTTGTCCATTGACCTGCGCCTGCAATACCTGGCCAACCGTGAACTGCGCAATGCCATCGTAGAGAACGGTGCCAAGGCCGGCAGCCTGGTGATCATGGATGTGAAGACCGGCGAGATCCTGGCCATGGTCAACCAGCCGACCTATAACCCGAACAACCGCCGCAACCTGCAACCTGCGATGATGCGCAACCGCGCGATGATCGACGTGTTCGAGCCGGGCTCGACCATGAAAGCCGTGTCCATGGCTGCAGCCCTGGAAACCGGGCGCTGGAAACCGAGCGACACCGTCGAGGTGTATCCGGGCACCTTGCAGATCGGCAAGTACACTATTCGTGACGTGTCCAAGACCGAAGGCCCGGTGCTCGACCTGACCGGCATCCTGATCAATTCCAGTAACGTCGGCATGAGCAAGATCGCCTTCGATATCGGCGGCGAGACGATTTATCGCCTGGCCCAGAAGATCGGCCTCGGCCAGGACACCGGCCTGGGCTTCCCGGGCGAGCGTGTCGGCAACCTGCCGAACTACCGCGACTGGCGCAAGGCTGAAACGGCCACCCTGTCCTACGGCTACGGTGTTTCCGTGACGGCGATCCAACTGGTCCACGCATTTTCCGCGCTGGCCAACAATGGCCGTATCGCTCCGCTGACGCTGATCAAAACCGACAAGGCACCGCAGACCACCCAGGTGATCCCGGAGAACGTCGCCAAGACCATGCAGGGCATGCTGCAACAGGTGATCGAGGCGCCACGCGGCGTCTACCGCGCCCAAGTGCCGGCTTATCATGTGGCAGGTAAATCGGGTACCGCGCGCAAGACCTCCGTGGGTACCAAAGGCTACGCCGAGAACTCCTACCGTTCGCTGTTTGCCGGTTTCGGCCCGATGAGCGACCCGCGCTACGCCATCGTCGTGGTCATTGATGAACCGAGCAAGGCGGGCTACTTCGGTGGCCTGGTTTCGGCACCGGTGTTCAGCAAAGTGATGTCCGGCACCCTGCGCCTGATGAACATTACCCCGGATAACCTGCCGCCGACCCAGCAGGCCAACACCGCACCGGTCGTTCCCTTGAAAGCCGAAGGAGGGCGTGGCTGATGTCCCTGAGCCTGAACAAGATTTTTGCCCATGCCGGTCACGATCTGTTGATTCGCGAGTTGGCCCTGGATAGCCGCAATGTACGTGCCGGAGACCTGTTCCTGGCGGTGCCGGGCGCGCGTTTCGATGGTCGCGCCCACATCGCCGATGCCCTCAAGCGCGGTGCGGCGGCCGTGGCTTATGAAGTGCAAGGCGCGACCGTGCTGCCGATCACTGACGTTCCGCTGATTCCAGTCAAGGGCCTGGCGGCACAGCTGTCGGACATCGCCGGGCGTTTCTATGGCGACCCGAGCCGTCACCTGAACCTGATTGGCGTGACCGGTACCAACGGCAAGACCAGCGTCACCCAACTGGTGGCCCAGGCCCTGGACCTGCTCGGCCAGCATTGCGGCATTGTCGGGACCCTGGGCAACGGTTTCCATGGCGCACTGGAAAGTGGCCTGCACACCACGCCGAACCCGATTGCCGTACAAGCGACCCTGGCGGACTTGAAGAAGGCCGGTGCCAAGGCCATTGCGATGGAAGTCTCATCCCATGGCCTGGACCAGGGCCGTGTGACCGCGCTGGCATTCGATGTCGCGGTGTTGACCAACCTGTCCCGGGATCACCTGGATTACCACGGCACCATGCAGGCCTACGGCGAAGCCAAGGCCAAGCTGTTCGCCTGGAATGATTTGAAATGCCGGGTCATCAACCTCGATGACGAGTTCGGTCGGCAATTGGCTGCCGAAAAGCGCGAGTCCCGGTTGATTACCTACAGCCTGGAAGATGCCAGCGCCTACCTTTATGTACGCCAGGCGCAGTTCACTGACGAAGGTGTTCGCGCCACGCTGGTCACGCCCCAAGGCGAGCATCATCTGCGCAGCACCTTGCTGGGGCGCTTCAACCTGAGCAACGTATTGGCCGCCATCGGCGCCTTGCTCGGCCTGGACTACGCGTTGGACGAAATCCTCAAGGTCTTGCCGAAGCTCGAAGGCCCGGCCGGTCGCATGCAGCGCTTGGGTGGCGGAACGCAACCGCTGGTGGTGGTCGACTACGCCCATACCCCCGATGCCCTGGAAAAAGTCTTGATGGCCCTGCGGCCTCACGCCAAAGGCAAGTTGCTGTGCCTGTTTGGCTGCGGCGGCGATCGTGATCGCGGCAAGCGCCCGTTGATGGCCGAGGTGGTCGAGCGGCTGGCCGACGGTGTGTTGGTCACCGATGACAATCCACGTACCGAAGACCCACTGCGGATTTTCGACGACATCCGTGCCGGCTTCTCGGCGGTGGATAACGTCACCTTCGTGGCCGGTCGCGGCCAGGCCATCGCCCAGTTGATTGCCAGCGCTTCGGCGGACGACGTCATCGTCCTGGCCGGCAAGGGCCACGAGGACTATCAGGAAATCAACGGCGAACGCCATGCTTTCTCCGATCTGGTGGAAGCCGATCACGCCCTGACCGCATGGGAGGTGGCCCATGCTTAAGGCCCTGAAACTCAGCGAACTGACCAACGCCCTGAATGGGCGCCTGCTTGCTGCGGACGCTTCCTTCGATGGCGTCAGCATCGACAGTCGCGCCATCGCCCCGGGACAACTGTTTGTCGCCCTGGCCGGGCCGCGCTTCGATGGTCACGATTACTTGAACGAGGTCGCGGGCAAAGGTGCGGTCGCGGCGTTGGTCGAGCGGGAAGTGACCAACAGCACGTTGCCGCAGTTGTTGGTCAACGACACCCGCCAGGCCCTGGGCCAGCTCGGTGCGCTGAACCGCGCGGCGTTTGGCAATCCGGTCGCGGCCATCACCGGCTCCAGCGGCAAGACCACGGTCAAGGAAATGCTTGCCAGCATTCTGCGCACCCGCGGTCCGGTGCTGGCGACCCGTGGCAACCTGAACAACGACCTCGGCGTGCCGCTGACCCTGCTGGAACTGGCGCCGGAGCATAGCGCAGCGGTCATTGAACTGGGGGCTTCGCGGCTGGGTGAGATTGCCTACACCGTGGCCATGACCAAGCCCCATGTGGCGGTACTCAACAACGCCGGGACCGCCCATGTCGGCGAGTTCGGCGGCCCGGAAAAAATCGTCGAGGCCAAGGGCGAGATCATCGAAGGGCTGGATGCCGATGGCGTCGCCGTGCTGAATCTCGACGACAAGGCCTTTGAAATCTGGAAGACCCGGGCGGGTGAGCGCAAGGTGTTGACCTTCGCCCTGAGCAACCTCGCCGCGAATTTCTACGCCAGCGACCTGGACCGCGATGCCCGTGGTTGCCCGGCTTTCAACCTGCACAGCCCCGACGGCGCCGAGCGGGTCCAGTTGAATCTGCTCGGCACCCATAATGTGGCCAATGCCCTGGCCGCCGCCGCCGCCGCCCATGCCCTGGGCGTGTCGCTGCCAGGCATCATCGCCGGGTTGAACGCCGTGCAGCCGGTCAAGGGGCGCTCCGTCGCGCAACTGGCCAGCAACGGCATGCGCGTGATCGACGACACCTACAACGCCAACCCGACGTCCATGTGCGCGGCGGTGGATATCCTTGCTGGTTTCTCCGGCCGTACCGTGCTGGTGCTGGGGGATATCGGCGAACTGGGCGAGTGGGCGCAACAGGGCCATCACGATGTCGGTGCCTATGCGCGCGGCAAAGTCGATGCGCTGTATGCGGTCGGCCCGATGATGGCCCACGCGGTCGCGGCGTTTGGCGAACACGCACAGCATTTCACCACTCAGGCCGAGCTGATCCAGGCCCTGGGCGCCGAGCAAGACCCGAACACCACCTTATTGATCAAGGGCTCACGCAGTGCAGCGATGGAAAACGTCGTCGCGGCGCTGTGCGGCACCCGTATGGAGAAACATTAATGCTGCTGCTGCTAGCGGAGTACCTGCAACAGTTCCACAAAGGCTTCGCGGTCTTCCAGTACCTGACCCTGCGCGGGATCCTGGGTGTGCTGACCGCGCTGTCGTTGTCGCTGTTCCTGGGCCCGTGGATGATCCGCACCCTGCAGAACCTGCAAATCGGCCAGTCGGTGCGTAACGACGGCCCGCAGTCGCACCTGTCCAAATCCGGCACCCCGACCATGGGCGGCGCGCTGATCCTGTCGTCCATTGGCATCAGTACCGTGCTCTGGGCCGACCTGGCGAACCGTTACGTCTGGGTCGTGCTGTTGGTGACCCTGCTGTTCGGCGCCATCGGTTGGGTCGACGACTATCGCAAGGTCATCGAGAAGAACTCCCGTGGCCTGCCAAGCCGCTGGAAATACTTCTGGCAGTCGGTGTTCGGCCTCGGCGCGGCGATCTTCCTTTATATGACCGCCGCCTCGCCGGTGGAAACCACCCTGATCCTGCCGATGCTCAAGGATTACAGCATCCCGCTGGGCGCCGGTTTCGTCGTGTTGACCTACCTGGTGATCGTCGGTTCGAGCAACGCGGTCAACCTCACCGACGGCCTCGATGGCCTGGCGATCATGCCGACGGTGATGGTCGGCGGTGCGCTGGGGATCTTCTGCTACCTGTCGGGTAACGTGAAGTTCGCCGAATACCTGCTGATCCCTTATGTACCGGGGGCGGGCGAGCTGATCGTGTTCTGCGGTGCGCTGATCGGTGCCGGCCTGGGCTTCCTGTGGTTCAACACCTACCCGGCGCAGGTCTTCATGGGCGACGTCGGCGCGTTGGCGCTGGGCGCGGCCCTGGGCACCATCGCGGTCATCGTTCGCCAGGAAATCGTCCTGTTCATCATGGGCGGTGTGTTCGTGATGGAGACCCTGTCAGTCGTCATTCAGGTTGCTTCCTTTAAATTGACCGGCCGCCGCGTATTCCGCATGGCGCCGATCCACCACCACTTTGAACTCAAGGGCTGGCCCGAGCCGCGTGTGATCGTCCGTTTCTGGATCATCACCGTGATCCTGGTGCTGATCGGCCTTGCCACCCTGAAGCTGAGGTAGAACGAGTGTCCCTGATCGCTTCTGACCACTTCCGCATCGTTGTCGGCCTCGGCAAGAGCGGCATGTCCCTGGTTCGCTTCCTGGCGAACCGGGGCGTGTCGTTTGCCGTGGCCGATACGCGGGAGAATCCGCCTGAGCTGGCCACGCTGCGCCGTGACTATCCCCAGGTGGACGTGCGTTGTGGCGAGCTGGATGTCGAATTCCTGTGCCGCGCCGATGAGCTCTACGTGAGCCCCGGCCTGGCCCTGGCGACTCCGGCCCTGCAGGCGGCGGCTGCCCGTGGCGTGAAACTGTCCGGCGACATCGAGCTGTTCGCGCGTAACGCCAAGGCGCCGATCGTCGCCATCAGCGGTTCCAATGCCAAGAGCACCGTCACCACCCTGGTGGGCGAGATGGCCGCGGCAGCTGGCAAGCGTGTCGCCGTGGGCGGCAACCTCGGTACCCCGGCACTGGACCTGCTCAGTGACGACGTCGAGCTGTACGTGATGGAGCTGTCGAGCTTCCAGCTGGAAACCACTGACCATCTGGGTGCCGAAGTGGCGACCGTGCTCAACATCAGCGAAGACCACATGGACCGCTACAGCGGCCTGCCGGCTTATCACCTGGCCAAGCACCGGATCTTCCGTGGCGCCCGGCAAGTGGTGTTCAACCGTCAGGACGCCCTGACCCGACCGCTGTTGGGCGAGGGCATGCCATGCTGGTCCTTCGGCCTGGGTGTTCCGGATTTCAAAGGTTTCGGGCTGCGCGAAGAGAATGGCGAGAAATACCTTGCCTTCGAATTCCAGAACCTGATGCCGGTGCGCGAGCTGAAGATTCGCGGCGCCCACAATCAGGCCAATGCCCTGGCGGCCCTGGCCTTGGGACATGCGGTCGGTCTGCCGTTCGACGCCATGCTCTCGGCGCTGCGTACTTTTGCCGGTCTCGAACATCGTTGCCAGTGGGTGCGCGACCTCGATGGCGTGGCCTGGTACAACGATTCCAAGGCCACTAACGTGGGTGCCGCGCTGGCGGCCATCGAAGGGCTGGGCGCGGACATCGAAGGCAAACTGGTGCTGATCGCCGGTGGCGACGGCAAGGGTGCCGACTTCAAGGATCTGCGCGATCCGGTGGCGGCCAACTGCCGTGCCGTGGTGCTGATGGGCCGCGACCGCGAGTTGATCGCCCAGGCGCTTGGCGATGCCGTGCCGCTGGTGCGCGTCGCTTCGCTGGATGAAGCGGTGCAACAGTGCCGCGCCCTCGCGCAACCGGGCGACGCGGTGCTGTTGTCGCCGGCCTGCGCCAGTTTCGACATGTTCAAGAACTACGAAGAGCGCGGGCAGTTGTTCGCCCGGGCGGCGGAGGACTTGGCATGAGCCTGATGAACATCATCAAGCCGTACCCGTCGCCATTGATCACCGGGCGTGGCATCGACCTGGATTTCCCGATGCTCGCCGGTTGCCTGGCATTGCTGGGCCTGGGCCTGGTGATGATCACGTCCGCATCGTCGGAAGTGGCCGCGGTGCAGTCGGGCAATACGCTTTACCACATGATCCGCCACCTGATTTACCTGGTGATCGGCTTGGGCGCGTGCATCGTCACCATGATGGTGCCGATCGCCACCTGGCAGCGCCTGGGCTGGATGATGCTGCTCGGTGCCTTCGGCCTGTTGGTGATGGTGCTGTTGCCGGGGATCGGCCGCGAGGTCAACGGTTCGATGCGCTGGATCGGCTTCAGCTTCTTCAACGTTCAGCCTTCGGAGATCGCCAAGGTCTTCGTGGTGATCTACCTGGCCGGTTACCTGGTGCGTCGCCAGAAAGAAGTGCGCGAGAGCTGGATGGGGTTCTTCAAGCCGTTCATCGTGTTGCTGCCGATGGCGGGCCTGCTGCTGATGGAGCCGGACTTCGGCGCCACGGTGGTGATGATGGGCGCGGCGGCGGCGATGCTGTTTTTGGGTGGCGTCGGGCTGTTCCGTTTCACCCTGATGGTGGCGCTGGCGGTGGCGGCAGTGACCGTGCTGGTCCAGGCGCAACCGTATCGGATGGCGCGTTTGATCACCTTTACCGACCCGTGGGCCGACCAGTTCGGTTCCGGCTATCAATTGACCCAGGCGCTGATCGCCTTCGGTCGTGGCGAATGGCTGGGCGTGGGCCTGGGCAACAGCGTGCAAAAGCAGTTCTACCTGCCCGAAGCGCACACCGACTTCGTGTTCTCGGTGCTGGCCGAAGAGCTGGGCGTCGTGGGCTCGCTGTGCACCGTGGCGCTGTTCGTGTTCGTCTGCGTGCGCGGTATGTACATCGGCTTGTGGGCCGAGAAGGCCAAGCAGTTTTTTGCCGCGTACGTGGCGTATGGCTTGTCGTTCCTGTGGATCGGCCAGTTCCTGATCAACATTGGCGTGAACGTCGGCCTGTTGCCGACCAAGGGCCTGACGTTGCCGTTCCTCAGTTATGGCGGCAGCTCCCTGGTGATCTGCTGCGCCTGTCTCGGCTTGTTGTTGCGTATCGAATGGGAGAGTCGAACCCATTTGGGCAGCGAAGAGATGGAATTCCAGGAGAGCGACTTCGCCGAGGAGCCGACTCATGGGCGCTAACGTGCTGATCATGGCGGGCGGTACCGGCGGGCATGTCTTCCCGGCGCTGGCCTGTGCCCGGGAGTTCCAGGCGCGCGGCTATACCGTGCACTGGCTGGGCACGCCACGGGGGATCGAGAACGAACTGGTGCCAGGTGCCGGCCTCGAACTGCACCGGATCGACGCCAGTGGCCTGCGCGGCAAAGGCAAGCTGTCGTTGCTCAAGGCACCGCTGATGCTGCTCAAGTCGATCTGGCAGGCGCGGGCGATCATCCGTCGGTTGCGGCCCGTGTGTGTGGTCGGGTTCGGTGGTTATGTGACCGGTCCTGGCGGTGTCGCGGCGAAATTGGCCGGTGTGCCGGTGATCGTTCACGAACAAAACGCCGTGGCCGGTACCGCCAATCGGTTACTGGTGCCGTTGGCCGCCCGGGTCTGTGAAGCCTTTCCCGACACCTTTACCCTGTCGGGCAGCCGCCGTACCACCGGTAATCCGGTGCGTACCGAGCTGTTTTTCGATACACCGCGTCCGGCCCTGGCTGGACGCAAGGCGCGTTTGCTGGTCCTGGGCGGAAGCCTGGGGGCAGAACCGTTGAACAAATTGCTGCCTGAAGCCCTGTCGCAGGTCGCCCCCGAACTGCGTCCGGAAGTGTTTCACCAGGCCGGCAAGAACCACGATGAAGTGACCGCAGAGCGCTACCGCGCTGCCGGCGTCGAGGCGCAGGTGCAGCCTTTCATCAAAGACATGGCCCAAGCCTATGGCTGGGCCGACCTGGTGGTCTGCCGCGCAGGCGCGTTGACCATCAGTGAACTGGCTGCCGCCGGTCTGCCCTCGATGCTGGTGCCTTTGCCCCACGCGATCGACGATCACCAGACCCGTAACGCCGATTATTTGGCCCGTGAAGGCGCTGCCTTCCTGATGCCGCAAAGAACGACTGGCGCCGCGGATCTTGCCGCCCGCCTGACAGAGGTTTTGATGCAGCCGCAACGACTTGAAGAGATGGCCCGCGCCGCACGCCGCCTGGCCAAACCCGATGCCACGGCCCAAGTGGTCGATACCTGCCTGGAGGTGGCCCATGGTTGAGAATCGCAAAGCCATGCCACAACCGGAAATGCGCCGTATCCGCCGCATCCACTTCGTCGGAATCGGCGGCGTGGGCATGTGCGGGATCGCCGAAGTGCTGTTGAACCTGGGCTATGAAGTCTCCGGTTCCGACCTGAAAGCGTCCCCGGTGACCGAGCGTCTGGAATCCTTCGGCGCGCAGATCTTTATCGGCCACCGTGCCGAGAACGCCGCCAATGCCGACGTGCTGGTGGTTTCCAGTGCCGTGAACACCTCCAACCCGGAAGTCGCCACCGCCCTGGAACGCCGCATCCCCGTGGTGCCACGGGCCGAGATGCTCGCCGAGCTGATGCGTTATCGCCACGGCATCGCCGTCGCCGGTACCCACGGCAAGACCACCACCACCAGTCTGATCGCTTCGGTGTTCGCCGCCGGTGGCCTGGACCCGACGTTCGTGATCGGTGGGCGGCTGAATGCCGCGGGCACCAATGCCCAGTTGGGCACCAGCCGCTACCTGATCGCGGAAGCCGACGAGAGCGACGCGAGCTTCCTGCACCTGCAACCGCTGGTGGCCGTGGTGACCAACATCGACGCCGACCACATGGCGACCTACGACGGTGACTTCAACAAGCTGAAGAAAACCTTCGTCGAGTTCCTGCACAACCTGCCGTTCTACGGTTTGGCGGTGGTGTGCCTGGACGACCCGGTGGTGCGCGAAATCCTGCCGCTGATCAAGCGTCCGACCGTGACCTACGGTTTTGGTGAAGAGGCCGACGTACGCGCCATCAATGTGCGCCAGCAGGGCATGCAGACGTTCTTCACCGTGCTGCGCCCTGATCGCGAGCCGCTGGATGTGTCGGTGAACATGCCCGGCAACCACAACGTGCTCAACGCCTTGGCCACCATCTGCATCGCCACCGACGAAGGCGTCAGCGATGAAGCCATCGTCCAGGGGCTGTCCGGCTTCCAGGGCGTGGGCCGGCGTTTCCAGGTCTACGGCGAACTGCCGGTGGACGGCGGCAACGTGATGCTGGTGGACGACTACGGCCATCACCCGACCGAAGTCGCCGCGGTGATCAAGGCCGTACGCGGTGGCTGGCCGGAGCGCCGCCTGGTGATGGTCTACCAGCCGCACCGCTACAGCCGCACCCGCGACCTGTATGACGATTTCGTCCAGGTACTGGCCGACGCCAACGTGCTGCTGTTGATGGAAGTCTACCCGGCCGGTGAAGAGCCAATCCCGGGTGCCGACAGCCGCCAGCTGTGCCACAGCATTCGCCAGCGCGGTCAGTTGGACCCGATCTACATCGAACGCGGCGTGGACCTCGCGCCGCTGGTCAAGCCGCTGCTGCGCGCCGGCGACATCCTGCTGTGCCAGGGTGCCGGCGATATCGGTGGCCTGGCCCCGAAACTGTTGAACAGTCCGTTATTCGCCGGGGCCATCGTGGCTTCCAGCGCGGGGAAACTGAAATGACTGCTGCCTACGCTAACCTGGTCTCGACCCTCGATCCGAAAGCCTTCGGTCGCGTGGCCGTGCTGTTCGGTGGCAAGAGCGCCGAGCGCGAGGTGTCCCTCAAGTCCGGCAACGCCGTGCTGCAAGCCTTGCAAAGTGCTGGTGTCGACGCATTCGGCATCGATGTGGGCGACGATTTCCTGCAGCGCCTGCTGAACGAAAAGATCGACCGTGCGTTCATCATCCTGCACGGTCGCGGTGGCGAAGACGGCAGCATGCAAGGCCTGCTCGAATGCCTGGGCATTCCCTACACCGGTAGCGGCATCCTGGCTTCCGCCCTGGCGATGGACAAACTGCGTACCAAGCAGGTCTGGCACAGCCTCGGCATTCCGACGCCGCGTCACGCCGTGCTGGCGTCCGAGGCCGATTGTATTTCGGCGGCCACGGAACTGGGCTTCCCTTTGATCGTCAAACCGGCCCATGAAGGTTCAAGTATCGGCATGGCGAAAGTGAATTCGCTGCCTGAGTTGACCGCGGCATGGAAAGACGCCAGTTCCTACGATTCGCAAGTGTTGGTCGAACAATGGATCACCGGTCCCGAGTTCACCATCGCCACCCTGCGTGACCAGGTGTTGCCCCCGATTGCGCTGGGCACCCCGCACACGTTCTACGACTACGACGCCAAGTACGTCGCCAACGATACCCAGTACCGCATTCCCTGCGGGCTGGACGCCGCCAAGGAAAAAGAACTGATGGACCTCACGGCCAAGGCCTGTGAGGCGCTGGGTATTGCCGGCTGGGGCCGGGCAGACGTGATGCAGGACGCCGATGGGCAGTTCTGGTTCCTGGAAGTCAACACCGCTCCCGGCATGACCGATCACAGCCTGGTACCGATGGCGGCCCGGGCCGCTGGCCTGGATTTCCAGCAACTGGTGCTGTCGATCCTGGCCGCCAGTGTCGGCCAACAAGAGCCAAGAGGTTAAGCCATGCAAGGCGCATCGCTTCGTCATCAGCCATCCGCACCCGGTCGCAAGCCGGTGCCGCGGGGTGCCAGCCGAATGGTGGCCAAGGAGCCGATGTCGGCGCGTCTGCCGAAAGCCAACTTTGGCTTTCTCAAGAGCCTGTTCTGGCCGGTGCTGCTGGTGGCGTTGGGGTTCGGTACTTATGAAGGCGCCCAACGGCTGTTGCCTTACGCCGACCGGCCGATTGCCCGGATCAACGTCCAGGGCGACCTGAGCTACATCAGCCAGCAGGCGGTGCAGCAGCGGATCGCCCCGTTCGTGGCCTCGAGCTTCTTCACCATCGACCTGGCGGGCATGCGCACGGAGCTGGAGCAGATGCCCTGGATCGCCCACGCCGAAGTCCGCCGGGTATGGCCCGACCAGGTGTCGATCCGTCTGGAAGAGCAACTGCCGGTGGCCCGATGGGGCGACGAGTCGTTGTTGAACAACCAGGGCCAGGCGTTTACGCCGCGGGAACTGGCCAACTATGAACATTTGCCACAACTGTTCGGCCCACAGCGGGCCCAGCAGCAAGTGATGCAGCAGTACCAGGTGTTGAGTCAGATGTTGCGGCCACTGGGCTTCTCCATCGCGCGCCTGGAATTGCGTGAGCGCGGCAGCTGGTTCCTGACCACTGGCGCGGGCAGCTCGGGGCCGGGCATCGAGCTGTTGCTCGGTCGCGGCAACCTGGTGGAAAAGATGCGCCGCTTCATTGCCATCTATGACAAGACGCTCAAAGAACAGATTACGAACATTGCGCGCATCGATCTGCGCTACGCCAACGGCCTGGCTGTTGGCTGGCGGGAACCTGTAGCGCCGACGACGGCCGTACCCGCCGTCGCGAAGAATTAAGAAGAGGCAGGACCATGGCAAACGTGCAAAGCGGGAAAATGATCGTCGGTCTGGATATCGGCACTTCCAAGGTGGTGGCGCTGGTAGGCGAAGTCGCGGACGACGGCACGCTGGTCATCGTCGGGATCGGTACACACCCGTCCCGCGGCTTGAAAAAAGGCGTGGTGGTGAACATCGAGTCCACCGTGCAATCGATCCAGCGCGCCATCGAAGAGGCGCAGTTGATGGCCGGTTGCCGGATCCACTCGGCGTTTGTCGGCGTGGCAGGCAATCACATCCGCAGCCTGAACTCCCACGGCATCGTGGCGATCCGTGATCGCGAAGTCAGCTCCGCCGACCTCGAGCGCGTGCTCGACGCGGCCCAGGCCGTGGCGATCCCGGCCGACCAGCGGGTGTTGCACACCCTGCCGCAGGATTACGTGATCGATAACCAGGAAGGCGTGCGCGAGCCCTTGGGCATGTCTGGCGTTCGCCTGGAAGCCAAGGTCCACGTGGTGACCTGTGCGGTGAACGCTGCGCAGAACATCGAGAAATGTGTGCGCCGCTGCGGCCTGGAAATCGACGACATCATCCTCGAGCAACTGGCTTCGGCCTACTCGGTGCTGACCGACGACGAGAAAGAGCTGGGCGTGTGCCTGGTGGACATCGGCGGCGGCACCACCGACATCGCGATCTTCACCGAAGGCGCCATCCGTCATACGGCGGTGATCCCGATTGCCGGCGACCAGGTGACCAACGACATCGCGATGGCGTTGCGCACCCCGACCCAGTACGCCGAGGAAATCAAGATCCGCTACGCCTGCGCCCTGGCGAAACTCGCCGGTGCCGGTGAAACCATCAAGGTGCCAAGCGTCGGCGACCGCCCACCGCGCGAACTGTCGCGCCAGGCCCTGGCCGAAGTGGTCGAGCCGCGTTACGACGAGCTGTTCACGCTGATCCAGGCCGAATTGCGCCGCAGCGGCTACGAAGACCTGATCCCGGCCGGCATCGTCCTGACCGGCGGTACCTCGAAGATGGAAGGCGCGGTCGAACTGGCCGAAGAGATCTTCCACATGCCGGTGCGCCTGGGCGTGCCCCATGGCGTCAAGGGCCTGGATGACGTGGTTCGCAATCCGATCTATTCCACCGGCGTGGGCCTGTTGATGTACGGCCTGCAGAAGCAGTCCGACGGGATTTCCTTCTCGGGCATCGGCAGCCGTGACAGCTACAGCAACGACGAGCCGAAGGCACCGCTGTTCGAGCGGCTCCAGGCTTGGGTCAAAGGCAACTTTTAAACAGTTTCAAAGCTTCAAGCGACAAGTTTCAGGCTTGGCGCTGGAAGACGCGGCAAACGCAGTAGGCGAAAAAACTAGAGAATGAAAGGAGAGGGAAAATGTTCGAACTCGTAGACAACATCCCCGCTAGCCCGGTTATCAAAGTAATCGGTGTCGGCGGTGGCGGCGGCAACGCTGTCAACCACATGGTCAAGAGCAACATCGAAGGCGTCGAATTCATTTGCGCCAACACCGATGCTCAAGCGCTGAAAAACATCGGCGCGCGGACCATCCTGCAACTGGGTACCGGCGTGACCAAGGGCCTGGGTGCCGGCGCGAATCCCGAGGTTGGCCGTCAGGCTGCCCTGGAAGACCGCGAGCGCATCGCTGAAGTCCTGGCCGGCACCAACATGGTGTTCATCACCACTGGCATGGGCGGCGGTACCGGTACCGGTGCTGCTCCGATCATTGCCGAAGTGGCCAAGGAAATGGGGATCCTCACCGTTGCGGTGGTGACCCGTCCGTTCCCGTTCGAAGGCCGCAAGCGCATGCAGATCGCCGACGAAGGCATCCGCGCGCTGAGCGAAAGCGTCGACTCGTTGATCACCATCCCCAACGAGAAGCTGCTGACCATCCTGGGTAAAGACGCAAGCCTCTTGTCGGCTTTCGCCAAGGCCGATGACGTACTGGCCGGTGCCGTTCGCGGTATCTCCGACATCATCAAGCGTCCAGGCATGATCAACGTCGACTTCGCCGACGTACGCACCGTGATGTCCGAAATGGGCATGGCGATGATGGGCACTGGCTGCGCCAGCGGTCCGAACCGTGCTCGTGAAGCCACCGAAGCGGCCATCCGCAACCCGCTGCTCGAAGATGTGAACCTGCAGGGCGCTCGTGGCATCCTGGTGAACATCACTGCCGGTCCCGACCTGTCCCTGGGCGAGTACTCCGACGTGGGTAGTATCATCGAGGCGTTCGCTTCCGACCACGCGATGGTCAAGGTCGGCACCGTGATCGATCCTGACATGCGTGACGAGCTGCACGTGACTGTAGTTGCCACCGGTCTGGGCGCGAAAATCGAGAAGCCGATGAAGGTGATCGACAACACCGTTCAAACCACCATGGCCTCCCAGCCACAGCAACAAGCGGCCGCTCGTCAGGAACAACCGGCTGTGAACTACCGTGACCTGGACCGTCCGACCGTCATGCGCAACCAGGCCCAGGCCGGTGCTGCGACTGCCGCGAAGATGAATCCGCAAGACGATCTGGATTACCTGGACATCCCGGCATTCCTGCGTCGTCAGGCCGATTGATGAAATGTATCAGGGGGATACGGGTGATTGGTGTTCAGCAAAGGTCTGGTCTGCTATCATCGCCAGCCTTTGTTGATACCAGTTCGCAATTTGCGCTGAAGCGGCCCATGCCATGATTAAACAACGCACCCTGAAGAATATTATCCGTGCCACAGGTGTCGGCTTGCACTCCGGCGAGAAGGTCTATCTGACCCTCAAGCCCGCGCCTGTCGATACCGGCATCGTGTTTTGTCGTGCCGACCTCGACCCTGTGGTGCAGATTCCTGCTCGCGCGGAAAACGTTGGTGAAACCACTATGTCGACCACGTTGGTCAACGGTGACACCAAAGTGGACACGGTGGAGCATTTGCTCTCGGCCATGGCTGGCCTGGGCATCGATAACGCCTACGTCGAGCTCTCCGCGTCCGAAGTCCCGATCATGGATGGCAGTGCCGGACCCTTCGTATTCCTGATTCAATCGGCTGGCCTGGAAGAGCAGGACGCGGCCAAGAAGTTCATCCGCATCCTGCGGGAAGTGACAGTGGAAGACGGCGACAAGCGCGCCACTTTCGTCCCTTTCGAAGGTTTCAAGGTGAGCTTCGAGATCGATTTCGATCACCCGGTTTTCCGTGACCGCACCCAGAGTGCAAGCGTGGATTTTTCCAGCACTTCGTTCGTAAAAGAAGTCAGCCGCGCCCGTACCTTTGGTTTCATGAGTGACATCGAGTACCTGCGCAAGCACAACCTCGCACTCGGCGGCAGTGTTGAAAACGCGATCGTGGTCGATTCCGATGGTGTACTGAACGAAGACGGCCTTCGTTATGAAGACGAATTCGTCAAGCACAAGATCCTCGATGCAATCGGCGACCTCTACCTGCTGGGCAATAGCCTGATTGGTGAGTTCAAGGGCTTCAAGTCCGGCCACGCACTGAACAACCAGCTGCTGCGCAAGTTGATTGAGCAGAAAGATGCTTGGGAAGTCGTGACGTTTGAAGATGCCAGTACCGCACCAATCTCTTACATGCGCCCTGTAGCGGCTGTGTAAGCAAAAAAACCTCTCTAGTTTTTTAAGGGCTGCCTTTGGGTGGCCTTTTTTTATGGCTGTTTCTTGGGTAAGCATCGTGCTGGGCGAGAACGCTTTCTGTGGCAAGGGGAGTGATACCGCCACGTGCGGTATATATGTACCACCCTGTCCCAGTATTCCTTCACTACGTTGTTCCTTCCAAACCCCCTCAGGAAGAGAACATGCTGGAGAATATCCCCTTACACACCGCTATCGCCCTGCTGCTAAGCCGACTCCATGCTTCGCAGCAGCAGATGATCCACTTGAACGACGCCGTTCCACGCGTCTCGAAGGTGGCGGCGCGGCATCTGGACTATTGGTTCACGAGAACCTTCCCCGCGCTCACGGACAAGGTGACGGTAAAAGAAATACGCGTGTGCCGGCTGCAGGGCGGCGCCAACTCCGAGCACACAGCCGATGGGCCAGCGTTAACACGCACGGCAGTGGAAACCGTCCCCCTCGACACGCTGTTCTGGCGCGCGGTCGCCGGCCAAATGAGTGCTCGCGAGTTCTTTCTCGAATTGGGCAACATCGACATCGTCGTCGAAAAAGACAGCGTCACCGATCGGCCGGCCGTCCTGAACAGCCGTGACGCCAAGGAGCAAATCAAGCGACTGATCGGCATCACCCCAGGGTCATATGAACGACTGTTGGTGCGGGCGCTGGATGACTTCTGGGACCGACCGCCCGACCGCAGCCAGGACACCCCTGTCAGCGATTGGCTGGCCTATGAGTTCGGTGCGCAGCTCAAGGCACAAGCGGATCTTCACCGGCTGGATCGAACGCTGAGCCTGCCAATGCACAAGGCGATTACCGAGGGTGCGCTGGCGGCACTGGACGCGGCGACTCGCGCCTGGCTCGAGGAACGTGTTCGGCCCGGGGTGTATAGCCTGAGTATCACCCCCGAAGGGTGGGGGTTCGACGTGTTGGTGTCGGGCGTCGTGGTACTGACGCAGCATGACAGTCTCGACGACCCGGGGGGCGCGCTGTTGTACAGGCCGGGCAGGCCGCTGGAGGTGTACGGCGACCTGGCGGCGCTGAAGACTAGCCTGAAAGCTGACAATGACGCGTCGGACGAGGTGGACATCGTCCCCATCGCCGAGGACTTTCTTGCCCGTTTGGTCACGGACCTGCGAACGGCGCAGAAAACAGCCGTGAGCGACGCTTTACTTAGAGGCCCGGCAGCGGGAGAGACCATCACTGCCTGGGTGGCGAGGCTGGATGCCGCGGCGAGCGTCAAGCACAGGCTGGACCTGGCCGCCGCCATGGACGAACGCGAACTACGGCTTAACCTGCAAAGACTCGGCGCCTGGCTGCACGGCAACCCGAACGTTATCGGCAGCGACCGCGTGGCCTGGTGGCGCGCGGTGCAGGATCTGCAAAGCGCCACGGCGGATACACCGCCACCAGACCCGGTGACGCTGGCCACCCCTGAAGCCCTTCACGACCGGACCCGCACACTGCTGGCTGGTTTCATCAGGGAGAAATACCCACCGGTCGACCCGGACGATGTGTCGCTGAATATCAGAAGGCAGTTGATTGACCCACACGCCCCCACAGGCGGGTCGCCGTTTGGCTCCGGGATATCGCAAGGCAGCGTGAGGGGGGTTATCGATGATCGGCGCTCCATGACGCAGTGGGCGATGTCGAACCTGACAGATGACGAACGCAATGCGCCTCAACCTACCGTCGAAGGGCCGCTGAGTTTTGCGCAGATTGTAGAGGTCATTGAGAGGGCCAATATCGGTGCCCGGCTTGCGACCGAGCTGCAGCTCGCAGCCCGGGAGCGCCAGGCAGAATGGATGTCTCTGAAAGCGAAGCAAATGCGGGCCCAAGCATGGGCCGCCCATATCTCGGGCGACTTGAGGCACGACCGCGACAATACCGGGCTGAAACTGGTGCTGGAGGCGCTGGACAACCCAACGGCCGCGGGGCGCGGTAAGGTCAACGGGCACGAAGTGGTCGTTCGTCAGTTGTGCTGGGGCGATAGCGTGTTGAAGGAAGTACTGGCGTTTGGGGTGAAGACGGTGGCGAGCCGACCCTCGCTGACGCTGTACACGCCGGGAGCGCCGGACGGAAAAAACTTCAGGGATGTCGATGCGCAAAACGCTCGTGCATTGGAAACGACCCTGGCGCAGACGCTCACCGCCACCTCGGAAATGACCCGCTGGCTCATTTCGCATCTGCCATTGCAGGAGCAGGCCGAGCAGCTTGACAGCCTGGTACCGAACTCGGAAAACCTGACGTTCGAGCAGAAGATAAAGCAAGTCACCCAGTCCGTGATCGGGTGGGCAAAGGACAGGGCAGAGAATGATTTCGCGATGAAAATTTCGTCGCCCGTGGTTGAAGCGAATCTGTTCAACGTGCTGCATGAAACGCAAATAGCCCATGCGATTAAAACGGCGGACATGCTGACCGTGACGAATGCCGAGCGCGATAGCGCGTCCGCGCGGGAGGGGCGCCGAAACGGCGTCACGCTGCTGACGGGGGCGATGTCGATGTTCCCGGTAGGCCAACTGGGCGGCCTTTTGGGGCGCGCGATCCTGCCGACAATGCTGGGCGGCGCCGCGCTTTCGGCCATAGACGATGCGGGCGGTAGCCTCCGTCAGTGGACGAGTGATTTTATTGGCGGGCTGGGCGAGATCATCGCCGAGGCCGGGCAGGACTTGATCATGGCCCGCGCGGGGCGCCGGGGCCAGGCACGCCCGATGCTATCGTCCTTGCCTCGCATGCCCGATCCAGAGTTGGAGCCCTTTGTTCTCAGAGGGTTTGACGGTAAGGGATTGGTGCCCGAGGGGCGCAACCGGTACAGGGACGCCGGCGGGCAGGGGTATCTGGTGATGCACCAGGGTTTTTACAAAACAGCTGTGCAGGGCGGTGAGCGGATCATTTACGCGCCAGACAACCGATCCAACCAGCGCACGGTGACGTGGGAAAAGGGCGAATGGCGGGTTGAAGAGCGCCAGCGCTTGCGCGGTGGTGGCGCGGTACAAAGCCTGCTCGGTTGGCCCTCCGAGACCCCGCAACAGAGAACCTGCAATGCTTTAGTGGAGGGGGTATTGGTCAAGAATCGCAACGCCTCCCCCGAGGCCATCAACACGGCAAAGGGCATTTTTAATTCGATGCCAGAGGTGCTGGCCGAACGCATCCTTAGCGAGAGCATGGCGGATACAGGCGCAGCCGATATAAGTACTTACCGTTCACAGATCCGAGACTTGAGTCGGGGATGGGGCAATATGGCTAGACATAAAGCCGCCCATGGAAAGCTGTTAGACAAGATGAACACTTGGGGCATCGTCGTCCTGAGTTGCATGGACATCGAAGCACAGGTGTCCAACATAGCCCTTACCGACGTCCAGAAAATAAAAATATATGACACGATACTGGCTCATCAAAACATGTTCTTTACCCAAGACACCATCCGGATGAACACGACTATCATCACGGACAATCTTACCGGCGCGGTCTTCATGGCCATCACCCCCAAGACTGGGAAAAAGAGGGCAGCCATCGATAAAATAGCGAAAGACACCCGGGAAATGTTAGTGGCCGTAGAGCGTGAAATGGAGGCCAGGGCAACCGCTCTATTCCCGGGAAATGAGCCGCAAGCAATAGCCGCCAAGCGCAACTACATGGCCTCGACCGACTACTATAACGAACTGATCGATGCACTCAGGGAGGAGAAGCAACGCCGGCATAAACCCGGGCTGCTGACCGAGATAAGGAACCATCGAGTGCCTTACATAATCGCCAATCGGGGCAAGACGCGGCGAAACGTCATGTTGATCACCGAAGAAGAAATCACAAATTTTACGAGTACCCTCTCCAACTACGAGCCGTTCGACATCGACCTTGTTACACAGGCCCGAACTCATCGCGTGACCGCGACCCAGCCAAGCGTCACAACCCCTGTTTTACCTGAGCCATCGCCCGCACCGGACAAGTTCACGGTAGGCACCAGCCTGCTGGCTGAAACGCAGATGGCATACGATAACTTTACCGAGACCGCCAGGACGAAAGTCATGGAGATCATGGACGACATTCGTGCCGGCAGGGTGACCACCAAGAGAATCAACAGGTATTACTGGTATGACATGGCTCGGCTAGACCCAGGCCATGGCAGAGGCGCATGGCGCGCCGCGTTTGAACGCCAGGGCGATACATGGACGCTCCAGGGTTTTTATGATTATCACGCGAACAAACCGGCGACCGTCTGGGGGGGCTGAACAAAGCGAAAGCCGGTGCTTACCTTGATCAGGTTTTACATCGCACAAACTACGCGATTACGCCCACTGGCCTTGGCCTGGTACAACGCCTTGTCCGCGGCGAACAGGAGTTGTTCGAGTTCGCCATACGGCCCTTGGACCCAAGTGGCGATGCCGATGCTGACGGTCAGGGGCGCGCCACCGGCGATAGCCGGTGGCAGTTGTTCCACCGCCTCGCGGATGTGCTGGGCCATGGTGAACGCGCCGGCGGTGGTGGTTTCCGGCAGTACTACCGAGAATTCCTCACCGCCGTAGCGCGCTGCCAGGTCGGCCGGTCGGCGGACGTGCCTGCTGATCAACCGCGCGAGGGTTCGCAAGGCCTCGTCACCGCCCTGGTGCCCATGGCGATCATTGAACGCCTTGAAGTGATCGGCATCAATCATCATGACCGACAGCGGCTGGCCCGAGCGCTGTGCCCGTAGCCATTCCTGTTGCAGTGCTTCGTCCAGGGCCCGGCGGTTGGCCAGGCCTGTTAGCGAGTCGACGGACGCCAGTTGGGCCAATTCCCGCTCCGCAGCGTGGCGGCGTCGTAGTTCACGGCGCAGCAGCCAGGTGAGCCAGAGTAAACCGATGCACAGTGCGCCGGTAGCGCCGCTGACCAGCAGTGCTGTACGTTGCCATGAAGCAAAGACCTCCTGGGTCGAGAGCGCGACCACCACGATCAACGGCAAGTTGCCCACTTGGGAAAAGGTGTACAGGCGCGTCGTCTGGTCCTGGCCAGACACGCTGGTGAAACTACCATTGCCTTCGCGCAGGATGCGTACGAAGTTCGGTCGGTTACTGAAGTCCTTGCCTGTCAGGTCTTCGGCCAAGGGCGGTTCTTGCGCCAGGAGAATACCGTCTCGGCTGACCAGATTGACCGTGCCGCCATGACCGATGTTCAGGCTCTTGAACAATTGGTTGAAGTAGTTCAAGCGCATTGCTGCCTCGGCCACGCCTATGAACTCACCCCGTTCATCGCTCAGCCGACGGCTGAAACTGATGCGCCAGTCCTGCGCGTGGCTCCTGGACCGAAACGGGCGGCTGATCATCATGTCCAGGCTCGGGTTCTGGACATGGGATTGGAAATACTCCCGATCGGCATAATTGCCTTTGCGCGGTTCGATCGAGGCGGAGTCAGCGATCACATCGCCGTGTTTGTCGAGCAGCAGGATGTCGCCTTTGTAGGGCGCGGCGGTGGCGCGGTCGAACAGCGCCAGATGGCGAATCGTTGGCGAAACGTCTTTCAGATCATCGCGCTTGGCGGCGGCGACCAGACCTTGCAGCGACAGATCGTAGAGCTCCACGTTGCGCAGCACATCGGCATCGATCAGTTGCACGATATTGGTCGCCGCACGCGTCGCTGCCTGTTGGGCGGCGGCGTGTTCACGAATCAGCAGGAAGGTCACGATACCCAGGATGGCAATGACAACCAGCGAACTGGCCAGTACGAGTACCCATTCTGAACGTCTGGAAAGCGGGGTGTTGCCGGGTGTCGCACTGCGCGCGCTCATGGTTCCGATGTCTGCATTGTCATGTGGCTGGGATCCGTCCCAAAGGATTGCAAACCGGCAATGAACCAGATGCTGGCCTTTTGCTGATTGTGCTTGGATCGGTGGAGGCGGGCAATCAGTGTTTGTGCAATAAGCCGGTGGGAGCTGCCGAAGGTTGCGATCTGTTGATTTTGATCGAGCTGGCTTTCGCCCAGCATTCAATTCGGGAAAAGATCGAATCCTATAGAGGGCTTCAGGCCGGCAAGCGGATCCCGAACGTGTTGGCGCCCTGGTCGCTGTGCACGAACACATCCCCACCATGCATCAGTGCAATCGCCTTGACGATGGCCAATCCCAGCCCATGGTTGGCGCCGCTGTTGCTGCGCGAGGCGTCGACGCGATAGAACCGTTCGAACAGGCGCGGCAGGTGCTCGCCGGCAATCGGTTCGCCGGGGTTGGTGACGGCAAGGCAGATCTGGTCGCCAAGGGCTTCGATGCGCACGTCGATCACTTGCCCTGGCGCGGTGTGTTGTACGGCGTTGCTCAACAGGTTGATCAGTGCTCGACGCAGGTGGGCGATCTCGATGTTGGCCTGGGCGTCGCCGCTGACCCGGACCCGGACCTGGGCGTCTTCGAGAATGAAGTCCAGGTAGTCGAGGGTGGTCGCCACTTCTCCGGCCAGGGAGGTGCTGGTCAGCTTGGTGGCCTTGCTACCCTGGTCGGCGCTGGCCAGGAACAGCATGTCGTTGATGATCGAGCGCAGCCGTTCCAATTCTTCGAGGTTTGACTGCAACACTTCGAAGTAATGCTCGGCCGAGCGTCCGCGGGTCAGGGCTACTTGGGTCTGGCCGATCAGGTTGGTCAGGGGTGAGCGCAGTTCATGGGCGACGTCGGCGTTGAACGATTCCAGGCGCGAGTAAGCCTGTTCGACCCGGTCGAGGGTGGCGTTGAAGGAACTGACGAACTGGCTCAGCTCCGGCGGCAAGGGCGATAGCTGCAAGCGTCCGGACAGGCGGGGCGGGGCCAGGCGCCGAGCCTCATCGGACAGCTTGATCAGCGGCTTGAGGCCGATACGCGCGACCCAGTAGCCCAGCAATGAAGCCAGGATCACACCGACGATCGCCAGGCTCACCAGCGCCACCAACAGGCGATGCTGGGTCTGGTAGAAGGTCTCGGTGTCGATGCCGATCATGAAGCGTAGCGATGGGCGCAGGTCCTTGGCCGGGAATTGGCTCACCAGCACTTTCATCGGGTAGTGCCGGTGGGGCAACGTCAGGTCGCGTTTGCCCAGGGGGCCTTGGGCAAAGGTACGGATCTGCGCATCGGGATCGCCGTATTCAAAGCGCGGATCGTCACTGACGATCCAGAAATGGATGCGCTTGTCTTCTTCACCGAGCAATCGCAGCTTGTTGTTGATCTTCACCCAGTGTTCAGGCGTGCCGTAGCGGCCGACCGTGGACTCCAGGACGCTGTAGCGGGCATCGAGTTCGGCTTCGGGCAGCAGCCCCAGGCCCTTGGCGACCTGTTGGTACAAGGCACCCCCGATCAACAGGAACACCAACGCCGCCACCAGCGTGAACATGGCGCTCAGGCGCAGGGCGATGCTGTCAGGGAAGCTCATCACTGCGACTCTCCAGCACATAGCCCATGCCGCGGATGGTGTGCAGCAGTTTCTGCTCGAATGGCCCATCGAGCTTGGCCCGCAAGCGTTTGATCGCCACTTCCACCACGTTGGCGTCACTGTCGAAGTTGATGTCCCAGACCATTTCGGCAATGGCGGTTTTCGACAGGATCTCGCCCTGGCGACGGGCCAGGACGCTGAGCAGGGAGAATTCCTTGGCCGTCAGGTCGAGGCGCTGGCCGGCACGGGTGGCCTTGCGGCTGATCAGGTCGATCCACAGGTCGGCGATGCTCACCTGCACCGGTTCATGACCACCGCTGCGGCGGGTCAGGGCTTGCAGGCGAGCGACCAGTTCCAGGAACGAGAAGGGCTTGCCCAGGTAATCATCGGCACCGTCGCGCAGCCCCTTGATGCGGTCCTCGACCCGTTCCCGGGCGGTGAGCATGATCACCGGTGTCTGCTTGCGGGCGCGCAAGGCCCGCAGTACGCCGAAGCCGTCCAGGCCCGGCAGCATCACGTCGAGCACGATCACCGCATAGTCGGTTTCCAGGGCCAGGTGCAGCCCCTCGATGCCGTCCGGCGCCACGTCCACGGTGTAGCCCTGTTCGGTCAGGCCGCGGTGCAGGTAGTCCGCGGTTTTTTCTTCGTCTTCGATAATCAGAACGCGCATGGCCCCGCCTCAGTGGTCTGTGCTCGCCAGCGCCGCCGTCGGCGCCGACCCTGGCTGATGGGCGGGCCGATGGAACAGTCGCTCCAGCCACAAGTATATGACCGGTGTGGTGAACAGCGTCAGCGCCTGGCTCACCAGCAGGCCGCCCACCACCGCGATGCCCAGGGGCTGGCGCAGCTCTGCGCCGGGGCCATAGCCGAGCATCAGCGGCAAGGCACCGAGCAGTGCGGCCAGGGTGGTCATCATGATCGGACGGAAGCGTGTCAGGCACGCCTGGAAAATCGCTTCCTGGGGCGCGAGTCCTCTGTTGCGCTGGGCGTCGAGGGCGAAGTCGATCATCAGGATGCCGTTCTTCTTGACGATCCCGATCAGCAGCACCAGCCCGATCAGCGCCATGATCGAAAAGTCCTGGCCCAGCAGCCAGAGCATGATCAGCGCGCCGAGGCCGGCGGAGGGCAGGGTGGAGATGATCGTCAACGGATGCACGAAACTCTCGTAGAGCACGCCGAGGATGATGTACACGGCCACCAGCGCGGCGAGGATCAGCCATGGCTGGCTGGCCAGGGAGCTCTGGAAGGCCTGGGCTGCGCCCTGGAAGCTGCCGGTGATGGCCGCCGGCATGCCGATTTCGTTCTTCGCCTGGTCGAGCAGGCGCACTGCGTCCCCCAGGGCCACGCCTGGTGCCAGGTTGAAT
Organism: Pseudomonas sp. St290; assembly: GCF_018325805.1. Taxonomy (NCBI): domain Bacteria; kingdom Pseudomonadati; phylum Pseudomonadota; class Gammaproteobacteria; order Pseudomonadales; family Pseudomonadaceae; genus Pseudomonas; species Pseudomonas sp. St290. Next base: position 5,545,398 of record NZ_AP014703.1, on the reverse strand, counting down.
GACAGGTTGGCGGCCGGGAACATGCCGTCGTGGGCAATCGACAGCGGGCCGTTGCTCGGCGCATCGAAGCGGGCCAGGGCCGAGAGCGGCACCATTTCCCCGCTCAGGGGCGAACGCAGGTAGAAATACGCCAGGCTTTCGGCCTTGCCTCGTTGCTGGGCGTCGAGCTCCAGGATCACGTTGTACTGGTTGGTCTCGGTCTGGAATTCATTGATCTGGCGCTGGCCGAAGGCGTCGTATAGAGCCTGGTCGACATCGGTGGCGGTGAGGCCGAAACGTGCCGCCGCGCTGCGGTCAATATTGATGTGGGTGATGCTGCCGCCCAGTTGCAGGTCGTTGGAGATGTCACGAAACGCCGGGTTGCCGCGCAGCTTGTCGGTGAGTTTTTGCGTCCAGGCGTTCAGGCTCGGTCCATCGTTGCTCTTGAGCACGTATTGGTATTGGGCGCGACTGGGGCCGGAACTGAGGTTGATGTCCTGTCCGGCCCTGAGGTACAGCACCACGCCGGGGATTTTCAGTAATTGCGGGCGGATCCGGTCGATGAAGCCGCTGGCCGACACGTCACGCTCGCCCCGGGGCTTGAGGGCGATCCAGAAGCGGCCGTTGGCGATGGTCTGGTTGTTGCCCGAGACGCCGACGGAGTGGGAGAAGGTTTGCACCGCCGGGTCGGCGGCGACGATTTCGGCCAGGGCCTTGTGCTTGGCCACCATGTCCGGGAATGACACATCGGCGGCGGCTTCGCTGGTGCCCAGCACCAGGCCGGTGTCCTGTACCGGGAAGAACCCCTTGGGAATGAACACGTAGCCCACCACCGCCAATGCCAGGGTCAGGCCGAACACACCGATCATCAGTTTTTGATGGGCCAGGGCCCGACGCAGGCCGTGCTCGTACCAGCTCAGCAGGCGCTCGCCGAAACCTGGCGCGCCGTGGGCATGGTGCACCGGAGCGCGCATGAACAGCGCGGCCAGGGTCGGCGCCAACGTGAGCGACACCACCACTGAAATCAGGATGGTCGAGGTGGCGGTCAGGGCGAACTCCTTGAACAGGCGCCCGACCACGCCGCCCATGAACAGCAACGGAATGAACGCCGCTATCAACGAGAAACTGATGGAGACCACGGTGAAGCCGATTTCGCCAGCGCCCTTGATCGCCGCTTCGCGCATGCCGTCTCCGGCCTCCAGGTGCCGGTGGATGTTCTCCACCACCACGATCGCATCGTCCACCACGAACCCCACCGAAATGACGATCGCCACCAGGGTCAGGTTGTTCAGGCTGAAGCCCATCACGTACATCAACGCGAAACTGGCGGTCAGCGATACCCCCAGCACCGCCGAGACAATCAGGGTCGCCGAGAGCTGGCGCAGGAACAACGCCATCACCGCGACCACCAGCAGCACCGCGATCAGCAAGGTGATTTCCACTTCATGCAACGAGGCGCGGATGGTCTGGGTGCGGTCGATCAGGACCTTGACCTGCACTGCGGCGGGCAACATGGCTTGCAGGGTGGGCAGGGCCGCCTGGATGCGGTCGACGGTCTCGACGATGTTCGCCCCCGGCTGCCGGAAGATCACCAGGTTGACCCCCGGTTCGTTGTCGGCCCAGGCCTGGACGTAGGCGTTTTCCGAGCCGTTGACGACCTTGGCGATGTCCTTGAGGTGAACCGGTGCCCCGTCCTTGTAGGACACGATCAGCTCACCGTACTCCTCAGGTTGGAACAGCTGGTCGTTGGTGGACAGGGTGGAAACGCTCGATTCGCCGTACAGGGCGCCCTTGGCCAGGTTGAGGCTGGCCTGCTGGAGCGCCAGGCGGATGTCCGCCAGGGTCAGGCCGATGGCGGCGAGTCGGTCAGCCGAGGCCTGGACCCGGATCGCCGGACGTTGCTGGCCGGTAATGTAGATTTGCCCTACACCATCGATCTGGCTGATCTGACGCGAGAGCAGGGTCTCGACGTAGTCGCTCAGCTCGGTTCCGGGCATCAGGGTGGAACTGATGCTGAGGATCAGCACCGGGCTGTCGGCGGGGTTGACCTTGCGCCAGGTCGGCAGGTTCGGCATGTCGTTGGGCAGTTTGCCGGCGGCGGTGTTGATCGCCGCCTGCACTTCCTGGGCGGCGGTGTCGATGCTTTTATCGAGGCTGAATTGCAGGATCAGGTTGGTCGAGCCCAGGGCGCTGCTGGAGGTCATCTGGGTGATGCCGGGGATGGCACTGAATTGCACTTCCAGCGGTGTGGCCACCGACGAGGCCATGGTTTCGGGACTGGCCCCCGGCAACTGCGCGTTGACCTGGATGGTCGGGAATTCCGCCTCCGGCAACGGCGCGACGGGCAGGCGAGGAAACGCGATCACCCCCAGCAGGACCAGGGCAAACGTCAGCAGCACCGTGGCGATCGGGTGGTCGATGCACCACGCCGAAACCGAGCCGCGGCCCTTCATGGTTGCGGCTCCGCGGTCTTGGCCAGGGCGGGCGGATCACTGAGCACCTGGATGTGGCTGCCAGGCTTGAGCCGTGACTGACCGTCGCTCACCAGTTGGTCGCCGGCGTTCACGCCCTTGATGATGTGCATGTCGCTGTCCTGGTAAACCATCACCACCGGCACGCTCTCGACCTTGTCGCCCTTGATCCGGTACACGAAGTGTTGCTCCAGCCCGCGCTGGACCACGGTGGGAGGCACCACCAGGGCGTCCTTGTCGAGGGCGGTCTGGATCTTCAGCGTCACCAGTTGCCCGGGCCACAGCCGTTGCGCGGCGTTGTTGAATTCAGCCTTGGCCCGCAGGGTCCCGGTGTTGGTGTTGATCTGGTTGTCGATAAGACTCAGGCGCCCCTCGCCCAGCAACTCCCCGGTGGCACCATCGGCACCGATGTAGGCCTTGACCAAGGCTTGCTCGGGCGCCGCGATCAACCGTTGCAAGGTGGGCAGCATCTGCTGGGGCAGGGAGAACTCCACTGCGATCGGATCGATCTGGGTCACCGTGAACAGGCCTTCGGTGTCGCTGGTGCGCAGGAAGTTGCCTTCATCCACGTTACGAATGCCGACACGCCCGCTCACCGGGGAGCGGATCTGGGTGTAGGAAAGTTGCACCTGCGCCGAGTCGATGGCCGCCTGGTTGCCCTGGGCGGTGGCCTTGAGCTGGTTGACCAGCGCCTGTTGCTGGTCATAGGTCTGTTTCGATACGCCGTCATCGACGCTGAGTAATTTGTAGCGCTTGAGATTGACCTGGGCCACGGCGAGCTGCGCCTGGCTCTCGCCGAGTTGGGCCCGGGCCTGGTCGAGGCTGGCGCGGATCGAACGATCGTCGATGGTCGCCAACAGGTCCCCCTTCTTGACCAACTGTCCTTCCTTGACCAACAACCGGGTGAGGATGCCGTCGATCTGCGGCCGGATGACCACGCTGTGCAGCGACAGGACCGTGCCGATGCCGCTGGCAAAGCGCGGTACGTCTTTTTGCACCACGCTGACGGCCCGTACCGGAACAGCGGCGGGAGCGCTGGGCTTGGCGGTCACGGGCTTGAGCACAAACCAGAGGACAAGGGCCGCCAGGGCGACCAACAGCACGACGAGCAGGACAGTTTTCTTCTGGGTGTGCATGGATATGAAAGGCCGGTTCGGGACACAGGAGTTGGAGCTTTCTTATATAGCGTTACGAGCCGGTCAGGAAGGTGACGGCTAACTGTCAGGCTTGTCAGTTTTGTCCCGGCTTGCTGTCAGATGAATGGTTGTGCTGGATGAAACTGCCCTGCGCGCTGTGATATCGGCCAGGTATACTGCCGCCTTTCGCGGCTCGCTCTTCGGGCCCGACTGGCATGCATGACCCGGAGCCCTACATGAATTCCCCGACATCTTCGCCTGCGGACGAACTCCCTGGCGGCGAACAGGCCGATTTGTCCCACAGCGATGTTTCCAGCGCCGAGGACGTCAAAGCGCCGATTCCGGCCTTCAAATTCCCGTTCAAACCTGGTGAGCTGGCTGCGGCCAAGGGTGCCGGGCAACAGCCGTGGTACAAGAACGGCGCGAAGAATGGCCATACCAAGACCCCGGGCGCTGCGCCTCCCGGCACGCGTCGTTCGATGGGCAAGCGCTGAAATCATCCTTCTTCACGCACGGGGCGATCTCAGTTCGCGACCCGTGCGCCAGCCAGCTTTCCGCTCAATTCGTAAGCCGCCAGCTCAGACTGGTGCGCCGCGAGGATTTCCGGCAACGAGCCTCGCAGGTACTCGACCCAGGTCTTGATCTTCGCATCCAGGTATTGGCGCGACGGGTAGATGGCATAGAGGTTCAGTTCCTGGGAGCGGTAGTTGGGCATGACCCGCACCAGCGTGCCGTTGCGCAAGCCTTCGATGGCGGCGTACACCGGCAGTACCCCCACGCCCATGCCGCTGGTGATCGCGGTTTTCATCGCGTCGGCGGAATTGACCAGGAACGGTGAGCTGTTGATGGTGACCATCTCCTGGCCTTCCGGGCCGTCGAACACCCATTTTTCCAGCGGAATGACCGGGCTGACCAGGCGCAGGCAGGCGTGGTTGAGCAGGTCGCTGGGTTTTTGCGGGCAGCCGCTGGCTTTCACGTAGGCGGGCGACGCGCAGACGATGCTGTAGGTAATCCCCAGGCGCTGGGAGACAAAACCCGAATCCGGCAGCTCGCTGGCGAGCACGATGGAGACGTCATAGCCCTCGTCGAGGATGTCCGGCACCCGGTTGGCCAGGGTCAGGTCGAAGGTCACATCCGGATGCGTCTTGCGGTAACGGGCGATGGCGTCGATCACGAAATGCTGGCCGATGCCGGTCATCGTGTGGACCTTCAACTGCCCGGCCGGTCGCGCGTGGGCATCGCTGGCCTCGGCTTCCGCTTCTTCGACATAAGCCAGGATCTGCTCGCAACGCAACAAGTAGCGTTTACCCGCCTCGGTCAGGGCGATCCGGCGAGTGGTACGGTTGAGCAGGCGGGTTTGCAGGTGGGCTTCCAGATTGGAAACCGCACGCGAGACGTTGGCTGTGGTGGTATCCAGTTGCACGGCGGCGGCGGTGAAACTGCCGGCTTCGGCAACACAGCTGAACGCGCGCATGTTTTGCAAGGTGTCCATGGAGGGCTCTCTTGGGAGGTGGCAAATTGTGACACGAAGTTACAGAGCTGCGGGACCCGACTAATGGATTATCGCGTTAACGGTAACAAAGATTCACAGAAAGGTCGGCTTATCGCCGGGGAGGGCGATGCCTAGAATTGCCGCCAATCCTGGACCTATTGACTCCTTGTGGGAGCGAGCCTGCTCGCGATGGGGGCACCACATCCACCTTCGATGTGTCTGGCCGGACGCCATCGCGAGCAGGCTCGCTCCCACAAGTGTGTTACCAGGCATGCATCCTCATGATCGCTTCATGCCTCTCCATCTCAGGAATTTTGCGCAAGTGCCGCGTTGCATCAGCAGAGAGCTGAAGACTCTCAGTGTTTGGGTTCTGACATTAACCATCAGCGGTTGCATCGGGACAGGAGGGATTGGGCCGCAAAGCCAGGTGTTACCGGCCAACCAATTGGCTACCGATGCGGCCATCCGCGAGGCCGCCCGCGATGCCCACTGGCCTACCCACCAGTGGTGGAACGCCTATGGCGACCCGCAGTTGAATCGCTGGATCGACCTGGCCGTGCAAGGTAGCCCGAGCCTGGCCATGGCCGCTGCCCGGGTACGCCAGGCCAAGGCCTTGGCCGGCGTGGTCGAGGCCGCCGAGTCGCTGCAGATCAATGGCCAGGCGACCCTCAAGCGTCACAACTGGCCCACCGATCAGTTCTATGGCCCGGGCGAGCTCGCCGACACCACCACCTGGGACAACAACGCCGGCCTGGGCTTGAGTTACGCCCTGGACCTGTGGGGGCGCGAGCGTAATGCCAGTGAACGGGCGGTGGACCTGGCCCATGTCAGTGTCGCTGAGGCGCGGCAGGCGCAACTGGAATTGCAGAGCAACATCGTGCGCGCATACATCCAGTTTTCGTTGCACTACGCCCAGCGCGATATCGTCGCCGCGACCCTCCATCAACAAGAGCAGATTCTAGAGCTGGCGCAAAAGCGCCTGGATGGCGGCATCGGCACCCATTTCGAAGTCAGCCAGGCCCAGGCGCCGTTGCCTGAGACCCATCGCCAACTCGACGCCCTGGACGAAGCCATTGCCTTGAGCCGCAATCAGTTGGCGGCACTGGCGGGCAAGGGACCGGGAGCGGGCGGCCAGTTGCAACGACCCACCCTGGCCCTCGGCGCACCTTTGAAGTTGCCGTCGGCCTTGCCCGCCGAGCTGCTCGGCCAGCGTCCGGATGTGGTGGCCGGGCGTTGGCAAGTGGCAGCTCAGGCGCGGGGTATCGATGTGGCTCGCGCCGGTTTTTATCCCAACGTCGACCTGGTGGGCAGCATCGGCTACATGGCCACCGGCGGCGGGGCGCTGGAGTTCTTGACCGGCAAGAAGCTCACCTACAACGTCGGGCCGGCGATCACGTTGCCGATCTTCGACGGTGGGCGCTTGCGTTCGCAGTTGGGCGAGGCGGCGGCCGGCTATGACATCGCCGTGGCCCACTACAACCAGACGCTGGTGGAGGCCCTCAAGAGCATTTCCGATCAGTTGATCCGCCGTGAATCGATGGATAAGCAACAAGCCTTCGCCGCCGAATCGGTGGCGGCCGCCCAGCGTACTTACGATATTGCGCTGGTGGCGTTCCAGCGCGGGCTGACGGATTACCTCAACGTGCTCAACGCCCAAAGCCTGTTGTTCAAGCAGCAACAGGTGCAACAGCAGGTACAGGCGGCGCGCTTGAGTGCCCATGCCGACCTGGTGACGGCGTTGGGCGGTGGGCTGGAAGCCGGCAACGATTCCCCCGACTCGAGCCATGCAGAGTAGTTCTATCGTGATGTCTTTATTCGCTCCTGCCCGCTGGCTCTACCGCCTCGAATGGCGCCGTGGTTTCTTCGACTGGGCCCGCAGCGACGGGGTGACCTGGGTCTATATCTTCAAGGTCCTGTTTGCTGCGTTTTTGACCTTGTGGCTGGCGATGCGCCTGGAACTGCCCCAACCGCGCACGGCCATGATCACCGTATTCATTGTCATGCAGCCCCAGAGCGGGCAGGTGTTCGCCAAGAGCTTCTATCGCTTGCTCGGTACCCTGGCCGGCTCGGCGGTGATGGTGGCGTTGATCGCCTTGTTTGCCCAGAACACCGAGCCGTTTCTCGGTTGCCTGGCGATCTGGGTTGGCCTCTGTTCGGCGGGGGCGGCGCGTTACCGCAACTTCCGGGCCTACGGTTTTGTGCTGGCCGGCTACACCGCGGCGATGATTGGCCTGCCAGCCCTGGCCCATCCGGAAGGCGCGTTCATGGCGGCGGTCTGGCGGGTGCTGGAGATATCCCTGGGAATTCTCTGCGCTACCCTGGTCAGCGCCGCGATCCTGCCGCAAACCGCCAGCGCCGCCATGCGCAATGCCTTGTACCAGCGCTTTGGGGTATTTGCCCTGTTCGTGACCGATGGCCTGCGTGGGCGCAGCCAGCGAGAGGCCTTCGAGGCGCGTAACGTGGGCTTCATCGCTGAAGCCGTCGGCCTGGAAAGCCTGCGCAGCGTGACCGTGTTCGAAGACCCGCACATGCGTCGGCGCAATGGCCGGCTCAGTCGTTTGAACAGCGAGTTCATGGGCGTCACCACCCGCTTCAACGCCTTGCACCAATTACTCGAACGCTTGCGCGGCAGTGCGGCGGATCACGTGGTCAACGCCATCAAGCCGGGTTTGCAAACCTTGGCTGAACTGCTCGACGGCTTCAGTGGCCGCGCCCTGACCGACGCCGATGCGGCCCGTCTGGCGGTGGCGCTGGCCGACTATAAGGCCGAACTGCCGGCCCAGGTACGACGGCTGCGAGCGTTGTTCCAGGAAACGGAACCCAGTGATGGGCAGCAGTTGGATTTCCATACCGCCTACGAGCTGCTTTATCGCTTCGTCGACGATCTGCATGGCTATGCCCTGACCCATGCATCCCTGGCCGATCATCGCCACGAACGTGAGCGCTGGGACGAACCATTCGTGCCGCAGACCAACTGGTTGGCTGCCACGGCATCGGGTATTCGTGCCGCCTTCATCCTGTTGGTGCTGGGTAGTTACTGGGTCGCCACGGCTTGGCCGAGCGGCGCGACCATGACGATGATCGCCGCCGCCACGGTGGGCTTGTCGGCCGCGACGCCCAACCCCAAGCGCATGGCGTTCCAGATGGCCTGCGGCACGTTGTTCGGGGCGTTGATCGGCTTCGTCGAGATGTTTTTCATCTTCCCGTTGATCGATGGCTTCCCGTTGCTTTGCGTGATGCTGGCGCCAGTGATCATGCTCGGTTCGTTCCTCAGTTCCAGGCCGCAATACGCCGGAGTCGGACTGGGGCTGCTGATCTTTTTCAGCACCGGTTCGGTGCCGGACAACCTGACGGTCTACAACCCCTACGCGTTCATCAACGACTACATCGCGATGATCCTCGGCATGCTGGTATGTGCGGCGGCTGGGGCAATCATCCTGCCGCCCAACAGCCGCTGGTTGTGGCGCCGGTTGGAGCAGGACCTGCGCGAGCAAGTGGTGTTTGCCATCAGCGGCAAGCTCAAGGGCCTGGCGTCGAGTTTCGAAAGCGGTACCCGCGACTTGCTGCACCAAGCCTACGGGCTGGCGGCGGGGCAGCCCCAGGTGCAACGGGGATTGCTGCGCTGGATGTTCGTGGTGCTGGAGGTTGGCCACGCGATTATCGAGTTGCGCAAGGAGCAGGCGATTTTGCCCGTGCATCCGGCTTATGCCGAAAGCCAGCCGTGGCGCCAGGCGATCCGCGTGATGGGGCGGGCGCTGGTGCGGCTGTTCCGCCAGCCGAGCCAGAGCAATCTGGAGCGTGCCCTGGTGGCAGTGGATCACGCCATCAGCCGTGTGCAGGCCACCGACGAACCCTTCGCCCCGCATTTCGACACCTCGGCCCTGCGTCGGGTGAAAAGCTACCTGCATTTCATCCGTACCTCGCTGCTCGACCCGCAATCGCCATTGGCCGGCTATGCCATGCCGCCTGCCACACCGCTGTCCCAGGAACCTGAACATGCCCCGTGAGATCGCCTTCCATGGCGTGTACATGCCCACCATGACCTTGATGTTCTTCATCGCCGCCGCCCTGGCCTGGGCGTTGGACCGCTTCCTGTCGGGGCTGGACCTGTACCGCTTCTTCTGGCACCCGGCGTTGCTGCGCCTGAGTCTGTTTACCTGCCTGTTCGGCGCGCTGGCGCTGACGGTCTACCGTTGAGATCGATGCGATGAAAAAGTTTTTCAGCCTGCTGGCGACACTGTTGGTGCTGGCCCTGGCCCTGTGGATTGGCCGTACGTTATGGGTGCATTACATGAACACCCCCTGGACCCGCGATGGTCGGGTGCGGGCCGACATCATCAACGTCGCCGCCGATGTCAGCGGCGAGGTGGTCGAGGTGCCGGTACGCGACAACCAAATCGTAAAAAAGGGCGACCTGCTGCTGCGCATCGATCCCGAGCATTACCGCATCGCCGTGAAGCAGGCGCGTTCCCTGGTGGCGTCGCGCAAGGCCACCTGGGAGATGCGCAAGGTCAACGCCCATCGCCGCGCCGACCTGGACAGCCTGGTGATCTCCCGGGAAAACCGCGACGACGCCAGCAACATCGCCGACTCGGCCCTGGCCGATTACCAGCAGGCCCAGGCGCAACTGGAGGCGGCCGAGCTGAACCTGGCGCGCACCGAAGTCCGCGCGGCGGTGGATGGCTACGTCACCAACCTCAACGTGCACCGTGGCGACTATGCTCGCATCGGCGAGGCGAAGATGGCCGTGGTGGACATGAATTCGTTCTGGGTCTATGGCTACTTCGAAGAGACCAAACTGCCCAAGGTGCGGGTTGGTGATTCGGCGCAGTTGCAGCTCATGAGCGGCGAAATGCTCAAGGGACACGTGGAAAGCATCTCCCGCGGCATCTACGACCGTGACAACCCTGAAAGCCGCGAATTGATCGCCGACGTCAACCCGACCTTCAACTGGGTGCGCCTGGCCCAGCGGGTGCCGGTGCGGATTCATCTCGACGAAGTGCCGGAAGGTGTGCTGCTGGCGGCGGGGATGACCTGTACGGTGGTGGTCGAGCCCCACGACAAGCGCTGAGGCATCGCATCATTTGTGGGTGATGGTGAGATTTGATACACACCACAGATCCCCTGTGGGAGCGGGCTTGCTCGCGAAAGCGTTGGTTCAGCTTGCACTGAGGTTGGCTGTGCCGGCGCCTTCGCGAGCAAGCCCGCTCCCACACTGGATCTGCGGTGAGCATGAGTTTTGTGTTCGCTCCCAATCCTCTCGCCACAGAAGTAATGCCTGTTACTCCTCCGGTACTTACAACGACCGGCCCAACCCAAACCGCTTCATCAATCCCTTCTCCAGCAATCCCTTGGGCAGCCACCCGGCCATCAAGGGCAGTGACCGGCTGCCGTTGCCCAGGCGCAGCAGGCGCGGAGGCTTGGGTTGTTGCACGGCCTTGAGCAGGCCGGCGGCGAATTCGTTGGCCGGGGTGGGGTTGTCCTGGGAGGCCTTGGCGCGGGCGCGGATGCCGTCGCGCAGGGGCCACCAGGGCGATTGTTCGCTGATCAGCTGTTCGGCTTCATGGCCGGCATTCTTGGCGAAGCTGGAGGCTATCGCGCCGGGCTGGACTTCCATCACGCGAATGCCGAACGGCGCCAGTTCCATGCGCAAGGCATCGCTCAAGGCGTGCACCGCGGCCTTCGAGGCGCAGTAGGCGCCGGCAAACGGCGTGACCAGCACGCCGGACACGCTGCCGATGTTCACTACCAGCCCCCGAGCGCGGCGCAACACCGGAAACAGCGCGCGCGTCACGCCGACGATGGCGAACACATTGGTTTCGAACTGCCGCTGCATGGCCGGCACGCCACCGTCCAGCAGCGGGCCCATGGCACCGTAGCCGGCATTGTTGACCAGCACATCCAGCCCGCCATGCTGCTGGTTGATCCGCTCGTTCAGTTGTTCCAGGGCCGGGCCGTCGTTGACGTCCAACTGCACGGCGGTGAACCCGGCGGTGGCGAGTGTCGCCACGTCGTCAGTCTTGCGCGCCGTGGCCCAGACCTGATAACCCGCAGCCTTGAAGGCGTCGGCGAGGGCGCGGCCAATGCCGCTGGAACATCCGGTAATCAACGCAACAGGCATGGTGCATTCCTTATGCAAAAAAGTGGGGGGCAGGGCAATCAGTTGGAAAAGCTACCGTGCAATCGCTCGGCGCGAAACTCCAGGGTCTGTGGGCGATACCCTGGGCGCAGGGGCGGCAGCGGCAGGCAGTCTTGCCAATCGGCCCCGGCCTGCAATTCGCCCGGGCCACGGTAGCGCGGTGCGTCGTAGGGGCTGTCGGCGAGGTTGATGGTGTCGCCAGGCGCATAGGCCGCGACCCGCCACTGCAGTTCGATCAGCGGCACGTCATTGGTGTTTTTTATGGTCAGCGACAGCGGCCGATCGGCGGGGCATTGTCCGGGGGCATAGCTGATGCGCAACTCCAGGCGCTCCAGTTGCCGGGTCTCGCGGTTTTCCTGCCAGAGCACCCACGCGGCGACCAGGCCCAGGCCGATGAACGCCGCCAGGGATACCGGCAAGGCCTTGGCCGGGTAGCGCAGCAGCAGGATGAGCCAGGTGATAACCAGCAAGACGCCGATAAGCATGGTTGAAGCCTCCGATACCGTAGGCCCATCCTACCGAAGAGAGTGGCAGGTGTTGAAGCGATGATGCTGCTCGGCATGTGCAGGCAAAAAAAAGCCCCCACCCAACCCACTGCGGATAGGGGACGCAGTGGGCTGGACGGGGGCTTCTCTTTTGCGAAGGTTTACTGCGCGATGGTTTTCACCGAGACGCCGCGCTCAACCGGGGTGGAACGACCGTAGATGTCCTCGAAACGCTCGATGTCGTCTTCGCCCAGGTAGCTGCCAGACTGCACTTCGATGATTTCCAGCGGGATCTTGCCCGGGTTGCGCAGGCGGTGGACCGACGCGATCGGGATATAGGTCGACTGGTTTTCGCAGAGCAGGAACACGTTCTCATCGCAGGTCACTTCAGCGGTGCCGCTGACCACGATCCAGTGTTCGGCGCGGTGGTGGTGCATCTGCAACGACAGGCACGCGCCCGGCTTGACCGAGATGTGCTTGACCTGGAAACGACCGCCCATGTCCACCGAGTCATAGGAACCCCACGGACGATAGACCTCGCAGTGGTTCTGGGTCTCGGTGCGGCCCTGGGCGTTGAGGGTGTTGACCATCTGCTTGACGCCTTGGACCTTGTCCTTGTGGGCGATCATCATGGCGTCCTTGGTTTCGACCACCACGATGTTGTCCAGGCCAATCACCGACACCAGCTTGCCGTTGCCGTGGATCATGCAGTTGCGGCTGTCCTGGACGACCACGTCGCCCTTGGTGACGTTGCCGTTGGCGTCCTTGGCATTGACTTCCCACAGCGACGACCAGCAGCCGACATCACTCCAACCGGCCGACAGTGGGACCACACAGGCGCGCTGGGTCTTTTCCATCACCGCGTAGTCGATGGAGTTGTCTGGGCAGCAGGCGAAGGTGGCTTCGTCGAAGGTGATGGTATCCGGGGTCTGCTCACTGCGCTCCAGAGTCAGCAGGCAGGTGTCGTAGATGTCCGGATCGTGCTTTTTCAGCTCTTCGAGGAAGCGGCTGGCACGGAACAGGAACATGCCGCTGTTCCAGAAATACCCGCCGGCCTCGACGAACTCGGTGGCACGCTTGACGTCGGGTTTTTCGACGAAGTGCGAGACGCGGCTCACGCCCTCGGGCAGCAGCGCATCGTTGGTCGACTTGATGTAGCCGTAGCCGGTTTCCGGTTTGGTGGCCGGTACGCCGAACAGCACCATTTCGCCACGCTCGGCGGCCACGGTGGCCAGGGCCAGGGCGCGTTGCAGGGCTTTCTGGTCTTCGATCACATGGTCGGCCGGCAGCACCAGCATCAGCTCGTCGCGACCTTCATTGACCAGCATCATCGCGGTCAGTGCCACGGCCGGTGCGGTGTTGCGCCCGAACGGTTCCATCAGGATGCGCTGGGCTTCCAGTTTGCGGTTGCTCAGTTGCTCGTTGACGATGAACCGGTGGTCTTTGTTGCAGACCACGATCGGCGTGTCCATGCCTTCGAACACCAGGCGCTCGAGGGTCTGCTGGAACAGGGTGTGTTCGCCGGTCAGGGCCAGGAACTGTTTAGGGAATTGCTTGCGCGAAAGCGGCCAAAGACGTGAGCCGCTACCACCTGACAAGATCACCGGAATCATGTTTTGTTACTCCTACAAATCGAAATGGTTTTAGAGCTACTGCGTTCTGTCGTTTCACTCTCTTGTTGTTGTTCCGTGCCCGAATGACACCCCGATTCAGGGTGGGAGCGGGCTTGCTCGCGAAAGCGGTGATTCAGCCAACATCAATGTTGAATGTGAGACCGTATTCGCGAGCAAGCCCGCTCCCACAGGGGTACAGCGTCAATCAGGCGAATTCATCAGCGGGTCGACACTGGGCGTTTCACCCACACTGGCGACAGGCTGCTGCCTGAACCGGTGACGTACAGCACGGCCGCTTCGCCGCGTTCCAGGGCCACAGGCTTGAGGTCGCCGACTTTCTTGTCGCCTTCGAACAGCGCCAGGGTCACCTTCACTGGGTTGATTTCACGCTCGCCACGACCTTTGGCCGCGACGTTCGGCACCACTTCGGTCTTGCCATCGGCGGTCTTGAGGGTCAGAGCCTTGTCGGTGAGGTTCTGCACGCGCACCAAGGACTTCTGCTTGTTCTTGAACGGCGGCTCTTCGATCAACTGAGGCTGGCCGCTGGCGTTGTTGACCAGGGTGTAATAGTGATCGGAAGCCAGTTTCACCGGCACGGTCTGGCTGCCGACCTTGGCGCTGTAGTCGCCACCGGGCATGAAGCTGAAGTCGCTGCTGGCCAAGGGAGCTACGTCGCTGATGTTGGTGCTGCCGACGGTGGCGCTGACTTCGGCGTTGGCGGCGTTATAGACCCGCACGAAGCTCGAGCCTTTTGGCGCGACCGGGCCGTACAGGGCCGAGTCACCGGCAAAGGCTGACAGGGAAAGGGCGCTCATGCTGGCGACGAGGGCAACGGCCTTGAAGGAGCGAGCAGCGAGACGGCGAGGAGTAGTGTTGAAAGTCATGGTGGACCTCTCTTTCAGTTTTGCGCCCGGTCGGGCGTCTCGGATGGGGTGTTGGCGGCTACGTTCTGTTGGCGCGCACCGGCTTGTTTGAGCTCTGCGACCCACTGTGGGTCGGCGTCGCCGATTTCGTTGTTCACGGGCAGATAACGTTCAGGGAACTCCCAGATCAGCACCTGTGGCGGGCTGTTCTTGAAGGCATCGCTCTTGAGGTAGCTGAGCATCGGCAGAATCGGGCCGTGGCCGTCTTCGGCGTAGTTCACGACGTCGCTGTGCAGGGCTTGCTTGAGTGCACCGACGAAGTTCCAGGTAGGGTTGGCGCTGTAGCTGGTGCCGATCAGGGCCACGGGCACCTGGGCGTCGGCGAACAGCGCGTCGTCGCCGGCCGGCTGGTCGTCGGCTTCGCGGGTATTGCGCTTGACCAGCGGTTCCTGGGCCGGCATCAGGTTTTCGAACAGCGGATCCAGGGGCAGGAACTGGCGCAGGTCACCCTTGTGGGTGATTTTCTCCGCAGGCTCGGTGACGAAGCGTTGCGGCTCGCCGTTGAGCGGTGATTTCTCGGCAATGGCCTTGGCCAGGTTCTCGGCAGCGACCTGGGCACCTTCCGGGGTCCAGTGGGTGTCGGTGCGCAGGAACACTTGCTGGCCGCTTTGCTTGGCCTGTTGCAGCGGGGCGAGCAGGTCAGGGGCGAGGATCTTGTCGGCCGCCACGCGAGCGTGGAAGTCCTGGTAAAGGTTGGCGTGAATGCTCGATGGCTTCACGTCACCCAGGTGCTCCGGATACAGGCGAGCCTTGGCCGGTATGATCGCCATCACCAGGGTGATGCCTTGTTCCTTGAGCTTCTGGCGCACGCCTTCGACCAGTGCGTAGTTGCCTTGCAGGTTCAGCTCTTCGTTGACGATCGGGTTGAACTCTTCGTCGCTGTACAGCCACTGGTCACGGCCCAGGACCACGCCTTTACGGCCTTCGTTGAACAGCTTGTAGTCCAGCGCGGCCCAGATGTTGGTGCCCAGGCGCTTGATCGGGAACTCGTCGTCGTAGTGCGTTTCCACGGCCTTGGCCCAGCGCCCGTTGAGCACGGTCGCGTCGGGGTTGGTGTTGAAGCCGAAGAAGCTGCGCATCGACCACAGGCCCAGCGCTGTCAGGATCAGCATGAACAGTGCGATGTAAAAGATGCGTAATGAGCGGGTCATATTCAGATCCCTCAGAACTGGAAGTAAAGGAACGGCGAGAAGCTTTGCGCCGAGAGTTTGAGAATCGAGGCGATGAACAGCAGCAGTACCAGGGCGCGCATCACGTAGCGTGACCAGTCCACGGTCCAGTAGGCAGGTTGCACCTGGGCTTCGACACCCACGGTGTAGCCCGGTTCATGGATCGTCGATGGGTTGTCACCCGGTACGGCCTTGATCATCCCCGGTTGCGCGGTGGCCGGGCCGTTGGCCTCGGTGTTGACCTCGGGCTTGGTCTTGAGCGGCGGACGGTTGGTGTAGAAGTCCCGCAGGCCGAAGAAGGCGAGGGTGATGTAGGCCACCACCAGCGTCGCGATCTGCAGGCCGGTGAGGTTGGCGCGGGTCAGTTCCGATAGCGACCAGTCGCCGAAGCTGAACATGGCGCCGTACATGCGACCGGCCACGTGCAGGTTCTCGGCACGGAAAATCACCCAGCCCATGACCACCAGCAGGAAGGTCAGCGCCCAGCGGATCGGGTTGATGCTGCGTGGTGTGGTGTTGATGCCCACGGCCTTCTCGATGGCCAGCCAGATACCGTGCCAGGCACCCCAGATCACGTAGGTGATGTTCGCGCCGTGCCACAGACCACCGAGCAGCATGGTCAGGAACAGGTTGCGATAGGTCATCAACGTGCCTTTGCGGTTACCGCCCAGGGTGATGTAGAGGTAATCGCGCAGCCAGGTGGAGAGGCTGATATGCCAGCGGCGCCAGAACTCGGTGATCGACTGGCTGATGTAGGGCTGCTTGAAGTTTTCCATGAAACGGAAACCCATCATCAGGCCCAGGCCGATGGCCATGTCGCTGTAGCCGGAGAAGTCGAAGTACAGCTGCGCGGTGTAGGCCAGGGCGCCGAGCCAGGCATCGCCCGTGGTCGGGTTTTGCAAGGCGAAGCAATGGTCGGCCACGACCGCCAGGGTGTCGGCGATGAACACTTTCTTGATGAAGCCCTGCATGAAGCGGGTGCAGCCTTCGGAGAACTTGTCCAGGGTGTGGGTACGGTTGTTGAACTGGTCGGCCAGGTCGCGGAAACGCAGCACGGGGCCGGCGATCAGGTGCGGGAAAATCGCCACGAACGCCGCGAAGTCGATCAGGTTGCGGGTAGCCGGTGTGTCACCGCGATAGACGTCGATGATGTAGCTGATGGACTCGAAGATGTAGAACGAGATCCCGATCGGCAACAGCACGTGGGTCAGGATGAACGGGTTGAGACCGAAGCCGGTGATGATTGCGTTGAGGCTGTCCACGCCGAAGTTGGCGTACTTGAAATAGCCCAGGATGGCCAAGTCCACGCCCACGCCGAGCAACAGCCAGCGCTGGGCCGGTTTGGTGCGCACACCCGCGGCGCCGACTTTCAGGCCGATCCAGTAGTTCCACAGGGTCACGCCGGCGAACAGCGCCAGGAAGTCCACTCGCCACCAGGCATAGAACACGTAACTGGCGATCAGCAGCAGCAGGTTGCGGTAGCGTTGCCCGCTCAAGTAGTACAAGCCGAGAAAGATCGGCAGGAACAGGAACAGGAACACGTTGGATGAAAATACCATCCCGATCTCTCCATGTTGAATCAACAGTCAAGGGCCAGAGCCCCCCCAAACCCCCCCATGAAAACCGGGGGGCTTCATTACATTCGGAACAGACCCAACTCCCCTTGTGGGAGCGAGCCTGCTCGCGATGACGGTGTATCAGTCGACATCCTTGGCGAATGTCAGACCGCTATCGCGAGCAGGCTCGCTCCCACAGGTTTCCCTGTCGGCAGGGTGAGTGGTGTCAGCTTCCCTTTTCGCCTTTCTCCCGTGACGGGTCATACACCTTGGTCAAGTCCCCGCCGAGGCGGAAAGTCTTGAACGGTTGCATTTCGTGCTTGCGCTCCAGCACATCCTCGGAACAGGTGTAGAGGCTGCAGAACGGTTCGAGCCAGGCGAATTTCGAATCGATCTTCAGGTCCTTCATGTCCTGCTCGTCGCCGTTCTTCTCTTCGAAGATGTCCGGGTCTTTCACCCCGGCCAGCACCCGATCACCCAGTCGCTTGAGGGCACCGTTGTTTTCCTGGCGCAGGTCTACGCCGTTGACCTGGGCGAAACTGGCGATCATCGCCAGCGGCGGCAACGCGTAGTTGTGGTAGGACAGGGCCCGTTGCTTGCGCTTGAGTTCGTTGGGCAGGAAACCGTCCGCATCGACCTGGTTGACGCCGACCTTGTATTCCTTGACGGCCCAATCGAACAGGTCGCGGCGGTTGGTTGCCACGGACGTCGCCATCACCGACCAGGCGGCCCAGTAGGAGTGGTTGTTGGTCTTGTCCAGCGGCAGGTTGTCCCAGTCGCTGACCACCTGATCGGCCATCCGGCTGAACCAGCCTTCGATCAGTTGCGCCTGCTCCTGGTGATTGGCCAGTGGGCGGGACTCGGAGAACTTCAGGCGTACATAGGCCGAAGCCATGCTGCCCAGCGCCCATTTGCGCATGGACTTGCCGGTGTGGTTGAAGTCCTTGGACATCAGTGCATCGGCCTGGGCCCACGCGGTCAGCCAGTTGAGAGTGCATTCCAATTGTTCGGGACGACCGTCACGCATGAATTGCATCACCTGCTTGCTGACGCCACGCTCGATCTTGGTGATGTCGGCGGTGCTGTCACGGAAGGCTTTTTCCGACTGCACGTTCAGGGTCGCGCGGGCCTTGTCGGAGCCCTCGTACTTGCTGCGAAATTGCAGGGAGCCGGTATAGGGTGTCGGCGTGGCATCGCAGCCTTGGGCGGGTTCGCCCACCTTGACCTTCTCGATCGGTGCGAAGTAACCCTGTGGCGGACGCAGCGGGGCCGCCGCCTGCGTGGCCCCGGCGAACATCGCCAGGGTCAGCAGGGACGGCGCCAGCAGCGTTTTCAACGTTCGGGTGCGCATGGTTCTAGTCATGAGACGAGACCTCATTGTCCGATTTGAGCCGTTTGTTCGGCTTGCGGAGATGCGTTGCGTTTGCAGATTTTCGCTTCCACTTGCTGTGGCTCCTTGCCGGCTTCAGGTCCCTGGACTTCTACAGCCAGCAGGTTCTGGGAAGCCCAGTCGTCATCAGTACGCAATTGGAAGGCGAAACGTCCGTCGGTTTCCGAGGTATCCGGTTTTTCGATCTTGATATCCTCGTGGCGCCCATTCATGTACCAGAGGGTGGCTTGCAAGGTTTTCACCGAGGTGTCGGCGAAGCGGATGTCGACTTGGTGGCTGCTGTTACGCAGATCCATGTTCTTGCTATTGACCATCAATTCGTTCTTGCCTGGCTTGAGCGCGGTCTTGCTGCTCATGAGTGCCGGCTTGCCTTCGCAGCCGTTGTTGTCCAGCAGCGCCATCATCTGGCGGTAGATGGTTTCCTGGTCCAGGCGATACAGCGGCGAGAATTCCCAGATGAGGATTTTCGGCGGGTTCTTCTGGAACTCTTCGCTGCCCAGGTACTGGATCATCGCGCCTTCCAGGCCGCCGCCAGGGAAGGCGACGTTGAGGATGTCGGCGCCGATGGCTTCTTCCAGGAAACCGGCAAAGTTGTAGTTCTTGCCGCTGTGACTGGTGCCCACGAGGGTGATCTGCGGGTTGCCGGAATCGCCGAACAGGTCGCCGTCGCCAGCCTCGCCCTTGGGTTCGGTGGTGAACTGGTCCATGTACTGGATCGCATAGCTGGTGCCGCACAGTTGCCCGGCCATGTTGTGCAGGGTGCCGGTCTTGCCCATGCGGCCGGACTTCTTGGTCTCGAACTCACGCTTGGGAATGTCGGCGAAGGCCGGGATCTGCTTGACCTTCTCGGCGACGATCTTGGCCGTGCGCTGGGCGCCGTACGGAGTCCAGTGCTGGTCGCCACGGAAATAGAAATCGTGGGCCGGCAGGGTTTCCGGCAGGTTCTCGTTGGTCAGCGGCGACAGGTCCGGCACCACATAGCCCATCTGGGCGAAACGGCCGAGCATGGATTTGTAGTTGGTCAGGGCTTTCTCATAGTCGAAAGCGGCCTTTTCCTGTGGGTTGAGCTTGTTGCGGTTTACCAGGCCCCGGGTTGGCTGGTAGACGATCACCAGCTCGACGCCTTTGGCCTTGAACGCATCGTGCAACTGCTGCATGCGCTTGTAACCGGCCGGGGTGGTGTTGAATTCGGTACGCAGGTCTTCCTGGGTCCGGAACAGCCAGTCGCCCTGGGCCTGCACCAGCGTGGTGAAGTTCTGCTGGTAGCGCGTGGTGTAGTTCTTCGCGTCGTGGGCGGCAGGGCACAGGTTGCAGCACGGTTCGGCCGTGAAGGTCGGGGCCTTGATTTCATCGGCGCGGGCGCCGCTTGCGGCGGCGAGAATGCCGGCAGTCAGGGCGGACAGGCCCAGGAGTTTGATCATTTGTGGGTTCATAAAGGTCATCCTCAGTCCCGCATTTCGGTCTGGCGTTCGACAGGGTCGATCAGCACGGCTTTCTGCTGGCGCACCAGCAGGTCGAGAATTTCATCCTGGCGTTCGCCAAGGATCCCCGTGAAGCTGATGCCGCTGGATTTGGTCGGCGCAAGCATGGACACGCGGTACAGCTCGACGCTCAACGGCGAGTCGATGGACAGCGGGCCGCTGCCGTTGGCAGCCAGTTCGCCGCCGACCACGATCAGCGAGACTTCGGCGTCGAACGGGTCGAGCTTGATGTCCCGGTCGGTATCGGACAGGTCCTTGATGTGACCGTAGATACCGGTCAGGCCGTTGGCCATGGATACGTTTTCGTAGAGGCGGATGTTCACGCTGTTACGAATGCGGATGCCGTGGCGTTGGTTGCTGATCACTTTGTTGCCCCACAGCAGGTTGTCAGCACTCTCATAGAGCGTGATGCCGTCGGTGTGGTTCTTGTAGATCTCGTTGTAGGCGATCAGGTTGTTCACGCTGTTACGGTCGATCACCAGGCCCGAGAGTTTGTTGTCGTAGCTTCTGTTGTTGATGATGAAGCTGTCGTTGACCTCACGGGAAATAATGATCCCGTGCTTCTTCTTGGTCCCGTAGACGGTGTTGTCGGCGATGATCAGCCGATGGGAACGGTCGTGGGGGTCGATGCCGTAGACGATGTTGTCTTTGTAGGTGTTGCTCTTGACGACAAAGTCGCGGGTCTCGTAGCAGTAGAAGCCGTACCACATGTCCGAGAACTCGGAACCGATGATCCAGCCGGTCGGTTCCGGGCGCTTGAGGACCTTGGCCATGTTCGGCGTGTATTGGGAAATACTCACCCCGTACGACTTACTGTTGGCGTAGCCGAAGCTGGCCATCTTGGTGTTGACGATATAGGTCTCGGTGCCGCCCCAGGCCAGCAGGAACGGTCGGAATTCCTTGGGCGAGCGGAACGTGGCGGGGCCATTGTCCTTTTCACGCCAGCCGGTGACCTTGGTGTCGCGGATGAACATCTGGCCATCGTTGACCAGGAACGCACCGCCCTCCTGGGACAGGCGCAGTTCCTGGGTCTGTTTGTCGATTTCCAGGATGCCTTTCTGGCCGACCACGATCGGAATCTTCGCCAGGTAGACACCTGGCGAAGTCTGGATGATGTACTTGGGCTGTTTCTTGGCCAGCTCCTTGAGGTTCATGTAGCCATCGTCGACGAAGATGGCCTGTGGGATGCCGTGCTGACGCACTACCCACTCGGCCATCTTGTTGTCGCCGCCGATGAAGTCCTTCAAGGCGTTTTCCTGCATCATCCGACGCACGCTGACTTTGCCGGGCTTGGTCCGCACGATTTTTGCCGCGGCCGCTTCGGCGGTGTAGCCGGAGAGGTCGGGCAGGGTCGGCTTGGCCAGTTCCAGTGGCGCGGTCGGCGCACTGTTGACGGTGTAGGTCTTGGCCCGTTGCAGTTCCTTGACCACGTTGCCCGGCTTGACCGCCGGTTCAACGTTGGCGAACGCCGGCGCGCCGGCCAGCAGCATCGCTGCGACCAACAGGCTGATCGAACCTTTCATCGCCTGGCTGTTCCTGAGGTAGCGGTTCATTTCGGGCACTCCCATGGCCATTCGCATCAGAAACGCCAGATCACGTCGACAAAGGCGCGATGCATGTACGAATCGACCTCTTTGCCGTAGGCGTCGCCTGGCTTGAACACGCCGCCACGAAAGCGCACCAGCGCCGACGGCTCATCAATGGACTGACTCAGCGCGGCTGGCAGCAGGCCTTGCTTGAAGTACTTGGTCACCACCAGGTCGACTTCCTGGCCCAGGTCCTTGTTACCGTCACGCAGCGGCAGGGACGAGGTGGACAGGATCGCGCCGGTCACGTCGTCGGTGTTGTTTTCCACGGCGTTGATGCCGTTGCTGCCCACCGGCTTGTTGCCGTCCACGCGCCAGAACTTGTGGTACACCAGGCTGGCGTCGTATTCGTCACGCAGCTGCCAGGAACCGAACAGGCTGGCGCTCTGGGTGTTGGCCATTTCGCCACGGAACGCTTCGCCGAAACGGTGCACGCGCGAGCGGGTGCCGGTGAAGTTCGAGCGGTTGCTTTGCAGGCCGTTCTGTTCGTAGTCTTCGCTGGCGCGGGCATAGGCCGCACCGACTTGCCATTGCGGGTCCAGACGCAGGCGGATACCCAGGTCGGTGGCCCAGCCGTCGACGTCATCACTGTGCTTGGCTTGCGCCGGACGCGTGCCGTCGGCATTGAGCGGGTTGACGGTGTCACGGTCACCGGTCATGCCGGTCAGGCTCGCCCAGTAGTTGACGGTGTTGGTGTTGCGCCAGTTGTAGGCGTCGCTGTTGGCTTCCAGGCCCAGCCAGGTCAAGTCACCGTTCTGGGTCTTGTCCAGGGTATCGGTAGGTTCGCCCGGGGTCGGATAATCGAGGCTGCCGCTGTCGTGGGAATGGTGGGCACGGATACCGGCCCACTGGCCGGGCATCCACTGGTAACCCACGTCACCGTAGACGTGCAGGCGATCCTTGTCCTTGGGGGACAATTCTTTCAGGTCGGTGCGGTATTCGCTGAACCGCTCGGCGACGCCGAGGTTGGCCCGCAGCAAGGTGGTGTCGAAGGTCCAGTTCAGGGCTTCGATGTTGGTGTCGCGCCATTGGCCGTCGTCATTGCGCAGGCGCTGGCGACCGAACTTCAACTGCTCGCCCGGGTAAGGGGTCAGCCCACGGTAGCCAATCCAGAACTCGCGCATGGCCAGGTAGCTTTTCTTGGCTTCGCGATCGCCGCTGTCGGTTTCCTGGGTGCTGCCATCGGACTGCTGCAGGGTGTCGGTCTCGATGATATCGGAGGACGTCACGGCCTGGGCCATGGCGTAGGCGCTCCAGGCACCGCTTTCGCTTTCGCCGTAGACCCAGGGACGCAGGTCCAGGCCGACGCCGTTGACGTCGCCACCGCTCTGGGTGCCGAGGTCACGGTCGTCTTCGGACTGGCCGGTGATCTTCACTTCCAGGCCGAAGTTCTTGGTGTCGGTCAGGGCCGCCAGGGTCGGGCAGGACCACAGCAGGGCACAGGTCAGGCCAATTCCGGCCTGCACAAAAGGATTGAGCTTCAAAGGCTTCATAGAGGTTCCTCGCCGTCATCTTCTTTTAGGGCTTGCAGTTCCAGCGTATCGGGGCTCATCGAGCCGCGAATGGCCTGCTCTTGTTGTAGCAGGCGTTGGGCTTGTGCAAGTTGTTGCGGCGGTAATTGTGTTTCGAGGGTCTGGGCAAGTTCGGTCGCTTGCGGGGTGTTCTGCGCCTTGGCCAACTGGCTGAAGACATAGGCGTTGACCGGGTTGGGCTTGGTGCCCTTGCCCTGGGAGAACAGCTGGGCAATGGCGAAATCGGCGCTGTTCTGGCCGTTGCGGGCGGCCTTGAGCAGGTGGTCCAGGGCTTTTTGCGGGTACACCTGGCCCAGGTAGCCGCGGCGATAGATCTGGCCGAGGTAGTAGTCGGCAGCCACTTCGCGACCAACAGCTTTCTGGAAATGCGCCTCGGCGACCTTGGCATCGGCCGGGACCCACTTGCCTTCGTAGTAAAGCTTGCCTAGCAACAGCTCGGCGCGAGGCTGGTCGGCGGCGCGGCCGTTTTCCAGGTACTGCATCATCTTGTCGACGTCACCCAGTTCGGGGAAGTCGTAGAGCAATTGCGCCAGGCTGACCCAGGCAGCGGGGTAGCCAGGGGCGATGCCTTCGAGCAACGACTGGGCGGTCTTTTCATCGGTCTTGCCCAGGCTGGCATCGGCCAGGACACGGGCGACGCTGTCCACGCGCTGGGCGGATACGACGCCACGGGCGTGACCGTCCTGCATCTGCTTGAGCAACGCGGCCTGCTGTTCCGGCTGGCCGCGTTTCTGATAGACCGTGGCCAATTCGACGTAGCAAATGTCCGTAGTCGCCAGCGCGGCCTTGCAGACCTTCTCGACTTCATCCAGGTGCTGGTCGTAGGTGCCCTGGGTGCGGTAGAGCAGAATCTGCGCCAGGCCTGCTTCCGGGTAGCCGGCGCTGCGCCATTGGCTGATCTGCTGCTGGGCGTTGACGTTCGGGAAACTGTGGGGATATTGCAGGTACAGCATCGCCAGCGGGATCAGGGTATTACCTTCACCGTTGGCGAAAGCTTTTTTCAGCAGACCTTCGGCTTCGTGTTTTTCCGCTTCGGTGGAGCCCGGCTTGGCTACCAGCAGGCGACCCAGGCGCGCCTGGGCCCGGGGCGAGATATCGGCCGCGGCGCGATAGGTCGCCTCGGCTTTTTTCATCTGCTCCGGATCACGGCTGTCCACCTGGATATCGGCCAGGCCGACCTGGGCTTCGCTGTAGCCCAGGTCTGCCAGTTGCTGATAGTTCTGCTGCGCCAGCGCCGTGTCGCCGCGCTTGAGGGCTTCGTTGGCCAGGCGTTGATCGGGCAGGCCGGCGCAACCGGCCAGGCTGACGGCCAATGCCAGGGCACAGAGTGTCCCCATGTGGGAACGAGCTTGCGGCATATCATCCTGACCGCGTTGATCCTTTCGCGAGCAAGCTCGCTCCCACAGGGTCTGTGGGGTGTTAAGGATTTTTATAATGGTCACGGGCATATCCTCGACTTAAAGACCGACGGCCATGGCTTTGTCGATCAGCCAGTTCAGGTTCGGGCCACGGTCGCTGGTGACTTCTACCGGACGGCCGGCCAGCGAGCTGTCCAGGGGTTCGTCAGGCTGGATCAACACACGGATATCGGAAGACAGGTCGGCACTTTTCAGGCTGGTGCTGCTGACGATCTTGCCGGTACGGGTACCTTCTTCGCCGGCGACCTGGAAGTTGACGGGCGTACCTGGGCGCACGTCGCCGAACTGGCGATAGGAGAAACGCGCCTCGACGTTGGCTTCGGTGCCTCGTGGAACCAGTTGGAAGATCACGTCGCCCTTGCTGGCGTACTGACCGTTGGCGACCAGTTGCTGGGCCACGATGCAGTCGCACGGAGACGTCAGGGTGCCGGTCATTTGCTTGCCGAACAGCTCTTCGACCTTGGCTGGCTGCAACTGGTTGTCGTCCAGGTGACCTTTGAGCACATCGAGCATGCTGGTGCTGAAGGTCGCCAGCGGGGCGCCCTTGGCTGCCACGCCGTCGGCCTTGACCAGGCTTTGCACGGTGCCGTCGCGCGGCATGGTGATGGCCGTGCCCGGTACGTTCACCAGGCCCGCCTGGGCGTGGCTGACGAAGTACATGCCGTACACCGACTTGAAGATGAAACCGAACGCCGCCAGGCCAACGATGAAGACCCCGAGGCTGAAGGTCACGGCGCGCAGGCGACCCAAGGCACTCATGCCGCCGTTTTCGTCTTTCTGCTTGCGAGCCTTGGTGAAGTTATCGCGCTGCAGGGTCGCCAGTACGTCACCGACACCGACGATGTCGCCGGCCAGGTGCGAGGTGATGATGTGACGCAGTGTCGAGATGTCCCGAGGCTCCAGGTTCTGGAACTGGCAACCGGTGCGGCCGGTCTGGCGGTCGTAGGAGCGGATCTGCAATTCCACGTCCATGGCCAGGCCAAGGTTGTCGATGACGAACTGCAGGCGACCCTTGTAGGACTCACCGACCTTGAGGGGCATCTGGCCGGCATTGAAGCTCAGGCCACCGGCGGACAGGTCCAGGACCTTGACTTCCATGGGGGTGCGGTCAGGGCCGAAGAAGCGCAGCTTGGCCGGGATTTTGACCCGGGCGTGTTGGCGCTGGGCTTCGGATT
The DNA here is from genome assembly GCF_018325805.1 of Pseudomonas sp. St290. Classification (NCBI taxonomy): domain Bacteria; kingdom Pseudomonadati; phylum Pseudomonadota; class Gammaproteobacteria; order Pseudomonadales; family Pseudomonadaceae; genus Pseudomonas; species Pseudomonas sp. St290. The sequence goes on along the minus strand of NZ_AP014703.1, from coordinate 5,519,853 downwards.
CATGCACTACGTTGACATTCACGGCGGTGTTCATAGGGGCGATTTCCTAGTTAATTCATTCAAGTCCGGTCAGACCATCGTCAGCAGCACGGCGACAAAAATGCTGCCGGCGGAGAAGGTCATGGTCCGAGACGACCAAGTGTTGAACCAACGTTGAAAGCTGGCGAGATCACGGGTCAGGTGGGTGGGCTGGCGGGTCCAGGACTGTTGATCGAGGCGGAAGAACACGTAGATCTTCACCAGGGCACCGACGATCTGGTTGTAATAGAGAATCGCCGGGTAGGCAGGGCCGATCCGGTGTCCGGAGCACGACAGCAGCAGGGTCAGGATCAACCGCGTGATGCCGATCCACAGCAGGTACACCAGGATGAACGCGGTGCCGTACTTGAAGCTGGCGATCAGTGCGACGGTCAGGCCCAGCAGCGAGGTCCACATCGACACGCGCTGGTCGAACAGCACCACCGAAGTGAACAGGCCCAGACGGCGCAGCCCCAGGCCCAGGGCCCGGGAGTTCTGTCGCAGGTTGTTGCCGTACCAGCGGAACATCAGCTTGCGGCTGGCCTTGATGAAGCTTTTCTCCGGTGGATGCTCGACGGTGTTGATCGCCGCATCAGGTACGTAGAAGGTGTCGTAGCCCAGGCGCATCAGGCTGAACCAGCTCGACTTGTCATCACCGGTGAGGAACTTGAAGCGACCCAGGCGCCAGTGTTGCAGCGAGTCACTTTCCACGTCGGCGATGAAGTCCGGGTTGGTCACCACGGTGGCGCGGAACACCGACATACGGCCGGTCATGGTCAGCACGCGCTTGGACAAGGCCATGGAGCACATGTTGATATGCCGTTGGGCGAAGCGCAGCTTGTGCCATTCGCTCATGATGTAGCCGCCGCGCACTTCGCAGAACTCGTTGGTGGTCAGGCCGCCGACGTTGCCGAACAGCTGGAACCACGGCACGGTCTTGCGTACGACGCCTTCGGCGAGCACGGTATCGCCGTCGATCACCGCAACCACGGCGCGGTCGTCCGGCAAGTGGCGGGAGATGGCGCGGAAGCCGTAGGCCAGGCCGTCACGCTTGCCAGTGCCGGGAATGCGCACGAAGTCCAGCTTGACCCGCGCTGGCGGGTTCATGCGGGCCCAGAGGCTCTTGACCAGCAGTTCGTCGGACATTTCCACGATGGAGCAGACCACGGTGGTGGGCAGCTCGCAGTCGATGGCCTCGCGAATCACCGAGCCATACACCTGGGCAGTGGTCAGCGCATCGATCCGGAAGCTGGTGACCATCAGGTACACGTGGGACGGATCCGCCGCCTTGCCCAGCTTGCGTACCTTGCGGCGCAGGTGCGGGTAGACGATGTAGAGGAAGATCATGCCGCGCACGAAATGCGTTGCTCCCATGGAGTAACGCCAGATGCCCACGGCGCCGATCAGGAAGATGAAATCCTTGGATTCGGAGTCGAACGTGGACGTGGGCAGCGCCATGGCGATGCCCATCAATAAACTCAAGTAAAACAGCCAACCGGCGGCCTGAAGCAGGCCGTGCTTTAGCCTGTGCATAATCTGCATCCGTCTCTATCTCGGGCGGGCCTTGTGGGCGGCCCGATGGGTTAAGGCAGGCGAAAGGCCGGCCGGGGCAAGCCCCGGCCGGCAAACAGACTTACCAGCAGATGCCTTCGGTCCGGCCACTCGGGTTGGTGGCCTTGGACATGAAGCCGACCAGGTCGATGACCTGCTTGCCTTCCGGTACGTTTTCGGTCAGCGCGCGGAACTTCTCGTCGCGGTTACCCAGGATGATGATGTCGGAGCTGTCGATCACCGAGTCGAAGTCGGCGTTGAGCAAGGACGAGACGTGAGGAATCTTCGACTCGATGTAATCCTTGTTCGCACCGTGGACGCGGGCGTATTCGACGTTGCTGTCGTAGATCTTCAGGTCGAAACCCTTGCCGATCAGCATTTCCGCCAGTTCCACCAATGGGCTTTCACGCAGGTCGTCGGTGCCGGCCTTGAAGCTCAGGCCCAGCAGGGCGACTTTGCGCTTGTCGTGGCTGGAAACGATGTCGAAGGCGTTCTGCACCTGGGATTCGTTGCTGCGCATCAGCGAGTTGAGCAGCGGCGCTTCCACGTCCAGGGAACCGGCGCGGTAGGTCAGCGCACGAACGTCCTTGGGCAGGCAGGAACCGCCGAAGGCGAAGCCTGGGCGCATGTAGTACTGGGACAGGTTCAGGGTCTTGTCCTGGCAGACTACGTCCATCACTTCACGGCCATCGACACCGACGGCCTTGGCGATGTTGCCGATCTCGTTGGCGAAGGTCACCTTGGTGGCGTGCCACACGTTGCAGGTGTACTTGATCATCTCGGCGACGGCGATGTCCTTGCGGATGATCGGTGCGTCGAGCTCTTCGTACAGCGATTGCAGAACGTCGCCAGAGGCTTTGTCGAACTCACCGATAACGGTCATCGGCGGCTGGTCGTAGTCTTTGATTGCGGTGCTTTCGCGCAGGAACTCAGGGTTGACCGCGACACCGAAATCGACGCCGGCTTTCTTGCCGGAGCAGTCTTCCAGGATCGGGATGACAACGTTTGCCACAGTGCCCGGCAATACGGTGCTGCGAACCACGATAGTGTGGCGGGTGGTCTTGTCACGCAGGACAAAACCGATCTCGCGGCACACCGCTTCGATGTAGTTCAGTTCCAGGTCGCCGTTCTTTTTGCTGGGTGTACCGACACAGATCATCGACAGGTCAGTATCGCGAATTGCCTCGGCGAAGTTGGTCGTACCGCGCAGTCGGCCTGTTTGAATGCCTTGCGCCAATAGCTCGCCAAGACCAGGTTCAACGATCGGCGATTTGCCGGCGTTGATCATGTCGATTTTGTCTTTGGCGACATCCACGCCAACTACATCATGGCCCCGTGCAGACAGGCAACCGGCACATACTGCACCGACGTAACCCAAACCAAATATGCTAATGCGCATCGCATTTACCTCTGTTTTTCACGCCATTAAATGGCCGGAGTTAATAGTGTTCAGCGGTCATAGTGCACTCGGAAGTGTGGAATGCAGGCGCCACAATGCCGTGTGCAGGCATACTAAGTTCCGAGTGTCTAAATAATTGCACTCAAGTTGTGCGCAAAGCGGCCTAGTTTGTTATGACCTGCCCTGTTATGCAGCCAGTTCCCGTTTTCAGGAACGCTCGTGCAAAAGTCCTTCACTTCCGATCCCTGGCAAAAAGCCCACAAAATCAGAAGCTTGTGTGCTCGGGTGAGCACGTTGTAGGGGCGCAGCCTTGGCCTTGTAGGGGATAGTAATGGTGCGTTATCTCCTGTCCTTTATAAGATGGATCCAAATAGGCGACCGTTTCGCTAAATTGCCATGACAACTTGGTTACTGGGATCGACGGCCTATGTAAGTCTTCTCTTACACGCTCCGTGAGAATCGTTACGGGTGGTATGAGCCGTGCAATTTCACATAGTTCCGATCCGCTCATCGCGATTTTCGAAATTTTTCGAAATATTATCGAAGATGGCACTGCCCTCAATATGATGGCACTTGCCGTTTCATCCTTTATTAATGGGGAGTTAGGAGGGGGAGATAGTTTTGTGCCACTACCGATAAAAAATTTTGGTGCCACTACGCAAAAAACTGACGAGTGTCGAGTGAAAGAAAAGTTAGCGGGAGAGTGGGCCGATTTATTGACGTCATGAAACTGGCGAAACAGGCGGGTAACTAAGATGACAGATCGGGGCTTGATCGAAGCCCCCGATCAGGGGCGATATAAGGTTATGCCTTATTCGGGGGCGTGATCGCGCAAGAACACCAGTTTGTCCTGGCTCGACTGTTGTGCGCTGAAGCGATAACCCTGCACATCGAATTGGCTGAGTGCCGCAGGGTCGTTGATCCGTTCCTGAATCACGAAACGACTCATCAGGCCCCGGGCTTTCTTGGCGTAGAAGCTGATGATCTTGTACTGGCCATTTTTCAGGTCTCGGAACTCGGTATCGATGACGCGCGCTTTCAGTGCGCTGCGCTTGACCGCCGAGAAGTATTCATTGGAAGCCAGGTTCAACAGCACGTCGTCGCCCTGGTCGGCCAGGGCTTCGTTCAGCCATTGGCTGATACGCGTGCCCCAGAAGGCATACAGATCCTTGCCTCGGGCGTTGGCCAGCTTCGTGCCCATTTCCAGGCGATAGGGTTGCATCAGGTCCAGTGGCCGCAGCAGGCCATAGAGGCCGGAGAGCATGCGCAAGTGTTGCTGGGCATAGTCGAAATCGGCTTCGCCAAAGCTTTGCGCATCCAGGCCCGTGTACACGTCGCCCTTGAAGGCCAGCAGCGCCTGCTTGGCGTTGGCCGGGGTGAACGCCGGCGTCCAGCTACCGAATCGAGCGGCATTGAGCCCCCCAATCTTGTCGGAAACGTGCATCAGCTCGCTGATCTGTGCCGGCGAGAGTTCGCGCAACTGTTCGATCAGTTCCTGGGAATGATCCAGGTACTGCGGTTGGGTAAAACGCTCGGTGGCCGGCGGTGTTTCGTAATCGAGGGTCTTGGCGGGGGAAATCACCATCAGCATGAAATCGTCTCCTTGAGGGTGCGGCGATTCTAGGGGGTTGTCCGGGTGGACTCCAGCTATTGGGGTGATAGGTGATGGATGGGCGAATATTGACGGGCAGTGTGGTGAGGGAGCTGTGGGAGCAAAGTCTGTGGGAGCAAAGCTTGCTCGCGATGAACGATGACGCAATCTTGCAGATGGATCTTGTCGACTGCATCGCGAGCAAGCTTTGCTCCCACAGGTCTGCTCCCCAAGTCCGCTGATCACAAGGGTATTGGGCCAGGATCGGCTATGATGCCGCGCGGGTTTCGTTATGGAGACATCCCTTTTGCGTATCGCTCTTCTGTTATCGGCCTGGCTGTTGAGCCTGGGCGCCATTGCTGCGCCCAACGATGTCGCCACCCTGGATCGCAGCACGTGGCCGGAACAGCTCACCAGCCCGACGCTGTTCGATGTGGCCTCGCGGGCCGAAATCCTGATGTTCGCCCGGGTCTTGCTGGACGTCGATGCCATGGACGAAATCGCGCTCAAGCAATACCTGGGGCTGCGCACGGTGAATATGGTCGCGATCGACGCGCTTCGCGCCCGGCTGTGGCAGCGTTTGCTGGCCAACTACAACTTCGCCCAGCGCAGCTGCGATCAGGACGCCTCCTTCTGTTACCTGGTCGAGGACATGGCGACCCTGCGCGAAGAGGCGCGCAGGTTCCATCTGGACGACGACTCCTATTACATCAAGTGGGCCGCGCCGAGCCAGATCTTTCATACCCAATACCGCGATGAATTGCTGCGTAAAGCCGCGCTTTTTCCGCAAACCAGCAGCGAAATCGAACGTTTCGGCGATTACGAGCGCAACGGCGAAGATATGAACGACCGCCTGTTCCTGCTGACCTTCGACAGCGCCGCCAACGTTGCGCCGGACAACACCCCGTGGCTGACCGACTACCTGCGCAAGGCCAACATGAATGGCACCTTCTTCGTGCTGGGCAAGGACATCCAGGCGCGGTTGGAAGAGCGCTCGGTCAACAATCTCCAGGCGTTGTATTCAGGACAATGCGTGGGTGTGCAGGGCTGGGAGTTCCGCTCCCACAGCCATTGGCAGGACTGGCAAGACTCGGTCCGGCGCAGTGTCGAGCTGGTCAAGGGCAAGCTGCCGGAGAATTACGTGCCGCTGTTCCGCCCGCCCCAAGGCCAGCGTCGTGGCGATGCGCAAGCGTTCTTCCGGCAGCAGGGCTTGCAAGTGGCGCTATGGGACATCGACCCCCAGGACAGCAACAGTCGGCTCAAGCCTGAGCAAAGCGCCCAGCGCGCGCTGACCCTGATGCTGCTGTGGCGCCACGGGGTGATCAATTTCAATGCCAAGCAGGATGGGGTGAAAACGGCGTTGCCCTGGCTCATGACGCAAACGGCGCAAAGCGGAATCGGTTGGGCGGAGTGTCAGGACGCGTTTCGCTGAAACCGGCGAAGGCCCGGAAACATTGGGGGAGGAGAAAAAAACGGCGCACATTCATGACAACCGGACTTCCGACTTTAACGGCGCAACGGCGGTACGCCAAGGGTTATTCGTCACTCTGAAAAATAAACTTCAAAAAAGCGTCAAAGTGCTTTTTCCTGTCATGGTTTTTGGAGTATCAAGAAGTCAGACCGCCGAAACCTGCAACACAGGTGGCGTCTTCCAAGACCCAGATTGTGTGCAGTTCACCTGAAAATCCTCGCGGGTGAATTCGGTGGCTACCTCGAGGCGCAGCACTGTCACGGTATTGCGTCGAATGGCCCCCACATAGGTGACCGAGTATGGATGACCACGGACGTAGCCTTTCCTCCAACCAGCCAATCCTCTATGTACTCGATACCAACGTATTGATCCACGATCCAAACGCACTCCTGAACTTCGAAGAACACCACGTTGCCATCCCGATGACCGTGCTTGAGGAGCTGGACAAGCTCAAGAGCGGGCACCACAGCGTTGCGGCCGAATGCAGGCAGGCGATCCGCCTGATCGACAAGACCCTGGGCGATGCCTCCCCTGAGGATGTAGAGCTTGGCGTGCCGATCCAGCGTGGCAAAAGTGGTCCCAAGGGCCTGCTTTCGATTCTGATGAGCAAGCGCACCGAACCCAACCTGGTGCTGCCTGAACACCTGAACGACAACATCATCATCAACCAGTTGATCGACCTGCACGCGCGCACCAAGGACCAGGCCGTGGTGCTGGTGACCAAAGACATCAACATGCGCCTCAAGGCCCGCGCCTGCGGGATCGCGGCGGAGGACTACAGCACCGACCAACTGGTCGACGACGTCTCGCTGTTGCCCAACGGCTACCACACCATGACCGGCTCTTTCTGGGACCGTGTGAGCAAGGTCGAGACTCGCCAGGACCATGGTCGCACCTGGCACCAGGTGCAACTGATCGACAACCTGCCGGCCGTGCACATCAACGAATTCATCATCGACGAACAAGGATTCGTCGGCTGGATCAAGGAAATCCAGGTCGACAAGCTGCTGATCCTCGACCTGCACCAGGAACCTTTGCTGCACCAGGAAGCCTGGGGTCTCAAGCCTCGCGACATCTACCAGAGCCTGGCCCTGTTCGCCTTGCTCGACCCGGATATCCACCTGGTCAACCTGTCCGGCGCCGCCGGTTCCGGCAAGACCATCCTGGCCCTGGCCGCCGCCATCGAGCAGACCATGGTCAGCAAACGCTACCGGCGCATCATCGCCACCCGCAGCGTGCAGGGCCTGGACCAGGAAATCGGTTTCCTGCCCGGCACCGAAGCGGAGAAAATGGAGCCGTGGCTGGGGGCGATCACCGACAACCTCGAAGCCTTGCACATGGATGACGAAAGCACCCATGGCAGCGTCGACTACATCCTCAGCAAAGTGCCGTTGCAGTTCAAATCCCTCAACTACATTCGCGGGCGCAGCTTCCAGCAGAGCCTGATCCTGATCGACGAATGCCAGAACCTGACCCCGCACCAGATGAAAACCATCATCACCCGTGCCGGTGCCGGTTCCAAAGTGGTGTGCCTGGGTAACCTGGCGCAGATCGACACCCCTTACCTGTCCGCGACCAGCTCCGGGCTGACCTACCTGACCGAACGCTTCAAGGACTTCCCCAACGGGGTCCACATCACCCTGCAGGGCGTACCGCGCTCGATCCTGGCCGAATACGCCGAATCCCATCTGTAACCCCAGGCAAACCGGGCGACCTCAAGGTCGCCCGGTTTTTTACCCTGTCACCATAAGCGCCTGTGGGAGCGAGCCTGCTCGCGATGACGGTGTGCCAGCCACATATTTTTATCTGATAAACCGCCATCGCGAGCAGGCTCGCTCCCACAAAGGGATCTACGGTGTTCAGCAAATTACAGGCCGCCGTGGGTGCGACAATCAACCCTGCCGGAATCTGACCCACAGGTTTACAATCGACACTCCCGATCAGGAGTAACCCTGTGCTGACTCATCTCGATTCCCAAGGTCGCGCCAACATGGTCGACGTGACCGACAAGGCCGTGACGTTCCGTGAAGCCACGGCTGAAGCCTTTGTGCGCATGTTGCCCGATACCCTGCAGATGATCGTCAGCGGCGGCCATCCCAAGGGCGATGTGTTTGCCGTTGCGCGCATTGCCGGTATTCAAGCGGCGAAAAAAACCAGCGATCTGATCCCGCTCTGCCATCCGCTGATGCTCACCAGCGTCAAGGTCGAGCTCAATGCCGAGGGTGAGGACCGCGTTCGCATCGTTGCCCGTTGCAAACTGTCGGGGCAGACCGGTGTGGAGATGGAAGCACTGACCGCCGCCAGCGTTGCCGCGCTGACCATCTACGACATGTGCAAGGCCGTGGATCGCGGCATGACCATCGAAGGTGTGCGGGTGCTGGAGAAACTCGGCGGCAAGAGCGGCCACTTCCAGGCGGATGCCTCATGAAAATCAACGTGAAATTCTTTGCCCGTTACCGTGAAGCGCTTGGCGTGGATTCGGTAAAGGTGGAAGGTGATTTTGCCACGGTCGACGATGTGCGCGTGTTGCTCGCCCAGCGTGACGGTGCCGAGGTGCTGAAGGAACAAAACCTGATGTGCGCGCGCAACGAGGACCTGTGCCAGCTCGACGAGCCGCTGCTGGACGGTGACGAAGTGGCGTTCTTCCCCACCGTGACCGGAGGCTGAGCCATGGCGATTCGTGTGCAGGCCGATCCGTTCGACCCGGGCGCCGAAGTCAACGCGATGCACGCGGCCAATGTCGGCGTGGGGGCGGTGGTGAGTTTTGTCGGCTACGTGCGTGATTTCAATGACGGCCTCGATGTGTCCGGGATGTTCCTGGAGCACTATCCGGGCATGACTGAAAAAGCCCTGGGCAAGATCGCCACCGAGGCCGAGCAGCGCTGGCCGCTGCTCAAGCTGGAGGTGCTGCACCGCATCGGTGCCCTGGAGCCGGGCGAGCCGATCGTCTTCGTCGCGGCCGCCAGTGCCCATCGCCAGGCGGCATTCGACGCCTGCGCCTTCGTCATGGACTACCTCAAGACTCGAGCGCCGTTCTGGAAAAAGGAAAACACTGTCGACGGCCCGCGCTGGGTGGAAGGGCGCGACAGTGATCATGCGGCGGCGGATCGCTGGAAGCAGTAGGCAGCCTGTCAGTCGTTTGGAGGCTGTGAGTCCGCCTTCGCGAGCAAGCCCGCTCCCACAGGGAATCTGTGTCGTACACAATATTTGTGCTCAACGCAGGGCCTCTGTGGGAGCGGGCTTGCTCGCGAAGGGGCTATCAGCCTTCCATCATTTTCCCGCTTTCCCCAATTGACGATATGTACATTAAAGTCCAGTATGGATTTATAAGTACAAATAGTCGCATCCACCTTTCTCTGCCAAACCAACAACAACCCGCGAGAGATCGATCATGAAAAAATTCCCCCTCATCACCGGCCTGGCCTTGAGCCTGCTGGCCTCCAGCAGTCTGTTCGCCGCCGAGAAAACCTTGCGCATCGGCATCGAGGCGGCTTATCCGCCGTTTGCTTCCAAGACCTCGGAAGGGAAGATCGAAGGGTTCGACTACGACATCGGCAATGCCCTGTGCGTGCAGATGCAGGTCAAGTGCGAATGGGTCGAGGGTGAGTTCGACGGGCTGATTCCGTCGCTGAAGGTGAAGAAGATCGACCTGGCGCTGTCGTCCATGACCATCACCGAAGAGCGCAAGAAATCGGTGGATTTCACTCACAAGTACTACTTCACCTCATCGCGGCTGGTGATGAAGGAAGGGGCGGTGGTCGATGACCAATACGCCAGCCTCAAGGGCAAGACCGTGGGCGTGCAGCGGGCTACCACCACTGACCGTTATGCCACCGAAGTCCTCGAACCCAAGGGTGTGATCGTCAAGCGCTACAGCAATAACGAAGAAATCTACATGGACCTGGCGTCCGGTCGCCTGGACGCGATTTTCGCCGACACCATCCCGCTGGAAGACTTCCTGTCTATGCCCCGTGGCAAGGGCTACGCGTTTGTCGGGCCGGAGCTCAAGGACCCGAAATACGTCGGTGAGGGCGCTGGTATCGCGGTGCGCAAAGGCAATACCCAACTGGTGGCGGACTTGAACAAGGCCATCGATGGGATTCGGGCCAACGGGGAGTATCAGAAGATCCAGGCCAAGTATTTCAAGTCGGATATCTACGGCGACTGATCGATCGCCATCGCGAGCAGGCTCGCTCCCACATTGGATCTCATTGAACACAAATAGCGTGTTTGATACAGACCCCTTGTGGGAGCGAGCCTGCTCGCGATGAGGCCAGGCCTGGCGACAAAAAACCTCAGCCCTTCAACTCCTTCAAATGCTTGTAAACCGTCGCCCGCCCCATGTTCAGCACATTGGCCACATAGTTGGAAGCGCTCTTGCCCTTGAACGCGCCTTCGGCATGCAGCGCCAGCACCAGCTCGCGTTTGTGGTCGCGGGTCAGCAGGTTCAGGCTCAGTTGCCGTTCGCGCATCCAGGCGTGCAGGAAGGTGTTGATCCGCTCCTGCCAGTCATCTCGAAACAGTGAGTCCGGCTGCGGGATCAATTTACCCGGCGACAGGAACAGGTCCAATGCGGCCTTGGCATTCTCGAACAGCGAAATATTCAGGTTGATGCACAGCACCGCCAGCGGATGCCCATTGGTGTCACGCAGTACGCTGCTGAGGCTGCGAATCTTCTGCCCGTCCCAGTTCAGTTTTTCGTAGGGCCCGATGTTACGTTCGCTGACGTCCTCGCTGAGCATGTCCTCCAGGGACGAATCGTCGCCAATCTCGCGCTTGGACAGGTTGTTGGCGATGTAGTCGACTTTCTGAGTGCGCAGGTCGTGCAGCACCACTTCGGCGTGGGGGTAGAACAGCGTGGCGATGGCGTCGGCGATGGTGCGGAAGTTTTCCAGCGCCGGATCGGGTTGCGAGGCGGTCATGACAGGGCTCCAGGCAGCGTCAGCGCCCCGTGAGACAGGGGCGCGGGGGAGTGTGCCGCAATCGTGGCGATGCGTCACCTGAGTGGGTTCACTCCAAGCGCTTGGGGGAGAGCATGGCGCTGCTCAGGCCGAAACGGGTCAGCGCCTCGGGCAGCGGTTCGCCACGCACCAGCGCCGCGCTGGCCTTGCCCATCGCCGGGGAGGTCTGGATGCCGTAGCCACCCTGGGCCGCGACCCAGAACAGCCCGGGCACCTGTGGATCGAAACCGGACAACAGGTCGCCGTCGTGAACGAAACTGCGCAACCCGGCCCAGGTCCGGGTCGGACGGCGGATGGTCAGGGTGGTGGCCTCTTCGATCTGGTAGATGCCCATGGCGATGTCCAGCTCTTCAGGCTGTACATCATGGGGCTCCACCGGATCGGCGTTGGCCGGCGAACCAAGGAACATCCCGGCGTCGGGCTTCATGTAGAAGGATTCGTCCAGGCTCACCAGCATTGGCCAGTCATGAATATCCACGCCCTCGGGCCCGGCAAAGATGAAGGCCGCGCGCCGCTTGGGTTGCAGCCCTAGCTTCCGGGCGCCGGCCATTTCGGCCACCTGGTCGGCCCAGGCGCCAGCGGCGTTGATCAGTACCGGCGCGCTGAAGGTCTGGCCGGCGGTTTTCACCTGCCACAATCCCTGGTCGTCGCGGCTCAGGCCCAGCACTTCGCTGTCGGTGTGCACTTGGCCGCCGCTGCGACGAATACCGCGCAAGTAGCCCTGATGCAGCGCATCGGTGTCGATGTCGCAGGCCGTGGGGTCGTAGATTGCCCCGTGGACCTTGTCCCGCCGCAGGATTGGCAGCCGTACGCAGGCTTCTTCGGCGCTGAGCAGTTGCATCTGCGGCACCGTGGCCTTGGCGCTGAGGTACTGGTTGTTCAGCTCGGTCGGGTCACCGGTGAAGTCCACGGTCATTTCGCCCCGTGGGGTCAGCAATGGATGCTCGCAGAAGCCGCTCGGCGGGGCGTCGAAAAAATCCCGACTGGCCTGGGTCAGCGCCCGCACCTGAGGGGTGCCGTAGGCGGCGCTGTACAGCGCCGCCGAGCGTCCGGTGGAGTGGTAGGCCGGATGGGACTCGCGTTCGAGCACGATGACCCGGCCGTGGGGCGCCAGCCAGTAACCGGTGGAGGCACCGGCAATGCCGCCGCCGATGATGATGAAATCTGCTGAGGTCATGTAGCTCTCCTGTCGAGCAACGGTGCCGGGCGTTCGTAGGAACCTGTGGAAGCGAGCCTGCTCGCGATAGCGGTGTGTCAGCCACCTATATTTATCTGATACACCGCCATCGCGAGCAGGCTCGCTCCCACAAGGGAAACTGGGGGGTGTCAGTTGTGAAGTCGGTAAAGCGCATTCGCCAACGCAACGTCTTCCAACCCCAGACCAATGGAACGGAAGAACACGTGGCGTTGATAATCGGGACGGGCCACGTAGTCGCTGAGCAGTTCGGGCAAGTCGCCGACGATTTTCGAAACATCCCAGCCGAACTGTTCGCTGGCTATCAGCATTTCACCGGCTGAACCTGGGGTGGTCTGACGATAATCGCAGAACACATCCATATCGTTGAGGCTCTGCGGCGGCACTTCGTGGGCGCGCGGAGCGTTGGTGCTGATGGAGGTGATCAGTGCCGGTTTGCTCAGGGTCTGTGGGTCGAGTACTGCCTTGGCGGACGAGGTGCAGAGCATCACCACGTCGGCGTCATGCAGCGCCGCTTCGAGGCTGTCAGCGATGTGCAGGCGTGGGTCCAGCTTGGTGATCGGCGCGAGCTCTTGTGCCGTTTTGCCTTTCAGGCTCGGTGAATAGAGACTGATGCCTTGCCAGTCCCGCAGGTCCTTGACGTATTGCACGTGGGCCCGGGCCACCGCACCGCTACCGATGACCGCCAGACGCCTGGCCCTGGGAGGAGCGAGGGCATCGACGGCGACAGCCGTGGTGGCGGCGGTGCGAGCGGTGGTCAACTCGGCGGCGTCGCACAGCAGCAGCGGCTGGCCGGTCTGCATCGACATCAACAAGGTCCACGCGGTTACCAATGGGCCTTGCTCGCGCACGATATAGGGCGAGGTCTTGACCCCGTAGACCTGCTTTTCGGCCAGCACGCCCAGGTAGTTGATGAAGTCCCCGGCACCCTGGGGAAACACCACCAGTTGCTGGGGCGGCTGCACCGCTTGCCCGACGGCGAGATCGCGGAACAGCTTGCGCAGGATCTGCGGTACATCGACTTGCCCGAGCAGTTCTTGGGCCTGGGCTTGAGTCATCACATAGGGCGTGCTGGGCATGGGGCCTCCGGAGTGCTTTTGTAAACTAATTTGTCTATTATGGACTTTTAGTTTTATCGAGCAATATCCCGGGCAAAAAAAAGCGCAGCCTGTCTTGGCTGCGCTGATCGTTCCCAAGCTCTGCGTGGGAATGCCTCAATGGACGCTCTGCGTCCGTCTCGATGCTAAGGTCGCTTGCGCTCTACCGGCCGCAACAGGTGGGTCGGTGGCATTTCACAACTGATCTTGCGACCCAACAACGCCTCGATCGACGGCAACTGATAAGAATCATCCTCCCCCGCGAAGCTGATCGATACACCCGCAGCCCCGGCACGTCCAGTACGCCCGATCCGGTGCACATAGTCATCCGGCACTTCCGGCAGGGTGAAGTTGATCACATGGCTGATCCCGTCGATGTGAATCCCACGGCCTGCCACGTCAGTAGCCACCAGCACACGAATCTTGCCCTCGCGGAAACCTTCCAGTGTCTTGATACGCTTGTGCTGCGGCACATCGCCCGACAGTTGCGCGGCGTTGACGCCATCGCGCACCAGGCGTTCTTCGATGCGGCGTACTTCGTCCTTGCGGTTGGCGAAGACCATCACCCGTTCCCAGCCATTGTCGTTGACCAGGTTGTAGAGCAGCTTGTACTTGTCGGCCCCGGCGACGGCGTAGATGTGTTGCTCGACGTTTTCGCTGGCGACGTTCTCGGCTTCGATCTCGACGATGGCCGGGTCGGTGGTCCACTGCTTGGCCAGGTTCATCACATCTTCGGTGAAGGTGGCGGAAAACAGCAGGGTCTGGCGTTCGCTTTTCGGTGGGGTCTGGCGAATGATCTGGCGCACTTGGGGAATGAAGCCCATGTCGAGCATGCGGTCGGCTTCGTCCAGCACCATCACTTCGACCATGTCCAGATGCACGTCGCCGCGCTGGTTGAAGTCCAGCAGGCGGCCCGGCGTGGCGACCAGGATGTCGCAGTGGCGGGCTTCGAGGTGCTTGAGCTGTTTGTCGAAGTCCATGCCGCCCACGAACGTCATGACGTTCAGGCCGGTGTACTTGGTCAGGTCGGCGGCGTCCTTGGCGATCTGCACCACCAGCTCGCGGGTCGGGGCGATGATCAGCGCCCGTGGCTCGCCCATGTAGCGTTCCTTGGGCGGTGGGGTCTGGAGCAGTTGGGTGATGATGGAGATCAGGAACGCGGCGGTCTTGCCGGTGCCGGTCTGGGCGCGGCCGATGGCGTCTTTGCCGGCGAGGGTGTAGCCGAGCACTTGCGCCTGGATCGGCGTGCAGTACGGGAAGCCCAGGTCCTGGATGGCATGCATCAGTTCCGGGGCAAGCTTGAAATCGTGGAAGCGGGTCTTGCCTTCCTGGGGTTCTACGACGAAGTCTTCGAGTTTCCAGGCGACGACCGGCGGTTTTGGTGCGCGTTCGCGGCGTGGCTTGGGGGCTTCGCTACGTGGTTTTTCCGGTTCAGGGGCGCTGACAGGTTGGGCGGCGGGCTCTTTTTTGGCCTGTGCAACAGGGGCGGCGCGGCGCGGTTGTTGCGCATCGGTACGGCTCGGGCCTTGGGTCGGCGCAGTGGAGCCAGGCGCGAGTTGCTCGGCCTCGCTTTTACCGAACATCTTCTTGAGTGCTTTGAGCACGGTCATCTCATCGATTGGTTAAGGAATGTACGCCGGCCAGTGTAATGCAAGAAACGGGCGCGGCGTAGTGTGATGATCAATGCGTTGACCTGGCAATCAGGCCTTCAGCGCAACCGCTCGGCCAGCCAGGTGCCGATGTCGCGGATCTCCTCGGGTAACACTTCGTGGCCCATTGGGTATTCCTGCCATGTCACGGTGACACCATGCTGCTTTAAATACTCTTTCGCGGTGCGGCCCATCGGGTTGAGTACCACTTCGTCGTATTGCCCGTGCAGCGCCAGGACCGGAATGCGTTGCTGGCTGGCCGACAATTGCAGCTCGTCGCTGAAGGTCGGTGCATAAGTAGACAGCGCGATCACGCCGCCCAGTGGGCCTTCCCATTTCACGAAGGCGGTGTGATAGACCACCGCGCCGCCCTGGGAGAAACCCGCCAGGAAAATCCGCGAGGCGTCTATTCCGCTGGCTCGCTGGCTGTCGATCAAGTCAATGACCCGTTGTGCCGAGGCTTCGAGTTGCTGCTCGTCAATGGCCCGCGCCGGGCTCAGGGCTCGGATGTCGTACCAACTGGGCATCTCATAGCCGCCGTTGATCGTTACTGGTTGGGTCGGGGCCTGGGGCAGAACGAAACGTGTGGTGAGCAGTTTTTGCTGCAGCATTTCGGCAACCGGCAGGAAATCAAAACGATCGGCGCCCAGGCCGTGGAGCCAGATTACGCACGCGTCGGCAGTGCTGCTGGGCTCGAGAATCAAGGGGTCGGACATGGCTGTGCTCCAAATCTGTGCGGGTGCGCTTAATCAGTGCGTGATTACAGTGCGTTCCCGGTGCCTCAGTTAATTAGATGTCGCAAAGTTGAAAGTTTTTGTCTTGACGTGTTTTACAAGGGCTAAGCGCAGCGGTCTGGTACGGGCTTTGCTATGGGGTAGCTGAGTGATGATTCTCACGCTACGCGGTAACACTATCAGTTAGACGCGCCGCATGGGATATCGGAAATCCGGTGATGGATGTTCGCCAATAGCCGCTACGGGGCTTCGCGAACGTGAAGGGCTACAGCCCGTTCGGCCGATTGGTGAGAAGTGGGCATGAACACTGATTGTGGACGTTCTCATTAATAGACTCATAGCGAAGGTCCAGACGTCGGTTGACCCTAAAAAAAGCCAACAAGGGTCGGCAATGCCTCAAAAGGGTGCGACAGGACCCAAGCTCCGACACAACAAGAGCAAAACTGGAGGTTTGAATGAAGTTACTGAAATCCACCCTGGCTGTCGTGACTGCCGCAGCTGTGCTCGGTGTCAGCGGGTTCGCTCAGGCGGGTGCAACCCTGGATGCCGTGCAGAAGAAAGGCTTTGTGCAGTGCGGTGTGAGTGATGGCCTGCCGGGTTTCTCGGTGCCTGATTCGACCGGCAAGATCGTTGGTATCGACGCTGACTTCTGCCGCGCCGTTGCCGCTGCGGTATTTGGCGATGCGACCAAGGTCAAGTTCAGCCAGTTGAACGCCAAGGAGCGCTTCACCGCGCTGCAATCGGGCGAAATCGACATGCTCTCGCGCAACTCCACCATGACCAGTTCCCGTGACGCGGGCATGGGCCTGAAATTCCCAGGCTTCATCACCTACTACGATGGCATCGGCTTCCTGGCCAACAACAAGCTGGGCGTCAAGAGCGCCAAGGAACTGGACGGTGCAACTATCTGCATCCAGGCCGGTACCACCACCGAGCTGAACGTTTCCGACTACTTCCGCGCCAACGGCCTGAAGTACACCCCGATCACGTTCGACACCTCCGATGAAAGCGCCAAGTCGCTGGAATCCGGTCGTTGCGACGTGCTGACCTCCGACAAGTCCCAGCTGTTCGCCCAGCGCAGCAAGCTGGCTTCGCCGAAGGACTACGTGGTTCTGCCGGAAACCATTTCCAAGGAACCCCTGGGCCCGGTCGTACGTAACGGTGACGACGAGTGGCTGGCCATCGTGCGCTGGACTGGCTACGCCCTGCTCAACGCGGAAGAAGCCGGCGTAACTTCGAAAAACGTCGAAGCTGAAGCCAAGTCCACCAAGAACCCTGACGTCGCTCGTATGCTGGGCGCCGACGGTGAGTACGGCAAGGACCTGAAACTGCCGAAAGACTGGGTCGTGCAGATCGTCAAGCAAGTCGGCAACTACGGTGAAATGTTCGAGCGCAACCTCGGCAAGAGCACTCCGCTGGAAATCGACCGCGGCCTGAACGCTCTGTGGAACGCTGGCGGCATTCAATACGCACCACCAGTGCGCTGATGGTTCTATCACCCGGTGGGCCAACCACCGGGTGATGTTCTGTTCCATTCTTTGCGGGGCACTTCATGCAAAATTCAATCGGCGCACCTAAGCAGAGGCTCAGCCTCAGCGATCCACGAGTGCGTGCGTGGGTATTTCAGATCGTCACGGTCGTGGCGGTTATTTCGCTGGGCTGGTTTCTGTTCGATAACACGCAGACCAACCTCGCGCACCGGGGCATCACCTCCGGTTTCGGCTTCCTGGAACGCAGTGCCGGGTTCGGCATTGCCCAACACCTGATCGACTACACCGAAGCGGACAGCTATGCCCGTGTCTTTGTCATCGGCTTGCTCAACACGCTGCTGGTGACGTTCATCGGCGTGATCCTGGCGACCATCCTCGGCTTCATCATCGGCGTGGCGCGGCTGTCGCCGAACTGGATCATCGCCAAGCTGGCGACCGTTTATGTGGAGGTTTTCCGCAACATCCCGCCGCTGCTGCAAATCCTGTTCTGGTACTTTGCCGTGTTCCTGAGCATGCCGGGACCGCGGGCCGCCCATAACTTCGGCGACACCTTCTTCGTCAGCAGCCGGGGCCTGAACATGCCCGCCGCGCTAGTGGCCGAAGGGTTCTGGCCGTTTGTGATCAGCATCGTACTGGCGATTGTCGCCATCGTGCTGATGACTCGCTGGGCCAACAAGCGTTTCGAGGCGACCGGTGAGCCGTTCCATAAATTCTGGGTCGGCCTGGCGTTGTTCCTGGTGATCCCGGCCTTGAGCGCGCTGCTCTTTGGTGCGCCGGTGCATTGGGAAATGCCGGAGCTCAAGGGCTTCAACTTCGTCGGCGGTTGGGTACTGATTCCCGAACTGCTGGCCTTGACTCTGGCCTTGACCGTGTACACCGCGGCGTTCATCGCCGAGATCGTGCGTTCGGGCATCAAGTCGGTCAGCCACGGCCAGACCGAAGCGGCCCGTTCCCTGGGGCTGCGCAACGGTCCGACCTTGCGCAAGGTGATCATCCCGCAAGCCCTGCGCGTGATCATTCCGCCGTTGACCAGCCAATACCTGAACCTGGCGAAAAACTCGTCCCTGGCCGCCGGTATCGGTTACCCGGAAATGGTTTCGCTGTTTGCCGGCACGGTGTTGAACCAGACCGGCCAGGCCATTGAGGTGATCGCGATCACCATGAGTGTGTACCTGGCGATCAGTATCAGCATTTCCCTGCTGATGAACTGGTACAACAAGCGCATTGCGCTGATCGAGCGGTGAGGAAACGCGCATGACGACTCATACTTTCAAACCTGACATGCCCCCGCCGGGCAGCAGCATCGGCGTGGTGGCGTGGATGCGCGCCAACATGTTCTCCAGCTGGATCAACACGCTGCTGACGTTGTTTGCGTTCTACCTGATCTACCTGATCGTTCCACCGCTGTTGCAGTGGGCGATCCTCGATGCCAACTGGGTCGGTACTACCCGCGCCGACTGCACCAAGGAAGGCGCCTGCTGGGTGTTCATCCAGCAGCGTTTCGGTCAGTTCATGTACGGCTACTACCCGGCGGATCTGCGCTGGCGCGTAGACCTGACCGTGTGGCTGGCGGTCATCGGCGTGGCACCACTGTTCATCTCGCGCTTCCCGCGCAAGGCGATCTATGGCCTGAGCTTCCTGGTGCTGTACCCGATCATTGCCTGGTGCCTGTTGCACGGTGGCGTGTTCGGCCTGGACGCCGTGGCGACCAGCCAGTGGGGCGGCCTGATGCTGACCCTGGTGATCGCCACCGTGGGTATCGTCGGCGCACTGCCGCTGGGTATTGTCCTGGCCTTGGGCCGGCGCTCGAACATGCCGGCGATTCGTGTGGTCTGCGTGACCTTCATCGAGTTCTGGCGCGGCGTGCCGTTGATCACGGTGCTGTTCATGTCCTCGGTGATGCTGCCGCTGTTCCTGCCCGAAGGCATGAACTTCGACAAGCTGCTGCGGGCGCTGATCGGGGTGATCCTGTTCCAGTCGGCCTACATTGCCGAAGTGGTGCGTGGTGGCCTGCAAGCCATTCCCAAGGGGCAATACGAAGCGGCCGCGGCGATGGGCCTGGGCTACTGGCGCAGCATGGGCCTGGTGATTTTGCCGCAAGCCCTGAAGCTGGTGATCCCGGGTATCGTCAACACCTTCATTGCGTTGTTCAAGGACACCAGCCTGGTGATCATCATCGGCCTGTTCGACCTGCTCAACAGCGTGAAACAAGCTGCCGCCGACCCGAAATGGCTGGGCATGGCCACTGAAGGCTATGTGTTCGCCGCCCTGGTGTTCTGGATTTTCTGTTTTGGTATGTCCCGCTATTCCATGCATTTGGAACGCAAGCTGGACACTGGCCACAAGCGTTAGGAGTTGACTCATGAGTGAAGCGATCAAACAGCCTGTGAGCCCTGAAGGCATTATTCAGATGCAGGGCGTAAACAAGTGGTACGGCCAGTTCCACGTGTTGAAAGACATCAACCTGAACGTCAAGCAGGGCGAGCGTATCGTGCTGTGCGGCCCGTCGGGCTCCGGCAAGTCCACCACCATCCGCTGCCTCAACCGCCTGGAAGAGCACCAGCAGGGTCGCATTGTGGTCGACGGCGTGGAACTGACCAACGATCTCAAGCAGATCGAAGCGATCCGCCGTGAAGTCGGCATGGTGTTCCAGCACTTCAACCTGTTCCCGCACCTGACCATCCTGCAGAACTGCACCCTGGCGCCAATGTGGGTACGCAAGATGCCCAAGCGCAAAGCCGAGGAAATCGCCATGCACTACCTGGAGCGCGTACGCATTCCAGAGCAGGCGCACAAGTACCCGGGCCAGCTCTCCGGCGGTCAGCAACAGCGTGTGGCCATTGCCCGTGCCCTGTGCATGAAGCCGAAAATCATGCTGTTCGACGAGCCGACCTCGGCCCTCGACCCGGAGATGGTGAAAGAGGTACTGGACACCATGATCGGCCTGGCAGAAGACGGTATGACCATGCTCTGCGTGACCCACGAAATGGGCTTCGCCCGCACCGTGGCCAACCGCGTGATCTTCATGGACAAGGGTGAAATCGTCGAACAGGCCGCGCCGAACGACTTCTTCGACAACCCGCAGAACGACCGCACCAAGCTGTTCCTGAGCCAGATCCTGCATTGATCCAGCCTTAGGCAGCGAAATGAACCCGGACTTGTCCGGGTTCATTTTTTCTGCTTCGGCTGCTCAGGAAGCCGTGAGGGTTTCGTGCTCCTTGTGCACCGTCGTCTTGAAACCTCTCAAGTCCGCGTCTTCGGCCAGGGCTCGCGCATCTGCAAGCAAATGCGGGTAACGGTCAAGCAGACGCATCAGCAAGATCAACGCCTTGGGTGGTACTACCTCGCCGCGCTCGTAGCGGGAAAACGCATTGTGTCCACCGCCCGATAGCAGCAGTACCGCTTCCTTTTGCGATAGATGCAGTTTGCGCCGGACACGTTTGATCTCTTCGCCGATCATTCGCCTGGCCGCGTTGACCAGCTCATCACCTGCGTTGTCGTAGCGATCCGAGCAGCTTGAATCGAGCTCGACTTCGCCGCACATCTGACATTCCCAGCCAGACAAGTCATCGACCCGGCGTTCCAGTCCCTTGACGCTCATGGTTTCGCCGCGACCTTCGAAATGCAACATGCCCTCCGGGGCACCACAGCTGAAGCATTGCTGGTGTTTCATGAGTTTTTCTCCTTGAAGGAAATTACCGGTGGGCCTCCGCTGGGGCGGTACGTCACCTTCAGGTAAATCTGCAGACCGTGTGAATTGGCGTGGTAGACGTCATGCCAGACCCGATGATCGTCATAGGTGGTCATCGATTTGTAGAACTGTTTTCGCTCAAGCCTGTGGATGACCTGCTGCATGTCCGAGACGTTTAAACCAAGTGTTCGAGCAGTGTTCTTCGCAGTGCTGGTGAAAGCTTTCCCTTCAAGCCGTCTGACATCCGCCTGTATCGCCACCAAGGCGTAATGGGGTGTGTTCTTTTCCATGGAACGGTGTGCCTTGTCCTTAAAATTACCCTTAAAGGGTAATGTTGGCTAATCGAAAATTTCGCTCCTTTTCCGTCCCATTGACCCTAGGCGGTTGCCGTCCTACATGAAGCTGACTAACATGTCAGAAAATTCATCCTATGATTGGATGAAAAGGCGAATCCAATGTCAGATAGCTCTCCGTTAATAAAGCGCTCCCTGGTCGATCAGGCCCTGGAGCAATTGCGTCGGCGCATCAGCGATGGCGTGTGGGCCGTCGGCCAGCGCCTGCCTACCGAGCCGGAGCTGGTGGCCGAGCTGGGTATCAGCCGCAACACCGTGCGCGAAGCCATGCGCGTGCTGGCGTTTTCCGGGTTGATCGAGATCCGTCAGGGCGACGGCAGCTACGTGCGGGCAGTGGTCGATCCGCTGGATACCCTCAAGGTGCTGTCGCGCTGTTCGCTGGAGCAGGCCCGGGAAACCCGGCATATCCTGGAAGTCGAGGCCATCGGCCTGGCCGCGTTGCGACGCACCGATGAAGACTTGATTGCCTTGCGCCAGGCGCTGCAAGACAGCGGTGAGCATTACCACGGCGACCTGGAGCACTACATCGCCTGCGACCTGGTGTTCCATCGCCTCCTGGTGGATGCCGCGCACAACCCCGCGTTGAGCGAGCTCTATCGCTACTTTTCCAGCGTCATCGGTGCACAGTTGCGCCAGAGCCTCAACATCACCCCGCGCCATCAACATGTGTTCGACCTGCACGTCGAAATCCTTGAAGCCGTCGAGCAACAGGATCCGCAACGGGCCAAGTCCCTGTGCCGCCAGTTGATCAATGAACCCTGAATCCGAGCTTTCCATGTCCCGCGATCTGCTTGACCCTGCCACCTCGACGGCGCCCAAACGCGCCGCCGAACTTGAAGAACTGTTGATCGACGCCGAGGCCGACGATGAGCAGGCCCAGCAGCGTCCTCCGTTGGTGCGTCGTCCCTGGTTGTTGCTGCTGGGGTTGATCCTGGTAGCGCTGAATCTGCGTCCGGCGTTGTCGAGCATGGCGCCGCTGCTCAGCGAAGTGTCACGAAGCCTTGGCCTGTCGGCTGCCCAAGCCGGTTTGCTGACCACATTGCCTGTGCTTTGCCTGGGCCTGTTCGCGCCGCTGGCGCCGGTGCTGGCACGGCGCTTCGGTGCCGAGCGCGTGGTGCTGGGAATCTTGTTGACGCTGGCGGGTGGGATTGTCCTGCGCAGTGCGTTCGGTCAGGTCGGGCTGTTCGCCGGCAGTATCCTGGCCGGTGCGAGTATCGGCGTGATCGGCGTGCTGCTGCCGGGCATCGTCAAGCGCGACTTCGCCAAGCAGGCCGGCGCCATGACCGGTGTCTACACCATGGCGCTGTGCCTGGGCGCGGCGATGGCGGCCGGGGCGACAGTGCCGTTGAGCGAACACCTGGGTCATAGCTGGGCCTTGGGCCTGGGGTTCTGGGTGGTCCCGGCGCTGCTGGCCGCGGTGTTCTGGTTGCCGCAAGTGGGCGAGAAACACGGTGCCCATCAAGTGGCGTACCGGGTCCGCGGCTTGCTGCGCGATCCCCTGGCTTGGCAAGTCACGTTGTACATGGGGCTGCAATCGTCCCTGGCCTACATCGTCTTTGGTTGGCTGCCCTCAATTCTTATTGGACGTGGCCTGACCCCGACCCAGGCCGGGCTGGTGCTGTCCGGTTCGGTCATCGTGCAATTGATCAGTTCCCTCGCAGCTCCGTGGCTGGCAACGCGTGGCAAAGACCAGCGCCTGGCCATCGTGATCGTCATGCTCATGACCCTGGGGGGGCTGTTTGGTTGCCTCTACGCTCCGCTCGATGGGTTGTGGGGCTGGGCGATCCTGCTGGGTTTGGGGCAGGGCGCGACGTTCAGCCTGGCGCTCACGCTGATCGTGTTGCGTTCGCGGGACGCCCACGTGGCCGCCAACCTGTCCAGCATGGCCCAGGGCTTTGGTTATACGCTGGCGTCGCTGGGACCGTTCGCGGTGGGCGTGGTCCACGACTTGACTGGCGGTTGGAATGCACTGGGCTGGATCTTCGGCCTGGTTGGCCTGGGTGCGATTATCGCGGGCATCGGCGCAGGCCGGGCGTTGTACGTGGGGGTCAGTAGCGAAAAAGTCACCGATCTTCGTTGATGTCATTTTCATGGCGAATGACGATAGTCTTCGCCGCTGTGACAGATTATCGTGCAGGTTTATTGAAGCGAATTTCGGAGCCTGTCCATGAGTGATGCCCACAACGCCTTGATCACCCACTTTTACCAGGCCTTCCAGCGCCTGGACGCCGAAGCGATGAGTGCTTGCTACACCGACGATGTGGTGTTCAGCGATCCGGCGTTTGGTGAATTGCGCGGACGTGATGCCGGCGACATGTGGCGCATGCTCACCACCCGGGCCAAGGACTTCTCCCTGACCTTCGATAACGTGCGTAGCGATGAGCGTACCGGCGGAGCGCATTGGGTGGCGACCTACCTGTTCAGCCAGACGGGTAACGTCGTGATCAATGACATCCAGGCGCGGTTCGTTTTTCGCGACGGCAAGATCTGCGAGCACCACGACAACTTTGATCTGTGGCGTTGGTCCCGTCAGGCATTGGGCGCCAAGGGCCTGTTGTTGGGCTGGACACCGCTGGTGCGCAACGCCGTCAGGGCCCAGGCGCTCAAGGGGTTGCGGGCGTTCCAGGCCAGTCGCTGATAAGATCTCGGCTTGTCTGTGCCGACCTGTTGAACATCTTTGTGACGAACGCCACCCCATCTCCCGATCTGTCTGCACAAGGCCCGGCCGAACCGGACAAACCCTGGTTCGTCTACCTGGTGCGGGCCGCCAACGGCTCGCTGTACTGCGGCATCAGCGATGACCCGGTGCGGCGTTTCGCCAAGCATCAAAGCGGCAAGGGGGCGCGCTTCTTCCTTTCCAGTCCGGCGGTGGCCCTGGTGTATACCGAGGCTTGTCGCGACAAGGGCGAGGCCCTGCGCCAGGAGCGGTTGATCAAGAAGCTCAAGAAAAGCGCCAAGGAATGCCTGGTGGCCAGTGCGCTGCCGCTTCATCAGCCGGACTGATAGGCCTTTATCAGGCCGGTAGGCTGCTCCGGTCAGGCGCGCTAAGCTGCAAGACTTCATTCCTGCAGTGGCGAATCCCATGTCAGAGCTGATCCTTCATCATTACCCGACGTCTCCTTTCGCGGAAAAGGCCCGGCTGTTGCTGGGCTTCAAGGGCCTGTCCTGGCGTTCGGTGAGCATCCCGCCAATGATGCCCAAGCCTGACCTGACGTCGCTGACAGGCGGCTACCGCAAGACCCCGGTATTGCAGATTGGCGCGGACATCTATTGCGATACGTCCCTGATCGCTCGTCGGCTGGAGCAGGAAAAAGCCTCGCCGGCCCTGTTCCCCGAAGGCCGGGAAATGCTGGCCGCGTCCTTTGCTGCCTGGGCCGATTCGGTGGTGTTCCAGCATGCCGTGAGTCTGGTGTTCCAGCCTGAATCGGTGGCGGTGCGTTTCGCCAAGCTGTCGCCTGAAGCTATCAAGGCGTTCATCAGCGACCGCGCCGGGCTGTTCAGTGGCGGCACGACCACGCGCTTGCCCGCTGACCAGGCCAAGCACCAGTGGCCGACGATCATGGCGCGCCTTGAGCAACAGTTGCAGCGCGAGGAAGGCGACTTCCTGTTGGGAGATCCCTCGATTGCCGACTTCGCCATGGCCCATCCTCTGTGGTTTCTCAAGGGTACGCCTGTGACTTCGCCGCTGGTGGACGCTTATCCGGCGGTATCGGCCTGGTTGGCGCGGGTGCTGGGTTTCGGCCACGGCGCGCCGAACGAGATGAGTTCCGAAGAAGCCCTGGAAATTGCCCGCAATGCCACACCGGCAGCGCTGCCGGATGAGGTGTTCGAAGAGCCGAACGGGTTTGCGCCGGGCCAACAAGTGAGCATCGCTGCGACTGACTACGGCGTCGATCCCGTGGTCGGGGAGTTGCTGTTTGCCGGTCGCGAAGAACTGATCCTGCGTCGTGAAGACGCGCGTGGCGGGGTGGTGCATGTGCACTTTCCGCGGTTCGGGTTTCGAATCGAGCCTCGATGAACGACCAATGACCCTGTGGGAGCGAGCCTGCTCGCGATGGCGGTGTGACAGTCAACATCGCTATTGAATGTGCCGTCGCTATCGCGAGCAGGCTCGCTCCCACAATGATTCACGGCGGACACGAATCCTGTGGCCACCACAACTCCACTGTGGGAGCGAGCCTGCTCGCGATGAGGACATCAGATCCAACATCGCCGTTAGCGAACAACCCTATGTCGCGGACAACGCCTTGAGAATATTCTCCGGCTCAAACCCACGAATCAACGTGCCATTCACATCGAGGATCGGAATCCCCCGGCCACCCAGTGCCTCATAGGCCTTGCGCGCCTCGGCGTCCTTCTCGATGTCAAACTCGCGAAACGGCACGCCTTTCTCATCCAGGAACCGTCGGGTGGCCTTGCAGTAGCCGCACCAATCAGTGGCGTACAGCGCGACGCGGGCGTTGCTGCGAATCTGCTCGGAAACCATCTGCGAGGGATTGAACACCCGTTCGATCTTGCCCCAGTTCTGGTACGCCACCACCACCAGCAAAATCAGCAGAAACTTCTTCAGCACCCCACCGAGCATCAGTTGCGGCGCTTGAGCTGGTCGGTCAGCGATGTGGGCAGCCCCTTGATGATCAACGTGCCGGCCTCTTCGTCATATTCGATCTTGGAGCCCAGCAAGTGCGCCTCGAAGCTGATGGACAAACCTTCGGCGCGGCCGGTGAAGCGGCGGAACTGGTTGAGGGTACGTTTATCCGCCGGGATTTCCGGCGACAACCCGTAGTCCTTGTTGCGGATGTGATCGTAGAAGGCTTTCGGGCGATCTTCATCGATCAGCTCGGACAGTTCTTCCAGGCCCATCGGCTCGCCGAGCTTGGCCTGGCTGCTGGCGTAATCCACCAGGGTCTTGGTTTTTTCCCGGGCATCGTCTTCCGGCAGGTCTTCGCTTTCGACGAAGTCACTGAAGGCCTTGAGCAGGGTGCGGGTCTCGCCGGGGCCGTCGACGCCTTCCTGGCAGCCGATGAAGTCGCGGAAGTACTCCGAAACCTTCTTGCCGTTCTTGCCCTTGATGAACGAGATGTACTGCTTGGATTGTTTGTTGTTCTGCCATTCCGACACGTTGATCCGCGCCGCCAGGTGCAATTGGCCCAGGTCCAGGTGACGGGACGGGGTCACGTCCAGTTCATCGGTCACGGCCACGCCTTCGCTGTGGTGCAGCAGGGCGATGGCCAGGTAGTCGGTCATGCCTTGCTGGTAATGAGCGAACAGCACGTGGCCGCCTACGGACAGGTTGGACTCTTCCATCAGCTTTTGCAGGTGTTCCACCGCCACGCGACTGAACGCGGTGAAATCCTTGCCGCCGTCCAGGTACTCCTTCAGCCAGCCGCTGAACGGATGCGCCCCGGACTCGGCATGGAAAAAGCCCCAGGCCTTGCCTTGCTTGGCGTTATAGCTCTCGTTGAGGTCGGCGAGCATGTTCTCGATGGCCGTGGACTCTGCCAGTTCGGAGTCGCGGGCATGGAGCACGGCAGGGGTGCCGTCGGGTTTTTTGTCGATCAGGTGGACGATGCAATGACGGATCGGCATGGATTTCTCGGCTGATGAAAGAGAGGAGGGCGCGCTCCCCGAAAAAGGGCCCAGTGTACCGCAATCACTGGTTTTGCAACCCAGCAAAGGCCCTTTCAGCCCCGTCCGACGCCCTATATGCATTTTTTTAACGTTTTAGCGCAAGAAAGCTGACCAAATGGGTAGCTAGAGGCGGATATTTCAGAGGCGTTGTGCTAGTTTTGCCCGGTCTTACGCGAAGTCACTGCGTTAAGCGTGCATTCAGCATCTGTCAGGTCGAACCAAACCCGGTTTTCGGCATCTATTACCCCGATCCGTCGCGGTGATTGCCGAGGGTGCCTGATCAAGAGAGATCGGGCTCGATGGCTGACACTGCACTCTGCAATCCATATGAATTTGATAGGGAAGGAACACTACATGGCTCTTACTAAAGACCAACTGATCGCTGATTTGGCTGAATCTGTAGACGCACCAAAAGCTACCGTGCGTGCTCTGCTGGACCAACTGGGCCAAGTCGTTGCCGATCAGCTGGAAAATGGCGGCGAAATCACTCTGCCAGGCGTTGGCAAGCTGAAAGTCACCGAGCGTCCTGCCCGTACCGGCCGCAACCCTTCGACTGGCGCTGCCATCGAAATCGCTGCCAAGAAAGTGATCAAGCTGGTTGTGGCCAAAGGCCTGACCGACGCGGTCAACAAGTAAGACCGCTGTAAAAAAAACCGTGCCTCGGAGCGATCCGGGCACGGTTTTTTATTGCCTTGGAAAAAGTTGTGGGAGCAAGGTAGCTCCCTCAGTCCCTGCGCACCCAGCGGGCCTGGCGCCAGGCTTGCTGCTGTGCCTCGGTCTGGAAGGTCCAGGCCACGAAACGACTCTGCTTCTGGCCCTGAGACATCTCCACCACCTGGCTGTGCAGCGCCCCGGCCTTTTTCAGTGCGGCTTGAATCGCCGGCAGGTTCGACGCCTTCGACACCAGGGTGCTGAACCACAGCACTTGCCCGGCCACCTGCGCGCTTTCGCTGATAAGTTGCGTCACGAACCGCGCTTCTCCACCCTCACACCATAGCTCGGCGGCCTGACCGCCGAAATTCAGCACCGGCAGCTTGCGCTTCGTATCGGCCTTGCCCAGCGCGCGCCACTTGCGCTGGCTGCCCTTGGTGGCTTCCTCCAGGGACGCATGGAACGGCGGGTTGCACAGGGTCAGGTCGAACTGCTCGGCATCCTCCAGTAAGCCCAGCAGGATCTGCTTGCGGTTGGTTTGTTGGCGCAACTGGATGGCCTTGTTCAACCCGTTGGACTGGATAATCGCCTTGGCCGAGGCGATGGCCGTCGGGTCGATCTCCGAACCGAGGAAGTGCCAGCGGTAGTCGCTGTAGCCGATCAGCGGATAGACGCAGTTGGCGCCGGTGCCGATGTCCAGCACCTTGACTGCCGCTCCGCGGGGGATTTCACCGTCGTTGTGGCTGGCGAGCAAGTCGGCGAGGAAGTGCACATAGTCCGCACGACCTGGCACCGGAGGGCACAGGTAGTCGGCCGGGATATCCCAGTGGGCGATGCCGTAGAAGGATTTGAGCAGCGCCCGGTTGAACACCCGCACGGCTTCGGGGCTGGCGAAATCGATGCTTTCCTTGCCGTAGGGGTTGATGATCACGAACTTGGCCAACTCAGGCGTGGACTTGATCAATGCCGGGAAGTCATAGCGGCCCTGATGGCGGTTACGTGGGTGCAGGCTGGCCTTCTCCCGTGGCGCCACGGGTTTGGCCTCAGTGGCGGACTTGGGCTTCTGGCGGGCAGGTTTGGGTGTGCGGGGGGCAGTCATGGGCGGGTCGATTCGGGGATGGGTTCAAAAAAGTGGCGGGCATTGTCCCACATCCAGCCCGTGTGAACCCAACTGCAACGACCGGCGCGTCCCCGTGTGGGAGCGAGCCTGCTCGCGATAGTGGTGGGTCAGCTTGCACCAATGTTGAATGTACCTCCGTCATCGCGAGCAGGCTCGCTCCCACCGGGGGTATCCAGTGTTCGTAAGAAGTGATGGCATAAAAAAGGAGGCCACCAGGGCCTCCTTTTTCAGTAGCGAACCGCCGTTACAGGCTGGAGATCCGCCCATGCTGCTCGGCCAGCTTGCCCAAGGCCTGTTCGGCCTCGGCCAGTTTGGCCCGTTCCTTCTCGATGACTTCGGCTGGTGCCTTGTCGACGAAGCCAGCGTTGGACAGCTTGCCGCCGACCCGCTGCACTTCGCCCTTGAGGCGCAGGATTTCCTTGTCCAGGCGCGCCAGTTCAGCGGCCTTGTCGATCAGGCCGGCCATTGGCACCAGTACTTCCATCTCGCCGACCAGGGCGGTGGCCGACAGTGGCGCTTCTTCGCCGGCTGCCAGGACCGTCACCGATTCAAGCTTCGCCAGTTTCTTGAGCAGCGCCTCGTTTTCGTTGAGGCGACGCAGGTCTTCGGCGCTGGCGTTCTTCAGGAACAAGGTCAGCGGTTTGCCCGGACCGATGTTCATTTCGGCGCGGATGTTACGCAGGCCCAGCATGAAGGTCTTGAGCCATTCGATGTCGTCTTCGGCCGCCGGATCGATGCGGGTTTCGTTGGCCACCGGCCAAGGTTGCAGCATGATCGTCTTGCCTTGGATGCCCGCCAGCGGTGCGATGCGCTGCCAGATTTCCTCCGTGATGAACGGCATGAACGGATGCGCCAGGCGCAGGGCCACTTCCAGCACGCGTACCAGGGTGCGACGGGTGCCGCGCTGGCGCTCGACCGGTGCGTTTTCGTCCCACAGCACAGGCTTGGAGAGTTCCAGGTACCAGTCGCAGTACTGGTTCCAGATGAACTCGTACAAGGCTTGTGCGGCCAGGTCGAAACGGAACTGGTCCAGTTGGCGGGTCACTTCGGCTTCGGTGCGTTGCAGCTGCGAAATGATCCAGCGATCGGCCAGGGTCAATTCGTAGGCTTCGCCGTTCTGACCGCAGTCTTCGCCTTTATCCAGCACGTAGCGTGCGGCGTTCCAGATCTTGTTGCAGAAGTTGCGGTAGCCTTCGACGCGGCCCATGTCGAACTTGATGTCGCGACCGGTGGACGCCAGCGAACAGAAGGTGAAACGCAGGGCGTCGGTGCCGTAGCTGGCGATGCCCTCGGCGAATTCTTCGCGGGTGGCTTTCTCGATCTTTTTCGCCAGTTTGGGCTGCATCAGGCCGGAGGTGCGTTTCTGCACCAGGGTTTCCAGGTCGATGCCGTCGATGATATCCAGCGGATCGAGGACGTTGCCCTTGGACTTGGACATCTTCTGGCCCTGGCCATCGCGCACCAGGCCGTGGACGTAGACGGTCTTGAACGGGACTTGCGGCGTGCCGTCTTCGTTCTTCACCAGGTGCATGGTCAGCATGATCATCCGGGCGACCCAGAAGAAAATGATGTCGAAACCGGTGACCAGTACGTCGGTGGAGTGGAATTTCTTCAGGAATTCGGTCTGCTCCGGCCAGCCGAGCGTGGAGAAAGTCCACAGGCCCGAACTGAACCAGGTGTCGAGAACGTCGTTGTCCTGTTGCAGCGCCACGTCGGCGCCGAGGTTGTTCTTGGCACGCACTTCGGCTTCATCGCGGCCGACATAAACCTTGCCCGACTCGTCGTACCAGGCCGGGATGCGATGGCCCCACCACAGTTGGCGACTGATGCACCAATCCTGGATATCGCGCATCCACGAGAAGTACATGTTTTCGTATTGCTTGGGCACGAACTGGATGCGGCCATCTTCCACGGCGGCAATCGCCGGCTCGGCCAGCGGTTTGGTGGAGACGTACCACTGGTCGGTCAGCCACGGCTCGATGATGGTGCCGGAACGGTCGCCTTTCGGGACTTTCAGGGCGTGATCGTCGACGCTGACCAGCAGGCCGGCGGCTTCGAATGCGGCAACGATCTGCTTGCGCGCTTCGAAACGGTCCAGGCCGGCGTATTCTGCTGGAAGCTTGCCGCCGACTTCGGTGTTCAGCGTGCCGTCCAGGTTGAACACCTGGGCTGCGGGCAGAACATTGGCGTTCTTGTCGAAGATGTTCAGCAGCGGCAGGTTGTGGCGCTTGCCGACTTCGTAGTCGTTGAAATCGTGGGCCGGGGTGATTTTCACGCAGCCGGTGCCGAATTCAGGGTCGCAGTAATCGTCGCCGATGATCGGGATGCGTCGGCCAACCAGCGGCAGCTCGACGAACTTGCCGATCAGGGCCTGGTAGCGCTCATCGTTCGGATTCACCGCCACGGCGGCGTCACCCAGCATGGTTTCCGGACGCGTGGTGGCGACGATCAGGTAATCCTTGCCTTCGGCGGTCTTGGCGCCGTCGGCCAGCGGGTATTTCAGGTTCCACAGGAAACCTTTCTCGTCGTGGTTCTCCACTTCGAGGTCGGAAATGGCTGTGTGCAACTTGGTGTCCCAGTTGACCAGGCGCTTGCCGCGATAGATCAGCCCGTCTTCATGCAGGCGCACGAAAGCTTCTTTCACTGCTTCCGAGAGGCCGTCGTCCATGGTGAAACGCTCGCGGCTCCAGTCCACGGACGAGCCGAGGCGACGGATCTGCCGGCTGATGTTGCCACCGGACTCGTCTTTCCATTCCCAGACTTTCTCGAGGAATTTCTCGCGACCCAGGTCATGGCGACTCTGGCCCTGGGCTTCGAGGCGACGTTCCACCAGCATCTGCGTGGCGATACCGGCGTGGTCGGTACCCGGCTGCCACAAGGTGTTGCGACCTTGCATGCGACGGAAACGGATCAGTGCGTCCATGATCGCATTGTTGAAACCGTGGCCCATATGCAGGCTGCCGGTGACGTTCGGCGGCGGGATCATGATGGTGTAGGAATCGCCCGCGCCTTGCGGAGCGAAATAATTCTCGGACTCCCAGGTGTTGTACCAGGAAGTTTCAATGGCGTGCGGCTGGTAGGTCTTATCCATGCGCGGCGGGACCCTATTGGCATTTATTCAGGAAAAGCCGGGAAGTATAGCGGGCGGGGGAGATGCAAGCCACACGCAGCGAGCTGGAAGCAGGATGCGGTTGAACCCTGTGGGAGCGAGCCTGCTCGCGATGAGGCCAGCAGATTCGACATGGAGGTGACTGACAGTCCGCTATCGCGAGCAGGCTCGCTCCCACAGGATGTTCACAATGAGGCTGAGGACGTTACTCGTACTGACTCAACAACCGCTCCATCCGCGCATCCAGCCGGCGCTTGATCTCGGTCTCGATATGCGGGGCGAAGTCGTCGATGACGTCTTGCAGGATCAACTGCGCCGCAGCGCGCAATTCGCGGTCCAGGTGCAGCAGGGCGTCGGGCCCCTTGGCTTCGGCCTTGGCAGCCGGCTTGGGTTCAGGCTGGCCGTTGATCGGCTCGAACAGCAGGGGGATCTGTTCGTCATGCACCACCTCGTGCACGACCGTATCGGTCAGCAGCGGCGGTTGCAGGTTATCGTCACCGAGCAACTGGCGGATCGATTCGAGGTCATCCAGCAGGTGCGCGGGCTTTTGTGGCGGTTTTGGAGTGTCCATCGTAGGGCTCAGAGTCGCTGTAAACGGTGGTCTTGCAGAGGATAGCCCTGTTCGCGGTAGAAACGGAAACTCTCCCGCGCGGCTTGTCGGATGGCCGGGTCTTCGACCACCACTTCCGCCACGCGGGCGAAGCGCTGGGCAAAGGCCGGTACTTTCAGGTCGAGGTTGACCAGCAGGTCCTGATGCGGGCCGCAGTCATTCCCCAGCCCCAGCACGATCAACCCTTCGGGTTCGTTTTCGGCCGGGCCGTGGGGCACGAAGCTCTCGCCCTTGAATGCCCACAGGCGTGCGTCCAGGTCCTCGCGCTGGGCGGCATCGCTGCAATGCAGGTAGATGCTGTGTCCCATGCGCCAGGCCTTTTCAACAAGCTTGCAGGCGAAATCCAGCCGCGCCGACGGATCGGCGCTGGGCAGGATATAGAAATCGACTTTGGTCATTGCGGTTCCTGAGCCGTCGATGACGTCACCCGAGAGCGACGCCAACGACGGTCATTGGTGTCAGGCCTTGGCGCGGTCCAGCAGGTACTGGGTCAGCAGGGGCACCGGACGACCGGTGGCACCCTTGTCCTTGCCACCGCTGGTCCACGCCGTGCCGGCGATGTCCAGGTGCGCCCAGTTCAGGTTCTTGGTGAAGCGCGACAGGAAGCACGCCGCCGTGATGGTCCCGGCTTTCGGGCCGCCGATGTTGGCAATGTCGGCGAACGGGCTGTCCAGCTGTTCCTGGTACTCGTCGAACAGTGGCAACTGCCAGGCGCGGTCGTCGGCCTGTTGGCCGGCACTGAGCAATTGGCCGATCAGTTCGTCGTTGTTGCCCAGCAGGCCCGAGGTGTGGGAGCCGAGGGCGACGATGCAGGCGCCGGTCAGGGTCGCGATGTCGATCACCGCTTGCGGCTTGAAGCGCTCGGAGTAGGTGAGGGCGTCACACAGCACCAGGCGGCCTTCGGCGTCGGTGTTGAGGATTTCCACGGTCTGGCCGCTCATGGTGGTGACGATGTCGCCCGGACGCGAGGCCGTGCCGCTGGGCATGTTCTCGGCGCAAGCCAGGATGCACACCAGGTTGATCGGCAGTTGCAGTTCGAGCACGGCGCGCAGGGTGCCGAACACGCTGGCGGCACCGCCCATGTCGTACTTCATCTCATCCATGTTGGCGCCCGGCTTGAGGCTGATGCCGCCGGTGTCGAAGGTGATGCCTTTGCCGACCAGTGCGTACGGCTTCTCGGATTTCTTGCCGCCGTTATATTGCATGACGATCAGGCGCGGCGGCTGGGCGCTGCCCTGGCCGACGGCATAGAACGAGCCCATGCCCAGGTCCTTGATCTTCTTCTCGTCGAAGACTTCGACCTTCAGGCCCTTGAACTCCTTGCCCAGTGCCTTGGCCTGTTCGCCGAGGAATGTCGGATGGCAGATGTTTGGCGGCAGGTTGCCCAGGTCGCGGGTGAACGCCATGCCATTGGCAATCGCGGTGGCGTGGGTCACGGCACGCTGGACCTCAGCCTGGGCGGCCTTGATGGTCAGCAGGGTGATTTTTTTCAGGGCGCGGGGTTCGGCCTTCTGGCTCTTGAACTGGTCGAACTGGTATCCGCCATCCACCAGGGTCTCGGCCAACAGGCGGTTCTTGCCGTAGCTGTCGCGGCCCTTGATTACCAACTCGTCCAATGCCAGTGCCGCATCACTGCCGCCCAAGCCCTTGAGTGTGCCCAGTACGCCGGCGATGATTTTACGGAACGGACGGTCGCCCAGTTCGGCGTCCTTGCCCACGCCCACCAGCAGCACGCGATCGGCCTTGAGGTTGGGCAGGTTGTGCAGTAGCAGGCTCTGACCGACTTTGCCGGCCAGGTCGCCGCGCTTGAGCACGGCACTGATGGCACCACCGCTAAGGGTATCGAGCTGGGTGGCGGCCACGCCGAGCTTGCGGTTTTCACCGACGGCGACTATCAGCGTGGCGGTTTTCAACGTTTCTGGGCTGACGCTTTTTACAACCAGTTCCATTTCCGGATCCCTGAGTCAATGGTCAAGAGGCCAGGCGCCGAGGCAATGGCGCGCTGAGCAAGCTTCTTCTATATAAAAGAAGCGCCGGTTTTTGCCGGCGACAAAGGCCGCAGTTTGAACCCCGGCGCCCGAGCCTGACAACCCTCGGCACCCTTAAGTTTTTTGGCTTTAAGTGCCGGCTTAAAGCGTGCGAAGTGACAGGCGCCTCCAATCACAGGATAATGCGGCTCTTTTTTCGGCGGCTCGCGTTGGCGGGCCGACTCGATACGTTTGCTTGTTTGGCCGCCTTAGCCTGACAACCCTGGAGTGTCTGGTTTGATCGTCTTTCGTTATCTATCCCGCGAAGTATTGCTGACCCTGAGCGCCGTGAGCGCCGTGCTGCTGGTCATCATCATGAGCGGACGCTTCATCAAATACCTTGCCCAGGCGGCCTCCGGTGCCCTGGATCCGGGCTCGCTGTTCCTGATCATGGGGTTCCGCCTGCCGGGCTTCTTGCAGTTGATCCTGCCGTTGGGGTTGTTCCTCGGCATCCTGCTGGCCTACGGGCGCTTGTACCTGGACAGCGAAATGACCGTGCTGTCGGCCACTGGCATGAGCCAGCAACGGCTGTTTCGCATGACCCTGTTCCCGGCCACGTTGGTGGCACTGGTGGTGGCCTGGCTGAGCCTGAGCCTGGCCCCCCAGGGCGCCAACCAGTTCCAATTGCTGATCAACCAGCAGGACGCCATGACCGAGTTCGACACCCTGGTGCCGGGGCGTTTCCAGGCCTTGCGCGACGGTACGCGTGTGACCTACACCGAACAGCTCTCAGACGACCGGATCGACCTGGGCGGTGTCTTCATTACGCAAAAGAACCTGTCTTCGGACACCAAGAAGGACCGTGGCATTTCCGTGCTGGTGGCCGAGAAGGGCCGCCAGGAAATCAATCCCGACGGCAACCGCTACCTGATCCTGCAGAATGGCTATCGCTATGACGGCAAGCCCGGGCAGGCCGATTACCGGGCCATCAAGTACGACACCTATGGCGTGCTGTTGCCCAAGCCCGAGGTCAGCAACGAAGTCACCGACCGCGACGCGATGACCACCGCCAGCCTGCTGGGCAACAAAGACATTCGCGCCCGTACCGAGCTGCAATGGCGCCTGTCCTTGCCGCTGCTGGTGTTCATCGTGACTCTCATGGCGGTCCCGCTGTCGCGGGTCAATCCGCGCCAAGGGCGTTTCCTCAAGCTGCTGCCGGCGATTCTTTTGTATATGGCTTACCTGACCATCCTGATTTCCGCCCGTGGCGCCCTGGAAAAGGGCAAGATTTCGCCGACGCTGGGCTTGTGGTGGGTGCATGGCATCTTCCTGGCCATCGGCCTGGGGCTGCTCTATTGGGAACCACTGCGCCTGAAGCTGGCCAGTCGCCGCAGCGCGCTGGAGGTGGCCCGTGGTTAAACTCGATCGCTACATCGGCAGCAGTGTGTTCATGGCGATCCTCGCGGTGCTGGGGATCATCCTAGGCCTGGCGACCCTGTTTGCCTTCATCGATGAAATGAGTGACGTCAGCGACACCTACACGCTGACGGACGTGGCGAGCTACGTGCTGCTGACCGCGCCGCGGCGTTTGTATGACATGTTGCCGATGGCCGCGCTGATCGGCTGCCTGATCGGCCTGGGCAGCCTGGCCAGCAACAGTGAGCTGACCATCATGCGCGCCGCCGGCGTGTCCATTGGTCGGATCGTCTGGGCGGTGATGAAGCCCATGCTGGTGCTGATGCTGGTGGGCGTGCTGATTGGCGAATACATCGCCCCGGCCACCGAAAATACCGCTCAGGCCAACCGTTCCCTGGCCCAGGGCGGCGGTGATGCGCAAAGTGCCAAGCACGGCCTGTGGCACCGCCAGGGCGACGAGTTCATCCACATCAACTCGGTCCAACCCAACGGCATCCTCTATGGCGTGACCCGCTATCGTTTCGACGACCAACGGCACATGCTCTCGTCGAGCTTCGCCAAGCGCGCCAACTTTGCCGAGGATCACTGGCAATTGAGCGATGTCACCACCACCCTGTTCCATGACAAGCGCACCGAAGTGGTCGCCGCCGCGCAAGAGCGTTGGGACGTGTCGATCAGCCCGCAGTTGCTCAGCACCGTGGTGATGGCGCCAGAATCCCTGTCGATTACCGGTTTGTGGGGCTATATCCACTATCTGGCGGACCAGGGCCTGAACAACGGCCGCTATTGGCTGGCTTTTTGGGTCAAGGTGTTGCAACCGCTGGTCACCGCCGCGCTGGTGCTCATGGCGATTTCCTTCATCTTCGGCCCACTGCGTTCGGTGACCCTGGGGCAGCGGGTGTTCACCGGCGTGCTGGTGGGCTTCACCTTCCGTATCGCCCAGGATCTGCTGGGGCCTTCGAGCCTGGTGTTCGGCTTCTCGCCGCTGTTCGCGGTGCTGGTGCCGGCCGGCGTCTGTGCGCTGGCAGGGCTCTGGCTGCTGCGTCGGGCCGGTTGAACACGCACCTGTAGCAGGGGCTGTGGGAGCAGGGCTATGTGGGAGCAAGCTGTGGGAGCAAGGCTTGCCCGCGATGAAGCCCCTGCGGTCTTCCATAGATCGGGGGGCGGCTGTTTCGCGGGCAAGCTTTGCTCCCACTTGCGCGCTGTATCAGGTACAATTCCCGGCTATTTTTCGGCGGGCCATGCCTGCAGCCTTTTTGAGTGTTGATCCGTGAGTGATTTGAGTCATATCCGCAATTTCTCCATCATCGCCCACATTGACCATGGCAAGTCGACGCTGGCTGATCGCTTCATCCAGATGTGCGGCGGCCTGGCCGAGCGTGAAATGGAGGCCCAGGTCCTGGACTCCATGGATCTGGAGCGTGAGCGCGGGATCACCATCAAGGCCCACAGCGTTACCCTCTACTACAAGGCCCGCGACGGCATCACCTATCAGCTGAACTTCATCGATACCCCAGGCCACGTCGACTTCACCTATGAAGTCAGCCGGTCGCTGGCGGCCTGTGAAGGTGCGTTGCTGGTGGTCGATGCCGGCCAGGGCGTCGAGGCCCAGTCGGTCGCCAACTGCTACACGGCCATTGAGCAGGGCCTGGAAGTCATGCCGGTACTGAACAAGATCGACCTGCCTCAGGCCGATCCGGACCGCGTGAAGGAAGAAATCGAGAAAATCATCGGCATCGACGCCACCGATGCGGTCACTTGCAGCGCCAAGACCGGCCTGGGCGTGGATGAAGTGCTCGAACGCCTGGTCACCACCATTCCCGCGCCAACCGGTAACATCGAAGATCCGCTGCAAGCGTTGATCATCGACTCCTGGTTCGACAACTACCTGGGCGTGGTCTCCCTGGTTCGCGTGCGCCATGGCCGCGTGAAGAAGGGCGACAAGATCCTGGTCAAGTCCACCGGCAAGATCCACCTGGTGGACAGCGTCGGTGTGTTCAACCCGAAACACACCGCCACCGTTGACCTGAAGGCCGGTGAAGTGGGCTTCATCATCGCGGGTATCAAGGACATCCACGGGGCGCCGGTCGGCGACACCCTGACCTTGAGCTCCACCCCCGACGTCGATGTGCTGCCAGGTTTCAAACGCATTCAGCCGCAGGTCTATGCCGGCCTGTTCCCGGTCAGCTCCGACGACTTCGAGGATTTCCGCGAAGCCCTGCAAAAGCTGACCCTGAACGACTCGTCCCTGCAATACACCCCGGAAAGCTCCGATGCCCTGGGCTTCGGCTTCCGTTGCGGATTCCTGGGCATGTTGCACATGGAAATCATCCAGGAGCGCCTGGAGCGCGAGTACGACCTGGATCTGATCACCACGGCGCCGACGGTAATCTTCGAGTTGCTGCTCAAGAACGGCGAAACCCTCTACGTCGACAACCCGTCCAAGCTGCCGGACCTGTCGGCCATCGAGGACATGCGCGAACCGATCGTGCGGGCCAACATCCTTGTGCCTCAGGAGCACCTGGGCAACGTCATTACCCTGTGCATCGAGAAGCGCGGCGTGCAGCACGATATGCTGTTCCTCGGCTCGCAGGTCCAGGTGACCTACGACCTGCCGATGAACGAAGTGGTGCTGGACTTCTTCGACCGCCTCAAATCCACCAGTCGCGGCTATGCTTCGCTGGACTATCATTTCGATCGTTACCAATCGGCTAATCTGGTGAAGCTGGATGTGCTGATCAACGGTGAGAAAGTCGATGCCCTGGCATTGATCGTGCACCGTGACAACGCGCACTACAAAGGTCGTGCATTGACCGAGAAGATGAAGGAACTGATTCCGCGGCAGATGTTCGATGTGGCAATCCAGGCCGCCATTGGTGGGCAGATTGTGGCGCGTACAACCGTCAAGGCGCTCAGAAAGAACGTATTGGCCAAATGCTACGGCGGCGACGTCAGCCGTAAGCGCAAGCTGTTGGAAAAGCAGAAGGCCGGTAAAAAACGCATGAAGCAGGTCGGTAACGTGGAAATTCCACAGGAAGCCTTCCTTGCGGTGCTCAGGTTGGATAGTTAGGTCCTATGTCGCTAAATTTCCCGCTGTTGCTGGTTATCGCCGTGTTTGTCTGCGGCTTGTTGGCGTTGCTTGATCTGTTGTTCCTGGCGCCTCGGCGCCGGGCGGCCATCGCCTCTTATCAGGGCAGCGTCAGCCAGCCTGATGGTGTGGTGATCGAAAAGCTCAACAAGGAACCGTTGCTGGTCGAGTACGGCAAGTCGTTCTTCCCGGTGCTGTTCATCGTGCTGGTGCTGCGTTCGTTCCTGGTGGAACCGTTCCAGATCCCGTCCGGCTCGATGAAGCCGACCCTGGACGTGGGCGATTTCATCCTGGTGAACAAGTTTTCCTACGGGATCCGTCTGCCGGTGATCGACAAGAAAGTCATCGAGGTCGGTGACCCGCAACGCGGCGATGTGATGGTGTTCCGCTTCCCGAGCGACCCGAACGTCAACTACATCAAGCGTGTCGTCGGCCTGCCGGGCGACACGGTCCGCTACACCGCCGATAAGCGTCTGTTCGTCAATGGCGAATCGGTGGCCGAACAGTTGCTTGGCTCCGAGCCTGGTACGCTGGGCAGTGCCGAGCTCTACCGGGAAAAACTCGGCGAGGCCGAGCACCTGATCCGCAAGGAAATGAGCCGCTACCGCGCCACGCCGGACCATTCGTGGACCGTGCCGGCGGGG
Source organism: Pseudomonas sp. St290 (assembly GCF_018325805.1). Taxonomy (NCBI): domain Bacteria; kingdom Pseudomonadati; phylum Pseudomonadota; class Gammaproteobacteria; order Pseudomonadales; family Pseudomonadaceae; genus Pseudomonas; species Pseudomonas sp. St290. Next base: position 5,480,417 of record NZ_AP014703.1, on the reverse strand, counting down.
CACTACTTCATGATGGGCGACAACCGCGACAACTCCAACGACAGCCGTTACTGGGATGATCCGAACATTCCCAAGGACATGCTGGGCATGGTCCCCGACCGGAATATCGTCGGCAAGGCCTTTGCGGTCTGGATGAGCTGGCCGGAACCCAAACTCAGTCACCTGCCGAATTTCTCGCGGGTTGGCCTGATCAAGTAATCACACACGGCGCTGTTGAACACAGCGCCGAATGCTTTTCTGGAGCCTGCACAAGGTTGCCCGAAGGCATGAAGCCAACGATAGTCAGGACGTCATTTTTGAACACAGCGTTAATTGTCCCAAGCCGACGGCGCCTCGCCGCCGTAGCGGTGGAATCCAGCCACGAACTCAGCGTGGGTAAACCGTGAGCGTTTCTCTAAGCCGTCTCGAGCGCCAGCTCGGCTACACCTTCAAGGACCAGGACCTGATGCTCCTGGCCCTCACTCACCGCAGTTTTGCCGGGCGCAACAACGAACGCCTGGAATTCCTCGGTGATGCCATCCTCAACTTCGTGGCGGGCGAAGCGCTGTTCGAGCGTTTCCCGTTGGCTCGCGAAGGCCAGTTGTCGCGTTTACGCGCGCGCTTGGTAAAAGGTGAGACCCTGGCCGTACTGGCTCGTGGTTTTGACCTGGGCGAATACCTGCGCCTGGGCTCCGGTGAATTGAAAAGCGGCGGTTTCCGTCGTGAGTCGATTCTGGCCGACGCCCTGGAAGCATTGATTGGCGCGATCTACCTGGATTCAGGCATGGAAATGGCGCGCGAACGCGTGCTGGCCTGGCTGACCTCCGAGATCGACAGCCTGACGCTGGTGGACACCAACAAGGACCCGAAGACCCGTTTGCAGGAATTTTTGCAATCGCGCAGTTGCGAGTTGCCGCGCTACGAAGTCGTGGATATCCAGGGTGAGCCGCATTGCCGTACCTTCTTCGTCGAATGCGAAGTTGTCCTATTGAATGAAAAAAGCCGGGGTCAGGGTGTGAGTCGTCGTATTGCCGAACAGGTAGCGGCCGCCGCAGCACTGATTGCCCTGGGTGTGGAGAATGGCAATGACTGATACAACCGTCACCCGCTGCGGCTACGTCGCCATTGTCGGTCGGCCGAACGTGGGCAAGTCCACGTTGCTGAACCACATCCTGGGCCAAAAGCTGGCGATCACTTCGCGCAAGCCCCAGACCACTCGCCACAATATGCTTGGCATCAAGACCGAAGGCGCCGTGCAGGCGATCTACGTTGACACCCCTGGCATGCACAAGGGTGGCGAGAAGGCCCTGAACCGTTACATGAACAAGACCGCTTCGGCGGCGTTGAAAGACGTCGACGTGGTGATCTTCGTGGTCGACCGCACCAAGTGGACCGAAGAAGACCAGATGGTCCTCGAGCGTGTCCAGTACGTCACCGGTCCGCTGATCGTGGCGCTGAACAAGACCGACCGCATCGAAGACAAGGCAGAGCTGATGCCGCACCTGTCCTGGTTGCAGGAACAGTTGCCGAACGCCCAGATCATCCCGATCTCCGCCCAGCACGGCCATAACCTCGACGCGCTGGAGCGGGTGATTGCCGAGCACCTGCCGGAAAACGATCACTTCTTCCCCGAAGACCAGATCACCGACCGCAGCAGCCGTTTCCTCGCCGCCGAGTTGGTGCGCGAGAAAATCATGCGCCAGATGGGCGCCGAGCTGCCGTACCAGATCACCGTCGAGATCGAAGAGTTCAAGCAGCAGGGCAGGACCCTGCACATCCATGCGTTGATCCTCGTCGAACGTGACGGCCAGAAGAAAATCATCATTGGCGACAAGGGCGAGCGCATCAAGCGCATCGGCACCGAGGCGCGCAAGGACATGGAACTGCTGTTCGACTCCAAGATCATGCTCAACCTGTGGGTCAAGGTGAAGGGCGGCTGGTCCGACGACGAGCGGGCGTTGCGGTCGTTGGGTTACGGCGACCTGTAATCCTTCTGGGATACATGAATTCCATTGTGGGAGCGAGCCTGCTCGCGATAACGGTCTGTCAGTCAACATCTTTGTTGAATATCAGTCCCTCATCGCGAGCAGGCTCGCTCCCACAGTGGTTTGTGGTTGTCAGTAAAATTGTGCTTGCTCATTGAGAACCGCGATCCCCATGCCCCCAACCCAACCCATCGCCCAACCCGCCTACGTCCTGCACTCGCGCGCCTACCGCGAAAGCAGCGCCCTGGTGGATTTCCTCACGCCGCAAGGGCGGCTGCGGGCGGTGTTGCGTGGGGCGCGGGGCAAGGCCGGGACGCTGGCGCGGCCATTCGTGCCGCTGGAAGTCGAATTCCGCGGACGAGGCGAGTTGAAGAATGTCGGGCGCATGGAAAGCAACGGCGTGGCGGCGTGGCTCAACGGCGAGGCACTGTTCAGCGGTTTGTACCTCAACGAACTGCTGATCCGCCTGCTGCCCGCCGAAGATCCCCACCCGGCCGTCTTCGACCACTACGCCGCCACGCTGCTGGCCCTGGCCGAAGGCCGTCCTCTGGAGCCGCTGTTGCGCTCGTTCGAATGGCGGCTGCTGGATGACTTGGGCTATGGCTTCGCGCTGAACACAGACCTGCACGGCGACCCCATCGCGGCCGACGGTCTGTACCGTTTGCAGGTGGATGCCGGCCTGGAGCGGGTCTACCTGCTGCAACCGGGGCTGTTCAATGGTGCTGAGCTTCTGGCCATGGCCGAGGCCGACTGGAGTGCGCCAGGCGCCTTGTCGGCGGCCAAGCGCCTGATGCGCCAGGCCCTGGCCGTGCATCTGGGCGGTCGGCCGCTGGTCAGTCGCGAGCTGTTTCGCAAGCCCTGATCTACCCGTATGCTGTGGGCCGAATACTTGTCCCTTCAGGAGCCTTTTCGTGAGCACCAGCAATCGCATTCTTCTCGGCGTGAACATCGACCATGTCGCCACCCTGCGCCAGGCCCGCGGTACGCGCTACCCGGATCCGGTCAAGGCCGCACTGGACGCCGAAGAGGCGGGCGCCGACGGCATCACCGTGCATTTGCGTGAAGACCGTCGCCACATCCAGGAGCGCGACGTGCTGCTGCTCAAGGATGTGCTGCAAACCCGCATGAACTTCGAAATGGGTGTGACCGAAGAAATGATGGCGTTCGCCGAGCGCATCCGCCCAGCGCACATCTGCCTGGTACCGGAGACGCGCCAGGAACTGACCACCGAAGGCGGCCTCGACGTAGCGGGGCAGGAGTCGCGGATCAGCTTGGCAGTGGAACGCCTGTCGAAGATTGGTGCCGAGGTGTCGCTGTTCATCGATGCCGACGAACGGCAGATAGAAGCTTCCAAACGTGTCGGCGCGCCCGCCATCGAACTGCACACCGGCCGTTATGCCGATGCCGAAACCCCCACGGACGTGGCCGATGAGCTGCAGCGCGTGGCCGACGGTGTCGCCTTCGGCCTGGCCCAGGGTCTGATCGTCAACGCCGGCCATGGCTTGCACTACCACAACGTCGAAGCCGTCGCGGCGATCAAGGGCATCAACGAACTGAACATCGGCCACGCGCTGGTGGCCCATGCGTTGTTCGTCGGGTTCAAGTCGGCTGTGTCGGAAATGAAAGCGCTGATCCTGGCTGCCGCCAGATCCTGAACCCATCCCATAACCCCATGTGCCGGCTCACTTGGGCTTGCCTGATCCACTGTGGCGAGGGGATTTATCCCCGCTGGGCTGCGCAGCAGCCCTAAAACCCGGCGCCTCGATGTGTCAGGCAGATTGAGTTGACCTGTCCTGGGGCCGCTTCGCGCCCCAGCGGGGATAAATCCCCTCGCCACAGGTTCATCACAGCATCAGGAGTTGTGTACAGCTTATAGCGGCGGGGTTTCCTGGTTCGGCTTGCTCTTGTCCACACCCGGCACGTGAAGATTGCCCTCGGCCACCTGATTGCCTTCGAGCTGTGGCTGCGTCACCCAGGTCAGGATGTCGTAGTAGCGACGGATGTTCGCCACGAAATGTACTGGCTCGCCGCCCCGGGCGTAGCCATAGCGGGTCTTGCTGTACCACTGTTTCTGCGACAGGCGCGGCAGGATTTTCTTCACATCCAGCCACTTATTCGGGTTCAGCCCTTCCTTGGCCGCCAGTTTGCGGGCGTCGTCCAGGTGACCGCTGCCCACGTTGTAGGCGGCGAGGGCGAACCAGGTGCGGTCCGGCTCCTCGATGCTCTCGTCCAGTTGATCCTTCATGTAGGCCAGGTACTTGGCGCCGCCCATGATGCTCTGCTTCGGATCCAGACGGTTGGACACGCCCATGGCTTGGGCGGTGTTCTGGGTCAGCATCATCAGGCCGCGCACGCCGGTCTTGGACGTCACCGCCGGTTGCCACAGCGATTCCTGGTAGCCGATCGCGGCCAGCAGGCGCCAATCGACTTTCTCCTGCTTGGCGTAAGCCTTGAAATGCTGTTCGTATTTGGGCAGCCGCTGCTGCAAATGCTGGGCGAACGTGGTGGCGCCCATGTAACCGAGGACATCGACGTGCCCGTAATAACGGTCCTTGAGGCGTTGCAGCGTGCCGTTCTTCTGCACCTTGTCGAGGTAGCTGTTGATTTCGTTGAGCAGGCTGTTGTCTTCGCCGGGGGCCACTGCCCAGCTCTGGCTACGGGCGTCGCCCAGATCGAAGGCCACGCGCACGTTGGGGAAGTACACCTGGTTCATCGCCACTTCGTTGGAGTCCACCAGGGTCAGGTCGATCTGGCCTTCGTCGACCATGCGCAACAGGTCGACCACTTCAACCGCGTCGGACTCTTCGTATTCGATGCCCGGATACTGCTGCTTCAACTGCGCCAGCTGTTCGGCGTGGCTGCTGCCCTTGAGCACCATGATCTTCTTGCCGGCCAGGGCGGCGGCATCGGTGGGGCGCGACTGGCCGTTGCGGTAGATGACCTGCGGGGTGACTTCCAGGTAGGGATGGGAAAACCGCACCTGCTTTTTGCGTTGCTCGCTGCTGACCAGGCCGGCGGCGGCCAATACCGGGCCGTTGGGCTTGCCGATCTGGCTGAACAGGTCGTCGAGGTTGTCGGCGGTCTCTATCTTCAGTTCCACCCCCAAATCGTCGGCGAAGCGCTTCACCAGCTCGTATTCGAAGCCGGTTTCACCGTTACGATCCTCAAAGTAGGTGGCGGGGCTGTTTCGGGTGACCACCCGCAGCACGCCATCCTCCTTTACGCGCTCCAGTGTGTTGGGTTTCTCAACACAACCACTGAGCACCAGGAAGAGTCCGGTTGCGATCAGCCATCTGGCATATCGCGGACGCAAAGCCGTTGGGGAAAACATCTGCGCAGTATACGCAAACGGCCCCTACCGCCATATCTCGACAGCAAAAGGCCAGTCTGCTAGCCATTGCAAAACATGTCCGCAGCGCAGGCCGGCCGGCGCGCGGCGGGCTTTGCGTCGCTGAAAAATATCTCTTCGCGAGCATGGGTACCGCTGTCCAGTAGCGCCGTGCAAGCAAAGACCGACATTCGGCTCGCACCGCCCGTGCCGTTTCGGGTGCCGTTGCCGGCGGTTTAGGCTAGAATGCACGGCCTCAAAGCACACCCCCTTCCCGAGGCTGTCCCGAAGATGTTGATCCTGCGCGGCGCTCCTGCCCTTTCTGCCTTTCGCCACAGCAAACTCCTTGAGCAACTGAGCCAGAAGGTTCCGGCTGTCAGTGGCTTGTATGCTGAATTCGCTCACTTCGCCGAAGTCACCGGCGGTTTGACCGGCGACGAACAGCAGGTGCTCGCGCGCCTTCTGAAGTACGGTCCCAGTGTTCCCGTCCAGGAGCCGGCCGGTCGTCTGTTCCTGGTACTGCCGCGTTTCGGCACCATTTCGCCATGGTCGAGCAAGGCCAGCGATATCGCCCGCAACTGCGGCCTGGCGAAAATCCAGCGCCTGGAGCGCGGCATTGCGTTTTATGTCGCCGGTGAGTTCAGCGAGGCCGAGGCCCAGTTGATTGCCGATGGCCTGCATGACCGCATGACCCAGGTCGTGCTGGGTAACCTGGAGCAGGCTGCCGGCCTGTTCAGCCACGCCGAACCCAAGCCGCTGACCGCTATCGACGTGCTGGGCGGCGGTCGTGCCGCGCTGGAAAAAGCCAACGCCGAACTGGGCCTGGCCCTGGCCGAAGACGAGATCGATTACCTGGTCAATGCTTTCCAGGGCTTGAAGCGCAACCCCCATGACATCGAACTGATGATGTTCGCCCAGGCCAACTCCGAGCACTGCCGCCACAAGATCTTCAACGCCAGTTGGGACATTGATGGCCAGAGCCAGGAAAAAAGCCTGTTCGGCATGATCAAGAACACCTACCAGATGCACAACGAAGGTGTGCTCTCGGCCTATAAGGACAACGCCGCGGTGATCGTCGGCAACGTCGCCGGGCGTTTCTACCCGAACCCTGAGACCCGCCAGTACGGTGCGGTCCAGGAGCCGGTGCACATCCTGATGAAGGTCGAGACCCACAACCACCCGACCGCCATCGCCCCATTCCCGGGCGCGTCCACCGGTTCCGGTGGCGAGATCCGTGACGAAGGCGCCACCGGTCGCGGTGCCAAGCCCAAGGCAGGCCTGACCGGCTTCACCGTATCGAACCTGCAGATCCCTGGCTTCGAACAGCCGTGGGAAAAGCCTTACGGCAAGCCTGAGCGCATCGTCAACGCCCTCGACATCATGATCGAAGGTCCCCTGGGGGGCGCGGCGTTCAACAACGAATTCGGCCGTCCGGCCCTGACTGGCTATTTCCGTACTTTCGAACAGTCCATCAGCACCCCGCGTGGTGAAGAAGTTCGTGGTTACCACAAGCCGATCATGCTTGCCGGCGGCATGGGCAACATCCGCGCCGAACACGTGCAGAAAGGCGAAATCGTGGTCGGCTCCAAGCTGATCGTCCTCGGTGGCCCGGCCATGCTGATCGGCCTGGGCGGCGGCGCCGCTTCCTCCATGGCCACCGGCACCAGCTCGGCGGACCTGGACTTCGCTTCGGTCCAGCGGGAAAACCCGGAAATGGAACGCCGTTGCCAGGAAGTCATCGACCGTTGCTGGCAGTTGGGCGAACACAACCCCATCAGCTTCATCCACGACGTCGGCGCCGGCGGCCTGTCCAACGCCTTCCCGGAACTGGTCAACGACGGTGGCCGTGGCGGCCGCTTCGAATTGCGCAACATTCCGAACGACGAGCCGGGCATGGCCCCGCACGAAATCTGGAGCAACGAATCCCAGGAGCGTTATGTCCTGGCGGTCGGCCCGGCTGACTTCGAGCGCTTCCAGGCCATCTGCGAACGCGAGCGCTGCCCGTTCGCCGTGGTGGGTGAGGCCACTGCCGAGCCACAACTGACCGTCACCGACAGCCACTTCGGCAACAGCCCGGTGGACATGCCGCTGGAAGTGCTGCTGGGCAAAGCCCCGCGCATGCACCGTTCGGCCGTTCGTGAAACCGAGTTGGGCGACGATTTCGATCCGTCCACCCTCGACCTCGCCGAGTCCATCGAGCGCGTGCTGCATCACCCGGCCGTGGCGAGCAAAAGCTTCCTGATCACCATCGGCGATCGCACCATCACCGGCCTCGTGGCCCGCGACCAGATGGTCGGCCCGTGGCAAGTGCCGGTGGCCGACGTGGCCGTGACCGCCACCAGCTTCGACGTCTACACCGGCGAAGCCATGGCGATGGGCGAGCGCACGCCGCTGGCGCTGCTGGATGCTCCGGCGTCGGGCCGCATGGCGATTGGCGAGACCCTGACCAACATCGCGGCTTCGCGCATCGGCAAGATTTCCGACATCAAGCTGTCGGCCAACTGGATGTCCGCCGCCGGCCACCCGGGTGAAGACGCCCGCCTGTACGACACGGTCAAGGCCGTCGGCATGGAGCTGTGCCCGGAGCTGGGCATCACCATTCCGGTGGGTAAGGACTCCATGTCCATGGCCACGCGCTGGAACGACGAAGGCGTGGACAAGAGCGTGACCTCGCCGCTGTCGCTGATCGTGACCGGTTTCGCGCCAGTCACCGATATCCGCCAGACCCTGACCCCGCAACTGCGCATGGACAAGGGCACCACCGACCTGATCCTGATCGACCTGGGCCGTGGCCAGAACCGCATGGGCGCCTCGATCCTGGCCCAGGTACACGGCAAGCTCGGCTCGCAAGCACCGGACGTCGATGATGCCGAAGACCTGAAGGCGTTCTTCGCCGTCATCCAGGGCCTCAACGCCGACGGTCACCTGCTGGCCTACCACGACCGTTCCGATGGCGGTTTGCTGACCACCGTGGTGGAAATGGCGTTTGCCGGCCACTGCGGCCTGAGCCTGACCCTCGACAGCGTCGCCGAATCCACCGCTGAAATCCCGGCCATCCTGTTCAACGAAGAGTTGGGCGCGGTGATCCAGGTTCGCCAGGACGCTACCCCGGACATCCTCGCTCAGTTCAGCGCCGCTGGTTTGGCCGACTGCGTCTCGGTGATCGGCCAGCCGATCAACAACGCCCACATCAACATCACCTTCAACGGCGATACCGTCTTCGAAGGCCAGCGCAGCCTGTTGCAGCGCCAGTGGGCGGAAACCAGCTACCAGATCCAGCGTCTGCGCGACAACGCCGACTGCGCCGAGCAGGAGTTCGACGCGCTGCTGGAAGAAGACAACCCGGGTTTGAGCGCCAAGCTCAGCTACGACGTCAACCTCGACGTGGCCGCGCCTTACATCAAGAAAGGCATTCGCCCACAAGTGGCGGTCCTGCGCGAGCAGGGCGTCAACGGCCAGGTGGAAATGGCGGCGGCGTTCGACCGTGCCGGTTTCAGCGCGATCGACGTGCACATGAGCGACATCCTCGCCGGTCGTGTCGACCTGAACGACTTCAAGGGCATGGTCGCTTGCGGCGGTTTCTCCTACGGTGACGTGCTGGGTGCCGGTGAGGGCTGGGCCAAGTCGGCACTGTTCAACAGCCGCGCTCGCGATGCGTTCCAGGGTTTCTTCGAACGTACCGACAGCTTCACCCTCGGCGTGTGCAACGGTTGCCAGATGATGTCCAACCTGCACGAACTGATCCCGGGCAGCGAGTTCTGGCCGCACTTCGTGCGCAACCGCTCCGAGCAGTTCGAAGCGCGCGTGGCGATGGTCCAGGTCCAGGAATCGAACTCGATCTTCCTGCAGGGCATGGCCGGTTCGCGCATGCCGATCGCCATCGCCCACGGTGAAGGCCATGCCGAATTCGAAAGCGAAGAAGCGCTGCTCGAAGCCGACCTGTCCGGTTGTGTGTCGCTGCGTTTCGTCGACAACCACGGCAAGGTCACCGAAACCTACCCGGCCAACCCGAACGGCTCGCCGCGCGGAATCACCGGCCTGACCAGCCGCGACGGTCGCGTCACGATCATGATGCCGCACCCCGAGCGCGTATTCCGCGCGGTGCAGAACTCGTGGCGTTCGGACGACTGGAACGAAGACGCGCCATGGATGCGCATGTTCCGCAACGCCCGCGTCTGGGTGAACTGAGGCGGTGTACAAGCTCTGCTTCTTCGTCCCGGCCAGCCACCTGGACGTGGTCAAAAGCGCCGTATTCGCCGCCGGTGGCGGGCGGATCGGCGACTACGACCACTGCGCCTGGCAAGTGCTGGGCCTGGGCCAGTTCCGCCCGTTGGACGGCAGCCAGCCGTTCATTGGCGAAGCGGGCCAGGTCGAGCAGGTCGAGGAGTGGAAGGTGGAGCTTGTCGTTGCCGATGAGTTGATCCGTGCGGTGGTGGTGGCGTTGAAGCAGAGCCATCCCTACGAGACACCGGCGTATGAAGTGTGGCGGTTGGAGGATTTCTGATCCTCCGGCCGTTGAATGAGAAACCCGCTGATTGATTCAGCGGGTTTTTTTATTGTTGTGGCGAGGGGATTTATCCCCGCTGGGCTGCGAAGCAGCCCTAAACTCGGCACCTCGGTGTGTCAGGCAAATTGAGTTTGGTTGTTTTGGGGCTGCTGCGCAGCCCAGCGGGGATAAATTCCCTCGCCACAGGGGGTGGTCTGTCAGATGTGTTGGGTGTGTGCAGGCCTCATCGCGAGCAGGCTATCAGGCAACGAAAATTCAGGCTTTGACACCCGCCTGACGGCTCAGCACCACCGCCTCCAACGCCCGCCACAACCCCGGTGCTTTCTCCCCCAGCAGCAAGTGCCAGACTCCACCGTCCAACGGGCTCACTCCCTGGCAACCCAGTGTCTTGAGTTGGCTCTCCGACAACCCTTGGCCATCGGCCAGTCGCACCCGTAACCGGCTCGTCGCCACGCAATCGAGCTGCAACACATTGCCAGCGCCACCCAGCGCATCCAGCCACTGCTGCGCTTCGACCCCGGACACGGCGGTTGGTGCAGCAGGCTCAACCAGCGCAACCACGGGCGCAGTGGCAGGACGGGCAGAAGAGGGCAGGGCCAAGCGGATTTCATCGGCAATGCTGTCGGCCATCGGCCCGACCACTACCTGCAAGCTCCCACCATTGCCGGGACGCACCACGGCCATGGCGCCAAGGGCTTTGAGTTGCGTGTCGGACGCTTTGTTGCGATCGACCATGTCCAGGCGCAGCCGTGTGGTACAGGCGCCGACGGTGATCAGATTGTCCGCACCACCCAAGGCCTGGATGTAGGCCTTGGCGCGCTGGTTCTGGGCGATGACCGGTTTGTCCCCGGCCGGCACGTCTTCACGCCCCGGGGTCTTCAGGTCGAAGCGGCGAATGCAGAAGTCGAATACAACGTAATAGATCACCGCATAGACCAGGCCCACCGGTACCACCAACCAACCGTTACTGGACTTGCCCCAACCCAGGACCATGTCGATGAAACCGCCGGAGAAGGTGAAGCCCAGGCGAATGTTCAGCCAATCGGTGATCGCCATCGACAGCCCGGTGAGCAAGGCATGCAGCAGGAACAACAATGGCGCGAGGAACATGAAGGCGAATTCCACCGGCTCGGTGACCCCGGTGAGAAACGACGTCAGCGCCATGGACAACAAAATCCCGCCCATGACTTTGCGCCGCTGGGGCGGGGCATTGCGGTACATCGCCAGGCACGCGGCGGGCAGGCCGAAGAGCATTACCGGGAACATGCCGGTCATGAACTGGCCGCCATTGGGGTCGCCGGCAAAGTAGCGAGTCAGATCGCCCGTGACCACCGCGCCGGTTTGCGGATCGGTGAAGCTGCCGAAGATGAACCAGGCCATGTTGTTGAGGATGTGGTGCAAACCGGTGACGATCAGCAACCGATTGAATACACCGAAGACGAACGCGCCGAAGCTGCCACTGGCCATCAGCAGTTCGCCGAAGCTGTTGATGCCCTGCTGGATCGGTGGCCAGATCAGGCCGAACACCACGCCAAGGCCGACGGCGCTGAAACCCGTGACAATCGGCACGAAGCGCCGGCCACCAAAGAACGCCAGGTACTCCGGCAGCTTGATGTCCTTGAAGCGGTTGTACAGCGCGCCGGCCAGCAGGCCACTGATGATCCCGGCGAGCATGCCCATGTTGATGCTGGCATCGAGCACTTTCAGGGTAGCGATCATCACCAGATAACCAATGGCCCCGGCCAACCCCGCCGTACCGTTATTGTCCCGGGCGAAACCCACGGCGATGCCGATGGCGAAGATCATTGCCAGGTTGGCGAAAATCGCCTGCCCGGCATCGTGAATGATGGCGATGTTCAAAAGATCGGTGTCGCCCAGGCGCAGCAACAGGCCAGCAATCGGCAGGATCGCGATCGGCAGCATCAGCGCACGGCCGAGGCGTTGCAGCCCTTCGATGAAATGCTGGTACATGGCGTCTCTCCTTTTATTGTTCTTCGACGTGGCTCAGCCCAGGGGCCAGTGTTGATGACAGGCTTGGCGCACGGCGGCGGCACTGCCCAGGTTCAGCAGCTCGGCGCTGAGGCAAGCGCACTTGACGGTGTCGAGCTGGCGCACGCGCGCCTTGATTTCAGCGATCTGCGGTGGGCTGACCGATAGCTCGCGTACGCCCAGCCCGATCAGCACGGGCGTGGCCAACGGATCGGAGGCCAAGGCGCCGCACACGCCGACCCAGCGTCCATGCTTCGCCGCGCCAGCGCAGGTCTGGGCGATCAGCCGCAGCAGTGCCGGATGCAAGGCATCGACCCGGGCGGCGAGGCCGGCGTGGTCGCGGTCCATGGCGAGGGTGTATTGCGAGAGGTCGTTGGTGCCAATGGAGAGGAAGTCGGCGTGCTCGGCCAATTGTTCGGCCAGCAACGCGGCGGCCGGCACTTCGATCATCACCCCTAGTTGCGGGCGTTCGCTCAGGCCCAGCTCGCTGGCCAAGGTATCGAGGCGCTGGCGGATGTGCAGCAGTTCGTCGACCTCGGTCACCATCGGCAGCAGGATTCGGCAGCGCTGCAGCGGACGGGTTTGCAGCAAGGCCCGCAATTGCTGGTCGAGCAGTTCCGGTCGCAACTGGGCCAGGCGAATGCCGCGCAGGCCCAGCACCGGGTTGGCTTCGGCCGGCAGCGGCAGGTAATCCAACTGCTTGTCGCCGCCGACGTCGATGGTGCGGATGATCACCGGCTTGTCGCCCATGGCATCGAGTACGGCTTGATAGGCCTGGCGTTGCTCTTCTTCGTCGGGTGCGGTGTGACGGTCGACGAAGAGGAATTCAGTGCGCAACAAGCCAACCCCGTCGGCACCGCTTGCCAGTGCCTGGGCCGCATCGCTACGGGAGGCGACATTGGCCGCCACTTCTATATTCACGCCGTCACGGGTATGCGCCGATGTGTGGGCGAGGGCCTCTTGTTGGGCGTGTTGGGTCGCTCGCCGCCGTTGTTCTTGCTGCACCTGGGCCAGGCGCTCGGCGGTTGGCGCGAGTTCGAGGCGGCCGCCGTCGGCATCCAGCACCACCGATTGCCCCGGCGTCTGTACCAGCAGTGCATCGCCCAGCGCCACCAGGCACGGCAGGCCTTTGCCTCGGGCCAGGATCGCCACATGGGAGGTTGCCCCGCCCTCAACCATGCACACACCGGCCACGCCTTGAGCGCAGAGTTGCAGCAGCTCCGACGGAGTCAGTTCCTGCGCGGCAACGATGGCGCCCGCGGGCACGTCGAATTGCCAGGCCTCGCCCAACAGCACGCGCAAGACCCGCTGGCGCAGATCGCGTAAATCATTGGCGCGCTCGGCCAGCAGCGTGCTGCCCAGTTGCTGCAGCACCTTGCACTGCACGTCGATGGAGCGGCTCCAGGCGTGGCTCGCGGCACTGCCCTGGTCGATGGCAAGGTGCGCGGCGTCGAGCAAGATCGGGTCTTCCAGCAGCGCCAGATGGGCGCTGAAAATCGCTTCTTCGTCGCGATGGCGACGGGCCTTGGCGTTTTCCAGGGTGAGCTGGATTTCGCGACGAACGTGCCCCAAGGCACTGTTCAACTGCTGCCGTTGTTCTTCGACGTTGTGGCGGCCAGCGTCCTCGGGCAATTGAATGCCATCGAGCCGAACCAACGGCCCGGCCACCAGACCGGGGGCCGCACACACACCATGCAGCACGCCGGCTTCGGCGCTACGGTGCTGGGCTTTTACCGCAGGCGCCACGGCGTGGGCTTCTTCAGCCAGGGCTGTGGATAACGTGCTCAGCAGGGCGTGCAACGCCGCCTCGGCATCGCTGCCCCGGCAACTGACGTGCACCTCTGCCTGCTCGGTAATGGCCAGGCCCATCATTCCCATCACGCTGTCGCAGGATGCCGTTTTGCCTTGGAAATGCAGCTGCGAACGGCTCTTGAAACCCTGGGCGGTCTGACGAATCAACGCCGCCGGGCGGGCGTGCAGGCCTCCGCGATGGGCGATGCGCACCTGACCGAAAACTTCGATGCCAACGGCCTGTTCTTCGTCTTGCGTCTCAGCCGGGGTCTTGGCGACGACGTGCAACAGCGGCTCGCCGACCTTCACCCCTTTGAGGGTGATAGGCCGCGCCTGGAAGTGCTCGCCGTTGGTGATGACCAACAGGCTGACCAGGCTCTTGCAGCGCAGTGCCACCTTGTCTACGTCGTAACGCAGCAGCGGCTGGCCGTTGCTGACCCGCGCGCCTTCCTTGACCAGCATGGAAAAACCCTCGCCTTGCAGCTCGACCGTGTCCAGGCCCAGGTGCAGCAGCAGTTCAGCGCCGTTGTCGGCGCGCAGGGTCACGGCGTGGCCGCTGCGGGCGACGTGGATCACTTCGCCGGCACAGGGCGCGTAGAGGGTGTCGTTCAGCGGGTCGATGGCGATTCCGTCGCCCATCGCGCCGCTGGCGAACACCGCGTCCGGGACATTGGCGAGGGTGAGCACCGGGCCGCTGAGCGGGGCGCTGAGGATCAGCTCTTTATTATTGTTGGGCATGGGGCGCTCTCATCAGACTCTTTTATTGAAAGAAAGCCGTTGGCTCAGTGCGTACGGGTGACCTTGCTCAAGTGCCTTGGTTGGTCCGGGTCCAGTCCTCGGGCCACGGCCAGGCTCGCGGCCATGCCGTAGAAGCTCTGGATGGCCAGAATCGGGTCCAGGGCCGGGTGTCCGGCGCGGGTCAGCGTCAGGTCGCGTTCGGCGATGTCATCCGGCGCCGCCAGCAGTACCCGGGCGCCGCGCTGGCGCATGTCCGCGGCCAGGCTCAACACTCCGGCCTGCTCGGCACCGCGCGGGGCGAACACCAGCAGCGGGTAGTCGGCATCGATCAGCGCCATCGGCCCGTGGCGGACTTCGGCGCTGCTGAAGGCTTCGGCCTGGATCGCCGAGGTTTCCTTGAACTTGAGCGCCGCTTCCTGGGCGATGGCGAACCCGGCGCCCCGGCCGATCACCATCAACCGCTGGCAGTTGCGCAGGGCTTCGACGGCAACGTTCCAGTCCTGACGGGCGGCATCGCGCAAACCTTCGGGCAGGGCATTGCCCGCTTCGAGCAACTCGGCGTCGTCCTTCCAATGGGCTACCAGTCGCGCACTGGCGCTGAGGGTGGCGATGAAACTCTTGGTGGCGGCGACGCTGCTTTCGACGCCGGCGCACAACGGCACGCTGAATTCACACGCCGCTTCCAGCGGTGAGTCGGCAGCATTGACCAAGGCCACGCTCAAGGCGCCGCGCTTGCGCAGCAGACGCAGGCTGTCGACCAGGTCCGGGCTCTGTCCCGACTGGGAAAATGCAAAGGCCACCTGGCCGCTGACCTTGAGCGGCGCCTGCTGCATGGTCACCACCGACATTGGCAGCGAGGCCACCGGGATGCCCAATAGCTGCATGGTCAGGTAGGCGAAGTAGCTGGCGGCGTGGTCGGAACTGCCCCGCGCCACAGTCATCGCCACTTGCGGCGGTTGACGGCGCAGGCGTCCGGCGATTTCCATCAGCGCCGGGTCCAATTGTTGCAACTGACGCTCGACAGCTTCGAACGAGCTCAGGGCCTCTTCAAGCATTTTGCAAGTCAATGGCTTCTCCTTCGACCATCACGTCGGTCAGCGTCAGGGAACGGTCCAGGCGCACGCAGTCGGCCCAGGCACCGGGTTGCAGGCGTCCGCGCTCGGGCAGGCCGAGGTAGTCGGCAGGGAATTGGGACAGGCGTTGCGAGGCTTCGCCGATGGGCAGGCCGATCTTCACCAGGTTGCGCAGGGCCTGGTCCATGGTCAGGGTGCTGCCGGCCAGGGTGCCGTCGGCCAGCCGAACGCCGCCCAGGCACTTGGTCACGGTGTGGCTGCCCAGCTTGTACTCGCCATCGGGCATGCCGGCGGCGGCGGTGGAGTCGGTCACGCAATACAGGCACGGGATCGAACGCAGGGCCACGCGCATGGCGCCGGGGTGCACATGCAGCAAGTCCGGGATCAGCTCGGCGTATTGCGCATGGGCCAGCGCCGCGCCGACGATGCCCGGTTCGCGGTGGTGCAGCGGGCTCATGGCGTTATATAGATGGGTGAAACTGCTGGCCCCGGCGGCCAGCGCGGCGACGCCTTCCTCGTAGCTGCCCAGGGTGTGGCCGATCTGCATGCGCACACCTCGGGCGCTGAGCGTACGAATCAGGGCGTCGTGGCCGGCGATTTCCGGGGCAATGGTGATCACCCTGATCGGTGCCAGGGCCAGGTAACTCTCCACCTCGGCCAGCAGCGCGGTGTGGGCGAAATTCGGTTGGGCGCCCAGTTTGCCCGGGTTGATGTAAGGGCCTTCCAGATGTACGCCGAGAACCCGGGCGTTGCCGCGCTGGCGCTGCTCACAAAACTCGCCGAGGGCCTTGAGCACGCTGGCGATCTCGTCGCTGGGCGCGGTCATGGTGGTCGCCAGCAACGACGTCGTGCCGAAACGCACATGGGTGCGGGCGATGGTTTCGAACGCCAGGGCGCCTTGCATGATGTCCATGCCGCCACCGCCATGGACGTGCAGGTCGATGAAACCGGGCAGCAAATAGGGCAGGTCATTGCTCGCCGGATCGCAGGGTTGGCCATCGATGGCCACGATCTTGCCGTGTTCATGGATCAGGTGGCCGCGAACCCAGCCGTTGGAGGTGAGGATGTTGTCTTCGGACATGGGCACTCTCTAGTCGTCTAACGCCGCAGCTCTGCGACGAAGTCGTAGTAGTCGTTGCGGCAATAGGTGTCGGTGACTTCGATGGGGGTGTTGTCTTCCAGGTAGCCGACCCGGGTCATCAGCAACATCGCGGTGCCGGGGGCGATGCCCACCAGGGCGGCGAATTCGTCCGAGGCGTTGATGGCCTGGATGTGTTGCAGCGCGCGCACCACCGGCTTGCCGATGCCGTCGAGGAATTCATAGAGCGAATCGCCCACCGCTTGTGGCTTGGGGATGATGCTGGCGGGCAGGGTGCTCATTTCGATGGCCATGACCGTGTCGTCAGCCTTGCGCAGGCGCTTGAGCCGCGCGACCTTGTCGGTGGGTGACAGGCCCAGGCGGATCAGTTCTTCGTGGGTTGGCGGGGTGATTTCCCGCTCCAGCCATTGCGAACCCGGCACGAAGCCCTTGAGCCGCAGCATCTCGCTGAAGCCGCTGAGGCGTGACAGCGGTTGTTCCAGGCGTGGGGTAATGAACGTGCCCGAGCCCTGGTTGCGGCGGATCAGGCCTTGTTCGAACAGCACTTCCAGCGCTTTGCGGGCGGTGACCCGGGAAATGCCCAGTTGCTCGCTCAAGCTGCGTTCGGAGGGCATCGCTTGCTCGGCTTTCCACTGGCCGGCGTGGATGGCGGTTTCCAGGTTGCGTGCCAGTTGCAGGTAGAGCGGGGTGGGTTGGGTGTCGTCGGGGCGTAGGGCCAGGATGTCGTTCATTTGTTTGTCCGATGCGGTTTTGTAGGCGTTGTCGCTCGGTGAGTTGCGGTTGAAGCTAATACCACTTGAATACCATGTCAACGCTGGTTCTGGTGGGTTACGAGTGTTTATGGGGTGTTTTTAGAGGGGGTGTTTGAAGTGGTATTAGGGTGGTGGGGATAGTGCGTGAAATTACTTGCTTTGGGCTGGGGGGGTAGAGGTCAGTGGTATGCATGGGGCGCGGGTTTTGAAATTTGATATTTATTTTTGTGGTGACCGGCGGTGGTTTGTTTTGTGTGTATATCCGTTGCTTCGGTAACGGCGGCTTAGGGTTCCGCCCTTACGGCCATCCCTTTCAAGGTCTTTTCGTTTTGGCGGCCTTGATTACCCGGTCCGTTGAAACATGTGCATGCACCGCAGTGCCTTGCACCCATGTTTTGGGTTTAGGCACCTTGGGGCCCCGGGGATTTTTCGCAACTTGTTTTGGTTGGATGTTTCTGGCCAGTTCCAACAAGCGCTGGGCCAGTTTTTCCAGAGGTATGACGGGAAAACATTCCGAGGGCAGCGCAATTTGCAGGCCTTCATAACCACTCCGGACCTGAACCGCCAAGTGATAGGTTGAGGCTTCCCAGCCGTCAGGCTGGGAAGCCTGATGGGCTTGCTCGACGCTTCGTTTGAGTACGGCCAGGACGTTGTAGGCCAACACCGCAGTAGTGAACCCGAGCAATGCAGCCTTTGGGCTACCAAGGGTTTCGATTTCACTTTCCAGGATTGTTTCCAGTCGCTGGAACATGCCTTCAATGCTCCAGCGGCGGCGATAGAGTTCCGCGATCTGCTGCGCGCTGACGCCTTCAGGCAGGTTGCTCCAGAACATCAAGCTGCTGTCACCCGAGTCTGTTGGCGAATGAAGCGTCAGTTCGACACGCCGACACTGATAACCGCCTCTGACCTGAATGATCTGCTCACGCACAGTGCCTGTTTCCACAGGCACTGGCTCTTGCCACTCACCCTCTTGAATCAAGCGTGGATGCTTGGCTTGCTGACGAATGACAAAGGAGGTTTGGACCTGCTCACAAGCCTCCATAACCGGGAGCGTGCAATAGAGTCGATCAGCCAGCCACACTTGGCCTGGCTCGGCATTGGCCAATAGGGGCAGCACACAAACGCGCTCGCTTGCGTAGGCATCTTCACATGCCTGCAGGTCGATGACTTGATCCAGGTCGGGGTCGTAGACAACCACCGAAAACCCGGGCCGAGCGGCGCCGCGCTCGTGGCGTAAAGCCCCCAGTCGTTTCTCAGTGGATGCCAAGTGATTACCGTCCACCACCCGAACCTGCCAACCCGGCAACATCGTCGTGCAACCCAACTCCTTGATGGTTGGAGCCAGGCGCTGCGCACAGCCCGTGACCAGGGCGCGCAACAAAGCTGGCTCGGTACGACTGATCTTGTCGTAGAGGGCCGCCAGGCTGACAGGAAGATCTTCCAGTTGCCGCGCGGCGGCGTGAAGGGACGGCTTCAAGCCCAATGAAACAAGGGACATCAGCTTGATGATGGTCGAGAACAGTAGCTCACGAGAATACTGCCGTTGCCGATGTTCTTCGAAGACCTGATCGACCCACTCAGGGGCAATAGCGTGCTCCAGCGCCAATTTGGCCATAACGCTGGCAGGTGCTTTTTTCTCGAAACGCTCCAGAACATCGGCCCACATCGTTCGGGTATCCCTGATAGAAACTTCAGGGGATTTTACCTAAGACCTTGAAAGGGATGGCCCTTACGGCGGCTCACTTTTGAGAAGCGCAAAAGTAAGCAAAACGCTTTTGCCCCACCACTTGGCACCTCGCTTAGGCTCGGTGTGCCCTCACTCCGGCATTGCTCCGTGGGCCCGCCGCGAAGGGCCATCCATGGCCCAGCGCGGCTACCTCGGCATCCATGCCGAGGTACCCACTGCGCAATACCTGCGTTCGGCCAGCGTGGTTAACGGGGCGCCGAGATCAACGTCCACCCCACCACGAGGCGGCCTGATAGCCGACCTGGCGCACCCAGTCGTACACCCGTCAGATCTGTGGGAGCAAAGCTTGCTCGCGAGGCGGCCTGATAGCCGACCTGGCTCTCCCGGTCGTACTCCGATTTCCCTGTGGGAGCGGGCTTGCTCGCGAAGGCGGCATAACAGCCAACGAGGATGTTGAATGTACTGGCCTCTTCGCGAGCAAGCCCGCTCCCACAAGGTGTTTGCGGCGTATATGAGTGTTGTGGCTGCTGAAAATCCAATGTGGGAGCGAGCTTGCTCGCGATGGCGGCGGTTCAGTCACATGGATATTGGGTTTGCTGGCCTCATCGCGAGCAAGCTCGCACACAGGAGAAACGCGGTCCCACCAAGAACCAGGTCGGCTATCAGGCCGCCTCGTGGTGGACGTTGATCTCGGGCACACCGAGCCTAGCGAGGTGCCAAGTGGTGGGGCAGAAGCGCTTTGGTTTCTTTCGACTGGGCCGGCTTCCGGGCTTTTCGAAAGTGAGCCGCCGTCAGGGCGGAACCCTAAGTCGCCGTTACCGCAGCAATGAATATGTATCCAACCCCATCCAAAAAAGCCTATCTGAAATCTGTGCGAAACATCCCTGATCAGATGGGTGGTCTGTCAGATGCCCCGAAGTTTCCGACATGTTTTTAAGGTTGTCGCTCGGAAGCGAGGGCTCTAGCTTTCGGAGCCCACATCTCCAAGCACTGGGATCGCTTACCGGCCTTGGGAAGACCGAGCAGCAGATCCAAGTTTCAAGGAGCAACAGCAGCCTCTGAGGTCCAAACATGGAACTGCCGGATATGATCACCCCCCGCCTCAATACAAGTACCTCCCTGGGACGGGCTTTGATTTCAATGTTCAAGTCTGTCGAAGCGGAGCTGATATATGAAAATGCGGAGTCAGGGGCGGTTAAAGTCATGGTGTTTGGCGGATGCGCAGTACATCTCTATACGCATCATCGTGTTTCCACGGACGTTGACGCCGAAATCTATGAGGCGAGCCTTCCGGAAGGCTTTCATCTTCGAACGCTGCTTGCGGAAGTGCCTGAGCAATTTGTCGACGAGAAGTCCGGCCGATTGATGGAGCTGAACTACGACCTCCAATACAACACCAGCTTTGGTCCGATTCACGAGGATTATTGGGTCCGAAGCATCCCCCTTGAAGAGTTCCCGATAGAGTCACCTCTGCACGTCCACATTGCTGCTCCTATCGATATTGCGATTTCAAAGCTGGGTAGAGCAACGGACCAAGACGTTGGCGATATCATGGCGCTCCTGAGGGCCGGCTTCATATTGACCGCCGAGCTGCGTCGACTGGCAATGCAGGCAATTGATGTATATGTTGGTAACAAAGAGCCTCCAACGTCTGTTCTTACCCACATTTTGCAAAATTATTTGGAGAATACAGATGACGAAGCCTGCTAACGGCCACGTCCTCTCAGCCGCTCTGGACACATTGGTCAAAAGCCCGCTGGATCACGCAGATGATGTTGCACTCGTGAGTGCAGCCAAAGCTGTCTGGTATTCCAACCTGGACTTGATAAGCGCAGCCCAAGCTTTTCTGAGTCAACACACTAATGAGGTCGAGTTGCGTCGCGCAGGATATCTGCTCGAACGACTCACCCGATTTTCGTGTGTCACGGACAGTCGCGCATTGGAAGTCTTCAAAGCCCTTGAGCTATTTTTACGTTCGACACCCAAGCAAGCCATAACCTCACAAACCGCTGTTGCGCTTCGCAAACGCCGTGATGAACTTGCTCTCGCTTGGGGGCTGAATGAAGGTCTTGGCTTGAAGGTGCAAACCCTCTTGCCTTTTCAAACTCGGCATTATGAGGCTGAGCAGCGCGCAGCGTTTGTGTAAACCCAAATGTCATCCTCGAAAACCGGCTTCGGCCGGTTTTTTGTTGTGTGAATGATCATCCTTTGGTCTGTCAGACGCCCCGAAGTTTCCGACATGTTTTTAAGGTTGTGCCTCGGAAGCGAGGGCTCTAGCCTTTGGGTGTCGCTGCCAATTCAGCGACCGGATTTGACCGTCCGAACCTACAAGGCGCGCCAGCGTTTCCAAGACCTATTTCAGGCGTTTTTCGTTCGTCTGAGGTATCGTGTCGCCGGTGGCTGTGCGTGGGACGTCTTCGGACGTGCCGGAATGCCTTGTTTCCGGTCGGTCAACCCGCGTACAGCTGCCCCTTTTTGTTTGACCGCAGAAGGGCGGTGGCTCCCATTGATACAAGGAGCTGCACATGATCAAAGAAACCCCAAATCCGCCAAAACCCGCCTCCACCTTCCCCTACGGCGACTACGCCCCCGACAAGCTGAAAGAAGCCGCCGACCGTGCGATGGACCATTACCTCAAGCCCGACGACAGCGAACCAGAACCCCAACCCTCGACGCAATTGTTCACCGTCTCGGACAACGTCGATACCGAAGCCCTGCTAGCCAACCTCAGCGAAACCCTGGCCTCGGCCAATGCGATGCTCAGCGATCTTGCCTTCGATCTGGAAGGTTCTCGGCGGCATGTGGCGTTGGGAGTGGCGCAGATGATCGAGCTGGGAGCGCTATTGGCGAACAAAGCTTTGGATCGGGTAGAGCTTCGGACCTGATGCAATAAGTGCCGGCCTCATCGCGAGCAGGCTCGCTCCCACAAGGGACGGGTGTCGACCACAAGTTCTGTGAACACCACAAATCCACTGTGGGAGCGAGCCTGCTCGCGATAAATCGAAAGACGAATACAAAAAAACCGGCAGAGCACTGAAACTGTGGCGAGGGAGACATACAAGCCCCAAGTGACAGCATCAGCCACCCTGCACGGCAGATGGCATGGGCTTGAAAACTATTGATGGCGGTTCTCGAGGCGGCAAACCTCTTTTTCTATGCCGATGCACTCAACCGGTTCGCCCACGCCTTTCTCGAAACGACGGGCGTTCATCAGCAGGCCTCCTTTGATGCCACCGATGAACGCGAAGGCGCCTTCACGTCCGCCTGTGTTACGTCCGGACAAATCCACGGCCACGCTGTTGGGCCTGACTTCATATACCCAGCCGCCGTTTTGCGCTTGGGCGATGGCCCAGATCTTGGCATCGGTATAGTCGCGAAACGCCACAACAACCGAGTTGGTAAAAACGGACGACTCTGGATCACTCGCCAATCTCAAGTTCGGTACTTGCGAATTCCAGGCCCGTAATCCTTGGGCAAGTGCATCCGCCCCTTGTACGGAGTTGATTATTGAAGAGCCGACTGCCCAGAGGGATTGCTTACTCGTTACCCAGGCCAGACCCTCTGGGGGCGTGATCCGGCTCCAATCGATGCTCACCGCCGCGACCTCCAATGGGCTTTCATGGCCCGTCGGTTCGCGGTAGTTCGGGTTCGGCTCACAGTTGGCAAGGTTGTCTTTCTTGCATGCTTGCTTGATGAACTGGCGCTTGACGCCTCCCGGAAAGCTGATTTCCTGCTCACTGACAGGTCCTCCCGACACATCCTGATCGATACCATGGGGAGCTTTGATCTCGTACACCCATTCCTTGGCGAACCGTTGGGCGAGCGCCTGGTCGCGGGTTGTACTGCTGTAGACCGATTTACCTGCGCCAGCCCCGTGGCTCCACCAGTCATACATCCACTCGATGACGGGGGAGCCTACGGCTTTGGGTAAAATCCCGTCCTGGAAGGCCCCGAGTCCCTGATCCGTCGTGTCCCCTCGATAGAGCGTGTTCATGTCGGTACGCCAATGCAACGATGGCTTGGTATCGCGGATCGGCACACTCGAATCCGCGGTAACCTGAAGCCAGGCGGTATACCACGGCTCCTCTTTTCCATCGGCTCCCCACGCGTCTGCGCTCGGTTGCCACACACCCGCCAACACCACCACCGCGACAGCTGTCGCCCGTATGAAATTGTTATTGGTTGTCATGATTTGATGTCTCATCTGGAACTGTGAAGCCCTGTCGAATCACATACGTCATGACTGCCTATGCTTCGACGTGACACATCTCACTTTGGATTCTGCGGGGGGCTGCTGGGCAGAGCCTCGACCTACCGCATCAGTTCTGAGAGTAGATCAAGGCTGGGGGAGGGATTGCGTTGCGGTGCCTGGACTTGTAACAAAAGGCTGATAGTCATCGACTTTTGTGGCGAGGGGATTTATCCCCGCTGGGCTGCGAAGCAGCCCTCAAGCCAGGCAGTTCGGTGTGTCAGGTAGATTGAGTTGTTGGCTTAGGGGACTGCTGCGCAGTCCAGCGGGGATAAATCCCCTCGCCACAGGGAACTCATGTGTGGTCGAGTTCTACGGCCGGATTTCGATCATCGTCCCATCCGGCACCAGGTTCCAGACTTCGCGCATGTCCACGTTGCGCATGGCGATGCAGCCGTCGGTCCAGTCCAGCGTATGGAACAACTGTTCAGGGTTCTCTTCCGAATCCGGCGTGCCGTGGATCATGATCATGCCCCCCGGCTCCACGCCTTCGCGTCGGGCGCGGGCGGCGTCGCTGATGTTGGGGTAGGAAATGTGCATCGACAGGTAGAAACGGTCGCTGGTCTTGCGCCAGTCGATCCAGTAGAAACCCTCGGGGGTGCGCTTGTCGCCTTCGATCAGTTTGGGGCCTTTCTTGGCGCCCTTGCCCAGGGAAATGCGATAGGTCTTGAGCGGCTTGCCGTCGTTGATCAATTGCAATTGATGGGCGGACTTGAGCACCAGCACTTTTTCGATGACTTTGCCGTTGTAGGTTCCCACGGCGGCGGCCTGGGACACAGCGGTGAACGACAAGCAGAACAGGACAAGCAACCAGCGCATTGAAACGGTATCCCTAGAGGTGTCGCGGCTATATTGATTGGTATTTTCAGGTGTTGGCGGGCTGGGCCAGCGGTGGGATCGATTCGGATCGCACCGGGTAATCCTCGGCCCGGCGGTCAGCGTAGAAATATTCCAGGGTACGGCCCACCGTGCGGAAAGCCAGCTCGTCCCAGGGAATATCCGCTTCTTCGAACAATTTCACTTCCAGGCTCTCGGGCCCGGCGGCGAAATCCTCATCCACCAGTTCGGCGCGGAAGAATACATGTACCTGGCTGATATGCGGTACGTCAATCAGCGTATAGATGCTCAAGTTTCGCACCCGGGCGCAGGCCTCTTCGGCGGTTTCGCGCACGGCGGCCTGTTCGATGGTTTCTCCGTTTTCCATGAAGCCTGCCGGTAGCGTCCAATAACCGCGCCGCGGCTCGATGGCGCGCCGGCACAACAGGACTTTACTGCCCCAGGTCGGTACGCAGCCGGCCACTATGTTGGGGTTCTGGTAATGGATGGTATGGCAGGTGTCGCAAACGAAGCGCAGGCGCGAGTCGCCTTCGGGTATGCGCTGGGTCACCGGGTTACCGCACTGGCTGCAGAATTTCATGCTTGGGTTCCTGAATGCTGCGCCTATCTTGGCGTGCGTGGGCCGGTGCGGCAAGTTGTCGTTTCGCGACACGACGCGGTGCGGGGCTTGGGCCGCTTGAATGATTGGTGCATGATGCAAGGTAGCGAATAAATCGAGAAGTCTCATGCTGGACGAGCTACTGCATCGAGTAAGCAACCATACCCCGCAAGACCTGCAGGCCGACCGACGTTTCCCTGAAGCCGCGGTGCTGGTGCCGATCACCCGCAGCGATGAACCGGAGTTGGTCCTGACCCTGCGCGCCAGCGGGCTCTCGACCCATGGCGGCGAGGTGGCCTTTCCTGGCGGGCGCCGCGACCCGGAAGACCCCGACCTGATCTTCACCGCCCTGCGCGAGGCCGAGGAAGAAATCGGCCTGCCTCCCGGCCTGGTGGAAGTGATCGGCCCCCTCAGCCCGTTGATTTCGCTGCATGGCATCAAGGTCACGCCCTATGTCGGGGTGATTCCGGACTACGTCGAATACCAGGCCAACGATGCCGAGATTGCCGCGGTGTTCAGCGTGCCGCTGGAGTTTTTTCGCAAGGACCCGCGCGAACACACGCATCGTATCGATTACCAGGGCCGCAGTTGGTACGTACCCAGCTATCGTTTTGGCGAATACAAGATCTGGGGCCTGACGGCGATCATGATCGTCGAACTGGTCAACCTGTTGTATGACGCCGATATCGACCTGCACACGCCGCCCAAAAGCTACATCAATACCTGATGACCCGAGGATCCTCATGAAATACCGCCTGGGCGATGCCCGTGTCGAAACCCACCCACAGAGCTGGGTCGCGCCCAACGCCACGCTGGTGGGCAAGGTCCGCCTCGAAGAGGGCGCCAATGTCTGGTTCAACGCCGTCCTGCGCGGCGACAACGAACTGATCCTGATCGGCAAGCACAGCAACGTGCAGGACGGCACGGTGATGCACACCGACATGGGCTACCCGCTGACCATCGGCACCGGCGTGACCATCGGTCACAACGCCATGCTCCATGGCTGTACGGTGGGCGACTACAGCCTTATCGGCATCAACGCGGTGATTCTCAACGGTGCGAAGATCGGCAAGAACTGCATCATTGGCGCCAACTCGTTGATCGGTGAAGGCAAGGAGATCCCCGACGGCTCGCTGGTGATGGGCTCGCCCGGCAAGGTCGTGCGGGAATTGACCGAGGCCCAGAAGAAAATGCTCGAAGCCAGCGCGGCTCACTATGTCCACAACGCGCAGCGCTATGCCCGCGACCTCGCCGAGCAAGAACAATGACCCCGTCCGAACGCCCGGTTCGCTCGCCCTGCGTGAACGTCTGCGCGCTGGACGATGACGACGTCTGCACCGGTTGCCAGCGCACCGTGGCGGAAATCACCCGATGGAGCCGGATGGATAACGAGGAACGGCGCAGTGTCTTGGCGTTGTGTCATGAGCGGGCCAAGAGCAGTGGGCTGGTGTGGATGTTGCCGGCCAGGCGCTGATGCCGGATATGCAACACAACCCCCTTGTGGCAGAGGATTGATCTGTGGCGAGGGGATTTATCCCCGCTGGGCTGCGTAGCAGCCCCCAAATCCGGCGCCTCGGTGTGTCAGGCAGAGTAAGTTGACAGCTTTGGGGCTGCTGCGCAGCCCAGCGGGGATAAATCCCCTCGCCACAAGAGCATATTCACCAGGCTTCAATGTGTTCGCCCCAACCACCGATCCACCCCCACCACCGCCAACGCAATCCCGACAAACCCCGCCAAGATCCCCCCGGCATTGATGAACACCTGTGGATAACCCAGGTTCGCCACATCAATGAAAGGGTAGGGGTAGGCCGCCAACAGATCCCCGCGCAGCAGGACATAGGCGAAATACACCAAGGGATAGATCATCCACAGCCCGATGTGGCCCAGGCGCAAGGTGCCTTTGGGCACATACAGCCACCAATAGACGATGTACAGCAGCGGCATCACGTCGTGCAGCAACTCGTCGGCCACGAACTGCCACCCTTCGGGCTGCCATAGATGCCGCAACAGCAGGTTATAGGCCAGGCTGACCAGGGCGATGCTCACGGCGATACCACTGCGCACGCTGGGCCACAGGAACCAGCGACGGGCTGGGGATTGGCGCGGGTTCAGTTCCCAGGTCAATACCACTGCCACCAAGGTGTTGGTCAGCACCGTGAAAAAACTGAAGAAGTTCACCAACCCGCCCAGCAGGCTCGCGTCCAGCTCCCATCGGCCGAGCAGGATCAGGTACAACTGGATGCTCAAACCCGTCCAGCCGAGCACTGCCGCCACCGCCACGAGCCGCGCGGGACGACGCAGATCGATATCCACGGTTCAGACCGGCCGCTTGGTACGCATCAACTTGATGTACAGGCGCTCGACCTTCTCCCGCGCCCACGGCGTCTTGCGCAGGAAGGTCAGGCTCGACTTGATGCTCGGGTCGCTCTTGAAACAGCGGATGTCGATGCGTTCAGCCAGGCCCGACCATTCGTAATGCTGCACGAGGGCGTTGAGGATCTGCTCCAGCGTCACGCCGTGCAGCGGGTTGTTGTTGGGTTCGGTCATGGAAGGCCTTCGCATGCAAAAGATGTAAAGCCGCGCACCTTAGCCGAGGTGCCCTTGTGGTGGAAGCATAGCCTTCAACATGGCCGCCAGAGCCCGGCGCGCACTGTTACCGAATCCGAGATGATTCATGTCAACAAAAGCCCTTTCTCTATCGAGAACAGGACATTATCCTTGCGCCGCCTGCTGAAACGCTTCTGCGCCGTTAGGTGAAGCCTCTGCGTCCGGCTCCTGCTGGAAGATCAAAGATTTTTTATACCTGATGTCCAGGCTCTGAAAGACAGCGCTGTCTTTACCGGCGAGACCTGTGGGAGCGAGCCTGCTCGCGATTGCGATTTCACATCCAGCCACGATGTCGACTGCCAGACCGCAATCGCGAGCAGGCTCGCTCCCACAGGGATTTGCAATAACCGAATACCTTTGACTGAACCATGCCCCCTCAAGATCGTCATCTACAGTGACTACTTGCGCGGGACTCCTTAAAACGTCACGGAGAATCACACTATGAGCACTGAGGGTGCTTTGAGTCGAAGCCGTCTGCTACCGAGCCTGCTCGGCATCCTGCTTCTATTGATGGGCCTGGCCCTGTTGGCCGGGGGAGTCAAGCTGAGCACGCTTGGCGGCTCGTGGTATTACCTGCTGGCCGGTATCGGCCTGGCGCTGACCGGCGTACTGCTGATCATGGCCCGTCGCGCGGCCCTGGGCCTGTACGCGCTGGTATTGTTCGCCAGCACCGTGTGGGCGTTGTGGGAAGTGGGCCTGGATTGGTGGCAACTGGTGCCGCGCCTGGCGATGTTGTTTGCCTTGGGCATCGTCATGTTGTTGCCATGGTTCCGCCGCCCGCTGTTGAGCGCTGATGCCCCGGCCACGGGAACCCGCGCATTGGGCGCCGCCGTGGTCATCGCCGGTATCGCCGCACTGGCCAGCCAGTTCACCAACCCGGGCGAGATCAAGGGCCAACTGGACCGCGACAGCGTGCCGGGCATGACCAACACCGCCCCGGCCATGCCCGATGGCGACTGGAACTCCTACGGCCGTAGCGCCCATGGCGACCGTTATTCGCCGCTGGCGCAGATCACCCCCGAGAACGTCAGCAAACTGGTGCCGGCCTGGACCTATCGCACCGGCGACCTGCCGGGGCCGAACGACCCGGGCGAGACCACTGCGGAAAACACCCCGCTGAAGGTCAACGGCATGCTCTACGTGTGCACGCCCCACAGCCAGGTGATTGCCCTGGAGCCGGAAACCGGCAAGGAAATCTGGCGTTTCGATCCGAAGCTTTCCACCCAAAAAGCGGAAAATTTCAAGGGCTGGGCCCATATGACCTGCCGTGGCGTGACCTATCACGATGACGCGGTGTACGCCTCGGCCGAACAGAGCCCCACCGGCACCGCCAGCACCACGCCGGCCAGCACCTCGTGCCCGCGGCGGATCTTCCTGCCGACCGCCGACACCCGTCTGATCGCCCTGAACGCCGACACCGGCAAGATGTGCGAAGACTTCGGCGACAAAGGCCAGGTCGACCTGACCGCCAACATCGGCGGCTTCACGGCCGGCGGTTACTACTCCACCTCGCCACCGGCGGTGACCCAGAACCTGGTAGTGATCGGTGGTCACGTCACCGATAACGTCTCCACCGACGAGCCAAGCGGTGTGATCCGCGCCTACGACGTCCACACCGGCAAGCTGGTGTGGAACTGGGACAGCGGCAACCCGGACGACACCACGCCGATTGCCGAGGGCAAGACCTACACCCGCAACTCGCCGAACATGTGGTCCATGTTCAGCGTCGATGAAAAACTCGGCATGCTCTACCTGCCGATGGGCAACCAGACCCCCGACCAGTTCGGTGGCAATCGCACGCCTGAGTCGGAAAAATATTCCGCCGGCCTGACCGCCCTGGACATCGCCACCGGCAAGGTTCGCTGGTACTTCCAGTTCACCCACCACGACCTGTGGGACATGGACGTCGGCGGTCAACCGACCCTGATGGACATGAAGACCGCCGACGGCGTGAAACCGGCTGTGTTGGCTTCCACCAAGCAAGGCAGCCTCTACGTGCTCGACCGCAGCAACGGCCAGCCGATCATCCCGATCAAGGAAATCCCGGTGCCGCAAGGCGCGGTGGAAGGCGACCACACTTCGCCGACCCAACCGATGTCCGACCTGAACTTCGTGCCGCCGGTCCTCAAGGAGCGGGACATGTGGGGCGTGACCCCGTTCGACCAGATGCTGTGCCGGATCGACTTCAAGTCGCTGCGCTATGACGGCATGTTCACCCCACCGTCGCTGCAAGGCTCGATCGTCTACCCGGGCAACTTCGGCGTGTTCGACTGGGGCGGCATTTCGGTTGACCCAGTGCGGCAGATCGCCTTCGTCAACCCGAGCTACATGGCGTTCAAGTCGAAACTGGTACCGGCGGCCGAAGTGGCTGGCGGTCCGGGTCGCAAGAGCGAAACCGAAGGCGTGCAGCCGAACAAGGGCGCACCGTATGGCGTGATCCTCGAAGCGCTGCTGTCGCCCATGGGCCTGCCTTGCCAGGCACCGGCCTGGGGTTATGTCGCGGCAGTGGACCTGACCAACAACAAGACCCTGTGGAAGCACAAGAACGGCACCGTGCGTGACAGCTCGCCGGTGCCGATCCCGCTGAGCATGGGTGTACCGAGCCTGGGCGGCACCTTCACCACGGCCAGTGGCCTGGCGTTCCTCAGCGGCACCCTCGACCAGTACCTGCGTGCCTATGACGTGAAAAATGGCAAGCAACTGTGGGAAGGGCGCCTGCCCGCCGGCGCCCAGACCACGCCGATGACCTATACCGGCAAGGACGGCAAGCAGTACGTGCTGGTCGTCGCGGGTGGTCATGGTTCCCTGGGGACCAAGCAGGGTGACTATGTGATCGCGTACAAGCTGCCGGATTAAGCCAAACCGGCGCTCATGAAAAAGGCGACACCCTTGCGGGTGTCGCCTTTTTCTTTAGCCCGATGTCACCCCAAGTTAACTGTGGGAGCAAAGCTTGCTCGCGATGCTGGCGCCCTGGTCTTCAGGTGGACCGCGTTATCGTTTATCGCGGGCAAGCCTTGCTCCCACAGATCACCATGAGGCAAACGATACTGCTTACAACTCGATCTTCACCGCCTGGGAAGCCCGGGTCGCCTTGGCGCGGGCGGCTTCGATGGATTCGTCGCGGGCCAGGGCTACGCCCAGGCGGCGCTGGCCGTTGACTTCCGGTTTGCCGAACAGGCGCAGGGCAGTGTCCGGTTCGCTCAGGGCGGCGCCGAGGTTGGCGAAAGCGGTCTGGGTCGACTGGCCTTCCACCAGGATCACCGCCGATGCCGACGGGCCGAACTGGCGGATCAGCGGAATCGGCAGGCCGAGAATGGCCCGGGCGTGCAGGGCGAACTGCGACAGGTCCTGGGAAATCAGCGTCACCAGGCCGGTGTCGTGGGGGCGCGGCGAGACTTCGCTGAACCACACCTGGTCACCCTTGATGAACAGCTCGACGCCAAACAGACCGCGACCACCCAGGGCCTCGGTCACTGCCTTGGCCACGCGCTCGGATTCGGCCAGGGCCACCGGGCTCATGGCCTGGGGTTGCCAGGATTCCTGATAGTCGCCCTTTTCCTGACGGTGGCCGACCGGTGCGCAGAAGGTGGTGCCGCCGACGTGGCGCACGGTGAGCAAGGTGATTTCATAATCGAAATCGATGAAACCTTCGATGATCACCCGACCTTTGCCGGCACGGCCGCCTTCCTGGGCGTAGTCCCAGGCTTTCTGCACGTCATCGGCACTGCGCAGCAGGCTCTGGCCCTTGCCCGAGGAACTCATCACTGGCTTGACCACGCAGGGGAAACTCAGGGTTTCCACGGCCTTGCGGTAGTCTTCCACGGTGTCGGCGAAGAAGTATGGCGAGGTCGGCAGGCCCAACTCTTCGGCGGCCAGGCGCCGGATGCCTTCGCGGTTCATGGTCAGTTGCGCGGCGCGGGCGGTAGGGATCACGGTGAAGCCTTCGGCTTCCAGTTCCACCAGGGTGGCGGTGGCGATGGCTTCGATTTCCGGCACGATGAAATGCGGCTTCTCGGCCTCGATGACCGCGCGCAGGGCAGCGCCGTCGAGCATGTTGATCACATGGCTGCGGTGGGCCACTTGCATGGCCGGCGCGTTGGCGTAGCGATCCACGGCAATCACCTCGACGCCCAGGCGCTGCAGTTCGATTACCACTTCCTTGCCCAGCTCACCGCTGCCACACAACAAAACGCGGGTCGCGGTGGGCGACAATGGGGTTCCGATACGGGTCATCTGAAGGTCCTCAAACAGGAGCGGATCATCGCGGGTTGCGCGCCGGGCGAGCTTCCCATGGGAGAAAGCGCGGCATTTTACATGAACCGCGGGGTTTGGCTTCAGCCGGCGACGGTTTGCTTGCGTAAACGCCAGGCCATGATCAACCAGACGACCGTGACTCCGGCGAATTTCGAGGCCAGGGCGGTGATCACCACGGGCGGTGTCAGGGCGTCGATCAGGCCGAAGAAGATAAAGGTGTCCAGGGGAATGCTCAGGGCCGAACTGATCCACAGTCGATCATGCAGCGGACGCTTGGTAATGGTGAACACCAGCCAGTCGATGCACTCGGACACCGCAAACGCGGTGGCGCTGGCCAGGGCGATGGTCGGGTCCGAGGTGACATAGGACAACCCCAGCGCCACCAGCATCGCCACGATGGCGCCATGGCCGAAACGGGTCTGCACCATGTCCCGCAGGATAAACACCAGCCCGCCCCAGGCCGACCAGATGATGTCCAGGTGCGGTGCGGCAGAGAACGCGAAGTTGATCAGCACGACGCTGGCGATGTAGGCGATCAGGAAAAGCATGGGGCGGATACCTGGTGATGACGGATAAGGTATTAAAGGACAGCGATACTCCCTGTGGTGAGGGGATGTATCTGTGGCGAGGGGATTTATCCCCGCTGGGCTGCGCAGCAGCCCCCAGAACAGTCACCCCAATCTTTCTGATCCACCGAGTTGCCTGGTTTTAGGACTGCTGCGCAGCCCAGCGGGGATAAATCCCCTCGCCACAGGAGGTTGACGGTGTCAGTGGATGAAGGGTACTTCAGCCATAAGCCATCCCTCAATCCTCCTCACTGCCCTCCAGCTTCCAATACCCCACCGCTTTCACAAAGTCCTGGTCCAAGCCTTTCTCCTCCAACAACACCTTGCGAATCTGCCGCGATACCTTGCTCTCGGTCGCGACCCAGGCGTACAGCTTGCCACTGGGCATTTCCAATTGCTGCACGGTGGTCAACAGGCTGTCCCGGCGACCTTCGCGCAGTACCCAGATCACATGCACTTGCGCCGGGCTCTGGAGGATCTGCTGTTCGGCGCCGTTTTCCACTTCCACGACTACCAGCGCGCGCCGGTTGGGCGCCAGGCCTTCGAGGCGGCGGGCGATGGCGGGCAGGGCGGTTTCGTCGCCGATCAGCAGATAGCTGTCGAAGATGTCCGGCACGATCATCGAGCCCCGTGGCCCGCCGATATTGAGGTATTGCCCGGGCGCCGCCTGGGCCGCCCAGGTCGCGGCAGGGCCGTCGCCGTGGAGCACGAAATCGATGTCCAGCTCCAGGGTGTCCAGGTCGTAGCGGCGCGGGGTGTAGTCGCGCATCTCGGGCATCGGGCCCTGGGCTTTACCTGCGCCGGGGTTGAAGTTTTCCAGGGCGGCGTGTTCCTCGGCGTTCTGCGGGAACATCAACTTCACGTGATCGTCCGTGCCCAGGCTGACAAAATCGGCCAGTTCCGGCCCGCCGACGGTGATGCGGCGCATGCGTGGGGTCAGGTCCTGTACCCGCAACACTTGCAAGCGACGGCGTTTGATCTCGTGGGTGACGCGGTGAATGGTGTTTGGATCGACTTCGGTCATTGGCTTGACTCCGAGACAGGTGGACGGTCAGGGCCGTCGGTGATGGCTTTGGCGGTGGCGTCGAGCAGATCGCGCACCCGCTGGATTTCTTCCGGGCTCCAGTGGCCATGGTGCTTTTGCAGCGCATGGCGCAGGTTATACACCGCTTCATGGATTTCCGGGGGACGATTGTGGCCGCGCAATGTGCGCTTGCTGATTTCAATGCGTGTACGCACCTCATCCAGCGTTTCGGCCTGGTCCTCGAGGGATAGACGTCCGGCATCGGTCACGCTGTAGCACTTTTTTCCGTCTTCGAGGCCGCAACTGATCATTGCGTTCATTTCCAGGAAGGTCAGGGTCGGATAGATCACCCCGGGGCTGGGGCTGTAGGCGCCGTCGAACATGTTCTCGATCCGGCGGATCAGGTCATAGCCGTGGCACGGCTGTTCGGCAATCAGCGCCAGCAGCAACACCTTCAAATCACCGGGGGCGAAGACCCGGGGGGCCCGGCTGCCACGCGAGCCTGTAGGGCGTCGTTCGAAACCGTCATATTCACGTTTGGAGGAAGAATCGGAATGAGAATAAAGGGCGTTCATATGCTGTCTCCGTTCTGCATATAGATAGCACTCAGATATATCTTGAATAAAAGATATATCTTTTGACTTGATGGTTTTTTGCAAACTAAGATATATCTTTATTTCGCGGCGGGTTATTTGGGTTCAGGGAAAGACCTTACATGAATAGTCAATGTATGCGAGGTGCGGTTGCATACATTTGTAATGATTAAAAGGGTGTCAGCTTAAAATGTGGGCTGTTTCTGACAGCTGAACTTAAGCTTTATCGATATCGGGGTATTTTTCGCTCTTCCGCGTGCTGGATTTACTACAAGCCTATAGGAAATTGCCTGCTTTTTTTTAGTTAAAGAGCGCCGATCATGCTCGGCGTTGGAGGGACAGGCCAAGTTGCTGTTGGTCTGCAATTTCAATCATTTCTCTTTATTGCTAAGAACAGGTGTTAACAACATGCTCAAACAACTCGTATCCGTTACTGCTCTGGCCGCCGCTGCCGTGAGTTCTTCGCTGGCCTTCGCCGCTGCCGACGCAATCTCGTCCATCCACATCAAAGCGGAGATCCCGACCCAGCAGTTCCATGTGCAGCCGCGCAACCCGGACTTCGGTAAAGATGAAACCATGAGCTACAACACGGTCAGCGGTACTTTGACTTCGTTGCGCCAGACCTATGATGTGAAAAACACCGAAGGTTCGGTAAACGCTTATATCGAAGGCGGCCCGGGTGCGCTGTACAACGGTAGCGACGCCATCGCCCTGACCACCGCCTTCAACGGCGTCACCCTGACCGCAACGCCTCAGGAAGTGGTCGACGATGCAACCTCCACCCCGGGTACCCAGGCTGACATGACCATCGTCGCGGCCAAGCCTCTGGCTACCCAGAACGGCCTGTACACCGCCGACATGACCGTCATCTTCGACGCCGTGCCTCGCCCGTAAGGCCATTCGCTGCCCGGTGAGTTTCACCTCACCTCCACGGGCATGCCGCAGGCCGACCTGTTCTCCCCCAACGGGTCGGCCCGCACCTGAACGCCCTGATAGCTCGCTGATTAGAGAGTCCGTTGATGTTTCCGATAACACCCATCGCGGGTGCGCTCGCGCTGTTGTTGTGCGCGAACGCATTGGCCGCCCCGGCCGCCCCCGGTACCACTCCCAGAAGCCTGTTGTCCCAGGCCAAGGGCCTGCCGGCGGAGTTTGAAGCGCACTTCTTCGATGTCCCCCTTGCAGTTCGTGTTGAACTCAACCAACAGTACCTGGGTGAAGCCATGGTGGTCTTGACCCGCGATGATCGCATTACCCTGCTGGAGTTTACCGACACGCAAGACAGTTCGATAAAGGCCATTGACCGGGAGCAATGGGAGCAACGACTCAAGCAAGGCCAAGCGCTGGGCGCTTGTGAAACCAATTGCACCGCGGGGCTGCTCGCCGTGCATTACAGTCTCGAGAACTCCTTGGTGTCGATCCTCACTAAAGACGTTGAGCGCACCACCGAAACCAAGCGTTATCACGATCAGCCGGAAGGCGGCAGCCTCGGCCTGATCTTCAATAACCAACTCAATCTAAACGGTGGCCAGGAGCAGGACACCGGCGGGCGCTATGGCCTCAACGCCAGTTCCAGCCTGGGCAACTGGAGCCAGTCGCTGGACCTCCAGCTTTCGCGCCTTGGCGGGCCGGATGACAAGCTCTACCACGCCGTCCATGAGCTCTATACCCAGCGCGAATTGGAAGGCCATTTCTTTCGCCTGGGCTATTTCACGCCCAGTTCCGATGGTTTGAATCGTCAGATCCGTTCGTTCGGCGCCAACCCGGACACCGCCCTTGGGGTGATGTTTGGCAGCTCCGACAGCCTGGCGATCGACAATCCAAAACCCAGCGTATACCCCATTTATGTCACCGCGAGCCGTCAGGCTTCGGTGGAGATTTATCGCAGCGGCCTGTTGATCAACACACAGGCGGTCAGCGCCGGTTTGCAGAGCCTGGACACCCGGCCCTTGCCCGGCGGTATCTATGAGGTGGAAGTGCGGCTGATCGAGGACGGGCAAACCACCGCCACCAGCCAGGAACTGGTCTACAAACCGAACAATTGGAGCAGCACCGAGGACCGCTGGCGCTACAACCTGTTCGCCGGTCGCGAAACCCGCCTGTGGAGCAACTGGGAAGACCAGCCCTCGGGTTTCAACACCGCGGGGCTCGGCGTCAACTACCTGCTACACCCACGGGTGATCCTCGGTGCCTCCACGCGCCAAGTGCAGGACAAGCTGCAAGTCGGCACCTCGATCGACTGGACGCTCGCCAGCAGTACCAGCCTGTACGCCAACGTCTACCAGACCCAGCAGTACGGCACCGGCATGGACCTGCAAGGCCTGTATAGCTATGGCCATGGCAGCATCGTCGCCAGCCACAACCGCAGTTGGCTCGACACCCGCAATACCTACGAGACCTTGCCGGACGGCACCCGTGTCCGTCAGCGCAACGTGTTCGTCGGCCATACCAGCAACTCGTCGCTGTCGGTCAACCATCGCTTGAGCAACAAGACTTCCGTCAACGCACGCCTGGCCTATAGCGAAGGCAATGTCCAAGGCACGGGCCTGGACCTTGGCTTGACCCAACGCGGCAAGCTGCGTGGCAGCGATGCCAACTGGCGGCTGTCGGTGTTCGACCGCCCCGGTACTTCGAGCACCAACGACCGGCGCAATCGCGGCGTGGACCTGAGCCTCAACGTGGCTTTGGGCGGGCCGGGCGAATACTGGTCGGGCACCATCGGCACCCGGACATCCCGGGAGGGCACGCGGGACAACAATGGGTCGCTGACCTATCGCCGCGACCTGGAGGATCACGTGTTGCAAAGCGTCTCCGCCACGGCGCTGGCCGATACCTACGGCGTAGGCCTGTCGGGCATCGCCAGCTTCATGACCGAGTCGATGTATGGCGACGGCTTCGTCCAGCGCTCGTCCTATAACGACAACCTCACCGGCGGCCTGAACCTGAGCAGCACCGTGGCCGTGGGCGGCCAGAAAGCGGCTTTCACCGGCCTGCCCCATGGGCGCGGCGCGGGCATGATCGTCGACGTGGACACCGACCTGGACGGCGTCGTTTTGCGCGCCGACGACCTGACCGGCGGCAGCACCACCTTGCACCCGGGCCGCAACTTCGTGCCCATCACCGCCTACAGGAACAGCCTGGTGACCTTCGACTTCGAGGGCGTGCATCCACCGGCGGCGAACATCGAGCCTTCGCGCACCCGTTATCACCTGAACAAGGGCGGGGTGGACTACCGCAAGATCAGCGTGATGAAAACCGTGACCGTGCTCGGGCGCTTGCTGGACGAGCAGGGGCAACCGCTCAAAGGCCACCACGTGATCAACCATGCCAGCCGCGGTATCAGCGAAGTGGACGGGTTCTTTTCCATGGAGATGAACGCCGCCTCCCCGACCCTGGAAGTGCGTTACGGCAACGAGTTGTTCTGTCGGTTCCGCCTCGATCCGGACAACGCCAGCGTCGAGGGCGATGTGCTGATGATCGGTGACTTGCGCTGCACGCCGGACACCCTGGCCGATACCACGGGGACCGAGTCTGACAAGGCGAAACAGCGTTCGTGAAGCCCCTTACTGGCTAATGCCGTTTTATCCAAGAAATACGATGACCCTGTGGCGAGGGAGCTTGCTCCCGCTGGACGCGCGAGCGTCCCCCTACGGTGTGATGGCTGAGATACAGGGGGCTGCTTCGCACCCCAGCGGGAGCAGCTCCCTCGCCACGGGTGTTCCGACGTTCTTAAGGCAGCGTTACACCCTTATTTGCAGTGATTTGTCTTGATGTATGAGGTTGTATCAATGAAACCCTTTTCGGTTGCAGTACGCAGCGTGGTCTCGGTGTTGCTGGTTGCGTGTGTGCCTGTGGCCAATGCCTTGGAGCGGGATATCACCGCTGTATTCAGGCCTGACGCTTCGAAACCCCAGGAGAATACGTTTCTCAATACCACCCCAACCAGTGGTTACTGTACGCAATATCCGGCGGAATGCAGAGCCGCAAAGATGTTCAGCATTCGGTTACCGCTGACTGCCGCTTCGGTCGGCCCGATTCAAGCCCTGCATGCAGATTATCGGCAAGGTGCGATGTTTAAAGTGCCTGCCAATTGGCGAGCGCTACAGGTCACCCATGCCGAGACGGGGGAGACGGAAACCGTTGAAGTGCGCTGGTCCGGTTTCGGTTCGCAATACGAACTCTCCCATAACGCAATCGAGCTGGTGGGTGGCGGTGTGAGTCTCCTGAGGGCTCATCAGTTGTTATGGAGTTCCAGCTGGGTGTATGCCGCCTCTCCCTGCCAATACAGCGGCGTAGGGTCATATGGCTCGAAGATCTATACATTTTTCTGGAAGGCGCCGGTAGAAAGCTCATGCGCCAAAAAGGCCCAGTTCTTGATTCCAGGGCTCAGTTTTTCCTACCTGGATTTTGCTTATGAGCTACGCACCCCCAACCCTTTGAAAATGTCGTCCGGGCAATACACGGGGTCGCTGACGTATAGCGCCGGGCCAGGGCGGGACATCGACCTGGGCGATGTCATGTTGCCCAGTGATTCCGCGCTCACCCTCAATTTCAAGTTGACTGTCGAACACACCCTCAAGGTCGAAGTCCCCCCCGGCGGCAACCGCGTTGAACTCGTCCCCCAGGAAGGCTGGCAATCCTGGCTCAACAGCGGTCGCAAACCCACGCGACTGTTCCGCGACCAGCGCTTCCATATCTCCGCTTCTTCCCGCTTCAAGATGGCACTCGAATGCCAGTACATCAGCGGCAATACCTGCGCCATCGCCGAGACCGGCAGCGGCCATGCCGTACCGGTGGACGTCAGCGTGACCCTGCCCGATGGCTTGACGGACGGTGCCGGCCAGCCGGTCAACCGCCGCCGACTGCTGCGCGATGGCAGTGGCACCGAGCTTTTCCAGCCAGGTTTGTACGTTGATCGGCGCTCGGGAGCGCTGCATTTCGAGATTGCCCAGGGCAGCGTCGAAGCGATGCTCGACAACGGCGCCAAGGCCTATACCGGCGACGTCACGGTGATCTGGGATTCGCAAGTTTAAAAGGGGTGGCTTGGCCCGTTCGAGCCGACTAGAGGGTGGGTATAGATGAAGCAGTTACCAGTGGCAGTGCAAGGCATGGTTTCAGTGATGTTGTGGGCCTGTGCGTCGACGACCAGTGCCGTGAGCAGGGATGTGACCGCAATCTTCAGGCCCGATCCCTCCAAGCCCAACGAAAATACGTTTGCCAACACCACGCCGGTCTCGGGTTATTGCGCCTTCTATCCGGCGGTCTGCGACAGGGAAAAAATGTTCAGCATCCAGCTGCCCATTAACTTCGCATCGACCGGTCCCATTCAGGCCAATCATGGGGACTCCCGCCAAGGGGCGATGTTCCATGTGCCTGCCACTTGGCGTCTGGCACAGGTGACCCATAGCGGCACGGGCGAGACTGAAATCGTTCAAGTACGCATATCCGGTATCGGTTCGTACTACCAACTGCCCGTCAGCGCAATTGAATTGGTCGGTGGCGGTGTGGATTTCAGGGCTGCCCATGCGAAGTTGTGGGGTGGTTCTCCCTGGCTCTATGCCCCCTCGCCCTGCCAATCCAGCGGGTACAGCACCTTGAATGACCGCGTCTACTTCTTCTTCTGGAAGACGCCGACCGAAGGTGTGTGTGCCAAACGGGCCAGTTACCTGATCCCCAGCATGTCTTACCACGGACTGGACTTTGCCTACGAACTGCGCACACCCAACCCATTGAGGATGTCGTCCGGCCAATACACGGGTTCACTGAGCTACGGCGTCGGGGCAGGGCAGGACTTTGACACGGGCGACGTCATGCTCCCGAACGATTCGGTGATCACCCTCAATCTCAAGCTGACGGTCGAACATACGCTCAAGGTCGAAGTTCCCCCCGGCGGCAACCGCGTCGAGCTGGTGCCCCCGGAAGGCTGGCAAGCCTGGCTGAACAGCGGGCGCAAGCCGACGCGGCTGTTTCGCGACCAGCGCTTCCATATATCGGCCTCTTCGCGTTTCAAGATGGGCCTTGAGTGCCAGCACATCAGTGGCAACACCTGCGCGATCGCGGAAACCGGTACAGGCCACGCCGTGCCGGTGGACGTCAGCGTGACCCTGCCCGAGGGTTTGGCGGACGCCGGCGGGCAGCCGGTCAACCGCCGCCGACTGCTGCGCGATGGCAGTGGCACCGAGCTGTTCCAGCCGGGTTTTTATGTCGATCGCAGGCCCGGGACACTGCACTTCGAGGTGGCCCAAGGCAGTGTCGAGCAGATGCTGGACACGGGCGCCAAGGCCTATAGCGGCAATGTCACGGTGATTTGGGATTCGGAAGTTTAGAAAGGCTGGCTCGGCCTGTTCCGAGCCGATTTGATGGTGAGAAATAGATGAAACATTTATCCATGACAGTGCGCGGAGTGGTTTGCGCGTTGTTGTTTACATGCACACCTGCGGCCAATGCGTTGAGCCGGGACATCAGTGCGATATTCAGGCCTGACGCTTCGAAACCGCAGGAGAATACCTTTCTCAATACCACTCCAGTGAGTGGTTACTGTGAAAATCATTCGGCGGAGTGCCGAACGGCAAAGATGTTCAGCATCCGGTTGCCCATTATCTCCAACGCCATCAGCCCCATCCAGGCCAATCATGGAGACACTCGGCAAGGTGCGATGTTTAAAGTGCCTGCCAACTGGCGCACGGCTCAGATCACTCATACAGGCACGGGCGAAACCGAAGTGGTCGAAGTGCGTTTTTCTGGTATCGGTTCGAGATATCGAATTCCCGCCGGCGTCGTCAATGTGGTAGGTGGCGGTGTGAATCCGCTCACCGCTCACCAGAGATTATGGCGTGGTTCTTCCTGGGTATATGCCGCCGCGCCCTGTCAATACAGTGGTATGGGTTTTTACACCTCTACCGATTACGAGTTTTTCTGGAAGACTCCGACACAAGGGGTATGCGCCAAACCAGCCCTTTATCTGATTCCCGCCATGAGCTACACCCACTTGGACTTCGCCTACGAACTGCGCACCCCCAACCCGTTGAAGATGTCCTCCGGCCAATACACGGGGACGCTGACTTATACCGTTGGTCCTGGGCAGGACCTCGACCTGGGCGACGTCATGATCCCCAACGACTCGGCGATCACCCTCAATTTCAAACTCGACGTCGAACACACCCTCAAGGTCGAAGTTCCCCCCGGCGGTAACCGCGTCGAACTGGTGCCCCAGGAAGGTTGGCAAGCCTGGCTGAACAGCGGGCGTAAACCGGCGCGGCTGTTCCGCGACCAGCGCTTCCATATCTCCGCTTCTTCGCGTTTCAAGATGGCCCTCGAGTGCGAGCGCATCAGCGGCAATACCTGTGCGATCGCCGAAGCCGGCACCGGCCATGCCGTCCCGGTGGACGTCAGCGTGACCCTGCCCGATGGCTTGACGGATGCCGGCGGGCAGCCGGTCAACCGCCGCCGATTGCTGCGTGATGGCAGTGGCACCGAGCTGTTCCAGCCGGGTTTGTACGTCGACCGCCGGCTCGGGATGCTGCATTTCGAGGTGGCCCAAAGCAGTGTCGAGCAGATGCTGGACAGTGGCGCCAAAGCCTATACCGGCAACGTCACGGTGATCTGGGATTCGGAAGTCTGAGTGGCCGACTGGCCGGCAAAATTCAATGAGTTGTGTTTACTGCATGAGGTTGGAACAGCGATGAAACATCTATTGGCATGGGTTGGGATCTATCTGTTTTGCGGCGTGGCCCAGGCTGGGCCGCAGATTGGCGTGGGGGTGGTGTACGACTACCTGGACGGCGACAAAACGACTTACATGAAACGGGTGTTCAACGGCGGGACGTCCACGGCGTTCGTCAAGGTCAACATCCTGGAAATCATCTACAACGAGGACGGTACCTATCAGGAAGTGCCCCTGAAAAACCAGGACAGTGCCCAAGCCAAAGATGGCCTGATGGCCAGCCCGGCGCGGCTGATCGTGCCGGCCAACGGCGTGCAGGGAACGCGGTTGGTGTTCATGGGCAACCGCGACAAGGAACGTTACTTCCGCGTGCGTTTCGTGCCGGTGGTGCCGGAAGCCGAAGACGAGTTCGCCATCAGCGCCGAAGAACGCGAGGAATATAAAAAGGAACGTGTGGAGGCGGGGGTCAAGGTCTTGGCCGGCTACGGCACGGTGTTTTTCGTGCGGCCCAAGGACACCCGTTACGAGACCGTGATCGATAACAGCGCCAGCCGTTACCACTTGCGCAATAACGGCAACACGGTGTTGGTGATCGATGAGTTCAAGGACTGTGTGGCGCAGAAAGAGAACGACTGCAAGCCAACCACCAAGCATCACGTCAAGAGCGGCCAGAGCTTTTCGTTCGACAAGGAAGCGG
This sequence comes from Pseudomonas sp. St290, assembly GCF_018325805.1. NCBI lineage: Bacteria > Pseudomonadati > Pseudomonadota > Gammaproteobacteria > Pseudomonadales > Pseudomonadaceae > Pseudomonas > Pseudomonas sp. St290. The sequence continues at coordinate 5,438,404 of NZ_AP014703.1, read as the reverse complement.
GGCGTGAATACCGCTTCACACTGGTCGAAGGCAACAAGACAAAAAACGTCGAGATCAAAGGTTGATGGCCGCCGTCGCCGAACCGTCGTCGCCAGAGGTAATCAGAATGTTCAAGACCCTATTGTTCAAGGCGTTGTTGTTCAAGGCATTGTTGTTCAAGTCAGTGTTACGCCCCCTCGCATTGAGCGCATTGATATTGCCTGGGGCCTCGGCCTGGGGCGCGGTGGAGCGGGAAACGTTCGAACTCTACGTGACCATCCCGACAGTCGACTTCTATGTGTTGCCGCTGGACCCGCAACTGGTCCAACGCGAACAACGCTTGCCCTTCAGCACCATCACCACCGACCTCAGCCCCTTGCGGGCGACCTACGAGGTGAAGAACAGCAACGGCTCCATCGGCGCGCGCCTGGGGGAAGAGGCGTACTTGTCCAATGGCCGTGATCGCATTGACTTGCGAGTGACATTCAACAACGTCGAACTGACCCTGAATTCGGCCCAAGTGGTCTCGGCCACCGAGGCCCGGCCCGGGCGCCAGGTGCCGCTGGTCATCGCCGCCATCAAGCCCGATGACGACTACAAGCCAGGCGACTACTACGGCACGGTGCACATGGTGTTCGACGCCACCGCGCCGTAGGGCTGTCGATGCAAGAGCGTGGAGTGGTGAGGCTCAGGGAGTCGAGCATTTGCACCAAACCCCGTGGCGAGGACACTTGAGCAAGCGCCCTCGCCAGGGGTTTTACTTACTATAAAAAAAGGAGCTACACATGTTGAAAAAAATGGTTTTCGTTACGGCTCTAGGTGCTGCCCTGGGCCCTGCGCCAGGCTTTGCGGCCGATGATGCTCGCTCCTCGATTCACATCACCGCCAACATTCCGAACAAGCAGTTTCATGTGCAGCCACGGGATCCGGAGTTCGGCAAGGACGAGGTCATGCATTACAACCCGGTGACCAGAAAATTGTCCCCGGTGCGCCAGATCTTCGATGTGAAGAACACCGAGGGTTCGGTCCATGCCTACGTTGAGGGGAATTCCTGGCTGGACAATGGCTCGAATCAGATTGTCATTGCGGTCATGTTCAACAATGTTCCCCTGTTCACTGGCATACCGCAGGAAGTGGTGGACGACGCCACGTCCACGCCAGGTACACAGGCCGAGATGCACATCTTCGCGCCGTTCCCGATTAATTCCAGCCAGTCAGGTCTTTACACCGGGCTTATCACCGTGATTTTCGACGCGGTCCCTCGGGTTAGCCTGTAACTCACCGCGCCACGGGGAGTCTGTACTTCGTTTATTAATCAGAAGAAGAGCAAGTATGTTTAAAAAAATAGTATCCGTAACGGCCCTGGTTATTGCAGCCCTGAGCCCTTTATTAGTGTTGGCGGCTGATGATGCTCGCGCAGCCATCCATATCACCGCGAACATTCCGAACAAGCAGTTTCATGTGCAGCCACGGGATCCGGAGTTCGGTAAGGACGAATACATGTATTACAACCCCCTGACCTACAAGTTCACCTCTTTGCGTCACACCTTTGACGTGAAGAACACCGAGGGTTCGGTCCACGCCTACATCGAGGGTGGCGCGAGCACCGGGGCCGTCCATTTGAGCAATGGTATAGATATTGTGAGCCTGAGGGTTTTGTTCAACGATGTACCTCTGGACAACCTACCTCAGGAAGTCGTGGACGATGCCACGTCCACGCCCGGTACCCAGGCGGACATGCGTGTCGTTGTTGCGAACTCGCCTACTCGTCCACTCTCACCTGGCATGTATAACGCAGACTTCACCGTGATTTTCGACGCGGTCCCTCGGGTCAGCCTGTAACTCACCGCGCCACATCGATAAGGCTGCGAGTGCTCTGTGGCGAGAGAGTGCTCTGTAGGAGCTGCCGGAGGCTGCGATCTTTTGATCTTGATTTTTCGCTTGTGACTCAACTGTCTGGGACAAGATCGCAGCCTCGTTACACTCGTCAGCTCCTACATCCACATGTGTCGTAACTTACTGGCTTGCCACCAACGGCTTGCACTGGGTCTGGCTGCCCGGTTGCAAGTACGGCGAGAGAAACGGCGCCATGCCCTTGAGCACCTGCACCGGCAAAGCCGAGGTGAACTTGAAGTTCTGCGCCGAAGCCCCCGGGACGAAGGCGGTGAGGGTGCCGAAGTGGCTGTCGCCGATGTAGAACACGAAGGTGGCGGTGCGGTTGATCGATTTGGAGCTGATCACCCGTCCACCGGAACCGACGGCTTCGATACGGTTGTCGCCGGTGCCGGTCTTGCCGCCCATGGCCAGCGGCGTACCGTCGGCCAGTTTGAAACTGCCGGCCACGCGTTTCGCGGTGCCGGCGTCCACCACCTGGGACAGCGCGCCGCGCAGGGCCTGGGCCACTTCCACCGGCATCACGCGCTTGCCGTTGTCCGGGTCGTTGACCAACCGCGTTTCGTAGGGCGTATTGACGGCAAAGTCCAGGCTGTCGATGCGCAGCGCCGGCTGCCGGATGCCGTCGTTGAGGATGGTGCCCACCAGTTCCGCCAGGGCAGCGGGGCGGTCGCCGGAGCTGCCGATGGCAGTGGCCAGCGACGGCACCAGATGGTCGAACGGATAGCCGACTTGTTGCCAGCGCTGGTGGATATCCAGGAACGCTTCGATCTCCAGCATGGTGCGGATGCGACTGTCCCGGGCGCTCTTGTGCCGGCTCTTGAACAGCCAGCTGTAGACCTCCTGACGCTCGAACTCACTGGCCTTGACGATCTGGCTGAACTTGGCCTCGGGATTGTTCAGCAGGTAGCCCATCAACCACAGGTCCAGCGGGTGGACCTTGGCGATGAAACCCTGGTCCGGCAGGTCATAGGCGCCGGGGCCGTAGCTCTGGTAGAGCCGCTCCAGGCGTTCGTCGGTGAGTTTTTCGGCGCTCTTGGCCGACTTCAAGTGCGCGCGCACGAAGCGGTTGAAGCTCTCCTGGCTGTCGTTGGGAAAGAAATAGCGGTGCACGGCGGCCAGGCGGATCGCCGTAGGACGCATGCCGTCGAGGAAGGTTTCCAGGCGCTGGCCGGTGTCCTTTTTCTGGTACTTCTTCCAGAACCTGAGCAGGAACGAAGTGCCTTCGCGGTCGGCGAACTGGGCCAGGTATTCCTGGCGGCGCGGGTCCTTGTCGTCCTTGAGCAGCTCGGAGCTGTTATTGGGGCCGGCATAGGTGGCGTAGCGCACCAGGTCGCGCATCAGGCGGATGAAGGGCAGGTTGATCGATTCTCGCAAGGAGTCACGCAGCGTGGGCATGCGACCGTCGTCTTCCTTGCGGAAGTTGTGGAAGGTATGCAGCCCGCCGCCAGTGAAGAACGCCTCGCCAGGGCTGGCGGAATACGTGCGATCCAGCGCCGCCTCGAGCATTTTCGGCAGGCTGCGGTCGCTGTTCTGGACCAGGTAGTCGACGGCCCAGCGGGAAAGGCGGTCCTGTTCGGCAATCTCGGTTTTCTTCAACGCCGCCGGGGTCTGCTGGGCATAACGTTCGTGCAGTTCGGCGATGATTTGCAGGTAGGTGGTGAGCACCCGCAGCTTGGCGGTGGAACCCAGCTCCAGTTTGCTGCCTTCGTTGATGTCGAAGGGCTGGTCGGTGCTGTCGGTCTGCACCCGCACGCGCGAGCCATCGGGGGTCAGTTCCAGCAGGGTGAAGCTGTAGCGCACCTGGGTGGTGCTGGAGGGGGTCAGCAGGCGTTCGCCCATCAGGCCGATCTCGGTCGCGAAGGCCGGGTCGGCCAAGCGCTTGAGGTACTCGGTGGCCTGGGCCTGCAAGTCGCTTTGCAAGGTGCTGGTGGCCGAGAGGTCCAGACGATCGAGGTCGTACAGCGGGCGATTGAGCAGCGTGGCGAGGCGACTGCGGGCGGCGCTGATGCCCTTGTTGGTTTCGTTGGGCTGGACCGTCGGGTCCTGGACCCAGTCGCGATAACTGACCTTGCTCGCCAGGGCTGCCTCGGACAGCGCCGCATCAATAACGCCGTTCTGCGCCAGTAGCCGGATGTGGCTGTCGGTCAGGCGCGCCAGTTCATCGTGGCCCTTGGACAGGTAATGGGACGGGCGGCGCTGGGCGATCATCAACGACAGCATTTCCCGCAGGGCCAGGCCTTTTTCCGCCAGGCTCTTGGGGTCGTTGGCGGTACTGAACAGGCGTTCATTGGCCCGCTTGAAATCGGCGCCGTACCAGACCCGCAAGCCTTCCGCCATGCCATGGACTTCACCGTGCCCCGGCACGGCGGAGAGCGGCACGCTGTTTAGGTAGTCGCGGATGATCCGTTGCCGCGCCTCGAGGGTTTGCGGGCCGGCCTGGTAGGCCCGCACGCTGGCGGAAATCATCTGGCGGATTTTCTCCCCGCCCGACACCGTGAGGCCCTCGGGAGAGTGACGGTATTTTTCCAGCTGTGTCGCCAGCGTGCTGCCGCCGGCGGACTGCCCCGGCAGGCTCAACAGCTTGGCGACTTGCGACCAGGCCGCCATGGCGAAACGTGGCCAGTCCACTGCCGGGTTTGCCAGCGGTTGCTTGGGGTCGAGCAGAAAGCGGTTCTCGATAAACAACAGGCTCTGCACCACCACGGGCGGGATCGCCTCGAAGTTCGCATACAGTTGCTGCGGGTACTTGAACTGATAGACCGGTGCGGCGCGGCAATCGGTGATGGTCAGCCCGGCCTGGATCTTTTCCGCATAGGGCACGAACAGGCCTTTTTCGACGTAGCCCATCAGCGCCGGCGAAAACCGCGCCTGGGCCTGGATCACGTAGTCGCGCTTGAGCAAGCGCGGCAGGAATTCCCCCAGCGCGCTGTAGCCCAGGCGTCGGTCGAACGGGCCCGCGCCAGGGTAGACGATGGCATCGCTGGGCCCTGGCTGCACCGCATAGTTCAGGGACGCGGCGTACTTGCTGAGCTCCCGGGCCTGAAACCGCGACGTGCGCATCTCCTTGGCCACCGCCAGGCCGACCACCACCACGATAATCAGCAACAACAACCAGAATGCCCGCCAGCCATGCCGTGCGCGGCGTTTTTTTTGAGGTAAAGGCGCTTCTTCCATACGTTCAGTCGGGACCATAGGTTCATTCGAATCGGTTTGCCACAAAGCGCCCATAGTCGACTGATCCATTCACGCAGATTGATCGGACTTGCTTGAAGCTTAGACGGTGGTTGGCGTGGGGGGAGGGGAAATTGTTGGCCCTGGTCTGTCATGACCAGTGGCATTTCTTTGTGGCGAGGGGATTTATCCCCGCTGGGCTGCGAGGCAGCCCCAATGCAGACAATTCAATTTGTTCAGACATACCGGATTTCATCTGGGGGGACTGCTTCGCAGTCCAGCGGGGATAAATCCCCTCGCCACAGATAAATCCCTCTCATCATAGGGATTACGCAAGTCTCGGAAATTTCGCTCGACCTTTGCAGCGTCGACAAACCAGCGGCATGGCTAGGCTGCATTCAAACCCCTTCAAAGGAAGCAAGGAATGCATCCACACCCCAATTCCCATCGCTTGCGTCGAGGTCGTTATTCCGAGCCAGGACGAGCTTATCTGGTGACTGCTGTTGTTCATCAACGACGTCCTGTTTTTGCCAACTGGAAGGTTGGAAGACTATTGGTTGCAGAATTCAAACGTGCCCATGATTCGGGTCTGGTCAGCTCTTTAGCCTGGGTGGTGATGCCGGATCATTTCCATTGGTTGCTGCAAATCCACGAGGGCCATCTGAGTCGTGTCATCGGCGCTACCAAAGCTCGCTGTACCCATAGCGTCAATAGCATGATCGGAGCCACTGGTCCGCTTTGGCAAAGTGGCTTTCATGACCGCGCGATTCGTGACAATGAAGAGCTGCGCCCCAGCGCCGACTACATCATCGCCAATCCGATTCGGGCTGGGCTGGTGGAATGTATCGGGGATTACCCGCTCTGGGATACCGCATGGCTGTGAAGCCCTCATGCTCCCTGTTTGGACAGGAAAATATGGTTTTCCTGTGGAGAGGGAATTTATCTGTTGTGGTGGGATTTACCAGTTGTGATGGAACTCATCTGTGGCGAGGGGATAAATCCCCTCGCCACAGATTAATCTCCGCATCACAAGGAGAACTGTCTGAAAACCTTGCACCAGAGCCATCTGCCTGTACCCAGGCAAGACGTTGCACCATCGTTGTGCAATACTCGGCGCCGTTTTCTGAATGACCTCTATTCCAGACAAGGCCTCTGCAAAACCGGATTCCAACTTAGGCTTATCCCTGGATTTACCAGGTTTTACAGTGAAACTCTCTATCCCTGGCTTTTTATACTGCATGGCCCGCTGATCCTGAGGGTGTTGTTCCACAGGACGGTCTGCCCACAAGACAGACCCGGTTTCGGCAAGGTTGCAGGCTTATCGGCCTGTGGCCTTGGATACTCGGTGGCTAATCCAATAACAAGACGAGGTTATCCCTATGCCTGTCGGCAATCATCTGCCCCATGGCGAGACCGCCCAGGGCGGTCCGCTCAAACGTGAACTCGGTGAGCGGCATATCCGCCTGATGGCGCTTGGCGCCTGCATCGGTGTCGGGCTGTTCCTCGGCTCGGCCAAGGCCATCGAAATGGCCGGTCCGGCGATCATGCTGTCCTACATCATTGGTGGCCTGGCGATCCTGGTGATCATGCGCGCCCTCGGTGAGATGGCCGTGCATAACCCGGTGGCCGGATCGTTCAGCCGCTATGCCCAGGACTATCTTGGCCCGTTGGCGGGCTTTCTCACCGGTTGGAACTACTGGTTCCTCTGGCTGGTGACCTGCGTGGCGGAGATCACCGCCGTGGCGGTGTACATGGGCATCTGGTTTCCCGATGTGCCCCGCTGGATCTGGGCCCTGGCTGCGCTGGTCAGCATGGGTTCGATCAACCTGATCGCGGTCAAGGCCTTCGGTGAATTCGAGTTCTGGTTCGCCCTGATCAAGATCGTCACCATCATCGCCATGGTCATCGGCGGCGTCGGCATCATCGCCTTCGGGTTCGGCAATGACGGCGTGGCCCTGGGCATTTCCAACCTCTGGACCCACGGCGGCTTCATGCCCAATGGCGTGCAGGGCGTGTTGATGTCCCTGCAAATGGTGATGTTCGCCTACCTGGGCGTGGAGATGATCGGCCTGACCGCCGGTGAAGCGAAGGACCCGCAGAAAACCATCCCCAACGCCATCGGCTCGGTGTTCTGGCGGATCCTGCTGTTCTACGTCGGGGCGTTGTTCGTGATCCTGTCGATCTACCCATGGAACGAGATCGGCACCCAGGGCAGCCCGTTCGTGATGACCTTCGAGCGCCTGGGTATCAAGACCGCCGCCGGGATCATCAACTTCGTGGTGATCACCGCCGCGCTGTCCTCCTGCAACGGTGGGATCTTCAGCACCGGGCGGATGCTCTACAGCCTGGCGCAGAACGGCCAGGCCCCGGCCGGTTTCGCCAAGACTTCGGCCAACGGCGTGCCGCGCCGCGCGCTGCTGCTGTCCATCGCCGCGCTGCTGCTGGGCGTGCTGCTCAATTATCTGGTACCGGAAAAAGTCTTCGTCTGGGTCACCTCCATCGCCACCTTCGGCGCGATCTGGACCTGGGTGATGATCCTGCTGGCCCAGCTCAAATTCCGCAAAGGCTTGAGCGCTTCAGAGCGTGCGGCCCTGAAATACCGCATGTGGCTGTACCCGGTCAGCTCGTACCTGGCGCTGGCGTTCCTGGTTCTGGTGGTGGGTCTGATGGCGTACTTCCCCGACACCCGCGTGGCGCTCTATGTCGGCCCGGCGTTCCTGGTGCTGCTGACGGCGCTGTTCTATACCTTCAAGTTGCAACCGACGGGTGATGTGCAGGGTTCGGTGCGTTCAGCTTCGTAAGTGGACGGCGATGTATAGCAAAGCCCCGGTCTGATGATCGGGGCTTTCTCATTGGGACCTTCGAAACCTCCTCAATCTTTCATGAGCGTTTGTGCCTGCGGCGCAGTCAAACGGGGATAAATTCCCTCGCCACGCGTTATGGAGCCACCGGTACCTGTTAGTACCTACAGTAGACCTTGTGCTGGCGCAGAACATAGATTGAACGGCACCAGGCAACGGCCGGTTGGATCGGGAGCGCCCGTGAAAACGTTATGGAACGGTTTTCTCAACAACTCATTGATTCGGCTGGACCGCTCAGCGTTGGCGACCGTGACCATCCTTGCGTTCGTCGTGCGATTTCACGGAATCACGCTGCCCGCTATCTGGTATGACGAGGCTTTCAGCGTACTGCTTGCCCGGCATGAGCCTTGGCAGATCTGGTCGCTTACGGCCCGAGACGTTCACCCACCTCTTTATTACCTCGTGCTGCACTACTGGATTGCTTGGTTCGGTGATGGAGCTTTGGCCGTCAGGTCGCTGAGTGTGATCGCGGATGTGGGTACGGTCTTGCTTGGCATAAAGTTGATGAGCCTGGTTGCTACGCGAAGGGCGACCTGGGTGGCTGCGTTGCTATTGGCGTTGCTGCCCATCTCGGTTCGATACAGCCAGGAAGCTCGGATGTATACCTTGCTCGGATTCTGGTTGATGGGAGCAACCGTTGCATTGGTTTGTTGGGTGAAAGAACCAGGGAAAAAGCGTTTCCCGGTTACCTATGTATTGCTGATGACCGCCGCTTTCTATACCCACTACTTTGCCGCGCTGTGTGTGCTAGTGCATTGGTTTTATTGGTGGTGGGGGCGACCGGGGAAATATCAAACAGTGCTACCCGTGCGGTCCTGGATGTTGGTCAATGGTGTGATTGCGCTGTTGTTTGTGCCTTGGTTGCCGCATTTTATCGACCAGCTATCCGCCAGCTATATGCTCAATTGGATACCGCCTGTCACAGCGCAGGCAGTGCTGAGTCTCGTTTGGCAGTTCATTTTGATGAACGGGTGGCAGACGCAATCATTGCTTGTGTGTGCACTACCTTTGATAGGAGTTGCCGCAAGTGCGGCAATGCTGGTTTGGAAAGACAATACCCCGCTTCGTTTCAGCGGATTACTGATTGGCTATTTTTTTATACCGACTGTCGTCCTTGTGTTGGTGGCATTAGCTATCCCGATGTTTGTCCCTCGCTATCTGGTTTTCGCGGCGGTTGGGGTGCCTTTCGTCGTCGCTGTAGCGCTGGATAGGTTGGCGCGACGAGCTGATGTTCTGGTTTTGACCGGAATGATTGTGCTGGCAGCGGAAGTACTGGGTCTGCAATCGGTATATCGACAAGATGATGGCTTGAATGGTACCGATTTGCGAAGGGATTTCAGGCTCGATGTGCTGGCTGCTGAACTCCAGGAAGTCGTTCGACCAGGCGATGAAATCGTGCTTGAGTCTTTAATCTGGTATTTGCCATTCAGTTATTACAATCAAACAGGTATACGACCAAAGTTTTACGTTCGCCTGCTCCCAAGCGTCGTTTTGGAGGTCGTTGAGCGTGGCGGCTATGCCCTGATTTCTGAAGGCCCCAATTGGATCTATTTCAGCAACTTCCAGCTACTTAAGTGTCATGGGCACAAGCGCTGGTGGGTAGTGGCGCAATCTTTATCTGACATCAAACCGCTGTTGGAGAAGGATTGGGATCAATCCCTCTCCCTTGTGAATAGGCAGATGATTGCTTCTCTATTTATTCTCAAAGCAACACCTGCCTCAACCGAGGCAGGCAATCAAGCCACTATTACGCAGCCACCACCTCCTGCGGCTCAAAACTGTCCGCCCGCGCCATCTGCCACATCCGCGAATAAAACGCCCCATTGACCTCACCCGTCAGCAATTCCCCCGGCTTCAGAAACACATGCAACTGAGAAAACAACTTCACCTCGGTGGCCGACATCCGCCGCACCAGATGCTTGGGCTGCAATTGCGACGGATGCTCGAGCCCGGCGGCGGCGAGCATTTCGGCCAGGGCCTTGAGGGTGTTGCGGTGGAAGTTGTAGACCCGCTGGGCCTTGTCCGGGACGACCAGGGCGCGTTGGCGCAGGGTGTCCTGGGTGGCGACGCCGGTGGGGCATTTGTTGGTGTGGCAGCTTTGGGACTGGATGCAGCCGATGGCAAACATGAAGCCGCGCGCGGCGTTGGCCCAGTCGGCGCCGATGGCCAGGACGCTGGCGATGTCGAAGGCGCTGACGATCTTGCCGCTGGCGCCGAGCTTGATCTTGTCCCGCAGGTTCAGGCCCACCAGGGTGTTGTGTACGAACAGCAGGCCTTCGCGCAGCGGCACGCCGATGTGATCGGTGAACTCCACCGGCGCTGCGCCCGTGCCGCCTTCCTTGCCGTCCACCACGATGAAGTCTGGCAGGATCCCGGTTTCCAGCATGGCCTTGGCGATGCCCATGAATTCCCAGGGGTGGCCCAGGCAGAATTTGAAGCCTACCGGTTTGCCGCCGGACAGCTCACGCAGTTGCTGGACGAACTGCATCAATTCGATAGGCGTGGAAAACGCGCTATGGCGAGACGGTGAAACACAATCCTCGCCCATGAGGATGCCACGGGTCTCGGCGATTTCCCGGGTGACCTTGTGCTTGGGCAGGATGCCGCCGTGGCCGGGTTTGGCGCCCTGGCTCATCTTGATTTCGATCATCCGCACCTGCGGGTTCTGCGCCTGGGCGGCGAAGCGCTCCGGGTCGAAGCGCCCGTCGCTGGTGCGGCAGCCGAAGTAGCCGCTGCCCAGCTCCCAGGTCAGGTCGCCGCCGTGTTCACGGTGGTAGGGGCTGATGCTGCCTTCACCGGTGTCGTGGGCGAAGTTGCCCAGCTTGGCGCCCTGGTTCAGTGCCCGGATCGCGTTGGCGCTCAGGGAGCCGAAGCTCATGGCCGAGATGTTGAACACCGACGCCGAGTACGGCTGGGTGCACTGCGGGCCGCCGACCGTTACGCGAAAACCGTTAGGGTCGCTCAACGGGGCCGGGCGCATGGAATGGCCGATGAATTCGAAGCCGGTCTGGTAGACGTCGATCAAGGTGCCGAATGGTTTGTCGGCGCTTTCGTTCTTGGCCCGGGAATACACCAGTGAACGCTGGGCCCGGGAGAAGGGCAGGGCGTCGCTGTCGGATTCGAGCAGGTATTGGCGGATCTCCGGGCGGATGCCTTCCACCAGGTAACGGATATTGCCCAGGATCGGATAGTTGCGCCGCACGGCGTGACGGCTTTGCAACAGGTCGAACAACCCCAGCAGGCTCAACAGCCCGGTCACCAGCGTGATCGGCCAGAGCCAGTCGTGTTGCAGGAACGGCAGGCTGGCGAGGGTGAAGATGACACAGCCAGCAAAGAAGGCGTAACGACTCAGCAGAGACAGGCTCATACGGTTTCCTTGGGGGTGAGCGATGGGCGAGGCGGTGGAGGCATTCTGCGCTGACAGCGAAACGGCGGGCAACCCTATGGCGAGGGGATTGTCATGGGAGCAGGGCTGTGGGAGCAAAGCTTGCTCGCGATACAGGCGTCTCGGTTTCTGAAGTACCGAGTCGTCCCCATCGCGGGCAAGCCTTGCTCCCACAGCTTCTACAGTGTTCTCACCCCAGGTGTGGCTCAGCTCGCCTGCTTCATCTGCCGCACCGGCAATTCCACGCGGAAGGTGGTGCCGACGCCGACTTCACTGCGTACCGTGATCTCGCCGTTGTGTTTTTTCACGATGCCGTAGGACAACGACAGCCCCAGCCCTGTGCCCTGGCCTATGGGTTTGGTGGTGAAGAACGGGTCGAAGATTTTCTGCAAGGTTTCGGGGGGGATGCCCGAGCCATTGTCGGAGACTTCGATCCACACGGTTTCATCGGCGACGCCGTTGCGCAGGGTGATGGTGCCGCGTTCGGGGCCGATGGCCTGGGCGGCGTTGACGATCAGGTTCATGATCACCTGGTTGATCTGCGAGGGTAGGCATTCCACTTCCGGCAGCGGCGTGTACTCCTTGACCACGTCGGCCTTGTACTTGATTTCATTGGCGACGATGTTCAACGTCGAATCCATGCCCTGCTGTAAATTGGCCATCTGCCATTCCTGGCTGGAATCGACGCGGGAGAAGTCCTTCAGGTCCTTGACGATCTGCCCGACGCGGCCGATGCCATCCTTGGATTCCTTGATCAGCAAGGGGATGTCCTCGACCAGGAAATCCAGCTCCACCTGTTCGCGCAGCTTTCTCAAGTTCACCACCAGCTCCGGCGAGGCGATGGCTTCCTCGGCACTGCCGTAGGCGCTGAGCATTTCCTGGAGTTTGCCGAAGTAGCCGTCCAAGGCCCCCAGGTTGGAAGAAATGAAGCCGATCGGGTTGTTGATTTCGTGGGCCACCCCGGCCGCCAACTGACCCAGCGAGGCAAGTTTTTCCGACTGCACCAGTTGGGTTTCCAGCATCTTGCGTTCGTCGATTTCCATTTGCAGCAGCTCGCTGGCCTGTTTGAACGCCAGGGTCCGTTGTTCCACCAGGTCTTCGAGCTTGTTCATTTTCAATTGCGCGCGAGAGGTCATTTCCCATTTGGTGGTCAGGGTATTGGCCATCTGCTGGACTTCGATGTTGTCGAAGGGTTTTTTCAGGATCAGCAACCGGTCGTGGCCGTTGAGACGGTCGAGCAGTTCATCCCAGGAATAATCCGAATACGCCGTGCAGACCACCACCTGCAACTGCGGGTCGCGCTTCCAGAGTTCTTCGATGGTCTTGGCGCCATCCCAGCCTTCGGGCATACGCATGTCGACAAACGCCAGGGCATAAGGGCGCTCTTTCGCTGCCGCCTCCAGCAATTTGTTCAGGCCTTCCTGCCCGCCATAGGCCGAGTCGAGTTCGAACACGGTGGCGGCAGGTTTCGGTGCTTCGCCGAACAATGCGCTTTCCATGTCCAGCAAGTCGGCGTTGCTGTCATCCTCCGGGGTGAGGATCTTGCGGAAATCTTCATGAATGGCGGGTGTATCGTCGATCAGCAGGATGCGGCGGTTACTCAGGCTGTTCATGGCTCACCTTCTGCGAGTTTCAGGGGCACCTGGAGTTGGAACGTTGCTCCCTTTCCAGGCCCCTCACTGTGGGCGGTGAGGTGGCCGTTCATTTCAATGGCCGCCAGTGCGCAGCTGTGCAGGCCAAAACCGTGGCCTTCCTTACGCGTGGTAAAACCGTGGGCGAAGATGCGCGTCATGTTTTCCTCCGGGATACCTTCGCCTTCGTCCTTGACGCTGATTTGCAAGGTCTCGCCATCGATGACGGCGGCCTTCAGGGTCATGTTCCGCGCATGATTGGAAACCCCAGCCATGGCGTATTTGGCATTACTGATCAGGTTGATCAGGATCAACAGCAAGCGGTGTTTGTCGCCCATGATCCGCGGCACCTCGCCGTATTCCTTGATCACCGTAACATGGTGGCGGGTCAGGGCGCCCGAGTTCATGCGCAAGGCATCTTCGAGCAGTTCACTGACCACCAAGGGTTCCAGCAGGCTGTTGGCCCCGGCATAGGACTGCTGGGTGGAGACGATGTCCTTGATGTGGTCCACGCTCTTGCTCAACTGGGCCAGTTCGTCGATCAGGCCCTGCTGCTCAAGGGCGATGGCTTCGACCAGTTGGTTGAGGTAGCCGGGCAGCAGCTTGCCTTTCTCGTCCTCAGTGAGAAAGTGCCCCAGGTTATCGGCGTGTTCGTTGATCAGTTGCATCGCCTTGCCCAGCCCCACGGCCTTGCTGGTGCGCAGTTTGCGGCTGACCAGGTCGGCGGAGATGTTCACGCTGTTGAGGACGTTGCCGACGTTGTGCAGCACGTTGGTGGCGATTTCCGCCATGCCGGCCTGGCGGGCGGTGTCCATCAACTCGCTCTGGGTGTCCTTGAGCTGGCGGGTGCGTTCTTCGACCCGTTGTTCCAGCTCGTCGTTGGCGGTTTGCAAGGCATTGTTGACCCTTTTGATCTCGGCGAAGCTGCGTACCAGCCGGATCGCCAGCCAGATCAGTATCAATACCAGGATCGTGGCGAACACCAGCAGGTAGACGTGGTTACGCTCGTACTTGACCGCGGCTTTGCTCTGGTCCTTCTCCAGCAGGTCGGTGATGGTGTCCAGGCGACTGGCCACGGGCACCGCTTCGATGCCCTGCAACAGCTCATTGACCCGCGGTTGTTCGCGCAGGATCAGCGCGATGTGCCTGCTCAGGATGTCAACGGGACCTTGAAGCCCCTGCGGCATGCGTTCCTTGTTGACGTCCAGCCTGTTCAGGCCCAGCAGCACTTCGGCAGCGACCTCCGGGGTGCTGAGCTGGGCGAACTCCATGCTGCTGAGCAATAGGTCGTAGGTGTCGATGGCGACGTTTTGCAGCTGCAGCCGCTCGGTGTCGGCCAGCCGGGCGAATTGCGCCTGGATGTCGTCCTCTGCCGTGGGCAGGAAGGCCATGGAGTTGCGCAGCACCGCGTTGTGGGATTTGAACTGCTCCACCAGTCGGGTTTTTTCCTTGACCGCCTTGAGGTACTCGTCACGTTGGGCTTCCCATAGGGACGACTTGTGGCGCCCGGGCTCCGATTCGATGGCGTCGAGACGATGCCACAGGCGTGTCATTTCATGCAGGGGCGAAACCAGGGGGTCGTAGTCGTGGGTCAGGGCGATCCGCGACTTGAGCACCTCGTTGTCCCAGATGGCGTCTTGCTGCTTGAGCTGGCGGATCAGGTCCCGGGACTCAATGTACGAGGCGGCCTGCTGGGCCCCCGAATTGATGTACATGAACAGCAGGACTGAAGCGAGCAACAGGCCGATGAGCGCAAGACCGAGGCGACGGAGAGTTGTCATAGAGGCTTGCCCCCCGATTCACCGGTCAGCGTCTTGAGAAACTCGACGATCAGGGTCGTATCGTTCTTGAGCGGCTCACGCCCCAGTTGGTACTTGAACATCACCTCCACCGCGTGTTCCAGGGTCGGCGCCGACGCATCGTGGAAATACGGCGCGGTGACGGCCACGTTGCGCAGGCTGGGCACCTTGAAAACCTGGCGGTCCGCTTCATCACCAGTGATGTTGAAGCGTCCTTCGTCGGCTCGAGTGGGGTTGCCGCGGTCCTTGATGTAGTCGCCCATGACCCCGAACTTCTGGAACATGTTGCCGCCAATGTTCACACCCTGGTGGCAAGCGATGCAGCCGTACTCCTTGAAACGCTCGTAGCCGAACTTTTCCCGGGGGGTCAGGACGTCGGTGTTGCCCAGCAGATATTGGTCGAAGCGCGAGTTGAGCGTCTGCAAGGTGCGTTCATAATCGGCCAGTGCGTTCTGGATATTGGGCCGGGTCACCCCGTCCGGGTAGGCCTCCTTGAAGTCCTTGGCATAGCCCGGGTCATCGGCGATGCGCTTGACCACCGTTTCCCAGGTATTGTTCATTTCCCTCGGGCTGGTCACCACCGCGTTCACCTGTTCCTCCAGGGTGTCGACGCGGCCATCCCAGAACTGGTGGAAGTTCAGGCCGGCATTGAACACGGTGGGCGTATTGACTTCCACGGGCTTGCCGTCGAAGCCCAGGGAAAACGGTTTGTCGTCGGCGCCACCCTTGTCCAGGCGATGGCAACTGGCGCAGGACAGGGTGTTGTTCACCGACAGCCGTGGGTCGTTGAACAGCCGCAGCCCCAACTGGACGCGCTTGGGGTCCAGGGTCGGAATCGGGGGCAGGGGCTTGAGGGGTTCGTCCAGGGGTTCGGCGTGAGCGGTCACGCTTGATCCCACGAGCAGGCCGAGAGCCAGAATCAGTCCATGTGACGCCATGGGGATGCTTTCCTTGAAACTTTGGTTGATGACACTCAGGTGTTCACGAAAACGGGTTCTGGCGTTTTTCCCACTCGATCATCCAGTCGGCGAAGGCCTGCGGTTCCACGGCCTTGCTGAAGTAATAACCCTGGACCTCCTCGCATTGGTGTTTCTTGAGAAACTCCAATTGCTCGAGGGTCTCCACACCTTCGGCAATGATGTGCAGGTTCAGGCTCTTGCCCAGGCTGATGATGGTGCTCACCAGCTTGGCGTCGTTGCTGTCGATGCTCAGGTCACCGACGAACGACTGGTCGATCTTCAACACATCCACCGGAAATTTCTGCAGGTAGCTCAGGCTCGAATAGCCGGTGCCGAAGTCGTCGATGGCCAGGCGTATCCCCAGTTGCTTGATGGCCTTGAGGATGGCGACCGTGGTATCGACGTTCTGCATCAGTACGCTTTCAGTGATCTCCAGTTCTAACTGTGTCGGGTCCAGGCCGGTTTCCTTGAGGGTGCGGGCAATGCCGTCGACGAAGCCGCGCTGGCGAAAATCGATGGCCGAGATATTCACCGACAAGTACAGCGGCCGCATTCCCTGGGCTTGCCAACGGCAGGCCTGTTGGCAGGCTTCCTGAAGCACCCATTGGCTCAGCGGAACGATCAGGCCACTGTCCTCGGCGACCGGAATGAAATCCGACGGATAGACCAGGCCATGATCCGGCCTGTTCCAGCGTACCAGTGCCTCGACCCCCACCACCTTGCCGCTCTTGAGGTCGAGCTTAGGTTGGTAATGCAACACGAATTCCTTGCGTTGCAGGCCCAGGCGCAGGCCGGATTCGATGGTCTGCTGCTGCCGCGCCCGGCGGTTCATGTCTTCGGTGAAGAAACGGTAGTCGTTAGGCCCGGTTTCCTTGACGTTGCGCATCGCCGTCTCGGCTTTCTTGATCAGCGCCACGGCGTCGAAACCGTCGGTTGGGTACACGCTGATGCCCAGGCTGGCGGTGACGCTCAGGTCATGGCCGTCAATGGGCTGCGGGGTGCTGATGGCCGCCAGCAGTTTTTCGGCCACGCCTTTGGTTTGCTGCGCGTCGACGATGTCCCCCGCGATTACCACGAATTCATCCGAGCCGTAGCGGAACACCGAATCGGATTCACGCACCACGGTTGCCAGCCCCCGGGCCACCCGCTTGAGCATTTCGTCGCCCACCGGATGTCCCAGCGCGTTATTGACGCGCTTGAAACGGTCCAGGCCGATGAACATCACCGCCAGTTGCCGGTCATGTCGGCGACACTGGGCCATTGCCTGGGTCAGGCGATCGCCGAGCAACATGCTGTTGGGCAGCTCGGTGAGCACGTCGTACTGCAACAAGTGAGACACCTTGAGCAGTTCCTGGACCCGCTCTTCAATCGTGCGCTCCAGGCTGCGCATTTTCCTCGCGGCATCCTGGGCCAGTTGCCATTTCCAGGTCATGGCGCTGGCCATCTGACGGATTTCCAGGGTGTCGAAGGGTTTCTTGAGGATCAGCAGTTGGTCGTCGAACTCGATCCGTTCGGACATGGTTTCCCAGGAATAATCCGAGAACGCCGTGCACAGGGCGATTTGCAGGCGCGGGTCGGCTTTCCACAGTTGCTCGATGGTTTGCAGGCCGTCCCAGCCCGGGGGCATGCGCATGTCGGCGAACACCAGCGCATAGGGCTGGCCTTCGGCCTGGGCGCGCTTGACCAGTTCCAGCGCTTCTTCACCCTGATAGGCCGAGTCGATCTGGAATTGCAGCCGGTTGACCTGCGGGGTGCCGAACAGCAGGCTCTCGGTGTCGTCCAGTGAGTCATCGCTGCCGGCGCTGGGGCTGAGGATCTTGCGAAAGTCCTGATGGATCGCCGGCGTATCGTCCACCACCAGGATCCGCCGGTTGGCAGGGACCGACATGGGGTTCATGGATTGCTCTCCGATAGCTGGCTCGCAGGTCGAGTCCAGTGGTCCGTCGCCGGAACGATGGTGCCGGCCTTGAGCAGTTCGGCGGCCTGGCCGCTGTCGACCACGGTACTGAAGTAATGCCCCTGGGCCTGCATCGCTCCGCCACTGGACATCAGCGTAGTGCGCTGCTCCTGGGTCTCGACGCCCTCGGCGATGATTCCGATGCCCACGTCCCGGGCGAAGTTGATGATCGCCCGCAGCGTCGTGGCGTTCTCGGGGTCGGCGTTGGCGCTGTCGAGGAAACGCTGGGCGAGCTTGAGGTGGTTGACCCGGTAGGTCTTGAGGTAATCGAACGAGGAGTACTCGGTGCCGAAGTCATCGATGGCGATCTGCACGCCCAATTCGCAGAGGCGTGGCAAGACGTCGTTGTGGGTCCACTTGGTCTGGGCGAGGGTGGCTTCGGTGACGTCGAAGCGCAGGTCCCAGGGCGCCAGTTCCCAGCGCGCGGTGGTGCGCAGCACATCGTAGATCAGTTCCGGGCCGGTCTTGAGTTGGGTCAGGGACAGGTCGATGGCGATCACCGGTGGCGCCATGCCCTGGTCGCGCCACTGGCGCATCTGTTGGCAGGCCTGGTCCAGCACCCAATGCCCCAGGCCAATGATGATCCCGGTCTTCTCGGCGGCCGGCATGAAGGCCGCCGGCTCCAGCCAGCCACGTTCGGGGTGGTTCCAGCGCACTTGCACGCCCATGCCGAGGATCTTGCCGGTGCCAAGGTCGACTTCCGGCAGATAGTGCAGGTGCAGCTCGTTGTTTTCGACCGCTTGGCGCAGGTCGTTGGCGAGGGCGACCCGGTCGGTAACCTCCTGATTGATCTCCTCGTTATGGAAATGGTACTGGTTGCGGCCCTTTTCCTTGGAACGGTACAGGGCCATGTCGGACTGCGCCATCAGGCTGTCGGCACTCAGGCTCTGCGGGGTGTACAGGGCGATGCCAATGCTCACCGAGATCCGCACATCGTTGCCGTCCAGGGAGTACGGCGCCACGAGGGCATCGCGGATCTTGGCCGCCAGCGCGGCGCAGTGGGTCGCTTCATGGACGTCCAGTTGCAGCAGGGCGAATTCATCGCCGCCCAGGCGCGCCACCACGTCGTTTTCCCGGGTACAGGCCTTGATCCGGGCGGCGACTTCCTGCAACAGCAGGTCACCGATGGGGTGGCCCAAGGTATCGTTGATCCGTTTGAAGTGGTCCAGGTCCAGGTAGAACATGGCAAACGGCGCAGCTCCCCGACGAGCGGCGGCGAAGGCCTGGTGCAGGCGCTCGATCACCGTGGCACGGTTGGCCAGCCCGGTCAGGCCGTCGGTGCGGGCCAGCAGGGCGATCTTCTCTTCGGCCAGCTTGCGCTCGGTGATGTCGAGGATGATGCCTTCCACTTCCAGCAACAGGCCCTGATCGTTGCGCACCGGTATGTAGCGGTTCTCCACCCAGCGGAACGTGTCGTCGCCGGTGCGCATGCGAAACTCGATGGAAGCCCCCGCAGTGTCGCGGTCCAGGACGCGGACCATGGCCTCATGGACTTTGTCCTGGTCGTCGGGGTGGATCAGGGTTTGCGCCCAATCCGGCGCGTTGGTCAGTTGCGCCGCGGAATGACCGAACTTGGTGATGTTGTGGGAGATGTACATCAATGGAAACGGCGGCTCGCCCCGCAGGCGATAGAGAATGGTCGGGCTGTTTTGCACGATGATGTTGGCGTCGGCCAGTTCCCGGGTGCGCTCCTCGACCGCGCGTTCGAGCATGTCCATTTTCAGCGCCGCGTCCTCGGTCATCTGCCATTTGACGGTCAAGGTACTGGCCATCTGGCGGATCTCGATGGCGTCGAAGGGTTTTTTCAGGATGAGCAAGCGGTCGCCCAGGTCCAGGCGATCGGCGATGTCTTCCCAGGAATAATCCGAGTAAGCCGTGCACAGGGCCACTTGCAGCTTGGGGTCGGCGCGCCACAGCCGTTCGATGGTTTCCAGGCCGTCCCAGCCCGGCGGCATGCGCATGTCGATGAACGCCATGGCGAAGGGCTGCCCCTGGGCCAGCGCCGTTTCGACCTTGTTCAAGGCTTCCATGCCCTGGAACGCCGAATCGAGCACGAAACTGGTGCTGGCGACCGCCACCGGCGCGCCGAACAGGGCTTCTTCGGCGCTGCTCAGGTTGTCTTCGGCGTTCATCTGGGGGCTGAGGATCTTGCGAAAATCCTCATGGATGGTCGGGGTGTCATCGACGATCAGGATCCGCCGATTGGTTTTATCCAACGGCAGGCTCATGGCCGTGCACCGTCTTGATGCGGACTATAGAACCCTGGAAACATCTGATATCCCTTTCGCTGGCATGAGTATTCGGCCTGTACATGGCCCTTCATGGGGTACAGCATAGCTGTCTGATCGGGATGCGCTCGTGCACTGATGGCAAATGTGTCTAAATTTTCGCAATCTACTAGCCTGTATTTTGGGGCTAAGGTAGAACGGTTGTCGTGAATTAGGAGGGGGTTTCAAATGGAAGATCAATCGCCGGACGTTCCGGTAAAGAAGCCGACGGTGCTGCTGGTCGATGACGAAGAGTCGATTCTCAATAGCCTGCGTCGGCTATTGCGCAGTCAGCCATACGAAATCCTGCTGGCCGACAGTGGTGCCAAGGCCCTGGAAATCCTCAAGGAACGGCCGGTCGACCTGGTGATGACCGACGCGCGTATGCCGAACATGGATGGCGCCACGCTGCTGGCCGAGATCCGCAAGTTGTATCCATCGACCTTGCGCATCCTGCTCACCGGTTATGCCGATGTGGACATGATGACCAAGGCCATCAACGAGGGGCAGCTTTATCGCTACCTCAGCAAGCCCTGGAACGATGAGGAATTGGTGCAGGCCCTGCGCCAGGCCCTGGCTCACCAGCATTCCGAAAGCGAGCGCCAGCGCCTCGAAGCGCTGAATCGCGAGCAGAACCAGCAACTCAAGACCCTTAACGCCACCCTGGAAAAACGCGTGGCGTCGCGCACCTCCGAGTTGCAGCAGACCGCCGACATGCTCGACCTGGCCTATGACGAGCTCAAGCGCAGTTATGTGACCAGCACCGAGGTGTTTTCGCTGATCGCCAACCTGCGCCTGCCCAAGGCCAAGCAGACCAACCGGCAGATCATCGAGTTGATCAGGGTCTACAGCCGGCTGCATTTCCTCGATGAGTCCACCGACCGCGACCTGACCATGGCCGCGGCGCTCTACAACATCGGTAAGCTGAGCTGGACCGACAACATGATGGTCACGCCCGCCGACATGCTGCACCACACTGAGCTCGAGCTGTACCGCGCCTATCCGAAGCAGAGCGAATCGCTGCTGATGACTCTGGACCCTATGAAGGACGCAGCGCGGATCATTCGCCACCACCAGGAGCGTTGGGACGGCAGCGGTTTTCCCGAGCACCTAAAGGGCGATGCCATTCCGTTCGGTTCGCGGCTGTTGAAACTGGCGGTGGACTTCATCGAGCTGCAACGTGGCTTGATACTCGAACGGCAGATGAACAGTGACGAAGCGCTGGTCTACATCCGCAAATACGCCGGCAAGCTATACGACCCGGACATGATCGAGGACTTCATCAAGGCATGTGGCGAATACCTGGAAGACGTGACCTTGTCGGACCCGACGGTGAAGGTCATGAATACCCGGGAACTGGCGGCGGGCATGATCCTGGCGCGTAACCTCAACGCCGACAACGGCATGCTGTTGCTCAACGCCGGCAAGGTCCTGAGCGCTCCACTGGTGGAAAAACTCATCGCCTTCGAAGCGATGGAGGGGGCCCGGTACAGCGTGTTCGTCAAAATCCCCGAGGAGGCCGACCCTTCGGTGCCGAAGCCGATTTTGGGGTGACAGACCTCTAGCGGTCACTGCGATTCCTTGTGGGAGCGAGCCTGCTCGCGATGGCGGCGTATCAGTTAAAAAAGAAATCGACTGACACTCCGTCATCGCGAGCAGGCTCGCTCCCACAGGGGGCTGTGCGTGTGCCGAAACGGGTGCCAGGCTTTTCTCCCTCCGTCCTGGTCTGTAATCTCCCCGGCATTTCCCCGCCCAAGGCCTTGATCTCCCATGACCACTCCCCTCATCCGTATCGCCGCCGCCCTGCTGCTCGGGTCGGACGGGCGAACCCTGCTGGTGCGCAAGCGCGGCACCCGGGCCTTCATGCAGCCGGGCGGCAAGATCGAGGCCCATGAGCAGCCGGTGCAGGCGCTGGCCCGTGAATTGGAAGAGGAGCTTGGCTTACAGATCGACCCGGCACAGGCCCGGCACCTGGGCGTGTTCAGCGCTCCGGCGGCCAACGAACCGGGGTTCGTCGTGCAGGCCGAGGTGTTTTTGCTACGCATCGACGCGCCGGTTTCGCCGGCTGCCGAGATTGAAGAGATTTGCTGGATCGACCCGGCCGGTGACAATGATCTTGTGCTGGCACCGTTGACAGGCGAGGTGATCCTGCCGTTTTATCGAGCGACACATCTCGCCACCTGCTGATTCACGCCTCAAGGACTGATGCTCATGATTCCACTGCCGGACCTGTTGATTTTCGCCGCCGCCGCGTTGCTGATGGTACTGACGCCTGGCCCGAACATGATTTACCTGATCTCCCGTTCGATCTGCCAGGGCCGCAAGGCCGGCGTCACCTCCCTGCTGGGAGTGGTGGCGGGGTTCTTCGTGCACATGTTCGCCGCCGCCGCCGGGTTGACGGCGGTGTTCCTGGCGGTGCCCGTGGCCTATGAGTTGTTGAAATGGGCCGGTGCGCTGTACCTGTTGTGGCTGGCCTGGCAGGCCGTGAAGCCCGGCGCGCGTTCGCCCTTCGAGGCCCAGCAATTGCCTGCGGACTCGACGCGCAAGTTGATCACCATGGGGTTTCTCACCAGCGCGCTGAATCCCAAGATCGCGGTGTTCTATCTGTCGGTGTTCCCGCAGTTCATCAGCCCGGAACACGGTTCACTGTTCACCCAGAGCATTGTCCTGGGGCTGACCCAGATCAGCGTCAGTTTCAGCGTCAACCTGTTGATTGCCCTGTTCGCTGCCGGTATTGCCTCGTGGTTCGTCCACAACCCGACCTGGCTGGCGGCGCAGCGTTACTTCATGGGGTTTGTGCTCGGTGCGCTGGCGTTGCGCCTGATGTTTGAGCAACGGCGTTCGGCGTGAGCATCCGACGGTTGCGGGCCGGCGATGCCCAGGTGTATCGCCAACTGATGCTCCAGGCGTACGCCCTGCATCCGCAGGCCTTCACCTCCAGCGTCAACGAGCGGGCGAAGTTGCCCATCAACTGGTGGGAATCGCGCCTGGGCAGCCGGTTCGATGTGCTGCTGGGGGCGTTTGTCGAGCAAGCGTTGGTCGGCATCGTCGGCCTGGCCCTGGAGCCCCGGGAAAAAGCCCGGCACAAGGCGTTGCTGTTCGGCATGTACGTCGCCGATGAGCATCGCCATCGCGGGCTCGGCTACCAACTGGTGCAGGCCGCCCTCGACGAAGCCCGGCGCTATCCCTTTCTGCGCCTGGTGCAACTGACCGTCACCGCCGGCAACGACCCGGCGGTCAAGCTCTACCAGCGCTGCGGCTTCGTCCTGTACGGCCTCGAGCCAATGGCGATCCGCGTGGACGACCAATACCTCGACAAAATCCACATGTGGCTCGAGCTCTAATCCCTGTGACCATGACCGTTGCGCTTTTGTGGCGAGGGGATTTATCCCCGTTGGGCCGCGAAGCGGCCCTAAAGCAGTGAACTCAATCTTCCTGACACACCGAGTTGCCTGCCTTGGGGGCTGCTTCGCAGCCCAGCGGGGATAAATCCCCTCGCCACAAAGGCCGCCAGTCAGCGCACAGCACTGACCCCATCCAATGTCGAAAACGAGGTGTCCTTGGCCGTCAGCAGAAAATCGCGCATGTACGGCGCGTCGAGCATGTCGGTCCGCACTGCCGCATACAACGTGGCAAACAAGCCTTTCTCCCCCAGCCGCTTGGCTTTCACGTAACCCCGCGAGCTGTATTCATGCAGGGCCCAGTGCGGCATGCCGCACACGCCACGGCCGCTGGCCACCAGTTGCATCATCATCACCGTCAATTCAGAGGTGCGGACCTGGGCCGGTTCGATGTCGGCCGGTTCCAGGAAACGGGTGAAGATGTCCAGGCGGTCGCGCTCCACCGGGTAGGTGATCAGGGTTTCGCTGATCAGGTCCTCGGGCACGATGTAGGGCTTGCCCGCCAGCCGATGCTGGTTGGCGACGGCGAGCATCGCTTCGTAGGTGAACAACGGCACGTACGTGATACCGGCCAGCTCCAGCGGGTCGGAGGTCACCACCAGGTCGAGGTCGCCCCGGGCCAGGGCCGGCAATGGAGCGAAGGCGAAGCCCGAGGCCAGGTCCAGTTCGACTTCCGGCCAGGCATCGCGGAACTGGTCGATGGTCGGCATCAACCACTGGAAGCAGCTATGGCACTCGATGGCCATGTGCAGGCGCCCGGCGGTGCCGCCAGCCAAGCGGGCGATGTCCCGTTCAGCACTGCGCAGCAACGGCAGGGCGGCATCGGCCAGTTGCAACAGGCGCAGGCCGGCGCTGGTGAAGCGCACGGGCTTGGTCTTGCGCACGAACAACTGCATGCCCAGGCGCTCTTCCAGTTCCTTGAACTGGTGGGAGAGGGCGGACTGGGTCAGGTGCAGGCGTTCGGCGGCTTCGACCAGGCTGTCGGCTTCGCGCAAGGCGTGCAGGGTCTTGAGGTGACGGAGTTCAAGCACTGTGGGCTCCATGAGTAAAACTTGTGATCAACACGAAAAGGTTGAGTTTGTCTCATGTGGGCCGTGCTGTCGACAATGGCGCCATCTTTTATAGGAGGACGCACATCATGGCCCTGGCCCACACCCTCGGTTTTCCCCGCATCGGCGCCGACCGCGAACTGAAAAAAGCCCTCGAAGCCTACTGGAAGGGCGACCTGGCCCCGGCCGCGCTGCAAGCGGTGGGACGCGAACTGCGGGCCCGGCACTGGCAATTGCAGAAAGACGCCGGCATTGACCTCCTGCCCGTCGGCGACTTTGCCTGGTACGACCAGGTGCTGGGCCATACCTTGACCCTGGGCGCCGTCCCACAACGTTTCCACGGCACCTTGAATGCCCAGGGCCGACCGACCCTCGACACCCTGTTCGCCATGGCCCGTGGCGCCACGGCCAGTTGCTGCAATGCCGACCACGGCCAGGCGCAATACGCCCAGGAGCTGACCAAGTGGTTCGACACCAACTACCACTACCTGGTCCCGGAATTTTCCGCCGACCAGACCTTCGCCCTGAGCTGGGAGCAGTTGTTCGATGAAGTGGACGAGGCCCATGCCTTGGGCCATCAGGTCAAACCGGTAATCATCGGCCCGTTGACCTACTTGTGGCTGGGCAAGGCCAAGGGTGCGGATTTCGACAAGCTCGGCCTGCTGGAGCGTCTGTTGCCGGTCTACGGGGAAATCCTCAATCGGCTCAAGGCTCAGGGCGTGGAGTGGGTGCAGATCGACGAACCGATCCTCACCCTCGACCTGCCCCAGGCCTGGAAAAGCGCGTTCGAGCGTGCCTATCACATCCTCCAGTATTCGCCGCTGAAAAAACTGGTGGCGACTTATTTCAGTGGCCTGGAAGACAACCTCGGCCTGGCGGTGAGCCTGCCGGTGGACGGCTTGCACATCGACGCGGTGCGCGCCCCGGAACAATTGGGCCAGGTGCTGGACCGCCTGCCGACCTACAAGATTCTCTCGGTGGGCCTGGTCAATGGTCGCAACATTTGGCGCTGCGAGCTGGAACAGGCGCTGGCGCAACTGCAACCGGCCCAGGAGCGCTTTGGCGACAACCTCTGGGTCAGCACTTCGTGCTCGCTGTTGCACAGCCCGGTGGACCTGGAACGCGAAGACCGGCTCGATCCGGAACTCAAGAGCTGGCTGGCCTTTGCCGTGCAGAAGTGCGGTGAGGTGGCGGTGTTGCGCGATGCGCTCAACGATCCACAGGCCCCGGGTGTACAGCAGGCCCTGGCCGTCAGCCGTGACGTGCAGACCGGTCGCGCCAGCTCGACGCGCATTCATAAAACCGAGGTTCAGGCGCGCCTGGCGGCCATCGGGCCACAGGACAGCCAGCGGTGTTCGCCGTTTGCCAAGCGCATCGAGGAGCAGCGTGCCCGGCTGAAACTGCCCCCTTTTCCCACCACCACCATCGGCTCCTTCCCGCAGACCCCGGCGATCCGCCTGGCGCGTCAGGCTTATAAGCAAGGCAAGCTGTCGGCCAACGATTATCAGGATGCCATGC
The DNA here is from genome assembly GCF_018325805.1 of Pseudomonas sp. St290. Lineage (NCBI taxonomy): Bacteria > Pseudomonadati > Pseudomonadota > Gammaproteobacteria > Pseudomonadales > Pseudomonadaceae > Pseudomonas > Pseudomonas sp. St290. The sequence goes on along the minus strand of NZ_AP014703.1, from coordinate 5,412,531 downwards.
ATACCGAGATCCGCCATGCCGTGCAGATCCAGGAGCGCCTGGGCCTGGATGTGCTGGTGCACGGTGAAGCCGAGCGCAACGACATGGTGGAATACTTCGCCGAGCAACTGGACGGCTACGCCTTCACCCGTTTCGGCTGGGTGCAGAGCTATGGCTCGCGTTGCGTGAAGCCGGCGATCATTTATGGAGACATCAGCCGACCGAAAGCCATGACCGTCGACTGGATCCGCTACGCGCAAAGCCTGACCGACAAGGTCATGAAAGGCATGCTCACCGGTCCCGTGACCATGCTGATGTGGTCGTTCCCCCGCGAAGACGTGTCGCGCCAGGTCCAGGCCCGACAACTGGCCCTGGCCCTGCGCGACGAAGTGCTGGACCTGGAAAAGGCCGGGATCAAGATCGTGCAGATTGACGAGGCGGCGTTCCGCGAAGGCCTGCCTTTGCGTCGCGGGCAATGGCAGGCGTACCTGGACTGGGCCGTGGAGGCCTTCCGCTTGAGCGCATCGGGCGTGGGCGACGAAACCCAGATCCATACCCACATGTGCTATAGCGAATTCAACGACGTGATCCAGGCCATCGCCGACATGGACGCCGATGTCATCACCATCGAAACCTCGCGCTCGGACATGGAACTGCTCGACGCGTTCGAGGCCTTCGACTACCCCAATGACATCGGTCCGGGCGTCTACGACATCCACTCGCCACGGGTGCCGGACACCGCCGAGATGATCGCGCTGATGAGCAAGGCAGTGAAACGAATCGCGCCTGAGCGGCTGTGGGTCAACCCTGACTGCGGGCTGAAAACCCGGGGCTGGCCGGAGACGGAAGCGGCGTTGGTGAACATGGTGGCGGCGGCGCGGCAGTTGCGTAGCCAGTTGGCCTGAAACCGGTACCTTGAGCCGGGACTTGTGGGAGCAAAGCTTGCTCGCGATGAAGCCAACGCGATCTCTCTGGAATCGAGGTGCCTGTATCGCGAGCAAGCTTTGCCCCCACAGATACATCCTTTGCGCAGGCAACCACTCGGCAATCTTCATCAAACTGTCACGCAACTGTGGCAGCGCGCTTGAACAAACTTCATCAGACTCGCGCTCTACTGGGGTTCTGCGTTTCGGTGTTTCTTCATGCGTGTATTCATTTTCCTGGCCGCGTTGTTTTTCGGCCTGCCGTCGATGGCGGCGTCTCGTTGTGATGTCAATGTTGCGACCCAACGGGTCGATCTGGATCAGGTGAGCCTGGCCTACCAGAGCGTTGGCCGTGCTTCCGATCCGGCATTGCTGCTGGTGATGGGCCTGGGCGGGCAGTTGATCCATTGGCCGGATGAAGTGGTGGTCGCCTTGTGCGAGCAAGGTTTCCGGGTGATCCGCTACGACAACCGCGACGTCGGCCTGTCCACCTGGCGCCAAGCGCCCGGCAGCGCCAACCTGACCTTCGAAGCCCTGCGTTACAAGCTCGGCTTGCCCGTGGCCGCGCCTTATACCTTGACCGATATGGCTGACGACGGGCTGGGGTTGATGGACGCCTTGCAGGTGCAAAGCTTCCACGTGTTGGGTGTGAGCATGGGCGGGATGATCGCCCAGCACATGGCCGCCATGGCGCCGCAGCGGGTCGAAAGCCTGACCCTGATCATGACCAGTTCCGGTGCCGAAGGCCTGCCCGCACCCAGCGCCGCGCTGGTGCAGTTGCTATCGCGACGCAGTGCGCCGAATCGCGAAGCGGCATTGCAACAACAGGCCGACCTGCTGGCCGCGCTGGGCAGTCCGATGGTGGTGGATGATCGCCAGGTATTGCTGCATCAGGCTGCCGTGGCCTATGACCGGGCCTTCAATCCCGAAGGCGTGAAGCGCCAGATCATGGCGATCATGGCCGAGCCGAGCCGGGTGGCGCTGCTCAACCAACTGCGGGTGCCGACCCTGGTGGTCCACGGCACCGCCGACCCGTTGCTGCCGGTGATGCACGGCGTGCACTTGGCGGCGCACATCCAAGGCAGTCAATTGAAACTGATCCCGGGCCTGGCCCATCGCTTCCAGGATGCATTCAAGGCACCGTTGCTGGGGGCGGTTTTGCCGTACCTGCAGCAGCACCGCGAAGACACTTCGCACTGGGCGCAGATCGAGCCGGTGCAGGCGCCGAATCTGCTCTGATGGCACCTTCTTTTTAAAGGACTGGGCTTTTGTGGCGAGGGAGCTTGCTCCCGCTGGGCTGCGCAGCAGCCCCTAGGGTTCAGCCCGAGGCATCAAGGTGGCTGGGTAGATTATGGGGTTGCTTTGCAACCCAGCGGGAGCAAGCTCCCTCGCCACAGTTTCATTCACCTTTGAAGGGGGAGGGTCAGCCTCTACCGCGCTTGAGCCTGCTCCACCAACCACCCCATCAATTCCTGCAACGGCCCCGATGACTCGGGCTTGCGCGGGTGCACCAGGTGATAGCCCAGCCCGGTCTGGACCTTCAGCTCGAACGGCATCACCAGCCTGCCGGCGCTCAGGTCGTCGCCGATCAACGACCAGTCGCCAATCGCCACGCCTGTGCCCTGGGAGGCCATGGACATCGCCAGGTCCAGGGTTTCGAAGTGCTGGCCCTTGCTGACATTGCTCAAGTGCACATCGGCCGCTTCCAGCCAGGCGTTCCAGTCGCGCTCGTCACGGGTGGGGTGCAACAGCAGGTGTTGTTGCAGGTCGGCGGGTTCACGCAGAGGTACGGAGCCTTCCAGGACCGGGCGAGAACAGACAGGCGTCAGTTGTTCATCGAACAGGTGCAGGCACGCCAATGAGGCATCGGGTGGCGGACCATAGATCACCGCGGCGTCGAAGGCTTCACGCTGGAAATCCACACCGTGCCTGACCGTGGTGGTCAGCTCCACCGGTACGTCCGGCCGTTCCTTCTGCCATTGCAACAGGCGTGGCAGCAGCCAGCGCATCACACAGGTCGGGGCCTTGAGTTGCAGGGTCTGGCGCTTTTCGCCGATCTGCTCCACCGCTTCGCCGATCAGGCTGAACACCTGCTGCACCCGTGGCAGCCACGCCAGGCCCTCGGCGGTCAGGCTCAGGCCGCGCGCCTGGCGCTGGAACAGCGCATAACCCAAATGATCTTCCAGCCCGGCGATCTGTCGGCTCACCGCGCCCTGGGTGATGTGCAGCTGCTCGGCGGCCCGGGTGAAGTTGCAGCACTGGGCCGTGATCAGAAACGTATGGAGCGCCGGCAGCGGGGGAAGTCGTTTCATTTCGGATCCAAGCCATGACGTGAGGACATGGCTAGTATGACTTTTTATCCATTGTTGCCGCTATGGTCAGACCGTTCCAATAACGCCATTCCCCAAACAAAAAGGGACCCGCCGCGTGCTGTGCGGAGCCCTTTACAAGAAAAAGGCAATGGCAATGGCGACGTGTGGCGAAGTACTGGTCAAGTTACTCGAAGGTTATGGCGTGGAGCAGGTGTTCGGCATCCCCGGCGTGCACACCGTCGAGTTGTACCGCGGGCTGGCCCGTTCCAGCATCCGCCATGTGACCCCGCGTCACGAGCAGGGCGCAGGCTTCATGGCTGACGGCTACGCGCGGGTCAGCGGCAAGCCCGGCGTGTGCTTCATCATCACCGGCCCCGGCATGACTAACATCACCACCGCCATGGGCCAGGCCTACGCCGATTCGATCCCGATGCTGGTGATCTCCAGCGTGCAGTCGCGCAACCAGTTGGGTGGCGGGCGCGGCAAGTTGCATGAATTGCCGAACCAGAGCGCGCTGGTGAGCGGGGTGGCGGCGTTTTCCCACACGCTGATGTCCGCCGCTGAATTGCCTGGCGTGCTGGCCCGGGCTTTTGCCTTGTTCCAGGCCGGGCGGCCGCGACCGGTGCATATCGAAATTCCGTTGGATGTTTTGGTCGAAGACGCTGACGCTTTGCTCGCCAGCACACCGGTGAGCATCAGCCGTGCTGGCGCTGCACCGAGTGCCGTGGAGCAAATGACGGCCATGCTGGCGTCGGCCAGGCGGCCCCTGATCCTGGCCGGTGGTGGCGCCCTCGACGCGGCGACCGAATTGACCGAACTGGCCGAACGCCTCGGCGCGCCCGTGGCGTTGACCATCAACGCCAAGGGGATGCTACCGTCCCGGCATCCCCTGCTGATCGGCTCCACCCAGAGCCTGGTCGCTACCCGCGCCCTGGTGGCCGAGGCGGATGTGGTGCTGGCGATCGGCACCGAGCTGGCCGAAACCGACTACGACATCACCTTTGCTGGCGGCTTCGAGATCCCCGGCGCGTTGCTGCGTATCGACATTGACCCGGACCAGACCGTGCGCAACTATCCACCGCGCTTGGCCCTGGTGGCCGACGCACGCACGGCTGCCCGGGCTCTGCTCGACGAGTTGAACGCGCAGCCCTTGGCCGAGCGCTGCGGCGATTGGGGCCCTGCACGCGCCGCGCGGTTGCGGGCCGATCTGGAGGGCGGCTGGGACGCTGCGACCCGCGCCCAGACGCTGTTTCTCGACAGCGTTTTGCAGGCGTTGCCCGACGCGGTATTCGTCGGCGACTCCACCCAGCCGGTGTACACCGGCAACCTGACCTTCAACCTGGAGCGGCCACGTCGCTGGTTCAACTCGTCAACCGGCTACGGCACCCTCGGCTACGCCTTGCCGGCGGCTATCGGCGCCTGGCTCGGCGGCAAGGACCTGGGCCACGGTCGCCCGGCGGTGGTGTGCCTGATTGGCGACGGCGGCTTGCAATTCACCCTGCCGGAGCTGGCCAGCGCCGTGGAGGCGCGCACACCGGTGATCGTGCTGCTGTGGAATAACCAGGGCTACGAAGAGATCAAGAAATACATGGTCAACCGCGCCATCGAACCGGTGGGCGTGGACATCTACACCCCGGACTTCATCGGTGTCGCCAAGGCGTTGGGCTGCGCGGCCGAAGCCATCGACGGCGTAGCGCAACTGCATACCGCATTGCTCGCCGCTTGCGATCGGCAGGGGCCGACGTTGATCGAAATCGACCAGGCAACCTGGATGACGCAGGTGTCGAAATGAATTTCCCTACCACGCAAGACGGGCTGTACATCAACGGTGAGTGGTTGGCCGGCGATCAACCGTTGCGGGTGATCAACCCGGCGACCGAGGCGCTGCTGACCACTGTTTATGGCGGCGACGAACACGCCGTCGATCAGGCCTTGGACGCCGCTACCCAGGCTTTCGGCCCATGGTCGAACACTTCTGGCAGCGAGCGCGGCGCGCTTCTGCGCCGTATCGCCGCTGGCGTGCGGGAGGCCCGTGAGCGGTTGATGCACCTGCAATCGAGCAACAACGGCAAACCGTTGTTCGAAGCGGCCATCGATGTCGACGACGTGGTCGCCACCTTCGAGTATTACGCCGAACTGGCCGAAGGCCTCGACGCCCGCCAGGACAGTCCGCTGGCCTTGCCCAGCGCTGATTTCAGCGCACGCCTGCGCCGCGAACCCTGCGGTGTGGTCGGCTTGATCGTGCCGTGGAATTTCCCGATGGTCACCACCGCCTGGAAACTCGCCCCGGCCCTGGCTGCCGGCTGTTGCGTGGTGCTCAAGCCCTCGGAAGTCACGCCGCTGCCGGAGCTGGAACTGGCATCGATCATCGCCGGCTGCGGTTTGCCCGACGGGGTGTTCAACCTCGTCTGTGGCACCGGCCTGGCAGTCGGGGCGCCGCTGGCGGCGGACCCGCGGGTGGCGAAGATTTCCTTCACCGGCAGCAATGCGGTGGGTGTGCAGGTGATGCAGCGAGCGGCGGAAACGGTCAAGGGCGTGAGCCTGGAGTTGGGCGGCAAATCGTCCTTGCTGGTGCTGGCCGATGCCGATCTGGACCTGGCGGTGGAACTGGCCTGCGGTGGCGGTTTCTTCAATGCCGGGCAGATGTGTTCGGCCACCAGCCGCGTGCTGGTCGCCGATGAACTGGCCGATGAATTCCTGCAACGGCTCAAGACCCGCGCCGAGGCGATCCGCGTGGCCGACCCGTTCGATCCGGACGTGGAGATGGGCGCGCTGGTCAACCAGGCGCAATACCAGCGGGTGCTGGGGCACATCGACCGAGGCTTGAGCGTCGGGGCGACGCTGGTGTGCGGTGGACAGCGTCCCGCGCATCTGTCGCGCGGCTTTTTTTTACAGCCGACCATCTTCACTGACGTGCCCCTGGACAGTGCGTTGTGGTGCGAGGAGATCTTCGGGCCAGTGCTGTGCGTACGCCGTTTCAGCACCCAGGCGCAGGCCATCGCCCTGGCGAACGACAGCCGTTTCGGCCTGGTAGCCAGCGTGGTCAGCCGTGATACGACGGCCGCCGAGCAGGTGGCCAACGCGTTACAGGCAGGGCTGGTGTGGATCAACGCACCCCAGGTGATTTTCCCCCAGGCGGCGTGGGGGGGTTACAAGCAGAGCAGTCTCGGCCGTGAATTGGGGCCTTGGGGCTTGGCGGCGTTCCAGGAAATCAAGCATGTGGTCCGGGCGGTCTGACGGCACGTTATCAGGTCACGCATGCCTCGAAAAAAGGCATGCGCGGGGAACATGGCTTCAATGAGTTTTTTTCGATAGTCAGGGATTTTGCACAACCTCAGGATGGCCGCAGGCGGCGGCAAAGCCCAAGCAATACGGGGGTTTGGTCGACGTCGAACGGTGCGGGCGCAACGGTTTTACCCACCTCATACTTAAAAAAATAAAGGGAGTCCTCCATGGGCGAGCATGATCTGAACAGACGTCAATTCATCAAGACTGCAAGTGTGGTTTCGGTAGCGGCGGCCGCCATGAGCGTGCCCTTCATCAGCGCCCGGGCCAGTGACACGCGGTTCGTTGGCAAGACCCTGCGTTTGCTCACCTGGTCCGATGACACCGGGCTGGCGGCGTTGCGCAACATCGCGGCGACCTTCGAGGCCAAGACCGGCGCCAAGGTCATCGCCGACCGCACCGGCAGCACATCGGAAATGGTCGCCAAGCTCAAGGCCGGAGGCGACCGGCCGCAGTACGACATCATCACCCTGGCAGGCGTCGGGGCCGAGGGCCTGGCTGCTGCCGGGCTGCTGGAAAAACCCGACCTCAATCGCATTCCCAACCTGGCCGACGTACCGGCGCAATACCGCACTGGCGCCGGCGGCCATGGCATCGGTTATCTGCTGTGGTGCAACAGCCTGGTCTACAGCACCCGGACCTTGAAACAGGCGCCGGACAGTTACGCCGCCCTGTGGGACGCGGACCTGGCGCCGAACATTTTCCTGCCGCCGCCGAACTGGACCGAGGCCATGGACCTGATCATCATCGCGGCCAAGCTGGCCGGTGGTGACGAGCACAACATCGAACCCGGCTTCAAGAAACTCGCCGAGCTCAAGGACCGGGTGGTGACCCTGGGGGAAAACCCGAACCAGATCGCCGAATTGTTCCGCACCGGTTCCCTGGACATGGGCGGGTTATACGCGCCGGCGTTTTTTCCCAAGCAGATCCGCGATCCGGCCTACAGCCTGGGGGCGACGTTTGGCATGAAGGAAGGTTTCTACACCGACCTGATGCTCTCGGTCATGCCGAAAAACCGCCCGGGCGACACCGACCTGGCCTACGCCTTCATCGACCACTCCCTCGACCCGCTAGTACAAGGCAAGATGGCCGAAGACATCTTCAACGGCCCGGTCAACGCCAAGGCCATCATCTCCGCCGAAGCGCGCAAGAGCCCGTACATCCTCACCCCGGAGCAAATCGCCGACAAGGCGATCATGCACGACAACGCCTTCCTGGCGACGGTGCATGACCAGTGGATTCGCCGGTACACGGAAATTTTCTCTTCCTGATTCGAGCGCCACTGTGGGTACGTGCATGGATTCTGTCTCCACCGCCGATCCACTGTGGGAGCGAGCTTGCTCGCGATAGCGGTGGGTCAGTGATGGAGATATTGCCTGGCCGAATCCATCGCGAGCAGGCTCGCTCCCACAGGGAATCGGGGGGCATGGATTCTGTGACCATTGGAGAACCACTGTGGGGGGGCATGGATTGTGTGCCCACCGCCGATCCACTGTGGGAGCGAGCCTGCTCGCGATAGCGGTGGTTCAACTGAAGGAGATATTGACTGTGCCTTGCTCCCACCGGGAATTGAGATTTGTGTTTGTTCTGTCGTTTTCCACTGACGAGACCTTGTTATGGAACACCAACCGTTAACCCATCCCCAAAGTGTTGCGCCGATACGTGCAACCCGGGGCATTTCGCCCACCCGCCGAGCCTGGCTTTTCCTGTCGCCGTCGATGTTGTTTCTCGGCGTGCTGATCGCCGCCAGCCTGTTGGTGCTGCGCATGAGCGTCGGCACCAAGGGCGCGGAGTGGAGCGGCTTCAGCCTCGCCAGTTACGGGCAGTTGCTGGAGCCCTATTACCTCAAGTCCCTGCTGCTGACTTTGCGCCTGGCATTGATTAGCGCAGTGATCGCCGTGCTGCTGGCGATCCCCGTGGCCTACACCATGTCGCGTCTCGCTTCGCCCTTGTTGCGACGGGTGTTCCTGGCGGCGGTGCTGTTGCCGCTGTTGGTCAACCTGCTGCTGCAAAGCTATGGCTGGCTGGTGATCCTCGGCCCGGCCGGCATGCTCAACCAGGCGCTCATGGGCTTGGGCCTGATCAAGCGACCGATCATGTTGCTGTACAACCAGAATGGCGTGCTGATGGGCTTGGTCCAGACCGCGTTCCCCCTGGCTGTGCTGCCCATCGCCAGTGCCATGCGGGGCGTGGCCCGCAGTTATGAAGAGGCCGCCGCCACCCTTGGCGCCAGCCGCTTCCAGGTGTTTCGCCAAGTGGTGCTGCCCATGAGCCTGCCGGGGATCATCACCGGCGCGACGCTGGTGTTTGCCTACAACGCCAGCAGCTTTGTCGTACCGCTGCTGTTGGGCGGTCGACGAGTGCCAATGCTGGCCGTGATGGTTCACGACCAGATCGCCCCGTTGATGAACTGGCCCGCCGCATCCGCCGCCGGGGTGGTGCTGATTGTCACCACGCTGATGATCATGACTCTGTCTGAATATTTCACCGGCCGTCGTCGGCGGATGCTGGAGGCTTCTCAATGAGCGCGTTGAGTAAAAAGCGCCAGTCGCTGTTGCCCGGCGAAACCGGGCGCGCCGTCGGGCTGCTGTCGGGTTTCATCCTGTTGCTGGCGGTGCTGCCGATCCTGACCATGATCGTCATGTCCTTCAGCGGTGCGGCGAACCTGGACTTTCCGCCGAGCAGCTACAGCCTGCAATGGTATCGGGCCGCCTGGCACACCTTTGTGTCGCCGGATGCCAGCGATGTGCTGAGCCTAGGCCAGGCCATGGCGACCAGCCTGTTGGTGGCCTGCCTGACCATGGTGTTCGCCACACTGATCGCGGTGCCGGCGGCCTACGCGCTGACCCGTTGCGAGTTCCGTGGCAAGGCCGTGGCGCTGCAACTGATGTCGCTGCCGCTGGTGTTTCCCATGGTGGTGCTGGGCTTGGCACTGCTGCTGGTGTTCGACAGCCTGCCGTTCCAGATGACCACCTCGCGGCTGGTCATTGCCCACGTCATTTTGGCCTTGCCGTTCGTGGTGAAGAACTGCACCGCCGCCATGCTCGGCATCGGCAGTGAAGTGGAAGAGGCCGCGCGCATGCTGGGGGCCACACCGCAGCGGGCCATCGTCGATGTGGTGGTGCCCTTGATGAAGTCGGGGATTCTCGCCGGGATGCTGTTGGCGTTCATCGTCTCGTTCAACGAGTTCACCGTGACCTATTTCCTCTACACCATCGATGTCATGACCGTGCCGATCTGGATGTACAGCCGCACCGTGTCGTCGCTGGACCCCACCGTTTTTTCGTTTGCCGTACTCATCGTGCTGATCGACTTCGTGTTGATCTGGGCGTTGGAGAAACTGGTAGGCGAGGGCGGCGTTTCCTTTTGATTTCGAGGTGAAGACATGACTGGACTGATACTGGAAAACGTCGAGAAACACTACGGCTCGGCCTGCGCGGTAACGGACGTGAACCTGCATTTGCCCGAGGGCAAGCTGGTGTGTTTCCTCGGACCTTCGGGCTGTGGCAAGACCACGCTGCTGCGCATGATTGCCGGCCTGGAAAGCCTCAGCGGCGGTGAAATTCGCCTGGATGGCCAAGACATCGGCCATACCCCGGCGCACCTGCGCAATTTCGGCATGGTGTTTCAATCGTTGGCGTTGTTTCCCCACATGACCGTCGGCGAGAACATTGCCTATCCACTGAAACTGCGCGGCGTGAGCAAGGTCGAGCAACAGGCGCGGGTGGTGGAGTTGCTGGAACTGATCCAGCTCCAGGCGATGATCGACCGGCCCGTGGCGAAGCTTTCCGGCGGCCAGCGCCAGCGCGTGGCGATTGCCCGGGCCATTGCCGCCCGGCCGAAAATCCTGCTGCTGGACGAACCGCTGTCGGCCCTGGACGCCAAGTTGCGCGAGTCGATGCAAGTGGAAATCCGCCAACTGCAACAGCGCTTGAACATCACCACCATTTTGGTGACCCACGATCAGCGCGAAGCCATGACCATGGCCGACATCGTGGTGGTGTTGGGTGAGCACCGGGTGCAACAGGTCGGTACGCCGATCGAGATCTACCGGCACCCGACCAATGAATTCGTCGCCGATTTCATTGGCTCAGGCAACATCTTTCCGGCGACCACCCTGGGTAACGGCCAGGTCGGGCTGCCGGGTGGGGACACGCTGGACGTGCCGGCCAGCCATAGCGTCAGCGCTGGCGAGAAGATCAAGCTGCTGGTACGTCCCGAAGACTTGCAACTGTCCTCGCCCCAGGTCACGGCGGGCAACCGGTTGCTGGGCAAGGTGACGTTCGTGCGGGACATCGGCGCCACCGTCGAGACCACGGTGGAGTGTTCCGGAATTTCGTTCACGGCGCTGAGCACGCCTTGCCAGGGCATGGACCTGGGCATTGGGCATGCGGTGTCGGTGACCATACCGGCGCAGGCGTGTCGGTTGCTGGGTGCCTGATCTCTAAAGATGTGGTGCTGCGGCTGGCCCCATCGCGAGCAGGCTCGCTCCCACAAGGGATCTTCAGTGAACACAAACTCTATGTTCACCGCAGTTCCAATGTGGGAGCGAGCCTGCTCGCGATGAGGCCGGTACAGACAACTCAAGAATCAGCTCAGACGGTCATCCGCAACCGCGCCAGATCCCGCAGCGGCGGCGCGCCGAACAACCGACTGTACTCGCGGCTGAACTGCGAAGGGCTTTCGTAACCCACCCGATAGCCCGCCGCCGAAGCTTCCAGCCCTTCGGCCAGCATCAGCCGGCGGGCTTCCTGCAAGCGCAGTTGCTTCTGATATTGCAGCGGGCTCATGGCAGTCATGGCCTTGAAGCGGTGATGCAAGGTCGAGACGCTGAGGTTCACTTCCCGGGCCAGGTCATCGATGCGCAACGGTTTTTCGAAATGGCCATTGAGCCATTTGATCGCCTGGCTGATGCGATGGCTCTGACTGTTGGCGATGGCGATTTCGTAGAGCCGATAGCCCTGTGGACTGCGCAGCAAACGGTAGAGAATTTCCCGACGTACCAGGGGCGCGAGCATGGCGATGTCTTTCGGGCTGTCCAGCAACCGCGCCAGGCGCAGCACGGCGTCGAGCGTCGGCGTGTCCAGGCGTTCGACATACAGCCCGCGCCCGGCGGGACGGGTCGGTACACCCAAGGGGCCGGCGTCGGCGATCAACGCGGTGATTTCCGCCGGGTCGATGTCCAGGCGCAAGGCCAGGATCGGCTCCTCGGGCGAGACGTTAGCGATGCAGCCACTCAACGGCATCGACACCGAGACCACCAGGTAATGCAGCGGGTCGTAGTTGAAAAATTCGTCGGCCAGGCGCACCTGCTTGCTGCCCTGGGCCATGATGCACAGCGCCGGCTGCGCCAGCACCGGGGCGAACTTTTGGGGCTTGCTGTGGCGCGACAGATTCAGCGAGCCGATGGCCGTGGCGTAGCTGCCGTCCTCGCTGGTATTGCGGTCGATGATCGACGCCAGTTCGGCGCGCTGTTGTTCCAGGTAGGGGTCCAGCGGGACGTGGGCGTGGTCGAGTGGCGACATGCCAGGATCCTCAGGCATAGGGGCGATGGACAAAGCTTATGTTTGTGCAAGGCGCAGCGGTAGCAACATCCTGTTGAAAGCTTGCCTGATCCTGCACGGCGCGAGGGGCCATAACGGTGCAATGCGCTGGAAACTTGCTTGAAACCTTTTGTTTCAACTTTCCGGGCCGTAAGCGAATCGATGGCGGATTTCGTGCTACCGATGCGCAGGATCGTGCAAGGGGTCGGCAGGAATCGACTAACGAAGCTGGCGTCGTGGCGCTTAACCTTTGATCCTGTCGCAGCCTGTCCCCGGCTGCACAACGGATTACCTGGGAGGGTTGAACATGACTACACAGATCCCCGTCAGCCACATGGCTTTTGTCCGCGCCCGCGGCGGTTGCTCCAAGCAACTGGGGGCGCGCCTGAGTACGTTGATCGCGCCTTCGCGCCAGGCTCCCGGTTGCTTGCACTTCGCCTTGCAGCAATCGCAATGCGATGCTGATCTGTGGTTGGTGTCCGGGCTCTGGGTCAACCAACCGTCGATGGACGCCTACTTCAATTCACCGGCCATGGCGATTTTCGCCGAGCTGGTGCAGGACCTGGTGGTGAGCAGCCTGGATTTCCACACGTTCCGCGAAGTCTCCGCCGCCCAGGCGACTGAAGGGTGCCTGGCGCAGGTACACAAACTGGCCGGTTGAGGGTTTAATGAGCGTCATTTTCCACCGCCAGGATGCACGAGATATGGCACGTAAAGCCTTTGAAACCTTTGAAGCTGTTTCCGCGGTCGTTCCCAATGAAGGCGGCGGCTACCATGCCGCCATTGCCACCAAGGCTATTGGCGGCTCCGGTGCGCCGCGTTTCAACAAGGTGCTTGAGGAGCAGACCTTCAAGACAGCTACCGAGGCCGACGATGCGGCCGCCGTGCAGTTGACCCATCTCAAGGGGGTCGACGACGAGGGTGGGTTGGTCTGGTAATCAGTATTTTGGGAGTTGCTTTTGTGGCGAGGGAGCTTGCTCCCGCTTGGGTGCGAAGCACCCACCAAAAAAGGGGCCGCTTCGCAGCCCAGCGGGAGCAAGCTCCCTCGCCACAGGGGGGCGCGCTGCTCCTACTTTGGGCGATGCATCTTGAACAACGCCTCAGGCCCCAACTGGAAGTAATCCGCCGGCCCGCCACCGCGCAAGATCGGCTCGGCGGCGGCAGTGTCGTACACCCCATCCTTCAACAGCCACTTGGCGATATGCACGGCGACCACTTCGCCGAGGATCAGCCAGCTCGGCACCAGCCCCTTGTCCGCTCGCTGCAATTGAATGATCTGCGTGACCTTGCATTCGAAGGACACCGGGCTTTCGGCGACGCGCGGTACCTGGATCACCCGTGACGGGGCGGTCGTCAAACCCGCCAGTTCGAACTCATTGACCTCCGGCGCGACCATCGCGCAACTCTGGTTCATCTGCTCGGCCAGCGGGCGCGTGGCCAGGTTCCAGGCGAACTCGCCGGTCTGTTCGATGTTGTTCAGGCTGTCTTTGCGCCCGACGCTGGAAAAACCAATGATCGGCGGGATGTAGTTGAAGGCGTTGAAGAAGCTGTAGGGCGCCAGGTTCAGGCGGCCCTCGGCATCCTGGGACGAAATCCAGCCGATGGGGCGCGGGCCGACGATGGCGTTGAACGGATCGTGGGGCAGGCCGTGACCGTTGGCAGGTTCGTAGAAATGGATGTCGTCGGGCATGGCGAGTGTTTCCTGGAAGGCATTCGTAGGCGGCCAATAGTGCAAGGCCGGGCCTTTTATTTCCAGATTTGGTTGATGCAAAAAGATCGCAGCTTTCGGCAGCTTCTACAGATTGAATACGGTCCTGTAGGAACTGCCGAAGGTTGCGATCTTTTGACGTTCAATCATTAACCAATCGCTTCGGCGGTACCGGTCTTGTCGAAACCATCAGCGGCGATGGCGTCGGCGGTACCGGTCTTGTCGAACCCGTCAGCGGCGATGGCGTCGGCGGTACCGGTCTTGTCGAACCCATCAGCGGCGATGGCGTCGGCGGTACCGGTCTTGTCGAACCCATCAGCGGCGATGGCATCGGCGGTACCGGTCTTGTCGAACCCATCAGCAGCGATGGCATCGGCGGTACCGGTCTTGTCGAACCCATCAGCGGCGATGGCGTCGGCGGTACCGGTCTTGTCGAACCCGTCAGCAGCGATGGCATCGGCGGTGCCGGTCTTGTCAAAGCCATCGGCGGCGTAGCTACCGGCATGGCTGCGTTCGATGGCAGCGCTGGCGCCCGAGCTGAAGGAAGCGGTACCAGTCTTGTCGAAACCGTCGGCGGCGAAGGTGTTGGCAGCCAGTACGGACAGGGTCAGGGCGAGGATCAGTTTGGTTTTCATGGTGGTCACTCCAGGTTCGTTGGCGATGTGTCTTGCATGGGTTGAATACTAAGCCAATTAAATTGATTGAAAAGCGCAAAATAATGCTAAAAACTATCGATTAAATCGATGTTAAGGGCGGCACATATAATTCGCTTCAGCAGTCGGAGCGAACCTTGCGCAGGTCATCGATTCAATGAGTTCAGGGTGTGGCAAGTGCATTAACGGGTGATTAATCGCCGTTCAATGACGGATTTTTCATACGTTGCCGACCTGTTTTTCACCGCTGCGATGTCAACTTGCTCCCACGGTTAGCCCCAAGAGTTGGCCGCCATCCTCTGGAGCCTGCGATGAATAAACTGCCTCAAATCACCTTGGCCTTTTGGGTCATGAAGATCTGCGCGACGACCCTGGGCGAAACCGCAGGGGATTTGTTATCGATGACCCTCAATGTCGGTTACGCCATCAGCTCGCTGATTCTGATCAGCGTGTTCGTCCTGACGCTGGTTACACAGCTGATGGCCAAGACCTACAAGCCGCTGCTGTACTGGATCGTGATCCTGTCCACCAGCACGGCGGGCACCACAATGTCCGATTTCATGGATCGCACCCTTGAATTGGGTTACGCCACCGGGTCGATGATCCTGATTGCGATTCTGTTGGCGATTTTCGCAGCCTGGCGCCTGAGCGGTGATTCGCTCAACGTCACCAAGGTGCAGACCTTTCGCGGCGAGATGTTCTACTGGATGGCGATTCTGTTTTCCAACACCTTGGGCACCGCGCTCGGTGATTACCTGGCCGACGACTCGGGGCTGGGATTTGCTGGCGGCGCATTGCTGATCAGCTCGACCATTGCCGTAGTCGTGCTGCTCAAGTACTTCACCAGGATTTCGTCGGTGGTGTTGTTCTGGATAGCCTTCGTGCTGACACGCCCCCTTGGCGCGACGCTGGGTGACTTGATGACCAAGCCTCATGAGAAAGGGGGGCTGGACTTCGGCACCGTCGGCTCATCGGCGGTGTTGGCGGGGATACTGATCGTGATGGTCGCCGGCGCGGCGTATGCGCAGAACCGTTATGGCAACAGGCAGCGTGCGGCTGAGTTGAGCTGATTACCGCGCCGCCGCTCCCACAGGTTCGGCGCAAATCCTGTGGGAGCGAGCCTGCTCGCGATGGGGCCATCACAGCCACCGTTGCAGTGACTGTGGAACCCTGTCAGTCGGTGACGATCCGCGAGTGCTTGCGGGTGTCTTTCATGGTGATGTACACCAGCAGCGACACGGCGATGCACGCCGTCACGTACCAGTAGTAGCCGGTTTCCATGCCGATGCTCTTGAACCACAGCGCGATGTATTCAGCGGTGCCGCCGAAGATCGACACGGTCAGCGCGTAGGGCAGGCCGACGCCCAGGGCGCGGATTTCGGTGGGGAACAACTCGGCTTTTACCACGGCGTTGATCGAGGTGTAGCCGCTGACGATGATCAGTGCGGCCATGATCAGGAAGAACGCGCCCCACCAGGTCTGGATGGTGTGCAGAGTGGTGAGGATTGGCACGGTGCACAGCGTGCCCAGGATGCCGAAGGCAATCAGGATCGGCCGGCGTCCGATCTTGTCCGACAGCCCGCCGATTACCGGCTGCAGGCACATGAACAGGAACAGTGTGGCGGCGGAAATGGTGGTGGAGTCGGAGATGCTCATGCCGACGGTGTTCACCAGGTATTTCTGCATGTAGGTGGTGTAGGTGTAGAACGCCAGGGTGCCGCCCATGGTCAGGCCGACCACGGTCATCAGTTCCTTGGGATGGCGCAGCAAGGTGCGCATGGCGCTTTCCTTGGACTTCTCTTTCTTGGTGAACGACTCGGTTTCCTCCATGCCGCGACGCAGGTACAGCGCCACGATTGCGCACAGGGCACCGATGGCGAACGGGATGCGCCAGCCCCAGGCATACAGTTGTTCGGTGGTGAGGAACTGTTGCAGCACGATCAGCACGCCCAGGGCGATGAGCTGGCCGGAGATCAGGGTCACGTACTGGAAACTGGAGAAGAAGCCGCGACGTTCCTTGGTCGCCATCTCACTCAGATAGGTCGCCGAGGTACCGTACTCGCCACCCACCGACAGGCCTTGGAGCAAGCGGGCAAACACCAGCAGAATCGGCGCGCCGACGCCGATGGTTTCGTAGCTCGGGCTCAGGGCGATGATCAGCGAGCCGAAGCACATCAGGTATACCGACGCCATCAACGCCCGCTTGCGTCCGGCGCGGTCGGCGTACAAGCCCATCAACCAGCCGCCGATCGGGCGCATCAGGAAGCCTACAGCGAAGATCGCGGCGGTGTTGAGCAATTGGGCGGTGGTGTCGCCCTTGGGGAAGAAGACTTTGGCGAAGTACAACGAGAATGCGGCGTAGACGTACCAGTCATACCACTCGACCATGTTGCCGACCGAACCGCTGAAGATCGATTTGATCCGGCTGGCGGTGGTTCTTTCACGGGCGGGCACGGCAGCCGACCCAAGGGGCAGGGCGTTGGAGTTGTCCATTGAAGGATCCTTCGTTTAATTGTTTTTGTGGAGCGCGTGGGAACGCAGCCTGACAGGGCTATAGCAGGAGCTGTGCCAGCGGCTGGAGGGCCGGGCTAGAGGGGTTTGCGGCGCTGGATGAGCGGGAATCCGCTCATTGTGACTGGGGGTGTGGGCGGGAATCCGCTTATTCGGGCATGGATGTGTTGTCTGTACCGGCCTCATCGCGAGCAGGCTCGCTCCCACATTTTGGCCGGTGTACAGATAACCCTGTGGGAGCGGGCTTGCTCGCGAAAGCGGTGTGTCAGCCCATTCAATACCGACTGACTCGACGCCTTCGCGAGCAAGCCCGCTCCCACATTTGTCCGGCGTACACATCACCCTGTGGGAGCGAGCCTGCTCGCGATGGGCCGGTACAGACACAGCAAATTCAGCGGCCCTACAAAAACATCTCCCGACTCAACCCATGCCGCTGCATCTTTTCATTGAAGGTGCGGCGTGGCAGTTGCAGTTCTTCGAGCACCGCTTTCACATCCCCTCTGTGCCGCGTCAGGGCGGCGCGCAGGCATTGGGCTTCGAAGGCTTCCTGTTGGGCGGCGAGGGACTGGCCGGGTTCGGTGTCCAGGGCCTGCGGTTGATCCAGCCCCAACACCTGGCGTTCGGCGACGTTGGCCAGTTCGCGCACGTTGCCCGGCCAGTCGTGGCTGAGCAGGTGGCTCAATTGCGGGCCGCTCAGGGGGGCGGCGGCGCGGCCCAGGCGTTCGGCGGCGTTGTGGGTGAAGTGCTCGAACAGCAGGGGAATGTCCTCGCGTCGTTCCCGCAGCGGTGGCAGGCGCAGCTCGGCGATGTTCAGGCGATAGGCCAGGTCTTCGCGAAACCGCCCGGCCCGGGCTTCGTCCAGCAGGTCGGGCTTGGTGGCGGCGATGATGCGCAGGTCTACTTGAATGCTTTGGTTGGAACCCAGGCGTTCGAGCTTCTGTTCCTGCAATACCCGCAGCAGCTTGACCTGCTGGGCCAGGGGCATGCTCTCTATTTCGTCGAGAAACAGTGTGCCGCCGTCGGCGTATTCGAGTTTGCCGATGCGTTTGCCTTGGGCGCCGGTGAAGGCCCCGCTTTCATGGCCGAACAGCTCGGCCTCGAACAGCGCTTCGGGAATGGCCGCGCAGTTCAACGCGACGAAGGGTTTGCTCGCCCTCGGGCCAAAGTCGTGCAGGCAACGGGCGACCAATTCCTTGCCGCTGCCGGTTTCGCCACGGATCAACACGTTGACCGGCAGCGCTGCCAAGTCCAGCACCTGGCGTCGCAGGTTTTGCAGTGCCCGCGACACACCCAGCAGCGTCCCGTCGAGCCGGGCCCGAGCGTCGGCCTGCTCATGCAGGCGTCGGTTCTCCAGGACCAGGGTGCGCTTATCCAGGGCCCGGCGCAGGCTGCCGAGCAAGGCTTCGGGGCTGAAGGGTTTTTCCAGGAAATCGTAGGCGCCGTCGCGCATGGCCTCCACGGCCATAGGTACATCGCCATGGCCGGTGAGCAGAATCACTGGCAGGTCCGGATCGCGTCGCTGCACTTCGGCCAGCAGTTCCAGGCCGCTGAGGCCGGGCATGCGCACGTCGCTGAGGATCACCCCGGGGAAATGTTCCGGCAACTTTGCCAGGCATTCATCGGCGCGGCTGAACAGCTGCACCTGGAATCCCGACAGGCTCAACCATTGCTCGACAGCACTGCGAATGCTGCCTTCGTCATCAACGACCATGACTGAATCAAGCATGCAGTTGAGCCTCCTGATCGATGGGCAAGGTCACGCAGAATACCGCGCCGTGCTCATGGTTGTCCGCGCTCAGGCGGCCACCGGATTCATGAATGATCGCAAACGAAACCGCCAGGCCCAAGCCCAGGCCATCTCCCACGGCCTTGGTGGTGAAAAACGGATCGAATACCTGGGCCAGGTGTTCCTCGGCGATGCCGGTGCCGCTGTCACTGACGGTCAGGCGCCACAATTGATCATCGGCTTCCAGGCGCACTTCCAGGCGTTTGAGGGGGTGGCCGGCCATGGCGTCGAGGGCGTTGCGCAGCAGGTTGATCAACACCTGTTCGAGGCGGATCGCATCGCCGCGCACCCACGCCGGGCGGGTCAGGTGCAGCACGGTGCTGACCTGTTCGTCGCGCAGGCGCGTGTCCAGCAGTTGCAGTGCCTGGTCCACCACTGCCGCCAGGTCCAGGCGTTCGCGCAGGCCGCTGGGGCTTTTGCGGGCGAACGTCTTCAGGTGGCCGGTGAGGGCGGCCATGCGGGTCAGCATGTCGTCCACCGGTTTGAGGGCCTTGTAGGCATCGTCGATCCGACCGTGATCCAGTAGTAAGCGCAGGGTTGCCAATTGCATGCGCTGGGCGGTCAAGGGCTGGTTGATTTCATGGGCCAGCGCCGCCGACATCTGCCCCAGTGCCGCCAGCTTGGCCGATTGCACCAGCCCGTCCTGGGCGGTGCGCAGGTCCCGGGTCCGCTCCTCCACCAGCCGTTCCAGCTCTTCGCGGCTGCGCTGGCGCAATCTTGCCAGGCGCCAGCGCTGGTTGAGAAACAGCAGCAGAAACACCAGCGCCAACCACAACCCGGCGGCGGCAAGCCCGGCGTTGCGACGGTCTTCGAAAGCGATCTGCGGACGGCGCAGCAAATGCAGCGTCCAGCCTTCGGCGGTCAACGGCAAGGATTCCCACAGGTAGTCCGTCGAGCCGTCGAGGGACTCGACACGGGCCAGATGGCTATTGTCATCGAAGCGCCGCAGCGACTCATAGGCCAGCGGTTGCAAGGGTTGTTTGTCGTATTGGCGGGTGGCCTTGAGCTCGGCGCGGTCGCTGTCGCTCAGTGGCTGCAAGTGGCGATAACGCCAGCCCGGGCGGTTGGCGATGAAGATGATGCCTCGGGCATCGCTGACCAACAGGGTGTCGCTGCCCTGGCGCCATTCACGCTCGATCTCGGGAAACTCCAGTTTCACGACCATGGCACCAAGAAATTCGCCGTTGTCGCCCGTCACTGCGCTGGAAAGGAAATACCCCGGGATGCCGCTGGTCACGCCCACCGCGTAAAACCGCCCGGTGCCTTGGGTGCGGGTCTGGAGGAAATAGGGACGAAAACCATAGTTGTGCCCGACGTAGCTGCTGGGCAGGCGCCAGTTGCTGGCCGCGACGGCCAGGCCGGTGTGGTCGAGCAGTTCCAGGGTGGATGACTGGGCGGCGCCATTGATCTGTTCCAACTTGCGGTTCAGCGCGTCCTGCTGCGCTGCACTGACGGGGCCCTTGAGGGCCGAACGCAATTCCGGGTCCAGCGCCAGCACGGCGGGCAGGGCGCGGTAACGTTCGATCAGGGTGTGCAGCGAAGTGGCGTACAGCGCCAGTTGCTGGTTTGCGCGGCTGGCATCTTCTTCCAGGGCCGCGCGTTCGGCATGGCGTATGGCGAAGGTGGCGGCAACCGCCGCGCCGGTGAGGATCAGCAAGGTGTACAACGACAGACGCAAGGTACGGGTAGTTGGTAGCATGCTGGCGTAAACCAGTGGAAAGTCGGGCGGGCACGATAGCATGGCAGATCCAACAGAGATGCAAGCTGACCCACCGCTATCGCGAGCAGGCTCGCTCCCACAAGGGATCGGTGGGGGATATCAACTGTTGTGAACAACCCAAAACCACTGTGGGAGCGAGCCTGCTCGCGATGGCGCTGGTACATCCAACAGGGATGCAAGCTGACACACCTCTATCGCGAGCGGGCTCGTTCCCACAAGGGATCTGTGGTGAAGATTAACCGGAGGGGTTGTGGCAAAAAAAAAAGGCCGGTGAGCTTGTCGCCCACCGGCCGTTTTCGCCGCGCCAAAATGCCTGTTACTGCACTTCGACCGCCAGGTTTTCACTGATCTTCTTCTGCCAGATGGCGGGACCGGTGATGTGCACCGACTCGCCTTGGCTATCGACCGCGACCGTCACCGGCATGTCCTTGACCTCGAACTCGTAGATCGCTTCCATGCCCAGTTCGGCGAACGCCAGGACCTTGGATTTCTTGATCGCCTGGGCCACCAGGTAAGCGGCACCGCCGACGGCCATCAGGTAGACAGCCTTGTTGTCCTTGATCGCTTCGATAGCGGTCGGGCCGCGCTCGGATTTGCCGATCATGCCCAGCAGGCCGGTCTGCTCGAGGATCTGGCGGGTGAACTTGTCCATCCGCGTAGCCGTGGTCGGGCCGGCCGGGCCGACGACTTCGTCACCCACCGGATCGACTGGGCCGACGTAATAGATGAAGCGGCCCTTGAGGTCCACCGGCAAGGTTTCACCCTTGTTCAGCATCTCGACCATGCGCTTGTGCGCGGCGTCGCGACCGGTGAGCATCTTGCCGTTGAGCAGTACGGTTTCGCCCGGTTTCCAGCTCTGTACTTCTTCCGGGGTCAGGGTGTCGAGGTTGACGCGGCGAGCCGACGGGCCGGCTTCCCAGACGATTTCCGGGTAGGCGTCCAAGGGCGGTGCTTCCAGCGATGCCGGGCCGGAACCGTCGAGCACGAAGTGGGCGTGACGAGTGGCGGCGCAGTTGGGGATCATGCACACCGGCAGGGAGGCGGCGTGGGTCGGGTAGTCCATGATCTTCACGTCGAGCACGGTGGTCAGGCCACCCAGGCCCTGGGCGCCGATGCCCAGTTGGTTGACCTTCTCGAACAGCTCCAGGCGCATCTCTTCGATACGGTTCTGTGGGCCGCGGGCCTTGAGCTCGTGGATGTCGATGGACTCCATCAACACTTCCTTGGCCATGACCGCGGCTTTCTCGGCGGTGCCGCCGATGCCGATGCCGAGCATGCCCGGTGGGCACCAGCCGGCGCCCATGGTCGGAACGGTCTTCAGCACCCAGTCAACGATGGAATCGGACGGGTTGAGCATGGCCATCTTCGACTTGTTCTCGGAGCCGCCGCCCTTGGCCGCCACGTCCACTTCCACGGTGTTGCCCGGGACGATGGAGTAGTGGATGACCGCCGGGGTGTTGTCCTTGGTGTTTTTGCGTGCGCCTGCCGGGTCGGCGAGGATGGAGGCACGCAGGACGTTTTCCGGCAGGTTGTAGGCGCGACGCACGCCCTCGTTGATCATGTCGTCCAGGCTCATGGTCGCGCCATCCCAACGCACGTCCATGCCCACGCGCACGAACACGGTCACGATGCCGGTGTCCTGGCAGATCGGCCGATGGCCAGTGGCGCACATGCGCGAGTTGATCAGGATCTGCGCCATGGAGTCACGGGCCGCCGGCGATTCTTCGCGCAGGTAGGCTTCGTGCATCGCCTGGATGAAATCCACGGGGTGGTAGTAGGAAATGAACTGCAGGGCGTCGGCAACGCTCTGTATCAGGTCGTCTTGCTTGATCACGGTCATGAGTCGCGCTCCTCTCTAAAGACGGGAACATTCAATAAGGTGCCGGCCGCTTGGGTGCATCGGTCGACGGGCGGCACCTCTATAAGGCACGCCGGGCATGCTGGCGCGACGCTAAAAAGGCGCGGCAGTATATCGCAGGCCGGCACCCTGTGGGAGCGAGCTGCCTTTGTGGCGAAGGGATTTATCTGTGGCGAGGGGATTTATCCCCGTTGGGCTGCGAAGCAGCCCTGAAAGTCAGTCACCTCGGTGTGTCAGGTTGTTCGCCTTCAGGCATTTTGGGGCTGCTTCGCAGCCCAGCGGGGATAAATCCCCTCGCCACAGGGTCACCTGCCCGCATCAAACAACTGCGTCAATCTAGGCCATTGCTTTGACGCCATTTTTCTGCTCCAGAATTGAATGGTCATTTGTCCTACACGCCACTAAAGTGGCGTCTGGCCTGTAGCGTAGGACGCCTCCTGTCAGTTTCCTTTCCCATGGTGAGTCAACGATTGACCCATAACGCCATTCAACGTCTTTTGCTGAAACGCTTCGCTTTGGCGGCCGCGACTTACGCGCTGGCATTGGTGTTGTTGTGGCTGGCATTTTTCAGTGGTCATTACCTCGATTCGTTGCGCGGTGTCATCATCGGCAGCGTGTTGGTCGTGCTGTGCCAGGCCGGGTTGTTCGCGCTGTTTATCACCGACCGCAACCTGCGCTTCGCCGACCCCAGCCTGACCGAAATACAAGTGTTGATCGGTCTTGGCTGGCAGACCTGGATGATGGCGCACCTGGACCAGGCTCGAGGCGTGTTCCTGGTGTTCTATGTGCTGATCCTGCTGTTCGGGCTGTTCCACCTGTCGCGCCGGGCCTTTGTGCGCTGCGCGTCGCTGGTATTCATCAGTTTCACTGCGATTACCCTCTGGGACGGGTACTTCTTCAGGCTTCCCGATCCTACCTTGGCCGGGTTGCAGGTGGCCGTGCTGTTTCTCGTGCTGGTGTGGCTGGTGTTTTATGCCCGCTACGTCCAGACCTCACGCCAGCGCATGCGCCAGCGACGGTTTGCCTTGCAGGCGCACCAGGACACCTTGCGCGGGATGATGCGTCAGCTCGAAGACCTGGTGGCCACCGATGAACTGACCGGGCTGTTCAATCGCCGGCACTTCCTGCGCCTGGCTTCCCGCGAACTCAATACCCTCAGGCCTGGCATCGCCCATGGCCTGGCCTTGATCGACCTCGACCATTTCAAGCGCATCAACGACCTGCACGGCCACGCCGCTGGCGACCAGGTGCTCCAGGCGTTTGCCGCGGTCGCCACGGCATGCCTGCGCGAAGGCGATGTGCTGGCCCGCTATGGCGGTGAGGAGTTCGTCATGCTGCTGCCTGCCTGCGATCCCTCGCGCCTGACGGCCTGTTGCGAGCGGCTGCGGCTGGCGTTCACCGAAGTCGAGCTGATCGGTCTGCAGGTCGGTGCCCTCAGCCTGTCGGCGGGCATGACGATGCTGGAAATGGGCGATGACCTGGACAACGCGTTGCAGCGTGCCGACCAGGCCCTGTACCGTGCCAAGCGAGATGGCCGCAATCGTTGTGCCGCCGCCTGGGAGAACGTCGATGCCTGAACTGACAGTCGCCGGTCGGCAATGGACGGTGGCGGCGGGCAGTAACCTGCTGGATGCGTTGAACGGAGCCGGCGTGTCGGTGCCTTACAGTTGTCGTGCCGGTAGCTGCCATGCGTGCCTGGTGCAGTGTGTGGGCGGCGATGTACGCGACAGCCGGCCCGACGCCTTGAGCCCGGCACAGCGGGACCAGGGCTGGCGGCTGGCTTGCCAATGCCAGGTGGTCGAGGATGTGCGGATCCACACCTTCGACCCGCAACGCGATGGCCAGGCCGCCCACGTGGCGGCGGTGGATTGGCTGGGTGGCGAGGTGCTGCGCTTGCGCGTCACCCCTGAGCGGCCGTTGCGGTATCGGGCCGGGCAGCATCTGGTGCTGTGGGCCGGCGACGTAGCCCGGCCGTATTCCCTGGCGAGCCTGCCCGAGGAGGACCGCTTCCTGGAATTCCATCTCGATTGCCGCGAGCCGGGGCAATTCATCGATGCGGCCAGGCAGATGAAGGCCGGCGACCCGATCCGCCTTGGCGAGCTGCGTGGCGGTGCCCTACATTACGACCCCGACTGGCACGACAGGCCGCTGTGGCTGCTCGCTGCCGGCACCGGCCTGGCTCCGCTGTTCGGTCTTCTGCGCGAAGCCTTGCGTCAGCATCACCAAGGCGCGATTCGCCTTATTCACGTGGCCCATGATGCCGCCGGGCATTACCTGGCCAAACCCCTGGCGGCGCTGGCGGCCAAGCATCAGAACCTCAGTGTCGAGCTGCTGACCGCGGCCGAGGCGCCGCCTGCCTTGGCGCAACTGCGGCTTGTTTCCCGGCAAACCCAAGCCTTACTCTGCGGCCATCCCGACCGGGTCGAGGCCTTCGCCAAACGCTTGTACCTGGCTGGCTTGCCGCGCAATCAACTGCTGGCCGACGTCTTCCTGCCCCGTGGTTGAGCGCTGATTTCCAGACGCGAGACCGACCATGACCGAAACCCTGCTGCTGGACCGTGAACGCGGTCTGCTGACCGTGCGCTTGAACCGCCCGGGCAAGAAAAACGCCCTGACCCGGGCCATGTACAGTCAATTGGCCCAAGCCCTGGCGACGGCCGATACCGACCCGCAGATTCGCGCGGTACTGCTCACCGGCTCCAGCGACTGCTTCACCGCCGGCAACGACATCATCGACTTCCTCGAACAGCCGCCGAACGACCTCGATAACCCGGTGTTCCAGTTCATGCTCAGCCTGCTCGATTGCCGCAAACCGGTGATCGCCGCCGTGGCCGGGCCGGCGGTGGGTATCGGCACCACATTGCTGCTGCATTGCGACCTGGTCTACGTCAGTCGGGACGCTCGGCTGCGCATGCCGTTCGTCAATCTGGGGTTGTGCCCGGAATTCGGCTCCAGCCTGATCCTGCCGCGGCTGCTGGGCCAGGCCAGGGCTGCGCAACTGTTGCTGTTGGGCGAGGGGTTCAGTGGTGAACAGGCGGTCGCGTGGGGCATTGCCACCGAGGCGCTGGACAGTGGCGAGGCGGCATTGGCCAAGGCCCGGGAGGTGGCGTTGCGCTTCGAATCGCTGCCGCCTGACGCGGTGCGCATCAGCAAGCAACTGATGAAAGCGTCGGATCGGGAACAGCTGCGCAAGGTGATTGAAGAAGAGGGCAAGCTGTTCACCCAACGCTTGCGCTCGCCCGAGGCGGTGGCGGCGTTGTCGGGGTTTATCAACAGGCATTGAGCTTTGTAGTGCCTGGCCGGCCCTATCGCGAGCAGGCTCGCTCCCACAAGGTTTTCCGGGTGCTTACAAATCCATATCCGCCACCAATCCCTGTGGGAGCGGGCTTGCTCGCGAAAGCGGTGGGTCTGCTTGCATCAATGTTGAATGTACCAGCGCCTTCGCGAGCAAGCCCGCTCCCACAGGGGATCTGCGGTGTGAATGAACCTGCGTCCAACACCCACTGTGGGAGCGAGCCTGCTCGCGATGAGGCCAGTCCAGGCAACACATTTATCAGAAGGTGAAAACCAAAAAGCCCCGCCATTCACATGGCAGGGCTTTTGTTTTTCAGCATTCGGTCACTCAGACCATCGGGTCGCCAACATGCAGGATTTTCATCCCGTTGGTGCCACCGATGGTGTGGTAGCTGTCGCCTTTGGTCAGGATCACCCAGTCGCCGGTCTGCACCACGCCACGCTTGACCAGCTCATCCACCGCCGCCTGGCTGACTTCGCCCGGTTGCAGGGCGGCCGGGTCAAACGGCACGGTGTAGACGCCACGGAACATGGCGGCGCGAGCCTGGGTTTCGCGGTGCGGGGAGAACGCGTAGATCGGCACCGAAGAGCGGATGCGCGACATGATCAGCGGCGTGTAGCCACTTTCGGTCAGGGCGATGATCGCCTTTACACCCGGGAAGTGGTTGGCGGTGTACATCGTCGCCAGGGCGATGCTCTCGTCGCAACGCTCGAAGGTCTTGCCGATGCGGTGGCTGGAAGTCTTGCTGGTCGGGTGCTTTTCAGCGCCGATGCAGATACGTGCCATGGCTTGCACCGCTTCGAGCGGGTACAGGCCGGCGGCGCTTTCGGCCGAGAGCATCACGGCGTCGGTGTAGTCGAGCACAGCGTTGGCTACGTCGGACACTTCGGCGCGGGTCGGCATCGGGTTCTGGATCATCGACTCCATCATCTGGGTCGCGACGATCACCGCTTTATTGTGGCGGCGTGCGTGCAGAATGATCTTCTTCTGGATGCCCACCAGCTCGGCATCGCCGATTTCCACGCCCAGGTCGCCACGGGCCACCATTACGGCGTCGGAGGCCTTGATCAGGCCATCGAGGGTTTCATCGTCGGCCACCGCTTCGGCGCGTTCGATCTTGGCCACCAGCCAGGCAGTACCGCCAGCTTCGTCGCGCAGTTGACGGGCGTATTCCATATCAGCGGCGTCACGCGGGAAGGACACGGCCAGGTAGTCGACTTCCATTTCCGCAGCCAGCTTGATGTCGGCCTTGTCTTTGTCGGTCAAGGCTGGTGCCGTCAGGCCACCACCGCGACGGTTGATGCCTTTGTGGTCCGACAGCGGGCCGCCGATGGTCACGATGCAGTTCAGTTCGGTGGCGGTGGCGGTTTCGACGCGCATCACCACGCGACCGTCATCGAGCAGCAACTCGTCGCCCACGCCGCAGTCCTTGACCAGGTCCGGGTAATCGATACCCACCACTTGCTGGTTGCCCTCGGTCAGCGGATGGCTGGTGGAGAAGGTGAACTTGTCACCGATCTTCAGCTCGATGCGCTTGTTGGCGAATTTGGCGATACGGATCTTCGGGCCTTGCAGGTCACCCAGCAGGGCAACGAAGCGGCCGTGCTTGGCGGCGAGGTCGCGCACCAGCTTGGCACGGGCCTTGTGCTCGTCGGGGGTGCCGTGGGAGAAATTCAGACGGGCAACGTCCAGGCCAGCCAGAATCAGCTGTTCGAGAACTTCCGGCGAATTACTGGCCGGGCCAAGGGTAGCGACGATTTTGGTGCGACGGACGGACATGCAAGACTCCTCAAGTTCAAGCGCCAGCGAAGGCTACTATGCTCTTTGGGTGTAGTCATTGTTCATATGCACTACTTTTTCGTTTGTTTTTCGAAATGAACATTCCTGAAAATTTTTGCGCTTATATGGTTTTCACATTTCCCCTGTGGCGAGGGGATTTATCCCCGCTGGGCTGCGAAGCGGCCCCAAGAAAGGCAGATGCACATTAACCTGACACACCTAGGTGACAGACTTTGGGTCTGCTTCGCAGCCCAGCGGGGATAAATCCCCTCGCCACAAGTGCAGTTTCCCGCGCCATTTTCAGGCTGAAGATTTTCCCAACCAGGTCGATATAGAGCTCAAGACAGGAGAACCTCCCATGCGATTCGTGCTTTTTGTTGCCCTGGCCCTGAGCGTCACGGGCTGCACCCGTTGGTCGATGAACCATCACATGAACCTGGCCTACAAGGCCTATGAGCGCGGCAATTGCGAGCAGGTCATGCTCGAGCTGTCCCAGGTCGACCGCGCCAGCCGTGCCCGCCGCTATATGCAGCCGGAAGTCTCGATGCTGCGTGGCCAGTGCCTGGAGCGGCAGAAGCTGTTCGTCGATGCGGCGCAGACCTACCAGTTCATCATCACGCAATACCCTAACAGCGAATACGCCTTCCGTGCCCGGGCCCGGCTCGAGACCCTGCAGAGCCTGGGCCATTATCCGACCCGCAGCGCATCGGCGATCCGCCCGACGGCGTCCTGACAGCCCTCCCAAGCCATGGCCGGGGGCGATCCCTGGCCACCAGAGCAACGTATATTTTGTTTATGAAAGGTTTGCGGATGTACTGGCCGCCACACAGCCTTGAGCTATATTTGTACAAATCGTCATTAGAGCTGGGTCTCTAACTTCAAGCGGCACCTGTGACCGGCAGCAGTAGGGCCAAGACGCTTGTAAGCGTCTGGCACCGGGATCGGGGAGAGCGAGCTGGCGTTTGCTCGTTCCGAAGTATTCGGTTGCCCCTGTTTGGGGTCGTCCAAAAAGCGATACAAGACATGTACAAAAAACGGCGAATCGAGCGGCAGCAGCTGCCGTATTTTTTGAGAGTGTTTAATGAAGTCAACGGCAAGCCCATCGGTTTTCTGGGCAATGTTTCTGCAGATGGTCTGATGCTGATCAGCCATTTGCCGTTGATGGTCGGCGCGGACTTTGACTTGCACCTGAAAATCCCCGCCGATGAGGGACCGCAGCAGAACATTGTGCTCCGAGCCAATTGCCTGTGGTGCCGTGAAGATGTGACGCCGCAGCATTTCGACGCCGGTTTCAGCCTGCAGTCTGCACCGCCGGAGTACGCGCAACTGGTCAGTGCGTTGCGGCAGTATTTCAGTTTTCATTCGTTGCCGGCATCGGCCTGAGCCCCGACGCCTTTTAGTGGGATACCACCCTGTGGGAGCGAGCCTGCTCGCGATGGCGCACTTGAAATCGCCATCGCGAGCAGGCTCGCTCCCACAGGTGTTTCACAGTTTCTAAATATTATTCAGTTGCCAGTGCCGGTGCGGTTCTCAGCGCTGAATCTTCGCTTCGTTATCCAGCAGCCGTTCCAGCAACAACACCCCCATCTCGCCCATCTGGTGAATCGCCAGGGCCAGGTTGCGCGGGGCGCCTTCGAGGTCTTCCGATAAATCCAGGATCAGCGTGCTCACCGAGCAGAAGGTTTCGTAGCTGTGGGCAAGCATGCCTTCGGGGTCGGCGTCGGGGGCGACGATGAGTAGTCCAGTTGTTTGTCGGTTTTCTTGTCGGGTTGGCCGTGGTTGGGCTTGAGGTAGTAGTCCAGGGCTCTTCGTGCCGCTTCGTCGAGCTTTTCGGGATCGAGGGTTTCGTGGGGGGATAGCGGGTCGGTGTGTGGTGGGTTGGGTGTGGCTTTGAACATGGTGATATTCCCTTAAGTGATGCCTTGACCACTCCGCGACTAAACGGAGGGGTGGCGGCTGTACGCAGGTTAGTCGACCGGGGGATCATCACCAAAAACCGGCGCGCCGAAGCGCCCTGCGCACAGCCACCATCAAGAGCAGGGATAGGGAACCTGACTGATGAAAGCGCAATGCATCTTGGTGACATACCCCAGGGCGACTAAACCCGATCGCTGGATATCAGCGATGCGAATCAAGTTACGGGGCAGAACCAAGGCGCACAAGCCGGCGGATTCTGGCGGATCTGTAGTCCGTTGCGCAAGGCGTTGTAGTCACTCGGAGATTTCCCACATCAAAAGCTGCCACTTGTCGGTACTGTCAGGTTTAACAGGTGTTCGAGCCGATAGCCCTGACGTTTACTGCACCTGAGAGTTCTTTTGATGGCGTCGCCAACCGGAACGCCCTTTAGAACGGAGGTGTTAGTCATGGCTAATACTGTGGTGATACGCGCAACCCGCGCAGGCTATGGTTATTGGGCTGACCTTGAAGTGGAGTACAGGTGGACTGGTAACCGATTTTATGTGGATACAAAACGGTATCGGGCAGCCAAAAACGATCGCACATCCGGCAATCTGAAAGTAGGGCTTGTTTCAGGGGATGGAAATACCGGGTGGATGGCGTTAATTAGTAACGGTAATCAAAATGGTGAGTGGCACGCTTTCGTCAGGAACCTGTCTGTGGAGGGAGATGGTCGCTCTGGAACGATATATTTCAATTGGATATACGACAGGCCTAAGGAAGACGATGTCAATATGACGGGGGAAGTAAACGTTTCCGCCTAATCCCATCAGGATTAACGACGAATTCGAAAGGAGCGTAGCCGAAGTGGCGCCACAAGAGATTAGGGATGGACTTGTGACCACCCCAATCCACTGTGGGAGCGAGCCTGCTCGCGATGGCGATTTCAAGTGTGCCTTCGCGAGCAGGCTCGCTCCCACAGGTTCTGCATTAGCTTCTAGATATTATTCAGTCGCCTATGCTTGCGCAGCCTTCAGCGCTGAACCCTCGCTTCGTTATCCAGCATCTTCTCCAGCAACAACACTCCCATCTCGCCCATCTGGTGAATCGCCAGCGCCAGGTTGCGCGGGGCGCCTTCCAGGCCTTCGGATAAATCCAGGATGAGCGTGCTCACCGAGCAGAAGGTTTCGTAGGTATGCGCGAGCATGCCTTCGGGGTCAGCGTTGGGCGCGACGATGAAGTAATCCGGTTGTTTGTAAGGTTTTTTGTCGGGTTGGCCGTGGTTGGGCTTGAGGTAGTAGTCCAGGGCTCTTTGGGCGGCTTCGTCGAGCTTTTCGGAGTCGAGGGTTTCGTGGGGGAATAGCGGGTCGGTGTGGGGCGGGTTAGGTGTAGCTTTGAACATGATTAGGTCTCCTTAATGGGCCACCAACCGGTTCGCGACTAAACGAATGTAGGGTGGCGGCTGGACGCAGGTTAGTCGACCGGCGGAGACACGAAATCCGGCGCGCCCGAGGGCGCCCTGCGTACAGCCACCATCAAGTAAGGGATAGGGAAACCCCACTGGATGACGCTTGTGCACATCGTGTCGAACCGCCGGGCGACTAAACCCGATCACTGGATATCAGCGACGCGAATCAAGTTACGGGGCAGAACCAAGGCGCACAAGCCGGCGGATTCTGGCGGATCTGTAGTCCGTTGCGCAAGGCGCTGTAGTTAACCGGACCTTTGCTTACTCGCTGTAGGACCTAGGCGGTCCCGGCCTTTTTCCAGGCCAGGTATTGGGTCACCAGGTCCGCGCCTAACTCACTGGGGCGCGAGTCCAGGGCCGGGACGCCGTGGGCGGCCAACTGCTTGTGCAGTTCGGCCCGGGCGTTCAAATAGTCCACCGTCCCGCAGTAGGCCAGGGCCTCGGGCACGGTTTGCACGGGTTCCTGGCGCAAGCGGTCGAGGGCCTCTTCCCGCAGGCTGGCCACCAACACCCGATGCTGTTGGCCCAGACGTTTCACCGCGGCGAGCAGGTCCGCGTCGTCCTCATCCCGCAGGTTGGTCACCAGCACCACCAGGGCCCGGCGTTTTTGCCGGGCCAGCAGTTGGGTCACGGCCGCCTGGTAATCGGCGGGGCGTTGGCTGCTGTCGAGGTCGTACACGGTGTTGAGCAGGACGTTGAGTTGGCCCGTGCCTTTGACCGGGGCGAGGTAGCGGGTTTGCTCGCTGGCGAAAGTGCTCAGGCCCACGGCATCGCCCTGGCGCAGTGCGGTGTAGCTGAGCAGCAGGCAGGCGTTGAGGGCGTGGTCGAAGTGCGACAACTCGCCGTCCTGGCTGCGCATGCGCCGGCCGCAATCGAGCATGAAGATGATCTGCTGGTCGCGTTCGTCTTCGTACTCCCGGGCAATCGGCGTGCGATGACGGGCGGTGGCCTTCCAGTCGATCTGGCGCAGGCTGTCGCCCTCGCGAAATTCGCGCAGTTGATGAAATTCCTGCCCTTGGCCGCGCCGTTGCCGCTGGCGGATGCCGAGCTGGCTGAGCCAGTTGTCCACCGCCAATAGCTGGCCTTCGTAGAGCCTGGCGAAATCCGGGTACACCCGAGTCTCATCGACCACGTCCAGCCGGCGCTTGCCGGTCCACAGGCCCAATGGGCTCGGCAGGTTGGTTTCGCACTGGGCGAAGGTGAAGTGGCCGCGCTTGAGCGGGCGCACGCGGTAGCCGACCTGGCTGTGCTGGCCGGGTTGAAGCTCGACCGACAGCGGCAGGTTTTCGAAGTCCAGGCCCTGGGGGATGTGGTCGAACATTTCGATGCTCAAGGGCTGGGCGAATTCATGCTGGATTTGCAGGTGCACTTCGCTCCAGCGCCCCAGGGCCAGGCTTCCCGGCATCTGCCGTTGCACCCGGGGCGAGGGCAAGCGCCTGAGGCGCGCCGCGTCGAGTATGGCCAGGACCAACAGGGCCAGCAGCAAGCCCCAGTTGATCGACAGCAACGTCGATGGCACCGCGATGCCCAATGCCCGCAGTGCGCCGAGCGCGATACTCACGGCCAGCAACAGGGCGAGCCAGGTCAGTAGCAGGCGTGAGGGTTTCATCGCAACATTCCCTTTGGAGGAAATGCAGAGCGAGCTTTTGTGCAGAGGGGACTCATGTGGGAGCAAAGCTTGCTCGCGAAACAGGCACCTCGATTTCTGCGAGACCGCGTCGCTTCCATCGCGGGCAAGCCTTGCTCCCACATAAATCCCCTTATCATGCTGGTGTTATTCACAACCGCGGCGCCGGCACTTGATCGAGCAGTTGCCCCAGCACCTGGTCCACCGTCAGCCCTTCGATGTCCAGCTCCGGCGCCAGTCGCACCCGATGGCGCAGCACGGCCAGGGCGCAGCCCTTGATGTCATCCGGCACCACGAACTCGCCGCCGCGCAACAACGCCCGTGCCCGGGCGCAACGCACCAGGGCAATCGAGGCACGCGGGCCGGCGCCGAGGGTCAAGCCCGGCCAACTGCGGGTGGTGCGGGCCAGGCGCACGGCGTAGTCGAGCACTTGATCGTCCATTGGCAGATCGCTGGCGATGCGTTGCAGCGCTTGCACGTCCTTGGCTTGCAACACCGTGCGCAACGGCTGCACGTCGAGCATGTCGGCGCGCGTCGAGCGACTGACCTGGCGCACCATGTCCAGCTCCTGGTCGGCGTCGGGGTAGTCCATGCGCACCTTGAGCATGAAGCGGTCGAGCTCGGCTTCCGGCAGCGGGTAGGTGCCTTCCTGTTCGATGGGGTTCTGGGTGGCGAGGACCATGAACGGTTGGGCGATGGGCAGGGCGCGGCCTTCGAGGGTGACCTGGCGTTCCTGCATGGCTTCGAGCAGCGCAGCCTGGGTCTTGGCCGGTGCGCGGTTGATCTCGTCGGCCAGCAGCAGGTTGGTGAACACCGGGCCTTTGCGCAGCTTGAACTGCTCGGTCTGCAAGTCGTACACCGCATGCCCGGTGACGTCGCTGGGCATCAGGTCGGGGGTGAACTGGATGCGCGCGAACTCGCCGTTGAAACAGCGAGCCAGGGCCCGCACCAGCAAGGTCTTGCCCAACCCGGGAACACCTTCGAGCAGCACGTGCCCGCCGGCGATCAGTGCTGTGAGCACATCGTCGATCACGCTGGCCTGACCGACCACCGCCTTGCCCAGCTCGCTGCGGATGGCCTGGGCCAACTGACTGGCGCGCTGGCGCTGTTGGGCGGCATGGGCCTGGGCGTCGACAGGTTCGTTCTGTTCAGTCATAAGGCATTCCTGAGAGTTTGCAAATGGGCGACCTGGCGGCAGAACTCTGCGCTGGACATACGCTGTTTCGGTCGTGGGCTCAACGCCTGGCTGATGGCTCGGGTGGGTTGCCGGGTCAGGCGGGCGAGGACCTGCCATTGTTCGGCGACGGCCAGTTGTTCGAAGCCTGGATGAAGGTAGCGCGCCCGGCGCAGCAGGTCTTGTTGCAAGGCGTGCAACAAGTGTTGCTGGCCGTTGTGGCGCAGGTGGAAGCCGGCGCTGGCCTGCACGTGTTCTTCCAACTGACGTCGCGCCTTGGGGGCCGGTTGTTGCAGTGGGCCATGACGCACCGCCGAACGCCAGAACCACAGGGCAATCAAGGCGAGTAGCGCCACCAGCGCCTGGGGAAAGTAGCGCAGCAGCAGGGTCAGCAGGTTGTCATGGTCGGTGTTGTACAGCAGCGTGACGTCGGTGTCGGCACTCAAATACCAGAGCAACCAGGCGTTGTCGTACTGCTCGATGTTCTCGTTCTTCCACAGCTCGGCGTCGGTAATCACGGTGATCGAGCCCAGGCCGAGGTTCAGTTGCATCATGTGGGTCGACAGCGCGCTGTTGGCCCAGGCCTGGGCCAGGTTATGCGGGTCTTCGAGGTGAAAGTCGGTGTCGAAGCCGACATACGCCGGCGCCTCTTCGTCCTCCAGGTAGAGCTTGGTCAGCTCGGGATAACGGTCCTTGATCAGTTCGGGCGCCGGCTCCTTGAGGTCCTTGCTCAACAGTTGATGCAGGCGTACGCGGTCGAGCAGCAAGTCGCCGCTGCTACCGGTGGTCTCGTCCCACAAGGCTTCGGCAACGAAGAGCAAGCGCCCGCCGGCCCGGGTCCAGTTCATCAACTGTTCGACCTCCCGTGGCGTCATGTGGGTTCGCTCGCCCAGCAATAGCAGGCTGTGCTGGCGAGGCTCCAGGGTGGGCAGTACGTTCAGGTTGTTGGCGTGCTCGACGTTGATACCCTGCTGGCGCAGGAAAAGCTCGGCGGCCAGGTAAGGATTGGCCTGGGCTTGCGGGGAGGGGCCGTGCTCGATGGTTTCCTCGTAGGGGACGGCCTTGGCGTAGAGATAGAAGGCCAATGCGCCCACCAGCGCGGCGAGCACGGCGCCGATCAGCCAGCCTGCGTGCCGACTCATCGGGCCGCTCCCGGACCGAACAGTCCGCGCCAGCCGTCACACAGTTCCTGTTGCAGGTGTGCCGGCGGAGGGCGATGCCCGTAGGCAATGTTCTGCCAATGCAAGGTCAGGTTTTTGCTGAAGCCCAGCAGGTTTTCCTGCTTGAGCTGTTCGACGCGTTGCAGCACCTGGCCTTCGGTGTCGGCCGGTTTCAGGGGGATCTTGAAGTCGTGATGCAATCGGCTGAGCAGCGCCCGGTACAGCAGGCCCAGGGCTTCACGGGGCTCTGTGGCCCACAGTTGTTCGACGCTGGCGGCCACGTCGGCGGGCAGGCTCTCTTCGCGAATATCCAGGCCGAACATGCGCGCAGGTGTTGCTCGTTCCGTTGGCGGGCGCTTCGTCGGTCGGCGATTGGCCAGGGTCTTGAATCTTTCACGGTAACGCCAGGCCAGCCAGGCGATCGCCCCCACCAGGCAAGCCCACAGCACCACCTGGATCAGTGCCGCGGCGATGTCGAAGCGTTGGCTGCCGAGCCATTTGAACAGGGCCTTGAGCCAGCTCGGTTTGGCCTCGTTCTTGTTCTCGGTCTCTGGGGATTCGGCGGTTTCTTCGCCGAAACGATAGCGGGTGACGGTCTCGGGGTTCTTGAACGGCGGGGCGTCGAGGATCGCCTTGATGCCGTCCCGGGAGGCTTCGCTGGTGAGGGGCTGGTTGAGCAGTCGTGGGCTGTCGGGGCCGCTGCTGTCCTCGGCGGCAAACGCCGGAGGCGCCAGCGGCAGCAGCATGAGCGCCAGCAGCATCAACACCGGGGCCACGCCGTTCAGGCGCTGACGCAGGCGCCGGAACACCAGCTCGATGTCCCACGCTTCGAGGATCGTGCGTCGGTTCAGGTAGAGGCTGAAGCCGCAGGCGACATACACCGGCTCCCACAGGATCAGCAGCAGCGGGTAGAGGAAGTTGACCAGGTGTTCGAACCACAACCAGTCCCGCTCCGCCGCCGACACCAACATCTCCCAATCCCATTGCAGTTCGACTTGTTGCGGCACGAACAGATAGAACAAGGCCATCAGGCCGAACCACAAGGCGGTTTCCAGATGCGCGCCGATGATGGTCAACCATTGCGCCGCGCCGCGGTTGCGTTGCAGCAATACCCGCAAGCGCTGCGTCCGCGCTTCGCCGGAAAGCCCCTCGAGTTGCACCACCGGCATCAGGAAGCTGCGGCTCAGGCTCAGCCTGCGCCAGGTCAGGCTGGCCAGCAACTGGGGCTTGAGCAGCGCCGGCCACTGGAGCAAGGCCTGCCTCAAGGTGGGGGTTTCGCCGAACAGCGCCTTGGACAGGATGTACAGCGGCAGACGCTCAAAGGCCGGCTTCAACCACCAGAACAGCATCACCACCAGCGACGGTGAATCCCACAGCAGCAGGGATAACAACAGGTACACCGGCAGCGTGATGATCGCCCAACTGGTCATCAGCAGACGTCGATGCTGCTGGCTCATCAGCACACCCAGGTCCATGGCTTCCCAGGTGGTGCGGGGGCGGATAACGACGGTGGCGTCACTCAGGCGCATGGCGCACCCGTCCGGCAAACGACAGATAACTGATCACCAACAGCCACAACAAGGCGCCCACCGTATATTTGGTGGCGGGCGTCACGGCGCTGGAAGACCAGTAGGCCTCGATGAACGCGGCAATCAGCAGGAACAGCATCACGCCGCCGATCATCAGCACGCTTTTGCCCGCGGCGAGCCGCAAGGCCTCGCCCCGGGTCAGGCGCCCCGGCGCGATCAAGGCCCAGCCCAATTGCAGGCCCGCGGCCCCGGCCAGGGCGATGGCGGTGAGTTCGAAGGCGCCGTGGCCGATCACGAACGACCAGAACGTTCCCCCGGAGCCGATCTGGGTCAGGTGCCCGGCCACCGCGCCGATGGTCAGCCCATTGAAAAACAGGAAGAACGCGCTGCCCAGCCCAAACATCAAGCCACTGGCAAAGGTCTGAAAGGCAATGCCGATGTTGTGCATGATGTAGTAGCCGAACATGACCCAGTCCTCGCTGGCGGCCCGTTCGACCGAGCGACCCAGGTGCCCGGAGGCCGGGTCATACATGCTGCGGATCTGGCTGATTTCGTCGGCGCCGAGCACGCTGTAGACCAGTTCCGGGAACAGATAGACCAGTAGCCCGATGCCGACCAGGCTGCCCAGGAACATCAGGCTGGCGACCAGCACGAATCGCCATTGTTCACGCACCAATCGAGGGAAACCGACCAGGATAAAGGCCGAGAGGCTGGCCGATGGTCGGCTGCGGTCCCGGTAGAGTTGCTGGTGACCGCGCAGCGCCAGTTGTTGCAACGTGTCGACCAGCAAGCTGCTGTAGCCCCGGGCCTGGGCCAGTGCCAAGTGATGGCAAAGCCGTCGGTAGGTGGCAGGGAAGTCGCTGCTCTGGGGCACGCTGCGGCTGCGCTCCAGTTGGTCAAGTTGCCGGGACAGCTGTGCCCATTCCCCTTGGTAACGGCTTTCGAACAGGCTTTGTTTCATGTTGGCCCCAACAAGCCGCGGGCGACGCCATTGAGTTCGGCGACGGCGTGCGGCACCTGGACGTTCAGTGGCGCGGCCAGGATGGCCGCCAGCTCGTTGACCCGCGCCTGGGACAGTTCTGCCTGGCGTTCGGCGAAGCCCAGCACCGCGCGTTGTTCCTGCAGGCTCAGGGTGAAAGGCGTTCGTATCGGGGCCGCCATTGGCAATGCGGGGCGTTTGACCGGCTGCTCGCGATACACCACCAGCGTGCCGGCCGCGAGGTCGCCCAGGCGCTTGAATGCCGGGTGTTGCAGGCAACTGATGGCGCCGAAGGTGTAGCCGAAGGGCAGCATGTCGACGAAACGCAGGAGGTTGCGGATCAACGACGCCGACCAACCGATGGGCCGACCGTCGTCCTGTACCACGCGCAGGCCCATGATCTGTTTGCCGGGAGAGCGCCCCTGGTTGAGCACCTCGAACAGCACCATGTACCACCAACTGACGACAAACAGCAGGATCGATCCCAGGCCGATCCCCAGCTCGCCGAAAAACGCCAGCACCAGGAAGAAAAGCCCCAGGACCAACCCGCGTATGCCCAGGTCGATGGCGAAGGCGATTGCACGCGGCATCAATCCCGCCGGGCGCAGCGGCAGGTCGATGCCTTCGGGCGTTTCAACCTGATAGCGCGTGTCCAGGGGCGCGGGCAGCGTCGCGTTCCTTTGCAGTGCTGGTGTCTCGAGCATGGGCAACCTGTGATGGGCCAGACCGAATGTTCAATCTCGGCCCAGATGCTAGCAGTCTTCGTGCGGGCAAACGATACAACTGTGTATGTCATTTCATGGTTAGCAACGGAATTGAGAGGGCGAGCACTGTCTGTTCCTGACCTACCGCCATCGCGAGCAGGCTCGCTCCCATAGGGGGGCGGTGGGCAGTGCATTCGAGGGCGCCATAGATCAACTGTGGGAGCGAGCCTGCTCGCGATGACGGCGTTACATTCAACATCAATACAAGCTGACCCACCGCCATTGCGAGCAGGCTCGCTCCCACAGGGGGGGGGTGGCCCCGCGCATTGGCATTCAAAAGTTACAGGACTGCTGGTCGCAGGCGGGTTCGAACGCCTAGACTTCGCCAGTCTTCAGTTCAGGAACAGCCCGTGACTTCCATTTTCTGGTACGACTACGAAACCACCGGCATCAACCCGCGTTGTGACCGGCCCTTGCAGGTGGCGGGTATCCGAACCGATTTCGAACTCAATGAAATCGACGAGCCGGTGAACCTGTATTGCCGGCCCAGCGATGACATCCTGCCCCATCCGGCAGCTTGTGCGATTACCGGTATCACCCCGGCATGCCTGGTCGAGAAAGGCTTGAGCGAAGCCGATTTCATGACCCGTGTCCACGGACAACTGGCAGCGCCCGGCACCTGTGGCGCCGGCTACAACACCCTGCGCTTCGACGATGAAATGACCCGCTACAGCCTCTATCGGAATTTCTTCGACCCGTACGCGCGGGAATGGCAGGGCGGCAACAGTCGTTGGGACCTGATCGATGTGGTGCGCGCCGCTTATGCGCTGCGCCCCGATGGCATTGTCTGGCCGCAAGAGGACGGTCGCGTGACCCTCAAGCTCGAGCGCCTGACCGCCGCCAATGGCATCGATCATGGCCAGGCCCACGACGCGTTGTCGGACGTGCGCGCGACCATCGCTCTGGCGCGCCTGATCCGGCAGAAGCAGCCCAAGCTCTACGATTGGTTGTTCCAGTTGCGCAGTAAACAGAAGGTGATGGACCAGATCCGCCTGTTGCAGCCCATGGTGCATATTTCCGGTCGCTTCTCGGCGGCGCGCAACTACATCGGTGTGGTCTTGCCGTTGGCCTGGCATCCGAAAAACCGCAACGCCCTGATTGTCTGTGACCTGCACCTGGACCCCCAGGGCCTGCTGGACCTCGATGCCGAAAGCCTGCGCCAGCGCTTGTATACCCGCCGGGAAGCATTGCTCGAAGGAGAGTTGCCGGTGCCGCTCAAGCTTATCCATATCAACAAATGTCCGGTGGTCGCGCCGTTGTCGGTGCTGCGTGCCGAGGACCAGCAGCGATTGGAACTGGACATGGAGGGCTATCAGCAGCGGGCATTGCGGCTAACTGACGCACAGAAAGTTTGGCAGGATAAACTTCAGGCTATTTATGCTCGCGAGGATTTCAGCGCCAGCGAGGATCCCGAGCAACAGTTATACGCAGGCTTCTTGGGCGATCGTGATCGGCGTTTATGTGAACAAGTGCGCATGGCTGATCCGGCGCAATTGGCTCAAGAACGCTGGCCGTTCGATGATGAGCGTTTGCCGGAACTATTGTTCCGATATCGCGCACGCAACTTTCCGGACACGTTGAATCCTGAAGAGCAGGGGCGTTGGAGACTTTTCTGCCAACAACGTCTGTCATCCCCGGAATGGGGCGCGCCTAATACCTTGGAAAGTTTTGATGAAGCGATGGCAGAGTGGATGACGCTGTCTACACCAATGCAGCGAGAAGTACTCGCGGAGTGGCAGGGCTATAGCCAGCAATTGCGCAAACGTTTAAGCCTTGAGCCGCGATGAAATAAAAAGATGGCAGGCATAAAAAACGCCAGCAATCGCTGGCGTTTTTTGTTCGCAAAGAATGGTGCGAAGCGCTAAGGCTTAGCCCAGCAGGGTTGCCCAGCCTTCAACCACGTCACCGCCCCACTTGGCTTTCCACTCTTTCAGAGTCTTGTGGTTGCCACCTTTGGTTTCGATGACTTCACCGTTGTGCGGGTTCTTGTATTGCTTAACTTTGCGAGCGCGTTTGGTGCCGGTAGTTTTGACGGCACCACGTGGTGCTTTGCTCGACTTGGCTTCTGGATCCAGCAGGGCAATGATGTCGCGCAGCGACTTGGAGTATTCGCCCATCAGAGTGCGCAGTTTGCCTTCGAATTCAAGCTCGGTTTGCAGTTTGTCGTCTTGGGACAGATTTTTCAGGCGAGCTTGCAGTTCTTTGATGGCTTCTTCTGTGGCGCGGTATTCATTGATCAAGGACATGTGGACTACCTTATGTAGGACGCGGGTGACAAGGAGACAGTGCGGCAATAGTAATCAGACAGTTTCATCAAGTAAACATTTAACCGGTGTTTTATTTAATTAATTAGTGCTGTGCCACAAAAATGCCTGTTGCAGTTAAATACCGCGACAGATGCCTTCACATCTGTTCACACATATAGCCTGCTTGCCCCGACCGCGCAGGTCGTGGCCCGGGGGCGTCGCTGAGAAGGTGGCGTGTCATCGATACTGCAGTTTTGCCGCGCAATGGCTAGAATGGCCGCCTTTGCGAAGTTCTGGAGTTTCCCTAATGCGCACTTTTCGTCTGGTGATTGCTTGCCCGGACCGCGTCGGTATCGTTGCTAAAGTCAGTAACTTTCTGGCGTCCCATAACGGCTGGATCACCGAAGCGAGCCATCACTCGGACAATCAAAGTGGTTGGTTTTTCATGCGTCACGAGATTCGTGCCGACTCGCTGCCCTTCGGTATCGAAGCCTTTCGTGAAGCGTTCGCCCCCATTGCCGAAGAGTTCTCGATGGACTGGCGTATCACCGACACCGCGCAGAAAAAACGCGTGGTGTTGATGGCCAGCCGTGAGTCTCACTGCCTGGCCGACCTGCTGCACCGCTGGCACAGCGATGAGCTCGATTGCGACATCGCCTGTGTGATTTCCAACCATGACGACTTGCGCAGCATGGTGGAATGGCACGGTATCCCGTACTACCACGTACCGGTCAACCCGCAGGACAAGCAGCCGGCGTTTGCCGAGGTTTCGCGGCTGGTCAAGCAGCACGATGCCGAGGTGGTGGTGCTGGCGCGCTA
This sequence comes from Pseudomonas sp. St290, assembly GCF_018325805.1. NCBI lineage: Bacteria > Pseudomonadati > Pseudomonadota > Gammaproteobacteria > Pseudomonadales > Pseudomonadaceae > Pseudomonas > Pseudomonas sp. St290. The sequence continues at coordinate 5,371,517 of NZ_AP014703.1, read as the reverse complement.
CATGCAAATCCTGCCGCCAGCCTTATGCAGCGAATATGCCCATAAGGTCATTAACATCCACCACAGCTTCCTGCCGTCATTCGTCGGTGCCAAGCCGTACCACCAGGCGTCGATGCGCGGTGTGAAGCTGATTGGCGCCACCTGCCACTACGTGACCGAAGAGCTGGATGCCGGCCCGATCATCGAGCAGGATGTAGTGCGCGTCAGCCACAGCGACAGCATCGAAGACATGGTGCGTTTCGGCCGTGACGTAGAGAAGATGGTGTTGGCCCGTGGCCTGCGTTATCACCTGGAAGACCGGGTGCTGGTGCACGGCAACAAGACCGTGGTCTTCTGACTACACTGCAAAGGGCCTGGACGAGCGATCGCCAGGCCTTTTTACTGAAGAACAACGATGTCCGTGGCGAGGGAGCTTGCTCCCGCTGGGCTGCGAAGCAGACCAAAAAATTCAACACCGTGCATCGGGAAAGTAGAGTAGGCAGGTTTTACGACTGCTGCGCAGCCGAGCGGGAGCAAGCTCCCTCGCCACGGTGATTTTCATGCCACCTCAAGGGAGGAACGCGCCATGACCGATCCATTGGACAAAGCCACTTCCAACGCGCCGGCGACCCTGGGCGAGGGCTGCCTCAGCCGCTACGACCCCGACGCGTTGGGCCCGGAGGACGGCACTGAGTTTCCCGATGCCGCGCAATTGTGGGAGCAGTTGCATCCCCAGGACGATTCTGAACAGAAACCTTGATCTGTCAGGCTTGCCTGAGCCGGATCAGTTTCTTGATCAACGGCCGCCCGACCATCAGGAAGAACACCGGCCCACCGGCCACCAGATAAAAGTAATAGGTCACCGCCCGCCAGATCAGAATCGCCGCCGCCGCGGTGGATTTGCCCACCATGGGCGCCAGCAGCGCCGCCGAGGTCAACTCCGCCGCTCCGGCACCGCCCGGCAACAGGCTGAACTGCCCCGCGCTCAAGGACAGCATCTGGATCAGGAAACACCAGGCCCATTGCAAATCCGCCCCCAGCCCCCTCAATGCCAGGTACAACACGCTGTAGCGCAACGCCCAGTGCAGGCAGGTCAGGCCGAAGACCTGGAACAGTGTCTGTCGTGGCAACTTCAAGGTGTCGGTGAACGCCGCCAGAAAGCTCAGGATCTTGCGTGCCCAGCGTCGGCGGGTGAGGGGCTTCACACGCAAGTGACGCAGCAATCGAGCGCCCAGCAGAATCAGCTTGCGGTGATAACGGGCCACCAGTACGCAGCCGAACAGCCCGCCGAACAATGAAATCGCGCTCAACACCAGCATCCATTCCATGCGCTGGCTGAGGTTCTGGAACAGCGCGTAAAACAGAATGCCCACCAGGGCGCAGAGGAAGAACAGCAAGTCGCTCAACTGATCCATGGCAAACACCGCGCTGCCATGGGCCGGGCGCACGCCGTTGCGCGCCAGCAGGGCCATCAGCGTCAGCGGGCCGCCACTGCCTCCGGGCGTCGCGCACATGGCGAACTCGGTGGACATCACCACGCCGACGCTTTTCAGTCCGCTGATGCGACCACGATGTTCGCCTAGCAACAGGCGCAAGCGCACGGAGTTCAAGCCCCAGCACAGCACGATCATGCCGAGCATGGCCAGCAGCAGCGACAAGGGAAAACGCTGCACCCGCGACCACATTTCCCCGCCGCCCACCAGCAGCGGAACCAGCAGCGCCGTGAGCAGCGCGGCGCCCAGCCAGATCAGCCGTTTCATGCGGCGCTGCGGGCCCGCAGCCCCTGGGTCGCCAGCCAGTCGAGCTTGGTCATCGGCACGCGGCCGTCGTTGAGCAGGCGTTCGAGGGTGCGCAGCCAATAGTCCCGGGAAAACGTGTGGCGCATGTCCACCGGGTGCAGGCCCAGGCGAATTACCGGTGCCTGGCGCCAGCGTTGTTCACGCTGGTCGCTGATGACTTTCGACAGGCCACGGCGCCAGGCGCTGCGGGCACTCCAAACCAGCCCCGGCGCGTCGATGGCGGTGAAATCGGGCAAGCGATAAAGGTGTTGGGTGTCGCTGGTGTAGCTCAGCGGTAACTGACGCAAGGCCTGGCGCGTACCTTCGCTCATCAGCCAGGCCGGGGCGACGAAACCTTCCAGCGGCCAGTGGTAGCGCTCGAAGGTTTGGATACCGGCGCGCAGGCGGGCGAGGGCCTGCGCCTCGGACAGATGGTAGAACTCCCCCTCATGGGTATAGACCCGGCGCATGAACCAGTCCTTGGGATGAAGGGCGACAGGGCCGTCGTCGCAATGGTAGTAGCCATGCAACACCAGTTCGTCGCCGCGCTCGACCCGGCTGTCGAGCAGGCGCCGAAAGCCGGGGTGAGCCTCCAGGTCATTGGTGCGGTGAAAGTCCGGCACCACCAGCCAGGTCATTGGCACTTGGCCGAGGGCATCAACGGCCTCGACGAAGGGCTGGTAGTCGGGCCAGGTTTGCGGTGCTACGTCGTGCAGCACCAATAGCACGCTGGGCGGTTGATTCATCGACACGGACCTCGCCTCAACCATTGGCCAGCAGCGGCATCTGTTCGCCGAGCACGGCGTAGTAATGCCCCAGCAAGCTGTTGACCACGGAGTCCCAGGCGTAACGGCGCTCCACATGCTGACGCGCCAGAACCCCACGGCGTTGGCAACCTTCGGAGAAAAGCTGCCGCACGGCGTTGGCCATGGCCTGCGGGTTGTTGGGCGTGCACAGCAGCCCGCAGTCTTCATGGACGATTTCGGTGAAGGCCCCGGCCGCCACCGCCACCACGGGAATACCGCTGGCCATGGCTTCGAGGATCACCAGGCCGAAAGTCTCCTGGTCGCCAGCGTGCAACAGGGCGTCGGCGCTGGCCATGAGCCGGGCGACTTGCGGCGCCGGGCAGAACTCATCGATCACCGTGACGTTGTCCGGCACCACGGCGGGCATCGACGAGCCCACCAACAACAGGTGATAGCGTTCGCCCAGGCGCTTCATGCACTTGAGCAGCACCGGCAGGTTTTTTTCCTTGGAGCCACGACCGGCGAAAATCAGCAGGCGCGTGTCTTCGGCGATACCCAGCTCAGCCCGCAGCTCCGGGTCGCGGGCGGCCGGGTTGAAGGTCTGCAGGTCGACGCCCAGCGGTTGCACGTAGACGTTCTTGACCCCCAACCCGGTCAGTTTGTCGGCCATGACCTGGCTGGGTGCCAGGACCCGGTCGAAATTGCCGTACAACTTGCTGACATAGGCTTCGATGTTGGGGGTGAACCAGTTGCCCATGCGATTGCTCACCAACAGTGGCAGGTCGGAGTGATAAAAGCCGATAACGGGCACGTCGAGCTGACGCCGTGCGTCCAGGGCCGCCCATGCGGTGAGGTAGGGGTCGCCGACTTCAATCAGATCCGGCTGCAGATCACGCAGGACATTGCGCCAGGGGGCCAGGCGAAGTGGGAAACGATAGCCCTTGCCGAAAGGCAGGGCGGGGGCCGGAACCTTGTAGATCCCATCGTGCTCGCTCAAATGCGCGCCGGGGATCAGCAGGCTGTGGCGAATCCCGGGCCGATCGCCCAGGCGTCGGTGCTTGGCATCCAGATAAGTGCGCACGCCTCCGCTGGCGGGGGCGTAGAACATGGTGATGTCCGCTATGTGCACGATGAACGTCCCTCCGGTCTGTGTTCTCCTGTGTTGACCTTTAGTAAGAATAGATGTTCGGTTGGGGTTGTGGTGACGTAGTGGCTATGCCAATGAATATGTGGCGAGGGAGCTTGCTCCCGCTGGAGTGCGAAGCGCTCCCAAGATTTTGGGGCCGCTTCGCAGCCCAGCGGGAGCAAGCTCCCTCGCCACATGAGTGCGGTCAAATGCGGTTTTTATTTCCAGTGCCAGGGCCTTGATGCGCCAGGCATGCTTTTATATAAGCGTGCAAAATGGCGTCATATCGCAAACACCACGGGTGACCATATGCCTGACTCATCGCAACTTATTATTGGCGCCGACCTCAGTGGCCAGCCCATCGCCCAGGCCATGCGCCTGGCGAACCGTCATGGTCTGGTGGCGGGTGCCACCGGTACCGGCAAGACCGTCACCTTGCAGCGCCTGGCCGAAATGTTCAGCGATGCCGGCGTGGCGGTGTTCGCCGCGGATATCAAAGGTGACCTGTGTGGCCTCGGCGCTGCCGGCAATCCCCAGGGCAAAATCGCCGAGCGCATCGCCGGCATGCCTTGGCTCAATCACCAACCTCAGGCTTATCCGGTGACCTTGTGGGATATCCACGGCCAGTCCGGTCATCCGCTGCGCACCACCCTGAGTGAAATGGGCCCGTTGTTGATCGGTAGCCTGCTGGAACTGACGGACAGCCAGCAGTCGGCACTCTACGCGGCGTTCAAGGTGGCCGACCGCGAAGGCCTGTTGCTGCTCGACCTCAAGGACCTCAAGGCGCTGCTCAATCACCTCAAGGACAACCCCGAGTTGCTGGGGGACGACGCGGCCCTGATGACCACCGGCTCCAGCCAGGCCTTGTTGCGACGCTTGTCCACCCTGGAACAGCAGGGCGCGGACGCGTTGTTCGGCGAGCCAGCCCTGCAATTGGAAGACATCCTGCAACCGGCCAGCGATGGCCGCGGTCGCATCCACTTGCTGGACGCCAGCCGCCTGGTCCATGAAGCGCCGAAGGTCTACGCGACGTTCCTGCTGTGGCTGCTGGCCGAGCTGTTCGAGCAGTTGCCCGAGCGCGGTGATGCGGACAAGCCGCTGTTGGCGCTGTTCTTCGATGAAGCGCACTTGCTGTTTGCCGGCACCCCCAAGGCGTTGCAGGAACGTTTGGAGCAAGTGGTACGGCTGATCCGTTCCAAAGGCGTTGGGGTGTATTTCGTGACCCAGTCGCCGGGGGATCTACCAGACGACGTGTTGGCGCAGTTGGGGTTGCGTATCCAGCATGGCTTGCGGGCCTTTACCGCCAAGGAGCAGAAGTCGTTGCGGGCGGTGGCGGACGGTTTCCGGCCGAATCCGCAATTCGATGCCCTGGCGGTGCTCACTGAGCTGGGCATCGGTGAAGCCCTGGTGGGCACCTTGCAGGAAAAAGGTACGCCGGAAATGGTCCAGCGCGTGCTGGTCGCGCCACCGCAGTCGCGCATCGGGCCGCTGAGCGAGGCCGAACGCGCCGGGCTGATCGCCAGCTCGCCGTTGCAAGGGCGTTATGACAAACCTATTGATCGCGAATCGGCCTATGAAGTGCTGATGGGGCGCAAGGGGCTGGAGCCGCAGGCCGAAGTGGCCCCGGGCAAGCCGACGGCCGAAGAGCCGAGCTTCACGGAAAAGGCCGGGGAGTTCCTTGGCACGGCGGCCGGCCAGGCGCTTAAATCGGCGATGCGCCAGGCGGCCAATCAACTGGGCCGGCAGTTGGTGCGCGGATTGATGGGGTCGTTGCTGGGGGGCAGCAAGCGCCGGTAGTCAAGACCGAGTAGCCCCCTTCGCGAGCAAGCCCGCTCCCACAGGGGATTTGTGTCAGACACAAAATTTGTGTCCGCCGCAGATCCCTTGTGGGAGCGGGCTTGCTCGCGAAGGCGTCGGCACAGGCAACATCTTCATCCGCTGGCGCACCGCTTTCGCGAGCAGGCTCGCTCCCACAAGGGATCTGTGTGGTACACAAATTTAGTGTTCACTGAAGAACCACTGTGGGAGCGAGCCTGCTCGCGATAGCGATTGAACAGGCGACGAAAATCTCAGCCCTTGGGCCGCGCATGGGCCGCCAATCGCTCCAGCGCCGCTCGCAGGTTGGGGTCGGTGATGCCGTCCGCCGTGGCCTGAATGGTCGCGGCGGCATCGGTGGACAAATCCAGCGTATGCCCCTTGGCGCCGACCTGGACGGTGGGCGGCTGGACCTTGAACAGGATTCGCGTCAGGTTGGCGAACTCTTCGAATGCCTGCAATTGGCGCAGCAGGCGTTTTTGCTGGTAGCGCAGGCGGGTGGCCCAGTGGCCGTCGGTGACGATCAGCAGCAAGCTGCCTTCGCGCCAGGACGCCACGTGGCAATGCTCGCGGGCGGCCGGCTGCAACTGGCTGTCCAGCAGGCGCTGCAAGTGACCCAGGCGTCTGGCGTGGCCAAAGATGGCTTTCAGCGGCTTGGCTTCGCGCAGCAGAACGGCGGGCGCCTTGGCTGGAAGAGGGCGAAAGGCCATGAATGAATACCGCAAGTGACAGAGGCGCCATGGTAGCAGAAAGCGCCGGATGCGCCTCGACCCTCTCGCCCTGCGGCTTTTGGCTGCACAATCAATGAGTAACTTCTGCGCTTTGTGGGTTGAAGTTCGTGCAAAAGCCCTTATTTTAGGGAGGCCCCGTCACAGCGCTGTGCCAGCATCGTGGAATAACGCCACTTTCCTCTCCATCGTTTCCGGGTAGAATGCTCGTTCGCATGCGGCCATGAGGGCTGCACGGGCGACTCACGGGGCCGCCCTCCATCCCTTTAGTGTGGAAGATCCTGCCGATATGTTTGCGCCTTTGTTAAAGAAACTTTTTGGAAGCAAGAACGAGCGTGAAATCAAGCGCATGCTCAAGACGGTACAGACTGTCAATGCCTTCGAAGAGCAAATGGTGGCCCTTTCGGACGATCAGTTACGCGCCAAGACTGCCGAATTCAAGGACCGCATCGCCAAGGGGGAAACCCTTGACCAGATCCTGCCCGAAGCCTTTGCGGTTGCCCGTGAAGCCGGCAAGCGGATCATGGGCATGCGCCACTTCGACGTTCAGTTGATTGGTGGCATGACCTTGCACGAAGGCAAGATCGCCGAAATGCGTACCGGTGAGGGCAAGACCCTCGTGGCGACCCTGGGCGTGTACCTCAATGCACTGTCCGGCAAGGGCGTGCACGTGGTGACGGTCAACGACTACCTGGCCCGCCGCGACGCCAACTGGATGCGCCCGCTCTACGAATTCCTCGGCCTGACCGTCGGCGTCGTCACGCCGTTCCAGCCGCCGGAAGAGAAGCGCGCCGCCTACGCTGCCGACATTACCTACGGCACCAACAACGAATTCGGTTTCGACTACCTGCGCGACAACATGGCGTTCAGCATGGAAGAAAAATTCCAGCGTGAACTCAACTTTGCCGTGATCGACGAAGTCGACTCCATCCTCATCGACGAAGCCCGCACCCCGCTGATCATTTCCGGTCAGGCCGAGGACAGCTCCAAGCTGTACATCGAGATCAACAAGCTGATCCCGCAGCTCAAGTTGCACGTCGAGGAAGTCGAAGGCGAAGTGACCCAGCCGGGGCACTACACCATCGACGAGAAGACCCGCCAGGTCGAGCTCAACGAGGCCGGTCACCAGTTCATCGAGGAAATGCTCACCCGCGTCGGCTTGCTGGCCGAAGGCGAGAGCCTCTACTCGGCCCATAACCTGGGCCTGCTGACCCACGTCTACGCTGGCCTGCGCGCCCACAAGCTGTTCCATCGCAACGTCGAATACATCGTTCAGGACGGCCAGGTCGTGCTGGTGGACGAACACACCGGCCGTACCATGCCGGGTCGTCGCTTGTCCGAAGGCCTGCACCAGGCCATCGAAGCCAAGGAAAACCTGAACATCCAGGCCGAGAGCCAGACCCTGGCTTCCACCACCTTCCAGAACTACTTCCGTCTGTACAACAAGCTGTCCGGCATGACCGGTACCGCTGACACCGAAGCGTTCGAATTCCACCAGATCTACGGCCTGCAAGTGGTGGTGATTCCACCGAACAAGCCGCTGGCTCGTAAAGACTACAACGACCTGGTGTTCCTGACCGCCGAAGAGAAGTACGCGGCGATCATCAACGACATCAAGGAAGGCATGGCCCAGGGCCGGCCGATCCTGGTGGGTACCGCCACCATCGAGACCTCCGAGCACATGTCCGCCTTGCTCAACAAGGAAGGCATCGAGCACAAGGTCCTCAACGCCAAGTTCCACGAGAAGGAAGCCGAGATCATCGCCCAGGCCGGTCGCCCGGGTGCGCTGACCATCGCCACCAACATGGCCGGTCGTGGTACCGATATCCTGCTGGGCGGCAACTGGGAAGTGGAAGTCGCCAGCCTGGAAAACCCGACCCCCGAGCAGATCGCGCAGATCAAGGCCGATTGGCAGAAGCGTCACCAGCAGGTACTGGAGTCCGGTGGCTTGCAGGTAATCGCTTCCGAGCGTCACGAATCGCGGCGTATCGACAACCAGCTGCGTGGCCGTGCCGGTCGCCAGGGTGACGCCGGTTCCAGCCGCTTCTACCTGTCCCTGGAAGACAGCCTGATGCGCATCTTCGCCTCTGACCGGGTGAAGAACTTCATGAAGGCCCTGGGCATGCAGCCAGGCGAGGCGATCGAGCACCGTATGGTGACCAACGCCATCGAGAAGGCCCAGCGCAAGGTCGAGGGCCGCAACTTCGATATCCGCAAGCAATTGCTCGAGTTCGACGACGTCAACAACGAACAGCGTAAAGTGATCTATCACATGCGTAACAGTTTGTTGGCCGCCGACAACATTGGCGAAACCATCGCCGACTTCCGCCAGGACGTGCTCAACGCCACCGTCAGCGCCCATATCCCGCCGCAGTCGCTGCCGGAACAGTGGGATGTCGCCGGCCTGGAAGCCGCCTTGCAGAGCGATTTCGGCGTGGCATTGCCGATCCAGCAGTGGCTCGACGAAGACGATCACCTGTACGAAGAAACCCTGCGCGAGAAGCTGCTGGCCGAATTGATCGCCGCGTACAACGAGAAAGAAGACCAGGCCGGCGAAGAAGCGCTGCGCTCCTTCGAGAAGCAGATTGTATTGCGCGTACTGGACGACTTGTGGAAAGACCACCTGTCGACCATGGACCACCTGCGTCATGGTATCCATTTGCGCGGTTATGCCCAGAAGAACCCGAAGCAGGAGTACAAGCGCGAGTCCTACACGCTGTTCTCCGAATTGCTCGATTCGATCAAGCGCGATTCGATCCGCGTGCTGTCCCACGTTCAGGTTCGCCGCGAAGACCCGGCCGAAGAAGAAGCTCGCCTGCGCCAGGAAGCCGAAGCCCTGGCTGCGCGCATGCAGTTCGAACACGCCGAAGCCCCGGGCCTGGAAGTGGTCGCCGAAGAGGGTGTCGATGTCGATGTCGCCCTGGCCACCGCGCCGGTGCGCAACGAGCAGAAGCTGGGCCGTAACGAACTGTGCTACTGCGGTTCGGGCAAGAAATACAAGCATTGCCACGGGCAGATCCAATAAACCCGTTTCAACGCTGAACCACCCGCGCCGCGACCGGCTTCCAGCCGTCGCGGCGTTTTGCCATTTGATTCGCCGTTTCGATGAGGACGGCGTCGATATACATCTAATTTAGGAGCGCATTCATGGCTGTTGGTCTTGGTCCGTTGCCAACGTTGCACCCGGTTGCCGGTTTTGAACTCGGTATCGCTTCGGCGGGCATCAAGCGCCCCGGGCGCAAGGACGTCGTGGTCATGCGTTGCGCCGAAGGTTCGACGGTCGCTGGGGTGTTCACCCTCAACGCCTTTTGCGCAGCTCCGGTCATCCTGGCCAAGCAGCGCGTACAGGGGCCGGTGCGTTACTTGCTGACCAACACCGGTAACGCCAACGCCGGCACCGGCGCGCCAGGCCTGGCCGCCGCCGAGCGCACCTGCGCCAAGCTGGCGGAGCTGACCGGCGTCGATGCCAGCCAGGTGCTGCCGTATTCCACCGGCGTGATCGGCGAACCGCTGCCGGTCGAGAAGATCGAGGGCGCGCTGCAGGCGGCGCTCGATGACCTGTCGGAAAACAACTGGGCCGCGGCCGCCACTGGCATCATGACCACCGACACCCTGCCCAAGGGCGCGAGTCGTCAGTTCCAGCACGACGGCGTGACCGTCACCGTCACCGGCATCAGCAAAGGCGCCGGCATGATCCGCCCGAACATGGCGACCATGCTCGGCTACATCGCCACCGACGCCAAGGTTTCCCGGCAGGTGCTGCAAGACCTGATGCTCGACGGCGCCAACAAGTCGTTCAACCGCATCACCATCGACGGCGACACCTCCACCAACGACTGCTGCATGCTGATCGCCACCGGCAAGGCCAACCTGCCGGAGATCACCGAGGCCAGTGGGCCGCTGTTCGCCGCCCTGAAGCAGGCAGTGTTCGAAGTGTGCATGGAAGTGGCCCAGGCCATCGTGCGTGACGGCGAAGGCGCGACCAAGTTCGTGACCGTGCAGGTCAATGGTGGTGGCAATCACCAGGAATGCCTGGATGTCGGCTACACCGTGGCCCACTCGCCGCTGATCAAGACCGCGCTGTTCGCCTCTGACCCGAACTGGGGCCGGATCCTCGCCGCCGTTGGCCGTGCCGGCGTGCCGGAGCTGGACGTGAGCAAGATCGACGTGTTCCTCGGTGAAGTCTGTATCGCCAGCCAGGGTGCTCGCGCTGCGACCTATACCGAAGCCCAGGGGGCGGCGGTGATGCAACAGGAAGAGATCACCATCCGTATCGAGCTGGGGCGTGGTGCTTGCAGCGAAACGATCTGGACTACCGACCTGTCCCACGAGTATGTGAAGATCAACGCTGAGTACCGGACTTAATACGCTCGGGTCTGAGTCGCTCCTATCGCGAGCAGGCTCGCTCCCACAGGGGAATTGTTGGGTGACATAGAAAGTGTTCACACCACCAATCTACCTGTGGGAGCGAGCCTGCTCGCGATGGTGCCAGTACAGACACCCCAGAACCATAAGAAAGGAATCCACATGAGCCTGCACCTGATCATCGGCGATAAAGATCTATCCTCCTGGTCCATGCGCGGCGCGCTCGCCCTGGCATTGACCGGCGCGAAGTACACCGAAGAGCTGGTCAGGCTCGACCAACCCGATACCCGTGAGAAACTGCTCAAGTATTCGGCCACGGCCAAGGTCCCGTTGCTCAAGACTGAATTTGGCGTGATCGCCGATTCCTTGGCGATTGCCGAATACCTGGCCGAGCAGTTTCCGGATGCCGGTCTCTGGCCCAAGGATGTCGCCGCCCGGGCTCAGGCACGCTCGGCCTGTGCGCAAATGCACAGCGGTTTTTTCGCTATCCGCAGCAACATGCCGTTTGACCTGTTGCGCGATGCGCCATTGTCGCCCGTGCCGGCTGACGTCCAGGCGGAAATCGAGCGGCTGCTGGCGCTGTGGGCCGAATGCCGTGACGCGGCGACCGAAACCGGCCCCTACCTGTTTGGTCGCGTCAGCCTGGCCGATGCGTTTTTTGCCCCTGTTGCCGTGCGCTTGCGCACTTATCAGGTGGCCCTGTCGAAGGTCGATGCGGCCTACGTCGAAACCCTTTATCAATGGCCGGCGTTCAAGGCGTGGCAACAGGCTGGCCTGGAGGAAACTGCGCGGTGAAACGAGTTCATGTGGCGGCGGCGGTCATTCGCGATGCCGTCGGCAAAATCCTGATCGCCCGACGGGCCGACACCCAGCACCAGGGCGGCCTGTGGGAATTTCCTGGTGGCAAGGTCGAGGCCGATGAGTCCGTCGAAACCGCCCTGGCCCGTGAGCTTCATGAGGAGCTGGGCATTGTCGTCGATGCCGCCCGGCCGTTGATCAAGGTGCGCCACGATTACCCGGACAAACAGGTGTTGCTGGATGTCTGGGAAGTCTCGGCGTTCACCGGCGAGCCCCACGGTGCCGAAGGGCAGCCGTTGGCCTGGGTGACGGCCCGCGACCTGCCGAACCATGAGTTTCCAGCGGCCAATCAGCCGATTGTCGCGGCGGCTCGTTTACCGGGTGAATACCTGATTACCCCTGATGGCCTGGAGACGCCGGCCTTGCTGCGCGGCATGCAGAAGGCGATCGCTGGCGGGATCAAGTTGGTCCAGCTACGTGCCCCCAACGGCTACGACCCGCAATACCGCGACCTGGCGGTGGATGCGGCGGGGTTGTGCGCCGGCAAGGCCCAACTGATGCTCAAGGGGCCGTTCGAATGGCTGGGGGACTTTCCCTCCGCAGGTTGGCATATCACCGCAGCACAATTGCGCAAGCATGCAGCGGCCGGTCGACCGTTCGGCAAGGATCGCTGGCTGGCGGCCTCCTGTCATAACGCCGAGGAATTGGCTTTGGCGCAGCAGATGGACGTGGATTTCGTGACGCTCTCGCCGGTGCAACCGACCCAGACTCACCCTGATGCCCAGCCCTTGGGATGGGCAGAAGCCGCTCGGTTGATCGAGGGTTTCAACAAGCCGGTCTATCTGTTGGGTGGGGTAGGGCCTGGCGAACGGCAAAAAGCCTGGGAAGCCGGGGCGCAGGGTGTGGCGGGGATTCGGGCGTTTTGGCCTGGGGCTTGATTCTGTGGTGAATGGGCAGGCCTCATCGCGAGCAGGCTCGCTCCCACAGGGGGGAACTCCGCAGAGCCAGTGTGGGAGCGAGCCTGCTCGCGATGGGGCCCTGACAGGCGACTCATTCAGCTCCCAGGCTTGACCGCCGCCTCCCACAACACCTCCGCCACTCCCTGGCGCCGGGCAATCACCCGCGCCGCGACGAACAACAAGTCCGACAACCGATTGATATAGGCCAACCCCGGCCCGGCCAGTGGCTCCACGGCGTTCAAGTGCTGGCAACGGCGCTCGGCGCTGCGGGCCAGGCTGCGGCAGACGTGGGCCTGGGCTATCAACGTCGAGCCACCGGGCAGGATGAAGTTTTCCAGGGGGCCCAGTTCCTCGTTCCACACATCGATCGCCGCTTCCAGCCGCTCGATTTCCGCCGCGTTCAACGCCTGGTACGCCGGCATCGCCAGTTCGCCACCCAAGTCGAACAGTCGATGCTGGCAAGGCACCAGCACATCGCTGACCTCCTTCAGGCCCGGGTACCGGGCCGTTTCAGCGGCGAGCCCGGCCAGCAACAACCCTAGCTGACTGTTCAGCGTATCCACTTCACCGATGGCCTCGACCCGTGGGTGGTCCTTTGCCACGCGGCGACCATCGCCCAACCCGGTTTCACCTTTGTCGCCGGTGCGGGTGTAAATCTTCGACAGGCGAAAGCCCATGCTCAGCGCTCCAGTTGTTTGTTTTCCTGCGCCACCATCGAGGTGCCCGCCAGGGGCAGGCGCAAGGTGAAGCAGGTGCCTTGGCCCGGCGCCGACTGCACTTCCATCTGGCCCTTGTGGTTATTGGTGATGATGAAGTACGAGACCGACAACCCAAGGCCCGTGCCCTGGCCGATCTCCTTGGTGGTGAAGAATGGCTCGAAGGTGCGCTTGCGCACGTTCTCGCTCATGCCGATGCCGTTGTCCTCGACCTGGATTTCCGCCCACGGCGGATTCAACCGCGTGCGCAGGATAATGCGCCCCGGTTCGCTGTCGTCCTGGCGTTGGTGGATCGCCTGGGCGGCGTTTTTCAGCAGGTTGAGCAGCACCTGTTCCAGCTCGTTGGCGGTGCCGGGCACCGGGCCCAGGTTCGGATCGAACTGACGGATGATCGCCTGGCCCTTGAAGTCGAAGCCGATCGCCAGGTCGAAGTCGTTACCGGCGATTTCCACCGCCTGGTCGATCAGCGCCGGTAGGTCACAGGGCGCCATCTGCCGTGTGCTGCGGCGGCTGAAGCTGAGCATGTGGGTGACGATTTTCGCGGCCCGGGCACCGGCCTGCTGGATGCCGTCGAGCAACTGCGGGATCTCCCGACCCTGGAGATAGCGATTGACCTCCTGCAACTCGATACCCAATTGCTCGGCCTGTTCAAGGTTCTTCGGCAATTCCGGCGACAGGCGTCGACGGATATTTTGTACGTTATGCAGGATGGCGCCCAAAGGGTTGTTGATCTCGTGGGCCATGCCCGCCGCGAGGCCGCCGACCGAGAGCATTTTCTCCGATTGCACCATCATTTCTTCCAGCGACAGGCGTTGGGTAATGTCATCGATGCGGATCACCACGCCCCGCCCGGCGCCGCCCATCAGTGGGTAGAACGTGAGGGCGTAATGCCGGGCTTCGTCGTCCTTGGTCCAGGTGACGCGCTCGATCTTGGCGACCGTATGTTGCTCGACAGTCTGCTTGAGCTGGGGCAGGTATGGCTTGAGCGGTTCGAAGGCGAGGAAGATCGGCTGGTTCAGGGCCTCGTCCAGACGCGTGCCGGAGAGGGCGCTGGCCTCCTGGTTCCATTGGGTGACGTAGAGCTGTTCGTCGAGGGCGATCAGCGCTGACGGCATGGAGTCGATGATGCTGTTGAGGTAATTCTGAAAGCCCGTGAGTTTTTTCTCGATCTTGCTGCGCACCTGGACTTCCAGTTCCAGCTTGCGATTGGTATGGCGGGTTTCTTCCGCCAGGCCCTGGGCCTGGTCGTAGGCGGCCTGGGAGTCGTCTCGCGCGCGCTTGAGTTGCTGCTCGCGGGCTTCGATCCGCGACAACATGGTGTTGAACGCCTCGGCCAGGCTGCCGATCTCATCGTGATTACCGCGTGCGGCGCGCAGGGAATAGTTCTCCTCGCGAGTGACCTGGCGCGAGAGTTCTTCGAGTTGATGAATCGGCTGGGTGATCAGGCGTTTGATCTGCTGGGCAATGATCAGCCACAGCAATACGCTGAAAATCAGGATGCCGAGGCTGGCGGTCAGGGTGCCGGTGTAGAACGCGGTTGGCAGTTCGCTGCTGGCCACCAGTAACAGATGGCCCGGCAGCGTGCCGGGACGGGGCAGGGTGATGACCTGGTTGCTGCGAAATTCGTTCGCCTGCCAGGCTTGTATATTGCGGTAATGCTCCGGCAGCTTGAGCTTTTCGCCTTGTTGCAGTTGGGCCAGGCGTTCACCTTGGCCGTCGTACAGCGCCGCCGCCCGTAGCGGTGCGTAGCTGTTGAGCTCATCGAGCAGGCGCTGGGCACTTTGCGGCGATTGCAGGGCGTCGGAGATCAGGCTCGGGTTGGCCACCAGCCGGCCAATGGTCTGCAGGGCCTGGGGCGCCATGCTTTCCTGGGATATGTAGTAGGCGGCGCTGATAAAGGTCAGGTTGGCCACCAACAGGACAGTGGTCAACAACACCAACAGAGCGGCCAGCAGTTTCTGGCCGACCGGGAGGTTTTCAAGGCGCTGGCGCAATGGCATCAGACTCGTCGCTTAGAAGGAACACGAGGGCCAGCGTAGCCGCTGCTCAGTCGCTGGGCAATCCGAGGTTGTGCAAGTGGACAATCAGTCGCTGGCGCAGTTGTTCCAGGTGCGGCACGGTCAGCTCGTGGCGTTGGGCGACCTTGCAGGCGTAACCGAGCAGGTAGCTGATTTCGGTGCGACGCCGATTGCTGACGTCCTGGTACATCGATGAGTAGTTGGCGGCGGTGGCCTGGATCACCCGTTCGACTTCCGGCTGCAAGTCTTCGGCTGCCGCGGGCTGGCCGCAACGTTCGAGCAGGTCCGTGAGCTCCGCGCACAGGGTCGCCACTTCGCAGCGGTGTTCCTGCAAGCCGCCGTTCTTGCAGTGGTGCAGCACGGTCAGCGGATTGATTGCACAGTTGAGCGCCAGTTTGCGCCAGAGCCGGGTGAGTATGTCGGCGCTCCATGCGTGGGGAATGCCGGCGGCGGCCAGGTCGTCCAGCCAGAACGGCGCCACTGGATGGGCAGGGTCGCCGAGCCAGGTGTAGCCGTGGCCGGCGAATACCACGCGCCAGTCACCGTCGCGGAACGCGCCTTCGGTGCTGGAGGCGCTGATGCACCGGGCCTGGGGCATACAATTGGCCACTGCGTCCTGGCTGCCGAGGCCATTCTGCAACAGGATCAGTTCCGATTCGTCGCCCAGGCGATGGGCCACCGAGCTCACGGCCGCTTCCGCGTCGTAGGCCTTGCAGGCCAGCAGCAGGCGCTTGATCGGCTCCGGGCTGTCCGCCGTTTCACCTGGTATCGGGTAACACTGCGCCTGTCCCTGTTCCACCAGCGTCAGGCCACCGGCGTTTCGGTACGCCTGCAAGCGGGCGTCGTTGCGCAGCACCAGCCGTACCGGCAACCCGGCCCGGGCCAGGCGCGTGGCCCACAATGTGCCGAGACTGCCGGCGCCCAGGACATGCCAGGTGGTGGACATCAGTTTTTTACTCGGATTGGCGCAGGCATCTGAGGGCTCGCAGTGTCGGCAGGAAAAGAGCCGTTATAATGAGCCCGATTTTAACCACAAGCCAAGCGCGCGCCGTTGTCACTGGCGCGCCTTTTTATTTGGAGAACACTACATGCCGTCATTCGACGTGGTATCCGAACTGGACAAACACGAAGTCACCAACGCGGTTGAAAACGCCGTCAAGGAACTCGACCGTCGTTATGACCTCAAGGGTAAGGGCAGTTTCGAGTTCAAGGAAAAGGACCTGACCGTGAACCTGACCGCCGAGGCCGAGTTCCAGCTGGAGGCGATGATCGAAATCCTCAAACTGGCGCTGGTCAAGCGCAAGATCGACGTGCAGTGCCTTGAGGTCAAGGACGCCTACGCCTCGGGCAAGCTGATGAAGCAGGAAGCCGTACTCAAGGAAGGCATCGACAAGGAGTTGGCGAAGAAAATCGTCGCTCACATCAAAGATGCCAAGCTCAAGGTGCAAGCCGCCATCCAGGGCGAGCAGGTGCGCGTTACGGGCAAGAAGCGTGACGACTTGCAGGAAGCCATCGCGGCACTGCGTGGCAAGGAATTCGGCATGCCACTGCAGTTCAATAACTTCCGCGATTGACCCACATTTGTTGTGTATAGGCGTGGCGAGGGGATTTATCCCCGCTGGGCTGCGTAGCAGTCCCAGAACAGTCACCTCAATTTGTCTGATCCAACGAGTTGTCTGGTTTCAGGGCTGCTACGCAGCCCGGCGGGGATAAATCCCCTCGCCACAATGTGTTTCGATTGGTCTTTTTCGCGGTAACAGGAATAAGGAGAGGTAGATGGACTTGAACGCTGAAGTGGACAACCTGGTCAAGGCTTCCCAGACCTGGATCCCCATGATCATGGAATATGGCAGCCGTGTGCTGCTGGCGGTTATCACCCTGGCCATCGGCTGGTGGTTGATCAACAAGGTGACGCAGAAGCTGGGTGCGTTGCTGGCCTTGCGTAACGCCGACCTGGCACTGCAAGGGTTTATCAGTACCCTGGCCAACATCATCCTGAAGATATTGCTGATCGTCAGTGTCGCCTCGATGATCGGTGTGGAAACCACTTCGTTCGTCGCGGCCATCGGTGCGGCCGGCCTGGCGATTGGCCTGGCCTTGCAAGGCAGCCTGGCGAACTTCGCCGGCGGCGTGCTGATCCTGCTGTTCCGCCCGTTCCGTATCGGTGACTGGATCGAAGCCCAGGGAGTGGCCGGTACGGTCGACAGCATCCAGATCTTCCATACGGTATTGCGTACCGGTGACAACAAGACCGTCATTGTGCCGAACGGCAATCTGTCGAACGGCATCATCACCAACACCAATCGCCAGCCGACCCGCAAGGTCGTGTTCGATGTAGGCGTGGATTACCAGGCCGACTTGCAAAAGGCCCGGGAGGTGTTGCTGGAATTGGCCAAGGATGAGCGCGTGCTGACTGATCCGGCACCTGAAGCGGTGATTTCCACCTTGGGTGACAGTTCCATCACGGTGTCGCTGCGCATTTGGGTCAAGACCGCGGACTACTGGAACGTAATGTTCATGCTCAATGAGCAGGCGCGGGATCGTTTGAAGGATGCGGGGATTGATATTCCGTTTCCACAACGAGTGATTCGGGTAGTTCAGGAATCGACCTCGGCGTAATGTTCGAACGGTTGTTGTTTGACCTTTAGGTCAGGGCTTGCGTAAAAAGTTGATCCAATAAAAAAGGCCCATCCGAAGATGGGCCTTTTTTTGATTACCGCAAACTGACTTTCGGCAATTACAGAACCGAAATCGGGTAGTCGACGATCAGGCGGAACTCTTTGACGTCGCCTTCACCTTCGTCAGCGTTAGCGTAGTGCCAGGCTTGACGAACACGGAAGGAAAGATCTTTGGCCGGGCCAGACTGAACAACGTACTTGGCTTCGAAGTTGGTTTCGTTGTGCTTGCCATCGGAACCGTACAGAGGGTTGCCCAGGCTATCACGATACGCGCTGTTGGCAGACAGGTTGGTGCCGTCGATGTCCCAACCTTTTACGTAACGGGTCATGAAGCTCAGACCTGGAACGCCGTACTCAGCCATTTTCAGATCGTAACGGATCTGGGCAGATTTCTCGCCTGGGCCGTTGAAGTCAGAGTACTGGATGGAGTTGGCGAGGAAGATCGAGTCGCCGCCGCGGTTGTTAGTACCCACACCGATGTAGTCGAACGGAGTGTCGCCGTTGATTTTCTGGAAGGCAACGGTGATGGTGTGTGCCTTCAAGAACGAGAAAGCAGCTGCCAGAGAGTACGCGGTGTTGCTGATGTCGCCGGCCTTGGAGCTACCGGTGTCAGTAGTGCGGTAGATGTTACCGTCCAGGTTCAGCGACTGATCGCCACCCATTGGGATGGTGTAGTTCAGGTTGCCGTAGTACTGGTTCCAGATGTCTTCCAGCTGGGCGCCGTAGATCGATGCGCTCAGGTTGTCGCTGAAGGCATATTTGCCGCCAGCGTAGTCGATAGTGTTGGCTTCTACGCCAGCATAGGTTGCGAACAGGCCGCCATTACGGGCGTTGCGATCCTGGCTGGTACCCGAGTAGAAGTGACCGGCTTCGAGGTCCAGGTCTTTGACTTCGCTGCTCTGCAGTTGGAAACCGCTGGCAGTTTGAGGCAGGACGCGGGAACCACCTACAGCGAACACTGGAGCAGTGCTTGGCTGTTGGTCGCCGATTTTCAGCTCGGTCTTGGAGACGCGGAACTTGATGGCTGCGCCGGCTTTGCCTTGGCTGTCGTTGACGTGGCCATCGGCATCGTTATCGCCGTCGAGATCGGCATCGCGGCTCATGTTGCCGGTGCCGCCGGTACCGTCACCACCGTCCAGCTTGAGAGCCAGGTAACCGAATGCGTCAATGCCGACGCCTACGGTACCTTGAGTGTAACCGGAGTTGAAGTTGCCCCAGAGGCCTTGGGTCCAATCTTTCTGGTCATTCGAACCGTCTTTCCGGTCACGGTTGAAGTAGTAGTTGCGCAGCAACAGTTTAGCGCTGGCGTCTTCAACAAAACCTTTAGCTTCAGCCTGGTCACTTACGAAAGGTGCGGCCGAGGCCATTTGAGTACTGGCTGCTGCTGCAACGGCCAGTGCGATCATGCTCCACTTCATCACGCGCATCGTGATTTGCTCCTTTGGTTTTAGAAGAGTACTGCCGTCCCACCTGTTTTATTATCTGGGCGGCTCTTTCTTTTTGTGTCGGCGCAAACTTATATCACGCCGACCCTATTGGCGATACTTGCCCATGTAACCTTTCAGCTTCTTTACGACCATGTCGCCAATGGCTCGATCCATGTCGCATTTCAGCTGATCCGACGCAACCGTATTCACAACTTTAATGTTGTTTTTCTTTTCCGGCATCGGTGTAAAGAGTCCGTCATTACCGCGCTTGAAGCTCCTGAGGGCAGCCTTGCCACTTTAATTTGTTTGTCTGCAAGGTCCCGCTTCCGGCGAGGCCTTTCAGGCGATACGGGGATGAATGCAACAAGCATGCTCAAACCCGAATTTCGTTTACATTTTTTTCACATTTTAGCGCTTGCCGTGGTGAAACCTCATGAAACCGGGCTCCAAAGGCCTTGTTTTAAATAGGGTTGACTGCCGTGCGGCTCTCGTGTTTGGCATCGACAAACGCCGCGAGACAACCCAAAACGTTACCGGTTCACCCTACCCAGTGAGTAAATCACGGATAC
This sequence comes from Pseudomonas sp. St290, assembly GCF_018325805.1. Classification (NCBI taxonomy): domain Bacteria; kingdom Pseudomonadati; phylum Pseudomonadota; class Gammaproteobacteria; order Pseudomonadales; family Pseudomonadaceae; genus Pseudomonas; species Pseudomonas sp. St290. The sequence continues at coordinate 5,351,815 of NZ_AP014703.1, read as the reverse complement.
TTTGTGCACTGAGCGTAGACGCACTGTGCTGTTTTGGTGCAAAAAATTTTCAAGCTGTACGAAAATCATACAGAGTCGCTGCTTTGTCTCAGCCCTGGCACGGTCCTGTCAGGACCGGGTCTCACCGCTTGCGCTGTGTTGGTGCGCCCGCTTGCACAGGTTGATGCCAGTGTGTTGAAAAAAATCATTCGAAGGACGCCATCGGGACGCTACGCAGTGATCGATCCGATGTTCGGGGTTATGCTGTTAGCCTGTGTCCGATGCAGGCCTGCGGGTCGTTGCGCCGGGCAGAATCAATAACGAGGAGTACGCGCGGTGTTTGCCTTAGATCCACGACTGCAACAAGACACATTGCCCATCGGCGATTTCCCGTTGTGCCGGTTGCTCTTGTCCAATGACTCCAACTACCCGTGGTTCATCCTCGTACCGCGGCGAGAAAATATCAGTGAATTGTTTCAATTGGATGACGCCGATCAATTGCAGTTGTGGAAAGAAACCACGGCATTGGCCGAAACCCTCAAGGATTCGTTCGATGCCGACAAGATGAACGTTGCAACCTTGGGTAACGTCGTCAGTCAATTGCATATGCATGTCATCGTGCGCAAGCGTGATGATGCCGCCTGGCCTGCGCCGGTCTGGGGCAAGCACCCGGCCCAGCCTTATAATGAAGAGCAGGTGATTGCCATTCGTGAGCGCTTGCGCGTGGCCCTGGCCGATGATTTCAAGTTTCTGGAGGGCTGAACCATGAACCTCGAAGAACGAGTAACCGATCTGGAAAGCCGCCTGGCCTTTCAGGATGACACCATCCAGGCGTTGAATGACGTGCTGGTGGAGCAACAGCGAATTGTCGAGCGTTTGCAGCTGCAAATGGCGGCGTTGCTCAAGCGTCAGGAAGAAATGGCCGGGCAGTTCGAGTCTTTCGAAGAAGAGGCGCCGCCCCCTCATTACTGACCTGGCCGATTGGCAGGCAATAAAAAACCGCGAGCAGCCAGGCTGCATCGCGGTTTTTTTACGCTTGGATCAGCGGCGCGGCAGCGCGGCGATCACATCTTCGGCCTGCAGGCCCTTGTCACGGTTCATGACGGAGAACTCCACGCGCTGGCCTTCCACCAGGACGCGATGGCCTTCGCCACGAATGGCCCGGAAATGCACGAAAATGTCATCGCCGGAGTCGCGGGAGATGAAGCCGAACCCTTTGGAGGTGTTGAACCACTTCACCGTACCGGTATCGCGGTTGGACATGTCGTAGTTCTGCGCTGCGGCGGCCGGCGAGGACTTCTTGTAGAAGCTGACGGCCAGGTGCAGTGCCACGGCGAGCAGTGCTGCGCCCAGGCTGAACAGAATGGCTGGTTGACCGCCGATTTCCGGCATAGGCGCCAGCAGGGCCAGGGTTTGCAGGGCAACGGCCAGCACCAGCAGGGCGCTGACCAGGTTTTGCAGTTGATGACGTGGACCTTTGTTCCAGTAAGGGATAACCGGTGCGAGGGTCAGGTTGAGCAGGCCGAAGAAGGCCAGGTACAGTGCGTCGGGGTGTTGCAGGTAAGGTGTGGCTTCGGAACCCAGGCTAGGGATGAAGGACAGCAGCAGGGCAGCTGCGCCCATTAGCAAGTGGACGATTTTCAACATTTTGATTGGCTCACGGTTAAGACAGATCACAAGGAAGAGCTGGTCGGGGGCGGTTCGCTTCGAAGCAATGAGAGGCGTTGGACACGTACCCGAATCAGCCTATGCGTTACGCCCGGGAAAATAAGCGTAGCGACACACTGCCTATTTAACAGCAAAGACCCGGGCTTCTCAAACTCGTTACGGGCGCGTACCGCGCTGTTCGTCGGCCAGGAAAGACCGCAGGTGCTTGAAGGTGCCAGGCAAACGGCGTTGAATTCCCCGGGGGGGCGGAACCGCCCGCTGTCCCTGCTTGTCGGTTCAGGAGGGCTGGCGATCTGTCGCAGGCCATAGGCGGCCAAAACCACTAGAGTTTGGGGCGTTGTCGAATTCATCACCGTCAGGAGATCAACCAACATGGCAATTGATATCGGTATCAGTGAAGAAGACCGCAAATCCATCGTCGACGGGCTTTCGCGCCTGCTGTCGGACACCTATGTGCTGTATCTCAAGACCCACAATTTCCACTGGAACGTCACGGGGCCGATGTTTCGGACGCTGCACCTGATGTTCGAGGAGCAATACAACGAGCTGGCCCTGGCGGTGGACCTGATCGCCGAGCGAATCCGCGCCCTGGGCTTTCCGGCCCCGGGTGCCTACTCGGTGTACGCGCGCTTGTCTTCCATCAAGGAAGAGGAAGGCGTGCCTGGCGCCGAAGACATGATCCGGCAACTGGTCGAGGGCCAGGAAGCGGTGACGCGTACGGCCCGCGGCATCTTTCCTTTATTGGACAAGGTCAGTGATGAGCCCACCGCCGACCTGCTGACCCAGCGCATGCAGGTTCACGAAAAGACCGCGTGGATGTTGCGCGCGCTGCTGGAGGGCTAATAAACCCCAGGCAGGTGATGACGCGGTGTGGGCAGTATTCCCTGCCCGTGGCGTGTAGGACGGCGTAATTCGTCGCCTGCCTGCTGTTGGCTTGTCCTACGTCCATGGTCATAAAGTCGTCTGGAACTGGCCATGCCGTTGAGCTTCCATAGAGCCACAGATGGGTTGTCCCAACTGAAAGGCTCGTATGGCAAAGGAGTGTCAACGGTATGATTCAAGGAAAAGAACCGGGGGAGGGTGTGCATGGACGATTGCAGTCCATCAGCGTCGATCCATTCGTCAGGGGATTCGATATGCAGTTGGCCCGTCCCCTGGCCCGATCCATTCGTCTGAACGGGTTCGCCACCTGTCTGCGGCTGGAGCAGGTCTATTGGGATATCCTCGGCGACATGGCCCAGCTCAACAGCTGTTCCATCAGTGCGTTGCTGTCCCATGTGGACAGGGAGGTGCACCTGCGCCATGGCGGCGTGCGCAATTTCAGCGCGCTGGTGCGTGTGGTTTGCGTGGTGCACAGTTTGAAGGACACCGCGTTGGAGGTCGCGGGCAATCATTGACGGGGTACCTGCCCGGTTGATGGCTGGGCCGGACCGCAAACGGCCTGTGCGCTTACGGCTGCACAGGCCGCATTTAATGGATATAATCCCGCTCTTTGCCGCAAAGCCCAGCCTTTGCGCGAGTAACCTGATCGCCGAGACAACCCCATGCCGATGTACGACTATCAATGTGCTTCCTGTGGTCATCAGATGGAAGCCATTCAAAAGATCAGCGCGGCACCGCTGGTCGACTGCCCTGCCTGCCAGGCGCCGGAACTGAAAAAGATGCTGTCCATGCCTGGTTTCCGCCTCGGTGGCACGGGCTGGTACGAAACCGACTTCAAGACCGGCGCCAAGAAAAACCTGGCCGGTGGCGACAAAGCTGATTGAGTTGAACACGCGCGAGTTCTTGCACGGGCAGGGCCTCCAACCGAATTTCGAATTACGAGAAGTGAAACCACTACCATGATGCGCAGCCATTATTGCGGCCAACTGAACGAAAGCCTGGAAGGTCAGGAAGTTACTCTTTGCGGATGGGTCCATCGTCGCCGTGACCATGGCGGGGTGATTTTCCTCGATATCCGTGATCGTGAAGGCCTGGCCCAGGTGGTGTTCGATCCGGATCGCGCTGAAACCTTCGCCGTCGCCGACCGCGTGCGCAGCGAATACGTGGTCAAGATCACCGGCAAGGTGCGCCTGCGCCCGGCCGGCGCCAGCAACGCCAACATGGCGTCTGGCATGATCGAAGTGCTGGGCTACGAGCTGGAAGTACTCAACGAAGCGGAAACCCCGCCGTTCCCACTCAACGAATACTCCGATGTAGGCGAAGAAACCCGCCTGCGCTACCGCTTCATCGACCTGCGTCGCCCGGAAATGGCCGAGAAGCTGCGTCTGCGTTCGCGCATGACCACCAGCATCCGCCGCTACCTGGACGAGAACGGCTTCCTCGACGTCGAGACGCCGATCCTGACCCGCGCCACGCCGGAAGGCGCCCGCGACTACCTGGTGCCGAGCCGTACCCACCCCGGCAGCTTCTTTGCCTTGCCGCAATCGCCACAGTTGTTCAAGCAACTGCTGATGGTGGCCGGGTTCGATCGCTACTACCAGATCGCCAAGTGCTTCCGCGACGAGGACCTGCGTGCCGACCGTCAGCCTGAGTTCACTCAGATCGACATCGAGACCAGCTTCCTCGACGAAAAAGACATCATGGGCCTGACCGAAGGCATGATCCGCAACCTGTTCAAGGAAGTGCTGGGCCTGGAATTCGGCGAGTTCCCGCACATGACCTTCGAAGAGGCCATGCGCCGCTACGGTTCCGACAAGCCGGACCTGCGTAACCCGCTGGAACTGGTGGACGTGGCCGATCAGCTCAAGGATGTCGAGTTCAAAGTGTTCAGCGGCCCGGCCAACGACCCGAAATGCCGTATCGCGGCCCTGCGTGTTCCAGGCGGCGCCAGCATGCCGCGCAAGCAGATCGACGACTACACCAAGTTCGTCGGCATCTACGGTGCCAAGGGCCTGGCGTACATCAAGGTCAACGAGCGCGCCGCCGGTGTGGATGGCCTGCAATCGCCAATCGTGAAGAACATCCCTGAAGCCAACCTCAATGTGATCCTCGATCGTGTGGGTGCGGTTGACGGTGACATCGTGTTCTTCGGTGCCGACAAGGCCAAGATCGTCAGCGAAGCCCTGGGCGCGCTGCGTATCAAGCTGGGTCACGACCTGAAGCTGCTGACCTGCGAGTGGGCGCCGATGTGGGTCGTTGACTTCCCGATGTTCGAAGAAAACGACGACGGCAGCTTCTCCGCGCTGCACCACCCGTTCACCGCGCCGAAGTGCTCGCCGCAAGAGTTGGAGGCCAACCCGGCTACCGCTCTGTCGCGCGCCTACGACATGGTCCTGAACGGCACTGAGTTGGGTGGCGGTTCGATCCGCATCCATCGCAAGGAAATGCAACAGGCAGTGTTCCGCCTGCTGGGCATCAGCGAAGCTGAGCAGGAAGAGAAGTTCGGCTTCCTGCTCGATGCGCTGAAGTACGGTGCGCCGCCCCACGGTGGCCTGGCCTTCGGCCTGGACCGCCTGGTGATGCTGATGACCGGCGCCCAGTCGATCCGTGAAGTGATCGCATTCCCGAAAACCCAGAGCGCGGCCGATGTCATGACCCAGGCGCCGGGTGTAGTGGATGCCAAGGCGCTGCGCGAGTTGCACATCCGTCTGCGTGAACAGCCAAAGGCTGAGTAAGGCTGGCACCTGAGAGGGCGCATCTTCGGATGCGCCTTTTCATTGGGGTCGATATTTCTGATTGTCGGCCACTGCGTACGCGCAGAGGCGGGCAATGTTCCAAAGAGAAACCGGAGCGAGTTATGGCAGGTCATTCCAAGTGGGCGAATATCAAGCACCGCAAAGAACGTCAGGATGCCAAGAGAGGCAAGATCTTCACCAAGTGGATCCGTGAGCTGACGGTCGCGGCCCGCCAGGGTGGCGGCGATCCGGGTTCCAACCCGCGCTTGCGCCTGGCCCTGGACAAGGCGCTGGGTGCGAACATGAGCCGCGACATCATCGACCGTGCGATCGCCCGTGGCGCCGGTGCGACCGAGGCCGACAACGTTGAAGAGCTGACCTACGAAGGTTATGGCCCAGGCGGCGTGGCGGTGATGGTCGAATGCATGACCGACAACCGCAACCGTACTGCGGCCGCTGTGCGTCACGCCTTCAGCAAATGCGGCGGCAACCTGGGTACCGATGGCTCGGTGGCCTATCTGTTCGAGCGCAAGGGGCAGATCAGCTTCGCGCCGGGCCTCGACGAAGATGCCCTGACGGAGGCGGCCCTGGAGGCCGACGCCGATGATGTGGTCAGTCATGAAGACGGTTCGTTCGACGTGTTCACTTCGTTCGCCAGCTTCTACGCCGTACGTAATGCCCTGGAAGCGGCTGGGTTCAAGCCGGCCGACGCGGAAATCGTCATGCAACCGACCACCAGCGCCGAGCTGGACCTGGAAGGTGCCGAGAAGGTGCTCAAGCTGATCGATATGCTTGAAGACCTGGACGATGTGCAGAACGTTTATTCCAACGCCGATATTCCGGAGTCGGTGGCTGAACAGCTGGGCTGATAGGTGTAATGCTGCTCACTTAAGGTTTGGTTTGAAATCATCGTGGCGAGGGAGCTTGCTCCCGCTGGAGTGCGAAGCGCTCCCAAAAAAGGTCTGCTGCGCAGCCCAGCGGGAGCAAGCTCCCTTGCCACGGATTCACTGCAAGCCTTTGATGAGCTGTATCCTCTTGCAACCGCATTACCTTTCGCAGGCGCTATGACTTTAATCCTTGGCATCGACCCCGGTTCGCGCATCACCGGCTACGGCGTGGTTCGCGACACCGGGCGCGGCTGCGTGTATGTGGCGTCTGGCTGCATCCGCACCGGTGCGGGTGAGCTGCACGAGCGCCTGCAGATTGTTTATCGCGGCGTGCGTGAGGTTATCCAGACCTACGGCCCAGTCACCATGGGCATCGAAAAGGTCTTCATGGCGCGCAACGCCGACTCGGCCTTGAAGCTGGGGCAGGCCCGGGGCGCGGCAATCGTGGCCGGTGCCGAGGAAGCCCTGGAGATTGCCGAATACACCGCGACCCAGGTCAAGCAGGCGGTCGTTGGAACAGGGGCGGCGAACAAGGAACAGGTGCAAATGATGGTCATGCATCTGCTGAAGCTGGTCAGCAAGCCGCAGATCGATGCCTCCGACGCCCTGGCCATCGCCATTTGCCATGCCCATACCCGTTCCAGTCTGTTGCCTCACGGCCTGGGAGCCGCACGCAGTCGTGGCGGGCGCCTGCGTCTCTGATAGCATCAGCGCTTCATTCATGAACCCGAGTAAGTTGTGCCTGTGTCGTCGGCCTTTATGCTCGTGTTGATATTCGCCAGCCTGCGGGCTGGCCAGCACCCAAGGATCTGAAACGTGATTGGACGCTTGCGCGGCACCCTGGCTGAAAAACAGCCGCCGCACCTGATTCTGGATGTAAACGGCCTGGGCTATGAGCTTGAAGTGCCCATGACCACGCTGTATCGCTTGCCGTCGGTCGGCGAGCCACTGACCCTGCACACCCATTTGGTCGTGCGCGAGGATGCGCAGTTACTCTATGGCTTCGTCGGCAAGCGCGAGCGGGATTTCTTTCGCGAGCTGATCCGTCTCAATGGCGTCGGCCCGAAACTGGCCCTGGCCTTGATGTCGAGCCTGGAAGTCGACGAACTGGTGCGGTGCGTGCAGTCCCAGGACACCTCGGCCTTGACCAAGGTGCCGGGTGTGGGCAAGAAAACCGCCGAGCGCCTGCTGGTTGAACTCAAGGATCGCTTCAAGGCCTGGGAGGCCGTGCCGGCGATGTTCGCCCTGGTGCCGAACCAGCCGGACGCGCCTATGCCTGCGGTCAGCGCCGAAAACGATGCGGTCACCGCACTGATCTCCCTGGGTTACAAGCCGCAGGAAGCCAGCAAGGCGATTTCCGCCATCAAGGAAAAAGGCCTGAGTACGGAAGACATGATTCGTCGTGCCCTGAAGGGAATGATTTAAGTGATTGAAGCTGACCGTCTGATCGCCGCCACGGGCGCCCCCCGTGACCGCGAGGAAATCCAGGACCGCGCGATTCGTCCTGTCAGCCTGGCCGATTACATCGGTCAACCGACTGTGCGCGAACAGATGGAGCTGTTCATCCAGGCGGCCCGGGGGCGCAGCGAGTCCCTGGACCACACCTTGATCTTCGGCCCGCCGGGCCTGGGCAAGACCACCCTGGCCAACATCATTGCCCAGGAAATGGGGGTGTCGATCAAGAGCACGTCCGGCCCGGTCCTTGAACGGCCGGGTGACCTGGCGGCGCTGCTGACCAATCTCGAACCCCATGACGTGCTGTTCATCGACGAAATCCATCGGCTGTCGCCCATCGTCGAGGAAGTGCTGTACCCGGCCATGGAAGATTTCCAGCTCGACATCATGATTGGCGAGGGGCCGGCCGCGCGCTCCATCAAGCTCGACCTGCCGCCTTTCACCCTGGTGGGTGCCACCACCCGTGCCGGCATGCTGACCAATCCGTTGCGCGACCGTTTCGGTATCGTCCAGCGCCTGGAGTTCTATAGCAACGCCGATCTGGCGACGATTGTCAGCCGCTCGGCGGGTATCCTCGGGCTGCCGCTGGACCCGGACGGTGCCTATGAAATCGCCCGGCGTGCCCGGGGAACGCCGCGGATCGCCAACCGGCTGTTGCGTCGGGTCCGGGATTTTGCCGAAGTCCGGGCCAAGGGCCACATCACCAAGCCGATTGCCGACCTGGCGTTGAACCTGCTGGACATCGACGAGCGTGGCTTCGATCACCAGGACCGGCGCCTGCTGCTGACCATGATCGAGAAGTTCGACGGTGGCCCGGTAGGCGTGGACAGCCTGGCGGCGGCCATCAGCGAAGAACGCCACACCATTGAAGATGTGCTGGAGCCGTACCTGATCCAGCAGGGCTACATTATGCGTACCCCTCGTGGGCGCGTGGTGACCCGTCATGCTTATCTGCATTTTGGCTTAAACATCCCGACACGAATGGGCGAGATGCCGGTGGTAGACGAATTCCTCGATGCCGTGGACGATTGAACGAGCTCTGTACGCCGACTTTTTTCCGGTTCGTGCTGTCCCAGACGACGCCTGGAGCGTCAATGCGTTCGAGAATGAAAAAACAGTTGCCTGGCCGATTGGCAACCTGAGGAGTAAGCACTAGAGTATGCGCGCGCAAAACGGGCTGGAGTCGTTCGCACATCGCTGTCGCGTTTATTACGAGGACACCGATGCTGGCGGCATCGTCTACTACGTCAATTACCTCAAGTTTATGGAACGGGCTCGAACCGAACGGCTGCGGGAACTGGGTTTCGCCCAATCCGCGCTGGCAGGGGAGGACCTGTTATTCGTCGTGCATTCCAGCGAAGCGCGCTACCACGCGCCGGCGCGACTGGACGACGAACTGGTGGTAAGTGCCGATGTCATCGAATTGAACCGTGTCAGCCTGCGCTTCAAGCAGCAGGTCAGGCGGGCTACGGATAACGTGCTGCTCTGTGAAGGGCAGTTTTTGGTGGCCTGTGTGCGCACCCATAGTTTGAAACCCCGGGCCATTCCCGAAGCTCTACGTGCGGCCTTTGCCGGCGTGAGCGGCGCGGGTACACACTCAGAGCAGGAGATAAAGCGTGGAAGCTAACGTCGTCGACCATTCCTCCATGTGGAGCCTGGTCAGCAATGCCAGCGTCGTGGTGCAACTGGTAATGCTGACCCTGGTAGCCGCATCGGTGACCTCATGGATCATGATCTTTCAGCGCAGCAACATGCTGCGCGCCGGTCGCCGTGCCCTGGAGAGCTTCGAAGAGCGCTTCTGGTCCGGTATCGACCTGTCCAAGCTCTATCGCCAGGCCGGCAGCAACCCGGACCCGGATTCAGGCGTCGAGCAGATCTTCCGTGCCGGCTTCAAGGAGTTCTCCCGCTTGCGCCAGCAGCCGGGCGTCGATCCTGAAGCGGTGATGGAAGGCGTGGCCCGTGCCATGCGCGTGGCCATTTCCCGCGAAGAAGAAAAGCTCGAGCAGGGCCTGTCGTTCCTCGCCACCGTCGGTTCGGTCAGCCCGTACATCGGTCTGTTCGGTACCGTGTGGGGGATCATGAACTCCTTCCGTGGCCTGGCTTCCGCCCAGCAAGCGACCCTGGCCACCGTGGCCCCGGGCATCGCCGAGGCACTGATCGCCACCGCCATCGGCCTGTTCGCGGCCATCCCGGCCGTTATCGCCTACAACCGCTTCGCTGCCCGCAGCGAAATGCTGACCGGCCGTTACTACACCTTCGCCGATGAATTCCAGGCGATCCTGCACCGCAAAGTGCACACCAGCGAAGAATAAGCAGGTATTTCCCAATGGCTTTAATCGCTCGAGCCCGAAAAAAGCGCAAGCCGGTTGCCGAGATGAACGTGGTGCCCTACATCGACGTGATGTTGGTGCTGCTGGTCATCTTCATGGTGACCGCGCCGATGCTCAATCAGGGCGTGAAGGTCGATCTGCCCAAGGTTTCCAGCGAAGCCTTGCCGCAGGACAACAACACCCAGGTACTGACCATTTCGATCAAGGCTGACAAGACCTACTACTGGAACCTTGGCAGCGAAGTCGATACCGAGAAGCAGCAGGACCGCGCCATGACCTTGCCGCAGATGACTGATGCGGTGACCAAGATCATTCGTGTCGGCAACGATGCCGGCAAGCGCACCCAGGTTTTCATTCGCGGCGACAAGACCGTCGACTACGGTGCGGTGATGGGCGCCATGGGCGGTTTGCAGAAAGCCGGGGTCGGTAACGTTGGCTTGATCACTGAGGCGCCCTGATGCAGCAACAGCGAGAGCCGTCCGCCTCGGAAAGCTACTTCTGGCCCAGTGTCCTGGCAATCGGCCTGCATGTGCTGGTGTTCGGCATGCTGTTCGTCAGTTTTGCCATGACTCCGGAGCTGCCGCCGGCCAAGCCGATCGTGCAGGCGACGTTGTACCAGCTCAAATCGAAAAGCCAGGCTACGACCCAGACGAACCAGAAGCTTGCGGGTGAGGCGAAGAAGTCCGCCGCGCGCCAGACAGAAGTCGAGCAGATGGAACAGAAGAAGGTCGAGCAGGAAGCGATAAAGGCAGCGGAACAAAAGAAAGAGGAAGCGGCTCAAAAGGCCGAGGAAGCCAAGAAGGCCGATGAGGCGAAGAAAGCGGAAGAGGCGAAAAAGGCTGACGAAGCCAAGAAAGCCGATGACGCCAAGAAAGCCGCCGAGGCGAAAAAGGCAGAAGAGAAACAATTGGCTGATATAGCCAAGAAGAAAGCCGAAGAAGAAGCCAAGAAAGCCGCTGAAGAAGAGGCCAAGAAAGCGGCCGCTGAAGAAGCGAAGAAAAAGATCGTCGAGGACGCGAAGAAAAAAGCGGCCGAAGACGCCAAGAAGAAAGCTGAAGCTGAAGAGGCGAAAAAGAAAGTCGCCGAAGACGCGAAGAAGAAAGCCGCCGCCGACGCCGCCAAGAAAAAGGCCCAGGACGCAGCGCGTAAATCCGCCGAAGACAAAAAGGCCCAGGCCTTGGCAGATTTGCTTTCCGACACGCCGGAGCGCCAGCAGGCATTGGCTGACGAGCAGGGCGATGAAGTCGCCGGCAGTTTCGATGATTTGATTCGCGCACGAGCGGCAGAAGGCTGGGCTCGTCCACCTTCGGCGCGCAAAGGCATGACGGTAGTATTGCAAATCGGCATGTTGCCCGACGGTACGGTTACCTCGGTCAGCGTCGCCAAGTCCAGTGGTGACGGTCCGTTCGACGCTTCGGCGGTCGCAGCGGTCAAGAACATTGGGCGATTGACGGAAATGCAAGGAATGAAACCGAGCGACTTCGCTCCCTATCGTTCATTCAAGATGACATTCACACCTGAGGATCTAGCCTTGTGAGAAACCTTCTTCGAGGAATGCTTGTCGTTATCTGCTGCCTGGCAGGGATAGCGGTAGCAGAGGAAAAGAACATCCTGGTCACCAGCGGCAGCGACCGGGCGACCCCGATCGCCGTCGTACCGTTCGGCTGGCAGGGCGGTAGCGTCCTGCCGGATGACATGGCGGAGATCATCGGCAACGACCTGCGCAACTCGGGTTACTACGCGCCGATCCCCAAGCAGAACATGATCAGCCTGCCGACCCAGGCCAGCGAAGTCATCTACCGTGACTGGAAGGCCCTGGGCGCCCAGTACATCATGGTCGGCAGCATCGTTCCGGCCGGCGGTCGCCTGCAGGTGCAGTACGCCCTGTTCAACGTCGCCACCGAGCAGCAAGTGCTGACCGGCAGCGTGTCGGGCAGCGTCGATCAGTTGCGCGACATGGCGCACTACATCTCCGACCAGTCGTTCGAGAAACTCACCGGCATCAAGGGCGCATTCTCTACCCGCATGCTCTACGTGACGGCCGAGCGCTTCTCCGAGAACAACACCCGCTACACCCTGCAGCGCTCCGACTATGACGGCGCCCGTGCGGTGACCCTGCTTCAATCGCGCGAGCCGATCCTGTCGCCGCGTTTCGCTCCAGATGGCAAGCGCATCGCCTATGTCTCGTTCGAGCAGAAGCGTCCACGTATCTTCATGCAGCACATCGACACCGGTCGCCGCGAGCAGATCACCAACTTCGAAGGCCTGAACGGCGCGCCAGCCTGGTCGCCGGACGGCTCGCGCCTGGCGTTCGTGCTGTCCAAGGACGGTAATCCGGACGTCTACGTGATGAACCTGGCTTCGCGTTCGATCTCCCGCGTCACCAATGGCCCGGGCATCAACACCGAACCGTTCTGGGGCAAGGATGGCTCGACCATCTACTTTACCTCCGACCGTGGCGGCAAGCCGCAGATCTACAAGACCAGTGCTGGTGGTGGCGGTGCCGAACGCGTGACGTTCGTGGGTAACTACAACGCCAACCCTAAACTGTCGGCGGACGAAAAGACCCTGGTGATGATCCATCGCCAGGACGGTTTCACTAATTTCAAGGTGGCGGCCCAGGATTTGCAGCGCGGAAGTGTAAAAATCCTCACTGATAGCACTCTGGACGAGTCACCTACTGTTGCGCCCAACGGCACCATGGTAATCTACGCCACCCGCCAGCAGGGCCGGGGAGTCTTGATGCTCGTGTCCATTAATGGACGCGTGAGGCTCCCGCTTCCTACCGCTCAAGGCGAAGTCAGAGAACCGTCCTGGTCCCCTTACCTGAACTGACGCGGCGCTATACGTTTTACTTAACACACTGGGGTTCATTAGGAGTTTCACGATGGAAATGCTGAAGTTTGGTAAATTTGCTGCGCTGGCTCTGGCCATGGCTGTAGCTGTAGGTTGCTCGTCCAAAGGCGGCGACAATGCCGGTGAAGGCGCTGTTGATCCAAACGCTGGTTACGGCGCTAACACTGGTGCAGTTGACGGCTCCCTGAGCGAAGAAGCTGCTCTGCGCGCAATCACCACCTTCTACTTCGAATACGACAGCTCGGACCTGAAGCCAGAAGCCATGCGCGCTCTGGACGTTCACGCCAAGGACCTGAAAGCAAACGGCGCTCGCGTTGTTCTGGAAGGCAACACCGACGAACGTGGTACTCGTGAGTACAACATGGCACTGGGCGAGCGTCGTGCGAAAGCCGTTCAACGCTACCTGGTACTGCAAGGTGTTTCCCCAGCTCAGCTGGAACTGGTTTCCTACGGCGAAGAGCGTCCAGTTGCTACCGGCAACGACGAGCAGTCCTGGGCTCAAAACCGTCGCGTCGAACTGCGTAAGTAATTCGTCATGCGAACGTGCCGTCGTGCTGTAACTGTTCTGGCTCTCAGCCTCGCGCCGCTTGCGGCGTGGGCTGCGGTTCCTGTGGTCGATAACGATGCCGGCTATAACAATAGCGGGAGCAGTTATCCGCCTGCAGGTTACGGTACGAACGGCGCCTATGCCGGGGGAGGGGTTTCGGCCCCTGTCTCGGCACAGGGCCAGCTGTTCAACCAACTGCAGCAAATGCAGGATCAGATATCGCGCCAACAAGGTGTGATCGAAGAACTGCAAAATGATATTTCGCGCATGAAGCAGGAAAACCTGGAGCGATACCAGGATCTTGATCGGCGCATAGGATCCGGCGTTGCACCTGCCGCGACTCCCGAGAATTCTCCTGCCGGTGGCGACTTGAACGCCCCCGGTGCAGCCGCTGGCGCTGGCGCTGGCGCGGGGGCTGCTGCTCCAGCAGCACCTGCCGCCGGTGGCGAGCCCGCTGATCCGGCGAAGGAAAAGCTCTATTACGACGCTGCCTTCGACCTGATCAAGGCCAAGGATTTCGACAAGGCCAGCCAGGCCTTTGCCGCTTTCCTGCGCAAATACCCAAACAGCCAGTACGCGGGCAATGCCCAATATTGGCTGGGCGAAGTGAACCTGGCCAAGGGCGACCTGCAAGGCGCTGGCCAGGCGTTCGCCAAGGTTTCGCAGTTGTATCCCAAGCACGCCAAGGTGCCGGATTCGCTGTACAAGCTGGCTGACGTAGAGCGCCGCCTTGGTCATACCGACAAGGTGAAAGGCATTCTGCAGCAGGTGGTGGCCCAATATCCGGGTACGTCGGCTGCCCAGTTGGCCCAGCGTGATCTGCAACGCATGTAAGCCAGCTTGACCTGTTTTTGAAGAAACCCGCGCCTGTCGCGGGTTTTTTCGTTAGAATTCACGCCCTTTTTATGAAACACGCTTTTTGGGATCTGCGCGTTGGCGGGGTTCCTTGAAGTGCCTGACGGAGGCGGACAGCCTGTTTAGCTGTTACGCCCGTGGCGACTATGCAAGACACATTGAGAATCACCGAAGTTTTTTACTCGTTGCAGGGTGAAACGCGCACGGCTGGGCTGCCCACGGTATTTGTGCGCCTCACCGGTTGCCCGTTGCGTTGCCAATACTGTGACAGCGCCTACGCTTTCAGCGGCGGCACCTTGCGAACCCTCGACGATATCCTGGAACAAGTGGCCAGTTATCGTCCGCGTTATGTCTGCGTTACGGGCGGTGAGCCATTGGCGCAACCCAACGCCATCCCTTTGCTCAAGCAGTTGTGTGATGCCGGTTACGAGGTTTCGCTGGAGACCAGCGGCGCCCTGGATATCTCGGCCGTCGACCCGCGCGTCAGTCGCGTCGTGGACCTGAAGACTCCAGGCTCCAAGGAAGCGCACCGCAACCGTTACGAGAATATCGAACTGCTGACACCCAACGATCAGGTCAAGTTCGTGATCTGTTCGCGGGAAGATTACGACTGGGCCGTGTCCAAGCTGATCCAGTACGGACTCGACCAGCGGGCCGGCGAAGTGTTGTTGTCGCCGAGCCATCACGATTTGAGCGCCCGGGAGCTGGCGGACTGGGTGGTGGCGGATAACCTGCCGGTGCGCCTGCAATTGCAGCTGCATAAATATCTTTGGAACGACGAGCCGGGGCGCTGATATGACTGATTCGAACATTGCGGAAAAACGTGCGGTCATCCTGCTGTCCGGTGGCCTGGATTCGGCCACTGTCGTGGCCATGGCCCGTGCCGAGGGTTACCGCTGCTACACCATGAGTTTCGACTATGGCCAGCGCCACCGAGCTGAACTGCACGCCGCCGAACGAGTTGCCCGGGACCAGGGTGTGGTGGAGCACAAAGTGATCGGCCTGAACCTCAATGGCATCGGCGGCTCGGCCTTGACCGACAGTTCCATCGACGTGCCCGAGGCGCCTGGCGAAGGTATTCCGGTGACGTATGTGCCGGCGCGCAACACCGTGTTCCTGTCATTGGCATTGGGCTGGGCCGAAGTGCTGGGTGCCCGTGACATTTTCATTGGCGTCAATGCCGTGGATTATTCCGGTTACCCGGATTGCCGTCCGGAGTTCGTCGAAGCCTTCGAGCGCATGGCCAACCTGGCGACCAAGGCCGGCGTGGAAGGGCAGGGCTTTCGCATCCAGGCGCCGCTGCAGAATCTCAGCAAGGCCGACATCGTCAAGGCCGGTGTGAAGCTTGGCGTGGACTACGGGCTCACTGTTTCCTGCTACCAGGCCGACGATCAGGGCCGTGCTTGCGGCAAGTGCGACAGCTGCCGCCTGCGTGCGGAAGGCTTCGCGGCCGCGGGTGTAAGCGATCCAACTCGTTATTTTTGATTTATTTCAAATTAAGTGTTGAATAGTCCTTAGAAATCAGTATTATACGCGCCACCACACAGCGGGTCGTTAGCTCAGTTGGTAGAGCAGTTGGCTTTTAACCAATTGGTCGTAGGTTCGAATCCCACACGACCCACCATTTTTTGCAGTTTTAAAAGTCTGGAAGGCCCACGAAAGTGAGGATTTCCGGATTTTTTTTTGCCTGCGAGAAAGTGGCCGGACGAATCCCGAATCTGGCCGGTGTCATGGCAGTCCTTGGGGGACTACGCCATTAACCTGGAAAAAATGGTCTCAGCTCCTAGACTGTTGAAGCCCGCTCCCTGTTCAAGCGCAGCGCGCATCTCGTTCATAAAGTGCGCGAGGTTCGATCAAGGAGGATTCGACATGAAGCTGCGAATTACCCAGTTTGCTCCCTTCGATCAGGTCAAGGATATCAAGGCTGATATCAAGGGCGGATGGTGCGCCGGGGTAACCGCCATGGTCGGCGCTGCCGTGGGTGCCTATGACGTGGAAGGCCAACCCGATTTTGGGCATTGGGTCGAACATGTCGCTTTTGTAAGAGCCAAGGCGGCGTTGCTGAAGATCAATTCCAGCCTCAACACGGCCGAAACGCTGCAGGCCGTCCTGGGCCGATATCAGAAAACCCGCGACGTCTGCGGTGACCTGCATAAACCCGAATATGAAGCGCGAGGTTGCAAAGTTCTCCTGAGCTTATCGGGATGGTTTCCAGTGCTGGGTTATGCGTCCTACCTGAAAAATTCCAAATGGCTGACCAATCATATCGGCTACATCATCCGAGGCGGGGACAAGCTGGTGTTGTTCGACCCCAATTACGGTATCGGTTTGTTCACCATTGAGGATGCGCTGCCGCTGAACCTGAACGAGCTGACCAAGGCGATCGGCATCCTCGCCTGGAAGAGTGGCCTTTCCAGTTACCTGCTGTCCTACACGGCGGCCACTTCCGTTGTTGACGAAGATCCCTTGCAACTGCGCTTGTCGAACGATATCGAGGAGAAAGCCCGGGCCTTGAGAGAGCTCAGCGGTCGTTTTTTTACCGGGACAAAGTAGCAGCGTTAGCGGATGTGTCGCCCATAACCCTTTGGGTCAAACCGCAATACCATCACCATCATCAACGCCATGATCGCCGTGAGCGACCACCAGGCCCACTCGAAACTGCCCAATTGATCGCGGATCATCCCGGCAATCAAAGGCGAGAGCCCGGCGATGAGATAGCCCACACCCTGCACGAACGCCGTAAGACCGCCGGCCCGGCGTGGGTTGTCCAGGTGGTCGAGGGACACGATCAGGCTCATGGGGAACAGGCCGCCGATACCCAGTCCCAGCAGGCAGGGCCAGAGCAGGCTGAAGTGTTCCGGGCTGAGGATCAGGCCGCAGAAGCCGCCGATGATCAGGGCCAGCAGGACGCCCAGGACCAGGCGTTTATCCCGGCTGCGGTTGGCTATTGCCGGAACGACCAGGCCGGACAACACTTCCATTGCCGTAAGCAATCCCAGCAGCAGGCCCGCGTGCTGTTCGCTCCAGCCCTTTTCCACGTAGTACGGCGCCAGCCATGCCAGCACGCAAGTGTAGGAGGCGGTGCCCAGGCCAAAGAAAATCGCCAGCAGCCAGGCCCGCGCGTTGCTGGAAAACGTTTCGTGCTGCCGGGACGCTGCTTCGGGCAAGGAGGTGATGCTCGAGCGTTGGCCGTACCAGCTGCCGAGGGCGATCAGCGCCAGCAATGCCCAGATTGCCAGGCCGAGGCGCCAGCTACCGGTTTGTGCCAGGACAAAAGGTGAAAACGAAGCGGCAATCGCCGCACCGCCCATGATGGACGTGACGTACAAGCCCATGAGCAGCGAGACGTTGTCGGCGAAGCGCGACTTGATCAGTGCCGGCATCACGGCCTGGATCAAGGCGATCCCGAGGCCGGCCACGATCGCACTGGCAATCAGTCCGGCAGCGCTGTCCAGATACAAGCGCGACGCCGTGGCGAGCCCAATGATCAACAGCGACAGCACAATGGTGCGGTGTTCACCGATGCGCAGGGCGATGCGCATGCCCAGGAACATTGCCAGGCCCATCGACATGACGGGCAACATGGTCAACAGCGAGGCGGTGCTGAAATTCAGAGGGACCTCGCCGCGAATGGCGGACAGCAGCGGTCCGACCGCCGCCATCGAGGGCCGTAGGTTCAGCGCCACCAACACGATGCTGACCAGCAGCCAGGCGGCGTGGGTGCTTGAGGTTCGAACGTTTTCCATGACAGGGCCTTGGTTGGACAAGGCCCCATTTAGGCCTGGGCGTCTTGCGGCGGCAAACTGAAAACTGGCTGGTGGTATTGAAAAATTAAATACCGCCCTCGGTTATTCCATCTCCGGGCTCAGCGTTCCCAACCACGCCACCAAGCCGAGAATGACCACTGCCACAGAGAACTCCAGGATCATGCTGCGCCGCAGGGCATTCACCGCGACCCGGTGCTCACCGGTCTGTCGGGCGTTCTCCAGGAGTGGGCTCAGGTGAAAACGGTTCAGCGCGGCGAACACCAGCATGACCGCGAACAAGGTGAGTTTGAGCGCCAGCAACTGACCATAGGTGCTGTCGAGTAGCCCCGTGATACTTGGGCCGACGATGAACAGGTAATTGATCACCCCTGTCACGCTGATGACCACCACGATCACCGCCCCGGCGGTTTCAAACCCGGTCAATGTCCGGGCCAGTACCGCCAACCGAGGCTCGGACTGGCGAAGCAGCAGGGCGAACGCGGCCAAGGCGCCGACCCAGCCACCCGCCGCCCATAGGTGCAGGAAGTCGGTGATGAAGTGCCAACTGCGGCGTGCGCCTTCGTCCATCGCACCGTGCCCTGCCCAGGCCAGCGTCGCCAAAGCCACGGCTCCGCCCAGCAGGACCAGGCCCAGGCTGGCGGTCGGCCAGCGTTTATTGAGCGTCACGGCGAAACCGGCCAGCAGCAGCGCCACCATGCGCAGGGTCCAACTCAAGCCGACGTCGGTCTCCCATATCATCATTTCAATGTGCGGCCACAGCTCGATCCAGTCCGAAACGCCGCTCATGGCCCAGGTCATGCACACCATGGCGGCGAGGGAGAGCAACCCACCCAGCACCGCCGTGGTCGCCAGCAGCGGCGCGAAAGGCAACTGCGCGCCCGACACCCGCTCCTGGCCTCGCAGGCTATAAAGACCGAACGCGGCCAGGCCGAACAGCAACATCAAATCCAGGTACAGGGCAAAGCGCAGCACAATGTTGATCGAATCGCTCATCAACTCACTTCACCTTGAACGTGACGTTGCCGGTGATCGGGTGAGTGTCGGACGATACCGCGCGCCACTGGACCTGATAGGTGCCAGCGGTGAGAGGCGTATTCGGGGTAATGACCATGGTTTTCGGGTCATCGCTGCCGGAGACCTTGGCTGGCATGGGCATCGGCGCATGGGCCGCCATGCCGGGCATCTCGGTCATCATCAGCTTGGCACCGGAGAGTTTGGTCATCAGGTTCTCGGAGAAGTGCAGTTCTATTTTTGCCGGCGCCGCCCCATCGGCGCCTTCGGCGGGGGTGGAGGACAGCAGTTTCGGATGGGCCTGGGCCAGGCCACTGAGCAACAGGCCAGTGGACAAGGCGACGGCAACGACAGCGTTTTTGATGAGTGACATGCAAGGACTCCTACAGCTCGGTTTTTAGTTTTTAGTGAAAAAGGTCAGCGGGTCAGAACCACATGCGCAGGCCCAGTACCAGGCGTGCCTCGCTGCGGTCTTCGCCTTCTTCCCGGGCGTAATCGGCGGTGTTGCCGTAGACGCGGTTCCAGGTGACGCCAATGTAGGGCGCGAATTCGCGGCGTATTTCATAACGCAGCCGCACGCCGAGTTCGCTGTCTGACAACCCTGAGCCGATGCCTCGGGCGGGATCGTTCTTGCCATAGAAGTTGACCTCGGCGGTGGGCTGAAGGATCAACCGATTGGTCAGCAAGATGTCGTAGTCGCCTTCCAGGCGCGCCGCGCTCTGGCCGCCTTCACCGATGAACGCGGTGGCCTCGGCTTCGAAGTTGTACAGCGCCATGCCTTGCACGCCCAGGGCGGCCCAGGTTTGCGGATCGCCTGGCTTGAAGTCCTGGCGCACGCCGGCCACCACGTCCCACCAGGGACTGATGGCGTGGCCCCACAAGGCCTGGAGCTCGGCTTCTTCAGTCTTGCCGTTGAGGCGTTCGCCTTCGGAACGCAGCCACAGACGGTCGATGTCACCGCCGATCCAGCCCGAGGCATCCCAACTCAGGGCGCTGCCATCGTCGGCGTCCTGCCACTCCAGTTGGTCGATGAGAAAGAACGAGTTGATGGCGCTGTCATGTACCGCGTGTCCGCCGTGATCCTCGTAGACGGCGGCGCGGTCGGCGGCGGTCAGTTCCGGGATCGGCGTGCGACTGGTGGCAGGGGCCGATTGCATGGACTCCATGCCCTGCATCGAGTCCATGCCTTGCATCTGGCTATGGTCCATTCCCGGCATCTGGCTGTGATCCATGCCCGGCATGTCGTTGCTCGCTGCCCAGGCCGAGATGCTGCTGCCAAGGGCAAGGATGGCCATGGGCAGGGCGGGGTACTTCACAATCATGGTCATGGTCGCTTCCTCATTCCTGCACCCGAACTTCACGAAACATCCCCATCTCCATGTGAAACAGCAGATGGCAGTGATACGCCCAGCGCCCGAGGGCATCGGCGGTGACCCGGTAGCTGCGCCGGGAGCCCGGTGGCACGTCGATGGTGTGCTTGCGGACCATGAACTGGCCGTTCTCATCCTCCAGGTCGCTCCACATGCCGTGCAGGTGGATGGGGTGGGTCATCATGGTGTCGTTGATCAACACGATGCGCAGTCGTTCGCCGTACTTGAGCAGCAGCGGTGCGGCGTCGGCAAACTTCACGCCGTTGAACGACCAGACGAATTTCTCCATGTGCCCGGTCAGGTGCAGCTCGATCGTGCGGCCAGGCTCGCGGCCGTCGGGGTCGGGAAAAGTGCTGCGCAGGTCTGAGTAGGTCAGCACTTTGCGGCCGTTGTTGCGCAGCCCCATGCCCGGGTCGTCGAGCTTGGGCTTGACGCTCATGGCCTGCATGTCCACCAGGGGGTTGTCTTTCTCGGTGTCGGGGTGCGAGAGCATGCCGTCCATGCCCTGCATGGCACCGTGATCCATACCGGCCATGTCACCCATACCCTGCATCTGGCTGTGATCCATGCCTTGCATCGGGCTGTCGTCCATCCCCGCCATGCCCTGCATCGATCCATGGTCCATGCCACTCATTTGCCCCATGCTGCCGTGGTCCATGCCTCCCATGCCCATGTCGTCCATGGTCACCAATGGCCGCGGGTCCAGTGGCGGCACTGGCGCTGACAGCCCGGCCCTGGCCGCGAGGGTGCCACGGGCGTACCCGGTGCGGTCCATGGACTGGGCGAACAGGGTGTAGGCCTCTTGGGTCGGTTCGATGATGACGTCATAGGTCTCGGCCACGGCGATCCGGAACTCATCGACGCTCACCGGTTTGACGTATTGGCCGTCAGACGCCACCACCGTCATCTTCAAGCCGGGAATGCGCACATCGAAATAGCTCATGGACGAGCCGTTGATAAAGCGCAGGCGAAGACGTTCGCCTGGCTTGAACAGGCCGGTCCAGTTCATGTCCGGCGCCTGTCCGTTCATGAGGTAGGTGTAGGTGGCGCCGCTGACGTCGGCCAGGTCAGTGGGATTCATCTTCATCTCGGCCCACATCTTGCGATCGGCCACGGTGCTGGCCCAGCCGTTCTTGCCCACATCGTCTATGAAGTCGCCGACGGTGCGCTTGTTGTAGTTGTAGTAGTCCGACTGTTTCTTGAGCTTGCGAAGGATGTCGCCGGGCTCTTCATCGGTCCAGTCGGTGAGCATCACGACGTAATCGCGTTCGTACTGGAAAGGCTCGGGTTCCCTGGCGTCAATCACCAGCGGGCCGTAGACCCCGGACTGTTCCTGGAAACCGGAATGGCTGTGGTACCAGTAGGTGCCGTTCTGTCGGACCTTGAACTGATACACGTACATGCCGTCGGGTTCGATGCCTTTGAAGCTCAGTCCCGGAACGCCATCCATGTTGGCCGGCAGCAAAATACCGTGCCAGTGGATGGAGGTGGTGTCCTTCAAGCGGTTGCGCACCCGCAGGGTCACGGTGTCGCCTTCACGCCAGCGCAGCAGGGGGCCGGGGATGCCGCCGTTGATGGTCTGGGCGGTGCGTGGGCTACCGGTGAAGTTGACCGGGCTTTCGCCGATGAACAGGTCGAATTCGGTGCCTGTCAGCACGTTGGGCTGGCCGGGGCTGGTGACTGCCCAGACGGGCGCGCGCCATAACCCCAGGCCACCCAGGATGCCGCCGGCGGTCAGGCCTTTGACGAAGGTTCGCCGGGAAGTTTTTGTTTGCATCGATGGAAGTCCGTCAGTCGATTCGCAGCGAGCACAGGAACAGTTCCCTGTGCAGGTTTGAAAAGAAGATGACATAAGCCAGCGCGACAAGTGATTACATTTCAGTCAGCTTGGCAGAGGCAGAAGTCAGCCATTGCCTTGGTGAATACAAAACTTGTGGCGAGGGGATTTATCCCCGTCGGGCTGCGAAGCAGCCCCGGAAAAAGGTGAATGCAACTGCCCTGATACAGCGCGCTGATTGGGTTTAGGACCGCTTCGCGGCCCAGCGGGGATAAATCCCCTCGCCACAGATTTTGTGTTCGACCTTATAGCCTTGATGCGTCTGCCAGGACGCAGGTCAGAATGATCTTTTGCAACGGCGGGATATTCTGTAGCCTTGCCGGCTTCACGCTGTCCCGTGCCTGATTGATACCCACTTTCCCGGCGGTACCCGAGTGGTCCGGAGCCGGGTGTATACTCGACTTTCGCGCTAAACGCGCTTGCAGGTCTTGCGAACATGACGCAAATTTCCGAACGCCTTCTGGTCCAGGCCCATCTCGACGCCAAGCAGCCCAAGCCGCTGAGCGCCGAGCAAGAGGCCTGGTACCGCGCCGCCATCGCTGCCGAGCTCAAGGCTCAGGACGCAGTGCTGGTCGCGCACTTCTATTGCGACCCGGTCATCCAGGCCCTGGCCGAAGAGACCGGTGGTTGTGTGTCCGACTCCCTGGAAATGGCCCGCTTCGGCAATGCTCACCCGGCCAAGACCGTGGTGGTGGCGGGGGTCAAGTTCATGGGCGAGACCGCCAAGATCCTCAACCCCGAAAAACGTGTGCTGATGCCGACCCTGGAAGCCACCTGCTCCCTGGACCTGGGCTGCCCGGTGGACGAGTTCTCGGCGTTCTGCGACCAGCATCCGGAGCGCACCGTGGTGGTGTATGCCAATACCTCGGCGGCAGTCAAAGCCCGGGCCGACTGGGTAGTGACCTCCAGTTGTGCGCTGGAAATCGTCGAGAGCCTGATGGACAACGGCGAAACCATCATCTGGGGCCCGGACAAGCATCTGGGGACTTACATCCAGCGCAAGACCGGTGCCGACATGCTGCTCTGGGACGGTGCCTGTATCGTCCACGAAGAGTTCAAGTCCAAGCAGTTGGAGGACATGAAGGCGCTGTACCCGGATGCCGCGATCCTGGTGCACCCGGAGTCGCCGACATCGGTGATTGAACTGGCCGATGCCGTGGGCTCCACCAGCCAGTTGATCGCCGCGGCCCAGACTCTGCCGAACAAGACGCTGATCGTCGCCACCGACCGGGGTATCTTCTACAAGATGCAGCAGCTGTGCCCGGACAAGGTCTTCATCGAGGCTCCTACCGCTGGCAACGGCGCGGCGTGCCGCAGTTGCGCACACTGCCCGTGGATGGCGATGAACACCCTGGAGCGCACGCTCAAGAGCCTGCAGGAAGGCGCCAATGAGATATTCGTCGACCCGGCTTTGATTCCCCAGGCCATTCGCCCGCTCAAGCGCATGCTGGACTTTACCCAGGCGGCGCGGATGAAGCTGGCGGGGAATGCTTGAGGCTGAATAAGATTTTCAGGCGCGTAGGGCTTTCTGTGGCGAGGGGATTTATCCCCGCAGGGCTGCGAAGCGGCCCTAAAACCTGACACCGCGGAGTGTCAGAATGAACAAATGGGGCCGCTACGCGCCCCAACGGGGATAAATCCCCTCGCCACAATGTAATCCGCTTACCTGCTTTGACGGTATCACTTGGTCTTCTTGGGAATCCGCACCAACTGCGTTTCCGAGTAGATGTCATGCCAGCTGCGTTTGCGCTTGTCGAACAGCGCCCAGATGAAGCCCAGCCCCACCAGCAGCAATGACGCAATCGACACCACGAACCGCAACAGCGCCTGCCACAGGCTGATGGCTGTGCCATCGGCGTTCTGTACACGGATGCACCACACCTGCATGCCCAGGGTCTGGCCGTTGTGGGTCCAGAACTTGGCGAAAAAACCGAACAACACGAACAGCAGCACAGTGGACAGCAGCGGGTCACCGTCCAGTGCCCCGGCTTCGGTCAGGGCGCGCATTTTTTCTTCGCCGATGATCGCCATCTGGATCATCTTGTAGGCGCCGCTGGTGACGATCAGCAGCGCCGTGCACAGCAGGAAGTCATAAAACATCGCAGCCAGGCGACGACCCAGGCCGGCGGGAGGAAAGTCCCCCTGGGGAGTGAGCAGGTGTTTCGGCATGGTGGCCTCGGACAGAAAAAGAAGCCATTTTACGGATTTACGCCCATAAAAAAGCCCCTGATATCAATCAGGGGCTTTTTCGTGTGGGAAAGCTTCAGGCTTCGGCGATAACTTCGTCAGCCTGCATGCCTTTCTGGCCTTGGACGGCAACGAAAGTGACCTTCTGGCCTTCTTTCAGGCTCTTGAAGCCGTTGCCCTGGATGGCGCGGAAATGCACGAACAGATCCGGACCGCTTTCAGGCGTGATAAAACCAAAACCCTTCTCGTCGTTGAACCACTTGACGGTACCGCTCTGACGTTGAGACATTTTCTTATTTCCTTTGACGCTAAAATTGATGACAGCCTCTTTCGCATGAAAGAGTACTGGGGCTGGGTTGCAGGAAAGTAAGAGACGTCGAACGGGATGTAGCGAACTTCATAAGCTACTGCCCAGGTCACGATTCCAAGCGACCCATGCAAACACAGTGACCAAACTCTACGCCAACTACGAATGAAAAAACAACCCCCCGGGGAAGCCCGTATTTACTCAGCTTGCAGGCATTTACATGCCCCGTCGGGGGCGCTTATTCGATAGGCTAGTTCAATTGTTTGCCGCCGTTATAAGCGCTGTTGAGTGCCTAAAAGATATGCACCTTTTTATGGCGGTTGCGTTACACATTAGTGCACGTATAACGCAATCGCGTTACTTATAGAAACAGTCAATCAACCGCGGTAGTAGCGTTGTGGAACAAATGGCATTTTGCTTACAAGCAAAGGCACTTTTTTCCCACGCACGATGGCCCAGACTGGCGTATCCAGTGCGACATAGGCGCTGTCCAGGTAACCCATTGCCAACGGCCCGCCCAGGGTCGGGCCGAAACCGCCGCTGCACACCGTACCGATAATCTCGCCCGCCTCGTTGACGATCTCTGCACCTTCGCGCACGGGTGTGCGTTCCTGGGGCAGCAGGCCCACGCGTTTGCGCTTCACGCCGCCCTGTTGTTGGGCGAACACGGTTTCAGCCCCGGGGAAACCACCGGCCCGGGCGCCATCGGCGCGGCGGACCTTGGAGATCGCCCACAGCAGGCTGGCTTCGACCGGCGTCGTCTCGGTGTTCATGTCATGGCCATAAAGACACAGGCCGGCTTCCAGTCGCAGGGAGTCGCGGGCGCCGAGGCCGATGGCCGCGACTTCCGGTTCGGCCAGCAGGGCGCGGGCGAGTTTTTCCGCGTCGGTGGCGGGTACCGAGATTTCGAAACCGTCTTCACCGGTGTAGCCAGAACGACTGACGAAGCAATCCACGCCCAGCAGTGTGACGCGCTGGAACTGCATGAAGGTCATTTTCGCCACCTCAGGTGCCAGGCGGGCGAGCACGGTGACGGCTGCCGGGCCTTGCAGGGCGAGCAGGGCCCGGGCTTCGAACAGCGGCTCGATGTCGCACTGCGCACCAATGTGGGCCCGCAGGTGGGCCAGGTCCTGGTCCTTGCAGGCGGCGTTGACCACCAGGAACAGTTCGTCGTTGCCCAGGTTGGCGACCATCAGGTCGTCGAGGATGCCGCCGTTGTCGTTGGTGAACATGGCGTAGCGCTGCATGCCCACTGGCAGGTCGATGATGTCCACCGGCACCAGGGTTTCCAAGGCCTTGGCGGCACCTGCGCCAATGAGGCGGATCTGGCCCATGTGGGACACGTCGAACAGCCCGGCCTGATCGCGAGTGTGCTGGTGTTCCTTCATCACGCCCAGTGGGTATTGCACCGGCATGTCGTACCCGGCGAACGGCACCATGCGGGCGCCGAGTTCGAGGTGCAGCGCATGCAGCGGGGTTTTCAGCAGTTGTTCGGTGGACATATCAGCTCCTGGAAAAATGTAGAGGGCAGGCAAGTGCGCGTCAGCATTCGATGATGTTGACCGCCAGACCGCCGCGGGCGGTCTCCTTGTATTTGCTTTTCATGTCGGCGCCCGTCTGGCGCATGGTGCGGATGACTTTGTCGAGGGAGACGAAGTGATGCCCATCGCCGCGCATGGCCATGCGCACCGCGTTGATGGCTTTCACCGAGCCCATGGCGTTGCGTTCGATGCACGGCACCTGCACCAGGCCGCCGATCGGGTCGCAGGTCAGGCCGAGGTTGTGTTCCATGCCGATCTCGGCGGCGTTTTCCACTTGCTGCACGCTGCCACCGAGCACTTCGCACAGGGCTCCGGCGGCCATGGAGCAGGCCACGCCGACTTCACCCTGGCAGCCGACTTCGGCACCGGAGATGGAGGCGTTTTCCTTGTACAGGATGCCGATGGCGGCGGCGGTCAGCAGGAACCGCACCACGCCATCTTCGCTGGCACCAGGGATAAAGCGCATGTAGTAATGCAGCACTGCCGGGATGATGCCTGCCGCCCCATTGGTAGGGGCGGTGACAACGCGCCCGCCATAGGCGTTTTCTTCGTTGACTGCCAAGGCGTACAGGTTGACCCAGTCCAGTACCGACAGCGGGTCGCGCAGGGCGGCTTCGGGGTTCTTGCACAATTGGCGATGCAGCGCCGCGGCCCGGCGCTTGACCTTCAGCCCGCCCGGCAGAATCCCTTCGTTGCGACAGCCCGCCGCCACGCAATCTTGCATGACCTGCCAGATCTTCAGCAGGCCAGCGCGGGTTTCGGCTTCGGGGCGCCAGGCGCTTTCGTTGGTCAGCATCACCTGGCTGATGGACAAGCCATAGGTGGTGCAATGGCCCAGCAGGTCCTTGGCGCTCTTGAACGGGAAGGTCAGGGGCGTGGCGTCTTCGACGATACGGTCGGCGCCGGCCGCGCCTTCGTCGACGACAAAACCGCCACCCACCGAGTAGTACTCGCGGCTGCGCACTTGCAGGCCTGCGGCATCGAAGGCGCGGAAGATCATGCCATTGGGGTGAAAGGCCAGCGGCTTGCGGATCATCGCCAGGTGCTGTTTTTCATTGAATTCGATGGAGTGCTCGCCGAGCAGGTTCAGCCGACCGCTGCTGCGAATCGCTTGCAGGCGACTGTCGACGGTCTCGGTGTCCACGGTATCGGGGTGTTCACCTTCCAGGCCCAGCAGCACGGCCTTGTCACTGCCGTGACCCTTGCCGGTGGCGCCGAGCGAGCCGTAGAGCTCGACTTTGACGCTGGTGGTGACATTGAGCAGGTCATCACGACGCAACCCTTCGGCGAAACGGGCGGCGGCACGCATCGGGCCGACCGTATGGGAGCTGGAAGGGCCGATGCCGATCTTGAACAGGTCGAACACGCTTAACGACATGGTGTTTCTCCGGTTTCTTTTTATGAGGATCGACGGTTTAAGGTCTGACATGGATCCTGTGGGAGCGAGCCTGCTCGCGATAGCGGATTGTCAGGCAACATCTATTGGCTGTTACGCCGCTATCGCGAGCAGGCTCGCTCCCACAGGAGATTTGGAGGGCTGGTAGATCGCCCTCCATTCAGGTCAAGCGTAGCTTTCGATCGACGGGCAGGCGCAAACCAGGTTGCGGTCGCCGAACACGTTGTCGACCCGGCCCACCGGCGGCCAGTATTTGCCATCGACCAACGACGCCACTGGGTACACCGCCTGTTCGCGGGTGTAAGGGTGGGTCCACTCGCCGACGATTTCCGCTGCAGTGTGCGGGGCGTTTTTCAGCGGGTTGTCGTCTTTGTCCAGGCTGCCGTTTTCCACCGCGCGGATTTCTTCGCGGATGCAGATCATGGCCTCGCAGAAGCGGTCCAGTTCTTCCTTGGATTCGCTTTCGGTCGGCTCGATCATCAGCGTGCCGGCCACCGGGAACGACATGGTCGGGGCGTGGAAACCGAAGTCGATCAGGCGCTTGGCCACGTCATCGACGCTGATGCCGCTGCTGTCCTTGAGCGGGCGCAGGTCGAGGATGCATTCGTGGGCGACCAGGCCGTTGCTGCCGGAGTAGAGCACCGGGTAATGCTCTTCCAGGCGTCGGGCGATGTAGTTGGCGTTGAGGATCGCCAGTTGCGAGGCACGCTTGAGACCCGCGCCACCCATCATGCGGATGTACATCCAGGTGATCGGCAGGATGCTCGCGCTGCCGAACGGCGCCGCGCACACCGCGCCTTCCTTGCGCGTCATGTTGGCATGACCCGGCAGGAACGGTGCCAGGTGCGATTTGACGCCAATCGGGCCAACGCCCGGGCCGCCACCGCCATGGGGGATGCAGAAGGTCTTGTGCAGGTTCAGGTGCGACACGTCGCCGCCGAACTTGCCCGGGGCGCAGAGGCCGACCATGGCGTTCATGTTGGCACCGTCGATGTACACCTGGCCGCCGTTGTCATGGATGATGCCGCAGATTTCGCGGATGCCTTCTTCGAACACACCGTGGGTGGACGGGTAGGTGATCATCAGCGCCGCGAGGTGTTCGCGGTGCTCGATTGCCTTGGCCCGCAGGTCTTCGATGTCGACGTTGCCGCGGGCATCGCAGGCGGTCACGACCACGCGCATGCCGGCCATGTTCGCGGTGGCCGGGTTGGTGCCGTGGGCCGAGGACGGGATCAGGCAGATGTCGCGACGTTCTTCGCCACGGCTCTGGTGATAGGCGCGGATCGCCAGCAAACCGGCGTATTCGCCCTGGGAACCAGCGTTGGGCTGCAGCGACACCGCGTCATAGCCGGTGGCGGCGCAGAGCATGGCTTCCAGCTCGTCGGTCAGTTGCTGGTAGCCGGCGCTTTGCTCGGCTGGAGCGAACGGGTGCAGGGCGCCGAACTCGGCCCAGGTCACCGGGATCATTTCGCTGGCGGCGTTGAGTTTCATGGTGCAGGAACCCAGCGGGATCATGGTGCGATCCAGGGCCAGGTCCTTGTCGGCGAGCTTGCGCAGGTAGCGCATCAGCTCGGTTTCGGAGTGGTAGCGATTGAACACCGGGTGGCTGAGGATCGCCGACTGGCGCACCAGTTCGGCCGGGATACGGCTTTGCACACTGGCGGCCAGTGCGGCGAAGTCCGGCAGCGGCTTGCCGTCGGCCAACAGGTTCCACAGCGCTTCGACGTCAGCCTGGCTGGTGGTCTCGTCCAGGGACAGGCCCAGGCGTTGTGCGTCCACCACGCGCAGGTTGATGCGTTGGGCGCGGGCCTTGTCGTGCAGGGCGGCGGTTTGCGCGCCAGTGTGCAAGGTCAGGGTGTCGAAGAAGCTTTCTTGCTCGACGCTCAGCCCCAGCGCGCCCAGGCCCTTGGCGAGGATCGCGGTCAGGTGATGGATGCGGTTGGCAATTTGCACCAGGCCCTTGGGCCCGTGGTACACGGCGTACATGCTGGCGATGTTGGCCAGCAGCACCTGGGCGGTGCAGATGTTGCTCGTGGCTTTCTCGCGGCGGATGTGTTGCTCGCGGGTCTGCATCGCCAGGCGCAGGGCCGGCTTGCCGAAACGGTCCACGGAAACACCGACAAGACGGCCCGGCATGTCGCGTTTGAAGGCGTCCTTGGTGGAGAAATACGCCGCGTGCGGGCCACCGAAGCCCAGTGGTACGCCGAAGCGCTGGGCGCTGCCGATGGCGACGTCGGCACCGAACTCACCGGGTGGGGTCAACAGGGTCAGGGCTAGCAGGTCAGCAGCAACGGCCACCAGGGCGTTGGCGGCGTGGAAGCGCTCGGTCAGTTCGCGGTAGTCGAACAGGTCGCCGTTACTGGCCGGGTATTGCAGCAGCGCGCCGAAGAAACCGCTGACATCGCTCAGTTCGCGCTCATCGCCCACCACCACGTCGATGCCCAGGGGCTCGGCACGGGTGCGCAGCACGTCGAGGGTTTGTGGATGGCTGTGTACGGAGGCGAAGAAGGCGTTGCTGCCCTTGTTCTTGCTCAGGCGCTTGCAGAAGGTCATGGCTTCGGCGGCGGCGGTGGCTTCGTCGAGCAAGGAAGCGTTGGCGATCGGCAGGCCAGTGAGGTCGCTGATCAGGGTCTGGAAGTTCAACAGCGCTTCGAGACGGCCCTGGGAGATTTCTGGCTGGTACGGGGTGTAGGCGGTGTACCAGGCCGGGTTTTCCAGCAGGTTGCGCAGGATCGGCGCCGGGGTGTGGCAGTTGTAGTAGCCCTGGCCGATGTAGGTCTTGAACAGCTGGTTCTTGGCGGCAATGGCTTTTATCGAGGCCAGTGCGTCGGCTTCGCTCTGGCCGTCGCCCATGTCCAGCACGCTGGTGCCCTTGATGCTTTCCGGGATGACGCTGGCGCTCAGGGCTTCCAGGGAGTCGTAGCCCAGGCGCTCGAGCATGGCTTGCTCGTCGCTGGCACGCGGGCCGATGTGGCGGGCGATGAATTCGTTGGCGGTGCCGAGATTAACGGTCATGTTGCGCTCCTCAGGCTTCGGCGTTGGCTTTGATCAGACGGTCGTAGGCGTCCTGGTCCAGCAGTTGGCCAACTTGAGCGGCGTCGGCGGGCTTGAAGCGGAAAAACCAGCCTTCGCCCAGCGGATCTTCGTTGACCAGTTCCGGATTGCTTTCAAGGGCCGGGTTCACTTCGAGCACTTCACCGTCCAATGGCATGTAGACGCCGCTGGCCGCTTTCACCGATTCCACGGTGGAGGCTTCGGCACCCTTGTCGTAGCTTTGCAGTTCCGGTAACTGAACATAGACCACATCGCCCAAGGCGTTCTGCGCAAACGCGGTAATACCGACGGTAACGCTGCCGTCGGCTTCGGTGCGCAGCCATTCGTGATCTTCAGTGAAACGCAACTCGCTCATGGAAACTCCTGGGGCCAGATTCGTCTGGTGGACGCGAAGAAGGCACGGGACTTGGCCCGGCCGAATGGCAATACCCATAGCAAGAATGCGGCCAATGTTGATAATGGCTTATAGATCAATGAGTTGAGTCGTTTCGTTGAGGCCCGGATCGACTTGACTGTAGCGAAATCGCTACAGCTGAGCGCCTGGAAAAAATCGTTGTGGGATCAAAGCCTTAGTTTGCGCTGTTTGGCAGCGGCTGTAGCGATATCGTTCCGCTGTAGCGCTTTCAGTACAGGTGGAGGTCGTTTTTGGCTCGGTTTCAAATATGCCGCTGGCCAAATGTGGGAGCGAGCCTGCTCGCGATAGCGGGTGTCAGCCAACATTGATGCTGGCTGATACTCCGCTATCGCGAGCGGGCTCGCTCCCATAGGAATGGGGTGGGTGGGCTTATGGCTTGTTGGAAATGCCGTACTTGCGCAGCCGATGGGCAATCGCAGTGTGGGAGGTTTGCAGGCGGCTGGCGAGTTGGCGGGTGGAGGGGTAGTTGACGTAGAGGCTTTCGAGCAGGTGCTTCTCGAAGCTTTCCACGGCCTGCTCCAGGCTTTCGACTTCCACATCGCCCTGGCGCGCCACGGAGGTGCCGGCAATGTCCAGGTCGCCGATATCCACCAGGCTGCTTTCGCAGATGGCGGCGGCGCGGAAGATCACGTTCTGCAATTGCCGCACGTTACCCGGCCAGCGGTTGCCCAGCAGCGCCGGGTAAGTGCCTGGGGCCAGGCGGCAGACCGGGCGCTGGATCTGCGCGCAGGCCTGTTGCATGAAGTAACGCGCCAGCAGCAGGATGTCCTGGCCGCGTTCACGCAGCGGCGGGACTTCGACATTGAGCACGTTCAGCCGATAGAACAAGTCCTCGCGAAACGAGCCTTCGCTGACCATTTTCTCCAGGTTGCGATGGGTGGCGCTGAGGATGCGCACGTTGACCTTGATCTCCCGGTCGCCGCCGACCCGACGGAAGCTGCCATCGTTCAGGAAGCGCAGCAGCTTGGCTTGCAGGTACGGCGACATCTCGCCGATTTCATCGAGAAACACCGTGCCCTGGTTCGCCAGCTCCATCAGCCCTGGCTTGCCGCCCCGTTGCGCGCCGGTGAAGGCGCCGGGGGCGTAGCCGAACAGTTCGCTTTCGGCCAGGTTCTCCGGCAACGCCGCGCAGTTCAGGGCCAGGAACGGCGCGCTGTGACGGGCGCTGATGGCGTGGCAGGCCCGGGCCACCAGTTCCTTGCCAGTGCCGGTTTCGCCCTGGATCAGCAGCGGTGCATCCAGGGCCGCGACCCGCTGGGCCCGGGTCTTGAGGGTGCGGATCGCCGGGGATTCGCCCAACAGCGCGTCGAAGCCCTCGGCGTGGTCGTGGTGCAGCGCCGACAAGCGTTCGCCGATGCGGTTGGGCTGATAAAGCGTCAGCAAAGCGCCAGCGTCGGTGATGGGCGTGGCATCGAGCAGAAAGGTCTGGCCGTTGAGGGTGATTTCCCGCAGTGGCAGGCGGAAACCATTCTCCAGCAGGGCGCCCAACAGGGCCTCGTCCCCGAACAGCTCGGCGACGCTTTCCCCGGCCGGTTCGCGCCCGTACAGGGCGATCAGCGCCGGGTTGGCCAGCAATATGTTGCCAGCGCTGTCCAGGGCCAGCACCGGGTCGGTCATGGCGGCGAGCAGGGCATCGAGCTGCAAGTGTCGACGTTGTCCGGGCAGGATGTCCACCACGGTGACCGCCTGCACGCCTTGCACGCTGAACAGCGCCTCGCGCAGTTCGTCGAGCACTTGCGGGCTGAGGGTCGGGGCGTCGATGTAGACGTTGGGCGGCACCATCTCCACCGCATCCAGATTGAGATTGCGCCCACCGAGCAGGGCCAGGACTTCCTGGGTGATGCCGACGCGGTCGATGAAACTGACGTGGATACGCATGGGGCGGTTTTGGGTTCTGGACTGCGGAGGGTGGCAAGTATGCCTTGGGGCGGGCTATTGGTGAAATCCTGGCGCAAAGCTTGGGGCCATAACAGATTCCCTGATGTGGGAGCGAGCCTGCTCGCGATAGCGGAGGTTCGGTCACCCTTTTATTGATTGAGACACCGCTATCGCGAGCAGGCTCGCTCCCACAGGGGGGGGCATTGTGGCAAATATCGGTTACAACCCAACATCCCACTCCGGCTTCTCGGGAAACTTGAGCACCAAAAAATCCAGCAGGCTACGCAGCGCCGAGGGCATGTGCTTGCGTGACGCATACACCGCGTACATGTTCATCCGACGGGGTTCGGCGTGGGCCAGCAGGCGGATCAGTTCGCCGTTCTTGATGTGGGCGCCGGCCTGATAGCTGGGCAGCATCGCCACGCCGGCACCGGCCATGGTGGCCCGCAGCAGCGTGCTGGCCTCGTTGGCGCTGATGTTGCCCTGCACCGGCACCGAAACCTGCTCGCCGTCCTGCTCGAAATGCCACAGGCTCTTGCCGACGTAGGAGTGGGTCAGGCAGTTGTGCCGACTCAACTCCTCGACCCGCTGCGGTGTCGGGTGGTCGCGCAGGTAACCGGGCGAGGCACAGATCACCGAACGGCAGACCGTGAGGCGGCGGGCGATCAGATTCGGGTCCAGGTCGTTGCTCATGCGGATCGCCAGGTCGATGCGCTCGTCCACCAGGTTCACGGTGCGGTCGAGCATCTGCAGGTCGACGCTCACTCCAGGGTAGCGCTTGACGTATTCGGCCATTGCACTGGCCAGTTGGGCCTGGCCGAACGAGGTGCTGGCACTGATGCGCAGCATGCCTCGTGGCGCGTCGTCCGGGGTGCTGACCGCCGCTTGCATGTCACCGCACAGCTCCAGCATCTGTCGGCAACGTGGCAGGGTTTCCAGGCCGGCGGCGGTCAGGCTCAGCTTGCGGGTGGTGCGATGCATCAGCCGGGCGCCGACCCAGTCTTCCAGCTCCGCCAGGTACCGCGATACCACCGGCCGCGACAGGTCCAGGTGGTCAGCGGCCGCCGACTGGCTGCCCAGGTCCACCACCGTGACGAATACCCGCATTGCTTGTAGACGATCCATGATTTGCCCGATTTCAGAAACAAACTATGTTGGATCATCGCATTTTTCGAAATGAACCGGGTCACTAAGCTCCGTCTCATGCCCTTCCGGGCTTTGGACAATGGAGCAAGCATGACCGTATTCACCCCATTCAAGCACCTGCTGCTGGCGACTGCATCGATGGCATTCGCTGCCCACAGCTGGGCAGCCGGCTTGACGCTGGATGTCTACAACCCTGGCGCGGCGGCGATCTTCCCGGTGACCTCGGTACTGGTCAGCGGTGAGAAAGAAGCGATCCTGGTGGATGCCCAGTTCGGCAAGTCCCAGGCGGCCCAAGTCGTGGAAAAAATTCGCGCCAGTGGTAAACGACTGACCACTATCTACATCAGCCACGGCGATCCAGACTACTATTTTGGTCTGGAAACCCTCACCGCCGCGTTCCCTGAGGCCAAGGTGCTGGCGTCCGCGCCGACCGTCGAGCACATCAAGCAAACCGTCGACGGCAAGCTGAAATATTGGGGGCCGATCCTGAAGGCCGATGCACCGGCCAAGGCTGTCGTGCCACAGGTACTCAAGGGCGACAGCCTCACCCTGGAAGGCCAGCGCTTGCAGATCGTCGGTCTCGATGGCCCGCAGCCGGACCGAAGTTTCGTGTGGATTCCATCGATCAAGGCGGTGGTTGGCGGCGTGGTGGTGGCCGAGAACATTCATGTCTGGATGGCCGACACCCAGACGCCACAGTCCCATAAGGATTGGCTGACGACGCTGGCAGGCATTGAAAAGCTGCAACCGGACACCGTGATCCCGGGCCACTACCTGGGTGAAAGCACCCGTTCCCTCGTCCCGGTGCGCTTCACCGCCGGTTACATCAAGGCCTTCGATGAAGAAACCGCCAAGGCCAAGGATTCCGCTGCGCTGATCGCCGCCCTGAAGCAACGCTACCCGAGCCTGGGTGAGGACAGTTCCCTGGAGCTCAGTGCCAAGGTGGCGAAGGGGGAGATGAAGTGGTGAGACCTAACACCGTTGTGGCGAGGGGATTTATCCCCGCTGGGTTGCGAAGCAGCCCCAAAAAAGGCTGACCGGGCTACATCAGGTCTATCGCATATGACGCATTGGGACTGCTTCGCAGTCCAGCGGGGATAAATCCCCTCGCCACAAGAGCATGTATTTCAAACATCGTTAATCAATGGAGAACATCATGAGCAAAATCGCAATCATCGGCGCCACCGGGCGTGCCGGTAGCCAACTGTTGGAAGAGGCCCTGCGCCGAGGCCACAGCGTGACGGCCATTGCTCGCAATACCGCGAAAATCGGCGAAAGGGCCGGGGTGGTCAGCAAGCAACTGGACGTATTGGACAGCGAGGCGTTGATCGCAGCGATCACCGGGCATGATGTGGTGATCAGTGCCGCTCACTTTGCCAGCGTACCGGCCGACAAGCTCATCGCGCCGGTGAAGGCCGCCGGGGTCAAGCGTTTGCTGGTGGTCGGCGGGGCCGGCTCGTTGCTGCTGCCGGACGGCACTCGTGTGATCGACAGCGATGGCTTCCCGGAGGAATACCTGGCAGAAGCCAGCGCCGGTGCGTTGTTCCTGGATGTACTGCGCCAGGAACAGGATCTGGATTGGACCTTTCTTTCGCCTTCGGCGGAATTCGTCGAAACCGCACGCACCGGCCAATTCCGCCTCGGCAAGGACCACCTGCTGTTCGACGATGCCGGGCGCAGTTGGATCAGCTTTGCCGATTACGCCATCGCGCTGATCGATGAAGTGGAAACGCCACAGTTTTCGCGCACGCGGTTTACTGTCGGTTATTGAGCCACAGGCATCAGCCGTGAACCCGCACCCAAACGGTGACCAGCACCGTCGCCGCCATCAGCCAGGCGACGGCGGCGACGGCCAATGAGGCTTCGAGGCGCATGCGGTCGACCATCACGTACAGCGTTGCGAGATAGACGAAATACGGAATGATCGACCACATGCCGAACACAATGGTGGTCTTCAGGTCGTCCACCGAGCGGCCCTTGCCGACGATGTAGTGGGCGATCAGGGCAAAGGTCGGGAACAGCGGCACCAACCCGGCGATGTAATAGTTCCTGGTCTTGGCCAGCATCGCCAGAATGACCACCACGGCCGCACCCAGCGCCGCCTTGAAAATCAGGTCCACACGTTCACCGTTAGGTTAATGGCTCAGGCCATATTTTTTGACTTTGTCGAACAGCGTGGTCTTGGCCATGCCCAGTTCCTGGCTGGCCTGGGTCAGGTTGCCACCGCTGCGTTGCAGGGCGTCCACCAGCAGGTTGCGCTCGAAGGCTTCCACTGCTTCGGCAAAGGCCAGGCCCTGGCTGGCGCCACTGGCGCCGGACCTCTTGAACGCCGGCAGGCCCAGGGCATAACGCTCGGCGACGTTGCGCAGTTCACGCACGTTGCCCGGCCAGTCGTGGCTCATCAGGTTCGACAGGGTCTGGTTGTCCAGCTCCGGCACCGTACGGTCGAAGCGCAGGGACGACTGTTGGAGGAAGTGTTCGAACAGTTGCAGGATGTCTTCGCGCCGCTCGCGCAGGGGCGGCAGTTCCAGGGTCACTACGTTTAGGCGGTAATACAGGTCGCTGCGAAACTGCCCATTCCGGCCCATTTCGTCCAGGTCGGACTTGGTGGCGGCGATCACCCGGCAATCCACGGCCACGCTCTGGTTCGAACCCAGGCGCTCGAGGGTGCGTT
This sequence comes from Pseudomonas sp. St290, assembly GCF_018325805.1. Lineage (NCBI taxonomy): Bacteria > Pseudomonadati > Pseudomonadota > Gammaproteobacteria > Pseudomonadales > Pseudomonadaceae > Pseudomonas > Pseudomonas sp. St290. The sequence goes on along the minus strand of NZ_AP014703.1, from coordinate 5,315,038 downwards.
CCTGCAACACGCGCAGCAACTTGATCTGCAAGGGCAGGGGCATGCTTTCCACTTCGTCGAGAAACAGCGTGCCACCGTCGGCGTGCTCGATCTTGCCGATCCGGCGTTTGCCGGCGCCGGTGAAGGCATTGGCTTCGTGGCCGAAAATCTCGCTTTCGAACAGGTTCTCCGGCAGACCGCCGCAGTTCAGCGCGACGAACTGTTTGTCGTGGCGGCGGCTGAAGTCATGCAGGCAGCGGGCGACCAGTTCCTTGCCGGTGCCGGTTTCGCCTTCGATCAGCACGTTGGCCGAGGTGTCGGCGACGTTGGCGATCAGCGCCCGCAGGTGCTGCATGGCCGGCGAGCGGCCAATGATCCGGCCTTCCAGGGAGTCGCGCTCGGCCAATTGCCGACGCAGCGATGACACCTCTCGGGCCAGGCTGCGCTGCTCCAGGGCGCGGCGAGCGACGTCCACCAGGCGTTCCGGAGAGAAGGGTTTCTCCATGAAGTCATAGGCGCCTTTTTGCATGGCGCCCACGGCCATGGAGATGTCGCCGTGGCCGGTGATCAGCACCACCGGCAGGCTGCGGTCCCGCGCCTTGAGGCGGGTCAGCAGCTCCAGGCCGTCGATGCCCGGCAGGCGAATGTCGCTGATGACGATGCCGGCAAAGTTATCGTCGACGCGCTCCAGGGCCTCTTCGGCGCTGCCCACGCCGATGCAGGGAATGTCTTCCAGGCTCAGGGCCTGCTGGCAGCCCAGCAGGACGTGGGGGTCGTCTTCGACGATCAGTACGCTCAGGTCGTGGTTCATAGCGGCTCGGCAGGTGAAAGGCTTACCAACGGTAAACTGAGGACAAATGTGGTGCCACGTTCAAGCGGATACTCGACGCCCAGGTGCCCGCCAGCAGCGGCGGCCAGGCTCGCCGAGAGCGTCAGGCCCAGGCCCAGCCCCTGTTCGCCAGGTTTGGTGGTGAAGAACGGTTCGAACAAATGCTTGCGGGCCTCTGGATCGATGCCGTGGCCATTGTCCCGCACCCGCAGGCGATATTTGCCATCGGCGGCCTGGCCTTCGAGCCACAGTTTCGGCTCGGGTTGCGTCTGCATGGCGTCCAGGGCATTGCCGATCAGGTTCACCAGGATCTGCTCCAGGCGGGTCTGGTCGATTTGCAATTGGACGTCATCGAAGCCGCTGTGGATTTGGATGTCCAGGCTTTCCAGGCGCCCGGCCAGCAGTTGCAGCGCCGCCTCGACGGCCTTGCCCAGGCTCGCCCGGCCCTGGTCATCGCCGCGCCGGGCGAAGGCGCGCAGGCTGGCGGTGATCCGGCCCATGCGGTCGATCAAATCGTTGATGGTATTGAGGTTGGTGCTGGCGATGTCCAACTGACCGCGCTCCAGGAAGCGCACGGTATTGCCGGACAAGGTGCGCAGCGCCGCCAGCGGCTGGTTGAGTTCATGGGCAATGCTGGTGGACATCTGGCCGATGGCCGCCAGTTTGCCGGCCTGGACCAGTTCGTCCTGGGCTCGGCGCAACGTCTCTTCGGCCTGGCGCCGCTCGCGGATCTGGCCCTTGAGTCGTTCGTTGCTGGCACGCAGGTCGGTGGTGCGTTCGGTAATCCGACGTTCAAGTTGGTTGTTGGCCTCCTGCAAGGCTTCCCGGGCGGCGAGGCGGGTGGCGATGACCTTGCGCCGTTCATTCCAGGCGATCAGCAAGAACGCCACCAAGGCGAACGCCACGGCCACCAGGATGCCTTGGTTGATCGCCTGGCGCCGCAGGTCTTCGAGAGGGGTGAGCAGAGTGAAATTCCACGGGGTATCGCTCAAGGGCCGGGTCTGCGACAAATAGCTGATGGCGCGCTCGTCGGACACCAGTTCGCTGTTGGCCGGGAAGGTCAGTTTCTCCATGCCTTCGGCCAGGCGTTCCCGGGCCAGGGGCACCAGTTCATTGAGCGGAAACCAGTAATATTGCAGGCTTCGGGCCAGGCGTTCCTTGGTGTCGTCACTCAGGGGCCGCACCGACTTGAGCCGTCGCGCCGGGTCGCTGGACAGGATGATGATGCCGTTCTCATCACTGACGAAGGCCTCCAGCCGTGCTCGTTGCCAGCGCTCTTCCATGGCTTCGAGGCGCACCTTGACCACGGCTACGCCGATGATCTTGCCTTGTTGTTCCAGGCCATGGGCCAGGTAATAGCCGGGTTCGCCATTGGTGCTGCCGATGCCGTAGAACCGCCCCGGCTGGCCGCGTACGGCGTTCTGGAAATAGGCGCGAAACGACAGGTCCTCGCCCAGGTAACTGTCGACGTCGCGCCAGTTGCTGGTGGCCATCACCCGGCCGGTGGTGTCCATCACGTAGATAGCTCGGCTGCGGCTGCGGCGGTTCAGGCCTTCGAGGTATTCGTTGACGGTCTTGCGATGTTCGGGCGTAGGGTCGTCGAGCAGTTGCGAGACGCTCGATTCAAGCTCCAGCAGGCTGGGCAGGTAGGTGTACTTGCTGATCTCGCTCTCGACCGCACGAGCATGCAGCTCCAACTGGCGCTCGCCATTCTCGGCGAGGCCACGTACGCCATAGTGTTCGCTGATCCAGAAGCCGAGGTAACCCAGGCCGATCATCAGTGCAATGACCAGGGGCGGCAGGAACAGGTGGCGAATCAGGCGGGGTTTCACGGCGAGTGATGGCGGCGCGGCGCGATAGAGGGTGGGGTCGCATTTCATCACAGATGCCTTGGGTCAACCACAACACAAATCCTTATGCCGACATCGATCCCCTTGTGGGAGCGAGCCTGCTCGCGATAGCGGACTTACATTCAACATTGATGTTGACTGTGCCGGCGTCATCGCGAGCAGGCTCGCTCCTACAGGGTTTTGCGCAAACGTGCTTTTAGTGCTGCAGGATTTTCTCAAGGAAATGCTGCGCGCGTTCGGAGCGGGCGCTGATGTCGCCGAAGAACTCTTCTTTCTTGCAGTCTTCGATGATCTGGCCCTGGTCCATGAAGATCACCCGGTTCGCCACTTTGCGGGCGAAGCCCATTTCGTGGGTCACGCACATCATGGTCATGCCTTCGTGAGCCAGTTGCACCATCACGTCGAGCACTTCGTTGACCATTTCCGGGTCAAGGGCCGAGGTCGGTTCGTCGAACAGCATCACCACCGGGTCCATCGCCAGCGCACGGGCAATCGCCACGCGCTGTTGCTGGCCGCCGGAGAGTTGGCCCGGGTGCTTGTGGGCGTGGGCCGAGAGACCGACTCGCTCAAGCAGTTGCAGGCCTTTCTTGGTGGCTTCTTCCTTGCTGCGCCCCAACACCTTGATCTGCGCGATGGTCAGGTTTTCGGTGATGGTCAGGTGCGGGAACAGTTCGAAATGCTGGAACACCATGCCCACCCGCGAACGCAGTTTCGGCAGGTTGGTCTTCGGGTCGGCGATGGACGTGCCATCGACCACGATGTCGCCTTTCTGGAACGGTTCCAGGGCGTTCACGCATTTGATCAGCGTGGATTTGCCCGAGCCCGATGGCCCGCACACCACCACAACCTCACCCTTGCTGACCTCGGTGCTGCAATTGGTCAGTACCTGGAAGTCCCCATACCACTTGTTGATGTTCTTGATAGAGATCATACGGCGAACCTTTTTTGCAGACGCTTGACCAGCAGCGAGGCGGCAAAGCTGATTGTGAAGTACACGAGACCTGCGATGATCAGGAACTCATTGGAGCGGCCGATGATGTCGCCATTGGCCCGCGAAGCATTGAGGAAGTCCACCAGGCCGACCGTGTAGACCAGCGAGGTGTCCTGAAACAGGATGATGCTCTGTTGCAGCAGCAGCGGGGTCATCTTGCGAAACGCCTGGGGCAGGATGATCAGGCGCATGGTCTGGCCGTAATTCATCCCCAGCGCCTGGGCGGCACCCATCTGGCCCTTGGGGATCGACTGCACGCCGGCCCGGACGATTTCGCAGAAGTACGCCGCCTCGAACATCATGAATGCCACGACGCAGGAGCCGAACGCGCCGATGGGCGTGTCTTCGCCGGTGATCCAGCGCAGCACGAACGGCACCGCCAGGTAGAACCAGGTGATGACCAGCAGCAGCGGAATCGAGCGGAAATAGTTGACGTAGGCGCCCGCGATATTGGAGACCAGCTTGTTGTGGGACAGGCGCATCAACGCCAGGATCGTCCCCAGAATGATCCCGCCGACGACGCCCAGGGCCATCAGCTTGAGGGTCATCACCATGCCGTTCCACAAACCGGGAATGGCCGGGATGATGCCAGTGAAGTCGAATTCCATTATTTACCCCCCACGGAGATCAGGCCGGGCACCGCGACTTTCTTCTCGACCATGCGCATGAGCAGCATCAGGCTCATGTTCAAGGTGAAATAGATCAGCGTCGCCAGGGTAAAGGCTTCGAACAGGTTGGCGGAGAACTCGGCGGTCTGCTTGGTCTGCGCGAGCAGTTCCATGAGGCCGATCAGCGAGGCCACGGAGGAGTTCTTGAAGACGTTGAGGAATTCCGAGGTAAGCGGCGGAATGATGATCCGGTAGGCCTGGGGCAGCAGCACGTTCCAGTAGATCTGCGGCAGCTTGAAGCCCATGGCGCGGGCGGCGGATTCCTGGCCGCGCGGCAGCGCCTGGATGCCGGTACGCACCTGTTCGCAGACCCGGGCGGCGGTGAACAGGCCCAGGCACACGACGACGCTCAGGTAGGCCGAGGTGGTCGGGTTCAGGTCCTGTTTGTACCACTCCTGCATATCGGCGGGCAGCAGGTCCGGCACCAGGAAGTACCAGATGAACAGCTGAACCAACAGCGGCACGTTACGGAAAAGCTCCACGTAGCACGTGGCGATACCCGACACCAGCCGGTTCGGCACGGTACGCATCACACCCAGAATCGAGCCCAGCAGCAGGGCAATGATCCAGGCCACGACGGCGATGGCGATGGTCCAGCCCAGGCCGGCCACGTACCAGTCGAGATAGGTCTCGCTGCCCACGCCGGTGGACTTGAAGAACACGCCCCAGTCCCAGTTGTAATTCATTAGGGTCTCCCCTCAGATCGTTCGATGTACAAGTGCCCGCCTGGGGAAACTCCGTTCCCGCCCGGCTTGGAGGCCAGGCACACGCGATCGGCTCGACAGCCACCGGTTCGAGTGTTTCCAGATTTGCCAGCAGGGAGTGACCATCCCCTGAAAGGGCCGGGCCCCTTCAGGAGATAAGGTTAGTCAGAAATCAGGACTTCTTGTCGTCAGCCGCTTTGTCGGTCGGGTTGGCGATCAATTTCTTGAGCTCTTCGCTCATCGGGAAGTTCAGGTTCAGGCCTTTTGGCGGGATAGGTTGCATGAACCACTTCTCGTAGATCTTGTTGATCTCGCCCGAAGCGTAGGTCGCCTTGATGGCGTCATCGACAGCTTTTTTGAACGGCTCGTCGCCCTTGCGCATCATGCAGCCGTAGATTTCGTAGGACTGTGGCGTACCGGTCACGGCCCAGTCATCGGCTTTCTTGGCCTTGGCGGCTTCGCCAGCCAGCAGGGCGTCGTCCATCATGAACGCGACGGCACGGCCCGATTCCAGCATCTGGAAGGATTCGCCATGGTCCTTGGCGGAGATGACGTTCATGCCCATCTGCTTGTCGGCGTTCATCGCCTTGAGCAGGCGCTCGGACGTGGTGCCGGCGGTGGTTACGACGTTCTTGCCCTTGAGGTCGTCGAAATCCTTGTACTTGGAATCTTTCTTGGACAGCAGCTTGGTGCCGATCTCGAAGATGCCAACGGAGAAGTCAACCTGCTGCTGACGCTCGACGTTGTTGGTGGTGGAGCCGCATTCCAGGTCCACGGTGCCGTTTTGCACCAGCGGGATACGGGTTTGCGAGGTGACCAGGTTGTACTTGACCTGCAGGTTGGGCAGGTCCAGGTCTTTCTTGATCGCTTCGACGACTTTGAGCTGGATGTCGTGGGAGTAGCCGACAGGCTTGCCGGAAGCGTCTGCGATGTAGGAGAACGGAATGGAAGCGTCGCGATGGCCAAGCGTGATAACGCCGGACTCTTTGATCTTTTTCAGTGTGCCGGTCAGTTCGGCTGCGAAAACCGGAGTGCTGATCAGAGCGGCAGCAATGGCTGCGCCCAGGAGATGGGGAACGATACGCATCGATGTTTCCTCGACATTGTTTTTTTTATTTCGGCCGGTTCGTCGGCCCTGAGTACTTCGAAGTGCCTGGTAGCTCCTGTTGTGTTGGCGAACAGGCATTCGTCTCCAGGAGTGTAGAGCATGACTCGTGCCAGGCCAGGACGGTCTTTTTAACTTGTTGTTTTATTTGGTAATTAATGTTTTGTTTCAGGTTTCATGCGGGCTGCTTCATCCGGTTAGCCGAACTGACTGACGGGTCGTGTTCGGAAAACCGAATGGCTCTGGCACCCAACATCAAACCACTGTGGGAGCGAGCCTGCTCGCGATGAGGCATTAGCATCTACATCTAAGGGGCTGACATACCGCTATCGCGAGCAGGCTCGCTCCCACAAGGGATAAGTGATGTATGCCAGAGAGCAAAAAGCCCCTGAATCGCAGGATTCAGGGGCTTTTGGTATCGCGGTCTATTGTTCAGGCCGCTTCGATCTTGCGACGGTTGTGCTCGACCTTGTCCAGATACTGTTGCAGCTTTTCCTGCTCGACCGAGGTGGTGAACAAGCCCAGTTTGCTGCGGCGCCACAGGATGTCCTGGGCATCGACGGCCCACTCGTCGCTGCACAGATAATCGACTTCGCGGGTATAGAGGCCGGCGCCGATGTGTTCGCCCAGGTCGCCCAGGTTGTGCACGCCTTCGAGCATGCGCCAGGTGCGGCTACCGTAGGTGGTGGCCCAGCGGCGGGCAATCTCGGTTGGCAACCAGTCGAACTTGTCGCGGATCGCCGAGCACAGTGCCTGCGGGGTGGTCATGTTTTCGCCGCCGGGGAGGGCTTCCACGGCGGTCCAGCTCGGACGCATTTGCGTGAAATAGGGGCTCAGTTGCGCCATCGCCGATTCGGCCAGTTTGCGGTAGGTGGTCAGCTTGCCACCGAATACCGACAACAAGGGGGCCTCTTCACCGCCACCCGACAGTGCCAGGGTGTAGTCCCGGGTCACGGCCGATGGGTTGTCGGATTCGTCGTTGCACAGCGGACGCACGCCGGAATAGCTGTGCAGGATATCGTCGCGGCTGATCTGTTTCTTGAAGTGGGCGTTGACCACCTTCAGCAGGTAATCGGTTTCGCCTTCGGTGATCGCCACTTTGGCCGGGTCACCGGTGTATTCGCGATCAGTCGTGCCGATCAAGGTGAACTGGTTCAGGTACGGAATGGTGAATACGATGCGCTGGTCTTCGTTTTGAAGAATATGCGCATGCTCGCCTTCGTAGAGTTTCGGCACGATCAGGTGGCTGCCCTGGATCAGGCGGATGCCGTAGGGCGATTCCAGCTTCAGGTCATCGCGAATGAACTTGGCGACCCACGGGCCGGCGGCGTTGACCAGTGCCTTGGCGCGGATCGAAAACAGGCTGCCGTCGGCGCGCTCCAGGTGCAAGTGCCACAGGCCTTTGCTGCGGCGGGCGTTCACGCAGCGGGTGCGGGTGTGGACATGCGCACCTTTTTCCCGGGCGGCCATGGCGTTGAGCACCACCAGCCGCGCGTCGTCGACCCAGCAGTCGGAGTATTCGAAACCTTTGGTGATCTCACTTTTCAGCGCACTGTCGGCACCGAATTTCAAACTCTTGGAGCCAGCGAGCTGTTCGCGTTTGCCCAGGTGATCGTAGAGAAACAGGCCTGCGCGAATCATCCACGCCGGACGCAGGTGCGGACGGTGAGGCAGCACGAAGCGCATTTGCTTGACGATATGCGGAGCCTTGGCCAGCAGCACTTCGCGCTCGGCCAGCGCTTCACGCACCAGGCGAAATTCATAATGTTCGAGGTAGCGCAGACCGCCGTGGATCAGCTTGCTGCTGGCCGATGAGGTGTGGCTGGCCAGGTCGTCCTTTTCGCAAAGGAACACCGAAAGACCGCGACCGGCAGCGTCCGCGGCAATCCCCACGCCGTTGATACCACCGCCAATGACGGCGATGTCGTAGATCTCGGCGAGAGGGGGCGTAGGCAAGGTAGAAGTGGGCATCGGCTGGCCTCGGGCTCTTTTCGTAATATTTGAATTCGAACATAAATGTTCATTTGCGAAAATACTAGCCCATAAAGACGGCAACAGCCAGTCAACTTCGATTGAAAATACTGATCAAGAGAAGCTGAAAGGAAAATTTTCGAACATGGAAGGAAGGGGGAAGGTGCCTGGGCACGCTTTTGTGGCGAGAGGGATTTGTGGAAAAAAGCTTCCTCGCGAAACAGGCGCCTCGTTCTATGTAGAAACTGTGTCGCCTTCATCGCGGGCAAGCCATGCTCCCACAGCACCCTTGCCACAGGGTATTGAGGAGGTCGTCAGACCACCTCCAGCCGAATCTTGTGTTGGCTCAGCAATTGCGCCAAAGCCGGCACCGGTTGCTGGTCGGTCACCAAGCAATCGATCAGGCTGATGGGGCCCAAGCGGACCATGGCGTTACGCCCGAATTTGCTGGAGTCCGCGGCCAATATAACTTGCCGGGCGTTGGCGATGATGGCTTGGGAGACTCGTACTTCCTGATAGTCGAAGTCCAGCAGGCTGCCGTCTTCATCGATCCCGCTGATGCCCACCAGGGCGAAGTCGACCTTGAACTGGTTGATGAAGTCGACGCTGGCCTGGCCCACCACGCCGCCGTCACGCCGTACGTTGCCGCCGGCGATCAGGACTTCGAAGTCGTCCTTGGCACTGAGGATCGAAGCCACGTGCAGGTTATTGGTGATGACTTTCAGATGGTTGTGATTAAGCAGCGCACGGGCGATGGATTCGGTGGTGGTACCGATGTTGATGAACAGCGAGGCATGATCGGGGATCTGGGCGGCGATGGCTTCGGCGATGCGTTGCTTTTCATCGCGCATCTGATCGGCGCGCATGGCGTAGGCGGTGTTTTCCACGCTTGAGTCGTAGGCGGCGCCGCCGTGGTAGCGGCGCAGCAGGTTCACTTCCGCCAGTTGGTTGATATCACGGCGGATGGTTTGCGGGGTAACGACGAATAGCTGCGCCATTTCCTCGATGCTGACATAGCCGCGTTCGCGGACCAGTTCGAGAATTTGCTGCTGGCGGGGAGGCAGATTCATGGGGCTTCCTTTGGGCTGCCGTACAAAATTTGCCCATGATGCCGCAGGAATCCACTCCCGACCAGTTTCAGAACCTCATCGGGTTTTATTCAGCGTCTTCATGGGGCTCCCAATCACGGGTGCGACTGACCGCCTTCTGCCAGCCGGCGTAGAGTTTTTCCTTCGCCTGTTCGTCCAGTTGCGGTTCGAATTCGCGCTCGATCACCGCTTTGCCGCGCAGTTCTTCCAGGCTGCCCCAGAAGCCACATGCCAGGCCGGCCAGGTAGGCAGCACCCAAGGCCGTGGTTTCACGCATTTTCGGCCGCTCGACCTGGGTGCCCAGGATGTCGGCCTGGAATTGCATCAGGAAGTTGTTCGCCACCGCGCCGCCGTCGACGCGCAGGGCCCTGAGGCGTTCACCCGAATCCTGCTGCATGGCGTCGAGTACGTCGCGGGTCTGGTAGGCAATCGACTCCAGTGCCGCGCGAATGATGTGATCGACCCGTACGCCGCGGGTCAGGCCAAACAACGCGCCGCGGGCATAAGGGTCCCAATACGGCGCGCCGAGGCCGGTGAAGGCGGGCACCAGGTACACGCCGTTGCTGTCCTTGACCTTGTTGGCAAAGTATTCGGTATCCAGCGCGTCGTTGATGATCTTCAGTTCATCGCGCAGCCATTGGACCGTGGAGCCGCCATTGAATACCGCGCCTTCCAAGGCATAGGCCACTTCGCCGCGCGGGCCGCAGGCGATGGTGGTGAGCATGCCGTGATTGGATTTGACGGCTTTTTCGCCGGTGTTCATCAGCAGGAAGCAGCCGGTGCCGTAGGTGTTTTTCGCTTGGCCCGGCTCCACGCACATCTGGCCGAAAAGAGCGGCCTGCTGGTCACCAGCGATGCCGCCAATAGCGATGCCGCTTTTGGTGCGGCCGTAAATCTCCGAGGACGATTTCACTTCCGGGAGCATTTCGCGGGGGATGTCGAGGATGTCGAGCATCTTCGCGTCCCACTCCAGTGAGTGAATGTTGAAGAGCATGGTGCGCGAGGCGTTGGTGTAGTCGGTGACGTGGACCTTGCCGCCGGTGAATTTCCAGATCAGCCAGCTGTCGACGGTGCCGAACAGCAGTTCTCCGTTGCGCGCACGCTCGCGGCTGCCTTCGACGTTGTCCAGGATCCATTTGAGCTTGGTGCCGGAGAAGTATGGGTCGGTGACCAGGCCGGTGGTTTCGCTGATGTATTGCTCGTGGCCGTCGCGCTTGAGCTGTTGGCAGATTTCGGTACTGCGGCGGCATTGCCAGACGATGGCGTTGTAGATCGGCCGGCCGGTGGTCTTGTCCCAGACGACCGTCGTCTCGCGCTGGTTGGTGATACCGATGGCGGCCACCTGGTCATGGTGCAGGCCAGCCTGGGCCAGGGCTTCGACCATGACCGCGCTCTGGGTAGCGAAGATTTCCATCGGGTCGTGTTCGACCCAGCCGGCCTGCGGATAATGCTGGGCGAATTCGCGCTGGGCGGTGCAGACCACGTTGGCGTCACGGTCGAAAATGATCGCGCGCGAGCTGGTCGTACCCTGGTCGAGGGCAATGATGTAGTTCTTGTTCTGTATGTCGGTCATGTCGATTGCCTTGGGACGTAAAAAAAGGGAGAGACCATGGCGCACGCTTGAAGGGCAGGAGCATGCGCCCACTGTATTCAGGACGTTCTGGGCTTACCGTCAATGGAAGGTGTTGCATCCTTTGTAGCAGTTATGGCGCTGGGCAGGTGGCGGGCAATCAAGCCGCGATAGGCCGCGGCACCGAGGCACGCACCCACGATCGGTGCAAAAATCGGAACCAGGAAATACGGGATGTCGCGTCCACCCGTGAGGGAAATTTCACCCCAGCCGGCGAAGAAAGTCATCAGTTTAGGACCGAAGTCCCGCGCCGGGTTCATCGCAAAGCCTGTCAGTGGTCCCATGGAGCTGCCGATCACCGCGATCAGCAGGCCGATCAGCAGCGGCGCCAATGGGCCACGGGGCAGGCCATTGTTGTCATCGGTCAGGGACATGATTACCCCCATCAGGATGGTCGTGATGATCACTTCCACGAGAAAGGCTTGGCCGGTGGACAGCGCTGCGTGCGGGTAGGTGGAAAACACCGAGGCCAGTTCGAGGCTCGCTTCGGTGCCGCGAATCATGTGGCGGGACTGTTCGAAATCGAAGAATAGATTGCTGTACAGCGTGTAGACCAAAAGGGCGCCGCAAAAAGCGCCGGCCACTTGGGAAACCATGTAGAGAGGCAGTTTGCGCTTCTCGAAGTCAGTGAAAATGCACAGGGCAATGCTGACCGCGGGGTTGAGATGGGCGCCGGAAATGCCGGCGCTCAGATAGATCGCCATGCTGACGCCGACGCCCCAGATGATGCTGATTTCCCACAGGCCGAAACTCGCACCCGCGACCTTGAGCGCTGCGACGCAGCCGGTGCCGAAAAAGATCAGCAGGGCAGTGCCCAGGAATTCGGCCAGGCATTGGCTGGACAGGGACGGCTGTTGTAAAGCAATTGTCATTCAAACCTCGGTTTTTTGTTGTTTTGCTGCGCCTTCGACAAAGCTCGATTGCGCATTCCGCGCCGAGGCAGGATCCCCATCCTGATCTCGGGTTGCTGCTTGAGACCTGCGATATTACTTTCAGTTTCGAAAAAATATAGACAAGAAACGCTGGTGTCAAAGGTCGAAAGTGAACCATCGGTCACATTTCAACTATTCGCGGCGTGAATGACTTACCCGCCAGCGGCGTGTCACCGTGACGGTCGCGGTGTGCCAAGCCTTTTCGTGGGCGATGGCTTAGAATCCGGCCACTCTTTTTTGATTTCCTTGTCAGGAGCGGTCATGACACCCGCGTTGGATTTGCTTAAGAAAGTGCGCGCCGAACATCGCATCCACAGTTATGAGCACGATCCCAAGGCCGCGTCGTACGGCTTGGAAGCGGCGGAAAAGCTCGGCCTGGATCCGGCGCAAGTGTTCAAGACGTTGTTGGCGGCAAGCGAAAAAGGTGAATTGCTGGTGGCGGTGGTGCCAGTGGCCGGGACCCTGGATTTGAAAGGCCTGGCCCATGCCGCCGGGGTGAAGAAAGTCGAAATGGCCGACCCGGCCGCCGCGCAGCGTTCGACCGGTTATCTGCTCGGCGGTATCAGTCCGCTGGGGCAGAAGAAGCGCCTGCGCACTTTTATCGACAGCTCCGCACAGCCGCTCGCCACTATGTTTGTCAGTGCGGGGAGGCGCGGGTTGGAAGTCGAGTTGGCGCCTTCGGTATTGAAGGAGCACACCGGGGCGGCATTCGCTGATATCGGGCGTGCTTGAATAGAGTCGGTGCCTGCTGCGCAGCCAGGCGCAAACAAGTGCCCTCGCCACAAGGGTGTGAAAGGCTAAGCTTGGCGTCAGATCTTCTATCCCCAGGCTGTAGGGTGAAAATTCTGCTGATCTGTCACTGGATAAGCCGTGCCGCTGCGTCGCATGCTGGCGCATAAAAAAGGAGAAGTGCCATGCAGCTTGCGTTTCATCAGGTCGATGCGTTCAGTGATCGGCCGTTCGGCGGTAACCCGGCGATGGTCTATCGGCTCGACGGCTGGCTGGCCGACGACTTGATGCAGAAGATCGCCGCCGAACACAACCTGGCTGAAACCGCGTTTCTGGTGCGTGAAGGCCAGCATTGGCATATTCGTTGGTTCACGCCCACCACCGAAGTGCCGCTGTGTGGGCACGCCACGTTGGCCAGCGCTTATGTGCTGTTCGAGGTCTATCACGAAACGGTCGAGCGCCTGGATTTCATCTGCCGGTCCGGTTCGTTGAGCGTGACGCGTGAGGGTGATCGGCTGTGGCTGGATTTTCCGGCCATCGTGCCTGCCGAATTGGGCGCCTCCCTGGCCGTGCAGAGTGCCTTGGGCGTCGAAGCGGTGGATGTGCTGAGTTCCAACGAACTGTTCGTGGTGCTGGAATCGGAGCAAGCGGTGCTCGATTGCAAGCCGGACATGGTGGCCTTGGCAAAACTGCCTTGGCCCGGGGCTATCGTGACTGCGCCGGGGAGCAAGCATGATTTTGTCTCGCGCTACTTTGCCCCGGCGATTGGCATCAACGAAGACCCGGTGACGGGTTCGACCCACTGCAGCCTGATTCCATACTGGTCCAAGCGTTTGGGTAAGCACGGGCTGACGGCTTATCAGTGCTCGGCCAGGGGTGGGGCTTTGTTTTGCCGGCTGGAAGGTGAGCGGGTGAAGATTGGCGGGAATGCGACGTTGGTGGCCAGTGGAACGTTGATGCTGGGTTGACTCTGCACTCCAGCCAATGAGATCGAATGTGGGAGCGAGCCTGCTCGCGATGGCGGCGGCTCAGCTTGCATCGATGCTGAATGTGCCTACGTCATCGCGAGCAGGCTCGCTCACACAGAATTTTGCATTTCTTCAGGTTTTAGCTGGAGGTGCTGTGACGCCGCACGCCGCTTTCCACCGGTGGTAGATGCGCCGCCGTGCTGCCCGAGGCCTGGAACAACACCAGGTGTTCAGCCGCGACGCGGATGCCCACACTGGCCTCGACCTGATGGTCGGCATGGCTGGGGAAGATCGATTCCAATTGCGCGCCTGTCGGTAATTGCAGGCGATACAAGGTTGACGCACCCAGGAAAGTCTTGCCGACGATTTTGGCGGTGAGCGGGCTGTCCGGTGCGTAGACGATATCGTCCGGGCGCAGCAACACATCCACCGCACCGCCGATGGGCCAGGTATAGGCACGGTTGCCACGCAGGATGCCCAGCTCGGTCTGCACCGATTCCGGGCTCTCGAGTCGGCCGCGAATGAAGTAGCCCTGGCCAATGAAACTGGCGACGAACGGTGTCAGTGGTTCGTGATACAGGTTGTAGGGCGTGTCCCACTGCTCCAGTCGACCTTCCTTGAACACTCCGACATGGTCACTCACGGCGAAGGCTTCTTCCTGGTCGTGGGTGACCAGGATCGCGCTGGTGCCGCGGGCCTTGAGAATGTCCCGCACTTCATGGCTGAGCTTGCGGCGCAGCTCGCCATCGAGATTGGAAAACGGTTCATCGAGCAACAGCAGCTGTGGTGCTGGTGCCAGCGCGCGGGCCAGGGCCACGCGCTGTTGCTGGCCACCGGAAAGTTCATGGGGAAAACGCTTGCCCAGGTGCTTGAGGTTGACCAGTTCCAGCAATTCTTCGACGACACGATCCTTGTCCGGATGTTTGCGAATGCCAAAGGCGATGTTCTCGGCCACGCTCAGGTGGGGAAACAGGGCGTAGTCCTGGAACACCATGCCGATGCGGCGTTTCTCCGGGGCGAGGGTGAAGCCGGCGCGGGAAATGGTTTCCCCGGCCAGTTGGATTTCACCCTCGTGCACCGGTTCGAAGCCGGCGATGGCGCGCAACGTCGTGGTCTTGCCGCACCCGGACGAACCGAGCAGGCAACCGATATCACCGGTATTGAGGTGCAAGTTGAGGTTCTGGACCACCCGTTGGTCTTGATAACCGCAGGCCAGGTTGTGCAAGTTCAGCAGCAGGGGGTGGCTCATGCGTGGTGATACGCCGGCTCGACCAGGAACTCGAGCAGGGCCTTTTGCGCATGGAGGCGATTCTCTGCCTGGTCCCATGCCACCGAGCGTGGATCATCCAGCAGGTCGACGCTGATTTCCTCGCCACGGTGGGCTGGCAGGCAGTGCATGAACAACACGTCGGCATCCGCCAGGTCGAGCAATGCCCGGTTGACCTGGAGTGGTGCGAACAGCTTGAGGCGCTTGGCGGTTTCCTCTTCCTGGCCCATGGAGGTCCAGACGTCGGTGCTTACCAGATGCGCGCCGGCCACGGCCTGTTTCGGATCGCGGACGATGGACACCCGGTCCGCGGCCTTGGCGAGCAGCTCGGCATTGGGGTCATAACCTTCAGGGCAGGCAATGCGCAGCTGGAAGTCGAATTGAAGCGCCGCTTCTATATAGCTGTTGCACATGTTGTTGCCGTCGCCGATCCAGGCCACGGTCTTGCCCTGGATCGAGCCACGGTGTTCGAGGAAGGTCTGCATGTCGGCCAGTAACTGGCAGGGGTGCAGGTCATCGGACAGGCCATTGATGACGGGTACGCGGGAGTGGGCCGCGAACTCGGTCAGGGTGCTGTGGGCAAAGGTACGGATCATCATCGCGTCCAACATGCTCGACATGACGATGGCGCAATCGCTGATGGGTTCGCCACGGCCCAGCTGGGTGTCGCGCGGCGACAGGAAGATCGCCTGGCCGCCCAGTTGGATCATGCCGGCTTCGAAAGAGATGCGCGTGCGGGTCGATGATTTCTCGAAGATCATCCCCAACACACGGTTTTTCAAGGGCTCGAACAGTACGCCGCGGTTACGCAGGTCCTTGAGCTCCACGCCTCGACGGATCACACCGAGCAACTCATCGGGCGTGAAATCCATCAGGGAGAGAAAGTGCCTTGCGCTCATGATTGACTACCTTTTTGTAACTGACCGCAGATGCTCAAAGCCTTGTTTATTCAAAAAACGGGCGAGACCTGCGGCAAAAGCCGCACGGGGCGACGAAATAGGGGAAGGCGCGATCTTATAATTAAATGTCGCGTCTTACCAATAGGGCTACGGTTTTTGGGGATTTCAGCGAGGCCATCGCAAGACTGCGATGGCGAATTTGTGGCCGGTTTCCTGACAGCAGCGACCCATTTGTACACTGGCGTTGCTCGGCTTGGCAATCAAGCACGGCGGGCGCGCCATGGATGAGGGGCGGTTTGCGCCGTGGCATCCCATCTTTCGCCTGTCTGCCGCTGGTTGTGAAACATTTCCTAATGCAAAGGCCTGGGTTATAAATGAACCACAGCGGCACAGGAGCCCGAAATGGATTCGAAAGAGCAACAATTGATGGAATTGCTGGGGCTGACTGCACGCTCGCTGACGCACCTGACGGCTTCGGTGACCTCGATGTCATTCGAATTGCTGCGCAGCGACGATGAGGTGACCAAGGCCGCGGGTCGTCGAATGATCGATCGCATGGCCACTATCAGTAACGGGCTCGACGAGCATTGGCGGCTGATCGGCGAGCTGACAGGTGTGCCCATCGCCCAGGAGCAGGTGGAAACCGTCGAAGAAATCCAACTGCTGGCGCCGCCTCCCGACCAGCCTTGACGCCATGTCATCGGTTGGCCTGATGCCCGGCAATTCACAGGACGAACGTCGCTGGCGCTGCCGGGAATCACGCGCCATAGTTTTGTTCCCGCGGCCGAAAGCGCCCGCCACGAATAAAACAGAGACTGGCCATGACCAAGACTCTCCACCACCGTGCGTGCCATCTGTGTGAAGCCATCTGTGGCTTGACCCTCGAAACCACCGAGACCGACGGCCAGGGCCTGGCGATCACTTCGATCAAGGGCGATGCGCTGGACACCTTCAGCCGGGGTCACATCTGTCCCAAGGCCGTGGCCCTGCAAGATATCCAGAACGATCCGGATCGGCTGCGCCAGCCCATGCAGCGCATCGGCAATGAATGGCACCCCATCGCCTGGGACGATGCCTTCGCGTTGGTGGCCGAACGTCTGGCGGATATCCAGGCGCGCCACGGCCAGAACGCGGTGGCGGTCTATCAGGGCAACCCCAGTGTGCATAACTATGGGTTGATGACCCACAGCAACTATTTCCTGGGCCTGTTGAAAACCCGCAGCCGTTTCTCGGCGACCTCGGTGGATCAACTGCCCCATCACCTGACCAGTCACCTGATGTACGGCCATGGCCTGTTGCTACCGATTCCGGACATCGATCACACGGACTTCATGTTGATCCTGGGCGGCAATCCGCTGGCCTCAAACGGCAGCATCATGACCGTGCCGGACGTGGAAAAGCGCCTCAAGGCGATCCAGGCCCGTGGCGGCAAAGTGGTGGTGGTCGATCCGCGCCGCAGCGAAACGGCGGCCATTGCCAACCAGCATGTCTTCGTCCGCCCTGGCGGCGATGCCGCGCTGCTGTTTGGCTTGCTCAATACATTGTTCAGCGAAGGCCTGACCCGTGACAGCCATTTGCCTGTGGATGGTCTGGACGAGGTGCGTGAGGCTGTCGCTACTTTTACGGCTGAAGCGATGAGCCCGCTCTGTGCGGTGCCGGCAGCGCAGATCCGCCAGTTGGCGCGGGACTTCGCCGCCGCGCCGTCAGCGGTGTGTTACGGGCGGATGGGGGTTTCGACCCAAGCGTTCGGTACGTTGTGCCATTGGTTGATCCAGGTGATCAACCTGGTCACCGGCAATCTCGATCGGGTGGGCGGGGCGCTGTGCACCGAGCCGGCGGTGGATCTGGTGGCCACCACTTCGGGCGGGCATTTCAATCGTTGGCAGAGCCGGGTGTCCGGGCGCCCCGAATATGCGGGGGAGTTGCCGGTATCGGCCCTGGCCGAGGAAATGCTCACCGAGGGCGAGGGCCAGATCCGTGCGTTGGTCACTGTGGCCGGCAACCCGGTGCTGTCCACCCCCAACGGGCGGCAACTGGAGCAGGCCCTGGACGGGTTGGAGTTCATGGTCAGCGTCGATTTGTACGTCAACGAAACCACGCGCTACGCCGATCTGATCCTGCCCTCGACCTCGGCCCTGGAAAACGATCATTACGACACCACGTTCAACCTGTTCGCGGTGCGCAACGTGACCCGTTTCAACCGGGCCATCCTGCCCAAGCCCGAGGGGGCGCTGCACGACTGGGAAATCTTTGTCGGCCTGGCCAAGGCCTTTGCTGCCCGGACCGGCAAGGAGCTCAAGCCGACCATGCCGCCGGCGCAGATGATCGATTTTGGCCTGCGCAACGGGGCGTATGGCGACGCCTCGCCGCACAAGTTGTCCCTGGCGACCCTGTTCGACCATCCCCATGGCATCGATCTTGGCGCACTCAAGCCTAACCTGGCCCCGCGCTTGAAAACCGAAAACCAGCGGGTGCAGGCCGCGCCGGCGGTGATTCTCGCCGACCTTGCACGCTTTGCCGCGTTGCAGGCGCCAGAACCGGATGAGTTGCTGATGATTGGCCGCCGCCATGTGCGCAGCAACAACTCCTGGATGCATAACTTCCATCGACTGGTGAAGGGCAAGCCGCGTCATCAATTGCTGATGCACCCGGATGACCTCGCCTCTCGCGGCCTTGCCGACGGGCAGCGCGTGACGGTCAGTTCGCGAGTGGGGGCCATCGAAGTCGAGGTGCTGGGCAGCCTGGACATGATGAAAGGTGTGGTCAGCCTGCCTCACGGCTGGGGCCATGCCCGGCCGGGCGTGCAGATGACCATTGCCAGCGCACAGCCAGGCTCCAGCGCCAATGACCTGACTGATGATTGCCAGCTCGATGAGTTGTCCGGCAACGCGGCGCTCAACGGTGTACCGGTGAAGGTGGCGGCTGCGTAAAATTGTCTCTGGAGCACGTTCGGCTTTCCGTTACAATGCGTCACCGTGTCGACAACTTACGTCGCAAAGTTTTAAGCCGAGGTGCTCCATGGATATCATCGAAACGATTAAAGACCAGATTGCCAACAACACCATCCTGCTTTACATGAAAGGCTCGCCGAACGCGCCACAGTGCGGTTTCTCGGCCAAGGCCGCTCAGGCTGTGATGGCGTGTGGCGAGAAGTTTGCCTACGTGGACATCCTGCAGAACCCGGAAATCCGCGCCAACCTGCCCAAGTACGCCAACTGGCCAACCTTCCCACAACTGTGGGTTGGCGGTGAGCTGATCGGCGGTAGCGACATCATGACCGAGATGGCCGCTGATGGCTCGTTGCAAGCCACGATCAAGGAAGCGGTAGAAAAAGCGGCGGCGAACAAGACCGAAGCCTGATCCATGGAAGTCGGTTCACCACACCGGTTGTGATGAACACGAAACCTTGTGGGAGCGAGCCTGCTCGCGATAGCGGTATGTCAGTCAGCAGTTTTTTACCTGAACCACCGCTATCGCGAGCAGGCTCGCTCCCACAGTGGTTTTGGGTAGGCCTGGAATCCAGGCAATAAAAAGCCCCGCCTCTCGAAAGAGGGCGGGGCTTTTTAATGCCTGGCTAGCGGGGAAGCTTACTCTTCACCCATCTGCGATTGCAGGTAATTCTCAAGACCGACTTTGTCGATCAGGCCCAGCTGGGTTTCCAGCCAGTCGATGTGCTCTTCCTCGGATTCGAGGATATCTTCCAGCAGTTCACGGCTACCGAAATCGCCAACGCTTTCGCAATGGGCGATGGCGGCCTTCAGGTCGGCGTGGCCGGTGCGCTCGATACGCAGGTCGCACTCCAGCATTTCCCGGGTGTGTTCGCCGATGTGCAACTTGCCCAGATCCTGGACGTTCGGCAGGCCTTCGAGGAACAGGATGCGCTTGATCAGTTTGTCCGCGTGTTTCATCTCGTCGATGGATTCGTGGTACTCGTGCTTGCCCAGCTTGTTCAGGCCCCAATCCTCGTACATGCGCGCATGCAGGAAGTACTGGTTGATCGCGACCAGCTCATTGCCGAGGATCTTGTTGAGATGCTGGATGACTGTAATGTCGCCTTTCATGATGAGACCTGCCCTGTAATAGCTGTATATAGGGCAGAGTTTGAGCCGCACATTTACGGGTGTCAAACCTAAGTTATTGAATAATAAATGAAAATTAATCGGAATAAGAATGTTTGTGTTCCGCGTCTGGACGCTAAGCAATTGATTTACAGGCATAAAAAAACCGGACATTGAGTCCGGTTCCTTGAAAACTGTTTTTTACGCGGCGGTAAATTCTACCGGGTAGGGGATCGAGGCCTGTGCCGTTTGCACCTTGGCGAGGGTTTCGCGAACCACTTCCTTGGCCAGGCACGCACATTTACCGCATTGGCTGGCTACGCCGGTGGCCTGACGGACTTCGCGATAGCTGCAGCAACCTTCGTAGATCGCTTCGCGGATTTGTCCGTCGGTGACGCCAGTGCAGAGGCATACATACATAAGTTAGAACCGTCGCTGGTTGTGACTCAATTGAGACGGATCTTAATGTTAACGAGAATGATTGTCAAAGTGGTTTCTGAAAACCTTTTGCCAGAGCGACGCCTGGCTGACGAACGGTTTGTACCCCGGCCAGTGACGTGTCATGAAATGCTACAGCGATTTTTCAATACCGCCGAAAAACCGTTGAAGACAGCCCAAATTCGCGGTGTATGATGGTCGGCCCTTGCAAGCGGGTTCGTGTCACAGGGCTGTCGCCTGAGGGTGGCAGGCTGGCCCGGACCTTGTTTTCACGCTATTACATCAGGAGATATCCAATGAGCGTACTCGTAGGCAAACAAGCCCCAGACTTTACCGTTCCAGCCGTGCTCGGCAACGGCGAAATCGTCGACAGCTTCACCCTGTCCTCGGCCATCAAAGGCAAATACGGCCTGGTGTTCTTCTATCCGCTGGACTTCACCTTCGTCTGCCCGTCCGAACTGATCGCACTGGATCACCGCATGGACGACTTCAAGGCCCGCAACGTTGAAGTGGTTGCCGTTTCGATCGACTCGCACTTCACCCACAACGCCTGGCGCAACACCCCGATCAACAATGGCGGTATCGGCCAGGTGAAATACACCATGGCTGCCGACATGAAGCACGAAATCGCCAAGGCCTACGACGTTGAGTCCGAAGGTGGCGTGGCTTTCCGTGGCGCGTTCCTGATTGACGACAAAGGTGTTGTCCGTTCGCAGATCATCAACGACCTGCCGCTGGGCCGTAACATGGAAGAGCTGATCCGTCTGGTCGACGCGCTGCAATTCCACGAAGAGCACGGCGAAGTGTGCCCGGCCAACTGGAAAAAAGGCGACAAGGGCATGACCGCTTCGCCTGAAGGCGTTGCCGCTTACCTGGGCGAGCACAGCGACAAGCTGTAATTGCTTTAGGCATAAAAAAACCGGCCCTTGGTAGGGCCGGTTTTTTTATGGGTGTTTCAAGCCAAATTATCGGCTGAACACAGAGCTATGGGGCGATGTCAGTCGTCGAAATCCTGCCAACCACCCATCTGCTTCCAGCGATTGACGATGCCGCAGAACAGCTCCGCCGTCTTCTCGGTGTCGTAGCGGGCCGAGTGGGCCTCGCGGCCATCGAAATCGATGTCGGCCGCCTGGCACGCCTTGGCCAGGACGGTCTGGCCGTATGCCAGGCCAGCCAGGGTCGCGGTGTCGAAGCTGGAGAACGGGTGGAACGGGTTGCGCTTCATGTCCAGGCGCGCGACAGCGGCGTTGAGGAAGCCCAGGTCGAAGCTGCTGTTGTGGCCGACCAGGATCGCTCGCTTGCAACCGTTGGCCTTCAGCGCCTTGCGCACGCCACGGAAGATGTCGGTCAGGGCCGTTTCTTCGCTGACCGCCATGCGCAGCGGGTGATCGAGCTTGATCCCGGTAAACTCCAGGGCCGCCGCTTCGATGTTGGCGCCTTCGAACGGTTCGACACGGAAGAAATAGGTGTGGTCAGGGAACACGAAGCCTTTTTCGTCCATGCCAATGGTGGTCGCGGCGATTTCCAGCAAGGCGTCGGTGGCGGAGTTGAAACCGCCGGTTTCTACATCGACGACGACCGGCAGATAACCCCGGAAGCGGGCTGCCATGGGATGACGGGCGCCGCCCGAACCACCATTGCCGTCCAGTTCGTCGTCGAAATGATCTTCACTCACGCGTTTTCCTCCAGCAGGCGCCAGCGCAGTTTTTCACCGGCGCGCAGCGGGATGACAGTCAGCTCGCCGAAAGGCAGGCTGGCGGGGGCGGTCCATTCGTCGCGGACCAGGGTAATACTGTCGGTGTTCACCGGCAGGCCATAGAAACGCGGGCCATGCAGGCTGGCGAAGCCTTCGAGTTTGTCCAGCGCATTGCGCTGTTCGAACGCCTCGGCATACATCTCGATGGCGGCATAGGCGGTGTAGCAGCCGGCGCAACCGCAGGCCGCTTCCTTGGCGTGACGGGCGTGGGGCGCCGAGTCGGTGCCGAGGAAAAACTTGGTGCTGCCGCTGGTGGCGGCGTCGAGCAAGGCTTCCTGGTGGGTATTGCGCTTGAGGATCGGCAGGCAATAGAAGTGCGGCCGGATCCCGCCCACCAGCATGTGGTTGCGGTTGTACAGCAGGTGATGGGCAGTAATGGTCGCGCCAACGTTGGCCGGAGCCTCGTTGACGAACTGCACGGCATCGCCGGTGGTGATGTGTTCGAACACCACCTTGAGGGTCGGGAAGCGCTCCACGACGCGGCGCATGTGCTCGTCGATGAAGATTTTCTCGCGGTCGAACACGTCGACGTCGCCCCGGGTGACTTCACCGTGGATCAACAACGGCATGCCGACTTCGGCCATGGCCTCCAGCGCCGGGAAGATCTTGTCGATGCTGGTGACGCCGGAATCGGAGTTGGTGGTCGCGCCGGCAGGGTACAGCTTGGCGGCGTGGACGAAGCCGCTGGCCTTGGCGTCGCGAATCTCTTCGGGCTGGGTGCGGTCGGTGAGGTACAGCACCATCAGCGGTTCGAAGCGGCTGCCAGCCGGGCGTGCGTCGAGGATGCGCTGGCGATAGCCGTCGGCCTCGGCGGCGTTGCGCACGGGCGGAACCAGGTTCGGCATGATGATTGCGCGCCCGAAGGTGCGCGCGACATCGGCGACGGTATGGGTCAACACAGCACCATCGCGAAGATGAATATGCCAGTCGTCGGGACGCAGCAGGGTCAGGCGGTCAGACATTGGGGGGCTTCCAGGCGGGTCAAACTCTGGGGAATGCTACCGGAAAAGACCGATTCAGGCACCCGCTATCAAGTTCTGCCGCAACTTACCGATAGCTCCTACAGGTGTGCCACGAATCCGTGCAGTGCCCCGGACAGGCGTCATGCCCCAGGCATGCGTCGATCTTTGTATAAAAGTCAGTGGAGCCTCCCGTGCGCCAGCGTTATCTAGCCTTGCTCAGTGTGTTTGCCAGCCTTCCCGCCATGGCGCTCACTTTCCAGACCCGTCTGGAGAGCATTGAGTGGACGGTCGAAGGCGACAAGTTCGAGTGCCGGCTGAGCCAGCCGATCACCGATTTCGGCAGCGGCGAGTTCGTGCGTCGGGCGGGCGAGCAGGCCACGTTCCGCCTCAAGACCTACAACCCGATGCTTGGCGGCGGTTCGGCAACCTTGCTGGCGGCCGCCGCGCCGTGGCAACCGGGGCGAGGCGATATCAACCTGGGTTCGGTCAGGATCGGCAGCGGCGATGTGCTGTTCAACAGCTCCCAGGTCCAGGCCGGCCGGTTGATCAGTGGCCTGATGGAAGGTCGCAGCCCCGTGGTGCGCCGCAACACCGAGGACGGACGGGTCTCGGAAGTGCGCCTGCTGCCGGTGCGTTTCAGCAAGGCTTTCAATGACTATCAAGGTTGCGTGGCGAAACTGTTGCCAAAGAATTTCGAGCAGGTGAAGCAGACCCAGATCGGCTTCCCCGGCGAAGAAGTCGAACTCGATGCCCATGCCAAGGCACAGTTGCAGGTAATGCTCGACTTCATCAAGGCTGATCCAAGCGTTAATCATGTAGAGCTTGACGGCCACTCCGACAACAGCGGCAATCGCCTGACCAACCGTGAGCTGTCGCGCCGCCGCGCCCTGGCAGTTCAGGATTTCTTCAAGGCCAATGGCTTCCAGGAATCGCAGATTACCCTGCGCTTCCACGGCGAGCGTTATCCCCTGGTACCCAATACCAACGCCGCCAACCGCGCCAAGAATCGTCGCGTGGTCGTGCGCCTGGAGCGTGTGGCGCCGACTGAAGTACCGGCACCCCAGGCCCCGGCGGCGCAGCCGGCGGCTCCTGCGGCACCCGCCAAGGTTCCGGCGCCGGTCGCCGCACCAGCCAAGGCGCCCGCTCCGGCGACTGCGCGCACGTCCTGATTCGATTTTGACCGTCGCGCTCTCGACATAATCTGTCGCTTCGTCGTCATAAGCTGTCGCGCCTCTGTAAATTATCCGCGCTGGACGTTAGACTTCCCGGCTTTCCGTACAACCCGTGGAGTGATGGCATGGCGGACGTAAACAAGGTCGTTCTGGCGTATTCCGGCGGCCTGGACACTTCGGTGATCCTCAAGTGGCTGCAGGACACTTATAACTGCGAAGTGGTGACCTTCACCGCTGACCTGGGACAGGGCGAGGAAGTCGAGCCTGCACGCGCCAAGGCCCAGGCCATGGGCGTCAAAGAGATCTACATCGATGACCTGCGCGAAGAGTTCGTCCGCGACTTCGTGTTCCCGATGTTCCGCGCCAATACCGTTTACGAAGGTGAGTACCTGCTGGGTACCTCCATCGCCCGTCCGTTGATCGCCAAGCGCCTGATCGAAATCGCCAACGAAACCGGCGCCGACGCCATTTCCCATGGCGCCACCGGCAAGGGCAACGACCAGGTGCGTTTCGAGCTGGGTGCCTATGCCCTCAAGCCTGGCGTTAAAGTCATTGCCCCATGGCGTGAGTGGGACTTGCTGTCCCGTGAAAAACTGATGGACTACGCCGAGAAGCACGCGATTCCGATCGAGCGCCACGGCAAGAAGAAATCCCCGTACTCGATGGACGCCAACCTGCTGCACATCTCCTATGAAGGCGGCGTGCTGGAAGACACCTGGACCGAGCACGAAGAAGACATGTGGCGCTGGACCGTCTCCCCGGAGAAGGCCCCCGATACCCCGCAGTACCTGGAGCTGACCTATCGCAACGGCGATATCGTCGCACTGGACGGCGTTGAGATGAGCCCGGCCACCGTGCTGGCGACCCTGAACCGCATCGGTGGCGAACACGGCATCGGTCGCCTGGACATCGTCGAGAACCGCTATGTGGGCATGAAGTCCCGTGGCTGCTACGAAACTCCCGGCGGCACCATCATGCTGCGCGCCCACCGGGCGATCGAATCGATCACCCTGGACCGCGAAGTGGCTCACCTCAAAGACGAGTTGATGCCCAAGTATGCCAGCCTGATCTACACCGGCTACTGGTGGAGCCCTGAGCGTCTGATGCTGCAACAGATGATCGACGCCTCCCAGACCAACGTGAACGGTGTCGTGCGCCTGAAGTTGTACAAGGGCAACGTGATCGTGACCGGGCGCAAGTCCGACGACTCGCTGTTCGATGCCAACATCGCGACCTTCGAAGAAGACGGCGGTGCCTACAACCAGGCCGACGCGGCCGGCTTCATCAAGCTCAACGCCCTGCGCATGCGCATCGCGGCGAATAAGGGTCGCAAGCTGTTCTGACCCTGGCGAGATGAAAAAGCGGCCTGCCATGAGCAGGCCGTTTTTTTTGCCCCTTTTTTGCGTGTGCGGGCTTTGCTGCTGCGCGGCCCTTGATCGTTCATTCATCCTGCCCGTGGGCTGCCGGGTCTGCGTTGCTGTAGATGACGTATACGACGATGCGGGTGTGCTTCAAATGTCTTGATCGACAGGTCTCGCTCAGGCGTTCCGATTGGCCGCATAGGAGACAAGGGGAGGCTGGTTCGCGCCTGCGTCGATGAAGGCGTTTTAGCAGCTCTTTGATTTTATCCGCCCGACGTAGCAGTCGTTTATGCCGGCAGGGCGAGTCAACCATGGTCTTTAAAAAGTGCTTGTTCTTGCGAAAATCCGAGGGTGAATACAGGGAGCGATAATTGAAGTTGAGCGTTATGAAAAAAAGCAGCAATAGATAAAAAGGGAAGCTGATCAGGAACCAGAGGTAATACTCACGATCCTGGTCATCCAGGAATGGCAAGGAAATCGCCGCGGAAGTTTCGGACAAAGTTGCGAATATGGCGATGAGGGTCATAGGGTTGGTTATGGTCTTCGAAGGTTTGTTCATGGTTAATGCTCATGGAATATTTATGCTCGGTGAATAGGCTGGAAAGTGGTTATTAAGATATAGGCGCAATCGCAGCGGCTGCCGATGATGGATGTCGGATGCCAAGCTATTTTATATATGAATTTTTCTTACTGAAGTGAGCGATAGGCAGTTTTAACAGTAAATAATTCAGTTACTCTTTATGATTGAAAAGCTTTTTAATGGGCTGCCTGTCGGTGGGCGTCACAGTAAAAGAGCGAATTGTTCACAGGGTTACCGGATTGTTAAGAAAGGTCCATTCTTCTCTGTAGAAAAATTCACGACACATTTTTTCCTGGAGAATTTGTAGGATTTTTCTGTATAGCTTGTAGGTTCTGTCTCTCGGTGCGAGCGTTCAGGGGGGGGCGGCATGCCAAGGTAGAAATGACTAGGCTATTGTGCGTGCTCTAAAAATTCGAACAGCGAAGTTGGATTTGCCCATGAATAAAGTGCTGATCGTGGATGATCATCCCGTCAT
Organism: Pseudomonas sp. St290; assembly: GCF_018325805.1. Lineage (NCBI taxonomy): Bacteria > Pseudomonadati > Pseudomonadota > Gammaproteobacteria > Pseudomonadales > Pseudomonadaceae > Pseudomonas > Pseudomonas sp. St290. The sequence goes on along the minus strand of NZ_AP014703.1, from coordinate 5,288,626 downwards.
TCGTCTTGCTGTACGTTTGCTGATGGAGCGTCATGGTTATGAAGTCGTTGCCGAAACCGATAATGGCGTCGATGCGTTACAACTTGCTCGCGAACTTATGCCCGATATCGTCATTCTCGATATCGGTATTCCCAAGCTGGACGGATTGGAGGTCATTGCCCGTCTGGCGGCTATTCCTTCATCGATGAAGGTGCTGGTGCTGACTTCCCAGGCACCGGGACATTTTTCGATGCGCTGCATGCAGACGGGGGCGGCCGGGTATGTATGCAAGCAACAGGATCTTACTGAGTTACTGAGTGCAATCAAGGCAGTACTGTCCGGTTACAGTTACTTCCCCAACCAGGCCTTGCATACGGTACGGTCGAGTCTGGGCAATGCCAGTGAGTCGGATATGGTCGACCGATTATCGGGGCGGGAAATGATGGTCTTGCAACAACTGGCGCGCGGTAAGACCAACAAGGAGATCGCCGATGGAATGTTCTTGAGCAACAAGACCGTCAGTACCTACAAGACACGCTTATTGTTGAAGCTCAATGCCCGTTCCCTGGTCGACCTGATCGAACTGGCGCAGCGTAATGGGTTGGTGTGAGTTTTCGGGTCACGCGTACTCAGTAAAAAGCCTCCATCAGGGAGGCTTTTACGTGTCAGAGGTCAAAGTCGTAATCGGCCAGTTGCTTCTGCAGACGGCGCTCTTCCAGCAGGTTATCAATGGTGCGGCGCTTGCTCAGGTTGGTTTTCGCCACTTCCACGACCACAGGTTCAACGTCGTCGGCCTCAACGGCGATGAATTCGTCTTCTACATCCAGTTGTTCTTTGCCAGTACTCATGGGTTCGACTCCAGGCTAAGACTGCCATTGGCGCTCCTTATATCGATAAACCACGGGCGGGTAAAAAAGATTTTTTCAATCGGTTGATCGATAAAATCAATAGCGCCTCAATCGTCGGAGGTCTTGTGCTTGTATTCGCATAAGTCTTCGATTCGACAGCTGCCACAGCGGGGCTTGCGCGCTAGGCAGACGTAGCGTCCGTGAAGGATGAGCCAGTGATGGGAGTCCAGCAGGAATTCCTTGGGGACGAATTTCATCAATTTCTTCTCGACCTCCACCACGTTTTTGCCGGGGGCCAGCCCGGTGCGGTTGCTGACACGGAAAATGTGGGTGTCGACCGCCATGGTCAACTGCCGAAACGCGGTGTTGAGTACGACGTTGGCGGTTTTGCGGCCCACGCCCGGAAGGGCTTCCAGCGCTTCACGGGTCTGTGGGACCTCACTGGCGTGGCGCTCGATCAACAGGCGGCAGGTCTCGATTACGTTTTTGGCCTTGCTGTTGAATAGCCCGATGGTCTTGATGTACTCGGACAGTCCCTCGACGCCCAGGGCATAGATCGCCTCTGGCGTATTGGCCACCGGGAAAAGTTTGGCCGTGGCTTTGTTGACGCCGACGTCGGTGGACTGGGCCGAGAGGATGACCGCGATCAGCAACTCGAACGGCGAGGAATAGGCCAGTTCGGTCTTTGGTTCCGGGTTGTCCTCGTGAAAGCGACGAAATATTTCCAGGCGTTTTGCGGCGTTCATGGGCGCGGCGTTTCCTCGATAGTTGAAGGGGGAGTGTCAGCCGTCCAAGCCTGTCGGGCCGCCAACAGCAGCCCAAGCAGAATGAACCCGCCTGGGGCGAGCAAGGCCAGGGGAAGGCTGCTGCCGATCAGCCCACGCACGGCGCCCAGGCTGATCATCAAGAGACCGAACAGCCCAACCAGCCTCAGGCGCCCAAGCCAGCGAGACTCAACGAAGAATCCCTCATGCTCCAGCGCCACGCAGCTCAGGGCGATCCAGCCAACGTAAAGGCTCAACGGACGGTACAGTTCCAGCGCCCAGGCTTGGACGATAAAGCCCGTGCAGGTGGTCAGGGTCGCGGCCAGCACGATGGAGGCGAGCAGCCGTTGACGGGTTGTCAGGCGCTGCCGGACAAGCCCCATCGTCAAACCATGGCTGAAGAGAATCAAGGCCCAGGCCAGCCACAACCCCAGCGCGCCGACCAGCGAATGACTCGCGCCGATCAATGGGACGAGCAGCAGGCCGTGTGTCAGCCCCCATGGTTTATTCATTCGCCGCCACCCCCGTCAACTGAGCCTTGTGCTCGTCGAAGTAACGCAGCGCATCGTGCACAGCCTGCAGGACCGCCCGGGATGTCACTGTCGCGCCTGCCAGTTGATCGAACTGCCCCTGGTCCTTTTTCAAGGCCCAGCCGCTGTCGTCAGGCGCCTGACGTGATTTACCGGTGAAAGTCTGCAGCCAGGCGTTCGGCCAACCGGCAATCGCCGCGCCCAACCCGCGTGTTTCGGATTGGCGCAGGGTCTTGACGCCCAGCAACCGGCCCTGAGGATCGATGGCGATCAGCAATTCGATGCTGCCTTCATAGCCCTGCGCCTGGCTACGTAGCAGCACGGCGCTGGGCTGGCCGCTGCGGGTCGCCAGGTAGCCGCCCAGCAGCGTGCTGTGAGCCAAGGTCACCGAGGCTGGGACAATGGGGTGCGCCAACGGCTGGTTGTCATAGCGGTCAGTGGGCAGCACCTCGAGCAAAGTTCTGTTCGCCAACGCTTGCCGCTGGGCCTCGATGCGCCCGGCCGTGCCGAGGTGAGTGAGGTAAGTGGCACCAACGCCCAGGCCGATCACCAGGATCAGGATTGCCACGCCGCCGCGATTATTCATGTCAGTGGCCGCCGTTGTCGCGCTTCGGCAAACCGGTCCAGTGCCGGTACTCCGAGGTTCATCAGCAACACCGCGAACGCCACGCCGTCCGGGTAACCAGCCCAGGTACGGATCAGATAGACCAGCAACCCCATACCTGCGCCAAACAGCAGGCGAGCGAGAGGGGCCTTGGCCCCCGAGACCGGTTCGGTCGCGATAAAAAACGCGCCGAGCATGGTTGCGCCGGTGAACAGGTGAAACAGCGGCGAGCCATGGGAGTCGGAACCCGAACCGTTCCAGCACAACAGGCTGACGATGGACAGGCTCGCCAGCATGCCCACCGGGGCATGCCAACTGAACACCCGCTGTTGCAGCAGAAACAGACCGCCCGCCAGGAAGGCCAGGTTGATCCATTCGACACCACTGCCACCGAAACGCCCGAAGGCCGGATCGTTGGCGAACAGTTCATCGATGGTCAGGCTCGTGTTGGTCCGCAGGCTGTCCAGCGCGGTTGCTCCGGCCCAGGCATCGGGCGTCGGGTGAGTGCCGAATACCTGCTGCAAGCCTTCAAGCAGGCCCATGGCATGGAGCGCCGGCCATTGGCTCATATGGGAGGGAAACGCCACCAACACCACGGCGTACCCAAGCATCGCCGGGTTGAACGGGTTGCTGCCGACGCCGCCCCACAGGTGCTTGCCGAACAGCAAGGCGCAGGCGGCCGCAGTCACGGTCAGCCACCAGGGGCAATAGGCCGGCAAGGCCAGGGCCAGCAGTGTGGCGCTAACCAGCGCGCTGCCATCGTTCAGCTCAGGTTTGAAGGGTCTGCCCCGTAAACGCAGTACCAACGCTTCGACTGCCAGCGCAGTGAGACCGGACAACAGCAGGTTGAGCAGCACGCCCCAGCCATGGAACCACAGCAATGCCAGCAGGCCGGGCAGTGTCGCCAGCAACACACGCGTCATCGCTTGGCGCAGCCGTTCATCCACGGGCTCAGGAAGCGGCATGGGCGTCCACCTGGCGTTCGGCATCCTTCACCGCTTGTTCCAATGCCCGCAGTTGTTCATCCGATACCGTAGCCGCCCGGGCCTTGCTGAGTTCGGCGCGGCGCATCGCCAGTTGGATCTTGGCTCGCTTCAGCTCGGCGCTGTTCGCCGGTGCAGGAGCTGGAGCGGTCGAGGGGGTGGCGTTTTCCAGTTGGCTCAGGGCCTGCTCGGCTGCTTCGAACTGGCGTTGCAGCACGATCAGTTGCGACTGTTGCTCGAAGGTTGGCGGATGGCCGAACGCTTTCAAGGATTTGTTCAATTGCGCCCGGCTCATGGCCAGGTCGACCTTGGCTTTTTTCAAGGCAGCATCGGCGGTGGCGGCTTTTTGCGCGCGCACGCGCTCCAGTGCGGCTTGTACGGGGTCGAGTGCCTGGCCCTGTTCCTGGGGTTGAGTCTGGGCTGCGCGTTGGTTGCGAGCCAGGCGTTCGGCCTGGCGCTGTTCTTCTTCGCGGCGTAGGCGCGTATTGCGCTGTTCGAAGCGGCGCCGGGCGTGGTTGCGCTTGGCGGTTCGCGCCTGTTGCTCTGCGGCGCTGAAGGCCAGGCCGCCGACGATCGGCAGGGTCGCCGTCGGCAGAGGACGCATTTCAATGCAATCGACCGGACAGGGCGCCACGCAAAGATCGCAGCCGGTGCATTCGTCGATGAGGACGGTGTGCATCAGCTTCGCCGCGCCGACAATCGCGTCCACCGGGCAGGCCTGGATGCACTTGGTACAACCGATGCATTCGGCTTCGCGGATAAAGGCAATCTGCGCCGGGGCACTGCCGCGGCTGGTGTCCAGTTCCAATACTGGCACTTTCATCAGCTCGGCCAGGGCGGCGATGGTTTCGCGTCCACCGGGCGGGCATTTGTTGATCGGCTCACCCTGGGCGATGCCTTCGGCGTAGGGCTTGCACCCGGGATGGCCGCACTTGCCGCACTGAGTCTGCGGCAGCAAGGCGTCGATACGTTGAATCAGGCTCATGTTTTGACCAGCCCGCGCAATCCGAGAAAGGCCACCGCCATCAGTCCGGCGCTGATCAACTGAATCGGCAGGCCCCGAAAGGGCAGGGGAATATCGTTATTGAAGACGCGTTGGCGCAAATCATCGAACAGGCTCAGCACCAGCCAGAATCCCAGCCCGGCGCCCAGGCTCGTGGCGATGGCATGGCCCAGGCCCCGATCATCCTGGCTGTTGAGTAGCGTGAGGCCGAGGATACCGGCATTTGCGAGCAACAGCGGCCACAGCCCCTCGAACGGCAATGCCGGCAGCCAGCGCGCCAGCCAGTGCAGCAATGGGCCGATCAACAGCACGCTCAAGGACAACCAGGCAAACAGGCGCAGCGATGTCAGGTTTGCCGGGACCAGCAGCCAGTGGTCCAGCAGATAGCCCAAGGCGCCAACCATCAGCATCAGGAACGCCGTCGCCAGGCCCAAGGCGTGCACCTGCTTTCGACCATTGGCCGCCAGCAGCGGATCGACGCCCAGCGGCCAATGCAACACGAGGTTGTTGATCAGGGCAGCGCTGAACAGCGTGAGGACGATTTCGGTCATGGGCGTGTTGGCAACAAAGGGCCTGTTACAAGATTAGGCATTATCCGGCACGCCGGGAGGGCGGGCCAGATATGAAAATCCCACAGCCGCCTGCGAAGCGACTGTGGGATCGGTGCAACAAGCGGTCGCGTTACTTGATCCGCTGGCCCGGCTTGGCGCCGCTGTCGGGGCTCAACAGGTAGATTTCCTCACCACCGGGGCCTGCCGCCATCACCATGCCTTCGGAGATACCGAAGCGCATTTTGCGTGGCTTGAGGTTGGCGATCATCATCGTCAAGCGGCCTTCAAGCTTGGCGGGGTCCGGGTAGGCACTCTTGATGCCGGAGAACACGTTGCGTTGCTCATCGCCAATGTCCAGGGTCAGGCGCAACAGCTTGTCGGCGCCTTCGACGGCCTCGGCCTTGACGATCAGCGCCACGCGCAGGTCAACGGCAGCGAAGGCGTCGAAGTCGATTTCCGGCGACAGCGGGTCCTTGGCCAGTTCGCCGTTCCCGGCCGGCGCGCCGGTATCGGTCTGGCTGGCGGCCAGGTCTTCCTTGGAGGCGTCGGTCATGGCTTGCACCTTGGTGGCGTCGATGCGAGTCATCAACGGCTTGAACTCGTTCAGCTGATGGTTGCTCAGCAGCGTCTGGTGATCGTTCCAGGTCAGCGGCGCGACGTTGAGGAACGCCTCGGCATCGGCGGCCAGCAGCGGCAGCACCGGCTTGAGGAAAATCACCAGCTGGCGGAACAGGTTGATGCCCAGGGCGCAGATCGCCTGGACTTCGTCCTGCTTGCCTTCCTGCTTGGCCAGCGACCAGGGCGCCTTGTCGGCGATCCAGGCATTGGCGCGATCGGCCAGGGCCATGATTTCGCGCATGGCGCGGGCAAAGTCGCGGCTCTCATAGGCTTCGGCGATGCTTGGCGCGGCGGCGAGGAAGGCGTCGGTCAACTCCGGCGCGGCATTGCCCGCAACCAGGACACCGGCGTTGCCTTTGTGGATAAAACCGGCGCAACGGCTGGCAATGTTGACTACCTTGCCTACCAGGTCGGAGTTGACCTTCTGCACGAAGTCTTCGAGGTTCAGGTCCAGGTCATCGACGCCACGGCCGAGCTTGGCCGCGTAGTAGTAGCGCAGGTATTCCGGCGACAGGTGGTCCAGGTAGGTCCGGGCCTTGATGAAGGTGCCGCGGGACTTGGACATTTTCTGGCCGTTGACGGTCAGGTAGCCGTGGACATTGATGCCGGTCGGTTTACGGAAGCCCGCGCCTTCGAGCATGGCGGGCCAGAACAGCGCATGGAAGTTGACGATGTCCTTGCCGATGAAGTGGTACAGCTCGGCGGTGGAGTCCTTGCCCCAGAACGCATCGAAGTCCAGCTCCGGCGTGCGGTTGCAGAGGTTCTTGAAACTCGCCATGTAGCCGATCGGTGCGTCCAGCCACACGTAGAAATACTTGCCGGGCTCGTCGGGGATCTCGAAACCGAAGTACGGCGCATCGCGGGAGATGTCCCACTGTTGCAGGCCGGCGTCGAGCCATTCGGCGATCTTGTTGGCCACGGCGTCCTGCAGGGTGCCGCTGCGGGTCCAGGCTTGCAGCATCTGCTGGAAGTCCGGCAGCTTGAAGAAGAAATGCTGGGAGTCCTTGAGCACCGGTGTGGCCCCGGAAATCGCCGATTTCGGGTCCTTCAGGTCGGTCGGAGCGTAGGTGGCGCCACATTTTTCGCAGTTGTCGCCGTACTGGTCCTCGGTGCCGCATTTCGGGCAGGTGCCCTTGATGAAGCGGTCGGCCAGGAACATTTTCTTTTCCGGGTCGAAATACTGGGTGATCGAACGGGTGGCAATGTGCCCGGCGTCACGCAGCTTCAGGTAGATCTGGCTCGACAGCTCGCGGTTTTCTTCGGCGTGGGTGGAGTGGAAGTTGTCGAAATCCACCAGGAACTCGGCAAAGTCGGCGCTGTGTTCAGCCTGGACGTTGGCGATCAGTTGTTCCGGGGTGATGCCTTCCTTTTCCGCGCGCAGCATGATGGCCGAACCGTGGGCGTCGTCGGCGCAGACATAAATGCATTGGTTGCCGCGATGCTTCTGGAAGCGCACCCACATATCGGTCTGGATGTATTCCAGCATATGGCCGAGGTGAATCGAACCATTGGCATAGGGCAGGGCGCTGGTGACGAGGATCTTGCGTGGCTCGGACATGGGGCTCGGCTACTTGATGAAACGGAGGTCGGCCACTATAAAGCGCCGGGAAATATATTTCACCCCACTGGCCTGTTTCCGGATGCGTTGTTGGGAGCGGTATAGACACAACCTGTGGCGAGGGGATTTATCCCCGCTGGACTGCGCAGCAGTCCCAAAACATTCGAACCTGACCAGTCTGATTCACCGAAGCGCCAGGTTTTGGGGGCGCTTCGCAACCCAGCGGGGATAAATCCCCTCGCCACAAAAGGTGTTCGCACCGCGGTAATCGGGTCGCCACAACAGCATGCGCGGCGTAGGATAGCGGCCTGTTTTCAAGTCTTGCTATCGGAGTTGCCCATGAGCGCCGTCAATCGCGCAGCGGTGGAAGCCGTTCTTCGCCAGTACACCGACCCCTACCTGAATCAGGACCCGGTCAGCGCCGGATGCGTGCGCACCATCGACATTCAGGGCGATCGCGTCAGCGTCCAGCTGGAAATCGGCTACGCCGCCGATCTGTTCAAGAGCGGTTGGGCGCAAATGCTGCAAATGGCGATCGAGTCCCTGGACGGTGTAGCCAGCGCCAAAGTCGACATCACCAGCGTGATCGCTGCTCACAAGGCCCAGGCGCAGGTACCGGGGCTGGCGAACGTCAAGAATGTCATCGCCGTGGCCTCGGGCAAGGGCGGCGTGGGCAAGTCCACCACCGCAGCCAACCTGGCCCTGGCCCTGGCCCGTGAAGGGGCCAAGGTCGGGATTCTCGACGCGGACATCTACGGCCCGAGCCAGGGCATCATGTTCGGCGTGGTCGAGGGCACCCGGCCCCAGGTCAAGGACCAGAAGTGGTTCGTGCCGATCCAGTCCCATGGCGTGGAAGTCATGTCCATGGCCTTCCTGACCGACGACAACACGCCGATGGTCTGGCGCGGGCCGATGGTTTCCGGTGCCCTGCTGCAACTGGTGACGCAAACCGCCTGGGGTGACCTGGATTACCTGGTGATCGACATGCCGCCAGGCACTGGCGATATCCAGCTGACGCTGGCGCAGAAAGTCCCGGTGGCCGGGGCGGTGATCGTCACCACCCCTCAAGACCTGGCCCTGCTGGACGCGCGCAAGGGCGTGGAAATGTTCCGCAAAGTGAACATCCCGGTGCTGGGCGTGGTGGAAAACATGGCCGTGCACATCTGCTCGAACTGCGGGCATGCCGAGCATCTGTTCGGCGAAGGTGGCGGGGAAAAACTGGCGAGCCAGTACGGCGTCGAACTGCTGGCCTCGCTGCCGTTGTCGATGCTGATCCGCGAACAGGCCGACGGCGGCAAGCCCACGGTCATCGCCGAGCCGGACAGCCAGATCGCCATGGTCTATCAGGAGCTGGCCCGCCATGTGGGCGCGCGGATCGTGTTGCAAGAGGCCGCATCACAGGCGATGCCGAACATCACTGTCAGCGACGATTGATGCTGCACAGCAATTTGAGCAGCTAACCAGGCTGCTCCTTTGAAATGCAATCCCTTGTGGGAGCGAGCCTGCTCGCGATAGCGGTATATCAGCCACATCAAGGCTGACTGACCTGACGCGATCGCGAGCAGGCTCGCTTGTATGTTTAGACTTGAAGGGGTGGGCGGGACTAAAAGCTCGATTCCGACTCTAGCCAGTACGGACCGTGGGAGACTTCTCGTTCCGCCCTTTCTACCTAAAGCGCCGATAAGGAATTCATCGGTAAAACCGACGATAGAGGCAAGCCAGCGCAAAGGTAGACCCCGACAAGCACCTAAACCCTAGCTCCGAGGATTCGTCATGACAATCCTTAACTCACCAACGGTTATTGGTATCGATGTAGCGAAGGCCGAAATCGTCGTTTACCGCGAAGACCTGAAAATCACTCAAGCCATCGCCAACCACCGCGAAGCTCTTGGCCGGTGGCTCAAAACGCTACCAGCCCAAAGCTCGATTGCGCTGGAAGCCACCAGCTTTTATCACCTGGACACAGCTGAGCTGGCCCATGGAATGGGGTTTCATGTTTACGTTGTGGATCCTTATCGGGTGGCCCATTACCGTGAAAGTATTGGGCTGCGGGCTAAAACTGATCCTTGTGATGCGCGTTTGCTGGCTCGGTATCTAACGAACGAGCAAGCAAGGCTGCGTATCTGGAGCCCACCTCCAGAAGCCTACAAAGTGTTAAAAAACCTGCTTAGAAAACGTGCGGCACTCATCAAGGCCCGCGTCAGTATCGTGCTGAGTTTTTCGAACGAACCGTGTCTGAAGGACATCTTGGCCCGGCAGTTGGAGGTCTTCAAAGAGTCCGATCAGGCCATTCAGAAACTAATGCGTGAGGCCAGCCAAGCGGCAGGGATCACTGAAAACATCAACCGCTGCAAAGCCATCGAAGGGATTGGTGAACTGACGGCCATTGGCTTGGCGACCGCATTCATGCGCGGTCACTTTGTCAGTGGCGATGCATTCATTGCTTTCTTGGGGATGGATTTGCGTCCAAAAGATTCAGGGAAGAAGCACAGTCCTCGTCACTTGAGCAAAAAAGGGGACGGGGAGCTACGACGCCTGGCGCACAACGCCGCGATGGCGGCCTGTCGGTCTCCTGCCTGGAAACCTTACTATGAGGCCTTCTTGGCACGAGGCCTGGCCAGAACTCAGGCCTTGGTTATCCTCGCCCGCAAGTTGTGTCGGGTAGCATTCGCCCTGATGAAAAATCAGAGCGAATACCAACCAAATTCACGGTTGCAGGGTTCCCCTGCAACATAGAATCTCCCACATTGATTGTGTGCAGGTTCTTAGATCCGCAACCCGCCATCCATCTCCAGGATCCGACCGGTGTAATAGTCGTTCTCGAAGATGTACGCCGCCGAATGAGCAATCTCCTCGGGCTTGCCCATGCGCTTGAGCGGAATCCCCGAGGTCATTTTTTCCAGGGCTTCGGGCTTCATGCCCAGGGTCATCTCGGTTTCAATGAAGCCCGGTGCGATGCCGGCGACACGGATGCCGTAGCGTGCCAGCTCCTTGGCCCAGGTCACGGTGGCGGCGGCCACGCCGGCCTTGGCGGCCGAGTAGTTGGTCTGGCCGACATTGCCGGCGCGGGAAATCGACGAGATATTGATGATGGCGCCACTGTTTTTCAGCTCTACCATTTTCGCCGCCACTTCACGGGTGCACAGGAATACACCGGTCAGGTTGACGTCGATCACGGCTTGCCACTGGGCCAGGCTCATCTTGGTCATTTCGCCGTCCTTGACCTTGAGCAGCAGGCCGTCGCGCAGGATCCCGGCGTTGTTGATCAGGCCGTGGATCGCGCCGAAATCCTCGGCTACCCGAGCGACCATGTCGGTCACTTGTTCTTCATTGGCGACGTTGCACAGGTAGGCACGCGCCTCGACACCCTTGGCTGTGCAGGCGGCAACGGCCTGGTCGAGTTTTTCCTGGTTGAGGTCCACCAAGGCGAGTTTCGCGCCTTTCCCCGCCAGATACTCGGCCATGGAGCGGCCCAAACCCTGGCAACCGCCGGTGATAATGATTACTTTGTCGGTGAGTTGCATTCTCATGTCCAGATGGCGCAGCGGTGAAGGGGACCTTTTGGGAGGCCTCTCGATTTGCGACGGTGTAGCCCGGCTGCACACGAGAACTGTCCCATAGGCGTACCGGAACATTACTCCAGTCGCCTGACCGTTTTCTAGACGGATTTCATAAAAGGAGTCATAAATTGAGCGTTGAAGCTGCCAAGAATGCCCGGGAACTGCTGCTCAAGGAATACCGTGGAGTGCTCGCCACTCATTCCAAATCCATGCCCGGCTTTCCGTTCGGTTCCGTCGTGCCCTATTGCCTGGACGAACAAGGCCGGCCCCTGATCCTGATCAGCCGCATCGCCCAGCACACGCACAATCTGCAAAAAGACCCCAAGTGTTCGATGCTGGTAGGCGAGCGCGGTGCCGAGGATGTGCAGGCCGTGGGGCGCCTGACCTATCTGGCCGAGGCCCGGAAACTCGAAGACAGTGCCGCCATCGAGGCTGCCGCCGAGCGTTATTACCGCTATTTCCCTGACTCGCAGAACTACCACAAGGCCCATGATTTCGATTTCTGGGTGCTCGACCCGGTGCGCCATCGCTACATCGGCGGCTTTGGTGCCATCCACTGGATCGACCAGCTCACCCTGGCCAATCCCTTCGCCGGCAAAGCCGAAGCCAGCATGATTGAGCACATGAACGCCGATCACGCCAAGGCCATCGCCCATTACGTGGAGTTGGCCGGCCTGCCGAAAAGCGAACCGGCGCAATTGGTAGGCATCGACAGCGAAGGCATGCACCTGCGTATCGGCCAGGGCCTGCATTGGCTGGCGTTTGCGACGCCTTGCAACACGCCGACACAAGTGCGCGAAGCCTTGGTTTATCTGGCTCACGCCGAGCAATGGCCGAAAAATGCACAAGTCGACGCTTGAATTCACGAAAGAACGACGTCATTTAGGTTTTCATAGCAAGGCATTCTTGCGTTGAGGAACCATTTGATGCGCCCTTTTTTGTTGCTCTTTCTGCTGTTCCCGGTGTTGGAGCTGTTCGTATTCGTCAAGGTCAGCGGTGCGATCGGGTTTTTCCCGGCGCTGCTGCTGGTCATTCTCGGCTCGATGCTCGGCGTGTTCGTGCTGCGCATTGCCGGCCTCGCCACAGCGTTGCGGGCTCGTGAAAGCCTGAACCGTGGCGAGCTGCCAGCCCAGACCATGCTCGAAGGCCTGATGCTGGCCTTGGGTGGCGGCCTGTTGATCCTGCCAGGCTTTATCAGCGACGTAGTGGGCCTGGTCATGCTGTTGCCATTCACCCGTCGGATGCTGGCCAATAAAATGCGTCAGCGCGCCGAAGAGCAGGCGATGCGTCAGCGGGCCTTTGCCGATGACCTGCAACCCCGTGGTGGTCCGGCCCCGCGCCAGCCTGTAGGGCGCGAGCCCAATGTGATCGAAGGCGAGTTCGAACACCGGGATTCCAAGTAAAACCCTCGATACGGCGCCTTCGGGCGCCGTGTTCGTTTTGGCTGCGCGAAGTAAAAAAATTTCTCCCCCCGCCCTTGTAATCCACTTGTACGCCCTTATGTAACGGTCACCGCAAGGTTTCCGGTGGTGACACCGGACAGACTTCCGCGGTTCGACTGACGAACCGCACCCGGCTCTGCCGGCTTTGTTAAACCCGCCGGGACTACACCGGCCGATGAAAACCACAATTAGGAGAGATCGACAATGAAGCTTCGTCCTCTGCATGACCGCGTCGTCGTCCGTCGCAGCGAAGAAGAAAAGAAAACCGCTGGCGGTATCGTCCTGCCAGGTTCGGCTGCTGAAAAGCCAAACCAGGGTGAAGTCCTCGCTGTAGGCCCAGGCAAAGCACTGGAAAACGGTGAAGTACGTGCGCTGTCCGTGAAAGTGGGTGACAAGGTTGTTTTCGGCCCTTACTCCGGTAGCAACACTGTGAAAGTTGATGGCGAAGACCTGCTGGTTATCGGCGAGAGCGAAATCCTCGCTGTTATCGAAGGCTGATTCCCCGCTCATTTTTCCGCGACTACAAAGTATTTAAGGAATATCGATCATGGCTGCTAAAGAAGTTAAATTCGGCGATTCCGCCCGCAAGAAAATGCTCGCCGGTGTCAACGTCCTGGCTGACGCAGTAAAAGCGACCCTGGGCCCGAAAGGCCGTAACGTGATCATCGAGAAGAGCTTCGGCGCTCCGACCATCACCAAGGACGGCGTTTCCGTAGCCAAGGAAATCGAGCTCAAGGACCGCTTCGAAAACATGGGCGCGCAACTGGTCAAGGACGTTGCCTCCCGTGCCAACGACGACGCCGGTGACGGCACCACCACCGCTACCGTCCTGGCTCAATCGATCGTCAACGAAGGCCTGAAAGCCGTCGCTGCCGGCATGAACCCGATGGACCTCAAGCGCGGCATCGACAAGGCGACCATCGCCATTGTCAAGGAACTCAAAGGCCTGTCCAAGCCGTGCGCTGACACCAAGGCAATCGCCCAGGTCGGCACCATCTCCGCCAACTCCGACAGCTCCATCGGCGACATCATTGCCGAAGCCATGGAAAAAGTCGGTAAAGAAGGCGTGATCACCGTTGAAGAAGGCTCGGGCCTGGAAAACGAACTGTCGGTTGTAGAAGGCATGCAGTTCGACCGTGGCTACCTGTCCCCGTACTTCGTCAACAAGCCGGACACCATGACCGCCGAGCTCGACGGCCCGCTGATCCTGCTGGTCGACAAGAAGATCTCGAACATCCGCGAAATGCTGCCAGTGCTGGAAGCCGTTGCCAAAGCCGGCCGCCCACTGCTGATCGTGGCCGAAGACGTCGAAGGCGAAGCCTTGGCGACTCTGGTTGTGAACAACATGCGTGGCATCGTTAAAGTCGCAGCCGTCAAGGCTCCAGGCTTCGGCGATCGTCGCAAGGCCATGCTGCAGGACATCGCCGTACTGACCGGCGGTACCGTTATCTCCGAAGAGATCGGCCTGAGCCTGGAAAGCACCACCCTGGAGCACCTGGGTAACGCCAAGCGCGTGATCCTGTCCAAGGAAAACACCACCGTGATCGACGGTGCCGGCGTCGAGGCTGATATCCAGGCTCGCGTTACTCAGATCCGCGCACAAGTGGCCGAGACTTCGTCCGACTACGACCGTGAAAAACTGCAAGAGCGCCTGGCCAAGCTGTCCGGCGGCGTTGCAGTGATCAAGGTTGGCGCCGGTTCCGAAGTTGAAATGAAAGAGAAGAAAGCCCGCGTTGAAGACGCCCTGCACGCCACCCGTGCAGCCGTTGAAGAAGGCGTGGTACCTGGCGGCGGCGTGGCACTGGTTCGTGCCCTGCAAGCCATCAGCGAACTCAAAGGCGACAACGATGACCAGAACGTGGGCATCCAGTTGCTGCGTCGCGCTGTAGAAGCTCCTCTGCGCCAGATCGTTGCCAACTCCGGCGACGAGCCAAGCGTTGTGGTCGACAAGGTCAAGCAGGGTTCGGGTAACTACGGTTACAACGCTGCTACCGGCGAATACGGCGACATGATCGAAATGGGTATCCTGGACCCAGCCAAAGTGACTCGTTCGGCTCTGCAAGCGGCTTCGTCGATTGCCAGCCTGATGATCACCACCGAGGCGATGATCGCTGAAATCAAGGAAGACGCTCCAGCTGGCGGCGGCATGCCAGACATGGGCGGCATGGGTGGCATGGGCGGCATGATGTAAGCCAGCCTTACCCCTGTAGCGAAAAGCCCCGCCTGCGAAAGCAAGCGGGGTTTTTTATTGCCTTGGATTTATCTCAGGCTTGAAGCTGCACCCATCTGTCTCTGTGGGAGCAAAGCTTGCTCGCGATCGCAGTGGGTCAGCTTGCCAGGATGCTGACGCTGCCCTCGCAATCGCGAGCAAGCTTTGCTCCCACAGGGTTTGTCCGGGGGCTTTCAGGCATTGACGGGATGAGTGACGGCCACACGCTCAGATGTAGAGGCCGGTCGGTACAGGATGTAGTAGTAACACCCCAGGCAAATCAGCCAACAGAACACCGCTGTCCACACGTTGTGGGAAAAGAAATGCGCCCCTTGCATCATCCGCCCCAGGGAAAACACCGTTCCCAGCGTGAAGGCGAGTACCAGGGCCTGGCGGGCCAGGCGTGGGCGGCGGTCGCGCAGCACGAAAAACAGCGCAAACAAGGTGAACCCGGTGGCGGCATGACCGCCGGGCCAGCATCGGCCGGGTTTGTCCGTGGCCGGGCGTGGGCTTAGCAGCTCACTGTAGGTTTCCTTGCCTCCGAACTCCTTCAAACTCCAGGGGCATTGCACCGCCGTCACCGCTTTCATCGGTGTGACGAAGGATGTGGCCAGGGCCAGGGACAGCACCAGGCAACCCAGTTCGCGTTTGAATGGCTTGAGCCGGGCGACGAAAAACGAACTGATAAACCCGAGGATCGCCAGGACGGAAAAGGCGATGACGACTTGTTTTGCCCGGTCATGGAGGATGTTTTCCAGAAAGTAGCTGTGGCGCCCGATGAAGTCGCCGATGGCCGGGTCATAGAACAATCGGGCCAAATCCATGTCCAGATCGGTCCACTCCAACAAAACCAGCGTAATTGCCGCAACGGCGGGAATGGCGAGGCACAACCAGAAGTTCAGCGGGCGAGGGGTAGGGCGTAGAACGCTTGATGACATGACAGATCCTGAACCAAGAAAGCGCCCCAGGGCATCAGCCTGGGGCAGTTCGATTAACGTTCGCTGACTTGCTCGACACCCTCCTTGGGTGTTCTCCAGCCAAGCAGCTGTTGCTTGAAGCCATAACTGGCGGTTTGGTAATACGTAATGGCGCGACTGATCAGAGGGTCTGTGTTATCTGCCCGGGATTCGCGACTTTCGGTCAGCGCATCGTCATGCCGTCGCAGGCCTTGGCGTGGACTGAGGATTGCCAGATCCTTGCCGTCGAACAGGCCCAGATGTTGATAATTGCCTACGACGACGCGGGGCGGCAACGGGTTGTCCTGTAGCAGATTGCGACCGAAGAACGTCGACTGGTAATCCATGTTCAGCAAACCGAGCAAGGTGGGTGCGAGATCGATCTGGCTGGCCAACTGGCCGCTTTCCCGCGGCTCGATCAGCTTCGGCGCGTAGATGAACAGCGGGATCTGATAATTGCTGATCGGTAGGTCTTCCTTGCCGGCGCTGCCGGCGGTATGGTCGGCCACGAAAACGAAGATCGTGTTATCGAACCACGGTTTTTGCCGTGCCTGTTCCAGAAACTGACCAATGGCGTAATCGGTGTATTTCACTGCCCCATCACGGCCATTGCCGGACTTGATGTCGATCCGATTATCCGGATAGGTGTAGGGACGGTGATTGGACGTGGTCATCAACTGCAATAAGAATGGCTGTTGCCTGGCGTAATTGCTATCGGCCAGTTTCAACGTCTGTGTGTACAGATCCTCGTCGGCCATGCCCCATGCATTCTTGAAGTGGATCTCGGATTCATCGACGCTGCTTTGATCGACGACCCGATAGCCATTGCCGCTGAAAAACGCGTTCATGTTATCGAAGTAACCGCGCCCGCCGTACACAAACACACTGTCGTAGCCGACTGCGTTCAATTGCTGGCCAAGGCTGGCGAAGCCGCTTTCCCGGCCAATGCGCTTGACGATCGAGCGTCCCGGGGTAGGCGGAATAGCCAGGGTGATGGCTTCCAGGCCTCGGTCGGTGCGGGTGCCCGTAGCGTAGAAATTATTGAAGTACAGGCTCTGTTGGCGCAAGGCGTCCAGATTGGGTGTCAAGTTGCGTTGGTCACCATTGCTGCCCAGGTATTTGGCGCTGAGGCTTTCGATGGTCACCAGCACGATGTTCGGTGTACGGGCGGTGCCGGGGTTGTCGATCATTCGGCGGATATCCTGCGGATCCTCACCGATGAAGCGCGCATGGGGCTCGCTCAGTTCGGCACGTATCTGCTGGGCGACGGTGGCCGGGGCCAAGTGGCTGTAGAACTGTTCATAGTCCAGTTCGTTGTTACGAAACGCCGCGAAGAACTGATACGGGCCGTTGCTCGCCAGTTCGTTCCGATAGGCATTGCCGCCCTGAGCGCGTGGCGCATCCTGGCTGAGCAATTGCAAGCTCAGGGCCGCGACAGCCAGCAGGCCTGATGCACTGAGCAGGCGCCCGCGCAAGGGTGGCAATGGCGCGGCCAGCGCTGCATTGAACGGTTTGCCCAAAGCCAGGCTCAATCCCACGGCCAGTACCGCGAGAATCGTCAGCAGGGTGCCGATTGGGTACGATTCCAGCACGTTGTTCAGCACTTCATCGGAATAGACCAAGTAGTCGACAGCGATGAAGTTGAAACGCACGCCGAATTCATCCCAGAACAGCCATTCGGCGACGGCGGTGAACAACATGACGAATACGCTGACTGTCAGCAGCCCCCGAAGAAACCAGCGGTGACCGCGACGACGCCATAGGGCCGGAGGGCAAAGCAGCAAATACAGCCCCATCGGCAAAATTGCATAGGCAAGAAACCCTAGGTCATACAGCAAGCCGGTGCCAAACACGGAAAACGCGACACCTCCAGCCTCATCCAAGTGAGTGAGCAGTAGAAAGGTTCGGGTCAGGAGAAACACCACCAGCCAGGCGCTGGTGATCAACAGCAGAAAGCGCATGGGCGCTGCTTTGATAAAGTCCATTTACTACTTTCCTTATATATCAATCCGATAGCGCGAGAGTGTTGCTCCTTCACTGTAGTCAGGGTGTGAATCGATAGTGAAAAAACTATAAAAAACTGATGGGTGGTAGGTGTCGATTTTCCGCAGCCTCCAGCCCTAGCCCTGAATCGGCATTGGCCGTAAGCTGCGCGGGCCAAGATGGCCGTTAACCGTATACGCAGGAGATGCCCATGCGAATTCTATTGGTTGAAGACAACCGCGACATCCTGGCCAATCTGGCCGATTACCTGGGGCTCAAGGGCTATACCGTCGATTGTGCCCAGGACGGATTGTCGGGGTTGCACCTGGCTGCTACCGAACACTACGACTTGATCGTGCTCGACATCATGCTGCCAGGCATCGACGGCTATACCCTGTGCAAGCGCCTGCGCGAAGACGCCCGGCTCGATACGCCGGTGATCATGCTCACCGCCCGGGATCAGTTGGACGATCGTCTGCAGGGCTTCAAATCCGGTGCCGACGATTACTTGATCAAGCCTTTCGCCTTGTCGGAACTGGCCGCGCGGATCGAAGCCGTCATGCGTCGTGCCCAGGGCGGTGGTCGGCGTGCCTTGCAGGTGGGCGACCTGAGTTACGACCTCGACACCCTCGAAGTGACCCGTGAAGGCAAGCTGCTCAAGCTCAACCCCGTAGGCCTGAAGCTGCTGGCGGTATTGATGCAGAAAAGCCCCCACGTGCTGCGCCGGGAAATCCTCGAGGAAGCGCTGTGGGGCGATGATTGCCCGGACAGCGACAGTCTGCGCAGCCATGTCCACCAACTGCGCCAGGTGATCGACAAACCGTTCGACAAGCCGCTGTTGCACACCGTGCACGGCGTGGGTTATCGCTTGGCCGAGGGCCGAGATGGAGTTTAAGCAGAGCCTTGCCCAACGGATCATCATCGCTTTTGCGCTGATGAGCGCGTTGGTGGCCGGGGCATTCGCCATGGGCATCGTGGCGACGGTCCACCTGGTGGAGGAAAAGCTGATTTCCGCCGGGCTTGGGGGCGATCTGCAACGCCTGCTGCTGATGGACAGCGTCTCGGACTGGAACCATCGCCCGGAACCCGACCAGTTGTTTTATTTCAGCGGCGGCCCGGGCGACTTCGAGTTGCCCAAGGACCTTCGGCATCTGGAGCGTGGTTTCCACGAGGTGTTTCGCGAACAGTTGTCGTATCACGCCATGGTCGAGATCGTGGACGGTCGGCACTACGTGTTGCTGCAAGACCAGAGCGACTTCGAAGAGCGCGAACGGGTGTTGTTCGCCGTGGTGCTGGTGGGCTTTGTGCTCAGCCTGGCACTGGCGGTATTTCTGGGCTGGGTCCTGGCACGCCGGGTGATGGCGCCGGTGGTTCGCCTGGCCCGGCAAGTGCGTCATCGCGATCAGCTCCTCGGCCTCGCCCCGCCGCTGGCGCCGGATTACGCCGCCGATGAAGTGGGCGAACTGGCCGTGGCGTTCGACGCGACACTGGGGCGGTTGCGCCAAGCCTTGACGCGCGAGCGGTTGTTCACCAGCGACGTAAGCCACGAGTTGCGCACGCCGTTGATGGTCCTGGCGACCTCCTGCGAACTGCTGCTGGAAAACCCGGCCCTGGATCAGCGCGGCCGCACACAGGTCGAGCGCATTAACCGGGCCAGTGAAGAAATGCGTGAGCTGGTGCAAACCTTCTTGATGCTCGCCAGGGCAGAGCGTGAAGACAACGGCATGTCACCTCGACTGGCCCTTGCCCAAGTGGCTGAAAACCTCCTCGGGGTGTGGCGTGGTCCCATCGAATCCAAAGGCTTGACGCTGATCTTCGAGCCGGGGCAAACCCTCGACACCCTGTATAACGCCACCTTCCTGACCGCCGTCATGGGTAACCTGCTGCGAAACGCCTTGCACTACACCGACCAGGGTTTCATCCGCCTCTCGTTGACCTCCACCGGATTCGTGGTCGAGGACAGCGGTGTGGGCATCCCGGAGGAGAAGCGCGAGGCGATGTTCGAGCCGTTTGTACGCGGCAACGAAAAACGCGGCGAGGGGCTTGGCTTGGGGCTGTCACTGGTGCAACGGATTTGTGAGAACCAGGGTTGGACGGTAAGCCTCAGCACGATGGAACCCAACGGTTGCCATTTCGAAGTGGCCTTGACTGCGCAGGGGTGAGTGCTTGGCTTGGAAAAATCTTGTAAATATTTGCGGTGTTTACATGACGTTGTTTTCACAAATAGATGACAAACCGATTCATAAGGTGGGGTGATCAGAAATGGAGTCCCCCCTCAATGTCCAAACCCATCAAGCTCGATTTTTCCGAAAAGTACGACGAGAAGCATGCTCGAAAATATTTTCACAAGCATCGCAGCGGTGTGAGTCGCCGTCTCTCCAACCTGAGAGATCAACAACTGGCCCGGCGTGCGTTAGCGCTCGTGGGCGACCCGGGCTTGGTGTTGGACCTGCCGTGCGGTGCCGGGCGTTTCTGGCCCTTGTTGGCCGAAAAACCGAATCGGGTCATCATCGGCGCGGACAATTCCGAAGCCATGCTCAAGACCGCATTGGAGTCTCAACCGGCCGATGTGGTGAAACGGGTACAACCCTTGCACACTTCTGCGTTCGACATTGCTTTACCTGATAGCGCCGTTGACAGCATTTTTTGCATGCGCCTGCTGCACCACATCGGTGAACCCGCGCATCGACTGGCGATTCTTAAGGAATTCGAGCGCGTTACCCGTGATAGCGTGATCGTTTCATTATGGGTCGATGGCAATTTCAAGGCCTGGAAACGCAAGCGGCAGGAACGTACTCGTGGGCAAAAAGGCTACCAGAATCGATTTGTGTTACCGGTTGCTACAGTAGAGGATGAGTTTCGGCAGGCAGGGTTTCGCATTCAGGAACGACTGGATTTTCTACCGCTCTATGCCATGTGGCGAGTTTATGTATTACGCAAGAGGTAAGGGCATGGGTGTACAGGTAGCAGGGACATCAACGATTCTGCTCGACGACTTCGAACATTTCTGGAGTCAGCAGGGTGAATGGGTGGAAGAACCCAATGTGCGTCGCGGCGGTGAAAGCGGTGTGCAACGAATCAAGAGCAAGGACGGCAAGCTGCTTTATGCCAAGCGTCAGACCGGCCATATTTATCGCAGTTGGCTGCACCCGTTCGGTAGACCGACCGTGCTGCGGGAGCAAGACGCACTCCTGGCGTTGACCCGTCTGGGTGTCCGTGTCCCCAAACTCATTTTCTGTGGCGCCCAGCGGGACCCGATTCACAAGTGGCGCGCGCTGCTAGTGACCCAAGCGCTGGAAGGGTTTGAAGAGATCGAGCACTGGTATGCCGCAGGTGGTCGCGAGCGTCATGGCGAAGCGGTGCATGATCAAATCCTCCTGGCACTGGCGCAAAACCTGGCCCGCATGCACAAGGGGCGTTGGCAACATGGCTGTATCTACATCAAGCACGTCTTTGTGCGCGTGACCGGAGAAGGTGAGGCGGCCAAGGCCGAAGTGGCTTTGCTCGATTTTGAAAAGTGTCGCCAGCGCCTGACCGCCCAGCGTGCCGCGTCCCATGACCTCAAGCAGCTGCGGCGCCATTCGTCGTTCAGCGATGCCGATTGGAAAAAACTCGTCTACTTTTATGAGGCGGCGTTTGGCAGCGCTATCAAAGGTTTATAGCGATGAAACTAGAAATTGCTAGAGGTTTGTTTTTAGTCGGAGCCCTGGCAGTTGCATCGATGGCGGTGGCTGTGTGGGAACAGCCACGCTCGCAGATCCTCAGTGCTTCGAATGCTGATGCGCATTGCCCTTTGCCGCGCGTGGCAAAGGCCAGCGAGGCGATCCGACCGGACAATGATCTGCTGCTGTTCATGTTCAGCCTTTCCCAGGGGATGAGGCCGCAAAGTTGAGAGACATGAAGCCAAAATAAAGGCCTCGCTTGTGCGAGGCCTTTATTTTCTGACTGCAGAAAAACCATTGTGGCGAGAGGATTTGTCCCCGTTGGATTGTGGGAGCAAAGCTTGCTCGCGAAACGCCCGCCCCGATTCCTGGAAGACCGCATCACCTTCATCGCGGGCAAGCCTTGCTCCCACAGTATCCCTCGCCACAGGTGTCCACTTCAGGCCTTGTCCGGCTTGGCCAGCAGCGTGTAGACGCAGGGCAACACGAACAGCGTGAACAGGGTGCCAATCGACATCCCGGTAGCGATCACCGTACCGATGTCGAAACGGCTCACAGCCCCGGCGCCCGTGGCGAGGATCAGCGGCACCATGCCGAACACCATTGCCGCAGTGGTCATCAGCACCGGTCGCAGACGAATCGACGCGGCTTGTTCCACGGCTTCGCGCGGCGTCAGGTTCTGCTCCCTGCGCAGCTGGTTGGCGAATTCGACGATCAGGATCCCGTGCTTGCTGATCAGGCCAATCAGCGTCACCAGGCCCACCTGGGTGTAGATGTTCATGCTCGACCAGCCGAGGAACAGCGGAATCAAGGCGCCGCAAATCGACAGTGGCACTGTCACCAGGATCACCAGCGGGTCCCGGAAGCTTTCGAACTGCGCGGCCAGCACCAGGAAGATGATTGCCAGGGCCAGGGCAAAGGTCACCCACAACGCGCTGCCCTCCTGTACGAATTGGCGCGAAGCCCCGGCGTAATCGAAGGCGAACCCTACCGGGGCCTCCTCCCGGGCGATCTGGCGGACGGTCTCGATGGCCTCGCCCATGCTCACGATGGGGAAGCCTGAAATCGTCACCGCATTGAGTTGCTGGAACTGGTTCAGTTGTCGCGGTCGCGCCCGGTCGCTGACCTTGATCAGGGTCGACAGCGGTAGCGATTCACCCTTGGCATTTTTCACGTAGTAGTTGTTCAACCAATCCGGGTTGTCCCGGAAAGGACGCTCGACCTGGGCAATGACCTTGTAGCTGCGCCCCTCGAGGGTGAAGCGGTTGATCTCGGCTTCACCCAACAGTGTCGCCAGGGTGCCACCCAGGTCCTGCATCGAAACGCCCATCTGGGCAGCCTTGGCGCGATCGATATCCACCACGACTTCTGGCTTGTCGAACGCAAGGTCAATGTCCATGAAGGCGAACTTGCCGGACTCCAATGCACGCTTTTTGACCCGGTCGGCAATCTCCAGCAGCGTCGCGTAGTCCTTCGGCGAGTTGATGACGAACGCGAACGGCAAGCCTTCGCCGGTGCCTGGCAGCGAAGGCAGGTTGAAACCGAAGATCTGCAAGCCAGGCACGCTTTCCAGCTTGGCCTGGACCTCTGGCAGGATTTCCATCTGGGTGCGGCTGCGTTCGTTCCAGGGCTTGAGCAGGAAGCCGCCGATGCCCGATTGCACGCCGTTGTAGCCATTGATCTGGAACGAGGAGTAGTACTCCGGGAACTCCTTGAAGATGGTAATGAAGTGATCGGTGTACGTGTTCAGGTAGTCGAGGTTGGTTGGCTGCGGGGCGTTGGCCATCATGAAAATGATGCCCTGGTCCTCGTCGGGGGCCAGTTCGGACTTGGTGAACATGATCAGCACCGGAATCAGCAGCAGGACGATCACCGCGAACACCAGCACCACCGGCCGGGTGTTGAGAGTGCCGTGAAGCATGCGCTGGTAACGGCTCTTCAAGCGTTCGAAGACCGTGTCCAGCCGATGAGCCAGACCCGAGGGGTTCTCATCGTGGCGCAGGAGCATGGCGCACATCATCGGCGACAGGGTCAGGGCGACGATCCCGGAGATCACCACCGCCCCGGCCAGGGTCAATGCGAACTCCTTGAACAAAGCGCCCGTCAGGCCCTGGAGCAGGCCGATCGGTGCATACACCGCCGCCAGGGTGATGGTCATCGAGACCACCGGCATGGCAATTTCCCGGGCACCTTCTATCGCGGCGTCGAACGGGGTCTTGCCTTCCTCGATGTGCCGGTGAATGTTCTCCACCACCACGATGGCGTCGTCCACCACCAGGCCGATGGCGAGCACCATGGCCAGCAGTGTCAGGAGGTTCATCGAGTAGCCCATCAACTGCATGAAGAACATCACGCCGATCATCGACAGCGGGATGGTCACCACCGGGATGACCACCGAACGCAGGGCCCCGAGGAACAGGAACACCACGACGATGACGATCAGCACCGCCTCGAACAGGGTTTTCACCACTTCGTCGATGGAGGCCTGGATGAACAGGGTGGCGTCGTAGGCGATCTCGGCCTTGAGGTTGGTCGGGAGCTGGGCCTCCATGTCCGGCATGATCTTGCGCACTTCCTTGATCACATCCAGCGGGTTCGCGCCGGGCGTGGCCTTGATCCCGATGTACACCGAAGGCGTGCCACCAAAGGAACTGATGGTGTCGTAGTTCTCGGCGCCCATTTCCACGCGGGCCACGTCTCGCAGCAACACGCGGCTGTCGCCGTCGGTCTTGAGCGGGATCGCGGCGAAGGCCTCGGCGGACTTGAGTTCGGTATTGGCGTTGATGCTGGTGACCACATACTCGCCTTTCACTTCACCGGCAGCGGAGAGGAAGTTGTGCTGGCGCACGGCATTGGTCACGTCGGCGGCGGTCAGGCCGAAGCCGGCGAGCTTGACCGGGTCCAGCCACAGGCGCATGGCGAAGACCTGGTTGCCGAGGATCTCCGCCTCGGCCATGCCCGGCAGCGTCGCCAGTTTGGGCTGGACCACCCGTGACAGGTAGTCGGTGATCTGCGGGTTGTTCAGTTCCTTGCTGAAGAAGCTGATGTACATCAGTGCCGAGGCGTCGGCGGCCTCGCGGCTGAGAACGGGGTCCTCGGCGTCCTGGGGCAACTGGTTCTTGACCTCGTTGGCCTTGGCCAGCAGTTCGGTAAAGAGCCGGTCGCTGTTGGAGCCGATACGGGCGTAGACCGAAATCACCGAGAAATTCTGGCGACTGACCGAGGTCATGTAGTCGATGCCCTCGGCGCTGGCCAGGCTTTGCTGCATCGGCTGGGTAATGTAGCCCTGGATGGTTTCGGCGTTGGCCCCGGGGTAGGCGGTGGTCACCGTGATCAGGGCGTTCTCCATTTGCGGATACTGGCGCAAGGGCAACTTGCTCCAGGCCTGGAAGCCCAGCAGCACGATCAACAGGCTGACCACGGTGGCGAGCACCGGACGGCGGATGAATGGATCGGTAAAAGCCATGAGGGTTCCTTGATCAGTCCGCGCGCGGCGGGCTGTTCTGTTCGGTCAGGGTCTTGTCGTCGCTGATGGCGATGGGCGTACCGTTGTCGAGTTTGATCTGGCCGGCGATCACGACTTGTTCGCCACTCTGCACGCCTTTGGAAACCAGCACTTGGCCGTCACGTCGTTCGCCGGTTTCAACGAAGCGCCGTTCGGCGATCAGGACCGGCTGGCCCTTGTCGTCTTTCTCGATATTGCCGTCGGCGGCTTTCTTCTGGCTTACCACGTACATGGAGTTGCCGTAGAGGGTGTAGGTCACGGCGCTTTCCGGCACGACGATTCCGGCGGCCACCTCCGGCAGGATCACCTGCAGGTTGGCGAACATGCCGGGCAGCAGCTTGCCGTCGGGGTTGGCCAGGGTGGCGCGCACCAATACGTTGCGGGTGCTGTCCTCGACCTTGGGGTTGATCGCGCTGATGGTGCCGACGAAGTTCTGCCCGGGATAGGCCGAGACGCTGACGTTGACCGGTTGGGCAACGGCGAGCCTGGGCACGGTTTGCTCAGGGACGTAGAAGTCCACATAAAGGCTGCTGAGGTCTTGCAGGGTGGCGATCACCGTGCCGCTGGCCAGGTAGTCGCCGACGTCCACCTGGCGAATGCCGATGGTGCCGCTGAACGGCGCCAGGATGTGTTTCTTGGCCAGTGACGCCTTGAGTTGATTGACCGTGGCCTGGTTTTTTTTCAGTTGCGCCGAGAGCCGGTCGAACTCGCCCTTGGAGATCGCCTGGCTGCCCACCAGTTGTCGGCCGCGACCGAAATCCAGTTGCGACAGGCCAAGGTCGGCCTCGGCGGTTTCCAGCAGGGCGCTTTCGACGTCGCTGTCCAGTTGCAGGAGTGGCTGGCCGGCCTTGACCTTCTGCCCGGACTGGAATTGCACCTTCTGCACGGTCCCGGCAGTTTCCAGGCTCAGGTCCACGCCTTGCAGCGCCTTGAGGCTGCCAACGGTGGGCAGGCGAGCCTCCCAGGGTTGCTGGGCGGCCGTGGCTACGGCAACGCTGACCGGTGGTTTGGGGGCAGAAAACATCTGGATCTGCTGGTAGACGGAGAAGGCCTTGTAGCCGGCGAGCAACAGCACCACCAGCAGGACAACACCCAACATGATCAGCATGCGGCGTCGCAGCATGTTCCACTTCCTTGGAAAAGAGCTGAGGGAAAATACAGATAGGCGGGCACATTACTCCGAGTGTGCGGGGTATTCCAGATGCTGGCGGGCTGGCAATGCGTGGGATTTTTCCGAAAAATCAGGGAGCTCGGCGCCGATGCGCTTCGCTCCCTGGCTCAGGCCAGATGCAAATGGTTGTCCCAGAGCCCTGCCGGTAGATCCAGTGGTTTTGCAACCAGTTGTGTCTGTCGGCAATCGTAATAGCGGCAGCGTCCTTGGCCCGACGTCACGACGAAACCATCGGCCACCGCGCCTACGCCGGCGCAGTCCGGCAGCGGTGCGTCCAGGCGTACGTCGCCACTGTCCAGGTCCCAGATGAAGAAGCGGTTGCCACGAGGGGCGGTCAGGGCCACCAGGCGCAAGTCGCTGTGCACGGCGACGCTGGCGGTGTAGTGCCCCATGGCCTGCAATTGCTCTTCAGGCACCGGGAACGCCTGGAACGGTTGGCCCGGCCGCTTGATCGCCACCAGTTCCGACGACTCGTGGGCAGCGCCCATGAACTGCTGGCCGGAGACGATGGTGCCGTCGCTGGCTATGCCCAGGTGGCGCACGCTGTTCATCGACTGGGCGAGGGTTTCCTTGCTCAGCAGGGTGCCATCGCGTTGCATCAGCACCAGGCTCGGCTCCATGGCGTCGAGGTTCATTTCGACCCGGCTTTCGGCCTCGGTGCGAATGCCGCCGTTGGCGATCACCAGCGTTTCGCCATCGGGCATCCATGACACCTGGTGAGGACCGATGCCATGGGTGGAGATCTCGCCGCTGTGTACCAGTCGCTCGCCTTCGAAACGGTATACGCCCAACAGCCCGCGTCCCGGGTCGGTGGTGTCGTTCTCGGTCGCATACAGCCACTCGCCGCTTTTGTGGATCACCGCGTGGCCATAGAAATGCCGGTTCGGCAACGAGGTGATGGTTTGCAGCAGCGACCCGTCGCGCAGATCGATCAGATAGCTTTCGGTGCCTGGACGACGGGCGACGAACAGCGCAATCGGCAGTGTCGGATGGTTGATGATGTCATGGCAACGCTGGCCGACCTGGGTGGCGAACACCCGCGTGCCGTCCAGTCGATAGCCGACGGCGTAGTGCTTGCCGTCGCCATCGTCCCGTGCCGAAAGCAGTAGCGGACTCTTGTCCTTTTGCTTGAACAGCGTCCAGCCGCCCAGGGTAACGGCGCCGAGCAGCAAGCTGCCCAGTGCCAGGACCTGACGTCGAAACATGATCAGTCACCGTCGTTGGCGTTGAAGCCCAGTTGAATGCCCAGCGCCTTGGCCAGTTCGCCTTCGTGCAGGCGATGGACGACGTTGAGGCTGTCATACAAATCGTTGAGTTGCTGGCGCCCGGCATCGTCGTTGAGCATTTCGGTCAACGAGCGCTGGCTGCTGGCGAACAATTTCAACGAGGCATCGTAGGCGGCATCGATCTTGTCGGCCAGTGGCTTCTGGTCGCTTGGCAGCAGGCCGCGCAGGCCCTTGTTGTCCACGCCGGCCCAGACGGTCCTGGCCGCGCTCAGGCTGGCCTCCAGGCCTTGCAACGACGACTGGCTGCGCCAGGCATCGGCCTGGAACGGTTGGGGTACGCCTTTGCTCTGGCGGCCCATCGGCGTGCCGAGCTTCTTCTTCAGCGTGTCCAGGGCGGTGACCTGCACACGCAGCAGGTCGGCGATGGCCTCGTGAGAATCGGCGTAGCGCTGGTTGGGGAACTTGCTCATCTGGGCGAGCATGCCGTCGTTGGTGTTCCAGCGCGACAGGATCTCTTCGGCCAGTTGTTTCTGGCGTTCGCCGATGGCGGTGAGCAGTGGGCAGTACTTGGCTTTTTGCGCACTGTCGGCCATGTCGATCTTGGCGTCGAACAGCAGGTATTCATAGGCCGAGAGGCCCTGGACCACGACGCTGGACTTGGCCAGGCCGGCGGCGTCGATCTGTGGCTCGCTGTTGACCAGTTGCTCGACCTGGCGGCCCACCAGGTTTTTCTTGTCCGGCCAGAACTGCACCTGCCAGGCGCGGTTGCCCTCGGCCAGCGGACCGATCAGCAGCGGTTGCAGCTCGGCCCAGGCTTTTTGCGCCTTAAGGAAGTCTGCGCGGGCAGTTTCCAGGTTTTCCTTGCCTTGGCAGAACGCCAGGGCGCTGCTCGCCAGTTGCCGGTCGGCATCGACCCAACGGCTGTAGGTCGGCAGGATCACTTGCTTGGCGATGGCTGCCGAGGTGACGGCTTGCGGATCCTGGGGCGAACAGGCGCCAAGGGCGATGGCGGCGAGGCTGGTGAACAACAGCTTGGGACGGAACATGTCGTGCTCCCACTTCTGGAAAAGGCGTTTAAAGGGAATTCAGAAAGGCCAGCAACGCGGCGCGCTGCTCGGCATTGAACGATAAAACCTGGCGCTGCGCCGCTTGTGCTTCGCCGCCATGCCATAGCACGGCTTCGAGCAAGTCACGGGCACGACCGTCATGCAGGAACTGGGTGTGGCCGTTGACGGTTTCGGTCAAGCCGATGCCCCACAGCGGCGGGGTTCGCCAGTCACGGCCGCTGGCCTTGAATTCGCTGCGGTTGTCGGCCAGGCCTTCGCCCATGTCGTGCAGCAGCAGGTCGGTGTAGGGGCGGATGACCTGGTTGGCCAGCTCCGGTTCGGCGGCGTTGGCGGCGGTGGTGTATTTGGGTGTGTGGCAAGACTGGCAGCCGGCCTGGAAAAACAGATTCTTGCCCGCCAGCACCTGGGGCGAGTTCACCTCGCGGCGTGCCGGTACGGCGAGGTTGCGGCTATAGAACAGCACCAGTCGCAGGATGTTGTCGCTCACTTCCGGTTCGCCGTCCGGGCCGTTGCCGCTGGGCGCCCGCTTGCAGTCGACTTGGCTCTCGGTGCAATCGTCGAACGGTCGCAGGCTGGTGGTCAGGCCCATGTCGCCGGAGAACGCGTGGACGTTCTGTTGGTTGAGATTGGGCTGGCCGGCCTTCCAGCCGAAACGCCCCAGTACGGTTTTTTGCTGGGCATCGTCCCAGACCTGGTTGGGGCGGCCGGCGACGCCGTTTTTCTCCCGCGCCTGGGCCTCGGCGTTGGCCAGGATGGCTTCGTCGGGAATGGCCTCGAGCAACCCCAGGCCGATCATCGGCGGGGCGACGCGGGCGGAAAAACGCGTGTCCGGGTGCATTGGCCCATAGGCCAGTTGGGTGATCCGCAGGTTCGGCTTGCGCAGCTCCACGACGGTGCCGTCCTTGAAGCGCACCGGGACCGGCGTGTAATCGACCCGCACCTTGCCTTCGGGGGCGACGCCGGGCACGGACATGTCCTGCAACTGCCCACCGTAGACCGGTTCCGGCACCACGCCCAATTGTTCGATGAGCTTGGCGTAAGGCGGCGCATCGGGAATCGACAGGCGTACCAGCATCGATACCGCGCTGGTCGCGTCCGGCGCTGGCGGGTGGCCGCGGCCGTCCTTGATATGGCAGTTCTGGCAGGCGTTGGTGTTGAACAAGGGCCCGAGGCCGTCCCGGGCGGTGGTGGTCGAGGGGGCGATCACCCAGGGGCTGCGGAAGAAACTGTTGCCGACGCTGAAGTCCACGCGTCGTGAGGGCGGCAGGTTGGCCGAGGGCAGGGAGAAGGCGTTCTGATCGCTCTTGCGTACCGTCGCGGCGCCACCGGAACGGGCTTCACCCGGTTCGGCCTGGGTAAAACGCGGGGCATCATCGCAGGCACTCAGGCCCAGGGCCATGAACAGTGCACATAAACGAAGAGGCAACGACGGCATCGGGCGACCTGGGAAATGAGTGAAAACGAGGGCGCAAAGTCTAACAGGGCGGGGCTGTTTGAATAAGAGGAATTATCGTTTGGTTGGTTGGAGAGCCGCTTCGATGTGAGAGAGGAAAGTACTGCTCACTCAAGGATCCGTTGTGACGAGCAAAGTTATACCGCTATGTGGGAGCAAGGCTTGCCCGCGATGAAGGTGATGCGGTCTATCAGAAATTGAGGCGCCTGTTTCGCGAGCAAGCTTTGCTCCCACAGTGGGACTGGCTTTCATCTGCGGAGTTATGGCTGGACAACCGCTCCCGGTACCAACGGCAACTCCAGTGTCGCAATGAAACCGCCTTGGGAATGATTGTCCAGCACCAGCGCGCCGCCATGACGTTCGGCGGCACGGCGGGCGATCGCCAGGCCCAGGCCATGGCCGGCGGCGGTCTGGCCGGGGGCGCGGAAGAACGGTTCACCCAATTGCCCCAGGTGCTCGGCCTCCACGCCAGGGCCGTGGTCGCGCACGCTGATCAGGATCCGTTCGCCCTGGCGCAGCGCGCGCATCTCGATGGGTTGCCCGGCGGGATTGAAGCGCTGGGCGTTGCGCAGCAGGTTGTCCACCGCTCGCTCGATCATGGTCGGCCAGCCCTTGAGGGTCAGGTCTGCCTCGGTTTCGAGGTGCACGGTTTGTTCCGGTGAAGCCAGTTGCGCATCTTTTTGCAGGGTAACCAGCAAGCCGTTGAGTTCCACCTCTTCGGCGCTGGCGTTATCGGCATCGACCCGGGCCAATACCAGGATTTCGCTGATCAGCGCTTCGAGGCGATCGCATTCGCGGGTCAGGCGCGGCCAGAGTTTTTCGCGCTCCTCGGGGCTGGCCCGCTCAGCCAATGCCAGGGCAATGCGCAGCCGGGCCAGGGGGGAGCGCAGTTCGTGGGACACGTCTCGCAACAGTTGCCGTTGGCTCCCGATCAAGCTTTGCAGGCGTGCGCCCATGCGGTTGAAGTCGGTGGCCAGTACGCCGAACTCGTCCCGCCGATTGGCCAGCTTGGCGAGGCTGTTCTGCTGATAGGCGGCTTGGCCCAGGTCATGCACCGCGCCGCGCAGACGGCTCAGCGGGCGAGTGATGGAGAGCGTCACCAGCAGACTGAACAGGGTCAGTACCACCAGCGCGATCCCCAGTGCACTGAGGGGCCAGAGCAGGCTGTCGCGGTGCCAGGCGTCCAGTTCGGGATGGGGAATGCGGTAGATGAACAGGTAAGTGTCGCCGGTTTTGGCGCTGGTGAATTCGTCGGTCAGTCGCCGCCAGGGCAGGCGTCGGTCGTTGTCATTCTGTCGAGCTTCGAAGGCCGCGGCGCGATGGGGGAAGGTGCCGCGTACCACCGGGTCGCCGCTTTCGTTGAACACCTGGACATCGATGTGATACTGGCGCTTGCGCTGTTGCAGGATGTCCTGTGCCGCGTCCTCGCCCTGGCTTTCGTAGGTTTGTGTCCACTCTTCGGGCAGGGTATTGAGGCCCGGGTGGCGGCTGAGGATCCAGGCGTCCTGGTTCAACATGTGGCCCATCAGGATCGAAAGTCCTGCAACCAGGGCGATGGCCAGCCAGAAACTGGCCAGGATGCGCCAGAACAATGAACGCACGGTCAATCCTCGAAAACAAAGAAAGCCCAACGGCGATCCGCCGTTGGGCTGGGGAGCTTCAGTGCATTATTGCGCTTTTTGCGGCTGTTGCGCTTTCCAGGCCTTGAACTCGGCCCACTCGGCGCGACGCTCGGCTTGCTTCTTCTGGATCGCGTCGAACTCTTTTTGCTGTTCAGGCTTGAGCAAGCTGCGGATCTGGGCGTCGACTTTCTGGTGCCGCGCTTCCATTTCATCTTGCATGGCTTTCTGGTCGGCTGGTGACAGTTTGGCCAGGTATTTCTCTACCAACTCGCGGCGTTCGTGGCGCTGTTCGCCCATGATCTGGCGGATCTGCTGGCGTTGTTCACGGCTCAGGTTCAGTTCGCTGAACGGACCTTTGTCGTGCATCATGCCGCCGTGACGCGGGCCATCCATCGGACCCATCGGGCCGGCGTCTCCAGGCATGGCCATGGCGACGGTGGGCAGGGCGGCAGCGAACATCAGAGCGATAAGGGTCTTGCGCATGGGGTATCTCCTTGTCTCATTCCCGGTCAGTTCCGGATGTGTGCAGATTACGGAGATCAAGGTCAGCGGCGGTCAGGGGTGGGTAAAGCTTGGGTAAAGACGGTTTGGTGTGGAGCTGACAAATCTGCAGGGGGACACAACACCCTGTGGCGAGGGAGCTTGCTCCCGCTGGGCTGCGCAGCGGCCCCAAGCTTTTGCGGTTGCTGCGCAACCGAGCGGGAGCAAGCTCCCTCGCCACAAAAGCCTCTACGGGCTGTAACAGTGCTCACAGCCTCTAGGGCTGTAATAGCAGCCACAATCTCTAGAGGCTGTAGTAATAGCCACGGCTACGCAGGGCCACGATGCGCGGGCGGCCGTCGGGGTGGGGGCCGATTTTCTTGCGCAGGTTGCTCACGTGCATGTCGAGGCTGCGGTCGTACAGGGTCAGCTTGCGGCCCAGGGCGATCTGCGCCAGTTCCTGCTTGTCCAGGGGTTCGCCCGGCTGCTTGAGCAACGCTTCGAGCAGGCGGCTTTCGGACACGGTGAGGGTCTGTTCCTGTTCATCGATGCTGACCACACCACGCACCGGGCTGAAGGTCAGGTCACCCAGTTCGATCTGGCTGGACACCGCCGCCGGGTGGCTGCGGCGTAGCACGGCGCGCAGGCGGGCGGTCAGTTCTCGTGGGTCGCAGGGTTTGGCCAGGTAATCGTCGGCCCCCAGTTCGAGGCCAAGGATGCGGTCCAGCGGTTCGCCACGGGCCGAGAGCATCAGCACCGGCAGCTCCGGGTGATCGTTGCGCAGCTGCTTGAGCAGTTCCAGGCCGCTGCCGTCGGGCAGCATCACATCCAATACCACCGCCGCCGGGGCGGTTTCGGCCAGGGCCTTGCGGGCACTCTGGCCGTCGTGGCAGGCGCGAACCTGAAAACCTTCCTGGCTCAACCAACTTACGAGGAGCTCGCACAGCTCCTGGTCATCGTCTATCAGTAACAGCTCGCTCATGACTCACTCAATTTAGCCATTGCCGACGTTGTCTACGTCCACCGCTGGCAAAGATACCGCAGAGCAGGGCCAATAGCGCTACCCCGGCGCCAATGACAAACCATTGCTGTTGATCGGTCAACAGGCGAGGCAGGGGGCTTGCCTGGGCTTCCTTGAGTTGCAGCTTCAGGCGCTGGTTCTCCTGGCGCAGCCGGGCCAGCAATGCGCTCTCGCGTTCGCTGTCGGCGCTTTGCAATTGTTTGCTCAGTTCTTCGCGCTGGCGTTCGCTGTCTTTCAAGCGTTGCTGCAGTTCGGCGATCTGGCCGCCGGCGCTCAGGGACAAGGGGGTCGAATGATTGGCATCGGTGCTCTCCTCGCCATGGGCGGGTGCCCCGACCGCCAATGTGACCAATAACAGGCACAACGGACCTTTGCGCATTGCAACTCCTGAATTCCAATCGAGATTGGACAGGTTGTCGGCAGGCAAACGAGAAAAATGAGCAATTGAGCGCAATGAGCCGCGAAGGCTCATCGCGTCAGGGGGGTTACGGCATGGACTGCTTGAATGGCTTGACCACGACATTGGCGTAGACGCCGGCCGCAACGAACGGGTCGGCCTCGGCCCAGGCTTGTGCCGCAGCCAGGGAGTCGAACTCGACTACCATCAGGCTGCCACTGAAACCTGCGGCGCCCGGGTCATTGCTGTCCACCGCCGGGTGCGGGCCGGCCAGCACGACGCGGCCTTCGGCCTGGAGTTTTTGCAGGCGCTCCAAGTGCGCGGGACGAGCGGCCTGGCGTTTTTCCAGGGAGTTGGCGACGTCGGTAGCAATGATTGCGTAGAGCATGTCAGTCCTCGGTTTTTGGCGTGGTGGGGTCTGCATCGTGCAGGTGACGGGACAGGTAGATACCCTGGCCAATCAGGAACAACAGCGTCATGCCCAGGCTACCGAAGACCTTGAAGTCGACCCAGTAGTCCTGGAACGTGAACGCCACGAACAGGTTGGCAGCGCCGCAGAACAGGAAAAAAGCGATCCAGGCGATGTTCAGCCGGGTCCAGATCAGGTCCGGCAGGCTCACGGCATGGCCCATGATGCGCTTGATCAGCAGGCGGTCACCGACGAAGTGGCTGCCGATAAAGGCCAGGGCGAACAGCCAGTTGACCACCGGAGCTTTCCATTTGAGGAAGGTTTCGCTGTGGAAGGCCAGGGTCAGGCTGCCGAATACAAGGCAGGCGATCAGCGTCAGCCACTGGCTCTTCTCCAGTTTGCGCTGGGATACGAACAATGCACCGTAGACCACCAGGGAACTGATGATCAGCACCGCGGTGGCGCTGTAAATACCGCCTACAGTCAAGGAATGACCGGCGAAGTCGACGGCCCGGGGATCAAGTTTGTAGACGATGAAAAACAGCAGGAGCGGGATGAAGTCGATGAATTGTTTCACAGTGGCAGCCAGAAGCAGGATGTGGCGGCATAATAACAAACATCCTTGGCCGCGATAGGGCCAGCTGATTTGAGGTAACAAACTCTCGTGAATGTTGATTTGCACTGCCATAGCACGGCCTCCGATGGCGCCCTGGCGCCTGCGGTTCTGGTGGCGCGGGCGTTCGAGCACGGCGTGCGAGTCCTGGCCCTGACCGATCACGACACCCTCGAAGGCCTCGACGAGGCCCGCGGCGCCGCCACGGCGCTGGGCATGCAGCTGGTCAATGGGGTCGAGCTGTCCTGCACCTGGGGTGGGGCGACCATCCATGTGCTGGGCTACGGTTTCGATGTGAATGCGCCAGCGTTGGTCCAGGCCATCGCACAACTGCGCGACGGGCGCTGGCTGCGTTCCGAGGAGATCAGCCGCAAGCTGGCCCTCAAGGGCATGCCCGGTGCGTTGGACGGTGCCCGGCAGATCCAGCAGGAACTGGGTGACAGCGGCAACGCACCGGCCCGACCACACTTTGCCGACTGGATGGTGCGCGAAGGCTTCGTCAAGGATCGCGCCGAAGCGTTCCGCAAATGGTTGGGCGCCGGCAAGCTGGGGGACGTCAAGCAGCACTGGCCGACCCTGGAAGAAACCGTCGAGACCCTGCGGGCCGCTGGCGCCTGGGTCAGCCTGGCACATCCTTGGCACTATGATTTCACCCGCAGCAAGCGCCGTCGCCTGGTCGCCGACTATATTCAAGCAGGGGGCCATGCCATCGAGGTGGTCAACGGCCATCAGCCTGCCGAGCAGGTCGGCAGCCTGGCGATCCTGGCCCGTGAGTTCGGTCTGCTGGTCACCGCCGGCAGTGATTTCCATGGCCCTGGGGGCTGGTCCGAGATTGGCGAATACCGCCCGTTGCCGGAAGATCTGCCACCACTATGGTGTAGATTCAAACATGATCCCGTTACCGCCGCCGTCTGAACAGGTAGAACACGTGAGTCAATTTTTCCAGATTCATCCGGAAAACCCGCAAGCGCGCCTGATCAAACAGGCTGTGGAAATCATCCGTGGCGGGGGGGTGGTGATCTATCCCACCGATTCCGCCTACGCCATTGGTTGCCAGATCGGTGACAAGAATGCCGTGGAGCGAGTAAGACGCCTGCGTCAACTGGACGACAAGCACAACTTCGCGCTGATCTGCAGCGACCTGTCGCAGTTGGGCCTGTTCGCCAAGATCGACACCGGCACCTTCCGCCTGCTCAAGGCCCATTTGCCAGGGCCGTATACCTTCATTCTCAACGCCACCCGGGAAGTCCCGCGGCTGTTGCTGCACCCGAAAAAGCGCACCATCGGCCTGCGGGTGCCGAGCCATCCCATCGCCCTGGCGCTGCTGGCGGAGCTGGGCGAGCCGCTGATGAGCGTGACGTTGATAATGCCCGGTGAGACCGAGCCGTTGACCGATCCCTATGAGATGCGCCAGATACTCGAGCACCAGGTGGACCTGATCATCGACGGTGGTTTCGGCGGCATGTCGGCGTCCACGGTGATCAACCTGGCCGATGGCGAGCCCCAGGTGGTGCGCGTTGGTTGTGGCGATCCGACGCCGTTCATGGTCGAGGCCTGAATGTCCGCCGTGGAAACCGTCGTGGACAGTGCAGACAGCCAGGCCGGCGCGCAGCAGGAGCTGCCGTTCGCCATGGTCTACGGCCAGGCGGTCATGGAAATGCCCCTGGACCTGTACATTCCGCCGGATGCGCTGGAAGTGTTCCTCGAAGCCTTCGAGGGCCCGCTCGACCTGCTGCTGTACCTGATCCGCAAACAGAACATCAATATCCTCGACATCCCCGTGGCGGAAATCACCCGCCAGTACATGGGCTACGTCGAGTTGATGCAGTCGGTGCGCCTGGAACTGGCGGCGGAGTACCTGGTGATGGCGGCCATGCTGGCCGAGATCAAGTCGCGGATGCTGCTGCCACGTTCGGCCGAGGTCGAAGCGGAAGAAGACGACCCGCGCGCCGAGCTGATCCGTCGCTTGCAGGAGTACGAGCGCTTCAAGGTCGCCGCCGAAGGCCTTGATGGTTTGAACCGGGTCGGGCGCGATGTGGTGGTGCCCAAGCTCGATGCCCCCGAGGCGCGGGCGCGCAAGTTGCTGCCGGATGTGAGCCTGGAAGAGTTGCTGATGTCCATGGCCGAGGTCCTGCGCCGGGGCGATATGTTTGAAAGTCATCAGGTCAGCCGTGAAGCGCTGTCCACCCGCGAGCGCATGAGCGATGTGCTGGAGCGGCTCAAGGGTGGCGGCTTCGTGCCGTTCGTCGAGTTGTTCACCGCCGAGGAAGGGCGCTTGGGGGTGGTGGTGACGTTTATGGCGGTCCTGGAATTGGTCAAGGAATCCTTGGTCGAGCTGGTGCAGAATGAGCCGTTCGCAGCGATCCACGTGCGGGCACGAGCCGAATAACGAGCAAATCAATGAATCTGACTGAACCCCGCGAGCTGGCCCCCTTGCTTGAAGCTTTCCTGTTGGCCTCGGGAAAGCCGCAATCGATGGAAAAGCTGTTCGAACTCTTCGAAGAAGGCGAGCGGCCTGATCCGGCCGTGTTCAAGAAAGCCCTGACACTCTTGGGTAAATCCTGCGAGGGGCGGGCTTTCGAGCTCAAGGAAGTGGCGTCCGGTTATCGCCTGCAGATCCGCGAGAAGTTCGCGCCCTGGGTCGGGCGCCTGTGGGAAGAACGGCCGCAGCGTTATTCTCGCGCCATGCTTGAAACCATGGCATTGATTGCCTATCGCCAGCCGATCACTCGGGGCGAGATCGAAGATGTGCGGGGCGTGGCGGTCAACAGTCATATCGTCAAGACGCTGCTGGAGCGCGAGTGGATCCGCGTCGTCGGCTATCGTGATGTACCGGGCAAACCGGCGATGTTCGCCACCACCAAGGCTTTTCTCGACCACTTCAACCTGAAGAACCTGGACGACTTGCCGCCGCTGGCCGAACTGCGGGAGCTGGAGCCCGAACCGATGCTGGAGTTCGACGACGTCCCGGTACCCCAGGGCCTACAGGAGCTGGCCGACGCCAGTGCGGAGCCGGAGGAGCCCAAGGAAGAGACCAGTTTCCACTCGTTGTTGCTGGAGCTGGACACCATGGAGGAGGGGCTCAAGACCGATTTCGACGACTTGCTGCGTGAAGGTCCTGGCCTCGAGGGCGAGTCGGATGAGTTGGCGGAGCCCGATAGCCCGGTGGGGCCTGCACCAGAGCCAGAACCGGAAGAAGACATCCTCGGCGTTGCCGAAGCTCGGGAAAAACTGCTGGCCGCTGTCGCCGCCCTCCAGCCGCCGGAACCCGAACTGAGCGACGAAGAGGCCGAAGCTCGCGCCCTGGCTGAAGCGATCGAAAACGAACGGCGCCAGTTCGACGACTGATTCAACTGGTTTGGAAACGCTGGCTGATCCACCTCCGTCTCCTGTGGGAGCTGAGCTTGCTCGCGATGACGGAGTAACATTCAGCATCAATGCAGGCTGACCCGCCGCCATCGCGAGCAAGCTCGGCTCCCACAGGGGGCTTCATTAAGTCCCCACCAAACGGGAAGCCACCGGTCGGCGGAAAAACGCTAAGCGCGCGTCGATCAACTAGTCTTTGATGCGCAATCGCCGCAACGAGCGTATGATTCGCGACCCTTTGGCGATCCCTTCGTCGAAGACCCGTTTTCAAAGTGTCAGGCCGCGTGCCTGGCCCGACCACACCGGGAGGTGCCCAGAATGAAAGACCAAGACCAGAACGACAGCCAGGAAATCGGCCCAGCAGGCGAGAAGCTGCAAAAAGTCCTCGCCCGTATCGGCGTCGGTTCGCGCCGCGACGTGGAAGCCTGGATCACCCAGGGCCGGATCAAGGTCAACGGCAAAGATGCCACCTTGGGCCTGCGTGTCGACATGCACGATGCCATCACCATCGATGGCAAGGTGATCAAGCGTGAAGAGGCCGCCGAAACGGTGCGCCGCGTGATCATGTACAACAAGCCCGACGGCGAGATCTGCACCCGTGACGACCCGGAAGGCCGTCCGACCGTGTTCGACAAGATGCCACGTCCGAAAGAAGGCCGCTGGATCAACATCGGTCGCCTGGACATCAACACCACCGGTTTGCTGATGTTCACCACCGACGGTGAGCTGGCCAACCGTTTGATGCACCCATCCTACGAGATGGACCGCGAATACGCCGTGCGCGTACGTGGCGAAGTCGACGACGAGATGATCGAGCGCCTCAAGGCCGGCGTCGTGCTGGAAGATGGCCCGGCGCGTTTCACCGACATCAAGCAGGCGCCCGGCGGTGAAGGTTTCAACCACTGGTACCACTGCGTGGTGATGGAAGGCCGTAACCGTGAAGTGCGTCGCCTGTGGGAATCCCAGGGGTTGGTGGTCAGCCGTTTGAAGCGCGTGCGTTTCGGCCCGGTGTTCCTCAACTCCGACCTGCCGATGGGCCGCTGGCGTGAAATGAGCCAGTACGAAGTCGACATCCTGGCCGCCGAAGTGGGCCTCAAGCCGGTGGCGATGCCGCAGATGACCGCCAAGAGCAAGGACAAGCTGGAGCGGATGCAGCGTAAGTCTTCGCGTCCGATGGGCAAGACCGAGCGCGTGCGTACGCTGCGTCCGGCTGCTGAAGGTGCGCCGACCGGCCCGCGTCCTTCCCGCGAGCCGCAGATCGAAGGTGAACGCCCGGCCCGCAAGCCGGCGCCACGTCAGGACGGCGAACGCGGCCCGCGCACGCCACGCCCGGCCAATGGCCGGACTGAACGCGGTGAAGGTCGCGGTGCTCCAGCCGGTCGTGGTACGCCAGTGGCCGATCGCCCGGCCGACACCAAGCGCCCGGCCAAGCCGGCGCCGAAAAAGCGCCCGGGTATCGTCCTGGTCGACCGCGACGCGCCATCGGGCAAGCGCCGCGGGGCACCGGCGGGTTCGGGGCAACGTCCGGGGTTTGGGCGTCGCAAGCCTGAGTGAGGCAGCGGTAAGTTTCTAGCTGCACGCGGCAAGAAAAAACGGCAACCATTGGGTTGCCGTTTTTTTACCTGACTTTTAGTGATGCGGTATTAATAAGTCCGCCATCGCGAGCAGGCTCGCTCCCACAATGAGACGGCGCCGAGCTCGTATCCCCATTCACTGAAGATCAACTGTTGGAGCGAGCCTGCTCGCGATGGCGTCAGTAGCACCACCATTAAACTAGCCTACAACACAAACCGCCCATCAAACATCGGCTCATTATCCAGGGCCAACACGCCTCCCTCGAAAATCAGATCCAGGTGATGGCTACCCTTGGCCCCGCCACCGAGCCCCAGGTGCAGGCCGCAATGGCGCTCCTCGAAGCCGGCATTGCGGGCGTACAGGCTCTTGACCCCTTCGTTGGTGCCGATTCCCAGTTCTTCGATGCGACGGTTGGATGGATTGGCGTCCAGGTACTTGTTGAAGTCGTGCTCCAAACCCGGAACGTCGGTGGCGATTTTCTGGATGGTGGAGTCTTCGATCCACAGCTCCAGCGGCGATTGCAGCACACCGTATTTGCGTGCGAACGGGATGGTGCTCAGGAATGTGCCGACGAATTTCACCCGGCCATTGATGGTGTCGCTGTGGGTGGCGATTTCGCCGGGGGCCAGGTCGTAGTTGCCGAGGCCGTTGATGTCGGTCCATTTCTTCACGCTGCCCAGGGCTGTGTCGAAATACGAACCGTGGTCATCCTGGAAGCTCAGGGTCGTCGCTTGGGACATGCGCCGGATCAGGTGACTGTTGAGCCCGGCGATACGCTGGGGAATCACGCTGAAAGTGTCGTAGAAATAGTCGCCGTAATCCTTGAACAGCAGCGATTTCTTCCAGTTTTCGGCCATCACGCCTTGCAGTGCGCGGACAAAGTCCGGGCCGTCGGGTCGAGGGTTGGGCAGGGTGGAGGAGTCGTAGAAGAAAATATACAGATCGCTGTCGGCAATGGCCTTGGACAGGCGTTCCGTGGATTCAAGGTCCAGGCGCATGGCACTGAACCGGAAGGGCGAACAGCTGCCAGCCTGTTCGGCGATGGCGCCGGTCAGCGCTTCGTAGTCAGCCGTATGGCCGAGCAGCACCTTGGCGGGCTGGATGCCGGCCAGTGCGGGATGGTGTTCGAGGTAGTAAAGGAAATGTGAGATGGCTTGTTGTGTGTCCATGCTTATTCTTCCCTGACAAGTTCATTAACTTCCCTGACAACCGGCAAAAAGTGGCGGAGTCGACCGGCCGGATCGCCTCCGCCGGGCAGTGCCTACAGAGGCCACATCGCCGTGCCGAACGGAACGACAGCGTCGGCTTGCATCATTTCAACGGCGGCTTCATGGGTAGGGGCTTCAAACCATTCGTCCAGTTGCAGTTCGGTTTCCAAGTCTTTGTCCAGTGCTTGCATAGTGAATCTCCTAGATGACTTTTACGGAAATCAACGGGCCGATTCGGCGAGTGTAAACAGGCCGGCAACGGCACCGCAGAACTTGTCGGCACGATGCCTTGGCAAGTCGCTGAAAACCTAGTCGAGGGTTTTTTGGATTGCAAAAAAATAATTTTATTTTTTTCGTTTGAACTTTTTATTCCATTTTCGCGGAAGAAATTACTCATTCAAAAACAGTTGGCTGTGTAGTTTTTTGCTTAGGTAGCTAGCTACCGTCAATTTGCAGTCAGCTTACAGAAAATTCCTACATGGAAAATTTACGTTACGGTTTGTAAAGAAATATTGACGATTTTTGCCTATCAAGCCGGCCTGTACCGGTGTTTGGCTGCGCTGTAAGAAAAAGCTGCCGAAGAGGTCGGTTTGACGGGTTTTCCGACACTTCGCAGCGCTTGTTTCAAACCGGCGGGACGGGTCAGATGCGCGGCAGACCTGATGTACGGGGTGCGCGGGTGTCTGGTCGCGGTGGGGCAGCGGTGTACAATGCGCCGCGTTTTACTGTGACCCTTCGCGTACCCACGCATTTTCAAGGTTATCCGCCTTGTTCACTCCGCCACGCCACGAGCGTGTCGGGTTCGATTTCGTCACAGATAAAAACAAATAGGTGACGCATGACCGTTGTAGAAAATACGCATTCAGGCGAGCTGAAGCGCGGCCTGAAAAATCGCCACATTCAACTGATCGCCCTCGGCGGCGCGATCGGCACCGGCCTGTTCCTCGGCTCGGCGGGGGTTCTGAAATCAGCCGGCCCGTCGATGATCCTTGGCTACGCCATCTGCGGTTTCATCGCCTTCATGATCATGCGCCAGTTGGGTGAAATGATCGTTGAAGAGCCGGTGGCCGGTTCCTTCAGCCATTTTGCCCACAAATATTGGGGCGGTTTCGCCGGGTTCCTGTCGGGTTGGAACTGCTGGATCCTCTACATCCTGGTGGGCATGTCCGAGCTGACCGCGGTCGGCAAGTACATCCATTATTGGGCTCCGGAGATCCCGACCTGGGCTTCGGCAGCCGCGTTTTTCATCCTGATCAACGCCATCAACCTGGCCAACGTCAAAGTCTTCGGCGAGGCCGAGTTCTGGTTCGCGATCATCAAGGTCGTGGCGATTGTCGGCATGATTGCCCTAGGCAGCTACCTGTTGGTCAGTGGCCATGGCGGCCCGCAAGCGTCGGTGACCAACCTGTGGTCCCACGGTGGATTCTTCCCCAACGGCGTGAGCGGGTTGGTGATGGCCATGGCGATCATCATGTTCTCCTTCGGTGGCCTGGAAATGCTCGGTTTCACCGCCGCCGAGGCCGATAAGCCGAAAACCGTGATCCCCAAGGCCATCAACCAGGTGATCTACCGGATCCTGATTTTCTACATCGGTGCACTCGTGGTGCTGCTGTCCCTGACCCCTTGGGACAGCCTGCTGACCACCCTCAACGCTTCCGGCGATGCCTACAGCGGCAGCCCGTTCGTGCAGGTGTTCTCGATGCTGGGCAGCAACACCGCCGCGCACATCCTCAACTTCGTCGTGCTGACCGCCGCGCTGTCGGTGTACAACAGCGGCACCTATTGCAACAGCCGCATGCTGCTGGGCATGGCCGAGCAGGGCGATGCGCCCAAGGCCTTGGCCAAGATCGACAAGCGCGGCGTGCCAGTGCGTTCGATCCTCGCCTCGGCGGCCGTGACGCTGGTGGCGGTGTTGCTGAACTACCTGATCCCGCAACATGCGCTGGAGCTGCTGATGTCGCTGGTGGTCGCGACCCTGGTGATCAACTGGGCGATGATCAGCTACTCGCACTTCAAGTTCCGCCAGCACATGAACCAGACCCGTCAGACACCGCTGTTCAAGGCGCTGTGGTATCCGTACGGCAACTTCATTTGCCTGGCGTTCGTGGTGTTCATCCTCGGCGTAATGTTGCTGATCCCCGGCATCCAGATTTCGGTCTATGCGATTCCGGTGTGGGTGGTGTTCATGTGGGGGTGCTACGTCATCAAGAACAAGCGCAGTGCCCGGCATGAACTGGCTGTGGCGGCTGCCGCCAAGTAAGCGATTCCCTAAAACAACAAACCCGGCCGAGCGCCGGGTTTGTTGTTTTAGGGGAAGGTGTTGTCCGGGGGATTCGCTGTATCCTGTGGGGCCTGATACCGGACGCTTTCCATGCTGGCGATTTCCAACACCGTGCACATCCCCGACGCCGAGATCGAGCTGACGGCCATCCGTGCCCAGGGTGCAGGTGGGCAGAACGTCAACAAGGTTTCCAGCGCCGTGCACTTGCGCTTCGACATTCCGGCCTCGTCGCTGCCTGAATTCTACAAGGAGCGGCTGCTGGCCCTGCGCGACAGCCGCATCACCAGCGACGGTGTGCTGATCATCAAGGCACAGCAATATCGCACGCAGGAACAGAACCGGGCCGATGCCCTGGAGCGCCTGGTCGAACTGATCCTCAGCGCCACCAAGGTCGAAAAGAAACGCCGCCCGACCAAGCCGACCCTGGGTTCGAAAAAGCGTCGCCTGGAATCCAAGACCAAGCGCGGTTCGATCAAGGCCGGGCGCGGCAAAGTGGATTTCTAGTTTCTTTCCCGCTCCTGGCGATGCTTTGGCGCCTGTCGGTACAGGTAGATGCTCAATGCCAGGCCACCCAGGGCCGCCAGTGCGGCGAACAAGAAGATCGAGGCAAAGCCAAAACCTGCTGCAATCGCGCCGGCCAATGGCCCGGTGATCCCCAACGACAAGTCAATGAACAGCGAATAAGCGCCCACCGCCGCGCCACGGCTGGAGGCCGGCACCAGGTTGACCGCTTCCACGCCCAGCGCCGGAAACACCAGGGAAAAACCGAAGCCGCTCAACGCCGCGCCCGCCAAGGCCCAATGGGCATCCGGAGCGAGCCACAGCAGCAACAACCCCAGGGTTTCCACCGACAGGCAGGCAATCGCCACGCGAAAGCCGCCCAGGCGGTTGATCAGGTTGCCAAAGAGCAAACGCGCGCCGATGAAGCTGGCGCCGAACAGGCTCAGGCACAGCACCGCGTTGTCCCAGTGCTGCGTTGCGTAATACAGGGTGATGAACGTGGCGATGGTGCCAAACCCGATGGAGCCCAGGGCCAGG
The DNA here is from genome assembly GCF_018325805.1 of Pseudomonas sp. St290. Taxonomy (NCBI): domain Bacteria; kingdom Pseudomonadati; phylum Pseudomonadota; class Gammaproteobacteria; order Pseudomonadales; family Pseudomonadaceae; genus Pseudomonas; species Pseudomonas sp. St290. The sequence continues at coordinate 5,244,944 of NZ_AP014703.1, read as the reverse complement.
CCACAGCCGTGGGGCAGGACGCGTCCCAGCACGTGCATGAACGGCAGGCGCTCGCCTACGACGATGGGCGCGGCGGTTTTGCGCCAGGCCAGTGCCAGGCCCAGCAAGCCCAACAAGATAATGCTGACGCCCATGCTCCACAGCCCCAGGCGATTGACCAGCCACACTCCCAGTGGGGCGCCAATCGCCAGCGCGCCATAGCTGGCGATGCCGTTCCAGGAAATCACCTTCGCGGTATTCGCCGCGCCGACCCGGCCAATGCCCCAGCCAATCGAACCCGAGCCCACCAGGCTTTCCGCGCTGCCCAGCACCAGGCGACCGATCAACAGGCTGATCAGGCTGAACACTGGCAGATGGGGCGTCCAGGCAGACACCAGCATGAACACACCGCTCAGACCGCAGCCGGCGAGGCCGAACATGACCGCACGCTTGCTCCCCAGGTTGTCGATGATCTTTCCTGCATAAGGACGGCTGAGCAGGGTGGCCAGGTACTGCACGCTGATCACCAGCCCGGCGATCACCGCGCCGAAACCCAGCTCGCCGTGGACATATCCAGGTAGCACGGCCAGGGGAATACCGATGTTCAGGTAGCCAATGAATGTGAACAGGACGATGGAGACGACTTGCAGCGTGACCGCCAGGGGGCGCTGGGAATCTGACATGAGGAAAAGGTCCACGGAGCAGCAGGATAGATAGGCTGCTTATGATAACGGCGAGCGTGGTGGCTGGTCTTGGAAAAGTAAAACTATTTGCCCAATGGTTGCTCAGCGATCGTTTTGTCCGGCGACCAGGTGCGTGGTGACCAGTGCGGCGAGGGCGTTTTCTTCGGTGCCGAAACGAGCCAGCAGGGCAGCTTGTTTCTCGGGAGAAAGGCGTGTCCAGATCTCGACCATTTTCTCGGCGGTGCCGATCAGTACGCTGGCCTGGGCTTCGCTGAAGGTCGGGGTGTCATCGGTCATGGTGCGGGGGCTCGGGATTCAGGCAGTGTGGAAAGCGCATATTAGCGCTTTCCACACGGTCTGGTGGTGCGGGTGAATCAGTCTTCGCTGTCGGCCTGGCGGCGTTCAGTGGCTTCTTTCGGCTCGGGTTGCTGGGCGTCTGGTTGCCCCCCGGCTTGTAGCGTGGTCGTCTGCTCAGTGTCGTGCAGGCTTGGGAAGGGGAGATTAGGGATCTCGTGCATATCGCGCTCCTCGCAAAGTCTGTTGATAGATCTGGTAGATCCGCGCTTTTAAAAAGCCTGGGCAGGATACCCCAGGAGAAATGACAAAAAGACTTTTAAATCCTGGTGTGCCGACAAAAGGGGTTGTCTGGACAGGTCATGCTCAATAGTCGCGGCGCTTGCGAAATGCCCATCGGCCGGCAATCAGCGTGAAGGTGACCACCAGCGCCACCAGGATCCAGAAGCCTTCAGGATCGCCGGCCAGCGGCACGCCACCGACGTTCATGCCAAAGAAACCGGCAATGATGTTGATGGGCAACGCCAACACCGTGACCACCGTCAGGGTGAACAGGGTGCGGTTGCTTTGTTCGTTGAGGTTGGCGGCAATTTCTTCCTGCAACAGCTTGATCCGTTCGCCCAGCGCGGTGAGGTCGTTGATGATCAGGGCGAATTCCTCGGTGGATTTGCGCAACTCCTTGACGTCTTCTTTCTGCAACCATTGCGGCGGGCGGTTGAGCAGGCGCAGCAACGAACCCGGCTCCAGGGCCAGCAGGCGTTGCAGGCGCACCAGTACCCGGCGGTTGCTGCCCAGCTCGGCGCGGTTGGTGGACAGCCGCGAGGACAGCAACTGATCTTCGACCAGGTCGACGCTGAGGCTGGTCTTGCGCACGATCTGGGTCAGCACTTCGCCCTGGTCGCGCAGCAAGTGCACGAGTAATTCCACTGGCGAGCGAAAGCACTCGCCGGCCTTGACCGACGAGCGCAGCTTGTCGACCGAGTGCAGGGGCTGCAAGCGCGCGCTGACGATCAACCGACTGTGCACGCACACCCACAATGTGGAGACATCCGAGGACACCATGTTGCTGAGGTTGAACACGACGTCGTTCACCACGGCCAGCAACGCCGAGTCGACGTGTTCGATGCGGGTCGAGCGTGAACCTTCGTGCAAGGCTTCGAAAAACTCCTGAGGCAGGGCCAGGTGATTTTTCATCCAACGCTCGCACGCGGCATGAGCCAGGTTCAGGTGCAGCCAGAGGAACTCGTCGGTGTCTTGCGGGTGTTGCAGGCTCCGTAGGGCCTGGGCCGAATCTATCTCCTGCCCACGCTCGCCGGGGTGGAAACGAAACCCGTAAAGCAGGCCGAACAGGTCCGGATCGCGGTGGCTTTGATCGATGCTGTGGTTCATGAAGTCTCGCTGGCGGGAAGTGCCTGTCGCGGCTGCAGGTTCACTTAAGTGCCATCATCGCAAGCTTTCTTGATGGTTTTGTGACAGTTCTATGGGCGCCGCGAAGGGCTGGCACTACCGGCAGTCGCCAGGGCTCAAGAATGCCTTCAGGCGGGCCGATGGTGTGTACATATCCCGGTATTCGGGTTGCGACGCGGTGTGTTGCGGACATGGAGGTCGGGACGTCGTTCCTGTTCTTTTCGCTTAGAGATTGCCTCCCATGTTTCTACAGAAATCCCTCAGAGCCCAGATTCTCGCCTTGTTGAGCGGCAGCCTGTTGGCGATGTTGCTGATCGCCCTGGCGTCCTTTCATTTCCTTTCCAATGGCGTCCAGAACTATCACAACCTGATCGAGGGGCCGTTGCGTGCCTCGCAGTTGATCGATGAGGCCAACCTGCAGTTCAAGGTGCAGGTGCAGGAATGGAAAAACGTTCTGCTGCGCGGCAAGCAGCCGGCGGATCTGGATAAATACTGGAAGCAGTTTGAGGAGCGTCAGCGTGATGTCCAAGGCATCCTCGGCGAATTGATCGGGCGTGCAGGTGTGCCGGCGCCCATCAAGACCCGTATCGAGGCTCTGCGCGATGAGCATCGTCAGTTGGGCGCGGCCTACCAAAAGGGCCGTGATGCCTTTGTCGCCTCCGGTGGCGATCCAGCGGCGGGCGATGCGGCGGTCAAGGGCGTGGACCGTGCGGCCAGTGAGCAAATGAGTGCGCTGGTGGTGGAGCTGCGCAAGTTGGGCACCGAGCAATCGATGCTGATCAGCGCCGATGCCGATCGCACGATCATGCTCGGCACGGTGATCATGCTGGTGTCGGGCATGTTGATTGGGTTGTTCAGCCTGTGGTTGGTCAATCGCAACCTGGTTCAACCGATCCGTAACCTGATCGAATACGTGACCCGACTCAGTCATGGGCGTTTCGCCGAGCGTGTGACGAGCAACCGTCAGGACGAACTGGGCAATCTGGCGGTAGCGGCCAACACACTGCGTGATTTCCTGGCTGAAACCTTTACCCGCCTGCAACGCAGTGCCACGGAACTGGACAGTGCCAGCGGTGAGCTCAATGCCATCGCCAGCCTGATGAGCCAGGGCACCAGCGAGCAATTCGAACGCACCGATCAGGTAGCGACGGCGATGAACGAAATGTCCGCCACGGCCCAGGAAGTGGCCCGCCATGCCGCCGACGCGGCGCGGGCGGCCGATGATGCCGATCAATCGGCGCAACAGGGCGAAAAGGTCATGCAAGGGACCATCCACACCATCACCCGGATGCGCGGCGAGATCGCCAACACGGCCACGGTCATCCGTCAGTTGGAAACCGACAGCGGGCGTATCGGCAAGGTGCTGGAAGTGATCCGCGGGATTGCCGAGCAGACCAACCTGCTGGCCCTCAACGCTGCCATTGAAGCGGCGCGGGCCGGGGAGGCGGGACGCGGTTTCGCGGTGGTTGCCGATGAGGTGCGTAGCCTGGCCCAGCGCACTGCGTCGTCGATCATCGAGATCAACCAGATCATCCAGACTGTACAAACCGGTGCGGTGGACGCGGCCCACGCCATTGAGAGTGGACAGTCCCGCAGCGAAGAAAGCGTGGAGCAAGTGACCCAGGCCGGTGCGATGCTCGAGCGCATCACCCAGGCAGTCGAAGCCATTCGCGACATGAACCGCCAGATCGCCACCGCTGCCGAGGAGCAGACTTCCGTGGCCGAAGACATTTCGCGCAACCTGACTGAAATCACCTGCATAGCCAGCACTAACCTGGACAATGTGCAACGCACCGAAGCCGCCAGTCGGGATCTGCATGGCTTGTCGGGGCAGTTGAATGAAGTGACGGCACGGTTGAGTGCCTGACGGTAGTTCGCGTTAGTTATCGATAAACGCAAAAGAGCCGCGCAACCCCAAGGTTACGCGGCTCTTTTCTACTGATGGATCAAGTGTCTTGCTTGTTGCTCAAGACCTTGCCGGTCGTGGCATCAAAGTCCACGTCGAATTCTTTACCGTCGGCGGTTTTCAATTCGACTTCATACTCATAACCGTTGAAATGATTGTCCAGGTCGGTGTCGGTGATGGTCGCGCCCGGGTGCAACTTCAGGGCTTCTTCGTTCATCGATTCAAGGGACTTGATCTTGCCTTCCTTGACCAGTTGTGGGATCTGGTCGATGCGTACATCGGCCTGGGCCAGGCCAGCGGTGAGGGTCAGGGCGGCAGCGGTGAACAGGGCAGTCAAAGTTTTCATAAGTTCTTTCCTTGGTGTCATTAAGGGGGGAGTCGTTTAAGTGGTGCCAGATTATCTGTGGCAACTTAATTCACCCTTAATTCGAAAAAACTTCTGAAGTGCCGAGTGGGGGCCTATGGGGCAAAGTCCTCCCCCATAGGCGTGTTCGGGTTCAGTAGCCGTTCTTTTCCAGTAACTGCGCGACGCTGCCAGTCTCGGGGCGCTTGAAGTAGTTGAGCAGTTCACTGGCGCGGTTGGTGAAGATGCCATCGACGCCGGCATCCATGACTTTCTTGAAGTCCACCGCTTCATCCACGGTGTAGACATGCACCAGCAGACCCTGGTCATGGGTGTACTGGTTCATCCACGGTTGCACCAGGTCCGAGTAACTCTGGCTACCGCCGTGGGTCAAGGCGGCGGACGGTCCGGTGCCTATCGCACCCTGAGCCTTGGCGTACTGGACCCACTTTTCGAATTCGGCCTTGTCCTTGGGTTCCTGCTTGGCGTAATAGACCGCCTTGTCCGTTTCACCGGATTGGGCAAAAGGCACCTTGGACTTGGGCTCGATGTTGCCTTCGCCCACCCACAACAGCAGGATCTTCGGCACTTTCGGCATCTCTTTGTGCAGCAGTTCGAGGCTGCTCTTTTCAAAGGTCTGCAAGACCACCTTGCCCTTGCCCTGGCCGACCCCGGTGGCGCGTTTGGCCAGTTTCGACCCGGCCGGGCTCAGCCAGCCGCGGTCCTGCAATTTGTCCTTCAGATCACGTTCGATGCCGGGGAACAGCTTCGGCTCCTTGGTCTCGATGTACAGCCCTGGTTTGTGCAGCGGGTTGCCCTCGGCGATGTCGATCACTTCATCCAGGGTGAGGATTTTCAGGCCGGCGAATGAAGGGCGGGCACGGTCCGGGTAAGCGGTGTTGAACCAGCTGCCGGCATCGAGAGTCTTGAGTTCCGTCATGGTGAACTGGTTGGCGGTGCTGTCCTTGCGTTCGGGAAACTTGGCCGCGACATCCGTGGTGCGCAGCAGGCTGTCGTCATGCAGGACGAACAACACACCGTCCTTGCTGCGTTGCAGGTCCAGTTCCAGGTAGTCGGCGCCCAGGTCGCGGGCCAGTTTGTAGGCGGCGGCAGTGGATTCCGGCGCATCGAACGAGGCACCACGGTGGGCGATGACCGCCGGGTGCGGAATGCCCTGGAGGGCTGCCAGCGCCTTGGGGGGCGGGGCCTCGGAGGCTTGTGTCTGGCCGAAGCCGAGCAACAGGCTCAGCACCAAGGCGCTGCGGGTAAAAGTGACAGGCATGCTCGAAATCCTTTCGTGGGTGTGTGCAAAAACCTATCTTTTAGCAACTGAACGCTGTCGGCGCTATCGCCATACCGACATAAACGTGTGCAAAGCAGAATTTTCCCACGCATTTCCAGGATGCTTTGCAGTACCCTTGGCAGCACCAGTTTCCCCGGCAGAGGGAAACCCGAAACCATCGTTCACTTGCCCTGCGTGTAAACCATCGATCAGACGTCCCGAGGGACGCATCCATGAGGTTTACCATGCGCACCACTTCGACATTCATCTGCCAGGCCGCCGACCAGCTCAAGGGGTTTGTCGGTCTGAACCGCAAGACCGGCCACTACATCGTACGTTTCAGCGAAGACGCCTTTGGCATGGACGTGGCCGACGACGGCATCATTCCCGCCAGCGAGTTTGTCTGGGCTGAGGTGGCAGACGGCACCATGGCCCTCAAGCGCGAGCGCATCCAGTTGTTGCTGGACCAGAACATCGACGACCGCATCAACCTCACCGAACCTTTACGGGTGTACATGGCCCGCAGCGACCTGCCGGAAATCGTGGCGGTGCGGCAGTTGGTGGAAGGCTGAACCCCGATCTTGAGTTGAACAAAGACACTGTGGGAGCAAGGCTTGCCCGCGATGGCGGCGGCACATTCAGTATTGATCCAAACTGACCCACCGCTATCGCGAGCAAGCTCAGCTCCCACAGGGGATTTGTGGTGAAGGCAGGATCTGTGAACACCCGAGATTCAGTGTGGGAGCGGGCTTGCTCGCGAAGACGTCGGCACATTCAGTATTGATGCAAGCTGATCCACCGCTATCGCGAGCAAGCTCAGCTCCCACAGGGGATTTGTGGTGAAGGAAGGCTCTGTGAACACCCGAGATTCAGTGTGGGAGTGGGCTTGCTCGCGAAGACGTCGGCACATTCAGTATTGATGCAAGCTGATCCACCGCTATCGCGAGCAAGCCCGCTCCCACAAGGGATCGGGGGGACACAGGATCTGCGTCCACCTCATATCCATGTGGGAGCCGAGCTTGCTCGCGATGGCGGCGTCACAGTCAACATCAATGCAAGCTGCGCTCATGGCCTTGTCCTCGCGCAGGCCTCCACAAACGCAGCAACCAACGGCGGCACACGACCCTCCAGCGCAGCGCGTTCCGGCTGAAATAGCGTAGCGACAAAGAATGGATGGTCACGCAATTCCACGGCCCGCAGATCGCCGGCCGAATCCCGGGCAACGGCGTGCAGGCGCTGGTTCAGCAAATCCTTTTCAAAATCCGGATTGACCCCGAAGCGGCAGTGATAGCCCTCGAAAACCGTCTGGCGACCATAGGCCCTGGCGATCAAGGAACCCACTTCGAGCTGGAGGCTGTCGATGGTTTCGACCAAGGCGCAGCTCAGCGGCGTCAACAGGGCCCGCTCAGCCTCGGGAGCGGTTTCGCCATGGGCGGCATCGGCCCAGCCCATCACGTTACGGGCGTATTCCAGCAAGGCATGCTGAAAGCCGCCGCAGGTGCCCAGGAAAGGGCGACGCTGTTCCCGAGCAAAACGAATCGCGTGCAAGGCGCCGTCTTCGCTTCGGTAAGGACTGCCGGGCACGCACCAGACGCCATCGAAGTCATCCAGAACGTTGTTGTCGGCGATGGCGTCGGTTGCCAACCACTGGCAGCTACTCTCTTGTCCGGTTTGCCTGGCGATGAGCTCAAGGGCGCGGGGGATCGCCCGATGGGCCGTTATCTGTGGGTCATAGTCGCCGACCAGAGCGATGTGTAAAGAACGCTGGTTTTCCATGGGATGTTCGCCGCTTGTTGATTGCTGGTCGCCACTATAGATTGGCGTTCACGCAATCAATATTGGCGTTTATCCAAGTGTTCAATGCATCAACGCACTATCGTCTGGACTACCCGGATCTGTCCCTGATCCTCGCGCTGGTCCGTGGCGGTTCGCTGGCTCGGGCAGCACGATTGCTCCAGGTGGATGTGTCCACGGTATTCCGCTCGGTACGCCGACTCGAGGCGGCCCTGGGCCAACCCTTGTTCGAAAAAAGTCGTTCTGGATACCTGCCCACGAGCCTGGCCCAAGCATTGGCTGAGCAGGCCGAGCGCGCGGAGCAGGCTTTGGAGGCAGCGCGGATCGGTGTGGAGCAGGGGGGCGAGGTCGTCAGCGGCACGGTACGACTGACGTGCACCGACTCGGTCCTGCAAGCATTGCTGCTGCCGGCGTTGGCGAGGTTCATGCCCGACTACCCGGCATTGACCCTTGAGCTGAGCACCTCGAACGACTTCGCCAACCTGAGCCGCCGTGATGCCGACATTGCGTTGCGTTTGACCCGTACGCCGCCGGAACACCTGGTTGGGCGAAATCTGGGGCGCGTGACTTACCGGGTATGTGTCGGCGCCACGTACCTGCGCTCGGCGAGTCCGGATGATTTGGCCTCCATGACCTGGATCGCGCCGGACGACTTCCTTCCCGATCACCCCACCGTGGCCTGGCGCCGCCAATCGCTACCCGGCGTGGTGCCTGCTTATCGCTGCAACAGCATGCTTTCGGTCACCGAGCTGGTGCGAGCCGGCTTGGGCGTTGCGGCGCTGCCGGACTTTCTGATCGATGAACGCCAGGGCCTGAGGCCCCTTGGCGAACCGCTGGAGGGGTATGACACGGCCCTGTGGCTCCTGACTCGTCCGGACTGCCGGGCCTTGCGTTCGGTGGTGACCTTGTTCGATGAGCTGGGGCGCAATCTGCGCTGGCGCTGACTTTCAACGGGGCAGGGTGCGCATGACTCTGGATGACGGTCCCCCAACGGTTATAGTGCGTTGAGCACCAGCCCTTGGCAGAGAACATCACGATGACGAAGTCTTCCCAACCCGCCCACTCCGAACCCGTTGACCACTTGCGTTTTCATCGCCCTCACGCTCATCTGGCGCCGACCTTTGGCAATGATCGCTTTGCGTTGAGAGCGGAGGCGTTCGCGCGTTTTTTCGGGACTCCGACGTTCCTCGGCGCGCAAACCTTGATCGTGCTGATATGGGTCAGCCTGAACCTGTTGGGCGTCGTTCATTTCGATGCTTACCCGTTCATCTTGCTGAACCTGGCGTTCAGCCTGCAGTCGGCCTACGCCGCGCCGCTGATTTTGCTGGCGCAGACCCGCCAGGCCGCTCGGGACAAAGCCCAGGCGGAAGCCGATGCGCAACATCGCGAAGCCTTGGCCATCGCCAACAGCGAGCGCCAGGCCCAGGCCGCGCAGAATACGGCGCAGTTGCTCGAATTGTTGGAACAGAACACCCGCCTGACGGAAATGACCAAGGCATTGACCGAGCGTATCGACAGCTTGACTACCGAACTGCATCAGAAGGTCATGCACAACCCATCGATGCAGTAGTCCTCCATTGGCTGATCAGGCTTGGTAACGGCTCAGGAACATGTCGAGGGCCGACTCGATCACCTGGGTCTGCTCATCCAGGGTCAGGCTTGGTTGTCCCATCGAAACCTGCGGCCAAAAGGCGAACGTCTTGAGTAGCCCATGCATTTGTTGGGCGGCAAATGCCGGTTCCACGGGCTTCAAGCGGCCATCGGCCTGGGCCAGGCGAATCCAGGCAGTCAAGCCTTCCTCACGCTGCCCCATGCGCGCAACCATGTCTTGGGCTCGCTCGGGAGAATGAATGGTTGCGGCAATGGCGATGCGAGCCAGGTCGAGGAAGTTCTCGTCTGCGAGCATGTGCAGTTTGGCTTGCAGCAACGTTTGGAGCTGATCCCGTAGCGGCTTTTGCGGGCTGTAGGGCATGTCCTGTTCTGCGGTAATGCTGTTCCATAACCGATTCAGAATCTCGGCAAATAACTCCTCCTTGCTCGGGAAGTGGTTGTACACCGTGCGCTTCGATACGCCGGCCGTCGCCGCGATCTTGTCCATGCTGGTGATCTCGAAACCGCTGCTACGGAATTCAGCAATCGCGGCCTGGAGGATGGCTTCGCGTTTTCGCTCGGTAAGGCGCTGCGGTGCGGTCATGGGCAATTCGTCGGTTGAGGTGATAGAAATTACACTCGGAAGTTTACTTGCTCCCGGGATTCATGCAATCTAGAAACTACACCGAGTGGTGTAGTTTTGAGTCAGACGGCTGAGCGTGCATGCAACGGCCATCCAGCGTCCCACAACGGCGAAGCGCAATCGCGACGACGTCCTTGGAGTTATCGCACCATGACCATTCCCTCTTTTTCCACCGACAGCCCGTCTGCCTTCCCTTCATCCCGGCAGGAACAGGGCAAGTATCGCAACCACGCCTTCACTCCTCGGGAAGGCTTTGGTACCACCCTACGCATCATCTGGAACATGATCTTCCACAAGCCGCGCACCACCCGGCCTGCGGGCGCCATCGAGGTTCAACCGTTGACGCGCGCCGCGCTGTTGGCCGCGCCTAACAACAGCGTCTGGCGCCTCGGCCATTCCACTGTTCTGCTCAAGCTGCGGGACAAATTCTGGCTGACTGACCCGGTTTTTTCCGAACGCGCCTCGCCCGTGCAATGGGTCGGCCCCAAGCGTTTTCATCAGCCGCCCATCAGCCTTGAAGAGCTGCCGCCGATCGAAGCAGTGATCCTTTCCCATGATCATTACGACCACCTCGATCATCAGGCCATCCTCAAGCTGGCGACCAAGACTCGCCACTTCCTGACGCCTCTTGGCGTGGGTGACACCCTGATCAAATGGGGCATCGACGCCGACAAGGTGCAGCAGTTGGACTGGTGGCAAGGTACCGAGGTGGACGGTATCGAGTTCATCGCTACGCCGTCCCAGCACTTTTCCGGACGCGGCCTGTTCGATAGCAACAGCACCTTGTGGGCCTCGTGGGTGATGATCGACGGCGCCAGCCGAATTTTCTTCAGCGGCGATACCGGCTATTTCGACGGTTTCAAACGCATCGGCGCGCAATACGGGCCCTTTGACCTGACGCTGATGGAAACCGGCGCCTACAACGTCGATTGGCCCCATGTGCACATGCAACCGGAGCAGACACTGCAGGCTCATATCGATCTCAAGGGCCGTTGGTTGCTGCCGATCCACAACGGCACGTTCGACCTGGCGATGCATGCCTGGTACGAACCCTTCGACCGCATCCTGGCCCTGGCCTGGGAGCGCAACGTCTGCATCACCACGCCGCAAATGGGCGAGGCATTCACCCTGACGCAGCCGCAACGTGGCCGGGCCTGGTGGCTGGACGTGGAGCCCTCGGCGTATCAGGACCAGGCCGGTATCGCATAGCGCACGCGGAGCCTGCGCTATTCAATCATTGCGTAATCGGGTCGTCCCATGGGATCCGGCGTCGCGCCCTTGATATTCATGCCGCGCCCCGGTGCGAACCCGGGGAAGAACACCAGGCCTTCGGCTTCCAGCCGGAAGGCCAGGGCCAGGCGGGTCACGTCGAGCAACTCGCCGCCGGCCTCGAAGCGGCGGATAGCCTGGACCGAGACACCGGATTGGCGGGACAGCTCCTCGACACTCCAGCCCAGCATGGCTCGGGCCTGTGCGCTGTGAGCGGGGGTGAATTGATAGACAGCGATGCGTTCCAGAGTGGTTTTGATTGCGAGAGAGGCCATGGGAGTTCTCCAAAGCTGTGGATTCAAAAATACTGTGTTTTTGTACAGTTGTTTTGAGCCCGGATCAATCTCATTTTCTTGATCGGTGACCAGTGGTCTTTTCTAACCAGGCACTCGGGGCGTGGCCCAGGACCCGACGGAACATGGTGGAGAACGCAGCGGGGCTGTCGTAGCCCAGATCAAGGGCTATTCGCGTCACCGCATCACCTTCGGCCAGGCGGGCCAACGCCGCCATGACACACGCTTGCTGCCGCCACTGGCTGAAAGTCAGCGTGGTTTGCCGGCTGAACAGGCGATTGAACGACCGCAGGCTGATATGCAATTGCGCCGCCCATCCCACGGGCGAGGCATGGGCATCGGGATGCTTGAGGAACGCTTGGCACAGGCCGAGCAGGCGTGAATCCTTGGGCAGTGGCAGGTGCAGCGGCAGATGTGCGCTGCGCAGCAGTTCGTGCAGGAGCAGGTCGATCAACACACCATCGCGTCCAGCCTCGTCGTAGTCCGGCGCAAGCTCCACGGCTTCCAACAGCAGCTGGCGCATCAGGGGCGACACATTGATGACCTGGCAGCGGGCATCCATGGCCGTCACCGCCGCCGGCTCGATGTACAGACTGCGGGTGCTGACGCCCAGCATCAGCACTTCATGGGCCACCCCTGGCGGAATCCACACCGCCCGTTGCGGCGGCACCACCCAATTGCCGTCCTCGGTGCTGACCTGCATCACGCCAGTGGCGCCATACAGTAACTGCGCCCGGCGATGGTGGTGCAGCGACAATAAATGTCCGTGGGGATAATCGGTGCCGATGGCGACGACAGCCCTGGGTGTCGCATCCAATAAATCGATCGAGGTGTTGCGCATCGATGAGCCATTCGTGATTGGCGTAAATGCGAACATTATTGGCTGGTTTGCTACAGCAGGCCAGGCTTCGCTTACCTATCGTGGGCGCCTCCCTTTTCATGGATTCGCCTCGATGTTCTATGTATTGCTCGCGTGCTTCGGTTGCCTGAGTGGCGTGACGGCGGTGCTGTTTGGTTTCGGTGGTGGCTTCGTCGTGGTGCCCTTGATGTATCGCATGCTTACAGCTAGCCACGGTGTTGACGACCCCATCGGCCAATCGGCGATGCACATTGCTGTGGCCACCTCCACCTGCGTGATGGTGGTCAACGGGCTGATCGCCACCGCAAAGCATCACCGCGCCGGTAACCTCCTTCGCCGCTACCTTTGGCCGTTGGCCGGCTATATCGGCCTGGGCGCAGTCGTTGGAGCCGTGGCAGCGATTTGGGCGAGCGGCGAAGTGATTCGCTATGGTTTCATCGTTTATCTGGGAATCACGATTCTGGACTGCCTGTTCAGACGCGGTTTTCTTACACACTCTGACGCTGTAGCCCCACGTCCATTGGGCAGGGCAGAAGTATGGGGAGGTGGAGTCGTCATCGGCGCCATTGCTACGTTTTTGGGCGTAGGAGGTAGCGTCATGACTGTGCCGTTGCTGCGTCGTCGTGGGCTGAGTATGTCCCAGGCAACATCTATGGCGAACCCATTGAGTTTGCCGGTCGCGGTGGCCGGAACGCTGACTTACATGGCCATGGCGGGGGTTACCAGGGATTTGGGGCCCTGGCTTGTCGGGTATCTGGATTTGCAGGCGTTCGCGGTTTTGACGATAGGATCGTTAGTGGGGATTCGCTTTGCTACACCTTGGATCGGGCGCATACCGGATCGACTTCACGCTTGGGTCTATCTCGGGTTGCTAGTGGTCGTGATGCTGGGCATATCGGTACAGTAACTCGCTACGCGGCGTTGTTTGAAATCCCATGATAAGGAGTGAAATATCGATTCCGGAGTTCAGATTCGCCATACTCCGCGCCACTCTTTTCCCAAGCGAGCACTCGCTTCTTTCCAGGAAGATTCCATGTTCAAAGGACTGTTACTCCTCGCATCCAGCGCCACGTGCCTGCTCGCGCTCTGTTCGACAGCCAGTGCCGAAGGAAGCAGCCGCGTCTTTACCGGAACCTTGGGCAAGATGCCGATTGTGCTGGGACTCAACACCGCTCAAGAGGACGAAGTCATCGGTCGCTATTTCTATGAGAAATACCATCGTGACTTGGGGTTGAGCGGTTCGCTGCAAGAAAAGACCCTGACGCTGGTCGAGGGCGGTACCCGTTACGACGACGGCCAATCACTGCCAACCCTGACGTTGCAAAAAACGGCCAACGGCTGGCAGGGTGAATGGAAAAGCCCCAAGGGCAAAGTTCTGCCCGTGCAGGTGACCGAAGCCAGGCTCCCGGCTCCTGGGGCCGATCTTCCCCCCGCTATCGCCGAGCTGCAAAAAAGTGACCCTTATGAGTATCTCCGTCTGCAAGGCTTGAAACTCAAACCGGGCAAGAAAGAATCTTTCATGGGCCATGACTTGCAATGGTGGACGGAGCCACAATCCGGTATTTCCATGTTCAGCGTCGAGTCCGGCTACTCGAAAGATGAGCTGCAGCGGGTCAATCGGCAATTGTTGGGGCGCCTCTGGACCGAAGTCATCAGCTACTACGGTTGTTTGTTGCAGGGGGCCGATAATGCCGAGTTCGACCAAGGCGTCGCGCCCAAATACCTATCGCCCGATGTGATCAGCCTGAACATTTCCACCAGCTATTACTGCGGCGGCGTCCACCCGGATTTTGGCAATTCGCCGCTCACGCTCGACGCGCACACCGGCCACACTCTGTCGCTGGAAGACGTGCTCTGGGTTGGCACAGACAAGCCACCGCTGCACGCCGGCCACGACGACGCGGGTGATGCCCCTTTGACCGATGAAGAGAGCAGGGTGCGATACACTTACCAACGCGAAGTATTCGCGCCATGGCTGATCAGGCAATTCACCACGCTGTACCCCGACGAGATGCTGAAACCAACGGATGAGGACAGCTGCGACTACACCGATGAGGGCGTCTGGGGCTATTCCAATTGGTACTTCACCGAAAAAGGTTTGTACCTGGGACCGTTCTTCGCCCGCGCGCAACGCGTCTGTGATGACCCAGGCTGGTCGGTGCTGCCGTATGCTGTCGTAAAACAACACCCCGGTGCGGTCAAACTTCAATTGCCCCAGGATGAGTGACTAGCCCTCAGCCAACCCCGGCGCTTCTCGAATAATGAAGTGATCCAGGTTCTCGATGTTGGCGCTGAACACCCCGAATGTCTGTTCGGGGTTTTTCTTGCTCGGCACCTGTTTCAACTCCGGCGTCACGCCATAAAAGAAGCAATACAACGGCGCATTACTGTCGACAGCATGCTTGATCTCTTCCAGAAACGCTTTGCGCTTGCGGTAGTTGTCGATCAGCTTCTTGCTCAGGTAAACGTTGACCGAGTAAGGCTTCTTCTTCGCCTCGTCCGGTTGCTTGAACCAGACCTTGGCTTCGAAGTCGATGCGAAAGCTCTGGGTGTAATCCTTGATCTCCTTGATCTTGCCCCAGTAAATCAATCCCTTGTTGTCCAGCAGGTAATCGATCTTCTTGAAGAACGAGGCATAGGGCGCCGTGTGCTCGCCAATCTTCAGCGGCATGCGCTTGAGCAGGTCCTTGTTATCGAAGTTCGAGACGAAACACTCCACTGGATGGGCGAAGACGCTGGTCTTGTCGGGTGTCGAATCATGGGCGGAACGAGTGTCATCACCGTGGGACGATAGATTGGGCGACGTAGGCTGATTCGCTTCGACGTCCTTCAACTGATTGAGCGGTTTACGCACGTACTGACGCCGAGTCAGCAACAGCTCCGACGGAAAATGTTCCTCACGGTCGTCATCCGATTCCGCTTCGCCACTCTCCGCACCCAACCCCGGCGTTTTCGGACTGACATAAGGGCAGCCCTCGATATGCTGGGTCGTTGGCTGATTCTTGAAATGCGGCGTGCGGATGTAATTGACGTTCTTGGCGTTGAATGTCGTTAGCCGATTGTCCTCATCAAACGCCGCCCGGCAGGCATCGTTGGGGCACTGAAAGCGCTCCTTGGCTGAATCGAAGGCCATGGTCTCGTCGAAATTCAGATCCCGAACGTCATAGATCGAAAGCTTGGCATCGAGGCTGAGGCAGTAGGCGGTGTCGAATTTCATCGGGGCTCGGGTCCGTGAGAGGAAGTGTATTAATACCGAAGGGCGCGGCGGGCTGCACCCCTTGTTTGAATCCACCACAAACCCTGTGGGAGCGAGCCTGCTCGCGATTCCCAATGACACAACACAACCATCAGCCTGGCCCCGACTGGTGGCGAGGGAGCTTGCTCCCGCTGGGCCCTGAGATAACCCACAAGTCACCCATATCGAATAATCTCGACCCAATAAAAAGCCCCGATCGGATCGGGGCTTTTATTTACGTTTCGACGCAGGTAACCATCGTCAAATCGTTATGAGCTCAGGTATCAATCCCAGCTCAAAGCCCCACCCGTCTGATACTCAATCACCCGAGTCTCAAAGAAGTTCTTCTCTTTCTTCAAGTCCATGATCTCGCTCATCCAAGGGAACGGGTTAGTCGTCCCTGGGTACTCTTCCTTCAGACCAATCTGCGACAGGCGACGGTTAGCGATGAACTTCAGATAGTCTTCCATCATCGCCGCGTTCATGCCCAGCACGCCGCGAGGCATGGTGTCGCGGGCGTATTCGATCTCCAGTTGAGTCCCTTGCAGGATCATCTGGGTCGCTTCTTCCTTCATCTCGGCATCCCACAAGTGCGGGTTTTCGATTTTGATCTGGTTGATCACGTCGATGCCGAAGTTCAGGTGCATGGATTCGTCGCGCAGGATGTATTGGAACTGCTCGGCGACGCCGGTCATTTTGTTGCGGCGGCCCATGGACAGGATCTGGGTGAAGCCGCAGTAGAAGAAGATGCCTTCCAGGACGCAGTAGTAGGCGATCAGGTTGCGCAGCAGTTCTTTGTCGGTTTCCGGGGTGCCGGTTTCGAACTTCGGATCGGAGATCGAACGGGTGTATTTCAGGCCCCAGGCGGCTTTTTTCGCGACCGATGGGATCTCGTGGTACATGTTGAAGATCTCGCCTTCATCCATGGCCAGCGATTCGATGCAGTACTGGTAGGCGTGGGTGTGGATCGCCTCTTCGAAAGCCTGGCGCAGGATGTACTGGCGGCATTCCGGGTTGGTGATCAGGCGGTACACGGCCAGGACCAGGTTGTTGGCAACCAGGGAGTCGGCGGTGGAGAAGAAGCCCAGGTTGCGCATCACGATGCGGCGCTCGTCGTCGGTCAGGCCTTCCGGGTTTTTCCAGAGGGCGATGTCGGCGGTCATGTTGACTTCTTGCGGCATCCAGTGGTTTGCGCAGCCGTCCAGGTACTTCTGCCAGGCCCAGTCGTATTTGAACGGCACGAGCTGGTTGAGGTCGGCGCGGCAGTTGATCATGCGTTTTTCATCGACGGCGACACGGGCGGAGGCGCCTTCGAGTTCAGCGAGGCCTTCGGCGACGTCGAGTTTGTCGAGGGCGGCCTTGGCGCGAATGATCGCGGCCGAGTCGCTGGCCGTCACGGCCCGGGCTTCGAGGGCGGCGGCACCGCCGGCGCTGTCGAGGCGGTCCATGTTGGCTTCAGAAGCGTGGCCGGCGTTGGCGCCTTTGACAGCGACTTCGCCGTCTTCTTTGTCGAATTCGTCCCAGCTCAGCATGACGTGTCGTCTCCTGCGTGAGGGCCAGATGCCCGATGAAGGCCTACTGGCCGCGGTGGATCTTGAAAAATCGTTTGTTGCAGCAGCTGACGCAGGCAATAAACAGAAAAATGTACGGGTCATTCTGAAGCGGCGGTGAACGCAAGGAGGTGAATTGGTCCTGGCGTGGGCTTCAGGCTGGCTTGATTCCCTGTAAGGGAATATTGCAGGCCCGTTTGAGGCGGCATTATAAGGACTTTTTTGCCTACGTGCTGCGGCGAAATGGCTCACAGAAGGGACAGCGAAGGGCATACCCGCTTGGGAGCGAGTGTTTACAAGGCTTTGGCCGCCGAAGATTTTTTTTGCATGGATCGGATGGCGGTTTTTTTTGATCAAAAAACGAGCGTTTTTTGCGGTTTTACACTACATGTTGTGTTTGTGGAGGGTTTTCGGCGGTTGCAGACACAACCAGGCCCGATCGAAATCGGGCCATGGAAAATGCCAGTAATGATCAATCGGTATGGGCGGAACCGGTGTGATCGCTGCCATCTGAGGCGACAGTGGTTGGTGTCGTGGTGGTGTAGTCGTCAGTCGCGATGATGGCGGAATCCGCCACGTCGTACCGACTGATCGCGGCGGCTGAACCGGTGCGATCGAACCCGTCGGCAGCGAAGGTGTTGGTGGCCAGTACGGATAGGGTCAAGGCGAGGATCAGTGGGGCTTTCATGGTGGTTGCTCCTGATTCGTTCAAAGATTGATCAGCCGTTGGAGCAACCGTTGCCCATGACGCTGTAGCGCAGGATGTGGCGCTGGCCCTTGGAGTCGTCGTATTCCATTTTCGCCGGGACCACTTCGCAGACATTGGGGATTTCGCTCATGGAGATGACTTTGGCGATGTCCAGGTGGGTGGAGTAGGTGTACTCCTCAATGGCCGGTTTTTGCTGTGCGACGTCGGTCGGGGCCTCGTCTGCCATCGCGGTGGCGCAAAGGCTGCCGAGGACCAGAACCCATAAAGCTTTCATCTAATTCACCTTTCTTGAGGTCGAGTGGGGTCACGCAACCTTTTTGGGGTTGCGTGTGGAGCAAGTTTTGGAAGTTGGATTAACGGCCTTCGTGGGGGCTGTGTTGCGTTAATCGTGTTTGCCGGTTGGCGAGATGGATTTTAGGGGGAGGGGGTGATCGCAAAAAGACCGGGTTTTGATAAACACTGTTGGTTGATCTGGTAATAATCGCTGCAGGTGGCGGGTGTTGTCTGTTGCATCTATGTTGGATTTGCCGCCGCCATCGCGAGCAGGCTCGCTCCCACACAGGAAAACCCCCGCAGGCAGAGCCTTGCACGTTAGTACCGACATTTTGTAGGGACTTGTTACTACCATCGTCGAATGGTTCTATAGGCCCGCCCCGGGCTACAACGGGACCATACAAAAACAACTATGTCTCCGAGGTAAGAAAGATGAGTGCGGCTTCTGTGTATCCCGTTCGCCCCGAGGTTGCGGCTAATACGCTGACTGACGAGGCGACCTACAAGGCTATGTACCAGCAGTCGGTCGTCAACCCGGACGGCTTCTGGCGTGAGCAGGCCAAGCGCCTCGATTGGATCAAGCCTTTCACCACGGTGAAGCAGACGTCCTTCGATGATCACCATGTCGACATCAAGTGGTTCGCCGACGGCACCTTGAACGTTTCCTACAACTGCCTCGACCGTCATCTGGCCGAGCGCGGTGATCAGGTTGCGATTATCTGGGAGGGCGATGACCCGTCCGAGAGCCGCAACATTACCTATCGCGAGCTGCATGAAGAAGTCTGCAAGTTCGCCAACGCTTTGCGTGGCCAGGACGTGCATCGCGGCGACGTGGTGACGATCTACATGCCGATGATCCCTGAAGCCGTGGTCGCCATGCTGGCCTGTGCCCGGATTGGTGCGATCCACTCGGTGGTGTTCGGCGGTTTCTCGCCTGAAGCGCTGGCCGGCCGGATCATCGACTGCAAATCCAAAGTAGTCATCACTGCCGACGAAGGTATTCGCGCCGGCAAGAAGATTCCACTCAAGGCCAACGTCGATGACGCATTGACCAACCCGGAAACCAGCAGCATCCAGAAAGTCATTGTGTGCAAGCGCACCGCTGGCAACATCAAGTGGAACCAGCACCGCGACATCTGGTACGAAGACCTGATGAAAGTGGCCGGCACCGTTT
Organism: Pseudomonas sp. St290; assembly: GCF_018325805.1. Lineage (NCBI taxonomy): Bacteria > Pseudomonadati > Pseudomonadota > Gammaproteobacteria > Pseudomonadales > Pseudomonadaceae > Pseudomonas > Pseudomonas sp. St290. The sequence continues at coordinate 5,225,661 of NZ_AP014703.1, read as the reverse complement.
GCGCGCCGAAGGAAATGGGCGCTGAAGAAGCGCTGTTCATCCTCTACACCTCCGGTTCCACCGGCAAGCCCAAGGGGGTGCAGCACACCACGGCCGGCTATTTGCTGTACGCGGCGCTGACCCATGAGCGAGTGTTCGACTACAAGCCGGGCGAAGTCTACTGGTGCACCGCCGACGTCGGTTGGGTCACCGGCCACAGCTATATCGTCTACGGCCCGCTGGCCAATGGCGCGACCACGCTGCTGTTCGAAGGCGTGCCGAACTACCCGGATATCACTCGGGTGGCCAAGGTCGTCGACAAGCATAAGGTCAGCATCCTCTACACCGCGCCGACCGCCATCCGCGCGATGATGGCCTCGGGCACCGCCGCTGTCGAAGGCGCCGATGGCAGCAGCCTGCGCCTGTTGGGCTCAGTGGGCGAGCCGATCAATCCGGAAGCCTGGGACTGGTACTACAAGAATGTCGGCAAGGAACGTTGCCCGATCGTCGACACTTGGTGGCAGACCGAAACCGGTGGCGTGCTGATCAGCCCACTGCCGGGCGCCACGGCGTTGAAACCAGGCTCGGCCACGCGTCCGTTCTTCGGTGTGGTGCCGGCGCTGGTGGACAACCTCGGCAACCTGATCGAAGGCCCGGCCGAAGGCAACCTGGTCATCCTCGATTCGTGGCCAGGCCAGGCACGTACGCTGTACGGCGACCACGACCGTTTTGTCGACACCTACTTCAAGACCTTCAGCGGCATGTACTTTACCGGTGACGGTGCGCGTCGTGACGAGGATGGCTACTACTGGATCACCGGGCGGGTGGATGACGTGCTCAACGTGTCCGGCCACCGCATGGGGACGGCCGAGATCGAAAGCGCCATGGTCGCCCACCCGAAAGTCGCCGAAGCGGCGGTGGTGGGTGTGCCGCACGACATCAAGGGGCAGGGGATCTATGTCTACGTGACCCTCAATGCTGGCGAGGAAACCAGCGAAGCCCTGCGCCTGGAACTGAAGAACTGGGTGCGCAAGGAGATCGGTCCGATTGCTTCGCCGGACGTTATCCAGTGGGCCCCGGGGCTGCCGAAAACCCGTTCCGGCAAGATCATGCGCCGCATCCTGCGCAAGATCGCCACGGCGGAGTACGACGGCTTGGGTGATATTTCCACCCTGGCCGATCCGGGCGTGGTGGCGCATCTGATCGAGACGCACAAGACCATGAACGTGGCCTGACGGTCGCCAGTAACACCGAAAAGCCCCGCCCGGTATTTGCCGGGTGGGGCTTTTTTATGGTCGCTAGCGCTAGGAGGGCTTGAAGTGTGGTGCCTTTGTGGCGAGGGAGCTTGCTCCCGCTCGGCTGCGCAGCAGTCGTAAACCGGCCAACGCGGTATGACTGAACGACCGCGCTGCCTGGCTTTGGGGCTGCTTCGAAGCCCAGCGGGAGCAAGCTCCCTCGCCACGGGGTCGGAGGATGAATAAATATCGGCGTTTAAAGTAAGAGCTGTCTGAACGTTACCGGTGTTTCGAAATGTGTAACCAAAGGCGCCACAACGGGGCGATGTGAAACGTGAAGCCCCGTTACAGGGCGGTTCCAGGTGCCTCGGAAAATAAGCCGACACGCTGTGCTTGCCGGATTAGAAGGGTTTGCGAATAATGGGCCCGCTATTTGCAGCATAGATCGGTTTCCCTTCTTTTGCTCTTGCATGAATTTGCGAGGCTGTCAATGAGCTTGAGCCGCTTTCTCGGTGCTTCTGTAATTTGTTGTCGCATTGAAGAAATATCGGCTTCGGGCCTGTCGTTAGAATGCCGATCACTCGCTCGTCGTGGCTCGCGTTGAATAAAACGTGAGCTTCCTAGGACGCAGCACCAAAGTTCGTTCCACCATTCGCATATTGGGCTGTTGCTCACTCTGCCGTTTTCGCCCTTTACCGATGGAGTTCCAAGATGAAGAAACTTGTGCTGCTTGGCGCCCTGGCACTGTCCGTGCTGTCCCTGCCTACCTTCGCTGATGAGAAGCCCCTGAAGATTGGTATCGAAGCGGCTTACCCTCCGTTCGCCTCGAAAGCTCCGGATGGCAGTATCGTCGGTTTCGACTACGACATCGGCAACGCGCTGTGCGAAGAGATGAAGGTCAAGTGCGTGTGGGTCGAGCAAGAGTTCGACGGTCTGATCCCGGCGCTCAAGGTGCGCAAGATCGATGCGATCCTGTCGTCCATGTCGATTACTGAAGACCGCAAGAAGTCCGTTGATTTCACCAACAAGTACTACAACACCCCGGCCCGTCTGGTGATGAAGGCTGGCACCCAGGTCGGCGACAACCTGGCCGAGCTCAAGGGCAAGAACATTGGCGTACAGCGCGGTTCGATCCACGAGCGTTTCGCCCGTGAAGTCCTGGCCCCGCTGGGTGCCGAGATCAAGCCGTACGGTTCGCAGAACGAGATCTACCTGGATGTGGCTGCCGGCCGTCTCGACGGTACCGTGGCAGATGCCACGCTGTTGGATGACGGTTTCCTGAAAACCGACGCCGGCAAAGGCTTTGCGTTCGTCGGCCCGGCCTTCACCGATGAGAAATACTTCGGCGACGGTATTGGAATCGCGGTTCGCAAGGGCGATGCGCTGAAAGACAAGATCAATGGCGCGATCACCGCCATCCGCGAGAACGGCAAATACAAGCAAATCCAGGACAAGTACTTCGCTTTCGACATCTACGGCAAGTAACGACGTCCCGCCACTCGTGCGAAATGGCGCAAGCAACAGGATTTCTGCGGTTTGCGCCATTTTTTCATCCCACTTTCGAGGACCTGAATCATGTTGAAAGGCTACGGGGCTGTCATCCTCGATGGCGCATGGTTGACGCTTCAGCTCGCCTTGTCGTCCATGGCCCTGGCCATTGTCCTGGGGCTGATCGGGGTCGCATTGCGCCTCTCTCCGGTGCGCTGGCTGGCGTGGCTGGGCGACCTGTATGCCACGGTCATTCGCGGTATTCCTGACCTGGTGCTGATCCTGCTGATTTTCTACGGTGGTCAGGACTTGCTCAATCGCTTGGCGCCGATGCTCGGCTATGACGACTACATCGACCTGAACCCGCTGGCGGCCGGTATCGGCACCCTGGGCTTCATCTTCGGTGCCTACCTGTCGGAAACCTTTCGCGGTGCATTCATGGCGATCCCCAAGGGCCAGGCCGAGGCGGGCATGGCGTACGGCATGAACGGGTTCCAGGTGTTCTTCCGGGTGCTGGTGCCGCAGATGATTCGCCTGGCGATCCCGGGCTTCACCAACAACTGGTTGGTATTGACCAAGGCCACCGCGCTGATTTCCGTGGTGGGCCTGCAAGACATGATGTTCAAGGCCAAGCAGGCGGCGGATGCCACTCGCGAGCCTTTCACCTTCTTCCTCGCAGTGGCGGCGATGTACCTGGTGATTACCAGTGTCTCGTTGCTGGCATTGCGTCACCTCGAGAAGCGCTACTCGGTAGGCGTAAGGGCGGCTGATCTATGATCTTCGACTACAACGTCATCTATGAAGCCTTGCCGCTGTACTTCAGTGGCCTGCTGACCACCTTGAAGCTGTTGGCGCTGTCGCTGTTCTTCGGTCTGTTGGCGGCGCTGCCCCTGGGGCTGATGCGCGTCTCGAAGCAGCCGCTCGTCAACATGACGGCGTGGCTCTACACCTACGTGATTCGCGGCACGCCGATGCTGGTGCAGCTGTTCCTGATCTATTACGGGTTGGCGCAGTTCGCGATCGTGCGTGAAAGCTTCCTCTGGCCGTGGCTGTCCAGCGCGACCTTCTGTGCGTGCCTGGCCTTTGCCATCAACACCAGCGCCTACACCGCCGAAATCATCGCCGGCAGCCTGCGGGCCACGCCTAACGGTGAGATCGAAGCGGCCAAGGCCATGGGCATGTCGCGCTACAAGCTGTATCGCCGGATCCTGCTGCCGTCGGCCTTGCGTCGGGCGCTGCCGCAATACAGCAACGAAGTGATCATGATGTTGCAGACCACCAGCCTGGCGTCCATCGTGACCCTGATCGACATCACCGGTGCCGCGCGCACGGTGAATGCGCAGTACTACTTGCCGTTCGAGGCTTACATCACGGCCGGCGTTTTCTACCTGTGCCTGACCTTCATCCTGGTGCGCCTGTTCAAACTGGCCGAACGCCGCTGGCTGGGTTACCTGGCCCCGCGCAAGCACTGATAACGCATCGATCCGATCGACTGCTCAACGACTGACGTTTTGTGAGAACCGACCGCATGTACAAGCTTGAAGTCCAAGACCTGCATAAACGCTATGGCAGTCACGAAGTGCTCAAGGGCGTGTCCCTGAAAGCCGCCGCCGGCGATGTGATCAGCATCATCGGTTCCAGTGGTTCCGGCAAAAGTACCTTCCTGCGCTGTATCAACCTGCTTGAGCAACCCCACGCCGGCAAGATTCTGCTCAACAACGAAGAGCTGAAGCTGGTGGCCGGCAAGGACGGCGCCTTGAAGGCTGCGGACGCCAAGCAGTTGCAGCGCATGCGTTCGCGACTATCGATGGTGTTCCAGCATTTCAACCTGTGGTCCCACATGACCGCGCTGGAAAACATCATGGAAGCGCCGGTGCATGTGTTGGGCGTGGCCAAGGCCGAGGCTCGCGAAAAAGCTGAGTATTACCTGAACAAGGTTGGCGTGGCGCATCGCAAGGACGCTTATCCGGGCCATATGTCCGGCGGCGAACAGCAGCGCGTGGCGATTGCCCGTGCGCTGGCGGTGGAGCCAGAGGTGATGCTGTTCGACGAGCCGACCTCGGCCCTCGACCCGGAACTGGTGGGCGACGTGCTCAAAGTGATGCAGGCCCTGGCCCTGGAAGGCCGGACCATGGTGGTGGTGACCCACGAAATGGGTTTTGCCCGTGAAGTGTCGAACCAGTTGGTATTCCTGCACAAAGGTCTCGTCGAAGAAAGCGGCAACCCGCGCGAAGTGCTGGTCAATCCGCAATCGGAGCGCTTGCAACAATTTCTTTCGGGCAGCCTCAAGTAATCGCTCCCGTTACGCACCTGATTTGGGTCATGCTGCGCACCGCGCGCCAGATGGTCTAATTTGGTTGCAGCCGCTTTTGGCTTTAACACTGTTTTCGCTTCGGATTGCCCGCCATGACTGCCCATCGAATAGGTTTCCTGATTTGGCCCAGCACTAAAGCCTTGACGCTGGCGCTGGCCGAGGAGGCCTTGCGTGTCGCGCAGCGGGTGCATCCGGACGTGGTCTACGAATTGTCGTTCTTGCAGGCCGAGCCGCCGGTCGACGGCGCCTGGCAACTGCCGGGCGAGCCCTGGGCCGGCAAGCTCGAGGGTTTCCAGAAGCTGTTCCTGCTGGCCGATGAGCCGCCGACCGCGCTGGCCTCGCCCCTGAGCAGTGCCCTCAAGCAACTGGTGCGCGCCGGTTGTGTGATCGGTGGTTTGTCCGCGGGTGTCTATCCCTTGGCTCAGTTGGGTTTGCTCGACGGTTACCGTGCCGCCGTGCACTGGCGCTGGCAGGATGACTTCTCCGAGCGCTTCCCCAAGGTCATTGCCACCAGTCATCTGTTCGACTGGGACCGCGATCGTCTGAGCGCTTGCGGCGGCATGTCGGTGCTGGACCTGTTGCTGGCGGTGTTGGCTCGCGATCATGGCGCGGAACTGGCCGGCGCGGTGTCCGAAGAGTTGGTGGTCGAGCGCATCCGCGAGGGCGGCGAGCGCCAGCGCATCCCGCTACAGAATCGTCTCGGCTCCAGCCATCCGAAGCTCACCCAGGCCGTGTTGCTGATGGAAGCCAACATCGAAGAGCCGCTGACCACCGACGAAATCGCCCAGCATGTGTGCGTGTCCCGTCGACAACTGGAGCGGATCTTCAAGCAATACCTCAACCGCGTGCCAAGCCAGTACTACCTGGAGCTGCGCCTGAACAAGGCCCGGCAGATGCTGATGCAGACCAGCAAGTCCATCATCCAGATCGGCCTGTCCTGCGGGTTCTCTTCAGGGCCGCATTTCTCCAGCGCCTACCGCAACTTCTTCGGCGCCACGCCCCGGGAAGATCGGAACCAGCGGCGCAGCAGCAGCCCGTTCGAACTGTCGTCGGTGCCGTCCGAGCGGGGCTAGGGTTGACACAGCCGCCTTGTGGTGAGTGGGTCTGTGGGAGCAAGGCTTGCCCGCGATGCAGGCGCCACGTTTGTGCAGGCTAACCGAGTTATCGTTCATCGCGAGCAAGCTTTGCTCCCACAGATAAATCCCCTCGCCACAAGTGTTGTGCCTGGCAAGGGGGAAGCGTCTGAATCAAATCTCGAGGCGGGCGCCTCAAATCCGCTGCCAACGTTTAAACTGCGCCTTTGCGACGCTATTTGTCGCATTGCCGTAAACCCGCGAAAAACGTGGGTTGGCGCTATAAGAAGTTGTCGCTTGGCGGCAAGGCCGGGCTGAAAACTGTCCTTACAATCCTTACCAAGCCCGCCAGTTCCAGGCGGGTGTTCCTCATCAGGAGACTCCGATGTCCGTTGAGCAAGCCGCGGTACAACGCGCCGATTTCGACCAGGTTATGGTTCCCAACTATGCACCTGCTGCCTTCATACCTGTGCGTGGTGCCGGTTCCCGCGTATGGGATCAGTCCGGTCGCGAGTTGATCGACTTTGCTGGCGGTATCGCAGTCAACGTACTGGGCCATGCCCACCCGGCACTGGTCGGCGCACTGACCGAACAGGCCAACAAGCTGTGGCACGTGTCCAATGTCTTCACCAATGAGCCGGCCCTGCGCCTGGCCCATAAACTGGTCGACGCAACCTTTGCCGAGCGCGCGTTCTTCTGCAACTCCGGCGCCGAAGCCAACGAGGCCGCCTTCAAGCTGGCCCGTCGTGTCGCGTTCGATCGTTTCGGCAGCGAGAAGTACGAAATCATCGCCGCGCTCAACAGCTTCCACGGTCGGACCCTGTTTACCGTCAACGTCGGCGGACAGTCGAAGTACTCCGACGGTTTCGGTCCTAAAATTACTGGCATCACCCACGTTCCTTACAACGACCTGGCCGCTTTGAAAGCGGCTGTTTCGGACAAGACCTGCGCCGTGGTTCTGGAACCGATCCAGGGCGAGGGCGGTGTGCTGCCGGCTGAACTGGCTTATCTGCAAGGTGCTCGTGACCTGTGCGATGCGCACGACGCGCTGCTGGTCTTCGACGAAGTGCAGACCGGCATGGGCCGCACTGGCGAGCTGTTCGCCTACATGCACTACGGCGTGATCCCGGACATCCTCACCAGTGCCAAGAGCCTGGGCGGTGGTTTCCCGATCGCGGCGATGCTCACCACCGAAGCACTGGCCAAGCACTTGGTCGTCGGCACTCACGGCACGACGTATGGCGGCAACCCGCTGGCCTGCGCGGTAGCCGAAGCGGTGATCGATGTGGTCAATACCCCTGAAGTGCTCGCCGGCGTCAAGGCCAAGCACGACAAGTTCAAGACGCGCCTGGAGCAGATCGGCGCGAAATACGGCCTGTTCACCCAAGTGCGTGGCCTGGGCCTGTTGATCGGCTGCGTGTTGAACGATGCCTGGAAGGGCAAGGCCAAGGACATTTTCAACGCCGCCGAACAGGAAGGCCTGATGATCCTGCAAGCCGGCCCGGACGTGATTCGCTTCGCCCCGAGCCTGGTGGTGGAAGACGCCGATATCGATGCTGGTCTGGACCGTTTCGAGCGGGCTGCGGCGAAGCTGACGCAAGCCTGATTGTTTACAGACTGTACCGGCTCCAATGTGGAGCCGGGCTTTTGTGAGAGCAAAGCTTGCTCGCGACGGATCGCCTCGGCCTTGCAGGTAGAACTCATTGCCTGCATCGCGAGCAAGCTTTGCTCCCACAAACCTGCTCCCACTTTTGAGTCAATAGGGAGGCAGGTCCGGTATTTTTTCTCTTTGTCGACCCAACGGTCGAACCCTTTATTTCAAGTTAAGGAGTGACACCATGCTGGTGATGCGCCCCGCGCAAATGGCTGATCTGGGCGAGGTACAGCGTCTGGCTGCGGACAGTCCGATCGGTGTCACTTCCTTGCCGGATGACGTGGAACGCCTGAGCGACAAGATCGCCGCAAGCGAAGCCTCGTTTGCCGCCGAAGTCAGCTTCAACGGCGAAGAGAGCTATTTCTTTGTGCTTGAAGACACCGCGACCGGCAAGCTGGCGGGCTGTTCGGCTATCGTTGCTTCGGCCGGTTATTCCGAACCGTTCTACAGCTTTCGCAACGAGACCTTCGTCCACGCCTCCCGTGAGCTGAAGATCCACAACAAGATCCACGTGCTCTCCCAGTGCCACGACCTGACCGGTAACAGCCTGCTGACCAGCTTCTATGTGGTGCCGGAGTTGGTCGGTTCGCCATGGTCGGAACTCAACTCCCGCGGGCGCCTGCTGTTCGTCGCCAGTCATCCGGAACGGTTTGCCGATTCGGTGGTGACCGAGATCGTCGGCTACAGCGATGAGAATGGCGACTCGCCGTTCTGGGACGCCATCGGTCGCAACTTCTTCGACCTGAACTATGCCGCCGCCGAGCGTTTGTGCGGGCTGAAAAGCCGCACCTTCCTCGCCGAGCTGATGCCCCATTACCCGATCTACGTGCCGCTGTTGCCGGACGCGGCCCAGGAAGCCATGGGCCAGGTCCATCCGCGGGCGCAGATCACCTTCGACATCCTGATGCGCGAGGGTTTCGAAACCGATCACTACATCGACATCTTCGACGGTGGCCCGACCCTGCATGCCCGTGTCTCGGGGATCCGCTCGATTGCCCAGAGCCGCGTGGTGCCGGTCAAGCTCGGTGAGCCGGTCAAGGGGGCGGGCCGGCAATACCTGGTGGCCAACGCCCAGTTGCAGGATTACCGCGCCGTATTACTGGAGCTCGACTACGCGCCGGGCAAGCCGGTGACCCTGGACATGGAAGCGGCCGAAGCCCTGGGCGTTGGCGAGGGTGCCAGCGTGCGCCTGGTAGCGGTTTAACGCCTTACGGCTGAGTTTCGCGGGTGGCGTGAGCGACCCGTTTGAGGAGATAGCATGATCGTTCGTCCCGTACGCAGCAGCGATTTACCCGCTCTGATCGCCCTGGCCCGCAGCACTGGCACCGGCCTGACCACCTTGCCGGCCAATGAAGAACGCCTGGCCCATCGGGTCGGCTGGGCCGAGAAGACCTTTCGCGGCGAAGCCGGGCGCGGTGACGCGGACTACCTGTTCGTGCTCGAAGACGATGACGGTCGCGTGGTCGGTATTTCCGCCATCGCCGGTGCCGTGGGGCTGCGTGAGCCCTGGTACAACTTCAGGGTAGGCCTGACGGTCAGCGCGTCCCAGGAATTGAACATCTATCGGGAAATCCCGACCCTGTTCCTGGCCAACGACCTGACTGGCAATTCCGAGCTGTGCTCGTTGTTCCTCCATGCCGATTTCCGCAGTGGCCTCAATGGTCGGATGCTGGCCAAGGCGCGGCTGCTGTTCATTGCTGAGTTCCCACAACTGTTCGGCAACAAGATCATCGCCGAGATGCGTGGCATGTCCGACGACAACGGTCGTTCGCCGTTCTGGGAAAGCCTGGGCCGGCACTTCTTCAAGATGGAATTCAGCCAGGCCGATTACCTGACCGGCGTGGGCAACAAGGCGTTCATCGCCGAGCTGATGCCCAAGTTCCCGCTGTACACCTGTTTCTTGTCCGAAGATGCCCGGGCCGTGATCGGCCAGGTTCACCCTGACACCGAGCCTGCGCTGTCGATGCTCAAGAGCGAAGGTTTCAGTTACCAGGGGTACGTCGACATCTTCGACGCCGGCCCAGCGGTGGAGTGTGAAACCGGCAAGATCCGCGCGATTCGCGACAGCCAGGCGCTGGTCCTGGCCATCGGCACGCCGGGCGATGACGCCACGCCGTTCCTCATCCATAACCGCAAGCGCGAAGACTGCCGCATCACCGCCGCACCGGCGCGCTTGGCCGCTGGTACGCTGGTGGTCGATCCGCTGACCGCCAAACGTCTTCAACTCAACGCCGGCGATCAGGTGCGTGCCGTCGCGTTGTCTGCTGCCCGGGAGTCGAAATGATGAAGTCGCTGTATATCGCAGGAAGCTGGCTGGAAGGTCAGGGCGACCTCTTTGAGTCGTTGAACCCGGTGACTCAACAGGTGTTGTGGTCGGGCAACGGCGCCACGGCGGCTCAAGTGGAGTCGGCGGTGCAGGCCGCGCGCCAGGCGTTCCCGGACTGGGCACGACGTACTTTGGACGAGCGCATCCAGGTGCTGGAAGCCTTTGCCGCGAGCCTGAAAAAACACGCTGACGAACTGGCCCATTGCATCGGTGAAGAAACTGGCAAACCGTTGTGGGAAGCGGCGACCGAAGTGACCAGCATGGTCAACAAAGTCGCCATTTCGGTGCAAAGCTACCGTGAGCGGACTGGCGAGAAGAGCGGCCCGCTGGGCGACGCCACCGCCGTGTTGCGCCACAAGCCTCACGGCGTGGTAGCGGTGTTCGGCCCCTACAACTTCCCCGGCCATTTGCCCAACGGCCACATCGTGCCAGCCCTGCTGGCCGGCAACAGCGTATTGTTCAAGCCGAGCGAGCTGACGCCGAAAGTCGCCGAGCTGACGGTCAAGTGCTGGGTCGAGGCCGGGCTGCCGGCGGGCGTGCTGAACCTGCTGCAAGGCGCCCGGGAAACCGGCATCGCCCTGGCGGCCAATCCGGGCATCGATGGGCTGTTTTTCACCGGCTCCAGCCGTACCGGCAATCTGTTGCACCAACAATTTTCCGGGCGCCCGGACAAGATCCTCGCGCTGGAAATGGGCGGTAACAATCCACTGGTGGTGGATGAGGTGGCGGACGTCGATGCGGCGGTCTACACCATTATCCAGTCCGCTTTCATTTCCGCCGGGCAGCGTTGCACCTGTGCGCGCCGCCTGCTGGTGCCGGAAGGCGCCTGGGGCGATGCCTTGCTGGCGCGCCTGGTGGCGGTCAGCTCGACCATCGAAGTGGGGGCCTTTGACCAGCAGCCAGCGCCGTTCATGGGCTCGGTGATTTCCCTGGGCGCGGCGAAGGCGCTGATGGATGCGCAAAACCATTTGCTGGGCAAGGGCGCCGTGCCCCTGTTGAGCATGACCCAGCCGCAGGCCCAGGCTGCATTGCTGACGCCGGGTATCCTGGACGTGACGGCAGTGGCCGAGCGACCTGATGAAGAACTGTTCGGGCCGTTGTTGCAAGTGATCCGCTACAAGGATTTCGCCGCGGCAATCACCGAGGCCAACAATACGCAATATGGCTTGGCCGCCGGCTTGCTGTCCGATTCCCAGGAGCGTTACCAGCAGTTCTGGCTGCAAAGCCGTGCCGGTATCGTCAACTGGAACAAACAGCTGACGGGTGCGGCCAGTAGCGCACCGTTCGGCGGTGTCGGCGCTTCGGGCAACCATCGCGCCAGTGCTTACTACGCAGCCGATTATTGCGCCTACCCGGTGGCGTCCCTGGAAACCCCGAGCCTTGCCATGCCGGCTGCCCTGACCCCCGGCGTGAGAATGGTGTAAACCCCGATCGCGAGCAGGCTCGCTCCCACAAGGACAGTGCAAGACCCTGTGGGAGCGAGCCTGCTCGCGATAGCCGCGACGCGGTTGTGACTTGATGCCTATAAAAAAACAGATTCTCGTGGAGCCTCGCTGATGAAATCCTATGAAGTCAACTTTGACGGTCTAGTGGGGCCGACCCATAACTACGGCGGGCTCTCGTACGGCAACGTCGCGTCCCAGAGCAACAGCCAGCAGTCCTCCAACCCCAAGGAAGCGGCGTTGCAGGGCCTGGCGAAAATGAAAGCGCTGATGGACATGGGTTTCCAGCAAGGTGTGCTGGCGCCGCAGGAGCGCCCGGACGTGGCGGCCTTGCGCCGCTTGGGCTTTGCCGGCAGCGATGCCCAGGTCATCCAGCAGGCCGCGAAAGAAGCGATGCCGCTGCTGGTTGCCAGTTGCTCGGCCTCCAGCATGTGGGTGGCCAACGCCGCCACGGTCAGCCCGAGCGCCGACACCGCTGACGGTCGTGTGCATTTCACCGCCGCCAACTTGAACTGCAAGTACCACCGCAGCATCGAACACCCGACCACCAGTCGCGTGCTGGGGGCGATGTTTGCCAATCAGCAGCACTTCGCCCATCACGCCGCGTTGCCGGCGGTGGCGCAGTTCGGTGACGAAGGCGCGGCCAACCACACCCGTTTCTGCCGCGCCTACGGCGAGGCCGGTGTCGAATTCTTCGTGTTCGGTCGCAGTGCCTTTGATACCCGCTATCCCGCGCCGCAGAAATACCCGGCGCGCCAGACCCTGGAAGCTTCCCAGGCCGTTGCCCGCCTGCACGGGCTGAGGGAGGAGGGCGTGGTGTACGCCCAACAGAATCCATCGGTGATCGACCAGGGTGTATTCCACAACGACGTGATCGCGGTGGGCAATGGCGAAGTTCTGTTCTATCACGAGGACGCGTTTCTCGAGACCGACAAGATGCTGGCCGAATTGAGCAGCAAACTCGCCAAGGTCGGTGGGAAATTTCAGTCGGTGTGTGTACCGCGTTCAGCGGTGACGGTCGATGACGCCGTGCGTTCCTACCTGTTCAATAGCCAGCTGCTGTCGCGTCCCGACGGTTCGATGCTGTTGATCGTGCCGGAAGAATGCCGCAGCAACGAACGCGTCTGGCAGTATCTGCAAGGCCTGACGGGCACTGGCGGGGTGATTCGCGAGGTGAAAGTCTTCGATCTCAAGCAAAGCATGCAGAACGGCGGCGGCCCAGCCTGCCTGCGGTTGCGCGTGGCCCTCAATGAAACCGAGCTGGCAGCCGTCAACCCAGGGGTTATCATGACCGCGCCGTTGTACGATTCGCTGACCCAATGGGTCGAGCGGCACTACCGCGACCGCATGACCGAAAACGACCTGGCAGACCCGCAGTTGCTGCTCGAATGCCGTGCGGCGCTGGATGAACTGACACAAATCCTTAAACTTGGCGCGGTTTATCCTTTCCAGATCAATTGAAAGCGCGCGTGACCTGACTACAGTCAAAGCAGGGCGCGTTGCCTTATCCCCAGACGAGAACGTAAAGACATGAGCGATACCCTGCAGCTGATCCTTGAAGACACCGACGGCACCCAACTGGAAACCTCCTGCACCCGCGTCGCGGTAATGTGGCAAGGCAAGGAGTTGTGGATCCAGCAGGACGGTCGCGGCCAGTTGCTGATCGGCGTGGACGTCGAGGAAGGGGACGAGGAATACGCCAACCTGTTGTTGCGTCCATTGGCGACCAACCTGGTCAGCCTGCAACTGGAAATGGAACCGGCGGACGTCGGCGACGATGACCATGTCCATGGCCCGGATTGCGGCCACGACCATTAAGGAAACCGCGCTATGCTCGCCCTCGGCAAACTGCTTGAACTGACCCTCGCCGGCCGTGAACCGGCGGAGAAGACTCAACTGACTGTCGAAGGCGTACGGATGCGCTGGTTGAGCGAGGGCGCGCTGGAGGTCAAGCCGCCCGAAGCCCGGGATAACGGCCTGGACCTGCTGCTGTCGGCCGGTATCCACGGCAACGAAACCGCGCCGATCGAATTGCTCGACCGCTTGCTGCATGACATTGCTCGTGGCGACCTGAAGCCACGGGCACGCATTCTGTTCCTGTTCGGCAACCCCGAGGCCATCCGGCGCGGTGAGCGCTTTGTCGAACAAGACGTCAACCGATTGTTCAATGGTCGCCATGAGCTGAGCGGTGGACCTGAAGCGCTACGGGCTTGTGAACTGGAGCGGCTGGCTGCGAGTTTCTTCAGTCGGCCAGAACGCAGTCGCCTGCACTACGACCTGCATACGGCCATTCGCGGTTCGAAGATCGAGCAGTTCGCCTTGTACCCGTGGAAGGACGGTCGCCAGCACTCACGCCGTGAATTGGCTCGCCTGCGTGCCGCGGGCATGGAGGCGGTGTTGCTGCAGAACAAGCCGTCCATCGTGTTCAGTGCCTACACCTACGATCAGCTCGGCGCCGAGTCTTTTACCCTGGAACTGGGCAAGGCCCGGCCATTCGGGCAAAACGACGGCGTCAACGTCAGCCTGTTGGAAACCCGCCTGCAACAGATCATCGAGGGCAACGAGCCGGAGCTGGATGAAGGGCTCGATGGCTTGCAGCTGTTCAGCGTGGCCCGGGAAATCATCAAGCACAGCGACAGTTTCCGCCTGAACCTACCGGCGGACATCGAGAACTTTTCGGAACTGGGCAAAGGCTATGTGCTAGCCGAGGACATCGCCCAGACGCGCTGGGTGATCGAAGAAGAGGGCGCGCGGATCATCTTCCCCAACCCCAAGGTCAAGAATGGCTTGCGGGCGGGAATCCTGATTGTGCCGGCGACAGATGAAAACCTGGCTTGACTCAGTTTCAAACTGACCCAAGACCCCTGTGGGAGCGAGCCTGCTCGCGATAGCGGTATATCAGCCGACATCTATAGCGACTGACACTCCGTCATCGCGAGCAGGCTCGCTCCCACATTTGGATCTGCGTCCAGCCTTAGACCGCTACCGCCCGCTGTTCACTGCGCCGCAACACCCGGGTCTTGTGCAACGTATCGGCACAGGTCTTTGCTGCTTCCTGGCCCTTGTGCACGAAATGCTCGAAGAAGAATTTCTGATGCTCTTCCCCAGCATGGAAGTGATGCGGCGTAAGCACGACCGAGAATACCGGCACTTCGGTTTCCAGCTGGACCTGCATCAGGCCGCTGATCACCGATTGGGCGACGAACTCGTGGCGGTAGATGCCGCCATCCACCACCAGGCCGGCGGCGACGATGCCGGCGTAACGGCCTGACTTGGCCAGCAGCTTGGCGTGCAGCGGGATCTCGAAGGCGCCGCCGACTTCGAAGAAGTCGATATCGCTTTCCTGATAACCCTGGTTGATCATTTCAGCGACGAAGCCTTTACGGCTCTGGTCGACGATTTCCTTGTGCCAGCAGGCCTGGATGAACGCGACGCGCTCACCTGGATGACTTTTGCTTTTGCTATCGATTGCAGTGGGTTGCATGTTCTGGTTCCTGTTTGTGTGAAAAACAGGGCGTCATGAATCGAAGGGGATTCGAGGGTACGCCGCGTACAAGACAGTCGCAGTCGGCCCTTGGGTGCCAATCCCGTTCTCTCTTCATCCGGACTATGACCGTCGGCCCCGGAATCACACCGGGTCTGCTGACCTTGTCGCTACACCGTAAAACCGTGTATCGCCAAGCGCTCGCGGGCTATGCACGTTGCGTGCAATTACCGCCGGTGGGGAATTGCACCCCGCCCTGAGAACGTTTTGCCGCCATGGTTTGTGGCAGCGGAGGATTTTTAACAC
Source organism: Pseudomonas sp. St290 (assembly GCF_018325805.1). Taxonomy (NCBI): domain Bacteria; kingdom Pseudomonadati; phylum Pseudomonadota; class Gammaproteobacteria; order Pseudomonadales; family Pseudomonadaceae; genus Pseudomonas; species Pseudomonas sp. St290. The sequence continues at coordinate 5,210,360 of NZ_AP014703.1, read as the reverse complement.
ATAACCCCCTGTGGGAGCGAGCCGTGGGAGCAAAGCTTGCTCGCGATGGCGTCGGGTCAGGCAGTATTGATATCGACTGACCCACCGCTATCGCGAGCAAGCTTTGCTCCCACGGCTCGCACACAAGGAGGTTGTTGCCCTTTCCGTCGACCAGACTTGATTATTCCTCGCCATGCCCGCAGTAATTGCCCTTCGAAAGGGAATTCCCCCACCAGCAACCGAGGCCAGATTCATGAGTGTTATCGATCTTCGCAGCGACACGGTCACCCAACCTACCGCCGGCATGCTCGATGCCATGGCCAGTGCGCCGACCGGCGACGATGTGTATGGCGAAGACCCGACCGTCAATCGCCTCGAAGCCGAACTGGCCGCGCGCCTGGGGTTCGCCGCCGCGCTGTTCGTGCCTACGGGCACCATGAGCAACCTGTTGGGGTTGATGGCCCACTGCGAACGTGGCGATGAATACATCGTCGGCCAGCAGGCCCACACCTATAAGTACGAAGGGGGTGGTGCGGCGGTACTCGGTTCGATCCAGCCTCAACCCCTCGAGGTACAAGCGGACGGCTCCCTGGACCTGGCGCAAGTCGCCGCGGCGATCAAGCCTGATGACTTCCACTTTGCCCGCACCCGTCTGTTGGCCCTGGAAAACACCATGCAGGGCAAGGTCCTGCCGCTGGAATACCTGGCCCGGGCCCGGCAGTTCACCCGGGAGCATGGCCTGGCCCTGCACCTGGACGGCGCGCGGCTGTACAACGCGGCGGTCAAGTTGAATGTCGATGCCCGGCAGATCACGCAGTACTTCGATTCAGTATCGGTGTGCCTGTCCAAAGGCCTCGGCGCGCCAGTGGGCTCGGTCCTGTGCGGCAGCGTCGAGTTGATCGGCAAGGCGCGCCGTCTGCGTAAAATGGTGGGCGGCGGTATGCGCCAGGCCGGGATTCTCGCGGCGGCGGGGCTGTATGCCCTGGAGCATCAGGTCCAGCGCCTGGCCGATGACCACGCCAATGCCCAGCGGCTCGCCGAGGGCTTGCGTGCGGCGGGTTACCAGGTCGAGCCGGTGCAGACCAACATGGTCTACGTGCAAATGGGCGAGCGGGCCGAGGCGATCAAGGCATTTGCCGATGAACGGGGCGTCAAGCTCAGCGCGGCACCACGCTTGCGAATGGTGACGCACATGGACGTGAGCGCGGCGCAAATCGACCAGGTGGTCGCCACTTTCGTCGAATTTTCCCGCCACTGACCCGTCAACCGGGCCAATTGACAGTTTCTATCGCATAAACACGCTGTACCCCACGCGCAGGGCCGATATAATGCGGCCCTTTGCCGTTGCTTCGTCTGTTGACGTTTTGCACAGGCCTTTGGCCGCAGCCTCCGTGGAAGAACCTAATGAAAAGCGCAGAAATCCGTGAAGCCTTCCTTCGCTTCTTCGAAGAGCAAGGCCACACCCGAGTAGCCTCCAGCTCTTTGATTCCGGGCAACGACCCGACCCTGCTGTTCACCAACGCGGGGATGAACCAGTTCAAGGACTGCTTCCTGGGCCAGGAAAAACGTGCCTATACCCGTGCGGTAAGCAGCCAGAAATGCGTGCGTGCCGGCGGCAAGCACAACGACCTGGAAAACGTCGGCTATACCGCACGTCACCACACTTTCTTCGAAATGCTGGGTAACTTCAGCTTCGGTGACTATTTCAAGCGCGACGCCATCACCTTCGCCTGGACCTTCCTGACCTCCGACAAGTGGCTGAACCTGCCCAAGGAGAAGCTCTGGGTAACGGTCTACGCCACCGACGACGAAGCCTATGACATCTGGACCAAAGAGGTCGGTGTCCCGGCTGAGCGCATGGTGCGCATTGGCGATAACAAGGGCGCGCCGTACGCCTCCGACAACTTCTGGACCATGGGCGACACCGGCCCATGCGGCCCTTGCACGGAGATTTTCTACGATCACGGCGCCGACATCTGGGGCGGCCCGCCCGGCTCGCCGGAAGAAGATGGCGACCGCTACATCGAGATCTGGAACAACGTGTTCATGCAGTTCAACCGCACCGCCGATGGCGTGTTGCATCCGCTGCCAGCGCCGTCGGTCGACACCGGCATGGGCCTGGAGCGGATCAGTGCGGTGTTGCAGCACGTTCATTCCAACTATGAAATCGACCTGTTCCAGAGCCTGCTGAGCGCGTCGGCCAAGGCCATCGGTTGCACCAACGACAACCAGGCTTCGCTGAAAGTGGTGGCCGACCACATCCGTTCCTGCGGTTTCCTGATTGCCGACGGTGTTCTGCCGTCCAACGAAGGTCGCGGCTATGTGCTGCGCCGGATCATCCGTCGCGCCTGCCGTCACGGCAACAAACTGGGCGCCAAGGGCAGCTTCTTCTATCAGATCGTTGCGGCACTGGCGGCCGAGATGGGCGACGCCTTCCCCGAGCTCAAGTCCCAGCAGGCGCACATCGAGCGCGTACTCAAGGCTGAAGAAGAACAATTCGCCAAGACCCTGGAGCAAGGCCTGAAGATCCTCGAGCAGGACCTGGCCGAACTCAAGGGCAACGTGGTTCCGGGCGATGTGGTGTTCAAGCTGTACGACACCTACGGTTTCCCGATGGACCTGACCGGTGACATCGCCCGCGAACGCAACCTGACCCTCGACGAGGAAGGCTTCGAACGCGAGATGGAAGCCCAGCGGGTCCGCGCGCGTTCCGCCAGCTCTTTCGGCATGGACTACAACAGCCTGGTCAAGGTTGACGTGGCCACCGAGTTCACCGGTTATGCCGGTACCACCGGCTCGGCCAAGATCGTTGCCATCTATAAGGACGGGCAGTCGGTCGATATCCTGAGCGAAGGCCAGGAAGGCGTGATCGTGCTGGACAAGACCCCGTTCTACGCCGAGTCCGGCGGCCAGATCGGCGACAGCGGTTACTTGCAGGCCGGTAACTCGCGTTTCGACGTGCGTGACACCACCAAGACCGGCGGCGCGTTCCTGCACCACGGCGTGCTGGCTTCCGGCAGCCTGATGATCGCGGCGCCGGTGGCCGCTCATGTCGATGCCGACGTTCGTCATGCCACGTCGCTGAACCACTCCGCCACGCACTTGCTGCACGCAGCGTTGCGCCAGGTGCTGGGCGAGCATGTCCAGCAGAAGGGTTCGTTGGTGGACAGTCAGCGCCTGCGCTTTGACTTCAGCCATTTCGAGGCCATCAAGCCTGAGCAACTCAAGGCGCTGGAAGACATCGTCAACGCCGAGATTCGCAAGAACTCTCCGGTGGAAACCGAAGAAACCGACATCGAGACCGCCAAGCGCAAGGGCGCCATGGCATTGTTCGGCGAGAAGTACGGCGACAGCGTGCGTGTGCTGAGCATGGGCGACTTCTCGGTCGAGCTGTGCGGCGGCATCCACGCCAACCGGACCGGCGACATCGGCCTGATGAAAATCATCAGCGAAGGTGGCGTGGCCTCCGGCGTGCGCCGGATCGAGGCGGTTACCGGCGCTGCGGCCCTGGCGTACCTCAACGCGGCCGAAGAACAACTCAAGGAAGCGGCAACCCTGATCAAGGGCAGTCGTGACAACCTGATCGACAAGCTGTCGGCCGTGCTGGAGCGCAACCGCTTGCTGGAAAAGCAACTCGAGCAGTTGCAGGCCAAGGCTGCCAGCGCCGCGGGCGACGATCTGTCGGCCCAGGCCGTGGACGTCAAGGGCGTGAAAGTACTGGCCGTGCGTCTGGATGGCCAGGATGGCAAGGCGCTGTTGGCGCTGGTCGATCAGCTGAAAAACAAACTCGGCCGCGCAGTGATCCTGCTCGGCAGTGTCCATGAGGAAAAGGTCGTTCTCGTCGCAGGCGTGACCAAAGACCTGACTGGCCAACTCAAAGCCGGTGATTTGATGAAGCAAGCCGCTGCGGCAGTGGGCGGCAAGGGCGGCGGTCGCCCGGACATGGCGCAAGGCGGTGGTACCGACGTCGGCGCACTGGACGCGGCACTGGCCCAGACCGTTGCATTCGTAGAGCAGGGTATTTAAGGCAGCGCTGCGGGCTCGTGGTCTAGTCACGAGCCTGATCGCTGTTGAGTGATTATTGGGCGCCCTTCATGGGCAGAGGCGGCTTTGAAATGGCTTTGATCGTACAGAAATTTGGAGGCACCTCGGTCGGCAGTGTCGAGAGAATCGAACAGGTCGCCGACAAGGTTAAGAAATTCCGTGATGCGGGCGATGACCTGGTGGTTGTGCTGTCGGCAATGAGCGGCGAGACCAACCGTCTGATCGATCTGGCCAAGCAAATCAGCGGCGACCAGCAACCGGTCCCGCGTGAGCTGGACGTGATCGTTTCCACCGGCGAGCAGGTGACCATCGCCTTGCTGGCCATGGCGCTGATCAAGCGTGGCGTGCCGGCGGTGTCCTACACCGGCAACCAGGTGCGTATCCTGACGGACAGCGCGCACAACAAAGCGCGTATTCTGCAGATCGACGACCAGAAGATTCGCAGCGACCTGAAGGCTGGCCGTGTAGTGGTCGTCGCCGGTTTCCAGGGCGTGGACGAGCACGGCAACATCACCACCCTTGGCCGTGGCGGTTCCGATACCACTGGCGTGGCACTGGCGGCGGCCCTCAAGGCCGACGAATGCCAGATCTACACCGATGTGGATGGTGTCTACACCACTGACCCGCGGGTAGTGCCTGTGGCTCAGCGCCTGGACAAGATCACCTTCGAAGAGATGCTGGAAATGGCCAGTCTCGGTTCCAAGGTGCTGCAGATCCGGGCGGTCGAATTCGCTGGCAAGTACAACGTTCCGCTGCGCGTTCTGCACAGCTTCAAAGAGGGTCCGGGCACCCTCATTACTATCGATGAAGAGGAATCCATGGAACAGCCGATCATTTCCGGCATCGCTTTCAACCGCGATGAAGCCAAGCTGACCATCCGTGGCGTGCCAGACACCCCCGGCGTGGCGTTCAAGATTCTCGGCCCGATCAGTGCCGCGAACATCGAAGTCGACATGATCGTGCAGAACGTCGCGCACGATAACACCACTGACTTTACCTTCACCGTGCACCGCAACGACTACCAGTCTGCCGAAGCGATCCTGAAAAAAACCGCTGGCGAGATCGGTGCCCGGGAAGTGGTGGGCGATACCAAGATCGCCAAGGTTTCGATCGTTGGTGTCGGCATGCGCTCCCACGCAGGCGTGGCCAGCCGTATGTTCGAATCCCTGGCCAAGGAAAGCATCAACATCCAGATGATCTCTACCTCGGAAATCAAGGTTTCCGTGGTGATCGAAGAGAAGTACCTGGAACTGGCCGTGCGTGCCCTGCACACGGCTTTCGAACTCGACGCAGCCGCCCGACAGGGCGAGTAAAGCGTTGTCTTGAGGGCGCGGCTGGACCGCGCCCTTTGTTTTTCTGAATAGCGCGTCCCAAAACTGTTCTTTTGCCCGCGCTGGTCAATACTAGGCCTGTAGGCTTCGACCGTTTCGGTTGTAGGTCCAATGCCTCTTTTTTTGCAGACTGTTGTCCCTTAAGTGAATTGCGTGAGGAGAAAAGTATGCTGATTCTGACCCGTCGGTGTGCAGAAAGCCTGATTATTGGCGATGGCGAAATCACCGTGACCGTGCTCGGCGTCAAAGGAAACCAAGTGCGTATCGGCGTCAACGCCCCGAAAGAGGTTGCTGTACACCGCGAGGAAATTTACCTGCGTATCAAGAAAGAGAAGGACGACGAACCAAGCCATTAATTTTTATCGATTTTTATGTTTGCAAACGGGGATGAAGGTGGTTAATATACGCCCCGTGTTGCGGAGAGCTGGCCGAGTGGCCGAAGGCGCTCCCCTGCTAAGGGAGTACACCTCAAAAGGGTGTCGGGGGTTCGAATCCCCCGTTCTCCGCCATTATTCGTTTAGTGCGTCAAAACCTGGCTTGATCGGTAAGTGATTGAAATTACTGAAAAAAGCGCTTTACAAAAGGAATTGACGACCTATAATGCGCGGCAACAAATGCACTCGTAGCTCAGCTGGATAGAGTACTCGGCTACGAACCGAGCGGTCACAGGTTCGAATCCTGTCGAGTGCACCATTTAAGAGTTTTTTGCAGCAATGCAAATAACTTGGCTTCAACCAGTTGTGATCTGGTATAAAACCACAACTTGCACTCGTAGCTCAGCTGGATAGAGTACTCGGCTACGAACCGAGCGGTCACAGGTTCGAATCCTGTCGAGTGCACCATATACCAAAAAGCCCGCGTTTAACGCGGGCTTTTTGCTGTCTACGATTTGCCTTTCACACATCCGCTCTCATCAAACACGACCTCTGCGCTGCGACCTTTCTTCGCCTTGTAGGTGTACCGTGTGCTCGAATTGCGAATCTTGATTGAGTCTGGCTTGCCCAGGGCGCTCTCTACGTCCTGTTGGCTCATACCGGCGATGATTCGTCGGTCGAGGATGGCATCGCGGCGTTGCCTGGCGTCGATGAGGTTCCCGCAGTGGTCCTGGAACTGGCCAACGACGGTCGGTTCCCTGCGGGTGGTTTTGTTGCTGGATGTTTGCCCACGCTCCGCTTCGGGCAGCATCGCCTCGATCGTCGGTTCGGTCGAACCTGGGCGATACGGATGGATCTGTTGTAGTGACAGGGCTTCCCCCGCGCCGCAGCTCAGGGTCGTGAATGTAACGTGCCCTGCGATATTTTCGCAGCGATGCACGGTCTGCCCGGCAGCCCACAACGGCAGGCAGGGTAGGCAGGCGAGCAGGAACAGGTAGTGGTTGAGGTGCATCCGGTCGTCCTCCTTGACGGTGCAGAAGAGAAGGGTAGTCGCTGCATTTGTGCCGGAGCGTGTGTTTTCTTTTCCGGATAAGTCGTCGTAAAGGGACAGGTTCAGCCTATGTTCAGGTTTGTCTCGCAAGCGCTTGTTCTTGCCATGATTTTTTAACGTTTTACAGCGTCAAGACAGCATCAAGCGGTGTATGATTGCGCCCGTCAGCCCCGCCGGGGCTTTGGAATATCTCCATGGACTTACCCAGTAGTTACTCAATATCTAGTTTTGCCAATCATGAATTAACTGATTGATCCTTCCGGCGTGCTCCACTGCTGGGAGTGGAGTTCGCCTATGACCCAAGTAGAAGTAAAAAAAACGCAGGAAAGCCTTCAGGATCGTCTCGCTCAAGTCGTTGAGCTGCTGCAGCGCCAGCGGGTCGTCGAAGACCTGACGCATCGCCAGGAAGGTCCGCATCATGATCGGGTCGAGAACCTGGTCCACCGGCAGAATCTCGTCGAGTTGCAACGCAAGCTCGATGATCTTCACTCCGCCGACGTTGCCTACATTCTTGAAGCCTTGCCACTGGAAGAGCGTCTGACGGTCTGGCAGTTGGTCAAGGCCGATCGCGACGGTGACATCCTGCTCGAAGTGTCGGACTCGGTTCGGGAAACCCTGATCGCCGACATGGATGATCACGAGTTGCTGGCGGCGGCCAAGGAAATGGACGCCGACGAGCTCGCCGACCTTGCGCCCGAACTGCCACGGGACGTTGTCCACGAACTGATGGAAGCCCTCGACGGCCAGCAACGTGAGCGTGTGCGCTCGGCGTTGTCCTATGACGAGGAGCAGGTCGGTGCGCTGATGGACTTCGAGATGGTGACGATCCGCGAGGATGTCAGCCTTGAAGTGGTCTTGCGCTACCTGCGGCGCCTCAAGGAGCTGCCCGGCCATACCGACAAGCTTTTCGTGGTCGACTACGACGGCGTGCTCAAGGGTGTGCTGCCCATCAAGCGTCTGCTCGTCAATGACCCGGAAAAGCAGGTGGCTGAGGTCATGGCCAGCGATCCGGTGAGTTTTCACCCGGACGAAGATGCCTACGATGCAGCCCAGGCGTTCGAACGTTATGACTTGATTTCGGCACCGGTGGTCGACAAGAACGGCAAGCTGATCGGCCGTCTGACCATCGATGAAATGGTCGACTTGATTCGTGAGGAAAGTGAAAGCGAAGTCCTCAACATGGCCGGTCTGCGCGAAGAAGAAGATATCTTCGCCTCGGTCTGGAAATCCCTGCGTAACCGCTGGGCCTGGTTGGCGATCAACCTGATTACAGCCTTTGTTGCCTCTCGGGTCATTGGCCTGTTCGAGGGCTCCATCGAGAAACTGGTGGCGCTGGCGGCGCTGATGCCCATCGTCGCCGGTATTGGCGGCAACTCCGGCAACCAGACCATCACCATGATCGTCCGCGCCATGGCGCTGGACCAGGTCAGTACCGGCAATACGTCGCGATTGATGCGCAAGGAACTGGTGGTCGCCCTGATCAATGGTGTGATCTGGGGGGGCGTGATCGGTGTAGTGGCTTACCTGCTTTATGGTAGCTGGTCGCTGGGCGTGGTCATGACCGCCGCAATGACGCTCAACCTGTTGTTGGCGGCATTGATGGGGGTGTTGATTCCCATGACCCTGGCCCGCATGGGGCGTGACCCTGCCATGGGCGCCAGTGTAATGATCACCGCCATGACGGACAGTGGTGGGTTCTTCATTTTCCTGGGGTTGGCGACGATTTTCCTGCTCTGAGTCGTTCATTCAGAAACCCGCCTGTTTGGCGGGTTTTTTATTGCGCGGAATTTTCTGCGTCTCAATGCATCAATGCCAGTCGTGCAGCCAGCAACACAAAGGCTGACGAGAAGATGCGGCGCATCCACTGCAACACGGATGGACGCTCCAGAACATGGTGGCGCATCGATGCGCAGAACACGCCATAGATGACGAAGATGGCAAAGGTGATTGCCATGAAAATGAAGCTCAGTTGCAGCATGCGCCACGTGGCATTCGTCTCTCCTGGCGTGAGGAATTGCGGTAGAAAAGCGAGGAAGAAAATCGACAGCTTTGGATTCAGCAGATTGAGCAGGATGCCCGAACAAATCACCGCGCCATTCGAGGGCGGCGTTTTGTTTGGGTCAATGTGCAAGGCTCCATGGCTCTGGAGCGTGCTCCATGCCATCCACAGCAGATAAGTGACGCCAAGATACTTGATGATCTCGAAGGCCAATGGGCTGGCGTGCAGCAGTGCGGCGAGGCCCGTGATGGCTGCCAGCATGTGGGGCACGACCCCCAGGGTGCAACTGAATGCGGCTACCACGCTCGCGCGCCAGCCTCGGGCCAGGCCGGCCGCTACCGTATAGACTACGCCAGTGCCAGGCGAAGCGGCCATGATCAGGGATGTGGCAAAAAATTCGAGGTCCATGCGACGCTGCTCTTGGAGTCATGAAGTCTCCAGCCTGTCTGCGATGGCGAGGGGTGTCTTGAACGAAATTGCTAGTGGCTTTGCCGGGCGTACATACCTGGTGAAAATCCAAAGCTGCGCACGAAGCATCGAGTCATATGGCTCTGATCTGCGAAACCGCTGGCAAGGGACGCATCGGCCAGCGACATGCCCGCAGCGATCAACTGCCGTGCGCGCTGGATACGTCGTTGCAGTAGATAGGCGTGAGGGGGGAGTCCGGTCAGGCGGGTGAAGGCGCGCACGAGTTGAAAGCGGCTTAGGTCTGCTTCCTTGGCCAGCAACGCAAGCGACATAGGCGACTGCGGGTCGTCGTCGATCATGGTTTTCGCACGGTTTGCCGCGATACCTGGCGTCGGCGATATCGGCACGGGTTGATCCAGTAAATGTTCGAGCAGAAGCGAAAGCGTTTCATCTATCTTCATTTGGTCGCCAAACTCTTCGGCTTGGGCGATTGTTCGGTACAAGGTGCGGAATAATTCGGCCGCACGCCGGCTTTTCAGTACCGGATAAGCGAACTCGTGGGCGCATATACCCCCATCGTCCGTCATATCCTTGAATGCTTGGGTAATGAGCAGCGGGTCGAAATACAGCATCTGCCAGCGGCGCGTTCCTTCTCCAATGGGGGCTCCGTCGTGCACTTCGGCCGGATTGACCGATATAAGCTCGCCAGCAATCGCTTGCACAGGGCCTCGGCCGCTGGCAGAGCGTTGCGCCCCACGCAAAAGCAAGCCAATGCCGAAATGTTCGTGCATGTGCCGGACAAATGTTCGATCCGAATCGGCCTCGACGATTTCCACGCCCAGCCCTGCAATTCTTCTTACCTTGAATGCGTGACCTGCCATACAGGCCTCCCAGCCCGTGCTTTTAGCGGATCAATTTAGCACCGCTGCCATCTATCGGCAGCAGTGTGGGTGGGGAGTGACTCTGATGAGCGCTAGAAATGAAGGTATGGGCCAAACCCCAGGCAAAAAAAAGCCAGCACAAGGCTGGCTTGAGTGTTTTCTGTGTGATCAGGTCGCGTCTGCGGCCATTTCCACGTCATGGGCTATCAGCGAAACAAGGGCGTTCTGCTGGCGATGGGAGAGTTGTCGGAAGCGTTGAAGCAGCTCACGCTCATGCAACGACAGCTCCGGGCTGTCCAGGCGCATGCTCAACTCTTCACCCAACGCGCCTTCCTGAATAAGGCTTTGCTCAAGGCGCGCGATGATTTCAGAGTTCATGCTGCGGTGATGATTGCGAGCCACTTCGGCAATGCGTTCCCGCATTCCGTCTGGCAGACGTACGACGAATTTGTCAGCCGTACGGCTGGAATAAATTGCCTGTTTCAATGGGCGCATATATTTAACCGGTTAGTTCAGGGGAGCGGTTCTCGGGATTGGCCGCAGGATGTCGATAGGACAAGCTCCATTGCCAAATGTTCAACCTGAATTGTTAAGAGGCCCGCATCATGCCTCAAAATTGCCAGATCATTGGCGCCAATTCTGTGACAAATTCTGATCCGGGTAAAGGCGTTATGCCAGTACCCTTCATCAAAAAATGCGGACTGGTTGGTAAAAATCAACAGGTCCGCATCTGTGACCGTCGGATTGTGTCTATGTGCCATACCGTCTGGCGGATAACGGAAATGGACAAAAACGCGTGCCGTCCCTGTCTTGTACAGGATAGTGGCAAATGGCCGATTTACTAGGATAAGTGAGCCAGGACAGATGAATGGCGGCCAAACTTGGCGTTCACGGACGGTCAGCCTTACAGGGAGTACCATTTGCCTACACTTAAAAAGCCATGGGCGACATGACAAACGCAGGGTAGGTCGTTAACATGCACGCCGTCCTACGCACCGCGTCTCTTGTGGTCAATTCGTGTCTCAGTAGCTCAATTGGATAGAGCATCCCCCTCCTAAGGGGAAGGTTGGCAGTTCGAACCTGCCCTGGGACACCATTATAAACAGTGGGTTAGCGAAATCATCGCTGACTTTTCCGGTTTGCATCCCTATCTACCGCACGATCAACCTAGGCCTGAGCGCGATGTTCAGTCCAGGCACCGCCATTTCTCCCCCTTAGCTGTGACCGATTGCCCATTTCTAGCCATTTGTATCGAGGATATTTCGGTAATGCGAAACTTTCTCCCCCCTTTGCTATCTGACCGTCTCGGTACGTTGTAGGACTTTTCCTTCGTTTTCGACGGAATCCGTACCTCTTTTTTATCTGTGTCAGCGCCAATGCCGCGTCCGGTGGGCCTGACTCATTGTGTTTTTTGATTCAGGCCACAAGGATGTGACATGCGCCCAGCCGCACCCTGCCGATCGCGTAAACCGAGCAGCGCCTCTCGCCGCGTTGACAGAACCCGTTCATCTGCCCAAAACGCCAAGCGCCTCGCGCTGCTGTTGATGGCGGCATGGATGACGGGCGCGTGGAGTGCGGCACAGGCGGCCGGGCCTGAAGAAGAACTGCTGCGCCAGCAAGAGCGAGAACGGGTTTTGCGCGATCAGTTGGAGTCCCGGCCCGACGTGCGCCTGCAGGCAGCACCCGTGGATGAGGGCGCCGATCGCTTGCCCGCCAAGGAAAGTCCCTGCTTTGCCATCAATGACATCCGCCTGATCGGCGAGGCGTCGGAAAAATTCCAGTGGGCGTTGCGCGCCGCCAATCCCAAGGATGATCCCGCCATCGGTCGTTGTCTCGGTGGCGAAGGGATCAACCTGACGATGAAGCGCATGCAGAACGCGATCATCGAGGCCGGCTACGTCACCACTCGCGTGCTCGCCGAAGCCCAGGACTTGAACAGCGGGGTCCTGGTCTTGACCTTGATGCCCGGGCGCATTCGCGAGATTCGTTTCGAGGAGGGCACCAGTTCCCGCGCCAATGCCTGGAACGCGATGCCGGCCAATCCTGGCGATCTGCTCAACTTGCGCGACATCGAGCAGGCGCTGGAAAACTTCAAGCGTGTGCCCACCGCCGAGGCCGATATCAAGATCGCCCCGGCCCGTGCCGCCGACGCCAAACCCGGTGAGAGCGACGTGGTGATCGCCTGGAGCCAGCGGTTCCCCGCCCGTGTGAGCCTGTCGGTGGACAACTCGGGCAGCAAGACCACGGGGAAATACCAGGGCAACGTGTCGCTGTCCTTGGACAACCTGCTGTCGCTCAACGATTTGTTCTACGCCAGCGTCAACCATGACCTGGGCGGTGGCGAGTCGGGGCACCGCGGCTCCGATGGCAGCACCCTGCATTATTCGTTGCCGTTCGGCTACTGGCAGTTGGGGTTCACCAGCAGCGAATACAACTATGAACAATCTGTCGCTGGCGCCAACCAGACCTATCAATACCGAGGCGAGAGTCGCAACAACGAGTTGCGTCTGTCCCGTCTGCTTTACCGCGACGCCGTACGCAAGACCACCGCCTGGGGCAGCCTGTGGACGCGCTCGTCGGAGAATTTCATCGACGACACCGAAATCGGCAACCAGAAACGGCGCATGGCCGGCTGGCAATTGGGGCTGGACCATCGGGAGTTCATAGGCGCTTCGATTCTTGACCTGGGCGTCGCCTATCGTCGTGGCACGGGTGCCCATGACTCGCTCAAGGCCCCCGAGGAAGATTTTGATGCCGGCACGTCACGCTCGCAGATCATCACCGCCGACGCCCAGTTACAGGTGCCGTTCCAGGTCGGCGATCAGCGACTGCGCTACATCGGCGGCTGGCGCGCGCAATGGAACCGTACGCCGCTGGTGCCCCAGGATCGTTTCTCCATTGGCGGGCGCTACAGCGTGCGGGGCTTCGATGGTGAAAACATTCTTTCCGCCGACCGTGGCTGGACCCTGCGCAACGAAATCGGCCTGTCCCTGGGGCAAACCGGCCAGGAGCTCTACACCGGTATCGACTATGGCGAAGTCAGCGGCCAGGCCAGTGAGTTCCTGATCGGCCAGCGCCTGGCAGGAGCCGTGGTGGGTATACGCGGCGGTTACAAGGGCCTGTCCTATGACTGGTCGGTGGGTACGCCGTTGAAGAAACCCGATGGTTTCGAGACGGCCAACGTGACCAGCGCCTTCACCGTCATCTGGTCATTCTGAGGTGATCCCATGCAATTCGAGACGCTAGACATTATCGCCCCTGGCCTGATCGATGAACCCTGGAGCGAGGCCGCGGTATTCGGTTCCGCCACCTGGTTGTGGATGCACTCCAAGGCCCATCGCGATGCGCCGTTGCACACCTTGCCGACGCTGCTGTTGCCGGCGCTCAAGCATCGCCAGTTCGTGCTCGGCTCTGAACACGGCAAGCCGGTGTTCTACCTGTCCTGGCTCAACCTCGACGAGGCGGCAGAGCGACGTTACCTGCGCCAGTCGCCGCTGGCGCTGACGCAGGACGACTGGAACAGCGGCGAGCGTCTCTGGCTCAACGACTGGGTTGCCCCTTTTGGCCACACAGCGGTATTGAGTCGTTTGTTGCAACGTCATCTTTTCATCGATCGCTGCGCCCGTGCCCTCTACCACCGAGGCGATGAGCGCGGCCTGCGGGTCAAGACATTCCAAGGGATCGGGGTCATTCCCGAGCAGGCCCAGGCCTGGTTTGCCGCCCACCCACTGGCAATCGAAGCGTAACTCCAACCACTGCTCGTGCGGGCTGGCTCCGCAAATGGAATTGCTATGAACAAGCATCTGTACAGAATCGTTTTCAACAAGGCCCGTGGACTGCTGATGGTCGTGGCCGAGAACGTCACCAGCCAGGTCAAGGCGCCGGGGACCCGCTCCGGTCCGTCGACGGGCGCATCGGCTTGTACGGCGACGCTCGGGGCGTTGCGCTTTGCCTTGATGACGGCGATTGGTCTGGTGTCCTTGAGCGTGGCACCGGCCTGGGCTGGAACCATCGTCGCCGACCCGGGGGCTCCAGCCGGCCAGCGACCCACCGTGATACAAAGCGCCAACGGTACGCCGCAGGTCAATATCCAGGCCCCTAGCGCCGGCGGTGTCTCGCGCAACACCTACAACCAGTTCGATGTCGATAGCCGTGGCGTGATCCTCAACAACGGCACCGGCAATAGCCAGACGAAACTGGGCGGCTGGATCGAAGGCAACCCGATGTTGGGCAATGGCAGTGCGCGGGTCATCCTTAACGAAGTCAACGCCAGCAATCCCAGTCAATTGCGCGGTTACGTCGAAGTGGCCGGCCAGCGCGCCGAAGTGGTGATCGCCAACCCGTCCGGCATCACGTGCAACGGTTGCGGCTTCATCAACGCCGACCGGGCCACCCTCAGTACTGGCCGGGCGCAGTTGGAGAACGGTCGCATCACCGGCTACACCGTGCAGGGCGGCACTATCAACATCGAAGGCAAAGGCCTGGATGCCCGTGAGAGCGACTACACGGATCTGATCGCCCGCTCGGTGCAGGTCAACGCCGGGGTGTGGGCCAACGACTTGAAGGTCACCGCCGGACGCAATCAGGTCAATGCCGACAACACCCAGGCCACGCCGCTGCCAGCCGCCGATGGGGAAAAACCCACCGTTGCCATCGACGTTGCCAAATTGGGCGGCATGTATGCAGGCAAGATCATGCTGGTGGGCACCGAATCCGGCGTCGGTGTGCGCAACGCCGGGCAGATCGGCGCCATGGCCGGTGAGGTGGTAATCAGTGCTGACGGCAAACTGCAAAACCAGGGCGCTATCAGCAGCGCAACAGCGACCCGAATCAATGCCACCAGCGTTGACAACAGCGGCACGCTCTACGCCAAGGGCGACCTGAGGCTCGACAGCGCCGGTGACATCGACAACAGCGGCACCGTTGCCAGCCAGAACAATACGACGCTGACCGCCAAGACCATTCGCAGCACCAAGACCTCGAGCCTGGCGGCCGGCGTCGGGGTGGACGGCAAACTGGGTAGCAGCGGCAACCTTGCGCTGCGGGCCACCACGGTCAAGGCGCAAGGTCAGAATCTTGCTGGCGGCGATGTCGGTATCGGTGCCGCTGACCTGGATCTGAGCGACAGCCAGACCCAGGGCCGCAACGTCACTCTGACGGCCAGCGTCGGCGATGCCAATCTCAGTGGTAGCCAAGTCGATGCGACCCAGGTGCTGACCGCAAAAGCGGCCAAGACCCTGCGCACCGATGCGGCCAAAGTCAGCGCCGGCAACCTGCAATTGAGCGCGCGGGATGTTTCCAATACCGGCGGTGAGTTGGTGCAGACGGGCACCGCCGATACGTCGATCACAGCCGTCGCCACGCTCGACAACAGCAGTGGGCGGATTGCCTCCAACGCTGGCAACGTGAAGCTTGGCGCCAATCGTCTCGACAACGGCGAGGGCAAGGTCGAGCACGCTGGCAAAGGCACCCTGGACATCCAGGCCAACCAGTTGGCCGGCAGCAAAGGCACCTTGGCGAGCAATGGCAAGTTGAGCGTCAAGGCCGGTGAGGTGGTGGTTGATGATGGCTTGACCCAAGGTCAACAGATCACGCTCGACACCACGACCTTGTCCAACCAGCGCGGACGCATTCTCCAGACTGGCGCGCAGCCAATGCAGGTCACCGCCCGTGAACGTTTTGATAACCAGGCCGGGCAAGTCAGTAGCCCCGGGGCGGTGGTCCTGAAGGTTGGTACGTTGAACAACCAGGGCGGTAAAGTCCTCGCCACCGATAACGGGGCGTTGACCGTCACTGCCGACAACGAAGTCAACAACGGCGGCGGGACGCTGGCCGCCAGCGGTACGACAAGGGTCAGCGGCGAGCTGCTGGATAACACTCAAGGCACCGTGAGTGCTGGCGGTGAGCTGCACGCAGAGTTTGACCGCTTGAACAATATCGGCGGCACGCTCGCCGCCACCCAGCGCATGGAGATCATCGCCGGCCAATTGAACAACACCAACGGTGTGCTGGGTTCGGTGAAGTCCGGGTTGCTGGTCAACGTCTCGGCCGATGCATTGAACAATAGCGGCGGGCGCCTTGAAGCGCTGGGCGATATCGATCTATCGGCCCAGGGCCTGAATAACCAGAGCGGGGTGATCAGTGGCCAGGCCCTGGACCTGGACAGCCACGGCATGCTGGTGGACAACAGCCAGGGCACGCTGAATGCCGGTGCGACCCTCGACCTGCGCAGCGGTGAATTGCGCAACGCGGCGGGCCTGATCCAGGCCAAGGGCAAGCTGTTCATCGACACTGGCAGCCAGGCGCTGAACAACCTCCAGTCGGGCACCACCCAAGGCATCAGCGGTCAGGACGCCGTCGAAATCCACAGTGCCAACTTCAACAACAGTACGGGGTTCCTCGGCGCCAAGGGTGCCCTGGTGCTCAAGACCAGCTACCTTGGTAACGGCAGCGGTGGCCAGATCATTGGCGAGAAGACCGTGTGGGTCGAAGGCGCCCGAGTGGATAACCGCGGCGGTCAGTTGCAAGGTCTCGGCGATGTCCAGTTGGTACTGGGTGAGACGCTCAACAACCAGGGTGGACTGGTGCGCAGCGCGGGGACGCTGGGCGTGAATGCCGGCGTGCTCGACAACAGCGCCACCCAAGGTACCAACCAAGGCCTCGAAGGCCGCGCCATGAGCCTGGCGCTCAACACCTTCGGCAATCAGGCTGGTGCCGTGCGCGCCGACGAAGGTTTGTCCATCGGTGTCAGCCAGTTGCTGGATAACCAGGGCGGCCTGATTTCCGCAGGGAAAGGCCTGACCATCACCGATCGTGATCCGACGCAACGTCGCCAGGCCGTGCACAACCTCGACGGGACCCTGCTCGCCGGCAGCCTGTTGTCCCTCAATGCCGCTTATTACGCGGGCACCGGTCGGGCCCTGAGCCTGGGCGACCTGACGTTCAGCCTGCAAAGTGGCCTGGACCTGAGTGGACAGATCCAGGCCAATAACAAGGTTGACCTGAGCACCGATGGGGCTTTCAACAACAGCGGAAAACTGCTGGCGGGCGGCCTGTTGCAAGTTCACTCGCAAACGCTGGACAACGCCGCCAATGGCGAGATCAGCGCCGGCCAGGTGCGCCTGACCGTCAACGACAGCCTGACCAACCGTGGCCTGATCGACGGCCAGCAGGTGCGCGTGCAAGCGTCGTCGCTCAACAACCTGGGCACGGGGCGTCTGTACGGTGATCGATTGGCGATCGCCACCTCGGCACTGAGCAACCGCGATGAGAACGGCATCGCCGCGACCATCGCCGCCCGCGAGACGCTGGACGTTGGCACCGGCACCCTGGACAACCGCGAACAGGCACTGATCTTCAGTGCCGGCGACCTCGCCATCGGCGGTGCGCTGAGCGCCACTGACAAGGCCCAGGACCGTGCTCAACTGCTGACCAACGCCAGCGCGACCATCGAGGCCCTCGGCAACCTGTCGCTCGATGTGCAAAGCGTGCGCAACACCAACGAACACTTCAGCACCCAACAGGTGGAAGTCAGCCGCACGGCCTTGCAGGAATTCCAGCTCAGCGGTTCTCCGAACCGCTACCAGGGCGACCAGATTTCCCTGCGCCACGATGAGGTCTATTACCTCAACACTCCAGAGGGCCGGAAAGACAACTGGAATCGCTACGACTACACCCGCGTAGTGCAGGAAACCCAGATCGCCACCTCGGCACCGGCGCAGATCCTTTCTGGCGGGACCATGCAGATCAATGCAGGCGATGTGCTCAATGACAAGAGCCGCATCATTGCCGGTGGGTTGTTGCAGGCCAACATTGCCAGCCTGACCAACACTGAATTGACCGGCCAGCGCACCACCACCGACAGCGGCACCGCTACGAATTTCTATCGCATCCAGCGCAAGGGCCGGGACCGTCAGGGAACGGCCGTCACCGCCTACACGCCCGCACCCTTGATCCAGGACATTACCCTGCAACCGACCGTGTTCGCCCAGAACGCCGCCGGCAATGGGACGGGCACCCAGATCGGCGCCCGCGCCACACAGGGTGTCAGCGAGCAGATAGCCGCCACAGGCACGGTCAGCGCCCCGGTTGGCAGGACCTATGAAGTGACGCCCATCGTTCAGGTCGCGGCCCAGACTACCCTGAACAGCAAAGGTGTGGCCGAGCAGATTCGCAGCGGCGGGCCATCCCTGGCATTGCCGAACAACAGCCTGTTCACCACCAGTCCCCAGACCACCAGCCGCTACCTGATCGAAACCGACCCGCGCTTTGCCAGCTATCGCACCTGGCTGTCTTCGGACTACATGTTGCAGCGCCTGCAAGTCGATCCGGCACTGACGCAACAACGTTTGGGCGACGGCTTCTACGAACAGAAATTGATTCGCGAACAGATCGCGCAACTCACCGGCAGACGTTTCCTCGATGGCTATGCCAATGACGAAGTGCAGTACCGCGCCCTGATCGACAACGCCGTGACCGTCGCCAGCCAATGGCAACTGGTCCCCGGCGTGGCCCTGACCTCTGCGCAGATGGCCCAGTTGACCAGTGACATCGTCTGGCTGGTCCAGAAGCAGGTCACCCTGGCCAACGGTGACACCCGCAATGTACTGGTGCCGCAAGTGTACGTGCGGGTCCAGGAAGGCGACCTCAATGGCTCCGGCGCCTTGATTGCCGGGCAACAGTTGAACCTGAACATCGCCGGCGACCTGGTCAACAGTGGCAGCCTGGCCGGGCGCAGCGTCATGGCGATCACCGCGCAGAACATCGAAAACCTCGGTGGGCGCATCCAGGCCGACAAGGCATCGCTCACCGCGCGGGAAAACCTCAACAACCTCGGCGGCCTGATCGGTGCCGTGGACAGCCTGTCGGTCAAGGCCGGGCAGGACATCAACGTCATCTCCAGCAGCCGTGACAGCAGCAGCGCCCAAGGCACCCGCACCAACCTGTCGCGGGTGGCCGGGCTGTTCGTCAGCGGTGCCCAGGGCACGATGGGGGTCAGTGCCGGCAACGACCTCAACCTCACCGGTGCCCAGGTGGTCAACGCTGGCAAAGGTGGCAGCACGTTGCTGGAGGCGGGCAACAACATCAACCTGGCCACCGTCGGCGAAGCGCACCAGCAAGCGCTGACCTGGAACAGCAGCAACTGGCGCAAGGACGCCAGCCAGACCGAAGTCGGCTCCCTGATCCAAGGACAGGGCGACGTGCGCTTGAGCGCGGGCCAGGACCTCAACGCCCGCGCCGGCCGTGTCACCAGCGAGCAAGGCGCGGTGTTTGCCGAGGCCAAGCGCGACGTCAACCTGACCGCCGGCCAGAACTACCAGTTCGCCGATGAAGCGCACAAGGTCAAAGGCAGCAACGGGATGTTCTCCAGCAAGACCACCACCACCCGTGACACGATCAGCCAGACCTCGGCCGAAGGCTCCACCCTGAGCGGCGAGCAGACCTATGTGCAGGCCGGTCGTGACATCAACCTCAAGGGCAGCAACGTGGTGTCCACGACCCAGACTGTCCTGGTGGCGGACAACAACGTCAACATCGAAGCGGACACTGACAGCAGCAGCGAACGCCACGACAAGTCCGTGAAGAAAAGCGGCCTGTTCAGCGGCGGTGGCATTGCCGTCACCCTGGGCACCCAGCAACAGAGCGTCAAGGACCTCACCACCGAGCATACGGCCGTGGCCAGCACCGTCGGTTCGACCGCTGGCGATGTGCTGATCGAAGCCGGCAAGGGCTATCGCCAGGTGGGCAGCCAGGTGTCGGCGCCCCAAGGCAACATCGACGTCACGGCGCAGACCATCGACGTCGTCGAGGCGCGCAACACCCGCGAGCGCGAGCGCGAGACGCTGTTCAAGCAGACCGGGTTCACCCTCACCGTGACCAACCCGGTGATCAGCGCGATCCAGACATCCCAGCAAATGAAACGGGCGTCGGAGAAAACCGACGACGGGCGCATGAAGGCCCTGGCCGCCGCCACTGCGGTGATGGCCGCCAATAATGCCGCCACCGCCGTGGCGATGGACCCGGGCGCGGCGGGCGGGATCAACATCAGCCTGTCGCTGGGCACCAAGAAGAACGAAAGCACCACCACCTACACCAGCGACAGCGCGGCCGGCTCGACCATGACCGCCGGCAACGACGTCCGCCTGCGTGCCACGGGCGCTGGAGCCGCCAGCAACATCACCGTACAAGGCAGCGATATCAAGGCCGGACGCAACGCCAGCCTGCTGGCGGACGGTGACATCAACCTGCTCGCCGCCCGCAATATCGACAAGCAGGAGACCGACAGCAAAGGCAGCAGCGCGAGCATCGGCATCGGCTTCTCCCTCGGTGCCCGTAACGGCTTCACCCTGGACCTGGGTGCATCCGGCAGTCGTGGCCAGGCGGATGGCGATGGACTCACCCATACCAATACCCATGTCCAGGCGGGCAACCAGTTGCTGCTGTCCTCCGGCGGTGACACGAACCTCAGAGGCGCGGTGGCGAGCGGCAAGCAGGTACTGGCCGATATCGGCGGTGACCTGAACATTGAAAGCCTGCAAGACACCAACACCTACGTGGTCGATGAGAAGAACCTGGGCGTTGGCATCAGCCTGTGCATTCCGCCGTTCTGCTACGGCATGAGTTCAGTCAACGGCGTCAGCGGCAGCTTCGGCGCCACGGACATCGATTCCAACTACGCCAGCGTGATCGAGCAATCGGGCATCAAGGCCGGCGACGATGGGTTCGACATCCGCGTGGGGGGCAACACCGACCTGGTCGGCGCTGTCATCGCCAGCAGCGACAAGGCCGTGCAGGATGGCAAAAATCGTCTGGTCACAGCCAGCCTCACCAGCCGCGACATCAAGAACAAGGCCGAGTACGACGCCAGCACCGTCAGCGTCGGTGGCGGTTATCGCGAAGTCGGCAAGGACCAGCAGGGCAACGCCACCAGCGGCGGCACGCAGACTCCTGGCACCGACTTGCCGAAGAACGACAACGACCTCAGCGCCACGATGCCGATCGCCATCAGTGCCAGCGACGATGCCAGCAGCGTCACCCGCAGCGGCATCAGTGGCGGCACCATCGTCATCAGCAACGACGCCGAACAACAGAAACGCACCGGCAAGAATGGCGAGCAAACCGTCGCCAGCCTCAATCGCGATGTCTCCAGCGACCGCGACACCAGCAACACCCTCAAGCCGATCTTCGACGAAGACGAAATCCGTGCCGGTTTCGAGATCGTCGGGGCGTTCTCCAACGAAGCCAGCACCTTGCTCGCCAACAAGGCCAAGGAAGTCGACCTCAAGCGCAAACAGGCCGAGGCTGACCGTGCCAAGGCACTTGACCCGAACGCCGACCTGACCGACGTCCAGCGTCTGGCCTTGCTCAACAATTCCCAGCGGCTGAATGCAGAAGCCCGCGGCATCGCCGACAAGTGGGGCGCGGGCGGCACCTACCGGCAGATCACCACCGCCCTGGTCGGCGCGGCCAGCGGCAATATCAGTGGCGGCAACAGCGCCTTCGTCCAGGGGCTGGTGGTCAATTACCTGCAACAGCAGGGCGCCGGCTACATCGGCGACCTGGTGGCGAACGGTAAACTCACCGAAGGTTCACCGCTGCACGCTGCCCTGCACGGCATTGTCGCTTGCGCGGGTGCCGCCGCCAGCAGCCAGAGCTGTGGCAGCGGCGCGGCAGGCGCGGCGGCGTCGAGCCTGCTCACCGGCCTGTTCTCCGAAGCCAGCCCCGATGAAAGCGAATCCCAGCGCGAAGCCAAGCGTAACCTGATCGTCAGCATCGTCACCGGGCTGGCCGCCACCAGCTCCTCGCTCGACCCGGCCACTGCCAACAGCGCCGCCGGTGCCGCGGTGGACAACAACTGGCTGGCGACCCAGCAGTTGGTCCAGGCCGAGAAGGAGTACAGCGAGGCCGACGGTCTCGGGGCCAAGGCGAAAGTGATCGCCAAATGGGCGTACATCAACCAGAAACAAGATGTACTGACCCGCTTCGGCGTGGGCAAAGGCCTGGTGCAGGCGGGTTGGGGCGACGTCGAGGGTTTGGCGCAATTCCTCCTCCATCCGGTGGACGGGATCAACGGCCTGAAAGCACTGATCAACGACCCCGAGGCCCGCAAGCAATTCGGCGACGGTGTGGTCAACGAACTCAACGCCAAACTCGACCGTGTTAAAGATGCCCTGGAAAACGGCGGGGATGATCGCGCCGTGCAATTGGGGCAGGACATTGGCGAGCTGGTTTGGCAGGTTGGCAGTATTGCCACGGGGGTTGGTGGGGCGGCCAAGGGTGGCGTGGCGTTGGCGAAAGCCGGGATCAAGGTGGGGACGGAAGGGCTTGAGGCGATGGCCGGCTTGGCCAAGTTCGATAAGCTGGTCGCCCGTGGTGGGCAGTTCAACCCCAACGGCACCCCGCTGATGGATTTCCGGGCGCTCACCAACGCACAGAAGAGCATCATCGGCGATGTCATGGGCGGTGAGCGGATCAAGTCACTGGTGCCGAGCGCCGAGAAAATTGGCCGGGCACCGGATATTGGCCAAACCGGTATTGATGACTTGTACAAGGTTGACAAGCCGGGCGTCGATTACCTGATAGTGGAGTACAAATTCGGCTCATCCAAGTTGAAACCGACTAAAGACGGTTTGCAGATGAGTGATGATTGGATGACGGGGACAACCACTAATTACAATCGCATTCTTGAGTCTGTGGGCGGTGATGCAGATAAGGCGGAAAGCATCCGCAGTGCCTTGCTTGCAGGTCGAGTAGAGAAATGGCTAGTCCATACCGATCCATTTGGTAATGTCTCCGTCGGGGTGCTGGACAAGGGAGGGAAATTTGTTGCAGACCCCGTCGCAACATCCAAGCTTATAGGGAGTAGGTAAATGATCCGCGCACCGCTTGGCAGCTCTGATTATTGGAGCAAGGTCAGCCACAACAACGATGGTTATATCGATAAATCTCAAAAGGCCCTTCGGGAACCAGTGGGGGCGCCTGACTACGCCCCCCAGTACGCTTTCGAGACTGCCCAAAAGCATTGGCATCAAATCCTGCGCAGGTATTCTGCTGGAGATCCGATAGCGGACCTTTCGCGTTACTTCCCCGGACTGCTTGATGCTTGGGAGGAGGCCGAGCGCCTCGGCGCGACGGTCTGGACTCAGGAGCAGCAATTCACCCGCCACAGCTGGCGTGTCAACTACGACCATTACATCACCTGCTTCTGGCTGGTGGGGTTGGGATTGGCGCTGGATATCCCAGATGACCAGTGGAAGCGGTTGTTGGCGTTGATCGGTAACGAAGGCGAGGACGTGCTACTCGACCGAATAATCGCGAGTCGCAGCCCAGAACGCAGCATAGGTTCAGGGCTTCTTTACCCGAAACCCTACGCTCGGTTGCTGACGGCGGTAGATGCTGCGGAGGATTCGCAAGCAATGCTGTTGAGTGCATTCGTCAAACATTGGTACACGGAAGTGCGTACCGGTGCCAAGTCCGGCTCTGATCCTCAGGCCGTCAGTTACAGACATCCCTATTGGTACACCTATGGCGATGAAAACTTCGAAGGCGGCGCTTATTTTGGTCGTTGGTGCGTGGAGGCCGTGGCGGCGGTCAAGGCTTTCGATATGGACGACTCACAGTGCTTGGGGCTTGAGCATTACCCAGGGGACTTATTGAGGCCCAATGGTCCGAGTACACATTCGGCGAGGCAGGAAGTTGAACCGCCTGTTGCGGTGGCTGTGGAGAATAAGGTGGGTTTTTGGTCGAAATTGTTGGGGCGTCGTGAGTGAACGCGTTTTGTGTTGATCAGTCGAGGGGGATGAAGCCTGACATCACCCTTTTTTCTGTCCTCTTTTTCTTTTGGCTACAAGTGCAATGAATGAGTTGCATGGAGGTTAGGGACGGAAACTACTATTGTCTTCTTGAGGATGGTTCAGTGAGTTACTGGTCGCATGATGGCACCTCTAATGAAGTGTGGCCAAGCCTCGCTAGTTGGATCAAATAGGCGTGGATAGAAGGGGAGTAATACAGGGCGAAATGCCCTAATGTCTCCGTCAATACTCTGGGGGCAAATTATTTAATTGCTCGATTATTAGGTAAGCTGCCCCATTTTTCACGGAGAGTTTTGTGGTGAGGTTGAGAATTGACTTTCCCAAAAATTTGGCTACGGATGAGCTGCTCCGACAGGAGCGTATTCCTTGTGTATGCAAGATAGCTAAAGAGTTTGAGATTTTTTTTGCGGAAACTGTCCCTGGATCGTCGGGAGTAGTGTCGGAGTGGGATCGGAAAGAGTTGGAGTTAAGAGCTGTCGCTGGGGCGGGCGGTCAGTACACGCACCATGCTTCTGGTTTGATTACCTTGAAGGCCGTTGGGAGTGGAGTTTATGAAATAATTGATCTTGAGGTGTTTTATAGGAGTTTTGGTTGGTGTGCTATATTGAAAAATAGTGAATATGCACCACCAGGGGAGTTTTGGGATGAAGAGTGAAGGCTACGTCTGCGGGGACTTATTGCTGCCTCTGCCAAAAGTTGGAAGAAGTTAGGCATGAACTCTTTGTTGTCGGAATGGTGCGCCTTTTGCGAGGGCAAGGCATTTTTTGATAAGGCTCATTTTCAAGGTTTGTTAAAGGTACACAGTAGCGCGGAGGAGCTTAAATGTATATTTAGCTACTTTCCTTTTTCAGAAGAGTTGGTCCTGAGAGCCGGGCGCGTTCTCGCCGCTGGAGAGATGGATAGCTCTCTTTATCTCTTGCCTAAATATAGAGCGGAGAAAAGCCAGTTGATTCAGTTAGGTGGGGAGTGGTTAAAGGAGCAAGAAAGGGTATGTGGTGTGCTTGGCGATTCCGAAATTTTCGAGATTTGTCATAATGCTCAAGTGCTTTTTGTTGATGCGCAATATATGCAAGGTGCGCTCCAGCAAGATATTCCTCATCACTGGTTGTTTGATGAGATCGGGGATGCAATCAGAGAAAGTAGAGTTTCTGAGAGTGAGCAGGTTTATGCGTTGTTAGAGACGCTCTACGGGTTGGCTGCGGACTATTATCTTGCTTGGTATATTGGGCGGCCTTTGTTTAAGTTTGATATTGATTTAGAATCCTATTTTGGATTTTGGCGGGCTGGAGGAAGGTGTGCTCTCACCGAAAGTGAGTTCTTAGTGGCTAACTAGGAGCAAGGTGGACAGGTCAGTAGATAAAACTTGGTGTTGAACTACGGGGGCACACCGTGCGAGACGAAGACTTTGAGTGTTTCATCCGTGTAATGGGTGAAGCAACATCACATCGGCAGGCGCTTGGTTTCCATATTGCGAAATATCGGGGGGTACTACCGGACGCGTTGCTCACCTATTGGCAGAAAGAAGGTTGGTGTGGGTATGCCAATGGACTTTTCTGGACGGTGGACCCAGACGATTACAAACACCTACTCGATATGTGGTTAGCCGGTACTGAATTTTCGCAGATAGATAATTATCACGTCATTGCCCAGAGTGCTTTTGGAACGCTGTATGCTTGGGGTGAGAAATACAATCGGAAGATTGTTGTTTCATGTTCGACGGGCTCTATCGTTGCGTTGATGAATAAGCTGAAAGTACCTAATAAAGATCCGGACCTAGCCATCCAGACGTTTTTCGCTATGTCTGATAAGGAACGCTATGATCTGGAGGATAATCAAGGTGAGTTTTTATTTGATCGAGCGCTAGAAAAGTGGGGTGCGCTTGACGAGAGTGAGGTCTATGGCTTTGAGCCGGTATTGTTTGTTGGAGGGACGGCTTCGCTGGATCATTTGGTTAAGTGTAATTTAGAGGTTCACTTAACGATCCTTCGTCAGATGCGTTCCTGAGTGAGCATGGTAAGCGGAAGGGCGTCCGTACTGACGTCAAAGGAGCGCACCTGAATGGATGAAATCGTTGTTCGACTTGATCAGCACCGGCGTTGGCTTTCCCAGTCGGAGGGCCTGACGGCTCAAGAGCTTGACTTTATTGATGAGGATCTTGCCAGCGACTCATTAAGCGGATTGGACAACGTGGCTGATTCGTTGGGGATGCTGGCGACCTATTACGGCATTCATGGCGAAGTCGCTATAAGTGACAGAGATGCTTCTGGCTGGGAGCAGGTCTCGCGCTCGATGATGTACCGTTATTGGGCGCTGATGCTCAAAGCGAAGGCTTTCTCCAAAACGAGTTTTCTTCAAGGCGTCAAAACTGTCCCCAATTTGACTAACCAATTGAGCATTGCCGGATGCTTGCTGGCTGGGTTGATAGCGGTTGATCGTCGTGATCTGGCTGCGTCCGTAGCCGATGTGCTGGCCGGAATGCTGACCATCAATGGCGCCGTCGATTCCAGCTATCTTAAACAGCGTCAATTCGAACCTTTCATGCTCTGGCTTTATTCAGTCTATTCGCAAGGAGATACGCTTCCAGAGATCAAGTCGATGGATCTGGGGGTTTATCAAAACGTGATAGACGAATGGACAAATGAGCAAGGGCTTGCTCATGCACTGGAAGAGCTATGTCGGTATCACTTATCCAACGCTGAAGACAACGGTGGCGCCTGGGACCCTGAATTCAAATATGCGCCTTTCGATTTGTTGCCTCTAGAGATTCACGCGATTTTCCAGGTCCGGCAGCAACTAGGTTTGACTGTTCCAGCTGTTTCGAGCCCTTTGCTATCGGCAGAGACAGCTGCGCTAGAAAACCTGGTCATCATTTCTGATCAGCTTGCTGTTCGGGTGGAGACGGCCTACGAGCGTTTCTTCGGGCTTTAGGTATAGGCGCACGGCTCCCAGCTTAAATACAGGCAAATTCCAGGATGTTAAATTTCGGGAGGAAACATAGGTGATTCGGGCACCGCTAGGAGACTCCCGCTACTGGTCGGAATGGGTTGAGTATAGTGATCAGAGCATCGTCGATGCGCTTGAAACCGCCGCTAAACCTGCTGGCGATCCCGATTACGCGCCGCAGTACGTTTTCATCATTGCGCAGAAACACTGGCACCAGATGCTAAGTCGCTACTCTGCCGGATGTCCTATTGCCGACCTGTCGCGTTATTTCCCTGGATTACTCGATGCCTGGGAGGAGGCTGAGCGTCTCGGTGCGTAAGTCTGGACTCCGGAGCAGCAACTCACCCGTCACAGCTGGCGCGTCAACTACGATCATTACATTGTCTGCTTCTGGTTGGTCGGCTTGGGGTTGGCACTGGAAATACCAGATGATCAATGGCAAAGGCTGCTGGTCCTTATCGGCAACGAAGGGGAGGATGTGCTGCTCGACCGGATCATCGCGAGTCGCAGTCCAGCGCGCACAGTAGGGCCCGTTCTCCTTTACCCTAAACCCTATGGACGATTGCTGGCGGCAGTCGATGTACCGGTGGATGCGCAAGCCTCAAAGCTGGAGGCTTTCGTCAGTCACTGGTATCAGGAAATACGTACGGGAGCGAAAACCGGCTCTGATCCACAGGCGGTCAATTATAAACATCCCTATTGGTACACCTACGGCGATGAAAACTTCGACGGCGGCGCCTATTTCGGTCGTTGGTGCGTAGAGGCCGTGGTGGCGGTCAAGGCTTTCGATATGGACGACTCACAGTGCTTGGGGCTTGAGCATTACCCTGGGGACTTATTGAGGCCCAACGGCCCGAGTACGCATCCGGCGAGGCAGGAACTTGAACTGCCTGCTGCGTTGGCGGTGGAGAGTAAGGTTGGTTTTTGGGCGAAGTTGTTGAGGCGACATTAGCGGTTTCGAGCAGGCCTACAGCCCTTTCTTTCAGTTAAGTAATGACATGCGGCGAGCTGAAATGAAGTATTACCTGTTGCGAGAAGATGTGCAGTTTCCAGAACGCTGGTATTTGGGCGATATAAAACACTGCAACAACTGGCTCTTCATCGATCCCCCTTCTGAGTACATGGAGCCGTGTACCTATGCCCTTGAGGTTCGCGAGAAAGGCGTGAATCTGGATTTTTCCCTGGCTGGATATGCCTCTGTGCCGGTCCTGAGCGAAAAGGCCAGGGATGCATTGGTGGGAATTCCCGACGTTGATGAACCGTATATGAATGTCGTGCTTGAGCCAGTGACGGTTGCGGGGGAGCAAGCTCACGTTTGTCACTACGTAATGATTGTCGAGACCCAATTGGATTGCGTGGACGAATCACGGTCCGCCTTCAAAAAATATGAGGTCAATGACCCCGTACGACCTGATCGAGCTGGCGAATACAGTGTTTTTCTGAACCTCGTCATTGATCCTGCCAAGGTTCAGGGAAAACATATTTTTCGTGTCAAGAAGCATTTGGGGGCGTTGATAGTGAGCGAGGATGTGAAGCTTCGGCTGGAGCGTGCGGGTCTTACAGGGATGTTATTCGAAGGTGTGAATGGCGAGGGTGAAGTTGTTTGTTGATTAGCGGGAGCCAGTACGTTCGCTGCGAGGCAAGAGACTGAGTCGAAGAGGGAGGTTTTACATCACCCATTGTGGCGAGGGGATTTATCCCCGTTGGGCTGCGAAACAGCCCAAAACGGCAACGGATCAAACTGATACACCACAAGCGCAGATTGGGGGCCGCTTCGCGACCCAGCGGGGATAAATCCCCTCGCCACAGATTCTTTGTTTGTCGCGGCTCTGTGCCTGGCAAGTCGTCCGCGCGCGGTTTCTCCCCCACCTTCCCCTTAACGGAACGCCACCTCCTGCCGATAACCCGATGAGCCCGGTTTTCTCCAGCGTTTCGGCTCGCAATGTGCGTCACGGCACAGCCAGGCCAAGCGGTTGCTGAAATCCCTTGAACGTTGCTGGCTGGTGGCTATCATCTGCGCGCCTCGGGGCTGTGACACGGCGTTTCGTTGTTATGCCATTGGGTTATTTTCTTACTTGCCTGGACATCCTCGATGCTGGCGTACCACCAAAAAAGTTTTCTGATCGTCGATGATTTCTCGGATTTTCGCAGTTCGATCCGCTCCATGCTGCGTGAGCTGGGCGTCAAGGACGTGGACACCGCCGACACCGGTGAAGTGGCGCTGCGCATGTGTTCGCAGAAGCGTTATGACTTCATCTTGCAGGACTATCACCTGGGCGATGGGCGCAAGAATGGCCAGCAGGTGCTCGAAGACCTGATGGTCGAGAAGTTGATCAGCCATGAAAGCGTCTTCCTCATGGTGACCGCCGAGACGAGCCAGGCGATGGTGCTCAGTGCCCTGGAGCATGAGCCCGATGCGTACCTGACCAAGCCCTTCAACCGCTCTGGCCTGGCCCAGCGGCTGGAACGGCTCGAGCAGCGCAAGACCCTGCTCAAGCCGATCCTGCAGGCCCTGGATCGTGGCAAGCCGATGGAAGTGCTCAATGCCTGCATCGCCCTGTGCAAGCAGGACCCGCGCTACGGGCCGTTGTGCCTGCGTTATCGCGCCGATGCGTTGCGCGACCTGAATCAGAACGAAGCCCTGGAGCGACTGTACAACTCCATCCTCGCGGATCGCCCGTTGCCGTGGGCCTACGCGGGGCTGGGCAAGTTGATGTTCAAGCGCGGCCAGGTGGGGCAGGCCAAGGCCGTTTATGAAAAGGCCCTGAAAGTCTTTCCGATGATGCCGGCGTTGTACGACGGCATGGCTGAGGTGTTGGTGGCCGAAGGTGACACCAAGCAGGCGCAGCAGGTGCTGGAAGAGGCGGTGCGCCTGTCGCCGCTGGCGGTGCGTCGTCAATCGTTGCTGGGCAAGCTGGCGATGACCAACGAAGACTACGACACGGCGTCCAAGGCCTATCGCCAGGCGGTCGGGCAGGGCGCGCAGTCGCGCTTCAAGGACCCGGAAAGCAACCTCGGCCTGGCCCATGCGCTGATCAGCAAGGGCAGCGAAAAAGGTCTCGACACCCGGACGCGGCTGGAGATCAACACCACCCTCAGCGCCGTGGCGAAGGAGAACCTCAACGACCCGGGTCTGCAGGTGCGGGCGCGGCTGATGAAAGCCACCAGCCTGTTGCTCAACGATGCCGAGACCGCCGAGAAACTCACCGAACAGGCTTTGCAGCGTCTCGATGGCATGGAGCAGTTCATGAGTGCCGAGGCCGCGTTGCTGGTGGCCAAGCAGTTGCAAATGCTCGGACAGACCAGCGCCGGCGAATCGATGCTCAAGAACTGCGCGGAAATCTACGGTGATGACCCGACGGTAATGCAAGGCATCGCCAAGCTGACCGACGACCCGAACATCCTCAATCAGGGCAATGCCGCCGCCGAGCTCAACCGCGAAGGCGTGCGGGTCTACAAGACCGGCGCGTTGCCGGAGGCACGGGAGCTGTTCCGCCGGGCCCTGAAGATGCAACCGAAGAACATCAGTATTGCCCTGAACATGGCGCAATCGCTGCTGCATGGCACCGACACCAGTGTGGAGTCGGAGCTGCTGCTGGAGTGCCGCGCCTGCCTGAAACTGGTGGGCATGATGCCCGACACCGATGCGCGTTTTGCGCGTTATCAAAAACTGCGAAGCAAGGCATTTGGCGATGAATGACAGCGAACAGGCACTCGATTTTTCCACGGTGATCGCGTCTACCGTGCACGACATGAAAAACTCCCTGACCTTGCTCATGCAGGCGCATACGCAATGGCTCGAGCGCTTGCCCGATGTCGAGCGACAGACCTCGGAGCAGGGCGTCATCGAGTTCGAGTTCGCCCATCTCAATGGCCTTATGGTGCAGTTGCTGGGGCTGTACAAGCTCGGCGTCAACCAGTTGCCGCTACACCCGGCCTATCATGAGCTGGACGATTTCATCGAGGCGCAACTGGCCGGCCATCAGGATGTATTCCGCAGCCGGGGGATCATGGTCACCTACGAGGTCGACCCGCTCAGCCCCCTGGGCTTTTTCGACCGCGAGCTGGTGGCTTCGGTGCTCGACAACTGCATCAACAACGCTATTCGTCATGCGCGCCAGACGCTGCTGATCAGCGTGAGTGATGAGGCCGGGCAACTGGTGCTGACCATCAATGACGACGGCGAAGGTTACCCACCAGAGATGATCGAGCGTCAGGCCGAGTATGTGCAGGGCATCAACCACAGCAGCGGCAGCACCGGGTTGGGCTTGTACTTTGCTGCGCGGATTGCCGGCCTGCACCAGCGTGGCGGCGTGAGCGGGCGCACCGAGATTGCCAATGGCGGGGTGTTGGGCGGTGGGGTGTTCCGGCTTTACTTGCCCTGAGCGTGCCCTGCATAAATAGCGCTGCCACCACATAAAACCTGTGGGAGCGGGCTTGCTCGCGAAGACG
Organism: Pseudomonas sp. St290; assembly: GCF_018325805.1. Lineage (NCBI taxonomy): Bacteria > Pseudomonadati > Pseudomonadota > Gammaproteobacteria > Pseudomonadales > Pseudomonadaceae > Pseudomonas > Pseudomonas sp. St290. Next base: position 5,179,087 of record NZ_AP014703.1, on the reverse strand, counting down.
GTGTGTCAGCTTGCAAATGTTTTACTGACCCACCGCTTTCGCGAGCAAGCCCGCTCCCGCAATGTATTCCAAGGTTCGGTGTTTATTCTTACCGGGTGCTTGATATTCCGAACAGCCGAAGCCTATTTTGTACGGGTTGCCGTTCGCGGCTCGCACATAACAAGGATTGCGTCATGACGACCGATGGCCAGCGTTCACTCGCGCAGCGACTGACGGGCATTGATGAGATTGAATGCGTTACGCCGGATTTGAATGGCGTGCCGCGGGGCAAGGTGATGACCGCCGAAGGTTTCCTCGAAGGTCGGCGGTTGCAACTGGCGCGAGGCGTGCTGCTGCAATGCATCATGGGCGGTTACCCACCGTCGCGTTTCTACGGCAGCGATGATGGTGACCTGGCGCTGGTGGCGGACCCGAAACAGATCCACCGCCTGCCGTGGAGCCAACAGCCTCGTGCGCTGGCGATTTGCGATGCCGACGAACTGACCGGTGAAAGCTCCCGACTCTCCACGCGCGGCCAGCTCAAGGCCGTTGTCGCTCGTTATGCAGCCCTGGGCCTGGCACCGGTGGTGGCGACCGAGCTGGAGTTCTTCGTGTTCGCCCCCAATCCTGACCCGACCCAGCCGTTCCAGCCGCCGCTGGGCCTGGATGGGCGTCGCGAGGACGGCCAGTCGGCGTTCAGCATCAGCTCCAACAATGGCCTGCGCCCGTTCTTCAGTGAAGTCTATGAATGCATGGCGGCGCTGGGCTTGCCTCGCGACACCTTCATGCATGAAATGGGCGTGAGCCAGTTCGAGATCAATCTGCTGCACGGCGACCCTTTGTTGCTGGCCGACCAGACGTTCCTGTTCAAGCACCTGCTCAAGGAAGTGGCCCTCAAGCACGGCCTGACCGTGGTTTGCATGGCCAAGCCGCTGGCTCACACGCCGGGCAGTTCGATGCATATCCACCAAAGCGTTGTCGAGGCAGGCAGCGGCCGTAACGTCTTCAGCGACGAGGCGGGCGAACCGACGGCCACTTTCCGGCATTTCATTGGTGGGCAACAGGCGTGCCTGGCGGATTTCACCGCCTTGTTCGCGCCGAACGTGAATTCCTATCAGCGCCTGTGCCACCCGTTCGCGTCACCGAACAATGCCTGTTGGTCCCATGACAATCGTTCGGCCGGCTTGCGGATTCCGGCCAGTTCGCCGGTGGCCCGGCGGGTCGAGAACCGCTTGCCGGGGGCCGATGCCAACCCCTACCTGGCGATTGCCGCCAGCCTGGCTGCCGGGTTATACGGGATTGAACATCGCCTGGAGCCGAGCGCGGCGATCCAGGGTGAATTCGAAGTGCCGGATAATCTGTCGCTGCCATGTACCTTGCATGCTGCCTTGGAGCGTCTGAAGCGTAGTCATCTGGCGAAGGAACTGTTCGGCACGGAGTTCATCGAAGGCTACATCGCTTCCAAGACCCTGGAGCTGACCAGCTTCTTCGATGAAATCACGCCCTGGGAGCGACGTGTCCTAGCGGCCCAGGCATAAAGAACCGCCGCATTCGGGCTATCTTCAATAGATAGCCCTTACTCACCTCAAGGAGCCGCTCGGAACGCCGATGCGCCAAATCTGGAAACCTTTTCGAGCGCTTTATTTCGCCTCGCTGATGATGTTGATCGGCTCGGGCCTCTTGAGTACTTACCTGGCCTTGCGCCTGGCCGCCGACCATGTGGACAGCCTCTGGGTCGGTGCGCTGATGGCCGCCAACTATTTCGGCCTGGTGCTGGGTGGCAAGATCGGCCATCGGCTGATCGCCCGCGTCGGGCACATTCGCGCTTATTCGGCCTGCGCCGGGATCGTCGGCGCGGCAGTGCTGGGCCATGGCCTGGTGAACTGGCTGCCGGCCTGGATCGTGCTGCGGATGATCGTCGGCCTCGGGATGATGTGCCAATACATGGTCATCGAGAGCTGGCTCAACGAACAGGCCGATGCCAAGCAACGGGGAGTGGTGTTCAGCGGCTATATGATCGCCTCGTACCTGGGCTTGGTGCTGGGTCAGTTGATCCTGGTCATGCACCCGGCCCTGGGCCTGGAGCTGCTGATGCTGGTGGCGCTGTGTTTCGCCCTGTGCCTGGTGCCGGTGGCGCTGACCCGGCGGATTCACCCGGCCCCGCTGCGTCCGGCGCCGATGGAGCCGCGTTTCTTCATCAAGCGTGTCCCCCAGTCGTTGAGCACGGTACTGGGGTCGGGGCTGATCGTTGGCTCGTTCTATGGCCTGGCGCCGCTGTACGCGTCCCAGCAGGGCCTGACGACCGAGCAGGTCGGCCTGTTCATGGGTAGCTGCATCTTCGCCGGGCTGCTGGTGCAGTGGCCGCTGGGGTGGCTGTCCGACCGTTATGACCGGGCGATGCTGATTCGCTGTTTTGCGCTGTTCCTGGCGATCTGCGCACTGCCGCTGGCGATCCTGCCGAAGGTGCCGCTGGAAGTGTTGTTTGTGGCGGGCTTCTGCTGTTCGCTGGTTCAGTTTTGCCTGTACCCGTTGGCAGTGGCCTTTTCCAACGACCACGTCGAAGGGGATCGCCGGGTGTCGCTGACGGCCATGTTGCTGGTGACCTATGGCATTGGTGCCAGCATCGGGCCGCTGGTGGCCGGCGTGCTGATGAAGATGTTCGGCAGCCAGATGCTGTACGGCTTTTTCGCTTTCTTCGCCTTGGTGCTGGTATGGCGGATCCGGCCGAAAGCGGTGACCAACCTGCATCAGGTCGATGACGCGCCGCTGCATCACGTGGCGATGCCGGACAGTATGTCGAGTTCGCCTTTGGTGGCGTGCCTCGATCCCCGGGTGGATGAGCAGGTGGTGCAGGAGCAGATGCAGACGCCGGCCAATCCGGACGTGGAGCCTGAGCCGGTCGCAGAGCCGGCTACTGAAGCCGAAGCGGCGTCTGACGAACCGGAGACACCCAGCTTTACCCAGGCCAGGCCTTGAAGCAGGCATAAAAAAAACGGGCAGTCACCGCAAGGGACTGCCCGTTTTTTATGGCTCGACGATCAGAGGTCGTCTTTATCGAAGCGCCGCGCTTCACGCTGGAGCTGGTAGACGAACCGCTCGACCTGCCGTTGCACCAGGCCACTGATGTTGTGGAAGCGTACGCCGGCGAACGTGGTGTTGATCCTTTCTTCGAAATGCAGGTAACGCAGCTCGACTGGCGCGGTCATGTTGCCAAACGGCAGGGCTGCGATGAAGCGCTCATACACCTGGCCCAATTGCAGCCGTTCGGTGATGTCGCCGTCGAAACGCAATTTGCAACCGGTGGCGGAGATGTCCAGCAGCTTGCCGTCCACGGGTGACTTGAGCTTGTCGCCGCCCAGTTCAACGCTCACCAGTTGCGCCAGTTTCAGGGCGGCGCGGAAGGCGTTGCGGCGTTGGTGATAGACCACTTCGTCGGGCAGGGCACCGCGATAGCAGCGACCGTCGCTGGATTCGTCAATGGTCAGTGGACCCTTGCCATCCCATGCGATGCGCACGCCATCATGAAAACCCTCGACACGAAACGGCTCGCCGGCCAGCAGGAAACGCTCGCCATCCCGGGGGATCATTTCATCCAGGGCGATGGAGTTGGTCTCGCGATCGACGTTGACCAGATAGCTCTGGAAGCGCTGGGTGCGTTCATGGAACGTAATGATCAGCGGGTCGTGGCTATCTTGCAGCATCCGCAGGTTGCCGGAGATTTCCAGGGGCGTGGTGAGGACCTTGGGTGGCTGCGGAGCATCATCCGCGTTTGAGGCATTGAACACGGTGGGTCAATCTCCAGGCAAAATACGACTACGAATAGCCAGCATTTTGCCAGCATGTATCGCGCGTTGATAGAGCGAAGGCATTGTTCGTTTCATGCCTGGCTGAGCGGGCGGTGCTTGACCATTCTGGCCGTCGAGCCGCTAGCGTCATACAGCGTCGGGATCTCGCCACCGTTCAGGATGCGCAATTGGTTGGCGGTGGCGGCCTGCTGCATCTGGATCGACTGGCCGTTGCGGGCGTTGGTCGCCTGGCATTGGGCGAGCAGGTCGTTGAGCACTTTACTCTGGGACAGCAACTGGTCGCCGATCGTCGACTGGCTGGCCAATTGCTCAAGGCCGTCATGACTGGCGGGCAAGTTGAGGCTGGCGAGGATCTCGCTGCGTTTGCGGCCATGCTGGTCAAGCAAGATGATCAATGCCTGTTTCTGCGCCAGGATGTTCTCCAGCAGAGGCATGTCGCGACCGTGCAGTGCCACGGATTCGGCCTGCAACAATTCCAGCAATTGTTGCGCTGGAACAAAGTCGTCGATGATCAGTTGCAATAAATTAGTATCGTGCATGGCTGGCCTTGGGTCTTAAGCGTCCAAAAGCCTGGCGCAGGCGGGGCGGCCTAGCGCTGGGCTTCGAAGTTGAGCAGTTTGCTGGCTACGCGGTTGCTGTCGACTTTGTAGCTGCCATCAGCGATGGCTGCTTTCAACTCGGCCACGCGGGCCTTGTCGACGACAGGTTGATCGCGCAGCTTGTCAGTGACCTTCTGCAACTGCTGAGCCTCATTGCTGAGGTGTACCGACTCCCCGTTGCTGACCTGTTCGGCTGCTGTAGGCAGCGGCGCGGATTTACCGGCTTCGGCGGTTTCCTTGGTCGCGCTGGTACGCGTAGTGCCTGTCAACGGTGAAGAGCTGTTTAAACGATTGAAATCGATGACCATGGTAAAAAACCTCTGGGTATTTGGACGCTTGCCATGTTTTCGGCCATCCCCAAAAAAACTTTAGGCTCATTTATTCAATGAGCATGCGCACGTCTGCGCTTGCCTTTGCGTAAGGCACAGTCTAGGGAACACCGGGATCAAGCGCCAGCTTTCTACCTCCTTTACCGGATCACTACATCGCCACTTCCACTTGGCCTGGGGCCATCACTTGCGCCTTGATCACGCGTTGGGAGTTGAGGTTTTTTACCCGTATCTGTTCACGCATGCCGCCGTTGGACAGGGCCTCGCCGGGCATCCGCACGGCCAGGGAGCCACTGCGGGCGGTGATGACCACCTGGTCGCCCTTGCGGACCACTTCGGCCTGCTCCAGGTGCACCAGCGTCACGACCTGATCGGCGACCATTGGTCGGACAAGTTTCTGCCCGATGGCCTGGTCAACGGAGGTCAGGAAACCTTGGGTGATCTGGCTGATGTCCCGTTCGCGCAACATCACGTCCTGGGGCTCGACAATCCCGGCCCGCTTGAGCGGACGAGTGGTCGTGACAATTTCTCGAAACAGGCGCACTTGAGCCGGCACGAACACCGTCCAGGGCGCGGCGCTGTCGCAACGAACCTTCACCGTGACGCGGCCCAGGGGCCTGGCCGGACTCTCCAGCGAAGCAGTCAATTCCTTGTCGCACATCGGCATGCGCAGGCGCGGGTCGAGCTGGTTGACTTCGATTTCGTATCGCCCTTCGGTTTGACTGGTAGCCAGATAGTCTTCTACGGTGAATTCAAGAAAGCCCTGAGTGACGCCGATAAGGAGATCAGGCAAGGTAACCGGAACAGCAGCAAGGGCAGGACCGCCCGAAGTGAACAGGCAGACAGCCAGCAGTGCACCGAGCCAATGGCGGCAGTGAGTGGTCAGGCGTCGAGAAAATGTCGTTTGTGCGTTCATGCCGGTTCAATAGCAAGCCCCGTGCCGTTTAGTGATGAATGCGCGTCGGACACATTAGCGTTATGTAGGAGTCAGGGCATGGCGGGAGTAATGGATTCGGTAAACCAGCGCACTCAGCTGGTCGGTCAAAATCGCCTGGAGCTGTTGTTGTTCCGTCTCGACGGCCAGCAAATGTATGGGATCAACGTCTTCAAGGTCCGCGAGGTGCTGCAATGCCCCAAGCTGACGTTGATGCCCAAGTCCAGTCCCGTTGTGTGCGGGGTGGCCAATATCCGGGGAGCGACCATCCCGATCCTCGACCTGGCGATGGCGACCGGTTCCGGTCGGTTGCTGGACCAGAGCAATCCGTTTGTGATCATCACCGAGTACAACACCAAGACCCAGGGTTTCCTGGTGCGCTCGGTGGAACGCATCGTTAACATGAACTGGGAGGAGATCCATCCACCGCCCAAGGGTACTGGTCGCGATCACTACCTGACGGCAGTGACCCGGGTCGATAACCAGTTGGTGGAAATCATCGACGTGGAGAAGATCCTCGCTGAAGTGGCTCCCACTCCGGAGGCTATTTCCGCGGGTGTGGTGGACGCCGAGACCCAGCACAAGGCGATTTCGCTGCGGGTATTGACCGTCGATGATTCTTCGGTGGCACGTAAGCAGGTGACCCGCTGTCTACAAACGGTCGGTGTCGAGGTAGTGGCGTTGAACGATGGGCGTCAGGCGCTGGATTATCTGCGCGCGCTGGTCGACGAGGGCAAGAAGCCCGAGGAAGAATTCCTGATGATGATCTCCGACATCGAGATGCCGGAGATGGACGGGTATACCCTGACGTCGGAAATCCGCAGCGACCCACGTATGCAAAAGCTGCATATCATCTTGCATACTTCGTTGTCCGGTGTTTTCAACCAGGCGATGGTCAAGAAGGTCGGTGCCGACGATTTCCTGGCGAAATTCCGGCCCGATGACCTGGCTTCCCGGGTAGTCGATCGGATCAAGGCAGCAGAGTAAGCAAAGGTCGGGCGCGTTGTGCGCCCGGCAAGTCAACGCGATGAAAGAGGCGGTATCTTGTCTACGGGTAATTTGGATTTCGAACAGTTCCGGGTCTTCCTGGAAAAAGCCTGTGGCATCTTGCTTGGTGAAAACAAGCAATACCTGGTGTCGAGCCGTCTCAATAAATTGATGGAACAACAGGGCCTCAAGTCATTGGGCGAACTGGTGCAGCGTATCCAGAGCCAGCCGCGCAGTGGCTTGCGCGAGATGGTAGTGGACGCGATGACCACCAACGAAACCTTGTGGTTTCGTGACACCTATCCGTTCGAGGTGTTGAAGAATAAGGTGCTGCCGGCGGCCATCAAGGCCAGCCCGGGCCAACGCCTGCGAATCTGGTCGGCGGCCTGCTCGTCGGGACAGGAACCCTATTCGTTGTCGATGACCATCGATGAGTTCGAACGGTCCAACCTCGGCCAGTTGAAAGGCGGCGTGCAGATCGTCGCCACTGACCTGTCCGGGACCATGCTCAATAACTGCAAGACCGGCGAGTACGACAGCCTGGCCATCGGCCGGGGCCTGTCGCCGGATCGCCTGCAACGCTACTTCGACCCGAAAGGGCCGGGCAAATGGGTGGTCAAGGCGCCGATCAAGAGCCGGGTGGAATTCCGCTCGTTCAACCTGCTGGACAGCTACGCCAGCCTGGGCAAGTTCGACATCGTGTTTTGCCGCAACGTGTTGATCTATTTCTCCGCCGAAGTGAAGAAGGACATCCTGCTGCGCATCCACGGCACGCTCAAGCCGGGCGGCTACCTGTTCCTTGGCGCCTCCGAGGCGTTGAACGGTTTGCCGGATCATTACCAGATGGTCCAGTGCAGCCCGGGGATCATCTACCAGGCGAAGTGATTCGTTCAGGTTGTCAAAAAAACGGGAGTCCCTTGGGGCTCCCGTTTTTTTTGTGCCAGTTTTTTCCAATTCACTACAGCTTCCTGTGGGAGCGAGCCTGCTCGCGATGCGGTATTCCAGGCGACATTGATGTGGACTGACACACCGCTATCGCGAGCAGGCTCGCTCCCACAATGGAACGCATCCATCCTGCAGAAGCGGCAGAAAAGCGGCAGCCAGCGGAAACCAGTTGCCGCTTTTCTGGCATTGCCGCCTTGCCGGTGTCCGCAAAGCCCCGGTTTATGGGGTTTTTGGAAATGGCACGACGCTTGCTTTAGCCGTCGTACGTACATTCTGGTCACCCAAAGGTTTCCGACATGAGCATCAGCTTCGATAAAGCGCTCGGTATCCACGAACAGGCCCTGAGCTTCCGCGCCCAGCGTGCCGAAGTCCTGGCCAATAACATCGCCAACGCCGATACCCCGAACTACAAGGCTCGGGACCTGGACTTCTCCAAAGTGCTCGCCGAGCAGAACGAGAAGACCAAGAACGGCCATTTCGCCCTGAACATGACCAACAGCCGTCATATCGAGGCCGAAGGCCTGGGCAATGGCGACGAATCGCTGATGTATCGCACGCCGATGCAGCCTTCGATCGACCAGAACACCGTGGACGCTCAACTGGAACAGTCCAACTACGCGGAAAACTCCGTGAACTTCCAGGCCAGCTTCACCCTGCTCAACAGCAAGTTCAAAGGGCTGGTATCGGCCCTGCGCGGAGAGTAAGCCATGTCGATTGCTAGCGTATTCAACATTGCCGGCAGTGCCATGAGTGCCCAGACCACTCGCCTGAACACCGTCGCCAGTAACATCGCCAACGCCGAGACCGTTTCGTCGAGCATCGACCAGACCTACCGCGCTCGCCACCCGGTATTCGCCACCATGTTCCAGGGCGGCCAGTCCGGTGGCAGCGACTCGCTGTTCCAGGAACAGGACGCGGCCGGTCAGGGCGTACAGGTGCTTGGCGTGGTCGAAGACCAGAGCAACCTCGAAGCCCGTTATGAGCCCAACCATCCGGCTGCGGACGCCAAGGGTTACGTCTACTACCCGAACGTCAACGTCGTCGAAGAAATGGCCGACATGATTTCCGCCAGTCGTTCGTTCCAGACCAACGCCGAAATGATGAACACCGCCAAAACCATGATGCAGAAGGTCCTGACCCTCGGTCAGTGATAAGGGGCGAGTCACATGAGCGTTACCAGTACAACAAGTGGTTTGAGCCTCAACGAGATTCTGGCCAACTCCTCGGTCAAGACCAGCACCACCACCGATGGCCTGGGGAGTGCGACAAAGGCAGCGAGCGGCAACCAGGAGCTGGGCAAGGATGCGTTCTTGCAGTTGCTGGTTACCCAGCTGAAAAACCAGAACCCGCTGGAGCCACAGGATAACGGCGAGTTCGTTGCCCAACTGGCACAGTTCAGCAGCCTGGAGGGCATCACCACCCTCAACGAGACCGTGAGCGGCATCGCCGGCAACTACAACTCGTCCCAGGCCTTGCAGGCTTCGTCCCTGGTCGGACGCTCGGTCATCGCCCCCGGCGACAAGGCCGTGGTCGATACCTCCAAGAGCCTCAACGGCACTGTAGTAGTCCCGACATCGGTGTCCTCCGTTGCCGTCAAGATCGTGGACAAGGACGGCAAGACCGTTCGCACCATTGACCTGGGTAGCCAGAAGGCCGGCAACTCCGCCTTCATCTGGGATGGCAAGAACGACGCGGGCACGACGGTCGAATCGGGCACCTACACCTTCGCGGCCTCGACCACCATCGACGGCAAGGCCACGTCGCTGATCACCAACCTGCCGGCCACGGTCAGCAGCGTGACGATCAGCCAGACGGGCGGTGAGCTGATGCTCAACCTGGCCGGGCTGGGCAGCATTGCCCTGTCCAAAGTCCAAACTATTGGTATGTAGAGCCGACTAACCCGGCAAAAGGAGTGGAAAATGTCTTTCAACATCGGCCTTAGCGGTCTCTATGCAGCCAACAAACAGCTGGACGTGACCGGTAACAACATCGCCAACGTGGCGACCACCGGTTTCAAATCGTCCCGCGCGGAATTCGAAGATGTCTATTCGGCCACCAAGCTGGGCTCGGGCAGCAAGACCGTCGGCAACGGCGTGCGCCTGGCCAACGTCTCCCAGCAGTTCGGCCAGGGTGACGTGAACAACACCGGCAACGTGCTGGACATGGGTATCCAGGGCCAGGGCTTCTTTGTCCTGAGCAACGATGGCTCCCTGAGCTACACCCGTGCCGGTACTTTCAAGACCGACAAGGAAGGCTACATTACCAATAGCGATGGTACTGCGCGCCTGCAGGGCTATGGCGTGGATGCCAACGGCAAGATCCAGAACGGCATCCTGACCGACCTGCGCATCGACACCTCCAACCTGCCGCCGACGGCCACCAGCCTGGTTTCCTCGACGATCAACCTGAACTCGACGGCGACGGCGATCACCGCGGCGTTCAATCCGGCCGATACGGCCACGTTCACCAAGCAGTTCACTACTCCGGTCTATGACACCCAGGGCAACCAGCACTCCATGGACCAGTACATGGTCAAGACTGCCGGCAACACCTGGAACGTCTATACCTTGATCGATGGTCGTAACCTGAACGGCACCGCGCCGACCACGACCGGTGCGAACGCTCCCATTCCTTCGACCATGAGCTTTGATTCGAGCGGCAAGCTGACTCAGGTCAGCACGCCGCCAGTGCCGCCTGCCACTACGCCGACCATCAACAGCGACCTGGTGTTGACTGGCTGGGTACCTGGCACCGTGACCAACGGCGTATGGGCCGCCAACGGCGCCGCGAGTGCACCCACTATCACGATTTCCATGGGCAACACCAGCCAGTACAACGCCGATACCGCGCGCTCGATTCCGACCCAGAACGGTTACGCCACTGGCCAGATCACCAACCTGACCATCGACGGCAGTGGTGTATTGCTGGCCAACTTCAGCAACAACCAGACGAAGCCGATCGGCCAGCTCGCGCTTGCCAGCTTCACCAACGAGCAAGGTTTGCAGCCGGTAGGCGGCACCAGTTGGAAAGAAACCTTCGCCTCGGGCATCCCGGGCTACGATGCTCCGCAAACCGGCACCCTGGGTTCGATCGTCTCCAACTCCCTGGAAGAGTCCAACGTCAACCTGACCAACGAACTGGTCGAGTTGATCAAGGCCCAGAGCAACTACCAGGCGAACGCCAAGACCATCTCCACCCAGAGCACCATCATGCAGACCATCATTCAGATGGCTTGATGTCGACGGTTGCTTGAAGCTGCACAAGGAGCCCCTCGCAAGAGGGGCTTTTTTGTGTGCGGCGATTTTTTTTGCGCTTGTACCGGCCTCATCGCGAGCAGGCTCACAACAGGTGGGCGCATTCCAATGTGGGAGCGGGTTTGCTCGCGAAAGCGGTGGGTCTGCTTGCGGCAATGTTGAATGTGCCAACGCCTTCGCGAGCAAGCCCGCTCCCACAGTAGTGATGTGTATCGCCTGACCTTTGTGGGAGCGAGCCTGCTCGCGATGAGCGCCGGGTCAGGCGCTGATTTCCTCCAGGCAAAAGAAAACCCCCGATAAACCAGCGGTCTATCGGGGGCTTCTTCAGCGGGCGCTTTTACACGCCCGCTCGCTCAGCTTATTGGCAAGCTTCGCAATCCGGCTCGTCGATCGCGCAGGCCTTTGGCACTGGCGCTGGTCCCGCTGGAGCCGCCAGGACAGAATCGTCACCGTGGTTGCCGCCGCTGGAAACAGCGTTCAGCTTGCCGGTGTTGATGGTCGACTTCTCGGTGCTGGTGGCGGCCAGGGCACGGAGGTAGTAGGTGGTTTTCAGGCCACGGTACCAGGCCATGCGGTAGGTCACGTCCAGCTTCTTGCCCGAAGCGCCGGCGATGTACAGGTTCAGCGACTGAGCCTGGTCGATCCACTTCTGGCGACGGCTGGCGGCGTCGACGATCCACTTGGTGTCCACTTCGAACGCGGTGGCGTAGAGCGCTTTGAGCTCTTGCGGGATGCGCTCGATCTGTTGCACCGAACCGTCGTAGTACTTCAGGTCGTTGATCATCACCGAGTCCCACAGGCCGCGAGCCTTGAGGTCGCGAACCAGGTACGGGTTGATCACGGTGAATTCGCCCGACAGGTTCGATTTCACATACAGGTTCTGGTAGGTCGGTTCGATCGACTGCGACACACCGGTGATGTTGGCGATGGTCGCGGTCGGAGCGATGGCCATGATGTTGGAGTTACGGATGCCTTTCTGCACACGGGCGCGAACCGGTGCCCAGTCCAGGGATTCGTTCAGGTCCACATCGATGTACTTCTGGCCACGTTGGGCGATCAGGATCTGTTGCGAGTCCAGCGGCAGGATGCCCTTGGACCACAGCGAACCCTGGAACGTCTCGTAGGCGCCGCGCTCGTCGGCCAGGTCGCAGGAAGCCTGGATCGCGTAGTAGCTGACCGCTTCCATGGACTTGTCGGCGAACTCGACGGCAGCGTCCGAACCGTACGGGATGTGCTGCAGGTACAGCGCGTCCTGGAAGCCCATGATGCCCAGGCCGACCGGACGGTGCTTGAAGTTGGAGTTCTTCGCTTGCGGCACCGAGTAGTAGTTGATGTCGATCACGTTGTCGAGCATGCGCACGGCGGTGTTCACGGTGCGTTGCAGCTTGGCGGTGTCCAGCTTGCCGTCGACGATGTGGTTCGGCAGGTTGATCGAGCCCAGGTTGCAGACCGCGATCTCATCCTTGTTGGTGTTCAGGGTGATCTCGGTGCACAGGTTCGAGCTGTGGACCACGCCCACGTGCTGTTGCGGGCTGCGCAGGTTGCACGGGTCCTTGAAGGTCAGCCATGGGTGGCCGGTCTCGAACAGCATCGACAGCATCTTGCGCCACAGGTCTTTGGCCTGGACGACTTTGAACAGCTTGATCTTGTTGTACTCGGTCAGGGCTTCGTAGTACTCGTAGCGCTCTTCGAAAGCCTTGCCGGTCAGGTCGTGCAGGTCCGGCACTTCGGATGGCGAGAACAGGGTCCACTTGCCGTCGTCGAAGACACGCTTCATGAACAGGTCAGGGATCCAGTTGGCGGTGTTCATGTCGTGGGTACGACGACGGTCATCACCGGTGTTCTTGCGCAGCTCGATGAACTCTTCGATGTCCATGTGCCAGGTTTCCAGGTAGGCACAGACCGCGCCCTTGCGCTTGCCGCCCTGGTTGACCGCGACTGCGGTGTCGTTGACCACTTTGAGGAACGGCACGACGCCCTGGGATTTGCCGTTGGTGCCCTTGATGTACGAGCCCAATGCGCGAACCGGGGTCCAGTCGTTGCCCAGGCCGCCAGCGAATTTCGACAGCATGGCGTTGTCGTGGATGGCGCCGTAGATGCCCGACAGGTCATCCGGAACGGTGGTCAGGTAGCAGCTCGACAACTGTGGACGCAGGGTGCCGGCGTTGAACAGGGTTGGAGTCGAGGCCATGTAGTCGAAGGACGACAACAGGTTGTAGAACTCGATGGCGCGGTCTTCACGCTGTTTTTCTTCGATCGCCAGGCCCATGGCCACGCGCATGAAGAAGATCTGCGGCAGTTCGAAACGCACGCCATCCTTGTGGATGAAGTAGCGGTCGTACAGGGTTTGCAGGCCCAGGTAGGTGAACTGCTGGTCGCGTTCGTGGTTGATGGCCTTGCCGAGCTTTTCCAGGTCGAATTCGGCCAGCACCGGGTTCAGCAATTCGAACTCGATGCCCTTGGCGACGTAGGCCGGCAACGCCTTGGCGTACAGGTCGACCATTTCGTGGTGGGTCGCGCTTTCGGCGACTTCCAGGAAGCTCAGGCCTTCGGCACGCAGGGTGTCCATCAGCAGGCGAGCGGTCACGAAGGAGTAGTTCGGCTCGCGTTCCACCAGGGTCCGGGCGGTCATCACCAGAGCGGTGTTGACGTCCTTGAGGGCGACGCCGTCATAGAGGTTTTTCAGGGTTTCGCGCTGGATCAGGTCGCCATCGACTTCTTCCAGGCCTTCGCAGGCCTCGGTGACGATGGTGTTCAGGCGGCCCATGTCCAGCGGCGCCAGGCTGCCGTCGGCGCGGGCGATACGGATGGACGGGTGAGCCTGGACCGGTGCGTCGGCTGGGGAGCGGGTAGCACGTTCCTTGGCGCGGGAGTCACGGTAGATCACGTAGTCGCGGGCCACTTTCTGCTCGCCGGCACGCATCAGGGCCAGTTCGACCTGGTCCTGGATTTCTTCGATGTGGATGGTGCCGCCCGAAGGCATGCGACGCTTGAAGGTCGCGGTGACCTGTTCGGTCAGGCGGGCCACGGTATCGTGGATTCGCGACGAAGCGGCAGCGGTGCCGCCTTCAACTGCGAGAAACGCTTTGGTGATGGCGACGGTGATCTTGTCATCGGTGTAAGGAACGACAGTGCCGTTACGCTTGATCACACGCAATTGGCCCGGCGCGGTGGCGGACAGATCCGGGCTCGAATCGGCGGCCAGCGGCGCGGTGCCCTGCGGGTTCTCGCGAGTTGTGTCGGTGTGCATGGGTGTCTCCACGTTCTTTATGTTTGTTTGGGCACCATCACGGTGCCCACCGTTCCGTCCTGAAGCACTACAACCGACTGGCGCCGGGCATAACAACTTCGGGACAGTAGGAAGCAGGCGTTTAATGCCGCTTCCATCCGAAGTTCTCAGGTTGCGAGCAGGGCTCGAAACCGGGTTGTCGGGGTGGCAGCAATTGACTGCAACACCCGTACCGTTTCGGTCGTTTTCGACCTTGAAACAGCTGCCATCCGCAGGGGCGGTCTGGGCTTGGGGAAATACGGTGTTTCAGCTGGACAGAAGCAAGAAAAGCGCTTGAATTCTCTGTCCGACTTGTGTTTGGTTTTTGGCCTGAAACCCTACATGTAGGGTTTTTTACGCGGCGGGCTACAAGATAATGCGTTTTCGGGGGGTATGCAACGTACTACCTGTGGATAAGCCTGTGCGTAATTTGTGTGAGAAACCTGGAACTGCTCTGTAGGCCGCGACCTAGCTGGAGTGGACCTTTTTTCATCGGTTTCGACGATCAGAAAACAGCCCGGTGGTTTTTGCGGGCGCGGACGTTACCACATAAAACCCACCCGATCGAAACACATTTGTCCGCTTGTTTTCTGTGCAGGTGACGTTTATACAATCGGCCCGTGCATGAGGGTGTTTATCCTCCTTTAACATGACAAAAAGACGGGAGGAGCTGTATCCGAAGCGGTCCCTTGTGGCGAGGGGATTTATCCCCGTTGGGCGGCGAAGCGGCCCAGAATTGGCGACCGTGCGGGTCAGACAGAACGCAGGGGGCCGCTTCGCGACCCAGCGGGGATAAATCCCCTCGCCACAAGGGGCGATGCTGATCCTTCCTTTTATATTCGCAGCAAGAGGGGCCCCCAGTGGAACAAGAAGCCTGGCAGATATTGATCGTCGAGGATGACCAGCGTCTGGCCGAGCTGACCCGGGAATACCTCGAAAGCAACGGACTGCGTGTCGCCATCGAAGGTGATGGCGCGGTGGCGGCCGCGCGGATCATCGCCGAGCAGCCGGACCTGGTGGTCCTCGACCTGATGCTGCCCGGCGAAGACGGCCTGAGCATCTGTCGCAAGGTGCGCGAGCAGTATGATGGGCCGATCCTGATGCTCACAGCTCGTAGCGACGACACCGATCAGATCCAGGGCCTGGACCTGGGCGCCGATGATTACGTCTGCAAGCCGGTGCGCCCGCGCTTGCTGTTGGCGCGCATCCAGGCCTTGCTACGGCGCAGTGAGCCGGAGCCGAGCGCCGCGCAAAAGCAGCGACGCCTGCAGTTCGGCCCACTGGTGGTCGACGATGCCCTGCGCGAGGCCTGGTTGCAGGGCAACGGTATCGAGCTGACCAGCGCTGAATTCGACCTGCTGTGGCTGTTGGTGTCCAATGCCGGGCGCATCCTGTCCCGGGAAGAAATCTTCACTGCCCTGCGCGGCATCGGGTATGACGGCCAGGACCGTTCCATCGATGTGCGCATTTCGCGCATCCGCCCCAAGATCGGCGACGACCCGGACCATCCACGGCTGATCAAGACCATCCGCAGCAAAGGCTACCTGTTCGTTCCTGAAGCTTGCGTAGACCTGGCGCCGTGAATTCGATCTTCCTGCGCATTTATGGCGGCATGTGCGCGGCACTGGTGCTGGTGGCGGTGCTCGGCGTACTGGCCCTGCACTTGCTCAACCAGACCCGTAGTGAGCAATACCGCGAGCGCCTGGCCCACGGCACGTTTTCGCTGATGGCTGACAACCTGCGGCCGATGAACGACACCGAACGGCGGCGAGCCTTGGCGGTGTGGGAGCGCCTGCTGGGCATCCCCCTGGCGTTGCAGACCTTCGCCCAGACCGACCTCGATCTCGGGCAGCGCACTCGCGTATTGCGCGGCCAGGCCTTGGTGGAACAGACCGGGCCGCATGCGGCGAAGGTCTATCGGCTGGTCAGCGATGGCGAGCAACTGATGCTGGTGGGGGAGGTCCAGCAGATAAGCGAACAACTGGCCCGTGCGACTATTTACCTGCTGGCCGACGAATTGGTGCGCTACCCGGTGGGTGAGCAGCCCGAACGGCTCGCGCAACTCAAGGAGGAAAAAGGCTTCGGTTTCGACTTGCGACTGATGACCGTCGTACAGGCGGACATGGACGAAGACCAGCGCCGTCGGGTGTCCGAGGGCGATACGGTGATGGCCCTGGGCAAGGGCGGCGACTCCATCCGGGTATTCGCCGGCATGGTCGGCACGCCATGGGTGCTGGAGATCGGTCCGCTGTACCAGATGAACCCTTATCCGCCGCAATGGCTGGTGCTGATCGCGGCGCTGGGGTTGAGCCTGATCGGGTTGATCGTCTACCTGTTGGTGCGTCAACTGGAGCGGCGCTTGCGTGGCCTGGAGTCAGCCGCCACCCAGATCGCCCAGGGCAGCCTGGAAACCCGGGTGCCGGCCCGCGGTGCCGATTCGGTCGGGCGACTGGCCGCGGCCTTCAACGGCATGGCCGAGCACTTGCAGCAACTGTTGGCGATTCAGCGGGAGCTGGTGCGCGCGGTGTCCCACGAATTGCGCACACCGGTGGCGCGCCTGCGCTTCGGCCTGGAAATGCTCGGCAGCGCCACCACGCCCCAGGCCCGGGACAAGTACCTGGCGGGCATGGACCACGACATCGAGGACCTGGATCGGCTGGTGGACGAAATGCTCACCTACGCGCGCCTGGAACAAGGCTCACCGGCCTTGAATTTCCAACGGGTGGATCTGGACGCGCTGGTCAATCAAGTGATCGATGAGCTGGGGCCGTTGCGGGCCGGAATCACGGTCGAGCGCGGTCTATGCCTGTCGGCCGCCGATTGCGACGGCGCCTGGGTCGAGGCCGAACCGCGCTTCCTGCATCGCGCCCTGCAGAACCTGGTGGGCAATGCCATGCGCCACGCCAATTCCCGGGTCACCGTCAGTTACCAGGTGGGCCAGTTGCGCTGTCGGGTGGACGTGGAAGACGACGGGCCCGGCGTGCCGGAAGCGGCCTGGGAACGGATCTTCAAACCCTTCCTGCGCCTGGACGACAGCCGCGCCCGGGCTTCGGGCGGCCATGGGCTGGGGCTGTCGATCGTGCGGCGAATCATCCACTGGCACGATGGTCGGGCGCTGATCGGCAAGAGCAAGAGCCTGGGCGGGGCCTGTTTCAGCTTGAGTTGGCCGAGGCATCAGGACAGGTCTTGAGAGATGTGGCGACCCCATCGCGAGCAAGCTCGCTCCCACAGGTGTACGCATGCCAATGTGGGAGCGAGCCTGCTCGCGATGAGGCCCTCCCAAACACCACAAGCCTCAGGCCTTGATCCCTACCAGACTCAGCAGCTGCCCATCCTTCACCCCAAACTGCGCCTGCAGCTCACTGCCATGACGCCACTCGGCCGACAGGTCCGTCAGCAAGCGCAGCCGCACCTGCCCATCGTGTGTCCAGTCCAGCACTTCGGCATGCTCGAAATAAAAGCGCTGCCTGACGATGGGATACAGCGCCTTGAACAGGCTTTCCTTCACTGAAAAGGTCAGGGTCACCAGCAAGGCCCGGTCATCGCGCGTGAGCTGGGCCATACGCTGCAACTCTGGCGATGTGAGGATTTCACCGGCCAGGCGTTCGGCGCGCTCGGGGTCGAGCAGGTTCTCCACGTCCATGCCCAGCCCCTGCCAGTGTTCTTTTCTCGCGACGATTGCCGCTGCACGGCCAGTGCTGTGGGTGATCGAACCACTGACGTGAGCTGGCCACACCGGGGCACGGTCTTCGCCGATGGCCGGCACGCAGGTTTGACCGTCGAGCCTCTGCAAAGCCGCCCGGGCGCAGATCCGCCCGGCCAGGAATTCTGCCTGGCGCTTGGCTACCGAGCGCTGGATGCTTGCCGGTGGCTCGATGGCACTGTTAGGGAAGTCGGCGCCCACCAGCAACAACGGGTCGAAGCGGGTGCTCAGCAGCACCGTATCGGGCAGGGCGTCGGGCAATAGCCAGTGTTCATCCAGGGGCGAGCAACAGGCGGGCAGGGGGGGGAGTGTCTTCATGCCGGGCATTTTGCCGGGTTGCCGGGAGGCTGGGTAGTGGCGTGGTGTTTATGTGGGGCATGGCTGGCTTTTGTGGCGAGGGAGCTTGCCGTGGGAGCAAGGCTTGCCCGCGATGAAGGCGATGTGGTCTTCCAGAAATCGAGTCGCCTGGGTCGCGAGCAAGCTTTGCTCCCACAATCCCCTCGCCACAGGGAGATGTGTCAGAAGATTTTCTTGAAGAATTTCTGCATATCCGCCCACGACTTCTCATCGGCTTCTTTGTTGTAGCCGATGTCCGGTCCGCCATGTTCGCCGTGGCTCAACCGGTCGGCGTCGGGGTTGCTGAAGCCGTGCTTGGCGCCTTCGAGGCTGACGAATTTATAGTCGGCACCGGCCTTGTCCATCTCGCTCTTGAACGCAGTGACGTTGTCCTGGGTGACCATGCTGTCCAGGGCTCCATGCTCGACCAGCACCTTGGCCTTGACGCTGCCCGGCGTTGCCGGGGTGTTGGTCACCAGCGCACCGTGGAAGCTCACTACGCCGGCCAGCGGCACGCCTTGGCGCGCTGCATCGAGTACTACCTTGCCTCCGAAGCAGTAGCCGATGGCGGCGAGTTTGTCCGGATCGGTCTGGGGCTGTTTCTTCAGCAGGTCCAATCCGGCCTGGAAACGGGCGCTGGCCGCCTTGCTGTCCTTGAGCGCCGCTTGCATGAAGGCCATGGCGTCCTTGGGATGCTCGGTGTTCTTGCCGTCGCCGTACATGTCGATGGCCAGGGCGCTGTAGCCCAGGCCCGCGAGGTCACGGGCGCGGCGCTTGGCGTAGTCGTTGAGCCCCCACCATTCATGCACCACTACCACACCTGGGCGCGGGCCTTTGACGGCGTCGTCATAGGCGTAATAACCGATCAGCTTGGTGCCGTCGGCGCTGGTGTAGGGGATTTCCTGGGTCTGGATGGCGGCGAGGCTCGCACCGCTAAAGGCCAGAAGTACAACTGCAAGCAGCCTGCGCATGATGGATCTCCTTAAAAAATGGTTCGCTCAGATTAGCCGATTCATTCAGCGCAGGTTCAGAGAACGTTCAAGGGGTGTTCAGGGACCGCTGGTTAACGTGACAGCGACTTCACACACCACCCACGTTGCAAAGGAACTTGATCATGACTGCTATGAAAAAACTGCTGTTGGCTTTCACCGTGCTGGGTGCCACTGCCATGGCCCACGCCGATGACAACTTCGCCAGCCTGACCCTTGGCCAGACCAGCGACAAAGTCAAGAAATCCAACGCCTTGGACAGCGCCCTGAACAACCCCAACGCCGACGGCGTCATCGGCAAGGACACCACGTATGGCCTGCGACTGGGCAAGCAAAACGACCAGGGCCGCTACTACGCCACCTACGACAACGTCTCGGGCACCCACAACGGCATCAAGTTGCGCCAGGAAAACCTGCTGGGCAGCTACGATGTGTTCTATCCGGTCACCAGCAGCACCAAACTGTTCGGCGGCGGCACGGCGGGCCTGACCAAGCTGACCCAGGACTCTCCCGGCTACAGCCGCGACAGCGACATCGGCTACGCGGTGGGCCTGCAAGGGGGCGTCCTGCAACAAATTTCGCAAAACACCTCGGTTGAACTGGGTTACCGTTACCTGCGCAGCAACGCCAGCACCGAGATGAGCCCGCACGGTGGCGACAAGGTCGGCTCGCTGGACCTGACCAGCAGCGCCCAGACGTACCTGTCCGCCAACTACACGTTCTAAGCGGTCGATGGTGAGCGTATCCAGCCGGATCGGTCGAAGACGATCCGGCGCCTTTCGTTGAGGTGCGTGGTGCTGGATTGTTTGATTTTGCCTGTGGAGAGGCTCCATGAAATTACTGGTCGTCGAAGACGAAGCGCTGTTGCGTCATCACCTGCAAACCCGTCTTAGCGACAGCGGCCATGTGGTGCAGGCCGTGGCCAATGCCGAAGAGGCCTTGTACCAGGTCCGCGAATTCAACCATGACCTGGCGGTGATCGACCTGGGCCTGCCGGGCATCAGCGGGCTGGAGCTGATCCGCCGGCTGCGCTCCCAGGACAAGACGTTTCCGATCCTGATCCTGACCGCCCGCGGCAACTGGCAGGACAAGGTCGAAGGCCTGGCCGCCGGCGCCGATGACTACGTGGTCAAGCCGTTCCAGTTCGAAGAGCTGGAGGCCCGCCTGAATGCCCTGCTGCGTCGCTCCAGCGGCTTCACCCAGTCGACCATCGTGGCTGGCCCGCTGTTGCTCGACCTCAATCGCAAGCAGGCGTCCCTGGGCGACGAGCCGCTGGCGCTGACCGCCTACGAATACCGAATCCTTGAATACCTGATGCGTCATCACCAGCAGGTGGTCGCCAAGGATCGCTTGATGGAACAGCTTTATCCCGATGACGATGAGCGCGATCCCAATGTCATCGAAGTGCTGGTCGGGCGCCTGCGCCGCAAGCTGGAAGCCCCCGCCGGCTTCAAACCCATCGACACCGTGCGCGGCCTGGGCTACCTGTTCAACGAGCGCTGCCAGTGATTCGTTCGCTTCGGCTGCGGTTGATGCTGGCTGCCATGACCTTGGCAGTGCTGTTCATGCTGGCACTGTTGCCGGCCATGCAAGGCGCGTTCAGCCTGGCGTTGCAGGAGTCCATCGAGCAACGCCTGGCCTCGGACGTGACCACGCTGATTTCCGCCGCCCGGGTGGAAAACAACCGCTTGAAGATGCCGACGCAACTGCCCGATGAGCGCTTCAACCTCGCTGACGCCCGCCTGCTGGGCTACATCTATGATCGCGAGGGGCGGCTGGTGTGGCGCTCCAAGGCCACCCAGGAAGAAAACATCAATTACACGCCGCGTTATGACGGCCAGGGCAATCAGTTCGCGCGCATTCGCGAGAACGACGGCCAGGAGTTTTTTGTCTATGACGTCGAGATCAAGCTGCTCGGCGGCCAGAACGCGGCGTTCAGCATCGTCACCCTGCAACCGGTGCGCGATTACGAGGTGACCCTGCAAGGCTTGCGGGACAATCTCTACCTGGGCTTCGGCGCTGCCTTGGTGGTGCTGCTGGCGCTGCTGTGGATCGGCTTGACCTGGGGCCTGCGGGCGCTACGACGGCTGAGTCAGGAGCTGGACGAGATCGAAAGCGGAGCCCGGGAAAGCCTCAGTACCGAGCACCCTCGGGAGCTGTTGCGCCTGACCGGTTCCCTCAACCGCCTGCTCTACAGCGAACGGGAGCAGCGCAGCCGTTACCGCGACTCTCTCGATGACCTGGCCCACAGCCTGAAAACCCCGCTGGCGGTATTGCAGGGTGTCAGCGAAGACATGGCCCGGCGTCCCGAGGATCGTGGGCAGGCCTGGGTGTTGCAGAGCCAGATCGAGCGCATGAGCCAGCAGATCGGCTATCAGTTGCAGCGCGCCAGCCTGCGCAAAAGCGGGCTGGTGCGCCATCAGGTGCGCTTGCGCCCGGTGCTGCAAAGCCTGTGCGATACCTTGGACAAGGTCTATCGCGACAAACGGGTCAATGTCAGTTTCGATCTGCCTGAGCAGTGTCAGGTGCCAATCGAACAGGGCGCCTTGCTGGAGATGCTCGGCAACCTGTTGGAGAACGCCTATCGGCTATGCCTGGGCGAGGTACGCGTGAGCGTGCACCAGACCCTCGGTGGCATGGAGTTGAGTGTCGAGGACGACGGGCCGGGCGTGCCACCGGATCAACGGGCGCGGATTCTCCAGCGTGGTGAGCGGCTGGATCGCCAGCATCCGGGGCAGGGCATTGGCCTGGCGGTGGTCAAGGACATCATCGACAGCTACGGCGCCAAGTTGACTTTGGGGGATTCAGAGCTGGGCGGGGCGGCGTTCCGGATTCATTTTCCGGTGGTTTGACTGGAATATTTCGCTGTGTCGGCGGGCCCCTGTGGCGAGGGAGCTTGCTCCCGCTGGGCTGCGAAGCGGCCCCAAAAATTTGCGAGCGCTGCGCACTCGAACGGGAGCAAGCTCCCTCGCCACAAGGGCCGGTAGATACACCACAGAAGTTGGATGTCCACTCAGTTCTCCAACTCCCTGTAAGCCCCCGGTGTCAGCCCCGTCCACTTCTTGAATGCCCGGTGAAACGCCGACGGTTCGGAGAAACCCAATTGCTCGGCGATCTGCTGCAACGACAGGTCCGCGCGTCCCAGGTGATAGATGGCGATATCCCGCCGCAACTGATCCTTGAGTTCCTGGAAGCTGGTGCCTTCCTCCCGCAAGTGCCGGCGCAAGGTCTGCGGGCTGAGGTGCAGATGGGCGGCGACGGTGTCCAGGTCGGGCCAGCGTGCCGTGTCGCGGCTGAGCAGGCGGCGCAGTTGGCTGCTCAGGCTGTGGCCGTCGTCCGGACGCGACAGCAGGTCGGCGGGGGAGCGCTCGAGGAAATGCTTGAGGGTACGTTCGTCCTGCAGCAGCGGCATTTCCAGGTAGCGACTATGGAACAACAGGCTGCTGCTGCGGGCGTCGAACACCAGCGGACAGGGAAACAATAAGTCGTATTCGGCGCCGTGGGCGGGTTTGGTATAGCCGAAGGTCGCCTGTTCCAGGCCGATCCGCTGGCCGATCAGCCAACTGGCGAGGCGATGCCAGACCACCAGCAGGCTTTCAGTCAGGAAGTGATCGGGGTCCCAGAGCGTCGAATCGTCCAGCATCAGTCGCACTCGCTCGCCTTCGGTTTCCAGCGTCAGGCTCGGGGCGTCGGGGAACAGGCTGTAGAACAGCAAGCCACGCTGAAGAGCCTTGCCCAGGGTCCGACAGTGAATCAACGCGTGACACATCATGGCAAACGTCCCGGGTTTACTCGCCGCCCGGCCGAATCCCAGGTATTCGTCCCCCAGTGCCAGCCACAGAGCCTGCAACAGGCGGGCGAATTGCTCGGGCGCAATCCGCGCCCGCGGCTCATCCAACAGCTCAGGGCTGATGCCCAGCTGTTGCAGCAGGGGAAAATAGTCGAAGCCTTGCCGACGCGCACCGCCCAGGGCGGCGCGGGCGAAGTGGCTGGCGATCGTGCGTTGGCGCATGGCTGAAATCCGTCCGTTAAGCGGGCGATGGTAGCAGGGGGGGAGGGCTGAACAAGGCGGATATCCGCCAAATCCCGGAATGCGAAACGGCTTGTAGGCGGAAATCCGCCACCTTACACGTCACGTTTAATCCCTGTGGAATCCGCTAACCCGTCTGCTATACCGGATGTAGGGGGTTTCGCAAAAATGGCACGCGCTTTGCGAAGGGTTAGGTAGGTCTGCCGCGTGCAGCCGACAAAAAACAAATCCCTCCAGTGCAGGAGGGTTCGCAATTGAGGTGCCGTTGATGACAGGTGGATGTCGTCATGCGGGACTCTTGAGGAAGGTTTGCCATGACGACTCGTCAGCCACTGTACAAATCCCTGTATTTCCAGGTGATCGTAGCCATTGCCATCGGTATTTTGCTCGGCCACTTCTACCCGCAGACCGGTGTTGCCCTCAAGCCATTCGGCGACGGGTTCATCAAACTGATCAAAATGGTCATCGCCCCCATCATCTTCTGTACCGTCGTCAGCGGCATCGGCGGCATGCAGAACATGAAATCGGTGGGCAAGACTGGCGGCTATGCGCTGCTGTACTTCGAAATCGTCTCCACCATCGCCCTGCTGATCGGCCTGGTCGTGGTCAACGTCGTACAGCCGGGCGTCGGCATGCACATCGACGTGGCAACCCTGGACACCAGCAAGATCGCCGGTTTCATCTCGGCCGGTAAAGACCAGAGCATCGTCGCCTTCATCCTCAACGTGATCCCGAACACCATCGTGGGTGCGTTCGCCAACGGCGACATCCTGCAAGTGTTGATGTTCTCGGTGCTCTTCGGTTTCGCCCTGCATCGCCTGGGTGCCTACGGCAAGCCGGTGCTGGACTTCATCGATCGCTTCGCCCACGTGATGTTCATCATCATCAACATGATCATGAAGCTGGCGCCTATCGGTGCGTTCGGTGCCATGGCCTTCACCATCGGTGCCTACGGTGTCGGTTCGCTGGTGCAACTGGGCCAGCTGATGATCTGCTTCTACATCACCTGCGTGGTGTTCGTGCTGGTGGTGCTGGGCGCCATCTGCCGCGCCCACGGCTTCAGCGTGGTCAAGCTGATCCGCTACATCCGTGAAGAACTGCTGATCGTGCTGGGTACTTCCTCGTCGGAATCGGCCCTGCCACGCATGCTGATCAAGATGGAGCGCCTGGGTGCCAAGAAGTCGGTCGTAGGCCTGGTCATCCCGACTGGCTACTCGTTCAACCTCGACGGTACTTCGATCTACCTGACCATGGCTGCGGTGTTCATCGCCCAGGCCACCGACACCCCAATGGACCTGACTCACCAGATCACCCTGCTGCTGGTGCTGCTGCTGTCGTCCAAAGGTGCTGCTGGCGTGACCGGTAGCGGTTTCATCGTACTGGCGGCCACCCTGTCGGCCGTGGGCACCTTGCCGGTGGCCGGCCTTGCACTGATCCTGGGTATCGACCGCTTCATGTCCGAAGCCCGCGCCCTGACCAACCTGGTGGGCAACGCCGTTGCCACGATCGTGGTTGCCAAGTGGGTCAAGGAGCTGGACGAGAACCAACTGCAGACCGAACTGGCTTCCGGCGGTCGCGGTATCTCCGACGTCCGTGAAGATGACGAGCAGATTGCGGCGGCGCAGATTGCAGCGGCAGAGTCCTCTGCTCCAGGCGCTGTGAAGTAAGCTACAGGCTGCAATGAAAAACCCGCTTCGGCGGGTTTTTTATTGCGCCTGAGTTCGCAAGATAAGTGTGCTTTTGTGCCAAGGGGATTTATCCCACACTCTGTGGGAGCAAGGCTTGCCCGCGATGAAGGCGATGCGGTCTTTCAGGATTGAGGCGCCTGTTTCGCGAGCAAGCTTTGCTCCCACAGCCCAGCGTCGCCACACGGATCTGTGCCAGCCATGAGCACAATCGTCATTCGATGTGACACCTGCGGTAATTGCCCCACCGCCAACCCCTGCCTAGTCTTTCACCATCACCCCTCGGAGATCGCTCATGCAAGGTCCACTGGCATCGCTCAAGGTTCTGGACTTCTCGACCCTGCTGCCCGGCCCGTTCGCCTCGCTGTTGCTGGCGGACATGGGAGCCGAGGTGTTGCGCATCGAGTCGCCGACCCGCCAGGACCTTTTGCGGGTACTACCGCCCCATGACCGGGGCGTATCGGCCAGCCACGCCTACCTCAACCGCAACAAGCGCAGCCTGGCCCTGGACCTCAAGCAACCGCAAGCGTTGGAGGTGGTCACGCAGTTGCTGGCGGACTACGACATCCTGCTGGAGCAGTTCCGCCCTGGCGTGATGGAGCGACTGGGCCTGGGGTATGAGGCCTTGAAGGCGATCAACCCACGGTTGATCTATGTGTCGATCACCGGCTATGGCCAGACCGGCCCCTATAAGGACCGCGCCGGGCACGACATCAACTACCTGGCCTTGGCGGGGCTGGCCAGTCATACCGGCCGCGCCGACAGCGGCCCACTGCCGCTGGGGATCCAGGCGGCGGACATTGCTGGCGGTTCGCTACACGGGGTGATCGGGCTGTTGGCGGCGGTGATTGCCCGTCAGCAGACCGGGCAGGGCCAGCACCTGGATGTGAGCATGACCGACTGTGTATTCAGCCTGAACGCCATGGCCGGTGCCGGTTACCTGGCCTGTGGGGTGGAACCGGGTTGGGAAAACCAGATGCTCAACGGCGGCAGTTTCTACGACTATTACCGCACCCGCGATGGTCGCTGGATGTCGGTGGGCAGCCTGGAACCGGCCTTCATGCAGGCGCTGTGCGGGGCTTTGGGGCGACCGGAGTTGGCGGCCCAGGGGCTGTCGCCTCAACCCGAGCAACAGCGCATGCTCAAGCAGGCACTGCAAGCCGAGTTCGAGAAGCATGATTTCGCCGAGCTTTGCAGCTTGTTCGCCGGGATCGATGCCTGTGTCGAACCGGTGCTGAGTCTTGAGGAAACCATCAGGCATCCGCAGTTACAGGCTCGGGAGCTGGTGACACAGGTGCCCCGTGGCGATGGTTCGAGCCAGGCGCAGATGGCCTGTCCGCTGAAATTTTCCGAAGGGTTGCCCGAGCCTCGGCATATTGGCGCGGGGCTGGGGGTGCATACAGATCAGGTGTTGGGAGAGTTGGGGTTCAGTGTTGAGCGGATTGCTCAATTGCGCAGTGCCCAGGTGATTTTGTAGTGCTTTCAAGTGCCCTTCGCGAGCAGGCTCGCTCCCACAGTGGATCCATGTACGACGCAAATCCCCCTGTGGGAGCGAGCCTGCTCGCGATAGGGCCAGTCGAAACTCTACAAAAAATTGCTATTCGACCCGCGTCTCTCCACTGAACACCAAGGTCTGTCGACAACTACGACACAAATATCGCCGTCCCTGGCGCACCAGGCTGTGGCGCTGGGCCGAAAACGGGAAGTCACTGCCGTCGCAGGGGCATTTGTAGATGTAGCGGGTCACGCTGCGGCGTTTGATTTCGTAGGTGTGGCAACGGTTGGGCGGCAGTTCGTACACCCCGCGCATGATCAGTTGCCATTCTTCGCCATGGGGCTGGATGCGCTCGCCAAACAGTTGGTGGGCGATCAGGTGCGCGACTTCGTGAGCGACGGTCTGCTTGAGGAAGTCTTCGGCGTTTTCCCGGTACAACTGTGGATTGAAGCGCAGCAGATTCTCATGCAGGTGCGCGACACCGGCCTTCTGGCCACGCAACTTGAGGCTGACCACCGGGCGTTTGAAAGGACGTTTGAAAAAGGATTCGGCTTGTTGGTAACACTCTTCGACGCGGGTATTGAGTTGCTCGAGCATGCTTTACGGGTCTCCAGAAATCCGAGTATGCCGCAAGCGTCGGCCGTTGCGAATCGTTCAGGCGCCCAGTGGTCGTTTCCACCCTCGCAAACACAGGAAGGCCGCCTTGCGGCGGCCTGTGTTGGCAGATCCTGCTTCTTATTGGAGAGCTTCAATCATTCAGTTGGTATACACCGGGCCGACGCCCAGCCCCCAGACGATGACCGTGAACGCCATGATTGCCACCAGCACTACCAGGCCGACGGCGAGCACCGAACTGGAAAACAGGAAACCTTCGTCCTGGGGAATGTTCATGAACGTTGGCAGGCCCACATACAGCAGGTAGACCGTGTAGCAGATCGCCGCCGTGCCGACGATCATCCCCAGCCACATGTGCGGGTAGAGCGCCGCCAGGCCGCCGATGAACAAAGGTGTTGCGGTGTAGGTGGCGAACGCAACGCAACGGGCCAGGCTCGGATTGGCATCATAGGTGCGGGCCATCCAATGGATGAAAGCCCCCATCACTGCCACACCGCCCAACATGGCCAGGTACGACATGATGGTCATCCACAGCGCGCTTTCCTGGGTGAGCATGACCGGTGGGCGATTGCCGATGACCCATCCTACCTGTGTGGTACCGATGAACGCCGACACGGCGGGAATAGCCGCCAGGATCAGCGTGTGGGTGAGGTACATGTGGCTGATGCTTTCCTCCTGATCGCCACGGATTTCTTTCCATTCTTGATCAGGGTGGGTAAAGAGCCCCACGACATGATGGATCATAGTCAGTCACTCCTTTGTTATTGCCATCGCCCCCCAACGGAGCGCCTACGGGCCAAATGGCCGGGTAAGTAAAGGTCTGTAAGTGTGTGCGACCTTATGTCGCAGTATAGAAAGGAGTCGCCGCGAGGGGGATGGGGGGCTTAGAGCAAATCGCGCTGTAGGCGATGGTGTTAATCGCCGATGGGTCTGTACATGACTTGGCAACGAAATTCACTTTGTGGCGAGGCGATTGTGGGAGCAAGGCTTGCTTGCGATGGAAGCGATGCGGTCTTTCAGAAACCGAGGCGTCTGTTTCGCGAGCAAGCTTTGCTCCCACAATCTTGACCACAACAGTGGTGCATCAACCCTTCGCCGACGGCGGATTTTTGCGTAAAATGCCGGCCTTTCGTCACACCTCACGGATTTCGCGTCATGGGCACTCTTACGGTCAACCAGAACAAACTGCAAAAGCGCCTGCGCCGCCAGGCCGGTGAGGCGGTCGCCGATTTCAACATGATCGAGGACGGCGACAAGGTCATGGTCTGCCTGTCCGGTGGCAAGGACAGCTACACCTTGCTCGATGTGCTGATGCATCTGCAGAAGGTTGCGCCGATCAAGTTCGACATCGTCGCGGTGAACATGGACCAGAAACAACCCGGTTTCCCCGAGCATGTGCTGCCTGCCTACCTCGAGTCGCTGGGCGTGGAGTACCACATCGTCGAGAAAGACACCTATTCGGTGGTCAAGGAACTGATTCCCGAAGGCAAGACCACCTGCTCGCTGTGCTCACGCCTGCGGCGCGGCACGCTCTACACCTTCGCCGACGAGATCGGTGCGACCAAGATGGCCCTGGGTCACCACCGTGACGACATCGTCGAAACGTTCTTTTTGAACATGTTCTACAACGGCTCGCTCAAGGCCATGCCGCCCAAGCTGCGCGCCGATGACGGGCGCAATGTGGTGATCCGCCCGCTGGCCTATTGCAGCGAGAAAGACATCCAGGCCTATTCGGATTTCAAGCAGTTCCCGATCATCCCCTGCAACCTCTGCGGCTCCCAGGAAAACCTGCAACGCCAGGTGGTCAAGGAGATGCTTCAAGAATGGGAGCGCAAGACCCCGGGCCGTACCGAGAGCATTTTCCGCGGCTTGCAGAATGTCATCCCATCGCAACTGGCGGACCGCAACCTGTTCGACTTCACCAACCTGCGCATCGACGAAAACGCCACGCCGCGGTTCGTCAATGTGGTGAACCTCTGACGAGGGCAAGGGCTTTATTCACGGCGCTCGCGGGCGCCGTTTTCATTTCAGGGAGAGGGCATGCGCGATTACAAGTGGTTACACGAGTATTGTCTGAACCGCTTCGGTTCGGCGGCTGAACTGGAAGCTCACCTGCCGGTTCCCAAGACCCCGGCGCAACTGCGCAAGATCAGCGACGACCGCTACCTCTCGACCATGGCGCTGCGGGTCTTCCGTGCCGGGCTCAAGCACAGCCTGGTGGACGCCAAGTGGCCGGCCTTCGAAGAGGTGTTCTTCAAGTTCGATCCGGAAAAAGTCGTGCTGATGAGCGCCGAGCACCTGGAGCGGCTGATGCAGGACGCACGGATCATTCGCCACCTGGGCAAGCTCAAGAGCGTGCCGCGTAACGCGCAACTGATATTGGACGTGGCCCATGAAAAGGGCAGCTTCGGCGCGCTGGTAGCCGACTGGCCGGTGACCGATATCGTCGGCCTGTGGACCTATCTGAAAAAGCATGGCCATCAGTTGGGTGGCCTATCGGCACCGCGCTTCCTGCGCATGATGGGCAAGGACACCTTCGTGCCCAGCTATGACGTGGTGGCGGCGCTCAATGCCCAGGACATCATCGACAAAGTCCCCACCAGCCTGCGCGACCTGGCGACAGTGCAGAACGCCTTCAACCAGTGGCATGAAGAGAGTGGGGGACGGCCGATGAGCCAGATTTCGATGATGCTGGCGTATACCGTGAATCATTGAGATCGCATCGCGAGCAGACTCGCCCCACACTGGATCTGTGGCGTTCACAACACCTCTGTGGGAGCGAGCCTGCTCGCGATAGCAATTTTCAGGCGACGGAAATATCGCCTTCGCCCGCGAGTCGTCGATTCAACTGAAACCGCCACCGCACATACAACAACGCCGAGCAGAACACCGCCACGCTTGCCGCCATTTCCAGCGCGCCGAACAGCTGCCGGTTGGGGTCATAGACCGCCAACGCGCCCTTGATGAAATACAGGTTCACCACAAAGCACATCCACGAATGCCCGCGGGCGCTGCCAGTGAGCATACCTGGCGCCAGGATCAACAGTGGCACCAGTTCGATCAGCAAAATCACCCAGGGCCGCGCGCCGTGCAGGTCGGCAACCAGCAGGTAGTACCCGCTGAGCAACCCCACCAGGCCGAAAAAGCACAGCAGGCTGAGGGTCCGGGCGATGCGTACGCGCGGTTCCAGCCACTGGATAGGAGGCAGGATCTTCGGCTTCTTAGCCACGGCCGTTCTCCAGCAGCAGGGCGGTTTTCGCCAGGCGCGAACCCAGGGCCCGGCACAGCGCGACCTCATGTTCGTTCAAGCCGCTTTTACCGTCGGCCCCGGCGTGATGGCTCGGGCCGTAAGGTGTGCCGCCGCCCTGGGTGTCGATCAGGGCCGATTCGCTGTAGGGCAGGCCGGTGATCAGCATGCCGTGGTGCAGCAGCGGCAGCATCATCGACAGCAACGTGGTTTCCTGGCCGCCGTGCAGGCTGGCGGTGGAGGTGAATACTCCGGCCGGTTTGCCCACCAGGGCGCCGGTCAGCCACAGGTTGCTGGTGCCGTCGAGAAAGTACTTGAGCGGCGCGGCCATGTTGCCGAAACGGGTCGGGCTGCCCAGGGCCAGGCCGGCGCAATTCTTCAAGTCATCGAGGCTGGCGTAGAGCGGGCCTTGCTCGGGGATGTCCGGAGCCACCGCTTCGCACTCGGTAGAAATCGCCGGCACCGTACGCAACCTGGCTTCCAGGCCGGCCTGTTCGACACCTCGGGCGATCTGCCGGGCCATTTCGTTGGTGGAGCCGCTGCGGCTGTAATACAACACCAGGATGTACGGTGTGGTCACGGCAGGATCTCCAGGATCTTCTCCGGCGGACGGCCAATCACGGCCTTTTCCCCGGCTTCAAGAATCGGTCGTTCCATGAGTTTCGGGTGAGCGGCAATGGCCGCGATCAACTGGGCCTGGCTCAGGCTTTCGTCGGCCAGGTTCAAGTCTTTGTATTCGTCCTCGCCGGTGCGCAGCAGTTGCCGTGCTGTGATGCCGAGCTTGCCCAGCAGACGCTCCAATTGCGCAGCGTCGAGCGGGGTTTCCAGGTAGCGGACCACGGTGGGCGTCAGGCCACGGGCCTCCAACAGTTCCAGCGCACCGCGGGATTTGGAGCAGCGCGGGTTGTGATAAAGCGTCAGATCGGTCATGAGCGGGTCGCATCTTGCGTAAGGTGGCGGCTATTCTACTGTGCCGCGAAGTCCCTAGCACCTTAGAGAGGCGACGGGTCGCAGCAGCGTTCACATTCAGACAAGGATTGGTACATGACAAGGCGATTGACGGCGGCATTGATCTTCATGGGCAGCTTATTGCTCGCCGGCTGCGGGAACGACTACGGGGTGGACCAGAACGGTCAGGCCATCGCCTCGCAGCGGCTGGACAAACAGTGGGTGGTACTTAACTACTGGGCGGAATGGTGCGCACCGTGCCGCACCGAAATCCCGGAATTCAATGCCTTGGCCGAACAGCTCAAGGGCCGCAACGTCGGTGTGTTCGGGGTCAATTTCGACCAGGTGCAGGGCGAAGAACTCAAGAGCGCCAGCGACAAGATGGGGATTCGCTTCACGGTGTTGGCCCGGGATCCGGCCGAGATATTCGATCTTCCTCGCAGCGAAGGGCTGCCGGTGACTTACATCATCGATAACCAGGGCAAGGTGCGCGAGCAGTTGCTGGGGGAGCAGACGGCGGCGGGGGTGATGGCCAAGCTGGAGGCGTTGCAAGCGTTCAAATAGCCCTGCTATGACAGGTGGGATACCTTGTGGCGAGGGGATTTATCCCCGCTGGGTCGCGAAGCGGCCCCAGATCTATTTGCTACTGCGGTGTGTCAGACGGGAAGCAGGGGCCGCTTCGCAGCCCAGCGGGGATAAATCCCCTCGCCACAGGGACCCATTCCAGATTCAGTTTTTTCGCCTTCCAGGCCTCAGCCTTCTTCCAGCCACCACCGCAGCGGCTTGCCCTGGGCCGGCCAGAAGCGCACTTGCTCGATGGGCGAGATGTCCCAGCGTTCGACTTTTTCCAGCGCCTGCAAAAAGCGCGCTTCTTGTTCCATCAGGGCTGGGGCACAGAGCTTGCGCGTGCTGCCGATCTTGCCGAAGCTCAAACGGTGGCCTTCCAGGGTATAGGGCGCGAACCAGTGGTTGCAGCCGCCGTTGCCATAGGCGCGACCGTCATCCCCAAGGGTGATGGTCAGGTGGCTGTAGTCCATCAATGGCCGTTCGCCGATCCATTCCAGGATGTAGCTGCGGTTGTGTTGCAGTTGCACAGGTTCAGCGGCACACCCCATCAGGCTCAGGCCGATCGACGCGCACAGGGCCAAACGTTTCATCAGGCGGCTTCCCGGCATTTCGGGCACAGGTGTTTTTCACCGACGGTGGTCCAGCCCAGTTCGGCGATTCGCGCGGTGGCGGCCGGTTTCTCGGCCTTGACGCCGAGCTTGGCATCGACGGCGAATTCGAAGCTCAGTTCCTTGGCGCAAGCGTCACAGTTGACCTGCCAGGTATGGATCGCCAGTTCGCCGAATACCGGGCCGGTGGTCATGGCGGTCCATTGGCCCATGGGCTTGAGCAGGTGCCGAACGGTGTCCACGGTCAGGCGCATGGACAAGTCCTTGCTGCCCTTGAGCGTGACGAGCAACACATCGTTGGCCTGGATCGAACCGCCGTTGCCGGTGACCTGGTAACGGCCCGGCGCCAAGGCGCGGACTTCGGTCAAGGTGTGCTGCGGGTTCATCAGGGTGTAGCGGAAATCGTGTTCGGCCATGGGTCCTCCAAATAGGCGCGATATGCTAGCACGGGGCATGGCTTGGGACAGTTCGGATGCTGGTCAGGCGACGAAATCCACTGTGGGAGCGAGCCTGCTCCCACAGGAGGTATGTGTTGGCTGATAGAGCGGGGTCAGCTATCCACCAGATTTTGTGGCGCGCCTTTCGCCCAGGCGGCGATGTTGTCCAGGGTCGTCATGGCAATCGCCGCCAGCGCTTCATGGGTCAGGAACGCCTGGTGAGCGGTGACGATCACGTTGGGGAAGGTCAGCAGCCGTGCCAGCACGTCGTCCTGCAAGGGCAGGTCGGAACGGTCCTTGAAGAACAACTGCGCCTCTTCTTCATAGACATCCAAGCCCAAATAGCCGAGCTGGCCGCTTTTCAAGGCCTCGATCAGGGCCGGCGTGTCCACCAGGCCGCCACGCCCGGTGTTGATCAACATCGCGCCGCGTTGCATGGCCGCCAATGAATCGGCATTGATCAGGTGCCGGCTCTGTTCGTTCAGCGGGCAGTGCAGGCTGATGATCTGCGCTTGTGCCAGCAGATCGGCCAAGGGCAAGTAGCGAGCCCCCAGGGCTTCGACCTGTGGGTTGGGATAGGGGTCGTAGGCTAGCAACTGGCAGCCGAAGCCGGCCATGATCCGCGCGAACGTAGCACCGATCTGCCCGGTACCGATCACACCGACGGTCTTGCCCACCAGGTCGAAACCGGTCAGCCCATGAAGGCTGAAGTTGCCGTCCCGGGTGCGGTTGTAGGCACGGTGCAGGCAGCGATTGAGGGCCATGATCAACGCCACGGCATGTTCGGCCACGGCATGGGGCGAGTAGGCTGGTACCCGGACGATGCTCAAGCCCAGGCGCTTGGCGGCGAGCAGGTCGACATGGTTGTAGCCGGCCGAGCGCAGGGCGATCAGCCGCGTGCCACCTTCGGCCAGCCGCTCCAGCACCGGGGCGCTGAGGTCATCGTTGATGAAGGCGCACACCACTTCATGGCGTTCGGCCAGGGCCACGGTGTCGAGGTTCAGGCGGGCGGGCTGGAATTGCAATTGAAGGCCCGCAGGCGTCGGGGCCTTGGTGAAACTGTCGCGGTCGTAGGTCTGGCTGCTGAAAAAAATCACGCGCATGGCGGCCTCCTGGTAAAAAACAAGCCCTACAGTCCGGGTAGGAGCATGGATTTTCAGCGATTCCGGTTCCAAGGGTATTGCCCTGGATCAGGCACTGATACGCGCTTCGCTCGCCAGGCGATTGATGGCACGCTCCAATTCTTCCAGGGCCGCGGCAGCCTTGGGGTCCTGTTGCTTGAGCAGGGTTTCGCTGCGCTGGCAGGCCGCACGCAACTGCGGCACGCCACAGTAGCGGGTGGCGCCGTGCAGGCGGTGGACCCGCTCGATCAGGGCGTTGTGATCGTTGGCCTCGCTGGCCTGGCGGATCGCTTCGCGATCGGCTTCCAGGGACGCCAGCAACATCGCCAGCATGTCCGCCGCCAGGTCGGCCTTGCCGGCGGCCAGGCGCAGGCCTTCCTCGTGATCGAGCACCAGCAGTTCGCTGCCGCCCTGGGCGTCGCCGCTGCGCTCCGGTGATTGGTTGCGCAGGGCCAGGCCGGTCCATTTGAGCACCACCTGGGCCAGTTGCCGTTCGCTGATGGGTTTGGTCAGGTAGTCATCCATGCCGCTTTGCAGCAGGGCACGCTTTTCGTTGGCCATGGCGTGGGCGGTGAGGGCGACGATCGGCAGCGGCGTGCAATGCCGCTCGCTTTCCCACTGGCGGATCGCCTCGGTGCTCTGGCGACCGTCCATGCCAGGCATCTGCACGTCCATCAAGACCAGGTCGAAGGTTTCTTTCTGCACGGCCTTGACCGCCGCGTAGCCGCTTTCCACCGCGAGCACCTTGGCGCCCATGTCTTCGAGCAGGGTCTGCACCAGCAGCAGGTTGGCCGGATTGTCATCCACGCACAGCACTTTGGGCGCGCGGCTGGCCACCGGTTCGTGGGGTTCGCTGCGGGTTGGTCGCGGGTTGACCAGATCGGAAAGCGAGCGGCGCAACTTGCGGGTGCAGGCCGGCTTGGCCTGCAACTGGCTGTGGGGGTTGGGCACCGAGAGGTGGTACAGGGTCTGTTCGGTAGTGGGGCACAGCACGAGCACTTTGCAGCCCAGGTGTTCAAGGTCCCAGATATGCTGGTTGAGGCGCTCCGGCGGCATGTCGTTACTGGTGATGCCCAGCACGGCCAGATCGATGGCCTGATCAGTCTGGTGGGCGACGGTGATGCCGTTGGTCAGGCTCTCCAGGGTATTGAACGGCGTCACTTGCAAGCCACAGTCTTCGAGCTGGTGCTGCAAGGCCTGGCGGGCCAGTTCATGATTCTCCAGCACCGCCACGCGCCGGCCCAGCAACGGCGGGCCAGGCAGGTCCTCGGCATCGTCACGGGTCTTGGGCAGGCGCAGGCTGATCCAGAATTCCGAGCCTTCGCCCGGTGTGCTGTCGACGCCGATCTCACCGCCCATCTGTTCCACCAGGCGCTTGGAAATCACCAGGCCCAGCCCAGTGCCACCCGGTTGCCGCGACAGCGAGTTGTCGGCCTGGCTGAACGCCTGGAACAGCGCCCGCACGTCCTGGTTGGACAGGCCGATGCCGGTGTCCTGGATGCTGATGCGCAACTGCACGCTGTCTTCGTGTTCGTCCTCGAGCATGGCCCGGGCGACGATGGTGCCCTCGCGGGTGAACTTGATGGCGTTGCTCACCAGGTTGGTCAGGATCTGCTTGAGGCGCAGTGGATCACCCACCAGCGACAGCGGTGTGTCCCGGTACACCAGGCTCACCAGTTCCAGTTGTTTGGCGTGGGCCGCGGGGGCGAGGATGGTCAGGGTGTCCTGCAACAGGTCCCGCAGGTTGAACGGAATGTTGTCGAGCACCAGCTTGCCGGCCTCGATCTTCGAAAAGTCGAGGATCTCGTTGATGATCCCCAGCAGGCTGTCGGCGGATTTCTCGATGGTGCCCAGGTAGTCGAGCTGGCGCGGGGTCAGTTCGCTTTTCTGTAACAGGTGGGTAAAGCCGAGGATGCCGTTGAGCGGCGTGCGGATTTCATGGCTCATGTTCGCCAGGAATTCGGATTTGATCCGGCTCGCTTCCAGAGCCTCCTTGCGGGCCAGGTCCAGCTCGATGTTCTGGATTTCGATGGTTTCCAGGTTCTGGCGCACGTCTTCGGTGGCCTGGTCGATGCTGTGCTGCAATTCTTCCTGGGCGTTCTGCAAGGTCCCGGCCATGCGATTGATGCCAGAGGCCAGTTCATCGAGCTCCTGGCTGCCCAGCGGTGGCAGGCGGGTTTCCAGATGGCCGTCCTTGAGTTGCGCCACGGCGTGCTTGATCTGGCCCAGCGGGCGGTTGATCGTGCGGCCCATGCGCAGGGCCAGCAGCGCGGTCAGGCCCAGGCAAACGGCGATCAACAGCAGGCTGGCGAACATACTGCGATAACCGCTTAGCAACATGCCGCTGTGAGACAACTCCAGCTCGACCCAGCCCAGCAGGCGGTCGGCTTCTTCAGGAATCAGTTCGCCCGCCAGGTTGCGGTGCTTGCCGAAGACCGGCAGCAGATACCGCGTGGCATCGTTGCCGGTGCGTTGCTGCAACTGCGCACTGTTCCCTTCCGGCGCCCGGTTGAGCATCGTCGGGCCGGCGTGGGCCAGGGGCGTGCGGTCGGGA
The DNA here is from genome assembly GCF_018325805.1 of Pseudomonas sp. St290. NCBI lineage: Bacteria > Pseudomonadati > Pseudomonadota > Gammaproteobacteria > Pseudomonadales > Pseudomonadaceae > Pseudomonas > Pseudomonas sp. St290. The sequence goes on along the minus strand of NZ_AP014703.1, from coordinate 5,142,651 downwards.
GCGAGCAGGGTCACGGCGCGTACGTCCGCTTGCTCCAGGGACTGGGTGGCGATGCGTTCCAGCAGATCGGTGTCCTGGCGGCTCATGGCCGGGGCGACCAGCGGCGCGAGCTGTTCGGCGATCATCTCGCCACGTTGCAGCAATTGGGCGTGCAGGTCCGATTGCTGCATCCAGGTGAAATAGCCGCCCAGGACCAGCGCCATCAGGCTGGTCGGCAACAGGGTCAGCAACAGCACGCGGCCTTTGATTCCCAGTTTCTTGAGCACACTTGTCTCCTGCATCCAGCGGTCTGATTGAGCTTTGCGCGCATCCGGCACGCAATACCTGCGCAGTGTAGCGATTTGCGGGCGGGCGATCTTCGTAAAATTCATGTTCGCCGTGCATCGGATCGACCGGAGGGTTGTTGCAGCGCAACCTGCAATCGCTTGGTAGGTATTCGCTGGCAGACCAGGAATTCAACCGCATCTTCGATCGGTTCACCCGCCTTGATGGCTTCCGCCCGGCGAATGGTGGTTTCGGGTTGGGGCTGAGCAATGCGGTGGAACGTCAGGGAGGGCGGCTGTGGGCGCAGAGCGGCAGGAAGCGGGAACGGTTGAATGTGAGGTTGGTGGTTTGGCGCGGCTGATAAATTGCTGTTTAGTATGGGTTCCAAAAACCAAGCAGTCCCAAATTTTCAGAAAAGCGTAATCGTGTGATGTGCCAGGTAGTCAAGGCGCTAATATGTTGATTTTCAGCACTTGCGTAGGTGTTTAAAGCACTCAATAACTCAATCACGCTACCCACCCCGGATCGATAGCGACCTTGCACGACCTCGAGGGATTGCTGTGATTGGGTGATCAACTTGTTGGTATGGTTCAGTCGCTGAAGTTCACTGCCAAGGGTTTGGTAATTTTCCCAAAGTTCAAGCGATAACCTCAGTTGTTCCTCCAGAAGCTCTTCCTTGCTTGCCTCAAGACGCGCAAGATCACCGCGTATCTGATACTTTCGGCTGAAACCATCGAACAGTGGAATATTTAATTGCAGGCCGATGGCTCTATCTCGGTCACGCCTGTCGCCGTTAAGCATTTGGGATTGGCTAATTCGGGCATGGGAAATATCGGCCGTCAATGAAAGGGTCGGTTTTCCAGCGGCGCGACTCTCGTCAAGCTTCGCTTCAGTGGCTTTGATCCGCGCTCTAACGGCTACCAAGGCAGGATGATCTTGGGCTTGTTGAAATAGCTCGTCAATTGTCTTGATGAATCGCGTATCGGGTAACGACGTAAGATCGCCCTCCAATTCGAATGGTGTCTCAGGAGAGAGTCCCATGCGCAGTGCAAGCATCCCAGTGGCATTGTGAAGCGCCCCCGCATCGCGAATCTGATTCAGACGGGCTTGGGAATAGGCTGCCTTAGCTTGCAATAAATCAGAAAGTGCTGCGACTCCAGAGTGATACATGGCTTCTGCGGCATCGAGATTTTCTGCTGCAAACGATGTAACTTTTGATGAGATGACCAAACTGCGCTGAGCAGCAAGAGCGCCATAGTAAAGCTCTGCTGCGGAAGCGAAAGATTTTTGCAGTACGGCGTCTTGGTTGGCGTTAGCAGCTATTAAGAGTTGCGTGGATCTTCGTAGCTCGGCTTCCCTCTGCCCAAAATCGAACAATATCCAGCTGAAATGCAATCTATTGGAAATCTGCCGTTGGTTTCCTTCGCTGGAAAGCTCACTTCGCTGCTCATAATCAGTAACGGTCCGTCCCGTAGACATACCGATGCTGCCAGTGAGCTTCGGAAAATATGAAGAGCGACTGACTCCGATTTGAGCGGCTTGCGCTTTTGCATGCGCCCAAGCCGAGCGTGTTTTTGGGTCATTGCAAAGTATTCGCTCTATGGTCTCCTGTAGAGACAGTTTTGTTGGGATACTTCCAAGGGCGCACGGCCGACCCGAGGTTGTCTTTGAAGAGGCTGATGTAACGTGGCTAGGTGCAACAAGCTCAGCACCTATAGCTGATAACGTTATGCCCCAGACAAGTATGGACAGCGTACAGGCGGAATAGCCCATCATTTAATCGCATCCACATGCGCGTGGATGGGGGAAGGTTCTAATTTGCCTGATTCCAATATGAAAACCCGGTCCGCCGACGCGATAGTCTCAGGCCGATGTGCGACAATTATTCGGGTTATTTTGAGTGAGCGTATGGCATCGTTGACTAATTGCTCACACTGTAGGTCAAGATGGCTGGTGGCTTCGTCAAGGAATAAAATTCTGGCTCTTTTATAAAGCGCACGAGCCAAGAGTACGCGTTGTTTCTGTCCGCCTGAGAGCACCGTCCCCATGTCCCCAACCAATGTGCTGTATCCCATAGGCATTGATTGGATACTACTATGTATCGCGGCCATTTTTGCACATTGCATTATCCAGGACATATCAGCATTCTGGTCGAAAAAAGAAATGTTTTCCGCCAGTGATCCGGCAAACAAGATATCATCCTGCATCACCGTGCCGACCATGTCTCGGAGGGTGTTAACGCCAATGTCTCTCACTTCCATTCCGGCAATTCTGATTTGCCCTTCGCTGGCAGGGAGAATCCCTAGCATCAAGTTGATCAATGTGCTTTTCCCGGCACCAGACGCTCCTGTGATGGCTATCGATTCACCCTCAGCTATATATAAATTCACTTTGTCAATAACGTAAGGTTCTTGGTCGGAGTAGCGGTACATCAAGTTTCTTATTTCAATATCTGCGCTGCGTGTGTGGGGTATGGCTAAATTAATTTCTCCGTGGCTATTCTCTGGCGGATGAAGAACAATATCGGCCAAGCGCTCACCATGGAGTTGGAGCATGTGTAATTCAAAAAAATGGTCTACCAGGCTAGATACCCTACTGGCGAATTGTGTCTTATAGGCGGTGAAGGCCATTAATACACCCACACTGAAATGTCCACTTATTACCATGCTGGCGCCAAGCCACACTGCAAGCAAGTTTTCAATGCCGAAAAGTAAACCGTTAAGTTGTGCATACAGAAGTTGCATTTTTTGAGATCGAATATCTGCATTAATTTGCTCGATCAACAGGCCTAACCAAGTGGAGCGTCGTTCATCGGGTCGCCGGAATAGCTTTATCGACCGAATTCCCCTGACGGTTTCCAAAAAGTGGCTCTCCTGACGCGCAGCATGGATTATCTGTTCTTCCGTTGCCCTGCGGAAAGGGGCGTGCCAGATGCAGCGGCCTAATATATAAAGCACCATGGCGATGAGAGAAATAAAAGTTAGAGCGGGGCTGTACGTAAACATCAGCGCTAATGTAGCGGTACTCATCAGGCCATCAAGGATACTGGAAAAAAACGTGGAGGTAAGTGTCCGTTGGATATGGTCCATCGCGCCAAAACGCGATACGACATCCGCCAGATGTCGTCTTTCAAAAAAATGAATAGGCAATCTCAAAAGATGACTGAATACATTGGCACACCATTGCACACTAATCATTGTATTCATGTGAATCAACACCCAGGCACGAATGGCTGTTACTCCCTGTTGCATTAGCATTAATAACCCAAAACCTAATACAAGGGTTTTTAGCAACTCGCTATCCTCACTGACAAGGACATTGTCGATCGTCCACTGGAGAAAAAACGGACTGACGAGAGAAAATATTTCCAACGCGACCGCCAATAGAAGTACTTGTAATACCGATCGATACAGGCCTGCCGTTTTTCCAAGCATTTTGGAAAGCTTGATGCTTGGCTCTTTTTTCTTCTCTTCAAAATCAAATTCTGGCCATAGTTCTAGGGCTATTCCAGTAAAAAATTCACTGCTCTCGGTGAGTGATATATGTCGAATACCTCGCGCTGGATCGTGTAACACAAGATGACTTTGATGTACGGACTTCAAGACTACAAAGTGATTAAAGTTCCAGTGAAGAATACAGGGCAGTTTAAGTTGTGACAGGTCTTTCATGTCGAGCCTGATGGCTCGTGTTCCTAGCCTCAATTGATCGGCTATTTGAATGATGTGCTTTAATGTCATGCCTTTTAATGAGGTTTGGAATCTATTTCGGAGTTCATACAGGCTTGAATTATGTCTATGATAACCGAGTATCATGGCTAAACATGCCAGGCCGCATTCAGTGGCTTCGGTTTGCAGTAATAGTGGAAGCTGGCGCCTCCAATGGAGTGAGATTGCATTCGTATAATTCAACGGAGTTGCTCCTAAAACCTGCCCGTCAAGCTATAAAGAGGCTCAAGTACCCATTCATAAAGATGGCGAGTCTCTTGCATGATGTCCGCTTCAAGTAACATACCGGTTTGCAATGGCCGTTGTTCGCCATAGGCCAAGACATGCTGTTGGTCCAGCCCGACGCGTATTCGGTAATAGCGTTCGCCGTCCAGGCCAATCCCGGGGATTTCTCCGACCGCGTTTGCAAGCTCCACGGCAGAAACCGAGGTCCTGGAGATGGATTTGACTGTGCCGTTATGTTGCCCGAATTTTTGATAGGGATAGGGTTGATAGCGAATGCGTACTTTGTCGCCCACCCGGATGAAACCGATGGATTTACTCGGAGAATAAAGTTCGGCCTGCAATAAGGAATTATTTGGAACAATACTTAAAAGAGATCTGGCTGTGCCTGTCGTCTGTCCGGGTTCCGCGAAAATTGTAGTTACTACACCTTCTTGCGGAGCCTTGATAACTAATATACGTCGCGCCTCACTCTCGATGAGCTCTCGGTCAATTTCCGATAGCGCTCTATGAACGATGGCAAGTTGATTCTCATGTCGAGCGGATAAGCCAGAAAGTTCGTTATGGCGCTCGGCTATCTGTTGTCGCAGTGAGGAGCGATCTCGTTCAAGGGCATTTAATTTCTGCTGATAATTGAGTAGCTCTGCCTGGCGCTGCTGTAGCTGATCCATGGCTATATATCCCTTTTCCATTAGTCCCGAATAGCGACTGGTGGCATTGGAAGCCAAGGCAACCAACTGTTGTTGACTGAAAATTTGTCCGGCTAAGATCTCCAACTCATTTTTTAAGCTGCTTAAGTGGGTTGTGAGGCTTTTTCTTTCATCAGTCTGCAGTATCTTTATTTTTTTGTGTTCATCAAGTAAGGACAATTTTCTCTGCTTGAGGTTGTTGCTGATACTTTCCTGAACTGGGTCGGCATTTTCGCCATAGTGCTCACTGGACAATGTGAGAAGTAGAGTGCCCCTCTTAACGTATTGCCCCTCATGAATAAAGCTTTCAAGCACCCGTCCTTGTTGTGGAGCATAAACTTTAATTTGTCCTGAGGATGGCAGTAGCTGCCCAGCTATGGTGCTTCGCTTGGTATAGCTTCCCCATATAAAAAAAATAATTACGATTGATGCAAGGAGTGTGGCGAAGACTGTGAAGAAGGTGAACGAGACTGGACGAATCAGCAAGATGCTGCCTAACCACTGCATCTGCGGGGTTTCTAGAGCCTCTGTTCTGAATAGCGACGTATTTTGGGTCAATGTGAGCATTCCTTGCCGACAATAATTGCATTTCGGAGCCCTTGGAAAAGGCAGCCGCATCGCGGCGAGGCAGTAAAGATTTCCATGGATGCCCGTTTGGGGCACCCCTACATGTGTAGGGTACAAATCATCGATTTTGTCCGCTATCGTGAACTGAACTTTGTCACATTATTCAATAATGTGGATGAAGTAAGAAAGTAATCACTATGCCGCTTAGGTAGGAAAGAGGAAAAATTGCCATGAGAAAGTTATCGTGTATTGAACTATCACTAGTATCTGGAGGCGGCTCAGGTGACTCGGGTTCCACATTTTTCGGAAATGCTGGAGCCACTTTGGGCGCGGCAGCGGGCGCAGCAATTGGAGGAAGAGTGGGGCTTGGCACGCCAGGCGCGGCCGTTGGGAGTGGCCTTGGAGCCTTGGCAGGGGAGGGGACTTACAATGCTGTGAAGAACGCTGCTGACTCTTGGAATCCAAGTGCTTTCCATGGGGCTTCTTTTTTCCCCCAAGTGCCCGGAGGTAGGAGTAGTTAACAATTAGGTTGTCTACTAGATGTGCTGTGAATAATTACGAGTATGTCTAGTAGATTGAATATAAAAAGAGCGCAAGAGATTGAGGCATGACTGGGATAAGATTGAAGAGGTTGAAGCTTAAAGAGCAATTGTCGACTGACCTTTTAAAGATGTTCGCTTTGATTGAAAAAGCTACAATGACCTCTGTGTTGATGACGCTGGTGTTTGCTGTTATGAATAGAATATCCCTGATTAACGGATTTTTTGGTTGGGAGGTGTTGAGCGGACTGATAGGGTATTTGGTGATTACTACCAAAAAAATGTATTATGATGAAGCATTTTCCGAGCTTAAAATAGATTCTGATGTGGATCTAGATTTGTTGCAGTACGCGATGCTGTCTATTGGTTATTCAGAGAAAAAAGTTAATGTGTATTTGTCAAAAAAGCTCTTCAGTTTCTTTTTTTATTGCAAGTCAGAAGCTATAACATATACCCCGCAAAGAGGGGTGGTAATTTTTACTGGGCCCTACGAAAAACTGTTAAAATTTTCACATGTTTATAATAGGTGTGCATGAGCTGGAGGTTCTCTCCTGCTTAAGATTTGGCGGTATGGAGCAGATGGCGATCAATGGTTTCTGATTGTTACTTAAAGTTTATCGAAAGCGTTGCGTATTTCCTAATAGAGATGGCACGGCTTCCTACCCTTCTGATTGAATTATCACTATTCCGGCGCCCCCAAAGCACCCTGTCTATTCCAAGCGAGTGCAGATGCTTTTTTAGAGGTTTGATTGCTTCTGCTGTACGCCCCAAGGGAAAGCAAAAGTCAATAATCCAAGTTCTACCTCCTTCATTCCATTCGGATGCATGAAGTAAAAAATTTGGATCTTTCAGTAGTCTAGTTTCGCTGTCTGGGGCTAAATGCGCCCAAGTTACATACCCAATGGGTGAGTCATTTTTGTCGAAAAAAAATAAAATCTGTTTGTGGTCTATTGCTGGAGCTATCCAGAGCCGCAAAGTCATGATTTCAAAAAGTGAATAGTTACTACTCGTGCAAATTATTATGCAGGCAAAGCCAATGAGTTTTGCCCTGTTTGATGAGTAATCACTTCGGCAGTAGGTATATAGTTTGGCCGGGGTTTTCATATGTGATCCTGTGGCAGTTAACAGGTGTTAGGTTACGAGGACGGTTTGGGTTATCCAGTTACGTCCACTTCGGTATTGAAGGTTTGCATGGATGTTCGTTGAGGTCATCCCTACATGTGTAGGGTACAAATCATTAATTGTGGTCGATATTGTTGAGCCATATGTGCTGTTCGGAACGGCGATTGGTGAATGAGCGATCTATGAAAAAATTATCGGATCTGCATGAGGTCTTTGTGAGTTTCAAAGCAGAGAAAATAGAAGGTACCTCCATCGTCTTCTTTAATAAGGGTCTAAAACTTGACCTAGTCGAAGCGGACGCCCTTTCTAGGTACAGCTATGTTGTGGGAGGTGGGGCGGGGAAAAAAGAGGAGCGGCGCAGCAAAATTTTTTTTGCCGAAAGATATGGTGGTGATGGAATTTTAAGAAATGGAGGAGGTGGTCGCTGTGGATTTGACGGTGATTTTCAATTGAAAGGAATTGGACCTAACCAATTAGTGGCGAAAGATGCTGTTTTTGCTGATGGAAATGGCTTGATGAGCCTTAATTCTGCGATCTATGAAACTGTCTGGTCGGAGATTATAAATATAGCACTTCCCTACGGAGCAGCTAGGTCTGTTGCTGTCATAGATACAGGGCTGAAGTTTGAGTGTGAAAATAAAACCTATCTTCGTGGGCTGTTAGTTAGAATGCCTACGGTGCGTCCGGCACATTTTATTAGTGCGATATATTTTAGGGAGAGGCATGTAGGTGCATTGAGTAATGACGCCAAGCGTGTTCGTTTGGCGGTAAGTAAGCTCGTTGAGTTTTTACCCTTGGACCATGGAGGTTGTTTATCAGGATCCTTGCATGAGCGACTATATTTAGGTCTTCGTGAGCTTGCAAAACGTTATGCGAGACAATTTGCTGCTGCGAGGGTGAAGCAAATAATTCATTTCAATGTAACTCCATCAAACTTAACTCTGGATGGGGCGTGGATAGACTTTAGTAGTGTGCGAATTTTTTCTGATTTAATTCCAGTTGATAGGGATGACTATGAACGATTTGTTGGGGAGCATATTCCGGCTATCGAAAGCATTCGGAATATATGCTATTACTTGAGTAAATATAAAGTTGTTGGTTTGGATGATGCAAATGAAATTGCGGAGAGTTCGGTAGATGAATTTCTGGGGGAGTATGATCGTCAATTTAACTTGCATTGTGCGATGCGCATGGGTTTTCCGGCTGTTTTGCTGAATCATGTACTTGATAGTGGTGTTTTTATCGAGTTCGCTGCGGTTGTCAAAGAGTTGCTGGTTTTTGATGATCTTTCAATGAGGTTTGTTACAAATGAAACCGGTTGGAAAGGCTATGAATGTTGGGGTTTTCGATTGTATGCAGCACTATTAAGAGGAAAGGTGCTTGGTGTGGAGCCGGATTTTATAGCGTTAAATGTAGAGCCGACTTTGCTAAAAGCGCTGGTTATAGCATACGGTAATTTCTTTGATTTTTTATGTTGTAAGGCGCGCTCGGTTGGAGTGAGTTTTAGAAATTTGGTGGTTGGCATGGCAATAAATGTTGTCAGGGTTAATCATGTTGATGTCGCTCTAACTGGACTTGAAGGAAGTATTGATGACGTTGTTGGTAGTGGTAACGACTCTACTAATAGGGTTGGCCGTTTGGTTGAGGACGTTGTAGGTGTGGCATGTCTTCAATTCTACAATGAGGATGGTGTTAGAGTTCCATATTGGGTCAGCCGGTCATTAGAGATTTGGTTTGATATTGCCAGTGGTTTTTATGTTCTAAAGCAAACTGGTCAGGATTTGTATTCGGTAAAGTGTTTGTCGAGATTTAACGTGCAAAATCCGGAAGTGCTTAAGGCAATTGCTTTTTATGCTGGTATATGGGATGTCGTTGATGAAGGGGGGCGTTGATGCCTCGGTTATGTAATGTGGACTCATTTGGATGGAGATTTTATTGGCTTTGGGTGTAAACTTAAATTAATTAAAGTCGTGGTGACCGAATGGATAAAATTTTCTCGATAAACAGTATAGTTTGTATTTTTTTTTGGTTCGTTTTTTTGTGTGTGATGTCTGGTCCTGTTGTTACAGTGGCTTGGTTTTGTTTTGAGGTGGGCGTGATGTCCATGTTATCGGGAAGTGGTGCGAGCTTGTACAGTGTGCGATGTTTTTAATCTCTGTTGAGTTTTTCCGACAATAGCTTTCCTCTGGAATTTACCCCCTTTTTTTGTAAAATTGAGGAGACGTGTTCTCGTACCGTGAAATCGCTAATGCCGAGTATTAAGGCTATTTTTTTGTTTGTTTCACCTAGCAGAAGTAGTTGTAAGACTTCATGTTCTCGTTTTGTTAGGTCTTTATTGACTCTCTTCAATTGGCTGTTCTCTGATTGGGATTGAGCGCTGAGTTGCTTGATAATAATGTTATCAATGTATTTGAGAGTTCGCTAGTTCATGGGTTTCTCGATTGGTCGCGGGAAATATCCGTTAAAAAATCGTATTCCTACAGAATTTTATGTGGTTCAGGGAAATAACTTCCCTTGCTGGGTAAGAGGTACTACAGAAAGTGGCGGGTATGACAGTTAGATGGAGCGAATATGGAGGACGCGGCAGGTTGGTTGCGTCTTATACCTTATCCCTGTTCGGATACGTTCCTGTCGTCTTGTGGTTGCTTTGGGTCAGGTAACGCCCCATAGCTCATCGAGCGTGGGCCCTAAGGACAGGGAGCTTGCTCTCACCGGGGCGCGAAGCGGTCTCAAAAACGTAAGCGTTCCACAACCGTCATCTAGTCAAAACGTGGACAGAGCGTTTGGCCATACGACCGACGTCTGCAGTTCCAAGACGACAGGACTTCGTAGTTTTCAGCTGGCGATGTTTGTGGCAACCGCGCGAGTGCTTGACACAGACACGTATAGGGTCTCTGGCCGTCTCTTTGATTGGGTGCTCACCGTGGCGCCTTCGGGAGTATCGCTGAATATTCGGTTCTTCTTCCGATCAACTACGGCGACCAACGCTCAGTTCGACCAGCGCACCCAAAGCGTCCATGGGTTTTCGGAAGTTGACGGTTTTCGGGGTAGAGATAGGCTTTTGACTTTGATGTTGAGTCGAATTATGTCGAATGGGCTCCAGAAAGGGATCGAGAGAACGCGGGATTCATGGGGCGCTTATGAAACAACTCCAAAGGCTTATGAGTTAATTTCACATGCCTTGGCGCAGGGGCACCCAGCTAGCCATTGATTGCAGCAGGGATGTCTGTATCAATTCGTGCTTTCCCGACAAGCGACGTAAGTTAAAGGGGGGCTTTCGTCGAAGTTACTCTCCAGGCTCAACCCCACGAACCTGTTTTATCCTGTTTTACCTCTCGATGTACGTCACGTGTCCGTTCGCCTTCCCCAGTCATCAGCCACACTTCACTGACACATAGCAAACGTGCCAATTGCTCCATTCGCGACCGTGGTACACCCCGCGCGCTCCAATTCGTCAAGCATTGAGGGCTAACACCCAGCACCTCGGCGAAAGCCGAAGGGGCGATGTCGTATTCTTCCAATAGGTAGCGCAAGCGCCTTCCGCAAGCCTGCCGGGCGCCGGGCTGCGGATCTCTTTGTTCCCACCAAGCGTTCACCATCGTTATTGCTTTGCATCCTGCTTGTACGTTTAGCGGTATAACTGTAAGAACACGGTGCAAAGCCACATAGCCTTGAATGTTTGCTCATCCATGTAAAAGGAACGAGCCCACAAGCAGGCAGGAGGAATGCTGACAGACAGTGCTTACAGAAGGTACGTATGGACGATATGGGTTCTTGGCTCTGTAGGGAAAGGATTACTCCCACATAGTAGCGGGCTTAGCTTTTTGCTCGCTTATTCCCACAAGCCATAACGACCACACTTTGCGTGATATGGCCTCGCCAGGTTTGCCGGTATGATAGGCGCCCCCGCAGTCCGGATTGCGAATACGCCATGACTCTGCAGTACCCAACCATCGCCGATTGCGTCGGCAACACCCCGCTGGTCCGTTTGCAGCGCCTGCCTGGCGTGACCAGCAATACGCTTTTGCTCAAGCTCGAAGGGAATAACCCGGCGGGTTCGGTCAAGGACCGGCCGGCGCTGTCGATGATTACCCGTGGCGAGTTGCGCGGGCAGATCCGGCCCGGCGATACGCTGATCGAGGCGACCTCCGGCAACACCGGCATCGCCCTGGCGATGGCGGCGGCGATCAAGGGCTACAAGATGATCCTGATCATGCCCGACAACTCCAGCGCCGAGCGCAAGGCGGCGATGACGGCCTACGGCGCCGAGTTGATCCTGGTGACTCAGGAGGAGGGCATGGAAGGTGCCCGGGACCTGGCCGAGCGCATGCAGGCCGAGGGGCGTGGCAAGGTGCTGGATCAGTTTGCCAACGGCGACAATCCCGAGGCCCACTACACCACCACCGGCCCTGAGATCTGGCGCCAGACCGACGGCACCATCACTCATTTCGTCAGCTCGATGGGCACCACCGGTACCATCATGGGCACCTCGCGCTACCTGAAAGAACAGAACCCGAACGTGCAGATCATTGGCCTGCAGCCGATGGAAGGCTCGGCGATCCCGGGCATTCGTCGCTGGCCCGAGGAGTATCTGCCGAAGATCTACCAGGCCGAGCGCGTGGACCGCATCATCGACATGGCCCAGAGCGAAGCGGAGGACGTGACCCGTCGCCTGGCGCGTGAAGAAGGTATCTTCTGCGGCGTGTCTTCCGGCGGTGCCGTGGCGGGCATGCTGCGCCTGTCCAAGGAAGTGGAGAATGCGGTGATCGTCGCGATCATCTGCGACCGTGGCGACCGTTATTTGTCGACCGGCATTTTCGACGCGCCCAACTGATGGCCAAGCAAGAAAGAGGCTTGCGCTTCCAGCCCAGCGGCGGAAGCCGGGCCCCGCAAGTGCCCACCGGTAAAAAACAGCGCCTGACCATCGAGCGCCTGGCCAATGATGGCCGGGGCATTGCCTTTGTCGACGGGCGTACCTGGTTTGTCATCGGCGCCCTGGCCGGTGAGGAGGTCGAGGCGCGGGTGCTCGGGGCCCATGGCAAGGTGGTCGAGGCGCGTACCGAGCGGGTGTTCCTGTCCAGTGAACTGCGTCGCTCGGCGCCGTGCATCCATGCCGGTCGTTGCGGCGGTTGCAGCGTCCAACATTTGCCCCATGCCGAACAACTCGCCCTGAAACAGCGCATGCTCGCCGAGCAGTTGTCTCGCGTGGCCGGGGTGGAACCGGATGAATGGGCCGCGCCATTGAGCGGGTCGGAATTCGGTTACCGACGTCGCGCCCGGGTGGCGGTGCGTTGGGACCAGAAAGCGAAAAAACTCGAAGTCGGTTTCCGTGCCGCCGGCAGTCAGGACATCGTTGCCATCGGCGATTGCCCGGTGCTGGTACAGCCCTTGCAGCCGATCATGAGCCGCTTGCCGGAGATGCTCAGACGCTTGAGCAAACCCCAGGCGCTGGGGCATGTGGAGTTGTTCGCCGGTTCGTCCCTCGCGGTACTGCTGCGCCATATGGCACCGCTGTCGGAGGCCGACCTGACGATCCTCAAGGACTTCTGTGGGTTTCATGAGGCGCAGTTGTGGCTGCATGGTGAAGGCGAGCCGCAACCGGTCGATCCAGGGCGAGCCTTGGGTTATCGCCTGGAAACCTGGGGCCTGGAGCTGGCTTACCGGCCTGGGGATTTCATCCAGGTGAACGCTGCGGTCAACGAGGCAATGATCGCCCAGGCGCTACAATGGCTCGCGCCGCACGCCGAGGAGCGAGTGCTGGATCTGTTTTGCGGCCTGGGCAACTTTGCCTTGCCGTTGGCCAAAAGCGTGCGCCAGGTGGTGGCCGTCGAAGGCGTGCAGACCATGGTGGAGCGTGCGGCGGCCAATGCCGTCAGCAACAATTTGCATAACACTGCCTTTTTTCAGGCCGATTTATCCCAGCCTCTGGCAGATGCCGAATGGATCGGCGAAGGCTTTTCTGCGGTACTCTTGGACCCACCCCGTGACGGTGCTTTCGAGGTGGTGCGCAAGCTGTCGTCCCTGGGTGCCAAACGGTTGGTTTATGTATCGTGCAACCCGGCAACTTTGGCCCGGGATACGGTCGAACTGATCAAGCAGGGCTACCGGTTAAAACGTGCCGGGATTCTCGATATGTTTCCTCAAACGGCGCATGTCGAGGCCATGGCGTTATTTGAAGCGAGCCAGGATGGCTTGTCCGACTGACCCGTTCGTGCCAACCCGCCACAGCCCTGGGCGCAAACACGGGCATGAAGGTCAGCGAAGTTGACGCATTGAATCTGCGTCGTAGGGAAGGTAAGTAAAGATGGTACAGGTGAGAGCACACCAGCCGATCAACACCGACGGCAGTATCAATCTCGAGGCTTGGCTCGATCATGCGGTCAGCGTCGACATGGCACTGGATCGCGAAGCCTTGAAGGCCGCCTGCGAGTTTGCTCGCGAGGCGGAGCAGCAACATAACGCGGCGAAGAACCTGTGGTCTGAAGGCACCTCGAGTTTCCAGACGGGCCTGGAGATCGCCGAAATTCTCGCTGACCTCAAGCTCGACCAGGACTCCCTGGTAGCGGCGGTGCTGTACCGCGGGGTGCGTGAAGGTCAGATCCAGCTACCGGTGGTCAGCCAACGTTTCGGCACGGTGGTCGCCAAGCTGATCGACGGCGTGCTGCGCATGGCCGCTATCAGTGCCAGCCTCAGTCCGCGCCAGTCCATGGTGCTGGGCACCCAGGGCCAGGTGGAAAACCTGCGCAAGATGTTGGTGGCAATGGTCGACGACGTGCGCGTCGCGCTGATCAAGCTGGCCGAGCGCACCTGTGCGATCCGCGCCGTGAAGTCCGCCGATGACGAAAAGCGCAATCGCGTCGCCCGGGAGGTGTTCGACATCTATGCCCCCCTGGCCCACCGTCTCGGCATCGGTCACATCAAGTGGGAGTTGGAGGACCTGTCCTTCCGCTACCTGGAGCCCGACCAGTACAAGCAGATCGCCAAGCTGTTGCATGAGCGGCGCCTGGATCGCGAGCGCTTCATCACCGATGTGATGACCCAGTTGCGCGAAGAGTTGCAGGCCACCGGCGTGGAAGCCGACATCAGCGGCCGGGCCAAGCACATCTACTCGATCTGGCGAAAAATGCAGCGCAAAGGCCTGGAATTCAGCCAGATCTACGACGTTCGCGCCGTTCGCGTACTGGTCCCGGAAATGCGCGACTGCTACACCGCGCTGGGGATCGTCCACACCTTGTGGCGGCACATTCCCAAGGAGTTCGACGACTACATCGCCAACCCTAAGGAAAACGGCTATCGCTCGTTGCACACTGCAGTGATCGGCCCCGAGGGCAAGGTACTGGAAGTGCAGATCCGCACCCATGCCATGCACGAGGAAGCCGAGCTGGGCGTCTGCGCCCACTGGAAATACAAGGGCACCGACGTCAAGTCCGGGTCCAACCACTACGAAGAGAAAATCTCCTGGCTGCGCCAGGTGCTCGAATGGCATGAAGAGCTGGGCGATATCGGTGGCCTGGCCGAACAGCTGCGCGTCGACATCGAGCCGGACCGGGTCTATATCTTCACCCCCGACGGCCACGCCATCGACCTGCCCAAGGGCGCGACACCGCTGGACTTCGCCTACCGGGTCCACACCGAGATCGGCCACAACTGCCGTGGCGCCAAGATCAACGGGCGGATCGTGCCGCTCAACTACAGCCTGCAGACCGGTGAGCAGGTCGAGATCATCACCAGCAAGCACGGCACGCCGAGCCGTGACTGGCTGAACCCGAACCTGGGCTACATCACCACATCGCGGGCGCGGGCGAAGATCGTCCACTGGTTCAAGTTGCAGGCCCGCGACCAGAACGTCGCCGCCGGCAAGACCCTGCTCGAGCGTGAACTCGGTCGCCTGGGCCTGCCCCAGGTGGACTTCGACAAGTTGGCCGAAAAAGCCAACATGAAAACCGCCGAGGACATGTTTGCCGCCCTAGGTGCTGGCGATCTGCGCCTGGCGCAGTTGGTCAACCTGGCCCAGCAGCTGGTGGAGCCAGAGCGTGGCAACGAACAACTGGAGCTGATTCCGCGCAAGGCCACTGGCTACAAACCGGGCAAGCGCGGCGATATCCAGATCCAGGGCGTGGGCAACCTGATGACCCAGATGGCGGGCTGCTGCCAGCCATTGCCGGGGGATGCGATCGTCGGCTACATCACCCAGGGCCGTGGCGTGAGCATTCACCGCCAGGACTGTGCCTCGGTGCTGCAACTGGCCGGTCGCGAGCCGGAACGGATCATCCAGGTCAGCTGGGGCCCGGTGCCGGTGCTCACCTACCCGGTGGACATCGTCATCCGCGCCTACGACCGCTCCGGCCTGCTGCGTGACATCTCCCAGGTGTTGCTGAACGAGCGGATCAACGTGCTGGCGGTCAACACCCGCTCCAACAAGGAAGACAACACCGCGCTGATGTCCCTGACCATCGAGATTCCGGGGCTGGATGCGCTGGGGCGGTTGCTGGGGCGGATTTCCCAGTTGCCGAACATCATCGAGACCCGGCGGAATCGGACGCCGGGTTAAGCGCAGTCCAAAAATGTGGGAGCGA
This sequence comes from Pseudomonas sp. St290, assembly GCF_018325805.1. Classification (NCBI taxonomy): domain Bacteria; kingdom Pseudomonadati; phylum Pseudomonadota; class Gammaproteobacteria; order Pseudomonadales; family Pseudomonadaceae; genus Pseudomonas; species Pseudomonas sp. St290. Next base: position 5,126,947 of record NZ_AP014703.1, on the reverse strand, counting down.
GCTTGTGGGAGCAAAGCCTGTGGGAGCAAAGCTTGCTCGCGGTTGTGGTAGTGGCCCCCAGCCCATCTGGAGACTGACTCACCGTTATCGCGAGCAAGCTTTGCTCCCACAGATCTGCTCCCACAGGCGTGCTCTCATTGAATTATTTCCCACAGGGCTTTTTTGTAATGGGATGGATTGATGTACAGCCTTGAAGACCTGCTCCACCTGATGAACCGCCTGCGAGACCCGCAGTACGGCTGCCCGTGGGACATCCAGCAAACCTACGCGACCATCGTCCCCCATACCCTGGAAGAAGCCTACGAAGTGGCCGATGCCATCGAGCGTGGCGATTTCGATCATTTGCAGGGCGAGTTGGGCGACCTGCTGTTCCAGGTGGTGTATTACAGCCAGTTGGCCCGGGAAGAAAACCGCTTCGAATTCGCCGGCGTGGTCGACAGCATCACCCGCAAGCTGATCCGTCGCCATCCCCATGTGTTTCCTACCGGTGACCTGTATGCGCCCGTGGACATCCCGCGCCTGAGCGAAGAACAGGTCAAGCAGCGCTGGGAAGAAATCAAGGCAGAGGAGCGGGCCGAGAAGGCCTCGGCGCCGGAGCAGTTGTCGTTGCTCGACGATGTGCCTGCGGCCTTGCCGGCGTTGTCCCGTTCGGCGAAGCTGCAAAAGCGTGCCGGCCAGGTCGGTTTCGACTGGCCAGGTCCGTTGCCGGTGCTCGACAAGGTCCGGGAAGAACTGGATGAAGTCCTCGAAGCCATGGCCGATAACGATCCGGTGGCCATCGGTGATGAGATCGGCGACCTGCTGTTCAGCGTGGTGAACCTGGCCCGCCATCTGAAAGTCGATCCGGAAACGGCCCTGCGTGGCGCCAACGGGAAATTCGAACGCCGTTTCCGATTTATCGAACAGGCATTGCGCGACACCCACCGTCCCATGGAAGATTGCACCCTCGAAGAGTTGGACGCCTTGTGGGGCGAAGCCAAACGTCAGGAAAAGAATTTGCCCAGCTGTGGCTGAGGCCGTTGCCTAAGTGAGTAAGCACCATGAGCCTTTCCCTTCGCGACCAGTTGCTCAAAGCAGGACTGGTCAACCAAAAGCAGGCCAAGCAGGTCGGCAAAGAGAAACAGAAGCAGCAGCGCCTGGCCCATAAAGGCCAGATAGAACTGGATGATTCCCAGCAGCGCGCGGCCCAGGAAGCCATGGCCGAGAAGGTCAAGCGCGACCAGGAGCTCAATCGCCAGCAGCAGGAAAAGGCCGAGCAGAAGGCCCGGGCCGCGCAGATCAAGCAATTGATCGAAGTCTCGCGCCTGCCGAAGCTGACCACCGAGGACTATTACAACTTCGTCGACGACAAGAAGGTCAAGCGCATCTCGGTCAACACCTTGATGCGCAACAAGCTGAGCAGCGGCTCGCTGGCGATCGTCCACCATGCCGGCGGCTACGAAGTGATCCCGCGTGAAGCGGCCCTGAAGATTCAGGAGCGCGACCCCAAGCGCATCGTTCAGCTCAATACGCAGACCGAAGAAGTGGATGCGGATGATCCGTACGCGGCGTATCAGATTCCGGATGATTTGATGTGGTAAGCCGGACAGCAAGCTAAACGCAAAACCTGGAACATCTGCAGAGATCTCTAGGAAAACTGTGGGAGCAAAGCTTGCTCGCGATAGCTGAGTATCAGGCAATATCTTTCTGTCTGACACAGTGCTATCGCGAGCAAGCTTTGCTCCCACAGGTTCATGGGGGTTCTGTCGTTCAGGATTCTGCCATTTCCCGCGAGCGCAACCTTTCCTCGCGCTCCAGCTCAGCCTTGTAGTTATGAGCATCGGTCTCGGAGTGGAACATCCCCACCAGCAAATCCTGTTGATGCACATCCCAGATCCGGATACCGGCGGCAATGCCTTCGTGGGACATATGGGCGTCATCGCGTTCAGTTACTTTCACAGTCATCTTGCAAGCTCCAATCTCTGTTATCTGCAGCAAGGCGTGTGCAGGACTTTGTTATAGATTTGGATAGCGTGCTAAGTAAATGCGTCGGCGCGTTAAGAAGTTTTCATGGAAATCGCAGCCATCCTGCAGGCCAGGCGGTGCGCGGCATTCGGTCGCAGGGGGGCTTTCATGAAGAAGATTTCATGTTGCAGGCTGCCCCACTTGTTCCTTGGGAGCCAAACCTGTGGGAGCGAGCTTGCTCGCGATGGTGGTGTGTCAGTCAATAGTGAGGTTGGCTGATGCGACGCCATCGCGAGCAGGCTCGCTCCCACAGGTCTATTTCCCACAGGTTTGTGTGGTGGTCATGAAATCCAGGCAAAAAGAAGCCCCGCATGTGCGGGGCTTCTTGGTGTTGGCTTCAATCAGCTGCCTTTCACAGCCTTGCCATTGACCGTACCGTCCAGGAGCATGATGTTGTACTCCTTGCCGTCGGTCTCGACCTGTTGCAGGCGCACCAGCAGGTAATCCCAGTCCTTGGCGAACCAGAGCACGGTGATGCGTTTGCTTTGTGTCGGGTCGCGCACGCGCTCGACTTTGATTGCGTCGATCTGGCCGGCCTTGGTGTCGACTTTTTCCGAGCCCAGCACGCGGAAGTCATAGGTATCGACTTCGCCGTCATCGACGACCTGATAGCTCATGCTTTTCTTGCCGACCGCCACGTCGTGCTGCAGGGCCAACTGGTAAGTGGATTTATCGACCATGCCACGGTTGAGCGGCAGCTTGACCGCATCGCCGCGATCGGTGCCGGTGACCATCTTGGTGTTCCAGTCGAAATCCAGGTCGGCCTTCTTGGCTTTGCCCAGGCCACCGCGTTCGAAATGGTAGGACTGTGGCAGCAGGGTGTCCTTGTCCAGGGTCAGGGTGCTTTCTTCGGTCAGGCTGGCGATCATCATCGACGCCTTGAAGCTCAGCTTCCAGGTGCCGTTGGCTTCCTTGGTCAGGCTACGCTCGGCGGTGCCGCTCATGGGCAACTGTTTCCAGTCGGCGGTATAGCTGGCGGAGAACGGTTGAAGTTCTGCTGCCTGTGCCAGGGGCAAGGCCAGCAGAGCGCAAGCGAAGAGCAGGGCGCGACGCATAAAATCTCCTAGTATCGAATCAAATGGCCGCTGGCGGCGAGTAACTGGCCGTCCAGTGAGGCACCGCGATCGTCGAGGGTCAGCCGTCCTTCGGCAAACCAACGCACGGCCATCGGGTAGATCTGGTGCTCGCGGGCGTGAACCCGTTGCGCCAGGCTTTGCGGCGTGTCGTGCAACTCTACCGGTATTACTGCCTGTACGACCAGTGGTCCGCCATCGAGTTCCTCGGTGACAAAGTGCACCGAGCAGCCGTGCTCAGTGTCTCCGGCCTCCAGCGCCCGCTGGTGAGTGTGTAACCCTTTGTATTTGGGCAGCAGCGAGGGATGGATATTGAACAGGCGGCCCTGGTAGTGACGCACGAAGCCGGCGCTGAGGATGCGCATGAAACCGGCGAGGACCACCAGTTGCGGATTGAAGGTGTCGATCTGTTCGATCAGCGCGGCGTCGAAGGCTTCGCGGCCCTCGAACGCCTTGTGATCGAGGACGCGGGTGTCGATCCCCGCATCCTTGGCGCGTTGCAGGCCGTAGGCGTCGGCGCGGTTGGAAATCACCGCGCGGATACGGACCGGGCTGTCGCCGGTCCGTGTGCTGTCGATCAGGGCCTGCAAGTTACTGCCGGTGCCGGACAGCAGCACCACCACGTCACAGGTTGCGGACATCAGTGCGCCTTAAGGTTTTTCAGCTCGACCTGGGCAGCGCCTTCGGCGGCGGCGGCGATCTGGCCGATGACCCAAGGCTGCTCGCCGGCTTCACGCAGTACGTTCAGGGCCGTCTCGACGTGCTCCTGGGCCACGCAGATGACCATGCCCACGCCGCAGTTCAGCACGCGGTGCATTTCGGTTTCATCGACGTTGCCTTTTTCTTGCAGCCAGTCGAACACCGCCGGGCGGGTCCAGCTTGCCACGTCGACCACAGCCTGGGCGCCTTTTGGCAGCACGCGCGGGATGTTGTCCAGCAGGCCGCCGCCGGTGATGTGGGCCATGGCCTTGACGGCACCGGTGTCCTTGATCAGCTTGAGCAGCGGCTTGACGTAGATGCGGGTCGGGGCCATCAGCAGGTCGGCCAGTGGCTTGCCGTCGAGCTGGGTGTTTACGATGTCGGCACCGGAGACTTCGATGATCTTGCGGATCAGCGAGTAGCCGTTGGAATGCGGGCCGGAGGACGGCAGGGCGAGCAAGGCATCGCCGGTGGCGACTTTCGAGCCGTCGATGATCTCGGCCTTCTCCACGACGCCGACGCAGAAGCCGGCCAGGTCGTAGTCTTCGCCTTCGTACATGCCAGGCATTTCAGCGGTTTCGCCGCCGACCAGGGAGCAGCCGGACAGTTCGCAGCCGGCGCCGATGCCGGTGACAACCTGGGCAGCGGTGTCGACATTCAGTTTGCCGGTGGCGTAGTAATCGAGGAAGAACAGCGGCTCGGCGCCGCAGACCACCAGGTCGTTCACGCACATGGCCACCAGGTCGATGCCGATGCTGTCGTGCTTGTTCAGGTTCAGCGCCAGGCGCAGCTTGGTGCCGACGCCGTCGGTGCCCGAGACCAGCACCGGTTGCTTGTAGCCGGCCGGGATCTCGCAGAGGGCGCCGAAACCGCCCAGGCCGCCCATGACTTCCGGACGCGCAGTGCGCTTGGCGACGCTCTTGATGCGTTCGACCAATGCTTCACCGGCGTCGATGTCTACACCGGCGTCCTTGTAGCTCAGGGAGGGTTGCTTGCTCATGATCCAGGCCTTTAGGGGGGATTTCTGGGTAACGACCGACCGCCGGGGCCATTGAATAACCGTTGTACGAATTATTCCGGATGCCCAGCCATTGCCGGTCTGCGAAGGCGCGCGATTTTATCAGGCTTGAGGGGCAGCGGCCATCCTCGCGCCGACGGGCAGGGACATATCCACGGAAAAAAACCGATATTTCTTATATTGGTACTGTGTAGCGCGTCTGTATAAGGTGTAGCGGTAACCGGTTATGGTGATGACAGTGCGAAACTTCCACCGGGCGTGTGAATGTTTTGCCGGGTGCTGTGGTCACAGCCATGCTCAATCTTCTTCACACGGCCTGTTCCAGCCGTTATGTCCGGGAATCTTCCATGCGTTTGTTCAAGTTCTTGTCCGTGGGCTGCCTGTCGCTGATCAGCCTGGCGAGCCATGCCGAAACCCTCAACGGCCTCTATCAGGTGTTCGAACCGGTCACCAGCCAGACGCCGGAGGAGCGCAACCAGGCGACCCTGCGCGCCTTGGATACGCTGGTGCTGCGCCTGACCGGCGATGCCAAGGCGGCCCAGAACCCAGGCCTGGCAGCGATTCGCCAGGATCCGCAGCAGATCATTCTTCAATATGGCTACGATGCTGGCCCGCCGGAAAGCCTCAAGGTCGACTTCGACCCGGCGAGCACTGATCGGGCCTTGCGCTCGGCAGGGTTGTCGCTGTGGAGCGCGAACCGGCCATCGATCCTGGGTTGGTGGCTGAATGACTCGGCCGAGGGTTCCAGCCTGGTGGGCGATGGCCAGGCCAGCGCCGCGCCGCTGCGACGTGCCGCCCAGCATCGGGGCCTGGCGTTGCACCTGCCGTTGGCTGACCTGAGCGAGCAGATCGTCGCCACCGCGCCAAACCTGGAAGGCAGCGACCCGGCGCCGTTGCGCGATGCCTCGGAACGCTACGCGACGGACGCCTTGCTGGCGGTCCACGCCAAGGAAGAAGGTGGTCAGTGGCATGGCACCTGGCGCCTGTGGCTGGGGGACCAGCGCGAGCAGGGCACAGCCCAGGGTGCCGATCCTGCGGCCCTGGCCGATGCGGTCATGCTCGCGGTGAGTCAGCGTCTGGCGCCGCGTTTCGTCGCCAAGCCGGGCGTGGCCACCGAGCAATTGCTGGAAGTGCAGGGCATGAACCTGGAGCGTTACGCGGCGCTAGGGCGTTTGCTCGAGCCGTTCGGTGGGCAGTTGCAGCGGGTTGAAGGGGACCGGATCGTCTATCGGGTCAACGGCAGTGCCGAACAGCTGAAGGCGCAGTTGGCCCTGGCCAAACTGCAGGAAATTCCACCCGGCGAGGCCGTCGCGCCAGTGCCTGTGGCGCCGCCAGCCGCCGATGGTTCGGTCCCGGTTGCAGCGCCTGCGCCTGCGCCGGCAGCCAATTTGCGGTTCCGTTGGTAGGTTTTCTTTCTTTATATAGCTAGGAGTGGTTCATGGGCGATACGCGGCGTTGGTTCTGGTTGGGTGGGGTCGCCCTGCTGTTCGCGTTTATCTATCTGCTGCATCCGATCCTCACGCCGTTCCTGGTTGCGCTGTTGTTGGCCTATCTGTTTGACCCGGTGGTGGATCGCCTGGAAAAACTCGGCCTGTCGCGGACCTGGGGTGTGGTGACGGTCTTTGCGTTGTTCACTTTGATCGTGGTCGCGCTATTGCTGGTGCTGATACCAATGCTCGCCAAGCAACTGCTGCGCCTGTACGAATTGGCGCCGCAGATGCTCGATTGGTTGCAGCACAGCGCGGTGCCGTGGGTGCAGTCGAAACTGGGGTTGTCGGACGGTTTCTGGAAGTTCGACAAGGTCAAGGCCGCCATCAGCGAGCACATGGGCCAGACCACCGACATAGTCGGCGTGGTGTTGAGCCAGGCCACGGCTTCGAGCCTGGCGTTGATTGGCTGGCTGGCGAACCTGGTGCTGATTCCCGTGGTGGCTTTCTACCTGCTGCGGGATTGGGATCTGATGATGGCCAAGATCCGCAGCCTGCTGCCACGTCATCGCGAAGAACGCATCATGACCCTGACCGGCGAATGCCACGAAGTGCTGGGGGCGTTCGTGCGCGGACAACTGCTGGTGATGGTGGCCCTGGGTTTCATCTATGCGGCTGGGTTGATGTTGGTCGGGTTGGAACTGGGACTGTTGATCGGCTTGATCGCCGGGCTGGCGGCCATCGTGCCGTACATGGGCTTTGTGATCGGGATTGGCGCGGCATTGATCGCCGGGTTGTTCCAGTTCGGCGGCGACTTGTACCCGATGGTGGGTATCGTGGCAGTGTTCATGGTCGGGCAGGCCCTGGAGGGCATGGTGCTGACGCCGCTGTTGGTGGGCGACCGCATTGGCCTGCATCCCGTGGCTGTGATCTTCGCAATCCTGGCAGGGGGCGAGTTGTTCGGCTTTACCGGGATCCTGCTGGCGTTGCCGGTGGCGGCGGTGATCATGGTGCTGGTGCGTCATATGCACGATCTGTACAAGGATTCGGACATCTACAGCGGCGCCGAAGACCCTGACCTGTAGGGCAAATGATGGGTGGGGTGTCAGGGAAACTGACGCTCCGCGCCCTTGCCGCTGCAAACCTTTGATTTTGCTCGTGGTCCGGCGCATTGTGCGGTCCGCGTCACGGGTATAAACTTTGCGCACTTTACACAGAGGCCACTAACGGTTCCTTGGGAACTGTTCAGTCAGCATGAAACCGATTCAGCTGCCCCTAGGTGTGCGTCTGCGTGATGACGCCACCTTTATCAACTACTACCCAGGCGCCAATGCCGCTGCACTCGGCTATGTCGAGCGGCTTTGCGAAGCCGACGCCGGCTGGACCGAGAGCCTGATTTACCTGTGGGGCAAGGATGGGGTAGGGCGCACGCACTTGTTGCAGGCGGCTTGCCTGCGCTTCGAGCAATTGGGCGAACCTGCGGTGTACCTGCCGTTGGCCGAGTTGCTCGATCGCGGCGTGGAAATCCTCGACAACCTGGAACAGTACGAACTGGTTTGCCTGGACGATCTCCAGGCCGTGGCCGGCAAGGCTGATTGGGAAGAGGCGCTGTTTCATCTGTTCAATCGGTTGCGTGACAGTGGTCGACGCTTGCTGATCGCCGCATCGACGTCACCGCGGGAGCTGCCAGTGAAGCTGGCGGACCTCAAGTCCCGTCTCACCCTGGCGCTGATTTTCCAGATGCGCCCGCTGTCCGACGAAGACAAGCTCCGTGCCTTGCAGTTGCGCGCTTCCCGACGTGGCCTGCACCTGACCGACGAAGTCGGGCATTTCATCCTCACCCGTGGCACCCGCAGCATGAGTGCATTGTTCGAGCTGCTCGAACGCCTCGACCAGGCCTCACTCCAGGCCCAGCGCAAGCTGACTATTCCTTTTTTGAAAGAAACCTTGGGTTGGTAGAACCTTTCCAACTAGTGGCTCTTAGCCTGCTTTGGACACGGCGAAACCCGCGGCCCTGCTGGGTTGCAGGCCTCGTGAGATTCAAAATGGGCTTAAGCGCTTAGATGTAAACGTAAAACCGAGAAGTCACATTTGCATCGATTGAATTTGCAAATGAGGTTGATAGAAGGCATAGTCTCGCCATCTTTACTACTTCAGCCACGGTCGTGCCCATGCTAAATCGCTTCGCACCCCTCGTGCCTCTCGCACTCGTTACCCTGTTGTTCGGTTGCGCTGCCCACTCCCCAGTGTCCCAGCAAGAGCAACAACCACAGGTCAAGAACTCCGTTACCGCCCAGTCTTCCTCCGTTGCGTTCCAGGAAGAAATGGCCTCCGACAAAGAGCTCGCAGCCTTCGCCGGCAGCAAGCCTTACCAGCTTCCAGTACTGGCCGACAGCATCCTGGAACGCGGCATGTCGTTGATCGGTACTCGCTACCGTTTTGGCGGGACCTCTGAAGCCGGCTTCGATTGCAGCGGTTTCATCGGTTACCTGTTCCGCGAAGAAGCCGGCATGAACCTGCCGCGCTCCACCCGTGAAATGATCAACGTGAACGCCCCACTGGTAGCACGCAACCAGTTGGAGCCCGGTGACCTGCTGTTCTTCAGCACCAACGGTCGTCGTGGCCGCGTCAGTCACGCCGGTATCTACCTGGGTGACAACCAGTTCATCCATTCCAGCAGCCGCCGCAGCGGTGGCGTGCGGATCGACAGCCTGGGCGACAGCTACTGGAGCAAGACCTTCATCGAAGCCAAGCGCGCCCTCGCCATGGCACCGACTGTGATGACTGCTCGCAAGTAAGCACACAGTTTGTAAGGCAAACTTAAAGTCTTACTTGAAGTTTGCCACATAGTCGCTAGAATCCTTGATCATTGATTGATGGCAATCCGCCTGCGTACTACGCAGGCGGATTCGTTTTCATGCCCACGGCAGAAAAGCCGCATCCAGATCAGGATTGTTCTGCATATGTCGACGTCGGCCCGCCTCGCACTTATCTTTTGCGCCGCACTGCTCAGTGCGTGCGCCAGCCGTACCCCGCCGCCAGCACCTGTTGTGCGGGCACCGGTGGTGTTTGCTCCCACGCAATCCTTTTCCCCAGCCGCCGAAGACGTGCTGTTCCGGGCGCTGGGCCTGGTGGGGACGCCTTATCGTTGGGGTGGCAACACGCCGGATTCAGGCTTCGATTGCAGTGGTCTGATTGGCTATGTGTACCGCGACGCCGCCGGTATTGCCCTGCCACGTTCCACGCGGGAAATGATCAGCATGCGGGCGCCTGAAGTGGGTAAGGATGCGTTGCAGAGCGGTGACCTGGTTTTCTTCGCCACCAACGGCGGTTCACAGGTCAGCCACGCCGGGATCTATGTCGGTGAGGGGCGGTTCGTCCACGCGCCGGCCACTGGCGGTACGGTCAAGCTCGACAGCCTGTCCAAGGCTTATTGGCAGAAGGCCTACCTGGGTGCCAAGCGTGTGTTGCAGCCGGAGCATCTGGCGCGCAATCCCTGAGTTGTTGTTTTGTTGCCCTGATCTGTGGGAGCAAAGCTTGCTCGCGAAACAGGCGCCTCGATCTCTGACAGACCGCATCGCTTCCATCGCGGCAAGCCTTGCTCCCACAGTTCGGGCGGCGCTCACAAGGGTGTGTCGACCTTATTTACCTGACACCCGCCAAATCTTGTTCCCCACATCATCCGCCACCAACAACCCGCCCTGCTTATCGATCACCACGCCCACTGGCCGGCCCTGGGCTTTTTCGTCGGCATTCAGGAAACCGGTCAACACATCCACCGGTTGCCCTACCGGCTTGCCGCCGTTGAACGGTACAAAAATCACTTTATAACCACTGTGGGGCTTACGGTTCCAGGAGCCATGCTGGCCGATGAAAGCCCCTTCGGTAAACGGTGCGGGCAAGGTGCTGCCCTCGGCGAAGGTCAGGCCCAGTGAGGCGGTGTGGGGGCCGACGGCGTAGTCCGGGGCGATGGCCTTGGCCACCAGCGTCGGGTTCTGCGGTTCGACCCGGGTATCGACGTGCTGCCCGTAGTAGCTGTAGGGCCAGCCATAGAATGCGCCGTCCTTGACCGACGTGATGTAGTCCGGCACCAGGTCGCTGCCGATCTCATCCCGCTCGTTCACCGCCGTCCACAGCGCGCCGCTGCGGGGCTCCCAGGCCAGGCCGTTGGGGTTGCGCAGGCCCGAGGCGAAGATCCGGTGATTGCCGCTGGCACGGTCCACTTCCCAAATGGCCGCGCGACCCTCTTCGGCCTCCATGCCATTTTCCGCGACGTTGCTGTTCGAGCCCGTGGTGACGTACAACTTGCTGCCATCGCGGCTGGCAATCACGTTCTTGGTCCAGTGGTGGTTGAGCGTGCCCCCGGGCAGGTCGACGACCTTGGTCGGCTGGGCCTTGATTTGCGTATCGCCGTCCTTGTAGGGGAAGCGGATCAGCCGGTCGGTATCGGCCACGTACAGGTCATTGCCCACCAGGGTCATGCCGAACGGCGAGTTGAGGTTTTCCAGGAACACCGTGCGGGTTTCGGCGATGCCGTCGTGATTGGCATCGCGCAACAGTGTGATGCGATTGGGGCTTGGCACTCCGGCGCCGGCGCGGCCCATGACCTTTTTCATCACCCAGCCACGGATGCCCTTGGCGTCGTCCGGCTTGGGCGGAGCGTTGGTTTCGGCCACCAGCACATCACCGTTGGGCAACACATACAGCCAGCGCGGATGGTCCAGCCCTTCAGCGAACGCGCCCACTTGCAGGCCCTGGGCTGGGGTTGGCTTGGCGCCTTCGGGCCAGCCGATGGCTTCGGCGATGTTGACGGTCGGGACGAGAGTCTTGTTCGGTTCGGGCAGTTTCGGCGCAGGCCCGGTGCCATCGGACACTTGCAAGGTGGAAGACTCGCCGCAAGCGACAAGCCCGGCGGCGAGGGCGACGATCAGGAGATGGGGTGGCTTGAGCATGCTGGCTTCCCTATGAATGCATGTAGTTATTCATAGAGGAGCGTAGACGCGCGATGGTTCAACCGTGGGTAGGCCTGTCAGCGAGGTAGTATCTGGATTTTGTGCATGCTGAAAATCCAGTGTGGGAGCGAGCTTGCTCGCGATAGCGGCGCCACAGCCGGCGAAGATGTTGGATGTGCTGGCCTCTTCGCGAGCAAGCTCGCTCCCACAGGAGGGGCGGGGTGTATATGAGTTTTATGTCTGCTGAAGATTCACTGTGGGAGCTTGCTCCCACAGCTTCTTGTGCGGGATGAATCAGCCGTGGGCCTGTTTGAACAGCACCGCAATGCCAGGATGGTAGTGACCGGCTTCGTTGCGCAACTTGCGATAGGCGTAAGGGAAGTACCAGGCCACGGCGCAGGTGTTTTCCTTCTGCAGGTCGTCGATCATGTCCTGCAGTTCTTCCGGCGTGGCGCTTTGCTGGGCCTTTTGTGGTGAGACGAACAGGCAGCCCAGCTTCAGGTCGCTGGCGTAGCTGATGCGCTTGGCATCGCTGGTGACTTCCAGCAGCGGCTGGGTCAGGTTCAGGTTGGTGACCTTGGGCCAGCGTTGGGTGGCTTGGATAAAGGCGCGTTCATCGGCGCCGGCGATGAACAGATCGGCGCTGACGTTGCGTTCGCCTTCTTCATTCTGCTTGCGGGTCGGCGCGCTCTGCAGCGTGACCATCTCGGCCATCCAGGCGGCAGCCGACAACAGGCCAAGGTTGGCCCGTTCATCGAACCAGTACGGGGTGTCGTTATCGCCGCGCACGGCGTTGTAGCGGTCGATACAATCAAACCAGCGTTCCAGCACCGGGCGCAGGAATTCCAGCTTTGGATTGCTGATGAGCATGCCTTGCATGTTTTTGCCCTCTTGTTCTTGTGATATCGGGTCATGATGCCTATTTGATATCACTTGCCGTAGCGTGGCACAAGATTGGCGTCATTTTATTGATCGGGGCCAATGTTTGGTGCATGGCCCATGGCGGCTTTAATTGACGCTCCACCCCCAACCCTCTAACCTTCGCCGCTTGTTTCAGGTGCTCTATGACCCCGGTCGATAGAGTGAAACAGGGAAGCCGGTGAGTGCACACGAACCCGGCGCTGCCCCCGCAACGGTAAATGAGTCAAGGCTGCGCTAAAGCCACTGTGTCGCACAGACATGGGAAGGCGCACAGCCGGGCATTGCGCCGCTCATGAGCCCGGAGACCGGCCTGATTCATCCAACGGCATCACGGTGGGCGATGCCAGGCTTGTTGCCGTCTTTTTTTGTGCCCGCCCGCCGTTATCCAATCCCAACGGAGAGCTCCCATGACCGACACCCCTGATCGCGACGAACGCCACCTGGCGCGCATGCTGCGCAAGAAAGCCGTGATCGACGAGCGCATCGCCAACTCGCCGAACGAATGCGGCCTGCTGCTGGTGCTGACCGGCAACGGCAAGGGCAAGAGCAGCTCGGCGTTCGGCATGCTCGCACGGTCCATGGGGCACGGCATGCAATGTGGGGTGGTGCAGTTCATCAAGGGGCGCAACAGCACCGGTGAAGAGCTGTTTTTCCGCCGGTTCCCGGAGCAGGTACGTTTTCATGTGATGGGCGAAGGGTTTACCTGGGAAACCCAGGACCGCCAGCGCGACATCGCCGCCGCTGAAGCTGCCTGGGCCGTATCGCGGCAATTGCTCAGCGATCCGTCCATTGGCCTGGTGGTGCTCGATGAACTCAATATCGCCCTCAAGCACGGTTACCTCGACCTCGATCAGGTGTTGAGCGATCTGCAGGCCCGTCCGCCGATGCAGCATGTGGTGGTGACCGGTCGCGGCGCCAAGCCGGAGATGATCGAGCTGGCCGACACCGTGACCGAAATGGGCATGATCAAGCACGCGTTCCAGGCGGGCATCAAGGCGCAGAAAGGCGTCGAACTGTGAGTGATGCTCGCCACTGCCCGGCAGTGCTGATCGCCGCTCCGGCCTCGGGACAAGGCAAGACCACCGTCACCGCGGCGCTGGCCCGGTTGCATCGCAACCAGGGACGCAAGGTGCGCGTCTTCAAGTGCGGCCCGGACTTCCTCGACCCGATGATCCTGGAGCGGGCCAGCGGTGCGCCGGTCTATCAATTGGACATGTGGATGGTCGGCGAGCAGGAGAGCCGTCGGCTGTTGTGGGAGGCCGCCGCTGAAGCAGACCTGATCCTGATCGAAGGGGTGATGGGGCTGTTCGACGGTACCCCGTCCAGCGCTGACCTGGCGCGGCATTTTGGCGTGCCGGTGCTGGCGGTGATCGACGGCACGGCCATGGCCCAGACTTTCGGCGCCCTGGCCCTGGGCCTGGCGCGTTATCAGCCGGACTTGCCATTCGCCGGAGTATTGGCCAACCGCGTCGGCACCCTGCGCCACGCACAATTGCTCGAAGGCAGCCTGACCGAAGGCCTGCGCTGGTACGGCGCGTTGTCCCGGGAAACCGGCATCGAATTGCCCAGCCGTCATCTCGGCCTGGTCCAGGCCCGTGAATTGAATGACCTCGACCTGCGCCTCGACGCGGCGGCCGAGGCCTTGGCCGGCAGTTGCGAAGTAGCGCTGCCGCCAGCGGTGGCATTCGCCGCGCCCGAGGTGATCGCTGTTGAGCCGTGGCTCGCTGGGGTACGCATCGCCGTGGCCCGGGACGAAGCGTTTGCCTTCACCTACGGCGCGAGCCTCGATCTGCTGCGGGCCATGGGCGCGCAGTTGAGCTTCTTTTCGCCGATCCATGACACTCAACTGCCGGAGGCGGACAGCCTGTATCTGCCCGGCGGTTATCCGGAACTGCACCACGTCGCGCTGGCTCGGAACACGGCGATGCTGGCCGCGATCCGTGCTCACCATGCCGCCGGTAAACCGTTGCTCGCCGAATGTGGCGGCATGTTGTACCTGCTCGATTCATTGACCGATGTCGACGGCGTGCGCGCCGAACTGCTGGGTTTGCTGGCCGGCGATGCGCAGATGCAGAAGCGCCTGGCGGCCCTGGCGCTGCAATCGGTGGATTTGCCGGAAGGCAACCTGCGTGGGCACACCTATCATCACTCCCTGACCAGCACCGAGGTTGAACCGATTGCCCGTGGGCATAGCCCCAATGGCGGGCGAGGAGCGGAGGCGGTATTCCGGCAGGGGCGGATGACGGCTTCCTATGTGCATTTTTATTTTCCGTCGAATCCGCGGGCGATTGCCGGGTTGTTTGCGCCTGATCCTGAGACCGCTATCGCGAGCAGGCTCGCTCCCACAGGGGATTGTGTGATCTCAAGTGCTGCGCTAGCCAGTGTGGGAGCGGGCTTGCTCGCGAAGAGGCCATGACAGACACCGCATTCTCCCAGGCCGAACGCGACGCCATTTACCGCGCCATCGCCGAACGTCGTGACATGCGCCACTTCACCGGCGGCACGGTCGAACCGGCCTTGCTGCGCCGTCTGCTGGAAGCCGCGCACCAGGCCCCCAGCGTCGGCCTGATGCAACCATGGCGATTCATTCGCATCAGCGACCGCGCCTTGCGTGGGCAGATCCGCCAACTGGTGGAGCAGGAACGCGTCCGCACCGCCGAGGCTCTGGGCGAGCGCAGCGATGAGTTCATGAAGCTCAAGGTCGAAGGCATCGACGATTGCGCCGAAGTGCTGGTGGCGGCGTTGATGGATGATCGCGAGCGGCACATCTTCGGTCGCCGGACCTTGCCGGAAATGGACCTGGCCTCGCTGTCCTGCGCGATCCAGAATCTGTGGCTGGCCTCTCGCGCCGAAGGGCTGGGGATGGGCTGGGTGTCGTTGTTCGAACCCCAGGCCCTGGCTGACCTGTTGGGCCTGCCTGCCGGGGCCAAGCCGCTGGCGATCCTCTGCCTGGGCCCGGTTGAGGGTTTTTATCCGGCACCGATGCTCGCCCTGGAAGGGTGGGCGCAACCGCGTCCGCTCAATGAACTGCTGTATGAAAACCGTTGGGGAGTGAGCCCATGAGTGTGGCGTTGCTCAGTGCCGCCGCGGTGGCGCTGGATGCGCTGTTGGGCGAGCCCCGGCGCTGGCATCCGTTGGTGGCCTTCGGTGGCTTTGCCGATCGCATCGAACAACGCTTCAATTCCGGCGGGCGCGGCTGGCGCAGCCACGGGGTGACGGCGTGGATCATCGCCGTGGTGCCGCTGACCCTGCTGGCCACGGCCCTGTCCTGGGCGCCTGTGGTGGGTTGGCTGGTGGAGATCCTGGCGTTGTACTGTGCCCTCGGCCTGCGCAGCCTTGGCGAACATGTCGAGCCGGTGGCGCGGGCGCTGCGCAGTGGTGATCTGGACGAGGCGCGCCTGCGAGTCGGCTATCTGGTCAGTCGCGAGACGCGCGAGTTGGACGAGACCGCCGTGGCCCGCGCCGCCACCGAATCGGTGCTGGAAAACGGCAGCGACGCGGTGTTCGCCGCGCTGTTCTGGTTCGCCGTGGCTGGCGCGCCCGGCGTGGTGCTGTACCGCTTGAGCAATACCCTCGACGCCATGTGGGGCTATCGCAATGAACGCTTCGAACGCTTTGGATGGGCGGCGGCGAAGATCGACGACGTGCTCAACTACATCCCGGCGCGCCTGGTGGCGTTGACCTACGCGCTGCTCGGCAAGACCCGCCTGGCGCTCAAGTGCTGGCGCACCCAAGGCCCAACCTGGGACAGCCCCAACGCCGGGCCGGTGATGGCCGCGGGTGCCGGCGCGCTGGGCGTCGAGCTGGGCGGGGCGGCGGTTTATCACGGCGAACTGCACCAACGTCCGCCCTTGGGCGAAGGCCTGCCGGCGAGTGCCGACTCCATCGATCGCGGCTGGCAATTGGTCCAGCGCGGGGTATGGTTGTGGTTGCTGATTCTCTGCCTGGGAGCTGAGTTTTATGCTTGAACACGGTGGACGCCTGCGCAACGCGGCCCGGCAATACGGCATTGCCGAGGCGGATTGGCTCGACCTGTCCAGCGGCCTGGCGCCCTGGCCGTTCGAGGTCCCGGCGATTCCCCTGCGGGCCTGGGCACGCCTGCCGGAAACCGATGACGGTTTGGAACAGGCCGCCTGCGATTACTACGGTGCGTTGGATGTGCTGCCGGTGGCCGGTTCGCAGATGGCTATTCAGTTGTTGCCGCGTTTGCGTCGGGCCGGCAAGGTCGGTGTGCTTTCGCCGTGTTACGCCGAACATGCCGAAGCCTGGCGCCGCAGTGGCTACATCGTGCGCGAAGTGTTGGCGTCGGAGGTGGATTTCTTCATCGACAGCCTCGATGTGCTGGTGGTGGTCAATCCGAACAATCCCACGGGCCTGAGCCTTGCGCCCGAGCGCTTGCTGGACTGGCATGCCCGCCTGGCCCAGCGCGGTGGCTGGCTGGTGGTGGATGAAGCCTTCATGGACATCACACCGGCGCTGAGCCTGGCGGCGCACACCCATCTGGTCGGGTTGATCGTGCTGCGTTCGTTTGGCAAGTTCTTTGGCCTGGCCGGGGTGCGCCTGGGGTTTGTCTTGGCCGAGCGCCGCTTGCTCAAGTTGCTCGCCGAACAGGTCGGGCCATGGGCCGTCAGCGGGCCGACCCGGGTCTTGGGCCAGGCGTGCTTGCTGGACAGCGACGCCCACGCCCGTCAACGCCAACGCTGCGAAGCCACCAGCCAACGCCTGGCGCTGGTGCTCGAGCATCACGGTTTCAAGCCTCAGGGCGGCTGCGGATTGTTCCAGTGGCTGGTCACCGAGCACGCCGAGGGGCTTCACGATTTCATGGCCCATCGCGGCATTCTCCTGCGGTTGTTCACCAGTACCGGCAGCCTGCGCTTCGGACTGCCGGCTGACGACAGCGAATTCCTGCGCCTCGAACAGGCCTTCGAGGCCTACGCCAAGGACGTTCAATGACCACAGTGATGGTGCAGGGCACCACCTCCGATGCTGGCAAAAGTACCTTGGTTACGGCGCTGTGCCGCTGGGTCAGGCGCCAGGGTGTGAGCGTGGTGCCGTTCAAGCCGCAGAACATGGCCCTCAACAGCGCCGTGACCGCCGACGGCGGCGAAATCGGTCGCGCCCAAGCCGTGCAGGCCCAGGCCGCCGGGCTCGAACCGCACACCGACATGAATCCGGTGTTGCTCAAGCCCAACAGCGACACCGGCGCCCAGGTGATCATCCATGGCCGCGCCGTCACCACCATGAACGCCGTGGCCTATCACGATTACAAAGCCACCGCGATGCAAGCCGTGCTCGCCTCCCACGCACGTTTGAGCGCCGCGTATCCGGTGGTGATGGTGGAGGGCGCCGGCTCGCCAGCGGAGATCAATCTGCGCGCCGGTGACATCGCCAACATGGGTTTTGCCGAGGCGGTGGACTGCCCGGTGCTGCTGATCGCTGATATCAATCGCGGCGGGGTGTTCGCCCATCTGGTCGGTACACTGGAGTTGCTTTCCGTCAGCGAGCAGGCGCGGGTCAAGGGCTTCATCATCAATCGCTTTCGCGGCGACATCGCTTTGCTGCAACCGGGTCTGGACTGGTTGGAGGCGCGCACCGGCAAACCGGTGATCGGTGTGTTGCCCTACGTGATGGACCTGCACCTGGAAGCCGAGGACGGCCTCGACCAACGCCAGGCCGACAAGGCCGAGCAAGTGCTCAAGGTGGTGGTGCCGGTGCTGCCGCGCATCAGCAACCACACCGATTTCGATCCGCTGCGCCTGCACCCCCAGGTCGACCTGCAATTCATAGGCCCCGGCCAAACCATCCCGCCGGCCGACCTGATCATCCTGCCCGGTTCGAAAAGCGTGCGCAGCGACCTGGCCTACCTGCGCGCCAACGGTTGGGAAACGGCGATCAATCGCCACCTGCGCTACGGCGGCAAATTGCTGGGCATCTGCGGCGGCTTGCAGATGCTTGGCCAGCAGGTCCACGACCCGTTGGGGCTGGAAGGGGCGGCGGGTTCCAGTGCCGGGTTGGGTTTGCTGGCTTTCGAAACGACCCTGGAACACGAGAAGCAATTGCGCAATGTGCGCGGGCGGTTGGCGTTGGAAGAGGCCGAAGTCAGTGGCTATGAGATTCATGCCGGCGTAACCAGCGGCCCGGCCCTGGAAAACCCGGCGGTGCATCTGGACGACGGTCGTTGCGACGGCGCCCAGAGCCTCGACGGGCAGATTTTCGGCACCTACCTGCACGGGCTGTTCGAGTCGCCCCAGGCCAGCAGCGCGTTGTTGCGTTGGGCCGGGTTGCAGGATGTGCAAACGGTGGACTACCACGGCTTGCGCGAGCGGGACATCGAGCGGTTGGCGGATCTGGTGGAGCGGCATTTGGATATTGGGGTGTTGCGTGAACTCTGTGGGATTTGAGGTGGCTGTACCGGCGTCATCGCGAGCAGGCTCGCTCCCACATTGGATCTCGGATGACCACAGAATTCATGTACACCCTAGATCAACTGTGGGAGCGAGCCTGCTCGCGATGGGGTCGTCAGCAACACCGCCTATTTGAAAGGTAAAAAACATGCTGCAACTCATCCTCGGCGGCGCCCGCTCCGGCAAGAGTCGCCTGGCGGAAAAGCTCGCCACGGACACTCGACTGCCAGTGACCTACATCGCCACCAGCCAACCCCTGGACGGCGAGATGAACGCACGGGTCGCCCAGCACCGCGCCCGCCGTCCGGCCGAATGGGCCCTGGTGGAAGAACCCTTGGCCCTGGCCCGCGTGCTGCGGGAAAACGCCGCTCCCGGACAATGCCTGCTGGTGGACTGCCTGACCCTATGGCTGACCAACCTGCTGATGCTCGACGATCCCGAACAACTGATTACCGAACGCCAAGCACTGCTGGACTGCTTGGCCGCGCTGCCCGGTGAAATCATTTTTGTCAGCAACGAGACCGGAATGGGTGTCGTGCCGCTGGGCGAGTTGACTCGCCGTTACGTCGATGAAGCCGGTTGGCTGCATCAAGCCTTGGCCGAACGTTGTCAGCGCGTCGTGCTGACCGTCGCCGGCCTGCCCCTGACCCTCAAAGGTACTGCGTTATGAATCACCGCTGGTGGCTGGACCCATGCAAGCCCCTCGATACCCAGGCTTTGGAGCAGGCCACGGCCCGTCAGCAACAGCTGACCAAACCCGCCGGTTCATTGGGCCGACTGGAATCGGTGGCGGTGCAACTGGCGGGCCTGCAAGGGCAGGTCAAGCCGAGCCTGGATCGGCTGTGGATCGCGATTTTTGCCGGTGACCACGGTGTGGTGGCTGAAGGCGTGTCGGCCTATCCCCAGGAAGTTACCGGGCAGATGCTGCTCAACTTCGTCAGCGGTGGCGCGGCCATCAGCGTCCTGGCGCGGCAACTGGGCGCGTCCCTGGAAGTAGTAGACCTGGGCACCGTGACACCTTCGCTCGACCTGCCCGGTGTGCGCCATCTGAATGTCGGCCCTGGCACGGCGAATTTCCTCCAGGGCCCGGCCATGACCGCGTCCCAGGGCGAACAAGCTTTGCAAGCCGGACGCGACAGCGTGACCCGTGCCGTCGCCACTGGGGCGCAATTGTTCATCGGCGGCGAGATGGGCATCGGCAACACCACCGCCGCCAGCGCCCTGGCCTGCGCCTTGCTCGATTGCCCGGTGGCGCAACTGGTCGGGCCGGGCACGGGGTTGGACGCAGCGGGTGTCAGCCGCAAGGCCCAGGTCATCGAACGTGCCCTGGCGCTGCACGCTGCCCAGCGCAACGACCCGTTGCAGACCTTGTTCAACCTCGGTGGTTTTGAAATCGCCGCGTTGGTCGGTGCGTACCTGGCCTGCGCCCAACAGGGCGTTGCGGTGCTGGTGGACGGTTTCATCTGCAGCGTCGCGGCCCTGGTGGCGGTACGGCTCAATCCCGCGTGTCGGCCGTGGCTGCTGTTCGCCCATCGCGGCGCCGAGCCGGGCCATCGCCACGTGCTGGAAACCCTCGGCGCCGAACCGCTGCTGGAGCTCGGCCTGCGCCTGGGCGAGGGCAGTGGCGCGGCGTTGGCGGTGCCGCTGTTGCGCCTGGCCTGTGATCTGCACGGGCAGATGGCGACGTTTGCCGAAGCGGCCGTGGCGGATCGTCCGGCATGACCTTGCGCCTGGACCTGCTGCGTCACGGCGAAACCGAACTGGGCGGCGGCTTGCGCGGCAGCCTCGACGACGCCTTGACCGCCAAGGGCTGGGAGCAGATGCACGCAGCGGTGGAGCAGGGCGGGCCGTGGGATCGATTGGTCAGTTCACCGTTGCAGCGTTGCGCTCGCTTCGCTGACCAGCTCGGTGCCCGCCTCGGCCTGCCGCTGCACTTGGACAAAGACCTGCAAGAACTGCATTTCGGCGCCTGGGAAGGCCGCAGCGTGGCGGCGTTGATGGACACCGACGCCGAAGCCTTGAGCCGCTTCTGGGCCGATCCCTACAGCTTCACGCCGCCCGACGGCGAGCCAGTGCTGGCGTTCTCCAACCGCGTACTGGCGGCGGTCGAACGCCTGCACGCGGCCTACGCGGGGCAACGCATCTTGCTGATCAGCCATGGCGGCGTGATGCGCTTGCTGCTGGCCCAAGCCCGGGGCCTACCTCGCGAACAATTGCTCAACGTCGAAGTCAGCCACGGCGCGTTGTTTTCTCTACACGTGTCGTCCGACGCCGTGCTGACAGAGGTTGGCTGAAGATGCTGCCATTCTGGATCGCCCTGCAATTTCTCAGCAGCCTGCCAGTGCGCTTGCCGGGCATGCCCGAGCCTGAGCAACTGGGTCGTTCGTTGCTGTTCTATCCGCTGGTGGGGCTGTTGTTCGGTCTTTTGCTGTGGTTGCTCGATGCCTTGCTGGCAGGCACACCGTCGCTGCTGCACGCGGCACTGTTGCTGAGCGCATGGGTGTTGCTCAGCGGCGGCCTGCACCTGGATGGCCTGGCCGACAGCGCTGATGCCTGGTTGGGCGGTTTTGGCGATCGCGAACGCACGCTGCTGATCATGAAGGATCCGCGCAGCGGGCCGATTGCGGTGATCACTTTGGTGTTGGTGTTGCTGCTCAAGTTCACCGCGCTGCTGGCGTTGATCGAGCAGGGGCAAGCGTTGGTCTTGATCATCGTGCCAGTGCTGGGGCGTGCCGCGTTGCTTGGGCTGTTCTTGACCACGCCTTATGTGCGTGCCAGCGGGTTGGGCCAGGCACTTGCCGATCATCTGCCGCGGCGCGCGGGGTGGTGGGTGTTGCTGGTGTGTGCGCTGGGGGGCGTGTTGGTGGCGGGTTGGGCCGGCATTTGGGCGTTGCTGGTTGCCTTGGCAGTGTTTGTTGGCTTGCGCCAGATGATGTTGCGTCGGTTGGGGGGCTGTACCGGGGATACCGCTGGGGCCTTGTTGGAATTGCTTGAAATGGCGGTATTGGTGGGGATGGTGTTGATCTGATCAAGATCATCCAGGTCACTGTGCAAACAAACACCTGTCAACTCTGACAGTTTCGCAGTATTTGAAATAAGCGCTTACTTCTCCCACGTGCAGAACGACGGGAGGGGTCAGGCAGTGCCCGCTAATAATCGGTCTGCTTTTCGACTGAAACGCCATGGATAGCCATGGTTTCTTGGTATGAATACGGAGAGCGACAACATGGCTGGTTCAAATGAAAAAGAGCAGCGCACCTCGAATGAAACCGAATCCGGCGGGGCTGAACCGTTTGAGGTTCAGGACCCGGTTGTGCAACCGCCTCCGCTACCAGGGTTGCCAGTGGGGCTTATTCGCAGGGCAGATCTTGATACCGGTCTAACGACAACGATCACGACTTGGGGGGGTGGTCCGATACCGGCTGGAATGACGGAGTATTTTCGGCTGCAGTGGGCGCGAGCGGACAGTGATGAATGGGAACTGTTTGAAGAACACTCTTTTACGGGCGGCGATACTTGGGTGCCGCTGGTTTTCCGTATTCCCAGTAGTTTCTTGCTCGATTCGGAGCACGAAGGACCTTTCGACCTCCGATACCAACACGAGAACTACGTTGGTACCCCTGATGCGTCTGGACGAACGCTTATCCACATCGATAAGACTCCGCCCGATGGTGGGCGCATACCGGAACGAATGATCTTCACCGCCGTGCCGCCCATCACCGATGCATCGTTTGGCGCGAATGATTACCTTGAAGCGACCATCCCACCTTGGACGGGTGACCAGACGGATGTGAAAATCGCCTACGGCTGGATAAAGGGAGAGCTGCCTGAACGTCCCGAGGATGTCGACCTGATCGGCCCGGAACCCATTGACCCGAATGGCACCAGAACCGTGCGTATTCCCAAAGACAAGTTCATTGCCGCCGGGGATGGCATGTGCTGCGGCGGCTACGTCCTGATCGACAAGGCCGGCAATATCAGCCCGTTGTCCAAGTATGAACTCATGTCGGTTGCCCTCGACCCGTTGCCGCTCCCGCCCTTGGATGAGCCCACGGCGGCGGATGCTACGGGCGGCGAGCTGCTGCGTTCGGACATTGTCGACGGGAATGTGCTTGTCAATGTGCCCCATGTCACCAGGGGCAAAGAAACCGATACTGTGGTGGTCAAATGGAAGACTCGGGAGATCACGCCGGGTACGCCTGTGGGTAGCAATCCATCGGGCGGGATCAACATCCCCGTGCCTTGGTCGGTCCTCTGGGCCGAATACGGCAGCACCACGACTGGCGCGGTGGATACGCCAGTCTCCTACACGGTGCTGCGGGGTGTAGAACCTTTTGGCTCGGAGGTGGCCACCGTCCGATGCAACTTTTCCGGCGCAGGCCCGGTCAATCCGGACCCGGAACCTGGTAATGGCGGGCTGAAGGTGGTCACGGTGGTGGGCGAGTCGGGCGTTGACAATGAGTTGGAGGAAAGCGACGAGGACGGGGAGATCAAGGCCACGATCGAACTGGTCGCGCCACTGGTCAATGGCGACACGTATCAAGTCATGTGGAACGGCGCCCCCATCGGTAACCCCCGTGTGATTGATACTGCCAATGACAATGTGGGGGACGACATCGAGATTGATCTCGATTGGGACGTCATCCGTGACGAAGGCCCCAGCGATGCCATGCCAGTCTGGTACGTGTTGACCAATGCGGCTCATGCAAACCCGCAAGAGCCTAAACAACGCACTTCGGTCAAGATTGATTTCCTGGTTCAAGCGTTGCCGGAGGCCATACCTCAACACATCGTTAACAACTTCGTGACCTGTCTATCATTGCGCTGGAATGCGGGTAACACCACCTTCGGCATCGAGTACCTTATCCCGCCAAGCCGCTATTTGCAGGTAGGTGACGAGGTCGTAGTGGAATGGAAGGCCTACACAAACTTTAACAGCCCGGTGGAGGTGCCCACCGCCAGAAAAATTGCGACGTTCAGCAATATCACGAAAGAGCAGGTGGATAACGGAATTGTCTGGCTCATCGAACCCTACGATGTGCATGTCCTGCCTACCTGGACGAACCCTCTCCCGATAGGCAAGGGCGAAGTGAGCTACACGATAACGGGAAAATCGTATACACCCACGCCTACCAATACCAGGGTGGCGTTGTCCCAGGGCGAGGGTAGCTGCAACGTTCCGCCGGGGCCGAATCCTTGAGCATGCAGTTAGACAGGTAACACTCGTTCGTATCCGAAATCCTGTGGGAGCGGGCTTGCTCGCGAAGGCGGTATGTCAAGCGACAAAAATGTTGACTGTACCGCCGCCTTCGCGAGCAAGCCCGCTCCCACAGGTCGGATCCCAGGGTGACTGGCAGCAGGAGGACCAAGCTCTTTCCTATGGTTTGCTTCATCGTTTATGCGGGCGAGTTCAGAAAAGTCCTACATACCGTGGAGTCGACGTTCTGTAGCCTGCGCGGCCTTCTGTATCCAATCGTCACAGGGTGCCTGTATGTCCTCGCCTAAATCGTTTTCGCTGCATCCGTTGTTCCGAGCGTTGAAATTGTTGTCTATCCCGCCTTTGTTGCTGGTCGCTGAGGTGGCGTACGCAAGGGTCCTGAACCCTGGTGAGGTCGTGGACATCGATAGCACCACCGCATCCGATAATTACGTGTTGAACGGCGAGTCGACATTGAATGCCGATGGCGCCCAGACTCGCGATATCACCGTCAACAATTCAACCTTGAACCTCAACAGCACCACCGTGCAGGCAACGAGCGCCAATGGCGTTCTGTTGAGCGTCGGTCGGGCGAACATCGGTAACAGTCACATCACCAGCGACCGGGTTGGCCTGGCGGTGAGTCGTGACGCGGCGGGCACCCAAGGTTCTACCGCGACAGTGAGCGACAGTACCATCATCGGTGGGACGACCGGTGTTTCCGTCTCGGCCTTGAGCGAAGTGACGCTGTTGCGAACCACCGTCATGGGCACTGGCGCCAATGCTGCCGGCCTGCGACTGTTTGGCGGTACCGCCACCGCCACCGACAGTACGATTACCGGGACCCGGAACGGGATCGACATCGGTGTGGATGCAGGCATGACCACGCCCGCTACGCTGAACCTGGACGGTACCCATGTCGAAGGCCTCGACGGCTCGGCAATTGTCGTCGATACCTTTGGCCTGGGGACGATCACCGCCAATATCTCAGTGGCCAACGGCTCCACGCTGTCGGCCAGCAACGGCATCCTGATGGATGTGCGCAATAGCGCCGTGGGCAATTTGAATGTCAGCGGCAGCACACTGGTCGGCGATATCGTCGCGGACGACACCAGCACCGCCAATGTGCTACTGGAAAACGCCGCGACCCTGACCGGGAACCTGCAGAACGTACGGGACCTGGGCATCAACAACGATGCCCGTTGGGTGATGGTCGGTGATGGCGAGGTCGAGAATCTGGTCATGAATGGCGGCGCTATCCAGTTCGGCAACCCCGGTGAATTCTTCAAACTGAACGTAGAGACGTTGTCGGGCAGTGGCGGCACGTTCTATATGCACACCGATTTCAGAACTGGCCAGGTCGACACCCTGACCGTCAACGGCACAGCCACCGGAAATCACACCATCGCCATTGATTCCAGCGGTTCGGAGCCTGGAAGTGCGGGCGCCATCCCGGTGGTCCATATCGGCGGCGGCGACGCGACGTTCACCCTGGCCGGTGGCGAAGTGGACCTGGGGGCTTTTTCGTACGACCTGATCCAACAGGGCAGCAACGACTGGTACCTCAATACCGCCTCACGAGTGATCAGCCCGGGCACCCGCTCGGTCATTGCCCTGTTCAATGCCGCACCGACTGCCTGGCTCGGTGAACTCAGCACCCTGCGTAGCCGCATGGGCGAAGTGCGCACCGATCACGGCAAGGCCGGTGGCTGGATTCGCGCCTACGGTAACAAGTTCAATGTCGATGCCAGTTCCGGCGTCGCCTATAAACAAGTCCAACAGGGCTTGTCGTTCGGTGCGGACGCGCCGTTGCCGGTGGGCGATGGCCAATGGTTGGTCGGTGTGCTGGGTGGCTACAGCAAGTCCGACCTGGACATGAGCCGTGGCACCAGCGCAACCATCGACAGCTACTACCTGGGCGCCTACACCACCTGGCTGGATGAGCAGAGCGGCTACTACTTCGACGGCGTGCTCAAGTTCAACCGTTTCCAGAACGAGTCCGACGTGCAACTGAGCGACGGCAGGAAAACCAAGGGCAACTACGACAGCCATGGTGTCGGTGGCTCCCTGGAGTTCGGCCGGCACATCAAGCTGGCGGATGATTACTTCATTGAACCGTTCACACAGCTGTCCGGTGTGATCATCCAGGGCAAAGACTATGACCTGGACAACGGGCTTTCCGCCGAAGGCAGTCGAACGCACTCCCTGCTGGCCAAGGCAGGGGCGACCGCCGGGCGCAACTTCACCTGGGACGACAAGGTCGTGCAGCCCTATATTCGTGGCGCTTTCGTGCATGAGTTTGCCAACGGCAACAAGGTGAAGGTCAACGACCACACGTTCAACAACGACCTGTCGGGTTCCCGCGGCGAGCTGGGGGCCGGTGTGGCCATGACCCTGACCGACAAGGTCTCGGTTCATGCCGATTTCGACTACAGCAACGGCAATAAGATCGAACAACCGTGGGGTGCCAATGTGGGCGTGCGCTATCTCTGGTAGCGCCGGCTGAGGGGACAGGCATGCCGGATTCAATTCCGGCATTCGCCCTTTGCGGCATTCGAGTGTTCATCAGGATCTTGCCCCTCCAGGCGGTGGCTTGGGGGCTGATATTCAGCGACGGAGAACATGAAAAATGTCATCGACCCAGCCCATCCGGCTTGACCCCACAATGACCGCCCCCTGGACCGAGCCCGAACCGCTGGCGGATATTCCTGGCGGCGAGCGTAACCTGCTACACCGTTCGGCCTGGAGCGACCCGGACAACCCGCTGAGGGTTAAGCTCAAGCCTTGGTACGACGACGATCTACCGGGCGGTCCCTGGACCGAGCGGGTCGATGTTTTTCTGGATGATGACGAGCGCAATATCATCGGCTCCCGGGTGTGGGACCTGCCTATGGATCCGGACGATTACTACGTCCCGATCAGTGCTGACAATTTACCGTCCGGGACGCATACGTTCAGCTTTATCATGACCAACTTTGTGGACGTACCGGCGCGATCATTTCCGTTTACGGTTACCATCGATAAAACCCCTCCGGTCCTGGCCTTTTCGAGCGAACTGCTGATAGACCCGGACATCATCCAGAACGGTCTCTCCGAACAGTACCTCAACGAGCATGGCGGGATCGTTACCGTGACGGTCCCCCCTTATCTGGAGCCCGCCCCCGGCGACAAGATCGTCGCTCAATGGCTCAATGAAAATAATGGCCAGCATGAAGAGGTATTCAAGGACCTCGACCGGAATAATTACGAAGACCCCATACGGCTCGATTTCGACGAAGCGCTTATACGTAGGGTGGGCGATGGTACGCGGGTGATTTCCTATCATGTGTTTGATCGGGCAGGTAATAAGTCAGACGAATCGACACCCGTGTCGTTCTTGGTCTCGGTGGTGCGTGCGCCGCATTTCGTGCCTCATCCGTGGATCACCGAGGCCGAAGGCAGCCCCGCGGAGTATGCCGACCTGAACCCACAAAACGTGGTAGCCGGTGCCACGGCGAAAATCCCTGACGATGCCGTCTATTACAATGACGATGTCGTCCACATGCAGTTCGGTGAGCCAGGTACGGCGGGTGCTATCGCTGTCCCCGTGCCCTGGGGCACAAAAGAAGTGCGCATCCCCCCTGGCAATATCGCGGCGATGTTCGACAAGCGTGTACCGGTTTATTACGACCTGGTCCTGGCGGACTCCTCGAACAAACAGTCCAGGACACTGACGGTGGCGATCAGCACATACCCCTCGCACCGATTCCACGTACCTCAGCTTGAATCCCCTTTTACCGACCCTGTCTCCAAAGGGAGTATTACCGACGCGGGGGTGCCTGTTTATCAACGGGCATGGGCCTTTATCAGCGACGCGTGCCTGGTGACCATTACGGTGTCGGGCAAGAATGCCCAGAATCAAACGGTGAGCCAAATCGTGTTGAATCAGCACCGGGTTCAACCGGCAGAGGTGACGGCCGGGATACGTGTCAGGTTGCCGAGGGCCTTTATGTCGTCTCTTGTGGTTAATCAGAAGTTTACGGTTGAGACCCAAGTCAGCTTCGATGGCGGTGCGAGATGGACGCGGTTCGACCATTTGACGCCGACGCTGATTGAGTGAGTGCGGGTCCTCGTTGTGGTAGGTATTTTGGTTGGACTCGCCAATACGAGCATCACCATTTTGCGAGGTGATCACAGCCTCACATGCAGCCTAACCCTCCTGTGGGAGCGAGCTTGCTCGCGATGGCGGTCTTTCTGTGCCGGTGATGTTGGATGTACCGACATCATCGCGAGCAAGCTCGCTCCTACAGTTTTTCAAGGTGATCGTGAAGTTCAACGCTCCCGGGACAGCGCCGATGGGCGCTGTCCCGGAGGCGGATTCTAGGTGGGGGCGGGGGATATGAGAAAACGCTCACTTTCCGGGTGGGATTGTGAGCGTTTGTTTTGGGGGCTTGGCAGGGGAGGGCCAGGCAACTTGAGGGGAGCCTGCTGTACGCTCTAGGCTTCAGGCTTCTCAGTCTTGGGCCGGAGACGATGGACCCCCTCCAACTCTTGTGGCGTACGAGCTTGCCTTTGCGCGAAAAACTGCGGGCCCTCAGTCACGACATTATCCTGTAGACGGGCCTTGTCCTCATTCACCAGGTCTTTTATCGAAGGACGATTGTCTTTTTTGAGAGATATGTTGGTGTTCTTCTGACTAACGCTTGAGCCCATAGGTTTTAATCTTTTTCGAGGACCGGAGTCTGGTAGACCCCTTTTTTCCCTTCGACCGTGGAACGCGGGGTCTGGATCTGGGTATCTTTCTTCCCAGATAAGCCTTCTTCTCATCGGTTTTCGGGCTTCAGGAAGCCCAGATGGTTTTTCCAGAAGTTGCGCCTTCGGAATTTCCACCGTAGGTCCCTTGGGCATCGGAAACTTGGCCGTCGGAATCTTGACCTTAGGCATCGCCAGCGCACCGAGAGCTATCCCAGTCCACATAGCGGCGCCTTTAAGGTCTTCGTTCTGAAAAAACATGGCTCCAGCATCCGCCCCCAACGATGCACCCATCGACCCCCAAAAAACGGCAGGCGCCGCAGAGTTGATAGTGGTGCTTACGGCCACGGTCGCCAATGTCGCCGCTTGCGCCGACATCCCGACCACTTCCGCAACGGCTGCGATAAGAGGCGCTGGATCAAGTGTCATGACCGATATGGCAATACCCAGGATCATGGCGAACACACCCGCACCTGCATTGAACCAAGGGTTATGAATGATTTGCCCCTGCGCTTGATGTCCGCTCGGGTCGCTAAAAGCAATCGGATTACCCGCGCAATACATGTAGCAGTTAAGCCCGCCAGACCCGAAAGGACTCAGGGAATCCGGGCTATGGAAACGCATCAAACTAGGGTTGTAGACCCGATACCCCTTACCCAACAAGTACCACCCCGTGCTCTCAATCGCTTCACCGTTGAAAGCCAGCAGGCTTTGCAGTCCATTGTTTTCGTCACGTTCGCCATAGGCCCCGTAAACCACGCTGCGCACATCGCTGCCCTGGTTCTCGCCGATCACCGACCGCTTGGCGTCGGTCAGCAGCAACAGGGTCTGCCCGTCGTCGCTGGGGGTTTGCTGCCCCAGGGGGTGCCCCTCATGGTAGAGAAACTGAATGTGATGGTCGTCGTGCACGGTGTCGGTGACCCGTGTTCCCTGATAGAAGCGCAGGGTTTGGGTGTCGCCTTGTGGCTGGACGGCTTGCAAGTTGTCATGGGGGTCGTAGCGGTACGCCGTCACCGACTGCCCCGTCGGCGTCGTGACTTGCACCAGGCGCCCCTGGCTGTCATAGCGCAGCCGTAGACCGGTCTCGTCGTGTTCCAGGTTGCCGTCGGGGTCGTAACTGAAGCGGCTTTCCAGCTGTTGGTAGTCCAGATGACTGTGGCTGGTGCCGAGCAGTTGGCAAGGATCGTCTTCGGCAAAGGTGAAATGCGCGATGTCCAGGCTGCCATCGCTGAAAACCGTTCGCGTATAGGTGACGTTGTCCAGTGCATCGAATTCGAAATATTGACTGACAATGGCATTGCCGTAACGGTCCTTGGGCAGGTCGGTGCCCGAGCACCGATAGCGCTCCAGGCGCCCGCGCAGATCATAACTGTAGGTTTCCAGCAGGGCGGTGGCGCCGCCTACCCGCAGGTGCCGGGTCTTCACGTTGCTGTCGGCCAGGTAGGTCAATTCGATGGAGCGTTCGGCTTCGATCGGTTGATTTTGTGCATCCAGCAGCACCAGGGTGCGCAAGGTTTCGCGCCCCACTTCGTCGAATTCCAAGGTGGTGGTCAGGGTGTTGTTGGTCGCCTTGTCTTTACTGGTGGTGCGGTACACACGACCGATCGCGTCGTAGTCGAAGGCCGCGTGCAACTGGCCTTGTTCAATGCTGAGCAACCGCCCATTGCGTCGGTCGTAATCCATCAGGGTCTTATGGTTGCCGATATCGGTACGGCTCAAGCGACGGCCTTTGAGCGAGGTGCTGTAGCGCGTGCGGTAGGTTTTGTTGTCGACAACATCGGTCCAGGTTTCACTGGTCAGGCGTCCCGCTTCATCATAGGAAAAGTGATATTCGCCCTGGTTGTTTTTCGAGCTGTCGAGCCGGGCGTCCAGTAGGTCGACTTCGAAAGTGGACTCGTCGTCGGGGGCGGTGATGCGTGTCGGTTTTTCGCTCAAGCCGCGCTTGTATTGATAGTCGATCTGGTTGCCGGCGGGGGTGATGCGGTGTTTGGGCTGGAAATGGCCGGCCTCGTACACCAGTTGCTCGTCCCTTGGGCCCACTTTGAGACCTACCAGCCGATCCAGGCCATCGAACCGTTGTTCGCCGAGGTGGCGAGTAGGCAGTTGGATATTGCCCGGCTCCACATCGATCGAGGTGCGCAGCTCAGCCTGGCTGTGCTCGGCGTAGGTGTTATGCACGGTGGTCAGGTCGGGCAGGGTGGTGCTGCACAAACGCGCGAACGCATCGTAGCGATAGCGCGTGACCTGGCCGAGTTCGTCAATCTCCTGTGTGCAATTGCCCAGCCCATCGTACTTGAACGCTATTTGACTGATGCGTCGCCCATCCACACCGACCTGTTCCACGCTGACGGTTTTTTCGAAACGATTGGTGACGGTCCGGGTGCGCGCGGTGCCTTCGATCCATTCTTCGGTGGTAAAGGCGATCGGGTTGTTGAGTGTCCACTCCTTTACCCCATCAGGCCGGGTGATGCTGTCCTGTAGTCCCCACAGGTCGTAGGTGTAGGTCGTCTTCAAGGCAAGGTCTATGGTTTCCAGCCAATCGATTTCCGTTTCCTCCACCAGAAAACCCTTGGCGTTGTATTTCGCGGTGTAGATATCCCGGTAGCTGCCGCCGGAGTGGTCGGGGTCTTCCATCTCTTCGCGTACGGCCCGGCTTATCCCGTCAAAATGCGTGCGTACCCGAACCCCCTTGACGTCCTCCATTTGCTGGTAAGCCTGGGTGGTGATCGGGGCCTGTCCCGCATCGGCCGGACGTATCAGCCGGTAGCTGTAGCGACGCGTTCCCGGGTAGTCGCTATTAGGCGCCTGGGTTTCGCTCAGTACCCGGTTCAAGGCGTCGTAACGGTAGCTGCGTTCAATGCCGTTTTCGGTGACCAGCAAAGGTTCGCCGTTGAGCATCGAGCGTTCGTCGATCACCGTGCGCTCGGCATTGTCGACATCCGATGAGAACTGTTGCACGGTGCGTAAGGATTGGTTGGTGGGGTTCTTCGTGTAGCTGTAATCGATGACCGAGGTGGGGCCTGCGTCATCGCCCATCGTGATGGCTTGCCGCGCGCGCCGGCCATGGGTCAACGGGGTGGCGGGGGCATTGATATAGTCAAAGACAGTGAGTGAAAGTTGTCGCTCTGTCGTCTCTTTCGGCTCGAAAGTGGAGGACGAAACCGGCGTATCGGTCAATTCATACAGGCGCTCTTCCACCACGCATACCCAAGGCAGCGTAATCGCGCTGCCGCTGATGGCCGGCAATGTCTCATAGCGAAACCGGGTGCGCTTGGCCGATGCGCCGGGTTCGAGGTCCGGGATGCGCTCGGGGTCGCTGGACGGCGTTACTGTCTTCTCCCGGACATGCCGCACAAAGCCGTACGGGTCCGCCGGGCAAAAGCCTTCGACACCGTCGGCGGGATAGTAGGTGATTGTCTCGGTAAGGCCGGTGGGCTCTATGCGCAGCGTCTGGTTGCCATGGATGTCGTATTCGCTGATTTCCTTGTCCAGGCGCCAGAAGCGCGGGTCATCGCTGAGCGCCCACAGCGTCGATGTTTGCCGGGGCAGTTGGCATTGCCGTGGCTGGTTGTCGAAGGACAGCTTGTCGTCGTCATCGGCGTAATAGCGGGTCCGTATGGTTTTTTGGTGGTTACCCTGGGTGATGATTTCCTGGGTCTGCAAGTGGAAGCGATTGTAGGTGCGGGTGATGCTGCGCACTGTCTCGTTTCCTTCCATCAGGCTTTCAGTGGTGGTGTAGGTATACGGTTCGAGGACTTTGAAGAGGTTGTCCAGGCCCTTGTCATCCCAGTCGATGGAACTGCCATAGCCCAGGAAGTTATGGCCGTCGGCGCCGTAACTATATTTCACGGTAATCGGCGGGTTACCGCCGCCGGGGTCGGTGGTGTGGTCGGTTACCCTGGGCAGCTTGCGTTGTGTGTTGCCGCTGCCGGGCAAACCATGGCCCTCGTCGTTATACCGGATGGTTTCGTGGGCACCCAAAGGCGTCCAGACCTCGCTGATGCAGCGCAGGGTTTTTTCCGTGCGGTACTCGAAGCGCCAGCCGGCGCCTTCGGTGGTCGGTAGGGTGATCCGTTCGACGCGATCATCGATGAGGTCCATGACCACCTGCGCCGAAGGTGTGCCGTTGACGATGCCCAGCGCAAACGTAACGGTCTTCTTGGACGTGTCGCGGGTGACCCGCAGCACCGCACCGGTATTGTCGCGAATGGTGCTGAGCATGGGCTTGCCATTGAAGGAGTCGTACTCGAGGGTGACTTCATGCCCTTGTGGCGAATACATATTGACCGGTACCGCTACTTGCGGACTGGCGCCTTTGAGCTCCAGTATTTCCACCAGCCCCGACTTGTGCACGACTTTGAATTGATTGTCATTGTCGGGCAGGGTGAACAAGCGGAAGTTCTCTATTTTCTGCTCTTTCATCCGCAGACGATTGGTAAAACCGGGGTAGGACCCCGTCACTTTGAACGTTTCGCCTGAATGCAACGAGATGATCTGATTATTACCGGGCGCATATTGCGTCAGGCCCATTTCCCAACCCAGGCCAAAACCGACATCGACCGTGTTGAGGGGGTTGAAGTTGAGTGTCAGGGGGACTATCGGGCCGCTGAGTTCACAGGTTTTTACTTCGGGTAGAGATAAGGAAACCGTGTATTGGCCGGTGCGCGCGTCGACTCCGGATTGTACGAAGCTGAGGAAGTTGAACGCGTTGGAGTGGACGGCGGTGGTGGTGGCCATAATCGAATCTCTGTTTATGCGTTATGTCTATTTGTTATTTTCAACGCGTACACACGAAAGGTGACCATGAATTGTACCGTCAGCACGGTATCTAATTTTCATTAAGCCGGGTTCTATTATGGCGTTATTGGGAATGCTGGCCATTGCTTCTATGTTTATATAATCTGTTGTAGTAGGCTGTTTGGTTGTGCGGACTTCTATCTCCCAGCCTTCATTATCTAAGCAGTAATCATTTTTTTTATCGTCGAAAAAAGTGATGTTGAGCGCCGACGGTACATTGACAAAGCGGACGGTATACGCTTGGTCATTTGTACAGCCTCTTCTATCAATCGCATGATCACCTACGGTCGCTGGAATGCTGCACTCAACGGATACGTCTCTTTCACGGACCAAAATATAACCTGTGGGGTCTTTTGAGTCTGCCTGGGTATTCTCCTGGACATCGATAGACTCTTTCGTAGTACAGCTTGAAAGTATTAAGCCAAGTGAAAGAGGGATTAACAACTTTTTGAGGTTGTTCATGCTGAATATCCTTTCGTATTCGACGGCTGATATATTGTCTGTTCTCGCCACGCATAAAAATGTCGATTTCATAAAAATCTAACAGAAAAAACACGCCGGTAAACCTAACAGTTCTGATAGTTCCAAAGCCTTGGCTTCGAGCGTAAACCTATAGGGGCACGCTTACGGCGAGCGCTTTTGCGGCGCCGCTTGAGCTGTATTCAAGTGCTAAAGCACTTTCAAGCATAAGGAACCCTGGACCATGACGATCCGGACGCAGCCCAATCCACTGCCGGTGGTGCAGATCAGAGAAGCCCATGACCTTCACCTCGACCTGGAGAGAGCCGACTCGATCATCACGCCGTGGATGGTGCCGTACCAGGCGATGGCGGTGGGCGATACGGTCACCTTGCATTGCCGCAGGTTCTACCCCGACGGCAGCGAATACACCCCGGCCCTGGCGTACCCGACCGTGATCCAGGAGGGGCAGCCGGGCAAACCCCTGGGCCTGTTTCTCAACCGCTCCGATCTGCTACGGGTTGAGGATGGCTCCATTGAATTGCACTACGGCATCCAATACGTCGGCACCGAACTGGCGGTCACGTTCTCCGCTGCGCAAACCTTTCAACTCGTGGCCCCGAGCTCGGCGATGTTGCCGGCGTTGACGGTCGTGGGGCATGAGGGTGGCACGATCAACCCGCTGTTGTTTCCCGACGGTTTGCCGTTGCGCGTCGAGGCTTATCCCAGCATGAGCGACGGTGACGAATTGCTCTGCCATGCCACTTCGTCGACCGCTGGCGTGGCGCCGATCGTTCTGCGGGCCAGGGTCGACGCATCGACCCTGGACAAGGGCTTTTTCAGTTTCATGCTCGATGCCGAATGGGTCGGCGCCAGTCAGGGCGCCGGGATCGATTTGCGTTATGAATACGCCAGGGCCGGTGCGGCGCTCTCGGCCACGCCGTACCAGGCCAACGTGCGTACACCGTTGAACCTGCCGATGGTCATCGTCCAGAACGCCCGCCCCGATCCGGATGATCCGGTCCCGGGCGAGGGCGTATTGGATGTCCTGCTCTTGAGCGCCTCCGGCGTGACCATCGATATAGACCCGCAAGCCAACTATGGGCCCGATGACGAAGTCAAAGTGTATTGGGACGGTTACGGCACCAGCGGTAAACATATCGCACTGGCACCCGTGACCCCGGGGGGGCGCACGTACAACATCCCGCCAGAACACATTCCCGCGAACCTGGGCAGGGCAGTCCCGGTTTATTACACCGTCTTGCAGGACGGCGATCCCGGGCCGGTCTCGTCGCAAGTTTTTACGGTGCGTGTACTGCCGATCGAGAAGACCCGTTATCCGACCATTCAGTCGGCTCAAGCCCAGCAGACCAACGGGACCATTCATATCAGTCGAATTGGTTCGGGCGGTGAGCTATTCACCCTGCCTGGCTGGCCTTATATCCGGGCAGGCCAGATCGTCAATGCGGTCATCAATGGTAAAGGCAACGATGATTTGCCCCGGACGGTTCCTATTTTTGAAAATCATTCGGTGACGCCTGGCGAAGCCGCGAACAGGTCAATAGCGACCGCGATTGCAGAGCCCGCCTTCCGGCCTTTGAAACTTGGAAGCATCAATGTGCAAGTCACCATTACTTATGAGCAGGGTGCGGAAACCGTCTATTTGCCCGCCAATTTTACATTGGCGACTTGAAGTCGATTTAACCCACTCCGTTGCATAGCAAGGGAATAAGCATCATGGCCGCGCCCCGGAAAACGCTTGCAGAGTATTTGCAATGGGCCGCACTCAAACCACGGACCAGCGGGTGGAGTGCGCTGGTGGCTTATGACCGAAATAAATGTAACCAGCTGCTGTTACAGAAATACATCGAAAAACATGACCAGCATTCGCTGATGCCACCTATCAATGAAGCCTACGGCTCATCGGAATACACCTGGCACTGGTTGCTCGATTACGTCACCGACGCGCCACGGCTGAGCTTTGAAAATGACCCCGACGGCCAGAAAGCCGAAGTCAACATGAGCATGGCGATTGTCGGGGGCAAGAACATATCGCTGGACGATGCGGACGGCTTCGCTCGAGTCAATAGCATCAGCTCTTTCGACCCTTTGGATCACCCGACACTGCAGGCCGAGGGGGTAGAACTCAAGGACATTCAGGGCAGTGTCACCGAGGACTGTGAGGTGTTGCTGGACCTGGGCGATCCTGATTATCAGGGCTACAACTGGGCAGTGACAGGCGATGGTCTCGAACATGAGCACCTGGCGGCAGGAGCCTTCTTCAAACGTAAGTTCAGCGAGGCCGAGCAGGCTCGGCGGACGTTTTCCCTGGGGACCTTGGCGCAGACCAACCAGGCGTTCATGAGGCCTCAATCGTTCAAGCTTCGCGCGATCATGGAAGAGGGCGCGGCTTCCCGTGGGACCCAGAACTACGGCAATGGCGCCATTGAAATGCGCATCGCGATGGATGATGAACAGCAGGGCGGGACGCCGGGAGAGGACTGGTTATACCCCTTTCCCAGTGACCGACCTGACATCGACGCGCTGACGATATTGGGGACTCACTTTTTCATGCACGGCGTCATCGGCAAGGGCACTGCACGGGCATTCAATGTGCCGGCGGCTCGGTTCGACAGCAGAACGGACGCTAAAGGTTTCGTCGAGTGGCTAGGTGTCAGGCAGGTGAGTGGAGGGTACCTGGAGATTCCGCCGTTAGAGGTCAGTGTCAATGGCAAAACATTGACGTTCCTCGATTATAAAATTCCGATCTATATCAACCAGGACCATCGGCTCACGATGAGCTTGTACCGTGGCCCGGACGGTGTGCCACGCCTGGAAGTGGGTATGGGGGCGGTAAACTCAAATAGCCCGATCGTGTGCAAAGTGAATGGGATTGGCTATGGCTGTCGATTGGGTTTTGGCTTGAGTTCCATTTATGGTTTTTCACTTGATCAGACATCGCAGCGTCTTGCCGTCAAGTTGAAGTCGTTTAACACCTATGTGGATTTTATCCCTCATCTCTTGCTGCCCCTGAGCGTAACCACCTATGTGAGGAGTGAGGCGTTTGCAACGAGCCTGGGAAATCTCGTAGCGGTCAAAGCCATGGAGATATTCAACGGCCTTGACGAGATCGATCTGTTCACCCTGAACACGCTTTATTTCAACGCCGAGAATGCGGTCCACCACAAGGCTGTCGACCTGACAGGCGAAATGATTTTGTTTGGCGCCATCAGCCCTCGTTTGACTACGTTCGCCATAGAACCCGTACAAGTCATGTTGACCCACGGCCAGGCCCTCCCGTTCGAGACAGTGCCGCCGACGCCAGGCGTCACGTGGCGTGTGGAAGATCTTGATGGCAACACCGAGGGCGTTGGCCGGATGAATGGAAGCACCGGCCAATACACCGCGCCTGCCTTGACGGATATCCAAGGCACTTATAAACGAGTCAAGGTCATTGCGACCGGGCCCGGTACTGGCAATGACCGCCATGTCAGCAAGGCGCTGGTCACAATAGTGGCCCGGGCGATCACCCTCAATCCGCTGATAGCGGTGTGCAATGGTTCCGAAGCTGGGAAACCCGAAGAAAGTCGTAAGCTTTCGGCCCATAGCATGAGTGGTGCCTTGAGATGGCGTGTCGAGGGCGGCGGCCGTATTGACGAGATGGCTGATGAACATGGTGAGAATACGTACTACGCGCCGCTGAAGCACGCAGCGCCCGAACCTTCATTTACGCTCGATAAAATAATCGTGACCGATACAACGACCCATCAAGAGCAAACAACCTTGATGGTACTCAAGAATTTTGTTTCGGCCCTCGTTATATCTACCGATTTTGACGGGATGCCCGCTAACCAAGTGAAACTGATCTGCAAACTAGGCGGCGTCATTCCACCGGAACCACCGATATGGGCCTGTATACCCGAAGATGCCGGAACGCTTGATCAAAACACAGGTGTTTTCACTGCCGGTCAAACGACCAACAGTCAGTTTGCACTCATTACCGTGCGGATTGATTTAGGGGGGATGCAGTTCGACGGTTTCACCATTCTTCCTATACCCCTTGCGTCTCTGGCGTCAAAGCCCGCTCCGGAAATGTTGTCCCAACAAACAACGCGCTCTTCAACTGCCGGCGCTGACGCAACGTGTCCGTATAACTTGCCTATTCATCCGTTGCGATCGGCAAGCCCTTTCATATCCTGAGAAGAGGATACACATCATGGCCGCACCGCGAAGAACCCTTGCCCAATATCTGCAATGGGCCGCCCTCAAACCGCGTACCACTGAGTGGAGTGCGTTGGTGGCTTATGATCGGGGCAAGTGCAATCAGCTATTGCTGCAGGAATACATCGAGAAACATGACAAGCATTCAGTAATGCCTCCGATCAGCGAGTCCTACGGCTCATCGGAGACCACGTGGAGTTGGTTGATTGACTACGTCACCGATGCGCCACGCTTGAGTTTCGAGAACAACCCTGATCTGGACTCGGCCGAAGTCAATATGAGCATGGCGGTCCTCGGGGGTAAAAACATATCGCTGGATGACGTGCTCGGCTTCGCTCGAATAAGCAGAATCAGCTCTTATGACCCGCTGGATCATCCGACACTGGTGGGCGACAGGGTAGAACTCAAAGACATCCAGGGCACCGTCAGGGATGATGGCGAGGTAGTGCTGGACCTGGGCGATCCTCGTTCCCAGCGCTATATCTGGGAAGTGAAGGGCGACCGGATCCAGCATCAGCGCCGCATGGCCGGGTCTTTCTTCAAACGCAAGTTTAGGGAGGCCGACCCGGTAAAGCGGACGTTTTCCCTGGGAATGCTGGCAACTACCACACAAGCATTCATAAAACCCCAGAGATTCAAGCTGCGCACGGTAATGGAAGAGGGTGCGGCGTCGCGTGGGGCTGCGAACTTCGGCAGTGGTGCCGTTGAAGTACGTATCGCCATGGATAACGAACAGTTGGGTGGAACACCGGGCGAGGACTGGTTATACCCCCTGCCTAGTGATCGGTCTGATCTTGATGCAATGATGATATTTGGCAGTCACTTTTTCATGCACGGCATTATCGGTAAAGGCACGGCTAGGGCGTTTAACTCACCCACTGCTCAGTTTGTGGGTGAGACAAATAACAAAGGTTTCACTTATAGAGTAAAGGTCAAAGAAGGCACTGAAGGTTTCTTGGAAATTCCTGAGTTTCAAGTTGTCGTAGGCAGCAGGTACTTAACTTTCTTCGGTTATAAGCTGCCGATTTATATAGATGCTGACAATTTGCTCACCATGACGCTTTATTACACCGAAGGTGGTGAGCCCTACTTTGAGGTGGGCATGGGGGGTGAGGACAGATTAGGCCAGATGAAGTTCTATCTGAATGGAGAAAACACCTTTTCCATGGGGCTCGGTTTTAGTGCGACCTATAGCTTTTCGATCGATTCAACCTCGCGTCGGCTTCAAGTAAGAATGAAAGAGTACCAGACGTATTTGAATGTGTCCGATGCTGGGCTCGAGGCGTTTCCGCAGGATGTGCGAGATTTCATGAAGTCTGACAACTTCAAGTATCGGGTGGGTGAAAACGTCGCGAACGTGTCGATGACACTGTTCAACGGGCTTGAGGCTATCGATATTTTTGTGCTGCACACGCTTTTTTTTAACAGCGAAGACGCAGTACAACTCAAGTCTTTGCACCTTACAGGAGAAATGGCGCTATTCGGCTCTATCAGCCCACGGCTGACCACGTTTTCAATCGACCCTGTAGAAGTCATGCTGACTCACGGCGGGACCCACACGTTCAAGACAGAACCCGCTGGAATAACAGGGGTCAAGTGGAGTGTCGAGGATCTTGACGGCAACGCCGCGGGAGCAGGAGACATCAATCCAACGACAGGTGCCTATACCGCCCCTGCCTTGGCGGATATCCATGGGACTTACAAGCGGGTCAAGGTCATCGCAACCGGGCCCGGCACCGGCAATGATCGTCATATCAGCAGGGCGCTGGTCACGGTAGTGGCCAGGGCAATCACATTGAACCCGCTGATCGAAGTTTGCAATGCGTCTGATGCCGCCGTAGAAACCCGTAAATTCTCGGCCCATAGCATGAGGGGGGCCTTGAGGTGGTCGGTGATCGGTGGCGGCAGCATTGATGCGACGGCTGATGAGAATGGCGAAAATACCTATCGTGCTCCGGTCAAACAGGACGGGCCCTCTTTTACCCTAGATGAAGTGCAGGTGGAGAATACCAGTACCGGTCAAACCCAGAAATCCTTGATTGTAGTCACACATAGACTGTCGATACTGGAGATCGCAACAGACTTTCAAGGAATGTCGGCCAATCAAGTGAAATTGACTGGCAGGTTCAATGGCACACCGTCGACAGTACAGCTGGTATGGGAGTGTGTACCCGCCGATGCCGGATCATTTGTTTCGACCGATACAAGTACAGCAGTTTTTACGAAAAGCGAAACGACCAACAGTCAGTTCGTCTTTATCAAGGTGGTACTTGACCTGATGGGTATGCCGTTCGAGGGGTTCACGATTCAATCCTTCCCCCTCGCCCCTCTTCCATTGAAGCCGCCACCGGAGGAGTCGCAGACTTCCGCCATGGATGAACTTCACGCTTTGTTGGAAGGCGTCTACGAAAGTATCGAAAAAGTCAGCCAAGACCCTGATGTCCGCCATAAGGCCAAGGAGTCCTTGGATCATGTCGCTTCACTTGCCGAGGACGATAAAAATGGCCACTAACTCCATTGCCGACATCGTTGAACAAATGAAAGAAGGCTCGATTACCTGGGGCTGGGGAGCGGTCTGTGTCTTCAACCGTGAACGGCTCAATCGGGTACTCCAGCAACAATGGCTGGATAAATACGATGGCTCCAACTATCTACCGGTGTTCTCCGGCACGATGGACCTCAATGCCACCAGAACCGAATATGGGGTCATGAAGAATATCCTGCTGGGCAAGCCGTTACTGTCGTTCGAACCCGCACGGCTGGACACCTCCCGGGCAAAGTTGACCTTGAGTATTCTGGGCGGAAATTTCAGCGTTCATGAAAAGACCCGTGGCTTGTTGTATGAGTTCGACATTACCGAAGCTCATGGCTACACGCTGACGGTGGAACTGGACCTTTCATTGGTGGTGGGTGTGGTCGATCGCCTGGGCAGGGTGACGCTGGATTTGTCCAAAGGGACAAAGTTTTCCTGCAATCTCTCGGGGCACAAAGAGAGCCAGGACAAATTGGGCGAGTACTTTGACCAGCGGTTCAAGGAATTGCCGCCCGAGCGGCAGGTGTATGTGCTGGGCATCCTCGACCTCAAGGGTGGCAGTGACTTGACCCCGACCAACTTCATTGTGCTGACCCAGCGGGCGCCCGGGGCCGCGGTGGCGGGGGCAAAAAATGCCAGCGACGGCGCCGTGGTGGTGATGGTCAAGCTGCGAGGCAGCGCCCATGGCGGGGATATTCCGTCCCCGGAACGTTTCCCCTACCTGATTCCCGATGACAGTGACCAGGACTATTCGGCAACCATCGTATTGGCTCAGGAATACGTCGATCGATCCGACGACGACAAATTGGAGCTGATTCACAGCCTGTTGTTTCCGGGGCAGAAAAATACCTTCGTGGAACATACACGCCGTCAACCCGCTGACCTGGTGATATTCGGCAGCCTGGCTCCAACCAGGACGTCGCTGGTCATCGAGCCCGCGGTGCACGTGATGAAAGCCGGCAGCGCTGCGGTTGAATACAAGGCCTACCTCAATGGTACGGCGACGAACGTCACTTGGAGCGTCAAGAGTCTCAACTCGAATACATCGGCGGGCTCGATCAATCCGACCTCCGGGCTATATCAACCCGTTGCCGCCGCCAATCTAGGCCGGGACCTGGTGCGCAATATCGT
Source organism: Pseudomonas sp. St290 (assembly GCF_018325805.1). Lineage (NCBI taxonomy): Bacteria > Pseudomonadati > Pseudomonadota > Gammaproteobacteria > Pseudomonadales > Pseudomonadaceae > Pseudomonas > Pseudomonas sp. St290. The sequence goes on along the minus strand of NZ_AP014703.1, from coordinate 5,085,380 downwards.
CACGGCCTCCTACGTAGATCCGCAGACGCGGCTAAAACATGAAGTCCAGGCGTTGTTGCTGGTGACCACCCAGTCGATGGCTATTTCTCCAGGGGTCGTAGGGCGCATCGAGGGGGAAGCGAAGACCGTGACCTTCGTCGCGACAGCACTGAGGGGGGCGACGCTGACCTGGAGACAGCCCACATACGGAACGCTTTCTGCTACAGGCAATACGGCCATCTATACACCGCCGTCGACCGTCGAGTTGCTTGCGCTGCCCGAGTTCACCGTCGTGGACACTATTACCGTCGAGGATGACACGGGCGAGACGGTCGAGGCCGCGGTAGTGCTGACCAGGGCAGCACCTACGCTTGAGATAGAGCCACGGTATGCTGCCAATGTGGGGCGCTCTGCGACGGTTACGTTAACCGAGAAGTCAGGTGCTCCGGCGACTATTGAGCGCACCTGGCGGGTGATTGGAGACGGGACGGTCAGCGATGATGGTATCTACACCGCCCCGGCGACGCCTCGTCGGCCCTACGACATCGTCAGGTGCGAGATTTCCGCCTCGGGCATGCTCTTGTATGCGGGGTTCAGCATCATAAAACTGGCCTCCCACATTGAGGAAGCCGGTTGGACGGGCCTCACCAGTTTTAAGTTGGTGCCATTGCGTTCCGAGCAAGTGTTCGGCAACGGGTTTCAACAATTGCCATTGCAAGCGATTATTGAAACCAATGGCGACAAGCTGACTCACGATGAAGAAGCCTCACTGAGGATGGTCTACGTCCGATCGCTACAAATTGTACCCGAGATACCGGCTCTGCAAGAGGGCATCGAAGAAGATGACACGCCGGAAACCCATAGGCTTTGGGCGCAGACGACCATTGCCAACCGTTTTAAACCGTTCCCGGGTTCGGCCCCTCGTGATACGCAAACGGAACCTGACAAGCGTGCACCATTACCCAACAGGGTCGATGTATTCATGGTGACTCGCTCCACCCAACCTACTCAGTTTTATGCGCAGTTTGACGATGCGTTGGGGAACCCCTGGCGCTCGGACATGGAGCCGAACCCGGGAAATCCTGACGGGATCATTACGCTGACCCCTGTCCCTGCGCCAACCCCCGACATCGATAACTACAAATTGACGCGTAAGCGTGTGGATGGAGGCGGCGGAAGTGATCCGGACAGTGATTATGACTTCGACTGGTTCTTGAAGACGACGGACTACTGGGCGTTGACTTATCGCCGTGATGGTCAAATCGGTGTCGATTTCCTGACGGCGGAGGTGCGAGGGTTGCGATCGATCGTGCAATGGGAGAGCCCTGCCCCCAATGAAACCATGTTCAGTTATACCGGCTATGGCTACAACGATCCATTGAAACCCAATGATGGGAACATCATGCGTTATGAGCCGCTGTTGGTTGAGAACCTTGGTATTCCGGTCAAGACCGAGATGGAACCAGGAAACTCCCTGGACGAAGGTAAGTTCAGAATTGGCGTGTTTCGCTGTGAACATTCCGATGGAATTCGACAGGATCAGCGGGTCAAGTTACACCCTCTTAGGTTTGAAAAGCTGAAGGTTTATTTAACCGACGATGAAGGTAACCATCACAAGCTCGCCATTGGTTTTCCTGCATCGGATCGTAATCGATTGTACGTGGATCATCTTGACGAGTGACAAGCCACTACAGGCAATCAAGTGTGCCCGCTCGGAAGGATAGAGAAAACCGATCGAAGTACGCTGCAATTTCAGTAAGTGGTTTACATGCAATGCGGCGACGGTCGCATTGCATGTATTTATTCATATTGTCTTGTTCGTGAGGTTGACCATGACTGCGTCCACCGCTGTGCATTCCAATGCCTTTAACTTCATGAGTTTTGTTCAGACGGGGGTAGACCCTCGAACGGGTTTTTATACGGTGTCATTGTCGTTACCGGAACTCTTCAGCAATGACCTGCGTGGTCCGTCCGTGCCATTAACGCTCAATTACAACCCCCTGAACACAATTGACAGTGGTTTTGGCAAGGGCTGGAACCTTGCACTGAGCCAGTACAGCCCAATTAACCAGGTGGTCTCGGTGTATTCAGGGCAAACATTCAAAGTGACCGGTCCATACGAAGGCGTTGCCCATCGTATGAAAATGAAAGAGCAAAAGATCGAGGACTTCCAGTTCTACAAACTGCCTGGCGAACTGCCTGGCGACGACGACCAGTTCAAGATCGTTCACAAATCCGGCCTTGTCGAACTATTGGAGCTCAAGGGGCCCAGCCCGCAGGTGGCGGTGCCGGTGAAAATGTATTCCCCGCAAGGGCACGAAATCACCTTGGAATACACAACGTTCGGTGATGCGCCGATGCTCAGTACCATTCGCGACCGTCACGGCCTGCTGTTCCAGATCACCCGCAACCTGATCACCGAGGCCGTCACCCTGGGTTTCACGCCCGTCAACGGCGTACCGTTGGCCGCGGTGGTCCTGAACATGAAGGCAGGACGTGTCGACAGGGTTACCTTGCCGACCACGGAAAATGCAGGTTGGCGCTTCGTCTACAGCCCCCAGAAAAACTTCGATTGCATCAGCGCGGTCTGGACGCCCCTGGGTGCCCATGAAACCGTTCTGTACAACGATGAGGGCCATGGCTTCCCCGGCAGCGGCAACGAGCGCCGCAAGTTGCCCAGGGTGACCGATCACATTACCGAGCCCGGTGGCGGCCAACGAACCATCACGGTGAAGTACACCTATGGCGCCGATGAGCATAATTTCCTCGGCTACCCGAATGTCACTAACTGGACGGATGATAACCTGGACAATCTTTATAAAGTCCTCGATCGCTACGAGTATGAGTCCACTGAAAAACTGATGGTCGGGAACGACGTGGTGCGCAGCGTGACACGCCGCTTCAACCGCTTCCACTTGCTGGTTTCGGAAACGACCCTGCAGGGCACGCATCAGCAGATACAAACGACCCGTTATTATGCGGACGATGACGATACGTTGTCGTTCGATAACCAGCCTCGCCAGTGTCAGTTGCCGAAAAAGGCGATTACCCGCTGGGAGTTGACGGACGATGCGCGTCAATGGCGCGAAGACGTCGAGCTAAGCGAATACGACATCCATGGCAATCAGACCTTGAGCGTTCAGCCCAGTGGCGTTACGGAGGCGACGTCCTACTACCCGGCTGGCGAGGTTCCCGGCAAGTGCCCGGCAGATCCCTACGGGTTCGTCAGGCACGTCGAGCACACCACGGTCACGCCGGCAACGGATCCGGAATTAGTGCCGGACCTGCAAGCGGGGGCGCCGACATTGCGGACTCGGTACAGCTACGTGGAGCTACCGGCATTGGATGGCAGTGATATCAACAAGCCGTCGGTGGTCACGTCCGAGGAAAGTTTGCACGAGATGGTCGGTCAGACCGAAGTGTTGCTGGAAACCACGAGCACTGAATACTTCGATGTGATCGATGATCCCTTAAGGCATGGGTTGGAGAAACTGAAGACCGTCACGATGGCGGCGGCGGACCGTCCATATGTCTCTACGACGGGGTACGCGTACCGCATCAAAACGGATGAGGAAAAGGCTGAAATCAATAAGATCAGCCAGGTCAAGGAAGTGCTCCTCGGCGAAACGGTGTTCGAAACGACCGAGACCTTTACCGGCCACGACGGCCTGGTCAAGGTTGTCAGCGCCGAGCGCTCGCTGCTCAACGGCGAACCCTTGTTGACCCAAGACAAGGACATCAAGATTCGCAACACCTATGACGCTCTGCTGCGGGTCTTGACGGAAACCGTCGCGCCCGACGACCCCGACTACGCCGCGACGCGTACCTATACCTATCGGCTCGTGCGCCCGACAGACGATGGGGCCGTAGCCGGGCAGGCATTTCAGGAAGTTGAAAACGTCAAGAAGATCAAGACCCGTACCTGGTTCGATGGCTTGAACAGGGCCGTGCGGGAGGAACAGCAGGATGCCGATTTCTCCAATGGTACTTATCGAGACATCTACCAGGCGACCTACAACGCGTTGGGGCAATTGACCCAAGAGCAGGAAATCGACTGGCTGGAACTCGAAGCCCTTCCCCTGAAAACCACGTTTACCTTTGACGATTGGGGGCAACAGTCCAGCAGCACCGACCCGGCAGGTGTCACGCAACACACCGTGGAGGATCCTATCGCCTTTACCACCACACAGTGGACCGAAGGCATGGGCAAGACCGTCACGACCAACAACCGCCTTGAAAAACCGGTGAGCGTCCAGCGTTTCGATCTTGCGGAAAACTCCGTCAGCCTGCATAGCTACCTCTATGACGGCCTGGGCCGCACTGCACGGGAGAAAAATGCAGCCGGCCATGAGACGTCCTACACCTACGATGTGTTCGACCGCATGCTGGAAACCACGTTGCCGACGATGGACAAGGTGGTTCGTGAATACGCGGGCCACAGCCGCGGCGATCTGCCGACGTTGATCAAGGTCGGGGCGACAGAGCTGGGCACACAGGCGTTCGACAGCCTGGAGCGTCTCACTCAGTCAACGACCGGAGGGCGGGTCACCCGGCATGAGTACGACACCAGCTACAGCAAGGCCAATCGCGTCATCCAGCCCAGCGGCGATGTGATTCATTATGAATATGCCTATGAGCTGACGGATGAACCGCTAACCCGCAACGCCGTTGCGGGCGAAGCAACCATCGGCCGTTTGCAAGCAGTACCGACGCCGATCAAAGCCGTCTATGAGTACGATCCTCAGAATGCACAGCTCACCAGTTCATCGGAGATCGACATCGAACTGGCACGGACTTATGACGTGCAGGGCGAGATAAAGTCTGAAGTACGCACGGTGACGAATGTCGCGGAGCCGTATGAGATGGCTTATGTCCATAGTCGGCTCGGGCGGTTGATTCGTTACCATGACGTGACGGGGCAGGTTCAGTCGTTTGAATACGATCGAACCAATGGCCGGTTGGCCTATACCCAACTGGGTGTCGAGGGCTCCGAAAGTTATATCAAAAGTGACTTTACCTATAACGCCCAGGGGCTGACGGAGCGTATCGCGACGGTGGACGGCGCGAACGACTATGTGGTGATCGATCTTGAATACGATGCGCAGGGGCGTGAAACACTGCGTACCTTCAATCTCAACGGCAGCACCTCATGGTTGAAACAGGTCTGGAATGGCCTGGACCAGATCGAACAGCGCGAGTTGAGTGAAGGGGCGAGCCAGGGCGACACTTTGCTTCGCAACGAGAACTATCGCTACGAACTTCGCGGTCGGCTCGAAGAATACCGCTGTGAAGGACCACAGGCGCCAGTGGACCCTTTGGGCAACCCCATGACGCGGCAACTGTTCTTCTTCGATGCGCTGGATAATCACGAAGAAGTGCGTACTACTTTCATCAAGGGTCAAACCACCGAAAGCAATACGGCGCGTTTTGAATACAACAACCCGGACCCGGCCCAACTGACACGGGTCACCAACTCCCATGCCGACTATCCGAACATCGAGCTTGAATACGATGCCAACGGCAACCTGATCAAGGACGAAGAAGGTCGGACCTTGTCCTATGACTTGCTGTCCCGTTTGGTCGAGGTGAGCGGACCTGGTTCCGATGGCAGCCGGTTCTATGGGTACGACGGCGGCGATCAGTTGTCGGCCAGCGGCAGCGATAGCGACCGCGAGCAACAGTTTTATCGCAATGGAACCCCGGTCAATTCAGTCGGCGCCGCGCAGAGCCGGACTTACGTATCGGCCGATGGCGTGACGCTCGCGGAGCGGCAGGAAGGCGCGAGCCCAAAGTCTTTACTGCTGGCGAGTGACTATAGCGGGAGTGTGCTGAGGGAGGTCGATGGGGGGGAGGTGAGTGCCATCGCCTATACCGCCCACGGCTATCGCGATGCGACGCAGCCGGTGGCTTCACGTCCGGGCTACAACGGTGAAGTCAGGGATGAGACGGGGTGGTATTTACTGGGTAATGGTTATCGGGCGTTCAATCCGTTGTTGATGAGGTTTCATAGCCCGGACAGTTGGAGTCCGTTTGGGGAGGGGGGATTGAATGCGTATGCGTATTGCCTGGGGGATCCGATTGGTTTTACGGATCCGACGGGGCATGGGGTTTTTAGTTTTTTAAGAAAGTTTCTTGGATTTGGATCAAAGTCTTCAGCTGATAAAGCCACCAAGAATCTCAATGTACAGACTGTGGGTACTTATCGGAGTTTGGTTCCAGAACCGTCATCTTCAAGAACAGCGATGAACCCTCTGTATAAAGAAAGTGAAGAACTACTATCGGTCGTGGAACCTGAACCCGTGCGCCTGCATACAGAAATTCCACGTAGCACCGAAGTTCCGCCCAGAAGGGACGCTATAGGCTCTGTGTCAGCTAATCGCACAAAGGTAAAAAGCGATAGCCTGCCAGCGCGTCCGAATCTGACGCCAGCTGAAAAGGCTAGAAATCGGCAACTGTGGATAGAATATAGACGAGCAAAATATCCTGAAAGATATGCAGCAGCTCTAAAACTTAGTGAGCCGGGAAATCAAGTTGGTGTAACAGCTCATGGGTCTCCATTAGTAACAACTGAACTTATAGCGGGCTATGATAAGAAGTATGGTGTTTATATCCGCCAAACGGTCGCGCAGGTTCGGATGAAGAAAAGGGGTGGAAAATTCGATCATCTACGTTAGAGGTAGAGCCTCAGTCGAATAAAAACTGTTGTTTAACTGGAAAGCGATTAACTGCGTTATCGCTTTCCAGTTTCGGATCTCATTGAAATCAATGTCTGCTTCCGCTACACCTTACTTCACCCCAACCCACTCACCCAAGCAAACACCCCCAACCCACCGTCATGACCAAGCCCCCAACTTGTCCATGGCGGTGCGCTTTTCTCGGCTGTTGGTTTCAAAGCACTCAGATCAACCCCTGCTCACGGGCAATCTTCCCCGCCAGATGACGCGAACTGACCCCAAATTTTCGGCGAATGTTATTGAAGTGATAATTGACGTTGGCCTCGCTGCAATCAACGATCACGGCAATTTCCCAGGAAGACTTGCCTGCCTCGCTCCACTGCAGGAATTCCTTTTCCCGGTTTGTCAGCCGGACGGCGGGAGGCTGTTTGCTTTCTGTGGAGTGGTAGCGGGTCTGGTAGGGTGACGGATGTCCAGGAACTACGGTGGCGTGGTACATGAAAAATCTCCCATTCATCATCATTGATGGCGTGGGGGCGGCGAAATTTTCCTACTGCTTGATGGCGTGATTCGCACGGCCCTTCTTCGGACCCTGAGGCAGGGCTGGAGGCACGGGTTCGTTATAGCCCGATTCAAGTCAGCTGAAACCTGTCAGACATTACAGGTGGTAGACGCTGAGTGATGAATGGTGGCGAAGCCTGTCAGGCTGAAGTTATTGATATTTTTGATTTTTTAGGGCTTGGTTGATTCATTGTGGCGAGGGGATTTATCCCCGTTGGGCTGCGCAGCAGCCCTAAAACCAGGCATCTCGGTGTATCAGGTTGACTGTATCCAACCCTATTTTGGGGCTGCTACGCAGCCCAACGGGGATAAATCCCCTCGCCACAGGTTTTGTGTTTCTCCATTTAAATTTGCATTCCCTTAATCACGGGTATATACACGCACCATGCTTCCTTCCCAATGTTTATGCATCAACCTGCGTCGTGCCGCCCGTGGCGTCAGCAGGTATTACGACGGCGCCCTCGACGGCTTCGGGATCAACGTTGCCCAGTATTCTTTGCTGAGCAACCTGGCGCGCCTGGACCAACCGAGTATTTCCTCCCTGGCCGAGGCCATGGGCCTGGACCGCAGCACCCTGGGGCGTAACCTGCGGGTGCTGGAAGGTGAGGGATTGGTGGCGCTGGCCGAAGGTGAAGACTTGCGCAACCGCATCGTCGAACTCACCGAGGCCGGGCATGCTCGGTTGGCGGCAGCGTTGCCGGCCTGGGAAGCGGCGCAACAACGGTTGATCGATAAGCTGGGCGCCGAGAAGCGTACAGCGTTGCTGGCCTTGCTGGATGAACTGGCGTGACGCCGGTTCGTTCGATAACAAGCGGGTATATACCCGCGAGCGGAGAATAAGAATGACATCGATGTGGCGTACCTGTGGTTGGGTCCTGGTGGGCAGCGCGCTGATCCTGGCGTTGTCCCTGGGCGTGCGGCATGGCTTCGGCCTGTTCCTGGCGCCCATGAGTGCCGAGTTCGGCTGGGGCCGTGAGGTATTCGCCTTTGCCATCGCCTTGCAGAACCTGATCTGGGGCCTGGCGCAGCCTTTCACTGGCGCGCTGGCCGACCGCTTCGGTGCGGCAAAAGTAGTGCTGATCGGCGGTGTTCTCTATGCCGTCGGCCTGGTGTTCATGGGCATGGCGGACTCGCCATGGTCGTTGTCGTTGAGTGCGGGCCTTTTGATTGGTATCGGCCTGTCAGGCACGTCCTTCTCGGTGATTCTGGGTGTGGTCGGACGGGCCGTGCCGCCGGAAAAACGCAGCATGGGCATGGGCATCGCCAGTGCCGCCGGTTCTTTCGGCCAGTTCGCCATGCTGCCCGGTACGCTGGGGTTGATCGGCTGGCTCGGTTGGTCGGCGGCGTTGTTGGCGCTGGGGCTGCTGGTGGCGTTGATCGTGCCTTTGGTGAGCATGCTCAAGGATGCACCGTTGCCGGTGGTCGGTCACGAACAAACCCTGGCTGAAGCCTTACGCGAGGCGTGCAGCCATTCCGGGTTCTGGTTGCTGGCGGTGGGCTTTTTTGTCTGCGGTTTCCAGGTGGTGTTCATTGGCGTGCATTTACCAGCGTATCTGGTGGACCAACACCTGGCCGCCGGCGTCGGCACCACCGTGCTGGCCCTGGTCGGGTTGTTCAATATCTTCGGCACTTACACCGCTGGCTGGCTGGGCGGACGCATGTCCAAGCCGCGCCTGTTGACCGGGTTGTACCTGTTGCGGGCGGTGGTGATCGGCTTGTTCCTGTGGCTGCCAGTGACGACCACGACGGCGTATCTGTTTGGCGTGGCGATGGGCTTGTTGTGGCTGTCGACCGTGCCGTTGACCAACGGTACGGTCGCGACCCTGTTTGGTGTACGAAACCTGTCGATGTTGGGTGGGATCGTGTTCCTGTTCCACCAGCTGGGCTCGTTCCTCGGTGGTTGGTTGGGCGGGGTGGTGTATGACCGCACCGGCAGCTACGACTTGATCTGGCAGGTGTCGATCCTGCTCAGCCTGCTGGCGGCGGCGTTGAACTGGCCGGTGCGTGAACGGCCGGTGGCGCGCCTGCAAGTCCAGGTTGGTGCGGCATGAGTCGCATCGCCCCGTGGCTGATCGCTGCCGGCGTCGGCCTGCTGTTGGCGTTCGCATGGTGGGGCTGGCATCAGGGCGGGTTGGCCTTGATGCAACTGGGCATGGGTACGTGTTGAGCAATGGACGGCATCGGACGCTGCGAGTAACGTCGTGGTCTGACATGCTTTTAAGGAAAACCGACATGCTGATGCGCTGGCTTGCTGTTCCCGCCCTGTTGCTGATTGTGACCGGGCACGTATGGGCCGCCGATTGCCCGCCGTTGCTGGAGGGTTCGTTGCCCAAGCTGCGGGCCAAGGAAACCATCGATTTGTGCCAGCGCTTTGCCGGCAAGCCACTGGTGGTGGTCAACACCGCCAGCTTCTGTGGGTTCGCCCCGCAGTTCAAAGGCCTCGAAGCGTTGAACCAGCGCTACAAGGGCGAAGGCTTGCAAGTGCTCGGCGTGCCGTCCAACGATTTCAAACAGGAGTCCAAGGATGGCGCTGAAACCGCCAAGGTCTGCTACGTCAATTACGGCGTGACCTTCACCATGACCGAGCCACAGCCCGTGCGGGGTGCGGATGCGATACCGCTGTTCAAGCACCTGGCGGAACAAGCCGGTGCGCCGAAATGGAATTTCTACAAGTATGTGGTGGACCGCCAGGGCAAGGTCGTTGGCAGTTTTTCCAGCCGGATCAAGCCTGACGATCCCGATTTCATCAAGGCGGTAGAAGCAGCCATCGCCTCCAGACCCTGATCCTGCCACGAAAAAGCCCCGCCTCTTTGCAGAGAGCGGGGCTTTTTTGCTTCAGGTGGCGAGGGGTTCAGGTTCGCCGTGAAACATCAGAAGCGGTAAGTCGCACCGACACCGAAACCGTTGGCGCTGTTTTCGTATTTGGCGTTGTAGGACTGGCCGAGGGCATTGCTGCCACTGACGTTGACTTTTTCTTCCTTGAGGTAGGAATAAGCCACGTCGATGGTCAGGTCGTCGGTTGGGCTCCAGCCGGCGCCCAGGCTGAAGATGGTCCGGTCGCCGGTCGGGATGCGTGGCGAACGGTCCTGGTTGTTGGTCGGCGCCTGGTCGAAGGACAGGCCGGTACGCAGCACCCACTGCTTGTTCAACTGGTAGGAGGTACCGATGGCGTAGGCCCAGGTGTCGTGCCAGTTTTGCTCTTCGGTGATGGTGCCGAGAGCTGGGTTCACAAAACCGCCGCCAGTGCTGGTTCCTTCGTTTTCCACGGTGATTTCTTTCAGACGGCTCCAGCGAGTCCAGGTGCTGCCGGCGTAGACGGTCCAGGCATCATTGATTTGCTGGGTGACCGAAAAGTCCACCGACTCAGGCGTGGTGATGTCCAGCGAAGCGTCGTAGCGTGCGCCACTCAGTACGGCAGGAGGAGTGCCTGCACCTGGGTTGACTTCGGTGTGGCCTTCAAGTTTGTACTTGACCTTGGAATGGTAGGTCAGGCCGACACGAGTGGTGTCGGTTGCCTGGACTAGCACACCAATGTTGTAGCCGTATCCAATGTCGTCACCCTTGATCTCCACGCCGGCCTCAGGCAGGCCTGGTACGCCCAGATCCGATTCCAGGGAGCCGGAAAGACGGTTGATGGTCGGGCCGAAACCGATCGATACCTTGTCGTTGAAGGCATAGCTGACGGTTGGCTGGAACGTGACGACTTTCACTTCGCTCTTGCTGCCGAAACTCCGTCCCTGGAAGCCGTTTTCATAATCGGTGATCAAGCCAAACGGTGCGTAGACACCCAGGCCGAATGCCCATTGATCATCGATGGGCTTGACGTAATAACCCATCGGAACGCCAGTGAGCGGGACCATGTCGCCCTTGTTGGTGCCGGACTGGGTGCCGCTGGCATCGTCGATATCGGTGGAGGCATCAATGGCGGCGAAGCCACCGGTGACTTGCTGGCGCTTGAGGCGCGACATGCCGGCAGGGTTGCCAAATACGGTGCTTGCATCATCGGCAACAGAAGAACGACCAGCGAAACCAGTGCCCATGCCACTGATGCTTTGTTCGTTCAAGGCAAAGCCACTGGCGAAAAGTTGAGTGGATGCCAAGGTAACGGCAAGGCCAAGGGTGGTTTTGAGCATCATTTTTTTCATTGTTAGAACTCCTGGTGATCACCGGGGCGAAAATTACCAACATTTTCGTTCAAGCGCTATAGCCTGGATGGCTTGATTTAGAGCGGTTTTGTAGGACAATCCGACCAGATTCGCGACCGTTGTAGGAACTTTCCAAATTTCCCGTCAGCAAGCGACTTGGTTCAGAGGCGAAACACAGCTTTGCCAGGCGCAGGTGAAATCTCGCAGGCGCCCTTGGGGGTGAAAGGTCTGGCGCCAGATGCGGGCCATGCCCAGCAGGTCATCGGTTTCGGGAAGCGGGGTGTTCTGTTCCTCCACCAACAGCCAGGCAATGGCGGTGGCGTAGCGCAGGTTGACGGTCAGTTCCAGGTGCGGGCCGCTGAGAAAGGCGTGCTGGCTGGCCAGGCCACGTACCAGGCTGGCACGTTCCGGGTCCAGCGCCAGGTAATGGTCCCAGAGTGCCTGGTGTCGGGGTTCGGTAATGCGATACAGGCCATGCCCGCGTCGATCATGCAGGGCTGAGCCCAGGGCAGACTGGCTGGCGGCAATGCCCAGTAACAAGGATTCCGCCGTTGCGCTGTGGCGCTCAAGGTAGAGGAGCGTCGGGCGGATCACATATCGACACAGTTCGCTGGCTGCGATACCCATAAAACCCTCGAAGCGTGAAAGGGGCGGAGCCTGAAGAGTGTGGCCTTGGCAGCGGTGGATCGGTCCAGGCCCCGCCGGAAGCGGATCATGCCGCTTGACTTGAAGTGTAGTGTCATATTTGCGCTGTAAAGGACTGTTTTTAAAACATCTTCAACGAACGGTTATAACTGTTATATCCCTTGGTGCTTACGCCGTTTCGCTCGATCGAGAAATTCCGGGCAATAAAAAGCCCCGCTTTCTGGGCGGGGCCTTTGGGGTTTCAGCCTTTCTGGCGTCTCAGGCAACCAGTGCCTGGCGAGTACGCTCGATCACGGCCTGCAGCGGTTCAGCGCTGGAGTACTGATCGGGGTAGAGGCGTTCGCTGTGACGGGCGATGCCGTGTTCGTTGACCAGGGTGAAGCTGAAGCAGCCTTTGCGAGCGGCCATGATCAGGCAGTTCATCGGGGCAAAAGCGTTGGTTAGGGTGCGGATAGCATCCTGTGCATGGATTTGATTGGACATGTTATGGGTGTTCCTACAAATGACACGGTTAAGAACCGTGCAACGTTAAAACGTTCCAGTAACGTCGACCACCATTGGTCGAACGAAGAACCCGACTGGAACAAAGCAGCCAGTTTGAGCGCTATATAGAGTGCGCGCTTGGGCTGGCAGGTAGGTACTTAGGAGGGCAGGCAACACAGCGAGGGCAAAGGTTCTGGGCCCGGGGTGAAGATCCTGATCAATTTTGCAGGTTGGTTCGGTCAGAGTAATGAGCCTGGCAACACCCTTTGCGTTCGATCAAAGGCTGTGTTGGCGCAAGATTTACCTGGAAACCATCGAGGGGGTCGGTCTCTTTTTTCGATGAGGCGTCCTTTGAAGGATGGCTGACCGTGGAGATGTGTTCGACCCGGAATTGACTTTCAGCTTGGTACTAACGCTGCGGATACTAACGTATTGAACCCATGAAGGGAAGGGCGTTGGTTAAAAAATATTCAAATAGCGCGATAAACCAGGGGGAGTGAGCGATCTATAGCACAGGATTCAAGTGCGCGCAGATGCGCCCGTGCCAGCGACGCCGCGCGCGAGGCCTCAGGTTATCCCCAGGTTTTACCGCCAGATGCGCCAAAAAATTGCAGCGTTATAACCAGTTCGGCTGTTACTTGTGCACACTCGCTACACCACTTGTCACTGTACTGTCATGTCGAAACAATCCGGGGTGGGTGCCTGTATCCAAAATTTAAGTCAATGAAAAACATCGCTTTTTTTTACTGGTGAAAAAATCGTCAGTTTGAGCGCAGGCCCCGTTCCACAGGGCTTTGCGCGGGTTCAGGGTGGGTTGTCCACTGAGTTATCCACAGCTTCTGTGGATTGTCCCAAGCGCTTGCTCTAGCACGGGCGTGCTGGTTTTTTTCGGCTTTACCCGTACGAAAAAAGGAGTAGAGTGGCGCGCCTTCCGATCTGTCCCACAGTGTTTTATGAAGTTTCGCTCAGTATCAAATCCTGTTACCTCCGTACCCCCTCGTGTTACCCCACCCAAGCGAATTTCGATGCGGCTGGCTGAGTGGCTACTCGACAGCCCGCGACTGGGGGACAGCCCCAGCGTGAAGCACTTGGCCGGCCGTCTACTCAAGCAACCGGCCCGTGAAGGCGTGGTGGCTGCGCAAAGTCGCCTCGGGCAGTTGATGTGCCGTGAGTGCGGCAACGCCCGGGATCGACGCATCGGCCACGACCTGCTGCGCCAGGCCGCGCGGGCCGGTGATGATCGTGCTCGGCGGGCCCTCGGTGAAATCCAAGACTGAAAACGCAGACTGCGCTGGGCAACCCCCAGCCGCTTGGTTAACCTTCGGGCTTTATTTGATCGGCAGGAATTGTCATGGCTATGGATTTGACCAGCCTGTTGCTTGGCCTGGCAGGCGCTGCGCTGCCGTTGCTGGCACTGGCCTGGCACCTGCAACGTCAGGCCAGTGTCGCGCAGACCGAGCTGGCCCTGCTGGAAGAGCGCCTGGCTACTGCCCACATGGCCCACGATGGCCTCAACGCCCAGCTCGATGCCTGTCGCGACGAGATCAGTGACCTGAGCCAGGCCAACGCCGCCAAGCAAGCCGAGCTTGCCGCGGCCTGTCGTGAAGTCGAGTTGTTGCAGATCGAACGCGACAATGCCCGGGATGCGGCCCACGCCTGGAACCTCGAACGCGCCAACAAGGAAGCGGAACTGCGGCGGCTCGATGCCCAGGCGGCGTCGTTGCATGCCGAACTGCGCGAGCAGCAGGAAAGCCACCAGCAACGCCTGGATGACCTGCAAGGTTCGCGAGACGAGTTGCGGGCACAGTTCGCCGAGCTTGCCGGGAAGATCTTCGACGAACGTGAGCAGCGTTTCGCCGAAACCAGCCAGCAGCGCCTGGGCCAGTTGCTCGATCCGCTGAAGGAACGCATCCAGTCCTTCGAAAAACGCGTCGAAGAAAGTTATCAGGCCGAGGCCCGGGAACGTTTCTCCCTGGGCAAGGAACTGGAGCGCTTGCAACAACTGAACCTGCGCTTGAGCGACGAGGCGACCAACCTCACCCGGGCGCTCAAGGGCCAGAAGACCCAAGGCAACTGGGGCGAGCTGATCCTGGAGCGGGTACTCGAACATGCAGGCCTGGAGAAGGGCCGCGAGTATCAGACCCAGGTCAGCCTCAAGGGCCCGGACGGCGAGCGTTTCCAGCCGGACGTGTTGATTTATCTGCCGGGCGACAAGCAAGTGGTGGTCGATTCCAAGGTCAGTCTCACGGCCTATCAGCAGTACGTGGCCGCCGAGGACGACGCCATCGGTCAACACGCCCTCAAGCAACATGTGGCGTCATTGCGCGCCCATGTCAAAGGCCTGGCCGGCAAAGACTATAAACGCCTGGATGGCCTGCACAGCCTGGATTTCGTGCTGTTGTTCGTGCCCATCGAAGCGGCGTTTTCCGCCGCCCTGCAAGCCGAGCCGAACCTGTTCCAGGAAGCCTTCGACCGCAATATCGTGATCGTCAGCCCGACCACTTTGCTGGCGACCTTGCGGGTGATCGACAGCTTGTGGAAACAGGAGCGCCAGAGCCAGAACGCCCGGGAAATCGCCGAGCGGGCCGGGTGGCTGTATGACAAATTCGTCTTGTTTATCCAGGACCTGGACGAGATCGGCAGTCGTTTGCAGCAGTTGGACAAAGCCTACAGCGCGGCACGCAATAAACTGACAGAAGGGCGCGGCAACCTGATCAGCCGTAGTGAACAGCTCAAACTGCTCGGCGCCCGGGCCAGCAAGAGCTTGCCGGCGGAGTTGCTCGAGCGAGCGATGACGGGGGCGGACGGGTTGCCCGAGTTGTCCGAAGAAGCCGAACCTTCTCAAGACTGAAGCAAGCCCTAAGGCTGAAGCAAAACCCAAGGCTGAAGCAAACCCCTGTGGCGAGGGAGCTTGCTCCCGCTTGAGTGCGCAGCACTCACGAAAAAGGGGGCCGCTGCGCAGCCCAGCGGGAGCAAGCTCCCTCGCCACAGAGGCCACTATGTTCCCAGGATCACGGTGTGGTGCCTACAACGGCAAATGCCGACTCAGCAACGCCCGCAACGCCGCTGGCTTCACCGGCTTGGCCAGGTAATCCAGGCCCGCCGCATGCACCTGGGCCACCGTTTCCGGCCGGCCATCGGCACTGATCACCACCCCCGGCACCGGCTCCCCCATGCGTGTGCGCAACCAGGCCATCAGCTCGGTGCCGGTCTCGCCGTCGTCCAGATGAAAATCCACCAGTGCCAGTTGTGGCCGGCCACCCTGGGCCAGCCAACGCTCGCATTCTTCCCGGTTGCGCGCCGTCCACACCTGGCAACCCCAGCGTGTCAGCAGGCTGTTCATGCCGATCAGGATGCTGTCTTCGTTATCGACGCACAGTACCTGCGCGCCGCTTGGCAAATGGCCGCTGGGTTCGGCGACCACGCTGGGTACCGCGGCCTGCGTATGGGCCAGGGGAACGCTGACGCTGAACACGCTGCCGCGCCCTGGCCAGGAGCGTACGCGCAAGGTATGGCCCAGCACGCGGCATAGCCCGTCGGCGATTGCCAGACCCAGGCCCAGGCCTTTTTCGGCACGGGTCTGGTGGCTGTCCAGGCGCTTGAACTCTTCGAAAATCACCTGCAGCTTGTCCTCGGCGATGCCCGGCCCGCGATCCCAGACTTCCAGGCACAATTCGCCGTTGCGCCGACGTACCCCCAGCAGCACCGGCCCCTTGGCGTAGCGGAAGGCGTTGGTGAGGAAGTTCTGCAAGACCCGGCGCAGCAGCTTGATGTCGCTGTCCACCCGCAGGTGCGAACCGCGCACGCGGAATTTCAGGCCCTGTTCCTGGGCCAGGGCGGTGAATTCGGCGCCGAGGATATCGAACAGTTCGTTGAGGACGAAGGGCTTGCGGTCCGGGTTGATCTTGCCGTTTTCCAGGCGGGAAATGTCCAGCAGGTCGCTGATCAGGTCTTCGGCGGAGCGCAGTGAGCTGTCCAGGTGCTGCACCAGTTGTCGGGCTTCGTCCGGCAAGTCGTTGCACTGGTGGGACAGCGCGGCGGAGAACAGGCGCGCGGCGTTGAGCGGTTGCATCAGGTCGTGGCTGACCGCGGCCAGGAACCGCGTCTTGGATTGATAGGCCGCTTCGGCGGTGCTCTTGGCTTCGGTCAGGGCCAGGTTCAGTTGGGACAATTCCCGGGTGCGTTCGGCCACCCGTTGCTCCAGCCCCTCGTTAGCTTCGGTCAGCGCTTGCGCGGCCTCACGGAAAGCGGTGATGTCGGTGAAACTCATGACGAAACCGCCGCCAGGCATCGGGTTGCCGATCAGCTCGATGACTCGGCCATTGGGGAACAGCCGCTCGGAGGTGTGGGCGCGGCCCTGGCGCATCCAGTGCAGGCGTCGGGCGACGTGGACTTCCGCTTCGCCAGGGCCGCAGAGGCCACGTTCGGCGTTGTAGCGAATGATGTCGGCAATGGGCCGGCCAACACTGATCAAGCCGTCCGGATACTTGAACAGCTCCAGGTAGCGACGGTTCCACGCCACCAGTCTGAGGGACTGATCGACCACGCTGATGCCCTGGGTGATGTTCTCGATGGCACCTTGCAGCAAGGCGCGGTTGAACTGCAGCACTTCCGACGCTTCGTCGGCGATCCGGACGACGTCTTCAAGCTGCATCTCCCGACCTTCAATGGCGGCTTTTACCACAGCTCTTGTCGAAGAAGCCCCAAGTACACCGGCCAGCAGGCGTTCGGTGTGGGCGATCCATTCGCTGTCGGCGTTCTGGGTCGGGTTGAAGCCTTTGCCCTGGCGGTAGGCAAAACGGATGAAACTCTGCCGCGCCCGTTCTTCGCCGACGAAGCGCGCGGCCAGTTGCAACAGGTCTTCGATGTGTACCGCCAGCATTGAACGGGGGTTGGGGCGGGCGCTGATTTCCTGGCCGATGAAGCGTCCGGCCTGCCAATGTTCCGAAACGCGTGTGCGCGACAGCACGGAGATCCAGGCAAACACGGTGAAGTTGCCGGCCAGGGACAGGACCACCCCTTGGGTCAGTGGCGTAATCGGCAAGTTCAATGGGTTGCCGTGCAACCAGGCCAGGCCCGGGAAGCTGCTCAGCGACCAGCCCAGGCTGTGGGCGGCTATCGGCAGCACCAAGGTGTAGAACCACAGGAAAATCCCTGTGGCGAGGCCGGCGAACACGCCGCGGCGGTTGGCCTGTTTCCAGTACAGCGCGCCGAGCATGGCAGGGGCCAGCTGGGTCACGGCGGCGAAGGCGATCTGGCCGATGGTCGCCAGGCTCGCCGTCGAACCCAGCAGGCGGTAGCTGACATAGGCCAGCAACAGGATCACCACGATGCTCACCCGTCGCACCGAGAGCATCCATTGGCGGAACACTTCGAAAGGCCGTTCGGCGTTGTTGTGGCGCAGCAGCCAGGGCAACAGCATGTCGTTGGAAACCATGGTGGACAGGGCCACGCTGGCGACGATCACCATGCCGGTCGCCGCCGAGGCGCCACCAATGAACGCCAGCACTGCCAGGGCCGGATGGGCCTGGGCCAGCGGCAGGCTGATGACGAACGAGTCCGGTAGCACGGAACTGGGCAGCATCATTTGCCCGGCGAGGGCGATGGGCACCACGAACAGCGCGGCCAGGGCCAGGTAGGCAGGGAATACCCATTTGGCCAGGCGCAGGTCCTGGGGCTCGATGTTCTCTACCACGGTCACATGGAACTGCCGTGGCAAGCAGATGATTGCCATCATCGCCACCCCGGTCTGCACCACCATGGACGGCCAGTTGATGGTTTCTTTCCAGTATTGCTCCAGGCGTGGGGCGAGCATCGCCTGGTTGAACAGGTCGTCGAAGCCGTCGTAAAGACCGAACGTCACGAACGCACCGACCGCCAGGAAGGCGAACAGCTTGACCAGGGATTCGAAGGCAATCGCCAGCACCATGCCGCGATGGTGCTCGGTGGCGTCCAGGTTGCGCGTACCGAACACGATGGTGAACAGCGCCAGAATCAGCGAGACGATCAGCGCGGTGTCCTGGGCACGGGTGCCCATGGCATCGGCCCCGGCACCGATCAGCAGGTTTACCCCGAGCACGATGCCCTTGAGCTGCAAGGCAATGTACGGCAACACACCGACCAGACAGATCAGCGCGACCACTACTGCCAGGGACTGGGACTTGCCATAGCGGGCGGCGATGAAGTCGGCAATGGAGGTGATGTTCTCCTGCTTGCTGATCATCACCATCTTCTGCAGGACCCACGGAGCCAGCACCAATAGCAGGATCGGCCCGAGGTAGATCGGCAGGAAGGACCAGAGCTGTTCGGCGGCCTGGCCGACTGCACCGAAGAACGTCCAGCTGGTGCAGTACACCGCCAGCGACAGGCTGTAGACCCAGGCGCGCATGCGTGGCGGCAGCGGCGTGCTGCGCCGGTCACCGTAGAAGGCGATGGCGAACATGATGGCCATATAGGCCAGGGCGACAATGGCGATCAGCCCGCTGGACAACGACATGGAAACTCCCGGACAAAGACACCGGGACCTGGGCCCGGCAGGACAGTCTCGCACGCCGGCCCGGGTTCGTCAGTGTCGACCAAGGTCGAGGCGTGGCGGGGAGTCGCGGGTTGCGATCAGCATTGGGTTATAGGGTGTTCTGGCGGGCCTCATCGCGAGCAGGCTCGCTCCCACATTTGATTGGGGGTGAACCATGGATTTGTATTCACCTCAGGTCCCTTGTGGGAGCGGGCTTGCTCGCGAAAGCGCTGGGTCAGCTTGCATCAATGTTGAATGTGCCACCGCCTTCGCGAGCAAGCCCGCTCCCACACTGGGTCTCAGGCGAATATAAATTTTGTGTTCACCCCCAATCAAATGTGGGAGCGAGCCTGCTCGCGATGGCGGCCTTACTGACCCAACGCGATATCCACCAACCGATACAACTCCTCGACCGCCAACGGCGCGGTGGCGAAGAGGATGCGAAACACCGTCGGCGCCACTACCACATTGATCAACCGCTCGACGCCAGGGTTCGGCGCATCTGGGTAGCGATCCAGGATGATCTGCAACTGGGTACTGAGGATGCCCACGCAATGCCCCGGGGTGGCGCAGGCCTGGATGTCGCGCATCATGTTGCGACCGGGCTCGGAACTCATTTCGTCCAGGTACTGCTCGGCCCAGGCGCGTAGGTCGCCGCGCAGGCTGCCGGTGTTGACCGGTTCGCTGTCGGGGCGCATGCGGGCGATGGCGACGTCGGCCAGCAGCGCCGGCAAATCGCCCCAGCGCCGATAGATGGTGGACGGCGTCACCCCGGCGCGTGCAGCGATTTGCGGCACGGTCAGGGTGGCGCGGTCCTGCTCTTGCAGCAGGGCGCGGACCGCCGAATGAATCGATTCCTGGACCCGGGCGCTTCGACCGCCGGGGCGTAAACCTTCTTTAATAGCCATGCATCGGACCTTAACACAAAGAATTTGCTTTAAGCACACGTCGGTAGCACACTCCGCAAAAGCAAAAAATTAGCTTTTGCGAATGTTCTTGTGGAGCGTGCCCATGTCCCGTCCAGCTTCGACCCGCGCCAGCCTGATCTTCCTGGCGATCACCTTGCTCGGTTTTCTCGCCGCGTCCAGCGCGCCGACGCCGTTGTATCACCTCTATCAGGAACAGTTGCAATTTTCCCCGGCGATCCTGACGCTGATTTTCGGTGTCTACGCATTCAGTTTGTTGGCGGCCTTGCTGACCGTGGGCTCGCTGTCGGATTACCTGGGGCGCAAGCCGGTGATCTTCGTGGCGCTGTTGCTCAATATGCTGGCGATGTTGCTGTTCATCAATGCGGACAGTGTCGCCTGGCTGATCGGCGCCCGCTTGATCCAGGGCTTCGCCACGGGCATGGCCACCAGCGTGCTGGGCGCTGCGTTGCTGGACTTCGACCGCCGACAAGGCCCGCTGATTACCAGCGTCGCGCCCTTGTTGGGCATGGCGTGCGGGGCGTTGGGCTGCGGCCTGTTGGCGGAGTTCGCGCCGCTGCCGCTGCAACTGACTTACTGGATTCTGCTGGGGCTGTTCCTGATTCAGGCCCTTTATATCTGGCGTCTGGCGGAGAGCGTCAGCCCGCAACCCGGTGCCTGGCAGTCGCTGCGTCCGACCTTGCATGTGCCGGTCCAGGCGCGGCGGGCCTTGTGGCTGATACTGCCGCTGAACCTGGCGGCCTGGGCGGTGGGCGGTTTCTATTTGTCCTTGGCGCCTTCCCTGGTGCGGGCCGCGACCGGGTCGACATCCAACCTGATCGGCGGTGCACTGGTGGCGGTGTTGACGCTCACCGGCGCGTTGTCCATCTATACGCTGCGCAACCAGGAAGCCGACAAGTTGCTGCGCCTGTCCGCGAGCCTGTTGGTGATCGGCCTGGCGCTGGTGCTGGTCGCGGTACACGGCGGCAGTTTGCCGTTGTTCTTCATTGGCACGCTGGTGACCGGCAGCGGTTTCGGCGCCGGGTTCCTGGGGGCGTTGCGCAGCATCATGCCGCTGGCCTTGCCCCACGAGCGGGCCGGTTTGATGTCGGCGTTTTATGTCCTCAGCTACCTGGCGTTCAGCCTGCCATCGTTGCTGGCCGGGAATCTGACGCGGGTGTTCGGGTTGATCCCGACGACCGATGGTTATGGCGCGGTGCTGATCGTGCTGTCGGCCGCTGCGTTGCTGGGGTTATCGCGTCAGTCGGTAAAGCCGGCAGGCGAGGGTGTTCGGCCTTGAAGCCGTGAGTGCAGGCGCCGCTGGCAGTGGGTTAGTCTTGGCGTCTCAGCATTTTTCCGGGCGATCCCTTTGAAAATTATCCGCAGCAAATCCTTCACCGGCGAACGCGCCTGGGCAGCGCTGGATATCGCCAACATGAACGGCATCACCACGCGCCTGCACTGGACTGATCAGCCGTACAAATGGCACATCAATGACGGTCAGGAAGTCTTCGTGGTGCTCGATGGGCAAGTGCAGATGTGCTATCGGGAGGGTGGTATAGAAAAAGATACCGTGCTGGACGCCGGGGATATTTTCTACGCGTCAGTGGGCACCGAGCACGTCGCCAAGCCGCTGGGAGAGGCGCGAATCCTGGTGATCGAGACCGAGGGCAGTGTTTGAGTGTTATCTGTAAAACAGATAACACATACAAAAATTACCCGTTATATAGATATTCGATTCGGCTCTAGCATGGCTCCACCTCATCCGAGGACAGGAGTTCGCCATGACATGTTGCACCGCCAAGCGCCGGTTTCGTCCCTTGAGCCATTTGCCCAGGCCGCTGGAGGCCATTCGCCAATTCACACCCAACTGGTTCGCCGTGGTCATGGGTACCGGTGTGCTGGCGTTGGCCTTGGCGCAGTGGCCCGGAAATGTATCGGGCCTGCACCTGTTGGGTGAAGGTTTGTGGTTGTTCAATATCCTGTTGTTCGTGGTGTTCACCGGTTTGTATGCGGCCCGTTGGGTGTTGTTCTTCGACGAGGCGCGACGGGTTTTCGGCCACTCAACGGTTTCGATGTTTTTCGGCACCATTCCCATGGGGCTGGCGACGATCATCAATGGCTTTCTGGTATTTGGGCTGCCGCGTTGGGGCGACGGTGTGCTGCCGTTGGCCGAGGCGTTATGGTGGCTCGACGTGGCCATGTCCGTGGCCTGCGGTGTGCTGATTCCGTTCCTGATGTTTACCCGCCAGGAACACCGCATCGACCAGATGACCGCCGTGTGGCTGTTGCCAGTGGTGGCCGCCGAAGTCGCCGCCGCCAGCGGTGGGCTGTTGGCCCCGCACCTGGCCGATACTCATGGGCAACTGGTCATGTTGGTGACCAGCTACGTGCTCTGGGCCTTTTCCCTACCGGTAGCATTCAGCATTCTGACGATCTTGCTGTTGCGCATGGCCCTGCACAAACTGCCCCACGAAAACATGGCCGCCTCGAGTTGGCTGGCCCTAGGCCCGATTGGCACCGGCGCCCTGGGCATGTTGCTGTTAGGCAGCGACGCTCCGCTGATTTTTGCCGCCAATGGCTTTCCCGGCGTGGGCGAAATTGCCGCCGGGCTAGGCTTGGTGGCTGGCATTACGCTGTGGGGCCTGGGGTTGTGGTGGATGTTGATGGCGCTGTTGATTACTGCGCGTTATCTACGGACCGGCATTCCCTTCAACCTTGGCTGGTGGGGCTTTACCTTTCCCTTGGGTGTGTATGCGCTGACCACGCTGAAGCTGGCGGACTTGCTCGGCCTGGCGTTTTTCCGCGTGCTCGGTTGCGTACTGGTGGCGATGCTGGTGGTGATGTGGCTGATCGTTGGGCGGCGTACGGTCTTGGGCGCCTGGCACGGCGAGTTGTTTGTATCGCCGTGCATTGCGGGGCTGGCGAAATAATCGCTAAAGACAGGTAATGTGTGGCCTGGATCGAAAAACGTTCATTCCAATAAGCGTCCACGCCACTCAGGAACATGGAAGATGAGTCACCCTTCGCAGTTCACCTTGCTTCGCACGCGGCGTTTCCTGCCGTTCTTCATCACGCAGTCCTTGGGCGCGTTCAACGACAACATTTTCAAGCAGTCGTTGATTCTCGCCATCCTCTACAAGTTGACCATCGACGGCGACCGTTCGATCTGGGTCAACCTCTGCGCATTGCTGTTCATCCTGCCGTTCTTTCTGTTCTCGGCGCTGGCGGGGCAGTTCGGGGAAAAATTCGCCAAGGACGCATTGATTCGTCTGATCAAGCTCGGCGAAATCGTCATCATGGCGGTGGGCGCGGTGGGTTTTCTGTTCGACCATTTGTCGTTGATGCTGGTGGCGCTGTTTGCCATGGGCACGCATTCGGCGCTGTTCGGCCCGGTGAAATATTCGATCCTGCCGCAGGCCTTGCGCGAGGATGAACTGGTCGGCGGCAACGGCCTGGTGGAGATGGGCACGTTCCTGGCGATCCTCGCGGGCACCATCGGCGCGGGGATCATGATGTCCTCGGCACATTACGCTCCCGTGGTGTCCGCCGCGATCGTCGGCATCGCCGTGCTCGGTTATCTGGCCAGTCGCGGTATTCCGCGCGCGGCGGCGGCTTCGCCGCAAATGCGCCTGAACTGGAACATCTTCAGCCAATCCTGGGCCACCCTGAAACTGGGCTTGGGACAGACCCCTGCGGTATCCCGTTCGATTGTCGGCAACTCCTGGTTCTGGTTCGTCGGCGCGATCTACCTGACGCAGATTCCGGCCTATGCCAAAGAGTGGATGCACGGTGATGAAACCGTGGTGACCTTGATCCTGACCGTGTTTTCGGTGGGGATCGCCTTGGGTTCGATGCTCTGCGAGAAGCTTTCCGGGCGCAAAGTCGAGATCGGCCTGGTGCCGTTCGGCTCGTTCGGGCTGACGGTGTTCGGCCTGTTGTTGTGGTGGCACTCCGGCGGGATTCCCGACAGCGTCGAGGGCCACGGCTGGCTTGAAGTGCTCGGCTTCGGTCACGCCTGGCTGGTGTTGATCGACATTCTTGGCCTGGGTGTCTTCGGCGGTTTCTATATCGTGCCGCTGTACGCGCTGATCCAGTCGCGCACTGTCGAGAACGAGCGGGCGCGGGTGATTGCCGCCAACAACATTCTCAACGCGTTGTTCATGGTGATCTCGGCCATCGTCTCCATCGTGTTGCTGAGCCTGGCGAAGTTGTCGATCCCCCAGTTGTTCCTGGTGGTGTCGTTGCTCAACATCGGCGTCAACGCCTACATCTTCAAGATCGTCCCCGAGTTCAGCATGCGCTTCATGATCTGGCTGCTGAGCCATTCCATGTACCGTGTGGAACATCGCAACCTGGAGGCGATTCCCGATGAAGGCGCTGCGTTGCTGGTCTGCAACCACGTGTCCTTCGTCGATGCCTTGCTGATTGGTGGTGCAGTGCGTCGGCCGATTCGTTTCGTGATGTACTACAAGATCTACAACCTGCCGGTGTTGAATTTCATCTTCCGCACAGCCGGGACGATTCCGATTGCCGGGCGTCAGGAAGACATTCATATCTACGAAAAAGCCTTCAAGCGAATCGCCCAATACCTGAAGGACGGTGAGTTGGTCTGCATTTTCCCTGAAGGAAAATTGACCGGTGACGGTGAGATCAATGAGTTCAAGAGCGGACTGACGCGCATTCTCCAGGAGACCCCGGTGCCGGTGATTCCCCTGGCGCTACAGGGCTTGTGGGGCAGTTTCTTCAGTCGCGACCCGGCCAAGGGGCTGTTTCGCCGGTTCTGGTCGCGGGTGACGTTGGTAGCGGGTTCGGCGGTGGCGGTCGAGACGGCGACGCCTTCGCAGTTGCAGGCGTTGGTGGGGGAGTTGCGCGGTACTGTCCGCTAGAACGAAAAACTGTGGGAGTAAAGACCTGTGGGAGCAAGGCTTGCCCGCGATGGCAATCTAAAGGACGCCATCGCGAGCAAGCTTTGCTCCCACAGATTTTGCTTCAGTAGGAGCATTCAGGCGCTGACCTTGAGCCCGATCAATCCTGCAACGATCAACGCCACGCTGGCCAGGCGAACCAGCGCCATCGACTCACCAAACAAAATGATCCCGGCGATCACCGTACCCACGGCACCGACCCCGGTCCAGATCGCATAGGCCGTACCCAATGGCAATTCCTTCATCGCCAGGCCCAGTAGGCCGAGGCTGATCGCCATGGCGGTGATTGTCAGTGCAGTGGGAAGAGGGCGGCTGAAACCGTCGGTGTACTTCAGGCCGACCGCCCAGCCGACTTCGAACAGGCCGGCAAAAAACAGAATGATCCAGGACATCACATACCTCCATCGATGGATGGGGTCGTCCCCGGATTAGGCACTCGATCGGGAGCCTGATCGAGTGGCGGGGTCGTCCCCGCGCTGGATGGATAGTGCCAATTACTGACCACTCGATCAAGTCTGCTTCAGTCGGCTGCCTGCCGGGCGGCGAGGGTTTCGCGGTCCTGTTTTTCACTCATGCGCCGGAAATACGTCGAGAGCAGCGCCCCGGAAATATTGTGCCAGACGCTGAACAGCGCGCTGGGTACCGCCGCCAGCGGCGAAAAGTGTGCACTGGCCAACGCCGCGCCGAGGCCGGAGTTCTGCATGCCCACTTCCAGGGCCAGGGATTTACGTTGGGCCAGCGGCAGCTTGAACAAGTGCCCGGTGAAATAACCGAGCAAAAAGCCGAAGCTGTTGTGCAGCATCACCACGGCCATGATCAGCAGGCCCGATTCGGCAATTTTCGCCTGGCTGGCGGCCACTACGGCGGTGACGATGATGACGATGCTCACCACCGACACCAGCGGCAACACCTCCACCGCATGCCGTACCTTGTCCCCTAGCAGCCGTTGCGCCACCACGCCCAATACGATCGGCAGCAGCACCACTTGCAGGATCGACCAGAACAGCTCCATGAACGACACCGGCAACCAGGCCGAGGCGAGCAACCAGATCAGCGCCGGGGTCAGCAGTGGAGCGAGCAGGGTGGTGACGGCGGCGATGGCCACCGACAGAGCCAAGTCACCCCGAGCCAGCCAGGTCATGACATTCGACGAGGTGCCGCTTGGGCAGCAGCCCACGAGAATGACGCCGACGGCGATTTCCGGCGGCAGGTGGAACACCTGGCAGAGCAACCACGCCACACCGGGCATGATCACGAAATGCGCGACGACGCCCAGGGCCACGCGCCAGGGATGACGCGCGACTTCGGCGAAGTCATCGAGCTTGAGGGTCAGGCCCATGCCGAACATCACCAGCCCGAGCAGCGGCACGATGGCGCTTTTCAGACCAATGAACCAGGCCGGCTGCACAAACGCCACGACGGCGAAAATCAGTACCCAGTAAGCGAAGGTATTGCCGACGAAGCGACTCAATGCAGCCAATGCGCGCATGACCTGATCCTTATTATTTAAGTAGCACCACAAAACCAATGTGGGAGCGGGCTTGCTCGCGAAGGCGGTGTGCCAGCCGGCATATTTGTTAGCTGACACACCGCCTTCGCGAGCAAGCCCGCTCCCACACTAGAGCTCAACAGCCTTTAGATCCCCTGCGGAATCTCTTCCCCACCCAACGCCTCAACCAGCGCCGGCAGGAACTCGCCAAACGTCAGCATCATCAGGGTGAAACTGGCGTCCAGTTGGCCAAGGGCCTCGTCGCCACCGTCCTGCTCCGCCTGGTCTTGCAGCAGGTCTTCGAACTTCAGGCGCTTGACCACCATCTTGTCATCGAGCACGAAGGACAGCTTGTCCTGCCAGGCCAACGACAGTTGTGTCACCACTTTGCCGGTGTTCAAGTGCAGCTGGATTTCGTCGCTGGTCAGGTCCTGGCGCTTGCAGCGCACGATGCCACCGTCTTCGTGGGTGTCGCGCAGTTCGCATTCATCCAGCACGAAGAAATCATCTGCGGCTTTCTGGGTCTTGACCCAGTCGGTCATGGTCGCGGTGGGGGCCATCTTGACCGTCAGCGGGCGGACCGGCAGCGAGCCGATGACTTCGCGCAGGGTCGAGAGCAGGTCTTCGGCGCGTTTCGGGCTGGCCGAGTTCACCAGGATCAGGCCCTGTTTCGGCGCGATGGCGGCGAAGGTGGACGAGCGACGGATGAACGCACGCGGCAGGAACGCCTGGATGATTTCATCCTTGAGCTGGTCCCGTTCCTTTTTATAGACCTTGCGCATTTGCTCGGCTTCGATCTCTTCGACCTTTTCCTTCAAGGCATCGCGTACGACGCTGCCTGGCAAGATGCGTTCTTCCTTGCGCGCGGCGATCAGCAGGAAATCCTGGCTGACGTGCACCAGCGGCGCGTCTTCGCCTTTGCCAAACGGCGCGACGAAACCGTAAGTGGTCAACTCCTGGCTTGCACATGGACGCGCCAGTTTGCTGGCCAGTGCAGTTTCCAACGCCTCGGCATCAAAAGGCAGATCTTGGGTCAGGCGATAGATAAGCAGGTTTTTGAACCACATGGGGTGAGTCTCTCCTTTATACAAAGGGGGGCATTATTCTCTTCGCGGCGCCATAGGCCAACCCTTCGCTAAGCCTTTGGAAGGCCTGAAAAAATTAATTTAAAAAGTGCTTGCCAGCTTAAAGAGTGCTCCGTAGAATGCGCGCCACACCGAAAGCGAAGGGTGATTAGCTCAGCTGGGAGAGCGTCTGCCTTACAAGCAGAATGTCGGCGGTTCGATCCCGTCATCACCCACCATTCGTTCAACGTGTTACGCGCAGCGGTAGTTCAGTCGGTTAGAATACCGGCCTGTCACGCCGGGGGTCGCGGGTTCGAGTCCCGTCCGCTGCGCCATATTCGGTTATCTGGAACACTGAACGCCAGGTCACCACAGAAAGCCCGCTAACGCGGGCTTTTTGCTGTTTGCAGTTCCTGCGGTGTGCGTTGCTCATGTTTTTTGCTGAATTTGCTAATTAAATCAGCACGTTATAAAAAAAATGTGAGAGAATGCGCCCCGCATCGAAAGTGAAGGGTGATTAGCTCAGCTGGGAGAGCGTCTGCCTTACAAGCAGAATGTCGGCGGTTCGATCCCGTCATCACCCACCAAACTTTCAATGTTACGCGCAGCGGTAGTTCAGTCGGTTAGAATACCGGCCTGTCACGCCGGGGGTCGCGGGTTCGAGTCCCGTCCGCTGCGCCATATTCGGTCACCTGGAACGCTGAAGGCCAGGTATCCACAAAAAGCCCGCTCATTGAGCGGGCTTTTTGCTGTCTGGCATTTGCCTGCCGCTATTGCTCAGCGTTACGGCTGTGACGGTAATCGCTGACCGCCTCATACACCGCTTTACGCAAGCGGTTGATACCGCCAATGGGGCGATGGGCCTCGATGCCGAACCAGGGGTTGAACGACTGGTTGTCGCAGGCCAGGTTCAGCTTGGGTGTGTCGAAATCCTGGGCCGGCACCTTGATGTGGGCCACGGTCTCGAACGGTGCGTCACTTTCCTGCCATTCAATACTGGTGTCTTCGATCGGCATGTACTTGCTCGGATCCTGGCGCTGGATCTGCAAGACAAAACATGCCGGCACCCGGTCTGTGGATAACTGCTGGTTCAGCGCGCTACGCAAGAAATTCGGCAGGTCCTGGTTTTGTGCGGGCAGCGTATAGGCCGGGCAGCTATCCGGGTCCGGTGCTACGCGAAACTTGGCATTGGCCTCACCAAACTTGTAGGGCGACACCGAGAAGTAAGTGGTCTGGGTCGGGCTGGCCGGAGGCGGCGAGAGTGTCGCCAGGGCGATGAACAGATGGCGGATCTGCCAGGTGCGCGGGTCCAGGCTCGGAAAGAAAGCCATCGCCTTCTTCCCGTCAGCCTGTGCGGCCACATTCTGGCGATATTCAGCGACGTCACTGACGAAGAAGTTCGGATGATTGAACATCACGAAGTCCTGCTCGCCGTGTGATTGCCGATCCGCCAGCAGCTGTTTGCCGGGCACATCCAGCAGCTTGATCGCCATCCCACGGGCATCGCGCAGGCTGTCGAACTGCGGATAGGCGTTGCCGTTGGACAGGCGAATCGTCGCTTGCCAGGTCTTCCCCGGTTCGGCAAAGACTCCCTGGCGCAAGGGGGCCGGCAGGTCGTTCGGCACCTGGACTTCGGCCATGACACAGCCGTGGGCCTTGGCATGGGCGTCACGCAGGTAGCGCGTGCCTTCACGGTGCTGGTCGACGATGCGAATAGCGGTCTGAATGATGTCCTGGGTCATGGCGGTTTCGCCGGGTGCAATCTGCTCCTTGTCCGAGACCGGCCCGCGGTGTTGCCAGGTGAACCAGGCCGAGGACAAGGCCCAGCAGAGCAACCCGATGCCCAGCAGCCACAGGAGCGTCTTGCCCAAAAAGGCGCCGAGGCGCAGCCAGAGGGTGATCAACATGCCAACATCCTTTTACCTGTGGGGTTCATCATTACAGTTGCGACTCCAACGGCCCGCCCAGCACCTTCAAATACTCCAGCAAGGCCCAGCGTTCCTGCGGTTGCAGCAAGCGGCCAATGACGCCATTGCCTCGCTCGCCCGCGCGGAATTCATGGCCGCTGTTGTGATTGCCGGTAATCCGGGTATCGAAGAGGAAACCGTTGGTAAAGGCTTCGGTGCGATAGCCCAGGTGGCGTGGGTCGTATTCGAAGTTGCCTTTATAGAAAGTGATTGCGCGTTCGTCCTGAGGCGACAGCAATTGATAGATCGTCGGCACCGAGCCGTTGTGCAGGAACGGTGGCGTGGCCCAGACACCCGCCAACGGCCGGGCCTTGTAGGCGCGCAATTCGCGTACACCGATGGGCAGGCCGAAACCGTCCAGGGCCGGGCGCTCGGCGGGGGTGACGCCGGCATCGCGGTAGGCGCGGTTTTCCACGAATGCCGTGACGTAGGCCAGGCCTTTGGCGACCGAGAGTTGGCTCAGGTCCAGTGGCTCCGTCGGGGTCGGGTGCAGTTGCACTTCCAGCTTCGCCAGCTCGGCCGGATCCCATTGCAGGCTGGTCAGGTCGAAGCGGTGGTCAGCGATGTTGTTGGCGGTGCCCGGGTCGGTACCGATCACTTGTATCGGCAGCATATGCAGTTGTTGCACCGGCCTGTCGGGCCCCTGGACCACTTTGGGCACATGGCAGCCGGCGCAGTTTTCGCTGAACAGGGCCCGGCCCTTGGCCGCCAACGGTTTATCGATTGCACCCAGCAGCGCTTCCGGCCACACCGGGGGCTTGAGCAGTTGCAGGGTTTCCTCGATCTTGTTCAAGTCGCGCACACGCACGCTGGAGGGGTAGCGCGCATCGCCTTGCAGCGGTTTGCCTTGGGCGTCGAAGAAACTCAGCGTGGCGCCAACCCCCAGCGCTTCACCGACGTTGCGGGCCATCGGTTGCTGGGCTGATCCGTTCCACTGCACCCAGTCGAACGTCCATATGTCCCATAGTTGCGGGTAATCCACCGGTGCGTTGGCGACACGGTAGTTCTCTGCCGAAATGGCATCACCGAAGCTGGCATTGGCGATGCGGCCGAAGGCGTCGGTACGGCCCGGGCCCTCTTCGGTGGGGTAGAGGCCGCGATGGGTATCGTTCCAGGCCACCCGCAGGAACGTGTCCAGGGAGACCTTGAACGCCTTGCGCAATTCCTCGTGGCGGGCATCGTAGTCCTTGCCCAGCACCTGGCGGGCGAAGCGCTCGAATTTCCATGGGTTGTAGTAGGTAGATGCCAGACTGGCGACCAATGCCTGTCCGAAACTGCCACCGCGTAATGTAGGAACACTGGAAGGCAGCACATGCTGAGCCGAGCCGCCATCGATCCGTATCGCCTGGCCTTTGAAGCGCAATTCGCCGGTATGACACGCCGCGCAGGTGATATCCAGGAACTGCTCGCTGCTGCCCGGATTCTGGTGCCGTGCAAACCCTACCGGCAAATTGCCGGGATTGTCAGGCGAGGCTTTCTGCGCCGGATCGACCAGGAAGCCAAAGCGCGCCAGGTACTCGGGCGAAGCGAAGCGTTGTTGCGAGAATGGCAATTCGAGGGCGGTGAACCAGTCGTAGCGCAGGCCTTTGACCTGGGTGCCCTGGGGGGTGAAGTAATACGTCTGGCGCTCGGCGGCGCTCCATTGATCCAGGTAATGCACCTGTTCGACGGGCGTATAGAACGGCAAGCGAGGATTGGCGACGTAATAAAGCACTACGGCCACGACGACGATCAGCAGCGCGAGAAGCAGCAAGAGAATGCGAGAGAGAAGGCGCACGGTAACGTCCTTGTTTTTTTGATATGTCCTTATGCCTCAGTGCCGCGCGGCGGGCAAGTGGCCATTACCCCTGGCCTGTAGGGGAGCGGCAATTTGTCCCTGTACGTCGCAGATGACAGATGCTTCATTCGTACAGGGTTAAAAAGCGTTTGCAGGCCTGAACTTATCGTTACTTTGCGGCTCACATGCCGGTAGCCATTGGTCGTGGCCGCCTGATAAGCTCGCGGCTTTATTCGATTGCCCTTTAGGCGCATGAACAAGGAAATAGCATGAAACAGCATCGGTTGGCGGCGGCGGTGGCCCTGGTTGGCCTGGTACTCGCGGGTTGCGACTCGCAGACCAGCGTAGAGCTGAAGACCCCGGCGCAGAAAGCTTCCTACGGTATTGGCCTGAACATGGGCAAGAGCCTGGCTCAGGAAGGTATGGACGACCTGGACTCCAAAGCGGTCGCCCAGGGCATCGAAGATGCCGTCGGCAAGAAAGAACAGAAGCTCAAGGACGAAGAACTGGTCGAAGCCTTTGCCGCACTGCAAAAGCGTGCCGAAGAGCGCATGGCCAAGATGAGCGAAGAGTCGGCTGCTGCCGGCAAGAAGTTCCTTGAAGAAAACGGCAAGAAAGCCGGTGTCACCACCACCGCTTCCGGCCTGCAGTACGAAGTGGTCAAGAAAGCCGACGGTCCACAGCCTAAGCCGACTGACGTCGTGACTGTTCACTACACCGGCAAGCTGACCAACGGCACCGTATTCGACAGCTCCGTTGAACGTGGCAGCCCGATTGACCTGCCGGTCAGCGGCGTGATCCCGGGTTGGGTCGAAGGCCTGCAACTGATGCACGTCGGCGAGAAGTACAAGCTGTACATCCCGAGCGACCTGGCCTACGGCGCCCAGAGCCCGAGCCCGGCTATTCCGGCCAATTCGGTCCTGGTGTTCGACCTGGAACTGCTGGCGATCAAGGATCCGGCCAAAGAAGACGCAGCCAAGTAATCGCGTCTGCTATAACGACAACGCCTCGCTTATGCGGGGCGTTGTCGCATCTGGGCTGCGGCAAATGGCAAAAAAACCGAACGCACGATGCAGGCTACAGTCATAGGCAATACAGGCGCTGGGCTAGACGCAGTCAGCCGGTCAAGTCAATGAAATATTGGGTTTTTTTATGTGAGTAAAAAACGCCCGATCTAAGCCGGGGCCTTATGAAACGGGGGCTTCAGCGCGGAAATGCAGCTCTGTTCACAAGGTTATCCACAATTTGTGTGGATAACATTTCAGTGGGAGAAAAAATGAAGGCCCCGTGGAATTTTGCGCGATTTCTGCCCTTGGCAGGCCGCCTGCTGGCCCGCGGTCGATTGCCGACATTGCTGTTTGCCGTCGCCAGCAAAGGTGCCCGGGAGGGCGGGCGGTTGGGCAAACTCAAGGAGGACCTGCGTCTGCTGCAGGCCCTGTGCCTGGCCTACTGGCGGGGCGAATACCGCGCTGTCAGTGCCAAGTCGATGTTGTCGGTGGTGGCAGGGCTCATGTACTTCCTCAGTCCCCTGGACGCGATTCCGGATATCTTGCCGATGTTTGGCATGTTCGACGATATCGCGGTGCTGGCATGGGTCATGAAAACCCTCGACGTTGAACTCGAGGCTTTCCGCGCCTGGCGCTATCGACAATCCCCCGAGAAGCTGGCCCAGGTCGAAAGGCTTCCCGATACCCCGGAACAACTCCAAAGCCAGAAAAAGACCTGATTCGCTAGCAATTGCCCCTGAGAATTCATCGCACCGCGACCTTAGCCGGTATTAGGATTACACTTCCAAGGAAAAAGGCTGACTCGCTAAGTGTTGTTGTCCTACGGGGTAGACATGGATATTCAAATAATCACACGTGACGGAGAGCCCGAGTACGCGGTTTTGCCGTGGGATCAGTACCAGTCTTTGTTGAAGGCAGCAGGCATCGATCAAGCACCGCCGCGCGAGGCGACAGTCCGTCACGCGGCGGCACCCGGCCAGGTTCTCCCTGGCCTGGATCAATTACGCAGTTTGCGCGAAGGGAAGGGCATCGCCATTGAGGCGCTGGCCCGCACGGTAGGTATCAGCCCGTCTTATCTGGCCTTGATCGAGAGCGGCGAGCGTCAGCCCGATGCCGCGATTCGGCGCAGTCTGGCCTGGGAGTTGACGGTGCCGGGTTGGAGGGAAGAATCGTGAGCGTACGCATCAGTCGGCAGCATTGGGATGGGTTGTTGGGTGAATTGGACCAGGCGCGTCGCCAGCGCCATTTGTTGACTTACCGAGCGTTGCTGGAGCGCTTGCAACTGCCCAGCCCGGCCATGCAGACCTTGACTGCGGCCCTTGAACACCTGGCTGCGCTGGACGCCCGGGCGGAACAGCCGTTGCGCAGTTCATTGGTGATCAGCCAGGGCGCCAGTCGTTTGCCGCGAACCGGGTTCTTTGAGTGCGTTGAGCGCCTGGGCCGCTTTTCCGGGCCTTCCGATGGCGTGGCCGCAGCCTCCTGGCACGCTTCGGAAGTGGTTCGGGTTTTTGAATACGAGTACCCCGAGTCGGCGGAGGCCTGAATGCTCTGGCGACTCAAGGCGCGGGGCGGTTACTGGCTGGCGCGTCGGTTGTTTCATTGGTCCTGGTTCGTCCGCCAGCCGCGTGGCTGGGCCTGGCTCGAGGGCCAGTTTTCCCGCATGGCGAACCTGGGCGACGTCGGTGCGCAAAGCTTCTATGGGCACATCCTCACGTTTCGCGGCCAAGGGCTGGGTGCCCGTGAAGAAGGGATTCGCCTGCTGCGGCTGGCGGCATTGGCTGGGGATGGCAAGGCGGCCTACCAGGTTGGCGTGATCAGCCTGGCCGGTACAGCCAGCAAGACGCCAGACCCGGTTGAAGCGGCACGTTGGTGGACCTTGGCGGCGAAAGCCGGGCATCCATTGGCCGAGATCAAGCTCAAATCACTTGAAGATCAGGATCTCTAGGGTTATCCACAGGCTATTCGTGTGCAAATCAGACTAATTTAGCGAATCGCCCTACGCGCTCTATCTCCTTCCCCTGACTTAACTCTCCACTCATCCCCGGCAAAATCTCGCGCTCCTTGAGCGCTGCGAGACGTTTGCCCATGTTCGACCGTTTTTTCCTGCCAGCCCTTGAGCGAGCCCCGTCCTGATGGATCAGGTGAGCCGTATCGAGCAGGAACTCGACAGCTTCAACGACACTCTGTCGGTCTATCGCGAACAACTCACACGCTGGTACAGCCGAGCGGCGGACCGGGCCAGTCATGCCGCCGACTTGCCCTCGCTGATGGGCATGGAGCGGGTGATCCGCTTCGGCGACAGCACCACCGCTGTCAGCACCGGTGACGATGATTTCCTCTCCACGGTTGTTCAGTGTCCTCACGGCGGGACGATGACGATCGAAAGCAAGTTCGAGTCGGTGTACGACATCCCGCTGGGCGACATCGTGGTGGATGTGGTGGACGTGGACAGCGGCAAGGTCACGCCAGTCACCCTCGATGCCCAGGGGCTGGGGACCTTCCAGGGCGAGGCGGGCAAGTCCTATCGGGTACACGTTCAGGGCGAGGTATCTCCCCAGCACATCGAGCAACTGTTTTCTTCCTACGATGGCGTGACCCGCGATCTGACGGACTGGCTGCGCGGCGAATGGCAAGGCTTCAAGCCGCGATGGGCGCAGCAGTCCTTGGCAACGTCGGCGGCTGCGGTGGGGAACGGGTTGCTCGCCGGTAGTTGGGCGGCGATTGAAAGTGTGTGGGACAGCATCAGCTTGCTCTCGGACATCCTCAAGGACCCTGGTCAGTTCGTTGAGCGGTTGGGCGAAAGCGCCAGGCAGCTAGAAGAGCTGGCGGAAAAAACGCCGCAGGTGATGGCCAAGCTGCAACTGCTGGCCAGCGACGAAGCGGCTTTATGCCTGTTGGTGCGTACCGCCAGTCTCTGGCTGGACATGCTGCCGCCCAGTGAGGTCGCAGGCGAAACGGCCGAAGCCTTGTCGAGGGTGACGGTGCAGTTGTTGATCGATCTGTTGATCGGCGTAGTCCTGACCTTCACCGGGGCGGGGGCTGGTATCGCTTATCTGTCGATGCGCCTGGGAAATGTGGGCGTGCACCTGCTGGGTGCCATGCAGCGTTTCATCCGTGGGATCTTCGCGGTGGTCAACGGCTTCATGACCTACGTGGATCGCTACAAAACGGTGGCGGCCCGAGGTATTGCGGCGGGGGTCAAGAAAGGTCGGATGCAGTTGCGCTGGGATGCACAACGCAACACCACTTTGAAAAAACACGAACCCCACGACGACGCCCCAACCCAATCGAAAAACCCCAATGGCGACAGCGCCGATACCGCGGCCCAGACCCAGACCAGCGGCTGCCCGGTGTCGATGGTCACCGGCGAAGAACTGCTGACCCTCGACGACGGTACCCTCGATGGCCGCTTGCCGTTCGTCTTCACCCGTTTGTACCGCACCAGCGCCGCCGACCTGGACGTCGGGCTCGGGCGTGGCTGGAGCCATGCCCTGGCCCATCGCCTGGAGCTCGACGGCGAGCAGGTCATCTGGGTCGACCAGGAAAACCGGCGCACCACCTTTCCACTGCCCAACGCCCAGCGTCCGGCGATCCACAACAGCCTGGCCCGGGCGGCGATCTACCTCGGTACCGAGTCGGACGAACTGATCGTTGCCCAAGCCGGTGCGGACGCCGCGTTCCTGCACTTTCGCGACGGCCACCTGGTCGCCCTCAGCGACCGCCACGACAACCGCCTGACGGTCCAGCGCAACATCCATGGCGACATCAGCCGCCTGGACAACGGCGCCGGGCGCGCCCTGCGCCTGCGTTACGCGCAGCGCCACCTGATCGCCGTCGACTACCAGAGCTTCCACCCGGCCATCACCCTCGACGAAGCCTGGCGGACCGAGCAGACGCTGGTGACCTACCGCTACGACGGACGTTTCCGACTGATCGAAGCGACCAATGCCGCCGGCGAAAGCGAACGCTACGACTACGACGACCGACACGTCATCCTCCAGCGGCAACTGGCCGGCGGGGCGAGTTTCTACTGGGAATGGCAAGGCCTCGGGCCGGCCTCCCGCTGCGTCCGGCATTGGGCCTCGTTTGCGCAGATGGACAGCCGCTACACCTGGGGCGAGGACGGCAGCGTCACGGTCCGGCACCTGGATGGCAGCCAGGAAGTGTACGTCCATGACGAGCGGGCGCGGCTGGTGCGCAAGGTCGAGCCCGACGGCGGCGAGCACCTCAAGACCTATGACGAACAGGGCCGGCTGATCGCCGAGCAGGATCCGCTGGGAGCGGTCTGCGAGTACCGCTACGACGACGTCGGACGGCTGGTGGCGCTGATGCCGGCGGACGAAGTGCCGACGTCCTACGAATACCGCAACGGTTTCCTGCATGCGCGTTCCCGTGGCCAGGCCGTGTGGACCTACCGGCGCAATGCCCGGGGCGATGTGATCGTGAGCATCGATCCGGATGGCCGGCGCACGGAATACGCCTACGACGGCCACGGGCAACTGCTGGCGAGGTACGGCCCGGACGGCGGCGAGCATCGGTTCGCCTGGAGTCGCCTGGGCCAACTGACCGAAGAGATCCTGCCCGATGGCGGGCGTCGGTGTTTTTCCTACGACGCCCTGGGGCGTTTGCTCAGCCGCAAGGACGAACACGGCGCCCTCACGCACTACCGATGGGACGCCGTCGGCCGACTGCTGCAAGTGACCTTGCCCAGCGGCGCCACCCGGACCTGGAGCTACAACGCCTACGGCAAGGTCACCGCCGAGCGCGATGAACAGGGCCGCCTCACCCGCTACGAATACGCCGACGACCTGCACCTGGTCAGCCGTCGCCTGAACCCCGATGGCAGCGAACTGAAATACCGCTACGACTCGGCGCGGCTGCTGCTGACCGAGATCGAAAACGAATCCGGCGAAAAATATCAGCTGGACTACACGCCCAACGGCTTGATCCGACAACAAGTCGGCTTCGACGGCCAACGCACCACCTACGCTTACGACCTCAACGGCCACTTGCGGGAGAAAACCGAACACGGCGAGGACGGTTCGCAGTGGGTCACCCGCTACCAGCGTGACGCGGCCGGGCGGTTGCGGGTCAAGACCTTGCCCGACGGCCAGGCCATCGAGTACCGCTACGACGAACTGGGCCGGTTGGTCCACGTCAACGACGGCAGCGATCGTCCGCTGGCCTTCGAGTACGACGCCCAGGACCGGCTGGTCGGCGAGCATCAGGGCTGGGGCACCCTGCGTTATCGCTACGACGCTTGCGGGCGCCTCAATCACCTGCGCTTGCCGGACGACAGCCAGCTCGACTACCACCATGCCCCCGGTGGCGCGCTGACCGCCATCGACCTCAACGGCTCGCGCTTGACCGAACACCGCTTTGACGGCGGTCGCGAACGGCAACGCCAGCAGGGCCGGCTGCTCAGCGACTACGCGTACGACGAACAGGGCCGCCTCAAGGCCCAGACCGTGTGGCAGAGCCAACAGCAGCAACTGTTCTGGCGCGATTACGCCTACAGCCCCCGGGGCAACCTGCAGACCCTTTCCGACAACCGCAGCCGGCGTTGCTACCAGTACGACCCGCTGGATCGCCTGACCCGCATCGACTTTTCCCACAGCGAGCCGCCGGAACACTTCTGCCATGACCCGGCCGGCAACCTGATGATGCAGGACCGCCCCGGCCCGACCACCCTCAAGGGCAACCGCCTGTTGAGGGAGGGCGACCGCCACTACGACTACGACGCCTTCGGCAACCTGATTCGCGAGCGCCGCGACCAGGCCCTGGTCAGCGCCTACCGCTACGACAGCCAGCACCGCCTGATCGGCGTCACCACGGCGGACGGCCGCGAAACGTCCTACCGCTACGACGCCTTCGGCCGACGCATCAGCAAAACCGTGGACGGCCTGACCACGGAGTTTTTCTGGCAGGGCGATCAGTTGGTCGCCGAAAACAGCCCGCGCCACCACCGCAGCTACGTCTACGAACCAGGCACCTTCCGCCCGCTGGCGATGCTCGACGGCGAAGGCCTGAACGCCTGCCCGTTCTACTACCACCTCGACCACCTGGGCACGCCCCAGGAACTGACCAGTTACAGCGGACAGATCGTCTGGTCGGCGCGCTACAACGGCTACGGCAAACTCACCGAACTCAAGCACGGCGGCGGCGAACAGCTTGAGCAACCTTTGCGTTTCCAGGGCCAGTACTTCGACCCGGAAAGCGGCCTGCACTACAACCGCCACCGCTACTACAATCCCGAGACCGGCCGCTACCTCACGCCCGACCCGAGCAAACTGGCGGGTGGGCTCAATGGGTATCGGTACACCCTGAACCCGACGGGGTGGGTGGATCCGTTGGGGTTGGTGGATTGTCCGGGGAAGGGTGGGTGTCGGCCGACGGTTGGGGATCAGGATCCGGCGGCTAAGGTTGGGGTGGATGAGGGGGAGCCGGCGCTGCCGATGACGGCGGAGCAACGGCGGGTCAGAATTCAGGAGCTTTCTGAAGAAAACGCTAGGCGACGAGTCGTGGAAATGGAGGAAAAATACGATATGCACACCATAGACAAACATGGGCCCCACATTCCCGATGTCGTGCTTAGGCAACGAGCAATAGACGGAACAGATCCAATAAGCGGGGCTCTGGGTAGGTTAAATAAAAGCTCTCAGTTTAGAAGTTGGAGGATGCAACTGCATGCTCTAAACGAGGCTTTAACAAGAAAGGCCAGAGGGTTACCCGCCCACACGGGCTTCGATAGAGCGGGAAATCCTATTCTTAGGATAGAGTTGCCAGGCGCAGGTCGTGGTTATAAGCCCAATAGAAGGGATAGTCAAAATCCAATACTGAATGAAAATATGAAAGGGGCAGAGATTAAATTTGATAAGAAACAGGTGGATAGACCTTTTACTGCATTTCCAATTGACTGATGAATGTATGAGGAGTCAGTTATGTTGAAAGCTCCATTCACTGAGCTGCCATACGAGCCCACCGTTGACATGTTTTTGGCGGGACTTGAGACTGAGTATAGTGATCCCGAATTCAGAGATGAGTTGTTGAGACTTGATCCAAATAGCAGGGTGGATCGGGTGGAAATAATAAAAAAATATATTGTCAAGGAATATGAGTACTTGTCATATAGGCATAAGTTTTTACTTGTCAAAAAGTTGGAGAATGCATTGATAGATAAAAATTACGATTTTTCTTCTGCATTTGAATATGACTACGAGGCGGGTGAGCCATCCCCTTCGCCTTGGTCTGCATCGGAAATTGATACGCCACGTAGCTTTTTTGAGGAAATTTTTAATGTGGCGAATGATATTTGGAGAACTGACATTTCGAGGGCCGCTATGGAGGATCCTTCGGTGTGGTGATATCGGCTTGAACTTCTAAAATCGTCTAGATAAGCGGTTTTGGGGTTGCTGCGCAGCCCAGCGGGAGCAAGCTCCCTCGCCACAGGTGTTTACACCGACACCCCCAACTCCACCACAACCTCCCGCTCAG
This sequence comes from Pseudomonas sp. St290, assembly GCF_018325805.1. NCBI lineage: Bacteria > Pseudomonadati > Pseudomonadota > Gammaproteobacteria > Pseudomonadales > Pseudomonadaceae > Pseudomonas > Pseudomonas sp. St290. The sequence goes on along the minus strand of NZ_AP014703.1, from coordinate 5,045,748 downwards.
CCACCCCATCCACCAAATACACACTCCCCCCCAAAATATCCTTGGCATGATGCTTGGCCTGCGAAGCCAGTTCCGCCAGCTGGCTGGCATCCAACTCACCACAGGCCTCGGAACGCAGATGCACGACCCCAATCGACAGCGACAACAACGCAAATTCCTGCCGAATGCCCTGTCGATTCAACGCAGTGAAGCACCCCGCCTCCAGATGCTCGGGGCGGTAGAAGCGGCGGCAGTGGGTCTGGAAGTCGCTGAGTAGCTGGTCCAGGCGCTTGCGCCAGTCTTCCGGGCCGAGGACCAGGAGGAAGTCGTCGCCGCCGATGTGGCCGACGAAGTCGCGGCTGGGGTCGATGCGTTCGTTCAGGCATTGGGCCAGGCACAGCAGGACTTCGTCGCCGCGGCCATAGCCGTAGATGTCGTTGAAGGGTTTGAAGCTGTCGATGTCCACGTAGCAGATCACCGATTCCTGCCGTTGTTGCAGCAGCCGCGTGAGGCATTGCTGGATCGGGACGTTGCCCGGCAGCAGGGTCAGTGGGTTGGCGTAGCGGGCTTGTTGGATTTTCAGTTCGGTGATGAGCTTGAGCACATCGATTACCCGGCCCAGGCCCAGGTAGCCGCCGTTGAGGGTGATGATGAAGTCTTCTTCGATGCGTTGTCGGGCGCGGCTGGTGATCAGGCGGCTGACTTGTTGCAGCGACTGGTTCAGTTCCACCGCCAGGAAGTCATCGCTCATCAGCCGACTGATGGGTTTGCGGGCGAACAGGTCGGTGGCGAAGGGCTTGAGCAAGGCGTCCGAGAGTGAATGGCGATGGACGATGCCGCAGGGCTGGTTCTGATTGTCCAGCACCGCCAGGGAGTTGAGGTTGGCCTGGCGCCGGAACGCCTCCAGCACGGTGGCTGTCGGCGTGTTATGGGCCACTGCGGGCTGTTCGTTGAGTAGCGCGCTGAGGTCGTTGAGCTCATCGTTCAGCGACGCCACACCGCTGTCCTGCTTGGGCATCAGCGCCCTGGCATCGCGCGAAGGGTGTTCCTGGGGGCGGGCCAGTAGATACCCCTGGACCAGGTCGACGCCCATTTCGATCAGCACCGTCAGTTCCTCCGGCAGTTCTATGCCCTCGGCGATCACCTGGGCCCGGGAGGCCCGGGCGATTTTCAGGATCGAGCCCACGAATTCGCGCTTGAGGGCATCCTGATGGATGCCGTCGATGAAATGCCGGTCGATCTTCACATAATCGGGCCGCAATTCAGACCATAGCCGCAGGCTCGAATAACCGGCGCCAAGGTCGTCCAGGGCAATCGAGAAGCCCATGGCCCGGTAGTGGTGCAGGGCGGTTTGCAGGAGTTGGAAGTCATCGATGGGGGTTTGTTCGGTCAGTTCGATCACGACCTGATTGGGCGCAATGCCAAAGTCCTGCAGCAGTTGCAGCGTACGCCCCGTTTGGTGCGCGGACTCCAGCAGGGACTCGGGCGAGACGTTGAGGAACAGCTTGCCCGGCAGCTTTTGTTCATTGAAGCGCTGGCAAGCACTGCGACGGCAGGCCAGTTCCAGTTCGCTGAGGCGACCGGCCTGACGCGCCACCGAGAGCAGTGCGATGGGGGAGTGCAATGGGCTGTTGGAGGGGCCGCGGGTCAAGGCTTCATAGCCCACGATGCGCCGTTCGGAAAGGCAGATGATCGGTTGGAACAGGCTGTGCAAACCGCTTTGAGCCAGGATCGAACTCAAGGCACTCAGCTGTTCTGTCGTGGTCATGGCAATCTCTGGCGATAAAAAAAGGACCGGGTGCGCGGCACCCAGTCCTGTATTTCACGACAGACTGATGTCAGTTTGATGACACTCCGACGAGCATCACCATTAAATGGCCATCACCTTAGTGCTTGGCGATCGCCGTGTTGAGTTTCAGGTAATCCAGCAGGATCCGCCCGGTCTCGCTCAGGTAGGCATCGTCTTCCGGCTTGGTTTTTTCCGGCTCGGTGATCAGGTCTTCGTCCTCTTTCTTCAGCTCTTTGAGCGGTTCTTCGCCCTTGGCCTTGCGACGCAGGTTTTCCATCGCCAGTTGCTTGGCTTCGATGTCGGCATGCTGCGCGCGACGGTCGGCTTCGTTGAGGGTGACGGTTTTCTCCATCATCAACTTCTGCGCCAGGGCCAGCTTGTCGCGGATGAACACGAATTCCGCGTCTTGGGACGAGCGCGCGTCATGGTCGGACTTGAGTTGCGCCAGGAACGGTTTGAACGGGTCTACGGCTGGTTTGATCGCCGGCCGGATGGTGTCCCACGGCATGGCTTCGGGCAGGGCGCTTTCACCGATTTCCTTGGTGTCGATGATCGACGGGTAATCGATATCAGGCAGCACGCCCTGGTGCTGGGTGCTCTGGCCGGAAACCCGGTAGAACTTCGCCAGGGTCAATTTCAGCTCGCCATGGTTGAGCGGCTGGATGGTCTGCACGGTGCCTTTGCCGAAGGTCTGGCCGCCGATGATCAACGCACGGTGGTAGTCCTGCATGGCACCGGCGAAAATCTCCGAGGCCGAAGCCGAGAGGCGATTGACCAGCAAGGCCATCGGCCCCTTGTAGAACGCGCCCGGGTTTTCATCTTCCAGCACATCCACCCGGCCATCGGCGTTACGCACGAGCACGGTCGGGCCCTTGTCGATGAACAGGCTGGTCAGCTCGGTGGCTTCCTGCAGGGAGCCGCCGCCGTTGTTGCGCAAGTCGATGACCACGCCGTCGACCTTTTCCTTCTGCAGTTCGGTCAGCAGTTTCTTGACGTCGCGGGTGGTGCTCTTGTAGTCCGGATCGCCAGCGCGGAAGGCCTTGAAGTCCAGGTAGAAAGCCGGGATCTCAATGATGCCGAGCTTGTAGTCCTTGCCGTCCTGCTTGAGGTTGAGGACCGATTTCTTCGCCGCCTGTTCTTCCAGCTTCACCGCTTCACGGGTGATGGACACGACCTTGCTGGTCTGGTCGTTCGGCGCATTGCTGGCCGGGATGACTTCCAGGCGCACCACCGAGCCTTTCGGGCCACGGATCAGCTTGACCACTTCGTCCAGGCGCCAGCCGACCACATCGACCATCTCCTTGTTGCCTTGGGCGACGCCGATGATCTTGTCCGCCGGGCTGACCTGTTTGGTCTTGTCCGCAGGGCCCGCCGGGACCAGGCGCACGATTTTCACCTGGTCGTTGTCGCTCTGCAGCACCGCACCGATGCCTTCCAGGGACAGGCTCATGTTGATGTCGAAGTTTTCCGCGTTATCCGGCGACAGATAATTGGTGTGCGGGTCGTAGGACATGGCGAAGGTGTTGATGTACGCCTGGAAGATGTCTTCGGCGCGGGTCTGGTCCAGGCGCGCCAATTGGTTCTTGTAGCGCTTGGTCAGGGTTTCCTGGATCTGCTTGGGATCCTTGCCGGCGATCTTCATGCGCAGCACCTCGTCCTTGACGCGTTTGCGCCACAGGTCATCGAGTTCGGCGGTGCTTTTGAGCCAAGGGGCGTCCTTGCGATCGACCAGCAAGGTTTCCTTGGTATTGAAGTCGATTTTGTCGACGCCTTTGTTCAGCTCGGCAATGGCGTAGTCCAGACGCGCCTTCACGCGGTCCAGGTAGCGCTTGTAGATGGTGAACCCGGCGTTGAGGTCGCCGCTCTTGAGGAAGTCGTCGAACTGGGTCTTCCACTTGTCGAATTCAGCGATGTCGCTGGCCAGGAAGTAACTGCGCGACGGATCGAGCAGCTTCAGGTAGCTGTCATAGATGATGACCGAACGCGCGTCATCGAGCGGCGGCTTGCTGTAGTGATGGCGCTTGAGCAACTCGACGACGTTAAGGCTGGCAATCACCTCGTCCCGATCGGGCTGAAGCTTGTCCCAGCTGTTGGCTGCGAACGTATCGCTCGACAGCGGCAACAGGCCAAGGCCAATGACAAGCGCGAGGGCGGTGCTGGGGAACAGGTGCTTCATGCTGATTCGACGCAGGGACAATTGATAACGCATATTAGGCCGTCTTTGAAGTCGCCGGTTCCATGTGGCCCGGGCGCATAATGCAAGAAAGCCCGGCGTTGAAGCAGCGGGCCCAGTCGAGACTCACTATGGAGGCACCGTGAAAGCATTGCAAGGCGTTGAAGGCCAAGTGGTATGGGCAGATGAGCCAAGTCCGGCGTGTGATGTCGGGCAAGTTCGCATTCGTGTGGCGGCCGCCGGCCTGAATCGGGCCGATTTGTTGCAAAAAGCCGGGCTTTATCCGCCGCCACCCGGTGCCAGCCAGGTGCTGGGGCTGGAATGTTCCGGGGTGATCAGCGAGGTTGGGCCGGGTTCGTCCTGGCAGGTGGGCGACCGCGTTTGCGCCTTGCTCGCTGGCGGTGGGATGGCTGAGGAAGTGGTGGTCGATGGCCGGCATGTGCTGCCAGTCCCGGAGGGCCTGTCATTGGCTGAAGCCGCCGCGCTGCCTGAGGTCTACAGCACCGCGTGGTTGAACCTGTTCCAGCTGGCTGCGCTCAAGCCGGGTGAGAAAGTGCTGCTGCACGCCGGGGCCAGCGGCGTCGGCTCGGCTGCCATCCAGCTATGCAAGGCGTTCGGTAACCCATGTTGGGTCAGTGTCGGCTCAGCTGATCGCCTGAGTTATTGCCAAGCGCTGGGGGCCCAGGGCGGCGTGGTGCGCACCGATGGCCTGGAGAGTTTGAACGACCTCGGCCCCTTCGACGTGATCCTCGATCCTGTGGGCGCCAACTACGCCCCACTCAACGTGAAACTTTTGTCAGTTGACGGGCGCTGGGTTCTCATTGGCCTGATGGGCGGGCGCGAGGCACAACTGGATCTGGCGCAGGTGCTGGGCAAACGTATCCAATTGCTCGGCTCGACCTTGCGCAGTCGTAACGATCAGTTCAAGGCCGACCTGATCAGCGAGCTGGGGCAACAGGTGTGGCCGTTGTTTGCCGACAAACGCCTGAGCCCGCAACTGGCGAAGGTCTTCGCGATCAAGGATGCCGAAGCGGCGTTCGCGGAACTGGCGACCAACAAGGTATCGGGGAAGTTGGTACTGGTGATCGATGAGAGCCTGAGCTAATCCGGGCGTCGCGCAAGAACCTGTGTGCGAGCTTGCTCGCGTTGGCAGTGTGTCAGCTAAATCAATGCTGGCTGATCCAACGCTATCGCGAGCAAGCTCGCTCCCACAGGGGTTGTGGTGTCTCCTGGCCCGCACCCTGCGTCAATTTTCAAAGGGCTAGATAGGCATACACCCTGTCAAGTCTGACAGTAGACACCACGAAGAAAGGCACCCTAGAGTGGGTTCGAGAGTAATAGATGTCTCTCTGATTAGTGTCCGCTAACAGAAGAGGTGTTGTGATGGCTACGAAAGAACTGCGCATGTCCCAAGAGTACATTGACGGCGATCGATCGCCCGAAGTGGTCTTGGAAATCTATAAGGGCAAAAAACTGCAGTTTGCGACCTTTGTCTCTGCTTCAAAAAAGAACGGCCCCTACGATACCGTCAATGTCAAAACCGACGTCGATGGTGACGGTGATATGGACAGGCAAGACGAAAAGGCCATTCTGGATCTGGCAAAAGCCTTTTCAAAATTCAAGTAGGGCGCTGTTATGTTTGATCACGTCATCCTGCATGCGCTGGTTTTTGCACTTTTATTAACAGTTGTTGAGGCTGCTCAAGCACAAGTACCTTCAGACACTTCCGAACAGGGACAATGGGGTATTTGGGGGGCGGCTGCTTCCTGCCCTGCGGGCCAGTATGTCTGGGGCTTTCGGCTCAAAAGTGAGCCCTATCAGGGCAATGGTGACGACACTGCCTTGAATGCGATCCAGCTTATCTGCAAGAGCGGCCCCACGGGACAGGCAACGTACATTCAAAGCCTTGAAGGGAAGTGGGGAAGCTGGGGTAAGGACCATGTTTGTCGCGAGCATCCCGTCATAGGATTTGCCATCCAGGTGGAACGGTTTCAAGGTAGGGACAAGGAAAAGGGCTCGAAGGACGATACCGCGGCCGGCAATATCAAAATGAATTGCGGTTCGCAGATTTTGGTTGGCGACCCACCCAACGCGTGGGGGGAATGGACCGGGTTCTATAGCTGCCTCGATGGCACCGGGGCCAAGAAAGTGAAGGGATTTCGGACCCGGGTGGAGCCCGATCAAGGCAGTGGGGATGATACGGCCCTGAACGCGATGCAGGTGTATTGCGGGTTCTAGTGAGAGGCGTTGACGATCTCGGAAACGCCGAATCTGTGGGAGCGAGCCTGTTCGTGATGGCGTCGGATGCGGTCAGCATTGATGTTGGCTGACATACCGCCATCGCGAGCAAGTTCGCTCCCACAGGTTTGTTTATTTGCAGGAATACTTGCATGTCGGCGCCGACATGACTGGTCCCCTCATCCTACGACGGTGGCTTGAACCTTTGACCGGCGCCCGCGGGCAAGCTGACCTTCGGTCGGCAGCCCGTATCCGATGCGCGCGCCCTGCTAGCGTTAATTAATGGAGGGGATGGGGTAACCGCAACTTTCATTTCACCAGCCAGGTGAAGAGGTCGATCATGGCCATCGCCGAATGGCGCATGCAGGGCGTCGAATTCGTTGCCTGCAACTGCAATTGGGGCTGCCCCTGTCAATTCGATGCGCCGCCGACCCATGGCCACTGCCAGGCGGTGGCGTCGATGCGAGTGGAACACGGGTATTTCAATAAGGTGACACTGGGAGGCTTGTGCTGGGCCGCCACTTTCGCTTGGCCGGGCGCTATCCATGAGGGTAACGGCAGTTGTCAGGTGTTCATCGATGAACGCGCCGACGAGGCGCAACGCCAGGCCCTGCTGACCATCCTCTCCGGTTTGGAAAGCGACCCCGGGGCCAACGTGTTCCAGGTGTTCAGCAGCACCATGACTGAAGCATTCGAGCCGCTGTTCGTGCCCATCACTTTATCCATCGATGTCGACCAGCGCTTGGCGCACCTGGACATTCCTGGCGTGCTGCAGGCCAGCGGCGAGCCGATCCGCAGCCCGATCGACGGTTCACCTCATCGAGTACGCCTGTCCCTGCCCAATGGCTTCGAGTTCCTTGAGGCTGAAGTCGCCAGCGGCAGTTACCAGACGCATTCAGCCCTCAAGCTGCAATCCCAGGACAGTCATAGCCACCTCGCCCACGTGCACTTCACCGGCCATGGCATAGAGCCGTAAAGATGGCAGCCCCTCAGGTGGCGGCCCAGAGCAGGCGACTGACAGGCGAGCAGTGGCTGTTTCTGTTCTGCCTGCTTGGGTTGACCGCCCTGGCTTGGTTGGTGCTGCTGCACATGGCCCGTGACATGAGTGCGCCGGGCGGCATGGCCGATGCGGCAATGGCCGGCATGCTCATGCCCTGGAGCCTGACCGATGCGCTGCTGATGTTCGCCATGTGGTTGGTGATGATGATCGGCATGATGCTGCCCAGTGCCCTGCCCATGCTGCTGATCTACCAGCAGATGCTGCGCAAGCGCATGCCGGCACCACAGCGACACCTGGCTCTGCTGCTGTTCTGCGGCGCTTATGGCTTGGTCTGGGCTGGCTTCGCCCTGGGCGCCACGGCGCTGCAATGGGCGCTTGAGCAGCTCACTCTGCTCAGTCCGGGGATGCGCGTCAGCAGTACCGCGTTGGGCGCCGGCCTGCTGCTGGTCGCAGGCGTCTATCAGTGGCTGCCGAGCAAGGCGGTCTGCCTTGAGCATTGTCGCGGGCCGCTGCATTTTCTTCTCAGCTACTGGCGCCCCGACGTACGCGGCGGCTGGCGCATGGGCCTGGCCCATGGCGCTTACTGCCTGGGCTGCTGCTGGGCCCTGATGGGCCTGTTGTTCGTGGTCGGCGTGATGAATCTGCTCTGGGTTGCCGTGATCGGTGCCTTCATCCTGCTGGAGAAAAACCTGCCGCAGGGACTCTGGCTCAGCCGTATCTGCGGTTTGTTGTTGCTTGGCTGGAGTCTGTGGCTGTTGCTGGGCTAGGGGCTGAACCTGTGGGAGCTGAGCTTGCTCGCGATTGCGGTGTGTCAGCTAGATCAATGCCGGTTGATCCACCGCCATCGCGAGCAGGCTCGCTCCCACAGGGTCGGGTTTTATTTCCAGGTATGGATTGGCCACCCGGCCAGTTCGGCATGGGCCTTCAACACCGGGTCCGGGTTGACCACGTGGGGGAAGTCCACCCGTTGCAACAGCGGCAGGTCATTGCGTGAGTCGGAATAGAAACTCGCGCCTTCCAGGTTCTCTTCCTCGGCATCCAGCCAATCCAGCAGCCGCGCGATCTTGCCTTCGCGGTAGGTCAGGGTGCCTACGGTCTTGCCGCTGTACACCCCATGGGTCACTTCAAGGTTGATCGCCAGGATTTCGTCGATGCCCAGGCGTTCGGCAATCGGCTTGACCAGGTGCGTGCCCGAGGCCGAGATCACCAGGATCCGGTCGCCGGCCTTGCGGTGTTCGGCGATGGTCTTGGTGGCGTCGCTGAAGATGATCGGTTCGATGAAGTCTTCCACCCAAGGCTCTACCAGGTGCTCGATTTCCTCCGGGGTACGGCCGATCATCGGTTCCAGGCTGAAGTCCATGTACTCTTCCATGCTCAGCTTGCCGTGGCTGTAGGCGTCCATCAGCGCGTTGTTGCGCTGCATGAACGACTCGGGATCGACCCATCCCAGGCGTCCCATCTGTTCGCTCCAGAGGGTGGCGCAGTCGCCGTGGATCAGGGTTTCGTCCAGATCAAAAATTGCCAGGGCCATCAGAATGTTTCTCTCTTCAAAATCAACGAAGCCATCAGGCTACCTCACACAACGCTGACGGATCGATGGAAAGTGACAGGCGTGCGCCATCGGGGTGCAGGTCGGCGGCCGAGCGATTGAGCACATCCACCACCAGCTCCACGCCACGGGCCTCGACCCGGTAGCGAATCACGTTGCCCAGCAGGCTGTGGCTGCGGATCAGCGCATCGGCCTGGCCGTCGCGGCTCAGCTCGATGGCTTCCGGGCGGATGGCGATCCGACTGTTCACCGGGCGCTGCAGCAACCGGCTGGCGCTGTCGGCGTCCAGCAGGTTGTAGTTGCCGATGAAGCCGGCGGCAAAGACATCGACTGGCGCAGTGTAAAGGGTTTCGGCATCGCCGCTCTGTACGATCTTTCCCTGGTTCATCAGGAAAATCCGGTCAGACATGGTCAGGGCTTCTTCTTGGTCGTGCGTGACGAAGATCGTGGTCAGGCCCAACTCACGCTGGATCTGTCGGATCTGTTCGCGCAGGTGCTTGCGAATCCGCGCATCCAGGGCCGACAGCGGCTCGTCCAGCAGCAACAGACGCGGACGGGTGACCAGGGAGCGGGCCAGGGCCACGCGCTGGCATTGGCCGCCGGAGAGCTGATGGGGATAGCGGGCGGCAAAATCATGCAGCTCCACCAGGCGCAGGATCTCCAGCACCCGTTTGTGGCTCTCCGAGGCGTCGACTTTTTGCATGCGCAGGCCGAAGGCGACGTTCTGCTCCACGGTCATGTTGGGGAACAAGGCATAGCTCTGGAAGACCATGCCGATCCCGCGTTTCTGCGGGCTCAATGGGACGATGTCTTGCCCGTCCAGGATGATCTGGCCGGCATCCACCGCAGTCAGGCCGGCAATGCAGCGCAACAGCGTGGACTTGCCACAACCGGAAGGGCCGAGGAGGGTGACGAATTCGCCCTTGCCGATTTCGCAGTTGATGTCGCTGAACACCGGGGTGCCGGCGTAGCTTTTTTGCAGGTGTTGGACGCTGACGTAGCTCATTGGCTTTTGTCCTTGTTCAAGATGTTGGCCGCCCAGGTCAGGACCAGTACGAAGAAGAAGTAGGAAATCACCAGGGCACTGGTGAAGTGGCCGCTGCTGTTGCGCATGTTGTTCAGGTACACCTGCAGGGTTTCATAGCGGGTGCCGACGAGGATGTTGGCAAACACGAACTCACCGAACAGGAACGAGAAGGACAGCAGCAACGCCACCATCAGGCCCTTGCGCAGGTTGGGCAGCACCACCAGGAATGCCGCCTGGAAGGTGCTGGCGCCAAGCAGTTGGGCGGCGTCCATCAGGTCGCGCAGGTTGATCGCTTGCAGGTTGTTGGTGATCGCCCGGTACATGAACGGCAGGGCGACGGTGAAGTAGCAGCCGATCAGGATCCACGGCGTGCCCACCATCGCCAATGGCCCGGAGCCATAGAGTTGTAGCAGCCCCACCGACGACACCACCGGCGGCACTGCGAAGGGCAGCAGGATGAGGATGTTCATCAGCGCGTCGAGTTTGGGGAAGTGGTAATGCACCACGAACAGCAGCGGCAGGATCAACACCACCGAGAGCACCAGCGCACCGACGCAGACGATCAGCGATTGACCGAAGGCGTGGAGAAAGCGCGGATCGCTCCACAACTGCACATACCATTTGAAGGTGAAACCGCTGGGCAGCACGGTGGCCGACCAACTGCTGGCGATGGAGTAGACGAGCGTGCCGGCCAGGGGCAGCAGCAGGATGGCGAACAGCAGGTACACCACCACTCGATGATAGAGCCCGACGGAGCCCGGTTCAGCGCGAGACATGGTAGCTCCTCTTGAGCAGCAACTGATGGACGATGGTCACCAGGGTCATCAGCGCCACCAGCACCACGGCCAGGGCACTGGCCAGGTTCGGGTCGAGGGAGATGTCACCGGAGACCATGGCGGCGATGCGAATCGGCAAGACGTTGAAGTTACCCGTGGTCAGCGCATAGACCGTGGCATAGGCGCCGAGGGCGTTGGCCAGCAGGATCACGAATGTGCCCAGCAGCGCCGGGGTCAGCACCGGCAAGCCGATGTGCCGCCAGAACTGCCAGCCGCTGGCACCCAGCAGTTCGGCGGATTCGCGCCAGTCTTCGCGCAATGCGTCGAAGGCCGGATAGAGCAACAGCACGCCCAGGGGGATCTGGAAGTAGGTGTAGAGAATGATCAGCCCGGTTTTCGAGTACAGGTTGAAATCCTCGATGATTCCCGCCTGCTTGAGCATGATGGTGATGCTGCCGTTGAAGCCCAGCAAGATGATGAAGGCGAAGGCCAGGGGCACGCCGGCGAAGTTGCTGGTCATGTTGGCGAAGGCGTTGACGAAGTTGCGCAACCGCGAATCCACCCGGCGCAGGGAATAGCTGCCGAGCACCGCGATGACGATACCGAACACGCTTGACCAGAAGCTGATCTCCAGGCTGTGCTGGATCGCCTGCAGGTAGAACTTGGAACTGAAGATCTTGCTGAAGTTGGCCAGCCCCCAACCGAACTCTTCCGATTCCAGGCTGTTGACCAGCACCCAGAGCAACGGAGCGATCTGGAATACGATGAAGAAAATCGCGAAGGGCACCAGGCACAACGCTGCCAGCCATTTGCCGCGCGTCATGGCGTTCACTTGAGTAACTCCTGGCAATAGGGTTTGTCGTGGGCAACGCCGAGCAACTGGCAGATGGTGCCGCACAGTTCGGTCTGCCGGGGCGCGGCTGCGAGGTCGAGGCTGAAGCCGTCACCGAGGACAAACAGCGGCACTTCCCGTTCTTCGGCCAGCAGGCCGTTGTGGGAGCGGTCGTTGTTCATGCCGTGGTCGGAGGTCACCAGCACCTGGTAGCCGGCGTCGAGCCAGGCCTGCAGGTAGACCGCCAGGTTGATGTCGGCCGAGCGCGCGCTGTTGCGGTATTGCGGGGTGTCGAGGCCGTGCTTGTGGCCGGCATCGTCGATGTTCATCGGGTGCACCAGCAAAAAGTTCGGCAGGTAGCGCTGGCGCAGGTGATCAGCATCGGCGAACAAGTGGGAATCGGGGTAGTGGTCATTCCAATAGAAATGTCCGTATTGAATCGGCAAGTCGGGATTGTCGGTGTGACGATCACGTCCGGCCACGAAGGGCGAAACGTTGTAGAGCTCGCTGACCCAGTGATACGCCGCGGCCGCCGTGCTCAGGCCGGCCTGGGTGGCGTAGTGGAAAATGCTGCGCTGGTTCGACAGGCGCGAGACGTTGTTGTGCACGATCCCGCTGTCGATGGGCACGACGCCGGTGAGGATGCATTCGTAGAGCGGGCGGGACAGGGCGGGCAACTCACATTCCAGTTTGTAGAGGGCCGCGCGTCCTGCGCCGACGTAAGCCTGCAAATGCCCCATGGCATGCCGGGCGACTTCGTAGTTGAGGCCGTCGAGCACCACCAGGATGACGTTGTGCTTCATGGGTAGCGGGACTCCGGACAGATACCAGGAAACTCGGATTCCCCTCGGTCAATGCGGGAGCAGGCCAGTGGGAGCAAAGCTTGCTCGCGATGCTGGCGACACGGTGCAACTGTGAGACCGTGTCATCGTTTATCGCGAGCAAGCTTTGCTCCCACAGTGCTTGCTCCCACTATTTGGATCCTCTGTGGATATCCGAGCGGGAGCTAGTGCCTCACTGCATATTGATGATCACTTCTTCCTGCCATTTCTGCGGCAGAGCCTTGGAGGTCTTCTCCCACGCATCCGCATCCTTGATCGGGGTCACGCCCTTGTACTGCTCGTTCGGCAGCAGCTTGGCCTGGACCTCTTCCGGCAGTTTCAGGTGCTCGGCGCGGATCGGACGGGCGTTGCCCTTGGCCAGGTTGATCTGGCCGGCGTCGCTGAAGATGTATTCGCGGGCCAGCTTCGCGGCGTTCGGGTGCTTGGCGTATTTGTTGATGATGGTGGTGTAGCCGGAGATGACCGAGCCGTCGGACGGGATCAACACGACGTAATCATCCGGGTTGGCCATCTTGGCCTTGTAGCTCAGGCCGTTGAAGTCCCAGACCACGCCGACTTCCACTTCACCTTTTTCCATGGTGGCGATGGTCGGGTTGGCCATGGACAGGCGCCCTTGCTTGGCGATCTCGGCGAACATCAACAGCGCCGGCTGGAGGTTCTTCTCATCGCCGCCGTTGGCCAAGGCCGCGGCCAGTACGCCGTTGGCGGCCTGGGCGGCGGTGCTCACGTCACCGATGGAGACTTTGTACTTGCCGGTTTTCAGGTCAGCCCATTTGGTCGGTGCTTCGGAACCGTGCAGCAGTTTCTTGTTGATGATGAAAGCGATGGTGCCGGTGTAGGCCAATGCCCAGTTGCCATCCTTGTCCTTGGCCCAGGCTGGAACCTGTTCCCAGGTGCTTGGCTTGTAGGGCTGGACCACGCCTTGCTTGACTGCGATCGGGCCGAAAGCCGCGCCGACGTCGCCGATGTCGGCGCTGGCGTTGTCTTTCTCGGCGGCGAACTTGGCGATTTCCTGGGCCGAGCTCATGTCGGTGTCGATGTGTTTCAAGCCATAGATCTTGGCCAGGTCGTCCCAGGTGCCTTTCCAGTTTGCCCAGTCATCGGGCATGCCGACGCTGTTCACGGCGCCTTCCGCTTTCGCAGCGGCTTCCAACGTTTTCAGATCGGTGTCAGCGGCCATGGCGGCGGTGCACATGGCAATGGTCGAGCCTAACAGTGATGCCAGGAAAAGCTGTTTCATCCGAAGCTCCTATGGGCGTTTTCAACGCTGCGATTGCGGTTGTGTTGGTCTAGGTCAGCAATACCTGAGCCAATGTAGGCGAGCCCTGTGACATTTTGATGTCGGTGCCGGATGTCCCGGGAAAGGCCAGGCTCGTGGAGGTTGGCTGCGAATTAAGCGTAGACCATGGATAAACAGCTGATCTGCAAGGACTTGGCCGTTAATTTGCACGCTTGCAGGACGACCGTTCGGCGGCTCTGTCATCTGTCAGTCATATGCAGTGCCTAGGCTTGCTGGACCAAGAAGCGGATCGATGGACAAGCGATCTCGCCCCGAAACAGTGCTGGTCTAGTCCAGATAGGTAACGTTGATGCGCATCGATGCAACCAAAGCGGTGACAGCCATCGGACAGGTCTTGCAAGAGCAGCTCGACCACGGGTTGCTGGCGCCCGGCAGCAAGTTGCCGGCCGAGCGCAAGCTCAGTGAATTGTTCGGGACCACACGGATTACCGTGCGCGAGGCGTTGTTGCAGCTCGAAGCCCAGGGACAGATTTATCGGGAGGAGCGCCGCGGCTGGTTCGTCTCACCACCCCGCCTGGCCTACAACCTGATGCAGCGCAGCCATTTCCACGCCATGGTCGCGGCCCAGGGGCGTGTGCCTTCTACCCAAGTGATTTCTGCGCGTCTGCAACCGGCCTCGGCGGCGGTGTGTGCCTGGTTGCAGTTGCCGGCGCTGTCCAGTGTGATCCAGATCTGCCGCGTGCGGCGTATCGACGAGCGGCTGGTGCTGTACGTCGAGCACTACCTCAACCCGCAGTATTTTCCGGACATCCTCGGGTTTGATCTCAACCAGTCCATCACCGAGCTGTATGCCCGTCATTACGACCTGCATTACGGTCGGGTGAAGTTTGAAATCGTGCCCACCTCTCTACAGCCGGAAGCGGCTGCGGCGTTGAAGGTTTCGGTGGGCAGCCCCGGGCTTCGGATTGCACGGGTCAACTATGACCAGCACCAGCGGCTGATCGATTGTGACCTGGAGTTCTGGCGACACGATGCGATCCATGTCGGTGTGGATGTGCCGGAGCAATCTGTGCCGGAACAATCGCCGGGCGCCTGAGACAGGCTCAGAGTGACTCGTTGAGCTTGCTCAGGATCTTGATCACCACCGTGGCGAGGATCAGCAACATGCCGATCCACATGGCAAAGACCCCGACGCCTTTGTCACGGAAGTTGAAGCCAATGGCCAGCAGGATCATGCCGGCAATGATGGGCACCAGCATGGCGTTGAACGAAGACATCGAGATCATGGCGACAGCCTTGTCGGGGAGGATAAGGTCAGTCTAGTTGGGGTTTGGCCGGGGTGTGATGATGTATGTCACGACCTCCCACGATCCAGAGGCAAGCACTGTTGTGGCGAGGGGATTTATCCCCGCTGGGCTGCGAAGCAGCCCCAGAATCCATCAAGCACCGTGATTATCCGGTAGGAAGCAGGGGGTTGCTGCGCAACCCAGCGGGGATAAATCCCCTCGCCACAAGTGTCCCGCATACCTTTGGTGCAAGCAGGTTACGGCAGCTCGCGAGACGCGTAGAACGCGCTCAGCACCTTCACCAGGTGCGCCAGGTCATGGCTGCCGCACAGTTCGCGGATCGAATGCATGGCGAAGGTCGGCAGGCCGATGTCCACGGTGCGCACGCCCAGCTGGCTGGCGGTGATCGGGCCGATGGTCGAGCCGCAGCCCATGTCGCTGCGCACCACGAAGCTCTGCACCGGCACTTCTTCAGCCATGCACAGGTGGCGGAAGAACCCGGCGGTTTCGCTGTTGGTGGCGTAGCGTTGGTTGCTGTTGACCTTGATCACCGGCCCGGCGTTGAGTTTGGGGCCGTGGTTGGCGTCGTGCTTGTCGGCATAGTTGGGGTGCACGCCGTGGGCGTTGTCCGCCGAAACCAGCAGGGATTTCTGAATGGCCCGTACGAACTCTTCACCTTCCGGCAGCAGGCGACGCAAGGTCTGCTCCAGCATCGGGCCATCGGCGCCACAGGCCGAGCACGAGCCGACCTCCTCGTGATCGTTGCACACCAGTACGCAGGTTTCTTCGGTTTCGGCGTTCAGCAAGGCTTGCAGGCCGGCGTAGCACGACAGCAGGTTGTCCAGGCGCGCACCGGCAATGAAATCGCCGTGCAGGCCAATGACCGCAGCGCTTTGCGTGTCGTAGAAGCTCAACTCGTAATCGAGTACCACATCGGCGTTCAGGCCGTGCTCGCGGGCCAGTTGGTCGGTGAGCACGGCACGGAAATCAACGCGCTCGTCCCCGGCGAATTGGGCGAGGATCGGTGGCAACTCATTCTGCGGGTTGATCGCCCAGCCCTGGTTGGCTTCGCGATTGAGGTGGATGGCCAGGTTCGGAATCGTGGCGATCGGTGCCTTGAAATCGATCAACTGGCTTTCGACCTTGCCGTCGCGGCGGAAGGTCACGCGCCCGGCCAGGGACAGGTCGCGGTCGAACCATGGCGCCAGCAGTGCACCGCCGTAGACCTCCACGCCCAGTTGCCAGAACCCGTGGCGTTGCAGTTCCGGCTGGGGCTTGACCCGCAGGCAGGGGCTGTCGGTGTGAGCGCCGACCAGACGGATACCGTCGTGCAGCGGTGAATGGCGGCCCAGCTTGAAGGCGATGATAGAGGAGTCGTTGCGGGTGACGTAATAACGACCGTTGGCTTCGGTGGCCCAGGTCTCGCGCTCGTCAAGACGCTGATAACCCGCCGCTTCCAGGCGCTGGGCAAGGGTGGCAGTGGCATGGAACGGGGTGGGGGAGGCCTTGAGGAAGTCGATCAGGCCCTGGTTCAACTCTGCGCGCATAAGTAACTCCAGACAGCAATGGGCGGCAGTTTACCCCATCGCCAGCCTGCATTGCAGACCCAATCCCCCGTCGCGGATCGTTCTACGACCTCGGTATCGATCAGCCCGAGGCCATGATCCGCTTGCGCAAATGCGCCATGATCAGGGACTTGTCCTGCGCCTTGGACGGTTCTGGCAGGTGCTGCGGCCAGTGTTCCAGTTGGCCGAACAGTTGTTGCCGGCTCTGCGGGTCCAGGCGAAGAATCTCCCGCGAGGCCGAGTCCCACCAATGGTGTCGACACAGCTTGTAGTAAGGATGTTCCGGCGCCGCGCTGCCATACAGCAGGTCGCGACCGATCCTGTGCAAGGCGCCGCGCTGGTGGCGCAATTTCCATTTGATCTTCAGCCGCCGCCAGGCCGACGGAAAAGGCCGGGTACGCGGAACGTCATGGCAGCGCTCGAGCAACTGCGCGCTGAACGCCTCGCCGTGCTGGGCAAAGAAATGTGCCTGCATGGTGTGGAAGAAGCGTTTCTCGGCGAAGTAGTGATAGACGTGTTGGTTGGTTTCGTTAATGGTCTGGTTGCGCATGGCGAACGAAATCGCGATCTGTTCGATAGTGTGGATGTCGAAGCCGCCTTCGGTCCATTCATCGATCAGCCCGATGGCCTCGGCCAGCAACGAAGCATCGCGATCAGTCACCCCGCACAGCCCGCTGTTATAGAGCTTGAAACTGTTTTCCCGAGTCACGCCGTGGGCGCCCAGGCAAGCCCCCAGCCTGCGGTAATCCTCGCGCTCACACACGTAGTCCCAGTTGTATTCGAAGCTGTCCATCAGGTACTGCCCTGGCTGGATTTGCTTGAACAGCAGTTCGGGATCGGCGAGGAACAGCGTGTCGGTGTCGACGAACAGGGTTTTTTCCGCCAGCGTCAGGCCGGCCGCGATGGCGCAGGCCTTGCGCCGGTGAATGTAACCATTATTGCCTTGCCACTCGGTCAGCAATTGCGGGCTCAGCGCGAGGGTCTCGACCGGCCAGCCCTGATAATCCTCAGGCCGGTCGGTCAGGATCCTGATGCTGGGCAGGGTCGACGGATTGCCGCGGGCCAGGGCGGTCAGGATGCTGAATTTAGCCTCGTGGCGATAAGCGTCCTTGTCGCCGTAGATCAGGTACAGCAGTTGGTGACGAACTTTTTTGACGGGTGTTTCCTGAGAATCAATAACCTGCATGCCAAGCCTTTATCGGAATTAGAACGGTGCCGGGCACTCGAAGCGCAGGCGCTCGCCGCTTTGCGGATGGGTGAAGCTCAGCATGCTGGCGTGCAGGCACAGGCGTGGCCAGGCGGCGAGGGCCTGCGGGTGGGCATAGAGCCCGTCACCCAGCAGCGGGTGACCGATGGACAGCATGTGCACGCGCAATTGGTGCGAGCGCCCGGTAATCGGCGTGAGTTCGACCCGGCACCAGTCGCCGCAACGTTCCAGCACGCGCCAGAAGGTCAGGGCGTGTTTGCCGTGCTCATGGTCCACCACATGCCGGGGTTTGGTCGGCGGGTCGTAGCGCAAGGGCAGGTCGATGGTGCCGCTGTCCAGTTCCGGTTGGCCCCAGCACAACGCCGTGTAGGCCTTTTCGGTTTCGCGATCATGAAACTGCCGGGACAGTTCGCGATGAGTATCCGGGTCACGAGCCAACAGGATGATGCCGGAGGTTTCCCAGTCCAGTCGGTGCACGATTCGCGCTTCCGGATAGCCGTTTTCCTGCAGGCGGGTGATCAGGCAGTCTTTGTTGTCGTCGGCCCGGCCGGGCACGGAGAGGAGCAGGGTCGGCTTGTCGACCACCAGGACAGCGGCGTCCTGATGAATGATGCGGATGTTGGACAGGGGCATTGAAAACAGTCTCGTTACAAACGCCAACGGCGGCTCGGGCCCTTTTTCCTAATCCTGTGGGAGCAAAGCTTGCTCGCGATATAAACAACACGGTCTGCCTGTTAGATCCGGTTGAGGCTATCGCGAGCAAGCTTTGCTCCCACAGGGGGAAGGACTTCGGGACCCGAGCCGCCGTGGCTCCAGCCGGAGCGATCAGCGATCCGGCAGGGTGATGTTGAGTTCCAGGATCGAGCAGCTGCCCTGGCTTTCCAGTGCCACATGCACGTCATCGCTGCCGATGTTGACGTACTTGCGGATCACTTCCACCAGTTCCTTCTGCAAGGCCGGCAGGTAGTCGGGGGTGCTGCGTTGGCCGCGTTCGTGCGCCACGATGATCTGTAGACGCTCTTTCGCGACCGAGGCGGTACTGGGCTTTTTGTTGGCACGAAAGAAGTCAAAAAGGTTCATTACCTACCTCCAAACAGGCGCTCGAAGAAACCTTTCTTCGTTACATCGAGGAAACGATGCTCCACGGTCTTGCCCAGCAGGCGATCGACGGCATCGCTGTACGCCTGGCCGGCATCGCTCTGGTCGTCGAGAATCACCGGTACGCCGGAGTTGGAAGCCTTGAGTACCGCTTGGGATTCCGGAATGACACCCAGCAGGGTAACGGCGAGGATTTCCTTGACGTCTTCGACGCCGAGCATTTCGCCATCGCTGACCCGTTGCGGGTTGTAGCGGGTCAACAGCAAGTGTTCCTTGATCGGCTCTTCGCCCTTCTCGGCGCGCCGGGATTTGCTCGCCAGCAGGCCCAGCATGCGGTCGGAGTCACGGACCGACGAGACTTCCGGGTTGGTCACGACAATCGCTTCGTCGGCGAAGTACATGGCCAGGTGGGCACCTTTCTCGATACCGGCCGGGGAGTCGCAGACCACGAACTCGAAGTCCTCCTTGAGCTGCATCAGCACCTTTTCCACGCCTTCCTGGGTCAGCGCGTCTTTGTCGCGGGTCTGACTGGCGGCCAGCACGTAGAGGTTCTCAAGGCGCTTGTCCTTGATCAGGGCTTGTTGCAGGTTCGCTTCACCGTTGACCACGTTGACGAAGTCATAGACCACGCGACGCTCGCAACCCATGATCAGGTCGAGGTTACGCAAGCCGACGTCGAAGTCGACGATGACTGTCTTGTGGCCGCGCAGAGCGAGGCCGGTACCGATAGCGGCGCTGGTGGTGGTCTTACCCACACCACCCTTGCCGGATGTAACCACGAGAATCTTGGCCAAGGTGTTTCACCCCTAAGGAAA
The DNA here is from genome assembly GCF_018325805.1 of Pseudomonas sp. St290. Classification (NCBI taxonomy): domain Bacteria; kingdom Pseudomonadati; phylum Pseudomonadota; class Gammaproteobacteria; order Pseudomonadales; family Pseudomonadaceae; genus Pseudomonas; species Pseudomonas sp. St290. Next base: position 5,026,332 of record NZ_AP014703.1, on the reverse strand, counting down.
AAGGACTTTGTCAGCCCCTGAAAAACATCTCTGGAAAACTGCTGCAATTGGACAGGCTTGGCTGGAATCGGATGTCGGGTAGGGTCTACCTCCGGTAAACACTGCCTGATCCTTTTTCCTACGTCGTTTAAGCCGTTTTCGCTCGTTTTAGAGATGCTTGGAAAATGCGGCAGTATCCGTTAAAGCCGAATGATGTTCAACACGTCGCCCGACAGGCTGATCTGCACGCCGGCTCCCCACAACGGGTCGCGACGCAAATCCTCGGAAACCTTGTACTGCCCGGCGATGGAAACCAGCTCAGCGCTCAATTGCTGACAGAAAATCCTGGCTTTGGTATCACCCTTGACGCCGGCCAGCGCACGACCGCGCATCGGGCCGTATACATGGATGTTGCCATCGGCCAGAAGTTCCGCCCCCGGGCTGACCGAGGACACTACGACCAGATCGCCACCCTGGGCATAAATCTGCTGCCCGCCGCGCACTGGCGAGGTGATGACACGCGTTGGCTTGATGGTGGGCTCGGGTGGTTTTTCCGGGGTTTTCTTCGCTTCGACCGGGTTCAGTTCCAGGACACGTTCCCTGGCGCCGGATGGCGGCAGCACCGGAATGTCCACGGCGATGGCGGCGGCAATGTCTTCGATGCGGCTGGCGCGGATCGCCAGGGTACGCAGGCCGTGCTGGCGGCAAACGCGCATCAGGCCCGGCAGGTCCACCGAGCCTTCGCCAGCCGGCAACTTGTCCAGGGCCAGTACCAGCGGGGCGTTGCTGAAGAAATTCGGGGCCTGGGCGACTTTCGCCGCCAGTTGCCGGTCAAGGCTTTCCAGGTCGTTGCGGGCCAGCTCCAGCACCGTAATGGCGAGCATGCTGCCCTTCAGCTGGAACACGGGATCTTGGTCTAGCGGTTCGGTTTGGCTCATGGTCGGCGTACAACGGCTTGTCACTAAAAGTGCCGAGACTTATAACGAGATCGTCCGCCAGCCGCAACCCGGGTCGAACAATGTAGAATGCGCGGCCCATGTCCTAATGGAAGCTGTAATGGATCGCCCGCGTTTTCGAGCTGCTTTTTTTCATCCACGTTTCTGGCTGCTGTGGTGCGGCCTGGGGCTATTGTGGTTGATCGTTCAGTTGCCTTATCCGTTGCTGCTGCGCATCGGTCGTGCGCTGGGCGCGCTGATGTACCGGGTGGCCGGCGACCGACGGCGCATCGCCCGTCGCAACCTGGAACTGTGTTTCCCGCAAAAGTCCGCCGCCGAGCGCAAGCGTCTGCTCAAGGAAAACTTTGCCTCCACCGGCATAGCCTTTTTCGAAATGGCCATGAGCTGGTGGTGGTCGCGTTCGCGTCTGGCGAAACTGGCCCATGTCGAGGGGTTGGAGCATCTCAAGCAGGCCCAGCGCGAGGGCTCGGGCGTGATCCTGATGGCGCTGCATTTCACCACGCTGGAAATCGGCGCGGCCTTGCTCGGCCAGCAGCACACCATCGATGGCATGTACCGCGAGCACAAGAACCCACTGTTCGACTACATTCAGCGCCGGGGCCGCGAGCGGCATAACCTCGATTCCCTGGCGGTGGAGCGTGACGACGTGCGCGGTATGCTCAAGCTGCTGCGGGCCGGCCGGGCGATCTGGTATGCGCCGGACCAGGATTACGGCGCCAAGCAAAGCGTGTTCGTGCCGCTGTTCGGCATCCAGGCCGCAACGGTCACCGCCACCAGCAAGTTCGCCCGCCTGGGCAAGGCGCTGGTGGTGCCCTTCGTTCAGGAGCGCCTGGCCGATGGCAGCGGTTATCGTCTGGTGATCCAGGCACCGCTGGACAATTTCCCGGGCGAGACCGAGGAAGCCGATTGCATCCGCATCAATCAATGGGTGGAGCGCTCGGTGAGTGATTGCCCCGAGCAATACCTCTGGGCCCACCGGCGCTTCAAGAGCCGTCCGCCGGGTGAGCCGAAGCTGTACGACAAGCGCGGTTGACCCGGCAGTCCGCCATTTTTTTGCAGCACCTTGAGCACGGAGCATTGCGATGACCCCAGCTGAACCGGTTACAGGTTTGATTCTTTCCGGCGGCGGGGCTCGGGCGGCATATCAAGTGGGCGTGTTGGCGGCGATTGCCGAGTTGTTGCCAGACGGTGCGGACAACCCATTCCCGGTGATCGTCGGCACCTCGGCCGGGGCGATCAACGCAGTCAGCCTGGCGAGCGGGGCGATGGACTTCAAGAGCGCCATCGAGCGACTGACGGCGTTCTGGCAAGCGGTGCGCAGCCATCAGGTGATGCGCAGCGACTGGCGCGGCGTGCTGGCCCAGTCAATGCGTTTCATCACCCACAGCCTGCTGGGCCTGGGGGCCAAGTTGCCGGTGGCGCTGATCGACAGTTCGCCGCTGCGCGAACTGCTCCAGGCCCAATTCCACGCCTCGGGCATCGAGCAGGCCATCGTCGAACGGCAATTGCGAGCGGTGGCGGTGACGGCGTTCGGTTATGAGTCCGGCCAGGCCGTCACGTTCTACCAGGGACGCGGGACCATCGATGCCTGGCTACGCCACCGGCGTATCGGTGTGCCGACGCAGCTGTCGGTGGAGCACCTGCTGGCCAGCTCGGCGATCCCTTTGTTGTTCGCGCCGGTCAGGATCGGCCCGCAATACTTCGGTGATGGCGCGGTGCGGCAATCGGCGCCCATCAGCCCGGCCTTGCACCTGGGGGCCAATCGCGTGCTGGTGATCGGTGTCAGTGGCAACCCCCGTGGTGCCGGCGGGCAGGATCCCACAGAGCGCAGCTACACCGGCCTGCAACCGACCCTGGCGCAGATCGGTGGCCATATGCTCAACAGCACGTTCATTGATAGCCTGGAAAGCGACATCGAGTTGCTCGAGCGCCTGAACGGGTTCAGTCACCTGCTGCCCGATGATGTGCCGGCCCATGCCCTCGGCGCGGCACCGGTGGAGGTGCTGGTGATTTCACCCAGCCAGCCGATCGATGAAATCGCTGCTCGCCATCGTCAGGAGCTGCCCCGCGCGTTGCGGGTATTCTTGCGCGGGCCGGGCGCGACCAAGACCAGCGGCGCGGGAGTGCTGAGTTATCTGTTGTTCGAGGCGGGGTATTGCAGCGAGCTGATCGAGCTGGGGCGTCAGGATGCGTTGGCGCAGCGTGAGGAACTGAGTCGGTTCTTGGGGTTGTCCTGAAGCGATGCAAGCAGGTCCGCCGCTATCGCGAGCAGGCTCGCTCCCACAGGGGGCTTGCGGTGGACGCTGAACTGAGCCCAACACACAAACCAGTGTGGGAGCGGGCTTGCTCGCGAAGGCGACTGAACATTCAACATCGATGTTGGCTGACAGTCCGCTTTCGCGAGCAAGCCCGCTCCCACAAAAGCTGTGCGGACGCTTTTAAATCCCAATGAAACAGATCAGAAGTGATACTTCAGCAAGAAGCTGGTATTGCTCTGGTTGGTCTTGAAGCCATCGCTGTCTTCGATCCCGTACTTGTTCTTCCAATAGTCATACTCCACGCCCACATACAACTGCTTGGCGCCGAGCTTCAACGCCTTGCCCAGGTCATACTTGATCTGCGGGTTGATGTGCAGGTTGGCGTGGTAGGTGCCTTTGGAGTTGCTGTCGTTGTCCACCACCCAGTCGATGAAACCGTCGATCAGGATGTCCGATGAACCCACCGGTACGGTGTAGGCCCAGACCGGGGTGATCTGCCAGACGTTGTCGCCGGCGCGTGGGCCTTCGGTCTGGCGGTTGTAGAAGTTCAGCTGGAAGTAGTCGAAGCCGGGGATCGCCAGGTCGAAGCCCGGGCCGATCAAGTAGGACTCGTTGTCGCCTTCGCCGAACTCATAAGTCATGGCCAGCAGCACATCCTTGATCGGGCCCAGTTCCAGCTTCTGGTCGAAGATCTTGCCGAACGACAGGCGCGGGCTGAACTCACCGTAGTAGGTGTTCGGACCGGACTGGCTGTCGTCCTGGCCGTTGTAGAAGATCCGATCGAGGAAGAAGAAATTGTCCCCGTACTTCCAGGCATCGGCGTGTTCGAAGGTCACGGTCTGCTGGATGCGCGGGTTGACCTGGAAATCCTTGCCGTACAGGTAGGTCAGGCTGTTGTTCTGCCACTGGAACAGGTCGTCGGCCATCGCTTGGCCCGCGACCAACAAGGATCCTGCGAGTATCAGGCTGGTACACGTGTGGTTCATTCGGTTGCTCCCAAAGGTAAGTGATACCGCTTTTTTTTTTCAGGTCAGCGCTCTGGTGTGGCGCTTTTTTCCACGGATAAAAACATCCGTTCGGTCAGCTTTTCGCTTGTGGCAGGTGCTGATAGCAAGAGCTGAGCCAAGGCCGTAAAAAGCTCGTCCAGCTATTTGGAAAAGTCGAAAAGGTGTTTTCCAGGGTCGCCCGATATCCCCCGCGATGCCGGGATAAGTTGGCGTGTCGGTCAGGATCCGATGATTTTTCTACGGCACCCGGATGCGAACGGCCGCGCAGGATACGGGCTTGCCCTGATGGGCTCAAGTGCCCTGCAACGGCGCATTCGCGGCGAATTTGGGGCGCGGCTCAGTTGGTCCGCGCGCCTTGGTTGATCCACGCGCCGATCAGATCGCGTTCCTGCTGGGTCATCTGGGTGATGTTACCCAGCGGCATGATCTGGCTGGTCACGGCCTGGGCCTGGATGCGCGCGGCTTGCTGCTGGATCTGCTGCGGGGTATCGAACATCACCCCACCCGGCGCCGCACTGAACAACGGGCTGGTGGGCTTGGCCGAGTGGCAGACCGAACAGCGTTCCTGGATCACACTGTGGACCTTCTCGAACGAAGGGCCCTGGGCGTTGGCGGCCTGAGCGGGCGCCGCTGCCGGTGCGGCGGGTGCCGTCGCCGGTTTAGTGCCGCCACCCACTGCCGTTTCCGGTAGCGGTTGGTACTCGATCACGCCGGGTGCCTTGGCCACCTCCGGTGTGCTGGGCATGGGCTTGGGACCGGTGACATACGCCAGGCAGATCATCGCCAGGGCACCGACCGGCAACGTCCAGGCAAATCGGTTGCTGTCATGGCGGGTGTTGAAGTAATGGCGCACCAACACCGCCGCCACGGCGATCCCGGCCAGGATCAGCCAGTTGTACTGGCTGCCGTAGGTGCTCGGGAAGTGGTTGCTGATCATGATGAACAGCACCGGCAAGGTGAAGTAGTTGTTGTGGCGCGAACGCAATAAGCCCTTGGCCGGCAATGCAGGATCGGGCGTGCGGTTCTCGGCGATGGCGGCTACCAGTGCGCGCTGGGCCGGCATGATGATGCGGAACACGTTGCCGACCATGATTGTGCCGATGACCGCACCCACGTGCAGGTAGGCACCGCGACCGCTGAACACTTTGCTGAACCCATAGGCCGCGGCGATCAGCAGCACGAACAGGATCAGGCCGAGCAGGGCAGGGCGCTTGCCCAGGGCCGAGTCGCAGAGAAAGGAATAGACGAACCAGCCGACGAACAACGAGCCGATGCCCAGGGCAACGCCCTCGGGGCCGCTCAAGCCGCTGCCGGGGGCCAGCAGGTAGACGGTCGGGTTCCAGTAGAACACCACGCACAGCAGCGCGATGCCCGACATCCAGGTGAAGTAGGCTTCCCACTTGAACCAGTGCAGGTTGTCCGGCATGGACGGTGGTGCGAGTTTGTATTTTTCCAGGTGGTAGATACCGCCACCGTGGATGGCCCACAGGTCGCCGGCCAGGCCGCTCCTGGGATTGACGCGATTGAGGTTGTTTTCCAGCCAGACGAAGTAGAACGACGCGCCGATCCAGGCCACGCCAGTGATCATATGAACCCAGCGCACGCTCAGGTTCAGCCATTCCAGCATATGTGCTTCCACAGTCTTTACCTCTCGCCCGTCACGCTTGTATTCGCGTGATCGGACCTTCTCTTATTGGTGGGGGGCGAGGATCAATAGCTCATCCTCTTTGAAGAAATGCTCATCGCAGTTATTGCCTGTGCCACTGCGATCAACCACCAGGAAGTCATCCCGCTTTTCGATCGTCAGCACCGGGTGGTGCCAGACGCCGCGATGGTAATTAATGCCCTGCCTGCCGTTGGTGACGAAGGCGCGGACCAAGCCTGATACAGGTGCATCGCCAAGTGGCGCGACCACGATCAGAAAGGGGTTGCCGAGCAGCGGAATGAAGGCCTGGCTGCCCAGCGGATGGCGCTCCAGCATGCGCACGGTCAGCGGCATGTCCAGCGCGTCGGCGCGGAAGATGCTGATGATCGCCTTGTCGTCCGGCGTGGCGGTTTCCACCGTCGCCAGGCGATGGAAACGCATGGTCGAACCGTTGTTGATCATGAAGTGATCGCTGCCGTCGGTTTCGATCACGTCACCGAACGGGGCGAAGGCTTCTTTGGTCAACGGTTCGATCTTGAGTGTGCGCATGCTGGTCTTCTTATCCAAAATTCTGAGTTGTTTGTTCGATTGCTATCGCGAGCAGGCTCGCTCCCACATTTGACCGCGTACTCCTGTGGGAGCGAGCCTGCTCGCGATTGGCCTCACTGCTTATTTTGAGACCTTGCCGAGCACCCGCAGGCGACTCACCCCGCCATCCGGAAACACATTCAAGCGGATGTGGGTGATCGGCCCCAGGGCTTTGATCTGCTCGGCGAAGGTGTGTTCGGCGTGCATCTCCAGTTTCTGGCTCGGCAGCAGTTCGCGCCAGAACAGCGACTGGGTTTCGATCTGGCTGTCGGTGCCGCCCTTGACGAACGCGCCCTGGATCGAGCAGCTGTCGGGGTAGTTGCCCTTGAAGTGCAGGGTGTCGACGATGACTTTCTCGACCTCGCCGGCATGACCCAGGGCGACGATCACCCAATCATTGCCCGGGGTGCGACGCCGGGCGGTTTCCCAGCCGTCGCCCATGTTCACGCCACGACCCGGGTTGAGGATGTTGCTCATGCGGCCGAAGTGCTCGTCGGAGCAGGCCAGGGCACGACCACCGTTAAGGGCCGCAGCCAGGTCGATCTGTTCGTTGTCGCCCACGGCCGACCAGTCGCGGTACGGAATGCCGTAGACCCGCAGCCGGGCCACGCCGCCATCGGGGTAGATGTTGAAGCGCAGGTGACTGAAGGCCTGGTCGTTGCTGATCTCATGGTAGTGGTGGCTGTTGCCTTGCAGCTCTACCGCCGACAGCACTTCAGTCCACTGGGTGTTTTCGTCCGGCTCGCCCTCGGTCAGGAAGCAGGCTTCCAGGGAGGCCGACGGTGGGTAGTTGCCGGTGAAGAATGAGGTGTCGATGTCCACGCCTTTGATCGACCCCGCCACGCCCAGGCGGATCACCGCGCTGTCGTAGCCTTCGAAGCGCTTGCGGCGCGACTCCCAGCCGTCCATCCATTTGCCGTTGTCATCGAACACGCCCTCCTTCCATACGGCCGGGGTCGGTTGGAACAAACGGTTGGCGTCGGCGAACCAGTCATCGGTGACCGAAATGATCTTGGTGCCGAGGCGGGCGTCGGCCAGGTTGACGAACTTCTCGAAAGGTACGGCGTAAGCTTTCATTCTTCTTGTCTGCCTTTAATGAGTGGCTGGGGATGCTTGCAGGGCCTGGGTCTCAGGGCTGCTCGCTAAAGGGTCAGTAGTCGGAACAACGCGATCTTGTTGATCTCTGCCAGCGCGCATTTGAATTCGGTGTCTACCGAGTGATGGATGCGCGTTTCGAACGCCGCGAGGATCTGATGCCGGTTGCTGCCTTTTACCGCCATGATGAAGGGAAACTTGAACTTGGCCTTATAGGCCTCGTTCAGCTCGGTGAAGCGTTGAAACTCATCGCTCGAGCATTGGTGGATACCGGCGCCAGCCTGTTCGTTCGTGCTGGCTTCGGTCAGTTGGCCCTGGACGGCGGCTTTGCCGGCCAGGTCCGGGTGAGCGTTGATCAGCGCCAGTTGGCTGGCGTGATCGGCGCTCAACAGGATGTCGCTCATGCGCTGGTGCAGGGTTTCGATCTGGTCAATGGACGAGTCCTGGCCCAGGTCGAAGGCCTTTTCGGCCACCCATGGCGAATGTTCGTAGATATCGGCGAAGGCTTTGACGAACGCTTCGCGGCTCAAGGTGGACGGCTTGAGGGTCTGGAAGGCGGTCATTTCGAAGCTCCTGGGTTTGAAGCTCCCGGATACGGATGGGTCTTTTGCCAGTGTCGGGCGATGTCGACGCGACGACTGAACCAGACCTGCTCATGGCTCTTGGCGTATTCGAGGAAACGCTTGAGGGCGGCAAGGCGCGCAGGACGGCCGATCAGGCGGCAGTGCAGGCCGATGGAGAGCATCTTCGGCGCCTCGGTACCTTCGGCATACAGTACGTCGAAGGCATCCTTGAGGTATTGGAAGAAGTCGTCGCCCTTGTTGAAACCCTGCACCTGGGTGAAGCGCATGTCGTTGGTGTCCAGGGTGTAGGGAATCACCAGGTGCGGCTTGCCGTTGGGGGTGTTCGGTTCCCAGTAGGGCAGGTCGTCGTCGTAGGTGTCGCTGTCATAGAGAAAACCGCCTTCCTCCATCACCAGCCGACGAGTGTTGGGGCCGGTGCGGCCGGTGTACCAGCCCAGCGGACGTTCGCCGCTGATCTCGGTGAGGATGCGGATCGCTTCGAGCATGTGCTCGCGTTCCTGGGCCTCATCCATGTATTGATAGTCGATCCAGCGATAGCCGTGACTGCAGATTTCGTGACCGGCGGCGACCATGGCGCGAATCACGTCCGGATGGCGCTGGGCGGCCATGGCCACGGCGAAAATGGTCAGCGGAATGTCGAATTCCTTGAACAGCTTGAGGATCCGCCAGACCCCGGCGCGGCTGCCATACTCATACAGCGATTCCATGCTCATGTTGCGCTCGCCTTGCAACGGTTGCGCCGCGACCATCTCCGAAAGGAATGCTTCGGACTCCTTGTCGCCATGCAGGATGTTGCGCTCGCCGCCTTCTTCATAGTTGAGCACGAAGGACAGGGCGATGCGGGCATTGCCCGGCCACTGGGGGTGGGGAGGGTTACTGCCGTAACCGATCAGGTCGCGTGGGTAGTCAGCGCTCACTGCAGTCTTCCTTCTTGTTCGAACCATGTGGGTGGCGCTCCTGGCGATGGGGCACAGGCTGGCGTCACGACGATGGGGTGATTGTATACAACTTTATGTGCGATTTGTAAGCCCGGTTTTTTGCATTTTTCACTGCCGCCCCTGGTTTGTCTACACTGCAAGAAACCTGCCCATCTGGTCAATTAATAGGGGTAAGAATAGCGTATTCGTTGGTTCGACTTGAGATTGGGCAGGAACCAGGGTCGGAACAGGCATAGGCAAAATATCGGTTTTTTATTGTGTACAATTTTCTTTTAAAGTGTCTTAATTCGTTCATCGCCGTGGCGTTTCGTGCTCCGAAACGGTGCGGCCTGTCTTTCAACTGATTCAGGAGGCGTCGTGTCGGACTGCACTGCAGCGAGGCGCGCACAATCAATGGGACGTTTGACTACTCACGTTTTGGATGCCGCACATGGCTGCCCGGGCAGCTCGATCAAGGTCGAGTTGTACCGTGTGGAAGGTTCGCAACTGCAACTGGTCGCCAGCGCGCTGACCAACAGCGACGGCCGTTGCGACGCGCCGCTGTTGCAAGGGGATGACTACCGTTCGGGAGTCTATCAATTGCAATTCCACGCCGGCGATTACTACCGCGCCCGTGGCGTGCAACTGCCCGATCCGGCGTTCCTGGACGTGGTGGTGCTGCGCTTCGGCATTTCAGCCGAGCAGGAGCACTACCATGTGCCCTTGTTGATTTCGCCTTACGCCTATTCCACCTATCGAGGCAGTTGACCCCCAAGCAGCTGCCTTGTCCTGGAAGCGACTGCGCATGGCGCTTCTTTGGTTTTTCGCCCGCTCACACTGCGGGCTTTTTTATCTCGCCGCTCACAGCCTGGAATTGTTATCCCGGATGATGAAAACCGTGTCCGGGTAGCCGGCCCGGATCTGGCAGCCGCCTTTGAGCCAGATGATCTCGCCCCTTTCATGGGCCCTCCTGACGGCTTTCGCGGCAGTTGCTCCGACCTGCAGGTCCAGGCTGACGCTGGCCGTGTTCGGATCGGTGTGCGATGGCAGATAAATCTTCTGACCCTTGGTGCGATGCAGGCTAATGAAAAACAGATAATCATGGCCTCTTCGACTGAATACCAGGGCGGCAAAACTGTTGAAGGTGCTGGGTTCGAGGACGGTATAGCCATTACGAGTCAGGACGTCGGCCATGAAACGCTTGATGTCTGTGGGCGAGTAAGACGAGGCTACGTAGTCCCATTGCTGCTGGAACTGCTGGGGATCGAAGTCCAGGCGATCCAGGGATCTCATCGACACCGTACTCGGCAGTTGGATCGAGCGGGAGTTGCCTGTGGTGGGAGGTAATGTCGGGGTAATGGGTAGCATCAACAACGGATCGGACCATTGTGGATGCAATGACGGCGTGCCCGTTTGCCAACTGCTATAAATCTGCCGGAGCGCAGTCAACCCCGCGGCGTCGGCAACCAACGAATCGTTCGCGAGTTCGAATTGCTTCCTGGCGATGTTCTCCGCCGTCCTGGCAGATAATTCAGGAAAGGCTGCCTTGACGTAATCCGTCAATGGTTTGTCGAAGGGAAGCCTGGGATCGATTTCCCAGCGATTGTCGGGCGACAGGCGCATGGCGCCTCGGGGTTGCTCGTCGGGGGTACTCTTGAGCACTATCTCCAGCGTCTCGAATTCATAGTGTGGATGGTCCGGGGCCTGGATATAGGTGATCGGATATTCCCGTGCGTCGCTGCGTGTCAGCACCTTGTAGTGGGTACCCTCTACCGTGATGAAGGCGGTCCCTGCCGGTGGATACGGCAGCAGTTCCCAGTGTTGCTTGAAGGGGGCGGTTGCGGTGTTCGCGCGCTTGGGGGCAACCTCCTGCGCAGGCTCATCGTCCGACGGCCTTCGGCGCGAAGAGGTGGGTTGGGGATCGTTGCCTTGCGCCGTGGCATCGTCCGGAACGCGTCGCCACAGGAGACTGCCTTCCACTTGTTCGAGGCGTGGTCCGGAGGCGATGAGTTCAGTGCCTAGCCGGGCCCGGTAATTCTGGTCGGCATCGCGACCCAATAGCACCGTGCCGCCTTCCGACAATTGCACATAGGTGCGTGTCCTGAACGTGCGGATGCCGGAGGTTGCGTCGGGCTCCGATAACAGGGGGACCAGTTCGGGTGAAAGATGATAATGGTCCAGCGACACTGCCGTGGTGAACTCCTGGATGGGCGTCTGCGAGGTGATTTCGGCGAACTGGATGGTGGGAGACTGGGGTTCGGTGGCTTCAGGTTGTCGTCCGGGCGACGTGACGGGCGCCTGGTCGGTTCCTTCTCCTCGGGAGGGGCTTCTGGGCACTGTTTCCAGTGACGCATCGCGACTGCTGTGGGGCGTGTCGGGGGACGAAGTTGGAAGGTTGGGGCGGGTGTTTCGTCTTGGGCTCATTGGGATTCCTGTTCCTTCAGGTTTGGAGAGTGATGAATGACTCATTCATTCATCGTGAAGCAATGCCCTGCCTTGCGTTCTACGCATCGACAGGTCACCGGCTTGAGGATGTTCCTTGAAACTGCTCAAGCCCGTGCACTACATATGTATAGGGGGGCTTGTAAACAGGGTTGGGAGGGACCCATACAACGAAAGAAGTCTGCTTAATTGAGGGGCGGTCATCCCGAACGCGAGGCTGAGCGTCAGGGTTTGCGAGAGGAATTTCGAATTGCCCAGCGTGAGGCTTTCCGCCAGTGCCACGCACTTTTCCCGCAGCACGCGAAGTGCGCCATCGTCCGTCGGTGGGTTTTGACCAAGGCCTTCGCTCGCCAGATCCCGGTAGAAGTTGAGGTGGTGATCGCAAAGATTTGTTTTTCGAAGATCCTGGCTTTCGATGGGGCGAGTCTTATCGGTCTCCAGGGTCCATTTGCGTGTTTCAAGGCTGTAGCTCAGACCGCCGCGAGCGCCATCCTTGAGCGCGATATTCAGTACTTTCAAATCTCTGGTGGCAAGAGCGGACAGTTCGCTGGGCCATGCCGCCGAGGGATCGAGGGGGAAAGTGAAATACCGAGCGTCGAGCGCCTCTACATAAACCCGTTCGAATAAGGTATCGACCGCATACACGATGCCTTGGGCAGTGATGACCCGTATCTTGTCGACAAGGTCTTCAGCCTCATAGGTGGGGAGATGAATAATCGTTGTGCCTATCTGCAACAGGTTGGCAGAAAGATTGATCTCGACCGTCCCCAAGTGCGTGGCGTCGAGCTCCCATATCGAGGCATTCGGCAATCGGGGCTTGGCCCCGGCCAGGGCACCGGGTGTGGATAGTCGTAGCGTCATGTCCGGGCTTAGATGCACGAGGTAGGTCGCGCCTTCGCCGATCAAAACTTCAATACCGGTTTGTTCCGAGGGGGAGGTGAGCTGCGCGCAGGTGGCTCGATTGCGCATGTAATAAGGGCTCTTGTCCGAGGGGGCAAGATGCATATATTTCTTTCTGGTCGCCGTGAGGGGCAATGACACGTCGGTTTTCCAGCCCACCGACGATTGGCCAATGAATGTCTCGTCCAGTAGAAGGCCATAGTCGGGTGTCGGTTGGACGAGGCGGTAGGACACACCGTCATTCATGATGAGCGTAACGAGGTGGTTCGAACCCAGGGCGGAAAATGCACGTCGCTTGGTGCGGGTATTCTGTGCGGTGTAACGCTCATCGGAGCTGGCCAGGTTCTTCAGGGCAACTTGATGCGCGCCGAAGTATAAGGTCAGGCCGCATTCCCCATACTTTACGGTGTTCCAATCATCATCGTCGTGGGTGACTTGGACATTGTAATGGGCTTCGATCCGCGTCAGTTCGGCGCTGGCATAATCCAGATGCACCGTGGTGGTGAAGTCGCTGCGTTGTATGACCTGAAGCGTCGTCGACGCGGTAAGGCGTGACAGGTAATAACTGGTGTCCTTGTCATGTGCGACCCGGTGCGTTTTCTGGTTGTTCAAGATAATCGGGCTGCGCGGTGTTCCTTGTTGGGTGATGACCGCTTCGATGTCGAGGGGCAGGCTCTGTTCGATCGTATCGGGCAGGTCGGGCACCAAGTGATAGCCATCCTTTGTCACGAAGGTCAGTTTGTTGTTTCGAATGTGCCGCTTGTTGTCGACGGGTCGGTAGGCCTTCTTGATGATCACTTCCCGCAGTTGCCAGTCATCTGCGTCAAAGCCCGAGGTCACGACGAGGTTGTCCCCTTCGATCTTCCAGCCTTCGATCAGGTCGGCCCTCCAGTCCAGGGCAATCACGCTATTGCCGATGCCGTCCTCGCTGATCGATACGCTGCCCGGTTTATGGGCGATGGCATAGACATCATTGCCCGGCCCACCGTCTGCGTCGCGGTTGTCGGCACCTAGAAGGAAAATCTGGTCATCGCCTGCCCCGGCCTCGATTGAATCATTGCCGCGGGATTTAATGATGTTCGAGCCGGCGGTGCCCCTGATGACGTTGGTCCTGCCCTCCTGTATCTCTACATGCTCGATGCTTTCCAGGACTGCATGGGGATAGTGCACCTTCGCTTGCTCTTGAATGATGATGGACAGGTGCCCGGCTTCCAGATCGACGTGGTAGCCGAGTTGTTCCTGGGGACCTTTGGTTCGGCCGGATAAAATGATCGTGTCATTGCCTTTTCCGCCCACTAACCGATTGGGTGGCAAGGGCGGGTTTGTGCGGAGCGTCTGCGGCGAACCTTCGAAAATGAAAACATCATCTTTCTCACCTCCAGTCAGTTTTTTAACGCCTGCGCCGTAATGGAAGACGTTCGGTTTTTTTTCAACGCCCGAGATGGTGTCGTTTCCTCCACCGATATGCCAATGGATACCCTTGTGTTCCGCCGAGGTGCCAAGGACTGCACCGGGCGTATCGACAGTGACACCGTCGCGCGCGTCAATAGTGTCGTCGCTGTCTTTGATCGTGGGACGGACTCGAGTCGCCTGGTATCGTTCACCGGTCCACCAATTCCAGGTGTTGTACGTCACCGCTTCCAGTTCGACATTGAACTTGCCGTTTACGATGGCTTCGGTGCTGTCTCTTAATGTGCCTTGCAGTAATTTCAAGGCAGTGGCCCGAAGTTGCCGGGTATGTTCAGCGGTGGTCTTGGCGGTGGTGTAGCGCTGCTGAATATCGTCATCAGGGCTGATCATCCAGAAGGCGAACCACCCTGTACGCAGGCGCTCATGGACGGTGAGTTCTATGTAGTCGTCGATCTCGTCGACTTCACGAATCGCGCCCCAGATCTGCGAACCCACCGCCAGGATGAGTCCTGCGGCAAGGCCCACCGGACCGGCTGAAGTAAACCCTGCCAGCGCCGCTACGCCGATGGTCACGGTCATGGCCGCGCTGGTGATACTCAATGCCGCGTTGACGTAATGGTCCGTGGCGTCACGGCCATTGGCGGCGGCCTTGAGCGAATCAACGGCGGCGATGATATCGAAGGGAAGCGTCAGCACGCTGGCGATCAAGCCACTTGCGCGCCCTAGCCTCAAGGCGAATGAGGTCTTGGCGAAACTCCCGAGGGCGCTCTGGCCGGCCGTGAGCATCTGCATGGCTTGCCTGGTTATCGCGGCCTCGAGGCCAATTGAAGCCAGCTCGGCCGTTACGCTGGCCCCGTTGAAGACGGACTGATAGGCGTCCTTGTTCCGGATGGCGTCTTGCAAACCGCGTAAGCCGCTGTAGATGCCGAAGGCCTGGAGTCCGAGGCCCGTTGGGATGAGGAGATTACTCTTGGTTTTATTCACCCAACTCAAGGTTCGTTGTGTGAGCACAGAGGTATTCAGTTTTTGAGCGGCGTTTAAAAGCCTTTCAAGCGAGCCTCGATAATCGCCGGGTTCAGCCGGTATATCTGGAATCTCCCGCAACAAAGGGCGCGCGGTGGGTGGGCGCTGGCTGGCGATTTCGAACAGTAGCGTTGGCAGCCGATAGTCGTTCGCGTCAACGGTGCGGTTTATACAGGCTTGGATATCAACCGGGTTGAACTGCAAGGTGTCCACGAAAACGCGATGGGGGCTGCGGAAAAAAGTATTGTCGCCATTCAGAGGCTGTCCATCGGTGATTGCACCCAAGGCGTCCAAGGCTGAACGGGTCACTGTCACGGAGCCGATGTGTAGCGGGCCATAAAGTTTATCTACAACTTCGAGTTGGGCCTGTCTTTGTCTGTGTTGCGGGTCGATCGGCGTTTCATCGCCGGCCCGGAAGTCGAGCGTCTCGACGTCATGTTCATTGGCCTGCAAGCCTAGATCGGTAATAACTACGCCAGTGTCGTGAGAAACGGAGTCGAGGTGAAACACCTTGGCCATTGTGAACTTCCTTGTTCAACGATAATGAATGGCCTTCTATGTAAAGTATTTTTCTGAGAGGTGTATATCAATTGGTTGTTGCGACGTTTTGCGAGGGCCTTGAACCTTAAGAGATGAAGTGATTAAAAAAATAACGCGCCTCAATGGGTCGACAGTAAGGAGGCTGCGCCAGCACCGCCAAATAATCCTGCACTGATGCGGTTGAACCAACTCTGGCCTTTGCCCGTACGCAAATACCGCGCCGCACCGTGGGCGCCGAGGCCGTAGGCCAGCTTGCAGAGCAGGTCGAGTACAGTCCAGGTGGCGATCATGATCAACAGTTGTGGCAGGAACGCTTGCTCGGCGCTCAAGAACTGCGGCAGGAAAGCGGCGAAGAACAGGATGTCCTTCGGGTTGCTGGCGCCCAGCACGAATGCCCGGCCGAACAAGGCGCGAAAACGTGGAACGGCGGCGGCCTGGGGCACTTCAGCGCCTTGGGCAGGTTGGCGCGATTGCTGCCAGCTCTGCCAGGCCAGGTAGAACAGGTACAGCGCACCGACGATCTTCAGGGCGCTGAACAACTGCTCCGACGCCAGCAACAACGCACCGAGCCCCAGCGCCGAGGCACTCAGCAGGCAAATCGAGGCGATCACTCCGCCGAGGAACGCCGGGTACGAGCGGCGCAGGCCGTAGTTCAGGCTGTTGCCGATCATCAACAGCGACAACGGGCCGGGGATAAGGATCACCACCAAGGCGGCGCCGCTGAACAACAGCCAGGTTTCCAGATTCATTGCTTTGCTCCTGATGGACAAAAGCCTCACCCAATGGGTGAGGCGGGGGTTACGGTATCGCTTACAAGAAGATGAACTTGGCGATGAAGATCGCGCAGAGCACCCACAGGCTGACGGAGATTTCCTTGCGTTTGCCAGTGCCGGCCTTGAGCACCACATAGGTGATGAAACCCAGGGCAATGCCGTCGGCGACCGAGAACGTCAGGGGCATCATGATGGCCGTGACGATGGCCGGGATGCTGTCGGTCGCCTCGTCCCATTCGATGTGGGCCATGCCGCCCATCATCAGCATGGCGACGTAGATCAAGGCCCCGGCGGTGGCGTAGGCCGGGATCATCCCGGCCAGCGGCGCGAAGAACATCGCGGCAATAAATAGCACACCAACCGTCACGGCGGTAAGCCCCGTGCGGCCACCGGCGGCCACACCGGCGGCGCTTTCCACGTAGCTGGTCACTGGCGGCACGCCAACCATGGCACCGAAAACGCTGGAGGCGCTGTCGGCTTTCAAGGCACGGGAGAGATTCTCGATCCTGCCATCGGCTTTCACCAGGCCCGCGCGCTGGGCGACGCCCATCAGCGTGCCGGCGGTGTCGAACATGTGCACGAACAGGAAGGCCAGCACCACGCTGATCATGCTGACGTTGAACACGCCAACGACGTCCATCGCCATCCAGGTCGGTGCCAGGCTCGGCGGTGTGGACATGATGCCGTTGTACTGCACCAGCCCCAGGCCCCAACCGGCCAGGGTCACGGCGATGATGCTGATGAGGATCGCGCCGAATACCCGGTGATAACTGAGCACGGCGATCATCAGGAAGCACACGGCGGCGAGCAGCGGACCGGGTTCGCGCAACGAGCCGAGCTTGATCAGCGTGGCGGGGCTGTCGACGATGATCCCGGCGGTTTTCAGGCCGATCAGCCCGAGGAACAACCCGACCCCTGCGCCCATGGCGAACCGCAGGCTCACCGGAATGCTGTTGAGCAGCCACTCCCGCACCCGGGACAAGGTCAGGATCATGAACAGCACACCGGAAATAAACACTGCACCCAATGCGGTTTCCCAGTTGTAGCCCATGGTGCCGACCACGGTGTAGGTGAAGAAGGCGTTCAGGCCCATGCCCGGCGCCAGGCCCACCGGCCAGTTGGCGTACAGGCCCATCAACAGGCAACCCAGGGCAGCGGCGATGCAAGTGGCGACGAATGCCGCGCCGTGATCGATGCCGGCGTCGGCCATGATGTTGGGGTTGACGAAGATGATGTAGGCCATGGTGATGAAGGTCGTCAGGCCGGCAATCAGCTCGGTCTTCACCGTGGTGCCGTGCAAGCTGAGTTTGAAGAGGCGTTCCAGCCAGCCACTGCGTAGTGGCGGCGAAAGGTCCAGCGTCTGGGCTTCGGGTTTGCGGCTTTCCACAGCGAGTACTCCTCAAGAGTCTTATTGTTATTTCCAGCACCGCACACACCCTGGGGTGGCTGCGATGCGCTGAGGCAGGTAAGGCTGGCGAAGTATGTTGACCTTTTGGTCAGGAACTCGCACGAAGCGAATTATGCTTTTGTATACAAATAAAGCAAATAATGTTTTCTGTGTTGTCGACGAAATGTCTGGCGATAGGGATATATCGCCCATGCGGACGCTATCGCGAGCAAGCTTTGCTCCCACAGAGGGATGCGGTGCCCAATGAGTTCGATTGTGGGAGCAAGGCTTGCCCGCGATAGCAATAGCCCTGGCGCCACAAATCTTGCGGAAAACTCAGTCAATAGGCACAGGACTCTTCCCCAGAGCCAGGTTCACCGCCAACCACCCATCCACCGCCGCCTCCCCAGCCTCGGCAAACACCCGCTCCAGCAATTTCACCTGCTCACGCCGCAACGCCTGCTCGAAGCGCTCGCCTTCGGCCGTCAGTTCCAACAGGCGCTTACGCTTGTCAGTCTCGGACGCGACGCTGTTCACCAGGTGCATTTCCATCAACTGCCGCAACGGCATGTTCAGCGCCTGTTTGCTCACTCCGAGCAGGGCCAGCAACTCCTTTACGCTCAACGAGGGATAGCGGGCGATGAAAAAAACGATGCGCTGGTGGACCCGACTCAACCCACGACGCTCGAGCATTTCATCGGCCTTGGCGGTGAACGCCTGGTAACCGAAGAAAAACGCTTCCATGGCCATTTGTTGGGAAGTCGGGTTTTTAAGGTCAATCATGTTGACGTATCCAGAGAGGTCGGAGTAATTTCGGTCAACAAGTTTGACTCATTTTTCCAGTGACCCGCTACAGGTGATCCCATGGCTTTTTCCGAACGTGTCTCGCGCCTCAAAAGTTCTTTGATTCGAGAAATCCTCGCGGCGGCGCAGCGCCCGGAAGTGATGTCGTTCGCCGGCGGCCTGCCGGCCGAGGCCATGCTGCCGAAAGTGGAGTGGGCGGCCATGCCATTGTCCATGGGCCAGTACGGCATGAGTGAAGGTGAACCGGCCCTGCGCGAAGCCTTGGCGGCTCAGGCACGTTCCTTAGGCCTGGCCTGCGAGGCGAGCCAGGTGCTGGTGGTCAGCGGTTCCCAGCAAACCCTCGACCTGGCGGCCAAGCTGCACATCGACGTGGGTACCGAAGTGATGCTCGAAGCGCCGACTTATCTGGCGGCGTTGCAGATTTTCCAGCTGTTCGGCGCCGACTGCATCACCGTGCCCCTGGAAGCCGACGGCCCGGACCTGAAGCAATTGCGGGCTCGCCTGGAGCGGCATCGGCCGGCGTTCATCTACCTGATTCCGACCTTCCAGAACCCTTCGGCGGTGCGCTACAGCGAGGCCAAGCGCGACGCGGTGGCGGCCTTGCTGGATGAGTTCGGCGTGACCCTGATCGAGGACGAACCCTACCGCGAACTGACCTTCGATGGCAGCAGCGCCACGCCGATTGCCAGTCGCTTGAAGAAGGCCAGTTGGATCTACACCGGCACCGTGTCGAAAACCCTGTTGCCGGGGCTGCGGGTGGGTTATTTGATCGCCAGTGCGGATCTGTTCCCGCACCTGCTGCGGCTCAAGCAGTCGGCGGACCTGCACACCAATCGCATCGGTCAATGGCAGGCGCTGCAATGGATCGGCACCGAGCAGTACCGTCTTCATTTGAGTGAGCTGCGGGATTTCTACCGCGACCGTCGCGACCGCTTCCAGGCTGCGCTGCAAAAGCATTTTTCCGACATCGCGGATTGGAACGTGCCCCAGGGCGGATTGTTTTTCTGGCTGACTCTCAAACAACCGCTGGACACCCGCACCTTGCTCGCCGCCGCGCTGGCGGCCGATGTTGCGTTCATGCCGGGGGAGCCGTTCTTTCCGGAGCCGGACAAGCATCCGGGGCACTTGCGCTTGAATTTCAGCCACATTGATCCGGCGCGGTTGGATGAAGGGCTCAAGCGGTTGGCGGGGGTAGTGCGGGGGGCTTTGGCGGTGAAAGCAGCTTGAGTCATGCGGTGACTGGGCGGGCCCCATCGCGAGCAGGCTCGCTCCCACAGGGCTCTCCAGTTACCTACAGTTTCATTGTGGGAGCGAGCCTGCTCGCGATAGGGGGCCGCAAACACACCACAATTATCAGACCGCAGAAAACCGCTTATCCAAATAATCAATGATCACCTTGGACTCATACATCCAGGAGGTCTGGCCATTCTCTTCGATACGCAGGCACGGCACCTTGATCCTGCCGCCTTGTTCCAGCAGTGTCTGACGATCCTGCTCGTTGTTTTTCGCATCGCGCAGGGCCACCGGCACGTTGAGGCGGCGCAGGGTGCGGCGGGTCTTCACGCAGAACGGGCAGGCGTGGAATTGATAGAGCGTCAGGCTGCGGGCGGCCTGGTCGACCTGCGCCTGGGCCTCGGCCGGGCGCTGTTTCTTGCCGGGGCGGGTGATGAAGTCGATGAAGATGATGAGCTGGCCCAGGCCAACTCGAAGCGCTTTGACAATCACGGTATTAAGCCTCGCGGCAGGGAAGAAGAGGGCGCGCAGCTTACCTGATTTTTCCCGGGCGAAAAAAAACCGGCGATGCATGCCGGTTTTTTAAACGCCACGGATTACTTGATGAGGCTGAGGAATTCGCTGCGGGTCGCGGCGTTTTCCCGGAACTCGCCGAGCATCACCGAGGTGATCATCGAGGAATTCTGCTTTTCCACACCGCGCATCATCATGCACATGTGCTTGGCCTCGATCACCACCGCCACGCCCAGGGCGCCGGTCACTTGCTGGACCGCGTCGGCGATCTGGCGGCTGAGGTTTTCCTGGATCTGCAGGCGACGGGCATACATATCGACGATGCGCGCGACTTTCGACAGCCCCAGCACCTTGCCGCTCGGGATATAGGCCACATGGGCCTTGCCGATGAAAGGCAACAGATGATGCTCGCACAGCGAGTACAACTCGATGTCCTTGACCAGCACCATCTCGCTGTTATCGGAGCTGAACAAGGCACCGTTGGTGACTTCTTCCAGGGTCTGTTCATAACCGCGGCAGAGGTACTGCATGGCCTTGGCAGCACGCTTGGGCGTGTCGAGCAGGCCCTCGCGGGAAACGTCCTCGCCCAGTTGGCCGAGAATCGCGGTGTAATTCTGTTCCAGAGACATGAAACTACCTGTGGGATTTTACGCAAAGGGCAAGGGTACGGTGGCGGACACGGCGCTGCAAGCTCGGCAATCGCGGGCTACTCGTCGCGACCTTCCATCATGGTGCGCTTGAGCATCACGTACACCGCCCCGGCACCGCCGTGTTTCGCCTGGCAAGAGGTAAATCCCAGCACTTGCGGGTGCTGGCGCAACCAGGTATTGACGTGGCTCTTGATCATGGGCCGCTTGCCGTCCAGGCGCACGGCTTTGCCGTGGGTGACGCGCACGCAGCGGATTTCGAATCTGGTGGCTTCGGCCAGGAATGCCCAGAGGGTTTCCCGGGCTTTTTCGACGCTCATGCCGTGCAGGTCGAGGCTGCCTTCGAAGGGGATCTGGCCGACCTTCAGCTTGCGCATCTGGCTTTCCTGGACGCCGTCGCGCGCCCACATCAACTCGTCTTCCGGGCCGACGTCGATCACGAACTGATCGGACAAACCGTCCACGGTCGTGGCGTCGGTGCGTACGGTGGCGGCCTGGCGCAGCTTGGCGATCTGTGCGCGATCAGCCTTGGGCTTGCCGGTCTCGGCACGGTCGTGCTTGATCGGTTTTACGCCCTGGATCGCACTTTTGAACAGGGAAAAGTCGTCGTCTTGCATGTCAGCCTCCGCGAAGGCCGGCCAGTTTACCCAACTCTGGCGGGATCAGGCGCGACAAAACGTCGGATGGTGGGTCAGTCGTGCTTTTTCATCAGGTGCGGAGCCATGGCCAGCTCCAGGGATTGGCGGGCGCGACGGCGGCAACGGCGCCAGAGCCAGACGCCCAACAGCAATACGACAAGACCGACAGCCAGGATGATCGCCGAACCCAGCGGGGTGGCATTCAACTCGCCCAGTGCGGGGGGACGGCCCAGCAGGCTGGCCGCACCGGCCATGGCCAGTAATACACCGAGTGTTGCCAGGAGCGCAGCGATCGCCGCGCCGAAACGAAACCGCCAGTTGCTCGGGCCCTTGGGCCGCAAGCGACGTGCGTCAAAACCATCGGATAACTTCATTCCGACCTTCCTCAATGGGTATCGGCCCTTCGACCGGAAGATATTCGGGTTGTTCCTGAAGGTAGGGCAATTGCGGCAAATGAGAGGCTTTTGCGGATGAGCGGCAGGGCGGGCCGCTCATCAAGGCGCATCAGATGAAGTCGCGGGTCAGGGCCAGGGTGGCGAAGTTGTCGGCCATGATCGCCATTTCGGTCTGTTGTACGTGCTCGGCGCTGAGGACGCCGCCCTTGTATGGCAGGTCGCGGGTGGCGCAGGCGTCTTCCACCAGGGTGCAGCGAAAGCCCAGGTTCTTGGCGGCGCGCACAGTGGTGCTGACGCTGGAATGGCTCATGAACCCGCACACGATCAGGTCCAGGGGGCCGAAGTCTTCCAGGCGCTTTTTCAGTTCGGTGCCGTGGAAGGCGCTGGGCAGCAACTTTTCGACCACGGTTTCGTCACCCTGGGGTTCGAGGCCGGGAATGAACTCCCCGCGTTCGCCTTGTGGATCGAACAGCCCGCCATGGGTGCCCAGGTGGCGCACATGCACGATCGGTCGACCGGCTGCACGGGCCGCACCGAGCAATTGCTTGATGTTCGCGACGGCTGCATCCATGCCGCTCAGGGCCAGGGGACCTGCGAGGTATTCTTTCTGGGCATCGATGATGATCAGGGTCGCTTGACTCAGATTGGCCGCCGCATAACCACGGCCGCTGAGTTGAAACATCGTTTTTGGAACGGACATTCTGGGGCTCCTTCGAGTGGGGCTTTTGCGACATTGTCCTCTGGCTGAGCGGTTCTGTGAATCGCTTCCATCGCAAGGGCCGCCGTTGCTGGCCTACAGCCTTGTCAAGATGCCCGTCTTGTTCAATAGGTGAATCAAAAAACGGATAATTCCTACGATTGCTTCGGGTATTTTCGTTCGTCATCGGCGCGTGTTTGGGCAGCACCGCGTTTGGCTGATAGACTCGCCCGTCGATTTTTCTGGAGTTTGCCGCCGTGATCACTTCCCGTCTCCGTACCCTGCGCGACCATATCCGTTGGGCCGTCAGTCGTTTCCATGGGGAGGATCTGTTTTTCGGTCATGGCACCGATAACGCGTGGGACGAAGCCCGGCAACTGGTGTTGGGCGCATTGCACCTGCCATGGGAAATTGCCGACAGCTACCTGGACTGCCGCCTTGAAGACGAAGAGCTGGTCCATGTGCAGCGTTTGCTGCGCCGACGCATTGCCGAGCGCATCCCGGCGGCCTACCTGCTGGGTGAGGCCTGGTTCTGCGGGATGTCTTTTATCGTCGACGAACGGGTGCTGATTCCGCGCTCGCCTATCGGCGAACTGATCGAAAAGCGTTTCGAGCCTTGGTTGGGCCAGGAGCCTGCACGGATTCTCGACCTGTGCACCGGTTCCGGTTGCATCGGCATTGCCTGTGCCTATGAGTTCCCGGAGGCCGAAGTGGTGCTGGCCGACCTGTCGTTCGAAGCGCTGGAAGTGGCCAACCAGAACATCGAGCGGCATGGTGTCGACGAGCGCGTGTTCACCGTCCAGGGCGATGGTTTCGAGGGATTGCCGGGGCAACGTTTCGACCTGATCGTGTCGAACCCGCCCTACGTCGACGCGGAAGATTTCGCCGACATGCCGCCGGAGTACCAGCATGAGCCGGAGCTGGGCCTGGCCTGTGGCGATGACGGCTTGAACCTGGTTCGCCGAATGCTGGCCGAGGCGGCCGATCATCTGACCGAGAAGGGGCTGTTGATTGTCGAGGTGGGCAACAGCCAGGTGCACGTCGAAGCGTTGTACCCGGAAGTCGATTTCGCCTGGCTCGACTTCGAGCGCGGTGGTCATGGTGTGTTCATGCTCAGTGCCGAGCAGTGCCGCCAGCACCAGGCGGTGTTTGCTTCGCGAGTGTGATCCGATAGGCCTGACGGAGCTGTCCTTGTGGCGAGGGGATTTATCCCCGCTGGGCTGCGCAGCAGCCCCCTACAAGTATCCTGATACTCCGTAGATATCTGGTTTTAGGGGCGCTTCGCACCCCTGCGGGGATAAATCCCCTCGCCACAGGTATGTGTCAGGCAACTTGCAGCGGCAATCAGTGCCGCGTCGCAATCCAGATCAGCAACCCCGCCTGGAACATGGCGAAAGCCACCAGGCAGGTGATGGTGAAGCGCAGGCCGGTGTCTTCACGCTTGAACTTGTTGACCTTTTCTTCTTGCTGCTTGAGTTTGACTTCCTGTTCCGCCAGGTTCTGCTCGGCTTGTTGCAGCATCTGCGCGGCTTCAAGGATTTCCACGAACTGCAGCTTCTCGGTGTTCCAGTCCCCCAGCAGATCGCCAACGTGGGTTGGCTTGACGCTGCCCTTGAGGTGCTGGGCGTCGGCGTAGGCCACTTCGAAGCCTTGGGCCTTGAGAAAACGGTCGCGGCGCAGGCGAGTGTCTTCGTTCAGGGCGTCCTTGTTATCCAGGTCGGTACCGTCTACCTGGTAGGCCGACCAGCGTTTCTTGGCCCAGGTAATGCCCTGGGCCGCGAGGAAGCGGCCGATGCCACGGTTAAACGGCTCGACTTGCAGATTGTCCGGGGAAAAAAACAAACGTTTTTCGACGTGGTCGGCCCAGACGTCCAGGTGATTCTGTTCTTTGCGCACGCGCTGGTTCGGCAGTTGGATGCTCATGCGCAGCAGGCTGCGCTCCTTGCTGTGGCGCTCGACATAGCTGAACTCGACAAACCGCAGCGGCCGCACACCGGTGGCGCGGTCGGTCTTGAGCGGGGCCAGGCGGAGCATCTTGTGATGCTCGGTGTGCACGTCGGCCCACGGCAACTCCACCGCAGACGAGGCGGGGGCTTCGGCGGCGGTGTCGGGGGAAGTTTGAGTTTCAGTCATAACGGCAAAGTCCTGTCCAGGCCGGCTGGTCGGTAGCCATTGCGCTATCCGACACAGTGCTATCGGCCGTTTTTTAAAGGACTGGAGGGCTAGTTGCCACTAAAACCGCTCAACGGGCGGCTAACGCGTCAATAAAACGCAGAATCCGTGCACCGAGCTCGGCCGCCAGGGGCAGGTTCGGGTCCTTGTAGGAAGCCAGTTGCCGCTTCACGTCGTTGGGCACGATGCGCATCACGTGGTTCATGCCGTCGATCAGTGCCAGTTCGGCGTCGGGCTTGGCGGCTTTCAACTGCTTGGCGTCATCGATGCTGACCTGGATGTCGTTGCTGCCCTGGATGATCAGGGCCGGCATCTTCAGCGCCGCGAAGGCACGGGCCGGGTCCTGGCGGAACAGCGAGATCAGGTACGGCTGCACACTGGGGCGGAAAATGACCTGCAGTTGCGCCGGCACGTTGTCGTCGACTCGACCGGCCTTGAGGCTGTCGAGTAGTTCGTTGCTGCGCAGCATCAGGGGCGGTGGCAGGCGGTTGCTCAGTTGTTGACGCAGCACCTGGTCGATTGGCCGGGCGCTGCCGGACAGCGAAATCACCGCCGCTGCGTTGGCCTGGGGCGCGGCAAGGCTGGCGATCAACGCGCCTTCACTGTGGCCCAGCAAAATCACCGGGCCCAGGCGCGGATCGGCGGCGAGCTTGTGGCTCCAGGCTACGGCGTCGGCCACATAGGCCTCGACGCTCAGGTTGCGCTCGTCCGGTGTCGCCGCGAGGCTGGCGGCCACACCGCGTTTGTCGTAGCGCACACTGGCAATGTTATGCCTGGCCAGGACCCAGGCCAGGCGCTTGAGGCTGTCGTTGCGCCCGCCCTCGGGGTTGTTGCCGTCGCGATCCGTAGGGCCGGACCCCGAAATGATCAGCACGACCGGCACTGGCGTGTCGGACTTTGGCAGCAACAACGAGCCGAAAAGTTCACCACTGCCCGTGTCGAGGCTGATCGGGCGTTGCAGCACCGTGGCCTGGGCCAGGCCGCAAAACAGGCCGGTTAACAAGGTAAGGCTTAAGGCAAGCAGCTTTAACATCATCACGCCATTAGTTGCGAAGGTGCCGGTTGGACTGGCGGCCGCCGATAAGGTTCGAGGATGAACTACGCGGGGAGCCTGCGTATACTGGCGCCCACTACGAATCCAAGGTTGAGTCTCTCAGCGTTTTTCACGGAGCACCCTGCATGTCCGGCAATACCTACGGCAAGCTGTTCACTGTCACCACCGCGGGCGAAAGCCATGGCCCGGCGTTGGTCGCCATTGTCGACGGCTGCCCGCCGGGCCTGGAGATTTCCCTGGACGACCTGCAACGCGACCTGGACCGGCGCAAGCCCGGCACCAGTCGCCATACCACCCAGCGCCAGGAAGCCGATGAAGTCGAAATCCTGTCTGGTGTGTTCGAAGGGCGCACCACCGGCTGCGCCATCGGCCTGTTGATCCGCAACACCGACCAGAAGTCCAAGGACTACTCGGCCATCAAGGACCTGTTCCGCCCGGCCCACGCCGACTACACCTACCACCACAAATACGGTGAGCGCGACTACCGTGGCGGCGGTCGCAGCTCGGCCCGGGAAACCGCCATGCGCGTGGCGGCCGGGGCGATTGCCAAGAAGTACCTGGCCAGCCAGGGCATCGTCATTCGTGGCTACATGAGCCAGTTGGGGCCCATCGAAATCCCGTTCAAGACCTGGGACTCGGTAGAACAGAACGCCTTTTTCTGCCCTGATCCAGACAAGGTCCCGGAGCTCGAGGCCTACATGGACCAGTTGCGCCGGGACCAGGACTCGGTCGGCGCGAAGATCACCGTGGTCGCCGAAGGCGTGATGCCTGGCCTCGGCGAGCCGATCTTCGACCGTCTCGACGCCGAACTGGCCCATGCGCTGATGAGCATCAACGCGGTGAAGGGCGTGGAGATCGGCGCCGGTTTCGCCTGTGTCGCCCAGCGCGGCACCGAGCACCGTGACGAACTGACTCCGCAAGGTTTCCTGAGCAACAATGCCGGCGGCATCCTCGGTGGCATTTCCTCGGGCCAGCCAATCGTTGCTCACCTGGCCCTGAAGCCGACCTCCAGCATCACCACGCCGGGCCGCTCCATCGATATTCATGGCAACCCGGTGGACGTCATCACCAAGGGCCGTCACGACCCGTGCGTCGGCATCCGTGCCACGCCCATCGCCGAGGCGATGATGGCGATCGTGCTGATGGATCACCTGCTGCGTCATCGCGGCCAGAACGCCGATGTGCGGGTCGGCACCCCGGTGCTGGGTCAGCTTTGATGGCTGGCCTGCCGACCGCCGTGGCCTGACGACCATGGCGGCACTGCCGTACTGGCGGCTCTCCAGTTTTTATCTGTTCTATTTCGCCCTGCTCGGTTCGACGGCGCCATTCCTGGCGCTGTATTTCGATCACCTGGGGTTCAACGCAGCGCGCATCGGCGAGCTGGTGGCCATCCCGATGCTGATGCGTTGTGTGGCGCCGAACATCTGGGGCTGGCTGGGGGATTACACTGGCCGACGCCTGGCGATCGTGCGCTTTGGTGCGATCTGTACGCTGTTGACCTTCTCGCTGGTCTTCATCGATAAAAGCTACGCTTGGCTGGCGATGGTCATGGCGCTGCATGCATTCTTCTGGCACGCGGTGTTGCCGCAGTTCGAAGTCATTACCCTGGCCCATTTGAGCGGCCAGGCGTCGCGCTACAGCCAGATCCGCCTGTGGGGCTCCATCGGTTTCATCATCACCGTGGTCCTGCTTGGTCGGTTGTTCGAATGGCTGAGCCTGGACATCTACCCGGTGGCGCTGGTGTTGATCATGGCCGGCATCATCCTCGCCAGCTTCTGGGTGCCCAACGCCCAGCCATTGCAGGGGGCGCGAGTCGCGGGGGAAGGCTTCCTGCGGCAACTGCGCAACCCTGGCGTACTGGCGTTCTACATCTGCGTGGGCCTGATGCAGGTGAGCCACGGGCCGTATTACACCTTTCTGACGTTGCACCTCGAACACCTGGGCTACAGTCGCGGCTTGATCGGCATGCTGTGGGCGGTCGGTGTGGTGGCGGAAGTTCTGGTCTTCCTGCTGATGAGTCGGATCCTGGCGCGATTTTCCGTGCGCAGGGTATTGCTGGCGAGTTTCCTGCTGGCGGCGTTGCGCTGGCTGTTGTTGGGCTCGCTGGCCGAATTCCTCTGGGTGTTGTTATTCGCGCAAGTGCTGCACGCGGCGACCTTCGGCAGCTTTCACGCCGCCGCCATCCATTTCGTGCAACGCAGCTTTGGCCCTCGCCAGCAAGGCCAGGGGCAGGCGCTGTACGCGGCGCTGGCGGGCACGGGCGGGGCCTTGGGCGCGTTGTACTCCGGCTACAGTTGGAACGCCCTGGGCGCCAGTTGGACCTTCAGCCTCGCCAGCCTCGCGGCCTTCGCCGCAGCGGTTATCATCGCCACACGTATGCAAGAGGATCGGCCATGAGCCTTCGAACCGTTAATTTGCTGGAGCCATTGTCATGAGCAGCCTCGCCGTCTATCACGTTTCGAGCCCCGATATCCCGAACAAGGTGTTGACCCACTTCGAAGACATCGCCGCGACACTGATCGAACAAGGCATTCACTTTGCCCGTTGGGAAGCGGCGGCGAAAATCCAGCCTGGTGCCCGCGAGGAAGACCTCATTGCGGCTTACCAGATTCAGATCGATGGGTTGATGACTGAGCGGGGGTACGTAGCGGTCGATGTGGTCAGTGTCAGCAGCGATCACCCGGAACAAGCGGGGGTGCTTGATGAGTACCGCCATAGCCAGGACGAAGTACGGTTTTTCGTCACCGGTCGTGGTTTGTTTAACCTGCACATCGGCGATTATGTCTACGCGGTTTTGTGTGAGAGGAACGACCTGATAACGGTGCCTGCTGGTACGCGGCATTGGTTTGACGGGGGGGAGCGGCCGCATTTCGTTACGATCCGTTTGTCTGGTGATCCGCAGGGGTTGGTTGCTGAGCTCACTGGGGATGATATTGCTTGCCGGTTTCCTCGATTGGAGGATTGATCCGCGTTTGGCCCCAAAAGAAACACCCCAAAAAAACGGCGCTTCCTATTTCTGAGAGAAGCGCCTTTTTTCTATGTGAACAGCAAAGCGGATTTTCCAGCAGACTCAAGCGCTGTGGTAAGTCGGCAGCGCAAACCGATGCTGGCTCTGCAACAGCGTGATCTGTGGCAACTCGCTGGCCTGTTCAGCCAGGTCACGACGAATCGCGCTGATCGCCCAGGACAACTGATCCCCGGCATGCAATTGAGCATAGGAAATCGTGCGTTTGAACAGCTTGCCGTCGCTATTACGCAAGGTCAGCAGAATGCCGCCATCCGGGCGGGGCTGAGTGGTCACTTCGTAGTTGGAAAACAGGGATGCAAACTTTTCTTGAATCATGTTCATAGTTGACTGCTCCATGGTATGGCAAACCGTGGAGGGATGGTTGCACTGTCTATGCCAGCATTTTCTTATCTAAAAAACCATTTAAAAACAATAAGTTACGTTTTTGTTGGATTTTCGCTTTCGTGCAACTTGCATGAATAGCCATCGTGCATCCTGCATTTTGCGTGGTCGGGCAAGGATTTTTGGAACCAAATCGTTTTCCGGCGCTCACGCTTCGCCTGTCTCGGCCAGCGGATACAAAACATTGCAAAAACCGCGTGTACAGCGTCGCAATCGCGGGCGTACTTTCGAGCCAAAATCACCGCCAGCCCATAACAAGAACCGAGACCCACGAGGTCGAACGGGGAAGATCACCATGAGTCGTACACCCAGCGACGCTATTACCTGGGGCATGATGCTGCGCAAGCTGCCAGTCATCGCCAAAGCCGTCCCCCGGATCGTCAAAGGCATGAAGCAGGCCAACGTCCAGGACCCGACCCAGCCTTGTGGCCTGGGCTGGTGTTTCGAACAGGCCACCCAACGCAATCCCCACGGCCCGGCGCTGCTGTGCGGCGATACAGTGTTGAGTTATGCACAGGTCAACGCCCAGGCCAATAGCATCGCCCATTACCTGTTGGCCCAGGGCATCGGCAAGGGCGACTGCGTGGCGATATTCATCGAGAACCGGCCACAGCTGTTGATCAGCGTGTTGGCGATGGCGAAGGTGGGTGCGGTCAGTGCCATGCTCAATACCTCGCAAACCGGCGATGCGCTGGTGCACAGCCTGGCCTTGGTCAATCCGGTCGCGATAGTGGTCGGGGATGAACGGGTTGCGGCTTTCAACGATGTGCGAGAGCGAACGGCGTTATCGAGCGCCAGGACCTGGTGGGTCGCGGATCAGGACAGTGCCGACGTCCCGTCCGGTTTTATCGACCTGATGGCTGGATGCGAGGGTTACCCAGGTGATAACCCCGCGTGCAGCCGGCAGGTTTTCTGTAACGACCCGTGCTTTTATCTCTACACCTCGGGCACCACCGGGCTGCCCAAGGCCGGGGTGTTTCGCCATGGCCGCTGGATGCGCACGGCCACCAGCTTCGGTCTGATCGCCCTGGACATGCAACCCGCCGATGTCGTGTATTGCACCTTGCCGCTGTATCACGCCACGGGCCTGTGCGTGTGCTGGGGCGCGGCGATCTGTGGTGCATCGGGATTTGCGATCCGGCGCAAGTTCAGCGCCAGCCGGTTCTGGAGCGACGTACGTCGTTACCGGGCGACCACGCTGGGTTATGTCGGTGAGTTGTGCCGCTACCTGATCGATCAGCCTGTCGCTGCCGATGACCGCCATCACGGTGTGAAGAAAATGATCGGCAACGGCCTGCGGCCCGGGGCCTGGTCGACCTTCAAGACACGTTTCGGCATCGACCACATCTGCGAGCTGTATGCGGCCAGCGACGGCAATATCGGCTTTACCAACATCCTGAATTTCGACAACACCGTCGGCTTTTCCCTGATGGGCTGGGAACTGGTGCAGTACGATCATGACAGTGGCCTGCCGTTGCGCAACCTGCAGGGTCGTATGCAAAAAGTGCCCAGGGGCCAACCGGGCCTGCTGCTGGCGCGGATCGACGAAAAGGCGCCGCTGGACGGCTACACCGAGCAGGCCTTGACCGAAAAAACCATCTGCCGGGATGTCTTTGCGCCGGGCGACCGTTATTTCAACACAGGCGACCTGTTGCGTAACATTGGCTTCGGGCATGGGCAGTTCGTTGATCGCCTCGGTGATACCTATCGTTGGAAGGGCGAAAACGTCTCCACTACGGAAGTCGAAAATGTGTTGCTGCAACATCCCCAGGTAGCCGAGGCGGTGGCCTACGGCGTGGAGATCAACGGCACCAATGGCCGTGCCGGCATGGCGGCGATCACTCCGTCCGAATCCCTGGCGACCCTGGATTTCAGCGAGCTGTTGCAGTTCTTGCAATGCAAGTTGCCCGCCTATGCCGTGCCGCTGTTCCTGCGCATCAAGGTGAAAATGGACACCACCGGCACCTTCAAGTACCAGAAGACCCGCCTCAAGGCCGAAGCGTTCGACCCATGCGTCACCGGGGATGAACCGGTCTATGCCTGGCTGCCGGGCACCGATACTTATGTGCGGGTGGATCGGCAACTGGCGACCCGGATCCGGGACGGACAACTGCGTTATTGATTCTGGCTATGGCGGGCACAGTGAAAAAAGGGATGACAGCGCCCGGGTCCCTCGGGAAACTAGCCGTTTTGCGAAGACCCGAGTGGAGTTTCCCATGTCCGATACAAGCCGCCAGATGACCCCGGAAGAGGCTGCGGAGTTTGCCGAACAGGTGTTCAACGTCGCACGCCAGGGCGATGCAGCCATGATGGCCGCGCTGCTGAGCAAGGGCCTGCCGCCCAACCTGCGTAACCACAAGGGTGACACCCTTTTGATGCTGGCCGCTTACCACGGGCATGTGGAAACGGTGAAGGTGCTGCTGGAGCACAAGGCCGATCCGGAAATCCGCAACGACAACGGCCAGAGCCCGATTGCCGGTGCGGCGTTCAAGGGCGACCTGGCAGTGGTTTCGGCGCTGGTGGACGGCGGCGCGCAGGTGGAAGGCGCCTCCTTCGATGGCCGTACCGCACTGATGATGGCGGCGATGTTCAACCGGGTGGAAATCGTCGACTACCTGATCGGCAAAGGCGCTGATCCGAAAGCCAAGGACGCCAACGGCGTCTCGGCCCTGGATGCGGCCAGGACCATGGGGGCGGTGGACACCACGGCGCAGTTGGAAAAGTTGTTGGGCTGATAGGCTGTGGGAGCAAAGCTTGCTCGCGATAAAGGCACTGGGCTCCAGAGAGACCGTGTTGTTTTCATCGCGGGCAAGCCTTGCTCCCACAAAATGCTCGTTCGCCACAGGTCCTTCTCCAATCCTAATTCGCATGCGAATGCGTTATCCTGCCCGCCCTCAAAACACCCTTCGCCACAGGATTCACCCTCATGAAAGCCGCCCTCATCGAACTCATCGCTAAAATCAGCTCCGGCTGCCTTGGCGAGGCTGACATCGAGCGAATCGCCGACGAAGCGGCCCAGGCCTACGCCGATCCGACAGCTTTCCTGGCGGCCAACCCCGATATCAACTACGACGACACCTTCCCTATCCCGTTGGGTGAGTGGGTGGTAGTGGGCAGCCTGCCGGACACCGTGCTGTTCCAGGCCGACACCTACGTGGACCTGTTCGAACAGATCGTCGCCTCGTTCGGCCCCGGCGTGGCGTTCAATCTCAAGCCCAAGCAACTGGCGAAAACCGAAGCCTTGACCGCGCTCAACCGTATCCAGATCCAGATGAGCAGCCTGAACAAGGAAAACGGCGGCTACGTGCTGATGAACTTCAGCCAGTTGCTCGACGATGAATTGCAAATGGTGCTGGTCTACGGCAACGACGTGCCGCGGGTACTGCAACTGTGTGCCGAAGTCGGCATCGCCGCCGCGCCGTCCCTGGAAGCCCTCAAGATCGCGGTCCACGTCTGAAGCAATAAAACGGAACCCTTGCCTGGGGCCCGCTATCCTAAGGGTGCCTATCACCATTTGGGAGCGACACCATGGGTTCCACCTTCAACGGCCTGGTCGGCCTGATTATCCTGGCGCTCGATATCTGGGCGATCATCAATGTACTCAAGAGCGGCGCGGAAACCGGGATGAAAATCCTCTGGGTGCTGCTGATCCTGCTGTTGCCAGTGCTGGGCCTGATCATCTGGGCGATTGCCGGGCCGCGTGGCAACGTGCGGATTTGACCGCTCCACAACAATGCCCGGTCGCTTCGAACGACCGGGCATTTTTTATGCGTGGGTATTCAGGCCGTTGCCAGGGAAGGTTTCTGCGAGGCGCTCAAGAAACGTAGCAAGGCCAACAGCGGGAAGGCGCTGCCGACGATCACCACCCACAACCAGCCGCCGTGTTCGTACACCGCACTGGCAATCGATGAGCCGAAGGCGCCACCGACGAAGATACTGGTCATGTACAGCGCATTCAGGCGGCTGCGGCTCTTGGCATCGAGTGCGTAGATGGTGCGCTGGCCCAGGACCATGTTCATCTGCACACAAAAATCCAGGACCACCCCGGTCACCGCCAGGCCAATCACGCTGTAGAGCGGATGGATGAACGCTGGCAGGAAGCTCAGGCTGGCGAACAGCATCGCCAGTAGCGAGGCAATGCGGGTATGGCCGGCATCCGCCAGGCGACCGGCGATGGGCGCGGCGATGGCGCCTATGGCACCGACCAGGGCGAACAGGGCGATTTCAGTCTGGGACAGGCCATGGACGCGTGACAGTTCCAGCGGCACGGCGGTCCAGAACAGGCTGAACGTGGCGAACATGCAGGCTTGGTAGAAAGCCCGTTGCCGCAACAACGGTTGTTGGCGCAGCAGGGTGCCGAGCGAGCCCAGCAGTTGGCCATAAGTGGCGCTATGGTCGGGTTGGCGCTTGGGCACGGTCAGTGCCAGGACGATGCTGATCGCGGCCATCAACGCGGCGGCGATGATGAACATGGTCCGCCAGCCGAAGTGATCGGCCACGACGCTGGAGATCGGCCGCGCCAACAGGATCCCCAGCAGCAGGCCGCCCATGATCCCACCGACGACCCGGCCCCGGGATTCTTCCGGCGCCAGGTGCGCGGCCAACGGAATCAGGACTTGCACCGACACTGAACTGAACCCCACCAGCAGGGAGACCAGCAAGAATACATTCGGCTGGTCAGTGAACGCCGCCCCCAACAGGCTGGCAATCGCCACCAGCGTGGTGAGGATCATCAGCCGGCGGTTCTCCAGCAAGTCCCCCAGCGGCACCAGGAAAAACAGGCCCAAGGCATAACCGATCTGGGTCAACGAGACGATCAGGCTGGCCATGGTGCTGCTCAGGCCGACATCCGGCGCGATCAGTTCGATGATCGGTTGGGCGTAGTAGATGTTGGCGACGATGGCTCCGCAGCAGAAGGCGAACAGCAGGACCATGCCTCGGGTCAGGGTGGCGGGGTGGGCACTCATGGCAATCTCGTCAGAACAGGAAAGATGACGTGAGGCTAAAGAGTTGTGCCGCTCTGGAACAGAGCTTTGTGGCTGATATCAGACATGCCTGTGGTTGATGATGGTTGCTGTGATGAGTGCTTTATGTGGCGAGGGAGCTTGCTCCCGCTTGAGTGCGAAGCGCTCATCGTTTTTCAGGGCGGCTTCGCCACCCAGCGGGAGCAAGCTCCCTCGCCACAAAAGCTCTCTGGCAACCCTATGCGATCAGTGCCTCACTGCCCGCTGTAGATCTGGTCGAAAATCCCACCGTCATTGAAGTGAGTCTTCTGCACCGTGCGCCAGTCGCCGAAGGTTTTTTCCACGGACAGGAAGTCCACTTTCGGGAAGCGGTCGGTGTATTTGGCCAGTACCGCCGGGTCCCGTGGACGCAGGTAGTTGGCGGCGGCGATTTCCTGGCCTTCGGGCGACCACAGGTACTTGAGGTAGGCCTCGGCGGCCTCGCGAGAACCTTTCTTCTCGACCACTTTATCGACCACGCTCACCGGTGGCTCGGCTTCGGCAGAAACGCTCGGATAGATGACTTCGAACTGGTCGCGGCCAAATTCGCGGGCGATCATCTCGGCTTCGTTTTCAAAGGTCACCAGCACATCGCCGATCTGGTTGGTCATGAAGGTGGTGGTGGCGGCGCGACCGCCGGTGTCGAGCACCGGCGCCTGCTTGAACAGCTTACCGACGAAGGCCTTGGCCTTGTTCTCGTCACCGCCATTCTTGAGCACGTAGCCCCAGGCCGACAGGTAGGTGTAGCGACCGTTGCCGGAGGTTTTCGGGTTGGGCACGATCACCTGCACACCGTCCTTGAGCAGGTCAGGCCAATCTTTCAGTGCTTTCGGGTTGCCTTTGCGCACGATGAATACGGTGGCCGAGGTGAACGGCGCGCTGTTGTTCGGCAGGCGGGTGACCCAGTTTTCGGGCACCAGTTTGCCGTTGTCCGCCAGGGCGTTGATGTCGGTGGCCATGTTCATGGTGATGACGTCCGCCGGCAGCCCGTCGATCACCGAGCGCGCCTGCTTGCTGGAACCGCCGAATGACATCTGCACGGTGATGTTTTCGTTGTGCTCGGCTTGCCAATGTTTCTGGAAGGCGGTGTTGTAGTCCTTGTAGAAATCACGCATCACGTCGTAGGAAACGTTGAGCAGGGTCGGGGCGGCGTGAGCCAGGTTGCCAAAGGCCAGGCCAGCGGCGAGAAGGGAGGCGCCAAAGAAGTTCTTCACTGCGAATTCCTTTTTATTTGAAAGGGGTTCCGGGCAATTAGCCAGCACACTAGCGGCAAGCTAATAGGCCATCAAGCATTAAAAAGTGCTTTGCTTATTCCAATTTCTTAAACAACGCATTGCCACAGCGGGAGCAGAAAGCGGCACCGTGTTCGTGGTTGTTTTTGCTGCACACCGGGCAATCGTGCTTGAGCTGGTCACCGCGCATGGCCGTGGCCAGTTCAGCCGTGAAAATACCCGTTGGCACGGCGATGATCGAGTAACCGGTGATCATCACCAGGGATGACACCACCTGGCCCAGTGGCGTCTTGGGCACGATGTCGCCGAAGCCTACGGTGGTCAGTGTCACGATAGCCCAATAGATGCCCTTGGGAATGCTGGTGAAACCGTGCTCAGGCCCTTCGATCACATACATCAGCGTGCCGAAGACGGTCACCAGGGTCGAGACGCTGACCAGGAATACAATGATTTTCTGTTTGCTGCCCCGCAGCGCCGCCATCAGGTAGTTGGCTTGCTTGAGGTAAGGACTGAGCTTGAGCACGCGGAAAATCCGCAGCATGCGGATGATCCGAATGATCAGCAGGTATTGGGCATCGCTGTAGTACAGCGCCAGGATCCCCGGCACGATCGCCAGCAGATCCACCAGGCCATAGAAACTGAAGGCATAGCGCAACGGCTTGGGCGAGCAGTACAGGCGCAGGCCGTATTCGACGATGAAGATGAAGGTGAAGCCCCACTCGATACCGGCCAGCAGGGCCGCATAGTTTTTGTGCACGCTGTCGATGCTGTCGAGCATCACGATCACCAGGCTGGCGAGGATGATCAACAGCAGGGTGCTGTCGAAGCGTCGGCCGGCCACGGTGTCGGTCTGGAAGATGATCACGTAGAGGCGTTCACGCCAGTTGTCGCTGCTTTGCATAATCTTCGCCTGAATCGGAATCAGCGAAGCCTAGGGCGATTGCCCCGCAGAGCGCAAGGCGCGCTGTCGAGGCTGGCCTGGCGCCACGCTCGGCCGGTGGCCTGGATCAACCAGCAGGCGAGGATGAACGGTGCGGTCAGGGGCGGCAGATCGAGGGCGATAAAGCCTGGCGTGAGCAAAACCGCCAGGAGGATGCCCATCAGCGGCAGCCATGGGCGGCGTTGTTGGCTGAGGGCCAGCGCCACCAACGCCGGGTTGTAACCGCCCAGGCCGGAAAGGGCGGTTGGGTTCTCATGCTGTAACAATGCGCAGGCAAGGCCGGCGGCGGAACCGAACAATGCCCAACCGGCGGCGCGACGGTCGGCCAGTAGCAGGCCCACCACAATCAGTGCACCGGCGGCAGGGTGGCCGAGAAACATGACTTGGCCCAGCCCGCTCAAATGAGCGGCCAGCAGGTTGGGTATCGTCATTTCAATCGAGGTGCCGGGGGACGGCGGCAGGGTGAAGCCCATCAGCAGCCAAGCCAACCCTACAAAGGGCGCGGTGTAGGCGGGCAGGCACTGAGGGCCTCGGGTGCGCTTGAGCCATTGCTGGGTCAGCATTGCGCCGAGACCGCCTGCGGCAATGATCAGCGGTGGTAACAGCACGGACCAGGGCAATACAAGACTCAGCAACAAGCCCAGCAGGATGCCGTTGTAGCTGAACAGGCCGGCTTGCCGGTCAGCCTTGGCGTAACCGCGTCGCTGGGCCGTGAGCAACCCGGCCACCCCACCCAGCAACGCGCCACCGACCAGGGCGGGTGCAGTGAGCAGAATCGCCAGCAGGCACAGCAGGCCGCACAGCGGATGGCGCTGGAGGAAGATCTGGCTGAAACCGTTGAGCAGGGCGGTGGCCCAGTCGGGGCAGTGGGTATGGGGCATGGCGGATATGTCTGATGGACCGAGTTGCCCTCATCGCGAGCAGGCTCGCTCCCACGCACTGGATTTGCGGCGATCACAAAACCTCCTGTGGGAGCGAGCCTGCTCGCGATGTGGCCAGTACAGGCGCTAGAGCAACGTCTCAATGCGCAACGAATTGGTCGACCCCGGCTGCCCGAACGGTACGCCCGCTGTGATCAGCAAGGTATCGCCACGCTGGGCCATGCCCTGGGCCTGGGCAATTTCCAGAGCGGTGGAACACACCTCATCGACCTGCCGCAGCCGATCATTGACCACCGAGTGCACGCCCCAGGCCACGGTCAGGCGGCGGGCGGCCTGCAGGTTCGGCGTGAGGTTGAGGATCGGCACCGTCGGCCGTTCCCGTGCCGCGCGCAGGCTGGAACTGCCGGACTCGCTGTAGTTCACCAGCACCGCCACCGGCAGGATGCTGCTGATGCGCCGGATCGCGCAGCTGATGGCATCCGACACCGTGGCTTCGGCTTTCGGCCGGCTGACGTCCAGTTGAGACTGGTAGTCGGGACCGCTTTCCACCTGGCGGATGATCTTGCTCATCATCTGCACGGCTTCGAGTGGGTAATCGCCTGAAGCGGTTTCCGCCGATAGCATCACCGCATCGGCCCCTTCGGCCACGGCGTTGGCTACGTCGGTGACTTCCGCACGGGTGGGTGCCGGGGAGAAACGCATCGATTCGAGCATCTGGGTCGCCACCACTACCGGTTTGCCGAGGGCGCGACAGGTGCCGATGATGTTCTTCTGGATCTGCGGCACGCTCTCGGCCGGCACCTCGACGCCCAAGTCTCCGCGAGCCACCATGATTGCGTCGCTCAATTCGGCGATTTCCCGCAGTTGGGTCACCGCCGATGGCTTCTCGATCTTCGCCATCAGGAACGCCTTGTCGCCGATCAGCGCCCGGGCTTCGCGGATGTCCTCGGGGCGCTGCACGAACGACAGCGCTACCCAGTCCACGCCCAGTTCCAGGCCGAAATTCAAGTCACGCCGGTCCTTGGCCGTCAGCGGGCTCAGGTCGAGCACGGCCTGGGGCACGTTCACACCTTTGCGGTCGGACAACTCACCGCCATTGAGCACTTCGGTATCGATGGCGTCGGCGTGCCTGGCAGTCACGCGCAGGCGCAACTTACCGTCGTCCAGCAGCAGGTCCATGCCGGGCTCCAGGGCCGCGATGATTTCCGGGTGAGGCAGGTTGACCCGGTGTTGATCACCGGGCGTCGGGTCCAGGTCCAGGCGCAGGGCCTGGCCGCGTTGCAGCAGGACCTTGCCGTCGGCGAATCGGCCAACCCGCAGCTTCGGGCCTTGCAGGTCCATGAGAATACCCAGCGGGTAATTGAGCTGCTTCTCGACGTCACGAATCCACTGGTAGCGCTGGGCGTGGTCGGTATGCTCGCCGTGGCTGAAGTTCAGACGGAAGATGTTCACGCCAGCCTGTACCAGCTCGCGGATGTCATCGATGCCACGGGTGGCGGGGCCGAGGGTCGCGAGGATCTTGACCTTTTTATCAGGCGTCATGGTTGGGCTCCTCGAGGATCAGGATGGCGCGAAAGTCGTTGACGTTGGTGCGGGTCGGTTCAGTGACGATCAACCCATCCAGGGCGGCGAAGTAGCCGTAGCCATTGTTGTTATCCAGCTCGTCGCTGGCGCTCAGGCCCAGTTCGGCGGCGCGGCGATAGCTGTCCGGGGTCATGAGGGCGCCGGCGTTGTCTTCGGAACCATCGATGCCGTCCGTGTCGCCGGCCAGCGCGTAGATGCCAGGGTGGCCCTTGAGGCTGTCGGTCAGGCTCAGCAGGAATTCGGCGTTGCGTCCGCCACGGCCATTGCCGCGCACGGTGACGGTGGTTTCGCCACCGGAGAGGATCACGCACGGCGCCGCCAGTGGCTGGCCATGCAAGGCGATCTGCCGGGCGATGCCAGCGTGGACTTTCGCCACTTCCCGGGATTCACCTTCCAGGTCGCCGAGGATCAATGGGCTGAAACCAGCCTGGCGCGCCTTTACCGCCGCCGCTTCCAGCGATTGCTGGGGACGGGCGATCAATTGGAAGTGGCTGCGGGCCAGGCTTGGGTCGCCGGGTTTGACGGTTTCCGATTCGGGGCTTTGCAACCAGTGGCGCACCGAGGCCGGCACATCGATGTGGTAGCGCTTGAGGATCGCCAGGGCTTCGACCGATGTGCTCGGATCGGCCACGGTGGGGCCGGAGGCGATGACCGTGGCGAGGTCCCCCGGTACGTCGGAGATTGCGTAGGTGTAGACCGTCGCCGGCCAGCAAGCCTTGCCCAGGCGTCCGCCCTTGATCGCCGAGAGATGCTTGCGCACGCAATTCATCTCGCCGATGGTCGCACCGGACTTGAGCAAGGCTTTATTGATCGATTGTTTGTCGGCCAGGGTGATGCCTTCGGCGGGCAAGGCGAGCAGGGCAGAACCGCCGCCAGACAGCAGGAAGATGACGCGATCGTTTTCGCTGAGGTTGCTCACCATGTCCAGTACCCGCTGGGCCACGGCCAGGCCAGCGGCATCAGGCACCGGGTGGGCGGCCTCCACGACTTCGATTTTCTGGCAGGGCGCGCCATGGCCGTAGCGGGTCACCACCAGGCCAGAGACTTCGCCCTGCCAGCAGCGCTCGACCACTTGGGCCATGGCGGCGGCCGCCTTGCCGGCGCCGATGACGATCACCCGACCGCTGCGATCGGTTGGCAGATAGCGTTCAAGGACGTGCTGCGGATGGGCCGCGTCGATGGCTGTGGCAAACAGCTCGCGCAGCAATTGTTGCGGATCGACCGACATGGCGGGCTCCCGATTCTTATTATTGGCTGAGTGACGCATGACCTGTGGGAGCGAGCCTGCTCGCGATGAGGATCTGACATCCAACATCGATGTCGACTGAAAGTCCGCTATCGCGAGCAGGCTCGCTCCCACAGGGTTATGGGGTATGTCAGTTATCGCGAATGGAGAAACTGGCCATATGTTCCAGCCCCTTGATCAACGCCGAGTGATCCCAGTTGCTGCCACCGATGGCCGCGCAGGTGCTGAACACTTGCTGGGCATTGGCGGTGTTGGGCAGGTTGATGTTCAGTTCCCTGGCGCCTTGCAGGGCCAGGTTCAGGTCCTTCTGGTGCAGGCTGATGCGGAAGCCCGGGTCGAAGGTACCCTTGATCATGCGCTCGCCATGCACTTCGAGGATCTTCGACGAAGCGAAGCCGCCCATCAGGGCTTCACGGACTTTGGCGGGGTCGGCGCCGTTTTT
Organism: Pseudomonas sp. St290; assembly: GCF_018325805.1. Classification (NCBI taxonomy): domain Bacteria; kingdom Pseudomonadati; phylum Pseudomonadota; class Gammaproteobacteria; order Pseudomonadales; family Pseudomonadaceae; genus Pseudomonas; species Pseudomonas sp. St290. The sequence continues at coordinate 4,985,938 of NZ_AP014703.1, read as the reverse complement.
CGCGGCGAACAACAGGGCTTCGGCCACGGCCTGGATGTTCAGGGCGACGATGATCTGATTCGCCACTTTGGCGGTCTGGCCGTCGCCGTTACCGCCCACCAGGGTGATGTTCTTGCCCATGGCCTGGAACAGCGGCAGAGCGCGCTCGAAAGCGGCGCTGTCGCCACCGACCATGATGCTCAGGGTCGCAGCCTTGGCCCCGACTTCACCGCCGGACACCGGGGCGTCGAGGTACTGGGCGCCTTTTTCATTGATCTTCGCCGCGAATGCCTTGGTGGCGGTGGGGGAGATCGAACTCATGTCGATCACGATCTTGCCCGCTCCCACGCCAGCCGCCACGCCATCGGCGCGGAACAGCACGTCATCGACCTGCGGGGTGTCCGGGACCATGACGATGATGAACTCGGCTTCCTGGGCCACTTCCTTCGGGTTGGCCAACGCCACCGCGCCGCTGGCCAGCAGATCGGCCGGGGCCGCGTCGTGGTGCTGGGACAGGAACAGGCTGTGCCCGGCCTTTTGCAGGTTCAAGGCCATGGGGTGGCCCATGATGCCGGTGCCGATGAATCCGATTTTAGCCATGGGGAAATCCTCTTGTTTTTGTATTGCTTCAAGCAAATGGGAGACAGTTTTTTTGTGGGAGCGAGCCTGCTCGCGATGGCGGTTCTACATTCAACAAAGATGCTGGCTGGACTACCGCTATCGCGAGCAGGCTCGCTCTCACAAGGTTTTCAACCAGCCCAATCCCGCTTCGGTGCTGGTCAGCGGCTTGTATTCGCAGCCGACCCAACCCTGGTAGCCGATGCGGTCCAGGTGTTCGAACAGGAAGCGGTAGTTGATCTCGCCCGTGCCCGGCTCGTTGCGACCGGGGTTATCCGCCAGTTGCACGTGGTTGATCGCCGCCAGGTTGCTTTCCAGGGTACGGGCCAGGTCTCCCTCCATGATTTGCATGTGGTAGATGTCGTATTGCAGGAACAGGTTGGCGCTGCCCACTTGCTCGCGAATCGCCAGGGCCTGGGCGGTGTTGTTCAGATAGAAACCGGGAATGTCGCGGGTGTTGATGGCTTCCATGACCAGCTTGATGCCCTTGGCTTGCAGCTTCTCGGCGGCGTACTTCAAGTTGGCGACGAAGGTTTTCTCCACCAGGGTTTCAGAGCAGTTCTGCGGACGAATTCCCGACAAGCAGTTGACTTGGGTGTTGCCCAGCACCTGGGCGTAGGCAATCGCCAGGTCGACACCGGCGCGGAATTCCTCGACCCGGTCCGGCAGGCAGGCAATACCGCGCTCGCCCTTGGCCCAGTCGCCGGCTGGCAGGTTGAACAGTACTTGGGCCAGGCCGTTGGCATCGAGCAAGGCCTTGAGTTCGGCGGAGCTGTAGTCGTAAGGGAACAGGTATTCGACGCCCGTGAAACCGGCCTTGGCGGCGGCTTCGAAACGGGCGAGGAAATCCTGCTCGGTGAACAGCATGGACAGGTTGGCGGCGAAACGCGGCATGGTGATCTCCTTTAAATATTTTCAAGGCCCTTTGTGGGAGCGAGCCTGCTCGCGATGACGGCGGTACAGCCAACATCACCGGCACTGACCCACCGCTATCGCGAGCAAGCTCGCTCCCACAGGAGGGCATCTGCGCTCAATCGAGCAACGAAATGGCCGTCGGCGCATCGTTACCCACCAGCGCCAGGTCTTCAAACTCATTGACAGCGTTGATCTCGGTGCCCATGGAAATATTGGTGACCCGCTCCAGGATGATCTCGACGATCACCGGCACCTTGAACTCCTCGATCATCGCCTGGGCCTGGCGCAGGGCCGGTTGGATACCGGCCGGTTCGAACACCCGCAGCGCCTTGCACCCCAGGCCTTCGGCCACGGCGATGTGGTCCACGCCATAGCCGTTGAGTTCCGGGGCGTTGAGGTTGTCGAAGGACAGTTGCACACAGTAGTCCATGTCGAACCCGCGTTGGGCCTGGCGAATCAGGCCCAGGTAGGAGTTATTTACCACGACGTGGATGTAAGGCAGCTTGAACTGCGCTCCCACCGCCAGCTCTTCGATCATGAACTGGAAATCATAGTCACCCGACAGCGCGACGACCTTGCGACTGGGGTCGGCCTTGACCACCCCCAGCGCGGCCGGAATGGTCCAGCCCAACGGGCCGGCCTGGCCGCAGTTGATCCAGTGCCGTGGCTTATAGACATGGAGGAATTGCGCCCCGGCGATCTGTGACAGGCCGATGGTGCTGACGTAGCAGGTGTCCTTGCCGAACACCTGGTTCATTTCTTCATACACACGCTGTGGCTTGACCGGCACGTTGTCGAAGTGGGTCTTGCGCTGCAGGCTGGCCTTGCGTTGCTGGCAGTCTTGCAGCCAGGCGCTGCGGTTTTTCAGTTTGCCGGCGGCTTGCCACTCGCGGGCCACTTCGATGAACACCGTCAGGGCCGAGGCGGCGTCGGAAACGATGCCCAGGTCGGGCGTGAATACGCGGCCGATCTGGGTCGGCTCGATGTCCACGTGAATGAACGTGCGGCCTTCGGTGTAGACGTCCACCGAACCGGTATGACGGTTGGCCCAGCGGTTGCCGACGCCCAGCACCAGGTCCGATTTGAGCAAGGTGGCGTTGCCGTAGCGGTGGGAGGTTTGCAGGCCGACCATGCCGACCATCTGCGGATGATCGTCGGGAATGGTGCCCCAGCCCATCAAGGTAGGGATGACGGGGATGCCGGTCAACTCGGCGAACTCCACCAGCAGCTCGCTGGCATCGGCATTGATGATGCCGCCGCCGGCCACCAGCAATGGCCGCTCAGCCTGATTGAGCATCGCCAGGGCTTTCTCGATCTGCACGCGGTTGGCCGCGGGTTTGGCCAGGGGCAGCGGTTGGTAGGCGTCGATGTCGAATTCGATCTCGGCCATCTGCACATCGAACGGCAGGTCGATCAGCACCGGGCCCGGCCGGCCGGAACGCATTTCATAGAAGGCTTTCTGAAACGCGTACGGCACTTGGCCCGGCTCCAGCACGGTGGTCGCCCACTTGGTCACCGGCTTGACGATGCTGGTGATATCCACGGCCTGGAAGTCTTCCTTGTGCATGCGGGCGCGGGGTGCTTGCCCGGTGATGCACAGGATCGGGATCGAATCGGCCGAAGCGCTGTAGAGCCCGGTCACCATGTCGGTGCCGGCCGGCCCCGAGGTGCCAATGCATACGCCGATGTTGCCAGCCTTGGTCCGGGTGTAACCCTCGGCCATGTGCGAGGCACCTTCAACGTGGCGAGCGAGGACGTGATCGATGCCACCCACCTTCTGCAAGGCCGAGTACAGCGGGTTGATTGCAGCACCCGGGATGCCGAAGGCGGTGTCCACGCCTTCACGGCGCATCACCAGGACGGCGGCTTCGATTGCTCTCATTTTGCTCATAGTTTTGTGCCTCTTACGTTTTGTAATTGTATACAAGTGGCTTTGCGTAGAGTGTATTCACGGCAAACGGCGTAGGTCAATCCATTTCCTCAAGCGCCTGTTTCATTCGTCTGAACCTAGGTTTTGCTGCGGTATTTCATCACTTGATGGAAATTGAGAAAATTATTGTATACAAAAATATGTGATGTTGTGTTCTATTTGTTGTGTTCGGTTTTGCTGAAAGTGAAGCCAGCAAGGCTCTCCCATAACAAAAGAAGGACAGCACCCATGAGCGTTCTAACCTTGGAAATTGCCGTCAACCTGGCGGGGCAGGCCCTTGCCGCGGGTCGTGAAATCAGCGCCGCACCCTTGACCGTCGCGGTCCTGGACAGCGGCGGGCACCTGGTTGCCTTGCAACGCGAAGACGGCGCCAGCCTGCTGCGCCCACAAATCGCCATCGGCAAGGCCTGGGGCGCCATCGCCCTGGGCAAAGGCTCGCGCCTGCTCGCCCAGGACGCCCAGCAACGCCCGGCGTTCTTTGCCGCGTTGAATGGGTTGGGGCAGGGCAGCGTCGTACCGGCCCCGGGTGGGGTGTTGATCAGGGATCAGGATGGGAGGGTGCTGGGGGCGATTGGTGTCAGTGGGGATGTTTCGGATGTGGATGAGCAGGTGGCGGTCAGGGCCGTGGAGGCGCTGCTGTTGAGGGCGGATGTGGGGGTTACTATTTGATTTGCGGTGGTTGATCGTTCGCTATCGTGAGCAGGCTCGCTCCCACAGAGGGTGGAGTTGGGCACAGATTCTGCAAACGCCGCAAATCCACACTGTGGGAGCGAGCCTGCTCGCGATGGCCATCTAGCAGACACATCAAGCTAAAAAGTTTGCCTCCTATCCAGGCATTCACAGATCTAGCCTTCTTCATGAGTCAATCATTAAAGGGGCAAGGAATGCCTGGTTCACCTGCTTCACATAAACTGCGCCTCGGTCGCTACGCCGAATCCAGTCGGGTTTATTTACTGACCACCAACACATCTGGCCGCGTACCAGTTTTTAAGGACGTTGTCCTGGGTAGATTGGTCGTTGAGCAATTTCGAAAAGCTCAGGAACAAGGCTGGGCCGACTCATTGGCCTGGGTGGTCATGCCTGATCATTTCCATTGGTTGATCGAATTGCGCAGGGGATCTTTGAGTGAGTTGATGCAAAGGACCAAATCATTGAGTACCAAAGCTGTAAATCTGCGCCTGGGTAATAAAGTCAGCCTTTGGCAGCAAGGATTTCATGACCGGGCCCTGCGGCGGGAGGACGAGTTGATAATAATGGCTCGCTATGTCGTCGCTAACCCATTGCGGGCTGGCCTGGTGAAGCGACTTGGCGATTATCCGCTGTGGGATGCCATTTGGCTTTGACATGAAATCGAGTTACCGCTATCGCGAGCAGGCTCGCTCCCACAAGGGATTTAGGTTGCTCGCAGAATCTACATTCACAGCAGAACCCTGTGGGAGCGAGCCTGCTCGCGATGGCGGCTACTCGGTCCTGAGCCTAGCGATCCACCTCACACCCCTTCAACACCAACCGGATAATCGTCTGCGCCGCCGCTTCGTAATCCGCTTCATCGAGCTTGGCCTTGCCGGTCACGGCGCTGATCTGCCAGTCGAAATCGGCATAGGTCTGGGTGGCGGCCCAGATGCTGAACATCAGGTGGTTGGGGTCGATGGGGGCGATCTGGCCGCGGTCGATCCAGGTCTGGATGCAATCGATGTTGTGCCGGGCCTGGGCGTTGAGTTGTTCCACCAGGTCGGGGCTCAGGTGCGGGGCGCCGTGCATGATCTCGCTGGCGAAGACTTTCGAGGCGAAGGGCAGGTCGCGGGAGATGCGGATCTTGGAGCGGATGTAATGGCTCAGCACTTCACCGGGCACGCCGTCGGCATTGAACGGTGTCGAAGCCTGGAGAATCGGCTCGATGATGCTTTCCAGGACCTCGCGGTAGAGGTTTTCCTTGGATTTGAAATAGTAGTAGACGTTGGGTTTGGGCAGGCCTGCCTTGGCCGCGATGTCGCTGGTCTTGGTCGCGGCGAAGCCCTTGTCGGCAAATTCTTCGCTGGCGGCACGCAGGATCAATTCTTTGTTGCGCTCGCGGATCGTGCTCATAAACCCAGGGGTTCCTTGCCTATTCTGGCGGTGGCGCATGGTAGCACCGGCCTCGCGCGGCGCTCAAGAATGCCCTATGGGGGCGCTGCTCGCGGTATGCTGCGCAGCATTATTGTTCAAGGAGCCCCTCCATGGCCGGAAGCAGTTTGCTGGTACTGATCGACGATATCGCCACCGTGCTCGACGACGTAGCGTTGATGACCAAGATGGCCGCCAAGAAAACCGCCGGCGTGCTGGGCGATGACCTGGCGCTCAATGCCCAGCAAGTCTCTGGTGTGCGTGCCGAGCGGGAGCTGCCGGTGGTCTGGGCGGTGGCCAAGGGATCGTTCATCAACAAGTTGATCCTGGTGCCGTCGGCGCTGGCGATCAGTGCCTTCGTCCCTTGGTTGGTGACGCCACTGTTGATGGTGGGCGGCGCCTACCTGTGTTTCGAAGGGTTCGAAAAGCTGGCCCACAAGTTCCTCCACAGCCCGGCCGAAGACCAGGCCGAACACGCGCAACTGGTCGAGGCGGTGGCGGATCCGGCGGTCGATCTGGTGGCTTTTGAAAAGGACAAGATCAAGGGCGCCGTACGCACCGACTTCATCCTGTCGGCGGAAATCATCGCCATCACCCTTGGCACCGTTGCCGATGCCGCACTGACCCAGCAGGTGATCGTGCTGTCGGGCATCGCCATCGTCATGACCGTTGGCGTCTATGGCCTGGTGGCCGGGATCGTCAAGCTCGATGACCTGGGGCTCTGGCTGACGCAGAAGCCCGGACAAGTCGCTAAAAACATCGGCGGTGCCATCTTGCGCGCCGCGCCCTACATGATGAAAAGCCTGTCGGTGATCGGCACGGCGGCGATGTTCCTGGTGGGCGGCGGCATCCTCACCCATGGCGTGCCAGTGGTGCATCACTGGATCGAAGGCGTGACGGCCAGCGCCGGCGGTGCCGGGTTTATCGTGCCGATGTTATTGAATGCGGTGGCGGGGATTGTCGCGGGGGCAGCCGTGTTGGTGGGTGTGCTGGCGGTTGGCAAAGTCTGGAAGGCGCTGAAAGGCTGAATCGGGCAATACATAACCATTGTGGGAGCGAGCCTGCTCGCGATGAGGGCCTGACAGTCAGCTTCATGTCGGCTGACAGATCGCTATCGCGAGCAGGCTCGCTCCCACAGTGGGTTTTGGGGTAGCCAGAAGTTATTCGGCAATCTGCAGTTTGCGCGATTCGGTGTACACGTAGCGCACCTTTTCATACTCGAACGGCGAGTTCAGTTGCCCATAGCGGAAGCTGGTCTGGTAGCGCTTGTCCACGCCACGCAGGAGCAGGAGTTCCGGGTGGTTGCCGCTGACTTCGGAGACGTTCAGGAAGTTGATCGCTGATTCGGCCGTATAGTCCACCAGCAGGCCTGAGGTGTCGCGCAGGTTCGAAGGGCCGAAGATCGGCAGCACGAAGTACGCGCCGCCGGGCACACCGTAGAAGCCCAGGGTCTGGCCGAAGTCTTCGCTCTGGCGCGGCAGGCCCATGGCGGTGGCCGGGTCCCACAGGCCGGCAATGCCGACGGTGGTGTTGAGCAACAGTCGCGCGGTGGTTTCCATCGAACGCTTGCCCTTGAATTGCAGCAGGCTGTTCATCAGGTTCGGCACGTCCCCCAGGTTATTGAAGAAGTTGCTCACCCCGGTGCGCACGAAGCTGGGCGTGACGTAGCGGTAGCCGTCGACCACGGGCAGGAATACCCACTGGTCGAAGCGGTAGTTGAAGTGATAGACCCGACGGTTCCAGGACTCCAGCGGGTCATAGACGTTCAGGGCGTTGAGCGTGGAGCGCTCGAACTCGCGCTGGTCCAGTCCCGGGTTGAACTTGAGCTTGGTCAGCGGTTCCTTGAAACCGTCCGAATCCACCACCACAGGCGCATTGGCCTTGCTGTTGTCGGCATGGACCATGCCCGCACTCATTAACGCGGCGATAAGCAGCAGGTATTTAGCCACGGAAAAACTCCAGCATGGCGTCGCTGTTGACGCGGTAGTTAAGGTTGCCGCAGTGGCCGCCCAGTGGATAAACCGTCAGGCGATCGCCAAAGGTCTTGCGTAGGAAGCCCAGGTCGCCCGGGCCAAGAATGACGTCGTCGGCATTGTGCATGACGGAAATCTTCGGGCTGTCGTGCAGGTAATCCTTCAGCGCGTACAGGCTGACCTGGTCGACCAGTTGCAGCAGGCTGCCGCCGTCGGTGCGCGCGCGCCACATGGGGATCACCTGCTCGGTGAGGTAACAGTCGAAATCGCATTGCAGCGCGCGCTTGAGGAACGGCGTCAGGCTGGTGCTTTCGGTAATCGGGAACTTGGGCGGGATGATCAGGCCGCGACGATTGATCAGGTCCGAGGTGAACGCGATGTCGGCCGCCGAGAAACGGAACGAGGTGCCAATCAACATCGCCATCTGTTCGTTGCTCAGGTGCTGCTTGGACTGCTGGAAGTCATAAAGCAGGGCGTCGTTGAGGTCGATGTAGCCCTTTTGCTGGAAGTAGCGGGTCAGCTTGTTCAGCACCAGTTCATAGAAGGTCGTGGTGCTGTTGATGCCCTTGACCTCGGTCTGGACCAGTTTGTCCAGGTTGGTGATCGAGGTGTAGAGGTTCACCGGTGGGTTGAGCAACAGCACTTTCTTGAAATTGAAGCTGCGCCGGGTTTCGTCCAGGTGGGCGACGAAGGCCGCATCCAGGCCGCCGAGGCTGTAGCCGGTGAGGTAATACTCGGTCACGGGCAGCTTGGGGTTTTGCGCGCGCACGGCTTGCATCACCCGGTACATGTCCTCGGCGTCTTCCTTGGAAATGCCTGGCGTGGCGAAGCGCGAAGCGGCACTCATGAAGTCGAAGCTGGTGGGCGATGACAACTGCACGACGTGGTAGCCGGCCTTGTAGTAGAGGCGCTTGAGGTATTCATTGATGCTACTGTCAAAGCGCGCACCGGTGCCGGCGATCAGGAAAATCAGCGGCGCGGGCTTGTCCTGGGTGGCCATGCGGTAGGTGAGGCTTTTCACCGGCCAGAAGTTGTCCGGCAGGATGAACTCGCGTTCCGGGCGCAGGGTCAGGCTGTGGTCGGCCTGGTTGATGTCTTCGATCAGCGGCAGCTCCGGACGCAGGTCCGGCGGCGTGGTGGCGATGGTCGCCTCGAACGGGTTGGTCAAGGGGTAGCCATAGCTGGCGGCGTCAATATCTGCCGCCAGCGCGGACGCACTCAGGATAAGGCCGCCGAGAAGGGCAGCGAAGCGCAAGGAACGGAGCATGACTGAATCCCTTAGAGGAAGGTGCCGAATGAGGTTCGCAGGCTATGACCACCGAAGCAGAGCCAAGTGCCATGACGGGCACAAAACAGGCGCGGACGGGGTGCGATAGTAGCGGGACGATACACGGTCGGGCGTGGTGGCGGCTAGTTATCTGGCGTTTGCCGGATTTGACCGCAAAATCTTTCGTGTGGCGCTGGTGCTAATGCCTGGAACAAAGGGGGGGATGGCGTTCTGATGTCGTTTCTCGTTGTTTCGACGTCGCAGGCAGAGCAGGTTCCGGATCGGCGCAGGTTGATGATCAACGAGTCAGTACTCCACTGGCGTGCGGGCCGGTTTGCAGGTGAGCGTGATGGGGGCGCTGAGCACCATAACAATACGTTGACGTCGCTCGGCATCCGCCGGGCGCAGCACTTTCGGGGAAGTAACGATGAAGATGCGACGACTCTTGGGCGCAGGTGCCGCACTGGTACTGGCGATCAGCTCCACCCTGGCCAGCGCCGAAACCAAAACCCTGAGCATCGGTTACGTTGACGGCTGGTCCGACAGCGTCGCGACCACCCACGTGGCCGCCGAAGTGATCAAGCAGAAACTTGGTTATGACGTGAAACTGCAAGCGGTCGCGACCGGGATCATGTGGCAAGGCGTGGCCACCGGCAAGCTCGACGCGATGCTCTCGGCCTGGCTGCCGGTGACTCACGGCGACTATTGGACCAAGAACAAAGACAACGTGGTCGATTACGGCCCCAACTTCAAGGACGCGAAAATCGGCCTGATCGTGCCGGAGTACGTCAAGGCCAAGTCGCTCGAGGATCTCAAGACCGACGATTCCTTCAAGAAGCGCATCGTCGGCATCGACGCCGGTTCAGGCGTGATGCTCAAGACCGAACAGGCGATCAAGGATTACGACCTGACCGGTTATCAACTCAAGGCCAGTTCCGGCGCCGGCATGATCGCCGAGCTGACCCGTGCCGAGAAGAAAAACGAATCCATCGCCGTCACCGGTTGGGTGCCGCACTGGATGTTCGCCAAGTGGAAACTGCGCTTCCTGGAAGACCCGAAAGGCGTCTACGGCGCGGCTGAGACTGTAAACAGCATCGGCAGCAAGGAGCTGGATACCAAGGCCCCGGAAGTGGCTGCGTTCCTGAAGAAATTCCAGTGGGCGTCGAAAGACGAGATCGGCGAAGTCATGCTGGCGATCCAGGAAGGCGCCAAGCCGGAAGCCGCTGCCAAGGACTGGGTCGCCAAGCACCCGGATCGCGTGGCGGAGTGGATCAAGTAATCGACCTGGTCTGACTGTTCCGAAAACCGCATGAGCGTGTGTCATGCGGTTTTTTTGTGCCCGAAATTCTCAAGTGCATGCAAATCCCTTGTGGGAGCGAGCCTGCTCGCGATAGCGGTGCATCTGCTTGCATCTATGCTGAATGTGCTACTGCAATCGCGAGCAGGCTCGCTCCCACTTGAGGAGGGCGTAGCTAAAGTTTGCGGAAAACTGGCAAAACCGTCATGTCGTTCTAATACTAAGGTCGTCTGGAACCTCGCCTTGAGCCGCATAGAGTAGAGTCGTTCCAATTAAATCTGTGCTGCGAGGATAAAAACAATGAACGACAGCATTTACCTCTCGATTCAAAACAGCCCGCGCTTCAAGGAGCTGGTGAGAAAAAGGGAAAAGTTCGCCTGGATTCTCTCGGCGATCATGCTTGGGCTGTATTCCGGCTTCATTCTTCTGATCGCCTACGGGCCACACATTCTCGGGGCCAAGATCACGCCTGAGTCCACCATTACCTGGGGCATTCCCATCGGTGTCGGTCTGATTGTCTCGGCCTTCATCCTGACCGGTATTTACGTGCGGCGCGCCAACGGCGAGTTCGACGACCTGAACAATGCGATTCTCAAGGAGGCTCAGCAATGATCCGGCGTCTACTGGCTCTATTGAGCATCGCAGCGTTCGCTCCGGGCGCCTGGGCGGCTGAAGCCCTGACCGGTGCCGTGCAGAAACAACCCCTCAACGTCGCGGCTATCCTGATGTTCGTGGCCTTCGTCGGCGCGACTTTATACATCACCTACTGGGCATCCAAGAAAAACAACTCGGCGGCCGACTACTATGCGGCCGGCGGCAAGATCACCGGCTTCCAGAACGGCCTGGCAATCGCGGGCGACTACATGTCGGCAGCGTCCTTCCTGGGTATTTCCGCCCTGGTGTTTACCTCTGGCTACGATGGCCTGATCTACTCCATCGGCTTTTTGGTGGGCTGGCCGATCATTCTGTTCCTGATCGCCGAGCGCCTGCGTAACCTGGGCAAGTACACCTTTGCCGATGTGGCGTCCTATCGCCTGGGGCAAACCCAGATCCGCAGTCTGTCCGCCTGCGGCTCGCTGGTGGTGGTGGCGTTCTACCTGATCGCGCAAATGGTCGGTGCCGGCAAGCTGATCCAGCTGCTGTTCGGCCTGGACTACCACGTCGCGGTGATCCTGGTGGGTGTCCTGATGTGCCTCTACGTGCTGTTCGGCGGCATGCTGGCCACCACCTGGGTACAGATCATCAAGGCGGTGCTGTTGCTGTCGGGTGCTTCGTTCATGGCGTTGATGGTCATGAAGCACGTCAACTTCGACTTCAACATGCTGTTTGCCGAAGCGGTCAAGGTGCACCCTAAAGGCGAGGCGATCATGAGCCCTGGCGGTTTGGTGAAGGATCCGATCTCGGCCTTCTCCCTGGGCCTGGCACTGATGTTCGGTACCGCCGGCCTGCCACACATCCTGATGCGCTTCTTCACCGTGAGCGATGCCAAGGAAGCGCGCAAGAGCGTACTGTATGCCACTGGTTTCATCGGCTACTTCTACATCCTGACCTTCATCATCGGCTTCGGCGCGATCCTGCTGGTCAGCACCAACCCGGCTTTCAAGGACGCGGCAGGTGCCTTGCTCGGTGGTAACAACATGGCGGCGGTGCACCTGGCCAACGCCGTGGGCGGCAGTATCTTCCTGGGCTTCATTTCGGCCGTAGCGTTCGCCACCATCCTGGCGGTGGTAGCGGGCCTGACCCTGGCCGGTGCCTCGGCGGTGTCCCATGACCTGTATGCCAGCGTGATCAAGAAAGGCAAGGCCAACGAGAAAGAAGAGATTCGTGTGTCGAAAATCACCACCATCGCCCTGGCGGTGCTGGCGATCGGCCTGGGTATCCTGTTCGAGAAGCAGAACATCGCGTTCATGGTGGGCCTGGCGTTCTCCATCGCGGCGAGCTGCAACTTCCCGGTACTGCTGCTTTCGATGTACTGGAAGAAACTGACCACCCGTGGCGCCATGATTGGTGGCTGGCTGGGCCTGGTCAGTGCCGTGGGCCTGATGGTGCTCGGTCCGACCATCTGGGTGCAGATCATGGGTCACGAGAAGGCGATCTTCCCGTATGAATACCCGGCGCTGTTCTCCATGGCGATTGCCTTCGTCGGCATCTGGTTCTTCTCCATCACCGACAAATCGGCTGAAGGTGCAAACGAGCGGGCGCTGTTCTTCCCGCAGTTCGTGCGTTCGCAGACTGGTTTGGGGGCGAGCGGGGCGGTTAACCATTGATGTAGTGGTAAGTGCTTGAAGAAATACCCCGGTCGAGAGGCTGGGGTATTTTTTTGTGTGCGATAACAGTGGTGTGAGTGATGACGCCATCGCGAGCAGGCTCGCTCCCACAAGGGGGGTGCATTCCAGTGTGGGAGCGAGCCTGCTCGCGATGCGCCGGGTCTGTCACAGCAGATTCTGGATCAGATAAGGAGGGCACAAACAAAACAGCCCCTGCTCTTATATAAGAAGCAGGGGCTGTTTTGGTGCAGCTTGGGACCTTATTGCAAGGCAGGTCTTACTTGCGGTCTTCCAGCTTGGTGATGTCACGCGACTCGTAGCCGGTGTACAACTGGCGTGGGCGGCCGATCTTGTACGGGCTGGAGAGCATTTCCTTCCAGTGGGAGATCCAGCCCACGGTCCGCGCCAGGGCGAAGATCACGGTGAACATGCTGGTTGGAATGCCGATCGCCTTGAGGATGATCCCCGAGTAGAAGTCGACGTTCGGGTACAGCGAGCGCTCGATGAAGTACGGGTCGGTCAGGGCGATCTCTTCCAGGCGCATGGCCAGTTCGAGTTGCGGATCGTTGGTGATCCCCAGTTCCTTGAGCACTTCGTCGCAGGTCTGCTTCATGACGGTGGCGCGCGGGTCGCGGTTCTTGTAGACCCGGTGACCGAAGCCCATCAGCTTGAACGGATCGTTCTTGTCCTTGGCCTTGGCGATGAACTTGTCGATGTTCGAGACATCGCCGATTTCATCGAGCATGGTCAGTACCGCTTCGTTGGCACCGCCGTGGGCAGGGCCCCAGAGTGCGGCGATACCGGCGGCGATACAGGCGAACGGGTTGGCACCCGAGGAGCCGGCCAGGCGCACGGTGGACGTGGAGGCGTTCTGCTCGTGGTCGGCATGGAGGATGAAGATCCGGTCCATGGCCTTGGCGAGTACCGGGCTGATCGGTTTGATCTCGCACGGGGTGTTGAACATCATATGCAGGAAGTTCTCTGCATAGGTCAGGTCGTTGCGCGGGTACATCATGGGTTGGCCCATGGAGTACTTGTAGACCATGGCTGCCAGGGTTGGCATCTTCGCCACCAGGCGGATCGCGGAGATTTCGCGATGCTGGGGGTTATTGATGTCCAGGGAGTCGTGGTAGAAGGCCGAGAGGGCGCCGACAACGCCGCACATGACGGCCATCGGGTGGGCATCGCGACGGAAGCCGTTGAAGAAGGTCTTCAACTGCTCGTGAACCATGGTGTGGTTCTTCACGGTGCTGACGAACTGGGCCTTTTGCTCTGCGGTTGGCAGCTCGCCGTTGAGCAGCAGGTAGCAGGTTTCCAGGTAGTCCGATTTTTCAGCCAGTTGCTCGATCGGGTAGCCGCGGTGCAGCAGGATGCCGTTGTCGCCGTCGATGTAGGTGATTTTCGACTCGCACGAGGCGGTCGACATGAAACCTGGGTCAAAGGTGAAACGGCCCGTGGCCGTCAGGCCCCGTACGTCGATTACATCGGGACCAACGGTGCCGGTTAAAATGGGCAGCTCGACGGGGGCTGCGCCCTCGATGATCAACTGCGCTTTTTTGTCAGCCATGTGGCCTCCTATTAATGCTTGAAATCATCAGACAGACCCCCCACGCAGGGCCCGCACCACTATAGTGAGATAAATCCGAATGTCAATTTGCCTAAAGTCTTGCTCCAGAAGGCTTTAACCGGACTTTTTCCGCGAAATTGCCTGCCGTTTACGCCTTTTGCCGCATATGTGCAATGCGCTATTAGGGGAAGGTGAACGCGTTGTCATTAGTAGCCTAACTGTCTATACTCGGCCACCGACCGCCAGGGGCTTTTGGGCCTGCTTTCTTGGGGGTCGTCACTCCCTGGGTGGTGAGTACCTGACCAGTGCGCGCCCCAACAACTTTGCCCTGATTGTTAGGGGCTCTTCAGTGTGAAAAAAAAGCCGTGAAAAGCCAACGACCTGTAAACCTAGACCTAAGGACCATCAAACTCCCAGTCACTGCTTACACGTCCATTCTTCACCGTATTTCCGGTGTCATCCTCTTCGTCAGCCTGGCCATCATGCTTTATGCATTGGACAAGTCGCTCGATTCGGAAGAAGGCTTCGGTCAGGTGAAAGCGTGTCTGACCAGTCCGCTAGCCAAGCTAGTGATTTGGGGCATCCTGTCCGCCTTGCTGTATCACTTGGTCGCCGGTGTGCGCCACTTGATCATGGACATGGGCATCGGTGAGACGCTGGAAGGCGGCAAGCTGGGCTCGAAAATCATTATCGCCGTGTCTGCGGTGCTGATCGTTCTGGCAGGAGTCTGGATATGGTAACCAACGTCACGAACCTTTCGCGTTCGGGCCTCTATGACTGGATGGCCCAGCGTGTGTCTGCGGTCGTTCTCGCGGCTTACTTCATTTTCCTGATCGGATATGTCGTGGCAAACCCTGGCCTGGGCTATGCCCAATGGCATGAACTGTTCGCAAACAACTGGATGCGTATCTTCAGTCTGCTGGCACTCGTCGCACTGGGCGCTCACGCCTGGGTCGGCATGTGGACCATCGCGACCGACTACCTGACGCCAATGGCGTTCGGCAAATCGGCGACTGCCGTACGTTTCCTCTTCCAGGCAGTATGCGGCGTTGCGATGTTCGCTTACTTCGTCTGGGGTGTGCAGATTCTCTGGGGTATCTGATCCATGGCTAACATTCCAACGATTTCTTTCGACGCCATCATCATTGGTGGTGGCGGTGCCGGCATGCGCGCAGCGCTGCAACTGGCACAGGGCGGTCACAAGACTGCCGTGATCACCAAGGTTTTCCCGACCCGTTCGCACACTGTATCCGCCCAGGGCGGCATTACCTGCGCCATTGCTTCGGCCGATCCGAACGATGACTGGCGCTGGCACATGTACGATACCGTCAAGGGTTCCGACTACATCGGTGACCAGGACGCTATCGAATACATGTGTCAGGAAGGCCCGGCCGCGGTGTTCGAGCTGGACCACATGGGCCTGCCGTTCTCACGTACCGAAACCGGCCGCATCTACCAGCGTCCGTTCGGTGGTCAGTCCAAGGACTACGGCAAGGGCGGCCAGGCTGCGCGTACTTGCGCGGCGTCCGACCGTACCGGTCACGCACTGCTGCACACCCTTTATCAGGGCAACCTGAAGGCCGGTACCACGTTCCTGAACGAGTACTACGCCGTTGACCTGGTGAAAAACCAGGACGGCGCCTTCGTCGGCGTGATTGCGATCTGCATTGAAACCGGCGAAACCACCTACATCCGCGCCAAGGCCACCGTGCTGGCGACCGGCGGTGCTGGCCGTATCTACGCTTCCACCACCAACGCCCTGATCAACACCGGTGACGGCGTCGGCATGGCCCTGCGTGCTGGCGTTCCGGTGCAAGACATCGAAATGTGGCAGTTCCACCCGACCGGCATCGCCGGCGCCGGTGTACTGGTGACCGAAGGTTGCCGTGGTGAAGGTGGTTACCTGATCAACAAGCACGGCGAGCGTTTCATGGAGCGTTATGCTCCGAACGCCAAGGACCTTGCCGGTCGCGACGTCGTGGCTCGTTCGATGGTTAAAGAGATCATCGCCGGCAACGGCTGTGGCCCGAACGGCGACCACGTGATGCTCAAGCTCGACCACCTGGGCGAGGAAGTGCTGCACAGCCGCCTGCCAGGTATCTGCGAGCTGTCCAAGACCTTCGCTCACGTCGACCCAGTCGTTGCGCCGGTTCCAGTGGTTCCAACCTGCCACTATATGATGGGCGGCGTTGCCACCAACATCCACGGCCAGGCGATCACCCAGAACGCCGAAGGCGTCGACGAAATCATCCCTGGCCTGTTCGCAGTGGGTGAAGTGGCGTGCGTATCGGTTCACGGTGCCAACCGCCTGGGCGGCAACTCGCTGCTCGACCTGGTGGTCTTCGGCCGCGCTGCCGGCCTGCACCTGGAGAAGGCGCTGTCCGACGGTATCGAGTACGACGACGCCACCGACGCCAACATCGAAGCGGCCCTGGCGCGTCTGTCCGCCCTGAACGAGCGTACCGAAGGCGAAGACGTGGCGACCCTGCGTCGCGAGTTGCAAAACTGCATGCAGAACTACTTCGGTGTATTCCGTACCGGCGAATACATGCAGAAGGGTATTGCCCAGCTGGCACAATTGCGTGAACGAATCGCCAACGTGAAGATCAACGATAAGTCGCAGGCGTTCAACACTGCCCGTATCGAAGCGCTGGAACTGCAGAACCTGCTGGAAGTGGCTGAAGCTACCGCCATCGCTGCCGAAGTACGTAAAGAGTCCCGCGGCGCTCACGCCCGTGAAGACTTCGAAGATCGTGACGACGAAAACTGGCTGTGCCACACCTTGTACTTCCCGGGTGAAAAACGCGTCTCCAAGCGTGCCGTGAACTTCTCGCCGAAGACTGTTCCGACTTTTGAACCTAAGATTCGGACTTATTAAGGGTGGCCGCCATGTTGCAAGTCAGTGTTTATCGCTACAACCCTGATCAGGACGCTGCGCCGTTCATGCAGGATTTCCAGGTCGATACCGGTGGTAAGGACCTGATGGTGCTGGACGTGCTGGCCCTGATCAAGGAACAGGACGAAGGTTTTTCCTATCGTCGCTCTTGCCGCGAGGGCGTTTGCGGCTCCGACGGCATGAACATCAACGGCAAGAACGGCCTGGCCTGCATCACGCCGCTGTCCGCCGTGGTCAAGGGCAACAAGCTGATCGTTCGTCCGCTGCCAGGTTTGCCGGTTATCCGTGACCTGGTCGTCGATATGAGCATCTTCTACAAGCAATACGAGAAGGTGAAGCCATACCTGCAGAATGACACGCCGGCTCCGGCCATCGAGCGTCTGCAGTCTCCGGAAGAGCGTGAGAAGCTCGACGGTCTGTACGAGTGCATCCTGTGCGCCTGCTGCTCGACCTCGTGCCCATCCTTCTGGTGGAACCCGGACAAGTTCCTGGGCCCGGCCGCCCTGCTGCAAGCGTACCGCTTCCTGGCAGACAGCCGTGACACCAAGACGTCCGAGCGTCTGGCTGCACTGGATGACCCGTTCAGCGTATTCCGCTGCCGCGGGATCATGAACTGCGTCAACGTCTGCCCGAAAGGCCTGAACCCGACTAAGGCCATCGGTCACGTACGTAACATGTTGCTGCAAAGCGGCGTGTGATTCAGCTGCTGTACCCGTAGAACCGCTGTACCCGTAAAGGCCAGGGCGTGGGCTTCAACCCACGTCTTGGCTATAACCAGAACAGCCGCTCACAAAGCGGCGGTTCTTATTTTGAAGAAATGAGACAAGCAGGGGCATCCGGGCTGGTACCCGGACTATCAGCGTGATCCTAAGTGGCTTGTTTTAGTCGCTGCACTCGGACTTCTGCAAGTTTGCTCGGTGTTTTCGCCGGTGGTGTTCCCCTAATCGAGGGTGACCAAGCATGCAAGAAAGCGTGATGCAGCGCATGTGGAACAGTGCCCACCTCTCCGGTGGTAACGCTGCCTATGTGGAAGAGCTCTACGAGCTCTACCTGCACGACCCTAACGCTGTGCCAGAAGAATGGCGCACCTACTTTCAGAAGTTGCCGGCTGACGGTAACTCTGCCACTGATGTTTCGCACTCGACGATTCGCGATCATTTCGTGCTGCTGGCAAAGAACCAGCGCCGCGCTCAACCGGTGTCTGCCGGCAGCGTGAGCTCCGAGCACGAGAAGAAGCAAGTTGAAGTGCTGCGACTGATCCAGGCCTACCGGATGCGAGGCCACCAGGCAGCCCAGCTCGACCCGCTGGGGCTGTGGCAGCGTCCTGCACCTGCAGACCTGTCGATCACTCACTACGGCTTGACCAATGCCGACCTTGATACGACCTTCCGTGCCGGCGACCTGTTCATCGGCAAAGAGGAAGCGAGCCTACGCGAAATTCACGAAGCGTTGCAGCAGACATATTGCCGCACCATCGGCGCTGAATTTACGCACATCACCGATTCCGAGCAGCGCCAGTGGTTCCAGCAGCGTCTGGAAAGCGTTCGTGGCCGTCCGACGTACTCCGCCGAGATCAAGAGCCACTTGCTCGAGCGCGTCACTGCCGGTGAAGGCCTGGAGAAATACCTGGGCACCAAATACCCGGGCACCAAGCGTTTCGGCCTGGAAGGCGGCGAAAGCCTGATTCCGATGCTCGACGAGCTGATCCAGCGTTCCGGTTCCTACGGCACCAAGGAAGTCGTCATCGGCATGGCCCACCGTGGCCGTCTGAACGTGCTGGTCAACACCTTCGGCAAGAACCCGCGCGAGCTGTTCGACGAGTTCGAAGGCAAGAAGAAGGTCGAGCTGGGCTCCGGTGACGTCAAGTACCACCAGGGCTTCTCGTCCAACGTGATGACCACCGGCGGTGAAGTCCACCTGGCCATGGCATTCAACCCGTCCCACCTGGAAATCGTTTCCCCGGTGGTCGAGGGGTCGGTCCGTGCCCGTCAGGATCGTCGCAACGACCCGACTGGCGAGAAGGTGCTGCCGATCTCCATCCACGGTGACGCGGCATTCGCCGGTCAAGGCGTGGTCATGGAAACCTTCCAGATGTCGCAGACCCGCGGTTTCAAGACCGGCGGCACCGTGCACATCGTGATCAACAACCAGGTCGGCTTCACCATCAGCAACCCGCTGGACTCGCGTTCCACCGAGTACGCAACCGACGTCGCGAAAATGATCCAGGCGCCGATTCTCCATGTGAATGGCGATGACCCGGAAGCCGTGCTGTTCGTGACTCAGTTGGCCATCGACTACCGCATGCAGTACAAGCGCGACGTGGTGATCGACCTGGTCTGCTACCGTCGTCGCGGCCACAACGAGGCCGACGAGCCAAGCGGCACCCAGCCGTTGATGTACCAGCAGATCGCCAAGCAGCGCACCACCCGTGAACTGTATGCCGAGCGCCTGACCCAAGGCGGCGTGCTGGATGCCGAGCGCGTCCAGGAAAAAGTCGATGAATATCGCAATGCCCTGGATAACGGCCTGCACGTTGTAAAAAGCCTGGTCAAAGAGCCGAACAAAGAGCTGTTCGTGGACTGGCGTCCTTATCTGGGCCATGCCTGGACCGCGCGTCACGACACCCGTTTCGACCTCAAGACCCTGCAGGAACTGTCCGCCAAGCTGCTGGAAATCCCGGAAGGCTTCGTGGTTCAGCGCCAGGTCGCGAAAATCTACGAAGACCGGCAGAAGATGCAAGCCGGCGGCCTGCCGATCAACTGGGGTTACGCCGAAACCATGGCGTACGCGACCCTGGCGTTCGAAGGTCACCCGATTCGCATCACCGGCCAGGACGTAGGTCGCGGTACTTTCTCGCACCGCCACGCGGCGCTGCACAACCAGAAAGACGCCAGCACCTACATCCCGCTGCAACACCTGTACAAAGGCCAGCCCCGTTTCGACCTGTACGATTCGCTGCTGTCCGAAGAAGCCGTCCTGGCGTTCGAATATGGCTATTCCACCACCGAGCCGAATGCGCTGGTGATCTGGGAAGCCCAGTTCGGCGACTTCGCCAACGGCGCCCAGGTGGTTGTCGACCAGTTCATCACCAGCGGCGAGCACAAGTGGGGCCGTCTCTGCGGTCTGACCATGCTGTTGCCACACGGTTATGAAGGGCAGGGGCCGGAGCACTCTTCGGCACGTCTGGAGCGTTACCTGCAACTGTGCGCCGAGCACAACGTCCAGGTCTGCGTACCGACCACCCCGGCACAGATCTACCACCTGCTGCGTCGTCAGGTCATCCGTCCGCTGCGCAAGCCGTTGATCGTGCTGACACCGAAGTCGCTGCTGCGTCACAAACTGGCGATCTCCACGCTCGAAGATCTGGCCGAAGGCTCCTTCCAGACCGTCATTTCGGAAATCGACACCCTGGACGCGGCGAAGGTGACTCGCCTGATCCTGTGCAGCGGCAAGGTCTACTACGACCTGCTGGAAAAACGTCGTGCCGAAGGCCGCGAAGACATCGCCATCGTGCGTATCGAGCAGCTTTACCCGTTCCCGGAAGAAGACCTGATGGAGGCCATCGCGCCTTACACCAACCTCACCCACGTGGTGTGGTGTCAGGAAGAACCGATGAACCAGGGCGCGTGGTACAGCAGCCAGCATCATCTGCGTCGCAGCATTGGCAACCATAACAAGGCCCTGGGCCTTGAATATGCTGGCCGTGATGCTTCCGCTGCACCTGCGTGTGGTTATGCGTCGATGCACGCCGAGCAGCAGGAAAAACTGCTGCAAGATGCTTTCACTGTTTAACGCCTTCGCGCTGACTGAAACCGAATTTTAAGGACCCACAGATAATGGCTATCGAAATCAAAGCCCCGTCATTCCCGGAATCGGTTGCCGATGGCACCGTTGCCACCTGGCACAAGAAACCAGGCGAGGCCGTCAAGCGTGACGACCTGATCGTCGACATCGAGACCGACAAGGTCGTGCTGGAAGTATTGGCCGAAGCTGACGGCGTGCTGGGCGCAATCGTTGCCGAGGAGGGCGCTACCGTTCTGTCGAACCAGGTCCTGGGCTCGATCGAAGAAGGCGGCGCTGCCGCCGCCGCTCCTGCCGCCGCCGCTGCACCGGCTGCCGCCCAGGCCGCTGCTCCAGCTGCCGACGGCGAAGACGATCCAGTCGCTGCGCCTGCTGCGCGCAAGATCGCCGAAGAGAACGGCATCAACATCGCTTCCGTTGCCGGTACTGGCAAGGGTGGTCGTGTGACCAAGGAAGACGTGGTTGCCGCCGTTGCCGCCAAGAAAGCCGCTCCAGCCGCCGCACCCGCCAAGCCAGCCGCGCCTGCTGCTGCCGCGCCGGTGTTCGCTGCCGGTGATCGTGTTGAAAAACGCGTTCCGATGACCCGCCTGCGGGCCAAGGTTGCCGAGCGTCTGGTCGAAGCCCAGTCGAACATGGCGATGCTGACCACTTTCAACGAAGTCGACATGACCGAAGTCATGGCCCTGCGTTCGAAGTACAAGGATCTGTTCGAGAAGTCCCACAACGGCGTACGCCTGGGCTTCATGTCGTTCTTCGTCAAGGCTGCCACCGAAGCGCTGAAACGTTTCCCGGCCGTCAACGCGTCGATCGACGGTTCCGACATCGTCTACCACGGCTACGCCGACATCGGTGTTGCGGTTTCCAGCGACCGTGGCCTGGTGGTCCCGGTACTGCGTAACGCCGAGCTGATGAGCCTGGCCGAAATCGAAGGCGGCATCGCCACCTTCGGCAAGAAGGCCCGTGACGGCAAGCTGTCCATCGAAGAGATGACCGGCGGTACGTTCACCATCACCAACGGTGGTACATTCGGTTCGATGATGTCGACCCCGATCGTCAACCCGCCGCAAGCGGCTATCCTGGGCATGCACAACATTCTGCAACGTCCGATGGCGATCAACGGTCAGGTCGTGATTCGTCCGATGATGTACCTGGCACTGTCCTACGATCACCGCCTGATCGACGGTAAAGAAGCCGTGACTTTCCTGGTAACCATCAAGAACCTGCTTGAAGATCCGGCTCGTCTGCTGCTGGATATCTGATTTCGCCGCGAGGGCCGGTCGGTTGACCGGCCTCTTGCTGAAACAACCGGTTTCGTCCCCACGACGGTCACCACAAGTGACCGTCCGGTTTGATTCGAAAAGGAATGACTCATGACTCAGAAATTCGACGTGGTAGTGATTGGTGCGGGCCCTGGCGGCTACGTAGCGGCCATCAAGGCCGCGCAACTTGGCCTTACCACTGCCTGCATCGAGAAATACACCGATGGCGAGGGCAAGCTGGCCCTGGGCGGTACTTGCCTGAACGTCGGTTGCATTCCATCCAAGGCGCTGCTGGACAGCTCCTGGAAGTACAAGGAAGCGAAAGAAAGCTTCAACGTCCACGGTATCTCCACCGGCGAAGTCAAGATGGACGTCGCAGCGATGGTTGGCCGCAAGGCTGGTATCGTCAAGAACCTGACCAGCGGTGTTGCCACCCTGTTCAAGGCCAACGGCGTGACCTCGATCCAGGGCCACGGCAAGCTGTTGCTGGGCAAGAAAGTCGAAGTGACCAAGCCAGACGGTTCGGTTGAAGTGATCGAAGCCGAGAACGTGATCCTGGCACCTGGCTCGCGTCCGATCGACATTCCACCGGCTCCAGTCGATCAGAACGTGATCGTCGACTCCACCGGCGCCCTGGAATTCCAGTCCGTGCCAAAACGCCTGGGCGTGATCGGCGCTGGCGTGATCGGCCTGGAGCTGGGTTCGGTCTGGTCGCGCCTGGGCGCACAAGTGACCGTGCTCGAAGCCCTCGACACCTTCCTGATGGCCGCTGACACCGCGGTTTCCAAGGAAGCGCTGAAGACCCTGACCAAGCAAGGCCTGGACATCAAGCTGGGCGCTCGCGTGACCGGTTCCAAGGTCAACGGTGAAGAAGTCCTGGTGAACTACACCGACAGCAACGGCGAACAGACCATCACCTTCGACAAGCTGATCGTTGCGGTCGGCCGTCGCCCGGTGACCACCGATCTGCTGGCTGCCGATAGCGGCGTGGAAATCGACGAGCGCGGTTTCATCCAGGTTGACGATCAATGCGCCACCACCGTACCAGGCGTCTTCGCCATCGGTGACGTGGTACGCGGCATGATGCTGGCGCACAAGGCGTCCGAAGAAGGCATCATGGTCGTCGAGCGCATCAAGGGCCACAAAGCCCAGATGAACTACGACCTGATCCCATCGGTCATCTACACCCACCCGGAAATCGCATGGGTCGGTAAAACCGAGCAGGCCTTGAAAGCCGAAGGCGTTGAAGTTAACGTCGGCACCTTCCCGTTCGCCGCCAGTGGCCGTGCCATGGCAGCCAACGATACCGGTGGTTTCGTCAAAGTGATCGCCGATGCCAAGACGGACCGCGTGTTGGGCGTTCACGTCATTGGCCCAAGCGCTGCCGAGCTGGTACAGCAAGGCGCGATCGGTATGGAATTCGGCACCAGCGCTGAAGACCTGGGCATGATGGTCTTCTCCCATCCGACCCTGTCTGAAGCCTTGCACGAAGCGGCCCTGGCCGTAAATGGCGGCGCCATCCACGTGGCCAACCGCAAAAAGCGTTAATAGACAATAAGAAACCACGGCGGTATGGCCCGTCGTGAGCCTTGCGAGCAAGACTCACCGCGGAATATCCGCTGGACGCAGCCTTGCGTAGCCGAACCGGTTGACCGGAAAGCTACGCAAGCAGCAGTCACAGGTGGTGCGGCACCAGAACGGTGCAGCACCGAATGCGCAGTACCTAACGAAGACGGTAATAAGCATGAATCTTCACGAGTATCAGGGTAAGCAGCTGTTCGCTGAGTACGGCCTGCCAGTATCCACCGGTTACGCGGTAGACACCCCG
Source organism: Pseudomonas sp. St290 (assembly GCF_018325805.1). Lineage (NCBI taxonomy): Bacteria > Pseudomonadati > Pseudomonadota > Gammaproteobacteria > Pseudomonadales > Pseudomonadaceae > Pseudomonas > Pseudomonas sp. St290. The sequence continues at coordinate 4,962,238 of NZ_AP014703.1, read as the reverse complement.
GAAGCGGCAGCAGAAGCTTGCGACAAAATCGGCGGCAGCGAATGGGTTGTCAAAGCCCAGGTTCACGCCGGTGGTCGCGGTAAAGCGGGCGGCGTAAAGCTGGTTCGCAGCAAAGAAGACGCCAAAGCCTTCGCACAGCAGTGGCTGGGCAAGCGTCTGGTGACTTACCAGACTGACGCCAACGGTCAGCCAGTCACCAAGATCCTGGTTGAATCGTGCACTGATATCGCTAAAGAGCTGTACCTGGGCGCGGTCGTTGACCGTTCGAGCCGCCGCATCGTGTTCATGGCTTCCACCGAAGGTGGCGTGGACATCGAGAAAATCGCTCACGACACCCCTGAGAAAATCCTCAAGGCCACCATCGACCCACTGGTTGGCGCACAGCCATTCCAGGGTCGCGAGCTGGCATTCCAGCTGGGCCTGGAAGGCAAGCAGGTCACTCAATTCGCCAAGATCTTCGTAGGTCTGGCCAAGCTGTTCCAGGACCACGACCTGGCGCTGCTGGAAGTGAACCCGCTGGTGATCAAGGCCGACGGCGACCTGCACTGCCTCGATGCCAAGATCAACATCGACGCCAACGCCATGTACCGTCAGCCTAAGCTGAAGACTTTCCACGATCCGTCGCAGGACGATCCGCGCGAAGCGCACGCTGCCAAGTTCGAACTGAACTACGTGGCCCTGGAAGGTAACATCGGCTGCATGGTCAACGGTGCCGGCCTGGCCATGGGTACCATGGACATCGTCAACCTGCATGGCGGCAAGCCAGCCAACTTCCTCGATGTGGGCGGTGGTGCTACCAAGGAACGCGTAACCGAAGCGTTCAAGATCATCCTGTCCGACACCAACGTCGCTGCAGTACTGGTCAACATCTTCGGCGGCATCGTTCGTTGCGACATGATTGCCGAAGGCATCATCGGCGCCGTGAAAGAAGTCGGCGTGAAAATCCCGGTTGTTGTTCGCCTCGAAGGCAACAACGCTGAGCTGGGCGCTAAAGTACTGGCAGAAAGCGGTTTGAACATCATCGCTGCTACCAGCCTGACCGACGCTGCTCAACAAGTTGTCAAAGCTGCGGAGGGCAAATAATGAGCGTCCTGATCAATAAAGACACCAAGGTTATCTGCCAGGGTATTACCGGTTCGCAAGGTAGTTTCCACACCCAGCAAGCCCTGGAATACGGCACCAAGATGGTTGGCGGCGTAACTCCGGGCAAAGGCGGCACCGAGCACCTGGGCCTGCCAGTGTTCAACACCGTGAAAGACGCTGTAGCTGCCACTGGCGCCACCGCCAGCGTGATCTACGTTCCAGCTCCTTTCTGCAAGGATTCCATCCTTGAAGCAGCGTTCGGCGGCATCAAGCTGATCGTTTGCATCACCGAAGGCATCCCGACCATCGACATGCTGGAAGCCAAGGTCAAGTGCGACGAGCTGGGTATCACCCTGATCGGCCCTAACTGCCCAGGCGTGATCACTCCAGGCGAATGCAAGATCGGCATCATGCCAGGTCACATTCACTTGCCAGGCAAGGTCGGTATCGTTTCCCGTTCCGGCACCCTGACTTACGAAGCCGTGAAGCAGACCACTGACGCCGGTTTTGGTCAGTCGACTTGCGTCGGCATCGGTGGTGACCCGATCCCAGGTTCGAACTTCATCGACATCCTGAAGCTGTTCCAGGAAGACCCGAAGACCGAAGCGATCGTCATGATCGGTGAGATCGGCGGTTCCGCTGAAGAAGAAGCTGCTGCCTACATCAAGGCCAACGTGACCAAGCCGGTTGTTTCCTACATCGCTGGTGTGACTGCTCCTCCGGGCAAGCGCATGGGCCATGCTGGCGCAATCATCTCTGGCGGCAAAGGCACTGCAGACGAGAAGTTCGCTGCACTGCAAGACGCAGGCGTGAAAACCGTGCGTTCGCTGGCAGACATCGGCAAGGCCCTGGCCGAGCTGACAGGCTGGGAAATGAAGAAGTAAGCTTCGGCTGACCTTTTCGTTCCAGCAACAAAGGCCACCTTCGGGTGGCCTTTGTCGTTTCTGGCACTGTGGGAGCAAGGCTTTGTGGGAGCAAGGCTTGCCCGCGATGGCATCGACGTGATCTGACTGATAGAACTGAGTCGCCTGCATCGCGGGCAAGCCTTGCTCCCACAGATAAATCCCCTTGCCACAGGGGCTTCGCAGGAAAATAGATACGTAAACGCGACACACGAATGTCGCACATCGGATACTTCGCCCCTTTACAGTGCGTTTTATCGCCAAATTCGTTAGGCTAGCAGCCATTTTTGCGACTGCTGCCCACAAGGAAGCGACGCGCTAAACGGGTCGGTCTTATACGGATCGACAGCATTTCCCTCACCCATAAGGGAAATCCCTCTCTAAATTCCGATTCAGTAGTGTGGTTTCCTTAATGAAAGTGTTGAAAGGCCAGGACATCCTGGCACTTGGTTTCATGACATTTGCCCTGTTCGTCGGGGCCGGCAACATCATCTTCCCGCCTATCGTCGGTTTGCAATCCGGGCCTCATGTCTGGATGGCGGCGCTGGGCTTTTTGATCACGGCGGTCGGCCTGCCGGTCATCACCGTCGTCGCACTGGCCAAGGTCGGTGGCGCGATGGATGCCTTGAGCAGCCCCATCGGCAAGGTCGCCGGCGGCTTGTTGGCAGCGGTGTGCTACCTGGCTGTCGGCCCGCTGTTCGCCACGCCGCGTACCGCCACCGTTTCGTTCGAAGTCGGCCTCGCACCGTTGACCGGTGAAAGCCCGCTGGCGCTGTTGCTCTACAGTGCAGCGTATTTCCTCCTGGTGTTCTTCATCTCGCTCTACCCGGGCCGCCTGCTGGACACCGTTGGCCGTTTCCTCGCGCCATTGAAGATCATCGCCCTGGCCGTGCTGGGGATCGCGGCGTTTGCCTTGCCAGCTGGCGATATCGGCGTGGCAACTCCCGAGTACGTTGCGGCGCCGTTTTCCCAGGGGTTCATCAATGGTTACCTGACCATGGATACCCTCGGTGCGCTGGTGTTCGGCATCGTTATCGTCAACGCGATCCGCTCCCGGGGCGTCGAGTCGCCGGCCCTGATCACCCGATACGCCATCATTGCCGGGCTGATCGCCGGGGTGGGCCTGGCACTGGTCTACGTCAGCCTGTTCCGCCTGGGTTCGGGCAGCCATGAAGTGGCAGTGGGCGCGACCAACGGCGCTGCTGTGCTGCATGCCTACGTGCAACACACGTTCGGCAGCCTGGGCAGCGGTTTCCTGGCAGTGCTGATCTCCCTGGCGTGCCTGGTGACCGCAGTCGGCCTGACCTGCGCCTGCGCCGAGTACTTCAGCCGCGTGCTGCCGCTGTCCTACAAGACGCTGGTGGTGATCCTGGCGGCGTTCTCGCTGTTGGTGTCCAACCTGGGCCTGACCAAGCTGATTGCTTTCTCGATCCCGGTCCTGACCGCGATCTACCCGCCGTGCATCGCCCTGGTGGCCCTGAGCTTCTGCAAGGACTTCTGGCACGAGCAGGGGCGCATCGTTGGCCCAGTGATGCTGGTGTCGTTCCTGTTTGGCCTGATCGATGCGCTCAAGGGCGCCGGGCTGGCGGACTGGATGCCGACGCAACTGGCCCACCTGCCGCTGAGCGAACAAGGCCTGGCCTGGCTGGTGCCTTCGGTGATGACCCTGGCGGTCGCGGTGGTGTGTGATCGTCTGCTGGGCAAGCGCAGCGAAGCACTGGCTTAAGCAGCTTCAGGCAGATTCACCGGCTACAACCGAAATGCCCCGTATCAATCGATACGGGGCATTTTTTTTTGGGTGCGGTGTCTTTTTTCGTGGACTGTGGGAGCGAGCCTGCTCGCGATAGCGTCGGAACTGTCGATATAGAAGTGAAAGTTATATCGCTATCGCGAGCAGGCTCGCTCCCACAGGGTTCGCTGATATTATTGCCGCAGAGTTTGTTTCGTCACAGGAAATCGAATGTCATTCATCCAAGCCAACCTGATCCATCTGCTTGCCGCCGCCTGGTTCATCATCTGCTGGGCGGGCTACACCCGTTACGCCACCTGGAAGGCGCGCGACACGGCCTGCCTGGCCAGTGTGATGCACCTGTACCGCGAGGACTGGATGCGCCGCATGCTGTTGCGTGAGAATCGTATCGCCGATGCCAGCGTGATCGGCAATCTCGAACGCAATGCCTCATTCTTCGCCTCCAGCACGCTGATCATCCTGGCCGGTATCCTGACGGTGCTCGGGGCGTCTGATCGGGCGGTGTCGTTGTTGGCCGACATACCCATGGTGCAACAGGCTTCCCAGGGCATGGCGGAGGTCAAGTTGCTCTGCCTGGCATTGGTGTTCGTATATGCGTTCTTCACGTTCAGTTGGTGCATGCGCCAATACAACTTCGCAGCGGTGTTGGTGGGTTCGGCGCCGATGATCGGCGAGCGTCATGTCTCGGAGCAGGAGCGCAAGGCGTTTGCACTCAGGGCGGCGCGGGTCATTTCCATGGCCGCCAACCAGTTCAACTTCGGCCTGCGTTCCTATTACTTCGGCATGACCATGTTGGCGTGGTTCGTCAGCCCCTGGTTATTCATGTTGATGAGTGCTGGCGTGGTGTTCGTGCTGTATCAGCGCGAATTTCATTCTGATGTGCTGGATGTGATGGTCTATACCCCCACGGAAGCGCCAGCGCCCGAGGTCGTCAAGGACGCGGCGTGACAGGCGTCTCCAAATCCCAGGCAAAAGAAAACCCGCACCAGGCGGGTTTTCTTTTACTGCTAAAACCGTATTAGTTGGTTTTAGGCGCGGTAGCAGGGGCTTCTTTCGCAGCTGCTTCGTTCGATTCAGCCTGAGCTTTGGCGGCATCGGCGTTTTCTTTTGCCGCGTCGTTCACTTTATCCTGTGCTTTGTTCATGTCTTGCTGAGCTTGCTCGGCGTGTTTTGCGGCATCTTGAGCCTTGTCCTCGGATTTTTTATCGCAGGCAGCGAGACCGAGGGAGGCGGCCAACATCAAGGCAATAGCAAAAGTCTTACGCATGGGGTGTTTCTCCTTATGGAAATAACTACTGGCCTTTTGAGCGACCCCCCTCAGGTTAAGTTCCTCTTTTGCTACAGATATATAACTTTGCACGGTCGCGGAACTTTAGCGGACACGCCTGTTGCCAGGCCTATAAACAAACAAGGGCATTGATGGACATGGCTGAAGATCCCATTTTTGAGCGTGCCACGCGCTTTTTATCCGCCCTGCGGCATTGCCAGGTGTTGGGCTTGAAGTTGCACAGCGCCAGTCGTGATGGGCTGACGCTCATCCTGCCGTTCAGCCCGCAAATCGTTGGCAATCCCCTGACGGGCATCATCCATGGTGGCGCGTTGACTTCATTGATGGACAGCGCGTGCGGCATGTCGACCTTGTGTGTGCTGCCACAATTCGAAGTCTGCCCCACCCTCGACCTACGCATCGACTACATGCACGCCGCCGAACCCCACAAGGACGTCTACGGCTTCGCCCAGTGCTATCGGGTGACCCCGGACGTGATCTTCACCCGCGGTTTCGCCTATCAGGACGACCCCGAGCAACCCATCGCCCATGTGGTGGGCACGTTCATGCGCCTGGGCCAGCATGCCAGGGGCATGGGAAAAGCCAGTCCGATGACCGCCGTGGGCCAGCCATGACCGATACCACCCAGGAACAACTACGCCGCGCCTGTGAGCAGGGCGACTACGCACTGCTGCTCGCCTCGATCCCCTATGCCCAACTCATCGGCGTCGACTGCACGCGCCAGGGCGACGATTTGGTATTTCGTTTGCCGGCCAACAAGGACAACATTGGTAACCCTTTACTGCCGGCCATCCACGGTGGGGTCATTGCTGGTTTCATGGAACTGGCGGCTGCGGTGCATCTGTTGATCGCCACCGGCGCACCGGGCGTGCCGAAAATCATCGACTTTTCCCTGGATTACCTACGCACCGGGCAGTTTCGCGACACCTACGCCAAATGCCAGGTCTGGCGCCAGGGTCGGCGGGTCGCCAACGTCGCGATCACCGCCTGGCAAGACGTCGAGGCCGAACCCATCGCCACCGCCCGGGCGCATTTCAAGATCCAGGAACCTTCAAAACCCGCGCGCCCTTGAAATCATCCCCTTTGCCCCCACCTTGTGGACATCCCGCCGCCAATCTCAGCGAGGCGGACACCACCATCCACTTGGAGTTTGATGACCATGAGCGTGGAAACTCAAAAGGAAACCCTGGGCTTCCAGACCGAGGTGAAGCAGCTGCTGCACCTGATGATTCACTCGCTGTATTCGAATAAGGAAATTTTCCTTCGCGAGCTGATTTCGAACGCCTCTGACGCTGTCGACAAATTACGTTTCGAAGCCCTTTCCAAGCCTGAACTGCTGGAAGGCGGCGCTGAGCTGAAAATCCGTGTGAGCTTCGACAAGGACGCAAAAACCGTCACCCTCGAAGACAACGGCATCGGCATGAGCCGCGAAGAGGTGATCACGCACCTGGGCACCATCGCCAAGTCTGGCACCGCCGATTTCATGAAGAACCTGTCCGGCGACCAGAAGAAAGATTCCCACCTGATCGGTCAGTTCGGCGTCGGTTTCTATTCCGCGTTCATCGTGGCCGACCAGGTCGAAGTGTTCAGCCGCCGTGCCGGCCTCGCTGCGAGCGAAGGCGTGCACTGGTCGTCCAAGGGCGAAGGCGAGTTCGAAGTCGCTACCATCGACAAGGCTGATCGCGGTACCCGCATCGTGCTGCACCTCAAGTCCGGTGAAGACGAGTTCGCCGATGGCTGGCGCCTGCGCAACATCATCAAGAAGTACTCCGACCACATCGCGCTGCCGATCGAGCTGCCGAAGGAAGTCGCCGCTGCCGAAGGTGAAGAAAAACCGGAAGTGGAGTGGGAAACCGTCAACCGCGCCAGTGCTCTGTGGACCCGTCCGCGCACTGAAGTGAAGGACGAGGAATACCAGGAGTTCTACAAGCACATCGCCCACGACTACGAGAACCCGCTGAGCTGGAGCCATAACAAGGTCGAAGGCAAGCTGGAATACAACTCGCTGTTGTACGTGCCGGCCCGTGCGCCGTTCGACCTGTACCAGCGCGAAGCGCCACGCGGGCTGAAGCTGTACGTGCAGCGTGTGTTCGTGATGGACCAGGCCGAATCGTTCCTGCCGCTGTACCTGCGCTTCATCAAGGGTGTGGTCGATTCCAACGACCTGTCCCTGAACGTTTCGCGGGAAATCCTGCAGAAAGACCCGATCATCGACTCCATGAAGTCGGCGCTGACCAAGCGCGTGCTGGACATGCTGGAAAAGCTGGCGAAGAACGAGCCCGAGCAGTACAAGAGCTTTTGGAAAAACTTCGGCCAGGTGATGAAGGAAGGCCCGGCCGAGGACTTCGCCAACAAAGAGAAGATCGCCGGCCTGCTGCGCTTTGCCTCGACCCAGGGTGACGATGGCGAGCAGATCGTTGGCCTGGCCGATTACCTGGCCCGCGCCAAGGAAGGCCAGGACAAGATCTACTACCTGACCGGTGAAACTTATGCACAGGTCAAGAACAGCCCGCACCTGGAAGTCTTCCGCAAGAAAGGCATCGAAGTGCTGCTGCTGACCGACCGCATCGACGAGTGGCTGATGAGCTATCTCAACGAGTTCGACGGCAAGAGCTTCGTCGATGTGGCCCGTGGTGACCTGGACCTCGGCAACCTGGATTCGGAAGAGGACAAGAAAGCCGCCGAAGAAGTCGCCAAGAGCAAGGAAGGTCTGGTCGAGCGAATCAAGACGGCCCTGGGCGACGCGGTCAGCGAAGTGCGTGTCTCGCACCGCCTGACTGACTCACCGGCGATCCTGGCCATCGGTGAGCAAGACCTCGGCCTGCAGATGCGCCAGATCCTCGAAGCCAGCGGCCAGAAGGTCCCGGACTCCAAGCCGATCTTCGAATTCAACCCAGCCCACCCGCTGGTGGAAAAACTCGACAACGAGCAGAGCGAAGAGCGTTTCGGCGATCTGTCGCACATCCTGTTCGACCAGGCGGCCCTGGCAGCTGGCGACAGCCTGAAGGACCCTGCGGCGTATGTGCGTCGCCTGAACAAGCTGTTGGTTGAACTGTCAGCTTAAGCAAGTGCAGGAAAAACCCGCTTCGGCGGGTTTTTTCATTTCTGGTGTTCCGTTCAAGAGGAGTCCGTCATGAGTCAGGTTACGGTTCGTTCGCTGGTCTATCAGATCGATGGTCAAAATTATGAAGGTCGCCTGGCCTTCGACGTCAGCCAGCAGGGTTCGCGCCCGGGGTTGCTGATGGCGCCCAATTGGATGGGCGTAGGGGCGGGGGCCGAGGAGATCGCCAAGTCGGTAGCCGCTAACGGCTATGTCGTGTTGATCGCCGATTTGTACGGCCAGGATGTACGCCCGAGCAATGCCGATGAGGCCGGGGCAGCGATGATGCCGCTCAAGAATGACCGGGCGTTGTTGCGCCAGCGCATGCAGGCGGCGCTCGAGCAATTGCTGAATCAGGGCGAAGCGGAGGTCGATGCGTCGAAACTCGCTACGTTCGGTTTCTGCTTCGGTGGCTGCTGTGCCCTGGAGCTGGCTCGCAGCGGTGCGCCGCTCAAAGCTGCGGTTTCATTCCACGGTACCCTCGATACACCGAATCCGGCCGATGCGCAGAACATCAAGGGCGCGGTGTTAGTGATGCATGGCGCCTCCGACCCGCTGGTGCCGAAAGAGCAACTGCCAGCCTTCGAAGACGAAATGAACGCCGCTGGTGTGGATTGGCAACTGCTGAGCTACGGTGGCGCGGTGCATTCGTTCACCGACCCGCAGGCCAATGTGCCGGGCAAGATGATGTACGACGCCAAGGTCGCCGGGCGTGCGTTCCGGTCGATGCATAACTTGTTGGATGAGGTGTTCAAAGACTGAGGTTGGGTTGAAGCAGAACCCTGTGGGAGCCGAGCTTGCTCGCGATGGCGGTGTATCAATCGGTATTGATACCGACTGACACACCGCCATCGCGAGCAAGCTCGGCTCCCACAGGTTCAATGGCACCCGTTCTAGGGCAACTCGATCCGCTCGCTTTCCCCCGGCACAGTCGGCCAGTCCCCGGCCGCCCAGCGCCGGCGGGCCTCATCGATCCGGGCCGGGTCGCTGGAGACGAAGTTCCAGTTGATCCGTCGCGGCCCATCCAATGGCGAGCCGCCGAACAGCACGGCATGGCAGTCGCTGTCAGCAAACAGCGTCATCTCTTCGCCGACCGGCAGGACCACCAGCGAATGGGGTTCCACCGGTTCACCTTCAAGCCGTGCTTCACCGCTGAGTACATACAGCGCCCGCTCTTCATGTTCGGTGGGAATCAGCAGCGACGTCGCAGTTTGCAGGTTCAATTCGGCATACAACGTAGGCGACAGCACCGGTACCGGTGATTCCAGGCAAAAGCCTGACCCGGCGATCATGCGGATGCTGACCCCCAGGTTCTCGCTGACTGGCAGGCTGTGTGCCGGGTGATGACTGTAGTGCCCCGGGCCCTCTTCGTGGGACTTGGGCGAGGCCAGCCAGACTTGCAACCCATGCATGATGAAAGCGCTGTTCAGCAGCGATTCGGGCGTACGCTCGACATGGGCAATGGCGCTGCCGGCGGTCATCCAGCTGACATCGCCAGCCTCCACCACCTGGTCGGAACCGAGGCTGTCCTTGTGCTGGAGTTTGCCCGCGAACAGGTAGGTGAGGGTGGACAGGCCGATGTGGGGATGCTGGCGGATGTTCATGCCTCTGCCGGCCGGATAGGTGGTTTGCAGCATGTGATCGAAAAACACGAAAGGCCCGACACTGCGGCACTTGGCGGAGGGTAGCGGACGAAGAATCGGCTGGCCTTCGACGTCTTCGGCGCGGGGGTGAACGGTCAGGGGCGTGGTCATGTTGTCTTCCAGGTTGAACAACGGTTGCACCAAGCATAACCCGCCGCCGGCAGACGCGGCAGAGGCGCCTTGAACCCCGGCGGGACGGTTGGGGTCTACGCTGTTCATGGCTTTTGGAGACCCCCATGCCCTTGACCCGTTTGATCTTCGCCTGGTTGCTGGTCGTTTCGAGTAGCGGTGCCGTGGCCCGCGAATATGCCTACAGCGATGCGCATCTGCATTACGTCGATTTCTTTCAGGAAACCGCCGGCATGCCCAAGCTGCTCCAGGCGATGGCGGACAATCGTATCGAGCATGTGATGATTTCCGGTGTTCCGGTGGCCAAGAAATGGCATGAGGACGAGCCCAAGCGTCCTCGTTATTACGCCGGTGACGACGCGGATGCCTATTGGTACAGCGCCACTGACGTGATTGTCGCCGCCGCGGTGAGCAAGCTGACCGCCGAGCAACGCCAGCACTTTCATCCGTTCCTGTCGGGCTTCAATCCCAACGACAAGAACTCCGCCGCCCACATCCAACGCATGCTCGATCTCTACCCAGGATTGTGGCAAGGCATCGGCGAGGTATTCACTCGCCATGATGACCTCACGGCGCTCACCTCGGGCGACACCCCGCGGGCCAACAACGAAGCCATGACGCGGATCTATCACCTGGCGGCCGAGAACGACCTGCCGGTGATGCTGCATTCCAACATCACTTCCAAGCGCGAGAAAAACCCGTTGTACCTGGCAGAAATCGAGGAGCCGCTGCGCAATCACCCACACACACGCTTTATCTGGGCCCACGCCGGCACCAGCATGGAAATCCATCGCCACCAGACCCGCCTGGATTTTCTGTTGCCGACCCTGAGTCGCATGCTCGAGGCCTACCCCAATTTGTACATAGACCTGTCCTGGAGCGTGCTCACGCCGTACTTGCTGGACGAGGCGGGCAAGCCCCGGGACGAATGGGTAAAGCTGGTGGAGCGCTTTCCCGAGCGCTTCATGGTGGGGTCGGATGTGGTCGGGCGTTTCGACAAGCTGGGTAAGGAATTGCGCAGCTTCGATCCGTTCCTGGATGCCCTTCCCGAAGTGGTGGCGCACAAGGTGGCGCGGGATAATTTCCTGGCGGTGTTGCCTCGCGCTGTCCCGAGATAGGAAAGACATTGTGGCGAGGGGATTTATCCCCGTCAGGCTGCGCAGCAGCCTCCAGCCCATGCACCGCGATATGTCAGGCAATTGGGGCGCTTCGCGCCCAACGGGGATAAATCCCCTCGCCACAAAGGAGTGTTGGTGTGCGGGTCAACACCGTTGTGTCATCAGCCTGTCACGCCCGCGTCATACCCTCGCGCTCATCTCAATCAAGGAGCGCACTATGCACCTCACCCGTTCAAGCGCACTGGTCGCGCTGTTGTTGACCTGCGGTCTGGCACAGGCCGAAGTCCGTGTCGAAGGTCCGGTGGAATACGGCGTCTTCGAAGGGCCGCAAGCCGAGCTGCAATCGGGAGAGCGGGTCCTGCGGCGCAGCAACGAACAGATCCGCCAGACCGAAAGCGTGCCGGCGAAGCTGGGCACCAAGTTCGGCATGCGCTACCAGTTGACCGGCAAGGTCGCCGATGACCAGCCGTTGACCCTGTTGTACTTCACCCCCGGCATCCGCACTCCCGATGGCGTGCGTCACGATAAATTCGAAGTCATCCAGAAACTGGTGCCTGGCGCGCCGCAGGATGTGATGGCCTACGAGTTCACCGAAAGCCACGAAGTGGTACCGGGGGAGTGGCGGTTCATGGTGTTCCAGGGGGATCGGCTGCTGACGCAGCAGCGGTTTGTCGTGCGCTGAATCCATCCACCACAGATCAAAAACTGTGGGAGCGAGCCTGCTCGCGATGGCGGTGGGACAGTCTCAGAAATGTCGACTGACATACCGCTATCGCGAGCAGGCTCGCTCCCACAAATGAACCCAGGTGTATTTGCCAGGCAAAAAAACGCCCCGAACCAGTCGGGGCGTTTTTCTGTGTGGCGTTAGCGGCGGGGCTTACTTGCCCTGCCAGCGCTTCAGTACCAGGGTGGCGTTGGTGCCACCGAAGCCGAAGCTGTTGCTCATCACGGTATTGATTGTGGCGTTTTCGCGAGTCTTGGTCAGGATTGGCAGGTCGGCCACTTCCGGATCCAGCTCATCGATGTTGGCCGAACCGGCCATGAAGTTGCCTTCCATCATCAGCATGCAGTAGATCGCTTCGTGAACGCCGGCGGCGCCCAGGGAGTGACCCGACAGGCTCTTGGTGGAGCTGATGGCCGGGGCCTTGTCGCCGAACACTTCGCGCACACCTTTCATTTCCGCGACGTCGCCGACCGGAGTTGAGGTGCCATGGGTGTTGAGGTAGTCGATCGGTGCATCGACGGTGGACATGGCCATCTGCATGCAACGCACGGCGCCTTCACCGCTTGGTGCGACCATGTCGTAGCCGTCGGAAGTGGCGCCGTAGCCGACGATTTCCGCGTAGATTTTCGCGCCACGGGCCAGGGCGTGTTCCAGCTCCTCGACCACGACCATGCCGCCGCCGCCAGCGATGACGAAGCCATCACGGTCGGCATCGTAGGCACGGGAAGCTTTTTCCGGCGTGTCGTTGCGCTTGCTGGACAGGGCACCCATGGCGTCGAACAGGAACGACTGGCTCCAATGTTCTTCTTCACCGCCGCCGGCGAACACGATGTCCTGCTTGCCCATCTGGATCTGTTCCATGGCGGTACCGATGCAATGGGCACTGGTGGCACAGGCAGAGGCGATGGAGTAGTTCAGGCCCTTGATCTTGAACGGCGTGGCCAGGCAGGCGGAAACCGTGCTGCTCATGGTCCGCGTGACGCGGTATGGGCCGACGCGCTTGACGCCTTTTTCGCGCAGGATGTCCAGCGCTTCCATCTGGTTCAAGGTGGAGGCGCCACCGGAGCCGGCGATCAGGCCGGTACGCGGGTTGGAAACCTGCTCTTCGGTCAGGCCGGAATCAGCGATGGCGTCCTTCATGGCCAGGTAGGCGTAAGCCGCCGCATGGCCGACGAAACGGTAGATCTTGCGATCGATCAGCTCTTCGAGGGGAAGGTCAATGGAGCCGGAAACCTGGCTACGCAGACCCATTTCAGCATATTCCGGGTTGAACCGGATGCCAGGGCGACTTGCACGCAGGTTAGCGGAGACGGTCTCTTTGTCATTGCCCAGGCACGAAACGATGCCCAGACCAGTGATAACGACGCGGCGCATGCGGATAACCCTTAGAAGTTGTCAGTGGAGGTGAAAACGCCGACCCGGAGGCCTTCGGCGGTGTAGATCTCGCGACCGTCCACGGCAACCGAACCATCGGCAATGGCCATGTTCAGCTTGCCCTTGAGGACGCGTTTGATATGAATGTTATAGGTGATTTTCTTGGCGGTCGGCAGGACCTGACCAAAGAACTTCACTTCGCCCGAGCCCAGGGCGCGACCGCGACCCGGCAGGCCTTGCCAGCCGAGGAAGAAACCGACCAATTGCCACATGGCATCCAGGCCCAGGCAGCCCGGCATGACCGGATCACCTTCGAAGTGGCAGGCGAAGAACCACAGGTCCGGAGTGATATCCAGCTCGGCGACCAATTCACCTTTGCCGTACTTGCCACCCTCTTCGCTGATATGGGTGATGCGATCCACCATCAGCATGTTCGGGGCGGGCAGTTGCGCGTTACCTGGGCCGAACAGCTCACCGCGACTGCAGCGCAGCAGATCTTCCCGGGTAAAGGCGTTTTGTTTGGTCATGCGAGCTCCTCAATAGTCCCGTGCGGCAGGGTGGGGCAAATCTTCCCGGCCGATCGAAGCGTTCATGCCTCGAATCGACAGCCTACTCATAGACTATTGCGTTGTAGTGAAAGTCACAGCACACGGGAAATGAATGTACACCTGTGCACTGAAATTTTTATTCAAGCCCCAATCGAGGCTTGTTCGGGTGCCTAAGACTGCCGCACTTTCGCCTTTCACGCCAGTCACAGATGGTCCAGTGACCTGTTCTAGTTCACCCAGCGCTGCAGAATCTGCTGCAGATCGATCCTTTTGAACGGCTTGGCCAGGTAATCGTTCATGCCCGCCGCGAGGCAGGCTTCGCGGTCGCCCTGCAACGCGTTGGCCGTCAGGGCGATGATGGGCACCTCGCCGCAGCCCGGCAACTGACGGATCTGCCGCGTGGCTTCGTAGCCATCGATGATGGGCAGCCGGCAATCCATGAGGATCGCCTCGAAAATCAGGCTTTCGGCGCTGCGTACCGCCTGGGCGCCGTCGGTGGCGACACTGACGGTGAAGCCCAGGCTGCGCAGCATGGCTTCGATCACCGTCTGATTGACCGGATTGTCCTCCACCAGCAACACGTTGCGGCCTTCGCCGTCGCCGCTGCCGACGGCCAGTCGCGGCGCCAGGGGCGTTGGCGTCTGGCGCGACAGGGCCAGCGGGATCTCGAGGGTGAACACCGAGCCCCGACCTTCTTCGCTCTGGGCCCGCAGTGTGCCGCCCATGCGTTCGGCCAGGGTACGGGCGATCGGCAGGCCCAGGCCAGTGCCGCCGTAGCGCCGGGAGATCGAACTGTCGGCCTGCTGGAAGGCATCGAACATGCGCTCCAGGCTCTCGGCCGGGATACCGATGCCACTGTCGCGCACCGTGCAGGTGAACCACAGCAGTTCGTGGTCCAGGGCTTGCCATTGGCATTGCACGGTGACGCGGCCTTGCTCGGTGAATTTCAGGGCGTTGCCGATCAGGTTCACCAGAATCTGCCGTATCCGCGTCGGATCGCCCTGGACCTGCAGGGCCTGCATGTCGTCCGGGACCAGCAAGTCCAGGCCCAGCTTGCGCTGCGCGGCGCTGTGCTGAAAAGACTGCGCGCAACTGCCCACCAGCTCCGCCAGGTTGAACGGGATGTGCTCCAGTTCCAGGGCCGAGCGTTCGATGCGCGAGAAGTCGAGGATGTCGTTGATCACCTTCAGCAGGTGTTCGGTGGATTCTGACGCCAGCGCCGTGTACTCGTGCTGCTCGTCGGTCATGCGGGTGGTTTCCAGCAGTTGCAGCATGCCCAGTACGCCGTTCATGGGCGTGCGCAGTTCATGGCTCATCATCGCCAGGAACTCGGACTTTGCGCTGTTGGCTTTTTCGGCCTCTTCGCGGGTCTTGATCAGTTGAGCCATGGCCTGGTGCTGTTCGCGGCTGGCTTGCTCCAGACCGCCGGCCAGGTTGTTGATGTGCCGCGACAAGGCCCCCAGTTCGGCGTCATCGACGATGGGCAGTGGGGTGCTGTAGTCGCCTTGCTGGATGGCCTTGACCGCATTGCCGATGTCGCGGATCGGCCGTGACAGGTTGGTTGCCAGCCGACGCGCCACCAGGAAGGTGAACAACAGGGCGAACAGCGCCAGGATCGCGGCCTTGAACAGGATCTCCTGCTGTCGCTGACTGAAGGCGTCGCTGGACATGCCGACGATCACGCGGCCCAGGTAGTCTTCGCCGGACGCCTCGACGGATGTGCTGTTGCCCTGCAGGAAATCATTGTTCAGGGCAATGCGCTGCAGGCGCACCGGGGCCTGGAAGACTTCGATCTGCTGGGCGCGGCTGCGGGTTTGTTCGGGTTGTTCGACGTACACCAAGACTTTGTCGGTACTGTCCTGGACCTCCAGGAAGCGCACGTGTGGGGTCGCCAGGGTCGCGGTGAGCAGGCTTTCCAGGACTTCGTTGTTGCCGGAAATCACCCCGTACTCCGTGGCGGGAGCCAGTTGGTTGGCGATCAGTTGCCCGGTGTGATTGAGTTCCTGGCGCAAGTCCTGGATCCGCACGAAGGTAAAGAAGCTGATCAGCAGCACGGTCAGCAGCAACGCCGGGCCGAGGGCGATGAGCTGGGTACGGGTGTTGATGTCCCAACGGCGACGCAAGGTCATGGTCGGTGTTCTCCTTCGGCCAACGTTGCCGCGACGGATTCGGCGTCAATCGGTTCGATCCCCAGTGAGCGGGAGACCTGCCGGTTGCCCAGGACTTTGAAGCGGTCTGGATACAGCGTGCGCGGCCAGGTCGTGGCGGGGCGGTCGAGCAACTCGTCGAGAATCGCCAGCCAGTCTTGTTGGTCGCTGTAGGTACTGGCCAGGCTGCCGGCCTTGACGAAGGCGGCGCTGGGCCCGATCAGGGCGCGTTGCCGGGCATAGCTGCTGAGCAGCAGGTTCTTTACGGTCTTGGGGTTGTACAAGTCGGGGTCGTCGAGGCCCAACAGCACGTCGCTCTGGCCCAGCAGGTTGTGCAGGGGGCGGCTGTCGTTGGTGTCGTCCCAGCGTTCGCTGACGATGGCCAGGCCCAGTGGTGCCGCGGCTTGTTGGATGTCCTTGAGCAGGAATTCGCTGTGGGTGTCGTAAAGCACGCCGACGCGTCGCACTTGCGGCAGGATGGTGCGGATCAGCCGTAATTGCCGCGCCATCGGTGGATCGCTCCACAGCAGGCTCAGGTGAGCCGGCGTCGTCTCGCCCAGGCGGTCGCGGGCTTGCTGGCGGCTGATACGCAATACCAGGGTGGCCGGTCCCCGGGCGTCTTGCAGGCGCCAGTCGAGGCTGGGCAGGTCAAGCAGGACCAGGCGGACATTGCCCGGCAACTTGTCTGGTGCCGGCAGATTGGCCAGCGGGGTAAACCGCACGCTGTCTTCGGGGCGCAGGGCTTTCAGGGCCTGGGTGAAAGACTGCACGCCGGGGCTGTCCGCGGCACCGGTCAACAGGACTTCGGCCGCCCTAGCCTGGATGGGCGCCAGCCACGCAGTAAACACCAGGCATAGCGCCAGCGTCAGGCGGCCATGAAATGGCGACTTGCGGAGTGGATGCCGAGACATCTAGAACGACAACTCCGCGCTGAAGTACACGACATGGCGGGAGTCGTAGCGGTTGTCGCTGAAGGTGGTGGGCTGGTTGTCCAGGCGTTGTTGCAGGACCCCCGCCAATTCCAGGCTGGCCTTGCCCAGGGGGATACGCCGGGCGAGGCGGGTGTCCACCCGTTCGAAGCGATAGCCGTTCAGGGCGTCGGCGCCGTAATAGAACAGCGCGCTGTTCCAGCCCTGGCCCCAGTCCCGTAGCCAACCGGCCGAGCCGCTGTTGCGGGCGGTCAGTTGCTCGTCGAGGGGGTTGCTGGCCTGGGCATCGACATAGGCGTAGGTCAGGCGCAGACGGTCGGCGCTGGTCACACGCCAGTCGAACTGGGTTTCGGCCCCGGAAAACTGGGATTGGTTGGCGTTGCTGGCGATGTACTGATTGTTGCGCAGCGGCTCGCTGATCATGCCGGTGATTTCGTCATGAAACAGTTTCACGTCAATCGCCAGCCCCAGGTCCACGAAATAACCGTTGTAGCCCAGTTCCCGGGAGCGCATGTGCTCTTGTTCCAGGTTGCCCGGGCCGCGCGTCCGGACGAAGTAACGGGCACTGTTCTGGCCGAAGGCGGCGGGTTGCAGGTTGGTGACCTGATAGCTCCAGTTGACGTTGTTCTCGAACATGTCCGGGGAGCGCACAGCTTCGGAGTACACCGCCCGCAGGCCGTGGCGCGGGGTGATCAGGTAGTTGACCGCGACCCGTGGAGTCAGCGAGCTGCCGGTCAGGCGGGTGTCTTCGAACATCGCGCCGCCCTGCAACAGCCAATGCTCGGTGGCCCGCCATTCGAGCTGGCCGAACAGGCGCCAGGTGGTGTCGTCCAGGGTGCCGTTGAAGTACGTCTCCGAGTCGGCCCGGTCGTAGCGATAGTTGGCCCCAGTGACCAGGCGCAGGCTGTCGGACAGGCTCAGGGTGTCCTGGATCTCCAGGTCGTAACGCGATTCCCGGGCGCTCTGGTCGATATCGCCGCACAGGGTTTGCGAGGCGCCGTTGCGCCACTGGTCGAGCACCTGATTGGCCAACGCCTGTTCCTGTGGCGTGCCGGCTGGCGCGCCGCTGTTGATGTAGCTGGGGATATTGCGCGCCAGCTTCTCGGCATAGTAGGGGTTGAGTTGCCACAGGTCGGTCAGTTGCGGGCTGAAGGACACCTCGGCATCGCAGGCGCGCCAGGTCTGCTGGCGATCCCAGTGTTGAATCGAGCCTTGTACATAAACGCTGTGGTCGGGGTCCAGGTCGAGGTTCCAGCGCAGCGAGCCGGCGTAGTCCTTGGCGATGACGTCGGAGTTATCCCCGGCAGCGGTAATCCCGGCAAACACGGGGCGGTAGGTATAGGGCCGCTGGTTGGTCCCGTCCTTGGCGTTCAATTGCCAGTCGATGCTCTGTCGTTCGTCCAGGGTCTGGCTGACGGCCAGGTTGAAGCGGTTCAGGCGACGACTGTCGCGGTAATCGGCGCCGTTGCGGTCGCTGTCAAAGCCATCGTCTTCCTGGCCGGACAGCGACAGCCGCAGGTCGCCGCCTTCCCAGCCGCTGCCCTGGCTGGCGTACCAGTCGCTGATGCCGCGTTGGCCCCGGGTGATTTTCAGCCGGGTGCCGTGGCTGTCGGCGGGGGCGCGGGTGATGATGTTGACCACTGCCATCAGTGCGTTGGCGCCGTAGCTGACGGTGTTGGGCCCGCGAAAGACTTCGATCCGCTCGATGTCTTCCATGGCCACCGGGATGTCGCTCCAGTCTACCGTTGCCAACCCGGCGCGATACACCGAGCGGCCATCGATCAGCACCTGCATGCGGCGGGCTTCGCTGGCGTTGGTGCCGTGGTAGTTCACGGTGGCCTGGTTGCCGCTGATGTTGCCGACCATCATGCCCGGCACCAGGCGCAGCAGTTCGCTGATATCGCGGGCGCCGCTGGCCTTGATCAACTCGCTGTCGAGCACGGTCATGCTGCCCGGCACCGCCGCTGGCGATTGCTTCAGGCGCGTGGCCGTCAGCACCTGGGGCAGGGGCTGGCTGTCCACGAACAAGTCGTCGCCTAGCACTGGCGGGCTGATGATCAGTGCCAATAACAGGGACGAACCTGGACGGGAGGGGCCAACGGACACGGCACAGCCTTTGATAATGGGAGGATGGCGGGCATGTTAACCGAGCTGAACGACTTTTCCATTCACGTTGACAGCATTTTCCTAGGAATTGATGGTCAGCTTCCTACAGCTGGCGGTAATTGTTGCCGGGGCTGGTCGCGATCTGGCCGCTCCGTATAATGCCCCGCATTGCCACTTGGTATGGATGAACGGATTGCATATGACTGAACAGCGCCCGATTGCGGTCCTGGGGGGCGGAAGTTTCGGTACCGCCGTGGCTAACCTGCTGGCCGAGAATGGTCACCCGGTGCGCCAGTGGATGCGTGACCCGGAGCAGGCCGAGGCCATCCGGGTCAACCGCGAGAACCCGCGTTACCTGAAGGGCATCAAGATCCGCCCGGAAGTGGAACCGGTGACTGACTTGCAGGCAACCCTGGAGGGTAGCGACCTGTTCTTCGTCGCCTTGCCGTCCAGCGCCTTGCGTTCGGTACTGGCGCCCTATGCCGAGCGCTTGAGCGGCAAGCTGTTGGTGAGCCTGACCAAGGGCATCGAAGCCCAGACCTTCAAGCTGATGAGCGAGATTCTCGAAGAAATCGCACCCAAGGCCCGGATCGGTGTGATCTCCGGGCCGAACCTGGCACGGGAAATCGCCGAGCACGCCCTGACCGCCACGGTGGTCGCCAGTGAAGATGAAGAGCTGTGCCAACGGGTCCAGGCCGCCTTGCATGGCCGCACCTTTCGGGTCTACGCCAGTGCCGACCGTTTCGGTGTGGAACTGGGAGGGGCGTTGAAGAACGTCTATGCGATCATTGCCGGCATGGCGGTGGCGCTGGGCATGGGCGAGAACACCAAGAGCATGCTGATCACCCGTGCGCTGGCGGAAATGACCCGTTTCGCCGTCAGCCAGGGCGCCAATCCGATGACCTTCCTGGGACTGGCCGGCGTGGGCGACCTGATCGTCACCTGTTCCTCGCCCAAGAGTCGCAATTACCAGGTCGGTTTTGCCCTCGGCCAAGGCTTGAGTCTCGATGAGGCCGTGTCGCGCCTGGGGGAGGTGGCCGAAGGGGTCAACACCCTCAAGGTGCTCAAGGCAAAATCCCAGGAGGCGGGAGTGTACATGCCGCTGGTCGCCGGGCTGCACGCGATTCTGTTCGAAGGGCGCACGCTTGAACAGGTGATCGAGTTGTTGATGCGTGGCGAACCGAAGACCGACGTCGATTTCATTTCCACCAGCGGTTTCAATTGAACCGCTATTGATCGCAAGCAGGAGCGAGCCATGAACGATCCGCAAGGGCAACCCCAATACGAATCCATCCTGCTGCGTGTGCTGTGGATGGTGATTTATCTGCTGGTCTGGCAGGTGGCGCAATTCATCCTCGGTGCCGTGGTGCTGGTGCAATTGATCTATCGGCTGATCTACGGCGCGCCCAGTGCCAGCCTGATGAATTTCGGCGACAGCCTGAGCCAGTTCCTGGCCCAGATCGGCCGTTTCGGCACTTTCCACAGCGACCAGAAACCCTGGCCGTTCGCGGACTGGCCGACTCCGCGCACGCCTGAAGGCGAAGCCCCTCACACCGTGGCACCGGCTCCGCATCCCGTTCGGGACGAGGAACCGAAGCTATGAAATTGTGGGTATTGCGCCATGGTGAGGCTGAGCCGTACGGTGCCCGTCCCGATCCGGAGCGGGCCCTGACGGCTCACGGTCGCGAGGAAGTGTTGCGCAGTGCCGCGCATTTGATCGGCCAGCCGCTGACCGCCATTTACGCCAGCCCCTATTTGCGCGCCCAGCAGACCGCACAACTGGTGCGCGAAGCGCTGGGTTTTCAGCCTGAGCTGATCACGGTGAACTGGCTCACGCCGGACACCCGGCCGCAAAAAGTCCTGGAGCGCCTCGAGGACCAGGACAATGTGCTGCTGGTCAGTCATAACCCTTTGGTGGGCAGCCTGCTGGGCTTTCTGCAACACGGCCACCTGCAACACCCCGAGCAAGTGCAAACCGCCGGGCTGGCTGAGCTGGAAGGCGACATGCCGCTGGCCGGAACGATGAGGCTCAAAGGGATCAGGTATCCCTGAACCGGTCGATTGCAGCACTGGGCAAAACAACAATCACACAGGAAGGGCAACGATGAGTCTGTGGCGCACCACCCCCAACATCGAGCAACTGAACGCCGCCGGTAGAAACACCATCAGCGAGGTGCTGGACATTCGTTTCGAGTCTTTCGACGACGAATCCCTGACCGCCAGCATGGTGGTCGATCAGCGCACCCACCAGCCGTTCGGCCTGCTGCATGGCGGTGCTTCGGTGGTGCTGGCCGAAACGGTCGGGTCCATGGCCGCCTATCTCTGTGTCGATGCCAGCAAGTTCTACTGCGTGGGCCTGGAAATCAATGCCAACCATCTGCGCGGCGTGCGCAGCGGACGGGTGACCGCCACGGCCCGGATGGTTCATCTGGGCCGCACCACCCAGGTCTGGGACATCCGCCTGGTCAATGACGAGGGCAAGGTCAACTGTGTGTCGCGCCTGACCATGGCGGTGGTGCCGCTGGGCGAGCAACCGCCGGCGCGTTGATGCTCTAGTGGGATGCAATCCTGTGGTGAGGGGATTTTCTGTGGGAGCAAGGCTTGCCCGCGATGGAGTCGACGCGCAACACCTGATCCACCCCAGCGTCTGCATCGCGGGCAAGCCTTGCTCCCACAAGTCTCCTCGCCACATGGGGCAGTGCTCACAGCTTGATAGCCCCATAGCCCAACCCCGACTGTCATCATTCCTGTCAGTTACGGTCATTGCCGTGCCGTCGGGTTCTGCGGACAATCTGCCCCAGTTCCCCCAATGGATCGGCTGTCATGTCGCAACAGATATTTTTCACCCACGCCAATGGTTTTCCTTCGGCCACCTACGGCAAGCTGTTCGCTGCCCTGGCGCCGCAGTACCAGGTCGCGCATCTGGAGTTGCACGGGCATGACCCGCGTTTCCCGGTGGACGATAACTGGCACAACCTGGTGGATGAACTGATCCATCACCTGGAACAGCAACCGGCGCCGGTATGGGGCGTCGGGCATTCCCTGGGTGGTGTGCTGCACCTGCACGCGGCGTTGCGTTGCCCACAGCTGTATCGCGGCGTGGTCATGCTCGATTCGCCGGTGCTGACCCGTACCGACCAGTGGGTGATCCTGGCCGCCAAGCGCCTGGGTTTCATCGACCGCCTGACCCCGGCTGGCCGGACCCTGGGGCGGCGTGAGGAGTTCGCTGACCTGGCGTCGGCCCGAGAGTATTTTGCCGGCAAGACCCTGTTCCGCGGTTTTGACCCGGAATGCTTCGACGCCTACCTGCAACACGGCTTGCAACAAGTCGGCGACCGATTGCGGCTGCGCTTTGACCCCGCCACTGAAATCAGTATCTACCGCGGCGTGCCGCACACCAGTCCCGGGCGACCCCGCAAGCTCAAGGTGCCGCTGGCAGTGGTGCGCGGCCGGCAGAGTCGCGTGGTGATGCGTCATCACACCCGTTCGGTGGGGCGCATGCCCCATGGTGAGTCCCTGAGCATGCCCGGCGGCCATATGTTCCCCCTCGAACGTCCACAGGACACGGCCAACCTGCTCAAGAACCTGTTCCAGCGTTGGGAAGGGCGCAGCGCATGAGTGTGGTCGAGGAAGTCCGCCTGAGCCTGCCTCACATCGAGCTGGCGGCCCACTTGTTCGGCCCGGAAGCCGGGCTGCCGGTGATTGCCCTGCACGGTTGGCTGGACAACGCCAACAGCTTCGCCCGCCTGGCGCCCAGGCTCGAGGGCCTGCGAGTGATTGCCCTGGACATGGCCGGCCACGGTCACTCCGGGCATCGACCAGCCGGTGCCGGCTATGCCCTCTGGGACTATGCCCATGATGTGCTGCAAGTCGCCGAACAACTGGGCTTGAAGCGTTTCGCCCTGTTGGGGCATTCCATGGGCGCCATTGTGTCGCTGGTGCTGGCCGGTTCCCTGCCGGAACGGGTGACGCACCTGGGCTTGATCGACGGGGTGATTCCTCCTACAGCCAAAGGCGATAACGCCGCCGAACGCATGGGCATGGCCCTGCAGGCGCAGCTGGATTTGCAGCAAAAACGCAAGCCGGTCTACAAAACCCTCGACCGGGCCATCGAGGCGCGGATGAAGGGGCTGGTGGCGGTCAGCCGCGAGGCCGCCGAATTACTGGCCCAACGCGGCCTGATGCCGGTGCCCGGGGGCTATACCTGGCGCACCGACAACCGCCTGACCCTGCCATCGCCCCTGCGCCTGACCGATGAACAGGCCATGGCATTCGTGGCGCGGGTCGCTTGTCCGGCGCATCTGGTGGTGGCGGCCGATGGCATGCTGGCCCAGCACCCGGAGTTGCTGGAGCGTCTACCCTTCAGTCATGAGCAGTTGCCCGGCGGTCATCATTTGCACCTGAACGACGAGGCCGGTGCCGCGCTTGTAGCAGACTGTTTCAATCGGTTCTTCACCGTTCCTTGACTTGCGCCGGGCAACTGTCGAGGCTGAGCGGGTTGAAAGGGAGACAACCATGACAGACCTCTGTTTAGCAGCCTCGCGCTGCATCGACGACGCCCGTTGCGTCCAAGCGTCCCAGGCCAAGCCGATCCAATGAAAGTATCCGTTCATTCACTCGTCCTGCTGGTGCTGGCCTGCCTCAGCCCGGCGTCGTTCGCCGTCGATGTGCCGGGCAGCCGCGACCTGGAGCGCGTGCCGCGCATGCCCGACGCGCAGATTGTCGATTATCGGCAAACCAGCGACCTGGAACGCGTCTACCCCATGGGCTCGATCCGCAAGATCAGCGGTCAGCTGCGTTTCGACGGGCAGGTCGATGCCCGTGGCAATGTCACCTCGGTCACGTACGAACTGCCGCCGGAGCATTCCGCTACCCAGGCCTTTACCGCGGCGCGTGAAGCGCTGCAGAAACAGGGGGCCGAGCTGTTGTTCTGGTGCCAGGCCCGCGATTGCGGCGAAAGCAGCTTGTGGGCCAACGACGTCTTCGGTAATGCCAAACTCTATGGCGCCGACAGTGGCCAGGCCTTCTTGTTGCTGCGCCTGGCGCCGCCGGCGGACAACACGCTGATTGCGCTGTATGCCATCACCCGCGGCAATCGCAAGGCCTACCTGCATGTCGAGCAGTTCGAGGCGAACGCGGCGCTGGGGGACCTGCTGCCGACGTCGGCCACGCTGCTGCGCCAGCTCAAGGACACTGGAGTCCTGGACTTGCCGCGTCTTGCCGGTGAACCCGACGACACCTGGTTGCGCCTGTTGTCCCGGGCGCTGAACCTGGACACGGGCCTGCGGGTCACTATTGCCGGCCCCAGGGCCGAGGCCTGGCTCGAGGCTCTGGCGGGCCAGGGTGTCCGGGCGGCGCGGATGGAGACCGCTAGCGGCGAAGCGGCGGGATTGCACCTGGAGTTGCTGCGCTAAGCTGTCTCGGGGCAGCGGGTTTCACCGCGTTGCTTCGGTCCTGTTCATTTTTTCGAGACCCTACATGCTCAATAACGATCGGCTGTTGGTGCAGATCCTGCTACTGGTGTTGTTCGGCGCAAGCCTCTGGGTCATGGCGCCGTTCTGGTCGGCGCTGTTCTGGGGCGCGGTGCTGGCTTTCGCCAGTTGGCCGCTGATGCGCCTGCTGACTCGCTGGGTCAATGGCCGCGAATCCCTGGCGGCGGCGTTGCTGACGGTGGGCTGGATGCTGCTGGTGGCGGTGCCGCTGGTGTGGTTGGGGTTCAACCTGGCCGACCATGTACGCGATGCCACGGCGTTCATCAAGGACGTGCAGGTCGACGGCTTGCCTGAAGCCCCCGACTGGCTGGCCGGCGTGCCGTTGGTAGGCGGGCGACTGGTAGGCATCTGGAACAGCATCGACCAGCAGGGTGCGGCGATGATGGTGTCCATCAAGCCGTACCTGGGCCAGGTCGGCAATTGGCTGCTGGCCCGCAGCGCGCAGATTGGCGGCGGCATGCTCGAACTGACCCTGAGCATCGTGTTCGTGTTCTTCTTCTATCGCGACGGCCCGCGCCTGGCGGTGTTTGT
The DNA here is from genome assembly GCF_018325805.1 of Pseudomonas sp. St290. Taxonomy (NCBI): domain Bacteria; kingdom Pseudomonadati; phylum Pseudomonadota; class Gammaproteobacteria; order Pseudomonadales; family Pseudomonadaceae; genus Pseudomonas; species Pseudomonas sp. St290. Next base: position 4,937,374 of record NZ_AP014703.1, on the reverse strand, counting down.
CCACGGCTTGCTGGAGCGCCTGATCGGCGACCGTGCCGGTTACTACATCGAACTGGTGGCCGGTACGGTGCAGCGGGTGGTCAACGGTGTGATTGGCACGGCGGCGGCCCAGGCCGTGCTGGCGCTGATCGGCTTCTTGATCGCCGGGGTGCCGGGCGCGCTGGTACTGGGTATCGTCACCTTCCTCCTGAGCCTGATCCCCATGGGGCCACCCCTGGTCTGGATCCCCGCCACGGCGTGGCTGGCGTGGAAGGGGGAGTACGGGATGGCGGTGTTCCTCGGCATCTGGGGCACGTTCATCATCAGTGGCGTGGACAACGTGCTCAAACCCTACCTGATCAGCCGTGGCGGAAACCTGCCCTTGGTCATCGTGCTGTTGGGGGTGTTCGGCGGGTTGATCGCCTTCGGCTTCATCGGCCTGTTCATTGGTCCGACCTTGCTGGCGGTGGCGTACAGCCTGTTGACGGACTGGAGCAAAAGCCAGGCGCGGTAACCCACCCCAGAGGCAAGCACAAACCTTTGTGGCGAGGGGATAAATCCCCTCGCCACAAGTGAGTTTCAATCCAGGCTTGCCGGTGAATCAGGTTGCCACGTTCAGGTGTTTACCCACGGTGGCGACGTTATCCAGCGAGTATTGCCGGCTGAGGTTGGCGATCATTCTGTTCAACGCTTCGCTGACATTGGCCTGTTCGGTGGAGCTGTCGCTGCGGCGACCGGCCTGCAAGGCGCTGTTGAATTCGTCGCTGCTGACACCACCGCTGCTGTCGCTGTCGAGTGCTTCCATCAGCATCGCGCTGGTGTCGGTGCTCGTGGACGTACCGTTGCTGGCCTGCAAGGCGCTGCTCAGTTCGCTGGCGGTGACGGTGGCGTCGCCATCGGCATCGAGCTGGCTGAACAGCTCTTCACTGGAGGTCTGTTGCGGTGGTGGCGGTGGCGCAAGGCTGGCGGCGAGTTCGTCAAGGCTGACAGTGCCGTCCTCGTTCTTGTCCAAGGCCGAGAACACTTGCTGGCTGTCGGCATCGCTGTCCGTGCTGGCCAGGCCGTTGCTCAACTCATCGCTGCTGACCACACCATCACCGTCGGTGTCCAGGACGCTGAGCAGCGCATCAGCCAGTTCGGTATTTGGCGCCTGGTCTCGTGGCGGCGGAGGTGGCGGCGCCATTGCGGCCATTTCCTCGCCGCTCAGGTCACCGCTGCCGTCACTGTCCAGGTCGCCGAAATTGTCGCTCAGGCTGACCAGGATGCCATCGTCGCTTTTTTGCGACAGGGCGGTGCTCAACTCTTCCTGATTGACCGAACCGTCGCCGTCACTGTCGAGCTTGCTCAGCAGTTCCTTTTGAAACTGCTGGCTGCGGGCACTGCTGGTTGCGGTACTGCTGGTGCTGGTATAGGTCGAGTAACTGCTGACGCTACCAATCATGGGCGCTCTCCTTGGGCTGGGATAGCCGGTGGGTGCACCGGCTTATGCAGCCTCGGCGGGGTAGTTGTCGTGGGTATGTGGAGTTTGTACCGGTGGCTGTACAAAACCTTCAGATCGACGCTCCCACAGGTGATAGGTGTGTTCTCACGTACGAGGCAGGCTGATCACCGCCGTCAACCCACCCCCTGGCGTCTCTTCCAGGGTCAATTGTCCGTCCAGGCGTTCGGCGGCTTCCCGGGCGATGGTCATGCCCAGGCCAACACCGCCGGAATTTCGGTTGCGCGAGCCTTCCAGGCGATAGAAGGGCTCGAACACGGCTTCGCGTTTGTCTGCGGCAATACCGGGACCGTGGTCGATGACCCGGATCAGAACCCGTTGAGGCTGGTCCTCCAGGGTAATCTCTGCATGGCCGGCGTAGCGCAGGGCATTGTCGATGAGATTGTTGAGGCACGAGCGCAGCGCCATCGGTTGTACTCGCAGGGGGGCGCAGCTGCCGCTGACGTGCACATCGGCGCCCCGGTCCTGGGCGTTTTCGCTCAACGATTCCGCCAAGGCCTGCACATCCATCCATTGCAGCTCTTCACTGGTGCGCTGTTCGTGCAAGTAGGTGAGGGTGGCATCGAGCATGCCGATCATGTCGTCCAGGTCCTGGCGCATCTGGCTTTGCAGCTTGACGTCATCGATCTGCTCAAGGCGCAACTTGAGCCGCGAAAGCGGCGTGCGCAGATCATGGGACACGGCGCCGAGCATGCGCGAACGTTGCTGCACTTGCTCGCGGATCCGCTTCTGCATCAGGTTGAACGTATGCGCCGCCTGACGCGCCTCACGGGGCCCGTTTTCATCCAGCGGCGGGCTGTCGAGGTTTTCGCTCAGGCGCTCGGCCGCCTCGCTCAGGCGCTGGATTGGTCGGGTCAGGAGTTTGGCGCCGTACCAGGCCGCGACGATCAGGAACACGAATTGAAAGGTCAACGGCACCACCGGGCCACCGAACCAGGGACGTGGTGGACGGTTGGGGGGCGGGCCATATCGCGGAGGGGCTTCGCCTTGTTGGTTCATGCCAGGTGGCGGCCCGGGTGGTGGCTGGTCGTAATGGAAAAACCAGGCAAAGGCCAACAGGTGCGCCAGGACAATCGCCAGCAGGAGCACGCCAAACAGGCGGCCGAACAGGGAGTCCAGGCGCAGTCGCATCAACCGATGTCCCGGGCGTCGAACAAGTAGCCTTCACCACGCACGGTCTTGATCAGTTGGGGGGCCTTGGGGTCGTCGCCCAGCTTCTGGCGCAGGCGCGATACAAGCAGGTCGATGCTGCGGTCGAAGGCCTCGATGGAGCGCCCGCGAGCCGCGTCCAGCAGTTGTTCGCGGCTGAGCACCCGGCGCGGCCGTTCGATGAAGACCCACAGCAGGCGGAACTCGGCGTTGGACAGCGGCACCACCAGCCCGTCGGCGGAGATCAGTTGGCGCAGCACGCTGTTGAGCCGCCAGTTGTCGAAACGGATATTGGCCCGCTGCTCGGTACGGTCGTCGCGCACCCGGCGCAGGATGGTCTGGATACGCGCCACCAGTTCCCTGGGTTCGAACGGCTTGGCCATGTAGTCATCGGCGCCCAGTTCCAGGCCAATGATGCGGTCGGTGGGCTCGCAGCGAGCGGTGAGCATCAGGATCGGGATGTCCGATTCTGCACGCAGCCAGCGGCACAGTTGCAGACCGTCTTCCCCCGGTAGCATCAGGTCTAGCACGATCACGTCGAAGTGCTCGGCCTGCATCACCTGGCGCATCGCGGCGCCATCGCTCACGCCGCTGGCCCGTATGCTGAAGCGGGCCAGGTAATCGATCAGCAGCTCGCGGATCGGCACATCGTCATCGACGATCAGCGCGCGGGTACTCCAGCGCTTGTCATCGTCGGGCACTTTTTGATCGTCAGAATTTGCAACAGGGGTGTTCTGCATGGATGCATCATCTGCCAGGTAAGCTGCCAACCGCAAAGAAGGCGGCGAGGTTGAGGCTTCAGCATAGGCTTCGCGCCGCAGGGCGTGAAGCGCTGAAAGGACGGGTTGCGGCGCCAGACGGTAGCGTGTCGGCGTGTTGCGCGCATGTCATGAATGTATCGGCTTAGACACAAAGGCCGGTATCGTCCATGCTGCTCTGGACGCGATGATGATTTACCGATTATCGGGTCCCGCACGGGCGCTGGTTCCGCTACAATGCGCGCCGATTTCGACTTGCCTGAGAGCCCGCTCATGTCCGCCTGCCAGACGCCCATTATCGTCGCCCTGGATTTCCCTACCCGTGACGCCGCCCTGAAGTTGGCCGACCAGTTGGACCCCAAGCTCTGCCGGGTCAAAGTCGGCAAGGAACTGTTCACCAGTTGCGCTTCGGAAATCGTCGGGACCTTGCGTGACAAGGGTTTCGAAGTGTTCCTGGACCTGAAATTCCACGATATCCCCAACACCACCGCCATGGCCGTCAAGGCTGCCGCGGAGATGGGCGTGTGGATGGTCAACGTGCATTGCTCCGGCGGCCTGCGCATGATGGCAGCCTGCCGTGAAGTGCTGGACCAGCGCAGTGGGCCGAAACCGTTGCTGATCGGCGTGACCGTGCTGACCAGCATGGAGCGCGAGGACCTGGCCGGGATCGGCCTGGACATCGAGCCTCAGGAGCAGGTGCTGCGGCTGGCGGCGCTGGCGCAGAAGGCCGGCCTGGACGGCTTGGTCTGTTCGGCCCTGGAAGCCAGCGCCTTGAAAGCGGCCCATCCGTCGCTGCAACTGGTGACCCCGGGGATTCGCCCGGCGGGCAGCGCCCAGGACGACCAGCGTCGTATCCTGACTCCGCGCCAGGCATTGGACGCTGGGTCCGATTACCTGGTGATCGGCCGTCCGATCAGCCAGGCGGCCGATCCGGCCAAGGCGTTGGCGGCGGTCGTGGCCGAGCTGGCCTGAGTAAACCCTGAAGATCCCTTGTGGGAGCGAGCAAGCCCGCTCCCACAGGTGTTTTGTGACTAGACCTTAAGTACCAGTTTCCCGAAATTCTCCCCACTGAACAATTTGGTCAGTGTCTCGGGGAACGTTTCCAGCCCTTCGACGATGTCTTCCTTGCTTTTGAGCTGCCCCTTGGCCATCCAGCCGGCCATTTCCTGCCCGGCGGCGGCGAACTGCGCGGCGTAGTCCATGACCACGAAACCTTCCATGCGCGCCCGATTGACCAGCAGCGACAGGTAGTTGGCGGGGCCCTTCACCGCTTCCGTGTTGTTGTACTGGCTGATGGCGCCGCAAATCACCACGCGGGCCTTGAGGTTCAAACGGCTGAGCACGGCGTCGAGGATGTCGCCCCCGACGTTGTCGAAATACACATCCACGCCTTTGGGGCATTCGCGCTTGAGGCCGGCGTGGACGTCTTCGTTCTTGTAGTCGATGACGCCGTCGAAGCCCAGCTCATCGATCAGGAACTTGCATTTATCGGCTCCGCCAGCGATGCCCACCACACGACAGCCTTTGATCTTGGCGATCTGCCCGGCAATGCTCCCCACCGCCCCGGCGGCACCCGACAGCACCACGGTCTCGCCGGCCTTGGGCGCGCCGACGTCCAGCAGGGCGAAATAGGCGGTCATGCCGGTCATGCCCAGCGCGGACAAATAACGTGGCAGCGGCGCCAGTTTCGGATCGACCTTGTAGAAACCTCTTGGCTCGCCGAGGAAATAATCCTGCACGCCCAACGCACCGTTGACGTAGTCCCCGACCGCGAACCCAGGGTTGTTCGAGGCGATCACCTGGCCGACACCCAATGCCCGCATCACTTCACCGATGCCGACCGGCGGGATGTAGGACTTGCCCTCGTTCATCCAGCCGCGCATGGCCGGATCCAGGGACAGGTATTCGTTCTTTACCAGGATCTGGCCGGCTGCCGGCTCGCCGACCGGGACTTGTCGATAGGTGAAAGTCTCACGGGTCGCCGCGCCTACCGGGCGTTTGGCGAGCAGGAACTGGCGATTGGTCTGGGCAGTCATGGCTGGCACTCAAGATGAATGGAGTCTTGTTGATAGACCTTCGAAGCGTTTGCCGCAAGGTTTGCTGATCCAGCGAATGCAGTTCGATCCAAGCCGGTGATAGTTCGCCCCAGGGCCTTATCACTGGCGCCCATGAATGCTCAAACGGCAATTGGATAGTGCTGCCGCGTCCTCGAGACCTGTGACTAGACTGTCGGCATCCCCCGCATTCTTCGAGGAACAGACAATGAGCATGACGTTTTCCGGACAAGTCGCCGTGGTCACGGGCGCAGCCGCAGGCATTGGCCGCGCCACTGCCCTGGCGTTCGCGGCCGAGGGCCTGAAAGTGGTGGTGGCTGACCTGGACGTGGCGGGCGGCGAGGGCACGGCGCAGTCGATTCGGGAGGCGGGCGGCGAGGCAGTATTCGTGCGCTGCAACGTGACGTTGGAAAGCGACGTACAGCATCTGATGAACGAGGTGATCAATACCTACGGTCGCCTGGATTATGCCTTCAATAACGCCGGGATCGAGATCGAGAAGGGCAAGTTGGCCGACGGTACCCTTGATGAGTTCGACGCGATCATGGGGGTCAATGTGAAGGGCGTCTGGCTGTGCATGAAGTACCAGTTGCCGCTATTGCTCGCCCAGGGCGGCGGCGCGATCGTCAATACGGCCTCGGTGGCTGGCCTGGGTGCCGCGCCGAAGATGAGTATCTATGCAGCGTCCAAGCATGCCGTGATCGGCCTGACCAAATCGGCCGCCATCGAGTACGCAAAGAAGAAAATCCGCGTGAATGCGGTCTGCCCGGCGGTGATCGACACCGACATGTTCCGTCGTGCCTATGAGGCGGACCCGAAAAAAGGCGAGTTCGCCAATGCCATGCACCCGGTGGGGCGTATTGGCAAAGTCGAGGAAATCGCCAGCGCTGTGTTGTATTTGTGCAGTGATGGTGCAGCGTTCACCACAGGGCATTCCCTGGCGGTGGACGGCGGGGTTACGGCTTTCTGAGGACGGTCTGCCAAGACTGTAGGAAATAGCCCGCACTGGTTGCGGGCTTTTTCTTGGGCGGCGCAAAAGTTCTTGGAAGGGACCATCAATGTGTTTCAAAGAGTGAGAATCAGCGGTTTTGATGTTGTTGTCTTACATCGTCTGGCGGCGGCCTGTGCTTAACTGTTTCCGGAAATAAAACAAACGCTTAGGAGCTTGGTTACTCATGGAATTGAGAATCGACCGACAGGCCCTGGTGCCCGTCGTGCAGCAAATTGTCGACGGGCTGGCGGGCTGGATCCGACAGGATGCGGTGCAACCGGGGACTCGACTGCCATCCGTCCGCCAACTGGCGCGGCAGAACCTGCTCAGCCAGTCCAGCGTCAATGAAGCGTGCGAACGCCTGGTCGCCCAAGGCCTGTTGGCGTCCCGCCATGGTTCCAGCTTCTTTGTCGCACCACCCCTTTCCCCCGTGCACGAGCCCACTGACCAGAATCGACAGCGAGATGCGCTTGCCGATGGGGGCGAAAGCGCGCAACGGGAATTGAAGTTGGGGTGTGGCGGGCTGCCCGAGAGCTGGCGTGAAAGTGATGACCTGGGTTATGCGATCCGTCAGGTCACCCGTACCGACATGGCGGGGTTGTTCAACTACAGCACGCCGTTGGGGCTGCCCGCCCTGCGCGAGCAACTGTCCAGGCGTCTGAAACAATTCAGTATCGAGGCCGATAAAAACCTGATCCTGACCACCACCGGGGCGACCCATGGGTTGGACCTCATCGTACGGACACTGTTGCCGCCAGGCTCCTGTGTGGTGGTGGAGAGTCCCGGCTATTCAAACCTGTTCGACCTGCTCAAGCTGCACAAGATCGACATGATCGAACTGCCCAGGACTCCGCGCGGCCCGGACGTCGATGCGCTGCAAGACCTGCTGGCGATGCACCGGCCTGCTGCGTTGTTCGTCAACAGTGCCTGCCATAACCCGACCGGTAGCAGCCTGGCTCCGGCCGTCGCTCAACGGCTGCTGCAACTGACGAAGGAACACGCCGTGCTGGTGATCGAAGACGATGCTTATGGCGACTTCCAGAGCTCGGCACGGACCCGGCTGGCGGCGCTGGATCCCGATGTGGTCTACGTGGGCAGTTTCTCGAAAACCCTGAGCAGCTCGTTGCGCGTCGGTTTCGTGGTGGCCGGGCCATCCATCATCGCGCGGCTGAGCGAGGTCAAGGGCATTACCAGCATGGGTGGGTCGCGGTTCTGTGAGTCGGTCCTTGCCTGCCTCCTGGCCAATGGGGCCTATCGCAAGCTGGTCCAACGCCAGCGCCAGCGCCTGGGCGCCGATATGGGGGTGTTGTTGCAGGTATTGGAGGACGCCGACTGGGAGGTCTTTGGCAAACCGGCCGGTGGGCTTTTCATCTGGGCAAGACCGCCATTGTGTGACTACGCTGGAGTGCAGCGCCTGGCCAAGCGGTTCGGCGTGCAGCTGTCTTCGCGTACAGCGTTCAGCCCTTCGGGCGCCGACAGCGACTGGCTACGGATCAACGTGGCCTATGCCCGGGACCCCAGAGCGCAGGCATTCTTTCGGGCCACGGCTCTGGATCGACCTCGAGTGTCCTGAAAACGACGCGGCTGTAGCTTTTTGCCATTATTCCGACGCCAGCATCTTGTGTTGCAGGGCGTCTCGTTGCGAATCTGCGATCAACACACACTGGCAGAGGACTGAGCGCAATGATTTCGGCCGTGCAAGGACGTTTTGCCAACCTGGGTATGGCAAAGAAACTGGGTATCGGGTTTGTCCTGGTGTTGCTGCTGACCGCCGTGGTCGCGGCCATCGGTGTCTGGTCCCTGCAGACCATCAGTTATCGATTCGACGGCCTGAAACAGATGTCGTCCCTCAACAGCGGATTGCTCAAGGTCCGGCTGCTGGAGCAGGAATACGCCTCGCGTTCCGACCCCAAGACCGCCGACGCCCTGCGCCAGGGTGTCGATGGGCTGGTGGCCCAGGCGAACGAACTCAAGGTGCAGTCGGCTGCCAACGTACCAGTGATGAACGACGTGGAGCAGGCGCTGGCCGCGTATCGCAAGGCGTTCGACGAATTTGTCGGATTGAGCCAGAGCAAGGACCTGGCGCTGGAAATGGCCAGTTGGTCGGTGTCCAGCGTCGCCAATAACCTGGACGTGTTGCAGGCCGGGCTGGCGGATGACGGCGCCTATACCTTGAAAGACACCGAAGGCAAGGAGGGGGCCGAGTTCATCGAGCAGGCCAACCAGGTCAGCGAAGTGTCGCGGTTGATGTTGCAAGCCATGAATGAAGCGCGGGTCCGCTTGGATCAGAGCCGCAAGGGCAATGTCGAGGGCGCCGGGCAAGGCAGCATCGAGCAGGCCGAGCAGGCGATGAAACTGGCCGAAGCGCTCAAGACCACCGTCAAGGACCCGGGTTACCAGACCGTTCTGAATGAAGTGGCCGGGCATATTGGCGGTTTCAATGATCAACTGGCCGAATACACCGGTCTGTTGGCAAAGGAAAAAGTCGTCTACCAGCAACTGCACGAGCGCGCCGCCCAGGTGGTGGAGCGGGTGGACCAGGCCTTCAGTGCCGAAGACCATGCCATGCAGGCCGAACTGAAGAAAAACTCGCTGCTGATCATCGGTTCGTCGGCCTTGGCGTTGCTGGTGGGATTGATCGCGGCGTGGGTCATCACCCGGCTGATCGTGACGCCGTTGCGCAGTGTCATTCGTGTTGCCCAGCGGATTGCGGCGGGCGACTTGAGCGCCACGGTCGAAGTGACGCGCCGGGACGAAATTGGTCAGTTGATGCAGGCGATGCAACAGATGGGCGCGGGGCTGAGCAGTATCGTCAGCGGCTTGCAGGCCGGTATCGAGCAGTTGGCCAATTCGGCCCAATCGCTGTCGGCCGTGACTGAACAGACCAACCTGGAAGTCAGCAGCCAGAAAGAGGAAACCGAGCAGGTCGCTACGGCGATGAACCAGATGACGGCCACAGTGCATGACGTGGCACGCAACGCCGAAGAAGCGGCCCAAGCGGCCCAGACCGCCGACGACAAGGTCGAAAGCGGTCAGCAGGTGGTGCGTCAGAGCATGGTGCGCATCGAGCAATTGGCCGATTCGGCCACGTCGGCCAGTTCCAGCATCGAAAGCCTCAGTGCCGAGATCCAGAACATCGGTACGGTGCTGAGCGTGATCAAGAGCGTGGCCGAGCAAACCAACCTGTTGGCGCTCAATGCCGCTATCGAGGCAGCCCGGGCCGGGGAGCAGGGCAGGGGCTTCGCGGTCGTGGCCGATGAAGTGCGGGCATTGGCCAGGCGTACGCAACAGTCCACCGAGGAAATCGAGCGACTGGTGAGCGCCTTGCGCTCAGCGGCCCAGGCTTCCGTGCAGCAGATCCAGAGCAGTGGCGAGTTGGTGAAAATGGCCGTCAGTGATGCACTGCAGACCGAAAGCGCCTTGGGCAGTATTGCGGCAGCGGTGTCGTTGATCCAGCAGATGAACCAACAGATCGCGGCGGCGGCCGAGCAGCAGAGTTCGGTGGCCGAAGAGATCAATCGCAGTGTCACCAGCATACGCGCCAGTGCCGATCAATCCTCCCTGGCGATGCGCGGCAATGCCGCTTCCAGCATTGAGCTGGCGCAGTTGGGGGTTGAGCTCAAGGGGATGGTGGGGCATTTCAAGTTGTAAGCCGTGGCGAGGGAGCTTGCTCCCGTTTGGGGGCGAAGCCCCCATCACTAAAGGGCTAGCGCGCCCGAAGCGTCGGACCGGCCCAGCGGGAGCAAGCTCCCTCGCCACAAGGGAACCCGATCCGGCCCTCCAACCTCAGTCGTAGACCTTTTTCTTCTTCCACTCGTCGTTTATTTCGTCGTCCTTCAAACCTTCGGTCAACTGGTTGACCTCGCCTTCGACCGGCTGGGTGCTGGCCAGGACCTGGGCATTGGCGCGGGCCAGGAGTTTCTCCAGGTAGGCCAGTTGTTCGGCGTAGACCTGGGGTTCCTGTTGCTTGCGCAGGTACTGCACGCCGCGCTCGAAGGCCAGGCGGGCCTGTCCAGGCTGTTCTTGCTGCAGGGCTTGCTGGCCGAGGTTGTTGAAGAACTCGATGTGCAGCAGCACCAGGATATGTCGGACTTCGCGAATCCAGCGCTTGGCTTCGTTAGGCGGCAGGAAACCATCCTGGGCGGCGCGGGTGATCTGGCCGTGCAAGGCCTCGAGCAGGAAACGTACGTCCTTGGCCTTGGCTTCGGTCTGGATCGGCGCCGGCGGATTGTTCACCGGGATCGATTCACCCTGGGCGGCCAGTGCACTCAGCTCGTCCAGGCGTGCCTTGACTGCGGAATTGGTTTTATCCAGGTTCAGCAGGCGCTGGCAGACATTCATCTCAAGGCGCGTCATCAACAACTTCAGGGCCGGCGTCATCAACTGCCCGGGGAAGGTTTCGGTGAGTTCGCCGCAGCGACGCATCCGGTCGTTGAGTTCTACCTTGGTGCGGGCCTTTTCCAGCTTGTTGTTCTCCACCACGTGGTTCATGTAGCCAATGGCGATCAACAGGGCGATCCCGGCTACGACGAGCAGGGTGATCATGAGTGGTGTCACCGGTAAGACCTCTTTATTAGGGTACGCATGTCATGAGTGTAGTGGCTTGGCTTTTAAGCGCATAGGCCCGAGCGACGCGATTAGACGGGCGTCGTGCTGTTTATAGGAAGCACAACCGGGTGGGTGCACATTGCCATCATTTGCCGGGCGCGACTATAGCGCCCCGGCGGGTGACAGAATATAGGCGCCAGAGACTAGACAAGCAAAATGTCCGGATACGTCCCTTAAACAGGGCGAAGTCATTGATTTAAATAAATTTATATCTGGGGGTTGACGACCCTTCAATCCATCCATAGAATGCGCGCCACTTACAGCGTAAAGCACTCAGCCAAACGCTGTAAGCAGTGAATGTTGTACGTGTGTCCCCTTCGTCTAGTGGCCTAGGACACCGCCCTTTCACGGCGGTAACAGGGGTTCGAGTCCCCTAGGGGACGCCAATGCGGGAATAGCTCAGTTGGTAGAGCACGACCTTGCCAAGGTCGGGGTCGCGAGTTCGAGTCTCGTTTCCCGCTCCAATTTTAAACAGCGTTGCTTTCGGGCAAAGCTGAGTGAAACCAGAACCAACTCTTCGGAGGCGGATCTGGGCACTGGAACACACACCATGTGTTCCGGGCAGCGTGTCCCCTTCGTCTAGTGGCCTAGGACACCGCCCTTTCACGGCGGTAACAGGGGTTCGAGTCCCCTAGGGGACGCCATTTGCGGGAATAGCTCAGTTGGTAGAGCACGACCTTGCCAAGGTCGGGGTCGCGAGTTCGAGTCTCGTTTCCCGCTCCAAATTCAAAAAAACGCCGCTCATCGAGCGGCGTTTTTTTATGCGCGTGAAAAAGCCATTTCCGCGCTCACGTGCCTTTAGCCAGTGATTTTCGCTGTCTGAGGGGGGCTGTGGTGCTTTTCCTTAATAATGAAGGTAAAGCGCGAGTACTTCATACAAAACTTAAGGCAAAACCTTTAGGAAGATTAATAGTTCATTCCTAAAAAAAAGCGCTTCTCCTAACCTTCCAGTACCCATTCTGGAGGTGCACTTATGCTGATTTTTGTTAAATCGATGGTCATTGGGCTTTGCATTGCAGCCCCCGTGGGACCCATTGGGCTGTTGTGCATACAGAGAAGTCTCATGCTTGGATGGCGAGCCGGTTTCGCGACGGGATTGGGGGCGGCCACCGCCGATTCGATCTATGGATTCATCGGCGCCCTGGGTATCACGGCCATCATTGCGACGCTCATCAGTTTTAAACCTTGGTTGTGTATCGTTGGTGGGCTGTTCCTCGCCTACATCGGCTATCAAACAATACGGTCGAAAGGTGGCGCGACCGCCATGGCGGGTGAGCGGGCCAATATGTTCAAGGCCTACTCGACCACGCTGTTCCTGACCCTGTCGAACCCCATGACCATCTTGTCGTTCATCGCGATATTTGCCGCGTTGAGTGACGGCATGGCCAGTGATCAGGGCAGCCAGTACTCCGTGCTGCCGATGGTGGCAGGTATATTCCTCGGCTCGGCTGCCTGGTGGTTGGGGTTGAGCGGGTTCTCCTCCATTTTCAAGGCGCGGATTGCTCAATCAAAGCTAAGGTTGATCAACTATCTTTCAGGGGCAACCATCACCATCCTCGGGGCCTACCAGGTGGCCACCGGCGTCATGTTGGCCACAGGAACCTGAATCGGGAGAGTCACAAGGCTTATCCCTCGCCGAGCGATGTATAAGCCTTGGTATCCGTAGGACGTTTTATTGCAGCCTGAACTCGACGTATGCCTTGAAACGGCTTATCGCTTGGGTGATTTCTGAGGTTGTTGCATTGCTGAACGACAGCCTGACCTGGGTGGCAGCCTCATTCATCAGCGAAAACAAGGTGGTGGGAAATACAATCACCTTGAACAGCTTGGCGCATTCGCGCATTTCAGAGTATCCAAAGACGAAAGGCAGTTGCACATTGACGAAGAAGCCACCTGCCGGATGATTCCAGCTGACCGTTCTTTGGGCGCCGACCTTGAGTGGGAATTCCCGCTCAAGGCATTCAAGCATGTGGTTTCTTTTCTTCGTATAAGACAATACCCTGGGGTGGTTCAGCCCTTTCAACGAGTAGTCGTTCTCGATCAGCAAGCCGGCAACGACCGCTTGGCACAGGGCAGGGGTGTTGACGGTGATCAAGCTTTTGGCCTTGCACAATCGGCCGCTGAAGGACATGACCCCAGGGCCCTCTGGGGCGACCACATAGCCCATGCGCAAGCCCGGAAAAATCGACTTGGCAAAGGAGCCCAGCAAGAACACCCGACTGCTGTCGATGGACTTCATGGACGCAATGGCATCACCTTCGTACCTGAAGTAACGGTAGGCCGTGTCTTCCAGAATGAAAAAGTTCTTTTCACTGGCCAAGGAAAGCATGGCGCTCCTGGCGTAGCAGGAAAGGCTGTCGGCGGTCGGATTGCTGAAGTCTGGGACGGCATAGAGTGCTTTGGTTTTTTCCCCTCGGGATTCAAGGTTTTCAACGATCTTGCGCAGGGCGCTCGGATCGAGAAAAGTCGCCATGGGGACGGGGACTATTTTTATGCCCAGCAGTTTTGCGATACCCGTGATCCCGGAAAACACCGGGTCAGGCACTAACAAAACACCGCCGCCTTCAAAGATGGACAGGAGCGTCAAGGTGCAGGCTTCCTGGAAACCCATGCACACCACAATGCTTTCAGGGTTGGAGACGGTTATCCCTTCATCCACCCGCAAATAGGTGGCGATTATTTCATTGATGATTCCAGAGGTTTTTCCATATTGGCAAAGCAGCGTCGCCAGCGAATGCTCGGTGCCGGCAACGTGGTGTTTATAGCGGGCCAGGCCCCTGTCGATGAGCGAAGGGTCGCACTGCTTATCATCAGGGCGACCGGAGGCCAATGAAATGGCCGCTGGGTTTTCTTGGGCGATGGAGTTTAGAAGGTGGATGACGTTCAGGATGGGGTCTTCGAATATCGTGTTTTCGAATGCGCTGGACACTTTCGTTTCTCCATAAAAAAGCAACGAGCCATCGAAGGCCCGTTGCTCATGATCAACACTCGCTAGGCCGGATCGACAGAGCTTTCTTGATCGATCTTGTGCTCCATGGCTTCGAATGCTTGCAGCAGGTCCTCCTTGAGGTCTTCCAGGTCCTCCAGGCCAAAGCACAATCGGACCAGGCCTTTCTCGATGCCCATGTCCGCTTTTTCCTGGTCCGTCATCGAGGCATGGCTGCCACTGAAGGGCTGGGCGACCATCGACGTCACGCAAGCCATTCCCGTGCCCGTGCCGAACCATTTGAGCGCGCTGGTGAATGTTTTGTAGAAGGGAACCAGATCGGGCCGAATATCAACAAACACGATGCCGCCATAACCGGTTAATTGTTTGCCATCGATTCGTGGGTAATAGACATGCTCAATAAAAGGCAGCTCGCGCAGATAGTTGAGCATGCTTGCTGTGGTCTGGCTGTGTTTCTCCATGCGCAGGTTGAACGTCTGCATGCTTCTGCGCAGCAACCATGCGCTATTGGGGGTTAATATCGTGCCCGAATAAAAGCGACCCTCAAGGAGACGGTTATAAATCGTCTGATTGTTGACCAGAACCAGGCCGCCCATGACATCGCTGTGTCCAGAGAAGTATTTGGTTGCGCTGTACAGTGAGATGTCGGCGCCAAAGTTCAACGGTTTCTGGAAGATCGGCGTGGCCCAGGTGTTGTCAACGACCACCAGCGCCTGGGGGTTGTTTTGCTTGACGGCCCTGCTGACCGCATGAATATCAATGTCCTTCAGGAAAGGGTTGGTCGGTGTTTCGAAAATGACCATGTCGACGTTCGCCGGCAAGGCCTTCAGCCCCTCTTGTGTGGTGAGATCCAGAATCGTCAGGTGCGCGCCGATGCGGGCCGCATACCGCTGGAACAATTTATAAGAGCAGCCATAGATGTATTTGTTGATGACCAGCGAAGCACCCGGTTTCAACAGTTCCAACACCATGTAGATGGCGCTCATCCCGGTGCTGTAGGCCAGGGCATATTCGCTGCCCTCCAAGGACGCGACAACCTGCTCCAGTTCAGTCACATTGGGATTGGCCTTCCTTGAGTAGAAGAAGGCCGAGTCAGCGCTGAAAGCGCTGCACTGATAAATGGGCGTTACCGAAGGACGGGCGTCCCGGTCATCCACCTTGATATGAAGTATTTCAGTCGACACTTTCATGCTTGGCTGACCAGTTTGATGACTTGTTCATACATGTTTTGCTTGCCCTCATAACCAATGGTCGGGGTAATGTCATTTTGCGAAATACCAATTTCTTCAATCGACTCTGTCGGGAAGTGAGCCCTGTCGAATACTTCATGAAGATTCGAATTCACCCCTTTGGGTAGCCAGACCTCAGGACCGGTTTCATCGATGCGAGCCTTGGCAATAATGAATCGATAGCTTTCATGCGGCCGCAGCGTCAGTGATTTCCAATCGCTGTTGTGCCCGTCCGTATAATTACGCCGCAGGTAGACGGTCTGTTCGAAATCTTCGGTATTGAGCACTTGGGCGTGCAGCGACACGATATCCCCATGCCACTCGAACTTTCGCTTCTCGTGAGCGCTCAGTTCATCCTCTGGCAGCTCGACAGTGATGTTGGCTTGGTGTTCGCCCAGTAATTTGAAATGCGCATCGTGCCCGCATTGAGAGCAGCAACCCTTGCTGTCCAGCCCGATGATTTCAGCGTTCAAACCGTAGCGGGTGACGAGCAGGGCGTTACAGTTGTTGCAGCTGGTATTGGTGCCCTCGACATCATTCACGTTGCCCAGATAGACATGCTCGACGCCCATGCTGCGAGCCACCTCCCGTGCCTTGAGCAGCCTGTCCACGGGGGTACGGATGCTGTTGCTCATTTTGTAGTCGGGGTGGAACCTGACGAAGTGCAGCGGTACATTCGGGCCCAGTTCATCGAGTACCCACTGGCTGATTTTCCTGGCCGTTTCCTCGTCATCGCTGATGTCGGTCACCATCAAGGTACTGACCTCAACGTATTTGCCAGCGTCATAGACTTTCTTGATGCCGGCCAGGACTGGCTCTACCCAGCCGGTTGTGACCTTGCGGTAGTACTCCGGGGAAATGGATTTCAGCGAAATCGAAAAAATATCGATGACCGGCAATAACTCATCAATGGCTTCTTCACTGATAAAAAACGCCGATTTATACAGGTTGATCAGGCCCGCTTCCTTGGCCAGCTTCGCCGTGTCGAGGATGAATTCATGCCAGACAACGGGATCGTTATACGTCCAGGAAATGACACGTATTCCGTGCTTGAGTGCGGTTTCCACAACCTGCTCAGGGGTGTAGTAGTAAACATCCTTGTCGGTTACATACTTGGCTTGTGAGGTTTTCCAGTTGTGGCAGTAGCCGCAGTTGAGCATGCAACCGATATTGCCCAGGGACAGGATCCGCTCCCCAGGAGCGAAGTGGAAAACGGCTTCGGTTTCAATCGTTTCTTCTGTGCTATGAACGCCTTTGCCGTAGTTCAATGTAACGAGTCTGCCGCCTCGGTTTCCGCGCACTTTGCAAAAACCTACCTTGCCTTCCTGTATGACACAGTTTCGTGGGGAAAGATGACACTTGACGGCGCCCCCTGGAAGGATTTCTTCCAGTTTTGCCGGGCTGCTTTCCAAGGTCCAGTTTTTATTTTTTGTAGTGTCCATCTCTCACTCCTCATCACGGAAGTTGCTATCGATATCATCGGTTAAAAAAGTCGAGGCGAAATAATCCAGCCGCCATGGACGGCAGTTATCTTCATAGGTATTAGTAAGCGGACGAAGCGCGAATCAATCCATGATTCTTGAGTGAAAAGCGCTTGGCATTCATATTCATGAAGGGTTGAATAAGCGGGCCGATCACTAACAGAAATGCAATCGTTCCCACGCCGAAGGGACCGCCTAACAGCCAACCACTGGAAAAGATGCCAATTTCAATGATCATTTTGGCTTTGGTGAAGGACCAGCCCCATTTGGAGACCATGGTCAGTACCACGAGATCCATGATTCTGATGCCAATACCGCTCATGATGATCAATGCGGAAGAGTAGGCGCACAAGATCAGTCCCGTCGCCAATAACGTGTACTCATTCATTCTGGCGATCAAATACTCTCCGAGTCCCAACCCTGTCCAGAGGTCAATCAACAGGCCTGTCAGCGTAGTTGTAACGAAGGGACTTATCGGCGGGTATTTTTTGTTCCAGAGCATCCACCATGTCAGGAAGAAGAGGGATACGATCGCCGAGCAGATGCCCATGCCAAGCATAAGTATTTTATCGATCGAGATGATCAGGACGTCCAATGGGTCGGTACCCAGTTGACTGATGATGAAACATTTGGCACCCAGCGAAAAGAAACAGACACCCGTCAGGTACATCAGGACCTGATCCTTCTTGAAGCTGCGAAGACTTAGGACTTGCGTGCCAATGTAATGGGCGAAAGAGTATGACTTTTTTCCACACTTTATTTTTTCATCTTCCATGCGAACACCATCCCTGGAGAGAACATTTTATTATGAGTGCGTCACGCTAAAGAGCAGGGCTATTGATTGCCCGGTTCTTTTCAGGTTTTTCAGGCTGGAAATAGACTAGCGCCATGCTTTATTTTGGTGCATGCTTTTTTTAATGAAAAACGCGGGCTTTTCATTAAATTTTATACTTTTAACCGGGGAAAACGCACATGGATCGTATAGACGTCAAAATCCTGGGTAAGGTACAGGACTGTGGTCGCATTTCCATCACAGAGCTTTCCAAGCACGCGGGTCTTTCTATTCCTGCCACCAATGACAGGTTGCGCAAACTGGAAGACTCAGGGGTCATCAAGGGCTATTGCGCTCAGTTAGATCCAACCAAGCTGGGGTATGGCATATCGGCTGTTGTCGGCATCACCACCCTCAAGCCGGCGAAAGCCAAATTGATCGCGACACTCACCGACATACCCGAAGTCGTCGAGTGCCTGCACATCACGGGAAACGATTCCTATCTGATCCGGATCTACGCCCGATCCATGGCTGAGATCGAGGACATCATTGCGAAAATCAATGCGTACGGAGAGACGCGTACCAGCATTGTCCTGTCCATTCCTATCGAGAGAAGAAAGCTCGCCCCGTGAGTCGGGGCGCCTGTCCGGCAGGGTTGGGGAGTGGTCGATCGACAAGGTCGCTCCCCGGCCATGGCTAATTCCGGGACGGATGGGCAAGCCTATGTGGCCAGCGAGACATCCATACGAGTAAGAGCATCATGGCGGCGGGGCAGAGAGTGACCGTCAACAAACCGATGTGCAAATTCGAATGCGCTGAAACAATCCCCACGAGCCATGGAATCAGACTGCACCCGGCATTACCCGCAGCAGTCAGCACAGAGAACATGGTTGCGCCACCTTGAGGGTAGGCATCTGCCGAAATGGCGAGCATCGTTGGCCACAGGCAACTCCCTGAGAAGCCTGCGGCGATGGCGGCGGTTAGCGCGATTGCGGGGTTGGGGGCAAAACTGATCACGAAAAACAGGACGACGGTAACGGCACAGCAGCCCAGCATCAGTGAAACGGCGGGTATTCGCTCGTGCAGCAAGGCGGCGGCCATGCGCCCGAGGGCCATGCCCACTGAAAAACCGGCAAGCGCAAAGCCACCCACTTCTTTCGAATAGCCCAGCCCTTGTTCAGCAAAGGCGGGTAGCCATTGGGACAGACCCGTTTCCGTAGCCCCACCCAGGAAGATCGCGATCATGCAGGCAATGAAATAGGGCTGCCTGATAAGCGTGGGCATGGATTCACGCTGCACGTGCTCCTGTATCAGGGGCGGCAAGGTTAATCGCATGAACAATAGAAAGGTTGCAAGCGGGGCAATGATCAAGCCCAGGGCAACCATGCGCCAGGAAATATCCCACTTCAACGCTATGCTTGCGATCAGCACGGCACTTACCGCGCCGATGCAGAAATACGAATGCAGCCAGTTCATGGCGGCACTCCGGCGTTCGGGTTGTAGGGCTGCGACAATGGGGCTGAGGATCATATCCAGCACACCCGCACCGAAACCCATGATGGCAACGGCCAGTAGCAGGAAGGCATAGGAGGGGGCGAAAGCCATAAGGCCCAGGCCTGCTGCAGTGGTCATCAGTCCAGAGAGAATGATCAGCTTGGCGTTCCCTCTGTCTGCCAATGGCCCGGTGATCAAAATGGCGATTATGAAACTGAGAAACATGACTGCGGGAATTCGTCCCAGTTGCTCCGTTGTCAGCCCTGACGAGGGGCCGAAGGCATCACTGAACGTGGTCAGATAGACCGGCAGAAAATTGAGTGCCATGGCCAGACACATCATGGCGGCATAACAAGCGTAGAGCGCGTGGCGACTAGGGGGGAGCGCAGACAGCATCAGGTATAGAACTCTTGAGATTAGAAACGTGGAGCGCCGTGCTCTTTCCAACAGCCTTCAGTCCATTCAATCTCTGAGAAATGTGCTGCGAAAGATGAATCGCCTGGGCTACTGGCAAAGAAACCGAATTGGACAAGTTCTTCTGCATGAAACAAGTGGAACATCCGCATCATGCAGAACTGTTTCCCGTCAACGGAGTTTTCAAGGAGGAAGTCACTGCCTCTTCGGCTCAGTCGGTAATACATGGTCTGGGTGACACGATCGAAGTCAGCCATGGACCAGTCCGAAAAACCATTGTTGGTCACGACAGAGAACAGTTGTTGAAAACCGTTTTTCTGATACTCGATGCCGCTTTTCATCCAGTTGTCTTTATCTTGATAGATAAGAAGGCCGCATTGGTCAAAGTAGGTATCTGAGGAAAAGGATACCTTGGCTTTCAATGTCCAGTAGCGTTCCTGGCTTGCAACCACGATGGCCGGTGCATTGTCATACTCCAGGCCATAGTAAGTGCCTCGCCAGAAGTCAGTGTCGGGCGAAGTGTGGATAATTATTTCCCGATCGCTGATGGTCGATCGCTCGGGTACGTTAATCCAAGTCCAGTCTGAAATGTTCAGTGTTTTCATATTTTTTATCGCCCGGAAAACCAATGGCTTATTTCACTGTGCTGGTGCACGCATAAATCCGCCGCACTCAGGTTCTGCCGCCCAGAGTTGGGGTTGAGCAAGCCGATACAAAACATGGTGGCGGCCTTTGCCGCCGCCACGCCATGGGCGGAGTCTTCAATCACCACACAGGAAGAGGGCGCAATACCCAAGCGCTTGGCGGCCATGAGAAAAATCTCGGGGTCTGGCTTGCTGTGCTTAACCTCATTGCCACAAACGACTTCATTGAAAAAAGTTCGTAGCCCGGCGTTACGCAAAATCAGTTCAACGAGTTCTCGAGGTGAAGAGGAGGCGACTGCACAGGGTATTCCTGCTTTCTTTAATGCATCGAGAAGTTCTGTCACCCCTGGCATGGGAGGCAAGGGGGTTGAATGTAACACCTCCATTAACTGCCGATGATGCTCCGTCATAAGGCAGTCCAGGGAATCCGCAAGCCCGTATTCGGTTTTGATGGTACTCCACATATGACGCTGCGTAGTGCCTACAAAACGTGACAGTTCTGCCTCATCGAGCACTACGCCATGACGCGAATAAGCGTCTCTTTCCTGTTTCATATAGACGGGCTCACTGTCAACCAGAACGCCATCCATATCAAAAATGAAGCCTTGAATAGCCCGCATCAATGTGCGCTCTGCTGTTTAGGGGCGCGCTTGAAATGCAGAAAGTTATAGTTCGAGCGTGCTTCAAATTCATGCAGCTTGAATGATTTGGTCATTTCAATATCTTGAAAGCCTTCGCCATCTATTAGCGTAGTGGTGTCCGCTCCACCAATAATGATGGGGAGTTGCATGAGCATGATTTCGTCGACCAAGTCGAGGTTGAATACCTGCCAATTCAGTTGGCCGCCACCCTCGACCATGATGTGATTTATTCCGCGGGCTTCCAGCATCGGGAAAAGCTGTTTGAAATCGACGCGTGCGCTGCCCGCAAAAAGTACCTCTTTACCATGGGCGCGGATTTGCTCGATCATCTCGTGGTCACGAGCCTGTTCTGTGGTCGCGATGATCGTTCGCTCGGGAGAACTTAGAATTTTTGCCGACGCTGGAAAGTTCAGCGATGTCGTCGGAATGATGCGAACCGGGTTGCGACCACTCCCGTAGCGATTGGTCAATTGGGGATCGTCGGTGATAATCGTGTTGCGCCCGACCATGATCGCATCGACTTCCCCACGGAATTTGTGAATAAAACGCATGTCCTCATCGTCGAAGTGCTGGAAAAGCGGTTTGCTCGATGCTTCATTGCCGAGCGTCAGTTTGCCGTCAATGGAGATCTGACTAAATACAGTAACTTTCATAAGGCGAGTCCACTTGGAGTACTTGTGAGTTTTAGCGTGACAGGTGCTTGGGATTGGGTGTGAAGACGCTTTTTATCGTGGGGGCGCAAGGATCATTCAACAAACTGTCAAAGACTGCTGAATACGCTTCCAGGGGATAGAGATGGGTGACCAGTTTTCCAAGTTCTGGAAGCCCATGGGCAATACGCAGCGCCAGGGGAAAGTGCTGGTTGTATTCGCCCGCGGCAATGATGCTGATGGCATTGACCAGAAAATGCTTTGCAGGGAGCGAGTATTTGTAGTCCCCGTTAAATCCGAACAGGACAATCCTGCCGCCTCGGCTGACTCTACTGGCGGCGGTTTCGAGCTGATTACCCACGGTATCGATGACGACATCAAATTTTTCTTGGTTTGGCCCAAGGCACTCAAGGTCCCGGGGATGAATGATGTCCAAACCCAAGGAGTGCCCGAATTCAATTCGAAAGGTGTTCAAATCGGTCGCACGGGTATGGACGCCCATGCCGCGCAAGAGTATTTGTGCGACCAGGCTCATTGGGCCCGATCCCAGAAGCAGCACCCGATCTCCCGCCTTGATGGACGCCTGCTCGATGTTGTTCAAGATGCACGCTACGGGTTCAATCAAGACGGCTGTTTCCCAGCTCATGTCGTCCGGGATGCCGTGTACAAAACGCTCGTGTGTGATAAATCGCTCTGCAAATGTACCGTGCTTGTTGACCCCGGCGATGTTCAGGCCCGCATTTGAACCACCACTGCATAGATGGGTTTTGGCTGAGTTGCAGTACGCACAATTGCCGCAATATTCATTGGGGTCTACAACCACGCGCATACCTTTACGCGTGCGGGTAACATCTGTTCCTACATTGACAACGACGCCGACCGCTTCGTGACCACGAACGATTCCCACCTGTCCTTCTTCGCGCCCTGACAATACCGCCAAATCTGTTCCGCAGATGCCGGACAGGACGATTTCTATTTCTACACCATCGGCGGGCAGCGTTTTGAATTCGTCGAGACTCACCAAGCTCAACTTTTGCGCGCTCACTAAACTGATTGCCTTCATATATACATCAGCGCTCTATTTGATTTTTGGATAAAACATGCCAACTAGAGAACTCGCTCCGCTGTACCTGGAGCGGTCCACGGACGAAACCTGTTAATCCATTTGGAAACGGCCGGCATTATGCAAGGCTGGCAGAGTTGGTTTCAGTCTAAAAAGAATTACCGATAACGACATGATGATTCATGTTGTTTCAGCTTGGCGGCCCAGGCGCCGTAAATATGGGGGATGTATTGTTTTTTCTAATCTGGCGGGTGCGAATTTTATTATTTGGATACAAGTGCGCGGGCACAATGGAACTAAAGGAAGTGAGGGCCCCTTTTATCCCTCAAGGCTATGCACCAGGTTTTCAATCGCTTCAAGGGCCGCCTCATCCGGAGGCGGCGCAGCAGGACTTGCACTGCGCATCTGGTACGCGAGACGGTATTCGCTGGGGGTGCAATTGGCGTATTGCTTGAAGGCGCGGGCGAAGTAGGATGGGTCCTTGAAGCCTGCTTCATAACCGATACTGGTGATGGGCATCTGGCTGTTGTCGAGCAGTTCCTTGGCAAAGCTCATGCGTTTGTTCAGCACGTAGTCGGTGAAGCCGAGCCCATTGGCTTCCTTGAACACCCGGCTGAAGCGAAACGTCGTCATGCCACAGCGCTTGGCCAGATCGCGCTGATCGATGCTTTCGCGAAAATGCTGGTCGATGTACAGCATGATGTGGCTGAGGGCCTGGTGCTTCTGGTGTCCTGCGGTCAGGCGGATGCTGTCGGGCAGGGTTGGGGAGTGATCGATCTGCGAGGTCTTTCCCCGACCATTGGCAGTGCGGCGCAGCTCGCACAGTTGCATCACGGCCGTCAGGTAGCGCTTTCTCTCGGCGACAGACAGGGGCAACACCATGTATTCCCAGACGCTGGAGCGCATGGCCCATACCGCCAGTTCTTCGGAGTGCTGCACGGTGAACATGGTGATGGGGATGGTGGGAACGGTTCGCTTGATCTCCAGCAGGCGCCGCAGGCCTGGGGTGTCCGGGCGATCGAAGTGGATGCAGATCATGTCGACCTGTTCCCCGCTGGGCAGCATGGCGTTTTTTGCCAGCGTGCAGTCGCACGCGTCCTGGAACTGGGCGACGAGTTCCTGGGTGGACCGATCATGAGTCAGATCGAACCATAACAGCTTCGGCTTTTCAGTCGGGATTGACGCCATAGGACGACTACTCACAGGTTCTTTCTGCCCTTTAGCTAGCAGTATTGTCACTGTGCTATCACTTCGCCGAATAAATTTTTATAAAAATTCGATCTTTTAGCGTCATCCCTTGCCACGCAATGCTGGCGAGCGCCCGTTTGCGCTGCGGCACGGATGGGTTTTCCGACCTCGCAGCCGTTCTCGCCCCCGCAAAAAAATCCTAGCGATGTGCAAAATCCTCCTAACGGCTATCACCACCTGCTGACTAGGGTTGCATCAGGCAGTTCGCAATGTACTGCCCCTTGAGAAAACAACCCCGATGAGGTGTGCGAAATGACTCTTCAAACAATCAAGGCTTCGGTACTGAAGTTCGCCAAAGATGAAGATGGCCTGACCATTGTGGAATACGCCGTGGCTGGTGGGTTGATCACCGTATTGGTGGCCGCCGCGTTTGTTCTCCTGGGCGGCGCCGTGAACACCAAGATCCGTGCGCTGTGCCAGGCGGTCAACGGCAACGTTGCCTGCTGACAGCAGCCACTTGCGTTGACGGGGACACGGCAACTCTCAAGGAATAACGCTTGCGACTCTTTTGCAGTGAGTACAACGAATAAATCAAATGGACTTCGCGCTGTCCCCTCCAACTTAAGTTCGTAGCAGTACTACTTACGAGCGTGAGGTCCATGCCATGACTCTCCAGACAATAAGTACTTCGATCAGCAAGTTCGCCAAAGATGAAGACGGCCTGACCATCGTTGAATACGCGGTGGCCGGTGGCTTGATCACGGTGTTGGTGGCGGCGGCATTCGTCCTTCTGGGCGGCGCCGTCGATACCAAGATCCGGGCGCTATGCCAGGTCGTCAATAGCAACGTCGCCTGCTAACGAAAACCACTCTAGGGAGACGCATCATGTCCATGGAACTGCTGGTGTCGACGGTACTGCTGCTAGGACTGCTGGGTGTGGCGGTGGTGAGCGATCTGCTTCGCCACCGCATTCCCAACACACTGGTCCTGTTGGGCCTTGCCCTGGGATTGGCCGGCCAGGTCTATACCAACGGGATCGGCGGCTTGGGCGATAGCCTGCTGGGCATGCTGATCTGTTTCGGGCTGTTCCTGCCCATGTACGCCGTCGGTGGCATGGCCGCCGGTGACGTCAAGCTGATGGCCATGGTCGGCAGCTTTCTGCCTTTTCATTACGCACTGTGGGCGGCGCTGTTCAGCCTGATCGCCGGCGGTGTATGCGGTTTCCTGATCGTCCTGGCCCGCGGCCAACTGCTCCAGACCCTGGGGCGCTACTGGCTGATTGTGCGCGCCCAGTCTTATCTGGCGCCGACTTCGGATGAAGTGGCCGGCAAACCCTTTCCTTATTCGATTGCGATCCTGATCGGCACATTGAACAGCGTTTACTGGCAACTGGTCGCCAGCGGCTGGGGAGTCTAGTCATGCACGTCATCAACGATAGCGATGCCTACCCCAGCGAACGGGAAGCGGTGCAACGCCTGGCGCCACAGCCATGCACCATTCGCGACACCGGCCTGACCGACAGTTTCCTGGGTGAGTTGGTATGCAAGCATCTGCACGATGCCGGTGTGCTGGACATGACTCGGCTGGTGGAGCGCCTGGCCTTGACCGGCGCGGTACTGGAAGAAGTCCTGGCGTTCCTGCGCAAGGACGGTCGCGTCGAAGTGCTGGGCCAGTTGGGACAAACGGGCGTGCAGACGCTGCGTTATGGCTTGACTGAACGTGGCCGCAGTTCGGCCCGCGATGCCCTGGCCCGCAGCGGCTACATCGGCGCGGCCCCGTTCCCGGTGAGCACCTATCGCTCGCTGATCAAGATCCAGACCATTCACCATGGTCGCATCACCGCCAAGGACATGCACCAGGCCTTGGCCGGCCTGGTGCTGAGCCAAGGCATGCTCGACCAGCTGGGCGTCGCCCTGAATTCCGGGCGGGCGATCATGATCTACGGCCCTGCGGGCACGGGCAAAACCTATGTCAGCAGCCGATTGATCCGGTTGTTCGCCGAGGCCATCTGGGTGCCCCATGCCATCGTCATCAACGAGTCGGTGATCGAGATCTACGACCCGCAGGTGCATCAGCGCCTGGATGACAACGGCCAAGCGAACAACCTGATGCTCAACGAAGGCATCGACCGCCGGCTGCTGTGCTGCAAACGTCCGATCGTCATCACCGGCGGCGAGCTGAGCATGGAACAGTTGGACGTGCGCTACGACCCGTTCACCCGGCAATACCAGGCGGCGTTGCAGCTCAAGGCCAGCAACGGGCTGTTCATCATCGATGACATGGGCCGCCAGCGCATGGCCCCGGCCGAATTGCTCAATCGCTGGATCGTGCCCATGGAGGAGAAGCGCGACTTCATCAACCTGGGGGGCGGCCGACATTGCGAGCTGCCGTTCGACCTGGTGCTGGTGTTTTCCACCAACCTCAATCCCCTCGAGTTGGCCGACGAGGCCTTCCTGCGGCGCATTGGCTACAAAGTGCAGTTCGGCTACCTCAAGCCCGAGGAGTACGAACGCATCTGGCGCCAGGAGTGCGAACGCCTGGGCATCCCCTACGATCCGCTGCTGGTGCGCTATGTCCTGCAGCGGCTGTATGCAGGCGAAGGCATGCCGCTGGTGCCTTGCCATCCCCGTGACCTGTTGAACATGGCGCTCGACCGCCAGCGTTACCTGGGCGGTTCCGGCCCCCTGTTGCCGCAAGAACTGGAATGGGCCTGGCACAACTACTTCGTTCAGCTCGACTTCCTTTGATCTGGAGATACCGACATGAGCTCTCGTACGCTTCCGCTGATAGGCGTTTCCCTGGTAATGGGCCTTGGTGCCGCATGGATGGCTGACTCCTGGCTGAGCGCGCGACTCAACGCGACCCCCGATGATCACCTGCGAAGCGTGGTGGTCGCCACGGTGGAAATCCCCTTCGGGCAGATGGTCGAGGCCCAGCAAGTCACCACCGTGCGCATGCCCATGGACACGATCCCGGACGATGCCTTCGATTCCAGCGAACAGGCTGTGGGCAAGATTGCCACCTTCGACATCCTGCGCGGCGACATCGTGCGAGGCGCGCGTCTGAGCGAGCACTTGGGCGGCAGCACCCTGGCTTCGCTGATCGCGCCGGACAAGCGGGCCATATCGGTACGCGTGGATGATGTGGTCGGCGTGGGCGGCTTCCTCTTGCCGGGCAACCGGGTCGATGTGTTGGCAACCAAGACCACCAGCGCCGGCAGCAACAGCGCCACGTCGCGGACCATCCTGGAAAACCTGCGGGTGCTGGCGGTGGACCAGACGGCGGGCACCGACAAGACCCAGCCGGTGGTGGTGCGGGCCGTGACGCTGGAAATGTCCGCCAGCGAAGCGGAAGCGCTGGTCACTGCGCAAACCGAAGGCAAGCTGCAATTGGCCTTGCGCAACCCGCTGAACCTGGAGAAAAAGGCCGTGGCCGTTGCCCCGCCAGCCCCTGCGCCGGTCATGGCGGTGGCTGCCGCTGCGCCGCCAAAACCTGTGGTGCAGCGCAGTGCCAAGCCCCAAGGCGGGTCGATCACGCTGATCCGCGGGATTGAAAGCAGCGTGATCAATGTTCGCTGAATAACGCCTCCATGCCAGGCTCTCCCGGGCCGTGGTGATGCCGATCCTCAAATGTTGCAGATGAGGGCTCGATGATGAATGCCAATATCCGGCGCCAGGGAGGGGCGGTGAGTGTTCTGATGGTGATCGCGCTGGTGGCGATTTCCATGATGGCGGCGTTGGCCCTGGATGGCGGGCACATGCTGCTGAACAAGACGCGCCTGCAAAATGCGGTGGATGCCGCCGCCTTGGGCGGTGCCAAGACCCTGAGCCAGGTCAGCGGCGGCATCAACATGGCTAGCACCACCCGCGCGGCGGCCCTGGACACGCTCAACAGGAATGCCAACGCCGCCGGTAACACCGAGTTGGCAACGGCGATTGCTGGCAACCCCGGCGCGTTTGCCGTGGTGGAGTTGTCCAGCAGCGTCTACGGCCCGTTCTCCTACCCAGGACCTACCGATGCCAAGTACGTACGGGTGTCGGTGTCCAGCTATCAATTGAGCGGGTTTTTCTGGAGCTTCGTGCAAACGATGGGCAGCGCTGGCTTGGGTAACAAGCGAGTCGCGGCGATTGCCACTGCCGGGCCCAGTCCGACCTCGCCTTGTGACCTGGCGCCGTTGATGGTTTGTGGCGATCCCACTCAATACAACCCCGCCGCCGGCAACTTCTGGGGGTATCAATTTGGCGACCTGGAAGTCTTGAAAACCGCTGCGGGGAACACATCACCCATCGGCCCGGGCAACTTCCAGTTGCTGGATTTCGGCTCAGGCGGCAGTGCAGTCCGTGAAGACCTGGCCGGCGGTGGCTCGGTTTGCCGCAATGTCGGGGATAACGTCCAGACTGCGCCAGGCAATAAAGCCGGCCCGACCTCCCAAGGCTTGAACACTCGCTTTGGTATCTACAACGGCCCGGTCAGTTCTTCGGACTACCCACCGGATCTGGTCACGGCCTCAGGCACCCCGGCGATCACCTACAACGATGCACTCTCCCAGGCGCAATACAAAGGCAAAGCCGTCACGTCGAGCAACGGCGACCTCTCGGCGGGCGGCGAGGCAATACAGGACTACAACGACTGGCGGGCCAAGGTTGCCGCCTGCGTGGCGGGAGGCGCCAGCGGCTGCCAAAGCAACGGGGTTTTCGAGCGTCGGATGCTGAAGATCGTGATTGGCAATTGCACCGGTAAGCAGGGCGGTTCCACCTCGATTCCGGTTCTGGGATTCGGTTGCTATTTCGTTGTGCAGCCGGTGGATGGCGGGGGCTCGGACTCCTTGGTTTTCGGCCAGTTCGTCCAGGAGTGCGAGGGCGACAACGTACCCGGTCCCACGCCGTCTACCGATTCGGGCCCACAGATCATCCAGCTCTACAAAACCTACCTCAACGGCAGCGGCACTCCGAGTACCGACTCGTAGGAGGCGTCATGGGACTTTCTCATTTCAAACCGGCGCAAGCCCAGCGAGGCGTGGCCCTGGTGGAGTTCACCCTGGTGCTGCCGTTGCTGCTGTTGTTGCTGCTGGCCTTCGGCGAGTTCGGCCGCATGCTCTACCAGTACAACGTACTACTTCAGGCCAGCCGCGATGCCGACCGCTTCGTCGCCAGCCAGGCGTGGAACGCCACTCTCGGCGGTATCACGTTGAACAACACGCTACTGACCCAGACGAAAAACGTCGCGGTGTATGGCGTGCCCAGTGCTGCCGGCACCGCTGTGGTGTCAGGGCTGACCACGGCTAACGTGCAGGTCGCCGCCGAGGGCATCGATCATGTGCGCGTCACCATTACCTACACCTTTTGCCCGGTGATCGGTGCGGGTAACTGCACCGGGTCGATTCCAGGATTTTTCGGCAATGCCATTCCGCTGGGCATCCAGTTGGTCGCGACCACCGTCATGAGGGCGCTGTGATGAACCATAAACACATGCGCGGCACCTACATCGTGGAGTTTTCCTTCGTGGGCTTACTGGTGTTCATCCTGTTGTTCGGTGTGGTGGAAATGGGCCGGCTGTACTTTACGGTCAACGCGCTGGATGAAGCGGCACGGCGTGGGGTGCGCCTGGCGGCGGTGTGCAATATCAGCGATCCGGTGGTGTTGCGCCGGGCTATCTTCAACGCCGCGACGGACGCCGGTACCAGCCAACTGATCACCAGCCTGGCGACCTCGAACCTGGCGCTGACTTACCTGGACGTCAATGGCGCCGTGGTGGCGAACCCCGCCGATACATCCGGCAGCACGGGCTTTCGTGCCGTCCGCTATGTCCGGCTGAGCGTGCAGAACTTCGTTTTCAACCTGTTCATTCCCGGCTTAGGCGTGCCCATTACCTTGCCCACCTTCAGGGCAACCTTGCCACGCGAAAGCCTTGGGCGTCATTCCGATTCCGGGGAGATCACACCATGCTGAACACCAGGGAAACTCCGCTTTCGACCACGACTGGCAGAGCCGGGCTGCGGATACTGATCAGCAGCCGCGATGCCACGGCCCTGCGCGACCTGCAATGCGTCTGCCAACGTATGCCTGGCCTTGAGGTCAGTACACGCCTGGTCAGCAATGGGCATGTCGACCCGCTCTACGGCCTGGAGCGCATGCCCGACCTGCTGCTGCTTCGCGTCAGCCACCTGTGGCGCGAAGAACTGTCGGCATTGTTGCAGCGTCCGGCCCATGAACGTCCACCGATGCTGGTGTGTGGTCCTTTGGGCGAGCAGGAGGGCATGCGTCTGGCGATGCAGGCCGGCGCTCGGGATGTACTGCCCGAACCCGTCGCCGATACGGAATTGGTCGCGGCGCTCAATCGCCTGGTGATGGAAGTCCGCCTCGGCAGCGGGAACGAAGGGAAGCTGGTCGCGGTGATCAGCGCCAAGGGCGGCTCAGGCGGGACCTTGGTAGCGTGCAACCTGGCCCAGCAGCTCAGCGCTCGAGCGGGCAATACCTTGTTGCTGGACATGGACCTGCAATTTGGCAGTGTGACCCATTACCTGGACGTGGCGCAGTCCCACAGCCATCTGGAAGTGCTGCAGCAGATCGACGACATGGACAGCGTCGCGCTGCGGGGTTTTTGCAGTCACTTCAGTCCGACCCTGCACATACTCGGTGGCCGGGCTGGCGAATTGTGCTTGCCCCAGGACGCCCAACCCGAACAGCTCGATGCCCTGTTGCAACTGGCCCGTGCCAGTTATGACTGGGTGGTGGTGGACCTGCCGCGGCAGATCGATCACCTCACCGGCTCGGTGCTGGAGCAGGTGGACCGGGTGTACGTGGTGGTGCAACAGAGTGTCAGCCACCTGCGCGACGCCAGCGCCCTGGTGCGGATCCTGCGCGAAGACCTGGGCGTGCGCGGGGACCAGTTGCAGATCGTGATCAACCGTTATGACAAGAACGCCGCCGTCAGCCTCAAGGACATCGGCGAGGCCCTGCGTTGCGCGAACCTGTCGAAATTGCCCAATGACTTCAACCTGGTCAGCCAGAGTCAGAACACTGGCGTGCCGTTGGGGCTACATGCGCCGAAGGCGGCCATCACCGCCGCCTTGCGCGATTTGACCGAAGACCTGGTCGGTCACCAGATGGCCACAGACAAGGGCCTGCTTAAACGTGCCTTCAACCGTTTTTTCGGGGGATGACCCATGATCAGCGACTTTCGTAACCGCTTGCGCAAACAGCCCGCCAAACCTGGCGCTTCAGTCGGTACCCAGCCCGGCGACGGCCTCCCGGACCCGACAGACGCGTTGATGGCCTGGGAGCAGGCCATCCCGGATGTGCTCTACGAAACCCGCAGCCAGGTCACGCCGGTGGAAGCCGAATGGCGGGAAAAGATCTACCAGCAACTGCTCAAGGTCATGGACCTGTCGTTGCTCGATGCCCTTGAACAAGTCGAGGCCGCGCGGCAGATCCGCGATATCTGCCAGCGCCTGCTCGAGGAGCATTCGGCGCCGGTGAGTACCGCCAGCCGACAGTTGATCATCAAGCAGATCACCGACGAAGTGCTCGGCCTCGGGCCGCTGGAACCGCTGTTGGCCGACCATAGCGTGTCCGACATCCTGGTCAACGGGTTTGCCTCGGTCTATGTCGAACGCTTCGGCAAGCTGCAACGTACCGATGTGCGTTTTCGCGACGACCAGCATTTGCTGAACATCATCGACCGCATCGTGTCCAGCCTGGGACGCCGTATCGACGAATCCTCACCGTTGGTGGACGCCCGGCTCAAGGACGGTTCGCGGGTCAACGCGATCATTCCGCCGCTGGCCATCGACGGTCCGAGCATGTCGATCCGGCGTTTCGCCGTGGACCTGCTCAACACCGACAGCCTGATCCAGGTCGGCACCATGACCCCGGCCATTGCCTTGCTGCTCAAGGCCATTGTTCGCGGTCGCCTGAACGTGCTGATCTCCGGCGGGACCGGCAGCGGCAAGACCACCATGCTCAACGTGCTCTCCAGTTTCATTCCCCATAACGAACGCATCGTCACCATCGAGGATTCGGCCGAGTTGCAACTGCAGCAGCCCCACGTGGTACGCCTGGAGACCCGGCCTTCGAACATCGAGGGGCGCGGCGAGGTGAGCCAGCGGGAACTGGTTCGCAACAGCTTGCGCATGCGTCCGGACCGCATTGTCATCGGCGAGGTGCGCGGTGCCGAGGCGCTGGACATGCTCACGGCGATGAACACCGGCCACGACGGCTCCCTGACCACCATTCACGCCAACACAGCACGGGATGCCCTGGGGCGAATCGAGAACATGGTGTCGATGACCGGGGCGACTTTTCCGATCAAGGCCATGCGTCAACAAATTGCCTCGGCCATCGATGTGGTGATCCAACTGGAGCGTCAAGAAGACGGCAAGCGACGCGTGGTGAGCATGCAAGAGATCAATGGGATGGAAGGGGAGGTCATCACCATGACCGAAATTTTCTCCTTCGTGCGCCAAGGCATCGGCGAGCACGGCGAGGTGCTCGGGGAATATCGGCCCAGCGGCATGATCCCGGCCTTCCGCGATGTGCTGGCCAAACGTGGCATCGAGTTGCCGCTGACCTTGTTTCGCCCTGAGTGGATGGAGGGCCGGTCGTCATGAACAATATTCCCGGCGAGTTCATCCTGATTTTCCTTGGCATGGTGTTCATTGCCGTGTTCCTGCTGTCCCAGGGTGTGGTGGTGCCGGTGTTCGGCGAGGCCGGCAAGATGCGCAAGCGCATTCGCGGGCGTCTGCATGTGCTGGAGAAGGCCAACCACTTGCCCAACATGCAGACCGTGTTGCGGCAGAAATACCTGACGCGCCTGTCGCCCCTGGAAGCCCGTCTGGAACAACTGCCGTTCATGGCCAACCTGACGCAACTGATCGAGCAGGCCGGTCATGAATACCGGGCTTATCGGGTCATGCTGCTCGGTCTGATCCTGGGAGTGGCGGCCGGTGCCCTGGTGCTGATGGTCTCGCCGGTCTGGTGGATGGCGCTGCTGGCGGCATTTGCGGTGACCTGGGTGCCGGTGTTGAAGATCCTGCGTGACCGCAGCAAGCGTTTCGCCGCGTTCGAAGAGGGTTTGCCGGATGCGCTGGACGCCATGTGCCGGGCCTTGCGCGCCGGCCACCCGTTCAACGAAACCCTGCGTCTGGTCGCAGAGGAGCACAAGGGGCCGGTCGCCCAGGAATTCGGCATGACGTTTTCCGACATCAACTATGGTAACGACGTGCGCCGGGCCATGCTCGGTCTGTTGGAGCGCATGCCGAGCATGACGGTGATGATGCTGGTGACCTCGATCCTCATCCACCGCGAGACCGGCGGCAACCTGACCGAAGTGCTGGAGCGCCTGAGCCGCCTGATTCGTGGACGTTTTCGTTTCCAGCGCAAGATCAGGACGCTGTCGGCGGAAGGGCGCATGTCGGCCTGGGTGCTGGTGGCGATCCCGTTCGTGCTGGCGATCGCCATCGTGCTCACCAGCCCCAGCTACATGCCGGTGCTGATCAATGACCCCATAGGGCACAAGCTGATCATCGGCGCGTTCTGCGCCATGTTGATCGGGATTTTCTGGATAAGAAAAATCATCCGGATCCAGGTTTAAGCGCTGTCGCGCCGAGAGGTTTCAGTCATGGACTTTTTGCTCGGATTGTTGAGTCGGTTTACCGGTAACGAAGAACTGGCGCGCCTGTTGTTCATTGCCGCGATTGGCCTCAGTACAGTGCTGGCGGCCGTCGCGCTCCTGCTATTGTTGCTGGGCCTGCAGGATCCGGTGCAGCGGCGCCTGGCGCTGATCAAGCGTGGTTACGGTGGCAATACCGGGCAAGAGGCGCCCAGTAACCTGCAGCTCTTGTTGGAACGGGTCGGTCAGCGCTTTGCCTCGACCGACCAAGCCCACACGTCCGCTACCCAGACTTTGTTGACCCACGCCGGTTACCGCTCTGCCTCGGCGGTGCAGATGTACTGGGCCGTGCGCCTGATGTTGCCGTTGTTGCTGGTCGGCGTTGCGTTGTTGCTGTTGCCGATGGTCAAGGTTTCAGTGGTCATCGGCCTGTTGGCGGTGACCCTCGTGGCAGGCATTGGCTGGTTGCTGCCGGCGATCTATGTCGGCAAACGCAAGCAGGCACGACAAGGCCGGTTGCGCGCCGCGTTCCCGGATGCATTGGACCTGATGGTGGTCTGCGTCGAGTCGGGCCTGGCCCTGCCCACGACGATTGAACGGGTGGCTGAAGAAATGTCGGTCAGTCAGGTTGAGTTGGCTGAGGAGCTGGCGCTGGTCAATGCGCAGATCCGGGCGGGCATCACCAGCACCGAGGCGCTCAAGCAATTGGCCGTGCGCACCGGCCTGGAGGATATCCAGGGGCTGGTCAGTCTGCTGGCGCAAAGTATCCGTTTTGGTACCAGTGTGGCCGATACCCTGCGCATCTACGCTGATGAGTTTCGTGATCGGCGGACCCAGGCGGCGGAAGAAATGGGGGCCAAGATAGGCACCAAGCTGATCTTTCCGTTGATCTTTTGCCTGTGGCCGAGTTTTTTCCTGGTCGCCATTGGTCCGGCCATGATTGGTGTGTTCAGGGCTTTTGGGAATATGTAGAACACGCAGCGCTTATTGTGGGAGCGAGCTTGCTCGCGATAGCGGTTTGACAGTCAATGAAGGTGTTGAATGTCGGTCCGTCATCGCGAGCAGGCTCGCTCCCACGGTTGATTTTGGGTGTTCAGGAGACTTGTGTTCACCGCAGGCCCATTGTGGGAGCGAGCTTGCTCGCGATAGCGGTGTGACAGTCAATGAAGGTGTTGAATGTGGGGCCGTCATCGCGAGCAAGCTCGCTCCCACGGTTGATCTTGGGTGTTCAGGAGACTTGTGTTCACCGCAGGCCCATTGTGGGAGCGAGCCTGCTCGCGATAGCGGTTTGACAGTCAATGAAGGTGTTGAATGTCGGTCCATCATCGCGAGCAGGCTCGCTCCCACGGTTGATTTTGGGTGTTCAGGAGACTTGTGTTCACCGCAGGCCCATTGTGGGAGCGAGCCTGCTCGCGATAGCGGTGTGACTGTCAATGAAGGTGTTGAATGTCGGTCCGTCATCGCGAGCAAGCT
This sequence comes from Pseudomonas sp. St290, assembly GCF_018325805.1. NCBI lineage: Bacteria > Pseudomonadati > Pseudomonadota > Gammaproteobacteria > Pseudomonadales > Pseudomonadaceae > Pseudomonas > Pseudomonas sp. St290. The sequence goes on along the minus strand of NZ_AP014703.1, from coordinate 4,902,732 downwards.
CGCTCCCACAGTTGATCTTGGGTGTTCAGGAGACTTGTGTTCACCGCAGGCCCATTGTGGGAGCGAGCCTGCTCGCGATAGCGGTGTGACAGTCAATGAAGGTGTTGAATGTCGGTCCGTCATCGCGAGCAGGCTCGCTCCCACGGTTGATCTTGGGTGTTCAGGAGACTTGTGTTCACCGCAGGCCCATTGTGGGAGCGAGCCTGCTCGCGATAGCGGTTCGACAGTCAATGAAGGTGCTGATCGTGAGGCCGCCTTCGCGAGCAAGCCCGCTCCCACAGGTTCAGGTCTGTGCTCTACCGACCATTCAAGCCAAAAGACCGCAGCCTTCAGGAGTACCTACATCGGATCAAATGTAGACACTGCCGAAGGCCGCGATCTTTCGTTTCCTGCGTGTTTCATTTACTACTGGTGATCTCTCCCCCCGAGTCCTGGTCAAAGAATTCCGGGATCGGGTAGTTGAAGCTGTTGAGCCAGCGCTGCATGGCCAGTTCGCGTTCGGCGGCCGAGGCGGTTTGCAGGTTGGTGGAGGCTACCACGCCGCGAATCTGCAGTTGCATCCAGCTCTCTGTGCCTTGCTGTGCTGGCGAAGAGGGGCCTGGTTCGATTGCCCAGGCGGTGCTGGAAAGGCCCACCAGGCATGCGATCATCAGTTGTTTGGTCATCATCTCTTGGACTCCTCGTAACGCTCTACTTGATCGCGCCGGTTGAGGCATCGACGATCTCGGTGGGGCGGTTGGCGGGTGACGTCATTGCGTTAGGGGCCGAACCCCTGATTCTTTCCGCGCGGGCTTGGGCATCCGCCACTTGCTGGGGGCTCAGCTTGGCCATGTTCGCGAGCTCGGCGGCCTGCTTCCAGTTGTCCTGGTAGATCAGCAGAGTCACCATGTTGAGCGCTGCCAGCGGGTCTGACTGCTGGAGCTCCATGGCGGTCATGAACTCGAAGCGGGCTTCTGAAATGCGTCGTTGATTGAGGTAGACAACCCCCAGGTCATTGCGGATCTTGCCTTCGGTGGGAGCCATTTTCGCTGCGCGTTCGAGGTATTGCGTAGCGGCCGCATTGTCATTTCTGGCGGCCGCCAACTGGCCAAGGCCATGTTCACCGTCAGCGGCCAGGCATGTCCCGAGCAGGCTTTTGTATAACGGTTCAGCCTCGTTGCGCCCCATCAGGCGCAGTACCCGAGCCTTGCGCAGGCGGACCTGGACCAAGTCCTCGGGCAAGCGTTCGAGGTTCGCCAGGCTGGCGTACAAACGGCCCTCGTTGGCCATGTCTTCCGCCATGTTCAGGGCCAGTTCCTGGTCGGATCCAGGCTTGGCGCAATCGGCCGTGCGTGGAGCCACCGCGCTGTTGCTGGCACAGCCGGCGAGCATCAAGGTCGCCGTTAATGCGATCACTGTTTTCATTGAATGCCCCTTGGCAACCCGTTGGATATTGGATGCCTTGCACATCAGGCGCCGGCTCATTGGGAAAGCCCGCTGCGGTTGTCAAATTCGCCATGTTCAAGGAAGTACATGCGATAGAAGTTCGGGTCGTAATTGCGCAGTTGTTCACCTGGCAATGTTGGCAGTTGCGCGTCGGCGGCCAACGGTTGAACCAGGTGTGGCGTGACGATCATCAGCAGTTCACGCTCTTCGCGGTTGATGGAGTTGTCGCGAAAGAACGCGCCGAGAATCGGTATATCTCCCAGCCCCGGAAACTTGTTCACCTGTGAGCTGTTGCGGGTGCTGATCAGGCCGCTGATGACGAAGCTTTCGCCGTCGGCCAGGGCGATGCTGGTATCGGTACGGCGCACCGTGAGTGCTGGCACTAATGTCCCGGCGATGTTCACCGCGTTGGTGAAGTCCAGTTCACTGACTTCCGGCGCCACCTTCAATGCAATGCGATTCTTGCCGATGACGGTGGGGGTCAGGGTCAGGCGAATACCGAATTCCTTGTACTCGATGGACACATTGTCGCTGCCGGCACTGGGCACCGGAATCGGCACCTCCCCGCCGGCCAGGAAACTCGCGCTCTGCCCGCTGAGGGCCACCAGGCTGGGACGCGCCAAGGTATAGGCGAAACCGCTACCTTCCAGTGCATTGATCATCAACAGCGTTTTACCGGTGGCGAAAGACAGGTTGAACATGTCGTTGTTGACCGGCAATGAAGGCCGGACAATGCCGCCGATGGAGGGCAAGGTCCTCGGCGCGCCGAACTGAAAGTTGCCACGGCTGCCGAAAATCGACGTCGAGGCTTCCTTGAGTTTGTTCCGGCTGACTTCAACGAAACGAATGTCGGTCTGCACCTGGGCGAGCAGCATCGGGTCTTCGGAAGGTATGCTCGCTGCGCTGGTCAGCGCCTCAGTGGCCCTGCCTTTGACAAAGACCATGCTCTGGCGGGGGATCTTCGAACAGTCCGTCCAGACCATCAGGCTGGTGGCGCCGGGCGCCAGACCCGTGAGAATGAAGGCATCGCTGCCGCTGGGCTGTACATCGGCAATTTTCGGGTCGCCGACTGCCAGCTTCGTCACGGGGGCGAGGATGCGCAGTTCGCTCTGGAGCCCTTGGCCGACTTCGAAGGTCGCCGGCAGATTGTCCAGTTGCGAACAGTTTGCCGCGGCGGCCTGGGCCGCATCCAAGCCAAGACCCATCCAGAACAGGCCATGAATGAAATGTTTTAGAACCGGAGCAGTACGATGGGTCATGAAGTGATCCTCGATAAAGAGACCATCCCTAGGCTTAACCATTTGCCTCGGATCACTTAAGAGGCCCGGGCTGCCCCTTTCCATCTCGCCGGCCTGTTCATATGCCGGTTTCAGGCCTCGTCGCTATAAGCAAACGGGCGCATTTCTCCGGCCTGACTGAACGACAGGCTGCTTGCGAACAACTTTTCGGTACCCGGGTCTCCGGGATATTCGAAGGCAACGACGGTATCGATCAGGTCGCTTCAGGAGCGTTTTGCCGAGCCTGTCATCGCTTCTGTTTCACGGTAGTTCAAGCATGGCAAAGCGCCACGCCACGAATCAAAAAAATGACTAAAAAGTGACGGGTGGAAAAATTCGCTCAAGTGGCCGTCAATAATTTGTCTTTTTGTGTTGGGAAGGGCGATACGCAAGGCATATCTTTCTGGGGGCAGGGGGAGGCCTGCGAGCCGTTTTTGGGTCGCAGGGTCTGGCGCAGATCAGGCCACGTGGTAGTGCACTGACAGTGTTCCTTTCTTTTGCGAAAGCGAGGCAATGGTGACTGTTCCCAGTTCGCGCAGGCGCTGCACGTGAGTACCGCCGCAACCGTAGGCGGCCAGCTCACCGAAACCGACTTCCCGCAGGCCTTCGCGCGACGTGATCAGGCGCGGCAGGTCGTCGGCAATCCATTCGTCGATGCCTTGCTGAATGATCGAGATGTCCAGTTCCTGAGGGTCTTCCCCAGGCTGGAACTGCACGCGGCTTTCGCCGGGCCAGTGATGGGCCTTGATCGGCTTCCAGCCACGGCTTTCGGCGAAATGGCCGATCAGGTGCCCGGCCGAGTGCAGGCGTGAATTCAACTGTCGCCGCTGCGCATCCACGCGGATCGCCGCCATGCCCGAGGCCACCGGTCTGTCGACGTAATGAACGATCTGTTGCCCGTCCTGGACCACGCGCAGCACTTGGCTTTCACCGATCCATCCAGTGTCGCAGGGCTGACCGCCACCCTGGGGGTGGAACAGTGTGGCGCGCAGCACCACGGCAAACTCATGTTCCTGGGGGCTGCAATCCAGGACTTCCACATTGGCCTCGAGGTCATCGCTATGGAAAAAGAGGCGAAGCGTCATGTGCCATATCCACATCAGAAATTGTGACGGGATTATAGGTAGGGCGTAAAAGGGTGATAATCCGTTCAAATTTCAAAGGACTGTTGCGTCATGAGCACAAATCTACCGTTGCCGCTGCTGGCCGAAATGGCCATCTTCGTCAAGGTCGTGGAAACCGGCAGCTTCTCCGAGGCGGCCCGTCAGTTGGGCTCATCACCGTCGGCCATCAGTCGCAGTATTTCCCGCCTGGAGAAAGCCCTGGCGACCCGACTGTTGCAACGCACCACCCGCAAATTGCGTTTGAGCGATGGCGGGGAAGAGGTGTTCAAGCGCTGCCAGGAGATGGTCGCCGCCGCTCGGTCGGTGATGGAAATCAGCGGCCAGTTCACCCAGGAGGCTGAAGGGCGCATCCGCGTCAGCGTGCCCAAGGCGGTGGGGCGTTTCGTGATTCATCCGCACATGCCTGAATTCTTGCGTCGCTATCCGAAGGTCGATGTGGAACTGTTGCTGGAGGATCGGCAGGTTGACCTGATCGACGATCACGTCGACCTGGCCATCCGGATTACTGATCAACCGCCGGTCGGGCTGGTGGGGCGTCAGTTGTTGACCATCGATCACCTGCTCTGCGCCACGCCGCAGTACCTGGCTGAACACGGTACTCCCACGCATCCCCACGACTTGTTGGAGCACAGCTGCATTTACCTGGGGGCAACCCCGAACGACGCTCGCTGGAAATTCAAGAAAGGGAGCAAGTCCGTCACCGTAGGCGTGCACGGACGCTACGCGGCCAATCACACGGGGGTGCGGTTGGGGGCCGTCTTGCAGCACATCGGCATCGGCAGCCTGCCGTATTTCACGGCCCGTCATGCCTTGGAGCAAGGCTTGATCGTGCAGGTATTGGCCGACTGGACGTTCCTGGCTTCCTACCATGGTGGCTTGTGGTTGCTACATTCGCCGACCCGCTACCTGCCACCCAAGCTGCGAGTGTTCATTGATTATCTGGTGGCGTGCCTGGAGAAGGAGCCGACCCTGGACAAGGTGGGCAGTGGGAATCGTCCCAGCAATGTCGCGGCGCACTATGAGTTGCCGGAGAGTGATGGGTTGTGCTGACGGCCCGCCCAGGCGACACACTTTGGCAAGGCAAAAAAAGGCCCGCCGGGTTAACCGTGCGGGCCTTTGCATGACCGGTCGCGATCAGTGCTTGCTGTCCTGGTCCGACATCGCCAGCAATTGCTTTTCCTGGTTCCAGTCGAAGGGCTCGTCGTTTTGCTCGGCTTCGAAACGACGTTCCTCCAGGGCCTGGTACAGGGCGATCTCTTCATCGGGCATGTAGTGCAGGCAGTCACCGGCGAAGTACCAGAGCAGGTCGCGAGGCACCAGGTGGGCGATCTGTGGGTAACGGACGATCACCTGGCACAGGAGGTCCTGGCCGAGGTACTGGCTTTCGATCGGGTCGACGGGCAGTTGCGCACGTAACTCGTCGAAGCGCTCCAGAAACAAGGCGTGGCTTTCTTCGGGCACCTGTTCGGCCTCACCCACGGCGACCAGGATGCTGCGCAAGTGGTCAAGCAAGACAAGGTGATCGGCAACGACATTGGACACGAGATAAGTCCTCAAGAGTAAAACGGGCGCAGGAGTATAAAGCCCTTGCGCCCGCTTTTATAGGTAGAGAGCTATAGGTGAAGAGCTATAGGTGACGGGTCTACCGGCTCGTCATCAACGAACCTTGTCTTGCGCCAGCGTCAGCTCTTCCTTATCGAAGTCATCCACGTCGATGACCTTGCGCCGCGCTGCCTCGGCCGCGCGCAAGGTCTGTGCTTCACCGGCTTGTAGCACACCCGCTTCCAGAGCCGCGTCGATGAGCGGTTCGCCTGGCGCCGGATTGAGCTGACCCTGCTTGATCGCTCCGTGCAGCTTCTTGTGCAGCGGATGGGCGGCAGCCAGCAGGTCGGCGGCGTGTTGCAGAGCGCCCACCGGATCGTCGCTCGATTGCGGGCGATAGCAGCCTTGCAGCAACTCTTCGAGGGTCGGGTCACCCTTGGGCCGGCCGATGACCGCCGCCACCTCGGCGTCGAGCCTGTCGCTCGGGCCCTTGTGACGACGACCGAAGGGGAACACCACCAGGCGCAACAGGCAACCGAGCACCCGACTGGGGAAGTTGCTCAGCAGCTCATCCAGCGCACGTTCCGACTGGCCCAGGCTTTCCTCCATGGCCCAGGTGAACAGCGGCGCCATGTGGTCCGGCGAGTCCAGGTCGTGATAGCGCTTGAGCGCCGCGGACGCCAGGTAAAGGTTGCTCAAAACATCGCCCAGGCGGGCCGACAGGCGTTCACGGCGTTTGAGTTCACCTCCCAGCAACATCATGCTCAGGTCCGCCAGCAGGGCGAATGCCGCTGCCTGCCGGTTGAGGGCGCGGAAGTAACCCTGGCTCAGGGTATTGCCGGGGGCTTTCTCGAAATGCCCCAGGCCCAGATTGAGCACCAGGGTGCTGGCGGCGTTGCTGACGGCGAAACCAATGTGCTTGAGCAACAGGGCATCGAACTCGACCAGCGCCTGGTCTTTGTCTTCACGGGTTGCCAGGGCCATTTCCTTGAGCACGAACGGATGGCAGCGAATGGCGCCCTGGCCGAAGATCATCAGGTTGCGCGACAGGATATTCGCGCCTTCGACCGTGATGAAGATCGGCGCACCTTGCCAACTACGCCCCAGGTAATTGTTCGGGCCCATGATGATGCCCTTGCCGCCATGTACGTCCATGGCGTGGCTGATGCACTCGCGGCCGCGTTCGGTCAGGTGGTACTTGAGAATGGCCGACAGCACCGAAGGCTTTTCCCCCAGGTCCACCGCGTTGGCGGTCAGCATGCGTGCCGCGTCCATCAACCAGGCGTTGCCACCAATGCGCGCCATGGCTTCCTGGATACCTTCGAACGCCGATAGCGGTACGTTGAATTGCTCGCGCACCTGGGCGTACTGCCCCGTCACCAGGCTGGTGAACTTCGCCGCGCCGGTGCCCACCGCCGGCAGGGAAATCGAGCGCCCGACCGACAGGCAGTTCATCAGCATCATCCAGCCCTTGCCCAGCATCGCCTGGCCGCCGATGAGGAAGTCCAGGGGGATGAACACGTCTTTGCCCCAGTTCGGCCCGTTCATGAACGCGGCGCCCAGCGGCAGGTGACGGCGACCGATATGCACGCCAGGGGTATCGGTGGGAATCAAGGCCAGGCTGATGCCCAGGTCTTCTTCGTCCCCCAGCAGGTGATCAGGGTCATAAGCCTTGAAGGCCAGGCCGAGGAGGGTGGCCACCGGACCGAGGGTGATGTAGCGCTTTTCCCAGTTCAGGCGCAGGCCGAGGGTTTCCTGGCCTTGCCATTCACCCTTGCAGATGATGCCGGTGTCGGGCATCGCCCCGGCGTCGGAGCCGGCCAGTGGCCCGGTCAGGGCGAAGCAGGGAATATCGTCGCCACGGGCCAGTCGCGGCAGGTAATGGTCGCGTTGTTCATCGGTGCCGTAGTGCAGCAGCAGTTCCGCCGGGCCGAGGGAGTTGGGGACCATCACGGTGGAGGCCAGGTCGCCGCTGCGGGTGGCCAGTTTCATCGCCACCTGGGAGTGGGCATAGGCGGAGAACCCCTTGCCGCCGTATTCCTTGGGAATGATCAGCGCGAAAAACCCGTGTTCCTTGATATGGGCCCAGGCTTCAGGCGGCAGGTCCATGGCCTGGCCGATCTGCCAGTCGCTGACCATCGCGCAGAGTGCTTCGGTGGGGCCGTCGAGGAAAGCCTGCTCCTCCTCGGTCAGTTGCACCTTGGGGTAGGCCAGCAACAAGTCCCAATCCGGACGACCGCTGAACAGTTCGCCATCCCACCACACCGTGCCGGCATCGATGGCGTCGCGCTCGGTCTGGGACATGGGCGGCAGGGTTTTCTGGAACCAGTCGAACATCGGCGCACTGAAGTATCGGCGGCGCAGGTCTGGCAGCAGCAACGGGGCGGCGACGGCGGCGAGTACCACCCAGAAGATCAGCAGCAGCCAGCCGGGCGCATGGCTGAAAATGCCCATGGCCAACAGGTAGACCGCGACGATACCTAGCGCGGGTAGCGGGTCGGTGCGCCGATGCGCCAGCCAGGCGATCCCGACGATCAGCACCAGTATCCACAACAACAGCATATGTAATCCTCCGTGAACCAAGGCAAAACCGACCTTCAGAGCTTAGACGGCATCTGCAAAACCGGCGGTCAGCGCGATGTGATTGATTTCGTGGGAAACCCCAGTTGTATTGCGCCAGTCTGGTTGGCAACAGCCGTGGGAAATCGTTCGTTAACAAGGTGAGAAAACGCCATTGTTTGGCCGGAATGCCGTTATCGCTGGGCGGGGGCTGTGGATAAACTCGGACACAGTCAGCCCCAGCCGAACACAGTACTTGTGGCGAGGGGATTTATCCCCGCTGGGCTGCGAAGCAGCCCCAAGGCAGGCCCTCTCAATCTGCCTGGCACACCGAGGTGTCAGGTTTAGGGCCGCTTCGCGTCCAGCGGGGATAAATCCCCTCGCCACAAAGACCGAGTTCGACCCTGAGGGGGAGTGATGTTTCCCGAGAGGCTTTCCTTTTATGCAGCAATACCTGAACCCCGGCCCCTTCATCGACAGCGATCACCCTGCGGTCATCGACTTCACCGAAACCCACCGCGGTGCCGAGCGCGACCCGCTGGCCCAGGCGGTCAGCCTGTATTACGCCGTGCGCGAGGCGGTACGGTACAACCCCTATACCTTCAGTCGCGACCCGGCGACCCTGCGCGGCAGTCATGCGCTGGTTTCCGGTGAAAGCTATTGCGTGCCCAAGGCCACCTTGCTGGCCGGTTGTGCCCGGCATTGCGGCATCCCGGCGCGTATCGGCCTGGCGGATGTGCGCAACCACCTGTCCACCCCACGCCTGCTGGAATTGCTCAGGAGCGACGTGTTCGCCATGCATGGTTATACCGAGCTGTACCTGAACGACCGCTGGGTCAAGGCGACGCCGGCTTTCAACCAGGGGTTGTGCGAGTTGTTCGACGTGGCTCCGCTGGAATTCGACGGTCGTCACGACAGCGTTTTCCACCCGTTCAATCGACAAGGGGCGAAGTTGATGGAATACGTCACCGACCACGGTCAGTTCACCGATGTGCCCGAGGCGTTTTTCTTCGAACACCTGGAGAAATGCTACCCACATCTATTTGGCGAGCAGGTGCCGCTCTTGCTCGGCGACATGCAGGGCGATTTGAGTCACGCCTGATCCGGCGTATGCTGCGGCAGCATTTATCCATCGAGGACGCCGTGATGCTGAAGATATGGGGCCGGAAAAATTCATCGAATGTGCGCAAGGCGTTGTGGTGCGCGGAAGAGTTGGGACTGGCCTACCAGGCCATTGATGCGGGCGGGGCATTCGGGGTGGTGGACACGCCCGAGTACCGTGCGAAAAACCCCAACGGCCGCGTGCCGATGATCGAGGACGACGGTTTCGTGCTCTGGGAATCCAATACCATCGTGCGGTACCTGGCTGCTCGCCATGCGTCGGGTTCGGCCTGGTATCCCGCTGACGTGCAGGCACGGGCCCAGGCTGAAAAATGGATGGACTGGACCACGTCCAGCTTTGCCGCACCGTTTCGCACGGTGTTCTGGGGCGTGTTGCGCACCCCGGCCGAGCAACAGGACTGGACGGCCATCAACGCGGCGATCAAGGAGTGCGATGACTTGTTGGCGATGGTCGAGCGAACCTTGAGCGAACAGCCCTACCTGTCGGGTAATCAAATCGGCATGGGTGACATTCCCCTGGGCAGTTTCATTTATGCCTGGTTCGAGATGCCCATCCAGCGCGCCGAGCTACCTGGCGTACAGGCCTGGTACGCGCGGTTGCAGCAGCGTCCGGCCTACCGCAAGGCCGTCATGACCGCGTTGACTTAATACTTACTATCGACACACTTGACTGTACTTGTGCGGCGACGCCACTCACCATTGCCTTCGTGCGCAGTGGTTGCATTGCTCGCCGCCCGCCCTTATCTATTGTTTTCTTCCCTCCCTTCTTGGTGCGTAATCCGATATGAGTTCCGCTCTGTCCATCCGGCAGCTAACCAAAACCTACGGCAACGGTTTCCAGGCCTTGAGTGGTATCGATCTGGACGTCGCCGAAGGTGATTTCTTCGCCTTGCTCGGCCCTAACGGTGCCGGCAAATCCACCACCATCGGCATTCTTTCCACCCTGGTGAACAAGACCAGCGGCACGGTGAATGTCTTTGGGCATGACCTGGACCGCGAGCCCGCCGCGCTCAAGCGCTGCATTGGCGTGGTGCCCCAGGAGTTCAACTTCAACCAGTTCGAAAAGACCTTCGACATCGTCGTGACCCAGGCCGGCTACTACGGCATCCCGCCGAAGATCGCCAATGAGCGCGCCGAGCAGTACCTGACCCAATTGGGCCTGTGGGACAAGCGTGACGTGCCGTCCCGTTCATTGTCCGGCGGCATGAAGCGGCGACTGATGATTGCCCGGGCGCTGGTGCATGAACCGCGGCTGCTGATCCTCGACGAACCGACCGCCGGCGTGGACATCGAGTTGCGTCGTTCGATGTGGAGCTTCCTGACCGAGCTGAACCAGAAAGGCATCACCATCATCCTCACCACCCATTACCTGGAAGAGGCTGAGCAGTTGTGCCGCAACATCGGCATCATCGACCACGGCACCATCGTCGAGAACACCAGCATGCGCCAGTTGCTCAGCCAACTGCATGTGGAAACCTTCGTGCTGGACCTGAAAAACGACCTGAAGGCCGCGCCCCAACTTATCGGTTATCCGGCCCGCCTGGTGGACAGCCACACCCTGGAAGTCCAGGTGGACAAAACCGTGGGTATCACCGGGCTGTTCACCCAACTGGCCCTGCAAAACATTGAAGTGCAGAGCCTGCGCAATAAAACCAATCGCCTCGAGGAGTTGTTCGTGTCCCTGGTGGAGAAAAATCTGGCGAAGGTGGCGGTATGAGTGTGAGTTCTGAACTGCGCCCCAACCTCATCGCCCTCAATACCATCGTGTACCGCGAAGTCCGGCGTTTCATGCGGATCTGGCCGCAGACACTGCTGCCGCCAGCCATCACCATGGTCTTGTACTTCGTGATCTTCGGTAACCTGATCGGCCGGCAGATCGGCGACATGGGCGGCTTCACGTACATGGACTACATCGTGCCGGGGCTGATCATGATGTCGGTGATCACCAACTCCTACGGCAACGTGGTGTCGAGCTTCTTTGGCAGCAAGTTCCAGCGTTCGATCGAAGAACTGATGGTCTCGCCGGTATCGCCCCACACGATCCTCATCGGCTACACCCTGGGCGGCGTGTTGCGGGGGCTGGCGGTGGGCCTGATCGTGACCCTGCTGTCGTTGTTCTTCACCCATCTGCAGGTGCATCACCTGGGGGTGACGGTGCTGGTGGTGGTGCTCACGGCGACGATCTTTTCATTGCTGGGTTTCATCAATGCCGTGTTTGCGCGCAACTTCGATGACATCTCCATCATCCCGACGTTCGTGCTCACGCCGCTGACCTACCTGGGCGGGGTGTTCTACTCGATCTCGCTGCTGCCACCGTTCTGGCAGACCGTGTCCCTGGCCAACCCGGTGCTGCACATGGTCAACGCCTTTCGCTACGGCATCCTCGGGGTGTCGGACATCAAGATCAGCATCGCGATTACCTTCATGCTGGTCGCGACCGTAGTGCTCTACATCGGTTGTGCGCGGTTGCTGGTCAGCGGGCGCGGGATGCGTACCTGATCCAGCAGGTGTGTTGACTGATATATCGCGAGCAGGCTCGCTCCCACATTGAAATGCGTTTCCTTGTGGGAGCGAGCCTGCTCGCGATGGCATCAGCAAGCGCACCAAAAAAAGGCCTCCATTCCCAGGAGGCCTTTTTGCATTTCACATTCGGCTTTTCTTGCGCCGCCTCCACTGCCGCGCCACCCACCAGCGCCAGTAACTCATGGTGACGAAGTAGGCCAGGGCGCCGAGTACCAGGCCGGTCACCACCGAACCGAGCAGGAACGGCTGCCACAAGGTGGACAACTGGCCGCTGATCCATTCCCAGGTCAGTTCTTCGGGCAATGTCCGGGCGGGCACGTCCATCAGCCAGGCGCCGGTCTGGTAAGTGCAGAAGAACACCGCCGGCATGGTGATCGGATTGGTCAGCCACACCAGGCTCACCGCGATCGGCATATTGCCGCGCACCGTGACGGCCAATGCGGCGGCCAGCAACATTTGCAACGGGATTGGCAAGAACGCGGCAAACAGGCCAACAGCCATCGCCCGGGCCACGGAGTGCCGATTGAGGTGCCAAAGGTTGGGGTCGTGCAGCAGGGTGCCGAGAAAACGTAAGGATTTGTGTTCCCGGATGCTCTCTGGGTCTGGCATGTAACGTTTGAATAGGCGCCGGGGCATAAGGCTTCTCGGTCGGTTCAACGCAGTGAGGCCGCAAGTATGTCCGGATTCTACGGCTGGCAGATTCAGACTTTGTGACAATTGATAACGCCGGCAGTGCCATGGACCGTCTATGCCTGGAGAGGGCACTCTCAAGGACGGGTTATGCGCACAGGGTTAGTCGCGCTTGCACTGGGGCTGTTGGCCCCGATTTTTTTACCGGCACTGCCACCGTTGTGGCTGATTGCAGCCATGCCGGTAGTGGCATTGATGGCGTTGCCGTTTCGAACCTATCCGCTGGGTTTCTTCCTGTTCGGGCTGGCCTGGGCCTGTCTGTCGGCGCAGTTTGCGCTGGACGATCGGTTATCCGTCGCGCTCGATGGAGAAACCCGTTGGGTCGAGGGGCGCGTCGTCGGTTTGCCGCAACAGGGCGATGGCGTGGTGCGTTTCGAACTGGCTGATGCCCATTCACGTCGTACCCGGCTACCGACGACACTGCGTCTCGCGTGGTTCGGTGGCCCGCCGGTCAACAGCGGCGAGCGCTGGCGATTGGCGGTGAAACTCAAGCGACCCGCCGGGTTGCTGAACCCACACGGCTTCGATTATTCAGCCTGGTTGTTGAGTCGCGGTATCGGCGCGACCGGTACGGTCAAGGACGGCCGTCTTTTGCAGGCGGCCCGGGGCGCCTGGCGGGATGAGGTGCGCCAGGCGCTGGCACAGGTCGACGCCCACGGCCGCTCCGGTGCGCTGGCGGCGTTGGTTCTGGGCGACGGCGGCGGGCTGACTCGCGAAGATTGGCAGGTGCTGCAAGACACCGGCACCGTCCACTTGCTGGTGATCTCCGGGCAACACATCGGCCTGCTTGCCGGCCTGGTGTACCTGTTGGTGGCTGGCGCGGCGCGCTATGGCCTGTGGCCGGCAGGTCTGGCGTGGTTGCCTTGGGCCTGCGCGCTGGCCTTCTGCGCCGCCCTGGGCTACGGCTTGCTCGCCGGGTTCGAGGTACCGGTGCGGCGGGCCTGCACGATGATCGGCCTGGTGCTGTTGTGGCGCTTGCGCTTCAAGCAGCCAGATCCGTGGTGGGCATGGCTGCTGGCCTTCGCCGGAGTGCTGGTGTTCGACCCGCTGGCCAACCTGCGGCCAGGGTTCTGGTTATCGTTTGCGGCTGTCGCCATCTTGATGTTCACCTTTGGCGGTCGCCTGGGACCCTGGCGCTGGTGGCAAACCTGGACCCGTGCCCAGTGGCTCGTCGCGGTCGGCCTGTGTCCGTTGTTGTTGATCGTGGGGTTGCCGGTCAGTCTCAGCGGGCCGCTGGTGAACCTGCTCGCGGTGCCCTGGATCAGCCTGTTGGTCTTGCCGTCGGCGCTGCTCGGCACGGCGTTGTTGCCGGTCCCTCTCATTGGCGAAGGACTGCTGTGGATCGCCGGCGGACTGCTCGATCTGCTGTTCAAGGGGCTGACGCTGGTCGCCGGACGAATGCCGGCCTGGGTCCCGGCCGCAGTCCCGAACTGGGCCCTGGGTATCGCCGTTCTCGGCGCTTTTCTGCTGCTGTTGCCCAAAGGTGTGCCGCTACGTGTACTGGGGTGGCCAATGGTGTTGCTGATGGTTTTTCCACCGCGAGAACACCTGCCGCCAGGGCAAGCCGAGATCTGGCAACTGGATGTGGGCCAAGGGCTGGCGGTGCTGGTGCGGACCCGACGGCACACCCTGCTATACGACGCCGGGCCGCGTTTTGGCGAGGCCGATGTGGGCGAGCGGGTCGTCCTGCCGACCTTGCGCAAACTGGGGGTTCGAGGCTTGGACCTGATGCTGCTCAGCCATGCCGACGCCGATCATGCCGGTGGTGCCCCGGCCGTACGCAACGGGCTGCCGACGAGGGAAGTGATCAGCGGCGATCCCGATGCGCTGCCCGCCGAGTTGCTGGCCGGGCCCTGCGACAGTGGCCGACGCTGGGAATGGGACGGAGTCGGGTTCGAGCTGTGGCGATGGGCCTCTGCCGTCGAAAGCAACCAGAAATCCTGTGTCTTGCTGGTGGAGGCCGGCGGTGAACGCTTGCTGCTGACCGGCGATATCGACATCCATGCCGAACGCGCCTTGCTCGACGAGGCCCTGGCACTACCGATCCAGTGGCTGGCCGCGCCTCACCATGGCAGCCGCAGTTCGTCGTCGATGGCGCTGCTGTCACGTCTCAAGCCGCATTCGGTGTTGATTTCCCGAGGGCAGGGCAACGCGTTCGGCCATCCCCATCCGCAGGTGATGGCCCGCTATCGACGCTCGGGCCTGGCGATCTACGACAGCGCCGAGCAGGGCGCCATTCGTCTGCAACTGGGGGCTTTCGAGCTGCCGCGCACCGAGGCCGGACACCGACGTTACTGGCGCGATCGGCCAACAGTCGGGCCACCGGGGCAATATTGATCCAGCGCAATCGGCTGATGCGCTTATCGGCGGGGCGGGTCTGCAAGGCGAGTCTGTGTGATAAAGTGGCGCACTTTTTCGAGGGGGCAGTCACTGTGTGGGAATTGGTCAAATCCGGCGGCTGGATGATGTTGCCGATCATTCTGAGTTCCATCGCGGCACTGGGTATCGTTGCCGAACGCCTGTGGACCCTGCGGGCCAGCCGCGTGACCCCGGAGCATCTGCTCGGGCAGGTCTGGGTCTGGATCAAGGACAAGCAACTGAACAAGGACAAGCTCAAGGAGCTGCGGGCCAGTTCGCCGTTGGGCGAAGTCCTCGCCGCCGGCCTGGCGAACTCCAAGCATGGTCGCGAGATCATGAAGGAGTGCATCGAGGAAGCTGCCGCCCGGGTCATCCATGAACTGGAACGCTACATCAATACCCTGGGAACCATCGCCGCCATGTCCCCGCTGCTGGGCCTGCTGGGTACCGTGTTGGGCATGATCGACATCTTCAGTGCGTTTACCGGCTCGGGCATGACCACCAACGCCGCGGTACTGGCGGGGGGGATTTCCAAGGCCCTGATCACCACTGCCGCCGGCCTGATGGTGGGTATTCCGGCCGTGTTCTTCCATCGGTTCCTGCAACGCCGCGTGGACGAACTGGTGGTTGGCATGGAGCAGGAAGCCATCAAGCTGGTCGAGGTGGTGCAAGGTGACCGTGATGTGGACCTGGCTGGGGACAAGAAGTGAAATTCCGCCGCAAGCCACGGGAAAACATCGAGATCAACCTCGCGTCGCTGATCGACGTGGTGTTCATCCTGCTGCTGTTTTTCGTCGTGACCACCACATTCACCCGGGAAACCCAGCTCAAGGTTGAATTGCCGCAGGCCGTCAGCGGCTCGCCGGCCGAAGACCAGCAACTGAAGAACCTGGAAATCACCATCAGCGCCGAAGGGGCGTTCTCGGTGAACAACCAATTGCTGCCCAAGAGCGACCTGGCGAGCCTGATCGAGGCCCTGCAAAAAGAGTCTGGCGGCGACACCAACCTGCCGCTGTCCATCAGCGCCGACGGCAAGACCCCCCATCAATCGGTGATCACTGCCATGGATGCGGCCGGCAAGCTCGGTTTCAGCCATCTGCGCATGACCACGGTCGAGGCGGCTCCCGCACCCTGATGGCCATGTCCGATCGATTGCTTGCCGCGTGGTACGAAGGTCACCCGGCCCTGACCCTGCTACGGCCGCTGGAGTGGTTGTATCGACGAGTGGTGGTGGGCAAGCGCCAGCGTTTCCTGGCGGGTGAAGGGCAGATCTATCAGCCCCCCGTGCCGCTGGTGGTGGTGGGCAATATCACGGTCGGCGGCACTGGCAAGACGCCGCTGATCCTGTGGATGATCCAACATTGCCAGCGCAGCGGCTTGCGGGTCGGCGTGGTCAGCCGGGGTTATGGCGCCAAGCCGCCGCAACTGCCCTGGCGAGTCACGGCCGAGCAGGGCGCCGACGTCGCCGGTGATGAGCCGCTGTTGATCGTCCAGCGCACAGGCGTGCCGTTGATGATCGACCCTGATCGCAGTCGTGCGGTCCAGGCATTGCTTGCGGCCGAACCGCTGGACCTGATCCTGTCCGACGACGGCCTGCAGCATTATCGGCTGGCCCGGGACCTTGAGCTGGTGCTGATCGACAGCGCCCGGGGCCTGGGCAACCGCCGTTGCCTGCCCGCCGGGCCGTTGCGCGAACCGGTCGAGCGCCTGCAATCGGTCGACGCCGTGCTGTACAACGGCGCCAGCGCCGACCGCGAAGACGGCTTTGCCTTCCAATTGCGCCCCACCGAACTGGTGAACCTGGCCAGTGGCGAACGCCGTCCTCTCGACCATTTTCCACCTGGCCAGGCCTTGCACGCCGTGGCCGGCATCGGCAACCCCCAGCGTTTCTTCAAGACCCTCGAAACGCTACACTGGCGGCCAATACCGCACGGGTTTGCCGACCACGCCGAATACAGCGCCCAGGCCTTGAGTTTCACACCTTCGCTGCCAGTGGTCATGACGGAAAAGGATGCGGTCAAATGCCGTGCCTTTGCTGCACCTGACTGGTGGTACCTGGCGGTGGACGCCGCGCCATCGCCGGCCTTCGCGGCCTGGTTCGATACGCAGTTGATGCGCCTGTTGCCGGATCGGCTTTTGCCTTAAACCTTTCATCCAGGGGAATACCATGGACACCAAATTGCTCGATATTCTGGCCTGCCCGGTCTGCAAAGGCCCGCTCAAGCTCAGCGCCGACAAGACCGAACTGATCAGCAAGGGCGCCGGCCTGGCCTACCCGATTCGCGACGGCATCCCGGTGATGCTCGAAAGCGAAGCCCGCACCCTGACCACCGATGAGCGCCTGGATAAATGACCGCAGCCTTTACCGTTGTCATTCCGTCGCGCTTCGCCTCGACGCGCCTGCCCGGCAAGCCGTTGCTGTCGATCGCCGGCAAGCCGATGATCCAGCACGTCTGGGAGCAGGCCTGCAAAAGCAGCGCCCAGCGCGTGGTGGTGGCGACTGACGATGCGCGCATCGTCGAGGCCTGCAAAAGCTTTGGCGCCGAGGTGGTCCTGACTCGCGAAGACCATAATTCCGGTACCGATCGCCTGGCGGAGGTCGCGGCGACACTCGGTCTTGCCGCCGACGCCATCGTCGTCAATGTGCAAGGTGACGAGCCCTTGATCCCACCCAGCGTCATCGATCAGGTCGCCGCCAACCTTGCGGCCCACACCGAAGCGCGCATGGCCACCCTGGCCGAGCCGATCGAGGATGCGCAGACCCTGTTCAACCCTAGCGTGGTCAAGGTTGTGAGTGACCTCAATGGCCTGGCGCTGACCTTCAGCCGTGCAATATTGCCCTGGGCCCGGGACGCGTTTGCCAAGAACCCCGATGTACTGCCCGAAGGCGTACCGTACCGCCGCCATATCGGTATCTATGCCTACCGTGCTGGTTTCCTCCAGGACTTCGTCGCCTGGGGCCCATGCTGGTTGGAAAACACTGAATCCCTGGAGCAACTGCGTGCCCTGTGGCATGGCGTGCGGATCCACGTCGCCGATGCGCTGATCGCTCCGCCGACCGGTGTCGACACCGCCGAAGACCTCGAGCGCGTTCGTCGCCTGCTGGAGGCTTGATGCGGGTCCTGTTCGTCTGCCTCGGCAACATCTGCCGCTCGCCCACCGCCGAAGGCATCCTGCGCCACAAGTTGCGTGAGGCCGGGTTGGCCGGGCAGGTGGAAGTCGCTTCCGCCGGCACCGGTGACTGGCACGTCGGTAAAGCCCCGGACAAGCGCAGCCAGGCTGCGGCCCTGAAGCGGGGCTACGACTTGTCGGCCCAGCGCGCGCAACAGGTCACCCGCGCCGACTTCGCCAGCTACGACCTGATCCTGGCGATGGACAGCAGCAACCTGCGCCACCTCAAGGCCCTGCAACCGGCCAACGGCAAGGCCGAGTTGGATCTGTTCCTGCGGCGCTACGAAGCCGAACTCGACGATGTGCCGGACCCGTACTACGACGGCGAGCAGGGCTTCGAGCAGGTGCTGGACTTGATCGAGCGCGCCACGGATCGCCTGGTGATCGAATTGAAGGGGCGGTTATGACCTTGCAGGTACGGGCGGGCGTCAGTCTCAAGCCCTTCAACAGCTTCGGAGTGGACGTCACTGCCCGCTTGTTCGCTGAAGCCCACGACGATGGCGATGTTCGCGAGGCGTTGGCTTATGCCAGCGAACATGCTGTGCCATTGCTGGTGATCGGCGGCGGCAGCAACCTGTTGCTGACCGGCGACATCGACGCATTGGTGGTGCGCATGGCCAGCCGGGGGATTCGTTTGCTCAGCGATGACGGCGAGCGGGTGGTGGTCGAAGCCGAAGCCGGGGAACCTTGGCACCCCTTCGTCCAGCACACGCTGGCGCAAGGCTGGTCGGGCCTGGAAAATCTCAGCCTGATTCCCGGTACGGTTGGGGCGGCACCGATGCAAAACATCGGTGCCTATGGCGTGGAGATCAAGGATGTCTTTGCCGGCCTCACCGCGCTGGATCGCCAGACCGGCGAGCTGCGCGAGTTCACCTTGGAGGAATGCCGCTTCGCCTATCGCGACAGCCTGTTCAAGCAGCAGGTGGGGCGTTGGTTGATCCTGCGGGTGCGTTTCGCCCTCAGTCGCGCCGCGCATTTGCACCTGGAGTACGGACCGGTCCGCCAGCGATTGACCGAGCAGGGCATCGAGCAGGCGACGCCTGCCGATGTGAGCCGGGCGATTTGCAGTATCCGCAGTGAAAAACTTCCGGACCCGGCCGTGCTGGGCAATGCGGGCAGTTTCTTCAAGAACCCGCTGGTGCCGGCCACCCACGTTGACCATCTCAAGCTGCAATACCCTGACCTGGTGGCTTATCCACAGCCTGAAGGGCAGATGAAAATCGCCGCCGGCTGGCTGATCGAACGGGCCGGCTGGAAGGGCTTTCGCGAGGGTGATGCCGGGGTACACAAGTTGCAGGCGTTGGTGCTGGTCAACTACGGCAAGGCCACGGGCCCGCAGCTGTTGGACCTGGCGCTGCGCATCCAGAAAGACATTGCCGAACGTTTCCAGGTCGAGCTCGAAATGGAACCCAATCGTTACTGAACCGGGCTTTCGCAACCGCCTGAAAAAACGCCCTGTACACCCTGCGCACGATCATTTGTGCAGGATTGTGCAGGGCGTTTTGCTTGATCCTGGGTTAATTTAGCTTCCTAACGATGCGATCCTTGCATCCCTAAGGCCCGATACAGACGCCTGCGTGCGCCTGGATAAGAGAGCCCGATCAGCCTGAGCCAGTCTGCGACAACCGAACCGTTACCCAAGCGGCAGATTGCTCGACCCCATAACTCGATAACTATGCGGGCGTGCCCATGATTACCCTGAAACTCAATGGAAAAGACCATCAACTGGATGTGACCGAGGACATGCCACTGCTGTGGGCTATCCGGGACGTGGCCGGTTACAACGGCACCAAATTCGGCTGCGGCATGGGCCTGTGCGGCGCGTGCACCATCCACATTGACGGCGCCCCGGCGCGCAGTTGCATCACGCCAATCGGCTCGGTGAAAGGGCAGGACGTCAGCACCATCGACGGGCTCCACGCTGACCCGATTGGGCAAATAGTCCAGAAGGCCTGGCTCGACACCGCCGTGGCCCAGTGCGGTTTTTGCCAGGGCGGGCAGATCATGTCCGCCACCGCCTTGCTCAAGACCAACCCCAACCCGAGCGATGAGCAGATCGAAGAAGCCATGGTTGGCAACATCTGCCGCTGTGGCACTTACAACCGAATCAAGACCGCGATCCGCCAAGCCTCCACTCACCTGAAGGAGGCCAAGGCATGAGCCGCTTGCCCAATGATTTTGTGCTGAGCAACCTCAGCCGTCGTGGCTTCCTCAAGGGCGCGAGCGCCACCGGTGTGCTGGTGCTGGCCGCCAGTTGGGGGATGCCGGATGCCTTTGCCGAGGAAAAGAAATTCGGCGCCGAGGGCATGCCCCATGGCGCGGTCGACGACCCGAAGGTGTACGTCAGCATTGCCGCCGACGGCAGCGTGACCGTGATCTGCAATCGTTCGGAAATGGGCCAGGGTGTGCGCACCAGCCTGAGCATGGTCGTGGCCGATGAGCTGGAGGCCGACTGGGCGCGGGTGAAGGTGCAACAGGCGCCGGCCGATGAGGCGCGTTTCGGCAACCAGGACACCGACGGTTCACGCAGCATGCGTCACTGGTACGAGCCGATGCGCCGTTGCGGTGCTGCCGCCCGAACCATGTTGGAGCTGGCCGCTGCCGCACAATGGAAGGTCCCGGTGGGTGAATGCCACGCCCAGCTGCACAAAGTGCTGCACCAACCTTCCGGTCGCGAATTGGCCTATGGCGAATTGGCCGCTGCCGCCAGTGTCCTGCCAGTACCGAGCCGTGACAGCTTGCGTCTCAAGCAGCCATCCGAGTTCCGTTATATCGGCAAGGAAGCGAGCCGGGCCATCGATGGCGCGGACATCGTCAATGGCCGCGCCGTGTTCGGGGCTGATGTGCATTTGGACGGCATGCTCTACGCCGTCATCGCGCGTCCGCCGGTCTATGGCGGCAAGGTCAAGAGCGTGGACAGCAGCGCGGCGCTGAAAGTAGCGGGCGTGGTCAAGGTGGTGCAGATCGAAGGACGCCCGCTACCCTCGGAGTTTCAGCCGTTGGGCGGCGTGGCGGTGGTGGCGAAGAACACCTGGGCGGCGATCAAGGGCCGTGAGGCATTGAAAATCCAGTGGGACGACGGCCCGAATGCCGCTTATGACTCCATTGCCTATCGCAAGGAGCTGGAAGCGGCGGCCCTCAAGCCCGGCAAAGTCGTACGCAGTAGCGGCGACCTCGACGACGCGCTGGCCAAGGCCGACTCGACCCTGGAAGCGGCGTACTACCTGCCGCATCTGTCCCAGTCGCCGATGGAGCCGATGGTTGCCGTCGCTCGTTTCAAGGACGGCCAATGCGAGGCCTGGGCACCGAGCCAGGCGCCGCAGGTGACTCGCGAGCGTGTCGCCGAACGCCTGGGCATTCCTTTCGAGAAGGTCACGGTGAACATCACGTTGTTGGGCGGCGGTTTCGGACGCAAGTCCAAGCCTGATTTTGTCGTCGAAGCGGCGGTGCTCGCCAAGGAGTTTCCCGGCCAGCCGATCCGGGTGCAATGGACCCGCGAGGACGACATCCATCACTCGTATTTCCATACCGTGTCGGCCGAATACCTGAAGGCTGGCCTGAATCAGGATGGCATGCCGTCCGGTTGGCTGCATCGTACCGTAGCCCCGAGCATCACCGCGTTGTTCGCGCCGGGCATGACCCACGAGGCGCCGTTCGAAATCGGCATGGGCGTGACCAACATGGCCTACGCCATTCCCAACCTGCGCCTGGAGAACCCCGAGGCGGTGGCCCATGCCCGGGTGGGCTGGTATCGCTCGGTGTCGAATATCCCCCACGGGTTCGCGATCCAGAGCTTCATCGACGAGTTGGCCCACAAGGCCGGTCAGGATCCACTGAAGTACCAGGTCAAATTGCTCGGGCCGGACCGTAAGATCGATCCGCGTACCTTGAGCGAAGAATGGAACTACGGCGAATCCCCCGAGCGTTATCCGATTGATACCGCGCGGATCCGCACGGTGCTGGAAACCGCCGCGAAGGCCGCCGGTTGGGGCCGAGAACTGCCCAAAGGGCGTGGCCTGGGGCTGGCGGTGCACTACAGCTTCGTCACTTACGTGGCGGCGGTGATCGAGGTGGAGGTCAAGGACGATGGCACGGTGATCGTGCACAAGGCGGACATCGCCGTGGATTGTGGCCCGCAGATCAACCCCGAGCGCATCCGCTCCCAGTTCGAAGGCGCCTGTGTCATGGGCCTGGGTAATGCGATGGTGGGAGAAATCAGTTTCAAGGATGGCAAAGTCCAGCAGGACAATTTCCACATGTACGAAGTGGCGCGCATGTCCCTGGCGCCCAAGGAAGTGGCGGTGCATCTGGTCACTCCGCCGGGCGAGGTGCCGTTGGGCGGCGTCGGTGAACCGGGCGTGCCGCCGATCGCGCCAGCGTTGTGCAACGCGATTTTCGCCGCCACCGGCAAGCGCATCCGTAACTTGCCTGTGCGGTATCAGCTGCAAGGCTGGCAACAGGCGAAGGCCTGATGGACAGCGTTGATCTGAACGTCCTGCGCAGCGTGCTTGAATGGCGCCGCGCCGGGCAGCGGGTAGTGTTGTTCACCGTGGTGCAGACCTGGGGCACCGCACCGAGGCCGCCAGGGGCGATGCTGGCCCTGCGCGAAGATGGCGTGGTGATTGGCTCGGTGTCGGGCGGTTGTGTCGAGGATGACCTGATCGCCCGGCTTCACGACGGTCGCATTCCGGCGGACGGTCCGCCGGTGCAACTGATCACCTATGGCGTCACCCGCGAAGAGGCGGCGCGTTTCGGCCTGCCGTGCGGTGGCACCTTGCGCCTGACCGAGGAGCGGGTCGGCGATCCACAGTGGGTCGCTGAACTGTTGGAACGCTGCGAAGCCCATGAAATCGTCGCCCGTGAGCTGACCGTCGCCAATGGCAACGTGGTCCTGACCCCGGCCAGCAAGACCGATGCCCTGGTGTTCGATGGCCAGGTCCTGCGGGCCATTTACGGCCCACGTTGGCGGCTGCTGCTGATCGGCGCCGGGCAACTTTCGCGCTACGTGGCGGAAATGGCCCGGCTGCTGGACTTCGAAGTGCTGATTTGCGATCCGCGCAAGGAGTTTGTCTACGGTTGGGAAGAGCAGCATGGCCGCTTCGTCTCGGGAATGCCTGACGAGGCCGTGTTGAGCATCCAGACCGACGAACGCACCGCCATTGTGGCCCTGACCCATGATCCGCGCCTGGATGACATGGCGCTGCTCACGGCCCTGGACTCCAAGGCTTTTTATGTCGGCGCCCTGGGTTCGCGGGTCAACAGCCAGAAGCGCCGGGAAAACCTGGCTCAGCTAGGCTTGTCAGCAGAGGCCATCGAGCGCCTGCATGGGCCCATCGGCCTGCACATCGGCAGTCACACCCCGGCGGAAATCGCCTTGTCGCTGCTGGCCGAAATCGTGGCGATCAAGAATGGCGTTGAACTGCGGCAGAAAAAACCGCAGTAGGTCGCAGATGAGGAGGGAATATGTCCCAGTCGATTGGCGTGATCATTCTCGCGGCCGGATCGGGCAGCCGTTTCCGCCAGGTTGCAGGCCCGGACAAGGATAAATTGCTGGCCGATTGTACGGGGCGTGACGGTGCTGTGCGGTCGGTGATCGAGCAGGTGTTGGTGAATCTGCCTGCTTCCTTGGAAAAGCGCGTGCTGGTGACCAGCCCGGAGCGTCCGCAGGCCATTCGCATGGCCCAGGCCTACGGCTGCGATTTCGTGGAACTGGACTCGCCCGGTTTGGGCGATAGCATCGCTGCCGGCGTCCAGGCTTGCCCGGACCTTGATGGCTGGCTGATTTTGCTCGGCGACATGCCGTTCATCCTGCCGTCGAGCATCGAGCAGGTGGTGGCGGCGATCCGTGAGGATGGCATCAGTGTGCCGGTCCTTGCAGGTGAGTATGGGCATCCGGTGGGGTTTGGTCGTGAGTTTGGAGCGAAACTGATGGCGCTCACCGGGGATCGCGGCGCCAAGGTATTGTTTGCTGGGGCGCAAGTGGTTGAAGTGCCGGTGGATGACCCAGGCGTGACATGGGATGTTGATGTGCCTGAAGCACTGACTTTCAAATAACAGACGACGCGCAACCCTGTGGGAGCGAGCCTGCTCGCGAAAGCGGTCTGACTTCAGTATTGATGCAAGCTGACCCGGCGCCATCGCGAGCAGGCTCGCTCCCACATTGGATCTTCAATGGGCATAAGTCTTGTGCCTGGTCCGAGACCCACTGTGGATAAGTCTGCAGGCATAAAAAAGCCCCGCCTGGCATGACCAGGCGGGGCTTTTACTGGGCGGTGGAATCAGGCGTGAGGTTTAGGCTCGTGCTCTTTTTCCAGGGCTTCAGTATGACGCGGCGCGACTTCCTCAGCGGTGTGCTGAGGTGCGTCGATTTCCGGAGCTGGTTCGACCGGGGTTTCCGCAACCGGGGCAGGGGCTGCCTCGACTGCTTCCACCACTGGTGCTGGCTCGGCAGCAGGCGCTTGAGCGGCGGCAGCGGCAGCTTGTTCGGCTTCCTTCTGCAGGCGCTCGGCTTCACGCTTGCGACGACGCACTTCACGTGGATCGTTCGGCGCGCGGCCATTCGCGGTCAGGGCGCTGGCAGGTGCAGGCGCTTCAACCGGGGCAGGTGCTTCGACGACCACGGGGGCTTCGACCACTGGAGCCGGCTCGACCACTTCTGGTTCGACCGCTTTCACTGGCTCTGGTGTCGGCTCAGGTTCGACAACCGGCGCCGGTGCAGCTGGCTCGGCGGTCCAGTTGAACGCTGTCTGCTCTTCGCGGGCAGGCTCTGGTGCCTTTTCCTCGGACGGTGCTTCGAAGGCTGGCTCAGCGGCTGCCACTGGTTGCTCGACGACCGGTGCAGGCTCGGCGACCACTTCAGTTTCAGCAACCTGGGCTTCACGGGCCGGAGCGACTTCCACTTCTGGCGAAGCAGTGGTTTCTACCGGGGTAGTGGCTTCGACTACGGGAGCTTCGGCAACCGGCGCGCTTTCCACCGCGGCGGTGGCGCGTTCGGCTTGTTCGTGAGCCTGGGCTTCGGCCGGAGCGCTGATCGCGCTGCTGGCAACGGCCGCGGTCACGGCCAGGCCGGCAGCCAGGTCCGCAGCGCTTGGCACTTCGGCGTTCTCGGTGGACTCGGACTCTTCCGAGCCTTCGATCACATTGCCGTTGGCGTCGCGCTGACGCTCACGACGGTTGCTGCGACGACGCTGGCCACGGGAGCGGCGGCGTGGACGATCGCCTTCGGCGGTGTCCTGGCCGTCTTCCTGCAACTGCTCTTCGGTATTCAGCACTTCTTCTTCGCTGGCAGCGGCGGCTGCCTGCTCGGCACGTGGTTGACGTTCTTCACGTGGAGGACGCGGTGCACGTTCTTCACGCGGCTGGCGGGCCGGACGCTCTTCAGCGGTGGCTGCTGCAACGGCCGGGGCGGCATCCAGTGGCTCGCGCAGTTCGCGAACACGTTCTTCACGCTCGCCACGAGGCTTGCGATCTTCACGTGGTGCGCGTGGCTGGCGTTCTTCACGCGGCGGACGCGGTGCGCGTTCTTCGCGGGCTACGGCTGGCGCTTCCTCACGGGCTTCGCGTGGCTGGCGTTCTTCACGCGGCTCACGTGGCGCACGTTCTTCACGCGGTGCACGTTCTTCGCGAGGCTTGCGTTCTTCGTCGCGACGACCGTTGCGGTTGCGGGTCTGCTGGCGACCGTTGCGGCGTTCTTCGTTGCGGGCAGGACGCTCGGTAGCGGCAGGCTTGGCGACAACGGCAGGCGCGGCAGGCTCTTCCTTGGTGGCGAACAGGCTGACCAGCGACTTCACCAGGCCCTTGAACAGGCTTGGCTCAGGCGCGGCGGCCGGGGCGGCAACCGGAGCGGCCACTTCGGTCGGAACCGGAGCGTTGGCACGGGCCGGAGCGGTCTTGACCGCTGCTTCCTGGCGAACCAGGGTGCGCGTGGCGGCAGCCGGCTGGACTTCTTCCACTTCGGCAGCAGCCGCAGCGATTTCGTAGCTGGACTGGTTGGTGTGGGCTTCCGGGCTGTCATCGCGCAGGCGCTGCACTTCAAAGTGCGGCGTCTCGAGGTGATCGTTCGGCAGGATGACGATACGGGCACGGGTGCGCAGTTCGATCTTGGTGATCGAGTTACGTTTTTCGTTGAGCAGGAACGCAGCCACCGGGATCGGCACCTGGGCGCGAACTTCGGCGGTGCGGTCTTTCAGGGCTTCTTCTTCGATCAGGCGCAGGATCGCCAGGGACAACGACTCGACGTCACGGATGATGCCGGTGCCGTTGCAACGCGGGCAGACGATGCCGCTGCTTTCGCCCAGGGACGGACGCAGGCGCTGACGGGACATTTCCAGCAGGCCGAAGCGCGAGATGCGACCGACCTGTACGCGGGCGCGGTCGGCCTCCAGGCATTCACGGACCTTTTCTTCCACGGCGCGCTGGTTCTTGGCCGGGGTCATGTCGATGAAGTCGATGACGATCAGGCCGCCGATGTCGCGCAGGCGCAACTGACGGGCGATTTCCTCGGCGGCTTCAAGGTTGGTCTGCAGGGCGGTTTCTTCGATGTCGCTGCCTTTGGTGGCGCGCGCCGAGTTGATGTCGATGGACACCAGGGCTTCGGTCGGATCGATGACGATGGAGCCGCCGGACGGCAGTTCGACGACGCGCTGGAAGGCGGTCTCGATCTGGCTTTCGATCTGGAAACGGTTGAACAGCGGAACGCTGTCTTCGTAGAGCTTGATCTTGCTGGCGTACTGCGGCATCACCTGGCGAATGAAGGTCAGGGCTTCGTCCTGGGCTTCGACGCTGTCGATCAGCACTTCGCCGATGTCCTGGCGCAGGTAATCGCGGATGGCGCGGATGATCACGTTGCTTTCCTGGTAGATCAGGAACGGCGCGGAGCGATCCAGCGAGGCTTCTTTGATGGCGGTCCACAGTTGCAGCAGGTAGTCGAGGTCCCACTGCATTTCTTCGCTGCTGCGGCCAAGGCCGGCGGTGCGAACGATCAGGCCCATGTCAGCTGGGGCGACCAGGCCATTGAGGGCTTCACGCAGTTCGTTGCGCTCTTCGCCTTCGATGCGGCGGGAAATGCCACCGGCACGCGGGTTGTTCGGCATCAGGACCAGGTAACGGCCGGCCAGGCTGATGAAGGTGGTCAGGGCGGCGCCCTTGTTGCCACGTTCTTCTTTTTCGACCTGGACGATGACTTCCTGGCCTTCGCTCAGGACGTCCTTGATGTTGACGCGGCCTTCAGGGGCTTTCTTGAAGTATTCGCGGGAGATTTCTTTGAGGGGCAGGAAGCCGTGGCGCTCGGAGCCGAAATCGACAAAGGCAGCCTCAAGGCTTGGTTCGATGCGAGTAATCCGGCCTTTATAGATGTTGGCCTTCTTCTGCTCGCGTGCACCGGATTCGATATCCAGGTCGTAGAGGCGCTGGCCGTCTACCAGTGCAACACGCAACTCTTCGGGTTGAGTTGCGTTAATCAGCATTCTTTTCATGTAGTACCGTCGGTTTCCGGGCTGCCGGAAACGGCGTTCGGCACACACGACTTCTCACGGTCGGTGTCAGGTGCGTCCTGGAGATGGCAAGGCCAATCCAGTGTCCAGCGAGTTCGACCCAATGATGGCGAAGTCGCGACGGACGCGTCCTGCTTGCTGGTACTCAAGCACTCAGTCAGGAGGAGGAATCAACCGGCGTCTGTGGACGAGATGAAGCGTCTAAATATAAGCCTAGTGCTACACAGACCGACGGTTGTACATCTCCACCCTACACGTATCCCTGATAATTCGGGTGCTGCCGCGCGCAGAATCCGCAGCGGGTTGGCATTTACCGTGAGCTCCGGAAGGGGAGGTCACGCATCATGGCTAATTTAGGCGTTGTTTCCGAAGCTCTCGCTCGGGGTCGTTCGCAGCTGACTGCACTTTGTGAACTGGCCGTGAATGTGGCGCGCAAGGCGAGTCAAAACCCTGCTTTGCGGCGTATTTCAGGCCTCATGTCACCTGCGCTCGTTACACCTGCAAACTCTACCGTTACGTAGCGAAAGCCCCGTAGGACGGCCTCTCGTCCTCGTGAATTGCGTTGGTCAGGGCCGGTTTTTGACCGTTAGTCCGCTGTCCAGCCACTTTTGGCGGCGTTCGCGACTATAGCAGCAATGATTAAGTGCTTCAATTCCATAAAAAATTGTTATGATCGCCGCCATGACAACTACTGCCCCTTCGACCCCTGGCGTTCAACTGCTCGAGGTCTCGCCGGAATATGCCGGCCAACGAATCGATAATTTCCTGCTGGCCCGGCTCAAAGGCGTGCCCAAGACCTTGATCTACCGCATTTTGCGCAAAGGCGAAGTGCGGGTGAACAAAGGTCGGATCAAGCCTGAATACAAGCTCCAGGCTGGTGACGTCGTGCGCGTGCCGCCGGTTCGCGTGCCCGAGCGCGATGAGCCGGTACCCCTGGCCCAAGGGTTGCTGCAGCGCCTCGAGGCGTCGATTGTCTATGAAGACAAGGCCTTGATCGTGATCAACAAGCCGGCGGGCATTGCGGTTCACGGCGGCAGCGGCCTGAACTTCGGCGTGATCGAAGCCTTTCGTCAGTTGCGTCCGGACGCCAAGGAGCTGGAGCTGGTCCATCGCCTCGACCGCGACACCTCCGGCCTGTTGATGATCGCCAAGAAACGCAGCATGTTGCGTCACCTGCACGAGCAATTGCGCGGCGACGGCGTCGACAAGCGCTACATGGCGCTGGTGCGTGGCCGCTGGGAAACCGCCATCAAGCAAGTCCGGGCGCCGTTGCTCAAGAGCAACCTGCGTTCCGGCGAGCGCATGGTCGAAGTCAACGAGGAGGGCAAGGAGGCGCTGACGGTGTTCAAGGTGCTGCGTCGCTTCGACGACTTCGCCACCCTGGTCGAGGCCAAGCCGGTGACCGGACGTACCCATCAGATTCGTGTCCATACCTTGCACGCCGGGCATTGCATTGCCGGTGACAGCAAATATGGCGATGACGATTTCACCAAGGAAATCCGCGATCTGGGCGGCAAGCGGCTGTTCCTCCATGCCTACATGCTGACCGTGCCGCTGCCTGATGGTGGCGAACTGAAACTGCAGGCTCCGGTGGATGACATGTGGGCCAAGACCGTGGAGCGGTTGAGTGCATCCTGACTACAAACTGCTGATCTTCGATTGGGACGGCACTCTGGCGAACTCCATTGGTCGGATCGTGGAGGCGATGCATGTCGCATCGGATCGCATGGGGTTTGCCCGGTGCGATGACTTCGCGGTCAAAGGCATCATTGGTCTCGGATTGCCGGAAGCCATCCGCAGCCTGTATCCGGCCATTGACGACGATGAACTACTGGTTTTTCGTCAGCATTACGCTGATCGCTACATCGCGCTGGAAGCCGAGCCTTCACCATTGTTCGATGGTGTGGTGGAAACGCTCCAGGCCTTGCGTGCCGAGGGTTACCGTCTGGCGGTTGCGACCGGGAAAGCTCGTCGGGGCTTGGATCGGGTATTGAAGTCCCATGGCTGGGAGGAGTATTTCGATATCACCCGGGCTGCGGATGAAACCGCCAGCAAGCCGCATCCGTTGATGCTCGAGCAGATTCTGGCGCATTGCAACATGCGGCCGGAGCAGGCGCTGATGGTGGGGGATTCGTCATTCGACCTGCAGATGGCGCGCAATGCCGGCATGGGGTCGGTGGCGGTCAGCTACGGGGCTCAGGCCATCGAGGCTCTACGGGCATTCGAGCCGCGACTGGCCATTGATCATTTTCCTGAGTTGCACGCCTGGCTGAGCCGGCGGGCCCTTTAAGTCTTGCTAGGGATTCACCCATGACCGATGAATGGAAAGCACCTGTCAAGGCGAGCGCCGAGAATGGTGATGACAAAAGCTGGAAGCTGCTGGAGAAAACCTTGCTCGCTGGCGTGCAGGAACAGCGTCGCGCCCGTCGTTGGGGGATCTTTTTCAAGTCGCTGACCTTTATTTACCTCTTTCTTGTGCTGGCGTTGTTCACGCCGCTGATGGACATGGAAAAAAGCGCTGTCGCCGGCTCGGCGTACACCGCCTTGATCAATATCGAGGGCATGATCGCCGACAAAGAGCCTGCCAGCGCCGACAACATTGTCGGCAGCCTGCGGGCTGCCTTCGAGGATCCTAAGGTCAAGGGTGTGGTGCTACGCATCAACAGTCCGGGTGGTAGCCCGGTGCAGTCGGGGTACGTTTACGACGAGATCGTTCGGTTGCGTGCATTGCACCCGGATATCAAAGTGTATGCGGTCATTTCCGATCTCGGTGCTTCCGGCGCCTATTACATTGCCAGTGCGGCGGACCAGATCTATGCCGACAAGGCCAGTCTGGTAGGTTCCATTGGTGTGACGGCGGCAGGTTATGGTTTTGTCGGGAGCATGGAGAAACTGGGGGTGGAGCGTCGGGTATATACCTCCGGCGAGCATAAATCCTTCCTTGATCCGTTCCAGCCGCAAAAGCCCGAAGAAACGGCTTTTTGGCAGGGTGTGCTCGATACGACCCACAAGCAATTCATTGCCAGCGTCAAGAAAGGCCGGGGCGAACGCTTGAAGGATAAGGAGCATCCGGAGCTGTTCTCCGGGCTGGTCTGGTCGGGGGAGCAGGCATTGCCGCTGGGCCTGATCGATGGCTTGGGCAGTGCCAGTTCGGTTGCACGGGATGTGATCGGCCAGAAGGATCTGGTGGACTTCACCATCGAAGAATCGCCGTTCGACCGCTTCTCGAAAAAACTGGGGGCGAGCATTGCCGAGCATCTGGCGATGTGGATGGGGTTCCAGGGGCCGGCGTTGCGCTAGCTCCTTGTTTCGCGCGATCTTCTGTGGCGAGGAGATTGCTGTGGGAGCAAAGCTTGCTCGCGATGAGCGATAACTCGGCTGGCCTGTATCATCACGGCGCCTGCATCGCGGGCAAGCCTTGCTCCCACAAATGAAGCCCTTCGCCACGCATGTATGTTGGATCAGGGAACCTGCACACCCTCGGCCAGCAACATATCCACAAGACGAATCAGCGGCAGGCCGATCAGGCTGGTGGCGTCCGGCCCTTCGGTGCTCTGGAACAGGCTCACGCCCAGCCCCTCGGCCTTGAAGCTGCCGGCGCAGTCATAGGGTTGCTCGGCCCGCAGGTAGCGTTCGACGCGCTCGGGGTCCAGCAAGCGCATGTTCACGGTAAACGGCACGCAATCGACCTGGCAGCTGCCGGTCTGGCTGTTGAGCAGTGCCAGGCCGGTCAGGAACGTGACCTTGGCGCCGCTGGCGGCCAGCAGTTGTTCGCGAGCGTTTTCGAAGGTGTGAGGCTTGCCCAGGATGCGTTCGCCGAGCACGGCGACCTGGTCTGAGCCGATGATCAGGTGCGCCGGGTGGCTGTCAGCCAATGCCAGGGCTTTTTCCCGGGCCAGGCGTTTGACCAGTTCGAGGGCGCTCTCGCCGGGGCGATGGCTTTCGTCGATGTCGGGTGAGCTGCAGACGAACGGCAGTCCCAGGCGGGCAAGCAATTCCCGGCGATAGACCGAGCTTGAGGCAAGTAATAAAGGCAGCATGGGCAGCTCCTGGAGGCAGGGGCGAATTCTAGCGAGGTGCGCAAGTGACGGACAGGGCTGAATTTCCTTTGACATGGCCGGGGGCATCCCTATAATGCTGCGCCTATGTTGAATGACCCGATTCCACCTCACGTTGACCCGCGCAAATTGGCTGACCGTGGCACCACCCTTCAAGGTGAACTGCTGCTGGCCGATTTGAAGAGACTCTGCGACCCGCTTTCCGACGATGTCGGTACGGTCCAGGCCAAATTCGTTTTTGAACGAGA
This sequence comes from Pseudomonas sp. St290, assembly GCF_018325805.1. Lineage (NCBI taxonomy): Bacteria > Pseudomonadati > Pseudomonadota > Gammaproteobacteria > Pseudomonadales > Pseudomonadaceae > Pseudomonas > Pseudomonas sp. St290. The sequence goes on along the minus strand of NZ_AP014703.1, from coordinate 4,871,144 downwards.
TGAACGTAAATCTGTGGTTATCCACAGCTTTATCGACACTGAAGTCAAAATGGTTTGCCAGCGTTGTCTTGAGCTGGTCACCCTGCCGATCCACAGCGAATGCAGTTACGCCGTGGTGAAGGAGGGTGCGAATACCCAGTCGTTGCCGAAAGGTTATGACGTGCTGGAACTGGGCGAAGATCCATTGGATCTGCAGTCACTGATCGAGGAGGAGCTTCTGCTCGCCTTGCCCATTGTGCCTGCTCATCATCCGGAAGAATGCCAGCAGCCGGCGGGAGCAGATGAGCCCGAACCGAGCGAGGACGAGGTAACGTGGTCCAACCCGTTCAGTGTATTGGCGCAGTTAAAGCGTGACCCAAACGTTTAGGAGTTAATCAATTATGGCTGTTCAGCAGAACAAAAAATCCCGCTCTGCCCGTGACATGCGCCGTTCGCACGACGCTCTCGAGGCTAGCACCCTGTCTGTAGAAAAAACCACTGGTGAAGTTCACCTGCGTCACCACGTATCGCCAGAAGGCGTATACCGTGGCCGTAAAGTGATCGACAAGGGCGCCGACGAGTAATCACTTGTCCGCTCAAGTCATCGCGATTGACGCAATGGGCGGGGACTTCGGTCCCCGCAGCATTGTTCAGGCCAGCCTTGCTTGTCTGAATGCTACACCCTCGTTGCACCTGACCCTCGTCGGTCAATCCTCCCTTCTAGAAGAAATGCTCAGCGGCCAATCGGCTGTGGATCGTGCGCGCCTGACCATTTTCCCGGCGTCCGAAATCATCGCCATGGACGAAAAACCGGCCCAGGCCCTGCGCGGCAAGCCTGACGCCTCGATGCGGGTAGCGCTTGAGCTTCTGCGCGATGGCAAAGCCCAGGCATGTGTGAGTGCCGGCAATACCGGTGCGCTGATGGCGCTGTCGCGCTATGTGCTCAAGACCTTGCCGGGTATCGATCGGCCTGCGATGGTGGCGGCGATCCCGACTCAGCGTGGGATCTGCCAGTTGCTCGACCTGGGGGCCAACGTCGATTGCAGTGCCGAGCATTTGCTGCAATTTGCGGTGATGGGCTCGGTAGCGGCTGAAACCCTGGGCGTCGTGCGTCCTCGTGTGGCATTGCTGAACATCGGCACCGAAGACATCAAGGGCAACCAGCAAGTCAAGCTGGCGGCCACGCTATTGCAGGGTGCGCGGGGTATCAACTACATCGGCTTCGTCGAAGGCGATGGCTTGTACCGTGGCGAGGCCGATGTGGTGGTATGCGATGGCTTCGTTGGCAATATCCTGCTCAAGTCCAGCGAGGGGCTGGCCACCATGATTGGCCAGCGTATCGAGACCTTGTTCAAGCAAAGTCTGGTCTCGCGGGCAGTCGGTGCCCTGGCGTTGCCGTTGATGCGTCGGTTGCAGGCGGACCTGGCGCCGGCGCGGCACAACGGTGCGAGTTTCCTCGGGTTGCAGGGTATCGTGATCAAGAGTCATGGTTCGGCGGGCGTGCAGGGTTTCCAGAGTGCGATCAACCGAGCGGTGATCGAAATCCAGGAGAACCTGCCGGAGCGCCTGCATGGTCGCCTTGAGGATTTGTTAACTTAGGCGTTTTCGTCCGACAATGCTTAAATGTGACCGGTCGGTTTGAGCCGCCATCCAACTCTCAGTTTCCTAGCGCCCCCAGGGGCGTCAATTTTTGACGACAAGATCATTAGGGGCTTTGTTTTCATGTCTGCTTCCCTCGCATTCGTCTTTCCAGGACAGGGCTCGCAGTCCCTCGGCATGCTGGCCGAGCTGGGCGCGCAATACCCGTTGATCCTCGAAACATTCAAAGAAGCTTCCGATGCGCTCGGCTATGACCTCTGGGCGCTGACCCAGCAAGGGCCGGAAGAGCGCCTCAATCAAACTGACAAAACCCAGCCGGCCATCCTGACCGCCTCGATCGCTCTGTGGCGCCTGTGGCTGGCTGAAGGCGGCGCGCGCCCGGCGTTCGTCGCCGGTCACAGCCTGGGCGAATACAGCGCCCTCGTAGCCGCTGGCAGCCTGAGCCTGGGCGACGCGGTGAAACTGGTGGAGCGTCGTGGCCAGTTGATGCAGGAGGCTGTTCCGGCCGGGCAGGGCGGCATGGCCGCGATCCTCGGCCTGGAAGACGCCGATGTGCTGGCCGCCTGTGCTGAAGCGGCGCAAGGCGATGTGGTCAGTGCGGTGAACTTCAACTCCCCGGGCCAGGTGGTCATCGCCGGTGCCAAGGCGGCTGTCGAGCGCGCCATCGAAGGTTGCAAGGCCCGTGGTGCCAAGCGCGCCATGCCGCTGCCGGTCAGCGTGCCGTCGCACTGCGAGCTGATGCGTCCGGCTGCAGAGCGCTTTGCCGAATCCATTGCCGCCATCGACTGGCAGGCCCCGCAGATTCCCGTGGTGCAGAACGTCAGCGCCAACGTGGCGCCGGATCTCGAGACCCTCAAGCGTGATCTGTTGGAGCAACTCTACAAGCCGGTTCGCTGGGTCGAATCGGTACAGACCCTGGCGGCCAAGGGCGCGACCGAACTGGTCGAATGCGGTCCTGGTAAAGTGCTGGCAGGCCTGAACAAACGCTGCGCCGAAGGCGTGTCGACTTCCAATCTCAACACCCCAGACGCCTTCGCTGCCGCCCGTGCAGCGCAGGCCTGAACAGGAGAAGCTTGCATGAGTCTGCAAGGTAAAGTTGCACTGGTGACCGGTGCAAGCCGTGGCATCGGCCAGGCCATTGCCCTGGAACTGGGTCGTCAAGGCGCCATCGTTGTTGGCACCGCGACTTCCGCTTCGGGCGCCGAGCGTATCGCTGCGACCCTGAAGGAAAATGGCATCCAGGGCACCGGTCTTGAGCTGAACGTCACCAGCGACGAATCCGTTGCGGCGGTGCTGGCAAGCATTCAGGAGCAGTTCGGTGCGCCGGCGATCCTGGTCAATAATGCCGGTATCACTCGCGATAACCTGATGATGCGCATGAAAGATGACGAATGGTTCGATGTGATCGACACCAACCTGAACAGTCTGTACCGGCTGTCCAAGGGCGTTTTGCGTGGCATGACCAAGGCCCGTTGGGGACGAATTATCAGTATTGGCTCGGTTGTGGGTGCCATGGGCAACGCAGGCCAAGTAAACTATGCTGCGGCGAAGGCCGGTCTGGAAGGTTTCAGCCGTGCGTTGGCGCGTGAAGTGGGTTCGCGCTCGATTACGGTAAACTCGGTCGCACCGGGTTTCATCGATACCGACATGACCCGCGAACTGCCAGAAGCACAGCGTGAAGCCTTGTTGACGCAGATTCCGCTGGGTCGTCTGGGGCAAGCTCAAGAAATCGCGTCCGTGGTCGCTTTTCTTGCGTCGGACGGTGCGGCATACGTGACCGGGGCTACAATCCCGGTAAACGGCGGGATGTACATGAGTTAAATGTGACGGATTGCTTCAAAAAAATGTCATACGAGCTGTCTAAAATCCGTTATAAAGCTGCAATCAATTTATAGACGGCGGGCCGCGGGGTCTGAGGAGTGAAGCTTTCGGTTGAAAAACCGAAAAGTTCTTCTATACACTTACCCACCGGCCAGCTGCCTGAATTTGTCCATTAGGAGTGAAAACAAGGTATGAGCACCATCGAAGAGCGCGTCAAGAAAATCGTTGCCGAGCAACTGGGCGTTAAAGAAGAAGAAGTTGTGAACACCGCTTCCTTCGTTGAAGACCTGGGTGCCGACTCCCTTGACACCGTTGAGCTGGTGATGGCTCTGGAAGAGGAATTCGAGACCGAGATTCCTGACGAAGAAGCTGAGAAGATCACTACTGTACAAGCTGCTATCGACTACGTTACCAGCCACCAGGCGTAATCGTTTTTAGTCGTCGCTAGCTGTCATGGAAAAACCGCACTGCCGTCACGGCGTGCGGTTTTTTCTTTAGGCCTGATGCAAAGTCGTCATTAGAAAAAGGAGAGTGCTGTGTCGCGTAGACGCGTCGTAGTCACCGGTATGGGTATGTTGTCGCCACTGGGCACGGATGTGCCGAGCAGTTGGCAGGGCATTCTGGCTGGCCGCAGTGGCATTGGTCTGATCGAACACACCGACCTTTCTGCCTATTCCACCCGTTTTGGCGGCTCGGTAAAGGGCTTCAATGTCGAGGAATACCTGTCGGTCAAGGAAGCCCGCAAGCTCGACCTGTTCATTCAATACGGCCTGGCAGCCGGTTTCCAGGCAGTGCGTAACGCTGGCCTGGAGGTCACCGACGCCAACCGTGAACGCATCGGCGTGGCCATGGGTTCGGGTATTGGCGGCTTGACCAATATCGAAGAAACCAGCCGCACGCTGCACGATTCGGGGCCGCGTCGGATTTCTCCGTTCTTCGTGCCGGGTTCGATCATCAACATGATTTCCGGTTTCCTGTCCATCCACCTGGGTGCCCAGGGACCCAACTACGCCATCGCCACGGCGTGCACCACTGGTACCCACTGCATCGGCATGGCCGCGCGCAACATCATGTACGACGAAGCCGACGTGATGATTGCCGGTGGCGCTGAAATGGCCGCTTGCGGCCTCGGCATGGGCGGTTTCGGCGCGTCCCGTGCGCTGTCGACCCGCAACGATGAGCCCGCCCGCGCGAGTCGGCCATGGGACAAGGGCCGCGATGGCTTCGTACTGTCCGACGGTGCCGGTGCGCTGGTGCTCGAGGAACTGGAACACGCCAAGGCCCGCGGCGCGACCATCTATGCCGAACTGATCGGCTTTGGCACCAGTGGCGATGCGTACCACATGACCTCGCCACCGGCCGATGGCGCCGGTGCGGCCCGTTGCATCGCCAATGCCTTGCGTGACGCGAAAATCAACGGCGAGCAGGTGCAGTACATCAACGCCCACGGCACTTCGACCCCGGCCGGCGACCTGGCCGAAGCCCAGGCGATCAAGACCGTGTTTGGCGAGCACGCGTACAAGCTGGCGGTCAGTTCGACCAAGTCCATGACCGGTCACCTGCTGGGTGCGGCAGGGGCGGTGGAAGCGATCTTCAGCGTCCTGGCGATCAACAGCCAGACGGCGCCGCCGACCATCAACCTCGATGAGCCGGACGAAGGCTGCGATCTGGACTTCGTGCCGCACACCGCCCGCAGCATGGATATCGATGTGGTGCTGTCCAACTCCTTCGGCTTTGGCGGGACCAACGGTTCGCTGGTGTTCCGCCGGTTCGCCGGTTGATGGAAAGCTGGGTCGACGGTCAGCCGGCCGACGTCCTGTCGCTGAAAGATCGCGGCCTGGCTTATGGCGATGGGTTGTTCGAGACCATCGCCGTGCACGACGGCGGGCCCGTGTTGCTGGACCGTCACCTGCAACGCCTGGAGACAGGTTGTCGGCGGTTGGCGCTCAATGTCGACATGAACGCGTTGAGTGCTGAGCTGAGTGCCTACGCCCGGGGGCTGGGTAACGGCGTGCTGAAGCTGATCGTGACCCGTGGCGACAGTCTGCGCGGTTATGCCGCTGATCCCTTGGCCATGGCCCGGCGCATCCTGCAAGGGAGTCCGCCGGCCGCTTATCCCTCGACCCATGCCGAACAAGGCATTCGCCTGTTTGCTTGTACCGTGCGCTTGTCCGAGCAGCCCTTGCTCGCCGGCCTCAAGCATCTCAATCGCCTTGAACAGGTGCTGGCCCGTTCCGAATGGGCCGACTCGGAACATGCCGAAGGCTTGATGCTGGATACGTCCGGACGGGTGATCGAGGGGGTGTTCAGCAACCTGTTCCTGGTGCGCGATGGCGTATTGTTCACGGCGGACTTGAGCCGTTGCGGCGTGGCCGGTGTGATGCGCGCGGAATTATTGTTTCAAGCCAAGTCCCAAGGCATCGCCACGCAAATCACGGACATCAGCCTCGAACAGTTGCACCAGGCCGATGAAGTCTTCGTCTGCAACAGCGTGTATGGCGTGTGGCCGGTACGTGGATGCGGTTCGGCGCGCTGGTCGGTTGGCCCGCTCACCCGTAAACTGCAGACCCTTGCCCGTGCGCTACTGGATGCTTGATTCGTGAGACGTAAATTCTTGCTGCTGCTGGAGACCGGCCTGGTCCTGGCAGGGCTGTTGTTGGGGGCTTCGGCCTGGAAGATCCATTCGGCGCTGCAACAGCCGCTGAACATCACCCAGGAAGAATTGCTGGACGTGCCCAACGGAACCACCCCGACCGGAACCCTCAAGCGCCTCGAAGCCGACGGCCTGATCAGGGACGCCTTCTGGCTGCGGATCTATTGGCGTTTCAATCTCGCTGACCAGCCGTTGCACTCCGGTGAGTATCGGATGGTGCCAGGCATGACGATGGAAGGCCTGATCGGTGTCTGGAAGCGCGGCGAAGTGGTGCAGTACAGCGTGACGCTGGTGGAAGGCTGGAATTTCCGCCAGGTGCGCGCAGCGTTGGCCAAGGATGAAAAGCTCCAGCAGACCCTCACCGACCTGAGCGACAGCCAGGTCATGGAGCGTATCGGCCACTCCGGAATATTTCCCGAAGGCCGGTTCTTCCCGGACACCTATCGCTTCGTGCGTGGCACCTCGGATGTCGATTTGCTGAAAAAAGCCTACGACCGCCTGGAAGACGTGCTCGCCAAGGAATGGGCACAGCGTTCCGCCGATGTGCCTTACACCCAACCGTATCAAGCGCTGATCATGGCGTCCCTGGTGGAGAAGGAAACCGGCGTGCCCCAGGAGCGCGGGCAGATTGCCGGCGTCTTTGTGCGACGCATGCGCCTGGGCATGCTCCTGCAGACCGATCCCACGGTGATCTACGGCCTGGGCGAGCGCTACACTGGCAAACTGACTCGTGCCCATTTGAAAGAAGAAAATCCCTATAACACTTATCTGATTCCAGGCTTGCCGCCGACGCCTATTGCGATGGTGGGACGCGAGGCGATTCATGCGGCATTGAACCCGACGTCGGGTAATAGCCTTTACTTCGTCGCGCGCGGTGATGGCAGCCACGTGTTTTCCGATGACCTGGAGTCGCACAACAATGCAGTGCGTGAATTCCAGCTCAAGCGCCGTGCCGATTACCGCTCCAGCCCGGCCCCGGCAACCCCGGACGAGCAGGCGCCGATCCCGGCGGCATCTCCCGATACGGCGCCTGAGGACGTGCCCCAGGTACCGCCCCAGCAACCTGCCCCTGAACCGAATGCCAGCGAGCCGCCGAGCTCGCAATGAACATTGATAAAGGATCGCCTGTGACTGGCTTGTTTATAACGCTGGAAGGCCCGGAAGGCGCCGGCAAGAGCACCAATCGCGAATACCTGGCCGAACGCCTGCGGGCCGCCGGCCTCGAGGTGGTGTTGACCCGTGAGCCGGGCGGCACACCGTTGGCCGAGCGAATTCGCGAGGTGCTGCTGGCGCCCATTGAAGAAGTCATGAACCCCGACACCGAGCTGTTGCTGGTGTTCGCGGCCAGGGCACAGCATCTGGCCGAGGTGATTCGCCCGGCGCTGGCCCGTGGCGCCGTGGTGCTGTGCGACCGTTTCACCGATTCGACCTATGCCTACCAGGGTGGCGGTCGCGGTTTGTCCGTGGAGCGCATCGCCGCGTTGGAAGCCTTCGTCCAGGGTGACCTGCGGCCAGACCTGACCCTGGTGTTCGACCTGCCGGTGGAAATCGGCCTGGCCCGCGCCAGCGCCCGTGGCCGGCTGGATCGTTTCGAGCTTGAGGGCCAGGCTTTCTTCAACGCCGTGCGCAATGCCTTCCTGAGTCGCGCCAAGGCCGATCCGGCGCGTTACCTGTTGATCGATGCGGCGCAACCGCTGGCCCAGGTGCAACAGTCCCTGGACGGCTTGCTGCCGCGTTTGCTGGAGCGTGTCCGTGGCTGAAGCCTATCCGTGGCAAGACGGTCTCTGGCAGCAATTGGCCGGTCGTGCCCAGCATGCCCATGCCTATCTGCTGCACGGACCGGTCGGCATCGGCAAGCGGGCACTGGCCGAGCGTCTGATGGCCAGTCTGCTTTGCCTGCGCCCGGGTGTCTCGAACGACGCTTGTGGCGAGTGCAAGTCATGCCTGCTGCTCAAGGCCGGCAGCCATCCCGACAATTACGTGCTGGAGCCGGAGGAGGCGGACAAGGCGATCAAGGTCGACCAGGTCCGGGATCTGGTCAGCTTCGTGGTCCAGACCTCGCAGATGGGCGGGCGCAAGGTAGTACTGATCGAGCCGGTCGAGTCGATGAACATCAACGCCGCCAACGCCTTGCTCAAAAGTCTTGAAGAACCTTCCGGCGATACCGTGCTGTTGCTGGTCAGCCACCAGCCGAGCCGCTTGCTGCCGACCATCAAGAGTCGTTGCGTGCAGCAGGCCTGCCCGCTGCCGAGCGAGGCGATGAGTTTGCAGTGGCTGGCCCAGGCCTTGCCCGATAGCAGCGACGAAGAGCGTGTCGAGCTGCTGACCCTGGCGGCCGGCTCGCCCTTGGCGGCTGTCAGCCTTCAGGCCCAGGGCGTGCGTGAACAGCGGGCCCTGGTGGTGGATGGGGTAAAGAAACTGCTCAAGCAGCAGCAATCCCCCACGCAACTGGCCGAGGGCTGGAATGCGATCCCGTTGCTCCTGCTGTTTGACTGGTTCTGCGACTGGTCGAGCCTGATCCTGCGTTACCAACTGACCGAGGATGAGGCCGGCCTGGGGTTGGCGGACATGCGCAAGGTCATCCAGTACCTGGCGCAAAAAAGCAGCCAGGATAAAATCTTGAACATTCAGGACTGGATTCTTGCCCAACGTCAGAAGGTGCTAGGCAAGGCGAACCTCAATCGGGTGCTATTGCTCGAGGCGCTGTTGGTGCAGTGGGCGAGTTTGCCTGGTCGAAACTGACAGGTACTGCCTAAACTCAGCTCAATCGCAGCGGAGATCAGCATGAACGAACCTGTCAGTCCCGGGCCACGCAACGGCATCCTGTCTTTGACCATCAAGGACAAGTCGGTGCTTTACGCCGCCTATATGCCCTTTATCAAGAACGGTGGCCTGTTCATTCCGACCAACAAGAATTATCGCTTGGGCGATGAAGTGTTCATGCTCTTGAGCCTGATGGATGAAGCGGAAAAGATCCCGGTCGCCGGCAAGGTGATCTGGATGACGCCCAAAGGCGCCCAGGGCAACCGGGCCGCTGGCGTTGGCGTGCAGTTCAACGACGGCGACAATTCGGCTCGCAATCAGATCGAAACCCACTTGGCCGGCTCCCTGAAGTCCGACCGTCCCACCCATACGATGTAGCCCAGCCCTTTATGCTTGTAGATTCCCATTGTCACCTTGACCGTCTCGACCTCGCTGCCCACGGCGGCTCCCTGGATGCTGCGCTGGACGCGGCCCGCCAACGGGGTGTCGGTCACTTCCTGTGCATCGGCGTCAGCGCCGACAACGCCGCCGACGTCAAGGCACTGGCCGAACGTTATGCCGATGTCGATTGCTCGGTCGGTGTCCACCCGCTGGATGTCCAGCCAGACGCCGCGCCGGCGCTCGATTGGTTGTTGCGTGAGCTCGACCATCCACGGGTTGTCGCCATTGGTGAAACCGGCCTTGACTATCACTACGAGCCGGAAGCCGCCGACGTGCAGCAGGCGTCGTTCCGGCTGCACCTGGAGGCCGCCCGGCAAACCGGCAAGCCGGTGATCATCCATACCCGTGGCGCCCGGGCCGACACCCTGGCCTTGCTGCGTGATGCCGCGCTGCCCCAGGCCGGGGTGCTGCATTGCTTCACTGAAGACTGGGACATGGCCAAGGCAGCACTGGACATGGGCTATTACATTTCCTTGTCCGGGATTGTCACGTTCCGCAATGCCGATGCATTGCGCGATGTCGCCAGCAAAGTGCCGGCTGATCGATTGTTGGTGGAAACCGATTCGCCTTACCTGGCGCCCATTCCCTATCGAGGCAAGCCGAATCTTCCGCAATACGTACGGGAAGTGGCGGAGTTCCTGGCGATGCTGCGCGGCGAGTCCTACGAGCGGTTTGCCGAGCAGACGACGGAAAATTTTAAGCAATTGTTTCCGCTGGCTCACGTCCGGCCGGTGCAAGCCTGAATTCCATGCAAAAAAAACCCGGGTTCTGGGGGGTGAATCCGGGTTAAGACCATTAGGAGTAAAACAAAGGCACGCGGTCCGTTGGTACCTTTATCAGCGCGTCACTTGGGGGAGATGTCGCGCCGACAGTTGAAGTATTGATCAGTATGCCAACGCGTCCAGTCGGGCCGGGGTGGTTTTTAAACAAATTTGGAATACGCTCGCTTCGGATAAGTTCTCACTGTCGTCAAAGCGCGCAGGCGCGGTACATTGGCGTGGGAAACGGCGGGCCGGGTGTGTACGGTTTTGTGAAGAACAGTGGCCGAGAACGGATGATCCGTGCATTTTTGCGTAAGTTAGGCATAATACCCGGCTTCGAATTTTGACCCTTCAGACCTTTTTCTTATGCACAAAGAACCCCGTAAGGTCCGTGAGTTTCGCCGCCGCGAGCAGGAAATTCTCGACACCGCGCTCAAGTTGTTCCTCGACCAGGGTGAAGACAGTGTCACCGTCGAGATGATTGCGGATGCCGTGGGTATCGGCAAAGGCACAATTTATAAACATTTCAAATCCAAGGCGGAGATCTACCTGCGCCTGATGCTCGATTACGAGCGCGACTTGAACGAGTTGCTGCATTCGGCGGATGTGGACAAGGACAAGGAAGCCCTGTCGCGGGCCTACTTCGAGTTCCGCATGCGTGACCCGCAGCGCTACCGCTTGTTCGACCGCCTGGAAGAAAAGGTGGTCAAGGGCAACCAGGTGCCGGAGATGGTCGAGGAGCTGCACAAGATCCGCGCCTCGAACTTCGAACGCCTGACCCAGCTGATCAAAGGCCGGATCAGCGAAGGCAAGCTCGAAGACGTGCCGCCTTACTTCCATTACTGCGCAGCCTGGGCGTTGGTGCACGGCGCGGTGGCGCTGTATCACTCACCGTTCTGGAGCAATGTGTTGGAAGACCAGGAAGGCTTCTTCCAGTTCCTGATGGACATTGGCGTGCGCATGGGCAACAAGCGCAAGCGCGATACCGACGTCCAGAGTAGCTGATTGGCCGCACAGGCCAAGACATTCAGCTGTCTTATTGCGCCATGTCCGCTTACATGGCGCAGTGCCCCAGTAATATACTCAGGCTTGGGTCTTGCGAAATCTTGATTTAGAGGTCAAGTTTCACAGGTCCGATTCTTCTTTCGCCGGAGTGATCCATGATCGTTGACCGTCAAGGCAGGCGTTTCCGCAATTTGCGGATCAGCCTGACTTCTGCCTGCAATTACGCCTGTACCTACTGCGTGCCTGATGGCAAGCGGTTGGTGGCTGCGCAGGATGAACTGTCAGCCGAAGCCATGGCACGCGGCGTAGCCTATTTGATCGAGGCCGCCGGAATCGAGCGGCTGCGCATCACTGGCGGTGAGCCGCTGGTCAGCCCCAAGCTCGAACGTTTCATGACGGCGGTGGGACAGATGGGGCTGGAAGACATCAGCCTGACCACCAACGGTCAGTTGCTGGCGAAAAAACTGCCTTTGCTGGTAGACGCTGGCATTCGCCGGATCAACGTTTCCCTTGACACCCTGGACCCCGCTGCGTTTCGCAGTATCGCCCGTGGCGGCGACCTGGCGACCGTGCTCGACGGCATGGAACAGGCCCGGGCCACCGGGATGAAGATCAAGGTCAACATGGTGCCGTTGCGCGGGCAGAACCTGGATCAGGTGATGCCGTTGCTCGAATACTGCCTGGAACGTGGCTATGAGTTGCGTTTCATCGAGTTGATGCGCATGGGCCACCTGGCCAGCGACTCCAATGCATTCCTGCAGCAGTTCGTCAGCCTCCAGCAACTGCTCAGCCTGATCGGCGATCAGTACGAATACCTGCAAGCCGACGCACCGGTGGATGCCACGGCGGTGCGTTATGAGATACCGGGGCTGGGGCACTTTGGTGTGATCGCCAATGAAAGCGTGCCTTTTTGCCGTACCTGCTCCCGGCTGCGGCTGTCCTCGACGGGTTGGCTGCATGGCTGCCTGTCTTCGAGTAACCGACACTTTGTCGGCGATCTACTGGACAAACCGCGGCATCAGGCCTTGCCAGCCCTTCAGCGCTTGCTGGTCAAGGCGTTGGGGGACAAGCAGGAAGTGGCGTTCTCCGGCGGCGCGACCATCATGAAAATCATCGGCGGCTGATCCATTGCTATCGCGGGTAAGCCTTGCTCCCACAAGTACGACACTTACCATGTGGGAGCAAGGCTTGCCCGCGATAGCAATTTCCCATTCACTTGGGTACGTCTGACCCCCATCTTGATGAGCTGGCGCAAAAGCTGCATCCCACGACCATTCGCCGGTTTTCCGACACCGGTTTTTGGAGGGTAGGATGCGTAGCCTGGTTTTGCTGCTGGCCGTTTTGGTGCTTGGCGGTTGCATGAATGTCAGCGACATGGGAGAGGGCGTTCGTTATCACATGAGCGATGCCGGCCTGCTGGACCATAGCGACAGCCGTCGTATAAACAACCTGCGTATCCAGCCAGACTCGTTCATCTACATTGCCCAGGGAGCCTTCGCTCCGCCAGGCAGCGCCTATCCGCGTCCCAATGTCGTGGCCGAGGAAGCCTTCAATGGCTTCATCGAATATTTCCCCATGGTCCGTCGCGCCCGTACTCCCGAAGGCCTCGACCAGGCCATGGGTGAAGCCCGTTCCGCCGGTGCCCATTACCTGCTGTACACCCGGTTCGCCAAGGCCGACAACCGCATCGGCAACACTGACGAATGGCAGGATGAGGAAGCCGTGGATCGCCTGGGTGTCGATACCAGTGTGATTCAAATCATGTTGATCGAGACCAGCACCCAGTATTTGATTGATACTGCACGTATCAAGAGTCGTGGCGGTTTACTGACGTTGCACGACAAGCAGCCACAAGACCTCATCGCCACGCCTTTGCGTGAATATGCCCGCAGCCTGCTGGGGATGAGCGACGAGTAACTAAGGAGTCACCATGAGCGGACCGCAAAAAGCCAATGACTTGCTGGGGCAGATCCCCAAGACCAAAGGCCTGCCGCCAGTCCACTTGTGGAACCCCGACTTCTGCGGCGACATCGACATGCGCATCGCCCGGGATGGTACCTGGTACTACCTGGGCACGCCCATTGGGCGAAAGCCGATGGTCAAGCTGTTCTCCACCATCATCCGCCGCGACGGCGATGATTACTTCCTGATTACCCCTGTGGAAAAAGTCGGCATCAAGGTCGATGACGCGCCGTTCGTGGCCGTGACCCTCGAGGTCGAAGGACACGGGGAAGGGCAGTTGTTGCGCTTTACCACCAATGTCGAGGAAACCACCGAGGCCGGTGCCGAGCATCCGTTGCGGGTGGTGATCGACCCCCAGACCCAGGAGCCTGCGCCCTACGTGCATGTACGCAGCAATCTGGAAGCGCTGATCCATCGCAATGTGTTCTACCAGTTGGTGGAACTGGCGGTCAGCCGCGAGATCGACGGACAGCGCTGGTTGGGCGTGTGGAGCGGCGGAGAGTTTTTCCCCATAGGCCTGGAACCCTGATCCTCTGTGGGAGCGAGCCTGCTCGCGATGATGGCAGCACCGTCAACCCGGCCTTAACTGACCCACCGCTATCGCGAGCAGGCTCGCTCCCACAGGAGTGAAGCCGTAAAATTCAAATTGACACCCAATCATATGATGATTAGCGTGGGCCTCCAATAAGAGTGGCCCGCGGGGTTTTCATGTCCAGCAGTTTTCATGCGTCGACCGTCGATTGGCTGGGCAGTTGGATAGCCGCCGGCCAGGTCAAGCCTGGGCAAACCATCAAGGTCGAGGCGGACTTGGGCGAGCAACTGGGCGTCAGTCGCACGGTGATTCGCGAGGCGATCAAGACCTTGGTCGCCAAGGGCATGCTGGAGGTCGGGCCGAAAGTCGGCACGCGGGTGTTGCCGGTGCGACGCTGGAACCTGTTCGATCCCCAAGTGGTGGGCTGGTTGTCACGCAGCGGCCTGCCGGAAAACTTTGTCGATGACTTGCTGGACCTGCGCCGTACCATCGAGCCGATGGCAGTGCGCTGGGCGTGCGAGCGGGCCACCGCCGATCAGGTGCAGGCGATCCGCCTGGCTTACCATGCGCTGGAGCGGGCGGTGGACAGCGGCGCCGATTACAACCGCGCCGACCAGTTTTTCCACGAGTGCATCCTTGCCGCCAGCCATAATCAATTCATCGAACAAATGGTCCCGGCCCTGGGGGCGCTGCTTGCGGTGTCGTTCGAGGTGTCGGCGGCCGACCCGGATGAGCTGCGCCGCACCTTGCCCATCCACAAGGACATCGCCGACGCCATCGCCGCCCGTGACGCGGCGCGAGGTGTCTGGGCCTGCATGACCCTGATCGATAACGCCGACCTGGCGATCAAACGCTTTTACCCCAATGTCATGGCTGGTCGAACAGACGCCGCCGGGCAAGTCGGGAACAGGAGGTTTCAATGAAGTGGACGGCTGTGACGGAACACCGGGCGAAATTGGGCGAGGGGCCCTTCTGGGACGAGCCGACCCAGGCATTGTACTGGGTTGATATCGCCGGCAAGCAGGCACTGCGGTTGATCGGCGCCAATGTTGATATCTGGCAGATGCCCGAGCATGTGTCCGCCTTCATACCGACCCAAAATGGCGACGCCTTGGTGACCCTGAGCAGCGGTGTCTACCGCCTTGATCTTGATTCGCCGGGCCTGGAGCCGCGCCTGACGCTGTTGTGCATGGCCGATCCCCAGCCAGGCAATCGTGCCAACGAGGCCCGTTGCGACGCCCTGGGCCAGCTCTGGCTCGGCACGATGCAGAACAACATCGGTGCCGAAGGCGAGGACTTGCCGATCGAGCACCGGTCCGGCGGCCTATTTCGCGTCGGGAGTGATGGCCGTGTCCTGCCCCTGTTGCGCGGGCTGGGTATTCCGAACACCTTGGTCTGGAGCCCCGATGGCACCTCGGTGTATTTCGGCGACAGCCTGGATGGCACGTTGTATCGGCACTTTATCTACCCGGAAGGCAACCTGGCGCCTGCCGAGGTCTGGTTCGGTCCACACCCGCGTGGCGGTCCGGATGGCTCAGCAATGGATGCCCGGGGATACATCTGGAACGCCCGCTGGGACGGCAGTTGCCTGTTGCGCCTGAACCCGGATGGCCAGGTCGATCGGGTGATCGAACTGCCCGTCAGCCGCCCGACCAGTTGTGTGTTCGGCGGTGAAGACCTCAAGACGTTGTACATCACCAGCGCCGCGAGCCCGTTGGGTCATCCGCTGGACGGTGCGCTGCTGTCGATGCGTGTCGATGTGCCCGGCGTGGCGTGTACACGGTTTGCAGGTTAAATCCCAAAATATGGGATGTAAATATATATATTGAGATTGTTTGGCGGCCGGGTTTATAGTCGGCTCCATCGGCAATACGCACTCACACTAAAAAAACAAAACAGGTGAAGTGATGCAACGATCTTTCCCCGTACGCCCCGCTGGCGTACGCCGGCCACTGTTCTTACAAGCGCCTTTGCGCCGGTCATCCGTGGATGCCCGGTTTTTGTCGTGCCCCCGTACAGGAGTCTTGAACCATGGCTGAGCCCTTGGTCTTGCCACCTGTGCCGGAGCCACCGAAGGGTGAGCGCCTGAAAGACAAGGTCGTGTTGTTGACCGGTGCCGCCCAAGGCATCGGCGAGGCCATCGTCGCGGCGTTCGCGTCGCAACAGGCTCGACTGGTGATCAGTGATATCCAGGCGCAGAAGGTCGAGGCGGTGGCGGCTCATTGGCGGGAGCGCGGGGCCGATGTGCAAGCGCTGCAGGCCGATGTGTCGAAGCCGCAGGACTTGCAGGCCATGGCCCGTCGCGCCGTCGAGCTGCACGGGCGCATCGATGTGTTGGTCAACTGCGCTGGCGTCAATGTCTTCCGTGACCCGCTGGAAATGACCGAAGAAGACTGGCGTCGCTGCTTCGCCATCGACCTGGATGGCGCCTGGTACGGCTGCAAGGCGGTATTGCCACAGATGATCGAGCAGGGCGTGGGCAGCATCATCAATATTGCCTCGGTCCATTCGTCCCACATCATTCCCGGCTGTTTCCCGTACCCGGTGGCCAAGCATGGCCTGCTCGGCCTGACCCGCGCCCTGGGCATCGAATACGCGCCCAAAGGGGTACGCGTCAACGCCATCGCCCCGGGGTATATCGAAACCCAACTGAACGTCGACTACTGGAACGGCTTCGCCGATCCCCATGCCGAACGTCAGCGTGCGCTGGACCTGCACCCGCCACGACGCGTCGGGCAACCGATCGAAGTGGCAATGACAGCCGTGTTCCTGGCCAGTGACGAAGCACCGTTTATCAATGCCTCATGCATCACCATCGATGGGGGACGTTCGGTCATGTATCACGACTGAATATTTCCGGATTGCAGTCGGAAACTTCGCCTGTAATCCAATCATCATACGATATGACTATTTAGACCTATGCTGTGTAGCAACTTGATGTAACCGCCCAGCCTGCGCATTTCCACCGACGGTGGAGCAGAACCCTGGACGTTTGGCTTTCAATAAAAAAAACAAGGAGTCAGCTATGAATCATCGTCGTGGGATCCGTTCCCTGTGTCGCGCCGCCCTGGCGGTTACCGCGGTCAGCCTCAGCAGCAGCTTGCTGGCAGCTGATCCCGTAAAAATCGGTTTCCTGGTCAAGCAGGCCGAGGAGCCTTGGTTCCAGACCGAATGGGCGTTCGCCGAGAAGGCGAGCAAGGACAAAGGCTTCGAATTGATCAAGATCGCCGTGCCTGACGGCGAGAAAACCCTCTCGGCCATCGACAGCCTGGCCGCCAACGGCGCCAAGGGCTTTGTGATCTGCCCGCCGGACGTGTCCCTCGGCCCGGCCATCATGGCCAAGGCCAAGCTCAACGATCTCAAGGTGATTGCCGTGGACGACCGCTTCGTCGACGCCAGCGGCAAGTTCATGGAAGACGTGCCGTACCTGGGCATGGCCGCGTTCGAAGTGGGCCAGAAGCAGGGCGCCGCCATGGCTGCTGAAGCGAAAAAGCGTAACTGGGAGTGGAAAGATACCTACGCGGTGATCAACACCTTCAACGAGCTGGACACCGGCAAGAAGCGCACCGACGGTTCGGTCGATGCCCTGAAGAAGGCCGGGATGCCGGCAGACCACATCCTTTATTCCGCGCTGAAGACCCTCGACGTACCCGGCAGCATGGACTCCACCAACTCGGCCTTGGTGAAGCTGCCAAGCGCCGCGAAGAATCTGATCATCGGCGGCATGAACGACAACACCGTGCTGGGCGGCGTACGCGCCACCGAAGCGGCCGGCTTCAAGGCCGACAACGTGATCGGCATTGGTATCAACGGTACCGACGCCATCGGTGAGCTGAAAAAACCGAAAAGCGGCTTCTTCGGTTCGATGCTGCCAAGCCCGCACATCGAAGGCTACAAGACCGCCGAAATGATGTACGAGTGGATCACCACCGGCAAGGAACCGCCGAAGTACACCGCGATGGACGAGGTGACGCTGATCACCCGGGAGAACTTCAAGCAGGAGCTGGAAAAGATCGGCCTGTGGAATTGACGGTCGGTTGATTCAAAAGCGACCCCGGTTACCTGAGTGACCGGGATCGCTTGATCTCTGTGAGTTCGAGGTGGTTATGCAAGCGCAAACAGCGACACGGCAACACAACATCGGCGGCAGCTTGCGATTCAACGGGATCGGCAAGTCCTTTCCCGGCGTGCAGGCGCTGGCCAATATCAGTTTCGTTGCCCATCCGGGGCAGGTCCATGCCTTGATGGGTGAAAACGGCGCCGGCAAGTCCACGTTGCTGAAGATCCTCGGTGGTGCCTACATCCCGAGCAGCGGTGACCTGCAGATCGGCGAACAGACGATGGTCTTCAAGGGCACCGCTGACAGCATCGCCAGCGGTGTGGCGGTGATTCACCAGGAGCTGCACCTGGTGCCGGAAATGACCGTCGCGGAAAACCTGTTTCTCGGCCATTTGCCGGCACGTTTCGGCCTGGTCAACCGTGGTGTGCTACGCCAGCAGGCGCTGACACTGCTCAAGGGCCTGGCCGACGAAATCGACCCGCAGGAAAAAGTCGGTCGCCTGTCCCTCGGCCAGCGCCAATTGGTGGAGATCGCCAAGGCCTTGTCCCGGGGCGCCCACGTCATTGCCTTCGACGAACCCACCAGTAGCCTGTCGGCCCGTGAAATCGACCGTTTGATGGCGATCATCGCCCGCCTGCGAGACGAGGGCAAAGTGGTGTTGTACGTCAGCCACCGCATGGAAGAGGTGTTCCGTATCTGCAATGCGGTGACGGTATTCAAGGACGGTCGTTATGTCCGCACCTTCGAAAACATGAGCGAGTTGACCCATGATCAACTCGTCACCTGCATGGTCGGCCGCGATATCCAGGACATCTATGATTACCGTCCTCGGGAGCGCGGCGATGTGGCGCTGCAAGTGAAGAACCTGTTGGGGCCGGGCTTGCGCGAACCGGTGAGCTTCCAGGTGCACAAGGGCGAGATCCTCGGCTTGTTCGGTCTGGTCGGCGCCGGTCGTACCGAGCTGTTGCGCTTGCTCAGTGGCCTGGAGCGTCAGCGCGAGGGAAGCTTCGTGCTGCACGGCAAGGAACTGAAACTGCGTTCACCCCGCGATGCCATCGCCGCGGGCGTGCTGCTCTGCCCGGAAGATCGCAAGAAGGAAGGCATCATCCCGTTGGGCAGCGTGGGCGAGAACATCAACATCAGTGCGCGCCCGGCTCATTCCGCCCTTGGCTGCCTGTTGCGCGGTGATTGGGAGCGGGGCAACGCTGACAAGCAGATCAAGTCGCTGAAGGTGAAGACGCCGGCGGCTAGCCAGAAAATCATGTACCTGTCCGGCGGCAACCAGCAGAAGGCGATTCTCGGTCGCTGGCTGTCGATGCCGATGAAAGTCCTGCTGCTGGACGAACCGACCCGTGGCATCGACATCGGCGCCAAGGCGGAGATCTACCAGATTATCCACAACCTGGCGGCCGAGGGCATCGCGGTGATCGTGGTGTCCAGCGACCTGATGGAAGTGATGGGCATTTCCGACCGAATCCTGGTCCTGTGCGAAGGGGCCATGCGCGGCGAGCTGCCGCGTGACCAGGCCAACGAATCCAACCTGCTGCAACTGGCGCTGCCGCGCCAACGCGTTGCCGACGCGGCGAACTGAGAGGTAAATCATGACCATTCAAAACAATGCACTGCCAACGGCACGCAAACCCCTGGACTTGCGCCGTTTCCTGGACGACTGGGTCATGCTGCTGGCGGCCATCGGCATCTTCGTGCTCTGCACCCTGATGATCGATAACTTCCTGTCGCCGCTGAACATGCGTGGCCTGGGCCTGGCGATTTCCACCACCGGCATCGCGGCCTGCACCATGTTGTATTGCCTGGCGTCCGGGCACTTCGATTTGTCGGTCGGTTCGGTGATTGCTTGTGCCGGCGTGGTCGCGGCGGTGGTGATGCGCGACACCAACAGCGTATTCCTCGGTGTCAGCGCTGCGCTGGTGATGGGGCTGATCGTCGGCCTGATCAATGGCATCGTCATCGCCAAGCTGCGGGTCAACGCCTTGATCACCACCCTGGCGACCATGCAGATCGTCCGGGGCCTGGCCTATATCTTCGCCAACGGCAAAGCGGTGGGTGTGTCCCAGGAATCGTTCTTCGTATTCGGCAACGGCCAATTGTTCGGCGTGCCGGTGCCGATCCTGATCACCATCGCCTGCTTCCTGTTTTTCGGCTGGCTGCTGAACTACACCACCTATGGGCGCAACACCATGGCCATCGGTGGCAACCAGGAAGCGGCGTTGTTGGCAGGGGTGAACGTTGATCGCACCAAGATCATCATCTTCGCCGTGCATGGCGTGATCGGCGCCCTGGCCGGAGTGATCCTGGCGTCGCGCATGACCTCGGGCCAGCCGATGATTGGCCAGGGCTTCGAGCTGACCGTGATCTCGGCCTGCGTGCTGGGCGGGGTGTCGTTGAGCGGTGGTATCGGCATGATTCGCCATGTCATTGCGGGCGTGCTGATTCTGGCGATCATTGAAAACGCGATGAACCTGAAGAACATCGACACCTTCTACCAATACGTTATCCGCGGCTCGATCCTGTTGCTGGCGGTGGTGATTGACCGCTTGAAACAACGCTGAAACCAGAGATCGCTGGCGAGTGATCTACCGCCATCGCGAGCAGGCTCGCTCCCACAGGTTTTGTGCCAGCCGCAAAATTCCGGCGCACCGAAGATTCAATGTGGGAGCGAGCCCGCTCGCGAGGCGTCAGTGCATTCAACACCTTCTAACCTGACCCACCGCCATCGCGAGCAAGCCCGCTCCCACAGGTTTTGTGTCAGCCGCAAAATTCCGGCGCACCGAAGATTCAATGTGGGAGCGAGCCCGCTCGCGAGGCGTCAGTGCATTCAACACCTTCTAACCTGGCCCACCGCCATCGCGAGCAAGCCCGCTCCCACAGGTTTTGTGTCAGCCGCAAAATTCCGGCGCACCGAAGATCCAATGTGGGAGCGAGCCCGCTCGCGAGGCGTCAGTGCATTCAATACTTTCTAACCTGACCCACCGCCATTGCGAGCAGGCTCGCTCCCACAGGTCTTTGTGTCAGAGCCCAGAACCTCGGCACAACGCGGACCCCATGTGGCAGCGAGCTTGCTCGCGATAGCGTCCTCCCTGACGCCAACATCACCCCGCCTTGCGCAATGCTTCGACCAACTCCTGCTTGCGCATCTTCGAACGCCCGGGAATATTTTTCGCCCGGGCCTCCTTCATCAGGCTGTCCACGGTCTGGGTCCCATGGGAGGCTTTGCTGGTGCGTGGATGACCTTCGCGGGTCTTGGCGGCGCGTCGGGCCGATTCCTTACGATCGGTTTTCTTGGCCGCCGCGGGTTTGTCCTTGCCCGAGCCTTCGGAACGCTCGCCGCCACCGGATTGTTTGTTCACTGTCGCCCAGGCTCGGGCCTCGGCTTCGTTTTCGGACACACCTTTTTTCTGGTAACTTTTTTCAATGTGTTCGGCCTTGCGCTTTTGCTCGGCGGTGTATTTGTCTTTGCTTCCACGAGGCATGGGATGTTCCTCCTCAAATATCTAAGCAGAGGCTATTGGCTGGCGGCGCCACCTTCGGAACCCGAACCTCCGGTCGTGGTTTTCGAGCCCACGCCGGTCCCTGCGTTGTCGGGGGCCGTGGAGTCCGGCGTATTCATTCCACCCTGGCGTCCCATGTCATTGCCCTGTACGCGCGGATCAGTGCCAGTGGCGGGAGGCTGGCCATTGTTCAGGTCCCCAGTGCCGTCGGTATTCAACTTGGGCATGCCTTCGGTTGCGGGAGAGTTGGGTGGCTGCACCGGATCGGTCGGCCCGGTGCCAGCGGTGGATGCCGCGAAAGCGACCGAGGACAGCAGCGTGGCAAATGTGAATGCAGTCAGCCTTGAAGTGATCATGGTGTCGCCTCCATTTTTAGAATGCTTGCCTGATCTTGGGCTGCACTGGATTTGGGTTGGTGCCTGGGGCGCGACGAATGGCGCTTTTGAAGGTGGGTTCGTGTCGCGATCAAATCGATCGATATGTGACGAGCGGCACGTGGCGGCTTAGTATGGCGCTTTCAATTGGCTACAAGGCCTGTTCATGTCCATCGAGATCCGTCCTGCGCAACCCAGCGATGCGCCTCAAATCCTTGCCTTCATCACCGAGTTGGCCGATTACGAAAAGGCCCGCCACGAAGTCATCGCCAGTGTGGCCGACATCGAGCGCAGCTTGTTCAGCGAGGGCGCGACCGCCCACGGGCTGATCTGCCTGCGTGACGGCGTGCCGATTGGTTTCGCGGTGTTTTTCTTCAGTTACTCCACCTGGCTGGGCAGCAACTGCCTGTACCTCGAAGACTTGTACATCACCCCTGAACAGCGCGGTGGCGGGGCGGGGAAGACGTTGTTGCGACATCTGGCGAAAATTGCCTGTGACAACGATTGCGGTCGCTTCGAATGGAGCGTGCTGGACTGGAACACCCCGGCCATCGACTTCTACAAATCCCTCGGCGCGCAACCCCAGGAAGAGTGGGTGCGCTACCGAATGGACGGCAAGGTGCTCCGGGATTTCGCCCAAGGCAATTGAGCGTCTCAGGAGTACGCGTCGCCAGCGTACTCGGCAAACCCCGGCCGTTGTTCGAGCCGCTTGCAATAGGCGGCCACGGCCGGGTAGTCAGGACGCTCCATGGGCGTCTGGCGCCAGCGGTGGACGGACAGGCCGATGAGCACATCCGCAAGGGAAAATCTCGTACCGGCCACGTAGGCGCCGGTGCGGTTCAACTGCTGTTCGAGCAAACCCATCTTCTGGTTCCAGCCTTTGATGCCAGCGGCGATGCGCTGCGGGTCCTGGAAGTCCGGATTCTTGCGCACCAAGGCGTGGAAGGCGTAGCCCCATGACGGGTTGAGTTCCGTGGCCTGCCAATCCATCCACTGTTCGATGCGTGCTCGGGCGGCAGGTTCGACAGGCAGCAGATCGCCGGCCCCATGTTTGCCCACCAGGTAACGGCAAATGGTATTGGACTCCCAGAGCACGCCATTCTCATCAATGATTACCGGCACCTGGGCATTGGGATTCAAGGCCAGGAACGCCGGGTCCTGGGTCGAGGCAAAGCCGATGCCCCAGTCTTCGCGCTCGAAGGCGATCTCCAGTTCCTGACAGGTCCACAGCACTTTTCTGACGTTGATTGAAGAAGTGCGGCCGAGGATTTTCAACTGTTGTCCCATCACTTTGTCCCTGAGTTTTTTGGCGTCCGGGCAGAAACGTAGCAGGGTCTTGGGCGGATGGCGATTGGCTTTGTTGTTGATGTACTAGATCCCAATATGTGGGAGTGATATTTATATATTGAGATTTTATTGCGCTCAGGTTTATAGTCCGTCCCACTCACTGCCAAAAAACAGAACAGGTGAAACGGATGCAGGCGCAATTGATTGCGCTCGATTGGGGGACCACCTCATTACGGGCTTACAAACTCGCCGCCGGGGGCGAGGTGCTCGAACAGCGTTCGCTGTCATCGGGGATCATGCAGTTGCCCTCCGGGCCACGAACCCTGGCTGGCCAGGTGTGCATCGACGGCTTCGAATTGGCCTTCGATGAGGCCTGTGGCGATTGGCTCAATGCTCAGCCGGGCCTGCCTGTCATAGCCTGCGGTATGGTCGGCAGCGCCCAGGGCTGGCGCGAAGCACCCTACTGCGACACGCCCGCCAACGTCGCCAATCTCGGACATTCCCTACAAACCGTTCGTAGTCTTCGCGGTGTCGATGTGCACATCGTACCCGGCGTGATCCAGCGTTCACGGCTGCCCAACGTCATGCGCGGCGAAGAGACTCAGGTGCTCGGCGCCTTGCATAACCTGCCGGACGGAGCGGTGCTGATCGGCCTGCCCGGCAGCCACTCGAAATGGGTGGAAGTGGCCGATGGTTGCATCGTGCATTTCGACACCTTCATGACCGGCGAGATCTTCGCCGTGCTCAGTGACCACAGCATTCTCGGCCGTACCCAGCAGCGCGGCGCGACGCTCGACGGCCAGGCCTTCGATCGCGGCGTGCAGGTGGCATTGTCGGTTGACGGCGAGATCGGTCCGTTGTCCACCGTGTTCAGCGCCCGCAGCCTGGGCTTGACCGGCGAACTCGCTGCCAGCGCCCAGGCGGACTATCTCTCTGGCCTGTTGATCGGCCATGAACTGACGGCGCTGGCTACCGTGCAGCGTCGGCGACGCGACAGCATCCACTTGCCCGCCGTGGTGTTGATCGGCAATTCCCAACTCTGCGCCCGTTATCAACGGGCTCTCGACGCCTGCGGTTTCGCCCGGGTGACCCTGGCCGAACAGGCCACCGAACGTGGTTTGTGGCAACTGGCCGTGGCGGCCGGGCTGCTCGATTCCACCGCATCGCGTTAAACCTGACTGGAGGTCTGACATGCTCACACAAGCACTGGCACACAACGGGCTGATCGCGATCCTGCGTGGTCTGCGTCCCGAAGAGGCGGCGGCCATCGGCGAAGTCCTGTACGGCGCCGGATTTCGCGTCATCGAAGTACCGCTCAATTCCCCCGAGCCGTACGAAAGTATCCGCATCCTGCGCAGTACCTTGCCCGCCGATTGCCTGATCGGTGCCGGCACCGTGCTGACGCCGGAACAGGTCGAGCAGGTGAAAGCCGCTGGCGGACAAGTGATCGTCATGCCCCACAGCGATCCGAAGGTGCTGCGTGCGGCGAAAGCGGCGGGCTTGTATCTGTCGCCAGGCGTCGCCACGCCCACCGAAGCCTTTGCCGCACTGGCCGAAGGCGCCCACGTGCTGAAGATGTTTCCCGCCGAGCAAATGGGCCCGGCGGTGGTCAAGGCCTGGCTCGCGGTGCTGCCGGCCGGGACCGTGCTGGTGCCGGTGGGCGGGATCACGCCGGACAACATGGCGGTGTTCGTCGAGGCCGGGGTCAAGGGTTTCGGCCTCGGTTCCGGGCTGTTCAAGCCAGGCCTGACGGCAGATGAGGTGGCGGTGCGCGCCAAGGCCTACGTGGCCGCGTGGAATGCCTTGAACTGAAGACTTTTCCAGCGCCCCGGGCGCTGCATCTGATAAGAGAGACAACAAGATGAAAATCACCAAACTGACCACGTTTATCGTTCCGCCGCGCTGGTGCTTCCTCAAGGTCGAAACCGACGAGGGCGTGACCGGTTGGGGCGAGCCCGTGGTTGAAGGCCGTGCCCATACGGTGGCGGCGGCCGTCGAAGAACTGTCTGACTACTTGATCGGCAAAGACCCACGCAACATTGAAGACATCTGGACCGTACTGTATCGCGGCGGCTTCTACCGCGGTGGGGCGATCCACATGAGTGCCCTGGCCGGTATCGACCAAGCGTTGTGGGACATCAAGGGCAAGGCCTTGGGTGTGTCGGTCAGCGATTTGCTCGGTGGCCAGGTGCGCGACAAGATCCGCGTGTATTCGTGGATCGGCGGCGACCGACCGGCGGACACCGCTCGCGCGGCGAAAGAGGCGGTGGCGCGGGGTTTCACGGCGGTGAAAATGAATGGTACCGAAGAGCTGCAATTTCTCGACACGTTTGAAAAGGTCGACCTGGCCCTGGCCAACGTTGCGGCGGTGCGGGACGCGGTGGGGCCGAACGTCGGCATTGGCGTGGACTTCCACGGTCGGGTGCACAAGCCGATGGCCAAGGTGCTGATGAAGGAGCTCGATCCCTACAAACTGATGTTCATCGAAGAGCCAGTGCTCAGCGAAAACTACGAAGCCCTCAAGGAATTGGCGCCGCTGACCAGCACCCCGATTGCCCTGGGCGAGCGGTTGTTCTCGCGCTGGGACTTCAAGCGAGTCCTCAGCGAAGGCTACGTGGACATCATCCAACCGGATGCATCCCACGCCGGCGGTATCACCGAAACCCGCAAGATCGCCAACATGGCCGAGGCCTACGACGTGGCGCTGGCCCTGCACTGCCCACTGGGCCCGATCGCCCTGGCGGCGTGCCTGCAACTGGACGCGGTCTGCTACAACGCGTTCATCCAGGAGCAGAGCCTGGGCATCCACTACAACGAGAGCAACGACCTGCTGGATTACATCAAGGATCCACAGGTGTTCGACTACGACAAAGGCTTCGTGAAAATCCCCAATGGCCCGGGCCTGGGTATCGAGATCAACGAGGAATACGTCATCGAACGCGCGGCTATCGGCCATCGCTGGCGCAACCCGATCTGGCGCCATGCCGATGGCAGTTTTGCCGAGTGGTGAGTCACGCCTGATCCACCCAGTTCCCCTGTGGGAGCGAGCCTGCTCGCGATGGTGTGTCAATTGGCTTATGGGTGACTGACCCACTGCTATCGCGAGCAGGCTCGCTCCCACAGGTTGATCTCCGTAGACAGGGAGATCCTTCTCGGTATGCCCGTTTCCTCAATAAACATAAAAAGAGGCACCTCACATGCAAGCGCACACCCTGAGCGCGCAAGCGTCGTTGGTGACGCCCAGCCGCAAGCGTTTTTTCATCATGGTCCTGCTGTTCATCACCGTGGTGATCAATTACCTGGACCGCAGTAACCTCTCGATTGCCGCGCCCGCACTGACCAGTGACCTGGGCATCGATCCGATCCACGTCGGGCTGATTTTCTCGGCGTTCGGCTGGACCTACGCGGCCATGCAGATCCCTGGTGGCTGGCTGGTGGACCGAGTACCGCCGCGCATTCTTTACAGCGTGGCGTTGCTGTTGTGGTCGGTGGCCACGGTGATGCTTGGCTTCGCCGCCAGTTTCATCGCGCTGTTCGTGCTGCGCATGGCGGTCGGTGCCCTGGAAGCGCCGGCTTATCCGATCAACAGCCGCGTGGTCACTACCTGGTTCCCTGAACGTGAGCGGGCCACGGCCATCGGTTTCTACACCTCCGGGCAGTTCGTCGGATTGGCTTTCCTGACGCCGGTGTTGGCCTGGCTGCAACACGCCTTCGGCTGGCACATGGTGTTTGTCGCCACGGGCGCGGTGGGCATTATCTGGGCGGCGATCTGGTACGCGGTATATCGCGAGCCACGGGATTTCAAAGGCGCCAACGCCGCTGAAATCGAACTGATCCGCGAAGGCGGTGGGTTGGTGGATATCCAGGCCGATACCGCCAAGGCCAAGGCGAAATTCAGCTGGACCGACCTGGGTATTGTCCTGACCCAACGCAAGTTGTGGGGCATTTACCTGGGGCAGTTCTGCCTCAACTCCACGCTGTGGTTTTTCCTGACCTGGTTCCCGACCTACCTGGTGAAATATCGCGGCATGGACTTCATCAAGTCCGGCCTTTTGGCATCGCTGCCATTTCTCGCGGCGTTTGTCGGCGTGCTGTGTTCCGGGTTCTTTTCCGACTGGCTGATTCGTCGTGGCAGCAGCGTGGGGTTCGCGCGCAAGCTGCCGATCATTGGCGGATTACTGATCTCCACATCGATCATCGGCGCCAACTTTGTCGAGTCGACGCCGCTGGTCATCGCCTTCCTGGCCCTGGCGTTCTTCGGCAACGGCCTGGCGTCGATCACCTGGTCGCTGGTCTCGACACTGGCGCCGGCGCGACTGCTCGGGTTGACCGGTGGGGTGTTCAACTTCATCGGTAACCTGGCGGCCATCGCCACGCCTATCGTCATTGGCTTCCTTGCCAGCGGCGATTCGTTTGCCCCGGCCATCACCTATATCTCCGTGCTGGCATTGGTGGGGGCGCTGTCCTACATCCTACTGGTGGGGAAGGTCGAGCGCATCGAGTTGTAGTCCGACGGGGCGGGCGACCATAATGCCGCCCGTTCCCCGCTCACTGTTGAAGGCCGGATATGCAGCAAGACGATCCAAAAATCACCAAGGACGCCGCGCCTACAGGCACGCAGACATTGCTGCGTGGCCTGGGTGTGGTTCAGGCGGTCGCCAGCGGCGCCCGTGACTTGAAGGAAATCGCCCGGCTGATCGGCACCACCCGCAGCACCACCCATCGCCTGGCCAGTTGCCTGGTGGACGAACGTTACCTGCGCGTGGTGCCGCAAGTGGGTTACCTGCTGGGGCCGAAGCTGATCGAACTGGGTTTCCAGGCCCGGGAAGAACTGCCACTGGTGAGCCTGGCCGGGCCGTATCTGGATGAGTTGTCGGCTCTTACCGGCGACACCGTTCACCTGGCGATTCGCGAGGGCGACGAAGTCTTGTACCTGCTGAAAAATCCGGGGCGCAACGGCCCGGAGATGCGCTCGCGCGTGGGCCATCGCATGCCTTTGGCGCGCACCGGGATTGGCAAGGCGCTGATGCTCGATGACTCGCAAGAACAATGGAAAAGGCTGTACGAAATCAGCCTGCCGGCCGGCGGGAAGAATCAGTTCTGGCCCCAGCATCAGGAGCAATCCTGGGAACAGTTCCAGCAACGGATGGTGGAGTACGTGGCGGGAGGTTATGCCTTCGATCTGGAAGACAACGAACCGTCGATTCGTTGCGTGGCGGCGCCGATTCGCGACGCTGGCAAGCGCATTGTCGCCGGTATCAGCATCGCCAGCACCGTGCCGTACATGCCGCTGGAAAAAATGGCCGAGCTGATTCCCCTGGTCAAAGGGGTTACAGCCCGGCTATCGGCGGAGCTGGGTGCCAAGGTCTGACGAACGTCAGGCCTTGAGGGTCGCCATGTCGATGACGAAGCGGTACTTCACGTCCCCAGCGATCATGCGGCTGTAGGCCTCGTTGATCTGGCGAATGTCGAGCATTTCAATGTCGCAGCTGATGTTGTGTTCGGCACAGAAATCCAACACTTCCTGAGTCTCTGCGATACCGCCGATCAACGAGCCAGCCAGGACTCGACGACCCATGATCAGTTTTGCGGCATGCACCGGCGGATCAATCGGCTCGACCAGACCTACCAGGATATGCACGCCGTCGAAACGCAAGGTGTCGAGGTATGGATTGAGGTCGTGCTGCACCGGAATGGTGTCCAGCAGGAAGTTGAAACGTCCGGCGGCAGCGGCCATCTGCTCGGCGTCGGTAGACACGATCACGTGGTCCGCACCTTGGCGACGGGCTTCTTCAGCCTTGCTCGCCGAGCGGGTGAACAACGTCACTTCCGCGCCCATGGCCTTGGCGAACTTGATGCCCATGTGCCCGAGCCCACCCATGCCCAGCACGCCGACCTTGTCGCCGGCCTTCACGCCGTAGTGCTTGAGGGGCGAATAGGTGGTGATGCCGGCGCAGAGAATCGGCGCGGCACCGGCCGGGTCGAGGGTTTCCGGAATACGCAGCACGAAGTGCTCGCTGACCACGATGCTGTTGGAGTAACCGCCCATGGTGTGGCCGCCGCTGATACGGTCCGGGCTGGCGTAGGTCTGCGTCATGCCCTGGTAGCAGTATTGCTCCAGGTCAGCGCGGCAAGCTTCGCACTCGCGGCAGGAGTCGACCATGCAGCCAACACCCACCAGGTCGCCGACCTTATAGCGGGTGACATTCGCACCGACGGCGGTGATTTTTCCTACAATCTCATGGCCGGGCATCAGCGGATAAACGGCGATACCCCATTCATTGCGGGCCTGGTGGATGTCGGAATGGCAGACGCCGCAGTAGAGAATGTCGATTGCCACATCGTCGGCTCGCGGGCTGCGGCGTTCGAATTTCATGGGGGCGAGGGGAGTGGTGGCCGACTGGGCGGCATATCCGATGGCTGTGTACATGATGGACCTCGCTAAGCAGTGAACGGTGAAGGTTCATTCTGGGAGTCCTGGCGGCCGGCGGCGATGGCGATTCCTCCGCCTGTCATGCCTAATCCTCCGGTCTTGGCCAGGATTTGATCCTATGTGGCGCCAGACCTGCGATGATGGTTTCATCCCTTTTTTCGTGAAGTTTTCGTCCATGTTGTTGACCCGCCATCTCGATGCCAACGCTACGCTGGTTTCATTGATAGAACCTTTGGCGACCCGCGACGGTTTCGTCCCGACGCCACTGCCCGGCGTACATGTGCTTCGGGCCAGTCAGGACGTCGCCCGTGGCCCACAGCTCTACGAACCGAGTCTGGTGATCATTGCCCAGGGTAGCAAACTGGCGTACCTGGGGCCTCGCACGCTGGAATATGGCGCCGGGCATTATCTGATCCAGGCCTTGCCGGTGCCGTTCGAATGCGAAACCTACGCCATGCCCAATGCTCCACTGCTTGGGGTTTCCGTTGCGATCGATCGGGCGATGCTGGGGGAACTGGTGCTGGCCATGGGGTTGGTACCGGGTCGGAACCTGGCGCCGCAGACGCCGGAATCGATGACCTGCGCCGTGCTTGATGACGCCATGCGTGGGTGTGTCGAACGTTTGTTGCGCTGTTTGCACGATCCGTTGGAGTGCCAGGTCATGGGCCAGGCGCGGCTGCGGGAGTTGCTGTTCGTCGCGTTGCGCGGGCCCCAGGCCGATGTGCTGCGGGCGCTGGTGGAGCAGCAAGGCCAGTTCGCTCGGATTGCCGTGGCCTTGAGCCATTTGCATGCGCACTTCACCGAGCCACTGAACGTCGAGACACTGGCCAGTTGCGCGAACATGAGCGCTTCAACCTTCCATGAGCATTTCAAGCGCAGCACCTTGCTCTCGCCGGTGCAGTACCTCAAGCGCTTGCGCCTGCTCAAGGCCCAGCGGCTGCTGCTCATCGAAGGCATGGGCGTGGCCCAGGTGGCGCATCAGGTGGGGTATCAGAGCCCGTCGCAGTTCAGTCGGGAGTACAAGCGCTACTTCGAACGCAACCCCGGGGAAGAGCGCGCAGCTTGAGCCTGTGATGTTCCCTTGTGGGAGCGAGCCTGCTCGCGATAGCGGTGTATCGGTCGACATCTGTGTTGAATGGAAAAACGCTATCGCGAGCAGGCTCGCTCCCACATTGGTTCGGTGTGGTCGTCGGAATAGCAGGCAACAAAAAGGCCCCCATTGCGGGAGCCTAGATGTTCAGCGAATCGGCTTACATGTTCGGGTAAGTCGGCCCGCCAGCGCCTTCCGGGGAAACCCAGGTGATGTTCTGCGCAGGGTCCTTGATGTCACAGGTCTTGCAGTGAACGCAGTTCTGGGCGTTGATCTGGAAGCGCTTCTCGCCGTCTTCCTTGGTCACCACTTCATACACGCCGGCCGGGCAGTAGCGCTGTGCCGGTTCGTCGTACAGCGGCAGGTTCTTGCTGATCGGAATGCTCGGATCGGTCAGCTTCAGGTGGCAGGGCTGTTCTTCTTCGTGGTTGGTACCGGAAATGAACACCGAGCTGAGTTTGTCGAAGCTGATCTTGCCGTCCGGTTTCGGGTAGTCGATCTTCTTGCAATCGGCCGCCAGCTTGAGGCAGGCATAGTCGGGCTTGGTATCGTGCAGGGTGAACGGCAGCTTGCCGCCGAAGATGTTCTGGTCGAGCCAGTTGAAGCCACCGCCGATGATCGCGCCGTACTTGTGAATCGCCGGGCCGAAGTTGCGGCTGGCGAACAGTTCTTCATACAGCCAGCTGTTCTTGAAGCTGTCGACGTAGGCGGTCAGTTCATCACCGCCTTCGGACTCGGCAAACAGGCGATCGGCCACGGCGTCGGCGGCGAGCATGCCGGACTTCATGGCGGTGTGGCTGCCCTTGATCTTGGCGAAGTTCAGGGTGCCGAGATCGCAACCGATCAGCGCGCCGCCCTTGAAGACCATTTTCGGCAGCGAGTTCAGGCCGCCCTTGCAAATGGCGCGAGCACCGTAGCTGACGCGCTTGCCACCTTCCAGGTACTGCTTGAGCACTGGGTGATGCTTGAGGCGCTGGAATTCGTCGAATGGCGACAGGAAGGTGTTGCTGTAGGACAGGTCGACGATCAGGCCGACCACCACCTGATTATTTTCCAGGTGATAGAGGAATGAACCGCCGGTGTTTTCGGTGCCCATGATATCCAGCGGCCAGCCGGCGGTATGCACCACCAGCCCCGGTTGATGCTTGGCCGGGTCGATTTCCCAGATTTCCTTGAGACCGATGCCGTAGTGCTGGGCGTCGGCATCGCTGTCGAGGTTGAAACGCTTGATCAGTTGCTTGCCAATATGGCCTCGGCAGCCTTCGGCGAACAGCGTGTACTTGCCGCGCAGTTCCATGCCAGGGGTGTAGAGGCCTTCCTTTGGCTGGCCTTCACGGTCGACACCCAGGTCGCCAGTGATGATCCCGCGCACCACGCCGTTTTCGTCGAACAGCGCTTCCTGGGCGGCGAAGCCCGGGTAGATTTCCACGCCCAGGTTCTCGGCCTGCTGGGCCAGCCAGCGGCACAGGTTGCCCAGGGAAATAATATAGTTGCCTTCGTTGTGCATGGTCTTGGGCACAAAAAAGTCAGGGATTTTCTGCGCGGACTCGGCGTTTTTCAGGACATAAATGTCATCACGCTTGACCGGTGTATTCAGCGGCGCGCCGAGTTCTTTCCAGTCCGGGAACAGTTCGTTCAGAGCGCGGGGTTCGAACACCGCACCGGAGAGGATGTGCGCACCGACTTCGGAGCCTTTTTCGACCACGCAGACGCTGATTTCCTTACCGGCTTCGGCGGCCTTCTGTTTCAGTCGGCAAGCGGCAGACAGGCCAGCGGGGCCGGCGCCGACGATGACCACGTCGAATTCCATGTATTCGCGTTCCACAGGGCTATCTCCTACTCAAGGCTCACAGTTTTTCTAATTGGAGGTTTGGCGTTGCATCCGTTGTTTCCTTCGCGAAAAGCGACGAAAGCGACAATGGATGAGACGCGGGTCTCTCTTAAGCGGCGCATTATATCTACACCACTCTCAGGGTCCAATACAAACGTTTGTTTGAAATTGCCGCAGCCCAGATAAATCACTGA
The DNA here is from genome assembly GCF_018325805.1 of Pseudomonas sp. St290. Taxonomy (NCBI): domain Bacteria; kingdom Pseudomonadati; phylum Pseudomonadota; class Gammaproteobacteria; order Pseudomonadales; family Pseudomonadaceae; genus Pseudomonas; species Pseudomonas sp. St290. Next base: position 4,838,850 of record NZ_AP014703.1, on the reverse strand, counting down.
CGTACGGCTTATGACTGACCATTTTGCCGTATTGACCGGAATAGGCGTTCCGGTCAAGATACGGGCGGTTTTGCGCTCGCCGTAGGCTGACTGTTGGTTCCAAGAGCACCTCTAAAGACAGGGCGAAGGCAGCACAAAGTGACGTATTGCGCGGTTCTGACGCGCAGTTTACACGCCGCGATAATGAATGACTCATCAGTCATCACTGACGAATGGTCTTCACTCCCGTGAGCAGGGTCATGTGTGGTTCATGCCGGCGTTTTTAGAGGTGCCCTTGCGCCCATGAGCATCAACCGCCAGGTTCGCCTAGGCGACTTTTTTTCACCGGAGAGTAACGAGGAATCCATGAAGGTTCTTGTAGCTGTCAAACGAGTGGTCGACTATAACGTCAAGGTTCGCGTCAAGGCGGACAACTCCGGCGTCGACCTCGCCAACGTCAAGATGTCGATGAACCCTTTCTGCGAAATCGCCGTAGAAGAAGCCGTACGCCTGAAAGAAAAAGGCGTGGCGACTGAGATCGTCGTCGTCTCCATCGGCCCGACCACTGCCCAGGAACAACTGCGCACCGCGCTGGCACTGGGTGCCGATCGCGCCATCCTCGTCGAATCCGCCGAAGACCTGACTTCCCTGGCCGTGGCCAAGCTGCTCAAGGCCGTTGTCGACAAGGAACAGCCATCGCTGGTGATCCTCGGCAAACAAGCCATCGACAGCGACAACAACCAGACCGGCCAGATGCTCGCTGCATTGAGCGGCTACGGTCAGGGCACCTTCGCTTCGAAAGTCGAAGTGTCCGGCGACAGCGTTGCCGTGACCCGCGAAATCGACGGCGGCGCGCAGACCGTTTCCCTGAAACTGCCTGCCATCGTCACCACCGACCTGCGTTTGAACGAGCCGCGCTATGCGTCGCTGCCAAACATCATGAAAGCCAAGAAGAAGCCGCTTGAAGTGCTGACTCCTGACGCTTTGGGCGTTTCCACCGCCTCCACCAACAAGACCGTAAAAGTCGAAGCGCCGGCTGCACGCAGCGCGGGCATCAAGGTCAAGTCGGTGGCTGAACTGGTCGAGAAACTGAAAAACGAAGCGAAGGTAATCTGACTATGACTATCTTGGTAATCGCCGAACACGATAACAAGGTGCTGGCTCCGGCCACGCTGAACACCGTTGCTGCCGCTGCCAAAATCGGTGGCGATGTCCACGTCCTGGTAGCCGGGCAGGGCGCTGGCGCCGTTGCCGAAGCCGCTGCGAAAATCGCTGGCGTGGCCAAAGTGCTGGCGGCCGACAACGCTGCCTACGCACACCAACTGCCGGAAAACGTTGCTCCGCTGGTTGCAGAGCTGGGCAAGGGCTACAGCCACATCCTGGCGGCCGCCACTTCCAACGGCAAGAACATCCTGCCGCGCGTTGCCGCTGCACTGGACGTCGACCAGATCTCCGAAATCATCTCGGTAGAAAGCGCCGACACCTTCAAGCGTCCGATCTACGCCGGTAACGCCATTGCCACCGTGCAATCGAACGCTGCGGTCAAGGTCATCACCGTGCGTGCCACCGGTTTCGACCCGGTTGCCGCCGAAGGTGGCTCGGCTGCCGTTGAAGCCGTAGGCGCCGCCCACGACGCCGGCATCTCCAGCTTCGTCAACGAAGAACTGGCCAAGTCCGATCGTCCTGAACTGACCGCTGCCAAGATCGTCGTTTCCGGCGGCCGTGGCATGCAGAACGGTGACAACTTCAAGCACCTGTATGCCCTGGCCGACAAGCTGGGCGCTGCCGTCGGTGCTTCCCGCGCGGCGGTCGACGCTGGTTTCGTACCCAACGACATGCAGGTCGGCCAGACCGGCAAGATCGTTGCACCCCAGCTGTACATCGCCGTCGGTATCTCCGGCGCGATCCAGCACCTGGCCGGCATGAAAGACTCCAAGGTGATCGTTGCGATCAACAAGGACGAAGAAGCGCCGATCTTCCAGGTGGCCGATTATGGCCTGGTAGCGGACTTGTTCGAAGCCATCCCAGAGCTGGAGAAGCTGGTCTAATCCGGCGTCTTCACTTATAAAGAGCCCGGCCCTTTGGCCGGGCTTTTTATTTCTGCATCAGAGGAGCGTATCGCCATGGATCTGCGCCGTTTGGCCGGCTGGTCGTTGCTGTGGACGTTGGCACTGGTGCCAGGCCTGTCTGTTGCCGCGGGCAAATGTGAGCGACTGATCGCCACCGGCAGCCCGGATGCGCCGCCCTATCTGTGGCAAGATCCCCAGGACCCCAAGCACTTGATTGGCGCCGGTGCCGACCTGTTGGCGCACGTGGCGCAAGAGTTGGGGATCAAGATCGAACTGCTGTATGCCGGCAAGCGTGCCCAGGCATTGGACGAAGTGCGCAGTGGACGCATGGACCTGCTCACCGACGCTCCGCTGACCGTTACCGGGCTTGAAGTGCTGGACTACGTTCACCCGCCCTTGCTCGAAAACGATTATCTGGTTTGGACTCGCAAGGACTCGACGCTGGTCATCAACCAGCCGGAGGATCTTCATGGTCATCCCGGCGCCTTGTCGGAAAAGGCGCGTATGACCCAGGGATTCGGCGTTTTTGCCGAACAGAAATTATCCCTGGTGCGCACGCCCAACCTGACCCAGGCCTTTCAGAAACTTCTGCTGGGAGAGGTGGAATACGTCTTGGCGGGGCGCTATTCGGGCCTGGCAATGGCGCAGACACAGGGGATGGCCAACGACCTGCAAGCCGTACCGCAACCGGTGGACAAACCCGGGCTGTTCCTGGCGATTTCCCATAACTCCGCCTGCAATGACCCATGGTTACGCGGACAGCTGGCGCAAAAGATGACAGAATTGGCCGCGTCCGGCCTGACGGAGGCTGTGTTGCAGCGCAATCTCGAGCGTTGGAGAACACAGTTGCAGCCACCTGTCAGTGCCCCAAAACAGTAGGGAACATTAGTGACTATTCGACCTCTTTTCGCTGCCCTGGCCGTTCTGGCTCTGGCGGGCTGCGCAGCCGATCCGGCGCCGAATGAACAGATCCGCCTGACCGAACAGGCACTGGAGCAAGCCCGGGCCGTTGGCGCCACTGCCGACGAAGTGCCGGAACTGAAACTGGCTGAAGAAAAGTTCGCTCGCGCCAAATCCAACATGGCCGACGAATCCTACAAGAAGGCGCGCATGCGGGCCGAACAGGCCGAACTGGACGCCCGTCTGGCCGAAGCGAAGGTGCTGACCCTCAAGAGCCAGGAGCAACTGAACGTGCTCGACACCCGCATCAAGCGCTTGCGCAAACAGTTGCGGGAGGATGCCCAATGAAGCACTCCCACGTATTGGGCGGCCTGGTCCTCGCAGGCCTTGCCAGCTTGTATGGCTGCGCCGGCCAGCGTAGCGAAGCGGCGCTCGAACAGGCCAGCACCGACTTCCAGAAGGTCAAGGAAGACGCCAACGTATTGCGCGCCGCGCCCCGGGACGTGATCCGCGCTGGCGAATCCCTGGCCCGTGCCGATCGTTTGTCCACCTACTGGGGCAGCGGTGAGGATGTGCAGCATTACGCTTACCTGAGCCAGCGCTACAGTGCGATCGCCCGGGAGCACAGCGACCAGGTGCTCAACGAAGAGCGTGCGGCGAAGCTCGAACTGGAGCGCCAGCGCCTGCAATTGGCCCTGCGTGAATCCAAGTTGCTGAGCGTGCAGCAGCAGGGCAAATGGCTTGAAGAACAGATCATGGCGATGGCGACCACACAAACCGATCGCGGCTTGGTGATGACCCTGGGTGATGTGCTGTTCGATACCGGTGAAGCGGAACTGAAGAACTCGGCCAATCGGGTCGTGCTCAAGATCGTGCAGTTCTTGCAGCTCAATCCCAAGCGTGTGGTGCGTATCGAGGGATACACCGATAGCACTGGCGGTAAGCAGGAGAACCTCAAGCTGTCTCGCGACCGCGCGCAAGCGGTGGCGGATGTGCTGGTGGACCTGGGGATAGATGAAAAGCGCATCCAGGTCGAAGGTTACGGTGATCAATACCCGGTGGACGTCAACGCTTCGGAGCGTGGCCGGGCACAGAATCGTCGCGTTGAAATTGTGTTTTCCGACGAAAAAGGCCAGCTCGGCGCCGCCCGCTGAGGGCTGCGTCACTGGAAAACCCGGCCCCTTCAACGGCGCCGGGTTTTTTTGGGCTCGCAGATTGTCTGTAGGGGTACAGTTAGAGCTGTCACTCCACTGTGCTGTCGAGTAATCTGGCAACTGTCCCAGTACACTTCTAAACTGTTCCGGTATCGTTTCCGACAAGAATAAAATGCCCGTGAAATCGAGTGCTGCGTCATGACCAACCTTCTGCTCTATCAACGTATTGCTCAACAGCTGGCTGAAGACATCCGGCGCGGTGTGTATCAGCCTGGCGAACGCGTGCCGTCGGTGCGCAAGATGAGCTCGCAGCTCAACGTCAGCCATGCCACGGTGCTGCAGGCCTACGCGAACCTTGAAGACCAGGGGCTGATTCGCGCGCGGCCGCAGTCGGGCTACTACGTGCACCAGACGCCGGCCCTGACGGCGTCGACGCCGGATATTGCCCGGGTAGAGCGTCCGGGGCTGGTGACGCGCAGCAGCATCATCCAGCAAGTGTTGGTCGAGTCACGCCGCGAAGGCGTGTTTCCCCTGGGTGCGGCGGTGCCAAGCGTCGACTATCTGCCTGTGCGGGCCTTGCATCAGCAACTGGCCAAGGTCACGCGTTTCCACAGCCCGCGGGCGTTCAGCTACATGTTCAGCCCAGGTTTCGAGCCATTGCGACGTCAGGTGGCGATTCGCATGCGCGATGCGGGCGTGGTGGTGGACCCTTCCGAGGTGGTGATCACCCACGGCTGTGTCGATGCGCTGCAGATGTCCCTGCGGGTGCTGACGCGGCCAGGGGACTTGATCGCCGCCGAGTCGCCGACCTATTACGGCTTGCTGCAACTGGCGGATCTGCTGGGTCTCAAGGTCATCGAGATCCCCAGCGATCCGGTCACCGGGATGAGCCTGGAGGCCTTGCAGTTGGCCGCCAACCAGTGGTCGATCAAGGCGCTGGTGCTGACCACGCGCCTGAGCAATCCACTGGGCGGTACCATGCCTGAGGAGCGGCAAAAGCAGCTGCTGCGCCTGGCGTCGGACTTCGACATCCAGATCGTCGAGGACGATATCTATGGCGAGTTGATGTTCGAGCAGGGCCGCACCAAGGCCCTCAAGGCCTACGACCGACTGGACCGGGTCATCTACTGTTCGAGTTTTTCCAAGACGTTGTCGCCAGGTGTGCGCATCGGCTGGATGATCGGCGGGAAATTCCAGCAGGAAATCCAGCGGCTCCAGACCTTCAGCACTCACTCGGCGTGCAGCGTTACGCAGATGGGCATTGCCGCGTACCTGGAGAACGGCGGCTATGACCGGCACTTGCGCTATATCCGCCAGGAGTACCGCAAGAACCTCAGTGCCTTTCAACTGGCGGTGCAACAGTACTTCCCCGAAGGTACGCAGATGAGCCGTCCCACGGGAGGCTTTATCCTGTGGGTCAGCCTGCCGGGGCGGGTCAATACCCAGGAGTTGCATGTGCGGGCGTTGCAACAAGGCATCAGTATCGCGCCAGGGCTGATTTTCAGTAACACCGAACAGTTCAATCACTGCATCCGCTTGAACTGCGGTACACCCTGGAACCGTGAGGCGGAGCGGGCCTTGATGACTCTCGGGCTGTTGGCCACTCAATTGTGCCAAGAGACGGCCAACGGAATTCTTTAGGTGTCAGCGACTTAGCTCGATGTGCTTGTCAGCGCCTCATTATCAGGCGAGCATGGGGGTCCCTGCCGTCAGTGCCGTTGTGTCTATGAAAACCATTGCCCCTGCTGCCTGGGTTTTGATTGGGCTGTTGAGTGCCTTCCAAATGGGAGGCGTCGTCGCGGCAGCGCCGGCGCAGGAAAAACCGGTCGCCAGTGCCACGAAGGATGCACCGAAAAAAAACGCGGTGGCCAAGAAGCCTTCCGCGAAGAAGGCGGCACCCGCGAAGAAAAAGCGCGCGCCCATCGCCTCCAAGAGCAAATCTGCCCATGAGGTCGCCAAGACCCCATTGCCGCCAGCCAAGCTGGACCTGAGCCTGCCCCACGACATGGTCGAGGAGCTGCAGCCACCAGGTAAGGTGACGGTGCCCAAGCGTGAACCACTGCTGCCGTCCATGTTTGGCGAGAAACCCGGACCGTTCCAGCTCAATGGCCGTTTGTTGAGCAATGAAATGCAGTTGCCACTGCGCAACCAGGAGCGCAATGAGGTGGAGGGCGCGGCACTGGATTTCGAATTCAAGCAATAGACCTTCGCCAGGCACGCAGCTCGGTGCTGACTGTCCGGTCATCTCGGCGGTCGCAAAAAATACCCAGACGGAATTTAAAACGAGTGTTTTAGTCGTTACTCTGTGTTCTGTTACCAACTATTACCTGCCGTGAGGATGTTGTCGTCATGAAATGCCGTGAAGGCTGTGGCGCCTGTTGCATCGCCCCTTCCATCAGCTCACCTATTCCTGGCATGCCCCAAGGCAAACCGGCGGGAGAACGTTGCGTGCAATTGTCGGTCGATAACCTGTGCCGGATCTTCGGCCAGCCAGAGCGTCCGGCAGTGTGCTCGGCGTTCGAAGCCGACATCGAGGTTTGCGGCAGCAGCAATGAAGAGGCCATCCGGCTGATCGGTTGGTGGGAACAAGTCACGGCAGCGTAATGAGTCAATGAACAGATCCGAAATGAACGAACTTGGACAATAAGGAAAAAACTATGGGTTCGCTGCATCGTATGGCTGTGTTGTGTGGGTTGACCGTATTGCTGGCAACGGCCACGGCTCAGGCAGAGGACTGGCAGGTTGCCAAGGAGAAGGACGGTATCAAGGTTTCCCTCAGTGAGGTGGCCGGCTCCAAATATAAGGCTTACCGTGGTGTGACGGTCATGAAGACCAGCGTTGCAAAGCTGCGTGCCTTGCAGGAAGACGTCTCCGGCGCCTGCGCCTGGATTCACGAATGCAAGAGCCAGAAGCTGCTCAAGCACGAAGATAGCAAGAGCTGGACCTACACCCAGTTCAACACGCCATGGCCGGTAACGCCCCGTGACTCGGTGCTGGAAGTCACCACCGAGGATGGTGCCGATGGCAGCCTGACCCGCAAGCTCAAGGGCGTGCCCAAGTACCTGCCTGAGGAAAAGGGCTTCGTACGGGTGGCCCAGGTCGATGGTTTCTGGAAGTTCACGCCAAAGGGCGCGGGCCAGGTCGAAGTCGTTTATCAGGTCCACACCGAACCGGGTGGTGACGTGCCGTCCTGGCTGGCGAACAAGTTCGTGGTGGACGCGCCATTCAACACCTTGGAAGCCCTGAAAAAACTTGCCGAAAACTGATCGGCCAAGGCTGCACTAAAGAGACCGCCCCAGAGGCGGTCTTTTCATGTGTGCCGTCCAGAGGCCCAGCGGAACGATTGGCCGGCCCTCAAGGTCGAGATAAAGGTAAGCCAGGCCCTGAATTGATCAAGGAGACACTGATGCAAAAGTGGGAAATTACTTTCATTGACGATCACGGTGAAAAAACCGTCGAGCAGTTCGACTATGACCAGAAGCCCACCATGGAGCAGGCCGCCCAACTGATTCGCGAAAGGTTGCTACCAGTGCTCGAGCGACTGGACCTCAACGACTTGGAGGACCGTACCGAAGACCCTACAGTCAAGAATCTCAAGTCCCAAAACAGTATCGAAATCCTCAGCATTACACCGATTTCATGAAACGTTGCCTGGCCTCGCTTGGCAGTGGCCATCACTTGCGGCTACTCTGCAACTGAGATCAGCGAAAGGATCGCCAAGGTCCGGTCTTGTCAGCTACATGCTTGTGTCCCGACGGCTATTTGATGCCGTATCGCTTGCAGCCTGAGGGCTTCATGCACGGGAAGACGGAAAGTCTATCCATCGGTTTTAGGAGGACGTTTCATGAGCACAGCCTATCAAGAAGACATCAGCACCAGCGTATTGCGCCGCATGAAAGAAGGCGGTTTCGATTTTTCCCGATTCCATCCCATCGAGTTCTACGCCATTTTCCCGGACGAGGAGCGGGCGCGCAGGGCGGCAGGTCATTTTCGGGGAGAATCGCTGAACGCGCAGATCAGTGCACGGGACGACGGGGCTTGGTCATTGGAACTGAGCCGGGTGATGTACGCCACTTACGATGACATTGGCGACTTCGAGCAAGACTTCGAGGCAGTCGTCGAACCCTTGGGCGGCGTTATCGAGGGCTGGGGTGTCAAGCAAGAGATCCGGCGCCTGCAGGCCTGACAAATACACTCACTGCAACTACAGCAACGGCTGACCTTTGTGTCGGCCGTTTTCATGTGAAACGGATTTATATCCGACCCACCACTATCACGTCTCCGGGTTTTGTACCTAACTGTATCCAGATCAAGCCGCTTCGTTTTTCCGTGACTATGCTCAGGGGAGCGACCCCCCCTGCGTCGCAATGAAGCGGGGGCAGCGGGGTGGAGGGTATTTGCTGCACTACAAAAGTGCACAGCCTGTCAGTGGAGAATCCAACCCGTTGATTGTAAAGCGTTTATGCCGATGGCACGGGGCTTGCGAAGCCTTGCTGCCAGGGTGACAAGGAGTACGGCATGATCCGCAGTGGTTTTGATGAAATGTACGATGCTGACGGCCAGGTCCGCCCGCATTACCGGGCTTTTGCCCGCTGGCTGGCTGAAACGCCTGACGAGCTGCTGGCACAACGCAGACGTGAAGCCGACCTGCTGTTTCATCGTGCCGGCATTACTTTCACGCTCTATGGAGACGAGCAGGGAACTGAGCGCCTGATCCCTTTCGACACGATCCCGCGCAGCATCCCGGCCAGCGAATGGCGGGTGGTCGAACGTGGCTGTATCCAGCGGGTCAAGGCGCTGAACATGTTCCTTGCCGATCTCTACCACGAACAACGGATCATCCGGGCCGGGATCATTCCCGCCGAACAGGTACTGGCCAACGAGCAGTACCAACTGGCGATGCAAGGGCTTGATCTGCACCGTGACATCTATGCCCACATTTGTGGTGTCGATCTGGTGCGCGACGGTGACGGCACGTACTACGTACTCGAAGACAATCTTCGTACGCCCAGCGGCGTCAGCTACATGCTCGAAGACCGCAAGATGATGATGCGCCTGTTCCCCGAGCTGTTCGCCGCCCAGCGCATCGCCCCCATCGACCATTATCCGAACCTGCTGCTCGACACCCTGAAAAGCTCCAGCCCGCTGGATGATCCCAGCGTCGTGGTGCTCACCCCGGGACGTTTCAACAGTGCGTTCTTCGAGCACGCCTTCCTGGCCCGGGAGATGGGCGTGGAACTGGTAGAAGGCGCCGATCTGTTCGTACGGGACGACAAAGTGTTCATGCGCACCACCGACGGCCCGAAAGCGGTGGATGTGATCTACCGTCGCCTCGACGACGCCTTCCTTGATCCACTGGCCTTCAACCCGGATTCGATGCTCGGCGTACCGGGCCTGTTGTCCTCCTACCGTTCCGGCAACGTAGTGCTGGCCAATGCCATTGGCACGGGTGTGGCGGACGACAAGTCGGTGTACCCGTTCGTCACCGACATGATCCGCTTTTACCTGGACGAGGAGCCGATCCTGAAGAACGTTCCTACATGGCAATGTCGTAATCCTGCCGAGCTTTCCCACGTGCTGGCGAATCTTCCCGATCTGGTGGTCAAGGAAACCCAGGGCTCCGGCGGTTACGGAATGCTGGTGGGACCGGCCTCGACGGCGGCGCAAATCGAAGCCTTTGGCGAGCGAATCAAGGCCAAGCCGCACGCCTACATCGCCCAGCCGACGCTGTCGCTTTCGACGTGCCCGACCTTTGTCGAAAACGGCATCGCCCCGCGTCACATCGACTTGCGTCCGTTTGTGCTGGCCGGCCGCGAGACCCGCGTGGTCCCTGGCGGGCTGACACGAGTGGCGTTGCGCGAAGGCTCCCTGGTGGTGAACTCATCCCAGGGCGGGGGTACCAAGGACACCTGGGTGGTCGAGGATTGAGGAGCTGCCATGCTAAGTAGAACCGCCTCGGACCTGTACTGGATGTCGCGCTACCTGGAGCGTGCGGAAAACCTCGCGCGGATGCTCGATGTCAGCTATTCGTTGTCGCTGATGCCCCAGGACGGGCGTGGGGATGGCCTGCACGAGTTGGCCATGCCATTGCTGATCACCGGCACGCTGGATGACTACCGGGAGCGACACGGCGATCTGCACGCCGAGCGCCTGCTGCATTTCTTTGCCCTGGATGCGGCCAACCCGGCCAGCATCTACAGTTGCCTCGGCTCCGCGCGAGCCAGCGCCCATGCGGTACGTGGGCGAATTACCGCCGACATGTGGGAAAACATCAACGCCACCTGGCTGGAAATTCGTGGTATCGCCGAGCAAGGCTTGAATCGCTACGGCATGAGCCGTTTCTGCGAGTGGATCAAGGAGCGCTCCCACCTGTTTCGTGGCGCAACCTACGGCACCATCATGCGCAACGATGCATTCAGGTTCATTCGCCTGGGGACTTTCATCGAAAGGGCCGACAACACCTTGCGCTTGCTCGATGCCCGTTACGAAATGGCCGGTGACCAGGCCGACGCGGTCAGTGATGGCACGGCCCACGCGTATTACCAATGGAGCGCCTTGTTGCGGGCCTTGTCGTCCTTCGAGGCTTATACCGAGATCTACCGTGAGGCCCCGGGCGCTCGCCATGTGGCTGAGTTGCTGCTGTTGCGCGCCGACGTGCCGCGTTCGCTGCGCGCCTGTACCGAAGAAATCGACCAGATCCTCGCAAGCCTGCCGGGCACCAATGGCCGGCAGGCACAACGACTGGCGGCGGAAATGGACGCCCGCCTGCGCTACACCGGCATCAACGAAATCCTCGACGGGGGCCTGCATGCCTGGCTTACCGAATTCATCCCACTGGTCCGTGAACTGGGCAATGCCATCCACAGTTCCTACCTGGAGGTCATATGAGACTCTCGATCAGCCACGAAACGGCCTACCACTACGAAGATCAGGTTCGCGCCAGCATCCAGTACCTGCGCCTGACGCCCCACGACAGCGAACGCCAGCATGTGCTGAGCTGGCAACTGGATTTACCACGGCCGGTGCGGGCGCAGCTGGATCCGTTTGGCAACATCCTTCACGTACTGACCCTGGACGAGCCCCACGAAACAGTCATCATCGGTGCTCGCGGACAGGTGGATATCGACCCGTCTCGCGAAGCCGAGCACGAGAGCCAGTCAGCGCTGCCGTTCCTGCGCTTCACCCGGCTGACCGAAGCGGACGAGGCCCTTCGCGTCTTCGCCGCCCAGCTCTGCCAGCAGCGTCGCGATCGTACGGCGCTGATCGACCTGATGCACGGGCTGAACCAGCACATGATCTACACCCCGGGCACTACGGCGGTCGAAACCAGCGCGGCCCAGGCTTTTGCCGGGCGTAGCGGGGTATGCCAGGATCACACCCACGCATTCCTGGCCTGCGCTCGTAGCCTGGGAGTGCCGGCGCGGTATGTGTCGGGGTATCTGTTCAGCGAAGAGAGCGAGCACCTGGCAAGCCATGCCTGGGCAGAAGCCTGGCTTGACGACGCCTGGTACAGTTTCGACGTGACCAACCAACTGGCCCGTCCGGAGCGACACCTGAAGCTGGCCGTGGGCCTGGACTACCTGGACGCCTGCCCGGTGCGTGGCATGCGTCGCGGCGGCGGTTACGAGCAGATGCACGCCAAGCTGGTCGCGACTCCGGCACCAGTGATCACCGTGCAACAACAATAACTGCTTGGTGAGCGAGCTTTTGTGGCGAGGGGATTTATCCCCGCTGGGATGCGTAGCAGCCCTAAAGCAGTGAACTCAATCTTGCTGGCACACCGAGTTGCCTGGTTTGGGGGCCGCTTCGCAGCCCAACGGGGATAAATCCCCTCGCCACAAAAAAGCAATCTTACGGGGCTAATGGCTGCTTACGTCCCGCCATATGCTTCAAATAACCCACCAGCAAATCCAGCTCTGAATCCGGCAGCACCGCTGCCGAGAACCCGGGCATCTTGCCCTGGGGCCAGTGGCGCAGGCCTTGCGGGTCGCGAATGTAGCGCTTGAGGAAATCCCCGGAGAAGTATTCGGTTGGATTGAAGGGGATATTCAAGTCTGGACCGAACTGTGCGTCGCCCGCGCCGTTGAGTCGATGGCACGCCAGGCAGTTTTTCTGGAACAGCTCGAAACCTTTGTTGATCGGGTCGTCCTTGGCCAGGTTGGGCGCCGGCAGCAGGGCCGGAAAGCGGTCGGCCACGGCCGATAGGCGTTTGATGGTCGCCACTGCGTAGGGCCATTGTTCCGGGCTGATATGGCCAGCCTGCGGATCGGTCCAGACCAGGTAGAAAGGCCCGGCGCTGTGCTTGCCTTCCCCCAACGGTGGCCAGGGCTTGGCCGGGTCCTCGATCGCCAGCCAGGCCCGGGCCCCGCTCTTGTTGAGTAACGGTGCTGCGGGCATTTCGGCAGCGAAGCCATCCAGGGCAACGGCTTGCAGATGATCGTCCGCTTGAACGCCCGTCAATAACGTCGTCAGCGGCACGGCTCGATAACTCATGGGTTTCTTGTAGGAAACGTCATCCGTGATCTGGACCGTTTGAACGTCCGGGTGCTTGAGCAGTTCTTCGGTTTGCCAGGTGCGCGAGCTTGCGCCCAACTCCAGCACCAGTTGCGCGGCGTAAAGGGGCGTGCTGAGTAGCAACGCCCCGAACACAATGAGAGCTTTCAAGTCGATCGCCTTCCATGTCGAGGGGGTGCCGCAAAGGTTGGCACAGCCATCGCAGCTCGAACAGCGAACCCGTCACATTTTTTGGCGATACAGCCAGTGGAATAATGCAGATGCCTACGCTCAGGATTCAGCCAATCACCTTGGTGATATTCGGCAAAATCAACAGCAGCGTCGTGGCGAAGAGAATGAGTCCGGCTTGGCGAACTTTCGAATGTTTGAACATGGCTGACCCGCCTTTATTGTTATTTCCTAAAAGCCAGCCTGCATATCCGTGGCGACTGGCGTTGCACTTCCTGTCCGACAAGCGCCTCGGCAAAACCCGACGACTTTCTTGTACAAGGATTACATTAGGGGCCGCAGCGGCCTTGGCTTAGATCCAATTCGTATCAGCTTGGTGCGCATAGCTCTAAAAAAGCTATGAGGCCTATTGCCACCTTCCTGCCGGCCCTTTTGCTAGACAGCTTGCTTTCCTGAATCGGTTAACCCGATAGCTCGCTACCGTTCGTCTGAGCGTGGCCGTCAACGCCATTGAGCACTGTGGTCATTGAATCCGGCGCCGCTGGGCTTATGGTTGAGCTCATCGCATTACGCCCGTGGTTTTCGAGGATGTCATGACCCAAGCTTTGATTTTCGACGCATTACGCACGCCCCGTGGCAAGGGCAAGGCCGATGGCGCCTTGCACAGTGTCAAGCCGGTGAACCTGATGGGGGGCTTGCTCAGCGCCTTGCAGCAGCGCATGGATCTGGATACCAGCCAGGTCGATGACATCGTGCTCGGTTGCGTGACGCCAGTGGGCGAGCAGGGGGCTGATATCGCCAAGACCGCTGCATTGGTGGCCAATTGGGATGTCAGCGTGGCGGGGGTGCAACTCAATCGGTTTTGCGCCTCAGGCCTGGAGGCGGTGAACCTGGCGGCCATGAAGGTGCGTTCCGGGTTCGAAGACCTGGTGGTGGCGGGCGGTGTCGAATCCATGTCCCGGGTGCCCATGGGCAGCGATGGCGGCGCATGGGCGTTGGACCCGCAGTCCAACCTGCACGGTCACTTCATTCCCCAGGGCATCGGCGCCGACCTGATCGCCACCCTGGAAGGCTTCAGCCGCGAGGATGTCGACCGCTACGCGCTGCACTCCCAGCAAAAAGCGGCGCGCGCCCGGGCCGACGGCTCGTTCGCTAAATCCCTGGTCGCCGTACGGGACCAGAATGGCATCGTGCTGCTGGACCACGACGAATTCATCCGCGCCGACTCCACCCTCGAAGGTTTGGGCAAGCTCAAGCCGAGTTTCGAAGCCATGGGCCAGATGGGCTTCGATGGTACGGCGCTGCGCGTCTACAGCCATGTCGAACGGATCAATCATGTGCACACGCCAGGCAACAGTTCCGGCATCGTCGACGGTGCGGCGTTGATGCTGATCGGTTCCGAGGCCAAGGGGCGCGCCATGGGCCTGCAACCCCGGGCACGGATCGTCGCCACGGCCGTCACCAGCACCGACCCGACCATCATGCTCACCGGCCCGGCGCCGGCCACCCGCAAGGCTCTGGCCAAGGCCGGGCTGCGGGTCGAGGACATCGACCTGTTCGAAGTCAACGAAGCCTTCGCCTCGGTGGTACTCAAGTTCATCAAGGACATGGCCATCGACCCCGCCAAGGTCAACGTCAACGGTGGCTCCATCGCCCTGGGACATCCCTTGGGCGCCACGGGTTGCGCGATCCTCGGCACGTTGCTCGACGAGTTGGAGACGCGTCGCCTGCGCTATGGCCTGGCGACCCTCTGTGTCGGCGGCGGCATGGGCATCGCCACCGTCATCGAACGCCTCTGAGCCCCGACTTCAAGGAACACTTATTCATGACCGATGCCATCCGTTACGAAATCGGCCAGGACCGGATCGTCGTCCTGACCCTGGACATGCCGGGCCAGAGCGCCAACACCATGAACGCGGTGTACTGTGAGGCCATGGCCGCCTGCGTCGCCCGTTTGCAGGCAGAAAAGGACTCGATTGCCGGTGTGATCATCACCTCGGCCAAGCACACCTTCTTCGCGGGCGGTGACCTCAACGAACTGGTCAAGGTCGGCAAGTCCGAGGCCAAGGCTTTCTACGACAGGGTCCTGCTGCTCAAGGCGCAATTGCGTGCCTTGGAAACCTTGGGCAAGCCCGTAGTGGCGGCCATCAATGGCGCTGCCCTCGGCGGTGGTTGGGAAATCTGCCTGGCCTGCCATCATCGTGTGGCGTTGGACTTGCCATCGGTGCAGCTCGGTCTGCCGGAAGTCACTCTTGGCTTGTTGCCGGGCGGTGGCGGGGTGGTGCGGATGGTGCGCCTGCTCGGTTTGGAAAAGGCCTTGCCGTATCTGCTCGAGGGTAAGAAGATCAATGCGCAACAAGCGCTGCAGACCGGTTTGATCGATGAGCTGGCCCGGGATCGGGATGAACTGCTGGCCAAGTCCCGGGCCTGGATTCTTGCCAACCCCAGCGTCGTGCAACCCTGGGATGCAAAGGGCTATCGACTGCCGGGCGGCACGCCGTCCGACCCGAAAATCGGGCAAATGTTGGCGATCGCCCCCTCGATCCTGCGTAACAAGACCCAGGGCTGTTTGCCGGCTCCGGAGAAAATTCTCTGCGCAGCGGTGGAGGGCGCCCAGGTTGATTTCGACACCGCCCACCTGATCGAAACCCGCTACTTCACCGAACTGGCCACCGGCCAGGTGGCGAAGAACCTGATCGGTACCTTCTGGTTCCAGCTCAACGAGATTAAGGCCGGCGGCTCTCGCCCACAGGGTTTTGCGCCTTATCTGACGAAAAAAGTCGGCGTGCTCGGCGCGGGCATGATGGGGGCGGGTATTGCCTATGTCAGTGCTGTGGCCGGCGTTGCCGTGGTACTCAAGGATGTCGACCTGGCAGCCGCCGAGAAGGGCAAGGCCCGTTCGGCGGCGTTGCTGGATAAAAAAGTCGCCCGTGGCCAACTCACCGCCGAGCAGCGCGAAGCTACGTTGGCGCGGATTCGCACCACCGACAGCGACGCGGACCTGGCCGGTTGCGACCTGATCATTGAAGCGGTGTTTGAAGATCGCGCCCTGAAAGCCAGCGTGTCGGCCGCCGCCCAGGCAGTGGTGGGACATGATGCGGTGATCGCCTCCAACACCTCGACCTTGCCGATCACCGGCCTGGCCATGGCCGTGCCGGACCCGACGAAGTTCATTGGCCTGCACTTTTTCAGCCCGGTGGAAAAAATGCCCCTGGTGGAGATCATCAAGGGCGCACGTACCAGTGACGCGACCCTGGCCCGGGGTTTTGATTTTGTCCTGCAGATCAACAAGACGCCGATTGTGGTCAACGACAGTCGCGGCTTCTTTACGTCCCGGGTATTCGGCACCTTTACCAACGAGGGCATCGCCATGCTCGGCGAGGGCGTGAGTGCGCCGATGATCGAGACCGAAGCGCGCAAGGCCGGGATGCCAGTCGGGCCTCTGGCGATCTCTGACGAAGTTTCCCTCAGCCTGATGAGCCATATCCGCGCGCAAACCGCCAAGGACCTGCGTGCAGAAGGGAAAAGGCCGATGGAGCATCCGGCGTTCGCCGTAATTGACTTGCTGCTCAACGAATACAAACGCCCCGGCAAGGCCGCTGGCGCCGGTTTCTATGATTATCCGGCCAATGGGCAAAAGTACTTGTGGCCGCTGCTCAAGAGCCGCTTCGAGAAAGCCGGTGGGCAGATTTCCCCCCAGGATATCCGTGACCGTCTGCTGTTCATCCAGGCCCTGGAAACCGTGCGCTGCATGGAGGAGGGCGTACTGACGTCGACGGCCGATGCCAACGTCGGCTCGATCTTCGGCATCGGCTTCGCGGCCTGGACCGGCGGTGCGCTGCAATTCATCAATCAATACGGCTTGCAGGACTTTGTCGGCCGCGCCCAGTATCTGGCTGAGCAATACGGCGAGCGCTTCTCACCGCCGACCCTGTTGTTGGAGAAAGCCGCCAGGCATGAACTTTTCTGACAGACCCGGGGAGGGGCTTGCCTTGGAACCGTGTTTCAGGGCAGGCTCTGGGGTGTGCAATATTCCCATCATCGTGTCAGGTATTTTTTATGTCGCTACGCATCTGCATTCTGGAAACCGATATCCTGCGTCCGGAACTGGTCGACCAATATCAGGGTTACGGGCAGATGTTCCAGCGTCTGTTTTCACAGCAGCCCATTGCGGCCGAATTCGTCGTATACAACGTGATGGAGGGGCATTACCCCAGCGATGACGAGCAGTTCGACGCTTATCTGGTGACCGGCAGCAAGGCGGACTCCTTCGGCACCGACCCGTGGATTCAAACCCTCAAGACCTACTTGCTGGAGCGCTACCAGCGCGGCGATAAATTGCTGGGCGTGTGCTTTGGTCATCAATTGTTGGCGTTGTTGCTGGGCGGCAAGACTGAACGCGCCACCCAAGGCTGGGGTGTCGGCACCCATCGCTACAAACTCGCCGCCAAGGCGCCTTGGATGAGCCCGGTGATGGAAGAACTGACCTTGCTGATCAGCCATCAGGACCAGGTCACCGAACTGCCCGAAAGCGCGACCGTCATCGCCTCCAGCGATTTCTGCCCGTTCGCCGCCTACCACATCAACGACCAGGTGCTGTGCTTCCAGGGCCATCCGGAATTCATCCACGATTACTCCCGGGCTTTGCTGGAGATTCGCCAGCAACACCTCGGCGAGCAGATCTACAGCCAGGGCGTGGCGAGCCTCGCCCATGAGCACCATGGCACCACGGTGGCGGAGTGGATGATGCGTTTCGTTGCTCACAAGCCACAGGCCGAGACCAGCCAAGGCTAATTCGCTGAAGTCTAAATGTGGGAGCGAGCCTGCTCGCGATAGCGGTGGATCAGTTGGCGTTGATGTTGGATGGGCCGCCGTCATCGCGAGCAGGCTCGCTCCCACAGTTGTTTCGGATTGGGAGTTACCTTTTGTGGGAGCGAGCCTGCTCGCGATGAATCCCACACAAATCCCATTGTTTGCCTACAACCACCCCGATCGCTTGAAGCTCCACCACAACGAGGAGCATCCCACCGCAATGACCCCCAGCACGGCAAAATAGCCGTATTGCCAACTCAACTCCGGCATGTCCTGGAAGTTCATCCCATAGATCCCGGCCACGGCCGTGGGAAACGCCAGGATCGCCGCCCAAGCCGCGAACTTGCGCTGCACTACGCTCTGGCGCGACGCTTCGAGCAGCACGCCGACTTCGATGGTCTGGCTGGCGATGTCGGCCAGGGTCGCCAGGTCTTCCATTTGCCGCGTGACATGAATCTGCACATCGCGGAAATACGGGCTCATGTTCTTGTCGATGAAGGGGAAGTCCAACCTCTGCAACTCTTCACTGATCTCCACCATCGGCGCCGCGTAGCGACGCAGGCGCAACACGTCGCGGCGCAAGCTGTGCAGGTTCTGGATATCCCGCTCGTTCAGGGAGCTGCACATGACGTTGCGCTCCAGCTCATCGATCTCGGCGTGAATGGCTTCTCCCATGGGCTGGTAGTTTTCAATCACGAAATCGAGGATGGCGTAGAGGACGAAATCTTCCCCGTGTTTCAGCAAGAGAGGACGTGCCTCACAGCGTTGCCGGACGTGGGCGTAGGACGCTGAGTGCCCGTTGCGAGCCGTGATGATGTAACCCTTGCCAGCAAAGATATGGGTTTCGATGAACTGCAGCTTGCCGTCCTTGCGTATCGGCGAATACGTGACAATAAACAGCGCATCGCCAAAGGTCTCCAGCTTGGGCCGGCTGTGTTTTTCCATGGCGTCTTCGATCGCCAATTCATGCAGGTTGAATTGACGCTGCAGGTTGGTCAGCTCCAGGGCGCTGGGTTCTTCGAGACCGATCCACACAAAATGACCAGGTTTGGCAGCCCAGGCACTGCCTTCGTCGAGGGTGATATTGGTGACTTTCTTTCCGGCGCTGTAGACCGCAGCAGCAACGACTCTACCCATAATGGTGGTTCACTTCTTATTGGAAAATGGCAGTGACAGGGAGCGTCCAGCTTAACGCGCCCTGTAGTTTGAGAGTCAGCAAAATCCGCGGAGTTCGGCGGTAAAAGAAAACCCGCCGAGAGGCGGGTTTTCCATTCAGGCGGCTTGCAACTGCCGGTCCATTGTCGCGATGCACTCGCGCATCTGCTCACGGCATTGGGCGATGAGCCGGGGCATGTCATCCATGCTCAACCCGGCTGTAGGAATTGCCGGCAATGAGCGTATGAGGATGTCACCGCTGCGCCAGCGATTGAGGCGCATATGCTTGATGTAGCTGCTGACGCACACCGGAATAATCGGCACCCCGGCGGCTATTGCCATCTGGAATGCGCCTTTCTTGAACGGCAGCAGGTCCTCGCCCAGATTGCGCGTGCCTTCCGGGAAAACCCAGATCGAGGTGTCCTCATGCTGCAAGGTATGGGTGGTGGTCAGCATCGACTTTCGCGCCTTGATCGCGTTGCCGCGGTCGATCAAGACGTTGCCCGCCAGCCAGAACAATTGCCCGAACAGTGGCACCCATTTCAGGCTCTTCTTGCCGATGCACACGGTCCGGCGCGGCACCACGTTGCCGAACATGAACAGGTCATAGTTGGATTGGTGGTTGGCGATGATGACGCAGCCGTTGGGCTTGTCCACCAGCGTGTCGACCTGCGCCCGGACCCGCAAACGCAAAATGCACATCGCCGGCAATGCGTACAACCTTGCGCATAAACGGCTGTTGTCCGGATTGAACGGCCGGCACAGGCCCAGAATCACCCCGAGCACGCCAGCCAGGACAAAATGCAGGCCCATCAACGACATACGCAGTACAAACAGCATCTACAGGCCCCATCGGGACAAAAGGTGGCGCAGTGTACGGATGTGCACTGTTTTCGGCAATTGCCCCTATAGAGGTAGGGAATGGACGATGTTTAAGCGCATGTTTCCACATGGCGCGACA
This sequence comes from Pseudomonas sp. St290, assembly GCF_018325805.1. Lineage (NCBI taxonomy): Bacteria > Pseudomonadati > Pseudomonadota > Gammaproteobacteria > Pseudomonadales > Pseudomonadaceae > Pseudomonas > Pseudomonas sp. St290. Next base: position 4,819,138 of record NZ_AP014703.1, on the reverse strand, counting down.
GAAGCGGCCTAGAGCGGTTGCGGACTTCTAAACGGGGCGTGTAGGAAAAATGCCCAGTGCTGAGGGTTTAAGGAAGGTCACTACCCCGTGGCGAGGGAGCTTGCTCCCGCTGGGCTGCGCAGCAGCCCCAAAACCACACGCCGCAGTGCATCATGAAAAAGCGGCATGCAGTTTTTTACGACTACGGCGCAGCCGAGCGGGAGCAAGCTCCCTCGCCACGGTGATCCGTGTAAGCCTTGAGTGACCAGGGAGCGTCAGCCCATATGCTCCTGATCCAGCAAAATCGCACTGTCCAGCGTTTCCAGCAGGGCCTTGCGAACCTTCAGCTTGGTGTTCTTGTGGGCGGTCATGTTGATTTTCTTCAACTGACGCGCCGCTTCCAGGGCTGCGCCCTGCAGTTCTTCGGCCGACACCACTTTGTCGAGGAAACCGGCATCCACCGCGCTCTGCGGGTTGAACATCTCGGCATTGATCACCGAGCGATGAAACGCCGACTTGCGCAGGCGATCACGGGCCAGCTCGATACCGGCGTGGTGCATGGTCATGCCGATCTGCACTTCGTTCAGGCCGATGCTGAACGGTCCTTCCACACCGATGCGGTAGTCCGCCGACAGCAGCAGGAACGCACCCTTGGCCACCGCATGCCCGGGGCACGCGACAACGACAGGGAAGGGGTGCGACAACAGGCGACGGGCCAGCGTCGAGCCAGCGGTGACCAGGCTCACCGCTTCCTTGGGACCGGCGGTCATCACCTTCAGATCGTAACCACCGGACAAAATCCCCGGCTGCCCGGTAATGATCACCACCGCCCGATCCGCCGTCGCCTGGTCCAGCGCAGCGTTGAACGCGGCAATCACATCCGGCGAGATGGCGTTGACCTTGCCGTTGTTCAAGGTCAGGGTCGCGATACCGTCTTCGAGATGGTAGGCAATCAAGTCGCTCATGACGCTATTCCTTGTAAGAGAAGTGACGCCGACGTTACCCACCGCCGCAGGCCAGGTAAAGCACCGTGACTGACTCACCGGTCAGCCCCAGGCCCCGCAAACAACCTGGCCTGCCCAACCGGCCATGCCTTCGTCTATAGAGCCGCGCAGACACAAACCCGGAGATTGGCCGATTTGCCATGCTCCGAAGCGTTTGAAATGCCTGACTACCTTAACCGCATGAAAATTCTGAAAAAAACCTTTGCCATCGGAAAAGCTTTCGACTACATTAGCGCGCCTCGACAGACTGAACAGTTTGCCGAGATACGGTGAAGTGTCCGAGTGGCTTAAGGAGCACGCCTGGAAAGTGTGTATACAGGAAACTGTATCGAGAGTTCGAATCTCTCCTTCACCGCCAAATTCGACGTACTAAAAACCCCTGAAGCGTAAGTTTCAGGGGTTTTTTGTTGCTTGTGCATTTTGTCTCGGCCTTGGCGTCCCGGACCGCTACGTCAGGTTCGTCAACCACGCGCCTTCAGATGAAGCATAGGGTAGTGCTCATAATGCCCTACACCATGCTTCACAATAGGATCCTGCGACGTGATCGCCTCGATATCCCGATCGTCGGCAATTTCATACAACGAGACACCGTAACCACCGGAATCATCCATGACGGGACCATGAGCCACGACCAATCCCTGTTCAAGGAGATCATTCAGGTAGGTGCCGTGCTGCATCATCCATTCACGCTCATCGGCGGTCATGGTAGCCAGGAAGTCCGCACGTGGCGGGATGTACTTGCACAGATAGTATTTCATTGTCGGCTCCTATAATCGCCATGCTGTTATTTGGCAGAGGTCACGCTCTTCAATATTGAACCCTCGAATATCTTCGGCGCGTAGGTTTGAAGAAATACAATCATCCGGCTCATCTTTCCTACCGGATTACTGAACTGCGGTGCCTTAGCCCGGATAAGTTTAGTGATGGCATGGACCACTGCATCTGGTGCTTCTGCCTCGTCCAAGCCTTTTTGCGTGGCGGCATTCACTTTTTTTCGGTACGCATCGTAGGCTGTAATGTTGCCTTCAGTCGATACGAAAGCGTTGTGGCCCAGATTGGTTTTAAACCAGACCGGCTCGATCATGCTGACCTTGATGTTGAACTGATCAAGCTCAAAACGCAGGGATTTAAAATACCCTTCGACGGCGTGTTTTGAGGCTGAGTAATAAGAAAGGTTAGGTGGCCCGATCAAGCCCACGATTGAGCTGACCGTGATGATTTGACCACTTCTTTGCTTACGGAAATAGGGGAGCAAGGTGTTCGTTATCTTGACGGTACCCCAGAAATTCGTCTCGAACTGCTGCCTGCCAGCCGCGATGGGTGTTTCCTCGGCGATCCCTGTGACCATGTAGCCGGCATTGTTCACTAACACGTCGAGGTGCTGGGTGTGTTTGAACAGTTCATCAGGGAACGTCTGGATGGAATTGTCATCGGCGATGTCGAGACGCAACAATTTGAATGGAACGTGACTCGCATATTTTTCCGGGTTGCGACTGGTACCGATGACAGAGAAGCCTTGTTGATGAAGGGTTTTCGCAAGCATCAAGCCAAACCCGGAGGATGCACCCGTGATCAAAATTGTCTTTTTCATGTTGTGGCCTAATGAGTTGAATCAGGCCATAGATTGCTTGCTCTCTTGATGATTGGCACTCGCCTAACGCGCCAACCTGACTGCGAATGACGCCAAGGTTATTTGGCGCCATCCGCCGTTGTGATGGCTTGATTGGCGACCTAGACTGAGCCCTTGCAGTTTGAACTCAACGTTGGGCGTGGGAAGTGGAACTCCAATGAATGGCAAGCGCAGCTCACCTTTGGATTACTCGGTTTGGCCAGGGTGGCGGTTATTAATGCAGGATGCTGGGTTGGCGACCGCTCCTGTCCTGCGACGTGCACAACTGCCAGGCGACTTGTTTACGCGGCAAAACGTGCGCTTGGATTCGAAGAACTTCTTCAATCTATGGCGAGCGATAGAAGAGGAGGCGCAAACTGTCAATGCGGACTTGCCAGCGCCGTTGCAAATTGCCCATGTCATGTCTTCCGACTGGTTCGATCCAGAGCTTTTCGCTGCACTGTGTAGCACCAATATGGCCGGTGCTCTGGATCGCATCGCCAAGTACGTAAGGTTGATTGCGCCCATGGCTATCCGGGTCGTGCGGACCAGCGCGCACACGACAGTGACGATGGAGTTTCTGGATTCCACGGAGCCGGCGCCGAGCGTGTTTTTGGCGTTCAAACTGGTTTTCTTTGTCCAACTGGCAAGGTTGGCAACGCGCAGTCCTGTACAACCATTGCAAGTGAGTTGGCCATCGCCGCCAACCCCTGAATTGAAGTCCCACGCGTATCACGCCTACTTCGGCGTGCCGGTGATGAACACACCGTTGGCCACCGTAGTATTCGCTACCACAGACGTCGAGCGGCCTTTCCTGACGGAAAACCACAAGATGTGGTTGTTTTTCGAGCCCAGTCTACGGCAACGGTTGTCCGACTTGGATAGGACTTCTGGCATGGTCGATCGGGTGCGCAGCACGTTGCTTGAAACGTTACCTGCGGGCGAAGTCTCGATGCAGGCCGTCAGCCGAAAACTCGGGGTCAGTACCCGCACTCTCCAGCGCAGGTTGCAGGAGGAGGGAACGACATTTCAGCAGACACTGGATGCACTGCGTGATTCTTTGGCACATCACTATCTGCGTACCACGGCGATGTCGAGCGCGGAGATCTCCTTCCTCTTGGGTTTTGAAGACTCCAATTCTTTTGCCAGGGCCTTTCAATCGTGGACTGGAAAAACACCACGAATGGCGAGATCCGATATGACTGACCATTTGCGCTGAATTGGCTGGAGCACCGCCAAACAGTATCAGGCAACCCCGCAGCAGTATTGAGCACGGACTTCTGGGCGCAAGCCGTTAAGGTTCTTTTGAAGAGATTCCTATCAACGGGCGTGAGAGAAGATCATGACTATATGGATGAGTTCGGCGATGCGTCTTCAGGCTGCCGCACTGTGTTTGTTACTTTCGATCAACACAGTTAACGCGTCGGAAACAATGACACAAGACGCCAATGCACATCAGGTGCGCCAAGCCTTCACGAACTGGCAACAAGGCAAAAGCACTGTGTTCGATCTGCTGGCGCCTGACGCTGTATGGACTGTTGCCGGATCAAGCCCGGTGTCTGCTGTATATAACAGCAAGACCGATTTAATGGAGCGGGCCGTTAAGCCGATCAGCGCTCGGCTGGCCAGCCCTATCTCTCCCACCGTCCAAAGCATCATTGCCGAGGACGATGTCGTGGTCGTTCTATGGAACGGTAAGGCCACGGCCCTTGATCAAAAGCCCTACAACAACACTTACCTCTGGCACATGACTTTCAAGGATGGCCGGGTCACTGAAGTAACAGCCTTTCTGGATACCTACGTACTGGACGATCTTTTGCGTCGTGTAAAACCTGTTCGGCAATAAATAACGCTATGTTCCCGACATTCCAGGCACATCCATGTTTATCTTGCGCCAGGCCGCTTCGGAAAAGCTGTAGACCGAAAACGCGATCAGCCCCAACGCCATGACCATTAAAACCACGCCACCGGCCGGCAGGTTTTGCAGTGCATCGAGGGCGTCTTTCATGCCGGGTGGGTCCATGGCTTTATAAGTCGAGCCGCTGATGATCAGCAGCAGGGCGATTTCAATGAAGACGACCCCGCGGGCGATCAGCCCGAAGCGCGACACCGGGCGTACATAGCGCATGACGTCCTCGTCAGCTTCGAAGTACTTCTCGAACGACGCCTTCCAACCCTTGATGATGTGAGCAATGCCGACGCCAAGCGGTATCAGTGCAATGAGGTAAATCAGCACATTCGAGTGATCCCAGGACAACAGGCGCGCCAGTAGGTCCTGGGTTTGATCGCCGCCTGAGCCGCCTGAGCTTTTGAGGCCGCTGATCAGCAAACCCAACGCAAAAAATGCCAATGCGCCGTTGATCAAACCTCCCGCCAACAAGCCTGCCCGAATCACCAAGCCTTTGGGTTCTTTACCGTGATGATCGACATCACGGGTTGCCTGCAACACCCGCCATCCGGCGAAGGCAAGTAGACCCATCACCACCAGGCCGACTAAAGCGTGGCCGAATGGCTGGCTTAACAATACTTCCAGGCTGCGGTGGCTGTCCTTCGATTTGCTCGAGTCTTGCGCCGCCAGCAAGGCGAAGATGCCGATGATCAGGTAAATAACGCCTCGAGCGGCATAACCGCCGCGCGCAAGTAAAACCAGGCTTTGGTGGGGGGACATAGGCTTGAATTCCGGATAGGTCATACAGGAGCAGACCTATGGCGTTGTGCGGGGTTCTATTGGCATTTCCATGGAGCCGTTCGCTTTTCCACACAGCGCAACCCAAAAGCGACGCTTGATCCAGGAATAAAAACCGGAAATGGCTAGTCTTTTCTGAACTCAAACGCCACTCACCCAGAGGTTTCACTAACGCTCTGCCGAACATAATAATTGTCGAACTCACTGCTTTCGACGAATTGGAAACCGTGGCGGATATAAAAGCGATTCGAAGCGCTTTCTTTAAGGGCGCCAACCCTTATCGGGAGCGCGGCCGCATCCGCTTCCTTGAAAATATGGTCGAGGACAGCAGAGCCTGTTCCTGACCCTTGCGAATCTGGTTTCACATACAAGTGGTCAAGCAAAAGCTCATTGTTGTGATGCTTGACCACAACGAATCCAACCCTCTCTCCCGACACCTCTATGTGGCGCGTGTTGCGAGGTTCGAAACCACTAAGGAACCGCTCGCGTGCGCGTATTGGATCAAATCGCCCCACACGCTCCAGACTTTCGCGCATGGCCTCGATTCGAACACTCACCAGAGCGTCCGCGTCGCTTTGTTGAGCAGGGACCAAAATGACGGGAGCGTTTTGATTGGGTTTGTGGGGCATTATTCACGCTCTGTTTTTCGTCCGGGAAGCCAGTATAGATAACCTGACGATGCCGGTTCATGGCGTGGAATGCAGCTAGCCATTGTTCAACGGCAACTGCGGACTGTCCGGATTCAGTTGCTGGCGCCTGAACTGCCCCGGCGGCTGGCCATGTATCTGGCGAAAGCGCCGGGAGAAGTAAGCTTCGTCGGCAAACCCGCACAACCTCGCCACTTCACCCACCGGGCGCGTGCCGTTGAGCAGGTAATTGCGCGCCGCGTGCATTCGACGTTCAAGTACCAGCTCGGTGAAGGTCTTGCCGATTTCCTTGCGCAGCCAGTGAGTCAGGTATGTGGGGGACAAGTACGTCGCCGCTGCCACCTTGATCAGGTTGAGGTCGGGGTCGGCGATGTTCTTGCGCAGGTATTCGGACATCCGGCCCAGGGCATCGCGCCGGCTGACTTCGGCGGCGTTCTCTTCGGCCAGGCGCTTGAGCGGCTCGGCGTACAAGGCGCAGACGCTGCCGATCAATTGCAGCAACAAGCCCTTGAGCATCTCGCGGGTGCCGAACTGGCGGTTCTCGTCCAGTACTCGCATCTGTTCGATCAGGGCGCAGACTTTGGCGAAGTCCTCATCGCTCAGAATGAAGTCCAGGTGTTCCTGGAAGCGGAACGGCGAAAGTTCGGGCGCCAGCAGAATCGAGACTTCTTCCAGGTCCATTGGGTCGCACTGCAAATGCGGCAGAAGAAAGGTCTGGGAAAAATTGATCACCATGAAATTGCTCTCGGCCGGGTGCGGGATCACATGCACGCGGTGGGGCAGGATGAAGGCCAGGGTGTTGCGTGGAAACGGGCGCTCGACGTTACCAATGTGCTGCACGGTGTCGCCGCCGAGGTTGATCTGGATCTGGAAGTACTCGTGGCGATGGGGGCTGGTTTCGGCGCGCCGGCCCTTTTTGTCGCGGATGTAGAAGTCCGTCAATTCGCTGCGTTGCTGCATGACGTAGGTAGGGACTCGGCTCGGTGTTGACATCTCCTGGGAATCCTCTACAGGTGCATGGCGACGACTATGAAGCGGATTGTGACGGTGCATCTGGCCGACTTTCAAGAACTTATACGATGATGAGGCGCTGTGAGTGAATTTTCGCAGTCCTGAGGGAGAAGGGCGGCTGTCCAAAAACGATAAGCCACTGGATCTATAGTTTTTTCTTTAAAAACATATGGTTAGATTTAATTTAAAAAGAGGATGAAAAAAACAGCAGATTTGATTTTTTTGGACAGGTTCCTCCGACGCTGTTTTTACGGGGAAAAATGATCTAACGCCTTGGTTGATTTTGGATGGTTGTACGACCACTGTTGAGGCCACGCAACCCGACCTTATCCAAAAACAAATCCAAAGGTGCGCACATCATGAAGCTATTTCGATTCCTCGCTGATCCTCCCGGCACCTCCCTCGACAGATCCTGTTGCAGAGCGTTTTCGAACATCTGACATCGGCTGTCCACGCCTCTCATTCCAGTAGCGATTGTTTTGCCCCGGCATCGAGGGCAATGGCTTCGGCTGCTCGTAGACATTTCGACTCTTCTAACAATAACGAGGTTTTTCATGTCGAATTCCCACACCTCCCAGGCCACCGCCGCGCCGGTGATTGCCGGCGCCCGGGACGCCATAGTGCCGCAGCGGCTGCCATCGCGTCGGCGTTGGTTCATGCTGTCGTTGCTGCTGATCGCAACGATCATCAACTACATCGACCGGGTAAACATCTCGATTGCCGCACCATTCCTCGCCAAGGACCTGGGCCTGGACAAGATCGAAATGGGCCTGATTTTTTCTGCATTTGCCTGGACCTACGCCATTGCGCTGGTGCCCGCCGGGTTCATCGCCGATCGCTTTGGTTCTCGCTTCACCTACGGGGTATCGCTGATCAGTTGGTCCACCGTTACCGTGTGCCAAGGCTTGGCCACGGGGTTCGCTTCGCTGTTCGGCCTGCGCCTGGCGGTCGGCGCGATGGAAGCGCCGGCGTTCCCGGCCAACAGCCGTGCGGTCACGGTGTGGTTCCCGGCGCGTGAGCGGGGCCTGGCCAGCAGCATTTACGTCTGCGGCCAGTACCTGGGCACGGCGCTGTTTACCGGCGCGCTGCTTTGGTTGGCGACCACCTACGACTGGCGCCATGTGTTCTACAGCACCGGCGCACTCGGCATCGTTTTCGGTGTGGCCTGGCTGTTCCTGTATCGCGACCCGTTGAACTGCAAGAAAGTCAGCAAGGAAGAACTCAAGTACATCGAAGCCGGGGGCGGGCTGGTCAAGAGCAGTCAAGAGCGCACGCGGTTCAACTGGCGGCAGATCGCCGAGCTGTTCAGCTATCGGCAGGTCTGGGCGATTTGCATCGGTAAGTTCGCCAGCACGTCGGCGCTGTACTTCTTTCTCACCTGGTTCCCCACGTACCTGATCGAAGAGCGTCAACTGACCATGATCAAGGCCGGGATCTTCGCCGTGCTGCCGTTCGTGGGCGCGACGGTGGGCATCCTGCTCGCCGGGATCGTCTCCGACCTGCTGATCCGTCGCGGCTATTCGCTGTCTTTTGCCCGCAAGTTGCCGCTGGTGGTCGGCTCGATGCTGGGTATGTCCATCGTGCTGGTGAATTTCACCGATTCCAACGTGATCTGCATCGCCGTGCTGACAATTGCCTTCTTTGCCCAGGGCATCGCTTCGTCCTCGTGGGCGGCGGTGTCGGAAGTGGCGCCCAAGGAACTGATCGGACTGACCGGCGGGATCACCAGCCTGGCGGCCAACATCGGCGGCATCGTCACCCCCATCGTGATTGGCGCAATCGTCCACAAGACCGGTTCATTTGCCTTGGCCTTCTGGTTCATCGGCGGTGTGGCGCTGGTCGGCACCTTGTCCTATTCGTTGCTGCTCGGCCGCTTGTATCGCATTGAGCTCAAGGCGCGCTGAACCCGGAAAAAACCGTTTTTCTCCAACACGAGGCGGCATTCCTCCAACTTCGCCACGGATTGCCGCCGTACGCTGACGCTTCCAACAGGACTTTTATCAGGATGAACATGCTCGAGTATGTCTTTACCCCGGACCTGCCAGTGACCTTGCCGGTTGTCGGCACCCAACAGCGTTTTCCCGTCGGCCGGGTCTTTTGCGTCGGTCGCAACTACCCTTGGCCTGATACCCAGGGTGAGTCCCGGGTGCCACCGGTGTTTTTCATGAAACCTGCCAGCAGCGTGGTGGAGGCGGTCGGCGAAGTGGCGTTTCCATCGGTGACCGAGGAGTTTGTCCACGAAATCGAACTGGTCGTGGCCATCGGCGAGGGCGGCGCTCATATCCCGGAAAGCCAGGCGCTGGCCTATGTCTGGGGTTATGCCGCCGGCCTGGATCTGACCCGGCGTGACGTCCAGCGCATGGCCAAGCGCAACGGTTTGCCGTGGGAGGGCGCCAAGGTGTTCGACGGCGCCGCGCCAATGACCGCCATCGTGCCGGTCTCGCGGGCGGGGCACCCCGAAGGCGAGTTGTGGCTGAACGTGAACGGCGAAGAGCGCCAGCGCGACAGCCTCGATAGTCAGATCTGGTCGGTCAGTGAAGTCATCGCCCGCATCTCCCAGTCGGTGGCGCTGCGGGCCGGCGACCTGATCATGACCGGCAGCCCGGCCGGCGTCGATGTGCTACAGCCGGGCGATGTCATCAGCGCCGGCATCGACGGCATCGGTCAACTGGAAATGCGCGTTGGTCCGCGACCTTGAGTCCGCGTTTGTCTTACTGATTTCGAGAGGGGAGAACCCACATGTCCAACACATTGAAAGTGGCCTTGGTGACCGGTGCCGGCAGCGGGATTGGCCGTGCGGTGGCCCTGGGCCTGATGGAAGACGGCTACACGCTGGTATTGGCCGGCCGCCGTCCAGAACCGTTGCAAGCATTGGCCGAATTGGCGGCCAGCCAGGGCCGCGAAGCCTTGGCGGTGCCCACCGATGTGCGTGATCCGGCCGGTGTCGATGGGTTGTTTGCAACCATCGCCGAGGTCTACGGACGCCTCGACGTGGTGTTCAACAACGCCGGGGTCAACGCGCCTGCCGTGCCGCTGGATGAGCTGACGTTCGAGCAGTGGCGAAACGTGATCGACACCAACCTCAACGGTGTCTTCCTCTGCGCCCGTGGCGCCTTCGGCCTGATGCGCCGACAACAGCCCCAGGGTGGACGGATCATCAACAACGGTTCGATTTCGGCCCACACTCCGCGGCCATTCAGCAGTGCCTACACCGCCAGTAAACACGCAGTGCTGGGGCTGACCAAATCCCTGGCCCTGGACGGGCGTGAATACAACATTGCCTGCAGCCAGATCGACATCGGCAACGCCCTCACCGAAATGTCGGTGCGCATGACCAAAGGCGTACGCCAGGCCAACGGCACCATCGCGGTGGAGCCGATGGTGGACGTCAAGCACGTGGCCGACGCGGTGCGCTACATCGCCGGCCTGCCGTTGTCGGCCAACGTTTTGAACATGACAGTCATGGCCACGGCCATGCCGTTTGCCGGTCGCGGTTGAGCCGGTTTTTTATTCGCTGCACGAGGTTTTTATGAAGCCAGAAGTCCTACAGCTCAGCCCGATCCTGATCCCTGAAATCAACGCCCGGCTCAGCGAGCTGTTCACGATACGACGCTATTTCGAACAGGCCGACAAACAAGCCTATCTACAAGAGCACGGTGCCAATATTCGTGGCGTGATCACTGGCGGGCACACCGGCATCAGCCAGGCGCTCATGGCACAACTGCCCAAGCTGGAAGTGGTGGCGGTCAACGGCGTCGGTACCGATGCCGTTGACCTGGCCTACGCCAGGGATCGCGGAATCCGCGTGACCGCCACCATTGGCGCGCTGACCGAAGACGTTGCCGACCTGGCCATCGGCTTATTGATTGCCGTGTGCCGCGGCCTCTGCACCAGTGATCGCTACGTGCGCTCCGGCCAATGGCCCCAGAGCCCGACGCCATTGGCCCCACTGCCATTGGCCCGCCAAGTATCCGGCATGCGCATCGGCATTGTCGGCATGGGTCGGGTCGGTCGCGCCGTGGCAACCCGCGCCGCCGCGTTCGGTTGCCCGATCAGCTACACCGACCTGCAGCCCATGAGCGACGTGAACCACACCTACGTCGCCGACCTCAAGCAACTGGCCCGCGACAGCGACGCCCTGATCCTCGCGGCGGCTGCCGACAAGGCTGAAGCCATCATCGATGCCGAGGTGCTGCAAGCGCTGGGCAAGGGCGGCTACCTGATCAACGTGGCCCGCGGCAAACTGGTTAACGAGGCCGACCTGGTGGTGGCGCTGACCGCCGGGGAAATCGCCGGTGCGGCGCTGGATGTGTTTGTCGATGAGCCGCATGTGCCTGAGGCATTGTTTGGTAATGAACAGGTGGTGCTGCAACCCCACCGCGCGAGTGCGACGTTGCAGACCCGCACGCGGATGGGGGAGATGGTGGTGGCGAGTCTGGTGGATAGTTTTGCCGGGAAGGTGCCGTTGGGGTGTGTGACGGGTTGAACGGGTGCCTCTTCAGGGAAGCTTGAAGGGGCGATGCATCGCGTCAGTCATATCCGGGTGGGAGCCGCGTCGCGACCTGGCTCCAACACCTGACAATCTCCTTGGCAATGCTGCCGCGGCCTTTCCTGGGCTCAATCCCATCGCTTGCACTGAGGTGCTCCAGCAGCCACTCATCCGTCCATCCCGCCCACTCACCCGCAACGGACCTGAGGTTGGCTTCGAGCACCGGGAATACTTCATTCCACAGGATGCTGTGGATTTCCTTTGGCGAATAATCGGTTTCAACGACCACGCGAGCGATGTAATCGTAGGTCAACTCGTCGATCTCGGTATCCAGGAAGAGCGATGAAAGGGCTTGCCAGATTTTCAGGCGGGTCGGGTCGACAGGGTTCATGTTTTTGTCTCGGGATGTGTAGGTGATAACCCGTATGGCCCAATGCTGCCGGCCCAATCGCCTGCTTGCCACAGTATGAGTCCAGTTGCCGCCAATAAACCGTAGTTGTGAAAAAACACAACCAGAGTACCATCGGCTCAAAGACAAGGACGCCCATGGATATACTCACGCCATCACGTTTTGACGACGCTGCGATTTTGTACCCAAACGACAAGGCCGGGCTTGATCGTTGCCTGCGCATTTTGAAGATGGCTCGCCCCAAGGCGTTCGCGGACCTGCAAAAGCTTTTCGGTACGCACGGTGTCGACTTGTTCAAGCCCAGAGCCGTAATGAATTGGGTGGTGATCGACGTAGGTGGCAATAACCTCAGGGTGATAGGCGGAGTCAACTACGCCCGGCAGAAGTTCTACGTCAAACACATCTACACGCATGCCGATTACGACGTTGCCAATGTCTGGTATGCAAGAAACAAAGGGGTAAGACGATGAGCGCAGCCCGGAACGACTTTCAAACCGTGATCGCAACGCTTGGCGAACTACACGCCGTACTGGATCGCCTGCGCGGTGAGTTTGTGCATGGCATCAAGACCCCTGCCGACTATGAGCGTGCGACCGATTTGCTCGATGAGCTCACCGACGGGCGCGAACTGAGCAAGACCGAGGAGAGAGTTCTCGTTGAACTCGAGGATGAAATCCTGGCCTACCAGCGCGACTCCGACCAGTTTCGCGAATCGAATGCTGCTTTTGAGGCGACCTGCACGCCTGTGCAATTGATCAAGGATCTGATGGAGACGCACGGGCTCACGGGTTCAGACCTCCCTGAAATCGGCGATAAGACGGCAGTGTCCAAGGTCCTCAATGGCGATCGGCCTATCAGCCACAAGATGGCGTACGCGCTGGCAGAGCGGTTTGCGATGGAGCCGAGTGCTTTCTTGACCGCAGGCCCGGCAGAGGCGGCTCATATCGAAACTGTTCGTCTTCCCGTCAGGAAAACCTCAACGTATGACCGTTTTCGCAGTGACTCCATGGTTGCACATTCAGTGGAAGAGGCCGGCGCCGGTGAATACAAAGTGATGGCTTCGAAGGCCCGCAGAAAGACAGTCAAAGAGCCAGACAAGGAGTAGGGCAATCGTCTGCTGATCAAGGGGCAGGGTCGCTTGTCGATCCACGGGAATTGAGGATGATCCGCACCCCCATGATCACTCCCACAAGCACAGCCGCAAGACCTGACATCTCCAGAAGTGTCGGCAGCCGACCATGAAACCACAAGCCAAGTAGCGTCGCGAACAGCGACTCCAGGGCGATCAATTGTCCGGAAAGCACCATGGGCAAACGCCGGGACGCGGCGTTCCAGGCCCAGGCCCCGACAACGGATGACATCAGCGCAATCACGAAACCCCAGAGATATAAATCCCCCGCAACGGAGACACCAAAACCCAGGCTCGGCAGTTTGAGCAGGTCGAGCGTTTGTACCGCCGGTAACAAGCACAAGGTACCGATTCCGGCGCCAGCCATCATCAGGCCCGTCCATGCGCCTGCCGCGTGGGGTGGCAGCGTTAGCAGGGCGCGCTGGTTCAACCAACTGAAGGCGAGCCACAGGAGCACGGCACCGATTGAAAACAACAAGCCCATCAGCCACGAGCCATCGCTTGCAACGGGTTGATGGATGGCGCCGAGATTCGATAGCAGCAAACCAACCGTCAAGAAAACCAGTGGGATCGCCAGCTTTCGCCATTGGAGGGTCTTGGTCGTGGCGTTGCCCAGCAGTGCCAGCAAGACCGGCACCATTCCAATGAAGGCTGGGGTCAGCACCGGCCCGCCGAAGATGATGCCGGCGGCGATGCAGGCGCTATAGCCAAGGTAGCCGATCACGCCCAGGCCGGCGGCCAGAAGCACTTGATCGCGGCGCAGGAGCCGAAGTTGGGCGCGATAGAGCAGCACGACACCCAGCCCCAGCGTGCCGGCGATCAGGAACCGGACGATCATCAAGTCATAGATCGTGTAGGCGCCGGTGACGTAGGGCGCAATGAAGTTCAACGCCCAGCTCAGCGTCGCGACGACTGCGAGGGCCAATCCGGCGATGAGGTTTGAGTGGGGCTTCACTGTCACGCGGATTCCCCGTCAAACCACCAATGAACGTCGACTTTAAAGGGGGTACCTCGGAGTTTTTTGTCGCTGAGGGTAAGTTGTCGCAAGGTGATGTCCTTATGCGGTTCAATGGGGCTGAGCGCATCCAGTGTAGGCCGCGAAGTGACATGATTGGATGTGCAACCTGGTTTTTCCGACATCCGTTCTGCAGGTCGACGAGTAATTTCGATAGGGAAGTTCCCCTGGACGTAAAACGTTAGAAAAGGAATTCATCTTGGAAGCCATCCCCACGTTCCAAACCCACCGCCTCATCCTCACCCCACTTGAACTGACGGATGCGCCGGCGATTCAACGGTTATTTCCACACTGGGAAGTGGTCCGTTACCTGGATAGCCGCGTGCCCTGGCCTTACCCGGATGACGGTGCGTTGACGTACGTGCGCGACCATGCGCTCCGCGCGATTGCAGCCGGACGCGAGTGGCATTGGATGATCCGTCTTGCCGAAAATCCGGCACAGAGCATCGGCAGCATCAGCCTGTACGACCAGCCCGGCAACAACCGGGGTTTCTGGCTGGCGCCGCAATGGCAGGGGAAAGGCTACATGAGCGAAGCGTGCGAGACGATCAACGCCTATTGGTTTGAAACGCTGGAGCGTCCCGTCATGCAGGTCCCCAAGGCGGTGGGCAATGATGCTTCGCGCAGGATTTCGGAGCGCGAAGGCATGCGCATGATCGGGACGCAGCAGGGGGACTTTGTCTGTGGGACATTGCTCAAGGAAGTTTGGGAAATGACGCGTGAGGGATGGCTTAAAGCGAAAGCTTTATCGAACACCTGATTCCCACGTCGCCCAGAGCATCCCCTCGAGGTGGTTACTGACCCGCCAAGGGACGCCACGCGGTGGTCTGCAGATAAGGCCACTGTTTGAGCAGTAGACCGCGCGTTGTTTCTACGTCCTGCAAGGTTTCAGTGCAATTGACCATCGCGGTAAAACTGCGAGTGGTCAGCATGAAACTCTCCGATCCCATCGCCTGGCACTGCTCGCTGGCGCCGATGGGTTGGCAGAACATCGGTTGCATTTTCACGTCGTAGCCTTGGGCCCGGGTGAATGCCTGGAACTCTGGCATGGCCAGGCGAGCCGGTGTGCCGGTCAGTGCCGGGCCTTGCCAGACGGGGGTGATGAGGCCTCTTGATGGATAGTCGCTCAGTCCCTGGACTTGCCTGGCCTCGAACAGGGCAAAACAGAACGAAATATTTGCTGCGCTATTGCTCGCCGGGGAAGTGACGGCAGTGGCCAAGGGACGCGTCGGCGCAGCGACAGCCGCAGGCGCCACCGAGGGGGCCAAGCCCGATGAGTCGCCTATTTCCACCAGCACGTCGATGGGGGCCCGGTAACGCCATACCTTCAGCGGCGCTGTGAAACCAGGTCGAATACGGCTGGCGACAGCGGTCAGTTCGGCCGGGCTATTGACCGAGGTCCCGGCAATTTGCAAAACGATATCGCCGGCCAACATGCCTGCTTTTTCAGCGCCGCTTCCTGGCACTGGCCCCAAGACCAAGACGCCGCTAACCGCGGCTAAGCCGAATTGCCGAGCCACCGTTGGTGTCACAGGGGTGATGTGCAGGCCCAATACACCCGACTGATTAGACATCGGTACGGGCATTGCCGCTGACGTCACGGGCGTTGGCGCCACCGCAACAGCACTGGGCGCAGGGACGCTGCCAGCGGAACAGTCGCGTTGTGTGGCGACCTGTTGGATCACCAGGTTGACGGGGTCGGCCGCCATGTTGGGATGTTGTTCCCAACCCCGTTTGGTAGCCAGGAACGTTTCACAATCCATGGCGTAGTAGGTCGCCGGGTCTCTGACCTTGCGCAGGTATTCCGCTGTTTCGGCTCGCTCGGCGGCGCTGTACATGGGGTTGACGCAAGACGCCAGGAGAGGGAGGAGCACCAGCATTCCGGCAAGGCATTTTGTCGACATGGGCTTCTCTGAGGTCGTGACGTTTAGGCAGGTCCAGGCAAGGTACTCTTTGGCCATCATTCTGTCCAACCTCAACCAGGCACTGTGCTGTCGTGGTGATTGAGGCGAGTGACATCCGGGCAAACGTGCATTCGATATACAACTTAAAGGCACTTTGCCATGATGCGGCACGATCCATTCGAATCAAGCACCGAGAAGCGAAATGTTTGCTACCGCCTTCAAATCAAGCGCCAGGCTCGCCGTTGTACTGTCTTTCACTGGCCTGACGGGCTGTGCCTCTGATGGTGGGCTCGGTGAGGCCGCAGTGGTCGGTGCGATGCTGCTTCCCATGCCGGGTGGCGTCGACACCAGCGTAATGACCAGTGCCGTAGGCCTGGCGGCCGGCGCCTACGTGGTCTCTTCGGTCGCGACTGCGGACTCTGCCAGCGTCTCTCCCGCGACTTCCACGGTCGCCGTGCCCCAAGGCCTGCCGCCCATTGACCTGCAAAAACTGGTGACCCGGGAAACACCTGACCGGTATCGCTCCAAGTCCTGTGAGTACATCGAAATGTCCCTCAGCGAGGTGCCGATGTACCAGGCAAGCGCTGAGCCGATCATGAAGCAGGTCGCCACGGCTCGAAAAGAAGCGGCCAGCCAGGTATGGCTTGAGAAGGGTTGCCAGCTTGCCAATTTACCTCGCGGTAAGATCGGCGCCAGCATCGATACCATCGATCCGAAGCGGGCCATGGCTTTGGCGCAGCCACCTGCCGGTGTTGTTGTGTTGGCGACCGTTCCGGGTAGTGGTGCTCAACAGGCCGGGATAGTGCCTCAGGACGTGATCGTGGCAGTTGATGATCGGCCTATCGCCGATTCAATCGATTTCAGGGTAGCCGTTGCAAAAGCGTCAATTGGCTCGCGGGTGAGTCTGAAAGTATGGCGAAACAACGCGTTTAGCGTCGTTCCGGTTCTGGTGGGGCCTGGCGGCACTCAAGTCTCGATGACCCCAACGGTGATGGCGAACGGTGTAGCGGCTGCGATCCCGGCGAATGCAATGTATTGCACTGCCGTGCTGACCACCCAGCATACGTACGGCGCTGCCGTCAGCCCGGTCAAATTGATCGCCGGAGTGACGAGCGACATGCAACCCTCACTCAAAAGCTATATCGCCAAAGTGAAGCAGGAACAGCCCGGCGTTTGGGGGGATTTCAAACTCAACAGTGCCGTTTGTGCCCCCGGCGCTGTTGTTTGCATGGCCGAGGCCAAGGGACCGACCGGCAAGACACAGAACGCTTTCGAGTTCTGCCATGCGACACAAGCCAAGGCAGATGCTGAACTGGCCCAGATGCGCCAGGGGGATCCGAAAGCGGTGCTTGTTGATTGGCCTTGAGCTGTAATCGTTCTCTGCGGTTATGATCGGACGGTTTGAAGCGCTGGAGTGCCCGTGATGCCAAGGCACTGGGCAATCATGCTTCGTGCAAAGGGCTTCATCTTCAACAGCGATCAAGGAAGACCACATGCAACCGTCACTCAATCGAATCATGCTGTATGTCCGGGACGTTCAAGCGACCTGTGATTTTTACGAGCGTCACTTCGGCTTTAGCCATGAAAAAAAAGCCGATGACCGCGTCACCGAATTGAGCCCTGCAAACGGTGGCGCGATCCTGATGGTTCACCCGGCGGGCAAGGCCGTTAAAACAGGACAAGTCACCGTAAAGCTGGTCTTTGATCTCCAGGATGTCGAGGGCTTCAAGGCAAAGTGCCTGGCCCAGGGCCTGAAGTTTGGCGCTACCCACAAGGCGGATGGTTACTCTTTTGCCAACGCCAAAGACCCCGACGGCAATTCCATTTCCATCTCCAGCAGAGCGTTTGCATGCAACTGAGCTTTCATAAGATGCATGCCAATGGCGATGACTTCGTCATTGTCGACTCGCGAAATTCGGCCAACCCGGTGACAAGTGCCATGGCCCGGCGCATGGGGGATCGGAACCGAGGTGTTGGGTTCAATCAACTGGCGGTACTGCTCGATTGCGACGATGCCGATGCGCGTGTGATGTTCTGGAACGCAGATGGCTCCGCGCTGGACGTTTGTGGCAGCGCGACGCGGGGGGCTGCGGACCTGCTCATGCGCGAAGCTAATGTTACTTCGGTGGCCTTGCGCACTAACCGTGGGTTGCTTACTTGCGAACGTACCCCAACCGGCGACATTTCCGTCGACATGGGTGTGCCGCTTTTCGGCTGGTCGGACATTCCTTTAGCGCAGGAACTGGACACCGCTGCCTTGCCACTGGCCGGCAGTCCAGCCGCGTGCAGCATGGGAAATCCTCACTGCACCTATTTTGTCGATGACCTGGCTAGCGTGGATATCGCGACGATCGGCCCGGCCATCGAAACCAACGCGCTGTTCCCGCTCAAGACCAACGTGCATTTCGTACAGATCATTGATCGCACGCGTGTTCGGTTGCGTATTTGGGAGCGCGGGGCGGGTATTGCGCTGGGTTCAGGCTCTTGTTCGTGTGGGGCGGTTGTTAACGGGATTCGTCGTGGTTTGTTGGACAGCACCGTTGAAGTTGAATGTGATGGTGGAAGCGTGACGGTGCGATGGGATGGCGTGGGGGCGGTTTTTCTTATCGGGCCGGTGGAGGCAAGTTTTTCGGGGACGATGAGCCAAGGCTGAGTCGGATCAGCGAACGCCTCTGGTCTCCATGATCCTGAGCCACGGCCAGCGAGCCTGATAACTTTTCGCCTTCTCATCGAACAAATCTGGCTGGGGGTTCTTTGGATTGATACGAAGAACACCTTGCTCTATGTCGTCCAGGCCATAGGGCGCATAGACGTCACCGGTTTCAACATCCAACCCGATACACGTCCCCGCAATCAAGTAACGATCAATGCCATCCTTGGCCGACTGAAGCTGAGGATATGGCTTGCCAAACCGCTGACCGTACCAAAGGTGGACGCGGGCCTGGTTCTTGACCTCGATGTTGACGTCCAGGTCCTGGAAGAGACGCTGGGCGGCGTTGATCACTTCATTCTCGGCTTCCCAAGACAGGTCAGGGTCGAAGTAAAAAACGTCGTAATCCTTCACGCCCCAAGCCGGTGGCCGTTGCGACTGAAGATTCCAGACGGCTTGGAACAGGCAGCCAGCGGTGAGCATGCATTGATTCAAACCGAGTGAAGGTAGGCGCGAGGTGATATGCGCGTTGATTGGATTGGTCATTGCTATCCTGACCAACCGTTCGACCGTCAATGTCATATTCATCCTTTTGGAATCGGTCCGGTCCTGGCGCCCCGACAGATGTTTGAGCAAAATCAGGTGAGCCAAGGCACCAAGTGCATAGATCTCAAGGACACCCAATGATATTGCAAAGCAGGCCAGTGATGGCTGATGACATCAAGACCCTCTGTAGTTTGGCGCAGGACGCTCGGGAACTGTTCTATATGTTCCCGAAAGCTCAATACCCTCTGACTGAGGCTCAGATGTCTGACGCCATCGCTCAACGATTCGATTCGACGATCATCGAGGCTGGGAACCGTGTCGTTGGTTTTGCTAACTTCTATCGGGCTGAAAAAGGTGGGGTTTGCTGTATCGGCAATGTCATCGTTGCCCAAGAGGCTCGAGGTAAAGGCGTTGCAACCTTTCTTGTGGAAACGATGACGGCCCTGGCGTTCGACCGCTATGACGCCACTGAGGTGCAAGTATCGTGTTTCAATGAAAATACGGCAGGCTTGCTGCTTTATCCAAAGTTGGGCTTTTTGCCCTTCGCTGTCGAAGAGCGAGTTTCTCCAGATAATCGTAGAACCGCACTCATTCATATGCGTCGCGTTAGATCGGGCCGCCCCTAGATTCTTTTGAGCGGCCACCCCCAGAAAATGCCTGAAAACCCAAGCCGAGCCCAACGCGACTGATTTACAATACCGCTCCTTCGACAGAGGCCGGCATTTCGTGGATGCGTTTTCCCTTGTCTACCAACACCTGAATGCGTGGGTCATCGCGCCCGTCACCCAGCAGTTCTTCGGCATTTTCAACCTGAACGGTCGGTTCGGAGTCCTGTTTCTCTGCGCCTCCTACGGTGTCGCCTATGGCCTGTTTCGTTTCAGAAAACACCGCCGCCTGACCGATGCTCGTTCGTTCTGGCAATTCATCGGTGGCAGCCAGGTGTATCTGCATCGTTCGGCATTGCTGGATTATCGCTACTACTTCGTACGGGCCATTCTCAAGATTGCCTTGGTGTTGCCCATTGTTCATCTGGTGGACCCGTACATTCTGCGCTCTGGAGATTACTCGGCTTTTTTCAGCAACCTCTGGGGCGCTCGTCCGCGTCTGGGGGAGAACCTTTCGCTGGCGTTGTTCTATGGGCTGGGGGTGTTTCTGGTGAAGGATTTCGTCCACTACTGGGCGCACCGGGCGTTTCATTCGCGCTGGCTCTGGGCCTTTCACAAGGTGCATCATTCGGCGCCCGTACTGGTGCCGGCCACGGCGAGTCGTGTGCATTTCGTGGAGAAGATCGTCGAGAAACTCGGTATCACCGCCTGCCTGGGCCTGTTCGCGGGTGGTTTCTGGTATGCCTGTGGGGGGGAGATCAGTCGCTACACGTTGTTCGGTGTGACGTACCTGGTGTTCATTTTCAATAGCCTGGCGGCGAATTTGCGTCACACCCATGTCTGGCTGTCCTTTGGCCCGGTGCTGGAACACGTGCTGAACAGTCCGGCCCAGCACCAGATCCACCACAGCGATGCGCCCCGTCATTTCAACCGCAATTTCGGCGTCAACCTGTCGCTATGGGACTGGATGTTCGGCACGCTTTATGTCACCACTTCGCAGCCCGAGCACTTGCGTTTCGGCACCGGAGAACAGGACCACCAGCGTTACCTGACGGTGTATAGCTTGATTGTCACGCCTTTCGTCGAAACTGCTCGCAAATGCCTGCCCGCGTTTTCATATCCAGGCCAACACGCCACAATGCACGCCACGCCAGCCATCGGATCAGTGAGTGCTGAGACGAGAGAGGCCGAGCGAAATCCAGCAAGGAACGCCCATGAATTTCTTCAAGAAGCTCCTCGGTTCGTCGAAAAGTCCTGAGCCCCAAGCCCAAGACGTGCCGCAACCCCACGAACAGAGCAACCTGACCGAGGCTGAAGCGGCCAACCTGGCCGTCCGGGAAGCCGGCGAAGCTTGCCTGGATCGTCATTGGAATTCTGTCGGCACGGTCGAGCGGGATGTCCTTTCCTACCTGATCAGCCCGAGCTTTTCCGGCGGCCCATACTGGCCTTCGACCCGCCAGGCCTACCGCGTGGTTCGCCGTGGCGACACGATCATCCTCGCCACCGAAGGCCTGTCCGATCCGTTCGATGATACGGAAGGAATGGGCAACGGTTTCGAGATGGAATTGTTCGTCGAAACCGCAGATATCCCCGAGCACGCCCGCGGCGCCGTGGGTGAGGTCGATCCTTTCAAGCGCAGTTGGGTATTCGAGCTCCTGGAGCACGTCGCTAAAACGGTGGCCGACGCTGGCGGCATCACCCACCAACTCGACCAGTACGGGGCGCTATCCCTTGAGCTTCCCGGGCTCAGCCAATCGCACCACATGAGCGATCAACTGCCCAAGCTCTTCGTGACCGATGACGACTCCACCGGCGTCCTGCTCGGCGCCCCCGAGCCGGATTTCCCTACCCAGCTGGATGACATGCCCTTGTCCCCGGTCAGATTGGTACCGGTGGTCTTGATCACGGCGGCGGAGCTGGAATACGTCCGTTCCGGTGGGCGAGCGGCGCGGGAGGATCTGGTGAGCCGTTTGAAGGCGGCGGGGGTAGGGCACATGAGCAGCCTGCATCGGGCGAGTGTGGTGTGATACCGAATGGAGTCGCCCCCACAAAATGCCCAAGTGAACGGTCGCTAGATTTGGTACCCCATCCCACCCAATACCTTTCGAGATATCAATGACTGACTACCGCGGACTCATCCTCGAAGACACCCGTGAAGGCGCCACCGACCAGGCTATCGCGCAACTGGAAGCCAGCCTGGGCGCCCGCTTGCCGGACGACTATCGCCAGTTCCTCAAGACCTGCAACGGCGCCTACGTGGAATACGATGTGCTGGCCACGCTCGCCAATGGCGATGAGGAATTGCTCAGTTTTTCGCTGTACGGGCTGGATCCGGACCAAGAGTATGAATCCAATCCCTTTGAACTGGAGCAACTGCGGGCACAGCCAGGCTTCCCCGCAACGGGATTGTTGCCGATCGGTCGCGATGGCGGCGCAAGTATCCTGCTGCTGGATTTGCGGGAAGGGCGCCAGGACGTGGCGGCGATGGTGGCGGGCTTACCTGCCTGGACTGGGCGTCGTCAGGAGGGCGATGAATATGTGGTGTTGGCGGATTCTTTCAATGGTTATCTGGACTCGCTGCATCTATCGGAAGAGCGGATCGAGGAGCATATCAACCACTTCATCATCAGCCCTGAGAGTATTGAGGCGACGTTGGAGTGGTTGGATAAGGGGAGTCCGGGGTGGCGGGAGCGGTATCGGGCGTTGTGGAATGCGAGGGTTTTGGATCGGACGATTTAATAACTAATAGGCGGAGGGATCCGTTTTTATGCATACATACAGCGGGCTGCTTTTGAATCGAAAGGAGCGGTCATGAGTGATCGCTTTCGGCCAAAAGCGGACAATCAGTTAACGCATTTCTTATGCACTTTGCGAAATTCAAAATCTGATCTTGGAGTCGCAAGGGGAAAAAGGGCGGGATTAACCCGCCCCATTTTTTAGCTCCGCACGAACGCCAGCAGATCTGCGTTAATCGTCTCGGCGTTGGTTGTCGGCATTCCATGAGGGAAGCCCGGGTAGATTTTCAACGTACTGTTTTGCAGAAGTTTGGCCGACAAAACCCCTGCATTTTCATAAGGCACGATCTGGTCATCATCACCATGCATTACCAGGACGGGGATCTTGATGCTCTTCAAGTCTTCGGTGAAGTCAGTCTGAGAAAACGCCACGATCCCATCATAGTGTGCCTGTGCACATCCCATCATGCCTTGTCGCCACCAGTTCAAGACAATGCCCTCGGAGGTCTTTGCACCCGGGCGGTTATAGCCGTAGAAAGGCCCTGCAGGAACGTCGTGGTAAAACTGTGCCCGGTTGGCTTTCAGTTGTGCCTGCAAGTCGTCGAACACTGACTTCGGCAGGCCGCCAGGATTGTTCGGTGTCTGGACCATCAGCGGTGGCACGGCACTGATGATGGCCGCTTTCGAGACTCGGTCTTCGCCATGGCGAGCGATATAGTGAACGACTTCGCCGCCGCCGGTGGAGTGCCCGACGTGAACTGCGCCTTGTACACCCAGGTGATCAACTACGGCCGCGACGTCGTCGGCGTAGTGGTCCATGTCGTGTCCATCCCAGACCTGGCTGGATCGCCCGTGACCGCGCCGATCGTGTGCTACAACCCGGTAACCTGCACCCAGGAAAAAGAGCATTTGCGCGTCCCAATCATCCGCGCTCAGTGGCCATCCGTGGTGAAAAAAGATGACCTGGGCATCGCGTGGCCCCCAGTCTTTGTAGAAGATTTCAACACCATCTCTTGTAGTGACATACCCCATGTTCGTATCTCCTGAATGAAGTGGAGGCCTTCATCGAATCGCGTTCCGATCATGGCCTTGAGTTAACAGAATGCAGCCCTTCCGGTAGGCAGTTCAGAGTGCGTTGCTGGATTAGCCTGCGCTTACTCACGAACGCCATGACGACCAAGTCACACGTTGCGCTTGGCCGCCCGATGACTTTAGGTTTAAAGTCAACTTTAAGGTCAATAGATTTTTCAGGGTGAGGTATGAGAATAGGCGAACTGGCGAAAATCAGCGGACTGGCACCGTCACGCATCCGTTTCTATGAGGCCAGTGGCTTGATCAGCTCCGTTGAGCGCAAGGCCAATGGCTACAGGGACTACGCGCCCGATACCGAATGGGTATTGGAACTCATCACCGGCGCACAAGCGGCAGGTTTCTCATTGGAGGAGATTCGGCAACTGATGCCGATGAATGCCAGTGGCTGGCGGCACGACGAGTTGCTCACTGGACTCAAGCAAAAGGTGGAAGAAATCAGCGTTCTGCAGGAGCGGCTAGCGCAAAACAAAGCTCAACTTCTGCTCGTCATCAAGGGCATCGAAGATAAACCCGAGGGCATGGCGTGTGGGGATAATGCTCAAATGCTGATAAATCGTCTGCGTGAAGAGGGGGTTGGCAAAGCTTCAGATAGGCCCGCGGTAACGTCTTCTACAAAAAAACACACCCGTCAGGCTTCCGGAGCCTGACAGGCGCAAAAGGTCTCAGCGCTCGCCAATCAGGCTGGCGAGTGGCTTGGGCGCATAAAGCGCACTCTGGAACTCTGGCACGTATTCGTACTTCATCATTTTCCCCAGCTTCAGGGCACGGAGGTAATTCGACAGACTGCCGTCGCCCAGCGTGAGGGTGGCCGAATCAGCGTCGCGGCTGGAGCCGTGACTGAGCTGGCGGGAAACCGCATACCCGTATGCCAGTTGGCCCTGATGATCGAGATTGGTGAAGCTGCTGGTGACGATATCGACATCGCGAGAGAGGTTGTCGAGTTTCTTCGCTTTGAAGGACACGTCGACTTTTCCGGTCTGGCTGTCGGTGATGTTATAGACCACAGATTGGGCATCTTCTTTGCGGTCAATACCGGTCAGCCATTTAGGCAGGTTGTAACCGACGACACCGCGCACCCGTGCAAGCTCGGTATTCACCGGCAGCTTGAGCACATAGCCCCAGAAGTCGCCAGACATCGACTGGCCAATCAGTGTGAACGGACCCAGATTGGCTTTGCCTGGCTTGTTGGTGATGATCGACACGGCCACTTCGTTATAGGCGTCGTTATCACAATGCTCATAGGTGTACGCGGTGAACGCAATCAAGCCGCGACCCGGCCAGATTTGCAGGGGGTGTACGGTTGCCAATACTTCCGGCGGCATCAATGCCCGAAGTGCGTCCAGGTCGGCCGTGTAGACAGCCGTTACCCGACTGTTCTGGTAATAAAAGTTCGGAGAGTATGACTCGAAGCCAATGTCTACCTTGTGCTTTTCCAGTCCTTTGAACCAGCTCAAATCAACACCCGGCAGTTCTGCTGCAATCACCGACAAGGGAGGATTCGAGCGATAACGGTCGTACAAGCCGCCCTTGACGACCGGCACTGTGTGGCCTGCGATATCGATTGTGTTGGTTTCAGTCGGGCTGAGCATTTCAGGCGTCCCCGCCAACGCATGGTTGGCAATTGAGCTGAACAGCAATCCTGTTAATACGGCGCTTGCGAGTTTCAATCGGTCTTTCTCCGGGTGGTGGGAACTACTTGAGGGTTCAGCGAGCTACGTTGTCGCCTGAGAGCACCGCCATCACGGCTTCAGCTACGGCATTGGGCGATTGAGGGTTTTGGCCGGTGACAAGCCTTCCATCAGTGATGGCGAATGACGTGAATGGCAGCCAGCCCTTGCGGTACCGCGCACCTTGGCTCACCAACTTGTCCTCAAGGAAGAAGGGCACCTGGCTTTTCATGCCGGAGAACAGCTCTTCGCGATCAGAGAAACCGGTGATGTTCTTCCCTTTGATGATCAACTGGCCTTGTTCATCCTTCAGATCCAACAGACCCGCAACGCCATGGCAGACGGCCGAGACGATGCCACCTTGGTTGTAGATAGTTTCGGCGACACGCCGCAGGTCGGGATTATTGGGGAAGTCCCACATCACCCCATGGCCCCCGGTGAAGTAGATGACGCTGAACTGGGACGGATCGACATCGGCGATCGGCAGTGTGTTTTGCAGGCGAGCGCGAAAGGCAGGGGACTGCAAATGCTCTCGGGCGGCCTTGTCCATGTACAGCCAACCGAGGCTGCGCTCATCTAGAGGCACCGCACCGCCTTTGGGACTGGCAAAAACTGTGCTGTAGCCAGCTGCCTCCACTACGTCGGTGAAATGCGTCAGCTCAGTCAGCCACAACCCCGTCGTATCGGTTCGTGAGGGATAGCTGGAGTGGTTGGTCAGAATCACCAGAATTTGGCGATTCTTGGCAGTCATTGTGGAAGGGGCGGTGTCAGCATTTGCAAATGTCATGAAAGCGCTACCTATCAGTACCAACGCATAGGAAATAAAGGTCTTGAGCATCATCCGGGTTCCATCAATCAAGCAGGTCGGCGCATGCTCACCTTAAACCTCGCTTTAAGGTCAACCCCGCCTCTGCAAATAATTTCCACTGGTAGCTGCTCACTTCAACTTGACCCTCAACCTGACTTTAACGCTAGCGTCTGATGCTGAATGAGCAAGGCAATAACGCTCGTCACTAATCCACTCGGGAGCCATGCATGAGTCAGCAAGACAACTTTGATACGCAGATGAAATGGATGATTTATGGAGCCAACGGCTACACCGGCGAGTTGATCGCTCGTGATGCTGTAAAACGTGGGCTTAAACCTGTGCTGGCGGGACGTAGCCGAGACAAAGTTGAAGCCCTGGCTCGGGAGTTGGGTCTTGAAGCTCGGGTGTTTGGACTCGAAGACGAAGTACGGTTACTTGCTCAGATCAAAGGCCATGGCTTGGTTCTGCATTGCGCAGGGCCATTCTCAGCGACCGCCGTTCCGATGATGGAAGCATGCTTGCGTGCCAATGCACATTATTTGGATATCACCGGCGAGATTGCCGTATTCGAGCACGCTCAATCCCTGAATGAACGTGCGCGGGCGGCGGGCGTGGTCATTTGCCCAGGCGTCGGTTTCGATGTGGTCCCTACGGACTGTGTAGCCGCTGCATTGAAAAATGCGATGCCGGATGCCACGCATCTGGCATTGGGTTTTGATTCGCGCTCAAGTTTTTCGCCCGGTACTGCTAAGACTTCAATTGAGGGTATGGCGCAGGGTGGTAAGGTTCGCCGTGACGGCAAAATCACCTCGGTGCCGCTGGCCTACCGGGTGCGTCGCATCGACTTTGGTGCCGGAGAAAAGCTGGCAATGACTATTCCATGGGGCGACGTTTCCACTGCATGGCACACCACCGGCATTGCCAACATCGAAGTTTTCATCCCTGGCTCCGCAGGCATGATCCGCGGCGCCCGGTTTGCTAATTGGATTCGTCCGTTGCTGGGTTTGTCGTTCGTGCAGCGGTTGCTCAAAGCACGAATTGGAAAAACCGTGGTCGGCCCAGATCAGGAAAAACGCGCAGATCAAGGCACCTATGTTTGGGGCGAGGCTCGCAACGCCCGTGGTGAGTGCAGAACCGCGCGCCTGCATACCGCGAACGTCTACAGCCTGACGATCAGCGCTGCATTGGCGGTGGTTGATTACCTGTTGCAAATGCGTCCGACTGGCGGGGCTTACACGCCCGCACTGTTGTTAGGTGCTGATCTGGTGACGCAATTGCCAGGATCTGGCGCGATGAACATCGACTGATTCGGAAAAAAGATGTTGACCTTAAAGTTGACTTCAATCTTAAGGTAGTCTCATATCCAGTTGAGGACTGCCCCATGAATGTGTTCGACACCCTGATGCTTCCAAACGGTTCGTCCATCAAGAACCGAATCGCCAAAGCCGCCATGGAGGAGAACATGGCGGACGCCGATCAGGCACCCTCCGAAGAACTGATGCGTCTCTACCAAGCGTGGGCCGATGGTGGTGCAGGCCTGATCATCACCGGCAACGTGATGGTCGACGGCCGCGCCATGACCGGACCGGGTGGCGTAGTTTTGCAGGACGATCAGCAACTGGCCAAGTTCAAGCGTTGGGCACGTATTGGTCGATCCGGCGGTGCGCAGTTCTGGTTGCAGATCAACCACCCAGGGCGGCAGATGCAGTCCAATCTTGGGCAAAAAACATGGGCACCGTCGGCCGTGCCGCTGGATTTGGGCAAACTGTCCAAGCGTTTCGCCACGCCTCACGCGATGACCTCCGGCGTGATTAAGGAAGTTATCCAACGCTTTGCGAACACCGCGCGCCTCGGCGAACAAGCCGGATTCACCGGCGTGGAAATCCACGCTGCCCATGGCTATTTGTTGAGCCAGTTCCTTTCGCCGTTGACCAACCAAAGGACGGACGAATGGGGCGGTTCCCTAGAAAATCGGGCGCGCCTGTTACTCGAAATCGTCAAGGCGGTCAGGGCTGTGGTTTCTGCGGATTTCGCAGTGGCAGTCAAGCTCAACTCCGCCGATTTCCAGCGGGGAGGGTTTACCGCCGATGATGCGAAGAAGGTCGTTGAGCTGCTCAATGGCCTTGGTGTGGATTTGGTGGAATTATCCGGAGGCAGTTATGAAGCGCCCGCTATGCAGGGTGAGGCGCGCGACGGTCGCACGCTGGCTCGCGAAGCCTACTTCGTCGAGTTCGCCCGTGATATCCAAACAGTTGCCAGAATGCCGGTGATGGTCACTGGTGGTATACGTCGCCGCGCGGTGGCGGAAAACGTCGTGCAGAGCGGCGTCAATATGGTTGGGATCGGAACAGCGTTAGCCATCGATCCCAACTTGCCTCGGGACTGGCTGCTGGGCAAAGACAATGCTCCGCAATTGCCGCCGATTACCTGGAAAAATAAAGCCATCGCATCCTTGGCAAACATGGCAGTAGTGAAGTTTCAGTTACGCAAGCTGAGTCGCGCGAAAAAGCCCGATCCGAAAGTTTCACCGCTGCGTGCACTTATCCTGCAACAGCTCGGTATGGCATTTCGCACTCGTCAATATCGACGGTGGGTGGAAAACCGTTTGATGTGAGCCGATACTTTTTTTATTTGAAGAGCTAAGTTTTGTAGTATCGGTCATTACTAACAGGAGCGTCCGCTATTGGCCGAAAGCAGCCGCTCACGGACATCCGCTTCTGCCCGGTAGTCGCCCTTCACGACAGGCAGCAAACGGCCAAAGTGCTCATCCGATCTCGTTTTTTAGGCTATCTCCTAGTCGTGCGAAATGACTAACCCTTCGATTTCTTTCAGAGGTCGGTTCATGCGTTCAAATCTTACAGTCTCAAATTTTTTAGGTCCGTGGTGTGGGGATTCACCTACAGGACTGATGCACCGTTGCAGGGAGGCCTGGGATACCCCTTTAGCAAATTTGAACGACCTGATGGTTGCCACTTTTTTGAATCAGAACATCGCTGCCATGCCGATGCTTATCGAAGCAAAGCGTCGCATAAAAGAGCAGGAGCGAGATGGGAGCGAGTATTTCGAGGGTCAGTTGCTCGAAGCTATGAAGCGTGTGCAGTCAGGGGAGTAAGTTAACCCCGACGAGTTATCGAAAGGGGGACGATTTGAAGGCTGACTGACTGGGTGGATGGATTCCGATTTCACGAATGATATCGGTCACTGTGGTCGAGCACCGGCGAAGTTGAACATTTGAGTCCAGTCCTCAGTCAAGGCGGTCAATGGCGCGTGCAAGATTCGCACGTGCCTGCTGCTCGAATGCGTCGAAGTACGACGCGGTCGTATAAATGCGCCCACGTGCCAGAAAGCCTTCAAGGACCTGACGCCGTTTTTGGCGGTACACAGGCAGCGGCACAAACTGATACTCGCGGCGAATTTGCTGGTCGTATTCCTCGAACCGCTCGAAGGATGCCCCAAGGATCGCCAGATCCGTGTCCACCAGTACCGCTTCGTCTGCCGACGCCGGGGCGCAGTCGTGTCGCGTCACCATCACCAGATCGTAAAGCCTGCGTCGCGTTTCATCGCCCAGGCCGTTAGCGCGTGCCACGTCATCCAACCATTGCGCACTGCGCAGTTCGTTGTCGCTGCGAAGGGGGTCGTAGATCGCATCATGGAACCATAGCGCGAGGTCGACTTCGGCGGGGGCCTGGCAGGCCGCGTTGACGAATCGGCGCACCTGAAGGCATTCCTTCAGATGCTGGAGGTTGTGGTAAGCGCGATGCGGCTCGCAGTAGTGTCGAATGAGTTCTTCGTACGTCTCTCGTGACGCGCATCCGACGCCAAGCTCCGCCCAGACGCGAGCCCAGGCGGCGAAGCCCGTGTCATCAGCCACGTCCAGGTCATCGGGCGTGCTGGCCGGGAATAGACCGCTCCCTTCTGGCGACCCCATCATCGTATTTTTCCCCATATGAATTATTGGGCGTCATCCGCCGGCGCGTCGTCGGCATCCTCCGGTGGCGCTCCGTAAGGTACGCCAATCTCGACCCGATCAGCCTTTACCCAACCGGTATAGTCGTCGCCGCTTTTGGCGATGAAGTTCACTTCCAGCCACGATTCGTCTTCAAGGCTGGAGTAAATGGTGAGGGCGTCGCCGGGTATTACGAAAATCTTCTTGTTGGCACAGGCTTCATCTGGCGCTTCGTGGAAATGCAGGCGTCCGCTACCTATGACCTTGCCTTGCACCGATGGATGGAATTCGGGAACCGTCCCGGAGAGCTTTTCCGCCAGGGCAGAACAGTTAACAGCGGCTTGGCTAAGGCCGCTGAAAAAGCACAGGCACAATAAGCTTGAACGCAGATACATCTTGGCGAGTCCGTTAGGGGGGAGGCGTAGGATAGTTAAGTCGGAAACTGTTGGGAAAGAGACCTATTTTTGACGAGGATGGGGCAGTTCACAAACTGCCTTCTTTGTGCGCAGATGGCTGCGCCAAAAACTCTGCGATCAATGATGCAACCTGCTGCTGAATCACCCCCCGAGCACGACCGCCATCGCCATCCCGACAAATGATTCCATCCCCTGGCACGTCCTCTTCAAGCATCTCCTGCGCACCCGGCTTACACATCGACATGAAACTGAAATGGCTCGCGTCTTTGATCTCAACGTAACGGCTTGACGCCTGGGGCAGACGCTTGGCTAGGTTGGCAGACTCCAACTCGGCGGGGAGTTCACGCGACGGTACGCCGGCAGCGATCACCAGTGCAGGGACAGGCAGCGCGGCCAAGCTTTCATCTGTCAGGCCCCGTGACAGGCCCAGGTCCAATGTCACCACCGCAGTGACGCGTTTATCCCGCCAATCGGCGGCCAGTTCGGCTTTTGCTTCAGCGGTGCTGGCGGGATTCATCTGCTGGTAGACGGTGCAACTGGCTAACTGCGAATGGGCTTTGCAGTCCTGGGCGAAGCGCTCGGGATCGAAGCGAGCGCCAGCGATCTCCAGGGCGGTCCAGCCGCCGAGTGAGTGGCCCACGGCTGCAATTCGGCCATTGGCGACCCGGCCAAATTTTTCCGGTTGAGTCGTGACCGCATCAATGGCCCGACGCAGATCAACCGGCCGTTGCCAAAGCTGTGCCGCTGCTTGAGGGCTGCGGTCGTGGGTGGTGCTGCCGGGGTGGTTGATGGCGGCGACGATGTAACCCTTCTGGGCCAACGCGCTGGCGAGCCAGATCTGGTTGCTCCAGTTGCCCCTGTAGCCGTGGGAGAGCACTACCAATGGATGCTCGCCGGCAGTGGGCGGCGCGTTACGTACGGCAGATGCACCGACAAATACCGCGTTATCGGCGATCAGTTGCGGGGTTGCGGTCGTTGCGCTGGGGTACCAAACGACCATCTCCAGTGCGCGACCATTGTGCGGATCCGGGAGGGTGGAGGATTGGAAACCGACGGGGTTCTCGTCAGCCAATGTGGTAGTCGTCAGGCAGGCCAACAACAGGGTGCCGAAAGCTGTTTTCAATGTCGTTTCTTCCTTGATTAGACGAAAGGGGGCGATGAGCGCCGGCATTAAAGCTCAGATTCGAAGCGCTGCGCATCACTTTCATCGAGCAAAAATCCTAGTTTCTGAAAGCAAAGTCCGCAGGGGCGAATCGATCGCGGGTGTCCATACGAATATTTCGTAGCGCCGCGGTTTCCAGGTGTGATGCGTATAACGACTCCGAGCAATAGCTGATCAGAATTGATCGACGGTGTGTGCCGATCATGTTCAGGCTACCTGCGTGCACCAGATCGACATCGAACACCAGGATGTCACCGGCGCAGCCTGACAACTGTACAGAGCGGGACTCGTCATTGAAGTCCAAGGGTGGTGCTCCCGGCTTCGGGCGATGGCTGCCGGGGACGATCCGTGTCGCGCCGTTCTGGGGGCCGTAATCGTCGAAGAAGGCCAGGGCGATAGCGATGTCGCCTGGCCGCTGGGCCGACAAGTCGCGGTGCAATTGTTGGTGGCCGCAACCGACCAGGGGCTCGCGTCCTTCCACTTGGGAGAGGAAGAACCGTTCGCCGATCAACTCGCCTGCCACCGCCAGTAGCTGGGGCAGACGACACACCGCCTGAATCTTCGAATCATCGTCCAGCATTGAATAGCGCCAGTCCATGCCACGGGGCACAGGCCATTGGTCCGACGGTCGCACGCCTGCATCGAACACGTTACGCAAGTCAGCCAGCCATTCGTTCGGGATCGCTTGGCGGAGCAGGACGTAGCCGTCTCGATGGAGTTGTTCGCGATCAGCCATGGAGGTCTCGACTTCCTTGTGGGGACGTTTGCAAGGCTAGTATTCAAACCAACAGAGGGCTACCGGACACTGGAAATTGACCGGAGCAAACCCGGGAGGTTTGCAGTTATCATCGGCCACCATCCAAGAAAAGGACTTCATCGATGAAGCGTTTGTTTGCCTGCACTCTCCTGGCGCTGGCCGTCGTCGGCTACGCCAAGGCCGACCAGAGCACCTTCGAAGAAACGAACCAGTGCTCGGAAGACATCGACTGCCAAGGGGATTTCATTTGTAAAAACGGCCTATGCGATCTTCCAGAACCCCAGCAAAGCCTCGTTGCAAAGCCCGCCACCAAGCCTCAACCGGCACCTCCCGCACCCCCGGGCGTTGCTTATGAACCATTGCCCGTCAACGCCGAGCGTGCCGGACCGTTCACAACCCAGACCCAGGCGATGACGACCGCGCTGAATTATCGATCCAGGGCTGGCGTGATGAACGTTATGGAATCAATCGTCGAGCAAGTCGAATACACCGGTTATGTGACGATTGAAAAGGCTTACACGTTTGGCCCGAGCAAGTATGTGCTGGTTGTTTCCACGGGAGAGGGGGGCAACGCGTGCCCGGCGTCGACCTATGTATTCAGTTTCGACACCCAGGCCGAGCGCGTTGATGGGAAGCGTGAAGTGGAGGGGTGTTCTGAATTGGTCGAGGCCATGGCGCAGGGGAATAAGCTCGTGGTCAAGAAGGAGGGGAGTGCGATGGTTGTTTATAACGGGGTTGTTGAGTAGTTCAGGTAGACGATGCACTCGTGGCGAGGGAGCTTGCTCCCGCTTGAGCGCTCTACGAATTCACGCGGCTCGCGTAAAACTTGCTCCAAAATTGTGGATCTCGAGCCGCTTTCCTGGCGTAGAAGGGTATCGACGAGTAAGCCTCTTTTAAACGTTGCGAGCCCAGCGCCCGCCTTTCGGCTTCCTGGATACTCAAGGCTCCATTTCGCCAGATTGCAATCCAGAAGCTGTCCGCCTGCAATATCGCGGAAGGTTTTACCTCTAGCATTTCGTATCTCCGGCACGTAGAAGGCTAAGGGTCGAGAGGCTTTACCCTGTGTGTCTTATAAATTTGCTGGACTTCTGGGTTGTCCAGGCTCTCGTACGTGATGTCTTCTTTGTCCAGGCCATCTAGGCCTCGGATGCCACTGATGGTTTCCGGCCACTCGCCACGGCTGGATATGGCTACTCTGAATGGTTTCAGGTAGTTGTCGAGATGCCCTTGGCCAGGCTCGCGGATCTCATCGCTGAGTGCTCGTAGGTAATCGTCTTTGTTTGTTTTTGACCAATCGATAGCAAACTTGGCTCGATAGCAGAGTTCCATGAAGACTAATAGAATCGTACGTCCATTGCCGTCAAGAAAGGGGTGCGCGAAAGCCAGTTGACCCATCACCTCGCCAGGATGCTCTTTGAAGTGTTTCTTATCGGCCGCCAGTTTAAGTGCATAGTCGACAGACCTCTTGATGAGTTCCGGGCGCTCGAAAGCTGTACTGCGGGGATTGTTATGGGAACCTTTGAAGACGGCTAGGTGAGGTACGAGCTCGTTTCGATCTTTCCCTGCCCAAGGATAAAAGCCCGAAAATAAAATTTTGTGAACTTCGAGCACTGTCTGGAAGGTAATGGGTCTCCTTTTAGCCAGACAAGCAAGAGCATCTTCGATACTTGCCTCGAAGGAAAGATGCTCAGATTCTTTTACTTCTATAGGATCTTTAAGTCGTAATGAGTTTTGAAGATACCCGGCGGTTTCGAAATCACCGAACGGATCAAAACTCATGCGCTACGTTTCTTGGCGCGTCTTTTCTCCTGAAGGTACTCGCCTTGGAGCGTCAGGATCTCCGACTTACTCAGAACACCTTTTCTCTTGAGATTGACAAGCAACTGTTCGATGCCATCCAGCTCGACGACATCCCCAGCCAGACGAGTGATGGTCGCAGCCATGCGACTCATACCGTCAAGTTCAGCAGTGACATTGTGGGCTTTAGCAAGCTTTCGGACCTGAGTCGCGACGCTAGCAGTAGCTGTTTGGGTCATTGGAAAGTCCTCTACTCACGACCAAACCATAGCATGGGGCTGTTTTTCTGTCTCCACGGGCTATGGGTAAAACATCTCCGTGGTGTGCTGTATAGATCAATGGCTCTGGCGTTTCAAAAAATGTCGTGGTGCGGTCGTAATTCTGTGTGCTTAAAAAAACGATGAGTCAGTGGCGAGGGAGCTTGCTCCCGCTTGAGTGCGCAGCGCTCACAAAAGGGGCCGCTGCGCAGCCCAGCGGGAGCAAGCTCCCTCGCCACGGGTTGTCGGTTGGCAGGCTTATAGAGTGGAACCTGCCGGTGCCGCATCCAATCGTCGTGCAATCACATCCATCACGTCGCACCCGTCACGCAGCGGGATGCAGCAAAGTTGTGCCAAATCTTGCAAGGTCGCGGGGTCGATGGTCAGTTCATCGCGCATTGCCAAGTTTTCCAGGAACTGGGTGGCGGCACGGATTCGGTAGGCGGCTGAGTCGAGCAGGATGTGTAGCGGGGCGGCGGTATCGACGTAGAGGGGTTGGTCGTCGGCGTTGCTGGTAAGGCCCATGTATTGATTCATAAGTAAGCTCCACTGGAAAAGTTTCACCACCTAATCGTCGCCAAACGAAGGTGGCAACTGTACGCAGGTTGGCGAACCGGAGTGGAAGCCGGCAGACCCGAAGGTCTCCCGCGTACAGCTGCCATAACGACAACTTTACAGATGCAAGAACGCCTGCAACAACGCAAGCGCTTTGCATCCCACTGCGAGTCGCCAAACCCGGCCGCCATCTGGGCGACGCCAGACTATAGTCGCCACCGCAAAAAATACGCAAGGGATTGATAGCGAAGGGGATTCCCAATCATATGTAGGACGTTGCCAACGTCGTAAGTATTCAAGCTGCATGTCTTACAACTTTGCAGGTTCCTCACCTACATCAGGCCCATTCCCAACGATATGTAGGATATTTCTGTAACCCAACCTCCCATTTCTGCCCTTAACCCCCCATTTGCCCCCGACACATCCCACAATCCAATCGCGCATTCCCACCCGTCGCGGGATAATACGGCCCTGCCTGGGGTCACAAGCTTTTCCCCCTCGTTGGTATTGGCGTCTCAGAAGGATCGAACGCAATGACAGATTGGCTCCAGAGCTATGGAGAAATGGCCGAACGGATTCGCCGCCATCCGTGGGAAGGCACGCCACTCGGGCCACCTTCGCAGTGGCCCGATGTGTTGAAGACCACCGTGGCGCTGAGCCTCGCCTCGCATTTTCCCCAGGCCATCGTATGGGGGCCGGACCTGATCACGTTGTACAACGATGCGTTCCTGCCGATCCTCGGCAACAAGCCCGAGGCGCTGGGCCGGCGGTTTGATGAGGTGTGGCGGGAAGTCTGGAGCGATATCGAGCCGATTGCGCGCGCGGCCTTTGAGGGGCAAGCGACTTATATAGAGAACTTCCCCCTGGTCATCGAGCGCGGTGGCGGTCCTGAGCAGGCTTATTTCACGTTCTGCTACAGCCCCATCCGCGACCAATTCGGCGCGGTGGTGGGCATGTTGGATACGGTCACCGAGACCACCTCGACGGTGTTCATGACCCAGCGCCTGGCCGTGCTCGATGCCATCGGCACCGCCGTGGCGAACGCCACCGACCCGCAGACCATCATGGCGATCACCACGCGGATTCTGGCGGCGCACCTGAACCTGTCCAATTGTGCCTACGCGGACATGGATGAAGACGAGGACGGTTTCACCATTCGTGGCGATTGGGCCAGGGCCGGTTCACCCCATATTCTCGGGCATTATCGGCTGGCTGATTTCGGTCGTCTGGCCGTCGCCAAGCTGAGGGCCGGCAAACCGCTGGTGATCAACGATAACCTCAAGGAGCTGGCGCCGGAGGAGGCGGCGACGTTCCAGGCCATTGGCATCGCGGCCACCATCTGCGTGCCGTTGATCAAGGGCGGGCGATTGACCGCGCTGATGGCCATCCACGATAAAACGCCGCGGGTCTGGTCATCCAACGACCTGGCGCTGCTGATGGAAGTCACGGAGCGGTCCTGGGCCCACATCGAGCGCGCCCGTGCCGATGCTGCGGTGCGCGAAGGCCTGGCGGCCCTGGCCGAATTGAACGCGACGCTGGAAGAGCGGGTCGAGGAGCGCACCACGCGCTTGAAACAGACCGAAGCGGCGCTGCGCCAGTCGCAAAAACTCGAAGCCATCGGCCAGCTCACCGGTGGCGTGGCCCACGACTTCAACAACCTTCTGACCATCATTCGCTCTTCGGTGGACTTCCTGCGCATGCCCAACCTGTCGCAAGAGCGCCGACAGCGCTACATGACCGCGGTGTCCGAAACGGTGGAGCGCGCCTCCAAATTGACCAGCCAGTTGCTTGCATTTGCCCGGCGCCAGCCGTTGAAGCCGCAAGTCATCGATGTGGGCAAGCAAGTGCAGAGCCTGGGAGACATGCTGCAAACGGTCACCGGGGCACGGATCCAGGTCAACGTCGAGTTGTGCGACCGGCCCTGTTACATCCGCGCGGATCTGAGCCAGTTCGAGACGGCGTTGATCAACATGGCCCTCAACGCCCGGGATGCGATGAATGGTCAGGGCACGTTGTCGCTTCGGGTCAATTGCGGCGGTGGCATGCCGCCGATCCGGGGTCATGCCGGGGCCGGGCAATCCTTTGCCGCCATCGCCTTGGCTGACACCGGCACCGGTATTGACCCGCAAGTGCTCGAGCACATCTTCGAACCTTTCTTCACCACCAAGGAAGTGGGCAAGGGCACGGGGTTGGGCTTGTCCCAGGTGTTCGGCTTTGCCAAGCAGTCCGGTGGCAACGTCGATGTTTGCACCGTGGTGGGGGAAGGGACGGTGTTCACGTTGTACCTTCCAGAGGTCGCCCCCGAAACCCACCACGAGCCTGTCAGGGACGAACCCACGCACGTGGTGCTGGAAAAGGGCAAGCGTCGGGTGCTGATTGTGGAAGACAACCTGGAGGTAGGGCGTTTTGCCAACCAGATCCTCCAGGACCTGGGCTACGAGACCGCCTGGGCGACCAACGCCGAAGAAGCGCTGGAGATGGTCGGTCCGGATGCGATGGCATTCGACGCGATATTTTCTGACGTGGTGATGCCGGGCATCAGCGGTATTGCCCTGGCCAGGGAGCTGCGCCAGCGTCGTCCGGATCTGCCCGTGGTACTCACTTCCGGTTATAGCGAAGAGTTGGCCCACAGTGGGCATGAGGGCTTTGAGTTCCTCGCCAAACCCTATTCGGCCGATCAGGTTTCCCGGGTTTTAAACCGGACGATATTGGGGGCTGAATGAGTGTTTCCGTTTTGAAACAGTGAGTTCCATTCGTCGGCCCAGGGCTTTGTTGAATCAACAGTCTGTTGATGACCGACTAGTCTCACTATCGTGAAGGTCGATATTTTCAGGCAACCGGTTGTTGCCGATATGGGCCTCGATGAAAAGGGGAAAGGCAATGGGAACACCGTACAGCGAGGAGAACACCACCGCGTATCCGATCAATGAAGGGTTGCAGTGTGGTCAGTCGACCTATCATGCGGACTTTGGTGACGAGCCGATCAAGTCCATCAGGACGAAGGTGGCTAAAGTACAACGAGGGGAGAAGGCCAAGTTCCTGCCCAGGGTTCCGGTCAAGAAGTGACGGGGATCGTGGTAGGGGAGCTTGCTCCCACCGGGCTGCATGGCAGCCCTTTTTTTCGTTCCCAGGTTCCCGCGTGGGAATGCCGCCAGGGACGCTCGGCGTTCCGATCAGAATCTTTTCTCAAGTAG
This sequence comes from Pseudomonas sp. St290, assembly GCF_018325805.1. NCBI lineage: Bacteria > Pseudomonadati > Pseudomonadota > Gammaproteobacteria > Pseudomonadales > Pseudomonadaceae > Pseudomonas > Pseudomonas sp. St290. Next base: position 4,781,069 of record NZ_AP014703.1, on the reverse strand, counting down.
CGTTTCCTTTCACGTTTCTTTCACAAGCAGGTACGTACTCTGAGCTCATCCGTTAGAAAGCAGTACCTGCCCGTTTCCCCAGCGGGCTTTTTTTTGCCTGTCATAAAATAAATCGCCGTTTCGTTGTCCAACCGTCATGGCTGACGCTGTTTGGCGTAAACTCGCGCCCGCGTGCACCGGCCATTTCTCCCCGATGCGGCATTCTTGAGGTTTCTATCATGCGTTTGACTTTGTCCACCTTGGTACTGGGGTTAGTGGTTGCCCAGGGCGCGATGGCTGCCGGCGACGGTACCGCCGCGGTCGGCGGTGGTCTGGGCGGTGTGTTAGGCAACGTAGTCGGCCAGCAGATGGGCGGCAGCACCGGTGCCGCGATTGGCGCGGGCGTCGGCGGCGCAGCCGGCAGCGCCGTGGGCGCGCGTAAGGGCAGCCGCACCGAAGCCGCCATCGGCGGTGGCCTGGGCTCGGCCGGTGGCTCGATCGTCGGTAACCGCCTGGGCGGCTCCACCGGCTCCACCATCGGTGCTGGCGTCGGCGGCGCGGCCGGCGGCGCGTTGGGCAGCAACCTGTCCAATGACAACGACGGTCACTCCGGTGGCAAGAAGCACAAGCATAAGCACAAGAGAAATCATCGTTAAGCGGATGCTTGGATGAAAAGCCCCGGCCTTGTGTCGTAATGCTGTTCATCTAGAAAAAACGGCGCTTCTTTCAGAAATGGGAAGCGCCGTTTTTTGTGGGGCTTCTTTTGACTGACGGAGCGTCGAAATCATGAGCCCAAAGCAAGGGCAACAGACAGCTCCAGCCGCTGTGCAACAGCACCACTGTCATCGCGAGCAGGCTCGCTCCCACTCAGTTTTTTGATCGTTTATAAAATCAGTGTCCGCCGCCGATCCCTGTGGGAGCTGAGCTTGCTCGCGATAGCGGTGGGTCTGCTTGCATCAATGTTGAATGTACCGCCGCCTTCGCGAGCAGGCTCGCTCCCACAGTTGGATTGGGTACACCCGCAAGAGCAGGTCGGCTATAAAACCGCCTCGCGAGCAAGCTTTGCTCCCACAGGTCCAGCTCAAACAAGATCTGATGGGTGTACACCCCCCGCAAGAGCCAGGTCGGCTCTCAGGCCGCCTCGTGGTGGGGCATAAGCGCTTTGGTTACTCTCGACTGGGCCGGCTTCCGGGCTTTTCGAAAGTGACCCGCCGTCAGGGCGGAACCATAAGCAGCCGTTACCGAAGAAACGGATATACACCCCCCTAAAACACCCCCAAAAAACGACAGATCAAATCCCCCGGAACGATTGCCGCCCCCCCACCTCAAATTCATACATCCATCAGCAATCGCGAGGTGTGCCATGACGCCGGAAACCGAAGGCAAGGAAGAAAAAGGCCCGACGGGCGTTCCCTTCATCAATGATCCGGGCCCCAACGACCCGGGCAATGAAGACCCCGGTTCCTTGATGGACGACGCCCAAGTGCCCTTGCTAGACGATGAAGACGCTGAACTTGAGGACGAATCCTACAAGTGAAGGCGCTCAAACGGATCGCCCGCGTTCTTTAAGTTTTAGCCGCAGGACAGGTGCGTGCACCTGCCAGGAGGTTGTATGACTGCCGATTCCCCCCGTCCCCGATGACGAAGAAACCCCTGAATACCCACTGCCATCGCCCACTAACCCGCTGAGCCGCGACCAGCGTCCACCGGATGACGATTCGGGAGTGGAGCAGGTGCCCAGCGAGGATGAGGACGTCGAGGCGACCCCGGATGATCCGGACATCGCCGGTGACGATGCCTCCGGCACGCCGAGCTGATTGTCAGTTCCGCCTGTCGATCCAGTGGCACCATCGGCCCGCCACGCCTGCCAGACATCAGGTAAGGACCTTGAAAAGGAGACTCACCATGATGAAGTCCAACATGACAGCGCTGACACTCGCCGGGATTCTTTCCGTCAGTTCATTGGCCGCTTTCGCACAATCTTCGAGCAGTACGCCGCCCGTGGACAAGGGCGGGATGCCGCCTTCCTCGGAAATGGAAGCCGGCTCCGAATCCGGTGCCAGTGGCAACGCCTTGCCTCCGGGCTCCGTGGGGGGCGGCAACGGCGGCGATGCCAGCGGCAGCAGCACCAGCCCCGGCACGGGCAGCGGTTCGATGAGTGGCGGCAGTACGATGGGCGGTGCCGACGCCGGCGGCGGGACCAACGGCGGAACCGGCACCATCGACAGCGGTGGCAGCTCGGGCGGCAGTGGCTCGGGATCGGGCGGCTCCGGTAGCTAGGGTCAATAACCGCTGCGCCGTCATCCAACACCCATCCGTTTTTGTGGCGAGGGAGCTTGCTCGCGCTGGGTTGCGAAGCGACCCCAAGATCCAACGGCCGCTACGCAGCCGAGCGGGAGCAAGCTCCCTCGCCACGGACCCCATTCACCGATTTCCCATTGCCGGTTCCAAGCACCCTTCGTTATCCTGCTGAATCCTTTAAGGCGAACACGCTGCCCTGGCCGCACCTGAGCCATCCCTGGAATGTTGTGTTGATAACGGATCAGATGCGATGAATGCACCGCTGAAAGAGTTTGGCCCGATCAAGGCTGTGATTTTCGACATGGATGGGCTGTTGCTGGACACCGAGGGTATCTACACCGAGGTCACCTCCATCATCGCCGAACGCTATGGGCGCACCTTCGATTGGAGCGTCAAGCAGAACATCATCGGCCGCGGGGCCACGGACCTGGCCAATTACGTCGTCCAGGCGCTGGAGTTGCCGATCACTCCCCATGAGTTTTTGGTCATCCGCGAGCCCTTGATGCGCGAGCGTTTTCCTCACGCTCTGGGAATGCCCGGCGCCGAGGAACTGGTGCGCCATCTCAAAGCCCACAACATTCCGATTGCGGTGGGTACCAGTTCGTCGAGTCCTACGTTCGCGCTGAAAACCACGCTGCACCGGGACTGGTTCGCGCTGTTCGACTGCATTGTGACGGCGGACGACCCTGAGGTCGGTGCGGCGAAACCGGCGCCGGATATCTTCCTCACCGCTGCCCGACGCCTGGGTGTAGCGCCGCGCGACTGCCTGGTGTTCGAGGATTCGCCGTTCGGTGTGACGGCCGCGAAAGCCGCCGGGATGACCGCCATTGCCATTCCGGATTCGGCCATGGCGGACGAAAAATATGCCCACGCCGATGGGATCATCCGCTCCTTGAAGATGTTCCAGCCAAGCCTTTGCGGTTTGCCGGAATTGGAGTGGGCCTGAGATAGGAAAGGGCTGCTGCGCAGCCCAGCGGGAGCAAGCTCCCTCGCCACATGGTTAGCCCGGATCAGGCGCCGAAACCACCGTCGATGGTCAGGCTGGCACCGGTGATGTAGCCGGCTTCCGGCCCTGCCAGGTAAGCGACGAAGCTGGCGATTTCATCGACGTTGCCATAGCGCCCGATGGCCATCAGCGACATCAGGCTGGAGGCGAAGTCGCTGTCGGCCGGGTTCATGTCAGTGTCCACCGGGCCGGGCTGCACGTTGTTGACGGTGATGCCGCGCGGGCCGAGGTCACGGGCCAGGCCTTTGGTCAGGCCCACCAGCGCGGATTTGCTCATGGCGTACGTAGCGCCGCCGGCGAAGGGCATGCGGTCGGCGTTGGTGCTGCCGATGTTGATGACCCGGCCACCTTCGCCCATGTGCCGCGCTGCCGCTTGGGTGGCGACGAACACGCTGCGCACGTTGACGGCCAGGGTCTGGTCGAAATCTTCGAGTTTGAATTCATCCAGCGGCGCCATGGCTAGCACGCCCGCATTGTTGACCAGGATGTCCAACCGGCCAAAAGCCTCGACGGTGGCGGCGACGGCGTTACGGACGGCCTCGGCGTCGGCGCTGTCGGCCTTGATCGCCAGGGCCTTGCCGCCGGCTGCGGTGATGCTGTTCTGCAGTTCTTCAGACTTGGCGCCAGAGCTGACGTAGGTGAAGGCCACGGCGGCGCCTTCTGCTGCAAGGCGTTTGACGATGGCGGCGCCGATGCCGCGAGAACCGCCTTGGATCAAGGCGACTTTGCCGTTCAGTGCTTGGTTACTCATGATGTTCTCCAAAAAGTGCCGGGGCGAGATGCCGCGGTGATGGAGCGAGTATCAAGAAGGCGTCGTGGGCTGTGTAGACCTACATTGCTATAGTCTGTCTAAACCAAAAGTTTAGAGTGTGGCGCATGGAGACCTTTAACAGTATCGAATGCTTTGTGCGTAGCGCGGAAGTCGGCAGCTTTGCCGAAGCGGCGCGACGCTTGAGCGTGACCCCCGCAGCGGTGGGTAAAAGCGTTGCCAAGCTGGAGGCGCGCATGGGCGTACGCCTGTTCCAGCGCAGCACCCGCAGCCTGAGGCTGACCGAAGCCGGTCAGTTGTTCCTGAGGGAAGTCGGCAGCAGCTTCAACACCATCCAGAACGCCGTCGCCAACCTGGCCAGCGCCGGAGGGCAACCGGCGGGGACGCTGAAGGTGAGCATGGGCACGGCGTTCGGTCGATTGTATGTCGTGCCCTTGCTGGGAGAGTTTCTGCGGCGCTACCCGGCGATCAACCCGGACTGGCATTTCGATAACCGCCAGGTGGACCTGATCGGCCAGGGCTTCGATGCCGCCATCGGCGGCGGTTTCGAACTGCCCCAGGGCGTGGTGGCGCGCAAGTTGACGGTGGCCCATCGGGTGCTGGTTGCATCCACGGACTATCTGCAAAGCCATGCCGCCGTGACAGAACCGGAAGATCTGTCACAACACCAAGGCATCCTGATTCGTTCGCCCCAGACCGGGCGCGTCCGTTCCTGGCAACTGACCAGCCGCAGTCGAGAACACAGGCCACTGACGCTCAAGACGCGCATGACCATGAGCGATTCGGAAGCCGACTGCGCGGCGGCCGCCCAAGGCTTGGGCATCGGCCTGGTGAGCATGCCGATCGCCGTTCCCTTCCTGGAGTCCGGCGCGTTGCAGCGAGTGCTGCCGGACTGGTATGTCGATGATGGCAACATCTCCATCTACTACGCCGAGCACAAACTCTTGCCGGGCAAGACCCGGGCGTTCGTGGATTTCATCATCGAGCAGTTTGCCGCGCAGGGGCTGGCGCAGCGGTTCAGTGCGGTCTGAGCTGGGCTTGGGACCGAGTTGGCCCCAATCGCGAGCAGGCTCGCTCCGACAGAGTTGGATGTGTTCACAGACTTCTGATCACCACCCATCACCTGTGGGAGCGAGCTTGCTCGCGATTCGGGGCGCCTCGGCCCAAGGCTATGAACTCACCGCCCAAATCGCCCCGGCCAGCCAATGATGGTCTTGGGCCGAGGTGTCGCATAGGTGCGCACTTTCGACGTCGACAACCCCAGCCGCACCAGCGATTCGGCAATGGTCACCGCCGCGGTCACCCCATCGACCACCGGCACCCCGGTGCGCCGGCGGATCTGCTCGTCGAGCCCGGCCATGCCGCCGCAGCCCAGGCAGATCACCTCGGCCTTGTCCTGGCTGACCGCCAGTTCGGCCTGCTGCACGATGGCTTCGACCGCCCGCTGCGGGTCTTGCTCCAGTTCCAGCACCGCCAGGCCGCTGGCCCGTACCGAGGCGCAGCGGTCGAACAGGCCGGAAAGCTTGAGCCGATCCTCGATCAGCGGCACGGTGCGGTCCAGGGTCGTGACCACCGAATAGGCATGACCGAGGAACATCGCGGTGCTGGCGCCGGCATCGGTGATGTCCACCACCGGCATGTTGAGCAGTTCCTGCAAGCCTTCACGACCATGTTCGCCATAACCGGCCTGGATCACCGCGTCGAACGGCTGGTCGTAGGACATCACCCGGTCCATCACCGCGATGGCCGCCAGGTAACTTTCAAAATTGCCCTCGATGGAATCGGCACCGAAGTACGGCGTGAGCCCGACGATCTCGGTGCCCGGCGCGGCGACGGCCTGAGCCTGCCGGGCGATGGCTTGGGTGATGGATTCGGTGGTGTTGACGTTGACCACGAGAATTCGCATGAGCTGTCCTCCTTGATGTAGAAAAATAAGCGACCCGAACCTGGCGAGCCGCTGGGGCCAATTAATGACTGACGTTATCCACCGCGATGGCTTCGCCGCTGACATCTTCGTAATACGGTTGGCGTTTGGCGATGATCAGGTACAGCAACCCTGCAATCGAAGCGCCAATCAGCCAGGAAAACGGTGAAACGGCGTCAAAACCTGGCACCAGGGCCAGGACAATCGCGATCAGCGCGGCCGGAATGAACGCCGCCACCGCACGCAGGTTGACCCCATTGCTGTAGAAGTACGCACCGTTGGGGTCTTCGCTATACAGTTGCGGCACGTTGATGCGGCCTTTTCGCAGCAGCCAGTAGTCGACCATGATCACCCCGTACAGCGGCCCGAGCAGGGCGCCGAGGCCGGACAGGAAATACACGATCACCAGTGGGCTGTTGTAGAGGTTCCACGGCAGGATCAGCACGGCAATGGCGGCGCTGATCAGCCCGGCGCGGCGGAAGTTCAGGTACTTGGGCGCCAGGTTGCTGAGCACGAAGGCCGGGGCGACGAAGTTGGCCATGATGTTCACTGCCACGGTGACGATCAGGAAGGCCAGGCAGCCCAACACAAGGAAGAAGGTATTGGGGATCGAAGCGATCACCTGGGTCGGGCTTTCGATGATCTGCCCATTGATCTGGAATTGCGCACCGCAGAGCAGGATGGTGATCCCGGCGAACACCAGGATATTTACCGGCAGGCCCCAGAAATTTCCGACGACGATGGTCCGACGGCATGGCGAGGAGCGGGCGAAGTCGCAGAAATTGAGGATCAACGTACCGTAGATCGACAGCCACAGCGCGCCGCCGGCAAAGATATTGCGCCACATTTCGCCACCGGTCAGCGGTTCGCGGATCGACCAGGCAATGGTGGCGCCGGCCTGGGTGTACATCCAGCCGGCCAGGGCCGCGACGGTCACCAGGATCACCGGGCCGGCAAAGCCTTCGTAACGACGAACCGTTTCCATGCCGTAGGCCAGGATCACCAGTTGCACGAACCAGATCGCCACGAAACACACCCAGCCCAGGCTCGACAGGCCGAGGATCGAGTCGTGGTCGTAGTCGGCGAAACCGGGATGGATCGCCACCAGCAAGACGCGGAAAACCACTGACGCCAGGTAGGTCTGGATGCCGAACCAGGCAATCGCAATCACAGCCCTGATCAACGCCGGGATCTGCGCGCCGTGGATACCGAAACTGATCCGGCTGATCACCGGAAACGGCACCCCGGTTTTCTGCCCCATGTAGCCGGACAGGTTCATGAAGCCATACACCAGTGCCGCGCCTATTCCCAGCGACAGCAAGATTTGCCAGCCGCCCAGGCCCAGGGCATAGAGGCCAATGGCGAAGGAATAGTTGGCGATGTTGTGCACGTCGTTGGTCCAGAGGGCAAAGATGCTGTAGCGACCCCAGCGCCGACCTTCGGCCTTGGTCGGCGCCAGGTCTTTGTTGTGCAGCCGCGGGCTCAGGGCCAGGGGCGCTGCGGTGTGGTCATCGAGGGCAGTGGTGGAGGAGGGCAGATCCAGCGCGATGTTATTGGAGAGACTTGTACGCATTCCGGCAGGCTCCTGATTCTCGGCGCCGCGATGACTGTGCATGAGCTTGAGGCTCGACAAATCTTCGTCGCGGCGGGTGAGCATCATTGGTTACGGGGCATCTGCAGCCTGTACGGGATAGGGCGCTTCAGGCTTGCGGATCTAAAGTGTGTGTATGTTTTATAAATGTTGTATACAAAACACTTGTCGACTAAAGCCAAATTTATGCCACTTACGGATCTATCGTCCGTAGCGCTAATTTCGTTTTGTTATTGAGTCTGAATAACTAACTGAAATACCGTGATTTAAAACTGACCGTTTAAACAGGTATTTATTTTTTGGCGAACGCCAGTAGGGTTGGATGGGCAGGCGAGGCGGGAAGGTGTGTGTAACCTTTCGGGGCATAAACGATATAAGTGCACACAAAAATGCCACTTGTAGTGACATTTTTGTGTACAGGGTGAGAGGCTCAGACGGTCTTGGATTTGGCGATGATGTTCCCGGCATGCAGCCCGCATTCTTTCTGCGTGGCTTCTTCCCACCACCAGCGGCCTTCGCGCTCGTGCTGGTTTGGCAGCACCGGGCGGGTGCAGGGCTCGCAGCCGATGCTGATGAAGCCGCGTTCATGCAGGCTGTTGTAAGGCAGCTCCAGCATGCGGATGTAGCCCCAGACTTCTTCGCTGGTCATCTGCGACAGCGGGTTGAACTTGTAGAGGGTGCGCTCGGGGGTGGAGAACGCCGTGTCGATTTCCAACACCGCCACCTGGCTGCGGGTGCCGGGGCTCTGGTCGCGGCGCTGGCCGGTGGCCCAGGCACGGACATCGGTCAGTTTGCGTCGCAACGGTTCGATCTTGCGGATGCCGCAGCACTCGCCATGACCATCCTTGTAGAAGCTGAACAGGCCTTTTTCCTTCACGAAGGGTTCAAGTTTCGTGTAGTCCGGCGAGACCAGTTCGATGTCGATCTTGTAGTGCTCGCGTACCTGATCGATGAAACGATAGGTTTCCGGGTGCAGGCGGCCGGTGTCGAGGCTGAACACCTTGACGTTCTTGTTCAGTTTCCAGGCCATGTCCACCAGCACCACGTCTTCGGCGCCGCTGAAAGATATCCACAGCTCGTCGCCGAATTCGGCGAAGGCCAGCTTGAGGATGTCCTGCGGGGACTTGTTGGCATAGGTCGTGGCGAGTTCCACGACATCAAACGATGGGCTCATCAGGGCGGTTTCCTACAGGTCGGTGGCGCTGGGCGCTCTATATGGGGCTGATGGTAACAAAAGCTGTCGGGGCTGGCGCGTTCCTCTGCGTTGCGCGGACTTCGGCGAATGGCTAGAGTCGGCAGGCCTTTTGTTCGCTCAACCGATAAACATCAAAAAAAGTGGGAGTGTCTTGTGGAAATTGCCTGTCTCGACCTGGAAGGTGTGCTGGTCCCGGAGATCTGGATCGCCTTCGCCGAAAAAACCGGTATTGAGTCCCTCAGGGCGACCACTCGGGACATTCCCGACTATGACGTGCTGATGAAGCAACGCTTGCGTATCCTCGATGAGCACGGCCTCAAGCTCTCCGACATCCAGGAAGTCATCGCCACCCTCAAGCCGCTGGACGGCGCCATCGAATTCGTCGACTGGCTGCGCGAACGCTTTCAGGTGGTGATTCTTTCCGACACGTTCTACGAATTTTCCCAGCCGTTGATGCGCCAGTTGGGCTTCCCGACATTGCTCTGCCATCGGCTGATTACCGATGACAGTGGGCGGGTGACCGGTTATCAACTGCGTCAGAAAGATCCCAAGCGCCAGTCGGTCCTGGCCTTCAAGAGCCTGTATTACCGAGTGATCGCAGCGGGGGATTCCTACAACGACACCACGATGCTGGGCGAAGCCGACGCCGGGATTCTGTTCCATGCGCCAGAGAATGTGATCCGTGAGTTCCCGCAGTTCCCGGCGGTGCACACGTTTGCCGAGTTGAAGCAGGAATTCCTCAAGGCTTCGAACCGCAGCCTCAGTCTGTAAACCCAATCCCCTGTGGGAGCGGGCTTGCTCGCGAAGGCGGTGGTCCAGCCGGCATTGATGTCGACTGACACACTGTCATCGCGGGCAAGCCTTGCTCCCACAGACTGGCGCTATACCCCCTGTGGGAGCGGGCTTGCTCGCGAAGGCGGTGGTCCAGCCGGCATTGATGTCGACTGACACACTGTCATCGCGGGCAAGCCTTGCTCCCACAGACTGGCGCTATACCCCCTGTGGGAGCAAGGCTTGCCCGCGATGCTTTTAGAGGTTCTGCAAGGTCTCAAGCAACACCCGAACCTTGGTAATCGACTCCTGATATTCGGCCTGCCAATCCGAGTCTGCGACAATCCCGCCACCGCCCCAGCAACACACCTGTCCATCCTTGACCAGCAAACTGCGGATAGCGATGGAGCTGTCCATTTCCCCGCGTACGTCCAGGTACAGCAACGAGCCGCAATACAGTCCGCGACGGGTCGGTTCGAGCTCGTCGATGATCTGCATGGCACGGATTTTCGGCGCGCCGGTGATCGAGCCACCGGGGAAGCTGCCGGCGATCAGGTCCAGGGCGTCCTTATCCACAGCCAGTTCGCCGGTCACGCTGCTGACCAGGTGATGCACGTTCGGGTAGCTTTCCAGGCTGAATAACTCCGGCACCCGCACCGAGCCGATGCGGCAGGTGCGGCCCAGGTCGTTGCGCAGCAGGTCGACGATCATCAGGTTTTCCGCCCGGTCCTTGGGGCTGGCCAGCAGCTCGGCGGCGTGGGCCGCGTCTTCCGCGGGCGTTGTGCCGCGGGGCCGGGTGCCTTTGATCGGTCGGGTTTCCACCTGGCCTTCGCTGATCTTGACGAAGCGTTCGGGGGACAGGCTCAGCACCGCGCCGCCATCGGGTAGGCTCTGGAAGCCGGAAAACGGCGTCGGGCAAGCTGCGCGCAGCGCCTGGTAGGCGGCCCAGGCATCACCCTGGCAGGGCGCGCGAAAGCGCTGGGCAAAGTTGACCTGGTAGCAGTCGCCGGCCTGGATATACGCCTGGATCCGTTCGAACGCCTGTCGATAGGCCTCGGCGCTGAGGTCGGGCGTCATCGGGCCTTGAAGATTGAAGACGTCAGCGCACGCCGTTGTCGGCTGGCTGAACAGCGCGATCAGGCGCTGACGCTCGCCTTCGCCACAATGGGGGTGGAAGACCAATTGGCTGGTACCGGCCTGGTGATCGCTGACCAGCGCCCAGTCGTACACACCGAAACGCGCATCGGGCAGTTGCAGGTCGTCCTTGGCGTGGGACGGCAGGGCTTCGAGGTGTCGGCCGAAGTCGTAGCTCAAGTAGCCGATCAGGCCGCCGGCGAAGGGCAATTGCACCGTGGTCGGTAGTACCGCGTCGCCCAGTTGCGTCAGCTGAATGCGCAGGCGTTGCAGGAAATCGCTACCGCTCTCGTCGGGCAACACTGCCAGTTGCTCCAGCGGCCAGGCACTGAGCAGGTCGTAACGTCCGCGCTCGGCACTCGGCCGGCCGCTGTCGAGCATGACGCTGCCAGGAGCGTGACGGATCGCCGCGAAATACTCGGCGGGGTTGGCGCGGTAGGGCAGCGGGTGTACGGAGCAGGTTGGCATGGGCGGGGCGGGTCGGCCGTTCAGGCGGGGTGGCGATTGTAATCCCTCTGTAGGATTTGCTCCTAGAGGGATGTCGGAGATGGGTAAGTATGGGGCCATCAAAAGTATTGGAGTGTGAACACCCTGTGGCAAGGGGACTTATCCCCTTGCCACAGGAGACTTCAACCCTCAATCGGCGGAATATGCCCAAACAATGCCTGGGCGAACGCTACGCGTTCTTCCACGGTTTCCTCGACACCCCGGGCCTTGAGTTCTTCCAGGTGCGCTTCCACCGCATGGGTGCGCAGAGTCAGGCCGCAGTCGTTGGCGATCTGGATGTTCAGGCCGGGGCGAGCGTTCAGTTCCAGGATCAACGGACCTTTTTCCTGGTCCAGCACCATGTCCACGCCGATGTAGCCCAGCCCGCACAGTTCATAGCAACCGGCGGCCAGTTTCATGAAACCGTCCCAGTAGGGCAGTTGCACGCCGTCCACCGCGTTGGTGGTGTCGGGGTGTTTGGTGATGATGTTGTTCAGCCAGGTACCGCGCAGGGTCAGGCCGGTGGCGAGGTCGACGCCCACGCCGATGGCGCCTTGGTGCAGGTTGGCCTTGCCGCCGGACTGACGGGTCGGCAAGCGCAGCATGGCCATCACCGGATAGCCCATCAGCACGATGATGCGGATGTCCGGCACGCCTTCGTAGCTGATGCTCTTGAAGATCTGGTCCGGCGTCACGCGGTACTCGATCAGCGCCCGGTCTCGGTGCCCGCCCAAGGAGTACAGGCCGGTGAGGATACTGGAGACATGGTGCTCGATTTCCTCATGGCTGATGATCTTGCCGGACACCGTGCGATAGCGGCCTTCGAAGCGGTCGGCGATGACGATGATGCCGTCGCCACCAGCGCCCTGGGCCGGCTTGATGACGAAGTCGGTGCGCCCGCCGATGATCTCGTCGAGCTTGTCGATTTCCTTCTCGGTGGAGATCACCCCGTACAGCTCCGGCACATGAATGCCGGCGGCGATGGCCCGTTCCTTGGTGATGATCTTGTCATCGACGATGGGGTACAGGCTGCGCTTGTTGTACTTGAGCACGTAGTCGGCATTACGCCGGTTGATGCCCATGATGCCCCGGGCTTCCAGGGCCTTCCAGGTCTTCCAGAAACCGAACATCAGGAGTCTGCCTTGAGGAAGGCCTTGAACCGGACCAGCTCGGTCAGGCGGTAGCCGCGATAACGCCCCATGGCCAGCATGAAGCCCACCAGGATCAACAGGACCGCCGGGAAGGTGAACACGAAGTACACCAGCTCCGGCACGCTCATGATCAGGTGCGCCAGGGACGCGGCGAACAAGGTGCCGATGGCGACTTTCATCGCGTGGCCGGCGCCGCGCTCTTCCCAGGTGATGGACAGGCGCTCGATGGTCATGGTCAGGATCACCATAGGGAACAGCGCCACCGACAGGCCGCGCTCCAGGCCCAGCTTATGACTGAACAGGCTGATGGCGGCGATCAGCACCACCACGAACGTCAGCACCACCGAGAGCCTTGGCAGCATTTGCAGCTTGAGGTGCTCCAGGTACGAACGCAGCGACAGGCCCAGGGTGGTGATCACCGTGAACAGGATGATCCCGAAGCCCAGTTGAGTTTCGCGGAAGGCCAGGGCGATCAGTACCGGAGTAAAGGTGCCCAGGGTTTGCAGGCCGATCAGGTTGCGCAATATCAGAATCACCAGCACGCCGATCGGGATCATCACCATGATCATGAACGTCTGCTGGGTTTGCAGCGGCAGACCGTACAGCGAGTATTCGAGAAAGTTGGCGTCGGTGTTCTCGTCCGTCAGCTTGGCCAGGCGAATGGCGTTCATTTCGCTGTTGTTCATGCTGAAGGTGACGGTGGCTTTCTTGCCGCCATCGACGGTGATCAGGTTTTCATCGCCGGTCCACCACAACAGGCGGTCGGTGGGCAGGCCCTGTTCGCCGGAGTCCGGGTTGAAATACAGCCAGTCGGTGCCGTTGAAACTGCGCAGCCACAGTTCCGGTGCCTGCGGCTGGTCGGCCACCAGGCGAATGGTATGGACCTTTTCCACCGGCACGTGGGCGATGGACAGCACCAATTCAACGATACGGGCCTTGTTGGCCGAAGACGGATCGCCGGCCAGCAGCAGCTTGACGTTGTCGTCGTTGAGGTTGTTGACCCGCTTGATCGCTTCGCTGATGAACGTCTCGACGTCGGCCGAATGTTGGCGGATCGGTGCGAGCAGGGCTTCGGCGGCCAGTTTTTCCGGGCCTTCGACGGCGATGCTGTCGCGGAAGGTCGGGCCCTTGACCTTGGTTTTCTCGGCGCTGTAGCGCTTGGTCAGCACCAAACGGTAATAAAGGGTCTGGTTGCCCTTGGCCCGACGGGCCGACCACGTCACCTTGCGGTTACCGTCGACCCGGTTCACCGCCACACCGTAATTATTGGAGATGAAACTCTCGTTGAGGCTGACGTAGTCGCGGCTCAGGGGCGGCACGAACATCTGGATCTTGACCGGATCCTTGGCGTTGGGCACGAACTCGACCTTGGCGTCGATGTTCCACAAGTCGTCGGTGGCGTCTTCGGTGACCGGGATGCCGAGCACGAAAATCTGATAGGCCGTCACCGACAGGCCCAGCACCACCAGGATGGCGATCAGCATTTTCAGATGGAGGGTAAGGGAGCGCATTGGAATTACTCTGCGGTTTGAGCGGCATTGGCGCAGGCGGGTTTGCCGGCAGCGTATTTAAGACTGGGGTCGACCAGCGCATCGAAGCGCTTGAGCGCCTCGGAACCGATCAGCAACGGGTATTGGAAGGCGCTACGGTCGGTCAGGTTCACTTCGATGCTGCGCAGGGCCGAGCCCATGCAGATGTCCAGTTCGATGACTGGACGGGCCGTGTACTTCTTGCCTTCTTCCGGGTCGTAGTCGCCGGCGCGACGCTTGATCTTGCTGACGCGGGCCAACGGACGTTCGATGGGGTGCGAGTGGGCCGCGTCGATGGCCAGGTAAAAGCGCACCCAGGATTCGCCATTGCGCTTGAAGCGCTTGATATCACGGGCGCTGAGGGAGGCGGTCTTGGCGCCGGTGTCGAGCTTGGCGGCGACCTCCAGGTCGATGCCTTGCAGGGCGGCGTATTCGTTGAGGCCGTACACGGTTTTTTCACCCGCCGCGGCAAGCCCCGGCAGGCACATGAAATAAAGAGCGGCAGATAAGGGCTTGAGTGTCATAGATCCTGGTGCGCAGCGTTCCGTTTATCGGTTCAGGCCCTGGCATTACTGCACAAGCTCCTTCAATAGCCTTCCCTATATAAAAGAGAGCGGCGAATAGCGGCGGCATTCTAGCACGGTGGTTTTCTGACGCCACCGCTGGCCGGACGCTACGAGTCTTCATGCAGAAGGGTTATCGCCAGGGCGCTTATTAGACGATTGTCGACAATGTTGATTTTTGTTTTGACGTTTACGCTGCTATTGGATAGTTTTTGCCTTATTGATTTTCAAGGTGTCGACAATATGCTCGATCAGCTCGAAACCCCGGTGATGGCCCAGGACGACTCGGAGACCCTGTCCGAGAACGTCTTCCGGCGTATCCAGGCCGCCATCGTCAAAGGCGAGATCGCCCCCGGCAGCAAGATCTCCGAGCCCGAGCTGGCGCGTACCTACGGCATCAGCCGCGGTCCGCTGCGCGAGGCGATCCATCGCCTGGAGGGCCAGCGCCTGCTGGTGCGCGTGCCTCACGTCGGCGCCCGGGTGGTGTCCTTGAGCCACGCCGAGCTGCTGGAACTCTATGAAATCCGTGAGTCCCTCGAAGGCATGGCCTGCCGTTTGGCGGCTGAGCGCATGACGTTGGAAGAAATCGACGAACTGCGCCGGGTCCTGGAGACCCACGAGCGCGATGCGGCGTTCCAGGCCGGTGTCGGCTATTACCAGCAGGAAGGCGATTTCGACTTTCATTACCGGATCATCCAGGGCAGCGGCAACCGCACCCTGACGCAAATGCTGTGCGGTGAGCTGTACCAACTGGTGCGTATGTACCGCATCCAGTTTTCCACCACGCCCAACCGTCCACGCCAGGCCTTTGCCGAGCACCATCGGATTCTCGATGCCATCGCCGACCGTGACGGCGAACTGGCTGAATTATTGATGCGCCGGCACATCGGCGCCTCCAAACGCAATATCGCGCGTCATTTCCAGGACAGCGCCGCCACTGAACGAGGTGAGTCATGAGTTCCAGCAAGAGCACGCCAGGCCAGCGTTTCCGCGATGCGGTCGCTAATGAGCATCCGCTGCAAGTGGTGGGCACGATCAACGCCAACCACGCGCTGCTGGCCAAACGCGCCGGTTTCAAGGCGATCTACCTGTCGGGTGGCGGCGTGGCGGCCGGTTCCCTCGGCGTGCCGGACCTGGGCATCACCGGCCTGGATGACGTGCTGACCGATGTGCGCCGTATCACCGACGTCTGCGACCTGCCGTTGCTGGTGGACGTGGACACCGGTTTCGGTTCCTCGGCGTTCAACGTGGCCCGTACGGTCAAATCGATGATCAAGTTCGGCGCGGCGGCCATCCATATCGAAGACCAGGTCGGCGCCAAGCGTTGCGGCCATCGTCCGAACAAGGAAATCGTCTCGCAGCAGGAGATGGTCGACCGCATCAAGGCCGCCGTCGATGCCCGCACCGATGACAGTTTTGTAATCATGGCGCGTACCGACGCCCTGGCCGTGGAAGGCTTGGAGTCGGCCCTGGACCGCGCCGCCGCGTGCATCGAGGCCGGTGCCGACATGATTTTCCCCGAAGCCATCACCGAGCTTGATATGTACAAGCTGTTCGCCAGCCGCGTGAAAGCGCCGATCCTGGCCAACATCACTGAATTCGGCGCGACTCCGCTGTACACCACCGAACAGCTGGCCGGTGCCGATGTGTCCCTGGTGCTGTACCCGCTGTCGGCGTTCCGCGCCATGAACAAGGCAGCCGAGAACGTCTACACCGCGATCCGCCGCGACGGCACGCAACAGAATGTCATCGACACCATGCAAACGCGCATGGAGCTTTATGATCGCATCGACTACCACACCTTCGAGCAGAAGCTCGATGCGTTGTTCGCGGCGAAGAAGTAAGGCGCGACTCCCCCAATAAATTCAAGAAAATGGAGACAGCAAATGGCCGAAGCAAAAGTACTCAGTGGCGCCGGGCTCCGTGGCCAGGTGGCCGGGCAAACCGCATTGTCCACCGTGGGCCAATCGGGCGCGGGCCTGACCTATCGCGGCTACGACGTTCGCGACCTGGCGGCGGACGCGCAGTTTGAAGAAGTCGCCTACCTGCTGTTGTACGGTGAGCTGCCGACCCAGGCCCAACTGGATGCCTATACGCGCAAATTGAGCCAACTGCGGGACTTGCCCCAAGCCCTGAAAGAAGTGTTGGAGCGCATTCCCGCCGACGCCCACCCGATGGACGTGATGCGCACCGGCTGCTCGTTTTTGGGCAACCTGGAACCTGAGAAGGACTTTTCCGAGCAACACGACAAGACCGATCGCTTGCTGGCCGCGTTCCCGGCGATCATGTGCTACTGGTATCGCTTCAGCCACCAAGGCCAGCGCATCGAATGCGTGACCGACGAAACTTCCATCGGCGGCCATTTCCTGCACCTGCTGCATGGCAAGCAGCCGAGCGAGTTGCACGTCAAGGTGATGAACGTCTCGCTGATCCTCTACGCCGAGCACGAGTTCAACGCCTCGACCTTCACTGCCCGGGTCTGCGCCTCCACTCTGTCGGACCTGTTTTCCTGCATCACCGCCGCCATCGGTTCGCTGCGCGGTCCGCTGCACGGCGGCGCCAACGAAGCGGCAATGGAAATGATCGAGCGTTTCAGCTCGCCGCAGGAAGCCATCGAAGGCACCCTCGGCATGCTCGCGCGCAAGGACAAGATCATGGGCTTCGGCCACGCGATCTATAAGGACAACGACCCGCGCAACGAGGTGATCAAGGGTTGGTCGAAGAAACTCGCCGACGAAGTGGGCGACACGGTGCTGTTCCCGGTCTCCGAGGCTATCGACAAGACCATGTGGGAGCAGAAGAAGCTGTTCCCCAACGCCGATTTCTACCATGCCTCGGCGTACCACTTCATGGGCATCCCGACCAAGCTGTTCACGCCGATCTTCGTCTGCTCGCGCCTGACCGGCTGGGCCGCCCACGTATTCGAACAACGCGCCAACAACCGCATCATCCGACCGAGCGCCGAATACACCGGCGTCGAACAGCGCAAGTTCGTGCCAATCGAACGACGCTGAGCTGGAGGGTTCTAGCCGCAGGTACCGGACAAACCCAAAAACCTGTGGGAGCGAGCCTGCTCGCGATGGCGTCGGGTCAGCAGCATAAATGTTGACCGACACACCGCAATCGCGAGCAGGCTCGCTCCCACAAGAGAACAGGTTACTTCAGTCGCTGCGCCAACCCTTCTGAAACCACCGTGACCCGAGTCCTGACGATGAACACAGAATTTCGCAAACCGCTACCCGGCACTTCGCTGGATTATTTCGACGTTCGCGGGGCCGTGGAGGCCATTCGGCCCGGCGCCTACGATAGCCTGCCATACACCTCTCGCGTGCTGGCGGAAAACCTGGTGCGTCGCTGCGACCCGGCCACGCTGCGTGAATCGCTGTTGCAACTGATCGAGCGCAAGCGCGACCTGGACTTCCCCTGGTTCCCGGCGCGGGTGGTGTGCCATGACATCCTCGGCCAGACCGCGCTGGTGGACCTGGCGGGCCTGCGCGACGCCATCGCTTTGCAGGGCGGCGACCCGGCACAGGTCAACCCGGTGGTGCCGACCCAACTGATCGTCGACCACTCCCTGGCGGTGGAAAGCGCTGGTTTCGATCCCCAGGCCTTCGCCAAGAACCGCGCCATCGAAGACCGGCGCAACGAAGACCGCTTTCACTTCATCAACTGGACCAAGAAAGCCTTCAAGAACGTCGACGTGATTCCGCCGGGCAACGGGATCATGCACCAGATCAACCTGGAAAAAATGTCCCCGGTGATCCAACAGCGTGACGGCGTGGCATTTCCCGATACCTGCGTGGGCACCGACAGCCACACGCCCCACGTCGATGCTTTGGGCGTGATCGCCATCGGCGTCGGCGGCCTGGAAGCCGAAAGCGTCATGCTCGGTCGCGCTTCGTGGATGCGCCTGCCGGAAATCATCGGCGTCGAGCTGACTGGCAAACTGCAGCCGGGCATCACCGCCACGGACATGGTGCTGGCACTGACCGAATTCCTGCGCAAGCAAAAAGTCGTCGGTGCCTGGCTGGAATTTTTCGGCGAAGGTGCCAGTGCCCTGACCTTGGGCGATCGCGCGACTATCTCCAACATGGCCCCGGAATACGGCGCCACGGCGGCGATGTTCTACATCGATCAGCAAACCATCGATTACCTGAAGCTCACCGGTCGCGAAGACCAGCAGGTGCAACTGGTCGAGACCTACGCCAAGCAGACAGGCCTGTGGGCCGACACGCTCAAGGGCGCGCAATACGAGCGTGGCTTGACCTTCGATTTGTCCTCGGTGGTGCGCAACATGGCAGGCCCGAGCAACCCTCACGCCCGCGTCGCGGTGTCGGATCTGGCCGCCAAAGGTATCTCCGGCCAGTGGGACGATGTGCCCGGGCAAATGCCCGACGGCGCCGTGATCATCGCGGCCATCACCAGTTGCACCAACACCAGTAACCCGCGCAACGTGATCGCTGCCGGCCTGCTGGCGCGCAACGCCAATCGCCTGGGGCTGGCCCGCAAGCCGTGGGTCAAGTCGTCCCTGGCGCCGGGTTCGAAAACCGTGGCGCTGTACCTGGATGAAGCGGGCTTGACGTCCGAGCTCGAAAAGCTGGGCTTCGGCGTGGTGGCGTTCGCTTGCACCACTTGCAACGGCATGTCCGGTGCGCTGGACCCGGTGATCCAACAGGAAATCATCGACCGCGACCTGTACGCCACCGCCGTGTTGTCGGGCAACCGCAACTTCGACGGACGTATCCATCCGTATGCCAAGCAGGCGTTCCTTGCCTCGCCGCCACTGGTGGTCGCCTACGCGATCGCCGGGACCATCCGCTTCGACATCGAGAAAGATGTACTGGGCGTGGTGGACGGTCGGGAAATCCGCCTCAAGGACATCTGGCCGAGCGACGAAGAAATCGACGCGGTGGTCAAGGCTTCGGTGAAACCGGAGCAGTTCCGCCAGGTGTACATCCCGATGTTCGCCATCCAGGAGGACACCGGGCCGAAAGTCACGCCGCTGTACGACTGGCGTCCACAAAGCACCTACATCCGTCGCCCTCCCTACTGGGAAGGGGCGCTGGCCGGCGCGCGGCCGCTCAAGGGCATGCGTCCGCTGGCGGTGCTGCCGGACAACATCACCACTGATCACCTGTCGCCGTCCAACGCCATCATGCTGGACAGCGCCGCCGGCGAATACCTGGCGAAAATGGGCCTGCCGGAGGAGGACTTCAACTCCTACGCGACCCACCGCGGCGACCACCTGACCGCGCAACGCGCGACCTTCGCCAACCCGAAACTGTTCAACGAAATGGTCCAGGAAAACGGCAAGGTCAAGCAGGGCTCCCTGGCCCGGGTCGAGCCCGAAGGCAAGGTCATGCGCATGTGGGAAGCCATCGAGACCTACATGGAGCGCAAGCAACCGCTGATCATCATTGCCGGTGCCGACTATGGCCAGGGTTCATCCCGGGACTGGGCGGCCAAGGGCGTGCGCC
The DNA here is from genome assembly GCF_018325805.1 of Pseudomonas sp. St290. Classification (NCBI taxonomy): domain Bacteria; kingdom Pseudomonadati; phylum Pseudomonadota; class Gammaproteobacteria; order Pseudomonadales; family Pseudomonadaceae; genus Pseudomonas; species Pseudomonas sp. St290. The sequence goes on along the minus strand of NZ_AP014703.1, from coordinate 4,761,193 downwards.
TGGCGGGTGTCGAGGCGATTGCCGCCGAAGGCTTCGAGCGTATCCATCGCACCAACCTGGTGGGCATGGGCGTGTTGCCGCTGGAGTTCAAGCCTGGCACCAACCGCAAGACCTTGGGCATCGACGGCAGTGAAGTCTATGACGTGATCGGCGAGCGCACTCCGCGGGCGACGCTGACCCTGGTCATCACTCGCAAGAACGGCGAGCGTGTCGAGGTGCCGGTGACCTGCCGCCTCGACACTGCTGAAGAAGTGTCGATCTACGAAGCCGGTGGCGTGCTGCAACGCTTTGCCCAGGACTTCCTTGAATCGGCGGTTGCCGTCTAAATCACAGCTGCGGACACCTTGCGTGTCCGCTTGAGGAGCATCATGGCTCACGCAGCGCAAATCAGAATACCCGCTACCTACATGCGTGGCGGCACCAGTAAAGGCGTGTTCTTCAGCTTGCAGGACCTGCCCGAAGCGGCCCGCGTCCCCGGCCCGGCCCGGGATGCCCTGTTGCTGCGGGTGATCGGCAGCCCCGACCCGTACGAGAAGCAGATCGATGGCATGGGCGGCGCGACGTCCAGCACCAGCAAGACGGTGATCCTGTCCAAGAGCACTCGGGCCGATCACGATGTCGATTACCTGTTCGGTCAGGTGTCCATCGACAAGCCGTTCGTGGACTGGAGCGGCAACTGCGGCAACCTCTCGGCGGCGGTCGGTTCGTTCGCTATCAGCAGTGGTTTGGTGGACACCGCTCGCATCCCGAGAAACGGCGTGGCCGTGGTGCGGATCTGGCAAGCCAACATCAGCAAGACCATCATTGCCCATGTGCCGATCACCGACGGCGCGGTGCAGGAAACCGGTGACTTCGAACTCGACGGCGTGACCTTTCCGGCGGCTGAAGTGCAATTGGAATTCCTGGACCCGGCGGCCGAGGAGGAGGACGGGGGTGGCTCGATGTTCCCCACCGGCAACCTGGTGGACGACCTTGAGGTGCCTGGCATCGGCACCTTCAAGGCGACCCTGATCAACGCCGGGATCCCGACTATTTTCATCAATGCCCGGGACGTCGGTTACACCGGCACTGAGTTGCAGGGCGCGATCAACGGCGATCCGAAGGCGCTGGCGATGTTCGAAACCATCCGTGCCCACGGCGCCTTGCGCATGGGCTTGATCAAACACCTGGACGAAGCCGCCCAGCGTCAGCACACGCCGAAAGTGGCGTTTGTCGCACCGCCGGCGGATTACATTTCATCCAGCGGAAAAGCCGTGGCGGCTGGGGATGTCGACTTGTTGGTACGTGCCCTGTCGATGGGCAAACTGCACCACGCCATGATGGGCACCGCGGCGGTCGCCATCGGCACGGCTGCAGCGATTTCCGGCACCTTGGTGAACCTGGCGGCTGGCGGTATCGAACGCAACGCCGTACGTTTCGGTCACCCGTCCGGCACCTTGCGCGTCGGTGCCGAGGCCAGCCAGGTAAATGGCGAATGGACCGTGAACAAAGCCATCATGAGCCGCAGCGCACGGGTGTTGATGGAAGGGTTTGTGCGGGTGCCAGGGGATGTCCTGAACTGACATAAAAACCTGTGGGAGCGGGCTTGCTCGCGAAAGCGGTCAAACACTCAACATTGATGCAAGCTGATCCACCGCAATCGCGAGCAAGCTCGGCTCCACAAATTAATCTGAGATGGGTTTGAGTTCTGGGTCCACCGCAAATCCCTTGTGGGAGCGAGCCTGCTCGCGATGAGGCCGGCACAGTCAGCATTGATGTCGCCTGACACACCGCTTTCGCGAGCAAGCCCGCTCCCACAGTGGATCGCACTCCAGCAGTCAGCCCCCTGTCAGTGCCGCGACAACCAATCCCACATTATTTTCCAGCTCTGCCACGGGGTCAGCGGCGTCGGTGCTCAGCACCAGCAAGCGGCTGCCACTCTCGGTAATGGCTGCCTTCACGGCATCCGAAGGCTGGCGATGATGCAGTACCAGCGCCACGTCGTTGTCTTTCAACATGGCGGTCAATTGCTTGAGGGCTTCGGCTGTCCAGTCGGCGTCGGGCCGGGCGTCGGTGCTGATCCCGTCGAGATTGAGTCCACTGATCAGGTAGCCGAAATGTTCGCTCAGGCTGACCACGCTCAAGTTGTCGGCACTGGCGAGCCGCTTTTCGCTGTCGGCGCTGAGTTTGAGCAGGCGTTGCTTGAGGGCCGCCAGGTTGGCATCGATTTTCGGTTTGGCCGCTGGAGCCAGGCGCACCAGGTCGGCGGCGATCACGTCGGCCATGCGTCCCAGGTTATGGCTGGCCATCCACGGCTGGCTCGCCAGGCCGTCGGCCATGCCCGGTTGCACGGCAATCCCGGGCAGGGCGCCGTCCACCGGGCGGGCGGCGTCGACTTCGACGATGCGAATATTGCTGCGGCGGGCCATGGGGTACAGCGGATCGTCCGGCCATAGCGAGCGCAGGCCGATCACCCCGTCGGCCTCGCCGGCCAGTTTGCTCAGGGCCGGTGCACCACGACCGCTGAAATAGGCGCTCTGGCGGGTGCCGGGCAGATTGGCGGGGGCGGCTCGCTCCAGGCTGACGTCGGTGCCCTTGAGTAAGGCTTCGCTCAATCCGTAGGTGACCGGCAGCGATGCCAGCAGACGCACTTTTTCGCCGGCAAATGACGAGGTGACGGCCACGCTGCACAGCGCTACGGCCAGGGTCAGTTGTCGCAATGAAAAAACCATTTATCCAAGATTCCCTTTGAGGCTGGGGACGACGCCACGGGCGACGGCGGACAGGGCGAAGGCGATGCCGGCCACCAGGATGATCGCGGCACCGGACGGGATCGGCAGGTCGAACACAATTGGCGCGAGAATCCCGCACAAGGTGCTGACGGTGGCGATCAGCACTGAACACCAGAAAAAGCCTTTCAGCGATTGGCTGAGCAGGCGCGCCGCGGCTGCCGGAATCACCAGCAACGCGCCCACCAGGATGGCGCCGATGACTTTCACCGCCGCCACGGTGATCAGCGTCACCAGGACCACGAACAAGTAGTCCAGGGTCTTGACCGCCACCCCGCGTACCGCCGCCAGTTGCGGGTTGAAGCTGGCGAGCATGATGCGGTTATAGAGCGGCAAGGCCAGGGCCATCACCAATGAGCCGACCACCGCCAGCACCAGCAGGTCATTGCCATTGACCGTCAGTACCGAACCAAACAGTACGTTCTCCAGGATGTGCACGTTGATCTTGCCCGCCAGGATCAGCAGCAGGCTCGCGCCCAGGGCCAGGGACACCGAGAGGAAGACGCCGATCAGCGTGTCCGGCGCCAGGCCAGTGCGGTTGCGCAGGTAATTGAGGAGGATGCCGAACAGCAGGCAATAACCGAACAGGCTGCCATAAGGCCCGGTGTAGGGTTCGCCGAGCAAGATGCCGACCGCCACGCCGGTCAGCGCCGCATGGCCCACCGCCTCGGAGAAAAACGCGAAGCGCTTGACCACCACCAGCGTGCCGAGGCCGCCCAGCACCGGGCCGATCAACAGCCCGGCCAGCAACGCATTGACCACGAACCCGTAGGCCAGTGCTTCGGGCAGGTAACCGGCCGAAGCCCAGCCCTGGACCATCAAACGAAAGGCTTCGTAACTCATCAGGCGGCGCTCCCGTTCGTGCGTGGATGGGTGGAAAACAGCGTCAGCAAGCGCTCCGGGGTCAGGGTCTGGCGTGGCGGGCCGTCGAACAGCACCCGACGATTCAAGCCAGTGACACGGTCGGCCAGGCGCCCGACGGCTTCCAGGTCGTGTTCGATCCACAGCACGGTGATCCCGGCTTGACGCCAGTCCTGCAGCAACCGTTCGAACACTTGGATGCCAGCCTCGTCCAGGGCCGACATCGGTTCATCCAGCACCAGCAACTGCGGGGCAGGAATCAATCCCTGGGCCAGCAACACGCGCTGGCGCTCGCCGCCGGACAGCGCGCCCATGCGCCGCTTGCGTTTATCCTGCATGCCCACCCGTTCCAAAGCCTGGCCGATGGCGTCGGCGTAATGCTTGCTCAGGCCGAGGAAGGCCGGTCGTCGCTGACACATCGCCGCCATGAAATCGTCCACGGTCATGGGCAGACCTCGGTCGAACTCCAGCGCCTGGGGCACGTAGCCGATCACTCCAGGTTCGCCCGGCCATTGCAGGCTCAAGCGTCCCTGGTGCGGCATCTGCCCCAGCAAGGTCTTGATCAGCGAACTCTTGCCGCCGCCATTAGGGCCCACCAAGGCATGGATGCTGCCGGGCTTCACCTGGAATGCCACGCTGTCGAGAATGGTGGTACGGCCCAGGTTCAGACTGACATCGGCGAACTCAATGGAGGGGCCGACGTGATTCAGGGTGAGGGTTTCCGGGACGGTCATGCGCCGGACTCCTGGATCGCCCGGACCACGGTGTCGAGGTTGCCGGCCATTTCCTTTTCGTACTTCTCGGCACTGTAGTCGCCGTAGGAAATATGCGAGAGCGGGTACAGTTTCACGCCTGATTCACGCTGGATGGTGTCGACGTAGGTGGACGGGAAATCCATCTCCGAGAAGATCACTTTCACGTCCAGCTCGCGCAGTTGGTCGATGGTTTTCTTTAATTGGCTGGGACTCGGTTCGATGCCGTGGGCCGGCTCGACCACGGCGGTCACTTCCAGGCCGAATTCGCGCAACAGGTAGTCGTAGGCGGCATGCACCGTGGCGACCCGCAACTCGGCGTTGGGCGCCTGGGTCAGCTTTGCCAGGGCGGCTGCGCGCATCTGGCGCAGCCGCTTGCCGTAGGCGCGGGCATTCTGGGTGTAGGCCTTGGCGTTGTCCGGGTCGAGCTTGCCCAACTCCCGGGCGATGTTATTGACCTGGGCGATGGAGGCGCTGATGGACAGGAAGGTGTGCGGGTTCACGACCTTGCCCGCGCCTCGGGCCGCCGTGCCGGTGGCGGCGAGCAGGGGCACGTTTTCGTTGGCCTCGATCACCTTCACGTCCGGGGTTTCGCTGGCGGCGATCATGCGGTCGGCGAAATCGTCGTGACCCACGCCGTTGAGCACGATCACGTCGAGGCCGCCGATGCGCTTGATGTCTTCGGCCCGTGGTTCATAGGCGTGGGGGTTGAAACCGGCCGGGATCAGCGGCACGACTTCGGCCTTGTCGCCGACGATGTTGGCCACGTAGCTGTAATACGGGTGCAAGGTGATGCCAATGCGCAGGCGCTTGGCTGTTTCGGCGCTCACCGGCGAGGTGAACAGGCAGGCCAGCAAGCCGATCAACAGCAAGCGCAGCAAGGGTCGGCGTTGGGATGCAATAGGCATGGGCAAACGGTCTTCTCTCGAATGAGGGCGTGGGGTCAGTGCCGGTGCTGGCGGGTTACGCCGGCATCGAATTGCGCGACGATCTGTTGCCAGCCGGCGGCGGACAACGCCACATCGTCCAGCGCGATGGGCGTCGCGAGGCCGGTGCCGCGGTTGAGCCAGATGTCCGGGGCGGCGTCGGACGTGTCGCCGATGCGCATCAGAAACGAACCAGCCACGGACGGATTGGCGCTGGCGCCGATGTAGGCCCGGTCTTCCAGCTGTTGCCAGGCGTGGCCACCGCGGCTGACGGAACTGGCGTCCTGGGCGAACGGTGCGAAGCCTTCTTCAGCGAGGGCCTGGGGGGCGGGCAGGGTGTGTTGGTCTTCGCGCAACAAGCGGATTTCATCCAGGGTCACCCGCAGGTCGGCATAGATACCTTGTTCGGCGGCGCTGAGGTCGCGGCGGGCGTCGAGCTGGTTCGAGGCCAGGTGAGGGGTGTCTTCGGCTTTGCCATGCCAGGCCACCACGGCCCCGGCCACCAGCACGATGACCAGGCACAACAGCAACACGTACAGGGTTTCATGCCCCGCGCCGGCGGGGCGGATGACTTGAGTCGTGGCGTTGTTCATGGGGCCTCGATGTCGGCTTGGTCGATTTCCACCACGTGGCCGGGGCCGGCGTCGAAGAGCACGTAGAATTCAGCGTTGGGTTTCTTGAAGGTCAGCTTCGAGTCGGCCCCGAGCTTGCCCGGGACGAGGATGGTCTCGTCGTAACCGATCACGTCCAGCGTCACTCCGGGCGCGCCGCTGCCGTCGGAAAAGCCACCGGTGCATTGGATCTGCTCGGCGTCGATGGCCTTGCATTCGCACATCGGGTTGTGGGCCAGGACGCTGGTGCTTGCGCCTGCGCAGAACAGCAGCGCCAGGCCCTTGGATAAGGCGCGGAGGGTCATGGTTTGGCTCCTTGGTGCTTCAGCCAGGCGACGGTGGCCGGGGAGGCCTGGTTCAGGGGAATGGAGGCCTGATGCATCGAACCGTCCCAACCCTCGAGGGTTATCCACAGTTCGGCATCGGGCTGGGTCTTTGGCGGGACCGGCAACAAGGCGCCCATGCGGTAGGGCGAACCGAAGAAAATCACCCCGGCGGCCCGCAGGCTCCGGGGCTTGCCAATGCGCAGGTAAGTGGCCTTGACCTGGCCGATACAGCTTTGGCACAGGGCGGCGTTGAAGTGCTTCATCGGCCCGGCAGGCCCTTGGACGCGTGGGGCTTCGTTGCGAAACTCCGCCAGGCGCAGGCTCCAGGGACCGACCTGGACTTCGCCGACGTCCCGCTCGCCAAGCCCGGCATCACCGCGGAACAGTGCCGCTTCGGAGAGGTATTTGGGCATGAACCCCAGGGGGATCAGCAGCAACAACACGTTGAGGTGGAAGCGCCATTTATGCCAGAACAGGCTCAGGCGCGACGGCGATGAAACGGTATTGGACGGGTTCACAGGCTGCCCTCCGACGATTCGCGGTGGACGGACGGTTGCAGTGCCTGGGCGATTCGGGCGCCCCGGTTGGGTTTCTGGCTACGCTTGAAGGCATTGGCGGTGGCCAGGGCCGTGCGTTTGGTCCAGATCAGCAGCCCGCTGAGGACCATCATGCTCAGGAGCAAACCGAAGAAAAACCAGATGAGCTTGATCCAGAGGCCGCCGAAGTCCCCGGTGTGCAAGGGCCGCATGGATTCGGTGACAAACTCCAGGGTCGTGCGGTCCGACAGCAACCGTGAGGCGGCCACGTCGCCGTTGTAGGGGTTGATGGTGGCGGTCTGGAACATCAATGGATACCAACCGCGGCCGCCGATTTCCAGATGGCTGTAGGCATTGCCCGGCAGGCTGATGAAACTCGCTTCCAGTCCCGGGATGCGTTGCTGGGCGATTTCGATGGCCCGGTCCAGGTTCAACTGCGGCGGCGCCTGGCCATCGACGGACAACGGCACGTTTTCACGGGCCACCACCGGGATGACCGGTTCGCTGGAGATGGAGATCTGGTTGTCGCCCAGCAAGGCCTGGATCAGGAACCAGGTGCCGGTGACAGAGATGACCGCGATGAACCAGATTGACCAGATACCGCTGAGCCGGTGGAAATCCCCCCAGAAAATCCGTGCACCATGACGGATCCGCAAGGTCGGACGGAGGAAGCCTTTCCAGAAACGCTTGTAGACCACCAGCCCGGTCACCAGGGACGCGAGCAAGGGCAGGCCCAGGAACGACACCAGGTACCAGCCCCAACTGTAGCCGTTGGTGAACGGCACCAGCCACCAGCCATGCAGGGCGCGGGTGAAGGCCTGGAAGTTGAATGTCGGCGCCGAGCCCTGGATGACGCCGCTGTACGGGTTGACGTAGACCGTGTCGGGGCGTCCGTCGGGGTAGGTCACGCCGACTTCCAGGGCAAAATGCGACTCGTCCGGGCGGATGATGCTTTGCACCTGGGTTTGCGGCTGGGCCTGCTTGATCGCGGCGATCACCTGGTCATAGCTGAGCAGCGGGGCTTCGTCCGAGGGCTTGCTGGCCCGCATGTCGGGGTTGGCCAGCCAGACGATCTCCTGGCTGACCACCGCCAGGGTGCCGGTGACGCAGACGATGAGCACGAAGAACCAGATGGGCAATGCCAGCCAGCTATGGACCAGAAACCAGAGTTTGGAGCGGGATTTCTTCGACATGATTGAACGTCTTGATTCGATGAAAGGTTCCGTATTACGGGCTTCGCAACACCATGAACCGAAAAAAGCGGACCGTGGCTTTTGCCGACGCGGCCTGCTGCATCTAATTAAGACGAACGAGCGATCGCAATCCTGAAGGGGAAGATGAAAGAAAATGTTTCGCGTTTAGTGTCAGTGTCTTTTGTGGCCAGGGAGTAAGCCCCTGGCCACAGGAACGGTCAGCCTTGTTGAAACATTTCCCTGGCCCGTTGCTCGATCTGTTCCTGGCTCAGGTCCTCTTTGTGCGTCGCGAGGAACCACAGATGCCCATAGGGATCCTTCAGGGTGCCGGTGCGATCTCCGTAGAACTGGTCCTTGACCTCGGAAATCACCGTGCCACCGGCGGCAATGGCCTGGGCAAACGCGCTGTCCACGTCCTCGACGTAGAGATGCAGGCCGACCGATGGCGATTGGTCCGGATTACTCAGAGGGCCTTGATCGCAAGGCGTGCCGAGCATGATCGGATAGCCGTTGATCCGCAGCTCGGCGTGCCCGATGCCCCCGTCGGGCATGGCCAGGCGCATGACCTCGGTGGCATTGAAGGCCTTTTTGTAGAAGTCGATGGCTTCGGCAGCTTTTTGAATGCCCAGGTAGGGCGTGATGTTATGGAAACCTTCGGGAATGGCATTGACGCCCATGACGTTTCTCCTTTTGTTATGGAGGCGAAGAGAGTCTTCGTCGATTTGCGCCCCTCCACTATAGGCCAGCGACCCTGGCTGGGGGCGGGGGCCGACGAACGCTTCACGGCTGTTCCAGCAGATGCGCCCCTGGCCCGTGTTGGCCCAATACGTCGCCCTGATTGCGCAGCGGACACGCTTCCATCGACAGGCATCCGCAGCCGATGCAGCCGTTGAGTCGATCACGCAGCGCCATCAGTTGGTTGATGCGCTCGTCCAGGTCTCGGCTCCATTGCACCGACAAGGTCTGCCAGTCGGCGGCCGTTGGGGCGCGGTTGTCGGGCAGGTTGTTCAACGCCTCGCCGATTTCCGCCAAGGGAATGCCCAGGCGCTGGGCGACCTTGATCAGCGCCACGCGACGCAATACCGCCCGTGGGTAGCGACGTTGGTTGCCCGGGTTGCGCGTGCTTTTGATCAGCCCCTTGGATTCGTAGAAGTGCAGGGCCGTGACCGCCACGCCGCTGCGGGCGGCCACTTGGCCGACGGTGAGTTCCTTGTGGATATCGATCTGCGTCATCGTTTCAATTCACTGCTTGACCTAAAGTTAACTAGAGGTTTTACCCTGCAGGCTTTCGGATCGCAAGATCCGGCTTACCTGCATAGGGGACCTTTCATGCAATCGCCAAGGAACAATCGCAGTTTTACCCAGCTGATGGAATTCGACATCGAACCTCAATGGCAGCAGGCGTTGGTAGCCGCCTTGTCGGAGCAGACCGAGCGCCTGGCCCGGGACCACCAAGGGTTCCTGAGTGCCAGTATCCAGGCCAGCGACGACGGTCGGCGCGTGCTCAATTATTTGCAGTGGCAAACCCGCGAGGCCGGCGAGGCAGCGCTTCGAAGTTTCGAAAGTGGCGAGCAGGATTTCTGGCGGCTGATCCAGGCTCACCGAGCCAAAGCCGTGACATTCGGGTCGTTCCAGGTGTTGCGCAACATCGAGCGCAGCCTGGACAACGCGCTGCATTGCCAGTTGGTCGATTAAGCGCAACGGCTGATCCAGGCAGGCAATACCCACTATCGAGAGGGTTGATTTCTGCCGCGCGGGGCCGGCGGGTAGCCTTTGTTCATCGCCCAACTCCAGAACACCGGACACTCGCCATGAACCGTACCTTTGCCGTTTTGTTGCTCTTGACCGCCACCCTCTTGGGCGGCTGCGCCAGCTCTTCCCCGGAGCTGCGCCCCTACACCGCCGATGAGACTCGCGAGCTGGCCCTTGAAGCCTTGAATCGCCGCGGCCTTTCGTTCGAGGAATACCACGCGAAAAAAGCCGAGCTGCTTGGCTCGTCGCAGAAAAACGTGGGGTTCGACGATCAGGGCCAGATGAGTGCCGAGCAGGTCGTGCAACAGCCTGGCCGGTCGAGCTGAGGGACTGTACCGCTCAAAGTTTTGCCCAACTGTCCGTGGGTTTGGGTCAGGACGTGGGGTAGGGTCATCACCTGACTCACCGCCCGATGGATTGTCCTGACATGACCCTTTCGCTTGACCTGTTGCTGGGCTTCGCCCTGTTTGCCCTGGTGACCTCGATCACGCCAGGCCCTAACAACACCATGTTGTTGGCTTCGGGTGTCAATTTCGGTTTCAACCGCACCATTCCGCATATGCTCGGTATCACCTGCGGGTTCTTTTCCCTGGTGCTGGCGGTGGGCCTCGGCCTGGGCGCGGTGTTCCAGACTTATCCACTGCTCTATACCGCGCTGCGCTACATCGGTGCGGCTTACCTGTTGTACCTGGCGTGGAAAATAGCCCATTCCGGCCCGGTTTCGGAAAGTCAGCCGGGGGACAATACGCCGATCAGCTATTGGGGCGCGGCGGCGTTCCAGTGGGTCAACCCCAAGGCCTGGATCATGGCCATTGGTGCCATCAGTACCTACACGCCACTCCAGGGGTACTTCTTCAATGTGTTGGTGATTGCAGCGGTGTTTGCCCTGATCAACCTACCCAGCGTGAGCCTGTGGGTGGTGTGTGGCAGCCTATTGCGCAACCTGTTGCGTGATCGCCGCTGGCTGCGCCTGTTCAATTGGGGCATGGCGCTGTTGTTGGTCGCCTCGCTGTATCCGTTGTTGCTCGAAAGCATCAGTTGAGGGCTGAGCTTCGACGCGATGCCTGCTAAGCTCGCTGTTCAGGAGCGTTCCTACGCACTTTTAAACGAAGTCCGACTTCTTTAAGGTCTTTGATCAGGTATTGCTAGTCTCGAACCCAACGAGGGCGCCTGATCCCGGAGCAGGCTCTGCGAGTTTCCTATGAATAAACGTCCTTTGTATTTCGACTACGCCGCCACCACGCCGGTGGATGAGCGGGTCATCCGGGTCATGGTCGAGTGCCTGGGCTTTGACGGCAACTTTGGCAACCCGGCGTCCAGTTCCCATGCCTTCGGCCAGGAGGCCCGGCGCTCGGTGGAGCGTGCGCGGCGGCAGGTGGCGCAATTGGTGGGGGCTGAGCCCGAACAGATCGTCTGGACTTCCGGCGCCACGGAATCCAACAACCTGGCCCTCAAGGGGGTGGCCCAGGCGCGCGCAGGTTCTGCCGGCCATGTCATCACCAGCCGGATCGAACACAAGGCGATTCTCGATACAGCACGCCAGCTCGAGGAAAGTGGCGTCGCCGTAACCTGGCTCGCACCGGACGCCGAGGGCCTGATCAGTCCGCAAGCGGTTCGTGAGGCGTTGCGCGAAGACACGTTCCTGGTGTCGCTGATGCTGGTGAACAATGAGTTGGGTACCGTCAACGATGTCATCGCCATTGGCGAGATCGTTCGCGAACACGGTGCATTGTTCCATGTAGACGCGGCCCAAGGCGCCGGCAAGGTGCAGATCGACCTGTCTCGCTGGCCGGTGGACCTGATGTCTTTTTCCGCGCATAAAATCTACGGCCCCAAGGGCATCGGTGCGCTCTACGTCGGCGACCGTGCCCGGCCACGGCTGTCGGCGCAGATTCATGGCGGTGGACATGAAGGCGGATTGCGCTCCGGAACCCTGGCGACCCACCAGATTGCAGCCATGGGTGCTGCATTCGAACTGGCCGCCGCGGCATTCGACGAAGAACTCGCTAAAATCGCCCGCTTGCGCAATCGTTTGCTCGAGCCGCTGCTGGCGTTGCCCGGTGTGCGGATGAACGGCAGTGCGAGCCGCCGGATTCCTCACACGCTGAGCCTGACGTTCAACGAAGGTGAGTTCAATCCGGCGACATTGGGCGCGTCGATTGCGTTTTCCGCGACCTCGGCCTGCAATTCGGCGCAGAACACTCCGTCCCACGTGCTGCTGGCGCTGGGGCACGATGCCCGTGCGGCCGGGCGTACCATTCGCTTGAGCCTGGGGCGCTTTACCACCGAGCAGGATATCGACGAGGCCGTGCGGCTGATCAAGGCGGCGTGCGCGACTGCGCCGGCGTTCTGGGCCACGACCCCATAAGCCGAATTCGGCATCGAACAACAATATCAACGAGCAGGAGAAACAATGAGCACCGAGCCTTTGCCCCATGGACTGGTTCCCCAGCGCCTGGCCCGAATCCGCCAACTGATGAGCCGAGAGGGTATTCACGCGTTGCTGGTGCCATCGGCCGACCCGCACCTGTCTGAATACCTGCCGGGTTATTGGCAGGGGCGGCAATGGTTGTCGGGGTTCCAGGGTTCGGTGGGTACCTTGATCGTGACCGGCAGTTTCGCTGGCGTCTGGGCCGACAGCCGTTATTGGGAGCAGGCCACCAAGGAGCTGGAGGGCAGTGGTATCGAGCTGGTCAAGCTGATTCCAGGCCAGCCCGGCCCCTTGGACTGGCTGGCCGAACAAACGCCTGAAGGCGGGGTGGTTGCGGTCGACGGTGCGGTCATGGCGGTGGCATCGGCCCGCACCCTGGGCGGCAAGCTCGCCGAACGCGGCGCGCGGTTACGCACCGACATCGACCTGCTCAAGGACGTCTGGACCGACCGCCCAAGCTTGCCGGACCAGCCGGTCTACGCCCATTTGCCACCCCAGGCGACCGTCAGCCGCGTCGAAAAACTCGCCAAGTTGCGCGAATCCCTCCAGGAGCGCGGTGCCGACTGGCATTTCATCGCCACGCTGGATGACATCGCCTGGTTGTTCAACCTGCGCGGTGCGGATGTGTCGTTCAACCCCGTGTTCGTTTCCTTTGCCTTGATCAGCCAGCAACAAGCCACGTTGTTCGTGGCCCTGGACAAGGTTGACGCACCGCTGCGTGCCGTTCTGGAGCAGGACGGCGTGACCCTGCGCGATTACAGTGAGGCCGCCGCCGCGTTGCGCGAAGTGCCGGACGGCGCGAGCCTGCAGATCGACCCGGCGCGGGTGACGGTCGGCTTGCTGGATAACCTGGGCAGCGGCGTGAAGCTGGTCGAGGGCCTCAATCCAACGACGCTGGCCAAGTCGCGCAAAAGTTTGGCCGACGCCGAGCACATCCGCCGGGCCATGGAACAGGACGGCGCGGCGCTCTGTGAGTTCTTCTCCTGGCTGGAGAGCGCCTGGGGACACGAACGCATCACCGAACTGACCATCGATGAGCACCTGACCGCCGCTCGCATGCGCCGGCCGGACTTCGTCTCCCTGAGCTTCAATACCATCGCGGCCTTTAACGCCAACGGCGCGATGCCTCATTACCATGCCACGGAAGAAGCCCATGCGGTCATCGAAGGTGATGGCCTGTTGCTGATCGATTCCGGGGGCCAGTACCTGGGGGGCACCACAGACATCACCCGCATGGTGCCGGTCGGAACACCCACTGCCGAGCAGAAACGTGACTGCACCCGCGTGCTCAAGGGTGTGATTGCCCTGTCCCGGGCCAAATTTCCGCGGGGCATTCTTTCGCCCTTGCTGGATGCCATCGCCCGGGCGCCGATCTGGGCGGAGCAAGTGGATTACGGCCACGGCACTGGCCATGGCGTCGGCTATTTCCTCAATGTTCACGAAGGCCCGCAGGTGATTGCCTATCAAGCCGCTGCCGCGCCGCAAACGGCGATGCAGGCAGGCATGATCACCTCCATCGAACCGGGCACTTATCGTCCCGGTCGCTGGGGTGTGCGTATCGAGAACCTGGTGTTGAACCGTGAAGCCGGGAGCAGTGAGTTTGGCGAATTCCTTGAGTTCGAAACCCTGACCCTGTGCCCGATCGACACCCGCTGCCTGGAACCTTCGCTGCTGACCCAGGACGAAAAAGACTGGTTCAACGCCTACCACGCCGAAGTTCAGCGTCGATTGAGCCCGTTGCTGGACGGCGACGCACTGCAGTGGCTCAACACCCGGACGATGGCGATTTGAGGTAGAGGATCAGGCGAGGGCTTCACGGACGAAGTCCAGCCGATCCTGGCCGAAGAACAGCTCGTCGCCGACAAACATGCTCGGGGCGCCGAACACGCCTCGTCCGATGGCTGCTTCGGTGGCGCTCTTGAGTGTTTGCTTGACCTGCTCGTCGTTCGTCAGGGCCAGCACATGGTCGGCGTCGAAACCGCCTTCGTTCAGGACCGCTGCGACAGTCGCCGGGTCATTGAGGTTGCGGCCGTCCACCCAAAAGGCGCGGAACAGGCAATCGACGAAAGCCTCGAAGCGTTCGGGATGGCGCAGTTGCATGCCGGTCACCGCGCGCATCAGCAGCAACGTATTGATCGGGAAATGTGGATTGAACTGGAAGGCGACGCCGTAGCGCTTGGCGAAGCGATTCAGATCCTTGAACAGATAAGGGTTCTTGGCCGGCACTGTTGCCGGCGAGGCATTGCCGGTCGCCTTGAAGACGCCGCCCAGTAACATCGGACGATAGATCAACTGGCTGTTGGTCTGTGCGCACAGCGTCGGCAACTGGGTGTAGGCCAGGTACGTGGTCGGGCTGCCGAGATCGAAGTAAAACTCCACCGATTTGCTCATGGTATCTGCTCTCTTGTTGTTTTAAAGGGGCGGGTTTACCAGCGTTCGCTCCAAGGGCGCAGGTCCAATTCGAAGGTCCAGGCGTCGCGGGGTTGGCTGTGCAGGTACCAATAATTGTCGGCGATGTGTTCAGGGTTCAGGATGCCGTCCTGATCCTTGGTGGCATATTTTTCCGGGAAGTTATCGCGGATGAAGTCGGTGTCGATGGCACCGTCCACCACTACGTGAGCCACATGAATATTCAGCGGCCCCAGTTCACGGGCCATGCTCTGGGCCAATGCCCGGATGCCGTGCTTGGCGCCTGCGAATGCGGCGAACCCCGACGCGCCACGCAATCCCGCCGTTGCCCCGGTAAACAGGATTGTCCCGCGCTGGCGGGTGACCATGCGCTTGGCCACTTCCCGCGCATTGAGGAAGCCTGAGAAACAGGCCATCTCCCAAATCTTGAAATACTTGCGCGCGGTTTCTTCGAGAATGCTGCACGGAACGTTGGCGCCGATGTTGAACACGAAGGCTTCGATCGGACCGATCTGATCCTCGATTTGCTCGATGAGCGCAATCACGTCGTCCTCTTTGCGCGCATCACAGGCAAACCCGTGGGCTTCCCCACCTTGAGCGCGGATTCCATCCACCAGTGGCTGGAGTTTGTCGGCGCTGCGACGGGTAACACAGGCAACAAAACCTTCCTGCGCAAAACGCTTGGCAATCGCTCCGCCGGTGGAATCGCCCGCGCCAACAACCAGTACGACCTTCTTGTTATTCATGGTCTGCCTCATTGGTAAACGATCGTTAACTAAACGGACGTTATGCTAAGATCCGGCAAGCGTCAAGGTGAGTAATTCAGGGGCAGGACCATGCGATATTCAGCCAATCACAAAATGGAAACCCGCGAGAAACTACTCGCCAGCAGTGCCATTTCCGCCAAGAAATCGGGTTTTTCCACGGTCGGTGTTGATGGCCTGATGAAAGCGATCGGGTTGAGCGGCGGTGCGTTCTATAGCCATTTTTCATCCAAGGATGAGCTTTTCAAGGCCATCGTTGAGCGGGAGTTGGCCCAAAGCCTGGATCGCCTGAGCGGAGACGGTGCCATGGACTCGACGAAGCTGGAGCGCTGTCTCAAGCAGTACTTGAGCATGAGCCACGTTGAGCAGCCCGAAGCCGGGTGTGCATTGCCGGTGCTGGGTGCTGAGATTGCACGATCGGATGTCCAGGTGAGGGAGGCGGCGCAAACATGGATTTGTCGTTTGCACGAAAGCTGGGCGCGGATATTGGGGAGCGACAGCCTGGCTTGGGCCATCCTGTCTCAATGTGTGGGAGCGTTGGTTGTTGCGCGGATGCTGGTCACGCCGCAGGTCCAGCGTGATGTCCTCAAGTCCAGCCATGAGGAAATCCGTCGCCGAATGGCCGAACAAGGGCTCGACTGATGTGGCCTACTTACAAATGACGATCATGCTGCGGCTGGTATAGCCAGCGGGGTTGAGCCCGAAAGGATAATCCCCGGGCTCCTCGACGGCGTCGCCGGATTTGGCAATGACTTTGTAACCCTTGGGAGCGCATGAGTTGGCGGCGCTGGCGGCGCACTGCTCCCAGGATGAGGACAAGCCGGAGCAGTTGATGTGCAGACTCTTCTTGCCGCGCTTGACTTCAGTTTTCGACGTTGCCGCACAGCCCGCTACTGCAAGTACGGCGATCAGTATCAAAATTCGTTTCATTCCCGTCCTTATGATCTTCGTGGATCTTGTGTCCACGTACGATCATGTTCGCTCTTGCTTGACGCGTTCATGACTTCCTGTATGAAAAAATCCATGTCTGGCATTAGGTTACTGGCCTAAACATGGCCTAAATGCACGGCAAATACCAGACCTTCCTGAAATCCTGCTTCAATCTGCCGCGACGACAGGTTTCGCGGTGTTGGCCATGGTCAGCGTTGCGCCGACCGATGCCAGGATGATGCAGGTAATGGCTGTCCACTGGGCCAGGGACAAGTATTCCTGGAGAAAGACAAGCCCTGACAAGGCCGCGATTGCCGGTTCGATGCTCATCAGAGTGCCGAAAGTGCGGGCTGGCATTCGGGTCAGGGCGATCATTTCCAGGGTATAGGGTAGGGCGGTGGACAGGATGGCGACACCGATGGCGATTGGAATCAGGCTCGGTGTGAGCAGTGCGGCGCCCGCATGCACAATGCCGATAGGTGCGACGAACAGAGCGGCGATCATCACGCCCAATGCGGCGGTCTGCACACCATTGTCCGCGCCGGCCTTCTGGCCGAACAGAATGTACAGCGCCCAGCAGAAACCTGCGCCTAGTGCGTAGCCGGCCCCAAGCAGGTCAATACCGGCAGTGGTCGCCCCGGTCGGTATGAGCAGCAGTAAGCCAGCCACTGCCAGGGCAATCCAGAGGAAGTCGATTGCCCGGCGCGAGGCGTAAATGGCAACTGCCAGTGGGCCGGTGAATTCCAGTGCCACTGCAATGCCCAGTGGAACGGTGCGAACCGACATATAGAAGAGAAAATTCATGCCGCCCAATGCCATCCCATAGACGATCACGGTACGCAGGGATTGGGCGGTGAGCTTGGCACGCCAGGGGCGTAGCAATAACAGCATGATGAGACTGGCAAAAATGAGCCGCAGTGTCGTAGTGCCTTGTGCGCCTACCACCGGGAACATGCTTTTGGCGAGGGAGGCTCCCGATTGAATAGAGGCCATGGCTATTAATAGCAGGGCAACCGGATAGAGGGTGGAGGCCAGGCTACGATGTGGAGGGGGTGTCATTACGGGGTGTCGTCCAGGAATAAAGGCGGGAGGCTTTGTTGAGCAGTATATTGCGCATATGAAGTGATTCCGTCTATATACCTGGGTAGATTTAAGTGCCTTCTCGGATTACAGATAGAAAAATCAAATTAGAGGTTGACGGCAAATTCTGGACGTCTATAATTCGCCCCACTTCCGGCGCAGTCGAAACGGAAAACTCCTTGAGATTCAATGAGTTAAGTAGGTTTCGAAGGGGTCGGGCTTCAGTTCATCGAAGCCAGGAAGTGGCTGATAAGGCAGTGTGGGTTTGGCCTTTTCAGCGGTTCGATCTTCTCGGTCGAAAGCGGTGAAAAAGAGGTGTTGACAGCAGCGAGTAACGCTGTAGAATTCGCCTCCCGCTAACGAGAGATCGGAAGCGCAAGTGGTTGAAGTTGTTGATGTTTCTCAAGCGAAACTTTGAAAACTTCTGAAAATAACCGCTTGACAGATACATCGGGCGCTGTAGAATGCGCGCCTCGGTTGAGACGAAAGCTCTTAACCAACCGCTCTTTAACAACTGAATCAAGCAATTCGTGTGGGTGCTTGTGGAGTCAGACTGCTAGTCAACAGATTATCAGCATCACAAGTTACTCCGCGAGAAATCAAAGATGTAACCAACGATTGCTGAGCCAAGTTTAGGGTTTTCTCAAAACCCAAAGATGTTTGAACTGAAGAGTTTGATCATGGCTCAGATTGAACGCTGGCGGCAGGCCTAACACATGCAAGTCGAGCGGTAGAGAGGTGCTTGCACCTCTTGAGAGCGGCGGACGGGTGAGTAATGCCTAGGAATCTGCCTGGTAGTGGGGGATAACGCTCGGAAACGGACGCTAATACCGCATACGTCCTACGGGAGAAAGCAGGGGACCTTCGGGCCTTGCGCTATCAGATGAGCCTAGGTCGGATTAGCTAGTTGGTGAGGTAATGGCTCACCAAGGCGACGATCCGTAACTGGTCTGAGAGGATGATCAGTCACACTGGAACTGAGACACGGTCCAGACTCCTACGGGAGGCAGCAGTGGGGAATATTGGACAATGGGCGAAAGCCTGATCCAGCCATGCCGCGTGTGTGAAGAAGGTCTTCGGATTGTAAAGCACTTTAAGTTGGGAGGAAGGGCATTAACCTAATACGTTAGTGTTTTGACGTTACCGACAGAATAAGCACCGGCTAACTCTGTGCCAGCAGCCGCGGTAATACAGAGGGTGCAAGCGTTAATCGGAATTACTGGGCGTAAAGCGCGCGTAGGTGGTTCGTTAAGTTGGATGTGAAAGCCCCGGGCTCAACCTGGGAACTGCATTCAAAACTGTCGAGCTAGAGTATGGTAGAGGGTGGTGGAATTTCCTGTGTAGCGGTGAAATG
>NZ_AP014703.1:0-4740000 GCF_018325805.1 Pseudomonas sp. St290 | reverse complement strand
GCAAGTGATGCGGTAGAGGAGCGTTCTGTAAGCCTGTGAAGGTGAGTTGAGAAGCTTGCTGGAGGTATCAGAAGTGCGAATGCTGACATGAGTAACGACAATGGGTGTGAAAAACACCCACGCCGAAAGACCAAGGTTTCCTGCGCAACGTTAATCGACGCAGGGTTAGTCGGTCCCTAAGGCGAGGCTGAAAAGCGTAGTCGATGGAAAACAGGTTAATATTCCTGTACTTCTGGTTATTGCGATGGAGGGACGGAGAAGGCTAGGCCAGCTTGGCGTTGGTTGTCCAAGTTTAAGGTGGTAGGCTGGAATCTTAGGTAAATCCGGGATTCTAAGGCCGAGAGCTGATGACGAGTTACCCTTTGGGTGACGAAGTGGTTGATGCCATGCTTCCAAGAAAAGCTTCTAAGCTTCAGGTAACCAGGAACCGTACCCCAAACCGACACAGGTGGTTGGGTAGAGAATACCAAGGCGCTTGAGAGAACTCGGGTGAAGGAACTAGGCAAAATGGCACCGTAACTTCGGGAGAAGGTGCGCCGGTGAGGGTGAAGCACTTGCTGCGTAAGCCCACGCCGGTCGAAGATACCAGGCCGCTGCGACTGTTTATTAAAAACACAGCACTCTGCAAACACGAAAGTGGACGTATAGGGTGTGACGCCTGCCCGGTGCCGGAAGGTTAATTGATGGGGTTAGCTAACGCGAAGCTCTTGATCGAAGCCCCGGTAAACGGCGGCCGTAACTATAACGGTCCTAAGGTAGCGAAATTCCTTGTCGGGTAAGTTCCGACCTGCACGAATGGCGTAACGATGGCGGCGCTGTCTCCACCCGAGACTCAGTGAAATTGAAATCGCTGTGAAGATGCAGTGTATCCGCGGCTAGACGGAAAGACCCCGTGAACCTTTACTATAGCTTTGCACTGGACTTTGAATTTGCTTGTGTAGGATAGGTGGGAGGCTTTGAAGCGTGGACGCCAGTTCGCGTGGAGCCATCCTTGAAATACCACCCTGGCAACTTTGAGGTTCTAACTCAGGTCCGTTATCCGGATCGAGGACAGTGTATGGTGGGTAGTTTGACTGGGGCGGTCTCCTCCTAAAGAGTAACGGAGGAGTACGAAGGTGCGCTCAGACCGGTCGGAAATCGGTCGTAGAGTATAAAGGCAAAAGCGCGCTTGACTGCGAGACAGACACGTCGAGCAGGTACGAAAGTAGGTCTTAGTGATCCGGTGGTTCTGTATGGAAGGGCCATCGCTCAACGGATAAAAGGTACTCCGGGGATAACAGGCTGATACCGCCCAAGAGTTCATATCGACGGCGGTGTTTGGCACCTCGATGTCGGCTCATCACATCCTGGGGCTGAAGCCGGTCCCAAGGGTATGGCTGTTCGCCATTTAAAGTGGTACGCGAGCTGGGTTTAGAACGTCGTGAGACAGTTCGGTCCCTATCTGCCGTGGACGTTTGAGATTTGAGAGGGGCTGCTCCTAGTACGAGAGGACCGGAGTGGACGAACCTCTGGTGTTCCGGTTGTCACGCCAGTGGCATTGCCGGGTAGCTATGTTCGGAAAAGATAACCGCTGAAAGCATCTAAGCGGGAAACTTGCCTCAAGATGAGATCTCACTGGGACCTTGAGTCCCCTGAAGGGCCGTCGAAGACTACGACGTTGATAGGCAGGGTGTGTAAGCGCTGTGAGGCGTTGAGCTAACCTGTACTAATTGCCCGTGAGGCTTGACCATATAACACCCAAGCAATTTGTAACTCCAAGCTGAAGAGCGAAGAGACCAGATTGCGGTGTGTGAAGACGACACGAACCGAAAGTTCGCATCGCTCACGAACGCAACACACAAATCTATCGCATACCCATTCGCTGGCACGTGACCGCAAGGCACGCACCGGCTACCGAATTTCTTGACGACCATAGAGCATTGGAACCACCTGATCCCATCCCGAACTCAGAAGTGAAACGATGCATCGCCGATGGTAGTGTGGGGTTTCCCCATGTGAGAGTAGGTCATCGTCAAGATTAAATTCCGAAACCCCTATCTGCTGACGCAGGTAGGGGTTTTGTTTTGCCTGCAAGAAAAAGCTTGGCCAAAAAAGGATGACCTGTGGGGCCATCCTTTTTTACATCGTGGCCCTTAAGCCTCGGGTACTGGACAGCTCAGATCCCCTTCCTTGCACTTGAGATAGGTCTTGAATGCTTCGACCCGGGCTTTGGTCTGGGTCGTGATGCAATTGTTGTAGATCAGTGGATACACGCTGCCGCCCTCGACCCCAGAGGCGGAAAAATTGCATTCGGCGTCACGGAAGCCTATCCAGGCACGCTGGGCCTTGACCAGCATTTGCTTGGCCTCGGGATTGTCCTTCAAGCGTGCTGTGATCTGCTTGTACAAGCTGTTCAGCTCGTTGTCGGCGGCCTTATTCTCTTTGGCTGCGCATTGGTTCATTTCGCCTTGGGTGGTGGCGTTGGCGCAGTCGTCGGCCTGGGCAACAGTGAAGAAAAGCAGCGGCATCAAGGCCATAAGCAAGCGTGGGGACATGTTCGGTCTCTCCTTGAGGGGTACACCGTGGGAGTTTACATCGCCCATGCAGTTTTAAAGGTAGCGAGTGCTAAACAAGAGTCTGATACAACTTTCCGGTTGGCCTCGTGGTCTTACAAGCCTACTGTTGAAACACAGAGGTGACTCATGCATTCATCCGATCGCATTGAAAGAAAGATCCTGCTCAAGGCTCCGCGCTCTCAAGTCTGGCGAGCCCTGGCCAATGCCGAAGCCTTCGGCCAATGGTTCGGTGTCGCCCTTGAGGGGAAACGGTTTGTGGCAGGTGAGCGTACCCAGGGGCAAATCACTTACCCAGGTTACGAGCACCTCATCTGGGACGTGGCGGTGGAGCGGGTGGAGCCAGAGCGTGTGTTCTCGTTTCGCTGGCATCCTTACGCTGTCGAGCCGCAGGTGGATTATTCCCAGGAGTCTGAAACCCGGGTGCAATTCGAACTCGAGGACATGGATGGCGGTACCTTGCTCAAAGTCGTGGAGTCGGGCTTCAACAATATCCCTGAGGCCCGTCGGCTCAAGGCTTTTCGCATGGACAGCCGTGGCTGGGACGAGCAGATGGCCAATATTGAAGCCTTCCTGAGCAAGTCTTGATCCTGGCCTGCTGATAGGACTAAGGGTTTTCGGAGGGACTGGTATAGCGAATGTCTTACACGAGATGGTAGCTATGTCGTCTATTTCATTTTGGATCCGAGGCGTAATCTGGACTCATCCACTGAAGCACAGGAAGTGCTCAGGATCAGGGACGATCGACCTTGCAAGGAAAGCTATCGACAGGGAGTCGTAATGGTCTTGGAAAAACCCGCTTCGGCGGGTTTTTTTTCGCCCACAAAAAAGTCTGGAAAGGTTCCTATAGCGAAACGCTTACACGCTGTTGCTGCTTTCTCGTCTTTTCCAGAAACTCCGGTGGGCCTAATCTGTGTCCATCCACTGGGTACAGGGAGTGCTCAGGGTCATGGATGATTGGACCAGGCATGGAATGCCGGACAGGGAGTCAAATTGGTCCTCAAAAAACCCGCCTAGGCGGGTTTTTTTTCGTCTGTGAAAAAGTGAGCTGATCATGCCAGGCGCCGGGCCATGATGCGGTCGGAACCATCGGCCGCCAAGGTTTGGCCGCCAGGTGTCCGGTCCGCGCCATCGGCCGCCAAGGTTTGGCCGCCAGGTGTCCGGTCCGCGCCGTCGGCCGCCAAGGTTTGGCCGCCAGGTGTCCGGTCTGCGCCATCGGCCGCCAAGGTTTGGCCGCCAGGCGTGCGGTCCGCGCCATCGGCCGTCAAGGTCTGCCCCCCAGGCGTCCGATCGGCACCATCAGCGGCCACAGGCTGCTGGTAGTCGCTAACTTGGGTAAAGAAACGGTCTTGTTGCTGGCTCGGCAAGGCGAACGCACTGGCGCTCAGGGCGAAGGCGGTAACGGCGATCAAAGTGTTGAACGTTTTCATGGTAAAGACTCCGGTCATATCAAGGGTCGAGTGCCGGGTCGTTCAGATATCGCGATCTGCTGAACCCGTTGCAGCGGTGACGGTTGTCTTGCTGCATGGGTTCAGATTAGGGGCGAGGAAGGGGCGGGCGTTAGACGGATACTGTCCTGGTTTTGCCTGATCCTGTTTGTGAGCAGGATCAGGCGCTACTGGCTTGCAGCGCCTGGGCGCGCAAACGAGCGATGTCCTTGCTCGGCGAGGCGCCAAATAGACGACTGTATTCACGACTGAACTGCGAAGGGCTTTCATACCCCATCTTGTAGCCAATTGACGAAACGTCGCTGTTCTCCGCCAACAACAACCGTCGGGCTTCCTGCAGGCGCAGCTGTTTCTGGTATTGCAGCGGGCTCATGGCGGTCACGGCTTTGAAGCGGTGATGCAGGGCCGAAGGGCTGAGATTGATCATTTGTGCCAGGCTGTCGATGCTCAGCGGCTCGGCGTAATGGGTATTGAGCCACTCGATGGCGCGGCTGATGCGATGGGTCTGAGTGTCGGGAATGGCGATTTCGTGCAAGCGCTGGCCTTGGGAACCACGCAGCAGCCGGTAGAAAATCTCCTGCTGGGCCAATGGCGCGAGGGTGGCGATATCGTCCGGGCTGTCCAACAGCCGCAGTAAACGCAGCATCGCGTCGAGTAATGGCGCATCGATGCGGTCCAGGAACAATCCACGTCCGCTTCTTTCGGGCGGCACGCCGATAGGGCTGGCGTCGGCGATCAGGCGGCAGATCTGTGCCGGATCGATGTCGAGGCGGATGCACAGGTAGGGACGCTCGGGACTGGCTTCAATCACCTGGCCAGCCAACGGCAGGGTCACCGAGACAACTAGGTAGTTGAGCGGGTCATACACGTAGCATTCGTCCGCCAGGCGCACTTCCTTGCGCCCCTCGATGATCACGCACAAACCAGGCTTGTGCACGGTGTGCAGCGCCTCGGTTGGCTGGTCGCTGCGGATCAGGTGCAAGGCCTCGATGGCCGTGGGGTGGACGCCGAACTCCGGCGCAAAGCGCTTCATCAAGCTCGCCAGTTCAGCGCGGCGCTGGCTGACGCCGTCGTCTGGCGCTATGTGGATGGACGTGGATACCGACATGCCGATCAATCTCCCAGACCAAATAAGTAGACCGCGCTAGTAAAACCGATTGCGCGGCTGTCGGCCAGAGTCGGTTTTATCGCTACAGGATCGTGCAAGTGCGCAGGAGGATCCGGCTAACCCGGGCCAGGGTCGATTCCCTAATCTGGACCTGTCAAAACGCTCCCACCGGGGGCCAACACATCCAGACGAGGAAACCATCATGTCCGATATTCAAAACAAAGTAGTGGTCATCACGGGTGCCAGCAGCGGGATCGGTGAAGCAACGGCGCGGCTGCTCGCGGCTCGCGGTGCTCGTGTCGTGCTGGGCGCCCGGCGCATCGATCGTTTGCAAACACTGGTACACGAACTCGAAACCGCCGGCCAGCAAGCGGTCTGCAAAGCCGTGGACGTGACCCGTCGCGATGACGTCCAGAACCTGATCGACTTTGCTGTCGAGCGGTTCGGTCGTGTCGATGTGATCATCAACAACGCCGGGGTCATGCCGCTCTCCAAGCTCGAAGCTCTGAAAGTCGAGGAGTGGGACCGCATGATCGACGTCAACATCCGTGGCGTGCTTCACGGCATCGCTGCCGGCTTGCCGCTGATGCAGCGCCAGCGCAGCGGCCAGTTCATCAACATCGCGTCCATCGGTGCCTATGCCGTCAGCCCGACTGCCGCCGTGTATTGCGCCACCAAGTTTGCCGTGCGAGCGATTTCCGAGGGCTTGCGCCAGGAAGTCGGGGGGGATGTGCGCGTAACGGTGATTTCCCCTGGCGTGACCGAGTCGGAACTGGCCGAGAGCATTTCCGATGAAGGTGGACGTGCCGAAATGCGCGAGTTCCGCAAGATCTCCATTCCGGCCGAAGCCATCGCCCGGGCAATCGCCTACGCCATCGAACAACCGGCGGACGTGGACGTCAGCGAACTGATCGTGCGACCCACCGCCAGCCCGTTCTGAGTCGAGGCCGACCCAACAGGAAACCCTCATGAGCAGGTTGTATCGCCACGAGGGGAAACCTGACCATTGTGGCGAGGGAGCTTGCTCCCGCTGGGTTGCGAAGCGACCCCAGGATTTTGCGCCTGCTGCGCAGTCGAGCGGGAGCAAGCTCCCTCGCCACAATGGTGACTGCCTCAAGCCTGTGCCCAGCCCAACATAGTCTGTGCCTAGTCTTGAGGTCCATCGTTACGCCCGTTCCAACCGCGCCGCAGCACGTTGGGTGATTTGCGAGCGCACCCGGAACGACTCGGCCGCACGCCGGTTTGCTTCTTCCAGCACGCGCGTCGGCGCGGTGTCCGGGCTGCCGGCGTTGAACGGCGGGGCAGGGGCGTATTCGAGTTGCAGTTGGACCAGTTCAGCGGTGTCCTGGTCGAACAGTTCGGCCGCCAGGGTCAAGGCAAAATCGATCCCGGCGGTAATGCCGCCACCAGTGAACAGATTGCCATCGCGGACCACGCGGTCCTTGACCGGCGTCGCGCCCAGGGTTTGCAGCAGGCTGTGATAGGCCCAATGGGTGGTGGCGCGCTTGCCCCGCAACAGACCCGCCGCACCGAGCACCAGCGAGCCGGTGCACACCGAGGTGATGTATTTCGCCTCGGCGGCTTGCCGCTTGATGAAGGCCAGCGTCTGCTCGTCTTCCATCAGGGGGCCGACGCCGGTTCCACCAGGAACGCAGATCACGTCGAGCTTCGGGCAGTTCTCGAACGTGGTGGTGGGCAACAACACCAGCCCGGTGCTGGCGGTGACCGGGGCCAGGTCCTTCCAGATCAGGTGGACCTTCACGTCTGGCAACGAGGCCAGCACGTCGTAAGGGCCGGTCAGGTCCAACTGCTGGACTTGAGGGAATAACAGCAAACCGATCTGCAACGTCATGTCGCGTTCTCCTGTGGATGATTGCCCGAGGGGTGGACGGTTCTACTTTAGATCCGTAGGCTCTGGCGTATACGCCAATAAACCCACGAATCACGCCAATATGCCCAACCCACCGAAAACCGTGCATGTCCTGGCCTTCGCCAACGTGCAAGTGCTGGATGTCACCGGGCCCTTGCAGGTGTTTGCCTCGGCCAACGACCTGGCCCGCCAGCAAGGCCTGCCATTGCCCTACGCGCCGACGGTCATCGCCGTGGGGGGCGGGGCGGTGATGTCCTCGGCGGGCTTGGCGCTGCTGGCCGAGCCGCTGCCGAGCGAAGGCAGCGATACGCTATTGATCGCCGGTGGCTGGGGTGTGTACGAGGCGGCGAAGGATCCGACGCTGGTGGCCTGGGTCAAGGATCACGGCCTGCGGTCGCGGCGGGTGGCATCGGTGTGCACCGGAGCGTTTCTGCTGGCCGCCAGCGGTTGGCTGGACGGACGACGCGTGGTGACGCACTGGACCCGCTGCGAACAACTGGCCGAGCAACATCCGCAACTGCGGGTCGAACCCAACCCGATCTTTATCAACGACGGTCCGGTGTGGACCTCGGCTGGGGTCACGGCTGGCATCGATCTGGCCCTGGCGCTGGTCGAGGAAGATCTGGGCCGCACGGTGGCCCTGGAAGTCGCCCGGCATCTGGTGGTGTTCCTCAAGCGTCCTGGTGGTCAATCGCAGTTCAGCGTGACGTTGTCGCTGCAAAAACAGGGCAGTCGATTCGATGACCTGCATGCCTGGATCGCCGAAAACCTCACCCGTAACCTGGGCCTGTCGAGCCTGGCCGCCGAGGTGGGCATGAGTGAGCGCAGTTTTGTCCGGCACTACCGCGCCGACACCGGCCAGACCCCGGCGCGGGCGGTAGAGTTGATTCGCGTGGAAACCGCTCGCCGTCTGTTGTCCGACACCGCCGTATCGATCAAGCGGGTGGCAGTGCAATGCGGCTTCGGCAGCGAAGAAACCCTGCGCCGCAGTTTCCTGCGGGCCATGGGCGTAACGCCGCAGGCCTATCGCGAGCGGTTCGCCGTCAGCCCTCAAGCAGATCCAGCAATGCCTTGAGCGTGGCCTCGGGGGCTTCCTGGGGAATGTTATGGCCAACACCGGCCAGCACTCGGCGCTCATAGAAACCTGTGAAATGCCCGGCGTCTTCGTCGTGTTCCGGCGCGGGCCCCACGCCGTCATCGGCGCCGCACAGGGAAATGCTCGGCACGCTGATGGCCGGTTGTGCCGCAAGCCGTTCCTCCATCCACTCCAGCGTCGGGTCGCCCGGCGCGTACATGAAGCGATGGCGGTAGGAATGGATCACCACATCGACGAAGTCCGGGTTGTCGAACGACGGGGCGCTGAGGGGATACAGTTTGGCGCCGCGCTTCCAGGTGGGGGACCACAGGCGCCAGAGCAATTCACACAATTCACGGCGGTTTTGCGTCAGGCCTTCGACACCCCGCGCCGTGTGAAAATAGTACTGGTACCACAATCGATGTTCGGTTTCCGGGGGCAGTGGCTGCGTGGAACGGGGAATGTCCTGCAGGTTGTAGCCGTCGCCGGTCACCAGGCAGCGCACGCGCTCGGGCCACAGTGCCGCGACGATACACGCCGCCCGGCCGCCCCAGTCGTAGCCGCACAGTGCCGCTTGGGGAATGGAAAGCGCGTGCATCAGGTCCAGCAGGTCTTGCGCCAACGCCGCTTGTTGGCCGGAGCGCAGGATGGCCGGGTTGTTGAAGCGGGTCGGGCCGTAGCCGCGCAGGTAGGGCACGATGACCCGGTAGCCACGCTCGGCCAAGGCGGGCGCGACTTCATCGAAGGCTCTCGGGTCGTAAGGGAAACCGTGCAGCAGGATGATCGGCTCGCCGCTGGCGGGGCCATGCTCTTCGTAAGCGATGCGCAACAGCGGCGTGACTGCGAAGTTGACCTTGGGATTCAAGTTCATGTTGGCCTCCGGTATAGCGCGGTTGCAGTCAGGCGGGTTCCTGATTGACGTATTTGGCCCGATCCGGCGTGAAGGTCACGATCATCTTCGTGTTGGCGCAGGTCAGGGTGCGCTCCTGAGTCAGGTCGATGTCCAGGTCTTCACCGCGCAGGCCCTGCCATTGGGCGAGGTATTTGAGGCAGCCGAATTTTTCGCTTTTTTTCAGGCTGCGGCTCACGCCACCTTTCCAGCCCAGCACGGGCAATTCACCGGCCAGGCAGCGTTGTGCCAGTTCGGGAAACTTCACCGCGCGCTCGCGACCGATTTCCCAGCATTTGATCAAGCCCCGGTCCTGGCCTTCCCAGAGGTCTTCGCGGGTCAGGCCTGTTCGGGGTGGGGTGGTGATGGGGCGTTTGATATGAGTCATGTCAGATCCTTGAGTCGGGTTTTTATCGGGCAGCTCCGCTGCACCCGTGAGTGCATCGATCTTAGGAGAGGGTTGTGGGGCTGGCAACTCGAAAGGGGGGCGTAACTAGTTTTTGTGGCGAGGGGATTTATCCCCGCTGGGCTGCGAAGCGGCCCCTGTAACCAGCGCTTCGGTGCATCAGGCAGATTGAGTTGACTGTTTAGGGGGCTGCTGCGCAGCCCAGCGGGGATAAATCCCCTCGCCACAGTGGTGCGGTGTTCCTACAAAAAAATAGGTGAACCGGAATTTTCTGACGAGTCGCGGCGGTTGCCGGTTAGGAAAGGGCGGGGATAGGCTTTGCTCGTCGCTGCAAAATCAGCGACCGGGTTTGGTCACCCGTCCAATGTCAGGCGCACACGCGCCAACCTCAGCATGTCGGCGCTTTTTTGTGTGCTTGACGGTATGCTTTGCGGTGGGCTGTGCGCGGGGCACTTTCGAGTGCGCCGGGTGCCTGACTTCCCGGTTGACCAACCTGCGTATAGCCCACCACCCTCGTTTGGTCACGAGGTGGGTGAGCTCAACTTCAAGTCAGGAGTTTCACTATGGTCAAGATCACCCCCAACCCGCCACGCGCCGAAGACCTCTCTACCTACACCACCCTCGACACAAAAAAACTCCGCGAAGCCGCCGACCGGGCGTTGAACATCCACTTGTCGCCCACCCCGCCCAAACCCGACACCCAGGACGGCCAGGTTTTCACCGTGGTCCCCGGCCTCAACACCGAATCGGTGCTCACCACCCTCAGCGAAACCCTCGCCTCGGCCGATGCGCTGGTCAGTGACCTGGGGTTCGAGTTGGAAGGTTCCCGGCGGCATGTTGCGCTGGGGATTCAGCAGTTGATCGAGCTGGCCCGATTGCTGGCCAACCGAGCGTTGGATGACATCGAACTGGCTGACTCAACGCAGTAGCCAGCACACCGCTTTCTCTGTGGCGAGGGAGCTTGCTCCCGCTGGGTTGCGAAGCGACCCCAGGATTTTTGCGCCTGCTGCGCAGTCGAGCGGGAGCAAGCTCCCTCGCCACAGGGATCGCGTTCAGGCTGAAGGGCAGCTCACGGCTGCCAATGATTCTTCTCCCCGCTCAACTTGCGGTCCAGGAAGCTGGCAGCGCTGATCAACGCCAGGTGAGTCAAGGCCTGCGGTGTGTTGCCCAGGTGGTAACCGTGGCTGTCGAACTCTTCGGCGTACAGCCCCAGCGGGTTGGCGTAGCGCAGCAGTTGTTCGAATTCCAGCTGGGCTTTTTCCACGCGGCCAGCGCGGGCCAGGCATTCGACGTACCAGAACGAGCAGGCCGCGAATGAGCCTTCGATGCCGCTGAGGCCGTCGATGGGGCTGTCGTCGTTGCGGTAGCGATAGACCATGCCGTCGCGCACCAGGCTTTTTTCAATGGCGTCGAGCGTCGAGAGCCAACGCGGATCGCGGGCGCTGACGAAGCGCACCAGAGGCATCAACAGCATCGAGCCGTCCAGGGCGGTGCTGCC
Organism: Pseudomonas sp. St290; assembly: GCF_018325805.1. Classification (NCBI taxonomy): domain Bacteria; kingdom Pseudomonadati; phylum Pseudomonadota; class Gammaproteobacteria; order Pseudomonadales; family Pseudomonadaceae; genus Pseudomonas; species Pseudomonas sp. St290. The sequence continues at coordinate 4,729,154 of NZ_AP014703.1, read as the reverse complement.
CAGGCGCTGGACGAAATGCTGGTGTTCCTCGCTCCAGAAATTGGTCCAGATGTCCTGGTAGATGGCCTGGCGGGTCTCGTCCCAGCGGGCGAACGGGGCGGGCAGGGAGCGTTTTTCGGCCAGGCGGATGGCGCGGTCGACGGCGACCCAACACATCAGCCGCGAATGCAGAAAATGCTGTTTGTCGCCGCGCATTTCCCAGATACCCACATCCTTGTCCTGCCAGACCTTGCACACTTGGTCGACCACGTCGACGGTGTGTTTCCAGCCTTGATGGGAGATGGCTTCGCCGTATTTGTTGACCAGGTACACGGCGTCCATCAGCTCGCCGAAGATGTCCAACTGCACCTGCTGGTAGGCGAGGTTGCCGATGCGCACCGGCTGCGCATTGCCAAAACCGCTCAGGTGCGACAGCTCGGTTTCCGGCAGCTCCAGCCGACCGTCCAGGCCGTAGAGGATGTTGAGTTTGATCGGTTGGTCACAGCAGTCGCTGACTCGCCCGCGCAGCCAGCGCATGTAGGCGTTGGCCTCTTCGACAAAGCCCAGGCGCATGAACGCGTAGACTGTGAACGAGGCGTCGCGGATCCAGGTGTAGCGGTAATCCCAGTTGCGTTCGCCGCCACGGGTTTCCGGCAGGCCGAAGGTGGCGGCGGCGAGGATCGCGCCGTGTTTGCGCGAGGTCAGCAGTTTCAGCGCCAGGGCGGAGCGGTTGACGATTTCCCGCCAACGCCCCCGATAGGTGGATTGGCCGATCCAGCCGCGCCAGAACGCCAGGGTCCGCTCCAGGCATATCGCGCTGACGTCATCCTGAAGGCGCGGGTCGTCGATGCCGCCCAGCAGGAACTCGGCGCTCTGGCCCTGTTCCAGGGTGAACTCGGCCACCGCCGCGTTGCCGTCCAGCGTCATGGGCTGATCGGCGCACAAGCGCAGGCTCGGTTGCCCCGGCGCCTCGAAACAGATGTGGGTACTGTCCTGGCGTGCGGTGGTGGTGGCCCGGGCATAATCGTGACGCACCGCACAGCGCATGCGAAACGTCGCACTGCCGATGGTCATGCGCACCCGGCGCATCAACACTGGCAGATCATCCTCGCTGTCGCCGATGGGCAGCAGGTCGGTGACCTCCACCACGGCGTCATCGCTCAGCCAGCGGGTTTGCAGCACGTTGGTGTCGGGCAGGTAGATTTGCTGGCGGCGGGCGTTCGACAGGTCTGGCGCGAGTTGGAAGATGCCTGCCTCCGGGGTGTCCAGCAGCGAGCAGAAGATCGATGGGCTGTCGAATTCCGGCCAGCAGAAAAAGTCGACACTGCCGCGGTCATTGACCAGCGCAGCCGTGCGCATGTCGCCGATGATGCCGTGGTTCTCGATGGGGCTTTGCGGTTCGTCATGATCAGCCATTGCCGCGAAACCCCGGGTAAAGGCTCATCCCGCCATCGATGAACAGCGTGGTGCCCACCACATAATCGGACAAGTCCGAGGCCAGCCAGACCACGGCGTTGGCGACGTCTTCCACATCGCCGACGCGACCGTAGGGAATCAGTTCCAACAGCTTTTGCTCCTGCTCGCCCTCGGTGGCGTCACGGTTGATGGCCGTGCGGATGGCGCCGGGGGCGATGCTGTTGATGCGGATGCGCTGGTGGCTGGTTTCCTGGGCCAGGCTCTGCATCAACAGATCGACACCGCCCTTGGACGCCGCGTAATTGATGTGGCCGGCCCAGGGAATGCGCTGGTGCACCGAACTCATGTGGATGATCTTGCCGGCGGCCCGGGACACGCCCTGGCGAATGCCCTGGCGGGTGAAAATCCGCAGGGCGGCGCGGGCGCAGAGGAATTGGCCGGTGAGGTTGGTGCCGATCACCGTGTTCCAGTCCTCCAGGCTCATGTCGACGGCGGCGGCGTCTTTTTGCAGGCCGGAATTGGCCACCAGGATGTCCAGCGTGCCAAAGGCTTCGAGAGTCTGGGCGAACAGTCGCTCGACGTCCTGCTCCTTCGACACATCGGCACCGACGGCGATGGCGCGGCCACCGTTGGCGTTGATTTCACTGGCCAGGTCTTGTGCCGGGCCGGCGCTGGAGTGGTAGTTGAGCACCACCGCAGCACCAGCGTCCGCCAATGCCCTGGCCGCGCCTGCGCCAATGCCGGAGCTGGCGCCGGTGACCAGGGCAACCTGTCGGGCGAGGGATATCTGCATGGTCTAGCACCTTGAATGGAGGGCCTTACCTGCTGACTGGTGGGAGGTGGGAGGAGTTCACTTGGGTGAAGCGGTCTTCATATTTCAGGTCCAAACACAAACCTGTGGCAAGGGGACTGTGGGAGCAAAGCTTGCTCGCGAAACAGGCGACTCGATTTCTGAAAGACCGCATTGCCTTCATCGCGGGCAAGCCTTGCTCCCACAATCTGCCTGCTACAAAGAATGTTGCTTCAGATCAGCGGTTACCAACCCCGCCCCGAATTCACCCAGAAATTTACCGACAACGACGTCGACACCGACTCCACCTGATGGAACCAACCTTCAGGCAAGAACAGCAAATCCCCAGCCTCCAGCGTCACGCGCATGAAGGTCACGTCGCGGGCGTGGGGGAAGCGTTGGTAGTCCGGCGCGTCGGGGTTGAAATCACAGCCATCCAGCCCGCCTTGGGGCGCCGTGGACCAGGTGCCAAGGGCTTCGCGGTGATGCGGCGCGGCGAGGGTGAAGGTTTTCTGGCCCCAGACCTGGGCGAACAGGTTGTCGGTGTCGTCGCGGTGCAGCGGCGTGAGGGTGCCCTTGGGGCCGATCCAGATGCGCGGCGGGATGAACAACGATGGGTCGAAGTAGGGCGGGTACTTGATCTGTTTCATCAGCCGTTCTGGCAGGATGTTGTTGCCCATGTAGGCCGGTGGTTCGCCATCGCTGCCCTTGACCGCCGGGCTGTCCAGGGAGGCGATGAAGTCGGCCATGGATGTGGAGCGGAAATCCCGCTCGGTAGAGAAGGTTTTCTTCACGTAGTCGCCGTGGCGGGTGATGCCTTGCAGCTCGGCAAAATGCACCAGGGATTCTTCGCGGCTGAGCTTGAATAACGGCCAGTCCTGCAAGGCATCGCTGATGACCAGCGGAATACCGTGGGGCAAATAACGCGCTTGGAACTCCTGCACCGACAGTCCACTGCGAGGCCGCCGCTCTACGTCGCGTTGGACCGGCAGGCTGGCGGTGAGTGTTTCGCTGAAGCGCGACGGGGTGGGGTAGCGCTTGTTCATGTCGACCTTTTCCGCCACGCCACCGCCATGCCGGGCATGGTCGATGATTTGCGGCAGCAACGTCGCCAGGCCCATGTTGCCGCCGATCTTCAGGCGACCGCTGGCAAACAGTTCTTCAACGTTGGCCATGCCGGCCATGATCCCGAGGAAATCCTTTTCCGCCACTTCAATGGTGACGTCAGGACTGGTGTGCCGACCGGCCTGGGTGCGGCTGCTGGCCTTGACCTCGGACCAGTACGCCTGGTGCGGGCCGAACACGAATTGGAAGACGCCTTCGATACCAACGGCGCCGGCATTGGCGAACAGCTTGCCCAGGATGGTTTGCAGGTCCACGGCGGTCACTCTTGCGGGTTTTTGGTCTTAGCAGGTAACGAGGGCCTAGATCAGAAATTTAGGCCCCGTCACTGCATCATCGACCGTCGCCCTAACGCGTCGCGACCATGAACACCCGGGGAAACGGCAGCAGCACCGTCCCATCGTCCAATGCCGGATAAGCCTGTTCGATCGCCTGGAGATAGCGCGCCAGGAACTGCTCGCGTTGGGCCTCATCCAGCGGCTCGAGAAAGGGCCGCAAGGCGCTGCCCTTGAACCATTCCACCACGCCTGCGGCACCGCCAGCCAAGGGGTGATGGTAGGTGGTGCGCCACACATCGACGCGGCTGCAGTGGGGCTTGAGGATCGAGTAATACGTGCTGGGATCCTTCATTTCGGTGCGCGAATCAGCCGCCCCGGCCAATTGGCTGGCCCACGGCCCATTGGCGGCGATTTCCCGCATCAGGCGGTGGGAGGGCTGGTGCAGGGTGTCGGGCATCTGGACCGCCAGGCTGCCGCCGGGGGCGAGTTTGCCGAGCAGCGAGGGCAGCAGGGTGGCGTGGTCCGGCAGCCATTGCAGCACGGCGTTGGCGAAGATCACGTCGAATGGCCCGGGTTCATCCCATTGGCCGATGTCGGCGGTGTCGAACGCCACGGCGGGCAAGCGTTTGCGTGCGGCGTCGACCATGTCGCTGGAGCTGTCCAGGCCGCGCACCGTGGCGCCGCTGAAATGTTCCACCAACAGTTCGGTGGAATTGCCCGGGCCGCACCCCAGGTCGATCACCGAACGGGCCTGTGTGGGCGGGATGGCGGCGAGCAGGTCCCGGGACGGACGGGTGCGTTCCTGTTCGAAGGTGACGTATTGCTTGGCGGACCAGCCCATGGCGTTCTCCTGTGCGGCGCAGTGAGTCGAGGTGCCGCCAGTATAAGGCCGGGTGAAGAAGATGGAGCGAACGTAACGGTTTTGACTAATTCTGTGGGTTACGATTTCGTTATCTTCCCTACACGACCGATCGGAGAAAACCGCAGTGACCCAACTGACCCTGCTGTGCCTGCCTTATTCCGGCGCCAGCGCGATGGTGTACAGCCGCTGGCGGCGCACGTTGCCGCAATGGCTGCACGTGCAGCCAGTGGAGTTGCCGGGGCGCGGGGCGCGCTTCGACGAGCCGCTGCACACCGACATGGGTTCGTTGGCGATGCAGTTGGCGCGGGAGCTGTACCCGACGCTCCAGGCCCCGTACGCCTTGTTCGGCCACAGCCTGGGCGCGCTGCTGGCCTGTGAAATCGCCCACGCCTTGCGTGAACTCGGCAGCCCGGAACCGGTGGCGCTGTTTGCCTCCGGCACCGCGGCGCCGACGATGCGGGCCGACTACGACCGCGATTTCGCCAAGGCGAAAACCGATGCTGAGTTGATCGAGCAACTGCGCACCCTCAACGGTACGAGCGAGGAGATCCTGGCCAATGAAGAACTGATGGCCCTGACGCTGCCGATCCTGCGGGCCGACTTTTTACTGTGCGGACGTTTCCAGCCGCGGCAGCGGCCGCTGCTCAACTGCCCGGTGCATGTGTTCGGCGGCACGGCCGACAAGGCCACCACGGAGCAACTGATGGGCTGGCGCCGGGAAACCACGGGCAGCTTCTCGGTGGACATGCTGGCCGGTGGGCACTTCTTCATTCATGAGCACGAGGCCAAGGTGCTGCGGCTGATCAAGGATCAGTTGAGCGTGCATCATCGGCGGCATGGGTTGGCCACCAGCGCCTGACCACTGATCTAAACGACCTGCTTTTGTGGCGAGGGAGCTTGCTCCCGCTGGGTTGCGAAGCGACCCCAGCCAGGCCAGGCCCCCTTTCTTTCGAGGCTGGCAGATTTTGCGGCTGCTGCGCAGCCGAGCGGGAGCAAGCTCCCTCGCCACGGTTTTTCCTTCCTGACACAAATTCCCAAACGCTAATTTTTCCGGTTTGCATTCGTTTCATAGGGACGACTTGCCTTTGTGCCTAGTGCCCACTGATTCCGGATACCCCAGAAATGAATGCTGAAGACGCCTTGAAACTTGCTCGCCGGTTTATCGGGTTGCCCCTGGAAAAGCGCCGGATGTTCCTGGCCGCGTTGGACAAGGAGGGCGTGGAGTTCAGCGGTTTTCCCATTCCCCGGGGCGTCGAGGCCGAGGATCGCCAGGCGTTGTCCTATGCCCAGCAGCGCATGTGGTTTCTCTGGCAACTGGAGCCGGGCAGCGGCGCCTATAACCTGCCGGGTGCGGTGCGGCTCAAGGGCGCGTTGAGCCTGCCGGCGCTGGAGCAAGCCTTCGCCAGCCTGGTGGCCCGTCATGAAACCCTGCGCACGGTGTTCCAGCGCCAGGCCGACGACAGCCTGCTGCAGATCCCCTCCAACGCCGCGCTGAAGATCGGGCGCCAGGACTTCAGCGCCTTGCCAGCCGCCGAACGCGAACAGGCGGTGCGTCAGGCCGCCGAAGCACAATCGATGCAGCCTTTCGACCTGTCCAGCGGCCCGTTGCTGCGGGTCGAATTGCTCACGCTCGATGAACGCGAGCATGTGCTGCTGCTGACCTTGCACCACATCGTCTCCGATGGCTGGTCGATGAACGTGCTGATCGACGAGTTCATCCGCTGCTACGACGCCCATGAAGCGGGCGTGGCGCCGCAACTGGCCGATTTGCCGATCCAGTACAGCGACTATGCGCTGTGGCAACGCCGCTGGCTGGAAGCCGGCGAGCAGGCGCGTCAACTCGACTATTGGCAGGCGCAACTGGGCGATGAACACCCCGTGCTGGAACTGCCCATCGATCACCCGCGCCCGGCGATGCCCAGCTATCGCGGCACGCGCTTTGAATTCGCCGTGGAGCCGGCCCTGGCCGAGCAACTGCGCACCACCGCCCAGCGGCACAACATCACCCTGTTCATGCTCCTGCTCGGGGCCTTCAACGTGCTGCTGCATCGCTACACCGGCCACACCGATATCCGCGTCGGCGTGCCCATCGCCAACCGCAACCGCGCCGAAACCGAAGGGCTGATCGGCTTCTTCGTCAACACCCAGGTATTGCGCACCAAGCTCGGCGGCCAGACCCGTGTCGATGAGCTGCTGCGCACGGTCAAGGAAGCCGCCCTCGGTGCCCAGGCCCATCAGGACTTGCCGTTCGAACGCCTGGTGGAAGCCCTGAAACTGGAGCGCAGCCTCAGCCATACGCCGCTGTTTCAGGTGATGTACAACCACCAGCCGCACGTGGCCGACATCGCCAGCATTCGCACCGCGTCGGGTCTGGAGTTGTCGATGCTGGAATGGCAGGGCCGCACTACTCAGTTCGACCTGACCCTCGACACCTGGGAAAAGGCCGGCAAACTGCACGCGGCGCTGACCTACGCCAACGATCTGTTCGACGCCGCCACGGTCGAGCGCATGGCCCGACACTGGACGCGGCTGCTGCACGGCATGGTTGCCGACAGCCATGCACGCGTCGGTGAGTTGCCGTTGCTCGAAGCCGATGAGTATCAGCGCTTGATCCATGACTGGAACCCGCTGGACGCGCCGTTCGACCAGACGCTGTGCATTCACCAACTGATCGCTCGCCAGGCCCAGGCCACGCCGGATGCCCTGGCCGTCACTTTCGCCGACACCCGACTGACCTACAGCGAACTCGACGGCCGCGCCAATCGCCTGGCCCACAAGCTCATCGAATTGGGCGTGGGCTCGGAAGTGCGCGTGGGCGTGGCGATGCCGCGCTCCGAACACCTGCTGATCGCCTTGCTGGCGGTGCTCAAGGCCGGCGGCGCCTACGTGCCGCTGGACCCGGACTACCCGGCCGAGCGCGTGGCCTACATGCTCGACGACAGCCGCGCCCGGGTCTTGCTGACCGAGCAGGCGGTGGCGGCGACGCTGAGCGTACCGAGCGAAACCGCCGTGCTGATGCTGGATCGGATCGAGCTGGGGCAGTACCCACTCCGTGCACCGATTACCCACGTCACGCCAGACAACCTCGCCTATGTGATCTATACCTCCGGCTCCACCGGTCAACCCAAGGGCGTGGCGATTGCCCATCGCAACGTGCTGGCGCTGATCGACTGGTCCCGATCGGTCTACAGCCGCGACGACATCCAGGGCGTACTCGCCGCCACGTCGGTGTGCTTCGATTTGTCGGTGTGGGAACTGTTCGTGACCCTGGCCAACGGCGGCTCGCTGATCATCGCCCGCAATGCCCTGGAATTGCCGCAACTGCCGGCCCGGGACCAGGTGCGGCTGATCAACACCGTGCCGTCGGCGATTGCCGCGTTGCAGCGCAATGGTGAGATCCCGGCCAGCGTGCGCATCATCAACCTCGCTGGAGAGCCGCTGAAGCAGAGCCTGGTGGATGCGCTGTACCAACATTCACCCTGTGAGTCTGTGGGAGCAAAGCCTGTGGAGTCAGTGCCTGTGGGAGCAAGCTTTGCTCCCACAGGCTCACTCCCACAGGTGGGTGGCGTTGAACATGTCTACGATCTTTACGGCCCCTCGGAAGACACCACCTATTCCACCTGGACCCGCCGCACCGCCGGCGGCACGGCGAACATCGGCCGCCCCCTCAAGCACACGGCCAGCTACCTGCTGGACGCCGACCTGCAACCGGTGCCCCAAGGCGTCTCGGCGGAGTTGTACCTGAGCGGCGCGGGCATCACCCGTGGTTACCTCGGCCGTGCCGCGATGACCGCCGAGAAATACGTGCCCAACCCGTTTTCCACCCACGGCGAACGCCTGTACCGCACCGGCGACCTGACCCGTTACCAGGCCGACGGCACCTTGCAGTACGTCGGTCGCATCGACCATCAGGTCAAGGTCCGCGGCTTCCGTATCGAGCTGGGGGAGATCGAAGCGCGCCTGCTGCAACAGCCCCAGGTGCGCGAATTGGCGGTGCTGGCCCAGGACAGTGAGCACGGTCAGCAACTGGTGGCCTTCCTCGTCCCGAGCGACGCCAAGGTGCTGACCGAGGCCGAGCACCAGGTGCAATTGCGCGAAACCCTCAAGGCTGCTTTGCGTGAACACCTGCCGGATTACATGGTGCCGGCCTACCTGGTGTTCCTCGATCAACTGCCGCTGACCCCCAATGGCAAACTCGACCGCAAGGCCTTGCCGGCCATTGACGGCAGTGAGCAGCAGCGCGAATTCGTCGCGCCCCACAGCCCCATGGAAAAAGCCCTGGCGGCGATCTGGCAGGACGTGCTGAACCTCGACAGCATCGGCCTGGAAGACAACTTCTTCGAGCTGGGCGGTGATTCCATCGTCTCCATGCAAGTGGTCAGCCGTGCGCGGCAGGCCGGGATCGTGCTCAATCCCAAAGCCCTGTTCCAGCACCAGACCCTGCGCAGCCTGGCGCTGGTTGCGCGCCAGGGCGACAGCCATGCGGTCGATCAAGGCCTGGCGCGCGGCGCGGTGCCGTTGACGCCGGTGCAGCAGTGGTTCTTCGAGCGCGACATTCCCGAGCGGCAACATTGGAACCAGTCGCTGCTGCTGGTGCCCGGCGAGCCCCTTGACGTCGCGGCATTGGAATCGGCCCTGGCCCGTTTGGTCGAGCACCATGACAGCCTGCGCCTGCGCTTTACCCAGGTGAACGGCCACTGGCAGCAAGCCTATGCCGAGCCGTCGGCGGCCAGTGTGTTGTGGCAGCGCCAGGCGACGTCGGTCGAACAGCTCAACGCTCTGTGCGACGACGCCCAGCGCAGCCTCGACCTGGACGATGGGCCGCTGTTGCGAGCCTTGCTGGTGGACATGGCCGATGGCAGCCAGCGCTTGTTGCTGGCGATCCATCACCTGGTGGTGGACGGGGTTTCGTGGCGCGTGCTGCTGGACGATCTGCAACAGTTCTACCGCCAATTGCAGGCCGGCCAGCCGATCCAGGTGCCGGCCAAGACCAGCGCGTATGGACAATGGGCCGCGCACCTGCACGGGCATCTCGATGGCTTCATGGACAGCCTCGATTACTGGCGTGCCCAGGGCCATGCGCCGGCCGGCAACGGCTTGCCGTGCGACTACCCCGAGCGCCTGCTCCTGGCGTGTGACGAGCGCAAGGTGCAAGTGCGGCTGGACGCCGAACAGACCCGCCAACTGCTGCAACAGGCGCCCAGGGCCTACCGCACCCAGGTCAATGACCTGCTGCTGACGGCCCTGGCCCGTACGGTGTGCCGTTGGACCGGGCAGGACAGCACACTGATCCAGCTCGAAGGCCATGGCCGTGAAGAGCTGTTCGAGGGCGTTGACCTGACCCGCACCGTCGGTTGGTTCACCAGCCTGTTCCCGGTCAGCCTCCGCCCGGCGTCGGCGTTGAGTGCGTCGATCAAGACCATCAAGGAGCAACTGCGCGCCGTACCGGACAAGGGCCTGGGCTATGGCGTGCTGCGCTACCTGGGCGAACCGGCGGTGCGTGCCGAACTGGCGGCCTTGGCGGCGCCGCGCATCACCTTCAACTACCTGGGGCAGTTCGACCGGCAGTTCGACGACGGCGCGCTGTTCGTACCCTCCAGCGAAGGCAGTGGCGCGGCGCAACATGCCCGGGCGCCGCTGGCGAACTGGTTGACAGTGGAAGGCCAGGTCTACGGTGGGGAGTTGTCCCTGAACTGGGGGTTCAGCGAGCGGATGTTCAAGCAGCAGACCATCGAGACACTGGCCGCTGACTACCTCGCCGAGCTGAGGACGTTGATCGAACACTGCTGCGCGCTGGAAACGCCACAGGCGACGCCATCGGACTTCCCCCTGGCCCGCATCAGTCAGGCGCAACTCGACAACCTGCCGATGGCCGCCGGGCAGTTGGACGACCTCTATCCGTTGTCGCCGATGCAGCAGGGCTTGCTGTTCCACACTTTGTACGAGCAGGCGGCGGGGGAGTACATCAACCAGTTGCGCGTGGACGTCCAAGGCATCGATGCGCAGCGCTTCGCCGACGCCTGGCAGGCCACCCTCGATGCCCACGATAGTTTGCGTAGCGGCTTTGTCTGGCAGGGTGACCTGGAGCAGCCGTTGCAGATCGTTCATCGCCAGGTCGAGTTGCCATTCACGGTCCTCGACTGGCGCGGGCGCGAGCACCTCGCCGAGGCCCTGAATGAGCGCGCCGACGCCGAGCGTCGTCAGGGCTTCGACCTGGCCCAGGCGCCGTTGCTGCGCCTGGTGCTGGTGCAGACCGAGGCCGAGCGCTGGCACCTGATCTACACCCATCACCACATCCTGATGGACGGCTGGAGCAACGCTCAACTGCTGGGCGAAGTGTTGCAGCGCTACAGCGGTCGCTTGCCCAAGGCCAATGTCGGGCGTTATCGCGACTACATCGCCTGGCTGCAACGCCAGGACGCTCAATTGAGCGAGACGTTCTGGACCGGTCAGTTGGCAACCTTGCAAGAGCCAACGCGGTTGGCGCGCGTCATGTCCACCAGCGAAATCCACAGCGGCCATGGTGATCACTTCCAGACCCTGGACGCGACCCGCACCCAGGCCCTGGAACAGTTCGCCCGCCAACAGAAAGTCACCCTCAACACCCTGGTGCAAGCGGCGTGGTTGTTGTTGCTGCAACGCTACACCGGCCATGACAGCGTCGCCTTCGGTGCCACCGTGGCCGGGCGTCCGGCGGATCTGCCGGGCATCGAGCAACAGGTCGGCCTGTTCATCAACACCTTGCCGGTGATCGCCGCGCCACGGCCGGACCAGTCGGTCGGCGCCTGGTTGCAAGCCGTGCAGGCGCAGAACCTCACCTTGCGGGAATTCGAGCACACGCCGTTGGCGGACATCCAGCGCTGGGCCGGGCAGGGCGGCGAGGCGCTGTTCGACAACATCCTGGTGTTCGAGAACTACCCGATTGCCCAGGCCCTGGCAGAAGGCGCCGGGCAGGGCGCGGTATTTGGCGACGTCAGCCACCTGGAGCAAACCCATTATCCGTTGAGCGTGGCCGTGACCCTCGGCCAGACCCTGGCGCTGCACTACAGTTTCGACCGGGCGCATTTCAGCCCGGCGGCCATCGACGGCATCAGCGCGCAGCTGTCGCTGCTGTTGGAACGCTTCGCCGAGTCGGCGACGCGCACCCTCGGACAAATCGCCCTGGTCAGCGTCGAGGAACAGGCCCGGCAACAGGCTGCCAACCACCCGCAGCCATACCCGACCGACATCGCCGTGCATCAGCGCATCGCCCATCTGGCGGCGCACAAGCCCCTGGCGACGGCGGTGATCTTCGACGGCCAGCGCTTCAGCTATGGCGACATCGACCGGCGCGCCAACCAGTTGGCCCACGCCTTGATTGCCCGTGGCGTAGCCCCGGAAACCCGGGTTGGTGTGGCCCTGCCACGCAGCGAAGGGGTGATCGTCGCGCTGCTGGCGGTGCTCAAGGCCGGCGCGGCCTATGTGCCACTGGACACCAGTTACCCACGGGAACGCCTGGCGTACCTGATCGAGGATTCGGGGCTGGCGCTGTTGCTCACCGACTCCCGGGTGTCGGCGCAACTGCCGCTGGAGGGCGCCAATCAAGTGCTGGAACTCGATCGCCTGGACTTGAGCTTGCAACCTGCGGATGCACCCTCGGTCGCCGTCGATCCGCAGAACCTCGCCTACGTGATCTACACCTCCGGTTCCACCGGTAACCCCAAAGGCGTGAGCGTGGCCCACGGCCCGCTGGCGATGCACTGCCAGGCCATCGGCGAGCGCTATGAAATGCGCGACAGCGATTGCGAATTCCACTTCATGTCCTTCGCCTTCGACGGTGCCCACGAGCGCTGGCTCACCAGCCTGACCCACGGCGCCTCGCTGCTGATTCGCGACGACAGCCTGTGGACCCCGGAACAGACCTACAACGCCATGGGCGAACACGGCGTGACGGTAGTGGCGTTCCCGCCGGTGTACCTGCAACAACTGGCCGAGCACGCCGAGCGCGAGGGCAATCCGCCGAAGGTGCGCATCTACTGCTTCGGCGGCGATGCGGTGCCCAACGCCAGTTTCGAACGGGTCAAGCGCGCCCTCGATCCGGACTTCATCATCAACGGCTATGGCCCGACCGAAACCGTGGTCACCCCGCTGATCTGGAAGGCCGGCCGCGACGTGGCGTGTGGCGCCGCCTATGCACCCATCGGCAGCCGCATCGGCGACCGCAGCGCCTATGTGCTCGACGCCGACCTGAACCTGCTGCCCCAAGGCATGGCCGGTGAGCTGTACCTGGGTGGCACCGGGCTGGCGCGGGGTTACCTGAACCGTCCGGGCCTGACGGCCGAGCGCTTTGTCGCCGACCCGTTCAGCCGCAGCGGCGGCTTGCTCTATCGCACCGGCGACCTGGTGCGCCAACGGGCCGATGGCACCTTCGATTACCTGGACCGCATCGACAACCAGGTGAAGATCCGCGGCTTCCGCATCGAGCTGGGTGAGGTCGAAGCCAGCCTGCAAGCCCTCGACGGCGTGCGCGAAGCGGTGGTGGTGGCCCAGGAAGGCACCGCCGGCAGTGGCAAGCGCCTGGTCGCCTACGTGGTGGCCAATGAACCGGTGCCGGAGGATTTCGCCGAGCACCTGCGTGACCAGCTCAAGGCAACCTTGCCGGCGCACATGGTCCCGGCCTATCTGCTGCGGCTCGACCGCCTGCCGCTGACCCCCAACGGCAAGCTCGACCGCAAGAACCTGCCCAAGCCCGACGTCAGCCAATTGCAGCAGACCTACGTGGCCCCGCGCAGCGCGCTGGAACAGCAACTGGTGTCGATCTGGCAGGACGTACTCAAGCTCGCGCAAGTGGGCCTGCGGGACAACTTCTTCGAACTGGGCGGCGATTCCATCGTCTCGATCCAGGTGGTAAGCCGCGCACGCCAGGCCGGTATTCATTTCACGCCCAAGGACTTGTTCCAGCACCAGACCATCGAGGCGCTGGCGGCGGTGGCGCAGACGGGCGCACCGCGGCAAGCGCTGGACCAGCAACCGGCCAGCGGCGAAACGGCGCTGCTGCCGATTCACCAGTGGTTCTTTGCCCAGGCGATTCCTGACCGTCATCACTGGAACCAGTCGGTGATGCTCAAGCCGACCCAGGCGTTGGATGCCCGGGCGCTGGAGCAGGCCTTGAACGCCCTGGTCGTGCACCACGACAGCCTGCGCCTGGCGTTCATCGAACAGGCCGGAGGCTGGACGGCGGGCTACCGTGACGGGGTGGCTGACGGGATTGTCTGGCAAGCCGACGTCACCGATCTCGCTGGGTTGGAAACGCTGGGCAATCAGGCCCAGCGCAGCCTGCAACTGGACGGTGGCTCGCTGATCCGTGCGGTGCTGGCGAACCTCGCCGATGGCACCCAGCGCCTGCTGTTGATCGTGCATCACCTGGTGGTCGACGGGGTGTCCTGGCGGATCCTCGTCGAAGACCTGCAAACGGCTTATCGGCAGGCGCTCGCCGGTGCGGTCGTGCAACTGCCGGCCAAGACCAGCGCGATCAAGGCCTGGGCCGAAGCGTTGCAGGGCTACGCCAGCAGCCCATCCTTGCAGACCGAGCTGGGTTTCTGGCAGCAGCAGTTGCAAGGCGCTTCCACGGCGTTGCCGTGGGATAACCCCCAGGGCGGGCAGCAACATGGCCAGGCCCAGACTGTCCGCACGTCACTGGACAAGACCCTTACCCGGCAACTGTTGCAGCAAGCCCCGGCGGCCTATCGCACCCAGGTCAATGACCTGTTGCTCACCGCCCTGGCGCGGGTGATGGTGCGCTGGACTGGCGCTGACAGTGTGTTAGTGCAACTCGAAGGCCACGGCCGTGAAGAACTGTTCGAGCACATCGACCTGACCCGCACAGTCGGCTGGTTCACCAGCCTGTTCCCGGCCTGTTTGACACCCGCTGCCGACCTCGCTGCTTCGCTGAAGCAGATCAAGGAACAACTGCGCGCCATCCCCCACAAGGGCATCGGTTTCGGTGCCCTGGCGCACCTGGGCGATGCGTCAGCGCGGCAAGCGTTGCAGGCCTTGCCGACGCCGCAACTGACCTTCAACTATCTCGGCCAGTTCGACGGCAATTTCGCGGCGGCTGACGATGCCCTGTTTGTGCCCACCGACGAGCATGGCGGTGAAGAGTTGAACATGCAGGGCCCGCTGGGCAGTCCGCTGGCGCTGGACGGCAAAGTCTTCGGCGGCGCGCTGGACTTGACCTGGACCTTCAGCGGCGACCTGTTCCAGGCGTCGACCATTCAACGACTGGCCGACGACTACCTGGAAGAACTCACCGCGCTCATCCGTCATTGCTGCGACAGCCAGCACCGTGGCGTGACGCCGTCGGACTTCCCGTTGGCGCGGCTGACCCAGGCGCAACTGGATACCCTGGTGCGCCAACCCCAGGCCGTCGACGACATCTACCCGCTGTCGCCGATGCAACAGGGCATGCTGTTTCACTCCTTGCTCGGACAAGGCAGTGGCGACTACATCAACCAGATGCGCCTCGACGTCGAGAGCGTCGACCCGCAACGTTTCCGCGCGGCCTGGCAGGCGGTGGTCGATGCCCATGACATTCTGCGCACCGGGTTCTTCTGGCAGGGCGACCTGGCGCAGCCGGTGCAAATCGTCCAGCGTCAGGTCGAGGTGCCGTTCCGTGTGCTCGATTGGAATGGGCGGACGGACATTGGCGGCGCCTTGCAAACCCTGGCCGATGAAGAGCGTGCCCAAGGCCTGGACCTGACCCAGGCGCCGTTGATGCGCCTGGTCCTGGTGCGCACCGGCACGGATCGGCATCACCTGATCTACACCAATCATCACATCCTGATGGACGGCTGGAGCAGCGCGCAGTTGCTCGGCGAAGTGTTGCAGCACTACCGCGGCGCCAGCGTGGCCCGTCCGGCTGGCCGTTATCGCGACTACATCGCCTGGCTGCAACGCCAGGACGCGAGCCTCGGCGAAGGGTTCTGGACGCAACAGTTGCGCACGCTGGATGAGCCGGTGCGCCTGGCCCAGGTGTTTGCCCGCCCGGCGCAGGACGTCTCGGCGAAGCCGTACGGCCATCACCGCGTACAGCTGGATGCGCTGCAGAGCCAACGCCTGGCCGAGTTCGCCCGGGAATCCAAAGTCACCGTCAACACCCTGGTGCAAGCGGCCTGGCTGCTGCTGTTGCAGCGCTACACCGGCAAGGCCAGCGTGGCGTTTGGCGCAACGGTGGCGGGGCGGCCGGCGGACCTGGTGGGCGTCGAGGGCCAGATCGGCCTGTTCATCAACACCTTGCCGGTCATCGCCAGCCCGCGTCCGGAACAGAGTCTGGGCGACTGGCTGCACAGCGTCCAGGCGCAGAACCTGGCCTTGCGCGAGTTCGAGCACACGGCGCTGTTCGACATCCAGCGCTGGGCTGGCCTGGGCGGCGAAGCCTTGTTCGACAACATCCTGGTGTTCGAGAACTACCCGATTTCCGAAGCCTTGGCGCAGGGGGCGCCTGAAGGCTTGCGTTTCGGTGCCGTGGATAACCTGGAACAGACCAACTACCCGCTGACCCTGCTGGTCAGCCTCGGTGCCGAACTGGCGGTGCAGTTCAGCTACCAGTGCGCGAGTTTTGCTCAGGCCTCGGTCGAGCGGATCGGCCTGCATCTGCAGCGCTTGCTGGTGCAAATGACCGACGCCGGGCAACGTTCCTTGGGCGAGCTGAGCTTGCTCGACGAGCGCGAAACCCGCCAGCACGTGCAAGGCTGGAACGCCACCGCAGCCAGTTATCCACAGGCGCGTTGCGTCCATCAATTGTTCGAGGCCCAGGCCCGCCAAACGCCGGATGCCACGGCGCTGGTGTTCGCCGAGCAGGCGCTGAGCTACGCCGAACTCAATGTCCGGGCCAACCGCCTGGCCCATCGCTTGATCGAACAGGGCGTGGGGCCCGATCAATTGGTCGGTGTCGCGCTGGAGCGCGGCGTGGAGATGATTGTCGCCTTGCTGGCGATCCTCAAGGCCGGTGGCGCCTACCTGCCACTGGACCCGGCGTTCCCCCAGGACCGCCTGGCGCACATGATCGAAGACAGCGGCATCGAACTGCTGCTGACCCAACGTTCGCTGCTCAACCAGCTACCGCTGTCCTGTGGGAGCGGTGTTGGCGTTAAGACATTGGTGTTGGATCAGGAGGGTGTCTGGTTCGACGGTGATACCTGCGAGGCGCCGGCGACGCGCCTGGATGCGGAGCACCTGGCCTACGTGATCTACACCTCCGGTTCCACCGGCAAGCCCAAGGGCGTGATGGTGCGTCATGGGGCGCTGGTGAATTTCGTCGCCAGCATGGCCCGTGAACCGGGCATCGCCGCTAGTGATCGAGTGCTGTCGCTGACCACGTTCTCGTTCGATATCTTCGGCCTGGAACTGTACGGCGCGCTGTTGAGCGGTGCCTGCGTGGTGCTGGTGGACAAGCAGAGCGCCCACGACCCCGAGGCGCTGCTCAAGACCATCGACCGGCAACAGGTCAGCGTGGTCCAGGCCACGCCCTCGACCTGGCGCATGTTGCTCGACCACCCGGCGTCCGCGTTGCTGGCCGGGCGCAAGTGCCTGTGCGGTGGCGAGGCGTTGGCCGAGGACCTGGCCGAGCGGCTGCTGGATGTCGCTGGCGAGGTCTGGAACCTGTATGGCCCGACTGAAACCACCATCTGGTCGGCGGCCTACCGCTTGACTGAAGAGCAACGCGTGCCGTACCTCGGCCGGCCGATTGCCAACACCTCGCTGTACATCGTCGGCGATCACTTCGCGCCGAACCCGGTCGGGCTGATCGGCGAACTGCTGATTGGCGGCGACGGCCTGGCCCGGGGTTACCACGACCGTGCGGCGCTCACCGCCGAGCGCTTCCTGCCGGACCCGTTCGGCAACGGCGCGCGGGTGTACCGCACCGGTGACCTGGCGCGCCAGCGTGGCAACGGCGTGATCGAGTACATCGGCCGGGTCGACCATCAAGTGAAGATCCGCGGCTTCCGCATCGAACTGGGGGAAATCGAAGCCTGCCTGCTGGCCCAGGAAGCGATCCGCGAAGCCGTGGTGGTGCCCCAGCAAGGGCCGGGCGGCCTGCAGTTGGTGGCCTACCTGATCGCCGCCCATCCGGAGACGGCTGAGCCGGCGGCCCTGCGCGAAGCCCTCAAGGCGCAGCTCGCGCCGTTGCTGCCCGATTACATGATGCCGGCGCACTGGCTGTTGCTCGAACGCTTGCCGCTGACCCCCAACGGCAAGCTCGACCGCAAGGCCCTGCCGCTGCCGGACGCCCGGCAACTGCTGCGTGCCTACGTGGCGCCACAAGGCGCGCTCGAACAGGGCATCGCCGACATCTGGCAAGACGTGCTCAAGCTCGAACGGGTAGGGCGCGACGACAACTTCTTTGAACTGGGTGGGCATTCCCTGCTGGCGACGCAAGCGACGGCGCGCCTGCAAATGCAGCAAGGCGCCGCGGTGCCCCTGGACTTGCTGTTCAGCACCACGTCCCTGGCCGACTACGCCGCACAACTGGCGGCCCACCTGACCCCTCACTCCAGCGCCGACCTGAGTGAGATGCATGATTTCCTGGCAGACCTGGAGACCCTTTGAATGACTCAGCTCGATAACCTGTCTCTGGTTCAGCGATTCATCCGTTTACCGCTCGCCCAACGGCAAGCGTTCCTGCACAAGCTGCACAGCAAAAACATGAGCCTGGCGGCATTGCCGATCCCAGCGATGCGCGACGAATTCGAGACCCTGGACCTGTCCTACGCCCAGGAGCGCCAGTGGTTTCTCTGGCAACTGGACCGTCACAGCGGGGCCTATCACGTGCCCACGGCGCTGCGCCTGCGCGGCGCCCTCGACCTGCCGGCGCTGCAACGCAGTTTCGACGCCTTGCTGGCCCGTCACGATGTGCTGCGCACGGTGTTCGTCGACAGCCCGCAAGGTCCCCGGCAAGAAGTGCTGGCACAATTGCGCCTGGCGATCGAACCGGAAGCCGCGGATGAGGCCGCGCTCAAAACCCTGATCGATGACGAAATCGCTGGATTGTTCGACCTGCAACAGGGGCCGTTGCTGCGGATCAAGCTGCTGCAACTGGCTGCCGACGACCATGTGCTGGTGCTGACCCAGCACCACATCATTTGCGATGGCGCCTCCGCACGGATCATGGTCAACGACCTGGTCCAACTCTACGCCGCCCACCGCAGCGGTCAGGCACCGACCCTGGCACCCTTGCCGATCCAGTACGCCGACTATGCGATCTGGCAGCGCAAATGGATGGAGGCCGGCGAGCTGGAGCGACAGTTGGCCTACTGGACCGAACGGCTGGGCGATGGCGGCGAAGTCCTGCCGTTGCCAACGGACCGCCCACGCCCGGCGCTGCAAAGCCATCGCGGCGCACGCCTGGACTTGCGCTTCGACGCCGGGCTGACCCAGGGCCTGAAGCAACTGGCCCAGCGCGAAGCTTCGACGTTGTTCATGGTTTTGCTGGCGTCGTTCCAGGCCTTGTTGCACCGTTACAGCGGCCAGTCGGACATCCGCGTCGGCGTCCCGGTCGCCAACCGCAATCGCCCGGAAACCGAAGGCCTGATCGGCTTTTTCGTCAACACCCAGGTGCTCAATGCCCAGGTGCGGGGCGATTTGCCTTTCGTGCAGTTGCTGGCGCAGGTCAAGCAGGCCTCGCTGGGGGCGCAAGCCCATCAGGACCTGCCGTTCGAGCAGTTGGTGCAGGCATTGGCACCGCAGCGACAGGCGAGCCACAGCCCGCTGTTCCAGGTGATGTTCAACCACCAGAGCGGCGGCGCGGCCCAGGCCCTGCAACTGCCGGGATTGCAGGTCGAGAGCCTCGACTGGCGTTCCCACACCGCCCAATTCGACTTGACCCTCGACACCCACGAGACCGACGGTGAGCTGGCCGCGTCCCTGAGCTACGCCACCGACCTGTTCGACGCCAGCACCGTGCAACGCATGGCCGAGCACTGGCTGAACCTGCTGCACGGCATTGTCGCCAACCCTCGGCAACGCATCGGTGAACTGCCGCTGCTGACGGCCGCCGAGCAACAGCAGCACATTGGCCAATGGAACCCAGCGCCGCGCAGCTTCCCGGGCGAGGCCTGCCTGCATCAGCGCATCGCCGAACAAGCGCGTTTGCGTCCTGATGCCACTGCTTTGCGTTTCAACGAAAACAGCCTGACTTACGGCGCCCTCAACGCCCAGGCCAACCGTCGCGCCCATCAGTTGATCGCCCACGGTGTTGGCCCGGATGTACTGGTGGGGCTGGCGGCCGAGCGCGGTTTCGACATGCTGGTGGGCCTGCTGGCAATCCTCAAGGCCGGTGGTGCCTATGTGCCGCTGGACCCGACGTATCCCCAGGATCGTCTGGCCTACATGATGCAGGACAGCGGCATCCGTTTGCTGCTGACCCAGGCGTCCCTGATTGATCAATTGCCGGTGCCGGACGGCGTGCAAACGCTGCTGCTGGACGCCGACGTCAGTGCATTCGCCGACAGCGATCCGCAGGTGTCGATGGACGCCGAAAACCTCGCCTACGTGATCTACACCTCCGGTTCCACCGGCAACCCCAAAGGCACGTTGCTGCCGCACCACAACGTGCTGCGCCTGTTCGAGGCCACCGAGCCGTGGTTCAACTTCGGTGCGGCGGATGTCTGGAGCCTGTTCCATTCCTATGCGTTCGACTTTTCGGTCTGGGAAATCTTTGGCGCACTGCTCCACGGCGGCGAGTTGCTTATCGTGCCGTACGACATCAGCCGTTCCCCGCAGCAGTTCCACGAATTGCTCTGCGACGCCGGGGTGACGGTGCTCAACCAGACGCCTTCGGCATTCAAGCAGTTGATGCACGAAGCCTGCGCCGACTCGCGAAGCAATGCCTTGCGCTACGTGGTGTTCGGTGGCGAGGCGCTGGACGTCAAGTCCTTGCGCCCGTGGTTCGAGCGCTTCGGCGACGCGGCGCCGCAACTGATCAACATGTACGGCATCACCGAAACCACCGTGCACGTGACTTACCGTCCGCTGTCGATAGCGGACCTGGAACAGGACGCCAGCAGCCCCATCGGCGAGCCGATTGCCGACCTGTCGTGGTACCTGCTGGACGGCGATTTGAATCCGGTGCCGAAAGGCTGCATCGGAGAGTTGTACGTCGGCCGCGCCGGCCTGGCTCGGGGTTATCTGAATCGTGGCGACCTCACCGCATTGCGGTTCATCCCCGACCCGTTCGGCGACAGCGGCGCACGCTTGTACCGCACCGGTGACTTGGCGCAGTACCGCAGCGATGGGGTGATCGAGTACGTCGGCCGCATCGACCATCAAGTGAAGATCCGTGGCTTCCGCATTGAGCTGGGCGAAATCGAAGCGCGCCTGAATGCCCTGGTGTCGGTACGCGAAGCGCTGGTGTTGGCCCAGGAAGGCCCGAGCGGCCAGCAACTGGTGGGTTACGTGATTGCGGCGCAAGTCGGCGAGGACGAAGCCGACCTGCGCGAACAGATCAAGACCCAACTCAAGGCCGAGCTGCCGGACTACATGGTGCCGACGCACCTGCTGTTCCTCGAGCAATGGCCGCTGACCGCCAACGGCAAGCTCGACCGCAAGGCCTTGCCGGGCGCCGACGCCAGCCAGATCCAGCAGGACTACGTGGCGCCGCGAAGTGAACGGGAGCAACAGATCGCGGCGATCTGGCAGGACGTGCTCAAGGTCGAACGGGTCGGCTTGAGCGATAACTTCTTCGAGCTGGGCGGCCATTCGCTGCTGGCGACACAGATGGTCTCGCGTATTCGCCAGGCGCTCGGCCTGAACCTGCAACTGCGCCAGTTGTTCGAGAACGCCAGCCTGGAGGCTTGTGTGGCTGCGCTGGTGCACAGCGACGTGGCACGGCCGGCGAGCATCCCGCGGCTTGCCCGGGACCAGGCGCGGCTGCCGCTGTCCTACGCTCAGCAACGCCAGTGGTTCCTCTGGCAGATGGAACCCGACAGTGCGGCGTACCACATTCCGGCGGCGCTGCGGATTCAGGGCGACCTGGACCTGGAGGCCTTGCAACAGAGTTTCGCCGCCCTGGTGCAGCGTCACGAGAGCCTGCGCACCACCTTCGTCCAGGTCGATGAACAAGCGTTCCAAGTCATTCACGAGCAGATGAACCCGGTGGTGATCCCGCAGATTCTCGACGGTGGTCACGAACAGATCCAGGCCTTCGTCCGCCAGCAGATCGCCGAGCCATTCGACCTGCAAAACGGCCCGTTGCTGCGGGTTGGTCTGTTGCGGGTGGCGGCCGACGAGCATGTGCTGGTGCTGACCCAGCACCACATTGTCTCCGATGGCTGGTCGATGCAATTGTTGGTGCAGGAACTGATACAAGGTTATGCCGCGTGCAGCCAGGGTGGGACTCTGGCATTGGCCGAGCTGCCGATCCAGTATGCCGATTACGCGGTGTGGCAACGTCAGTGGATGGACGCCGGCGAACGGGAACGGCAACTGGCGTACTGGACCGAGGTGCTGGGGGGCGAGCAGCCGTTGCTGGCGCTGCCCACCGACCGGCCGCGCCCGAACCGGCAGAGCTTTGCCGGCGCCCGCCTGGCCATCGACCTGCCGCCGGTCCTGGGCCAACAGTTGCGACAGCTGGCCCAGCGCGAAGGCAGCACGTTGTTCATGGTTTTGCTGGCGTCGTTCCAGGCCTTGCTGCATCGCTACAGCGGCCAGTCGGACATCCGTGTCGGCGTGCCCATCGCCAACCGCAACCGGGTGGAAACCGAAGGCCTGATCGGATTCTTCGTCAACACCCAGGTGCTCAAGGCCGAGGTCGATCCGCAGCAGCGTTTCAGCGCGTTGCTGGCCCAGGTCAAACAGGCGGCCATCGGCGCCGAGGCTCATCAGGACCTGCCGTTCGAACAACTGGTCGAGGCGCTGCGGCCTGAGCGCAACCTGAGCCACAGCCCGTTGTTCCAGGTGCTGTACAACCACCAGAGCGTCGCACGCCAGGCACTGCCGGCGCTGCCCGGGCTGGTGATCAAGGCCCAGGAATGGGAAAGCCAGACCGCCCAGTTCGACTTGACCCTCGACACCCTGGAAGCCGAGGGTGAACTCGGTGCGGCGCTGACCTATGCCACCGATTTGTTCGACGCCAGCACCGTGCAACGCATGGCCGAGCACTGGTTGAACCTGCTGCACGGCATCGTCGCCAATCCCCGGCAACGCATCGGTGAACTGCCGCTGCTGACGGCCGCCGAGCAACAGCAGCACATCGGCCAATGGAACCCGGCGCCGCGCAGCTTCCCGGGCGAGACCTGCCTGCATCAGCGCATCGCCGAACAGGCGCGTTTGCGTCCTGATGCCGTCGCT
The DNA here is from genome assembly GCF_018325805.1 of Pseudomonas sp. St290. Classification (NCBI taxonomy): domain Bacteria; kingdom Pseudomonadati; phylum Pseudomonadota; class Gammaproteobacteria; order Pseudomonadales; family Pseudomonadaceae; genus Pseudomonas; species Pseudomonas sp. St290. The sequence continues at coordinate 4,706,383 of NZ_AP014703.1, read as the reverse complement.
TTGCGTTTCAACGCCCAAACCCTGACCTACGGCGCCCTCAACGCCCAGGCCAACCGTCGCGCCCATCAGTTGATCGCCCACGGCGTTGGCCCGGATGTACTGGTGGGGCTGGCGGCCGAGCGTGGTTTCGACATGCTGGTGGGCCTGTTGGCAATCCTCAAGGCCGGCGGTGCCTACGTGCCGCTGGACCCGACGTATCCCCAGGATCGTCTGGCCTACATGATGCAGGACAGTGGCATCGGTTTGCTGCTGACCCAAGCGGCCCTGGTCGATCAGCTGCCAGTGCCGGACGGTGTGCAAACGCTGCTGCTGGACGCCGACGTCAGTGCATTCGCCGACAGCGATCCGCAGGTGTCGATGGACGCCGAAAACCTCGCTTATGTGATCTACACCTCCGGTTCCACCGGCAACCCGAAGGGCACCTTGCTGCCGCATCACAACGTGCTGCGCCTGTTCGAGGCCACCGAGCCGTGGTTCAACTTCGGTGCGGTGGATGTCTGGAGCCTGTTCCATTCCTACGCGTTCGATTTCTCGGTCTGGGAAATCTTCGGCGCACTGCTCCACGGTGGTGAGCTGTTGATAGTGCCGTACGACATCAGCCGTTCCCCGCAGCAGTTCCACGAATTGCTCTGCGACGCCGGGGTGACGGTGCTCAACCAGACGCCTTCGGCATTCAAGCAGTTGATGCACGAAGCCTGCGCCGACTCGCGAAGCAATGCCTTGCGCTACGTGGTGTTCGGTGGCGAGGCGCTGGACGTCAAGTCCTTGCGCCCGTGGTTCGAGCGCTTCGGCGACGCGGCGCCGCAACTGATCAACATGTACGGCATCACCGAAACCACCGTGCACGTGACTTACCGTCCGCTGTCGATAGCGGACCTGGAACAGGACGCCAGCAGCCCCATCGGCGAGCCGATTGCCGACCTGTCGTGGTACCTGCTGGACGGCGATTTGAATCCGGTGCCGAAAGGCTGCATCGGAGAGTTGTACGTCGGCCGCGCCGGCCTGGCTCGGGGTTATCTGAATCGTGGCGACCTCACCGCATTGCGGTTCATCCCCGACCCGTTCGGCGACAGCGGCGCACGCTTGTACCGCACCGGTGACTTGGCGCAGTACCGCAGCGATGGGGTGATCGAGTACGTCGGCCGCATCGACCATCAAGTGAAGATCCGTGGCTTCCGCATTGAGCTGGGCGAAATCGAAGCGCGCCTGAATGCCCTGGTGTCGGTACGCGAAGCGCTGGTGTTGGCCCAGGAAGGCCCGAGCGGCCAGCAACTGGTGGGTTACGTGATTGCGGCGCAAGTCGGCGAGGACGAAGCCGACCTGCGCGAACAGATCAAGACCCAACTCAAGGCCGAGCTGCCGGACTACATGGTGCCGACGCACCTGCTGTTCCTCGAGCAATGGCCGCTGACCGCCAACGGCAAGCTCGATCGCAAGGCCTTGCCAACCGCCGACGCCAGCCAGATCCAGCAGGACTACGTGGCGCCGCGAAGTGAACTGGAGCAACAGATCGCAACGATCTGGCAAGACGTGCTCAAAGTCGAGCGGGTCGGCTTGAGCGATAACTTCTTTGAGCTGGGCGGCGATTCGATTGTCTCCATCCAGGTGGTCAGCCGCGCCCGTCAGACGGGCATCCGCTTTACCCCCAAGGACTTGTTCCAGCACCAGACCGTGCAGGCGCTGGCGAGCGTCGCCCAAATGGGTGGGCAGGCGCAGGCCATCGATCAAGCGTCGACCGAAGGGTCGACACCGTTGTTGCCGATCCAGCAGGCGTATTTCGCCGAGGCGATTCCCGAGCGTCACCACTACAACCAGTCGGTGCTGCTGAAACCGGCCAGCCCGTTGCAAGCTTCCGTGTTGGGGCAGGCCTTGCAGGCGTTGGTGCTGCACCACGACGCCTTGCGTTTGTCCTTCAGTGAAACCGCCGAAGGATGGCGCGCCGAACACCGTGAGGTGGCGGCGCAACAACAGGCTTGGGCGAGCAACGGTTTGCTGTGGCAGCGTGACGTGGCCGATGCCAGCGCGCTGGAAACCCTCGCCAATCAGGCCCAGCGCAGCCTCGACCTGGACGCCGGGCCGCTGTTGCGCGGTGTCCTGGCGACCTTGGCCGATGGCAGCCAGCGCCTGTTGCTGGTGGTTCATCACTTGGCGGTGGACGGTGTGTCGTGGCGGATTCTGTTCGACGACCTGCAAACCGCCTACCAGCAGTTGCTCGCCGGCCAAGCCCTGCAATTACCGGCCAAGACCAGCTCGGTCAAGGCCTTTGCCGAGCAGTTGCAAGCCCACGCTCGCAGCGCGGAGCTGCAGCAGCAATTGGCCTACTGGCAAGGGCTACTGCACGACGCACCGACCGACCTGCCGTGCCTCGACCCCGAGGCGATCGGGCAAAACCGCGAGGCCGTCACCGTTCACACACGGCTGGACGCGCCCTTGACCCGGCAGTTGCTGCAAGAGGCGCCAGCGGCCTATCGCACCCAGGTCAATGACCTGTTGCTCACGGCCCTGGCCCGGGTGATTTGCCGTTGGACCGGCCACGACAGCCTGTTGCTCCAGCTCGAAGGCCATGGCCGCGAAGAGCTGTTCGCCAACGTCGACCTGACCCGCACGGTGGGGTGGTTCACCAGTCTGTTCCCGGTGCGGTTGTCGCCGGCGGTCGAACTGGCGGACTCGATCAAGTCGATCAAGCAAGGGCTGCGGACGATTCCCGACAAAGGCGTGGGCTTCGGTGCGCTGCGTTACCTGGGCGAAGACGCCAGTCGGGCGGCCTTGGAAGCCTTGCCGGTGCCGCGCATTACCTTCAACTACCTCGGCCAGTTCGACGGCAGTTTCGATCAGGACCAAGGCGCGCTGTTCAGCCCGGCCAGCGAAAGCGCCGGCGACGAGCAAAGCCCGCTGACCACCCTGGGCAACTGGCTGACGCTCAACGGTCAGGTGTTCGATGGCGCGCTGCGGCTGGGCTGGACGTTCAGTGCGCAACAGTTCGAGCCGGCGACCATCCAGCGGTTGGCCGATGAGTACGCCCGTGAGCTGGCGCTGTTGATCGCCCATTGCTGCGACCCGACGAGCCAGGGCATGACGCCGGTGGACTTTCCCCTGGCCGGCCTGACCCAGGCACAACTCGATGGCCTGGCGCTGTCGGCACGCGGGGTGGAAGACCTTTACCCGCTGGCACCGATGCAGCAAGGCATGTTGTTCCACAGCCTGTACGAAGCGGGCAGCGGCCAGTACATCAACCAGATGCGCCTGGACATCGAAGGCCTCGACCCTCGGCGTTTCGAGGCGGCCTGGCAAGCGGCGGTCGATGCCCATGACAGCCTGCGCAGCAGTTTTATCTGGCAGGGCAGCGAGCGGCCGGTGCAAGTGGTGCACAAGCAGGTGCGAGTGCCGTTCACCTCCCTGGACTGGAGCGCCCGTGCCGATGCCACCCAGGCCCTGGCCGAACGGGCGGACGCCGAGCGCGAACAGGGCTTCGACCTGGCCTGCGCGCCGTTGCTGCGCCTGGTGCTGGTGCGCACCGCTGAGCGGCGTTATCACCTGATCTACACCCATCACCACATTCTGATGGACGGCTGGAGCAACTCGCAGTTGCTCGGCGAGGTCCTGCAACGCTACGACGGCCAGGCCCTGCCGCGCCCGGCCGGGCGGTATCGGGACTACATCGCCTGGCTGCAAGGCCGCGACGCCCAGGCCAGCGAAACCTTCTGGCTGGCGCAATTGCAAAGCCTGGAGGTGCCGACCCGTCTGGCCGAGCCCCGTGTCGCACCGCTGCAACCGGCGTTGGAAAGCAGCCACGCCAGCCACTACCACGACCTGACGCCCCAGCAGACCCAACGCCTGAGCGAGTTCGCCCGCCAGCAGAAAGTCACCCTCAACACCGTCGTCCAGGCGACCTGGTTGTTACTGCTGCAGCACTACACCGGGCACGCCACCGTGGCCTTCGGCGCCACCGTGTCGGGGCGGCCGAGCGAGCTCAAGGGCGTTGAGCAGCAGATCGGCCTGTTCATCAACACCTTGCCGGTCATCGCCAGCCCGCGTCCGGAGCAAGCGCTGAGCGCACTGCTGCAACAGATCCAGGGCCAGAACGTGGCCTTGCGCGAGCACGAGCACACGCCATTGTTCGAGATCCAGCGCTGGGCCGGGCAGGGCGGTGACGGTTTGTTCGACACCTTGCTGGTGTTCGAAAACTACCCCGTGTCCCAGGCCCTGCAAGCGCAGGCGCCCTCGGGTTTGAGCTTCGGCAGCGTGGCCAGCCAGGAACAGACTAATTTCCCGTTGACCCTGGCCGTCAATCTAACTGACATCCTGAGCCTGCACTTCACCTATGCCCATGCTGCTTTCCCTATACACACCGTCGAGCGCCTGGCTGAGCAGGTGGCCTACGTGCTCGCGCAGATGGTGAGCCTGCCGGCCGGCGGTTGCGTGGGCGACATCCAACTGCTGGATGAGGTGACCCGTGACAGGCTGCTGCACGACTGGAACGCCACCTCGGTGATGGAACCGCCTCGGCGCCCGGTCCATCAATGGATCGAGGCCCAGGCCCGAAGCACGCCCGACGCGGTCGCGGTGGTCAGCGAGCAGGAGACGCTCACCTACGCCCAGCTCAACGCCCGGGCCAATCGCCTGGCCCATGGCTTGATCGAACGCGGCATCGGCCCTGATGTGCTGGTGGGCATGGCGCTGTCGCGCAGCGTGCAGATGGTCGTCGGCTTGCTGGCGGTGCTCAAGGCCGGTGGCGCCTACGTGCCGCTGGACCCGGCCTATCCGCGGGATCGCCTGGCGTACATGGTCGAGGACAGCGGCATCGCCTTGCTCCTCACTGAAACCGATGGGCTGCCGCTGTTCGGCGACGCTGCCGTGGCCACGCTGCTGTTGGATCAGCCCGGGCAATGGCTGGCCGGCTACAGCGAGCGCGACCCGGGCGTGGCCATCGACGGCGAGCACCTCGCTTATGTGATCTACACCTCCGGCTCCACCGGCAAGCCCAAGGGCGTGACCCTTCGCCATGCCGGCCTGAGCAACCACATGGCGTGGATGCAGGATTGTTTGAAACTGACCGCCGCCGACCGCGTCCTGCAGAAAACCGCGATCAGTTTCGATGCCTCGGTCTGGGAGTTCTGGCTGCCGTTGATGAGCGGCGCGCAACTGGTGCTCGCCAGCCCGCACCTGAACCTCGACCTGACCACCCTCTGGGCCGACGTGGCGCGGTGGCGCATCAGCGTGCTGCAAATGGCGCCCTCGCTGTTGCAGGCCTTGCTGCCTCTGGCGACCCGCGAGCAACTGGCCTCCCTGCGCCTGCTGCTGTGCGGCGGCGAGGCCTTGAGCACGCACCTGTCACGCCAGGTCATGGCGCTGTTCGAGGGCGAGCTGCGCAACCTCTATGGCCCGACCGAAGCGACCATCGACACCAGCAGCCATGCCGTAGTGCGCGGCCGCGAAGAGGACGCCGAGCGGATCATCGCCATCGGCCGTCCCATCGATAACGTGCGCACCTACGTGCTGGACGCGGCGTTGCGGCCTTGCGCCGTGGGCGCCGTCGGCGAGTTGCACATCGCCGGTGATTCCCTGGCCCGTGGTTACCACCAACGACCGGCATTGTCCGCCGAACGCTTCATTCCCGACCCGTTCGCGCCAGATGCCGGCGGTCGCCTGTATCGCACCGGTGACCTGGCGCGTTACGGCGCGGACGGGGTGATCGAGTACCTCGGCCGGATCGACCATCAAGTGAAGATCCGTGGCCTGCGCATCGAACTGGGGGAAATCGAAGCGCGCCTGCAGGCCGATGCCGATGTGCGCGATGCGGTGGTGCTGGCGCGGGACGACGTGAGCGGGCCGAACCTGGTGGCCTACCTGGTCGGCCAGGACAGCCCGCTCGACAGCCCTCTTGACCAGGCCAGCCTGAGCGACCGGCTCAAGGCGCGACTGGCGGCCCAGGTGCCGGACTTCATGGTGCCGACCCATTGGGTCTTCCTCGACCGCTTGCCGCTGACCCCCAACGGCAAGCTCGATCGCAAGGCCTTGCCGGCACCGGACACCCGTGCCCTGCACTCGGCTTACCTCGCACCGCAGAGCGACCTCGAATGCCGGGTCGCGGCCATCTGGCAAGACGTGCTCAAGGTCGAGCGGGTCGGGCTGGGCGACGACTTCTTCGAGCTGGGCGGGCATTCGCTGCTGGTGGTGAGCGTGGTCTCGCGCCTGCAACTGGAGCTGGGCCTGACCTTGACCCCGCAACTGATTTTCCAATTCCCGGTACTCGGCGCGTTCGTGGCGCAACTCGAGCCTGCCGGCGAACCCATGAGTACGTCGAAATTGAGCAAGCTTGAAGCGCTGCTCGATGAATTTGAGGAGGTTTGATGGACACCGCTGTCGCACAACGTATTGCCAGGCGCTTCATAACGCTGCCGCTGGAAAAACGTCGCTTGTACTTGCAGAAAATGCTCGAAGAGAACGTTTCCCCAGCGAACCTGCCCATTGCGCCCGTCAGTGCCGAGTTCGACACGTTGTCGCTGTCATTTGCCCAGGAACGCCAATGGTTCCTGTGGCAGCTGGACCCCGAGAGCGCGGCCTACCACATGCCTACGGCCCTGCGCTTGCGCGGGCCGCTGGACATCGCTGCGCTGGAGCAGAGTTTCACGGCGTTGGTGGCGCGTCACGAGAGCCTGCGCACCACCTTCCAGACCCAGGGCGAGCAGGTCGTGCAGCAGGTGCACGCGGCGGCGCCAGTGCGCTTGCAGGCAGACACGTTGGAACAACGGCCGGACGAAACCCAGCTGCGCCAGTTGATCGAAGCCGAAACCCGCCAGCTCTTCGACCTGCAACAAGGGCCGTTGCTGCGCACGCGCCTGCTGCGGTTGGCGGCGGATGACCATGTGCTGATCGTGACCTTGCACCACATCGTTGCCGATGGCTGGTCGATGCAGGTGATGGTCGAGGAACTGGTCAACGGCTACGCCGCCTTCAGCCAGGGCCACGTGCCGGAGCTGCCGGCGCTGCCGATCCAGTACGCCGACTACGCCATCTGGCAGCGGCACTGGATGGAAGCGGGCGAGCGTGAACGCCAGTTGGAATACTGGACCGCACGCTTGGGTGGCCAGCAACCGGTGCTGGAACTGCCTACCGATTTCCCCCGTCCGGCGGTGATGAGCTATCGCGGCGCGCGGCTGGAACTTGCCATCGATGCGGTACTGGCTGGCGACCTCAAGCACATGGCCCAGCGCGAAGGCGTCAGCCTGTTCATGCTTCTGCTGGCCTCGTTCCAGGCGCTGCTGCATCGCTACAGCGGCCAGCACGATATTCGTGTCGGCGTGCCGACGGCCAACCGTAACCGGGTCGAGACCGAGCGCCTGATCGGCTTTTTCGTCAACACCCAGGTGCTCGACAGCGATGTCCAGAGCCAGGATTCGTTTGGTGCCCTGCTGCAACAAGTGAAGCAGGCAGCCCTGGGTGCCCAGGCGCACCAAGAGCTGCCGTTCGAGCAACTGGTCGAGGCGTTGCAGCCTGAGCGCAACCTGAGCCACAGCCCGCTGTTCCAGGTGATGTTCAACCACCGGACCCAAGGCCCGGCGGGCGAGGGGCCGGTCGGTGCGTTGAAAGTCGAGGGGCTGCGCTGGGATTCGCACACGGCGCAATTCGACCTGACCCTGGAAACCGTGGAGCACAGCGAAGGGCTCTCGGTAGGGCTGATTTATGCCACCGACCTGTTTGGCGCCGAGACGATCGCGCGCATGGCCGGGCATTGGCAGAACCTGTTGCGGGCAATCGTGGCCGACCCGACGCAGCGCATCGGTGAACTGCCGTTGCTCGACGCGGCCGAACGCCAGGCCCAGCTCGACGACGGCCAGCGCAACGCGGCGCCAGCGCCCGAGGCGGGGTTTGTCCATCAATTATTCGAACGACAAGCGGCGCGCACCCCGGACGCTCCGGCGCTGGTGATCGACGACGAACGCTGGAGCTACGGCCAACTCAATGCCCGGGCCAATCAACTGGCGGGGAAGCTGCAGAGCCTTGGCGTCGGCCCCGATGTCCTGGTCGGCATTGCCGTGGAGCGCAGCGCGCACATGCTGGTGGGCCTGCTGGCGATCCTCAAGGCCGGCGGCGCCTACCTGCCGCTGGACCCGGCGTTCCCCCAGGACCGCCTGGCCTACATGATCGAAGACAGCGGCATCGAGCTGCTGCTGACCCAGAACTCGCTGCTCAACCGATTCTCGGCACCCTGTGGGAGCGAGCCTGTGGGAGCAAAGCTTGCTCGCGATGGCGGTAGTTCAGTCAATGGTGATGGTGGGTGTGCCGATGCTATCGCGAGCAAGCTTTGCTCCCACAGGTTCGCTCCCACAGGGGCCGGTGTTGGCATCACCACGCTGGTGTTGGACCAGGAGGGTGACTGGCTCGACGGCTATGCCTGCGAGGCGCCGGCGACGCGCCTGGATGCGGAGCACCTGGCCTACGCGATCTACACCTCCGGCTCCACCGGCAAGCCCAAGGGCGTGATGGTGCGCCACGGCGCGCTGACCAATTTCGTCGCGAGCATGGCCAAGGCGCCGGGCATGACGGCCCAGGACCGGGCGTTGTCGCTGACCACGTTCTCGTTCGATATTTTCGGCCTGGAAATCTACGTGCCGCTGATGGTCGGCGCGTGCATCGTGCTGACCGGCCAACACGTCGCCCAGGACCCGTACGCGGTGTTGGCGCTGATCGCGGCGGAGCAGGTCAACGTGGTCCAGGCCACGCCGTCGACCTGGCGCATGTTGCTGGACAACGAGCACGCCCAGGGTTTGCGCGGCTGCAAGTGCCTGTGCGGTGGCGAGGCGCTGCCCCGGGAACTGGCCGTGCGCATGCTCGCCCTTGGCGGTGAAGTGTGGAACCTCTACGGCCCGACGGAAACCACCATCTGGTCGGCCCTGCACCCGTTGCAAACCCAGGCTGCGCAGCCGTGGCTGGGCGGCCCCATCGACAACACCACGCTGTACATCGTCGGTGCCGACCTGATGCCGGTGCCCTATGGCGTGGCCGGTGAATTGCTGATCGGCGGCCAGGGCCTGGCCCGGGGTTATTTCCAGCGTCCGGCGCTGACCGCCGAACGTTTCGTGCCCCATCCGTTTGTCGCCGGCGAGCGCCTGTATCGCACCGGTGACCTGGCGCGCCAGCGTGCCGACGGCATCCTCGAATACCTCGGGCGCATCGACCACCAGGTGAAGATCCGCGGGTTCCGCATCGAACTGGGGGAAATCGAGGCGCGCCTGCTGGAACAGGGCAGCGTGCGCGAAGCGGCGGTGCTGGCCCAGGACGCGCCGGGCGGCCAGGCGCTGGTGGCGTACATCGTCCCAACCGCCGAACTGGATGACCTGGACGCCACCGCCCAGAGCGACCTGCGTGACAGCCTCACCGCAGGGCTCAAGGTCAACCTGCCCGACTACATGGTGCCGGCCCACGTGGTGCTGTTGCCGCGCTTCCCGCTGACGCCCAACGGCAAGCTGGATCGCAAGCAGTTGCCCAAGCCCGATGCCAGTCAGTGGCAGAAAACCTATGTCGCGCCGCAGACCTCCGTGCAGCAGGCGGTGGCGACGATCTGGGCCGATATCCTCAAGGTCCAGCGGGTGGGCCTGGATGACAACTTCTTCGAACTGGGCGGCCATTCCTTGCTGGCCACCCAGGTGATGTCGCGGATTCGCCAGCAACTGAATGTCCAGGTGCCGCTTCGCCTGTTGTTCGCCCACAACAGCCTGCGAGCGTTTGTCGAGGCCCTGGGCACGGCGTCGGCGAATGATGAGCCGAGCATCCCCCGTATTCCTCGCGACCAGCCGCTGGCGCTCTCGTTCGCCCAGCAGCGGCAGTGGTTCCTCTGGCAACTGGAACCCACCAGCAGCGCCTATCACATTCCCGCCGCGCTGCGTTTGCGCGGTGCTCTCGACCGTGCCGCGTTGCAACAGAGCTTCGATGCACTGGTGGCGCGTCACGAGAGCCTGCGGACCCGCTTCGTGCTCGACAATGAGCGTCCCCTGCAAGTGATCGATGCACCGGCGCCGCTGACCCTGGCGGTGGAATCGGTGGACGCCGGTATCGATGAACAGGCCTTGCGCGGCTTGATCGAAGCCGAAACCCGACGATTGTTCGATTTGCAGCGCGGTCCGTTGCTGCGGGTCAAGTTGTTGCAACTGGGGGCTGATGAGCATGTGCTGATCCTGACCCAGCACCACATCGTGTCCGATGCCTGGTCGATGCAGATCATGGTCGACGACCTGCTGCAGTTGTACGCGGGTTTCAGCCAGGGCCAGCCCGTGGCGCTGGCGCCGCTGCCGATCCAGTACGCCGACTACGGCCACTGGCAGCGGCAATGGCTGGCGGCGGGGGAGCAACAACGTCAACTCGATTACTGGCTCGAGCAGTTGGGCGGCGAACAACCGATTCTCGAACTGCCGACCGACCATCCGCGCCCGGCCCAGCAAAGCTATCGGGGCGCACGGCTGCCCATCGTCATCGAGCCGGCTTTGGCCGAAGGCCTCAAGCGCCTGGCCCAGCAACACAACAGCACGCTGTTCATGCTCTTGCTCGCCGGCTTCCAGACCTTGCTGCACCGCTACAGCGGCCAGGACGACATCCGCGTCGGCGTGCCGATCGCCAACCGTAACCGGGAGGAAACCGAGCGCCTGCTGGGCTTCTTCGTCAACACCCAGGTGCTCAAGGCCGACATCGACGGCAACCTGCGGTTCGACCAGTTGCTCGATCAGGTCAAGCAACGCGCACTGGGCGCCCAGGCCCACCAGGACCTGCCGTTCGAACAACTGGTGGAACGGCTGGAACCGGCGCGCAACTTGAGCCACACGCCGTTGTTCCAGGTGATGTTCAACCATGCCAGCGAGGCCCGCCGGGACCTGTCGGCGTTGCCGGGCCTGAGCCTGGAACAACTGACCTGGGACTCAGGCACCGCGCAGTTCGACCTGACCCTGGACACCTTCGAATACGCCGATGGCCTCAGCGCCGCGTTGACCTATGCCCGCGACCTGTTCGAACCGGGCACCATCGCCCGCCTGGGCGAGCACTGGCTGAACCTGTTGCGCGCCATCGTCGCCAACCCGACCCAGCGCATCGCCGAACTGCCGATGCTGGACGGGGCACAACGGCGCGTGATCGTCGAGGACTGGAACCGCACCTACGCCGACTACCCGAACCATGTTCCGGTGCATCAGTTGATCGAAGCCCAGGTCGAGCGTGACCCGCACGCCGAGGCACTGGTGTTCGAAGGGCAATCGCTGAGCTATGCCCGGCTCAACGCCCGCGCCAACCAGTTGGCCCACGCCTTGATCGCCCGCGGCATCGGCCCGGATGTGCTGGTGGGCATCGCGGTGCAGCGCAGCGTGGAGATGGTCGTCGGCCTGCTGGCGATCCTCAAGGCCGGCGGCGCCTACGTGCCGCTGGACCCGGAGTACCCGCCGGAGCGCCTGGCCTACATGATCGAGGACAGCGGCATCGAGCTGCTGCTGACCCAAAGCTCGTTGCTCAACCAACTACCGCTGTCCTGTGGGAGCGAGCTTGCTCGCGATGGCGGTGGTTCAGTCAATAGTGATGTTGAAGGTGAGGGCCTTATCGCGAGCAGGCTCGCTCCCACAGGGGGCGGTGTCACCCCCTTGGTGCTGGATGGGGACGACGCCTGGCTGCGGGACTATCCCACCGACAACCCACCTTCCCGGGTCGTCGCCGAGAACCTGGCCTATGTGATCTACACCTCTGGCTCCACCGGCAAGCCCAAGGGCGCCGGCAACAGCCATGGCGCGCTGACCAACCGCTTGTGCTGGATGCAACAGGCCTATGGCCTGGAGGCGGGCGACAGTGTCTTGCAGAAGACCCCGTTCAGTTTCGACGTGTCGGTCTGGGAATTCTTCTGGCCGCTAATGACGGGCGTGCGCCTGGTCGTCGCGGCACCGGGGGATCATCGCGATCCGCAGAAGCTGGTCAGCCTGATCGAACGGGAAAGCATCACCACCCTGCATTTCGTGCCGTCGATGCTGCAAGCGTTCGTGCTCGACGCCAACGTCAGTCGTTGCACCAGCCTGACCCGTATTGTCTGCAGCGGCGAAGCCCTGCCGGTGGATGCCCAGCAGCAGGTGTTCGCCAAGTTGCCCGATGCCCGGCTGTATAACCTGTACGGTCCGACCGAAGCGGCCATCGACGTGACCCATTGGACCTGCCGCGACGAAGGGCGCGATGCGGTGCCGATTGGCGAGCCGATTGCCAACCTGATGACCTACATCCTCGACGATGAACTGAACCCGGTGCCGAGCGGCGTCAACGGCGAGCTGTACCTCAGCGGCCAGGGCCTGGCCCGCGGTTATCACCGCCGCCCCGAACTGACCGCCGAGCGTTTCGTCGCCAGCCCGTTCGTGGCCGGCGAGCGGCTGTACCGCACCGGCGACCTGGCGCGCTATCGCCCGAACGGGGTGATCGACTACATCGGCCGGATCGACCATCAGGTGAAGGTCCGCGGGTTCCGTATCGAATTGGGCGAGATCGAAGCGCGCCTGCTTGAACATGCGGCGGTGCGCGAAGCGGTGGTGGTGGCCCAGGACAGCCGCAGCGGCAAGGTGCTGAGCGGCTACGTGGTCGTCCAGGCCGAGGCAACCGGTGATTGGTCGCTGCTGCGTGAAGCGCTTCTGGTCCATTTGCGCCTGAACCTGCCGGAACACATGGTGCCGACGCACCTGACCCGCCTGGAACACATGCCGCTGAGCCCGAACGGCAAACTCGACCGCAAGGCGCTGCCGGCGCCGGACCTGGCCGAACGCCAAGAAGCATTCACGGCACCGGTCAACGCCATCGAGCGGGCGCTGGTGGAGATCTGGCAAGGGGTGCTCGGCGTCGAGCGGGTGGGCACCGCCGACAACTTCTTCGCCCTGGGTGGCGACTCGATCAACTCGATCCAGGTGGTCAGCCGGGCGCGTGCCCAAGGCATCGGCCTGGCTCCCAAGGACCTGTTCCTGCACCAGACCATCCAGGCCCTGGCGCGGGTCGCCATGGTGGCCGATGAGGCGGTGATCGACCTGGCACCGGTCACCGGCGACAGCTTGCTGGTGCCGATGCAGCACTGGTTTTTCGCCAGCGATATCCCGCACCGCGACCACTGGAACCAATCGGTCCTGTTGACCCCGCGCGAACCTCTGGACATCGCCCATCTGCAACAGGCCCTGCGGCACGTGGTGGCCCATCACGATGCCCTGCGCCTGCGGTTCACCCAGGCCGACGATGGCCGCTGGCACGCCAGCCATCAGGCCGTGGATGAGCCACCGCTGGAGATCTGGCAGCGCACCGCCCAGAACGCCGCCGAGATCGTCGCCATCGCCGACCAGGCGCAACGCAGCCTCGACCTGCAGCACGGCCCGTTGCTGCGCTGCAGCCTGATCGCGGTGCAGGACGGCAGTTCGCGCCTGCACCTGGCGATTCATCACCTGGTCATGGACGGCGTGTCGTGGCGGGTGCTGCTGGAAGACCTGCAAAACGTCTACCGCCAATTACGGGCGAACCAGGCGCCGGCCTTGCCGGGCAAGTCCACGGCGTTCAAGGCCTGGGCCGCTCAGTTGCAGGACTACGCCCACAGCGAAACCCTGAACAAGGAGCTGGATTACTGGGTCGGGCAATTGGATCAGCCTCTGCCGCCGTTACCACGGGCCCGTCCCGAAGGCAGCCAGGCCGCGGCCCATGGCCGTTCGGTGAGCACACGCCTGGACGCTACCCAGACCCAGCGTCTGCTCAAGCAAGCGCCGACGGCCTATCGCACCCAGGTCAACGATTTGCTGCTCAGCGCCCTGGCGCAAGTGGTCTGCCAATGGACCGGGCAACCGGCCTGCCTGGTGCAGCTCGAAGGCCATGGCCGCGAAGAGCTGTTCGATGGCATCGACCTGAGCCGCACCGTCGGTTGGTTCACCAGCCTGTTCCCGGTGTTGCTGACACCGGCCAGCGACCCGGCCGAGTCGATCAAGCGGATCAAGGAACAGCTGCGCGCGGTGCCGAACAAGGGCCTGGGCTACGGCGTCCTGCGCTACCTCGGTGCCGAAGCGGTCCAGCAGCGGCTGGCAAAACTGCCGCCAGCGCGCATCACCTTCAACTACCTGGGGCAGTTCGACCAGAGCTTCGATGAGCAGGCGCTGTTCGTGCCAAGCGAGGAGGGCAGTGGCGCAGGGCACGGCGATGACGTGGCGCTGGGCAACTGGCTGACCCTCGACGGCCGGATCTTCAACGGCCAGTTGTCCCTGGACTGGACTTTCAGTGGCGATGTCTTCGACGGGGCCACGCTCCAGCAGTTGGCCGATGCCTACGCGGTGGCGTTGCAACAACTGATCGACCACTGCTGCACCGACGGGCACCAGGGCCTGACACCTTCCGACTTCCCGCTGGCGCGCCTGAGCCAGTCGCAACTCAACGGCCTGCCGGTGCCCGTGGCCCAGGTGGAGGACATCTACCCGCTGTCGCCGATGCAGGACGGCATGCTGTTCCACACCCTGGCCGACGACAGCTCCGGCTTGTACATCAACCAGATCAGCCTGCCGGTACACGGCCTGGACACCGAGCGTTTCGCCCGGGCCTGGACCGCGGTGATCGAGCGGGAGGACATCCTGCGCACCAGTTTCCACTGGCAGGATGGCTTGAGCGCGCCGGTGCAAATCGTCCACCGTTACGTTGAGTTGCCGTTGCAGATCGAAGACTGGCGAGGACAGGACATCAGCGAGCAGGCGATCAGCGCCCGGGCGACCGCCGATTACCTGGCCGGTTTCGACTTGAGCCGTGCGCCCTTGCAACGGGTGCTGTTGCTGCGCCTGGAAGACGACCGTTACCAGATGATCTGGACCTGCCATCACATCCTCATGGACGGCTGGAGCAGTTCGCGCTTGTTCGGTGAGGTGTTGCAGTTCTACGCCCATGGGCAGGTGCCGAGCCGCAATGGTCGCTACCGCGAATTCATCGAATGGCTGCAACGCCAGGACCAGGGTGCGCTGGAGCGCTTCTGGCGCAGCCGCCTCGACCCATTGGAACAGGCGACCTCCCTCAACCAGGCGATGTTCCCGCGGTATGTCGCGGCATTGCCGGGGCACCAGGCGCTGTATTCGCGCTGGGACGCGGCGCAGACCGCGCGGCTGCAACAGGCCTGCCGCGCCTTGCAGATCACACCGAACACCTTGATCCAAGGGGCGTGGCTGCTGTTGCTGCAGCGCTTCACCGGGCAAAACACCGTGGTCTTTGGCGCCACCGTCGCCGGGCGTCCGGCGGGGCTGGTCAACGCCGACAACATCCTTGGCCTGTTCATCAACACCTTGCCGGTGATCCAGACCCTGGACCCGGAGCAGCCGCTGGATCAATGGCTGCAGCAGTTGCAGGCCTACAACCTGGACCTGCGTGAGCATTCCCATGCACCGCTGGCGGACATCCAGCGCTGGTCGGGCCTGGGCGGGCAGGGCTTGTTCGACAGCATCATCGTGTTCGAGAACTACCCCATCGACGAACGCCTGGGCGACCAGCAGGACACCGGCCTGAGTTTCGGCGAGTCGCGCAATCATGACGTGACCAACTTCCCGATGGACCTGGCGGTCAACCTGGGTGAAACGCTGTCCATCGAGTACCTGTTCCTGCGCAACGCCTTCAGTGTCGAAGCGGTGGAGCGAATCCGCCGGACCCTGGAAGACACCCTGGAAGCGATGATCAATGCGCCCCACGCGTGCCTGGGCAACCTGCAGCGCTTGTCGCTGGAGCAGTGGCAGGCCTTCGAGCAATGGAGCGCGGCACCGAACGGCTGCTATCAGGCGCAGTTGCTGCCGGAACTGATTGGTCGGCATGCCCGGTCGCGTCCACAGGCCACGGCGCTGGTGTGTGGCGACGACTCGCTGGACTATGGCGAACTGGAGTGTCGGGCCAACCGCCTGGCCCACCGTTTGATCGAACTCGGCGCCGGCCCGGAAGTGGTGGTCGGCGTGGCCCTGGAGCGTTCGGTGGACATGGTCGTGGCGCTGCTGGCGGTGATGAAAAGCGGCTCGGCGTATGTGCCGCTGGACATCGATTACCCACCCGAGCGCCTGGCGTTCATGATCGAAGATTCGGCCATGGCGCTGTTGCTGACCCACAGCCGGGTGCAGGGGCGCCTGCCTGAGTTCGACGGTTTGGCGCGCCAGGCCATCGACGGTTTCGACAGCCGTGGCTACAGCGACCTGCCGCCGCACAGCGGCTTGCTGGGTGGCAACCTGGCCTACCTGATCTACACCTCCGGCTCCACCGGCCGACCCAAAGGCGTCGCCGTGGCGCACGGGCCGATGAGCATGCATTGCCAGGCCATCGCCGGGCTGTATGACATGGACGAGCACACCCGTGAGCTGCATTTCATGTCGTTCGCCTTCGACGGCGCCCATGAGCGCTGGCTGAGCACGCTATTGAGCGGCGGCACCCTGGTGATTCGCGACGGCGCGCTGTGGACGCCGGAGCAGACCTTCGACGCCTTGCACCGCCACGGCATCACCATCGCCTGCTTCCCGCCGGCCTACCTCAAGCAACTGGCCGAATACGCTGCCCACAGCCAGCTGTCGCCACCGCCGGTGCGGGTGTACTGCTTCGGCGGCGATGCGGTGCCGGACCAGACCTTCGAGCAAGTGAAGGCGGCGCTGCGCCCGCAATGCTTCACCAACGGCTATGGCCCGACGGAAACCGTGGTCACGCCCATGTTGTGGAAGGTGCCGGCCAGCGAACGTTGCGAAGCCGCCTACGCGCCGATCGGGCGGGCGGTGGGCGAGCGCGCCTTGTATGTCCTGGACGACAACCTCAACCCGTTGCCGCCGGGCATTGCCGGCGAGTTGTACATCGGTGGCGAGGGGATCGCCCGTGGTTATCACCGCCGCCCGGACCTGAGTGCCGAGCGCTTCGTGCCGGACCCGTTCGGCCAGCCGGGCGATCGCCTGTACCGCAGCGGCGACCTGGTGCGCCAGCGTGTCGACGGGGTGCTCGATTACGTCGGGCGTATCGACCACCAGATCAAGGTGCGGGGTTTCCGCATCGAACTGGGGGAAATCGAAGCCAGCTTGCGACAGTTGGACGACGTCAGCGATGCGTTGGTGATCGCCCGCGACAGTGCCTCGGGCAAGCAACTGATCGGCTACGTGGTCACCCCCGAGGGCATGGCCATCGGTGATCGGCTCAAGGCCGAGCTGCGGGCGCAGTTGCCGGATTACATGGTGCCGGCCCAGGTCATCTGCCTGGAGGCGTTGCCGGTCACGCCGAACGGCAAGCTCGACCGCCAGGCCCTGCCAGAGCCGGAATTCAAGGGCGCCGAGTATGTGCCCGGGCGCAACCGCGATGAGCAGCTGTTGGCCGAGGTCTGGGCCGAGGTGTTGCAGGTCGAGCGGGTGGGCATCACCGACAACTTCTTCGAGTTGGGCGGCGACTCGATCCTCAGCCTGCAAGTGGTCTCGCGGGTACGCAACCATCCGGAGCTGAAGATGGAGCTCAAGCTGCGGGACCTGATGCGTGGCCAGACCATCGAGGCGATTTTCGACCAGCGTTCGAACACGCTTGCCGTGACGGTCGAGGATGTGACCCAGGTGGCGGGCGAAGGGCAGTTCAACCTGATTCCGATCCAGCAATGGTGGTTCGACCAGCGCATGAGCGAACCCCATCACTACAACCAGGCGTTGATGCTGCGGGCCCGCCAGGGGTTGAACCTGACGGCGCTGGAATTGGCGTTGCGCGGCATGATGCAGCAGCACGACGCCTTGCGCCTGCGCTTCAGTGAGGTCGGCGGGCGTCACCTGCAACATTACCAGGCATTGGAGGAAATGCAGGCGCAGTGGGCCAGCGAACCCTTGTTGTGGCAGCGCACGGTGGCCGATGAAGCCGAGCTGGAGCTGTACGCCGAACAGGTACAGCGCAGCCTCGATGTGCACAACGGGCCGGTGTGGCGCACCGCGCACGTGACCTTGGGCAGTGGTGAGATTCGTGTGCTGATGGTCATTCATCACCTGGTCATCGACACGGTGTCGTGGCGTTTGCTCCTGCAGGATTTGCAGACCGCTTATGCGGCCTACAGCGACGGCCAGACGCCGAACCTGCCGATTCGCACCAGCAGCTACCGGGCCTGGGCCGAGGGCTTGCAGGCCTATGCACGGGATTATCCGGCCCAGGAAAAAGCCTGGTGGCTAGAGCAGATCGACCAGCCGGGCAGCGAGTTGCCGTGTGACAACCTGCGGGGCAAGAACCAGGTGCAGTACCAGTCGGTCGCGCATTTGAGCCTGTCGGAGCAGCACACCCAGCAGTTGCTCAAACAGGTGCCGGCGGTCTACCAGACGCAGATCAACGACGTGTTGCTGGCGGCGCTGAGCCGGGTGTTGTGCCGCTGGAGCCAGCAGCCTTCGGTGCTGATCCAGCTGGAGGGGCATGGTCGCGAGGATTTGGTCAAGGACATCGACCTGAGCCGCAGCCTGGGCTGGTTCACCAGCATGTTCCCGGTGCGCCTGGCCCCGAGCCCGGACGCCGACATCGGCACGTCGGTGCGGGCGGTGCAGCGGCAGTTGGCCGCCGTGCCGAACAAGGGGTTGGGCTATGGCGTGTTGCGCTACATGAGCGGCGAGCCGATGGCCGCCACCCTGGGCCGCGCCCCCCAGGCGCGGGTGACGTTCAACTACCTGGGGCAGTTCGACCAGAGTTTCGACGACAAGGCGTTGCTGGTGCCAGCGGCGGAAAGCTACGGCAGTTGCTACAGCCCCCATGCCGCGTTGGGCAACTGGCTGGAAGTGGTGGGGCAGGTGTACGACGGGCGCCTGGCGCTGCGCTGCATCTTCAGCACCCGCCGCTACCGTGCCGAGACCGTCGAGGGATTGATGCGCGCGTACCAGGAGGAACTGGAAGCGTTGATCGAGCACTGCGTGGCGCAGGCTGCCTAAGGATGGGGGCGGGTTCATCGTTATATGAGGAACCCGCCGTCGCCTGGAGGAAGATAGCCAGCACCGAACCTGTGGCGAGGGAGCTTGCTCCCGCTGGGCTGCGAAGCGGCCCCAAAACCAGCCCTCTCGAAACAACTGACCCACCGAGGTGCTGGCCATTGGGGCTGCTGTGCAGCCCAGCGGGAGCAAGCTCCCTCGCCACAGGGTTTTGCATGAGCCTGAGTGGCTCATCTTTTACCCATGGTTTTTCACAAGGAACCCCTGCGATGTCCCTGCATCCGGAACTCAACGCCTTCCTCGACCTGGCCGAAGAAAGCCAGGCCGAGGGCCCTGGGCCGTTTCACCTGTCGACGCCGGCCCAGGCCCGCGAGGCGTTCGAGCGTACCACCGGGCAATTGCGCTGGAACGCTCCGGCGGATGTGCAGTGCGCCGCTCACGCATTCACCGCCCGTGACGGTGCGCCGCTGACCCTGCGTCTGTATCGTCCGGCCACGGCTGCGGCCCAGGTGTTGCCGGTGCTGGTGTACTTTCACGGCGGCGGCTATGTGGTCGGCAGCCTGGACTCCCACGATGGTGTCTGCCGCGAATTCTGCGCCCGGACGCCGTGCGCGGTGTTGTCGGTGGGCTATCGCCTGGCCCCGGAACACACCTTCCCGACCCCGCTGAACGACGGCGCCGATGCCCTCGACTGGCTGGCCCGGCAGGCCCGCGCCGAAGGCCTGGACCTCAGCCGCGTGGCGTTCGGCGGCGACAGCGTCGGCGCGACACTGGCGACGGTGCTTGCGCTGCAAGCGGCCCTGGAACCCGCCTCCCTGGCGATCCAACCGTGCTTTCAGTTGCTCTGCTACCCGGTGACCGATGCGTCCACCAGCAGCCCATCCACCGAGTTGTTCGGCGAAGGGTATCTGCTGGAGAGCGAAACCCTGGAGTGGTTCTACCGGCACTACGCCAATGAGCCCAGCGATCGCCTGGACTGGCGTTTCTCGCCGTTGCTGGCACCCGGTTACCCAGGCCTGGCCCCGGCCCTGATCGCCCTGGCCGGCCATGACCCGCTGCTCGACGAAGGCCGCGCCTACGCCCGGCGCTTGCAGGAACAGGGGGTAAGCGTGGAGCTGATCGAATACACCGGCCTGATCCACGACTACCTGCGTTTGCAGAGCGTGGTGCCGGAGATTGACGAGGTGTACGCGCAATTGAGCCAAGCCTTGCGGATTGCACTCACTGCCTGAAACACCACAAAACAACTGTGGGTGGTCTCAGAATTTGCATAGGCCACAGATCCCCTGTGGGAGCGAGCTTGCTCGCGATAGCGGCAGGTCAGCCAGCACTTAAGTGCCTGATACACCGCCATCGCGAGCAAGCTCGCTCCCACAGTTGTTTTGTGGTGATTTCAGTATTTTGCAGGCACAAAAAAACCGGGCCAGGCCCGGTTTTTTTGTGTGGGGTATTGCTTAGAAGTCGTAGGTCACGTCCAGCGAGGCCACGCGTTCCTGGCCGTAGTAGCAGCCGAACGAGTAGTTGCAGTGGGACACGTATTCGCGGTCGAAGACGTTCTGCACGTTCAGGCTGGTGGTGACGCCACGCAGGCTCGAGGTGGCCTTGCCCATGTCATAGCTGATGGTGGTGTCGAACACGGTGAAGGCCGGTACGTCGAACGAGTTGGCCGCATCGCCCGGCTTGCGGCCGGTGTGGCGGGCGCCTGCGCCGAAGGTCAGGCCATTGAGGACGGCCTGGGTGAAGTGGTAGTCGACCCACAGCGTGGCGGAGAACGGAGCCTGTTGTTCGCTGCGGTTGCCCTCGTTGCCGTAGTTGTCCTTGGTGTAGAACGAGTCGAGGTAGGTGGCAGCGGCCATGACGTCGATGTTGTCGACCGTGGATTTGACTTCCAATTCAACGCCCCGTGAACGCACCTGGCCCGACTGGATCGAGTTCTGCGGATCGGCGGGGTCGGCGGTCACCAGGTTCTTCTGTTTGATCTGGAACACCGAGGCGGTAATCATCGTCTTGTCGAACGGCTGGTACTTCACGCCCACTTCGTATTGCTCGCCTTCGGTCGGCTTGAAGGCGTTGCCGCTAGCGTCCGTGCCGGTGGTCGGCAGGAAGGATTCCGAGTAGCTGATGTACGGCGCCAGGCCGAAATCGGTGACATAGGTCAGGCCCACCCGGCCGGTGAACTTGTTGTCACGCAGTGACGAGACGGTGCCCGCCAGCAGGTCCTTGTTGTCCACTTCGGCCCAGTCCTGGCGGCCACCCACGGTCAGGATCCACTTGTCCAGCTTGATCTGGTCCTGCAGGTAGACGCCGGTCTGGCGAACGGTGTTGTCCCACTTGGTGTCCAGCGTCGGGGTCACGCTGCCGGTGTCGTAGTTGTTGTTATTGCCGTACAGGTCGATCGGCGCGACGTTGTAGGCGTTGTAGCCGTCGTACTTGCGGTTGAAATGACGATAGTCCACGCCCGCCAGGGTGGTGTGTTCCAGGGCGCCGGTGTTGAATTTGTATTCCACGTTGTTATCGACGGTGTAGGCGGTGTTGTGCTGCTGCCAGTCGAGTTTTACGCGGTTGGCCTGGGTCTGGTCAGTCACGCCACCGGTGGTGACGAAGCTGCGCAGGTAGAACCCCCGGTACTGGTCACGCACGTCGGTGTAGCGCGCCGTGGAGCGGAATTTCAGGTCATCGGTGAGGTTGTGGCTGAAGTCGTAGCCCAGGATGAACTGGTCGCGCTTGTAGTCGTTCCACCGCGTATCGCCGGAGAAAAAGTCCCGGTCGATCCGCTGGCCGTTGGGGCCGCGCTCCAGGGAGCCGATCCTCGGCAGCGCCTGGTAGTCCTCCAGGCCGTCGTCGCGCTGGATCTGCGCCAGCACGGTCAGCGAGGTGTCTTCGTTGGGCGCCCAGGTCAGGCTCGGCGTCAGCAGCATGCGTTCGCTGTGGGTGTGATCGACCTGTTGGTTGCCTTTTTTCGCCACGCCGATGACGCGATAACTGAATTCCTTCTGGTCGTCGATCGGGCCGCTGGTGTCGAACGCGCCGTTGACCCGGCTGTAGCTGCCCGCGCCCAGCTTGATCTGGCTGCGCTGTTCCGTGGTCGGGCGCTTGGAGACCATGTTGATCAGGCCGCCGGGCTGGTTCTGCCCGTACAGCACCGACGAGGGGCCCTTGAGCACTTCGATGCGTTCCAGGGTGTACGGGTCGATTTGCGGCGCGCCGCCGAGGCTGCCGGCGTAGGGCAGGTAGGCCCCGTCGAGGTACAGCGGCGTGGGCGAGAATCCCCGGCTGGTGATTTCGTCGGCGATGGCGTTGCGGTCGGTGAAGCCGCCGGTGTTCAGCCCCGGCGTGTAGCGCAGGGCCTGGGTCAGGTTGCGTGCGCCCTGGGTGGCGACCTGCTCGGCGGTGACCACGTTGATGGTCTGCGGGATCTCCAGGATCGGCGTGTCGGTCTTGGTGCCGGTGGCGCTGCGGGTGGCGACGTAACCGTCCACCGGACCGTAGGCGGACTCCACGGATTTACCGGTGATGGTGGTGGCGCCCAGTTCCAGCGAGTCGCCCGCCGTCCTGGCGCGCACGCTGGCCGTGTTGCCTTGAATGGTGAACATGACGCCGGTCCCCACCAGCATCTGCGACAACGCTTGGGCCGGCGACAACCGGCCGCTGACCGGCTGGCTGCGCAGGCCCTGGACATCGTTGGCGCTGTAGAGCACTTGCATGTTCGATTGATTGCTCAACGCCTGCAGGGCACTGGCCAGCGACTGCGCCGGAATATTGAGGTCGACTTCCTGTGCCTGGACCTGCGCGCTGAACGGCATGGCCAGTGCCAGGCTGAACGCGGTGGCGCTGAAGCCTGGTTGCAGCAGGCGGCGCATGATCAGTGCCTTGGTAAAACGTGGAATCCCCGGAGTTGCTGGCATGTGTTTCACTCTTGCAGGTTTTAGTTTTAATAGGGGTGTAGTTGTTATCAATTCTTAATTAGGACGCACGACCCCGGAAAAACCAGAATGAGAATCGTGATTATTTACGCGGATTGCAATTCGGTGATGACGCGGCCGGCTTCCATGCGCACCAATTGGTCGGCCACGTCGAAGTAACGGTCGTCGTGGGAAATCACGATGATGGTCTTGCCCAGGCGCTTGAGGTCCGGCAGCAGCTCGGTGTAGAAAATCCGCCGGAAGGTCGGGTCCTGGTCGGCGGCCCATTCGTCGAAGACCAGCACCGGGCGTTCCTCCAGCCACGCATTGACCAGTGCCAGGCGCTTGCGTTGGCCGGTGGACAGGTCGGTGGTGGTGAAGGCGCCGTCGCGCACGCTGACCTTGTGGGCGATCTCCAGGCGTTGCAGGTATTGGTTGGCGTCGTCCGGGATATGGGTGTCGCCCTGGACGATGTCGTCGAACAGGTAGTAGTCGGCGAAAATCGTCGTGAACAACTGTCGATAGTCGTCGCGGGTCACGGCCGTCACCACGTGGTCGTTGAGGCGGATTTCCCCTTGCTGCGGCGCGTACAGGCCCAACAGCAGCTTGATCAGCGTGGTCTTGCCACAGCCGTTTTCACCGACGATGAACACGATGTCGCCCTGGTCGATCTTCAGGTTCACCGGCCCCAGGCGGAACGGCGTGGCGCCTTCCACCGCCGGGAAGCTGTAGGCCACATTGCTCAGCTCCAGGGTCTGCACCGGGGTTTTCGGCTGGCCCTGGTCATTGAGCAGCAGGTGCGGTTCAGGGGATGAAAACTGCTCCGACAACTCGGCGATGCGGCGAAAGGCGATCTGCGCACGGCTGACGATCGGCAGGGTGCCGATCAGGTGCTCCAGTGGGCCTTTCATGTACAGCAACACCAGCACGAAACCGCTCATCACCGCTTTGTCGGCGCTCGGCCACAGCGATTGCAGGGCCAGGGCCAGGCCGATCACCACGAAGAACAGCATCGAGCCGAAGGTCTTGGCGATCACGAAGATGTTCACCGAGCGGATCTGCGTGTCGCAGATCTTGTCGGCGGTTTGCTCGATGCCTGAGACGAACATGCGTTGCCGACGGGGGCGATGGATACGCAGTTCCTTGGCGCCTTCGGCGATGGCGTTGTAGTGCTTCTGCAATTCGTCCTCGGAGTCGCGAGCCTCCATGAAACCCTTGATCCCACGACCGCGGGCGATGTACTGCACCACGGTGCCGATGACAATCGCCACGACCATCATCAGGAACATCGGCCACGACAGCATGGCCAGGTAACCCATGCACCCGAGGGTGACGGTCAGGGAGATGGCGAGAGGGGCGAAGGCGAAGGCGAAATCGCTGATGGTGTCGACGTCGTGGGTCAGCACCGGGATCAGGCGATGGCTGCGGTAGCGTTCGATCTGCTGGATGGGCGCCGAGAGGACTTTTTCCCCCAGCTCCTTGCGCAGTTTGGCGATGATCTTCTGGCCGACGTAGTTGGTGCCGATGTCGGAACAGATGGAGCTGACCAGGGCCAGCAGGCACAACCCGGCGAACACGCCCACCACGGTGTGGCTCAACCCGCCTTCGGCGTGCAGCACCTGGTTGATGGTCGCCAGCAGCACGGTCACGCTCAGGCCACCGACCATGCCCAGCAGGATGGCGCCGATGACAATCAGCCGGAAGGGTTTGAGCAGGGTGAACAATTCATTGATCACCCCGCGTTTTGGTTGGCTCATGGAGGTTTCCCTGCTAGATGAAAAGGGCGAAGGCCATCGCGGGGCATTCACCGCATGGCTGGAAGACGGCGGCACGCCGGGTTGGGGCGCGCCCACCTGTAGAACGATTGGGAGGGGAGGGGATTTAACGAGGAACTGCCTGACACACATTATTGTGGCGAGGGAGCTTGCTCCCGCTCGGTTGCGCAGCGACCGCAAAATCTTGGAGCCGCTGCGCAGCCCAGCGGGAGCAAGCTCCCTCGCCACAAAAGCTTGTCTGTGTCGGGCAGGTTGATTTACATATCCCGCGCCACCCGAAAACCAATCCAGTCCCCCCGATTATCCGGCACCAGCGCGTTGCGGTTGCCGGAGCGGGAGAACACCGGCGCCTCGCCCCAGTCGTTGCCGCGGATGCGCTTGAACTCGCACTTGCCGGTCAGCCAGGCGCTGCCGTCGCTCGGGGCGCCCACATAGTTTTCGTTGTAGCAATCGGCGGTCCATTCGTAGATGTTGCCGTGCATGTCGTACACGCCGAAGGCGTTGGGCGGGAAACTGCCGGCCGGGGCGGTGAAGTTGTAGCCGTCGGCCGCGCCGTAGGTGTTGGCGTGCTGGGCGATGCTGTAGGCCTTGCCTTCATCGAACGGGAAGGGGAACGGCCCGGTGCTGCCGCCGCGTGCCGCGTATTCGCGCAGGGACTCGCTGACCAGCCGATACGGTTTGCCAGTCTTTTTCGACAACCACGCCACGTAGGCATTGGCCTCGGCGAAATCCATGCACACCGCCGGGTGCCGGTCGGTGTACTGCTTGCGCGGGTCGCTGCCCTGGTAGTCCGGGATGCCGGCCTTGCACGCCCGACCGGGGCGCTCATCGCCGTCGGGCATGGTGTAGCCGGTGTCGCGCAGGTAGGCGAACCATTCGCCCTTGAGTACCTGGAAGCGACTGATCGCCAGCGGCTTGGCAAACGTCACCGGGTGCAGCGGGCCTTCGTCGGGTTCGCGGCCCACTTCGTCGTCCGGGGTGCCCATCTGGAAGGTGCCGGTGGGCAGTACGACCATTTCCGGGCAGTCCTTGCAGTCGCGGAAAACCTGGCCCGGTTGCGACGCCTGGGCGCCGGAGGGCAGCAGGGCGGCGAGGGCCAATGCCGGGAAAAACTTCAGCGAAAAACTGTTCATCCATCTCTCTCGATAAGGTCAAAAAGGTTCGGCTCAGAGCGTTTTGCCCAGCAACCCCATGAAGCGATCGATCTCGGCTTCGGTGTTGAGCAGCCCCGGTGCGGTACGGACCACCGGCCCGGCGTCGCGATGCACGGCGTCGGCGATCACCCGGTTCTTCATCAGGTAGGCGGCGATCTCGTCGCTGTCGCGACCCTTGACCCGGAAGAAGGTGAAACCGGCGGACAGCTCCGGGCTCAGGGGCGTGACCAGTTCGATCTGCGGCTGTGCCACCAATTGCTTTTTCAGGTAGCTGTTGAGGGCATGGATGCGTGCCTGCACCTCGGCCTTGCCCAGTTGCAGGTGCAACTTGAACGCCTCGTCGGCCGCCCAGCGATGCTCGAAAGCGTGGTAGCCCCCCGGGGTCATGACGGTGGAAAACGCCGTGGCTTCGGAGAAGGTCGGGATGATCGGCGTGACGTACTTGAGCGCTTCGCTGCGGCTGCACACCAGGCCCGTGCCGCGCGGGCCGAACATCCACTTGTGGGTGCCAGCGATGAAAAAGTCGCAATTCATGGCGGGGAAGCTGAGGTCTTCGACGCCGAAACCGTGCACGCCGTCCACCACAAAAATGATCCGCTGCTCATCGCTGCGGCCCTGGTTGTGCTTGTCCACCAGGGCGCCGATCTTGTCGATCGGCAGCTTCACGCCGCTGCCCGAGTGCACCCAGGTCATGCCCAGCACCCGGGTTCCGGGGCGGATGTTGCGGTCGATGGCCGTGAGGATCTGCTCATGGCTGGCGTCGTGGGCGTTCTCGAACAGCTTGATCTTGCGCACCCGTGTCCCCGTCCTTTGGGTGCGCAGGTCGAGGATGGTGTGGGTGGCGTAGTGTTCGTGGGCGGTGGTGAGGATTTCCTGGTCGGCCGCCACGTGGACGCCGCCGTAGATGATCGACAAACCTTCGGTGGTGCTGCCGGTGAGGGCGATCTGCTTCGGCGTCGCTTGCAGGTAGCGGCCGGCCCAGGTGCGGACGTTTTCCTCGCGTTCTTCGGTGACGCCCAGATCCCAGTCCATCAACAGCCCCGGGTTTTTATCCAGGGCGGCGCGGTGCCGCTCGATGGCCTCGCGCACCGGGCGCGGGTGGGTGGTGATCAGGAAGTTGGAGAAGTGCAGGTAGTCCGGGTCCTGGTTGAACAGTGAGCGTAGTTGCGCCCATTTATCCCTGGGCAGTGGCGGCAGAGAATCGGCGCTGGCCGTGGCGGGCAGGTTGGCGGCGAGCGGCAGGCCCGCGGCGAGGATCCCGGCCTGCTTGAGGAAGGTACGACGCTCATTCATGGTTGGGCCGCCTTCTGGATCGAGACGACAGCGGGGCGGGCGGCTTTCTGGACCTGATCCCAGACTCGCAGGAAATTGCCGCCCCACAGTTTGGCGATGTCGGCTTCGGAGTAGCCGCGGGTCAGCAATTCGGCGGTGACGTTGCGGATGTCGCCGACGTTCTCCCAGCCTTTCACACCGCCGCCTTCGTTGAAGTCCGAGCTGATGCCGACGTGGTCGATGCCGATCTTGCGCACGGTGTAGTCGATGGCGTCCCCCAGGTCCTTGAGGCTGGCCTTGGGTTCTTCTTCGAGAATGCCGTAGAGCTGGGCGGCGTATTCGCCGAATTTCTGTTCCGGCCAGGCGGCGATGATCGGGTCGCCGGGCATCAGCGCCATCGCCAGGTTGGGCAGTGGCGGCAGGTCGAAACGTTCGCGCAGGGCGTTGAGTTTGTCCTGGGTCTTTTGTGTCAGCGGGCGCAGGTATTGGGAGAAACCGACGATCTGCACCACGCCGCCACTGGCCTTGATCAGTTGCATTTCCTTGTCGCTGAGGTTGCGCGGGATGTCCACCATCGCCCGTGGCGCCGAATGGGAGGCCACCAGGGGCGTGCGGCTCAGTTGCGCGACTTGCTCCAGGGCCTGGGTCGACATCTGCGACACGTCGATGATCACGCCCAGGTCGTTCAGGCGCGTCACCGCTTGCTTGCCGATGTCCGACAGACCGCCCAGGGCGTCGGGCGAGTCGTTGAAGAACGGCAGTGGGCGCGAGGAGTCGGCCCAGTCGTTGTTGCCGATGTAGCTGAAACCGAACATGCGCATGCCCCGCGCCGTCCACAGGTCCAGCAGGTTCAGGTCGTGGCCCAGGGGATAGGCGTTGAGCATGCTGATGAAGATCGCGAACTTGCCTTCCCCGTGCAGGCGGCGGAAGTCATCCGGGGTGTAGGCGATGGCGACCTGGTTGGGGAAGTCCCGGACCAGGCCGGTGATGATCTTGTAGCGCACTTCCTGCTGGTTGCGCGCTTCCTCGACAAAACCGGCGGTGGGCTTGTGCGGGGCGTTGGGGCCGTTCCACAACTCCGGCCAGCCGAACACCGTCAGCGCCGCGCCGGACAGGTGGCCGCGATTGGCTTTCACCAGGTCGAACTGGCCGCTGCCGTCCTTGTCGGCTTCATTGCCGGCGGTGCCGAAGTCCAGCGGCACGGTGATGTGGCTGTCGAAGGACAGCAGGCGTTCGTGCAGTTCCCTGGCTTCTTTCATCACTTTGACCGGGTAGCCGGGGTTGTCCCGCCACCAGTGGTCCCAGGCCGCCAGGCCGCCACCCACGGCCAGCGCCAGGGCCAGGGGCACGCCAATGAAAAGAGCCTTTTTCGAACGAGGTGTTGTCATTGCCGATCTCAGTCAGGTTCGCCTTGGAAGGACAGGCGCGGGGGCCTTTGCTATCTGGGGAGAACGAGTGATCGGGCGGGAAATTTAGGTGCGCTCGGGGCCGCCATCGCGAGCAAGCTCGCTCCCACATTGGAACGCGGTCAACCTGTGGGAGCGAGCTTGCTCGCGATGGCGGTCTGACAGTCGACCGATTTCTCGCGGATGTACCAGATCCATTGTGGGAGCGAGCCTGCTCGCGATGAGGCCCTCACAGCTCGCCTATAAATTTGTCAGCCCACCCCTCGTTCTAGCTTGGATAAAGCCCGCTCCAGGGCTGGACACAGGTAAGGCAATGACGATTTCTCGACGATGGTTCATGGCAGGCCTGGCGCTGACCGGTGCCGCCGTGCCTGCGGTGTATTACGGGCATCGCGAACTGACCCGGCCGGACCCGACCATTACCCCCGGCGAGGCGTCGTTCGACGTGGCCGACGTGGCGGGCCAGCGCCGGGCCGATACGTTGCGGGGCATCTGGACGATCCGTTTCACCGGCCGCGACGCTGGTCTCGACGGCTTGCCCCAGGACGATCTGCAGCTTTTCCTCGATATTGGCCAAAGGGGCCGTGGCCTGGTGGGTTACCTCGACAGCGCCGAACGTTTGCGCGCTGCCGAGGAGCCGCGTTACCGGGTGTTGGGCGACCTGGCCGGAACCGATCCGAAGCAACTGAGCTGGCGGCTGATGGGGGCGCAGCACGACGCGCCGGACTATGAATGCATCATGACCCTGGACGAAGTCTGGGCCGGTTTTGGCAATGCCGGCAGCGCCACCCTCAGCGGTCGGGTATTGCGCCTGGACCGTCCCTTGGCGTCGCCTGAACTGGACAATCATTTCATCGCCGTCAAGCAGCGCTTCCCCGAGGCCCGGGAGCGCACGCCGTTGAGCCCGGCACTGCTGGCCTGGCTGGTGTCGCCCGAGCATCGGCTGTTCCACCAGCTCTGGCACGCCTCGCGGGACAAATGGCACACCCTGGACGAGGACAAGCGCAATGCCCTGCGTGGCATCGGCTGGCAGCCCGGCCCACGGAACCAGGAGCGCGATGCCCGCGGGCCGCGCAAGGATCGCAATGGCTCGGGCGTGGACTTCTTTTTCATGCACCGGCACATGCTCGGCACGGCCCGTTCGTTCCAGCCGCTGCCGTCGTGGCCACGCTTCCCCTTGCCGCAACCGGAGCTGGAGCGCGATCGCCTTGGCTTCGCCCGTTACCTCGATAACCACGATGGCACGGCCTTGCCGCCGACCTGGCTGGCCGATGGCGACGAGCAGTACGCTCAGTGGGTCAGCGACATCAAGACCGCCGAGACCTACCACAGCAATTTCCAGGTCTGGGAATCGCGCTACCGCGACCCGCGCTACCTGGCGAAACTGACCCTGGGCCAGTTTGGCTCGGAAGTGGAATTGGGCCTGCACGACTGGCTGCACATGCGCTGGGCCTCGGTGCCGCGTGATCCGTCCAACGGCCACCCGGTGCCGTTCGCCCGCGACCCGGCGGACTTCGCCCAGCGTTGGTACGCCCCGGAGAATGACTTTCTCGGCGATCCGTTTTCTTCCCACGTGAACCCGGTGTTCTGGGCCTTCCACGGCTGGATCGACGACCGCCTCGAAGACTGGTTCCGCGCCCATGAACGCTTCCATCCGGGGGAAGTGAGCCGGCTCGAGGTCAACGGCGTGCCCTGGTTCGCCCCGGGCCGCTGGGTCGAAATCGCCGACCCCTGGCTGGGCCCGGACACCCACGGGTGCAGCACCACGCCGGGGCTGCAGCTCGGACGCTCGGTGGAGATGGACCCGGAAACCATGAAACTGGCCCTGCGCATCACCTTCGGCAGCGATGACAAGAAGCTCGCCGAACTGTTTCGTCGCGTGCCGCAACGGCCGTGGTATGCGCGCAATCTCAAGTCCAAGCCGGTGTGAGCTCTGGCCCGAACTGACCGAACCTGGGCTGTGTGAATGACTGCTTTTGTGGCGAGGGAGCTTGCTCCCGCTGGGCTGCGAAGCGGCCCCAAAACCAGCCCCCTCCAAACACCTGACCCACCGAGGAGCCAGCCATTGGGGGCTGCTGCGCAGCCCAGCGGGAGCAAGCTCCCTCGCCACAGGTGTCACTTGGCTTGAGGTTAGTGTGGGGCGTCAGCGCGGCGCAGCGATGTCCAGGGCGCGGTTCGCTAGCAGCTCACTCAGCTCGACCATCTGCTGGATCCCCAGGGCGAAACTCCGTCGTGCGCCTTCCAGATCAAAGGCCAGTTCGTTGGCCATGACATTGACTGACGCAAGGGTTTCGCTGAGGTTGGCCAGCAAGCATTCCAAGTCCGCACTCTCTGCAACGGTGAACAACTGGCCCGGTGGTGGAGTAGGTTTTTCAGGCTTGAGGTCGAGGTAGTAGGAGAGGGCGCGGTCGGCGGCTTCGTCGAGTTTTTTGGAATCGTCTTCGGGGGGGTTGGGGGTGATCTTGAACATGGTGCAGCTCCTGATTATTCAAAGGGCGCTGCCAGACATCACTTGCAGATGATGGGGTGGCAGCTATGCGCGGGTCTGCAAGACCGGGAAACCAGGAACCCGGCAGACCCGAAGGTCTCCCGCACACAGCCGCCATAAAACGAACACGAACGTGTCGATTGGCTTCGGCTATGCGCCTGGTATTCGTCGGGCTTGCAGACCCGATCACTGATGAGCAGTGACGGGGAACAAGTTATCGATGGGGTGCCAGGCGCACAAGCCGGCGGATTCTGGCGTAGTTGTAGGCAATGACGCAAGGCAACGTAGCCTCACTCGGGAGTCCTACATGGCCCGATAAACAGAACCAAAGCCGAACACTATTTGTGGCTAGGAGATTTATCTGTGGGAGCAAGGCTTGCCCGCGATGCAGGCACCTCGGTCCTCGGAAACCGTGTCGTCTGCATCGCGGGCAAGCCTTGCTCCCACAGGAGATAACCCTAGCCACAATGTATTACTTGGCTTGAAGGTGGGTTTGGGGCTTACATTACCCGCCAACCCCCACCCAACGCCCTGTACAACGCCACGCTCGCCTGCACCCGCGCCAATCTCAGTTGCACGTTCATATCCTGGGCGGCGTATAGGGTGCGTTGGGTTTCCAGTACGGTGAGCAGGTCTTCGGCGCCGGCCTGGTAGCGGCGTTGGGCGATGTCGAAGGCGGTCTGGGCCTGGTGCAGTTCTTCGCTTTGCCATTGCCGTTGGCGGTCCAGGCCGTTGATGCCGTTCAGGGCTTTTTCGACGTCGGCGAAGCCGTTGATGATGGCGGCGCGGTAGAGTTCCAGCAGTTCCTCTTGGCGGGCGGTGGCCCTGTCTCGTTCGGCCCTCAGGCGGCCGTTGTTGAAGATCGGCGCGGCCAGGCCGGCCGTGAGGTTGTAGACGTTGTTGCGCAGCAACTGGTCGGCGATGTCGGCGCCGGTGGCGAGGCTCAGGCCCAGGGTCACGGTGGGCAACATGGCGGCGCGGGCCACGGTGATGTCGGCCTGGGCGGCGGCGAGGCGGGCTTCGGCGGCGGCGATGTCCGGGCGACGGCGCAGCAGTTCGCTGGGCACACCGGCGTCGATGGCGGGCCAGTGCAAGCGGTCGAAACTGTCGTCGTCGAGCTTGACCGACTGCACCGGTTGCCCCAGCAGCGTCGCCAGGGTGATCACGGCTTCCTGGGCCTGTTGCTGCACTTGGGGCACGCGGCGTTGCTGGGCCGCCACCAGGCTTTTTTGCTGGGACAGTTCCAGGGCCGTGGCGCTGCCGGCGTCGTAGCGGGTCTGCACCAGGTCGAGTACGCGTTGGGCGTTGTCCAGGTTCTGTTCGGCAATGCGCTGTTGCTCGCGCAGGGACAGCGCCTGGGTGTAGCTGTTGGCGACGCCGCTGAGCAGGGTCAATTCCACGGTCGCCCGGTCGAACTGGCTGGCCGACAGCGTGCTCAGCGCACTGTCCCGAGCCGCCCGTTTGCCGCCCCAGAAATCCAGCTCATAGGTGGCGCTGAGGTTGGCGTCGTAGTAATCGATGGTGCGGTTGTCCCGGTCGACGTCCAGTTGGCTATAGCCTTTGCCGCGCAACAGCTCCTGGCGATTGCCGTTGAGCCCGGCCGTGACCTGCGGCAGCAACGGCGCGCCGGCGATCACCGCGCTGGCCTGGGCCTGGCGCACCCGGGCCATGGCGGCGGCCAGGTCGTGGCTGTCCCGGCGCGCCTGTTCGATCAAGCGGTTCAAGGGCGGGCTGCCGAAGTGTGTCCACCATTGCTGGTTATCCGCTCGGGCGCTGGGTGTGTCGAGGGACTGCCAGGCCGCTGGCGGCTGGATGCCGCTGTCCGGCGGCGACGCAGGGGTGGCGCAGGCGGCCAGCAACAGGCTGGCAGCCAGGAGGGTCAGGTGCGCTTTCATAGGGTGGGGTTCATTCACTGGTGAGGGCCGCGACCGGGTCGAGGCGGGCGGCCTTGCGGGCGGGCATGAAGCCGAAGACGACGCCGGTGACCAGGGCGCAGCCGAAGGCGCCAAACACCGCCAGCCATTCGAAGGCCACGGCGATCTTGCCCAGCAGCAAGGCGCCGCCCACCAGCAGGGCCAGGCCGATACCGGCGAGCCCGCCGACCACCGAGAGCATCACTGCTTCGGTGAGGAATTGGCGCAGGATGTCGCGCTGGCGAGCGCCGGTGGCCATGCGAATGCCGATCTCGCGGGTCCGTTCGCGCACGGTCATGAGCATGATGTTCATCACGCCGATGCCGCCCACCAACAGCGAAATCGCCGCAATGGCCCCGAGCATCAGCGACAGTGTGCCCTGGGTGCGGGCCTCGGCCTGGATCATCGCGGCGTTGTTGGTCAGTTCGAAGTCCTGCTTGCCGTTGTGCAGACGCAACAGGGTGCGGGAGACCGCCTGTTCGGCCTCCTTGACCTTGCCCGCATCCCGGGCGGCGATCACCACGTACTCGGGGTGACGGGTGCCGAACAGCCGCACACTGGCGGCGGAATAAGGGATGGCGACGCGATTGTCGGCGTCCGAATCCCCGGAGCTGGCGCCTTTTTCCGCCAGTACGCCGACCACCTGGAACGGCATGTTCTCGATCAGGATGTAGCGGCCGATGGGGTCGGAAACATCCTTGAGCAGTTTCTGCCGGACCTTGTGGCCGATCACCGCCACCGCCGCGGCGCCGCGTTCATCGGCGTCGGTAAAGTAACTGCCCTCGGCCACCGGCCAATTGAAAATGGTCGGAAAATTGGTGTCATTGCCGCCGACGTAGCTGGTGTGATCGAGGTTGCCGAAACGCACGCTGGCTTCGGCGCCGTTGACCGGCATGATGCGCTGTACCTCGGGCAGGTCGGCGAGGGCGGCCAGGTCATATTCGCTGATGATGCCCTTGGCGGCGCGCGGTGCGGGTGCACTGCCATTGAGGTAGATGATGTTCGAGCCGAACGCGCCCATCTGGGCCATGACCTGGCGCTTGCTGCCTTCGCCCACGGCCAGCATCACCACCACCGAGGCCACGCCGATGACAATGCCGAGCAAGGTCAGGGCGGTGCGAAAACGATTGATCCACATCACCCGCCATGCCGCCTGCACCGCGTCCACCAGCTCACCTTTCCAGGCGCCGTTGTGTTCGCTGCCGGCGCTCAGGCGTTGGCGCAGATCCACCGCTTGCAGTGCCTTTGGGTTGGCTCGCCCGTCGTGGGGCAAAGCGCTGGCGCTGTCGCTGATGATCAGTCCGTCGCGGATCTCGATGATGCGCTTGGCCCGGGCCGCCACTTCGCGGTCGTGGGTGATCAGGATGACTACGTGGCCCTGGCTCGCCAATTCGTCGAGCAACGCCATGACCTCGGTGCCACTCTGGCTGTCGAGGGCACCGGTGGGTTCGTCGGCGAGGATGATGTGGCCGCCGTTCATCAAGGCCCGGGCAATCGACACCCGTTGCTGCTGGCCGCCGGACAACTGGTGCGGACGATTGCCGGTGCGGCTGGCCAGGCCAAGGCGGTCGAGCAGGGCGCTGGCCCGGGCGTGGCGCTCGGCAGCGGAAGTGCCGGCGTAGATGGCCGGCATCTCGACGTTTTCCTGGGCCGTGCCGGAAGGGATCAGGTGATAGCCCTGGAACACGAAGCCGAAGGCCTCGCGCCGCAGCCAGGCGAGTTCGTCACTGCCCAGGCCGGCGACGTCTTCGCCGGCGAAACGGTACTCGCCGTGGGTGGGGCGGTCGAGGCAGCCGAGGATGTTCATCAGGGTCGATTTACCGGAGCCGGACGCCCCGACAATCGCCAGGAATTCCCCGGCGTGAATGGACAAATCGATGCCGCGCAGCACCTCCACCCGAGGGCTGTCGCCACCGCCATAGGCCTTGCGAATGTCCCGCAGTTCGATCAGGGGCGTGTTCATTCAGCCTCCGCTGCCGCTGGCCGGGCCGATCAGCACCCGGTCGCCTTCGCTCAGGCCGTCGAGGATCTGGGTGCGCAGCCGATCGCTGACGCCGGTGCGAACGGTGCGCGGCTGGACATCGCCGTTGTCGGCCAGCACCTGTACCTGGCTGGCGTCCCGCAGGGCGGCGATGGGCACGGTCAGCACGTCCTTGGCCTGGGCGGCGACGAAAAATACCTGGGCGGTCATGTCGGTCATCAGCGCGCGGTCGGCGTTGTCGACGTCGAGCAACACGGTGTAGAGCACCACCCGCTCGCTGCCGCTGCGCCCGCTCGTGGGGCTGCCGCCCTGGCTGGCCTCCAGCGGGCGTGGCGGCACCGGGAGGATCTGGCGAACGGTGCTGCTCCAGCGCCGGCCGCCGCCGGCCAGGGTGGTGAAATAGGCGGTCATGCCCGGTTTGACGTGGCCGATGTCGGCTTCCGAGACTTCGGCCCAGACCGTCATCGGCGACAGCCTTGCGATGCGCAGGATCAGCGGGGTTTGCTGCTGGGCGTTGAGGGTCTGGCCTTCCCGGGCACCGACGGCGACCACGGTGCCGCTCATCGGCGCATAGATGCGCGTGTAGCCCAGCTCGGCCTCGTCGCTGCGCAGGCTGGCCTGGGCCTGGCGGATCTGGGCCTGGAACATGTCGATGCGCGCCTGGGTCGCGCGCACTTCGGCCTGGGCGGTCTGCACGTCTTCCTCGCGGGTGGCGTCGCCGGCCTTGAGTTGCTGCTGGCGGCGGAATTTCTGCTGCGCCAGGTCGTGCTGGGCGCGCTGTTCCTGAAGCTGGGCCTTGAGGTTCTCGATCGAAAAACGCCCGGCGTCGAGCCGGGCCTTTTGCGTGGACGGGTCGATTTCCACCAGCAATTGGCCCTCACGCACTTCGTCGCCGGCTTCCACGTGAATCTTCTGGATCTGCCCGGACGCCTGGGCGCCCACATCGACATAACGCCGCGGTTGCAAGGTGCCCAGGGCGGTGACGCTGTTTTCGATATCGCCACGGGTGACGGGCGCGGTGACCAGGGGCGCCCGGCTGGGCACGACCGCTTGCCACGCGGCGAAGGCCACGGCCGGAAGCAGGGCGAAGGTGAGAAGCCAGGCGCGTCGGG
This sequence comes from Pseudomonas sp. St290, assembly GCF_018325805.1. NCBI lineage: Bacteria > Pseudomonadati > Pseudomonadota > Gammaproteobacteria > Pseudomonadales > Pseudomonadaceae > Pseudomonas > Pseudomonas sp. St290. The sequence goes on along the minus strand of NZ_AP014703.1, from coordinate 4,670,484 downwards.
TAGGGCGGGGACGTTTCATGCAGGGTTCCGGCCGGTGATATCGGGCCCGTCCCAGGAAGGGCAGGGACGGGGGGCTGTTCTGGTAGACGAGCGTTCCGGGCGGGAATTTAGCGGGTGAAACACTTGGTAGCAGGTTGGGGAAAACAGTTGAAGCGCCACAGACCCCTGTGGCGAGGGAGCTTGCTCCCGCTGGGGCGCGAAGCGGCCCTGAAACCTGAATCCCGTTTATGTCAGATTCGATGGTGTTGCCTGCCTTGGGCCTGCTGCGCAAGCCAGCGGGAGCAAGCTCCCTCGCCACAAAAGCCGCCAATAGAAAGGAACGAATCCGCCTTGATACAAACCAACGCTTTAAATCTATATGAGAATTACTATAAATTACGCGACTGAATCTGCCACTATCGTGCCATGCCCTTTTCCGGCATGCCGGGTGGCACAGGGATAGCTGTCGCAGTCATTGCGCGCGGGAGTCATGGTGGAAAACTACTATCGCGAGCTGGTGTGTTTCCTGAATGCCAGGCTTGGCAACCGCCAGGCGGCCGAGGATGTGGTGCATGACGCCTATGTGCGGGTGCTGGAGCGTGCCAGCGACACGCCCATCGAACAGCCTCGGGCATTCCTCTACCGCACGGCGCTGAACCTGGTGATCGACGGGCATCGGCGCAATACGCTGCGCCAGGTCGAATCCCTGGATGTGCTGGACAGCGAAGAACGCTTCTTCACTCCGTCGCCCCACACCAGCCTCGACCATGGCCAGCGTCTGGACATGCTGCGGCGCGCCCTGGCCGAGCTGCCACCGCTGTGCCGCGAGAGTTTCCTGCTGCGCAAGCTCGAAGGCCTGTCCCACCCGCAAATCGCCGAGCGCCTGGGCATTTCCCGAGCGCTGGTGGAAAAGCACATCGTCAACGCCATGAAGCACTGCCGCGTTCGCGTGCGACAGTGGGACGCGCCCTGATTCGATCGTCGCCGGTCACCCGGCGGTAAATTTTTTTTCATTGTCCTCGTTCCTCTCAACAGACGACTTGCCGGCGCCTCGAATGCCGGTCAGGTTCCCCAGGCTTTTCGTGCCCTGTTGAGGGGCTTTTCCAGAGGACACTGGACATGACACAGGCAATTGCATCGCCCATCGTTCACGACTTGATCGGCATTGGCTTCGGCCCTTCGAACCTGGCGCTGGCCATCGCGCTGCAGGAGCGGGGGCCGGTCCAGGGTGAACTGGACGTGCTGTTCCTCGACAAGCAGGCCGACTACCGCTGGCACGGCAACACCCTGGTGACCCAGAGCGAGTTGCAGATTTCCTTCCTCAAGGACCTGGTGACACTGCGCAACCCCACCAGCCCGTATTCGTTCGTCAATTACCTCAAGCACCATGGCCGCCTGGTGGACTTCATCAACCTCGGCACCTTCTATCCGTGCCGCATGGAGTTCAATGACTACCTGCGCTGGGTGGCCGGGCACTTCACCGAGCAGAGCCGCTATGGCGAGGAAGTGCTGCGCATCGAACCGGTGCTGCACAACCAGCAGGTCGAAGCGCTGCGGGTGATCTCCCGCGACGCCCAGGGCGCAGAGCTGGTGCGTACCACCCGTTCGCTGGTGGTCAGTGCCGGCGGTACGGCGCGCATTCCCGAGGCGTTCAAGGCGTTCAAGGACGACGCGCGGGTGTTCCACCATTCCCAGTACCTGGAGCGCATGGCGGGCCAACCGTGCGTGAAGGGTCAACCGATGAAGATCGCCATCATCGGCGGCGGGCAGAGCGCGGCGGAGGCCTTCATCGACCTCAACGACAGCTTCCCTTCGGCACAGGTCGACATGATCCTGCGCGGCTCGGCCCTCAAGCCGGCGGACGACAGCCCGTTCGTCAACGAAGTGTTCTCGCCGGAATTCACCGACCTGGTGTTCCAGCAGCCCCACAGCGAGCGCGAGCGCCTGGTCAACGAGTACCACAACACCAACTATTCGGTGGTGGACATCGACCTGATCGAGCGCATCTACGGGATTTTCTATCGCCAGAAAGTCTCCGGCATCGCCCGTCATGCGTTCCGCACCCTCACCACGGTGGAGAAGGCCACGGCCACCGATGCCGGCGTGGAACTGGCGGTGCGCAACAACGCCACCGGTGAGCTGACGGTGCGCCGTTATGACGCCGTAGTGCTGGCCACCGGTTACGAGCGGCAGATGCACCGCACCCTGCTGGAACCGCTGGCGCAGTACCTGGGGGATTTCGAGGTGGATCGCAACTACAAGCTGATCACCGACGAGCGCTGCAAGGCGGCGATCTACATGCAGGGCTTCTGCCAGGCCAGCCATGGCCTGAGCGACACTTTGCTGTCGATCCTGCCGGTGCGTGCCGATGAAATCGCCGGTTCGCTGTACGAGCACGGGCACAATCGTGGGCAGGCGCGTGCGGCGCGAGATGTGTTGTTGGCTGCTGTATAGGCCAGACCTGCGCTACGCGTCAGTCAATGCAAAGCAAAACCCTGTGGGAGCGAGCAAGCTCGCTCCCACAGTTCTGGTCCCTGGGCAAGCCGGCTTCGGGTAACTCGCAGGAAATTCCTCAGAAACTTCCTACACTCACTGCACGCCTCCCGCAGTTTGAAAGGCTCGGTTCGCTGTTCCCTCGTATTGGCAGTCTGAACCCAATCAGCCGGTCGCCCTGACTTTTGGTGAAGTCGGAGGTGCGCCGGGCCGACTACGCCAAGCGAAACAACTGATCCAGATGATGCTTTTGCGCACAGGCCTGGCGGCGCTGTTGCTGGGCTCATTGAGTGTGGCGCCAACCGTTGGCGCGGCCCCCGAGGTGCTGGATGTGCTCGGGCGTTCCCATGTGAGCGACTATTCGCTGTCCCTGGACGAGGCCGACTGGACCTGGCTGCGGCAAAAGGGCACGTTGCTGCTGGGCGCCTCGGCGCCAGACGACCCACCATTCGGCATCACCGGCAATGGCACGGACTATGAAGGCCTGACGGCCGACTACGCCCAGTTGCTCGGGCAGTTGTTGCACGTCAAGGTGCAGGTTCAACGCTATCCATCCCGTGCCGAATCGCTCCAGGCCTTGCGTGGCGGTGAGATCGACATGCTCGGCACCGCCAACGGCTTCGAAGCGGCCGAGCCAGACCTGGCGATGTCCCAGGCCTACGCCGATGATCTGCCCACCCTGGTGGCGCGCATCGATGACAGCCAGGACTTGCCCACGGACCTGGCGGGCAAGCGGGTGGCGATGCTGTATCACTACTTGCCGCCGGAGACGGTCGAGGCGTTTTATCCCGATGCTTCGTTGCAGCTGTTCCCCTCGACCTTGAGCGCCATCGGTGCCGTGGCGTTCGGTCAGGCTGACGTTTATCTGGGGGATTCGATCAGTTCCAATTACCTGATCAGCAAGAATTACCTGAACAATGTTCAACTGGCCGATTTTTCGCGCATGGAAGTGCAGCCCTTCGCCTTTGCCGTCAGTCGTGACAACGCGCGCTTGTTGCGCATCGTCAATGCCGCGCTGCAAGCCATTCCCGCCAGCGAACGTATGAGCATCCTGCGCCGCTGGAGTGCCGGCGGTGCGAGCATGCCGGGTCAGCAGGCGCTGCATTTCAGCGTCAATGAGCAGCGTTGGCTGGATGCCCATCCGCGAATTAAAGTGGCCGTCAACGAGAACTTCCTGCCGCTGACGTTCTTCGATGAACAGGACCATTTGCGCGGCATCGGTGCCGACGTGCTGGCCCGGATCAGCTTACGCACCGGTCTGAAATTCGATGTGCAGCGCGGCGGCTCGGTTGACGATTTGATTGGGCAGATCAAGAGCGGCAAGGCCGACATCCTGGCCACCGCCATACCCAGCACCGAACTCGAAGACGAGTTGCGCTTTACCCGACCGTACCTGACGAACCCGTTCGTGCTGGTGGTGCCTGTCCGGGCCAAGGGTCCACTGACCCTGGACCAGATGGCCGGAAAGCGCCTGGCGTTGGTGCGTGGCAATGTGTTGCGCGAGTTTCTGCTGGAGCAGTTTCCCCGCGTGCAGTTGGTGACGGCGCAAAATGCCGCCGACGCCATGGCCATGGTCGCCGCCGGCACGGCGGACGCAGCGATCAACCCGCTGATCAGCGCCCGTTACATGATCTCTCGCCAGTACCGTGACAAGCTGCAGGTCACCAGTACCGTCGGTACTGTGCCTGCGCGCGTTGCGTTGGCGACGAGCCGGGGGGCGTTGGAGCTTTACTCGATTCTCGACAAGGCGCTGTTGAGCATTTCTCCCGAAGAGATGGATGAGCTGACCAACCGCTGGCGCAGTGAGGTGGTGATCGACGACAGCTACTGGCTGCGCAACCGCACCACGATCCTCCAGGGGTTCACCGTCGCTGCGCTGCTGTTGCTGGTGACCTTGGGGTGGGTGATTTATCTGCGGCGGCTGCTGGAGCAATTGCGCGTCGCCAAGGAAAGCGCCGACGACGCCAATCGGGCCAAGACCACCTTCGTGGCGACCATGAGCCATGAGATCCGCACACCGATGAATGCGGTGATCGGCCTGCTGGAACTGGCCCTGAAAAAAGCCGACCAGGGTATCGTCGACCGGCACGCCATCGAGGTCGCGTCGGGGGCTGCCCATGGCCTGCTGGATTTGATCGGCGACATCCTCGACATTGCCCGCATCGAGTCGGGCCGGCTGTCGCTGACGCCGCAACGGGCCAATCTGCACGAGTTGATCGAGTCGGTGGCACGGATTTTCGAAGGCCTGGCCCGGCAGAAACACCTGCGCCTGCAACGGGTACTGGACGCTGCGGTCAACCGTGATGTGTTGATTGACCCCTTGCGCTTCAAGCAGATCGTCTCGAACCTGCTGAGCAACGCGATCAAATTCACCGACCAGGGCGAGGTGCGCCTGAGTGTGCGCGCAGAGCCGGACGCTGAGTTCGGGCTTCTGGGCATTTGCCTGCGAGTCGAGGACACCGGCTGCGGTATTTCGCCCGATGACCAGCGCCGCCTGTTCAGCCCCTTTACCCAGGCCGGCCATAGCACCCAGTCGGCCCGCAGCGGTTCCGGGCTGGGGCTGGTCATCAGCCGCACGTTGTGCGAAATGATGGGCGGCACCCTGACGTTGCGCAGCGTGCCGGGGGAGGGTACGCAAGTCGAGGTTCTGTTGGACCTGCCCCTGCTCGACGCGCTGCCGACGGCGCCGCCTGCCGAGGTCGAGGCGCTGTTGCCGGTCCCGGCGCTGAGTATCCTGGTGGTCGACGACTACCCGGCCAACCGCTTGCTGCTGTCCCAGCAACTGGGCTACCTGGGCCATCGGGTCCGGGAGGCGCAGGACGGTGTCGAAGGCCTGCACGCCTGGCGCAGCGAACACTTTGATGTGGTCATCACTGACTGCAACATGCCCTTGATGAGTGGCTACGAACTGGCCCGCGCCATTCGCGACGAAGAGCGTGTGCAAAACCTGTCGCCCGGCGTGATCGTGGGGTTCACGGCCAACGCCCAGCCAGAGGAGAAGGAGCGTTGCACCGAGGCCGGGATGAACGATTGCCTGTTCAAGCCCATCAGCCTTCGGGAACTCAACGCGTGCCTGGCTTCGGTCACGCCGGATGCGCCGGCGCATGAGCCCAGCGATAGCATCGACTTGACCAGCCTGGAACAACTGACCGGCGGCGACACGGCCGCCATCAGCGCTCTGCTGGAGGAACTGCTCAGCAGCAATGCCGAAGACGCAGCGCGACTGTTGCAGCTGTCCACCCGACAAGATTTGCCGGGCCTGGCGGACCTGGCGCATCGGATCAAGGGCGGGGCGCGGATCATCCAGGCACAACGCCTGATCGCCGCCTGCGAGGCGTTGGAAAGCGCTTGTCGGGGAGGCGATACGCCGCTGCTCGCCGATGCCGCGGCAGATCTTCACCAAGCCATGGAACATCTGGCCGAATACCTGAAAACCCATGTGGCAAGGGGATAAATCCCATCTTGTGGAAGCGAGGCGCTCTTTCAGGAACCGCGGTGCCTGTTTCGCGAGCAAGCTTTGCTCCCACATAAGTCCCTTCGCCACGGGGTTGCGTTCGGCTCCGGTTTCCCCGGTTGATCGGGTTGACGCTTTTCCCTCATCTTTTTCGGATTAGTCCTACAGCGCCTCACAAAAGCTTCCTCTAGCCTGACGGCCCTGCTTCATACCCGTCAGTGTTGCTACTGGAATGCCTGCCATGCCGAACAAAGCCCTCCGTATCCTGATTGCCGACCCACAACATGCTCATCGAGTAGTGCTGGAGCGCCTGTTCAATCAACAGGGCTATTTCCGGATTGTCCCCGTGAGCCATGTGCAGGAGTTGCTGACGCTGGTGGAGTACGGCAGCGAGCCGTTTGACTTGATTGTCGTCAATGCCGGGCTGGCGAGCGGGGCGCTGGACCTGCACGATTTTGTTATCTATAACCCACAGGTTCGTCACGGGATGATTTACAACGCGCAGCTGGCCAGTCTGTCGTCGGTGCCTGTGGCGCGCCGATCGAGCATGCACTTGAGTCAGGCGCCACTGCCTGACCTCGCTTCCCTGCGGCGCCTGATGGAGCGGGTCGACCCTCACGTCAGTGAGTCGCTGCAACCGTGGACGCGCGCCCTCAGACAGGGCCATGGACGCTGAGAAAGACCGTCGGTCCGCACTGTCGGATCTGACAGGTGGCATGGCCTGGCGCTTGTGCAAGAGTCCGGTGCAGTCATGGCACCGGTGCCGTTTGTAATGACCTGGGGAGTTACCTTTGAAAGACGTGTTGATCGTGGATGACCACCCTGTCATACGAGGGGCGTTGCGGCTCATTTGCCAGAATGAGGCGTTCACCCACATCAGGGATGCCAGCGGCGTGGCCGATGCCAGGGCCATCATCAAGGAGCGCGTGCCAGACCTGGTGATCCTGGACCTGGTGATGAACGGTTTCGATGGCCTGGACCTGCTGGTCTGGATCATGGCCCAGTTTCCTGAATGCAGTGTGCTGGTGTTCACCTCCCAGGATGCGCAGCACTTCTGCAACCGCTGCATCTCGGCCGGGGCCCGGGGCTTCGTGACCAAGAAAAGCGACCTCAAGGAACTGACCAAGGCCATCCAGGCGTTGAAGTCCGGCTATGCCTATTTCCCCCAGATGCCCGTCAGGCTGGATTTCCAGCAACGCAGCGAACAGCAGGCCCTGGAAAGCCTCTCCACCCGCGAGCTGTCCATCCTGCGCATGCTGGCCATGGGCATGCGCGGCAAGGACATCGCCGAAAGCCTGTTCCTGAGTCCTAAAACCGTCAGCACCTACAAGACTCGCCTGTTGGAAAAACTCGGCTTGCAATCCTTGGTGGGGTTGTCGGAGTTTGCCAAGCGTAATCATCTTTGAATGAGTTACACCAAATAAGGTGGGAGCGAGCCTGCTCGCGATAGCAGTCTGATAGTCGATGCATCATCGGCAGAGGCACCGCCATCGCGAGCAGGCTCGCTCCCACAGTTTTTTGATCGCTGTTCTCCAGATAGAACGCTAAAGCCGGTTTTTGCCATCTAGTGCTTGAAGGGTGTCGGTTTTAAGCTGCGTCCATCGAATCGCAGTACCTGATTTTGGAGACACGGCATGAAAAACATCATCGGCCTCTACACCAGTCCACGGCCCCATTGGGTCGGCGATGGCTTTCAGGTTCGCACGCTGTTTTCCTACGACAACCTGGGCAAGCACATCAGCCCGTTCCTGCTGCTGGATCATGCCGCCCCCACGGAATTTACGCCCACCACCGAGCGTCGTGGCGTCGGCCAGCACCCCCATCGCGGTTTTGAGACCGTGACCATCGTCTACCAGGGCGAACTGGAGCACCGTGACTCCACCGGCAGCGGTGGCAAGATCGGCCCTGGCGATGTGCAATGGATGACCGCTGCTTCCGGGATCATCCACGAGGAGTTCCACTCCGAAGCCTTCGCCCGGCAGGGTGGGTTCATGGAAATGGTCCAGCTGTGGGTCAACCTGCCCGCCAAGGACAAGATGGCCCCGGCCGGCTACCAGACGATCCTCAAGGGTGACATCCCGAACATTGCCCTGAAGGACGACGCCGGCAGCCTGCGCCTGATCGCCGGGCGTTTCGAAGGGCATCAAGGCCCCGCGAAGACCTTCACGCCCATCGACGTCTGGGACATCCGCTTGAATGCCGGAAAAAGCCTCACCCTTGACCTGCACGAAGGCCACAACACCGCCCTGGTGGTATTGCGAGGCTCGGTCCAGGCCAATGGCCGCGAACGGGTCGAGGCCGGGCAGATGGCCCTGTTCGACCGGGCTGGTGATCAATTGAGCCTGCAAGCCAATAACGATGCCGTGGTACTGCTGCTCAGCGGCGAGCCGATCGACGAACCCATCGTCGGCCATGGTCCATTCGTGATGAACAGCGAGCAGGAAATCCACCAGGCCTTCAGTGATTTCCATTCCGGGCGTTTTGGCCGGATGGACGACTGAACGCGAAAACAACCACCACCCTGAACCCCCTGTTTGCGTGGTCGGTACACTCTCGTCAAAACTGTGCCAATCTTCGCCAATGGCCTTTCTGGAGCTGTCCCGATGCTGTCTCTGATCTCCGATCACCCGCTGCTCTGTGCCCTGGTGCTGCTTGTGCTCGACCTATTGATGTGGCGCCTGGTCAGTGCGGATCGGACCTATTGGAAAATCGGCGCAAGGGTGGTGATTTTTTCGCTGTTCAGCGTGCTGCTGTTCAACGAAGGCCTCAACCCCATGCAGCCGGCGCAGTGGGTCGACGATGTGCCGCGGCACCTGGCCGCTACTGGCTTGCAGATCGCCTGGTGGCTGTTTGCCGCGCGAACCCTGACGGTGCTGATTGGCGCGGCGATGATGCAACGGGTCGGCCATACCGGGCGGTTGTTGCAGGACTTGCTGGGCGCGGTGATTTTCCTGATCGCCGTTATCGCGGCATTGGCCTATGTGCTGGATTTGCCGGTCAAGGGTGTACTGGCGACGTCCGGCGCGATGGCGATCATCGTCGGCCTGGCCTTGCAGAGCACCCTCAGCGATGTGTTCTCCGGCATCGTGCTCAATACCACCAAGCCCTATCAGCTCGACGACTGGATTTCCATCGACGGCACCGAAGGCCGGGTCACCGACATCGACTGGCGAGCCACGCGCTTGCAGACCGCCCAGGGCAGCATGGCGGTGATCCCCAACTCGCTGGCGGCCAAGGCCAAGGTCATCAACTTCAGTCGACCCAGCGATGTCCATGGCTTGTCCATCAGCGTCCAGGTCAGCCCTCACGCGCGGCCCCAAACCGTGATCGACGCGTTGGAGCGGGCGATGATCGGCTGTCGTTCCTTGCTCACCACCCCCGCACCCTGCGTCACGCTTAAAAGCAGCGGCAGTGCTGGTGCGGAGTACGAGATCAGCGGTTTCGTTGCCTCCATGGCCCAGAAACGCACGGTGCGCAACCAGCTGTTCGACCTGGCGTTCCGGCATTTGCAGGCGTCGGGCGTGAGCCTGTTGTCTACCAGCGAAAGCACGACTCCCCAGGCGGTGTCGCGCCCCCGGGCCTTGCTGGAAAGCTCGAACATTTTCTCCACCCTGCGCCAGGATGAGAAAGACACCTTCGCTCAGAACATGACCCTGCAGACCTTCCGCGCGGGCGACGTGATCCTGGCGGCCGGGGAGGTCAGCGATCATCTGTTCATCATCGAATCCGGGGTGGTCAGCGTGACCCTCATGCGCAACGGCCAGCCACTCGAGGGCGGGCGCATGGGGCCGGGAGAGGTGATCGGCGAAGCCGGGATCGTCGCCGAGCAGGCTGCGCTGGCGAATTTTACCGCCAAGACCTTCTGCACCCTGTACCGCATCGAGAACAGCTACCTCAAGCCTTGCCTGGAGGCCCGCCGCGACATCAACGACGCCATGAAGAACCTTTTGGACGTACGCATCCACCTGGCACAGAACCTCACCCGCGAGCTGCCCAAGCCCGTGGCCAAGAAGCGCTTCCTGCAATGGCTGCGAAGCCGGGCCTGAAGCCTATCTTGAAGTCCCCACGTCCCCCTGTGGCGAGGGGATTTATCCGCGCTGTGTGGGAGCAAGGCTTGCCCGCGATGTAGGCGCCTCGGTTCTCCGGAAGATCGCGTCATCTTCATCGCGGGCAAGCCTTGCTCCCACAATCCCCTGGGTCTTCATTGGCCACCCGAACTTCCCAACAATTGGCTATTTGTACCGCGCCACTGCACGGCTAACTTAGCGCTACACCCAATTGTCCTGGAGTTCACCATGCAACCGCGTATCGATTTCTACACCGCTTCCCCCGACGCTTTCAAAGCCATGCTGGCCCTGGAAACCGCGGTCTCGAAACTGGGCCTGGAGAAGTCCCTGCTGGAGCTGGTCAAGCTGCGTTCCTCGCAGATCAACGGCTGCGCCTTCTGCATCGACATGCACACCGCCGACGCCCGCAAGGACGGCGAGACCGAACGCCGCTTGTACGCCGTGACCGCATGGCGCGAAGCGCCGTTCTTCACGGGCCGTGAACGCGCCGCCCTGGCCTGGACCGAAGCCCTGACCCGCCTGAGCGACACCCACGCGCCGGACGCCGACTATGCCCTGCTGAGTGAGCATTTCAGCCCCAAGGAAATGGTCGACCTGACGGTGGCGATCAACGCCATCAACGGCTGGAACCGTCTGGCGGTGGGGTTTCGCAAGATGCCGGAGGCCTGAGACCTCTTGCACCAGAAAACCTGTGGGAGCGAGCCTGCTCGCGATAGCGGTCTGACAGTTCATGCATCACTGACTGACACACCGCCATCGCGAGCAGGCTCGCTCCCACAGGGATCAATTCCAGACTTTAAAGCTTCGGACGACAGGCACCGCAATCCGTTTGCTTCTCCTTAATAGTAACCATTACTATTCACGCCCCGTTCCCACAGCGCGCCGTGATGACCCCCAAGCTGCCCCGCAGACCCGGCTTTTTCGAGCATTACGAAGAGTTGATCGGCACCTGGACCCGTCGCCTGCGCAATCGCCAGCAGGCCGAGGACCTGGCCCATGACACCTTCGTGCGGGTGCTTGAGTCCGATTCGAGCGGGGTCGAGCAGCCACGGGCCTATTTGCATCAGACGGCGCGCAACATTGCAGTGGATGGCTATCGGCGCGAAGATCGACGGGGGGCCATGGAAGAGGCTGTCATCGACCCTGGTCAGTCGTTTTCGGGCGACCCGGAGCACTTCATGCACGCGATCCAACTGGCGGACTCCATCGAGCGGGCGCTTGCCGAGCTGCCGGCCAACTGCCGCACGGTGTTCGTCTGGCAGAAGATCGAGGGCCTGACCCAGGCGGAAATCGCCGAGCGCCTGGGCCTGTCCAAGAACATGGTGGAAAAGTATATGATCCGCACCCTGCGGCATCTGCGCGATCGTCTGGACGGGCCTGGCCAATGATCCGTCGCCATCTTCCACCCGAGCCACAGGACCTTCCATGATGGATAGCCGTGAATGCCCGTGCGGGCAGGACAGGGTTCGCGACGCGGCGGCGCAATGGTTCGTACGTTTGCAAGCACCTGCCATGAGTGTCGAGGAGCGCCAGCGCTTCGAAGCCTGGCTGGACGAGCATCCCAACCACCGCGACGAAATCCAATTGCTGCAGGGGATCTGGAGCGCCACGGACCTGTTGCCCAAGGAACGCCTGCGAGCGTTGTGCGAAGCTCCTGCCAAACGTTCCCCGCGTCGGCCTCTGTTGCGTTATGCGGCCGCCGCCGGGTTGTTCGCGGCGGCGCTTGGTTTGGGGTTGTTCAGCGGCTTGAGTTCTTCCACCGACTACAGCGGCGAATATGCCACCGCCTTCGGTGAGCGTCGGCATATCGCCTTGCCCGACGGCTCGGTGATCGACCTCAACAGCCGCAGCCGGGTGCGTATTCAATTCGCACACCGTCAACGCCGAGTGGAGTTGGCCGAAGGCGAGGCGTTGTTCACGGTCGAGCATGACGCCGGCCGGCCATTCACGGTCGATGCGGGCAACGGTCAGGTAACGGTAACCGGGACGCGCTTTGACGTGCGCCGCGATGCCGACAAGACCCGGGTGGCGGTGGAGCAGGGCAGCGTCAAGGTCCAGGGACGCGATGCACCGCGAACCCAGTACGTCAGTCTTACGCCGGGCCTTGGCACCCAGATCGATGCCCAGGGCAAAGTCGCCACACCTTACGCGGTCAACGCCGAGGCGCTCACCGCCTGGCGCAACGGCAAACTGGTGTTCAATAACGCGCCGCTGAAGGAAGTGGCTGAAGAAGTCTCCCGTTATCGCGCCAACCCCCTGCGGGTCGGCAGTGCGGCGGTGGGTAACTTGCGCCTGACCAGCGTGTTCCGTTCCGACGATCCCGAGGCTCTGCTCAAGGCCCTGCCGAACATTCTGCCGGTGGCCGTGCGCACCCTGGATGACGGCAGCCAAGAAATAATTGCGCGATAGATTCAGGTTTTTTTCGAGTTCTTCGTCTTCTTGTCCAACTGCAACTGGTTTGCATTAACAGACGCGTATTCTTGCGATCAACAGGACAAGGTTCGACGTGAAAAAAACCGCCAAAAACAACAATCGTAGCCCCGCACGCTGGCTGCCACTGGCCCTGACCCTGGCGGTCAGCGCCGCGCTGCCCCAGGCGTTCGCCGATCAGTCCGCCACCGCCATTCACATCCAGGCGCAGCCGTTGGGCCAAGCCTTGAGCCAGCTCGGCCAGCAAACCGCGTTGCAAGTGTTCTTCAGCCCCGAACTGGTGGCCGGCAAGCAAGCCCCGGCGGTGGACGGCAACCTGTCCCCGGAAGCGGCCTTGCGCCAATTGCTCCAGGGCAGCGGCCTGCAATACCAGATCGATGACGGTTCGGTAACCGTGTTGCCGGCACCCTCGGCATCCAATGCGGGCCCGCTGGAGCTGGGCGCCACTGAAATCCAGGTGGTCGGCGATTGGCTCGGCGATGCCAACGCCGAAGTGGTGCAGAACCATCCCGGCGCGCGCACGGTGATCCGCCGCGAAGCGATGGTGGAGCAGGGCGCCATGAACGTTGGTGATGTGCTGCGGCGCGTGCCGGGTGTGCAGGTGCAAGACGCCAACGGCACCGGCGGCAGCGACATTTCCCTGAACGTCGGCGTGCGTGGCCTCACTTCGCGCTTGTCGCCGCGCTCCACAGTGTTGATCGACGGCGTGCCGGCAGCGTTTGCGCCCTACGGCCAGCCACAGTTGTCCATGGCGCCGATCTCCTCGGGCAACCTGGACAGCATCGACGTGGTGCGCGGCGCCGGATCCGTGCGCTACGGGCCACAGAACGTCGGCGGGGTGATCAACTTCGTGACCCGGGCGATTCCGGAAAAAGCCACCGGCGAAATCGGCACCACCCTGGAAACTTCCCAACGCGGTGGCTGGAAGCACATCGACACGGCGTTCCTCGGCGGCACCGCCGACAATGGCCTGGGCGTGGCACTGTTGTATTCGGGCGTCAACGGCAATGGTTATCGCCGAAGCAACAACGACAACGACATCGACGACGTCATCCTCAAGACCCATTGGGCGCCCACCGATGTGGACGATTTCTCGCTGAACTTCCATTACTACGACGCCAAGGCCGACATGCCCGGCGGCCTGACCCAGGAGCAGTATGACGCCGACCCGTACCAGTCCGACCGCGACTGGGACAACTTCAGCGGACGCCGCAAGGATGTGTCGTTCAAATGGTTGCGCCAGATCGACGACCGCACCCAGGCCGAAGTGCTGACCTACTACTCCGACAGCTACCGTGGCAGCACCATCGCCTCCCGGGACCAGCGCAACCTGGCCTCCTACCCGCGCACCTATTACACCTTCGGCATTGAGCCTCGGGTGTCCCACGTGTTCGACCTGGGGCCAACCACCCAGGAAGCCAGCGTCGGTTATCGCTACCTCAAGGAAGGCATGCACGAAGAAGCCAGCCGCCTGGCGTTGCGTAACAACGAACCGGTGGTGCGTCCGGGCTCCGACGGTCACGTTTACCAGGACCGCACTGGCGGCACTGAAGCTCACGCGGTCTACATCGATGACAAGATCGATATCGGCAAATGGACCATCACCCCGGGTATCCGCTTCGAAAGCATCAGCACCGAGTGGCACGATCGCCCCGTGCTCGACACCGCCGGTCGCCCCGTGCAGGAAAAACGCCGCAGTATCGACAGCAACGAACCGCTGCCGGCCCTGAGCGTGATGTATCACCTGTCCGATGCGTGGAAGCTGTTCGCCAACTACGAGACGTCGTTCGGTAGCCTGCAATACTTCCAGCTCGGCCAGGGCGGCGACGGCAACAGCACCGCCAGCGGTCTGAGCCCGGAAAAGGCCAAGACCTACGAGATCGGTACGCGCTACAACGATGACGTGTGGGGCGGGGAAGTGACGCTGTTCTACATCGACTTCGACGACGAGTTGCAGTACATCAGCAACGACGTGGGCTGGACCAACCTGGGCGCGACCAAGCACCAGGGCCTGGAAGCTTCGGTGCATTACGACATGGCCGCGCTCGACCCACGTCTCGAAGGCCTCACCGCCAACGCCGGTTTCACCTACACCCGGGCGACTTACGAAGGCGAGATTCCAAGCTTCAAGGGCCGCGACCTGCCGTTCTATTCCCGTCAGGTGGTGAACCTGGGCCTGCGCTATGACGTCAACCGCTGGACCTACAACCTCGATGCCTTCGCCCAGTCGAAACAGCGCTCGCCGGGTACCGGCGTGAACGCCGATGGCAGTTTCAGCGGTGACTACATCACCGACGGCACCGCTGACGGGCAGTACGGCGACATGCCGGGCTATGTGCTCTGGAACGTGCGCGCGGGCTACGACTTCGGCGAGCAACTGTCGAACCTGAAAGTCGGCGCCGGGGTGAAGAACCTGTTCGATCACCAGTACTACACCCGTTCCAGTGACAACAACTCGGGCATTTATGTCGGCGCACCGCGTACGTTCTTCGTGCAGGCGAGTGTGGGGTTTTGATGAAACCCCAGGGTTGATGCGTACTTTTGTGGCGAGGGACTGATCTGTGGCGAGGGGATTTAGCGAAACGTCGCACCGCCCCGCTGGGCTGCGAAGCAGACCCAAAGCAGCAGACTCAATCTGCCTGACACACCGAGTTGGTGATTTTAGGGCTGCTTCGCAGCCCAGCGGGGATAAATCCCCTCGCCACAGATCAATCTCTTTTCCACTGAGGGGGGGGGGTGTGAGACCTCAGACCTTCAACACTTTCCCACTGGCCGCCACCGCCACCAGCGACAGCGCAATCAGCCCAAAGGCAAAGCTCAAGCTGCTGCCATGGGCGACGAAGCCGATCAGCGCCGGGCCGGCGAGGATGCCGGCATAGCCGATGGTGGTGATGGCCGGTACGGCGATGGCTTCCGGCATCAGGGTCTGTTTGCCGACGGCGGTGTACAGCACCGGCACGATGTTCGAGCACCCGGCACCCACCAACGCATAGCCCAGTAGCGCGGCTTGCCACATCGGTGCGAGGGTTGCCAGCAGGAACCCGGCTGCCGCGATCGATCCGCCATAGATGATCACGCGTTTGGCGCCCAGGCGATGCACCACCGAGTCGCCGGTCAGTCGGCCGACGGTCATGGTCAGCGCGAAGGCGGCATAACCCAGCCCGGCATAGGCGGTATCCACCGCGCGTTCGCTGGTCAGGAACACGGCGCTCCAATCCAGCACCGCGCCTTCGGCGAGGAATACGATGAAGCACAGGATGCCAATGAACAGCACCACTCCGTGGGGAATTGCAAACGCCGGGCCCGAGCTTTCACTGCCATAAGGCAACAGGTGCGGCGCAGCCTTGAACAATGCCACCAGCAGCACCGCGTTGACCACCAGCGTCGCCCCCAGCGGCGAAAGCCCCAGGCCGAGCAGGGCGCTCACACCGGCCGCGCCAATGATCCCGCCGAGGCTGAACATGCCGTGGAAGCCCGACATCATGGTCTTGCCACTGGCCCGCTCGACGATTACCGCTTGCAGGTTCACGGTCGAGTCCACGGTGCCGAGGCCGGCGCCAAACAGGAACAATGCCGCCACCAACCAGGGCAGGGAGGTCATCGTCGCCAGCAACGGCAACGCCAGGCAGATCAGAAGCGTGCCCCCGCTGAGCACTCGCCGGCAGCCGAACCGCGCGGCCAGCGCACCGGCAATCGGCATCGCCAGGATCGATCCCACCCCGAGGCACAGCAACAGCAAACCGAGGGTGCCTTCGTCCAGGTTTGCCCGCACCTTGGCGTATGGCACCAGTGGTGCCCAGGCGGCGATGCCGATGCCGGCGATGAGATAGGCGATGCGGGTGGACATCTGTTCCAGGCGTCCGGGAACAAAGGTTGGCGGAGGGGTGATGGCAGTCATGAATCGTCCTTGGCTTGCGTGTGGTGCGCTGGTGCGGGCAGGGAGCCTATGCTTGCATATCCACTGACCGCACCGCGACCCCAAGGTGCCGATCAAAGCGCAGGCTTTGCTCCCACAGCCTGTGCCAGCATAAAGTACCGGCCCTTGCTGGCTGATTTCGGGTCTGGTCTATGACGCAGTTTTATGATGCACGCGGCAATATTTATGGCGTCGTTTCCCCGCGACAGGTGCGTGACCACGGTATCGACCTGCCGCCGTCGGTCGCCCTCGCTGCACAGCGGCGCGAGTCCTGGGCCTTGGCTGCCGTGCATGCCTTCTGCAGTTGGTCGCCGGGTGAAGCACCGCCGGATGCCAAGGACCACCGCAGCGATGGGCTGTTGATCGGCCCGTTCCAGAGCGAACCACCCTTTGACGTTTTGATCGTCAACACTGACGGTACCCTGGCCGAGCGCAGCGGCAACGGCTTGACGATTTTCTCCCAGGCGCTGAAAGAGCAAGGCTTGATGCCGGGCGAGGGGGATTGCTTGTTGCAGGTGCACCATGACAAACACCAGGGCTTGTCGCCGCTGCACACGTCGGTGCGGTCAGCTGAGTTCGAGGGTGTGCAGGGCTTCTGGCTGGACTTGGGAAAACCCCTGTTTGGACCTCAGGCCGTCGCTGCCCAAAGCGTGGAGCGCGTGGTGTTCAATCAGCGTGAGGTCAGTCGGGTGGCGGTGCTCCATGGGTTGAACCCGGCATGGGGCAACAGTCAATTCGTGAACATTGGCAATCCGCATTGCGTGACCCTGGTGGAAGGGGTCGAGGCGCTGCCGAGCAACGCGCAAATGCGTGCATCGCAGTTGTCGCAAAGCCTGACCCGCATCGCTTATGCGCCGCCCGCTGGCGCAGGGGTTCCGTGCCCGGCGGGGGTGAATCTGCAATGGGCCTGGCGCGAGGCCGAAGGGCGGATCGTTGCCCGGGTATTCGAGCGGGGCGAAGGCCCCACTGCGTCCTCGGGCACCAGCGCCAGCGCGGTGGCCAGTGCTGCGTGGCGGGTGGGTTGGGTGCAGGCGGGGCCGGTGAGGGTGGTGATGCCCGGTGGGACAGCGCCGATTTTGTTGGAAGAAGAGGCTGGTGAGCTGGTTCGGGTCAGGTTGTTTGGTACGGCGCAGCTTGTGTCCTAGAAAATCTGGAGTTCCGCAGTGCGGCTAATGACGCCATCGCGAGCAGGCTCGCTCCCACAATTTTGAGCTTCAGCGGGCACGAATTTGTGTACGACACAAACCCTCTGTGGGAGCGAGCCTGCTCGCGATAGCGGCAGGTCAGTGACCTCAATATCAACTGATGGACACCAAGCTCACTCTCACAACGGGGTGCATCAGCCCAACGGCTGCGCGAACTCCACCACCGGCATCTGCCGCTTCATCAGCACTTCACCGTTGCGGATCGAGTACAGCGGCAAGCCCTGACTGCGGATTACTTCGTAGTCGCTGTCCGCCGACAGGATCAGCAGGTTCGCCGGCCGCCCCGGTTCCAGCCCGTAGCGCTCGCCCAGGTTCATGGCCTTGGCGCTGTTGTCGGTGACCAGGTCGAGGGCGCTTTGCAGGTTGCGGTAACCGAGCATGTGGCAGATGTGCAACCCGGCTTCGAGCACCCGCAGGATGTTGCCGTTGCCCAGCGGGTACCACGGGTCGACGATGGAGTCCTGGCCGAAGCACACGTTCATCCCGGCTTCGAGCAGTTCATTGACTCGGGTGACGCCGCGGCGTTTGGGGAAGGTATCGAAGCGCCCTTGCAGGTGAATGCTCTCGGTGGGGCAAGAGACGAAGCTGATGCCCGAATGCCCGAGCAGGCGGAACAGCTTGGCGCAGTAGGCATTGTCGTAGGAGCCCATGGCCGTGGTGTGGCTGGCCGTGACCCGCGCACCCATGTCGCGACTGCGGGCTTCTTCGGCGAGCACTTCGAGAAAGCGCGAGTGTGGGTCGTCGGTTTCGTCGCAATGCACATCCACCAGGCAGCCGGTGCGTTCGGCCAGGTCCATCAGGAACTTCACCGAGCTGACGCCCTGGTCGCGGGTGTACTCGAAATGCGGAATGCCGCCCACCACGTCGGCGCCCATGCGGATCGCTTCTTCCATCAGCTCGCGGCCGTTGCGGTAGGACTCGATGCCTTCCTGGGGAAACGCGACGATCTGCATGTCGATCAGGTGGCGACTTTCCTCGCGCACTTGCAGCATCGCCTTGAGGGCCGTGAGCTCGGGATCGGTCACGTCGACGTGGGTGCGTACATGCTGGATGCCATGGGCGGCCAGGGCCTGGATGGTTTTCTTGGCGCGGGTGCTGGTGTCTTCCTGGGTGATGGTGGCCTTGCGTTCGCCCCAGCACTCGATGCCTTCGAACAGCGTGCCGCTCATGTTCCAGCGCGGCTCGCCGGCGGTGAGGGTCGCGTCCAGGTGAATGTGCGGTTCGACGAAAGGCGGGACCACCAGGTTGCCGCCGGCGTCGAGGTCGTCCGGGCCGAGGCTGGGGGCCTCGGTCTGGCGGGCGATGTTGGCAATCAGGCCGTTTTCCAGGTGCAGTTCATGCAAGCCTTCGCGGTTGCGCAGGCGGGCGTTGATGATGTGCATCAGGCGAGTCCTTTATAAGTCTTGTAGGGGTGCGTCAGCGGTGCGAGTACCCATTGCGCCGATCAATAGCACATACGTTAGCGCGCCGGCAGCGATTCCTACCAGCGGCGCGACCCATGGCGAATTGAACGCGGCGACGGTGCCGACCCCATAGGCCAACAGCCCGGGCCAATTGAACGCCGGCAACTGTGCTTCGGCCAGGCGTGGATAACGACCGCGCCAGCGGAAGAAGAAATCGGCCATGATCACCCCGCCAATGGGCGGGATCACCGTGCCCAGCAGAATCAGGTAGGGCACCAGCATGTCGTACATACCCAGTAGCGCCAGCAGCGTGCCGATCACCGCGCCGCCGAGGGTCACGGTTTTGCGCCGGCGGGTGCGCAGCAGGTTGCAACCGGCCACGGCGAAGTTGTAGATGGTGTTGTCCTGGGTGCTCCAGATGTTGAGCAGCAGCATGGCCATCGCCGCCATGGCGAAGCCCTGCAACAGCAGCACTTCGACCACGTCCGGCTGTTGATAGACGATGGCCCCGTAGGCGCCGATCAGCACCATCAGGCCATTGCCGAGGAAGAAGCCGATCAGGCTCGCCAGTACCGCGACCTTCGCCGAGCGGGAGAACCGTGTCCAGTTGGTCGCCTGGGTCGCGCCGCTGACGAAGGTGCCGAACACCAGCGTGATGGCGGTGGACCAATCGAGGCTGCCCGTCGGCACCACCGCCAGCAAGCCCTCGAAGCCGCCGACCTTCATCGTCGCCACCCACATCGACAGCATCAGCAGCAGCATCATGGCCGGCACGGCAATGTAGGAGAGGATTTCCAGGCCGCGATAACCGATGTAGGCCGTGGCACAGAACCCCAAGCCGAACAGCACCATCAACCCCAGCACGGTGCCCTCGCTCAACTCGAAATACTTGCCCAGCACCACGGCGGCAGTCGCCGTGCCCCAGGCGTACCAGCCGATCTGGGTGAAGCCCAGGATCAGGTCACTGAGCTTGCTGCCCACCTCGCCGAAACAGAAGCGCCCCATCAGCACCGAATTGAGCCCGCTCTTGAAGGCAATGTAACCCAGGCCCGCCGCGTACAGGCCCAGCAGCAGGTTACCGATGACGATCACCGTGAGCATCTCGGCAAAACCGAACGCCACGCCCAGCTTGCCACCGGCAAACATCGTGGCGGTGAAAAAGGTGAAGCCCAGCAGCACCATGGCCGTGGAGGCCAGGCCCTTGCGGGCATGCATCGGAACTTCGCTCAAGGGGTAGTCGTTGCCTGGATCGTTCTGGGTCATGGGGGCGGTCCTTGCGGATGAGGGGAATATCGCAAGCGTGCAGCGGCCGTGCCAAACGAGTGATCGCGAGGTTATTTATAGACAATCCTGGAGATTGGGTGGGCGAAGGAGGGCGAAAGCGGTGCGGTGGTGATTCAAGTTGGAACACAGATCTCATTGTTCATGAAAGTCCCCTGTGGGAGCGAGCCTGCTCGCGATAGCGTCGGATCAGCCACATCGAAGTCAACTGGTACATCGCTATCGCGAGCAGGCTCGCTCCGACAGGTTCAGGTCAAAAAGCGCAACACCGCCACGGCGATGTCCTGCGGCGCGTCTTCCTGGACCAGGTGCCCGGCGTTCGGAACCGGGTGCAACTGCGCGCCCGGAATTAGTTTGTGCAAGGCCCGGCCACGCTCGATGGGGATCCACTGGTCATCCTCGCCCCACAGTATCTGGGTCGGGCAGCGCACGTTTGGGTACAGGCCCTCGACCTCGCGGGTATAACGCTCGTCCATCTGCGCAATCTGCCGGTAGAACGCCGCCTGGCCCGGCTCGCCAAGCCACGGCTGTACATAAGGCGCCAGTTCTGCGTCCGGAATAGCGCGCTTGATCGCGCCGCGGATATAGGCCGGCACGATGGCCCGCTGAATGTAGTCGGGCAGGCCGTTGAAGGCTGTTTCATGCTGGCGTACGTGTTGAACAAAAGGCGAACCCCAGGGCGACAGCGCCACCGGATCGATCAGGGTCAGGCTGCGGTAGTCCTTGCCATTGAGCAGGTGCGTGCGCAGGGCCGTGGCACCGCCAAAGTCATGGGCCACCACGTCCGGGCAATGCAGGCCCCAGTGCTCCAGCAATTGCGCGAGCAGTTGATTTTGCACGCCGAGGGACACATCGGCATCGGGCTGCGCTGACTGGCCATAACCCAGCAGGTCGAAGTAATGCACCCTGTGGGTGGTGAAGAACAGCGGAGCGATCCGGTGCCACACGTAGGAAGAGAAGGGCGTGCCGTGGACAAACACCAGCGGCGGGCCGTCGCCGTGGATGGCGTAGCGGATGGGGTGTCCGTTGAAGTCGTAGGTCTGATCCAGCGGCCAGTGGGTCATGATCGATACTCCCCTGAAAATGGCTCAGGGGATCAAGCATAGGCCAATGCCATTCAGTAGGAGAGACATCCTTGTGGCGAGGGGATTTATCCCCGCTGGGTTGCGTAGCAGCCCTAAAGCAATGAACTCAATCTTCCTGGCACACCGAGTTGCCTGGTTTGGGGGCCGCTGCGCAGCCCAACGGGGATAAATCCCCTCGCCACAGGAAGCTCACTTGCCACAGGGGAGTGATTATTCGCCGTGATAGATGCAACCGCTGGTGCAGGTCTCATGGATGCGGATGGCGCTGAGTTCCGGCAGCAACGGCTTCAATTCATTCCAGATCCACTTGGCCAGGACTTCGCTGGTGGGGTTTTCCAGGCCAGGGATGTCGTTGAGGTAGTTGTGGTCCAGGCGCTCGTAGAGCGGCTTGAAGATCGCCTTGATCTCCGAGAAATCGCGAATCCAGCCGGTATGCGGGTCAATGTCGCCGCTCAGGTGGATCGCCACCTTGAACGAGTGACCGTGAAGGCGGCCGCACTTGTGGCCCTCTGGTACGTGGGGCAGGCGGTGGGCGGATTCGAAAGTAAACTCTTTGAAGATTTCCACAGGTTCGGGCTCTTTTAGATAGCGGTCGCGAGGCAGGCGGCGGAGTTTATCAGTTTGATAACGGCGTTGCGCGAGCGTGCTGACTAAAGGGTCAGCAAACGCTCGCCCAGGCCACCGTTGGCTGCCAGTTCAAGAAACTCGTCACCGAGCCGGCGGCTCTCGTCCATTGCCGTGCGCCAATATTTGCGGCGGCTCGGGTCATCGCCCATGAAGCGCTTGAAGTCGTTGCGGTCCGGCAGTTTGCCGTAGGGCAGGCGCGCCAGGTATTCCCGGGACGGTGCCAGCAACAGCACGTCCTGCAGGCGGTCGACGTTGCCCCGGCGCCACGGCAGGCCCTTGTCGAACCAGCCGGGGATGACCCGGTCGGTGAAGTGCGGATACAGCACGATGTCCTCGCCGCTGTACGGCAGGTCGAGGTGGTAGTCCAGCAAGCCGCCATCACGGTAGGTGCCGGCACCGGCGCCCGGCAGGTCGCGCACGCCCTCCATGATCATCGGGATCGAGCCCGAGGCCAGCAGGGCCAGGCGCAGGTTGCCAGCGGCCAGGGGCACGAAGCGCGACGGAAAGTCATTCAATGGATGCAGGGGCGGGGCCAGGCGCGGGTCATGGATGATCAACCGTTCGAAATGCCGCGACAGCCGCGCACGGCCTCGCAGGTTGTCGGCGATCACCGATGACAACCCCAGGCCCAGCCGGCCGCGATGATCCTGGGCGAGCAGGCCGTGGCTCTTGACCACCATGATATTGAGCCGGTATCGCGGGTTATCGAGGATCGAAGTGTCGCGCCCTTCGAGCAAGTCATCGAGCATGCGCTGCGAGCTCTGGCTGACCCCGGCCATGGTCACGCCTTTGGCGAAGCTTTGTTCGTTGTATAGGGTGCCCAGGCGCCGGATTCCTTCGGCGGCGTCTGGCAGGCAGGCACTGGCGAAGCGCCAGGCGCCCACCGAGGCGCCGATCAGCGAGCGTTCCCGCGGCGCGGCGGGCAGCCATTGGCCGAACAGCGCCAGGTCCAGCCCCTGGATACCCAAGGCCTTGGGACCACCGGCGGCGCCCGGCAGGATGCCGACGTCGGCGGCGTTCAGGCCGGCCTGGCGAATCCGCCCGAAGGCACGGGGGCCGGCCTTGAGGGTAAGGGCGGGGAACTTGATGTGGATGGCGGTCATACCGGCCTCGAATGCAAACAAGCGGACAATTATAGCGACACAAAACCCTGTGGGAGCGAGCTTGTTCCGGGCGGCGTTCCGACGATGGCGGTCTGTCAGTTGATATTGATGTGACTGAGCTGGCGCTATCGCGAGCAAGCTCGCTCCCACACACTATTGATGTGGGTTCCATGATGGCCATTCAGTTTCAGTTAAGTTCACCCCGATACAGTCCCCCGGCAAAGATTATAAAAAGGAGACAACCCATGAACCGCCTGACTGCCTTTTTCATCGCGACCCTCATGGCCCTCGGCGCTGGCCTGGCTCACGCACGAGACCTCAACAACGACGAAGCCCGCAAACTGCGAGACGCTGGTACCATTCTGTCCACTGAAAAACTCGACGCCATTGCCCTGGCCAAACACCCTGGCGCCACGTTGACCGATACCGAACTGGAAGAGGAGTACGGCAGGTACATTTACCAGGTGGATCTGCGCGATACGAAGGGCATTGAGTGGGACCTGGAATTGGACGCCACCAACGGCGAGGTACTCAAGAATCATCAGGATACGTAATGAAGCTTAATCTGCGCGCCCATAGTCGATGGGCGCTGGCGCTGTTGGCGTTTTGTTCGCTGGCCGTAGCCCGGGACCTGGACCAGGACGAGGCCCTGCAACTGCGCCAGCAAGGCGTGATCCTGCCGCTGGAGCAATTGCTGCAACAGGCGCTGGACCTGCATCCCGGCGCCAAACTTCTGGAAGCCGAGTTGGAGGAGAAACACGGCGTCTATATTTATGAGGTCGAGTTGCTGGACACCGACGGCGTCGTGCGCGAGTTGGACCTGGAGGCCGCGACCGGCCGCTTACTCAAAGATAAGGAAGACTGATGCGCCTGCTTCTGGTGGAAGATCACGTGCCCCTGGCGGACGAATTGATGGCGGGGCTGACACGACAGGGCTATGCCGTCGATTGGCTCGCCGATGGTCGCGATGCGGTGTACCAGGGCAGCAGTGAGCCCTATGACCTGATTATCCTCGACCTTGGCCTGCCGGGTGTGCCGGGGCTGGAGGTACTGGCCCAGTGGCGCGCCGGCGGCCTGGCCACACCGGTGCTGATCCTCACTGCCCGCGGGTCCTGGGCCGAGCGCATCGAAGGCCTCAAGGCCGGTGCCGACGATTACTTGACCAAACCTTTTCACCCCGAAGAACTGCACTTGCGGATCCAGGCGTTGCTGCGCCGTTCCCATGGTCAGGTCAACCAGCCGACGCTGAAGTCGGCCGGGCTGCACCTGGATGAAGGGCGACAATGCGTGGTCCGCGACGGCACCGACATCCAGCTCACGGCCGCCGAGTTTCGCCTGTTGCGCTATTTCATGCTGCATCCCGAGCAGATCCTTTCCAAAAGTCATCTTGCCGAACACCTGTACGACGGTGAGACCGAGCGCGACTCCAACGTGCTGGAAGTCCACGTCAATCACCTGCGACGCAAGCTGGGACGCAGCGTCATCGAAACCCGTCGCGGCCAGGGCTACCTGTTCGGCGGGCAGGCGCAGTGAGATCCATCCAGCGACGCCTGAGCCTGGGCCTGATCGGTGTGATGGTGGTGGTCGGCCTGGTGCTGGCGCAGACCAGCCTGTGGCTGTTCGAACTGGGCTTGCAGCGTTATCTGGAAGCGGGCCTGCGCAACGACAGCGAGAACCTGCTGGTGGCCCTGGTGCGCGGCCCGCAGGGTTTGCAATTGGATGAGCGACGTTTGTCGCCGGCCTATCAGCGACCTTTTTCCGGACATTATTTCCGCATCGATTTTGCCGATGTGCACTGGCGCTCCCGTTCCCTGTGGGACCAGGAATTGCCCCGGCTCGACCACCCGGGCCTGCACAGCAACCTGCAACTGGGCCCCGAGGGCCAGAAGCTGCTGGTGCTGCGTACCGACTATCGGCGGCTCGGCCAGGCGATTTCCATCAGCGTGGCCCAGGACTACACGCCGGTGCGTGACAGTTTCCGAAGGATGCAGCAGGTTGGCCTCGGGCTCGGGTTGGCGGGGCTGCTGCTGATCCTGTTGCTGCAACGCATCACCGTGCGCCGCGCCTTGCGTCCGCTGGACCGGGCCCGGGAGCAGATTGCGCAGTTGCAGCGCGGGCAGCGTTCGCAACTCGACGAACAGGTGCCGCGGGAGCTGGAGCCGCTGGTGACACAAATCAACCATCTGCTGGCCCACACCGAAGACAGCCTCAAGCGTTCACGCAACGCCCTGGGCAACCTCGGCCATGCCTTGAAAACCCCGCTGGCAGTGCTGCAAAGCCTGGCTTCGAACGAAAAGCTCGACCCCTATCCTGAGCTGCGCAAGCTGTTGCTCGAGCAGTTGGAACAGGTCCGGCAGCGCTTGAACCGCGAACTCAACCGTGCCCGCCTGTCCGGCGATGCCTTGCCCGGCGCGCATCTGGACTGCGACGCCGAACTACCAGGATTGCTGGCCACGTTGAACATGATCCACGGCGAACACCTGCACTTGAGCTATGTCGCCCCGCCAGGCCTGCACTTGCCCTGGGACCGTGAGGACCTGCTGGAATTGCTCGGCAACCTGCTGGACAACGCCTGCAAATGGGCCGACGCCGAGGTACGCCTGACCATGACCGAAACAGCCGAGGGCTTCAGCCTGGCCGTGGAGGACGATGGCCCGGGCATCCCCAAGGACCGCCGCGACCAGGTGTTCAGCCGGGGCACGCGGCTGGACGAACAGACCGATGGACACGGCCTGGGCCTGGGCATCGTGCGGGACATCGTCGACACCTGGGGCGGCCTGCTGGCGTTGGACGACAGTGAATGGGGTGGGTTGAAGGTGGTGATCGAATTGCCCAAGCGCTGACAGCTATTTCATGGCCTCCCTGTGGAGTGAGCCTGTGGGAGCAAAGCTTGCTCGCGATAGCATTTTTTTGGCCAACACAGATGTTGTAGGTGACGACGTCATCGCGAGCAAGCTTTGCTCCCACAGATCCCCCTCATACAGGGGGGCGAGACTTGAAAACCCGCCCCACGGCCCTTGCAGCTTGCCGCCGCTTGCTGCACAGTCGCGACCTTTTTGTCCGGTGGCTTTCCATCGCTGTGCTTTGAGGTAACGATGATAAATGCAGTAATTGCTGCGGTAGGCGTCATGCTGGTACTCAGCCTGTCCCGCGTGCATGTGGTGATCGCGCTGATTATCGGCGCGTTGGTGGGTGGCCTGACAGGCGGCCTGGGGATCGAGGCGACGCTCAAGGCGTTCAATGCCGGCCTGGGTGGCGGTGCGACGGTGGCGTTGTCCTATGCCTTGCTCGGAGCCTTCGCCGTGGCGATTGCCAAGTCCGGCATGGCCCATGCCCTGGCCGACAAAGCCTTGGCCCTGGTGGATCGCCAGGATGCCGCCGGCGGCTCGGGCGTCAAGTGGGTCCTGATCGGTCTGCTGGGAACGGTCGCGGTCGCCTCCCAGAACATTTTGCCGATCCATATTGCCTTCATCCCGCTGCTGGTGCCGCCACTTCTCTATGTGCTGACCAAGTTGCAACTGGACCGCCGGTTGATCGCCTGCGTCATGACCTTCGGCCTGATCACGCCCTACATGTTCCTGCCGGTGGGGTTCGGCAATATCTTCCTCAACGAAATCCTGCTGGCCAACATCGCCCGCAGCGGTGTGGACGTCAGCGGCATCAACGTTACTCACGCCATGGGCATTCCGGCGCTGGGCATGGTGTTCGGCTTGCTGTTGTCGTTGTTCTCCTACCGCAAGAAACGCGTCTACGACCTGAAAAAAATTGCCCGGGTCGAGCAAGTGGCCGTGCGCTACAACCCGCTGAGCCTGATGGTGGCCGGGTTTGCGGTGGCGGCGGCGTTCGCGGTGCAGCTACTGGTGGACTCGATGATCATCGGCGCCCTGGTCGGGTTCCTGATTTTCTCGCTCTCGGGAGTGGTGCGCTGGCGCGAAACCGACGACCTGTTCACCGAAGGCATGAAAATGATGGCGATGATCGGCTTCATCATGATCGCCGCCTCGGGGTTCGCCGAAGTGATGAAGGCCACCGGTGAAGTCCAGAGCCTGGTGGAAACCTCGGCGGCCTGGATCGGCCACAACAAGGGCATCGGTGCGCTGATGATGTTGTTGGTGGGGCTGCTGGTGACCATGGGCATCGGCTCGTCGTTTTCCACGGTGCCGATCCTGGCGACGATTTTCGTGCCGCTGTGCCTGCAACTGGGCTTCAGCCCGCTGGCGATCGTCTGCATCGTCGGCACCGCCGGCGCCCTGGGCGATGCCGGTTCGCCCGCCTCGGACTCGACCCTGGGCCCGACCTCCGGCCTGAACATCGACGGCCAGCACCATCACATCTGGGACACCGTGGTCCCGACCTTCATTCACTACAACCTGCCGTTGCTGGCGTTTGGCTGGGTGGCGGCGATGGTGTTGTAATCCGAGACGGCGTTGCCTGCATCGCGAGCAGGCTCGCTCCCACAGGGGACTTGCAGTGGACACAACATCTGTGAACACCTCAATCCAATGTGGGAGCGAGCCTGCTCGCGATGGGGCCCCCCAGATTCAATACCTCCCTCAAGCCTTGTTCACTTTGTCCTACAGTTTTGCCGTGCCTTGCCGTTAATACAGCTAACCACGCCAATAACACCAACAAGAGTGAACAGCATGCGCCTGAGCCTGAAGGCTAAAGTCCTGTCCCTTGCGATACTGCCGGTATTGCTGTCCGCCGTGATCATCAGCCTGACCACGGCTTTCATCTTGAAGGAACAAGCTGGCAAAGAAGTCCAGCAGACTCGCGAACGCCTGCTCAGCGAGGCCAAGGCCACGCTGCAGAACTACGTGGCGGTGGGCCTTACCGCCATCAAGCCGCTGTACGATGCCGCAGCTGCGGGCGATAACGAGACACGCGCCCAGGCGATCAAGCTGCTGTCGAATATCAGTTACGGCAAGGACGGTTATTTCTTCGGCTACGACTCCGAGACCATTCGTCTGTTCAAGGCCAACAGCCCCGATGGCGTGGGCAAGAGTTTCAAGGACAACCGCGACCCGAACGGTGTCTACGTCAACCGTGACCTGGTGAAAGTCGCCAAGGATGGCACGCATTACCTGGAATACAGCTCGCCGCTGCCCGGCAGCAACGACCTGGTGCCCAAGCTCGGCTACACCGAATATTTGTCCAAGTGGGACATGGCCGTCGGCAGCTCGGTCAACCTGGACGGCATCGAAGCCCAGGTGGCGTTGGTGGAAGCCAAGGTCCATGAGCGTCTGCAAGGCGTGATATTGAGCATCGTCGGGATCGCCGCGGTGGTGTTGCTGGTGATTGCGGTGGTGGGCCTGGTGCTCGCCAATACGATCCTGCGTCCCCTGCACCTGATGAAAGACAACCTCGACGACATCGCCGCGGGTGAGGGCGACCTGACCCGTCGCCTGGCCATCACCAGCCAGGACGAACTCGGTCAGTTGGCCGGTTCGTTCAACCGCTTCGTCGACAAGATCCACGGCCTGGTGCGGCAGATCACCGACATGACCTCGCAACTGACCGGCCTGGTGACGCAAGTCTCCGAACAGGCCCAGCGCTCCGAGCAGGCCATGGAGCGCCAGCGCCACGAAACCGATCAGGTCGCCACGGCGATCAACGAGATGTCCTCGGCTGCCCAGGAAGTCGCCCGCAGTGCCCAGGGCGCCGCTGTCGCGGCCCAGCAGACCGACGAGGAAGGGCAGTCGGCCAAGCGCGTGGTGGCTGGCAGCATCCAGCAGATTCATGCGTTGGTGAACGATATTCGTAGCAGCGGCGTGTCCCTGGACAGCTTGCAGCAGGACGTGGCCTCGATTGTCAGTGTGCTCGGGGTGATTCGTTCGATCGCCGAGCAGACCAACCTGCTGGCCCTCAACGCCGCCATCGAGGCCGCGCGTGCCGGGGAAGCGGGGCGTGGCTTCGCCGTGGTGGCCGATGAAGTACGGGCCCTGGCCAGCCGGACCCAGCAGAGCACTCAGGAAATCCAGGGCATGATCGACCGCCTGCAATCAGGCACCCATGCGGCGGTGGAAGCGATGCGCCGTTCCAGTGAGGCCGGCGATGGCACCTCGGAACGGGCCAACGAGGCGGGTGCTTCCCTGGACACCATGGCGCAGTTGATCGGCACCATCAATTCGATGAACGCCCAGATCGCCAGCGCTGCCGAGGAACAGACCGCAGTGGCCGAAGAAATCAACCGCAGCGTGCATCAGATCGCTGTGGCGGTGGACAGTGTCGCCGACGAAACCCAACTCGGCGCCCAGACTTCCCGCAGTCTGGCCGACCTGGGCCAGCGCCTGGGCCAACTGGTGGGGCAGTTCCGGATCTGATCCCGTCGCAGCAGGAGCTGCCGAAGGCTGCGATCTTTCGCTCTCGATCCAGATGTTTTCGCCTGGGCTACCAGGCCTTATCGGAAGCGGAGGATCGCAGCCTTCGGCAGTTCCTGCCGGGCAAGTCGTTTCGCCAACTCAAGCCGAGTACTGTTGTGGCGAGGGGATTTATCCCCGCTGGGCTGCGAAGCAGCCCCCGGATAGATTGCGCGGAACATCAGGAAAGTCGTATTTGGTTTTTTGGGGCCGCTTCGCAGCCCAGCGGGGATAAATCCCCTCGCCACCGTTTCATGATCCGGCAGGCAACTCGCGCACATCCCGCATCAACAACCCAAACCGCAAATCCACCGCATCCGGAATCGGCACGTACACCACATGCCCATCCCCCGGCGCCACCTCGATGCTCTGGCCTTTGACGTCCTGCAACTGATGCAGATCGAAGTGGAAGTTGCCCTTGGGGGTCATCAGTTCCATGTGGTCGCCCAGGCCAAAACGGTTTTTCACCCGTACTTCGGCCAGGCGTTCGCGGCGTTCGCCGGTCAGTTCGCCGACGAACTGCTGGCGCTCCGACACCGAGCTGCCGTTCTGGTAGTTCTGGTACTCGTCGTGCACGTGGCGTCGTAGAAAACCTTCGGTGTAGCCGCGCTGGGCCAGGGACTCCAGGTCGGTCATCAGGCTGCGATCGAATTCCCGGCCGGCCACCGCGTCATCGATGGCCCGGCGATAGACCTGGGTGGTGCGCGCGCAATAAAAGTGCGATTTGGTCCGGCCTTCGATCTTCAACGAATGCACGCCCATGCGCGCCAGCCGCTCCACGTGCTGCACCGCTCGCAGATCCTTGGCATTCATGATGTAGGTGCCATGCTCGTCCTCGAAGGCCGGCATGGCGTCTTCCGGGCGGTTGGCTTCATGGAGCAAAAACACCTGGTCGGTGGGCGCGCCGAGGCCCAGGGTCGGTTCCGGCTGACAGGTTTGCACAATGTCGCCCACGACGTTTTCCACCGCCGGCTGCGCCGAATATTTCCAGCGACAGGCATTGGTGCAACTGCCCTGGTTGGCATCGCGCTTGTTCAAGTAGCCGGACAGCAGGCAGCGCCCGGAATAAGCCATGCACAACGCGCCATGGACGAACACTTCCAGTTCCATGGCCGGCACCTGCTCGCGGATCTCGGCGATTTCCTCCAGGGACAGCTCCCGGGACAGGATGATCCGGCTCAAGCCCTGTTGCTGCCAGAACTCGACGCTCGCCCAGTTCACGGTATTGGCTTGTACCGACAGATGAATCGGCATCTGCGGGAAGTGTCGGCGCACCAGCATGATCAGCCCCGGGTCGGACATGATCAGCGCGTCCGGCGCCATGGCGATCACCGGCTCCAGATCCTTGAGGAAGGTCCGCAGCTTGGCGTTGTGCGGGGCAATGTTCACCACCACGTAGAAGCGCTTGCCCATGGCCTGGGCCTCGGCAATACCCAAGGCCAGGTTCGCGTGGTCGAATTCGTTGTTGCGCACCCGCAGGCTATAGCGCGGCTGACCGGCGTACACCGCATCGGCACCGTAGGCGAAGGCGTAGCGCATGTTTTTCAGGGTGCCGGCGGGAGCGAGCAGTTCGGGGGCGGCGAGGGTCATGGTGGCGTCAGGTCGCAAAAAGCGGCGAGGGTACGCCACGGTCGGCCCGGCGGTATTGATTTGGATCAATGCCGGGTGCAAACGCGAAGGCACTCCGGCGAGTCCTGGATGACTAATGTTTATCCCGCCTTTGGACATGGAAAGCTGATGAATCGAAAGATGCTGCAAAACAAAGCCCAGATGCTGCTCCTGGTGCTGGTCACGGTCGCCTTCATCTGGATCCTGCTGCCATTTTACGGCGCGGTGTTCTGGGCGGTGATCCTGGGCATCGTCTTTGCCCCGATGCAGCGCCGCCTGCAGTTGAGGTTCGGCTGGCACCGCAATGTCACCTCGTTGTTCACGTTGAGCATCTGTGTGGTCAGCGCGATCCTGCCGGTGATCATCATCAGTACGTTATTGGTCCAGGAGGGCGCGGCGCTGTACAAGAGCCTGGAGAGCGGAGAGCTGGACATTGCCGATTACCTGGCCCGCTTCAAGGATGCCTTGCCGCCGTACTTCCAGCACCTGCTGGACCGCTTCGGCCTGGGCAACCTGAATGGCTTGCGCGACAAGATCGTCAAGAGTGCGATGCAGGGCAGCGAGTTCTTCGCCACCCAGGCCTTCAGTTTCGGCCAGGGCACGTTCCAGTTCCTGGTCAGCTTCTTCGTGATGATCTATCTGCTGTTCTTCTTTCTGCGCGATGGTCCGGAATTGGTGCGCAAAGTGCGCACGGCTGTTCCATTGGGGGAACATCAAAAACGCCGCCTGCAGTTGAAATTCAATCGGGTGGTGCGGGCCACGGTGAAAGGCAACCTGCTGGTCGCCATCAGCCAAGGTGCGCTGGGTGGGCTGATCTTCTGGATCCTGGGAATCCCGACGGTATTGCCGTGGGCGGTACTGATGGCGTTCCTGTCACTGTTGCCAGCCGTGGGGGCGGGCATTGTCTGGGCGCCGGTTGCGGTGTATTTCCTGCTTTCCGGGGCGATCTGGCAGGGTGTGGTGCTGACGCTGTTCGGGGTATTCGTGATCGGTCTGGTGGACAACTTCCTGCGTCCGATCCTGGTGGGCAAGGACACCAAGATGCCCGACTACATGGTGCTGGTCTCGACACTGGGCGGGCTGGCGGTGTTCGGGCTGAACGGTTTCGTGATCGGACCACTGATCGCCGCGCTGTTCATGTCGTGCTGGGCGTTGTTCGTCGAAAGCACGCCGCGTGTACAGTTGCCCTAGGCGCTCAACAGGTAGGGGCCGATGCGTTGCGACAATGCCTGGGCGGCGGGCAGTGAAGTCAGCGGGCCGCTGATGGTCACGCCGTCCTGCACCAGATACCAGCAGGCCAGCAACCCGAGCTCCCGGAGTGGGGCGGGAACGGCGCTGCCAATGACAGACATGATTTGAACCTTGGGCATGGGAAACCTCCATCAAACGATGGGGTTACCTTACGACTCAGAAGGAAGGACGAAAAATCAACCGGCTCAATAGTAGGAATCGATGCCGCTCAATCGACGACCAGATCGAGCATGTGCACCACTTCCTGCTCGTTGAGCAGGCCCTTGCGAACCAGGTTTTCCGCCAGCAGCGAAAGGAACTTGGCGCTGCGGTGGCCTTCCAGTTGCTTGAGTTCGGTCAGCACGTTGTACACCTTGCTGGAGGTGCACAAGCCGACAATGCGATGGGGATTTTGCGTGGGCATACCTTCGTCCTTGTTTTTATGAAGCTGTTGTTGGCGGACAATGCCAGTTTGCGGCCCTGTCATGACGCTCACGTGACAGCTTGAGTTGTTGGAAAAAGAAGCAGGATCCGGACCATAATGCCTTTTTGGCGCCGGATTATTGTTCCGGCAGCGACCTCGGGCAGGCTCATACGGCCATCTGGTCTGTTTTTCACCCACAAAAAAGCCCCTGGATCTTTCGACCCAGGGGCTTTTTCTGTTGCTGTCTGGCTCCACGACCTGGACTCGAACCAGGGACCCAGTGATTAACAGTCACTTGCTCTACCAACTGAGCTATCGCGGAATGGCGCGTATGTTACTGATTGGAAAAGAGAAGTCAAGCGTCTATTACCGGGCGGCGCATTCCTGGGGCCCATTGGCGGTCAATCAACAATTGCGGTTACCGCAATGGCGGGAGAGGGCTACCATGCTTGCCCGGAAGTGGCAGGACGCACTGCCGGCCATTCGCCGACATTGAGGTACGCGCCATGAACCATCTGTTACCGCTCCACACAGCCAGCTGCGCCGAGGTGTGCCTGTGAGCACCGCCCAGATCAGCTTGCCCAAGGGCGTGGGGCCCCATGCCGAGAAACTGTACGACGCTATCACCCAGGCCAGCACCGTCGAAGAGCTGAACCGCGCCGGTGGCAAGGCCGAAGGGTTTGTCCTGGGGCTGGAAAGCACCAAGGCGATCAAGAGCCAGATTGCCGAGTCGTTGTATGTGATCTATGACGATGCGGCGAGCCAGCGGGCGACGGAGCTGTAGCCTGGTTTGAATAGGAGTGTCAGGCCAGACGCCTTTGTGGCGAGGGGATTTATCCCCGCTGGGCTGCGAAGCAGACCCAAGACAGTCAAACCGGGGGAACCTGACACACCGAGTTGCCTGAGTTAGGGCCGCTTCGCGCCCCAGCGGGGATAAATCCCCTCGCCACAGGTGCGCCTGTCCTGGTAAACACACAAAAAAAACGGGAAGCCCAAGGGCTTCCCGTTTTTCATCTAGTGCCGAAAGCTTCAGATCACCTGAACGATGGCCTTGGTCACCGCATCGATGTTGTTCTGGTTCAACGCAGCCACGCAGATGCGCCCGGTGTCCAGAGCATAGATGCCGAACTCGTTGCGCAGGCGCGTCACTTGTTCAACGGTCAGGCCGGAGTAGGAGAACATCCCGCTCTGGCGTGCGACGAAACTGAAGTCGTGCTGCGGGGCGGCCTTGGCCAGCATGTCGACCATCTGGTTGCGCATGCCGCGAATCCGCAGGCGCATTTCGGCCAGTTCGGCTTCCCACTGCGCGCGCAGCTCCGGGCTGTTGAGTACGGCGGCGACGATGCTGGCGCCGTGGGTTGGCGGGTTGGAGTAGTTGGTGCGGATCACGCGCTTGACCTGGGACAGCACGCGAGCACTTTCTTCTTTTGATTCGCTGACGATCGACAATGCGCCGACGCGCTCGCCGTACAGCGAGAACGACTTGGAGAACGAGCTGGAGGCGAAGAAGGTCAGGCCCGATTCGGCGAACAGGCGCACGGCCGCTGCGTCTTCGTCGATGCCGTCGCCAAAGCCCTGGTAGGCCATGTCCAGGAACGGTACGTGATTCTTGGCCTTGACCACGGCCAGTACGTCTTTCCAGTCTTGCGGGCTCAGGTCCACGCCAGTCGGGTTGTGGCAGCAGGCGTGCAGCACAATGATCGAGCGGTCGGGCAGGGCGTTGAGGTCTTCCAGCAGACCGCTGCGGTTCACGTCGTGGGTGGCGGCGTCGTAGTAGCGATAGTTCTGCACCGGGAAGCCGGCGGTTTCGAACAGCGCGCGGTGGTTTTCCCAGCTTGGGTCGCTGATGGCGACGACGGCGTCAGGCAGCAGTTGCTTGAGGAAGTCGGCACCGATCTTCAGGGCGCCGGTTCCGCCCACGGCCTGGGTGGTGATGATGCGGCCGGAGGCGATCAGTGGCGAATCCTTGCCGAACAGCAAAGTCTGGACCGCCTGGTCGTAGGCGGCGATACCGTCGATCGGCAGGTAACCACGGGAAACGTGCTGAGCCACGCGAGCCGTCTCGGCTTCGACAACCGCGCGCAGGAGTGGAATGCGCCCCTCCTCGTTGCAGTAAACACCCACGCCCAGGTTGACCTTATTGGTACGGGTGTCGGCGTTGAAAGCTTCGTTGAGGCCCAGGATGGGGTCGCGGGGTGCCAATTCGACAGCGGAAAACAGGCTCATTATTGCGCGGCTCTGAATGGAGTGAGGGGGACGTGTCGCGCTCCAGCCGGATGCACTAGAGCGGTGCACAAACGGGGAGCTAGTATAGAGGCCATCACCCGGTACGGCGACAGGCGATTCGGCTTTTGCGGTAAGTATTTTCGATTTTTTTTGACCGTTAGTCCCTTCTCCGCGTCAAAGTCTGCAAGGCGTGTAGGACGTTCGTCTTGAAAGCGAAGGCATTCACCTCCACATTGTGTGCATCCCAGCTTTTTCCTCGGGCGGCATCAGTCGTTTCGGTCTTTCTCATTCCTGTCGGCTGGCCGACAGGAATGAACCCAGAGGTTATGTCATGTCTGAATTCCAGCTAGTCACCCGATTCCAGCCCGCCGGCGACCAGCCGGAAGCCATTCGCCTGATGGTCGAAGGCATCGAGGCCGGGCTGGCGCACCAGACGCTGCTCGGTGTGACCGGCTCGGGCAAGACCTTCAGTATTGCCAACGTGATTGCCCAGGTGCAGCGCCCAACCCTGGTACTGGCGCCGAACAAGACCCTGGCCGCGCAGCTATACGGTGAGTTCAAGGCGTTTTTTCCGAATAACGCCGTGGAGTACTTCGTTTCCTACTACGACTATTACCAGCCCGAGGCCTACGTGCCGTCGTCGGACACCTTCATCGAGAAGGATGCCTCGATCAACGACCACATCGAACAGATGCGCCTGTCGGCGACCAAGGCCTTGCTCGAGCGCAAGGACGCGATCATCGTCACCACGGTGTCGTGCATCTACGGTCTGGGCAGCCCGGAAACCTACCTGAAGATGGTGCTGCACGTGGACCGCGGCGACAAACTCGACCAGCGCGCCTTGCTCAGGCGCCTGGCGGACTTGCAATACACCCGCAACGACATGGATTTTGCCCGGGCGACGTTCCGGGTGCGCGGCGATGTGATCGACATCTACCCGGCGGAATCGGACCTCGAAGCGATCCGCATCGAGCTGTTCGACGATGAAGTGGAGAGCATTTCCGCGTTCGACCCGCTGACCGGCGAAGTCATCCGCAAGCTGCCGCGTTTCACCTTCTACCCCAAGAGCCACTATGTGACGCCGCGGGAAACCCTGCTGGACGCCATCGAGGGGATCAAGGTCGAGCTGCAGGAGCGCCTGGAATACCTGCGGTCGAACAACAAGCTGGTAGAAGCCCAGCGTCTTGAGCAGCGGACCCGCTTTGACCTGGAGATGATCCTGGAACTGGGCTACTGCAACGGTATCGAAAACTACTCGCGCTACCTGTCGGGTCGTCCGGCGGGCGCGCCACCGCCGACCTTGTATGACTACCTGCCGGCCGATGCCTTGTTGGTGATCGACGAATCCCACGTCAGCGTGCCCCAGGTCGGCGCGATGTACAAAGGCGACCGTTCGCGCAAGGAAACCCTGGTGGAATACGGTTTCCGCCTGCCCTCGGCCCTGGACAACCGGCCGATGCGCTTCGACGAATGGGAAGGCGTGAGCCCGCAGACGATTTTTGTCTCGGCCACCCCCGGCAACTACGAGGCCGAGCACGCCGGTCGTGTGGTCGAGCAAGTGGTACGACCGACCGGGTTGGTGGACCCGCAAGTCGAGGTGCGTCCGGCGTTGACCCAGGTCGACGACCTGCTCTCGGAAATCACCAAGCGTGTGGCGGTGGAGGAGCGGGTGCTGGTCACCACGCTGACCAAGCGCATGGCCGAAGACCTGACCGATTACCTGGCCGACCATGGCGTGCGGGTGCGCTACCTGCACTCGGACATCGATACGGTGGAGCGGGTCGAGATCATCCGCGACCTGCGCCTGGGCACTTTCGACGTGCTGGTGGGCATCAACCTGCTGCGCGAAGGCCTGGACATGCCGGAAGTGTCGTTGGTGGCGATTCTCGACGCTGACAAGGAAGGCTTCCTGCGTTCGGAGCGTTCGTTGATCCAGACCATCGGTCGCGCGGCGCGGAACCTCAACGGTCGGGCGATTCTTTACGCCGACCGCATCACCGGTTCCATGGAGCGGGCCATCGGCGAGACCGAGCGCCGTCGCGACAAGCAGATCGCCTTCAACCTGGCCAATGGCATCACCCCCAAGGGCGTGTTCAAGGACGTCGCCGACATCATGGAGGGCGCCACCGTGCCCGGCTCGCGCAGCAAAAAGCGCAAGGGCATGGCCAAGGCGGCCGAAGAGAGCGCCCGCTACGAGGCCGAACTGCGCTCACCGAGCGAAATCACCAAGCGCATCCGGCAACTGGAAGAGAAAATGTACCAACTGGCCCGGGACCTGGAGTTCGAGGCGGCGGCGCAGTTGCGCGACGAGATTGGCAAGCTGCGCGAGCGGTTGCTGACTGTCTGAGGTTTGTAGTGGTTGTAATGGCCTCATCGCGAGCAGGCTCGCTCCCACATTTTGACCGAGTCGCGGTCCCTGTGGGAGCGAGCCTGCTCGCGATGGGCGCGACTCGGTCCAACGGCTGACCACACAAATCCCGCTCTCACTGGAGCCCGCCCGCCATCGCCTGTTACCATTCGCCCCCTGTTTCATCTTCGCTTTTATATTCTTTCCGAGACATGCCATGACCACCGTCCGCACCCGCATCGCGCCTTCGCCCACTGGCGATCCCCATGTCGGCACCGCCTACATCGCTTTGTTCAACTATTGCTTTGCCAAGCAGCATGGCGGCGAGTTCATCCTGCGGATCGAGGACACCGACCAGTTGCGTTCGACCCGCGAGTCCGAACAGCAGATCTTCGACGCCCTGCGCTGGCTGGGCATCGACTGGAGCGAAGGCCCGGACGTTGGCGGCCCGCACGGTCCGTACCGCCAGAGCGAACGGGGTGATATCTACAAACAGTATTGCCAGCAGTTGGTGGACATGGGGCACGCGTTCCCGTGCTTCTGCACTGCCGAAGAGCTGGACCAGATGCGCGCCGAGCAAATGGCCCGGGGTGAAACCCCGCGCTACGACGGCCGGGCGCTGCTGCTTTCCAAGGAAGAAGTCGCCCGTCGTCTGGCGGCCGGTGAGCCCCATGTGATCCGCATGAAGGTGCCGAGCGAAGGTGTCTGCGTGGTGCCGGACATGCTGCGGGGCGATGTCGAGATCCCCTGGGATCGCATGGACATGCAAGTGCTGATGAAGACCGACGGCTTGCCGACGTACTTCCTGGCGAACGTGGTCGACGATCACCTGATGGGCATCACCCACGTCCTGCGTGGCGAAGAATGGCTGCCGTCGGCGCCGAAACTGATCCTGCTCTACGAATACTTCGGCTGGGAACAGCCGCAACTGTGCTACATGCCGCTGCTGCGTAACCCGGACAAGAGCAAGTTGTCCAAGCGCAAGAACCCGACTTCGGTGACGTTCTACGAGCGCATGGGCTTCATGCCCGAGGCGATGCTCAACTACCTGGGGCGCATGGGTTGGTCGATGCCGGACGAGCGCGAGAAGTTCTCGTTGCAGGAAATGGTCGAGCATTTCGATTTGTCGCGCGTCTCCCTGGGCGGGCCGATCTTCGATATCGAGAAGCTGTCGTGGCTCAACGGCCAGTGGTTGCGGGACCTGCCGGTAGAAGAGTTCGCCGCGCGTGTGCAGAAGTGGGCGTTGAACCCTGAGTACATGATGAAAATCGCGCCTCATGTGCAGGGCAGGGTAGAGACGTTCAGCCAGATCGCCCCGCTGGCCGGCTTCTTCTTTGCCGGTGGCGTGACGCCGGATGCGAAGTTGTTCGAATCCAAGAAGCTGTCGGGTGATCAGGTGCGCCAGTTGATGCAGTTGATCCTGTGGAAATTGGAAAGCCTGCGTCAGTGGGAGAAGGACAGCATCACCGCGACCATCCAGGCCGTGGTCGAGTCGTTGGAGTTGAAATTACGCGATGCCATGCCGCTGATGTTCGCCGCCATTACCGGTCAGGCCAGCTCGGTGTCGGTGCTCGATGCGATGGAAATCCTCGGACCCGACCTGACCCGTTTCCGCTTGCGCCAGGCTATCGATCTGCTCGGTGGCGTGTCGAAGAAGGAAAACAAGGAGTGGGAAAAACTGCTGGGCGCGATCGCGTAAGCGCTCGATGAGGCAGGACATACCCCGGTTTTCCGGGGTTTGTCGGTAAGTGATTGTTATCCCGGCAAAAAACTTTCAAATTTGTTGAAAATAAATTTGACAGCCCTCCGATACGCCCTTAAGATTCGCCCCGTCCTCAGCGATGAGGGGCTATAGCTCAGCTGGGAGAGCGCTTGCATGGCATGCAAGAGGTCGACGGTTCGATCCCGTCTAGCTCCACCAATTTACACTTCAAGGCCTGGCCACACCGGTCTTGAAGCGATCAACACTCAGCGTTGATCAGTTGTATAGAAGGGTTTGCGTCCCCTTCGTCTAGTGGCCTAGGACACCGCCCTTTCACGGCGGTAACAGGGGTTCGAGTCCCCTAGGGGACGCCAGTTTTACAGAAGCGATGTTGCAAGATGTCGCTCCGCCGCGAGGCGAAAAATCCGGGGCTATAGCTCAGCTGGGAGAGCGCTTGCATGGCATGCAAGAGGTCGACGGTTCGATCCCGTCTAGCTCCACCAATTTACAGGTTCAAGATCTGGCCACACCGGTCTTGAGTCGATCAGTTCTCAGCGCTGATCAAGCTAGAAGGTTTGTGTCCCCTTCGTCTAGTGGCCTAGGACACCGCCCTTTCACGGCGGTAACAGGGGTTCGAGTCCCCTAGGGGACGCCACGATTACCCGCTCTGCGGGATTTTATAAGGGTCATTCAATTCTTGAATGGCCCTTTTGTTTATCTGGCGTTCGGCCAATTCCCTTATCCTTGAAAGCAACTTCTGACCAGCGGTCAAAATTTCTGCTTGCGGAAAATTATTATGGGAATAATATTTCAATCGTAATATTCGGAGGCGACGATGAGCGATAAGAAGGCACAAACCCGTGAACGCATTCTCAAGGCCGCCAGCGATGCGCTGATCCAGCGTGGGCCGGCTGAACCGAGCGTGGGCGAGGTGATGGGGGCGGCGGGGCTGACGGTGGGCGGTTTTTATGCTCATTTCGAAAGCAAGGATGCCTTGATGCTGGAGGCATTCAAGCAATTGCTCAATCGGCGCCGCGGCTTGATTGCCGATATGGACGGCGAGCTGACAGGCGAAGAGCGGCGCGCATTGGTGGCGGCGTTCTATCTGTCACGAAAGCACCGTGACTCCACCGAGAATGCCTGCCCGATTCCTGCGTCGGTCGGCGAACTGGGCCGGCTGCCAGATGCGTTTCGTGAGGTGCTCAACGAGCATGTTGAATTGATGGTCGCGCAATTGGCGGCCAGCCCGGAGGACGCCGACAAGGCCCTGGCCGACATTGCCTTGATGGTGGGTGGCCTGGCCCTGGCGCGGGCCTTGGGGCCTGGAGAGTTATCCGATCGTTTGCTGCGCGCCGCCAAGTCGGCGGTGCAATGAGCTGAGGCGCAAGCCCTGGAGATGAGCGATGGACAGGTTTAGCTGGATTCGTAGCGTCAATGGCACGCTTGGTTGGGTGGCTCCGCGCCTGGTGGCCAAGCAGATGCGTCTGCTGTTCATGCGCCCTCGAGACCTGCCGCCGCGGGATTGGGAGTTACCATTGCTGGCCTCGTCCGAGCGTATCACCTTGCGCTTCGGTCTTTCGGCGTTGCGCTGGGGCAAAGGCCCGGTAGTCTTGCTGATGCACGGCTGGGAAGGGCGGCCGACTCAATTCGGGGCGCTGATCACGGCCCTGGTGGGCGCCGGTTACATGGTGGTGGCCCTGGACGGTCCGGCCCATGGTCGTTCGCCGGGCCGCGAGGCGAATGTCCTGTTGTTCGCCAGGGCCATGCTTGAGGCCGCCGCTGAGCTGCCACCGTTGCAGGCCGTGATCGGGCATTCCATGGGTGGAGCCAGTGCCATGCTCGCGGTTCAGTTGGGGTTGCGGACCGAGACCTTGGTCAGCATCGCTGCGCCTGCGCGCATTCTTGGTGTGTTACGCGGATTCGCGCGGATGATGGGGCTGCCGCCCAAGGCCCGTTCAGCTTTCATTCGTCTGGTGGAAAGCGATGTGGGCATGCGGGCCGAGAAAATGGACGTCGCCCATTACCAACTGGACGTGCCCGGGTTGATCGTCCATGCCGACGACGACACTTTCGTCTCGGTCAAGGAATCGCAATTGATCCATGAAGCCTGGTTCGACAGTCGTTTGCTGCGACTGCCACAGGGTGGGCATCAGCGGGTGTTGGCCGATTCGCGGGTCGTTGATGGTGTGTTATCGCTGTTGGCCGGGCGCAGCCTGCAAGCGCGGCAATCGGCTTGATCTGTGGGAGCAAGGCTTGCCCGCGATGGCGGTCAAGCTCGGATCCGTTACACTGCCCCAACCAAATTCGACCGGGAGAGGGGCATGGGCTGGGATCGGGCAACGCCGTTCATCATTGATCTTCAAGTAAATGCCGAAGATATCGACGGGCTGGGCCATGCCAACAACGCGGTGTACGTCACCTGGCTCGAGCGTTGTGCCTGGCGCCATTCCCAGCGCCTGGGCCTGGATCTGGTGGAGTACCGGCGCCTGGACCGAGCCATGGCGGTGGTGCGGCATGAAATCGATTACCTGGCGGCGGCTTATGAAGGCGACGAGCTTCAATTGGCGACCTGGATCGTCGACTGGGACCAGCGCCTGAAAATGACCCGGCATTTCCAGCTGGTCCGCCCCAGCGACAACACTACCTTACTGCGGGCCCAGACCACATTTGTCTGCATTGAACTGTCCACCGGTCGGCCAAAGCGCATGCCGCAGGAATTCATCGAGGGTTATGGCGTGGCGTTGAATCCATCTGGCATCTTCATAGACTGACCCATCGCCATCGCGAGCAGGCTCGCTCCCACAGGGATTTGTGGCGGGCTCCAATTCTGTAAACACATTGGAACCATTGTGGGAGCGAGCCTGCTCGCGATGACGGCAGCACATCCAACATCAATGCAAGCTGATCCACCGCGTTTTCGCGAGCAAGCCTGCTCCCACAA
Organism: Pseudomonas sp. St290; assembly: GCF_018325805.1. NCBI lineage: Bacteria > Pseudomonadati > Pseudomonadota > Gammaproteobacteria > Pseudomonadales > Pseudomonadaceae > Pseudomonas > Pseudomonas sp. St290. The sequence goes on along the minus strand of NZ_AP014703.1, from coordinate 4,628,604 downwards.
GGATTTGTGGTGAATGCCGGCTATGTGGGCAAAATCCGGTAAACTGCCGCACGTTTTTTCGTTTGAGTGTGTGTTTCCATGCAAATTGCCCTGGCACCCATGGAGGGGTTGGTCGACAACATCCTGCGGGATGTCCTGACCCGTGTTGGCGGTATCGACTGGTGTGTCACCGAGTTCATCCGCGTCAACGACCGTCTGCTCACGCCGGCCTATTTCCATAAGCTCGCCCCTGAACTGTTGACTGGCGCCCGAACTGCTGCCGGTGTACCGCTGCGGGTGCAGCTGCTTGGTTCCGATCCGGTGTGCCTGGCGGAAAACGCGGCGTTGGCCTGCGAGTTGGGCTCAGAGGTGATCGACCTGAACTTCGGCTGCCCGGCCAAGACCGTGAACAAATCCCGGGGTGGGGCGGTGTTGCTCAAAGAACCGGAATTGCTCAACGAAATCGTCGAACACGTGCGTCGTGCGGTGCCAGAACACATCCCGGTCACCGCCAAGATGCGCCTGGGTTTCGATAGCCCGGATGGCGCGTTGGTCTGTGCCACGGCGTTGGCCGAAGGCGGCGCGGCGCACATTGTGGTGCATGCGCGGACCAAGGTGGACGGCTATAAGCCTCCCGCCCACTGGGAGTGGATCCCCAGGGTGCAGGAAGTGGTCAAGGTGCCTGTGTTTGCCAATGGCGATATCTGGAGCGTGGAAGATTGGCGTCGATGCCGTGAAATCAGCGGCGTCGAAGACATCATGCTCGGTCGCGGCCTCGTTTCTCGCCCTGATCTGGCCCGGCAGATCGCCGCGGCCCGGGCTGGTGAGGAAGTGATCGAGATGTCCTGGGCCGATTTGCAGCCGATGCTCCAGGACTTCTGGGTGCAAGTGGTCGAGCAACTGACACCCCGCCAGGCCCCGGGCAGATTGAAACAGTGGTTGGCCATGCTGACGCGCAATTATCCCGAAGCGGTGGCGCTGTTCAGCGCTCTGCGGCGGGAAACCGACCTGGACGCGGTGGGGCATCTGCTGGGTGTGCAGCACACCGAAGCGGCCTGAAAAAAATTCAAAAAAAGCTCTTGAAAAGTTTTTGGCGAACCCTAGATAAGGGTTACGCGATGCCGAATTCGGGTCGCGGAGACAAAAAAACTTGCTGAATTTTTCAGGAGATTTGAATCATGAGTACTGCATTTTCGCTGGCCCCGCTGTTCCGTTCCTCGGTGGGTTTCGATCGTTTCAACGATCTGTTCGAAACCGCTCTGCGCAACGAACCGGGCAGCAGCTATCCACCCTACAATGTGGAAAAACATGGCGATGACGAATACCGCATCGTGGTCGCCGCCGCCGGGTTCCAGGAAGAAGACCTGGACCTGCAAGTGGAAAAAGGTGTGCTGACCATCAGTGGCGGCAAGCGCGAAGCGAGCAACGACAGCGTGACTTACCTGCACCAAGGTATCGCCCAGCGTGCGTTCAAGCTGTCCTTCCGGTTGGCCGATCATATCGAGATCAAGTCCGCCGGCCTGAGCAACGGTCTGTTGAGCATCGACCTGTTGCGGGTGATTCCGGAAGAGGCGAAAGCCAAGCGCATCCCGATCAACGGGGCGCAGCAGCAACCCGCGTTGCAAAACTGATGCATCGCAACTGAAGAAGGGCGCCAGATGGCGCCCTTCTTCATTTTGGAGAACGGTGGAAGATTAATTGTGGCGAGGGGATTTCATGTGGGAGCAAGGCTTGCCCGCGATAAAAGCGATGCGGTCCTTCAAATACCGAGTCAGGCTGCAGTCGCGAGCAAGCTTTGCTCCCACATAGAACCCCCTCGCCACAAGCGCTCCCCGTAGCGCCTCCATGTCACGGCAACAACCGCTCAAATGCCTCCAGCGGCAACGGCCGGCTGTGCAGGTAGCCTTGGTACAGATGGCAACCCAACCCCTGCAGGAATTGCAATTGCTCCAGGGTCTCCACCCCTTCGGCAATCATCACCAGGTTGAGGCTGCGGGCCATGGCGACGATGGCGCGGATGATCTCCGCGTCGTTGGGGTCGCTGGTGGCGTCGCGCACGAATGACTGATCGATCTTCAGCGTATCCACTGGCAGGCGCTTGAGGTAGGTCAGCGACGAATAGCCGGTGCCAAAATCGTCCATGGCAAAGCTCACCCCGAGTTTCTTGAGCCGGCGCATCTTGGCGATGGTGTCATCCAGGTTCTGGATCACGATGCCTTCGGTGATTTCCAGCTTCAGCAAGGAGCAGGGCAGGCCGTGGGTGGCCAGGCTGCTTTCGATGCGTTCGACGAAGTCGCTTTGGCGGAATTGCCGCGGGCTGATGTTTACACACAGGCTGAATTGCTCCGGATCGATCTTGCCCTTGGCGATCAGTTGCTTGAAGCCATCGCAGGCTTCGTCGAGGATCCAGGTCCCGACTTCCAGGATCAGGCCGCTGTCTTCCAGCACCTTGATGAATTCGTTCGGCGATTGGGCGCCCAGATCCGGGTGATGCCAGCGCACCAGGGCTTCGGCACCGACAATGCGGTTGTCCCGGGCATCGACCTGGGGCTGGAAATGCACGCTGAACTCGCCACGGGCCAGGGCCTGGCGCAGGTCGGTCTCCATGCGCAGCCGTTCGCTGGCGGCTTTTTGCATGGTGGTGTGAAACATCTGCGAGGTGTTGCGCCCCGAATCCTTGGCGCGATACAACGCAATGTCGGCGCGCTTGAGCAAATCGGTGGGCGTGGAGCCGTGGTCGGGAATCAGCGCTATACCGATGCTCGGCGTGACCTGCAGTCGCTGGCCATCGAGAAACATCGGCTCCGAAAGCAGTTCGCGCAGGGTGTCGGCCAGGGTTTGCACTTGCTTGCTGACTTCGTTGCGCGAGCCTTCCAGGCCGCTGAGCAGCACCACGAATTCGTCGCCGCCCAGTCGCGCGACGGTGTCTTCCAGGCGCACGCTGGCCTCCAGGCGCGCGGTGATGATTTTCAGCACGGTGTCGCCCACCGGGTGACCGAGGGAATCGTTGATGTGCTTGAAGTGGTCCAGATCGAGAAACAGCAGGGCGCCACGCAAATTATGGCGCTTGAGCAGGGCGATCTGCTGGCTCAGCCGGTCCATCAGCAAGGCCCGGTTGGGCAGGTTGGTCAGTGGGTCGTGATAGGCCAGGTGGCGGATCTGGGCTTCGGCATTGCGTAGCAGGCTCACGTCCCGGGCGGTCAGCAGCAGGCACGCCGTTTCATTGAGCGTGATGGGCTCGACCGAGACCTCCACCGTGAGGATTTCCCCCCGTTTATTGCGCCCGAGCATTTCCTGGTGAACGACGCGGCCCTTGAGTTGCAATTCGGCCAGCAGGGCGGCGCGTTGTTTTTCTTCGGCCCAGATCCCCACTTCGTAGACCGTGCGCCCGATCACCTCGTCGGCGCGGTAGCCGGTCAACCGACAGAAGCCGTCGTTGACCTCCAGGTAGCGACCGCTCTTGTGCTCGGTGATGGTGATGGCGTCGGGGCTGGAATGAAACGCCTTGGCGAATTTCTCTTCGCTGGCCTTGAGGGCAGCTTCGGAGCGTTGTTGCTGCGTGATGTCCCGCAAGGTCGTGACGATGCAGGGCTGGTTGCCGACGTTGATCTGCCGGCTGGAAATCACACAGGTCAGCGGCTGGCCGTTCTTATGATGAACGACGATGGCGACATTGTTCAGCGATTGTTCGCGGATCACCCGTTCGATGCGTTGCAGGCTACTGCCCGAGGCGTCCCAGAGGCCGATTTCGTCGGCGCCGAGGCCGATCACGTCGTTGGCGGTCCAGCCGAAGGTCTGGGTGAAGCTTGAGTTGATCTCGAGAAACCGGCCACTGTCCTGGTGGGTGACGCAGATCGGGTCGGGGCTGACCTGGAACAGCGTGGCGAATTTTTCTTCCGAGGCGGCCAGGCTCTGTTCGCGCTCCACCTGGTCGGTGATGTCCAGCAAGGTGCCGGCCATGCGCAAAGGGCTGCCGTCGTCGTTGCGGTAGAGGCGGGCGCGGCTTTCCAGGTAGCGCGAGCTGCCGTCCGGCAGTTGCACCCGGTAGGTCAATTGGTAGTTGCCCGCCGGGCCTTCGCGCAGGCTGCGATAGGCGTTGCGCATGTTGTTGCGTTCTTCCGTGGGGACGCCCTCGAAAAACGCGTCGAACGATTCGTGGAAGGGCTTGGGTTCCAGGCCATGGAGCTGCGCGGCGCGGGCCGAGCCGTAGAGCATGCCGCTGGGAATGTGCCAGTCCCAGGTGCCCAGTTGCGCCGAGTCGAGGGCCAGGTCCAGGCGTTCCTGGCTGTCCTTGAGGGCCTGTTCGGCGAGTTTGCGCTCGGTGGTGTCGAGAAAGGTGCTCAACAGGTAGGGCTGGCCTTCGAGTTCGACTTTTTGCGCACTGAGAATGCCGTTATGAATCTGGCCGTTGCTGGCCCGGAACTCCACCTCCGTGCTCACCAGCTCGCCCTTGGCTTTGGTCGCTTCCACCAGTTTCGCCCGTTGGCTGGGGTCAACCCACAAGCCCAGCTCCAGGGTGGTGCGGCCGATTACGTCATGCACCGGCCAGCCGAACAGGCTTTCGAAATACTGGTTGGCTTCGCTGATCAGCCCGTCCTCCTGGCGGGTCAGCAAGACCATGTTCGGGCACAGATGAAAGAGCGTGGCGAAGCGTTTTTCCGAACTGCGCAGGGCTTGTTCGCGCTCGCGCTGATGGGTGATTTCGCGGATCACCCCGATCATGCGCGGACGGCCATGCTTGTCGGGCAGCACGCTGCCGCTGATCTCCAGCCAGTGCAGGCTGCCATCGGGCCAGACGATGCGGTGGTGCATCGCCTGTTCCAACGGCGCCCCGGCCACTGCCGCGTGAAAGGCGCGCACGGCCCGGGCCCGGTCTTCGGGCAGCAACAGGTCCAGATAATCCACATCCGCCGGCAATGGCTGGCGCGGATCGAAGCCGAACAGCGCCTGGGTGCCGCGGGACCAACTGATCTGCCCGCTGTCGATGTCCCACGACCAGGCCCCCAGCCGAGCGCCGTTCAGGGCGGCCAGCAACTGCGGCGCGCTGTCCCAGCTTTGCTCGGACCGTTTCGGGTCTAGCGCCTGGATGCGTGGCAAGGGCGGGAGATGGTCAGCGGGTTTGGGCATTTCTGGCGAGCCTTGAGCGGGTTTGGGCATTAAGCACAAGCATCCAAGGCCCTACAGGCGCGGCACAACCTATGCCTTTGTCCCTGGCAAATCGATTTGTGCGTCCAGTAAGGCCATGAAAGCCCGTGCGGCGTTCGACAGCGTCCGTTCGGTGTGCAAGATATAGCCTAGCTGGCGACTGAGTTGTATGCCCGGCAAAGGAATGCGCGCCACCTGTTCGTCGAGCATGGTGCGCGGCAAAACGCTCCAGGCCAGGCCGATGGAGACCATCATTTTTATCGTTTCCAGGTAATTCGTGCTCATGGCGATGTTCGGTGTCAGGCCCTGGGCCTCGAACAGCCGTCGCACGATGTGATGGGTAAAGGTGTTGCCCCCCGGGAAAACCGCCGGATGCAAGGCAATGTCCGCCAGGCTGACCGCGCCGTTTTCCAGTAATGCATGCTCGGGGGCGACCACGAAATCCAGGGGGTCGTCCCATACCGGCGTGGCCCTTACCAGCGTGTGGGGTTCGGGGGCGAGGGTGATGACGGCCAGTTCGGCCCGGCCATGGAGGATTTCTTCGTAGGCCACTTCCGAATCCAGAAACTGAATGTCCAGTGCCACCTGGGGGTAGCGGCGGGTGAACTCCCTGAGTAGAGGCGGCAGGCGGTGCAGGCCGATGTGGTGGCTGGTGGCGAGCGTCAGGCGCCCGGTCACTTCGCCAGTCAGGTTGGTCAGGGCGCGGCGGGTGTCGTCCAGCACATTGAGGATTTGATAGGCCCGTGGCAACAGGGCCCGGCCGGCCTCGGTCAGGCCCACTTCACGGCCCAGGCGGTCGAACAGGCGCACCTTGAGTTGTTGTTCGAGGCCGGCAATGCGCTTGCTGATGGCCGGCTGGGTCAGGTGCAGGCGTTCGCCGGCGCCGGAGAAACTGCCCGTCTCGGCGATGGCAATAAAGGCATTGAGATTGGCGAGGTCCATGGCGGTTCCGGTCGAATTCCAGTTGGTTATGCAAAGTATAAAAAATATGAATTTGAGTTATTTAATGTAACCCCATAGGATCAGCCTCACAAGCCAAGGGGTTATTGATTCGTTCAGGCCCGGGGCATAGAAACAAGCTGATGAGGAACCGTCTGATGGCCGGCAAAACGCTCTACGACAAGCTCTGGGATTCGCATTTGGTCAAGCAGCGCGACGATGGCTCGGCGCTGATCTACATCGATCGTCACATCATCCACGAAGTGACTTCGCCGCAAGCCTTCGAAGGTTTGCGCCTGGCCGGGCGCAAGCCGTGGCGCATCGATGCCAACATCGCGACCCCGGACCACAACGTACCGACTACGCCGGAGCGCAAGGGCGGCATTGAAGCCATTGCCGACCAGGTCTCGCGCCTGCAGGTCCAGACCCTCGACGATAACTGTGACGAATACGGCATCGTCGAATTCAAGATGAATGACGTGCGCCAAGGCATCGTCCACGTCATCGGCCCGGAGCAGGGCGCGACCTTGCCGGGCATGACCGTGGTCTGCGGCGACTCGCACACCTCGACCCACGGTGCCTTCGGCGCCCTGGCCCATGGCATCGGCACCTCCGAGGTGGAGCATGTGCTCGCCACCCAGTGCCTGGTTGCCAAGAAAATGAAGAACATGCTGGTGCGCGTCGAGGGCAAGTTACCGTTCGGCGTGACTGCCAAGGACATCGTCCTGGCGGTGATCGGCAAGATCGGTACCGCGGGTGGTAACGGCCACGCCATCGAGTTCGCCGGCAGCGCGATCCGCGACTTGTCCGTCGAAGGCCGCATGACCATCTGCAACATGTCCATCGAGGCCGGTGCCCGTGTCGGGCTGGTGGCCGCCGATGAAAAAACCGTGGAATACGTCAAGGGCCGTCCGTTCTCCCCGAAAGGTGCTGAATGGGACATGGCGGTCGAAGCCTGGAAAGACTTGGTCTCCGATGCCGATGCGAAATTCGACACCGTAGTCGAGCTCGACGCGAGCCAGATCAAACCGCAAGTCAGCTGGGGCACTTCGCCGGAAATGGTGCTGGCGGTGGACCAGAACGTACCGGATCCGGCCAAGGAAATGGACCTGGTCAAGCGTGACTCCATCGTCCGCGCCTTGAAATACATGGGCTTGAGCGCCAACCAGGCGATCACCGATATTCAACTCGATCGCGTGTTCATCGGTTCCTGCACCAACTCGCGGATCGAAGACCTGCGCGCCGCGGCGGTGATCGCCAAGGGCCGCAAAGTTGCCTCGACGATCAAGCAGGCCATTGTGGTGCCGGGCTCGGGCCTGGTGAAGGCCCAGGCCGAAGCGGAAGGGCTGGACAAGATTTTCCTCGAGGCCGGTTTCGAGTGGCGCGAGCCAGGGTGCTCGATGTGCCTGGCGATGAACCCGGACCGTTTGGAGTCGGGCGAGCATTGCGCCTCCACCTCCAACCGTAACTTCGAAGGCCGTCAGGGCGCCGGTGGCCGTACGCACCTGGTGAGCCCGGCGATGGCCGCGGCGGCGGCTGTCAACGGCCGTTTCGTCGACGTCCGCGAATTGATCTGAAGGAGCGCAGCATGAAAGCTTTTACCCAGCACACCGGTCTTGTCGCGCCTTTGGATCGTGCCAACGTCGACACCGACCAGATCATTCCCAAGCAGTTCTTGAAGTCCATCAAGCGCACCGGCTTCGGCCCGAACCTGTTCGACGAATGGCGTTACCTGGATGTCGGCCAGCCGTACCAGGACAACTCCAAGCGGCCGTTGAACAAGGATTTCGTGCTCAACGCCGAGCGTTACCAAGGCGCCAGCGTGTTGCTGGCCCGGGAGAACTTCGGCTGTGGTTCCAGTCGCGAGCACGCGCCGTGGGCCCTGGAAGAATACGGTTTCCGCAGCATCATCGCGCCGAGCTACGCCGACATCTTCTTCAACAACAGCTTCAAGAACGGCTTGTTGCCGATCATCCTCAGCGATGCTGAGGTGGATGAGTTGTTCCAGCAGGTCGAAGCCAACCCCGGCTACCAGCTGAAAATCGACCTCGCGGCCCAGACCGTGACTCGCCCCGACGGCAAGGTGTTGGGGTTCGAGATCGATGCGTTTCGCAAACATTGCCTGCTCAACGGCCTGGATGACATTGGCCTGACCTTGCAGGACGGCGAGGCGATTGCCGCGTTCGAGGCCAAGCATCGGGCGAGCCAGCCTTGGTTGTTTCGCGATGCTTGATTTTGCGTAAGGCGTAACGACGCCATCGCGAGCAGGCTCGCTCCCACAGGGATTTTCTTTACGCCGCAAATCCAATGTGGGAGCGAGCCTGCTCGCGATGAGGCCAGAACAGACACAGCCAAAAGGAAGTTCCATGACCAGCACCGCCCACAGTCAGGTTGTACAAAAGCAATTCGGTGAACAGGCCTCGGCCTATCTGAGCAGTGCCGTGCACGCCCAGGGCGCTGAGTTCGCGCTGCTACAGGCTGCGCTGGCTGGCCGTGGCGATGCCCGTGTGTTGGACCTGGGCTGTGGCGCCGGCCATGTGAGTTTCCACGTGGCGCCGCTGGCCGGTGAAGTGGTGGCCTATGATTTGTCCCAGCAGATGCTCGATGTGGTGACTGCGGCGGCCGCGGAGCGGGGCCTGGGCAATATCAGCACGGTGCGCGGTGCCGCCGAGCGTTTGCCCTTCGCCGACGGTGAGTTCGACTTCGTGTTCAGCCGCTATTCGGCGCATCATTGGAGTGACCTGGGCCTGGCGTTGCGGGAAGTGCGTCGGGTGCTCAAGCCGGGCGGGGTGATGGCGTTCATCGACATCCTGTCGCCGGGCACGCCGTTGCTGGACACCTACCTGCAAAGCATCGAAGTGCTGCGCGACACCAGCCATGTGCGCGATTATTCGGCCGGCGAGTGGTTGCGCCAGGTCAGCGAAGCGGGGTTGCACACCCGTAGCACCTCACGCCAGCGCCTGCGCCTGGAGTACCACTCCTGGGTCGAGCGCATGCGTACCCCCGAGGTGATGCGTGCGGCGATTCTCCAGCTGCAGCGTTCGATGGGTGATGAAGTGCGTGAATATTTTGAGATTGAGGCCGATGGTTCGTTCAGTACAGATGTACTGGTGCTGTGGGCCGAGCGGTAGCATTTTTCCCGGCCAGCGCCAGAGGCCTGTGTCGACAGAGCAAACGAGGAAAGCATGAGCAAGCAGATTCTGATTCTCCCAGGTGATGGCATTGGCCCGGAAATCATGGCCGAAGCGGTCAAGGTCCTGGAGCTGGCGAACGACAAGTACAGCCTGGGCTTCGAACTCAGCCACGACGTGATCGGCGGCGCGGCCATCGACAAGCATGGCGTGCCCCTGGCCGACGAGACCCTGGACCGTGCCCGTGCCGCCGATGCCGTGCTGCTGGGTGCCGTGGGCGGCCCGAAATGGGACAAGATCGAACGCGACATCCGCCCCGAGCGCGGCCTGCTGAAAATTCGCGCGCAACTGGGCTTGTTCGGCAACCTGCGTCCGGCGATTCTTTACCCGCAACTGGCCGATGCATCGAGCCTGAAGCCGGAAATCGTCTCGGGCCTGGACATCCTCATCGTTCGCGAGCTGACCGGCGGCATCTATTTCGGCGCCCCGCGTGGCACCCGCGAGCTGGATAATGGCGAGCGCCAGGCCTACGACACCCTGCCGTACAGCGAAAGCGAAATCCGCCGTATCGCCCGGGTCGGCTTCGACATGGCCCGCGTGCGTGGCAAGAAGCTGTGCTCGGTGGACAAGGCCAACGTGCTGGCCTCCAGCCAATTGTGGCGCGAAGTGGTCGAGCAGGTGGCCAAGGATTACCCGGACATCGAACTGAGCCACATGTACGTCGACAACGCCGCCATGCAACTGGTGCGCGCGCCGAAGCAGTTCGACGTGATCGTCACCGACAACATGTTCGGCGACATCCTGTCCGACGAAGCGTCGATGCTCACCGGTTCCATTGGCATGCTGCCGTCGGCTTCCCTGGACGCCAACAACAAGGGCATGTACGAGCCATGCCACGGTTCGGCGCCGGACATCGCCGGGCAGGGCATTGCCAACCCGTTGGCGACCATCCTGTCGGTGTCGATGATGCTGCGTTACAGCTTCAACTTGAACGATGCCGCCGACGCGATCGAAAAAGCCGTCAGCGTGGTCTTGGACCAAGGCTTGCGTACCGGCGATATCTGGTCGCAAGGTTGTACCAAAGTCGGTACGCAGCAAATGGGCGATGCAGTAGTCGCCGCGCTGCGGAATCTGTAATCTTTCGGGCCCACTGCTTCGACGGTGGCCCACTTTTGTATAGGTGTAGTTGCGATGAAACGTGTAGGTCTGATCGGTTGGCGCGGCATGGTCGGTTCCGTGCTCATGCAGCGAATGCTGGAAGAGCAGGATTTCGATCTCATTGAGCCGGTGTTTTTCACCACTTCCAATGTCGGTGGCCAGGGCCCATCCGTGGGCAAGGACACCGGTGTGCTCAAGGATGCCTACAGCATTGACGAGCTCAAGACCCTCGACGTGATCCTGACCTGCCAGGGCGGCGACTACACCAGCGAAGTATTCCCCAAGCTGCGTGAAGCCGGCTGGCAGGGTTACTGGATCGACGCCGCCTCCAGCCTGCGCATGCAGGACGATGCGGTGATCATCCTCGACCCGGTCAACCGCAAGGTCATCGACCAGCAGCTGGATGCGGGCACCAAGAACTACATCGGCGGCAACTGCACTGTCAGCCTGATGCTGATGGGCCTGGGCGGCTTGTTCGAAGCCGGGCTGGTGGAGTGGATGAGCGCCATGACTTATCAGGCGGCATCCGGTGCTGGTGCGCAGAACATGCGTGAACTGATCAAGCAGATGGGCGCGACCCACGCCGCCGTCGCCGATGACCTGGCCAACCCAGCCAGCGCCATCCTCGACATCGACCGCAAGGTCGCCGAGGCGATGCGCAGCGATGCCTACCCGACCGAAAACTTCGGCGTACCGCTGGCTGGCAGCCTGATTCCGTGGATCGACAAGGAACTGCCTAACGGCCAGAGCCGTGAAGAGTGGAAGGCCCAGGCCGAAACCAACAAGATCCTCGGTCGCTTCAAGAGCCCGATCCCGGTGGACGGCATCTGCGTGCGCATCGGCGCCATGCGTTGCCACAGCCAGGCGCTGACCATCAAGCTGAACAAAGACGTGCCGATAGCCGACATCGAAGGGCTGATCAGCCAGCACAACCCTTGGGTCAAGCTGGTGCCGAACAACCGCGAAATCAGCATGCAGGAGCTGAGCCCGACCAAGGTCACCGGCACCCTGAATGTCCCGGTGGGCCGTTTGCGCAAACTGAACATGGGTTCGCAATTCGTCGGTGCCTTCACCGTCGGCGACCAACTGCTGTGGGGTGCGGCCGAACCGCTGCGTCGCATGCTGCGGATCCTGCTCGAGCGTTGATCGATTGTCGCTGTGAAAGAACCCGCGCCTTGTGAGAGGTGCGGGTTTTTTATTTGGGGGGCGGTTTTGGGATTTTATGCGCCTGAGGCGGCGCCATCGCGAGCAGGCTCGCTCCCACATGGGATCCTTGGTGGCCGCAAAACCTGTGGGAGCGAGCCTGCTCGCGATGGGACCAGCCCAGGCACCGCAAATCCCCCTGCCAATTGCCTGCATACCGACCACCCGGTAAAGTGCCGCTCCCCACGTTTTACCTGAGGTAGACCCATGAGCCAGTCCTTTGATATTGCCGTGATCGGCGCCACCGGTACTGTTGGCGAAACCCTCGTCCAGATTCTCGAAGAGCGGGACTTCCCGGTCGGTAACCTGCACCTGCTGGCCAGCAGCGAATCGGCAGGCAGCTCGGTGATGTTCCGCGGCAAAAACGTGCGGGTGCGCGAGGTCGACGAGTTCGATTTCAGCAAAGTCCAACTGGTGTTCTTCGCGGCGGGCCCAGCGGTGACCCTGAGTTTCGCCCCGCGGGCCACGGCAGCCGGTTGTGCGCTGATCGACCTGTCCGGTGCCTTGCCGCCCGAACAGGCGCCGCAGATCGTGCCGGAAGCCAATGCCCAAGTATTGGCTGGCTTGAACAAACCGTTGCAGGTCAGCAGCCCCAGCGCGTCGGCCACGGCCTTGGCGGTGGTGCTGGCGCCGCTGCGTGAATGCCTGGATTTGCAGCGCATCAGCCTGACCGCCAGCCTCGCGGTGTCGGCCCAGGGCCGCGTGGCCGTGAGCGAGTTGGCGCGTCAGACTGCCGAGCTGCTCAACGCCCGTCCGCTGGAGCCGAAGTTCTTTGACCGGCAGATGGCGTTCAACCTGCTGGCCCAGGTTGGCGCGCCGGACGAGCAGGGGCATACGCAGCTGGAAAAACGCCTGGTCCGCGAGTTGCGCCAAGTGCTGAATCAGCCTTTGTTAAAGATTTCCGTCACTTGCATTCAAGCCCCGGTGTTTTTTGGCGATAGCTTTAGCGTGACTGTGCAGTCTGCCAAGGCCGTCGACCTGGCCAAGGTCAACGCGGCTTTGGAAGCGGCGCCCGGTATCGAGCTGGTGGAGGCGGGCGATTACCCGACGGCGGTGGGCGATGCGGTGGGGCAGGATGTGGTCTACGTTGGTCGTGTGCGCGGCGGGATCGACGATCCGGCGGAGCTAAATATGTGGCTGACGTCAGATAACGTGCGCAAGGGCGCGGCGCTCAATGCTGTGCAGGTGGCTGAGTTGTTGATAAAAGACTTGCTGTAAAAGATACTTGGCATCAATTTGTCGAATGATTCTAGCTGGGCGCTATGCTTGGCCGGAGTGCTGAAGGCGAACATCCCTCTGGGGGACTTTCCCGGGGCATGAGTGAAATGATCGCGCGCACCGTCGCATCGGGGCTGCGCGCAATGCCTTACGGCAGCGGCATCAATACCTTCTCGCTGGCCGAGGAATGTTCAAACAAAGGAAGAGGCTATGGTTCAAGTTCGCAAACTGGTGTTAGCAATAGCGGCCGCCTCGGCGCTGTCCTCCGGTATGGCGCAAGCGCTCGGGCTCGGGGAATTGACCCTGAAGTCGACGCCGAACCAGCCCTTGGTCGCCGAGATCGAGTTGCTCGACGTCCAGCAACTGACCGCCGCCGAAGTCGTGCCGAGCCTGGCCTCCCCCGAAGACTTCGCCAAGGCCGGGGTCGACCGCCAGGCCTTTCTCAATGACCTGACCTTCACCCCGGTGATCAACGCCAACGGCAAGAGCGTCCTGCGGGTAACCTCCAGCCGTCCGCTGTCCGAACCCATGGTCAAGTTCCTGGTGCAGGTGATGTGGCCCAATGGCCGTCTGCTGCGCGACTACAGCGTATTGCTCGACCCCTCCAAATTCTCGCCACAGGCCGCCGACGCCGCCCGGGCGAAGCCACCCCAGGTTGTGTCCACACCGGTTACCGGCGCCACCAAGCCTTCCCAGTACACCACCACGCCGCGCGATACCCTGTGGGAAATCGCCGCCAAGGTGCGCAACGGCGGGTCGGTCCAGCAAACCATGCTGGCGATCCAGGCGTTGAACCCGAACGCGTTCATCAACGGCAACATCAACCTGCTCAAGACCGGGCAGGTGTTGCGCCTGCCGGATCCGGTGCAAAGCACGGCGTTGCCGCAACCCCAGGCCATCGCTGAAGTGGCTGCGCAGAACGCCGCCTGGCGTTCGGGACGTCGGGGCGTGGCGGGTGCCGGCAAGCAGCAGTTGGATGCCACCAAGCGTGGTCGTGGCGAAGGCGCGCCGGCACAGGCCGCCGGTCGCGACAACTTGAGCCTGGTGTCGGCCGACTCGGCGAAGGCGGGCGGCAAGGGCAAAGGTGCTGCCGGCGATGCCCAGGCGCTCTCCAACAAGCTTGCTGTCACCCAGGAAAGCCTCGATTCGGCGCGCCGGGATAACGAAGAACTGAAAAGCCGCATGGCGGATCTGCAGAGCCAACTGGACAAGCTGCAGCGCCTGATCGAGCTGAAGAACAACCAGCTGGCCAAGATGCAGGCCGAAGGCGCCGCCGTTCCGCCAGCCGGCGAGGCACCTGGGGCGATGTCCGCACAGCTGACGCCTGCGCCAGCGGCACAAGCCCCGGCGGCTGCACCGGCACCTGCGCCAGAAGCGACCCCGGAAGCGACACCGCCTGCCGCGCCGGTCGAACCGACGCCTGCCGCGTCCAACGAGCAAAAATACAACGACCTGCTGACCAACCCGATCCTGCTGGGGTTGATTGGCGGCGGTGCACTGCTCCTGCTGTTGCTGCTGTTGTTGCTCGCTCGACGCCGCAAGGCCCAGCAAGAAGCGGAAAAACACTTGCGCATGGCCCGGGCCCTCGAGGAGGAGGCTGACTTCTCCCCGGAGCTCGATCTGCCCCCGAGCAGCTTCGAGGGCATTGAGGTTCCGCCACCTAGCGTAAAACTCGAGCCGAAACCCGCACCCGCGCCTGCGCCGGCCCCCAAGCCAGCCCCGGTGGTCGCGCCTGTGGTGGTCACGCCGCCTATCGCCGCGCCATTGGTGGCTCCGGCCGCCGAGCGTTCCGACGACGTGCTGCCCCAGGCCCAGTCCCATATCGACCGCGGCCGCTTGAACCAGGCAGCCGACCTGCTCGAGCAGGGCATCAAGGCCGAGCCTCAGCGCAGCGACTTGCGTCTGAAGCTGATGGAAGTCTACGGTCAGCAGGGTGACCGCGACGCCTTTGTCGCCCAGGAGCGCCAGCTGGTGGCCAATGGCGAAAACTTCGCCCAGGTCGAACAACTGAAGAGCCGTTTCCCGGCCATGGTGGTCGCCGCTACAGCAGGCCTGGCCGCAGCGACCGTGGCCGCGGAGCTGGATGCGCAGTACGTCAAGGATCTGCTGGAAGACAAGTCGCCAACCGACGAGGAACTCGACAGCGCCTTTGACCTGAGCCTGGATGACCTGGAAACCCCGGTCGCACCGGCCCCCGAGCCTGTCGCGGAGTTGGACGCGTTTCCGGAGGACGACGACCTGAGTTTCGAGTCGGTGCTCAAGCAGCAGACCGAGGCCAACGAAAGCCTGGACGACCTGTCGGAGTTCGACCTGGACCTGGGCGCCGACGCGCCGACGCCGATTCCGGCGCTCGATGACGAAGACTTCCTGCTGGACCTGGACGATGACCTCAAGGGCTTGGACTTGCCTGCGACTGAAACGCCAGCCTTGGCCGATACACCGGCTGACGACCTGGAGCTGCCAGCGGATTTCGATCTGTCCCTGTCCGATGAAATGGATGCCCACGATGCGCCCAAGGACGCCTTCGAGTCCGAGCTGGATGATGTAAACGCCGAGCTGGATCGTTTGTCCGACAGCCTGGGCCAACCGACCTTCACTGCCGAAGATGCCTTGGTCGGCGCTGAAGACGAACCGGACTTCGACTTCCTCAGCGGTACCGACGAGGTAGCCACCAAGCTCGATCTGGCCCAGGCCTACATCGACATGGGTGACAACGACGGCGCTCGCGATATCCTCGGCGAAGTCCTCAGCGAAGGCGACGCGACCCAGAAGAGCGAAGCACAGGAAATGTTGTCGCGCCTGGTCTGAGAGGCTCGGTTCAACAAGAGCGGCAGCCAATGAGGCTGCCGTTTTTGTTTGGGGTTGGGAGGTGATGGTGTTGGGCTAGCCCCATCGCGAGCGGGCTCGCTCCCACAGGTTTTTGTGTGTAGCGTAAAATCTGAATCCAACAGAGCTCTTTGTGGGAGCGGGCTTGCTCGCGAAAGCAGGGTGTCAGTCATGAATTTTTAGCTGGCACACCGTATTCGCGAGCAAGCCCGCTCCCACATGGTTTTTGTGTGTTGCGTAAATTCTGAGTCCATCGCCAGCCCCCTGTGGGAGCGAGCCCGCTCGCGATGGCGTCGGCCCGTCCAGCACAGGACTAACGGTTGCACTGGCATCCCGTCCCGACCGCCTTATAATGCCCGCCTTTGCGTACCTCAGCAGGCTGTAATTCCTTGGCAAACATAGACAACCCGGCCGCCGAAATGGCGGCCGACGGCTTTTTCCGGATCGCCTTGGGCGTTGAATACAAAGGCTCGCGCTACCGTGGCTGGCAGCGCCAGGCTTCCGGTGTACTGACCGTGCAGGAAACCCTCGAAAACGCGCTGTCCAAAGTCGCCGACTCGCCCGTGTCGCTGCATTGCGCCGGCCGTACGGACGCTGGCGTGCATGCCTGCGGCCAGGTGGTGCATTTCGATACCCAGGTCGAGCGTTCGATGAAGGCCTGGGTGATGGGCGCCAACATCAACTTGCCGCACGACGTCAGCGTCAGTTGGGCCAAGGAGATGCCGGCGCATTTCCATGCGCGCTTCAAGGCCATCGCCCGGCGTTATCGCTACGTGATCTACAACGATCAGATCCGTCCGGCGCACCTGAACGAAGAAATTACCTGGAATCACCGCCCGCTGGATGTCGAGCGCATGGCCGAGGCCGCGCAATACCTGGTCGGCGTCCATGATTTCAGCGCGTTCCGAGCCGGCCAGTGCCAGGCCAAGTCGCCGATCAAGGAACTGCATCACTTACGCGTGACCCGTCACGGCAAGATGATCGTGCTCGACATCCGCGCCAGTGCCTTCCTGCATCACATGGTGCGCAACATCGCCGGCGTATTGATGACCATTGGGGCCGGCGAGCGCCCGGTGGAATGGGTCAAGGAAGTGCTCGACAGTCGTATCCGCCGTTCCGGTGGCGTCACGGCGCACCCGTTTGGCTTGTACCTGGTGCAGGTCGAATATCACGATGAATTCGAGTTGCCACAGCGTTACATAGGGCCACATTTCCTCACGGGCTTCTCGGAACTCGACGGCTGACGCCCCGCGCAGCATTTGCTACCATCCGGGACTTTCACGGATTTGCCTGAGGTTTTAGCCACCATGCCGGTCGTTCGCAGCAAGATTTGCGGGATCACCCGCGTCGAGGACGCGTTGGCGGCGGTCGAGGCCGGGGCCGATGCCATCGGGCTGGTGTTTTACGCCAAGAGTCCGCGGGCGGTGACGGTGCAGCAGGCGAGGGCGATCGTCCAGGCCTTGCCGCCATTCGTGACTCCCGTGGGCCTGTTCGTCAACGCCAGTCGTTGCGAGCTAGGCGAGATTCTCGATGCGGTGCCGCTGGGCTTGTTGCAGTTCCATGGCGACGAAACCCCGGCCGATTGCGAAGGCTGGCATCGTCCGTACATCAAGGCGTTGCGGGTCAAGGCCGGCGACGACATTGCCGCCCGTTGCGAGGCCTTCGCCAGTGCCAGCGGCATTTTGCTGGACACTTATGTGGAAGGTGTTCCTGGCGGTACCGGCGAAGCCTTCGACTGGTCGCTGGTGCCACAAGGCCTGGGCAAACCGATCATCCTGGCCGGTGGCCTGACGGCGGAAAACGTCGCCGCGGCCATTCGTCAGGTTCGCCCTTACGCAGTGGATGTGAGCGGTGGGGTGGAACAGGGCAAGGGCATCAAGGACCCGGCAAAGATTCGTGCATTCATGGCCGCTGTACGCAGTAGCCAGTCGTCAATGTGACGGCTGGCAGACTGCCGCCGTCCATACCAGCACTGTACAAAGCAGGCAGGCGCCGCCTCCGGGTGGGCCGATAACGTAGGGGTAACCGCGGTGCAGCGGTTGCCGGGATGGCTGAGGAGGTTGGGCTGCATGCAGGTCATGTTTCGCGCTGACCGTGGTGGCCTTCGATCCTCGCCGCACAATGAATTTAGCTCAAGGGCATACGCGGGGCCGCGAACCAGAGCGTTCGGGCCGCCGGTACTGGAGAAAGAAGCATGAGCAACTGGTTAGTAGACAAACTGATCCCTTCGATCATGCGTTCCGAGGTGAAGAAAAGCTCGGTGCCTGAAGGTCTGTGGCACAAATGTCCATCCTGCGAGGCGGTGCTGTACCGTCCCGAGCTGGAAAAGACCCTGGACGTTTGCCCCAAGTGCAACCACCACATGCGCATCAGTGCGCGTGCCCGTATCGATATTTTCCTGGACGCTGAAGGTCGTGTGGAATTGGGCGCCGACCTGGAGCCTGTGGACCGCCTGAAATTCCGCGACGGCAAGAAGTACAAGGACCGCCTGACCGCTGCCCAGAAGCAGACCGGCGAAAAAGACGCCCTGGTGTCCATGAGCGGTACTTTGCTGGGCATGCCTGTGGTGGTTTCGGCCTTCGAATTCTCCTTCATGGGCGGTTCCATGGGCGCCATCGTTGGCGAGCGTTTCGTGCGCGCGGCCAACCATGCCCTGGAAAACCGCTGCCCGATGATCTGCTTCTCCGCTTCCGGCGGTGCGCGGATGCAGGAAGCGCTGATCTCCCTGATGCAAATGGCCAAGACCTCCGCGGTGCTGGCGCGTCTGCGTGAAGAAGGCATTCCGTTCATCTCGGTACTGACCGACCCGGTCTACGGCGGTGTTTCCGCCAGTCTGGCCATGCTCGGCGACGTGATCGTCGGCGAGCCGAAAGCCCTGATCGGCTTCGCCGGCCCACGCGTGATCGAGCAGACCGTGCGTGAAAAGCTGCCGGAAGGCTTCCAGCGCAGTGAGTTCCTGCTGGAGCACGGCGCCATCGACATGATCATCCATCGCCAGGAGCTGCGTCCGCGCCTGGGCAACCTGCTGGCTCAACTGATGGGGCTGCCGACGCCGAAATTCGTCGCCGCACCGATCGAGCCGGTCGTGGTTCCGCCGGTGCCTGCAGGCCTATGATCCAACGTACCCTGGGCGACTGGCTTGCCTACCTCGAGCAGTTGCATCCATCGGCCATCGACATGGGGTTGGAGCGCTCGCAAGCGGTAGCGTCCCGCATGGGACTCGCCAAGCCCGCGCCCCGGGTCATCACCGTCACCGGCACCAACGGCAAGGGTTCGACCTGCGCCTTCATGGCCTCGCTGCTGCGGGCCCAGGGGCTGAGCGTCGGTGTCTACAGTTCGCCGCACCTGCTGCGCTATAACGAACGGGTGCAAGTGAACGGCGTCGAAGCCACAGACGCCCAGCTGTGCGAAGCCTTCGCCGCGGTGGAAGCCGGGCGTGGCGATACAACCCTCACATATTTCGAGATGGGCACCCTGGCGGCGTTCTGGTTGTTTGCCCGTGCCGGTCTCGATGCGGTGGTGCTGGAAGTCGGCCTGGGCGGGCGGCTGGATACGGTCAACCTGGTGGACGCAGACATTGCACTGGTCACCAGTATTGGCGTGGACCATGCCGATTACCTGGGCGATACCCGCGAATCCGTGGCCTTCGAAAAGGCCGGCATCTTTCGCCAGGGCGCGCCTGCACTCTGCGGCGATCTCAATCCGCCCCAACCGTTGCTGGACAAGGTTCGCGAACTGAGTTGCCCGTTTTTTCTGCGCGGGCGGGATTTTGACCTGACGATGACCGAGCAGCATTGGCAATGGCGCGGCAGCGACCTGCGGGGCAATCCGGTGGAGTTGCGCGATCTGCCGCTGTTGGACCTGCCGATGGAAAACGCCGCGTTGGCGCTCCAGGCCTATCTGCTGCTGGGCTTGCCCTGGGATGCCGGGCAAATCGTCCAGGCGTTGCAGGCGACTCGTGTGGTCGGGCGCCTCGATCGTCGTCAGTTCGATTGGCAAGGCAAGCGCCTGAACCTGTTGCTGGATGTCGGCCATAACCCCCACGCAGCGCAGTACCTGGCCGAGCGCCTGGCGCGGCGGCCGGTGGTGGGGCAACGCCTGGCGGTGTTCGGGTTGCTGTCCGACAAGGATCTGGATGGCGTTGTCGAGGCGTTGGGTGCTAGTGTCCAGCACTGGGCGGTGACGCCACTGGATTCGCCGCGCTCACGTACGGCGGAGCAGTTGCAGGAAGCCTTGCAGCGTCGCGGTGCTTCAGTGCAAGCCTACGCCAGTGTGGCCGACGCCCTGGAAGGGCAGTGCGCCCTGGCGACGGCCGATGATGAAATTCTGCTGTTCGGATCATTTTTTTGTGTTGCCGAGGCCCTTCAATGGTTGGCCCGGCGCTCCACGGAGGAGGCTGCAGATGGCATTGCTGGATAAGGCGTACAAGCAGCGCATGGTCGGGGCCCTGGTGTTGGTGGCCCTGGCGGTGATTTTCCTGCCGATGCTGTTTTCCCGCCAGGATGAGCAGCGCCAGGTCACAGTCGACGCGCCGGCCGCGCCCCAGGCGCCTTCAGTGCCGCCGGTGCAGGTTGAGCCAGTGGTTGTGCCCGAGCCTCAGACGTTGCCTCAGGAACCGGTGCCAAGCGACGAGGAGCTGGCTGAGCAACCTGCTGCGCCTTCCACGCCTATTGCGCCCGCTCCTGCCCCGGCCGCGCCAAGCAAGCCGACTGTCGCGCCAGTGCCTGTTCCAGCAGCGCCAGCGGTCAAGCCGGCCCCGAGCCAGCCGATCACCGCGGCACCCGCCAAGCCGGACACGACCCAGAGTCGTGTGGATGCCAATGGCCTGTCGGTCAGTTGGTCGGTGCAACTGGCCAGCCTGACCAGTCGCGAAAGTGCCGAGAACTTGCAGAAAACCCTGCGCAGCCAGGGCTACAACGCCTACATCCGTTCCGCCGATGGCAAGAACCGGGTGTTTGTCGGTCCGCTGATCGAGCGTGCCGAGGCCGACCGCCTGCGTGATCTGCTCAGTCGCCAGCAGAACCTCAAGGGGTTCGTGGTGCGCTTCCAGCCCGAGCGCGGCTGACAGCGATTTAGTGGATTTGAATCGTGCAGCTTACCGACAGCCCTGCGCTCTGCTAAAATGCGCCGCCTTATCCGTCTGTAGGCTGCACCGTGCCATTTACCTGGGTTGACTGGGCGATCGTTGCGATCGTCGCCATCTCCGCATTGATCAGTCTGAGCCGCGGCTTCGTCAAGGAAGCCCTCTCGCTGCTGACCTGGATCATCGCGGGAGTCGTAGCCTGGATGTTTGGTGGTTCGCTGTCCCAGTACCTCGCCGGATACATCGAAACTCCATCGGCCCGCGTGATCGCGGGCTGTGCCATCTTGTTTATCGCCACCTTGCTGGTTGGCGCAATGATCAATTATCTGATCGGCGAACTGATTCGCGTCACCGGGCTTTCCGGGACGGACCGGTTCCTGGGCATGGCCTTCGGCGCGGCGCGTGGCGCGTTGCTGGTGGTCGTGGCCGTCGGGCTCTTGAGCCTGGGGCCGGTGCAGCAGGATACGTGGTGGCAGGAGTCCCGGCTCGTGCCACAATTTCTATTGGTCGCAGACTGGTCCAAGAACCTGATCCTGGGTTGGAGCAGTCAGTGGCTTGCCAGCGGTATCAGCGTACCCGCTGAAATACCGTTCAAGGAACACCTCTTGCCGATGGCCAAAACGCCGCAGTGAGTGTTGTTCAGTTCAGATCCATTAAGTAGGGGTTGCGTCGCATGTGTGGCATCGTCGGTATCGTCGGTAAGTCGAACGTCAATCAGGCGCTGTATGACGCGCTAACCGTGCTCCAGCACCGCGGCCAGGACGCTGCCGGTATCGTGACCAGCCATGACGGCCGGTTATTCCTGCGCAAGGACAACGGCCTGGTGCGTGACGTGTTCCATCAGCGTCACATGCAGCGCCTGGTCGGTCACATGGGTATCGGCCACGTGCGCTACCCGACCGCGGGCAGTTCGACGTCGGCTGAAGCCCAGCCGTTCTACGTCAACTCGCCTTACGGCATCACCCTGGCCCACAACGGCAACCTGACCAACGTCGAGCAACTGGCCAAGGAGATCTACGAATCTGACTTGCGCCACGTCAACACCAGTTCCGACTCGGAAGTGATGCTCAACGTGTTCGCCCATGAGCTGGCCCAGCGCGGCAAGCTGCAGCCTACCGAAGAAGACGTGTTCGCGGCCGTGACCGACGTGCACAACCGTTGCGTGGGTGGCTACGCGGTGGTGGCGATGATCACCGGCTACGGCATCGTCGGTTTCCGCGATCCCCACGGGATCCGTCCGATCGTGTTCGGCCAGCGTCACACTGATGAAGGCGTCGAGTACATGATCGCCTCCGAAAGCGTGTCCCTGGACGTGCTGGGCTTCACTCTGATTCGCGACCTGGCCCCAGGCGAAGCGGTCTACATCACGGAAGATGGCAAGCTGCACACCCGTCAGTGCGCGACCAATCCGACCCTGACTCCGTGCATCTTCGAACACGTCTACCTGGCGCGTCCGGACTCGATCATCGACGGTGTCTCGGTCTACAAGGCCCGTCTGCGCATGGGCGAGAAGCTGGCCGACAAGATCCTGCGCGAGCGTCCGGAACACGACATCGACGTGGTCATCCCGATTCCGGACACCAGCCGCACCGCGGCCCTGGAGCTGGCGAACCACTTGGGCGTCAAGTTCCGCGAAGGCTTCGTGAAGAACCGCTACATCGGCCGGACCTTCATCATGCCGGGCCAGGCCGCACGGAAGAAATCCGTACGCCAGAAGCTCAACGCCATCGAGCTGGAATTCCGCGGCAAGAACGTGATGCTGGTGGACGACTCCATCGTGCGCGGCACCACGTGCAAGCAGATCATCCAGATGGCCCGTGAAGCCGGCGCCAAGAACGTGTATTTCTGCTCCGCGGCCCCGGCCGTGCGTTACCCGAACGTCTACGGCATCGACATGCCGAGTGCCCATGAGCTGATCGCTCATAATCGCACCACCCAGGACGTCGCCGACCTGATCGGCGCCGACTGGTTGATCTACCAGGACCTGCCGGACCTGATCGAAGCGGTCGGCGGTGGCAAGATCAAGATCGAGCAGTTCGATTGCGCGGTATTCGACGGCAAGTACGTCACCGGCGACATCGACGAGGCCTACCTGAACAAGATCGAGAACGCGCGTAACGATGCGTCCAAGGCCAAGACTCAGGCGGTCAGTGCGATCATCGATCTGTACAACAACTGATTGACGAACCGGCCCTGAGGGGCCGGTTTGCGTTTAAACCGAATTCAGGAGTGACAGCATGAGTCAGGATTGGGATGCCGGTCGGCTGGACAGCGACCTTGAAGGTGTAGCGTTCGATACCCTGGCGGTTCGCGCGGGTCAGCACCGCACGCCGGAAGCCGAACATGGCGATCCGATGTTCTTCACCTCCAGCTACGTGTTCCGCACCGCTGCCGATGCGGCCGCACGCTTTGCTGGCGAAGTGCCGGGCAATGTTTACTCGCGCTACACCAACCCGACCGTGCGGGCTTTCGAGGAGCGTATCGCCGCCCTGGAAGGCGCCGAGCAAGCCGTGGCCACTGCCACTGGCATGGCGGCGATCATGGCCGTGGTGATGAGTCTGTGCAGCGCCGGTGACCATGTGCTGGTATCGCGCAGCGTCTTTGGCTCGACCATCAGCCTGTTCGAGAAGTACTTCAAGCGCTTTGGCGTGGAAGTCGATTACGTGCCCCTGGCGGACCTGTCCGGTTGGGATGCCGCAATCAAGGCCAACACCAAGCTGCTCTTTGTTGAATCTCCCTCTAACCCGCTCGCCGAGCTGGTGGACATCGCCGCGCTGGCGGAAATCGCCCACGCCAAGGGTGCCATGCTGGTGGTCGACAACTGCTTCTGCACTCCGGCGCTGCAACAGCCGCTGAAGCTGGGCGCGGACGTGGTGGTGCATTCGGCGACCAAGTTCATCGACGGCCAGGGCCGTTGCATGGGTGGCGTGGTGGCCGGTCGTGGCGAACAGATGAAAGAGGTGGTGGGCTTCTTGCGTACCGCAGGTCCTACTCTTAGTCCGTTCAACGCCTGGATCTTCCTCAAGGGCCTGGAAACCTTGGGCCTGCGCATGAAAGCCCATTGCGCCAACGCCCAGGCCCTGGCCGAGTGGCTGGAGCAGCAGGACGGCATCGAGAAAGTGCATTACGCCGGCCTCAAGAGCCATCCGCAACATGACCTGGCCTTGCGTCAGCAGCGCGGTTTCGGTGCGGTGGTGAGCTTCGAGGTCAAAGGGGGCAAGGAGGGCGCCTGGCGCTTCATCGACGCCACCCGGCTGATCTCCATCACTGCCAACCTGGGTGACAGCAAGACCACCATTACCCACCCGAGCACCACGTCCCACGGTCGCTTGTCGCCCCAGGAGCGTGAGTCGGCGGGTATTCGTGACAGCCTGATCCGCGTTGCGGTCGGCCTGGAAGACGTGGCGGACCTGCAAGCCGACCTGGCCCGCGGGTTGGCGGCCTTGTGATCGAGCTGGCTACGCCGCCGAGCGGCACTCATGGCCGGGTTGCACTGGTTACGGGCGCCGCGCGGGGTATCGGCCTGGGCATCGCCGCCTGGCTGATCTGTGAAGGCTGGCAGGTGGTGCTGACCGACCTGGATCGCGAACGCGGTTCCAAGGTGGCGAAGACTCTGGGCGACAATGCCTGGTTCATCGCCATGGACGTGGCGGACGAGGCGCAGGTCGCCACCGGTATCGCCGAGGTGCTCGGGCAGTTTGGGCGGCTCGACGCGCTGGTGTGCAACGCGGCCATCGCCGACCCGCACAACATCACCCTGGAAAGCCTGGACCTGGCTTATTGGAATCGGGTCCTGGCGGTGAACCTGGGGGGGCCGATGCTGCTGGCCAAGCACTGCGCGCCGTACCTGCGCGCCCACAACGGCGCCATCGTCAACCTGGCCTCGACCCGCGCCGCGCAATCGGAACCCGACACCGAGGCCTATGCCGCGAGCAAGGGTGGCTTGCTGGCCCTGACCCATGCCCTGGCGATCAGCCTGGGGCCGGAGATCCGGGTCAACGCCGTCAGCCCCGGTTGGATCGACGCGCGGGACCCCTCCCAGCGTCGCGCACAGCCGTTGACTGATGCCGACCACGCCCAGCATCCAGCGGGCAGGGTAGGCACGGTAGAGGACGTGGCGGCGATGGTGGCGTGGCTGTTGTCGCGCAATGCCGGTTTTGTCACGGGGCAGGAGTTCGTGGTGGACGGCGGCATGACCAAGAAAATGATTTATAAGTGAGGGCGGTTGCGGGTGCCGTTTGAAACTGTTTTGAAAAAACTTCAACCCTGCTATTGACTTAGCTTCGGTACCTGCGTAAATTTCGCGGCCTCAACGAAGCAAAGGGTGATTAGCTCAGCTGGGAGAGCGTCTGCCTTACAAGCAGAATGTCGGCGGTTCGATCCCGTCATCACCCACCATGTTTTACGAGAGTCTTGCGAAAGCGAGACGGAAGCTGTCAAAAGCCTCCACCGACGCGCAGCGGTAGTTCAGTCGGTTAGAATACCGGCCTGTCACGCCGGGGGTCGCGGGTTCGAGTCCCGTCCGCTGCGCCATATTTTCCGAAGCAGGTTCGCCTGGTTCGAGGTTCAAACTCAAGGGTTTGGGTCAGACGAGTTAACTGGACGCAAGTCCATAGCGATACGCAGCGGTAGTTCAGTCGGTTAGAATACCGGCCTGTCACGCCGGGGGTCGCGGGTTCGAGTCCCGTCCGCTGCGCCATATCTGCTTCGAGGCCCACTGAACGCCTTGAAGCTAAGAAGAAAGCTGCAAAGCTACTTCTAGTCGATAGCAAAGACCCTGGTCGAAAGACCGGGGTTTTTTGTTTTCGGGATTTGAAAGATTGGAACAAGCCTGTGGCGAGGGGTTTGCTGTGGCGAGGGGATTTAGCGAAACGTCGCACCGCCCCGTTGGGCTGCGAAGCAGCCCTTGTTGTTGGGCGCTTCAGAACCCCAATTTATCCCGCAACCCGTAATACCAAGCCCCCATCGCCGCGAACGGCGTACGCAACAATTGCCCGCCGGGGAAGGGGTAGTGGGGCAGGTCCGCAAACGCATCAAAACGCTCAGCCTGACCACGCAGCGCTTCAGCCAGGACTTTGCCCGCCAGGTGCGTATACGTCACGCCATGGCCGCTGCAGCCCTGGGAATAATAAATGTTATCCCCCAGCCGCCCGACCTGAGGAAGGCGCGACAGCGTCAGCAGGAAATTTCCGGTCCAGGCGTAATCGATCTTCACATCCTTGAGCTGCGGAAACGCCTTGAGCATCTTCGGTCGGATGATCGCTTCGATGTTCGCCGGATCCCTCGCGCCATACACCACGCCGCCACCGAAGATCAGACGCTTGTCCCCCGTCAGCCGGTAGTAATCGAGCAAGTAGTTGCAGTCTTCGACGCAATAGTCCTGAGGCAGCAGGCTATGAGCCAACTCATCGCCCAACGGCTCGGTGGCGATCACCTGGGTACCGCAAGGCATGGACTTGGCCGCCAGTTCCGGCACCAGATTGCCCAGGTAGGCATTGCCGGCCACGATAATGAACTTGGCCCTGACCTTGCCCTGCGGTGTA
This sequence comes from Pseudomonas sp. St290, assembly GCF_018325805.1. Taxonomy (NCBI): domain Bacteria; kingdom Pseudomonadati; phylum Pseudomonadota; class Gammaproteobacteria; order Pseudomonadales; family Pseudomonadaceae; genus Pseudomonas; species Pseudomonas sp. St290. Next base: position 4,602,379 of record NZ_AP014703.1, on the reverse strand, counting down.
TGCACAACCGGGCTGGCGCCACGCTCGATGCGCACCGCTGGCGACTGTTCATAAATCACCCCACCCAGCGACTCCACCGCCGCCGCTTCACCCAAGGCCAGGTTGAGCGGATGAATATGCCCGCCGCTCATATCCAGCATGCCGCCCACATACTCCTCGCAAGCCACCACCTCGCGAATACGGCGCTGATCCAGCAACTCCAACTGGGTATGCCCGAAACGCTCCCATAAACGCTTCTGCGACTCCAGGTGGCCCATCTGTTTAGCGGTGAGGGCAGCGAATACGCCGCCGTCCTTCAAATCGCACTGAATCTGATACTTCGCCACCCGCTCGCGAATGATCCGCCCACCCTCGAACGCCATATTGCCCAGCAACTGCGCCTGCTGAGGCCCGACGCTACGCTCGATCACATCGATGTCGCGGCTATAACTGTTAACGATCTGCCCGCCGTTGCGACCCGAAGCCCCAAAGCCGACCTTCGCCGCCTCAAGCACGGTGACCTTGAAACCGTTCTCCAGCAAAAACAGCGCAGAAGACAGACCGGTGTAACCAGCGCCGATCACGCAAACATCCGTCTCAACGTCATCCTGCAGGGCAGGGCGCGGAGGAACCGGGTTGGCTGACGCGGCGTAATAGGACGCTGGATAGGATGTGTTCGCCATTCTGCAACCTCTGTTTTATATTTTTTACGAATGCGCCGATCCTACCCGAGTTAAAAATCGGCCGCCAGCCACCGCCAAATCTTCGTCGCATCGGTGAAATTAAATATTTTGCATATTCATAGGGTTAGGTGAAAAAAAGGTGTTGACACCCCTCCGGAATTCCGTAGAATGCCGCCTCACAGCAGGCACGTAGCTCAGTTGGTTAGAGCACCACCTTGACATGGTGGGGGTCGTTGGTTCGAGTCCAATCGCGCCTACCAAACAAAATCCGCTCTGCTGGGCGGTCTAGAAGGGCTCACCGAAAGGTGGGCCCTTTTTTGTTGGCGTACATAAGGACATGGTCATGCGGGTTGTCACTTCCGTAACTTTTCTTTCCATAGCACTTGCTGGTTGCTCTGGAATACCTTCAGTTCCATACGAAGAGCCTGCTCAATCAGAGGGAGTGGCGCGTGTTCGCGTTATCACGAACTCTGATGTGTACGGAGATAGCATCGTCGGCAGTTGTGCTCCTGCTACCCGGCATAAGATGGCTGAAGCCGGACGTTTCGGGGGGGACGAGACAGCGAACATCAACTATCCGCAGTATCCCCTGAAGTCGGCGAGCGTTGGCGTACCGAAAAGAGTTTGGCCCAGTCTTATCCAGTACATCCCTGCAATTCGGATGGGGGAAGGGGCTTACAAAGAGGTCGTAACCGAGTATCGCGTCAGGACGGATCTGCCATTCCAAATTGCAACCCGGGGCGCGACCATTGCGGGCAACGGCAGCTCTTACCGGACCTGTGGTGGCCAGGCGCTCGTTTACAAGCTGGAACCAGGGAAAGACTACGAAGCGGTGGTAGGGGTGGATGGCAGACCAAGCAAAGATGGCGATCCAGCGCTAATTTGCATGTTGGCGGTTCTCGAACTTACCACTTTGCCTGGCACTTCGATTGTGATTCCCCAAAAGCTGACGCATGCTGCGCCTCCGCAGGTGGTCTGCAAAAACTGATAAGTACAGCCCGCCGTCGAGCGGGTTTTGCGTTTAGCAGAAACGAGAAAGCCCTGATTTTGATTGGGGCTTTCTCGTTGTGGCGAATAAAAGGGAAAAACGGGACAGGCCACGATTATGAAGCGGTCAAGTAATGAACTCATTAGCGTGGCCTAGGCCCGCTCCGTCGGGCTAGAGTTTTTTAAGCCTGCCCTTGATAAAAGGTGATTGTCTCTTTTAAAGAGTCCGAGAACTCATAGATTTCATCGAGCGAATTGATCGGATGTCGAGTTTCATTCTTGTCTTTATCAAAAACACCTAGATACTTTTGAGTTCTGTTGAAATGGAGTCTTGCTATTGGTTTTCGATTGTTGTCGTCTAATAAAATTCCAAAATAACTCTGAGTATCTCGGTGTGCGATCCGCTTTGCGTCTATTACTGTGCGCACTATCGCCTTTATGATATGGAAGCCCTCTAGCTCTTCCATCGTAGTGAGGACTCTATCCTCGGGCGTGTCACTTGTTCCTGGTTGGCTTTCGGATACAACCAGTTCAGCCGGGGTAGGTAGCGGAACGCCGCTGATAGCAGACTTCAAACGATCGTTAATCTGATCGTTTAGGAACTGAGCTGCGGCTTTTTTGGTAAGAAGCGCGAACTGCTCTCTTACTTTTTGAGTAATTACCCCTTCGTAGATTCGAGAGGCAAAGAAGCGCACAAAGTCGTCATCGGGCTGTGTGAACTGTGAGGCCATTTCCCTTTTTATCTGGCCTACGTATTTTAATTCACCTGCGGCGTTGATTATGGATTCAACGTCGAACGCTGATTTTGTGAGCTTTTGCAGCTCGGGAATCACGTGTTCATCAATGTCTAAAAGATCTATTTCCAAAAATGGTTTTTCATCCATTTTGTTGGGCGCATCTAAGTCGGTGAAAAATCTATAGAGTCTGCCGTTCGTTAAGATTGAAATTCTGGCTGTCGTGACATGGAAATATCTAAATAGCTGACTAGCGTGATTTATATTTAACGGTTCGCCGATTTTTTTGGTTTCAATAAGAATCTGAATTTGTCCGTTTTTTAAAATTGCGTAATCAATTTTCTCGCCTTTTTTTGTACCAATGTCACATACGTATTCGGGCACGACTTCAGATGGATCGAAGACATCATAGCCGAGCACTGTATGAATGAATGGCATTACAAACGCGGTCTTTGTTGCTTCCTCGGTTTGGATCGTTGAAGCTAATTGGTTCACCTTCGCCGACATTGCGTTCAAGCGTTCTACAAATTCCATTTGCTAGCTCCGTTGCGCGTTTACCCGACTGGGCCCATAGAGGCTTAACGCTACTACTTGTCAGGTCTACTCGAATACTGGCTTTTCGTCCATGCTGGATACCCGGACAGCTGGAGGAACTGTACAGCTGTCCGGGATCTTGGCCTGCCTCGGCCTTCTGTCGCATTCAAGAGTCCCACGTAGGTCCGGCGGCGTAGGAAAATTCTGAAAATATCCCCAAAAGCACTATTCTGACCCGAAGCCTATCGCCGGAGATTTTCTGTCGCGTTACGACTCCGAACGTCGCTGCACAATCGGCGATCGGGCTTGGTAACCCGGTGGAATAGGGCGTAACAGTGCTCCCAAGAAAAGGGGATATATTTCTCCGCGCTGAAAGCTGTGGTTTTGGCTGGTTCGGAAAAAGCTGTTCCCTTTTCCGTCCCCTTTTCCCTGCGTCCTTTAGCTACGGCTTTTGAGGGCTCAAACTCGCGCTGCGAGAGGCATAACGCAAATTCCTACACAAACCTCGGAAATCAGTGCATTGCAGCATCTGGATATGCAACTTATTGTCTCTCTGTCGCCCAGATGGCGATTCGGGTTTGGCGACTCGATTGAATGAAGCGCAGAAGCTCCTGCTACACTGCGGGGCTTTTTTGCAGTTGCAGACTGCTTTATGGCAGCTGTGCGCGGGAGACTTTCGAGTCTGCCGGTTCGCTTTCATTCCCGGTTCGCCAACCCGAGCACAGCTGCCACCCCATTCGTTTGGCGACGTTTGAGTGGTAGTCCTTATCAATTGAATGAAGGTACTACTCATGACCCGATACATGCCCATCACCGGCATCGACTGCATCCCCGCAACCCTGCTCATCGACACCGAGGCGCCTCTAGACGTCCTTTTCGAAACCGCCGATTACCGTATCCGCACGGTGACCCAAGTCTTGGAAAATATCGCGTTTCGCTCGGACATCAGCTCAGACACGGTGGTGCTGACTGATTTTTGTAAATTGCTGACCACATCGCTACGTGATGGTTGTGATGTCATGGATGTGATTGGAAGACGATTGCGGGCGCAGGCGGCGGAATAATGAAGACGGGCGACTTATAAGTAAGCCGCCCGTTTCATAAGAGGAGAACGGGGACAGACTACGATTATGAGGCGGTCCAATTACAAGTGAACTCAAAATCGTGGTTTGTCCCCAGTCTTTCGTCTTTCCGAGCTAGCCGCGTTTCTGGACGTATTTGCATACGTCGATGATGGCTCTGGAAGACGGAAGAGGTTAGCCGGCCAACGGTGAGGTCCCCGTGCAACGAAGCAAACGAAGCCCTGTTCAAGGCATGTACCCGCGCATTGCGGGCTAGGTCCTATAAGTTAGCGCTCTGTGAGTGATAACCTACGAGTTCTTCCATAAATGATATTGGACCAATTATGAAAAGCTGTGTGAGGACGCTTGGAGCTAGCCTCGCCAACAGTATAGTGATCCCCGCCGCATGGTTGTCGGGGCTTGCGACGATAGGACTCTTGTGGGGCATGATAGAGTTTTCGCCCGATAAGCTTACAGTCGAAGGACGTCAGCTTTTCCTGGCTTCTGTTTCTATTTTTTGCCTCGCCATATGGCATTTGATACGGCGCAAGAGACGAGCAAAAGCACTTGTAGCATCCATCAACCTAAAAGAAGGCCTGAACCTTGATGATACTCAGCTGCTCGGCTATCCAAGCCCCATATTTCTTGCCTTTGACCTCTCCAACAAGAAACTCGCTCAATGCCAAAGCGCCACCGGCGACTATCAAATTCGAGACTTCACGTGGGTAACAGGCTGGCAGTGTGAGTGGCAACGGATTGACAGCAGGGTGTCGGGCGGGGTTCTTCAAATAGTCGATGGGGCGGGCATGAGCGTTCCAGCCGACGAGATTCGGCGTAGATTCATAGGATTCTCACTGGTTTTGACGGTTGCCGATACAAGCCATCCTCTCCTCCGTTTTCCAATGAACCGGAGCGCAGCTGAAGGGTGGTGCGCCCGGTGCAATGTACTTTTCAAGGACTAAACACGAAACATCACACCAGAAGATAATTATCTTTAGAGCTCGCGCTAGCAGCTCGGCGAGCAGTCGCCAGAAGAAATTGAACATCGGTAGTCTTGACTTGATAGCGTTACGTGAAAAGCTCATGGATGGGGGCTGCGAATGGGCAAACCATGTGTTCCGATGTCCATTCGAAATGAGGACCGTTGATGCCGTACAACTACACGAACGGCCGCTACCTGGTCTTCAAAGGCAATGGCAGCGACGGGGCGCCCTTGGGCCGGATTCACCAGGACGGAAAAGTTCGAAACCTCCGGGGTGAGCCGCTGTACTACATAGACATGGACGAACGTGCGTTCATTTCGGTCGATTTTGTCTTTCAGGGTGAAATACAAAAATGTCGCGACACGTTTTGTGTACTTAGCGACAAAACGCTTTTCACATTTTCCGAGATGCAGGTTAAGCCACTGGGAAACGAGACCGAGGAGCAGGCGCTTCACAAGGAGTTCAAAAGGAGGGCGCTAAGTTTGGCAGGGCAGATCGTTCAGGCGAAGAATGAGATGGTGCAGGCACGCTTGGATATGGCCTGGTCCAATTTAAACCCTTGCCGCCGTTTCCGTGCCTTCTTCACGAGCCGGACCCGAAGGGAGCGAGCATCGCTGGGCTGGCGTTACAGTGGGTTAGAAAGTGATCATGAGTTCAAATCGGAGTCTGTCCCCGTCTCCTCATCGTCATTCGCGACAATGGGCTTGTGGGCTGCGGATGTAAGGACAACACAGGCAGACCACGATTATGAGGCGGTCCGATTACACGTTAACTCAAATCGCGGTCTGTCCCCAGCTTTCTGGTTTCCGCCGATTGAGGTGGGTTCCATAGTGGCACTTACAGCAAGTCCCCGTCGTAGCTCGCGCTGGGAAAGCATCCAGTCAATCTATACTCCGCGTTTTGCCCGGACACTCGTCAATTGATTGGGACTTAAATGAAAAAGGTAGTTTTGGCTCTCTCGCTGGCCGCACTGGTAGCCTGCATGCCTTATCAATCAGTGAGCTCGCCAGATCCAAATTGGATGCGTCTGGGTGGAGAAGAGCCTGAAGGTTATCCAAGGACGTTTGTTGAGAACCTGAGCGGCCATTGCGCTCTGGTTACCGAGTCATGGACTGATGGAAGAATCAACGGTCGTCTTTTGTGGACCAAAAAGCAGTCTCGAAAAGCTATTACCTGCCCATAGGCATCTGTGTAAGGGCTGATTCGGGGCGGGGAGAAGGGGCATGCCGCGATTTTTGAGATCGCTAAATTAATGTACGCAATATCGTGGCCTGTCCCAGTCGTTCTGACTCCCACCCCGGCTCGTAGTAGCGAAGTAATGGTGCTAAATTCTGCGCGTCCAGCGTGTGCGCCCAGCTGGCTCGGCGGGGATATTCAACGCCCTCTCTCAACCGATTTTGTGGATATGGAAATTCAATGAACACATCCAAGCTTTCGATTGCGCTGTCCTGTGCTGTTGCTGTTTTGATGTTGAGCGGATGCGCTGCCTCTGTAAAAAGCGGCGGAACTGAAACGCTCGTCATTCAGGAGTCAGCCAAGCAGAATCTGGTCGTTAACTTTGAAGGAAATAGCAAGGTTCAACAAAACGAGGACTGGCCTCGCTTGAAGCGGGAGTGGAATGACGCCCTTCAGGTCGAAGCAACTCGCGCCGGCTACAGCCTTACAGAAGCTCAGGCATCAAGCCTCGACGGCAAGGACGGTGTTGGTATCAAGATCAACGTGACCAATTTCCGTTACCTGACCCCAGGCGCTCGCTACGGAGCAGGGGTTATGGTGGGGAATGCGTGGGTCAACTCCAGTGCAGATTACTCGGACCTGAAATCAGGCCGCCTGATTGGAACTCGGACGTATGACACGTCGTCTTCTGCCTGGGAAGGTGTCATGTCGGCTATGACCCAAGAGCAGGTTCAGGCTATTTCTCAGAAAATCATCAGTGACATCAAGAGCGCAAAAGCCAAGTGATGCAATCCTGGCTAATCAGCGTCGTTGATCGGGGCGGGTGTCGATCTGATGCACGCCGCTGTTGATCTTTCGGAAAGCGGATAGGTGGCAGGGGAAACGGGGGACAGGTCACGATTATGGGATTCAGATGAATTCAAAATCGTGGTTTGTTCTGGTTTTTTAGTGGCTGGCTAGTCATCTGTTTTTAGTTTTTTAATGTCTCCGTTTGAAGTCTTGAAGTAGTTTATTATATCTTTTTGTTGTAATCCCGAGATTACTTTCATTTCGTTGAGGTTGTTGAAGTGAAAGAGCTTTAGTTCTCCGGCGTATGTGGCGACAATTGTTTCGTCGTTTTCAAGGTGGCATACATACATGTTGTGAAATGGGCCGCGTGTTTCGGGCCAGTCATCAGGCTTGGTGGTTGTGGATGGTATTGGGCCGGCGAACGTTTGATCGTTTCCTGACTTGAAGTCTTCAGTTAGATTTCCTGTATAAAATTCAAGGTGACCAATAACATATTCTATTTTTCGAGTTTGAGGTGGTGCCGATGGAAAGTGGTAAATGTCATTAAAGTCTCGGCTTAGAAAAGAGCCTGTGTCTCTATAGTTTCCTGCAGAATTGATCCCCTTGGAGATTTTCCATGATTCCCAGTAGGTTACAGTTTGGTTGGGGGTTTTTTCTACAAAGACTTCATCTGCCAGTGAAAACTCTCTTGTTGTAATAGTGACTTTTTGTATTAGATATCCATCCGATTTGGGGTTGTTAATTAAGAATGAACATTTCCAGCTTACGTCTCTTCCTTGTGTTCTGCTAGGTAAGTCCAGAGAAACTATTGCTATTTGGGGTTTGTCTTTCATTAATTCCATATGTGCGATCCTCCGGGGGTATTACTTTCGGACTCCAAGAACCTTGAGCAGACTTATGGTTGAACGCCTGATCACCGGTGGAGTAGACCAGGACTTCAGTATGATCGATACCACGACAAGTCACGAACGCTGGTGTCTTGTGAGAGTGGTCCTTACCTATCCAGCCCTCCGAACTGGAAGCATAGCTGCGTATGGAAAAATGGAAAGACCACGATTGTGGGACGAGCTGATTGCAAATGAGCTCAAAATTGTGGTGTGTTCCCAGTTCTCTCTTTTGCTCGAAACCTTGTTGCTCATACAGGTCCGGTACCGAGAGTGCGAATGGTTGGTCGTTAGCCAGGTCTGGACACCTGCATAGTGTTCTGGCGCGTGATGTAATCGCGTTGATGCTGATGAAGCAACGCCCCCGAGGAAGGGTCAATCAATGCCAAAGAAACTTCAGGAAAGCAAAGCAGCGACTGCTGCTGACATTGAGCGTTCTATCCAGGCGCTGAACAAAATGGCTGAACGCCTTTGGGGTGATGGGCGGGAAGCTGAGGCGAAAGCCCTGCTCGATGCCTTGGATGCTTTAAACAGGGCGCTCGATAGGATCAGGATTGGGGAGAGTCGCCGGGTTCTTCATTGAAGCGTGTAGATATTGGGGGCACACCCACGATATGAAGCGGGTTTCCGATTCAGCCGTTGCTGTGCCCCAACAACCACTCACTAAACACCTGTACAGCCGCCTGCCGTTCCCGCCCCGGCACACACACCACGGTATACCGCGCACCCTCCAGGCGAACCTCTGGCCGATAGCCAACCAATTCCCCACGCACAACCGCCTCAGCGACCAGCACATTGCTGGCGAGCACCAGCCCATGCCCGGCAATCGCTGCTTGCAATGCATGCTGTTCCTCGTCATAACGCCGGAATCGTGCGTTATCCAACCAGTCCAGAATGCCGGCCCTGGCGCACCATACCGGCCAATCAACCGCCACGCTCGCGCTACTCAGCCACGGCACATCGATCAGCTCGATGGGCGACCCTGCTGTGGGCGGTTGCCAGCCAGGGCGGCAATAAACGCCAAAGTACTCGTCCAGCAAAGGCTGTTCGAACAGTTGTGGGTCAGGCGTGAACAGGGCGCGGATCGCCAGGTCGATGCTGGCGTCTCGCAGCAGGTCGACCACGTCGTTGCTGGTATGCAGCCTGACGTCGATATCCGGGTACAACCGATGGAAATCCCCCAGCCGAGGTATCAACCACAGGCTGGCGAACGCCGGCGTGGTGCTCACGACCAGGGACTGCGCAACACAAGGCGGCGCCAACACTTGCAGGCCGTGCTGGATATCAAGCAGGGCGCGGTGCATGTAAGGGTGGAGGCGCTCGCCGTCGGCGCTCAGGCGCACGTTTTGGCTGGAGCGTTCGAACAGGCGCACGCCAAGGAAGGCTTCAAGGCTTTTGACCTGATGGGAAATCGCCGCCGGACTGACATTCAGTTCCTGGGCCGCTGCCTTGAAGCTGCCCAGCCGTGCGGCGGACTCGAAGCCGCGCAGGGCGGTGAGGGGCAGTTTGGCGAACATGGGCGGGTAGGTTACTCAGGTTGAGCGTGGCTCAATTTAGCTCAATTGTGCGCGGCGGCTCAACTTGCCAGGCTGTGGTTTCCAAGTCCAACCAAGGAGCTCTCCGATGCAAGGCGCACCCCGTAAAATCCTCCAGGCCATCCTCTACGAAGCCGGCGGCGTGCTGTTCGTCGCACCGGCGCTGGCGCTGATCTACGGTCAGGGCATGGGCTATTCAACCCTGCTGTCACTGGTTATTTCTGCCGTCGCGCTGGCCTGGAACATGCTGTTCAACGGCTTGTTCGAGTGGTGGGAGCGTCGCCAACGCAGCCGCCATCGCAACTGGCAGCGACGACTGCTCCATTCCCTGGGATTTGAAGGTGGCTTGACGCTGATTCTTACCCCCGTGATCGGGGCGTGGTTGGGCATTAGCCTGTGGCTGGCGTTGGTGACTAACCTGGGGCTGTTTGTGTTCTTCTTTTTTTACTCGCTGGTTTTTCAATGGCTGTTTGATCGGGTGTTTGATGTTCCGCTTTCGGCGCAGTCCTGAAGGCGGCTTTCGTTGGCTACAAAGTAAGCGTCATTCAGGCATCTCCCATATAGTGGCAATTAAATGGCATGATTGGCGCTCACCTAAGGAGAGACGCATGCAGTTTTTACAAAAGGAAAAACGCCATTATTTGACTGACGAGTTCATCGGCACGGAGCAAGGGTGCGGCATATTCATACCTGCCAACAAAGCGCTCTACAGCTTTGTGCGAGAAAATCCCAGTCATACCGATCATGCGCAGGTGGCTTCAAAGGCGCTGATCATTGGTCGCAGCCTGGCTGCATCGGTCGAGCATCGCACCAAGGATGAGGAGGATGGCTATGAGGGTTCCACGGGAGGCTTCTATGCGCGGTTGGCTAAATCTATTTGCAGCTCAGATGTAGGTCTGGAAGCGTCCTTTCTTCCAGTCGGGGAAAGGCTTGCCGGATCTGTCTGTATCGCGGTGAACAAGGTGCATTCCCGGCTCTGCGAGGCTATCAGTGCCGTCACTAACAAGGACGCGAGCAGCTTCGCTTCGAAGTATCTGCACTTCCATTACCCGACTTTGTTTCCAATGGTCGATTCGCGAGCCCGGGAAGCGCTGAAGTGGATCGCGGATGAGGAGGGGTTGGTTTTCGCTCCGACCACGGCGGGTATGTCGAAAAACTACGCGACCTACGTAGACTTCTACTTGCGCGTTCGCAGCCTGTTTGAAGAAGAACTTGGCCGGGAAATCAGTCTTAGGCAGATGGATAATATTCTGCTTAATCGCTACGACAATTGGGTTTAGAGACATCCTTTCAAACCTGCGTTGGCGGTTTTTATCGGAGCAACTAAGGCGCTAAGGTCATCTTGAGGGGGCTCCCAATGTTCTCCCAATTCTTCGGCAGTGTCCCGAGTTACCAGCGTCAGGTACTGATATCGATCCGCAACGCCCAGCCGACCGCAATCGATGAAACCCGTAAAACGGCCGTCAATACCTCCCGATCGACAAGCCCGGCTTCCATTCGGGCTTGGGCCTTGGCAATGCGATGGCTGGTGCTATGGTCGAAGGGGCATCGACCGGATCGAGTTGATGGAGTTGGCGCTGGGCGTCGGCGATGACATTGACCTTGGCTGCCTCGTCGATGGGGGCTGACAGCAGGTCAACCCCCGGCACTGCACTTAACAACAGCCAATCCCTGTCAGTTGTGTGGGCTTCATCAAGGACATGGGCGCAAGGTGTGCCGGTAGACGCCAGCCAACGCAGACCAGGGCAGGGTGTCATTGGTCGGCGACTCGTCTAGACCGGGGTTTATACGGGGATAAAGGGTTGTCATGCAGGTTGATGGCGACTACCCTGAAAATGTTTGGATTGTTACGAAGTGTTTCAAGCGTGACGATTTTCGGTAAACCTACTTAAGGACGAGGTGAACACAATGTTTTCTCATGAAGGTACTGCAATAGAGGTTCTGCTCTTCATTTTTGGCTTTGCTGGGTTTGCCCTGGCGCTGTGGTTTTTTCACTCTTATTTTGAGCGCAAGAGAGAGAATGGTGTAAAAAAACAACATTTCGAGCGTTGAACACCAACTGTCGCTTCTTTCGCAGGTATGTAATCCCCAGAAACAACAAACCCGCACACTCATGATGAGGTGCGGGCTCTTGATGACTCAAGCCTGCAATCAGAGACGCATGCCCTTGAACGGGTTCCAGCCTTGCTCGCCTTTCACTTCTTTGAGGTAGTACGCGTAGTTGGTCATGAGTGCGTACATCATCGACAGGGCGATGCTCAGGCCCGTGTTCAAAGGCCGAGGAAACTCCATGCCGATGATTGCGAAGATCACGCTCAATGCGATGTTGATCGCCAGGAAAATCCCAAGCAGGGCAAGATTTTTCTTCCACAGGCCCAGGACGAACAGGTAGATAGGGCCGAAGAAAAATGCAATCACGTTGGCGTTGATGAGAATTTTCTTCTTGAAGCCAGGCAGCGTCTTGACGGCTTCCTTGTAACGCGGGTCGTTTGGTGCCCCATAGGTTTCAAAGAAATCAAAGCGTTCCTGCCACTTCGCGCTGTACTTACCGGCGCTTTGCACTTGTTCGGTGCTGCTCATTGTTTAAGGCTCCTGTTTTCCATGAATGTTTTTTTCTTCCGAGAAATCCTGTGCCCTGTGTTTAGAGCATTGATTGCCTTGGTCTTGTCGAGAGGGCTCAAGTGAATCGCGTGAGGTGCTTATTCTGCCGTTTTATGGTCGTCGGTGTGGAACATTCCATACTGGTAGCTTAAGCGCTCATCTGGTCTGTGACGTGCTTCACTCTATTTGTTTCAACGGGCTCCTACTGCTCCAAGGCCGTCAGGTAGTCAGTCGCCTTCCGGTACTTTTCAAGTCGGTCCAGGTCTTTCTGGCTTGGTTCGCCTATGCGAGATAAATCGCTGTTTTCCGCAAGGTCAGCCAGCTTCACTCGGCGCGCTATCGGGTCTCGCGCAGCTCGCTCGATAAAGGCCTGGTAAGTCTCCCCCTCGCGCTTGGTGAGGGAGTCGATGGCGCCAACGACCGCCTCACTGAAGCCTTCATTGCGCAGGTCGGCGAGGGTTACAGCGGTATCTTCGACCACGTCATGCAGCACCGCCACAATGCGCTCCTGATCATGGGCCAGGCGCAGCATGACCTTCAGTGGATGCAAAACGTAAGGGGAGCCGCCCTTATCCACTTGCCCTTCATGGGCCTGCGCGCAAATCGATATCGCTCTTTCAAGAGTACTCATGACATTTACCTTTAGCGTAGTGGCAATTTGATGCTGTTTCGGGTTGAATGACGCCGTTTTAAATGGGGAAATGGGGCAAGGTGCGCGTTCAGCGCGAGCTTTATGACTGTTTGCCTTTGGCAAGTGAGTGGCTGATTTTTATTCAGGGAGTGAAGTGTTGTGTATAAAACCACGATTGTCGTGTCGAGTCTGACTGAGTACATCGACGCAGTTAAGAAGCTCAATAAAGAATCCAGTACGGTCCACGGGTCGGTATATCGAGGCCAAGGCAACGCTAACTGGGGGTTAACGACTTCTCTGGCTCGAAGCCCCAAAACCAGGTCAGGGGATTTGATCTCCAGGGCCATCAAGGCCTTCAGGAAATTCAACGCCGAGCGTCACGCCTATCATCGACTGTCCTCCCACAATGATTGGGATGTGCTCGCGCTGGCGCAGCACTATGGCATGCCTACTCGCTTGCTGGATTGGTCGTTGTCGCCCTTGGTTGCGCTTTTTTTCGCACTGGACGGCGTGAGGTACAAGCGGATTCCTCTGATCGAGAATGCTAGTTTGATCGCTGGCTACAATGAAAACGACACGATTCCTGTCGATATGGATGACAGGGTTGGGATCGTTGAAAATGACGCCGCTGTGTATGTGGTGACACCTCGCGGTGAACATATCTGGGTGGAAACCAACGCCTTACCGGAAGACGTTTTTTCGAGCGTCCCGGATGCTCGCGAAGACGGGTTCTGTTTCTACACGCCGAACTATATGAATGACCGGCTGAGGTCTCAAAGCGGTTTGTTCAGTATTGGCTACGAGGTAGAGGACAGTTTTCCAGCGTCAGAGGCGCACCAAATCGTCATAAGAAAACAGAGCGTAGCGACGGTGTTTTCCGAGCTGTTGTTAATGAATTTCGGTTCGAAGCTTGTTTATGGCGACCTGGAAGGCTTATGCAAGGATTTGACGTTCACCAACTTTGGTGGTTTTGCCACTCGAAACTCTAACTGAACGGTAGCCATCCAAAGTCGCCCGCCGCATAAGCGGGCGACTGATTCCAATCAACACCCAGGTCAAAAACTCAGCGCAGCCGCTTCCCCAAACGAGTGATCCTGTACACCCGTCATAAAGTGCAACGACATCTCCTGCGGCGCTTCGATGGGCGGAATTTCAAAACTCCCCACCACCTGACCCTGAAGCGCACTCAGCCGCATCGACTCTTCTTCCTTTAACTTTGCCATTCTCGCGTGGTTCGCTGCGATTTCGTTGAGAGTTGACACGGTACATCTCCGTTTGCTGACCAAGCATTGATTAATTTGCCGCCGCGTCAGAATTACGTCGTTCTTGGCTGCTGAGACAGGCCAGTGCAAACCCTGAGCCAGACGTGGCCGCTTGTTGGCCCCGACACTCGACAGGTGACGAATGGCGGGGCAGACGTGCATTGACGCCAACAACGTTGCAACCATGCCTCAACAATAAGTCACTGATAATACAAACCGCTCTCCGGAAGGGTCAGTCGGTCTCGGCGCTGTAGACGCTTGACCGGTGTGTCGAATACCTTTGCACCACAACCACCCCGGCTCCGATCAGGCTGCAGGCAACCGCCAACAGCAGAATCACCTGTTGCGTTCCAACCGGCGCCGCGAGCACCGCGACCAACAGCCCCGCGAGCGGTTGCGACAGGTTGTTGAGCAGCGTGATGACGCCGACGGTCTTGCCGAAGTCCTGGGGCGGAATGACTTGCTGGCGCAGGGTGCGGAAGTAGACGTTGAACATTTTGTCGAAACCGACAATCAGCAAGAAACCGACGACGTAGCCCCCTGTGTTCGGGCTGAGCGCGGTGATGAAGGCGCCGACGGCAATCAGCGTGTAGGAGAGGGCGCCCAGTAGTTTCAAGGGCAAGGTCAGCCGGGCCAGGAGGAACAGGATGAGGATGGTGGTCACGGCACCGGCTGCCTGTAAACCTGCATAGTCATCCTTGCCGGCGCCGTAATGGCCGATGACCATGGCAGCCGAGGTGGCGAGGGTGACGCCGATGATCAGGTTGACGCCCACCGCCAGGCCGATGATTTTTTTCAGCTCCGCCAGGCGACGGATATGGCCGAAGGCGATGCGCAGCGGGTTCAGCCAGAGGTCGTGATGCTGCTCGAAGGTTTCCAGGATGACCGAACTGGTGCGCTGCCAGTACAGCATGGTCAGGTCCGCCAGCAGGAACAGCCCGGCAATCGCCAGTACCACCCAGTGCCACGCCCACACCTCAAGCAGCAGCGCAGCGACCAGCGGGCCCAGTACCAAGCCGGTCTGATCGGCGATTTGCGAGTAGGACAGGGTCTTGGTGTAGGTGTAGTGCTTGAAGATGTAAGGCATCACCACTTCGCGGGCCATGATGCCTTGAGTGGTCAGTACGCCACACAGGGCCGAAAGGGCGACGATCCAATAGATACCGCCGAAGACGCCATAGAGCGCGACCGCCACCCCGCAAGCTACGGCGCGATAAACCTGGCTGATGTGCAGGATGCGAATTGGCGGAAACTTGTCGCACAGCGCGCCGCAGATCGGGAACGACAGGTAGCGTGGCAAGGATTCGACGAAGAAAGCCAGGCCCGCCCAGGAGACGCTGTTGGTGGTCTGGAAAACAATCAGCGGGACGATGAACAGTAAAATCTGATCGGCCAGCCGGGAGAGGAACATCGAGGCGAAAAAAGCCAGGTAATCCTTGCGCATGGAGCTCCTTGATTGCGGGTTGAACGCGTCATTCTGTCCTGGCGACGACGGTAGCGTGATATGGAACTAATATCACCGTTAGTCTCTATATCTTTACAGGGGACATCCCTTTTTCGAGAGAACTGCCATGTTCAAATCGCGCTCGTTGATTGCTGCAGTTACTTGTTTCGCCCTGGCAGCGGGCCCTGGCATTGTTGTCGCAGACCCGGGCAACGGCAAGGGAAGCGCTCAATTCGATCAAGGCCCCGGTCACGGCCAGGGAGGCAAAGGCGGGCAGGGCAACAAGGGCGGTCAAGGAAATTCTGGCAACAAGGGCAATAAGGGCAACCAGGGTGGTGGCGGCGGCGATTGGCATAACGGCCCGAGCATCGATCGCGGCGGCATCCTGGGTGTGATTGGCGGCTATCGCGATTACTGGAGCCCTGGCCCGGCATTGCCGCCGGGCATCCAGAAAAATCTTGCCCGGGGCAAGCCGTTGCCACCCGGTATCGCCAAGAAACTCGACGGTCGACTGCTGGGGCGGTTGCCGCACTATGACGGTTATGAGTGGCAACAGGTCGGCACTGACCTGATCCTGGTAGCGATCGCCACTGGCATCATCTATGAAGTGCTCAACGGGGCGTTTGATTGACCCGGTGTTCCAACGAAATGGCAGCCTCTTCGGAGTAATGCCAGTCAGTTGAGAAACGGAACTTGTGGGAGCGGGCTTGCTCGCGAAAGCGTCGGGTCAGTCAACATCAATGTTGAATGACACACCGCCTTCGCGAGCAAGCCCGCTCCCACAGTTTTTCCGAGTTGTCTCAGGTATCGCATTCACCACAGGTTTCGTATCAGTTTTCCAGTTGCCGCAGGCGTTTGTACAAGGTATTGCGGCTGACCCCCAGCCGTCGCGCCAAGTGCGAGATATTCCCGCCCACCGCCTGCAACTGGCGGTTCAGGTCCTCGGCATCGTTAAGGTCCACCGTCAGCGGCTCCGGTGTTTCCACCGGCTCCATTTCCAGGTCGACAAAAAAGTCGTCAGGCAGATGCTCCGGGCGGATCGGCTGTTCCTCGGCCATCGCCAGGGCCACTTGTAGCACGCTGCTGACCTGGCGCAGGTTGCCCGGCCATGGATGGCGTTCGAACAGATCCAATACTTCGCGGCTCAAACCGGCCCATTGGGTCGGTTCGCGGTGGTGTTCCCAGAGGCGCTTGAATAGCGCCTGCTTGTCACTGCGTTCGCGCAGCGGTGGCAGTTCCAGGGTCAGGCCGCCGATGCGATAGTACAGGTCTTCGCGAAACCGCCCCAGTTGTACCTGTTCACGCAGTGAGCGGTTGGTGGCGGAGATGATGCGGATGTCCACCGGGAACAGCTCGGCGCTACCCACCGGTTGCACGCAACGCTCCTGCAAGACCCGCAGCAGCCGGGCCTGGGTTGGCAGGGGCATGTCGCCGATCTCGTCGAGGAACAGCGTGCCCCGGTCGGCCTTGCGGATCAGGCCGATGCTGCCTTTCTGGTTGGCGCCAGTGAACGCGCCTTTTTCATAACCGAACAGTTCCGACTCCACCAGCTCAGCGGGGATCGCCGCGCAGTTGACGGCAATGAATGGCTGCTTGCAGCGGGAACTGGCCTGGTGCAGGGCTTTGACGAAGACTTCCTTGCCGACGCCGGTCTCGCCATGGATCAGCAGCGGAATGTCCTTCTCCAGCAGGCGCTCGGCCTGGCGCACGGCTTTTTCCACGCGGCTGTCGCCGAAGTGCAGGGTGTTGAGGCTGATAGCGTTGCTGACGGGCGTTGGTGCAGGCGCTGCTTCGGTGAAAACCCGGGCCTTGATCGACACTTGGCTCGGGCGCCTGAGCAAGCACTGGAAGCGATTGCTGCCGGATGCTTGCAGGGCGAACGGCAGGCCGTCGGGTTGGTTCAGCAGTTCCAGTAACGAGACCTTGAACAGGCTTTCGATGCTGACCCGCGACAGGCTCAAGCCCAGCAGGTTGTCGGCCCGGCGGTTGGCGGACAGTACCTGGCCGCTCTCATCGAAGATCAGCAGCCCGGCCCATTGGCTGTCGAGGTTGTTCAAGCCGGTGTTGAAGGTCAGTTGGAAGTGTTCACCGCGAAACAGGTTGAGGATCAGCCGGTTCTCCACGGTCTGGCTCATCATCTTGACCATGCCCAGGGTGTGGGACGGCGGCAGGTAGCTGTCGCTGGATACGTCCAGCACGGCGATGACCTTGCGCTCGGCATCGAAGATCGGCGCGGCGGAGCCGGTCATGAAGCGGTTGGCCTTGAGGAAGTGTTCATCGTGTTCGATGTGCACCGCCTGTTCGCAGGCCAGCGCGGTACCGATGGCATTGGTGCCGGTGCAGCGCTCCATCCAGCTCGCCCCGGCGCTGAAGCCATGGGCCAGTTTCGGCTCGATGAAACGCTGGGTGCCCCAGGAGGTCAGCACTTGGCCCTGGTTGTCGGCCAGCATGATCAGGCAGTTGGAGTTGCTCAGGATGTTTTCGTAATACGGCAAGACTTCCTGGTGGGTGGTCTGCACCAGCGAATGCTGGCTCTCCAGCAACTGGGCGATGCCTTGGGCGGGCAATTGGTCGAAGGCCGGCACGCTTTGATGGTTCAGGCCGAAGGCGCGGCAACGGGACCAGGATGCCTGGATGATGGCCTCGTGGGACAAGGCTGGAGCAGGTGCGGCCATGGGGCACTCTCGCAGGTGCTGTTTTTATTGTTGTGATCAGTCTCGCACATCCTCCTTGTGCTGGGGCAGCCTGAATATCACTTCATACACAGCCCCTTTTGTGGAAGCAAGTCTGCTCGCGATAGCGATGGATCTGATGCATTAATGCGGCTGACACACCGCTATCGCGAGCAGGCTCGCTCCCACAGGTGTTATTCAGTGTTGTTCAAAATTGTTCATTGTCAACCCGATCGTTGTTCAGTTGTTCACTCATGATTGTTCATTTGTGTTCATCAATGAACGCCTTTTTCCTACAGATCAAGGGAAATACCAATCTGATCAAAGGCTTGTGATTTCTGGCACGGCTTTCGCTTTCTAGCTCGGGTCGCTTGACTCCAAATAATAAAAAGGCCGAGCCATGTCATTAAAGCTTGAGCACATCTGTCGCACCGTCGAAGGCCAGACCTGGATCGACGATGCCAATCTGAGTTTCGAACCCGGATCCTTCAACGTCCTGCTGGGCCGCACGCTGTCCGGCAAGACCAGTCTCATGCGCCTGATGGCCGGTCTGGACAAGCCCGACAGCGGCCGCATCCTGATGAACGGCGTCGACGTCACCAACCGCCCGGTGCGGCTGCGCAACGTGTCGATGGTTTACCAGCAGTTCATCAACTACCCGACCATGACCGTTTTCGAAAACATCGCTTCGCCGTTGCGCCAGGCCGGGGTGTCCGAGGAGGTTATCCAGGGCAAGGTCCTGGAAACCGCAAAAATGCTGCGGATCGAGAAATTCCTCAAGCGTCATCCGCTGGAGTTGTCCGGCGGCCAGCAGCAGCGCACCGCCATGGCCCGGGCGCTGGTCAAGGACGCCGAGCTGATCCTGTTCGACGAGCCGCTGGTGAACCTGGACTACAAGCTGCGTGAAGAACTGCGCCAGGAAATGCGCGAACTGTTCCAGGCCCGCCACACCATCGCGGTCTACGCCACCACCGAGCCCAATGAAGCATTGGCCTTGGGCGGCACCACCACCATCCTGCATGAAGGCCGGGTCATCCAGAGCGGCAAATCGTCCTCGGTGTATCACCAGCCGCAGACCGTGCTGGCCGCCGAGCTGTTTTCCGAACCGCCCATCAACCTCATGCCCGGACGCATCGCCGGCAATGAAGTGAGCTTCGCCAATTTCGTGCACTTCCCGCTGAACGTCGACCTGCGCCCGGTGGGCGAGGGCGAGTTCCGCTTCGGCGTGCGCCCCAGCCATATCTCCCTGGTGCCGAGCAACGACGACGACCTCGAACTGGCGGTGACCGTCGAAGTGGCCGAGATCAGCGGCTCGGAGACGTTCCTGCATGTGCGCAACGAACATTTCCTGCTGGTGCTGCACTTGCCAGGGGTACATGAGTACGACGTGGATGCGCCGATCCGCATCTACATTCCGACCCATAAACTGTTTGTCTTCGATGCCCAAGGCAAGCTGGTCCAGGCCCCGGGCCTGCGTATTGCGAGGGTTGCCTGATGGCTGAAATTCGTTTGCAGAACCTCGCCCACAGCTACACCAGCACCCCGGCGGGCCCTGAGGACTACGCGATCCGCGAGATGAACCACATCTGGGAGCAGGGCGGCGCCTATGCGCTGCTCGGGCCCTCGGGCTGCGGCAAATCCACCTTGCTCAATATCATCTCCGGACTGCTCAGCCCCTCCGAAGGCCAGGTGATGTTCGACAGCAAGGTCGTCAACGACCTGACTCCGGAGCGGCGCAACATCGCCCAGGTGTTTCAGTTCCCGGTGGTGTACGACACCATGACCGTGTTCGACAACCTGGCGTTCCCGCTGCGTAACCAGGGCATGGCCGAAGCCAGGATCCACACCAAGGTGCAGGAAATCGCCGAGGTCCTGGACCTGCAGAACCTGCTGGACAAAAAGGCCCGCAACCTGACCGCCGACGAAAAACAGAAAGTCTCCATGGGCCGCGGGCTGGTGCGCGACGATGTGTCGGCGATCCTGTTCGACGAGCCACTGACGGTGATCGACCCGCACCTGAAATGGAAGCTGCGGCGCAAGCTCAAGCAGATCCACGAGCAGTTCAACATCACCATGGTCTACGTCACCCACGACCAGTTGGAAGCCTCGACTTTCGCCGACAAGATCGCTGTGATGTATGGCGGCCAGATCGTGCAGTTCGGCACGCCCCGGGACTTGTTCGAGCGCCCGAGCCACACCTTTGTCGGCTACTTCATCGGCAGCCCGGGGATGAACCTGATCGAAGTCACGGCGCAGCCCGGCGGCGTCGGCTTCGGCTCGACCCACTTGCCCCTGTCCGAAACCCTGCAACAACGCGTTGCCCAGGCCCAGGGCAAAACCCTGAAGGTCGGTATTCGTCCGGAATTCGTGCATGTCTGGGACGGCCCATACGACGACGCGATGCGGGCCGACGTGGTCCACGTCGAAGACCTGGGCACCTACAAGATCCTGACCCTCAACCTTGATGGCGCGCCGTTGAAAGTACGCCTGGCCGAAGACAAGCCGGTGCCGGAAGGCACGGCGTACATCAGTTTTCCGGCGCAATGGTTGATGGTCTATGCCGATGAATACCTGCTGGAACCACTGAGCGAGGTGCAGCCATGAACAAGGTGCAGAACAACAAGGCCTGGTGGCTGGTGTTGCCGGTGTTCCTGCTGGTGGCCTTCAGCGCCGTGATCCCGATGATGACCGTGGTCAACTATTCGGTGCAGGACATCTTCGACCAGTCCAGCCGCTACTTCGTCGGCGCCGACTGGTACAAGCAGGTGCTGCTCGATCCACGGCTGCACGATTCATTGCTGCGTCAGTTCATCTATTCGGCGTGCGTGTTGCTGATCGAAATCCCCCTGGGCATCGCCATCGCCCTGACCATGCCGACCAAGGGCAAATGGTCGTCACTGGTGTTGATCATCCTGGCGATCCCGCTGCTGATTCCCTGGAACGTGGTGGGCACCATCTGGCAGATTTTCGGCCGCGCCGACATCGGCTTGCTGGGTTCGACCCTCAACGGCCTGGGCATCAACTACAACTATGCGGCCAACACCATGGACGCCTGGGTCACGGTATTGGTGATGGACGTCTGGCACTGGACTTCGTTGGTCGCGCTGCTGTGCTATTCGGGGCTGCGGGCGATTCCCGACGTGTACTACCAGGCCGCGCGGATCGACCGCGCATCGAACTGGGCCGTGTTCCGCCACATCCAGTTGCCGAAGATGAAGAGTGTGCTGCTGATCGCCGTGATGCTGCGTTTCATGGACAGCTTCATGATCTACACCGAGCCGTTCGTACTCACCGGCGGCGGGCCGGGTAACGCCACCACGTTCCTCAGCCAGACCCTGACGCAGATGGCTATCGGTCAATTCGACCTGGGCCCGGCGGCGGCGTTTTCCCTGGTGTACTTCCTGATCATTCTGTTGGTGTCGTGGCTGTTCTATACCGCCATGACGCATTCCGACGCCAACCGTTGAGGCCCGCACGATGAGCAAGAGAAAGCTGATTCCGCTTTTGATCTACATCCTGTTCCTGCTGGTGCCCATCTACTGGCTGCTGAACATGTCGTTCAAGAGCAACACCGAGATCCTCGGCAGCCTGACCCTGTGGCCCCAGGATTTCACGTTCCACAACTACAAGGTGATCTTCACCGACCCGAGCTGGTACACCGGTTACCTCAACTCGCTGTACTACGTCAGCCTGAACACGGTGATTTCCCTGACCGTCGCGCTGCCGGCGGCCTATGCGTTTTCCCGCTACCGCTTCCTCGGGGACAAGCATCTGTTCTTCTGGCTGCTGACCAACCGCATGGCACCACCGGCGGTGTTCCTGTTGCCGTTCTTCCAGCTGTATTCGTCCATCGGCCTGTTCGATACCCATATCGCCGTGGCCTTGGCCCATTGCCTGTTCAACGTGCCGCTGGCGGTGTGGATCCTCGAAGGCTTCATGTCCGGGGTGCCAAAAGAAATTGACGAGACCGCCTACATTGACGGCTACAGTTTCCCCAAGTTCTTCGCCAAGATTTTCATCCCGTTGATCGGCTCCGGCATCGGTGTCACGGCATTCTTCTGCTTCATGTTTTCCTGGGTCGAACTGCTGCTGGCGCGCACGCTTACCTCGGTCAATGCCAAGCCGATCGCCGCGGTGATGACCCGCACCGTGTCGGCCTCCGGGATCGATTGGGGTGTGCTGGCGGCGGCGGGGGTGTTGACCATCCTGCCGGGCATGCTGGTGATCTGGTTCGTTCGCAACCACGTGGCCAAGGGCTTCGCCCTGGGCCGGGTCTGAGGAGTCGATGATGGAATGGATGAACTGGACCGCCCCCACGGCGGCATTCTTTGGGGTCATCGCCTTGCTGCTGGCAGGCATGACTACGTGGGAACTGCGTTCGCCGAGTATCCCTCGGCGCGGTTTCCTGCCGATTGCCACCACCCGGGGCGATCGGTTGTTTATCGGTCTTCTCGGTAGCGCCTACCTGCATATGCTGGTGATCGGTGCTACCGACTGGAGCATCTGGATAGCGTTCGCGTTGTCTTTGGTGTGGCTGTTGGCAGTGATGCGGTGGGGCTAGTCGCGAAGGTTCGCCGATCAGGCTCTTAAACCCAAACAGGAGGTCTCTATGTTCAATAAAAACAATAAGCTGCGACATAGCGTTTCATTGGCAGCCATGCTGGCACTCAGCGGGCTGAGTGCTGCGGCCTGGGCCGACGCCTATGAAGACGCCGCTAAAAAATGGATCGGCAGTGAATTCAAGCCGTCGACCCTGACCGCCGAGCAGCAGCTCGAAGAACTCAAGTGGTTCATCAAGGCCGCCCAGCCGTTTCGCGGGATGAAAATCAACGTGGTGTCGGAAACCATCGCCACCCACGAATATGAATCCAAGGTGCTGGCCAAGGCCTTCAGCGAAATTACCGGGATCCAGCTGACCCACGACCTGCTCCAGGAAGGCGACGTGGTGGAGAAGCTGCAGACCCAGATGCAATCGGACAAGAATATCTATGACGGCTGGGTCAACGACTCGGACTTGATCGGCACGCACTTCCGCTACGGCAAGACTGAATCGATCACTGACCTGATGGCCAACGAAGGCAAGGATTTCACCTCGCCGACCCTGGACATCAAGGACTTCATCGGCATTTCCTTCACCACCGCGCCGGACGGCAAGATCTATCAACTGCCCGACCAGCAATTCGCCAACTTGTACTGGTTCCGCGCCGACTGGTTCGAGCGCCCTGAGCTGAAGGCCAAGTTCAAGGAGAAATACGGCTACGAGCTGGGCGTACCGGTGAACTGGTCGGCCTATGAGGACATCGCCAAGTTCTTCTCCGAAGACGTCAAGGAAATCGACGGCAAGCGTGTCTACGGCCACATGGACTACGGCAAGAAAGACCCGTCCCTGGGCTGGCGCTTCACCGATGCCTGGTTCTCCATGGCCGGCGGTGGCGACAAGGGCCTGCCCAACGGTTTGCCGGTGGATGAGTGGGGCATTCGTGTCGAAGACTGCCATCCGGTCGGTTCCAGTGTGACCCGCGGCGGCGATACCAACGGACCGGCGGCGGTGTTCGCCACCACCAAATACGTGGACTGGATGAAGAAGTACGCGCCACCGGAAGCGGCGGGCATGACCTTCTCCGAATCCGGCCCGGTACCGTCCCAGGGCAACATTGCCCAGCAGATCTTCTGGTATACCGCTTTCACCGCCGACATGACCAAGCCGGGCCTGCCGGTGATGAACGCCGATGGCACGCCGAAATGGCGCATGGCGCCGTCGCCGCGTGGTCCGTACTGGGAAGAGGGCATGAAGCTGGGGTATCAGGACGTGGGTTCCTGGACATTCATGAAGTCCACGCCGGAGAAACAGAAACTCGCCGCCTGGCTCTACGCGCAGTTCGTGACGTCCAAGACCGTGTCGCTGAAAAAGACCATCGTCGGTCTGACACCGATTCGTGAGTCGGACATCAACTCTCAGGCCTTGACCGACCTGGCGCCGAAACTCGGTGGCCTGGTGGAGTTCTACCGCAGCCCGGCCCGTGTGCAATGGACCCCGACCGGGACCAACGTGCCGGACTATCCACGCCTGGCGCAACTGTGGTGGAGCCACATCGCCGAAGCAGCAAGCGGCGAGAAGACCCCGCAACAGGCCCTCGACGGTTTGGCCAAGGACCAGGACGCGATCATGACGCGCCTGGAACGCTCCAAGGCCCAAGCCACCTGCGCCCCGAAAATGAACCCCGAGCGCGACGCGCAATACTGGTTCGACCAACCGGGCGCACCGAAGCCGAAACTGGCGAACGAGAAGCCTAAAGGTGAAACGGTGAGCTACACCGAGCTGTTGAAATCATGGGAGGCGGCACGCAAGTAAAGCCCCACGTGTGAAAACGAACGGCACCGAAAGGTGCCGTTTTTTTTGCGTTCGCTCGCACTGCTATCGTGCGCAGGCTCGCTCCCACATGGTCTGTCTTGGGGTGACCAAAGCTCCATGCACACCGCCAACCCCTTTGGGAGCGAGCCTGCTCGCGATAGCGGCGGGTCAGTTGCAGCGATGTTGACTGGGCTGACGCTTTCGCGAGCAAGCCCGCTCCCACAAGGGGGGGGTGATCTGAAGTGGAGTGATCAGCCCGCCTTGGCCGGGCTGGCCAGGGCGTTTCCAGCCACGGGCGCGGGTGAGCTTTTCATCAGGGCATCCAATGCCTGCCGGTAGCTTTTGCCCGCCAGGCTCATGCTGTTGTTGTGCGTCGCGCCGGGCACCAGCAACAGACGCTTGGGCTCCCGGGCGGCGTTGAACAGCTGCTCGCTGAACCGGGGCGGTACGTAGCGGTCGGCGGCACCATGGACAATCAGCAGCGGCATGTTGATCTCGCCGATTTTGTCGATGGAGTCGAACTTCTGCGACAGCAGCCAGCGCACCGGCAGGGACGTGTTCGCCATGGCGGTTGCAACATCGCCCAAGGAAGTGAAAGTGGATTCGATGACCAGGCCTCGGACCTGGGCACCGCCATTCTTCGCCGCCTCCTGGCCCAGCTGTGCAGCAAGGTCTACCGCGACGGCCCCACCCAGGGAATGACCATAAATCAGCCGCAGGGCCGGGTCCGGTTGCAGTACCTTGAGACGTTCCCAGGCGATGCGTGCATCTTCATAGACGCTGGCTTCCGAGGGCAGATCCCCATGGCTTTTGCCAAAACCACGGTAATCGATCGCCAGCACCGAATAGCCCAGTGCCCTCAGTTGCTGGATACGAAACAACTGGCCGGTCAGATTCCAACGCACGCCATGCAAGTACAGGATGGCCGGAGCGTTCTTGCGTTCGGCCGGCCACCACCAGCCGTGGATATTTTCCCCGGCCTTGAAGCTCTTGGGCTTGAGATCGAATTCCTGCACGTCGCTGGGCAGTCCACTGAACCAGCTCGCCGTCCCCGGCTCGATGCGAAAGACCAGTTCGCGTTCCTTATGCTGCAACACTGCACAGCCCACCGGCAGGCCGACCACCAATGCGCTCATGCACAGCCAGGCCAACCAGCGTCGTTTCAGGCGAGAAAGTAAGAGTGAAGACATCGGTGCAATTCGCTACTGCAAACGGAATATGCCTTGTAGCAGATTCTCCGGAAGTGGCGCAGGGATTTCTGTCGGACGCGGCGTCCCTGTCATTGCACATCCCCATATTCAATCAGCGTCAACACCCGCGCGGTCTGGCCGTAGGCGACCTTGGGCACGCCCGCCAGGCGCTTGTGCAGTATCTGGGTCAACGAGTCTCCCGGTATCAGGCTGGCATCGCCAAAATCCCCGTCCAATTGCAGCGGATGCACGATGACCTCAAGTGAGCCATGTTTCGGTGGCGCGGCGTGGTTCAGGTCGGCTGGGGTGCAGACGTAGTCCGCTGTCGCACCGCACAAGCCGCGCATGCGCCGGTTGAGCAGGGTCTTGAAAATGCGCTTGGGCATGGTCAAGTTCGCTCCCAGGTTGCGCGCCAGGCGCATGGGCACGCCTTGCCTGGCGGCGAAGCGGGCCACCAGTTCGCCGATGGGCCAGATGTTGTGCACGTGTTGATGGGAATCAAGGTGGCTGGGACGCAGGCCATGGTCCAGGCAGTGCTGCCATTGCGCCTGCAATTCATCCTCCACGGCCGCCAAGTCCTTTGAACCCAGGCGCAGGCAATAACGCGACAGGTTCAGGTCGAACTGCCCATAGGCATCGCAAAAGAGCGGTCGCGATATGATCGCCTGGCCCAGCGGCGGGCCGTAGCTGAGATTGAAATGCAGGCCGATGTGGCCGTCGAGCAGCGGTTGCCGGGCCAGTTCACACGCTTGCTCGAACCCTGGCATGTTGGCCATGGCCGTGGCCGAGCTGATCACGCCGCTCTCGAAGGCTTGCAGGATCAGCGCGTTTTCGCTGAGGCTGAGTCCGAAATCGTCAGCGTTGACGATCACTTGACGAGGCATTCGTGTTCTCCTGGTTCTTGGGGGAGGACGATGCCGTCGTCGCGGTTGGTTTGCTTCGGCGTTTGCCAAACCATGGCTTCAAGCTTTTCCATAGTCGCAAGGCAAATCCCAGGAGCAAGCCACCGGGCTGCCATGAATAAAAACTCCAGCGCCAGTGTTCCAGTTGGCCGGTCATGCGTTCGTGTAACTGATGGTTGGAGTTCTCCAGGCTGACCCGCGATGCATCGATCCAGTGCCAGTTGTCGTCCAGCCCCCAGCGAATCCACTCTTCGAGCAATACCCGGCCGCTACCCAGGTCGGCATGCTGCGGCAGGAACGCCAGGTTGTAATCGTACAGCCGGCCTTGATCCAACAGGCCGAGGCGATAGCTGATGCACTCACCGTTCAGCTCCAGCGTCACCACCCGCACCTGGCCTTGGGCAGCGAGGGCGCTGAAGGCGTGGTTCATCCATTGCTGGTGCATGGGGTCGGAGAAGATCCCGACACCTTCCTCGCCTTTCCAACTGGCGGCCTCGACGTCGGCCAGGGCCCGCAACAATTGCCCCATGCTGATGGCGTCCGGCGTTAAACGGCGGATCTCTGCGCCGCAAGCGGCGATTCGCTTGCGCGCCCGACGCAGCTTGTAGCGTGTATCACCGGAAATTTCCTGATGATCGCTGTCGCTGATCAGGTGCACCGGAACCCGACAACTGAGTCGCCGCTCTCCGGTGGAACTCAGCGCCATCCAGGCGCTGAGGGCGCTTTGCTCACCGACCGGCTCGATCACTTCATTCAATTGCAGCAACGCGTGAGGCAAGTGCTGACGGATCTGCATCAGCGCCTGGACCATGTCTTCGGCGTCCAGGCGTGCCATCAGGGCGATGCGGTCGGTCATTGGAAAACCCAAGTGACGCAACACCCGGAACCGCAGCCCGCCGATGCGTTCAAGTCCTGATATCAGGGGCAGGCAAAGGCACAAGCTCTGGTCCTGCCAGCCCAGCAGCACATGCAATTGCTGCTCGGGCAACAGGGCTAATTCCGCCGCTTGCAGCCAGGCCAGGGTGTTGAACGGTGTTGCGTCGGCCACCTGGGTCAGCAGCTGTTCATAAGCTGGTACAGGAAAATCCGCCGCGCCCAGGGAGCGACACCATTGGAACCGGATCGCCATGGGGATCAGGCCGCCGAAGTCGAGGCAGCCGGCTGGGCCGGTTTACGAAAGGCGTCCAGTACCGTGCCGGTGTAGGACGTATTGCGCAGAAGCCGCCAGCGACCGAGCAAGCAGTATAGGTGGGTGATCTGCCCGCGCTCCTGGAAGCCCATGCGGATATGCATCTTGATCGCCTGGATGTTTTGCAAATCGCAGACATCGACCATCGTGCTGCAACCGTGGTCCGCCATGACTTTCCACACCTCCAACTGCATGTCCGCCGAGATACTGGAACCCCAGTATTGGCGAATCGCCTCGCCACCGAACTGAAAGTACTCGCCAGGCTTGATCGGAAAGTTGCAGTGGTAGAAATGGCGGTCGAAATAGTCCCGTGTGCTGGCCCAGGCGAACCCCACGGTGTCGCCCTGATCATCCAGATACATCAAGCCTGTGTAGCCTTCGGCCGCCAGCTCGCGCATGGTTTTGACGCGGTCGCCGAAGTGCCGGGCAAAAGCATCGGCATTGGCGACGGTGATGAACTCCAGGCGCATCGGTGGGTAGGGCTTGAGGTTGTGTGGGGGGAGCGGGGTCCGTATATCGTGCTCCAGCCACACCAGGCGGGTGTGGGAAAATACGTAGCGTCTGCATAGCTGCTTTAGAACGGCGCGCAGACCTTTTTTCTGAATGCGATCACGCAATGTTTGCAGAGCGTTCATGGTGCCTCCTGGCGGGCGGCAGGTTGGGGGGAAAGGGAAGCTGTCCAACTGAGGGCGAACACGGTTTCCCCTGGTAGGAGAAATCCGATCTGGCCGGCCTTGCAATCAAACGCAACGCTGTGGCTGCGGTTGTCCGGGCCGAAATACAGCAGGGTCATGCCAGGTTGAGGGCAGGTCGCGCCGTCTAGGCTGACCTGATGGGCTCGTGTGCTTTTGTTCACGCCCAGCAGTTTGCGTTGCTTGCCGGTGGCCATGGCCAGTACGTCGACTTCAAAAGCGTCGTTGTCCAGGCGCAGCACCTGGTTGAGCCAGTGCTGTCGAATGAACTGCTGGGCCAGGCCCACGGGCTTGAGCTCGAAGCGCTGAGCGTCCAGCACCCGCACCATGCCTTTGGGGTATTCGGGTTCGTCGGCGAGCATGAACCAGTTGAGCATATCGAGCCAACCATCCGCGGAGGCGTTGATCGCCACCGAGGTCCACCACAAAGCGGCATAGTGGGTTTCCTGGTCGTAAGGGCTCAGGCTCGAGCCGCTGGATATGTTGGTCTGGTCCAACAGCAAAGCCTTGCGGGGCCGGCCCTGGTTGTCCAGTCCCACCAGGTTGGCGGCCTGACGGACACTGTCGCGGTAGACCCGGGTCGCCAGCAGGTCGCGGATCATCCATTCGTGCCAGGCCAGGGCGTCGATCTGGTCGTCGGACGTCGCGAGCAGGCGCCGTGCCCAGTCGATCCCGCGCCTGTCAGCCGCATTTTCGGCGAAGGGGCCGTTGGTGAACCGCGAGCTGGCCGGTATGGCGATGCGGACACCGGCGCGTGCGTTGGCAGGATCGGCGCGGACCTGGGCAGCCATGCTCTGGAACAGTTGCTGGAAACTGGCGAAGTCTGGGTAGTTCAGGTTTGGCTCATCGGCAAAACTGAGGTAATGGATGCCGTTGTCGCCCGACGCCCGGGTCGACATGAGCCAGGCTTGCAAACCGCCGAGACTGGTCCGGTCGGCCTGCAGATCCGCCCGGCGCTGGCTGGCGGCCAGCAGGGTGATGTCTTGGCTGATACCGAAGCGGCCCCGGTACAAGCGTCGGAAGGCATCTTCATGATTGACCTTGGCCGCCATGACGTCGACGAAGCTGTAGAGGGTTGCCGCCTGGGGTTTGAGCGCATCGAGCACAGGGTAGCTGGATGGCGGCAGTAACTCATAGGGCAGGTATATGCCCAGCCTGGGGGTCGTGCCGAGCGCCTCGTTGTACAACGTCAGGTGGGTCTGCCCCGGATCCTGGCGCACCGGTTGCAGGTGCGCCGGGTCTTGGGCGAACAGGTTGGCGGTACCGTCCAACCAGAACGCGGCCTTGCCGTTGCCTTGCAGATGTAGGCGCCAGATTTGGTCCACGTCCGCCACCGGCAGGGTCACCTGGTCGAATTGCCAATAGGCCCGTTGTGGCTTGAGATTCAGTTGCAACTGCTTGCCGTCCGCGACTCGCCGGACTTGCAGCGCACGTACGCCGCCGTGGAACTTGCCGGCCAGCACCGCCTGTTCGCCGGCTGCCACTTTGAAATACAGCTCATCGCCATCGTGGGTTTCAGCACTGAAATGCACCTTGGCCGGGGCAAACAGGGCGCGGGTGCGCACATCGTGCTCAACGCTATAGCGCCGGAAACTGTAGCCGGGAATTTCCAGCCGATAACTGGCGGTGCCGGGCAGCAGGGGCCATTGTTGTTCTCCACGCACCTGGTCGGCCTTGATCAGGCGCTCACCCGCCAATCGTCCCTGGCCGTCGAGCAGATACAGGTGTTCGGTATTGGCTTCGGCTTGCCAGGCGGGCACCCAGCGCACGGTGACAGCGTCCTGGCGGTCGGTTTGCAGGTACAGGCTGCCGTCACGGATGCCGGTCCATTGCATGGACGCGCCGTGGACCGAAGTTGCCAACGCGAGAAGACATAGGCACGCGCCGATCTTCCACTGTGGGAGCGAGCCTGCTCGCGAAGAGGCCTTCAGCCTCAACATCGCCGCTAACCGACCCACCGCTTTCGCGAGCAGGCTCGCTCCCACAAGGGGGGTGTGGTGGACACAGGTGTTCTGTCCGGCACCGGACCCTGTGGGAGCGAGCCTGCTCGCGATGGCGGTTTTGCCGACAACGGTATTCACGCGGATTTCCCCAGCAGCATCTGACGCATTGGCAGCAAATCGCTGGGCAGGATGATCAGCGTCTGCCACAGCGCCACGCCGCTGAGGCGGCAATACATGACAAGCATTGCCAGGGTGACACCCAGGTAGGCGGTCGAGGACGCGGCGGCAGCGCCGACGATGCCGTAGCGCGGAATCAAAATCAGGTTCAGCGCCAGGTTCAACAGCGCCCCCCCGCCCATCAGCAGCGAAACGGTGCCGGGGCGGTTCTTGCCCAGCAGGTCCAGGCGCAGGATGCTCGCATAGCACAACCCGAACACCCCTGGCAGCAGCGCCAGCAGGGCCGGGTACGCCGGCTGATAGGCGATGCCGAACAGGGTGACGATCAGCCATTCGCCGACCAGGACCATCCCCAGGCAGGCGCCCAGCATGGCCGTGGCTGTCAGGCGCAAGGCCAGCGGGGTCAGGCGCTTCATGTCGCTGTCCTGCTGCAGCAGGCGTTTCATCAGTGGCGTGGTGACCGCTTCCGGCACGATATGCAGCAGTTCGGCCGCCGCGCTGGCCATGGCGTAGTGCCCTAGCGCCGTGCTGCCCAACAGCGCGCCGATGAACAGGTAATCCGAACGCGTCATCAGTTGCTGGAACAAAAGGTCCGGATGACTGCGGACACCGTAACGCAACAGTTCGGTCTGGCCGGCGCGATCCCAGCGCAGGGTGACCGCGTGATCGCGACGCAACCACATCCAACCCACCAGCACCACCAGGCTCAGGCCCGCCAGCCAACTGATCAGCGCCGCTTCCAGCGCCGTGTCTTTCCACATCCAGAACAGCGCCACGAACAGCAACAGCGGGACCAAAGATTCCATCAGCCGCAAGGCGTTGAACACGCCGACGCCGCCGGAGGCGTTGTGCAGCGTCAGCAGGCCGGTCTTGAGCGCCGCCAGCGGCACGGCCAGCAACAGCAGCCAGGCCAGCAGTCCCAGTTGCGTGGTGACGTCCAGTTCGGCGCCGAACTCACGCACCAGCGCCACCACCAGCAGCGTCAGCAACCCCGCCAGCAGACAACCGAAGACCAGCACATGGCTGAGCAACAGGCTCATCGAGCGATGCTGCGCCGCCTGATAACCCACGGCGGAATTCAGGCCCCCGCTGGTGGTGGCACTGATCAAGTCCGGCAGGGTGCTGAGCAGCGCCAACAGCCCGCGTTCGCTGGGCCCCAGGATCCGTGCCAGCAACACGTTGCGCAACAGGCGCAGGCCGATCATCGCCAGGCTCGTGCCCATGCTCATCACCAAGAGCCTGAGGTAACGTGCACGGTTCATGAGCGGACTCCTCGGCGAATACGCCAGGCCAATAACTCGGGGTGACAGGCGTTGCGTTGGCTGACGCCGAAACGTGGCAGGTTCAGCGGGTCGCCGTCATGGCGATACAGTCCGGCCTCGGTGCCCAGCGCGAACGGAAAACCGTGGGCCGCCACCTGCTCGCGCACACGGGCGTCATTGTCCCCGTTGGGGTAGCAATACACCGGCAAGGGTTGGGCGCAGCCATTTTCCAGGGCCGTCCAACTGCGGGACAGTTCTTCATGCAGGCGCTGGTCGTCCAGCCCGGTCAGGATCGCGTGGCTGGCGCCATGGGGGCCGAAGCGGACCAGGCCGGAATCCTCGAGCATGCGCACCTGGGACCAGTCCAGCGCTTGGGGTTGGGAACCGTGCGGGCAGGTTTCGGTGAGGTCGTTCAATGTACGTGGATCCAGGCTCTTGAGGCTTTGCAGGTAGTGCAGCAGTGCCAGGCTGCGGCGCTCGTCGTCAATGTCATCGAGCAGCACCGGTAACGGTCGACCGACGTGTTGCAAGTGCTCGATCAACGAATGCCGCGCCACCTGGCCATGGCTGCCCCACAGGGTCTCGCCGATGCTTTCCCACCAGAAGTGCTGGCGGCTGCCGATGAAGTCGGTG
The DNA here is from genome assembly GCF_018325805.1 of Pseudomonas sp. St290. Classification (NCBI taxonomy): domain Bacteria; kingdom Pseudomonadati; phylum Pseudomonadota; class Gammaproteobacteria; order Pseudomonadales; family Pseudomonadaceae; genus Pseudomonas; species Pseudomonas sp. St290. The sequence continues at coordinate 4,570,084 of NZ_AP014703.1, read as the reverse complement.
GAGAGGAAAATGCTCGCCGGCACCTGATATTGACGCAGCAACGGGAAGGCATTCATGGCGTTGTCGCGCCAGCCGTCGTCGAAGGTCAGGGCCACCCGTGGGCGGTTCGGGACGCTCTCAGGGTCGGCCAGCAGCAAGCTCATCAACGGCACACACTCGAAATGCCGCAGTAGCCAGATCAGCAGATGTTCAAACGCTTCGGGCCCCACGCACAGCTCGTTGCGATGGGGCAGCTCGGCGGCGCGATCGTTGTTCAACACACGATGCAGCATCAGGATCACGCCGGCGCCACGCAGCGGGTGGCGGCCCAGGGACGTATTCAGGTACAGCCAGCCGCCGGTGCGTTTGAAAACGTGTTTGATCGACATCGGCCCTTCTCCTTAGCGATTCTGCTCAGGGTTCCATTGGCTGTAGCGATGCCCCCGCAGGAACTGCCAGAGGCCGATACTCATGCCTGCCAGCGTCACCAGCACGAACGCGGCCAGGCGAAAGGGCCGGGGCAAACGGTGGCTTGCGTCCATCAACCCGATCAGTGCCATGGCGTAGCCGAGCAACTGCGCCACCAGGCTCAGGCGATAAAACATGTGCTCCTCCCACAACCAGGCATTGCTCAGCAGTAACGGCAACAACAACACCGGCGCCAGGCGGCGGATCAATTTGTGGCTGATCAGCCCGATGGCATAGAGCCCATGACACAGCGGATTGAGCAACTGACGACGGTGCGCCAGGCTCTGCAACCCGCCGACGGTGACCCGCTGGCGCCGACGAAACTGCTTGTCGGCTTCGTCCACGCCCTGGTCGGTCACCCGAGCCCGTGGCACGTAGACGATGGACTTGCCGGCGGCCGGCGCGCAGGTGCTGAGGAAAAAGTCATCGTTGACTTGCGCCGGTATCGGTTGGAACAACGCCCGGCGCAGCGCCAACAGGGCGCCGTCGGCCGAGACCATGCAATCGGTGCGGCTCTCCACCCGGCGCAACCAACCTTCGTAGTGCCGATACAGACTGTCCCCCAGACTCAGGCCCCTGCCCGGTACAGGGATCTCCATATGGCCGGCACAGGCGCCAACCTCAGGATCCCCCAGCGGTGCCAGCAGATGGCCGAGGGTGTCGGGGAACCATTGATTGTCGGCATCGGTGAACACCAGGATCTCGCCGTTGCTGTGGGCCACGCCGGTATTGAGGGCGGCGGCCTTGCCCTGGCGTGGCAGGTCGAGCACGGTGATGCGCGGGTCGATCACCTTGCGTGCGCAGGCCACCGTGTCGTCGGTGGAGCCGTCGCTAGCGAGGATGATTTGCAGCGAATGGGCCTGATAGTCCTGGGCCAGCAAGGTGCGCAACTTCTCTTCGATGTGCCTGGCCTCGTTGTGGGCGGCTATGACAATGCTGACGTCCATCGGCAACGCCTTGCCATAGCGCCGCAGCGGAAACAGCGGCACCAGCAGGCTCAACATCAAGGGATAACCGAGGTAGGCGTAAACCGGCAGCAACAGGCACGACCAGTAAATGAATTCAGCCACGGGCAGGTCTCCTGACATTGCGTTGAAAAAGATTGAGCAGCAGCGCGGCGCCGGTCAGGTGCAGGCGCACTCCGTGCAAGGTCCACAGTTGCAGGGTCAGGCGCGGGTCGCGCTGGCTCTGGCGCAGGCTCAGAACCAAGGCCGGCAATAGGCTGATGAATAACAGCATCAGGCCCAGGCGCGCCTGCCCCTGGAGCAGGGCCACCAAGGCCAGCGAATCCATGCCCCAGGTGCCAATGGAAAGGGCGGGGAAGCGCAGCAGGCGCAGGCTCGGCCCGTGGCTGCGCAACAACTGCCAGTGGCTGCCCTGGCGCCACAGTTCCTTGCGCATCCATTCGCGCCAGCTGCCTTCATAGCCCCAGTGCAGGGCCACGCTTTCGTTGACCAGCAACAATTGCGCACCGGCCTGGCGCAGGCGCAGGGAGAAATCCTTGTCCTCGCCGGTGCGCAGGGTCTCGTCGAAACCGTCAACCCGTTCGAACCAGGCGCGCCGCATCAATAGATTGGCGCTGGGTAACCATTGGACACGATGCAAGGGGCGCGAGCCCGGACGCTGACTGCGGCGTTGCCAAGCCTGTGCGAACCACGGCGCTTGGCCAGGCGTGTCCAGGTCAAGCGCCAGCACATCGCCCTGACGGCCTTCCATTTCGACCAGCGACTTGAGCCAGTCGGTCGGCATTTGCATGTCGGCGTCGATGAACGCCAGCCATTCACCACTGGCTGCCGCCGCGCCACGGTTGCGCAGGGCACCGATGTGCACCCCTGATACGATCAGCACCCGCGCGCCCAGCTCGTTGGCGATGCGCGGGCCGTGGTCGTCCGAGCCGTTGTCCACCACGATCAACTCGCACTCCAGCTGCGCCTGGCGAACCGCTTCCTGCGCCGCCAGCAGCGTGCGGCCGATGTGCCGGGCCTCGTTGTACATCGGTATGATGACGCTTACGCGGCTCATGAACGGGCCTCCCGCGGCTCGGCCTGTTCGGCGTCGTAGCGCAACAGGCTGGTCAAGGCAAGCATGATCCACAGCAACTTGTGGTTCGGTGCGCTGAGGAACATCAGGAACAACGCCAGCGACAGGAAACTCATGCTCAGGTGGGTCAACAGATCCGCCTGAGCCCAGTCCCGGCGCAGGAGCCAGAGTTGGCGCGCGCGCACTAGGTTGTAGAGGCCCAGCCCAATCGTACCGATAAACATCAAGCCACCTGGCACGCCGATTTCGCTGAAAATTTCCAGGTAAGTGTTATGGGCCTGGCGGTACAGATCCCCCCGTTTGCGATTGGCCGAGAACGCTTTCGCGTAACCGGTGGGGGCGTAGTGCTCCGGGAACGTCCCGGGGCCTGAGCCGAGTATCGGTTTCTCTCGGATCATCTGGCTGCCCACCACAATGTACGAGGCGCGGCGACCCAAGGATCCGTCCTTGTGGGCGTTGGTGCCGGAACTGAGGATGCTCAATGACTCGATGCGTGCCACGTAGCCAGCAGGCATCAAGGCGACTGTCGCCGGAACCATCAGTGCCAGGCCGAGCATTGCGAACCCCAGGTGTCGAGGACGCACACGTGGCAACTGCGCCCGATAGTGATACAGCCCGATCATCAGACTGAGCAACAGCACAACCAGCCCTGAACGCGATTCGGTCTTGGTCATTCCGCCCAACAACAGGATGAAACCGCCGCCCCAGAACAACCGGTACAACAGGTTCTGGCTGCGTATTGTCAACAACAATGCCAGCGGTACAGTAAACGCAATCAACAGCGCAAAGGCGTTCGGGTCTTCCAGCAAACCCGAGGCGCGACCCTGATCCTGGTATTTGGCTGAAAACATCGCGAGTACGCAGGTCGTGGCGACGCTCACTGTCATCAGCCGGGCGAACACATCCAGGTTCAGCTCGCGACCGATTAGCAACGTGATCACGAACAGAATCAGCCCTACTGCCAGTTCACGCAGATGTGTCAAGGACAGGTCCATGTTTTCCGAGATCAACAGGCTCAGGCCATACAGCGCCATGAAGCCGAGCAACGGCTTCCAGATGTTGCTACGCAAGCGCGTCGCAGGGATCTGGTGCAAGGCCAACTGCAGCATCAGGATCAGGATCAGCGCCACGCCGAGGAATTTGCTGCCGGAAAACACGTTGTCCTTGAACAGGCCTTCGAACGGCAGTAGCGCGGCGATGCCCAGCAAACCCCAGGCGGGTTTGCGGTACAGCATGGCAACGCCGACCAGGCCGAGCACCGCGCCTGGGGCGAGGAACGGATAAGGGCTGGCCAGCAACGCCAGGCACACCAGGCCCAGCAGGCTGACGATCGAGAGCGGGACAATCATGAGCGAGCCTCCCGTGCCGTACGGATATAAAGCTGCGACCAGCGTTCGGTCAGCGTGCGCAGGTCGTAGTGCTCGCGTTGGGTGCACCGCGCGTTGTCGGCCAGGATCCGCGCCAGTGGCGGTTCGCTGAACAGCGTCTCGATCTGCGCCGCCAGGTCCGTACTGTCGGTCGGTGCCGCGAGCAGGCCGTTATGGCGGTCCTGCAACACGTCGGGAATGCCGCCGACGCCGAACGCCACCACCGGCACGCCGGCCTGCATGGCTTCGAGCAGAATCATTGGGGTGCCTTCGGTGCGCGAGCTGATCACCAGCGCGTCGAGGCGACTCCACCAGGCGTTCATATCGGTCTGGTAGCCGGGCAGTTCGATACGCGTGGGCAGTCCGGCGTCGGTGATGCGCTTGAGCAGCGCCTGGCGTTCCGGGCCGTCGCCGAGCATCACCGCGTGCAGCGACGAATGCCGCTGGCACAGGGGGATCATGGCGTCGAGGAATAGGTCCGGGCCTTTCTCGCTGCTCAAGCGACCGACGTAGCCAACCCGCCAGCGTTGCTTGTCGGCACGATGGGTCAATGGCGCGCTGGGCGCTGGCAGGCCATTGGGGATCACATCGAGTTTTTCCGCCCGCACGCTGGCCTGGCGGTGCAGCGTGGCGATGCTTTCGGCCACGCAGACCACTCGCTTGACCGAGGCGGTGCGGCACAGTTGCAGGCTCAGCCAGGTATAGAACCGCTGCTTGGGGCTGCGCGGCGTGAAGCCATGCTGGGTGATCACCAGCGGCAAGCGCAGCAGCGTGGCGGCGGACCAGCCGAACAGCAGCCCCTTGAAGTTATGGGTGTTGATCAGCGGGCGTTCGTCCCGGCGCTGGCGCAAGTGCTGCAACAGCTCGGCCCAACTGGTGCAATGACGGCAATCGACCCCAGCCTGGCGGAACCGCGTGATCAAGGTCGGCGGCGCCGCCAGGAACAGCACCTGGTGCTGCCCGGGCGTCGCCAGGCAATGATCGAGCAGCATCCGCTCGGCCCCATAGAAGCCGCCGCTGTCGAGCAGATGAATGATCGACAGGGGGCTGCTGTGGTGGGTCGGGCCGAACGGCGCGTTCAATTTTTCACCCAATGGACAAGGCTGGGCAGGGTCCAGTTGCGGTGCGGATTGACCTGATCGGGTGATTGCTCGTTGATCACCAGCAACACCGGCAGATCCAGTTGCTGGCTGATTTGTGCTGGGTGCTTGAAGCGATGGTCGAAGAACTCACGCACATAGACCAGGGCGATCGCCAGCAGCAGGCCACAGAACATGCCGAAGACAATAATCAGCATCGGCTTGGGAAAGGCCGGGGTGGTTGGTTCGAACGGCGGGCTCAGGACCCGGGCGTTGGACAGGTCGTTGTCCAGCGAACGCGCGGTGCTGGCCTCGGCGAAGCGCTGGGCATAAGTCGAGAAGGCCGCATGCAGCGCGTTGATCTCGGTGTCCATCTGCCGCAGCTTGCTCTGGGTTTCCTGCAATTGGTGGATACGCTCCTTGAAGGCGGCGATACGTTCGACTTTCTGATTGATCACCGAACTGACCACCGCCAGGTCGGTGGTGCGCTCCTGGATCCGATTGTTCACTACCTTGAGGAACTGCTGGCGTGTGCGCACGATCTGCTCCCGGGCCAGCAGCATCGGTTCGCTGCCTGGCTGGAAGATCGCCAGGTCGTTCATGTAGCGGCTGACCTGGCTGGTCAGTTGTTCGCCCAGCTGCCGGATTTCCCGGTCTTCAAAGGCAATGTTGTCCACGGTGGTGGTGAAGGTGAACGGGAAGGTGTAGTCGTTGAACCGCGAGCTGTTCGCTGCCGCCAGGCTGGTCTTGAGGTAATCGAGCCAGCGTTGGCTTTGCAGCAGGCGATCCTGGAACAGGTTCAGTGCCTGTTCCTCGGTGTTGATCGCATTCAAGCGGAAAGTGATTTCTTCCTTGGGATCGGAAGAGCCGATGCCTTCAAGCAGCGTCAGGCGGTTGCTTTCCAAGCCGTCAAGGCGCGTCTGGTACTGGACTTTTTTCTGCTCGTAGAACGTCTGGGGCAACTCGATCGATTGCAGGTCCTGGCGGCCAGTGAGGTAGTTCTGCAGCAATTGCGCCACGAACCGGGTGCCCTGGGCTGGGTCGCCGAAGCTGTAGACGATCGAAATGACGTTGGAGCCGGGCAGTGTTTCGATCTTCAGGTTTTCGATGGCCTCATCGGTAAGCGTATCGAGTACGGTGTCGCGTACCGGATCCACCTCCAGCCCCAGGCCGTCGCGCAGCGGATTGATGACGTATTCGCGCAACGGCTGGGTGATGTAGCGCTTGAGCGGTTCGCTCACCCACTTGTTGAGGACGCCTGGGCTTGGGGTGTATTCACCCTGGTCGCGCAGGGTCTTGATGGTTTCGCGAATCAACGCCGGCGAGCGCAGGATGTTGCTCTCGGTTTCCATGTCCGCCAGGGACGGTGGAACGAACGTTGCGCTTTCCTGGTTCAGCGAAGTCGTGGCGTCGCCTTGGGAGAGTTTTTTCGACTGGACGATCACTTGGGCGGTGATGTCGAAGCTCTGCTTGAGCATCAACGGCAGCACCAGGGCGATCACGGCGAAAATCAGGAAGACGCGCTTCACCCACTGCTTGTTGGCGAAGAAGATCCTGAAGAACTCGTGCAGATAGTTTTCCTTGGGGTTCATGATCGGTCACCTGGGGTCAGTTGCTGCCGCTTTTGTTGTCGAGGTCGTAGCCGAAGCTGACGCCAACGCCCTGGAACAGCACCACGTCGGCCAGTTGCCTGGCCAGTTCGCCGGCGCTGGCTAGCTTGGTCTTGGGCACGAACAGCATGTCTTCCGGTTGCAGGTAGGCGATCTGCGACGCGTCGCCGCTCAAGGCCTTCTCCACGTCGTAGTGGCGAGCTTCGACCATATTGCCGTTGCGGCGCATGATGACCACCGAGTCGAGCCTTGCCTTGACGTTCGTGCCCCGGGCCAGGGTCAGCGCCTCGAGAACGGAGATCGGCCGGCGGATAGGGTAGGAACCGGGTTGGGCCACTTCACCGAGGACATAGATCTCGTTACCACCGGTGGACTTGAGCAGCACATCCACGGTCATGTGGCCGGGCAACTGGGCATAGCGCTCGTTGAGGAAGGTCTCCAACTGGGTGACGGTCATGCCTTGCAACGGTACGGCACCGATTTCCGGGAAGCTGGCGTAGCCATCTCGGCCCACGATGATTTCCCGGCTCATGCCGGTGGCAGGGTGGGTCAAGGTGTTACGCAGGTTCGTCTCGCCGGACAGCGGGCTGGTCACCATTACGGTCAATTGGTTGCGATTGGGCTGGAACAGCATCTTCTGGTTGTAGGCCCGCTGCACCGCCAGGCGGGCCTCTTCGGTGGTCAGGCCGGAGACTTTCACCGAGGTGTTGGCGCCCGGCAGTTCGATACTGCCGTCGGGCATCACCTGTTGCGTGCCGTTGAGTTGGCTGGCAGCGGTGAAGTTCAGGGCAACCTGGTCGCCCGGCTGCACGCGGTAAGCCTGGGAAGAGGTGGTGTCGATGTGAAAAATCACATCCAGCACGTCCTGGGGCCGCAGGGTCTGTTCGACCTTGGGCATGTCGGTGGCCTGGGCGTTGGCCGGCGGGGCTGTGAGGATCTGCACCGGCATCGAGCGGGTATCGGTATTGCTGGAGCAACCGGCAAGCGGCAGCAACAGCAGGACAAGTATTCTGGCGTTCATCTCGTCATCCTTTTGCAGGCTTACAGGTTGTTGTAGAGCCACTTGGGCATGTAGTACTTGCGGCGGTTGAACACGCTGCCGACCACTTTCGCGCCCGCTTGGGACAGGCGCTGGCGGGTGGCCTGGGCCACTTCCCAGCGCGTGTCTTCACCGCGCACCACCAGCACCACACCGTCCACCTGGGTGCTGAGCACCAGCGTGTCGCTGGCCGAATACACCGCGTCGGCGTCGATCACCACGAAGCGGTATTGCGCCGCCAGTTGCCTGAACAGCGGGCGCAGTCGCTCGGGGCTCAGGTGTTCGGCATTGCGGCCCAGGCGACCGTGGGGCAGCACATCGAAGGGCAGGCTGGACGTCTGCACCACGCAGTCTTGCAACAAGGGCGGGGCGAGGCTGTTGAACAGCAGGTCGGTAAAACCGCGCTCCTTGTGCAACGACAGTTGCTGGCTGAGGTTGCGCGGTGACTGGCTGGCATCCACCAGCAGTACGCGGCCGTTGCTCATCTGCGCCAGTTGAGCGGCCAGCGCCATGGCGCTGGTGCTGGTTCCGGTGCCGGTGTTGGCGGCCGTCAGAAGCAGGATCCGCAGGGAAGGGTCGAGCACGGTCGAGGTCAGGTTGGTCTCGCTCGGGCTGGCTATGGTCAGGATATTCGTTGAACCGTCCATTTAACTCGCTCCGTGGCCGCTGAAAACTTTGAAGGGGGTAAGCATCAGGATCTTCAAGTCCAGCCACAGGCTTTGTTCAGCGATATAGCTGAGGTCCAATTCCACGCGCTGGTCGAAGTCGATATTGCTGCGCCCGGAGATCTGCCACAGACCGGTCATGCCGGGGTAGATGCTCAGGCGCACAAGGTGATTGTCCTTGTAGCGATAGGCGTTGAACGAGGTCGGCCGCGGGCCCACCAGGCGCATGTCGCCGGTCACTACATTGATCAGGTTCGGCAGTTCGTCGAGGCTGCTGCGGCGCAGGAACCGACCGATAGGCGTGATGCGCGGATCGTTGTCGATCTTGAAGTCGATGGCATCGGCGCCGTGTTTGTTGAGGTGGCGCAGCGACTCCTTGAGGGCCTCGGCATCGGCGACCATGGTGCGGAACTTGTACATGCCGAAGACCCGGCCGCGATAACCGGTGCGCTTCTGCACGAACAGCACGGGGCCGGGGCTGGAGAACTTGACCAGCAGAGCCAGGCCCAGCAGCAGTGGACAGAACACCAGCAGGATCGCCAGGGCGCCGAGGCTGGCCACTACGCGGTTGGTGCGCGAGACCGTCCAGGGCCGGCCGCCGTCGCGACCGGTCAACCAACCACGGCCCTGGCGGTGGATGGCCGCGTCCAGGCGCCTGCGGTGGTCGGGGTCGACACGCTTGTCGCGTCCAGGGGCATTGATCGTAATGATTTGCTCATGTCGGGTCATAGACTCCTCCGCTGAGGTTGGGCCGCAAGCGGCGCGTGGGCAGGCCGTAGGTAATACTCGAGGAACCACTGGATGAAGCGGCCTAGGCCGTCGTCCAGTTCGATACCCGGCTTGAAGCCGGTGGCCCGTGCCAGGTCGCTGGCATCGGCGCAGGTGTTGAGCACATCGCCTGCTTGCAGGGGCAGCAGCTCGACGCGTGCGGTGCGTCCCAGGTGTTTTTCCAGCAGCGCGACATAGGTGCGCAGCGCCACCGGGTGCTGTCCGCCGATGTTGTAGATCCGCCAGGGCGCGCGGCTGGTGGCCGGGCCCGGTTGTTCGTGATCCAGCAAGGGCGTGACCTGGGGCGCATGTTCGATCAGGCGGGCGATGCTTTCGACGATGTCGTCGATGTAGGTGAAGTCGCGTTGGTGTTCGCCGTGATTGAACAGTTGCAGCACACGGTCTTCGATGATGGCGCGGGCAAACTGGATCGGTGACATGTCCGGCCGACCCCAAGGGCCGTACACTGTGAAGAACCGCAGGCCGGTGCAAGGAATACCGAACAGGTGGCTGTAGCTGTGGGCCATGAGCTCGTTGGCTTTTTTGCTGGCCGCGTACAGCGACAGCGGATGATCGACGTTGTCCTGCACCGAATAAGGCGTGCGCGGGTTGGCGCCGTACACGGAACTTGAGGAGGCGTAGATCAGGTGCCTGACCGGATAGCGGCGGCAGCTTTCCAGGATGTTCAGGAATCCGGTGATGTTGCTGTCGACATAGGCCTGCGGGTTTTCCAGGGAGTAGCGCACACCCGCCTGGGCCGCGAGATGAATCACTGCGTCGGGGCGTCGGGCCTGGAACAGCTCGTCGATGGCCGGCGCGTCGGCCAGGTCGATCCGCGCCAGGGGGAATTCGCCGGCCTGATCGTTCACCCAGGTCACGCGGTCGTGCTTGAGCTGCGGGTCGTAGTAGTCGTTGAAATTGTCCAGCCCGCATACTCGATGGCCGTCGCGCAGCAGTCGCAGCACTACGTGGGCGCCGATGAAGCCGGCTGCGCCGGTGACCAGGATGTTCACGCTTGTGGCCCTGACGCCGGGGTGCCCGGCACGGTGTGGCGCAGGCCGATGCCGCGATACAACAGCCCGGCGGCGGCCAGGTGTTCGGGGTTGTACAGGTTGCGACCATCGATGATCACCCGGGCGCGCAACTTGCTGGCCAGCAGGTCGAAGTCCACTACGCGAAAATTCTTCCACTCGGTGCAGATCACCAGTGCATCGGCGTCTTCCAGGGTGTCGTCGCGGGTGGCGCAGAGGTTCAGGTCTTTGCGATAGCCGTAGAGGCGGCGGCATTCGGACATGGCTTCCGGGTCATAGGCCTGGACCCGGGCGCCTTCGCGCCACAGCGCTTCCATCAGGTAGCGGCTGGGGGCTTCGCGCATGTCATCGGTGTTGGGTTTGAACGCCAAGCCCCAGATGGCAATCGACTTGCCCGCCAGGCCATCCTGGAATTGCTTCGCCAGTTTCTCGAAGAGGATGTGCCGTTGGCTGTCGTTGACGTCGGTGACGCTGCGCAGCAAGCGCAGTGGCATGCCGCTTTGTTCGGCAGTGTGCAGCAAGGCCCGCAGGTCCTTGGGAAAGCACGAGCCGCCAAAGCCGCAGCCGGGGTAGATGAAGTGGTAGCCGATGCGCGGGTCCGAACCGATGCCCTTGCGCACCGCCTCGATGTCGGCGCCGAGCCGTTCGGTGAGGTTGGCCAGTTCGTTCATGAAGCTGATGCGGGTGGCGAGCATCGCATTGGCGGCGTACTTGGTCAGTTCGGCGCTGCGGTTGTCCATGAACATCAGTTTTTCGTGGTTGCGGCAAAAGGGCGCGTAGAGCTCGGTCATCTGGTCGCGGGCCAGCGGGTCGGCGGTGCCGACGATGATCCGGTCCGGGCGCATGCAATCGGCCAGGGCGCTGCCTTCCTTGAGAAATTCGGGGTTGGAGACCACGCGCACGGCAAGTTTTTTCAGGCCCCGGCGCTCCAGGACCTGGCGCGCGCATTCGGCCACTTTGTCGGCCGTGCCCACCGGTACCGTGGACTTGATGATCAGGGTGCGGTCACTGTCCATGAAGTCGGCGATTTGCCGGGTGACGCTCAATACATGGCTGAGATCGGCGGAGCCGTCTTCATCGGCGGGGGTGCCGACGGCGATGAAAATCAGCTCGCCATGGTTAACCGCGTCGCTGGCCTGAGAACTGAACGACAAGTGTCCGGACTTGATGTTGTCTTCGAGCAAACTGGACAGCCCCGGTTCGCTGATGGTCGGTACGGCTTGTTGCAGTTGCCGGATCTTGTTCAGGTCGATATCGATGCACAAAACGCGGTGTCCGACGTCGGCCATTGCGGCCGCCTGGATCAGCCCGACATACCCCGTACCAAATACGCTCACGTCCATTTTTGGCGCGCCTCGCAGACCGAATGATGTAACTCGGATGAAACTGTTTAGAGGGGTATAGCGCAGCTTCAGGAAAGCGTGTCAGCAAAATGACAGTTGTCACTGTTGGCAATTCAAGTGGAGTCGGGCCTTTTGATATCAAGTTATTGAGTGTCTTAGAAAAGTGGCTGTTTTATTGGGCTTCACGGGAATTTGACAAAGCGATAAACGGTAGTAATCCATAGGTTTTTACATTTTGTGACGTGTTTTCGTGTCATTTTTGGGGTAACTTTTTTTTGACGCTTGCGACGTTCATCCCTTTCTTGCACTTTGGAAACCCCCTGCTAGTGTGCAGAAAACGAACCCCTTTCCAACGTCGCGATAGAGTCGAAATCGACATGGCCCGATACCTCAAGGAACTGCTGTTGGTGCTGTATCTGGTGCGGGGGTACGACTATTACCTTGATCGTCTGCAGGCGCTGGGTTTTGGTTTCCCTACGCTGTTGTACAGCGCGATGTTCGTGGTGTTGGTGGTGGCGTTGTGGATGAGCGCGTACATCCGCCCGGCCCCGGTGCGGCATCTGTTCGCGCTGGTGATGTTTGCCTCGGCGGTGTTCTTCGAGGTGTACACCCGGGTCACCGACAGCTACCTGACCTACAGCCAGTTCGTGTCGCTGGTGTACTCCGGTGGGTTCATCCAGGAGGCGGCCTATCAGTACCGCGAAGTGATCATCAGGGCGGCGGCCGCTGGTGTGTTGCTGTTGTTGGGGATCGGACTCAAGCCTCGCCGACGGCTACCGTTGCCAGGCTTTCTGCCAGTTGCTGCGCCATTGCTTGGCGTGCTGTTGCTCAGTGCTGTGTTGTTCATGCGGGCGGGCGAGGGCGCGCGCGGGCTGCCGGTGATGTACACGCCGTTGGCCTATTTGAACCTGTTCATCTATGAGGCCCTGCACAACATCGTGGGTCCTCGGGAACCGGTGCGCATTGCGCAGCTAACTTCGGTCATCGAGCATGACATTGTGCTGATCATCGATGAAAGCGTCGCCGGAAACTACCTGGACATCAACGCGCCGTTCGGTGTGTACACCAGCCTGAAAATGCCACCTTCGGGCGTGGAGGTCATCAATTTCGGTTACGCGGCCTCCATCGCCAATTGCAGCGCCGACACGAATATCACCCTGCGTTACGGCGGTACTCGCGCCGACTACATACGTATCAACAGCACCCTGCCGTCGATCTGGCAGTACGCTAAAAAGGCTGGGTTGCGCACCGTCTACATCGATGCCCAACGCACCGGAGGCAACCTGCAGAACCTGATGACCGACCTTGAGAAACAGGACATCGACGAATTCATCCAATTCGACCAGGTCAGCGTGCGCGACCGTGACATGGCGGCGGCAGCGAAGTTGATCGAGTTGCTGGGCGATGACCACGCCGAGCTGGTGCTGATCAATAAGGTGGGCGCGCATTTCCCTGTGCACGACAAATACCCTGACGACTTCATGAACTACCGCCCGGCCTTGCCGCGAGGGCTGTTCCAGGAAGTGTCCGACACCGGCCTGCGTGACGGCTTCAATGGCCAGAAGGACGACTGGGTATTGTACCGCAACGCCTACCAGAACACGTTGCTGTGGAATGTCGGTGAGTTCTTCAAACGAATCTTCCAGCAGGCTGATTTGAGTCGTGCCGTATTGATCTACACCTCCGATCACGGCCAGGACCTGCACGAGCGCGGCAACCCGGGGCTCAACACCCATTGCGACGGCGACCCGGTGGCGGAAGAGGGGCTGGTGCCGCTGGTGGTGATAGAGGGCGCGCAGTCGCACACCCTGGATTGGCAGCAAGCTTGGGCGCAGAACAAAGACCGTTCCAGCCACTACAACATCTTCCCGACGCTGTTGCAGTTGATGGGGTACGAGCCGGCCGGGATTGAAGCAATCTATGGCAAGTCCCTGAGCCAGCCGACCGACGACGCCTTCACCTTCAACTACCGCTTCAATGCACGGTTGGGGGCTGTGCCTGAATGGAAACACATCGACCTGAACCACATCGTCACACCGGGGCCGACGCAAGCGCAGATGGCGGCGGGGCAGTGATCCCTGTGGGAGCTGAGCTTGCTCGCGATAGTGCATCGATATTGGATGTGCCGATGCCCTCGCGGGCAAGCTCCGCTATCCTGAGCCTCATGTTTATCCATCGAGCCTTTCCATGCTTGAAGTGCGCGAAGTCTTCAAAAGCTACGTCACTCCCCAGGGCCCGTTGCCGGTGTTGCAAGGCATCGACCTGACATTGCCGCCCGGCAGCAGTCTGGCGCTGATGGGAGAGTCCGGCAGCGGCAAAAGCACCTTGTTGCATCTGGTCGCCGGGCTGGACAAGGTCGATGGCGGCAGTATCCGCAGTGGCCAATACCGACTCGACGGCATGAGCGAAAGCCAGCTGGCGAACTGGCGGCGTACGGAAATCGGTCTGGTGTTTCAGCAGTTCAACCTCATCAGCAGCCTGTCGGTGGAGGACAATCTGGCGTTCCAGGCGCGTCTGTGCGGGCGCTATGATCCTGTCTGGCAGGCCCATCTGGTGCAGCGGCTCGGGCTTGCAGACTTGCTGCGGCGTTATCCGGAACAGCTTTCCGGCGGGCAGCAGCAACGGGTCGCGCTGGGGCGGGCGTTGGCCTCGCGACCGCCCCTGTTACTGGCCGACGAACCTACCGGCAGCCTCGACGAAACCACCAGCGACGAAGTGCTGCAACTGCTGCTGGAACTGCTGGATGGCAGCTCCACCAGCCTGCTGATGGTGACCCACAGCCCCCGGGTGGCGGCGCGCCTGGCCCATCGGGTGGTGTTGCAGCGCGGTCGCCTGGCTGAAGTGGCCCAGGGTTGATGATCTTTCGGCAGACCCTCAAGGCGTTGCTCAGTCACTGGCGCCAGCACCCGGTGCAGTTTTTCAGCGTATTGACCGGGCTCTGGCTCGCCACCAGTCTGCTAACCGGCGTGCAAGCGCTGAACAGTCAGGCCCGGGACAGCTACGCCCGGGCCAGCCAACTGATTGGCGGCGAACCCCAGGCCAGCCTCAGTGCACCCGGCGGCGGCACGTTTGCTCAGCAATGGTTTGTCGATCTGCGGCGCCAGGGCTGGCCGGTGTCGCCGGTGTTGCAGGCGCGAGTGATGCTCGAGGGCCACGAGGAGCAGCGCCTGCAATTGATGGGGATCGATCCGGTGTCGCTGCCCCCTGGTGCGGCGCTGGTGGGGCAGGCGCGGGAGATGACCGAGGTGGTGGCGTTTTTCAGCGATCCCGGCCGCACCTGGATCGCCCCGCAGACGTTGCAAGCCTTGGGCATGGGCGAGGGTGATCGGCCCCGGACGGTCGATGGGCGATCCCTGCCGCCGCTGCACGCCCAAGTGGACATGGCGCCGGGCGTGCTGTTGATGGACATTGGTTTTGCCCAGCAGGTGCTCGGGTTGCCGGAGCAGCTGTCGCGATTGCTGTTGCCCGCCACGTTCAGTGCGGCGTTGCCGGAGGCATTCAACGGTCGGTTGCAACTCAAGCGCGCCGATGAAGAAAACAATCTGTCGCGTCTGACCGAAAGCTTTCACTTGAACCTCGACGCCCTGGGATTTTTATCCTTTGTGGTGGGGCTGTTCATTGTCCACGCTGCCATTGGCCTGGCCCTGGAACAGCGTCGTGGCTTACTGCGAACCCTGCGGGCCTGTGGCGTCAGTGCGCGGGTGCTGATCACCAGCCTGGTCTTCGAGCTGGGGGCGCTGGCGTTGCTGGGGGGCATCACCGGGGTGCTCAGCGGCTATTGGCTGGCGAGCCTCTTGTTGCCCGATGTCGCGGCAAGTCTGCGGGGCTTGTACGGTGCTGAAGTGCCCGGGCAGTTGAACCTCAGCCCGTGGTGGTGGCTCAGCGGCGTCGGCCTGAGCCTGCTCGGTGCGCTGCTAGCCGGGGCCGACAGTTTGCTGCGGGCCGCGCGTCTGCCCTTGCTGGCGCTGGCCAATCCCCAGGCCTGGCATCAGGCTCATGCGCGCTGGTTGCGACGCCAGGGTTGGGTGGCGACACTGGCCGGGGTGATCGCTGCGTCGGCGTTGATCTGGGGCGATAATCTGGCCAGCGGTTTTGTCTTGATGACGGCCTTGCTATTGGGGGCGGCGCTGGCCTTGCCGGTGTTGCTCAACAGCGCTCTGAACCTGTTGTCGCGTCGCAGCCGCTCGGTACTCGGACAATGGTTTCTCGCCGATTGCCGCCAGCAATTACCGACGTTGAGCCTGGCGTTGATGGCGTTGTTGCTGGCGCTGGCGGCGAACATCGGTGCCGGCAGCATGACCGCCGGTTTCCGCCAGACCTTCAGTAACTGGCTCGAACAACGGCTGACCGCCGAGTTGTACATCAATCCGCAAACCCCGGCCCAGGCGAACGAACTGCACGCCTGGCTCAAGCAGCAACCGGCGATCACTGCCGTCGTTCCCCTCTGGCAAATCTCGGTCCCGTTGCAGGGCTGGCCGACGGATATCCACGGCATCATCGATCATCCCCACTATCGCCAGCACTGGCCGCTGCTGGAATCGGCCGGCGACAAACCGTGGGAGCAACTGGCGGCCGCCGATACCCTCATGCTCAGCGAGCAACTGGCCCGACGCCTCAAGGTGAGCATCGGCGATCAGTTGACCCTGCCGACGCCGCAGGGGCCATGGTTGCTGCGCATCGTCGGGATCTACGCCGACTACGGCAATCCCAAGGGGCATGTGCTGGTCAATGCCGATCACTTGCTGGCGCACTGGCCGAACCTGACACCGAACCGTTTCAACCTGCGTATCGATCCGCCCGCGATCCCGGCGCTACTGACAGCGTTGCAAGGCCGCTTCAGCCTGGATGACAGCCGCATCGTCGATCAAGCCCGGCTCAAGGGTTGGTCGACCCAGGTGTTCGAACGCACCTTCGCCGCCACCGCCGCCCTCAACAGCCTGACCCTGGCGGTGGCCGGGGTGGCGTTGTTCATCAGCCTGCTGACCCAGAGCCAGAGTCGCCTCGGTCAGTTGGCGCCGCTATGGGCGCTGGGCGTGACGCGCCGGCAGTTGATGTTGCTCAATCTCGGCCAGACCTGGTTGCTGGCACTGCTGACCCTGGTCCTGGCGTTGCCGCTGGGCATCGCCCTGGCCTGGTGCCTGGACGCGGTGATCAACGTGCAGGCCTTCGGTTGGCGCCTGCCGCTGCGGGTGTTCCCGTTGCAATTGGTGCAGTTGCTGGCCCTGGCGATGCTCGCCACGCTACTGGCATCGGCCTGGCCGCTGTACGCGTTGTACCGCACGCAGCCGGCGGATTTGTTGAGGACCTTTGCCCATGAGGATTAGTGTCTGCGTGTTGTTGCTGGCGTTGCTCAGCGGTTGTGATGACTCGGCGCCGGCGCAAAAGGGCTTTGCCGGCCTCGGCGACCAGGCTGTCGCGTTCACGCCGGTTGTGCCGGGGCGGCTGTTCAGTTTTCCGGCCGACCATGGCCTTCATGAAGGTTTTCGCATCGAGTGGTGGTACGTCACCGCCAATCTCAAGGATGCCCAGGGCCGTGATTTCGGTGTGCAGTGGACGCTGTTTCGCAGTGCCTTGGATGCCGCGCCCCAGGCCAGCGGCTGGCGCAACCAGACGATCTGGCTCGGTCACGCTGCGGTCACATCCGCCACCGTGCACCATGCCGCCGAGCGTTATGCCCGAGGTGGGGTAGGGCAGGCCGGGGTGCAGGCGGTGCCCTTCAATGCCTGGATCGACGACTGGCAATTCGGCACCCGGGTTGCAGGGGCCGAGCCGTTGGCGGACATGCAGTTGAAGGCTCGCGACCCGCGCTTCAGCTATGCGTTGCGGCTCACATCGAGCCGGCCGCTGGTGTTGCAGGGCGATCAAGGTTTCAGCCAGAAGTCCGAACAGGGGCAAGCGTCGTACTACTACAGCCAGCCGTTCTTCCAGGCCAGCGGTGAATTGGAGATCGACGGCCGGCGTTATGCGGTCAGCGGCCCGGCCTGGCTCGACCGCGAATGGAGCAGCCAGCCCCTGACCGCCAACCAGACCGGTTGGGACTGGTTCTCCTTGCACCTGGACAACGGCGAGCACCTGATGCTCTACCGCATGCGCCACAAGGACGGTGCGCCGTACCTCACGGGCACCTGGATCGACGCCCAGGGCCAAGCGCAAACCCTGCGCGCCGGGGAAATCAGCCTGCAGCCCCTGGACACCGCCAAGGTCGCCGGGCGCTCGATGCCGGTAGGCTGGGCCATCAAGATCCCCGGCAAGCAACTCGACATTACTGTCCACGCGCTGAATCCCAATGCCTGGATGAACTTGCGCATCCCCTACTGGGAAGGACCGGTGCAACTGCATGGCAACCAGGGCGGCACGGGTTACCTGGAAATGACCGGCTACTGAGAATCATTGGAACTCCCCGCGAACGTCGCCCCTCATAACTTATGAATGTCTCGCAGGAGCCCGTCATGAGCGATGACCTCAAACTTGCGTCGCTGGCCGATTGGCAGCGATTGTTCGACGACAAGGCCTACTGGCAGCAGTCCCCCGACGTTCACTTCACCGAACTGATGCGGCTGGCCAATGATCTGTTCGGCCTGGGCGCCATCGACCTGGCGCAGTGGCAGGCCTTGAAGACCAAGGCCGAGCAACTGCACCAACGCTCCCCGGACGCCAACGTCGCTGAAGAAGTCGCCGACCCCGACGCGTGATCCAAGCCTGAAGGATTCAAGGAGTTCGCCATGAAGCACAGCCCCGACCAAACGCCGCAGAACCCCGACGAGCCGGCGTTGCCCGGTGAAGTGGAACGCGATAACGATGCCTTGCGGCCCAATGACCCGGCCAAGCGCAAGCAACAGCACGGCGATCCTGAGGCAGGGGATACCGATGCGCAGAAAACCGGTCGGCGTGGCTGAAGTGAGTCACACGGGGTATTAAAAGATTTTTTTAATGACTGTTTAAACTTGCAACGACGTGTTGCGAATAACGTTTGTACTTATTCATCGTTTTGTATAACTGTTTGTACAGCTAATACATAATGCCCATTCAAACACAAACCCCTGGCGAGGATGCATGCTCCCGTCGGGCTCTATGGCGAGTGGCCGTTGCGCGCGGGATGCCCACCCAGCCGAGTGGGAAGTGCTCTCGTCACGGCGCACTGTAATTGTACAAGCGGCTGGGGGGCTCAGTTGTGAACAGTTGTAACGATGAATAATTATTTAAACAGGCTCACGGACATCTTCTAAAAGTTCGATTATTATTGTGCCCGTTCGCCCAGTGTCAGGCTCTTTACCAGTGCATGGATTGCCGAGGCCATCGCACTGGGCGAACACCATCCTGAATCAACCCCCATCGATTGTTTTCAACTGCACATTAGTCAGCGGAGTTGGCCGATGCATGGACGGCTGCTCCCGATTTAACCGACCACGGGCGAACGCCAGTCATCGGAGCCCGTGGTATTGCTGACTTCGTGAGTCCAAGTGATCTTGCGATACGCGAAATGCACGTCCTCCAGATGGGTGAAGTGTGCATTCGCCGGGTCCTGGCAGTTGAACATGTAGTCCTTGATCTCGACGATGATCGCGTCTTCCAGCGTGGTGGTGAAGTAGTGTTCCTGGGTGCCCGAGGCGGATGTCCGGAACCATTGAATCACGACCTCTTCCATGCGCTCACCACTGGCCAGCGCCGCCAGTAGCAACGGCGTGGCCTTGTCGAATACTTTGGTGATGATGAGGGGTTGATGAACGCGTTGGCCGGTTGGCTGGCCGGATTGAGGATCGCGTGGGACGGTCATCTGATGCTGGAAACCTTGCACCATGATTTTGTCTTCACGACCTTCCTGAAAGATATTGCCAACCGAGTCAGCGGTAAACGCGCCTTCAGTGATCAGACCTTGTTTGATGCCTTTGATGGTCATGTACGCGGGGGTAGCCAATGGATGCTCTCCTTCCTGGATAACTATGGGCCTGGGACGGGAATCGCCCCGAGGTGGCCTGACGATTATCAAGAGCTATGCCATTTTTAAAAAAACTATAAATATCAAATAGTTGAATAGATTATTGGCGATTATTTTCCTCAGCCAAGCAAGAAAGCGCACAAAGGTTTGCCCGGCGCGTTGCAGCTCTTTGTGGCCTGAGCAAACACCGCGAAAGCCAGGCAAAGTGGCCGATGTAGGCGTGCTGCGCAACACGCCTGGTCATGCAGCTTTTTGCCGTTTTATCCTTCGGCCTGTTCCTACAAGCCCAATGTGGCCCTGCACTCATCGATAGAGCGCTGTTGAGTCTGGGCATACAACCCCAGCTCATCAATGGTCGCTCCCCCCAACGCCTCTTCAAAGGCCTGGCGGTTGGACTGCCCGGCGTAATGGCTCTGGGCGGCATCGCCGAGGTTCGACTGGAAGATACCGGCAGCGCTGACTGGCAGGAAATCCTCGTACACCAAAGGTTCGGCGCGCAGGTATTGCTGCGCGAGCAAGTGCTCCAGGGACGCCGCTTGCCCGAGGGTGCCCTTGGCGGCGAGGCCCTTGGGCGTCACGAAATAGCGAAAGTAGGCCAATGCTTGTCGGCGCAGCTCATCGTGGTTGTCAGGGAATTCGACAAAGTGTTCGCTCATCAGCCGGTTGTAGCGTTCGGCGTTGGCTTCGTTGGGAAACTCCCCCAGCGCATCCCGCGCGGCGTTCAGCAATCGGTCGTAGAGCGCGCGGCCCTTGGGCGTGAGCGCGGCGCCCCGTTGTTCGATTTCGCCGAAGCGGGCGCTGTGGCTGCCCTGGGCTTGTGCCTGGTCGGTAAAGGCGACGGGTTCGTCCAGTGCCTTGAAACTGGTCTGGCGCAGCAGGATCGGGCACTGCCGACGGGGTGGACCTTCGATCACGGCCTTGGGGGTAATGCCGTGCACGGGCATCCGAGCCTGGACGATATCGATGTCCAGGGTGCGCGGCGTCAGGTGGTTGATGTGCGGGCCCTTGAACGCCACCACGTCGGCGATCAAACGATGTTGGGCGCTCAATTGCCGGTACTGTTCGGCGGTGACCGTGGCGCTGTGGTGCCAGCGAAAGGTTTCCAGGGCCTGTAGGACGAAGTCCTCGGCCTGGGCCTCGGTCAGGCCACCCTGGCGTTCGGCCAGGTCAATGAGCTCAAGGGCGCTGGGGGTGAAGATCTGCCGTTTGGCCAGCACCGACTCGGCAAAGGCCCGAAGCTCGGCATTCTCGATCAGTTCCAGGCGCAGCAGCGAGGTAAACACCCGGAACGGGCTGACCTGCAACGCGCTTTCGTGCACGGCGCGGAAGGCCGTGGAATGCACCGGCACCCCGGCCGGCGTGAGGTCGTAGTAGCCCACCGGCTGCATGCCCATGACCGCGAACAGACGCCCCAGGGTCGCCAGCTCGGCGGCGGTGCCAACGCGAATCGCGCCGTGGCGTTCCAGGTCCAGGCGTTCGAGTTCGCCGGTGCTGCGCAGGTGTGCGGCCAGGGCCGGGTCTTCGGCCAGCACCTGGGCGTTGGTGTGCTCCACCAGCTTCATCAGGGCGCCATACAGTGGCACCTCGTCGCGGTACATGTCGGACATCGCCCTGGAGAAGCGTTGGCGGATCAGGTCGGGGCTGACGAAGCTCATCGTGAGAATTCCTGGCGAGGGCTGTGGGAAAGTTGGACGAAAGATCGCAGCCTTCGCCGGCCCCGGCAAACGAAGAATCTTCAGGACTTCATTCTGCCAGGGACTGATCCACCAGCTCGATCCAGTGTCGTACGGGCGTGCGACCGGCGCCGTCGAGGTGGTTCTGGCAGCCGACGTTGGCCGTGACAATCAGCTCCGGCTGGCCGCTTTCCAGCGCGTTGAGGCGGTTGTCGCGCAACTGCCGCGCCAGGGCCGGCTGGGTCAGCGAATAGGTGCCGGCCGAGCCGCAACACAAATGGCCGTCGGGCACCTCGGTGAGGTTGAAACCCAACCGCGTCAATAGCGCTTCGATGCTGCCGCCGAGTTTCTGTGCGTGTTGCAAGGTGCAGGGGCAATGCACGGCAATGCGCTGGTTCCTGGCCGCGCAGATCTGTTCCAGCGGTTCCTTGCCGAGTACCTGCACCAGGTCCAGTGCTCGTTCACTCACCTGTCTGGCCTTGGCGGCGTAGGCGGGCTCATGTTCCAGCAGATGCCCGTAGTCCTTGATGAATGCGCCGCAGCCGCTGGCCGTCTGGACGATGGCTTCAGCGCCGTTCTCCAGGTGCGGCCACCAGGCGTCGATGTTACGTCGGGCACGGTCCAGTCCGGTGGCTTGGGCATCGAGGTGATAATCCAGCGCACCGCAGCAGCCGGCCTCTGCACAGGGGATTACGCTGATGCCAAGCCGATCCAGTACCCGCGCCGCCGAGGTGTTGGTGTTGGGCGAGAGACCTGGTTGCACGCACCCTTCGAGCATCAACACCGTACGCCCATGTCGAAGCGATGGGCGCTCGCTGCGGGCAGGGGAAGGGCGGGGCAACTTGGCGCTCAGGTTCGCCGACAACAACGGACGGAAAACCACGCCAAGGCGCAGCAGGGCCTTGAATCGTTCCGGGCTGGCGGCCAGGCTTCGTAGGCCCAGGCGCAGTGCGCGTTGGCCAGCGGGGCGCGGTACGGCCTGATCGACCACTGCCCGGCCGATGTCCAGCAGGTTGTGGTAATCCACGCCGGACGGGCAGGTGGTCTCGCAGTTGCGACACGACAGGCAGCGATCCAGGTGCAGTTGGGTGCTGGCTGTCGCCGGCTGGCCTTCGAGCACTTGCTTGATCAGGTAGATGCGCCCTCGCGGGCCGTCCAGCTCATCGCCGAGCAATTGGTAGGTGGGGCAGGTGGTATTGCAGAAACCGCAATGCACGCAACTGCGCAAGATCCGTTCGGCTTCTTCGGCGCGGGGCAGATTTTTGCTTTCCTCACTGAACCGAGTCTGCATGCTAGATCTCCGGGTACATCCGGCCAGGGTTGAACAGCCCGAGCGGGTCGAGCTGGGCCTTCAACTGCCGGTGATAGCGCAGCAGCGCCGGAGCCAGTGGCTGGAACGGTGTATCGCTGGCACCCTGACGATAGCAGGTGGCATGGCCGCCCACTTCATGGGCCAGGGCTTGCACCGTGTCGTCCTCGGTTTTCAACCAGCGCTGCGCGCCACCCCAATCGATCAGTTGCGCGCCGGGCAGGGCGAGCGGGCCGGTATGGTTGGGCAACGACAGGCGCCACAACGGCGAGCCTTCGTCGAAGAAGGCCAGCCGATGTTCATTCAGTGCCGTCCAGTATCGATCGTCGATCACCTCGCCACCAAAGCGCTGATGAGCGGCGCTGACCGAGCCTTCGCCCCCTTCCAGGCGCAGGTGCAGGCAGTCGCCGTCATGGCTGGCGGCGCTGATGGGCAACGGTTGTCGACCCCATTCGGCGAGTTTCTGCAGCGCTTCGGTGCTGTCCAGTTCCAGGCGGATGCTCAGGCTGTGACGTGGCTTGGGCAGGACCTTCAAGGACACTTCGGTGATCACCCCCAGGCAACCGAAACTGCCGGCCATCAGGCGCGAGAGATCATAGCCGGCGACATTTTTCATCACCTCGCCGCCGAAACGCAGCAACGTGCCGTGACCACTGATCAGGCGCGTGCCGAGGACGAAGTCGCGCACCGAACCGGCCCACGGGCGACGTGGCCCCGATAGTCCGGCAGCGACCATGCCGCCGACCGTGGCGTCGTCGCCGAACGCCGGCGGTTCGCAGGGCAGCCGCTGTCCGGCGGCGTCGAGGGCGGCGAGCAGTTCCCGCAATGGGGTACCGGCACGGGCCGTGACCACCAACTCGGTCGGGTCGTAGTGGACGATGCCACGATGCACGCGGGTATCCAGCACTTCGCCGGCCACTTCGCGCCCCAGGAAGGCCTTGCTGTTCGAACCCTGGATGCGCAGTGGCGTGGTATTGGCCCGTGCGCGATTGATCTGTTCGAGTAGCAGGTCGCTGGCGTCCTGGTCGGCTTCGCGGCTCATCAGAAACGCTCCAGTTCAGGAAATGGCAACTGCCCGCCATGGATGTGCATGGCACCGAACTCGGCGCAGCGGTGCAGGGTGGGAATGTTCTTGCCGGGGTTGAGCAGGCCTTGGGGGTCGAACGCCGCTTTTACCGCGTGGAACAGGTTCAGTTCGTCGCTGTTGAATTGCGTGCACATCTGATTGATTTTTTCCCGGCCAACCCCGTGTTCGCCGGTGATGCTGCCGCCCACCTGGACACACAATTCGAGGATTTTCCCGCCCAGGGTTTCGGCGCGCTCCAGTTCGCCGGGCTGGTTGGCATCGAACAGGATCAGTGGGTGCATGTTGCCGTCGCCGGCGTGAAACACATTGGCGACCCGCAGGCCATGCTCGGCACCGAGGCTGGCGATGCGCTGCAGTACCTCGGGCAAGGCCCGGCGCGGGATGGTGCCGTCCATGCAGTAATAGTCCGGCGCCAGGCGACCGACCGCCGGGAAGGCGTTCTTGCGCCCGGCCCAGAACCGCAACCGCTCGGCCTCGTCCCGCGCCTGGCGCACCTCGGTGGCGCCGGCCTGCTCCAACACCTGGCGGACCCGTTCGCAGTCGTCATGGACGTCGGCCTCGACGCCGTCCAATTCGCACAGCAGGATCGCTTCGGCGTCCACCGGGTAACCGGCATGGATGAAGTCCTCGGCGGCGCGGATCGCCAGGTTGTCCATCATTTCCAGGCCGCCGGGAATAATGCCGGCGGCGATGATGTCGGCCACTGCACGGCCGGCCTTGTCCACCGAATCGAAACTGGCCAGCAGCACCTTGGCGACCTGGGGCCGGGGCAACAGCTTGACCGTCACTTCGGTGATCACCCCGAGCAAGCCTTCGGAGCCGGTGAACAGCGCCAGCAGGTCCAGGCCCGGTGAATCCAGGGCTTCGCTGCCCAGGGTCAGGCGTTCGCCTTCGATGGTGAGGATCTCCAGCTGCAACAGGTTGTGCACCGTCAGACCGTATTTGAGGCAGTGCACGCCTCCGGCGTTTTCCGCGACATTGCCGCCGATGGAACAGGCGATCTGCGACGAAGGATCTGGTGCGTAATACAGCCCGAACGGCGCCGCCGCCTGGGAGATCGCCAGGTTGCGTACACCCGGCTGAAGCCTCGCGGTGCGGGCGTCGGGGTCAATGTGCAGGATCTGGTTGAACCGCGCCATCACCAGCAACACGCCGCTCGCCAGGGGCAAGGCGCCGCCGGATAGACCAGTTCCGGCGCCCCGGGCGACCACCGGGACGTTCTGCCCATGGCAGAGCTTGAGCAGCGCTTGCACCTGCTCGACACGCCTGGGCAGCACCACCAGCATCGGCGTGGTGCGATAGGCTGACAAGCCGTCGCATTCGTAGGGCTTGAGGTCTTCCTCTCGATGCAGGATGTCCAGGTCTGGAATCTGTGCCTGCAAGGCTTGAAGCAGGGCTTGCTTGTCCACCTTCGGCAAGGGACCGTCGAGGTGTTCGTCGTAGAGGATGTTCATGAAAATCGATACCCCTCAGTTGCCACGAATCCCGGTGGGAGCGAGCTTGCTCGCGATGGCGGTGTGTCAGCTTGAATCAGTGTTGGATGTATCGCCGCTATCGCGAGCAAGCTCGCTCCCACATGATTTACATTGCCGTCATTGCCCCAAGCCCTTGAGAAAGTCCCGGTACAGCGCCGCGGTTTTCCCCGGTCGTTCGACCATGGGCATATGGCCGATGCCGTCCCAGATCTCCACCCGCAGGTCGGCGATGCCCTTGCTCCACACCGGCACGCTGCTCACGTCGATCAGCCGGTCCTTGCGGCCCCAGAGCAGCAAGGATGGGGCGCGGATGTCGGCCAGGCGCGGCTCCATCGGCGGGCTGGCGCGAAAGTCGACGAAGATCTCCGCCAGTTCATCGCGGCGCTGTTCGTAACGTTCGGCCAACGCCGCCAGCACCACGCTGGGTACCCAGGGTGGGGAGGCCATGGTCATGGCGTAGAATGGCGCGAAATCATCCCGTGAGTCGACGAGGAACGGGTTATGCCCGGCGGCCAGGTGGCGCTCCATGTCGCTGGCCTGGGGAGCGGTGACGCCGGCCGGATCGATCAGCGCCAAGGTCAGTACGCGCTCGGGCGAAGTGGCCGCCAGCCAGGCGGCGAGGTAACCGCCCATGGAATTGCCGACCACATGGACCTTGTCCAGGCCACAGGCGTCGAGCAACTCGATCACCCGTCGGGCCTGGGTCGGGATGTCATAGCCGCCGCCGGCCTTGAAGCCGGTTTCGCCATGGCCGGCCAGGTCGGGCACCACCACCCGGTAGTCGCCGACAAAATGCCGGGCAAAACGCAGCCACAGATTCTTGTCGGCGCTGTAGCCATGCAGCATCAGGATGCTGCCGGACGCTTCATATGGCCCGCCTTGCCAGGTCGACACGGTCATCTCACTGATGGGGACGGTGATCTTGTGCAACCGGTAGAGCCGTGCCTCCAGCGCCGTGCCCATGTCGTACAGCACATGACCGATGCCTGGATACGTCAACCAGCTCCAGGCGATAAACACGGCAAGGACTACCCACAACACCAGCATGTTTTGCCCTCCATGGGTCAGGACAGAATGTGTTAAGTGAAGCTGAAACCCGGGCATATCGCGATGACAGGGCCGCTTTTGCTTTGATACCAACCATGACAGCCGCCTGATGAGTCATGTATAGCCAAGATCTGTGGCAGGGCGGGGCATTTGAAGAAGAATAAATACCCCTTCATTCACGGATGTCTATTGGGTGCTGCCCTGATAGACGCCAGGCAACCCCGCTGACCTGGGAAGCTCGCGATGCAGAGGTTTCCAGGCAAAGCCACTTGCGGCCACGGGGCTGAGATGGCCACCTGCTGTCTAGAGCCTTGGGTCATTGTCGGGTAGGGTGCCTGTGGCACTCTTTCGATACGGAACAAGGATGAAATCATGACGATGACCGCTCTTCGCACTCGCCTGGCCGTCAGTCTCGGCCTGAGCCTGGCCCTTGGCGCCTTCGCCCCCATGGCCTTTGCGCAGCCCCACCAGCAAGTCCTGGCCGATGCCGAGCAATACAAGGGCGAAGCCCTGAAGCTGTTGGAACGGCTGGTGAATATCGACTCCGGCTCCGGGTATGTACCGGGGCTGAGCCAGGTCGGTGACATTGCCATCGACGAATTGAAGAAGCTGGGCGCCACCATCGAGAAGGTGCCGAATTCGGACGGTACCCAGCACATCCTGGCGACCCTCAAGGGCACCGGCAAGGCGAAGATCCTGCTGATGGCCCACATGGACACGGTGTTCAAGGAAGGCTCGGCCGCCGAGCGTCCGTTCCACATCAAGGACGGTCGCGCCTATGGGCCGGGGGTGATGGACGACAAGGGCGGCATCGTCGCCGGTATCTACGCGTTGAAGATCCTCAAGAACCTCGACTTCAAGAATTACGCGCAGATCACCTTCCTGCTGGATGCCAGCGAAGAAACCGGCTCGGACGTGGCCACCGACCTGATCAAGAAAACCGCCAAGGCCCATGACGTGACCCTCAACCTGGAACCGGGTCGCCCGGCTGATGGCTTGGTGGTTTGGCGCAAGGGCAGTGCCACCGCGCTGGTGGAGGTCAAGGGCAAGGCGTCCCACGCCGGTGTCGCGCCGGAACTGGGGCGTAATGCGGCGATGGAAGCCGCGCACCAGATCCTGCAGCTGGGCAAGCTCGGCGACGCGGAAAAGAAAACCACCATCAACTTCACCGTGCTCCAGGCTGGCGACCGGACCAACGTGATCCCCGACCGGGCCAGCGCCAAGGCTGACGTGCGGGCGGCGGTGCCGGAGGAGTTCGACCGCATCGAAAAAGACCTGGCGCGGGTGTCGCAGGACAAATTGATCGCCGACACCGAAGTCACCACCAGCCTCAAACGCGGCCTGCCACCGATGCCGCAGACGGCGGAGTCGGATCGATTGATGGCCATGGCCCAAGGGATCTATGGCGAACTGGGGCGCAAACTCACCGAAGAAGGCAGCGGCGGCGCGGCGGATGCCAGCTTGTCGGCCGGGGTGGGTACGCCGACGCTGGATGGTTTTGGCATTGTCGGTGGCAACATCCATACGCCGGAGGAATACGCGGAGGTTGAGAGCGTAGTGCCAAGGATTTATCTGTTGTCGCGGATGATCATGGAGTTGGCGGGGCGCTAATAGTCAACCAGGCACAAACCGTCGGGGCAAAGGCAAACCTGTTGTGGGAGCAAGCTTTGCTCCCACAGGCCTCTGGTGTGCTCCAGAGGCGGTGAGTCGGTTAGCGCGGGTCGATGTTATCCAACGCCCGGTTCGCCAGCAATCCGCTCAGTTCGATCAACTGCTGGATGCCCAGGGCAATGTGGCGCCTCGGGCCTTCCAGGTCGAAGGCCAGATTGCTGACCATGGCATTGGCCGAGGCCAGGTTTTCACTGAGATTGGCGAGCAGGGATTCGGTGTCGACGCCGTTGACGACCGTGAAGAGTTGGCTTGGATCAGGCTCGGGTTTGTCGGGTTTGGGTTTGAGGTAGTAGTCGAGGGCGCGGTCAGCGGCTTCGTCGAATTCTTTTGAGTTGTGGGTCGTTGGATCGGAATCCGGCGGGTTGGGTGTTGCTTTGAACATAGTTGAAGCTCCGATGCATTTGAAAAGGAGCCATCACCTGCTCGCTACCAAACGAATTGGGTGGTGGCCATACGAAGGTTGGTAGACCGGGCATCGGAGCCGGCGCCTCCGAAGAGACCCTGCGCATGGCCACCAAAAAGCGAAGTGCATGACTGCACTTGCAGAGGGTGACGCTATGCACCGACAACCCGGGCTACCAAACCCGATCGCTGATTCGTCAGCGACCGGGAAACGATAGAGCCGAGCCTCCAGGCGCACAAGCCGGCGGATTCTGGCGTAGTTGTAGGCAATGGCGCAAGGCGACTTGGCTTGTTCCTACATCGAAGTTAGCGGGATAAACAACAAGCTATTGTGGCGAGGGGACTTATCCCCGCTGGGCTGCGAAGCAGCCCTAAAACCTGACAGTGAGGTATCTCAGATAGATTGCGTAGCGCCTTTGGGGGCTGCTTCGCAGCCCAACGGGGATAAATCCCCTCGCCACAAAAAGCGGGTTCGTCTTTTGATGGCGGCGTTGCTAGTAAACCCAAACTTCCACCCGCCGATTCCTGATCCGCCC
The DNA here is from genome assembly GCF_018325805.1 of Pseudomonas sp. St290. Lineage (NCBI taxonomy): Bacteria > Pseudomonadati > Pseudomonadota > Gammaproteobacteria > Pseudomonadales > Pseudomonadaceae > Pseudomonas > Pseudomonas sp. St290. Next base: position 4,541,559 of record NZ_AP014703.1, on the reverse strand, counting down.
TCCATCTTCATTATTGGCCGCCACCGGCATCAGCGCGCCGAAGCCGCGCACTTCGCGCAGGGTCACGCCGTACTTGACCAGTTCACGTCGCACCGCCATGGCCCGCAGTTTGGATAAAAGATCCGCCCGTGCCGGGTCGTCCTTGGCGTCACCGAAACCCACCAGCGTCACGCGCCGCTCGGTCTTGCCGTGCTTCTGGATATAGTCGAGCACCCGGCCCAGATCCTGATGAGCCTTGTTGTCGAGGTTGGCACTGCCTTCTTCGAAGCGAAAATTCACGCTCAGGCGTTGGGCATGACGACTCAGGGCCTGGTAACCCTCGGGCATCAGTGCATTGGGGGTGACGGCCATGGCCTGGACGGTCTGGGCGATGAACCCATTGGCCGCAACGATGGCCTGGCCCTGGTCGCTTTGGGTGAACTCGACCAGCGCCGTGGCCCAGGGGTTGGTTTCCCGAGGGGGCAGGTAGAAGAACAGCCGGCGGGACAAGGGATAGTCTTCGGTGGCGATCAGGTGGTTCAACGGCAACATGGGTTGCGAGTCGCCGTCGACAATCGCCAGCGCCTTGGCCTGGCGTATGTAGGGCAGACCGATGAAACCGATGCCTTGCGGGTCCTGGCTGACCGCGTCGGACAACTGTTCGCTGGATTCGAAGCGCCGCGCTGAAAGATCCAGCCGTTTTCCCTGGCGGCTGAGCACCAGTTCCTTGAAGGTATCGTAGGTGCCGGATTGTTCATCGCGGGCATACAGATGAATCGGCCCGCCAGTGCCGCCCACTGCCTCCCAGGTTTTCGCCTCGCCACTGAATATCCGTGCCAGTTGCAGGGTATCGAGCTGACGTAGCGGGTTCTGCGGATGAAGGATGATCGCCAGGCCGTCGATGGCAATGACCTGCTCGGCGGTAGGACTTTTCAGATCGCCGAGGGACGCGAGTTCCTTCAGCTCGCTGTCCTTGATCGGGCGGGACGAGGCGGCCAGGTCGGCGCTGGCCTGCCTGAGGGCAGCGAACCCGGTGCTGGAGCCGTGGGCGGCAATGTCGATCTCGACCCGTCGGCCATCGGTGGTCTGGCCGACGATTCGTTGTTCGTTGTCCCGGCCGGTGATTTCGCTACTGACCCTGCGCAGCCCCTGATCCTCCATCAAACCCCTGACCAGCGCCGGTCCCAGAGCCGCACCGATGGTATTGGAGCCCTGGAGGCGCAGGGCCGGGCCGGACGCAGGAAGGGGCAGGCCAGGCGCGGGCTCACGCTCGGCGCAGAACGCCAACGGCAGCCACAACGCCATTATCCAGACCACGCACAGCCGCATGCCGCCACCTTCAGATCCCAGGGAAGTGCCGGGAGAATAAGTCAGGCAGATGACTGAACGATGACAGGGTGGTTGCGCTAGGCCTCGCTCGCCGCCAGCCCGGCCACCAGGCATTCGATCAAGGCGCGCACGCGCCGGGGCTGGACGCGGGCGGTCGGGTAGACGATCTGCAGCAGCGTGTTGCCGGCGGTGAAGTCCGGGAGCAATTCCACCAGCCGTCCGCTCTTGAGATCGTCGCGTACGTCCCAGATCGACTTGAGGCTGATGCCATGTCCCTCCAGGCACCATTGCCGCACCAGGCCGCCGTCGTTGGCGATTCGCCGGCCCTGGACCATCACCCGATGCACCTCGCCGTCCCGGCTGAATGTCCATTCCCGCGCGGTGTTGATGCCCAGGCGCATCACCAGGCATTCGTGCCGGGCCAGTTCGCAGGGATGCGTTGGCGTGCCATGTCGCGCCAGGTAAGTGGGGGCGGCACAGACCACGCGACGATTCTCTCCCAAGGGCCTGGCCCGCAGTGAGCTATCGGCCAGGGCACCGTAGCGAATGGCGAAATCGAACCCCTGGCTGACCAGGTCCACATAGCCATCGCCCAGGTTCAGATCGAGGCTGACATCGGGGTGCTCGTCGAGAAAGCGCGACAGGATCGGCTCGATGTACTGGCGGCCCAGGTCTTGCGGGGCACTCAGGCGAATCGGCCCGCTGAGGGCCTGGGTACCGGTGCGGATGCTGCTGTGCAACTCGCCGGCCTCGGCCAGCAAGCGCCGGGCGCCTTCGACCAGAATCCTGCCCTCGTCGGTCAGGCTGATCGCCCGCGTGGTGCGATTGAGCAGGCTGGCACCGTAATAGGTTTCCAGGAGGGCAAGCCGCTCCGAGACCGAGGCCGGGGACAACCCTACCTCTCGACCGGCAGCAGACAAGCCACCTTTTTCAACGATGAGCAGAAAGAGCTCGAGATTCTTCAGGAACATTGTTCGGAAGTTCCGAAATGTATTTTCGTAAGTTGATCAATTATCAGGAAAACCCGCAAGGCATACCTTAGCACCTCAGACGATCACACCGCAGCGTTTCCCAGGAGTTCTGCCATGGCCATCCCCGAAGCAGCCGATGTCACTCACAATCCCGAACGCAGGACTTTCCTGGCCCAGGCAAGTGCTGGCGCGGCGCTGTTGGCCGTAGGCGACCTGCTGACGACGGGCTCGGCGCAGGCTGGCGTCTTGGCAAAAGCCGCCGGCGTTTCCAAGGGGGGCTTCTGGCCGGGCGACACGCGCTTGGTCATTTCGATTTCCATGCAATTCGAAGCGGGCGGACAGCCGCCTAAAGGCACTGACAGTCCGTTTCCCGCGGTCGACTTCCCGAACAGTGTGCCTAGCGATCCGGCAACCAATACCTGGTTTGCCTACGGCTATCGGGAAGGCATCCCACGCTTGCTGGATCTGTGGGACCGCCATGGCGTCAAGGTCACCTCCCACATGATCGGCGAAGCGGCGCGGCACCAACCGGCCCTGGCACGGGAGATCGTCACTCGCGGTCACGAGGCGGCCGGGCACGGGCCGCGCTGGAGTTCGCAATTTGCAATGAGTCGGGACGAGGAACGCACGTTCCTGCGCCAGGCCGCGCAGATGGTCCAGGAGGTCACCGGGCAGCCAGTCACCGGCTACAACTGCAACTGGCTGCGCCGGGGACCCAATACCCTGGGGTTGTTGCAAGAGTTGGGCTACCTCTATCACATCGATGACGTCAGCCGCGATGAACCCTTCATCGAAGCGGTCAACGGCAAGGATTTCGTCGTGGTCCCCTACACGTTGCGCAACAACGACATCGTGCTGATCGAAGGCCGGCATTACTCGCCCCAGGCTTTCCTGGAGCAAGTGAAGCTCGATTTCGACCAGCTCTACGAAGAAGCCGGCACGCGGCGACGAATGATGTCCATCAGTGCCCACGACCGCATCAGCGGCACGCCCCAAATGGTGCGGGTCTGGGATGAGTTCCTGCGTTACGCCAAAAGCCATCCGGGCGTGGCGTTCATGCGCAAGGACGACATTGCCCGCTACACCCTTGCCAGCCCGCTGTCCTTGCGGGAGTCCGAAACCCTCTGAAACCTGTTCCATAACCCTGGGCCGCACGGTGTTGTCCGGCCCTTGATCGACCCGAAGGAATCCACCATGTCGTTCTCATCCCTTGCCATGCCCGGCGGCCTGCGCCTGGCCGGTTTTTTCCTGAGCCTGGGCCTGTCGCTGGGGGCTTCGGCCGCCACCGATGCGCTCGTGCAACCTCAAAGCCTGATTGTCGACCGCAGCCTGTCCGAGCAGCAGGCGACATCGATGATCCTGGCGGCGCGGCGCTATGACACGTTCTGGCACACCGGCGACGAAGCGCTGGCCCGCGAAGCCTTGGCGTCGAGTTTCATCGATAAGACCCCTCCGGCCGGGCGCAAGCAGGGCCCGGAAGGCCCGTTGCTGGCGTCGCGGGCTTTCCGCACTGCCGTGCCGGATCTCAGCTGCGTCGTGGAGCAGATGCTGGTGGCGGGGGATCGGGTGGTGGTGCACCTGCGCTTTCGCGGGCATTTCACCGGGACCTTCGACCAGCTCAAGGGCCAGGGCCAGCCGGTGGAGTTCATTGCGACGGATATCTACCAGGTCGACCAGGGCAAGATCGTCGCCAACTGGCACATCGAGGACAACCTGACCCTGTTCAAGCAACTGGGTACGCTGTGACAGGACGGCTCGCCATTGCGGCGAGCCGTTTCTTGCCGGTCAGCTCAACTGCAGCCAGATCGGCGCGTGGTCCGACGGTTTTTCCATGCCCCGCAGCTCATAGTCCACCCCGGCGTCCTTGACCCGTGGCAGCAGGCCGTGGGAGGTGAGGATCAGGTCGATGCGCAGGCCGCGCTTGGGCTCGTCTTCGAACCCGCGGCTGCGGTAGTCGAACCAGCTGAAGCGGTCGGTGACGTCCGGGTTCAGGTGGCGGAAGCTGTCCACCAGGCCCCAGTTTTTCAGGCGGGCCATCCACTCGCGTTCTTCCGGCAGGAAGCTGCATTTGCCGGTCTTCAGCCAGCGCTTCATGTTGTCCGGGCCGATGCCGATGTCGCAGTCTTCCGGGGAAATGTTCACGTCACCCATCACCACCAGCGGCTGATCGTTGCTGAAGCGGCTTTCCAGCAGTTGCTGCAAATCGCTGTAGAAACGCTCCTTGGCCGGGAATTTGGTCGGGTGGTCGCGGCTTTCACCTTGTGGGAAATAGCCGTTCATGATGGTCACCGGTACGCCGTTGGCATCGGCGAAGGTGCCCCAGATGAAGCGCCGCTGGGCGTCCTCGTCGTCGCCCTCGAAGCCTTTGTACAGGCTCAGCGGCGCCTGGCGGGAGAGCAGGGCGACGCCGTAGTGGCCTTTTTGTCCGTGGTAATGCACGTGGTAACCCAGGGCCTGGATTTCGGCCAGGGGGAACTGTTCGTCGTGGACCTTGGTTTCCTGCAGCCCGATCACATCCGGCTGGTGCTTCTCGATCAGCGCCGCCAGCTGATGGGGACGGGCGCGCAGCCCGTTGATGTTGAAGGAGACGATCTTCATGGTCGGCTGTCCTGGCAAAACTGCGATGCTAGCTGACATGTGGGAAGGGAGCCAGCGTGGCAGTAGGACAAATGCGCTGCTAATGTCCTGTGGGTGTAGGAACGATCGCAACCCAATCGGGTTCGTACTCAATAAGAGCTGGGCCTCACCGAGCCTCGCCCCAGGAGATCCAACGCCATGCCTGAAACCGCCATCGCCGACGTCCATATGCTCGACAGTGGTTATTCCCGTGAAGCCCGTTCGTTGTTGTACCAGGCCTATCGCCATGAGCCGACCTTCAGCTACCTGTTCGAATCCGAGCGTCCAGGTTATGAACAGCGGGTCCGGGCCACGGTGCGTGAGTTGGTCAAGCAGCATTTTCTCCAGGACCTGCCGGCCATTGGCCTGCTGGTCAACGACCGCCTGATCGGCATCGCCCTGATCGCCCCGCCGCAGCGACGCCTGGGTATCACCGAAAGTTGGGCCTGGCGTCTGCGCATGGTCTTGAGCACCGGTTTTCGCTGCACCCGACGCTACTTGGAATACCACGCGGCGGTGTTGGCCTGCCTGCCTTCGGATGCAGTGCATGTACTGCCGCTACTGGGGGTGCACCCACAGTTCCAGGGCAAACATTTCGGTGAACAGTTGCTTGAGGCGGTCCATAACTGGTGTGCGGTGGACGAGCATTCCCAAGGCGTGGTGCTGGACACCGGCAACCCGCGTTACCTTGAGTTCTATAAGCGCCAGGGTTACGAGGAAATTGGTGAAGTTGCTGTAGGACCGATCCGCGAGCATGTGTTCTTCCACGCCAACCCGCAGGTTCTGCAAAGCGCAACGGCATAGTCGGCCGAACTTTTGCGAAATGTCCGGCTCTATCAGGCACCTACGCTCGTGATAGCATCCGCGCCATGAACCTCCCAGGAAGAATGACCGGTGGCGCGCTTTTGCTGTCCCTCAGCTGCGCGGCACTGGCAAACAGTGAGTTGGAAGTACGAGTCCAGCCGTCCAACGATGAACTCAAGGCCAACGTAGAAGGTTACATCGGTGGCTTGGGGGATCGTGACGAGGAGGCCTTGCTGCGCTTCAGTCGCGGCGCCGAGGAGCAGGCGCGCAAGGCCGCCCAGGCGCTGGGCTACTACCAGCCGCAGATCGACAGTGAGGTCAAGGGCGGCAAGGACCCACGCCTGGTGCTGACCATCGACCCGGGCGAGCCTGTGCACTTGCGCAATGTCACCGTGCGCATCGATGGCCCGGCGGCGTCGCTCAAAGCCTTTCGCGTGCCCAGCAACGCCGCCCTCAAGCCTGGCGCGGTGCTCAACCATGGTCGCTATGAAGATGCCAAGCGAGTGATCCAGAACCAGGCCTCGCGCTATGGTTTTTTCAGCGGACGCTTTACCCGGCAGAAACTCTTGGTGGACCCCCAGGCAGGCATCGCCGACATTGAACTGATCTACGACAGCGGCCCGCGCTATGCCTTGGGCCCGGTGCGCTTCGAGGGCGACACGCCGTTCGACGAAGAGCTGCTACAGCGCATGGTGCCGTTCAAGGCCGGCACGGCGTACGACTCCGAACTCATCGCAGAGCTCAACCAGGCCCTGCAATCGAGCGGCTATTTCGAAGGCGTGCGCGTGGATGCCGCGCCCACCGCCGCCACCGATAACGTGATCCCGGTGGCGGTCAAGCTCGACACGCGCAAGCCGCGGACCATGGGCCTGGGCCTGGGTTTTTCCACCGACGTCGGCCCGCGGGCGAAAGCCAACTGGACGCGCCACTGGGTCAACCCCCAGGGCCATAGCTATGGCTGGGAAGCGGAAGTTTCGGCGCCCCGGCAGAACGTCGGCCTGTGGTACGACGTGCCGCTGGACCCGCCGCTGACCGACAAGATGCGCTACGCCGGCGGTTATCAATATGAAGAACTGGCCGGCACCGACAGCCTCAGCAAACTGCTGACCGTGGGCCCGGAATGGCACAGCAAGTTGCCCAGTGGCTGGCAGCGGGTGGTGTCGCTCAAATGGCAGCGCGAGGAGTACCGCCTCGGTGACGATGCGGGCCTGAGCACGCTGTTGATGCCGGGCGTGAGCTATTCCTACCTGCGCAGCGACAACCGCATCGATCCGCACAACGGCTACCGCTTGCAGTTCGACACCAAGGTCGCCAAGGAGGGCCTTGGTTCGGACAACAACCTTTTATATGGCACCGCCATGGTCAAGGGCCTGACCACAGTGTTCGACAAGCATCGGCTGCTGGCTCGGGCGCAGATCGGCGGCAGCGCCACCAATGGCTACAAATCCATCCCGCCGTCCCTGCGCTTTTTCGCCGGTGGCGACCAGAGCGTGCGCGGTTATGACTACCAGAGCCTGTCGCCGGAAAACTCCGAGGGCGACCGTATTGGCGGTCGCTACATGGTCGCTGGTAGCCTCGAATATCAGTATTCAATCGCGGAAAAATGGCGGCTGGCGACGTTCGTCGACCAGGGCAACTCGTTTAACAGCCTTGAACTGCCGAGCCTCAAGACCGGCGTGGGTGTTGGCGTGCGCTGGGTATCGCCGGTGGGCCCGATCCGCCTCGACCTGGCCCATGCGATGGACGACGACGGCGGTATCCGATTGCACTTTTCCATGGGGCCTGAGCTGTGAAGCGTGGTGTGAAAATAACGCTGCTGGCGGTTGCCGGGGTGTTGCTGGCACTGGTGCTGGCCTTGAGCGTTGTGTTGGGCACGGCATTCGGCAGCCGTTGGGCCCTCGGCCTCGTGCCGGGGCTGAGCGTGGAGAATTTCCAGGGCCGCCTGGGCGGGCAGTGGAGCGCCGATCACCTGTTGTGGCAGCAGGACGCCAGTCGCGTGGAGGTGGATCGGCTGATATTCGCCTGGTCGCCGCTGTGCCTGGCACGCATGACCCTCTGCATCGAACAGCTCAAGGCTGACCAGGTCGCCTTGCAATTGCCAGCCTCTGCCGATGAACCGAGCAGCGGCCCGATCAGCTTGCCGGACCTGGACTTGCCGTTCGCTATCGAACTGGGCGATGTGCAGGTCGGCAGCCTGTCGTTCAACGGCAGCGAGCAGCTCAAGGGCCTGCAATTGGTTGCCCATTGGACCGCCGAGGGCCTGCAGATCGATTCGGTGCAATTGCAGCGCGACGAGTTGAGCCTGAAACTGTCCGGCTTGCTGAAGCCGGGCGGCGACTGGCCGTTGAACGCCGAGGGCCGGTTGACCTTGCCAGCGCCGGGCGCCACGCCCTGGGCCCTGGACCTGAAAGTCGACGGCAACCTGCTCAAGACCCTCAACCTCAAGGCCGGCAGCAGCGGTTACCTGCAAGGCCAGTTGACCGGTGAACTGCAACCGTTGGCGGACAACCTGCCGGCCAAGGTGCGTATCACCGCCGACGGCTTCAGGGCGAGTGCCGATCTGCCAGACACTTTGTTGCTCAACCAACTGGAATTGACCGGCGAAGGCGACCTGAAAAATGGCTATCGACTGCTCGGCAAGGCGACATTGCCCGCCGAGAAAGGGCCGGTGGCGTTGTTGCTGCAAGGCAGCGTGGACGCCAATGGCGCACAGATCGCCGGCCTGGATCTTGATGCCGGCGATCAGCGAAGCCTGAAACTCAGCGGGCAATTGGACTGGCGCGAAGGCCTGCGCGCCGAGGCGAAAGTCGCCTGGCTGGATTTCCCCTGGCATCGCCTCTATCCGCTGATCGACGAGCCGCAGGTGACATTGCGCAGCTTCGACGGCGAAGTCTCCTACACCGATGGCAAATACCTGGGCAACTTTCAGGCCGCACTGGACGGCCCCGCCGGGGCCTTCAGCCTGGACAGCCCGTTCAGCGGCGACCTGAGGCAAATCCATTTGCCGCAACTCAAGCTCGCGGCGGGGCAGGGCAAGGCCGAAGGGCACCTGAGCCTGCAATTTGCCGATGGCATTGCCTGGGACACGGCGCTGCAACTGTCGGCCATCAACCCGGCGTACTGGCTGGGCGAATTGCCTGGGACCCTGGCCGGGCCGTTGCGCAGCAAAGGGGCGATGAAGAACGACCATCTCGAAGTTGACGCGGACCTGGATCTCAAGGGCAAGTTGCGTGGCCAACCGGCGCTGTTCCAGGCCAAGGCCAGCGGCGCCGGCGAGCGGTGGAACCTCAGCGCCCTGGACATCCGCCTGGGGGACAACCGCATCAACGGCACCGGCAGCCTGCAAGAAAAACTCACTGGCCAGATCGATATCAAGCTCTCGCGCCTGGCCCAACTGTGGCCGCAATTGCGTGGCCAAGTCGTCGGCCGTGTCGATGTGGCCGGCACGCTCAAGGCGCCCCAAGGCAAGCTCGGCCTGCAAGGCACGCAACTGGCGTTGCAGGACAATCGCCTGCAAAGCCTGAACCTCGATGCCACGCTCGACAGCGCCCAGCGCGGCAAGCTCGATCTCAAGGCCAGCGGCATCCGCGTCGGCGAGACTTCGCTGGGCGTGCTGACCGTCAGCGGGCAGGGCGACATCAAGCAACAAAAGCTCAACCTGGACCTGCAAGGGCCACAGCTCGACACCACCCTGGCGCTCGATGGCACGCTCGACCAGGGCAATTGGCGCGGACGCCTGGCCAGCGGCGACGTGGAGGCTGGCGGTCAAGCCTGGCGCCTGCAAGCCCCGGCGAAACTGGAGCGCCTGGCCGATGGCACCCTCAACGTCGGTGCTCATTGCTGGCGTTCTGGCGAGGCCAGCCTGTGCGGTGAAGATCAGCGGCTGATGCCGGAACCGAAGCTGCGTTATCACCTCAAGCAATTCCCCATCGAAAGCCTGGCCCAGTGGATGCCCAAGGATTTTGCCTGGCAGGGCCGGCTCAACGCGGACCTGCAACTGGACTTGCCGGCCAGCGGCCCGAATGGCCGGATCCTGGTGGACGCCAGCGGCGGTACTTTAAGGATCCGCGACAAGGAGCAATGGCTGGACTTTCCATACCAGACCCTGACGCTCAACAGTCGCCTGACCCCCAGGCGCATCGACACCGACCTGAATTTTGTCGGCACCAGGCTCGGCGAACTGATGCTCCAGGCGCAGATCAACCCGCTACCGGCCAGCAAGCCCCTGAGCGGTTCGTTCCGCCTGAGCGGCCTGGACCTGTCGGTGGCTCGGCCGTTCGTGCCGATGGTGGAAACCCTCACCGGGCATCTGAGCGGCAGCGGGACCCTGGCCGGTGGTTTGCTCGCGCCCCAGGTCAACGGCAACCTGCTGCTCAGCGACGGCGAAGTGTCCGGCCCGGAACTGCCGGTCAGCCTTGAGGCCTTGCAGGTGCGGGCGATGATTGCCGGCGAAACGATACGGCTCGACGGAGACTGGAAAAGTGGCAAGAGCGGGCAGGGCCGCTTGAGTGGCACTGTCGGTTGGGGCGACGCCCTGACCATGAACCTGGCCCTCAAGGGCTCGCAACTGCCGGTCACCGTCGAGCCCTATGCGGTGCTCGACGTGGCGCCGGACCTCAATATCACGATGCACGGCGATCAGCTTTCCATTGCCGGCAAGGTGCTGGTGCCCAAAGGTGAGATCACCATCCGTGAACTGCCGCCGTCCACCGTCAAGGTTTCCGATGACACCGTGATCGTCGGCCACCAGACCGAGGAGGGCAAGGCGCCGCTGGCCATGGCGATGGACATTGATGTGATCGTCGGCCAGGACAAACTCGCGTTCTCGGGGTTCGGCCTGACGGCCAATGTGCAAGGCCAGGTTCACATCGGCGACAACATGGATACCCGCGGCGAGCTCTGGCTCAACGACGGTCGCTATCGCGCCTACGGGCAACGGCTGACAGTGCGCCGGGCGCGGCTGCTGTTCGCCGGCCCCATCGACCAGCCCTACCTGGACATCGAAGCGATCCGCCAGACCGACGACGTGATCGCCGGCATCCGCTTGAGCGGCAGCGCCGAGCAACCGACCACGCAAATCTTCTCGGAGCCGGCCATGAGTCAGGAGCAGGCGTTGTCCTACCTGGTGCTGGGCCGACCGCTGAGCACCACCGGCGAGGACAACAACATGCTCGCCCAAGCGGCGCTGGGCCTGGGCTTGATGGGCAGTTCGGGGGTGACCAGCAGCCTGGCCAACAACCTGGGGATCGAGGATTTTCAGCTCGACACCCAGGGCAGCGGCAATGCCACCAGCGTGGTCGCCAGCGGCAACCTGTCGGAAAAGCTCAGCCTGCGCTACGGCGTCGGCGTGTTCGAACCGGCCAATACCATCGCCCTGCGCTACAAGCTCAGCAAGAAGGTCTACCTCGAAGCCGCCAGCGGCGTGGCCAGCTCGCTGGACATCTTCTACAAGCGCGATTTCTAAACCCTCCCTGAATCCTCCATGTCCAATGTGGGAGCGAGCCTGCTCGCGATAGCGCAGTGACATTCAGCATCTTCGTTGACTGACACACCGCTATTCGCGAGCAGGCTCGCTCCCACATTTTTATCTGCGTTTGTCTGTTAGTGCATAGCAACCTAACTATTTGATTGACATTCGCTGCCTAAGCAGTAATATCTCGACATACATTCACTGCCTAGGCAGCAAACGGTGGTCAGATGAAGCACTTCACCCCAGACAACTTCCACAATTGCCATCTCGGCATGCTGCTCGGCCGCACCGCGTTGCTCAAGGACCGAATCATCGATACCCACATGGAACCTGTCGGCATCACCGCCGCGCAGTTCAAGGTATTGATCATCATGGCCCAGTACGGCATCGAGACACCGGCCGAGCTGTGTCGCTACCTGTCCCTGGACAGCGGCTCGATGACGCGGATGCTCGATCGCCTGGAGCAGAAAGGTTTCCTGGCCCGCGAACGTTCCGCCCAGGATCGCCGGCAAGTGCGCCTGGTGCTGACTGAAGCCGGCCAGGCCCTCGCCGATCGCCTGCCGTTTATCGGTGCCGAGGCCATGAACCAGTTGGCCAGCGCCATCAGCCCCGAGGAGTTGCAAACCCTCGAACAGATCCTCAAGAAAATTCTGCTCGCCGCCGGTGACCCCATTACCGTGTCGCGACTGGGGGAAAAATGAAGCGTAAAACCTTGCGTACCCGATTAAGCCTGGTGGTCTTGGCCATGAGCCTGGCCGGTTGTGCCAGCTACAGCGGCTTGAAGACCGAAGGCGTCAGCCTCGAGGCCCAGAGCCTCAAGGCCGGGCAATCCCTGAACGGTGTCACGCTGTCACCGGCCGCGTGGCCGAAAAGCGATTGGTGGAAAAGCCTTGGCGACCCGCAACTCGATGGCCTGATCCGGGAAGCCTTGCGCGATAGCCCGGACATGCAGATCGCCAGCGCCCGGGTGCATCAGGCCAGTGCTGCCGCCTATGCCGCCAACGCGGCGCGCATGCCGACCCTGGATGCCAGCGGCGGCGTCAGCCGTTCGCGCCTGTCCCGTGACCAGGACCCGCAAGGGCTGGGTGAGGCGTATAGCACCCTGCGCACGCTGGGTGTGGATTTCAATTACACCTTCGACCTCTGGGGCGGCCAGCGTGCTGCCTGGGAAGCCGCCCTGGGCCAGGCCCGCGCCGCCGAGATCGATCGCCAGGCCGCGCAACTGACCTTGGCCGCCGACGTGGCCCGGGCCTACAGCGACCTGGGCCAGGCCCACATCATTTATGACCTGGCCACCGAGGACCTCAAGCGCACCCGACAGATGCTCGACCTGAGCAAGCGTCGCCTCACTGCCGGGATCGACAGCGAATATCAGTTCCAGCAGACCGAAAGCCTGGAAGCCAGCGCCGATGCCTCCCGGATCGATGCGGAGAAACGCCTGCAAAGCGCCAAGATCGCCCTGGCGGTCTTGCTCGGCAAGGGCCCGGACCGTGGCAATGAAATCGCCCGGCCCAATGTGCTGCAAGCCAGCGCGGTCGCCTTGCCGTCGAATCTGCCCGCCGAGTTGCTGGGGCGGCGTCCGGACTTGGTCGCGGCGCGTTGGCGGGTCGAGGCGGCGAGCAAGGACATCGAGGCCGGCAAGACCAACTTCTATCCCAATCTCAACCTGAGTGCGGCGGCCGGGACACGCTCGCTGCTGGGTGATGCGATGTTCGGCTCGGCCAGCCGCTTCTTCAATGTGGCGCCGACGGTGTCGTTGCCGATCTTCGATGGCGGCCGCTTGCGGGCCGACCTGGATGCCCGGGACGCCGATTACGACCTGGCGGTGGCGCAATACAACAAAAGCCTGGTCACGGCCCTTGGCGATGTCAGCGACACCATCAACCAGTTGCGCGATATCGCCCGGCAAATCGGTGCCCAGCAGCATGCCACCGATATCGCCCAGAGTTCCTACGACACGGTGGTCCAGCGCTACGGCTCGGGTATCGGTAATTACCTGGACGTGCTGAGCATCGAGCAGCAATTGCTCCAGGCCCAGCGCCAACTGGCGAACCTGAATGCCGAGCAGATCGATTTGTCGATTCAACTGATGCAGGCCCTGGGCGGTGGTTTCGAGGCCCAGACCCTGGCGGCGGCCACTCCGGTCTCTGCCACGCCGAATAACTGATTCGAGGTACTTGTCATGGCTACTGCCGAAACGACTCAATCCGAACATGCGCAAGACAGCAACCCACGCAAGCGCAAGGTCATGCTGGTGACGCTGACGCTGCTGGTCATTCTCTCGGGCCTGGGTGTCTGGGCCTGGCACGAACTGTATGGTCGCTGGAGCGAAAGCACCGACGATGCCTATGTGAACGGCAACGTGGTGGAAATCACACCGCAAGTCACCGGCACCGTGGTGAGCATCGGTGCCGACGACGGCGATCTGGTGCGTGAAGGCCAGGTGCTGGTGCAGTTCGACCCGAACGATGCCGAAGTCGGGCTGCAAAGTGCCCAGGCCAACCTGGCCCGGACCGTGCGCCAGGTGCGTGGCTTGTACAGCAACGTCGATGGCATGCGGGCGCAAGTCAATGCCCAAGAGGCCGAAGTGCAGAAGGCCCAGGAAAACTACAGTCGACGCAAGAACCTGGCGGCTGGCGGGGCGATTTCCCAGGAAGAACTGTCTCACGCCCGGGACGACCTGACCTCGGCGCAGAACGCCTTGGCCAATGCCCGGCAACAACTCAAGACCACCAGCGCCCTGGTGGACGATACCGTGGTGTCGTCCCATCCCGACGTGCAGTCCGCCGCCGCGCAATTGCGCCAGGCCTTCCTGGCCAACGCCCGCAGCACCTTGATTGCACCGGTCACCGGTTATGTCGCCAAACGCACCGTGCAACTGGGCCAACGGGTGCAGCCAGGCACGGCGTTGATGGCGGTGATCCCGCTGGATCAACTGTGGATCGATGCCAACTTCAAGGAAACCCAACTGCGCGACATGCGCATCGGCCAGCCGGTGGACATCGAGGCCGACCTGTACGGCAGCGATGTGAAGTACAGCGGCACCATCGATAGCCTCGGCGCCGGCACCGGCAGCGCGTTTGCCTTGCTGCCGGCACAGAACGCCACGGGTAACTGGATCAAGATCGTCCAGCGGGTGCCGGTGCGCATTCATGTCAATGCCCAGGAGCTGGCCGAGCATCCGCTGCGGATCGGCCTGTCGACCCTGGTCAGCGTCAATCTGCGCGACCAGAGCGGCCCGGTACTGGCCCAGCAGCCACCGCAGAAAGCCTCGTTCAGCACCCAGGTCTATGACCGGCAACTGGCCGATGCCGACGCGATGATCTCGCGGCTGATTCACGAAAACAGCGCGGTTGCGAGCAAGACTGCCCAGCGCTGATCACCTGTGGGAGCCGAGCTTGCTCGCGATAGCGGCATGGCAGGCAACAAAGATATTGGCTGTAAGGGCCCCATCGCGAGCAAGCTCGGCTCCCACAGGTTTTGTGTTTTGTTCAATGGTTCAGGTAGTCCTGGAACCTGTGGGAGCAAGGCTTGCCCGCGATTCACCACCGTCGCTTCATAGGATTTCGCAATGAGCAATAACGCGTCTTTCACGCCGCCCAGCCTGTTGCTCAGCACCATCGGGCTGTCGCTGGCGACGTTCATGCAAGTGCTCGACACCACCATTGCCAACGTCGCCTTGCCGACCATTTCCGGCAACCTGGGCGTCAGTTCGGAGCAGGGCACCTGGGTCATTACCTCGTTCGCGGTGAGCAACGCCATCGCCTTGCCGCTCACTGGCTGGTTGAGCCGACGGTTTGGCGAGGTGAAGCTGTTTTTGTGGGCGACGATGCTGTTCGTGCTCGCTTCGTTCTTGTGTGGCATTTCCACTTCGATGCCAGAACTGATTGGTTTTCGCGTACTCCAGGGGCTGGTCGCCGGGCCGTTGTACCCGATGACCCAGACCTTGCTGATCGCGGTGTACCCGCCGGCCAGGCGCGGCATGGCCCTGGCCTTGCTGGCGATGGTCACCGTGGTGGCGCCGATTGCCGGGCCGATCCTCGGTGGTTGGATCACCGACAGCTACAGCTGGCCGTGGATCTTTTTCATCAACGTGCCCATCGGGGTCTTCGCGGCGATGGTGGTGCAACAACAGCTCAAGGCGCGGCCGGTGGTCACCAGCCATCAACCGATGGACTACGTAGGGCTGATCACGCTGATCATCGGGGTCGGCGCGCTCCAGGTGATCCTCGACAAAGGCAACGACCTGGACTGGTTCGAATCGAACTTCATCATCATCGGAGCACTGATTTCGCTCATTGCCCTGGCGGTGTTCGTGATCTGGGAAATGACTGACCGCCATCCGGTGGTCAATCTGCGGCTGTTCGCCTACCGCAACTTTCGCATCGGCACCATTGTGCTGGTGGGGGGCTACGCCGGGTTCTTCGGCATCAACCTGATCCTGCCGCAGTGGTTGCAGACCCAGATGGGCTACACCGCGACCTGGGCCGGGCTGGCAGTGGCGCCCATCGGTATCCTGCCGGTGCTGATGTCGCCCTTCGTCGGCAAGTACGCCCACCGGTTCGACCTGCGTGTGTTGGCCGGGCTGGCGTTCCTGGCCATCGGCCTGAGCTGCTTCATGCGCGCCGGGTTTACCAATGAAGTGGATTTTCAGCACATCGCGATGGTGCAGTTGTTCATGGGCATCGGTGTGGCGCTGTTCTTCATGCCGACCCTGAGCATCCTGATGTCGGACCTGCCACCGCACCAGATTGCCGACGGCGCCGGGCTGGCGACGTTCCTGCGGACCCTGGGCGGCAGCTTCGCCGCGTCCCTGACCACCTGGATCTGGATCCGCCGGGCCGACCAGCACCATGCCTACCTGAGCGAACACATCAGCACCTACGAGCCGGCCACCCGTGAAGCACTCAACCAGCTCGGCGGCGCGAGTGCCCCGGCCTATGCCCAGCTCGACCAGATCCTCACCAGCCAGGCGTACATGCTCTCCACCGTGGATTACTTCACGTTGCTGGGATGGGGGTTCATGGGGTTGATCTTGCTGGTGTGGCTGGCGAAGCCGCCGTTCGCGGCGAAGGCGGGGCCTGCGTCGGCGGGGCATTGATTCAGAAGTGAAATGCAATCCAATGTGGGAGCGGGGCTGTGGGAGCAAGGCTTGCCCGCGATGCGGGCGACACGGTTCAACTGCAAGACCGTGTCATCGTTCATCGCGAGCAAGCTTTGCTCCCACAGGCCTACTCCCACAGGGGACATCTGCGCGCTTCAGTTGCCTGGCAACGCCAACTGCGCATTACCAAAACCAAACGGCGCCAACGCAAACCCTTGTTCATCCACCTGCAACGCCCAGCCTTGCTTGTCCCAATCTCCCAGCACGATGCGTCTCGCTGCGTGTTCGCCCAGTTGCAGCTTGTGGATGGCGGGGCGGTGGGTGTGGCCGTGGATCAGGGTCTTCACGCCGTACTCCTGCATGATCCGCGGGATCTCTTCGGGCGTGACGTCGACGATGTCATTAGCTTTCATGCGTGTCTGCGTGCGGCTTTCGCTGCGCAGTTTGCGCGCCAGTTTCTGGCGACTGCCCAGCGGCAGGTGACGCAGGATGAACAGCGTGACCGGGTTGCGCAGCCAGCGCCGCAGCTTCATATAGCCTTCGTCGCGGGTGCAGAGGCTGTCGCCGTGCATCAGCAGCACCGGCTCGCCGTTGAACTGCACGACACTCGGGTCCTTGAGCAGGGTACAGCCGGCCGCTTTGCAGAAGGCCTGCCCCAGCATGAAGTCGCGATTGCCGTGCATCAGGAAGATGGCCGTGCCGCTGTCGCTCAATTCGCGCAGGGCCTGGCAGATGGAACGCTGGAACGGCGTCATGGCATCGTCGCCGATCCAGGCTTCGAAAAAATCGCCCAGGATGTACAACGCTTGCGCCGAGCGGGCGCGTGTGGCGAGTAAATCCAGAAACGCCCGGGTAATGTCCGGGCGCTCCTCTTCCAGATGCAAGTCTGAAATCAGCAGTATCACTCAATGATCTCGGCTTTCTCGATGATCACGTCTTCTGCCGGGACGTCCTGGTGGCCGGCCTTGGAAGTGGTGGCGACGCCCTTGATCTTGTCGACCACGTCGGTGCCTTCGATCACTTCACCGAACACCGCATAGCCCCAACCCTGTACGGTCTTGGCGCTGTGGTTCAGGAAGCTGTTGTCGGCCACGTTGATGAAGAACTGCGCGGTGGCCGAATGCGGCTCCATGGTACGGGCCATGGCAACGCTGTACTTTTTGTTCGGCAGGCCGTTGTCGGCTTCGTTCTGAATGCTTGGGCGCTTGTCTTTCTTTTCCTTCATGCCAGGTTCGAAACCGCCGCCCTGGATCATGAAGTTGCCGATGACACGGTGGAAAACGGTGTTTTCGTAGTGGCCGGCCTTGACGTACTCAACGAAGTTGGCAACGGTCAGCGGTGCCTTTTCGGCGTTCAGTTGCAGGACGATGTCGCCGTGGTTGGTGGTCAGTTTGACTTGGGTCATGATCGCTACTCTTTCAAGGAATTCGTGGGTTTCGGGGCTTCACTGCCCGCAACCGGTCTGGCTGCAATCGGCCAGGTTGGGCAGTTTAGCGTGCCAGGCACGAATTTCGAGGCTGTTTTTCATCTGGTCGTCGATTAAATTCAATCGTTTACCGACCTGGCCTGTCAGGTGCTTGACAGCATCGGCTATGATACGGGCTTTGATTTATCAGGCCGCACCCGGCCGCGCACTTGTACGTTCAAGGATCCTATGAGCAAGCCCACTGTCGACCCTACCTCGAATTCCAAGACCGGCCCGGCCGTGCCGGTCAACTTCCTGCGCCCGATCATCCAGGCGGACCTGGACTCGGGTAAGCACACACAGATCGTCACTCGCTTCCCTCCGGAGCCCAACGGCTACCTGCACATCGGCCACGCCAAGTCGATTTGCGTGAATTTCGGCCTGGCCCAGGAGTTCGGCGGCGTCACGCACTTGCGTTTCGACGACACCAACCCGGCCAAGGAAGACCAGGAATACATCGACGCGATCGAAAGCGACGTCAAGTGGCTGGGTTTCGAATGGTCCGGTGAGGTGCGCTATGCCTCGCAATATTTCGACCAACTGCACGATTGGGCGGTGGAGCTGATCAAGGCCGGCAACGCCTACGTGTGCGACCTGACCCCCGAGCAGGCCAAGGAATACCGCGGCAGCCTGACCGAGCCGGGCAAGAACAGCCCGTTCCGTGATCGCAGCGTGGAGGAGAACCTGGACCTGTTCGCTCGCATGCGCGCCGGTGAGTTCCCGGACGGCGCACGGGTGCTGCGCGCCAAGATCGACATGGCCTCGCCGAACATGAACCTGCGCGACCCGATCATGTACCGCATCCGTCACGCCCATCACCACCAGACCGGCGACAAATGGTGCATCTACCCCAACTATGATTTTACCCATGGTCAGTCGGATGCCATCGAAGGCATCACCCACTCGATCTGCACCCTGGAGTTCGAAAGCCACCGGCCGTTGTACGAATGGTTCCTCGAGCACCTGCCGGTGCCGGCCAAGCCGCGCCAGTACGAGTTCAGCCGCCTGAACCTGAACTACACCATCACCAGCAAGCGCAAGCTCAAGCAACTGGTGGACGAGAAGCACGTCAACGGCTGGGACGACCCGCGCATGTCGACGCTGTCGGGCTTCCGTCGTCGCGGCTACACGCCAAAATCGATCCGCAACTTCTGCGAGATGGTCGGCACCAACCGCTCCGACGGCGTGGTGGATTTCGGCATGCTGGAATTCAGCATCCGTGACGATCTGGATCACAGTGCCCCGCGCGCCATGTGCGTGCTGCGTCCGCTGAAAGTCGTGATCACCAATTACCCGGAAGGCCAGGTCGAGAACCTCGAGCTGGCACGTCACCCGAAAGAAGACATGGGCGTGCGCGTCCTGCCGTTCGCCCGGGAGATCTACATCGACCGTGAAGACTTCATGGAAGAGCCGCCAAAAGGCTACAAGCGCCTGGAGCCTGCCGGCGAAGTGCGCCTGCGCGGCAGCTATGTGATCCGCGCCGACGAAGCGATCAAGGATGCCGAGGGTAACATCGTCGAGCTGCGTTGCTCGTACGACCCCGACACCCTGGGCAAGAACCCGGAAGGTCGCAAGGTCAAGGGCGTGATCCACTGGGTGCCGGCCGCCGCCAGCGTCGAGTGCGAAGTGCGCCTGTACGATCGCCTGTTCCGTTCGCCGAACCCGGAGAAGGCCGAAGACAGCGCCAGCTTCCTGGACAACATCAACCCTGACTCCCTGCAAGTACTCACTGGTTGTCGTGCCGAGCCTTCGTTGGGCAACGCACTGCCGGAAGACCGTTTCCAGTTCGAGCGCGAAGGCTACTTCTGCGCGGATATCAAGGACTCGAAACCCGGTGCTCCGGTATTCAACCGTACCGTGACCTTGCGCGATTCCTGGGGTCAGTGATCAAGTCTTAAGGGAAACCCTGTGCTTACGATCTACAACACGCTCACCAAGAGCAAAGAAGTCTTCAAGCCGCTGGATGGCAACAAGGTCCGCATGTACGTCTGCGGCATGACCGTGTACGACTATTGCCATATTGGCCATGGTCGCAGCATGGTCGCCTTCGACCTGGTGACCCGCTGGTTGCGTTTCAGCGGTTATGACCTGACCTACGTGCGCAACATCACCGACATCGAAGACAAGATCATCAACCGTGCCCGGGAAAACGGCGAGCCTTACGATGCGTTGACCGAGCGCATGATCAAGGCCATGCACGAGGATGAGGCGCGCCTCAATATCCTCAAGCCGGATCTGGAACCACGGGCAACTGATCACATTCCTGGCATGCTGAGCATGATCCAGACCTTGATCGACAAGGGCTATGCCTACGCACCGGGCAATGGCGACGTGTACTACCGCGTCGCCAAGTTCATGGGCTACGGCAAGCTGTCGCGCAAGAAGATCGAAGACCTGCGCATCGGTGCGCGTATCGAAGTCGACGAGTCGAAACAGGATCCGCTGGACTTCGTGCTGTGGAAGGCTGCCAAGCCGGGTGAGCCGAGCTGGGAGTCGCCGTGGGGCGCCGGGCGTCCAGGCTGGCACATCGAATGCTCGGTGATGTCCACCTGCTGCCTGGGCGAGACCTTCGATATTCATGGTGGCGGCAGCGACCTGGAGTTCCCGCACCACGAAAACGAAATTGCCCAGAGCGAGGCGGCCACCGGCAAGACCTACGCCAACGCGTGGATGCATTGCGGCATGATCCGGATCAACGGCGAGAAGATGTCCAAGTCCTTGAACAACTTCTTCACCATCCGTGACGTGCTGGAAAAGTACCACCCGGAAGTCATTCGTTACCTGCTGGTGTCGAGCCACTATCGCAGCGCCATCAACTACTCGGAAGACAACCTCAAGGACGCCAAGGGCGCCCTGGAGCGTTTCTACCACGCGTTGAAGGGCATGCCGAATGTGCCGGCGGCCGGCGGCGAAGCGTTCGTTGCACGCTTTACCGAGGTGATGAACGACGACTTCGGCACGCCGGAAGCCTGCGCGGTGCTGTTCGAGATGGTGCGTGAGATCAACCGCCTGCGTGAGAGCGATCTCAATGCAGCGGCCGGTCTGGCGGCACGCCTGAAAGAACTGGCCAGCGTGCTGGGTGTGTTGCAACTCGAAGCCGATGATTTCCTGCAGGCTGGTGCCGAAGGTCGCGTGGACGCCGTCGAGGTCGAGGCATTGATCCAGGCGCGCCTGACCGCCCGGGCCAACAAGGACTGGGCCGAATCCGACCGCATCCGCGACCAGCTCACCGCCATGGGCGTGGTGCTGGAAGATGGCAAGGGCGGGACGACCTGGCGATTGGCGGACTGAAGTCTTACGCAATACCACTGTGGGAGCGAGCCTGCTCGCGATAGCGGAGTGTCAGGCAACATTTTTGTCGACTGATACACCGCCATCGCGAGCAAGCTCGCTCCCACATTGGAGCTGTTGCAGTTTCCAATTTTTTGCCCGCCGCCAATCCCTGTGGGAGCCGAGCTTGCTCGCGATGACGGCAGTACATTCAGCATCATTGCAAACGGATACACCGCTATCGCGAGCAGGCTCGCTCCCACAGTTTTTTGCATGCCTACCCTGGCAATCATGGTTTTATGAGCTAGTACTGTCAGGTCGATTCGACGTTCTCTGACAGGGCTCTTCCATGTTGACTCATTGGTCTTTGGCGGCCATTCATCTTCTGGCGTTCGCCCTCGGGCTCTGGGCAGTGCTGACGCGCGGCACGGCGCTGCGACGCCTGGCGGGCGGTGTGGATGCGGTTCGCAATGTGTTGATTGCGGATAACGTATGGGGTGTGTCGGCGCTGGTGTTGTTGGTGACCGGTGGGATGCGGGCGTTCGGTGGGTACGAAAAAGGTACGGATTATTACCTGCACCAGCCGCTGTTCCACCTGAAGATGACCTTGCTCCTGCTGATCCTGTTGCTTGAGATCGCGCCGATGATCGCCCTGATCAAATGGCGGATGGCACGGGGCAAAGGGGCGGCGATTGACTCTTCGAAAGCCGGTCGGTTGGCACGGATCAGCCATATCGAAGCCTTGCTGCTGATCTTGATGGTGGTTGCCGCCACTGGAATGGCGCGCGGCGTGAGCCTGGGCTGACGGGCCGCGAACGCCCGCTTCGTCATCATTAAAACGAAACGTCTGACAGCCATGCCAAGAGCCATGCCATTAGTATCGATTCACGAGTGGGACGAAAGAAGGCGAGGGGGCAGGGTAAGGCGCGGTCGATCGGAATCTTTAGCCAGCCATTGCGGCGATGCAAACGGGCTGGCTGCGGACTGCTGCAATGTTCAGGGGGTTTGCGGCTTGTCGGGGGCGGTGAGGCCGGCCTGAATACGCTGATAGATTTCTTCGCGATGCACCGCAACGTTTTTCGGGGCGTTGATGCCGATCCGGACTTGTTGGCCACTAACGCCCAGAATGGTGATCGTGATGTCGTCACCAATGTTTATGCTTTCACCGACTTTGCGGGTGAGTATCAGCATGGTGTTCTCCTTGATTGCTTTATAGGGCACCTGATTCAGACAGTGCAGATGTCGGTACTGCTTATAGATTAGTGCTAAGTGTCACAATGTGGGTGCCTCTTTCTGACGTGCAGATGCAGCATTAATTCCCAGGGTGCGACTATACAGAGACGCCGGGCAGGATTCTCGTGTTTTGAGCACTGTTTGCGGCGATCTTGATGGGCACGGGTGCTAAAATCCGTGCCTCATGTCTTCCGGGGGAAACGTTGTGCGCAAATTGGCTTGGGTAATCGCGGTGTTGGTGCTGGCAGGGTGCGGTGAAGGGCGTGACATCGAAGCAGCGAAGCCGAAACCCGCCGCGACCTCTGCACCAGCCGCCGCTGCCGCGCCGCAGTGGGCCGTCGAGGTTCGTGGCGAGACGCCTCAGGCAGTCAGCGACCTGACCGGTTGGCTCATCGAACACAGCTTCATGTCGAACGTAGTGCGCGAGGGCGGCAAGGAGCGGGTCCTGGTCGGTCCTTTCAGCTCCAAGGCCGAGGCCGAAGCCAAGCAGGAGCAAGTGACTGCCGCCCTGGTCCGGGCGAAAAAGCGCAACATCGAGACGTTGGTAGTGGATTATCCGGCCACTCAATAACCGGACAGAACAAAACCTGTGGGAGCGAGCCTGCTCGCGATAGCGGTGTATCAGTCGACAAACTGTTGTCTGTCACTCCGCTATCGCGAGCAAGCTCGCTCCCACAGTCGGTTTGTGCTGTTCACGAATGCGAGGTCAACCGCAGGCCTTCATGTCCACTGGTCCCACGAATTCGTTTCCACGGCCCATGACGCACGCCACGCTCTGGTTGCGCTGACGCTCCCAGCTTTCGACCGGGTAGGTCTTGTCCCAGGCTTCGTACAGGCGCCGATCCTGTTTCGAGAGGCGCAGGCCATATTGCTTGCTCATGTAGAAATAGGTCCGGGCGATCATTCCCCGGATAGAAGGGCGGGGCATGACCTTCTTGGCCTTGAAATCCACCTGGGTCAGGCATGAACCGTATTGCCCCTTCTGCACCGGCAACCAGCCGAAACTGAAATTGCTGCGATCGCCATTCACTTCCCCGATGCTCGGCACCAGGTTGTGCAGGTCGGCCTCGGCCCGTTGATAGACCGGGTCGTAACGGGTGCAGTTTTTACGCCCGCCTTGTTGCCAGCATTGGCGCTGATGGCCGATCTGCCACGCCGGGACAATATGTTCCCACTCGATGCGGGCGGCGCGGCTGGCGTTCTTGCGCGGCACGTAACCGCAGGCGGCCAGGTTCACGCGATTGCCGGTGTATTTGCAGCCACAGTAGAACTCGGTGGATTGCGGCGCGTAGAGTTTCCAGGCGACTTTCTTGGCTTCGTTGAAGGTGCGCGGCGCACCGGCCTGGGCGCCCATGGTGATGAACACAAGCAAAAAAGCTAAACAGCGAACACTCATCAGGCTCAATCTTCCTTCGGCACGACCCAGAAAACCTGCACGCCACCGTCGTCGCGATAGGCGAGGGTCACGTTGTCGTTCTCGTCGATTTCTTCCAGGAGGCGCTCCCATTCATCCACCGGCTCGTCGGGAAGCCGGAAGATCAGCGCGGCCTTGGCTTTTTGCGCGGTGGGGGAATTGATGATTTTCGAGACCCGCAGGCCGAGTCGCGTATAGGAATCTAAGGGGGTAGTTGCAGCGGAGGGCGTGGCCACAGGATTATCCTTATTAAGCTGTACGTGCATACAGTATTTAACTGTAGGTATTTACGCAACTGCTTAAAATTCAAGAAGATCGTCTGACAGCGCTTTTTTCGTTTTGGTGTAAGAGGAGGAAATTTTTTATTGGCTGGCGTAAACGGCTGGGCCAAACGCTCTGGCTTGTGACAGATTTGCGTGGGCGCTAAAGAAAGTGCTTTGGCGGGCGATGTCTTTCGTAGGAATCTCATCTTATGGAGTTTTGATATGGCGTTTTCTGTCGGCTTTCCCAATGCGGCGGCCGTGACTATCGGTGGCCAATCCGCTGCTACCCTGAAGGCCCTGAGCGAGGCCGAGACCGAGGCTGCCGATGAGGCCCTTGGTACAACGCGCGCGTCGGGCAAGGTCCGCGTGGACATGGGGGCGGGCGCTGAGGCAACCGATCAGACGCAGGAGAGCGGCAGTACCCAGAGCATTGCCGTTCAGATATTGCTCAAGCGGATGCAAGAGCTTCAGGAGCAGCTCAGGGAGCAGCAACAGCAATTGGCCGCTGCGCAGACACGGAATTATCCGAAACCGGAAGACAAGACCGCGGCGGTCATGGCGGTTCAAGGGCAGATTGCCGACACCAGTGGCGCATTGTTGGAGGTCACCGGTCGCCTGGTCACGGAGCTGGCGAAAGGCGGCAGTTCGGGAGCAATGGTCAATACGACGGCCTGACGCTTCGCCATTGCGGATGCAACCGCAGCGTTGACAAATCCACGAAGCCTTACCATAGTTCACTTCACGCAAACGTTTGCGCGGCGTTCCGTGCATTGATTTGCTCACAATAATCATAAGATCGGAGTGAACCCATGAAGTTGCCATTCGCTGGACGCCTTCTCGCTGTTGCCATGCTCGCGGCCGCATCCGCTGCTCTGCCTCTCTCCTCGGCATTCGCCCAAACCGCTGAAAAACCCAAGGTCGCCCTGGTCATGAAGTCCCTGGCCAACGAATTCTTCCTGACCATGGAAGACGGCGCCAAGGCTTATCAGAAGGAACACTCCGCCGATTTCGACCTGATCTCCAACGGGATCAAGGACGAAACCGACACCGCCAACCAGATCCGTATCGTCGAGCAAATGATCGTGTCCAAGGTCGATGCCCTGATCATCGCGCCTGCGGACTCCAAGGCCATGGTGCCGGTGATCAAGAAAGCCGTCGACGCAGGCATCACGGTGATCAACATCGATAACCAGCTCGATCCGACCGTGGTCAAGAGCAAGAACATCAACGTGCCGTTCGTAGGCCCGGACAACCGCAAGGGCGCACGTCTGGTCGGTGAGTACCTGGCCAAGCAGCTCAAGGCCGGTGACGAGGTCGGCATCATCGAAGGTGTGTCCACCACTACCAACGCCCAGGCGCGTACCGCGGGCTTCAAAGATGCGATGGAGGCGGCGCAGATCAAGGTCGTCTCCCTGCAATCCGGCGACTGGGAAATCAACAAAGGCAACCAGGTTGCCGCGTCGATGCTCAGCGAATACCCGAACATCAAGGCACTGCTGGCTGGTAACGACAGCATGGCGGTCGGCGCGGTATCGGCCGTGCGCGCGGCGGGCAAGGCGGGCAAGGTGCAAGTGGTCGGTTACGACAACATCAATGCCATCAAGCCAATGCTCAAGGACGGTCGTGTCCTGGCGACTGCCGACCAGTTCGCCGCCAAGCAGGCTGTGTTCGGTATCGAGACGGCGCTGAAGATCCTCAAGGGTGAAAAAGTCGACAGCGGTACCAACGGCGTTATCGAAACTCCGGTCGAGCTGGTGACCAAGTAGTTATCCTGGCGACACAACGGTGCTCGCCCATCCGGGCGAGCGCATGGAGAGTTTTGTTATGTCCGTTTGCGACCCGAACGCTGTCCTTTCTGTCAGCGGCATCGGCAAGACCTATGCCCAACCGGTACTGACTGGCATCGACCTGACGTTGATGCGTGGTGAAGTGCTGGCACTGACCGGCGAAAATGGTGCCGGTAAAAGCACCTTGTCCAAGATCATCGGCGGGCTGGTGACGCCGACGACCGGACACATGCAATTTCAAGGTCAGGATTATCGTCCCGGCAGCCGTACCCAGGCTGAAGAGCTGGGCGTGCGCATGGTGATGCAGGAACTCAACCTGTTGCCGACCCTTTCCGTGGCCGAGAACCTGTTTCTCGACAACTTGCCCAGCGTCGGTGGCTGGATCAGCCGCAAGCAATTGCGCAAGGCGGCCATCGAGGCCATGGCCCAGGTCGGGCTCGATGCAATCGATCCCGACACGTTGGTCGGCGAGCTGGGGATCGGTCATCAGCAGATGGTCGAGATCGCTCGCAATCTGATCGGCGATTGCCATGTGCTGATTCTCGATGAGCCGACCGCCATGTTGACGGCCCGGGAAGTCGAGATGCTCTTCGAACAGATCACTCGCTTGCAGGCTCGCGGCGTGTCGATCATCTACATTTCCCATCGCCTCGAAGAACTGGCGCGGGTCGCCCAGCGCATTGCTGTATTGCGTGATGGCAACCTGGTCTGCGTCGAGCCGATGGCCAACTACGACAGCGAGCAACTGGTGACCCTGATGGTTGGCCGGGAGCTGGGTGAGCATATTGACCTTGGCCCGCGCCAGATCGGCGCGCCAGCGCTGACCGTCAAAGGCCTGACCCGTGCCGACAAGGTCCGCGACGTGTCCTTCGAAGTGCGCAGTGGCGAGATCTTCGGCATCTCCGGCCTGATCGGGGCAGGGCGGACCGAACTGTTGCGGCTGATCTTCGGTGCCGATACCGCCGACAGCGGCACGGTGGCGCTGGGCTCGCCGGCCCAGGTGGTGAGCATTCGCTCCCCGTCCGATGCGGTGGCCCATGGCATTGCGCTGATCACCGAAGACCGCAAGGGGGAAGGCCTGCTGTTGACCCAATCCATCGCCGCCAACATTGCCCTGGGCAACATGCCGGAGATTTCCAGCGCTGGCCTGGTCAATGGCAGCGCCGAACTGGCCTTGGCGCTGCGGCAGGTCAATGCCATGCGCATCCGCAGTTCCAGCCCGACCCAGTTGGTGTCCGAGCTGTCGGGCGGCAACCAGCAGAAAGTCGTGATCGGTCGCTGGCTCGAGCGCGACTGCGCGGTCATGCTGTTCGACGAGCCGACCCGGGGCATCGACGTCGGCGCCAAATTCGACATTTATGCGTTGCTCGGCGAGTTGACTCGCCAGGGCAAGGCGTTGGTCGTGGTGTCCAGCGACCTGCGCGAGCTGATGTTGATCTGTGACCGGATCGGCGTGTTGTCCGCCGGGCGCCTGATCGACACCTTCGAGCGCGACAGCTGGACCCAGGATGACTTGCTTGCCGCCGCATTCGCCGGCTACCAGAAACGTGATGCGTTGCTCAACGAAGCAGCGCCTAGGGATCTTTCATGAAAACCGCATCTGCCGTCGGCAAATCGAGTGGCAATTTCTATGGCCTGGGGACGTACCTGGGTCTGGCTGGCGCGCTGCTGGCCATGGTCGCGCTGTTCTCGGCCCTGAGCAGCCATTTTTTGTCCTATGACACCTTCAGCACCTTGGCCAACCAGATTCCGGATCTGATGGTGTTGGCGGTCGGCATGACCTTCATCCTGATCATCGGCGGCATCGATCTGTCGGTGGGCTCGGTGCTGGCGCTGGCGGCATCGACGGTCAGCGTGGCCGTGCTCGGCTGGGGCTGGAGCGTCTGGCCATCGGCGTTGCTCGGCATGGCCGTGGCGGCACTGGCAGGGACAGTCACCGGTTCGATTACCGTGGCGTGGCGGATTCCATCGTTCATCGTCTCCCTCGGCGTGCTGGAGATGGCCCGGGGCCTGGCGTACCAGATGACTGGCTCGCGTACCGCCTACATCGGCGACTCGTTCGCCTGGTTGTCCAACCCCATCGCCTTTGGCATTTCACCTTCGTTCATCATCGCCTTGCTGGTGATCTTCATTGCCCAGGCGGTGCTGACCCGTACGGTGTTCGGTCGCTACCTGATCGGCATCGGCACCAATGAAGAGGCCGTGCGCCTGGCCGGTATCAATCCAAAGCCCTACAAGA
The DNA here is from genome assembly GCF_018325805.1 of Pseudomonas sp. St290. Classification (NCBI taxonomy): domain Bacteria; kingdom Pseudomonadati; phylum Pseudomonadota; class Gammaproteobacteria; order Pseudomonadales; family Pseudomonadaceae; genus Pseudomonas; species Pseudomonas sp. St290. The sequence goes on along the minus strand of NZ_AP014703.1, from coordinate 4,513,615 downwards.
TCCTGGTGTTCAGCCTGATGGGCTTGCTGGCCGGCGTGGCCGCGTTGTTCCAGATTTCGCGCCTGGAGGCGGCGGATCCGAACGCTGGCTCAGGTCTGGAACTGCAGGTCATCGCTGCGGTGGTCATTGGCGGCACCAGCCTGATGGGTGGGCGTGGTTCGGTCATCAGCACCTTCTTTGGCGTGCTGATCATCTCGGTGCTGGCGGCGGGCCTGGCGCAGATCGGCGCCACTGAACCGACCAAGCGCATCATTACCGGCGCGGTGATCGTGGTGGCGGTCGTGCTCGATACCTATCGCAGCCAGCGCGCCAGTCGACGGGGCTGAACCATGGCGACGATCAAGGATGTAGCAGCGCTCGCGGGGATTTCCTACACCACCGTGTCCCACGTGGTGAACAAGACGCGGCCGGTCAGCGAAGAGGTGCGGCTCAAGGTCGAGGCGGCCATCGAGCGCCTGGACTACGTGCCCAGCGCCGTGGCCCGGTCGCTCAAGGCCAAGACCACGGCGACCATCGGCCTGTTGGTGCCCAACGCCCTCAACCCATACTTTGCCGAGTTGGCCCGGGGTATCGAGGATTACTGTGAGCGCAACGGCTATTGCGTGATCCTGTGTAACTCCGACGATAACGCGGACAAGCAACGCAGCTACCTGCGGGTGCTGCTGGAAAAGCGCATCGACGGGTTGATCTTCGCGTCCGCCGGCGGCGATGTTGGCCTGGCCGAGGGCCTGGCCAACGTGCGCACGCCCATGGTGATTGTCGACCGCGGGCTCGATGGCGTCGACGCCGACCTGGTGCGCATCGACCATGAATACGGCGCTTACCTGGCGACCCGGCACCTGTTGGAGCTGGGGCACCGCGACATCGCCTTCATCGGTGGCCCGGCCGATACCAGCGTGGCGCAAATGCGCCTGGCCGGTTACTGCCGGGCGCTGAAAGAGGCCGGAATCGAACTGCCCGTCGAGCGTATGCTCGAGAGCGATTTCACCAGTACCGGCGGCTACCGAGCCGCCGCGCAACTGCTGGAGCAGCAGCCGCCGAGCGCGATTTTTGCGGCCAACGACATGATCGGCATCGGTGTGCTGCGCGCCGCCGCTGAACGCAACGTGCGCGTGCCCAGCGAGCTGTCGGTCATCGGTTTCGATGACATTCAGATGAGCCGATATGTCTACCCGGCGTTGACCACGGTAGGGCAGTCGATCCTGCAACTTGGCGAGATGGCGGCCGAAGTGCTGCTGCGACGAATTGCGACGCCAGGCCTTGCCACCGACCAGCGGATCGTGACGCCGAGTATTGTCTTGCGAGAGTCGACTGCGCCGCTGTCCGGCACATTCGCCCAATACCGCTGAACCGAATTGATGAGTAGTGATGTATGCCAGCAAAAGTAGTGGTAATAGGCAGCCTGAACATGGACCTGGTGACCCGGGCGCCGCGTCTGCCGCGTGGTGGTGAAACACTGATTGGCGAGTCGTTCTCCACCATCCCGGGCGGCAAGGGCGCCAACCAGGCGGTGGCCGCCGCGCGCTTGGGCGCGAAGGTGTCGATGGTCGGTTGTGTGGGCAGCGATGCCTACGGCGAGCAATTGCGTGGCGGGCTGTTGGCCGAGGGTATCGACTGCCAGGCGGTCAGTGTGGAGGAGGGTGCCAGCGGCGTGGCGCTGATCATCGTCGACGACAACAGCCAGAACGCGATCGTTATCGTCGCCGGTGCCAACGGTGCGCTCACCCCTGAAGTCCTGGGCGGTGTCGATGAAGTACTGCAAAGCGCCGATGTCATCATCTGCCAGCTCGAAGTGCCGGATGCCACCGTTGGCCATGCCCTCAAGCGCGGTCGTGAGCTGGGCAAGATCGTCATCCTCAACCCGGCGCCGGCCTCCCACACATTGCCGGTCGATTGGTACGCCTGCGTCGATTACCTGATTCCCAATGAAAGCGAAGCCGCAGTCTTGAGCGGACTTTCGGTGGATTCCCTGGAAACCGCCGAAGCCGCCGCAGCGCATCTGATCGCCGCCGGGGCTGGCAAGGTGATCGTGACGCTGGGCGCCCAGGGTCTGATGTTCGCCAACGGCACAAGTTTCGAACACTTCCCGGCCCCGCGGGTCAAGGCGGTGGACACCACGGCGGCCGGCGACACTTTTGTCGGCGGCTTCGCGGCAGCCTTGGCCAGTGGCAAAAGCGAGGTCGATGCGATTCGTTTCGGCCAGGTCGCCGCGGCGCTGTCGGTCACCCGCGCTGGCGCGCAGCCTTCAATCCCCACGTTGCTGGAAGTACAGGCCTTCAAATCATGAAAAAGACGCCGTTGTTGAATGTGGCACTGTCGCGACTGATCGCTTCCCTCGGCCATGGCGACAAAGTGGTCATCGGTGATGCCGGGCTACCGGTACCGCCCCAGGTCGAATTGATCGACCTGGCCCTGACCCATGGCATCCCGGATTTTGTCAGCACCTTGAAAGTGGTGCTCAGCGAAATGCAGGTAGAAAGCCATGTCCTGGCCGAGGAAATCCTCGATAAGCAACCGTCGGCCTTGACGACCCTGGAAGCGCTGCATGCCGAAGGCGCGTTGGGCGAGCGGGAACTGGTCAGTCATGAACAGTTCAAGGTCATCAGCCGACAAGCTCGGGCGATCATTCGCACAGGCGAGTGTTCTCCATACTGCAACATCGTGCTGATCGCTGGAGTCACGTTCTAACCTGTCAACCCTGCACAAGGAGTGCGCCATGCACCGCTATGCTCAGAAAATGCATCAACTGTTCCGGAGTCTGCTGCTTTTGTCATTGATCACCGCTACAAGCGCCCAGGCGGCGGAAAAGATCGACCTGATCATCGACACCGACCCGGGGGCCGATGACGTGGTAGCGCTGCTGTTCGCCCTGGCGTCCCCTGAAGAGCTCCATATCCGCGCGCTGACCACCGTCGCCGGCAATGTTCGCCTGGACAAGACCTCCCGCAATGCTCGCCTGGCGCGAGAGTGGGCGGGGCGCGAAGACGTGCCGGTGTATGCCGGGGCGCCGAAACCGCTGATGCGCACGCCGATCTACGCGGAAAACATCCATGGCAAGGAAGGCCTGTCGGGTGTCACCGTCCACGAGCCGAAGAAAGGCCTGGCCGAGGGCAATGCCGTCAATTACCTGATCGACACGCTCAAGGCCGCCAAGCCCCACAGCATCACCATTGCCATGCTCGGCCCGCAGACCAACCTGGCCTTGGCGCTGGTCCAGGAGCCGGACATTGTCCAGGGCATCAAGGAAGTGGTGATCATGGGCGGCGCGCACTTCAACGGCGGCAATATCACGCCGGTGGCTGAATTCAATCTGTTCGCCGACCCACAGGCGGCCGAGATCGTCGCAAAAAGCGGCCTGAAGCTGACGTATCTGCCGTTGGACGTGACCCACAAGATTCTCACCAGCGAAGCGCGCCTGAAGCAGATCGCCGCAGTGAACAACAACGCCAGCAAACTGGTGGGCGATATCCTTAACGAGTACGTCAAGGGCGACATGGAGCACTACGGCATGACCGGTGGGCCGGTGCACGACGCGACGGTGATTGCCTACCTGCTCAAGCCGCAATTGTTTACCGGCCGTTCGGTCAACCTCGTGGTGGACAGTCGTGAAGGCCCGACTTTCGGGCAGACCATCGTCGACTGGTACGACGGCTTGAAGGCGCCCAAGAATGCCTTCTGGGTGGAGAACGGTGATGCCCAGGGCTTCTTCGATCTGCTGACCGAGCGCCTGGCGCGCCTCAAGTAACCTGTCTCGCGGCGGGCCCGCAGGCCATGGCCTGCGGGTGCCCGAGCTTCACTCAACCGTTTCGGTGATGTTCGGGTATCGCTCGAACGCCTGCTGGATGAATTTCTGCGCGGCCGCCGTTCCCAGCTCCTTGACCAACAGGTCGATACCAATAATTGCCAGCTCTTCCGCGGTACTGGGGCTGTAGGAGCTGTGTCCCTCTGACCATTTGGCATTGATGGTGACTTCGATGCTGACGGTGCTCATGGTGGGGCTCGCGAGTTGGGAGGTCTGTAGGCTGAGTTAACCATTTTTGCAGCGGGTTTGGCACTGCGACTTAGGCATCGGGTGAGGGCTGTGCGACACTTGTTTTTTGACTTCTGAAGGAGCCCTGCCGTGCAGATCGATTTGAACGCGCCTGACGGGTTGACCCTTGAGTCGGTTCGTCAGTTGCTGGCTTCTGCCAGTGATGACGAGCACACCCAATTGCGCGTGACCAAGGGGGGAATCGCTTATCTGTCTTCGGGCGTTGTGGGGGGCGTCGACATCGATGGCTTGCTGTTTCGGCTTGAGACGTGGGCCAAAGGTTCAGGCTATGTCGGACGGGTCGCTGCCAGCGACGAGGTCTGGGTCATGCAGATCTACAACGCACTGAAAGACAACTGGCCAAACCCACCCTTCGATTACATTGACGTTTACTGAACGTTGTTCATATTCAGTCACGATTCATGTCTGACCAGGGCGACTGGGGTCAGGCAAACTGCCGGTTTTCCGGATGAGGGGAGGCTGATGGCCATGGTCTTGAAACCAAGTACCGTTTGGGCTGTCGCACGCTCTCTGTTTATTTATTGAAAAAGGAGGCTTCATGCCTTGGAAGCTCGCGTCATTGAGTACTTTGCTGGCCGCCGTGGTTTTGAGTGGTTGCAGCAGCACCTCTGAGTCGACCCCCGATCCCGTGGCGGCCGAGACCGGTCACAGCCGCTGCGAAGCAAAGGCTGCCGAGTTCGCCATTGGCAAGCAGGCCTCGCCGCAATTGCTGGAGCAAGCCCGTGCCCGCGCCGGCGCGCAGAACGCGCGTATTCTCAAGCCCAACGACATGGTCACGCTTGAGTACCGCTCCGATCGCCTGAACCTCAATACCGACGCCAACCTGGTGGTCAACCGGGTGAACTGCGGCTGATTGGCGGCTTTCAATCGCCCATAAAAAACCCCGTCACATGGACGGGGTTTTTTTAGTGCGCCGAGAAATTACTCTGGGCGAACCTGTGCAGCTTGCATACCCTTTTGGCCTTTCTCAGCCACGAAGGAAACGGTCTGGCCTTCTTTCAGGCTTTTGAAACCGTCGCTTTCGATAGCTTTGAAGTGTACGAACAGGTCGTCACCGCCACCTTGAGGAGTGATGAAGCCGAAGCCTTTTTCATCGTTGAACCATTTAACGGTGCCGGTTTGGCGATTAGACATGGTGTATCTCCAAGAAACATATATTTTCAGTGTACTGTGCTGCTCAGGCCAACTGGGCACACCCGGGTATCATAGTCGAAATGTTCGATTTGGGAGCCCCCCGGACGCGCTGTTTGCCAATCAGTCGTGTTTACTTTACTGCCTATGCCCGCTGAAAGGCCCGGTTTTAAAGGCTTTCAGCCGAAAGTAAAGACGATAAAAAAAGCTGTAAAACCTGAATAAATCGTTCGAAAAAGCCTTGAATCAGGGTTTTTCAACCCTGCCGGGCCTGTTCAGGAAGGCTGCTTCCTCATTTTTTCGCCTTGTTATCGGCCTTGCATTTTGCGATCTGCCCCAGGGCTTTTTGCTGCAGTTCCGGTGCGGCCTTGTTATCCATCAAGGCCTGGATGTCCGAGGCCGGGTAGGACTTGATCGCGTCGGCGCCACAGGCGCAATGAGCCTTGGCTGCAGCCGCGCCGATCTGGGGTGTTGCGGCCTCCGTGCATTGGGCCATGTATTTCTCGCGCTCGCCTTTGGGCCAGTCGGCATGGGCGGTCAGTGGAAGCAGCAGGGCAAGGGGGGCGACTACTGCAAACAACGTATTGAGACGCATGCGAAGATGCTCCTTTCGGGTCGATGTCTTGATATCTGAGGCGTTGCGCTCGGTTCAGTTCAGCACTCTGGCATAAAAACCCGGATTTACGCCTGTTTCAATTCCTGCACGGCGATGACCGTTCATCTGTGCTAGCATGCCGGGCTCGGGTATTTCCAGGCTGTGGACGGCTCGTCCCAGTGGCAAATGTTCGAAATAACCCTGATTTGAATCCCAGTCACTCTGGTTCGGTTTTCCCGGTTGGCCGCAAGGCTCCTGCCGCTGTAAGGCAGGCGTTCGTCATTGAATGGCCTGGACTGGATCTTGTACTGGCTCATCCCAACCCACGTGACCTTTGGTAGGGGTCACCACTAGGAGAGGAGGCGCCATGCCAACTATTACTCTTCCCGACGGCAGTCAACGTTCATTCGACCACCCGGTTTCCGTAGCCGAGGTCGCCGCATCCATCGGCGCGGGCCTGGCCAAGGCCACCCTGGCCGGCAAGGTCAACGGCAAGCTGGTCGACGCCAGTGACGTCATCGACAGCGACGCCACGCTGCAAATCATCACGCCAAAGGATGAAGAGGGGCTGGAGATCATTCGCCACTCTTGTGCGCACCTGGTCGGCCATGCGGTCAAGCAGCTGTACCCGAGCGCGAAGATGGTCATCGGGCCAGTCATCGATGAAGGCTTCTATTACGACATCGCCTTCGAGCGGCCTTTCACGCCGGACGACATGGCCGCCATCGAACAGCGCATGCAGCAGCTGATCGAGAAAGATTACGACGTCATCAAGAAAGTCACCCCGCGCGCCGAAGTCATCGAAGTGTTCAAGGCCCGTGGCGAGGATTACAAGCTGCGTCTGGTGGAAGACATGCCGGACGAACAGGCCATGGGCCTGTACTACCACGAAGAATACGTCGACATGTGCCGTGGTCCGCACGTGCCGAACACGCGTTTCCTGAAATCCTTCAAGCTGACCAAGCTGTCCGGCGCCTACTGGCGTGGCGATGCGAAGAACGAACAGTTGCAGCGCGTCTATGGCACCGCCTGGGCGGACAAGAAGCAACTGGCGGCTTACATCCAGCGTATTGAAGAAGCCGAGAAGCGCGATCACCGCAAGATCGGCAAGCGCCTGGGCCTGTTCCATACCCAGGAAGAGTCCCCGGGCATGGTGTTCTGGCACCCGAACGGCTGGACGATGTACCAGGTGCTCGAGCAGTACATGCGCCAGGTCCAGCGTGAAAACGGCTACCTGGAGATCAAGACGCCGCAAGTGGTTGACCGTAGCCTGTGGGAGAAATCCGGGCATTGGGCCAACTACGCCGACAACATGTTCACCACCCAGTCGGAAAACCGCGACTACGCCATCAAGCCGATGAACTGCCCATGCCACGTGCAGGTGTTCAACCAGGGCTTGAAGAGCTACCGCGAGCTGCCGATGCGCCTGGCCGAGTTCGGTGCCTGCCACCGTAACGAGCCGTCCGGTGCGCTGCACGGCATCATGCGCGTGCGTGCGTTCACCCAGGACGATGCGCACATCTTCTGTACTGAAGAGCAGATGCAGGCCGAATCCGCCGCCTTCATCAAGCTGACCATGGACGTCTACCGGGACTTCGGCTTCACCGAAGTCGAGATGAAGCTGTCCACTCGTCCGGAAAAACGCGTTGGCTCCGACGAATTGTGGGATCGCGCCGAAGCGGCCCTGGCCGCCGCCCTCGATAGCGCGGGCCTTGCGTATGACCTGCAACCGGGTGAGGGGGCTTTCTACGGCCCCAAGATCGAGTTCTCGCTGAAAGATTGCCTTGGTCGCGTGTGGCAGTGTGGTACCCTGCAGCTCGATTTTAACCTGCCGATCCGTCTGGGCGCCGAATACGTGTCCGAAGACAACAGCCGCAAGCACCCGGTCATGCTTCACCGCGCGATCCTCGGTTCGTTCGAGCGCTTCGTCGGGATTCTGATCGAACACTACGAGGGCGCGTTCCCCGCGTGGTTGGCGCCGACCCAGGCAGTGATCATGAATATCACTGATAAACAGGCAGATTTTGCCGCCGAGGTCGAAAAAACTCTCAACCAAAGCGGATTTCGTGCCAAGTCCGACTTGAGAAATGAAAAGATCGGCTTTAAAATCCGCGAGCATACTTTGCTCAAGGTTCCCTTTCTCTTGGTTATTGGAGATCGGGAGGTCGAGATGCAGACTGTCGCTGTGCGTACTCGTGAAGGTGCTGACCTGGGCTCGATGCCCGTCGCCGAATTCGCTGAGTTTCTCGCGCAAGCGGTTTCCCGGCGTGGTCGCCCAGATTTGGAGTAATTATTATTAAGCGTGAAATGAGACAAGATAAACGAGCTGCACCGAAAGCCCCGATCAACGAGAATATCTCGGCACGCGAGGTTCGGTTAATTGGCGCTGACGGCGAGCAGATTGGCATCGTCTCGATTGATGAAGCGCTTCGTATTGCTGAAGAAGCCAAGCTTGATCTGGTAGAAATTTCCGCAGACGCAGTCCCGCCGGTTTGCCGGGTGATGGACTACGGCAAGTCTATCTTCGAAAAGAAGAAGCAGATTGCCGCGGCGAAGAAAAACCAGAAGCAGATTCAGGTAAAAGAAATCAAGTTTCGTCCAGGGACGGAGGAAGGGGATTACCAGGTAAAACTGCGCAACCTGGTACGTTTCCTGAGTGACGGGGACAGGGCCAAGGTATCCTTGCGATTCCGCGGCCGTGAGATGGCCCACCAGGAGCTGGGGATGGAACTCCTCAAGCGGGTTGAACAAGACCTGCTCGAGTACGGTTCGGTCGAACAGCATCCTAAGATGGAAGGACGCCAGCTGATCATGGTCATCGCCCCGAAAAAGAAGAAGTAATCACCAGGGCACGGCAGGCCTTGCGATTATGTTTATCAACTGAATGCGGAGTATCCGAACATGCCAAAGATGAAGACCAAAAGTGGTGCTGCTAAGCGGTTTCTGAAAACTGCTAACGGTATCAAGCACAAGCACGCTTTCAAGAGCCACATCCTGACCAAAATGTCGACCAAGCGTAAGCGTCAACTGCGCGGTAGCAGCTTGCTGCATCCGTCTGACGTGGCAAAAGTCGAGCGCATGCTGCGCCTTCGTTAATTTTTGGATCAAGAATAGAGGAAGTAACTCATGGCTCGTGTAAAGCGTGGCGTCATTGCCCGTAAGCGTCACAAAAAAATTCTGAAACTTGCTAAAGGCTACTACGGCGCGCGTTCCCGCGTATTCCGTGTTGCCAAGCAAGCGGTAATCAAGGCAGGCCAATACGCCTACCGTGACCGTCGTCAGAAAAAACGTCAGTTCCGCGCTCTGTGGATCGCTCGTATCAATGCTGGTGCTCGTGTTAACGGTCTGTCCTACAGCCGTTTCATCGCTGGCCTGAAAAAAGCGTCCATCGAGATCGACCGTAAGGTTCTGGCTGATCTGGCAGTGAACGAAAAAGCGGCGTTTGCTGCGATTGTCGAGAAAGCTAAAGCCACCTTGGCTTAAGTACCCCCGGCAGTCACCGGGGTCCGCATCTGTGGGCCTTGGTGTCAAACGTCATAAATAGGGGAAGAGCCTTAAAGCTCTTCCCCTATTTCGTATCTGGAGTCTGTACATGGAAAACCTGGACGCGCTGGTCGCTCAAGCACTAGAGGCTGTGCAAAGCGCTGAAGATATCAATGCCCTGGAGCAAATCCGGGTTCTGTACCTTGGCAAGAAGGGCGAGTTGACCCAGGTGATGAAGACCCTGGGGAACCTGCCGGCCGAAGAGCGTCCGCAGGTCGGTGCGCTGATCAACGTTGCCAAGGAGCGTGTCACAGAGGTCCTCAATGCGCGCAAGGCGTTGTTCGAGGAGGCGGACCTGGCTGCCAAGCTCGCCGCCGAGTCCATCGACGTGACCCTGCCTGGCCGTGGCCAGACTTCCGGTGGCTTGCATCCGGTGACCCGGACCCTGGAACGCATCGAGCAGTTCTTCACCCACATCGGCTACGGCATTGCCGAAGGCCCTGAGGTCGAAGACGACTACCACAACTTCGAAGCGCTCAACATCCCAGGCCATCACCCGGCCCGGTCGATGCATGACACCTTCTATTTCAATGCGAACATGCTGTTGCGCACCCATACCTCGCCGGTACAGGTCCGCACCATGGAATCGCAGCAGCCGCCGATCCGCATCGTCTGCCCAGGCCGTGTGTATCGCAGCGACTCCGATATCACCCACTCGCCGATGTTCCACCAGGTCGAAGGCCTGCTGGTTGATCGCGACATCAATTTCGCCGACCTGAAAGGCACTATCGAAGAGTTCCTGCGGGTGTTCTTCGAAAAAGAACTGGCGGTGCGGTTCCGCCCTTCGTACTTCCCGTTCACCGAGCCATCGGCTGAAGTCGACATGGAATGCGTGATGTGCAGCGGTAAAGGCTGCCGCGTCTGCAAACAGACGGGCTGGCTGGAAGTCATGGGCTGCGGCATGGTTCACCCGAACGTGCTGCGTATGTCCGGGATCGATCCGGAAGAATTCTCTGGCTTTGCTTTCGGCATGGGCGTCGAGCGCCTGGCCATGCTGCGTTACGGTGTGAATGATTTGCGCCTGTTCTTCGACAACGACTTGCGGTTCCTTGCGCAATTTCGCTAGGTCGCAACCCGTAACGAATCTATTAGGAGAGCAGGATGAAATTCAGTGAACAATGGCTGCGCGGCTGGGTAAGCCCGCAGGTAAGCCGGGACGAGCTGGTTGCTCGCCTGTCGATGGCCGGCCTCGAGGTCGATAGCGTGACCCCCGCCGCCGGTGAGTTCAGCGGTGTGGTCGTGGGCGAGGTGCTGGGCACCGAGCAGCACCCGGACGCTGACAAACTGCGGGTTTGCCAGGTCAGCAATGGCGCGGAAACCTTCCAGGTCGTCTGCGGTGCGCCCAATGTGCGCCCGGGCCTGAAGATCCCATTCGCCATGATCGGCGCCGAACTGCCGGGCGACTTCAAGATCAAGAAAGCCAAGCTGCGTGGCGTCGAGTCCAATGGCATGTTGTGCTCCCAGGCCGAGCTGCAGATTGGCGAAGGCAACGATGGCCTCATGGAGCTTCCGGCTGATGCGCCGGTGGGTCAGGACATCCGTGAATACCTGGGCCTGGACGATGCGAGCATCGAGGTCGACCTGACCCCGAACCGCGGCGATTGCCTGTCCCTGGCCGGCCTGGCCCGTGAAGTTGGCGCGCTGTATGCCGCTCCGGTGACGCGCCCTGTGGTGGCGAGCGTGCCGGCTGTGCACGATGAAGTGCGTTCGGTTGAAGTGCTGGCGCCAGCGGCGTGCCCGCGTTACCTGGGCCGTGTGATCCGTAATGTCGACCTGTCCAAGCCGACGCCGCTGTGGATGGTCGAGCGCCTGCGTCGCGCCGATGTGCGCAGCATCGACGCTGCCGTCGACATCACCAACTATGTGATGCTGGAACTGGGTCAACCGCTGCATGCGTTCGACCTCGCCGAAATCAACGGTGGCATCCGCGTACGCATGGCCGAAGAGGGTGAGAAGCTGGTGCTGCTCGATGGCCAGGAAGTGACCCTGCGCAGCGACACCCTGGTGATTGCCGATCATTCCCGCGCCCTGGCGATTGCCGGCGTGATGGGCGGCGAGCACAGTGGTGTGTCCGCCACGACCCGCGACGTATTCCTGGAAAGCGCGTTCTTCGACCAGATTGCTGTCGCTGGCAAGGCTCGCTCCTATGGCCTGCACACCGACGCCTCGCACCGTTACGAGCGGGGCGTGGACTGGCAACTGGCCCGTGAAGCCATGGAGCGTGCCACTGGCCTGCTGCTGGAGATCACCGGTGGCGAAGCCGGCCCGATCATCGAGACTGTCAGCGAACAGCACCTGCCCAAGATTGCACCGGTCACCCTGCGTGCCCAACGCATCACCCAAATGCTGGGCATGGAGATGGACCTGGCTGAAGTCGAGCGCCTGCTCAGTGCCCTGGGCCTGAACATCAGCGCTGATGGGGCAGGGCAGTGGCGCGTCGAAGTGCCAAGCCATCGCTTCGATATCAGCCTGGAAGTCGACCTGATCGAAGAACTGGCTCGCCTGTACGGCTACAACCGCCTGCCGGTTCGCTACCCGCAAGCGCGCCTGGCCCCACAGGCCAAGGCTGAGGCCCGTAGCAACCTGCCGGAGCTGCGCCGTTTGCTGGTGGCCCGTGGATATCAGGAAGCGATCACCTACAGCTTCATCGATCCACGCCAGTTCGAACTGTTCAACCCGGGTGTCGAGCCGCTGTTGCTGGCCAACCCGATCTCCAACGACATGGCCGCCATGCGCTCGTCCCTGTGGCCGGGCCTGGTCAAGTCGCTCCAGCATAACCTGAACCGCCAGCAGGATCGCGTGCGTCTGTTCGAAAGCGGCCTGCGTTTTGTCGGTCAACTGGAAGGCTTGAAGCAAGAGCCGATGCTGGCCGGTGTTGTCTGCGGCAGCCGCTTGCCGGAAGGCTGGGCGCAAGGCCGTGATGTCGTCGATTTCTTCGACGTCAAGGCTGATGTCGAAGCGGTGCTGGGTTTTGCCGGTGCGCTCGACGCGTTCACGTTCGTGCCTGGCAAGCACCCGGCGTTGCACCCGGGGCAGACCGCGCGCATCGAGCGCGAAGGGCGTGAAGTCGGTTATGTGGGGGCAATTCACCCTGAACTGTCGAAAACCCTGGGGCTTGATCGTCCAGTGTTTGTCTTCGAGCTGGTCCTGGCCGAAGTGGCACAGGGGAAAATGCCGAAATTCCAGGAGTTATCGCGCTTTCCTGAAGTGCGGCGTGACCTGGCGTTGCTGGCTGATCGCGACGTTGCCTCCAGCGCCGTACTGGACGTAATCCGTGAAAATGCAGGCGAATGGCTCACGGACCTCAGGCTATTTGACGTGTATCAGGGTAAAGGTATTGATCCGCATAGAAAAAGCCTTGCAGTCGGCTTGACCTGGCAGCATCCATCGCGCACTCTTAATGACGATGAGGTGAATACCGCAACGCAGAACATCCTCACCTCGCTCGAAACCAGGTTGAACGCCACGTTAAGGAAGTGACGTATGGGGGCTCTGACGAAAGCTGAGATGGCGGAACGTCTGTATGAGGAGTTGGGCCTGAATAAACGGGAGGCCAAAGAATTGGTCGAACTGTTTTTCGAAGAAATCAGGCACGCTCTGGAAGACAACGAGCAGGTCAAATTGTCCGGTTTCGGCAATTTCGACCTTCGGGACAAACGCCAGCGGCCTGGCCGCAATCCGAAAACGGGAGAAGAAATCCCGATCACGGCTCGCCGTGTGGTCACCTTTCGTCCAGGGCAGAAGTTGAAGGCCCGAGTTGAGGCTTATGCTGGAACCAAGTCATAACGACGAACTACCCGTCATCCCGGGCAAACGCTACTTCACCATTGGTGAAGTCAGCGAGCTGTGTGCGGTAAAACCGCACGTGCTGCGCTATTGGGAGCAGGAGTTTCCTCAACTCAACCCGGTCAAGCGCCGCGGAAACCGCCGGTATTATCAGCGACAAGACGTGCTGATGATCCGGCAGATCCGCGCGCTGCTCTATGACCAGGGGTTCACCATCGGCGGCGCACGCCTGCGCCTCTCTGGTGATGAAGCCAAAGACGATACAACCCAGTACAAACAAATGATCCGCCAGATGATCGCTGAGCTTGAAGATGTGCTGGTGGTGCTCAAGAAATAAATTTCTGCTTTTAAATCTTCCAGTTTTCAAAAGCTTGCGATATATTCCTGAGCGTTCCGTTGAGAAGTGGGACAAGATTCACGCCTAGTCGGGGCGTAGCGCAGTCCGGTAGCGCACTAGCATGGGGTGCTAGGGGTCGAGTGTTCGAATCACTCCGTCCCGACCATATTTTTCAAAGGGTTGCGAGATTTATCTCGCGACCCTTTTTTATTTTTGGTCGTTTTTACCCCCACAAAACCACCGGCTCTGGGTGGAATCCTCACGGCTTACGCGTCGGCGGGCGCAGGCTTTGGCGCTCACGCGTGGTCTCTTTACCAATGTGGTTTGGTCTTTATCTTCAGGTCCTGATGTTTTTGAGTGTTTAAGACTATTTTCTTGCTTATTGAGAACTACTGTTGCCGCTGACCGAAAACTGACCCAGTAGAGGCTGTTCTGCCGACTGAAAACTGACCCAGGTGTTCAACTGCTTCTGCTCACTTTTCGAGCAGGAGAACACAGGGTGATCAGCATGGAAATGTTGGGAAAAATCCGGCGGATGTACTTCCGCGACAAGCTCTCGCTGCACCAGATAGCCAAGCGTACCGGGCTGTCGAGAAACACCATCCGAAAATGGGTCAGAGCGCCCGAAGCCAATCAGCCGGCGTACCAGCGGTGCGCGACCTTCAACAAACTCAGCCCATTCCACGATACGCTGGAACAGGTGCTGAAAGCCGATTTGTTCCGGGCAAAGCACAATCACAGAAGCGCCAAAGCACTTTTCGAGCAGATCAAGGCCGAGGGTTATGACGGCGGCTACAGCCAGCTCACGGCGTTTGTACGCTCGTGGCGAGCTGAGCAAGGCAAGTCCTTACGCGCTTTTGTACCGCTGACGTTTGCGCTCGGTGAAGCCTTTCAATTTGACTGGGGAGCGAAGAAGGGCTGCTCATCGGTGGCCTGTTTCGACGCATCCAGTCTCCCACATGAAGCTTTGCGCCAGTCGCGCATTCTGGTTGGTTGCGTACCCTAGCCAAGGTCACGAGATGCTGTTCGATGCCTGCGGATTCCACGGCCATCCGGCCACCTATTCCATGAACATCCGGCCACTGATTCCACGGTGATCCGGCCACCCGTTCCACGCTCATCCAGCCACCCTTAAGGCAGGCAGCAACGCAGGATTAATTCACTACCATCGACCTCTTTTATCGAAGCAGAGAGGTCGTCGTGGAGCGGTTATCCATGCGTAAGATTCGAGAAGTGCTACGTCTCAAATTCGAGGTCGGCCTATCTGCCCGCCAGGTCGCTGTCAGCTTGCAAGTGGGTCGAGCCAGCGTCGGTGAGTACCTCAATCGCTTTGCTGCCAGCGGCCTGACCTGGCCCTCTGCGCTGACTGACGCCGAGTTGCAACGGCATTTTTTTCCGCCGCCGCCCGCCGTTCCCAGTGATCAACGTCCGATACCTGACTGGGCATGGGTACATGCCGAGTTTGCGCCGTCCCGGCGTCACCTTGGCTCTGCTATGGCAGGAATATCGACTCGGCCACCCACAAGGCTTCCAGTACAACTGGTTCTACGAGCACTACCGCCTCTGGGCCGCCAAGGTCGACGTGGTCATGCGTCAGGAACATCGTGCCGGCGAAAAGCTGTTCGTCGATTACGCCGGCCAGACTGCTCCGATCATCGACAGGAGCACCGGCGAGATCCGTCAGGCTCAGATATTCGTCGCTGTGCTGGGCGCATCCAGCTACCCCTTCGCCGAAGCCACCTGGTCGCAAAAGCTGCCTGACTGGCTGGGCTCACACGCCCGCTGCTTTGCTTTTTTTGGCGGAACGGCGCAGATTCTGGTGCCCGACAATCTGCGCAGCGGCGTCACCAAGGCGCATCGCTACGAGCCCGACATCAACCCCAGTTACCGCGATTTGGCTGAGCATTACGGCGTGGCCGTGCTGCCTGCCAGATCCCGTAAGCCTCGGGACAAAGCCAAGATCGAAGTCGGCGTGCAAGTGGTCGAGCGCTGGATCCTGGCGGCGCTACGCAACCGCCAGTTTTTCTCGCTCTGCGAGCTCAACACGGCCATCGGACTGCTGATGGAACGGCTCAATCAGAAGCCCTTCAAGAAACTGCCCGGCTCGCGCCGCTCAACCTTTTTCTGCCCAAGCGGTCGTCATGCCTTCGCGTACTTCGTAGCCGAGGCTGGCCAAGCCTTCAGGCACGGCTTCGCGGCGGGCGAGGGCGCCTGGTCCAGCACGTGGGATTTCAATTCAGGAAACGCCACCCAACTGGCGAGAAGCTATGAGCGTTGACCATTAATCTCGTGTAGAAAAAACGAATTTCATCATCGCCGTTCATACCGCTTATGCGACCGTTGGTCGAAATCGATTCGGGTGGTACGGCTTGTTTTGCAACGGACGTCATGATTTTTTACAACAAGAGTCGATAAAAATATATCTATAATCAACGACTTAAGACGCAAGAAGGTAGCGGCGGCAATTTGGATAACAAACCAGGACCTTATTGGCTTGTTCGTAGATCGAGAAAGGTGCATAGCTCGATTGATGGCTATTTGATATTATTCAATTGCAACCTCACTACGAGGTTTGCATGACCCTGTCGAGCTCCGGGAAACCGTGATAATGCAGTGATGATATACATCTCATCTGCGATTAAAACTTATTATTTTTCGAAAGTTAGCTTCTCCCGCGAAATGACTGTGACCACGCACTACAGCGCGTTTTGAAAGCGATGCTTATGAGGGTCTGAAGATAATTTAAACGCTCCGATGGATGGCTGTTGCATTTCAGAAATCTCGTATAGGCGAACCGTATCGTTGCGCGTTATAACGCGTCACTATTTGGTATATAACAAATTGTTCTGCCATGAATAATGGTCACGAAGTTTTCGTAACGTATTGGCATGGTTGGAAAAATTGGTTGCGTGACTTACGCTTCGCCCTTGAGCTAAATATGTTTGGTCTTGCCTAAGGAAACAAGGAATAAAGTTTCCGTTTATCAAGCCGAGCTAATGGATTGATGGTTTAAGTCGATCATTTCTTGGATGAGCAATGAATCTCATTAACACAGTACACCAATGTGTATTACTTATGGGTTGTGTATCGAGCCCTTTAGCGTTTGCTTTTGACAGTTCTTCTTTGGAGCATGCAGATCTGCTTGGTGTTTATCAGTCTGCATTTAAAAATGACACACAACTGGCTGCTGCACGCCATGCCTACTTGGCTCAGCGCGAAGCAGTCCCTCAAGCTCGTTCTGGCCTGCTGCCTAATCTCACGGCCGGTGCAACCTCAGAAACCGTGCGCCTGGAGCGCGACGATCCCTCTCTCAGTCGCGAGCGTAGCGGGACCACCTTTCGCGCCAACCTAAGTCAGCCGCTTTTTCGGGTCGATCGCTGGTTCCAGTTAAAGGCGGCAGAGTCCAGCGTTGCCCAAGCGGAGTTGGAGCTTTCGGTTAAGGTCCAGACATTGGCGTTGACCGCCGCTGAAGCCTACTTCGAGACACTGCGTCAGCTTGATGCTTTGGCTGCTGTCCAGGCTGAAGAAGCCGCTTTGCTCCATCAGCGTGACCAGGCGCAGGGTCGGCTGGAAGATGGCGCATCAAGCATCACCGACGTGTACGACGCACAAGCTGCCTACGACAACGTGCAGGCGAATCGACAAATCGTGCAGCGAAAGGTCGATGATGCGTATGAAGCTTTGGGTCGGTTGACCAATCAATCCTACAGAACCATTTCGGGAATGGGCCATCAACTGCCCGTTGAATCCCCCATCCCCAATGAGGCGCAGTCGTGGGTCGACACAGCGGTTCGGCAGAATCTGCAACTGCAAGCCAGTGAGCAGGCTGAGCAAGCAGCAGACCAGACCCTTAAGCAGCAGAAAGCAGGCCACTTACCAACAATCGATGCAGTGGCCTCGTACCGTAAGGGCGACAACGACAGTTTCGGTTATAGCAACCCTACCGATTTCGGCCGTAATGGCTATCGCGACAATGTTGCGCAAGGCTCAATCGGTATTGAGCTGAACATACCAATCTATTCTGGCGGAATGACCAACTCCAAAGTGAAGGAGTCTGTCGAGCGGCTTCTGCAGAGTCAGGATGAGAAGGAAGATCGGCGTCGAGAGATCGTATTGAACACCCGTAATGCATTCAGAGGTGTCAATACAGATATCGCGCAAATTGCTTCGCGCCGCCAAGGCATCGTCTCTGCTCGAAAATCAGTCGAGGCCAATCAAGTGGGTCTCGATATTGGCTCACGTAATATCGCGGACGTGCTCACTGCGCAAAGGCAGCTTTATGCAGTGGTGCGCGACTATAACAACGCACGTTACGACTACATCATCGACAATCTTAAACTGAAGCAGGCCGCCGGAACCTTAAGCGTCGACGATCTCAAGTCCTTATCCATCTATTTAAAACAAGATTATGTGCCGGAGCGAGATTTTCTCCCTCCGGGGGTTTGAATGGGTTTGGCTTAATCTCCAAAACTCAAGGCAGACATGTTCAATATTCAGAACATGCTTTTATTAATCATGGTCTTCCGCCATGTCTGAAGTGCGGGCTGTAACCTGCACAAGGAATTCTGTAACTGTAATGATTGAAACCGAAGCGGGCGACGCAACGCCTGAAAATGCGCCCCCATTTGACACCGGCTTGGCGGCTCTCGTAATGCTGGCTCGGTTTCATCAAGTCGCGGCTTCCGCCGAGCAACTCGCCCATGAGTTCGGGAGTATCGATCATCCGTTTGGTCATGCGGACATGCTGTTGGCGGCACGTAAGCTCGGCCTCAAAGCCAAGATGGCGAATACCTCGGCCAATCGCCTTCATCGCACGCCGCTGCCGGCCATCGCCAGCGATGTGAATGGGGGATTTTTCATCATTGCGCGCCTGGATCAAGGCAACGTTCTGATTCACAACCCGGCCGTGCAGCGGCCCGAAGTGATCACCCTTGAAGCGCTTCAATCACGCTGGACGGGTCAGTTGATGCTGATTCGCTCAGAGGCGAATACGCCTGGTGAGTCCTCTCGGTTTGACTTCACCTGGTTCATTCCTGCCATTGTCAAATACCGAAAGCTGCTTGGCGAGATCATGCTGGTTTCGTTTGTGCTGCAGATATTCTCGCTGGTGACGCCGCTCTTCTTTCAAGTGGTGATGGACAAGGTCCTGGTGCACCACGGTTTGACCACGCTGGACGTGATTGCGGTGGGCCTGGCTGTGGTCATGCTGTTCGAGTCGGGGCTGACGGGGTTGCGCAGCTACGTCTTTGCTCACACGGCCAGCCGTATCGATGTGGAGTTGGGCTCCAAGTTATTCCGACACTTGATCACGCTGCCGCTCGCCTACTTCCAAGCGCGGCGAGTGGGGGACTCGGTAGCCCGGGTCCGGGAGCTGGAGAACATTCGCAGCTTCCTCACCGGCAACGCGATCACCCTGATTCTCGACGTATTGTTTTCCGTCGTGTTCCTGGCGGTGATGTTCTATTACAGCGGTTGGCTGACCCTCATCGTTCTGGCGTCATTGCCGCTCTATATTCTGGTGTCGGTGCTGATCACCCCGATACTACGTTCACGGCTGAACGACAGCTTCGCTAGGGGCGCAGAGAACCAAGCCTTTCTAGTCGAGACCGTCAACGGTATCGACACCCTCAAATCCATGGCTGTCGAACCTCAGGCCATCCGCAAATGGGACAACCAGCTGGCCGGTTACGTGGCGGCCGGTTTCAGAACCCAGACGCTGTCCACCATCGCGAACGAAAGCGTGTCACTGATTGGCAAGTTGGTCACTGTGGCAACCTTGTGGGTAGGTGCTCGGTTGGTCATCGACGGTCAGTTGTCGGTAGGCCAACTCATCGCCTTCAACATGTTGGCTGGCCGGGTGGCGCAGCCGATCATGCGTCTGGCGCAGTTGTGGACCAACTTCCAGCAGACTGGTGTTTCCGTGCAGCGCCTGGGCGACATTCTCAACACTCGCACCGAGATGGCTCAAGCGACGCGCAGTTCGATGCCGCCGATTCGCGGTCACATTGAATTCGACCAAGTGCATTTTCGCTACCGTCCTGATGGGGCAGAGATTCTGCGCGGCGTGAGCCTTCGCATTGAGGCGGGGCAAGTGATCGGTGTCGTCGGACGTTCGGGTTCGGGCAAAAGTACGTTGACCCGTCTGCTTCAAAGGCTGCATGTCCCGGAGCGTGGACGTGTATTGGTGGATGGCATGGACCTGGCGTTGGCAGACGTTTCCTCTTTGCGCCGGCAAATCGGCGTGGTGCTGCAGGACAACATGCTGTTCGCTCGCAGCATCCGCGAAAACATTGCCCTGGCCGATCCCGGTGTGCCACTTGAAAAGGTGATCCAAGTAGCCAAGCTCGCAGGTGCCCACGAGTTCATCTTGGAGCTTACCGAAGGCTATGACACCGTGGTGGGTGAACACGGTGCATCGTTGTCCGGAGGTCAGCGGCAACGGGTTGCCATTGCTCGCGCTTTGATGGGCAACCCCAGGATTTTGATCTTCGATGAAGCGACCAGTGCGCTCGACTATGAATCGGAGCGGGTTGTGCAGCAAAACATGAAGGATATCTGCAAGGGCCGCACGGTCATCATCATTGCCCACCGGCTTTCAGCCGTACGGGACGCCAATCGCATTGTCGTGGTTGATCGCGGTCAGATTGTCGAGCAGGGCAGTCATGCCGAACTCCTAACTCAGCAGGCTGGACATTACTCACGTCTGTATCGTTTGCAGCAAGGAGCCAGCAATGTCTAACGCTGAGTCGGCAGGTTTGTTGCGACGGTATCGGCATGTCTTGCGTGAGTCTTGGAAGGCCCGCCGGAGTATGGATGCCCCGAAGCGCCTGGCCCATGAAATACAGTTTTTGCCGGCCTCTCTTGAGTTACAGGAGCGCCCAACTCATCCGGCGCCTCGGGTGTTCATGTGGTCGATCATGGTGTTTGCTGCACTTGCGCTGGTCTGGGCCTGTGTTGGCAAGATCGATGTCGTGGCGACCGCCACTGGCAAGATCATTCCCAGCGGCAAAAGTAAGGTCATCCAGTCCAGCGAAACGGCAGTAGTCAAGGCTATCCATGTGCACGACGGCCAGACGGTGAAAGCCGGGCAGTTGCTGTTGGAACTGGACTCTACTGCCGCTGAGGCTGATGTGGGGCGGGTGCAAAGCGATCTGTTGGCTGCCCGCATCGACAGTGCTCGGGCAAGCGCGATGCTCGATGCCATCGATCAACAGCGAGCGCCACGGGCTTTGAATGGTTCGATTCCAGGCGCGGATCCTGAGCACGTGTTGGCTGCGGAGCGCTGGCTGCAAGGCCAATACCAGGAGTACCGCAGCAGCCTGGAAACTGTTGAAGCCGAAATAGCCCAACGCCAAGCCGACATACAGTCAGCACGGGGTCAGGTTGCCAGCCTGCAGAAGACCCTGCCTATCGTCGCCAAGCTGGCGGATGACTATCAGCACTTGCTGGAGAAACAGTACATCGCCCGACATGCCTACCTGGAAAAGGAGCAGGCGCGGCTGGACATTGAGCGGCAGTTGAGCGTCCAACAAGCCGGTTTATTGCAGTCTTCAGCGGCGCGGCAGGAGGCTGAGCGCAGGAGGGCTGGCGTGGTCGCGCAAACCCGACGGTCTATGCTGGATTTATTACAGCAAGCGGATCAGAAGGTGGCGTCTTTGAAGCAGGATTTTGCCAAGGCTGAGTATCAAGACGGGCTAACCACACTGGAAGCGCCAGTGGATGGAACGGTGCAGCAGTTAAATGTGCATACGGTTGGCGGAGTCGTGACGCCGGCGCAGCCACTTTTGACGATCGTGCCTACAGGTCAGCCGGTTGAGGTCGAGGCAGTTTTTGAGAATAAGGATGTTGGGTTTGTTCATCCTGGGCAAGCCGTAACGGTGAAAGTAGAGACATTTACGTTTACTAAATACGGCTCGGTTGCTGGTGAAGTATTAAGTATTTCGGATGATGCCGTAGAGGACGAAAAACGCGGCTTGATATACAACGGCAAGATTCGCTTGGAGTCCGATCATCTAAGTGTGAAAGGTCAGGATATTAAGTTGCTGCCTGGCATGGCGGTGACTGCAGAAGTAAAAACAGATCGACGCAGAGTCATTGAGTATTTTTTAAGCCCATTACAAGTCGCAGTGACTGAAAGCTTGCGAGAGCGGTGAGGGGGAGAAGTATGGAGGCGAAGCGCTATGTAAATAGAAATATTCTGTTGGTTTTTCTAGGAGGAGCTATAGCCGTGATGCCATTCGAGAGTAGCTCGTTAGCGGTTGCGATGGACGTTAACGAGAAGTGTTGTGATTACGACAGGGTTAGGCTGCATTAATTGCACGAGTTGCTGAGCGTCCAACGGAGAAGATTGATGTTTGAAAAATACCCTGATCAGGCTAAAGAGCGCCGGCACACACTGCTTGCAGGAAGTGGCACTATTGTTGTCGGTGCTTTGTTTTTTTTGGCGGGAGGGAAATTAATTAGTTTGGCGTTTCTCTTGCCGGGACTTGCATTTGTTCTCGTGGCCATTTTTTGTAGTCATGCAGGGTTCGAAACTGCGAAGCGGATTGGGAAGTTTTTCGAATGGTTTGCATAGTGGTTTAAGTGGGGCGAGCTTATATATTTAAGTTGCCATCGCTTGAAATGAGATGGGCGAGCTCAGTTGTATAAAAAATTATAATCGTTATTAGTGCTGGTTTCTAAAAAATTACTTATCAAGAGATGATATCATGAGCTCCGCGTCGAATATCGAAAAAGCTACCAACGCAGTCCAGACTATTGTAACTCAGATTGTCAAGCGTACAGGAGTAGGTGGAGTTTTCGGGCAGGGTTATGCTGCGTTGTTAACAGGGCAGCTTGGAGTGGTAGGTAGCCTGTCCGATTTGGCTGACAAAATGGAAAAGGGGGAGGCCACGATTTATGACGTGGCTAACGTTGCTGTTGACTTAGGAGCGGTCGTGGGAGGTCTTGTCGCTCTTACGACCGGTTCGACTGCTTTATTGACAGTGGTAGGAGCAGTAGGGATAGCCGCATTAGTATTAGAGAATTTCCCAGAATTTTATGAGTTTTATACAGAGCAGGAACTTCAACGAAAAATAGAGAGTGGTTTCGGCACGCCTGTGCCCATTGAGACCGGAGTGGAAGGCTTATTACTTCCAATCACTGGTATCTCTTCAGATACAAATACTAGCTATCGTTCCGCGTTAAATTTTGTTCCTCGTGTTGATCCGCTTGTGTTGGATTTAGACGGCGACGGCGTAGAAACGGTTTCCTCAACCAGCGGTATTGTCTTCGATTTCGATGGTGACGGAGTAAGGACTGGGACGGGATGGGTTAGCTCGGATGACGGCTTTCTCGTGTTGGATAGAAATGCTAATGGTACTATTGACAATGGCACCGAACTATTTGGTGTTGATACTACTAAGAACAACGGCACAAAAGCCGCAAATGGGTTTGACGCATTAAAAGATTTAGATAGCAATAACGATGGGGTCTTCGATAATCGAGATACAGCATTTTCTCAGGTTAAAGTTTGGAGCGACAAAAACCAAGACGGGGTATCGAGCGCTTCTGAGCTTTATACTCTAAAGCAGCTTGGTGTCGCTGCGATTGATCTTTCTTCAAGTAGCGCGAATATTGGCGGAGGTGATAACGTAATAACAGGCGTCGGGAAGTTTACCTATGAAGATGGTCACTCATCTGAGCTAAATGCTAATCAAAGCACTGTTGCAAACCTTGATTTGGCTTCAAATCCATTTTATCGAGACTTTTCAGACAGCGTCCTGGTTGATGCTGATTTGGAGTCTTTGCCCGATATGCATGGTTCTGGACTCGTCAGGGATCTTAGGGAGGCCGCAGCCCAAAGTGAAATGCTAGAGAGCCTCTTAAGAGCAATCTCTGACTCATCCAGTCGTACCACCTTAGACCAGTCCATTAGTCAGGTTATTAGTGCATGGTCTGAGACGTCAGGTCATCAGAGCATAGGCCTTCGAATTAACGAAACCACTTCTTTACATGAGCATGTTTCTTTTGGTTTCTCATGGGGAGAGGGGGGTGCCAATTTAAATACTCTAAGTGATTCTCAGAAGAGCTTGAAATCGCTTTTTGAGAAAGTTGAAATTCTTGAGGTTTTCAATGGTCAAGATTATTTTAAAACTTCAGTCAGCTACAATGCTGATGGTTCGGTGCGGCTAAATATCAAAATTGGTAGCTTGGCTATTACTAAGAACTTCAGTGCCTCCGCTTATGAAAGCGGAATCAGACTCAGCGAGTCAGATTTTCAGCTAAATAGCGGTCAGATCCAGTTTATTGAGCACGCTTACGCCAGCTTGGAGGAGTCTGTTTATAAAGGAATAATTTTACAGTCACGTCTCAGGCCCTACATTAATTTGGTTGCGGTTACATCTGATTCTGATGGCGTGCATGTGAGCTATTCTAATGTTTTAGAATCGCTGGACAGATTCTTTGGCAGTAACCCCAGGGATACTTTTATGGATCTGTTAGATCTGGAAAATTACATTCCAGACCACGTTCGAGAGAGTAAGCTTTCGATCTGGGCTAGCCATTTATCGACTGAAGATGCAACTTACATATCTGAGCATACGGTGGCTGGAAGGCATTTGGTGCTTGGAGGTGCTGAAAATGACACGATTACGTCCACAGCTGATAGCGCTAGGGTTTACGGCGGTGATGGAGATGACACGATCACGGTCGCTACCGGCTCGAAGGAAAACACTTTAATCGGCGGCACCGGTAATGACTCCCTGACTGGTGGCTACTTCACCGATACATACGTGTTCAATTTGGGAGACGGTAACGACGTCATTACGGATTACGATGCTGGCTATGCTTCAACCGATACGCTGCGCTTTGGTGCGGGCATTCTCGCTAGCGATATACAGGTTCTCAAGTCCGGTACTGATGTGGTTTTCATGCATCGCAACGGTACGGATCAAATCCGAGTTAAGGGTTGGTTTGGCAGTACAGCATCCAGCGCAGATGCGGTAATTTACAACATCATTGAGCGTGTCCAGTTTGCGGATGGCACGTCCTGGACGTGGGCAGATATTGCTGCGGCAGGGTTGAATCAAGTTGGTACTGCAACTGCGGACACTCTGATTGGCTGGTCCGGTAACGACGTCATTCATGGTGGAGACGGCAACGATACCCTTTCAGGCGGTGCGGGTGCCAACCAACTCTACGGTGATGCCGGCGATGACACGATCGTGGTCGCCACCGCCTCAAAGGGAAACACTTTAGTCGGAGGTACCGGTAATGACACCTTGACCGGTGGCTATTTCGCCGACATCTACGTGTTCAATCTGGGAGACGGTAAAGACGTCGTTATGGATTACGATGCGGGCAATGTAGCAACTGACACGCTGCGTTTTGGTCCAGGCATCCTCGCCAGCGATATCAATACCCGCCGGGTGGATTCTGATCTGGTGTTCATGCACCGCAACGGCACGGATCAGTTGACGTTCAAGGGTTGGTTCGACAGTGCTGCGGCAAGTGCAGGCGTGACTCCTTACAACATCATTGAGCGCGTTGAATTTGCCGATGGTACGTTCTGGACCTGGGCGGATATTGTCGCGACGGGGCTGAAACAGGTTGGTTCGGAAGGGGCCGAGACGCTGACCGGCTGGTCTGGGAACGACATCATTCATGGCGGTGGTGGGAACGATACCTTGTTGGGAGGGGCCGGTGCCAACCAACTGTACGGCGACGCTGGGGACGACACCCTCATCGTGGCGTCTGGCTCGAAGGACAACCTGCTGGCGGGTGGATCGGGCAACGACACCTTGACGGGTGGCTATTTTGCAGACGCCTATTTGTTCAATCTGGGTGATGGTCAGGACACCATTACGGACTATGACGCTGGCTATGCGGTGACCGATACCTTGCGCTTTGGTGCAGGGATTCTTGCCAGTGACATCCAGGTGCAAAAGTCCGGTGCTGATGTGGTTTTCATGCATCGCAACGGCACGGATCAGATCCGAGTCAAGGGTTGGTTTGACAGTGCGGCATCGAGTGCTGGGGTTTTGATTAATAACATTCTTGAGCGCGTTGAGTTTGCCGATGGCACATCCTGGAGCTGGGCGGATATCTCTGCGGCAGGGTTGAATCAAGTTGGTACGACCGATGCTGACACTTTGATTGGCTGGTCCGGCAATGACGTCATTCATGGTGGGGACGGCAACGACACCCTTTCAGGAGGATCCGGTGCCAACCAACTGTACGGCGATGCTGGGGACGACACTCTCATCGTGGCGACTGGTTCGAAGGACAACCTGCTGGCAGGCGGATCGGGCAACGACACCCTGACGGGTGGCTATTTTGCAGATACCTACCTGTTCAACTTGGGAGACGGTCAGGACGTCATTACGGACTACGACGGGGGCAACCTGGCCACCGATACCTTGCGCTTTGGAGTTGGGATCCTCGCCAGTGACATCACTGCCCGCCGGGTGAATTCTGATCTGGTGTTCATGCACAACAACGGCACGGATCAACTGACGTTCAAGGGCTGGTTTGACAGCGCAGCCTCCAGTGCCGGTGTGGTTTCCTACAACGTCATTGAGCGTGTTGAATTTGCCGATGGTACGTTCTGGACCTGGGCGGATATTGTCGCAACGGGCCTGAAACAGGTTGGTTCGGAAGGGGCCGAGACGCTGACCGGCTGGTCTGGGAACGACATCATTCATGGCGGTGGTGGGAACGACACCTTGCTGGGAGGGGCCGGTGCCAACCAACTGTACGGCGACGCTGGGGACGACACCCTCATCGTGGCGACTGGTTCGAAGGACAACCTGCTGGCCGGTGGGACGGGCAACGACACCCTTACAGGAGGTTATTTCGCAGATACCTACCTGTTCAACCTGGGGGACGGTCAGGACACCATTACGGACTATGACGGGGGCAACCTGGCCACCGATACCTTGCGCTTTGGGGCCGGAATCCTCGCCAGTGACATCAATACCCGCCGGGTGGATTCTGATCTGGTGTTCATGCACCGCAACGGCACGGATCAGTTGACGTTCAAGGGTTGGTTCGACAGTGCTGCGGCAAGTACAGGCGTGACTCCTTACAACATCATTGAGCGCGTTGAATTTGCCGATGGTACGTTCTGGACCTGGGCGGATATTGTCGCGACGGGGCTGAAACAGGTTGGTTCGGAAGGGGCCGAGACGCTGACCGGCTGGTCTGGGAACGACATCATTCATGGCGGTGGTGGGAACGATACCTTGTTGGGAGGGGCCGGTGCCAACCAACTGTACGGCGACGCTGGGGACGACACCCTCATCGTGGCGTCTGGCTCGAAGGACAACCTGCTGGCGGGTGGATCGGGCAACGACACCTTGACGGGTGGCTATTTTGCAGACGCCTATTTGTTCAATCTGGGTGATGGTCAGGACACCATTACGGACTATGACGCTGGCTATGCGGTGACCGATACCTTGCGCTTTGGTGCAGGGATTCTTGCCAGTGACATCCAGGTGCAAAAGTCCGGTGCTGATGTGGTTTTCATGCATCGCAACGGCACGGATCAGATCCGAGTCAAGGGTTGGTTTGACAGTGCGGCATCGAGTGCTGGGGTTTTGATTAATAACATTCTTGAGCGCGTTGAGTTTGCCGATGGCACATCCTGGAGCTGGGCGGATATCTCTGCGGCAGGGTTGAATCAAGTTGGTACGACCGATGCTGACACTTTGATTGGCTGGTCCGGCAATGACGTCATTCATGGTGGGGACGGCAACGACACCCTTTCAGGAGGATCCGGTGCCAACCAACTGTACGGCGATGCTGGGGACGACACTCTCATCGTGGCGACTGGTTCGAAGGACAACCTGCTGGCAGGCGGATCGGGCAACGACACCCTGACGGGTGGCTATTTTGCAGATACCTACCTGTTCAACTTGGGAGACGGTCAGGACGTCATTACGGACTACGACGGGGGCAACCTGGCCACCGATACCTTGCGCTTTGGAGTTGGGATCCTCGCCAGTGACATCACTGCCCGCCGGGTGAATTCTGATCTGGTGTTCATGCACAACAACGGCACGGATCAACTGACGTTCAAGGGCTGGTTTGACAGCGCAGCCTCCAGTGCCGGTGTGGTTTCCTACAACGTCATTGAGCGTGTTGAATTTGCCGATGGTACGTTCTGGACCTGGGCGGATATTGTCGCAACGGGCCTGAAACAGGTTGGTTCGGAAGGGGCCGAGACGCTGACCGGCTGGTCTGGGAACGACATCATTCATGGCGGTGGTGGGAACGACACCTTGCTGGGAGGGGCCGGTGCCAACCAACTGTACGGCGACGCTGGGGACGACACCCTCATCGTGGCGACTGGTTCGAAGGACAACCTGCTGGCCGGTGGGACGGGCAACGACACCCTTACAGGAGGTTATTTCGCAGATACCTACCTGTTCAACCTGGGGGACGGTCAGGACACCATTACGGACTATGACGGGGGCAACCTGGCCACCGATACCTTGCGCTTTGGGGCCGGAATCCTCGCCAGTGACATCAATACCCGCCGGGTGGATTCTGATCTGGTGTTCATGCACCGCAACGGCACGGATCAGTTGACGTTCAAGGGTTGGTTCGACAGTGCTGCGGCAAGTGCAGGCGTGACTCCTTACAACATCATTGAGCGCGTTGAATTTGCCGATGGCACATCCTGGAACTGGGCGGATATCTCTGCGGCAGGGTTGAATCAAGTTGGTACGACCGATGCTGACACTTTGATTGGCTGGTCCGGCAATGACGTCATTCATGGTGGGGATGGCAACGACACCCTTTCAGGAGGAGCCGGAGCGAATCAGCTGTACGGCGATGCTGGGGATGATGTCCTCGTTGTGGCAGCTGCTTCGAGAGGCAACACGCTGGCCGGAGGGACGGGTAATGACGACATCACCGGGGGCAATTTTTCAGATACCTACCAGTTCAACCGGGGTGACGG
The DNA here is from genome assembly GCF_018325805.1 of Pseudomonas sp. St290. Lineage (NCBI taxonomy): Bacteria > Pseudomonadati > Pseudomonadota > Gammaproteobacteria > Pseudomonadales > Pseudomonadaceae > Pseudomonas > Pseudomonas sp. St290. Next base: position 4,485,228 of record NZ_AP014703.1, on the reverse strand, counting down.
TCAAGACACCATCACGGACTATGACGGTGGCTACGTTGGGACCGATACCGTTGCGTTCGGAGCTGATATCAGTCCGCAAGATTTGTGGCTCCGGCATACCGGTTCCAATTTGGAAATCACCGTTATAGGGTCGAATGAGAAATTGACGATCAGCAACTGGTATCAATCCAGTAATTACCACGTTGAGGCTCTCAAGACCACTGATGGCAAGGTACTGATGGACACTCAAGTTCAGAATTTAGTCGACACCATGGCTTCGTTCGGCGTGGCGCCAGGGGCTGAAACAAGTCTAACTAATGATCAACGGGCTCAACTTGATGCGGTACTGGCCGCGAACTGGAAATAGGGCTTTGCCAAATGTGTAGGCGTCGGTTATTGAGCTGACGCTGACTCCCGCGCAGTCACTTGTGCGAGGAGTCGCTTCCCTTGACGGTAGCTAGCCGTCTGGAGTTGGTTCGTAATTGCCGCTAGAAGTGATCGCAGCCGCACTCTTGGTTAGCTTTCCATCCCCTTAACCTACGTAAACTTTGAGAAAACCCGGTCCCTGCGCCGGGTTTTTTATGTGCGCAGAGGTCGGCTGGCTGTGTGAATCTCATCATCATTCTCTCAGCAGTTGAAGTCTGCTGGCGCTCTTCAGCGATCGTTTAGCCACTGACACCGTGCATGACGCCAGTCCGCTAGCTGAAGGAGCAGGTTCGCAGCTCTCCGCCTGTCAGATTATTCCTATACAAATTGACCGTAAAACTTGTACAACGTTAACTGTATATTCGTACAAGTTTTTGGTCTCGTGCGTCATGAGCTATTCAATCTTGGGTCCTGTTGCCGAGGCTGGCCTGAAGCCACCTTTGTGTTCGTTTCGTGTGCCTTCAGGGTTCCCATCCCAGGCAGCGGACCACATCGAGGCGCACATCTCATTGGATGAGGTTCTGAGCATCCGTGCTCCGCATGTCTACCTGGTTTCAATTACCGGGGAGAGCATGCAGGGCGCTGGAATATTCGAAGGGGATTTGGCAGTGGTGGATCGAGCACTGGAACCGGTTCACGGTCACATTGTTTTGTCGGTCATGATGAGCAGAAATCGAGCCAAATAGCGCGCTCGGCGATGTCATACGAAACTATGATTACTCAGTACTGAAGATGCCGACTTATGAAGTCGGTAGCAATCCATTCTCGGTATAGGCTGGGAAAGAAATCATCGACTCGGCCGGTGGGTGCTCTCAGGTGGAGGACAACACAGCACTGAGTCGATCGCCCAGCAGATTCCAGGCACGTTTCTTCTCTTCGGCATAGTCGTGATGCAGGTAGTGGCGTCTCACCCTAGAACCGGCCAGCACATGGTTTTGGCAGCGATCGATGACGTCCAGGCTGACCCCCAAAGCCTGCATCATGGTTACCCCCGAACGGCGCAGGTCATGCGGAGTCCAGTCGTCCTTTTGGCCGTCGGCAAGGACCAAGGTATCGTCATGGCACCGTCTGGAGAGGGCTTTGCGGTTTTTGAACCGGGCCTGGCGATCGCCGACCTGTTTGCTCACCACTTTCATGTCCACATGCCCATCATCCTGCTTGTTCGGAAAGCACCATTGTGAGTCTCCCGTCAAGGTTTTGAGTTCCTGAAAGAAATGCAGCGCGAAGGGCGAGAGGAAGACAAGGTGGTCTTGTTTCTTGCCACGGGTGCCTTTGACGTTTTCGCTGGGGAGGAACCAGGTCTGCAGGTCCAGATCGACATTTTTCCATTAGGCCTGCAGCAACTCGCTAATCCGGCACAGCGTGCCCAGGCTGATCCAGAGCGCGAGCTGAGTTTCCTTCTTTAGCGGCCGAATGCCGTCGTATTTTTGCCCCGCGGGCAGGGTGTCGTAATCGGCTGTTATTTGCTGAAAGCGGTTGCGCAGTTCCAACAGCTCAGCCGGGGAAAGGATGCGGCTTCTTTCCGCTTCATAGTCGGCAGGGATCAAAGGGGAGATGTCGACCAGTTCAGTCGGATTCCCTTCAGCCAGTAACGCCCGCCAATGTTGGCGCTTTCTGGACCAGTTGAACATCTGGGGGCTCATCGATGAGCGCATGTGCCTGGTTGCGGGCCTTGCGGATATCTGTCAGGGATTTGCGCGGCCAGGTTCCGCAGGCGTACTCTTTGTTCTGGTCGCCCCACCGATACCGATAGATAAAGCTGACCGACACACCGTCCTTACGCACGGAAATTCGACCGGCGAGATTGCCATCCTCCCTGAGGATGCGGCCGGCATCCTCAGCGGTCAGCGACTCGAGCTCTTTGATGGTGATTTAAGCCATAAAATAGATTTCCCCTACTTTTACCCCCACAAAAACGTCGGCTCTTGATGGACGTTCCTGGACTCTCGTAGAGCAGAACACCGCTGTAGCTCAAGTAAATACTGGCTTGGAAAAATCCAAAGTGAAATTTTGGAAGCTTTCGAGAAGTATGAAAAAGAAGATGGGGTGCTAGGGGGCGAGTGTTCGAATCACTCCGTCCCGACCATATAATTCAAGGGGTTGCGAGATTTTATCTCGTGACCCCTTTTTATTTGTCCGCGTTTTTTCCCCCACAAACGGCTGGCTCTGAGTGGATTTTTCGGATGTATTACCAATAATCGGATTTTGTCCTAGGGGTTTTTGACAGGCGGATTGCTTCGGTCTACCTAGCGGTCATTCGATGATGGGATGAGAAATCAGTAACGACCAAAGGCACATTACGGCTTTCACTAGAAGAGCTATCATCCCGCCATCAGCTCAAGAGGGGCCCTCTGGCCGGCCAATTCCGGCACTCCCTTGGGCATAACGACAAGGATGGTTGCGCATGGACGACATCGTTCAGCCCCTTACGCCCCAAGAAGAAGTCCAGCCTAAAGAAGTAAATATCCTTGCCACCTTGGTGGCGAAGCTGAACCTTGCAGATTTCCAGAACGCCATTCCTGTGATACGCGAGCTTCGTATCTCGAACGAGACGGGTGATCGTTTCATCAATGCGACTCTTACCCTTAGCTCGGCGCCCGAGGTATTTAAATCCAAGATCTGGCGGATTGACGAGATCGCTGCAGATAGCTTCCGGGTCATACCTGGGCTCGATCTTGTCCTGGATGGCCCGTTGTTGAATCGCCTGACAGAAGCGGAGATGTCGACCTTTACCTTCGTTCTTGAAGCTGATGACAAGGAGGCGGAGAGCGGTCGCAAGGAAGTTGCTCGGCTTGAACAGGTCGTAGACCTTTTGCCCAGAAACCAGTGGGGCGGATTGCGGCATATACCAGATATGACTGCGGCTTTTGTTCAGCCGAATGATGCAGCGGTTGAGCGGTTGCTCAAACAGGCGGCCGAGTTGCTTCGTCTTAGCGATAAACCGTCCGCACTTGATGGATATGAGGGTGGCCCAAAAAGAGCTTGGCAGTTGGCGTCGGCAGTCTGGGGCGCGGTGGCGCGCATGAAGCTCGACTATGCGTTGCCGCCGGCTAGCTTTGAACAATCAGGACAGAAGATTCGTAGCCCCAGTCAGATTGCTGACTCCGGGTTGGCTACATGTCTCGACCTAACTCTGCTTTTCTGCGCAGCATTGGAGCAGATGGGGCTTAACCCTGTGATCGTATTCACCTACGGTCATGCTTTTGCTGGTTTGTGGCTTAAGCCCGAAGAGTTTACGACTGCCCTGGTGGATGATGTCACAGCAGTACGTAAGCGGGTGAAGCTTCAGGAACTCGTGCTGTTCGAGACTACCCTCATTACCCACAACTCAATACCGCCATTCTCTTATGCGGTAGAGATGGGCACTAAACAGGTAGCTGAAGAAGCCGAAAGTGTTTTCGAAATGCTGCTGGATATCCGTCGCGCCCGTCTGCAACGTATCAAGCCGCTCGCCAGCTCAGAGGCTCAGATCGCGCGTGTTGCCGTTGCTGAATCTGCTGAAGCCCCATCGTTTCTGGTGGAGGAAGGGATCGGCATCGCCGATGACAACATTGAGGTGCAAGTTGAGGATCTGTCCAAACTCGACCCAGCCGATCGCCTCGGCCGTTGGCAGCGTAAGCTTCTAGATCTGTCGCTTCGAAATAACTTACTCAATTTCAAAATGGGTAAGCGAGCGCTGAAGCTTGAGTCACCTGATCCAGGTGCGCTTGAGGACATTATTGCAAGTGGACAGGCGCTGAAGCTGCTTACCAGACCTGACCTGATGGATGGAACAGATCCGCGTGAGCGCGCACTCCATGAGCAGCGTGAGCGAGAAGATGTTCGTCGTCGTCATGCTGAAGATGCTCTCAAGCGTAGGGAAGTATTTGTTGCGCTGACGTCCGCTGAAATGGATGTTCGGCTAACTGAGTTGTATCGAAGCGCTCGTACTGCTCTGCAGGAAGGTGGCTCCAACACGCTGTTCCTGGCCATCGGTTTCCTTAGCTGGACGCGTGAGGATAGGGCTGGGCAGAAGTACAAAGCACCACTGGTCTTGGTACCTGTCACTTTGGAACGTAAGAGCGCACGCTCCGGATTTACCATGGTGCTACACGATGATGAGCCTCGTTTTAACCCGACTCTGATCGAGATGCTGCGTCAAGACTTTGAACTGGGCTTGGGTTCGCTGGAGCAGGAATTGCCTCGAGACGACGCAGGACTGGATATCGCAGGCATTTGGAACAAGGTCGGTCATGCGATCAAGGACATTGCTGGTTGGGAACTGAACGAGGACGTTGTGCTCTCGATGTTCTCGTTTGCTAAGTATCTCATGTGGAAGGATCTTGCCGAGAATGCAGAGCATCTTCGACAGAGTCCTGTAGTGCAGCACCTTCTGGACACACCACGCGATTCGTTCATCTCAGATACCCCGTTTCCGGAGGCCGACTCGCTGGACCGTGATTACGGCCCGACTGATGTGTTCTGTCCACTGCCATCTGATTCATCTCAGCTTGCGGCTGTGATGGCAGCAGCCAAGGGCAAAGACTTCGTTCTCATCGGCCCACCGGGCACGGGTAAAAGCCAAACGATTTCCAACATGATCGCCCAGTCGATCGCTCAAGGACGCCGGGTGCTGTTCGTGTCTGAGAAAATTGCTGCCCTGGATGTCGTGTACCGGCGCTTGCGTGAAATCGGTCTGGGCGAGTTCTGCCTTGAGCTTCACTCCAGCAAAGCTCGAAAAACGGATGTCCTTGCTCAGTTGCAGTCGGCTTGGGAAGCGAAAGGGCAGGTAGACGCTGCCGCATGGGAGGTGGAAGCGCAGCGGCTCGCTTCCCTGCGTGACAGCCTCAATATTTATGTCGAGCGTTTGCATCGCCGGCACCGCAACGGCTACACCATCTACGATGCCATCGGGACGGTGACATCAGGTGTTGATGAGACAGTAGCTCCACTTGGTTGGCCATCTCCGGGCACGCATGATCAGAAGGCCATGCTTGAGCTTCGAGAGTTGGGCGATCGCCTTGAAGTGAACGCCCAGGCTGTGGGTTACAGTCAGTTGGCAAGCAACGCTTTGTCCGCAGTAGGCCAAGCAGAGTGGTCGCCTCATTGGCAGCAACAATTCGTGCAGGCTGCTCGTGACGTGCTTCCCGCTGTGCTTGAGGTTCAGCGAGCTGCTGATCGCTTTGTTGAGCTGTCCGGGCTTCCTGTTACGGAGTACACCCCAACAGCGCTTGAGGGGCTATCGATCCTTTCTCGAGCACTTCCTGCTGCCGCTGGGCAGGATTGGTGTTTCGCACTGCGACCCGATGCACGCTCGATTTCTCAGCGTCTGAGTGAGGGTTGTACTTGGGTCGAAGAGCACCGGGACACTAACTCCGGGCTCTCAGCTCTCTGGCCCTCTCGTATAATTGCTGAAGCTAAACAAGGCATTGATCTGCTGCAGCAACGCCGCGCTATTTTCGTTGATCTAGGCCCTGCTTGGCCAGAAAGTGTCACTGACGTTATCGGGCAAGCTGTCACATTGCTGTGTCAGATAGACGACCTCAAGAACCAGCTAACAGCGTCCTACGGTGACGCGATTGAAGGACTTGATATCGAGCTCCTGCTGCGCGAGTGGAAAGACGCGGAGGAGTCTTTCTGGCCTAAGTCTTGGTTTGGAAAACGCCGAATCGCTGGGCTATTGGCTCCGACGCAGACGTCAACAGGTGAAGTCGACAATGGCAAGGATCTCGCTACTTGGGTAGAGATTCGGTCGGTGCGTCGAGCAATCGATGAGCTGGAGCCAGGTCATGAGTGTGTTGCTGTTTGGCAAGGCGCTAAATCCGAAGCAACGCATCTCGCGACAGCGATCAAGCTGCAAGAGGCTATGCGGCTTCAGAAAAGTAATTCTGCCTGGATCGATGACGGCTTGCAGTTGGTTGAGCAGGGGCTGCTAGGTGATGAGCTTAAGGAGGAACTCCGCCGGCTGCGTGCGCTGACTCGTCTCGATGCTGGGTTAGATGAGCTGGTTGATCTCAGCTCAGCAACTAGCTCTCTCTGGAGCGGTTTGACCACGGATATTGACGTGCTGACTTCAGCTCTGCGCTTCCAGGCGGAACGACGAGGCATAGAAGAACGCGGTCGGCTTGTCGACGACTATCCTCATGTAGAGGAGGGGCGTTGTGGCTTGTCGTTAAAAGCTGATTTTGAGTTGCTCAAGAAAAGAGCAGCAGTTGAGCGAGAGTTGGTGGATCTGGCCGATCTACGAGAAATCGTTCCCGTCTGGAATGACTTGAAAACGAAGGTTGACGTCGTGCGTAGGGCGGTAGCGTTTCAGGGGGAAATGACTGCCGCGGTGGCGAAGCTAGCACTCAATCCTGAGCAAGTCGCGGCCTACAAAACACCGCTTCAAACTTTGCTGGGGGATGGTAACGCACTGCTTGAACCGGAGGCTGCTATAGCCAATGCCGGTGTTGCTCTTCGAGAAAAGCTTGAGTTGCTACAGGCGCGAGCGGCGCACCTGACGGCTGTCGGTCATTTCACCGAAATGGGCGTCACCGAAACTGCTCACCTGGCGCTAAGTGATATCAAGACAAACTGCGAAACTGTCGTCTCGTCTGAATCGCGCCTTAAGGCATGGTGCGCTTGGCGGAAGGTTCGCGATGAAGCCTACGCTGTCGGTCTGGCGCCAATTGTTCAAGCGATGGAAGCAGGAGCCATCACCTCTGGAAAAGTCCGGCGTGTATTGGAAGTAAATTATGCCCGCTGGTGGCTGAATACGACGGTCGACAACGAAGAGGTGATCCGGACGTTCGTCAGCGTGGAGCATGAACAGCGCATTCGTGATTTCCGAGCTTTGGATGACAAGTTCACCGAGTTGACCAAAGACTGGCTCCGAGCTCGGCTGTGTTCCGACCTACCAAGCCAGGATAGCGTAAGTCGCTCTTCGGAATGGGGCGTCCTGCGCCATGAGATGGGCAAGAAGACCAAGCACATTCCATTGCGGGAGTTGATGAGTCGTGCGCCAGAAGCGCTAACCAAGCTGACTCCATGCTTGCTCATGAGCCCTCTCTCCATTGCTCAGTATCTGCCGCCTGCTTCAACACCGTTCGATCTCGTTATCTTCGATGAGGCATCTCAAATACCTGTCTGGGATGCCATCGGCGCCATGGCTCGAGGGAAGCAGGTGGTGATGGTGGGCGACCCCAAACAGCTCCCTCCAACTTCGTTTTTTAACCGAGCTGAGTCGACCGCTGAAGATGAGGATGTAGAGGCTGATCTCGAGAGTATTCTGGACGAGTGCATCAGTGCCAACCTGCCGATGCGTAACCTGAACTGGCACTACCGTAGCCGCCACGAGAGTCTGATCGCTTTCTCGAACCAGCGATACTACCAGTCGAAGCTGGTGACCTTCCCATCACCGTTTACGGCCGACAAAGCAGTACGGTTATGCCCTGTCCCGGGTATATATGACAAGGGCGGGTCGCGAACAAACTTAATTGAAGCAAGATATTTAGTTGCTGATTTGGTTGCTCGCCTCCAGTCTCCGGCCTTCCGCGAAAGCAGGCGGACCGTGGGGGTCGTAACCTTTAACGGCGAGCAACAGAAGCTCATCATGGACATGCTGGATGAGGCTTGCCGGAAAGACCCATCACTCGATTCGTATTTCGCTGAGTCCGAGCTGGAGCCTGTGTTCGTCAAGAACCTTGAGAGTGTTCAAGGCGATGAGCGAGACATCATCTATTTCTCGACCACCTACGGAAAAGACGCTGCCGGTGTGCTATCCATGAACTTCGGTCCGATGAACCGCCCTGGTGGTGAGCGTCGACTGAACGTGGCAATAACCCGTGCTCGCCAGGAACTTGTGGTGTTCTCGACCTTGCGCCCAGAGCATATTGATTTAGCTCGTACGCAAGCGATTGGGGTGCGAGATCTTAAGCACTTCTTGGAGTTTGCAGAGCGTGGCCCACGGGCTCTCGCAGAGGCTGACTTTGGTAGCGTGGGTAGTTTCGACAGCCCATTCGAAGAGGCGGTTGCAGCGGCGTTGGCTAAAAAGGGATGGCAGATATTTACCCAGATTGGCGTTTCCTCCTTTCGAATAGACCTTGGGGTTGTTCACCCTGATGCTCCTGGACGGTACCTTGCCGGGATTGAATGCGACGGTGCTACCTATCACCGCAGTGCGACCGCTCGCGATCGTGACAAGCTCCGAGAATTTGTACTGCGTGGACTTGGCTGGGAGATCGTTAGGATATGGTCGACGGACTGGTGGGTAGATGCAATTGGAACTACCGAAAAGGTACACCAACGGCTGAACGAGATTCTTGCGGAGTCCCGAGCCAAGCAAGCTGTCATCGATGCAACTCAAGAGGCGGAGCGACTGAAAATCGACACAGCTATGGCTGAGGTCATTGAGGTAGTAAGTCAGGTTACTGTGGTCGCCACAGCGGATAGTGTGGCCGAATCCAATGATCCCTCAGGTGCGTTGCCTGGGTTGAAGTACGCCAAGGCGGCATCTATCACGCCAGTAGAGGATGTCCTGGCTATTACTCGTCCCCTTGAATATTTGATTTATAAAGAAGCCGACCCTCGTCAGGCGGTCGGGTTGGTCGATCCAGATCAGTTCTTTGAGGCGAGTTACACGGAAACGTTGGAGCAGATGATTGCTCATGTCGTAGCGGAAGAGGGGCCGGTTCTGGACACAGCGCTCGCAAGGCGCATTGCCCGTGCTCATGGCTGGGTACGAACCGGCTCACGGATACGTGATCGCGTTGACCAAATTGCCCGTGCTCGATTCCGCTCACATGAAGAGGAGCATACAGGAGTCTTTTTCTGGCCTACTCATATCGAGTCGGACGCCAGTGTCGTCTTCCGTAAGCCCGGCGACGAAGACACCACGAGAGGACTATCTGAAATCTGCCTGCCAGAACTACGTGCTTTGGTTGATGAGATGGTGCAGCGGGGACACGAAGGGGAATCCTTGATATACGCGGTCGCGAAGGAAGCTGGAGTAAGCAAGCTTGCTCATGCGGGACGTCAGCGAATTGAGAAGGCCATACGTCAAACGACGGAGTAAACGAGAAACAAGGGGGCTGTGAAGGTTGCCATGAAGGTCCCCTTACTTCTGGATAACTGGCCGTGTCTTTGCTCTGAGAAGCGTGGAGTACAAATGCGCTCTTTCTGGGTTAACTGACATTTCGGTTCCAAATGCTCAGGTGATTCAGGCAACGCCACGAGTTATGTTAATGTGCCATCATGTGAACGGTATGGAGAGTCGTGATGGGTTGGAAAGGGACTGTACGTTCGCTGCAAGCGTCTGCGCGGCGATCAGAGCGCAACGCTCATCGCCGTCAGCGTGAGCTTGAAAAGCGACAGAAAGAGTACGCAAAGATGGAAGCGCTGGAACAAGCAGCGTATGAAGTTGAGGTGTACGAAAATCACGTAGATATCCTCCTTTCGATGCACAAGGAGTGTGCCGAGCCTGTGAAATGGAAGCGACTTCTCTCCAATCCTGAACCTAGACAGCCACTCAAGAGCGGTACTCTTGAGCAAGAAGCTACGCATGCGGCCGCTACATATCACCCCAATTTCTGGGCTCGGCTCTTCAAGCTAGAGGCTCGTCAGCGCGTAGCCCTGGTAGGCAAGATTGGCGCCGCGCAGGCGGAAGACGAAAGGCAATATCAGGCTCAGCTTGATGAATGGAAAACTGCCCATACCGAGTGGGCAGAGGAGAGGGACATTGCGATCCGTATCCTTGATGGTGACCGTCAGGCCAAGCTAGATGCCATCGAAGCTTTCGAGTCGTTTACAGAAATCTCACACCTCGGCTCAGCCATTCAGGTGCTTGTTCATGAAGGTGGTGTTCTTGAAGCCCGGGTCGCTATCCATGGCTTAGACGTGATTCCGACCGAAATCAAATCTCTTCTCAAAAGTGGCAAATTGTCGACCAAAGCCATGCCTGCCGGACGGTTCAACGAGCTGCACCAGGACTATGTGTGCAGCTGCACCCTGCGAGTAGGTCGAGAGTTGTTGGCAATCCTGCCGGATGACCTAGTCATCGTCACCGCTCTGGACAATGTGCTCAATAGCTCGACAGGTCATATGGAGGAGGAACCAATTCTGAGTGTTGCGTTCTCTCGGTCAACCGTTGACGGACTTAACCTAGAAACGATAGATCCGTCTGATGCGATGAAGAATTTCGTTCATAACATGAACTTCAAGAAGGGCGCCGGATTCTCTGCCGTTGCCGCCCTTGATGCTCAGCGCTTCGCCGTAACCGTATAACTGAATCATCTCAGAGCCCAGAGAGTGAAATGGCAAACATGAAGCAAATTGGTTTGTACGCAGGGATATTGGGAGCCTTGGCATCAGTGGCGGCGCTCGTCCTGCCGACGCAGGCGGTATCGCACAACTCTAGTGGTAATAACAGTCCGGTCATTTCTGGCAACGGTAACAACGTCAGCTATCAATCCGGTTTTCCCGATCTTGAAACGATAAGAGCCCAGCGTCCTAATATCAGTGATCAACAATACGCTGCAATTAAGCCCGGCATGACATATGAACAGGTGCTGGATATCGTCAAGATTCCCGGTAAGGAGGCCACCAGCGGCGGCAACGTGCAGATCTATACATGGGGGACGGAGGTGTACGTATATATGGTGGTGACTTTGGTGAATGGAAAGGTTCAATCCAAGTCACATTGACGACGCAGTTTCATGGTATTGCATCGCCAGATAACTTCATGGATACCGGGCGACGCAGTTCAGCATGGGTCTATTTGCTCCGAGGTTTACCGGCATCACTCCGTTTGTCTCGAATTTGACCGTCTTGATTTCGAGAGCGAGGCTGTTGGCCGCCGCCGGGCTTCGGAACGTTTACATCTTTGTTGATAGGGCGTCGATCGGTCATCGTAAATCTCCTACGAGTGCGGGTTTTTTACATATAATCGTTAAGTCGACTTCTACAAAAAAACACATCATGTAGTGGTTTGTTTTTGTTGTGGGCACAATATAGCGCGTATTTTACGTTGGTCAATGACTGCTTGCTGACGCTGCTGCGATTTTGACCCGGGCTCCTTATTTTGAGTGGTCCGCATGCTGTCTCCAAAATCGCCCGCAATGTCATCACTTTTTGGGTGGAGGGGTGGTCAATGAATTTCGGTAGCCAGGGTGGAAAACGTGTCAGCACCAACAGGTGAAGGAGCTCCATCTCCAGCATCCAGTCTCTGAATTGCAGTTCACCACTCCTACTGTCGAACTACGCAATGCACATCTTGCTAAGAATCCTGACGAGCGTCATCATCCCGTTACATTTGATGGCCATTCGCCCATAGTCGCGTGTCGCCCGTCAACCAAGTCGGCTATACAGATAATTCCATCACTCCAGTTTTTGGCTCCGTGAAGCAGGAAGCTGTTGCGTTTCGAGTTAGTGAGCCATTTAAAACAAAGACTTATGGATGTTAGTGATGTCGTTTCTAAGGAAGCTGTTGGCGGCGCTTAAGGCATTTTTGTTTGGGGAAAGGGTCGAGACCGACGAAGAAGGAAGCTTTCCTAAAATTGACCCTGAAAAGATCAAAGCTGACCTCAGAGTCCTGGAAAACGCTCGTGCTCATGGTGCGTCGGGTATCCCTGATGCTAGAGATACTCGTCTGACGGAAACTGAACTCCAGATTATGGGTACCGTGGGGAAGCTTCGCGCAGCCACTTTCAAAAGCGGCGAGCGTTGGCTCAAGCAAATCCAAGCCCGTCTGGACAGCATCGACCTGACTCAAGAGACGAACCATACCGTGCAACTCGGTGAGGAGTTCGTACGAAAAGCCGACTCTATTCTCTCCCAGGCAGACGCTGAACTTCAGGATGAAGCGCGCACGACTCGGGCCCAAAAGGAAATCCTCGATCGCTTCAGGTCTGAGAACAAGCTGCCTGACACACCTGCGAAGCTGGCAGACTGGACCGATCATGCGACAAAGGTTGGCGTGCTCGTGTTGTGTTGCGCGCTGGAAGCATTCGCGAACTCGACCTTCTTCGCAGGAGGAATGCAGGGCGGACTGCTAGCCGGTCTGATGCTGGCAGGGCTGTTAGCGGTCGCTAACATCGTTGGATGTTTTTTCGTTGGTCGTCTCTTTACTAACAAAAACCATGTGAACAGCGGTCGCAAAACCCTCGGATGGGTTTGCGGATTACTCGGTGTTACTTGGACACTTTTGGTTGGTTGCTTCGTGGCTTACTGCCGCCATGTGATGCCTCAGATTGATGACGAAACTGCCAATCAGCTGCAACTGGTTTGGGAAAGCGCCAGTTCGTTAGTGTCGCCTTTCAGCGACTTTGAAAGCATTGGTCTGTTTGTTGTGACTGTCATTTTTGGCTTGCTCGCATTGCACCATGGATACGCCTGGCAAGATCGCTACCCGGGGTATTCGAAGGTCTATGGGGCGTACGTTGATTCTTATCAGAGCATGGTCGAGGTTATCGACCGCCTGCGTGAGGAGCTAGAACTGGAAAAACAGACGACGCTCGCGCAAATCGACGAGAACGTTAAAAAAGCCAAGCAGGCCATCAAACGCTTCAAATCCAACATGAATGAGAAGTCTGTCGCCGAGAAAAAGGTGACGGAGCACCTCGTATTGGCTGACAACACCATATTGGCCCTGACGCAGGCATATCGGTATGAGAACCAAATGGTTCGACCGGCTGATAAACCTCGTCCTGACTATTTCAACGATGACGTCGTGCTGGAAGAACAGGGTTTTCCAGATTTTAGCACAGAGCGTGACGAGGACCGCTTGAGGGTTCAGGAGCAGATGTTGAGCGAAATGCTCGCCATTGAGCAGCCAACTCGGGCAAAGGTTCAGTCGTCGTTCACGCAGAAATTTGACCAGCTCAAACCCATTGAAAGCCAGATTTAAGGGCGTCCTATGTCGCTGTACAAAAAACGAAAACAAAAATCGGCTATGGTAGCCATTCTCTGGATTTTGCTGACGCTTGCCCTGGTGGTTGGTGTTGTCTACGGAATCTACTGGTCTTTCAACCAAGATAAAATTGACAAGGTAACGCTTTGCCCAAGCAGTGGTGCGAAGGGTGAATACGTCGTGTTGATCGACAATACGTCTCCCTTTCCCTTTACGCAGAAAGCGGCTTTGGCCAAGCGGCTTCAAAACATGATTCTGAAAGAGGTTCCGGAAGGTGCCCTGGTGACGGTGTTCCTGTTGGGGGAGGATTACCAGCACAACAGCGATCCTGTATTCGTGATGTGTAACCCAGGGCAGTGGGGGGACAAAAACAAGTTCACGAATACCCAGAAATTCGTGGACAAGGATTTCAACGAGAAATTTGCCAAGCCTCTCGATGCGGTCGTACGCAAGATTCCTTTGGATGTGCGAGCGAAAATCTCTCCCATTTTCGAGATGCTTCAGCTAGCCAGCCTCCACGGATTCAACCATCTGAATGCCCAGGGTGAGAAGCATCTGATCATCTATTCGGACATGGCCGCGAACATGCCTCGGTTCAGCATGTACAAAAATGCTCAGCTCTCCTACAAAGATTTTGCAAAAAGCGCCTATGGCCAAGAGGCGGTAGCGCCTGCGCTGATGGATGTCTCTGTCACCATCAATATGTTGGCCGCGGAGTCTTCGGTTACCCCCTACAACAAGCGCGCGGAATTTTGGGCGCAGTACTTTTCTGCCAATGGTGCGTCACTGGACCGAGTAAACCCCATGGAGGGGCTGTAAATGAGCGCTGTAAAGCCACTGCACCGAGTACAATACTGGTTTGTTTTCGCGCTCATTCTGAAGATTTTTTGCGCCGGGATCAGCCTCTACATTAACGACCCTAAGTGGTTTGGCTTCTGGGTTCCGTTGACCATCATGCTGGCTTATTGGCTGGTGGGTTATCGCGTGCGAAAACTGTATGACGTGAAGCTTACCTTGGCCAAGTTTGCTGACTCTGTTTATTACCTCGGCTTTCTGTTCACCGTGGGCAGTATCATCATCTGTCTGTTCGACATCCAGAGTATCGGTGAAGATCTCAGCAACATGGCGATGCGCTTCGCTGCTGCGATGGTGAGCACTGCGATTGGCATGGTCGCCCGCACCCTTCACGTCGGTTTTAAGCACGACCAGGAGGACGCCATCTCAAGCGTCGAAGAGCGCGCGATCACAGCGGCTGAAAATCTCACCCTGATGTTTGATGACACCTTCCAGAAGCTGACGGTGTTCCGAGATGAAGTGGTTGCCACGACCAAAGAAACCGTCACCGGTGCCAAGGATCAGATTGAGGCTCTTTCCAAGCACAGCATGGGTGCCATGGATGCGTACTTCGCCAATGCCACTCAGCGAAGTAATGAAGCATTCGATGCCATGCTCAAGGACGCCAGGGCCGCCAGCGACGACTTGCTGTCGACCATCAATGGTCTTTCCGAGAAGAGCGAAAAAACCCTCGAGCGTATGGAAGCGCATGCATTGGATTTCGGGAAGAAAGCAGAGGCACGCCTGGATCAGACGCTGTTCCCAGAGAATCTGTTCGCCAACAAGCTCAATCCTTCCATTGCCGTTTTGGCTGAGACAACAGATGGGGTCAACACGGGTATCACGACCCTGGCAGAAGACATTAAATCTGCGGCTAAGGCTGTGGGCACTGCGATTCGTGGTTTGAACACCAAAACCCAGACTCTTGAAGAAACACTCACGGCTGTGGGTTCTATTGTTGAAAGTCAGCAGCGTCTCATGGACGCTATGAACAGCCAGGGCGCTAGCCTGGTGGGCGGAATCGAGCGGGTTCAGAAAGAGTTTTTGGACACCCTAGACGACTATCAAAATGACTTCGAGCAAGAGCTTAAAGAAAACCGCGCAGTCATTGCACAGGTCGTCGAGAAGCTTGACGGGCTTCACACAAGACTTGAGCGGGACGATTCTGTCGCAGTCCTAAGCCAGGAAATGGGCGAAGCGTTCAGAGCTGCAGGCGAGGCGAGTTTCCGGGCCAACGAAGCCCTTTCTGAGTCGATCAAGTCGACCCTGATGCCTCTCATTCAGGCCATCAACGAAAGCAACGAAACGCACAAAGATTTGGCCAGTCAGGTCATTCAGGGGAATAGTGCGATAGACACCGCCCATGCGCACCTTGATGAGCTCGTTCGCAAGATCGATCACGTGAATCAAATCGAGATTCGCCAGCCCGCGGTTAATGAACCTCTCATCGCATCCGAGGCCAGTTCTGTGGCCTTGCTCCCATCTGATCGGATGTCCTCAGATGTGAGACCTGCCTGATGAGTCAGAAGAACGACCAGGTCTTCAACCTGTCGATTACTGAAATTTGGATGGTGCTGGCTTTCATTTTGCTACTTCTGAGCGGTTGGCAAGTGTGGAAGCTCACCAATGCCAATAAATCGTTGGAGCAAAAAGTCGCTGACTACCAAAGCCTGGATGAGCGTGAGAGGGCGATCAATGAAGCGACCGCAGCGCTCAAGACTAAGCTCTCAAAAATGGGTTTGAAAAACCCTGATGAGCTTATCCGAAAACTGACAGATGCTTCCAAAGCACGGGACGAGTCAGAGCGCCTGAAGGTACTGCTCACTCAGAAAAACGAAGAGTTGTCGGCGCTTGCTGCGATCGACAAAGCGTTGGAGCAGTCAGCGAGTAAAGACAAAGGCAAAGAAGCCAAACGCTTGATACTTGAAACGCTCATGACCTATGACCAGTTGAAGCAGCTGGTCGCAGATCCAAACGCAGACGTTAAGCCTACCGAAATCGTGAAGCGTATCGCCGACATGAAGGCTACGGAGCAGATGATTAAGGATACTCTGAAAACCGAGGGCGATCCGAAGACTGATCAGGTTCATAAACTGCTTCAGGATTCGCAGGCATACGCGGAAGCGGAGAAAGCGGGGCTGAATCCGACTGTACTGCAGAAGACGAACAGTGATCTGAAAGGGCAGGTGCAATTTCTACAGAACAAAATTAACCGGGGTAAGGGAGGAGATCTCCCTCCGTGCTGGGCTAACCCCGATACCGGCAAGCCTGAGATGTTCCTCACGGTCTACCTCAAGGAAAATAATCTGACGTTCGAGCCAGCCTGGCCAGTTTCACGACTTGCGGATGCACAAGCGCTGCCAGGTTTCGATGCGCTCATGGCTAATAAAGATAGAGGCTATGAGGATTTTTTGCGCGCCACCCAAGCGATTAATGCGTTTGGCAACGCGAACGGGTGTAAGTACTACGTCCGTCTTGCGAGTCAGATTCAGGACGCTCCGACTTCTGACAAGCGCCGGATTCAAGTAGAAAGCAATTTCTACAAAATTGAAGTGAGGCGATGGTAAACGGTCTGGCTCTTGCGGGCCGCTTGCGTGTTGTGCAGCTCGTTATTCAAGCGATGAAATGACGGGAAGGGGACTGAAAGAGTACTTCGTTGGCGCTGGTGCGATTTTGAATAAGGCTGCTGATTTTGACTGACCACATGCTATCTCCGAGATCACCCGCGAGTTTCATTATTTTTGAGCAGTCGGTGAGGCAATGAATTCCGGTAGCCTGGGTCAATATCGCACCAGCGCCAACACCTAGTTCTCAGCCAGGCAGATATCCCGATGATGCGATAGGATCAAGGTGTTCGAATTGAGGGGCTTTCTTCTTTAGCGGCAATGGCATACCGCAGAGCGAATGCGTTAATTTCCTCGAGGGCGTACATGACCAGAATGAACAGGGCCATGATAATGACAAAGGATCGGGAGGAAGGGATCAGGTGAGCCTAAACACATATTTGCCGGGGCGGCTACGTAACACGCCGCTACCCCGCAGTCATGGATTGATGCCGTTGTTCGAGGCTGTCGTGAATTCCATTCACTCGATTGCCGAAACCAGCAGCGATCCCGAGTATGGACGGATCACGATCGAGATTGTGCGTGTGCCTCAATCCACTTTGGCCTTGGACGTAAGTAAGGCGAAACGGGGTGCGCCTTCCCAAGAACCTATCATGGGGTTCAAGATCACCGATAACGGAGCGGGCTTTCACGACAAGAACATGGCCTCGTTTGAGACACTCGATAGTGAATACAAAGCTCAGCAAGGCTGTCGGGGTGTAGGGCGTCTGCTCTGGTTGAAAGCGTTCGAGGCGGTCAACATCAGCAGTGAGGTGCTATCAAGCACCGTTCATTCGCGTTCACGGCGGCGCAAGGGGTATCTAGCCTCCCTTCGACCATGAAGCCAGCCGATTTTGCATTGCAGACCTGCGTCCATCTCTCAGGTTTCAATAAACCGTATAGAGAAAATTCCGCCAAGACAGCTAGGAAGATAGCCACAAGTCTTTTCGAACATTGCCTTTGGTACTTCGTTCGTGATTCTGGTGCGCCGAAAATCCACATCAAGGATGGTGAGGAAGAAATTGACCTTGATGAGGTGCTCGATCAATACCTGTTCACCTCATCGAAAAAGGAACAGATTGAAATCAAGGGGCAGACATTTGAGCTTACCCATCTGAAGCTCAAGGCCAGTTCGGCGAAACAGCCGTTCATTGCCTGGTGTGCTGCCAGTCGCGTGGTTGAAGAGGAAACGCTCTCCGGTAAGGTTCCTGGCTTGCACGGGAAAATTCGTGATGACGACGGTGATTTTGTCTACGCCTGTTATGTAACGTCTCCCTTTCTTGATCAAAATGTACGTCCCGAACGTATCGGTTTTGATATCGAAGAGTTGAGCGACGATCTCTTTTCGGAAACGGAAGTCAGCTTGAGCGACATCCGCAGGGCAGTCATTGCCTCGTCTAGCGGCTACCTCGAAGGCTATCTGCAAGAGATCCGTAAAACTGGGCGCGAGCGAGTCGAAAAGTTTGTGTCTGTACGTGCGCCACGGTATCGACCAATTCTCCGTCGAATTGATGAAGAGAAGCTCAGCGTCGACCCGGACATTTCAGATAAAGATTTGGACCTTCTGCTCCACAAACAGCTCTCCGAGATTGAGAATGCTTTACTGTCAGAGGGGCATGATGTGATGAGTTTCGGGAGTGGTGAAACCACTGCTCAGTACCAGGAAAGGCTCGTAAGCTATCTTGAGAAAGCGGATGACATCAAGAAGTCGGACTTAGCCAATTATGTATTCCATCGCAAGGTGACTTTGGACATTTTGGCGAAAGCGCTTGAGCGTGGGGAAGACGGCAAGTACGCCAAGGAGGAGTTGATCCATGAGCTCATCATGCCAATGCGCAAAACGTCGGATGATGTTTTTCTGGATAGCTGCAATCTCTGGTTAGTCGATGAGCGTTTGGCGTTCCACGACTTTCTAGCCTCGGATAAGTCACTTCGGTCCTTTCCGATTACTCATTCAACGGACACAAAAGAACCTGATATTTGTGTTTTGAATGTTTTTGATGAGCCATTATTGGTTTCCGATAACAAGAGGATGCCACCGGCGGCTCTGACGATTGTAGAGATCAAACGTCCGATGCGAAATGACGCTGGCGAGGGAGAGGAGAAAGACCCGATTGAGCAGGCGCTTGGCTATCTGCAGCGTATTCGTGATGGTAACGCTCAAACCGCCGCAGGGCGACCTATTCCCAAAGGAAATGAGATCCCCGGCTTCTGCTACGTGATCTGCGATCTCACGCCTTCGATGGAGAGGCGATGCAAGATGCATGACTTGACTCGTGCCGCGGACGGATTGGGGTATTTTGGGTACAAGAGTAGTTTCAACGCTTATGTTGAGGTCATGTCGTTTGACGGTGTCATTAAGTCTGCGACGGAGCGCAATAAGGCGTTTTTCGAGAAGCTTGGGCTGCCAACGAATTAGTCTGAGTGACACATCGTCCTTACGGACTGAGATTCGACGGCCAGATTGCCATCCTCCCGGAGGGAGCGGCCGGCATCGTTGAGCGTCAGTGACTCGACTTCTTTAATGGCGATTTTGGTCGGAAATGAGTTACCCCCTACTTTTCCCCCAACAAAACCGTCGGCTCTCGATGGATGTTACTGGACTCTCGTAGAGCAGAACACCGCTGGAGCTCAAGTAAATACTGGCTTGGAAAAATCCAGAGTAAAACTTTGGAATCTTTCAAGAAGTATGAAAAAGGGAGATGGGGTGCTAGGGGTCGAGTGTTCGAATCACCCGACCATATTCACTGAGTAAAATCAGGCAGTTAAGCCGATCAGATAGATCGGCTTTTTTGTGCCTGCGCAAAACTACCCTGTCTTTGAACGCCATCATTCGCAAGCCAAACCAGCGCTTGCGGGAAAGGACTGTTTGTCCGCTGAAAGGGCTCACTGGCATTCCAGTTGATCTGCGGTGACATTGCCAGATTGCTGATCCGCTGCCCGTCATGCTCCGGGCCGCTCTTCGCAAAGAAGTAATAAGGACATTACGTGCTACAAAAACTGATTCTGCTGATTTTGATCACCAGCTTAAGCGGCTGCATGGCCACCGCCATGCGGATGGATTACGACAAGCACCGATGCCCCTACATCGGCCTGCGCTTTGACTGGTGGCTGGTGGGCACGTCCAAAGGAAAGCTGATCCCTTTTTTGCTTATCGACGCACCGTTCTCATTGGTGGTCGATACAGTGTTCTTCCCCTTCGAGTATCAATACAGCTGCAACTTCTAAGGACAGCGATTCATACAGGACACGGCGGGGGATTATGGCTGTGACGCGGTTTCAAGCGATTCCCGATAATGCGCTTCATCGACTTCGGTCAGGCTCGCATAACCGTCGAAGTGGTAGATTCGATGCTTGTCTCGGGCATAGCGGTCCGTCAGGAATTCCAACGTGCTCAGATCGATCCGCTTGGCGCTCAATGGCCGTCGGTGGCAGAACAACTTGCGCGTGCCCAGTTGCAGGAAATCGGGATGCGGCACGCGGACTTCATCAGGATCGAATGCCACGTCCAGCGGCTTGCCTTCCGAGAGGATCAAGGTGGGGCTGACGGCATAGGTGCCGAGAATGCGAGTATCGGAAGGGTGTAGCCGTTTTTTCGCTGCGCCGTAGTAAAACACCGCGTCCCGGTCCTTGGCCCAACCATGCCCACAGGACTCAAAAGTAGCCGCGTGTGCCTTACGAATCGGTTCGGGGGGATGATAGAAAACCCGGTGACAGAACACCGTTTTACCGTCCGTCAGGTAGGGAGAACCGAGTGAGCGGAAGTGCTCTGCGGGTTCCAGGGAAAACCGTTCGGGCACTTGTGTTTGCGCGTTATGAAACGGGATCAGATACAAGCCTTGGGCATCGCCGCACAGGTGCGTGTCGAGCAATTTGAAACTTGCTGCGTCCAGTCCATGGACCACGCGTCCATGGAAATACACTTGGTCGCCTAGTTCGAAACCGAGACCGATGGCCTGTAGCGGCTGCGTTTCCGAGTGCGTTTGCGTGACTTCAGGCTGTGCCTGAAAACGGTGCCACCAATAACCTTCCAACTGCGGATGGGCTTCGAAGTAAGGAGCCCACGCCTCTTGCATGGCCGCATCGATGATACCGCCAGAGCCCAGTGGGCCGTGCTTGTCGCCTGCCAGCACGGGCGCGTAATCCTTGTCATTGCGACAGAGTTGGATCACGACGAAGCTTTCCACCTCGACATCGAGGCGTTTCTGGCGCCTGTAGACGTGCCGGTGATCACGGTAATAGTCAAAACCCAAGTGACGAAAACTCGGGCCATGGGCGTCACGCAAACGGGTTCCAGCGACATAGACGGACGTGTCGTCCACGGCAAAATAATCATCCTCATACTCGCTGCCACTGACCACGCGACCGCACGCGTCGAACGCTGGCTGCCAGCACTTGAGTAGCTGGAAATCGCCCACGTAGCGGATGGTCTTGCCAGTCAGGTAATAGGCCCGTTGCTTGTCCTTGGCGTAGCGTTCGTTCAGCACGGTGAAGGTTGCCAGGTCGGCATTGTCGATGCAGTAGAAGTACTCGTAGGAAATGCTCGAGCCTTGCTGCGCTTGCACGATGATCGACTGCCCATCGGTTCCCCAGCGTTGGGCGAGCATCTGGAAGTCGTCCGGGTTTGCGACCGGCAGCGGCGTGCCGTCCTTCTGGTGCAGGGGCCTGAAGCCCTTATAGACCTGATCGTCGATCACTCGATAGGCCGGGTGGTTGCAATAGCGCACCCGCGCCGTGGCGCTGGCGAGCAATTGCCCCTGCAAAAAGATATTCACCCCATCACAGAACAGGGCGGAGGCTGAAGTCACCGAGGTTGGCGACGCTGCCAACAGGGCCAGGCTGTCAGGTCGTGCTTCGGAAATTTGGGTGATCGCGTACTCGCCGAACCAATAGGCGCCGATTGCGTCGCGCCAATACTGGTGGCCGAGGCTTTCCAGGCCTTTGTCGAATCGAAACGGCAGGGCCTGAAGCGCGTAGTAGCCGTGGCGCTCCCGGTAGGCCGGAAGCAGGTAGTAGTCGCGCAGCGCATCGCGCAAGATCCACGGATTGCGTCGATGCCGCCACACCGGCTGGCCGGCCAGCAAGGGCGAGGGAGGATAATGCCCAGCGCTGGCAGCTTGAGCTAACTCGCCGGGTCGTACGCCTTCGGGGTTGAGCATGATGTACACATCAGGCACTTGCCCGTCGCCCAGCAGAATACCTTCCATGAACGCGAAGCCTTGATGCCATTCAAGCTGCAGTGGTTCCCAGTCAGCAATAGCCGTGTCTATGTCTGTCATGTCATTGCGACCTGAACGTTTGATGGTTGGCCAAGGACTACACGTTTTACCACGACTTCGACCCCTGGCGAGGCTGGCCCAAGGGTGTATACTTTGGCAAATTTTGTCAAAAAACAGGCAAAGTCATGAGTACCATGAACATCTCCCTGCCGGACGCTCTCAAATCTTTCATAGATGATCAGGTTAGCCAGAGAGGCTACAGCACCAGTAGCGAATATGTGCGGGAGCTGATTCGCAAGGATCAGGATCGGCAGCAGCTGCGTAGCCTGGTACTGGCCGGGGCGGAGTCTGCTCCCACTGTTCCTGTGAATGGCGACTACTTCGAATCCCTAAAGGCCAAGGTGCGCAAGGGGTGAGGATGAAGGCGAAACCCGTCATTCCGCGAGCTCTTGCCAGCCAGGATGTAGAGGACGCCATCAACTATTACCTAGGTGAGCAGGCCGAGCAGGCGGCACTCAATTTCATCGACGCCTTGGAAAACGCCTATACGCATATCAGCCGCCATCCGGCATCGGGTATGTCCAGGTACGCCCATGAGCTGGATCTCCCCGGATTACTCTGCTGGCCGCTGAAACGTTATCCCTATTTGGTGTTCTACGTAGGGTGCAATGAACACATTGACGTATGGCGCGTTTTACACGCCATGCGGGACATCCCTGAATGGATGTCATCATGAATCAAGCAAACCAGTTGGCTACAACGACGTAGCCCAATCTGCAAAGATTGGGCTTTTTCACGCCTGAAAATATGGATCACCAAGCCAACGATCGCCGCTGCCGCGCTCAGAAAATGAACTTGAACAGCGCGATCACCACGATCAGGCCAATCAGGAAAATGATACCTACGGTACCGCCAAGGAATTTCAACATAAGAACGCTCTCATCGGATGGGCTTAATCGTCTAGACCGCTACCGATAACGCTCGTTTCGTCGAATATTCATTCGTGGTGATCAATGAACCGCAAAGGACCTTGGCACCGGCACATGCTCGAATTTTGAAATGGTCTTGATCCAGTAGCGGCGATAGTCCGTCTGGTCCGGTGCCAGCGGTTTGTGGCCCGACCATGGGTGCTTCGCCTTCAGGCTGGCGCGGTACGCCTCCCATTCTTTTTGCTCGGCCACTTCCCTGGCTTTGCTCCGGTCATCGAACCAACCCAGAACGTAAGCTTCGCCCTGGTCCGTGCCGTGCGCTATCAGCAAATAAATCTCTGTCATGACTGACCTACCGTTCTGTCCTGCGCCCCAGTCGCGGGGTCTTATCCTGGGTATCGGCCGTTACTTGATGTTTTTGAGATTTAACGCAGAAAAACGCTGCGCCCAAAGGTGCGTCTCCCGAAATCGATGCACAGTCGCGCAATCACTTCGACTGGCGAGCGCTTGAACGGCGGTTTTGCGCAAATCGGCGCCTTCATCCACGATCCAGACGCCCGGTTCCTGGTCGCGCAGGGCCATTTCACCGAAGCGGGTGGAAATCAGGGGAAGGCCTAAGGCGCGGTACTCGTAGTACTTGATCGGGTCCACCGAGGCGGTCAGGCGGTTGAGCTTGAACGGGATCAAACCCACCGAAAACGTTGCCATGGCCTCGACTGCACTGGCGTGGGGACACTCGGGGAGCAGCTCGATGTTGGCAGGCAATACGCAAGGCGGCGGTGTGAAGAGGGGGCCGATCAGCCGGATCCGGTTTCCGGGATTGGCCTGCGCCAGTGCGACGACCAGGTCCCAATCGAACCAACGTCCCAGCGTGCCGACATAACCCAGCACCTGTTGTTTGGCACCCAGGTCCAGGTTCTCGATCGGCGCCAGTCCGTGCATGTCACAGGCATTGAGGGCCAGTTCTACCTGGTCGGTCATGCCCAGCAGTCTGTCGCGAAGGGCGCTGGAGGACGCCAGTACTGAGGAGACCCGGCGAATGAGCTGCGCCTGTCGACGTTCCATGGAGGCGCGTGACAGGCCCTGATAAAACGCCGGGAAATCGTCCATGGCATCGTAGACGGCATGGCTTGCCGGGACCAGCGCCAGCAACTGCAAGGCCAGTTCGGAAGGTTTGCCGATGCACATCATGCACGGGCCGTCGGCGGAAAATGCCACGGCTTCTTTGAACAGGTTGTGCCACAGCCGCTTGAGGAGCATTGCCGAGCCTGGAATGGGCTCGATGGGTAGGCTCCTGGGTTTACAGACCTGCAACCAGGGGGGAACGCTGACGCTTTGCGGGTCGGCCACAGGCGGATTGCGCCTGAAATCGTTCAGCGTCGGTAAGCGCGTCGGGTACGGATCGATCCAGAGTACCGGCGCCCCGGTCTGGTTGTGATACCAGCTGACGAAGTGATGAGGACGCTGGCTGAAGCTGGCCCATGGCACCGGGGACAGGTAGATCATGCGCATGGCTGGAAGTACTGCCGTAAAACGTCGACGATGCGCGCTGCCGCCTTGCCGTCGCCATAGGGGGAAACCCCACGTGCCATGCCCTGATAAGCCTGCGGGTCATCGAGCAGACGCTGTGCCTGTTCGACAATGGTGTCTGGGTTGGCGCCGACCAGCTTGACCACGCCGAGGTCGACCGCCTCCGGGCGTTCGGTTTCCTCCCGCAGTACCAGCACCGGTTTGCCCAGGGCCGGGGCTTCTTCCTGTATGCCCCCGGAGTCACTGATGATCAGGTACGAGCGCTTCATTGCCGTAATGAACGGTGCGTAATCCAGCGGCGCGCAAAGGATGATGTTCGGGGTCAGGCCGAGCAACTGGTACGCGACATCCTTGACGTTCGGATTGGGATGGACAGGATAGAGGATCTGGATGTCCGGGTTGCACTCGGCCAGGCGCTTGAGTGCCTGGCAGATATGCTGGAACGGTTCGCCGAAGTTTTCCCGGCGATGGGAGGTCACCAGCACCAGGCGTTTGCCAGGGTCCAGCTGGATGCCCAAGGCAGAATCTTGTGCGGCAGTCATCAGCAAGGCATCGATCACGGTATTGCCGGTCAGGGTGATATCGCTGGCGGCGACACCTTCGCGCAGCAGGTTGTCCACGGCGTGCTGGGTGGGCGCGAAATGCCAGCGGGTCAGTTTGCCGGCGATCACCCGGTTGGCTTCTTCGGGGAACGGATTGCAGAGGTCCCCGGTACGCAGGCCCGCTTCGACATGGCCAAAGGGAATCTGCAGGTAGAAACACGCCAGAGCAGCACTCATGACCGTGGTCGTGTCGCCTTGAGCCAGTACGACATCCGGTTGCTCGGCTTGCAGCACACCCTCGAGTTCAACCAGCAAGCGTGAGGTCAGCGCCGTCAAGGACTGGTGGGGGCGCATGATGTCCAGGTCCAGGTCGGCGGTGATTGCGAAACCCTCAAGCACCTGGTCCAGCAGGCCTCGGTGCTGGGCGGTGGCGAGCACCCGACAAACGATATGTTCCTCGGCCTGGAGTGCCTTGATCACGGGCGCCATCTTGATGGCCTCCGGACGCGTACCGACGATGCAGAGTACCTTGCGGGTCATGCCTTGTGATTTCCTATCATTGTGACGAGTGAGCGTGCTATCCGGTCCGCGTTGGCCATGAGGGTCAGCGTATGGGATTTTTCGGTAAGGCTGGGCAGGCAGGCACCGTCGACAATATGCACGCCGCAAAGGCCGGCGACTTCGCCAAGGCGGTCGGTCTGGCCGATCCTGGGCGTCGAGTGCATGGGCAGGGTGGCCGCGTAATGGATATCCGCCCCCGGCCTGCCGACGGTGAAGCTCATGGGCATCAGCAGTGCGCCCATTTTCCAATAGATCCGGCGCAGCTTTGCCTCGGCAGCCTTCATGAGCTCGGGAAGCTCGGGATGCACGTGGCCGCTGATGCGCAACGATCCGTCGGGGCGCAAGACCGCTGTGTTGTTGGACAGGTGCCCGGGAAGGAAGATATTTCCCACGAGACAAGCGCTGAGCAGGTTTTTCAGCAGTTCGATGCTGTAGCGTTTGCCCATGGGGATCCGGCTGACGAACTCGGTCATCGGCAAGCCTGTGGTGCTGAACGTCGAACCGAAAGCCGTTGCGTTGGACGACAACGCCAGGGCGAACGATAGCTGGCCAAGGCCAAATGTCGGCACCCTTGGAGTCCCGAGCATTTTCGGCAGCCATAACAGGAAGGCTGCCGTCGGCGATGACAGCAGTGGCACCGGGGCCCGGTGGTTCAGGCAGTTGAGGGCGAGCCTGGTGGAGGCCAGGGTGCCCGCCGCCAGCAGCAGGCGCGTGGCACGCAAGCGTCGGGCGCAGCGATGATCGGTAATCGCCCAGGCACCGTCCTGTTGCTGCAGATCGTCCACCAAAAAGTCCTGGACGTGCTGGAACCCTGGGTATTGCTTGAGTTTCTGCAGCTCTTGCGACGCGCTATACAACGCCTGGTTCTGACAGCCCCACAAGCAGTTCCCGGACAGATCGCAGGCCTTGCGCTCGTCCAGGGGCTGGCTCAAGACGGCGACCCTGGAGCGGCCAAGGCGAAACCCCAGGTCGGGAAACCCCGGGCGGCGCCGGGTGTACTGATCGAGCAGGCGCTGATGCAGCGTGTCCAGTGGCAAGGGCGGTTGCGACCATTCGTCGAGGCCGAAGTAGCTGGAAAGGTCGTCGTCGATCCCGCCACTGATACCGATCCGGCGAGCGACCGTTTCGTAGGACGCCAGCATTTCGGAATAATCGATGGGCAGCCCGGCAAAGTCACTGGCGCCCAGCGTCGCCACGCCGCAACCCCAGGCATTGGAGAGGCCGCCGGTTGCCAGAGAGCCTATGCCGATAAAGTTGTCGGTCTCGATGCGATTGCGGGCGCTGAACCCCTCGAAGACATGGGCATGGGTCGGCGTCTTCAACTTGGGCGATACCGCGTCCAGTTGGTTCAGGGCGTGGAAGTTTTCACCGATCATCCATTTCCACTGGTGCTCGTCGTTTGCCCTGGCGCTGAGAAATGGACGCGTCGGCGGCGTCGCCGAGCCTGTATTGGCCTGGGCATCGACCATGAGGACTTTCAGGCCCGCCTTGACCAGCGGATAGGCCGCCGAAGTCCCGGCCGGGCCACTGCCGACAATGATCACATCAAATTCAGGTTTCACGGTGGGCTTCACTTCCAAGCAACAGCCGGCGGGCAAAGGGGCGGCCTAACAGCGCCGCTGTCTTCCCCGCCAGCGCCTTGACCGAGGTGAGTCCCAGCGCAACCAGCGTGGCGACAAGGCTGCGCGGTTGCTGGGCACCGAGAAATACCTGCGCGCCCTGGGTGCTGGCTTCGGCGATACCGAGTGCAACATGAAGGCGCCAGGACAGTTCCCGGCCCTCGGGCTGGAGCAGGACACCCGCATCGTCCAGGAGTGTCAGGAGTATCGGCCAGCGCATCATCAAGCGTGAATGGAGGATGGGATGGGTTTTACCCGCACGCTCCAATGCCCGGGTGTAGCGACTGACCAGGCTTCTTTGCGGCGGGTGTTTGAGCAGGTAGTTCAAGAGGACCGCGGCTTCTTGCAGAAGTTTTCGGCGTTGCCCATGGCCGGAGCGATGCATGCCCTGGGCAAGGGGGCGCAATTGGATGCCGAGTTTTCGCAGGGAACGCTCGCTGTCCATGGGCGGCAGGTGGATGAGGGAAAAAATCCGTTCCAGCCCCAGTTTCGCGCCCAAGGATTGCCCGAGTGACAGGCGCAGTAGCCTGAGCAAGGCCACCGGCAGAGGGACTGGCAGGCGAGCGGCACGCACCCGGTGCGTCGCAATCGACATCAGGAAGCGATCAAAGGCAATCGGCTGCACGGCGCCCAGGTTGAGGATCTCGGCGCGGATGTCGTCGCGCGCCAGGACCGCTAGTATCGAAGCCGCGAGGTCGTCGACATGAATGGGTTGTACGCAAGGCGCCGGCATGAGGATCGGCACAAACGGGCTTCGGCGAACCAGCCCTGATAGCACACCAAAGAGCCCGCGTTCGGGGCCGCCATACACTTGGCCGGGACGGATCACGATGCCCCCGGCGGCCAGTACTTCTTGCTCGATACGCCATTTTGTCCGGCCGTAAACGCCAGGGGCCGTGGCTTCGGCGGTTTGGCTGGAGATGAAGACAAACCTGGCCGAGCCTTGTTTGGCGCAACGGATCAGCGCCTGGGCCGCCTGGACTTCGCCGTCTGCGTCGGAGTGAACACCTGTCGAGGTATCGGCAGCCAGATGGATCAGCGCCTGAGTGCCGGCCGGGCACTCGGGGGCCGGGCCTCGCAGGTCGTAAGGAAGCCAGGTATAGGGGGCCGGGCACGGTTGGCGCGTGGCGCAAATGACCTCGTGTCCGCTTGCCGCCGCGAGGGCTGACAAACGTTGTCCGATATAGCCTGTCGCCCCGGTAATCAGTAGCTTCATCGTCATGCGCCTTCGGTGCGGTCAGCGGAAACAGGCGGGCGCGTATCGGCATGAAACACGAACAGTTTGCTGATCCAGTAAGTCAGCACCACGCAGGCCACATCGCAGACAAACTTCACCGCGGCAGGGCTGTTGACGAAATACAGCCCCACGCTGAACAGCGCCGAAGCGAGAGGAATATTGATTGCAAGCAATGAGAAGTAGCGCACCGCTTGAGCCTTGCTGCTGGCGTGGCTCGATTGAAATGTGAAGTGCCGATGCAAGAAGAACGCGAACACACCCGCGACGCCTTTGCCGGCGATGTTGGCCAGGACGGGTTGATCCTTGAACAGCGCCATCAACAGCAAAAAAGTCCCCATGTCCAACCCATAGGCCATGAGCTGGATGGCGCCGTACCTGATAAAGGTCAAGGCTTCCTCCTGATGACCACGATGTGATGCAGCGCCAAGACTCGTTTCAACGGATACAGCAGCTTTTCAACGACCTTGAGCACAGGAATCAGCGCGTCAGGCAACAACTGGCGAAAGTTCAAGCCGCCGGAAATCAGGTAGCGCAGATAATTGCTGCAGATCTCCTGGTGAACGATTTCCAAGCCTGGGTGCTTGCGCTCGAACGCCTGCCTGTCGCGAACGAAGATGATGTAGCTGAGGGCCTGGTTGGCACCGTTCATGGGCCCGGTCGACGGGGTTTCCCAAGACGGGAAGTGCATGTCGAAGCCTTCGGACTTGAACAGGCGCTTATAGAGAAAGGCGGCAAAAGGGCCGTGGAAGGGCTCGATCAGAATGGCGCCGCCGCCGGTCTTGAGTGTTCTTTCCAGCTCTGTGAAGAACCGATCGGGATGAGGAAAGTGGTGAAAACAGTTCTGGCCATAAAAGGCCCGGACCGAGTGATCGTCCAGGCTCATTGCCTCGGCATTGAGCGCCATGTCCAGTCGCTCGGTAGCGACAATGTCCGTAGCCAGTACTTCAGGGTACGAATTACGCATGGGCGCGATGCCCGCCCCCAACTCCACCTCAAGACCCTCGACCTTGAAGTAGCGGTCTGCCAGGCGATGAAACGTGTGGTGGAACTCCACGAAGACTTCTCGAAGCATTCGCTTGCGCTCAAGCACTTTGCCGTGAAGCTCGAGGCGTTCGCTGCCATCGACGTCCAACGTCTTGAGCGAGGGGTCCGATAAAAAATCTCTCAGCGCTTTAATGAGTTTTCTTCCCGCAATGACGTTGCTTTACCACGCCTGGATTGCCGTGGTCGGCTGGGTACGGAGGCGATGTCATAACCGAGGAACGCCATGATCAACTGCAAGCCCATGAGCATGGGCAGCGCGCTGAGCATCACGGTTCCGGCTGGTGTCGCGATGCCATTTTGCGCCGATTCGAACCAGTGGTAACTGCCGAAGAGGATGCCGAACAAGAACATGAGAATCCCGATCGGCAGTTCGATCGAAGCCAGGGACATGTCGCGCAGATAATAGTTGTAGAGCACGCGCTTGGTGAAGTTTCGCAAGTGTTTGAACAGGAATTCACCCACGATT
This sequence comes from Pseudomonas sp. St290, assembly GCF_018325805.1. Classification (NCBI taxonomy): domain Bacteria; kingdom Pseudomonadati; phylum Pseudomonadota; class Gammaproteobacteria; order Pseudomonadales; family Pseudomonadaceae; genus Pseudomonas; species Pseudomonas sp. St290. Next base: position 4,455,374 of record NZ_AP014703.1, on the reverse strand, counting down.
TTCGAGATCTTGAGATGACTGACTTCGTCGCCGTATCGGGCTTCCATCGGAATATCCACCACCACGGCACGCACGGTGTTCAGGCGAAACAGAATGTCGGTCTCGAAAAAGTAGCGTTGGCTGACTTTGTCCAGGGGCAGCAGCCGGGCGACGTCACGGTGAATCGCCGTGTAGCCGTTGGTGGGGTCGAACAGGTCCCAGTAACCCGTCGACAATTTGGCCATCAGCGACAGCACAGCGTTGCCGAACAGGCGAATACGCGGCATCGATTGGACTTCCTCCAGATCGAAAAACCGATTGCCCTTGGTGTAGTCGGCTTCTCCCGCCAGGATCGGTTCGATGAACAGCGGGATCAGGGTTGGGTCCATCTGACCGTCCCCGTCGACTTTGACGATGATGCTCGCCCCCTCGGCGAGGGCTGCTCGATAGCCGGTCATGACCGCGCCGCCGACGCCTTTGTTGACGTCATGGGGCAATACTTTGACCCGGGGGTCGTTACAGGACGCCAGGACATGCCCGCCCGAGCCGTCCGGACAGGCGTCGTCAATGACATAGATGCGCCAGACCTCCGGCCCTATGGCCTCTATGACGTCCACTATATGAGCGGTGACCCGATAGCTGGGGATGACGACGGCGACGCGTTGTTCGTCCGTGAAAAGCGCTGTTTTTGAGTTCATCGATATCGCCCACTATTGCCTGAATGAAAGGGACTTGAACTCCAGGGGAGTGTCGGTATGGCCGGACGCATAAATGATCACGGACGTCGCGTTCGCAGGGGCAACCACGTTCATTTCATGGGTCTCCCATTGCGTGGTGCAGTCAAACGTCTCGATGCTGGTGGTAATGAAGTTGCCTTGCTCATCCATCCAATTGGCCTGGATTCTTCCGGCAGTGGCTGTCGTTGCGCAGCGGGCGGACACGCTGTTGATGTACGTCAGCCCTGGCGTCACTTCGACACGCTGTATCGCCGGTGTCTGGACGTTGACGGTCAGGATCTTGCGCGACGGGTCATAGGTCGAGGGTGATGTCAGGCTCCAGCCCTCGAGGCTGGACAGCTCTGGATTGAGCAGGTGTTCGTAGTGTGTGTCATTGAGCTTGCGCAGTTCCACGTCACCCAGCCTGGCATACGACGTGGACACATTGAGCAGCAGGTCCAGGCGCGCCTGGGGAAGAGACTTGAGGTCGATCACCAGCCAGTTCACCTGGCGCTGGCGCAAGCGCTGGGCAAGCTCCGATGGCGAGGCCGCCGCATCGAATTCGTTTTTCCACTTCAGGTTGTACCACGACGCGTAAAGGGCATCGCCATGCAAACCCGCCATCAAGGGTGACGCAAAGACCGCCACGGGCTGATGCCCGGTATTCAAGGCGTTGACAGTGTCGACCATGTTTCGGATGGGCAGCCGTTCCAATAGATAGGCATCCCGACCGGTCTTGCTCAACAGTGCGGAGGGGTTGATTTCGCCATAATAAGTCGCGGCCTGGATGAAGCGGGTATTGGTCAGGATCAACATGGCACCGGCCAGGATGGCGAGGCTGCGCGGGAAAATCTTCGCGTCGGAAAAGGGCAGGGCCAGGATGACTGAGAACAGCGCGAAGGAGGGGAATACATAACGCAGGTAGGCGGTTGACTGGAACGTCATGAACATCGCGCCGGCGCCGACCAGGAGAATGCACAAGGCTTTTTTGTTGCCGCTCAACAGCACGGCGACGGCAGCGGTGGGTAGCAGCAGCCATTGAAAGCCGGCCGCGCCAACTCGCCCCTCGATGAACTGAGGCGACTTGAAGACCATCCGATAGAGGGTGTCCCAGGTCACCCCGGTACCGAAAGTGGCCGGTGGTTCGAAGTTGATGTTCGGCCAGAGCGGCGAATGGAAAATGGCATTGAAAAACGGGAACACGGGGTTGCCGGTCAAGTACCCGGCTGAGAGGTAAGGGGGCGCGCCCGCCAGTATCAGGCCGACACTGCCCAGCAGGAGCGTCTTGACGATCCCTTGGACGGCCCAGGCCTTGCAGTGCAGCAAGAGGATCACCAGCAGGACCGGCAGGACGCTCAGGGTCACGGCTTTGGTCGCCAGGGCGAAACCCAGCAGGAGGCCGGCCAGGAGCAGTTGCGACAAGCGCTCCCTGGGATCGGGCGTGAAGCTTGAGACTTTCAGGATCGCGAGCGTCCCGGCCATCATGAAGGCGGTCCAGGCCGACTCTATATGCAGGCTGCTGCTCTCAGCGAAGGCGAGGGGTGTCGACAGAAAGATCAGGCTTGCCCAGCGGGCGCTGGTGGCAGAGCCGCCGGCCCAGAGGGTCATGTTGCGGATTTGCCAAGCCAGCAGCAAAGTGAATGCGCTGTTGCTCAGGCGCGAGGCCGTTTCGCCGGCCAGCATATAGACAATGCTATAGATCCAGTCGGCCAGCATGGGCATGACCGCCCATACATAAGTGCCTGCGTCGAACGACCATTGATGCCGCTGAGCCAGGTGTGACGGGACGAAAAGGTGCATGGCCAACGCGTCATGCCCGACCTCCGGCATGAAGGCGACCAGCACGTAAAGGCAGGCGAAGCTGCAGATCAGTACGTCGAGACCCGTCTGGAGGGGTGTTTGCACTGAACGACTGGCCTGGATCTGCCTCAGCAGTTCACCCCCTATCGACGTGACATGCCGGTGGCCCAATATGAGCGGCGTTAACAGCAGCGCGCCATACAGCCAGGGGTAGTTGATCGGCAAGTAGGCCGCCAGGCCTGTCAGCGTGCCGAACGTGCCCGCTCCCACCAGCAGGTGGACGCTCCAGTCGATCGAGGCTTCTTGCCTGAGCATCCACCTGCCGAGCACGATGCAAGACAGCGCGAACAGCGCGACGACAATGACCGGCCAGATCTGGGCGCAGGCAACGGACAGGCATGCCAGTAAACCCAGGCAAAGGATGATCGGTGGTTTACCAGTGAAGACGGTGAGGGCGGCCATGCCTGCCACTGACAGCAGTATCGTCCGGGTGGCGCTGTTCATGGACGCCAGTTCGAGCGTCGAAAAACCGTACACGCCGACCACCGCACTCGCCAGTAAAACCACCAACACCACTGCGTATTTCAGGCTGTATCTGGGCAAAATATCGTCTCGGCTGTTCAGCACCTCAGTGCCATGCAAAGGGGGTGCTTATACGTCTCGGTACGTGTGCGGGACCCAGGAACCCCATTTGCTCTCGTAGATCGCCCGGTTCTTTTCGAAAAGTGCCTGTTTTTTCCTGGCACCCAAAGTATTGAACGAGGCGGACAGATGGTGGTGGACGAAAACATCTTCGGCGCAGGCTGCGCGCATGCCACGACGCTGCACGCGGCGGCAGTAATCGTCGTCCTCGAAGAACCCCAGGCCGTACTCTTCGCACAGGCCACCGACTTGCTCGTAGGTCGAGCGCGGCAACATCACGCAGAAAAACGCCAGGGTGTTGATTTCGAACCACTCGCCCATGCGGGCGCGGGTCATTTGTGCGGCTTCGGCGGGCATGTCTTCTAGCCGGTCATAGCGGGTGCTGACTTTGGCCTCATTGCCGATGTTGTTGGTGATCGGACCGATGATGCCGATTTCCGTGTTGTCCTGCAGGTGGCGGATCAGGCCTTTGATCCAGCCGGCGGTGACGACCGTGTCGTTGTTCAGGATAACCAGATAGTCGCCACTGGCCGCTGCGAGGCCCAGGTTGTTGCCGGCGGCGAAGCCCTTGTTGTCCGGGTTGAGGATGACGATCCGGTCTGGATGTCCCTTGGCCCAGGCGGTGAGGTAGGCCGGGGTCTGGTCGCTGGAATGGTTATCGACGACGATGATTTCAAGGTTCGGGTATTGGCTTTGGGTCAACAGGCTATCGAGGCAGGCCTTGGTCAGTTCGAGGTTGTTATAGGTCAACACCACGACGCTGACTTTAGGCAGGGGTAACGTCGCGATGGCCTCGCGCAGGCTGGCGGCCCGATGCCGCCAGGTCTGGCTCCGGGCGAACGATTGCCGCGCCTTTAGCGTGGCGCTGGTCTCTGGGAGTGCCTCCAATACATCGCGCAGGGTCGAGATGAACTCAGTCGGCTGTTCAATCGCCCAGACCAGTTCGCCGAACTGGCTCAATTCCGGCAGTTTCACCGACACCACCGGTTTTCCCGCGCTCAGGTATTCATAGACTTTGACCGGATTGGTGGCGAGGGTCAGCGGCATGACCTTGAACGGAAGGAGGCAAACGTCCATGGCGTGGAGGTAGTAGGGCAGGGAGGCATAGGGGACTTCGCCTTCCAGGACCACATTCGGGCAGGCCTTGAAGTATTTTTTTGCCTGGACGGTATCGCTGCCGATCAACAGGATCAGGTGCTGCGGGAAGGACTGGGCGACACGCTTGACCAGGTCCAGATCGAACCATTCGGCAATGACGCCGTAGTAGCCGATGATCTTTCTGTTGGAAGGATCCCGGTAGACCTTGTCGGGACGTTGGCTAAAGAAACTGAACTCGCAGGCGTTGCGGATCACCTCTACGTTGCGGTTTTCCCGCTTGCCGTGCCGTTCGATCCAGTCGGAGGTGGCCACCAACAGATCCGCCCTGCGCATCAGGGCGATCTCAAGGTCGAGCATTTCCTGGGCAACGTTGCCGAAGCCTTCGTGATGGTCCATGCAGTCATAGACTAGCGTGGCGTTGGGGACACGCCTCGCCAACGGGAACCAATAGGCGTGCTGGACGATGCAATCCACGGCACCGACGTTCGCCGATTGCAGGAGCATGGCCAGCCCTTGGCATAACTGGCGGATCGCGGCCGCTGACGGCGGGGCATGATAAATGGCCGGTGCGCCACGTACCTTGAAACGGATCTGAAACAGCCGTTTGGAGCCTTCCAAAAGCTCTGCTTCGAAACCGGGGGCATCATCGTCGATAAAGTGGTTCGAGACATAAAAGGTCGTTTGTCCGGCCCGGGCCAACTCCTTGGCCAGGTTCTGTGGGCGCTGGATGCGGAAGTGCCAGTCAATCACGCCGAACATCAGGATCATGGGCCGCCCGTGACTAGACGGCACGGCAAGGTTTACGGGCGGTGGCAGAGGTTGCAGCGGGATGAGGCCAGCGGGTGCCGCTGATTCGCCTGGCGTTGCCTTGCCGGATTTCAACCAGCTTCGAAGCCGACTCGCCAGTTTGCTTTTACGGTGTGCGGAGAGGGGCAGCCAGGCGTAGACCCGGCGCGACAACTTATACAGCTGCTTGCGTATCGAATAACGCAGCGGTGCGCGTTCAATGGCGTTGCCCCAGTCCGAAAGCTTGAACAGCTCAGCCTGCTTCGCCGCCAGTTGGGCGCGCAAATCCACCGCCCAATCGGAAAGCGCGACCGCCTCGCTTTCTTTTGTCTGGAGCAATGTCTCGGCGTCTTTCAGGCGCTGTTCGGCCAACCGCAGTTGCTCGCGCAGCCGCCCGGCCTTGCCTTCTTGAAGTGACAGGCGAGTGCGAAGCGCTTGTGAACCCAGGTTCAATTGTTTGATAAGCCGATCTCGATTCTCGATTTCCTTGACCAGCTGTAAGGCCTCAATGGATCTGGATTGTGTTGAGCGATTCAGTTGGTCAATGCAATCAACAAGACGGTTGATCTGGTCCATGCGGTTTTCTGGTCCTTTGGTCAATACGGCAACGCACACTCGGTCTTTCAGGATCGATGACTGGCTTCAATCACCAGCCAGGCCTCCAGCCGTGCAATGAATCAGCATAGCGGTTGCTGGACGGGGTGCCACGCGACAAACGTCATATGACGTCGGCGAAGCCCTTGCGTGTCCTCTGGAACCAGGCAAACCCGCAACAGGCAATCAGCACGGCGATTGCCGAGTAAACCGCCAGGTGCTCCCATTGCGGCGGCCTGCCCCAGAACATTACATCGCGAACCATTTCCACCGGCAGCGTCAGCGGGTTTGCCTGCAAGACGGCCTGATAGCTCTGTGGAAGCGTCGAGAGGGGATAGAAAATCGGAGAAAGGAACAGCATCGCGGTGATGATAATGCCGATGAACTGGCCGATATCGCGCAGGTACACACTTATCGAGGCGAGAAACCAGGAAATACCCAGCGTCAGCAACACCAACGGTAACAGCACCAGTGGCAGCAGAAGAGCGGTGACCGGTGGGGTACCGAACAGGACGATGTAGAAGACCAGCCAGGCCAGGAGGCTGACAGCCATGTGGAACAGCGCTGCGCCGAGGGACACCAGGGGCAGGGTTTCCAATGGGAATACAATCTTCTTGACGTAGTTGGTGTTAGCCAGCACCAGGCCAGGCGCACGGTTGATGCATTCGGAAAACAGGTTGAATACCAGCAGGCCAGCGAACAGCACCAGGGCGAATTCGCTCTTGGACTCACCGCCGCCAGACCAGCGGGCCTTGAAGACGACACTGAACACGAACGTGTAGACCACCAGCATGAGGGCCGGGGTGAAGAACGACCATAAAATGCCGAGCATGGAGCCTTTATAGCGACCGATGACTTCCCTGCGGATCAACACGTAGATCAAGATTCGATTGACCAGGACACTCTTGATCATGGCGACAGGGGACATGCTGAACGACTGCATCGGTGCTTGATCCTTAAGACAATATCGGATGCTTCTTGAGTGGCATCCTCATGAGGGTAGGCCAAGTGTAGATTCATTCGCAGTTTTTTATCCCATCTGTGCTTAACTCATCCGCAGTGCCCAACGAAGGACTGATCCAGTAACGCCGCAATAATGGCCGCGATTCATGGAAGGGTTTTACCGATGTCGTTTGAAGTGGCCATCAGCGCCGAAAACCTGAGCAAGTGTTATCAGATTTATGATGCGCCCAAGGACCGCCTGTTGCAGATGCTGGTGCGCGGCAGGAAGCGTTTCTATCGCGAGTTCTGGGCCCTGGACGATGTTTCCCTGACCATCGCAAGGGGGGAGACCGTCGGTATCATCGGCCGTAATGGCAGTGGCAAATCCACCCTGTTGCAGCTGATCTGCGGAACGTTGATGCCGACCCGGGGCAGCGTCCAGGGGCATGGCCGGATTGCAGCGTTGCTGGAGCTGGGGTCAGGTTTCAATCCGGAATTCACCGGCCGGGAAAACGTCTATGTGAATGCGGCGGTGCTGGGCTTGAGTCGCTTGGAAATCGACGCTCGCTTCGATGACATCGTCGCCTTTGCCAATATCGGCGATTTTATCGATCAGCCCACCAAAATCTATTCCAGCGGCATGCTGGTACGGCTGGCCTTCGCCGTTTCGGTCTGTGTCGAGCCCGAGATCCTGATCGTCGACGAGGCCCTCTCCGTCGGCGATGCATCCTTTCAGTTCAAATGCCTGAATCGGCTGGAGGAACTGGCGGCCAAGGGCACGACGCTGCTGTTCGTCTCCCATGACATGAGCATGGTCAAGCGCTTTTGCCACCGGGTCATCTACTTGCGCGCGGGCCGGGTCGTTGCCAGTGGCTCACCCGACGAAATGGCCGAACTGCACTTGCTCGACATGCGTGACGAGCAACGTCGCTGGGCCAGTGGCGGGGTCATGCCGGTAACGCGCAAGCCATTCATGGGCGAGCAGGAGGGGATGGCCTTTGGGACCGAAGAGGGGCATATCAGTGCCGCCTGCTTTACCAACACCCAGCAGCTTTGCTCCAGTTACCTGTATGGCGACGACATCGAGATTCGCGTCGAGGCCATGCTGCATGAGTCGATCACTCAACCCAACATCAGCTTCACCATTCAGGAAGCCAGGCTGCTGGTGATTGGTGGCGGTAACTTCGCACTGCAACCGGGGCCCGTCGAAAACGGTTGGCGGCGTACGGCGATTACAGTGCGCTTCCCGGCCAACCTCGCCGAGGGCCGCTATCATGTCACGCTCAAACTGTTGCACGGTGCGACGGAAGACACCTCACAACTGATCGAGAAGCAGGTCGCGCCATTGGCGTTCGACATGCTGCCGAACCACAAGCGTTTCCTGGGCATGGTCGACCTGGGGTTGCAGAGGATCGACCCTCGTCCAGCCGAGTCGCTTGCCAAGGCCTGTGGGACCCAAGGAGAGAAGGTTTTGACGGAACACTTGGACGAGCGCACTTGGCAGGTCGCTATATTCGGTACCTTTGACGTAGAAAACTACGGCGATCTGCTGTTTCCGCTCATTGCCGAGGCGGAGTTGGCCCGGCGCTTGGGTTCAGTCAACCTGCATCGATTTTCCTATCACGCCAAAAAAACACCGCAATGGCCCTATGCGGTGACGTCGCTGACCGAGCTGCCTCATGTGGCGTCCAGCCTGGATGGTGTTTTGATCGGCGGTGGCTTCCTGATCCGCTTCGATAAAGTCGTTGCCCACGGCTATGGTCCGACGACCGCCAGTATCCATCACCCTACCGGTTATTGGCTGACCCCTGCGCTCATCGCGCAGCAGCACGGGGTCCCGGTCATGTGGAATGCCCCCGGGATGCATTGCAACAGTATCCCCGACTGGGCCAGGCCGTTATTGACGATGGCTCTTGAGCAAAGCCAGTACGTGGGAGTACGCGATGCACTGTCACGCGATACTCTCGGCGCGCTCACCCAACAGGCCGAGATCGAAGTGTTGCCCGATACCGCATTTGGCTTGCCCCACCTGATCGACGAGCAGCAGCCCTGCGCCGAGTTCATTCGCCTGCGCGAGCGCGCCGGGTTGATCGGGCCCTACATCGTGATCCATGCCATTCACGTGGTGGAGTCCTTTGTAAAACTGTTCGAAGACCACGCCGAGGCGTTCCAGGGCTATCAGTTTTTGGTGGTGCCGATTGGCCCCGTCCTGGGGGACGATCCGTCGGCCATTGCGGCGCGCCTGCCCCAGGCCATCACCTTGTCGTTCTGGCCGGAACCGTTGCTGATGGCGGAAATTATCAGCCAGGCCCAAGCGGTGATCGGCCACAGCTACCACCTGGCAATCACCGCCCTGGCGTTTGGTGTCCCGGTGTTTTGCTCGGCGGATCTGACGACGGGCAAGTACACGGCACTGGCGAAGTTCGACTCACTCCACGCGTTGCCGGACGTGGCCACGGTCGATCCGCAATGGTTTATCGCCCGTGTCGGCAAGACCCACCCATCGCCCGCGGCGCGTGCGGCGGCGGATCGGTTGGTCGAGCATTGGGATCGGGTCGCGGCGATTATTCGCCAGGGTAAAACGTCTGCCCAGCCGGTGTTGGGGGCCTTTCTACAGCATCTGCCCAACCTGCTCGAAGCCGCCGCCGAGGGCCGCGCCCCCTTGCCGGCTGAATGTCCGGCAAGCCCTGTCGTGCCCGAGCCTGAGCTCATCGAGCCGCTGCACGACCCGGCAGTACAAGCGCTTGCCCAGCAGCAACAGATCGTTCAGCTCAGTCAGCAACTGGCGCTCAGTGACGCCAAGATGCTTGAGTTGCAGAACTCCAATTCCTTCCGAATGACCGCACCACTGCGCTCCATTGCCCGTGGTATCAGAAACCTGACAGCGAACAAGAACAGACAATGCTAGATCTCTCTCGTCTTACGCCAGCGGCTCTAAGGGCTCACCCGTTCTCATGGGCTGAAATCGGCAGCCTGTATTCGGTCGAGGACGCCGCCGCGTTGGCGGCCTCCTTTCCTCATGACCACTTCAAGACGGTGAGTGGTTATGGCGGTGAGAAGAACTATGACTATGAGGCCCGTGCCCTGGTGGGCATGGGCTCCAACACCATCGCTTTCCCTGAAGAACTGAGCGAGGCGTGGTTGAGGCTGGCCCGGGATCTTGGCTCGGCGGGCTATCGAGAGGCCATGTCGGAGCTGACCGGGATCGACCTGCGTGCCGTACCGATGGAGGTCAACGTCTTTCATTACGGTCCCGGCGCCAGCCTGGGGGCCCATCCGGACCTGCCCGATAAACTGGTCACCCATATCCTGTATTTCAATGAGTCCTGGGACCGCAATGACGGCGGGTGCCTGAATATCCTGCACAGCAATGACCCCAAGGCCGTGGCGGCCGAGATCGAGCCCCTGGTGGGCAACTCGGCGATCCTGGTGCGCTCGGATCATTCCTGGCATGCCGTCACCCCGGTGGTGAGTGGCTGCCATTCTTCCCGCCGCAGCCTGACGGCAACGTTCTACCGACCGGGCTCCCAGAGTTCCATGTGGCCGCCGGGCGACCGCACCCCACTGCATGGATACCCACGTGCTTAAGCTCGACAGCACCTTGATCGACCGCGACGCCGCCCTGGCTCAAAGAGACGCAGCCATCCATGAGCGCGATATCGCCTTGGCAAAAGTCGACTTCCTGCAAAATACCCGTTCGTGGCGTTTTACCCGACCCTTGCGCTCGCTTTTTCGGTGGATGCGTTATGGTTTTAGCGCAACGCAGGAATTTCCCGAGACAGCCGCTGCGATCGTCTACCCGACCGCACCGGAGCCGTTGCCGAACCCTGAGGTGGAACCGGACTTCACCACCAAAGGGCACCTGGATATCCTCTGCTTTGCCAACATTGAGTGGGCTGCACGATTCCAGCGACCGCAGCAGTTGATGAGCCAGTTCGCGAGCAATGGTTATCGGGTGTTTTACATCGTCCCCTCCAGTGTGCCGGAGCAGGGACAGCCCTATCGATTGACGTCGGTGGCGCCCAACATTTTTGAAGTGGCGCTGCAACGTGATGTGCAAGAGGCGTATTACGAAAAAACAGTGACGCCTGAGAACCATCAGGCTTTGCTGCTCGCCATGACTGCGCTGGTCGCCGATATGCAGATAAGAACCGCCCTCTCGGTGGTACATATCGCCTATTGGAGCCCCGTGGCCCGCAGCCTGCGAGCCATGCATGGCTGGCGCATTCAGTATGACTGCATGGATGACTGGGATGGTTTTCCGAACATCGGTGAGCAACTGCTGAGCGAGGAACAGAGCCTGATTGCCCAGGCGGATCTGGTAACCGTTTCCGCCGCGTTGCTTTACCAGAAGTGGAGCGCCCACAACCCGTGCTGTGTACTGGTCCGAAACGCAGTGGATTTCGCCTTTTTCCGGCAGCACTGTTTCACCAATGATGTGCTCAGCGGGCTTGTCGGCCCGGTGATTGGTTACTACGGTGCCCTGGCGCAATGGCTCGACTATCCGTTACTGGCAGCGCTGGCGGACAGGCGGCCAGAGTGGAACTTCATCCTGGTGGGGGATATTTTCGTCGACGATCTGGCGGGCCTTGAGCACAAGCCCAATGTGCAGTTGCTGGGCAGGAAGCCTTATTCGCAAATGCCGCTTTACCTGGAGCATTTCGATGCCTGCCTGATTCCCTTCAGGCTCTACAACGTGACTCATGCGGTCGATCCGGTGAAGTTCTACGAGTACATCAGTGCAGGCAAGCCGGTGATCTCCACCCCACTGACGGAGATGAGCATCTATAAAGACTTGCTGTACTTCGCAACCGGGGTCGATGAGTTCATCGAGCAGATCGAGCGTGCCTTGGCCGAGAGCGACCTGGCCCTGTACAAACGACGCGTAGAACTGGCCCGGGCCAATGACTGGAAAGATCGATTCAATAGCATGCAACTGGCGATCGTCGGGCTGTACGAAAAAGTCTCCATCGTGCTTGTGACGTACAACAATCTCAATCTGACCGTTCAATGTGTAAACAGCATTCTGCGCAATACCGCCTGGCCCAATTACCAGCTCATTGTCGTCGACAATGGTTCGCAGGATGGTACGGGTGATTATCTTGAGCGCCTGCGCCAAGAGGTACCGACCGCGAAGGTCATTCTCAACCCGGACAACCGAGGCTTCGCTGCGGCCAATAATCAGGGCTTGCGAGAAGCCGACGGTGACATCCTGCTGTTGCTCAATAACGACACGGTAGTGCCTGACGGCTGGCTGGAACCGCTGGTCAGGCATTTGAGGGACCCGAGTGTCGGCCTGGTCGGACCGGTCACGAATGCGGTAGGAAACGAAGCGAAAGTCGAAGTTTCCTACACCGACATTCAACAGATACAAGATTTTGCAGACCGTTACACCGAAGCCCACAAGGGACGGTCGTTCGATATCTCGATGCTCGCCATGTTTTGCATCGCCTTCCGCCGTGGGATCCTCGAAGAGGTGGGGTATCTGGATGAAGCATTCGGTATCGGGATGTTCGAAGACGACGACTACAGCCGTCGCGTGCAGGCGGCCGGTTACCGGACGGTCTGTGCCGAAGATGCGTTTATCCATCACTACGGGCAGGCATCGTTCAGGAAGCTGATCGCCAGCGGTGAGTACCAGGCCCTCTGGGACAAGAACCAGGCGTACTTCGAAAGCAAATGGGGGGCTTGGCAAGCCCATGTTCATCGCGCCGAGCCTGGTATCGAGACGCAGGAGAAGGGCTAGGTCGCGTTGGTCGTGAGGCTGTTTACAGTCGACATGAGTGGGAGCGAGCTTGCTCGCGATGACGTCGGCACAGGCAACATCACCGCAAACTGAACCACCGCTATCGCGAGCAAGCTCCCACACTCAATCTTCAGTAGACCCAAAATTCGCCTGAGGCTATTTCAGCGCCCGGGCAAGTCTTCGCCCATCAGGTGAAACGCCCTGGGCGCAAAGCCAAGCCGGTCACTGGCGTCGGAATGGTCGAATACCAGGTCCTGGTTCATGCGCGCCACCAACGCGCCAGAAAGATGTCGGTAGCGTGGCAGGCAGCGCATGATCGAAACGACCTGGGTTAACGCCTTGGCGGGGAGGGGCAGTGTTCGTTCGGGGCATCCCAGGGCCTGGAATATTCGTCTCACCATGGTGTGATAAGGCAACACTTCCCCTCCCGAGAGGTTATAGCCGCCACTGGGCAGGCCAGGAGTACTCAGGGCCGACAGGCACGCCTGGATCACGTCGTCAGCATGCACCGGCTGGCGCAGTCCGGTTGCGCCGTCGATGAGCGGAAAAAAACCGAAGCGTTGGATGAAACGGGCAATTTGCGAGATGTTCTTGTCGCGGCCAAAGCCATAGATCATGGTCGGTCGCAGGATCACCCATTCGATTTGCCGTTCGATCGCCCACTGCTCGAGCTGTTCTTCTGCGCGTACCAAGCGTTGCGCCAACGCCCTTTCCCGAGCGTCGGGCGATGCTTGTTTGGCAAAGCGGCTTGTGGAGGACAGCGCGACAACGCGTTTGACGTGGGCGCTGGCAAGGCGCTCCAGATAATCGGGTAATACCCAGATGGGGGCAAATGACAGGAAGGTATCCAGCGTCAGTCCGTGCCAGTTGTCAGCGTTTCTCCACGTCACATCGGGGCAGGACACCTTGGGCGGCAGACTTCGAGTGAAAGCACTCGTTGGGTGACCGGTTTGTGCCAGCAATGGCAGGGCGCGCTCGCCCAGGAGGCTGGAGCCGCCCAATATTCCTATTCGCAACTGAGGCCTCTTATCAGGGGTTCCATGCATTTTTAAGCCGGGTAGTCGCGTGGCGAAGGATCATCAGACTGAACCGAAACCAGACCGCGATCACCACGCTGACCCATAGGGCCGCAGGGTATTTGCGGCGGAAAAACTTGCGATAGAAACGCAGGATCCCCAAGTGTTTGTGCCATTCGACGAAATAGGGACGATGACGGCTGCAGCCACCGAATACATGCGTCACCTGGGCATCCGGCACGAACAGAACGCTCCAGCCGGCCTGATGGAAGCGCATGCACCAGTCCAGGTCCTCGCAATGAAGGAAATAGTCTTCGTCCCACAACCCGACGCTCTCGATCGCTTCGCGCTTGACCAGCGTGCAAGCCCCGGAGATGGCTTCAACGACAATGGGGGCGCTGGGGAGCGGTTCCTTGTGCAGTAAAAAGTCGGAAAACACCGATGGAAAAAATACTGAGAGCCGTGAAAGTCCGAAAGCCCGCATGAAGGCGCGTCTGGGCGTCGGAAACACCCGGCGTCCCCCGGCTTGCTCGCTACCGTCCGGATTGCACAGGAACCCTCCGACCATGCCGATCTCTGGTGAACTGCGTAGCGCCAGCAGCAAGCGGTCCATGGCATCGACGGCCAGCACGCTGTCCGGGTTCAAGAAAAATAAATTGGCGGCCGTGGACAGGCGGGCACCTTGGTTGCACGCCACGGCGAAGCCGAGGTTGGCGGTGTTGCGTACGATTTGAAGCGAGTCGCCGGCAGCGTGGGTTCGTTCCAACAGCATCAGGCTATCGTCGTGAGAGTCGTTATCCACCACGATCACCCGGGAAGCGCCGGCGGTAAACACCGACCCTACACACGCCACCAAAAGCTCACCAGCGTTGTAATTGACAATGATCACATCACACTCGCCACGTAGAGATGATGTGCTCCATTCATCAATAGCGGGCAGTTCCATTGCTTCCAACTTAATCACTCCATTGCTCAAACCTGGATACGCATGGGATCGCAACTACTCAGGTTGGTATTCAAGATAGCAGGTCCACGGCCTTCGACCAGTTCCGACCAGCATGGTCAGAATGTCTGCCCCAAGGAAAATTGAAACACCTGCGTATCGGCGTTATCCGGGGTTCGGACCGGAAAGGCCACGTTGGCACTCAATGGACCCAGCGGGCTATACCAGGTCACCCCGACGCCTACCGAACTGGCCATCTGGCTGAGGTCGAGCCCGTCGCATCCCTGGGTGGTGCTCAGGTAGCACTTGTCGGAGTAGACGCTGCCGACGTCCCAGAACACTGAGGTGCGCAGGGATTTGTTGTCTTTGATAAAAGGCAGCGGGAACAGGTATTCCACGCCGCCGGTGATGAGTATGTTGCCGCCCAGCGACTCGGTGTCCCGGTCGGAGTAGTACGCTTGGCCGGCGCTGGCATAGGTGCCGGTGGCCGGAGTGTTGCGCGGGCCGAGGGTGCCGCTCTCAAAGCCGCGCACCGAGCCTTCGCCACCGGCGGTGTAGTTTTCATAGAACGGCAGGCCGTCTGTCGAGCCGTAGCTGTTGCCGTAGCCGAGTTTGGTGTGCAAGCGCAGCGAAGTAGCGTCGCTGACCGGCAGGAAGGCCTGCCCGGTGTAGTCGATCTTGTAGAAGCTCAGGTCGCTGCCGGGCACGGTCACCATCAGGTTCAGGTTTTGCGAATGTCCGCGGGTGGCCAGCACGCCTTTGTTCAGTGTCGACTCCGACCAGCCGAGGTTGGCCTTGAAGTTGGTGAAGTCCTTGCCTTCACGCTCGATGAAGTCGTAGATCTCATCGGCGCTGTAGGTGCCTGGTTCGATGCTGTCATGTTGCACCGTCAAGCCGAAATTCAGCCGTGAGGTTTCATTGATCGGATAGCCGAGGGTGGTGCCGGCGCCGTAGCTATTGATGGAATAGTACGAATAGTCGTCATCGTAGTATTCGTTGTAGTCGGTGGCGTTGTAGAACACGTTGTAGCCCAGGCTCACTCCGTCCGGCGTGAAGTAGGGGTCGGTAAAACCGATGTTGTACTTGCTTTGGTAGGAGGAGCGGGTCAAGCCCAGGCTGGCGTAGTTGCCGGTGCCGAGAAAATTGTTCTGGGTGATCGAGCCACCGAGGATCAGGCCGGCACTTTGCGAGAAGCCGACACTGGCGCTGATCGAGCCGGAAGCCTGCTCTTCGACGCTGTAGTTCACATCGACCTGGTCATCGACGCCCGGTACGGCCGGGGTCTCGACGTTGACTTCCTTGAAGAAGCCCAGGCGCTCGAGGCGGGTCTTGGACTGGTCGATCAGGTAGGTCGAAGCCCAGCCACCTTCCATCTGGCGCATTTCACGGCGCAGCACTTCGTCCTCGGACTTGGTGTTGCCACGGAAGTTGATGCGGTTGACGTAGGCACGCTTGCCCGGGTCCACGGCGAAGGTGATGTCGACGGTATGGTCTTCATCGTGGGGCTGTGGCACGCCGTTGACGTTGGCGAAGGTGTAGCCCTCGTTGCCCAGGCGGCGGGTGATCAGCTCGGACGTGGTGGTCATCAGCTTGCGCGAGAACACCTGGCCCTTCTGCACCAGCAACAGCGACTTGACCTGGTCTTCGGGGACCTTCAGGTCACCGCTGAGTTTGACGTCACGAACGGTGTATTTCTCGCCTTCGTTGACGTTGACGGTGATGTAGACGTGCTTCTTGTCCGGGGTGATGGACACCTGGGTCGAAGCGATGTCCATGTTGATGTAGCCACGGTCCAGGTAGTAGGAACGCAGGCGCTCCAAGTCACCGGAGAGTTTTTCACGGGCGTACTTGTCGTCGTTCTTGAAGAACGACAGCCAGTTGGTGGTCTTGAGTTCGAACAGGTCGATCAGGTCTTCATCCGGGAAAACCGTGTTGCCCACCACGTTGATGTGCTGGATAGCCGCCACGGTGCCTTCGTTGATGTTGACCTTCAGGCCGACGCGGTTGCGCGGCTGCGGCACCACTTCGGTGTCGACAGTGGCCGAGTAGCGGCCCTGGGCAACGTACTGGCGTTGCAGCTCGTTACGCACACCTTCGAGGGTGGCGCGCTGGAAGATCTCGCCTTCGGCCAGGCCGGACTGCTTGAGGCCCTTCATCAGGTCTTCAGTGGAGATCGCCTTGTTGCCTTCGATCTCGATACTGGCAATGGACGGTCGCTCGACAACGGTGATGATCAATACGTCACCGTCGTGTCCCAGTTGGATATCCTGGAAAAAGCCGGTCTTGAACAGCGCGCGCGTGGACTCCACCAGGCGCCGCTCATCGGCGTTATCACCGACGTTCAACGGCAAGGCCCCGAACACACTGCCTGCGGAAACGCGCTGGAGGCCGTTGATGCGAATATCGGAAATCTTGAACCCTTGGGCGTGAGCCAGTGTGACATTGAGCAGCAGTGCAGCCGAGCAGAGCAGGCGCGAAAAATTCATCAAGATCTTATCCAGGACACATCGACAAGTGGTGTAGGTGGAGGCGGATATCTCACCGCAAGACGAGTCACCGCGGGAGCGAGCGGGCTGGTGGCGAGCAAGCATAAAAGTTCGCCGCGTTTGGTGCGGTTAACCCAATGTCAAGTTAGGTAAAGGTTGGCCCGCGGCGATGACGATGCGTGGCACACGGGCGATAATGGGCCGACACCTACTCAAGAGCGGCCCATGATCTCTGTATTGCTAGTCGACGATGACCAGGAACTGACGGGAATGCTCAGCCAATACCTGGAGCGCGAAGGCTTCGAGGCGACTGCGGTGCATACGGGGGAAGAGGGCGAGGTTCAAGCGCTGTCCGGTCGCTACAGCATCGTGGTGCTGGACGTGATGCTGCCGCGGCTGTCGGGTATCGAGGTGCTCAGGCGCATTCGGGCCGTGAGCCAGGTGCCGGTGGTGTTGCTGACGGCCCGTGGCGACAACATCGACAAGATCACCGGCTTGGAACTGGGGGCCGATGACTATGTACCCAAGCCCAGCTCACCGGGGGAATTGGTGGCGCGTTTGCGGGCGATCATGCGTCGGGTGCAGCCGGCGGATCGGTCAACCAGCGAAGTGATCAGGACCGGGCCGTTGGTCCTGTGGCCCGGCAAGCGCCAGGCGCTCTGGCAAGGGCGCGAGCTGGGGGTGACCAGTACCGAGTTCAGTTTGCTCGAGGAGCTGGCCCGCTGTGCCGGGCAAGTGGTGAGTAAACAGAATCTGTCGCTCAATGCCTTGGGCTGTCCCTTGACGCGTTATGACCGACGCATCGATGTGCACATCAGCAGCATTCGCCACAAGTTGGGGCCGCGTCCCGACGCCAAGGCCTGGATCCAGAGCGTGCGTGGCCTCGGTTACCTGTTGATTGCCGAATGATGAAGCCCAGCCGACTGTTCTGGAAACTGTTCCTGGCGTTCTGGCTCGCCACCAGCCTGACCTTCCTGGTCGGGTTGGGCCTGCTGATGATGGGCAGTTCCAGGCCAGGGGATCCTCATCTGGAAACCATCCTGGCCGCTGAAGGACAGCTCCTGCGCCAGTTTGGCGTGGAGTCGGGCCGGCAACTGCTGGCGGTTTGGGAGCACCCTGCTGACCAGGCCGTTGGCGTGTATGACAGTACCGGTCAATTGCTGGCCGGGGCACCGGTTGCGCAACCGGCTTACACGCGATCGGTCATCGGCAAGGACGGCGCCGCACTGTTGCTCAAGTCGACCCATCCCCTGGCTCAAGAGCGCGACAAAGGGCCAAGCCCCTGGACGCCGTTGATCATCGGCACGGTCATGAGCGCGCTGTTCAGCGGTTTCATGGCGTTCTACCTGGCATGGCCGCTGGCCTATCTTCGGCGCGCCATGAGTGACGTGGCCCAAGGACGCTTCGAAACCCGGGTCAAGCCGATCATGGGCGCGCGACGTGATGAAATCGTCGATTTGGCCGAAGACTGCGACCGAATGGCCAACCAGTTGAAGCTGTTGGTAGAAGCCCAACAACACTTGTTGCACGACATTTCCCACGAACTGCGCTCACCGTTGACCCGCATGCAGGCGGCCATCGGGCTGCTGCGGCAAGATCCGGCTCGCCAGGAAATGGTGGAGCGCATCGACCGTGAGTCGGTGCGCATGGACACGCTGATCGAGGCCTTGTTGACCCTGGCGCGTCTGCAGGGCCGACCAGAGAGTATCGAGCGCGAGCCAGTCGATATCGTTGAGTTGCTGTCGCTAATCGTCGAGGACGCTCGATTCGAAGCGCAGATGAAAGGGTGCCAGGTCAGTCTGCAGGCGTGCCCGGGGTTTGTCAGTCGGGTCAGCGGCGAGCTGTTGTATCGGTGTTTCGAGAACGTCATTCGAAACGCGGTGCGCCATACCCGGCCAAACACCACGGTGATGGTCGTGGCCCAGGTCAATGGCGGCGTAGACGGCCTGACGGTGCAGATCAGCGATCAGGGCCCGGGGGTTGAACACTCGCGGCTACAGAGCATCTTCAATCCGTTCGAGCGTGGCTTGAACGAAGCCAGTGCCGGCTTTGGCCTGGGCCTGGCCATTGCCTCGCGGGCCGTGGAGATACACGGCGGCACCATCCACGCGCGCAATGAGCCGTCCGGCGGGTTGACCGTGGAAATCAGCTTGCCCCGTTGGGCATGATCTTTACACGATATTACATTGGCTTGACGGCTCTGTACGCCCCGCCTCAGTAGACTTTGCGTTCAAACTCAAGCAGCGTTTGCTGACGTTTCAGCGTGGAGGTGGTCATGTTTCTGGTTCATAAGAAGGGCTTCGTCCCCGGCAAGAAAATGGTCGACGGTCTGGTGCCCTACGACTTCTTCTGCGAAGACAATCCGGGCCTCAACCTGTTTGTCTTCACTGGCTCCGCCACGCCGGGCAAAGTGGTCGAGGAACAGACACTCTGGGGGTTTACCCGTCTTGAACGTTTTGAAGCGTTGACCGGCACGCTGGTGTCGAACAAAAAGCAGCAAGGCTGGTTCCAGAAGGTCAATGTGCTCACCGGCCCCGCCCAGAACGGTACTCAAGGCGTGAAGTTCCAACGGGTGCTGAAAATCATCAAGCACACCGATGCATCGAGTCGTGTGACCAGCAAGGCCGACTACGAGATTCAGACAGACGAAGGCGACACCTACTTCACTCGTCGGCCTGCTGCGGGGGGCAGTGCGCAAACCATTATCTATTCGGCGGATCAATAGAGACCCTCAGCATCTGTGTCGCTGACCCTCCGCTATCGCGAGCAGGCTCGCTCCCACAGAGGATTGTGGGTGTTCACAGCATCCGCACACGACGAAAGGGCGCTCGTCAAGGCAGCCTGCTTTGGCAGGCTTCAGACGTCGGCAAGCTGAAACCGATAACCCACGCCATACAACGATTCGATGGGGTTTTCCGCCGGGCAGGCCTGTTCGAGCTTGCGCCGCAGATTGCGGATATGGCTGTCGACGGTGCGATCAGTGACCACCCGGTGATCGGAATAGATCCTGTCGAGCAACTGATCCCGGGAAAACACCCGCCCCGGGGACTGTGCCAGCGTGCTGAGCAGGCGCAGTTCCAAGGGCGTCAGGTCCAGGGCGATGCCATCGAGTGACGCTTGGTAGCGGTCTTCGTCAATCAGCAGGCGCGCGGGTTGGTTGGCCACCAGTTGCGGGCTGCGGCGCAGGATCGCCTTGACCCTGGCCACCACTTCCCGAGGGCTGAAGGGTTTGCAGATGTAGTCGTCGGCCCCCAGGTCCAGCCCGAGCAGGCGATCCACTTCCTCCACGCGGGCGGTGATCATGATGATCGGCACGGCACTGAAGCTGCGTAGCTCCTGGCACACTTGCAGGCCGTCGCGCCCTGGCAGCATCAGGTCGAGCAGAATCAGCCGCGGTTCGTGGGCCCGGACTGCCGGCACCACCTGTAGCCCGTTGTCCAGGCATTGAACCGCATAGTCGGCGGCGACCAGGTAATCACGCATCAGTGCGGCCAGCTTGGGTTCGTCTTCGACGATGAGGATCGGGCTGTCATTGACCATGCTTCAGGCGCTCCGTGGCAGGCGCAGGGTCAGCCAAAGGCCGCCCAGCGGCGAGTGATCGGCGCTGAGGCTGCCGCCATGGGCCAGGGCGATGCTGTGACAGATGGCCAGCCCCAGGCCAGCGCCACCACTGGCGCGATTGCGTGAGGTTTCGCCGCGGTAAAAACGCTCGAACAACCGTGATAACTGGGTGGCATCGACCCCGGGACCGGAGTCCAGGAAGTCGACGCGCACGGTGTCGCCCTCGTCGGCGGCTCGAATACGCAGCACACCGCCCTCGTCGGTATAACGCACGGCATTTTCCAACAGGTTACTGAACAGCTGCTGCAAGCGCTTGGGGTCGGCCTCCAAGCGTAGCGACGGGGCTGGCAGTTCCAGCTCCAGGCTCAGGTGTCGGGCATTGCAACGCTCCTGGAACATCGCCACGCAACTTTCCAACAGCTCGTTGAGATCGCATTCGCTCTTGCGGTAGGTCAGCGCGCCGACATCGGCCAGGGACAGTTCGTAGAGATCATCCACCAGTTTGCTGAGCATGCTGACTTCGCCTTGCAGTGACTTCATCGAGGACGGGTCGAGGGTGCGTACGCCGTCTTCGATGGCTTCCAGTTCACCGCGCAGCACCGACAACGGGGTGCGCAGTTCGTGGGACACATCGGCCATGAATTCCCGACGCATTTTTTCGTTGCGTTCCAGCGTATACGCCAACTGGTTGAAATCCCGGGCCAACTGACCGACTTCGTCATTGGACGCCACCGACACTCGGTTACTGTATTCACCGGCGGCCAACCGGTGGGTGGCGGCGGCCACGCGCTTGACCGGGTCAAGCAGGGTGCGGGCGATCCACCAGGCAATCAGCATTGCCAACAGTAACGAGAGTACGCCCACCGCCAGGCTGGTGCGCACCAGGTACTGACGAAAGCGTTCGCCGCCAGCTTCGGTCACGTTCTGGAACGGCGTCACCGCCAGCCAGCCGACGGTCTTCCCTGCGACTTGCACCGGGCGCATCAAGGCGTCGTTGGCAATCGCCGAGTAGCCCATTACCAACTGTTTCTGCTGATCCAGCAGGGCGATACGAAACACCGCGCCGGTCAGATCGGACATCGGCATGGGCGGCCGTTCTGGGTGGGTGGTGTTTTCGCCCGGCTCCGGACGCAGCAGTTCGAACCAGCGATCGGGCTGGTTGCGCAGGAATTCCCAGTTGCCTTCGCGCTCATAGGCGCTGGCCAGGCGCGGCAATACCGGCGTCATGCGCAACAGGGCTTGTTCGTTGAGGTAGTCGAGAAAGCCTTTGCCAAAGCTCCAGCCGTTGGCCACGCCCATGCTCAGGATGACGAACAGCACGCTGGCCAGTACGGCAATAAACAGCTTGGTGGAGATGCTCAGTTTCATGGGCTCGGGCAGGTCGGTGAGTGGCCCGTCCATTTAGGCCCTGGCGCCACGAAGATTCAAGGGCGGCGGGCAATCTTCAATTTTCCTGCACATTTGCCTCGCAGTATGGCGCCTGGCTTGAACCATCCGTCTTGCAGAGGCATTTATGTCGACCAAATTATTCGCCAAATCCCTGGTGACCGCCGCCTTCCTGGTGTGCTTGATCGTGTTGTTCATGTTGGGCGGTTGCTCCGGCGAATCCGCGCCTACACCCGAACCGCCCAAGGTCTCGGTGATCACCGTGCAACCGCAAAGCCAGGCGCTGACCACTGAGTTGGCCGGACGTACCCAGGCGTTCATGGTCGCCGAGATACGCCCGCAGGTCGGCGGTATTGTCCAGCAGCGGCTGTTTGTCGAAGGGGCAGAGGTCAAGGCCGGGCAGGCGCTGTATCAATTGGACGCGGCGTCCTACAAAGCCGCCTTGGCGCAAGCCCAGGCGAGCCTGGCCAAGGCCCGCGCCACTCTGAAGTCGGCCCAGGCCACGGCCAGGCGTGACGCGCAATTGGCGAAAATCGATGCCATCAGCCAGCAGGACAACGAGGATGCCCAGGCCAGCCTGCTGACCGCCGAAGCGGAGCTGCAAGTGGCCCAGGCCGATGTCGACACCGCACGCATCAACCTGGCGTATACCCGCATCAGTTCGCCTGTCAGCGGGCGCATCGAAACCTCGACGGTCACTCCGGGGGCACTGGTAGTCGCCAACCAGGACAGCGCACTGACCACGGTGCAGCAGTTGGACCCGATGTATGTAGACGTCACCCAGTCGACCACCGAGCTGCTGCGCCTCAAGCGCGACTTGGCCAGCGGCGTGCTGCAAAGCAACGGTGAAGGCGAGGCGCGGATCAGCCTCAAGCTCGATGACGGCAGTCTCTACGCCCATGAAGGGCGCTTGAAGTTCAGTGGGGTCAGCGTCAACGAGGGCACCGGCACAGTGACCTTGCGCGCGCAAATCGCCAACCCGGACCGGCTGTTGCTGCCGGGCATGTATGTGCGGGCGGTGCTGGAGCAGGCGCGGGATGACAAGGCCATCCTGATCCCACAGAAGGCGGTGACCCGCAGCGCCAGCGGCGCGACTTCGGTACTGGTGGTGGTCAATGGCAAGGTCGAGCAGCGCGTGCTGAGTATCGATCGCGCCGTGGATAACCAGTGGTGGGTCACGGCTGGGCTTAACGCGGGAGACCAGGTGATTGTCGAGGGCGGGCAAAAAGTCCGGGTCGGTGACGCCGTGGTGGCGCAGAACGCCGGCACCCGCAGCCGTACGCAGAAAGCGACCCCTGTCGCCATCGCGCAGGAGGGCTGAACATGGCACGTTTCTTCATCGACCGGCCGATTTTCGCCTGGGTCATCGCCATCGTCATCATGCTTGCCGGCGCGCTGTCGATCAGCCAGTTGCCCCTGGAACAGTACCCGGACATCGCGCCGCCGACGGTGCGCATTTCCGCGACCTACACCGGCGCCTCGGCCAAGACCGTGGAAGACTCGGTGACCCAGGTCATCGAGCAGCAAATGAAGGGCCTGGATAACCTGACCTACATGTCGGCCTCCAGCAGTTCGGACGGCAGTGCCAGTATCAGCCTGACCTTCACCGCCGGCACCAACCCGGACGTGGCCCAGATGCAAGTGCAGAACAAGCTGCAACAGGCCGAGTCGAGACTGCCGCAGTCGGTGCAAAGCGAGGGCCTGACCGTGACCAAGGGCGGCTCGGATTTCCTGATGATTGCCGCCCTGGTGTCCGACAACCCGAGCGTCACCGGTACCCAGATCGGCGATTACATCTCCAGCACCTTGCTCGATTCCATCAGCCGCCTCGACGGTGTCGGCGATGTGCAGACATTGGGCTCCGGCTATGCCATGCGTATCTGGCTGGACCCGGCCTTGCTGGAAAAATATGCGCTGATGCCCTCGGATATCAGCAGTGCCCTGGAGGCGCAGAACACCGAGGTTTCCGCCGGTCAACTGGGGGCCATGCCGGCGGTGAAGGGGCAGCAGTTGAATGCCACGATCAGCGCCCGCAGCAAGCTGCAAACCGTCGAAGAGTTTCGCAATGTGGTGGTCAAGTCCTCCAGCGACGGGGCCGTGGTGCTGCTTGGGGATGTGGCGCGGGTCGAGTTGGGCAGTGAAAGCTACGACGTCAGCTCTGCCCTCAACGGCAAGCCTGCTGCCGCCATGGGCGTCCAGCTCGCCGCCGGGGCCAACGCCCTGAGCGTGGGGGAAGCGGTGAAGGCCAAGCTCAAGGAACTGGAGCCGTTCTATCCGGCGCAGATGCAACTCAAGAACGTGATTGCCTACGACACCACGCCCTTTGTCAGCCTGTCCATCGAAGAAGTGGTCAAGTCACTGGGCGAGGCCATTGTCCTGGTGGTGCTGATCATGTTCCTTTTCCTGCAGAACCTGCGGGCCACGCTGATCCCGGCGATCACCGTACCGGTGGTGCTGCTGGGCACGTTCGGCGTACTGGCGCTGTTCGGCTATTCGATCAATACCCTGACCATGTTCGCCATGGTCCTGGCCATCGGCCTGCTGGTGGACGATGCGATCGTGGTGGTGGAAAACGTCGAGCGGGTAATGGGCGAGCGACGGTTGTCGGCCCTGGACGCCACGCGCCAGTCGATGGATGAAATCACCAGCGCCCTGGTGGGCATCGCCTTGGTCCTGAGTGCGGTGTTTATTCCCATGGCGTTTTTCGGCGGTTCCACGGGCATCATCTACCGGCAGTTTTCGGTCACGATCGTCTCGGCCATGGTGCTTTCGGTGTTGGTGGCCATGACGCTGACGCCGGCCTTGTGCGCGACGCTGCTCAAGCCGTCCGACGGTCATGGTGCCCAGGGCGGTTTCTTCGGCTGGTTCAACCGTACCTTCGAACGTGGTGCCGAGGCCTATAAAGGCCAGGTAGGCGCTATTTTGCAACGTGGGCGCCGCAGTTGGCTGGTGTATGGACTGTTGGTGCTGGCAATGGCGCTGGGGTATGCCAGCCTGCCGACCTCGTTTCTGCCCGATGAAGACCAGGGCATCCTCATGGCCCAGGTGCAGTTACCGGTGGGGGCTACGGACAGTCGCACCCAGGCGGTCGTCGAGCAGTTCGAAAGCTACCTTCTCGAGCAACCGGAAGTCGAGGCGCTGATCAGCATTTCCGGTCTGGGCATGAACGGCAACAGCCAGAACGCGGCCCGCGCCTTTATCCGGCTCAAGGACTGGAGTGAACGCACGGGGGCGGGGCAGGATGCGGCCGCCATCGCCCAACGGGCGACCCTGGCACTGTCGAGCATCGCCGATGCCAATGTGTTCGTCATGCAGCCACCGGCGATACGGGGCCTGGGGCAGACGTCCGGCTTCGATCTGCAACTCAAGGACCTCGGTGGCCTGGGACATGATGCGCTGGTGGCGGCGCGGGAGAAACTCATCGATCTGGCCAACAAAGACCCGCGCCTGCTGGGGGTACGCAGCAATGGCCTGGACGACGCACCGCAGCTCAAGGTCAGTATCGATGATCGCAAGGCCGGCGCCTTGGGCCTGAGCACCAGCGACATCAACACCACTTTGTCCACGGCGCTGGGCGGCACCTACGTCAATGACTTCCTCAACCAGGGCCGGGTGAAGAAAGTCTACGTCCAGGGTGAGGCCTCGTCGCGGATGCAGGCGGCCGACCTGGAGCACTGGTTCGTGCGCAACAGCAATGACGAGATGGTGCCGTTTTCCTCGTTTGCCAGCAGTTCGTGGAGCTATGGCTCGCCGTTGCTGGAGCGCTATAACGGCAACGCTTCGCTGGAGGTGGTTGGCGACCCGGCGCCCGGGGTCAGTTCCGGGGACGCCATGGATGCGGTGGAAGCCATCTTCAAACAGTTGCCCGAAGGCATCGGTTACGAATGGACTGGGCAGTCCTATCAATTGCGTCTATCCGGTTCGCAAGCGCCGTTGCTGTACGGGATCTCGGTGCTGTTCGTATTCCTCTGCCTGGCCGCGCTCTACGAGAGTTGGTCGGTGCCTTTCTCGGTGTTGCTGGTGGTACCGCTGGGAGTGGTGGGGGCGGTGCTGGCGACCCGTTTCAGTGGCTTGAGCAACGACGTGTACTTTCAGGTCGGGCTGTTGACCACCGTGGGGTTGGCGGCCAAGAACGCGATTCTGATCGTGGAATTCGCCAAGCACCTGCAAGAACAGGGCAACAGCTTGCGCGAGGCGACGCTGATTGCCGCGCGGCAACGCTTGCGGCCCATTCTCATGACGTCCCTGGCGTTCATGTTCGGCGTCTTGCCCCTGGCCCTGAGTACCGGTGCAGGTTCCGCCGGACGCCAGGCCATTGGGACCGGTGTGCTGGGAGGGATGTTTTGCGCCACGGTGCTGGGGATCTTTTTCGTACCTCTGTTCTTCGTGCAGATCCGTCGGCGTTTCGAGCGCGTTTCCCCGGTTTCGACCTCTGTTCCATCCGCTCAATCAGGTGACGCATGATCAAGTTCCGCTGGCCCTTGCTGGCCATTCTCACGCTGCTCGGTGGCTGCATGAACCTGGCGCCGCAGTATGAACGCCCAGAGGCACCGGTCTCCGAGCAGTGGTTGCCAACCACCAGTACGCCCAAGGGGGAGGTGAGTGCCGACATCGAGTGGCAGCACTTCTTCACCGACAGTCGCCTGGCGCGCTTGCAGGCCCTGGCGCTGAGCAATAACCGCGACCTGCGCCTGGCCGTCCTGAACGTTGAAAAGGCCCAGGCGCAATACCGCATCCAGCGAGCCGAGTCGCTGCCTTCGATCGATGCCAGCGTCAGTGGTACCCACAGTCGCACGCCCGGTTCGTTGTCCAACACGGGCTCGGCGGCCACCACCCATGACTACAGTGCGCAACTGGGGTTGAGCAGTTATGAAGTCGACCTGTTCGGCCGGGTGCAGAACCTTCAGGACGAAGCGCTGGAAGACTACCTGGCCTTGACCGAAACCCGGCGCAGCACGCAGATCAGCCTGGTGGCCGAGGTGGCGACCGCCTGGCTGACCCTGGCGGCCGACAACGAGCGTCTGCACCTGGCCCAGGAGACCTTGCGCAGTCAGCAGGCGACCTACGAACTGACCCAGCGCAGCCACGCCCTGGGCGGCTCCTCCGGTCTGTCCGTGGCCCAGGCGCAAACCACCGTGGAGTCGGCCCGGGTCGACGCGGCGGCGTATGAAAGCCAGATCCTGCAGGATCGCAACGCCCTGCGCCTGCTGGTAGGCAGCGACATTCCCGAAGAGCTGCTGCCGGGCGCGAACCTGGAGTCGGCCGCGGCGCTGGTGCAGGTGCCGGCAGAACTGCCCTCCAGTCTGTTGCAACGCCGCCCGGATGTGCTGGCCGCCGAGCACTCGCTCAAATCCGCCAATATCGACATCGGCGCGGCCCGTGCGGCGTTCTTCCCCAGCATCAGCCTGACGGCCAATGCCGGTTCCTCAAGCTCGGCCTTGTCCGGTCTGTTCAAGTCCGGCAGTGGTGCCTGGACGTTTGCCCCAAGCATCAGCCTGCCGATCTTCGATGCCGGCAGTAACCGCGCGACACTGGACTCGGCCAAGACCGAGCGCGAGATCCAGGTGCAGACCTACCAGCAAACACTGCAGAACGCCTTCAAGGAAGTGGCCGATGCCCTGGCGGAGCGCAGCACGTTGGATCGTCGCATCGAGGCCCAGCAGGCATTGACCGACGCCAGCCGCAAGAGCTTCGAGCTCTCCGACGCTTTATACCGCGGCGGTTCGCAAAGCTATCTCGAAGCGCTGGATGCCCAGCGCTCCCTGTACAGTGCGCAACAGGACCTGATCACCTTGCGCCTGACCGAGCAGAGCAACCGCGTGACGTTGTACAAGGTGATGGGCGGAGGCTGGAATCAAGGGTAGGGCGGGGGCGTAAAGCCAATGACCCGGACCTGTGGGAGCGAGCCTGCTCGCGATAGCGCCGACCCATTCAACAGCATTGCAAGCTGATCCACTGCCATCGCGAGCAAGCTTGCTCCCACAGGGGATTTTGGGTGGATGCTGTACCTGAGAACCACGCGGAAAAAATTGTGGGAGCGAGCCTGCTCGCGATAGCGCCGGCCCATTCAACCGCATTGCAAGCTGACCCACCGCCATCGCGAGCAGGCTCGGTTCCCACAGGGCTGAATGGGCAACAGCCTCAAGCCGCTGTCGATTTCTCCCGGCTGTCGCTCGCGGTGTCGCGAAACAGTCGAGGGGACATGCCGAAGGTCGATTTGAAATGCCGGCTGAAGTGGGAGCTGCTGCCATAGCCCCAGGCGTAGGCGATATCGGTGAGCGAACGATGGGCATGTTCCCGGTTGCGCAGGTCTTCGGCACAACGCGACAGGCGCCGCTGCCAGATGTATTCGCTGACACTGCACCCCAGTTCATCCTGGAAGGCGCGGTGCAGGCTGCGTACCGAACACTGTTCGGCGTTGGCGATGCGTTCGATGGTCAGGTCGCGGTCAGCCAGGTGGCGCTCGATGTACGCCTTGAGACGGTTCTGCTTGAAGAAGCGAAAGTCGTGTTCGAGTTGCTTTTCTTCCTGTTTGTTCTTCAGCGCGTTATCCAGCAGCCCGGTGATGCTGTCGCCGATCAGCCCGGCCGAATGGTTGTTCAGCAAGGGGTATTGGTTGTAGGCATCGCTGATCAGGTGCATCAGCATCCGCCCCAGTCCATTGCGACCGTTAAGGTGCATGTCGCCGGTTTGCGCGAGTTGCCCGGGTGCGCCTTGGAACAGCAGGATGAAATGTTCGCAGCCTTGCGTGCTGGTCACGTTGAAAGGTTTGCCGCAGTCGACCAGGAGCATTTCGTCAGGGGCCAGCACGCTGCTTTGTTGGCCCTGATCGAAATGACTGACGCCAGCCACCTGCATGATCAACATGCGCGGCGTGTCGAGGGCGTCGACCGCTTTGCTCAGGTGGCGTGAATAGCGATGGGCGCTGGCAGTCATTCGACAGAAGCGCAATTGGCCCAGGTCTCCGTACTCCAGCCGTCCCTGGAAGTTGCTGTCATGCAACGGATCAATGAAGGTCGATTCCAGCCGTTTTATATAGTCCGGCGTGCGCCCCAGGTGATCGCTCATGAACTCTTTCCACTTCATCAGGCGGTCGGAGCGAACAACCTGATCGGTGGACACGCAGGCTAGATGGTTCATTTTTCGCCTCTGTTTTTTATTGTTTTCTGGCGGACCGGGCCAAGGGTCGATTGGCCCGATCCGGGTCTGACCAAGGGTGCCACAGGCTCAGAACGGGTAGTGATGGCCTCCGGGCTGCCAGGTTACCCAATGGGCACGGGTAAACTCATCCAGGGCATAGTGACCGTTGAAGCGACCGAGGCCGGAGTTCTTTTCGCCACCGAACGGGGCATTGGGTTGGTCATCGACGGTGATGTCGTTGATGTGGGTCATGCCCGCCACGATGCCACGGGCGAAGTTCAAGCCACGGGCCATGTCCCGGGTGAACACGGCGCTGGACAGTCCATACTCGCTGGCGTTGGCCAATGCCAATGCATGGGGTTCGTTTTCGGCGACCAGCAACGGCAGCAGGGGGCCGAAGGTTTCATCGCGGGCCAGTTCCTGATCGGCGTCTACTTCACCGAAGACATGGGCGGGCAACACCAGCCCGGATGCCGGGCCGCCACAAAGGCGCTTGAGGCCGGCGCTGCGGGCCCTGTCGATTTTATGCAGCAGGCCGTCGAGCTGGTTCTGATTGACCACCGGCCCGATCACCGTATCCGCCAGGGCGGGATCGCCGGTCTTGAGATTGCGCACGCGCTCGACCACCAGCGCCGCGAAGTCGGCATACAGCGAGCGGTCGACGATCACCCGGTTGACGCTCATGCAGATCTGGCCCTGGTGCAGGAAACGCCCGACCACCGCGGCGTGCGCGGCAACTTCAATGTCGGCGTCATCCAGGACCACCAGCGGCGCGTTGCCACCCAGCTCCAGGGCCACGCGCTTGATGTGTTTGCCGCCAGTGGCAATCCGGCCGACATTGCGCCCCACATCCGTCGAGCCGGTGAAGGAAATCAGGCTCGGCACCGGGTGCTCGACGAAGGCATCGCCGATTTCCGAGCCCGCGCCGACCACGACGTTGAGCGTCCCCTGCGCAAAGCCTGCTTCTTCAAACAGATGGGCAATCAGCAATCCGCCGGTCACCGCGGTGTCGCTGGCGGGCTTGAGCACAATCGTGTTGCCCAGGGCGAGTGCCGGCACCACCGAGCGCATGCTCAGGTACAGCGGGAAATTCCATGGGCTGATCACGCCCACCACACCCAAGGGCTCGCGAAAGACAAAACTCTGTTCGCCGGGCTTGTAGCTGGTCAGGATCCGACCTTCGACCTGCATCGGCATCGTCGTGCATTCACGCACCAGGTTCAGTGTGAATTGCCATTCCATGCTTGCCTTGATCCGGGTACTGCCGGACTCGCGGATCAGCCAGTCGATGATTTCTTCGCGGCGGTTCTGGATGACCTGGGCGAGCTTTTCAAGTTGTGCACCGCGCTGGGTGGGGTGCAGTTGTGCCCAAGCCGCCTGCGCCTGGTGCGCGGCCTGATAGGCGTCGTCGAGATCGGCAACCGAGGCCAGGGGCATCTCCAGCAGCGGTTCGCCATTGAAGGGGTTGCGGTCGTCCAGGCGGCGCGTGGAGCGCCCGGTACGCCAAGTGCCGTTGATGTATTGGTCGCCGTTGATGGCGTAGGGGGCGAGCGGTTGAGTCGTCATAATCTTTTACCCTTGGAGGCAGGTGGTCGCGTCGTTCAGACAAAGGTGCAGGCGTCGATGAAAACTGCTCAGCTTCTGATCCAGGCGCGGCCCCAGGAGTTGAGTGTGTATTCCTCCTGTGCCCAGACACCGGGCTGACGGCTGGCACCGGTGACTTCGAGTTCGGCCGAGAACTCCAGGCGGTTGCGATCGGCATCGACCACCATGAAGAACAGATTGTTGCCCGGCCCATGTCGGCCGGGGCCGAAGAAAATGGTGATGCGCTCCTTGGCGAAGCGATCCCCCCAGTCGCGGATGTCATTCCATTCGTTGGTTTCGTAACAGTGGTGGTCCCATTCGTTTTTCGAACCGCGGAAAAACGCCAAGGTGTGGTGCTCGTCGTCCGAGCGCAGGAAGCACGTCATGAGTTGGCCGGTCTGCTCATCCACGACGTTGTCCGAAACAGTGAAGCCCA
The DNA here is from genome assembly GCF_018325805.1 of Pseudomonas sp. St290. Classification (NCBI taxonomy): domain Bacteria; kingdom Pseudomonadati; phylum Pseudomonadota; class Gammaproteobacteria; order Pseudomonadales; family Pseudomonadaceae; genus Pseudomonas; species Pseudomonas sp. St290. Next base: position 4,424,519 of record NZ_AP014703.1, on the reverse strand, counting down.
CCGTGTTGACGTAGAAATCGATCATGGCTTCCAGCTCTGTGGTCTGGAATACCACGTGCTGCAAGCGCCCCGGCATGCCTGGGCGAGAGGTCTGGCGAGCGGGGCGGGCGACGCCGAATATCGTTTGCCGGCCCTGGGGATCACGGATCAGGAAGGCTCCCGGCTCGAGCAGCGGCGAGTCGACCTCTTCGATGATGCCGCCATTGCCGAGCAGGCGAACCCGCAGTGCTTGCAGGCGAGGCTGATTGCCCAGGTCGAACGCCGCCGCGAGCAGGCCGCTGTGGTCGGCGGGCGACAAGAGCATGGCGCGTTGCGGACCGCTGAGCACCCAACTGCCATCGGCTTGCGCCTGGCTATCCATGTCCAGCATCCGCCGATAGAAGTCGATTTGTCGCTGCGCGTCCTTGCTCGCCAGGTGCAGGTAGCACAGGCGTGCAGGTGTGGAAGTCTGGAGTGTTTGCATAACCACCTCTGTGCGTGAAGGTTCAATGAAAGACGGGCGCGACGCTTGGCTCGATTTCGCTGCTGTGGGCCAGGGCGATGCCGAACAGCGACTGCAACGATTCGGCGGCCTGGGTTTCAGTGGCTTTGTCGAAAATCGCCGCGATGTAGCGATCCGGGCGCAGCAGCACAAACGGGTGGGACTCGCCCAGCAAGGGCTTGAGCAGGCCTTCACGGTCCTGGAGCACCGTGCAGCCTGGGATCGCCGGCATGGCCTGGACAGACTCGGGCAGGATCAGGATGCGTCTGGCTTCAAGGTGGCTCCAGAGGCCATGCTTGAGCTCATCGACACGCTGGCGGGTCGGGTCGCCGTATTGAATCAAGGCGAAGCCGGCACCGATGGCGTCATCGAGCAGGTGTTCGTGGCCGTGGGCATCGGTGAGCATCGGTTGCGGGAACATCTGTCCGCAGGACAATGTGCCTGCCTGCCCCTCGGCCAGCACCAGGCCTCGGGTGAAACGAGGTTTGGGCTTGAAGCGCATTTGCAGGAAGTAATCGCGCAGCGGCGGCAACAGGCCGATCAAGGCGAATGCCCCACTGATCAGGCGAGCGCGCAGGACGGTGGCCGGCGCCATGACCACGCCGAGGTTCAAGGCCAACTTGATCAAGGCCCACGCATGATCGCGACGTTCGCTTTCGTAGGACAGCAGTGCGCTTTGCGCCATTTTGCCCTTCAGCACGCCGATCAGTTTCCAGCCCAGGTTGTGGGCATCGCGAACGCCGCTGTTCATGCCTTGCCCGGCATAGGGCGGGGTCAGGTGTGCGGCGTCGCCGGCGAGGAACACCCGCTGCACCTGCCACTTCTCGGCGACCCGGGCGTGGAAGGTGTAGACCGTCTTGCGCACGAGGGAAACCGGCGCGTCACCCTTGAAGGGGCGCAGCAAGGTTTGCAGGTGGGTTTCGTCGAGCGCCTGTTCGTCCGTTTCATCGGGCTTGAGCAGGAACTCGAATCGGCGTGTACGGTGGGGTCCGGGCACTTCGACCACCGGACGCCTGGCATCGCAATATACGCGGGTCTGCCAGAATGGGTCGTCGTCCTGGTCGGTATCGACCACCAGCCAGCGTGAGGAGAAGCTCGAGCCGACCATTTCGATCCCGAGCTGCTTGCGCACCGGGCTACGACCGCCGTCGCAGGCCACCAGGTAAGCCGCGTGGACTTCGATCATCTGCCCCTCGGCGTCACGAATCCGCGCACACACGCCGTGTTGGTCCTGACTGAACTCCACCAGCTCGTGGCTGAACCGTGCCGTCAGGCTGGCAAACCGTTCGAGGCCCATCCTCAGGGTGTTTTCAAACAGCGGTTGGCGAAACGCGTTGCGCTTGGGGAACCCATACAGCTTGCCGGTCGGTTCGACCTTGCCGAAGCAGCGCCCTCCGGGCCGGGTGTAGTAATGCACGCCGTAGCCAGGCACGACATCACGCAGCACGGCGGCATCCAGCCCGATGGCCTGCATGGTGCGCAAGGATTCGTCGTCGATTGAAACCGCCCGTGGTTCGGTCACGGTGCCCGGCTTGCGATCGATGATCAGGGTGTCCACGTCAGCTTGGCCGAGCAGGTTGGCCAGGGTCAGTCCGGTAGGACCGGCGCCGATGACCAGGACCTGAGTGTTGATGCGTTTCAGGGTTGTCATTGTTATTCCCTTGCGAATGGCTCAGCCCAGTGGCTTGGGGCGATTGGCGAGCGCAGCCATGCGTTGCGACAGTTCCTGCGCCAGGGCAAGGATCTGTTGCCCTTGCGTCTCTTCCTGGGCACTGTCGCGTTCTTGCACCGGGCGCACGCAACTGATGCTGCCGACGACTTTGCCATCGCCGTCGAAGATCGGCGCGGCCAGGCCATAGACGCCCGCGTCGACTTCGCCTGCGCTGGCTACATAGCCCTGGCGACGCAGTTGCTGCAGTGCGCGACGAAACGCCTCCCAGGTCTGGCCAAGTTGGCTGGCGCGAACCTCATCGGGATGGTCGAGAAACAGCTGGCTGTGTTGGCGCGAGGTCATGTTGGCGAGGATCGCCTTGGACGTCGCTCCCAGGAACAGGGGCCTGGGCGAACCGCGGGAGTAGCTGACCTCACTGAACAGGTTGCCGTGCTGGTGAATGCACACGACCTGATCCTTGAACAGTCGGCAGATCAGCCAGACCTGTTGTTCGCTCCACTGCGGGAAGCTGGGCTCAAGCGATTGGGCGGCGCGCACGAGAGGGTCGCTCAGGCGCAACTGGCGGTCCCAGGTAATGATTCGTGCGCCCAGCGCATAACGGCCGGCTTCGACCTGGAACAACAGGTTGGCCTCGGCCAATTCGCGCACGTAGCGGTAGATCGTCGAGCGGGTGAAGCTCAAGGCGCCGCCCATGTCATCCACTGCCCAGATCGGGTGCTGTTCGGTGAACAGGTCGAGTACCCGCAACATGCGCTCCAGGCTCGAGCCTTTGCTGTCGCCATCCTGCTCGGGCAGGTGTTCAGGAGTGTGTAGGTTTTCCATGTTCACTGCTCGTCCACGATGCTGTTGCGCAGGGTGCCGATGCCAGCGATCTCGACCTCCACCTGATCGCCCGGCTTCATCCACACCGGCGGTTCGCGGAACGCACCGACGCCGCCGGTGGTGCCGGTGACAATCACGTCGCCGGGGGCCAGTTCAGTGAAGGTGGAGCAGTATTCGATCAACTGGCGCACATCGAAAATCATGTCGCTGGTGCGGGTGTGTTGCATCACTTCGCCATTGAGGCGGGTGGTCAGCTCCAGGTCCTGTGGGTCGCCGATCTCGTCGCGGGTCACCAGCCAGGGACCGAAACCGCCGGTGTTCGGGAAGTTCTTGCCAGGCACGAACTGAATGGTGTGCTTCTGCCAATCGCGGACACTGCCGTCGTTGTAGCAGGCATAACCGGCGACGTAATCCAGCGCGTCGGCGTGCTTGACGTGGCGGGCCGCTTTACCGATCACCACCGCCAGCTCGCCCTCGAAATCAAGCTTGTGGGAGGCCGTTGGGCGAACGATGGGTTGCAGGTGGGCGGTCTGGCTGTCTGCGAAGCGGGTAAAGATCATGGGGTAGGTCGGCATCTCTCGACCGGTTTCGCGCACGTGGGTGGCGTAGTTGATGCCGATGCACAGCACTTTGCCCGGGTTGGGGATGACCGGCAGGAACGTCACATCAGCCAAGGGAAGACGCGGCAGGCTTGCCAGGGGCTCGCGGGTCAGCTCGCCCAGGCGGTCGTTGGCGATGGCCTGTTTGAGGTCGTGGCCGAGGGTTGGCTTGAGCGATTCCAGGTCGATGATGTGATCACCTTCGACCACACCGTAGCTGCTACGACCTTGGACAACAAAGCTTGCGAGTTTCATGAAGGCTCCTGGGAAGAGGGAGGGTGCAATGAGGGTCAATCTAGTCTTGCTATAAAATCCTGTAAAGTGGGATTTATACAAAAATCCTAAAATATGGAATTTATGTTTTTTTTGGCGAAGCTGTACCTTTGGCGGACCTGGGGAGCAGAGGGAGAGGCAGCAGGCAACCAACCGCAGATGGCTGGGTGTCGTAAGAGGTACGGAAAAGGGATCTAAACCTGTGGGAGCGGGCTTGCTCGCGAAGACGGCGTCACAAGCGACATTGATGTCGACTGTACTACCACCTTCGCGAGCAAGCCCGCTCCCACAGGGGATTTGCGTTTAATCGATGGGTGCCCAGCAGCCATGCAGCGACATGCGCATCCGGAAGGGAATCCTGATCCGGGCAATGGGACCGCTGGCCATGTCACGGGAGTCCAGCACCACCAGCTCACTGCGCCCCTCTGCGATGAGGTTGAGCAGGGCAACGACGTAGCCATCGGCTTCCTCTGCATCCGCCGAGCGGGGAATGAAGATGGGCTCCTGGAAGCAGCCGCTGTCGCCAGGAAACCAGGCGTCGGTGCTGCCTGTCTTCAGGTTCAAATGGACCAGCAGGTTGAAGAATTGAAAGGGTATCGGGCCGTTCGCCGGGTTGTAGGGGCGCTGCGGGTCGAAGGCGAGCAGGAAACCATGCTGGTACTTGCGACCGATGTAGCGGTCGTCACACCTTGGAAACTCGCAGGGGTAGTCCGTCAGTGGTTGCGGTTGAACGTCCTCCTCGGCGCCGTTCAGGTCAAAGGTCCAGCGCATCAGGCTGGCAGCCAGGGTTTCGGGCGACGGGACATAACCGTCGGCCTGGGGGAAGAAGTAGAAAATGTTCCCGCTGGTGACCGGCATGTCGACATAGACCTTGTCGCCCTCATCGAACGCATTGAGCGTATGCCCCTGGAAACCGTCCTTGGGCCCCTTGAACCAACGCACATCTTGCGCATGCCCGTTGCGCGGCACGACGGCGAACAACTGAGGCAGGTCGGGTTGCCACTGGAAATGCGCTCCGCCGTTTTTCATGCGCTCGACGTCCACTGTCAACGGAATCAACGGGAACACAACGTACCGTTCGGTCACCGCGAAATCGTGCACCATCGCCGCATAAGGGGCCTGGAACCAGATCTCGTGCAGCAGTTTTCCGTCCGGTGAGATTTCGAAGTAGGCCAGGTCAGGCGTACCGTCGCCTTTGGCTTCATAACTGAAGGCCATGAGATTGCCCGTCACCGGGTCGAGCTTGGGGTGGGCGGTGAATGTCGCGGATTTGATCTGCCCGCCAAAATTCCATTCGCCCAGGGTTTCCAAGGTCTCGCGGTCCATCGCCCAGGGCAGGGCATCTTCCTTGAGGGCCAGCAGCACGCCGTTATGTGGAATGACGGTGGTGTTGGCCGTGGTGTTGTTCTTCGCCGCGAGCGGGTCATTGGTGAAGGCGTTGCGATAGACTCCATTGAGCGAGCGACCTTCACGGCGCTGGGCCAGCAAACGATCGGTCTCCACGTAGCGACGGCGCAGCGATGCCTTGCCGTTGGCAAAGTGGAAGCAGCTGACCATGCCGTCACCGTTGAAAAAGATATCGGTGCCCAGCATTGGGGGATACTGCGGGTCTGGCGCGACTTGATAAAACGTCCCGTGGATCGAAGCGGGAAGGCTGCCTTCAATTTCCAGGTCGAACACGTCTGCTTCCACCCGGCTGGGCGTGTAGAGAGCGCCGGAAAATTCAGGGGTTGGAGGGAATGGAATACTCATCAGTCAATCTCTCAATGTGCGGGTTTGTTGATGTTCAGGCCGATTGCGGGGACATCGCCGGCCCGGAAGGCTTCACGCCGCGGCGAAAGCGTGCAACGACCAGGCACGAGATCACCAAGGCTAGTAAATAGGCTGAAGCGGCCAGCCATCCAACCGCCCGGAAGTGACCCTCGCCGACGACCAGGGCGGCCCCGAATGGTCCCAGCCCCTGGCCGATGAAAATGGCGGCGTTACCCAGGCCCGCCAATCGGCCGGAAGGGTCCAGTTCCGTCGCCATGGAAAGCAGGTACGGCAGGCTGAAAAACCAGACCATGTGAATCAGGCAAGCCGTGCTGACAAACGCCACGGGGCTGGTGCCATAGACCATGATCAAGGTCGCCAGCAGCGCCGTGCCAAAGCTCAACAGTTGCGGAAACAGCAGGCCCAGGCGCCGTCCGATCAACCCGGCCAGCCCGGCGCCCAGGGCACCGGCAAGGATGCTGCCACCGAGGATGCCGCCAATCTGCTGAGGCTCCAGGCCGATGCTCTTGCCGATACGTTCCTGGTAAACCCATAGGGCAGAGTGACCGAAAAACAGCAGCGCAAAGAGCATGATCAACAGGATCGACGTGAGGCCGAATGGCGGGATCGCGCCGCTGGTTGCGCGATGAGTTTGCGGGTAGCGTTCAGGCACCCTCCAGCAACCCGTCGCCGCGAGCACACTGGTGATCGCCAATAGTAGAAACGCCCCGTTAACACCGAATGACTTGAGGATCAGCGGCATGGACGTCACCAGTAACATTCCCCACAGCAGGTTACCGATGTTGATGACCGCGAAGGTCGCATCCTTGGACGTGCGCAGCGCCGCGGTGGCGTAGACGACCGCCATGACCGCGCCGCCGCTGGCGCCACAGATCATTCTGGAAACCAGCAGCCCGGCCTGGCTGTGAAGCTGCGTGCTGAGCAGATTGCCCAAGGCCAGGATCAACAGGGCCACCAGGGCGAAGCGGCGGCGGTCGACGCTGGCCATGAACAGGGCGCAGACGCCGCAGGCGATGGCCATCGCAATGAGTTCCGCGGCGAAGATAGCGCCGATTGCATTGAGTGGCAGGCCGAGCTGGTCGATCAAGGCACCGCCCAGGATCGGCTGGATCTGCAGCGTCCCCAGGGAAATGACCATCATCAGACAGATGGCGCCCAGTGATTTCTTGCTGTCGATGGAATCGAGTGCGTTCATGAAGCATCACCTCGGGTAATGGGCCCGCTCATGGGTGAGCAGGCGCATACGTCAATCAGAACGTGTGGACGTAGCGAGCCTGCACCTGGTAATCCGCCCGGGAGCGATTCTCGACGCCGGTTTCTTTATAGGTATTGAGCCAGAAGGCCTTGTCTTCGGTGATTTTCCAGAACAGGCCCGGGCCAATGCCCAGCACCTTTTCCCGGGAGTCGGTCAGGGTGTTGCCGTTGACCTTGTCATCGGAAATCTGCCGGAAGTAGTAGCCGTTGACGCCGACCGAGACCGTCGGGAACACTTCGTACGAGGCGGTGAAGTTGGCCCACGCCGACTGTCCCGACTGGGTGTCGCGCACCGATTGCCCTTCGAAGAACTGCGCCGAACTGCTGGCCGGATCATCGTTCTTGAAGTTGTACAGGTAGTTCAGCCGCCAGCTCACTTCCCAGCGAGGCGCGGGCATCCAGGTCGCTGCCCAGTAGGGGTTCAGGGAGAAGTAATTGGAGCCTGGGTTCAGGTCTTTGTGTTTGTCGTACTTGCCCGTTGGCAGGATGGTGTCGAAGGCCATGCGCTGCACGAAGACCGGCCTGCCGCTGGCGTCGACGATCGGATCGAACTGGACCTGGGGCCCGACCGTGACGTCGCCCAGGCCTGTGGCATTGTCCTTGAGCTTGGCACCGTTGTCACCGAAGTCGCCGTCCAGGGACACGACGGGCACCAGCAGGCTCCAACCCAGGTGCGCCCCGACTGCGAAGGTGTCGGGTGAGTAGTAGCTCAGCTGGTTGATCATCGTGATGACGTTGATCTTCGGGTCATCGAAGGCGCCGTTCTTCTTGCCGCCGTTGGTCCTGATGCTGCTGGCGGTACTGAACTTCAAATAAGTCTGATGAGTCAGCCCGGGTGGCCCGGCAAAGCCGTCGTAGAAACTGGTGCCACCCAGGTTGATACCGCTGGGTTGGCTCACCGAAGGTGGAGGAGGGCCATCGGCTGCAAAAGCGGCCAATGACGCGAAGCTGAGTGCCAGGCACGCTGGCAGGGTTTTGGTCAGGCTCATTGAAGTGGCTCTATTCTTGGAATTGTGAGCGGGGGAATATCCCCTGGCACTTCGACTTTAAGTCCCGGTCGTGGGTGATGCTTGAGCGCAACGGCCAGAGTTGACTGGGAGCGCCAGCAACCGGGAGAAAACCGGCACGAACTTCTCAGCCGTCAGCGCCAACGGCGCGCCAGGCGGCCTCGGCCAACTGCTGCCGGTAGAGTTCAGGGCTGCGTTTGACGCGGCCAGAGAGCCAGGCGCGGCAATAGCTCTCTGCCGAACCGATGATCAGGGACGGGATCAGCTCAAAAGGCAGTTCCTGCAAATCCTGCTGGTGGGCCGGGTCGCTGAACCATTTCTTGAGTTCGGCGTTCCTGGCCAGATTCGCCTCGGCAAGCCGCTCCTTGAAGCTGCTTTGTGCGACCGCAAAGCGTGCCTGGTACTGGAACCGCGCCCAATCGGGTTGGCTGACCACCCAGTCCACGTAGCTGTACACCAAGGCCTGGACCCATTCCTGGGTCGACGTGACGGTGCTGAGGTAGCTATCCCTGAGCCGCGCCTGATCATCCAGGGCGGTCATGTACAACGCCGCGACCAAGCCTTCCTTGTTATCGAAATGGTGATAGATGGCCCCCACGCTCATCTGGCTTTCGGCACGGATGATATCGATGGTGGTCGCTTCGATGCCTTGCTGGTTAAACAGTGCCAGGGCGCATCGGAGGATGTGCCGCTTGGACTCGGCACGACGCCCTGGGTAGCAGCGCTCGAGGAGATCGACAGGTTCCATTTTTCGGCCCAGGCAAAAAGGGGCCATGGTAATTGAAACGAAGGCTCGGGACGAGAGATTGACAGGCTGCGTATTTACAGAATAATGTTCTGTAACAGAGCGATATTCTGTAATCGAGTAATGTTCTGTCCATGACTCCAGCCCACCCGACCAGAGATATCCCATGAGCCAGACTCTCAGCATGTACCAAAGCGTTGGCGCTTCCGCTTTCAGCAATATGGCCTGCCAGATGGCACCGTACTTCGGCACCATCAACCCGGAAATTTCTGTATTGACCCCCGGCCGCGGCGAAGTGAAGGTGCCGTTTCGCAAGGAAATCACCAATCACCTGGCTTCCGTTCACGCGATCGCGCTGTGCAACGCGGCAGAGCTCGCAGGCGGCATGATGACCGAGGTGTCCATCCCCAGCGGCGCTCGCTGGATTCCCAAAGGCATGACCGTCGAATACCTGGCCAAGGCCAAGACTTCCATTCATGCGATTGCTGATGGCAGCGAAATCGACTGGGCGACCTCGGGCGACAAGATTGTCCCGGTCGATATCTTCGACGAGGGTGGCGTGAAGGTCTTCACGGCGCGCATCACCATGAACGTGAAAGTCGGCTAGGTCGCCCGCTCCATCATGCGTCGACCGTTTCTGCCAGATGCGCCATCAGCCACTGGCGGAAGCGGTTGACGCCGAGTGGATCAGCATAGGCTAGCTGTTGATATTGATGCGCCGCCAAGGTTCTGGCGCGGGGCTCCAGTCGCGGTGCTGGTCTTCCAGCCACAACCCGGTGCATCCACCCAACTGTTCCAGCGTCTCGACCCTGGGTGCTGTACTCGTCGTGGTGCGCTATTGGGTATTCCCAGCCTTTGCTGTCGGTTGCAGCGTTTATCAAGGCGGCTTGCGAACGGCATGTGGTGATTGCCGGTGGGCTAGGCTGTATGCGATCAAGGTGAAAGGTTAGGCCTCTTATTCGCTATAGGCATAAGCATAATAGAATATATTCCTTGGTCGTATTAGCCATCGTGCTAGATTGTTCCTACCGGACAACCGGATATGTTCAATCCCATTTTATGGTACGACTATGTCCGGCGCCCGAATCTTCCAAATCAGCCTTGAGGCTCTGTCCTGTGACCGAACCCAAGGAGCGATTTCTCACTCCGGCAATATCCGCCTTAGTTCTGCCTCCATTACCGTTCCATTCGTGACCGGTAAACCGCTCCCGTGTCAGGCCAACAGCGAAGCCTGCAGTGCAATCAGCGAAGGCTTGGCATTTCTTCTCTACGCCATGTGAATCGTCGCTGTTGGGCACTTCCATACCATTAGTCTAGCCAGCCATCTTCAGGTAATGCCGGTCCTGCGGGCCGCAACTTGATGCGTGAGCGAATGGGCGCCTGTTCAAAGCAATATCTACGCGATTTACAACAATGCCAAATTATTTGGATGAAGCTCATCGAGCTGAAATCGTTAAGCTGAACACGACATTCACCAGTCAAACGGAATGGCCAACCTGGCTTTTGTTGGTCGGATTCTACCTGGCCTGGGCTTTCGTTGTTTTTTATGGGGACGCACTGGGTGAAGTATTCACCATCGTCTTGTTGATTCCGCTGGTCGTGCTCTGGATGTCGATTCAGCATGAGCTTATCCACGGTCATCCAACGCGCTGGCCCGCCATAAATAAAGCCCTGGGATATCTGCCGTTCGCCGTATGGTATCCCTACGATATTTACAGGGACACGCACCTGGCGCATCACAAAGACGAGGTGCTGACGGTGCCTGGTCAAGATCCAGAAAGTCGTTATGTCACAAGTGCCTTTTGGTTGCGCTCACCTGGTTATACGAGGGTGTTGCTATGGGTAAATAAGACCTTGGGCGGGCGCTTGATCATCGGCGCTCCGTTGGCAGTCATTTCACTTGTGGGCGCCGAGATAAAGGGGCTGTTTCATACTGGACGAAGCCATTGGCGGATGTGGGCTACGCATCTATCAAGTGTTGCCGTGTTGCTGGGACTGGTTGAGCAATACAGCGCCATCAGCGCGATCCAGTACATCTTCTTTGTTTCGCTTCCAGCGTTATCCATTGCAATGATCAGGTCGTTTTACGAGCATCGGCCGTCAGCACTTCCAGAACACCGCACGGTTATCAATGAATCGTCAGGGCTTTTGAGTTGGCTTTTTCTGAACCTCAACCTTCATCTGGTTCATCACGATCTTCCCGGTCTGCCCTGGTTTTACTTGCCACAGGTGTATAGGGCCCGGCGTGAACAATGGATAGCTCGAAACAATGGCTACGTCATTCATGGCTATTTCCAGTTATTGCATAGACATCTGCTCAGTCCAGTGGATTGTCCGCGCCATCCTGCCGAGCAATAAAAAATGAAAGCTAATCTGGGCGTTGGAAAATGATACGTTTTGAAGCCGTCAAGAAAACTCATAAGGGCAGCCCGCGAATGGCCGTGAGCGATTTGACGCTTCATGTCCGGGAGGGTGAGATCTGCGTGTTTGTCGGGCCAAGCGGTTGCGGCAAGACCACCATTTTGCGAATGATCAATAGGCTCGATACTCAGGACAGTGGCCGCATCTGTGTAAATGGGGTTGCGACCGACGAGCTTGACGTCGTTACGTTACGCCGTGGCATTGGTTTCATGATGCAAAGCTCGGCTTTATTTCCTCACCAGACCGTTGCAGAAAATATCGGCGCTGTACCGCGGCTCTTGGGCTGGGGTAAGTCTAAAATCCGCCAGCGCGTGAGCGAGCTCATTTCCCTGGTCGGACTTCAGCCGGAGTTTCTTGACCGCTACCCGAATCAGCTGTCGGGCGGGCAGCAAAGCCGTGTCGCCCTGGCGAGGGCTTTGGCCTCGGACCCACCGGTTGTATTGATGGACGAACCCTTTGCCGCGCTTGATCCGGTGATACGCGAGCGATTGCAGGATGAACTGGTTGCGCTCCAGCGGCGTTTGCACAAGACCATCATTCTGGTAACGCATGACATGGAGGAGGCGATCAAGGTCGGCGACCGGATTGCAATATTTGAGGGGGAAGGGAGGCTTGTTCAGTTCGACACTCCTCACAATATCCTGGCCCATCCTGCTAGCGATTTCGTGAGTGGGTTTATTGGGAAAGACCCTTTATTGAAAAGACTTACGCTGATGAAAGTCGCCGATCTTCCGGCGGAAATTGACGGTGAATCCACTGTACCCGCTCCAGAACTGGCAACCGTTACGATAAATGACTCATTGCATCACGCATTGGTGAAAATCCTCAGTGCCCCAACCGGTGTTGTAGCGCGGGTGGATGAGGCAGGAGGTTACGAAGGTTGCATCTCGATCGAGTCCCTTTATAACGCCTTGAGCGGATCCCGACCTGGAAGCCTGCAATGATGGATGGGGCGTGGATTGTCGATAATTGGCAAGCGATTGTTCAGTTGTTATTGGATCACATTCAGTTGGTCACACTGGGCCTGTGTATAGGCATGCTGGTGGCGGGCGCAATGGTGTTCTTGACACTGTGGAAGCCTGTCTTGGCTCGGCCCATGATTTATGTCAGCGGAATACTGTTCACCATTCCTTCCCTGGCACTGTTTATTTTGATAATGCCTTTTACCGGTTTGTCCAAGACCACATCGGTTATTGGCCTGAGTCTGTATTCCTTGCTGATTATTCTACAAAACACCTTGGCGGGACTTGCCAGCAACCCCCCGGACGTCCTGGAAGAAGCCCGCGCGCTAGGGTATACGCGCATGCAGAGATTCCTGGGCGTTGAACTTCCACTGGCCTTGCCTTCGTTATTGGCAGGGCTACGAACGACATCAGTTACCTTGGTCGGGTTGGTGACTGTTACTGCGTTAATTGGTCAAGGTGGGTTGGGCCAGCTGTTCATTACCGGGTTGGCGCAAAGTTTCACTACACCTGTAGTGGTCAGCTTGGTCCTGACGGTGATGTTGGCGCTGTGTTTTGATTTTCTGTTTTATTCAATCAATAAATGGCTGGTCCCTTGGGTGCGCTAATGAACATGATCGCAAGTGTCTACCATTGGTTTTCTCTTCCTGAAAATTGGTTGGGAGAAAACGGCATACTGACGCGGCTGGCGGAGCATATTTATTACGTATCTTTAAGTATCACTATTGCTTGTGCGATAGCGTTGCCGCTCGGCGTATTCATGGCTAATTACCGCAAGGGCGCAAACCTGGCGATAGGGGTGTTCAATCTTGGCCGCGCATTGCCTTCTCTCGGCATTGTGATACTGGCAATCATGGTCATTGGCTATGAAACCAGCACGGTCATTATCGCGCTGGTTGTCATGAGCATACCGCCGATATTAACCAACACCTATGTCGGTATCGATCAGGTGGATTCGTCGTTGAAAAGTGCGGCCACCTCCATGGGCATGCGTAGATGGCAAACGTTTATTCAACTTGAACTGCCTTTGGCCTTCCCGCTGATTTTTTCCGGTTTCAGATCGGCCCTGGTGCAACTTATTGCAACGGCAACTATTGCCGCCTATGCGGGATTCGGTGGGTTGGGCAGATTTCTCATCGACGGACTGGGTCGCAACGATACACCGCAAATTATTGGCGGTGCATTGGTGGTGTCGGCCCTTGCGATTGTCAGCGAGTGGCTCTGCTCGACGATAGAAACACTCATGGTTCGAAAATGGCGAACAGCGAATGTTGAACTGAGCGCTACATGATCAGGGCATTTGAAAGTGCCTATTAATTTTGCAGAGGTGCAAGTCCAAATGAAAAACAAACAACGTTCGAAGGCTCGCTCAGTGCAATCGGTTTCATTGTTGCTGGGGTTAGGCTTGCTGGTGGGCAGCACGTTTGCCAGTGCTCAATCCATCACCATAGGCGGGGCCAATTTTTCCGAGCAGACGATTCTCGCAAACATTTATGCGTCAGCCTTGAAAAATGAAGGGATAGAAGTCAAGACCCGGCTCAATCTGGGCAATCGCCAGATCATCGCCAAGGCCTTGGAAAATGGGGATGTCGACGTTGTACCCGAATACATAGGATCACTGCTGAGTTTTTATGATGACAAGACAGCCCTGACCAGCCAAAAGGAGATCGTCAGCGCCTTGCAGCAGAAGTTACCGGCGAACCTGCAGTTGCTTGAGCCTTCCGCGGCGGGCTCTATTACCGCTTGGGCCGTCACTAAAAAGACCGCAGAAAAGTACAACTTGCACACCTTGTCCGACCTGGCGCCTGTCTCAGCTGATTTAACGTTGGGCGGACCACCGGAAGTCGCCACTTCTGCCTTGGGCCTGCCTGGGCTGAAAGCGGTCTACGGCATCAATTTCAAGAGCGTCAAATCCCTGGACATGGGCGGGCCCTTGTCGCGGCTGGCGTTGAATTCAGGCGCTATCGACGTCGCCACCGTCGTCTCCACGCAAGGCATCCTGGCGAAAGAACCCTGGGTTGTGCTCGAGGACGACAAGCATCAACAACCCCTGCAAAACATCACCCCACTGGGGCGCAAGGCACTGCTAACCCCGGAAGTCACCAAGGTGCTCAACGAAGTTTCCGCAAAGCTGACCGATGACGATCTCAAGCAACTCAATCGCCTTGTTGATATCGATCACAAGGATCCGGCAAAAGTCGCGGCGCAGTGGGTCGCCGAAAATACCGTCAAGACGGCCAACTGAACATGAATGCGATGTTGGTGAGGTCGCGGAGTCGTTATGTCCAATAAAAGTATGATCCTGAATCTGTTCTTCTTTAATCCCCAAGGGGACCATCGTTTTTCCTGGCGCCACCCGTTGTCACCGACCCAGGAAATATTGACGCTGGGCTACTACGTAAAACTGGTGCAGGCGGCCGAGGCGGCGAAGTTCGATGCGGTTTTTGTCGCCGATCACGTGGCGGTCTGGGACTCCGTGGCCAGCGGCTTGAGGCACTATGCCAATGCCCGCCTTGAGCCCATTACGCTCTTGTCCGCACTGGCCGCTGTGACCGAGCACATCGGTCTGATGGGCACGGCTTCAACGTCCTATAACGAGCCCTTCAACATCTCGCGGTATTTTGCATCGCTGGACTATCTCAGTTCAGGGCGAGCCAGTTGGAATATCGTGACTTCCTGGCTGGAAGAGGAGGCTTCGAATTTCGGATTGTCAGGCGTGGCGAAACACGGTGATCGTTATCTGCGGGCCGATGAATTCATTCGTGTCGTCAAACAGCTTTGGGACTCATGGGAGGACGGGGCGCTTGAATTCGACAAGGGCACCGGCGACTTTGCCGATCCATCGAAAATCCATCCGATCCATCACAAAGGGACGCATTTCAGCGTGCGAGGGCCGCTTAACGTGCCGCGTCCACCTCAAGGGCATCCGGTCTTGGCCCAGGCGGGGTCTTCTGAAGCGGGCAAGGACCTGGCCGCGGCCCACGCGGACGTGCATTTCTGTTTCATCAATACGGTTGAAGAAGGACTGGCGTACAGGGCCGATTTGAATCGCCGGCTCGAGTTGAAGGGCAGGCATTCCAGTGATCTGAAAATCATTACCGGTGTGCTTCCGGTGGTTCTGGAGGATGAGACTGAGGAGGAGCGACGTCGGCAACTGGAGGACAGTCTCATTATCGATGCCGTGGCGATTGACCTGGTCTCCAGCTACACCCGTCTCGACTTGACGGGGCTCTCGCCGGACGGCCCCCTGCCAGCGTTGCCAGATGAGTCTGAGTTTGATGGCATTCGAACTGAGCTGGCCCTGCTCAAGAAGTACGATCCTTCCTTGTCTATCCGCGAAATAGGGCGCCGCTTGGTCAAGAGCTCCAGTACCTGGCTACTGATCGGAACGGCGGAACATATAGCCGATAAGCTTTCAGCGTTATACGAGTCGAATGCCGTCGATGGCTACAACCTCATGTTCCCGTTTTTGCCGACGGACTTCGAAGCATTCACGCGTGGCGTGGTGCCTTTGCTGCAAGCCAAAGGGATTTTCCGCAAGGAATATGAACCCGGGACGCTAAGGGACCGCTTGGGCTTGAAAAAACCGGCTAACAGCTTCTTGCTGTGATCAGCGCCAAGCGCCGATAACAGTCCTTTAATTGGATTTCATATGACCAGCGATCTCTCCATGTACCTCGCTCCCGCAAGGGTTTTACAGGCACAGGAAGCCTGGCTTCGACGTGTCCTGGCGATTTTGGGCGAGCACCGCGAGCAAGAGCAAATTGTTGAGCCAGCGGCCCATTGGCTTTCCCCGGACCTCTTGTTGTCCCAGACCTGCGGCTATCCGTTAGTCACATCGCTGCGGGGAAGGGTGAGGCTGATCGGGCGCCCGAGCTATGAGCTTGCCCATAGCTCGGGCGGTGACCATTGCAGTTTGCTGCTCTGTAGAGCTGATTCGGCCGTGACTGATCTGGCGGGTTTCCAGGGCAGCCATGGACTGATCAACGCTCAGGATTCCAATTCAGGAATGAATCTATTGCGTCATACACTTGCCGGGATCAGCGACCGTGGTTTTTTCTCAAGACTAACCTTCACCGGATCGCACAGAGAGAGCATGCGAAGGCTGAAAGATGGCGACGGTGATTTGGCTTCTGTCGACAGCGTCACCTACGACTATCTTGCGAGGGATAACAGTGATGAGATCGAAGGCCTGAGGGTCCTGGTGCGAAGTGTGCGCAGTCCCTGCCTGCCCTATATAACCTCGATTCGGCGAACGCCTGCGGACGCAGACTCAATCAGGAAGGCAATGAATGAAGCCTTGAGCCAACTGCCGGAGGTTTCTCGAACGCTGGCGATCAGGGAAGTGCTGCCGGCCAGTGAGGCTGACTATGCGTGTCTTCTGGAATATGAGCGCAGTGCGGCCCACTGCGGCTTTTCGTTTGTAGCGTCGTGAGCGGCGAGCCGTCCCTGGCTCGCCACTTCAAGCAATTTAGAACTTGAAGCGTCCCACCAAGCCTTTGAGCTGCCCGGAGATATCCGTCAAGCGTCCCGAGCCGGTTTGCGCCGAGTGGGCGTATTCCTCCACCAGCTGTGCATCGGTATGGATCTGCGCGATGTGCCGGTTGATGTCTTCGGCCACTTGGTGCTGTTCTTCTGCCGCCGTGGCGATCTGAGTGTTCTGGTCGCGAATCGAATCCACCGAGTTGCGGATCTTGTCGAAACTGTCGCGGGCCTGTTGGATGCGTTCCACGCTGGTTTGCGACACCTGCAGGCTGCTTTGCATCTGCTGGGTGACTTCCTGGGTGCGCCGCGCGAGGTTGCCCAGCAGGCTGTCGATCTCGCCCGTGGAGTCGGCGGTACGCCGTGCCAGGGCGCGGACTTCATCGGCTACCACGGCGAACCCGCGACCTTGGTCGCCGGCCCGCGCGGCCTCGATGGCGGCGTTGAGGGCCAGCAGGTTGGTCTGCTCGGCGATGGAACGAATGGTGTCGAGGATGGTGTTGATGTTCTTGCTGTCCTGTTCCAGCGCCTGCATGGTCTGGGTCGACTGCTGCAGGTCCTCGCTCAGTTTCAGCACGCTGCCGGTGGCTTCGCCGATGTGATGCTGGCCGTCATGCACGTCGCGATAACCTTCGTCCGCGCTGGAGGCCGCCTGGCTGCACGAGCGGGCAACTTCGTTGGCAGTGGCGACCATTTCATTGAACGCGGTGCTGACCAGCTCCACGGCCTGGCGCTGGCGCCCGGCGGCGTCGTTCATGTTCTGGGCCACGTGGCTGGTATCGGCTGCGGCGGTTTGCAGGTCGGAAGAGGCGCTGCCGATGCGCTGCATCAGTTGCGCGATCATGCCCAGGAACTGGTTGAACCAGCCTGCCAGGGTGGCGGTTTCGTCCTTGCCTTGTACCGAGAGTTTGCGGGTGAGGTCGCCTTCACCTTCAGCGATTTCCTGCAGACCGTTGGCAACCCCGCGGATCGGCCGCACGATTACGCTGGCGAAACTGGCGCCCACCACGGCGAAGACCACGGCCAGCGCGGCGGCGATGGCGGCGATCAGCCAAGTCAGGCTCGAGGCTTCAGCCATTACTTCGTCGCGCTTGATCAGGCCGATGAAGCGCCAGCCCAACCCTTTGGAGCTGACCACGTTGGCCATGTAGGGCACGCCTTCGATCTCGATCTGGGTCACGCCATCGCTGCTTTTGGCCAGCTCGGCATAGTTGGGGCCCAGGTCGGCCAGCGGCTTGAAGTTGTGCTTGGCATCGGCAGGGTCCACCAGGACGTTGCCGTTGGCTTCCACCAGCATCAGGTAGCCGCTCTCGCCCAACTTGATGTTCTTGACCAGTTCGGTCAGTTGCTTGAGCGACACGTCCAGGCCCACCACGCCCACGACGTTGCCGCTGGCGTCGGCGACGGTGTGTACGGTGCCGATCAGCGACACATCGTCCGGCGCCCAGTAATAGGCATCTGTACGCGCCACGGTGCCTGGTTTGGCCAGGGCGGCCTTGTACCAGGGGCGCACGCGTGGGTCGTAGTTGGTCATCTTGGGGTCGTCAGGCCAACTTGCGTAGCCACCGTCGCTCATCCCCACGGAAAGGTAGGCGGTGGTCGGATGGCTTTTGGCGAATCGGTCGAATACTTCCAGAAGCTGTTGATTGATTTCGGGGAGCGGTGTTTGTGCAGCATCGGCCAGGGAGTAATTTTTCAAACCCTTGGCCGCGATGATCCGTGGATCCTTGGCGATGTATTCGACGTTCTGGCTGATGCCATCGAAGAACTGCTTCATGCCGTTGTCGATCTGACGGATTTCACGACCGCTACTGTCCAGGAAGTTGGCTTTCGCGGCGTCGCGCAGGTTCAGCACGACAAGCACCGCCACCAGGATAACCGGGAGGCAGGCGATGGCCGCGAACGCCCATGTCAGCTTCTGTTTGATATTCATGACTTCTCCCGCGGAATTTTTTAAGTGTTGGAACGGCGGAAACAGCAGTGGTTGGCGTTGCGAGTCTCTGGAAGGGAAAAGCGCCCATGCCTACAGCCAATGTATCGACCAAAGTCGTAGGCACTTGAGGCCGTCCGTTTTGGCGCGGGTCGATCAGTAGAGGGCGTCGGTGCGATTGCACCCGGTTTGACTAGCCTGGAAGATAGCGTGGTTTGCTCTGTCTCTTTGCCTTGTGGTTAACGGCACCCACCGGCAGCAAACCCTCATCGTCTTTAAGGTATTAACGAGGCCCTATGCCAAGCGCATTCGAGAGCGTACTCAAAAACAAGAACATGGCTTATCGACCACTCGGAGCGGCACCCGCCAGCCAGTCGCCGATCCGCGTCGCGTTTGTATTGATGGACAACTTCTCGATGATGTCCTTCACCGGTGCGGTGGACGCGCTGGTGACCGCCAACCTGATGAGCGACATGCCCCTCTATGAAGTGCTGACGGTGGGGGTTTCAGGAGGACAGGTGACGAGCGACCTGGGCATTGTCATCTCGACCGACATCGAGCTGGCACAGATGCCGGAAAACCAGGACGTGCTGATCGTTGCCGGCGGCTTTCGGGTGAAGTTGCAAGGCCACCCCTTGCTGCGGCGCAAGCTGCGCGCCAATGCGGCGTCCGGGGCGATACTGGGAGGGCTGTGGAATGGTGTCTTCTTTGTGGCTGATGCCAATCTGCTGGACGGTTTCGAATGCGCTGTCCACCCGGAAAGCCGCGCCATGATGGCGGAGGTGTTTCCCCATGTGAAGGTGTCCAGCCGGGCCTATGTCGTTGATCGGGAGCGGGTCAGTTGCGCAGGTGCCAACAGTTCGCTGCGCATGATGCTCCAGTTGATTCGCCAGACGGGTGGGGCGGCACTGGTGGGCGCCATCGAGGAAATTCTTCGCTGTGATGAGTCGGGCGATGATGCGACGGACTTGCCTCCGGTCTTCGTCGAGACCGACCCGACGCTGCCGGAAAGCCTCAAGCTGGCTTTGGAACTGATGTGGCAAAACGTAGAAGAGCCTCTGACCATCGATGAGCTGGCAGCGTGCGTCAAGATTTCCAAGCGGCAGTTGGAACGACGGTTCTGCAGTTTTCTCGGTGCCACCCCAACACGCTATTACCTGGAGCTGCGCTTGACACGTGCCCGCCAGCTTATCCAGCAAACCAATCGGTCCGTGACTGAAATCGCCGTGGCGACGGGTTTCGTCAGTTCCCCGCACTTCCAGCGTCGTTTCCGGGATTTCTTTGGTGTGCCGCCTGGCAGTTACCGTTCGAAATCGGAGCGCAGACAAACCTTGCGATGAAGCCGTCGCAAAATCAGAGATGAACTTTGTGATGGGCAAAGGGGGCCGTGCAACTTTGCGGGAGCAGGCTGCGGTGTTACGGACAAAAAATCAGCTGTTATCGTCTGTCTGAGTTTCGGTGGGCAGGTCTTCGGTTTGCGGAGTGGCTTGCGATGCGGTCAAGGTCGTCTCCTTGCACAACACCTTGCCGACTTCGTCGGCGATCGAGCCGTCGATGATTCGCCCTTGCATCTGGTCGAACTCGGCTTTCTCCAACCCTGCGAGACTGTTGTACATCCCCATATGCCGCACATTGCGGCTGGCGCAGTCGAGTTCCAGTTTCGTGTAGTTGGTGAAGTAGGTGCCCGTTCTCTGCACGGTGGCCTGGATGGCTGAACCACTATCGACAGACGAGACGATGGAGTACACGGCATCCGAATCATCGTAAATGTATTTGATGTTCTGGACATCCGCAGCCGCACTGCACGCAATCGAGATTAAAGCGAGGGATATAAGGGTTTTCATGCTTTCTTCCGTGAATAAGCAAGTCAGGAGTTGATGGCAAAATGAAATTATTGCCTGGGCTCGTGCATCGGGTCAATTTGCTTTGGGTAGGATCATGACCGCCGGTCAGAAACAAAATCCTTTTGGGAACTTTATAGGCCCCCATGCCTCGTGGCAACAGGCGAGCACATTTCAGGCTGAGAGTGAAGCCAGTCCAAGATGCTTCGCCGCTCCATAGATCAAAGCTTGAATTCGCCAAGTCACCCGACTTTTTTTAGAGGTTTTTCGTCTGAATGGCTTCAATGCTCACGAGTTCAGCACTTTCGAATTGCCCCATGGCGTGAAGTCGAGCGTCAGTGCAACAAGAATGGCCCCTGCGGAAATCAGGAAAAGCAAAGCGTGATGTCCGCCACTGGCATTGAACAGTGCTGAATAGGCAAACCCGGCGACCGCCTGGAAGGTCGCGAATGAAACCGTGGCACGACTCCAGGCGAGTTGTTGGCGATGATGGTTGGGTACCAGTTCATGCACCCGGGCCAGGGCCAGAGGCACAATG
Source organism: Pseudomonas sp. St290 (assembly GCF_018325805.1). Lineage (NCBI taxonomy): Bacteria > Pseudomonadati > Pseudomonadota > Gammaproteobacteria > Pseudomonadales > Pseudomonadaceae > Pseudomonas > Pseudomonas sp. St290. The sequence continues at coordinate 4,403,719 of NZ_AP014703.1, read as the reverse complement.
CCTGGTGGGAACGAACCGATGACCACCGCCAGTAGCGCCAACGCCATGAAGGTGTGTGAAATCGCCAGCAAGCCGAGGGCAATTGCCTGCACGAGTAGCACCAGTCGAATGCTCCTGCGCGCACCCAGGTGATCGGCGAGAAAGCCATAGCTCACCGGCCCGATAATCGCCCCGAGGCCATACATGACCCAGACCAGTGCCCCGACATGTGCACCGGCCCCGAGGCCGCGGGCCACGTAGTCCACCAAAAAAACCATCGCAGGCACGAGCCCGGCGGCCATGAAGGCGTACTGGGCGAACAATCGGAAGACAGCCGCAGGCATGGGGGCGTCGGGCGCAGCGCTGGCTGCCACATGCGCCGTGTCCTGGGGCCAGCCGAACCAGCTCAGCCCGGTCAGTACCAGTGACAGGGCGCCGAGCCCCAGCCAGGTGGCTTGCAAGCCGAGGCTCAAGAGCGGTGGCACAATCGTTCCCGAACCGGCGATGCCAAGGCCGATGCCAAGGAAAATCGCACCACTGGCCAACCCTTTGCGCGCCGCCGGCACATGGGGCAATACGGTCGCCGCCACCAGTACCATGATGGCGCCGCCGGCGATTCCCGACAGTAGCCGCCAGGCGAAGTACCAGGTGACCGAAAGCGGGAAAGCACAGGCGAAAAACGCGCCGGTCACGGCCAGCATCATCAGCCGCAAGGCGTTCCTGTTGGTCAGTCGGTGGGCCATGGGACGGCCGAGCAGGGCGCCGACCAGGTATCCGACCAGATTCGCCGCCCCCAGGTAGACCACGTCATTGGCCGAAAACCAATGGGCCTCGATCAACGAAGGGATCAGCGGCGTGTAGGCGAAACGCGCCAGGCCGATGCTGACGAGGCTGGCACAGAGGCCGGCGAAGATGGGTAACCAGATGCCCGTGGGCGCGGAGTCGAGCGCAGCGGATGGAGTGGTCATGACAGCGATCCTGTGAAGGGTTTATGGCGCCCAGCATATCGGCTATCGTTGCTGCGTTTATGCAGCGATTTCGCGGCAATGCGATGCAGATTTGCATCACTGGAGAGGCAGATGAATTGGGATGATGCGCGGGTGTTTCTTGCTGTTTGCCGGGCGTCGACCTTGCGTGGTGCCGCGCGGGCATTGGGGGTGGATCAGGCGACTGTGGGGCGGCGCATCACGGCGTTGGAGAAATCCCTGAGTGCCGCGTTGTTCCTGCGCACCCCTGACGGTTACGCATTGACAGCCGTCGGCGAGGCGGCACTCGAGGCGGTGGAGAAGATGGAGCATTCGGCGTTGGAACTGGAGCGCCGGATCCAGGGCCTGGATGATCGCCTGATTGGCAATGTCCGGGTTGCCACTACCGACTCATTGGCCATCGATTTCCTGATTCCCGCCATTGCCCGCTTGCATGGACGGCACCCTGATGTGCGCGTGCAGCTGGATGCTTCCACGCAGATACTCAGCCTGGTCAAGCGGGAGGCGGACATTGCCGTACGCAACACCCGGCCCGACAACCCTGACCTGATCGCCCGGCGGATCGCGCGTTGGCCGGTGGGGCTGTTCGCGTCCCGGGCCTATGTCGATGCCCATGGCCTACCGTCGCCTGGCAGTGAATTCGAAGGCCATGACCTGGTGGTCTACCAGCCCTACTTGCAGGGCAGCAAGGACTTTACCCTGGTCTGCGAGCCGATCAACCGCGGGCGGATCGTGGCAAGCCTGAGTTCGAGCCTGTTGGTGCGCCGTTCGATTGCCGCGGGCATCGGCGTGGGGGAAATCCCGGTGTATATGGGGGAGCGTGACGGGCTGCTGAGGATCTGGCCGGAACGCACGCGCCCGCTGCCTTACGAGGTATGGCTGGTCACCCACGCGGACCTGCGCCATACCGCACGGGTGCGGGCGGTAATCGATGAGATTGTCGAGGTGTTTGCGCTGGAGAATGAGTGAAGCGGTCATGAGGTCCAATGTGGGAGCGAGCCTGCTCGCGATGGCGTAGGGTCATTCAGCGTTGATATTGAATGACAGGCCGCTATCGCGAGCAGGCTCGCTCCCACAGTGGGGGCAGGCATAGACACGGCTGTCATGGCATCTGTGGCAGTTCCTGCGGCCGCAGATCGAACACCAGCACCTCGGCATCCTGGCCGTTATTCAAGGTCAGGACCTGCTCCTCGCGCACCCGCACGCCATCACCTTCCTGTAACGGCACGCCGTTGAGCTCGACAGTGCCTCGGGCGACATGCACGTAGGCATAGCGATCCGGGGTCAGGGTCAGGGTGGCGCTTTGCTCGCCATCGAACAACCCGGCGTAGACCCGTGCATCCTGGCGCACCTGGAGCGAGCCGTCGGCGCCATCCGGGGAGATGATCAATTGCAGGCGACCCTGTTTCTGCTCACGGCTGAAATGCTCCTGTTGATAGCGTGGCGTGGCTCCGCTGACGTTGGGCACGATCCAGATCTGCAGGAAGTGCACCGGCTCGTCCGCACTGTGGTTGAACTCGCTGTGGGCCACGCCGCTGCCGGCGCTCATCAATTGCACGTCACCGGGGCGAATGACCGAGCCCGTGCCCAGGGTGTCCTTGTGTTCCAGCGCCCCTTCGAGCACATAGGAAAAGATCTCCATGTCCCGGTGGGGATGCTGGCCGAAGCCCTTGGCCGCGGCGACCCGGTCATCGTTGATGACCAGCAGGTCGGAGAAGCCCTGTTGGTTGAGGTCGCGGTAGCTGGCAAAAGAGAAAGTGTGGAACGAGGTCAGCCAGCCGTGACGGGCGATGCCGCGGTCCGAAGCTTTGCGAAGGGTCAGCATGATGATTTCTCCTGATGTTTATGGGCGACGGCTGGGGCCGTTCGCCGAGTTCAGAAGAAGGTTAATGTTTATCAGGATATTCAATAAGAAGGTGAAAAACGAAAGACTGTCCTGTTTGAGTAGACAATAGAGAATGCCTACCGGCAGATGCTTCGCTTCGACATAATGCTGAGGTTTTTGAGCCACACAAAACCTGTGGGAGCGAGCCTGCTCGCGATGGCGTTGGATCAGCCAAGCACCAGTGCGACTGACCTACCGCTATCGCGAGCAAGCTCGCTCCCACAGGGGGTATTTACAGTTTCTGGATTTTTTTGGCGTCTTTCTCGATGAAAACCGTTGCAATGGTGCTGTTCCCGGATTTTCTGCTGCTCGACATGTCCGGGCCTCTCGAGGTGTTTTCCATCGCCAATCGCTACCTGGCAGCGGAACAGCGTTATCAACTGCTGACCCTGGGGACCGAGCGCGGGCCGTTGCGGGCGTCCAACGGCGTGACGGTGCTGGCCGATATCCATATCGACCAGGCATGGGCGGCCTATGACGTGTTGCTGGTGCCGGGCGGGCCGGGGGCCTATAACGACCAGCATCCGGGATTGCACACCTGGCTGCGGGCCGCGGCGCAGCGGGCTACGCGCTACGGCTCCATCTGCACCGGGGCCTTCGTACTCGGTGAAGCGGGCTTGCTCGACGGTTATCGCGTCACCACCCACTGGCATTACACCGAACGCCTGATCCAACGATTCCCCAAGGCTGTGGTCGAGACCGACAAGATATTCCTGCAGGACAGGCGCCTGATCACCTCTGGCGGCGTTACCGCCGGGATCGACCTGGCCCTGTCCATCGTCGCCCAGGACCATGGCCGCAAGGTGGCGTTGGACGTGGCCAAGGTGTTGCTGGTGGTGATGAAACGCCAGGGCGGACAGGCGCAGTTCAGTCCCTCGGTGGCGGCGGTGTCGACGCAGGAGTCGGCCATTACCCGGGTGCAGAATCATGTGATGGAACATCTGGAAGAACCCTTCACCATCGAGCGCATGGCCGCGTTGGCCGCCATGAGCGCGCGGCATTTCGCCCGGGTCTTCGCCCGTGAAGTGAAGATGACGCCCATGGAGTTCCTGCAGGGCGCGCGCATCGACCGGGCGCGTCAGTTGCTGGAGACCACCGACCTGCCTCTCAAGACCGTGGCGTTTCGCAGTGGGTTTGGCAGTGTCCGGCACATGCGCTTTTTGTTCAGTGAAAAGCTCGGCCTGACCCCGGTGCAATATCGTCAGCAGTTCAGTTGAGCCATCGGTGTCCGTCCAGGGCACCGTGATGTCCGTGGTGCTCCCTGTGCCAGCATTGTCCTGAAGCCTGTGCCTGCCAAGATAACGGCGAACCCTTTGGAAAGGATGCGCGGGAGCCGGGGCAGACGTGTTCGTTGATCGGCACACTGATGCCCGGACCGGTTATCCGGCGCTGGATCGCCCATGAACAGTTTCGTCAAACCCGACAGCGAGCCGGCGCTGAGCTTCGGTCCGTTCGTCTTCCACCGGCAGCAGCGGCTGGTCACCCGTGACGGCCAGCCCATCGCGCTGGGCGGCCGCGCCCTGGATGTTTTGCAGGTGCTGGTGGAGCATGCCGGCCGCTATGTCAGTAAGCAGACACTCATTGCACAGGTGTGGCCTGACAGCGTCGTGGAGGACATCAACCTGCGGGTGCACATCGCGGCGCTGCGGCGGGCTTTCGGTGACGGCCGGGACGGCGCTCGCTATATCCTCAATCATCCTCGGCAAGGCTATTGCCTTGCGTTGCCCCTGGCGGCGCAAGAGGGCGTCGAGTCGCCTTTCAGCTGCCGGGTCGAACGGCACAACCTGCCCGCCCGCCTGAGCCCGGTGGTCGGTCGCGACAAAGTCCTGGGGCGGCTACTGGCGCAAGTACCCCATCAACCCCTGACCACCGTGGTCGGCCCGGGCGGGGTTGGCAAGACGACCGTGGTGTTGCGGGTGGCGGAGCTGCTGCTCGAGCATTTTGACGACGGTGCCTGGTTCGTTGACCTGGTGGCTGCCGGCGATCCCGCGCAAGTGATGGCGCAGGTGGCCGGCGTGCTGGGCCTGGGGCACGGTTCTTTGGTCCGCTGCCTCGAACCCTGTCGGATGTTGCTGGTGCTCGACGGTTGCGAGCAGGTGCTCGATGGCTGTCGGGAACTGGTCCAGGCACTGGCTGCAGCGGCGCCTGGGGTGTCGGTGTTGCTCAGCAGTCGCGAAGCCTTGGACTTGCCGGATGAAAGGCTGGTGTCCCTGCCGGGGCTGGCCGTGGCGTCGCCCCAGGAACCTGAGCACCAGATCGAGGCGTGCCCGGCGGTGCAGTTACTGATCGAGCGGGTGGGCGCCCGGCAGCAGGGGTTCAAGCCGGGTAGTCGCGACTGGCCGATCCTTGCACAGATTTGCCAGCGCCTGGACGGGTTGCCACTGGCGTTGGAACTGGCGGCGGCCCAGGTCGATGCCTTGGGAGTGGCGGGGGTCCTGGAGCAATTGGATTACGGTTTGTCACTCTTGAGCCACGGGCGGCGTACGGCGGTGGCTCGACACCGAAGCCTGGAAGCGGTGCTGGACTCGAGTTTCGAACGTTTGAGCGCTGACGAGCGAACCGTATTCCAGCGCCTGGCGGTGTTCGAGGGGCCGTTTACGCTCAAGGCTGCGCTGGCCGTGATCAGTTGCGCTGAACTGAGTGTCGGGCCATTGCCCGGCCTGCTGTCGAGGCTGGCGAGCGTATCACTGCTGATGGTCGAGCCGCGCGCCGAAGGGGTTCGCTTCTATCTGCTCCACACTATTCGCACCTATGCCATGGACAAATTGCGGCGCAGTGGTCAGTGGCCTGTGTTTCATCGGCGTTATGTGTTGCAAGGTGCTTGGGGCGCCCGGCCTTCAAGGCCCCAACCGGCGGGTCAGCTCCTGGAGCAGCGCGCTGGCTTCCAATAAGTCGGGGGTCTCGAAACCTTCGGTGAAGCGTCGATAGACGGGCCCAAGCAGCGCCTGCGCGGCGTGGGCTTGCCCCTGGCGTTGCCACAAGCGCGCCAGGGACGTGGCGCTGCGCAGTTCCCAGGCCAAGGCATTGTGGCGACGGGCCACGGCCAGGGCAGCCAGCAGTTGTGCTTCGGCTGGCTTCACGAGGGACGGCTCGTTCTGCGCCAGCAGGGTTTCAGCGTCGGCCCGCAGGATCTCCGCCGAACACCAACCCGCGGCGCCACTGCGCGCCCGTTCGATTTGCGCCGGGACGACAAAGTCGCTGCGCAGGGTGACGGCGATGTCCTGGATCAGTCCGCTTGTCGGGCTCGTTGCCAGGGGGTGGCCATCGAATGCGCAGGCGTAATGGCAAGCCCAGTCATGGAACAGCATCACCGAATGTTTCTTGGCCTGCTGCTTCAACAGCTCGAGCCTTTCCCGGGCGGTCGAATGATCGCCGTTGTAGTGGGCGATCACGCAACCGGTCAGCGCCAGGGTGTAGCAGATCGAAATGCCGTGGTTGATCTGCAAGGCGATCTGTAACGCCAGGTTGGCGGTGCGTCGGGCTTTTTCGGCAAAACCTTGCAGCCAGAGGATGCGTGCCAGAATCGTCAGCGCGGCCACGCTCTGGTCGTATTGCACGCCGAAACCGTGGCTGAAACGGCTGAGGTGGCCGCTCTGGGCCAGGCGCTGGATCACCTGTTCGGCATCGCGCCGCGCCGCGCCCTGGTCGCCGATGAAATGCAACGCCAGCACCCGCAGGCGTTGAGTGCTCAAGGACAGGATCGGGTCGCCCTGCAAGCCCAATCGGTCGAAATCCAGGCTGTGTGCCAGGGCCTGTTGGTAGTTGCCGCAGCTGAGGTCGACGGTCATTTGCCCGGACACGGCCCGCAGCTCACCGGCCAGGTCCTGGCATTGCCGGGCCAACTGCCGGGCGGTGGCAAAGGCTCGGACCGTTGCCGGCGTGCCGCCCTCGGTGTGGTAGTTGAAACTGGCGTGGGCCAGTTCCAGGGCCAGGGTCAAGCGTGGGCAGGGAGCGGGGCTGGCCCGCAATAATTGCAACGCCTTGTTGACGTAGAGGCCATGTTCCTTGAGCAGCGACAGCTCCTGCCAGAGGGGCAGGGTGCGGGCGGTCAAGCGGATCGCCACGGCGTGTGAACCCTGCGGACCCAGGCCTCGGTCGAGTGCCGCACGGATGTCGTCGCGATAGTCGGCGTAGCGGGCGATCCACAATCGGGTGGGCGTGTTGTCCCAATCGTTTTCCGCCTGCCCCATGAGCGCCAGGCAGCGCTCGGCGTGGCGTTCCTGGCTGGCTGCCAGCTCCCCGGCTTCGGTCAGTCGCTCCAAGGCATAGCTGCGGGTGGTGTCCAGCAGGCGATAGCGCACCTCTTCATCGCCGATCTCTACATTGAGCAACGATTTGGCGACCAACTGGCTGATCGACACCAGCACCTGGTCGGGCGCGACATGCTGGCCAATGATCACCGCGGCGGCGGAGGCCAGGTTGAAACTGCCCATGAACACCGCCAGCCGGCGCAGGCAGGTTTGCTCGCACGTCGTGAGCAGCGCGAAGCTCCAGTCCAGCGTGGCGCGCAAGGTTTGCTGGCGCGGTGCGGCGTCGGTGTCGTTGTGAAGCAGGGCGACGCTGTCTTGCAATTGCCGGTGCAGTTCCTCCAGGGTGAAACGGTCGAGTTGTCCGGCGGCCAGTTCAATGGCCAAGGGAATGCCGTCCAGTCGCTGGCAGATGTCGATCACCAACGGCACCTCGCGGTCGGTCAGTTCGAAGTCGTCACGGCTGGCCATCGCACGTTCGGCAAACAGTTGCAGCGCCGGGTACTCCAGGGCGGGATAACCCTCGATGGGCATTTCCCGGGGGGGGAACGCCAGGGCGTCCAGGCGCTGTACGTGTTCGCCTTCGGCACGCAGGCCTTCGCGGCTGGTGGCCAGGATGTGCAGGTGGGGAGCGCCACGCAGCAAGGTTTCGCTGAGCTGGGCGATGGCGTCGATCAGGTGCTCGCAGTTGTCGATCACCAGCAGCAGATGCCGCTCCTTGAGCTGGCGGGCGATGGCGTCCAGCGGATCACCGTCCTGCAGTGGCAGGTCCAGCAATGCACGCAGGTTTGGGGCGATCATGGCCGCATCGTTGAGCGACGCCAGGTCCAGCAGATGAGTGCCGTCACGATAGTGGCCGATCAGCCGCTCAGCGACCCGCAGGGCGACGGTGGTCTTGCCGATGCCGCCGGTGCCGACCAGGGTAATGAAACGCTTTCGTGGCAACTGGGCCACCAGGTTTTCCACCAGGGCCTGGCGTCCGATCATGCGCGTGCGTTGCAACGGCAGGTTGCGCGCCAACGACGGATGGGGGATATGCGCCAAGGGGGCGAGGGGCTCGAATGACAGCGGCGCGACAAAGCTATAACCGCGCTGCGCCACGGTGACGATGTAGCGCTGCCCGGCCTGGCCATCCCCGAGAGCCTTGCGCAGTGCCGCGACGTGCACGCGCAGGTTGGTGTCTTCCACCACGCTCCTGGGCCAGACCCGGGCGATCAATTGCTGCTTGCTCACCACCTCGCCAGCGTGTTCGAGCAACACCAGCAGAATCTCCACGGCCCGTCGTCCCAGGCGCAACGGTTGCCCACCCTCCAATACCAGGCGCTGGCGCGGATGGACCCGATAAGGGCCGAAATGCACCGTCTGTTCGACGGGCAAGCTGAGGTATTGGCTCATGGTGCTCTCAATGTTCTGGGCCCGATGCCTGGGCTTTACCCGAGCATATTCCTCAGGTTTGGCTTCAAGCGCAACGGCGCAGGCTCTACCCCCGGCCTTCCAGTCGACGAACCTCGTGGCGAGGGAGCTTGCTCCCGCTGGGTCGCGAAGCGGCCCCAAAAGGCCGCATCTCCCATCAATCTGGCACACCGAGGTGACAGTCCTGGGGCTGCTGCGCAGCCCAGCGGGAGCAAGCTCCCTCGCCACAAAAGCTCCCAGTTCCAAAAAAATTAACAACGTTTAACTCACGCCCATGCCGCTCCTGGTCGGACCATAAAGCCATCCACCCACCTCAAGGAGTCATGTCATGAGCACCTTCATCACCCGCGACGGCACCGAGATTTACTACAAGGATTGGGGCAGTGGTCAACCGGTGGTCTTCAGCCACGGCTGGCCGTTGAACTCGGACAGTTGGGAGGCGCAGATGATGTTCCTGGCGTCCAACGGCTACCGGGTGATCGCCCATGACCGCCGTGGGCACGGGCGCTCCAGCCAGCCCTGGGACGGCAATGACATGGACACCTACGCCGATGACCTGGCCGAGCTGATCGAACGCCTGGAGCTGAAGAATGCGGTGCTGCTCGGCTTCTCCACCGGCGGTGGTGAAGTGGCGCGCTACATCGGTCGTCATGGCTCCGCCCGTGTCGCCAAGCTCGGCCTGATCTCGGCGGTAACGCCGCTGATGCTCAAGACCCCGGGCAACCCTGGCGGCCTGCCCATCGAAGTGTTCGACGGCTTCCGCCAGGCCTCCCTGGCCGACCGTTCTCAGCTATACAAAGATGTGGCCAGCGCGTTTTTCGGTGCCAACCGTCCAGGCGCCAAAGTCTCCCAAGGCATGATCGACTGGTTCTGGATGCAAGGCATGCTCGCCGGCCACAAGAACACCTACGACTGCATCAAGGCGTTCTCGGAGACCGATCTTTCCGAAGACCTGCGCAACATCGACGTGCCGACCCTGGTGGTCCATGGCGATGACGACCAGATGGTCCCCATCGAAACCGCCGGCATTGCCGCCGCCAAGTTGCTCAAGAACTCGCAGCTGTTGGTCTACCCCGGCGCGCCCCACGGCCTGACCGACACCCACAAGGACCGATTGAACGCGGATCTGCTGGCGTTCATCCAGGGTTGACCAAGCCGCAGACCTGTGGGAGCGAGCAGCCTCGCTCCCACAGGATCGGCATTCAACAGGAATAACACCCATGAACCGCAACGATTTACGCCGTCTCGACATGAACCTGCTGGTGATCTTCGAGGCACTGATGTTCGAGAAAAACCTGACCCGCGTCGCCGAAAAGCTGTTCATGGGCCAGCCGGCGGTGAGCGCGGCGCTGGGACGCTTGCGGGATCTGTTCGATGATCCGTTGCTGATCCGCCATGGTCGCGGGATGGAACCGACCCCACGGGCCCTGGCGATCCTGCAAGAACTGCAACCGGCCATGGACACGATTTCCAGCGCGGTCAGCCGGGCCAAGGCGTTCGATCCGTCCACCAGCTGCGATGTGTTTCGCATCGGGCTGTCCGACGATGCTGAGTTCGGCCTGTTTCCTCCGTTGCTGAGCCAACTGCGCGAAGAAGCGCCGGGGATCATCGTGGTGGTGCGCCGGGCCAATTTCCTGCTGATGTCGTCGCTGCTGGCCAGCGGTGAAATCAGCGTCGGGGTCAGTTACACCACCGACCTGCCGGCCAACGCCAAGCGCAAGAAACTGCGGGACATCCCTTGCAAGGTCTTGCGTGGCGACAAGCGCCCGGGGCCACTGACCCTGGACGAATACTGCGCGCGGCCCCACGCCATGGTCTCGTTCTCGGGTGACCTGAGCGGCAACATCGACCTGGACCTGGCCCGCATCGGCCGGGCCCGCAAAGTCGTGCTGGCGGTGCCGCAGTTCAGCGGGTTGCGGGCTTTGCTGGCCGGTACCGAACTGATCGCCACCGTGCCCGACTACGCCGCCTGCGCGTTGGTGGAGGGCTGCGCGTTGCGGGCCGAGGACCCGCCGTTCGAGATCAATGCCGCTGAGTTGTCGATGGTCTGGAGCGGCGTGCATGACAACGACCCGGCCGAGCGCTGGTTGCGCTCGCGTATTGCCAGTCACATGTCCCAACCGTTGCCGGCGGCCGCCTTGGCGGACCCGGTCGGAGCTCACCGATGAATACCTCTGACGAACGTTCCCTGCAGGATCTGGGCTTGTTGTTCCTGCGCCTGAGTGGTGCGCTGTTTTTGCTCTGGGTCCATGGGCTGCCGAAGCTGTTGCATTACAGCGTCGAGCTGACCCGCATCGAAGACCCGTTTCACCTTGGCGCGGCGCCGACCCTGGTCCTGGCGATTTTCGCCGAGGTGCTGTGTCCGCTGCTGATCATGGCCGGTGTGCTGGTGCGCCTGGCGTGCCTGCCGATCCTGTTTCTGCTGGCCGTGGCGCTGCTGGTGGTGCACCCGCAATGGAGCCTGGAAGAAGGGCAGTTCGGCTGGTTGTTGCTGATCGTATTTACCAGCGTATTGATTGCCGGGCCTGGACGCCTGGCGATGAACACGCGTTTTGTTGGAGTGCTTCGCCATGTCTGAATCTCAAACCGTTGAATCCACCGCGAGCCCGGCCAGACCTGGCTTTGATGAAGTCGTGACCCTGGTGGTCAAGCACCGGATCAAGGCCGGCCAGGACGCGGCCTACGAGGCCTGGTTGCGTCGCACGGTGCGTGTCGCCGCCCAGTGGCCGGGGCACTTGGGAGTGGATGTGGTGCGCGGCAAGCAGGGCGGGCTGGCGCTGTTCACTTGCGTGCTGCGTTTCTGCTCCACCGAGGCCATGCAACGCTGGCTGGATTCCCCGGAGCGCCGCGAGCTGGTGGAGGAGGCCACGCCGTTGCTGGCTGACGGTGATCAGACCGAAGTCGGGGCGCACAAGGAATTCTGGTTCACCCCGCTGGCCGATGCGGCCACACCGCCGCCGCGCTGGAAGCAGGCCGTGGTGACATTGCTGGTGATTCTGCCGCACACCTTGCTGGTGCCGCTGATCTGGGGGCCGTTGCTGCAACTCAACGCCTTTCTTTCCAACTACGTGGTGGCGACGTTCCTGATCACCCTGACCATCGTGCTCTCGGTGGTGTACGTGTGCATGCCGCTGGCGACCCGTTTGTTCGCACCTTGGCTTGAGGCCTCCAAAGCCCACGAACATTTGGAGCCCGGCCATGGCCAATAAGGACGACCCAACTGATCCGCTGCGCCGCCAATTGCTCGCCGCCGGGTCCTTGCTCAGTGCTGCGGCGGCTTTCTGGCCGCGGCTGTCCCTTGCCTCTACTCATCCAGAAGGAAATCCGATGAACGCCGATCTGATTCTGTTCAATGGCCAGTTCCATACCGTCGACCGTGAAAAGCCCCGCGCCAGTGCGGTCGCCATCAGCCAGGGGCGTTTCGTCGCGGTAGGGACCGACGCCGAGGCCATGGCCCTGCGCGGCAGCGGCACCCAGGTCATCGATCTCAAGGGCCGCACCGTCATCCCCGGGCTCAACGACTCGCACCTGCACCTGATCCGCGGTGGCCTGAACTACAACCTCGAACTGCGCTGGGAAGGCGTGCCGTCCCTGGCCGATGCCTTGCGCATGCTCAAGGACCAGGCCGACCGCACACCGACGCCGCAATGGGTGCGCGTGGTGGGCGGCTGGAACGAATTCCAGTTCGCCGAAAAACGCATGCCGACCCTGGAAGAACTCAACCAGGCGGCTCCCGACACCCCGGTGTTCGTCTTGCATCTGTATGACCGCGCCTTGCTCAACCGCGCCGCGCTGCGGGTGGCCGGCTACACCCGTGACACGCCGAACCCGCCAGGCGGTGAGATCGTGCGTGACAGCAAGGGTGAGCCCACCGGCATGCTGGTGGCACGGCCTAACGCGATGATCCTTTACTCGACGTTGGCCAAGGGGCCGAAGTTGCCGTTGGAATATCAGGTCAACTCCACGCGCCAGTTCATGCGTGAACTCAATCGCCTGGGCCTGACCAGTGCCATCGATGCCGGCGGCGGTTTCCAGAACTACCCGGACGACTACGCGGTGATCGAACAATTGGCCCGCGAGCAGCAGTTGACGGTGCGCATCGCCTACAACCTGTTCACTCAGAAGCCCAAGGAAGAACTCAGCGACTTCAAGAACTGGACCGGCAGCGTCAAGTTGCATCAGGGCGACGATTTCCTGCGGCACAACGGCGCCGGGGAAATGCTGGTGTTCTCGGCGGCGGATTTCGAGGACTTCCTCGAGCCGCGTCCGGACCTGCCGCCGGGCATGGAGCAGGACCTGGAGCCGGTGGTCCGGCATCTGGTGGAGCAGCGCTGGCCATTCCGTTTGCACGCCACTTATGACGAATCCATCAGCCGCATGCTCGACGTGTTCGAGAAGGTCAACCGCGACATTCCGTTCAATGGCCTGCCGTGGTTCTTCGACCACGCCGAGACCATCACGCCGAAGAACATCGAGCGCGTGCGGGCGCTGGGCGGTGGTATCGCGATCCAGGATCGCATGGCCTTCCAGGGTGAATACTTCGTCGACCGCTACGGCGCCAAGGCCGCCGAAGCCACGCCGCCGATCAAGCGCATGCTCGCCGAGGGCGTGCCGGTGGGTGCCGGCACCGACGCTACCCGGGTGTCGAGCTATAACCCTTGGACTTCACTGTACTGGATGGTCAGCGGCCGCACCGTCGGCGGCCTCTCGTTGCACGAAGAAGGCCTGCCGCGCCTGACCGCGCTGGAGCTGTTCACCCATGGCAGCGCCTGGTTCTCCTCGGAGCAGGGCAAGAAAGGCCAGATCAAGGTTGGCCAACTGGCGGACCTGGCGGCCCTGAGCGCGGACTTCTTCAGCGTCGAGGAAGAAGCCATCAAGTGGATCGAGTCGGTGCTGACCGTGGTGGACGGCAAGGTGGTGTACGCCGCCGGCGACTTCGAAAAACTCGGCCCGGCCAGCGTCCCGGTGCTGCCGGACTGGTCGCCGGTGGTCAAGGTCCCGGGCCATTGGCGCCCGACTTCCCCGTTGCAGGCGCAGGTTCACCAGTGCAGCGGTCCGTGCACGGTGCACGCCCACAGCCATGAACGGGCGCGGCTGTCGAACGTGCCGGTCAGCGATTTCCAAGGCTTCTGGGGCGCGTTTGGCTGCTCCTGCTTTGCCTTCTGACTGACACAACACATCCCTTGTGGGAGCGAGCCTGCTCGCGATGGCGGTGGAACATTCAACATCGCCGTAGCCTGACACTCCGCTATCGCGAGCAGGCTCGCTCCCACAGGTTTCGTAACATCCATCCCAAAGGAGTCATCCCATGAGCAACGTTCCCGCCTACAACCGTCTGAACAAAGACGACGCGGTCGTCCTGCTGGTCGATCACCAGACCGGCCTGATTTCCCTGGTCCAGGACTTCTCGCCGAACGAGTTCAAGAACAACGTATTGGCTTTGGCCGACCTGGCGAAGTTCTTCGAACTGCCGACCATCCTGACCACCAGCTTCGAAAAAGGTCCCAACGGCCCGATCGTGCCGGAACTCAAGGAAATGTTCCCGGACGCGCCGTACATCCCGCGTCCAGGCCAGATCAATGCCTGGGACAACGAAGATTTCGTCAAGGCGATCAAGGCCACCGGCCGCAAGCAACTGATCATCGCCGGCGTGGTGACCGATGTCTGCGTGGCGTTCCCGACCCTATCGGCACTGGCCGAAGGTTTCGATGTATTCGTCGTCACCGACGCCTCGGGCACATTCAACGAAACCGTGCAACAGGCCGCCTGGGTGCGCATGACCGCTGCCGGCGCGCAGATGATGAACTGGTTCTCGGTGGCCTGTGAGCTGCACCGCGACTGGCGCAACGACATCGAAGGCCTGGGCAACCTGTTGTCCCAGCGCATTCCGAACTACCGTAACCTGATGAACAGCTACACGGCGCTGACGGCCAAGTAAGCTGCGCTTGGCTGAACGGATGCCCGCCGATGTGCGGGCATCTTTCTATCTGGCAAATGACCCTTGTGGCGAGGGGATTTATCCCCGCAGGGCTGCGCAGCGGCCCCAAAATCGGCCAACCGGGTGTGTCAGAATGTTCATATGATTCAATTATTGGGTCTGCTGCGCAGCCCAGCGGGGATAAATCCCCTCGCCACAGGTTTTGTATTCGGCTTGGATGTCTCTATAAAGCCCCACACCCTGGAATGACAATGAACCCCTTCGAAGAAATGCGCATCTTTGCCCAGGTCATGGAGTCGGGCAGTTTCACCGCTGCGGCGGACAAGCTGGGGCTGTCGAAGCAGTTCGTCAGTCGCAAGCTCATGGAGCTGGAACAGCGCCTGGGCGTGCGCCTGCTCAATCGTTCGACCCGCCGGCTCGACGTGACGCCCCTGGGCCAGCGCTACTACGAAGCGGCACTGCGCCTGCTCAATGAAGTCGAACAAGTGGAGCAGGGCATCAGCGGCCAAACCAGCGAGCCCCGCGGCACCATCCGCCTCAGCGCGCCGCTGTCCTTCGCCATGGCGCACCTGGGCAGCTTGTTGCCGTTGTTTCTGCAACGCTATCCGGGCGTCAGCGTCGAGGTGGACCTGAGCGACCGCTCGGTGGACCTGTTGGGGGAGGGCTATGACCTGGCGCTGCGCATCGGTGTGCTTGAGGATTCGACGCTGATTGCCCGGCGCATCGCCACCATCGAACGGGTGTATTGCGCCAGCCCGACCTACCTGGCACAACGAGGCACACCCGCGCGGCCCGAAGACCTGCGCAACCACGACTGTTTGCCCTATGGTCACAGCCGCCAGGTGCAGTGGCGTTTCGTGGGCGCTGGCAAACTACTGACCTTGGAGGTCACAGGGCGCATGCGCGCCAATAACGGTGATTTGCTCAGGGACGCGGCCATTGCCGGCATGGGCATCACCTATCTGCCGACGTTCATCCTGGGCGATGCCTTGAAGGATGGGCGACTCGTCCAGGTCTTGAAAGGCTTCGAGACCGAACCGTTGGCGCTGTCGGCGGTATATCCCCAGCACCGACAAAGTGCACGCCCGGTGCAGGCGTTGGTGGAATTCTTGCGTGAACAAATGCAGTAAAGCGCCGCGACGCATTCAGCCGTCCCATGACGGCTGAAGCATCCACGGCGCTTCGATCAGGCGGCGAGGTTGGCGCTACTCAGTTCTTTCTTGTACTGCGCTTTCATGGTTTCCATGTCTGCACCCAGGGCATCGAGTTTTGCCTTGCCCAGCAGTTTTTTCGCGAGGGGAAACATTTCTTTTTCTTCTTCCTCGATGTGGTGCTCAAGCAGTTCCTTGACCACTTTCACTCGACCGGCGAATTCCGGTTGGGTTGGATCGGTGGTTTTCAGGTCCGGTAGTACCAGTGAGTCGACGGTGCGGTGTTCTTCCTTGGCCTCGTAATACATTTCGGCCTCGTCCTTGCCCCCTGCCTGCTTGAAAGCCGGGTAAAGAATTTCTTCTTCCAGGCGTGTATGGATGGAAATTTCCATTTCCAGTTTCGCCAACAGGTCAGTGCGTTTTTTCACGGCACGGTCGGTCGACTCGCTCAGTTGAGTCAGGATGGCTTTGACGCGTTCGTGGTCGGCTTTCAACAGGTCGATGGCGTTCATAGTAGCTCCAGGCAATTCACGGTTACGGGTTGGCTTCAAGCGCCAACGCCGTGTAAGAGGTAAATTGCATCAGCCGTGCCAGTTGGGCCTTAATAAAAAGTTGTTTAAAAACAATTGGTTGAATTTGTCGCTGGTTTTATGTTCGTGCAAGCTGCAAGAGGCTGGGGAAAACGCCTTGCACTTTGCGCTATGGCTAAACGCTTGCAATCAGTTGCCGGACCCGTGTGGCAATCGCCAGGCAGGAGGTCAGCCCTGGCGATTCAATCCCGAACAGGTTGATCAATCCCGGAACCTGATGTTCGGCTGGGCTGCTGATGAGAAAGTCACGGGCAGGCTCGCCCGGGCCGGAGATTTTCGGACGCAGGCCGCTATAGCTCGGTTGCAGGCTCTGGTCCGGCAGGTCTGGCCAGTAATTGCGGATCGCCGGGTAGAAGGCTTCGGCCCGGGCCGGGTCGACTCGGTAGTCTTCGCGCTCGACCCATTCGACATCGGGGCCGAAACGCGCCTGGCCCGCCAGGTCCAGGGTCATATGGATGCCCAGGCCGGCGGCTTCCGGCGCGGGGTAGACCAGGTGTCGGAACGGCGCCCGTCCGGCCAGGCTGAAGTAGTTGCCCTTGCACAGGTGGTCGTCGGGCACCGTTTGCGGCGCCAGGCCGTCGATGCGGCGGGCGAGGGCGGGTGCCTGTAGGCCGGCGGCGTTGATCAGTCGGCGGCAGGACAGGCTCATCTGCGCCGTGCCGCCCAATTCCAGCAGAAAGCCATCGGCACTGATCCGTGCGCTCGACAGAGGCGTATGAAACGCGAGAGTCGCCCCGGCCGCTTCGGCGTCACCCTGCAAGGCCAACATCAAGGCGTGGGAATCGACGATACCGGTGGAGGGCGAATACAGCGCGGCGACGCACGCCAGGGCGGGCTCCAGTTCCAGCGCCTGTTGCCGATCGAGCAAGCGCAGGTCGTCCACGCTATTGGCCAGGCCTCGTTCGAACAGGGCGTTGAGCCCGGCCTTCTGCGTCTCGTCCTTGGCAACGATCAACTTGCCGAGGCGGCGGGTCTCGACACCGTGGTGCTCACAATAGTCATACAACCTGTGCCGACCTTCGACGCACAACTGCGCCTTGAGGCTACCCGTTGGGTAATAGATGCCGGCATGAATGACTTCGGAGTTGCGCGAACTGATGCCCATGCCGATGGCTTCACCCGCCTCGATCAGCAGCACCTCGTGACCAGCCCGGGCCATCTCCCGAGCCACGGCAAGCCCGACAACGCCAGCACCCACGACCACGCATTCAAAATCGACTTTCAACCGCATCTCTCCTTCAACACGTACCTGTTGGCTGGTCTCAAGGATAGCCCTGCTGGAGCATTTGGACGTCATGTCGCCTGGATGGATTCCACGTTGCTCGGTGCGCAGGGCTTTGGTTTTCATCAGCCAAAAAAAAGCCCGTATCTCGCGATACGGGCTTTTTCGATTGGCTACAGCATCCAGGCATCAGCCCGTCAGGCCTGCCTGCTGGACCAGGGTCAGCAACGGCTGCGGGTACACACCGAGGAAGAACGCCAACACGGCGATGGCCAGCAGCATCACGCCGCCTGCCTTTTGCTCCCAGTGCAACTCGGCATCGTGGCGACGCAGGTTCGGTTCCATCAGGTACAGGGTGACCATGACGCGCAGGTAGTAGAACACGCCGATGGCACTGCCCAGCACCAGGGAGCCGACCAGCCACCATTGGTGAGCCTCGACGCCGGTGGCGATGATGTAGAACTTGCCGATGAAGCCGGCGGTCAGCGGGATACCGGCCAGGGACAGCATCATCACGGTCAGCACGGCGGTCAGGTACGGACGGCGCCAGAACAGGCCGCGATATTCGTACAGGGCATCAGCGTCGCGGCCGTTGTACGGCGAGGACATCAGGGTGATCACGCCGAAGGCGCCGAGGCTGGTGATCACGTAGGTGACCAGGTACACGCCGATGGCTTCCACGGCCAGGCCCTTGCTGGCGATCAGAGCGATCAGCAGGTAACCGAAGTGAGCGATGGACGAGTAACCCAGCAGACGCTTGAGGTTGCTCTGGGTCAGAGCCAGCAGGTTACCGAACAGGATCGACGCGATGGCGATGATGGTCAGTACGTTGCTCAGCACACCGCTGCTGGCCACTGGCGAGATCTGGAACAGCCGCACCATCACCGCGAACACTGCCACTTTCGACGCGGTGGCCAGGAACGCCGCCACCGGCGCCGGGGCGCCTTCGTAGACGTCCGGGGTCCAGAGGTGGAAAGGCACCAGCGACAGCTTGAACGCCAGGCCGATCAACATCATGCCCAGGCCCAATTGCGCAATCGGGCTAGGCAGGCCGGTGGCCGCCAGGGCCTGGCCGATGCCGACGAAGCTCAAGGTGCCGGCTTCGGCGTAGAGCAGGGCCATACCGAACAACAGGAACGCCGAACCGGCGGCCGACAGCACCATGTACTTGATGCCGGCTTCCAGGGAGCGCTTGTTGAAGAAGGCGTAGGCCACCAGGCCGTAGACCGGCACCGACAGCAGTTCCAGGCCGATGAACAGGCTGGCCAGGTGCTGCGCGCTGACCAGAACCAGGCCACCGGCGGCGGCCATCAGGATCAGCAGGTACAGTTCTTCGCGGTTGCCCGGGTAACCCGAGCCGCCATCGCCGAGGTAGGCGTGGGCGAGGGTGACACAGGCCAGGGTGGCGACCAGGATCAGCGCCATGTACAGGCAGGCGAAGCTGTCGATCTGCAACAGCGGCGTGACCGCCAGTGGTGCGACTTTCAGGGCCGGCAGGATCGACAGCAGGGCCAGGTTCAGCCCCGCCACCGACAGCAGGAAGGTCTGTGAGTGATTGCGGCGCCAGGCGATTGCCAGCATCACCACGATGATCGTGGCGCTGGTGATCAACAGCGGCGCAAGCGCGATAAAGTGTTGAATCGTGAATTCCATAGCGCTCTTACCGGGCCGAAGCGAGTTGAGAGAAGGCGGTGCCGAGCCACTGCTGCACGCCATGCATCGTGGCGGCAGAGGTGTCGAGGAACGGCTGCGGGGAAACGCCGAGGTAAACCAGCAATACCGCAAGGCCGAGCACCATGATCAGTTCGCGACCGTCCATGCCGCGCAGCACTTCGTCCGACTTGGACGGGCCGAAGTAGGCGCGGTGGATCATGATCAACGAGTAGACCGAACCGAACACCAGGCCAGACGTCGCGATGGCGGTGATCCATGGCGCACTGACGAAGGTGCCGATCAGGATCAGGAACTCGCCGACGAAGTTGCCGGTGCCCGGCAGGCCCAGGGACGCGGCCGCGAAGAACAGGCTGATGGCCGGCAGGTAAGCGATACGCGACCAGATGCCGCCCATCTCACGCATGTCCCGGGTGTGCAGGCGCTCGTACAACTGGCCGCTGAGGATAAACAGTGCCGCCGCCGACAGGCCGTGGGCGAGCATCTGGATCACCGCGCCTTGCAGGGCGAGCTGGCTGCCGGAGTAGATACCGATCAGCACGAAGCCCATGTGCGAGACGCTGGAGAACGCGATCAGGCGCTTGATGTCGGTCTGGGCGAACGCCAGGAACGCACCGTAGAAAATCCCGATCAGGCCCAGGGTCATCGCAATTGGCGCGAACTCTGCCGAGGCATTGGGGAACAGCGGCAGGGCAAAGCGCAGCAGGCCGTAGGCCGCGGTCTTGAGCAAGATACCCGCCAGGTCCACGGAACCTGCGGTCGGTGCCTGGGCGTGGGCATCCGGCAGCCAGGAGTGGAACGGCACCACTGGCAGCTTCACCGCGAAGGCGATGAAGAAGCCCAGCATCAGCACGTACTCGGTGGTCTTGGACATCTGTACTTTCAACAGGTCGGCGTAGTTGAAGGTAATCACACCGGTGTTGTTGAAGTTGACCAGCACCAGGCCAAGGATCGCCACCAACATGATCAGGCCGGAAGCCTGGGTGAAGATGAAGAACTTGGTCGCCGCGTAGATCCGGGTTTTCTTGCCGTCCGAAGAACTGTGACCCCAGAGCGCGATGAGGAAGTACATCGGCACCAGCATCATTTCCCAGAAGAAGAAGAACATGAACAGGTCCAGCGCCAGGAACACGCCGATCACGCCGCCCAGGATCCACATCAGGTTCAGGTGGAAGAAGCCGACGTGACGCTGAATCTCTTTCCAGGAGCACAGGACCGAGAGGATACCCAGCAGGCCGGTCAGCAGGATCATCAGCAGCGACAGGCCGTCGAGGGCCAGGTGCACGCTGATGCCGAAGCGCGCGATCCAGGCGTGCTTGAATTCAAGCGCCCAGGTCGGATCGGCGCCAGGGGCCGGAGCGAATGAATAGTCGCCGGTCGCCCACAGCCAGAGGCCGAGCGCGAGTTCCAGGGACATGGTCAGCAGCGCAATCCAGCGCGGGAGCGTGGAGCTGGAGCGCTCCGCGATCCAGCACAGCAGGCCGCCGATGAAGGGGATCAGGATTAGCCAGGGCAGAATCATGACGGGCTCGTTTCCTTTCGCAAGTTCGCAAGGTTCATATCAGACCGCTACCAGCACGATGGCGCCGATAACCAGCACGGCGCCAGCCGCCATGGAAGCCGCATACCAACGCAGTTGACCAGTCTCGGTACGGCTCAGGGCGGTGTGGCCGCCCTTGGCCATGCGCGGGATCAGGCCAATGGTCTGGTCGAGCGGGTCTTTGCGCAGAATGTGGCTGATCGCAAGGTATGGCTTGACGAACAGTTTGTCGTAGATCCAGTCGAAGCCCCAGGCGGCGAACCACCAGGCCGAAAGGAAACGCCCAATGCCGCTGTTGGCGATGGCCGTGACGAAACGGCGCTTGCCCAGGAACAGCAGGGCGGCCAGCAGGATACCGGCCAGGGCGATGGCGCCCGAAGCGATCTCCAGGCTGTGCTTGGCTTCGCCGCCGGCATGGCCGACGCTTTGCGGCAGCACATCGGCCAGCGGTGGGGTGATCATGGCGCCGACGAAGGTCGACAGCACGATCAGCACCGACAGCGGCAGCCAGTGGGCAATGCCGTGGCCAGCGTGGGCTTCGGTCTTGGCTTCACCGTGGAACGCGATGAAGATCAGGCGGAAGGTGTACAGCGAGGTCATGAACGCACCCACCAGGCCGGCATAGAGCAGGCCTTGGTTACCGCTGGCGAACGCTTCCCAGAGGATCTCGTCCTTGGAGTAGAAACCGGCGGTGACCAGTGGCAGGGCCGCCAGGGCCGCGCCGCCGACGATGAAGCTGGCGTAGGCCAGCGGCAGTTTCTTCCACAGGCCGCCCATCTTGAAGATGTTCTGCTCGTGGTGGCAGGCCACGATCACCGCACCGGAAGCAAGGAACAGCAGCGCCTTGAAGAAGGCGTGGGTCATCAGGTGGAAGATCGCGCCTTCCCAGGCACCGACACCCAGGGCCAGGAACATGTAGCCGATCTGGCTCATGGTCGAGTAGGCGAGGATACGCTTGATGTCGGTCTGTACCAGCGCGGCGAAACCGGCCAATACCAGGGTCACGCCGCCGACGATGCCGACCAGGTGCAGGATGTCCGGCGCCAGGGCGAACAGGCCGTGGGTACGGGCGATCAGGTAGACACCGGCGGTGACCATGGTCGCGGCGTGGATCAGTGCCGAGACCGGGGTAGGGCCGGCCATCGCGTCTGCCAACCAGGTTTGCAGCGGCAGTTGCGCGGATTTACCGACGGCACCGCCCAGCAGCATCAGGGTCGCCAGGACGATCCAGAAGTCACCGACCTTGAAGTGTTCCGGCGCCTTGACCAGCAGTTCCTGGATGTTAAGCGTGCCCAGTTGCTGGAACAGGATGAACAGGCCGATGGCCATGAACACGTCGCCGATCCGGGTCACGATGAACGCCTTGAGTGCGGCATTCCCGTTGTTGCGGTTGCTGTAGTAGAAACCGATCAACAGGTACGAGCACAGGCCCACGCCTTCCCAGCCGAAGTACAGGAACAGCAGGTTATCGCCGAGCACCAGGAACAGCATGCTGGCGATGAACAGGTTGGTGTAGGCGAAGAAGCGCGAATAACCGGCTTCACCGCGCATGTACCAGGAAGCGAACAGGTGGATCAGGAAACCCACGCCGACCACCACGCCGAGCATGGTGAGGGACAGGCCGTCCAGATAGAGGGCGAAGTTCGGCGTGAAGCCTTCCACCGCCATCCAGCGCCACAGCACCTGCACGAACACACCGCCTTCGGGCGGGGCGACGTTGAATTGCCAGATCACGTAGGCCGTGACGATGGCAGACAGGCCGATGGAACCCACGCCAACCAGCGCCGAAAGGTTTTCCGACCAGCGTCCACGGGAGAACGACAGCAGCAGGAAACCGATGAGGGGGAATACGAAAGTCAGAAAGAGTAGGTTCATCCGCGCATCTCGCTGGCAGCGTCGATATCGAGAGTGTGGAAGCGGCGATACAGCTGCAACAGGATCGCCAGGCCGATACTGGCCTCGGCGGCTGCCAGGCTGATCACCAGGATGAACATGATCTGTCCATCCGGCTGCGCCCAGCGAGCGCCCGCGACGATGAAGGCCAGGGCGGAGGCATTCATCATGACCTCCAGGCTCATCAGCACGAACAGAATGTTGCGGCGGACCATCAGGCCGACCAGACCGAGGCAGAACAGGATGCCGGCAACCGCCAGACCATGCTCGAGAGGGATAGCAGGCATGTGATTACTCCTTCGCCTCGTTACGGCCCAAATGGAACGCCGTGACGGCTGCGGCAAGCAGCAGCATCGAGGCGAGTTCGACCACCAGCAGGTACGGACCGAACAGGCTGATGCCCACGGCCTTGGCGCCTACGGTGGTGTGGCCGATGGCCTGGCCGCTCTGGTGAGCGAACAGCACATACAGCAGTTCACCCAGCAGCAGGGCGGACAGGATCACCGGTCCCGCCCAGATGCCGGGCTTGAGCCAGGAGCGTTCCTGCTGGACCGCGGCCGGGCCGAGGTTGAGCATCATCACCACGAACACGAACAGCACCATGATGGCGCCGGCGTAGGCGATCACTTCCAGGGCACCGGCGAACGGCGCGCCGAGGGCGAAGAAGGTCATGGCCACGGCGATCAGCGAAATGATCAGGTAGAGCAGGGCGTGCACGGGGTTGGTGTTGGTGACCACGCGAAGCGTGGACACCACTGCAATACCCGATGCGAAATAGAAAGCGAATTCCATCTTTCTTCCTTAAGGCAGCAAGCTCTTCACGTTGATCGGTTCGGCTTCGTTCTGCGCGGCGCCTTTTGGCTTACCGGCAATGGCCATACCTGCAACACGATAGAAGTTGTAATCAGGGTTTTTACCGGGACCGGAAATCAGCAGATCTTCTTTCTCGTACACCAGGTCCTGACGTTTGAACTCGGCCATTTCGAAATCCGGCGTGAGCTGGATCGCGGTGGTCGGGCAGGCTTCCTCGCAGAGGCCGCAGAAAATGCAGCGCGAGAAGTTGATGCGGAAGAAGTCCGGGTACCAGCGACCGTCTTCGGTTTCAGCTTTCTGCAGCGAGATGCAACCCACCGGGCATGCCACGGCGCACAGGTTGCAGGCTACGCAGCGTTCTTCGCCGTCGGGGTCGCGGGTCAGGACGATACGGCCACGGTAACGCGGCGCCAGGTAGACCGGCTCCTCCGGGTATTGCAGGGTGTCGCGCTTGCGAAAGCCATGGCCGAAGATCATGACCAGGCTTCGCAGTTGGGTACCGGTACCCTTAACGATGTCGCCAATATATTTGAACATGGGTCAAATCCTCACTGAACCGCGGCCGCAGGCGCGTTCATCAAAACGATCGCAGCGGTCACCAGCATGTTGATCAGGGTCAGCGGCAGGCAGAATTTCCAGCTGAAGTCCATCACCTGGTCGTAGCGTGGGCGCGGGATCGAGGCGCGCAGCAGGACGAACAGCATGATGAAGAACGCGGTCTTCAGGGCGAACCAGACGAAGGACAGTTGCGGCAGGATGCCGAACGGACCGTGCCAGCCACCGAAGAACAACGTCACCAGCAATGCCGAGATCAGGATGATGCCGATGTACTCACCGACGAAGAACATGCCCCATTTCATGCCGGCATATTCAATGTGGTAACCGTCGGCCAGTTCCTGTTCCGCTTCCGGCTGGTCGAAGGGGTGACGGTGAGTCACGGCCACGCCAGCGATGAAGAAGGTACAGAAACCGAAGAACTGCGGAATGATGAACCACAGGTTCTGGGCCTGGTACTCGACGATGTCGCGCATGTTGAACGAACCGGCCTGGATCACGATGCCCATGAGCGCCAGGCCCATGAACACTTCGTAGGACACGGTCTGGGCCGAGGCCCGCAGGCTGCCCAGCAGGGCGAACTTGTTGTTGCTCGACCAGCCGGCGAACAGCACCGCATACACCGACAGGCCGGCCATGGCGAAGAAGAACAGCAGGCCGATGTTCAGGTCCGCCACGCCCCAGGTCGGGGTGATCGGGATGATCGCGAAGGCGATCAGCAAGGCGCTCATGGCCACGACCGGTGCCAGGGTGAAGATCACCTTGTCGGCAAACGGCGGCGTCCAGTCTTCCTTGAAGAACATCTTGATCATGTCGGCGGCGATCTGGAACATGCCGAACGGGCCGACGCGGTTCGGACCGTAGCGGTCCTGCCACCAGCCCAGCAGGCGACGTTCGACGAAGCTCAGCAACGCGCCGCAGACCACCACGGCCAGCAGGATCACGATGGCCTTGAGGACCGTCAGGATCACAGCGATCACTTCAGGGGTGAACCAGCTCATTGCGCTGCCTCCTGCAGACCGTCGACGGTTTTGCCGAATATCGCCGGTGGGATACCCGCCAGGCCAGCTGGCAGGGCCACCAGGCCGGCGCCCAGTTCTTCATTGATGCGCAGCGGCAGGCGCAGGGTCTGGCCGGCCACGTTCAGGCTCAGCAGGGCGCCATCGTTGACACCCAGGCGGTCGGCTTCGGACTTGGCCAGCGATACATAGGCGGCTGGGATGCGTTCCTGCACCGGCGCGGCCTTGGAAGAGTTCTCTTCGCTGCCGAACAGGTGATGGAACGGCACGACCTGCCAGGTACCCGGTGCCGGGTTGAAGGCGCGCGGCACGCTGGCGAACCAGCTCAGGCCATCGCCCTGGCTCTCGATCAGGCGTGTGCCCGGGTCGCCGGCACGCAGGTGACCGCCGACTTCGTCCTGGAACTTGTTCCAGGCTTGTGGCGAGTTCCAGCCCGGCGACCAGGCGAATGGCACCTGGGAGCGCGGCTCGGTCGAACCCGAGTAGCCTTCCATGGAGAACGAGAACGCAGTGTCCTTGTCCTGGGAGGTACGCGGCTCATGCACGCTGATGTTCGCGCGCATGGCGGTGCGACCGCTGTAGCGCAGCGGTTCGCGCGCCAGCTTCAGGCCTTTGATGCGGAACGAGGCCGACGGTGCGGCATCGACGATCCGGGCCAGTTGCGGGTTGCTTTCGGCGCAGGCGGCGGTGGCATGGTCCAGTTGCGTCCAGTCCACCGGCTGGTTCAGCAGGGTCGAGCGCAGGGCATGCAGCCAGCGCCAGCCTTCGTGAACCAGGATGCTGGCGTCCAGGTAAGTCGGGTCGAATACCTGGAAGAAGCGCTGGGCGCGGCCTTCCTGGCTGACCAGCGTACCGTCGCCTTCGGCGAAGCTCGCCGCCGGCAGCACCAGGTGGGCGCGGTCGGTGGTGGCGGTTTTCTGATGGTCGGCGACGATCAGCACTTTCGCGGCGTTCAGGGCGGCGTCCACCCGGGCTTTGTCGGTGCGGGTGTACAGGTCGTTTTCCAGTACCACGATGGCGTCGGCGCTGCCGTCGATCACCGCTTGCAGCGCTGCGTCCACCGATTCGCCACCGAGCATGGCCAGGCCGAGGCTGTTGGCTTCCGGCACGATCAGGCTGATGGAACCGTTCTTCTCCCGCAGCTTCAAGGCCTTGGCGATGTTGGCGGCGGCTTCGATCAAGGCCTTGGAACCCAGCGAGGTGCCGGCGATGATCAGTGGGCGCTTGGCTGCCAAAAGAGCATCGGCGATGCGCTGGGCCAGGGCGGCGGCTTCGCTGTCCAGGCCGTCGACTGCCGGGGCGCTGGCGTCCAGGGCGTGGGCCACGGCGAAACCGATGCGCGCCAGGTCGTCAGGGGCGGCGTGGACGCATTCTTCGGCGACGTCGTCGAGCTTGGTTTCGGCGAGGCTGGCGATGAACAGCGGGTTCAATGCGTGCTGGCCGATGTTCTTCACGGCGGCGTCGAGCCATGGCTGTACGCGCATGGCGTCGGCCATGTCTTCAGCCTTGCCCTTGACCGACTGGCGCAGGGCCAGGGCCATGCGCGCGGCGGTCTGGGTCAGGTCTTCGCCAAGGACGAACACTGCGTCGTGGTCTTCGATGTCGCGCATCGTCGGCACCGGCAGCGGGCTGTCCTTGAGCACTTGCAGGACCAGGCGGATGCGTTCCAGCTCGCCGGCCTCGATGCCACTGTAGAAGTGCTCGGCGCCGACCAGTTCACGCAGGGCGTAGTTGCTTTCCAGGCTGGCCCGTGGCGAGCCGATGCCGACGATGTTGCGTCCGCGCAGCAGTTCGGCGGCCTTGTCCAGCGCTTCGTCCAGGCTCAGTTTGGCGCCGCCCGCCAGCAGTGGCTGGCGTGGACGATCCTTGCGGTTGACGTAGCCATAGCCGAAACGGCCACGGTCGCACAGGAAGTACTGGTTCACCGAACCGTTGAAGCGGTTCTCGATGCGACGCAGTTCACCGTAGCGCTCGCCCGGAGAAATGTTGCAACCGCTGGAGCAGCCATGGCAGATGCTCGGCGAGAATTGCATGTCCCACTTGCGGTTGTAGCGCTCGGAGTGGGTCTTGTCGGTGAACACACCGGTCGGGCAGACCTCGGTGAGGTTGCCGGAGAATTCGCTTTCCAGGGTGCCGTCTTCGACGCGACCGAAGTACACGTTGTCGTGGGCACCGAACACGCCCAGGTCGGTGCCACCGGCGTAGTCCTTGTAGAAACGCACGCAGCGATAGCAGGCGATGCAGCGGTTCATCTCGTGGGAGATGAACGGGCCGAGGTCCTGGTTCTGGTGGGTGCGCTTGGTGAAGCGATAACGGCGCTCGTTGTGGCCGGTCATCACCGTCATGTCTTGCAGGTGGCAGTGACCGCCTTCTTCACAGACCGGGCAGTCGTGAGGGTGGTTGGTCATCAGCCATTCGACGACGCTGGCGCGAAACACTTTCGCTTCTTCGTCGTCGATGGAGATCCAGCTGCCGTCGGTGGCGGGGGTCATGCAGGACATGACGATCCGACCACGCTTGTCGTTTTCGTCGGTGTACTGCTTGACCGCGCATTGGCGACAGGCGCCTACGCTGCCAAGGGCGGGGTGCCAGCAGAAATAAGGGATGTCGAGGCCCAGGGACAGACATGCCTGTAACAGGTTGTCTGCGCCATCGACTTCGAGCTCTTTGCCGTCTACGTGGATAGTGGCCATGGTTCAAAGTTCTTCGTTGGCCCGGTGTCAGCGGGCGTGGCTAATGGAATCTTGTTATTCGTCCGAATCCAAACAGCCTGGGTAAAAGGCGTCATCGGACGAAAGGCGAAGGGCACGGACCCTTCGCCTTTTAAAGCGTCGTTACGCGCCGACCATGGTCGGCGTGACCACCTGGTTGAGATCGCCCGCGCGGGTTGGCGCGATGCCGGCCTCGAATTCAGGGCGGAAGTATTTGATCGCGCTGCCCAACGGCTCCACGGCACCCGGTGCGTGAGCACAGAAGGTCTTGCCTGGGCCGAGGAAACCCACTAGACCCAGCAGGGTCTCGATGTCGCCGGCCTGGCCTTCGCCGTTTTCAATGGCCCGCAGCAGCTTGACGCTCCACGGCAGGCCATCGCGGCAAGGGGTGCAGAAACCGCACGACTCACGGGAGAAGAACTCTTCCATGTTGCGCAGCAGCGAGACCATGTTGACGCTGTCGTCCACCGCCATGGCCAGGCCGGTACCCATCCGGGTGCCCACCTTGGCGATGCCGCCGGCGTACATTTGTGCGTCCAGGTGTTCCGGCAACAGGAAACCGGTACCGGCGCCGCCAGGCTGCCAGCACTTGAGCTTGTAGCCGTCGCGCATGCCGCCGGCGTAGTCCTCGAACAGCTCGCGACCGGTAACGCCGAATGGCAGTTCCCACAAGCCAGGGTTCTTGACCTTGCCGGAGAAGCCCATGAGCTTGGTGCCCATGTCTTCGCTGCCGTCGCGGGCCAGGGATTTGTACCAGTCCACGCCGTCGGCGATGATCGCCGGGACGTTGCACAGGGTCTCGACGTTGTTCACGCAGGTCGGCTTGCCCCACACGCCGACGGCGGCAGGGAAGGGCGGCTTGGAGCGCGGGTTGGCGCGACGGCCTTCGAGGGAGTTGATCAGCGCGGTTTCTTCACCGCAGATGTAACGCCCGGCGCCGGTGTGGACGAACAGCTCGAAATCAAAACCCGAGCCCAGGATGTTCTTGCCCAGCAGGCCGGCAGCCTTGGCTTCTTCCACGGCACGGTTCAGGTGCTTGGCGGCGGTGGTGTATTCGCCGCGCAGGAAGATATAGCCACGGTAGGTCTTCAGCGCGCGGGCGCTGATCAGCATGCCTTCGATCAGCAGATGGGGCAGTTGCTCCATCAGCATGCGGTCTTTCCAGGTGTTGGGCTCCATTTCATCCGCATTGCACAGCAGGTAGCGGATGGTGATGGATTCGTCCTTGGGCATCAGGCCCCACTTCACGCCAGTGGGGAAGCCCGCGCCGCCACGGCCCTTGAGGCCGGAGTCTTTCACGGTCTGGACGATGTCGTCCGCAGCCATGTCGGCAAACGCCTTGCGCGCCGCGGCGTAGCCGTTCTTGGCCTGGTATTCGTCCAGCCACACCGCTTCGCCGTCGTCACGCAGACGCCAGGTCAGGGGATGGGTTTCGGCCGAACGCTGGATGCGGTTGGCGGGCCCGAAGGAAGTCAGGGTCATACGTAGCCCTCCAGCAGTTTGGCGACGCCGTCAGGCTGGACGTCACCGAAGGTGTCGTCGTCGATCATCAGCGCTGGCGCCTTGTCGCAGTTGCCCAGGCAGCACACCGGCAGCAGGGTGAAGCGGCCGTCGGCGGTGGTCTGGCCCAGGCCGATGCCCAGCTCGCTCTGGATTTCGCTGACCACGGACTCGTGGCCGCCGATGTAGCAGACCATGCTGTCGCAGACGCGAATGATGTGGCGGCCTACTGGCTGGCGGAAGATCTGGCTATAGAAGGTGGCCACGCCCTCGACGTCGCTGGCCGGGATGCCGAGGATCTCGCCGATGGCGTAGAGCGCGCCATCGGGCACCCAGCCACGTTCCTTCTGGACGATCTTCAGGGCTTCGATCGACGCCGCGCGCGGGTCTTCGTAGTGATGCAGCTCGTGCTCGATGGCCGAGCGCTCGGTTTCGCTCAAGGCGAAACGGTCTGTCTGGATAAGCGTGCTGTTCATGCTTAGCGGTCCACGTCGGCCATAACGAAATCGATACTACCCAGGTACGCGATCAAGTCCGCGACCATGCTGCCTTTGATCACTGAAGGGATCTGCTGCAGGTGCGGGTAGCTTGGGGTGCGAATCCGGGTGCGGTAGCTCATGGTGCCGCCGTCGCTCGTCAGGTAATAACTGTTGATGCCCTTGGTCGCTTCGATCATCTGGAAGGATTCGTTGGCCGGCATGACCGGGCCCCACGAAACCTGCAGGAAGTGCGTGATCAGGGTCTCGATGTGTTGCAGCGTGCGCTCTTTGGGCGGCGGCGTGGTCAGCGGGTGGTCCGCCTTGTACGGGCCTTCCGGCATGTTGCGCAGGCACTGGTCGATGATTTTGATGCTCTGGCGCATTTCCTCGACGCGAACCATGCAGCGATCGTAGGCATCGCCATTGGCCGCCAGCGGTACTTCGAATTCGAAGTTTTCATAGCCGGAGTAAGGACGCGCCTTGCGCAGGTCGAAGTCGCAACCGGTGGACCGCAGGCCGGCACCGGTGACGCCCCATTCCAGGGCTTCCTTGGTGTTGTAGGCAGCGACGCCGATGGTACGACCCTTGAGAATGCTGTTCTGCAGGGCGGCCTTGGTGTATTCGTCCAGGCGCTTGGGCATCCACTCGACGAAGTCCTTGACCAGTTTCTCCCAGCCCCGCGGCAGGTCGTGGGCAACGCCACCGATGCGGTACCAGGCCGGGTGCAGGCGGAAACCGGTGATGGCTTCGATCACCGTGTAGGCTTTCTGGCGGTCGGTGAAGGTGAAGAACACCGGGGTCATGGCGCCGACGTCCTGGATATAGGTACCCAGGAACAGCAGGTGGCTGGTGATGCGGAAGAACTCGGCCATCATGATGCGGATGACGTCGACCTTCTCCGGGACCTTGATCCCGGCCAGTTTTTCCACCGACAGCACGTACGGCAGGTTGTTCATCACGCCGCCGAGGTAGTCGATACGGTCGGTGTACGGGATGAAGCTGTGCCAGGACTGGCGCTCGGCCATTTTTTCGGCACCACGGTGGTGGTAGCCGATGTCAGGCACGCAGTCGACGATCTCTTCGCCGTCCAGTTGCAGGATGATACGGAACGCACCGTGGGCCGAAGGGTGGTTCGGGCCGAGGTTGAGGAACATGTAGTCCTCGTTGGCACCCGAACGCTTCATGCCCCAGTCTTCAGGCTTGAAGCGCGCGGCTTCTTCCTCGAGCTGTTGCTTGGCCAGGGACAGGCTGAACGGGTCGAACTCGGTGGCGCGGGCCGGGAAGTCCTTGCGCAGCGGGTGACCTTCCCAGGTCGGCGGCATCATGATGCGCGACAGATGCGGGTGACCGGGGAAGTCGATCCCGAACATGTCCCACACTTCACGCTCGTACCAGTTGGCGTTCGGCCAGATGCCGGTCACGGTCGGCACGCTGAGGTCGCTCTCGGACAAGGCGACCTTGATCATTACGTCACTATTACGTTCGATCGACAGCAGGTGATAGAACACGGTGAAATCGACGCCGTCGGGCAGCCCTTGACGCTTGGTGCGCAGGCGCTCGTCCACGCCGTGCAGGTCATAGAGCATGACGTACGGCTTGGGCAGGTTGCGCAGGAAGGTCAGGACTTCGACGAGCTTGGCGCGGGCAACCCAAAGCACCGGCATGCCGGTACGGGTCGGCTGGGCGGTGAACGCCTCGGGGCCAAAACGGTTGTTCAGTTCGACGACCACATCCTGGTCGTCTGCCTTGTAAGGCGGGATGTACAGAGCACTGCCTGTAGTCATGGTTATTTATCGCTTTCGGTCAACGTAAAGAATGAAGCCAGGTTCTCGTTTCTTATGCAGAGCAGAGCTGGATCAGACTTCGTCGGGGCTGCGCAGGTTGGTGACTGCGATACGCTGTTCGCGGCGCTGTTCCTTTTGCGATGGCATCTCGGCGCGATAGACGCCTTGATCGCCAACGACCCAGGACAGCGGGCGACGCTCCTGGCCAATCGACTCCTGCAACAGCATCAAGCCTTGCAGGAACGCTTCAGGGCGAGGGGGGCAGCCAGGCACGTAGACGTCCACGGGCAGGAACTTGTCCACCCCTTGAACAACGGAATAGATGTCGTACATGCCACCGGAGTTGGCGCACGAACCCATGGAGATGACCCACTTGGGTTCGAGCATTTGCTCGTAGAGGCGCTGGATGATCGGCGCCATCTTGATGAAGCAGGTACCGGCGATAACCATGAAATCCGCCTGGCGTGGCGATGCCCGGATAACCTCGGCGCCAAAGCGCGCGATGTCGTGGGGCGCCGTGAAGGCGGTGGTCATTTCCACGTAGCAGCACGAAAGGCCGAAGTTGTACGGCCACAGGGAGTTCTTGCGACCCCAGTTGACCGTGCTGTTCAGCACGTCTTCGAGCTTGCCCATGAAGATGTTTTTGTGGACTTGATCTTCTAACGGATCAGCGACGGTTTCCCGCTCGCCAATCGGATACTGCTCGTTAGGAGCATCGGGGTCGATCCTGGTGAGATTGTATTGCATTGCCAAAGCCTCATTGTTTCAGCTTCGCTTGCCGCTTGCGCCGAGCTTCCGGAGCCCAATCAAGTGCCCCCACCCGGTAAAGGTAGACAAGACCTGCCAACAGAATTGCTATGAAAACGAGAGCTTCGACGAATCCGGTCCAGCCGCTTTCGCGGACGGACACAGACCATGCAAAGAGAAAGAGGGCTTCGATATCGAAGATCACGAACAGCATCGCGACCAGATAGAATTTGGCTGAGAGCCGCAAGCGGGCGCCACCGGTAGGTAGCATGCCGGACTCGAACGGTTCATTTTTGCTGCGGCCCCAGGCTTTTGACCCAAGCAGGCTCGACACGCCGAGCATGAAAGCACACAGGCCAACGACGCCCAGAAGGAAAATGGCAAAGCCCCAGTTGTGGGCCATGAGTCCTGTCGCTTCGGACATGCTGGAAATCCTTAACAGAGAGCAAAGGTCTCTGAGCTTGAATGAAATAACGCAGTGACGATATGTCGCAGCAATCAATCGCGGTGATTTTATGGCTAAACACCGGGCAAGTAAAATTCCTATAGCGAAATTATTTATTGGAATAAGGACATAGCGCGCCCCCAAGACCCTGCAGCCCAGGCCCCATGGGCGTTGGCCGACTATTCATTAATAATATTTCGTGCGGAATGCAACAATGATAATGACTTCCAAATGATAATTGTTATTGTTTGTGGCGGCCTTTCTACGCTGCACTTAGTGCCGTGCCTGAGGGGCTGTCTTACATCGCCGCTACTGCAGTTGTCAGCGTCGGACGTTTTACTCCTTTTCGGACTGCCCAATACTGCGTTCGATCAATTTTTCTATCCGTGCGCCGAAGTCTTGTCGGGGAGGGCCCATGCAGGTCGGATCTGCATGGGGACTGCTCCTGTGGGAGTCAAGCTTGCCCGCGATCCCGGCAACGCGGTCCCGAGGCAGACTGCGTTCGCTCTTCGCGGACAAGCCTGACTCCCACAGTTGCAGGCTTGCTCTTACAGCGTAGGTCGCTTCAAAAAAAACGGGTGAAAAAAACCGGGTGCTCAGATCAATGTTGCTCAGTCGGCCCGCGCCTGTGGCCAGGGGATTTGCGCATTAAGCGACACCGTTTTTGCGAGCGAAAATTGGCACGAGATTGGCTTAAGGTCTTGAACGAGTGATATCAAATGGCTATCTTTGTGGTTCATTCATCTAATCATCTATATCAATATTGGTTAGATTTCCGCTCCCTTCTTATATAGCCGCGTCAGTTTTCATCGTTCGCGGCTGATACCAAAGGAATGTCATGAACTCTCGGATCGCGAATATGAGCGTTATGCTCAAGCTGGCTTTGGGCTTTGCTGTTGTGCTGCTTTTGACCGCTATTGTCGCCGCGACCGGCTGGTTCAGCCTGGGGAAAATGATCGAGCGCACTGATCGAATGACTAGCATCACCGAGCTCGGCAACCGTCTCGATCACCTGCGCAGGGCGCGCTTGCAGTACCAGTTGGACAGGGGTGATGAACAAAAGGGTGCATTGATCCAGGCGTCGCTGGAGCAGTTCGTCACCCAGCAGAAAATCCTGGCAAAAGAGCTGAAGAAACCTGAAAACCTGAACAAACTTGCGCTGATCGAGCAGGCCAGCACGCAGTATCAAGTGGCACTGAATACGATGCGCGAGGCTTATCGCAATGACGCAGCCATGCGCAAGGAGATGGGCGTCAATGCGGTCAAGGGCGCCGCGCTGATTGCCCAGGTCATCACTGACGTAGAAGCGATGCCTGCCTCGGATGAGCGCTTTGACCTTTATAAGCTCATCCTCAAGGCCAAGGAGGACGTGGCGCTGGTGCGTTATGAAGTGCGTGGCTATACCGGCAACCCCAACAGCGCCACCGAACAAGCCGCCACCCGCCAGCTCGAAAATGCGTTCAAGAGCATCGAAACACTCAAGAGCGCTTTTGGTCCCACCTATACCGACACCATCAAGCAACTGGAAACCGCGTTGATTGCTTACCGCCGTTCGGTGCAGGACTTCACTGCCAGTAATCAGGCCATTGGCAGGGCCGTGCAGGACACCATCGATTTGGGCGAAACCATCACCCGCCTGACCGATGAAATGTATGCCAGCCAACTGGTCTCCCGTGACGAAGACAGCGCCCAGGCCCGCATCCTGCAACTGAGCTGCACCGCCTTGGCGATGTTGCTGGGGATTTTTGCCGCCCTGATCATCACGCGCCAGATTACGCGGCCGTTGCAGGACACATTGGCTGTGGTCGATCGCATTGCCGCAGGGGACCTCACGCAACACATGATCGTGACTCGTCGTGATGAGCTGGGTGTCTTGCAGCAAGGTATCGAGCGCATGGGCACCACCTTGCGTGACCTGATCGGTGGCATCCGCGATGGCGTCACCCAAATCGCCAGTGCCGCCGAAGAGCTATCGGCTGTCACCGAGCAGACCAGTGCCGGGGTCAATAGCCAGAAAATCGAGACCGATCAGGTGGCGACCGCCATGCACGAAATGTCGGTCACCGTGCATGAAGTCGCGCGTAATGCCGAACAGGCTTGCGCAGCTGCATCAGAGGCCGATGCACAAGCCCGTATTGGCGACCAAGTGGTTGCGCAGGCCATCGTTCAGATCGAGCGCTTGGCCAGTGAGGTCGGGCGCTCGGTCGAAGCCATGAACGAGCTGGAGCAAGAAAGCGGGCGCATCGGCAAGATCATGGACGTGATCAGGGCGGTGGCTGAGCAGACCAACTTGCTGGCCCTTAACGCCGCCATTGAGGCTGCTCGCGCAGGTGACGCGGGGCGCGGTTTTGCCGTGGTCGCCGACGAAGTACGTGGGCTGGCCCAGCGTACCCAGCATTCCACCGAAGAGATTGAAAGCCTGGTGGCGGGTTTGCAGAACGGCACGCGCCAGGTATCGAGTATCATGCAAAACAGCCGTGAACTGACCGACAGCAGCGTGGAGTTGGCCTCCAAGGCCGGCACCTCCCTGGGCAATATCACCCAGGCGGTTTCTGGCATTCAGTCCATGAACCAGCAGATTGCTGCCGCCGCGGTGCAACAAAGCTCGGTGGCCGAGGAAATCAGCCGGAGTGTCCTGAACGTGCGCGATGTATCCGAACAGACCGCCTCGGCCAGCGAAGAAACCGCAGCCTCCAGCATCGAACTGGCGCGCCTGGGTAACCAGTTGCAGCAGTTGGTCAGTCACTTCAAAGTGTGAAAGCTGGGCTTGACGATCACCGTTGCCGGGGAACAACAGGCGAAAAAAAGCCCCGAACCAGTCGGGGCGTCAGATCGTCGGCTTTGCGGTTAGCTTTTATTCGGTCCGCAAGGGCCGTTTACCGCGTGGATCAGTGGAACTGTTCTTCTTCGGTGGAACCGGTCAGTGCGGTCACCGACGAAGCGCCGCCCTGGATCACGGTGGTCATGTCGTCGAAGTAGCCGGTGCCCACTTCCTGCTGGTGCGCCACGAAGGTGTAGCCCTTGGCGGCGTCAGCGAACTCCTGCTCTTGCAGTTTCACGTAGGCGGTCATGTCGTTGCGGGCGTAGTCGTGCGCCAGGTTGAACATGCTGTGCCACATGTTGTGGATGCCGGCCAGGGTGATGAACTGGTGCTTGTAGCCCATGGCGGACAGTTCGCGCTGGAACTTGGCGATGGTCGCGTCGTCCAGGTTTTTCTTCCAGTTGAAGGAAGGCGAGCAGTTGTACGACAGGATCTGGTCCGGGTATTCCTTCTTGATCGCTTCGGCAAAGCGACGGGCTTCGTCCAGGTCTGGCTTGGCGGTTTCGCACCAGATCAGGTCAGCGTATGGCGCGTAGGCCAGGCCGCGGGCGATAGCCTGGTCGAGGCCGGCGCGCACCTTGTAGAAACCTTCCGGGGTACGGGTGCCGGTCACGAACGGTTGGTCGTACGGGTCGCAGTCGGAGGTCAGCAGGTCAGCGGCGTTGGCGTCGGTACGGGCCAGGATGATGGTCGGCACGCCAGCGACGTCGGCAGCCAGGCGAGCAGCGGTCAGCTTCTGCACGGCTTCCTGGGTAGGAACCAGTACCTTGCCGCCCATGTGGCCGCATTTCTTCACCGAAGCCAGTTGGTCTTCGAAGTGAACGCCAGCGGCGCCTGCTTCGATCATGCTCTTCATCAGCTCGTAGGCGTTCAGGACGCCGCCGAAACCGGCTTCGGCGTCAGCCACGATCGGCGCGAAGTAGTCGATGTAGCCTTCGTCGCCCGGGTTCTTGCCGGCTTTCCACTGGATCTGGTCGGCACGACGGAACGAGTTGTTGATGCGCTTGACCACGGTTGGAACCGAATCCACCGGGTACAGCGATTGGTCAGGGTACATCGACTCGGCGGAGTTGTTGTCCGCGGCCACTTGCCAGCCCGACAGGTAGATCGCCTGGATGCCGGCCTTGACTTGCTGCACGGCTTGGCCGCCGGTCAGGGCGCCCATGCAGTTGACGAAATCTTTCTCGGGACGGAAGGCTGGCTTGGCGCCCTGGGTGACCAGGTTCCAGAGCTTCTCGGCGCCCATTTTCGCAAAGGTGTGCTCAGGTTGAACCGAGCCACGCAGACGGACGACGTCAGCAGCGGAATAATTGCGCTTCACGCCTTTCCAGCGCGGGTTTTCAGCCCAGTCTTTTTCAAGGGCTGCAATTTGCTGTTCGCGTGTCAGTGCCATGGAGATAAACCTCGTCGCATAGGTCTTGGTGGAAAATTCCTGCTCCTGCCGACCAGGGGTTGGCGTACAAGTCGGTTCAGGCGGGGAGGCGACGGGATGAACGATGGGCTCGAGGGGAAAGTGAGCAGGTAGGGGCGGACTGCGGGCGCATTCGGGCGTCGTGGGCCTTTAATACGAACTCAGAGTGATGCCGGGTTACCTAGTTACGCTTCCGTCCCTCGGGACAACTTCGTTCCAGTCGCAACCTCGTCAAACACACCTTGTGGGCGGTACAGACACGAATCGGCTCGCAGGGTAGTTGCGAGCGTCGACCCGAAGGCCCTTGCCAGGGCCCCTGATTAGCGGGAGCGAGGCCATCATGCCTTCGGTTTTTTGGCTCGTCAAACGTTTTGTAGTGCTTTTTTTGTAGCACTACATCTTTGGTCTAATACGACTCATCAGTCAGTTTTTGGTGCTTCAGTTCAGGGTATCGACCTTGACCCGCAAAATCATGTCATCGCGGCCCTGGGTCGAGTAGCTGCGGGTCAGACCCTGTTTGTCGGCCTGATTCTGGCGATTGACCCCGGCCAGGGTGATCCATTCGCCCAGGCGACCGCTGACGGTTGTGTCGGTACTTTGAACGTTCACTACATCGGGACGTTCCTGGCTCATGCGGTCACGGTTGGTACTGATGCTCAGATGAACGGTCTCACCGGTGACGCTGGCGGTGACATAAAAACCCTGGGTGACGTTGCGGTATTCGGTCTGGCTTTGCATGCGCCCATAGGTGTCGGTCTGGGTGCTGGTGAACGGCACGCTCTGGCCCACCTGGATCAACGCCGGTTGGCCTTCGCTGGCTTGTACCTGCTGCACGCCGCCTTCACGGCTGGCGGTGCTGCGATTGATGATGCGGGTCTGGCTGGGGGCGGCACCGTTGATCGAATAGCCCTGGTCGTCCTGCAGGTTGTTTTCGTTGGTGTCGACGGTGATCAGCAGGCGCTTGGGAGCGGTATCCAATTGGGCGAGGAATTGCCGGAGTTCTTCGATTTTGCCGGGCTCGGCATTGACGATCAGTTGGTTGCCGTAGGCGCTGACCTGGCCGTCCTTGCCGATGAAATTCTGCGCCACCGGCAGCAGGTCGGCGCTGGTGCGGTAGTTCAGCGGCACGACTTGCGTGTCGGCCATGACCGACAGGCTGCAACCGAGCAGCAGAGTGGTAAGCAGGGTGCGTAAGGACATGTCCATTTCTCCGCGAGACAAAGGCTTGATATTGCCAGTTTGTCGGCCCGGGATGGGGCAAGTTGAATGGTAGACGGCAAAACGCCCCGGCATCGGAGGGTGGCGGGGCGTTTTATGGTGCTGATGATGCTTTTGTGGCGAGGGGATTTATCCCCGTTGGGCTGCGAAGCAGCCCCAACAAGCTAATTGCGTCAACCTGGCACACCACAGTGACTGACTTGAGGGCTGCAGCGCAGCCCAGCGGGGCGGTGCGACGTTTCGCTAAATCCCCTCGCCACAGGGTTTCAGGTGGAATGGCGAACCATGTCCACATGGGGAATTCCGGCTTCCAGGAACTCCTCACTGACCACGGCAAAACCCAGGCGCTCATAGAACGGTGTGGCATGCACCTGGGCGCTGAGCATCTGTTGCTTGAGCCCGCGTTTCTCGGCTTCGGCGATCACGGCGTGCATCAGCGCGTCACCCACCTTCAGGCCGCGCCAGTCCTTGAGGACCGAGACGCGACCGATATGGCCGTCAGTCAACAGGCGAGCGGTGCCAATGGGGAAGTCGCCTTCAAACGCCAGAAAATGCACCGCGCCCTGGTCATCGGCATCCCATTCCAGCTCAGGCGGAACGGACTGCTCGGCAATGAACACGGTTTCACGAATGCGCCGGATCTCGGCGTTATCCTTTTGCCAGTCTGCGACACGAACGTGAATTTTATTCATCAGCGAACCCCAGGCTGCCTTGCTTGACCAGCTCGCAGACCAGGCCGCGACCGTCTTCATCGGCCAACCACGGGCCAAGGTTCTCGATGTGCAGGGCGTCGGCGGCGCAGATCATTTTCAGCAGTTCGCGCAGCTTGCCCGGCAGGTAACGGCTCTGGCCGCTGGCGAACAGCAGCAGGTCATCATCGACTTCCGACCAGGCCAGGCGCGCACTCGGATTGCGAATGATCACTGCACCTTGTTCCAGGCTGGCCAGCAGGTCGTCTTCTTCCAGCTCCGGGCCCACCACCAGTTCCGGGTAGCGCGGCTCGGTCATGAACTGGCCGAACCAGGTCAGCAGCAGGCGTTCGTCGCTCATGTGTTCGGCCAGCAGGCCCTTGAGGCGGTCGAGAGCGTCCTGCTGGATCTGGTGCGGGTCGGCTACAGGGCGTGCGTCGGCGTCGGTGTAGCGTTCTTCGTCCGGCAGGAACTGGCTGAGGAAGTCGGTGAAATGGGTCAGTACTTCGGCGGCGCTAGGCGCACGGAAACCCACCGAGTAGGTCATGCAGTCGTCCACGGCCACGCCACAGTGAGCCAGGCGCGGCGGCAGGTAGAGCATGTCGCCCGGTTCCAGGATCCATTCGTCGGTGGCTTCGAATTCGGCGAGAATGCGCAGGTCGGCGTGTTGCAGCAGCGGGCTCTCGGAGTCGCACATCTGGCCGATTTTCCAGTTGCGCTGGCCATGGCCTTGCAGCAGGAACACGTCATAGTTATCGAAGTGCGGGCCCACGCTGCCACCCGGGGCGGCGAAGCTGATCATCACATCGTCGATGCGCCAGCTCGGCAGGAAGCGGAAGTTCTCAAGCAGCTCGCTGACTTCCGGTACGAACTGATCGACAGCCTGTACCAGCAGGGTCCACTCGCGCTCTGGCAACTTGCTGAATTCGTCTTCGGCGAACGGGCCGCGACGCAGTTCCCAAGGGCGCTCGCCGTGCTCGATCACCAGGCGCGATTCGACTTCTTCTTCCAGGGCCAGGCCGGCCAGTTCGTCGGCGTCGATGGGGCTTTGGAAGTCAGGAATCGCCTGACGGATCAGCAGCGGTTTTTTCTGCCAGTAGTCGCGCAGGAACTCCCGTGCCGTAATGCCGCCCAGGAGTTGCAGAGGAATATCAGGATTCATGTGTAACCTATTGAAAAAATATACTTTTCAGCCGCGAATAAAAACGCCCGGCGCGGCCGGGCGTCTCAAAGGTAAAGCCGTGGATCAGATGCGCTTGGCTTGTGCCGCTGCGTTGCCGATGTAGCTGGCCGGCGTCAGCTTTTTCAGCTCGGCGCGAGCGTCGGCAGGCATGTCCAGGCCATCGATGAAAGTCTGCAACGCTTCAGGGCTGATGCCCTTGCCACGGGTCAGTTCTTTCAGCTTTTCATACGGGTTTTCGATGTTGTAGCGACGCATCACGGTCTGGATCGGCTCGGCCAGGACTTCCCAGCATGCGTCCAGGTCGGCGGCAATCTTCTGCTCGTTCAGTTCCAGCTTGCTGATGCCCTTGAGGCTGGCTTCGTAGGCAATGACGCTGTGGGCAAAGCCCACGCCCAGGTTGCGCAGTACGGTGGAATCGGTCAGGTCGCGCTGCCAGCGGGAGATCGGCAGTTTGCTCGCCAGGTGCTGGAACAGCGCGTTGGCGATGCCCAGGTTGCCTTCGGAGTTTTCGAAGTCGATCGGGTTGACCTTGTGCGGCATGGTCGAGGAACCGATTTCGCCGGCGATGGTGCGCTGCTTGAAGTAACCCAGGGAGATGTAGCCCCAGATGTCACGGTCGAAGTCGATCAGGATGGTGTTGAAACGGGCGATCGCGTCGAACAGCTCGGCGATGTAGTCGTGCGGTTCGATCTGGGTGGTGTACGGGTTGAAGCTCAGGCCCAGCTCGTCTTCGATGAAGGCGCGGGCGTTGGCTTCCCAGTCGATGTCCGGGTAGGCCGACAAGTGAGCGTTGTAGTTGCCCACGGCACCGTTGATCTTGCCCAGCAGCGGCACGGCGGCAACCTGGGCGATCTGGCGCTCCAGGCGGTACACCACGTTCGCCAGTTCCTTGCCCAGGGTGGTCGGCGAAGCCGGTTGACCGTGGGTGCGCGACAGCATCGGCACGTCGGCGAAGCGGATCGCCAGCTCGCGGATGGCCTGGGCGGTCTGGCGCATCAGCGGCAGCATCACCTCATCACGGCCTTCGCGCAGCATCAGGGCGTGGGACAGGTTGTTGATGTCCTCGCTGGTGCAGGCAAAGTGGATGAACTCGCTGACGTTGGCCAGTTCTGGCAGTTTGGCCGCCTGCTCCTTGAGCAGGTATTCGATGGCCTTGACGTCGTGGTTGGTGGTGCGCTCGATCTCTTTGACGCGCTCGGCGTGCTCCAGCACAAAGTTTTCTGCCAGGGCGTTCAGCACCGCGTTGGCTTCGGCGGAAAACGCCGGCACTTCGCTGATGGCAGGATGGGCGGCCAGGCGCTGGAGCCAGCGTACTTCAACCAGGACGCGGGCACGGATCAAGCCGTACTCGCTGAAAATCGGGCGCAGGGCCTGGGTTTTGCCGGCGTAGCGGCCGTCAACAGGGGAAACCGCAGTGAGCGAAGAGAGCTGCATGGGGTGTTCTCGGACAGTCGGGCAACGAAATGGGGCGCGTATCATACATGAAAACAATCGCCGGTCCGTCGCCAACTGACCGGCGTATTACGCGTAACGAACTACAAAAACGGGTTGAGGCGACTTATTCGTTGCGCATCAACGGGTAAAGCTCTTTAAGCAATTTGCGCCGGCTGATCACCAGTTGCCAGCGATGGCCGCCCAACTGCCGCCACAGCCGTGCCGAACGAATCCCGGCCAGCAACAGGGCGCGGATCTTCGAGGCATTGCTCGGTTGCTGCAGGTTGCGCATGTCGCCGTGCACCTGGATGCGCTGGCGCAAGGTGCTCAGGGTGTCCTGGTACAGCGCGCCGCAGGCCGCGACGACGTTTTCGTGGGACGGGCCGAAGTGCTCGACCTGGGACTGGATCTGCGGCAAGCGTTTGCCGATGGTCTCCAGCAGGTCGTCGCGCTTGGCCAGCTGGCGCTCAAGCCCCAGCATCGACAAGGCGTAGCGCAGCGGTTCGCGTTGCAGGGCGCTGGGATCGCGTTCCAGGGCGCCGATCAGGGCGCGATAGCCTTCACGCAGGTTCAAATCGTCGCCGCCGTAGACCTCCAGGGTGTCCTTGGGGTCGCGAACCAGCAGGCTGCCGAGCATGCAGGCCACGCCCGCCTCGGTGGCCTGGCCGGTCTTGGCAATCCTGTCCACCAGCACGGCGGCGAGAAACACCCCACCCAATGCTGTCAGTTGTTCCTGGATGGGGGTCATGCCTTGCTGCTCCAGGGTTCCGCGACTTCGATCACGCCGCCGCCCAGGCAGACTTCGCCGTCATAGAACACCACGGACTGGCCGGGCGTGACCGCCCGCTGCGGGTTATCGAAGGTGGCACGGTAGCCCGTGGCGGTTTTTTCCAGGGTGCAGGGCTGGTCGCTTTGGCGGTAGCGAACCTTGGCCGTCAGGCGACGTGGTTCGCTGAGGTCGATCGGGTTGACCCAATAGATGTCGGAAGCGAGCAGGGCGCGGGAAAACAACCAGGGATGGTCGTTGCCCTGGCCGACGATCAGCTCGTTGTGCTCCAGGTCCTTGACCAGCACGTACCACGGCTCTTCGCCAGCGTCTTTCAAGCCGCCGATGCCCAGGCCCTGGCGCTGGCCGATGGTGTGGTACATCAGGCCATGGTGGCGGCCGATGACTTCGCCTTCGGTGGTCTTGATCTCGCCTGGCTGGGCCGGCAGGTATTGCTTGAGGAAGTCGCTGAAGCGGCGCTCACCGATAAAGCAGATCCCGGTGGAATCCTTCTTCTTGGCGGTGGCGAGCTGGTGTTTTTCGGCGATTGCGCGCACTTCGGGCTTTTCCAGTTCGCCAACCGGGAACAGGGTCTTGGCGATCTGTTCGCCGCCGACGGCATGCAGGAAGTAGCTCTGGTCCTTGTTCGGGTCAAGGCCCTTGAGCAATTCAGTACGGCCGTCGATGTCGCGGCGACGCACGTAGTGGCCGGTGGCGATCAGGTCTGCGCCGAGCATCATGGCGTAGTCGAGGAACGCCTTGAACTTGATTTCGCGGTTGCACAGGATGTCCGGGTTCGGCGTGCGGCCGGCCTTGTATTCGGCCAGGAAGTGCTCGAACACGTTGTCCCAGTACTCGGCGGCGAAGTTGGCGGTGTGCAGCTTGATGCCGATCTTGTCGCACACCGCCTGGGCATCCGCGAGGTCGTCCATGGCGGTGCAGTATTCGGTTCCGTCGTCTTCTTCCCAGTTCTTCATGAACAGGCCTTCCACCTCATAACCCTGCTCGATCAGCAGAAGGGCGGAAACGGAAGAGTCCACGCCGCCGGACATGCCGACAATGACGCGCTGCTTGGATGTGTCAGAAGGAGCTGGATCACGCATAGGAGTTTCAATGAGTGTCTTGAAAAAGGACGCGATTCTATCAGGCCCGGGCGCGCAAGGCTAAAGAGAAGGACGGATCAGCGTCAGACTGTGGCGATGGCCGGCCAGATAATCGTCGATGCAGCGGATGATCAGCTCGCTGCGCCAGTGCCCGCGCTGTTCGAGCAACTCGTCGCGAGTCAGCCATTTGGCGCCCAGGATGCCGTCGTCCAGTTGATAGCCGGGGCGATGGTTCAAGGCCTTGGCGGCGAAACAGACCCGCTGGTAGGTCACGCCGTTGCTGGGGGCGGTGTACAGGTAGATCCCCACCACGCTGGTGGGTTCGACGTCCCAGCCGGTTTCTTCCAGGGTTTCGCGCACCGCGGCTTCGATCAGCGTTTCGTCCGGGTCCAGGTGACCGGCGGGCTGGTTGAGCACTGCTCGTCCGCCTTTGGATTCTTCGACCATCAGGAAACGGCCGTGGTCTTCGACGATGGTGGCGACGGTGATGTGGGGTTTCCAGTCCAGGGGGGTTCCTAGATATCAATGTGCATGGAAATTTCAATTTGAAAACAGGCCATTGTGGGAGCGAGCCTG
Organism: Pseudomonas sp. St290; assembly: GCF_018325805.1. Lineage (NCBI taxonomy): Bacteria > Pseudomonadati > Pseudomonadota > Gammaproteobacteria > Pseudomonadales > Pseudomonadaceae > Pseudomonas > Pseudomonas sp. St290. The sequence continues at coordinate 4,359,950 of NZ_AP014703.1, read as the reverse complement.
CTCGCGATAGCGGTGTGTCAGTCAGCATCAGGGTTGAATGTTATACCGCTATCGCGAGCAGGCTCGCTCCCACAGGGGGGATATGTTGTCAGGAGGGAAAGTATGGTGTGTCCGGAAACACAAACCCCGGCACCAGGCCGGGGTTCGTGATGTTCCCTTACAACCTTACACCAGCGCAGCAATTGCCGCGTTGAAGGTGGCGCTCGGGCGCATGGCCTTGCTGGTCAGCTCAGGGTTGGCGAAGTAGTAACCGCCGATATCCACTGGCTTGCCTTGAACGGCATTGAGCTCGGCAACGATTTTTTCTTCGTTGTCGGTCAACGTCTTGGCCAGGGCAGTGAACTGAGCCTTGAGGGCTGCGTCGTCGTCTTGGGCGGCCAGTGCCTGGGCCCAGAACAGGGTCAGGTAGAAGTGGCTGCCACGGTTGTCGATGCCGCCGACCTTGCGCGAAGGCGACTTGTTGCGGTCCAGGAACTCACCGGTAGCCTGGTCGAGGGTCTTGGCCAGCACCAGCGCTTTCGGGTTGTCGTAGGTCACGCCCAGGTGTTCGAGAGAGGCGGCCAGGGCCAGGAACTCGCCCAGGGAATCCCAGCGCAGGAAGTTTTCTTCCAGCAGTTGCTGAACGTGCTTGGGAGCCGAACCGCCGGCGCCGGTTTCGAACAGACCACCGCCGTTCATCAGCGGCACGATGGAGAGCATCTTGGCGCTGGTGCCCAGTTCCATGATCGGGAACAGGTCAGTCAGGTAATCGCGCAGTACGTTGCCGGTCACCGAAATGGTGTCCTTGCCTTCGCGGGTGCGTGCCAGGGTGAACTTCATCGCGTCGACCGGCGACATGATGCGGATGTCCAGGCCGGCGGTGTCGTGGTTCTTCAGGTAGGCCTGGACTTTCTCGATCACCACGCCGTCATGGGCGCGCATCGGGTCCAGCCAGAAGATCGCCGGGGTGCTGCTGGCGCGAGCGCGGTTGACGGCCAGCTTGACCCAATCCTGGATCGGCGCGTCCTTGGTCTGGCACATGCGGAAGATGTCGCCAGCCTCGACGTTCTGCTCCAGCAGGGTGCGACCGGTGCTGTCGGAAACGCGTACCACGCCGTTGGCCTTGATCTGGAAGGTCTTGTCGTGGGAGCCGTACTCTTCGGCTTTCTTGGCCATCAGGCCGACGTTCGGCACGCTGCCCATGGTGGTTGGGTCGAAGGCGCCGTGTTGCTTGCAGTCTTCGATCACCGCCTGGTAGATGGTGGCGTAGCAGCGATCCGGGATCACGGCCTTGGTGTCGTGCAGCTGGCCGTCGGTGCCCCACATCTTGCCGGAGTCACGGATCATGGCCGGCATCGAGGCGTCGACGATGACGTCGCTCGGCACGTGCAGGTTGGTGATGCCTTTGTCGGAGTTGACCATCGCCAGGGATGGACGCGCTGCGTAGACCGCCTGGATGTCGGCTTCGATCTGCGCCTGCTGCTCGGCCGGCAGGGCCTTGATGCGGGCGTACAGGTCGCCGATGCCGTTGTTCAGGTTGAAGCCGATCTGCTCCAGCACTTGGGCGTGCTTGGCCAGGGCGTCTTTATAGAACTCGGCAACGATCTGGCCGAACATGATCGGGTCGGAGACCTTCATCATGGTGGCCTTGAGGTGAACCGACAGCAGGACGCCTTTTTGCTTGGCGTCTTCGATTTCAGCGGCGATGAAGTCGCGCAGGGCGTTCTTGCTCATCACGGCGCAGTCGAGGATCTCACCGGCTTGTACGGTGGTTTTTTCCTTCAGGACAGTGGCAGTGCCGTCCTGGGCGATCAGCTCGATTTTCACGCTGCCGGCGGCGTCGATCAGGGCGGCTTTTTCGCTGCCGTAGAAATCGCCGGTGCTCATGTGGGCCACGTGGGACTTGGAGTCGGCTGCCCAGGCGCCCATCTTGTGCGGGTGCTTGCGTGCGTAGTTCTTGACCGACAACGGGGCGCGGCGGTCGGAGTTGCCTTCGCGCAGGACCGGGTTCACGGCACTGCCCTTGACCTTGTCGTAGCGGGCGCGCGCGTCTTTCTCGGCGTCGCTGGACACGGTTTCCGGGTAGTCCGGCAGCGCGTAGCCCTGGGCCTGCAATTCCTTGATCGCGGCCTGCAGTTGCGGCACCGAGGCGCTGATGTTCGGCAGCTTGATGATGTTGGCTTCAGGCGTAACGGCCAGGTCGCCCAGTTCGGCGAGGTGGTCGGCTACGGCTTTGTCGCCCAGTTGCTCGGGGAAGCTGGCCAGGATGCGCCCTGCGAGGGAGATATCGCGGGTTTCCACGGCGATATCGGCCGAAGCGGTAAAGGCTTCGACGATCGGCAGCAGCGAATAGGTGGCGAGGGCGGGAGCTTCGTCGGTGAAGGTATAGATGATCTTCGAGCGGGTGGGCATATTCGGATTAACTCTCTTCTTTGCTAAAGCATGCGCAGAAACTCGAGGGGCGCCGGGTAAGCGCGTTCGTTCAAAGTCATCCGTGAGCCGAATGTCGAGGTTTCTTCGCGGTGATGTTGGGTGCATCAGTCGAGCGTCAAGCGGTTGGGCCGCGGTAACGGTCCGGCTTTTAAATTGGCGGAAAGTCCTGTGATAGAGCCGTCAGCCGTCGTGACCCTGTGGTCAGCGGCGGCATTATACATAGGTAGCTGGCGATCTGCCGATGGTTCATAGACTTCCGTACACGTCCATTGGTCTAAACGTCGCACTACCCATGGAGCGGACTATGCTCATGTTTGGCGCTTTTCCCTTGGTTTTCAGGGTTGTACATGGCGAACTGCAACGCTTTGCCCCTGATGAGCCTAACGTAGGGTTTGCGCGCCGATTCAAGTGGGGTACGCTCGAACGCAGCCAGATGTTCAATCCAAGCAATGGAGTTCAGCATGGGGTATCAAAAGATTCAGGTTCCAGCCGTCGGTGACAAAATCACCGTCAATGCAGACCATTCTCTTAATGTTCCGGACAACCCGATCATCCCTTTCATCGAAGGCGACGGTATTGGCGTCGACATCAGTCCGGTCATGATCAAGGTGGTGGACGCAGCGGTTCAGAAGGCCTATGGCGGCAAGCGCAAGATTTCCTGGATGGAAGTCTATGCCGGCGAGAAAGCGACCCAGGTCTACGACCAGGACACCTGGTTGCCCCAGGAAACCCTGGATGCGGTCAAGGATTACGTGGTTTCCATCAAGGGCCCGCTGACCACGCCGGTGGGCGGTGGTATCCGTTCGCTGAACGTCGCCCTGCGCCAGCAGCTCGACCTGTATGTGTGCCTGCGCCCGGTGCGCTGGTTCGAAGGCGTGCCCAGCCCGGTCAAGAAACCTGGCGACGTGGACATGACGATCTTCCGTGAGAACTCCGAGGACATCTACGCTGGCATCGAGTGGAAGGCAGGTTCGGCCGAAGCCACCAAGGTCATCAAGTTCCTGAAAGAAGAAATGGGCGTGACCAAGATCCGTTTCGACGAGGACTGCGGCATCGGCGTCAAGCCGGTTTCCAAGCAGGGCACCAAGCGCCTGGCGCGCAAGGCCTTGCAATATGTTGTCGACAATGACCGCGATTCGCTGACCATCGTGCACAAAGGCAACATCATGAAGTTCACCGAAGGTGCCTTCAAGGAATGGGCCTACGAAGTGGCGGCCGAGGAGTTCGGCGCGACCCTGCTCGACGGCGGGCCCTGGATGCAGTTCAAGAATCCCAAGACTGGCAAGAACGTGGTCGTCAAGGACGCCATCGCCGACGCGATGCTCCAGCAGATCCTCCTGCGTCCGGCCGAATATGACGTGATCGCCACCCTGAACCTCAACGGTGACTACCTGTCCGACGCCCTGGCGGCGGAAGTGGGCGGTATCGGTATTGCGCCGGGCGCCAACCTGTCCGACACCGTGGCGATGTTCGAAGCCACCCACGGTACCGCGCCCAAGTATGCCGGCAAGGACCAGGTCAACCCGGGATCGCTGATCCTGTCGGCGGAAATGATGCTGCGCCACATGGGTTGGACCGAAGCGGCCGACCTGATCATCAAGGGCACCAACGGCGCGATTTCGGCCAAGACCGTGACCTATGACTTCGAACGTCTGATGGAGGGTGCCAAGCTGGTGTCGTCCTCGGGCTTCGGTGATGCCCTGATTTCGCACATGTAAGCGAGTCGGCGCTCAGCGCAAATGCCCGGCTCGGGTGATCGAGCCGGGCATTTTCATTTGTCCGGGGTGGCGACTGCCGGTCAATGGGCCTCGGTGATCCTGGCATTGACAGGGGCGGGTGTCTCTTCGGCGGTGACAATCCTGATGTTGACCGCGTGCAAGCCCTTGGGTCCCTGGATGACGTCGAACGTCACAGGCTGTCCGGCCTTCAAGGTCTTATAGCCTTCCATGTTGATAGCCGAGTAATGGGCGAAAAGGTCTTCATTGTCCCTGCCGGCCGCGATAATGAAGCCGTAGCCCTTTGCATTGTTGAACCATTTCACCTTGCCATTCATCTTGACGACCGACATAACCCATTTCCCTCTGCAACGCACTCCATCACTGGAGTATCATCCAGTCCATCCGCAGGCTAATCTTGAAAACAGGATAGATTCCACGGACCTTTTTAACCCACGATGGGCTCTATTGGTTGTAACACCGTTTTGCCGATAGTCAAGGTGGCCGGGTGGTCGTGGTTGAAATCGCCCACAAGCGCCCCCATCACTGTATTCGCCAACTAAACGAACCTTTCTTTCCATGCATGCAGTCAGCCAGATTCGACTAACATTCAATCAGGATCGCCCGGATCTACACGACGACGATTCCGCAGGCATTGCTGTTCAGGAGGCAAAGCCTGCATTACAGGCTCCACCGATGTACAAGGTGGTTTTGTTCAATGATGACTACACACCGATGGATTTCGTCGTCGAAGTGCTCGAGTTGTTTTTTAATCTGAACCGCGAGCTGGCGACCAAGGTCATGCTGGCCGTCCATACAGAGGGACGGGCAGTATGTGGAGTGTTTACCCGCGACATCGCCGAGACGAAGGCCATGCAGGTCAATCAGTACGCCCGGGAAAGCCAGCATCCGCTACTCTGTGAAATCGAGAAGGACGGTTAACGCCGACCACTTGGGTATGAGGTGAAGCTATGTTAAACCGCGAGCTCGAAGTCACCCTAAATCTTGCCTTCAAGGAGGCTCGTTCGAAGCGTCATGAATTCATGACCGTCGAACACCTGCTGCTGGCCCTATTGGATAACGAGGCTGCCGCCACCGTTTTGCGTGCCTGCGGCGCGAACCTCGATAAACTCAAGCATGATCTGCAGGAGTTCATCGACTCCACCACGCCACTGATCCCCGTGCATGACGAGGATCGCGAAACCCAGCCAACCCTGGGCTTCCAACGTGTCCTGCAGCGTGCTGTCTTCCATGTACAGAGCTCGGGCAAGCGTGAAGTCACCGGTGCCAACGTGTTGGTTGCCATCTTCAGCGAGCAGGAAAGCCAGGCAGTGTTCCTGCTCAAGCAGCAGAGCGTTGCGCGTATCGATGTCGTCAACTACATCGCCCATGGCATCTCCAAGGTGCCGGGGCATGGCGATCACTCCGAGGGTGAGCAGGATATGCAGGACGACGAGGGCGGTGAGTCTTCTTCTTCAGGCAACCCATTGGATGCCTATGCCAGCAACCTGAACGAACTGGCACGCCAGGGGCGCATCGATCCACTGGTCGGACGCGAGGCCGAGGTCGAGCGCGTTGCGCAGATCCTGGCCCGGCGCCGCAAGAACAACCCGCTGTTAGTGGGCGAGGCAGGCGTGGGCAAGACCGCGATTGCCGAAGGCCTGGCCAAGCGCATCGTCGACAACCAGGTGCCGGACCTGCTGGCCAACAGCGTCGTGTATTCCCTCGACCTGGGGGCCTTGCTGGCCGGTACCAAGTACCGCGGCGATTTCGAGAAGCGCTTCAAGGCGTTGCTCGGCGAGCTGAAAAAACGTCCGCAAGCGATCCTGTTCATCGATGAAATCCACACCATCATCGGTGCCGGGGCTGCTTCCGGTGGTGTCATGGATGCCTCCAACCTGCTCAAGCCGTTGCTGTCTTCGGGTGATATCCGTTGCATCGGCTCGACGACGTTCCAGGAATTCCGCGGGATCTTCGAGAAAGACCGTGCCTTGGCCCGGCGCTTCCAGAAGGTCGATGTGTCGGAGCCTTCGGTGGAGGACACCATCGGTATCCTGCGCGGCCTGAAAGGGCGCTTCGAGCTGCACCACAACATCGAGTACAGCGATGAAGCCCTGCGCGCCGCGGCGGAACTGGCCTCGCGCTACATCAATGACCGGCACATGCCGGACAAGGCCATCGACGTCATCGACGAGGCGGGTGCCTACCAGCGCCTGCAACCCGTGGAGAAACGCGTCAAGCGCATCGAAGTGCCTCAGGTCGAGGATATCGTGGCGAAAATCGCGCGTATTCCGCCCAAGCATGTCACCAGTTCCGACAAGGAGCTGCTGCGTAACCTGGAGCGTGACCTGAAGCTGACGGTGTTCGGCCAGGATGCGGCCATCGACTCGCTGTCGACCGCTATCAAGCTGTCTCGCGCCGGCCTCAAGTCGCCGGACAAGCCAGTGGGCTCGTTCCTGTTCGCAGGTCCCACCGGTGTCGGCAAGACCGAGGCGGCACGGCAATTGGCCAAGGCGATGGGTATCGAGCTGGTTCGTTTCGACATGTCCGAGTACATGGAGCGCCACACCGTGTCGCGTCTGATTGGTGCGCCTCCAGGTTATGTCGGTTTCGACCAGGGCGGCCTGCTGACCGAAGCGATTACCAAGCAGCCACACTGCGTGCTGTTGCTCGATGAAATCGAGAAGGCGCATCCGGAAGTCTTCAACCTGCTGCTGCAGGTCATGGACCACGGTACGCTGACCGATAACAATGGGCGCAAGGCGGACTTCCGCAACGTGATCATCATCATGACCACGAACGCCGGTGCCGAAACCGCAGCTCGCGCTTCGATCGGTTTCACCCATCAGGACCACTCGTCCGATGCGATGGAAGTGATCAAGAAGAGCTTCACGCCTGAGTTCCGCAACCGCCTGGACACCATTATCCAGTTTGGTCGCCTCAGTCATGAAGTCATCAAGAGCGTGGTGGACAAGTTCCTTACCGAACTTCAGGCGCAGCTTGAAGACAAGCGTGTGTTGCTGGAGGTCACCGATGCGGCTCGCAGTTGGCTGGCCGAAGGTGGTTACGATGTGACGATGGGGGCACGACCAATGGCTCGCCTGATCCAGGACAAGATCAAGCGTCCGCTGGCGGAGGAAATCCTCTTTGGCGAACTGGCCGAACATGGCGGTGTGGTTCACATCGACATCAAGGACGGCGAACTGACCTTCGACTTCGAAACTACGGCCGAAATGGCCTGATCACTACCCGCAACAAAGCAAAAGGCGCCGAAAGGCGCCTTTTTTGCTATTTCAGCAATACCTAGTCCCTGTGGGGGGGCTGGATAACTGCAGGATTTGCATCCGCCACAAATCTCCTGTGGGAGCGAGCCTGCTCGCGAAAGCGGTGGGTCAGTTGGCAGTAATGCCGAATGTGCCGGCCTCATCGCGAGCAGGCTCGCTCCCACAGGGGTGTGAGGTGATCGTGGGGGCGGACAAACAAAAACGCCCGGCATCAGCCGGGCGTTTTGTATTGACTTGTTAGCGAGCGCGGTAAGTGATGCGCCCTTTGCTCAAGTCATAGGGCGTCAGCTCGACGCGCACTTTGTCACCGGTAAGAATACGAATGTAGTTCTTGCGCATCTTGCCGGAGATATGCGCGGTTACGACGTGCCCATTTTCCAACTCCACACGAAACATGGTGTTGGGCAGGGTGTCGACGACAGTGCCTTCCATTTCGAAGCTGTCTTCTTTCGACATGCAGTAAAGCCCTCGGTATCCAGTGAATGGCCCGGTGCAACTGCGCCAGGCAAAAGCGGCGTGCATTGTGCCCGAAAAAGGGGGTTCAAGCCAAGGGGTTCTAGCTTTTAAGCCGAAGGGTTCTAACTCAGGACAACCCAGCGTTGGTTTATCAGCAGTTCAATGGGGCGATATTGGGTCTTGTAGTTCATTTTCTTGCAGTTCTTGATCCAGTAGCCCAGGTATACCGCTTCCAGTCCCAGGCGCCGGGCTTCGTTGATTTGCCAGAGGATGGCAAACCGGCCCAGGCTGCGCCGTTCTTCGTCTGGCTCGTAGAAGGTGTATACCGCCGAAAGGCCATTGGGCAGCAGGTCCGTGACGGCGATGGCTACCAGCCGTCCGTCCAGGCGGAACTCATAGAAACGCGAAAACGGCAGGTCACGCACCAGGAAGGTCGAGAACTGATCGCGACTGGGTGGGTACATGTCGCCATCGGCATGGCGTTGTTCGATGTAGCGCTGGTACAGGTCGAAATATTCCTCGGTGAACTGCGGCTTGACCGGGCGGACCTGAAGGTCGGCGTTGCGCTTGAAAATGCGTTTCTGTTGGCGGTTGGGCAGAAATTGCGCGACAGGGATGCGCGCCGGGACACAGGCGTTGCAGTGTTGGCAATGAGGCCGGTAGAGGTGGTCGCCGCTACGGCGAAAGCCCATTTCCGACAGGTCTGCGTAGACATGCACATCCATGGGCTGGCTAGGGTCGAGGAACAGCGTCGTGGCCTGCTCCTCCGGCAGATAACTGCAAGAGTGGGGCTGAGTGGCATAGAACTTCAAACGCGCCAACTCGGTCATGATCGACCCTCGGGATAAGCTTTGAATTTAATTGTAAGCCAGGAGCGCGAATGTCGCTCAGCAAACCCATGTCGCATGGTTGGGTTGGTCCAGATGCGCCTTTAGATAATCGGCAAATTCATTGCGTGGGATCGACCGTGCGCCGAGGCTGTGCAGGTGCTCGGTGGGCATCTGGCAGTCGATCAGCACGAAACCGGCGGCCTTGAGGTGCTGGACCAGGGTGGCGAAGCCGAATTTCGAGGCATTGTCGGCCCGGCTGAACATGGACTCGCCAAAGAACAGCTGCCCCATGGCCAGGCCATACAGGCCACCCACCAACATCCCCTGGTCCCACACTTCCACCGAATGGGCAAAACCGCGTCGGTGTAGTTCCCGATAAGCGGTTTGCATGGCGTCGGTGATCCAGGTGCCCTCGGCATAGTCCCGAGGCGCGGCGCACGCCTGGATGACCGCCGCGAAATCTCGGTCAAACGTCACTTGATAGCGCTGCTTGCGCAGCAGTTTGTCCAGGCTGCGGGATATGTGCAGTTCGTCGGGAAACAATACCGTACGTGGGTCCGGCGACCACCACAGGATCGGTTGCCCCTCGGAAAACCATGGGAAGCAGCCGTGGCGATAAGCCTGGATCAGCCGGTCGGCGGAGAGATCGCCGCCGGCGGCCAATAACCCGTTGGGGTCGCGCATGGCTTTTGCCAGTGGCGGGAATTCGAAGCTGTTGCGTTGTAACCAGGTCAGCATTGGTATCCGGCTTAAGTAGAAGGGGAGGGCGGCAGGCGGCGGGCCTCGCGCATCAGCGAGGACTCGCCTGGAAGGTTAACCGTCAAACGGCAGGGATGTCATCGAGATACTTCTCGGCATCGAGTGCGGCCATGCAGCCGGCGCCGGCGGAGGTGATTGCCTGGCGATAGACGTGGTCGGCCACATCGCCGGCGGCGAACACGCCTTCGATAGCGGTCGCGGTGGCGTTGCCCTCGCTGCCGCCGCGCACGATCAGGTAACCGTCACGCATCGTCAGCTGGCCCTGGAACAGTTCGGTATTGGGTTTGTGGCCGATGGCTATGAACACGCCAGCCAGGGACAGCGTGCTGGTTTCGCCGGTCTCGCTGTGCCGCAAACGCGCGGCAGTCACGCCGCTGGCGTCGCCCAGGACTTCGTCCAGGTTCAGGTTCCAGTGCAGCTTGATATTGCCGTTGGCGGCTTTTTCGAAGAGTTTGTCCTGCAGGATTTTCTCTGAGCGCAGCTTGTCGCGGCGGTGGATCAGGTGCACTTCCCTGGCGATGTTCGACAGGTACAGGGCCTCCTCGACTGCGGTATTGCCGCCGCCGACCACGGCCACCACCTGGTTGCGGTAGAAAAAGCCATCGCAGGTCGCACACGCGGAAACCCCTTTGCCAGCGAAGGTTTCCTCCGAGGGCAGGCCCAGGTACTGGGCCGAGGCACCGGTGGCAATGATCAGCGCATCACAGGTGTAGGTGCCGCTGTCGCCGATCAATTCGAACGGGCGCTGTTGCAACTTGGCGGTGTGGACATGGTCGTAGACGATCTGCGTGTCGAAGCGCTCGGCGTGCCGTTGCATGCGCTCCATCAGTACCGGGCCCGTCAGGCCTTCGACATCGCCGGGCCAGTTATCGACTTCCACGGTGGTGGTGAGCTGGCCGCCGGCCTGCAGGCCGGTAATGACAACAGGTTTGAGGTTGGCGCGGGCGGCATAGACAGCAGCGCTGTACCCCGCAGGGCCGGACCCGAGAATGATCAGGCGTGAATGCTTCACTTCGCTCATAAAAAACACCTCATAAGCCTTTGTCACAAAAGAGAATGCATGGTCCAATTAGCGCGTGTGCAGCCTGAATCCGGCTATGCTGTCAGGCAATGCCTTGGCGTCGACAAACCCGTACAATGCTTGAGTTTTGAGCGCTGGATGGGCTAAAGATCAAAATCTTCGGCAACACCTGTGGTTTTCTGGATGCACCTCACAGTGGTAAAAGTAGTACCGGTTGTGCACATTCACTTTTTTACCTGCTCGTAATGGGCAGTTTTTTATAGTCATTCAACAGATGGACGCGCCGTAGGCGCAGGAAAAGAAGCGTTTTGAAGAAATCCACCGCAGCACCCAAACCAGTCGTTCCGCTCTGGCGCCAGCAATTGCACTACCGGCTCAAGGAAGGTGCGTTGATCGCCATCGGTGCCCTGTGCCTGTTCCTGATGATGGCCCTGCTGACCTACGGCAAGGACGATCCGGGCTGGAGCCATAACAGCAAGATCGACGACGTGCAGAATTTCGGCGGCCCGGCCGGTTCCTACAGCGCCGACATCCTGTTCATGGTGTTGGGCTATTTCGCCTACATCTTCCCGTTGCTGCTGGCGATCAAGGCCTACCAGATCTTCCGCCAGCGCCACGAACCGTGGCAGTGGAGCGGCTGGCTGTTCTCCTGGCGCCTGATCGGCCTGGTGTTCCTGGTGTTGTCGGGGGCCGCGCTGGCCCATATCCATTTCCATGCGCCCACCGGCTTGCCGGCCGGGGCGGGCGGTGCGCTGGGGGAAAGCCTCGGCGACCTGGCCAGGAACGCCCTGAATATCCAGGGCAGCACGCTGCTGTTCATCGCCCTGTTCCTGTTCGGCCTGACGGTGTTCACCGACTTGTCCTGGTTCAAGGTCATGGACGTCACCGGCAAGATCACCCTCGACCTGATCGAACTGATCCAGGGTGTCGTGAACCGCTGGTGGGCGGCGCGCACCGAGCGCAAGCAACTGGTGGCGCAACTGCGTGAAGTCGACGACCGGGTCCACGATGTGGTGGCCCCGACGACGCCGGACAAGCGCGAGCAGGCCAAGGTCAAGGAGCGCCTGATAGAGCGTGAGCAGGCCTTGAGCAAGCACATGTCCGAGCGCGAGAAACAGGTGCCACCGGTCATTACCATGGCCCCGGCCAAGCCGCCGGAGCAGAGCAAGCGCGTGCAGAAAGAGAAACAGGCGCCGCTGTTCGTCGACAGCGCGGTGGAAGGCACCTTGCCGCCGATCTCGATCCTGGACCCGGCCGAAAAGAAACAGCTCAACTATTCCCCCGAATCCCTGGCGGCTGTCGGCCACTTGCTGGAGATCAAGCTCAAGGAGTTCGGCGTCGAGGTCTCGGTGGATTCGATTCACCCGGGCCCGGTCATCACCCGCTACGAAATCCAGCCGGCCGCCGGCGTGAAGGTCAGCCGCATCGCCAACCTCGCCAAGGACCTGGCGCGTTCCCTGGCCGTGACCAGCGTGCGGGTGGTGGAGGTGATTCCCGGCAAGACCACCGTGGGGATCGAGATCCCCAACGAAGACCGGCAGATCGTGCGCTTCTCCGAGGTACTGTCCACGCCGGAGTACGACAACCACAAGTCGCCGGTCACCCTGGCCCTGGGCCACGACATCGGTGGCAAGCCAGTCATCACTGACCTGGCGAAAATGCCCCACTTGCTGGTGGCCGGTACCACCGGTTCCGGTAAATCGGTGGGTGTGAACGCGATGATCCTGTCGATCCTGTTCAAGTCCGGCCCGGAAGACGCCAAGCTGATCATGATCGACCCGAAAATGCTCGAGCTGTCGATCTACGAGGGCATCCCGCACCTGCTGTGCCCGGTGGTCACCGACATGAAGGACGCCGCCAATGCCTTGCGCTGGAGCGTTGCCGAGATGGAACGCCGCTACAAGCTGATGGCGAAGATGGGCGTGCGCAACCTGTCGGGCTTCAATGCCAAGGTCAAGGAAGCCGAGGAAGCCGGTACGCCGTTGAGCGACCCGCTGTATCACCGCGAGAATATCCACGACGAAGCGCCGCTGCTGCACAAGCTGCCGACCATCGTGGTGGTGGTGGACGAATTCGCCGACATGATGATGATCGTCGGCAAGAAGGTCGAAGAGCTGATCGCCCGTATCGCCCAGAAGGCCCGTGCGGCCGGTATCCACCTGATCCTCGCCACACAGCGACCGTCGGTGGACGTGATCACCGGCCTGATCAAGGCCAACATCCCGACCCGCATGGCATTCCAGGTGTCGAGCAAGATCGACTCGCGGACCATCATCGACCAGGGCGGTGCCGAGCAGTTGCTCGGCCACGGTGACATGCTCTACATGCCGCCGGGCACCAGCCTGCCGATCCGTGTACACGGCGCGTTCGTTTCCGACGACGAAGTGCACCGCGTGGTGGAGGCCTGGAAGCTGCGCGGCGCACCTGAATACAACGACGACATCCTCAACGGTGTCGAAGAAGCCGGCAGCGGTTTCGAAGGCAGTAGTGGCGGCGGTGACGACGATGCTGAAACCGATGCGCTCTACGACGAAGCGGTGCAGTTCGTCCTGGAGAGCCGTCGGGCCTCGATTTCTGCTGTTCAGCGCAAGCTGAAGATTGGCTACAACCGCGCCGCTCGCATGATCGAAGCCATGGAAATGGCCGGGGTGGTGACGGCCATGAACACCAACGGTTCGCGCGAAGTACTGGCGCCGGGCCCGATGCGCGACTAACGACCCGGGCGGCTTGCTGACACGCCGCCCGACCCCCACGACTTCATGAGGACTCCCATGCGCCTGATTCGCATGTTGCTGTTGCCCGTATTGGCCCTGACCACCTTGTCGGCCCACGCCGATGAAAAGGACGTGGCCCGCTTGACCCAGTTACTGGAGCGCTCCCAGACCCTGACCGCGCGTTTCTCCCAACTGACCCTTGACGGCAGCGGCACCCAGTTGCAGGAAACCGCTGGCGAAATGGCGTTGCAGCGCCCGGGCCTGTTCTACTGGCACACCGACGCGCCGGCCGAGCAATTGATGGTCTCCGACGGCAAGAAAGTCTCCCTGTGGGACCCGGACCTGGAGCAGGTCACCATCAAGACCCTCGACCAGCGCCTGACCCAGACCCCGGCATTGCTGCTCTCCGGCGACATCTCCAAGATCAGCCAGAGCTTCGACATCAGTGCCAAGGAGGCCGGCGGCGTGATTGACTTCACCCTCAAGCCCAAGACCAAGGACAGCCTGTTCGACAACCTGCGCCTGTCGTTCCGCAACGGCCTGGTCAACGACATGCAACTGATCGACAGTGTCGGCCAGCGCACCAATATCCTGTTCACCGGGGTCAAGGCCAACGAGCCGATCGCGGCATCCAAGTTCAAGTTCGACATCCCCAAGGGTGCGGACGTGATCCAGGAGTAAACACAAAGCCCCTGTGGGAAATGGCCTGTAGGAATGGTCTGTGGAAATTGGTCTGTGGGAGCAAGGCTTGCCCGCGATACAGACACCTCGGTGTATCTGGTAGACCGAGGCGATGCAATCGCGGACAAGCCTTGCTCCCACAGGTCTGCTCCCACAGATCTGCTTCTGCAGAGAGAATCGGTATCAGGACCCAGTGGAGGTTGTATAAGTAGTGATGGACCTGTTTCGAAGCGCCCCGATTGCCCAGCCATTGGCCGCCCGCCTGCGCGCGACCAACCTGGATGAGTACGTCGGCCAGGAGCATGTGCTCGCTCGCGGCAAGCCGCTGCGCGAAGCGCTGGAGCAGGGCGCGCTGCACTCGATGATCTTCTGGGGCCCGCCGGGCGTGGGCAAGACCACCTTGGCGCGGCTGCTGGCGGAAGTCTCGGACGCCCATTTCGAAACGGTTTCGGCGGTGCTGGCCGGGGTCAAGGAAATCCGCCAGGCGGTGGAAGTGGCCAAGCAGCAGGCCGGCCAGTACGGCAAGCGCACCATCCTGTTCGTCGACGAAGTGCACCGCTTCAACAAATCCCAACAGGACGCGTTCCTGCCCTACGTGGAAGACGGCACGCTGATCTTCATTGGTGCGACCACCGAAAACCCTTCGTTCGAACTCAATAACGCGTTGCTGTCCCGGGCGCGGGTCTATGTGCTCAAGAGCCTCGACGAAGCGGCGATGCGCAAGCTGGTGCATCGGGCATTGACCGAGGAGCGCGGCCTGGGCAAGCGGCATTTGAGCCTCAGCGACGAAGGGTTCCAGATCCTGTTTTCGGCCGCTGACGGTGATGGCCGGCGCTTGCTCAACCTGCTGGAAAACGCCTCGGACCTGGCTGAGGACGATAGCGAGATTGGCGTCGAGCTGTTGCAAAGCTTGCTGGGCGATACCCGGCGGCGCTTCGACAAGGGCGGCGAAGCGTTCTATGACCAGATCTCGGCGCTGCACAAATCCATCCGCGGCTCCAACCCCGATGCCGCCTTGTACTGGTTTGCGCGAATGATCGACGGCGGCTGCGATCCGCTGTACCTGGCGCGGCGCGTGGTGCGCATGGCCAGCGAAGACATCGGCAACGCCGACCCTCGCGCCCTGAGCCTGTGCCTGGCAGCCTGGGATGTGCAGGAGCGCCTGGGCAGCCCGGAAGGCGAGCTTGCCGTGGCCCAGGCGATCACCTACCTGGCCTGTGCGCCGAAAAGCAACGCCGTGTACATGGGCTTCAAGGCGGCGATGCGCAGCGCTACCGAGCATGGCTCCCTTGAAGTGCCGCTGCACCTGCGCAATGCGCCGACCAAGCTCATGAAGCAGTTGGGCTATGGCGAGGAATACCGTTACGCCCACGATGAGCCGGACGCTTATGCCGCCGGCGAAGACTATTTCCCCGATGAACTCGAACCCCAGCGCTTCTATCAGCCGGTGCCCCGTGGCCTGGAACTGAAGATCGGCGAGAAGCTCAACCACTTGGCGCAATTGGACCGCTTGAGTCCACGGCAGCGGAGAAAACCTTGATCCCCCTGATTCTTGCAGTTTCCGCAGGTGGCGTTGCCGGTACGTTGGTGCGCTTCGCGACCGGCAACTGGATCAATGCAAATTGGCCGCGGCACTTCTATACCGCGACGCTGGCCGTTAATATCGTGGGCTGTCTGCTGATCGGTGTTCTATACGGTCTGTTTTTGATGCGCCCGGAAGTGCCCATCGAGGTACGTGCGGGCCTGATCGTCGGCTTTCTTGGCGGCCTGACGACTTTTTCATCCTTTTCACTGGATACGGTGCGCTTGCTGGAAAGCGGGCAGGTGCCGCTGGCCCTGGGCTATGCGGCCATCAGCGTATTCGGCGGGCTGCTCGCCACATGGGCCGGCCTGTCCCTGACCAAACTTTGATAACGAGAGACCGACATGCTCGATTCCAAACTGTTACGTAGCAACCTTCAGGACGTAGCGGATCGCCTGGCTTCCCGTGGCTATGCCCTGGACGTCGCGCGCATCGAAGCGCTGGAAGAACAGCGCAAGACCGTCCAGACCCGCACCGAAGCCCTGCAGGCTGAACGTAACGCGCGCTCCAAGTCCATCGGCCAAGCCAAGCAGCGTGGTGAAGACATCGCGCCGCTGATGGCCGATGTCGAGCGCATGGCGGGCGAATTGAGCGCTGGCAAGGTCGAGCTGGACGCGATCCAGACCGAGCTGGATTCGATCCTGCTGGGCATCCCGAACCTGCCGCACGAATCGGTACCGGTCGGTGAAGACGAAGAGGGCAACGTCGAAGTGCGCCGCTGGGGCACGCCAAAGGTCTTCGATTTCCCGGTGCAGGACCATGTGGCCCTGGGCGAGAAGTTCGGCTGGCTCGATTTCGAAACCGCCGCCAAGCTTTCCGGCGCGCGTTTTGCCCTGTTGCGCGGGCCGATTGCCCGTCTGCATCGGGCCCTGGCGCAGTTCATGATCAACCTGCACGTCACCGAACACGGTTACGAAGAAGCCTACACACCGTACCTGGTCCAGGCCCCGGCCTTGCAGGGCACCGGCCAGTTGCCGAAGTTCGAGGAAGACCTGTTCAAGATCAGCCGCGACGGCGAGGCCGACCTGTACCTGATCCCGACCGCCGAAGTGTCGCTGACCAACATCGTCGCTGGCGAGATCGTCGACGCCAAGCAACTGCCGATCAAGTTCGTCGCCCACACGCCGTGCTTCCGCAGTGAAGCCGGGGCGTCGGGTCGCGACACCCGGGGCATGATCCGCCAGCACCAGTTCGACAAAGTCGAGATGGTCCAGATCGTCGAGCCTTCGAAGTCCATGGAGGCGCTGGAAAGCCTGACCGCCAATGCCGAGAAGGTCCTGCAACTGCTGGAACTGCCGTATCGCACCCTGGCGCTGTGTACCGGCGACATGGGCTTCAGCGCGGTCAAGACTTTCGATCTGGAGGTCTGGATCCCGAGCCAGGACAAGTACCGCGAGATTTCCTCGTGCTCCAACTGTGGCGACTTCCAGGCCCGCCGTATGCAGGCGCGTTTCCGCAACCCGGAAACCGGCAAGCCGGAACTGGTCCACACCCTCAATGGCTCCGGCCTGGCGGTGGGCCGGACCCTGGTGGCGGTGCTGGAAAACTACCAGCAGGCCGACGGTTCGATCCGTGTGCCCGAGGTGTTGAAACCGTACATGGGCGGCATCGAGGTCATCGGTTAAATGGACTATTTGCCACTGTTCCACAACCTGCGCGGCAGCCGCGTGCTGGTGGTTGGCGGCGGCGAGATTGCCTTGCGCAAGTCTCGCCTGCTGGCCGATGCCGGCGCGTTGTTGCGGGTGGTCGCACCCGATATCGAACCGCAGTTGCGGGAACTGGTCGGTGGCAGCGGCGGTGAATGCATCCTGCGTGGCTACGTGGAAGTGGACCTGGACGGCTGCGGTCTGATCATCGCTGCCACCGACGACGAATCGCTCAACGCCCAGGTGTCGGCTGATGCCCACAAGCGTTGCGTGCCGGTCAACGTGGTGGACGCGCCAGCCTTGTGCAGTGTGATTTTTCCGGCCATCGTCGACCGTTCGCCCCTGGTGATCGCGGTGTCCAGCGGCGGCGACGCGCCAGTGCTGGCGCGGTTGATCCGGGCCAAGCTGGAAACCTGGATTCCATCGACCTACGGGCAACTGGCCGGGCTGGCGGCGCGTTTTCGCAGCCAGGTCAAAGGCTTGTTTCCCGATGTGCAGCAACGTCGGGCGTTCTGGGAAGAAGTGTTCCAAGGCCCTATCGCCGACCGTCAACTGGCCGGGCAGGGTGCCGAAGCCGAGCGCCTGCTGCAGGAAAAGATCGACGGCCAGGCGCCGAACGCGCCGGGCGAAGTCTATCTGGTGGGGGCTGGGCCGGGTGATCCTGACCTGCTGACCTTCCGTGCCTTGCGCTTGATGCAGCAGGCCGACGTGGTGCTGTATGACCGCTTGGTGGCGCCGGCAATCCTGGAACTGTGTCGGCGCGACGCCGAGCGCATCTACGTTGGCAAGCGCCGCTCCGAACACGCCGTGCCCCAGGACCAGATCAACCAGCAATTGGTGGACTTGGCCCGACAAGGTAAGCGAGTGGTGCGGTTGAAGGGCGGTGATCCGTTCATCTTCGGCCGTGGCGGCGAGGAGATCGAAGAGCTGGCGGCCCACGGCATCCCGTTCCAGGTTGTCCCGGGCATCACCGCCGCCAGTGGTTGTGCGGCCTACGCCGGGATCCCCCTGACCCATCGTGACTACGCCCAGTCGGTGCGGTTCATCACCGGCCATCTCAAGGACGGTACCAGCGACTTGCCATGGGCCGACCTGGTGTCCCCGGCCCAGACGCTGGTGTTCTACATGGGGTTGGTGGGATTGCCGGTGATCTGCAACGAGCTGATCAAGCATGGTCGCGCGGCGGACACACCGGCGGCGTTGATCCAGCAAGGCACGACATCCAATCAGCGAGTCTTCACCGGCACCCTGGCGGATTTGCCACGGCTGGTGGCCGAGCATGAAGTGCATGCGCCGACGCTGGTGATCGTTGGGGAAGTGGTACAACTGCGCGAGAAACTGGCTTGGTTTGAAGGGGCCCAGGGGCAGGTTTAGGAAGACCGCGTCGTCTCCAATCGCGAGCAGGCTCGCTCCCACAGTGGGCCGTGTACAACCGCAGATTCATGGTTGAACGACGATCAAGTGTGGGAGCGAGCCTGCTCGCGATGGGCCTTCAGAGGCAATCAAGACCCCAGATCACTTCCCAGAACCAAGCCAAATCCCTTTCCCACTCAACCTTCCCCGATCATGGGCGACCGTAAAGTCCTGCTTCGGCCCCTTGGGCACGATCCCATTGGGGTTGATGGTCTTATGGCTGCCATAGTAATGGCCCTGGATATGGGTGAAATCCACGGTCTCGGCAATGCCCGGCCACTGATACAGCTCCCGCAGCCAGTTCGACAGGTTCGGATAATCGGCGATGCGCCGCAGGTTGCACTTGAAGTGGCCGAAATACACCGCGTCGAAACGGATTATCGTGGTGAACAGTCGGATATCAGCCTCCGTCAGATATTCACCGGCCAGGTAGCGTTGGGTCGCCAGCAAGGCTTCCAACCGGTCCAGTTCGGCGAATAAACCGTCGAATGCCTCTTCGTAGGCCGCTTGGGTGGTGGCGAACCCGGCGCGATACACGCCGTTGTTCACCGCCGGGTAGATGCGCTCGTTCAGCGCATCGATGTCACTGCGTAGCGGTTCGGGGTAAAGATCCAGGTTGTTGCCGGTCAGCCCATCGAAGGCGCTGTTGAACATGCGGATGATTTCCGCCGATTCGTTGTTGACGATGCGCTGTTGGCGTTTGTCCCACAGCACCGGCACGGTGACGCGACCGGTGTAGTCCTCGGTATCGGCGGTGTAGCGCTGGTGCAGGAAGCTCAGGTTGTCGAGTTTGTCGCCGGTGGAGCCGTGGGCCTTGTCGAAGGTCCAGCCGTTTTCCAGCATCAGGTAGCTGACCACCGAGACGTCGATCAGGTCTTCCAGGCCCTTGAGCTTGCGAAAGATCAGCGTGCGATGGGCCCAGGGGCAGGCCAGGGACACGTACAAATGGTAGCGCCCGGCCTCGGCGGCAAACCCGGCTTCGCCGCTGGGGCCGGCGCTGCCGTCGGTGGTCACCCAGTGACGGCGTTGCGCCTGTTCGCGCTGGAACGTGCCGTCCTTGCTTTCATACCACTGATCCCGCCAGCGGCCCTCTACTAACAAACCCATCTCGATCTCCTCGGCCAATAAACATTGGAGGGCAGTCTATGCCGATGGGTTCGAACTAAAAGCGCAAAGGTTGGGCGTTGATGATCGACTAAATCGATCGATCCCGGGCATCCCAATATTGCCGGGCCCGTTCGAAAGCCTCTTCGCGCGCCAGGCCCAGGCCGCGCAAGGCCAGGGCCATGGTGGCGATCAAGGCGAGTTGCGGGTAGCTGTCTTCAACGTCGCCGCGCCAGACGGCTTTCAGGTGCTCGGGGTCGAGGCTTTCCGGCTTGACGTGGCGTTGTTCGGACAGTCGCGGCCATTCTTCATCCCAACTGGTGCCACCGGTGGTGCCGTACAAGTGACTGTCAGCGTCCGGGTTGATCTCGATCTCGCCGCCGTCGCCCTTGATCACGATGGCGGTATCACCCAGCAACCCGCTGGCATCGCGATGCACCGCCTGATAGCCCGGATGGAAGATGCTTTGCAGCCCGCAACGGGCGCCCAACGGGTTGAGAATCCGTGCCAGGGAGTGGATCGGCGAGCGCAAGCCCAAGGTGTTGCGCAGGTCGATCATCCGCTGCATTTGCGGCGCCCAGTCCACCAGTGGCATGAAGGCCAGGCCGCCGTTGTCCAGCGCGCTACCGACCTGCTGCCAATCCCGGCACAGCGGGATCTGCAGCAAGCCGAGCAATTGTTCGGTGTAGAGCCGACCTGCGGTGTGAGCACCGCCGCCGTGTATGAAAATCCGCACACCGTTCTGCCCAAGGCACTTGGCCGCCAGCAGGTACCACGGCAAATGGCGCTTCTTGCCGGCATAGGTCGGCCAGTCGAGGTCTACCGCCAAGGCCGGGACAACCAGGCGTTCGCGCAGGGCTTCGGTGAAGCCGGCCATTTCCTCGGCGCTTTCTTCCTTGTGCCGCAACAGCATCAGGAAGGCGCCAAGCTGGGTGTCCTCGACCTTTTCGTCGAGCACCATGCCCATGGCCTCGCGGGCTTCTTCGCGGGTCAGGTTGCGGGCACCGCGCTTGCCTTTGCCAAGGATGCGTACGAACTGGGCGAACGGGTGTTCGGCCGGGGTCTCAAGGGACAGCGATGGAAAGTCGGTCATAAGCAATTCGTCGGTTTGGGCAGGCCCGCCAGCTTGGCGGCGAGTTTGGCGGGAGTGCCTTTGAACAATCGGTTCAGGTGCAGGCTGTTGCCTTTGTTCGCGCCCAGTTTCAGTGCCGTGTACTTGATCAGCGGCCGGGTCGCGGGGGAAAGCTGGAATTCGTCGTAGAAACCGCGCAGCAGTTCGAGGATCTCCCAGTGTTCGGGGCCGAGCTCAATGTCTTCGGCGGTTGCCAGAGCCGTGGCCACCTCGGCCGACCAGTCATCAAGGTCGGCCAGGTAGCCGTCCTTGTCCAGCGCGATGGTGCGCTCGCCCACCTTCAGCGTCTTCATAGCCAGGTGTTGACCTTGTCGTGCTCGATCGATAGCTCGACGAAACCTGAATAGTTGATGGCTTCGGCCCAGTCTGGTGTGTCCAGGGCACGGGCCTGGAGGTCTTCGGCGAGCACGAACAGGTTCACGCCAGCGGCTTGCAGCACTTCAAACGGTGGGCTGCCCGGTTGCAACGCATACGTCGCGTCGCCACACAGCAACAGCGCATCCTGATTGCCCAGTAGCCGCAGGCAACTGGCAAGGCGGTTATCGCCGAAGGGCGAATGAGACAACACATGCAAAGTCGACATCAGAGGGTGATCACCTGGTCGTAGCGGTCGATGAGCGCGGCGATGTCCGGCGCAGTCAGTACTTTTACCTCGCCCAGTGCCAGGGCATCGGTGGCGATGCCGCGTTCGGCGGCGCTGGCGGCGCAGAGGAACAGGTCTTCGACGCCGAACATCGGCAATGCCTGCAAGTTGGCGCTCAGATCCTTTTGCTGGACCGCCTTGGCGTTTTGGCCTGACGTGAGCTGGAACACGCCGTCATCGAGAAACAGCAGGCCGATGGGCAGGTCGAACGCACCACCGGCCAGGACGATGTCCAGCGCTTCACGGGCGCCGGGGCCGGACCATGGGGCCTGGCGGCTGATGAGCAATAACGACTTGGCCATTCACGCGCCTCCAAAGCAGATCAGACGGTCGGCGTCCTGGATCGCATCGTGCAACTGACCCAGCCCAGACAAGGCCCAGGGTGCTTCGACGCTGACCGCAGAACGCTGGTAGCGCTGGGCTTCCTCGTCGTTCAACACACCACGGCGCAACGCCGCCGCGATGCAGACCACGCCATCGAGCCGATTGTCGCTGACGAACGCGCGCCACTGCTGGGGCAGGTCCTGTTCGTCCTGGGGGGGGACGACGCTGCTGGCGGCGTTATAAACGCCGTCCTGATAGAAAAACAACCGCACGATTTCATGCCCACTTGCCAGCGCAGCCTGGGCAAACAACAGCGCTCGGCGCGAGGAGGGCGCATGGGCGGCGGAAAACAGCGCAATGGCGAACTTCATGACAGACCCGATCAGCAAAACTGCGGCCATGATAAAGCTTTATGGGCGCAGGGGCGATTGCCAAGGGTGTTCACCAGGGCATGGGGTGAACACTGTGTGGCGAGGGGATTTATCCCCGTCGGGCTGCGAAGCAGCCCCTGGATTTGCCAACGCGGTGCATCAGACAGACTGCGGTGACTGGAAGAGGGGCTGCTTCGCAGCCCAGCGGGGATAAATCCCCTCGCCACAGGGATGTGTTCAGCCTTGGGTTTTGAGGCCATGCAGTTCGCAATACTCCGCCCACTCCATCCCCGCCATTTCCGCCACTTCCTTATGTACCTCCAGGCGCTGGGCCTGGTAGTCCTCGGGGGAGGCGGCGGTCAGTTGCAGGGTCAGTTCCCAGGCGAACAGGCCCAGGCGTTCGGCCTCGGCTTCGAAGGCTTCATGCAGCCGCTCAGCGCGGTACTGCGCAGCGGTCTCGCCCTTGGCCTGGGCCAGCAGCGGGTTGAGGTGGTCCAACTCGATGCGCAGTTCGGGACGCTCGTCGAGAAACTTTTCCAAGGCCTGTTCGTGTTGCTGTTCGGTTGCCGCCATGATCACTCCTTAGGGGATGAAGACTGCTTTTTGCTGGCCTTGGCCGCAGCCGCGAGACATTCGAGGGCGAACTGTTCGGTGTAGGTCATCTGGATCGGCGTGGTTTCGCCCTTGACGGTGCGTTCGCCGTCGAGAATGTAGCGAATCCGCTTGTCGGTGACGCCGATTCGCTTGGCGATCCAGGAAGGAGTCTGGCCGATCTGGCTGATGAGTTTGTCGGCGTATTCGGCGGTGGGTTTGTAGAACTCGGCGTTGGGGGTCATGGAGTGTTCCGCGATGGCTGGTGGCAATGGCGCGACAGGTTGCGCGAATCGCAGGCCGATGTCCCGTGTAAATTTCAGTAAAGCAGCACGAAGGCGGGGGCCGCAGTGCTACAGTCCGTTTTTTTCTTGATGAGTGAACGCAATGCGAATGTTGACGGTGGCCCTGGCCGCAACCTTGCTGGCCGGCTGCGCGGGTTCGGCGATGAACGAGGCCCGGACCCAGGCCCCATACAAGATCATGACCTCGGACAAACCCGAACAGGTCGTGGCCCAGTGCGTGCAGTTCTCCTGGCAGGACGAAACGGTGTTCGGTGTCGATGCTGGTGCCTACCTGCAACCGGGCAAGCAGGGGGGCTCGACGGTCTACACCCGCTCCGCCGAAGCGTTTGTCGATTTGCAAACCGGTGCTGACGGTACGACGTTGAACTATTACGCCAAGCATGACGACTTCGTGGCCAAGCGCCGGTTGGCGGCGTTGGCGACTTGTCTTTAAGCAGGCAGATTGAGGTGCCTGCCATCGCGAGCAGGCTCGCCTCCACAAGGTCGGGTTTCAGTCGGTGGGAGCGAGGCGCTTCTGGAGGAAGAAGTGCTGGTGGCCCGGCGGGTAGTCGTCGATCTGGCCGACTGTCGTAAAGCCGTGCCTGCGGTAGAACTCCGGCGCCTGGAAGTCGAAGGTCTCCAGCCAGATGCCCACGCAGTTTTTCTCCCGGGCCAACTCTTCGGCCATTTGCATCAGGGTCGAGCCCGTGCCCTGGCCCCGGGCCTGTTCCGGCACCACCAGCAACTCGATATACAGCCAGCGGAAAAACACTCGGCCGTAGAGCCCCCCGACAATTTCGTCGTGTTCGTCCCGCACCAGCCAAGCGACCAGCTCAGGCACCGTCCCGCCAGTCTTGGCCGTGTTATAGGCCCGTAGCGGAGCGAGAATGGCCTGACGTTCTTCGTCGGTGGGCGTGTCCGTGCGTTCGATTCGCAGCGTCATCGGTGATGTCCCTATTCAGTAAAAAATCAACGCACGAGCCTATCTCAAAGGGGATGTCGCCGTAACCCAGCCGACGGCTGACAAGCGCATTCCACAAACCGGGCCATACTGCCTAATGCTTTTGAAGCGATCCCTATCCTTAAAACAAGAAGAGACCGACTCATGAAGTTCGAATCCTTAGCCCGGACCCTCATCGCTACGTCATTGACCCTCGGTTGTTTATCGACGTTTGCTGCCTCCCAGGCGCCGGTGGCCGCCGAGAACGGCATGGTGGTCACCGCTCAGCACCTGGCGACCCATGTGGGTGTCGACGTGCTCAAGAATGGCGGCAATGCCGTGGATGCGGCGGTGGCGGTGGGATACGCCCTGGCGGTGGTGTATCCGGCAGCGGGTAACCTCGGCGGCGGTGGGTTCATGACGCTCCAATTGGCCGACGGCCGCAAGACCTTCCTGGATTTCCGCGAAAAAGCCCCCCTGGCCGCCACCGCCAACATGTACCTGGACAAGGACGGCAACGTCGTTCCTGACCTCAGCACCCGTGGGCACCTGGCCGTGGGCGTGCCCGGCACTGTCTCCGGCATGGAGCTGGCGTTGAAAAAGTATGGCAGCAAGCCTCGGGCGGAACTGATCGCCCCGGCCATCAAGTTCGCCGAGGAAGGCTTCACCCTGGAGCAGGGCGATGTCGATCTGCTGGAAACCGCCACCGATGTGTTCAAGAAGGACATGCGCGACTCCGGTGCGATTTTCCTGCATAACGGCGAACCGATGCAGGTCGGCCAGAAGCTGGTGCAGAAAGACCTCGCCAAGACCCTGCGGGAAATCTCCGCCAAGGGCGCCGATGGTTTCTATAAAGGTTGGGTGGCCGATGCCCTGGTCACGTCCAGCCAGGCCAACAAAGGCATCATCACCCAGGCCGACCTGGACAAGTACAAGACCCGCGAGCTGGCCCCGGTGGAATGCGACTATCGCGGCTACCACATCATCTCGGCGCCGCCGCCCAGTTCCGGCGGGGTGGTGCTGTGCCAGATCATGAACATCCTCGATGGTTATCCGATGAAGGACCTGGGCTTCCATTCGGCCCAGGGCATGCACTATCAGATCGAAGCCATGCGTCACGCCTACGTGGACCGCAACAGCTACCTGGGTGACCCGGACTTCGTGAAGAACCCCATCGATCATCTACTGGATAAAAACTACGCCGCCAAGCTGCGGGCGGCGATCGAGCCACAAAAGGCCGGCGACTCCCAGAAGATCAAGCCCGGCGTGGCGCCCCATGAGGGCAGCAACACCACCCATTACTCCATCGTCGACAAGTGGGGCAACGCCGTTTCGGTCACCTACACCCTTAACGATTGGTTCGGTGCCGGCGTCATGGCGAGCAAGACCGGGGTGATTCTCAATGATGAGATGGACGACTTCACCGCGAAGGTCGGCGTGCCCAACATGTATGGCCTGGTGCAGGGCGAGGCCAACGCCATCGCGCCGGGCAAGGCGCCGCTGTCATCCATGAGCCCGACCATTGTCACCAAGGACGGCAAGACGGTCATGGTGGTGGGCACCCCGGGCGGTAGCCGGATCATTACCGCGACGTTGCTGACCATCCTCAACGTGATCGACTACGGCATGAACCTCCAGGAGGCTGTCGATGCGCCGCGTTTTCACCAGCAATGGATGCCGGAGCAAACCAACCTCGAAACCTTCGCCGCCAGCCCGGATACCCAGAAACTGCTGGAAAGCTGGGGGCACAAGTTTGCCGGCCCGCAGGACCCCAACCACATTGCCGCGATTTTGGTCGGCGCGCCGTCATTGGGTGGTAAGCCAGTCGGCAAGAACCGTTTCTATGGCGCCAACGACCCCCGTCGCAACACCGGCTTATCGCTGGGCTATTGATAGCGGTTGGGATCGAGCAGCGTTTTCAAGAGGAAAGCCATGAACACCGCATTGCTGATCATCGACGTCCAGAACGCACTGTGCCGCGGCGAAGAGGAATGCTTCGACATCCAGCGCGTCATCCGGACCATCAACGACCTCGCCGCCAAGACCAGGGCCCTCGGCTTGACGGTGATCCTGGTCCAGCACGAAGAGTTGGAAGGCTCGTTGACATATGGCTCTGCCGCCTGGCAACTGGCCGACGACCTGTTGACCGCGGCCGATGACCTGCGGGTGCGCAAGACCACGCCGGACGCCTTCTACCAGACCGATCTACTGTCGCTGCTGCAAGCCCGCAGCATTGATCGCCTGGTGATCTGCGGGCTGCAAACCGACTATTGCATCAACGCCACCGTGCGCCAGGCCCATGCCTTGGGGTTCGACGTGGTCCTGGCCGCCGACGCCCACTCCACGGTGGCCAACGGCAGCATGTCCGCCGAGCAGATCATCGCCAACCACAACAACCGGCTGGGGCGGCTGAGCAGTGCGGTGTCGCGGATCGACGTGGTGCCGGCTGCTGAAGTCCGCCTCTGATCCGAAAGACAAGGTTGTCTGACCCCTGTGGCGAGGGGATTTATCCCCGTTGTGTGGGAGCAAAGCTTGCTCGCGATGCATGCGCTTCGGTTCCCAGGGAGACCGCGTTATCTTCATCGCGAGCAAGCTTTGCTCCCACAGGTGGGGATCCCCTTCGCCACAGATTCGCTGTTTGCAAGTTTGGGCGATTCTGGCTCCTCAAGGAGCGCCTAACACCATCGTCCAGTACACCCCCGCATCGCTGCGCGAGTCGCTGGCGGAAGCTGCGCCCATCTGGGTGAACATCGGGTTCATCAGGTTGGCGCAGTGCCCCGGGCTGGCGAGCCAGTCGTGCAGGGCCTGGCTCGGTGAGCGTTGGCCGGCGGCGATGTTCTCGCCCAATTTACGTCCGCGAAAGCCGGCGCTCTTGGCCCGATCGGAGGTGGAGCGACCGTCCGGATCGCGGTGGGCAAAAAAATTCTCGCGGGCCATCGACCGGCTGTGGCCTTGGGCGGCGGCTCCCAGCGCGGCGTTCCAGCTCAGCGGCCGAGCCGCCGCGAAGCGCTGGCTCCCGCACATCCGCGGCCTGGCCCTGGCGGCGTTGACTTGAGCCAGCAGTGTCTTGTCCGCCGAACCCGCATCGTCCATCCGCGTACCGCCCATGGGCTGCGCCAGCACCACGCGCCATTCATCACCGACCCGATTGACGCCGATGTCAGCGTACTGGTTGTCCAGCAGCGCTGCGCAATGTTCGTCTGCCAGCATGTCAAAGGCTTCTTCGGCGTCCCGTGCATCGGTCAGGCGGATGCTACGCACGGCCCGGGCTTGATAGCCGGCGTCTTTCAAGGTTTCCCGCAAGCCTCCACGAAAACCGATCGGCAAGCCCAGGCTCGATCGCAGCACCAGCGGCTGGGTGGCACGTACCGTGCGCCATTCACAACGGCGCGACTGGCCACGGAAGTCGTTGATGGCGTCCACCAGTTGTCTTTCGCCGCGAGCATGGGCGGGACTGGTGAGTAAAGGAAACAGGGTCAACAAGCACAGCGAAACGAAACGGCAAGAGCGAACAGGATGGCGCATGGGACGAACGGCTCAAGAGGGGGAGTTGCCATAGCGCCAGGCTTGGCGCCGATCAGCTGGAAAACGCGTCGCAGCAGGTTGGCGAGGTTTTCACGGCTGGGGTAGGACTGTGGGTTTGGGAACAAGTTTCAGGAGGCCGGAGACTCTCTGCGAGGTGGCACAACACCCTTGCGGCGAGGGGATAAATCCCTTGCCACAAAGGCATTCGGTCAGTTCAATTCGTCGCTTCAGCCACAGCCACCTTGTCCCGCTCAACCTTGCGATAGGTCAGTAACACGATGCCGGTCACCACAATCGCGCCACCCATCACCTGGCCCGGATTGAGCATCTGGTCCAGCACCAGCCAGCCGATCAGCAACGTTGCCAGCGGTTCGATGTTCATCACCGGGGCGTTGCGCGGCATGTCCAGGCGCGGCACGGATATGAACAGCACAATGAATCCGGTGCCGTAGAGCACCACCAGGGTCGCCAGGGCGAACCAGCCGGTACTGCTGGCCGGCAGGTCGAAACCGCCGGGGAGGGCGCCGGTCAGGCCGGCGAGGTTGACGCTGCTGAAGACGATGAAAATCGTCAGCAGGCTGCGTACCGAGCCACGCACCTGGGATAGCTTGTGATCGGTGATCCATAGCGCGCAGGCAAACACGCAGGCGGCGCAGAAGGCCAGGCCCACCCCAAGTAGCCATTGCGGGCCGACGTCCTGCCCGGACGATAACCGTGCCGGCACTTCCAGCACGAACACCAGGCCCACCAGGATCATGCCCATCAACGCGGCGGTGCGCGCCGTCGGGCGGGGCCCTCCCAGCGCCCAGGTCAGCAGGGCCAGCAGGATCGGAAACACGTTGCCGACCAACAATGCCAACGCCACGGGCACCCGTGCCACGGCGGAGTACAGGCACAGGCTCTGGGCGCCGATCAACAGCCCCAGGGTCAATTGCCAGCGCCACGCACCGGACGGCAGGCGCAGGCTCTGTCGCTGCCAGAGCACCAGCGCCGCCAACACCAGCAGTGTTCCGCCCGAGCGCAACAGGATTGCCAGCAGCACGCCGGCCCCGTCATCAAACGCGGCCCGCGCGGCGACATGGTTGCCGGCGAAGGCACAGCCCATGCACAGCAGGACGAGTACCGCGAGGTGGCGGGGTAATGGCGTGGGGAGGTCAGGTGCGGCGATGGGGCGATTCATGGCAGGTGTCTCGAAGGCGGCCGCCAGGGCAAAAGACCCCGGATCAGCTATTTTAGTTATAGGTTGTCGTACAACATCGGGGTTTTTACCTCATAGGGTGGCAAGAGACAAGGTTCGTAGCCTGTTCAACGGCTACAACGGCGTGGCGACCTTGCAAGACCGCGCACATTGTCTGGCGCTTTGCTGTACAACGAACCTGGCCGCTGTGTGGTTTGCAGCATTACCCTTCTTGCGGAACCACTCATGCGCCTGGCTGATTTCATTCTCGACAATATCGAGCCGATTCTTCAGGCGTGGGAAGACTTCGCCAAAACCATCACCCCCGCGTCCATTGGCATGGATTCCGTGGCCCTGCGCGACCATGCCGAGCAGATGTTGCGTACCATCGCCGCCGACTTGCGCACCTCGCAAACGCGCAAGGAACAGATTGCCAAGTCCCACGGGGAGGCGCCGGTGGCTGATGCCGAAACCGCCGCCGAAACCCATGCGGTTATCCGCCAGTCCTCGGGTTTCACCGTGGAGCAAATGGTTTCCGAATACCGGGCCCTGCGCACCAGCGTGCTCATGCTCTGGATGCCGCACACCCAGCTGGATCACAAACAGGTCATGGATGATCTGATTCGCTTCAACGAGGCCGTGGATCAGGCCTTGGCCGAGTCCGTCGTCAGTTACTCGGGGGCGGTGGATGCGTCGCGCAATATCTTTCTCGGCATTCTCGGGCATGACTTGCGCAGCCCCTTGGGCGCGATCCTGCTGAGCTCCGAAGTGCTACTGCGGGCCGGGGACCTGCCCGCCAAAGCTACCAAGATCACGTCGCGCATCTACACCAGCGTCAAGCGAGCCAACAAAATCGTCGGTGATCTGCTGGATTTCACCCGTACGCAACTGGGCTCGGGCATTCCGGTGCAACGCTTCAACGGCGATCTGGTGGCGGCCTGCGAAGGCATGGTGGAGGAGGCGCGGGCCTATCACCCGGAAAACAGAATCCTTTTTGAAACCAGCGGTCCCCTGGAAGGGCTGTTTGACCAGGCACGCATGGAACAGGTGTTCTCCAACCTGATCGGCAATGCCGTCCAGCATGGCGCCGAGGGCACGCCGATTACCGTTTCGTTGAGCGCTGAAGAGGATATGGCAGTGATTGCGATCAACAACCAGGGCAAGCCTATCGAGAAAGGTGCCATTGCCAGTATTTTCAACCCGATGATCCGGCATCTGCGCAGCGGTGAGATGCAGTACGGTTCCACGGCCGGGCTTGGACTGGGCCTGCACATCGCCTCGGCTATCGTATCGGCCCATAAGGGCACCATTGAGGTCCATTCGAAGGCGCGAGTCGGCACGACCTTTACCGTTCGTATCCCGCTGCACCCGGAGTGATCGATTGTTCGGACGAACGGGTGCGTATACTTGTACGATGTCTTATCACGTAGTAAAACTGTCGTCCCGTCCAATAATAATTAACGGAGACGCACGATGGATGCTTCGCAATCTGCAATTGCAACCGATCAGGGCCGCCGGGTATTCCTGAAAAGATCCCTGGTGGTCTCGGCGGCCGCCGCGACCCTCGGTAACTTGCCGGGGCTGGCTCAGGCCGAGCCTCTGAGCCAGCGTTACCCGGACCCGCTGGTCAATATCCTTGACCCCAGCTTCATGGACTTGCGCATTTTCAACGCCAGTGTGGAAAAACTCGCCACCGGCCTGCGTTGGGCGGAAGGGCCGGTGTGGGTGGGCGATGGTCGTTACCTGCTGGTCAGCGACATTCCCAACAACCGCATCGTGCGCTGGGATGAAGTCACCGGTGGCCTGTCGGTGTACCGCGAGAACTCCAATTTCTCCAACGGCATGTGCCGCGATCGCCAGGGACGTTTGTTGGTGTGCGAAGGCTCCACCACCTCTAGCGAAGGTCGGCGCATCACCCGTACCGAGCACAACGGCACCATTACCGTGTTGGCAGACAGTTTCGAGGGCAAGCCGCTCAATTCGCCCAATGACATCGTGTGCAAGCGCGATGGCTCGGTCTGGTTCACCGACCCACCGTTCCAGACCGGCAACAATTACGAAGGACACAAAGTCACGCCTGCCCAGCCCCACGCGGTGTACCGCATCGACGGTGAAACCGGCAAGGTCAGCCGGGTGATCGACGACTTGGCGGGGCCGAACGGATTGTGTTTCTCCCCGGACGAGAAAATCCTCTATGTGGTCGAAGGCCGGGCCAAACCCAATCGCTTGATCTGGGCGATCACCGTCAAGGACGACGGCACGCTGGGGGAGCGGCGCAAGCACATCGAAGGCCTGGATTACGCGGCTATCGATGGCATCAAATGCGATGAGAGCGGCAATCTCTGGTGTGGCTGGGGTGGCAACGGCGATCCCAAGGCCGACCTGGAAAAACTCGATGGCGTGCGGGTATTCAACCCCGAGGGCAAAGCCATCGGGCACATTTCCCTGCCGGAGCGCTGCCCCAATGTCTGCTTTGGCGGGCGGGAAGGCAATCGGCTGTTCATGGCCGGCAGCCACTCGCTGTATTCGCTGTTCGTGAATACCCGGGGGGCGACGTTTGCCTGATGTAGCAACGGATCTTCAGGTTGTCGACCATTGTGGCGAGGGGATTTATCCCCGTTGGGCTGCGAAGCAGCCCTAAGCTCAGTCAACCTTATGAGCCTGACACACCAAGATGTCAGGTTTTAGGGCCGCTTCGCGGCCCAACGGGGATAAATCCCCTCGCCACAGGTTCCTTGTTAGGCCAGGGATGCCGTACTGCCACGCACCGTCAACTCAAACGGCAACACCACATGCCGTTCGGCAAGCGGCTTCTTCTCGATCAGCGCGATCAGCATCTCTACCGCTTTTTGGCCAAAGATTTCGGCAGGTTGCGAAATGGTGGTCAGTGGCGGGTCGCAATAGGCGGCGAACGGGATGTCGTCAAAACCCACCAGTGAAATATCTTCGGGCACCCGCAGGCCCATTTGCTTGATGCGCCTGAGCGCGCCGATGGCCATCTCGTCGTTCTCACAAAACAGCGCACTGGGGCGGTCGGCCAGTTCCAGCATCGCGCCGGCGCCATCGTCACCGGCCTTCAAGGTGAAGTCGCCATGGCAGATCAGGTTGGGGTCGATGGCAATACCGGCCTGGCGCAGGGCGTCCTGATAGCCGGATACGCGGTCCAGGGTCAGGGGACTGCTGCGTGGCCCCTTGATGATGCCGATGCGCCGATGGCCGAGGCCGATCAGATGCTCGGTCATGGCCTGGGCGGCGGCCCGGTTGTCGAGGCTGATGGTGGGGTAGGGGGCGCCTTTGACTACTTCGCAGGCGTTGACCAGCGGCAGGGATTCAGCGCCAGGGGGCAGCGATTCAAAAGGGTTGCTGGCGCGCAACTGAATCACTCCGTCGGCCTGGTGGGCGTAGACCAGCGCAGCGAACTCCCGTTCGATGGCTTCCCGGCCCTGGGTGTCGCACAGCAGCAACCGATAGCCCGCCGCCTGCGCGGCCTGCTGTGCGCCGCTGATGACCCGGGCGAAAAACGTGTTGGCGATGGTCGGCACCAGGATCACCAGGTTGCCGGTGCGGCGGGAACGGAACTGCACCGCCATCAGGTTCGGCCGATAGCCGGCCTGTTCCACCGCGGCGTTGACCTTGTCCCGCGTTTCGGGGAGCACCCGCTCGGGTGATTTCAGCGTTCTGGACACCGTGGCCACTGATACACCGGCCAGCCGGGCCACTTCACGAATGTTGGACAAAATCACCTCAAGGGGCAGGGGCTACGGTTGGGGAGCTTACCGCAGGTTGAGCGCCCCACAAATGTTCAGGTGCGGACAGATCGGGTTTGACACACCAGGAAACTGAGCCTAGATTTTCGCCATGATGTAACCGGTTACATCATCATGCTGACAAGAAGAGAATCGCGATGAATCCTGCAGTACGAAAAATAAGAATGGGCTTCGTCGGCGGTGGCGAGGGCGCTTTCATCGGTCAGGCCCATCGTCAGGCGGCGGGGCTGGACGGCGGTTTTGAACTGGTGTGCGGCGCGTTCAGCCGCGACCCTCACAACACTCGGCAGACCGGCGCGGCCCTGGGCCTGGCCGCGTCCCGTTGTTATCACGATTGGCAGCATATGCTCGACACCGAAGCGCTCCTGCCGCTGGATCAGCGCATGGAACTGCTGGTGATCGTCACACCCAATCATCTCCATGCACCCATTGCCAGCCAGGCATTGGAAGCGGGTTTCCATGTGTTCAGCGAGAAACCCGCCGCCCTGGACCTCAAAGAGTTGCTGGCCCTCAGGGAGGTGCTGCAAGGCAGCCGTTGCCTCTACGGCCTGGCCCACACCTACCTGGGCTATCCCATGGTTTGGCAGGCGCGGGAGATGGTGCGTTCGGGCGTGATCGGCCAGGTGCGCAAGGTGCTGGTCGAGTATCCCCAAGGCTGGCTCAGCCAGGATGTCGCCGCCCAGGGCAACAAACAGGCCGAGTGGCGCGACGACCCCTTGCAGTCCGGTTTGGGCGGTTGCATCGGTGACATTGGTACCCATGCGTTTTCCCTGGCCGAGTTCGTCGCGGACCAGCCTATCCAACAGCTATGCGCCGCGTTAGGCACGCATATACCGGGCCGGCAGTTGGATGACGACGTGGCGATGCTGTTCAAGATGGCGGACGGCGCCAGCGGCGTATTGCTCGCAAGCCAGGTCTGCACCGGTGAAGAGAACCCACTGAAAATTCGCATCTACGGCGACAAGGGTGCCTTGGAATGGCGCCAGGAAGAACCGGCGAGCCTGATCCATCGCGCCTTTGACCAACCCCTGCGCATCCTGCGTAGCGGTGTCGGCCAGCCGTGGCTGTGCGAGGCGGCCCAGCGTCGCATGCGCCTGCCGGCCGGACATCCCGAGGGCTATCTGGAGGCCATGGCCAACCTCTACGGCGATTTCGCCCAAGCCATTCGCAACCATGTCGAAGGCCCCGACATCCCCGGCGTGCCCGGCATCGAGACCGGCCTGCGTGGCATGGCGTTCATCGAGGCCGCCATTCTCAACCACCGTGGCGACGCCAAGTGGACCACCGTACAAACCGGAGCTTCCCTGTTGTGAAAACCCTCGACAAGACCCCGAGTGGCCTGCGCGGCCCAGGTATTTTCCTGGCGCAATTCATGGCCGCCGAAGCCCCGTTCGACACCCTGGCCAACATCGCCCAATGGGCGGCGTCGCAAGGCTACAAGGCCATTCAATTGCCGACGTCGGGCACGCAATACATCGACTTGGCCCGGGCCGCCGAGAGCCAGGATTATTGCGATCAGCTCAAGGCGACCTGTGCCCAGGCTGGCGTAGAGATCAGCGAGTTATCGACGCACCTGCAAGGTCAATTGGTGGCGGTGCACCCGGCGTTCGACACGCTGTTCGACGACTTCGCCCCAGCACATCTGCGCGGCCAGCCCCAGGCGCGGACCGAATGGGCGATCGAGCAACTCAAGCTCGCCGCCCGCGCCAGCCAGCGCCTGGGCCTCAAGGCCCACGCGACGTTTTCCGGTGCGTTCCTGTGGCCGTATCTCTACCCCTGGCCGCAGCGTTCGGCGGGCCTGGTGGAACAAGGTTTCGCCGAACTGGCCCGGCGCTGGCTGCCGATTCTCGACTGTTTCGACGCGGCCGGTGTGGACCTGTGCTACGAAATCCACCCCGGCGAAGACTTGCACGACGGGGCCTCGTTCGAGCGCTTCCTCGACGCGGTCGATCATCATCCACGGGCAGCGATTCTCTACGACCCGAGCCATCTGCTGCTGCAACAGATGGACTACCTGGGCTTCATCGACCGTTACCACGAACGCATCCGCATGTTCCACGTCAAGGACGCCGAATTTCGCCCCGATGCCCGTGCCGGGGTGTACGGCGGTTACCAGGGTTGGGTCGATCGCCCCGGGCGGTTCCGTTCGTTGGGCGATGGCCAGATCGATTTCAAAGCGATCTTCAGCAAGCTGACTCAATACGATTTCAGCGGTTGGGCGGTCCTGGAATGGGAGTGTTGCCTGAAAGATTCGCAGCAGGGCGCCGCAGAAGGGGCGGCGTTCATCCAGCGGCACATGATCAGCAAGACCGGCAAGGCGTTCGATGATTTCGCCAGCGTCACCGCGGATGAGGACTCCAACCGGCGGCTGTTGGGGTTGAGATAACCGGCCCAAAGCAAAAAAACCTGTGGCGAGGGAGCTTGCTCCCGCTGGGCTGCGAAGCGGCCCCAAATAGGCTGGCGCGGTTTTCCAGAAACACCCTGCCAGCCGGTTTTACGACTGCTGCGCAGCCGAGCGGGAGCAAGCTCCCTCGCCACAAAAGCAAGCCACAAAAGCAGCGCAAGATTTTTCATTTTCACAAGAACAACAATAAAACGGTGATGGTCATGACCACGATGAACGCACGCTTGAGCGTGATGATGTTCCTGCAATTCTTTATCTGGGGTGGCTGGTTCGTCACCCTCGGCACCTTCCTCTCCAGCACCCTGGGCGCCAGCGGCGGGCAGATCGGCATGGCGTTTTCCACTCAGTCGTGGGGAGCGATTGTCGCGCCGTTCGTGATCGGCCTGATCGCCGATCGCTACTTCAACGCCGAACGGATCCTGGCGGTGTTGCACCTGCTTGGCGCGGTGTTGCTGTATCAGCTGTATTCGGCGGCGGATTTCAGCGTGTTCTACCCGTACGTGCTGGTGTACATGGTGATCTACATGCCGACGCTGGCCCTGGTCAATTCCGTGGCATTCCGGCAGATGCGCGACCCGGCGCTGGAGTTCTCCCGCATCCGGGTGTGGGGCACCATTGGCTGGATCGTCGCGGGTGTGGTGATCAGCTTCGTGTTCGCCTGGGATTCGCGCGAAGCGATCTCGGCAGGCGGCCTGCGCAATACCTTCCTGATGGCGGCCATCGCGTCCCTGGTCCTGGGGCTCTACAGCTTCACGCTGCCGGCCACGGCTCCGCTCAAGGAACAGGCGAGCACGGGGGGCATCAAGCAATTGCTGGGGCTGGACGCGTTGGGGCTGTTGAAGGATCGCAGCTACCTGGTGTTCTTCATCGCCTCGATCCTGATCTGCATTCCCTTGGCGTTCTATTACCAGAACGCCAACCCATTCCTGGCCGAAACCGGCATGACCAACCCGACGGCGAAGATGGCCATCGGGCAGGTATCGGAAGTGTTGTTCATGCTGCTGTTGCCGCTGTTCATCCAGCGCTTCGGCATCAAGCTGGCGCTGTTGGTGGGTATGTTGGCGTGGGCGTTGCGCTACGTGTTGTTCGCCTACGGCAATAACGGCGACCTGGCGTTCATGCTGTTCACCGGCATTGCCCTGCACGGTATCTGCTACGACTTCTTTTTTGTCTCGGGGCAGATCTACACCGATGCCAAGGCGCCGGAGCGTTTTCGCAGCTCGGCCCAGGGCCTGATCACCCTGGCGACCTATGGTGTGGGGATGTTGATTGGATTTTGGGTGGCGGGGCAGGTGACCGATCGCTTTGTCGTGGCTGGCGGGCATGACTGGCAGAGCATCTGGCTGTTCCCGGCCGGGTTCGCGTTGCTGGTGCTCGTCTGTTTCCTGTTTACCTTCCGCGGCCAGCAGGCGCTCGCTACGCCGTCAAAGGCCTGAGACAGGGCTGGGCGTCAGTCATTTGTGGCTGACGTCCAGTCTGGTGTAGGTCACTTTCCCGCCTTCGTTGGAATAACCTTTGTTATCCAGCGTGTAGACGCCGGCCTTGAAATAGAAATCGTAGCCGTACCAGGACGAGTCCAGCTTCACCTGTTTGCCAACGTTGTTGATCAGCACCGAGAGCTTGCCTTGCTTGTCCATTTGCAGCGAGTAGGAGAAGGCTTTGTTCAGCGGTACGTTTTGCACGGTGTAGATCGCCGGGCTCTTCTTGTCCTTGGGTTTGACCCGGTACTCCACGTCGATATTGCCGGTGCCCTTGGCGTAGCGGTACACCAGCTTCAACAACGGCGTGGGGGCGTCTTTGGCGTGGATCTGCGCCACGACCACGCGGCCTTCGGAAGGCACCTGGTTTACGGCCAGGGTGCCCTTGAGGGTATTGATGCCGCTGTTGTAGCGCCAATTGCGCAGTTTTCCGTCTTTGCTGGTTTCCCGCAGTTCGGAGCGCGGGTATTCGCTTTTGCCGGTATGGGAGCCCGTGACCGGCGCCCAGAAGACGATCCGCTGGCCGTTATTGTCGAAATACTTGTTTTTCAGGGCCGGCATGGCTTTGGTCGCCACGACCTGCGCGGGTGTTTGCACGGGCAGGGTGATGTTCCAGACAGTCAGGTCAATCATGATCAAATGCTCCAACAGAACCGGCCATTACTCATCAGCCGGAATGGGCAAGATTACCTTCTGTGGCACAGTGTCCATGTTATCGACGAGGGCCCGTTTGGCTGCAGGGGCAACTGACGAATGGCTCTGCGCTGAGCCTCCCAGGTAGTTCTGCTAATTGCGCGGGATAATGTCAATTTGATGCTGATCGGTTAGAGTACGCGCCGCCCGAGAGACGGATCCCGGGCGTTTTCTCATGGAGTATTCAATGAACCACATCAGTAAAGTTGTCGCCTGCGCACTGTTCGGCCTGGCCCTGGCGGGTTGCACCGGCACCCCGATGAAGACCCAGCAGTACGATGCCAGCCAATACACCGTTGTCGGCCACAGTGAAGCCAAGGCCACCGGCCTGCTGCTGTTCGGCGTGATCCCGATCCAGCAGAACAACCGTTTCGTGCGCGCCCAGACCGCAGCGATCAAGGCCAAGGGCGGCGATGCCATGATCAACACTCAAGTCCAGGAAAACTGGTTCTGGGCCTGGGTCCTGACCGGCTACACCACCTCGGTGTCCGGTGATGTGGTCAAGCTGAAAAGCGTTCAGTAACACTGCTGTTCTTGAACATTCCCACGCTCCCGCGTGGGAATGATCGATATCTCCGTTAACGTCCTCCCACCACCATATGCGTGAACGGCGCCACATACGCCTGCAACGTCACCAGCCCGCCCACCAGAATCGCCAGCACCACCGAGTGGAAAAACACGTAGCGCAGGATTTCCCCTTCATGGCCGTACCAACGGGTAGCGGTGGAGGCGACCACGATCGACTGGGCATCGACCATCTTGCCCATGACCCCGCCGGAACTGTTGGCCGCGGCCATCAGCACCGGGCTGATGCCCAACTGCTCGGATGTGACCCGTTGCAAGCCGCCAAACAACACGTTGGACGCGGTGTCCGAGCCGGTCAGCGCGACGCCGAGCCAGCCCAGCAAGGTGCCGAACATGGGGTAGAAAATGCCCGTGGCGGCGAAGGCCAGGCCCATGGTCGCGTCCAGGCCCGAATACCGCGTGAGGAACCCCAGGGCCAACATTGCCACGATGGTGATCAGCGAGTAGCGCACCACCCAGAGCGTTCGCAAGTAGTGGTGCAGCAGTTGCGGGATGGAGTAGCCCATCAGCAAGCCACCGAGAATCGCCGCCAGGAAGATACCGCTGCCGGTGGCGGTGAACCAGTTGAACTTGTAGACCGCTTCCTCGGTTTTAGGCTGGGGCACCACCGGCGGGACTTTTTCGATCTGCTGGTGGATGGTGCCGAAGGTCACCAGGGGCGAGAAGATCGGATTGGCCTCGCGCATCGGCTTGCCTTGGGGGTCAAGCTTGACCGACTGCGTCTGCGGGTCCAGTGCCGGGCGGGTATCGAACAGGTTCTTGAAACCCTGGGTGCCCCAGGCGAACACGAATACCGTGAGGATGATCCACGGCATCCAGGCCCGGAGCACGGCGGGGCGGGTGTCGCTGGAAAATGCGGCGCTGGCGGTGGGTTGTTCATCCTCGCTGGCGTCGATCTTCGAGTTGTCGACTCGCCCGGACAGCGCGGCGGAGGTGTGCACCGTGGCCGGTTTCCAGACCTTGAGGAAACCGGTGAGGCAAGCCATGGAAATCAGCGCAGCGATGACGTCCACCAGCATCGGCCCGTGGTAGTTCGACACTAGGAATTGCGGGATGGCGAAGCTGACGCCGGCCACCAGGATCGCCGGCCAGACCTCCAGCATCTTGCGCCATCCGGCGAAGGCCCAGATCAACCAGAACGGCACCAGCACGGAGAAAAACGGCAACTGCCGACCGACCATCATCGACAGCTCCATTTCATCCAACCCGGTGACCTTGGCCAGGGTGATGATTGGCGTGCCCAGGGCACCGAAGGCCACGGGCGCGGTGTTGGCGATCAGTGCCAGGCCTGAGGCGGCCAGGGGCGAAAAGCCCAGCCCGATGAGGATCGCCCCGGTCACCGCCACCGGCGTCCCGAAGCCCGCCGCACCCTCGAAGAACGCACCAAAGCAAAAGGCGATCAGCAGCAATTGCAGGCGTCGGTCGTCGGTAATGCGTGCGAGGGAATCTTGCAGGACCTTGAATGAGCCGTTCTCGGTGGTCAGGCGGTGCAGGAAAATGATGTTGAGGACAATCCAGCCAATGGGCAGCAGCCCGTTGGCCGCGCCATAAAGTGCCGCAGACCCGGCCATGCCGACGGGCATGCCGAAGGCGAAGATCGCGATCAGCAAGGCCGAGGCCAGGGCCAGCAACGCCGCCAGGTGTGCCTTGACATGAAAGAACGCCAGGGAGGCCAGCATCACCACCACCGGAACCGCCGCCAGGAGCGTGGACAGCACCGCATTACCGAAGGGATCGTAGACTTGTTGCCAGACCATGTTCCACCTCTGCTTTTTATTGTTGGAAGTGCAGGCCCCAGGGGGGATTGGCAGAGAAGTATAGGCGGGGATTGGGGGAGGGGACTGCCAGGCAACCCCTGTGGCGAGGGGATTTATCCCCGCTGGACGCGCAGCAGTCCCAATGTCTGTCAACTCGGTGTGTCAGGTTGATCCCTACCTGCCTTTTTGGGGCTGCTGCGCAGCCCAGCGGGGATAAATCCCCTCGCCACAAAGTTGATGCGCCCGGCTAGCGTGCTTCGACGTTGTCCAGCGCGCGGTTCGCTAGCAGTCCGCTCAGTTCAATCAATTGCTGGATGCCCAGGGCGATGTGGCGCCTGGGACCTTCCAGGTCGAAGGCCAGGTCACTGACCATGGCGTTGGCCGAGGCCAGGTTTTCGCTGAGGTTGGCGAGCAGGGTTTCGGTGTCGACGCCGTTTGCGACGGTGAACAGTGGGCCTGGATCGGCCTCGGGTTTGCCGGGTTTGGGCTTGAGGTAGTGGTCGAGGATGCGGTCGGCGGCTTTGTCGAACGCTTTTGAGTGGGGATCGGTGTCTGGTGGGTTGGGTGTTGGTTTGAACATAGATGAAACTCCAGATAAGAAATAGGAGCCATCACTCTCGCTACCAAACGAAGGGTGGCGGCCATACGAAGGTTGGTAGACCGGTTACCTGGCAACCCGGCGCGTCCGAGAACGCCCTGCGCATGACCACCATAAAACAGAGGACGTAGAAGTCCCTTGCATCAGGATGTATGTGCGCCAGGAAAACCGGGCTACCAAACCCGATCGCTGATTCGTCAGCGACCCGGAAACGATAGAGCCCACCCCCTAGACGCACAAGCCGGCGGATTCTGGCGCAGTTGTAGGGAATGGCGCAAGACAACGTAGCCCGAACCCGAACGATCCTACATCGGGATAAACAAGGTCCCCTGCTGGACTGGGAGCCTGGGTTAACAAAACACCCGTGGCGAGGGAGCTTGCTCCCGCTGGGTGGCGAAGCCGCCCCAAAAAAATCTGCGTTGAAACAAAAAACCGGGGCCTGCTGCGCAGTCCAGCGGGAGCAAGCTCCCTCGCCACAAAAGCGCTTACTCAGGCCAACAGAGCAATGTGCCTGTTCAGCCCTTCGCCGCCATCGCCGTCACTTCCACTTTCATCCCCTCGACCGCCAGCGCGGCCACGCCCACCGCTGCACGAACCGGCCAAGGCTTGGCGAAGAAGCGTTTGTAAACCTCGTTGAAAGCGGCGCGATCCGCCATGTCGGTCAGATAGATGGTCAGGTGCAGGACTCGGTCCATGGAACTGCCGGCGCGCTCCAGGGCGGTCTTGAGGGCTTGCAGTGTGCATTCGCTCTGCAGCGCGATATCGCCCAGTTCCAGGCTGCCATCGGCGTGGGTGGGGATTTGCGTGGAAACCAGCAGGCCGCCGAAGCCGGCGACGTCGGAGGAAATGGAATCCGCATCCGGATCTGGAACGAACGTGATGTCTGGGTTGCTCATGCAAAGCCTCATGCTGGAAAAGAAAAAGGAGCGCCGCAGTTTACCGTCCATTGTTGCGCCGTTCCTGCATTCCTTTATCCGTGCGCTTGCCGCCCGCTGTTCCCAGCATTAAAGCCTCTGGGCCGGACGTTGGGCTGTCACTGCCGGTTCAAGGGGCGGTTGCGCGCCGTTCAGGCGTGCGGCCAGTCGCTGTGCCTGCTCCCAGCCCAGCTCGGGCGCCAGCCAGTCGAGTGCATCTTCGGCACTGAAAGCCAGTACCCGCTGCTGTTGACTGGCGATGTCGCCATACGTCACCAGGGCCAGGCCGTCACAGCCAAACGGGGTCTCGCTGGCCTGGGCCAGGGCGGCCAGGAAGATCGGGGTCGATTGCCGGTCGGTCGTGTAGGTGAGCTGTTGCGCCTGAGAGGGTGAGGCGGGGGGCTGCGACTCATACCAGCCCTCCACGGCGACCAGTACGCGGCCTTCGTGCTTGATGGGATCGAAGACTTTGGAACGCATGACCAGATGCAAGGGCAGATGCGTGAGCGGCGGCATCG
Source organism: Pseudomonas sp. St290 (assembly GCF_018325805.1). Taxonomy (NCBI): domain Bacteria; kingdom Pseudomonadati; phylum Pseudomonadota; class Gammaproteobacteria; order Pseudomonadales; family Pseudomonadaceae; genus Pseudomonas; species Pseudomonas sp. St290. The sequence goes on along the minus strand of NZ_AP014703.1, from coordinate 4,318,632 downwards.
TTCCCACCGACCAGATCGGCGACCAGCCCCAGCGAACCTTGATGCACTCCAAGTGCCCACCGCGCCGGCGAATGGCGCTGACCTGCATGCCTGGCTTGATCAGGGCATGCCGCTCCTGAGGCTTGGGCGGCGTTGTCACGCACAGCTCCAAGGGCGTCACGAGGGTAGCGAAACGGTTGCCGGGCGTATCTCGATGGGCGAAATACGCCAGGGAGTCTTTTGAAGAAACGTGTTGAACAAGACTGTCACACATAACGAAAACTCCCGGCAGTGAAACGCAAAGAAGCCTTGATCTACCCGCTGTTCAAGGCATGACGTCGAAGCGCATCAGGTGGCTTTCAGCGGTGTCATGTAGGTCCGAACCGTGGCGAAACGCTTGGTTCGAAAATCCTCGCGGCGGGGAGACGAGCGGGCCATTGGGGTCAATGCACGACCGCCATCGCGAGCGGGCTCGCTCCCACAATGGATTTGTGGTGGGGCGGGATTTTCAGCTACACAGCCGAACTCTTGTGGGAGCGAGCCTGCTCGCGATAGCGGAGTGTCAGCTTGCGCAGAGGTTGGCTGTGCCGACGCCATCGCGAGCGGGCTCGCTCCCACAATGGATTGTGGTGGGGCGGGATTTTCAGCTACACAGCCGAACCCTTGTGGGAGCGAGCTTGCTCGCGATAGCGGTGTATCAGCTGGCGGGGAGGTTGGCCGTGCTGACGCTTTCGCGAGCAAGCCCGCTCCCACAATGGATTTGTGGCGGTGCGGGATTTTCAACTACACCGCCGAACCCTTGTGGGAGCGAGCCTGCTCGCGATAGCGGTGTATCAGCTTGCGGGGCGGTTGGCCGTGCCGACGTCCTCGCGGACAGACTCGCTCCCATACCGTTGTGCATTGATGAAGTCCACGAAAGCCCTCAACGGCGAGGGCAGGTAGCGACGGCCGGGGTAGTAGAGGAATGGCCCGGTGAAGCGCTGCCACCAGGGTTCGAGTACCGGTTCGAGGGCGCCGCTGTCCAGGTAGGGCCGTAGCCAGTCCTCGAACAGGTAGACGATCCCTAACCCGTCCACTGCAGCTTGCACCGACAGGTCCACTGCGCCGCCGATCCTGACAATCAACGGACCGCTCGGGTCGACGCTGATGGTTTCGCCGTCACGTTCATACTCCCAGAGCGGCATCGCGCCACTGGGGAATTTACCCCGCAGGCAGGCGTGCTTGAGCAGATCCCGAGGGTGTTCGGGGCGCCCCCTGGCGTCGAGGTACGCCGGGGATGCGGCGGTTGCGAAGCGCTGAAACCGTGGGCCGATGGGGAGGGCGATCATGTCCTGCTCCAGACGCTCGTCGTAGCGAATACCGGCGTCACAACCGGCGGCGAGCATGTCGACGAAGCTCTCTTCGGCGATCACCTCCAGGCGGATGTCGGGATAGCTTTGCAAAAACGGCGTGATGAGCGCCGGCAACACCAGGCGGGCGGCGCTGACCGGCACGTTCAGCCGGAGGGTGCCGGAAGGACGGTCGCGAAAATCGTTGACCACGTCCATCGCCGCCTCGACTTCGCCCAGGGCCGGGACGATGCGTTCCATCAACCGCGCACCGGCCTCGGTCGGCACCACGCTGCGGGTGGTGCGGTTGAGCAGGCGCACGCCGAGCCGGCTTTCCATCCGGCGTACGGCATCGCTGAGGCTCGAGGCAGACTTACCGCTCATCCGCGCGCCTTCACGAAAGCCCCCCGCATTGACCACGGCCACGAAGGCCAGCAAGTCTTGAATATCCGTCGCCATTGTTCTCTCCGTCGTACAGCCCGTGCTGATTGCACCTGATTATCAATGAAGTGGTCAACGCCTATAGTCGGCCCACTTACATTGATCCGAGGGGCACGAGATGAACATTGCAGGCAAGGCAGGCACCTTTTCACTGGGTGATCGCACGATCAATCGCATGGGCTATGGCGCGATGCAGTTGGCGGGGCCCCAGGTCTTCGGGCCGCCGAAAGATCCGGCGGCCGCCATCGCCGTGCTGCGCGAAGCAGTGGCGAACGGGGTCAACCACATCGACACCGCGGATTTCTACGGGCCCCATGTCACCAACCAGTTGATCCGCGAAGCGCTGCACCCTTACGCCAAGGATCTGGTCATCGTGACCAAGGTCGGTGCCGTTCGCGGTGCCGATGCGTCCTGGAACCCGGCCCACAGCCCCGCCGAGCTGACTCGGGCGGTCCACGACAACCTGCGCAACTTGGGCGTGGAGGTCCTGGACGTAGTCAACCTGCGGGTGTGGGGCGATCTGCATTCGCCCTCGGAGGCTTCCATCGAGGAATCGTTCACGACACTGGCCGAGTTGCAGCGCCAGGGGCTCATCCGCCACCTGGGCCTGAGCAATGTCACGGCCGCGCAGGTCAAGCAGGCCCAGGGCATTGCCAAGGTGGTCTGCGTGCAGAACCACTACAACCTGACCCATCGCGACGACGAACAACTCATCGCTGACCTCGGTCGGCAGGGCATCGCCTACGTGCCGTTCTTCCCGCTGGGCGGCTTCACACCGCTGCAATCGGAAACCCTTTCCAGCGTGGCGGCGCGCTTGCAGGCGTCACCGCTGTGTGTGGCCCTGGCGTGGTTGCTGCAACGGGCGCCGAACATCCTGCTGATTCCCGGCACATCGTCCCTGGCGCACCTGCGGGAAAACCTCACGGCCAGTGAGCTGAAGATCCCTGCGCCGCTGCTCGCCGAGCTGGACGCACTGGTCTAGGCCGCCTGGAAAATCAATGTCTCGCCATCTTCCGGTATCAACAACCGGTCTCCGACACCGGCCCTCGCGGCGGCTTCGGCGAGGGCCTTGCGGGTCGTCGGGCAGTGGCTGATCGCTTCCAGGTGATTGGCCACCACGGTCCCGTGGGATAGGCGGGTGAATTCCAGCGTCTCGTCGATGCCCATGATGATGTCGCCGCCCACATCGAAGCGGGCCCCGCCTGCCGGGACCACGCTGACCTGCGGTTGGTGGCGCAGGACGAATTCGCACACGGTGGGGGTGAGTACAGTGTCGCCGCTGAGGTAGACGCTTGGCTCCCCGGGCAGCTCGATCAGGTAGCCGACGCCGTGCTCCATCAACTTGCCCACCAGGCCCAGCCCATGGGTGCAGCGGACGGAGCGGATGGTGCCGCCCAGGAATGAGTGGGGTTGGTCATGTGCCAGGGCAAGCGCCTGGACATTCAAGCCCCGCCTGGCGAGGTACGGGGCGTCATGGGGTGTGCAGATGACCGGGATCTGTTTTTCCCTCAGCCATCGCTTGGCCGCGCCGTCCAGATGGTCGAAATGGCCTTTCTGGCAGTGGGTGATCAGGCAATAGGTGACAGCCTCAAGGTCCTTCGCTGTGCAAGCCGGAAGCTCCACCAGCGGATTGCGCTGCGTGGCACCGAACAGTCGAAGCGGCGGCAGCGTGCCCTTGGCAGCCAGCATCGGGTCGACGAGCACGCGATACGGGCCGAATTGAAGAATGATCGTGGCGTTACGGATCTGCTGGATGTTCATGAGACGTTCCTGTTGAGCGAGCGCTTCATGGTGCCGCTCCGGTCCCGTGTGCATAATGGCCGGATCTGACATCTTTGATTCGTTTCAAGCCATGACCAGAAAAATCCGAATCGGTCTGCTTCTGTTTCCCGGCTGCATGCCCGCCGGCCTGTTTGCCTTCGCCGATCTGCTGCATGCCGCTAACCGCAGAAGAGGGCTGACGTTGTTCGAGGCACGCTACATCGCGTTGCAAGCCGGGCCGGTGGTGTGTGCCCATGGCGTGACCCTGCACGCGGAAGCGGCCCTGGGCAGCATTGCGCTGGATGCTGTCCTGGTTCCCGGCTTCTGGGCCGAATCGGCCGAGCAGGTGAATGCGCTGCTGGTTGATCAAACGGCTCTCGTGAGCGCGCTGTCCAAGCTTGCCCGAACGCTGCGGCTCTGGTCCTATTGCACCGGCGTCTGCCTGCTGGCCGCCAGTGGTCGCCTGGACGGGCAGGGCGCGACGGTGACCTGGTGGCTGGCGCAAGCGATGCAGCAGCAGTATCGAAAAGTCCTTTGGCAAAGCGAGCAAAACTGCGTGTTCAACGAACACACGGCGACCGCGTCCGGAGTGAACGGCTACCTGCCCATCGCCGAAAAACTCATCGAACGCAGCGTCAGCAGCGACGTGCTGCGGGACATTACCCGGCTCATGGTGCTGCCGCGCCCGGCCATTGCCCATGGAGCGTTCCAAGGCAGTGCGCTGATCGAGCAACCCAGCGGATGGCTGCGGCAGTTGCATGGCTTGATCGAACAGATGCCGGCCGAGCGGATCACCGTTCAGGCGCTGGCAAGCGAGCTGGCGGTGTCCGAGCGTACCTTGGCACGCAAGGTCAGCCGTGAAACGGGCCAGGCGGTCGCGACCTATGCCCGGCGCATCAAGTTGAACCAGGTCAGCGAACGCCTGACGTTGACGGCGCAGTCCCTTGCCAGCATCGGCGCCGAGCTGGGTTTCAGCAGCAGCTCCAACTTGCAGCGCATGTTCAAGGCGCTGACCGGGCTGACGCCGGTGCAATACCGGCGCAAGTTCGGGCGTGTATGACGCCGGTCAACTCGGCGTCTTGTCGGTTTCGTTGCGATGATGTTCCGGCCAACTGTCGACGGGGTGGGCACGGTCTTCGTTGAACATCTCCGTGAGTAGCGCATTGGCGCGGCGGTAGGCGTCATGGCGGAACTTGAGGTCGTCTTCCGGCTGGGCGACGATTTCCTCCAGCATCTTGAGGTTCAGCCGCCGGAACTGATCCGCCCGTTCGCGCGCTTCGTAAGCCCCGACGCCCATGCGCTCCAGGGCACTGCGACCCAATGACAGCGCGCTCTCGAAAGTTTCCCGTTCGGCCGCTTCCACGCCCATCTGCCGCAGGGTAATGAGGTGTCCCATGTCCCGCGCCCGCACGATCAACTGCAATGCGGGGAAGTGCTCCTGGGCCAGCCGGGTCAGCGTCAGGTTGTCTTCCTGATTGTCGATCGCATTGATCAGCACCACCGCTTGAGCCGCGCCGGCGGCGTGCAACAGATCGAGGCGCGTGGCATCGCCATAAAAGACTTTCACGCCGAACTTGCGCAGCGTCTCGATGTTGTCAGGGTCGTGATCCAGTACCACCACCTCGACGCCGCAGGACATCAGCAGGCGTCCGGCGATCTGCCCGAAGCGGCCGAACCCGGCGATGATCACCCGTGGGTTCTGCTGGTCGACGAGGTCGGATTCGCGCTGGTTTTTCCGGGTGACGGACTCGAAGCGATCCAGCAGCAGAATCAGCAAGGGCGTCAGGCACATGGACAAGGCCACCGCCAGGGTCAGGCTCTTGCCCCATTGATCGGTCAGGATGCCGGCCACGGTCGCCGCGCCAAACACGACGAAGGCGAACTCGCTGCCCTGGCCCAGCAACACCGCCTGCCAGGAGCGCTGGCCGGCGGGGACGTTGAGGAACCGGCCCGCCAGCTTGATCACCAGCAGCTTGATCAGGATGAAACCCAGGGTCAGGGTGATCACTTTGAGCGGTGCGTTGACCAGCGTGCCGAAATCGATCGACATGCCGACGCCGATGAAAAACAGACCCAACAGCAGGCCCTTGAACGGCTCGATGTCGCTTTCCAGCGCATGGCGGTATTCGGAGCTGGCCAGCAGCACCCCGGCGAGGAACGCGCCCATGGCCATCGACAACCCAGCTTCCTCCAGCAGGAAGCCGAAGCCGAACACCAGGAATAGCGCGACGGCACTGAAAATCTCCCGCAGGCCTGAGCGGGCGGCGAAGCGCAGCAGCGGTCGCGTCACGTAGCGACCCAACAGCACGACGATGGCGATGGCAGCGACGATTTTGCCAATCGATAGCAACAGCGCGGTGCCCGAAGGGGTGTCGCCGTGGGCCGACAACAGCGGAATCATCGCCACCAGCGGAATCGCCGCGATGTCCTGGAACAGCAGCACGGCAAAGCTGCTGCGCCCGACGGCGGTGGCGGTCAGGTTGCGTTCGCTCATGGCCTGCATGGCGATGGCCGTGGAGGACAGGCTCAGGGTCAGGCCGACCAGCAGCGCCGCCGTCCAGTTCAGGCCCAGGGCCGTACAGAACAAGCCAATGGCAGCGCCACAGGCGAGCATCTGCAGGGCACCGCCACCAAACACCATCCGGCGCAGGGCCCAGAGCCGTTTGGGGTCGAGTTCAAGGCCGATAATGAACAGCATCAGGACCACGCCGATTTCAGCGAACTCCAGGATCGCCTTGACGTCGGTAATCAGCTTCAGCCCCCACGGGCCGATGATGCACCCGGCCAGTAGATAACCCAGCACCGGGCCCAGGCCAAATCGAACGGCAATCGGGACGATCAGCGTCGCCGAGGCCAGGTAGATGAGCATTTCAATCAGGCTGTGAGTCTCCATTTCAATCTTCCTTCCAGGCGGCCAGGCGAGCGCCATAGTGTTCGATTTGTGCATGTTGGGCGTCAGGGTCGGCGGCATAGGCGCCATGCACGACCACCGGTTCCAACCAGCGCATGCCGCAGTAAATGGCCGTGGCGTGGAGGGGTTGGGCCAACGCGGTAAAACCTGGGTAGTCGCCGATCGCAAAATGCGCTTGATCGCCACCGGTGGTGACGGCCCACAGCAGGCGCTTGTCTTTGAGGGCGACGGCGCCTTTGCCGTAGGCCCAGCCGTGGGTGAAGACTTTATCGATCCACAGTTTCAGCAGGGGCGGGGTGCTGTACCAATACATCGGGTGCTGGAGCACCACAAGATCGGCTTGTTCCACCGCATGCTGTTCCGCCTCGACGTCGATATCGAAATTGGGATAGAGCTCGTAGAGCGAACGTATAACCACGTCCGGGTTGTTCGACACTCGCTTGAGCATCAACTGGTTGACCCGCGATTTATCGGGGTAGGGGTGCGCATAAATGATAAGAATCATCGGTGAATTCCTTGGTTTGGCTCCGCCGATCCTTGTCTGTCGTGAACGCGAGCGATGGTATTGAGTCGAGCGATGTAAACAAAAGCGCCTTCCCGGGGCAGCGTCGAGGCCGGAAAGGCCGGACATCCTACCGAGGAAGGCGCTGATTGTTTAGAGCGGATCGATACATCGGGGGGGCTTCAGTCAAGCGGTAGCGAGACCCTGGCCTCCAACCCGCCATCCCGACGGTTGCTCAAGGTCAGTGTCCCGCCATGCTCCAGCACCGTCGCCCGGGCCGCCGACAGGCCCAGCCCGACGCCGCCGGTGTGCTTGTTGCGAGAGCCTTCGATGCGAAAGAACGGCGCGAAGACCTGCTCAAGGTATTGGGCGTCGATGCCGGGCCCGCGGTCCAGGATGCGAATGTCCACACGGTGGGCGTCGGCTTCGAGGCGAACCGTCGGCTCGCCGCCATATTTGATCGCGTTGTCGATCAGGTTGACCAATGCACGCTTGATGCCGATGGGCCGGCCGACATAAACCAGGCGCTGGGTGCCTTCGAACCCAACCTCGGTGCCGGCGTCCTTGAGGTCATCGACGATGGTGTGCAGCAGCTCGGCCAGGTCGAACGCGGTGGCATGTTCAAGCCGGGCATCGTCGCGGAAGAACTCCAGGGCTGAATTGATCATCGCCTGCATTTCGTCGACGTCCCTGAACAGCCGGGATTGCTGCTCGGCATCCTCGATGAACTCGCCACGCAGGCGCATGCGGGTCAAGGGCGTGCGCAGGTCGTGGGAGATGGCGGCGAGCATCTGGGTGCGGTCCTCGATGAAGTGCTTTAGCTGGGCCTGCATGGCATTGAAGGCGAGGATCGCCTGGCGGATTTCATGGGGGCCGACGACGGGAATAGGCGGTGCCTTGTGATCCACGCCGAAGCGCCTGGCGCCCTCGGCAAAGCGTTGCAAGGGCGCTGCCAGGTGTCGCGTGGCGATCAGCGCGACGATAATCGTCGACACCAGGATCAGCGCCAGCATGATCAGGTTGCGCTTCCATTCCTCCAGCCCCCAACTGCGCGCAGGCAGAGAAAACATGACCCACGAGTGGTCGGTCAATTCGATCATCGCGGCGTAGCGTGCGCCGGGCTGGCCGGTGGGCCAGTCGCTCGGCTCATAGCCCTCGATCCTCGCGTCGGGCCGGCCCAACTGTTGGCGCAAGCGCAGTGCGCCATCGCTGTATTCGGGGTCGTCGATCACTGGCAGCTTGGCTTCTTCATGGCGTTGGAGCCATTGTGTGTTGAAGATCGGGTCACTGGCTGTCCTGGCAATCGTGGGCCGCTGCTCGGGCGTTGCCGAGTCGATGATGCGGGTGATGGCGGCGATCTTTTCAATCAGACCGGTTTCCATCAGGGGAGGGCGGGCCCAGGCATCAGTCAGTTGACTGAACAGCGCGTTCAGGGCCAGCAACGTGAGCATGGCAACCAGGGTGGTCAGGGCGATCCAGCGCGCCAGCGTATCCCATGGCCGTCGAGTGCATTTCATCGCTTCACCACATGGGGGCTGAACAGGTAGCCGCTGTTGCGCACGGTGCGGATCATCGACGCACCGGTGAGGTCGGTCTCCAACTTGCGTCGCAAGCGGCTGACCTGGACATCGATGCTGCGGTCGAACGCCTCGAAGGTTTCGCCGCGCGCCAGGTCCAGCAACTGCTGGCGGGTCAGCACCCGGCGCGGGTGTTCGACAAAGACCAGCAGCAGTTCGAATTCTCCGGCGGACAGCGGGATCATGACCTTGTCCGGCGAGCGCAGTTCGCGCCGGGTGACGTCCAGCTGCCAGTTTTCGAACTCCAGGATGGGCCGGGATGAGTCGCTCAACGTCTCCCTGGCTTCTCCGGTGCGCCGGAGCACGGCACGTACCCGGGCCAATAGCTCCCGGGCGTCGAAGGGCTTGGTCAGGTAATCGTCCGCCCCCAGCTCCAGACCGACGACGCGGTCACTCAATTCGCCCATGGCGGTGAGCATGATGATGGCGACCCTGTGCTCGGTTCGCAGTCGTTGGCAGAGCACCAGACCGTTGTCGCCCGGCAGCATGACGTCGAGGATGATGAGGTCCGGCACCCGACGCTCCACCGCCTGCCACAAGGCGTTGCCGTCGGCGGCCACATCCACGCTATAGCCATGTTGTTCGAGGAACTTGCGCAAGAGGGCGAGGACTTCGAGGTCATCGTCCACCAGTAATAAATGGCTCACGGTGGGCACGCAGAGTAATGAATACAGGAGGGGATACTAGGGTCAATCCGGGGCCTGCGTCATATATTTCAATCCGGCAATAAAGTTGCCGGCGGGCAATGTTCTGGAAATCTGCGGGCAAAAAAACAGCGGCAGGATGGCCTTTGATGTCGGTCAGTTAAAAAGTAGTCGGTCCTATACAGAACCTGTGGCGAGGGGATTTATCCCCTCGCCACAAGAGCTGTGTCCGGCATCGGTTCTTTAGTTGACCGGTATCGCCTCCATTCCTCGCCGAGATAACCCTGTATGCCGATCACCAAACCCGCCCCATTGTTTGTTCGATCCACCGTTGTAGTTGTTTTGACGGCACTCGCCAGCGGTTGCTCCAGCACGCCGGCTGCAAAACCAGGCTCGTGTGAAAGCGCGAATTACACCGTTCACGATCCTGCGGAACCGGTCAACCGCGGCATCTTCGCGTTCAACCGAACCGTGGATGACTATGCGCTGGCCCCGGTTGCCCGTGGTTATCGCAAGCTGCCGGAGACGTTCCAGGCCGGCGTCCACAACTTCGTGGCGAACTTCGGCGAGCCCAAGGTGTTCATCAACGACCTGCTACAAGGCAACGCCCAACGCTCGGTCAACACACTGGGCCGTTTCGTCATCAACACCACGGCGGGTATCGTCGGGTTGATCGACGTGTCGGGCAAGCTGGGCATCGAGCGCCACAAGGCCGATTTCGGCCAGACCTTCGGCGTCTGGAACGTCGCGCCCGGGCCGATCGTGGAGCTGCCGTTGCTGGGCAGCGCCAACCTGAGGGACGCCACGGGCGAAGTGCTGAGTTTCGCCGTCGACCCGTTCGGCGACAACAGCAGCACTGTCGAGACCCTGGGCACGATCAACACCGTCGGCGGCGTTGTCGATGGCCGCGCCGAGGCATTGCCTCTGACAGACCAGTTGCAGGCCGAACCGGATTACTACGTGGCGCTTCGCGATGCAACGGCGCAGCGGCGTGCCGATTTTGTCGCACAGGGCAAGTTGGGGGCGGTCGTGCAGGATAACCCGCAATGCGAGAATGGAGCTGCCGCTGATGAGTAGCCAGGTGTTGGTGCTGCATCGACGGATGCGCTCGCCCGATGCGGATCTACTGCATTGCCGTGAGGTTGAACTGCAGTTGGCCGAGGATGGCCGCCATGTGCTGCTCAATCGTTACGTCGAGTTGTATCGCCATGAACATGTCAGTTGGTGCGCGATCCAGCAGCATCGGGTGCCGTTGGCGAGGATGGTGCGCTGGATGGTTGATAACGGCGAGCCGGTGGGGGCTTAGTGGCAATTTGCTTCTTAATACAGTGGTATCTCGGGAGCGGATGCCATGAAACATTTCTACATAATTACAGATTAATAATGGTTGTACGACGTCGTATCTAATGTGTTCGACTGTGGCCGTTTCTCACAAAAACAATAAACGGAGATTCCATCCATGACGAGCATTCCTTCCGCTGAAGGCCAGGCTGCGGCGCCCGTACAGGGCCGTTTCGTACGTCTGCTCAAGCTACTGGGCCCCGGTATCATTGCTGTTCTTTCCTGGCTGGGCGCTGGCGACCTGATCACATCTTCGGTGGCCGGGGCGAACTACGGCTACGCGATGATGTGGGTGCTGGCGGTCTCTCTTCTGCTGCGCTACCTGATCGTCAACATCATCGCGCGCTTCCAGCTTTGCAATAACCAGGGCATGACCATCCTGCAAGGTTATGCCCAGCTCAATCCGCTTTTCGCCTGGTTCCTGCTGGTGTATGCATTGCTCATGGGGCACTTGATGAATGCCTACATGATCAAGGGTGCTGGCGAAGCCTTGGCCATGTTGCTCAAGGTCGACTATCCACTGCTGTGTTCGGTGGCGGTGGTCTTGGCGGTATGGATGCTCGTGGGGCGCAATATCTACTCGATGATCGAAGGCGTGATGAAAGGCTTGCTGGCGATCATGACCCTGGCGTTCCTGGCCCTGGCGGTGATGTCCGGCCCGGATGTCGCCGGCATCGTCAAAGGCACCATCGGCTTCAGCATTCCGCCCGATGAAGGCGTGCACGGTGCGCTGCTGGTGGCTGTCTCGGTGATCGGTGCAGTGGCCGGCTCCATCGCCAACTTCGTCCATCCGTATGTCATGCGCCAGAAGGGCTGGGTAGGGCCTGAACACAAGCGTATCCAGCGTAACGACCTGCTGTTTGCGGTGTTTGTCGGGATCATCATCAACCTGGCGATCTGGATCGTCGGCGCGGAAATCCTGCGACCCAACGGCATCGAGGTCAAAACCCTGGGCGATCTGGGCAAGGCCCTGGAAATGTTCTTCGGCTCGATCGGTTGGTACGTGTTCTTTATCGGTGTGTTCGCCACGCTGTTCGCCAGCATCTCCGGCAAGACCACGGCGTTCCCGATGCTTATCACCGATGCCTTCCAACATGTGCGGCCCGGGCGCCGGGAGCGTTACGGCAAAGAGTTCCACCGTGACCCGATGCACAAATGGTTCATGTTGTTCATTCTCGTGACGCCACTGATCTGGTCGCTCCCCGGCATGCCGGACTTCGTCACGCTGACCATCGGTGTCAACGCGCTGAACATCGTCGGCTTGCCGGTGATTTCCCTGGGCCTGCTGATCATGTCCAACCAGAAATCCCTGCTGGGCAAGGAATACCGCAACAACCTGTTCGAGAACATCGCGCTGATGTTTGCCACCGGCCTGGCGTTGTGGGTTGCATTCCAGTTGGGTGTGGAGCTGTTCACCTGAGGGCTAGTCATCTGTAACTTTCGGGGGGACTGCTAGACTTTATCGTCCAGTCCCTTTCGGAGAGCCGGAATGAATAATAAAAACAGGATCTGTCTCTGGTACGACGGCACCGCCCAGGAAGCGGCAGAATTCTACGCAAGAATCTTTCCCGACAGCGCGGTGAACGCCATCCATCATGCTCCGGGCGATTATCCGTCGGGCAAGCAGGGCGATGTGATCACGGTGGAGTTCACGGTGATGGGCATCCCTTGCATCGGCCTCAATGGCGGGCCGGCATTCAAGCACAGCGAGGCTTTTTCATTCCAGATTGCAACCGAGGACCAGGCGGAAACGGACCGCTTGTGGAGTGCGATCATCGACAACGGCGGCGAGGCGAGCGTTTGCGGCTGGTGCAAGGACAAGTGGGGGCTGTCGTGGCAGATCAGCCCCCGCGTGCTGCTCGAAGCCGTCGCCAGCGCCGATAAAGCCGCCGCCAAGCGTGCCTTCGAGGCCATGATGACGATGACCAAGATCGACATTGCCGCGATTGAAGCAGCGATGAAAGGCTAGCCGGCGACCCACCTTAGATCCTTTGTGGGAGCGAGCCTGCTCGCGATGACGACAGCACAGCCAAACATTGATACAGACTGACCCACCGCTATCGCGAGCAGGCTCGCTCCCACATTGATTGCAGGGTGGGCTGAAGACTCGGCCTTACCGCCATTCCCTGTGGGAGCGAGCCTGCTCACGATGGCGGCGGCACAGCCAACATTGATGCAAGCTGACCTACAGGGTGTTTTCAGGCAACCTGGCAATCACCTTGATCTCGAACTGAAAACCATACAGCCACGTCACGCCCACCGCTGTCAGTGTCGGATGCGGTGCGTTGCCCCAGAACTCGGGCACGACGTTCCAGACCCGCTCGAAGGTCGACTGAGGATCGACCATGAAGACCGTGACGTCGACCACATCGTCAAAGCTGCAATCGGCGGCAGCCAGAATCGCCTTCAGGTTGGTGAACGCTTGCCGGACCTGAGCCTCCAGATCGGGCTCTGGCGAGCCATCTTCGTTGCTGCCGACTTGCCCCGAGACGAACAGAAAGCCATTGGACCGAATTGCCGGCGAGTAGCGATTGCGCTCATAAAGTGCCTGGCGTCCAGGCGGGAAAACCACATCGCGTTGTTTCATGAATACCTCCATCAAAGAGTGGGTTCCAAACGATGGATTCACTCTAGGGGCTTGTATCCACGCGATAAACGAGCAACCTTGGTGATCACTGTTTGTAGAATCCAAACAATCGGATCGACCCTGAGGCAGAAATGGATCGTTTTGATGCGATGCAAGCGTTCGTTCGAGTGGTGGAGGCGGGCAGCTTCACCAAGGCTGCTGACACCCTGCACATGAGCAAGACCACCGTGACCCAACTGGTGCAGCAGCTCGAGGCACGGTTGCGGGTCAAGTTGCTCAACCGCACCACGCGCAAGGTCAACGTCACCGCCGACGGCGCGGTTTATTACGAGCGGGTGATCCGGCTGTTGGCCGACATGGACGATGCCGAGACCAGCCTGTCCGGTGCGCAAGCACTGCCCCGGGGCCGGCTGCGGGTGGATGTGCCGAGCCCGCTGGCCGCTCTGATCCTGATACCGGCCTTGCCGGCGTTCTATGAGCGATACCCGGACATCCAGATCGACATGGGCGTCAGTGATCGTATCGTCGACTTGATCGATGAAAACGTCGATTGCGTGGTGCGCGGTGGTGAATTGAGGGATCAGTCGCTGGTCGCCCGACGCGTCGGCGATCTCGCCCTCGGCGTTTTCGCCGCCCCGAGTTACCTGGCACGGTTTGGCCTGCCCACGCATCCGCGAGAGCTGGAAGATTCGCACCATCGCACCGTTGGTTTCCTGTGGGCACGCACCGGCAAATCCTTGCCCTACGCCATGCGCCGTGACGGTGAGCTGCTTCACGTCAAAGGGCGCTACGCGTTGGCCATCGATGACGGCAACGCCTATCTCGCGGCCGGTTTGGCGGGGCTGGGCGTGCTCTGGTTGCCCGAGTACATGTCCCGGCGTCACCAGGGGCAAGGTGAGTTGGTGCCGCTGTTCGAAGACTGGCAGCTCGAGCCAATGCCGCTTTATCTGGCCTATCCCCCGAACCGCCACGTCAGTGCCAAGCTACGGGTGTTCATCGATTGGGTTGTGGAACTGATGGCGCAGCACGCGCCTATCATTGATCGACATGTATGGTGAAACCCGACTGGCCGGTTTTAGAGGAGACACACCATGGACCGATTCACTGGCGGCTGCCTGTGCGGCAACGTGCGTATCGAGGCCTCGGGGCGGCCGTATCGCGTTGGTCTCTGTCACTGCCTCGACTGTCGCAAGCATCACGGCGCGCTCTTCTACGCCGCAGCGGTGTTCCCCCAGGATGCGGTGACGATCGAGGGCGAAACACGGGATTACGCCGGGCGCTGTTTCTGCCCACGCTGTGGCTCGTCGGTGTTCGCCCGTACCGGCGACGAAATTGAAGTGAACCTGGGTACGCTGGATGCCCCCGATCAACTGATGCCCAGCTACGAAAGCTGGACCGTGCGCCGCGAGTCATGGCTGCCGACGTTTCCGTTCAGCCGACACTACGCCCATGATCGCGAGGGCACGGGGCGGTTCGAGGAGTAGGGCGCTCACTCGAAGCCGACTATCGCCTTGATCTCCAGATATTCCTCGAACCCGTGGACCCCATACTCACGACCATTGCCTGAGCGCTTGTAGCCGCCGAAGGGGGCCATCGGGTTCCACGCCGGGTAGTTCAGCAGCACTTGCCCTGCGCGGATACGCGACGCAACGGCACGTGCAAGATCAAGGTCCTGGCCCTGGACATGCGCCCCCAGCCCATAGACGGTGTCGTTGGCGATGGCGACGGCTTCATCCACGGTGTCATAGGGAATGATGCACAGCACCGGGCCGAAGATTTCTTCCTGGGCGATGCGCATGGCGCTGTCGACCTGCGAGAAAACCGTGGGGCGGGTGTAGAAGCCTTGTTCAAAACCCTCCGGGCGCCCTGGGCCACCGCAAACAAGCTTGGCACCCTCGTTCAAGCCCACTTCGATCATAACCTGCACGCGATTGAACTGGGCTTCGTTGGCGATGGGCCCGAGCACGGTTTCTTCCGATTGCGGATTGCCCACGACGATCGCGTTGGCGGTAGCGGCCGCCAACGCCTCGACTTCCGCCAAGCGGTTCCTGGGCACGATCATTCTGGTTGGCGCGCTGCATGATTGGCCGACGTTGCGAAACGCCGACATCACTCCTGGCGGCACGGCCTTGGCGAAGTCGGCGTCCGGCAACAGCACGTTTGGCGACTTGCCGCCCAACTCTTGCGTCACGCGTTTCAC
Source organism: Pseudomonas sp. St290 (assembly GCF_018325805.1). NCBI lineage: Bacteria > Pseudomonadati > Pseudomonadota > Gammaproteobacteria > Pseudomonadales > Pseudomonadaceae > Pseudomonas > Pseudomonas sp. St290. Next base: position 4,303,361 of record NZ_AP014703.1, on the reverse strand, counting down.
TGTCGGGGCGGCAGCCTGGGCCACCAGCGCTCCAGCGCGGTTCGAGCCGGTGATGGAGATCATGTCGATATCGGGATGCGCCGCCATGGCCGCGCCGACTTCGGCACCGCTGCCGTTCACCAGGTTGAAGACACCCGCCGGAAGGCCAGCGTCATGCACCAGTTGGGCGAAGAGCAAGGCGCTCAGGGGCGACAATTCGCTGGGTTTCAACACCACTGTGCAGCCAGCGGCAATCGCCGGGGCGACTTTGGCGGTGATTTGATACAGCGGCCAGTTCCACGGCGTGATGAGGCCGCAGACGCCAATGGGTTCGCGTTGAATGGCGGTACCATTCTCGACGTTCTGGAAGCGATAGGTGGACAACACGTCACGGGCCACCCGTACGTGTTCAGCCGCCAGCGGCACTTGCATGGCCCGGGCGAAGCTGATGGCCGCGCCCATTTCCAGCGAGAGTGCTTGGGCCAATGCTTCTTTGCGCTCAAGGATCAGTTCATGGATCTTTCCAAGGACCGCCACGCGGGCATCCACCGAAGTTGCCGACCAGCCGGGAAACGCTGCGCGAGCCGCCGCCACGGCCCGCTCAACGTCCTCGCTTGAGCCCTGGGCGACTTCAGTGATGACGGCCTCGGTAGCTGGATTGACCACCGCCAGGGTGGCCGGATGGGCCGGAGGCTGCCAACCGCCATTGATATAAAACTGCCGGGACGTAGGCGGATTGTTCGAGAATTGGGTGGTCATCCAACGGGCTCCCATAGAGCGGTGATAGCGCTGCCGGCAACAGATCGTGATGCCGTTTTTCTTCTCGATAAACTAACAAAGCGGCCCTGATGGGATATGCCGTTCTCAAGCCTGGCAAAGAAGAATCTGCTGTATCTGCCGGGCTAACTTCGCAAAAAACACAGCGGCGTCGGTTCAGGGCCAGAAGTGTCCACGATGGCGTGGGTCAAACGAGCCTGCCGGTGCCGGGAAGGCTCGCCTGAGGCATCACCAGCCCTGTCGGTTCGGTAAACCTGCGGATATCGAAAGGGCTGATCAGGGTGCCGGTACGGCCGGTGCTGATCAGCTCGGCCATGACGTCGCCAACGCCCGGGCCGAGCTGGAAGCCATGCCCGCAGAAACCAAAGGCATAGAACAATCCCTTGATCTTGCCGCTGGGGCCGATGATGGGCAGCGAGTCTGGGGTATAGCTCTCGATGCCACTCCACACCCGGATGATGTTGAGGTGCTCGGCCCCGGGCAGCAGGCGGCTCATCTGCCGCATCTGATTGAGCAGGCTTTCGGGCTTGAAGTAGGCGCGCCGGTTGAGCATGTCCGGTTTGCAGCGGTTGCCACCGCCGATGATGATGTTGCCCCGGGGTATCTGTCGGAAATAAATCACCTCTTCCTTTATCTTGGTGAACACGCCAATCACCGTCGGCAAGGCATAGGGCACCGGTTCCGTGACCGACATCTGCGGGCCATTGGCTTCCAACGGCACGGCTTCGTCGAATTGTTCTGACAGCTTCGCCCCCCAGGCCCCGGCGGTGATCAGCAGTTGCTCGGCAATGAACAGTCGGCCGTCGGTGGTGGTCACGTGGAATTCGTCATTGACCTTTTGTACCGCGGCGACTTCCGTTCGCTCGCGCACACTTGTCCCGGCCCGTGTCGCTGCGCGGGCAAATGCCGGGGCGGCCAGGCGCGGGTTGGCGTGGCCGTCGTGAGGTGCGTACGAGCCGCCCTTGACGTCCGGGCCGAGGAACGGGAAACGTGCATGCAGGGCCTTGCCGGTGATGATCTGCAAGTCCAGCTCTCGGGCCTCGGGGGCGGCGGCGTAGGCTTCAAGCTCGGCGATTTCGTCCTCGCGATAACAGACGCGCATATGGCCGCTGGGGATGAATTCCAGGTCATCGCCAATTAACTCGGGGAGCCGTTTCCACAAGCCGTACGAGCGATTGGACAGTTCCAGTTGGCCGAGGAATCGTCCTTGGCGCCGCACGTTGCCAAAATTCACGCCGCTGGCGTATTGGCCGATCAGGTCGCGCTCCAGCAACGTCACCGAGCGCCCGCGCTGGCGCAGGAAAAACGCCGAAGCCGACCCCATGATGCCGCCGCCGATAATCAGTACATCGCTTTTTTCCGGTTTCATGATGTGCTCTCACTGCCCGCCAGCGCTTCGATTTCAATCAAGTACCCATGGTGCAAGGCCGGGACGGGCACCACCGCGCGCGCAGGTCGGTGTTCGCCCAGATAACGGGCGTAGATCCGGTCGAAAGCCGGCCAGTGTTCGATGCCGACGACATAGACCGTTACTTTCAGCAGGTCGCTGGGACGACGGCCTGCCACGCGGAGAATCGCCATCAGGTTATCCAGGGCGATGGCGACTTGTATCTCGAACGGTTGGTCGACACTGTGGCTGCCATCGGCGCGTACCGGCAGTTGTCCGGATACGTACAAAACGCCTTGGCGCGAGACCGCCTGGGTGTAATGTCCGCCCGCAGCGGCCGCCTGGGTGGTCTGGATCAACTCGATTTCACCAGCCATGCAGGCGACTCCAGGTGTGCACCGCACCCGAGGCATCGCAGGCGCTGTATTCAGGGAACTGCGCACCCGTGGCACAGGCGTGATTGGGCAGGATGCGCAGGCGACTGCCAATGGGGAAACGCTCGGTGATAGCGACCTCCCCGGGACTGGAAAGGGTGACGATGCCGTGTTCCTGGTTGGCGCTGGAGAGCAGGGCGCCCTCGATCCAGTCGCCGGCTTCGCTGCACACTTGTCCATAGCCGAAATCCCGTTGCTGGCGCTGTGTACCCCGGTCCCGGCTCATGGCCATCCAGCCGGCATCGGTGATGATCCAGCCTTTGTCCGGCTGATGACCGATGACGGTGGTCAGCACGCTCAGCGCCAATTCATCCGCCCGGCAAACGCCGATGTTGTGCATCACCAGGTCGAAGAACACATAGACGCCAGCGCGCACTTCTGTGACGCCCTCCAGGCTCTGCGCCGAAAGTGCCGTGGGTGTGGAACCGATGCTGACCTGGGGGCAGGCCAGCCCGGCTGCGCGGATGCGTTGGGCGGCGCTGACGCAGATGTAGCGCTCTTGTTCGGCCAGGGCTTGTAGCGCTTGTGGCGTGTTGAGTTCGTAGCTGGATCCGGCGTGGGTCATGACGCCGCAAAGCTGCATGCCGCCTTCACGGAGTCGCCGGGCGATGTCGACAAGTGCATCGTCTTCGACGCGCACGCCGGAGCGATGGCCATCGCAATCGATCTCGATCCAGACCTCGAAACGTTCGTCGTGCTGCCTGCCGAAATCGACGATGGCCTGCGTTGCCGCCAGACTGTCGGTCAAGATGCTCAATCGACAGCCCTTGCGCCGGAGTGTCAGGGCCTGGGCCAGTTTGCCGGGTGCCATGGACACGGCATAAAAGATGTCGTGGATGCCTGCGGCGAAGCAATGCTCTGCCTCCTTGAGTGTGGACACGGTGATTGCGCTGGCGCCTGCCTCGATCTGCGCCTGGACCACCGGCAGGCATTTGCTGGTCTTGATGTGCGGGCGCAAACGCACCCCCAAGGCGTCCATGCGGTGTTGCATGCGCTGGATATTGCGCTGCATTCGCGGCACATCAATGAGCGCGACCGGGGTATCGAGGCAAGCGATTGAGGCTGGCATGAACAGGACTCGGTGGTTGGAGACAGGCTCGACTCTACTCAGTCATCGTAAAGTCGTGGTTCAATGTGGCGTCATCAATCATTAAGTTGAACTGAATGATCAGCCTCGAAGACCTGCGTATGGCCGTGACCCTGGCGCGTTCTGAATCCCTGAGCGCCGCCGCCAGGGCGCTCAATGTCTCGCCGCCCGCGCTGTCCATGCGCTTGCGCAAACTGGAGACGCTGCTCGGCCTGACCCTGGCCAATCGCGATGCCCGGCGCCTGAGCCTGACCGCCGATGGTGAGCGCTTTTCCCGGCAGAGTGCGCTGTTGCTGGATCAATTGGAGGCGCTGCCCGAGTCGTTCAAACAGCAGGATGATCGGCTGGTCGGCACCCTCAGGCTGGCGGCGCCGTTTGGGTATGGACGACAACACATCGCGCCACTATTGGCTCGTTTTGCCAGGTTGCATCCGCAGCTGTGCCTGCATCTGGATCTGCGGGAAACGCCCTGGCCCGACCGTCATGACAGCGACGCGGTGATTCACATCGGCACCCTCAGCGACAGCCTCTGGGTTGCCCGGCCTCTTACGCAGAACGATCGGTGGTTATGTGCGAGTCCTGCGTACTTGGAGCAGCACGGCACGCCTTTATCGCCTGAGCAACTCGCCGAACACCGCTGCATTTGCATTCGTGAGAACGATGAAGATGTCACGCTGTGGCACCTGCGCAACGAGCACGGGCGCAAGACCCTGCGGATCAAACCGGCTTTATTGAGCAACGACGGCAGCGTGGCCCGACGCTGGGCGGAGCAAGGCCTGGGTTTGGTGCTGCGTTCGCAGTGGGACGTCAGTAAAGCCATCGCCGACGGTCGCCTGGTGCGGGTGCTTGCCGATTGGCAATTCGACAGCGCCCCGATCAACCTGCTCGTGCCCTCGCGCAAACTGCGCAGCGCGCGGGTACAGGCATTGGTGAGCTTTCTTGAGGCTGAGTTGAAAGCTTGAATAAAGGGCTCTTGTCTTAGACCCGCCGCTATCGCGAGCAGGCTCGCTCCCACAGGGGATTTGTGGTGGATACCGGTCTTGCGGACCAACCCAAGACTAATGTGGGAGCGGGCTTGCTCGCGAATACAGCAGCACATTCAACATCACTGCAAGCTGTCCCGCCGCTATCGCGAGCAGGCTCGCTCCCACAGGGGATTTGTGGTGGATACCGGTCTTGCGGACCAACCCAAGACTAATGTGGGAGCGGGCTTGCTCGCGAATACAGCAGCACATTCAACATCACTGCAAGCTGTCCCGCCGCTATCGCGAGCAGGCTCGCTCCCACAGGGGATTTGTGGTGGATACCGGTCTTGCGGACCAAGCCAAGACTAATGTGGGAGCGGGCTTGCTCGCGAATACAGCAGCACATTCAACATCACTGCAAGCTGTCCCACCGCTATCGCGAGCAGGCTCGCTCCCACAATGGATCTGTGGCGAACACCAATCATGCGACTGCCCAAGATCCCCTGTGGGAGCGAGCCTGCTCGCGATGGCGGCAGCCCATTCACCCGGGATGCTGGAGCTGCTGCGCCAAGCGTAGATTCTGCCGCAAACGACCCTTTGCAGACCCGTTTGGCGCACCATAACTGCCCGCAAGACCACGGAAACACGGGCGCAGCGCCCACGCCTGGAGCATCCCGCAAAGTCTGCTGAGCGAGCCCTGCAAAACGGTGGTTTGTACCAAGCGGCCGGTATTTTTAACGATTTATCCACGGTCTCATGGTGTTGTAATGAAAACGTGATGCAGCGTTGCAGCGAAGCTTCACGAACAGCATCAATGTTTGCCTCGGCATGTCTTCAACAACAATCCAGGACCGCACTCATGAGCTTTCTTCGACCCAAGTACATCACCTTCGACTGCTACGGCACGTTGACCAATTTCCAGATGGGCAGCATGACCCGCGAGCTGTTCGCCGACCGTGTCGATGCCGGGCAGATGGACCAGTTCGTCAAGGATTTCTCCGCTTATCGCCTGGACCAGGTGATGGGTGAATGGCGGCCCTATGATGAAATCATCAAGACCTCTCTGATGCGGGTCTGCAAGCGTTGGGGCGTCGAGTATCGCGGCGAAGGCCAGCTCTATTACGACGCCGTTCCAACCTGGGGCCCCCACGCCGATGTACCGGCGGGCCTGTCGAAAATCGCCGACAAGATCCCCCTGGTGATTTTTTCCAACGCGATGGACGAGCAGATCATGTCCAACGTCGACAAGCTCGGTGCGCCTTTCCATAAAGTCTTCACCGCCCAGCAGGCCCAGGTCTACAAGCCGCGCCTGGCCGCCTTTGAATTCATGCTCGATAACCTCGGCTGCGGGCCGGAGGATGTTCTGCATGTGTCGTCGAGTTTCCGCTACGACCTGATGTCGGCCCACGACATGAAGATCAAGCACAAAGCTTTTGTGGCCCGTGGTCACGAACAACCGGCCAATGCCGTGTATGGCTACCACCAGATCCCGGACATCGGCGGGTTGGCCGCGCTGGTCGGGCTCTGAGTCGAGCGCACTCTTCAAGGCGAAAGGGGTTAGACATGGGCAGTGAGTCCTATTGGCTCGACACCGCACCGGCGTTCACCGGTGCCCAGCTCGGCGGATTGCCCGGGCAGGTCGATGTCGCCATCGTCGGTGGCGGCTTCACCGGGTTGGCCGCGGCGCGGGCTCTGGCCTTGAAGGGGGCCAGCGTGGCGGTGCTGGAAGCGGGCAGGGTGATTGGCGAGGCGTCAGGGCGCAACGGCGGGCATTGCAGTACCGGCGTGGCCCAGGATTACGCGGCGCTCACCGCCAGCCTCGGCGCCGACAAGGCACGGGCGTATTACCAGGCCTATGAAAGTGCCGTGCAGAGCGTGGTCTCGCTGGTGGAGCAGGAGGGGATTGCCTGCGACCTCAAGCGTAACGGCAAGCTCAAGCTGGCCGCCAAGCCGATGCACTACGAAGGGTTGGCGCGCACCTGCGAATTGATCCGCAAGGAAGTCGATGCCGAGGTCGAGTTACTGTCGGCCCAGGAGACGCGGGCGGAAGTCAATTCGGCGCAGTTTCACGGTGGCCTGTTACAGCGCAACGGTGTGCAGATGCACGTCGGGTGTTTCGGCATCGGCCTGGCCGAAGCCGCTGCCCGTCACGGTGCGTTGATTTTCCAAGGGGTGGCGGTGCAGGACTGGAAGGCCAGTGCCGGCGGTTATCGAGTCAACACCAGCAAGGGCACGTTGCAGGCCTCGCAGATCCTGTTGGCGACAGGCGCCTGTCAGCAGGGCGGCCTGGGTTGGTACCGGCGGCGGATCGTACCGGTGGGCAGTTTCGTGGTCGCCACCGAGGTGTTGCCCCAGGCGCTGATCGACAGCTTGCTGCCGGCGCGGCGCTCTTATGTCACCAGCCGGATGATCGGTAACTACTTTCGCCTGACCCCGGACAATCGCCTGCTGTTTGGCGGCCGCGCGCGGTTTGCCATGTCCGACAGCGTTTCCGACGCCAAGAGCGGCAAGGTGCTGCAAGCGGCGATGGTGCAGATGTTCCCGCAGTTGGCGAACACCCGGATCGACTATTGCTGGGGCGGCCTGGTGGACATGACGTCCGATCGCCTGCCCCGGGCCGGCCAGCATGGCGGGGTTTATCACTCCATGGGCTACAGCGGTCATGGTGTGCAGATGTCGGTGCACATGGGGCAGGTCATGGCCGAGGTCATGGCCGGCAAGGTCGAGGCCAACCCTTGGCGTGAGCTTGACTGGCCGGCCATCCCCGGACATTTCGGCAAGCCCTGGTTCCTGCCGCTGGTAGGCGCGTATTACCGCCTGCAGGACTACCTGCACTGAGTTGCAGGGTGTTGTTTGGCGTTTCAACACATTGCGTCAATCGTGCGCAATCGAGCCCTATCATTTTCCGAAAGGTAGAACTGACATGAGTGACAATAAAAACGGCATCAAAGACCAGTTGATCACCGGTACAGAAAGTCTGCGTGTTTTCGAAGGGCTCAATCGCGGCATGTCACGTCGGCATGCCTTGCAAATGCTCGGGCTGGCGGGCGTGGCCGCAGCCGGTGCCGGCAGTCTGTTCGGCGCTGCCGGCAAGCTGCTGGCCGATGAACAGGCAGTCCCCGGCAAAGGCAAGCCCGGCGGGCGTATCCGCGTGGCGGGTATCTCCAGTTCCACCGCTGATACCCTGGACCCGGCCAAAGGCTCATCGTCCACGGACTACGTGCGCCACTACATGTTCTATAACGGCTTGACGCGTTTCGACAGCCACATGGTGCCGCAACTGGAACTGGCCGAGCGCATCGACACCAGCGACGCCACGCTCTGGGTGATTACCCTGCGCAAGGAAGTGACCTTCCACAACGGCAAGGGTCTCACCGCCGCCGACGTGGTGTTTTCCCTGCTGCGCCACAAGGACCCGATCACCGGTTCCAAGGTCTTGCCGCTGGCCGAGCAGTTTGCCGAGGTCAAGGCCAACGGTACCCATGAGGTGCAGATCCGCCTGAGCGGGCCGAATGCCGAGTTGCCTTCGATCCTGGCCATTTCTCATCTGTTGATCGTCCCCGAGGGCACCAGCGACTTCAGCCAGGGCATCGGCACCGGTCCGTTCAAGGTCAAGGAATTCAAGCCCGGGGTACGTTCGATTGGCGCGCGCAATACCAACTATTGGAAGCCTGGCCTGCCATACCTGGACGAGATCGAGTTCATCGGTATCGGTGACGAGCCGTCACGGGTCAACGCATTGCTGTCGGGCGATGTGCAGATCATCAACGAGGTCAACCCGCGCTCGACCACGCGCATCAAGGACAGCACTACCCATCGCGTGGTGGATTCGCCATCGGGCAACTACACCGACCTGATCATTCGCCAGGACCAGATGCCCGGCCAGAGCCCGGAGTTCACCGAGGCCATGAAGCTGCTGCTGGACCGCGAACAGGTCAAGTCGGCGATCTTCCGGGGTTTCGCCAGGGTCGGCAACGACCACCCGATCGCCCCCGGTGCACGTTTCTACAATGCCGATCTGCCGCAGCGGACCTACGATCCGGAAAAGGCCCGCTTCCTGTTGAAGAAGGCCGGCATGGAAAGCATCAGCATGCCGGTGATGTGCTCGCCGGCCGCCACCGGCTCGGTCGACGTTGCCGTGTTGCTGCAGCAATCGGCCAAGGAGGCCGGGCTCAAGCTCAACGTCAACCGCCTGCCCAGCGATGGCTACTGGTCCAACCACTGGGCCAAGCACCCGCTGAGCTTCGGCAACATCAACCCGCGGCCCAACGCCGACATGCTGTTCTCGCAGTTCTTCCAATCCACGGCGCCATGGAACGAATCCGGCTGGAAAAACGAACAGTTCGACCAGTTGCTGATACAGGCCCGGGGTGAAACCGACGAGGCCAAGCGCGGCAAGATGTACGCGGACATGCAGACCCTGGTGCATGAGCACAGCGGCATCGGCATCCCGGTGTTCATCAGCAACATCGATGGCGTCGACCAGCGCGTCAAGGGTTATGGCACCAACCCGCTGGGCGGTTTCATGGGCTATATGTTCGCTGAGCAAGTCTGGCTTGACGCGTGATGAGCGCGCTCTTGCGACGTGACATGGCACAAGGGGTAGGGTGATGAATAGCAACACACTGTGGTTGATCGGCCGACGCCTGGGCGCGGCGATCGTGACCCTGTTGATCGTCTCGATGGTGGTGTTCGCCATCACGGCGGTGTTGCCGGGCGACGCGGCGCAACAGTCCCTTGGACAGTTCGCCACGCCTGAGCAAGTGGCGGCCCTGCGGGTGAAGATGGGCCTGGACCAACCGGGTGTGTTGCGCTACCTGCACTGGTTGACCAGCCTGCTCAGCGGCGACCTGGGCGTGTCGGTCTCCAATGCTGTCCCGGTCACCGAGCTGATGGCGGGCAGGGTGCCCAGCACGCTGATGCTGGCGGCCGCCACGGCGCTGGTATCGGTGCCGCTGGCCCTGATCCTGGGCATCGGTTCGGCGATGGGGCGAGGTGGACGCATCGACGGCTTCATGAGTTTCTTTACCCTGATGATGGTGGCCGTGCCGGAATTTCTGGTCGCCACCCTGGCAGTGCTGATCTTCGCGGTGAACCTGGGCTGGCTTTCCGCGCTGTCCTATTCCAGTGAGATCACCTCGCCGCTGCAATTCATGCGCACCTATGCCTTGCCGGTCATGACGCTGTGCTGCGTGATCGTCGCGCAAATGGCGCGCATGACCCGGGCGGCAGTGATCGATCAACTGGACAGTCCTTACGTGGAAATGGCCCGTCTCAAAGGCGTGAGTCCGGTACGGGTGGTGCTGCGCCACGCCTTGCCCAACGCCATCGGGCCGATCGCCAACGCCATCGCCTTGAGCCTCTCCTACCTGCTGGGCGGGGTGGTGATCGTCGAGACGATTTTCAACTATCCCGGTATCGCCAGCCTGATGGTCGACGCCGTGACGAACCGCGACATGGCGCTGGTCCAGGCCTGCACCATGCTGTTTTGCACGGCGTACCTGACGTTGGTGCTGATTGCCGATCTGTGCGCGATCCTTTCCAACCCGAGGCTGAGAAACCAATGAACAATCCCATTGTGAAACCCCCGACCGCGGCGGTCGCTCTGGCGTTGGGCAAAGATGCTCACGGCTCGTCCTGGCTTGGACTGGTCGGCGCCGCACTGTGTGCAACCTGGTTGCTAGTGGCGATCTTCGGCCCGTGGCTGGCACCGCACCCGGTGGGCGAAGTGGTCTCCGACACGGTTTTCGGCAGCTTCAGCGCCGCTTACCCGCTGGGCACCGATTACCTGGGCCGCGACATGCTCAGTCGGATTCTGGTCGGCGCGCAGTTCACCGTGGGCCTGGCATTGATAGCCGCAGTGTTGTCCAGTGGACTTGGGACCAGTTGCGCATTGCTGTCGGTGGTTTCACCGAAATGGCTGGACGAGCTGATCAGTCGCCTGATGGACGCTTTCATTTCGATCCCGAGCAAGATGCTGGCGTTGATCATGGTCTCGGCGTTCGGTTCGTCGGTGACGTTGCTGGTGTGTACGGCCGTGCTGAGTTACACGCCGGGCGCGTTCCGGATCGCGCGCAGCATGGCGGTGAACATCGAGGCCCTGGAATACGTGCAAGTGGCCCGCACCCGGGGCGAACGGCGGCTGTACATCGCTTGCGTGGAAATTTTGCCGAACATGCTCAACCCGGTGCTGGCTGACCTGGGCCTGCGTTTTGGCTTCATCGTATTGCTGCTCAGCGGCATGAGCTTCCTCGGCCTCGGTGTGCAACCGCCGGACGCCGACCTGGGTTCGCTGGTGCGGGAAAACATCGGCGGCCTCAACCAGGGCGCGCCGGCCATCGTGATTCCGGCCCTGGCCATCGGCACCCTGACCATCGGCGTCAATCTGTTTATCGACCGCCTGTCTTCACGGCGCAGTCGACGTACGGGAGGCCATTGAGATGAGCGAATTGATCCGAGTCGAGAACCTGCGCGTGGTCGCCTGTGGCGAGCGCAGCGAGGTGGATATCGTCAAGGGCGTGAGTTTCTCCCTGGAGAAAGGTGAAGTGCTGGCGTTGATTGGCGAGTCCGGCTCCGGCAAGACCACCATCGCCCTGGCGCTGCTTGGTTATGCCCGGCGCGGTTGTCGCCTGGCCGGTGGCGTGGTGCAGATTGGCGAACACGACATGCTGGCGTTGAGCGAAGGCGAGCTGCAAGGCCTGCGTGGCAACCGGGTGTCGTACATCGCCCAGAGCGCGGCGGCGGCGTTCAATCCGGCCAAGAGGCTTATCGACCAAGTGGTGGAAGGTGCGCTGATCCACGGCCTGGGCAATCGGGCGACGCTCGAAGCCAAGGCCATCGAACTGTTTCGCGACCTGGCGCTGCCAAACCCCGAGCGCATCGGCCGGCGCTATCCCCATCAAGTCTCCGGTGGACAGTTGCAGCGGGTGATGGCGGCCATGGCGCTGATCAGCGATCCGCTGCTGGTGGTGCTCGATGAGCCGACCACGGCCCTCGATGTGACCACCCAGATCGACGTGCTGCGGGCCTTCAAGCGTGTGGTGCGCGAGCGGGGTGCGACGGCGGTCTACGTCTCCCACGACCTGGCCGTCGTGGCACAGATGGCCGACCAGATCGTGGTACTCAACGGCGGGCAGATCTTCGAACACAGCGCCACTGCGCCGCTGCTCAAGGGCCCGGCCCACGCCTACACCCGCAGCCTGTTGGCGGCGGCGCGGCCGGACACGACGATTCGCCCGCCCTGCGGTGTGGCCGAAGACACGCCGCTGCTGACCATCCAGGGTTTGACCGCCGGCTACGGCAACAAGGATCAGCACGGCATGCCGGCGATCCGGGTGCTGGAAGGCATCGACCTGACCGTGCGCAGGGGCCAGGCCATCGGCGTGATCGGCGAATCGGGTTCAGGCAAATCGACCCTGGCACGGGTGGTGGCGGGGCTGTTGAGCCCGGCCCTTGGCGGGCTGACCTTCGATGGCCAGCCACTGGGGGGCAGCCTGTCCGAACGCACGGACGAACAGTTCCGGCGTATCCAGATGGTGTTCCAGAACGCCGACACCGCGCTGAACCCGATGCACAGCATCAGCACCATCCTGAGCCGGCCGCTGAAGATGTATTTCGGCCTCAAGGGTGCGGCGCTGCGCGAGCGTATCGGCGAGTTGCTCGACCTGGTGCGTCTGCCACGGGAGCTGGCCGAGCGCCGCCCGAGCGAGCTCTCCGGCGGACAGAAGCAACGGGTCAACCTGGCCCGGGCGCTGGCGGCCAAACCGGATCTGATTCTCTGCGATGAAGTGACCTCGGCGCTGGATACCGTGGTCGGCGCGGCGATCCTTGAACTGCTGCGCGACCTGCGCCAGCAACTGGGGGTGTCCTACCTGTTCATCAGCCATGACATCTCCACGGTGCGGGCGTTGTGCGACGACATCGTGGTGATGTACAGCGGCCACAAGGTCCAGGCGGGGCCCCGGCAATCGTTCGCCCAGGCGCCGTTCCATCCCTACACCGACCTGCTGATCCACTCGGTGCCGGAGCTGCGCCAGGGCTGGTTGGAAACCTGCGGCGCCACGACCTGCGGCAACCTGCCAGCGTTGGGGGCCAGGGCCGATGTGCCGGGCTTGTGCACCTTCCTCAACCGCTGCCCGGTGCGGGTCGATGGCCTGTGCAACCACAGCGCGCCGCCTCGGCGAACCATCGATGGCGGTAGTGAAGTGCTCTGTCATCACGACAGCGCCGAGCTGCTCAAGAGCCAACAGGATTCAAACAGCATGATCGTGGGAGCCTACGCATGAATGCGCGTTTCGTGAGGTTGGCCGAACAGGGCCGGCCCATCGTCAAATTGACAGTCGATGGTGTTCCCATCGAGGCGTTGCAGGGCGACACGCTGATGGTCGCGTTGCTGACCCATGGCCCGGCGTTGCGCCAGTCGGAATTCGATCCGGGTAGCCGCGCTGGCTTCTGCCTGATGGGCGCCTGCCAGGATTGCTGGGTCTGGACTCGCAGCGGCGAACGCCTGCGGGCCTGCTCCAATGAAGTACGCGAAGGGCTGGACATCATCACTCAACAACCGGAGGCGATATGGCCACTGCGCGGCTGAACACCCATCGAGTCGTCATCGTCGGCGCCGGACCGGCCGGCGTCCGGTGTGCCCAGACCTTGGTGGCGGCGGGCTTCAAACCGATCCTGATCGACGAAAATCGTCGCGATGGCGGGCAGATCTACCGGCGTCAACCTGAAGGGTTCACCCGCAGCTACACGACGTTGTACGGCACCGAGGCGGACAAGGCCCGGGACCTGCACGAAAGCTTCGACCGCCTGCGCCCGCAGATCGACTACCGTCCCGACACCCTGGCGTGGAACCTGACGCCCGGGCAGTTGTGCTGTGTCAGCCAGGGGCTGCACACAACGGTGGACTATGACGCGCTGATCCTTTGCACGGGTGCCACCGACCGCCTCATGCCCATCGAAGGCTGGCAACTGGGCGGCACCTACAGCCTCGGCGGGGCGCAGATTGCACTCAAGGCCCAGGCGGTTTCCATCGGCCACCGCGTGGTGTTCATGGGCAGCGGGCCGTTGCTGTACCTCGTTGCCAGTCAATACGTAAAAGCCGGGGCCACTGTTGCCGCGGTGCTGGACACCTCGCCCCTGGGCTTGCGGATCAAAGCCTTGCCCAAACTCATGGCGCGCCCGGGATTGCTGTTTACCGGCATGAAGCTGTTGGCCCAGCTGTATCGGGCGAAGATCCCGGTGCACCTGGGCATTTCGCCGCTGCAAGTGCTTGGTGAGGCGGTCACCGGTGTCAGTGGCGTACGAGTACGCACCGCGAACGGGGAAACCTTGACGGTGGCGTGCGACGCGGTGGCGCTGGGTTATCACTTGCGGCCGGAAACCCAACTGGCTGACCTGGCAGGCTGTCGCATGCGTTTCGACGAGGCTTCAGGGCAATGGTGGTTGGAGGTGGACGAAGAGGGCCGGACCTCGGTCAGCGGTGTCTACGCCGCCGGCGATGGCTCGAAGATCCGTGGCGCCGATGCCGCCGAGCATGCCGGGCGCCTGGTTGCCCTGGCGTTGTTGCGCGATCTGCAACTGCCGGTGGACGCCGCACAGGTCGCCGAGCAGCGCCAGGCGCTCAAAGTCATGGATGACTTTCGCCTCGGCCTGACCCAGGCATTTCCCTGGCCCGCCGCGCAAGCCAAGGCCTTGCCGGACGAGGCCATCGTCTGCCGTTGCGAAATGATCAGCGCCGGCGAGCTGCGTCGCACGGTCAGCGAAAAGGGCGCCTGCGAAGTCAATCGGGCCAAGGCTTTCAGCCGGGTCGGCATGGGCCGTTGCCAGGGCCGTTATTGCTCCCAGGCCGGTGCCGAAGTGATTGCCGCGGCAGCGGGTGTCCCTGTGCAGGAGGTGGGACGCCAGCGCGGTCAGGCACCGGTCAAACCGCTTTCGATGCTCACTCGGGAGGTGGCGCCATGACGCTGAATAAAGCCGACGTAGTAATTGTCGGGGGTGGCTTGATGGGCTCGGCGGCGGCGTTTTTTCTGCGGCAGCGCGGGCAGTCGGTGATCCTGCTGGAGCGTGACCAGATCGGTCAGTACGCCAGCGGCGTGAATTTCGGCAACGTGCGGCGCCAGGGGCGGTTCCTCGGGCAACTGGAACTGGCGAACCGTTCCTGGGCGCTGTGGAAACGCCTGCCGGAGCTGATCGACGACGATCTGGAGTTCATCGCCAGCGGGCATATGCGTGTGTGCTATCGCGAGGATGAAATCCCCGAGCTCGAAGCTTATGCGGCGGCACCGGAGGCGGCGCAGCTGGACTTGCAGATCTATCGCGGCAGCGAGCTGCATGCGCGTTTTCCGTTTCTCGGCAAGGACGTCAAGGGCGGCTCCTATGCACCCCACGACGGTCACGCCAACCCGCGCCTGGCGGCCCCGGCGTTTGCCCGGGCGGCCCGACGCCTTGGTGCGCGCATCGAGGAACGGACTGAGGTGGCGCAGGTGCAGAAGGTCGGTGATGGATTCAGCATCAGCACCACCGACGGTCGCCAGTTCAGCGCCGGCCAACTGTTGATTACCGCAGGCGCCTGGGGCCAGAAGCTTTCGGCACAGTTCGGCGAGCCGGTGCCCCTGGAGACCAACGGCCCACAAATGGCCGTCACCGAACCGGTGCCTTATGCCTTGCCAACGGTGATCGGGGTGTACACCAAGATTCCCGAAGAGGTGATCTATTTCCGCCAGATCCCCCGGGGCAATATCGTCATCGGCGGTGGCTATCGCAGCAAGCCGGACATGCTCAACCGCCGGGCCTATGTCGAGCCGCGCAGCATCCTCAATCAACTGGACCAGATGCGCCGGTTGCTGCCGGGTGTCGGCAATCTCAACATCATTCGCGTGTGGAGCGGCATCGAAGGCTACCTGCCCGATTCCCTGCCGGTAATGGGCCCCAGTGGCAACGTCGACGGTTTGTACTATGCCTTCGGTTTCTGTGGTCATGGCTTCCAGCTCGGCCCGGGCGTCGGCGATGTCATGGCTGAACTGATCAGCACCGGCAGCACTCGAACTTCCATCGAGCCGTTCTCCATCCGCCGGTTCGCCCTTTCCGCCGAGCAACGGAGCAAGGCCTCATGAAACCCCGCGTGCTAGCCATTTTCGAACGCCTGCTGGCGTTTGAAACGGTCTCCTCAGAATCGAACCTGGCCCTGATCGAATACGTGCGCGAGCTGTTGCTGGGCAAGGGCATCGAGTCGCTGATCGTCAAGGATGAAAGCGGCAAGAAGGCCAACCTGTTCGCTAGCACCGGCCCGCGTGAATTGCCTGGGATCCTGCTGTCCGGGCACACCGACGTGGTGCCCGCGGCAGGGCAGGCCTGGACCATCCCGGCGTTCCAGGCGACCGTGCGGGACGGGCGGGTCTATGGGCGTGGCAGTTGCGACATGAAGGGTTTCATCGCACTGGCCATCGACGCCATGCTCGATGCCGCCGACCATCCCTTGAACCGGCCACTGCAACTGGCGCTCTCCCACGACGAGGAGATCGGTTGCGTCGGTGTGCGTCGCTTGCTCGACGTGCTGCACCTGGCGCCGGTGCGGCCGTTTCTGTGCGTGATCGGCGAGCCGACCAACATGCAGTTCGTGCTTGGCCACAAGGGCAAGGGGTCCTATCGCACTTACTGTCGTGGCCTGGAGGCGCATTCGTCATTGGCGCCGCGCTCGGTCAATGCGATTCACGTGGCCTGCGATTTCATCGCCGCGCTGCGCCAGAGCCAACAGCAATTGCAGGCGCAGGGCGCCCAGGACGCGGATTACGACGTGCCCTACAGCACTGTGCATGTCGGGCAGATCGTCGGCGGCAAGGCACTGAACATCGTGCCGAACCTGTGCACCCTGGATTTCGAAGTGCGCAACTTGCCGGCCGATAACCTGGACTTGTTCCTGGAACAACTGCGTGAGCAGGCCGAAGCGATCGTGCGTGAAGCCAAGAAACTCTCCAGCGTCGCGGACATCGAGATCGAAACCCTGAACGTCTACCCGGGTCTCGACACCCATCCGAGCGTCGAGGCGGTGCGCTTCCTGAAAAACTTCGCCGCCCCGGACACTGGCACTGCCAAGGTCTCTTTCGGCACCGAAGGCGGCCTGTTCAAGCAGCGCCTGGATGTGCCCGTGGTGGTCTGCGGACCGGGCTCCATCGAACAGGCGCACAAGCCTGACGAGTTCATCGAAATCAGCCAGATGGAGGCGGGGGAGCGGTTTTTGGACGGGTTGCTGGGTTCCTTGAAAATCTAAGCCATACACAGAACAAAATGTGGGAGTACGCCTGTGGGAGCAAAGCTTGCTCGCGATGAACGATGACACGGTCTTGATCAATGTCGCCTGATGCACCGCAATCGCGAGCAAGCTTTGCTCCCACAGGGTTTGGTGTTTAGCCTGGGGCCTCGGTAGAGCCTGCCGTCCCACCTCGAAACTTCAGCATCCAACACTGCCCAAACCCCGCTTTCAGCATCCTGCCCCGTGGCATCTCCTTAGACTGGAATCACCTCGGAACAGGACGCGACCATGCTCAAGAATCAATTGAAAGACCCCAGCCTGTTGGCAGAACTCGCTTACGTCGACGGTCAGTGGATCGGCGCCGACAATGCGGCCACCCTGGATGTCATCGACCCGGCGACCGGTGAAGTGCTGGCCCGGGTACCGGCCATGCAAGGCGTGGAAACCCGCCGCGCCATCGAGGCCGCCGAGCGTGCCTGGCCGGCCTGGCGCGCGCGTCCGGCGGCTGAGCGTGCGGTGCTGCTGGAGCGTTGGTACCAGGCCATGATCGACAACCTCGACGACCTGGCGCTGATCATGACTCGGGAACAGGGCAAGCCGCTGAGCGAAGCCAAAGGCGAGATCCGCTATGGAGCCGGCTTCGCCAAATGGTTTGCCGAAGAAGCCCGCCGGGTTTATGGCGAAACCATTCCGGCGCCCAGTGGTGACCGTCGCTTGCTCACGCTCAAGCAACCGGTGGGCGTCTGCGCCGCGATCACCCCGTGGAATTTCCCCAATGCAATGATCACTCGCAAATGCGCACCCGCCCTGGCGGCGGGTTGCCCGGTCATTGTCAAACCCTCCGACCTGACGCCTTTGTCAGCCTTGGCCTTGGCCGTTCTGGCTGAGCGGGTCGGGATTCCGGCCGGGGTGTTCAACGTTGTCACCGGCCTGCCGGCCGGCATCGGCGAAGAACTGACCGGCAACCCGACGGTGCGCAAGATTTCCTTTACCGGTTCCACCGCAGTCGGGCGGCTGCTGATGCGCCAGAGCGCCGAACACATCAAGCGCCTGAGCCTGGAACTGGGCGGCAACGCACCGTTCATCGTGTTCGACGACGCTGACCTGGAGCAGGCGGTGGCCGGAATCATGCTCAGCAAGTTCCGCAACGCCGGCCAGACCTGCGTCTGCGCCAACCGCATCCTGGTGCAGGACGGCATCTACGAGCGCTTCGCCGCGCGGCTGGTGGAAGAGGTGGGCAAGCTCAAGGTCGGCAATGGCCTGGAGGCTGACGTGACGATCGGCCCGCTGATCAACCCGGCCGCCGTCAGCAAAGTCGCCCGGCACATCGACGATGCGTTGAGCCAGGGCGCGCGCCTGCTCTGTGGCGGTGTCCCCGAGGGCGACAGCCAGTTCGTCCAGCCCACGGTGCTGGGTGAGGCCCACGCCGGGATGTTGCTGGCCAATGAAGAAACCTTCGGCCCGGTCGCGCCGCTGATGCGCTTTACTACCGAGGAGCAGGCCCTGGCCCTGGCCAATGCCACGCCGTATGGCCTGGGCGCTTATTACTTCACCCAGGACCTGCGTCGTTCATGGCGCTTCGGCGAGGCGCTGGAATTCGGCATGGTCGGGCTCAACACCGGGCTGATCTCCATGGAAGTCGCCCCGTTCGGCGGTATCAAACAGTCGGGCCTGGGACGCGAGGGCAGCAAATACGGCCTGGACGAGTACCTTGAAGTCAAAGCCTTCCATATCGGTGGGTTGTGATGCGGCCAGCGTTTGAACAGACATTAGGGAGCCATGATTGATGAGCAAACCATTTCGCATCGCCGCCATCGCCGGCGACGGTATCGGCAAGGAAGTCCTGCCGGAAGGGCTGCGAGTCCTGGAGCAGGCCGCGAAAAAGTGGCAGTTGTCGCTGGACATCGAAGTGCTCGATTGGGCCCACTGTGATTACTACCTGGAGCACGGGCAGATGATGCCCGCCGACTGGTTCGAACAGCTCAAGGGCTTCGACGCGATCTACTTCGGTGCCGTGGGCTGGCCGGACAAGGTGCCGGATCACATCTCGCTGTGGGGCTCGTTGCTCAAGTTTCGTCGTGACTTCGACCAATACGTGAACATTCGTCCGGTGCGCCTGTTCCCGGGTGTGCCGTGTCCGTTGGCCGGGCGCGAAGCGGGGGACATCGACTTCGTGGTGATCCGTGAGAACACCGAGGGCGAATATTCGTCGGTCGGCGGCAAGATGTTCGAAGGCACCGAACATGAGTTCGTGCTGCAGGAGTCGGTGTTCACCCGGCGCGGGGTCGACCGGATCCTCAAGTTCGCCTTCGACCTGGCCCAGACTCGACCGCGCAAACGCCTGACGGCGGCGACCAAGTCCAACGGCATCTCCATCAGCATGCCGTATTGGGACGAGCGCACGGCGTTGATGGCCGCGCAGTACCCGGATGTGCAGTGGGACAAGCAACACATCGACATCCTCTGCGCGCGCTTCGTGTTGCAGCCGGATCGTTTCGATGTGGTGGTGGCGTCGAACCTGTTCGGCGACATCCTCTCCGACCTGGGCCCGGCCTGCGCCGGCACCATCGGCATCGCCCCATCGGCCAACCTCGATCCGTTGCGGCGCTTCCCGTCGCTGTTCGAACCGGTGCATGGTTCGGCCCCGGATATCTATGGGCAGAACATCGCCAACCCGATCGCGATGATCTGGTCCGGTGCGTTGATGCTGGACTTTCTGGGTAACGGCGATGAGCGTTATCGCGCGGCCCATGACGGGATTCTCAAGGCCATCGAGCGGGTGATTGCCCAAGGGCCTATCACCCCCGACCTGGGTGGGCAGGGCTCGACCCAGGATGTTGGCCAGGCCATCGCCGACGCGCTCTGAGATTTAGCCAGGCACGGACGCCTGCCTCACCTGTGACCCCCTTTGCCCGCTCACACTGCGGGCTTTTTTTGGCCGCCAGCTTCCCATCCACCCCAACTCCCCTGTGGGAGCGGGCTTGCTCGCGAAAGCGGTGGGTCAGCTTGCGATGCTGTTGGATGTACCGCCGTCATCGCGAGCAAGCCAGCTCCCACATTTGATCAGGGGTGTCCTTCGGCTTTGCGGCTAGCGCAGGTCCACTGTGGGAGCGAGCCTGCTCGCGATAGCGGTGGATCAGCTTGCGATGATGTTGGATGTGCCGCCGTCATCGCGAGCAGGCTCGCTCCCACATTTGATCTGGGACGCTCTTCGATTTTGCGGCTGGCGCAGGTCCCCTGTGGGAGCGGGCTTGCTCGCGATAGCGGTGTGACTGTCGTACGCCGGATTATTTGACGACGTAGACCTTGCGTACATAGACGCTGCTCTTCCAGGCACACGGCGCATTCAGGGGCACGAACACCGTATCGCCAGTGTTGACCGTCAGGTTGCTGCCATCGGCGGCTTGCAGGGTGACGCTGCCTTCGAGCAGGTGCATCAATTCGTGCAGTTTGTGCGGTCGTGACCGGCGGGTGTAGGGCGTCGAGTCCCAGATGCCGATGCGCAGGTTGCTAGCCTCTTCGACAAACAGATTGTGGGAACGACATTGCGGTGGCGGGCTCAGCAGGATCTCGTCGTCGGGTGGCGCAGAGGGTGAGAGCAGGGTGTGGGCGGGGAGCGCCGTGAGCCCGGGATGAGGTTCTTCGACCAGTTGGGTGTCGGCGCAGAAGGCCCAGAGCGACCCGGGCTGCGCTTCGACCTTAAGCGCCGTCCCTCGACCGATCACCGCGCTTTCACCCGGCGTGAGCTGCAGCGTCTGCCCCTGACTGCTCAGGATTACCGCGCCGGCATGCACCACGATTGTCTCACTGAAGGGGTATTCATCGACGCTGAACCGTCCACTCGCGCGGACCACGCCGGCTGCCATGCCATCCGCCCCGGCATAGGCAATGAGTCGGTCGAATGGATCCTTGGCTGCCAGTGAGCCCGGCGTGAATGGGGTTGAAGCTAGGCTGCCATCGGCGTGTGCCAACAGCACTGGGGTGGGTTCGAGCATGAAGATGATTCTCCAGGGACGCGTTCAAGGAAATAGGGTTCGTTTCAGCCAATGGCCTGGGTCACCGGCGCAAATTGTCGAACCGCACCGGTAGTCTGCGGGGGCGTGCCCCGTGCCATTTGGGCTACGGTGTCGACCTGCTTGAGCCCGACCTCTTCCAGCCAAGGGGCCAGGCCACTGTTCGAGGGGATGTCGATGCGAACGAATGCGTCCGGCACTTCGGCCAGCAGCACGGCGATCAGGTGTCGGGCCTGTTCCAGGTTCTGGGCGATGACCGGGCCAATGCAGCGGCCACGGCCGAAGGGGCGCAGCAGGGCGAAGGCGCACAGGTGACCGTCGCGCTCGATACCCACTGAATGTTCAACGACGTCGAACAGGTCATTGAGTACGACAGTGCGCTCCAGCCCGCTCCCGGCATTGGCCAGTTCGATCAACTCGGCGCGGTCGGCTTCGCCCAGCACGCGGCAGCTTTCGCCGGCGGCCAGTTCCTGCGGGGCCGGCACTTGCGCGTGCCCTTGATGCTGCTGGATATGCCCAAAATCGACGAATCCCTGGCTGGCATACAGCGGGGCACCGGCCAGCGTCGCGTTGAGAATGGCGGTGCGCGATCCGCAGGCCTCGATGGCCAGTTCCATCAGTTTGCGACCGATGCCCTGGCCCTGGTACTCGTCGTCGACGATCACCAGGCCAATGGTGGCGTAGTTCCCCTGGGCGCAGGTGAACGCCGTTCCGATCAAACGGCCCTGGTCTTCCACGACAAACCCCTGGGCGACGCGCTGCAACATCGCCCAGTCTTCCAGGCGATGGGGCCATTTCAACTGCACGGACAAGGCATGGGCCGCAGGCACGTCGGTGGCGGTCATGGCGCGATAGAAGTAAGTAGGGCGTTGCGAAATGGACATGGCAGATCACCATAAAATAAGGGACGAAATCGGGTGGATTTGTGCGCTGAAAGTCTGTGTATCTCACCTGCAACCGGGCCTGGCAAGCGTGGCAAATCGATTCGGTATCTTCCGTAAGCAACGGCTCTGCCGGCCACATTTCTTGCTCAAATCAGACGTTTGGCCAGCAGTAAATACCGGCGCGGTTTTTCGCCGTTCAGATCGAAACCAACGGCCACCGAGGGCTCAATAGCTGCGCTCACGGTCAACCAACCCAAGCATCGATTCGCCTCGTTGATGCCGGCGAATATTCTCCAGCAACACGCCAAATGCACTCTCGGGTTGGGTCATCGCTGCGATATGCGGGGTCAGCAGTATCTGCGGGTGATGCCAGAAAGGATGCTCCGGCGCTGCCGGTTCCTGTTCCAGCACGTCGAGCACTGCGGCGCTGAGTTGGCCGTCGGCGAGTGCTTCAAGCAGATCCGCTTCCACCAGATGCCCACCCCGGCCCATGTTGACCAGCGCCGCACCCTTGGGCAGTTGCTGGAACAGCTGGCGGTCGAGGATCCCTCGGGTCTGCTCGGTCAACGGCAGGACGCACAGGACAATGTCGCACTGGCCGAGAAAGGCCGGCAATTGCTCGTCGCCGGCAAAGCACGCGACCCCATCGAGGCGATGCTCGCTGCGGGCCCAACCCGACAAGGCAAAGCCAAAGGTCTTCAAGGTGGCGAGTATCTGTCGCGCCTGTAAACCCAGGCCCATGACGCCCACCCGGCGCTGGTGCGCGGGCACCAGGCGATGTGCCTGCCAGCAGCGTTCGGCCTGTTGCTGGCGATAGCGCAACATGTCCCGGTGCAGGCTGAGCACGGCGAAACTGGCGTACTCGCACATGCCCTGGCTGATGCCCGGGTCGAGCAGGCGCACCACCGGCAGCGTTGTTGGCAAGCGACCGAGGTCGAGCTGATCGACACCGGCTGACAGGGCGAACAGCACCTGCAGATTCGGCAACAGCGTTTCGAGCTCGTCCGGGGCCTGCCAGGCTGCCAGGTACTGGATATCCCGCGGGTCGCCAATGTCTGGCCAGGCACGCCATTCGATGTCCGGCGCGTGTTCGGCGAACAGGCGCCGCCAGTGTTCGCCGCGTACCGGGTCAGCTTTATAGAGCAGGGCCATGGGTCACTTCTCGCCTGAAATCAAGGAGCTCCTAGCATGCCTCAACGCCAGAGCAGGATCTGTCGAAAGGGCTTGCGTAGCAGCATCAGGCTGCGTTGCAAGGCGCCTCCTGCGGCAGATTCCATGGGAGTGGAATGCCTCTGGAGGATTCTGCTGTTTGCCGGGGTGTAAACAGTCGATCCGGATTTCTCAGCGGCCAAGTTCGGCTTAGACAATCGCGTCGAACCCTTAACCTGTGAACACACCGCAACCGCTTCCTGGGGGCGAGGCTCACGATGGGAAATGCCATGAACAGTAAAGTCGAAGAAACTCCAAGTCTGCTCCGTCAGCGTGATCGATTCGTGCCACGTGGCCTGGTCACCGCTCACCCGTTGGTCATCGACAGGGCCCAGGGCTCGGAGTTGTGGGATGTGGACGGCAAGCGCTACCTGGACTTCGTCGGCGGCATCGGTGTGTTGAACATCGGCCACAATCATCCCAAGGTCGTCGCTGCGGTGCAGGCCCAATTGCAGAAAGTCTCCCATGCCTGCTTCCAGGTGGTGGCCTACAAGCCTTACCTGGACTTGGCCCAGCGCCTGTGCGAGATGATCGGCGGCCAGGAGCACTACAAAGCAGCCTTTTTCACCTCCGGCGCCGAGGCGGTGGAAAATGCCGTGAAGATCGCCCGTGCCCACACCAACCGCTCGGCGGTGATCGCCTTTCGCGGTGGCTTCCATGGCCGGACCTTGCTCGGCACCACGCTGACCGGCATGAGCCAACCGTATAAACAGAATTTCGGTCCGTTCGCGCCGGAGGTCTTCCACACCCCGTACCCGAATGCCTATCGCGGTGTCACCAGCGCGATGGCGTTGCAGGCGCTGGACGAGCTGTTGGCCACCCAAGTGGCGCCCGAGCGGGTCGCGGCGATCATCATCGAGCCGGTGCAGGGCGATGGCGGTTTCCTGGCAGCACCCGCCGAATTTTTGCAGGGCCTGCGCGCATTGACGCAAAAGCATGGCATTGTGTTGATTCTCGATGAAATCCAGACCGGTTTCGGCCGCACCGGCAAATGGTTCGGTTTCCAGCACGCGGGCATTCAGCCGGACCTGGTCACGGTCGCCAAGAGCCTGGCCGGTGGCTTGCCGCTGTCGGGTGTGGTCGGCAAGGCCGAGATCATGGACGCACCGCTGCCCGGTGGCCTGGGCGGCACCTACGGTGGTAACGCGCTGTCGTGCGCGGCGGCGCTGGCAGTGATCGAGGCATACGAGCAAGAGCAACTGCTGGCCCGTGGCGAAGTTCTGGGTGAGCGTCTGCGCCAGGGCCTGTTGCGCCTGCAAGCGCGCTACCCGCAGATTGGCGATGTGCGCGGCAGCGGTTTCATGTTGGCGATCGAATTGGTAAAGCATGACGAGGCACGCACCCCGGACGCCGACCTGAACCAACGCCTGATCGACGAAGCCCGCGCCGGTGGCTTGCTGGTCATCAAGTGCGGGGTGTACCGCAACGTCTTGCGCTTCCTGGCACCGTTGGTCACCAGCGAAGCACAGATCGACGAAGCGTTGCAGATTCTCGACGCCGCACTGGCCCGGGTCGTGGGCTGAAACGCCTGGCATGGGCGTTTGCCAAGGCAAGCGCCCATGCCACTAATGGAGCGCGAGTGATGGACATCATCGGAGGCTTTGCCCATGAGGCTGACTGAATATCGAGCGTTGTTGATCGACTGCGATGAGGTTCTGGTGGATCGCGACGCTGGCGTCTGGACGGCCTTGCAGCCGCTATTGGAAAACCATGCCGACTCACCGGACAAGACCCGGGTTCTGGCCGAGTTCGACGAGGTGCTGCGGGCCCTGTATCCGCGCTTCGGCGAGCTGGGCTTCAGTGGGTTGCTGTGTTTCGCTCACCGCCAGTTGGCTGAACGCTGGAAGCTCAAGGTCAGTTGGGAGGAGGGCATGAGCTTTGCTCGCTCGGCCGCCGGCTGGACGCTGTTCGAGGATGCGCCAGGGGCGATGCTCTACCTGCGCAAGTTCTATCGCCTGCTGGTGCAGGGGGATCGTGATGCCGAGGACCGGGGTGCCCTGTGCGAGCGCCTGGGCATCGAGCCGGATGATTTCATTTCCCTGGCGAGCGACCCGTTGCAGGATCGCGATTGGTTGCTGGCCAACGATCTGGATGCCGAAGCTATCCTACAGATAACCCGTCCTGGCGCCCGTCCACGGGAGGTCGGGGCGGTTTGCCTGATCTGCCGAAGCAGCGAAAACCCGTCCACGCCCTGTGCGGCGGACTATTGCATCAACAGCATGGCTGATCTGGTGGCTCAGCATCAGCTGTCCTTACGACGCTGATTTTGTTAGAAGATTGTCTTACGAACGGCAGGCAAGAGGTATGCGATGGAAGGTTTAGCGAAACTGGACCGGATCGACATCAGCATTTTGGTAGAGCTTCAAAAAGACGGTCGCATGACCAACGTCAGCCTGGCCGATGCCGTGGGCTTGTCCGCCAGCCCATGCCTGCAACGGGTCAAACGGCTGGAGTCGTTGGGGTACATCTCCAGCTACAAGGCCCATCTGAACCTGGCCAAGATCACCGACTCGGTGACGGTCTTCACCGAAGTCACCCTGAGCGACCACAAGCGCGAGGACTTCGCCAAGTTCGAATCCAACATCCGCCTGGTGGATGAAGTACTCGAATGCCACCTGATCAGCGGCGGCTACGACTACCTGGTGCGGTTCATGACCCGCAGCATCCAGGATTATCAGGACGTGATGGAAAGTTTGCTGGACAAGAACATCGGCATCTCCAAGTATTTCAGCTACATCGTCATCAAGTCACCGGTGCGCAAGGACGAGATTCCGTTGCGCAAGTTGTTGCGGCATTGAAGCCGAGACCTATCCAGGAACAACTGTGGGAGCAAGTTCGCTCCCACACCTGATCTCTGGTGTACGCAACCCCTGTGTCCACCGCCAATCCTTGTGGGAGCGAGCCTGCTCGCGATGGTGGTGGATCAGAGCCATAAATGCTGGCTGACATTCCGCTATCGCGAGCAGGCTCGCTCCCACACTTGATCTCTGGTGTACGCAACCCCTGTCCACCGCCAACCCTTGTGGGAGCGAGCCTGCTCGCGATAGCGGCGGATCAGAAACATGGATGCTGGCTGACACTCCGCTATCGCGAGCAGGCTCGCTCCCACACTTGATCTCTGGTGTACGCAACCCCTATGTCCACCGCCAACCCTTGTGGGAGCGAGCTTGCTCGCGACGGTGGTGGATCAGAGCCATAAATGCTGGCTGACATTTCGCTATCGCGAGCAGGCTCGCTCCCACACTTGATCTCTGGTGTACGCAACCCCTATGTCCACCGCCAACCCTTGTGGGAGCGGGCTTGCTCGCGATGGCGGCGGATCAGAAACATGGATGCTGGCTGACACTCCGTTATCGCGAGCAGGTTCGCTCCCACAGGGGATGCCTGGTGGCGGGGGCTTGCTTTATTCCTGGAGGAACTTCAGCAGATCCTGGTTGAGACGGTCCTTGTGCGTCTCGGTCAAGCCATGCGGCGCGCCAGGGTAGACGATCAGTCGAGCGCCCTTGATCAGCGCAGCCGAGGCCCGACCCGAAGCATCGATGGGCACGATCTGGTCGTCATCGCCATGAATCACCAGGGTTGGCACGTCGAACTTCTTCAAATCACCGCGAAAGTCGGTAGCCGAGAATGCCGCGATCGAGTCATAGGTATTCTTGCTGCCACCTTGCATACCCTGCACCCAGAACGACTGGATCAGCCCTTGGGATGGCTTGGCACCCTTGCGGTTGTAGCCGTAGAACGGACCTGAGGCGATGTCCAGGTACAGCTGCGAACGGTTCTCCAGGGACGCCTTGCGCAGGCCATCGAACACCTCGATAGGCAAGCCGCCGGGGTTGCTTTGCGTCTTGAGCATCAACGGTGGGACAGAAGAGACCAGGACGGCTTTCTTCACTCGGGCGGTACCGTGCCGGCCGATGTAACGTGCCACTTCACCGCCTCCCGTGGAGAAGCCCACCAGCGTGACGTCCTTCAGGTCCAGGGCTTCAATCACCGCCGCCAGGTCGTCGGCGTAGTGATCCATGTCGTTGCCTTCCCAAGGCTGGCTGGAGCGCCCGTGACCGCGACGGTCATGGGCTACCACGCGATAACCCTTCGAGGCGAGGAACATCATCTGGCCTTCCCAGCTGTCGGAGTCCAGCGGCCAGCCGTGGCTGAAGGTCACGACCTGGCCATCGCGCGGGCCCCAGTCCTTGTAGTACAGCTGGACGCCATCCTTGGTGGTGATGTAGCTGGCGGACTGGACCACGCTGCCGACAGCAGATGCGCTGGCAGGGGCCTGGACAGGCGACGCGGCCTCGGCGCTGAGGGTGGCCAATGCCAGGGTCGCGACAGCGAGGGTGCGGTTGAATGTGTTCATCGTTTCTCTCTCCATAAGGTCGGTTTGATCTGCGGCGATCGTCGTCGATCGCGTTGGTGGGCAGATTAGAGAGAGAGGACGAGGACGAGAACGGCGCGGGTATCGATAGCAACTATCAGAAAATTCGAATAGCTGCGTTTCGCTTCGGTTGCGGTGAACCAGCCGTCAACCCAAAGAAGGCATCGGCCCCAGCGAGTGCAAGACCCACATGACCGCCGCCACCGCTGCCAGCACTGCGACCACAATGCTGATCAGTACCCATTTCAGGATTTTCCGCCCTTTCGACGGCTGGGACCTTGGCGCATGTGCCTCTACCGTGTAGTGAATTTCCCCGGCGCATCGCGGGCAAGCAGCGGTGTCGTAAGGGAGAAGAGAGCCGCATTGATCACAGTTTGTCATGTCGTCACTTCGAGGCTCAAAGGAGGGGTAGCCCTGTATGGGCTTGTAGAAGCGGACCGAAAGTGTGTGGCGTCGGTCGCTTAATATTTGTAGACGATGCCCAGCCTGCCCATGATTTCCAAGGCGTTGACCAGGCCCAGACCGTTCATGGGCAGGCAGGCGAAGGCCTGGTATTCGTCGAAGTGCGTGCCAATGGCCAACAACTTCAAGTCATGGGCCTGCAGTTGGACATTGAAATACTGCAGTAGCGCACGCTCCCAATCGTTGGCGCGATTGATGGTGTCGATGGTTTTACGTTCAGGCGCAGGGATTTCAATGC
Source organism: Pseudomonas sp. St290 (assembly GCF_018325805.1). Classification (NCBI taxonomy): domain Bacteria; kingdom Pseudomonadati; phylum Pseudomonadota; class Gammaproteobacteria; order Pseudomonadales; family Pseudomonadaceae; genus Pseudomonas; species Pseudomonas sp. St290. The sequence continues at coordinate 4,275,301 of NZ_AP014703.1, read as the reverse complement.
CCAGTTGCCGCAACGGGGCGAGGGCATTGACCGCATCGACTCCGTAGGACGACCACTCCTTCCATTCGAACTCCGCCAATTGATTGGCCTCGGTGAGCGCTGCCGCGACTTGCGTCCAAGCCCAATCCCATTGCCCGGTAGGCGCGGGGATGTCCTGAATGAGCGCCTGCGCGCGGTCCTCGTCGAACAGGCAATCGAACAAATCGGCCAGGGTATCGGCCAAATCGGGCTGCGGCCCTTGTCCCTGGGTGTCGAGGTCGTGGCTCAAGCGCTGCCACAGACTGCCCAGCTCGTCCCAGTCCTCGTCGTCCATGTCGTCATCGATCACCTGGGCCTTATGGCCGCGCAGGTAGTCGTCCAGCCGCGTCTTGCGCACACGTACGCTGCCCTCGACGAGATCGACGTCATAGCTGCGGTAATCCAGGTAGTTGGTCTGGAAAACGATGCGGTCAGGAAATACCTCATGGGCGAGGCTTTCCTCTGCATCAAAATACGACGCGCCTTCGAAGTCGCCATGGGCGGCGATGATGCGTTGGAACGACAGTGGGTCGATTGGATTCATAGGGGCTGGGTCACAGGGAGGAAGGAAAGCGCCGCGCACGCTGGCCGATATCCGGTTCGCGCTGATCGTACACCAACGCTTGGAGGCTGCTAAGGGGAGGAATGTGGACTGCGTCAACTGTCGGGTGTGTGTTTGGGTCTATGCTTACCTTGTCCTTTGAATCAGGCCCACCTATGTACGAACACCGAACAATCCGCAGGGAGCACAAGTGAGACATTCGATACCGGCTGCAGCGTTGCTCTGTCTATTGCTCGGCACGGTTGATGCCAGGGCCGAGGAGTATCAGGTCGTCACCGAAGAGTGGGCACCGTACAACTACCAGGAAAACAATCAGCTCACCGGCATGACCACCGAGATCGTCCGGGCCATCATGACGCTGACCGGGAGTGATTTCGAGGTGCTGCTGCAGCCCAGCATGCGGGCCACGCAGATACTGAAGCACCGGCCCAAGACCATTATGTACTCCCTGTTCCGAACGCCAGAGCGCGAGCCGCTGTACAAATGGGTCGGACCGATCGTGGAAGAGTCCATCCACCCCTATCAACTGGCCAATACGCCTCCGGTGAACTCCCTGGAACAACTGCTGCACGCCCCGCAGATCACCACCCGCCACGCCGGCCTGGTGCCCCAGATGCTGCAGTCGCTGGGCTTCAATAACCTGGACAAGAGTGCAACCGAGAGCAAGTTGCTCTACCGCATGCTGCTTGCCGGACGCACCGGCATCATCATCGGCGACACCGATGCGGGAGTGGCCTACTACAGCCGCCAATTGAACATCGCGCCGGGCACTTTGCGGCGGATTCCTATCGAGCTGTACCGCTCATCGCTGTACATCGCCTTCAGTCCTGACAGTGAAGATGAAGTGGTGGCGGCGTGGTCACGTGCGTTGGAGCAGTTGCGCCGTTCCGGGGAGTTGGAGCGGATTCAGCGGCGGTATGAGGAGGCGGCTGGGCGGTGAGGAGAGATAGGAAGCTTGCTCCCGTAAGTCGTACCAGGCTTTTTACCGCTCTTGATAGTACTCGGCTCTACGCTTGGCATTTTCCCGCTGCACTTCTTCATGATGCTCGCGTGCTTCCCGCGCTCTCTCTTCATGGCGCTTTTGGTGTTTCCTGTCTTCGGCTCTGTCCATTTCCTGCTGGCGTTCCCAATGGCGCCTGTTTGCCTCTTGATAGTCCTTGTTTCGGTCACTGGCAAATGCACCCGCTGAGGTGAAGCCAATCCAGGTCAGTACAAAAATGGCAGCCATTTTCATGTGATTGTGTCTCTAGCGGGGATGGGGGCGTTTACGGCTTCCGGTAGACCATAAGAATGATCGTAAGTGCATGCGTTCGGCGCAAAGGGGGCGTTCCGAGTCATGCCCCCTTTTGCCTGGTTTTTTAGAAACTGTACTTGGCGGTCAGCATCATATTGCGTGGGTTGCCGTAGGAGTCACCGCCATAGCTCACGGAGTTGGCGATGGTCGAGTAGTACTGGCGGTCGAAGATGTTGTTGGCATTGACCTGCAAGTCCAGGTTCTCGCTGACCCTATAGCCGGCCATCAGGTCCGTGATGGCGTAGCTGCCCTGTTCGAGACGGTATTTACCGCCATCAGCCAACGAGATGTCGTTGTACATGCGGCTCTGCCAGGAGACGTTGCCGCCCACACGAAGTTTTTCCAGCGGGCCCTGAAAGTGGTAACTGGTGGTCAACTTGAACAGATGCTCAGGCGTGTCGGTGTCGAACTGCTTGTTCACGTTCTGTGGGTTGGCGGCATCCTTGATGGTGTGTGTGCGCGCGTAGGTATAGCCACCGCCGACTTGCCAGTTTTCGGTCAACGCGCCTTGCAGTTCGAAGTCGATACCCTGGCTGCGAATCTCGCCGGAGGCTTCATAACAGGTTGCCTGTGGGCAGTTTGCCGTAAACAGTTGTACGGCGCGGTTTTCCTGGTCGACGCGGAACAGCGCCAGGCTCGCATTCAGTGCGCCGTCGAAATATTCGCCCTTGATGCCGATCTCGTAGTTCTTGCCAATGATCGGCGTGACCGGGTTGCCGGAGGTATTCTTTTCCCGCTGCGGCGTGAAGATGTCGCTGTAGCTGACGTAGACCGAGTGATGGTCGTCCAGGTCATAGATCAAGCCAGCGTAACGGGTGACGTTACGGGTGACCTTGTAGTCGCCTTCGCCATCGCGGTTATCGTAGTCGTACCAGTCCAGGCGTCCGCCGAGGATCAACTTCAACGGGTCGGCCAGGCTCAGGCGTGTGGTGAGATAGACGCCGTCCTGAGTGGTCACCTCACGCTGGTTATCTGTGTGGACGAAGTCCGGTTTACCCGCATTGATCGGCCAATTGGTGTCGTACGGGCTGTAGTTGTGGGTGGTCATGTCGTAGATGCGCTTGCTGGCGCCCACCACCAGTTCATGGGTACGCCCGAACGCCTCGAAGGGCCCACTGGCAAAGGCGTCTACGCCGGCCTGGTTTTCATCGAAGTCGGCCTGGTAAACCGTGCGGGCCAGTGTGTTGTTGACCCAGCGCGATTGATAGGAGCCGGAGAACAACGCGTTCTGTTCGGAGTAGTTGGCGTTGACCTGAAGGTTCCAGTCGTTGGCCAGGCGATGACGGACTTCGGCGAACAGCGTGTTGATCTCCTGATCCTTGTTCTCCCAATCCGTACCCGGGTTGTAGGAGCGCGGCAAGTCAAGATGATGGCCGTCCTGGCCGATCATCGAAGAGCCCCAGAAGTAATTGGTCTTGTCCTTCTGATGAGAAAAACCCAGGGTCAGGGTGGTGTCTTCGCTCAGATCCGCTTCGGTGACCGCATAGAACAGCCCGTGATCCTCCTCAACGTTGTCGATGAAGCTGTTGGCATCGCGATAAGAAGTCACGACCCGGCCGCGCAGCGTGCCGCTGTCGTTGAGTGGGCTGGAGGCATCGACCTCGCCGCGATAATCGTCCCAACTGCCGGCGGCACCGGTCAGGGTGACTTTCTGCTCGGCCAATGGCCGCTTGCGTATCAGGTTGATGGCAGCCGATGGGTTGCCTGCCCCCGTCACCAGGCCGGTGGCACCGCGCACCACCTCGACTCGATCAAACATCGCCAAGTTAGGCTGGGAACCGACGTTAACGCCGTCGTAGCCGCTCGGGATGCCGTCATACATCAAGTTGTCGATTTCAAAACCGCGCGCCTTGTAAGTCTGCCGGCCAGGACCGCTGGAAAAGTCCAGGAACAAGCCGGGCGTCGCCTTGACCACGTCGTTGATGCTGGTCATCGTCTGGTCGTCCATGCGCTGACGCGTAATCACGGTGACGGCCTGCGGAGTTTCACGCATCGTCAGCGGGAGTTTGGTCGCGGTCGACATTGCGCCGGTGGTGTAGGACTCGGTGCCTTCCGTGGTACTCCCCAGTTGGCCACTACCGGTGACCTCGGTCGCGCCTAGCTCCAAGACGGCTGGAGGGGCGCCGCTGCTGTCATCGGCAAAGGCCGGAGCCAGGGTGGCCATGCAGATAGCCATGGCCAAAAGATCGCGGGCAGGGTTGAAGTAACGCGGTGGGGTGGCACAAATCGACATGAACCGATCCTGATATGCTAATGATTGTGAGAATGATTAGCATTAAGTATCACAGGATTTGTCCGGACGATAAAGCTTGTTGCGGCTGGACTACGTTTTGGGAGAAGAGGATTGCGTGACGGTATGAACAGGTTGTCTGGGCAGTGAGGTCGCAGAATCGCGAGAGCCGACTGCACAACTTTTCACGCTCTGCGCAAACTGAAATTAGTTGCCTCGGCCACCACCAAACGACCATTCATCGTTGGCCGTAGTGGTGATCACTACCATTACATCCTCGGCATTGAGACCTGGCGCATGTCTCAGTTTCTCCACCAGATCGCGGTAGAAACGCTGTTTCGTCTCGACGCTTCGAGGACGGCCGGCGGTAATCGTGATCAGCACAAAGTCATGGCTACGGGGCCCACCCAGGTAGTCTGGATCAAATATCAGCTCGCCCACTTCATGCTGGTGAATGACTTGGAAACGATCGGCCTTCGGCACCTCGAAGCTATCAACCAAGGCGTCATGCAAGCCTTGGGACAATGCCTGTAAATACTCGGCTGACTTCCCTCGGTGCAATGAAATACGTGAAAACGGCATGATGTTTTTCCTCTGATTGGTTAATCGACAGGGACAAACTATCAAGTCGCGATGGTTCCGAATATTAGATTTAATAGAGTGGATCATCCCAAGTTAATGGACTATCCCATGCGTCGTCCGACCTTCGATCTTGATGTATTGCGCACTTTCGTCACCGGCGTGGAGTTCAATAGCTTTGCCAAAGCGGCGGATCGTCTCGGTCGATCGACTTCCGCCGTGAGTGCTCAATTGAAGAAACTCGAGGAGCAGATCGGTACTCCGGTATTGGTCAAATCCGGTCGAGGGTTAGTCTTGACGCCCATAGGTGAATCATTGCTCAGCCATGCCCGGCGTTTGCTGGAATTGAACGATGGCATTTTCCAGACCCTGCATGAAAGCCAAGCCGCTGGGACAATTCGCTTCGGGCTTCAAGAAGACTTCGGGGAACATTTACTGAGCGAGATCCTCCGACGCTTTGTCCAGACTTACCCGATGGTAACTCTCGAAGTCAGGATCGCGCGTAACGCCGAACTGCTTGCGTTGGTCGAAAGTGCCGGCCTGGACTTAGCCCTGACATGGGACACAGGGCACACCTCGCCCTATGCCACGCGACTGGGCGAAACACAGATGTACTGGATCGGGCTTCGTGACACACCGTCACTGACCCACCTTGCTGACTCTCCGCTGCCATTGATCATGTTCGACGCGCCTTGCGTGTTGCGTAGCGCTGCCACACAGGCACTGGATGCCGCGCAAATTCCCTGGCGAATCGCCCTGACCAGCCCCAGCGTTGGTGGTCTCTGGGCGGCTGTCGCGGCAGGCTTGGGCCTGACGCTGCGAACCCGCATTGGGCTGCCGAGTCATCTCGCCGTCATGTCCGGCTTGCCGACCGTACCAAGCCTTGGCTATGTGCTTCACAGCAGCGGAGAAGAGCCGACACCCGCCATCAAACAACTGGCTGCGTTGATCAAAACGAGTCTGCAGGAGCAGACGTTCGGTTTGTAACCGTGCGAGGCTTTTTCACAACTGGAGCTGCTGCTCTGAACGCTGCTGGTGGTAAGCCAAACCCCCGTGCGTAATTACGGCTCAATTACGTAGTGCTTTCACAACCAACCCCGAACGCCGCATGGGTGACACTTTTGGCATTGGCGACCATGAGTGTCCGCGCCTGAAGCAGGCAAACCCTTTTTCTGATACCCGCATGGTTGCCGAGTATGCCAAGGCATTGGGGCTGGACGTTGGGCTGCGGCGAGCCCCTTTCATTTAGTGACCAGCTTAACGCTGATAAGCCAAAAGCCGGCGCTCAGCCAATCGGAATACACCCACCAACGCGCACGCCAGCGACATGTAGAGCAGGGCGGCGATGCCATAGGCCTGGAAGGTCTTGAAGGTGGCGGCGTTAACATCTGCCGCGATTTTAAGGATGTCTGGAACGGTCGCGGTAAAGGCGATGGCCGTGGCGTGCAGGACGAAGATCACTTCGTTGCTGTAGGCCGGAAGTGCCCGGCGCAGCATGCTCGGTATCAACACCAGAATGAACAATTGGCTGCGGGTCATGCCCAGGGCCAGCGCCGCCTCGATCTCACCGCGTGGGGTGGTGCGCAGTACGCCGGCGAGAATCTCGATGGTGTAGGCGCAGGTGTTCAAGGCCAGCGCCAGGATCACGCAATGCATGCCGTCACGAAAAAACCACCACAGACTCGGCGACTCCCTGATCAGGCTCAGGCTTGCCAGGCCGCTGTAGATGATCAGCAGTTGCACGAACAGCGGCGTGCCGCGAAACACCAGGGTGTAAAGCTGTACAGGCAGCGCCAGCCAACGATTGCCGTAGGTGCGAACCAGCGCCAGGGGGATCGCCGCGGCCAGGCCGATAACGGCGGACGTCACTAACAGCCACAAGGTGACGGACAAACCACTCCAGCGATAACCGTCGGACCAGAGGAAGTTCGGCCCGAACTCTTTGAGTATCTCGATCATGACACGCTCCGCCGCGGTTCGATGCTGTAGCGCCGTTCAAGGTGCTTGAGGGCCAGGCTGGAGAGGATTGCAAAGGCCAGGAAGATCGTCGCAATCACCAGGTAGAAGAACATCTGCCTTGAGGTCGCGTTGCCCGCTTGTTTGGCGACCTGAACCATGTCATTGAGGCCCAGCAGCGATATCAGGCCGGCACTTTTCAAGAGCACTTGCCAGATGTTGCCGATGCCAGGCAATGCGAACCGCATCATCTGCGGCAGGCGGATGCGCCGCAGTACCTGCCAATGACTCATGCCATAAGCCCGGGCCGCTTCCAGTTGGCCGAACGGAATCGCCTGGAAGGCGCCACGAAAGGTTTCGGCGCAATAGGCACCGTAAATGAAGCCTAAGGTGCTGATCGCAGTGCCGTAAGGGTTCAACTGCCACGACTCGCGACCGAACGCTTCTGCCACCTGGTTGAGTCCGATCTGCGCGCTGTAATAGATCAGCAGCATCAGGACCAGGTCCGGCACGCTGCGCACCAGCGTGGTGTAGACCGTTGCGACCAGCCGTAGCGGCGCCACTGGCGAGAGTTTCGCCAAGGCCCCGAGCAGGCCAAGCACGATGGCGACGCAGGCGGCCCACGTGGCCACTTGGACGGTCAACCACGCACCCTGGAAAATGAGATAGCCGTACCCTTCGAGAAACATGCTTTCGGGCTCCGCGCGGGTGGTTTATTTCGGCGAAATGTCGAAGTCGAAGTACTTTCTGGCGATGCGCTCATAGGTGCCGTTGCGGTGCAGCCGTTCGAGCGCCTGATTGATTTCTCCGGCCAGCGCGGTATCGTTTTTACGCAAACCGATGCCGGTGCCCGGACCGAAGATCTCCGGTGACTTGACCACCTCGCCGGCATAGCCGAAGCCCTTGCCCATCGGCTTTTTCAGTAGGCCTTCGGAGACGGCGATGGCATCGTCGAACGCCGCATCCAGCCGACCGTTGATCAAGTCCGAATAGGTCAGGTCACTGCTTTGATAAGGCACCACTTCCACACCCTTAAGGCCCCACATCCGCTTGGCATAGGTTTCGAACACGCTGCCTTGTTGCACGCCGATGCGCTTGCCGCGCAAGGATTCGGCCGTGGGTTGCAACTGGCTGCCTTGCGGGGCCACCAGGCGTGCCGGGGTGTCGTACAGGGTGTTGGAGAAGGCGATTTCGGCTTTGCGGGCTTCAGTGATCGAGAGGGCGGAGAGTATCCCGTCGAATTTCCTGCCCTTGAGGGCCGAGATCATGCCATCGAAGGCGTTTTCGACCCAGACGCAACGGCGTTGCAACTCGCTGCACAGGCTTTCGCCCAGCTCGATATCGAAACCTGTCAGCGAGCCGTCCGGTCGCTTGGACTCAAAGGGCGGGTAGGTGGGGTCGACCCCGAAACGCAGCTCTTCGCTGGCGCCCCAGGTCATCAGCGGGCTGGCCACAAGCAACAAACCGATCAGACATTTTTTCATCGACAGGGTATCCACGATAGGTTGGTAGAACCGTCCCGGAAAGGGGGGCGGGGCAGCACGCATCAGCCTTGATTGTTCAAGGCGTGTTTCAGTTCTTCGGCGCGTTGGGTGTCTACGGTTCGTCCATGGCCAAAGCCACCGTCCCAGCCGCACACCTGGCCGGCATGATCGACGCCCCGTGCAAGGCACCCGGCGAGGCTGTGCCGGGCTTGCCATGCCAACAGGAACGCGGCGATAAAGCCGTCGCCGGCGCCCATGCTGTCGACGAACGCGCAGGGCCTCGCGGCCTGTTCATACACACCCTGTGCATCGACTGCGAGAGCGCCTTGGGCGCCACGGGTGATGACTACCGTCGCCGGGCCCATCGCCCGCATCGAATCCGCCAGTTCACGCGCTTCGCTTGACGACAGATCGGCCGACGAAAAAAAAGCGATGTCCACTTGCTGGATCAGCGCCTGCCAATCGAACTCGACCCAGTTGTCCGAGAAGTCGAATGACAGGCAGCCACTGGCCTGGCGAATCTTCGCCAGTTGGCTTTCAAGACCGCTGTAGAGACTGCTGTGTGCCAGCGGGAATTGCGCGAGATAGGTCAGGTCGTCAGCATCGAGTCGCAGTTGACGACACACGCCCGGATCGCTGCCAAGAAACACCCGTTCGCCCGCGATACTGTCGACACACGCCCAGCCATTGGCCCCCATCAGCGTTCTGCAGCGCGATGCATCGACGCCTTCCTGTTGCAGGCAATCGAGCAGGTACTGGCCGTGCCGGTCATCACCAACGCAGCCCAGGTAGGCACTGCGAGCACCCAGCCGGGCGGCAAATACCGAGACGTTGAGTGCGTTGCCACCGGGGTATTCGATGTTCCGGTCCAGGTACACATCCAGGGTGTTGTCGCCGACCGCGATCAGGCTGGCCATGCTCAGTACTCCGTTTTCCACATGTAGCGGCGCGTTGTCAGCGGCTGCTGGTGCCAGACGGCGAGATGCGCGGCAATGCGCTCCACGGCGATGCCGACGATGTACGGCGCGACAATGGCGCGGATCTCTGGATCGATGCCTTCCATCGGGAAGTCCTTGGCGTCATAGACCATGACCCGTCCGGTGTACCGCTGGCAGAAGCGCACGACGCGCTCCATTTGTGCGCGACTGGGGTCTTCGCCTAACAGCAGGAGCAGGGGAGTGGTCGCGTCGATGGCTTCGAACGGGCCATGGAAAAACTCGGCAGCCTCCACTGGCAGGCAATGCAGCCACTGGCTTTCCATCACCACGCAGACGCCGAATACGTAGGCGGTGGTGAACATCGGACCCGAGGCGAGGAAGTACATCACGCGATCATCTTTATACAAGCTTGCCTCTTCGATGGCGCGCCGGTCGTTATTGATCGCCGCATCGGCGAGTGCCTGTGGCAGTGCCTTGAGCGAGCGAGTGAGCTTGTCCAGCAACGGCCAGCCTTCGCGCTTGGCCAGGATCCCGCCGACCAATGCCTGGAGGATCATGAAGCAGCCGAAGTACGCCTCATCGGTACGTCCCAGCAGGAAGCAATGTTGAACAGCCTGGGCCAGCGGCAGCTCGGCGGTTTGTGTCACGCCTACGGTGAGGCAGGGTTTGTCTCGCAGGAAATGGGCGGCGGCGATGGTCTCCTGGGTAGTCCCGGACTTGGAGGCGAGGACCACCAAGGTGCGTTCATCCAGGCGCGGCGGGTCGATATCCATGAACTCGGCCGGGAAGTAACGGCGCACTTCCAATGTATGGCTGTAGCGCTCAAGCCAGTATTGCAAGCCGAGCATGATGCGGTTGGGAGCACCGCAGCTGACGAAGTAGATGCGGTCGATCCGCGTGGCCAGTTCTTGGCCAAACTGCTGGGCGTCGTCGACGATTTGCACGGATTGCTGCAAGGAAGTGATGAATCCTTCCCGATTGAACTGGATCGCCATGTGAGCTCCTGGAGGCTTTGTTGCGGTGGCTCATGTGACTGTTCATGATCACCGTTTAGACCAAAAGCTATACCATGAAAAATACCAATACAAGGCTTTTTCTCCATGGTCTAATGGGCTGCCTGAGCGGTTTTCAAGGTATGCACCGGGCCGTTTTTTTGTTCTCATGATCAAGCTGGCGGGTTTGCGACGGTTTTCCGGTGGTCATTGTTGCAATGCCGCGGCAGAAAAAATAATCCAGGATGTAGACCATGAAAGTTCTTCCTTCCAAGTCCTCCGATGTGGCCCTCCTGGCGCCTGAACGCAAGCAGGTCGCCTGGCAGGCCGTCCAGGCGCTGCTGGAAATGCTGGAGCGTCCGGAGTTCGGACCGACTGAGCGAATTCCGGCGGAACGGGACCTGGCCGAGCACTTGGGCATCAGCCGGATGACACTGCGAAAGGCTCTGCAAACGTTGATCGACCGTGGAGTCCTGGAGCGCCGGGGCAATCGCGGCACCTTTGTGACCGCGCCAGGCGTCGAGCGGCCCCTCAATACCGTGGCCCGCAAAGGTATCGCCGAAGTGGTGGAGCAAGCTGGGGCCAGGCCTGGCAGTAAATTGCTCTACTTCGAACAAACCCAGGCCAGTGCCCGCGTGGCGAAACTGCTGAAGATCCAGGAAGGCGACACGTTGCTGACCATCAGGCGCCTGCGCACTGTGGATCAAAAGCCATTCTGTATCGAGACCAGCTACATCCCGGCCGCCCGTGCACCGGAACTGGTGGCGGGAGACCTGGTCGAGGGGGCCTCGTTGTATGCGTTGTTGTTATCGCGCTACCAGATAGAAATGGAGAGCGACGAGGGCACGCTGAGCATCGCTACGATGAACGACCAGGAGGCGCGCTTGCTCGAGGTCGAGCCCGGGACGGCGGCGCTGGTCTACCGGGGTGTGATCTTTGATCGTCAAGGGCAGCCGGTGGAATACCTGGTCTCGATCAACCACCCCCAACGTGTGGTATTCAAGCTGGCGGACAGTCGGGTCAATAGTTTCCATACGGATCTTTAGTCCAGGACCGGACGGTCGATCTGTTCGCTTATTTGTGCAGCGAATCGCCGCTGACCCCTGATCAGGCTCGCGGCGAAATGTTTAGTTTTGGCGCTACTTGTAATGTTGTTCGAACACCGCCAACTGCTCAGGCTTGATCAACTGAAAGGGCACCCAGACGTCCGTTTCTACCGGTTCTCCCTTGATCATCTTGAGCGCTGCTTGTACCGCGCTGTTCGCCTGGGCCTTGGGATCCTGGAATACCGAGGCGACCAGCATCCCGCGCTTGATTGCCGCCAGGCCGTCAGGCAAGCCGTCGATGCCGACGATCGCAATCTCGCCCTTGGCTTTGCCGGCCTGCTGCAAGGCCATGGCCGCACCGATGGCCATCTCGTCGTTGTTGGCGACGATGGCATCGAAACGGCTGCCCGCCAATAGCCAGTTACTGGTCAGGTCCATCCCTTTGTTGCGCTGCCACTCGGCACTCTGCTGCTCGACAATCTTGATCCCGGGATAATCCTTGAGCACCTGTTTGACGCCTTCGGTGCGGTCGTGGGTGGCGTTTTGCGCCAAGTCGCCCATGATGATCGCCAGGTTGCCCTTGCCTCCGAGTTTTTCGGCCAGGTAGCGCATTTGCAGCTGTCCGGCCTCAATGTCATTGGACGCCACCGTGACGACGCCTTTGGGCAGGGTGCGCTCGTCCGGGTGACGGTTGACGTAGACCAGCGGCGTCTTCGCTTCGACCGCCGCGCGGGTAATGTTGGCCGTGGCGGAGGTGTCCACCGGCAGGACAATGACCGCATCCACTTTCTGGTTGATAAAGCCCTGGACCTGGTTGAGTTGGCGCACCACATCGCCCTGGGCGTCCTCGAACTGGATCTGCACGTTTTCCTTTTTCGCGGCCGCGTCCAGGCCGTTACGCACGTAGGTCATGAAATTGTCGTCGACCCTGGCGATGCTGACGCCGATGCGATAGTCGGCGACGGCCCACTGGCTCAAGAGCAACAGCAGGGTGGCGAAAAGCAGTTTGCAACGACGCATGATGGTTTTCCTTTTGTTGTTATGAGTTGAAACGTCATCAATGGGTAAAAATGTGCATCGCGTTCCGAGTGATATCCGTGCAACGCGCTGACGTCATCCATCAAGCGTGAAGGCCTGCTTGAAACGCTCGAGGGCGACTTCGCCGTCACCGCTGGCCCAGCCTTCGAGGCCGACGACACCGCTGTATCCTATGCCGAACAAAGCCCTGGCAATGGCGCGATAGTGGATTTCACCGGTGCCAGGTTCCATGCGGCCAGGCACGTCGGCGACCTGGATTTCGCCGATGGCGCTGGCGGCGCGCTGGATCAGTTCGATCAGGTTTCCTTCGCCGATCTGTGCGTGATAGAGGTCCAGGTTCATCTTCAGGTGCGGGCTGCCCACGGCCTCGATCAGCGCCAGGGTATCTTCAGCGCGGGCGAACGGCGTACCGGGGTGATCGACTTCGGTGTTGAGGTTTTCCAGCAGGAATACCCGACCCGCGTCTTCGCCCAGGCGAGCGATTTTTTCCAGCGTCTTGCAGGCACTCAGCCACATGCGGCCGGTAGTCTGGGCAACGGGCTTGACCGGCAAGCCCTGATCCCCCAGGCCTGTGCCATGCAGGTTCAAGCTTGGGCAACCCAATCGAGCGGCGACGGCCAAGGATTCCTGGGCGCTGCCGAGCAGTTGCTGGATACCCTCGGGATCGGTCAGGTTGCCCGAGATATAGCCGGTCATGGAGGTGAAATCCGCGCCAGTCGCTACGAGCGCCTGGATGTCTTTGGTCGTCCAGTTCCATATCTCGACGCTGAAGCCCAGCGCGTGGATGCGTTTGACCCGCTCGGCAAAGGGCAGGTCGAGAAAGACCATCTCGGCGCTGACCGCCAGTTTGAACGGTATGAAACTCATGAACGGGCTCCTTGCACGCGCACCGGTGTGCCCTGTTGGAAGGACTCGATGCAAGCGCGGGCGATGGCCAGTGCCGCTCGGGCATCTTCGCCGCTGGCCAGGGGTTTTTCGCCGCTGCGCACGCAACTGACAAAATGGTTGAGCTCGGCCACATAAGCATCACGCAGCAAGTCGGTGTCCATGCGCTGGGTGTCGGCCTGGACCCCATTGGCCAGGTAGCGCAGCAGGTCCGAGTCGTTGACGTTGCCCATGGTCAGCATGCCCGCGCTGCCGAACACTTCGCCCCGGACATCGTAGCCATAGACTGCCTGGAAATTGGCCTCGGCCGTGGCGATGGCGCCATTGTCGAAACGGATCGTGACCACCGCCGTGTCGAGAAAACCTTTGTCCTTGTAGGCCGGTGCGATCAGCGCATCGGCCATCACAAAAACTTCAATCGCCTCGGCGCCGGGGTTCAGGTAGCGCAGGGTATCGAAGTCATGGATCAGGGTTTCCAGGAAGATCACCCATTGTGGTGAGGCGGCCGGGTTGTTCAGCGCCGGGTCGCGGGTCAATGAGCGCAGCAGTTGTGGCGTACCGATCCGGCCGGCAACCACGTCCAGATGAGCTGTGCGGAAGCTTTTGGCAAAGCGGCGGTTGAAGCCGACCTGGAGGGTCACCCGTGCATCGGCAGCCGCGGCGATGGCGCGGTCAGCTTCGTCCAGGGTGATCGCCATCGGTTTTTCACAGAACACGCCTTTGCCGGCCCGGGCCGCACTGATCACCAGCTCGGCATGGCTGCGTGCCGGGGCGGCAATCAGCACAGCGTCGATATCCGGATCATCGAGCAATTGCTGTGGATCGGTATAGACCTTCTGCACGTCCAGTTCTGCCGCCAGGCGCGCGGCTTGGCCGGGGGTAGGGTCGGCGATGGCGGCGAGGCATGCGCCAGGGATGTGCCGGGCAGCGCTCAGGCCGTGAAAACTGCCCATGCGGCCGGCGCCGATGAGGCCAAGGCGGATGATCTTGGATGTGCTCATGAACATGACTCCCTTTATTGTTTTTACGACTCGGCGATAAGAACGTCCTCGTCTGGATAGGTGGGGAGCAAGCGCTGTGCCAAAAATTAACCTATTGATATTTAAGGTGCTTTATTCTGCGTGGTTCGAATATGTGTTCATTTTGATTACATGTCTATACTGGCATGTCAAAAATATAAACACGTGGTCGGACAATAATGAATGAGCAACCGGCGGCATTGAGCGAAGAAGACCGCGATTACCTCACCACGCTCGGCCCTGCGTCGTTGAACGAAGGGCCAAGCACCGTGCTGGATGAGGCCTGGCGAGCGTGCTTGCAGGGAGCTATCGATCGCCCTGTCGGAGTCAGGCGGGTGATTTGGCAGTCCTGGTTGCGCAGCGTCCATGCCGGCCTCGATCCGGAAGATGGCGAGTACCGTTTTGTCGCGCCCGCCGACCTGACCGCGACACTGGCCGCCAACCGGGTGCTGATCGCCGCTGCAGCGCAGGTCATGCGCGGTTTGCTCGCCTATAACCCCCGGGGCCATATCAACCTGACCGATGCCGAAGGCACGACTTTGCATTTCTGTGGCCTGGACCTCACCCCCATAGGCAGTCGACTGCTGGAGTCGGTCCAAGGCACCAATTGCACCGGGCTGGCGATCGTCGAAGACCGTTTGGTCTATGTGCTGGCCGAGGAGAACTTCGGGCTTGGCCTGCGCCAGCGCCGCATGCATTGCGCCGCCGCGCCAATCCGGGATGCCCACGGCCGGACGCTGGGTATGTTGACCCTGACGGCGGAGCCAGGCTGGTTTCATTTCCATACGCTGGGCACTGTCCAGGCCGCGGCCGAGGCGGTCTCGAGGCAGATGGCGCTGCAAGCCTTGCTGCAAGAGCAGCAAACAGTCCTCGAGGTGCTCAACGAGGGCTTGGTGGTATTGGATGAACAGGGCTGCATCAAGGCGCTCAACCATTACGCCCGACAATTGTTCCGCGTGGGCCATGACCTGCTCGGCAAGCCGTTCAAGAGCCTGGGGCAGAGCGAATTGACCGAGGCCGTCCTGCTTGCCAGCGGGGAGGGCGTGCGGGACCTGGATTGCACCTTTGAACTGCACGATCGCAGCCATCTGGCGTGCCTGGTGTCGGTCTGCCCGCTGGAGCAGGGCGGGCGGATTGTTTCGCTGCGCGAGAACCGCCGCATCCGGGAAATCACCCGGCGGATCATTGGCACCCAGGCCAGCTACACCTTTGAAACCATCCAGGGCCGCTCACAGGCGATTCAGGATGCAATGCACCTGGCCCGGATTGCCAGTCGCAGTGATTCGACCACGCTGATCCTCGGCGAGAGCGGCACGGGCAAGGAACTGTTCGCCCAGGCGATCCATAATGCCAGCGACCGTTGTGGTGGTCCTTTTGTGGCAGTCAACTGCGGAGCCATTCCCCGTGACCTGGTGCAGAGCGAACTGTTCGGTCATGTCGAAGGCGCTTTCACCGGATCGGCTCGCGGTGGCTCGGCAGGCAAGTTCGAATTGGCCGATGGCGGGACGATCTTCCTCGACGAAATCGGTGACATGTCCTTTGATGCACAGGTCAGCTTGCTGCGCGTCCTGCAGGAGGGTGAGGTGACGCGAGTAGGGGCGAAAAAATCGCTGCGGGTCAACGTTCGTATCATCGCCGCCACTCACCGCAATCTGAGTCAGGCGGTGGCCGAGGGGGCCTTTCGTGAGGATCTTTACTACCGGCTCAACGTGCTGAACCTGACGGTGCCGCCCCTGCGGATGCGTCGCGAGGACGTGCCGTTGCTGGCGCGGCATTTTCTCGCACGTTGTGCCCGGTCGCTCCGCAAGACCATGCACGACCTTTCCCCGGCGGCGTTGGATATCCTTAGCGCTTATCACTGGCCGGGTAACGTTCGCGAGCTGGAAAACGTCATTGAGCGGGCGACCAACCTGGCGATGAGCGAACTGATCCAACCGAACGATCTTGCGTTGGAGATCAGGCAGCGAGGGCGACCCTCGACGTGGGGAAGTACCCCTGAGCCTCGGATGGCCCCCGACCTCGGCACCCATGAAATGAATGCAATCATCGCCGCCCTCACCGAAACCCGCGGAAACATCCGTCTGGCGGCTCAGCGGTTGAATGTGTCGCGTGGCGGGCTGTACAACAAAATGAATCGGTTTGGACTCAAGGTCGATGCGTTCCGTGTTTAGCAGGCGGCCTCACGGCCTCCAGATTTCGACATCCTGGGCATTTACCGCGTTGGGTAGCAAACCTGCGGCAAAAAAGGCGTTGGCAATTTTCTGCTGGTCGCTCAACTGATCGGCTGTCACCGGCTGTACCTGATAACTGCGATGGGTGTTGGCGGCCTCGACTGTCTCCACGTCGAGGTTGCCCCACAACGGCCCCAGGACCTGGGCTGCGTCTCGAGGATGGTTCTTGACCCAGGTCCCGGCTTCCTGCAGTTGCTCGTAAACGAGTTTGAGCACCTCAGGATGTGCTTTTGCGTAAGCAGTGCCGGTCAGGTAGTAGCGCTTGTAGCTGGCCAGGCCGCTGCCGTCGGCCAGGGTCCGCGTTGGCAGTTGACGCTGCACGCCGCTGAGGAAGGGTTCCCAGGTGACCCAGGCGTCAACCTTCTGATTTTCGAACGCCGCCCGGCCATCGGCGGGGGACAGGTACGCCGGTTGTATGTCGGAGAACTTCAGGCCGGCCTTGTCCAGTGCCGCGATCAGCAAATAATGGGCGCCGGCCGCCTTGGTGACGGCGACTTTCTTGCCTTTCAAGTCCGCCAACTGTCGCAACGGCGAATCCTGGCGCACGACGATGGCTTGGGCTGAAGGTGAGGGGGCTTCTTGGGCAAAGTAAGTCAGCCTGGCCTGGGCGGCCTGGGCAAAAATCGGCACGGTATCGGCCACATCGGCACTGACATCGACATTGCCGACATTCAACGCTTCCAGCAATGGCAAACCGCTGGGAAACTCGTGCCAGCTCACATCGATATTCGCCTCGGCGAGGGCTTTGTCCAGCTTGCCTTGGGTTTTCAGCAGCGTGATCAGGGTCGATGATTTCTGATAGCCGATACGCAGGGTTTCTCGTGCCTGGGCCGGCAGGGCGAGAGTCGACAAGACCAGCACCGCGACCAGGCTGGCCAGGGCGGGGCGGCGCAATAGCGCCCCGGAATGCTTGATGAGTTTTGACATGGCATGCTCGATATTGGCTAAGGAATGGGTAACCGCTTGATGAAGCTTATTGTTCTAAAAACCAATTTATAAATACTTTTTGAGTATTAGCTTAGGCGGCTTTGCCGGTATCAAAACGCGTATTGCAGACGGGTGTAGTAGTAACCGCCGGTGAAGCCGAAGGGCGAATAGCTGCCCCAGTTATCGCCGAACGAAGAGTTGCTGACGCCGATATGGTCGGGGTACTTGTCGAACAGGTTCTGCGCGCCGACGGCCACGGTCAGTTGTTTGTCGATTGCATAAGCCACGTCGAGGTCGGTGATCCATTTGGCCGAATACTTGCGATCCAGGCTCGGATCGCTCGAGCTGTTGACCTCGGTGTAGGTGCCATAACGGGTCAGGCGCAGGTTGACGTCGAAGTCGTTGATCGCCCAGTCGGCAGAGAAAATCATCTTGCTGCTGGGGGAGGTCTTGGTAATCAGTGCTCGGGACTGGCGGTCGAGCAACTGGAAGTCGCCCAGGGCGCTCAATTGCGAAGGGGTGTCGTTGACGCTGAGGATTTTCGTGTGGTTGTAGTTCAGGGCCGCGGTCCACCTCACTGAGCCATAACGGTCCAGGTTCTGCCGATAATTACCCACCACATCGACCCCGGACGTCCGGGTGTTGGCGCCGTTGGTGAAGTACTGCGCACCGGCGGTGGCTGGCACGCCAATGCTGTCGAGCAGGGCGGCGACGCCCGGTCCCTGAAAACGTTCGCTGAGCACCAGACGGTCGCGCAGGTTGATGACGTAGCCGTCCACGGTCAGGCTCAGGTCTTCGCTGGGCGTCAGGGCGAAACCAAGGCTGAAGTTGGTCGAGCGTTCGGGTTTCAACGACTCAGCTCCGAGCGCCTGGGCGCCGGCCGAATCCACCGGCAGAATCACGTAGTTGTATGACTGATAGACACCATTGATGGTGTCGAATCCGGTCGAGCGCGCGGTGAAGATCTGGTTGGCCAGTGACGGTGCGCGAAAGCCATTACTGAGGGTGCCGCGTACCGAGAACACCGGGTTGAATTCGTAGCGGGTGCTGAGCTTGCCACTGCGGGTGCCGCCAACGCCTTCGTTGTAATGCTCGTAGCGTGCGGCAACGCCGAGGTACCACTGCTCGACGGGGTAAAAGCCCAGGTCGATGTAGCTGGCAACGCTGTTGCGGCTGACTTTCTGCGCGTCTTCGGGGGTAATGCCGTTGGTGACCTGGGCTCCGGGATCGGGGCGTTCGCCGGCCCGTGGATGGCCGACCGGGAACACATAGCCGCCATCGATGTAGGAGGCCTCGGAGCCGGCGCGGGTTTCGTAGCTTTCACGTCGGTGCTCGAAACCGAAGGCCACGTCCAGGGGTTTTGCCAGGCCGATTTCGTAGCTGTTTTTCAGGTCGAGGTTGCTGGTCAACTGATCGGCGATGTAGATGCCGGAGGTGAACTTGTTCGGCGTGTTTTCCCCCAGTGACGGGTTCTGGTTGTTGTAGGTGCGTTGCTTGGCGTAGTTGCGCCCGTACGTGCTGCTCAGGTCCCATGCCCAGCCGCCGAAGTCCTCGCCCTTGGCGCCGAACGCTGACTGGAAGTCGGTTTCGTTGACCAGCCAATAAGGGCTGTAGCCGTCAGGGTAGCCGTTGGGTCCGGTGGTAATGGTGTTACGGCCATTGGGCAGGCGGAAATTCTGCCCGTCGTTGTTCTCCCGGGTGGCCAATGTGGAGAACGAGTAGAGCGTGACGGCGTCGTTCAGCGGCAGGTCGAGGTTGTAGCCGACATCGGCCAGTTGGCTGCGCGGCAGCCCGTAGCCTTTGTACGTGTGATGGCTGGCATCGGCCTCACGCGGGTCGGGCGAGCCGTCGGCCTGCGGGTAGTAAT
This sequence comes from Pseudomonas sp. St290, assembly GCF_018325805.1. NCBI lineage: Bacteria > Pseudomonadati > Pseudomonadota > Gammaproteobacteria > Pseudomonadales > Pseudomonadaceae > Pseudomonas > Pseudomonas sp. St290. The sequence continues at coordinate 4,256,235 of NZ_AP014703.1, read as the reverse complement.
GGGAGGTGTAGCCGTTGCTGCCGGCCTTGTTGTCACGCTCTTGATAGCGGGTGTCGAACGAGACATTGAGCACCCCGGCTTCACCGATCTGGAAACCATAATTGAGCGCCTCCTGGGCAGTCCCGCGTTTACCGTCGTAGCCCTGGCCGAGGGTGGTGTCGGAGCTGCCTCCCGTGGTCTGCTTGAGGATGATATTGATCACCCCGGAAATGGCGTCCGAGCCGTACTGCGCCGCCGCGCCGTCGCGCAACACCTCGATGTGATCAATGGACGCCACCGGGATCAGGTCGAGGTCGCTGGGCGCCGCGCCGCTATTGATGCCGTTGATGTTCAACGTGGCGCTGGTGTGCCGGCGCTTGCCGTTGACCAGCACCAGCACATGGGACGCGGTCAGCCCGCGCAGGGTGGCCGAGCGCACCACGCCGCTGGCATCCCAGCCGGCGCGGTCGGGCAGGTTGAAGGACGGGATGAACTTGCTCAGCGCCTCCAGCAGGCTCGGCTTGCCCACGGCGCGCAATTGTTCACCCGTCACCACATCGATGGGCGTCGGGCTGGTGGTTACCGTGCGCTCGGTGGCGCCACGGTTACCGGTGACCACCACGGTGTCGAGGGTTGGCGAGCCGTTTTCGGCGGCCTCAAGGTTGAATGAAGCGAGGCCGCAGGCAATCGACAGCGGCAGCAGTAACGGACGATAAGGCGTGGCACGGCGCGTTTGGCAGTTGAACATAAGCGTGAAGCTCCTGAATGTCGGCTGAGGTCCGTGTCACTTCTTGCGAGCGGCGACGGCTTCGATTTCCACCAGGCCGCCGGGCAGCGGCAAGGCGACCACCTGGACGGCGGTGCGCGCGGGTTTGTTCGGCTGTTCGACGCTGCCGAAGAACGGCGTATAGCCTTCCTGCAGCCCGGCGAAATCGAGCTTGCCGCCCTTGGCTGGATCGCCCACCAGGAACACCTGCAGTTGCACCACATCCCCCAGGTCCAGGCCCTGGCTTTGCAGTACGCCCTTGAGTTTGTTGAGGATCGAGGTGGTCTGGGTCGCGGTATCGCCGTAGGCGGCAAAAGAGTCTTTCGGCGCTTGCGGGTCGTGCAGGTCAGCGAGCAGGCCGCTGACGAACAGCAAGTCAGTTTGTGCGGGCACCGACACCGCCAGGGAGATTGGAAAATTGGAGTTGGGCAGGGCGATGCGTTTGATCTCGTCGGCGTGGCTGGTGAAGGCGGTGGCAGTCATGAGAAGTCCTGTGAGCAAGGTCATGGTTTTCATCGGTCAGTCCTTTATCGAAATGAATCAGGCGGCAACGCCCGGTTGCTGGCGCTCGGCATGGCGGCCGATCAGAGAGACGATGCGCCGCGCTGAATCAGCGGCGGTGTTCTGCCAGATACCGACACCGCCATGGGCGAGGGCGTCGCTGGCCAGGTAGGTGCGGCCTTGGGGTTGGTTGAGGATCTGGTAGGCCTGCTCGCCGACTTCGTCGTTGACGATCCACGGGCCTTTGCTGAACGGCACCTTGGACCAGTTGATGGCCACCGGTTTCTGCAGCTTGGCGCTGTGGCCGGGATGCAGCAGTTCGACGGCTTGCCGGGAAGAGGCGAACTGTTCGGCGAGGGACTTCCTGGCGAAGGACTGGGCGGCTTCGCTGGTGTTGTAGGCCGCGACCAGGATGCCCTGGTCACTGTTCAGGCGATCGCTGGGATACCACAGCCCCTTGACCTCATGATCCAGGTAAGACAGCCCGCCGAAGATGTTGAAGTCGGTCTCCCAGAATCGCGGCGACTGCCAGGCCACTTTGTTCGCCTGGTCGCTTTGCGCGCTGAGGATCGCTTGCTTGAAGGGCGTGCTGAAGTTGCTCGGTAGCCTGGCCAGCAGCGGCAGGGGCACGGTGACGATGGCGTAGTCGGCGCTCAGGGTCTGAGTCTTGCCGGTCTGGCGATCTCGATAGGTGATGCGGCTGCCAAGCTCTGCGGTCTGGATGTCACTGACTTCGGCATGGAACCGAATCGCGTCCTTGAGCTTCTCGTAAAACGCGAAAGGGATCCGATCCATACCGCCGACCGGCTGGAACATGGTCGAGGAAAACTCGGGGATTTCATCGAACACCAATGCCCCCCAGAGCTTGGGATTGAGCAGTGTCTGCAACTCCAGCGGTGTGCGGGTAAGGCCGGTTTGATCGCCTGCACCGGGGATGCGGGTATAGCCCGAGCGCACCGACCCCTTGTATTTGAAGTCGGCGTTGAGGTCGCCATAGACCTTCAGGAAGTTCAGCAGCGCCTGACGGTCGTCGGCACTCAGGTCCTGGTCCAGGGCCTTGCGGCTGACGGTGCGCGCCAGCAGTTCGGACAATTGTCCTCGAGTGTCGTTGACTGCCTGGCGCAGCTGGAACGCCGGCTGTCGGGCGTCCGGCAAGGCCAGCGCATTACGGCTGCTGTTGACCAGCACTTGCAGTTCGACGCCCAGTTCGCGGCAGTAGCCGAGGATCGTCTGGTGATGGCTGGGGATGCGCGCCGGGCCGGCGTTGAAAAACTGCCCGTCATCGAACTCCACGGTCTGGCTGATGCCGTCGTCGAAATCGACCTTGGTGCCACGCCGCAAGGTCCAGTTGCGTCCGCCAACCCGTTCACGGGCTTCGAGAATCGTCACGGTGAAGCCGGCCTTGCGCAGTTCGTAGGCGCTGACCAGGCCGGAAATGCCGGCGCCGACCACCACCACGTGTTTGCCCTTGCCACTGTTGCCCAGCTGTAGCGGGGTGAAACTCGCCGCCACGGCCTGAGGTTTCAGGCCTAGCGCACCGAGGGCGCCGAGGGCGGCGGAATAACCACCGACGGCGGCAATGCGGGAAATCATTTGCCTGCGAGTGAAAGCCATGAAGTGCTCCTTGGCATGGTTGCCGATCAGGGGGTCAGAGGTCGTAGCGCACAGTCAGCAAGAGGGTTCGCGGATCGTTGATCGAGTAGTAGCGGGCGCCACTGGAGGGCACGTAGCCGACTGCCTGCGGGTATGCGCGGTCGAGCAGGTTTTTCACTGACAGCGTGGTGGTCCAGTGGCCGTCGCCGGAGATGTAGCGGGTGTTGGCGTTCCAGAAGGTCTGCTGGGGAATTTCCTGGACGTCGTCGTTCAACGCGTTGGCGTAGGATTTGGTCTGGAACTGCGCATCGGTGCCGGCCAGCCAGGTGCCGGGCAATCCGGCCGGGATGGTGTAGTTGAGACCGACACTGGTGTTCCAGCGCGGCGAGTACACCAGTTGCTTGCCATTGGCATCGACCCCGGCGCCGCTGGCGTTTTCGAAATCGTCGTACTGGCTTTGCAGGTAGCCGAGATTGAAGGTCAGTTGCAGGTCGTTGGTCAGCGCGCTGAGGGTTTCCAGTTCGACGCCGTAGGTGTGCGCCTGGCCGACGTTGGTCCGCAGGCTGACCCCCAGCGCCGGGTCGTAGGCGTTGGTCTGCAGGTCCTTGTAGTCGTTGTAGAACAGCGCAAGGTTGGCGCGCAGGCGGCGGTTGAAGAAGTCGCCTTTGAAGCCGGTTTCCCAAGTGGTCACGTCTTCAGGGGAGAACGCCTGCTCGGCGGCAGCCTGGGTTGGCGCGCGGTTGTCGTAGCCGCCGGCCTTGAAGCCTTTGGCGACATAGGCGTACTGGTTGAGGTGAGGTGTCCAGGCGTATTCGAAGCCGAGTTTCGGGCTGGTGGACTGCCAGGATTTGCTCGAGTCGGCGGTGAAGTTGGTGCCGGTGATCTGGCGGTCGGTGGTGACGGCGTAGTTGGTGTAGTCGAAGTTCTTGTGTTCGCGAGTGAAGCGTAGCCCCGCGATCAGCGACAGTTGCTGCGTGACTTTGTAACTGCCCTGACCATACAACGCATAGCTTTCGGTATTGGTCGTGCTGTATTGACCCTGGCCGATCACCCGGTTGCGCGCGATCGAGTAGGTCAGGCTGTCGCGCTCGGCATCGAACTTTTCCCGATACAGGTACAGGCCGGTGCTGAAACTGAAATCGTCGTAATCGCCGTTGAGCTGGAACTCTTGGGTGGCGTAGTCCTGCTTGTAGGTGATCAGGCTGTTCTGAATCAGGGCGGCCTGGCCCGAGTTGTCATAGTCCACCGGTTGGTTGAACGCGGAATAGGCGGTGACCGATTTGAAGTTCAGATGGTCGTCGATGGCGTAGATCGCCCGCAGCACCGAGCTGCCCTGGTCGAGACGGTTTTTCGGATTGAGGCTGCTGTAGCTCTTGAACTTGTCGAAGTGCCCGTCGGCATCGAATGGGGTGTAGCTGGTCGTATCGCCACGGTCGAAGGTTCCGGCCAGGGTCAGTTGCACGTCCCAGGGCGAATCAATGGGATTGAAGCGCAGCTTGCCGCGGTAGGACTGCAGGTCGACATTGTTCACATCCTTACCGCGGGTGGGATTGGACACGGTGCCGTCGCGGCTCAGGCGAATCGCCGAGAAGCTGCCGAACAAGGTGTTGTCCACCAGTGGGCCACTGATCAGCAGGCGAGCGTTCTGGGCGTTGTAGTTGCCGGCGCCGAGTTCGAAGAACCCCCGGGTTTCCTGGGTCGGGTCACGGGTGATCACGCGGATCGCGCCGGCGCTGCTGTTGCGCCCGTAAAGCGTACCCTGGGGGCCGCGCAGGACCTCGACGCGTTCGACATCGTTGAAGTCGAGCATCGAGGAAATCGCCCGTGGGATGTACAGGTCATCGGCGTAGACCGCCACGGCGGCTTCCTGGATCGGGTCGGTTTCGCCGATACCACGAATCCCGTAGGTCTGCGCGCTGTAGGAGATCGACTGGCGGCTGAGGGTCAGGTTGGGCACTTGCCCGGAGAGATCGCGGATGCTCTTGATCTGCTTGTCTTCCAAGGCGTTTTCGTCGAACGCGGAGATCGCCAGCGGGGCTTTTTGCAAGTCCTCGCTGCGGTGTTCTGCTGTAACGGTGACAACGGGGAGGGCACCATCCTTGGTGTTTTCTTCGGCGTGCGCTGACAACCCGAGCAAGGTCAGCGATACGGCCAGCGTCAGACGGTTTTTGGTGATGTCGTGCATGGTGAGCCCCAGGTGCGTAGGTGTGGCGTTGGTGTTTCATTTTTTTTGGGCAAAGCGTTGCCGCAGTCATGGCTTGAAAGTCATGGCGGAGGTGGCTTGGGCCGGTTCAGGTTTTGGGTGTGGCAATTGACCGTGGAGTGGTGTCGGCCGGAAAAACGTGCAGTTCCGAAAGCCTCCACCTGGTCAGGGGTCGGTGATGGTTGTAACAGTATTTGTATAATAAGGCGCTGTAAAAGTCCGATTTGTTATAAGTTAATTATAAAAAATTGACATCAATATTGTTATTAAGATGCGTAATTCTGATGTTGTGCCGATGCGAATGTACCCAAATCCTGTGGGAGCGAGCCTGCTCGCGATGGCGTTGGCACATTCAGCATTGATACAAACTGAACGACCGCTATCGCGAGCAGGCTCGCTCCCACATGGGATGTACGTCTCCCGCCAGGAATGCCCGGGGTCAGTACCCGCGCTGTACATTCGCCAGGTTCTCTGGCGCCAGTCCGGCCAGGAAACGCTCGAGGTTGGCCAGGAAGCTGTCAGCGATTTCGTAGCGAATGTTGCTGGAGATCGCTGAAGTGTGGGGTGACAGACGTACCCCGGGATGGGTGTAGAGCGGGTGGCCGTCGGGCAGTGGTTCGGGCTCGGTGACATCCAGAGAAGCCAGGCCAATGAGTCCGTTGTCCAAGGCTGCAAGCAACGCCTCCTGGTCAAGCAAACCGCCACGGGCGATGTTGATCAGGTGCAGGCCCGGTTTGGCGCTGGCGAGCACCGTGCTATCGACGATATGTCGTGTTGCCTCGGTCAGTGGCGCGGCCAGCACGAGGTGATCGGCTCGGGAAAACAGCTCATGGATATCCCGCGCGGCCTCGACTCCCTCGATTTCGAAGGGAGTCTGGCTCTGACGCAGCGCCAGCACGTTGATGCCCAGGGCGCGGGCCTTGGTCGCCAGGCTACGGCCAATCGCACCAAAACCCAGGATCCCCAACGTACTGCCCTTGAGAGGCGTCAGGGCGGTAAAATTCCATTGCGCATCGTGCACCCAGATGTCCGGCAGTCGCTTGGCTGCCGCGAAGATCGCCGCCAGGGCGAATTCGGCGATGTTTTCGGCGGCGCTGCCCCTGGACGTACTCACCACAGGGCCGTCGAACAGCCACCTGGGGTAGAAGTCGATCCCCGAAGACACCACCTGGACCCACTTCAAACCGTAAGGCCAACCCGGAGGCGGCGTGTCCGGCGCCAGGTAGCCGCGCACATTGATGGGGCGTGCCAGCAACACGCTGGCGGTGGCCGGGAGGTCACTGGGGACGCCGGCCGGTACCTCGAGGACCTCGGTGCCAGGATGTGTGAGCGCGAGGCGCTGGCGAATCACCTGGTTGAAGTCTTCATCCAATTGGCTGGCGATCACGAGGGTGCTCATGGGAGGTCCTTTTTCTGACGTTGAGCGAACACCGCTTTGCCGACGCCCTGCAGCACGGCATCGTTTTGCGGGGTGTGGATGCGACTGCACAGTACGTCGCGGTAATGCCGTTGCAGCGGATTGTGCCGCGACAGACCCGGGTTGCCGGAGGCTTCGATGGCGAGCTCGACCGCACGGATCGCGTTGCCTGTCACCAGGTACTTCAATTGCGCGGCGTGGTGGGCGGGGGTGCGCCCTTCGGCGGCAGCATCGAGCAGGCTGCGGTTGGCGAACAGCAAGGTGTCGATGTGCCCGACGGTTTCCTGGAAGCGCGGCAGGGTCGACAGCGTGGCGCCGAGGTTGGACGGCTTGCGCTGTTCCAGCCAGCTCACGAACCAGTCACGGGCGGCTTGCGCGACGCCGTCGTAGACCGCCGCGAGCAACACCGCCATCCACAGGAAGCCGTCGCTATCGAGTTCGGGCTGCGGCGCGCTCCAGGGGCTGACGCTGACCGCGTGATCCAGCGGCACCAGCACGTTGTCGAACAGCACTTCGTGACTGCAGGTGGCGCGCATACCCAAGTGGTCCCAGTCCTCGATGATGCTGATGCCTGGGGTATCCCGGTGGACCAGCCAGGCGCCCACCAGTGGATCTTCATCGGTGCTGCGGGCCCAGACGTTGAACCATGTCAGGCCATGGCTGCCGGTGGAGTAGATCTTGCGGCCGCTGATTCGCCAGCCTTCCGAGGTGCGCCTGGCGACAGTCGCTGGCAGCCCGCCACGGGCCGGCGTGCCCAGGTCAGGTTCGACGCGCAAGGCGTTGATCAACGCACCGTCGCGCACGGCATCCTGGGCGACGCGCAAGCGCAATGCTTCGGGCCAGGTCCGGCTGTCCTGCAGGCGCGAGTGCTGGAGGTATTGCATCACCAGGATCAAGGCCGTGGAGGGTTCGCCCTTGGCGACCGCAGCGATGACCTTGCGCGCCTGCACCAGGCTGGCGCCGCCACCGCCGAGCGCCTTCGGTACCGTCAGGGCCAGCAGGCCGTGCTCGTGCAGCAGCTTGAAGTTGTCCTGGGGGAAGTCGCCGCTCTCGTCATAGACGTGGGCGGTCGCGGCCAATTGTTGACTGAGGCGTTCGAGCACTGTGTCGAAGTCGGCGACATTAACCGATTGCAACAAGGGTGGACGTAGGGAAGAAAGACTCATGGCGGGTTCACTCAATCAAAAAGGTAAGAGCCAGCTATAACTCCCGTGGCGAGAGGGCTCACAGTGGCAGCAGGCGGAAGTTGCGGTCCCACAGCGGACTCACGTCGAGCCGTTCGTTCAACACGCCGGCAGCGAAGAACAGATCGGCGACTTCCTGTTGCGAGGCGATGGCCTGGTCGTTCACTTCAATGATTTTCGTGGGCTGGCTACGGTTGTTGTACATGTCGAGGAACACTGCTTTGTCGACGCCCAGCAATTGCGCCGACTTGGTCGCCCAAGGCTCGGGATTATTGTTGATCCACTCCCAGGTGCGTGCCTGGCGCTGGATGTAGTCCTGGATCGCCTGCTTGCGTAGCGGGTCTTCCAGGGCTGCGGGTCGTGCGGCGATCAGGTAGTTGCCGGACAGGTAGCCCAAGGCTGTCTTGAGTACCCGGGCGCCACTGCGGAACTTCGCCAGTTGGATGAACACGCCATAGATCACCCAGGCATCCAGCTGGCCACTCTGGAATGCGCTGAAACCGTCCTGGGGCGTGAGCGCCACCGCGGTGATGTCGTTCATGGTCAGGCCTTGTTCCTTCAGGGCCTTGATCAGGAAATAGTGGGAGGTGGTCGAGCGCACATAGCCGACCCGCTTGCCGCGCAACTGTCCGATCGATTCGATAGGCGAATCCTTGGGGATGAGGAATACCTGGTTGTTCACGTCACTTTGCAAGACGGCGATCAGGCGGGGTTGGCGATGGCTCTGGATGGAAAAGATGGGCGGGATTTCGCTCATGCCACCGACATCCAGACTACCGGAGGCCAGCGCTTCGACGATCAGGTTGCCGCCGGCGAACTCGGAATATGCGACTTTGTAGGGTGTGTTGCCGGTGCCGGCGTCTTCGACGAAGTAAGAGTCCTGTCCACGGTAGGTGGCGACCTCCAGGGTCAGGTCCGCAAGGCTCTTGCCTTGCGCGAAAACTCGCGGGGCGAGGCCCAGCGAGGACAGCCCCAGCGCGCCCAGGGCGAAGGAACTGGCCGTGAGGAAGTCGCGACGATTGATCTGTTTCATGCCACGGCCTCGCGGGTTGCATCATTCGCTCGGGCCGTCGGTGCATAGCGATTGGTGGGCACCGGTAAGCCCAGGTTGTCCCGCAGGGTATTGCCGCTGTATTCGCTGCGAAACAAACCACGTTGTTGCAGGATCGGCACGACCAGTTCAGTGAAATATTGCAGGCCGTCCGGCAGCAGGGAATTGATGATGAAGCCGTCGGCTGCGCCCTTCTCGAACCAGGCTTGAATGACGTCGGCCACCTGTTCGGGGGTGCCGACAAAATCGCGCCGTGGCTGGGAGAAGCGCAGGGCGACTTCGCGCAAGGTCAGGCCTTCGTCGCGGGCCAGCTGTTTGATCCGCTCCGAGCCGCCTTTCTGGCTGTTGGCACCCAGGTCGCCCAGGTCGGGAAACGGGGCGTCCAACGGGTATTGGCTGAAATCATGGTCATTGAAGGGGCGGCCGAGGGCGACGATTGCGTCTTCGATGCTCACCAGTGACACCGCTTGCTGGTAGCGGTCTTCGACTTCGGCTTCATCGCGACCCACGATCGGACGGATTCCGGGCAGGATCGACAGTTGTGCCGCATCGCGACCAAAGCCGTTGGCGCGGCGTTTGAGGTCCTGGTAATAGGCGCGCGCTTCTTCGAAATTTTCGGCTCCGACGAAAATCGCATCGGAATTCTCGGCGGCGAAGTTACGCCCGTCCTCGGAAGTACCAGCCTGGAAAATCACCGGTTGACCTTGCCGGGAGCGGGCGATGTTGAGCGGGCCCTTCACCGAGAAAAATTCGCCCTTGTGCTCCAACGCGTGCAGCTTGCCGGGGGCGAAGAACTCGCCGGTTTTTTTGTCGTAGGTGAAAGCGTCGTCTTCCCAGGAATCCCACAGCCCCTTGACCACCGCCACGTGTTCCTTGGCGATCCGGTAGCGCACGGCATGGGGCGGGTGCTCGCTCTTGCCGAAATTATCCGCGGTACCGCTGAGCCACGACGTCACCACGTTCCAGCCGGCGCGCCCGCCGCTGATATGGTCCAGCGAGGCGAACTGGCGCGCCACCTGGTAGGGCTCCGTGTAGCTGACGGTGACGGTGGCCACCAGGCCGATGTTGGATGTCAGCGCCGCCAGGGCCGAGAGGATGGTCAGCGGCTCGAAGCGGTTGAGGTAGTGCGGACTGGATTTTTCATGGATGTGCAGGCTGTCGGCGATGAACACGAAATCGAACTTGGCGCCTTCGGCCAGGAGTGTCTGTTGCTTGTAGAAACCGAAGTCGGTACTGGCGTTGGGTTGTGCCTGCGGATGGCGCCATTCGCCCCAGCCGTGGCCGACGCCGTGGACCATTGCTCCGAGTTTGAGTGGGCGTTGTTTGCTCATGGTTCTGCTCCTTTAGCGCGAAGCCTGGGTGAGGGGGGCACGCAGGGTGTTGAAGCTCTTGTCGAAGCCCTGGGAGACATCGATGTGTCGAGTCAGCAGGCCTTCCTCCTGATAAATGTCAGCGGTTGTCTGCAGGCCACTGACTACCGCGTCGTCAATGACCACCGGCTGCATGTGGGTCGCGTTGGCTACCGTCAGGTGCACCTCCAGGGGCAAGCCAGTGATTTTGGCCTGCGCAGCGGCATACTCGTTGGGGTGGTCGTTGCTCCAGCGATAGGCCCGGTCGACCCGGGCGACAAAGTCGTCCAATTGCTGGCGTTTATCGGCGATGGCCTGGCTGGTGGCGGCGAGATAGAGATGATTGCTCAGCAGGTTGCTGCCGCTGACCAGGACCTTGGCCTGGCTTTGCGCGGTGACGACGGTGGTGAAGGGGTCCCAGGTCGACCAGGCGTCCGCGGTGCCGTTATCCAGCACCAGCCGGGATTCGCTGGGCAGCAGGAAAACGAACTCCACGTCTGCGGTACTCAGGCCTGCGCTGCGCAGGGCCTTGATAGCCAAGTAGTGCCCGATGGAGCCTCGTGTGGTGACGATGCGCTTGCCCTTGAGATCGGCGACAGCCTTGATAGGGGAGTCCTTGGGAACAAGAATGGCAGTCGTGTTGCGTCCTTCGGCGTGGATGATGCTGACGACCTTGAGCGACGCTCCGGCGCCCAGGGCGAACACGTAGGGAGCATCGCCCAGGGCGCCGATATCCACGGCACCGGCATTCAGCGCCTCGCCCAGTGGCGCGGCGGCGGGGAACTCGGAAAACTGGATATCGTAAGGCACGTCCTTGAGCTCGCCGGACACTTCCAGCAGGGCCTTGATGGTGGACTTCTGATTGGCAACTCGCAGCGGTTGCAAGTCGGTGGCGTGGACCGAGCCAAAGGCAAGGGTGATTAACAGCAGGGGCAGGGTCAGGCGCATCGCGGGGCTCCAGGCTAAAAGTGTTGCGTTCAGTCGCCTCCGCCTGGAGAAGGGGTCGGCTGGTGTAGAAGGGGGCGATCATTGCGCCCCCCCTGTGCATTCAGATGACGTAAAAACCATGAGTGCCGTCGCGGGCCAGTTGGTCGACGAGGCCATACTCCCAATCCAGGTACGCCTGCATGGCTTCCCGTGGGTTGTCGGTGCCCTCGTAAGGCCGGCGGTAACGATCGATGCGCGGCGAGGCGAGGCGGGTTTCGCCATGTTCCAGCGGCAATTGCGCAGCAATCCAGGCAGCGGTGCCGTCGCGCAGCAGGAAAACGGCTTTGCCGGTAATGGCCTCGACCTCGGCGACCGCCAGTCGTGCCAACTGGCTACTGCCGCAGGTCAGGACGTAGCGTTGAGCGGGCGAAACCTTGCTCAAGGCTTCGCTCAGTTGCGCGCGCAATACCCACCAGGCACCCGGGATGTGGCGCTTGACGTAGTTGGCGCTGCTGGTGAAATCCAGCACCACCGTGTCACCCTCGGCCAGCCACTGGGCAAGGGTGTCAGGGCTGATCTCCTCGGCCTGTGGCGGCACAGGAACGGGAGCTTTCCACGAGCCCTGTTCACTGAAGTGCGCGGGTTGCAAATCATCCAGTACGTACACGTCCCAACCCAATTGCGCGAGCCAGGAGCCGGTCATATTGGCCCGTACGCCGTCGTCATCGACCAGTACCAGGCGCGCGCCGCGAACACTGGCGAAGTGATCGGTTTCCTGCACCAGTTGCCCGCCGGGGGTGGAGCGGGAAGCGGGCAGGTGACCGGCCTCGAATTCCTCCGGGGTGCGTACGTCGAACAGGTAGGTGCTGCGTGTCGGCTCCTGTTGCCAACGGTGCAAGTCGGCAAGGGTGGCACGACCCACCAGCGCCTTGTCGGCAACGCGGCGAGCATCGCCGGCGGCAGTGTCTCGATGTTCCTCGCCACTGTCGGCGAATCGACGCGACTGGCCGTGTTCCAGCGTTTGGCCGGCCAGGGTCCAGCCGATGGTGCCGTTGCGCAGGGCGGACACCGGGTTGGCGATGCCCGCATTGATCAGTGACTGGGTGCCGATGATGCTGCGGGTGCGCCCGGCGCAGTTGACGATGATTCGGGTTGACGGATCCGGAGCCAGCGCCCGGGCACGCAACACCAGTTCCGCCCCCGGTACACTGATGCCGCCGGGAATGCTCATGGTCTGGTATTCGTCGAAGCGCCGGGCATCGAGCACCACCACGTCGGCCTCGTTGTCGAGCAGCGCCTTGACCTCTTCCGCCGCCAGCGACGGTGTATGGCGCTGGCTTTCCACCAGTTCACCAAAGGCCTTGCTCGGCACATTGACGTCGATGAACAGTTCGCCGCCGGCCTTGCGCCAGCCTTCCAGGCCGCCTTCGAGCACGCTCACATTGACGTAACCCAGGCCTTGCAGGCGTTGGCGCGCAATGTCGGCCAGGCCTTCACCATTGTCATAGACCGTCACCGGGGTATCGCGCCTCGGGATGCGCGAGTAGACCTCGAGTTCCAGCTTCGACAGGGTAATGTTGGCTGCGAACAATGGATGGCCCTGGGCGAAGGGGGCCTCTTCGCGCACATCGATGAGGGCCAGCTCTTCACGGTTCAGCAACGCCTGGCGAATCTGCGAGTAGGAGCGGGTACGTACGGTGCTCATAGGGCTTGGCTCTCTTTGGACAGGTCCCAGATATTGGGGAGGAAGGCGTTGGAATAACCGGAGATGAACAATTTCTCGCTGCCGTCGGGCTGGTACACCGCGCGGCGTACGGCGCCGATGTTGGCGCCATAGACATGGATGCTGATGGAAACCTGGTCGTCGAAGGCGTTGCTGACCTGATGGATGTCGCCGATCCGGGGAGAGACGGCTTCGACCTGGCCGGGCAGCAGATGAATCGGCGAACCCTCGGGTGCCAGGCTGCCATCGGGATGGCGAGCAAAGCCTTGTGAATGCTCTGCACCGCGCAACATGCCGATCAGGCCCCAGACCCGATGGTCATGGATCGGCGTGCGTTGCCCTGGTCCCCAGACAAAACTGACGACACTGAAACGCTGCCGCGAATCGGCGTGCAGCAGGTATTGCTGATAGCGCTCTGGGTCTGGCTTGGCGAACGCTTCGGGCAGCCAGTCGTCATGGCTGACCAGTTGTGCAAGCAACTTGCCGCCGCGATGCAGCAGATCACCCTCGCGGGGATTGCCGTCGATCAGCTCTGCCAGGGCGCCTATGAATGCTCTGAGTCTCTCCGGGTGTCGGGCCTGGGTCATGGCGGATTCCATCGTCGTGGTGAAAATTCGATATCAGGATTTAAGCATAATGATTTTTCTTAATATGCTATTTTTTTATGATTAGGTTATAGCTGAAAAGAATTTAGAATCCGTTTGACTAGTGTTAGATGTTATCGATAGGTCGGCCGGGCTATCCAGATTGGCGCAATGGCACTATGCTTTTTCGCAGGGCTTTATGCTTTTCAAACATCTTATTGATTGTTCTCTATGTGCGGGCCAAATGAAAATTGACGATATTGACGCCTTTGTCGAAGTGATTCGTTGCCAGTCCATCAGCCATGCCGCCGAGACGTTGCAACTGACGCAACCGGCGATCACGCGGCGCGTGCAGAACTTCGAGCAGGCCTTGGGGGTGGAGTTGTTCGACCGCAATACCAAGCCGCTCAAGCCGACCTTGATCGGTACGCGGGTCTATGAGCAATGTCGTTTGATCCTGCGGGAGATGGATGCGCTGCGCGAACTGGTCGCCACCGACGCGCCGCCTACCGGGTTGTTGCGCCTGGGCGTTCCGCAAACGATCGGTGATGTGGTGTTGCTCGATGCCCTCAAGCATTTGCGCGTCGAGTATCCCGAACTGCGCGCCCAGGTGGCCACGGGCTGGGGCAGTCAGTTGGTCGGCAAGATCGAGCGCGGCGAGTTGGATGCGGCGGCTGCATTATTTCCCGCTGGCAAGATTTTTCCCGACAACATTGTTGGCGAGTCGATCGGCAAGATGGAGTTGGTCGTGGTCTGTGCCAAGGCGCAACTGCCCAAGCGCCCCTGCAAGTTGGCTGATGTCTACCAGAATGGCTGGGTACTCAATCCCGACGGCTGCGGTTTTCGCGCCGGGCTGCAGCGGACCTTGTCGGACCAGGGCTTGGCCCTGCGGGTCAACCTGGAGACCTTCGGCACTGAATTGCAGTTGGGCCTGGTCGCCGATGGCCTGGGCCTTGGCCTGGTGCCGCGTCCGTTGCTGGAGCGTAGCGCCCACCGTGATCAGCTGGCCGCGATGCCCCTCAAGGACTTCAAGCCAGTGATGGACCTGTGGTTGATCTATCCGCACTTCCTCGGCAACCTGCAAGGGCCAGTGGATGCCTTCGGCAAGCTGGTGGCCGGATCATTGCAGAAGATCAAGAGTGCTGCGTAAGGAATACGGACGATGATCTATAATAAAAAAAAATAATAATTAGCTTAGATTAAAATGTGCTTTTTATTATTTTTTACCTTCCCCTAGGCTTGCTGGAGATCCCTAGTCCATCCAGGAAGTCTTGTCATGAGCAGCGTCAGCCCGCTATCCAGCGCCTCGAAAAATGTCCGCCAACGCGTCACTCCCGAAGAGTGGGAAGTGCGCGTGAAGCTGGCCGCAGCCTACCGGCTGGCGGCCTTGTTCAAGTGGACCGATCACATCTACACGCATTTTTCCGCGCGAGTGCCCGGGCCTGAAGAGCATTTCCTGATCAACGCGTTCGGGTTGTTGTTCGATGAAATTACCGCTTCCAACCTGGTCAAGGTCGACGTCGACGGCACCCTCGTCGACGACCCGACAGGACTTGGCATCAACCACGCCGGCTATGTGATCCATAGCGCGATCCATGGTGCACGGCCTGATCTGCAAGCCGTTCTGCACACCCACACCCGCGATGGCATCGCGGTGTCCGCCCAGCGGGACGGTTTACTGCCGATCTCCCAGCATTCCATCGCCTTTTCCGGGCGGGTGGCCTACCACGGATATGAAGGCATTGCGCTGGACCTCGACGAGCGTGAACGACTGGTGGCGGACCTGGGGGACAAGAGCGTGCTGATCCTGCGCAACCATGGGCTACTGACCGCGGGCGTCAGCGTCGAGCATGCGTTCCAGCAACTGCAAGGCCTGGAGCGCGCCTGCAACATCCAGATCGCGGCGCAGGCCGCTGGCAACGCCGAGCTGGTCTTCCCGCCGGCCGACGTCGTAGCCAAGGTCGAGACCCAGGCCGAGGCGCTCAAGAGAGGCGATGGACCGGGGGTTGCGCGGCATTGGAATGCGCTGATCCGGCAGTTGGAAAGGACCGATCTGGACTACAAGAACTGAGCCTATGGGCGAATGTGCTGGAAGTTGCAACCGGCACATTCCTATTGTGGGGAGCTTTTTGTGGGAGCGAGCCTGCTCGCGATGGCAGCAGACCAGTCAACATCAATACCGACTGATCCGACGCCATCGCGAGCAGGCTCGCTCCCACAGAATATCGATGTGTGAATGTAGGTCCGGCGGCAGCCGGAAACATTGTGGGAGCAAGCTCGCTCCCCGCAATGCCTGTATGGCGCTTTCAGGCCACCTTTTCCGCCACCTGGCGCTCGCGTTCGGCAACCAATTGCCGGGTCAGGGGGATCAGGCGCTTGCCGTAATCGATGGCGTCCTCCAGTGGGTCGAAGCCGCGGATCAGGAAGGTGGTGATGCCCAGGTCGTAGTAGTCGAGCAGCGCTTCTGCCACTTGTTCCGGAGTGCCCACCAGGGATGTCGAGTTACCCTGTGCGCCGAGCAGGCCGGCAATGCCGGTCCACAGCCGCTTGTCCAGGCGCGAGCCTTGGGCTGCCGCTGCCAGCAGGCGTCGCGAGCCTTCGTTCGGTGGTTCCCGGCGCACGAATCCATTCTGTTTGGCCAGTGCGCTTGCCTGTTGCAGGATGCGCTCGGCGCGCTCCCAGGCTTGCTCTTCGGTGTCTGCCAGAATCGGTCGCAACGACAGGCTGAAGCGGATGCTACGACCATGCCTGGCGGCTTCGGCACGCACCTGGTGTACCACCTCGCGCACTTGCTCGTAGGTTTCTCCCCACAATGCATAGACGTCCGCATGCTTGCCCGCCACCGCGATGGCGGCCGCCGACGACCCGCCGAAGTACAGCGGGATATGCGGTTGCTGCGGCGATTTCACGTCCGAGTGTGCGCCTTCGAATTGGTAATACTTGCCTTGATAGTCGAAAGGCTTTTCGCGGGTCCATTCCTGGCGCAGCACGTCGAGGTATTCATCCGTGCGGGCATAGCGCTCGTCCTTGCCGATGTAGCTACCGTCGGCACGCAGCTCGCGATCATCGCCGCCGGTGATGATGTGGACGGCGGTGCGCCCGCCATTGAATACGTCCAGCGTATTGAACTGGCGAGCGGCCAGGGTCGGTGCAACGAACCCCGGTCGATGGGCGATGAGGAACTTCAGGTTTTTCGTCACGCTGGCGGCGTGTGAGGCGATCAGTGTGCTGTCCGGGCTATTGGAATGAAACGCGACCAGCGCCCGGTCGAAACCGGCCTCCTCGTGGGCCCGGGCCACTTTCTCCACGTACTCGGGTTGCAGGACTGGGCCACTGCGTGGATGGATCTCCGAGGCGTGGTGGCCGCCGATGAAACCGATAAATTCAACACTCATGGTGGATTCCTTTTCATTTTCACTGAATTGGCGTGATTGAGCCTCCACCGGGCGAGGGGTCGGTCCGTGACAGCAAAGTAGGCGTAGAGGGGCAGGCCTGTGAAATGCCGATTTGTTCTATGGTAATTATCAAATATTTTAATCAATTATTTATCTTGTTATCAGTTATTTGCATTTTATAGCGAATGGTCCGTGTGCCCTCCATCGACGCTGCCCGTAGCGAATTATTATGCAAATAATTCATTTGGAGTTTGCTACATCTGATTTTTAAACATATTAGGTTATTCCTAAAAAGAATTTCACTGGGTTTTTTTATGCGAATAGCATGAGTCCGAAGCTGATGCATGGCGCCTCTGGCCATGTTCTATATGAGGAAGGAAGCCTGATGAGCGACAAGATTTTCGAGACACGGGGCACCAGCAGCTCTTTTTTCGTCGAGAAGACCGTGCGTCTCAACGCAGCGCGGCAAGGTGCGTCGAGACTGGCTCCCGACTGGTTGCGTCATTGGCGCACGCCAGAGGCGTTGTTGCGCTTGATCAGTCCGCTTGTGCTCCTGCTGCTGTGGGAGCTGGCGTCGCGCTGGGGCCTGATCTCGCCGCGGGTCATTGCCGCGCCGTCGCAGATCGGCGGAACGCTATGGGCCATGATCGTCTCGGGTGAGCTTGGCAGGCATCTGCTGGTTTCGCTGCAACGGGCGCTCGTGGGGCTGAGCATCGGCGTAACGATCGGTGTGATCGCGGCGCTGATCAGCGGCCTGTCGAAACGCGGCGAGGTGGTCCTCGATTCGCCGATGCAGATGCTGCGCACCATCCCTTCGCTGGCCCTCGTGCCGCTGTTCATCCTCTGGTTCGGCATTGGCGAGTTCACCAAGATCGCCCTGATCGTCATCGGCACCACTTTCCCGGTGTACCTGAATCTGTTTGCCGGCATTCGCAATATCGACCCCAAGCTGATCGAGGCCGCCAACACCTTGGGCCTGAGTCGTCGAGAGCTGATCTGGCACGTGATCCTGCCCGGTTCCTTGCCCTCGTTTTTCGTCGGCCTGCGCTACTCCCTGGGAATTTCCTGGCTGGCCCTGGTTTTCGTCGAGCAAATCAACACCACCGCCGGCATCGGCTACCTGGCCAGTGATGCGCGAGATTTCATGCGCACCGACGTGATCGTGATTTGCCTGCTGATCTACAGCGTCCTCGGCCTGTTGATCGACGGATTGATCCGCACGCTGGAGCGATTTGCCCTGGCCTGGCGCCCAACTTTTGTGAGGAACTGATATGTCGAGCATTGATCTCGTGGAGGCATCCAAACCCACGGATGCCGTAGCGCCTGTGCAACTGCGCAATGTGGTGCGTCAATTTGGCCCGCAACGGGTCATCGATGGCCTGGACCTGGACATCGCCCCGGGGGAGTTCGTCGCGCTGCTCGGCGCCAGCGGTTCGGGCAAGACCACCTTGCTGCGCAGCCTGGCAGGACTCGACAGCATCGACAGCGGTCAACTGCGAGTGCCCAGGGCGCGGGCGGCAGTGTTCCAGGAACCCCGGCTGATGCCCTGGAAACGGGCCTGGAAGAACGTGATTCTTGGCCTGCGCGTTCCCAATGCCAAGGCTCGTGCGGTAGAAGCCCTGACCGAGGTGGGCCTGGCTCATCGGCTGGAGGCCTATCCGGCGACGCTGTCTGGCGGCGAAGCCCAACGGGTGGCGCTGGCCCGCGGCCTGGTGCGCGAGCCAAAGTTGTTGCTGCTCGACGAGCCGTTCGCCGCGCTCGATGCGCTGACCCGGATCCGCATGCATCGGCTGATCATCGACTTATGGCGCAAACACACACCTGCTGTGTTGCTGGTGACCCACGATGTGGACGAAGCGATCCTGCTGGCCGATCGGGTCATCGTGCTGGCCAACGGCAAGATCGCTGAACAATTGACGATCGATCTGCCCAGGGCACGGGACACCGGCCAGGAAGGCTTCCAGAATATCCGTGCGCGCTTGCTGAAACTGTTGGGTGTTGAAACGCTGGAACCCGCGGCCCAGGCAAATGGCGCTGCACGTCAGGCTACGGCCAGCAGCGTCCGGCGTTTTGCCCATGGATGATCTGTCGATGAAGGCGTTCGCCATGCCCAGGCGCACCTGGAAGACCACGGCCGTGCTGTTGGTCGGTGCCGCATTCGTGCTTGCAGGGTGCAAAGATAACAGCGACAGCCAATCACCTACGGCCAAGGCTCCCGACTTGTCCAGCGTGACGCTGGTGCTGGGCGATCAGGCCAAGGATTTGCGCACGGTGGTGGAAGCGTCGAACGCATTGGAAGGGATCGAGTACAAGGTGCAGTGGGCGAACTTCCAGGGCGCCGCGCCGTTGTTCGAAGCCCTGCGGGCCGGCGCTGTCGACCTGGCGCCAGCGGGTGACACGCCGGTGCTTGCGGCGGCAACGGGAGGCACGCCGTTACGGATTGTCGCGGTGCGGCGCGGCCAGTCACGAGGCATTGCGATTCTGGTCCCGCCGGATTCAACGATCCGCAGCGTCGCCGATCTGAAAGGCCGCAACGTCGTGGTTTCGTCGGCCCGAGGCAGCATTTCCCAGTACCTGCTGATCCGCGCACTGGCCAACGCCGGGGTCGATGAGAAAGACGTCAATGTGGGGTTTGTCCTGCCGACCGATGCGTTGCCAGCGTTCAACGCCGGAAAAATCGAAGCCTGGGCGACGTTTGGTGTGTACCAGGCTTTCGCCGAGCAGAAGGGCGCCCGGGTATTGCTCAGCGGCGAGGGCATCAACTCGGGGCTGACGTTTATCACGGCCTCAGATGAAGTCCTGAATGACCCGCTCAAGCGCAAGGCGTTGAGTGATGTCCTCGGACGTTTTGCCAAGGCTTTCGAATGGGCGCAGGGCAATCGCGACGAGTACGCCCGGGTCTTTGCCAAGGTTAACGACATTCCCCTTGAAGTCTCGCAGACCTTGCGCAGTTGGGGCGACGAGTCGCTGGTTCCGGTCGAGGCGCAAGACGTCCAGGCCCTGCAACAGGTCGACGATTTGTTCGTGGCAAAGAAAATTTTTCCCCATCGAGTCGACGTTAAGGCGCTGACGGATCAGCAGGTGTTTTCCCCGACGCCTTTGACGCTGTCGCAATCGGAATCGGCGCGTTAGCCCAGATCTGGCGCGTGTTCAATTTGGACATCTACAGGAGTCAATCAATGGGCAATGTTCAGAGCGCCACCCGTGCCCTGGAGGTATTCCGACGCCCGCTGCCGAGTGGCGAGCTGTTGGATCTTGGTCGGGTGTTCCGTGAACCTTTGGCGCTGTCGCGGTTGCACACCACGCCCAAACGCGTATCGAGTCGTCGCGAAGGGCTCTTGCTGGGGGTATTCGTCCTGGTGCTGCATGGCGCGGTGATTGTCTGGGTCAACCAGGCGCCTGCGCCGGTATTGCCCGTGGTACCGCCGGAGATTCCGCCGATGACCATCGAATTTTCCCAGCCCGCGCCGCCGGTGGTGGAGCCTCCACCACCCGCACCGATTCCGCAACCTGTGGTCGAGCCACCGCCGCCGGTCGAGGATGAATTGGCCATCAAGCCACCGCCGCCTAAACCGATTCCCAAACCCAAACCGGTGGTCAAGCCGGTGCCAAAACCCGTGGCCAAACCGGTGGAGCAGCCACCGGTAGCTCCGGCACCGCCGCAACCGGTCGTGGCCCCGGCGCCGCCCGCACCGCCCGCGCCGAAACCGGTGACGCCACCTTCGGCCAGCGCCGGTTACCTGAAAAATCCGGCGCCGGAATATCCGTCGCTGGCAATGCGTCGCGGCTGGGAAGGCACGGTGCTGTTACGGGTGCATGTCCTGGCCAGCGGCAAACCCGGTGAGGTCCAGCTCCAGAAAAGCAGCGGCCGCGATCAACTCGACAACGCTGCGCTGGCGGCGGTCAAGCGCTGGAGTTTTGTTCCGGCCAAGCAGGGGGACGTCGCCGTGGACGGGTGGGTCAGCGTGCCCATTGACTTCAAGATCAAGTAACTCAACGCAACCGACAGACCGCGGGCTACCTGACAAAAGGCGCATCGCTACAACCGATACCGCTACAACTGACTTAGCGCCTTGTTGGAGAGCCTGACCATGAACCTGATTGCATCGCCTTTTGAATCCATCGAACACGCCGTCATCTGGCTGTTGATCCTTTTTTCCGTCACGACCTGGGGCCTTGCCTTGCTCAAGGGCGTGCAATTCACTCGTCTCAAGACCCAGGACCGCAAATTCCATAAGCGCTTCTGGGCCGCCTCCAGTCTCGATTCCGCCGCCGAGTTGGCCCAAAGCCAACCGGGTGCGGCAGCCCGAGTGGCACTGGCCGGCTATGCTGCGATCCAGGTGCCGGAAGGCCTGCAAGCCACCGACCTGAGCCAGTCGATCAATCACCAGGACCGGCTCGAGCGCGCCTTGCGCCAGCAGATCGTGCGGGAACGCCGGTCATTGGAAAGTGGCTTGGCAATCCTGGCGAGCATTGGCAGCACGTCGCCCTTTATCGGTTTGTTCGGCACCGTCTGGGGCATCATGTCGGCTCTCAAAGGTATCAGTGCCGCGGGCTCGGCCAGCCTTGAAACCGTTGCCGGCCCGATCGGTGCCGCGCTGGTCGCCACCGGCGTCGGTATCGCCGTCGCGGTGCCGGCGGTGCTGGTCTACAACTACTTCCTGCGCCGCCTGAAGCTGACCGCCGCCGACCTCGACGACTTTGCCCATGACTTCTACAGCCTGGCCCAGAAGAATGCGTTCCGCGTGTTGCTGCACCCGGTATTGAACAAGCCTGGTGCGACCGTCGCCGGACAGAAAGTGAAGGAGGCGTCCTGACATGGCCTTCTCCACACAAGACAGCGACGAAGTGCTCAGTGAGATCAACGTCACGCCACTGGTGGATGTCATGTTGGTGCTGCTCGTGGTGTTTATCGTCACCGCGCCGCTGCTGACCAACGCCATTCCCATCAACCTGCCAAAGACCGAGTCAGTGGCGCCGGTGGAGCAGAAGGACCCGCTGGTGGTGAGCATCGACGACAAGGGCAAGGTGTTCATCAACAAGGATGAGATCCAGGCGGATCTGCTGGAGTCGAACCTGCAAGCCGCCAAGGCGAAGAACCCTGATGTACGGGTGCAACTGCAGGCGGACAACGGCGTGAATTATGGCGAGGTGGCCCGGGCCATGGCGTCCATCGAGCGGGCGGGGATCAGCAAGCTGTCGGTGATTACCGCGAAGTAGAGGTGTGGTGCGAACCATTTCCGGGGCTGCGTTTTGTAGCGATCACTACACCAGCATCAAGGCAGCCATCAGGATGCCGATTCCTGTCCAGGCAGGCGAGGGGGCATGCGGTCCTCTCACCTGGTATTGGCTAGGTGATGTGGAGGGAGTCCAACGTTCTTCGACATCATCTCGACGTGGAGAACGGAAAAATATGCGCCCCAATCACCTTCATCTGGCCTGGTGACCGGGGCAAGTCGCGACTGTGAGCTCCGTAGGTGCTCGGAGCTGCTCGGCGGCTCGAATCATCCAGGTGGCGGCGTAAGCGTCAAAAGCGTACCTCCTTGCCGAGCTGAAGCGTATGCCGCGTCCATGACTTGCATGATGGCCTCGGCGTCGCGCAATGAGGCGATGGGCTTGGCTCCGTTACGGCATTCGGCAAGCACTTGCTTGACGAACAGAGGGTAATAGACGTCAGTGTCCAATTGCAGTCGGCGGCTTCGGGTACCGGCGGCAAGGTTCTGCCGATCCCTTATTTCGATTCGGTCAGGACCGGATTTGGCATACATGTGGTCGGATGAAAGGGTGAAAGAGAACTCGCGCTGCTCATCAAAGGTACTGGGGAAACTGTATCCCGTTTCCACAACCCCGATCACGCCATCTTCGGTCTGCAGGGTCAATAACGAATAGTCTTCGACGTTACCCCGATGCGTGAGTGAGTTCATGACGGCTGAGACTCGCGAGACTTCCTTGCCGGTCAGCAGTCTGAAGAGATCTATGAAATGCGTCGCCACGTTGATCGTCGATCCGCCTCCTGAAAAAGCAGGATCGATGACCCAGCCTGAGCCTGCCGTTTCATAACGAGAGGGCGGACCTACGATGAAACGGAAAGACATGTAGTTGAAGTCCGTGGCCAAGTGTCCCTCGGCATCTTGCAGGGCACTGAGCAGTTCACTCATGCGGAAGATCAGCGGTACAGCGCAGTAGAGATTGGCTTGCTCGGCCAGCTCACGTAGCCGTGTGACTTGTGCCATGTTGATGCCGCAGGGCTTTTCCAGGGCAAAGGGGATGTTTCGTGCGATCACGGCCTCTGCCAGTGACGGCATTTGCGAGTGCCTGCCGAACACGAAAGCAAAATCGACCTCCTCGCGCTCAAGCAATTCGTAGGATGAGCTATACAAAGCGCATTTGAATCGCTCGGCAATCGCCTCACCCTTCACGTGCTCCGAATCCGACACAGCCACCACTTGGACCCCATGGGTCTCAAGCGCATTCAGATACAGCGGGACGTGCCAATGGCTGACTTCCAGTAACGCAACTTTCATATGTACTTACTCCTGGCGCGGTGCTGTTACGTTATCGGGGTGGTAATCGAACCCAAGGAAGCGCAGTGCAAGCAACGCCTGACCTTTGTGCATGGGGCCACCGTCCTGGGTAGGACAACCTCGTTTACGCGCAGCAGTGCAAAGCGGTGTCGAGTCCGGCGAGTTGATGATATCGACGACGAGGGTGCCGGGCTCGAGCCGGTCGGGGTCCACAGGCATAGGATCATTCTTGCTCATGCCAAGCGGCGTGGCATTGATCACGATTTCATGGCCCTGTGGGTCGGGAGGGCCGGAATGCGTGATGCAACCTGTTTCGGCAGCAACGGCTTTCGCCAGCTCCTCGGCTCGCTGTTCGTCGACATCGGAAATAGTCAGCGATCGAGCGCCCGCCGACGCGACGGCAAATGCGATCGCTCTGCCTGCGCCTCCAGCGCCGACCAAAAGAACGTTTTTGTCCGCGGGATAGTAGCCTTCCCATTGCATGCCAAGGACACAGCCGAGGCCATCGAATACGGCGCCGACCCAGCGTCCGTCGGTCTCGCAACGAATGACATTGATTGCACCGACTTGCCGCGCAGTCGGATGAAGTTCGTCGACAACCGCCAGCATCCTTTGTTTGTGAGGCATGGTGATCAGGATGCCGGCGAGATTGTTCAGCGCTCTGGCACCCGCCACGAACGAGGACAGGTCATCGGCCTTGACCTCCAACGGAATACAAACCGCGTCTGCCTGCTGTTCTATAAAGAGTCGATTGAATAATTGTGGAGACTTGGCGGCCGCCAGCGGATGGCCGACCAATCCATAAAGCCGAGTTGTTCCTGTGATATGTGAGGCCATGGTTGCCTGATATTCGATGTTGACGGGAAGAGGCGCCCTGATTGCCTTTGGGGGCATGAACAGCGTGGATGGCTCTGCATAGGCAAATGCCAACCGCATGATGCTGCTCTGCCCGTCGGGCCTGTGTGGGGCGCGAAAACCTGAGGGTCGCACCAGTGTAATTCGAAGGTGGTTACGAGCGCAGTTGGCTAGCCAGGTCGTTTGGGACGGCTGTCCGGGCTGTGCCCTGCATCGCTTCGGCCCGCAGACGATCGTATTCTCCTTTGGCGATAGGCACCGCGTTGCGCTTGCCGAGATCTTCAAGGCGAATCCGGTACGTTTCACGCGTAGTGAACGCCGCGATCGCAGCGACCACACAGATACCTAATGTAAGGGAACCGATTTTCAGAGGGATATTCTCGGAGCCGGGCGGCGCGACAGTGACGAAGATTGCCGGTAGAAACGCAGTCATCGCGGTCCCGATATTCTGTCCGATGGCCATGCCGGTCACACGCACCCGCGTGCGGAACAGTTCGGGAAAGAGGCTTGGGAAGACGCCGTTGAAACCCTGGTAGGCGACGCCCCACATGAGTACAGAGAGAATCAGCGAAAGCCACAGATTGTGGATGCTGATCGCGTACAGGTACGCGTACGAAAGCAGTCCCGCGCAGAGCACGCCAACAATGACTGGGGGCCTGCGGCCGATCTTGTCTGAGAGGTTGCCGACGAAGGGGATCAGGATCACCGCGCACATGTTACCCAGCAAAGGAATCCACAAATAGACGCCAGCAGGGAAACCGATTCCATAGGCCGGTTGGACCGCATAGGTGGCGCCGAATACCGAGGCGACAATGGCGATCACAGCGGCAAGTGCCATGCAGATCACGCGCAAGAGATCACCCCAGCTCTGGCGGATGACTTCGACGACTGGCAGAACAGTAGCTTCTTCGCCGTGCTTTTTTTGCTCGGCAAATGCGGGTGTCTCATCGACCTGGCGGCGAATGATATAGCCCATGATGACGACAACGACGCTGAGCAGGAACGGAATCCGCCAGCCCCAGGAAGCGAACTGATCCGCAGGCATGAAGTGAGCCAGAGGCAGGAAAACGGCTGCCGCGAGGAGCTGTCCGGCCTGGACCCCTTGGAGAGTAAAACTCGCGAAGTAACCACGGCGACCGGACGGAGCGTGTTCGAGAATCATGGAACTGGCGCAGGAGATCTCCCCGGCCACCGCAAAACCCTGAATCAGACGCATCGTCACCAGCAGCAGCGGCGCCCAGATCCCGATCTGCTGGTACGTTGGCAGAAGTCCGATGCACATCGTCGAGAAGCCCATCAGGAACATGCAGTAGACCAGAACCGTTTTACGGCCATGACGATCGCCTAAATGCCCCAGGACGACGGCGCCTATCGGCCGGGCGATGTAACCCACACCAAAGCTGGCCAGGGAGGCGATGATGCCGACCGCTGGGTTATCAGATGGGAAAAAGAGCTGTGGGAACAGCAACGCCGCTGCGGTCGCATAGATAAAGAAGTCGTAATACTCCAATGCCGAGCCGATCCAACCGCTGGCGGCGGCTTTCTTTGACTGGCCTTTGGAATGAGCGTCGATCGGTATGCTCTGATTCATGACGTGTCTCCGGTTTTTCAATTGTTTTTATTGTAACGGCGTTCCATTAGTAATTCTGTTACTGGAATCGCCGCATTGTCAAGGAAGTCTTTCCTTGGTGATCAAGGCGTGACGCTGGTATTCGTGAGGTGCTGAATGCATACGCCAGGCACCGTCGCCGAGCCGAGCGCGCACGCTAAAGCCCGCTCATGCAATTGAGCGAATAGGGTGTAAGCGGATGAACAGGCTCCCTAGCGCCAGCTGCCAGCACTGTTGCTTCCTACCGAGGGCAATGACTCCAACGACAGGTTTTAACGTTGTGATGCGTGGCTCTCTGCAAAATTGGACGTGTCAGCGGTGCAGGATGACCCCAAGGCGCACGAGCCCCGTGCGCCTTGGGAGAACACCTGCGCCGCCTTGCACGTTTGCCAACCTACAAGCTATCTCGCGAGGGATAACCGTCGACAAGCCTCGAAATGTTCAACGGATTCGCGTTCTTGAGCGCATCGGGAAGCAATGCATCCGGGTAGTTTTGGAAGCAGACGGGTCTCAGAAAGCGGTCGATGGACAAGGTGCCAACCGAGGTGCCACGACTATCGGAAGTCGCAGGGTAAGGGCCGCCGTGCACCATTGAATCGCAGACCTCGACACCCGTTGGGTAGCCGTTGATGAGGATGCGGCCAACCTTCATCTCCAACAGAGCAGTCAACTCTGCGAATTGCGTCAGGTCTTCTGGCTCGCCAATCAGGGTTGCGGTCAATTGTCCGTGAAGGGCATTGATGGCAGCGTTGAGTTGCGCCTGGTCAGTGACCTCGATGAAGATGGACGTGGGGCCGAAGACTTCTTCTTGAAGAACCTTGTCGCCGTTAAGCAGTAACTCTACGTCGGCCTTGAACAACTGTGGCTGGGCCTGGTGACCCTGTTGATTGCTGCCGGCCAGGTGCACGATGCCGGGGTGCGCGTGCAGGTTCTGCAAGCCAGCCGCATAGCTACGCAGCGTGCCTGCGTTGAGCATTGTCTGTGCCGGTTGGTCGCTTATCAACGCTGCCACTCTATTCTGAAAAGCACTGAAAGCATCCGAGCGAATGCCAACCACCAGCCCGGGATTGGTGCAAAACTGCCCACAACCTTGAACCACCGAGGCGACAAGATCGTGAGCGATACTGTCGGCTCGACGCGAGAGCGCCTGAGGCAGGATCACGACCGGGTTGATGCTCGACATCTCGGCGAAGACCGGAATGGGCTCGGGGCGAGCGGCGGCCATGTCGCACAATGCTCGACCGCCTTTGAGCGAGCCGGTAAAACCAACACCCTTGATGAGCGGGTGTTTGACCAAGGCTTCACCTACGCCACTGCCATAAATCATGTTGAAGACACCGGCGGGCATGCCGCTGCGCTCGGCCGCCCGGATAATCGCATTGGCGACCTGTTCTGCAGTCGCCATGTGGCCGCTGTGGGCTTTGAATACCACCGGACAACCCGCCGCGAGCGCCGAGGCGGTATCACCGCCGGCCGTGGAGAAGGCCAACGGAAAATTACTGGCGCCAAACACCGCAACCGGACCGATGGCGGTGCGGTACTGGCGAAGGTCAGGGCGCGGCAACGGCTTGCGAAGTGGTAACGCCTGGTCGATGCGCGCGCCATAGAAGTCACCACGGCGCAGTACGTTTGCAAACAGGCGCATCTGACCGCTGGTACGCGCGCGTTCGCCCTGGATGCGAGCTACAGGCAATGCTGTTTCACGGCAAACCAGGGCAATAAACTCATCGTCCAAAGCCTCCAGCTCTTGGGCAATGGCATCGAGAAATTCAGCCCGTTTGCTCGCGCTCAGGCAGCGGTAGCTGGAAAAGGCGTTGTTGGCTGCATGAGCCGCGTCCTCGACTTCTTGCAAGGTCGCCTGGTGGAAGGCATAGGGCAAGGTCTCCCCCGTGCTGGCATCGACACTCTTGACGATGATACTGCCGGCGGCGCTGCGCTGACCGCCGATAAAATTCTGGCCGGTGATGAGGGGCATCGTTGTCTCCAGGTTGAATGGGCAAGAGATAGCTGGGCAAGGCATTCCCAGGACTGAAAATCAGGTGACGGCGCCGATCTGCCAAGGCACGAACTCATTTTGTCCGTATCCGTGCTGTTCGCTCATGCTGCGCTCGCCCGAGGCAATGCGCAGCATGGTTTCAAAGATCGCGGCACCGCACTCTTCGATGGTCAGAGTGTCTTCGGCTATTTCGCCGCAGTTGATGTCCATGTCTTCTCGCTGACGAGCCCACAAGGCGCTATTAGTCGCCAGCTTGATTGATGGGGCAGGGGCGCAGCCATAGGCCGATCCGCGACCGGTGGTAAACGCAATCAGGTTGGCGCCACCGGCGACCTGACCGGTTGCCGAGACCGGGTCATAGCCAGGGGTGTCCATGAAAACCAGCCCGTTGGCAGTGACGGCCTGGGCATATTCGTAGACATCCATCAGGTTGCTCGAGCCGGCCTTCGCCACAGCGCCCAGGGACTTTTCCAGAATGGTGGTCAAGCCACCGGCCTTGTTGCCGGCAGAGGGGTTATTGTTCAACTCGGCCCCCATGCGCTCGCAGTAGCGTTCCCACCAGTGAATTCGAGCGATGAGTTTTTCGCCGACTTCACGGCTGACAGCCCGCCGCGTCAGCAAGTGTTCGGCCCCGTAGATTTCTGGGGTTTCGGAAAGAATCGCGGTACCGCCGCAGGCGACCAGGCGATCCACCGCATTGCCCAGTGCGGGGTTGGCGGTAATACCGGAATAGCCATCCGAGCCACCGCACTGAAGCCCGACGGTCAGATGGCGAGCGCTGACCGGTTCACGCTGGATCTGATTGGCCTCGCCAAGCAATTGCTTCACGTGGTCAATGCCACTGGCGATGGCCTTGGACGTACCGCCACTGTCCTGGATGTTGAACGTACGCAGGGTATTACTACGGGTCAGTCCTTGCGTCGTGAGTAATGAGTCGATTTGGTTCGTCTCGCAGCCCAACCCGATGACCAGCACGGCCGCAAAGTTGGCGTGGGTCGCATACCCGGCCAATGTCCGGCGCAACATGCTCAAACCGTCGCCCGCGGGATCAACGGCGCAGCCGGCGGAATGCGTGAGAGCAACAACACCGTCGACGTTTGGATACGCTTGCAGTGCAGCCGGATTGATGTCCCGACGAAAATGGTCTGCGATGGCCCGGGCGACTGTGGCAGAGCAATTCACTGACGTGAGAATGCCGATGTAGTTGCGTGTCGCGACGCGTCCATCCGGGCGCACGATACCCATGAACGACGGGGCTTCACTCGGTTTGGCGTTGGGTTTCGCATCGACGCTGAAGGCATAGTCTCGAGTGAATTCCCCCATGGCCAGATTGTGCACATGGATATGCTCGCCTGCTGCTATGTCGACAACCGCAAAACCAATGATTTGCCCATAGCGCCTCACCGGTTGACCGGCTTCGATACGCCGGGAGGCTACTTTATGACCCGGTACAATCGCTTGCCGGACAGTCACGCCTTCTTGCTCAAGAAATTCGCCAGCAAGCAGCGGTCGGCGTGCGATAAGCACATCGTCCAGCGGGTTCAAGCGCAGCACAGCTGCTGCGCCGGTTTTCATGATCAGTTCCATCGCATCCTCACGGGCTGCTGGGTAGTGCGCGGTCGCTGGTAGCGCCGCACTTTTGTGCCGGCACTATAGGATTCATGGAAATGGCTGCCTAATGAGAGCTTTCGATTGCTCGATAACTTTGCCTCATCGGCTTTGTCTGGGATGGCTGCGGTGTTTCTTCTCTGTCGCTGTCTGCCGCTGTCTGGCGAATTCCAATAAGGTCGCAATAAACGTCCGCGTCGGCTCTGACAGGGGTTCATCCTTGCGAGTGATAACCCCGTAATCCTGAGATTCAACTTTGAAGGGGGTGTCGAGGATTTGCAGTTGGCCATTTTGCAGGTGCGACTGGACCATGGACTCGGGGAGCATGGCGAGCATTGGTCCAGACTGCAGCAACTGCAGGAAGGTTTGCATGGAAATTGTCTCCACCGTGTTGGTGGGCGGAACGATCTTGAACTTCGTGAAAGCACGCTCCATGCGTTGTCGGATCGGCGTATTGAAGGGATACATGACCCATGGCCATTCGCTGAGTGCTTCAGTGGGCACCACTTCAAGTTGGCACAGCGGATGTGCGCTGTTCGCGACGAGACAAAAGGGTTCAGGCCCCAGCGGCGTAAATTCGAAAGGCTGACAATCCTCATCCGTGAAGCGGGCGATGATCAAATCGAGTTTTTTTTGTTCGAGCATTTCCAGCAGATGGTTGCTGGTTTGTTCGATCACCTCGATAGAAAGCAGAGGGCGCTCCCGCTTTATGCTGGCGATGGCTTCAGGCAACACCACTGATGTCGCGGCGAAAATGGTGCCGATTTTCAAATGACCATGCCCGCCTCTTCGCAGCTTGTTGACTTGGTCGACGAACGATTCGGTGTCTTCCAGGGTAATACGCGCATAACGAGCCACGAACTCCCCTAGTTCAGTCAGCACCAGGTTGCGCGTCTGGCGCTCGAACAGTGGGAAACCCAAGAGTACTTCCAGATCGCGAAGCAATTTACTGATGGCCGGTTGCGTAACATTCATGTGTTCTGCGGTCGTGTGCATATTGCGGGTCTTGGCCAAGCTATTGACCAGTACCAAATGTTTGATCTTCAGCCATCGGGTGACACTGCCAAAAGTAATTTGATCGTTTTCCATTGGATAAGGCCTTGTCTGTCGATAACGAAACAGCATTGATTAGTGAGATTCTTTCATTGGGATTCGCACGGGCGGTCCATTAGCTTTGCGGCTCTGATGGCTGACTGATCTGGAAGCTCTATGGCGAACTTGAAACTGACGCGCGAAAACACCCTGCCAGTGGATGGCTTGGCCGGAACACTGATCGGCCGTGCCTGGATCCCGGGTGCGATTGCAGGACCCTCGCCGGTAGTGCTGCGCGAGGATGGTGTGTTTGATCTTTCTGAAACCTTTTCGACAATAAGCGAACTGCTGGAACACACCTCGCCGTTGTTGGCGGTTCGTCAGGCGTCTGGCAGGTATATCGGGACTGTCGAGGCGTTGCTTGGAAACACTGGCAGCCATGCCGATCCCGGCAAGGCATCGCTGTTGCCCCCAGCAGATCTGCAAGTCATCAAGGCGGCCGGGGTAACGTTCGCCTCCAGCATGATCGAGCGGGTCATCGAGGAGCAGGCCCGAGGCGATGCCGCCAAAGCGGAAAGTGTTCGCCGCTTGGTGCAAGAGGTAATCGGCGATAACTTGCGGGCAATCAAGCCGGGCTCGCCAGAAGCGATGAGCCTCAAGGCGGTGCTGATCAAGCAAGGCATGTGGTCGCAATACCTGGAGGTCGGTATCGGCCCGGACGCGGAGATCTTCACTAAGGCACCGGTTCTGGCCGCAGTGGGCAGCGGCAGTGAAATCGGCATTCATCACAAGTCTGAATGGAACAACCCGGAACCGGAAATTGTGCTGGCGGTGAACAGTCGAGGCCAAGTGCATGGCGTCACCTTGGGCAATGACGTCAACTTGCGTGATTTCGAAGGCCGCAGTGCACTGCTGTTGAGCAAGGCCAAGGACAACAATGCGTCCTGTGCGATCGGCCCATTTATTCGTCTGTTCGATGAAGCGTTTACGCTCGATGACGTGCGCAATTGCGTCGTGGATCTGCGGGTTCAGGGCGACGACGGCTTCATCCTTAAAGGCAGCAGCTCCATGGCGCTGATCAGCCGTGACCCGTTGGATCTCGTGGCCCAGACGATCGGCGGCGATCACCAATACCCTGATGGCTTCATGCTGTTTCTCGGGACATTGTTTGCGCCTACCCAGGATCGTGAGGCGCCGGGAAGCGGCTTTACGCATAAGCAGGGTGATGAGGTCAGCATCGGGAGCCCGTTGCTGGGTACATTGCGCAACGCAGTCACCTACAGCCATGAGGCTGCGCCCTGGACTTTCGGCTTGCGAGCAATGATGCACAATCTTGCTGCCCGCGGACTGCTGTAGGTAAGGCGGGAGGGGGAGATGCATTGGGTGTTCTTCCGCAAAAGATTGGACATACGCAGGCCCACTTCTATTGATGAAAAGAGCCGAACCCGTTTCATATCGGTCGGGCGTCCCTGCTTCCTGGAGACGCCTGCGGGTCCCACCCTGTCTCGATAAGGCCAGCCAGATACAAGCGGGTTTGACTTATCGGATGGCGCCTGCATACTATTGGAACGTCGTTCCAGTACGAACAATGTTGCTCACATTCACCTCATTGTCAAAGATAAGTCGAGAAAAATATGAGAGTCGTTAAAGGTGCTGTTGACCGCTGCCTGGAGGCTATCGAGCTGCTGGCACGTGAAGCTCGCTGGATGCGGATGTCCGATATCGCCGCTGAGTTGGGCTTGGAAAAGGGGCCCGCTCATCGAGTGCTTGCTCAGTTGGTCGAGCAAGGATGGGCAGAGCAGGATGAAGCCACCTCGCAGTACCGCTTGACGCTGAAGCTAGCGCTGTTGGGGCAGCGCTATTTGCATGGAATTGGTTTGCCTGAGTTGGTCCAGCCGATCCTTGAGCAAGTGGCTGTTCAGTGCCAGGAGTTGGTGCGGCTGACGGTGGTCAACGAGGGCACCTTGTCCTGGCTGTCTTCGGCCCAAGGCGCCGCGCCGGGGCTCATGTATTCGCCGGCCATGGATAAACCGATCAATCTCTACGCCACCGCCAATGGCAAAGCCTGGTTGGCATCAATGCCCGATGAACTGGCCATTGAGCATGCGTTGCGTAGCGGATTGGGGAAAGCTGACGCCGGGATGGGGCAGGGACCGAAAGCGATCAACAGCATCGAAGGCTTGTTGGCCGAACTGGCGCTGACCCGCAAGCGCGGGTATGGCTTGGTCATTGAAGAAGCCGAGGCGGGTGTCTGGGCGATTGCCGTACCGGTCAAGCTGGTTCCGTCTGGCGCTGTGGTCGGTACGATGAGTATCGCCGGCCCGGTCTTGCGCATGCAGCCTGAACGTTATGACGAATTGCATGCTCTGCTGGAAGATGCAGCCAACAAGCTGGGTACGGTTTGGCCGCGCCAGAGCAACGTGCATTCGGAGAGCGTATGAGCCAGCTCGCACCTGCATGGACCGAGGCGGGGGCAGGGCTGGAAGTCGCGGCTGCCGCTTTGGTCCGTGCACGGCTGGAGGGTGTCCGGCTGGCATCCTTGCCAGGCCCGAACCTGCCAGGCAGCCTGGCACAAGGTTTTGCCATTCAGCAGCACGTAGGGCCATTGGCTGGAAAAACCGTCGGGGGATGGAAGTGTGCATTACCCCCGGCTGGCAAGTGGATCGTGGCCCCGATCTACAGCGACAGCATTGTAAAAGGCGAACGCTACTCACTGGCCGCCGACGCCGATAAGGCGCGCATCGAGCCTGAACTGGCGTGCGTCCTGGCCCATGATTTGCCGGCTCGTGCCGAGCCTTATACAGCTGGAGAGATTGCTGCTGCGATCAGTGACGTGCACTTGGCACTGGAAGTGATCGACTGCCGTTACACCGATCCACACTCATTGCCGTTCGAGCAACTGCTCGCCGATGGTCTATTCAATCACGGCCTGGTACTTGGGGCGCCAATCACGCTGTCGAACGCTGCCAGCATGCCCTCTGAACTGGATATCACCCTGAGCGATGCAACGGCAGAGCTTGTGAATATCAAGGGCCGCCATCCGGACGGGGATCCGCTGTTGCCGATCGTATGGCTGGCCAATTTTCTGTCTACACAAGGGATAGGGCTGCAAGCAGGGCAGGTGGTTATCACCGGGTCCTATGCAGGTGTTCTCGATGTGCCCGTCAATCAGCCACTGCATGTTCGGTTCGGCGAAGCAGGCTCATTGTCTGTCCATTTCTCAACGCTGGAGGAGTAACAAATGCGCTTAGTTCGTTTTGGTTTACCGGGGCAGGAACAGCCGGGAGTTTTGGATTCGCAAGGGATCGTTCGAGACCTTTCGGGCATTGTCGATGACATCGATGCGTCGGCCCTGAGCCCCACAGTGCTTGAAAAACTGCGTGCTGTTGACGTTGAAAAGCTGCCGGTGGTGGCGCCTGGCACACGTCTTGGTCCATGCGTAGGCAACGTACCGAACCTGATTTGCATCGGTCTGAACTACTCCGATCACGCAGCTGAAACGGATACGCCTATCCCGAGCCAACCGGTGGTATTCAACAAGCACACCGCATCCATCAGCGGACCCAACGACCCGGTGATTTTACCGACGGGTGCCCAGAAGCTTGATTGGGAAGTCGAGCTGGCCATCGTCATCGGTACGCCCGCCTGGCAGATCGATGAGTCGCGGGCTTTGGAACACATCGCCGGTTATTGCCTGGCCAATGATGTTTCCGAGCGGGCTTATCAGCTTGAGTACGAAGGCCAGTGGACCAAGGGGAAAAGCGGCTTTTCTTTCGCACCTCTGGGACCTTGGTTGGTCACCCGTGACGAAATTGCCGATCCGCAGGCACTTGACCTCTGGCTCGATGTGAATGGCAAACGTCTCCAGACCGGCAATACCCGTACGATGATTTTCAGCGTTGCACATATTGTCGCGTACCTCAGTCGCTTCATGCCGCTAATGCCGGGTGACGTCATCATTACCGGTACGCCACCCGGTGTAGGGCTCGGGCAGAAACCACCGGTATTTCTCAAGGCGGGTGACACCATGCGTGTCGGCGGCCAAGGGCTGGGTGAGCAATTTCAGACCGTGGTTCCTTACGTTGCTGAAATGGGCGCTGCGTGGGTCGCCGGTCGCCATCCCAACGTTGACTGACTATCGCTAGAGGAAAACGCTATGAGCTTTGCAGGAACAGGAGTAGTCGCGATCTGGCACGATCTTTTGCCCGAAGCGCGGGACGAGTTCTATGAGTGGCATAACCGTGAACACATGCCTGAGCGGGCCGGGATTCCGGGTTTTTTGCGGGGGCGTCGATACATCGCTTTGGATGCAGGGCCTACCTACTTCAACCTCTATGAGGCGGATACGGTGCAGGTGCTGGGCGGGCAGGATTATCTATCGCGTCTCAACAGTCCGACGGCGTGGACCCAACAGTCGGTGAAGTCCTATCGCAACGTCGCGCGATCCATTTGCGAGGTCACTTACACCAGCGGTGTGGGGCAGGGCGCGTATTTGTTAACGGTCCGTTTCGATGTTGTCGAAGGGCAACATAAATCGGTATCAGACGCATTGCGCCAACGCGTACTTCCTCCCCTCGCAGATAAACAGGGAATTACCGGCGTGCACTTGTGTGTGGCTGATGAAGCCGTGAGCAAGGTTGAAACCGCAGAGAAAAAGGCCCGCGCCGAGGGGACGCAAATACCGGCCTGGATCGTCATGATCGAAGGTTGTGCGCCCGACTATGTTCGTGTCGCCGGCGAGTCTTTTGTGGCGGAGTTGCAACGGCTGTTGGAAGGGCAATCAGTGGGGCCGGAAACCACGCTTTATCAATTGGAATACACACGTTGCAAAACGCCGGGAAGTGCGGGTTGATCGCCGAGCGCTCGAGTACGTTTTAACTTTCAGTCGTAATTCTCAGGCAGTTTCCCACGAGCGTGTCATTACAGGCATTGAGTTCGGCTCGCGTCTGCGCACGCTCGGATTTTGTTTGAGGTGAATATCAACCCATTATCAAGTTACTCAATAAAGGGCTAGTACAAGACAGATAGTGTTCCCAGCAGTGGCTCGGAAGTAGTTCTTCGAGCGGCCTGTGCATAGGTTGAATGAAGAGCTAAAAATCGCAACAAAAACAATAATAATTCATTGTGAGAAATTATCATGCGCTACCCTGTTATTTCCCGCGGCGTGCCTGCACATCACTCTCTGATCCGTCTAACTCTTGCGGTCTGCGCGGGTTCGTCAGCGGCTGTTCAAGCCGATCAGAATAGCGGTTTTGTCGATGGCGCCAAGGCCACCCTCAATTTGCGCAATGCTTACATCAATCGTAACTTCACCAACCCGAACGCTGCCCAAGGTAAAGCCGAGGAATGGACCCAGAACTTCATTCTCGACGCCAAGTCCGGTTTCACCCAGGGCGTGGTCGGTTTTGGTGTGGATGTGCTGGGCACGTACTCGGTCAAGCTCGACGGCGGCCGCGGCACTGCGGGCACACAATTGCTGCCCGTGCATGATGACGGTCGTCCGGCCGACGATTTCGGTCGCCTCGGCGTCGCCCTCAAGGCCAAGGTGTCGAAGACCGAGCTGAAGGTCGGTGAATGGATGCCGGTGCTGCCAATCCTGCGCTCCGACGATGGCCGCTCCCTGCCGCAAACCTTCCGCGGTGGCCAGGTGACCTCCACCGAGATCAACGGCCTGACGCTGTACGGCGGTCAATTCCACGCCAACAGCCCGCGCAACGACGCGAGCATGGAAGACATGTCGATGAACGGCCGCGGCGCCTTCACGTCCGACCGCTTCAACTTCGGCGGCGGCGAATATGCCTTCAACGACAAGCGCACTCAGGTTGGCGTCTGGTATGCGGAACTGTCCGACATCTACCAGCAGCAGTATTTCAACCTGACCCACAGCCAACCCATCGGCGACTGGACCCTGGGTGCCAACCTCGGCTACTTCACCGGCAAGGAAAACGGCAGCGCGCTGGCCGGCGACCTGGACAACAAGACCGCGTTCGCCATGCTCTCGGCCAAATACGGTGGCAACACGTTCTACGTCGGCCTGCAGAAAGTCGGCGGTGATGACGCCTGGATGCGCGTCAACGGCACCAGTGGCGGCACCCTGGCCAACGACAGTTACAACTCCAGCTATGACAACGCCAAGGAAAAATCCTGGCAACTGCGCCATGACTTCAACTTTGCTGCCGTCGGCGTGCCGGGCCTGACATTAATGAACCGATATATCAGCGGTGATAATGTCCATACAGGTTCGATTACCGATGGCAAAGAATGGGGCCGAGAATCGGAACTGGCCTATGTGGTGCAGTCCGGCGCGCTGAAAAATCTCAGCGTTAGATGGCGAAATTCGAGTATTCGCAGGGATTTCAGTACCAATGAGTTTGATGAGAACCGAATCTTTATTAATTACCCCATCTCGCTGCTATAAAGCGTTTTTCGATCGCACTTCTTGATCAGCAGGCGGCGCTCGGGTACGCCGCCACTGTTCTAAAACTCTCCGGTTTTCATGAGCGCTGGTTCCAATAATCTCTGGGCCAGCGCCAAGGCCTCATCTTCAGTAGCTGTGATGAGCATGGGGTAGCCCCAAAACTTTTCATACACGACTGCGAACGCTTTGCCCACTAAACGTTTGGTGAGATTTGATTCGATATGAATCGAGGCTTTGACATACTTCTTGAGCTCACTTTTATGGCGCTTCATCCACAGAGCCATTTGTTTCATTTCGTCTGGTGAGTGTTCCGGTTGCTCCTTATCCAGACCTTCGCTGCTTAGGAGGACGAAGGGTTCATTGCGGGCAATCAGGGCTTCGAACTCAGCAAGTGATTTTTCTTGGTTATCGCCCAGTGTGGTCTTTTGCAGCCAAACGAATGGAAATTGGGTGGCATCTATACGCATTTCTATAGTCCTTCGACGAGTTGCCAAACCTCTGTGATGTCTCGCAGTTTCAGGATACCCTGTAAGCGGGTCGGCGTAATTGCACAGTCTGGCCACAATATTGTTCGAATCAGCCAGATTTTTTTTTCCTTGGCTTAGCGAAAGGCATACACCTGCTATGGCGAACACTGCTAACAAAGACATGTTTACCCAGTGGGACGTCGACAGCATTTCGCGGCCCGTCGTTGCACTCAGCGCTTCGATGGTCAGCAAGGACTGGGAGCAGGCCAGTCATCAACATCGTAAGGCGCAACTGCTTTACTCCGTGCGCGGTGTCCTCAATTGTGAAATAGAAGATGGCGTCTGGATCGTTCCACCGCAATGCGCCGTCTGGATACCCGGTGGTTTGTCACATGCGGCACGTGGCTCCGGAGAAACGGAATGTTATTGCCTGTTTGTTGAACCTGATGCCGCCCCGGATCTCCCGCGAGGTTGCTGCACGATTGGCGTATCGCCGCTGCTGCGTGAGTTGTTGCTGAAGACGGCAAGCTTCTCGGGAAACGCAGTCACTGGCGCGCGCGAAGAACGCTTGATCGCAACGTTGTTGGATGAATTGTCGGCGGCCCCCGTGCAGGACCTTCATTTACCGATGCCTCGCGACACGCGTCTGCGCAGGCTCGCCGAAATGCTCTTGGCCGACCCTGCGGTTAAGGTTTCGGTGCACGATTGGGCCACTCGCATCGGTATGAGTGAGCGCAGCATGAGTCGGCTGTTACTGCAGGAAATAGGGATGAGTTTTGGGCGTTGGCGTCGGCAGTTGCATGTGATTCTGTCACTGCAGCGCATGGCCAAAGGAGAGAGCGTTCAAACGGTTGCATTGGAGCTCGGTTATGAGGGACCCAGCGGCTTTATCACGATGTTCCGCAAAACCGTAGGCAAACCGCCTGTGCAGTATCTTTCCGCCCGCTCAGCCAGTGCTCCCATCGCTGGTGACTCCTCGCACGTGGCGTCGATCCTGTTTCCTTGATGACGTGAATGGCGGCTAATCGGCCCTATCGTTTCTGGTGCTGTATTGCGATCCGCCCCTCCCAAGGCATCGTAGAACGATACCGCAAACATACCTCCCTCATTCCTAATCAAAGTCAAAGTTGACGGCGGTTACGCTCAATTCCGGCCAGAAAACGACCCATCGCGAACATTGGCTGAACTGGAAAATAATCTGGCCATACCTCGATATCTGGCAATGACTGCTTGTTGCTAGATTGCGCGACAACGAATGCTAATCAGTTTCATCTGAGATTGATTTGTCACTTCCGTTCTCCGGTCTGGTTCCGGGTGAGTTCTCGGCCTTCCCTCAAATTCGTCTCTCGACGGTCGGCCGCTGTCTGTTTTTTATTGATAAGGAATGGCTGATGTGGATTTCGTTGACTTACTGCGGTGGGAGGCGCCACTGCGTGCCTCAGCGTCTGGTGAAAAAACCAGTTGCTGCAGCGCTGCTTGTGTTTTTAGGTAGTTCGAGTTGTGTGATGGCGCAGGACATTACTGAAGCTGACGAGAGCACACCGTCTCAGGGCACGATGATCCTCCCATCGGTGACGATAAGCGCGACAGGAACACCCGATGCCACCACGACGGAAGGGACTGGGCTTTACACCACCGGCCAGACCACGGCCGCAACTCGCTTACCGTTGACGCTGCGGGAGACGCCGCAATCAATTTCCGTGGTAACGCGTCAGCGCATGGACGATCAAAAACTGGATTCAGTCCAGGGGGTGCTGGAGAACACGACCGGCATCTCGTCTTACCAATCTGATAGCCAGCGCACGAGTTTTTATTCCCGAGGCTTTCTGATCGACAACATCCAGTATGACGGCATACCGGCCGTCATCGGCGACGTCATAAACGGCAGTGGTATCAGTGACCTGGAAACCGCATTTTACGACCGGGTCGAAATTGTGCGCGGAGCGAACGGACTTCTCACTGGCACGGGCAATCCGTCTGCTGCGGTCAACCTGGTGCGCAAAAGACCAACACCAGAGTTTTCGGCCTCAACCTCTATCAGTGCGGGGTCATGGGACAATTTTCGGGAGATGGGGGATATTTCCGTGCCGCTGACAACAGACGGTCGTGTCCGAGCACGTATGGTGGGAGTCAATAACGATGGTCACTCCTACATCGATGGTTATCAAACACAAAAGCAAGCGTTCTACGGGATCATTGAAGCAGAGCTCACCGAAGACACCACCTTGGATATAGGGTACGACTATCAGAACAGTTCCCCTAAACGACCTACTTGGGGCGGTGTTCCTCTATGGTTCAGCAATGGCTCAGAGGCACAATGGTCGCGTTCCAAATCCATGGCCGCGGACTGGAACCGTTGGGACAGTACTCGGCAAACTGTTTTTGCCGAACTTGAACAAAGGTTTGATAACGGTTGGAAGATCCAGGGTGTCGTAAACCAGTATCGTACTAAGTATGACTCCCAGTTAATGGGAGGTTTCGGTACACCCGATCAGGATACTGGATTGGGCACCTTCCCCAATGGCACTTATCCGAGTGCATTGGCTGGCGAAGGGAAAAGCCGTCAAAACACCTTCGATGTAATGGCGAGCGGTCCGTTTGATTTAATGGGGCGCCAACATGACCTGGTAGTGGGCGGCATGAGCTCCCGATATACCTCGAATAGAGACGATGTCAGTCCTTTTATTCTGGGCTTCACCCCCGGCAATATCTACGATTGGAATAGTCATTTCCCCAAACCCGACTTTGATGCAATGACGTCCATGCCGACGAATACCGAGGTTAAACAGCGCGGCTTCTACAGCACTGCAAGATTCTCTCTGGCCGATCCATTGAAGCTGATTGTCGGCGGGCGGTTCAGCCGGTACGAGATTGACGAGACCGCAGGCGGAGCACCGTTCAATTATAAGAAAAGCAATGAGTTTACGCCTTATGCAGGTTTGATATACGACATTAATAGCACGTATTCCGTATACATCAGCTATACCGGCATATATAACCCGCAAACATCGTTCCGAGATAGCAATGGCAACGTCCTCACGCCTACTGAAGGTAAGACGAAAGAGATTGGCCTCAAGGCTGAATACCTGGAGGGGCGCCTAAATGCGTCTGTCGCATTGTTTGACACCGAATTGGACAATGCTGCACAAGTAGATGG
The DNA here is from genome assembly GCF_018325805.1 of Pseudomonas sp. St290. NCBI lineage: Bacteria > Pseudomonadati > Pseudomonadota > Gammaproteobacteria > Pseudomonadales > Pseudomonadaceae > Pseudomonas > Pseudomonas sp. St290. Next base: position 4,215,897 of record NZ_AP014703.1, on the reverse strand, counting down.
CAATCTTCTTACGCCAGGCGGTGCTCAGGCTTACAAAGGTGTTGATGGCACCAAGTCCCGCGGGATCGAGTTTGACATGCAGGGTGAAGTTTCTTCCAATTGGAACATCTATGCCGGCTTCGCCGCTTTCACAGCCAAAGATGGCAGCGGCGCCAGGCTTAATGCACAGGTTCCACGCACTACCGCTCAGATGTTCACTACGTATAAATTACCTGGAGTGTTGGATAAGCTAACGCTGGGCGCAGGCGTCAAATGGCAAAGCCGCTTCTTAAGCAGCAGTACCAGCACAAGGGTGGCGGAACAAGATCCCTATGCGTTGACGTCACTGATGGCGCGTTATGAACTGACCAGGAACATGGATGTATCAATCAATGTTAATAATGTGTTCGATAAAAAATATGCAACGCAGAAAGGAGATTTCGACACTGTCAGTTATGGGGCGCCGCGTAATGCACTGATGACATTGAATTATAAGCTGTAGCTCGTGGGTAAGCGCTGTCCCCCCGTGGAGCTAGATCTCGCCAAGTTATATCTAGTTGCTGCAATTTTTAACTGCAGACGGGCATGACAGCATCGGCGAGTCAACCAAGAGAATCACACCGTCAGGTTTACCTCTGCGGCCTCGTCAAACTTCAACCGGGCCGCTTCAACCTCAGGCAATTTGTCGAGCGTCCATTTATGCAATTCGCGAAATGGCTGCTGCAGAGTTTGACCAAGTGGGGTGATCTCATACTGCACTGCCACAGGCGAGAATGAGATGACCTTACGCGAGACGAGGCCATTTCGCTCCAGCCGCCGCAGGCACTGTGTCAGTGCCTTCTGAGTGACGCCCTCCAGGCGGCGTTTGATGGCATTAAAGCGGTGCGGGCCATCATCAAGCACCGCCAATACCATCATTGACCACTTATCTGCGATCTGGTCGAACAGCGCCCGGCTTGGGCATTCCGACGAGAAACATTGCGGCTTTAATTCCAGCATCGAAGTTTCCTCATATATACCTAGGCGACTCTAGGTGCCTAATTGACATTTGATTTACAAAATATACTTATATGGCTTCCAAAAGCAAACGGAGTCCACCCCATGTCAAACCCTGATACCAGCATACTATTTCGTCCTTTTTCGATCCGGTCGCTTGAACTGAAAAACCGGATTGTCATGTCGCCGATGACCAGACAATTTTCGCCGCAGGGCATCCCCGGTGAAGGGAGCGCCGCATACTACCGGCGGCGGGCTGAGGGGCGGGTCGGGTTGATTTTGTCAGAAGGGACCGTCATCGATCGTCCCGCTTCACGTAACGGTTCTGGCATTCCTTTTTTCCACGGTGAAGCAGCGTTAGCTGGATGGAAGAACGTGATCGATTCTGTTCACAATGCTGGGGGCCGTATGGGGCCGCAACTCTGGCACACCGGCGCAGTGCGTGATGTCAGCGGCTGGGAGCCTGATGCACCGGTTGAAAGCCCATCTGGCCTCGATTCGCCAAACGAGCCGCGCGGCGTGGCGATGAGCGAAGAGGATATTGCAGACACAGTCGCTGCTTTTGCCAGGGCAGCGGCGGATGCCAAGCGGCTGGGTTTCGATACGGTCGAGATCCATGGGGCTCATGGTTATTTGATCGATCAGTTCTTCTGGGCCGGCACCAATCGGCGTACTGATCGTTATGGCGGACCAACGATCAAAGAGCGCTCCCGCTTCGCCGCCGAGATCGTGTCTGCAGTTCGTCATGCGGTCGGGCCCGAATTCCCTATCATCATGCGCGTCAGTCAATGGAAGCAGCAGGACTTTGGTGTGCGTCTCGCCCAGACCCCAGCACTGATGGAAGACTGGCTGCTGCCATTGGTTGAGGCGGGTGTCGATGTTCTGCATTGCTCGCAGCGACGCTTCTGGGATCCTGAGTTTCCCGAAATTGATGGTGAGAACGGGCTGAGCTGCGCGGGCTGGGCGAAAAAAGTCACTGGAGCCACAACCATTAGCGTCGGTTCGGTTGGGCTGGATAACGATGTCACTAACGCCTTCGCCGGCAAGGGCTCAGCCCCTGCAAGCTTGGACCGCCTCGTCGAGCGTATGGAGCGCGAAGAGTTTGATCTGATCGCTGTAGGGCGTGTCCTGTTGAGTGACAAGGATTGGGTCGCCAAAGTGGAAAGTGGCGATTACGCAGATCTGAAAGGCTTCAATCCGGCATCTTTAGCCGAATTGGCTTGAGCCTCATAGCGGAGTGGAGAGTGTGAGACCACACAGGTTTTAGTCTTAAGGCGCAAGAGACCTGGCCTCGGAGGTTGCGAGGTCGAGATCGAAACCTGCTGTTGAGTGCGCCACGGCTGTTTCCACGATCGGACATGTCAAGGCCACTCAACATCCGCGCAAACAGGTGGAGTTTGAACCCGCTGGGAGCTTCAGGGGTAGACAAGAAAACCATGTCCTGATCTTTTGCCTAGGACGTCGACGGTGGTGATCACCATCGCCCACAAATGCATTTGATTTTTGGAGAACAGTCTTGCTCGTCAACGCGAACTCGTTAGCGCCTTATTGCCCAGACTCGGGCTGTTGCCGGCGTTCGCGTTCGCAGGTTTCGGTGCCACAGGTCCTTGGCCGACGGGCTACACAGAACGTTTGACCAAACTTCAAGTGGCTAATTAGAGTGGGTAGCCGTACGAGCGGCCTACTGCCATGGAAACCCAAATGAGCGACTTACCCCTGCTGCTAGCCTTCATCGCTGCTGCGTCAGTGCTCACTGTTACCCCCGGCGTGGACACTGCCATGGTTCTTCGCGCTACAGCGACCGGTGGTCGACGCTCGGCGTTGATGGCCTCTATCGGTATTGCGCTCGGGTGCCTGGTGTGGGGAGCGGCGGTGTCACTGGGGCTCGGCGCCCTGTTGCAAGCTTCGGAGTGGGCTTACCTAGTGCTGAAAATTGTCGGCGCAGCTTATCTCGTTTGGTTGGGTATCAAACTGCTGCTGCGACCTAGGACAACTCTGCAAGGGCAGGGGAACGAGAACATGGCTGTCACTGCACGTGACGCCTTTATCCGCGGTTTATTGACTAACCTGCTGAACCCCAAAATAGGTGTCTTCTACGTCACTTTTCTCCCCCAGTTCGTCCCGAGTGGTTCGAGCGTTGCCAGCTACTCCTTCTTCCTCGCGGCGTTACACGTGCTGTTGACACTGGCCTGGTTCGGCATCCTGGTAGCGGCTACGGTGCCGTTGAGCAGTTTCCTGAAGCGGCCGGCGGCCCTGAAGGCACTTGATCGGCTCTCGGTCGGTGTTTTTGTCGCGTTTGGGCTCAAACTCGCTGTTTCCAATCCTGCTTGAGCCGAATGCCGCATTGCCAATAGCCAGTTCACACATGCGGATTCAAAGAGCCGGCAGTTTCTGCGTCAGCGGTTGGGTCTTTGGCGTACCCGTGCGAACCAGCATCGGGCCGAACACCGCCAGCAGGCCCAGCAGAATGAGCGGGAAGTACATCAGCGACTCCAGGCCAAAGCGCCCCACGATAATTGTGATCGCGGCGTGCCCCATGAGCATCCCCGAAAAGCCGATGCCCTTAACGATGCCGATCACGACCCGCATGCCCGCATTCAGGCTGTCGCAAAAGTAGATCGGCTACAGGGTTCGTATTGACGAGCGAATCGCCCGCGCGCATTCGATAACCGCGGGCGCCAGCTTGCGTTCGGCTTCCTCCATGGTCCAGCGACTGCTGGGCACGACTACATGCACTGCCGCCACCGGCAAACCCTGGCTGCCTATGATTGGCGCGGCAATGGACATGTCGCCCAGGAACAGCTCTTCCTTGTTTATGGCGTAACCCCTGCGCCGCGTGATCTCGATCTGCTCGATGATGTCGTCGATCTCGGTCAGTGTGTATTGCTGCCGGGATCAGCTATTACCGGGTGTTGGATGCGCTGTTTTGAGCGCTGCTTGAAATTGGAGTTGAGCTTCGATCGCGTCCTTGTCGATGACCGACCAGACCTCGCGGATCCTGCCGTCCTCGAACGCGTAGAAGACGTTTTCCGCGAAGGAGATCCGTGCCCCATTGACGGCAAGGCCCAGGAACTCCCCCGTCGGCGTGCAATTGAATGCCAGGCGAGCCGCCAATTTTGGTGGCTCGATCAGCACAAACTCGATTTCAAAGCGCAAGTCAGGAATATCCCGGTAGTTCGCTTCCAACATGCTTCGATAGCCGTGCAGGCCTAACCGTCTCGCGTTATGAACCACATCCAGGTGCACGAAATGCCCCAGGTTTTCCCAGTCCTGTGCATTCAGGCAGGCAATGTAGTCGCTATAGAGGGTTGCAAGGTTCGAGGTCATGGGACTGTTCTCCGCTATATGCCTGTTTCCGCCTTCTGCGATCCCTGGCCTTGTTGCCAAGTGTCATGAAGGTGATGTGCTGGTTATCGATGGGGGGTGAGCCCCCGACGATAAAGGTCGAGCCATGCGCCGTTTGACCCTGTAGCAGTCATTGATATCCAGCGCCTTCTGGTAGTACTCCGACCGTTTCGCGCGATTCTTTTCACCCAGCAGTCGGTAGATTTCCGCCTGGTAATCACGGCTGCCGCCCCACTGCATGGCGAAGCCAACAGGTTCCTCAGGTCTGCACTCAAGCCTGACAACAGGCTGCGGAAAGTATTTTTCGTACAGTGGCATGCTGGTCTCCAAGGCCAGCAATGTCGTTTCGTACTGAGGCGTGTCAGTGAACGCCAGGCACCAGTATGCAATTTGAAGGGCCGGTGGAGCGAAGCCTTGAGCAAGGCTTCGTTCGAACAAGGGACATGCCTTCTCTGTAATCACTTCGCTCGGAGATAACATCACGTAGATGAGTCCGAGGCGATACTGGGCTATGGGATGATCAAGGGCTGCGGCTTGTTCAAGCAGAGCAAATGCCGGCTTGAGTAGCATTCCTCCTTCTTCCGCCAGGGCCAAGGAGCGCTTCTTTTCCTCTGCGCTTGTCGTCGGTGTCTCAGCAGTGACCGCCTCAAGCTTGCTATCCGCTTGTTGCAGGAATGGAATGGCCTGTTGGTAAAGGCTTTCACCACGAGGATCAATCTGCAGCGTGTTGGCCATACCCGACTGAGACAGCAGGCATGCCAATAGGGTAAAGCTCCAACGGTTCAGGTGCACGGATCAGCGTCCTTGTATCAACTATTCGATTGCGGTGCAGGTTACGGTAATTGGCTTTTTCCCATCACAACCGGCTGTTTTAGTTGCTCGGTTGTGACTCTGGGGCGTTTGATGCTTGCGCCTAGCTTAAACCTCTTCTTTGCAGGGGGAGCTAGCACACTGATCCAGCCCGCCGACTCATTTGCCCCCGGTCACGTCGAGGAATGTCCCGGTAACGAATGATGCCTGCGCGCTGGCCAGCCATAGAATGGCCTGGGCCACTTCCTCCGGCTGGCCACCCCGGCCCATGGGGATTGTGTCCTTGATACGGTCGACACGCCCCGGTTCACCGCCGCTGGCATGCATTTCGGTGTAGATGTGACCGGGGCGAATACCGTTGACGCGTATTCCTTCGCGGGCCACCTCTTTGGCCAGGCCGATGGTGAACGTCTCCAGGGCTCCTTTGGACGCCGCGTAGTCGATATATTCGTTGGGGCTGCCGAGGCGCGCCGACGCCGAAGAGACATTGATCACCACCCCGCCCGGACCGTTGTGCCGGTAGGACATGCGTTTCACCGCCTGTTGGGCACAGAGCATCGGACCGATGGAGTTGACCGCGAAGATGCGCTGCATGCGTTCGAAGCCGAGGTCTTCCAGGCGCGACTGCACGGCCAGTACCCCGGCGTTATTGACCAGTACGTCGATACGGCCAAATGAGCGGTCGATGGCCGCGAACAGATCGGCGACCTGTCCGGGGTCCGCACTGTCGGCCCGCATGACCAGCGCCCGACGGCCCAACGCCTCCACATCCGCCGCCACCGCCAGCGCGGAGGACTCATGGGCAATGTAGCTGATCGCGACGTCATAGCCTTGGGCTGCGGCGAGCCGTGCGGTGGCGGCGCCCACTCCGCGACCGCCACCAGTGATCAGAATCAACGGTGCCTGGGAGACGTTATTCATCGAGGGTACCTCCTGTAACGGTGAGAAAGCGGGTGTATCAGCCAATCAAGAGAGTGCCGCTGACGATCACTGCGCACGCCACGACTCGGCGAGTGGTGAGTGTCTCGCCGAGGAACGCGTAGCCAATCAACGCGGCGAACAGCACGCTGGTTTCGCGCAATGCCGATACCGCGCCCAAGGGGGCTTCGTTCATGGCATAGATGACGATTCCATAGGCCAGCAAGGAGACCAATCCACCGACCACGGCGGTCAATGTGCCGGGCCGGAAAGAGAATAAGCTGCGGGCGTCGCGCAGGCCGATGTACACCGCTGGCATCAACGCGCCCCACAAGGCGCACATCCACACCGTATAGGCCAGTGGCGCGCCGGAGAGTCTGGTGCCAATGCCGTCGGTGACGCTGTAGGCGGCGATGAAGCAGCCGGTTCCCAGGGCATAGGGCAGGCTGGGCACCGACAGGTTGCGTCCCCTGAAGGCCAACGAAATGATTGCGCCTGATACCAGCGCGATACCCAGTAGCGCACCGGGAGCAATGCTTTCCCCGGCAAAGGCCGCGGCGCCCAGGGTGATCAAGACGGGTGACGATCCACGCGAAACCGGATAGGTCTGTCCCAGGTCGCCGACCCGGTAGCTGCGCACCAGGAACAGGTTGTAGCCGACATGCAGCAACGCCGAAAGCAACCCATAGCCCCAACTGGCAACTGCCGGTGGCTCCATGAACACCGCGGCGACAATACTGGCGATAGCGATGGCGATGCACATGATCGTCATCGACCACAGTCGATCGGTGCCGCCACGCAGTAGCGCATTCCAACTGGCATGCAGGAGCGCGGCGAAAAGAACCAGCAAGGTGATATGGATAGGCATGCGCCATTTTATGCAGCCCGGCTGCCCGGACTACAGCGAAGTCTCCTCATCGTTTCATGAGTGAATCCTCATGCATTATCCGTAAGCTCGTTGGACTTTCAGCGCCTCGCTGGTCAACCATTGGCGAAAGCTGACGATGTGCGGCTGCGATTCGCTGCCTTTCGGGCAGACGAAGTAGTAGGCAAGGGGGGAGGGGAACGACACATCGAAGAGCCTCACCAGGCGACCGTCGCTGATTTCGGTTTCAACATGCCCGCTGCGTACCAGGGCGACACCCTGGCCGAGCAGGGCAGCCTCGACCGTCATGTTGGTGTCCCCAAACCGGACGCTTTCCTTGAGCGGCAAAAACTCCAGCCCGACTTTTTCAAACCAGGCCTCCCATTTCGGCACCAGCTCGGCGCCATCACGGGTCAGCAGTGGGTAATGCAGCAGTTCGGCAGGGCTGCGCGGTGTCCCGAATCGCTGCAGCAGATCGGGACTTGCCACCGGAAACACCTGCTCGCCGAACAGAAACTCTGAATACAGGCCTGGGTAACTGCCCTTGCCGAGCCGGATCGCGACATCGGCCTGGGCGCTGGAGAAATGGATGATCTTGTCCGTGGTGTCCAGTGAGACCAGTAGCTCGGGATGTTGCCGGGAGAGGCTCGGCAAGCGTGGCAGCAGCCATTTCAGCGCGAAGGAGTACGTGGTGCTGACTTCGAGTCGGACTCTGCCTTTCTGCTCTCGAAGATCGGCCAGGGTCGCCTCCAGGCTCATGAAGAATTCCCGCACGATGGGCGCCAGCGTAGCCCCCGCTGCGGTGAGGCTCAACGACTTGCCACGTTCGAACAACTGCAATCCCCAGAGCTCTTCGAGATGCTTGAGCTGGTGACTGACCGCGCTTTGAGTGACATGCAGCTCATTCGCGGCAGAGGTAAAGGTCGCGTGCCGGGTGGCGACTTCAAAGGCACGCAGTGTGGCGGTTGGCGGCAGATCTCTCATGTACAGGGCGTCTCGGCGAGTCATCAGAAATGCGTAACATGAGCGCTAGCTCATGATAGAGCATCATAGCCGCAATGGCCTTGTCGGTCGTTCAGTTGACTGAAATCCTCCATGGCCGCGCGCGAAGCGGGCACGTTGAGACTATGCTGATGGCCACAGCAGGTAGTGCATTGGTTTCAATCGTCAGCCACCAAGGAAAGGAGTCCGTATGTCTTCATTTCTTTATGCCCGGTTCTACTATCGCAATGGCCGTATGAGCAGACCCGTAACCTGAATATGCCCTTCATTGCTCTGGACAACCTCCAGATGGTCGATGCCTTGACTTGGAAATGGCAAATGGCACGGAATGCGACGCACCAAACGCTCTGCATTGAGCTCGGAAATGAGGCAGGCGCGCAGGCGCCACTGAGAATTTCCCAGCGGATCAAATACGACTCACTGACCGAACTGCCTCATGGCGCCTTGCCCGGCGACCGTTTCACTCCGTCGATTTTCCTGTCCAGTCGCCCCGACGAACAATGGGCGGTGATGTTTCTTGGGCTCGATCGTTTCCACCGTATCAACAATGTCCTTGGCTATCCGATGAGCAAAGACGTCGATGAGCCGAGCGTCAATCCCAAGCGTGATGGAGAACCGCATGAACACTGAACCGATCCGCAAAATCCTGTGGCACGTCGCCGGCTGCGTGACCGGGTTGGCGATGGTTGCCGCCCATCCAGCCCAAGCTGCCGACGGTATCGCCAGCGGCCCTACCGCAAGCTATAGCATTGCCTTCAGCAACTCCTACGCGGGCAGCGATTTTCGCAAGGTGATGGTGCGCAACTGGCAGGAGATTGCGGCCCAGGCGCAAAAGGATGGCTTGATCCGGGAGGCCCCGGTGGTCAGCGCGAATAACTCGGCGTCGGAACAAGCGGCCCATATCCAGGAGATGATCGTCAAGGGCGTGAACGCCATCGTCGTCCTGGCCGCGTCCGACACGGCCCTCAACGGGGTGATCCGCGATGCTTGCAACGCCGGCATCGTGGTGGTCGTCATGGCCAGCCTGGTCACCGAAAGCTGTGTCTATACCGTGGACTACAACTGGTCTGCCATGGGCCGCGTGGAAGTGGACTATATCGCCGAGCGCCTCAAGGGCAAGGGAACGCTGCTGGAAATCCGTGGCATTGCCGGCGATGCCACCGATCAAAACATCAGCGACGGCATTCGCAAGGCCGCCAGCGACTATCCGGGCCTGAAATTCGCCAAGACCGTGTACGGCAACTGGACGGCTTCCGTGGCACGCAAGGAGGTGGCGCTGGCGCTGCCGTCGCTGCCCACCATCGATGCGGTCGCTACTCAAGGGGGCGACGGTTATGGCGCGGCCATGGCGTTCAAGGCGGCGGGACGCCCTTTACCGATCATCGTGATGGGGAACCGTCAGGACGAACTCGCCCTGTGGAAACAGGAGCGCGATGCCAATGGCTACGAGACCGTCTCGGTTTCCGCCTCACCGAGCGTCTCCCAGGTGGGTTTCTGGGTGGCCCAGCAGATCCTGGCGGGCAAGCAAGTGCCGAAGTTCGTCGAGGTGCCGCTGGTACGTATCGATGGGAAAGACCTGGACGCCTGGCTCGCAACGATGCCGGTGGGCGGCGCCGCCAATCCTTTCTACAGCCAGGCTTCCGTGGCGGCGATGATCGACGCGGTCATCAACAAAACCGCGCCGCCGGCGCCTTTGCCGGAGGTTACGAAGCAGTAGCGGCGGGCGGGGAGTGAGGAGGCGAGGTGCGATGTTGACATTCAAGCCAGTCAGGGACAGGCCCATTGCCGTCAAAATTGGTCTGGCGGTCGCCGCGCTGGTGTTCCTGATGCTGGCGGTATCGCTCGTAAACCTCTACGGCCTGCGAGGCATGGTACGTGCGGTGGATTCCGCCAGCCATTCCGCGGAAATTCTGGCCTCGGTCAATGGGGCCACCGGGCGGGTGGAAAACTTCATCGCCACCCGCGACCAGGAAAGCCTGTCCCAGGCCGAAGGCATGGTGGCGACGGCTATCGTCGGCCTCACCGCCATTCCAGTGGCAGAGGCGCAATCGCTCAAGGGCAGTCTGCAGAGGCTCGCCGCGGCGATCGCCGCCTTGCGGGCGGCGACCCTGACCATGGATGGCGAAACGGAGAACATGACAGCCCACTACGGCCGGATGCGAGAGGCGACGATCCTCGTCGAACAGGGCATCGCTGACGGGCTGAAGGAGATTGATTCCCGCGCCGCCGACCACAAGGCGCGAGTAAGCAACATCGAAAGCGCCCACCGCATCCTGGATATCCTGCGCAACAGCGAAAGGATCATCACCGCCAATGTGGCCAAGATGCTGGTGAGCGGTGATGGGGCGGCCGCCACCGCGGCGCGGAACGCCAGCGCGGCACTGCCGCCCGTGGTCGAGCAATTGCGCGAGTTGATGGGGGCGCCGCAGGAGGTGGAGACCCTGGAGCAATTGGCGACGGCGGTCGCTGCTGCCAGCCTGGCGGTCGAGCACCTTGGCGAGGCGCCCAAGCTCCGGGGCGGTGAGGCTTTGCGGCATCTCGCCGCCGTCGGGGATGCGGCCGGGCGCCTCGAGGCGATGTTGGATGAAGTGGGCGAGCACGTTGCCCATGACGCAAACGACATTCAGGCCGCCACCGGTTTGCTGCAAAATGCAGCCGCGCTGTCCAAGCGTTTCGCCGAGCGCGTTGCCACTTTGGAGGCGCAGACCTTGTCGTTTCGCCTGTCACCGTCGGCCGAGGTCGCCAGCTCTGTCGGCACCATCCTGGACGAGCTCTCCCGTCTCTCTCGGGTTCTCCCTTCGTCCGTAGGGCTGCAAACCAAGGCTACGCCCCTGACGGTCTACGATCAGATTGCCGGCTACCGGGCGGCATTCGCCAGGTTCCATCAGGCGAGCAACGCCTTGAGTGGCGCGCGCGATCAGGTTCGCAACGAGGCACGCAGCGCCGGCCTGTTGGTGGCGCGCTTCGCGGGTGAAGCGCGCTCCGAGGCCTTGGTTCACAATGATCGCGGCATGCTTGCGACGGTGATCGCGGGTACCGTCGCCATCCTGCTGGCTGGCGCCATCGCCTGGAGCACGTCGCGGTTTGTCGCGCAGCCCATCGTGGCCCTGGCCTCGGTTATGCGCCGGCTTGCGGCCGGCGACCTGAACGCCGAAGTCGCCAGCGCCGGACGCGGCGACGAGATTGGGATCATGACCCGTGCGGTACGGGTGTTCCAGGAGAATGCCCTGCGCATCCGGGTGCTGGAAGCCGAGGCCGAAGCCGAGCGACAGCAAGTCCAGGCCTCTTTGGAAAGAATGGTCGCCGAACGGACCGACACGCTGCACCATCAGACCGAGGTGCTGGAGGCGCAGGCCGTCGAGCTTATTCAGGCGCGCAACCAGGCCGATACGGCTAACCAGGCAAAGAGCGATTTCGTTGCCACGGTCAGCCACGAACTGCGCACCCCCCTGACCCTCATTCTTGCACCCCTGGAGCAGCTCTCGGCGGCGACCACACCACCGGCAGACTGGCATGTGCAAATCGACCGCGCCCAACGCAACGCACTGCGCTTGATGAACCGGGTGAACGACATCCTCGATTTCTCCAAGGCCGAAGCGGGCAAGTTTGAGTTGTGTCCAACGCCAATGGACTTGAGCAGGGTGGTGGGTGTGCTGGCCGAGGATGCCGCCATGGTGGCCGAGGGCAAAGGCTGCACCTTGACCTGCAGCATCGATCCCGCGCTTGGCACGGTGTTCCTGGACCCCCGACACTTCGAGAAGATTCTCCTCAACCTGGTGAGCAATGCCATCAAGTTCACCCCCGCTGGCGGCACTGTGCACCTGGCCGTCACTGCGCTTGATGGCGAGCGATTTGAACTCGCGGTGCAAGACTCCGGGATTGGCATTGCCCCAGACAAACTGCCGCTGTTGTTCCAGCGTTTTTCCCAGATCGATAATTCCGCCACGCGCCACTACAGCGGCACAGGCATCGGTCTCGCCCTGGTCAAGGATCTGGTCAAACTGATGGGGGGCGAAGTCGGCGTCAACAGCGAGCTCGGACGGGGTTCGTGCTTCTTTGTTCGACTTCCGCTGGGGGCTGAGCAAGACACCGTGTCGACCGAAGCCAGCGCTATGCACGAGCGATCGTCTGCGAACGCAACGAGCACGACCGAGCAGCGCCACCTGCGTTTCGATGACGGCCGCCATGGCAGTGGCAACGACCGAGCTTCGATGGACAGCGCAGACGGGCAGCCCCCGGAACACGCCGCGCAATCCAGAGTGCTGGTGGTAGACGACAGCCCGGAAATGCTGAGCTACCTGCGCGAACTTTTGCACAACGACTACATCGTCGCCACCGCAGTTGATGGAGAGCAGGCCTGGGCACTCCTGCAGCGTCGCCCCATCGATGTCGTCCTCTCGGATGTGATGATGCCGCGGCTCGACGGCTTTGGCCTGACAGCCAGAATCAAAGCCAGCGCCGGTTTCGCCCATTTACCCGTGATCTTGTTGACCGCCCGAGGCGGCAGCGAGGCCTGTGTTTCCGGGCTGGAGAGTGGCGCCGATGACTATATCGCCAAACCCTTCTCGCCGCTGGAACTCAAGGCCCGCGTTCGCGCGGCGCTACGCATGAGCCAGGTGCAAACCGAGCTGCATGCAAAATCCCGTCAGGCGGGCATGGCCGAAATCGCCACGACTGTGCTGCACAACGTCGGCAACGTTCTCAACAGCGTGAACGTATCGGCAGAACTGGTCAGCAGCCAGATGCGCACCTCCAAAGCCCAGGGGTTGGGCAAGGTGGCTCAACTGATGAACGAACACATCCATGACCTGGCCGATTTTCTCACCACAGACCACAAAGGAAAGATGCTGCCCGGCTATCTGCTCAAGCTGGCGGAGGTGGTGAGCGCAGAGCAACTGAGCATCATCGAAGAACTCGAGCAACTCACCAAGGGCATTGACCACATCAAAACCATTGTCGCTGCCCAGCAGTCCTATGCCGTTGCTGTCAGTATTGTCGAGACAGTGCCGGTCCCGGAGTTAATCGACGATGCCTTGCGCATGAGTGCTGGATTACTGGCGCGCCAGGAGGTGACGGTGGTCAAGGACATTGCCGACTTGCCCCTGCTGGCGCTGGACCGGCATCGGATGCTGCTGATTCTGGTGAACCTGATCAACAATGCCAAGCAGGCGTTGGACGGCGTGATCGATCGCAGCCCCAGCATCACGTTCAGTGCCTCTCTCGTCGACGGGCCAGCATTGCGTATCACGGTGGCCGACAACGGCAATGGGATTGCGCCAGAGCACCTGGCGCGTATCTTTTCCCATGGCTTCACGACGCGCAAAGACGGCCACGGTTTCGGCCTGCACAGCTGCGCGCTGGCCGCGCAGGAAATGGGTGGCAGCTTGACCGTGCGTAGCGACGGGGCCGGGCAGGGCGCGACGTTCATTCTCGATATTCCCATCGATGTTGCGCAGAACCAGAGGTGAGTCTCGTTTCCCGCTCCAAGATTCAAAAAAAGGCCACTCAGATGAGTGGCCTTTTTGTGCATCATCTTTACAGACAGCTTTCGACCCAGGCTGTATGAAAAAACAGTGTCGATTGGGACGGGGCGTCTCCAACGACCTTGGATCAGGTGCGAGCCTCCTCAAACAACCAGTCTCGAAAAGCTTTCAATCTCGGCAGGCTTGCACATTCCGAGCGATAGACCACGTGGTAGGCCAATGGAGAGACAAATTGAATGTCCGCAAACAAGCGGATCAACCTGCCGGCTGCCAGATCATCTCGGGCCATGACGCTGCGCGCGAGTGCGACCCCTTGTCCATCGACTGCCGCTTGAAGCACCGCTGCGCTGTTGTTGATCTTCATCCCTCGCTGTGTCGACACGTCTTTCATGCCAACCGATTCCAACCAGGTTGCCCAAGTTGTAAATCCGGCTTGCCCGTCCATTGAAAGATCATGAATCAGGGTTTCATTCGCCAGTTCGGCCAAGTTCTTCAACCGGTCCGGTGTGTCTATCAACTGAGGCGAGCAAACAGGATAGATGTCCTCGTCCATGAGTTTTTCTGCGATCAGGCCAGGCCAGTGGCCGGCACCATACCTCACGCCGATATCGATTCTTTGGGTCAAGAAATCTACCGCTTTGAGCTGTGTATCAAGTCGTACGTCAGTATCTGGACAAGCGGCGTGGAAGCGCTCGATGCGTGGCAATAACCATTTGGCAGCAAAGGCGGGGCTGACCGTGACTGTCAGAACCCCGCTGGGCGATGTCTCCCTCATCCGTTCCAGCCCCAGCGCAAGGCGCTCGAAACCGGCCTGAATGTCGGGAAGCGCACGCTCCGCCGCTTGCGTGGTGACCAACCGTGTCTTTCCGCTGGAGCCTCGATGAAACAGGGGGGTGCCTAACCACTGCTCAAGAGTGCGGACCAGTTGGCCCACCGCTGCTGGGGTGACGTTCAACTCCTTAGCCGCCGCAGAAAAGCTTTGGTGCCGGGCGCTGGCTTCAAAAGCCTTCAGGGCATTGAGATGAACGGGTGCTGCCATAACAGTAAACTTTTTCTTTATCGTGTTGACACTTTATCTCGTTTGTTCCGCTATTGATAGAGGCCAATAATTCGCTCGTACCTAAGCAGCGCATCGTGCATTACACGGTTAAAAATCGCATTTAAAGGCTGAAAGCCGGTTCTCGGTTTTCTAGCCAGTCTCAATCAATATCTGGAGTATTCAAATGAGCAATCAATTTGCTGGAAAGAAATTATTGGTCGTCGGTGGCACCAGTGGTATGGGCTTGGAAACCGCTCGATTGGTATTACAGCAAGGCGGTAGTGTCGTTATCGTGGGTAGCCGTGCGCAGAAAACCGAGCAGGCTCGTCAGGTGCTGGCAGCATTTGGCCAAGTGAGCGCGCTGACAGCCAATCTGACCGATGTCCAAGACCTGGCGACGCTGCTGCAGGAAATTGATCAGCATCACGCTGACGTCGATCTTCTGGTGAACGCGGCGGGGGTATTTTTCCCCAAGCCTTTTCTGGAGCATCAAGACGCCGACTACGATCAGTACATGCAACTGAACAGGGCCACCTTCTTCATCACGCAAAAAGTCGCCGCCAACCTCGTCGCCAAGGGGAACCCCGGCGCCGTCGTCAATATCGGTTCCATGTGGGGCAAGCAGGCCATAGCCGCAACCCCGTCTTCCGCCTATTCGATGGCGAAAGCTGGCTTGCATTCGCTGACTCAGCACTTGGCGATGGAGCTTGCGTCCAAGCATATCCGCGTCAATGCCGTCTCGCCTGCGGTGGTGCAGACCCCTATCTACGAAGGGTTCATTCCTAAAGCCGAGGTTCATTCCGCGCTGCAGGGCTTCAACAGTTTTCACCCAATCGGACGGGTGGGTACCCCTGAGGAGGTGGCGGAGGTGGTCGCCTTCCTGTTGTCCGAAAAGGCCAGTTGGGTCACAGGTGCAGTCTGGGACGTCGACGGTGGAGTCATGGCCGGGCGTAACTAATTCAAATCCGAGCGTGCCTGCTGAGGCTGTCGAGCCTGGTGCAACCCGTGGTGAGATGGCTCAAGCGCTGCCCGCTGCTCGGCTGACGGGCCACACAGAACGTTTGACCAAACTTCTAGTGGCTAATTTTCGAGCGTTGCCAGCTATTCATTCTTCCTTGCGGCGTTACACGTACTGTTGACGCTGGCCTGGTTCGGCATCCTGGTAGCGGCTACGGTGTCGCTGAGCAATTTCCTGAAGCGCCCAGCGGCCCTGAAGGCACTTGATCGGCTCACGGGCGGTGTTTTTGTCGCGTTTGGGCTCAAACTGGCTGTTTCCAGTCCGGCTTGAGCCTAATGCCGCACTGCCAGTAGATGTCGACCTCGCGCATGCTGACAATGAACAGGCTATTGTGCCGAACACTCCTGCACAGCCCCCCTTATCAACCGCTCGACCAAGTGGGTATAAGCCTCATCAGTCAATGGGCGCTCCTCAAGCCAACCCGGCAGGCAATTGAGAAACCGTGTGATGACATGCCCCGCTGCCGTACCTATTTCATGCGCACTGAACGCATCGCTGAACACCGCGTGCAGAAACGCGCGCTCATATCTGACGCGTTTGAGGATGATGCGTTGCTTCTGAGCGGTGTCAAGATAGGCAAAACCCTGTAACGCCAGCCGAAAGTGCAGAGGCCGCTCGCGGTGCAGGCGCAGGTGGTCGACGATCAGCTTCGACAGTGGGCGGGGGGCTGCTGTTCGTCGTCGCTGTACAGGTTGCTGAACCAACAGGTGGAGTTCTTCGTAGAACTCTTCGATCAGGTCGAACAGCAGGGCTTGTTTGCTGGGGAAATGGTTGTATAGCGAGCCGGGGGCGATACCCACGTGACGTGCCAGTTCGCGCATGCTGACCTGTCCAAACCCCTTGCTGACAAAAAGCTCCAGGGCCCGTTCACGGATCGTGTCATACCCGCTGCGAGCTTCAGGTGTAGACATGAAAACCACGTCCTGATTTTTTGCCTAGCAAGCCCGCGGCGACCATCTCTTTGAGCAGCGGGGCAGGTCGGTATTTCGGGTCGCCAAAACCTGTTTGCAGGTTGTCCAGGATTCCCAGCACGGTATCCAGGCCAATCAGATCGGCCAATGCGAGCGGCCCGATCGGTTGGTTGCAGCCCAGGCGCATGCTGGCGTCGATTGCTTGGGCATCGCCATTTTCCTGAAGGACGAAGATCGCTTCATTGATCATTGGAATGAGGATTCGGTTGACGATGAAGCCCGGGCGGTTCTGCGTGTGGATTGCGGTCTTGCCCAACTGTTCGACCAGTGCCTGGGCGGTGGAGCAGGTCGCGTCGCTGGTCTGTAAGCCACGGATCAACTCCACCAGGCCCATGATGGGCACCGGGTTGAAGAAGTGAATCCCCATGAAGCGTTCCGGGTGCTTGATGCTCGCCGCCAGTTCTGTAATCGAAAGCGACGACGTGTTACTGGCGATCAGGCAATCCAGGCGAGCATGGACGTCAATCTGCTGCAGAATCTTGCGTTTGAGTGCCAAGTCTTCTGTTGCCGCTTCGATCACCAGGTCCATTTCATTCAGGCCGGTGTAGTGAATCGAGGTTTGGATACGTTGCAGGGCCTCAGTGGCTTGCTCGTGACTAAGTGTCCCTTTTTCAACTTGCCGATCCAGGTTTTTATGCAAGATTTGCAGGCCTCGATCGAGCGCCTGCTCATTGATATCGATGAGCAATAACGTGTGGCCGGCTACCGCACAGGTTTGGGTAATTCCACTGCCCATCGTGCCGGCACCAATCACTGCAATGTGACGCAGGGTCATGTAGACATCCTAGATTCAGCGTTTGGGAAAAAATGTTGATTAGTCGCGTTTCACACCGACCATCACAAACAGTGCACGGGCGACCTGATCGCTTTTGTTACGCCAGGCGTGACGGGTTCCTTGTTGGATGACGACATCACCAGGCTGGATCCGTTTCTGCTCGCCATTGTCCAGCTCCAACCAGAGCTCGCCCTGAAGCAGGATGCCGTAGTCGATGGTAGGCGTCGTATGCATGCCTGGATGCTCCGGCTCGAAGCAGTCGAATAGGCCGGGTAGGGCGCTGCCGAGTTCTTCTACCATCTGTCCGACATCGGTCGGGTTGTGCATCACGGTATCTGGAGGGAGGTCATAGATCGCCAGGCAGGTTTCCCCTGGGCCAGGTACCAAGGACGGGTGCTCAAGCGTAGGGTCTTGCTGCGCGTTCAGGATTTGGGGCTGCGCTGCGGTGGACCACAAGTGCGCCATGGCGTGGCCGGGAATGGAGTCAAAGGAACAGGACCGCGGCGCAGTATCATCACTGATGAATACGGATTGGCCCATGGTATCGAGGCCGGTGACGACTCTTCTAATTTTCATGGCATTCCCTGAATTCAGTGGCGGGCATCAGCGTGCCCGCCCTTGTGTTGAGCCTATCTGGTTGATGTCAGGGGCAGATGACGTAGTTACTGAAGCCGCCGTGACGATTTTCAATGCCGGTGATTGCGCCGTTGACGTCTTCCAGGCTAAAGGCCGTGTTTTCGAAGAAGGAAAGATCCAGCGCCCCGGACTCCACCATGTCCGCCATGGCTTGTCCTTGTCCTGTGGTGAACCAGGCCGAACCGCTGATCTGGATGTCGTTGTCCATGATCCAGTGCAGATCGATGGGGACCTCGCCTGCAATAGCGCCGATATTGACCAGATGCCCGCCGCGGTGGATGGACTTGAGGGCTTGGGTCAAGGTCTCGTGTGGTGCCCCTGGGCCCAGGGCATCGATAACCACATCGACGCCTTCACCGTGGGTAACTTCATTGACCCATTCATGGGTGGGGATCGTGCCCAACGTGTGAATTTCAATCCGGCCTGGTGCGGCGAGGTCTTTTACCCGCTGGAAGAGTTCCTGGTTTCGAGCCGTGCCGAGGATCTTGCGAACGCCCATCGCTAGCGCCAGCGCTACGGCGCCCACGCCGAGCGTGCCGCTGATGCCATTGATCAGCAGGGTGGTGCCAGGCCCGACATTGGCCTTGAGCATTGCCTTGTAGGCGGTACCCAGGTAGCCCAGTCGCGCGGCAGTCTCGAAACTGAGGTTCTCGGGCAGTTTCACCAGGCTGTATTGCGGCGCAGGGATGTACTCGCAAAGGCCACCGTAGGGATAGTCTTCGAACATGCGCGGGCTTTTTGGCGTGAAGCCGAAATAGCCATTGAAGGTGTAGGCCGTGCAGGCAATGGTATTGCCCGCACGACAGGCTCGGCAGGAACCACAGTGGCGGCCCGGATTGACGTAGACCCGGTCACCAACCTTGAAGTCGTAGACCTGTTCGCCTACTGCCTCGACGACGCCCGTGGGGTCGAGGCCGAAAGTCGCCGGCAGTTTTGGCAGGGGATTTTGCGGGAACCACTTGACCCAATTTGTCAGGATATTGTGGAGATTGGGGACGATCCCGCATGCCTTGATCTTGACGAGCACTTCAGTTGGACGAATTCCCGGTACGGGCAACTGCTCGATGACCATGGGTTTGCCACCTTCATACAGGCGTGCGGCGCGCATCGTTTTTGCAGTCATTATGTTCTCCGATACTCATATTATTTTTGTCGTAGTGCGTAATCCGTGGAGCGACACTTCAAAACCTCGGCATCAACGTAACCCGTCTTCACCTCTCACGTCGGCGACCGCCAGACCGCCCAGTCGCGAATGGATCCTGCCGCCTGTAGCCATGGCCAGGCCGAAAGCGATTTCGCTGCGACGGGGGCCGTCCCATACCGTCATCTCCGCGACACCAAAATGACTGCGCACATAAGCTGCCTGGATATGCCCCAGCGGAATCATCACCCGGCAACCAGGGCCACCGATAGTCTTGCTCGCTGGAACGATCGCCTTGGGGTTGCCCAGTGCTTCACGCATGGCCCAGCCACCGGCTTCGTGCCAGACCGCGCCGTGTTCCAGTTCGCCGTCTTCACCGACGATCGCGCCCTTGCCATAAGCCTGCACCTGCGCGGCACCGCCCAGTGCATGGATCAATTGCTCCGACAGTTGCGCGCCTAATCCCCTGAGTTCCTGCATGAACGGCAGCAGGTCTTCTTCATACCTGCCGGCGTAGGGGTTGGCGACCACGGCGGTGGCGACCGCAATGCGCAGCGGGGCTGAAGCACGCGGGCCTCCCTCGTGGAATATTTCTTCGACGTCCAGTTTGATCTTACGAACCATCACCAGCGACATGCTTGCCTCCAGAACCAGGAGCCTCACGGGGCTCGTTATTTTTTTTCGCGACCTTTTGCATTATGCATTTAATGATGTATGGTGCAAGAAATTAGTTTTTGTGCATAAAAATAGGAGAGAAACATGAAGCTGATTTCGTACCGCAAAGAAGGGAAGGCCCATTTTGGCGCTGTGTCAGGTGAGGGTGTGGTCGAGCTGACCCATCGTTTTGCGCAGGTTCCGGATCTCGCCTCCTTTCTGGCCAATCGACTGCTGGTACAGGAGGCGCGCAAGATCGTCGAGACCGTTCAACCCGATTACTCGTTTTCCAGTGTTCAACTGGAGGCCGTCATACCCAATCCTGGCAAGGTGATCTGCGTGGGTATCAACTATGTGGCTCATGCTGAGGAGGCCGGCAGGAAAGTCGGGGAGTTTCCGGTGATCTTCCAGCGATTTGCCGAAACGCTATTGCCCCACGGCGAACCACTGGTCAGGCCAAAAGTGTCAGAGCAATTCGACTTCGAAGCTGAACTGGCGGTAGTCATTGGTAAAGGTGGCGCGCACATCGATCCGGCCGATGCCATGGACCATGTGGCGGGCTACACCTGCTTCAACGATGCCAGCGTGCGGGATTGGCAGTTCCATACGCACCAGTACGGCATGGGCAAGACGTTCAGGAAAACGGGTGCACTGGGCCCCTGGATCATTCCAGCATCGGAAATTTCCGATTACCGTACGCTGGTGGTGCGGGGCGTTCTCAACGGTGAGCAACTGCAGGAAGGCAGCCTCTCGGAATTGGCTTTCGACATTCCGCATTTGATCTCCTACGTGTCCAAGGCGCTGCCATGGAACCCGGGCGACATCCTGGCAACCGGCACGCCGAGCGGGATCGGCTTCAAGCGCAAACCGCCGATTTTCCTGAAACCCGGCGATGTGTTCGAAGTGGTCATTACTGAAATCGGGACCCTATCGAACGGCGTCATTGACGAAGCCTGAGCGTTGTCCTCTACACAATCATAAAAACTGGAGGTTCCACATGCCCGCGTTACCCACTATCAATTTCACCCATTCCGGCGTGTTCTGCTCAGACCTGGATCGGATGGTCGACTTTTACTGCCGCGTCCTGGGTTTCATCGTCAGCGATAAAGGCGTGGCCTCGACCGGGCATCGCCTGTTCTTCATGACGCAGAATCCGGAGCTGCATCATCAGGTCGTGCTCTTTGACGGCAAGCCTGTTGACCTGCCATTCAACCCGATCAATCAACTGTCGTTCCTGCTCAATTCGCTGGATGACCTGAAGGCCTACTACCAATTCGCCAAAATAAGCGGCATTGAAGGCATTGGCCAAGTGGATCACGGGAATGCCTGGTCGATTTACTTCAAGGACCCTGAAGGCAACCCCGTCGAAATGTATGTCGATACACCGTTCTATACCGCTCAGCCGTGCAAGGAGCCGCTGGATCTCGAGCTGCCGACCGAGGTCATTCTGGCCCAGACCGAGGCGATGTGTAGGCGCCGTCCAGGGTTCCAGACGCGCGAGCAATGGATGGATTCCATTCGCGCGAGAATTGAGGAGCAGCGGGTCCGAATCGCCTGATCGTTCCGGGAGCAGGTCAGCAATCCGTTCCGCCCGGTACAGATGAAGCCTGGTTGATGAGCAGGAGTACCTATCGGCATCAACCAGCACTCGCAATCGACAACTACAAGAAGCGGAGTAGACGATGGACTACGATGTCATCATTGTTGGAATGGGACCGGTGGGCGCCTTGTGCGCCAATCTCGCCGGTCTGTGGGGGCTCAATGCCCTGGTGGTGGAGAAGTCCGAAACGGTCTATGCCAACCCTCGGGCCATGGGCTTTGACCATGAAGTGATGCGCGTTTTCGGTAATATCGGCCTGGCTGACAACATTGCCGAACATGTCATGCCGTACCGCCCCTCGGAATACCGCACGACCGGTTCACAGTTGATCAAGCGTATTGACGCGGCCCAGCCGCCTTTTCCACTGGGTTGGGCGCCTAACTATGTGTTTTCCCAGCCACCGGTGGAACGCGCACTGCGCGAAAAAATTGCCGGCTTCAAGTCGGTCACCGTTGAGCTGGGTTCCGAGGTGCTGTCGGTCGACTCCGCCGAGTCCCAGGTGGATGTGCGCATCCAGGCGAAGGACGGGACCGAACGCGTGGTCACGGCGGCCCATGTGTTGGCGTGCGATGGTGGCACCAGCCCGATCCGCACCCGCCTGGGGTTGAAGATGGACGACCTGGCATTCGACGAGCCGTGGCTGGTGGTCGACGTGATCCTGAACGAAGGGGCAGGGGAGCATCTGCCGAAGACCAATGTACAGTTCTGCGAATTGGCCAGGCCGTGCACCTTTGTCGTCGGCCCCGGGCGACATCGTCGCTGGGAGTTCATGATCAATCCGGACGAGCAGCCGTCGGAAATCTCTCAGCCTGAAATGATCAAGAAGCTGATTGCCCGCTGGTTGCCCGAGGATGATTACCAGTTGTGGCGAGCCTCGGCGTACCGATTCCACGCGTTGATCCTGGAGCAATGGAAAGCCGACCGGGTGTTCTTCCTCGGGGATGCGGCTCATATGACGCCGCCATTTCTGGCACAAGGTATGTGCCAGGGGATTCGCGATGCCTTGAACCTGGTCTGGAAAATCGCGCTGGTGAAAGAAGGGTTGGCCGCTCCGGATTTCCTGGAGACGTATCAGCTCGAGCGTATCCCTCATGTACGCCAGACCACCCTGGCGGCCAAGGAATTCGGCGGTGTGATCTGCGAGCGCGACAGCGAAAGAGCCGCGAAGCGGGACGCACGGCTGATCGAGCATATGAAGGAGAACCCGGGCGGAACCATCCGGCAATCGCTGATACCCGGTCTGTCCCAGGGGTTTATCGCGCAAGTCTCGCCGGCCGGAGAGCTGTTTCCCCAACCAATGGTGATCAACCATGCAGGCAAGCAGGCTTTGCTCGATGAGTTTACCGGCCAGGCATTTCGTGTGGTCATCGCCCCTGGGTTCGATGCCAGTGCGTTGTTGAGATGCCTGCGCAGCAGTCAGTCGCTTAAAGGCCTGCCTATTCATGTTGTGCGGTTGGTCAACCCTGAGCAATCAGGCGCCCGCGCTGGCGATGAGTATCAGGAAGTCGATGGGCTGTTGGCACAATGGCTGGAACAACGAGGGTGCAATGTGGTGATCGTGCGGCCTGATCACTACGTGTATGGCGCAGCGGTCACGGTGGCTTGGGCGATGGAGTTGCTCGAGGGCATGGAGCTTGCGCTGTGGTGCAAGCCGCCGCAGAAACCCACACCGGCCCAGGGCGGCGTTTGCGATAAGACGATCAGGTTCGCACAGGCTTAAAGCCTGACAGGCAACACGTCCTTCGCTTGGCACGGTCCACGAAAACAGTGCCAGGCGAAGGGCTTTTTATGTGTCGCAAGGCTTATTGGAGCGTGGCTTGTCGGCGCTCTATGGCTTCGACGATCCGGCCCAGGGTTTCCTGAATGTGATTGCGCAATAAAGTCACGGCTTTCTCGCTGTCGCGAGTCAGGGCCGCCTCCATCAACTTCTGATGCTCGTTGCCCTTGTGCCTCTGGGTGACCCGCTGCTGGGCGGAAAAGCGCCGGTAGCGTTCGGCCCGATCAAACAGCGAGTCGATCATCTTCAACAACAACGGTGATGGGCACGCCGCGAACAGGGCGAAGTGAAAGGCCTTGTGCCGGGTCGACCATTCATCATCGAGCACCAGCACACCGCTTCCGAGTTTTTTCTCCACCAGATTCAGGCGGTGAAAGGCCCCCAGCACATTGGCCTCCCAGGCATCGTCGCCATGCTCGATAGCATCGGCCAACGCCTCGCACTCCAGCAGACAGCGCATGCGCGTGATGTCGCGAAAATCAGTGACGGAAATGGGGGCGACCCTGAAGCCCTTGTTATCGCTGGCTTCGACCACGCCATCCTGGGTCAGTCGATTGAGGGCTTCGCGAATCGGCGAGCTGCTGAGTCCGTAGGTCTTAGACAGCTCCGCGACCTTGAGCTTTTCGCCAGGGGCCAGCTCACAACAGACAATCGCTTTTTTCATCTTCGTCAACGCGACATCGATCAGCGGAATGCTGGGGGAGGGAATCATGGTCGGGGTCGTCCTGAAATTTGCACCAAACGGATTTTATGCGCAAAACAGAGTTTAGTGCAAAGGCTGATTATCCGCTTGACTTTGAATTTATGCAGGGATAGGTTTTGTGCACAAAGTTGGTTTAAGTGCAGTAAATATTATTTTGAGCACAAAAATCGTGCCAGTGGTATTCGCGGCCAATGCTGCGAGTGGATGACCTTTTACAAAAACAAAAAAACAGGAACATCTCCATGAAAACAGCCAACCAGCGGTTCTGCCCGTTGCCGGTCTCCAGTCTTGCTTGCGCAGTCAGCGCAACGGTGCTGCTGAGTGTTTCAACCCAGGCGCAAGCCTTCCAGATCGACACCGGCAACCCCGATCTTTCGGCGACGTGGGATAACACCATCAAGTACAGCAACGCCTGGCGCGTGAACAAACTCGATCACAAGGTGGCGGTCGGCCCCGGGACCTCCAACAGCAACCCCAACCTGGACGATGGCGATCGAAATTTCGATCGCGGGCTCATTTCCAATCGCCTGGACATCCTTTCCGAATTCGACATCAAGTACAAAGACGTCGGTGCGCGCCTCAGTGCGGCCTCCTGGTACGACAACGTCTACAGCCAGGACAATGACAACGATTCGCCGGGCACCGCCAACTCGGTGAGTGTCGACCATGACGAATTCACCAGTGACACCCGCCGGATCCACGGTCAACGCACTGAAATCCTCGATGCTTTTGTCTATGGTTCGACGGAAATCGGCACGACCTCGTTGTCCGGGCGGCTCGGGCAGTTCACGCAGATCTACGGCGAAAGCCTGTTCTTCGGTGCCAACGGTATTGCCAACGCCCAGTCCACCGTGGATTTGGTGAAGCTTCAGTCAGTCCCCGGTTCTCAGTTCAAAGAAATCCTGATGCCCACCAAGCAGGTGTCCGGCAACTGGCAACTGAACGACACCGTGAGCGTGGGGGCCTACTACCAATTCGAATGGAACAAGACGCGGTTGCCTGCGGCGGGCAGCTATTTCAGCGGTTCGGATTTTGTCGGTGAGGGAGGCGAGCGGGTTTTCTTTCCCACCGGCGAGTTGCGTCACGGAAAAGACAAGGAAGCGAGGGACTCCGGGCAATTTGGTGCGCAGGTGAAATTTGCCGTCGAGGATTGGGAGTTCGGTCTCTACGCCGCGAAGTACCACGAGAAGACGCCGGTGTTTTACTTCCGCCCGGCCGCGCTGGTGCCGGGTGCCGATGACTCATTCATCAATGTCTATCCCGAGGACGTGAAAGTTTTCGGTGCCAGTTTCAGTACTCAGGTTGGAGAGGCAAACATCGCCGGTGAAACCTCGATCAGGGTCGACACCCCCCTGGCAGGCGTCGGCGGCACCATCATCACCGGAATGGACGCCGACAACGATTCCAACCCCGCGTACCCCATCGGTCGGTCTTGGCATGCCCAGGTATCGATGATCAATGTCTACGGCGGATCCGCGCTGTGGGACGGCGCTTCCCTGCTGGGTGAACTGGCTTTCAACCGACGGTTGAGCGTGACCAAAAACGCCGACCAACTGGACCCCAACACCACGCGCGATGCGTTCGGGATGCGCTTCACGTTTGAACCGCAGTACTTCCAGGTGTTTCCGGGCATCGACGTACAAGCACCGATCACCATTGGCTACAACCCGTCCGGGCGTTCTTCCGTCACGCCCCAGGCGTTTGGTCCGGAACATGGCGGCGACCTGACGTTGGGTCTCAAGGCCGATTACAAGAAGCAGTGGTACGCCTCGCTGAGCTACACCAACTTCTTCGGTGAGGCCGGGCCAGTCATCAATTCAGCCAATTCGTTCACCTACCAGCAAAACATGAAAGACCGGGACTTCGTGGCGTTTTCGATCCAGCGAACCTTTTAAGCAAAGAACAGGCGGGCCCTGATAATGATAAAAATTAAACTGCTGTTGCTGTCCACTCTGTCGATCTCCCTGTCTATCGGTACCGCGCTGGCGGCGGTCAGTCCCGACGAGGCGGCGAAGCTCAAGACCACGCTGACGCCCATGGGGGCCGAAAAAGCCGGCAACGCCGATGGTTCCATCCCGGCCTGGACCGGCGGCTTGACCAAGGATGTCGCCGGGGCCAAGTTCGGCGATGTACCTGCCGATCCGTTCCCTGGCGAAAAACCGCTGTTGCAGATCACCGCCAAGAACGCTGCGCAGTACGCCGACAAGTTGAGTGACGGTACCAAAGCCCTGTTGGCCAAATTCCCCGACACCTTCCACCTCGATGTCTACCCGACTCACCGCAGCGCTGCGGCACCGGACAGCGTCTATCAAAACACCTTCGCCAACGCCACTAACTGCAAGACCACCAGCAATGGCCTGTCGGTAGAGGGCTGCTACGGCGGTATCCCGTTCCCGATCCCGAAAAACGGCAACGAGGTGATCTGGAATTTCCTGCTGCGGGTCGAAGCCGAATCCATACAGATGGGTTATGCCAACGTCATCGGCAACGCCGACGGGACTCGGACGTTGGCCAGCCGGGGCGTGGAGAACTGGCAATACCCGTACTACTACAAGGACGGCGCTGCGAATAAATGGTCCGGGCAGTATGCGTTGCTGCGGTTCCTGACCAGCGAGCCACCGTTCAAGGCCGGGGAATCGCTGGTGACCCATGACAGCATCAGCGCCCAGGAGCCTCGGGAGGCCTGGCAGTACCTGGTCGGCCAACGTCGTGTGCGGCGTGCGCCAACCGTGGGTTATGACACCCCGGACTTCGTCGCTTCAGGCGCCAACTATTTCGATGAGGTGCACGGCTTCATCGGCCATCCGGATCGCTACGACTGGAAACTGGTGGGCAAGAAAGAACTGTACATCCCTTACAACGACAACAAGTTCCACGCCGAGAAACGTGACGATGCCTTTACCGCCAACCACCTCAATGCGGACAAAGTGCGCTGGGAACTGCACCGCGTCTGGGAGTTGGAAGCCACGGTTGCCCCGGGCAAACGCCACGCCGTGCCCAAGCGTAGATTCTTCATCGACGAAGACAGCTGGACCATCTCGCTGGTCGATGGCTACGACGCCGACGGCAAACTGTGGCGTGTCTCCCAGGTGCTGCCATTCGTGGTGCCGTCCATTCCTGCGGTGGTGGTCAAGCCTGTGGTGATCTACAACCTGCAGGCCAAGACCTACAGTGTCGTCCAGAGCCTTAATGGCGAAACCTATAGCGTGATACCGCGCAAACCCGAAAACTTTTTCACCGGCACTTCAGTGGCATCCGGATCGGTTCGCTGAGCCTCGCAACAGCTGATTAATACGTTTGGTTCCTGGCGGCGGTGCACGGCCATCGCTTCCGAGGAGCGGCATCATCGAGGTTCAGACATGCCTACTTTTTATTCAGGCCCCATCAGGGTTTTCATTGCCAGCCTTTGGATGGCGACGACGTGTTATGGCCCAAACGCCGTAGCGCAAACGACTGGGTTGTTGCTGCAACCGGCGATCCATAGTGCGATGGCAACGCAATCGGTCATGCTCAGTGTTGCCCGAGCGGGGCAACGGTTGGTGGCCGTGGGTGAGCGAGGTTTCATCATTGTCTCGGATGACAACGGAGCGACCTGGCAGCAAGTCGGCTCGCCGGTCAGCGTGACGCTGGTAAAGGTGCACTTCATCGATGACAGCCAGGGCTGGGCGGTGGGGCATGCCGGAGTTGTCCTGCACAGCTCGGATGGCGGATTGACCTGGGATAAACAGCTCGACGGTGTTCAGGCCGCCGAAATCGAACTCAAGCAAGCCCAGCGCGACTCCGGAGAACAGGCTCCGGAGCGTCTGTCCCAAGCTCAGCAATTGATGGATGAAGGGCCGGATAAACCTTTGCTCGACCTGCTTTTCCTGGACGCGCAAAACGGTTGGGTGGTGGGGGCCTATGGCTTGGCTTTCGTCACCCATGACGGCGGGCTCAGTTGGCAGTCCATTCGTTCCCATGTCGATAATCCAAACGGATTGCATCTCTACGGCATCGCGCGGATAGGTGCCGATGTCTTCATGGCGGGCGAGCAGGGGACGTTGCTGCGTTCCAGTGACGCAGGCCAGACCTTCGAGGCGCTGGCGTCTCCTTATGAGGGAACGATCTTCGGTCTTGCCGCGACCGACAACCATTCGATCCTGGCGTTCGGCCTGCGTGGCAAGGCTTTCGAGTCCCGGGATCGCGGCGAGACCTGGAAGCGTCTCGACACCTTGCAACCGGTGACGTTGACCAGCGGCCTGCGTCTTGATGATGGCTCGGTCTTGCTGGCGGACGAGTCGGGCCGGGTGCTGCGTTTTGCCGATGGCGACACACAGGCCGCTGTCCTTGCGATCCCTCAATCTCGCTACTTCACAGGCATGACGCAAGCGGCGAACGGTGAGCTGATCATCAGCAGCACGCGCGGCATGCTGTCGTCCGCCATAAAAGTGCAATCGTCGGAGCCGTCACAATGAACAGTTTTACGCACTCTGCCGAACACTCGCCTGCACTTGCATCACCTGCTTTTGATCCTGCTTCCGGAACCCTGGTCGAGCGGCTGTTGTTCAATCATCGCAGCATTGTCTTAGGTATCTGTGTGCTCCTCAGCCTGGTGCTCGGCTATCAGGCGTTGAGTCTGAAGCTCAATGCCGCCTTTGAAAAAATGATCCCCACGGATCACCCCTATGTGCAGAACTATCTGCAAAACCGCAGTCAGTTGGGGGAGGGCGGCAACACATTGCGGATTGCGATCGAAGCCAGGCAGGGCAGCATTTTCAGTGCCGAATACCTGGAGACGGTCAAGAAGATCAACGACGAAGTGTTTTTGCTCCCTGGTGTCGACCGCTCCTACATGAAGTCCCTGTGGACGCCGGCCACGCGCTGGATCGGAGTGACCGAGGAGGGCTTCGATGGCGGGCCGGTCATTCCGGACGATTACAATGGCTCGGCCAATAGCCTGGAACAGGTGCAGCAGAATATCGAACGGTCGGGCGAGGTGGGGCGGCTCGTGGCCTCCAATTTCAAGTCCAGCATCGTGCTCCTGCCGCTTCAGGAAAGTACCTCGGATGACGGCACCCCACTGGATTACAACGCACTGTCAAACCGACTCGAACAGATTCGGACCAAGTACGAAAACCAGAACATCCAGATTCACATCACCGGTTTCGCCAAGGTCGTGGGGGACTTGATGGACGGCATGCGGCAGATGCAGCTGTTCTTCGCTGCGACCCTGGTGATCTGCGGGCTCGTGTTGTTCTGGTACACCCGTTGTGCGCGCAGCACAGTGCTGGTACTGCTGTGTTCGATCATCGCGGTGGTCTGGTTGTTGGGTTTGCTGCCGACCCTGGGGTTTGACCTGGATCCGTATTCCATCCTGGTTCCGTTCCTGGTGTTTGCCATCGGCTTGAGCCATGGCGCCCAGAAGATGAACGGCATCATGCAAGACATCGGGCGCGGTGCCGACAAACTGGTGGCGGCGCGCTTCACCTTTCGCCGGTTGTTTCTGACCGGCTTGATGGCGCTGGTGGCGGACGCCGTGGGCTTTGCGGTGTTGATGATCATCAAGATCCCGGTGATCCAGGACCTGGCCGTTACCGCGACCGTCGGTGTGCTGACGCTGATTTTTACCAACCTGATTTTGCTGCCGATCCTGTTGTCATACACCGGCGTGAGCAAAATGGCGGCGCAACGGGAAGCGGCCAACGACCGGTTTTCCAGGTTGGACGCCCATCATGCACGGCATCCGTTCTGGGCCTTCCTGGATCGCTTCACCGAACGCAAATGGGCCACTGGCGCGATCTTTATTGGTGTGGTGCTGGGGGCGGTGGGTTTTGCCATCAGTCTTCACGTCAAGATCGGCGACTTGAATCCCGGAGCGCCGGAATTGCGTCCCGAATCGCGCTACAACACCGACAACCGCTTCATGGTCAGCAACTTCTCCGCCAGTAGCGACAAGTACGTGGTGATGGTCAAGACCCCGCAGTACTTCTGCGCCAATTACCAGACGTTGGTCACGGTGGACGCACTGGAGGCGCAGTTGCAACAGTTGCCGGGCGTGGTCTCCACCACCTCCCTGGCGGCGTTGAGCAAACAGGCTGCCGCCGGCATGAACGAAGGCAGCATGACCTGGTATGAGATCCCCCGTAACCAAGGGCTATTGAACGCGATCATCACTCGCGCACCGCGAGAGTTGTTCAACCAGAACTGCGATCTGCTGACCGTGTATGTCTACCTGACCGACCACAAGGCCGATACGCTCACCCGCGTGGTGCAGACGGTCGAACAGTTCGCGGCCGACCATGACAGCGATCAGATTCAATTCCTGAACGCGGCGGGTAACGCCGGTATCGAGGCGGCCACCAACATCGTCGTGAAGCGTTCGAACGTGCAGATGTTGTTCATGGTGTACGCGGCGGTCATTGCCCTGTGCTTCATCACGTTCAGGTCCTGGCGTGCGGTGGTCTGTACGGTGTTGCCGTTGATGCTCACCTCCGTGCTGTGCGAAGCCTTGATGGTGGGGCTCAACATTGGCGTAAAAGTGGCGACCCTACCGGTGATCGCCTTGGGGGTGGGCATCGGCGTGGATTACGCGCTCTACATCCTGAGCGTGACGCTTGCCAACCTGCGCAATGGTTCAAGCCTGTCGGATGCCTATTACCTGGCGCTGTTGTCCACCGGCAAGGTGGTGGTGATGACCGGGATTACCTTGGGCGTGGCCGTGACCACCTGGGTGCTGTCGCCGATCAAGTTCCAGGCCGACATGGGCATTTTGCTGGGCTTCATGTTCGTCTGGAACATGGTGGGGGCGTTGATCCTGGTGCCCGCGCTCGCACATTTTCTTCTCAAGCCCAAGCCACAGACCGTGAGTATCTAAATGACCGCAACGATAAACATCCTGGGCTTGTCCGGCAGCCTGCGCCGGCAGTCGGCGCATACGGCGATCCTGCGCACGGTGGCCGAACGACTGCCTGAGCATGTCCGGTTGACGCGCTATGGATTGAACGATATTCCGCCGTATAACGAGGATGACGATGGTGCTCATGCACCCCAGGCCGTGATTGCCTTGCGAGCCGCCGTGGCGGCGGCCGATGGGGTTTTGATCGGCTCGCCGGAGTACAACCACGGTATGTCCGGTGTGTTGAAAAATGCGCTGGACTGGTTGTCCCGTCCTCATGGGAAATCGGCGCTGCAAGGCTGTCCGGTACTGAGTTTCACTGCATCGCCGGCGTTCACGGGCGGAGTGCGTGCGCATCAACAGCTCAATGAAACGCTCTGGGCGATCCAGGCGCTGCAGGTCGCCTATCCGCAGATCGTGATCGGTAATGTGACCAGCAAGATAGAGCACGGGCAGCTACGGGACGAATCAGCTCGGGCTTTTTTATTGGATGGAGTTGTAGCGTTGATCGCGCAGATCGCCAGGGAGCCGGCGAGGCGAAGTTCACGTTGTCCTTGATGTCCGCTAAAAACGTCCATTCCTGCTTCAATAACGGACACCCTTTTGATTTCAATGGACCGAAGCGCTCGGGCATGTCACGCCAGGCGGCGCCTGACCCGCCCTTGGCTGCGGCGCTCCTGTATGCCTGATGCCGCGCTCGCCCACCAAGGTGTCGTAGCCGATGTGACCTTGCCGGTCGCTCCGTTGGTTGAAATCCTCCATGGCCGCGCGCGAAGCGGGCACCTTGAGGCTATGCTCATCGCTACTGCAGGCAATGCGACGGGGTCGGGCAGGGCGCGACGTTCATACTCGATATTCCCATCGATGTTGCGCAGAGCCAGATGTGATGCGGTATTCGGCGCACGTCAATACGCCTTGTTGCCCGGCGTGTTGCTGGAGTGGATCAAAGGCTGATGATGGCTTGAGCCTTCACCATTCGCCTTCTCTTTGGAGAATCCTCTGATGCCTAAAGACAAGACCCCCTCTTCGGTTGTTACACAACAACTCCAGATGACGCTTTCGAAATGGGACACTGAGGACGCAGCAAAAGCGTTCCCCATCCAAGGGACTAATGAGATTCCAGAATTGTCGAATGCCGAGTTGGTTCATCTTCGTGTTCGTGTGATTGCTCTGGAAAACCTGGTTATCGCTTTGCTCGCCCAAGGGACGGACCAGCAGCTTGCGGTTGCGCGTGAAATGGCTGGCTACATTACGCCAAGACCGGGTTTTACCCAGCACCCTTTGACGATCCATGCGGCATCCCAAATGGTCAACAGCGTCGACCGTGCAGTGAGATTTCGAAAACTGTCCGGAGCATGAGTGTGTCGCTGGCGTCCATGCCATAAACAGCACCTCATGGTCGGCGTGCATGACTCGGGGTCTTGTGGGTTCGCCGTTTCTTATCCGTATCGAACTTCACCGAGTGGGATCCGCCAACGCTGACTGGCAATGAACTCTTTTTCGGTTGCCTGACTGCGCGATTGGCCGATCCGGGGGCGACTCACAAGGAGATTTACCGCAGCAATGCAAATGCCTGTTTCATTTGGTCTTCACTGACAACGAACGCTCGTAGCTGTCCTGCCATGTCCAGACCTCTGGCTACCAGTCCCTGTGAGTCAAGACTAACCTTCGATCTTTCGGTTTCTCAGGCGACAGCGCAGCGGCGAAGGCCAACATCAGCCGCCGCGCTGTATCTGCTCCAGTATCAGGCTGTCGGTGATGTTCAGGTCGTCCAGCAGCAGAAACATCTTGCTCAGCACTTCGGCCATTTTCTTGTCGGTGTCGGCGAACGGCAGGTAGAACTCCGTAGAGCTGCTGCCGACGGGCACGATACACAGGTAGTTGCCGGGTTCGATATGGATGGCTGCGCTGCCCAGATGAATGCGGTAGTTCGCCCGCTGGCCGGTAATGTGCAGAAAATGCCCTTCGCATCTGACGTTTCGTAACCCCAGACCCTGAATCAACTCGCCGACCAGTTCGGCGCGTCGTTGCAGGGTTTCGTGGCTGGTGCTGTAGCCGTCTGCGGCGTGGGCTACGGAGACCAGCAGGTCGGCGTCACGCATGACCTCCGAAAACAGCAGCGGCGGTACGTGCTCAAGGGGTATGGCTTGCTGGTTGCGGTAGAACACGATCGTGTCGAAGGTAAAGTGTTCTGTTTCCGAGAGGTAATGGCCGGTATCCAGAAAGTTGAACATGGCATGGATGCCGTGCTCTTTGCTCTCGTAATAGATGTCCTCGACGCTTGAGGTCGACCAGTTGCGGACCTGCAGCAACCGAGTGGCTACTTTGCCTTTCAGGCGGTGGCCGGCAAATCGGTTGGACCACAAGCCAGTGTCTCGCTCGACAGGTGTCAGCAGGTACAACTCGCGAAAGGCCTGTTTGAACGGCTGCACGCGGCGGTGGGTGACCACTTCTTTCTGCCAGGCCGACAGTTGTCCTGCCGTGAACAGATGAAAAGGGTGAGCAATACGCAGATTTTTTTCAGCGATGTATTGGCGGCCTTCAAGGTCAGTCACCGTCAGCGTTGCGCTATCGAGCCAGCCCAGCGCAGCGTCGTCGGCTTGCATGATCAGCTGTTCGAGCAGCAGGCGAACCGCAGGCATTTTCAACAGCTGCTTCAGCTCGTCCAGAGCCAGGCTTTCGCCGCTGCTCATCATTGCTTCCAGGGTGCGGCAGAAGCGGGCGATCTGTTCCTTGAGCTGGGTTTGCTGCGCTTTGAGCGCGATGAAGTCTGCGTTTTTGCGAATCGCGGGCGGTGCGGTCTTGAGCGCCTTTGCGCCTTTGCAGATGTGCAACGTAGGCGACAAGCCGTCGATTTCCAGCGTGACGTCATAGCCATCGATGGTGGCGGCTGTCACGGTGGATTCGGCGATTTCCGATTCCATGGCCCATTCCAGGCGAATCACCGAAGGGTAACCGGCGACACGCGCCAGGTTTTCCAGGCCTGCCTGCACCGCTGCGTGGGAGTTGGCCTGTCGCTGAGCGCCGTATTTACGCACCTCTTTGTGCAGTTTCTTGAGCGTCAGGTAGCGCTGGCGTACGTCATCCGGCCCTGTGACGGGTAGCAAGCCATAGATGCGCATGGCCGGCTGTGCGTGGCGGGTCAATTTCTTTTCCAGCGCCGCTCGACCGATGCCCTGGTAGGCGTCGAGCAGTACACGCGTCTCGGGAAACGCCCAGTGCGAGGGTTCGAGTGCCGCGAGGTACTCGCGCAGGTGGTCTGGGTCGGCTTCGGCCAGGGCCTTGTCCAGCAGGTAACGGTCCACCACACCCACGGTTTCATCCAGCGTATTGGGCAGGTCGCTGCCCCAGCCGGACCGAGGGGCCAGGGCAATGTTCAGGTATTCACGCTGGAAGCCTTGCAGATCACTCCAGCCGAGCGCGTCGAGCACCACTCGGCTGGCTTGGCCGGCGTAGGGCAGGGCGGTGAGCAGTGTATTTCTTGAAAAGCCGGACAACGCCGCGAGCAGTTCTGCCGATTGGTTTGTGGGCAAGTCCTGAAGCAGCAGGAAGCATTGGAGCACCGCGGCCGTATCGCCGAAGCTGTCAAAGTCATCCGGCGTTATGCCCAGTCGTTCGATGACCGCCAGGGCCTGCAACAACCAACGGGTCTGATACACCTCTACCGAGCGGAAGGTGTCAGCCAGCCTCTCGGCGTTATCGGGCAATCCAGCCAGGGCGTCCTCGACATAACGAACGGTGAAGTTCGCCAGTTCAGGGGGCGCGACGGCAGGTTCTTGCGTGGGGATTTCATCAATCTGAGACGACTCATCATCGATGTCTTCCGGGGCCTCGTTGTTTGCATCGTCCTCGTCGAAATCTTCATCGGCGTACCGATTCAGATCCACATCATCGCTGTCCAGCCCGGCGTCGTCCGAGTAGAACATCATGGCGCGGCCCCAGGTGTTGGCCGCCCGGACGAAGCGCGGGTAATCGAGGCGGCCCGCTTCCAGCAGGCCCAGCGCGATGCGCTGGATTTCCTTGTGCACGTAGATATACGCGTCGGCGATCTTCCTTTGTTCGCCACCGGGCGCTGAAGGGGGCTGCTCGCGGTTCCAGCTGCCGTCCAGCAACCATTCGGCGAAGGTCTGCCAGGCCGCGGTGGATGGGTAATTGCTCAGGCGATTGATGCAGGCGTGAACGTCGGGGAAGGCCCAGGCCTGGTCCGGGCTTCTTCGGTAATAGGCCGGGTCATCTTCGTCAGTGGGCAAGGGATAGTCACTGTCCTCGAAGGCATATTGCAGCATGTGCTGCAGTCGCGCACCGATCTGCTCCAGTGCATAGGCATCCGGGCGAGCCGTGATCCACGCATCGCAGAGTCGATATTGCAGGCCATAGCGCTGTTGATCGCGGCGGTCCTCCAGATCGTCCCAAATGGTCGGGAACACAAAACCATCCGCCAGTGCCTTGGGCCCATCCTTGGGATGCTGCCTGACCCAGTCATCGGCGATGCGCAGCAAGTCGATGCCTTCCCAGAAATCGGGCTCGAATTCGTCGTAGTGGCTGAGCTCGGGATAGTCATCCAACGCTCTATCACAGAATGTTCGCAGCGCAGCGAGGCGTGTGGTTTGTTCGGGCGCAGGACGGCGTGATTGCATGAGGGTATCCGAGCAAAAAAGTGAGCGACGAGGATCAACCGCCAATCAGCGGCACCAGGCGGATGAACGCGAGCGTGGAAGGGGGGCTCAATTCAATGGATTCATCGAGTCTTTGCAGCATGACGCCGTTGTGCAGAACGCGGAACGCACGGGTTTCAAAACCCTTCAAGGCGCGTTCGACCTCAACGCTGACATCCAGGTCCAGAGGTGCGCTGGCCTGAGGCATGACAACCGCACCTTCACCGGCTTGACGAAGAACGTCCCGCTCGCTCAGGTATTGGCGATCGAGCACTTCGCGCACCGACACTTGTGCCAGCCAGTGCTGGACCGACAGCGCGGCGATCTGTTCGGCGACGGTCAGGCGAATGAGCTCGGCGACCGTCAAGGTCAGCGAGGTCGGTGTCAGGGTGACAGGCGGCAGCAAAGGCTCCTGGCGTGCGCCTTTCAGGCAATAACTATGAACCACGAACTCCATGACGCATTCCTTGCAAGCCAGGCCAGCCGGGGCGGGTGGCGCCTTAGCATAGCCCGGTCTGCAACAAACTTCATCGTGCTGCGCGCTCGTGCAGTGCCTGGCTCAGATTACTTTAGCCATCCGACGACCACTCATGAAACACAAGAGGCCCCCCATCGCGGTCAGTGCGCTCAACGCATAGAACATCGTGGGGGCCGGGGTGTGCATCAGCAGGTATCCGCAGATCACCGGGCTCAGGGCGCCACCCAACGCTGCCAGGTTTTGCGCGCCGTAGTAGCTGCCGCGCAGTTCTTCCGGGGCCAGGGTGTCGACGAAAAGGAATTCGGCCGGGTAAATGATCATTTCACCGAGGGTGAAAATGAACATCGCCACGCACCAGCTCACCATGCTGTCCGCCAGGCTGAAGCCGATCAGGCCAAGAATGAACAGGCTGGTGCCTGCGGTGATCCAGTAGCGCAGCTTCTCGCGATCGAGGAACCGACCGATTTGATACTGCAGCACAATCACACAGATGGCGTTGCAGGCGAGCAGGGCGGCCATGATGTCCAGCGCGCGTTTGGAATCGTGGGTCACCAGCAGGTATTGCGACAAGTAGAGGGTGAAGCGTCCGTGCACCACCGTGCTGAGCAGGCAGCCGCAGGTGAACATGATCAGGGTTCGGTCGTTTTTCAGGGTCTTGAGCGTCTTGAGAAAACTCGGCGGTTGACCAATGACCGGCGTTGGCGCGGCATCCCTGGGGATGCCGGTCATCAGGAAAATGCTGGAAAACGCGATGCCAGCGGCGATCAGGAATGGCCCGATCGGATAGACACCGGCAATCACCACGCCGAGCATGGGACCGGTGGCATAGCCAATGTTGGTCAGGGTGTAGCGCAGGGAAAACGCCTTGGCGCGCTGGCCCACGGGCAGGTTTTCGCTGAGAATCGCCTTTGAACCGATAAGGAACAACGCTGACGCGGTCTCGGTGATCACCACGGTCAGGGTGGTCAGGTAGAGGTTTTCGGCAAAGGTCAGCAGGATGAAACCGATGGCGCTGGAAAGCATCGCCAGGATCAGCAGTCGGCGCTTTTCCAGGCGGTCGATGACATAGCCGCCATACAGCGCCAACAGGGTGGCGATGAACACGGCGATCCCCAGCAGCAAGCCGACGTCCTGTTGGTTGAGGCCCAACTTGTTGCTCAGGAATAACGTGAGCAATGGACTGGTAATGGCGCGGCTGACCACGATTGTCAGCGAAACGATCATCAAGCGTCGAATAACGAGCGAGTAAGTGGCCACGGTGGTGCAAATGTCCTTATTCAGATTTTCGGCGTTCGCCGTAATGTCCCGTCGCTGCCATCGCGGACGATCCAGCGATCCAGCGTGTGTACCGATTGCAGTTCTTCGACGCGCCACAGTTGCCGCAGTAATCCTTCAGCCTGTTCCCGCGGCATCACCCGCGTCGTCAAGCTGAAAAACTTTTCCTCCAGGGCCACATCGCTCAGCGGATTGCCTGGCGCGCCCCATGGTATTTCTACACATAAGCTCGCCTGCCGGCCATCCACGGTGCGCAGCGTCACCAGCGGCTCGCCATCCTCGGACAGGCGTGGGTCCACTTCTAGCTGAATGCGCGACAGCCATTGGGTCATGCGCGGATCGTTGCGTTGTAAATCGTCATAGGCCTGCAATCGGCAATGCCCTTGCACCAGCCGCGCGGCCAAGGCATACGGCAGGCTCATTTGCGCGGCGGCCAGGGTACTGACGTCCTGGCCGCCACACATGTTGTGGAGAAACCCGCTCAGCGCAACCTGTACGGATTCGACCTGGTCGCTCCGCACATTCAGTTGATCCAGCAGCAGGCCCAGGGCGTCGATGGCCGAATGGGTCCCACGGCAGGAGGCGTAGGGTTTGATCGAGCACCGGGCGAGCTTCCAGACCACGCCGAGGCCTGCATCCAGCGCTTCTGGCATCGAGGTCGCCGGGGCGAGGGTTGTTAGAAAACCACCCCAGACCTCATCGAACAACTGCGCAGGCCCGCTGATCCCCTGTTGGGCAAACCTCGCCGCCAGTAGCCCACCTTCTGCGGCGCGTCCGCTGTGCAGTTTTTTGCTTTGTGAGCCGTCGTGGATGAAGGCCCACAGACCACCGCTGAAGCTGCCGGCAATGCCCAGCGCCGCGAGGGTCTGCCGTGCATCCAGGCCCAGGATGCGCGCACTGGCTGCTGCCGCGCCGAACACCCCACAGGTCGCGGTGGAGTGCCAACCGGCGCCGTTGTGGGCCGAATAGCCACCGCATGCTTCGAGCACCCGACGGCCGACTTCGTAGCCGATCACTACGGCGCTGATGAACTCACGGCCACTCACTGGCCGCGCGAGCAGCGAAACCGCTGCCATCACCGCCGGCAGCACAACGGCGCCGGAGTGATCGCAGCCACCGGTGTCGTCCAGCTCCAGGACATGGGCGGCGACACCGTTGAGCAGCGCTGCCTGAGCCGCGCAAACCTGCACGTCAGTGCCCCAGACCGACACTTCACCCGCTTCACCGGCGAACACCTTGCGCGCCTGTTCCGCGACACCGCTGTCGGCTCCGGCCAACGCTGCGCCGAATGTATCGAGAATGTGCCGCTTGGCTTGCGCCACCAGCGCAGGCGGTAGATCTTCAAAGCGCAGATCCACACAGAATTGCACCAGGCGTTGCAGACGCTCGCTCATAAAACGTAATCCCGATAATGTCGCTCGTAAACCGACGCCGGATGATCCTCAGCGACCGGCGCGGCGGTCTCCGCCCACCACTGCGCGACCTCGGCACCCGTGGCGATCCATACGTCATCGTGCTGTTGAATGCCCTCGATCAACTCGCGCAGCACGCTTATCCGCCCCGGCGTGGCGATGATTTCCGGGTGCAGGCGAAGCACGTAGCAAAGGCCAAAGCGATGAAACCCGGCGAAGTCCATTTGCAGGTTGCCCAAGGTGTGGCTGTAGGACGCGATCCGCGATTGCGCCGGTGGCACCGCCGGGCTCAAGTTGAAGGCGAAGTAGGGCTCGTCTTCCAGTTCATAGTGCAGGGGGAGTTCAATGACGCTGGGGGCGGTCGGGTGCGCGAATGGCAGGTCATCGCCGCGCCACGACGAGGACCAGAGAATGCCCTGATCGCTCAAGGCCTCGATGAACCCCGGCGCACCATTGCCCGCCGGGATTCGAAAACCGACCGGGCGCTGGCCGGTCAACCCGGCCAAGGCCTCGCGGCCCTTGGCGATATCATCGCTTTGCGCGGCCAGGTCCAAGGTGTCGTAGTTCTGATGACGATAACCGGCGCAGGCGATCTCATGGCCGTCGGCCTGGATCGCCTGAATATGTTCGGGGTTTTCCTGGGCAACGATGCCGGGGACAAACCAACTGCTGCAGACCCCGAGTTCCTTGAACAGGCCGAGCAAGCGCGCCACGCCGCGTTGGCTGCCGTAGCGCCATACCGACAAGGTCTTGTCACGCCCGGCGACTTCCGGGGCTTGGGTGAGGATGCCGTGGATGTCGTTGTAATCGACGGTCAATACCACGGCGCAGCGATAGCCTTTCGGCCAGAGAGTGGAGTCAGCCATGGTGATGCTCCTTCAGCCACCACTGGGCGACATCGCGGCAAGTGGCGAACCACACGTCGTCGCGCTGGCGCATGTGTTCGAAGAGTTTTTCCAGCAGCAAGATACGCCCCGGCTTACCGGTAATCTTGGGGTGGAACAGGGTGGTCAGGCATAAGCCTTCGTCCATCGCGCCGTCGTATTCGCGGCACCAGTTATCCAGGGTCAGCGCGTAGCTGGCCGTGCGGTCCAGCCCGGAGGGGAAGTTCGGCGCGCGGGTGTAGGCGAGGGAGGCGTAGTCGTCCATTTCCCAGCGGCCAGGGATTTCCACCAACGGCGTATCGAACCCCGGCACGTTCACCAGGTACGGCCGGTCATCGCCGCGCATGCTGCTGGAGTAGCTCACGCCAGCTTGCATCAGTATGGCCGGGGTGTCGGTACGCCAGTCACCGGACGGCGTACGAAAGCCTTCGGCGCGGATGTTCAGGTGTTTCCAGAACACCTTGCGGGAGGTGTCCATCACCGCTTTTTGCTGATCCGGTGTCAGGGTGTAAAAGGATTCGTGTTTGTAGCCGTGATACGCCACCTCATGCCCGCGCTCGACAATCGCCTGGCACTGGCTCGGCCAGTTCTCTACGACCCAGGCCGGGACGAAGAAGGTTGTCGGGATACGGAACTCGTCGAGCAGGTCGAGCAATCGGGGTAGCGCCCGGTAAGGGCCATAGCCACCGAAACCGAAGTACTCGGGCTTGCGCCAGATCGAGCCATCGAGCATGGCGTCACCGGTCGGGCCATCGAGGTCGAAGGCCAGGGCCATGCAAGCCTTGTGCTGATCGGGCCAGGTGGGTTGGGGTGAGGAGGACATCTGCGGTGCTCCAATAAGCTTTCAAGTACACAACCCATCCCTGTGGGAGCGGGCTTGCTCGCGAAGGCGTCAAGTCAGGCAACATTGACGTTGAATGACACACCGCCTTCGCGAGCAGGCCCGCTCCCACATTGGATTAGGGGAGGCTGCGCGGTTACTTCCCGGCGTTGATGGTCACGGTCTTGATCGCGCCCAGCTCCAGGTCCCACTTCTTCAGGATCGCCTGGTAGCTGCCGTCATCGATCATGCTTTGCAGGGCAACCTTCACCGCTTCACTGAGCTCGGGCTTTTTCTTGCTCACGCCCAACCCGGTGTACTGCTCGGAGATTGGCAGGCCCACGGTCTTGTACATGTCCTTTTCCTGGGTCTTGAGGTAGGGCAGGGTTTCGCTGCCCTGCATGGCCGCATCGATGCGGCTCTGACGCAGTTGCGCACGGGCATCGGCCGAGCCTTCGGTGCCGATCACATTGATCGCAGGCTTGCCGGCGGCTTCACAGTTGGCCTTGCTCCACTCGGCGATTTCCGTCGGGAAATTGGTGCGGCGGCTGGTGCCGACCTTCTTGCCGCACAGGTCGACGATCTCGTTGGTGTCCTTGTTTTTCTGCAGTGTGTAGAACTGCGGACCGCTGGTGAAGTAGTCGATGAAGGTCACGCTGGCCTGACGTTCGACGGTGTCGGTCATGCCCGACAACACCATGTCCACGCGGTCGGTGGTCAGGGCGTTGATCATTTGTTCGAAGCCGGTTTCCTGCCATTTGATCTTCACCCCCAGGCGTTCGGCCAGGGCATTGCCCAGGTCATAGTCCAGGCCGGTGAGGGTGTTGGTGGCCGGGTCCTTGAAATCCATCGGCGGGTAGTTCGGCATGATCGCTACGACGATTTCACCCTTGGCCTTGATACTGGCCGGAAGTTCCGCGGCGAAGGTGAAGCCGGATGCCATAACGCCTGCGAGTACTGCTGGAATAACGAAGTTCTTCATGGTCGTTCTCTTATGAGTGTTGTGAGCGCCAACGGGCGCCTAGGTTCGAACGGCAGAAATGAAGCTTTGGGTGCGAGGGTTTTGCGGACTTATTAGTATTTCTTCGGGGCTTCCAGCCTCCATGATCTGCCCGTCGTCCATGAACACCATGCGGTTGGAAACCTCGCGAGCGAAGCCCAGTTCATGGGTGACGACGATCATGGTCATGCCGGTCTGCGCAAGATCGCGCATTACCGACAGCACCTCACCGACCAGTTCCGGGTCGAGTGCCGAAGTGGGTTCATCGAACAGCATCAGCTTGGGGCGCATGGCCAATGCACGCGCAATGGCGACGCGTTGCTGCTGGCCGCCCGAAAGCTCGATCGGATAGCTGTTGCGCTTGTCGGCCAGGCCGACGCGGGCGAGCAATTCCAGGGCTTCTTCGTTCGCCTCTTTGGGTGAACGCTTGAGCACCTGGCACGGCCCTTCGATGATGTTCTGCAGCACGGTCATGTGCGGGAACAGGTTGAAACGCTGGAACACCATGCCGGTGGACAGGCGCTGGCGGGCGATCTGCGTTTCGTTGAGTTCGTGCAGTTTGTTGCCGACGATCCGGTAACCCACCAGTTCGCCGTCGACCCACAGACCGCCCTTATCGATTTTTTCCAACTGGTTGACGCAGCGCAGCAAGGTGCTCTTGCCCGAGCCGGACGGGCCGATGATGCACAGCACTTCGCCTTGCTCGACTTCGATGTTGATGTCCTTGAGCGCGTGGTACTGGTCGTAATATTTGTTCAGGCTCACGGCCTTGACGATGCTTCTCATGGGGGGCTCCTCAAGAACGCTTGCCGGCGCCGCGGGCGAAACGACGCTCCAGGCGGCTTTGACCAAAGGACAGGACGGTGACGGTGGCCAGGTACCAGATGCCGGCGACGATCAGCAGCTCCATCACGCGGGCGTTGGCGTAGTAAATGTTCTGCGCGTTGTAGAGCAGTTCCGAGTACTGGATGACGCTCGCCAGCGAGGTCATTTTCACCATGCCGATGAACTCGTTGCCCACCGGTGGAATGATGATGCGCATCGCCTGGGGCAGGATGATTCGCCGCAGCGCTTGCAGGCGCGGCATGCCGATCGACTTGGCGGCTTCATACTGCCCGGTGTCCACCGAGAGCAGGCCGGCACGTACCACTTCGGCGGTGTAGGCGCCCTGGTTGATGCTCAAGCCAAGCAGGGCCGCCGCGAATGGGGTCATGAGGCTCACGGTGTCCATTTCGAACAGGCCGGGGATGCCGATGGTAGGGAAGATCAGCGCCAGGTTGAACCACAACAGCAGTTGCAGAATCAGCGGCGTGCCGCGAAACAGCCAGGTGTAGGTCAGCGCCACGTAGCGCAGGATCGGGTTGGCCGACATGCGCATGATCGCGGTGATCACGCCGAAGACGATGCCCAGCGCCATCGCCAGCACCGCCATGACGATGGTATTGAGCAAGCCCCACATGATCGCCTGGGAGGTCAGGAACTGGCCGATGTAGGACCATTCGATCTTGCCTTCGGCGAAGGCGCGCACCAGGCCGATGAGCGCGATGACGATCACCGTGGCGAAGAAGATCCTTCCGTAGTACCGCCGGGGCACATGATCGTACTGGGTGATGTCGAACTGGTTTTCCGCCAGCTTGCGCTCCGCCTGG
The DNA here is from genome assembly GCF_018325805.1 of Pseudomonas sp. St290. Lineage (NCBI taxonomy): Bacteria > Pseudomonadati > Pseudomonadota > Gammaproteobacteria > Pseudomonadales > Pseudomonadaceae > Pseudomonas > Pseudomonas sp. St290. Next base: position 4,173,138 of record NZ_AP014703.1, on the reverse strand, counting down.
AGTCGTTCTGCCTGTGTCTGGCTCATGGTGGTTCTCCGTACTCGGTTTCGGCGCTATCGCTGTGGGAGCGAGCGTGCTCGCGATAGCGGTGGGTCAGTCCACGTTGATGTTGAAGGTGAAACCGTAATCGCGAGCAAGCTCGCTCCCACCGGTTTTGTGCGCGGCTTCAGAGGCGGAAGCCCTGATAGTCCTCGGTCCATTGCTGCTGGGCGGCGAGGGCGGTTTTCAGGCGGCCGATCTGTTCGCGCACCTGTTGTGGCGCGGTTCCGCCCCAGCCGCTGCGGGCCGCGATGGCGGCTTCGAGGGTCAGGCTTTCGCGTACTTGTGGTGTGAGGCGCGGGTCGATTTCCGCCAGCAGTGCGGGCGAGGCTTCCCACAATTCGATGTCGTGTTTCTCGCAAGCCTGGACCAATGCACCGGTGATCTCGTGAGCTTCCTTGAACGGCACGCCGCGCACCGCCAGCCAGTCGGCGACTTCGGTGGCGAGGGTGAAGCCCAGTGGTGCCTGGCGACGCAGTTCTTCGACGTTGACCGTCATGGTCGCAACCATTCCGGCCATGGCCGGCAGCACCAGCAACAGGGTATCGACGCTGTCGAGCACGCCGTTCTTGTCTTCGCTCAAGTCGCGGTTGTAGGACAGTGGCAAGGATTTGAGGGTGGCCAGCAGGCCGGTCAGGTTGCCGATCAGGCGTCCCGCCTTGCCCCGTGCCAGTTCGGCGATGTCCGGGTTTTTTTTCTGCGGCATGATCGAACTGCCGGTGGCGTAGGCATCATCCAGTGCGACCCAGCGGAACTGCCGCGACGACCACAGGCAAAACTCTTCGGCCAGGCGCGAGATGTTGATGCCGAGCATGCTGGCGATGAACAGGAATTCGGCGACGTGATCGCGGCTGGCCACGGCGTCGATGGAGTTTTCGCAAACACCGCTGTAGCCCATTTCTTTTGCCGATTGCTGAGGCAGGCGAGCGATCGCCGAGCCAGCCATGGCCGCGGCACCGAGTGGCGACAGCGACGTACGCGCGTCCCAGTCCACCAGGCGCTGCACATCGCGCAGCATCGACTGGGCGTGGGCCAGCAGGTGGTGAGCAAACACGACCGGTTGGGCCTGTTGCAGGTGGGTAAAGCCGGGGCAGATGCTCTCGATGTGTTGCTCGGCCTGCGCCACCAGCGCCTGCTGCAAGCCCAGTACTTCAACGGCCAGGGTGCGGACATGGTCACGCAGGAACAGCCGCAGGTCGTTGGCGGTCTGGTCATTGCGCGAACGACCGGCACGCAGCTTGCCGCCCAGGGCGCCAAGACGTTCGGTCAACAGGCGCTCGATGAAGGTATGGACGTCTTCGTCATCCAGGGTCGGGGCGATGCTGCCAGTGCGGTAGTCCACGCCGATGCGCTCCAGGGCGTCGAGCATGGTCAGGGTTTCCTGTTCGTTCAGCAGTCCGGCGCGCTGCAATTCCCGGGCATGGGCCTTGGAGCCGGCGAGGTCGTACGGGGTGAGCCGGAAGTAGCGCTCAGGGCAACGGGACAGGGCCGCCAAGGCTTCGGATGGGCCGCTGGTGAAGCGAGCACCCCAGAGACGGTCGGTGGTTTGGGACATTGTTGTTTTCCTCGTCGGTAACGCGAACTGAATAGGGATTGCGGGCCGAAACGTCGCTGGAAAATAAGCGAGCGAAATCAGGCCAGGGCAGTTTTCAAGAGGGCAGTTGCAACGGAGCGAGAACTGATCGAAGTGTCAGCTTTTAATGTTTCGAGATCAGTGGTTTGGCACTGATATTCGGGATTTATTGGCGGTTGCCAAGCCTGGTTTTCTGTGTTCATTATTATTAGGCCGGCTATATTTTTGTTGTTGGGCACAGGTTGTTGAATAAGGCGCCAGAGGTAAATAAGCATTATGGAAACCCCACTTTCCAATTCCGGAAACCCGCCGCCGAAACCGCTGCAACGGGCACCGTTAGCCCTCAGTGGACTGGACTTCAAACTGCTCAAGGTGTTCAAGGCCGTGGTCGAGGCAGGAGGTTTCAGTGCCGCGCAAAATGAGCTGAATGTGGGGTTGGCAGCCATCAGCAAACAGATTTCCGACCTGGAAATCCGTATCGGCATGCGCCTTTGCACACGGGGGCGAGAGGGTTTTCACCTGACGGAAGAGGGGCGTCTGGTGTATCAGGCGTCAATAGACTTATTTGCCTCGGTCGACAACTTTCGAGATCGACTTAGTTCGGCACAAAATGAACTTGTCGGTGATCTTGGGGTGGGGGTTATTGATAATACGATCTCCGATTATAATTCTCCGTTAGTTGCCGCGCTTAGGCGTATAAACGAACAATCTCCGAAGGTCAGGTTTCAACTTCAGGCTACGCAACTCGATGAGGTTGAAAGAGGTGTCGTCGAGGGCCGATTGGTGGCGGGAATCGTGCCGATTTATCAAAAGCGCGAAGAGTTCGATTACTACGCGCTATACGAAGAGCGCTCGGAGGTTTATTGCGCGCTCGGCCATCCGCTGTTCTCCATGGCGGACGCGGACATGGGGGAAAATGTGCTCAAGGATTACGAGTGCATCAACCATCGCTACGCGATTCATCGCGACAAACTGAAATTTGCCCACTACGACAGCTTTTCCGCCTCGGCAACCCAGGTGGAGGCCGTTGCACTGCTGATCAAGACGGGGCGTTTTCTGGGGTTCCTGCCCCAGCACTATGCCGCGCCGATGGTAGCGCGGGGAGAGTTTCGCGCGGTGCGCCCAGACCTGTTCTACATCGTCACGCCGTTCAGTTTGATACTGCGCCATAACATTGTACGCAGCCCCTTGGTCAAGGCATTTGCCCAGGCATTGGGCGTGGACTTGAAAGCCTCGGTTTGATTGTTTGCGGCGATAAGCACTAATGGTCCCCTGGCGGCGAATGAGGACAATTTGACCATGCTTAAAGCCTGGCATTTACAACAATGCGCACGCCTTACTAGTCGGCCTGTTTGTTGCGTCGATTGATTGAGTTCACAGCCGAATGCTGCCAGTCAAAGCGTGGTGAAGCCGGTTGCATCGGATTGATGAACCGGGTCATGGATGGTCTATGTGCGGGCAGCCACGGAAGCCTGAAAAAGAAATCTTCGAGCACTTAAATTAAGTGGTCGGCGAACAGCCTCATCTTGCGAAACCAGGTCGGGTAGTGATCGGGTTGGGCACCGCCCGGCCAGGGAAGAGGTCAGTAAGCGGTTTTCTTGAAGGGACGCGCGGATACACCTCGATAAAACGACAGAATGGCCAGCACCTGTACCACGACCGCGCCTGTCACGACGGCGCCGATGGCGTGATTCTGATCGGTGAAGGCGGAGCGCAGCAGGCCGAAAAAGGCCGGGGCGAAGGCGTAGGTGGCCTGGCTGATCGCGACCATCAGGGCGATCACCCTGGCGGTTTGTTCACGGCTGAACTCGGCCTGGGCAATCAGTGGCGGCAACGATGTGGCATTGCCGATGCCCGAACCGATCAGCGCCACGGCTATCCAGGCCACAGTCGGGTGAAGGTCCAGGCCGAGAAGCATCAGCGTGCCCAGCACCTGGATGGCATAACCGAGGCAGGCCAGTTGTCGGCGGTTCATGCCTTGGATCATCAGGCGTGCGGCGACGTATCGCCCGCCCATCGCACTGGCAGTGGCCAGGCCCATGGCGAATGAAGCGTCATGGGCTCCCATGCGCCCGACCAGGATCGAGTACAGGTGCGCGATCAAGCCGATCTGGGCGAACAGCCCCAGGGACATGCCGGCTGCCAGTGTGCGGAAACGTGCCGACCTGAGCGTCTGCATGGTGCTCCACGGCGTGGCGCTGGCGCTGATCGGCAGGGGTTCGGGCTGGTCTGCATTGTCGGGATGTTGTCCCAGGCTTTGTGGGCTTTTGCTGAAGACCAGGAAGGCGAGGGCGCCTATCAGCAGCACGGCGATGACGCTGATCACCAACGCCGCCATGGCGAAGCCGAAACGCTCGATCAGCAACACCCACAGCGGCGAAAAGATCACGCCACCCAGGCTGGCGCCGTTGTAGGCCTTGCCCAGGGCCTTGGGTCTGTCCTTGACGTACCACGGAGCGATCAGGGTGTTAACGGCGGCGGCACCCAATGTCACCCAGCCGATACCCGAACAGACGGCGCCGGCATACAGCACCCATAGCTGGTCGGCTTGAGCCCAGATGTTCACGCCGATGCCCAGGACGATGCTGCCCAGTAGGGTAATGGCGGGTATTCCGAAGCGTGCGTAAAGTCGTGGCAGGTTGGCGATGACGATCGTGCCGCTGAGAAAGTGCAAGGTAACGGCAGTCGAAACCTGGGCGATCGGCCAACCCGTGCGCTCCATGACCGCTTGCATATAGATCGGTGGCCCATAGAAGCCGACCCCCCAACCGATAATCGCCAGGATGAACGTGCAGGTCAGTACGGTTTTTCCAAAAAAACGGGTGTGTGTCATCGCCATCTCCTCCAAGTTGGCTCATAGCCTATGGGCTCGACGGGTTCCTCACTTCGAGGTGCGTCGAACAATGGATGTCGAGTGGGTGATCGTCAGTCCAGCAATCTGGCTCGGAGTCTGTAAAAAAATATTCGCATCGGATTGTCGATTTCGGCCAACGCCATTCGATTAGCCCATAGAGCCGCCACACGGACGGCTTGATCCATCCACTCTCAGGAGATCAGAGCATGCGATTTATGGTGATCGTCAAAGCCAGTCCGGAATCGGAAGCCGGACAGATGCCCAGCGAAGAACTGTTGGCCGCCATGGGCGCCTACAACGAAGAATTGGTCAAGGCCGGGGTGATGCTCGCCGGTGAAGGCCTGCATCCCAGTGTCGAGGGCGTGCGTGTGCAGTTTTCCGGCAAGGACCGGACGGTGGTCGATGGGCCCTTCGCTCAAACCAAGGAGCTGATCGCCGGCTTCTGGATCTTCAAGGTCCAGTCATTGCAGGAGGCCATCGATTGGGTCAAGCGCTGCCCGAACCCGATGGTCAGCGACAGTGAAATCGAGATCCGCCAGATCTTCGAGCTCGAGGAGTTCGGCGAGTCCTTTACGCCGGAATTGCGCGAGCAGGAAGAACGCTTGCGGGCGCAGATGTCCGGTCAATCGTGAAGCCGACTACAGGAGAACCCACCATGAGAATCATTCCCTACCTGACCTTCGACGGTCGTTGCAAAGAGGCCTTTGCGTTGTACCAGAAGGTGCTGGGCGGCGAGCTGTTTTCCATGTCCTTTGCCCAGGCGCCTGAGGAAACCGGCATGCCCAAGGATCCCGACCTGATCCTGCACACCTGCCTGACCGTCGATGCTTTCAGCCTGATGGCCTCTGACTGCCCGCCAGGCCAGCCGTACAGCAAACCGCAAGGCGTGTCGGTTTCCCTCAACGTCGACAGCGTGGAGGAGGCCGAGCGGCTGTTTAAGGGCTTGAGTGTCGGTGGCAGCGTGCACATGCCCTTGGCGAGGACCTTCTGGGCGGAACGCTTTGCCATGTTCGAAGACCGTTTCGGGATCGCCTGGATGGTCAATTGCGAGGGCGGGCAATAAGTCGAGCGCTGCCTGGGTCGCGATGCGTCGCGGCGCTCGCGACATTCCTCACCTCATGCCCATCAATTGAGGATCCTGGCGAGCACGTTCGCCAGGGTTTCCCTTCGCCATGTGAACCTTGCGCGAATACTGCGTTCACTTATTAAGTTGCCGCTTTATGTGACCCACAGGGGACCTGTCTGGCTCTGGCGGCTGCTTCCCAGTGCCGATAAGGACTTCGCATGCACCCAACCTCGTCCACATTGCCCTTGAACGCCCCTGTCGAACGCGAACTCAGCTTGCGCGCGGTCAGTACGGGCATTGTCCTGGGTGTCCTGCTGACGCCGTCCAATGTCTATGCCGGATTGAAGATTGGTTGGTCGTTCAATATGTCGATCATTGCCTTGCTGGTCGGTTATGGCATCTGGCAAGGCTTGGCGAGTCGATCGGTGGGGCGGCTGCCTTGGACGCTGCACGAAAGCAACATCAACCAGACCGTGGCCTCTGCCGCTGCGTCGATCATTTCCGGTGGGCTGGTCGCGCCAATCCCGGCCTACACTCTGCTGACCGGCCAGCAGCTGGACGCCATTCCCATGGTGGCCTGGGTCTTTTCCGTGAGTTTCCTGGGGATCTGGATTGCCTGGTATCTGCGACCGTCACTGCTCAATGACAAGGCGCTGAAATTTCCCGAGGGTATGGCGACCCTGGAAACCTTGCTGCACATCTACAACCACGGCCACGAAGCCGCGACGCGTTTGAAGGTGTTGCTCAGCGCCGCGCTGCTGTCCGGGGTGGCCAAGGGGGTCGACACCTTCATGTGGGCTATCCCGCGCTGGTCGCCGACCGCTCAACTGGAGCGCCTGACCTTTACCGCTGACCCTTCGCTGCTATTGGTCGGTTTCGGCGCGATCATCGGCATTCGCGTGGGTCTGACCCTGCTGCTCGGCGCGCTGCTGGCGTGGGGCGGGTTGGCCCCATGGTTGTTGGCCCAAGGCCTGGTGCGGTTGCCGCCCGGCAGCAGCGGCCCGCAGTTCGCTGCGCTGGTGGAGTGGTTGCTCTGGCCGGGGGTGAGCCTGATGGTGTGTTCGACCCTGGCCTCATTGGCAATTCGCCTGTGGGCATTGCACCGCTCCACCAAGGCTGGCGGCGGGGCGATCTGGACGACACCCAAGGCCGGGCCTGCCACAGGTTCCTTGCTGGCGATCGTCCTGGTGGTGAGCCTGCAAGTGCTGTTGTTCGGCATCAACCCGTGGATGGCGCTGTTGACCATTCCCTTGGCGATCTGCCTGGCGGCGGTAGCCGCCCGGGTGGTCGGCGCCACGGGCATTCCACCGATCGGTGCCATCGGGCAATTGTCCCAGTTGAGCTTCGGCATCGTCGCGCCAGGGCAAGTGCCGATCAACCTGATGAGCGCCAACACCGCCGGCGGTTCGGCCGGGCAATGCACCGACTTGATGAACGATTTCAAGGTAGGCCGGGCGATTGGCGCTACGCCGCGCAAGCAACTGATCGCCCAGACCTTGGGGATTTTTGTCGGTAGCATCGTCGGCGTGTTGGCTTACCTGGCCCTGATCCCGGACCCGCAAGCCATGCTGCTCTCCGAAGAGTGGCCGGCTCCGGCGGTCGCCACTTGGAAGGCCGTGGCGCAAACCCTGACCCTGGGCCTGGATTCATTGTCCGCGAGCATTCGCTGGGCGATTTTCATCGGCGGCCTGGTCGGCTTGTTGTTGGGCGTGCTCGACAGCGTGCTGCCGGCGCATCGGGCCCGGTACCTGCCGAGCACGGCGGCCCTGGGCCTGGCCTTCGTGTTGCCGGCCTCGGTGTCCCTGATGATGGCCCTTGGTGCGGTGCTGACCTGGCTGGTGAGCTGTCGCTGGCCGACCCTCACAGAACGCTTCGCCATCACCGCGGCGGCGGGGTTGATTGCCGGGGAGAGCATTACCGGGGTAGGGGCGTCGTTGTGGCAGATGCTTGGCAACTGATCGTAGGCGCGATTTGCCCACTTCGGTGGCTAAGGCTGACCTGCGGTCTTGGTCGAGACAATCTTGCTGTAACCTTCTACCGGCGGCGTCTCATCGACCACCCACAAACGCTCGCTACGACACTTGAACTTCACGCCTTTGCGCGGAGCCATGCCTCTGGCCGTCTCCATGCATATTGCCTTGGAAGCAAAAGTTGGTCCTTGTTTGCGTTCCTCGACACAGCCTTCGATGCCACTGCAAATCGTCATGACAACAAAATATACAGTCATCATCTCGGTGTTGCTCCATTGAGCGAAGCGATTGATTACATCCTTTCGTTCAGCTCGGCGGCCTGAACGTACTGCGGGGGTTGCCAGCGGATGATGAGCCTCGACTTGAACCCCCAGCAATGGCGCATGGCTACCGTGCGTCGGGAAACCGTCGCTGTATTAATTTATTTTTATCTCGGTGTTTTTTGTGCCAATAAGTTGGCGTCATCCGGATGGAAGTAAATGCTTTATTAGGTGGGGATAGCCGAACCGAAACCTGGGGGAGCGGGCTTGCATTGTGGTGCTGGCCTTTTTTACGCGGCCCTGACAGTGCCCGTTTGAACGAGCTTGCCCTCGAGCCATTCCTTGAGCGCCAGGGTGGCGGAGGAGGCAAATTTTGCCGAGGGCCGGATAAGATAGATCCCTCCTTTTGCCCCCAACTCCCAGTCCGGTAATACTCTGACCAGTTCTTTGTTTGCCAACGCACGGCTGAACAGCCACTCCCCCGCACCGAGGATGCCGGTGCCGGCAATGGTCGCGCTCAACAGCGCTTCACTGTCGTTGGACACGAGGGAGCCTTGGGGGTGCACGCTGAAGTGTTCGTCGGCGCGGATGAGCTTCCATTCCGGGTATGACGCCAGTCCCGTGAATCCCAGGCAGTTGTGATTGACCAGTTCCGCGGGTGACGCTGGCCAGCCATGGCGTTCGATGTAACCGGGAGACGCGCAAAGGATGCGCCGATGATCGCCGAGGCGCTTGGCAATCAGGCGGCTATCGTTGAGTTCACCTAGGCGTATTGCCACATCGAAACCTTCGGCGATCACATCGACGAGACGCTCGCTGTAATCCACGGTGAGCGTCAAATGCGGATGGGCCGCCAGGAACTCCGGCAGTATCGGCGCCAACCAGAGCCTGCCCATGGCTGCCGGTACCGCCAGGCGCAGATTGCCACGCACCTCGGCGGCCCCGGACGTTGCTTCCTGCTCTGCTTCAACCATCAACTCGGTCGCCAGCCGCAGGCGTCGGACCAGGCGGGCCCCGGCGTCTGTCAGGCGGATGTGTCGGGTGCTGCGCTCGAGCAGCCTGACTCCCAGGCGGGCTTCCAGCGCCGCGAGGCGTTTGGAAATGATCGTGGGGTGGCGCTGCAAAAGCCGCGCGGCGGCAACGAACGAACCTTGCGATTCGAGCGCCAGCAAGGCGGCAAATTCGTCCGTGTGGCGGCTATCCAGTGTGATCACGTGTCCACAACCTCTGAGGCATACTCAAGGACATTTCAGGGAATGAGCAGCAGAGTACCTGAAGCGCGGCCGCTTTCCAGATCCGCGTGGGCTTGTGCGACGTCCTCCAGCTTGTAGGTTTTCCAGACGGCGGGTTCGATGATTCCGGCCTGGAGCGCGGCCAATACGTCATTGGCGCGCGCCTGGTACTCCTCGACGCTACTGGTGTGGGCGGCAATCGAGGGGCGGGTGAGGAATAGCGAACCCTTGGCGTTGAGCATGCCCACTTCGATCGCTTGTGGCGCACCTGACGATGCGCCGAAAGACACCATCAGCCCGCGCGGGCGCAGGCAATCGAGCGATGCTGCGAACGAGACTCGCCCAATCGGGTCGTAAACCACATCGGCCTTCTTGCCGTCGGTGATGCGAGCCACCTCCTGCGCCAACGTCTGGGCATCGAAAACCAGGACTTCATCGCAGCCCAGAGCCCGCGCCTTCTCGACGCTTTGCGCACGAGAGACGACTCCGATCACGAAAGCGCCCAGATGCTTGGCCCACTTGGCCATGATTGCGCCGACACCACCGGCGACGCCATACAACACCATGACCGTTCCCGGCCCCACGGGATAAGTGCTCTTGAGCAGGTACTGGGCGGTGATGCCCTTGAACAGTACGGCGGCAGCATCCTGGAAGCTGATCGATGCAGGAAGTGGTACCAGTTTCCCGGCCGGAACCAAGCGGCCACTCGCGTAGGCACCCAGCGGGCCGGTGGCATACGCCACGCGATCACCGACCTTGACGTGAGTGACACCTGGTCCTACCGCAGTGACCAGCCCGGCCCCCTCCAGACCCAACCCCGAAGGCAGGGCGACGGGAACCGCGCCGTTGCGCTGGGTGACGTCGAGGTAGTTGATGCCGATGGCATGCTGTTGGAGCCACACCTCACCGAAGCCGGGCGCAGCATGACCGTCCTGTTTGACCTCTAGAACCTGCGGCCCACCCGTGGAAGAAAAACCAATGACCGTGACCATTCCAGCAACTCCTCAGGATTCGAAAATGTGTGTCGCTGGAGAATGATTGCAGACCTTTGCATGGACAATACCTTGGTCATGCAAGGCATAGCTGCACCCTGTGCAGTAATTCGATGGGTTGAATCATTGATGGGGCTGCCCCGTTTTTTCTTGATCCCTCTGAAATCCATTTTTTATCACTGGCATTGCCCTTTTACCCACAAAGGACCTGATGGCAGCAGAACCGACTATCCTTTGGGAACACTGCATTCTCGGCAAAAAGGGACGTCATGCCAGACTATGATCGCGTTACCGGCCCCAGATCCGGCATCACATGCGGTGACCCCACCTGTTTGATCAGGCCCAGATTACTGAGTCCCTGGCTACTGGGGATGGCTTGCATAACGGTAGCCTGTCTTTTCACGGCAACTTCCGGATACGGCCAGAACCTGTCAACCGCAACGGATGCCGAGAACGACAAGGTCACGGTGACTCAAGCACAGGAAATCGTTTCCAGGGCCTCCCTCGGCACCGTTCGTTGGAACGGCCCAGAGTCCGGCCCGCAAGCCCAGCGGGGCAAGAGCATCGCGCTCGTCGCAGAAGATTTGCGTAACGGAGGCATCGTCGGTGTCGCGCAGGGCGCTCGGGAGGCTGCCAACGCGTTGGGCTGGACGCTGAAGATATTCGATGGCGCCGGATCATCGGCTGGGCGCGCGAAGGCCTTTGCCGATGCCCTGGCAGCGAAGCCCGACGGCCTCATTCTGTGCGGCTCCGATGCCCTTGAGAACAATGCGGCGCTGCTTCTGTTCGCCAACCAGGAAGTGCCGGTGGTTGGTTGGCACGTCGGAGTACGCCCCGGGCCGATCGACGGCACGCCGGTGGCCATGAACGTCACCACTGACCCGCTTGAAGTGGCCCGCCTCACGGCCATGGCGGCGGTGGCGCAGTCGAGCGGACGCGCCGGCGTGGTCATCCTGACCGACTCCAAGTACAGCATTGCCATGGCGAAAGCCAGGGCAATGGAGGACGTCATCCGGGCCTGCCGAGAATGTACGTTGCTGGAGGTGCGCGATGTCGCGATCTCCGAGAGTGGCGAGAAGATGCCAGCGATCACCAAGGAGTTGCTTCAGCGCTATGGCAAGCGCTGGACCCACACGCTGGCCATCAACGACATCTATTTCGACTACTCGATTGCCTCGTTGACCAACGCCGCCATACCCAGTGACGGCATCAGTCTGTTGTCTGCCGGTGACGGCAGCGCTTCGGCTTTCTTGCGCATACAGGCAAAAACCTACCAGACCGTTACCGTGGCCGAACCGCTCAACCTGCATGGCTGGCAAGTGATGGATGAATTGAACCGCTTGTTCGCAGGCCAGCCGGTGAGCGGCTTCGTGGCACCGATTCACTTGGTCAATGCCGACAATATGGCCTTCGATGGCGGGAAAAAATTTCACTACGATCCTGACAATGGCTATCGAGACATCTATCGCCACCAATGGAATCCTTGACGTTGGACATGAATTTCCGACTTGGACGCCCGCTATTGCCGCAGTCGCTGCGGGCACAGTTCACTCTGGCGTTCCTGACGCTGGCGCTGCTGATCCTGGCAGGGGGCGCCACAGCGGTCTATGCGTTGCGCACCTCAAACAGCGCCACTCGCCAGTTGACGGATGAACGACTGGTCCGCATGCAAGATGGGCAAGACATGGCGCAGCGCACTTTGCTGATCGAACGCCAGACCGACCAGTTTCTGACGAGCCGTTCCCCCGACATCCTGCGTTCAAGCTATGCGGCGACCGTCGAGCAGCTTGAAGCCCTCGATCAACTGGTGCAGCAACTGACTGCCGCCAACAGTGGCGTGGCGATACTCGACATGCATCAGTCGAGTCAGATGTTCCGCAATACCGCCAACATCGTTGCGCAACTGCGAGAAAGCCTGCTGCAAACCGAGGTCACCTTCGAGCAGGCCCTCAAGGATCAAACCGCCCGGCTCACCGCGACCCAGACCCGGGCCAACCTGGAACTGGCGATGATGCTTTTCGATCTGCCGCAAGCGGCTGACAGCGAGGCCGTGCAACGGCTGCGGATCCGATACGAGGGACTGTCACGCACCTCAGGCAAGTTGCCTGACGCTGATGTGGCGATGCCCGATCTCTTCGCCCTGCGCCAGACGCTCATCAATCAGCATAACGTCATGCAGCGCTTCAATGAGCAACTGAAGAACGAAGCCGGGAGGCTGGTCGCGGTGGCCAGGGCGCAATCGAGTGCCTACACCGAAGACTATCGCCAGGCCGTGCAGCGCCTGGTCGAGGGCTCGAATCGCAGCCAGCAATGGGTGCTGATCATGTTGGGCGCCAGCCTGGTATTCGCCTGGTTCGTGACCCGGGTCTTCATGGGTCGCCATGTGCTCGTGCGCCTGAATGAAATAAGCCGGCAATTGCGCCAGGAACACGCTGACAAGACTCATCTGATGATGGCGGACCATGGCAAGGACGAGATCGGCAACATGGCGCGCGCGGTGAATCAATTCCTCGAAGATCGACTTCAATTGGAAAAAAGAACGGCTCAATTGAGTATCGCCACGGAACGGCTCGCCGTGCAAAACGACCGCTTGGAGCAAGAAGCCATTGTCCGTGCCGGACAAGGTCATGTCCTGGAAATGATCGCCAGGAGCACCGAGCTTGCAGAAGTGCTCGACAGCCTGGCTCACCTGGTCGAGTCCCAGTTGGAGGGCATGAAGGTGTCTATCCTGGTGCTGGATGAGGAGGGCAAGCACCTGCTGCACGGGGCGGCGCCCAGCTTGCCAAAATCCTATAGCCAGCTTATCGACGGGGTCGAGATCGGTCCGAACGTCGGTTCATGCGGCACCTCGGCGTATCGACGAGAACCGGTCATCGTCACGGACATCCAGCAGGATCCATTGTGGGAAGCGTACCGCTCACTCGCCGAACCCTATGGGTTTCGCGCCTGCTGGTCGACGCCGATCCTGTCCCATGAGCGAAAGGTCTTGGGTACCTTTGCCTTGTATGCTAACACCGTACGCAGCCCCAGCCCGGCCGAGACGCAATTGATCGACATGGCGACACCGCTTGCCGGCATTGCGATAGAACGCCAACTGACCGAGAAGCGCATTCGCTATATGGGCGACCATGACGCACTGACCGGGCTGCCGAATCGCACCCTGCTCGAAGACCGTCTCAAGCAGGCGATGCTTTATGCCCAGCGCTACAACCGGCTGGTGACGGTGGTATTTCTCGACCTGGATAAGTTCAAACTGGTGAATGACAGCCTTGGGCACAGTGCCGGGGACGAACTGTTGAAAACCGTCGCCCAGCGCATGCTGGAGTGTGTACGTCGTACCGATACCGTCGTGCGACTGGGAGGCGACGAGTTTGTGATCATTCTGTTCGACCAGCCCTCGGATCTCGACGGTGTGACGCCAGTCCTGCATAAAATCCAGGAAGCCATCCTGCGGCCGATTCAGCTCGCCGGCCATACACTCCACGTCACCTGCAGCATGGGGCTGGCCACTTACCCGGCCGACGGCAGCGATACCGACACGTTGCTCAGCAATGCGGACGCCGCCATGTACCGGGCCAAGGAACTGGGGCGCAACAGTTTTCAGTTCTATACGAGCGAGATGAATAACAAGGTCCAGGGCAAGCTCGCCATGCAAGACGGGCTTCGAAGCGCACTCAACAATGATGAATTCCTGCTGTTGTACCAGCCCCAGGTGGATTTGCAGTCAGGCCGGATCATCGGCGTAGAGGCGTTGATCCGTTGGCAACACCCCGATCTGGGCATGGTGTCTCCGATCAAATTCATTCCCCAGGCCGAAGATACCGGGTTGATCGTGCCCATCGGCGACTGGGTGATTCGTACCGCCTGCAGACAGAACAAGGCGTGGCAGGACGCCGGCTGGCCGCCGATCACCGTGTCGGTGAACATCTCCGCCCGCCAGTTCATCGAAAGGGACCTGATCGACCGGGTGAAGCATGCCTTGCAAGAAAGTGGACTGGACCCGATGTACCTTGAGCTGGAATTGACCGAAAGCCTGATCATGCAGGACCTTCAGCAAGCCATCAGCAAAATGAAGGCATTGCAAGCAATGGGGATCAGCCTCTCGATCGACGACTTCGGCACCGGTTACTCCAGTCTCGCCGCATTGAAAAGCTTCCCGATCGCCAGACTCAAGATCGACCAGTCTTTCGTACGCGATCTGCCCGACAACGAGAACGACAAGGCCATTGCCACCGCGGTGATTTCGTTGGGGCACAAACTGAACCTCAAGGTCATTGCCGAAGGTGTCGAAACCCGAGAGCAGCAAGACTTCCTGCGTGAAAATGGCTGCGATGAAATCCAGGGATATTTTTTCAGCAAGGCGGTCAGCGCGCAGGAAATCGGCCTGTTATTGCGTACGTCTGGCGGGCCTCAATCGAACCGCATTGCCAACCCTGACTCGGTAAGGCAACAACGCGAGGTAAAACGCCCAAACAGTCCGATGCCCGGGCATTAACGACTCGGTTCTTCGGTATTCTCGGGAGAGGGTATCGCCAGGCCTCAGGAAGCATCCTGCTCGTAGCTGCAACCCACATAGAGGTCGCTGTCCTTGTTTTCCGTGGAGACCACGCGCAGGGTCGCGCCGTTGCCGAGGTCGCGCTGGTAGTCAACATAGCCGTCGGTATCCAACGTCTTTTCCAGTTTCAGGGTGCTGGCGAGCTTCTGCGCATCGGCCTTCGGGTTGCTGCTTTTGGCCTGGAGAAAGAAGCTGAAGCGGTCGGTCATCACCAAGGTGGTCGACGACACGCCGTGCACCGTCAGCGCCGCAGTGGCTTGCCAGGCGCCACCGCCCCACGGGCTGTGGGCTTCATCCTTGGGGAGCGTCAGTTGTTCAGCGTCGACCAGGCCATTGAACTCGCTCACTTGCTGCGCACTGGCCTGGCACTGCGCCAGGGCCTTGAACAGATCGCTGTGGCTCGGACCTGCGGCCGAGACAGAAAAGGTGGACAGGCACCCGGCCAGGGTGACGATACCAAGGGAGATTTTCATGCCGACATCCTTGTTCAGTTGAGTGAGAGGTGATGGGTACCCGAGGTGAATGGCAGCCAGCATCGGATATGAACGTGCTGCCCAACTGCACACGGGCCTGTATTGCCGGTCGCAAGCTTGCCATCGCTGAGTTGAATATGCCATCAGGATATTCCTGAGGATGGAGCGTCGCAGCAACCCATCGTGCTCATTCCTGGCTCCCGTCAGCCGGCGAGTCAATGGTTGGAGAAGGGGCGCATGCCCCTTCCTGGTGGGGTCACTTGTGCACGTAACAGCGGATGAAACTGCGGAACAGGTCCAGGCCGTTTTCGGTCAGGATGCTTTCAGGGTGGAACTGCACTCCCTCCACCGGCAGGTGACGATGGCGTACACCCATCACATAGCCGTCGTCCGTGGATCTCGAGGTGATCTGCAGGCAGTCGGGTAATGGCTGGTCGCTGATCATCAGCGAGTGATAACGGGTGGCCTGTATCGGGCGTGCCTGGGTGTGGGCATAGACGCCCTTGCCGTCGTTCTCGATCGTACTCACCTTGCCGTGCATCACGAGCAGGGCCCGGCAAACCTGGGCACCGAAGGCCAGGCCGATGGCCTGGTGACCCAGACACACACCCAGCAGCGGCAGGGTCTCCTGAAAGTGCTCGATCACTTGGATGTAGCCCACGTCGGCCGGATGTCCAGGCCCTGGGCCCAGCACGCAGAAGTCCGGCGAGAATGCTTCGATGCGCTGGATGAGATCCGGCACGTCATGGCGCTCGACGCGGGTTTCCAGCCCCAGTTGTTCCAGGTATTGGCTGATGATAAAGACGAAGCTGTCGTAAGCATCGATCAGGAATACTTTCACAGTGCGATCTCCTGGCCGGTCACTGCCCGGTAGACGGAACCCATCTTGTACAGCGTCTCTTTCCACTCCAGTTCGGGCACCGAATCGGCCACCACGCCGGCGGATGCCCGCAAGTGGTACGTACCCTCGTCGAAGACCGTTGAGCGAATGCACAACGCGGTGTTGACGCTGCCATCGAAACCGACCAGGCCAAGGGCCCCGGCATAAATGCCCCGGCGGTTGCTTTCCATCCCCTCGATCAGTTCCATTGCCCTGACCTTGGGCGCGCCGGACATGGTTCCCGCGGGGAACGAGGCCTTGATCACGTCGTAGGCATCCAGGCCCGGGCGCAGCAGGCCACGAACGTTGGACACCATGTGATAGAGGTGCGAGTACTCTTCCACCAGCATGAATTCATCGACCTCCAGCGAGCCGGCCTGGCACACACGACCAATGTCGTTGCGACACAGGTCGATGAGCATCAGGTGTTCGGCGCGCTCCTTTTCCGAGCGGGTCAGTTCCAGGACCAACTGAGCCGGATCGACGCCAGGTTTCTTGCCGACGGTGCCGGCGATCGGACGCATTTCTATCAAGTCGTCCTTGATCCTGACGAACAGCTCGGGACTGGCGCCGATCAGATCGATGCCACCTAAGTGGGCCAGGTACATGTAGGGGGAGGGGTTGCGAAGGCGCAGGTGCTGGTACACAGCGAACGGCGAAACCTGCGAGCGGATGCGAACCTCATGGCCGAGCTGGATCTGGTAGACGTCACCGGCGCGGATGTGCTCCATCGCCACCTCGACACGCTCGACGAACTGCTCTGGGGTCACTGTGCGCTCTTCCTCGAACGCCTCGGGATACGATGGCGGATCCTGCGCTTCGCATGCTGGGGTTGTGCTCAGGAAGGGGTAGTCCTCCAACGTGCGGGGCGTCCAGAGGTCGTGGTTGTTGATCAGGGTTTCGACAATGCCATTGCTGTGGAAATAAACCAGCGTCTGATAGACCGACAGGGCAATGAGCGGGTAGTCGTAGGTCTGTTTGGCCAGGTCGGGAAGCCGCTCGATCAGGCGAACGCAGTCGTAAGAGAAATAGCCGAAGAAGGCCAGGCTGGAGGGCGCATTGGGCGCCGGCTGGAACGTTGCCTGGATAGTCCGGAGCAGGTCCCATGCCGCCTCACTGTCGGGTAGATGGATCGTGTATGCCTGGTCAACCTGCACGCCCGCTTGCCGCAGGCTGGCGGACAAGTGTTCGCACAGGGCAACGCCGCCTCGCAGCTGTGCCTGGCCCTCGTTGATGCACACTTCGAAAAGCGGCTCGAGCCCGATGATCGTCGCTCGGCGATCACGGCTTGGACCGGACAGTGATTCAAGAATGAAAACAGATTCGCGACCCAATTGTTCCAGTGCATTTGCATATATGCCAAGTGCATCCGCAGGTCGCCGTTCCTCGTGATGAAGAATATTCACGGCAATTAAATTTCTATTCATGGTTAATGCCATTTTAAAGGTGCAACGGTTCAGGCGCTCCATTAAGAGAGCACCACGGGAATATAAAGCGCGCAGGCACTTTAAATACGTGTTGACGGATATTCTGAATATTCGGGACGGACGCTGTTCATGTCGCGCGCATTACCAGGCTTGCAATGGATTGCTGCCAGGCGATGCGCAGGGCACAAGGCGCGAGCGTCTTCGAGTTCAGTGGGGAAAGATCAGGACGTTGCTGGCAGGCAGCAGACAGGCTCCGGTCTTCGCTGGATTAGCGACGCCAGATATTGCTTTTGAAGATGGCCAGAATGGCCGGGGAGCAGCTATCGGGATAGCTGTGGGAGGAACTGATAGCAGAAAGGTGATAGTACATTTTTAGACATCCCAGTCTTGGCTAAACACTACGCGAATAATTGGCAGTGCGGTGAAACTACCAACGTGTCCCTTGAGCTGTCAACTGCTGTGGGAGATTTAATCTTTCATTCATTTCTGGAGTGGGACGAAAAACTATCCCGGGTGTATGTAATCGCGCGTGTTTTTTACAAGAAACCTGTGCGAGCGCAACTGCGAGATAGTTCAGTTGGGTATTTGTAAGTTCTGGGGGCGCCGCTGTGGTTGCGGGCTTGGCAAAGCATGGCCGCCAAAGTCCCCTTTCTGACCGCCCATAGCCTCAACAGCCTGATGCTGCTGCCGTAACGTGCAACTTGACTGCGCACGCCGAGGGAGCGTCCTGATGAATCGTAGAACCTTTATGCTCGGCACCGCGGGAGTGGGGGCATTGATGGTCGGGGCGGGGGTGCTGTTGCGGCCGAGTGATAGGGGCAGCCCTTACAATGAGTATTTCCGCGCGCTGAACCAGGAGCTGAAGACCCATGGGCCGATGCGACCGGTGATGCTCATCGACCTCGACCTGCTCGATCACAACATCAATGTGCTCATGCAATCCGTCATGCGCGCCGGTAAACACTTGCGCCTGGTGGAGAAATCCCTGCCATCCCCGGGGCTGTTGGCCTACATCGCCAAACGTACCGATACCCGGCGGCTGATGTCGTTTCATCAGCCGTTCCTCAATCACGATGCAGTGACCTTTCCCGAGGCTGATATCTTGCTCGGCAAACCTTTACCGGTGCGCTCGGCCGAGGTGTTTTACCAAACCCACAAGGGAACCTTCGACCCTTCCAGGCAACTGCAATGGCTGCTCGATACGCCCCAGCGACTGATGGATTACCTGGCATTGGCGCAAGGCCTGGGCATCCGGATGCGGGTCAATATCGAGCTGGATGTCGGCCTGCATCGCGGCGGTGTCGCTGACCAAACGGTGCTCGGCGAGATGCTGACACTGATCAGTGCCCATCCGCAGCATCTCGAATTCGCCGGTTTCATGGGGTATGACCCGTTTGTCGGCATGGGTGTGCCCAAGGTCCTCGGTTCGTCCCAGGCGTTGTTCGACAAGGTGATGGTCATCTACAACGCTCATGTGCGCTACCTACGGGAGCGTTTCCCGGCGCTTTGGCACGAAGGGCTCACGCTCAATACCGCCGGCAGCCCCAGCTACCGCATGCATGAGCAGGAGCGCTTGAGCAGCGAGGTCTCGGTGGGGACGGCGTTTCTCAAACCGACCCATTACGACCTGCCATCGCTGGCCGAGCATGTGCCGGCGGCCTTCATCGCAACGCCAGTGCTAAAGAGTACTGGAGCCGTGAATTTTCCAGCCCTGGATGACAAGTCCCGATTGTTCTCTTGGTGGGACCCTAATCAGCGCGCGACATTCTTTATCTATGGCGGCAACTGGATGGCCGAGTTCGAGTCCCCTTCGGGGCTTCAAAGCAACGAGCTCTATGGTCGCAGTTCCAACCAGGAAATGGTCAACGGCTCACCCGCCGTAGGGCTGAATGTGGAAGACCAGGTGTTTTTGCGGCCGACACAGACGGAATCCGTGCTGCTGCAATTTGGCGATTTGCTGGCCGTGCGCGGTGGGAAAATTGTCGAAACCTGGCCCGTGTATTGATCGGAGCACAACGGCCATCTTCAACGGCTGCCCCGCAAGAGAAACAATACCAGTGCCACCAGGCAGGCCGTCGCCTGGATCCCGCCCAGCGTCGTGACCGGCGCGAAGCTCAAGACCGAGGCCAGCCAGGTGGTCAGCGCTGCCGCACCCATGGAGAGAAACCCCAGCAGTGCGGAGGCCATGCCGGCTTCTTTGCCGAAAGGTCCCATGGTGATTGCCGTGCCCAGCGGATTGGCCAGGCCCATGCCCCACAGAAAGGTGATCATCGAGAGGGCATACCACCCAAGACCAGGCGCGGCCGGACCGACGAGAAGCAGGCCTCCGCCGGTCATGGCGCAGGCAATGCCCAGCAGTGTGATGATCCGGGCACCATGACGATGCGCCAGGCGCGGAGCCGCCATGCCGGCTGCGAACACGACGAATACCGTAGAGGCGAAATACAGGCCGGTCTGCACCGACGTCAGGCCGATACCTTTCATCAGGATGGCAGGTGCCGCCGCGAACGATGCGAACAAGCCACTCATTAGCAGGCTCATTGAAAGGGCAGGGAGGATGAAGCGCTTATCCAGCGCCAATCGGCGATAGGCGAGGACCACGCTCTTGGCCGAGTGCGGCGCCCGGCGATCGGCGGGATGGGTTTCTCCCAGGTCACGCACGTAGAAAAAGGCCAGTACAACGGCGGCCAACCCGACCAGGATGAAGACGGCACGCCAGCCGAGCGTGACGGACAGGACGCTGCCGGCCAGCGGCGAAAAGCCAGGCGCCGCGGCAGTGGCGATCATCGTCAGCGACAGGGCGCGGGCGAGCGTCTCGCCTTCGAACAGATCCCGAGCGATGGCGCGCGACAGCACCGAGGCTGCGCATACGCCCAGCGCCTGCACGACGCGTCCGGCGATCAATACGTCGAGCGTGCTGGCAAGACCGGCGATGACGGTGCCTACAACGAATACCGAGAGGCCGCCCAGCACCAGCTTCTGGCGCCCGTAGCGGTCGGCCAGTGGCCCGACCACCAGTTGGCCCAAGGCGAAGGTGATGAAGAAGCTGGACAGCGTCAGGCCGAGTTCGCGAGCGGTCACGCCCAGATCTTCACCGATGTCCGCAAACGCCGGAAGGATGATGTTGGTGGAGAGCATGCTGATCGCCGCGAGGCCGGCAAGCAGTGCCACGACTTTACCGGTCAAGAGTTGGGTGGAGGCGTGGGGTTGTATATCGGCAATCGCCAATGAAGTCCGGGCTTCCATACGTCATTTCCTGCGCTGGTGGATGGCGTGCCTCAACCTGAGTCTGCGGCCCGCGGCGTTGCTGGGGTGAGCATCACGCTGTAACGTCTCGTCAATAACATGATGGTCATAATATTCTGGCTGAATATGATGGTCGTAATCTGATGCGTCAAGTTAAATCTTTGAGGAATTTCGGTATAGGCGTGAGGAGCTTCTTGTACGAATTGGCTGCACACTGTCTGCCACCAGACAGTTGATCAACAAGGTTGTCCCCGTGCAGGCATTTCCACTGCCTGAATGCATGTCTAACTATTTGTAAATAAACGAATTATTACTTGGCACGAATCGTGTTGATAGAGCAATGAGAAGCACCGGGAAGTGGTGCTGAATCTATCGAGCAGGAGTTCCCATGCCACGTGAAATTCGTTTGAATGCCTTTGAGATGAACTGTGTCGGTCACCAGTCGCCCGGTCTCTGGAGGCATCCCAAGGATCGCGCCTGGCAGTACAAGGACCTGGATTACTGGACTGACCTGGCCAAGCTGCTGGAGCGTGGCAAGTTCGACGGCATCTTCATCGCCGATGTGATCGGTATCTACGATGTGCTCGGCGGCAACGGCGATGCCGCCATCCGCCAGGCGACCCAGGTGCCGGTCAACGATCCGTTGGCGTTGATCACGCCGATGGCATTGGTGACTGAACACTTGGGCTTTGGCCTCACTGCCTCGCTGACCTTCGAACACCCTTATCCCTTCGCCCGTCGCTTGTCCACGCTGGACCATCTGACCAAGGGCCGCATCGGATGGAACATCGTCACCTCTTACCTCGACAGCGGGGCGCGCAACCTCGGGCAGAAGGCGCTGAGCGATCACGATGCGCGCTATGACTATGCCGACGAATACCTGGAAGTGCTCTACAAGTTGTTCGAAGGCAGTTGGGAGGAGGGTGCGGTGGTGCGCGACCGTGAGCGCGGGATTTTCAGCGACCCGAGCAAGGTCCACGAGATCCGTCACCAGGGCAAGCATTTCCAGGTGCCGGGCATCCACCTTTGCGAGCCGTCACCGCAACGCACGCCGGTGCTCTACCAAGCGGGCGCGTCGAGTCGTGGTAAGGACTTCGCCGCCGGCCATGCGGAATGTGTGTTTGTCGCCGCACCGTCCAAGGTGATCCTGAAAAAGACCGTGGCCGACATACGCCGGCGCGCTGCCGAAGCCGGGCGCGATCCGCGCAAGGTGTTGATCTTCAACTTGCAGACGGTGATCGTCGACGAGACCGACGCCAAGGCACAGGGCAAGTGGCGGGAACTGAAATCCTACAGTAGCTACGAGGGCGCGCTCGCGCTGATCTCCGGCTGGACCGGCATCGACTTCGGTCAGTACCGGCCCGACCAGGTGCTCAAGCACATCCATACCAATGCCATCCAGTCGGCGGTGGAAACCTTCTCTACCGCCGACCCGGACAAGCAGTGGACCGTCCAGGAACTGGCCGACTGGGTCGGCATTGGCGGGTTCGGCCCGTTGATCGTCGGCAGTGCGCAAACCGTGGCCGACGAGCTGCAGGCCTGGGTCGAGGACACCGACGTGGACGGCTTCAACCTGGCTTACGCCCTGGCCCATGAAACCTTCCACGATGTGGTTGAACTGCTGGTGCCCGAGTTGCAACGGCGCGGTGCGTACAAGACCGAATACCGCCCAGGCACGCTGCGCGACAAGCTGTTCGGCGACGGTCCGCGACTGCCCGCCAACCACCCTGGTGCTGGCTACCGGGACTTGAAGCGCCTGGTCCGGCACACCCACCTCGCTGAGCCGGCCTTGGCCGGTGAGGAGTAAGCCCATGAGTGTCTTTGAGCTCAATTCGCCACTGTCCGACGGAGTGACTGACAGCGCCCTGGCGGCCTTGCAACGCTGGGCCAGGGAGCGACCGACGCAGATCGCCCTGCGCCATCGGCGCCTCGGCCTCTGGAAGGCCTGGCGTTGGATCGATGTGCAACGCGAGGTCGAGCGTGTCTGCGATGGCTTGCGCCAGCAAGGCTTTGCCCCTGGCGCGCGGTTGGCGCTCAGTGGTGCCTTCGAACCGAGCCTGCTGATCCTGGCACTGGCGGCGCGTCAATTGGGCGGACACAGCGTGGTGATCGACCGCGACAGTCGTGGTGAGGCGCTACAACGCCAGTTACGCCTGATCCGTCCGACGTTCGCTTTTGTCCAGCGCCGCGAAAGCGTGTCGCACTGGCTGCAGTGCGGCCTGGATGAGGATTGGCCGCTGCGGTTGTATTCGGCCCAGGTCAGTGTGGCGAGTCGCGGCCTGTGGCAGGTGCAGTCGCTGTCGGTGCTGTTCGTCACCGAGGCGCCGACAGCGCAACGCCAGGGCTGGGCCCAGGTCGCCGAGGACGCGGTGGTGTGGGTCGATGAAGGCACCGAATGGCGCGATGGCCTGGCCCACTTGTTCAGTCGCTGGCTAGAGGGCGGCGAAGGCCTGGCGTTTCCGGAAAACCGCGAGTCAGCCAGCCGTGATCGCCGCGAGATCGCCCCGACCGCCTTGCTGCTGTCCGCTGCGCGAGTCGAATCGCTGGCCGCGGAAATCGAAGCTCGCCTGCCACTTCCAGGCAGTTGGCGGCGGCGCCTGTGCGAATGGACTTTGAACGATCCACGGCGTGGCCTGCGCCGCTGGCTCAAGGCGCGGGTGCGGCACCTGCTGGGCTTTCAGCGGCTGCGTCGGATCGAGGTGCCGAGCGCGCCCGCTGACGTGGTGTTACACGGCCCGGCGCGTCAATCGTGGTTGCAGGAGTACCTGGAGCGAGCGGCATGAGTGCGCTGCTGGAGGTGCGCAATGTGTCGCTGTCGTTCCGCGGCGTGAAAGCGATTTCCGACCTCTCGTTCAGCGTAAAGCTTGGCGAGATCTGTGCGCTGATCGGGCCGAACGGCGCGGGCAAGAGTTCGCTGCTGAACATTCTCAACGGGGTCTACCGGGCCGACGCCGGCCAATTGTTCTTCGCCGCCGAACCGTTGCGCCGCCCGCATCCACTGAAGGCGGCCAGGCTCGGCATCGGCCGGACGTTCCAGAACAATGCGCTGTTCAAGAAAATGAGTGTGGTGGACAACCTGCTCACCGGTCTGTCGCGTTTCCAACGAACGTTTTTTCTCGAACAGGCCCTGGGCCTGCCGCGTGCCCGGCGCGAGGCGCGGGCGTTCGCCGAGCGGGCCGAGCGGGTGCTGGAATTCCTCGAATTGCAGGCCTGGCGCGACGTCGCCGTGGGCAGCCTGGCCTATGGCTTGCAGAAACGCGTGGAGCTGGGCCGAGCGCTGATCGCGCAGCCGACGCTGCTGTTGCTCGACGAGCCGATGGCCGGCATGAACGCCGAGGAGAAACAGGACATGAGCCGCTTCATCGCCGACATCAATCGTGATCTTGGCACCACGGTGATTCTCATCGAGCACGACATCCAGGTGGTCATGGGCCTGTCCAGCCATGTGGTGGTGCTGGACTACGGACGCAAGGTCGGCGATGGCTCGCCGGCCGAAGTCCAGGCCAATCCCGAGGTGATCGCTGCCTACCTGGGAGCGCCTCATTCATGAATTTCTTTCTGGAAACCCTGATCGGCGGGCTGCTGGCCGGCACTCTGTATTCGCTGGTGGCCATCGGTTTCGTGCTGATCTACAAGGCCAGCGGCGTGTTCAATTTCGCCCAGGGCGCCATGCTGCTGTTCGCCGCGCTGACCTTTGTCAGCTTGCGTGAACAGGGCCTGTCCTTTGCCCTGGCGTTGGTCCTGACGGTATTGGTGATGATTGTCGGCGCGCTGTTGATCGAGCGCCTGGTGTTGCGGCCGTTGGTCAACCGCTCGCAGATTACCTTGTTCATGGCGACCCTCGGCCTGTCGTTCATCATCGAAGGCCTGGCCCAAGGACTGATGGGTGCCCAGGTGCGCGCGTTGGACCTGGGCATCGAGGACGTCCCGCTGTTCGTCGGCGAGATCATGGTCAGCCAGTTCGACCTGATCGCCGCTGGGGTGTCCGCGCTGACGGTGGCGGTGCTGGCCGTGCTGTTCAACAAGACCCGCATCGGTGTCGCCTTGCGCGCCGTGGCCGACGATACTCGCGCGGCGCTGTCGCTGGGCATCAACCTCAACCGCATCTGGCAGATCGTCTGGGCCGTGGCCGGGGTGGTCGGGCTGGTCGCCGGACTGCTCTGGGGCGCGCGCCAGGGCGTGCAGTTCTCGCTCTCGCTGGTGGTGCTCAAGGCGCTGCCGGTGCTGATCATCGGCGGTTTCACCTCGATCGGCGGGGCCATCGTCGGCGGTCTGATCGTCGGGGCCGCCGAGAACCTCGCCGAGGCTTACATCGGCCCGCTGATCGGCGGAGGCATCACGCCCTGGTTCGCCTACTTCCTCGCCTTGATCTTCCTCTACATCCGTCCGTCCGGCCTGTTCGGCGACCGGATCATTGAACGGGTATGACGCCATGACCGCTACTGTTCCGCGCCTGACTGCCAGTTTCGACGAAGCACCGCTGACCCTGGTGCGCCGGCGCTGGCGACCGGGCCTGCTGCTGTTGCTGCTGGTGGCCTTTGTCGGCCTGCCGTGGCTGGGCAACGACTATTGGCTCAACGCGATCCTGATCCCTTTCCTGGTGCTGTCGCTGGCCGGCCTGGGTTTGAATCTGCTGACAGGCTACACCGGGCAAACGTCAGTCGGCGCCGCCGGCTTCATGGCGGTGGGTGCGTTCGCCACCTATGGCCTTTTGCTGCGGGTGCCTGGCCTACCGTTGCCCCTGGCACTGCTCGGCGGCGGTCTGATCGCCGGGGCGGTCGGGTTGCTGTTCGGCATCCCCAGTTCGCGGATCAAGGGCTTCTACCTGATGGTCACCACGCTCGCCGCGCAGTTCTTCCTGGAGTGGGTGTTCGCCAAGTTCCCCTGGTTCTATAACTACGCCTCGTCCGGCACCATCAGCGCGCCACGCCTGGAGTTGTTCGGCCATGATCTGAGCACCCCGGTCGGTCGCTACCTGTTGACCCTCGGTTGCGTGGTGCTGTTGACCTGGGTGGCGGTCAACCTGGTGCGCAGCCAGGTCGGCCGCAACTGGATGGCCATTCGTGACATGGACACCGCTGCGGCGGTGATCGGGATTGCCGTCGAGCGCGACAAGCGTATGGCCTTTGCCGTCAGTTCGTTCTACCTGGGAATCGCCGGGGCGCTCTGGGCCTTCGCCTACCTGGGCACGGCCAGTGCTGGCAGCTTCGACATCAATCGCTCATTCCAGATTCTGTTCATCATCATTATCGGTGGCATGGGCAGCATCGCCGGCAGCTTCATCGGCGCGGCTTTCATCAGCCTGGTGCCGATCCTGCTCAGCCACGCCGGGCAATGGTTGTTCAACGGCAACGTCGACGCGGGGCAGTTGCAGAACCTGCAAAAGGTACTTTTCGGTGCCTTGATCATCTGGTTCCTGATCAAGGAGCCGGAAGGGCTGGCCCGCCTGCTCGGTGACCTGCGCGAACGTATCAGGGTCTGGCCGCTGCGGTTCTGAGCGCCGACCCACGCCCCAACAGACCTTGACCCGACCCAGGGAAAGGAGGTTTCCAACACTGCACAAGAAGTACAGACCATGCGTAGAACCTTGCCTCGCCTCCTGTTCGCCAGCCTTTTCGTGGCCGGTGTCCAGGCCCTGCTGCCGACCATCACCCAGGCCGCCAGCAACCAGCAATTCATCCCCATGGCCACTTACCGGGTCGGCGCCTACGCCTCCAGCGGCATCCCCTGGTGGGCGGGGGAAATCGACTATTTCCGTTATATCAACGAAGTGGAAGGCGGCATCAACGGCGTCAAGCTGGTCTGGCAGGAGTGCGAGACCGAGTGGAACGTCGACCGTATCGTCGAGTGCTATGAACGCTACAAGGGCGGGCTCGACGGCGCCCCGACAGCGTTCTTCTTCACCCACAGTACGCCGGGCTCCTATGCGCTGATGGAGAAAGGCGCGGCGGACCGGATCCCGCTGATCGACGGCGCTGGCGGGCGTACCGAGTCCACCGACGGCAGCGTGTTTCCCTATGCCTTCCCGCTACTGCTCAATTACTACGGCCAGGCCTCGGTGGGCATCAACTACATCGCCGAGCGCGAGGGCGGTTTCGACAAGCTCAAGGGCAAGAAGATCGTCACCGTCTACCACGACTCCGCCTATGGCCGGGAAACCCAGGCACCGATGACCTTGCTGGCGCAGAAGTACGGTTTCGAGAACATCCAGATTCCGGTGGCCGATCCCGGCAATGAACAATCCGGGCAATGGCGCCAGGTGCGGCAGATCAAGCCGGACTGGGTGTTCCTGCGGACCTGGGGCGTCTCCACCCCGGTGGGGATCAAGACCGCCGCGAGGTTCGGCATCCCGGTAGACCGCATCATTGGCGATGTCTGGGCCGGCTCCGAGGCCGACGTGATCCCGGCTGGCCCTGCCGCCAAGGGCTACCAGGCCCTTGCGCCGTTTCCGGGCGGCGACGGTTTCGAGATCCACAAGCGCTTGCGCCAGTCGATTCTCGATACCGGCAAGAGTGACCTCAAGGACCGCAGCTATTTCGGCAAGGTCTACTACAACATCGGTCTGATCAATGCGGCCATTGCGGTCGAGGCGCTGCGCACGGCCCAGGCCAAGTTCGGCAATCGCCCCCTCAACGGCGAGGAAGCGCGTTGGGGCTTCGAACACCTGGACATCGATGCCGCGCGGCTCAAGGCCAGCGGTTTTGAAGGCCTGCTACCACCGCTGAAACTGTCCTGCTCCGACCATGAGGGCGGCGGCGCGGCGCGCGTGCAGCAATGGGATGGCGAGAAATGGGTATTGGTGACTGACTGGGTCCAGGCCGACCGCGCCACATTGCGCCCATTGATCGAAGCCAAGTCTGCCGCCTACGCCAAGGAGAAGGGCATCACCGCGCGTGATTGCGCCCGCGAATAATGAGCCGCCGTCGATAACTGTCGTCCGGCTGCCATGGCGCGGTCGGGCACTCAAGCCGAGAAAAAAATCATGCATGCAACCCTCAAACGTAGTCTCGCCGTCGTTGGCCTGGCGCTCAGCGCCTGCGCGGTGCTGGTACCGGCCGCTCAGGCGGCCAACGAACAGTTCTTCCCGCTGGCCACCTACCGGGTCGGCGCCTATGCCTCCAGTGGCATTCCAGTCTGGGCCGGAATGATCGACTACCTGCGCTACATCAATGAGGTGGAAGGCGGGATCAATGGCGTCAAGCTGGTCTGGCAGGAATGCGAGACCGAATGGACGGCGGAGAAGGGCATCGAATGCTACGAACGCTTCAAGAACGGCCTCAATGGCGCGCCGGTGGCGGTCTACCAGCCGAATGGCGCGCCAGCGGCCTATGCCCTCGCGGACAAGGCCGCCGCCGACAGGATTCCCTTGATCACACTCGGCTATGGCCGCACCGAAGCCACCGACGGCAGGGTGTTTCCCTATAACTTCCCGGCCATGCTGACGTTCTACAGCGAGGCCTCGGCGTTCATCAATTACGTGGCCGAGCGCGAGGGCGGGCTGGACAAGCTCAAGGGCAAGAAGATCGCCACCGTCTACCACGACTCCGCCTACGGCCGGGAAACCCAGGGGCCACTGGCGCTGTTGGCGCAGAAATACGGCTTCGAGAACATCCAGATCGCGGTGGCAGACCCAGGTAATGAGCAGGCCGGACAGTGGCGCCAGGTGCGCCAGCTCAAGCCGGATTGGGTGTTCCTGCGGACCTGGGGCGTGTCCACGCCGGTGGCGATCAAGACCGCCGCAAGGTTCGGCTACCCGGTGGAGCGCATCGTCGGCGACATCTGGGCCAGTTCCAACGAAGACGTGCTGCCGGCCGGTGAAGCAGGCAAGGGCTACCTGGCACTGACGCCCTATCCGGGCGGCGCCGACTTCGATATTCACCAGCGCCTGCGCCAGTACATTCTCGATACCGGCAAGAGCGACCTCAAGGATCCGAAGAGCTTCGGCAGCGTCTACTACAACTCTGGCCTGGTGAACGCCGCCATTGCCGTCGAGGCGATCCGCACCGGGCAGAAGCATTTCGGCAATCGTCCGCTCAACGGTGAGGAGGGCCGCTGGGGCCTGGAGCACCTCGACCTCAACGATGCACGCCTCAAGGAAATCGGTTTTCTTGGGCTGATGCAGCCGCTGAAGCTGTCATGCAGCGACCACGAGGGCGGTGGCGCGGCGAAGGTGCAGCAATGGGACGGCCAGCAGTGGAAGCTGATCACCGATTGGGTCCAGGCCGACCGCGCGACGTTGCGGCCACTGATCGATGCCAAGGCCGCCGAATATGCGAAAGAGAAGGGTGTGACCGCCCGCGATTGCGCGGCGCTGTAGCCATGCACTCGGTTCGGTAAATCGAAACACAACCGGGCGCGACCGCGCCCAAGGAGTAGGGAATCATGACCAACGCGGCCCTTGCCGGCACCGAAAACAGAGAGTTGCTGGCGGTGCAAGACATCGAAGTGATCTACGACGGCGCGATCCTCGCCGTGGCCGGGGTTTCCCTGCGGGTCGGACAGGGTGACATCGTCGCCCTGCTCGGCGCCAACGGGGCCGGCAAGAGCACCACGCTCAAGGCCATCTCCGGGTTGGTCCAGGCCGATCGGGCGCAAGTCAGCCGTGGACGGATTGTCTTCCAGGGACAGGACACCGCCGGGGTTGCGGCCAATCTGCTGGCGCGCCAGGGCATCGTCCATGTGCTGGAGGGACGACATGTATTCGCCCACTTGACTGTCGAGGACAACCTGCGCAGCGGTGGTTTCCTGCGCAAGCCGACACGACGGGAGCTGGAGCAGGATCTGGAGCGTATCTACGCCTGGTTTCCACGCCTGAAGACCAAGCGCAAGACCCAGGCCGGGCTGACCTCGGGCGGTGAGCAGCAGATGCTTGCCCTTGGCCGGGCCCTGATGACCAAGCCTCGACTGGTGCTGCTCGATGAACCCTCAATGGGGCTGGCGCCGATCCTCGTCGAGGAGATTTTTGCCATCGTCGCGCAGCTCAATGCCCAGGAAGGCATGAGCTTTCTGGTGGCCGAGCAGAACATCAATGTCGCCCTGCGCCATGCCAGCTACGCCTACATCCTGGAGAACGGGCGGGTGGTGGGTGAGGGCGACGCCACGGAGCTGGCGGCGCGGGAAGACATCCAGCATTTCTACCTGGGTGGCAAGGCTCGTTGATGGGGTGTGACGCAACTGTTCGCTGGGCAACAGTCCATCGACAGTTTGCCGCTCCCGAGGCTTTCAAGCGTACTCGGATATTTCTTCAAGCTATTGAATATAAAGCGTTTTAAAGGTTGGTACGGGCTGTGCTTTAGCTCTGGGTGAACCCGTTATGCATGGAGTAGCACATGACCGACTCACCATCTTTCGATCAGCCTGGGCAGGCGCGTCCGGCGCCACGCAGTCCGGCCCACATCATCCGTAGTGACGCCGAGGCCATCGAGGTGGCACAGCGCCTGGCCGAGGATTTCGCCCGCGAGGCCGCTTTGCGCGACCGCGAGCGACGCCTGCCCTGGGAAGAACTCGAACGCTTTTCCGCGAGCGGGTTGTGGGCGATCCGCGTGCCGAAGGCCTACGGTGGCGCCGAGGTGTCCTATGCCACCCTCAGTGAAGTGATCGCGATCATTTCCGCTGCCGATCCGTCTCTCGGCCAGTTGCCGCAGAACCACTTCGGCGTGCTCAGCAACCTCAGCCTGACCGGCAGCGAGGAGCAGAAGCGCCGTTACTACGCCAAGGTGTTGCAGGGCTATCGCTTCGGCAACGCTTTTTCCGAGGCGCGCAGCCAGTACGTCACCACCTTCCAGACGCAGATCCGCTTCGATGGCGACACCGCCGTACTCGACGGCGAGAAGGCCTACTGCACCGGTGCGCTGTTCGCCCACATCGTGCCGGTCGCCGGGGTGGACGAGGTGGGGCACGTCCATATCGCCCTCGTTCCGCGCGATGCCGCAGGCCTGACAGTGATCGACAGTTGGGACGGTTTCGGCCAGCGCATCACCGCCAGCGGCCAGGTGCGCATCGAAGGCGTGCGGGTGCCGGCGAGCGACGTGGTGCCGGCCTGGAAGGCCTATGACCAGCCCACCTCTGACGGCCCGATCTCACAAATCATCCAGGCTGCGGTGGACACCGGCATTGCCCGTGGCGCCTTCGCCGAGACCTTGCGCGTGGCACGCCAGGCGCGTCCATGGGTGGACAGCGGGTTGCAACACGGCTGGCAGGACCCGCTCGGCCAAGCGTTGATTGGTGAGTTGGCCTGGCGCCTGCAAGCGGCCGAAGCGATCCTGCGGCGCGCGGCGCACGCGGTCGACCGTGCTGTCGCCGAGCCCAGCGAAGAACGGGTTGCCGAGGCCTCGGTAATCGTCGGCCAGGCCAAGGTGCTGTCCACCGAGATTTCCCTGGAGGCTTCCAGCCGCCTGTTGGAGTTGGGCGGCACCCGCAGCGTCTCGGCCAGCCAGGGGCTGGATCGGTTCTGGCGTAATGCGCGGACTCATACCCTGCACGATCCGGTGCGTTGGAAATATCACTTGGTCGGCAATCAGCTTCTCAACGGCGTCAAGCCGCAACGTCATTCCTGGAACTGAGGTATCGCGCATGTCCAACTTACATTCTCAAGGCCGCAGCGACCTGGCCCATGCCCGTCATGTCGAGGCGGCGCTGCTTGACTACCTGCGTGCGCAGAGCGCTCGTCATGAGGCCCTGGTGATCGCCGCGGTCGGTGAACTGCGCATCCGCATCGACGCTGCCGATGCCTTGTTGGCGTACGCCGACGAGTCCCAGTCGGCCGCCATCGCTTTTCGCCTGGCCGCCGCTGAATCGGCGCGCCTGGCCGGCCATGTCTACTTCGAACTGGCCGGTCGCAGCTTGCCGCGGCCCTTGCCGGAAAACCCCGAGCCGGCATTGCTGACTCAACGTCGACTGCTTGGCGACCATTACCTCAATGGCGCTGCGTTGGCCGACGGACAAGGAAATGGGCTGGGTAGGTGAATGGATCCGGGGAGTGCAGGAGCGCTCCCCGGGTTTCCTGCGGCAGGGTTTGAACCGCAGGAAATGCTGAACGAGAAACAGAGTCGACGTCGGCTCAGGCCAGCCCTAACACCCTGCGCGCGTTACCGTGGAAGAACTTCTCCAGCACCTCGTCCTTGAACCCCAGTTGCAGGGCATCTTCGATACTTTGGCGGATTGGGCGGAATGTGTAGGAAGAGCCAAACAACAACTGCTCGGCCAGGTAGCCGTTGGCGGCCTGCACATAACCCTCGCTGCCCGGCTGGAACAGGTACATGTCCGGCACCAGGTGAATGTTTTCAAAGCGGAACGCAACGCCGAGGGCCTGCTGCACATTGGGCCAGTAGCCGTGGTAAACGACGATCGTCAGGTCCGGGAACGCCCGAGCCACAGCAGCCAGGCGTGCCGGGTCGTTGTAGCTCGGGTCCGGTGTGGTCGGCCCGCTCATCAGGAACAGCGGGATACCGCGCTTTTGCAGATGTTCGTAGATCGGCCAGTACAGTGCGTCGTCGGGGTGTCGGGCCGGCTCGGCGAAACCCGGCTCCAGGTCGATGCCGGCCAGGCCCAGTTGGTCGATCGCCCGGTCGATTTCCGCCAGGGCGCCTTCGATTCCCTGCAGCACCGGTTCTATCGAGCCGATGCCGATCAGTTCGTCGTGGCCATGAACGATTTCGTGGATGCGTTCATTCGGCAGGTGTTGCCCCGGGGTGTGGCGGCCGACCACCACGGCTTTGTCCAGGCCGGCATCCCGTACTTCGGCGAGAAAACCCTGCGGGGTCAGCGAGCGCTCGAAGTGATCGTCCGGCCCGCGGGTGCCGACACGTCGGTTGAGCCAGCGCGCCACGGCGTGTTCGGGCGAGCCCGGCACGCCGCCGAAGAAGGGGTGCAGGTAGGCCGGGCGACAGCGTAGGTCGATGACTTTCATGCGACTTTCTCCTTGCCTGCGCGAACGTCGAAGGCGCCGCCGGTGAAGGCGCCTTCGACGGTGACCTTGCCCTTGCCCGGCAACAATGGGAACACCAGTTCGGCGAAGCGATAGGCTTCTTCCAGGTGCGGGTAGCCCGAGAGTACGAAGCTGTCGACACCCAGCTCGGCGTATTCGAGCAGGCGTGCGGCGACGGTTTGTGGGTCGCCCACCAAGGCGGTGCCGGCACCGCCACGGACCAGGCCGACACCGGCCCACAGGTTGGGGGCCACTTCCAGTTTATTGCGGTCGCCGCCATGCAACGCGGCCATGCGCCGCTGGCCTTCGGAATCCATTTTGCCGTAGTTGGCCTGGGCCGCAGCGATGGTGGCATCGTCCAGGTGACTGATCAGCTCGTCGGCCGCGGCCCAGGCGGCCTCGTTGGTTTCCCGCACGATCACATGCAGGCGCACGCCGAAGCGCACGCTGCGTCCATGCCTGGCGGCACGGGCGCGCACGTCGGCAATTTTCTCGGCCACGGCAGCCGGTGGTTCGCCCCAGGTCAGGTAGGCGTCCACATGCTTGGCCGCCAATTCGTGCGCGGCCTCTGATGAACCGCCGAAGTACAGCGGCGGGTGCGGTTGCTGCACGGGGGCGAAGAAGTTCTGGGCGCCACGTACTTTCAAGTGCTTGCCGTCGAAGTCGACGGTCTCGCCTTGGAGCAGACGCCGCCAGATGGTCAGGAATTCGTCGGAGGCGTCATAGCGCTCGTCGTGCGTGAGGAACACACCGTCGGCTTGCAGTTCGGTGGCATCGCCGCCCGGCACGACGTTGAGCAGCAGGCGGCCTCCGCTGGCCTGATCCAGGCTGGCGGCCTGGCGCGCCGAGGCCGTGGGGTTACCCAGCGACGTGCGCAGCGCCACCAGCAGCTTGATCCGCTGGGTCACCGGAACCAGGCTGGCAGCGGTCACCCAGGGATCCAGGCAACTGGCCCCGGTGGGGATCAGCAGGCCATCGTAGCCGAGCTGATCGGCAGCCACGGCGATCTGGCGCATGTAGGCGTTGGTCGCCGGCCGGCCGCTGCCGGAATGGCCCAGGTAGCGGGTGTCGCCGGAGGTGGGAAGGAACCAGAAAATATCCAGGCTCATGAAGTTTGATCCTTGTGCTGTTGAGAGTATGGAAGGGCGCATGGGCCCTTGCTGTATCGCAACGCTTGGCGTATCGGGGCTTTGTCGGCCAGGCCGCATTGCCTGTTTTTATCGTGATCAGATTGACAGTTGCAGGGCCTGGCCCGGATGCGTGTTGCTGTCCGGGCGGCGTCGGTTGACCACCAGCTCGCCAATGGCGATCAGACGCGCCCGCGTGACGTTGCGGCTCAGGCCCAACAGGCTGGCGGTGCGCACCTGGTTGCAGTGACAGAAGCGATAGGCGGCGCGCAGCAGACTGTCTTCAACCTTCTCGTGGAGGCCGCCGGCCTGTTCTTCGAATAGCCGGTGAAAGGTGCGCAGCAGTTGTTCGTCGGCGCTCTCGCCGTGGGTGGCCTGGGGTTGTTCCTGGCGCTCGATGCGCAGGGACGACAAGCGTAAGTCGTCTTCCTCCACCAGGCCGTTGCGGCACACCAGCAGGGTGTGGTGGATGACGTTTTCCAGTTCGCGGATGTTGCCCGGCCAGCTGTAGTCCACCAGTTTGCGTTCGGCTTGCGAAGTCAGGCGCACCTCGCCATAGCCCAGGCGATTGCAGTAGGTCTTGATGAAGTGACGGGTCAGCGGCAGGATGTCGCCCGGTCGCTCACGCAATGGATAGAGTTGCAGGCTGACCACGTCGAGGCGGTAATACAGGTCTTCGCGGAAGTGGCCGGCGCCGATGGCCTTATCCAGTTGCACGTTGGTGGCGGCGACCACGCGTACATTGATCGGGATGCTCTTGCGCGAGCCCAGGCGCACCACCTCGCGTTCTTGCAATACTCGCAGCAGCTTGACCTGGATGGCCATCGGCAGGTCGCCGATCTCGTCGAGGAACAACGTGCCGCCGTTGGCTTCCTCGAACCAGCCGGCCTTGGCGGCAAGGGCGCCGGTGAAGGCACCTTTTTCGTGGCCGAACAGCTCAGCTTCCACCAGCGATTCGGAAAAGGCCCCGCAGTTGACGGCAACGAACGGTCCGGCGCGGCGGCCGCTGAGGTTGTGGATGTGACGCGCGACCAGCTCCTTGCCCGTGCCGGTCTCGCCAATGATCAGGACGCTGGCCTCGCTGGGGGCGACCTGTTGCACGTGAGCGAGCAGCGCCTGCGATCTAGGGTCTTCGAAGACCTGTGCGGTCGCCCGGATCGAGGTAGCTAGTGTCGGCGAAGGGGGGAGAGTCAGCAGTTGCATGGGCATCCCTATGAGTAGAAGGAGGGGGTAGGCCGCGTCTGGTTCAGCGCCCAGTCACCCAATTCGTGGAGTTTGTAATCCACCGGGTCGTGCAGGCTCTGGGTGCGCAGGTTGCGCCAATGGCGGTCGAGGCGCAGCGAAGCGTGGGTGGCGCGGGCGCCGGTGACTTCGAACAGGCGGCTACAGATATCCAGGCCGGTGCGTACGGCGGCGACTTTGGCGGTGGCGATGGACAGCGCCAGTTGTGCGCGTTCCTCGGCACCCAGCGCGTGCCCCTTGTGCCAGGCTTCATCGAGCTGCTCGGCGGCGCGTTCCACCAATAGGCGCACGCTTTCCAGGCCGACCCAGAACTCGCCGTAGTGGCGTAGCACATAGGGGTCTTCGCTGACGTGCTGGGCCTTGGAACGGAACCACGGCCGACCTTCCTTGAGGGTGTAATGGCGGGCCTCTTCCAGGGCGCCTTCGGCGATGCCGAGGAAGATGTGGGAGAAATGCAATTGGGCGATCAGCGGGCGCAGGCAGGCGAAAGGCGTGCTCAGGGGGCCGGGGTCGAGCAGCAGTTCGTTCTCTTCCACGCGCACCCGTTCGAAGGTGGCGCTGCCGCTGTCAGTCTGGCGCTGGCCCATATTGTCCCAGTCGCCGTGCAGGGTGATGCCGGTGCGGCCACTGGGGATCGCGGCGATCAGCAGTTTACCGCCGGCGCTTTCGTCGATGGCCGAGGCGATCAGCATTTCCGAGTCGCTGGCACCGGAGCAGAAGCTCTTCTTGCCGGAGAATTCGCGCCAGCCGTCGAAGGTCTTGACCACGGTGCGGGTGTCCAGCGGGTTCAACGCGTTGCCCCAGAACCAGTTCTTGCGGGCGGTCTGTTCGAACCAGGGTTGCCATTGATCGGGGCGCGAAAACAGGCGCACGGTGGCCAGCATCAGGTGCTGGAAACCGAAGACATGGGCGATGGAGCTGTCCACCTTGGCGAACTCGCGGACCACGCCGAGGGTTTCGCTCCAACTGGCCCCGAGGCCGCCAAACTGGGTTGGAATGCTCAAGGCCAGCAGGCCGCTCTGGCGAATGGCGTCGCGTTGCTCCTTGGGGGTGCCGCCGGCCTCATCACGCTCGACGGCGGTTTCGGCAAATTCCGCAGCCAGGCGGCGGGCGGTCTGTAGCGGGGTCAACACGGTGGGCTGTTGTTGGATTCTCACGCGATATCCCTCGCGAAAAGGCCTTCCAGGCAAATGCAGTGGTGATTCATGCGGGTTCCTCAGGCGATCTTGCGCAAAGCATGCGCCTGGTCGGCAAACAGGCGAGCGGCGCGTGCGGCTGCCAGCTCGATGCGCGACTGCAAGGCCGCGTTGACGATGCGGTAGTCGGTAAAATCGGTCTCGCTGGCGTACACGCCAATGGGCAGGGTCAGCGACTGGAAGAAACTGAACAGCGGGCGCAGTTGATGATCGAGGACCAGGGCATGGCGCTCGCTGCCACCGGTGGCGGCCAGCAGTACCGGCGTGTTGACCAGGGCGTCCTGGCCGACCAGGTCGAACAAATGCTTGAACAGGCCCGGATAGGTGCCGCGATAGACAGGCGCGGCCACCACCAGCAGGTCGGCAGACTCGATCAGGCGCAGTTCATGCTCGACGGTTTCCGGCAATTCCTTGCGCCACAACGCACCGCCCAACGGACGGGCAATGTTGCCCAGTTCGATCAAGTGGGTGTCGATGACCAAGTGCTGGCCGAGTTCGCCCAGGATGGCTTCGGTCAGTGCCAAAGTGCGCGAGGGGCGGGAGGTACCGCCGGAAACAGCGACGACTTTCAGGGGAGTGCTCATCCTAGGTGTTCCTGTTGGACTGTTGATCGAGGTACACAGGCTTGAGCAAGGGCCGTACCAACGCGAAAAGCCCAGTATTTGCTGGGCTTCGCGGGGCAGGGAGGGGGAGCGACTGTTGGTCTGGCGGATGAATTGTTGAATGGCTGTTGCTCGGGCAACAGTTGATCCATTGTTTCCCAGGCAACAGTGTTCAGTGGTGGGATTGATGCATGGGAAGGTCTGGGGGGCGCTGGTGCAGTCTTGCGCCCCTCATTCCGGTAACACTGCTTGCCCCTATAGGTCGTCCGCCATCGGTGCTACAGTCCGGTCTTTCCAGGGGAGGGAGCGGCATGCGGATCGTAGCAATGGCTTTGACGATGGCGCTGCTGGCCGGCTGCGCGACGGCCAATGAAACCTTTGGCATGGGGCAACTTTGCGGCCGTCAGCCTTATTGCGGTGCGGCGACCGATATCGAGATCATCAAGGGCTCGACGAACGACAACGACGTGTATTCACGTGCGCTGGCACCGTTTGCAATCATTGACCTGCCTTTCAGTATCGTCGCCGATACGTTGATCCTGCCTTATACGATTTTTCATATGAGGCCTGCCGAGGAGTAATCGTGTTGCCTCGACCGGTTGAATCATCGGGGCAGCAATACGGCATGACGACCCCTGCTGTTCAAACCCCGGCGATGGTCTCGCGGACGAAGTCTTCGTAGGTGCGCAGCGGGCGTCCGAGGATGGCCTGTAGCCGCTCCACCGTTCCTTCAACCGCCTGCATACCGAACGTCTGGATGCCAGACATCATCAGGCGCATGTCATAAGCCAGCCAGGCGGGACCGTAGGCGGCCAATTGCGCTTCGAAGGCAGCCACATCGTCACCGCCGTAGGCGATCTCGCGACCCAGGGCGGTGCTCCAGATCTTCGCCACGTCGGTGCCGGTCAGTGCGTGCGGGCCGACCAATTCCAAGGTGACCCGATCCAGGGCCGAAGGTGCCTTGTCGCGTCGCAGCAACTCGGCAGCGGCGATATCGGCGATGTCCCGGGTATCGATCATCGACACGCCCGCCGAGCCGATCGGCATCGGGTATACCGCGTAGTTCTGAATGGTCTGCTGGACCATGAGTTCGTTTTGCATGAAGTAAGCCGGACGCAGGATGGTGGCGGGGATGTCGAGGCTCTCGATCATGCGCTCGACCGTGTGCTTGCCGGTGAAGTGCGGAACGTGGGTGAACTTGTCGGCATGAATCACCGACAGGTAGACGATGCGCTCGATGCCTGCTTCGCGAGCGAGGTTCAAGGTGATGAGGGCTTGTGTCACCTCGTCGGGCGTCACGGCGTTGAGCAGGAACAGCGTACGCACCGACGCCAGTGCGTTGCGCAGCGAAGGGACGTCGGTGAGGTCGGCAACGACTTCAGTGACGCCCGCCGGGAAGGAGCCCTTGCCAGGTTGGCGCACGAGGGCTTTGACCTCGGTGCCTGCGCTGGCGAGGCGTTGAATGATGAGTGAACCGATGGTGCCTGTGGCGCCGGTAACGAGAATGCTCATTTGAATCTCCTGCAAAAGGGTGGGGGAGTCAGAAGGTCCGCTACGACCTTGTCGGCCCGTTGCGATGGACAAACGATATTGTGTTGCAGGAGTAAAACGAAGACGCCAGGATGTAGACACTCCGTTGCAAAAATGGAACACCATGAACCTGAACGCGCTGATCGATTTCACCCTCGTCGCAACGAACGAGGGGCTGGGAAAGGCAAGCCGTGCGAGCGGAATAGCCAAGGCCACCTTGTCGCGCCGCATTGCCGACCTTGAGGAACAACTGGGCGTAAGGCTGATCGAGCGCAGCGCGCGCGGTCTGAAGCTCACCGAGGCTGGAGAGCTACTGCTGGCCCGGGCCGAAGGGCCGTTGGCCGAGGTGGCGGAAGCCATGGCGGCGGCGAAGGAGGGCGTATCGACGCCTCGCGGACGCTTGCGTGTCGCTGCCCCAGTCCTGTTCTCGCAGCTTGCGATGGGAGGCATCGGCGCAGAGTTTTGTGCGGCTTATCCTGACGTCACGATCGAGGTCATTTCGGAGGATCGCGTGGTCGACCTCGTCGAGGAACAATTTGATGTCGCCATCCGGATCAACCCCAGCCCAGACAGCAGTCTGGTCGGTCGCTGCTTCGCCAAGGACCGGCTGGTGGTGGTGGCCGCGCCTGGACTGCCGATGCCCGCACCCGGCGCCATCCGCTCGGTTCCCGGCATTGTGGTCTCCAGTTTCGAGCCCACCCATTGGACACTCGATGGCGGTCACTTGGTCCTGGAACCGATCCCCAGGCTGAGGTTCTCTTCGTTCCTGATGATCCGCGATGCGGCCATCGCCGGTGGCGGGGCGGCTCTCATCCCGCAATCGATGGCGTGGAGCCAACTGGCCAATGGCGAGTTGGTCCAGTGGGGCACGGTATCGGGGAAAGAAGCCGAACTCTGGGTCTTGCACACCTCCCGACGGCTTGCTGCGCCGAAGGTGCGGGCATTTGTCGATTTCATGTGTGCCAGGTACCCGGACATGTCCCTGGTCTTGCAGGGATAAAAACGTTCACGTCAGGTCGTCGGTCACGAGCCTCACCCTGTGGCAATCGGCCGGCCCGAGTTTCTGACCGCTTGAGGAGCGCACCTCCATCGGCATGAGTGTCTGGCCGGAGGCGTTGTCCAACAGCACGGAACGCGTTTCTCCCGGCTCGAACAGGAAACGTTCGCCCCACTGCCGCAGACTGACCACCACCGGAAAGATCTCCCGGCCTTTCTCCGTCAGGACGTACTCCTTGTAGGCACTCCCATCCGAGGCGGGACGAACGTCGAACACCCCGACCTCGACCAAGGCTTTGAGTCGCGAAGCCAGAATGTTCTTGGCTACGCCCAGGCTTTTTTGAAATTCGCTGAAGCGGCGAATGTCGTCGAATGCATCGCGAATGATCATCAGCGACCAGCGATCGCCAATCACGTCCAGTGTCCTGGCTACCGGGCATTCGTTGTTTTGCGATGAAGCAGTTTCCATTTGATTGAGCCTCTGGAAAAGCATTGCCAAGTTGGTCGGCATTTTTGTGGTTGCAAATTGAAACCTGATCAAGCAACAATCCAGACAGGTTTTTAATTGAAACCAGTTTAGCGCCAAGGAGACGTCCATGACAGCAGAGGCCGACTGTTTCACCCGACAGCCTTCGGGAAATCAGGGGGGTGAGGGGGCTTGCTCCCGCTTGAGTGCGGAGCGCTCACGGGAGGGGCCGCTTCGCAGCCCAGCGGGAGCAAGCTCCCTCGCCACGGGTTCGTTGAATGAACAGCTGTGCCCAGGGCTTTCGCCATCGCTCACGTTATTGTTTTCCGTGACCTGCGCACTGGCCGTCGCCAATGTCTACTTTGCCCAGCCCTTGCTCGCCTCGATGGCCGAGAGCCTGGGCGTCGCTTCTGGGTTGATCGGGGTTGTGGTGACGGCGACCCAGGTGGGTTACGCGCTGGGGTTGCTGTTCATCGTTCCGTTGGGAGACAAGATCAACCGTAAACGGCTGGTTTTCGCCCAACTGGTGTTGTCTGCCATCGCGCTGGCGGCCGTTGGCTCAGCCCAGCATTGGTTGGCTTTGCTGGGCGCCATGATCGTGATGGGGCTGCTGGCGGTAGTCGTCCAAGTGCTGGTGGCCTATGCCGCCGCGCTGTCCTCGCCCTCCCAGCGGGGGCAGGCCGTGGGAGCCGTCACCAGTGGCGTTGTCCTGGGGATTCTCCTGGCGCGGTTTACTTCCGGGGTGATCGCCGATCTGGCGGGTTGGCGCGGGGTTTATTTCGTGTCCTCGGGCTTGATGCTGGCCATCGCGGCGGTGTTCTGGGCCGTGGTGCCTGCTGCCGTGTCGCCCCGTCACCGGCAACCCTACCTGGCGCTGATCCGCTCGCTGTTCAGGCTGTTCGCGACCGAGCCGATGCTACGGAGCAGGGGGCTGCTGGCCTTACTGATCTTTGCCGCTTTTTCGGTGTTATGGACGGCCATGGTGCTGCCGTTGAGCGCCGCGCCGCTGTCGCTTTCGCATACGGTCATCGGCTTGTTTGGCCTGGCTGGCGTCGCCGGGGCCCTGGCGGCCAGAAGAGCCGGTCGTTGGGCCGATCAAGGCTTTGGGCAACGTGTTACCGGCTTGTCGCTGGGGCTCCTGACGCTTTCCTGGTTGCCCATCACGTTTGCCGAAACCTCCTTGATCGTGCTGGTCTGCGGCGTGGTGCTACTCGACTTCGCGGTACAGGCCGTGCACGTCACCAACCAGAGTTTGATTTTCGCTGCACGGCCCGACGCCCAAAGTCGAATGGTCGGCGCCTACATGTGTTTCTACTCGGTGGGCAGCGCACTGGGCGCGGTTGCCGCGACCCAGGTCTATGCGCTGTGGGGCTGGATGGCGGTCAGCCTGCTGGGCGCCTTGATCAGCCTCGCCGCGTTGGCGTTATGGATGGCCTCGATGCATTTTTCAACGACCCTGCCCGGAAGATCAGCATGAAAATCGGACACCTGTTACTCGCCATCTCGATAACGGCCATTTGGGGCGTGAACTTCTCGGTGATCAAGCTGGGCCTCATCGCCGTTGACCCGCTGATCCTGGCGGGTATTCGCTTCACGCTCTGCGCATTGCCGGCGATTCTTTTCATGCCGAAACCCGATGTGCAGTGGCGCTATATCGTCGGCTATGGCCTGGTCTTCGGTATCGGGCTCTGGGGTGTCGTCAACATGGGCATCAAGGCCGGTCTTTCAGCCGGCATCGCGTCGCTGGTGCTTCAGTTCAGCGCCTTTTTCACCATTGTGCTGGGTTCGTGGATCTTCAAGGAGGCGATTTCCCGTTACCAACTGGCGGGTATCGGTATCGCTTGCTGTGGCTTGTTGAGCATCCTCTCGATTGCTGATGGCACCGTGACGACGACCGGGTTGTGCCTGGCGCTGCTGGGGGCAGTGGCCTGGAGTGTGGCCAATGTCATCAGCAAAAAAGCCAAGACCACCCAGGTCTTCGCGTTCCTGGTGTGGTCCAGCGCGTTTTCGCCCATCCCGCTGTTCGCGCTGGATTATGCGGTGAATGGTTCGACAGGTTACAGCGCGTTGGTGAATCAACTCGACTACCGCGCCGTCCTGTCGATCCTGTTCCAGGTCTACCCCAATACACTGTTCGGCTACTGGGTGTGGAACTCGCTGCTGAAACGTTATCCGGTGTCCACCGTCGCGCCCTTGTCGCTCTTGGTGCCGGTATTCGGCCTGCTGGGTTCGGTGCTGATTTTTGATGAGCGCCTGTCACTCAACAAACTCATTGCCGTCGTGCTCATCGTGGCGGGGCTTGGCGTCGGCTTGTACGGGCAGCGTGCCCTCACTGCGCTCAAGCGTTCGGTACGAGTGGGCGACGTTTCGAGGTGATCATCGATCCAGGATTCGGCCTCGCTTCATTGCGGCCACTGTTCAAGCAGGATCGAGACGAATTTCTCCGCAGCCGGGGAGAGCGATGAGCCCCGACGGTAGACCAGGCCCAGCGAGCGGTTTACCACCGGTTCGATCAGCGGCACGCTGACCAGGGTTGGATGATCCCCGGCCGGCATTGCCAGGCTGGGCATCGCCGATACGCCGAGGCCAGCTTCCACCAGCCCCAGCGACGTAGACAAGTGCTGCACTTCGTAAAACCATTGCGGGCGCCAGCTCAGGCCTGACAGCGCGTGGTCCAGCAGCATGCGGTTGCCGCTCAGGCGGCCGACGCCGATCAGCCGGTAATCACTGAGCTCCGACCAGGTGACCGCATTGCGTCCAGCCAACTCATGGTCGCGTCGGCAGGCCAGCACAAAGGGTTCGTTGACCAGGGGCACGAACTCAATGTCCGGGTGCTGGCCGCTCATCATGTTGATGCCGAAATCGGCTTCGCCGCGCAGCACCGCCTCCAGTCCTTCGTTGGCGCTGAGGTCGAGCAGGCGGATGCGGATTTTCGGGTAGCGCTCGTTGTAGAGACGGATCACCGACGGCAGGAAATAGAACGCCGCCGTGGGGATGCATGCCAAGGTCACCCGGCCGATCTGCCGCTCTGCCAGCTCGCGAATGTTGAGAATCGAGTCGTCGAAATCATCCAGCAAGCGCCGCGCCTTGGGCAGGAAATCACGGCCGACACTCGTCAGGCTGACCTTGCGGGTCGTGCGATCGAGCAAAGCGGTTCCCAGGCCTTCCTCGAGTTTTTTCATCCGCCGACTCAATGCCGGTTGGGACAGGTGCAGCGCATCTGCGGCCTCGTGGAAGCTGCCCAGTTCGGCGATTTTCACGAAAGATCGGATGTCCTGAAGCTCATATTCCATATGTTTTCTCAACCTGGCAGGGCGAAGCGCGATGCCAACCATCGTAAAGTAATTCATTTGTGAAACGCAATAATCGCTCCGATCTTTGCATTGGAAACACTTTTCAAACCCTGCCACTCTTGTGTCCAGAGCATCAATTATCCAGATTGATTAACAAGAGTTAGTATTCATGCAGCGAATTCCTTGTGTGCTAATGCGCGGCGGTACGTCCAAAGGCCCGGTGTTTCTCGCCTGGGATCTGCCGGTCGCCATCGCCGAACGTGACGAGCTGCTGCTCAACCTGATGGGCTCCGGCCATGAGCTGGAAATCGATGGCATCGGCGGCGGCAGTCCACAAACCAGCAAAGTGGCGATCGTCAGCCCATCGCTGCACCCTGACGCCGATGTCGACTATTTGTTCGTCCAGGTCATGGTTTCCCAGCGTCGGGTCGATACCGCACCCAACTGCGGCAACATGCTCTGCGCCGTCGGCCCGTTCGCCATCGAACAGGGATTGGTCAAGGCGTCGGGCGAGCGGACTCGGGTGCGTATCCGCAACCTCAATACCGGGACCTTCGTCAATTCCGAAGTGCAAACCCCAGGTGGCAAGGTCAGCTATGAGGGCGATACCGCCATCGACGGCGTGCCTGGCACCGCCGCTCCGGTGCAACTGACCTTTCTCGACGCCGCGGGCAGCAAGACGGGGAAACTCTTCCCGACCGGGCAAACCCAGGACCTGATCGACGGCATCCCGGTGACCTGCATCGACATGGCGATGCCGATGATGATTGTTCAGGCCAGTCAG
Source organism: Pseudomonas sp. St290 (assembly GCF_018325805.1). Lineage (NCBI taxonomy): Bacteria > Pseudomonadati > Pseudomonadota > Gammaproteobacteria > Pseudomonadales > Pseudomonadaceae > Pseudomonas > Pseudomonas sp. St290. Next base: position 4,129,409 of record NZ_AP014703.1, on the reverse strand, counting down.
CTGGGTAAGCGCGGCGACGAAAGCCCCGCCGAACTGGACGCCGATAAAGCCTTCCTGCAGCGTCTGGAGGCCTTGCGCCTGAAAGCCGGCCTGGCCATGGGCCTGGGTGATGTCAGTGACAAAGTCATTCCCAAGCCGGTACTGGTGTCTCCGGCCAAGTCCGGCGGGACGGTCCAGGTGCGTTATTTCATGCCGCACAACTGTCACCGCGCCCTGGCGATCACCGGTTCCATCGGCCTGGCCACCGCATGCGTGACCGAGGGCAGCGTCGTCGCACAGCTGCTCGGCACCGTCAGTGAGCCGCGCTTGCAACAGGTTCGGATTGAGCATCCAAGCGGAGGTATCGATGTCGTACTGTCCTACACCGGTGAAAAGGGTGAGACCATTCAGGCCTCGGTAGTACGTACTGCGCGCCGGCTCTTCTCAGGTTACGTCTACGCCACGACGGCCCAGCGGCTGGCCGGATAGCCCCAGGCCGCCAGGGTCTTTTGCATCAGAACAATTCTAAAAATGGGTGATGCCATGAAAGTTGTAAAATCGCTCTACTTCCAGATCATCTGCGCCGTGCTGCTGGGCGTGATCGTCGGGCACTTCTGGTCGCAACAGGCAATTGCCTTGAAGCCGCTGGGCGATGCCTTCATCAAGCTGATCAAGATGATGATCGCGCCGGTGGTGTTCTGCACCATTGTCACTGGCATCGCCGGCATGAGTGACAAGCGCTCGCTGGGGCGTCTGTTGAGCAAGACCCTGCTGTTGTTCCTGGCGCTGACGGTGATTAGCCTGATCATCGGCCTGGTATCGGTCTACCTGTTCAAGCCTGGCGCGGGGATGAACATCGATCCGACGCAGTTGAGCACCAAAGGACTGTCGCAGTACACCGACTCCGCCGCGAAACTGAGCGTGGTGGACTTCTTCATGCACATCATTCCCGACACCTTCATCGGCGCCTTCAATAAAGGCGAGGTGTTGCCGGTGCTGTTTATCGCGGTGCTCAGCGGGTTTGCCCTGTCGTCCCTGGGCGAGCGCGGCAAGCCTGTGCTGCAGGTGCTGGAGTCAGCTTCGCACATGGTGTTCAAGATTTTCTCCTACCTGATGCGTTTCGCTCCGATCGGCGCTTTCGGGGCCTTGGCCTTCACGGTGGGGCAGTACGGCATCACGTCGCTGGGCTCGCTGGCCAAGCTGATCATGACCTTGTATATCGCCTGTGCCTTCTTCGTCTTCGTGGTGCTGGGCGGTATTTGCCGCGCGCACGGTTTCAGCCTGTGGAAGCTGTTGCGTTATCTGCGTGAGGAGTTCCTGGTGGTATTGGGGACGTCCTCGACCGAACCGGTGATGCCGCGGATGTTGGAAAAACTCCAGGCCCTGGGTTGCAAGAAAGGCGTCGTAGGGCTGGTGCTGCCGACCGGTTACTCGTTCAACCTCGACGGTACGGCGATCTACCTGTCACTGGCGGCGATCTTCATTGCCCAGGCCTGCAACATCGACCTGACGCTGACCCAGGTCATCACCATGCTGGCGATCATGCTGCTGTCGTCAAAGGGGGCCGCGGGTGTGACCGGCAGCGGGTTTGTCGCCCTGGCCTCGACCTTGACGGTCATCCACGACATTCCCCTGGCGGGCCTGGCCCTGTTGATCGGGATCGACCGATTCATGTCTGAAGCGCGGGCGTTGACCAGCCTGGCGAGCAACGCCGTCGCGACCGTGGTGATCTCCCTCTCGGAGAATGCCTGTGACCGCGAAGTCCTGTTGCAGACCCTGGATGGCAAACCTGCCCTGACGCAAGCCCCGGCAACGGACTCGAGCTGGGACGGCGCGAAGGTCGCCAAACACATCTAGCCGTTCACGGCTGATTCGACAGCACCGCGTAAGCTTATTCAATCCCTCTGCGCCAGGCACACCTTCGTGTTGCCTGGCGGGTGGGAGGGCGTGCGCCTGGGTGTCTGCCAAGCTACTCATAACAACAAGAGATCTGACATATGCTCGCTTTACTTGGCTTGGCCATGGTGGTGGTCTTCACCTTCCTGATAATGACCAAACGGCTGTCGCCGATCGTCGCCCTGACGGTGGTGCCAATAGTCTTTGCAGTGCTCGGCGGCTTTGGCGGGACCACCGGCAAGATGATGCTGGATGGCCTGAAAATGGTCGCGCCGTCGGCGGCGCTGCTGTTGTTCGCGATCCTGTTTTTCGGCCTGATGATCGACGCCGGCTTGTTCGACCCGCTGATCCGCAAGATCCTCAAGCGGGTCAACGGCGATCCGATGAAAATCGCCGTGGGCACCGCGCTGTTGTCGCTGTTGGTGGCGCTGGACGGTGACGGCACGACGACCTACATGATCACCTGTGCCGCGATGTTGCCGCTGTATAAGCGCATCGGCATGAATCCGATGATTCTGGCAACCATTTCCATGCTCTCCTTGAGCATCATGAGCGGCATGACCCCTTGGGGCGGCCCGGCGACCCGTGCGATCGCAGCGCTGGGCCTGGATGCCGGCGAGTATTTCGTGCCGTTGCTGCCGACCATGATCGGTGGTGCGGCGTGGGTGGCGTTCACGGGGTTCCTGCTGGGTCGTGCCGAGCGCAAGCGCATCGGTAACGTCCAACTGCAAAGCGGCGGCGGTGACTGCTACATCAACGCGATCATGGAGGACACGCCGCACAAGCGTCCGAAGCTGGCCTACGTCAACCTGCTGCTGGTGGTCGCGGTGATGGTCGCGCTGGTGATGGGGATCATGCACTCGGCGATTCTGTTCCTGATCGGTTTCGTCCTGGCGCTGATGATCAACTATCCGCAGCTAGATATTCAGAAGGAACGCATTCTCGCCCACTCGGGCAATGCCATGACCGTGGTCCTGCTGGTATTTGCCGCGGGCATCTTCGCCGGGATTTTTTCCGGGACGAAAATGGTCGATGCGTTGGCACAAACCCTGGTCGACTGGATTCCGCCTTCCTGGGGCCACCTGTTCCCGCTGGTGGTGGCGATTACCAGCATGCCGTTGACCTTCGTATTGTCCAACGATGCCTACTACTTCGGTGTCGTGCCGATCCTGGCCAATGCCGCGGCGGCCTACGGGATTGATCCGGTGGAAATTGCCCGGGCGTCGATTCTTGGCCAGCCGGTGCACCTGATGAGCCCATTGGTGGCCTCGACCTTGTTGCTGGTGGGCATGGTCGACCGCGACCTGGGCGACTTCCAGAAGGCTACCGTGAAATGGGCGGTACTCACGTCCCTGGTGATTACCGCGCTGGCCCTGCTGACCGGTGCGCTGACGCTGTTTTCCTGATTCACCCGACAACCTTAGCTTCTTGCCTGACACACCCCCGCAAGCGGGGGTGCGCCGGCCTGCACGCCAAATAACAACAACGAGTAACTCGAATGACCACTTTGCTTACCCGCGGGGCTTTGTTTCCAATCCTTGGGCTGTTGCCCCTGGCCACGGCCAGTGCCGAAGGCTTTATCGACGACAGCAAGCTCAAGCTGCAATTGCGCAACGTCTACTTCAACGAAAATTTTCGCGACGAGCACGGGATGAGTGCACGGGCGGCGAGGACCGCCAAGAGTGAGCGCACCGAATGGGCCCAAGGCTTCCTGCTGGATTACCAGTCGGGCTTTACGCCGGGCACCATTGGCTTCGGGGTCGATGCCCTGGGCCTGCTCGGGGTCAAGCTGGACTCCGGGCGTGGCCGCAGCGGTACCGGCCTGCTACCGGTGCATGACGACGGCCGCGCCGCCGACGAGTTTGCCAGCGCGGGCATGACCGCCAAGGCCAGGCTGGCCAAGACCACGCTCAAATACGGCACCTTGCTGCCCAAGACCCCGGTGCTGGTCTACAACGATGCGCGACTGTTGCCCCAGACTTACCAGGGCACCCAGATCACCAGCAGTGACATCGACAACCTCACTGTCACCGGCGGGCATCTGGAGCGTTTCAAGCTGCGGGATTCGAGCGACAGCATGCCTATCGTGCCCGACGGCTATGGTGGCGATAAGTCCGGTGACTTCAGCTATGCCGGCGCCGACTACAAGCTGGGCAAGAACATCCGCCTGAGTTACTTCTATGGCGAGCTGGAGAATTTCTATCGACAGAACTTTGTTGGCATCCAGCATGATCTGCCCCTGGGCGCCGGGGTGTTGACCAGCGACCTGCGCTACTTCAACAGCGTCGATTCGGGGTCGGCCTACGGCGGCAAGATCGACAACGACATGCTCAGCGGATCGCTGTCCTACGCCGTTGTCGGCCACACGTTGAGTGCTGGCTACCAGACCCTCAGTGGCGAGGCAGGTCTGCCTTATATCAGCGGTGCCACGGTGTACTCCTTCAGCAACGTCGGGATCGGCAAGTTCATCGAGGAAGACGAGAAGACCTGGATGCTCGGTTACGGCTATGACTTCGCTCGCCTCGGTGTGCCCGGCCTGACGTTTTCCACCCGCTACCTGAGCGGTAATGACGGCAAGTCCAACACCACAGTCAAAGAGTGGGAGCGTGACGCAGAGATTGCCTACGTGGTGCAGCAGGGTACGTTCAAGGGGCTGGGGGTGAAGTTGCGCAACTACGTCTATCGCTCGGATTATTCACGAGGTCGTGACAGCAACCGGATCTACTTCACCTACGACATCGCCCTTTGGTAGGTGATGTAGTTTACCTAAGAAAAACGATGGACCTGTGGCGAGGGAGCTTGCTCCCGCTCGGCTGCGAAGCAGCCGTGAACCGGTGGGTGCGGTATGTCTGTTTACGCGTTCGGCACGTTTGGGGCCGCTTCGCGACCCAGCGGGAGCGATCCCTGGCCACGGTTTCCTCAGTGGCCTCGGGTTCGTCACGGTGGTTCGGTTCGATTCTTTGCGACATCATGGCGTCAATCAACTTTGGGCAAAACCCTCATCGAGGCCGCTGTGGATCGAAACCTGGACCGACGCAACAACCTTTCCCTGGATGGCCTGAACTTCTTCCTCGCGGATGTGCGTGATGGGTTGGGTCCGTACCTGGCGATCTACCTCCTGGCGGTGCATCGCTGGGACCCGGCCAGCATTGGCGTGGTGATGACCGTGGCGGCGATGGCCGGCCTCGTTGCCCAGGCGCCCGCCGGAGCGCTGATCGACCGGGTGCGCAGCAAGCGCGCCGTGGTGGCCGTGGCGGCCTTGTTGGTGACGCTGGGTTGCCTGGTGCTACCGTTCACTTCTTCCTTCGGCCTGGTGGCGTTGACCCAGGCGCTCGGCGCCGTGGCGGCGTCGGTCTTCGCGCCGGCAATTGCGGCGATTTCCCTGGGCATCACTGGCGCCAGGGCCTTTACGCGGCGTACTGGGCGCAACGAAACATTCAACCACGCGGGCAATGCCTGCGCGGCGCTGCTGGCGGGTGGGTTCGCCTGGTTGTTCGGTCCTATCGCGGTGTTCTACCTGATGGCCGCGATGGCACTGGCCAGCATCGTAGCGGTCAGTTGCGTGTCCGCCGAGGCCATCGACCATGATGTGGCCCGGGGCCTGGAAGTCGGTCAGTCAGTACAGGGGCCGGCACCCTCGGCGCTGCGCGTGTTGCTGGACAACCGCACGCTGCTGTTGTTCGCCATTTGCTGCGGGCTGTTCCATCTGGCGAATGCGGCGATGCTCCCGCTGGTCAGCCAGAAGCTCGCCCAGGCCAATGCACACCTGGCCACGCCGCTGACGTCGGCCTGTATCGTCGCCGCGCAGCTGGTCATGGTGCCCATGGCGTGGCTGGTCGGCGTCAAGGCCGATGCCTGGGGACGCAAGCCGTTGTTGCTGGCCGGCTTCCTGATCCTGCCCATCCGAGGTGTGTTGTACGTGCTCTCGGATGATCCTTATTGGTTGGTGGCGGTGCAGTTGCTCGATGGTATCGGTGCCGGTTTGTTTGGCGCATTGTTTCCCCTGGTGGTGAAGGACCTGACCCAGGGCACCGGACGTTTCAACGTCAGTCTCGGAGTGCTCTCGACGGTGTTCGGGTTCGGCGCGGCGTTGAGTAACAGCTTGGCCGGTTTTGTGGTGCAAGGGGCCGGCTATAGCGCCGCGTTCCTGACCCTGGCGGCGATTGCCGCGCTGGCCTTCGGCCTGTTGCTGGTGATGCCCGAGACCTTCATGCCCAGCCGCGTTTCACAGCCCGGTACGCTTCCCGTATCCGACGGTGAGGTTGCGTGACCACTGTCAGGCGGACACGTTAGCCAATGCTTGTGTTGTTTGAATCATAAAATGAGCTTTATATGGATATAAATCAATTTGTGATCTTTATGATTGACTGATCCGACAACTAGCTGGATGCGGTCGATTGGCAAAGTCCAGGCAGGGGAAAGCGAACACGGCCTGTCAGGCCGCGCTTGGGATGAATGAGGGAGGAGGGAAGCCTATTCGAACAGCGCGGGATCTACTTTTTTACGTCGGGCCTGCTCCAGATGCTTGCGCATTTGGTCTGCTGCCGCCAATCGATCCCCGCGTTCCAGGCAGTCGAGGATAGTGAGATGCTCCTCCGCCTGGCCTTTGCGGGGGGGCCGTGTACTGGCTTGACGGTACTCCACCAGCCGACGTAATTGGTCGATGCGCCGCACAGTTTGTTGAAGGAAACGATTGCCGGAACACGCGGCGAGGGTTTCGTGAAACAGTGAGTTCGCCTCGAACAGCTCTTGAGCAGTCATGGTCAGGTAACCGCCGTTGGCAATGAACTCCTGCTGCTTGCGGCAGCTGGCAAGCGTCTCCCGGTCGATCTGGAAGGTGGGCGAGAGCAGGCCTGCCGGTTCGATGGTGGCGCGGAACGAATAGCTTTCCTCATACGCCTCCACAGAGTCAATCATGGGCAGAAGCCGCCATCCTTGACCCGCACGTTGTTCAATCCATCCTTCCTGCTGGATGCGTGAGAGAACCGCTCTTAGCGCTGCCCGAGACACATCAAACCGACGCATGAACTCAATCTCGGTGAACAGCTCTGGGAGCTGTCGGCTAAGACGTAGTTCGGCAAATTTCAGGTAAAGCGGGTCGTCACTGTTCTCCATGACTTCCGAGACGAGATCGCCTAATTCGTCGCTGGAGCGGGCTAGAAAAAAGCCACGGTTGCGATCGTAGATGAGCATGCCCTTTTCGACCAGATGGGCCATGGCAAACTTGACCGGTGTACGTGAAACATTGAGCGTTGTGGCCAACTGTGACTCGACCAGGTGGTGTCCTATATCGAAGCGCTCACGACGCACGTGAGAAACAATGTCACGCGCAATGCGTGCTTGCAGAGGGCTTAGAGGCATTAGATCGAGAACCGAATAGAGCTGGCCATGGAATCACCATTCTAGCGCGTCGATAAGCTTAACGGCAGAGGTCGGTTTTTTGCCTCTGCCGTGACTTCGACAGCTTTAAAGCCTGTTTTAGCGCACTTGATAAAACGGGAACGCACCAAACAGAAGGCCGCCTACCAATAGGCCGAAGCTCGCAAAAATGGCCCATTTAAGAGCGAAGCGTTGATGATCTCCGAGATCTACCTTGGCCAACGCAACGAGCAGGTAGAGTGATGGGACCAGTGGGCTGAGCAGGTGCACAGGCTGACCGACCACCGAAGCACGTGCGATTTCCAGTGGGGTTATCCCGTATTGAACTGCGGTTTGCGCAATCACCGGCAGAATGCCGAAGTAGAACGCGTCGTTCGACATGAAGAATGTAAACGGCATGCTGACGAGGGCGGTGAATACAGCCAGGAACGGGCCGAAGCTTGGTGGAATTACATGCAGCAAGCTCTTGGCCATGGAGTCCACCATGCCGGTTCCGGAAAGGATCCCTGTGAAAATGCCTGCCGCGAAAATGACAGCTGTAACTGCCAGCACGTTCATTGCGTGAGCGGCAATGCGAGCTTTTTGCTGCTCGATGTTTGGATAGTTGAGCATGATGGCGATAGCGAAGCCGACCATGAACAAGATCTGGATCGGCATGGCACCAATGATCAAGCACGCGATCAGGCCTAGCGTCAGGATCAGGTTTGGCCAGAACATCTTCGGACGACGATTTTCATCGCATTCTTCTGCTGAACCGTTACCCAGCGACATGGAACCATGATGGAAGTCATCCAGGTGAAGGATGCCAAGGCGCGTGCGCTCTTTGCGACCAATGACTACAGCGGTCAAGATCAGGCATGCAGCGCCTAGCAGCATGCCTGGAATCATTGGCAGGAAAATCTCCATCGCGTCCACGTGCAGTGCCGCAGCGGCGCGGGCGGTCGGGCCACCCCACGGAGAAATATTCATGATGCCGCTGGCAATGTTCACCAGGCATGTCATGCCCAATACGCTCATTCCCAGTCGCTGGTACAGCGGCAAGAAGGCAGCACAGGCGATCATGTACGTAGTCGAACTATCGCCATCGAGCGATACAAGCATCGTCAGAATGGCTGTTCCCACCGAGACCTTAAGAGGGTCGCCTTTCACCACTTTCAGGATGAAGCGCACAAGGCCGTCAAACAGCCCTGCGTCAATCATGATGCCGAAGTAGAGAATCGAGAAGGTCAGCATCACGCCGGTTGGTGCAAGCGTTTTGACGCCGTCGAGCATCATGGCGCCGAGACCTGCGTAGTGGCCTCCAATCAACGCGAAAATGATCGGTATCAAGATCAATGCGATGAGCGCGGAAAGGCGCTTCGTCATGATCAGGTACATGAAACAGATGACCATTGAAAAGCCAAGGACTGTTAGCACGGTCGAACTCCCATTTTTCTAGACGTATGTGGCTCTCGTCAGCCATGTGGCCGGGATAGCGCCATGGCTTTCAGATCGAGACTGGCTCGATACAAATGGGAGTGAAGGTGTCGCTGGGGCATGTGAGCTTGATCATGGTGGGCCTCGATTTTCTTATGTTTATTTTTTCTACCGTGCCTGACCGGGTGCTACGGCGCAGGAGCGAGTGTGCACAGTAGAAATCGTTGGTTGGGTCTGTCCGGTCACGTGGGTGAGATGAATCGGACGATTCAACATTGACCTATATCATGACAAAGTGCAATATTGCCCTCACAAAAACATTGCCCGTGCAGCCAGTGAGGATTAGCCAATGCCTATGTCAAAGGGTCGAACCGTTACCGCAAGCGGAATCGAGTACCGTGTCAGTGATATCCGTGGAGTTGTCACTGACCTGGGCGGCGATTACGCGAAGCTGCCTTACAGCTTGCGAATCCTTGCCGAAAACGTTTTGCGTGGTGAGGCTGATCCCGAGGCCGCACTGAGAGTGATTTGTGCCCGCTCCAAAAACTTCGATATCCCATTCCGTCCGGCTCGGGTTGTGCTTCAGGATCTGCTCGGTACGCCGGCATTGGTCGACCTCGCTGGTCTGCGTGATGCCGTCGCCGCAAAAGGCGGCAACCCACGTTTGGTAAACCCAGTGACGCCAACTCACCTGGTGGTGGATCACTCGCTTAACGTCGAGCGCTGGGGTGATGCCAGCGCACTCGCTGACAACGAGGCCATCGAGCGTGAACGCAATGCCGAGCGCTTCCAGTTCCTGGACTGGTGCAATAAGGCATTCAGCAACCTTTCGATTATTCCGTCGGGCAAAGGCATCCTTCACCAAATCAACCTTGAGCGTCTCACCACCGTTGTCGGTACTCAGCGCCGGGGCGATGAGCTGTGGGCTTTTCCCGATACCCTGGTAGGCACCGACAGCCACACCACCATGATCAACGCCATCGGCGTGCTGGGTTGGGGTGTCGGCGGTATCGAGGCTGAAGCTGCAATGCTGGGCAAATCGCTCATGCTGCGCTTGCCGGAAATCGTTGGCGTACGGCTGGAGGGCACTTTGCCGCAGGGCTATTTGGCGACAGACATCGCTTTGGCCTTGACTGAGCAACTGCGCAAAGTCGGTGTGATCGGTTCGTTCTTGGAGTTCTTCGGCCCGGGCGTACCGCAGTTGTCGCTGGCGGATCGTGGAACCTTGTCGAACATGGCGCCGGAATTCGGTGCAACAGCGGCAATGTTCGCCATCGATGAGCGTACCCTGCAATACATGCGTATGACAGGACGTGGTGGTCAGATTTCGGACCTGACGCAAGCGTATGCACGTGCACAAGGCCTTTGGCATGACAGCCTTGGCAATGCTGAATACAACCGTGTCGTGACACTTGATTTGAGCTCTGTTGCACGCTCTATTGCCGGGCCAAAGCAACCCCACCAACGCATTGTGTTGGGACAGAAATCGCCTGCCGACCATCTTCCTGGCGGTCTGGATAATGGCTCAGTGGTGCTTGCCGCTATCACCAGTTGCACAAACACTTCCAACCCTCGCGGCGTTATTGCAGCCGGCCTGGTTGCGCGAAATGCACGCAAGCGTGGATTGAAGAGAGCCGCGTGGGTGAAAACTTCGTTTGCTCCAGGCTCCATGGTGGTCTCTGATTATCTTGAGCGTTCCGGACTGAATGAAGACCTGGACGCTTTGGGTTTCAACCTGGTTGGGTACGGTTGCACCACTTGCAATGGTATGTCCGGCCCGTTGCTGAGCAACGAAATCGAAGACGAAATTCGTGCCCGCAAGCTGGAAACCGTAGCCGTTACTTCCGGCAACCGTAACTTTGAAGGCCGTGTTCACCCGCTGGCACGGGAAGTCTTCATCATGTCGCCGCCGCTGATCGTTGCTTACGCTATTGCGGGTACATACCTGATCGACCCGGAAAAAGATGCATTGGGCCTCGACGACGATGGTGTGCCTGTTTATCTCCACGAGTTGTGGCCAAGCGATGAGGAGTTGGCTCAAATCGAAGCAGATAATCTGACTGCGGATTTGTTCGACAAGGCCTACGAAGATGTTCCGCGTGAAGCCGGCTTGATTGCCAGCGATCTGCGCGCCGGCGTCAGTGATCAATATGCTTGGCAAGCGAGCAGTACCTACATCCGCAAACCGCCGTACTGGAGCGATGCGGTGAGTGCGACAGACACCACCAAAGACCTCAGCAACATGCGTGTGTTGGCCATGCTCTCGGACAACATCACTACCGATCACATCTCGCCGTCCGGCGCGATTCTTCCAGAAAGCGATGCGGGCCAATACCTGCAATCCCATGGCATCGCAGTGCCGGACTTCAACTCCTATGGTACGCGCCGTGGCAACCATGAAGCGGCGCAGCGTGCAACCTTCGCAAGCCCTCGCCTGAAAAATGAACTGCTTGAAGATGGCCGTGAAGGCCCATGGACGTTGCTTCTGCCCGAGAAAGAAGTCACCACGATTTTCCAGGCCGCCGAGATCTACGCACAACGTAAGCAATCGCTGATCGTCGTTGCCGGCAAGGAGTACGGAAGTGGCTCCTCGCGCGACTGGGCCGCAAAAGGCCCTCGTCTGCTGGGTGTTCGTGTGGTCGTAGCCGAAAGCTTCGAACGTATTCACCGCACCAACCTGGCTGGCCTCGGCATTCTTCCGCTGCAGTTTGAGGCAGGTGTTTCTCGCCAGAGTCTGGGCTTGAACGGACGCGAGACATTCAGCGTCGAGGGCATCACAGAAGACTTCCAACCGGGCGCCAGAATCACGCTGGTGATCGAGCGTGAGAACGGTGAGAAAGAGCGCGTCACGGTCGTGAGTCGTCTGGATACCTTCGAAGACGTTCGCTACTTCCGCAGCGGCGGTCTGCTGCCACAGCTTCTGATCGAAAGCATGAAGAGCGCCCTCGTTAACTGATGCAACGCTGATCCGTTGGAGTAAATTTGAAATGACCCAAAGACGTATTCCTGCCGTTTACATGCGTGGCGGTTCAAGCAAGGGCGTGTTCTTTCTTGACGAAAGTCTGCCACCGGCAGGCGCCGAGCGTGATGCGATCCTGCTTCGTGTCATTGGGAGCCCCGATGTCTACGGCAAACAGATAGACGGTATGGGGGGCGCAACCTCCAGCACCAGCAAGGTTGTGGTCATCGGCAAATCCACACGGGAAGACTGCGATGTGGATTACCTGTTCGGTGCTCCGGCTATCGAGACGCCTGTCATTGACTGGTCGGGCAACTGCGGCAACTTGAGCTCGGCGGTCGGCCCATATGCCATCTCCGAGGGGCTGGTGGATGCACCTCGCGATGGCGTGGCAGTTGTCCGCATATGGCAGGCCAATATCCAGAGGCGAATCATCGCCCACGTTCCAATGCGTAATGGCGAGGTCCAGGAAGAAGGGGATTTCGTACTCGATGGCGTAGCTTTTCCTGGTGCCGAAGTTGTCCTGGAGTTCCTCGACCCGGGTGGTTCAGATGGCAGCATTCTTCCAACTGGGAATGCCATCGACGAATTGGACATTCCAGGCCTCGGTCATCTGCCAGTGACCCTGCTCAATGCGGGTAACCCGACCATCTTTATCGATGCAGATAAGGTGGGTCTTAAAGGTACCGAAACTCAAGACCAGGTAAACGGTAATGCTGAGCTGCTTGCACGGCTTGAGACCATTCGTGCGCATTGCACGGTAGCCATGGGGCTGGCTGAAACGGCAGAAGAAGCCACGCGAGTGCGTCCCCACACGCCGAAGCTTTGCATGATTGCCCAGCCTCAAGCCTATCCAGCAGCGGGCGGCAAACAGGTTAAGCCCGCTGACATTGACGTGATTGCTCGGATTCTCTCGATGGGCAAGCTTCATCACGCGATCACTGGTACCGGTGCCGTGGCTGTCGCTGTTGCGGCGGCGCTCGAAGGCACGCTCGTCAATCGCATTGTCGGTGATATCGGTGATCGCCAGGTACGCATGGGCCACACCGCAGGCAGTGTCGCCGTGGGTGCCAAAACGGTCTTGGAGGACGGTGTCTGGGTGGTTGAAAAAGCTGTCATGAGCCGTAGCGCTCGTCGATTGATGGAAGGCTGGGTGCGTATCCCTGAAGTCATCTGATTTGCCGCTGTGGATGCCGAGTTCTGCTCGGCATCACACATTTGAATTCGATAATAAAAACAAAAGAGATATCTCTCATGAATGCTTCCGAGCTCTCAGGTCATCTGATGTATCGCCGTCGATTCGCTCAGTTGTCTGCCATCGCGGCAGGAGGGATCGTGGCAGGCTTGTTCAACATTCCTGCAAGCGCTGCTTCCTCGAGTGATGAAAACAAAATGGCGGGCAATAAAGCCGCTCAGACTCCTCGGTTTGCATACGTTGGATCCAGGACAACCAAGGAGCGAAATGCACGTGGCGTGGGCATAACGGTTTATCGTTACGACCCGGAAAGTGGAGCCTGTGTGTTGGTTCAAACGCTGGATGAGTTGGTGAATCCGTCGTTTCTAGCCTTCGACAACTCTCAGAACCATCTCTACTGCGTTCATGGCGATCAGAGTGAGGTCAGCTCTTTCGCAATCGATTCAAAATCGGGTGTTCTGACCAAGCTCAATACCGTCGGCACACAAGGTAAGAATCCTGTTCATCTCAGTGTTGACCCCACCAATAAATTCCTGGCTGTCGCTAATTACGCGACAGGCAGCTTCGCCTTATTCCCTATCCGAGAGGATGGCAGCCTGGGTGACTTGTCCCACGCCGAATCGCTTTCGGGTGAAGCTGGCCCCCATAAGGTCGAACAGGGCGGCAGCCACCCCCACATGATTCCTTTCGATCCGTCAGGGCGGTACGTGGTCATTCCTGACAAGGGGCTCGATGGGATCTTCGTGTACCGCGTCCGAAACAATAACGCGAAACTTGAGGCGACTCAGGTCAGCTTGATCAAGACGAGAGAGGGCGCAGGACCGCGCCATATTGTCTTCGCTGCTGACGCTCGTCATGCCTATGTCGTTAATGAACTCGACAGCAGTGTCACGGGCTACGCCTACGAGGCAGATCACGGAACGCTCACGCCGAAGGAAATACTTTCCACCTTGCCACGGACGTTTACGGGCAATAGTCGTGCAGCGGCAATTGTCCTGGCACCCTCAGGCAGGCATCTGTACGTATCGAACCGGGGGCACGATAGTGTGGCCACCTTCCTGATCAGTGAAAGTGGTGAGTTTGTGGCCCTAGGGCACACTCCTTCGCAAGGTCGAAAGCCGCGCTTCATGAATCTGACCCCGGATGGCGCTCGCCTGTTTGTTGCCAACGAGGAAACTGACAATATCGTCGCTTTCGACGTCGACATAAATACCGGTGACCTGACTGCAAATGGCCAGGTGATCAAAACCGGTAGCCCGGTTTGCATGATTTTCAAAACGACCTGACAGCCAGAGCCTTAGAGGTGAATAGTCATGATTTTAGATATTGCGGCTGTACGTGGTGATTTAGCCCCCAGCGGTGAACTGCGGGTAGCCATCAACTTGGGCAATCCTGTCCTGGCTCAACGTGATGAAACCACCGGCAACCTGGAGGGTGTCTCCGTTGCGCTCGCCAATGCATTGGCGAACGAGTTGGGCCTCGTTGCCAGGCTGACGCCATATGATGCTGCCGGAAAAGTATTTGCTGCCTTGGAGGACGAACTCTGGGATTTGGCTTTTTTGGCTATAGAGCCGGTGCGTGCAGAGAAGATCGCTTTCTCAAGTCCTTATGTGAGTATCGATGGAACCTACCTCGTACGCATGGATAGTTCATTCCAAAAAGCCGCGGACCTGGATGGCCAGGGCCACAGGATTTCCGTGGGCCGTGGTGCCGCGTATGACCTGTATCTCTCACGCACCTTGCAGCACTCTGAACTCGTCAGGGCAGACACCTCCGCGAGCGCGGTTGATCTGTTTCTTGAGCAGGAACTGGAGGCGGCGGCAGGGGTTCGACAGCCATTGGAACGCTTCGCCCGTTCCACTCCAGGAGTAAGAGTGCTGGCAGATAACTTCACGGAAATTCGCCAGGCGATGGCTGTTCCGAAGGCACGGAAAATGGCTGCCGAATACATCGAGAATTTTATTTGCCGTCTTGTGAGGGATGGCTTCGTAGCCAGAGCGTTAGCTGAGAGCGGTCAAAGTGACGCGCGTGTCGTACTGCCAGTTTTACCGACTGCTCCCATCTAAGGGGGGCTTCGTGGGAGATCCCCTTGAGCGGGACGAAACCACAGTGGGGCAGTTTTCTATGCACCTTTGCGCTAGGGGGGGTGGAGGCGTTGTTGGTGGAGATCGCCGAAGGCGTAGCGAGGATCAGCGATCGGAACATTCAGATTGCTTCCGCGGCGGAGGAGCAGAGCGCGGTGTCCGAAGACATCAATCGCAACGTGAACGATCAATGACCTGGTGATCCAGGTGAGTGCCGGTGCCGAGCAGACAGCAATCACCAGCCAGGAACTGGCGCGCCTGGCCGAGTACCAGCAACAGTGGGTCAGTCGCTTCAAGGTGGCGTAGATCCCAGCGTCCCGGGCCTTTGGTGAAAGGCCCGGGTTTGCTCAAACGATATCGTCGATCGGGCTGTGGTCTGTCTGCGGCTGCATCGTTCGACGCTGCTCGATGGTGAACTGACCAATCCATGCTCATAGAAGTCGATCAGAACTTCTTAGGCACGGACAGGGGCAGGTCAATACAGCCGTGGTCAGGTGTACGTCGCGCAGGCAATGGAACCAGCGAAACCAGCTCCTCTTCGACGATTTGATTGTTCATGGCCAACTCCAGCTCGGGGCAGTCGATGCTGAGCCAGTCACCGTGTTGGAGCGGCACATTCGCAGTGCGATGGCTCAAGCTGTGAAACACGTAGTGAACCAGTCCGGGCTCGAGAAACTGCTCGTGTTTCTCCAGGAACTCTTGGGAGTATCGACGCAAACTTTGCCAACGATGCAAGCTCATCCGATGGTGACTTGCCGTCAAGGGTTGGCCATCGCGTTCTATCTGGACGTTGATGGCCAGATCAGCCTGCAATTCCCCCACGATCAAGGCCGGGGCAATCGCACAGGTACGCAAGTGGGCATGGGTTGAAGAAATGGCGTCACGGCTGTGCAATACATGATCGTGAATATCGTTGCCCAAGGTAAAACCAATGAAGCGCAGCGCGCCAAACTGGTCGACCCAGTAAAGACAGACAATGCACGGCTCGCTACTGATGCTTTGTGAATGATAAGGAACCTGCAAGGGGTCGCCGTCGGTCTTGAGCAGTCGACCGTTGCCTTTGTAGTACCAGGCCTGTTCTGTCTTGGCGGTACAGAGGGTGATTTCGCTGATCTGGACCAATAGATTGTTATCGGGCTTTAGCGGCGGTCGGTATTTCACCGCCGCTGGCGTAAGCGGGTAGGGCGTGGACGGCAGGCCATTTAGATAGGACTCCCAGTCCATATTCCGCTCAGCACAATGGGCCAGGGCTTCATAAAGATTTCCCTGGGGAGGACGCACTTCCCGACTTTGACCGGATTTGAAGTCAAAGACACCAAGGCCTCCTTGCGGCACTGGAGAGTCCAGCAACATCACATAATGGGTCATTACTTATCCTCCAGGGTCAAGCGTGCGGATAGGGGGGCATAGTCCTTGAGCCCGTTGAAGAGCGGGTTGGCCTCTTTGAGCCACAAGGACAGCAAACCACCGGTCAAACTTCCGGCCAGTGCCAGGAACAGGATTGCGGTGAGGCCCCACGTCATGGCGATGTAGCCGGCGACGACAGGCGCGACGCCTCCGCCCAGAATCTCTCCGCAGCCCACCACTAGCCCTGTCGCGGTGGCCAATAAACTGGGCGGTACTGATTCGCTGGTCAGCGGGCCGACCATTATGCAGATCAGGCTGAAGTTGATGAAGGACAAGAAAAATAATTGAAGAAACAGGAGCCAGGGCAGTGGAGGGCTGATGATCAATAAGCCCACTAACAGTGCGCTGATCATGAAGCAGATGGAAACCACGGGCTTGCGACCCAATTGGTCGGACAAGCCGGGAATGACCAGTTGGCCAAAGAAACCACCCAGGCCAATGGCGGAAATGATCATGGCCATGGAGAAATTGCTCAGGTGCAGAATGTCTGTCAGGTAGCTGGGGAGCAGGGCACACAGCACGAACTGGCACGTCAGGATGCAAAGCATCAAGGCAATATTGAGCCGCACATTGCCGCTGGACAGGGCCGTCCTCCACTGGCTTCTGGAGGTGTGTGCAATCGATGCCGTGCTGGGCGCCCGGGTTGGTTGGTAAGTTTTATAGAGATACCAGGCCACTAACAGGCCGGGTAACGAAATGATGGCGAACACGGCACGCCAGGATCCGAACACTTCAAGCAAGACGCCGGCCAGCAGCGGTCCGAGGCACAGGCCGATGATGGGGAACAATGCTTGTTGAATACCCAGATTGAGTCCGCGCCGACAGGGCTGCGAGACTTCATCGGTAACTATGATACTGACTGGGGTGAATGCACCTTCACAGACGCCCATCAAGGCACGCAAGAGCACCAGGCCCACCAGGCTGGTGATCAATGCGGACGCACCGGCCAGGAGGGATAACAGGGTGATCGACAGCACCAGCAACTTCTTGGTGCCCAATACCCTGATGGCGGCACCCATGAACAGGGCCGAGCCTCCCCATGCGAATGCCAGGATGGCCGACAGCATGCTCAAGTCCTGATAGTCCAAGGCCAAGTCACGCATGATCACCGGGAACAGCGGCATGATGATGAACCTGTCCAGCCCTACCAGCCCGAAGCTCAGCGACAAAAGCGTGATCATGCGTCTTTCATAGCCGCCCCAAGGTCGAGCGACCAGATACTTCATCTCCATGTTCTTTCCCCTTCTTTCCCTAGCGCTTTCGAAGCTCTCTTGAACGAGGTGAACGCCTGCGATCAATACGCCTGTAGCCAGGGGCAGGTGCCCCTGGCTGGGTGCTGGTGCGTTATCCGGTCTGTCAGGCGACCCACTTGCCCACGGCCATTTCAGCGGTGAAACCCGGGCCGAAGGCCGCCAACATGCCAGTCGCGCCATCGACAGGCCCGCTGTCGAACTGGCGCTTGAGCACATCGAAGACCACCACGCTGGCGATGTTCCCGGCTTCGCTCAAACTGTCGCGGGATTGCGCGACCCTGCCGGGTTCCAAGTCCAGTTGCAGGACCAGTTCATCAAGAATTTTCCGTCCGCCGGTATGGAAGATGAAAAAGTCATTTTGAGCGCAATGTTGATTGAAGGTCTCGTAGTTCAATTCCTCCATCATGGGCGCGACATCTTTAATGGAGTTCATGACCGCCTTGTCCAGGGTAAAGTGAAAACCACTGTCTTTGACGTCGTATTTAATGTAGTGCTCGCTGTCAGGCAGGAAGTAAGACCCCGTCTTGGCGATCTTGAAACCAGGCGCCTGGTCGTCGGCTCGCATTACGCAGGCCGATACGGCATCGCCGAATAATGCCGCTGAGATGAACGCGTGCAACTTGGTGTCCTGGGGTTGATAGCAGAGCGACGAGAACTCCAGGGAGACGATGAGCACATGGTTGTCCGGCGCGAGACTGGCGAAGTCATTGGCTCGATTGATCGCCGCAGCGCCTGCCACGCATCCCAATTGAGCGATAGGCAGTTGTACGGTCGACGTTCGCAGGCCCAGGTCGTTGATCAAGTGGGCCGTCAGCGAAGGCATCATGAAACCCGTGCACGATGTCACAGCGACCATTCGAATGTCGTCTGTGGTCAGCCCGGCATTCTCGATGGCTTGGCGCGCCGCGATGGATGACATGCGGCGGGCCTCGCGCTCATAAACGATGCTGCGATGGGTGAAGCCGGTATGCACTGCCAGTTCATCGATGGGCAGGACCAAGTGTCGCTCGTTCACCTGTGTGTTTTGAATCATGCGTTTGGCAAGAGCCATTCTCGGGTGATCATCATGCAACTGCTCTAGATGCTCGATCATTTGTTGCTGGGTGATCTTGTATTGCGGGAACAGCAGACTGGGTTTGCAAAGAGTAGACATGACAAGTCCTCGGCTAAAAGCCAATAAATTTAGAAACATGTTTAAGGCAATGACAGCAAAGCTGGACTCTGAAAAACAGAATCAAAGCAACGGGCTTGGAGGCCAAAAACTTGACTGTTGTTATCGATAACGCGGGGTATGGCGGACGTCTAAGTTTGTTATTTCACCAATACAAACTTATAGGCATATTGCCAAGCCAAGTTGCTTTCCCGGACATGTTTTCGAATGACCATGCGTACGGGCGCACCGCTGACAACTTGTCGGGGATCGATGACGTCAACTATTTCCGAGGCAATCACCAGACCGTCATCCAGACGCACCATCGCCATGTAGCGAGGCACGGTTTCGCCATAGCCCATGGCCGCAAGTATGGGGTTCTCGGCATGGGCGCTGACTTGGATAGTGCCGGTGCGTGCGCAGCGATACGGTTCTACGTTCAACGAGTTGCACGCGCCGCAAACTGTGCGCCGAGGGAAGAAGATTTCTTCGCAATCCTGGCACCGGCTGCCTTCGAGGCGGTATTTACCGCCGTGTTCGCGCCATTCGCGCAACATGCTGGCGGTGGTCATGCGGTGAATTTGTTCAGGGTAAAGGGACATGGTCGGCTCCTTAATCGTTGGAAAGCACAATGACGCTGTTGTGCGCGGCGTAACCGCCCAGGTTTTGCGAGACACCAATACGGGCGCCTTTGACTTGGTTGTTGGACTCGCCGCGAAGCTGCCGGAACAATTCAGTAATGTGCAAAATCCCATCGCAACCGGAAGCGTGGCCGCGTCCGATGTTGCCGCCATCAGTGTTCAGGGGAAGTTGCCCATCAAGGGCTATGCCGCCTTCCAATACAAAGTCGCCTGCCTGGCCTGGACCACATACGCCCATGGACTCCATTTGAATCAACCCGGCGCCCAGCAAGTCGTAGACTTGCGCCACATCGATATCCTTTGCGGTGATACCGGCTTTTTTGTAGGCGATTTCGGCGCAGGCCAGCGAGTTGGCGGAAACCGCCATGCCGACATCTTTTGGCAGACCCGGAAATTGCAGCGTCGGGTTGTGATAGCGCGTGCCGAAATAGTGCGATACACCGGTGTAGGCACAGCCACGGACAAATACCGGTTGGGTCGTGTAACGGTGCACAAGGTGTTCGGCAACCAGGATGGCGCATCCGCTGGCTTCACCCCAGGCCAGCATGGAGCCGCATGCTTCGCTATTTTTGAGTGTTTCGAGGGACGGGATCGGCACGCCATAACGGGTAGCCGTGGGAGTGTTATGGGCATAAATGCGCATCTGCCGCCCAAAGGTAGCCAATACATCCGCTTCGCGTCCTGCATAGCCGTACTTTTCAAAATATTCGGCGGTCGCCAGGGCGAAGGCGTCTGTGTGAGAGATGCCTAGAAAATAATCGTATTCACATTCAGTGCTGGAGCCGATGTACTCGGCGTAGTTGAAGTGGTCGGTCATTTTTTCAAAGCCGCCACACAGAACGATGTCGTATTCACCTGAGGCGACCATTTGGTGAGCCATCTGGAAAGACACCGAACTGCTGGTGCAGTTGGCCGTACTCATGAACGTGGGGGCAGGGCTGATCCCCAAGGCATCGGAGATGGTGGGGCCCAGGCCTCCGTATTCAGAAATGCCTTCGCCGTGGTACCCGTAGGCAACTGCCTGGAGTTCGCGAGGGTGCATCTTGATGGCGTTGAGTGCCTGGTAGGCGGACTCGACGATCATCTCCTTGAAAGTCTGGCGAACTCTGGAACTGCCAGGTTTAGGGGTATAGGCAGCCGAAACGATAGCAACGCGTCGTGCGCACATAAAAAGGTGCTCCTTGCTGGATGATTGGAATCAGAGATAGGCCGTCAGGGCATAGTCGGGCCGCAAGTATTTGAACTCGTACTTGATCGACGTCCCGTAATCCACGTAGTACTTATCCTCCAGCAGCGTGCGCAGCGGAACGTTGGTTTTTTGATAGGCTTCGATGGCATCGGTGACGGTCAGGGCAATGGCATCGCTGCCTGCACCAAATCCATAGGAAACCAACAGGATTCTTTCGCCAGGACGCGCTTGATCGAGTACGTTGACCAAGCCCAACAAAGGACTCGCGGCTCCAGCGTCGCCGACACTCTGGGCATAGATGCCAGGTTCGATTTGGGCCTTGGTGAATCCCAGGTGCTTGCCGAGAGAGTAGGGGGTCGATACCAGGTTTTGTTGGAAGACGACGTAATCGAAATCATCGGCTTGCGCATGAATCTTGGCCATCAATCCCGAGGCGGCGCGGCGAGTCTGGTCCTCGAGGCCGATACTGTTCTTGTCCGAGCCCAATCCCATTCCCGAGCGGATATAGCGGTCCCCTTGAGGCCTGATGTTGTCAGCGACATCCGCCGCGCAAGAAAAACTTGCGTCAAAATGCGCGATCACATTTTCTGTCCCCAACAGCAAGGCCGCGGCTCCGGCTCCGGCATAGGACTCCGTCAAGTCACCGGGGGCGGTGTTGCGGTTGATCGTATCGGCGCCCACCGCCAAAGCGTTGCCCACCATGCCCGACGCTACCAAGGCGTACGCGATCTGGAGGGCGCTGGTGCCTGATTTGCCGGCAAACTGCACGTCTGCGCAAAAGGCGTCATAGCCGCAGCCGAGCATTTCCAGGATGATTGCGGCCGAGGCCCGGGAGTCGTAAGGATTGGTGCAGGTGCCAAGATAAAGCGCTTCAAGGGAACAAGGTGGTGCCTTGTCCAGCGCGCGTTGGGCGGCGAGGACACCCAAGGTTATGACATCCTCGTCGGGTTGCAGGACGGCCCTTTCAATAACGCCCAATTGGTCCTTTACCAAGCTCAGATCGGTGTTTTTCCACACCTGGATCACGTCGTCCACCTTGAGCCGGCAGACCGGGATACCCGAGCCATAGCTCACTATTCCTACCTTATTCATGTGTACATCCTCCAGATTCCGTTCTTTCACCTGTTGGCCGGGGCCGTGACAAGCGCATGAAATATTTAGAAACTATCTATTGGTACCCGCAAAGCGATACTGGCGGTCATATGCCCGTAAATCGGCAGGTTCACCAGGCAGAACCTACCGGTCAGCATGTGAACAATGGGTTTATTCTCGTCCAATTATTATGTATGATACGAAACGTGCCGTATCGTTAAGGTCGCGTTAAAAATTTATGAATTTCCTTCTCCGATTTCCTTACATAGAGGCAATAAGCACTCCAGAGGCCCGCTGCTAAGCAGAAGCTGAGATCAAATAAACATACAAAACGAAACGATCCGTTTCATTGCTTTTCGAGAGAATCCTATACCCTGAGTCTCTTTTGTCAAGCGCCATATTGGAGATTTTGAATTATGGCCCGTAAACCATCTCGGAGCTCCATTGGCTCATTGAGGAGCCCTCACACGCACAAAGCGATCATTATTTCCGCCATAGAAACCCTTAAGGAGTGCGGTTATTCGGGGTTGAGCATCGAGGCTGTGGCTCGCCGTGCCGGCGCAAGTAAACCGACCATCTATCGGTGGTGGGGTAACAAGGCAGCCTTGATCGCCGAGGTCTACGAGAGTGAAAGCGAGCAGATTCGCAAAGAGCCTGATAAAGGCTCCTTCAAGGAGAACCTCAATTTCTTGCTGCTCAATCTATGGAAGGTCTGGCGAGAAACGATTTGCGGGGAGGCTTTTCGGTGCGTCATCGCTGAGGCCCAGCTCGATCCCAGTACGCTGCCAAAACTGAAAGATGAATTCATGGAGCGGCGTAGGGAGTTGCCTCGCAAGCTGGTGGAAAATGCCATTCAGCAAGGCGAGTTACCCAAGGATACGTCGCGTGAACTGCTTTTGGACATGATCTTTGGGTTCTGCTGGTACCGGCTGTTGACTGAGCAGTTGGAGGTGGAAGCGGATATCAATGAGTTCACGACACTTCTGCTGAACGGGGTATTGCGCCCGACTTCGGCAGCGGTTCAGGGCGCCGCCGAAGTCTGATTATCGGGTGGGGTTGTCCTTACTTTGCGCCACTGAATTGCGCATGAAGGCTCGGCAGGATGCTGGCCAGGTGGTTGAACTCACACATGTCATGCACTGCAAATTCATAAGCCAGGGTTTCCAACTCCACTTCCCCCAGGCCGCTTTCTTCCAGGAGCTGGGCGGCTCGCTCGGCGCCTGGAAAACGCTGCATGGCAGGGTGGCTGCCGACCCAGTAACGGCTCGTCAGATACAAACCTTCCGGGCATTCCTTGAACAAGTGCGCCATCAACGACACAGGCACTTGTGGTTCGTGGGCCAGGCTCATCAAGGCGCTGACGCTGCCATCTATCTTGGATTCGCGATACAGATCCGGACAGAAGCCCAGCTCGCAGGGATCCCTGAAATGAATGTGCAGGTGCATGAGACGGTCGCCGACGTACTCAGAGGCGCAAAAGGTATTCCCATACAAGCTTTCCTCAAAGCTCAAGGTAGTGTCGCTGAGACGCTCGTGATGAACGCAGGGGTTTTCCACATGGGCATAAGGAAACCACAAGGTGTAGCGTTCAGCCTCCAACGGATGCCACATGAACCACCACTTGAGCATCTCAGCTGTGCAGTTGGGAAAAAACTTGCGGCTTTGCACATAAGCCATCGGCCCTGGCAGCAAGGCGTAGCCTGCCTCTTCGCTAATGAAATCAGCAGCGAGCATGCGGTTGAGGTCTTCAATACTGGGCGTCAAGGTGTCAGCCAGCGGCATGGGGCCTTGCTGTATTTTTTCGACAGCACTGAGCGGCACGCTGATCTTCGAGCGGAAAAATTCGGCGTAGGGTTTTCCTTGAATGGCCTGTTGATTGGCCAGGAACTGCTTCTGCATTGGCAATGAGAAGTAGGTGAAAGGTGTCATTACGCGCGCTTCCATGACGATATTTCCTTGATAGTGCGTGAGAAGCCGCAGCATCGGCTGCGAAGTCCTCACGCGGTGTTGTAAAGGGACAATGACGGGACCAAAATAGGTAGGCTGAAATAAAAAGTCAAATTTGAATTAGAACTATAAAGAGATGAGCTCATGGACAATGCCATTGGCAAGCCTTCCCTGCCTCGTGCTTCGCGGCTCGATGGGCAGGCAACGCGGCTGCAGATTCTGGAAAAGGCCGGTGAACTGTTTGCCGAGCAGGGGTTGGCCAACACCACCAGCAAGCAGATTTGTGAACGTTCGCAAGCCAACAGTGCGGCGGTGAACTATCACTTCGTGAATAAAGAGGGCCTGTATCGCGCAGTGTTGCTCGAAGCCCATGCTCGGTTGGTGCAACTGGAAACGCTGGTTTCGCTTAACGAGCGGCCAGGTTCACCGCAGGACAAGTTGCGTGCGCTCATTACCGTGCTGGTCGAGCGCCTGCACAATCATCCCGATGGCTGGGCGCTGAAAGTGCTCACGCGCGAAGTGCTTTCGCCTTCTCCCGAGTTTGAGGTGGTGCTCAAGGAGCAATCGTTTCCCAAGGCACACATCCTGCGTGGCTTGCTTGGACAAATCATGAACTTGCCGGCGGATCACCCGACAACGTTGCGCAGCGCCATCAGCGTCTTCGCACCCTGTCTTTTCTTGCTTATAGCCCATCAGCCGCTAAAGCAGCATGTACTGCAGGGGTTGAGTCTCGAGCCGCAGGGCTTGATAGACCACATGATGAGCTATGCCCTAGGTGGCCTCCAGGCAGTGGCGGCGACTGCGCACGATGCTGCAAGCTGACACCGGGGCCGCCATCATCGGCGTCTACCGCTGGCGCGAGTCCAATGAATAGGCTCCGCCGCCGCGCGCGACGATGTAGAGGGCGAGAAAGCCCATCAGTACCGGAAACTCAATGCCTCGGTCTATCCAAGGCCATGTCGGTCCCAGCGCATAGCTGATTGCAAGCATTTGAATGGCGATCAGCAGGGCGACGAGTCGCGTACCCAACCCCATCGCCAGCATGATTGCACCGACCGTCTCCAGAAGCATGACCAGAAAGGCAAGCTGTGCAGCGAAAGGCAGCCCCATCACGTTCTGGATAAGGTTGATCGAGGCGGCCATTGGATCTGCCATCGAGCCGTGAGAGCTGCGCAGAGCCTTTGGTAAACCGTGGGTCAACAGGACCACGGCGAAGATAATCCGCAGCAAGGCGTACAAATAGGGTTCGAAGCTGGCGACCCGTGCAGTCACGGTGGCCTGCGCGTGGCGCAGCGACGATAAGTCTTGAGTTGTCATGGGGAATCCCTGGCAGGGTGGCTTGAAGCGCCGGCGCATGAGTTCGATACGACCCCCGGCGCGAGGCGAGGGTCGATACCTCTGCGAATACTCCGAAGGCGCTATTGTCCTTTGGCGGGCAGGCCCATTTTCGCTAGCGTCAGCGTTTCATCGGCGCGTCCCCATCCGCCGTCTGCGACCTCTTCGACAAGGACCATGGTGAAGGGGCGGACCCCTTCGCCGAAGTACTCGACGAACATTTCGGTGGTGCGATGGATGATTTCTTCTTTGCGGGCGTGGTCCAGGATTCCTTCGGGGAATTTGTAGTTGGCGAATGGCATGGATCGACTCCGTGGGTGTAGGAAAGATGCGGTAGGGACAACGACCCCTTGCGCGCATCTTTCCCCTTTAGGTCCATGGAATAAATCCCTCTGGATTGTCATCAGCATTCAACATGCGTGAACAATCGGCAGCCTTGGCTCAGTGCGAATGACGCGGCTCGCCGCTACGGGCGATCACGCGCAGATGCAACGTGGCCGGCTCCAGGCAGCCCCCCGTGGACAGTTGCCCCACCAGTTGCCGGTACAGCTCCTGCCAGGGCGTTTGCGAAGGTGGGATGTTCGGCGTCCACTCGAGTCGGCGTCGGGCCATCTCGGCATCGTCGATCAGCAGGTTCACGGTGCGCGTGTTCAGGTCCACTTTCAGCCGGTCATTGGTTTTCAGCAACGCCAGGCCGCCACCCACGGCCGCTTCAGGGGACATATTGAGGATCGATGGGCTTGCCGATGTGCCGCTCTGGCGGCCGTCGCCCAGGCAAGGCAGGGAGTCGATGCCTTGTTTGATCAGCGATGCCGGAGGGGCCATGTTCACCACTTCGGCGCTGCCGGGGTAACCCACGGTGCCAACGCCGCGGATTACCAGGATGCAGCGCTCGTCGATGTCCAGCGCCGGGTCGTCGATCCGGGCGTGATAATCCTCCGGTCCTTCGAACACGATGGCCCTGGCTTCGAAACTGTTTTCTGCGCCGGGCTCGGACAGGTAGGTCTTGCGAAACGCCTCGCCCACCACCGACATCTTCATGATCGCGCTGTCGAAGAAATTGCCGCTGAGCACAATGAACCCGGCTCGGTGTTTGAGCGGGGTGTCGAAGGGGTAGATTACATCGGCGTTGCTGGTCAGGCTGCTGCGCACGATTTCGCCGATGGTCTTGCCGCTGACCGTGGCGCAGTCTTCATGCAGGCGTCCGGCTTTTTGCAATTCATGCATCACCGCGGGCACGCCGCCGGCCCGATGGAAACCTTCACCCAGGTACTTGCCCGCCGGCATGCAATTGACCAGCAGCGGCACGTCCTCGCCGATCCGTTGCCAGTCACCCAGGCTCAGCTCGACGCCCATGTGCCGGGCGATGGCAATCAGGTGCGGCGGGCAGTTGCTCGAAGCGCCCAGGGCCGAGGCGACGGCGATGGCGTTCTCGAAAGCCTGGCGGGTCATGATCTGTGACGGGCGGACGTCTTGCAGCACCAGTTCGCAGATGCGCTTGCCGGTGGCATAGGCCATCTGCCCGCGTTCGCGATAGGGCGCCGGAATGCTCGCGCAACCAGGCAGCGACATGCCCAGGGCTTCGGCCAGGGCGTTCATCGACAGGGCGGTGCCCATGGTGTTGCAGTGGCCCACCGATGGCGATGCGGCGGTGGTCATTTCCATGAAGCCTTCGTAGTCGATCTCGCCGGCGGCCATCAGGTTGCGCGCATGCCAGAGCACAGTGCCGGAGCCGATCAGCTCGCCCTTGTGGTGGCCGTCGAGCATCGGCCCGCCGGACAGGACAATCGCCGGCAGGTCGGTGGTCGCCGCCGCCATCAGGCAGGCCGGGGTGGTTTTGTCGCAACCGGTGGTGAGCACCACGCCGTCCAATGGATAGCCATGAAGGATCTCCACCAGCCCCAGGTAGGCCAGGTTACGGTCCAGTGCCGCCGTGGGTCGGCGCGATTGTTCGGCGATCGGGTGCACCGGGAACTCCATGGGAATGCCACCGGCGTCACGGATACCGGCCTTGACCCGTTGGGCCAGTTCCAGGTGATGACGGTTGCAAGGGGTCAGGTCGCTGCCGGTCTGGGCGATGCCGATGATCGGGCGTCCCGATTGCAGCTCCTCGCGGGTCATCCCGTAGTTCATGTAGCGTTCGACATACAGGGCTGTCATGTCAGCGTGGGCAGGGTCATTGAACCATTGCTCGCTGCGCAGGCGGCGTTTTGGCGTGTCAGTCATGATTCATTTCTCTCTTGTAATTAGGCGAATCGGCAAACGGTTCAGCGGGCGAGCAGTCCTCGGGCGGCCAGGTTGCGCAGCAAGGCACCGACGCCAAAGGTCCAGGGTGTGGCATCGCAGCTGTGGGTCACTTGATTATGCAGGCTGCCGAGCAACGGGCTGCTGATACTGACCCGGTCACCCAGTTTGTGGGTGAAACCGCTGCCGGCATGATCACGGTCTGCGGTGGGGGCGAACAGAGTACCCAGAAACAACAGGAAGCCATCCGGATATTGGTGATTGCCGTTGAGTGTCTGGCCTGCCAGGTCCTGTGGGTCACGGCTGATCTGGCTCATGGAGCTCGAGCCGCGCAGGCGGTAACCGTCCTCGCCTTGAACCTCCAGATCGACCACGCAGGCCCGCACATCATCGAGGCTGAAGCACTCGTCAAACAGGCGAATGAACGGACCGATGGCGCAGGATGCATTGTTGTCCTTGGCCTTGCTCAGCAACAGCGCACTGCGACC
The DNA here is from genome assembly GCF_018325805.1 of Pseudomonas sp. St290. Taxonomy (NCBI): domain Bacteria; kingdom Pseudomonadati; phylum Pseudomonadota; class Gammaproteobacteria; order Pseudomonadales; family Pseudomonadaceae; genus Pseudomonas; species Pseudomonas sp. St290. Next base: position 4,101,755 of record NZ_AP014703.1, on the reverse strand, counting down.
TTCGAAATCCCGCAGATTGACGTCGTTACCCAGGCTGGCGCCGTGGATCTGGCCGCGGCTGTTCACCGCCAGCACCACCTCCGGTTCCGGATTGTTCCATTGCGAGCCGGGATGAATACCAATGTGGCTGCCGCTGCCGACGGCGGAGAGAATCGGGGCTTTGGTGAAGATCTCTGCATCCGGGCCGATGCCGACTTCCAGGTACTGCGACCACATGCCCTGTTCGATGAGCCAGGCTTTCAGGCGCATGGCCTGCTCGGAGCCCGGCACGATCGAGCGCAAGTTGTCGCCGATCACGCTGTGCACGGTGGCGCGCACGGCTTCGGCTTTTGCCGCGTCACCGCTGGCCTGTTCCTCGATCACTCGCTCGATCATGCTGGCGGCGAAGGTCACGCCGGCGGCCTTGATCACTTGCAGATCCAGAGGGGGCAAAAGCGACGGTTTGGATGGGTCGGTATCGGGGCCAGTGTTGGCCAGCAGCGCCTCGACACTGGCGATGAAGGTGCCGGGTGTCTGTCTCACGGCGGCCAAGGGCGATTCTGTTTCCAGCAAATCACTCAATGTCGCAAAACGATCCGACAGATCGAACACACCGTCGCTACGCAACGCAATGGGCGAAGGCCCGGCGATCCGGCCAGGCACCCAGGCGCGGCCAATCAAGGTGCCGGCCACGCCATCGACGGGCAGGGTGTTCTCGGGAGTAAGCATCAGCGACATGGGCAGTCTTCCTGGTTCGTAAAGCTTTCAAGCTAGGGCGCGCTGTTGATGAACTCCAATGAGATATATTCAGTATCTGATAACGTCCGGTTATTGCATCGTCGAGGATTGCCCATGTCCGACCTGTCTTTCTCCAGCTTCTGCGGCTGGCTCAAATTCCGCCATCTGCTGCTGATCGATACCTTGGGGCGCACCTGCAACATGCATTTGGCGGCCGAGCAGATGAACCTCAGCCAGCCGGCCGTGAGCAAGATGCTCAAGGAAATCGAAAGCCTGCTCGGCTTCGCTCTGTTCGAACGTCGCCCCCGAAGCATGCCGCCCACCGCGTTGGGTGAACATGTGCTGCGTTACGCGCAGATCGCCTTGAACGACGCACGTTCGTTCGTCGAACAAATCAGCAGCCTGCGCGAAGGCGGCCATGGTTACCTGAAGGTCGGCGGTATCTTTGCCGCGACGGCGGTGGCCTTGCCCGAGGCGATCTTGCAGATCAAGCAACGCTGGCCCTTGCTGTCTATCGAGGTGGTGGAGCAGACCAGCAACCATCTGATGAAGATGCTTGAGGAGAAAAAGCTCGATCTGGCGGTGGCCCGGTTTACCGAGCAAAGCCAGCAACAGCGCTACGATTTCCAGCCCTTGGCTCCGGAGCCGTTCTGCATCGTGGTCAATGACCGTCATCCGCTGGCGAACGCCGGGCCGACGTCCCTGCAGCAACTGGTGGACCTGCCGTGGATCCTCTACCCGGTCGGCACGCCGATCCGCGCTCGCATGGAACTGGCCTTTGCCGAGGCCGGGGTTGCGATGCCGCGCAACACCATCGATACCATTTCCATGCAGACCTTCCTCCAGGTGCTGCAACGCGGGCCCATGATCGGCATGCTGCCCAACGCCATGGTCGATCCGCTGCTCGAAAGCGGCCAGCTCAAGACCCTCGACACCCCCTTGCACCTGGTACCACAGGACTACGGCATCCTCACGCGAAAGGATGAGCCGCTGGTAGGCGCGGCACTGGAGTTCGCCGAGATCCTCAAGGATAACGCCCGCTTGGCCGCCATGCAGCCTGCTTAAGGACAAGATGAGTCTGTGGGAGCAAGGCTTGCCCGCGATGCAGGCGCCTCGTTTCCCCTCAGACCGCGTCGTCTTCATCGCGGGCAAGCCTTGCTCCCACAGATGACTCGCTACAGGTTCCATGAACTTGAGGGTTAGTTGATAACGCCTCGTTATCGACTAATCCAAAAATGCCATTGGGAAAGAATCGATTCCCGACAGTAGAGTCCTCGTTCAATCGCCGGATGATTCGCTCATTCGACGTGACCCAATAAAAACAATCAGGGGTTACCTCATGCCAACCATCTCCGAGCAGTTGCCCGCCCAGGCGCAAGCTGGCGAGCTCGATTTTGAAGACCGGACCTACCGCAAGGTCATCTGGCGGATCCTGCCCGTGTTGCTGTTGTGCTACATGGCGGCGTACCTCGATCGGGTGAACATCGGGTTCGCCAAGCTCGACATGCTCAACGAGCTGCAATTCAGCAACACCATCTATGCCTTGGGCGCCAGTATGTTCTTCTGGGGCTATTTCCTTTTCGAGGTCCCCAGCAACCTGTTGCTGCATCGCTTCGGCGCACGGTTCTGGATCGCCCGGATCATGCTCAGTTGGGCGGTGATCTCCATGGCCGTGGCCTACACCGTGCCGCTGGCGGCTTTCTTTCACATCGAATCGAGCACGATGTTCTACGTGCTGCGCTTCCTGTTGGGGATCTGCGAAGCGGGCTTTTTCCCCGGCGTGATTCTCTACCTCAACTACTGGTTTCCAACCCATCGGCAGAGCCGGGTGATGTCCGGGTTCCTGTTGGCGTTGCCAGTGAGCCTGACCCTGGGCGGCATCCTCTCCGGTTGGCTGATGAATAGCATGCAAGGGGTGCATGGCCTGTCCGGCTGGCAATGGATGCTGCTCATCGAAGGCATTCCGTCGATCATCATGGCGTTCGTGGTGATCGTCTGCCTGGCCGACAACATCGACAAAGCCAAATGGCTGAGCGTCGCGGAAAAAGCCTTGCTCAAGGCCAATCTGCAAACCGACAACCAGGGCAAGGCCACTCGCTTGAGCGAAGTGTTCTTCAACCCTCGGGTGTGGTTGCTGGTGTTGATCCTGCTGACCTTCAACACCGGCTTTTATGGCCTGGCGTTCTGGATGCCGTCGATCATCAAGAGCACCGGCATTACCAACAGTTTGCACATCGGTTTGTTGACCGCCATTCCTTACTCGGTGGCGGTGGTGGCGATGCTGCTCAACGCCCGGCACTCCAATCGCACTGGTGAGCGGCGCCTGCACGCGGCGATTCCGGCCTTCATTGGCGGTGCCGGCCTGATCCTCAGTGCCTTCTTCGCTGACAACCTGGTGTTGTCCGTGCTCTTTCTCAGCGTCTCCGCTTCCGGAATCCTCAGCCTGATGCCGATTTTCTGGACTCTGCCGGGGACCGTGCTGTCGGGCGTCGCCGCCGCAGCCGGGATTGGCATGATCAACGCCATCGGCAACCTGTCGGGCTTCACCGGTTCGATGATCACTGCAGTGGCGGAAACCCTGACGGGCAATATCAACAACGGCACCTATGTACTGGCCCTGTGTCTGTTGGTCAGTGGCGGGCTGATCCTGGCCATTCCCGCCTCGATGCTCGGCAGGACACCCAAGAGCGCCGCCACGGCAGCGCAACTGGAGGCTGCATGAATCTACACAACAAGCGCGTACTGGTGACGGCCGCGGGGCAGGGCATTGGCCTGGCCAGCGCCGTGGCCTTCGCCCGGGCCGGTGCCGAGGTGTTCGCCACTGACATCGATATCCGTGCCCTGACGGGGATCGAAGGGATCACCGCCATGCCCCTGGACGTCACGTCGCCCGCGGCCATCAGCGCCGCCTGCGAACGCATCGGCGGGCTCGATGTGCTGTTCAACTGCGCAGGCTTCGTGCACAGCGGCAATATCCTGGAGTGCGATGAAGTGGCCTGGGCGCGTTCGATGGACCTCAATGTCACGGCCATGTACCGCATGATCCGTGCGTTCCTGCCGGGCATGCTGGCCCGTGGTGGCGGCTCGATCATCAACATGTCGTCGGTGGCTTCCAGCATCAAAGGCGTGCCCAATCGCTTCGCCTATGCGACCAGCAAGGCGGCGGTGGTGGGCCTGACCAAATCCATCGCCATCGACTTCGTCAGCCAGGGCATCCGTTGCAACGCGATATGCCCGGGCACCGTGGATTCGCCTTCGCTGCGCCAGCGCATCGCCGACCAGGCCGCGCGGCAGGGTGTCGATGAAGCAGAGGTCTACCGGCAATTCCTCGACCGTCAGCCCATGGGGCGCATCGGCAGTACTGAAGAGATCGCGCAGTTGGCGGTGTACCTGGGCAGCGATGCGTCTGCCTACACTACAGGGGCGGTACACGTGATCGATGGCGGCATGAGCCTCTGAATTTTCAATTGAACAGGAGCACTTCATGAAACTGTTGCGTTACGGCGAAAAAGGTTCGGAAAAACCTGGGTTGTTGGATGATGACAATCAAATCCGCGACCTCTCGGGCCACGTGCCGGACATCGCCGGTCAGGTCCTCGGCCCGGACAGCCTGGCAGCGCTCGCCGCCCTCGACCCGCGCAGCCTGCCGCTCGTTACCGGCCAGCCACGGATCGGTGCCTGCGTCGGTCAGGTCGGCAAATTTATCTGCATCGGCCTGAACTATGCCGACCATGCGGCCGAGTCGAATATGGAGGTGCCGAAAGAACCGATCATCTTCAACAAGTGGACCAGTGCCATCTGCGGGCCGAACGACGACATCCAGATCCCCCGCGGCTCGCTCAAGACCGACTGGGAAGTCGAGCTGGGCGTGGTCATCGGTAAAGGCGGGCGCTACATCGACGAAGCGAACGCCATGGAGCATGTCGCCGGCTACTGCGTCATCAACGATGTGTCTGAACGCGAGTGGCAGCTGGAGCGCGGTGGCACCTGGGACAAGGGCAAGGGCTTCGACACCTTCGGCCCCCTTGGGCCCTGGCTGGTGACCCGGGACGAAATCTTCGACCCACATACGCTGGATCTGTGGCTGGAGGTTGACGGACACCGCTATCAGAACGGCAATACCCGAACGCTGATCTTCAGCGTGCCGCAACTGATTGCCTACCTGAGCCGCTGCATGAGCCTGCAACCGGGGGATGTGATCTCCACCGGCACACCGCCCGGCGTCGGCTTGGGCATCAAGCCCAACCCGGTATTCCTGCGGCCGGGCCAGACCATTCGCCTGGGGATCGACGGCTTGGGCGAACAGCGCCAAGTCACGGTGCAGGCGGACTGATCGCTGGGCTCGCTGCCATCTTCGTGAGCCTGCTCGCTCCCACAGGGGCCTGTGGGGCAGATGAATTCTGTGCCTGTCGAAGATCAAACTGTGGGAGCGAGCCTGCTCGCGATGGCGGTGGGGCTGCTTGCATCCACACTGAATGTGCCGCCGCCATCGCGAGCAAGCTTTGCTCCCACAGATCTGACAGGTGTACGACCAGGAGAGCCAGGTCGGCTGCCAGGCCGCCATCGCGAGCCAGCTCCCACAATGGGAACGGAGTACGACCGGGAAAACCAGGCCGGCTATAAGGCCTAGCCTCACTTTGCATCAACACGCCTGACACGCTTCATCACCACCACAAAAAACACCGGCACGAACACCACCGCCAGCGTGGCGCTGATCATCCCGCCGATGACCCCGGTACCGATGGCCTGTTGGCTCGCCGAACTGGCGCCGGTGGCAATCGCCAGCGGTACCACCCCAAGGATGAACGCCAAGGAGGTCATGATGATCGGCCGCAAGCGCAGGCGTGCGGCCTGGAGTGTGGCATCGATCAGGTCGTGGCCTTCGTCGTAAAGGCTCTTGGCGAACTCGATGATCAGGATCGCGTTCTTTGCCGACAGGCCGATGATGGTGATCAGCCCGATCTTGAAGAACACATCGTTGGGCATGCCGCGCAACGACACGGCCAATACCGCGCCGAGCACACCCAGCGGCACCACCAGCAACACCGAGGTCGGGATCGACCAGCTCTCGTACAACGCCGCCAGGCACAGGAACACCACCAGCAGCGACAGGCCCAACAGGATGGGCGCCTGGCTACCGGACAAGCGTTCCTGCAAGGATAACCCGGTCCATTCCTGGCCCAGGCCTGTCGGCCCCAGGGCCACCAGTCGTTCGATTTCGGCCATGGCTTGCCCGGTGCTATAACCCGGTGCCGGTTCGCCGGAAATACTCACCGCCGGATAGCCGTTGTAGCGGGTCAATTGCGCCGGCCCCTGTGTCCAGCGGGCTTGGACGAATGCGGACAGAGGGACCATCTTCCCGCTGTTGTTGCGCACATGAATCTTCAGCAAGTCCTCGACCTGGCTGCGCTGGTCGCCCTCGGCCTGGACCACCACCCGCTGCATGCGCCCCTGGTTGGGGAAGTCGTTGATGTAGGCCGAACCCACTGCCGTGGACAACACACTGCCGACGTCGGCGAAGGAAATGCCCAGGGCATTGGCCTGCTTGCGGTCGACCTCCAATTGCACCTGCGGTGCTTCGGCCAGGGCGCTTTCGCGCACATTCATCAGCATCGGGCTTTTTTCGGCGGCGGCAAGCAATTCGCTGCGGGCCTGCATCAACGTCGCATGGCCGAGGCCACCACGGTCCTGCAGACGGAACTCGAAACCGCTGGAGGTGCCCAGGCCGTCTACCGGCGGCGGCAGTACCGAGAACGCCATGGCGTCCTTGATTTGGCTCAGCGCCAGGTTGGCGCGCTCGGCGATGGACGCCGCCGAATCATCGGCGCCGCGTTGCGACCAGTCCTTGAGGGTGGTGAAGGCCAGGGCCGCATTCTGCCCGCTGCCGGAAAAGCTGAAACCGAGAATGATCGTGCTGTCGCCAACCCCCGGTTCGCCGGCGTTGTGGGCTTCGATCTGCTCCACCACCTGCACCGTCCGGTTTTTGCTGGCACCCGGTGGCAGCTGAATGTCGGTGATGGTGTAGCCCTGATCTTCCACGGGCAGGAACGAGGAGGGCAGGCGACTGAACAGCAGGCCCATGCCTACCAGCAACACGCCGTAGATCAGCAGATAACGGCCGCTGCGTTTCAACGCATAGGCCACCCAACCCTGGTAGCGGTCGCCGAATCGTTCGAAGCCACGGTTGAACCAGCCGAAGAAGCCGCCCTGGCTGTGGTGATCGCCCTTGGCGACAGGCTTGAGCAAGGTCGCGCAGAGCGCGGGGGTCAAGGTCAAGGCGAGGAAGGCCGAGAACAGGATCGACGTCGCCATCGACAGCGAGAACTGCCGGTAGATCACCCCCACCGAACCCTGCATGAAGGCCATCGGAATGAATACCGCCACCAGCACCAGGGTGATGCCGATGATCGCGCCGGTGATCTGCCCCATGGCCTTGCGCGTGGCCTCTTTGGGCGACAGCCCTTCCTGAGCCATGATCCGCTCGACGTTCTCCACCACCACGATGGCATCGTCCACCAGGATGCCGATGGCCAGTACCATGCCGAACATGGTCAGCACGTTGATCGAGAACCCCAGCGCGAGCATCGTGGCGAAGGTGCCCATCAGCGCCACCGGCACCACCAGGGTCGGGATCAGGGTGTAGCGGATGTTCTGCAGGAACAGGAACATCACGGCGAACACCAGCAACATTGCCTCGCCAAGGGTGTAGATCACCTTGGTGATCGAGACCTTGACGAACGGCGACGTGTCGTAGGGAATCTTGTATTCCACACCGGCCGGGAAGTAGCGCGACAGCTCATCCATCTTGTTGCGCACCAGGGTCGCGGTGTTCAAGGCATTGGCGCCCGGCGACAGTTGCACCGCCACGGCGGTGGAGGGCTTGCCGTTCAGGCGCGTGGAAAACTGGTATTCCTGGCTGCCGATTTCCACCCGGGCTACGTCGGCGATGCGCACCGTCGAGCCATCGGGGTTGGCCTTGAGCACAATGTCGGCAAACTCTTGCGGCGTGTTGAGCTGGCCTTTGACGACGATGGTCGCGGTAATTTCCTGGGTGCTGCGGCTCGGCAAATCCCCCAGGCTACCGGCCGACACCTGGGCGTTCTGCGCCACGATGGCGGCATTGACGTCAGCCGGGGTCAGGTTGAAGCCCACCAGTTTCTGCGGGTCGATCCAGATCCGCATGGCGCGCTCAGCCCCATACAACTGGGCCTTGCCGACACCGTCCAGGCGCTTGATCTCGTTCATCACGTTGCGCGCCAGGTAGTCGCTGAGGGCCACGTCGTCGAGCTTGCCGTCGCTGGAGGTGAGGGTGATCAGCAGCAGGAAGCCGGCGGAGACTTTGTCCACTTGCAAGCCCTGCTGTGTGACCGCTTGCGGCAGGCGCGACTCCACCGCCTTGAGGCGGTTCTGCACGTCGACCTGGGCCAGTTCCGGGTTGGTGCCTGGTTGGAAGGTCGCGGTGATGGTGGCGCTGCCCAGGCTGCTCTGGGACTCGAAATACAGCAGGTTGTCGGTGCCGTTGAGCTCCTCCTCGATCAGGCTGACCACGCTTTCGTCCACGGTTTGCGCCGAAGCGCCTGGGTAGACGGTGTAGATCTCGATTTGTGGCGGCGCCACGACCGGGTATTGCGCCACCGGCAGTTGTGGAATGGCCAAGATACCGGCCAACAGAATGAACAACGCGACGACCCAGGCGAATACCGGACGGTCGATGAAAAACTGCGGCATGGCTTAGTGTCCTGCCTGTGGCCCGGGAACCTGGGCGAGGGGAAGTGGGGTGTCATCGATCTGGACCTGGTCACCGGGCCGGGCGTGTTGCAGGCCTTCGATGACGATGCGGTCGCCGGGTTTCAAACCGTGGGTGACGACCCAGCGATCGTTTTGCGCGGCACCCAATTGCACCGGTTGCTGGCTGACCTTCTGCTCGGCGTCCAGCAGCAACACCTGGGCGACCCCGGCGCTGTCTCGCAGGATCGCCCGTTGCGGCACGGTGATGCCTTGGCTGTTGACCGCCTGTTCCAGGCGCACGCGAATGAAGCTGCCGGGCAGCAGGTCCAGGTCGGGGTTGGGGAATTCGCTGCGCAGGGTTATCTGGCCGGTGCTCGGGTCAACGCTGAGGTCGGTGAACAGCAACTTGCCGGGCAGCGGGTAAGGGCTGCCGTCGTCCTGAATCAACGTAGCCTTGGCCTGGCCCTGGCCGACCGCTTGCAAAAGCCCTGCGCGAAAGGCGCGGCGCAGGTCGTTGAGTTCGCGAGTCGACTGCGTGAGGTCGGCGTGGATCGGGTCCAGTTGCTGGATCAGCGCCAACGGCGTGCTTTCGTTCTGCCCCACCAGGGCGCCTTCCGTCACCAGGGCGCGACCGATGCGCCCGGAAATCGGCGCGGTCACCGTGGCGTACCCCAGGTTCAACCGCGCCCGCTCTACGGCGGCCTTGCTGGCAGCGACATCGGCTGCGGTCTGACGCACGCTGGCCCGGGCGTTGTCGTAATCCTGGCCACTGATCGCCTTGTCATCGATCAACTGAGCGTAACGCTGTGCCTGCAAGCGGGCCTGGAACGCATTGGCCTCGGCCTTGCGCAACGCCGCCTCGGCACTGTCCAGGTCGGCCTTGAACGGCGCCGGATCGATGCGAAACAGCACATCGCCTTTCTTCACATCGCTGCCTTCGCGAAACACTCGCTGCAAGACCACGCCGGCCACCCGCGCCCGGACTTCGGCCACTCGCGGCGCGGCGATACGGCCGCTCAGCTCGTTGCTGATCGACAGTGGCCGGGCCTGGACGGTTTCGACACGCACGCTTGCCAGCGGGGCGGAGGCTTCAGGGGTCGAGGTGCTATCACAGCCACTGAGCAGCAGTGTCCCGACCAACAGGCCCAGTGTGACGACAGGAATCTTGGACATGGTGCTTCCCCAATATTGAGCCGCCCATGGTAGGGATCCAGGCCCATGACAGGGGTGAAGCTTTGTAGGCGCTCTGTGAAATTGTGTAATCACACAGGCCACTAAATCCGAAAATGCCCCACCAACTGCTGTTGACGGTTGGCCATGGTATGCAGCGAGTGACTTGCCTGAGAGGCTTCCTCCATTCGGCCGGTCAAGGTCTCGCTGATCCCGCGAATGTCACTGACGCGATGGCTGATGTCTTCTACCACGGCACTTTGCTCCAGGGCCGCGCTGGCGATCTGTTGGTTCATGTGTTCGATCACTGCCACGGCGTCGCTGATGTGCTGCAGCGCCGCATGGGTTTTTCCGACTTGAGCGACGCTGTCCCTGGCCTGTTCGCGGCTCAGTTGGGTGCTGTGCACGACCTCCTGGCTCAACTGCTGCAGCGCTTCGATCACCGTGCGTATCTGCTCGACCGAGTTCTGGGTGTTGCTGGCCAGATGACGGACTTCGTCAGCCACCACCGCGAAGCCGCGGCCCTGTTCACCCGCCCTGGCTGCTTCGATGGCGGCATTCAAGGCCAGCAGGTTGGTCTGCTGGGCAATGGCGCAGATCACGTCCAGCACCTGGCCGATGTGTTGACTGCTGCCGGCCAACGCCTGCACTTGCCCGAGCGTGGTCTCCAGGCGCCGGTCGAGGTGATCGATGCTGGTGACCGCATCGGCGAACAGTTCACGCCCCGAACGGCTGGCATTTTCGGCGACGGTAGCGGCATCGGCCGCCTGGTGGGAGTGGCGGGCCACTTGCTGGGCGCTGGTGCTCATTTCATGCAGGGCGGTGGCTGCCAGCTCGACTTCCCGGTACTGCGTGTGCATGCCCGCGCTGACTTCCCGGGCCACCTGCGCCGACGTATCGGCGGTGTTGCGGGTGTCCAGGGACGCTTGCTGGATATCGCGAATAATGGGCTGCAATTTGTCGAGAAAGCGGTTGAAGCCATTCGCCAGTTGGCCCAGTTCATCGTGGCGGTCATTGGGCAGGCGCTGGGTGAGATCGCCATCGCCTTCGACAATCGCATCGAGCATATGCGCTACCCTCAGCAGCGGCCGGGTCACGCCATAAGCGGTGAGCCAGATAAGCAATAGTCCCAAACCGGCAGCCAGCAAGCCCAGACCGAGGTTGAACCAGTTGGCCTGGCGATGCTTGTCGTCCAGCTGTGCCTGCATTTGCAGGGCCGGCGCTTGCACCAGCGCTTGCGGCACGCGTATCTGCAACTGCCAGGGGGTATTGGCGGGAACGGTTTGCACGGCTTGTCGAACGTCGACTGAGGTGTCGGTCACACTGCCGCTATGGCCGGCAGTTTGCCCTGAAGGGGAAAGAATGTTGATCTCGCTGTGGCCGGGGTACAGGTCGTCGGCCAGTTGGGCGGCGAGTTCCTGAAGGGTCCCGAGACTGATGTCCATGCCCACCACACCGATGATTTTGCCCTGGTCCGACAGCGGGATGGAAATGCTGCTCATCAGGGTTTTCTGGCCTTCGACTTCAATCGCGTAGGGCTCCGTCACGCAGGTGTGCCCCTGGGTCTGTGGGCAGACGTACCAGGCGTTCGCCGGCTCGCTGCCCGGCGGCGCCGTGTTGGCACTGATCTGGGCTTCGCTGAGCACCTCCTGGACCAGATGCCCGGGTTGGCTCTGCGACCAGTACAGGGCAAAGCGACCGTTTTCGTTGCCGGCCAGGCTGCGCTGGCCCGCGAAACCGGCATCGTCACCGGCCAGCGCGTCGGGCAGCAGCACGACGTAGAAGCCGAGCACTTTCCCGCGATCCATAAGTGCCTGACGGGTCGCGCTGACCAGGTCCTGGCGCAACTGTCCTGGCGTCAGTCGCCCGTTCAGTGCCTGGGCGCGCAGTTGCAAGACCTGCTGGGCGAAACCTTCCCCATAGATCGCTGTTTCGCTGAAGAAGCGTTCCACCCGCTGACCATGAGCCAGGGCCTGAGCCTGCAGGCCTTCCAGGGCCGAGCGCCCCAACAGTTGACCGCTTTGCTGCTTGAGCAGCGTCGCGCCTTGCTGGTTCTGATACAGGGAGGCGCCGGTCAATGCCCCGACGACGGCCAGCAGGCACAGCCCACTCAAGAGTGTGATCCGCCATTGGATAGAGAGACGAGCGAAGAACATGCTGAGATTTTCCTGCGCTTAGGGGCTTTTATTGTTTTGGGCCCAGCGCTGTGTGAGTGGTGGGCGAGGCTATCTTGCGTCAGGAAGCGCCTTCCCGTTATCCCGAATCGGCAGCCGTTGTGCTCCGGCATTGGGCTAATGCGGTTCACTTAGGGCAACGACATACCTGTGGCGAGGGGATTTATCCCCGATGGGCTGCGAAGCGGCCCCAAATGCAGGCAACCCGGTGTATCAGACAGATTGAGTTGACTGCTTAGGGGCCGCTTCGCGCCCCAGCGGGGATAAATCCCCTCGCCACAAGGGCCGACCTGTTTTGGGGCACGGCTTCGGATGCTGCCGTTTTGGGATAGCGAAGGGTTTTGGCAAGGGCCTAGCATCGAATCCAGCGTGCAAGCAGAACAATAAGCTTTTGGAAGTCGGCGAAGCTGGCCGTCTCCGATCCAGCAACAACTGCCTCATACAATAAGGTCAAGAACAATGAGTGTATCTTTCCCGATCAGCAGCTCGACGGAGTTGAAGCGCGGCGCCCTGGGCGTCGGCTTTATCATCTTCTTTGTGATTTCGGCGGCGAGCCCCTTGAGTGTCATCGCTGGCGGTTTCCCCATTGGCATCATGTTGGGCAACGGCGCCGGCACACCGGCATTGCTGCTCCTGGCGCTGCTGGTGTTGTTGGCCTTCTCGGCGGGCTACACCGCCATGTCCCGGCACATGACCAACGCCGGTGGCTTCTACGCGTTCACCTCCCGTGGCCTCGGTGGCCTGGCCGGTGGGGCGGCGGGGGTGCTGGCGATGTTTGCCTACAACATCCTTCAAGTGGGCCTGTATGGCATGTTCGGTGGCGTGGTCAGTGGCACGATGGCCAGCGTCTTTGGCCTGGACTTGCCGTGGTGGACTTACTCGCTCCTGGCAATGGCGAGCATTGCGATCCTCGGCTATCGCAAGATCGACCTGTCGGCCCGGGTCCTGTCGGTGGTGGTGGTTGCCGAGTACTTGGCGATCCTGACGCTGGATTTCGCCATTCTCAAGACCGGTGGCGACAGCGGCATCAATCTCGATTCGTTCGAGCGCAGCCATGTGTTCAGTGGTACGCCGTCAATCGGCTTGCTGTTCTGCTTCGCTGCCTTCATTGGCTTCGAGGCCACCACCATCTATGGCGAAGAGGCGAGGAACCCGCACCGTACGATTCCTATCGCCACCTACAGTTCGGTGCTGTTGATCGGTGGTTTCTATGCCCTGTCGGTCTGGTCGATGATCGTCGGCGTCGGGGCGGACAAGATCGTGCCGACCCTGCAGGCGCTCCAGGATCCCACCACCTTCATCTACGGCATGTCCGATCATTTTGTCGGCCCGTACCTGACCCAGATCATCCGCGTGCTGTTCATGGTCAGCATCTACGCCGGGTTGCTGGCGTTCCACAATGCCGCGGCTCGTTACTTCTATGCCATCGGCCGTGACGGTTTGCTGCACAGCCGGTTGGGGACCACCCATCGTGTGCACCAGAGTCCGCACATGGGTTCGGTCCTGCAAAGCCTGATCGCGGCGGTGGTGGTGCTGATTTTCGCCGCGCTGGACGCCGATCCGATCCTCCAACTGTTCGCCTGGTTCTCCAACCTGGCCACGCTGTGCGTGATTCTGCTCATGGCCCTGACCTCGGCGGCGGTATTTGTCTATTTCCGCGCGCATCCGGAACTGAAGCTGGGGCTCTGGCGCGGTCGGATTCTTCCGGGTTTTTCGTGCCTGGCATTGCTGGCGGTCCTGGCCCTTGCGGTGATTCATTTCGATGTGCTGACCGGCGCCAGCCAGCTCTTGTCCTACGGCCTTTGTGCCGTGATTCCCGCCGCGCTGATCGTCGGCGTGCTCCTCGCTGTTCGATTGCGCAAGGCTTCGCCCGAGCGGTTCATGGCGCTGGGAAGCCACAAGCTCTAAGGCGTCAAGCGACAACGTCAATCCACCCAGAAAACAAGTCCGCTGTCGTTCCGGACGGTTCGTCAGCGCGTGAAAGGAAGGTGCTATGCACGATTATCAAATGCTCATCAATGGGGCGCGGGTCGACGGTGAAAACGGCCACTTCGATGTGTTCAATCCGGCGACCGGTACCGTGTTCGCCCGCTGCCCGGCCGGTTCCCTCGCCCAACTGGACCTTGCCGTCGAAGCGGCGCAAGCGGCCTTTGTCGAGTGGCGACACAGTACTCATGAAAACCGCCGCCAGCGCCTGCTGAGCATCGCTGCCGATCTTGAACAGGAAGCCGAGTCGTTGGCCCGGCTCATTGTCCTGGAGCAGGGCAAGCCACTGGAACTGGCGTTCTCCGAAGTGATGGGCGCGGTGGCCTGGACGCGTTATGCCGCCGAGCAGCAGATTCCCGTAGAGCTGGTGGAAGAAACCCCGACCCAGCGCATTGAACTGCACCGCAAGCCGTTGGGCGTTGTGGCGTCGATCACGCCCTGGAACTGGCCGTTCATGATCGCCGTCTGGCACATCATGCCGGCGTTGCGGGCCGGTAACTGCGTGATCAGCAAACCGTCCAGCCTGACCCCCTTGAGCACCCTGCGCCTGGTGGACATCATCGCGCGCCATGTGCCTCGTGGCGTGATCAGTAGCGTGACTGGTGAACAAGGTTTCGGCAGCGCGATCACCGCCCATGCCGGTATCCAGAAGATTGTCTTCACCGGCTCGACCGCCACCGGCCAAAGCGTGATGCGCGGCGCTGCCAGCAACCTCAAGCGCCTGACCCTGGAGCTGGGCGGCAACGATGCCGCCATCGTGCTGCCAGGCACGTCGGTCGAGGCGGTCGCCGAAGATATTTTCCAGGCGGCCTTCCTGAACATGGGGCAGACCTGCGCCGCCCTGAAGCGTTTGTACATTCACCAATCCCAGTACGAGGCCTTTGCCGAGGCCCTGACTCTAATCGCCAGGCGTCAGGTGGTGGGTGACGGCCTGGCGCCTGGAGTCACTTTTGGCCCGGTGCAGAACCTCGAACAGTTGGCGCTGGTGGAGGAACTGGTGGCCGATGCCCGTGCCCATGGGGCGCGGGTGTTGTGCGGCGGTGCCCGTCTGGACCGTCCGGGCTTTTTCTATCCGCCGACCCTGGTTGCCGATGTCACCGATGGGCAGCGCCTGGTGGACGAGGAACAGTTCGGTCCGGTGCTGCCCCTGATTGCCTATCAGGATATCGAGGATGTCCTGCGCCGCGCCAACGCCGGCGACATGGGCTTGGGCGGATCGGTCTGGGGACGCGACAGCGAGCAGGCACAGGCATTGGCCAGTCGCCTGGAATGTGGCATGGCCTGGGTCAACTGCCATGCGCAGATCCAGCCGAATACGCCGTTTGGCGGCAGCAAGATGTCCGGGTTCGGCGTCGAGTTCGGCCTTGAAGGGTTGCTGGAGTTCACCGGCCAGCAACTGCTGTACGTACGCAAGCGTGAAACAGAATGAGGACTGCAACCATGTACGAGCAATACAAGACAGCACAGAAGAAGTTCTGGCACCCGATGAGTTCTTCGGCGCCAGCCAATCGCTCCAAGACGTTGATCATCGCCCGTGGCGACGGTAACTACATCACCGATATCGAGGGCCATCGCATGCTCGATGGTGTCGGCGGTTTGTGGAACGTGAACGTGGGTCATAACCGGGCTTCAGTGAAGGCGGCCATCGCTGCGCAGCTGGACGAGCTGGCCTATTACCAGACCTTTGACGGCATCGCCCATCCGCGGGTGTTCGACCTGGCCGAGCGGCTGACGTCGATGTTCGCCCAGGAAAACATGGCCCGGGTGCTGTTCAGTTCCGGCGGTTCCGATGCGGTCGAGACGGCCCTGAAAATGGCCCGTCAATACTGGATCGCCAGCGGTGAGCCAGGGCGCACGCGCTTTCTGTCGCTGCGCAATGGCTACCATGGCGTGCACGTGGGCGGTACATCGGTGGGCGGCAATGGGGTCTATCACTACAACCACGGGCCGCTATTGGCCGGCTGTCATCTGCTCGATACGCCGTGGCTGTACCGCAACCCCTGGGATTGCCGCGATCCGGAAGAATTGACTGCCCACTGTATTCGTCAGTTGGAAGACCAGATCGCGCTGCTTGGCCCACAGACCATTGCTGCGCTGATCGCCGAACCGGTACAAGGCGCCGGCGGCGTGATCGTGCCGCCCGCGCATTACTGGAAGCGGCTGCGCGAAGTCTGCGACCGCCACGGCATCCTGTTGATCGCCGATGAAGTGGTCACCGGTTTCGGCCGCACCGGCTGCATGCTCGGCAGTCGCGGCTGGGGTGTCGCGCCCGACGTCCTGTGCCTGGCCAAGGGCATCACTGCTGGCTACATCCCCATGGGCGCCACGGTCTTCAACCAGCGCATCGTCGATGCCATCGAGAACGGCCCGGGTTTCAGCAGCGTGATCATGCACGGCTACACCTACAGCGGGCATCCGACCGCTTGTGCGGCGGCCCTGGCGGTGCTGGACATCGTCGAGGCCGAGGATCTGCCGGGTAACGCGGGAACAGTCGGAGCCCAGTTGCTGGAGCAACTGCAACCGCTGACCGAACGTTATGCGGTGGTGGGTGAAGTGCGTGGCAAGGGCTTGATGATCGCCGTGGACCTGGTGGCGGACAAAGTCACGCGCGAACCACTTGACCCGGCCAACGGCCTGGCCTCGCGCATCGCCGAGCAAGCGCGCCTGGCCGGCGTTTTGATGCGCCCGATCGGCAACAAAATCGTGATGTCGCCACCGCTGACCCTCACCAGCGACGAGGCCGCCCTGATGGTCGGCGCGTTGGACAGCGCGCTCGCCGATTGCCGCTAGCCTGATAGCCGGCGCAGTGTCCTGCGCCGGCTCCTGAATATAAAGACAGCCTTCAAAGGTGCACCACAAGGAGCTCCAGCCATGCGGTCTCTATCTCGTATGGATTTTTTCGGCAGTGGCCTTGCCTGTACGCTGGCGCTTTGTGCCACGAGTCAGGTTCAGGCCTATGAGTTGTATGCCGATGAAGACACTCACCTCAACGCCGACCTGCTGGCGGTGTTCGGCCATTTCAACAGTCGTAAGAACTACGACGGCACGCCCGGCGGTTCAACCTGGCGCGAAGGCTTCATCAAGTATGGCGTCAGCGGCGACCAGGGCCTGGCCGGCCACGGCACTGCCTACGGTGCGTTCAACCTGATCAGTTCCGCCACTTGGGGCGATGGCGATCCGGCCGGTAATTCCCTTGGGTCCGAGCGCACCACCAAGATCGAAGACGCTTACCTGGGTTGGCGCTCCGCCGATCTGTTCCCTGTGCTGGGGCAGGACGGTGTCGACATCTCCGGTGGCCGCCAGGTGGTCAAGCTGGGCCGGGGATTCTTGATCAACGATGACGGGCCGAACCTGGGCAAAGGGCCGGCCGATGGTCGCTTGAATCGTGGTGGGGCCTATTACCTGGCGGCCCGGCACGCCTTCGATCAAACCGCCGTGTTGCGCCTGGGCGGGCAGGATGGGTTGCATGGCAGTGTGGTATGGCTCAAGTCCGACAACCGTGCCCAGGCCGAAACCGAATTGGCCGCCGGCACGCTGGATTACACCGCCAGGGCCGGTACGTTGGGCCTGACATGGGTGCATGGCCTCGACGTGAACGAGCGGTGGGCCAGCGACTTCCAGAAGCAACGCAAGGACATGAACGTCTACAGCATTCGTGGGGAAGGCGACGCGGGTATCGACAATGCCAGCCTGGCATTCGAATACGCCTGGCAGGACAAGAACGCCGGCCCACAGAACGCCTGGTACGCCGAGGCCGGCTACACCTTTGCCGATATCGCCTGGGCGCCCAAGCTGACGTACCGCTACACCCGCTATTCCCAGAAGTGGGACTCGCTGTTCACCGGGCAGAGCACGGGTTATGGCACCTGGTTCCAGGGTGAAGTCGCGGGTAACTATGCCGGGCCATTCAACAGCAATACGGGGATCCATCATGTGGGCTTGAAGGCCACGCCATTGGAGAGCCTGACCCTCGGTGCGTTGTACTTCGATTACAACACCGTACGTAAAGACAACGCCTTGAACCTGGATGCCCGTGAGCTGGATGTGTATGCCGAGTGGGCCGTCAACGAGCATTTGATCATCACCCCGCTGATAGGCCTCTACAAGCCGGATCGGGATGCAACGACGGGGGGTAATCAAGTGACGGGCAATGGCACCAACGTGTACAGTCAGGTGACGGTGGCCGTTCCGTTCTGAAGCGGGGGGCTGGTTCCCTGAACCCGTGGCAAGCGAGCTTGCTTCCTCGCCACGGGGTAGTGTCCAGTCAGCCCCGACCATCCGTCTGTAACCTGCTCAAACCTGTCAGCTCCGACAGTAGGCGCCGAACACATTCCGCGTCATAAATCGCTCCATCGTCCATTGCGCGACCGGAGTGCCCGCCATGTCGACCCAACCGGAAAAAACGCCCGTGTCGCCGGCCATGCGCTCGGCTGTATGTGGATTGATGCTGGCCTCTGTTGGGTTGGTATTGGGTGCTGGGTCGGCGGTCGCTGGCATGCAGCCTCCGCCTTCCACCCCGATTACGCCGGGTGAAATCATCGGGGAGAGTCAGCTCGAGAAGGCTCGCTGCGTACAGCAGTCGGATCCGGCAAAGTACCGGCGTGCGCGCGCGGTGGGCAGGATCCATTCCAGACTTGGAGGTGGAACTGTCTGGCGGGTAGGGCCTGGAAACCTCGCGCTGACCAACTGGCATGTTGTTGACCAGGACGCGGGCGACCCGACCCAAATGGTGGTGAGCTTCAATTACGAAGAAACATCTTGCCATTCGGACAGTACGGCGGATGTGGTTCGGGTGCCGGTCGAGCGGATCGTGGCCTATGATCGGGATAAGGATTTTGCGCTGCTTGCCCTCGACGAGGATATCGTCAACAGCGGTGCGCTGGATTCCTTCGGTTATCTGGGCCTGAACACTCAGGTCCCGCATATTGGTGCTGACGTCTACCTCGCCGGACACCCCAGTGCTTTACCGAAGCGGGTCTCTCGCGATCACGACGACGGTCTTCCCTGCCGGGTGATCGATGTGGGTGACAACGGCCGTTACGGTTGGGTGAAATATAATTGCGATACCGAGTCCGGCAGTTCCGGATCACCCGTGATCGACGCGTCAACCAATACGGCAATTGCTCTCCACAGTGGCGGTAGTGCCTCAGCCAACTCGGGCACGCAGATGGCTGAAATCTGGCCGGACATCGCGCGGTATTTTGATGGCAAGTTGCCCGAGGGCAGTATCCCGGTGGAACAGCCGACCGTGCCGGTGGCCAAGCCGGGAGCCGTTAGCGTACAGGTGCCGGTGCGTGTGACACAGGTGGACGGGGAATCTGCGGTGGGAGGGGCGTCCGGTGAGCAGCTGTATTACCACGCCCCCGCACACACCACGATCACCGACGTGTTCTGCCAGAGCGCAACCACCAAGTGGATTGCCGAGGACGGCGACGCCGCGTCATGTACCCTGTCAAGCGCAGCAGACTGGACCACAGCACAGTCGGTGACGCTCCGCGTGGATGACACCGCCCCCGACGGCCAAATCGTCGACGGCCGGGTACGGCTACTGTCTGACACAGGGCAAACCCGCGGAGGAACCAACACCACCCTGAACGTGATGTCGCTGGACCCAGGTGACGTGGCATCGCTACAGGCACAGGCCGGAAATCTTCAGGCGGCCCCGGTGGACAGCAGGTTCGCGGAGCCGTTAACGGCGCGGGCGATAGACCCGCTGGGCGAGATTGTTGTGGGTGCGGATGTCACCTTCGCGGTCTCCGATGAAGGGGCGACAGGGACGCGCTTCGACGGGGGCGATCAGACACCGATCGTGCAGACGAACGCCGATGGTGATGCAACCTCGCCGAGGCTGGTCGCCGGCTCCGGGGTGGGCACGCTGCAGGTGACCGCCACCTCTAACGACAGAATGGCCAGGTTCTACTTGAGGGTGGTGTCGGAGGAGGGGGACCCGACGGATGATGTGGAGTCTCTGATCCTGGCAGGTGGGAATGGACAGATCGCACCAGCGGGTACCGAGTTCACTCTTGCGCTCACGGTTCGAGCCTCGAATCAGGACAGGGATCCGGTGGCGGGGGCCTGGGTCGTCTACACGATCACTGATGATGGTAGGACAGGGACCCGATTCGTCGGGGTCGATCAGACGCCGACGGTGACGACCAGCAGCAGTGGTGACGCAGTGTCATCGAAGCTGATTGCTGGCCACACACCGGGTTTCGTGACGGTGACCGCGACCTCCAATGGCAAGGCGGTGACGTTTCTCTTGGTGGTGAGTCCGAGTTGAGAAGTCGATCGAACAGAACGCTGGATAACGTCGATCTGCGTTAACCGCCGTCACATCCCGTGGGCAGCCGCAGGCGGATTCTGCATGCGTTCGGCAATCCGCCGGGTGGTGTCCATCACCATCTCAATCACGGTTTCCTGGCGCAGCAATTTGAAGTTGTGGGTGCTGCCGACCGCCGAAAGGCTGCCCACCACCTCGTCGAGCCCTGGGTTGACGATCGGCGCCGCGATACCGGTGAGCCCCAGGTTGAGTTCATCGTGGGTCAGGCAATAGCCGTCCTTGCGGATCTTTTTCGCTGCCTTGGAAAAGCTGGCCCAGTCGTAGGTGCTGTCAGGGTCATTGGCCAGGTGTTCCTCGAACAGGCGTTGCAGGCGTCGACCCTTTTGAAAGGCGATCAACACCTTGGACTGCGCACCGCGAAAAAACGGCAGCGGCTGGCCGCGTCCGAATGCGAACTGGTAGGTGTCATTGGGTTCGGCGATGTAGGTGTTGATGATGTGTCCGTCATAGAAAACGCTGGCGAACACCGCCAGGCCGGTGGCTTCGGACAGCTCGTGCATCAACTCGCGGCCCGCCACGAGGATCGGGTCGTACTGGCGCATCATCCAGTCGAGTTCGATGATGCGCGGCCCCAGGCCATAGCTGCCGGCATCCACCCGCACCAGCAGGCCGGCGTCACACAAATCCTTGACGTAGCGGTACACGGTCGCCCGTGACAGGCCCATGCGCTCGGCGATGGTCTCGGGGTCGATCTTCAGCGTTGCCGGGCCGAAGAGGTCCAGCACACTCAGCATTTTGCTCAGACTGCTCATTTCGCTCCTAAAGGGGGGAATGGCGCGTAGGTGGTCGTTGGGTGAGCACTATAGGTAGCCGCGGCAGTGATGAAAAGCCCGCAGGCTCGCTCAGGAGCGCGTTGTCACGGTAACCCAATGCCTGAGAAATACAAGCTCATTTGCGGCGGTTTTATCTCAATAAAAATGCATAAATCTCAGAATATGATTTTTATGCAGAAAAATAGCTTGTTTTGTCGGTTCTCCTGTGTGATAAATCTCAGCCACTGCAAACGCTCGATCAAGAGGGCTGGAAATGAATGGTGCGCAACTGATAGTGAAGGCGGCGGTGGCGAGTGGTATCGAATACTGCTTCGCCAATCCCGGAACGACTGAAATCCCCCTGGTGGCAGCCATGGCCAGTGCGCCAGCCCTCAAGCCGGTATTGTCCTTGTTCGAGGGGGTATGCACCGGTGCCGCGGACGGCTACGGCCGGATTGCCGGCAAGCCGGCGATGACCCTGACTCACCTGGGGCCTGGCTTTGCCAATGGCATTGCCAACCTGCACAACGCGCGTCGCGCCAATACCCCGATCGTCAACGTCATCGGCGATCACGCGTCATGGCACGTCAACTACGATCCGCCGCTGGCCAGTGATATCCAGGCCCTGGCCGGGAGCGTTTCCGGATGGGTGCGCACATCGCGCACCGCATCGGGTGTAGGCGAAGATTTCCAAGAGGCCGTGCGTGCCGCCTGGCAAGCCAACGGACAGATCGCCAGCCTGATCCTGCCAATGGATCTGCAAGCCAACACTGTGCAGCATGAGAAAGCCTTCACGGCATTGCGGGCCCCGGTTCGGCGTTTTGCCGGTGACCGGATCGAGGCGGTCGCCCAGGCATTGCGTGATGGCCGGCGCCTGGTGTTTATCGTTGGCGACCAAGGCTTGTCCGTCGCCGGGCTCGAAGCGGCGGGGCGCCTGGCCCAGTTGCCGGGTGTGCGCCTGTTCGCCGAAACCTTTCCACGCCTGAGCTATCGCGGTGGTGGCCTGCCTGACCTGGATCGTCTGCCTTACTTCCCCGAAGTGGCCATTGAGATCCTTGACCAATACGACGCGGTGGTTTGCGCCGGTGTGCCGGACCCGATCAGTTATTTCGGCTACGAAGGCATCGCTTCTCGCCTGGCTGAACGTGAACGCCTGCTCTGCCTGGCGGAAGTCGGGGACGACGTCGCCGGAGCGCTCACTGCGCTTGCCGATGCGCTCGAGGCGCCGGCTTATGTGCCAACGCCAATGGGTATCGAGCTGCCACCAGGCGATGCCACGTTGACGCCCCAGTCCGTGGGTCAGGTGCTGGCCGCATCGCTGCCGGACGATTGCATCGTTTCGGTGGAAGGCGGGACGTGCGGCTATCCATTCTTCACCGCCTCGGCCCACGCCGCGCGGCATCGGGTCTTGACCAACACCGGTGGGGCCATCGGCCAGGGTATTCCGGTGGGCTTTGGCGCCGCCATGGCCGAGCGTGGCAACCAGGTGTTCTGCCTGCAATCGGACGGCAGTGCCCAGTACACCATCCAGACCTTGTGGAGCATCGCCCGCGAGCAACTGCCGGTGGTGATCCTGATCGCGGCCAACCATCGCTACGCCATTTTGCAGAACGAGCTGCGCCGCTTCGGCATGACCGAGCTGGGCCCCGAGGCCTTGAGCCTGACCGTACTGGACCGTCCACGCATCGATTGGAAAGCCCTCGCCAAGGGCTATGGCTTGCCGGCCAGCACCGTGCATACCAATGGTGAG
The DNA here is from genome assembly GCF_018325805.1 of Pseudomonas sp. St290. Lineage (NCBI taxonomy): Bacteria > Pseudomonadati > Pseudomonadota > Gammaproteobacteria > Pseudomonadales > Pseudomonadaceae > Pseudomonas > Pseudomonas sp. St290. The sequence continues at coordinate 4,079,138 of NZ_AP014703.1, read as the reverse complement.
TTGCATCGGGCCCTGGCCAATGCCAAGGCCGACGGCGGCCCTTGCCTGATTGAAATGGCGCTGTGAAGGAGCGGATATGAACCCGATTCAATTGTTACCTGCCGTCGAGAAGTTCCTGTCGCAACCGGGACGCCTGTTTATCGGCGGCACCTGGCAGGACGCCGCCAATGGCCGTCGGTTTGCCGTGGAGAACCCAGCCACTGAGCAGACCCTGACTGAAGTCGCCGAAGGCGGCGAACGCGACGTGGATGCAGCCGTCGCCGCCGCCCGCGCGGCCTTCACCGGGACCTGGGCGCAGCAGTCGCCGGCCCAGCGTGGGTTGTTGCTGTTTCGCCTGGCGGAACTGCTCGACCAGCATCGCGAAGAGTTGGCGCAACTGATCACCCTGGAAAACGGCAAGCCGATTGCCAACGCCCGCGGGGAGGCGGCGAGTGCCGCCAACATCATTCGCTACTTTGCCGGCTGGCCGACCAAGATCGAAGGCAGCACGCTGCCGGTATCGCCTTCCAGTGGCGCGCCGATGCTCAACTACACCTTGCGCGAGCCCGTGGGCGTCTGTGCGTTGATCGTGCCGTGGAACTTCCCGCTGACCATGTGCGTGTGGAAGCTCGGCCCGGTGCTGGCGACCGGTTGTGTCGCGGTGCTCAAGCCCGCCGAGCAGACGCCCCTGGTTGCCATTCGCCTGGTGCAACTGATCGAGGCCGCCGGTTTCCCGGCCGGGGTGGTCAACCTGCTCACCGGTCTTGGTGTGCATACCGGCGCACCGCTGGCCCAGCACCCGGACGTGGACAAGATCGCCTTCACCGGATCGACCCAGGTGGGACGGCTGATCGCCCAGGCCGCCACCGGCAACATGAAGAAGGTTTCGCTGGAGTTGGGTGGCAAGTCTCCCAACATCATCCTGCCGGACGCCGATATCGTCCGGGCCGCCAAAGGCGCCGCCGACGGCATTTTCTACAACCAGGGGCAAGTCTGCACCGCCGGATCGCGTCTGTACGTGCACGCCAGCGTCCTCGACCAGGTGCTTGAAGAACTCCAGCGCCATGCGGCCGCCCATGTGTTGGGGCCTGGCCTGGATCCGGCCAGTAGCATGGGCCCGCTGGTCTCGGCCCGGCAATTGGGTACGGTGCGTGGCTACCTGCAACGGGGCCAGGAAGAGGGCGCCGAACTGATCTGCGGCGGTGACCGGCCGGCCCACCTGGAACAGGGGCACTTCATTCAGCCCAGCGTGTTTCTCGACCGCGCCGAGCGTGCCTGTGTCGCCCGGGAAGAAATTTTCGGCCCGGTGCTGACCGTCATGAGCTGGACCGAAATCGACGAGCTGGTACTACGCGCCAACGACTCGCCTTACGGCCTGGCCGCCGGTCTCTGGACCCGTGACTTGCGTTCCGCCCATCGCGTGGCTGCGCAGTTGAAGGCCGGCTCGGTGTGGATCAACTGCTGGAACGTCGTCGACCCGGCCTCGCCATTTGGCGGCTACAAGCAATCCGGCTGGGGCCGGGAAATGGGCAAGAACGTGATCGATGCCTACACCGAAACCAAAAGTGTCTTCGTCGATCTCGCCTGAGCCGAACAATCACAAGAGGAACTGCTATGGATCTGGAATTGCAAGGCCGCGTGGCGATCGTCACCGGCGGTGGTATGGGTATCGGCAAGGAAGTCGCGCGTTTTCTGTCCCAGGAAGGTTGCAAGGTGGTGATCTGTGCGCGGCGCATGGAGTTTCTCCAGCAGGCCGCCGAGGAAATCACCGCAGAAACCGGCAACGAAGTGCTGCCGCTGTTCTGTGACACCAACCAGATGTCGGCGGTGTCGGACATGGTCGAGGCGGCCCACAAGCACTTTGGCCGCATCGACATCCTGGTCAACGGCGCCGCGGCACCGTCCGGTGTGGTGCGCAACGACATCGAACATGCCGGTGACGATGAATTGCTCTCGGACCTCAACACCAAGGTGATCGGCTATTTTCGTTGCGCCAAGGCAGTGACTCCGCACATGAAGGCCGGCGGCTTCGGTCGCATCATCAACATCGGTGGCCTGACCGGGCGCGGCAGCAAGGTGCTTTCGGGCATGCGCAACCTGGCCATTGCCCACATGACCAAAACCCTCTCCGACCAGTTGGGCCCATCGGGCATCACGGTCAACCTGATCCACCCCGGTGTAGTGGATACCCCGCACATCCAGGAGCTGTACGAGCGCGAAGGGGTCAAGCAGGGCAAGACGCCCGAGCAGGTGGAGCAGGGTTACATCGACGCGACGCCGATCCGGCGCACCCTGGCGCCCATCGAAATGGGCTGGCTGATCGGTTTCCTCGCATCCCCCAAGGCCGGTGCCGTGACCGGGGAATCCATTGGCATCGACGGCGGCTTGACCCGTGGCATCTTCATTTGAGGAGCAGCAGTGATGAGTAACGGAACCCTTTTGGTCGCCACCGTAGGGCAGGCGGTAATCCGCAGCGCCGACGATGGCCGCACCTGGCATCGCCTGGGCCTGGGCCAGGACCTGGAATTCGATGCGATCACCCGATCCCTGAGTGTCCATCCGGGGACACCGGAGGTGATCTACGCCGGCACCGACGTCGGCTTGTGCGTCAGCCGTGATACCGGAGGCCATTGGCAGCGGGTGGATTCGCCATTCAACGGACAGACTGTCTGGAAAGTGGCCGTGGACCCACAGGATGCACAGCGCATTTTCGTCGGCACTGGCGCGCCTTCGCGAGCGGTGCTGTGGCGCACCCTGGACGGCGGCCAGAGCTGGGATCGTGCCCCGGTGGAGATCCCGGAGTTCTGCGATGGCGTCAGTCGTCCGCGCTTGCTGGCCTTCGCCTACGACCCGACGGATCGCAACCAGCTCTGGTTCGGCCTGGAGGAGGGTGGGCTGTTCCACAGCCGTGACGGTGGCGACACCTGGACCCGTGTCGATGACCGCTTGCTGTGGGACTTCAACTCGGACGTGCACAACATCCTGGTTTTGCCCAACCATGGGCAAAAGGTCATTGTGGTGGTGTGCGTCAACGCCGTTTACCGCAGTCTCGACGAGGGGCTGACCTGGACCGGCATCGTCGCGCGGGAAGCTTTCGGCCTGTACTACGTGCGCGCCATGAATGCCCCGCTGGGCAGCGAAGATACCCTTTACCTGAGCATTTCCGACGGCACACCGGGCACGACCAGCAAGGTGCTGGTCTCCCGGGACGCCGCCCTCAGTTGGGAAGTGTTGCCACTGCCGCAGCAACCCAATTCCTGTGTCTGGGCGATTGCCTTGAACCCTGCCGACCCCCGCCAGATCGTCGCCGGTACCAAGTACGGGCATCTGTTCACCTCCGAGAACGGCGGTGACGGCTGGCAGAAGCAGTGGCGTGAATTCAGTGAAATCGCTGATGTGCTCTGGACGCCCGCCGTGGCGCAAATCAAGTCCGGGCATCAATCCATCATCAAGAAGAACTGAGGTATCGCGCGATGAAAGTCGAAGTCGTTCGTACTCACCTGTCGTTGTTCGTGAGCGACCCTGAAGTGTCGGCACGTTGGTACGCCGACGTGCTGGGCATGCATGAAAGCGCCCGGGGTGAAAGCTGGATCATGATGGCGTTTGGTGCCAAGCATCACGACATCGCGTTGCTCCGCGCGGAACCCGGGGCCCACCAGGGCGGCCTGGGGTTGCAGCACTACGGGCTGGAGATCGCGGGCGACATGACCACCCTGCGCAAGCTCTACGGCATGTTGCTGAAAAAGGGCGTCGAGGTGGTGAAGATCACCGACCACGAGATCGGCAACGGCGTGTATTTCAACGACCCCGATGGCAATCGCATGGAATTTTTCCTCGAGTCCGAACACGACGATGCACGCGGCAAGGCCCGCTTCAAGGCGGCCGGGGCGCCCAGCCGCCATTTTGATCTCGACCCACTTTAAGGAGATACGTCTGATGAAAACCGCAAATTTCGCCAGTTACCACATTCGCAAATGGTACAGCTTCGTCGAGGAAACCCTGGCCAACGAAACCGGCCAGTTGGCCGATGGTGAGCCGCTGTTCAAGTACGCCATTGGCGCCGTGATCGCCAACCCTTACGCCGGACGCTTCAGCGAAAGTCTGGCCGAGCTGATCGAGCCTTCACCGTTGTTGGGCCAGGAGTTTGGTCGGCGCATCCAGGCTCTGGCCGGCCAGCGGGAAATCGTGAGTTACGGCAAGGCGTGCCTGGTGGGCAGCCAGGGCGAGTACGAGCATGGCAATGCATTGTTGACCAATCCGGCGGCGGATCCGATCCGCGTCGCATTGGGCGGCGGCAAGTCCTGGGTGCCTTCCACGGGCAAGCGTGGCGGGCCTGGCGTGACCATCGATGTGCCGCTGGCCCACAAGGACGCGCTATATGTCCGCTCGCACTACGACAGCATTTCGCTTTCGTTCGGTGATGGTCCCTCGGCCGACGAGCTGGTCATCATCTGGGCCTTCGCCACGCGCGGGCGCTTGCATGCACGTCTCGGTGGCCTCCAGGCTGTGGACGTGAAGGGTAATGACGGCCTGTATTGAGGTGCGTTGACCGTGGGAAGCAAACGAATGTCTGCAAACAGCCAGTTCTTCACCAATCGATCCGGGATGCGCCTGCACTATCTGTCCTGGGGCAATGCGTCGGGCATTCCCGTCCTGATGCTGCATGGGTTGCGCGCCTATGCCCAGACCTGGACGTCATTGGCCAATGCACTGGGCGAGCAGTACTGTTGCTATGCCCTGGATCAGCGCGGTCGTGGCGACAGTGACTGGGCAGAAGCTTCCAGCTACCGGACCGAGGCCTATGTCAGTGATCTGGAAGATTGGGTCGCGCACCTGGGCCTGGAGCGTTTCGTCCTGGTCGGGCATTCCCTCGGCGGCACCAATGCGCTGGAGTATGCCCGGCTCAATCCCGGACGCCTGCAAGCCCTGGTGATCGAAGACATCGGCCCCGGTTCGTCGGTCAGCGGCGACGGTGCAGAGCGCATCCGTCGCGAGATGAGCCAGACGCCGCTGTCGTTTCCCGACTGGGAAAGCGCCGCGCAATTCTGGCGCCGATCGCGGCCGGGTCTGTCTGCCCAGGGGCTGACGTCCAGATTGACCCACTCGATGAAGCAAACACCGGAAGGCATCGGCTGGCGCCATGATCAGGCCGGGATTGCCGAGGCGCGCTTGAGCATCACCCCGACCGATCTGTGGCCGGCGGTTCGGGCCCTGGATTGCCCGACGCTGTTCATCCGCGGCGCGCGTTCCGATTTTCTGCCCCAGGCGACCCTGGAGGCTATGAAAGAGGCCAACCCGCAGGTGCGCACAGCGCAAATCGCCGATGCCAGCCATTATGTCCATGACGACCAGGAGGACACCTTCAACCGTGTCGTCAGGGACTACTTGCACGACCAATGCCTACAACCACAACAACAAAGCGGTGAATAGCGATGAAGCAGGAGAAAACCCAGGTTGTCATCGTGGGCGGCGGCCCGAACGGGATCACGGCCGCTCATTACATGGGGCTGTACGGAATCGACTGCATCGTCCTTGAATTGGCTGACGGCGTCCTGCCGTATCCGCGCGCGGTGGGCATGGATGACGAGGCGCTACGGGTGTTGCAGGGTATCGGCATCGCCGAGCTGGCCGCGCGCGACATGATCTGCAACGTGCCCTTGCGTTACTACAATGCGCGAGGCGTCTGTTTTGCCGAGGTCAAACCGAGCACGGCGAACTATGGCTGGCCGATGCGCAACATCTTCATGCAACAGTTGCTTGAAACGACATTGCGCGAACAACTGGGCAAACACACCAGCGTCGAGTTGCGCCAGGGCCATGAAATGCTCGACCTGGAGCAGGATGCCGAGGGCGTGACCTTGCAGGTGCGAGATGCCGGGGGCGAGCTCTATCAATTGCAGGCGCAGTACGTGATCGGCGCCGATGGCGGACGTTCCAGCGTGCGCAAGAAACTCGGTATCGAACTGCTGGGGTTGACCCATCCACGCAAATGGGTGGTGATCGACACGGCCAACGATACCCTGGATGCACCCTACACGGCCCTGCATGCCGACCCTCAACGCCCCTTTGTCTGTATCTACCTGCCGTATCAGCAACGGCGCTGGGAGTTCATGCTCCTGGAGGGCGAAGATGAGGCCAGGATGTGCGAAGAGGCGACGATCCGGGACTTGATCCGTGGACATATCGGCGAGGCGGTCGATCAGCTGGAAATCATCCGGATCCGTGCCTACACCCATAATTCCCGGGTCGCGGCGCGTTTTGTCCAGGGCCGGGTGGCATTAGTGGGGGACGCGGCACATATTTCCCCGCCCTGGGCCGGGCAGGGGCTCAATTCAGGCTTGCGTGATGTCGCCAACGTTGCCTGGAAGCTCGCCGCGATTCTCCAGGGGCGTGCATCGCCGGCGATTCTGGCCAGTTACGATCAGGAGCGCCGTGGGCATGCGACCGACCTCATCGCGTTGGCCGACAACATGGGTGCCGTCCTGGGGCTGACCAACCCGCTGATGGCCGGTGTCCGGGACTGGTTGTTCCAGGCCGTCAACAGCGTCGACAACCTTCGCTCGCACTTGCTGGAATTCAAGTTCAAACCCAAGGCGACCATCACCAAAGGCCTGGTGTATCACGAGCGCGCCGAGCTGCATGAGGATGATCTGGTCGGGCAGTTGTTCATCCAACCGTCTATCGAAGATGCCCAGGGCCAGCGCCGGCGCCTGGACGAAGTGTTGGGGCATTCCTATGCGGTGCTAGGGTATCGGGTCAATCCGAGCGAACAGCTCAGCGAGCAAACCGCCGCCTGGTGGGCGCGCTGGGACACACGTTTCATCCAGATCAATCGTTCGCGCAGTGGCGTGGGGCGTAACCAGCCCTTGTCTGCCAATGGCGCCATTTGCGTCGAGGACGTCGATAACCGCCTGGGCGAATGGTTTGCCAAGGTGCGTGATTGCATCGTGGTGGTGCGGCCGGATCGGTTTGTCGCGGCGATCACCACACCCGAGCGGCTCGAAGGCGTATTGCGCAAACTGGCGGAGCAACTCTCATGAGGCGCGAAGACGATCTACTGGTCCGGCTTCACGATGCCGCGCAGGCCGTACACCCCTTGCCTTCGTTGGAGCCTCACGCCTTCGACCTGTCGGCGGGCTACACCTTGCAGCGCGAGGCAATGCGCCGACGTCAGGTCGCTGGTGAGCAGTTGACCGGATGGAAGGTGGCCTTCGCTGGCCGCGCCGCCCAGGACCGTTTCGGTATTGATGAGCCGGTATTGGGCGGACTGACCGATGTCATGGCTGTGAAACCCGGCAGTACGCTGGCGCTTGCACGGCTGATCCAGCCCAAGCTGGAAATCGAGTTGGCGTTTGTCCTGGGGCGTACGCTGGTGCCAGGTTTTTACAGCGACGAAGATATTCTGGCCGCTGTGTCCGAGGTCGCGCCGGCGTTCGAAATTGCCGATTGCCGCTGGGAGGGCTGGCGTTTCGGCGTCGGGGCGTTTCTGGCCGACAATGCCGCTGCGGGGCTTTATTGCCTTGGCTCGCGAGTCAGGTTTCATCCTGAGCAATTGACCCACGTGACCTATCGCCTGGAATGCGACGGGGTGCCCTGCGGCGAAGGCAATGCCCAGGCGCGCGAGGACACCCCCCAGGCAAACCTGTGCTGGCTGGTACGGCGCTTGCTGGCCGACGGGCAGTGCGTTGAAGCGGGCCAGGTGGTGCTTTCCGGCTCTTTGTTGGCGCCCTTGGAGATCAAGGCCGCCGAATACCGGTTGTACATGCTTGGCATGGAACTGGCTTTGGTTTTCCAGGCGGATGAAGACGGTCGACAGTAAGAACTGTTTACTCAAGTGAAATGATGCACGCGTGGCGAGGGAGCTTGCTCCCGCTTGACCGGGCTGGCGCTCCAGTGCGAAGCGCTCACCAAAATGGGTCTGCTGCGCAGCCCAGCGGGAGCAAGCTCCCTCGCCACGAGGCTACCGACTTGCTTGCATAATCGTACCAGGCAATAAGGGCAGGGCCACCGAGGAACAATGATCATGTTCGCCGAAGTTCGTACTTTCAATGATCCTCAGCAACACGCCGGTTCGATCCTGGGCTGGCAACAAGTCTACGATCAGCTCGGGCGTGGATGCCTCTCCAGCGAGCTGCGGCAGGTGTGCGCCGATCGTTTCCAGATTTTCCAGGAGGTGCTGGATAAACGGGTGGTGCAGCGTGGTTGCGCGCCAAAAGGGCGCCTGTGCATTGCCATGTCGCTGGGCGGTGCGCCAGTGGTCCAGGGGCACCAGGTGGGCGCCCACAGCGTCGTGCTGCTGCGAGATGGCGAAGACTTCGTCCTGCACGCCCCGGAGGGTACGCACTTCTTCGCGGCCAATGTCGACACGGTACGGTTCGCCAAGCTGGCGGCCTATGAACTGTCGAGTGAACAACTCAAGCGCTTGAAAAGCGTGTCCCAAGTCAGCGTGGATGAGGTGGTACTGCGCAGGGTGCAGCAAAGGATTCACCCACTGTTTGGCCACCTTTTGGAACAGGCGGACGCCGTCAATCCCGCCTCGGAAAAAATCCTCGAGGACGTCCTGCTCAACGCCTTCCTCGACCTGTTCAGTCACGCCTCGGACGAGGTGCGTGGCCGCCGCGGCAATTTTGCCGTCAGCGCCTACCTGGTCAAGCGCTGCCAGGAACTGGTCGACGCCAGCGCAGATGTGCCCTTGAGCATTCTCGATCTGTGCGAGCAATTGCGGGTCAGTCGCAGGACCCTGCAAAACAGTTTCCAGGCGGTCACCGGGATGCGTCCGATGGAATACCTGCGCAACCTGCGGCTCAACGCTGTGCGCCGACGTCTGATCGCAACCCATGCGGCTACATTGAACGTCAGTGAAATTGCCGTGGCGATGGGGTTTTACCACCTGAGTCATTTTGCGGCCCATTACCGGGCGCTGTTCGGCGAGTCGCCGTCAGATACGCCCAGGGCACAGGCATGATGAGCCGCTGTTTGCGGTGTTACCGAAGCACCATCTTGCACCCATAAAAGGCAGCCGCTGAGCTGTTTGGTAGCACACCTGTGCGGTTCAGCCGGTAGTGGCGCTTGAGTCTGGCCGTCGTTTCCCCTGGGAAAATCCCTTCAAATCAATCTCTTGCACGATGACGCGCGAGGTTGGCACGCATTCTGCCTTTTTGAATTCATGGATAATTGGATACAAAAATGCAGAAGGTGCTGCCATGCAGTTCGCTCCGACTTACGCTGAACGCCCGCCCATGACTGCCGAAGAAGAGGCTTACAACTTCTTGCTCAATGCCATTTGTGGCGGTCGGTTACGCAAAGGTGACCGGCTGATTGCCGAGGACATTGCCAACGAGATCGGCATGAGCCGGATGCCGGTGCGCGAGGCCTTTCGCCGTCTGGATGCCCAGGGCCTGGTGACTCTGCGGCCCAATCGTGGAGCGATTGTCAGCGGCCTGGACATCGAAGAGTTGCACGAAGTCTTCGAAATGCGCAGCGCCCTGGAAGGCCTGGCGGTCCGTGTCGCGACAGCCAGAATCGGCGAACGCCAGTTGGCCGCCCTGGAGCGCTTGCTCGACGAGATGGACGATTACCGCGAGGAAAGCGCCGAGTGGGTCAGTCGTCATCGCGCTTTCCATGAATACCTGTGCAGCCTCAGTGGTCGCCCCCGTTTGTTGAAGCAGATCAGCGCGCTCTATTCCCTGATCGAAGCGCCCATGCGTCTGTGGTTGCAGCATGTGGAAAAGCCCCTGAGCGCACGCCAGGAGCACATGCTGATCCTCGACGCGCTGCGTGCTGGCGACGCCGAGAAGGCCGAGGCGGTGGTGCGTGCACACATCGAAGGCACCGTTCCTGAATTGATCGAGTTCCTGCAATCGAAAAAATAACGAGAGCAGGACACTTAGAGCCTGCCCGTGTTTTGACTTTGAGTACTGCCCGTTACTTACTGAACTGGAGTGTCTGGTCATGCATAAGCCTCGCCTGTTGGTTGCCGCTATATCCTTGGGTTTCTGTGCGCAGTGGGCGGTTGCCGCGCCCGTTGTCCCGGAGCGTTTGCTCAAGGTCGACAAACTCGTCTACTGCTCGGGCATGGATTCGCCACCGCTGGTGTCCTTCGATGAGGCGCAGAAACCCAAGGGATTGACCGTGGACCTGGGGTTGGAAATCGCCAAGCGTCTGGGCGACAAGAAGGTGGAATGGCGGGTCATTCCCTTCTCCGGGTTGCTCCCCGCGTTGCTGGCCCGACAGTGCGACATGATCGTCGACCAGCTGTTTGACAAGCCCGAGCGCCGCGAGGTGATCGACATCGTCAACTACATGTATTCCAGCCAGGCGGTGGTGGTGCCCAAGGGCAATCCCAAGGGCCTCAAGACATTGCCGGATCTCTCCGGGCACAAGGTCGCGGTGCTCAACGGTTCCACCATCAAGACCCTGCTCGACGCCGAGAACGAAACCCTGGCCAAGGCCGGCAGGCCAGCGATGAAGCTGGTGGTCTACAACACCGACACCGATGCTTTCCAGGCCTTGCGCATCAGCCAGGTCGACGCCTACGGCACCACCGTGGAAACCGCCGGTTACTACGCCGCCATGGCGCCCGACCTGTTCGAGGAAGGGGTGCCGGCCTTCAGCCGGATTCTCACCGGCCTGGGCATTCGCAAGGACGATCCGCAACTGACCGCCGCCGTGCAGCAGGTGATCAGTGATATGCGCAGCGATGGCAGCTACAGCCAACTGCTCGGTAAATGGCATGTCGCCAGTGACACACTCGATTGAGGTGAACCATCGATGAATTTCAATTGGGATGTGTTCTGGCAGTACCTGTTGCAGCCCAGTGGGGTGTACCTCACCGGGCTCTGGTTGACCTGCCTGATCAGCGTGCTGGCGATGCTGCTGGGTTGTGTGCTGGGGCTGGCCGCGGCGTTGCTGCGGTTGTCGCGTAACCCGTTGCTGAACCTGCCGGTACGCTTCTATGTATGGTTGATGCGCGGTACGCCGCTGCTGGTGCAGATCGTCTTTCTCTACACCGCGCTGGCCGCCGGCGGGATTTTCCGCTTCGAAGACATCGACCTGTTCGGCCTGGTCATTCCTGGCAATATCCAGGCCGCGATCATTGCCCTGGGCCTCAACGAGGGTGCCTACATGGCCGAGATCATCCGCGCCGGCATTGGCGCGGTGGACAAGGGCCAATACGAGGCCGGGCGTTCCCTGGGCATGACCTTCGCCAAACTGATGCGCCGCATTGTCTTGCCCCAGGCGTTCCGGGTCATCGTTCCGCCGCTGGGCAACGAGTTCAACGTGATGCTCAAGAACACCACGCTGGTCAGTGTGATCGGCGTCCAGGAACTGTTGCTCAGTACCCAGATGGTTACTTCGGCGACGTTCCGGGTGTTCGAGCTGTACCTGGTGGTGGCGATCTATTTCCTGTTGCTGACTACATTGTGGGGCTTTTTCCAGCGCTGGCTGGAGGCCCGTTTCGGCCAGTCGGACCGGCCTTCGTCGCCACCGCCGGCGTCGACGCGGATGTTCGGTCGCAGCACCCTGAACCTGCTGAGGGCTCGTTAACCATGGCGCACAAAAGCGAAGAGCTGATTATCGAGGCGCTGGACGTCCACAAGTCCTTCGGCGAGCTGCAGATTCTCAAGGGCATCTCCCTGCAAGTACGGCGCGGCGAAGTGGTGGTTCTGATCGGTGCCTCCGGCTCGGGCAAGACCACGTTCATTCGTTGCATCAACCTGCTGGAGGACATCCAGGGCGGCCGCATCCGCGTCAATGGCCGGGCCATGGGGTATCGCGAGCGGGCCGACGGCAGCCTGGTGCGTGAGTCGGAGCGCAACATTGCCCGTCAGCGCCGGGACATCGGCATGGTCTTCCAACGTTTCAACCTGTTCCCCCACATGACCGCCCTGGAGAACATCATCGAGGCGCCGATCCAGGTGCTCGGCGTGACTCGCGCCGCCGCGTTGGAGCAGGCTCGCGGGTTGCTGCAGCGGGTCGGCCTGGCGGACAAGGCAGATCACTACCCGTCGATGCTCTCCGGCGGCCAGCAACAGCGGGTGGCGATCGCTCGGGCCCTGGCCATGAAACCCCAGGCCATGTTGTTCGACGAACCCACCAGCGCCCTCGACCCGGAGACCGTCGGCGAGGTGCTGCAAGTGATGAAGGAGTTGGCCGAGGAGGGGATGACCATGGTCGTGGTGACGCACGAAATGGGTTTTGCCCGGGAAGTGGCCGACCGCGTGGTGGTGCTGGATCAAGGCGAGCTCATCGAGCAAGGGCCGCCGGAGCAGATCTTCTGTCACCCCATTCACCCGCGTACCCGGGCTTTTCTCAGTCGGGTGCTTTGACCTGTGCACGATTGTCCATCCTGGATCCGGTCAATCAATTCTTGTATTGAAGAGCCTTCGCCATGCTGAAATTTTCTGCCCACGAGTATCCTTATCCATCGCAACGCCAGAGCGTTTTCGCCCGTCGGGGCATGGTCGCCGCGTCCCAGCCCCTGGCTGCCCAGGCGGGCATCGAGATCATGCAAAAAGGCGGCAATGCCATCGACGCCGCCATCGCCACGGCGGCGGCGCTGACGGTGGTGGAACCCACCGGTTGCGGCATCGGCGGTGACGCCTTCGCCCTGGTCTGGTGCAAGGGGCAGTTGCACGGCCTCAACGGCAACGGCCATGCACCCGCCGCCTTGAGTATCGAAGCGGTCAGGGCCGCTGGTCATGAACAGATGCCGCTCTATGGCTGGACACCGGTGACCGTCCCGGGTTGCCCATCGGCCTGGGCCGAGTTGTCCGGACGCTTTGGCAAGCTGCCCTTTGCCGAGCTGCTGCAACCGGCGATCAGCCTGGCGCGGGATGGCTTTGCGTTGTCGCCGGTGGTTGCCCATCAATGGCAGATCGCGGTGAACGAGTTCACGCCCCATCGCGATACCGTCCTGGAAACCTGGTTCGATACCTTTCTGATCGAAGGCCGTGCGCCACGGGCCGGGGAGGTTTTTCGCAACCTGGCCCAGGCCCGCACGCTCCAGGAGTTGGCCGACACCCACTGCGAAAGCCTCTATCGCGGTGCATTGGCCGAGCGCCTGGACGCCCATTCCCGAGCCAGTGGCGGTTACCTGCGCGCCTCGGACCTCAGGGATTACCGCGCCCAGTGGGTCGACCCTATCCACGTCAATTACCGAGGCGTGGATGTCTGGGAGATCCCGCCGAGCGGGCAGGGCCTGGTGGCCCTGATGGCGCTGAAGATACTGGAAGGTTTCGACTTCGATCACCGTGACAGCCAACAGACCTGGCATCGCCAACTGGAGGCGATGAAGTTGGCCTACAGTGACGGCCTGCACTACATCACCGACCCGCTGCACATGCGCGTGGCGGTGGCTGACCTGCTCAGTGATGACTACAGCGCTCGCCGGCGCGGGCAAATCGGCGAACAGGCCCAACCGCCCGTGCCCGGCGACCCCCACGCCAGCGGCACGGTGTACCTGGCGACCGCGGATGGGGAGGGCAATATGGTCTCGTTCATCCAGAGCAATTACCACGGGTTCGGTTCCGGCGTGGTGTTGCCCGACAGCGCTATCGCCCTGCAGAACCGTGGGCAGGAGTTCAGCCTCGATCCGAACCACGCCAACTGCCTGGCCCCGAGCAAGAAGACCTTCCATACCATCATTCCCGGATTTCTCACCCGCGATGGCGAGGCCCTCGGCCCCTTCGGCGTAATGGGCGGCTACATGCAGCCCCAGGGGCATGTGCAGATGGTCATGAACCTGGTGGATTTCGGCCTGAACCCGCAAGCGGCCCTGGACGCACCGCGCTGGCAATGGCTGGGGGACATGAAGGTCGGGATCGAGCACGGGGCGTCACGGGACTTGGCCAACGCCCTGGCGCGACGGGGGCATGAGGTCCAGATCGCCAGCGACCTGACCGACTATGGCCGCGGCCAGATCATCCTGCGTGACCCGGTCAGCGGCGTGCTGTGCGGCGGGACCGAGCCTCGGGCGGATTCGCATATTGCTGTTTGGTGATGAGCGGTTTCACTCATCGGCCATTCCTGAGTGAACCTTGATGACAACCTTGCCCTTGGACCGTCCTTGTTCGACGTAGTCCAGGGCCTCGGCCGTCGCGTCGAAGGGGAAGGATCGGTCGACCACCGGCTTGAGGTTGCCGGACTCGACGAGCGTGGCGATTTCACGCAGTTGCGGACCACTGGCGCGCATGAACACGAAGGCGTAGCTCACGCCCTTTCGGCGGGCCTTGCGGCGTATACCGCTGCTCAACAGGCCCGTGATCAGTCTCAGCGGCCAGGAAAACCCCTGGGCCTGGGCGAACTGCGGGGTGGGTGGCCCCGAAATGGAAATGAGCTGGCCGCCGGGTTTGAGGATCTTCAGCGACTTCTCCAGTTCATCGGCGCCCAGGCTGTTCAACACGACGTCATAGTCCTGCAGAGCGCTTGAGAAATCCTGCTGCTTGTAATCGATGACAACGTCCGCCCCCAGCGCTTTGACCCAGGGCACATTGCCGGTGCTGGTGGAGGTTGCAACGAAGGCACCGAGGTGCTTGGCAAGCTGGATGGCGAGGTTGCCGACGCCACCTGAACCGGCCTGGATGAACACCTTTTGTCCTTTCTTCAATCGGGCTGTTTCAACCAGTACCTGCCAGGCCGTCAGGGCGGCCAAGGGCAGGGCGGCGGCTTCTTCCATGCTGACGTTCATGGGTTTCATGGCCAGGGCATTTTCGTTCACTGCAATCTGCTCGGCGAAGGTGCCGATGTGCCCGTCCGGGGCGCGGGCATAGACTTCATCACCTGGCTTGAATTGCTGGACGCGGGATCCCACACGCACCACGACCCCGGCCAAGTCATGGCCCAGCACCAAGGGAAATGAATAGGGCAGGATCAGTTTGAATTCGCCTTGGCTGATCTTGGAGTCCAGTGGATTGACGCTGGCGGCATGCACGCGGACCAGAACGTCGTGGTCACCCACTTCAGGGGCCGGTAGGTCGCCCATACGGCCACTGTTCCTGCCGTAGCGGTCGATTAAAAATGCCTTCATGGTGCTTTGCTCTCATAAGGGATGCAGCGCAGTGATCACCCGCCAGGCATCCAGGAATACCGGCGCTTTCCTTCGCGCCGGCGTCCGTTAGACGATGATCACGCCGGGTCTTGATAGCGTTCGGCAACATGGGACTGCCTGATTTGCCCGAGCAGCCCTTGGCGCGCTGCCTGCAAGGCATCCCAGCGTGCCTCTTCATGCAAGGGCGGTATGGTCACTGGCTCGCGACGATCAAAACCAACCAGGGCAGCATCGACCAGGTCACCGACTTCCATGATCTCATTCAGGGTATTGATATCGATGCCCGCGCGTTCCCATATCTCGGTACGGGTTGCCGCTGGCAGGACGGCTTGAACATAGACGCCTTTAGGGGATAGTTCCAGGCTGAGTCCCTGGGACAGAAACAACACGAAGGCCTTGGTCGCCCCATAGACCGACATCCCGAACTCCGGTGCCAGGCCAACAACGGAGCCGATATTGATGATCGCACCGTCACCCGCTTTGACCAGGCGTGGGGCGATGGCGCTGGCCAGCCGGACCAGCGCGGTGGTGTTGAGCGACACGAGGTGCGTGACGCTGTCGGTCGATTGCTCGATGAAGGATCCGGATTGGGCGGCACCGGCGTTATTGACCAGGATGCCGATGTTGGCGTCATCGCGCAGTCGGGCTTCGACGGCCGTCAGGTCGCTGATCCGGGTCAGGTCGGCCTGGAGAATATCGACGGCAACGTTGTGTTCGCTGCGCAGCTTGGCCGCCAGCGCTTCCAGGCGCGCGCTGTCGCGGGCCACCAGGACCAGATCGTGTCCACGTTGCGCAAAGCGCTGGGCATAGACAGCGCCGATGCCGGTGGACGCGCCAGTGATGAGAACGGTTGTGCGAGTGTCCATGGGGCAGTCTCTTCTTCAAGGGGGTTGATGAGTGAGTCGCGCGCGCTGTCGTTCAGGCGTGCGGTCGGGTCTGGCCGGTGTTACCGCACGCTGGACTCAGCGAGCGTTGGGTAGTCGATGTAGCCCGTCGCACCACCTCCGTAGAGGGTAGCGGGATTGAACGCCGACAAAGGCGAGCCGGTTTTCAGCCGCTCCACCAGATCCGGATTGCCGATGAACGGCCGGCCGAAGGCGATCAAATCAGCCTTGTCTTCGACGAGTCGTGAGGTGGCCAGGTCCAGGTCGTAGCCGTTGTTGGCGATGTAGGTGTTTTTGAAGCGCTGGCGCAAAGCACCAAAGTCGAAGGGTGCAACGTCGCGCGGTCCGCCTGTCGCACCTTCGACCACATGCAGATAAACGATATCCAGGGCGTTGAGCTGGTCGACCAGGTAGTCGAACTGAGGCTGTGGCGCGCTGCTGGACACACCGTTGGCCGGCGAGACAGGCGATATGCGCAGGCCGGTGCGTTTGGCGCCGACTTCTTTCACGACGGCCGCGGTCACTTCCAGCAGCAGGCGAGCACGATTTTCAATCGAGCCGCCGTAGGCATCGGTACGCACGTTGGCGCCGTCCTTGATGAACTGGTCCAGCAAATAGCCGTTCGCGCCGTGGATTTCTACACCGTCAAATCCCGCAGCGATGGCGTTCGCCGCTGCCTGGCGAAAATCATTGACGATCCCGGGCAATTCGCTGATGTCCAGCGCGCGCGGCGCCGAGACGTCCTCGAAACGGTTGTTGACGAATACCTTGGTCGCCGGACGCAAAGCGGAGGGTGCCACTGGCGCGGCGCCGTTCTCTTGCAGGTCGACGTGGGAAACGCGGCCGACATGCCACAACTGCAGAAAAATTCGCCCGCCTTTGGCATGCACGGCATCGGTGACCGTACGCCAGCCGTCGATCTGCGCCTGGGTGTAGATCCCGGGTGTGTCCTGATAACCCTGCCCTTGCTGCGAAATCTGCGACGCTTCGGAGATGAGCAGGCCTGCTGACGCTCGCTGGCTGTAGTAAGTGGCAGCGAACTCGCTCGGTACAAAGCCTTGCCCCGCACGGTTACGTGTCAGCGGTGCCAGGACCACTCGGTTGGACAGCGTGAGATCACCCAGCTTATGGGGTGTGAACAGATTCCGGTCGGTCATGGCGTCTTGTTTCCGTAGGTTTGGATAAAGGATCGCGTGCAGTCTGGCGAGGCATCGACTCAGTCGAGCTCGGTCTGTTATTAGGATGATGATCGAAATCTAAGCTGTCAACGAATTTGATTACACCCGACATCTATGTATGATGCGAGCATGATTTTCGAGCAGCACGAGGGAGTGAAAAATGCGAGTGACCAAGGCCCAGGCCCAGGCAAATCGGGAGCACATCGTCAAGACGGCCTCTGTCCTGTTTCGCGAGCGAGGCTTTGACGGCGTAGGGGTGGCGGACCTGATGGCGGCCGCCGGCTTCACCCATGGCGGTTTCTACAAACATTTCGGCTCCAAGGCCGACTTGATGGCAGAAGCGGCCGCCAGCAGCCTTGCGCAATCGCTGACCGACAGCTCGGGCCTCGGCGTGCCTGGGTTCATCAATCTTTACGTGTCCAGGGACCACCGTGACGGCCGGGGCGACGGTTGCACCCTGTCGGCCCTGTGTGGGGACGCTGCGCGTCAATCGCCTGAGCTGAAGGCCACCTTTGCCAGCGGCGTGGAAAACACGCTGGCCGCACTCGAACGCCACTACGAGGCGGGGCAAGACGCGCCGCAGGAGACGATCAGGGCCAAGATGCTCGACACGTTGGCGCATGCCGTCGGTGCGATCATGTTGTCGCGCGCCTGTCCGGACGATTCCGCGCTGGCCGATGAAATACTCGAGGTTTGCCGAGCCCGGATAATCGCGGCGCTGCCGCCGTCGCCGGCGAAGCAGCCTTGATGCAAGGACACCGGGTACCGATTGATCTTATAGCGACGCCCTGACCACCAGCGGGCAATCCACGGGCTGGGCACCCGATACCTCGAGGTTCTCGATCAGGTGCCGGGCAGCCTGGCGACCGATCTCGTAGTACGGCAGTTGTACCGTCGTCAGTGGCGGGATGAACAGTTCGGCGATGCCGATCATGTTGTCATAACCGAGCACAGCGACATCGTCGGGAATCTTCAGGCCACGGCCCAGCAACAGCTGATAGGCACAAAAGGCAATGCGATCGTTGCCGCAGACCAGGATGTCGAATTGCGGACGGCCGTCGACGATATGCCGGTCAAGAATGGCGGCGGTTTCACCATAGGCGTCGTGATCGGAAAGGTCGTATTGCAGGAGTGCCTCGGGCGCGAGCGCGAATGCCTGGCAGGCGCGTTGCAGGCCTTGTTGGCGCAGGCGCCAGGCAACGCTCTTCCTGGGCAAATTGATGCACAGCGGGCGCCGATAGCCTTGGCTCAACGCATGCGCCATGGCTCGATGCTGTCCAGCTTCATCATCCGGCACATAACTGACCAACTGGTTGTCGTCCGCCAGGCAGTTGGCGAGCACCAGCGGTTTGCTCTTGAGTCGCTCGGGAATGCTCACCTGGCGCAATCCCATGGCGCTGAAGATCAATCCGTCAGGGCGATGCGACAGCATCAGGTCGATGTTCTGGTCGGTGGGCGGGTTGCTCAACAGGTTGAGAATGAAGACGTTCCAGCCTGCCTGCTGCGCGGTCTGTTCGATGGACAACAGCAACTCGACGGCGAATGGCGTGGTTGCAGTGTCCAACGCGAACACACCGATGGTGCGCGCCTGCAAGTTGTCGCCGCGCATCCTGCGCGCCGACAGGCTCGGTACGAATTGCAGTTCATCAATGGCGCGACGTACCCGCTGAAGGGTCTCGGGGCTCAGTTTTTCCGGCGTGTTGAGCGCGCGCGAAACCGTCATCAGGGATACGCCGGCCAGCTGTGCAACGTCTTTCACGGAAGTCATGCGAAGTGCGGCCAGTCAGGTTGACGCAGAATCATGACACAGGGCCCGGGCTTCTCGCGACTCCAATGGCGGTACTCACAGCCAGCCCGAGGCCAACGGCCACGCCTTGGGAATGGCGACGCGCCCGCCAGTGCCGTTTGCCAACAGTTTCACCCCGAGGCTGTCGGGCCGCGGATAGAGGCGGCTGCTGAGGCTGAAGCGGCCGTTTTCCTCAAACACTTCGATGGACGAGCGATCGAGAAACACCCGCAGGTGCAGTTGCGTTTGTGCCCGTTCTATCGACACGCTGCGCTGACCGCTCACCTGGGCGCCCGAGTGGCTGCGATCGAGCACCAGGCGTTGCAGTGACGCGTCGTAGTAAAGCAGGGTTTGCTCCTGCTCATCGGCACTGCAGCGCAAGGCGATGCCGAGGTGGCCTTCGGTACAGTCGAGCAGATCCAGGTGCACGTGGATTTCGAGCCTGTCGCCTTTCACCTGCGGTACCCAGCGGCTGCCCGACTCGCCCCACGGCGCGATGCTCGGTAACGGCGCCTGGCGCAGCGCGACCAGTTCCCGCGCCGGAAACACGCCAAGGCGATCGCCCTGCAGTTCAAGTTCGCGGGGCAGGCCAAGCATGCCGCACCAGTGATGGGCCTGGCTCGGCATCGGGCTTTCCCACATGTCCAGCCAGGCCCACACCAGGCGCCGACCATCGGCGGCCTCCAGCGTTTGCGCGGCATAGAAATCGTGGCCGTTATCCAGTTCGATGAACGGCCCGCCGGTGAAGTGCCATTCACTGTCGAGCCGGCCAATGCGGTAGCCGGTCTGGTACTTGTTGAGTCGTTCGTAGCCAACTGGTCGCATGCCCTGGGGGGAGTACAGCAGTACGTCACGCCCGTTCAGGCGAAACAGGTCCGGGCATTCCCACATGTAGCCATCGCCCTCGTTGCCGCTGGACACGTAGTCGAGGAATTCCCAGGCGCGCAGGTCGGTGGAGCGGTACAACGGCAGCAGCGGCGTGTCGCCCAGGCGCGCGCCGGCAATCAAGTACCAATAGCCATCCGCCTGCCAGACCTTGGGGTCGCGAAAGTGCATGATCGCGGCTTGCGGTGCCTCCTCTATGACGGCGCCGTGCTTGACGAACCGGACGCCGTCGACACTGGTGGCCAGGCACTGGACCTGGCGGATCAGACGTTCGTCGCCGACTTCTCCCAACCATGTGTGCCCGGTGTAGATCAGCGCCAGGGTGTCGCCACACACCACCGCACTACCGGAAAAACAGCCGTCGCGGTCGAAGTCATCCCCCGGTGCCAGGGCAAGGGGCAGATGCTGCCAATGGACCAGGTCGGCGCTTTTGGCGTGACCCCAGTACATCGGACCCCATTTGGCGTCGAAGGGGTGGTGTTGGTAGAACACGTGGTATTCGCCACGAAAAAACACCACCCCGTTAGGGTCGTTCATCCAGCCCGCGACAGGCGCCAGATGATAGTCAGGGCGATAATCGTCGATGACGCGGGACTGGGCGTCACTCAGCGCCTGCTGCGCACGTTCGAGAGGAGTTGGTATTGGTGCGTTCATGGTATTCACAGACAGGGTCATAGAACGCCTGCTTTTGGCGAGCGCTGGGGGATGTCCTGTGCAAGGACTTCAATGACGGCAGGATGGCGTCTCAGGGCTGTACCGTCGGCATCGAACAGGTGCAGATTGTCGAACGCCAGTTGCAGTTCAACCCGATCGCCCACATGCCATCCGGCGTTGACCTCGCAGCGACAGATCAAGGGTTCATCCTCGCCTGTCTCCAGGTGCACGTAGGTCTCGCTGCCCAGGTATTCGACCCCGGCCACGACGACTCCGGCGTTTCCCTGCGCGGCTATGAGCGACACGTGTTCCGGGCGAACCCCGAGGGTCAGCGGGCTGTCCGCTGCCAGGTGGGCGCTGTCGAAGGGAAGGGGCGTCATCCCCAATAAGGGGCTATCGATCAGGCTGGTTTCGCCGGGAGTATGCAGGCGTGCCGGCAGAAAGTTCATCTTGGGCGAGCCGAGGAAACCGGCGACAAAACGGCTGGCCGGATGCTCGTAGAGTTCCCGTGGCGAGCCGACCTGCTCGATACGGCCGCCATTGAGCACGACAATCTTGTCGGCCAGGGTCATCGCTTCAACCTGATCGTGGGTCACGTAGATCATGGTCGAGCCCAATCGCCCATGCAGTCGGGCGATTTCGTTGCGCATCTGCACGCGCAGGGAGGCGTCCAGGTTGGACAGCGGTTCGTCGAACAACAGGATGTCCGGTTCCCGTGCCATGGCCCGGCCCATGGCGACCCGCTGGCGCTGGCCGCCCGAGAGTTCCCTTGGCTTGCGTTGCAACAGTTTGTCCAATTGCAGGATCTGCGCGGTTTTCAGCACCCGCTCGCGCAGGCTGGTCTTTTCGGTCTTGGCCAGCTTGAGGCCGAAGCTGATGTTGTCGTAGACGCTCATGTGCGGGTACAGCGCATAGGACTGAAATACCATGCCGACGCCGCGCTCGCGCGGTTCCAGGTCGTTGACCCGGCGTCCGTCGATCAGCAGGTCGCCGCCACAGATCGAATCCAGTCCGGCGATCAATCGCAGCAGGGTCGACTTTCCGCAGCCCGAAGGGCCGACGAAGACCACGAATTCACCCGCCGAGATTTCCAGGCTGACGTCGCGAAGAATGCGTGCGCCGCCCAATTGTTTGTTCACGTTGTCCAGCTTCAACTTGATCACGATGCTGTTCCTTTCTTGTCTGTGTTGGGCCTCAACCCTTTAACGCGCCGGCAGTGAGGCCGGAAACGATGCGGCGCTGGAAGATCAGCACCAGAATCACCAATGGGACCGTGACCAGCACCGACGCCGCCATCAACAGGCCCCAAGGCAGCTCATGGGGGCTGCCGCCGGAAATCAATGCGATGGCGACCGGGACCGTGCGTTGCGAGTCGGTCAGCGTGAAGGTCAGGGCAAACAGGAACTCGTTCCAGGCGGCGATGAAGGCCAGGAGGCCAGTGGTGACCAGGGCCGGCCAGAGCAATGGCAACAGCACGCGGGTCAGCGTGACCCAGGGTGATGCACCGTCCATGATGGCGGCCTCTTCCAGTTCATGAGGCAGTTGTCCCATGAAGGTGGTCAGCACCCAGACGGTGAAGGGCAGGGTGAAAATCGTGTAGCTCAGGATCAACGCCCAGGATGTGTTGTACAGGCCCAGGGCACGGATCACCTCGAACAATCCCGATAGCACCGCGACTTGCGGAAACATCGAGACACCCAGGACCATCATCAACACCGTACCGCGTCCGCGAAACTTCACCCGACCCAAGGCATACGCGGCGGTCAGGCTGAGGAACAGCGCCAGCGTGACCACGCACAGCGCCACCACCAGCGAGTTGCCGATGGCCCGCAGGAACGAGGCCTGGTTGAGCACGGCGGCATAGTTGGAGAAATCCGGGTTATCGATCCAGTAGCTGACCTGGAACAAGGCGCTGGACGGCTTCAGCGACGTCACGATGGCGTAGTAGAAAGGGAAGACTGCATACACCAGCAAGATGCCGATCAGGCACCAGAACCCGAGACGCAGCAGGGCTTTTTTCAGCAGGCGCGGGCTCATGAGCGGACCTCCAGCTGACGGCGTCCGAGGTACAGGTAAACCATGGCGATCACCGCAACGACCAGGAACAGCAAGGTCGAGGCGGCGCTGCCGTAACCGACGTCCTGGAACTCCACCAGATGCTGGCGGGCATAGACCGACATGCTCATGGTGCTTGACGAGTTCGAGGTCAGCACATAGATGACGTCGAATACCCGCAAGGAATCGAGGATGCGAAAGATCGCCGCCACCAGCAACGCTGGCATCAGCAGCGGCAGGGTGACCCGCCAGAACACTTTCACCGGGTGGATGCCGTCGACCCTGGCGGCTTCGTAGCAGTCGCTGGGCAACATCTGCAAGGCCGCCAGCATCAGCAGGGTGACAAAGGGCACGGTCTTCCAGACGTCGACGATGATCACCGCCCACATCGACAGATCCGCATCGGCGGTCCAGGCCAGGGGCGCGTCGATCAGGCCGAGGCCCAGCATCAGGTGATTGATGATGCCGAACTGATCGTTGAGCATCCATGACCAGATCTTCGCCGAGACGATGGTCGGGATCGCCCAGGGGATCAGGATCAACGCCCGCACCAGGGCGCGTCCGCCGAACTGGACGTTGAGCAGCAACGCCACCAGCAGCCCCAGGACGATTTCCAGCCCCACCGACACCACGGTGAAATGCAAGGTGTTGCGCACCGCGTTCCACCACTGTGGATCGACAAGCAGGCCTGACCAACCAACACTGCTGTGAAACAGATAATTACTCAAGCCGACAAAGGTCGCGTCGCCGGTGTCGGCCAGGCTGGCGTCGGTCAGGCTGAACCAGAAGGTGCGCAGCAGTGGCCAGGCCGCCACCAGCGCCAGGCATAGCAACATCGGGGTCAGAAACAGCCAGGCGGCGCGAACGCGACGGCGTTGTACCGGCGTTTCCCGGGTGAGCAGGTACTCGTCGTCGGGGGCGAGTGTGGTGGAGACAGACATGGTGATTTCCTTCCTTGTGGCTTACCAGTTCCGGCGTTTGATGCGCGTGAGTTCGCTTTCCAGTTCGGCCAGCGCCTGATCCACCGGCCGCTCGCCCGCCAGCACGCCATGCACTTGATCGAAGAACGCATTGGAGACCCGTGGATAGCGGTCGGCGGTGATTGAAGCGGGGCGCATGACCCCATCGTTGAGGATGCTGCGCAGTTGGCTGTAGTAAGGCATGGCCGCGAGCAATTCGGGGTCCTGGTACAGCGATTCGATCACTGGGTTATAGGCGCCAACCAGGGCGCGGTGTTTCTGCTGTTGGGCGCTGCTCAGGTAGCTCACCAGTTCTGCGGCGAGCTTGGGATTGGCGCTGTAGCGCGATACCGCCAGGCCCCAGCCGCCGAGGGTGGATGCGTGGGAACCCATCGCGCCGCCGCGGGGCAGGGGAGCGACGCCGACCTTGTCTTTAACCGCGCTGTCCTGGCTTTGCACCAGGGCCCAGACATAAGGCCAATTACGCATGAACAGCGCATTGCCCGACTGGAAGACGCCGCGCCCTTCCTCCTCGGTGTAATTGAGCACGCCACGGGGGGCGATGTCCCCGACCCAGCTCTTGGCCAGGGTCAACGCCGCCCTTGAGGCCGGGCTGTTGACCACGATGTCGCCTTGCGTGTTGACCAGCCCGCCTTGGGGTTGGCTGCTGATCCACTCCAGGGCATTACAGGTCAGGCCTTCGTAGGCGCGCCCCTGGAATACATAACCCCAGGCATTGGCGTTCCCGGCATCGCGCTCGGCCTGCTGGACAGTCCTGGCGGTCGCCGTCATTTCCTCCCAGGTCTGGGGCACGGGCTTGTTGTACTTCTCGAGCAGGTCCTTGCGGTAATACAACAGCCCTGAGTCGGTGAACCACGGCATGGTCACCAGGCGGCCGTTCACCGTGGCGTTGTCCACCTGGGCCTGGAAGTAACCCTGGGTAGCGTTGGCAGGCAGCACCTCGCGCAGATCCATCAAATGCTTGGCCAACATTCCCGGCCACACCATGTCGATCTGGATGATGTCGATGTCGCTGGACTGGGCGCTGAGGATCTGTTGGTAGAACGACAACCGCTCGGTCGCCGAGTTAGGCGTGGAAACCACCTCGACGCTGTTGCCGGTCTGCTTCGACCACGCCTCGACGGCTTCCTTGCAAAGCTGCAATTCAGCACCCACGGCACCGCAGGAAATCGTCAGGTTGGCGGCTGTGGAGAGGCACGGAAACCCGACACAAAGGCCGAGCAGCGCCGCTGGAAGGAGCGATTTGAGCTGTTTCATAAAGCCCTCTTTATTTTTGTTTTTAGAAAAGTTAACGTTAACATCGCCAAATGTAGCAGTGTATTTGCGATGAGGCATCCTTTTTTTCCTGAGTTTTGACAATTCAGAACCTGGGTGAAAAAGGCCGCTCACGGCAACAGAACAATAAAAACAAAACAGGGAAATCCACATGCAGAAAGCATCAAGCTGGCTACTCGCAAGCGTGCTCGGCGCCTCGGCGGCCACCTCTCAGGCCGCGACTCTGGAAGAGCGCATGGCCGCGTTCGAGGCCCGTGCCAGCGCAGCGGAAAAGCGTGCCGCCGCCGCCGAACAACAAACCCAGGCGCTTGCCAGGGAACTGCAGCAAATCAAACTCGCCGCGCCCGCCATGCAACCGTCAGTGTCCACCGCTGAGGCCCCCACGCTGGATGCACGCTTGGCCAAACTCGAAGCCCGCCAGCAAAGTACGGAAAAGCAGGGCAGTGGCCCACACCTCACTGACGGCTTCAGCTTCAAGGGCTACGCCCGCTCCGGGTTGCTGATCAATGATGGGTTGGGCGGCGGTCGTGGCGGCCCGTACACCACCCCGGCGGGCTCTGTCGGTGGCGCCGTCGGGCGACTTGGCAACGAGGACGACACCTACATGCGCATCGACCTGTCGAAAGAGCTGTACGCGCAGAACGGCACCCGCTCCAAATTCACGGTGTCCATCGCCGATGGCGTGGAGAGTTCCAACGACTGGACCGCCGAGGAAAGCAACCTGAACGTGCGCCAGGTGTTTACCGAACTCGATCACCTGGCGGCATTCAAGGGCAACTCGATGTTCGAAAATTCCACCCTGTGGGCAGGCAAGCGCTTCGACAGGGACAACTTCGACATCCATTGGCTGGACTCCGACGTTGTCTACCTGGCCGGCACCGGCGGCGGTATCTACGACGTGCAGATGAACAAGGACTGGCGCTCGAATTATTCGCTGATCGGTCGTAACTACGGGGATTTCAGCGAGGGCGGCGTCAATGCCGATGTGGAAAGCTACATCCTGACGTCCAACCAGTTTTTTGACGGTGGGCAGTGGCAGTGGATGTTCAACGCCATTGGTTCGAAGAAAAACGACTTCGGCACGCGCACCAATGAAGCGGGGCTGACGCCGGCCGATTCCGGCTTGCACAGCATGGTTGCCAATCACCAGAAAACTTTCTTCGGCCGCGAGGGCTTCTTCAAGACCGCGCTGCTCTATGGGCAGGGTTTGGGGGCTGAGGTCAAGAACATCGGCGCTGATGGCGAACTGATCGACGATGCCCGTGCCCTGCGTGTGGCGCTGTACGGCGAGACGCCCCTGGCGCCCAACTGGCGCATCGGCCCGAGCCTGTTGGCCGAGCAAAGCAAGGACCGCTACGTCAAGGGCGACGACTATCGTTGGATGACCCTGAACGTGCGGTTGGCCAACGAAATCAACAGCAATTTCGAAATGGCCTACGAGATGAGTTGGCAAACCATGCAGCTCGACCCCAAGGGCTACCTGCAACGCAATGCGGTCGACGGTAACTTCTGGAAGTTCACGGTCGCCCCGACCTTCAAGCCAGACCTGGGCGATCTGCTCACGCGTCCCGAGCTACGCCTGTTCGCCAGCGTGATGAACTGGTCGTCGGACCTGGACCGGTACAGCACCACGGATTCCTTCGGCAAGACCGACTTCAACGCCGGCGGCGTCTGGCAGTACGGCATGCAGATGGAAACCTGGTTCTGAGACCCGCCAGTCGAGACCTGTGGGAGCGAGCTTGCTCGCGATAGCGGTGGATCAGCCTGGACAGGTGTTGGATGTGCCGCCGTCATCGCGAGCAAGCCCGCTCCCACAGGTAATGTGGTCCACTTAGGAAAAACGTGGACTCTGTGGCGAGGGAGCTTGCTCCCGCTCGGCTGCGAAGCAGTCGTGAACCGGCGGTTGCGGTGTGTCTGATGCTCCGCATTCGGCAGGTTTTGGGGCCGCTGCGCAGCCCAGCGGGAGCAAGCTCCCTCGCCACGGTTGTCGACGGCTATTACCGTGCATGCCAACCCAGCTGACCTGAGATCTGTTGGGTGGCTTGCATCAGTTGCTTGACGTAGTCCTGCTTCAACTCTTCCCTGAAGCGAAAGCAGGGGAATGAAACGCTCATCCCGCCGATCACGTGGCCAAAGCGGTCGCGGATCGGTGCCGCCAGGCAACGCATGTTGTCTTCGAACTCTTCATGATCCTCGGCGTAGCCTTGTTGGCGAACGGTCTCCAGTTCCTGCAGATACGCCTCGGCACTGGTCAAGGTATTGGCTGTGCGGCGCTCGAAGCTTTCCTGCGCAAGGTGCGCCAGCAGCTCTTCTTCTTCAAGCCAGGCCATCAGCACCTTGCCGATGCCGGTGCAGTACAGCGGTGCCCGCCGACCGATCCGCGAGTACATGCGCAGGTTGTACTTGGAGTCGATCTTGTGCACGTAGACGATGCTGCCTTCGTCGAGAATCCCCAGGTGGACGGTCTCGCCCGTCAGCTCGTTGATCCGCCGCATGCCCGGCTCCGCTTCCCGGACGATGTCGAGGTGGGGCAGGGCCTGGGCGCCCAGTTCGAAGAGCCGCACGCTGAGGCGATAGCGATCCTCGGCATCCTGCACCACATACCCCCGCGCCTTGAGCGACTGCAAAAAGCGATAAACCGTGGCCTTGGACATGTCCAGTTTGGTGGCGATTTCCGAGACGCCGCTTTCTTCCGGATGCTCGGCCAGTGCCTCGAGCACGGCCATGGTCCGGCCCACTGCCGACACCAGCTCGTTGTTTGGAATGACGCTGTTGTCCATGAAGGCTCCAACGTGAAAAGTAAAACCCAAGGATATACGCAAGCAGAACAAAACGCTGTTTCATTTTTGCTTGACGAGACCGGAAATCTGACTAGACTCGGGCCTTGAGATAAAAATGAAACGCCGTTTTAAAAACAAGAAAGGCGCGTTGATTATGGATATAACGCTTAACCATGGCCCGGAGATCCGCTTCGCCCGTCCACTGAAGGTGGCGTTGGTAGGGGAATGCATGATCGAGATGCGTGGTGAACCGGGTGCCGCGATCATGCAGACCTTCGGTGGCGATACGCTCAACACCGCGGTCTACCTGGCCCGATTGAATCCCCGTGGCGCAGTTGCCCTGGACTACATGACGGCCGTAGGCAGCGATGCGTTCAGCGTTGCCATGCGCCGGTCCTGGCTGGATGAAGGGATCGGTGACGTCCATGTCCGCGTGATTGAAGACGCGCTGCCGGGGCTGTATTTCATCCAGACCGATCCGCGTGGCGAGCGGCGTTTCCTCTACTGGCGCGGGGAGGCAGCGGCGCGGCGCATGTTCGACGGCCCCGAGGCCGACACCCTGCTCAATGGACTGGCCGATTACGACTACGTCTACCTGAGCGGCATCAGCCTGGCGATCCTTACGCCAGAAGGGCGCCAACGCCTGATCCAGGCCTTGCACCTGGCGCGCCGAGGGGGCACGCGCATTGTTTTCGACAACAACTACCGTCCCCACCTCTGGCCCGATCCCGAAGCGGCCCGGCAGGTCTACCGCGAACTATTGCGCCTGACCGACCTGGCCCTGATCACCTGGGAAGATGACGCCATCCTGTTCGGCTACCGCGACACCGATGCCTTGTTCAGTGCTTATGCGCAGGAGGGAGTCGGCGAAGTGGCCCTCAAGCGCGGCGCCGACTCCTGCTTGATCCAATGCCCGGCAGGCCGTTTCGAAGTGCCCGCCCAGCATGTTGCCCATGTCATCGATACCACCGCCGCCGGCGATTCGTTCAACGCCGCTTACCTGGCCTGCCGCCTGCGGGGCGGCGACCCGGAGCAGGCCGCCCGCTGGGGCCATCGCCTGGCGGCCCAGGTTGTCCAGTACCGGGGGGCGCTGATTTCCCAGGCGGCGATGCCGAACATGGGCGCGTCCTCTCTTTCTTCTGTTGCACAGGTCTGACTTTATGAAAATCGTTGAAGCGCGCGTCATCGTCACCTGCCCGGGTCGCAACCTGGTCACGTTGAAGATCGTCACCGATGAAGGTCTCTACGGCATTGGCGATGCAACCTTGAATGGCCGCGAACTGGCGGTCGTCGCCTATCTGGAGGAGCATGTCCTGCCCGCGCTGATCGGCCGCGATGCCCATCGCATCGAGGACATCTGGCAGTACCTCTATCGCGGTGCGTATTGGCGCCGCGGCCCGGTGACCATGACCGCTATCGCCGCCGTCGACGTGGCACTCTGGGACATCAAGGCCAAGGCCGCGAACATGCCGTTGTACCAGTTGCTCGGTGGCAAGAGTCGCGAGCGGGTAATGGTCTACGGCCACGCCACCGGCAAGGACATCGAAGGCTGCCTGGACGAAGTCGCTCGCCATGTCGAGTTGGGTTACAAGGCCGTGCGCGTGCAATGCGGCATACCGGGTATCGCCACCACCTACGGCGTCGCCAAGCGCAGCGGCGAACGCTATGAGCCGGCCGACAGCGACCTGCCCGCCGAACACGTCTGGGACACTGCCAAATACCTCAACCACGTGCCCAAGCTGTTTGCCGCCGTGCGTGAACGCTTTGGCGACGACCTGCATATCCTTCACGACGTGCACCATCGCCTGACGCCCATCGAAGCGGGGCGCCTGGGCAAGGCCGTGGAGCCGTACAACCTGTTCTGGCTCGAAGACTGCACGCCAGCCGAAAACCAGCAGAGCTTTCGCCTGATCCGCCAGCACACCACCACGCCCCTGGCGGTTGGCGAGGTGTTCAACTCCATCCATGACTGCCGCGAGTTGATCCAGGAACAGTTGATCGACTACATCCGTACGACACTGGTGCATGCCGGCGGCATCACCCATGTGCGGCGCATTGCCGATTTCGCAGCACTGTTCCAAGTGCGTACCGGTTTTCATGGCGCCACCGACCTGTCACCGGTGTGCATGGGCGCGGCCCTGCATTTCGACACGTGGGTGCCCAATTTCGGCATCCAGGAACACATGCCCCACGAAGACCGCATCGATGAAGTCTTCCCCCATGCCTATCGCTTCGAGGACGGTCATTTCACGCCCGGCGATGCGCCGGGGCATGGCGTCGACATTGATGAAGACCTCGCCCGTCAATACCCCTACAAGCGTGCCAGCCTGCCGGTCAACCGTCTTGAAGACGGCACGCTCTGGCACTGGTGAAGCGTTTCCAACCCATCAAGCGGCGGGCGGATGTCCCCGCCAGGAGTGACCCGATGAAAGCGTTCCAGGTAAGAGCACCCTTCGAGTTCGGGCTGGCCCAGGTCGACCGACCGCAGGTGGCTCGTGGTGAAGTCCAGGTCGATGTGGCTTACGCCGGCATCTGCGGCTCGGACATGCACATCATTCATGGGCAGAACGCATTCGTGCGTTTCCCCCGTGTCACCGGCCATGAGTTTTCCGGGGTGATCCGGCAAGTCGGCGAAGGCGTCGAACACCTGCAAGTGGGCGACCGGGTGTGCGTCGATCCGGTGATCAGTTGCGGCACGTGTTATCCCTGCCGTATCGGCCGACCGAATGTCTGCACGCGGCTGCAAGTGATCGGCGTGCATCGTGACGGTGGTTTCAGCGAGCAGGTGTGCGTACCGGCCGAGAACGCCCACCGCTTGCCCGATTCGATGTCCCTCAGCCACGGTGCCCTGGTGGAGCCTTATTCCATTGCCCTGAATGTGCTCGATCGCATGCAGCCCCATCCGGGCGACAGCGTGCTGATCTACGGTGCCGGGGTGATCGGCCTGACCCTGGTGCAGATGGCCCGGGCACTGGGGCTGACCGACATCACCGTGACCGATGTCATCGACAGTCGCCTGGAGACGGCGCGGGCACTGGGTGCGAGCCGGACCCTCAACGGCCAGCAAGTCGATGTCGAAGCCACGATGCGTGAACTCACCCAGGGTGAAGGCGTGCCGTTGATTGTCGACGCCGCCTGCATCCCGGCACTGATGCCGCAGATGGTGCGCCTGGCCTCGCCGGCCGGACGCATCGGCCTGCTGGGGTTCAATGCCACGCCCAGCGACCTGGTGCAGTTGGAGATGATCAAGAAGGAACTGACCCTGGTGGGCTCACGGCTCAATAACCGCAAGTTCCCCAAGGTGATCGAACTGATCGCCAGCGGCCAGTTGCAGGTCCAGGACCTGATCAGCCATCGCGTCACGTTCGACGAAATGCCCGGTGCCATCGACCTGATCGAAAAACACCCCGAGCAAACCCGAAAGGTACTGGTGGAACTGACGAACGCCCACCACTGATCTTCCGACCTTATCGTGCCCGAGTGCGGGCACCCTCACCGAATAAACACAACAAGCGGGAGGCTCCACCATGTTTGGTCAAGGACGTAGCTTAATCATCATCATGCTGTTCCTGGCCGGGGTCATCAATTACCTCGACCGCTCGGCATTGTCTGTGGCGGCGCCTTTCATCCAGAAGGACTACGGTCTGAGTACGGGTGAAATGGGCATGATCTTCAGCAGTTTTTTCGTTGGCTATGCCGCCTTCAATTTCATCGGTGGCTGGGCCGCCGACCGTTATGGCGCCAAGACCACGCTGCTGTTGGCCATGGTCTTGTGGTCGTTGTTCAGCGGCCTGACCGTGCTGACGGTGGGCTTCGCTTCGCTGGTGCTCATCCGGATTCTGTTCGGCATGGGCGAAGGACCGCTGAGCGTTACCACCAGCAAAATGGTGAACAACTGGTACACCCCCAAGCGCAGGGCGCGGGCGATAGGCACGTCGATGTCCGGCACGCCATTGGGCGGGGCGATTTCCGGTCCCGTGGTAGGCTTTATCGCCGTCACCTACGGCTGGAAGATGTCGTTCATTATCATCATGCTGATCGGCCTGGTCTGGGCGGCGGTGTGGTTCAAGTTCGTCAAGGAAAGGCCAGAGGGCGAGGGTGCCGAGGAGATTCTTCGGGCCGAGGGGCAAAGCGAGCTGGCGGCACAACCGGTGTTTCCGCTGCGGTACTACCTCAAGCAACCGACGGTGCTGTTCACGTCCCTGGCGTTCTTTTCCTATAACTACACGCTGTTCTTCTTCCTGACCTGGTTCCCCAGCTACCTGACCATGGCCCACGGCCTGAACGTCAAGGACATGAGCATCGCCACGGTCATTCCCTGGGTCCTGGGTTTCCTCGGCCTGGCCTTGGGCGGTTTCATTTCCGACTTCGTGTTCAAGAAAACCGGGCGGATGATGTTCTCGCGTAAAGTGGTGCTGGTGACATGCCTGTTGGCCTGCGCCGTCTGTATCGCTTGTGCCGGGATGGTCAAGACCTTGTATCCGGCGGTCATCCTCGTCGCCTTGGCAGTGTTCTTCCTTTACCTCACCGGCGCTATTTACTGGGCGATCATCCAGGACACCGTCCCGGCGGCGCGGGTGGGTGGGGTCAGTGGCTTCATGCACTTTCTGGCGAACACCTCGGGCATTGTCGGCCCAACCTTGACCGGCTTTCTGGTGCAATTCACCGGCTCGTTCACCAGTGCGTTCCTGCTGGCGGGACTGTTGACCGTGATCGGTGCCGTGTGTGTGGCACGCTATGTGAAACCCCTGGCGCTAGCTAATACCGGCGACTCGGCGGCACAAGGTTCGCAACCGGCTTCGGCCCTGAGCCATCCCTGAACAGAAGGAGCGTATTGATGCCTGTTGTGAAACGAGTGCTTTCCACTGGCGCAGCAGCGCAGATCGGTATCGTGCACCTGGGCTTGGGCGCGTTTCATCGCGCCCACCAGGCGGTCTACCTGCAACGCCATCTCAACCGTCATGGTGAAAGCGACTGGGGGCTGTGCAGCGCCAACCTGCGCTCCAATCGCACCTTGGTCGATCAATTGCGCGAGCAGGACGGTCGCTACCACGTTGCCGAGTACCGCGACCGCGAGCAGGTGACCCTGCGCGAGATCGCGGTCTTGCGCCAGGCCTTGTATGTGGGCGAGGGCGGCCACGACCTGGAGTTGCTATTACAGCGGATGGCTGCGCCGCAAACGCGGATCGTCACGCTCACCGTCACCGAAAAAGGCTACTGCCTGAGCCCATCCTCCGGGCAGTTGCGCAGCGAAGATCCGCTGATTGCCCATGACATCGCTCATCCGCAAGCGCCGCGCTCAGCGCCTGGCATTGTCCTTGAGGCCCTGCGTCGCCGTCGTACCGCCGGCATCCCGCCATTCACCGTGTTGTGCTGCGACAACATGCCCGACAACGGTCAACGCACCCGCCAGGCGGTCAGCGCGTTGGCGACGAGGCAGGATGAGGCGCTGGCGCAGTGGATCGACCAACAGGTGGCGTTTCCCAGCTGCATGGTCGATCGCATTGTGCCCGCGATGGACGGCGAGTCCTTTCGACGGCTGGAACAATTGGACTGTCACGACCCGGCGGCAGTGGTCTGTGAAAGCTTCAGCCAATGGGTGATCGAGGATCACTTCCCCCTGGGCCGTCCGGACTGGGAAGTGGAAGGCGTGCAGATGGTGGAAGACGTGCGCCCGTTTGAAACGATGAAGCTGCGCATGCTCAATGGCAGCCATTCGTTGCTGGCCTACGTGGGGTTGCTGGCCGGCCATGAGTCGGTGTTCGACGCCGTCAGTGACGCGAATCTGGCACGGCTCTTCGAGCGTTACATGGCTGAGGAAGCGGCGCCCACCCTGGATATGCCGGCGGGCATCGATCTTTCGGCGTATGCCCACGATCTGAAGGCGCGCTTTGCCAATGACAGCCTGCAGCATCGTCTGCGCCAGATCGCCATGGACGGTTCGCAGAAGCTGCCGCAACGCTGGTTGCTCGGCGCCCGGCAATTGCTCGACCAGGGGCGAGGTATCGGCTGTACCGCGCTGGGCATCGCGGCATGGATTCATTACTGCACACGACCTTTGCCTGGTCATCCGATGCACGTGATTGATGACCCTTTGAGTGCGACTTTTGCCGATCTGGCGGGGCGCTTCGACGGCGCATCGTTGGTGGAAGCCTTTCTCGATTTGGACGAAGTCTTTCCGGCCGCGTTGTCGGAGCGCCCGGCGTTTCGTGAGGCTGTGCAAGGTGCTTATGGCGCCCTGATTCGCGACGGCATCGACAGTTTTTTGCAGACCTTTGCCGCACCCAACTAACAAAAAGGAGAACAACATGGAACAGACATGGCGTTGGTTTGGCCCCAAAGACCCGATCTCCCTGGCGGACGTTCGCCAAACCGGTGCGACCGGCATCGTCACCGCATTGCACGAAATCCCTAATGGCCAGGTGTGGCCGGTGGAGGCTATCGCGGCTCGTAAAGCGATGATCGAAGCGGCCGGTTTGAGCTGGTCAGTGGTGGAAAGCATTCCGGTGCACGAGGACATCAAGCGTGGCTGCGGGCGGCGTGACGAGTACATTGCCAACTACCAGCAAAGCGTGCGCAACCTGGCGAGCTGCGGCATCGATATCGTGTGCTACAACTTCATGCCGGTATTGGACTGGACTCGCACCGACCTGACCTATGAGCTGGCGGATGGTGGCTGGGCGCTGCGTTTCGATCAAACCGCGTTTGCCGCCTTCGACCTGTTCATCCTCCAGCGTCCGGGGGCGCAGGCTGAATACAGCGCCGAGGACATCCAGCAGGCCAAGGCCTACTTCGAGCAACTGACGCCGGCCCAGAGCGAGACCTTGGTCAACACCTTGATCGCCGGCCTGCCCGGTGCCGAGGAGCACTACAGCCTGGAAAACTTCCGGGCCTTGCTGCGCACTTACGCCGACATCGACGAAGTGAAATTGCGTGAACACCTGGGGTATTTCTTGCGCGCGGTGATCCCGGTGGCGGAGGAAGTGGGGGTACGCATGGCGATCCATCCGGACGATCCACCTCGGGCGCTGCTGGGGCTGCCACGCATCCTCTCCACCGCTGAAGATGCCCAATGGTTGTTGGATGCCGCCCCGAGTCCGGCCAATGGCCTGACGTTCTGCACCGGTTCCTATGGTGTGCGCGAAGACAACGACCTGGTGGCGATGGCCAAGCAGTTTGCGCCGTTCATCTACTTCACTCACTTGCGCTCAACCCGCCGGGAGGCCGACCCACGCAGCTTTCACGAAGCCCATCACCTGGGTGGCGACGTCGACATGGTCGGGGTCATCAGTGCCTTGGTGGCCGAAGAGCGCAGGCGTGAGCGCGAAGGTGGCCCGCGCTTGCCGCTACGACCGGACCATGGGCATCAACTGCTCGATGACCAGCACCGCAAAAGCAATCCCGGCTACTCGCTGATCGGTCGCCTCAAGGGCCTGGCGGAAATCCGTGGTGTGGAACTGGCCGTGCGGAAACAGTTGGGCTGAGGCTTGAAAATAAACAGGGGAAATCTGTCAGGCCAAAAAGCCTGTGGCGATGCGTCAGTTACCGAGGGCTTTTGTGGCGAGGGGATTTATCCCCGTTGGGTTGCGAAGCAGCCCCAAGGATTGAATGCGATCAGCCTGACACACCGCAGTGACTGGCTTGGGGACTGCTGCGCAGCCCAACGGGGATAAATCCCCTCGCCACAGGTTCGGTGTGCAGTTGAGTGAGTTTGAGTGATCCACATCAACGCCCATCCACCGCCGGTCTAATCGCTCATGTCTTCCGGCCCCAGCGCCTGCAACCAACGGTTCTCCGAGCGGCTCAGATGCTGGCGCATGGAGGTTTGAGCACCGAGCACATCCTTGTTGGCGACGGCGTGCAGGATCGCCTCATGCTCGATGACGGCGGCTTCCCAGGTCAACGCGTTCTCGGAGTGCTTGCTCAGGTGTGCCGAAATAGGGTTATGTCGTTCATCAAACAGCGCGGTGATGATCCGGACCAAAGCAGAGTTACCGCTCATTTTGGCCAGGCGCTGATGAAACCTGCGGTCGTCCTCCAGAGGGGGCTGGCCGTTGGCGATGCTGGCGCGCATGGCGTCGATACATTCCTGCAGATAGCGGTAGTCGCTTTTTTTGCCGTGCAAACAGGCCAGGACCACCGACTCGCCTTCGATCAAGGCGCGCGCCTGCATCAATTCCGACGGGCTCTCGCCCAAGGTTTCGCCCTTGTTTTTCCCGTCCATGGACCGGGTGCGCACGTACACGCCCGAGCCCATCTTGATTTCAATGTCGCCCTCGATTTCCAGGGCGATGAGTGCCTCGCGCAGCGAAGGCCGGGAAACCCCCAGCAGTTGAGTCAAATCGCGTTCGGGAGGAAGCCTGGAGCCTGCCTTGAAGTCCTCCTGGACGATGTAGTTTCGCAGTTGGTCAGCGATTTTCTGGTACGGCTTTCGCTCAGCGGCGTTGATCGGTGAGACCATGGCAACGGTGTCCATCAGATAGTCTGCGAAGGCTACCATAGGCGCTTGATGCTGTTCATTCATGTGGGCGCGGTGGTGCGGCAATCACATCACCGCGCCAATCTGCCAAGGCACAAACTCATTGTCGCCCAAGCCGTTTTCTTCACTGCAGGTGCGGCGTCCGGAAGCGGTATCGAGCATCAATTGGAACAACCGTTCACCGGCCTCGGCCACCGACTCCAGGCCATCGACAATGCCTCCGGCGTTGAAATCCATGTCCAGCTCCATGCGTTGGAACAGGCGGGTGTTGGTGGCGATTTTCAAGGATGGTGTGGGCTTGCACCCGTAGGTCGAACCGCGGCCCGTGGTGAAGCAGATCAGGTTCGCGCCGCCCGCCACCTGGCCGGTCGCAGACACCGGGTCGTAGCCGGGCGTGTCCATGAACACCAGGCCTCGGGCATCCACCGTTTCAGCGTATTGGTAAACGCCCATCAGTCCGCTGGCGCCGGCCTTCGCCACGGCACCCAGGGATTTCTCCAGGATGGTGGTGATGCCTCCGGCCTTGTTGCCAGGCGAGGGATTGTTGTTCATGTCACCGTCGTTGTGGCGTACGTAGGCTTCCCACCAATGGATCCGCGCCATCAATTTTGCCGAGATATCAGCGGAGGCGGCGCGGGCTGTCAGCAGGTGTTCGGCGCCATAGATTTCCGGCGTTTCCGACAGAATGGCGGTGCCGCCATTGCGCACCAGCAGGTCGACAGCGGCGCCGAGTGCCGGATTGGCGGTAATCCCCGAGTAACCATCCGAGCCGCCGCACTGCAGACCGACCTTCAGGTGGCTGGCCGCCACGGCAGTACGTTGGAAGTCGTTGATGATCGGCAGCATCTGCTCGATATGGGCGATGCCACGCTGCACGGCTTCGCGAGTACCGCCAGCGTCCTGAATGATCAGGCTGGCCTTGAGCAGCGCTGAGCGATCGCCGAGTTCATCCATCAAGGGGGTGAGTTGGTTGACCTCGCAACCCAAGCCGATCAACAGCACGCCAGCGAAGTTGGGGTGATCGGCATAGCCGCGCAAGGTACGCTTGAGGATATCGATGCCTTCACCCGTGGCCCCCATGCCACAGCCGCTGCCATGGGTAATTGCCACGACGCCATCGACGTTGGGAAAGTCTTTCAGGCGCTCGGCAGAGAAGGCATTGGCGATGTGTTTGCACACGGTTGCCGAGCAGTTGACGCTGGAAACAACCCCGATGTAGTTGCGGGTACCAACGCGCCCATCATCGCGCACGAAACCCTCGAACGTCGCCGGCTCACCGTTGAGCACGGTGGGTATATAAACGTTCTGCACGCTCTGTTCGGCATTGGTCGTGGGCATGTCCAGGTTGTGCACGTGGACATGATCGCCAGGCTCGATGTCCTGTGTCGCCTGGCCGATGGTCTGGCCATACTTGAGTACTCGTTGGCCTGCCAGCGCCCGGCGCAGGGCGATCTTGTGGCCGGACGGAATCGGCTGCCGGGCGACCAGCGCGACGCCGTCGGCGTTCAGCTGTTGCCCTTCGGCAATATCGCCTCGAGCTACGGCAACATCATCACCGGGGGTTAAAACAAGCAAAGAAGACGGCGGGTTCATGGTGCGTCTTCCTCCTAGCACTCGATGATTGCTTTGACGACACCCTGCTTGGGGTCGAGCAAGGTGCTGAACGAATGGGCGACGTCGCTGAGTGTCAGTCGATGGGTGTTCAGGGCGGCGTCCGGGATCAATCCGTTGCGCAAGCATTCTTCCACGTGCCGGAAGTCTTCCTGGGTGGCGTTGCGACTGCCCATCAGCGTGGCTTCACGCTTGTGAAACTCCGGGTCGGAAAAGGTGATGGAGTCCCGTACCACCGAAATCATCACGTAGGTGCCGCCGTGGGCGATGAACTCGAACCCGCGCTCCATGGCCCGGGCATTGCCCGTGGCATCGAACACCACGTCGAAAAAATCGCCCTCTGTCAGTTCGGCCAGGGCCTGCTTGTCACCTTCGCCGATTTGCACGGCAGCGTGGATATCCAAGTGTTGCTTACAAAACGCAAGACGATCTTCACGGGTATCCAGGACAGTGACTTGCGCCCCGCGCAGGCTGGCGAAGATCGCCGCCGCCATGCCGATCGGCCCGGTGCCGACCACCAGTGCGCGTTTACTCGCCTGGACATTTGAGCGCCGCACAGCATGAGCGCCGATGGACAGGAACTCGATCATCGCCGCCTGATCGAGGGTAACCCCCACGGCCTTGTGCACGAATTGGTGGGGAACACTCAGGTACTCAGTGAAAGCCCCATCGCAATGAACCCCCAACACTTGAATACGGGTGCAGCAGTTGGTCTTGCCCTGGCGGCAGGCGATGCAGGTTCCGCAGGAAAGGTAGGGCATCACGTAGACAACATCACCGATGGCGAGGTCGCTGGCGCTGTCCGGCTCTTCTACAACCCCGGAAAACTCATGACCCATGACACGCGGGTATTCGAGGTAGGGCTGGTTGCCGGTGAAGATATGCAGGTCAGTGCCGCAGACCCCGACGCGCTTGACCCGGATGAGCACCTCTCCTGGACTCCTGGCCGGTTTGTCACGTTCGATGCTGCTTAGCGAGCCGGGTTCGTTACAGATGACGGTCAACATGTCGATGCTCCTTGGCTGGCGCGCAGACAACGGGTGCCTACACGCGCAGGAGGGTTGCGAGCGCCCGGTTGCCGCGACCGGAGCTCTTTTTTGTTGTAGACGGGCTGTGACCCGTTCGGACGAGCTTCGCCCAAAAACTACACGCCGAGGAAAATATTGGCAAGACCAATTTGTTGTTTTTCTAATTGGACAGACCAATATGAAATTTACGAGGGGGGCCCCAGCTTCTCTATTACCATCGCCAGGCTGATGGGGAAAAAGGCAACAGTGGACCGGAAAACGTTTCGGGGCCGAATAGCGGGTGGATTGCTGCGGGGAGTTTTGATGAGCACACAATGGCAGAAAAAAGGTTGCCCGGTTTGCCGGGCGCTATGGGAGTCCGGCCAGCATCCCCCTGAACTTGCCATGAGCATCGTTCTCCATTCCCGTCTGCATCGATGTTCATCGTGCGCAGCCTTCTGGGAGCAGTCGGAGCGTTATGCCGATATTATTTCTGAGCAGCAGGCGCGAGCGTTATATCCAGAGGCCTTCAAGTAGGAGGGCTTTTTATGAACCCAGGCCATTCCTTCATGTCAGTCGTTTGTCAGGATCGACAACATGATGGAGCTGTCTATGCGACCAATGGATTTCACCAGCCTATCCCTCGCCGCGCTGCTCTGCGCGGCTTGCTCAAGCCAACCGGCCGCGACATGGAGTTATGAAGATGCCCAGGGGCGAGCCAATCTGCCGCCCGACCAGGCGTACCCTGAGCTGTTCGAAGCGGTGCAACGCGGGCAGCTTTTCACTGACCAGAAACACTTCGTGGATGCGCTGCCCAAGCGTGATCCTGCGAAAATCCGCGCCGATTACCTGGCTCGCCGGGGCAGCGATGGCTTTGATCTGAAAACTTTCGTGCAAGACAATTTCATCGAATCCGGCGAGGCGCAAAGCCCGGCATCGAAACCTGGCGCTTCGATCGAAGAACACATCGACAACCTCTGGCCGGTGTTGAGCCGCAGCTACAGCCAGGTGCCGCAATACAGCAGTTTGCTGCCGTTGCCGCAACCCTATGTGGTGCCGGGCGGGCGCTTTCGCGAGATGTACTACTGGGATTCCTACTTCACCATGCTGGGGCTCGAGCAAAGCGGTGAGAGAGCCCGGGTTCGCCAGATGACCGACAATTTCGCCTACATGATCGACACCTACGGCCATATCCCCAATGGCAATCGCACCTACTACCTGAGCCGGTCGCAGCCGCCATTCTTTGCCTATATGGTGGAGTTGCAGGCACGTATCGAAGGCGATCAGGCCTATGGGCGATACCTGCCACAGTTGCAGAAAGAGTATGCCTACTGGATGGAGGGCGCCCAGGCGCTCAAGCCGGGCGCGGCCGCGCAACACGTGGTCAAACTCGCCGATGGCAGTGTGCTCAACCGCTATTGGGATACCAGCGCGACGCCTCGACAGGAGTCCTGGTTGCAAGATGTCAGCACCGCCGAGCGAGCGCCGCACCGGCCCAGGGAAGAGGTCTGGCGTGACCTGCGTGCCGGTGCCGAAAGCGGTTGGGATTTCAGTTCCCGCTGGTTGGACGATAGCCAGGACCTGGCGAGCATACGCACCACGGCCATCGTGCCTGTGGACCTCAATAGCCTGATCTATCATCTCGAAAAAACCATCGCCAAAGCCTGCGAGACGGTGCAGAACAGCCCCTGCGTCCAGGTTTACGGTCGGCGCGCCGAGCTGCGCCAACATGCCATCGAGAAGCACTTGTGGAATGCCGACAAAGGCTTCTATGTGGACTACGACTGGCAACGCAACCAGCAACGCCAACAGCTCACGGCCGCGACGCTTTTCCCGCTGTACACGGGGCTGGCGTCCACCGAGCACGCCAATCGCACCGCCGATGCGGTACGCGAAGGCCTGCTGCGCCCCGGCGGCATCGCCACCACCCAGGTCAGCAATGGCCAGCAGTGGGATGAGCCCAACGGCTGGGCACCGCTGCAATGGGTGGCGGTGGAGGGGCTCGACCGCTACCAGCAAACGGCACTGGCGCAGCAGATTGGCAGTGGTTTTTTGCAGCAGGTCCAGAACCTCTACCGCAAGGAGAACAAGCTGGTAGAGAAATACGATTTATCCGGGCGTGGCGATGGCGGAGGAGGCGGCGAATATGAGTTGCAGGACGGCTTTGGCTGGACCAACGGGGTGACGCTGAAACTGATGGGCAAGTATGGCGCAACCCCTCTAACCACCAGGCCGTAGACTGAACACCGTGGCGAGGGAGCTTGCTCCCGCCGGGCGGCGCAGCAGCCCTTGAGTTCCCCTCACCACCATGAACTCGCCAAGTCTCAAGTCAGCGCCATCGCACCATTCGGAACATCACCCTCCGGCAACGCCACGTGCGGGCTGCCCGGCGTCAAAATGACCTTCCTGCAATCCTCCTGCTTCTTGTCGAAAAGCTTGTAGCCCTCGGCGGCCTGCTCCAGCGACATCCGGTGGCTGATGATCACCTCAGGGGACAAACGACCGGTCTCGATATGGCCAAGCAGTTCGGGCAGATAACGCTGCACGTGGGTCTGGCCCATCTTGAAGGTCAGGCCTTTGTCGAACGCATCGCCAAACAGGAAACCGTGGATGAAGCCGGCATACACCCCCGGCACGCTCACCACACCGCCACGCCTGACTGCCGCGATGCATTGGCGCAGCGCCTTGCCGCTGCTGCCTTCGAGCTTGAGCGTGGCCAGTACCGTTTCGGTGGTGCTGCCCTTGGCCTCGAAGCCCACCGCATCGACCACACCGTCCACGCCGCGCATGCCTCTGGTCTGACGAATGATCGTGTCCGCAGGGTCGTCGTCTTCATCGAAGTTGATCGGAATCACGCCGTAGGTTTGCTGCGCGTAGGCCAGGCGATAGGGATGATGATCGACCATGAAGATCTGGTCGGCGCCCAGCATCCGCGCGCAAGCGGCACTCAACAGACCGACGGGCCCGGCGCCGTAGATCGCGATACTCGAACCCTTGCCGATCCCGGTGTTGGTGACCGCTTGAAACGCAGTCGGCAAGATGTCCGAGAGGAGCAGGACCTTTTCGTCCGACAGGGTCCCCGGTACCTTGAACGGCCCGGTGTTGGCCTTCGGAACACGTACGTACTCGGCTTGGCCGCCCGGTATGCCGCCGTACAGATGGCTGAAACCGAAAAGCGCCGCGCCCGGTGCAATGGCCTTCTTGTTCAGGATCGCGCCACGCCCGGTGTTGGTGGTTTCACAGGCGGCGAACAGATCCATCTGGCAGAAAAAACAGCTGCCGCAGGCGATCACGAATGGAATCACCACACGGTCGCCGGGTTGCACCGCGGTCACCGCTGAACCCGTTTCCTCGACGATGCCCATGAACTCATGTCCGAAGATATCGCCGTGCTCTACGGCGGGAATTTTCCCGCGGTAGAGGTGCAGGTCGGACCCGCAAATCGCCGTTGCGGTAACGCGCAGAATGATGTCGTCGCTGTCCACCAGGACGGGGTCGGCGACCGTATCGACTTTCACACTGTGGGCACCGTGATAGGTGAGTGCTCTCATGACGTCCTGCCTCTCTCGATAGTGGGTAAAGGGCAGAGGGGCGATTCCGGACGGAAGTTCAGAGAGATGACGGGCCGTGGGACTAGCGGTCGTTCAGTGCGGCGAAGGTACTTTTGGACAGGGTCTGGTAGCGCCGCCTGGGTGCTATCGCCGGCTTGTCCAATACCGGACGACAGCTCCCTCGCGCCCTTGCACCGGATCCCTGTCGGGAAATGGCAGGCTGGCGATCTTCGCCAGTTGGGCTTCGCTCGGTGCTTCACGGCAGATGTCGGCCTGTTGACCGGGAGGGTAGGCGCCGACCACCAGGAAATCCTCGCTGGCGTGCAGGTTGCAGTGGCCTGTACCGGCGGGGAGCAGCAATACGTCACCGGCTTTCACCTCGAGGACATGTCCCTGCGGACCGCCAATCATCAAGCGCGCCTGGCCACTGGCGACGCCCAGCACTTCATGGCCTTCGGTATGGTAGTGGTGATAGTTGTAAATCCCGTAACGCCATTGCGGGGGCCAGCCATTGGCGCGAAAAGTCTCTTCGATCAACGCCGCCGCATCGCCGTCCCGAACGGCGATGGCGCCGGGGTAGACGAGCACGGGCAGGCGCGGGTTGTTGGGTACCCAGCCGTTGCGTTCCAATATCAGGGCCTGCACGGAATCCGAGACTGCGTTAAATGTGCTCATTGAACCAATCTCCGCAGGCTAAACCTGCTCGTACACCGTCACCCGGTTACGCCCGGTCTTCTTCGACGTATACAGCGCCTGGTCCGCCCAGGCGATCAGGTCGGCGTGGCTGTTCGAGGGTTGGCTCAGGTCGGCCACCCCCAGGCTGATGGTGAAACGGATGCGCTGGTCGTTGTACACCACCTCCAGCGCCTCTACGGAGTGACGCATGCGTTCGGCGAAAGTTTGCGCACCGGTGCTGTCGGTATCCGAAAGCACCACGCCAAACTCTTCACCGCCATACCGCCCGACCACATCGGAGTCGCGCGCGTGCTCGCGCAGCAGCCTGGCGACCTGCTCGATGACTTTGTCGCCGGCCTGGTGACCGTAGGTGTCGTTGACCCGCTTGAAGTGGTCGATATCGAGCATCACCAGGCTCAACGCATTGCCATAGCGCTGGTGCCGGGCATAGGCGGCCCTGAGGCTTTCCTCCCAATGGCCGCGGTTGTACAGGCCCGTCAGGCGATCGGTACTGGAGAGCTGTTGCAGTTGCGCATTGGCGGCTTGCAACTGATGCCGGTTGGTGGCGACATCGGTGACGTCATAGATCACCAGGCAGATATGCTTGATGTTGTTGTCGGGCGAGCGCAGCGGTAACAGCGTGGTGTTCTGGTACATGAATTCTTCATTGCCGGTGATCGGCTGATAGTTCTCGAACCGCACCAGATACGGCCGCTGCTCCCAGACGGTGAAGGCTGGCGTGCCGAGGGTCGCGACGCTTTCCACTTTGCGGCTGAACCATTGGCGATCGATTTCAGG
Organism: Pseudomonas sp. St290; assembly: GCF_018325805.1. Lineage (NCBI taxonomy): Bacteria > Pseudomonadati > Pseudomonadota > Gammaproteobacteria > Pseudomonadales > Pseudomonadaceae > Pseudomonas > Pseudomonas sp. St290. Next base: position 4,035,512 of record NZ_AP014703.1, on the reverse strand, counting down.
GAACAGGCTGAAGATAAGCTGATTGTGGGCATCCTTTGGCTGCACCCCGGAGCGGTTCTCCATGAAGGTGTTCCAGACCTGCACGCGGTAGTCGCGGTCGAGCACCACCACACCGACATCGATGCTCTGAACCACGGCAAGCAACCAGTGAAACTCGTTCAGATCAATGGAATCGTTCATGGCTCAGTTCATCAGATAGGCGAGTTTGTGGGTCAACCGTTCGATGGAGTCCTCCGTGAACAGCAGCAATAGGTCGAAACGAATATCGTGCCCTTCCAGGCTGTAGCTGATTTCCACTGCCAGGGTTTTTTTCCAGCGCTTGCGGTTGACTCGGATCAGCTCATCGATCGCCGCGTGTTGGCCGAGAATCTGTGGGTGACCTTGAGAGAATCCCACATCGATCTGATCGGCAATGCTGGTCAGGCAAGCTCCGATCAGGACGCTGGAAAGGTCCAGCAGCATTTCCAGGTCGGAATAGTCGCTGCTCTGGCGTTGCATCAGGTGTGCGATGTCGGCGATTTCCGAGTCGTGAAACATCAGCAGGGCTTCACCCGCGATGCCACTGCCAATAAAACCCTGGCAGATAGCCGTGAGTTGCTGTGAGCTGCTGGCATCGTTCAACGCCATATGCAGCTCACCGACTTCGAGAATGTTCACATTGGGCACCGGCAGTTGCACAAAGACGCCCAAGACCTTGGCGATCAGGGCGGCTGCCTGGCCAATGGCAACGTTGACGGTCTCGCGGAACACGTCGTGAAAACTGATGGCCGCGTCCGGTGCCGAACGATTCTGCAGCGGCACCTTGCCGGGTTGGGTCAACAGTCCCACCCGGGTGAGGGTCTGGCGCAGTTCGTTTTCGTCGAAAGGCTTTTTCAGGAACGCCAGCGCGCCTAGCTCGAGCACGCGGCGTACCGCTTCATCCTGGACGTCACCGGAGATCACGATGACTTGCGCCTTCAACCCTTCGTCGCGCAAGGCGCTCAACACCTGATAACCGTCCATCTCCGGCATGGTCAGATCGAGCAGTACCACCTGGCCCAGGCCCTGGCGTATCGCGTCCATGGCCTGGCGACCATTGACGGCCTCGGTAACGGACACCGGCCAGTCCGCGGGCAGAGCACGTAGGACCTGTTTACGGGCCATGTTGGAGTCGTCACACACCACTAGGGGAATCACTGACACAAATGCACTCTTTTTGGAGTTGGATATCAGGGAAACGCTTGCATGCGTCATACCATAGGGTAGCAAAGACCCGCGAATGCACAGGATTTACCAAGAAAAACACCCGGCAGGCCGCCCGGATGGGTTGTTACGCGGTTTGCCCGGCCCCGTAGTACTCGTCCCAAAGCTCCTTCCGAAACCGGTTGCCCGGATCGAATTGCGCCCCGGTGGCATGCAACTGGTGAACTGGATGGCGTGCCGGCAAGCTCCCGAGGCTGGTAAAACGAGAGTCCCGGAAAGTTCATCGGGACCGGCCAGTTGGAAGGGGCATCGCGACGCCCACTGAACGTCTGCTCCCGGGCGACCTCTGAAAGTAGTGCAGGGTGGCGATCTCGCTGCCCGTCAACACTTGGAGGACAGGCTCATATGAACATTCTAATGGTCCTTACATCCCACGATCAGTTGGGCGATACCGGCAAGAAAACCGGGTTTTGGCTGGAAGAATTCGCTGCTCCCTATTACGTGTTTGTCGACGCCAAGGCAACCGTCACGCTTGCCTCTCCCAAGGGCGGACAGCCGCCGCTGGACCCCAAAAGCGATGAAGAGGACGCCCAGACTGAGGCTACACGCCGTTTTCGCAGCGATCCGAAGGCCCAAGCGGTACTGGCCAGTACGGTGCCGCTGGGTGAGATTGACCCCTACGACTTCGATGCGGTGTTTTACCCTGGAGGTCATGGGCCGCTCTGGGACCTGGCCGAGGACACGGATTCGAAGACCCTCATCGAAGCCTTTTATGCCGCGAATAAACCTGTGGCCGCCGTTTGCCATGCCCCTGGCGTGTTCAAGAACGTTCAAGCCCCGGATGGCCAGCCTGTGGTGAAAGGCAAGAAGGTGACCGGGTTCACCAACTCCGAGGAGGAGGCCGTGGGGTTGACGCACGTGGTGCCGTTTCTGGTGGAGGACATGCTCAAAGCCAAAGGCGGCGAGTATTCCAAGGCTGCCGACTGGGCGAGCTATGTGGTCGAGGATGGGCATTTGATCACGGGTCAGAATCCGGCTTCATCCGAAGCTGTTGCCAAAGCCCTGCTCAAGCGGCTGGTGCAGGAAGAGACGGCCTGAGGACACGCCGCTTGTCACTACTGTCATCTCTGACAGTAGTGAGGCGAGAGGCTTTCACCCTATATCTGTAGCCCCATCCTTACTTTAAAAGAGAAATGGATATGGCTACGCAAAGACAACTCACGTAGCTGGGGATCTTGACCCGGGCTTTGGTCATGAGGGGAGGGCATTTTTCACGCTCGACCAAAGCCTCTTTGGCGGCTCATCGAAATTACTCAGTGATGGAAAAATTCTCACGGCGGGTGTCAATGCTTCAGCTTTCAAGGCTACGAAACCAAAAAATGGGCTGTGGCCATTCAACCCGACAATAAAATCCTGGCAGCAGGGGGCTCCTTGGGGGGAGCCTGATAACCGCCAACATCAGCGCTCTGGCCCTCTAGTAAGCCCTGGCCCTGACAGACGCAGTTTGTAGTCTATAGTTTTCACCAGACCCGGAATCCTTTCGTGTGGCCGACCAGGAGCAATTGACTCCTTGAGCCGTAACCGCGTCGGATTCCCGCAAGCCGTCAGCAGTGAAGCGATGCAGGGAGCACACCATGCCGGTCCAACGGTCGAATATACTGAGGTCGGCCACTGATATTGCCCATTCTGCAAACTCTGTTTCAGTTACCACGAACAGCCTGTTTCGGCGCGGGTTTGACCAAGCCAAAGAAATTTACATTTTATTTCCGCTGCTGGCGGTTTTCCTGTTGCTGAGCATCTGGGCGGCCACCCTGTACCTGATCAAGGTCGAACAGGTGCGCGCGCAGCAGAGCGCCGCCGCGGCGAGTGTGGAAATCGCGGCCACGTACGAAGCGCAAATTCTGCGGGCCGTGCGTGAAATCGATCAGACCCTCAAGCTCGTCAAATACACCTACGAGTCCGAAGGGGAACAAAACCCGCTGCCCAAACTCAAGGCGCGGGCGTTGTTGCCGCCGCCTTTCCTGTTTGACGTCAGCGTGGTTGATGCTGACGGCATGGTCGTCGCGAGTACGCAGCCGAGCGAGGCTGGAAGCAGGGTCGCTCAGGATGAGCTGCAAACGTTGAGGCGTGACAATGTATTGTCGATCAGTCGCCCCTGGAAAAATCCTGTAACGGGGGAATGGAAGCTGCGCTTCAGTCGGCGGCTCAATTCGGCGGACGGCGCGTTCTCCGGGATCGCGATGGTCGAAGTCGATGCGGCTTATTTCGTCAGTAGCTACGATGCCTCGAAACTCGGCAATCAGGGCACACTCGGGCTCCTCGGAACCGATGGCATCTTCCGGGTATGGCGCACCGGGGAGGTGGTATTGGCCGGTGACGCGGTCGACTACACGGCAGTGGTGCCGGACAATGAAACCACCGAGGCGGTGCTCGCGATCAATGGATGGGACGGCGTACGGCGCTACACCAGTGCCCGCCAACTCTACGATTATCCGCTGGCGATCATTGTCGGGTTATCCGAGGAGGAGCAACTGTCGGCGGTGAATCGACAAGCACACACCTATCTGTGGAGGGCGGCGGGCGCAAGCCTGTTGCTGGTATTGTTGGTGAGTCTGTTGAGCCGGATGAGCTGGCAACTGGTGCAAAGCCGTTTGCGGGCCGCCGAAGCGAAAATAGCCTACGCCGAACGCGTTGAGTATCTTGCTTATCACGACGGCCTGACGTCGCTGCCCAACCGCAGTCTGTTCAGTAAGATGTTGAGTCAGAGTATCAGCGAGGCAAGCCGTTATCATCGGCAACTGGCGGTGCTTTTCCTTGACCTCGACCGTTTCAAGCACATCAATGACACGCTTGGGCATGATGCCGGCGACCAGTTGCTGCAAGAAGTCGCACAGCGAATCACGGCCTGTCTGCGCGCCAGCGATACCGTCGCCCGACTGGGCGGCGACGAATTCGTGATATTGCTGCCAGAGCTGTCCGAGGACAAATACGTGGCGATCACCGCCCAGAAAGTCCTGTCCACCATTGCCCGGCCTTTTAACCTCCAGGACCATGAGTTCCGTGTGACCGCCAGTATCGGTATCAGTGTCTTTCCGCAGGATGGCCTGGATGAGCAGACACTCAAGAAAAATGCCGATATCGCGATGTATCAGGCCAAGCAACAAGGCAAGAACAATTTCCAATTCTATTCCGAGAAGCTGAACGCGGATTCACTGGAACGACTGACACTGGAACTGAGCTTGCGCCATGCCCTGGAGCGCCAGGAGTTCCAGCTGCACTATCAGGCCAAGCGAGATATTCGCAGCGGCCAGATCACCGGCATGGAAGCGCTCTTGCGCTGGGATCACCCCGACCTGGGCATCGTCGCGCCGATGCAGTTCATTCCGATTGCCGAAGAGACCGGTTTAATCGTGCCGATCGGCAAATGGGTACTCAAGACCGCTTGCCTGCAAAACGTTGCCTGGCAACAACAAGGCCTGCCGCATTTGGGGATGGCCGTGAACCTGACTGCGCGCCAGTTCGCCGATGAGAATCTACTCACGGACCTCGCTGCGATACTGGCTGAAACCGGTATGGAGGCCAGTCTGCTGGAGCTCGAAATCGCCGAAAGCCTGCTCATGCAGGATGTCAAAAGAGCGTTGAGTGTGTTGACCGGACTTAAGCACCTGAGGATCCGGATCGCCATTGATGATTTCGGTATCGGCTATTCTTCGCTCTCTGCCCTCAAGCAATTTCCGCTCGACTCCATCAAGATCGATCGCTCATTCATCTGTGATGTCACCAGTGTGTCGGAAGACAAAGCCTTGACCGAGGCCATTATCGCAATGGGTAGAACCCTCAGTTTGACCGTGGTTGCCCAAGGTGTGGAAACCAAGGAACAGGCCGATTTCCTACGGGAAAATGCCTGCGACGAATTTCAGGGTTTTTACTTTAACCGGCCGGTGCCCGCCGATCAGTTCACGATGTTGCTACAAGCACAGCCGGGATAGGCAAGAGGCTCGACAGCTTGAGCCACGATGATGCTCATTGCGCCTCGATCGGCAGTGCCCTGACGCTGCCGTCCACCTCCCGAGTGTCGATATAGCCAATGGTGTCGGGATTCTCGGCAACACGTTTCTTGACTTCTGCGCTGCTTGAAACCGCCTGCGGCGGTTGGCCCCGACCGGTAAAGATGATCTTTGACCAATGGGCCTTGAGCTGGGACGCGGACTTGCCGGTGAACGTTGTGTAGAACTCATCGCGGGTCGGCGAGTCTTCTGTCTGGTCAATGGGAGTCGCCTGTCCACCGCCGGGAAAACGACTGGTCTTGCCCAGAAAAATATCCGCCACCTGATTGCGCGCGAGCGTCTTCACTGGGCTCGACGTAGCGACGACCACCACCACGTCGGCCTTGACGGCAGCGCTGGCGGCGCACAGGGCGAGCCCCGCCACAGCGATTCCGATGCGTCTCACAACCCACATGGCCTGCTCCATCAGAAGACAAAATCAACAGCTAGGCTGATGACGTTGAGCGAGCCCCCCGACGTGAAGTCCGGTTGGGGATTGATCAACGGACCGACCGAGTTGCCCTTGAAGCGTGTGTGATCGAATTGCACTTTGGCGTCCATGTTCTTGGTGAAGTCCCAGCGCACGCCAAGGGATAGGGTCTGCTGCCCTTCGTTCGAGCCCAGGACGGTGTTGAGGGCACCGTTGAGCTCGGCGGCAGTGCCCGCCAGGACCGGTGGCAAGGCCGATAGTGTCAGGCCCGGGCTGGAGACTTCTGTTTCGGTCTTGGAGCGCGCGTAGGTGACATAGGGGGTGAACGCTTCGATGCGGTACCCGCCGCTGATGTACCAGGCGCTGGTCCTGCCCAGGCCGGAGCGGCTGTCGAGACGGCCCCATTCACTCATGACGAACCAGTCGCCCGGATCGTAGCTGGCGCCCACGCCGAAAAAGTCGACGGGGGTGTCATCGGAGTCGTAGCGATCGGCGATGGCGATGCCTTCCGGACCGAACTCCCTGAACGTATCGAAGAGCGAGTTGAACTGCTCCAGGGTCAAGTCGGCTTTCATGTAGGTGATGCGCGCGGTGAGGGCGTCGAGCTCGGTGGTGTTGGTGATCCCCCAGAAATTTCTCGTCAGCGCCTTGCCGGCCCCGTCGGGCTGACGGCTGTCGGTCTGGCCGTAGTGAGCCTGCACGGTGTTGGTGATTTCATCGACACGAAACCGGTAGCTGCCATCGATGCCGTCGCTGCTGGAGATCGGCATCAAGCTGTAGACCTCCATGGGCGCCCGCACCCAGGGCAGGGTGTAGCCCACTTTGCGCGTGTCGGACACCAGGAACGTCGGCAGCACGGTACGGCCAATGCGGGCGTTGAAATCCGGTGTGAACTGGTACTTGATGTTGGCCCACTCGACGAAGGGCCGGTAGCTGTTGTCGTAACGCTGCTCGGAAATGACCTGCACCACGGCCGAAAGCTGCGGGGTGACGGTGGCGGTCAGTTGGGCACCGATCAGGCTGTCGACGTCGGCGCTCCAGTTGCGCGAATGCCCTGCGCCATTGGGCTTGAAGATACTGGAGGTGAAATCGGCTCTTTTCTCGCTGGAATGGACGATCCCCACCGTGCCGAAACTGCTCAGCGAGAACATATCGGCCGCGTCAGCACTGGCGCCGCCGGCGTACAGCGTCACGACTACCAGGGCCATTGCGTTGGGCTTGTTCACCATGGGCTCAAGGTGACCTCGTTGCGTGGATGACCATTAGTCTGTTCCTTGAAACGTTGGCTGAAACTGCGCACTACCACGCAGCGAAGCGTCTAGATCGTCAATTTGAGCGTAAAGGTCGCCCCTGTTCCCGGGCCATCGCTATGGGCCTCCAGCGAACCGCCCATTTCCATGGCTGCCAGGGCGCAGCTGTGCAGACCAAAGCCATGGCCGTCCTTGCGCGTGGTAAAGCCATGGGCAAAGATCCGTGTCAGGTTCTCGGGCGCGATGCCTTCGCCGTTGTCGATGACCTTGATCACCAGGGTGTCTTCTTGGGGGATCTCGCTCTGGAGGATGATTTGAGGGGCAGACTCCGGCCGGTCATCCATGGCCCTGCTGGCGTTCTTTATCAGGTTGATCAGGATCAGCAGCACCCGGTGCTTGTCCAGTTGCAGCAAGGGTGTTTCGGTCAGGTTGCGCACCACGGTGATTCGATGCGCCGCGATGATGCCGGCGTTCATGCGCAGGGCATCCTCGATCAGTTCCTTTATCTGCACGGTTTCGGCAAGGCTGGAGGTGCCTGCATATGATTGCTGGGCGGCGACGATCTCCTTGATGTGATCAACGCTTTTGCTCAGTTGGCCGAGTTCTTCGGTCATGCTCTGTTGTTCGAGCGCCAGCGCGTCCACCAGTTGGTTCAGGTAGCTGGGCAGAAGCTTGCCTTTTTCGTCGTGGGAGATGAAATCCCCAAGGTCCTCGGCATGCTCGTTCATCATTTGTACCGCCTTGCCAAGCCCCAAGGCCTTGCTGGTGCGCAGCTTGCGGGTGACCAGGTCGGCGGAGATATTCACGCTATTGAGTACATTACCTACGTTGTGCAGGACGTTGGTGGCGATTTCGGCCATGCCGGCCTGGCGTGCGGCCGCGGCCAGTTGAGTCTGGGCTTCGGCGGCGCGCAAACGGCTTTGTGCCAGTTGCCAGCTCATCCGGGCGAGCAAGCCCACCAACAGCACCAGTACCAGGCTGCCGCCCGCGGCGCGCCAGAGATAGGTTCGCGCTTGCTGGTTCACCGCGGCCAATTGTTCCTCCTCGGACAACCCCACGATCACCGCCAGCGGCAAGTCATAGAGCTGACGGGCACTGGTGTAGCGCCGCACCCCGTCCCAGCCATTGACCGAGAGCACCGCCTCGGTGTTTTCAGTGTCCGGCACCACGGCGGCGTAGTCGACTGTATCACCGGCCAGTACCGTTTCCCCGGTGCGCCGCACGCGGAAGATGCCGTCGGTGCCCAGGAGTCCGAGCGCACCCTGGTCGCCGAGTTTCGAGGCGTCGTAGCTGCTGACGAAATAGGCGGCATCGACCTCGACCCTGGCGATCCCGGAAAGCCCGCCATCCGCCGCGTTGAGTCGCCGGCTGAAGCGCAAGCGCCATTCTCCGGTGACAGGGCTTTTCCATGGGTGACTGATGGACAGTGAGTCGCTGTGCCGCAGCGTTTGCTGCTCATCCGGGTCAGCGATGTTTTCCCGGTCGTTGACCCGGCTGCTTGCCACGAGCCTGCCATCCGGATTGACCACGCTGACGTCAAACACCAAGGCCGGCGGCAGCAAGGCCCGTTCCTGGAGGCGGCGCAGGGGATTAGGTTCACCCTCGGCTTCGTAGGTGTATTTGACCAGTTTGAGGGTTTGATCGATTTCGTGAATGGCGCGCAACATTTGCGCTTCGTAGGTGGCGCCCATCTCCAGGCTTGCCGTCGCCGCGCTCTGTTGTGCGCGGATATGTTCGACCTTGATCAGATACAGTGTCGCGATCCAGATGGCCAGCAACAGAAGCGCAGCCAGCAACGGGAACAGAATGTAGGCTTCCTTGGCCTGGTCGAAGCCGCGCCGAAACACGCCGGATTCGGTAGCGCCATCGGCCTGCGCGCGATGGACAGTGCCAGGGGCCAACCTCAGTGTCTCAGGCCGCTGGATCGGCATGATGTGCTCCCTGCATTGTTCACTACCGAAGGCTGGTGGGCCCGACACGGTTACGGCTCGAGGGGGTGTTGCTCCTGAGGGCCCGAGCGAAATCTTGGATCTGTCAGCAACTATAGACCACAAACTCTGCATGCCAATGTGCGAAGAGGGTTTCGATTGACTGGGGCACGGAGGATCTTGTGGCGAGGGGATAAATCCCCTCGCCACAAGAGGTTCAGCGTTTGTCCTGGCGGACTCACACTGCTTGCTTGACCCTTCGATGTACCCACTGCGCCTCGTCCCGCAATTCAAGGACTTGCCAATGGAAGTGCTCCAGGGAGGCGCTGTGCCCGACGCTGATCAGGATCGTGTCCGGCAGCGTCTGCTTGAGCAACTGATAGCAGCGCGCTTCGTTTGCCGCATCCAGCGCCGAGCTGCTTTCGTCGAGAAACAGCACTGTGGGACGGGCCAGCAGGGCCCTGACGAACGCACAGCGTTGCTGTTCGCCGACGCTGAGGGTTTGCGCCCAGTCCCGTTCCTCTTCCAACTGTTCGGCCAGGTGTTGCAGGCCGACTTGCTCCATGATCTGGCGCAGCGCGCCATCCTCTTCGCGGCGGGGTGGGTTGGGGTACCAGAGTGCTTCGCGCAGGCTGCCCAACGGCAGGTAGGGTTTCTGCGAAAGTGTCAGGGCCCGCTCACGGTCGTAGCCGCTTGAGCCGCGAGCGTGATGCCAAAGCCCGGTAATCGTGCGGATCAGTGTCGATTTGCCGTAGCCGGACGGCGCACTGATCATCAGGCTGTCACCGGGCTTGAGGGAAAGGTTGAAGCCTTTGAACAATGGCCGACCGTTCGGTAGCCAGATGTCCAGGTCCTTGATGTCGAGGCCGCTGGCCTGCTGTTCGAGCCTGACCTGGGACTTGACCTCGACGTTGTCCAGGCGCTCCTGGAAGCCAACCAGCCGGTCGATCACCGATTTCCATTCCGACAGCTCCGGGAACACGCTCACCAGGTAGGCGATGGCCGCGTGTACTTCGCCAAAGGCCGCGCTTATCTGTGTCAGACGGCCGAGGGGAAAGGCGCCGGCAAAGAACTGTGGCGCCATGATGAACATCGGGATGACCGTCGCGCTGCGCAAGTAGAAGGTCGAGTAGCCCATGATCAGCTTCTGTTTCTTCACCAGCGCCCAGAAGTTCTCCAGCGCTGCCTCCAGGCGTTGGTTGAAGCGTTCGTTCTCCACGACTTCGCCCCGGTATTGCGCCACCGAATCAGCGTTCTCCCGCAGGCGGATGAGCGAGAAACGAAAGTCCGCTTCACGCCGCTGCTGCATGAAATTGAGGCTGGGCAGCGCGCGACCCAGCCAGAAGGCCAGGCCGGTGCCCAGTAGCGCATACAGCAGGGCGATCCACACCAGCAGTCCCGGAATGACCACCGACTGGTCGTTGAACGGCACGCTGACGAGGCTGGAAGCCTGCCAGAGGATATGCAGGAAGGAAAACAGCGACACCACCGACGTCAACAACCCGAGGCTCAACTTGAGCGACTTGACGATAAACAGGTCGATGTCCTCGGCAATCCGTTGGTCGGGGTTGTCGACGTCGGTCTCGGTCAGCTTCAGCTTCTGGTAGCGCTGGCTGCCCAGCCATTGATCGAGCATGTTGCGGGTCGCCCAGCGCCGCCAGCGGATGGTCAGCTTCTGCTGGAAGTGGAACGCGCCCACGGTAAAGGCGGCCATGCCGATCTGCAGGAGGATGAACTGCAGGCTGCCCACGATGAAACCGTGGTAGTCCAGGGCCTGCAAGGCGTTATAGAAATGCAGGTTCCAGAAGTTGGTGAGGATATTGACGCCGACCAGGCACAGGGTCATCGCCACGGTGGCGAACAGCAGCAACAGGGCCGGGTATTTCTCCTCGGATGCCCAGAAAGGCCGCGCGAGACGCCAGAAATTGCGAAGTGTGTGCATGTGGTCTTGGTGAGCCTGGTCGCTAACGACGTTGAGTTTGCAGGGGAGGGAGGATAGGATCAGCCAATGCTAATCGTTTGCATTAATTAGGGAAAGCCACGGGAGCCCCGTTATCGAATTTCCAGAATGGCTTCACCAGGCCTGGCCGCCGATACAGCGGGTCATCCGGCAGGAACCTGGCGATCAGCCTTGCATCGCGTTGAGCCAGCTTGCCGACCCTGCGGTACTGCAACCCTTGCTGACCCGGTTTGCCTTGCGTTACCCGGGGGTGAACCGCGCCGCCGTGGTTTCACAGTGGTCGATGAACTACATGAGCATTGTCCTGCCGGCCACCTTGGCCTGTGTGCTGACGCGTGGTTGCGCGATCGAGTTCTGGGGCGAGGACGCTGTGCTGTTGCACGACGACGGTCAACCTTCGGCGTTGGGCCTGGCCGCCGGGCTGTCGGCCTTGGACGCGGTTGGCCGCGCCGTGTACTGGTCGCGGTTGGTCCATGAGCACCTGGCGCCGCTGTTCGGCACCTTGGCCGCTGCCGGTGGCCTGGCTCCGAAGATACTGTGGGGCAACTTCGTCGCCATCTGGGACGGGGCGTTCGCCAGGATGGACCCCGACCTGTCCAGGGACGGCTTCGCCGAGGCACACCAGTGGCTGGAACCGGTCACGGTCAACAACGGACGCTTGAAGTTGCGCGGCCTGCAACGCATGGTCGAATCACCGGCACCGCAGATTTGCCCATGCCTGCCCTTGCGCCGGCATTGTTGCCTGCATTACCAACTGCACGAACCGGTCGAAGGCCAACCGCCGGTACTTTGCGAATCCTGCCCCAAGCTGCACCGCCTGCCGGTGGCAGAGCAGGTGAGCTATCTGCATTACATCTATGAGGAGGGTTGAGCGCGAGTTCAATCCTTACCCCCCTTGGTTTTTCTGGCACAGCAAGTCCCTGTGGGAGCGAGCCTGCTCGCGATAGCGGCGGGTCAGCTGGCATCAATGCTGAATATGCCGACGCCATTGCGAGCAAGCTCGCCCCCACATTTGGGCTGGGGGTTGCCCTGGAATTGTGGGCGCATTCTCAGGTGGACAGCATTTCAGCCAGGCGCGGCGCATCAGCCTGCGGAGCGACTTCGCTGAGCTTGCCATGTTCGATGCGGATCAGCCGGTCGGCCAGGCCGAAGTAGGCGTCGTCGTGGGAAATCACGATCAGTAATCTGCCGCGCTCGCGCAGGTCCGGCAGGATCCGGGTGTAGAAAAAGTGCTTGAACACCGGGTCCTGGTCGGCGGCCCATTCGTCGAACAGATAGCAGGGGCGATCATCCAGGTACGCACTGAGCAGCGCCAGGCGCTTGCGTTGCCCGGTGGACAACGCCAGCGTCGTCAGTTTGCCTTCCTCGATTTTTACCTTGTGGTCCAACTGCAAGTGCACCAGATAGTCCTGGGCCTGTTTCACCAGGTGCGGGTCATCGCCATCGAACAGGTTCTCGAACAGGCAGAAGTCGGTGAAGATCGCCGAGAAATGCTGCCGGTAATGGTGGTTGTCGTTACTCGAGGACACTTGCTCGTCGAGCATGATGTCGCCGCTTTCCGGCCGGTACAGCCCGGTCAGCAGCAAGGCCAGGGTGGTCTTGCCGCTACCATTGCCACCGGTGATGAACACCACTTCGCCGGCATTGAGGGTCAGGTCGATGGGCCCCAGGGTGAAATGCCCGTCCTCGCGCTCGCGGTAGTAGGTGTGGGTGACCTGGCGGCACACCAGGCTGCGAACCTGGGTCGGCGAGATCGTGTCGATGCTCTCGTCAGCGGTTTGCATCTGGCCTTCCAGGGCGCGGATCTTGTTCAGGGCCACGCTGGCCCGGCCGAGAGTCGGCAAGGCATGCATCAGTTCCGACAGCGGCGTGATCATGTAGAGGATCGCCAGGATATAACCGGTGACCAGGCTTACGCCCAGGTCGATGAAATGCGGCGCGGCGAACAGCACCACGCCGATCAGCAGGTAGAACACCGCGTTACCCCAGTTCAACACCAGGGCGTAGATGCTCATGCCGCGTACGAAGTCGCGACGGTATTGCTGGCTGACCGGTATCAGCAGGCGGGTGAAGAAATGTTGCCGGCGTGGATGGTTGAGTTGCAGTTCCTTGCTGCCATCGGTGAGCAGGCGGTATTGATTGAACAACTGGTCCTTGAGTTCGCGGGCACGGGAGATCGAGGTCAGTGCCCGGCGTTGCGGCCAGTGAAAACTCAGGCTGCCCAGGGCGATCAGCAGCAGCGTCAGGCCCAGCAGTGGCAGGCTGAGCCAGCCCAGGTAGCCGAGGCACGCGGCGATGATCCCGACATTGACCAGCAGGATCGGCACCAATTCCACCGCCTGGCTGATGGTTTGCGTATCGTCGGTGAGCATCGCCAGCAGGCGATGCTTGCCCAGGCGCTGCAATTGCGCGTAGGACGTATCGATCAGCTTGGCGCTCAGGTGCAGGCGCATGTCGTTGACCGCGGCCTGGCCCAGGCGCAGCAGGCTGATGTCGGAGATGATCCGCGACACCGCGACCAACACCACCAGGCCGGCGAAGAGCAGGCCATCCACCGGGCGCAGCTTATCGAACACCTCCAGGCTGTGGTTGATGTTGGCGATCAGGCCGGCCGCCGCGAGCCCGCAGGTCAGCCCCGTCAGGGTCGCCACCAGCAGTGCCCGCCATGAGCGTTTAGCCATGAGTAACAACAGATCCATTTCAAACCGCTCCGTGTATAGCAATGGCCGTGAGGCGCGCCGCCAATTGTTCATGCAAGGCGCGTTGCTCAAGGATGGTGAGGTGTTGCGCCGAGATGACCTCGCGGGTCAATGGCCCACTGCTCAGGCCTTCCCAATGCGGGTCGGCGAAGTCGGCCTGGGCCAGGGTGTCGCTGGCCCACCAGACATGCACCGGGCAACTTAGCCGGGCAGGCTTGAAGGTCGCCAGCAGATGCTGCGTATGTTGCTGGTAGCGCAGCCGCGTTTGCAAATGCTCCCAACTGTCGCCATCGAGTTGCAGGCCTTGTTGCCGGGCCCACTGGACCAGTTCCGGCAGGCGTGCCGCTGGGGGCAGGGCGTCCAGTCGCTCCAGCAACGCAGCCATGATCGGTGCCGGCAACTGGCGCAACACGGCCTGGCTGTCTGGCGTGAGTGCTTGGGAGGCCGATTCCAGCAGTGCTTCGACACTGTCTTGCGGCGCTTGATGCTGGTACTGCGAGTCGATGATACCGAGGAACGCCACTTTCTCGCCCTGGCTTTCCAGGCGCGCGGCCGCGGCAATCGCGAGCAGGCCGCCGAGGGAGAAGCCCAGCAGGTGATAAGGCCCTTGCGGTTGCTGCTGGCGCAGGTGCTCGACATAAAGCGCACCGAGGCTCTCGATATCACCGCCCAGCGTTGTGCTGTCGTCGGTCAGGTAGGCGGCCTGCAAGCCCCACAGGTGCCAATCCGAAAGCGGCGCCAGCAGCGTGCGGTAGTCCTGCACGTGGCCGGTGGAGGGGTGGAAGCAGAACAGGTTGGCGGCTTCGACAGCGTTGGGCGCCGACAACCGCACCAGCGGCGAAAGCTTGAGCTCGGCCTGCACCAGCGCCGCAAACGCCGAGACGCTCGGGGCGTTGAACACGGCGTTGACCGTTACCGGGGCCGACAGTGCGGCCTGCAAGCGACTGGCAAGCGTCACTGCCGCCAGGGAGTGCCCGCCCAGTTCGAAGAAATCATCGTCGATGCCCACCCGCTCCAGGCCCAGCACCTGTGCCCAGACCTCGGCGAGCAACGCTTCCAGCGGTGTGCGTGGCAGGGCACTGCCGACCGTGTCGAGGACTTTGTCGGCCCATTGCTGCAAGGTCTTGCGGTCGAGTTTGCCATTGCCCATCAGTGGCAAGGCTTCGACGATCCGCAGGGTGGGCAGCATGTAGTCCGGCAAGCAATCCTGGGCCTGGCCGTGCAGCCTGGCGACCGTGGTCGAGTGTCCGGGTGCCAGGGTCATGAAGGCGAACAGTTGCTGGCCGAGTTCGCCTCGGGGAATGCATTCCACGGCCGCCTGGGCGACACCGGGAAGAGCGGTCAGCTGTGCCTGGATCTCATCGAGCTCTACACGGAACCCACGGATTTTCACCTGGCGGTCGGCGCGCCCAGTGATTTCCAGGCTGCCGTCATGACGATAGCGGGCCATGTCGCCAGTGCGATAGAGGCGTTCGCCAGGCAGTTGCGCCAGCTCGATGAAACGCCCGGCGTTTTGTTGCGCGTCCAGGTAACCGCGAGCCAGTTGTGGGCCGGCGATATACAGCTCGGCGCTTTGCCCGGGGGCGGCCAGAGCTTGCTGCTCGTCGAGCAGGTACAGGCGCATGCCGTCGAGGCGATCGCTCAGGGGCAGGCGGCGATAATCCATGGCCGGCTCAGCTTTGTGCATCACCACGCCAACGGTGGTTTCGGTCGGGCCGTAATGGTTGAAGACCGCCAGTGCCGGCGCGAGGCTGCGAATGCTTTGCAGCAGGCGCCGCGAGCAGCTTTCGCCGCCGAGGATCAATTGCTTGCGCGGCAGCACCGCAGCGCTTTGGGCATGAATCAACCAGGCGTCGAGCAACGACGGCACGATTTTCAAGTGATCGATCGGGTACTGCGCCTGCCAGGCTGCCCAGGCCTGGGCGTCCATGGCCGTTTCCTTGTCCAGCAGGTGCAATTCGCCGCCGCTGAGCAGTGCCGGGAACAGCAACGTGTAGCCCAGGTCGGCCGCCAGCGAAGTGACCACCGCACTGCGTTCGCCGGCGGCCAGCGCCAGGCGCCGGGACACGCTGGTGACATAACTGGCGAGCTGGCGATGCTCGACGATGACGCCTTTGGGCGTGCCGGTGCTGCCGGAGGTGAACAGCACGTAGGCCGCGTCCTGGGCTTGGATCTCGACGTCGATTGCCGTGGCAGGTGCTTGCTGCCAGGTCGCCTCATCCCGCAGGTCGAGGCTGCCGATGTCGGGCAACGCCGGGGCACTGCCGGCCGAACCGCTGAGGACGAAGGCGGGCTGTGCCTGTTGCAGGATGGCCAGGGTGCGTTGCGCCGGCTGATGCACGTCCAGGGGGACGAACGCCGCGCCGCTCTTGAGCACGGCGAGCATGGCCAGGACCATCTGTGCCGAGCGATCCAGGTACAACGCCACGCGATCTTCACGACCCACACCCTGGGCGCGCAGGTAATGCGCCAGTTGGTTGCTGCGCGCCTGTAACTGGGCGTAACTCAGTTGCCCGTTGTGGTCGCGCAGGGCCAAGTGTTCGGGGAATTGCGCGGCACACGCGTCGAAGCTCGCCGGCACACTGGCAAACGCCAGCGCCGCAGCGTCGAGTGGCGCCTGCAGGGCGGCCAGCGTTGCGGTGAAGCTCGGCGCCTGCACTGACAGCTCGGCCAGGGGCTTGCCGGGGTTGGCGAGGGCATCGAGCAGCAGCGACTGGAACTGCTCCAGCAGGACCCGGGCGGCTTGCTCGCTGTAGCGGCCCGGTAGGTGGCAAAGGTTCAGGCGATAGTCGCCAGCGATGGTTTCGGCTACCAGCAGCAGCTCCATGCCCGCTGGGATGGCTTGGGCGTCCAGCACCGTGAGTGTCGATGCCAGGCTGCCCAAGGTGTCGAGCCGATCGGGCAGATGCCCGGCCCACTGGAAACCGTACTGCGCGGCGTCGGCTGGCGGTGTCGTGCTGACAGCGCAGTATTCCTGCCATTCCGTGGCTTGCTCACAGAGTACCTGCAGGTTTGCCAGGGCCTGGGCAAACGCGCTGTCCGCCGCCGGTTGCCAGCGCAGGGGCAGGGGCTTGGCGAACAATCCCCAGCAGTCGGCGAGCTCTTCGTAGTCGTCGCGGCAATCGTGGACCCAGTTCAAGGTCAGGGCCGGGCTGTCGCCGCTGCTCAGGCGCTGCAACAGCACGCCCCAGGCCGCCATCAGCACCTGCTCGGGCGTTGCGTCGTGACGCTGGCAAAAGCTGTCCAGGGCTGTGCTCAACTGCGGATTGGCGCTCAGGCGCGTGGTCACCGGGGCGTCGGGACAGTCGCTGCGTACCTGGCGGTAGAGCAGTTCGCTGGCAGCCGGCTCATCGAGGGCCTGGCTGGCCCAGAAGCGCCGGCCAGGCTCGGCGTCTTCATCGGCCTGCAATTCGTAGAGCCAGGCGCTGTACTGGGTATAGGTCATGGCCTCGTCATCCAGCGATGGCGCATCCGTCGAGGCCAATGCCTGTGCCAGGCGCAGCAAGGTCCCGCGATCCGCGCTCAGTGCCGGCAGTTGCAGCGTCACCCGGTGCCGATCATCGCTGATCGATTGCACCTCGACGCCGATGGCGTCCGCTGCCGTGACGGTGGATTCAACCACCTGCAACGGCATCAGCAAGCCCGGCTCGGGCCGCACCCGCAGGCGCAGGGCCTCGTGGCATGCGCTCAGGGCTACGAGTCGCTGGTGCAGGCGTTCCAGGGCCAACGGGCCTTTGATTTCCAGTTCCAGGCGCACCGCTGGCAACCCCGCCAACCACTGGCTGCGTTGTTGCGGTGAGAGGGCGAAGGCTTCTTCACGTTTTTCAAAAGCGCTCATGCCTGCACCTCCACAACCGGCGACGGCTGTACTTCAGGCAGCAGCCCGGTCAATTGCTCACGACGCATCATCTGGCCCATGGCGACACAGATCTTGCGCTCGCCCTCGAAGGGGTCCCGGGCGTGAGCCACCAGCATATTGTCCAGCATCACCATGTCACCCTTTTGCCAACTGAAACGTACCGCGCAGTCCTCATAGGCCTCGCCGATCACCTGCATCACCGCGTCCTCGATCACGCTGCCGTCGCCGTAGTAGACGTTGCGTGGCAGGTGTCCGGGGCCGAACAGGCTGATCAGGTTGCTGCGCACCTCCGGTTCCAGGCAGGCAGTGTGGTGCAGTTGCACCTGGTTGAAGAACGACAGTTCCCCAGTCTCGGGATGCGCGACGATGGCCGGGCAGTGCTGGGCGATCCGCAGGTTGTCGGCCCCCAGCCATTCCCAACGCATACCCGACGCCAGGCATTGGCGTTCGACTTCCTCGCGCTGTTCGGTCTTGAAGAAGTCCTGCCAGCGCACATCCAGCTTGTCGGTGAAGTGCCGCACGTAGAGCAGCCCTTGGGTCTTGAGACGGGCGACGATGTCTTCCGGCAAACGTGCCAACACTTGCCGGCAATCGACGATGGGCGTGCAGCCGCCGCGGGGTGCCGGCGTTTCGCAGTAGAACCACTGCTTGCGCGGCCACTGCGGCAGATGGGAGCTCTCGTTGTGGAAGAGAATCATGTGCTGTTCCGGGTACGGCGTGGAGTGGTAGATGTTCTTGCCGGAGGTGTTTTTCGGCAGGTCGCCGTAGGTCCCGTAGAGGTCGGGCTCGATGGCCTGGGCGAACTGCTCGAAGGCGGCGGCATCCGGCAGGTTGAAACCTCGGAACAGCAGGCCGCCGTGGGTCAGCAGCTGTGCGTTGATCCATTCCCGGGCTTGCAGCGCCCAGTGCACCGGGTCCAGGTCGCCGAGCATCGGCTCGATCACCAACGGCAAGGCTTGCCCGGCATCGAGGGTGCGGGTCCGGACTTGCTCGTGGGCCACCTGGCTCACGGCGGTTGCACGGGTCTGCTTGAGCTTGCTCAGTTTCGACTGCTTGCGTGCGCTGCGAGCCGTAGCCTCGTCCAGCGCCGAATCAGGCTGGGATGGCGCGCTGGTGTTGCTGCCCTCCAGGCGCCACGACCATTGGTCCAGCGCCTGCGCCGGGGCCGCGACGATCTGCTCCAGCAGGTGCTCGAAGCCTTGTTCGAGACGCTGAATGGTCTGTTCCTGCAACACGCTGGTGCGATACACCCAGCGCACGCTCAGGCCTTGTTCTTCGTCCTCCTCGACGAACACGGCGAGGTCGAACTTGCTGCTTTCCTGGCGCGATACCAGATGTTCCACCTCAAGGTCCGGCAGGCTGGCATTGCCGCTAGGCGTGTTCTGCATGACGAACAGCACCTGCACCAGCGGGTTGACCCCCGGTGTACGCGGCGGCTGCAATTCCTCCACCAGTTTGTCGAACGGTACTTGCTGATGCTGGAATGCCGACAGGCAATCCTCGCGCAAGCGTTGCAGGCGGGCATCGAAGGTTTCGCCCTCGCTCAGGCGAGCACGGATCGGCAGCACGTTGACGAAGAACCCGATGAGGTGTTCCAGGGCTGGGTGTTCGCGGTTGGCCAGGTCGGTTCCGACGATAAAGTCGTTGGCCCCGGTGGCCCGCTGCAACAGGCTGTTGAAGGCATTGAGCAGGACCATGAACAGCGTCGCCCGTTGCTCTTGCGCATAGGCCTTGAGCACTTGCGTCTGGGCCGCGGTGAAGCGTTGTTCAAGGGCCGCGCCCTGGTAGTCGGGGCGCGCCGGTCGTGGCAGGTCAAGTGGCAGCGGGATCAAGGTGGGCGCGCCGTCGAGCTGGCGACGCCAGTAGTCGATGGCTCGTGCCAGCAGGCGCTGTTGCGCTTCGCTGCGTTGCCAGTAGGCGTAGTCGGCGAACTGGATCGGCAACGTCGGCAGCACCGGTGTCGAGCCGCTGGTGCGGGCCTGGTACCCGACGATCAGCTCTTGCATCAGGATGCCCATGGACCAGGCATCGGTGGCGATGTGATGCAGCACCAGTTGCAGCACATGATCATCGCTGCCCAGGCGCAGCAGGTTGGCGCGCAACATCGGCGCCTGTTGCAGATCGAACGGGCGTGCGGCTTGTTCATTGATCAAGCGTTGCAGGGTTTGTCCCTGTTCCGCGCTGTCGAGGTGGCTCAGCTCGGTCGGCGTCAAGTCAACCAGCTGTGCCGGGCTGATGACCTGGCACGGTTGGTCGCCGTGGAGGTGGAACGCGGTGCGCAAGGATTCATGGCGTTCGAAGACCGCCTGCAAGGCCCCTTGCAGCGCCGCGATGTCCAGCGCGCCGCGCAGCCTGACGGTGGTGGTCATGTTGTAGGCGGCGCTCGGGCCTTCGAAGCGATCCAGGAACCACAACCGTTGTTGGCTGTAGGACAGCGGCAACGGTTGGTCGCGCGGCGCCAGGGCCATCTCGGTGTCGCCGTCGGCCTCGGTCCGGGCATCGCGCTGCTGATCCACTGCCTCGGCCAGTTGTTCGAGGGTGCCACGCTCGAACAACGTGCGCAGCGGCAGGTTCACGTTCAACCGTCGACGGATCCGCGACAACACCTGGGTAGCCAGCAGCGAATGACCGCCGATGGCGAAGAAGTCGTCGTGCACACCGACCTCGTCCAGGCCAAGGATTTCCTGCCAGAGTTCGGCGAGCACTTTCTCGGTTGGCGTGCGCGGTGCCATGCCTTGCGCCTGTGCCGTCTCGTCCAGGGGTACACCCAGGGCGGCGAGGGCGCGACGGTCGACCTTGCCATTGGCGTTCAGTGGCAATTGCGCCAGGGCCAGCCAGCGGGCCGGGACCATGTAGCTTGCCAGTTGCTGGCCCAGGTAAGCGCTCAAGACCTGTTGGGCCGACTCGTTGCCCAGGTCGGCCGCTTCGTCGAGCACATACCAGGCCACCAGTTGCAACGCACCGCGGGCGTCGGGCAGCGCCAGTACCGCCGCGCTGTCCACCGCCGGGTGTTGCATCAGGCGGTTTTCGATTTCGCCCAGCTCGATGCGGTGACCGCGGATCTTCACTTGCTGGTCGCGACGGCCGAGGTATTCGATCACGCCATCGGCACGCATGCGGCCGATATCACCGCTGCGATACAGGCGCGCATCGGCCTGGAACGGGTGCGGGACAAAGGCTTCGCGGGTGCGTTGCGGGTCGCGCAGGTAGCCGCGACCGACGCCGACACCGCCGATGCACAATTCGCCGGGTACACCGATGGGAACCAGGCGCAGTTCTGAGTCGAGAACGAACACCTGGTTATTGGCGGTCGGCTTGCCGATGGGCATGTGCAGGCAGTCGTCGCCCGGGGCTTGGGTAATGGGGTAGAAGGCAACGTCGTCCGAGCATTCGGCCGGACCGTAGGCGTTCATTAACGCGATGGCCGGGAAGCGGGCGAACCAGTCCCGGGTCAGGGCCGGCGGCAACGCCTCCCCGGTGGGCAGCAGCCAGCGCAGGCTCGCCAGGGTGTGATGGGGCTGGCTTTCCTGGAGCATGCCGCGAATCAGTGCCGGCACGGTTTCCAGCAGCGTCAGCCGCTGCTCCTCGACCGCATCGAGCAGGGCCACCGGGTCGTGGGCCTGGGCATCGGGAAGAATGTGCACGGTGGCGCCGAACAGCGGCGCGGCGAGGAACTGCCAGACGCTGATATCGAACGCCGGCGAAGCCGTCTGGGCAATGCGGTCGTGCTCACCCAGGCCCAGGCTCGGGACCTTGCCGAACATGTTGTTGAGCATCCCTCGCTGTTCGACCATGACGCCTTTTGGCGTGCCGGTGGAACCCGAGGTGAAGATCACATAGGCCAGTTGATCAGGGTTGTGGACGTAGCTGACTGGCGGCTGTTCACGGCCTTGCCAGAGCGCCTGGGCGATCAGGCAGGTGGGTTGCTTGTGCAGCTGCGGCAGGACGTTGTCCAGCGTCGACGTCGCGTGCTCGCACACCAGCAACAGCGGCGCTTCACCGAGGTCCAGCAACTCCGCCAGGCGTGCGTGGGGCTGTTGGATGTCCAGGGCCTGGAACGCGGCGCCGACCTTGAGCGTGGCGATCATCATCGTCAGCAAGGCCAGGCCCCGCTCGGCGAACAGCGCCACCAGGGTTTCCGGGCCGGCACCGGCGGCTTGCAACGTGTGGGCGATGGCGTTGGCGCGGCGGTCCAGTTCGGCGTAAGTCAGCGATTGTCCCTGGCATACGACGGCCAGGTGTTGCGGGCGGCTGCGCACTTGCTCGGCGAACAGCGCCGCATAACCGCGTTCCAGCGGGAAATCGACGGCGCTGCGGTTGCAGTCGATCTGCAACTGCCGACGTTCCGCCTCGGGCAGCATGTGCAGGCTGCCCAGGGGCGCCTGGGGCGTTTCCAGCATGCCCGAAAGCAGCTGCACCAAATGCCCGAGCATGCGCTGCACGGTATCAGTGCTGAAGCGCTGGCTGTCGTAGGACAGGCGAATGCCCAGGCGGTCGCCGGGGTACAACACCACCGTCATCGGGAAGTTGGTGTGCACCCGGTCTTCGTAGATGTCGATGCTGAAGGCATCCAGTTGCACGCTGCTGATGTCCAGCGGCGCGTTCTCGAACACCACCAGGCTGTCGAACAGCTGCTGGCCGCGCGGCACCTGGCTGCAACGCTGGATGTCCACCAGCGAGGCACTTTCGTGTTCGCGCAGCTGTGCGTTGTGGGACAGCAGCGCCTGCAGCCAATCGGCCACTGGCGCTTCGGGGTCGACATCGATGCGCAGGGGCAAGCTGTTGATGAACAGGCCGACCATTTCCTCTACACCGGCGAGGTCCGTCGGGCGGCCGGCGACGGTCACGCCGAACAGCACATCGCGATTGCCGCTGTAGCGCGACAGCAAAAGCGCCCAGGCACCCTGGATCCACGTGTTGGGGGTCAGTTGGTATTGCTGGCAGAGCTGCTGCAGACGCTGGGTCTGGGCGATGCTCAGGGTCTGGTCGAAGTCGCCGACCTGTTCCGGTGCCTGCTCTGGACGGGCCACGGGGCTGTCCACATGCAACGGCGTCGGCTCGCTGAAACCGGCCATCTCGGCCTGCCAGAACGCGTGTGCGGCGGCCATGTCATGGCGTTCCAGCCAGCTCATGTAGCCGCGGAACGAGCGCAGGCGCGGACGGGCCACCGGCTCCTGGCGCACGATGGCCTGGTAGATCGCCAGCAGATCTTCCATCAGCAGGCCGAAGCACCAGGCGTCAGTCAGGATGTGATGGAAGCTGCGCACCACGGCGAAGCGTCGCTCATCGAGTTGGAACACCCGCAGGTGGGTCAATGGCGCGCAGGCCATGTCAAAACCTTGCAGGCGCTGTGCTTCGAGGGCCTGGTCCATCGCCAGGCGCTGCTGCGCTTCGTCGAGATGGCGCAGGTCCTGCCAGTCGAACGCTTGGTGGGTCTGGCGATACACGCATTGCAGCGGCTCGTGGTCGTCCTGCCACCAGAACGCGGTGCGCATCATTGGATGGCGCTGGAGGAACAGCTGCCATGCGGCTTCCATCGCCGGGCGTTGCAAGACCCCGTCCCAGCTGTAGCGTTGTTGCATCAGGTAGATGCCGCTGTGGGGTTGCAGCAGGGTGTGCAGGAGCATGCCCTGTTGCATCGACGACAACGGGTAAACGTCTTCGATGTTCAACCAGTCCAGCGGTTCGGCCGCCAGGGTCGCCGCTTGCTTGTGGCACAGCGGGAACGCTTGGCTGGCAGGCCGCAGGTCGGTTGCGCTAGCGAGCCCGGCGAGGTCGTTCAGGCGTTGGGCCAGGCGCGGTGCCCAGTCGGCGGCGAGGGCGCCCTGGCTGCGCAGGTACAGGCAATCGTCCTGCCACCAGGCGTCCAGGGTCAGTGGGCATGTCGACGTCGGCGATGGGCTTGCGGCCTCGACCTGGGCCAGGATGCCGCGTTCTTCGCGGTGGCTGTCGAGGTTGCCCAGCCAACGAATGGCGACCGCTGCCGCCGGCAGCTCGCGCAGCGGTTCTTGCAGGTAGGTATTGTCCGACAGGTAGCGCAGGGCACCGTAGTCGACGCCGTGCTGCGGATAGGCGCGCATCTGCGTGGCCAGTGCCTGCAAGCGTTGCAGCAGGCTGTCGCCTGCGGGCTGGAGGAAGTACGGCACCGCCAATTCCAGAGGCCCCACGATGCGCGCCGGGTCGAGGTCGGCGACGGCAATCGGCGCAGTGACCGGCAAGCGTTCGGCGTTCGGACGGGCGCCGTGCACGCTCAGCGCGACCAGGCCATCGCCGCACAGCTCACGGCATTGTTCGGCCACGGCAGCGGCCAACAGGCTGTGCCAGTCCAGTTGCAGCACTTCGCCCAGGCGCTTGAGCTCGCCCGAGGTGGTGGCCGGCAGGGCCTGCTCGATCATGCTGGCCGGCTGTTGGCCGGCAGGCAGTTGCAGCGGTTCCAGGCCAGCGTATTGCAGCCAGTGCTCCCAGGCGTCATCCAGGGCGTCGCCCTGGGCATGGGCCTGCTGGTGCCGCGTCCATTGGGTGAAATCGCCACCGGTGTAGGACAGGCGCACCGGGCGTTGATAGCGCAACTGCGCCAGGGCCAGGTTGAGGTCCGTCAGCAGCAGCGACCAGGACGCTTCGTCCAGGCACAGCGGATGAGCGGCCAGCAGCAGGGAATACTTGCCGTCCACTTCCAGCAGGCTGGCGTGCAGGGTTTGGCCGGCATCCAAGTCCAGGCCATCGACACCGGCCTGGGCCAGGGCTTGCAGTTGCGCCGGGGCGCAGGTTGCAAGTTTTTCGATGGTGATGACCGGGGCCTGGGCCGCGACCAGTACCCGTTGCTGCCACTCGCCCTCCGGCAGGGCCTTGAGCGCCAGGCGCAGGGCCTGGTGGTGTTGCTGCAAGGCAACGATGGCCTGGGTCAGCAGCTCGCTGTCGATGGCCTGGGTCAGCGCCACGCAACGCCAAGTCGCGTGCAGCGGTCCTTGTTGCAGGCGCGCCAGTTGCCCGGCGGCCAGCGGCAGGTCATAGCCATCGGCAATGGCTTGCGCGACGCCTTGGTTGGCATCGGCGCCCAGCACCCGGGCGATGTCGGCAATGGTGCGGTTCTCGAAGAGCTGGCGCGGGGTGAGTTTCAGCCCCTGCTGGTTGGCGCGGGCGATGATCTGCAAGTTGATGATCGAGTCGCCGCCCAGGGCGAAGAAGTTGTCATGCACGCCGACACGTTCAAGCTTCAGGACCTCCTGCCAGATGACCGCCAGTTGCGCTTCGACCTCATTGCGTGGGGCCACGTGGGTGGCGCTGTCGTCCGTGGGTTTTTGCGGCAGCGGCAAGCGCTGTACATCGACCTTGCCGTTGCGGGTCAGGGGCAGTTCGTCGAGGGTGATGAAGTGCGCCGGCACCATGTAGTCCGGCACTCGCGCAGCGAGGTCGTTACGCAGTTTCGTGGCGGACAGTGATTGGCTGGCGACCAGGTAGGCCACCAGGCGCAGGCTGCCGTCCAGTTCCACGGCACGGACCAGCGCCTGTTCGATCAGTGGCGACAGGCGCTTGAGCTGCGCCTCGACTTCGCCCAGCTCCAGGCGGTTGCCACGGATCTTGACCTGGCTGTCGACCCGGCCGAGGAATGCCAATTGACCGTCCACTTGCCAGCGCACGCGGTCGCCGGTGCGGTACCAGCGTTGCTGATCGGCGTCGAGGTGGAAGCGTTCGGCGGTCAGGTCCGGGCGGTGCAGGTAACCTCGGGCCAGGGCGCCATTGATCAGCAGCTCACCGGATACACCGGTGGGTACCAGGCGACCCTTGGCATCCACCACTTGCAGTTGGCGGTTGGGCAGCGGGCGGCCGAGGGCAATACTGCGCAGGCCGGCGGGCAGCTCGGTGGCAATCGCCCCGACCGTCGCTTCGCTCGGCCCATAGTGGTTGAACACCCGCAGCCCGGGGGCCAGGCGGTTGACCTGCTCCAACAGCGCCGGGCTGAGGGCGTCGCCACCGAAGACCAGCAGGGCGCGAGGCAGCAGGCGGGCATCGGGCAGCGCCTGCAACAGGCCGGCCAGGTGGCTTGGGGTGATCTTCAGCACATCCACTGGGTGTTGGTCGAAGAGTTCGGCCAGTGCCAGGGGACTGAAACCGCTGTCTTCATCCACCAGCAACAGGCTGGCGCCGCTGCACAGGGCGCCGAACAGTTGGGTGTGGCCCAGGTCGGCGGCGATGCTGGACAGCAAGCCGTAGCGGGCCGCCAGCGGTGGGTTGAGCACCGCGTGCACCGCCGTCAGGTAATCGACGATGGACTGGTGCTCGACCACTACACCCTTGGGAGTGCCGGTGGAGCCCGAGGTGTAGATCACATAGGCGGCGTCAGTCGGGCTGTGGGCCACGGCCGGTGGCGTGTCTGGCTGGGAGGCGATGGCGTCGGCCTGTTCCGCCAGCCACAGCGTCGGCGTGTGCTCGGCCAGGCCTTTGAGCAGGGGCGAGGCGGCGGCGCCGATCAGCAGTGCGGCGCGGCTGTCCACCAGCACGTCGGCCAGGCGTCCGGCGGGTTGCTTGAGGTCCAGCGGCAGATAGGCGGCGCCGGCCTTGAGGGTGGCCAGCAGGGCAACCACGAACTCGGCGCTGCGTTCCAGGGCCAGGGCCACGACGCTGTCGTGGCCGATGCCCTGGGCGCGCAAATACTGGCTGAGGCGGTTGGCCTGCTGGTCCAGTTCCCGGTAGGTCAGGGCGACCTGGCGGTCCTGGACTGCCAATTGTTCCGGGTGGGCGGCCACCTGTTGTTCGAAGCGTTGGTGCAGGCAGGCAGCGGGCACCGGCAGTTGCACGCCGCGACCCTGCACGAGCAGTTGTTGGCGTTCTTCAGGGCTCAGCCACTCCAGCTCGCTGACCCGGCACTGCGCTTGTGCCGTCATGGCCAACAGGATGGCGCGCAATTGTGCCGACAGCACCGCGACCTCGGCATCGCTGAAGCGACTGCGGTCGTAGCTGATCAGGTAGTGCAGTTGTTTGTCCGGCACCACGATCAGCGACAGCGGGAAGTGGTTGCGGCCTTGGGTGTGGGTAATGCCGTCGACCTGCTGGTCGTTGCTCGGGGCACTGAAGCTCAAGCCACCGGTGTCCTGGTTGAGCGCATCGGTGACCGGGAAGTTCTCGAACACCAGGATCGAGTCGAACAGCGCCTGTTCCGCGGCGATGCGGGTCATTGACTTGAGCTTGCCCAGCGGCAGGTAGGCGTGGTGGCGCACATCGCTGTTGGCTTGCTGCAAGCGTTGCAGCCAGTCCACCAGCGTCGGTTCGTCAGCCCATTGCACGCGCAGCGGCAAGGTGTTGATGAACAGGCCGACGGTGCTGTCCACCGCCGCCAGGTTCTCCGGACGGCCGGCGACGGTGACGCCATAGACCACGTCGTCACGCCCGGCATGTTGGCCCAGCAGCAGTGCCCAGGCGCCCTGGATCAGCGTGTTGAGGGTCAGGTCATGCTGGCGGGCGAAGTGCGCCAGTTGCTCGGTTTCGCTGGCGGCCAGCAGGCTTTCCCGTTCGGCGAACGGTGCCCCTGCCGGGGCTGGCTGGCGTACGGCGAAGGTGGGCAGCGGGGTCGGCTCGCTCACGTCCTGCAACTGCTCGCGCCAGAAGCCTTCGGTGGCGGCCATGTCCTGTTCCGCCAGCCAGGCGATGTAGTCCCGGTAAGGACGGGTCGGTGCCAGGTTGGCAGGGCGGCCATGGGCTTGTTCGTAGTACAGCGCCAGCCACTCCTGGACGGCGATGCCGACGCTCCAGCCGTCCATGAGAATGTGATGGAAGGTCCAGATCAGGTGCCAGCGCTCGGGGGCCAGGCGTACCAGGCACACGCGCATCAGCGGCGAGTCATTGAGCTCCAGGGGTTGCGCCCGTTGCTCCAGTGCCAACTGTTCCAGCGCGGCCTGGGGCTCGGTGCGGTCCTGCCAGTCCAGTTCGGTCAGGGGCAATGGCACTTCCTGTTGCACCACCTGATAGGCATCGTCCAGTTCTTCCCAGAGAAAAGCACTGCGCAGCACCGCATGGCGCTGCATCAACGCCTGCCAGGCGCCGCGAAACGCGCTCAGTTGCAGCGGGCCGTTCATGTCCAGGCTCAATTGCTGGTAATAGACCCGCGAATCCGGTTCATAGACGCTGTGGAACAACAGGCCGTGCTGGGTCGGCGAAAGGGAGTAGATGTCTTCGATGTTGTTCATGCTTGCTTGGTCCATTTCAAAGTCTTGAAAACTCAAGTGAGTCGATCAAGGCGCCGCGCCGGTCTCAGACCTGTGCGGGCGCCGCGTCGCTCGCTAGCTTTGGGAATTGGGTTTGGTCTTGAGCTTGCCCAGCAGTTTGTCCAGGGACTTCTGGTTCAGCGCCTTGGCCAGCGGGAAGTCAGCGGGCATCAGCGCACCGGCCTGTGGGTCGAGGCAGTGTTCGACCAGCGCCTGCAAACGTTCCAGCAGGCGCGCGGGCAAATGGCTGTCGGCATTCGGCGTGACGCTGTGCCATTCGACACGCAACACGCCGTCCTCCAGCCAGGCCACCACTTCACGGGCATGGGTCACTCGGTTCTGCAGGGCCACGTCCGGCGGCGGGGTCAGGCTGCTGGCGCGCAACCAGCCCTCTGGCGTTTGCTCATGCCCCAGGTAGTTGAACAGCACATCACCATGGCTGGCCGGCAACTCGCCGCGCTGGCGCAGCAAGCCGTAGCCCAGGCCCAGGCCGGGTACGTCACGCAAGGCCTGCTTGGCGTTGCGCACCTGATCGCCGGCGCCGCCGCTGGCGTTCACCCGCAGTGGGTAAAGCGTGGTGAACCAGCCGACGGTACGGCCGACGTCCAGTCCGGCAAACGGTGCGTCACGCCCGTGGCGCTCCAGGTCCACCACGATGTCACTGCGCTGTTCGACCTCGGCCAGGGTTGCGGCGAGGGCGGCGATCAGCAGTTCTTCCGGTTGCGTGCGGTATGCGGCATGGGACTCGGTCAGCCATTGGTGCGTGCGGCTGGCATCCCAGCGGGCCGACAGTGTCTGGCGCTCAGCGACGATGGCCATTGGCGGCTGGTTCGCGCCGGTCTGGGCACTCCAGTAGCGATGCTCGGCAGCGACCTTGGCACCATGGGCTTGCAGGTGCTCGGCCCATTGCCGATAGGCGGTGGTTTTTGCCGGCAACGTCGGGCTTTCGCCACGCTCCAGTGCGGGGTACAGCTGTTGGAAGTCTTCCAGCAACGGCGTCCAGGACACCGCATCGACCACCAGGTGATGAGCCACCAGGTACAGGCGCTGCGGTGTGCCTTCCAGCAGGGCCGCGGCGAACAGCGGGCCGTGTTGCAGGTCCAGGCTTTGTGCGACGTGTAGCAGCTGTTCCGGGTGCTCGCAGCAGGTCAGTTGGGCCGGTGCCACCGGCGCGATGTGGGCTTGCCATCGGCCGTCGACGTCGGTGAAACGCAGGCGCAGGGCGTCGTGGTGGGCCACCAGCCGATCCAGCGTGGCTTGCACGATGGCCGGTTCCAGGCGGCGGTCACTGTCGGCCAGCACCGATTGGTTCCAATGTGCGGCGTGGACCTGTTGCTGGTCGAAGAACCACTGGTGCAATGGCATCAGCGGCATCGGTCCGGTCACCTCGCCTTGTTCGGCCTGGGTCAGCAGTGCCGTGGTCACGTGGGCCAGGGCCGCCGGGGTCGGCGAGCGGAACAGATCCCGTGGCGTGAGCGAATAGCCCTGTTCACGCAAACGCGAGATCAGTTTCAGGCCAAGGATCGAGTCACCGCCCAGGGCGAAGAAACTGTCCGAGGTGCCGACTTCACGGCCGCCGGTCAAGGTTTCGCCGAGCAGTTCGCCAAACAACTGGCAGAGCAGGCGTTCCAGGTCATTGCGCGGTGCCGCGTAGTCTTTCTGGGTGTTCGGCAGGGGCAAGGCAGCCAAGGCCTTGCGGTCGATCTTGCCGTTGGTGCTCAGGGGCAGGGCCGGGACTTGCACCCACACCGCTGGCACCATGTACGCCGGTAGTTCGGCCGCGAGCTGGGTGTCGAGGTCCGACTGCGCGGTGCTACTGCTGTAGAACGCCACCAGGCGATTGTCGATGACCAGGGTGCAGGCACCGGTGATGGCCGGCAGGTTCAGCAGGGCCGAGTCGATTTCCCCCAGCTCGATGCGTTGTCCACGCAACTTCACCTGATGGTCGAGACGCCCCAGGTACTCGATGTTGCCATCGGCCAGGAAGCGGCAGCGGTCACCGGTGCGGTACAGGCGATCACCGGCCACGAACGGGCTGGCGAGGAAGCGTTCCTCGGTCAGGTCCGGGCGTTTCAGATAACCCCGGGCCACGCCGACGCCGCCGATGTACAGCTCGCCGATGCTGCCGATCGGCAGCGGTTGCAGGGCCTCGTCGAGGATGTACAGGCGCAGGTTGGCGATGGGCTTGCCGATCGGCACGATCACGTCGTCGGCGGAGCAACGCCAGACCGAGACGTCGATGGCCGCTTCGGTCGGGCCGTACAGGTTGACCAGTGCCGCCGAGTGTTGGCCCATGAAGCGCCGCACCAGGTCCACCGGCAAGGCTTCGCCGCTGGCGAAGACCTGGCGCAGGCTGTGGCAATTGACCAGGCTCGGCTCTTCGACAAACGCACGGAGCATCGACGGCACGAAGTGCAAGGTCGTGACCTGCTCCTGCTGGATCAACTGGCTGAGGTAGGCCGGGTCGCGATGCCCGTCCGGACGGGCGACCACCAGGGTCGCGCCAGTGATCAGCGGCCAGAAGAACTCCCACACCGAGACGTCGAAGCTGTATGGGGTTTTCTGCAATACACGGTCGTTCGGGCCAATCGGGAAGGCGTCCTGCATCCAGTGCAGGCGGTTCATCAAGGCGCCGTGCTCGTTCATCACGCCTTTGGGCTGACCGGTGGAACCGGAGGTGTAGAGCACGTAGGCCAGGTCGTTAGCCTCGACGCTGATCGGTTCTCCGACTTCAGCGTTTGGCAACGCCCCCAGCGTCCAGGCTTGATGCCCAACGGGCAGGCGCGACAGCCATTGCGCCTGGGTCAAGGTGACCTTGGCATCGGCATCTTCGATCAGGAACGCCAGGCGCGTGGCAGGCAGTTCCGGATCCAGCGGCAGCCACGCGGCGCCGGCATGGACGATGCCGAGCAAGGCCACGACCATCTCCACGGAACGTTCCATGCACACCGGCACGATGCTGTCGGTGCCCACGCCGACTGCGCGCAAGGCCCGGGCGACGGTGTGCGCCCGCTGGTCCAGCTCGGCATAAGTCAGGCGCTGGCCTTCGAACACCAGCGCCGGGGCGTTGGGGCTCAGGGCTGCTTGCTGGCTCAGGGCGGTGTGCAGGTTGGTTGGGCCGCTGTAGTGACGTTCAGTGGCGTTCCAGCGATCCAGTTGCTGTTGGTCCTGCTGTTGCGGGAACAGTTCGACCAGGGTGCGCTCCGGTGCCGCTACCAGGGCGTCGAGCAGCGCGCACCACTGGGCGATCCAGCGTTGCATCGTCGTTTCGTCGAACAGCGCCGATTGGTACTCCAGCGCCAGGGTCATGTCGCTGCCGTCGTCCTGGACTTCCCAGCTCTGTTCGAACTTGGCGTCGATCACCGGCAGCATCTGCTCTTCGACGTTCAGCCCCGGCCATTGGCTGCTGTCGACGCGGCCATAGTTGAGGGAGAACAACACCTGGAACAGGGGCGTACGGTTCAGGTCGCGGTTTTGCGCGACGGCACCGACCAGGGTGGCGAAGGGTAGATCGGCGTGGGCCTGGGCGGCGCGCAGATCGGCTTCGAGGCTGGCGAGCAATCGCTCGGCCGGGGCCCGTTGGTCGACGTCGCTGCGGATCACCAGGGTGTTGACCAGGCAGGCCAGCAACGTCTGGGTTTGCGCATGGTCACGTTGGTCCGCCGGGGTGCCGAGGCGGATTTCCCGCTGGCCGCTGTAGCGGGCCAGCAGCGCGCTCAAGGCGGTGACCAGCACCACATAGCTGGTCGTGCCGCGCTGACGGGCGAACTGCCGGATGGCTTCGGCGCGCGGGGTGCCGAGGCGAACGGTCAGTTGCCGGGCACGCCGGTCCGCTTCGGCGCCGCGTGGATGATCGAGGGGCAGGTCGAGCTGGTAGTCGTCCTGGCCCAGGTGGTTTTTCCAATAGTCCAGGCTGTCACTGCGCCGGGCCTGGGTGTCCGGGTGCTGTTGCCAGAGGGCGAAATCGACGTAGTCGATCTCCAGCGGCGTCCAGGCCGGCGATTGCCCGTTGAGGCCGGCGGCGTAGGCCTGGGTCAGTTCATCGATGAGCAACTGCATGGCCCAGCCGTCGGTGGCGCTGTGATGCAGGCACACCAGCAACAGGTTTTCGTCGCTGCCCTGGCGTTGCAGCAGGTGCGCACGCCAAGGCGCGGCGGCGGCCAGGTCGAACGGTGTCATCAGTTCATCCTGGGCGTTGGCGCAGGTGGTTGCCCAGTCCTGGGTCGCGACGCCAGTGACCGCGAGCGCCGGACCATGGTCATCGATCAGCAGTTGTGGCTCGCCGTCGACTTCGACAATCCGGCTGCGCAGCACCAGGTGGCGTTGGCTGACCTGTTCAAAGGCGTCGCGCAAGACCTGGACCTGCAGCTCGCCGCGCAAGGTCAGGGCGAATGGCATGTGGTACTCGCGAGACTCCGATACCAGACGACTGAGCATCCAGAACCGGCGCTGGGCCAGACCCAAGGGCAATTGCGCCGGGCGCGGTTGCGCGCTGATCGATTCACCGGGCATGGCCGTGCGCAGATGCTCGGCCAGGGCCACGACCGTCGGTTGGGCGAACACTAGCGACAAGGGCAGGGAAACCCCAAGACGTTCACGAACCCGGCTGACCAGGCGGGTAGCCAGTAGGGAATGGCCGCCGAGTTGGAAAAAGTTGTCCTCGATGCCGACTTGCGAACAGTCCAGTACTTCGCTGAACAGTTCGCAGAGCACGGTTTCAGTGACATTGCGCGGCGCGGTGCGCGGCTGGTCGCTTTGGCTCTGGGGCAGCGGCGTGGCGGCCAGTGTCTTGCGGTCGAGCTTGCCGTTGCTGTTGAGCGGCAGGCGCTCGAGCTGCACGAACAGGCTTGGCTGCATGTGCGCGGGCAGGCTGTCACTCAAGTCGGCACGCAGGGTCGCTTCATCGGCGTCACCGCACCAGAAACTTACCAGGCGCTGGTCGAGCAACAAGGTGGCGGCGTCGCGCACACCGGCCTGGGCCAGCAGCGCAGCGTCGATTTCCCCCAGCTCGATGCGTTGTCCACGCAACTTCACCTGATGGTCGAGACGCCCCAGGTACTCGATGTTGCCATCGGCCAGGAAGCGGCAACGGTCACCGGTGCGGTACAGGCGATCACCGGCCACGAACGGGCTGGCGAGGAAGCGTTCCTCGGTCAGGTCCGGGCGTTTCAGATAACCCCGGGCCACGCCGACGCCGCCGATGTACAGCTCGCCGATGCTGCCAATCGGCAGCGGTTGCAGGGCCTCGTCGAGGATGTACAGGCGCAGGTTGGCGATGGGCTTGCCGATCGGCACGATCACGTCGTCGGCCGAGCAACGCCAGACCGAGACGTCGATGGCCGCTTCGGTCGGGCCGTACAGGTTGACCAGTGCCGCCGGGTGTTGGCCCATGAAGCGCCGCACCAGGTCCACCGGCAAGGCTTCGCCGCTGGCGAAGACCTGGCGCAGACTGTGGCAATTGACCAGGCTCGGCTCTTCGACAAAGGCACGGAGCATCGACGGCACGAAGTGCAGGGTGGTGACGCGTTCCTGCTGGATCAACTGGCTGAGGTAGGCCGGGTCGCGATGCCCGTCCGGACGGGCGACCACCAGGGTCGCGCCAGTGATCAGCGGCCAGAAGAACTCCCACACCGAGACGTCGAAGCTGTATGGGGTTTTCTGCAATACACGGTCGTTCGGGCCAATCGGGAAGGCGTCCTGCATCCAGTGCAGGCGGTTCATCAAGGCGCCGTGTTCGTTCATCACGCCTTTGGGCTGGCCGGTGGAACCGGAGGTGTAGAGCACGTAGGCCAGGTCGTTGGCCTCGACGCTGATCGGTTCTCCGACTTCAGCGTTCGGCAACGCATCCAGCGTCCAGGCTTGATGACCAGATGGCAGGCGCGACAGCCACTGCGCCTGGGTCAAGGTGACCTTGGCATCGGCGTCTTCGATCAGAAAGGCCAGGCGTGTGGCAGGCAATTCCGGATCCAGCGGCAACCACGCGGCGCCGGCATGGACGATGCCGAGCAAGGCCACGACCATCTCCACGGAACGTTCCATGCACACCGGCACGATGCTGTCGGTGCCCACGCCGGCTGTGCGCAGGGCTCGGGCGACGGTTTGTGCCCGCTGGTCCAGCTCGGCATAGCTCAGGCGCTGGCCTTCGAACACCAGTGCCGGAGCGTTGGGGCTCAGTGCGGCCTGTTGGCTCAGGGCGGTGTGCAGGTTGGTCGGGCCGCTGTAGTGACGTTCAGTGGCGTTCCATTCGACCAACTGACGCTGACGTTCTGCCGTTGGCAGCGGTGTCCAATCCCCGAGGCGGGTCTGTGGCGCATCGAGCATGGTTTCCAGCAGTTGTTGCCACTGTTCCAGCCAACGCCGGGCCGTGGTTTCGCTGAACAGCGCGGCGCGGTATTCCAGCAACACCGACAGCACCTCGCCGTCGTGCACTTCCCAGTTCAGGTCGTACTTGGTGGCCTGGGCGGTCACCGCCCGTTCGCTGACCTGCAACTGCGGCCATGGCTGGCTCGACGAATCGGCGTTCTGCATGGCGAACAGCACTTGGAACAGCGGCGTCTGGCCGAGGCTGCGTGAAGGCTTCAAGTGCTCCACGACCTGGTCGAACGGCACATCCTGATGCTGCTGGGCATCCAGCACACGGTTGCGCACCTGGCCCAGCAAACCTTCGAAATCCAGCGTCGGATCGAGGTCGGCACGCATGACCACGGTGTTGACGAAGCAGCCGATCAGCGGTTGCAGCTCGGCGAATGGCCGCTGGGCCACCGGGCTGCCGATTCGCACGTCGCGCTGGTTGGCGTAGCGTCCCAAGAGTAATTGCGCCGCACCGAGCATGAGCATGTACAGGGTGGCACCGCGTTGCTGGGCGAACTGCCGCAGGCGTTCCACCAGCGCTGGCGGCAACTGCAATTGCACCGCGCCCGCCGCTGGGGCGAGCTGGTTTGGACGGCCCTGTTCGGTCGGCAGGTCCAGCAGGTAGTCGCCGTCTTCCAATTGGTCGCGCCAGTATTGCAGCTGACTGCTGAACGCGGTCTGTTGGCCGGGTTCGCGCTGCCAGAGGGCGTAATCGGGGTATTGCAGCGCCAGCTCTGGCACCGCCACCGGGGTGCCCTGGCACTGGGCGGTGTAGAACCGTCGCAGTTCATCCAGCAGGTTCTGGCTGGAGGCGTCATCGATAGCGCAGTGGTGCACGCTGAGCAACAACAGCGACTGGATGCCGTCGCGGTGTTGCAGCAACGTGGCACGGACGGGCACGTCGGCGGCGAGGTCGAAACGGCGGCCGGTTTCCGCGTGGATCGCTGTGTCGGTCAGTTGCTGCCACTGCGCGTCGCTGCTCGCCTCCAACACTGTAACTCGCAGAGTGAGATCGACCTGCGGTTCGACCACCAAGCGCAACTCGCCGTCGGTATCGCGCACGATGCGGCTGCGCAGGATTTCGTGGCGTTGGACCACATTGTTCAGGGCCGTTTGCAGGGCCTGGACATTGAGTTCGCCGTCCAACTGCACGGCGCTGACCACGTTGTACTCGCCACCGCCGGCGCTCAGTTGTTCGAGGAACCACAAGCGTTGCTGTTCGAACGACAGCGGCAGGCGCGCTGGACGTGCCGCCGGGACGAAGGTTGCCGCCGGGGCTTGCAGCGGATCACCCAGCAGCGCGGCCAGGGCTTCGAGGGTCGGGTGTTCGAACACTGCTCGCAACGGCGGCACGCTGGCGAACTGTTGGCGCAGGCGGGCAAACAGCGTGGCCGCCAGCAGCGAGTGGCCGCCGAGGTAGAAGAAATGGCTGTCACGGCCGATTTGCGCCGACGGCAGGTTCAGCAACTCGGCCCATAGGGCGGCCAGTTGCTGTTCGGCGGCGCTGCGAGGTGGGTCGAGGGCGTCTGGCGCGGCTTGGATTTCCGGGGCCGGCAAGGCCTTGCGGTTGAGTTTGCCGTTGTCGGTCAGCGGCAGCTCATCGAGCAGCACGAACGCCGAGGGCACCATGTAGTCGGGCAGGGCGGCGCCAATGGCTTTGCGCCAGGCGTGGATGTCGGCCTGCTGGTCGCATGTCACGTAGGCCACCAGGCGCT
This sequence comes from Pseudomonas sp. St290, assembly GCF_018325805.1. Lineage (NCBI taxonomy): Bacteria > Pseudomonadati > Pseudomonadota > Gammaproteobacteria > Pseudomonadales > Pseudomonadaceae > Pseudomonas > Pseudomonas sp. St290. The sequence continues at coordinate 3,999,893 of NZ_AP014703.1, read as the reverse complement.
TGTCGCCGGGCACGTCTTCACGGGCCAGCACCACAGCCTGGCGCACGCCCGGTTGGGCGCCGATCAAGGTTTCGATTTCTCCCAGCTCGACGCGGAAGCCACGGATCTTCACTTGATGATCCATGCGGCCCAGGTATTCGAGCTGGCCATCGGGCAACCAGCGCACCAGGTCGCCGGACTTGTACATCCGCGCGCCTGCCACGGATGAGAACGGGTCTTCGATGAACACCTTCGCGGTCTGCTCGGCGCGGTTGAGGTAACCCAGGGTCACGCCGGCACCGCCGATGTGCAGCTCCCCCGGGACGCCCACCGGCATCGGGTTGAGGAAGGCATCGAGCACGTAGGTGCGTACGTTGGCGATGGGGCGGCCGATGATCGGCCGCAGCGGGAAGTCATCCACCGCGCAGCCGGTAGCGTCCACCGTGCATTCGGTCGGGCCGTAGGTGTTGAAGAAGCGGCTGCCGGTAATCGACGGCAGGCGTTGCCACAGTTGCGCGTCCACCGCGTCGCCACCGAACAGCACGAAGCGCGGCAGGTACACCTCGCCACGGCGAACGCCGTCGCTTTCGAGCAGGGCCTTGAGCTGCGCCGGGGTGCACTCGAAGGCTTCCAGGCGGGTGTCGCGGAAGAATCCGGCGAGGGCCTCGGGGTCGTAGCGCACCTCTTCCGGGGTCAGGTACAGGCTGTGACCGTCGAGCAACAGGATCAGCTCGGCCACCGAACTGTCGAAGGCGAACGAGTAGTTGAAGCTGGTGCGCATCGGCTGGTCGGTGTAGCGGCGATACAAGCCATGGATGCGCGCCCAGGCCAGGTTGACCACCGAGCCGTTGGTCACCAGGGTGCCCTTGGGCTTACCGGTCGAGCCGGAGGTGTACATGATGTAGGCCAGGTCTTGCGGCCCGGCCAGTGGAGTCGGGTTGCTGTCCGGTTGGTTGGCGAACAGAGCGGCGTCGCTGTCCAGGCGCAGGCGTGGCAGGCCGGCCCCCAGTTGTTCCAACAGGCCTTGCTGGCCGAGGAACAGCGCCGGTTGCGCGTCTTCGAGCATGTACGCCAGGCGATCCACCGGATAGGTCGGGTCCAGCGGCACATAGGCGCCACCGGACTTGAGAATGCCCAGCAGGCCGACCAGCAGTTCCAGCGAGCGCTCGACACACAGCGCCACCGGGCGGTTGGCAGCGACGCCACGGCTGCGCAGGTAGTGCGCCACCTGGTTGGCGCGTCGGTTCAGTTCGCCGTAGCTCAGGCTGCGGCCTTCGAAACACAGGGCGTCACGTTCCGGGGTGCGCTCGGCCTGTTGTTCGAACAACTGGGCGAAGGTCAGGTGCGTCGGCACCGCCATCTCGGTGCGGTTCCACTCGACCACGGTGCGTTGCCACTCCGTGTCCATCAGCAGTGGCAAGGCGGCGACCGGGCGCTGTGGCTCGGCGAGCATGTGTTCGAGCAAATGCTCCAGGCGGGCGAGGGTCTGGCGGGCGCTGTCGGCGACGAACAGGTCGAGGGCGAACATCAGCTCCAGTTGGATCGGCGCATTGGCCGGGCACAGCACGTGCAGGTCCAGATCGCATTCAGAGTGGCGCAGCGGCGTGTCCAGCGCTTCGAATTCCAGCCCGGGGAAGCGCAATCGCGACTCCATGGCCAGTTGTTGGGCGACCATCACCTGGTACAGCGGGGCGTGGCTGAGGCTGCGTGGCAGTTGCAGGCTGTCCACCAATTGTTCGAACGGCAGGTCCTGATGCAGCAGGCCATTGCGCAGGCGCTCGGCCACTTGTTTGACCAGGGCGGTGAAGTCGGCTTGCGGTTCGAAGTCGGCGCGGATCGCCAGGTTGTTCAGCAAGATGCCCAGCAGTCCTTCGGTGCCCGGCTGTTCACGGTGGGTGACCGGGGTGCCGACCAGCACCGTGGCATCGCCGCTCAAACGGTGCATCAACACGGCAAAACCGGCGAACAGGACGGTGAACGGCGTGGTGCCGAGACGACTGGCAAAGGCCTGTACCCGGGCGCTGAGGTCGGCGCTGAGTTCACGCTGCACGATCCCGGCGCGGTAGCTTTGCACCGATGGCCGTGGATGGTCGGTGGGCAAGGCCAGCAGCGGGCTGGCGTCGCTGTCGCGGCGGTCCAGGGTGGTGGTCCAGTAATCGAGCTGGCGCTTGAGTTCGGCGCCTTGCAGGTGTTCGCGCTGCCAGAGGGCGAAGTCGGCGTATTGCAGCGGCAGGGCCGGCAGTTCGGCGGCGGCACCGTTGCAACGGGCTTCATAACCCAGGGCCAGCTCGCGCAGGGCGATGGTGGCCGACCAGGCGTCCGAAACCAGATGATGCAGGGCGATGCCGAGTACGTGTTCGCCCGGCGCCAGGCGCAGCAAGCGCGCACGCAGCAGCGGTGGGCAGGTCAGGTCGAACGGCTGCTCGAAGGTGTCTTGCAGGGCATTGAACTGCGCGCCGGCGAGGGCGGTGGCGGTCAGGCCCGACAAGTCTTCGAAGGGCAGCGCGATGTCCAGTGCTGGGCTGATACGCTGGCACGGCACGCCGTCGACGCTGTGGATGCCGGTGCGCAGGATTTCATGGCGCACCAGCAGATCGTTCAGGCTGGCGTGCAGCGCCTCGACATTGAGTTCACCCTTGAGGTGCAGGGCGAACGGGATGTTGAACAGGGTGGTGCCCGGCGTCAGTTGCTCGATGAACCACAGGCGTTGTTGCGAGAACGACAACGGCAGCAGCGGCGGACGTGGCTGGGCCTTGGGCACGCTGGTCGCGCTGGCTTGCGGGGCGGCGGCCTCGGCCTGGCGTGCGCCGATGGCTTCGGCCAGCAAGGCCACGGTCGGCTGTTCGAACAGCACCCGCAACGGCAGGTCGAGCTTGAACTGGGTGCGCAGGCGGGCAACGATCTGGGTCGCCAGCAGCGAGTGCCCGCCGAGGGTGAAAAAGTTGTCTTCCACGCCCACCGTGTCGCGCCCGAGGACCTCGGCCCAGATCGACGCCACGCTGGTTTCCAGCGCGTTGCGCGGGGCGATGCTTTGCTGGGTGTCGGCCTGCCAGTCCAGTTCTCGGGCGGCCAGGGCCTTGCGGTCGACCTTGCCGTTATTGTTCAGGGGCAGTTTGTCCAGGCAGACGAAGGCCGCTGGCACCATGTATGGCGGCAGTTGGGTGCGCAGGTGTTCGCTCAGGCCGTCGCTGTCCAGGGCCTGGTCATGGGCCGACCAGTACGCCACCAGCCAGGCTTCGCCGACGGTGTTTTCCCGCAGCAGGACGGCGGCTTCGCGCACGTTCGGGTGCTGGGCGAGACGGTGTTCGATTTCCGTCAGTTCGATCCGGTGCCCGCGCAGTTTGACCTGCTGGTCGCGCCGGCCCAGGTACTCGATCACCCCGTCGGCACGCCAGCGTCCCAGGTCGCCGGTGCGGTACAGGCGACCTTCGAGCTGAGGATGGTCGATGAAGGCCTCGGCGGTGCGTTGCGGATCGTGCAGGTAGCCGCGGCCGACGCCGACGCCACCGACACAGATTTCCCCGGCCACGCCGACCGGCACCGGGCGCAGGGATTCGTCCAGCACATACAGGCGGTTGTTGGCAGTCGGCTGGCCGATGGGCATGTGGCTGACCTCGGCCCCCGGTGCTTCGAAAATGGGCTGGAAGGCCACGTCGTCGGCGCATTCGGCCGGCCCGTAGGCGTTCATCAAGGCGATGTCGGGGAAGCGCGCGAACCAGTCCCGGGCCACGGTCGGCGGCAGGGCTTCACCGGTGGGCAGGACCCAGCGCAAGTCCGGCAATTGCAAATCGCATGGGCACAGCGCGAGCAAGGTACGCATCAGGCTCGGGACGATTTCCAGTACGTTCAGGCGCTCGCTGGCAAGCACTTGCAACAGGCGCTGCGGGTCGTGGGCGACTTCATCCGCAAGAATGTGCACGGTGGCGCCGAGCACCGGTGCGGCGAGGAACTGCCACACCGAAATGTCGAACGCCACCGACGCGGTCTGGGGAATCCGGTCGGTGGCGCTGAGCCCCAGGGCCGGCACCTTGCCGAAGATATTGTTGAGCATGCCACGCTGTTCGATCATCACGCCCTTGGGCGTGCCGGTCGAACCCGAGGTGAAGAGCACGTAGGCCAAGCTGTGCGGGCCCGCGAGCACCGGCAGCGGCGCGTCGTTGCCGGACGTCCAGCAGGTTTCGGCGAACAGCGCCTCGGGCGCCTGGTCCAGGCCACTGAGCAGTTGATCGAGCAGGCCGCTGCAAGCTTCGCTGGCGACCAGCAACGGCGCGCCGGACAGCCCGAGGATTTCCCGCAGGCGCTCGGGCGGGTGATTGACTTCAAGGGGCAGCATCGCCGCGCCGGCCTTGAACACGGCCAGCATCATGGTCAACAACGCCAGGCCACGGGGGGCGACCAGCGCCACCAGTTGATCTTCAGCGGCGCCGGCTTCTCGCAGGGCATGGGCCAGGCGCGTGGAACGCAGGTCCAGCTCGGCGTAGGTCAACGACTCACCGGTGCAGATCGCGGCGACCTGTTCGCCGCGCTGGGCCACCTGGGCGGCAAACAGCTCGGCGTAGCTTTGATCCAGCGGAAAAGCGTGGGGGTTGAGCGCCCACTCGCCCAGCAACTGCTGGCGTTCCTCGGCGGCCAGCAGTTCGAAGCTGGCCAATGGCGCGTCGGGGGCGGCGAGCATGCTGCGCACCAGGCTGGCGATATGGCCCAGCAGGCGCTGCACGGTGGCGGCCGCGAAACGTTCGCGGTCATAGGACACGCGGATGCCCAGCTGTTCGCCCGGCAGGATCACCACGGTCAAGCCGTAGTGGGTATGCACACTGTGGTCCATGCCTTCGAGGCTGAACTGGAAACCGCCTTCGAGAATCTGTTCGTCGATGGGGGCGTTTTCGAATACCAGGATGCTGTCGAACAGGGTTTCGCCCCGGGGGAAATCGCTCCAGCCCTGGATATCGGTCAACGGCGTGTGCTCGAAGTCGCGCATGTCGACGTTGAGCTTTTGCAGGTCGCCCAGCCAATTGCCGAGCGAGGCGTTCGGGTCCACCGAAACCCGCAGCGGCAAGGTGTTGATGAACAGGCCGATCATTTCCGCGACGCCGGTCAGGTCGGCCGGACGCCCGGCCACGGTGACGCCGAAGACCACGTCCCGCTGCCCGCTGTAGCGCGACAGCAACAACGACCAGACACCTTGGAAAAACGTGTTCGGGGTGATCCGGCGACTGCGGCAGAACGCTGCCAGCGCTTGGGTTTCCTGCGCGTCGAGGTGAATCAGTTGGTCGTCCACCAGCACTGCATCGGTGTAGCGGTCGCGGGTCACGCCGTTGTCCACGGTCAGTGGCGTGGGGGCGTTGAGGCCTTGCAACTGGCCGCGCCAGAATTGTTCGGCCTTGCCCGCGTCCTGGCGTTGCAGCCACTGGATGTAATCGCGAAATGGCCGAGGGCTTTTCAGTTCCGGCGTGCGGTCGTTGCACAGTGCTTCGTAGACTTTGAGGAAGTCCACGGTCACCAGGGAAATGCACCAGGCGTCCATCAGGATGTGGTGGAAGCTGCGAATGAACTCGTAGGATTCATCGGCCAGGCGCACCAGCCGGAAGCGAATCAGCGGTGGCTTGGACAGGTTGAAGCCGACTTTCTGCTCGTCTTCCAGCAACGTGCGGATTCGCGCTTCCTGCTCATGGGGGGCGAGCCCGCGCAGGTCGAGGGTGTCCAGCGGCACCTTGACCTGGCGATGGATCACCTGCACCGGTTGCTTCTGGCTTTTCCATTGGAAACTGGCGCGCAGGGAAGGGTGCAGCGCCACCACCTGGCGCCACGATTCGAGGAACGCCCCTTCATCGATGGCCCCACCGATGCGGTAGCGATCCTGCATCAGGTACACGCCGGAGTCTTCGTGCAGCAAGGAGTGGAATAGCATCCCTTGTTGCAGCGGCGATAGCGGATAAATGTCTTCGATCGGGTTACCGGCGGTTTTTTCGGTGGTCATTGAAAGCGTCCTGCGTAAAAAGGGGCAGCGGTGATGGCGTGGCGACGGGAGGAGCCGTTCACAGGTCGGCCTCGTCCAGTTCGGCCAGCAACGCTTGCATTTCGTCATCGGACAGGCCCGAGGCGCTGAACTCGGTGCTGTCGGCTTGCGGCTCGGCGGCGTTCGGGGCCAGCGGTTGCGCGACCTCGGCCATGGCGGCGATGGTCTGGCGTTCGAAGACTTGCTTGGCCGAGAGTGCGATGCCTTGCTCATGGGCCTGGGCCACCACTTGCAGGCTCAGGATCGAGTCGCCGCCGATGGCGAAAAAGTTGTCGGTGACGCTCACGGTCGAGAGCTTCAAGACCTTGGCGACGATGGCTTGCAGGGTGGTCTCCATGGCATTGCGCGGCGCCACATGGGCGCTTTCATCGAACTGGTCCGGGTCGGGCAACTGGCGAGTGTCGAGCTTGCCGTTGGGCGTGCGCGGGAAGCTCGCCAGGGTAAGCACCTGGGCCGGCACCATGTATGACGGCAGGTGCTCGCCGAGGAAGCGCTTGATCGCCTCGGAGTCCGGTGCGTAGCCATGAGCGGCCAGGATGTAGGCGAGCAGGCGCTTGCCGGCGGCCTGTTCCTGGACGATCACCGCGGCTTCGCGCACGTCGCTGTGGCTGCACAACTGGCGTTCGATTTCCCCCAGCTCGATGCGGTAGCCGCGGACCTTGACCTGATGATCCTTGCGTCCGAGGAACGCCAGGCGTCCGTCGGCCAGCCAGCACGCCAGGTCGCCGGTGCGGTAGGCACGAGTACCGTCGGCCAGGGTGACGAAGGCCTTGGCGGTTTCTTCGGGCTTGTTGCGGTAGCCGCGGGCCAGGGTCGGGCCGGCGAGGACGATTTCTCCCGGCTCGCCGATGCCGCAGGCGGTGTCGAATTCGTTCAGCAGGCGCAGGTCCATGCCGGCGATCGGACGGCCGATGCTGACGTTCCGATTGGGCTCCAACACCTCATAGGTGGCCCAGACAGTGGCTTCCGTGGGGCCGTATTCGTTCACCAGCCGGGCGTGGGGCAGAGCCTTGCTGTGTTGCGCGATCAGCGACGGCGGACAGGCTTCGCCGGCGACGATCCAGCAGGCGAGGCTGTCGGCTCCGCCACTGCGTTGCAACTGATCGAGCAGGGCCTGGTAGAGCGACGGCAGCGACAGACCATGGCTGACCTGATGCTGGGTAATCAACTGGGCCAGGCGAGACATCTCCAGCTCTTCACCTGGGGCGGGCAATACCAGGCGTGCGCCTTGGGCCAGGGTCCAGAAAATCCCGGCGACCGAACTGTCGAAGGCAAACGACGACAGCAGCAGGTAGGCGCGCACTGGCGTCGCATAGGCGGCCATGCGCACCTGGGTCGAGAAGCTCAGGGCGCCGTGGCTGATTTCCACGGCTTTCGGCGCACCGGTCGAGCCCGAGGTGTAGATCAAGTAGGCGAGGTCGTTCGCGTCTGGCAACGGCAGTGTCGGCAAATCGCCGAGGTCCGGCGTTGCCAGGTCATCCAGCACGAAGCGTTGCAGGCTGGCCGGCACGCTGTCGGCCAGTTCGGCGCTGACCACGATGTGGGCAATGGCGCTGTCGGCGAGCATGTAGGCGCGGCGGTCGGCCGGGTAGGTCGGGTCGATTGGCACGTAGGCGCCACCGGCTTTCAAGACGGCGAGCATGGCGACAATGGCCGCGTTGCTGCGGGCGAACAGGATGCCGACAGGCACCCCGGGGCCGATGCCGGCCGCGACCAGCCGATGGGCCAGCTGTGTGGCGCAGGTATCGAGGCGGCTGTAGCTCAGGTCGCCGTCCTTGTCGCTGAGAGCGATGGCGTCCGGCTGTTGGCGAACCTGACGGGCGATCAACTCCACCAGTGTCAGCGGTTCGATGGAGGGCACGTTCGCATTGGTGCCGATCAGCTGCGATTGCAGCGCTCCACCCAGGGGCAGTTGGGCCCAGGCCCGTTGCGGTTCCGCCAGGGCGCCTTGCAGCAGTTGCAGCCATTGCTCGGCGAGGCAACCCGCCGCGTCGGCACTGAGGGCATGGCGATCGTAGATCAACTGCGCGTGCAGGCTGTCGGGCAACTGGCGCACGTTCAGGCACGCCTTCAACGGGTTCATCACCGCGCTGGCATGGCGCTCCCGGGCATCGCCCAAACGCCAGGCAAAGGCATAGTCGGCGTTGAGGTGGCCGGTGTAATAGTCTTGCCAGCCGATTGCTCGCTCCAGGGTGGCGGCCACTTGCGTGCTTTGCTCCAGCAGGGTCGCCTGGGCATCCAGTTCGATGTTCACGGGCAGGCACTGCTCGAACAGGCCCAGGGTATCCGCCAGTTCCGCACCGCGACTTTCATGGATCAGGGCGAGTGGCACCTGTTGCTGGCCGGCCAGTCGGCCCAGCACCGCTGCCCATGCAGCCAGCAGCAGGTCCGGGGTCAGGGCCGGGTGACGGGCGAGGTCGGTCGACAGTCTCAGGTCCAGTCGGACGGGCGCAAATCCGCCATCGAGGGCCGATTCGAGCGGTAACTGCAAGGTGGCCGCTTCGGTTTCGCCCGAAGGTTTCCAGAAACTCACGCCCGGATGGTCCGGCGCCTCCTCGACCAGGCTCCAGCGCCATTCGGCGTAATCGGCGTACTGCAGGGTTTCGGACAGGTCCGTGAGAGTGTCCTGCAGCAGTGCACCGGCCAGCCATTTCAGGCTGGCGAGGTCGAAGTGGCTGCTGGCCGCCGCCAGGTCCAGGATTGCTTGCTCATCGGACAGGCGCACCAGGGTCACGCACAGAGGGGTTGTCCAGTCACGGGGCTGATCGGCGAGCCGAGTCAGCGCGGCGTCCTGGTCGGCGCGGCTGTGCTGGCGCAGGTCCTGCAGGTTCACCGCCAGTGAGCCGGCTTCGTCAATCACCTGCACCGGGTCGCGCAGGCCGAGTACGGGCATCAGTCGCGTGCGCAGGATTTCGCTGCCGGCCACCAGGGCTTGCAAGCGGTTGTTCAATGCGTCGACGTCCAGCGGTTGCGACAGCGACCATTGCAAATGACAGCTGAACGGGTGCTCCGCCGCGCCGTTGATGTGGGGGTAAACCGATGCCTGTTGCGGTGAAATACGAAAACCTTGAAGTCCGCTCATGTTCATCTCGACTGGAAAAGGGCTTGAGCCTGGATCACCGCACAGACGCCGGGGCTTGCTGGACACGTGTCAGGCAAGCCTCCTGTGAACGGCGGGTGGACCCGTTGAATGTCAGACGGCAACGTCGCTCGACAGCAGGGCTTCAGCCATGCCGGTCATGATGGCGCGCTTGCCGGTAAAGGGTTCGCGACCGTGCACGGCGAGCATGTTGTCGATGAACAACACGTCCCCCTGTTGCCAACTGAAACGCACCAGCGAGTCGAGGTAGGCCGCACGCAGCGATTGCAGTACGTGCGGCTCGATCGGTTCGCCATCGCCATAAAAGGTGTTGGTGGGCAGGTCGAGGTCGTTGAAGTTGCTTTGCAGCGAATCGCGGATGCGTTCGGGCAGGGTGCTGATGTGGAAGAACGTCGCGTGGTTGAACCAGACCTCTTCGCCGGTGCGCGGGTGGCGCACCACGGCCGGCCCGCGTTGGCGGGTGCGCAGGCGATTGTTGTCTTTCCATTCCACTTCGATGCCGACGCTGGCGCAGTAGGCCTCCACTTCGCGGCGGTCTTCGGACTGGAACACGGTCTGCCACGGCAGGCCGAAACCGTCGCCGTAGTTGCGAACGTACAGCACGCCTTTTTCCCGGAACCGCGCTTCGATCTGCGGGCTGATCCTGGCCTTCACGGCGCGGGTCGAACCAATCGGTGTTTCACCACCTGTCTCGGACGGCAGTTGGCAGTAGAAGAACAGCCGCAGCGGGAAGCGCGGCGAATAGGAGTGTTCGTTGTGGGGGAAAATCATCTGGTCGGCCGGGTAGTCGGTCGAGGTGTAGATGTTGCCGCCGACCCGTGTCCGGGGCGAGGCGCGGAACATGTATTCCAGCGCGCCGGGGGAGAGGGCGGCGATCACCTGGTCGAACTGTTCGACGGACGCGACGTTGAAGCCGCGAAACAGCAGGGCGCCGTACTCCAGCAGTTTCTTTTCCAGCGACTGGCGTTCCCGGGCGGCCCAGGCGACCAGGTCGACGCCACTGACCGCCGGCTCGATCACCAGGGGCAGGGCGTGGTCCGGGCTGAGCAGGCGCTCGGTCACCAACTGTTGTTCCGAGACGCTCATGGCTTTGCGACGCACGGCGCCGAGGGCGCGTGGCGATGGGGGCACGATAGACATAACGGCATCCGACTCGGTTAAAGGGACAAGGAGCGACGTTTGGCTTGCATCAGCTGGCTGCGACCGGCCAGCGCCTGGGACTGTTGCCGCTCGCGGGCGAAGGCCTGGTCCCAGCTGTCGATGCGTTCGGCCAGCGCCGGCAACGGCTCGTCCAGCAGGCTGTGTAGCTGTTCCAGCAGGCACGTCCACAGGTGTTGCAGACGCGAGGCACGGTCCTGATCGAAGTATTCACCGCGATACTTGAGGGTCGCGGCGAGGCCTTCGCTGCCGTGCACCAGGTCGAGCACCAGGTGAAAATCCCCCGGTGCCTGTGCCACGTCCAGCGCGGACAAGTGCGCGCCGGCGATGGCGGTCGGGGCCACCCGCGACGGCTGATAGTTGAGCTTGACCTGGAACAGCGGCGAGTGACCGGGACGGCGCTGCGGCGCCAGGGCCGAGACCACCAGGTCGAAAGGCAGGCCTTGGTGGGCGTAGGCCAGGCGCGCTTCATCGCGCACCTGCCCAAGGAAACCGGCCAGGGTCGGTTCGCCGCGCAGGTCACAGCGCAGGGTCAACTGGTTGACGAAGAAGCCGATGACGTCGTTGTGCTCGGCCAGCGGCCGGCCGCTGACATCGGTGCCCAGCAGGAATTGCGGCTGGCCGCCCAGTTGCTTGAGCACCAGTTGGTAGCTGGCCAGCAACAGCATGAACAAGGTCATGCCTTGCTCGCGGGCCAGCGTCGTCAGCCGTTCGCAATTGGCCTGGGGCACGCTGAAGTCCAGGCTGTGCTGGCCCTGGGTCTTGCCGTTGCCACCCAGGTCCAGCGACTGCGGCAGGCCGGCCAGGTGCGCGCGCCAGAAATCCTGCTCGGCGGCGATCCGCTGTTCGCTCCAGTGCCGAGCTTCCCATTGGGCGAAGTCGAGGTATTGCACCGGCGACGAGGCGTCTGCCGAGCCGGCCAGCTCCGCCAACAGCACTTGCGCCGAGCGACCGTCGAAAGCGATGTGGTGCAGGGTCAGCAACAGGTCGTGGTGCTGGTCATCGCGGCTGAGCAACTGCGCTCGCAGCGCGGGGCCGGCGTCCAGGTCCACAGGTGTGGCGTGTTCGTTGGCCAGGTGGTCGCGCAGTGCTTGCTGTTGCTGCGCCTCACTCTGGCCACGCAAGTCATGGTGCGCCAGCGGGACCGCCGAAGCCGGCAGCACCCGTTGTTGCGGGCCTTCGACACCGTCGCGGTAGACGGTGCGCAAGACACTGTGGCGCTCGACCAGGGTGTTCAGGCGCAGTGCAAGTGTCTCGACGTCCAATGGCCCTTGCAGATGCAGGTGCAGCACCAGGTTGTGCTGGGTGTCGTCCGGGTTCAACTGACGCAGAAACCACAGGCGACTCTGGGCGAAAGACTGACGACCCTGCTGGGTGTCGAGGCGCTCGCTCAAGGTCTCGGAGGTTGGCGACGCCTGTCCCAGGAAGTCCTGCAAGGCTTGCGCCCATTGCCCGAGGGTTTGTTCGCCGAACAGATCCTGGGTATCGAGGCTCCAGCCCAGGTCCCGGTGCAAGCGAGCGGCGAAGTCGGCCAGGCCGATGGAGTCCAGGCCCTGGCCTACCAGGCTGAGCTCGACGTTCGCCGAGAAATACGGGTTGACCTGGCGCAGCGTCTGTTCCAACCACTGACGGCACGCCGCCGGGGCGAGGTGCGATGCCTCGGCTACCAGGCGCTTGAGCTGGTCAAGGTCGACGGCTTCGCTATCGTCGGCGAGGGCCCCAGTGCTCTGGGCAATGATGCTCAGGGTGCCCGCGGCCAATTGTTTGCGCGCGCCTTGACGGGCGATCTTGCCGCTGGTGGTCATCGGGATGGTGCCGGCTTGCACCAGCACAATCTGGTCGATGCCACAGTCGGCGGCTTCGCGCACGGCATTTTGCATCGACGCGAACAGCGCCGGGTGATGGGCCGGGTCGACGAACTTGCGTTGCGGCTCGGCGACGATCACCAGTTTCTCGCGGCCCAGTGCCGGGTCCATTTCCGAGAAGGCGGCGATGCGCCCGGTACGGATGCCCGGCTCGGCGTCGGTAATGGCGAATTCGATGTCGTGGGGGTAGAGGTTGCGACCGTTGAGAATCAGCAGATCCTTGAGCCGCCCGCAGATCACCACCTGGCCTTCGTGCATGAAGCCCAGGTCGCCGGAGCGCAGGTAATGCTCCGATGAGCCGATGATCTGTGCTTCAAAGGCTTCGCGAGTGGCCGTGGGGTTCTTCCAATAGGATTCGGCGTTGCTCGGGCCCTTGAGCCAGACTTCGCCAATGCGATCGTCAGCGCAGCGCTCAAAGGTTTGTGGATCGACGATGGCGATGCTGTGCAAGGCTTGCGGGTAGCCGCAGGCGACGAACTCCACGGCGGCGGCATCGGCAGCCGCCAGGGCCACGCGGCCGGTCTCCAGCACGGCTTTGTCCAGGCGCAGCACCACCGGCAGCGCGTCGGCCGGTGTGGCGCTGACGCACAGGGTGGCTTCGGCCTGGCCGTAACCGGGGCTGATGGCCAACGGGTTCAGGCCGCATGCGGCAAAGCGCTGGGCGAAGGCTTCCAGGGTGCCTGGGTGGATCGGTTCGGCGCCGTTGATGGCGTGTTTCCAGGCGCTCAGGTCGAGCTGTGCGATCAGGCTATCGCTGACCACGCGGTTGCACAGGGCATAGGCGAAGTTGGGGGCGAAACTGGCGGTGGCGCGGTAGCGACTCAGCGCCTGCAACCAGGTCGACGGCGCATTGACGAACGTCTGGGACGCCATCAGATAGCAGGGCATGCCGCTGTAGAGCGGGGCCAGCATCCCGCCGATCAGACCCATGTCGTGGTACAGCGGCAGCCAGTTGACCATGGCGCCGTGTTCGTCGAAACCGTACGCCTGGCGCATCAGTTCGACGTTGGCGATCAGGTTGCGCTGACGCACCTCGACGCCTTTGGGCGAGCCGGTAGAGCCCGAGGTGTATTGCAGGAAGGCCACGGTCGAACCATCGATGGCCGGGCGTTGCCACTGGCCGGCCGGGGGCGTGCCCAGGTCCTGTACGGTCAGCACCTCGACGCGGCCCTCCACCAGTTCCAGCAAGCCTTCGCAATAGTCCGCCGGTGCGAGAATCAGCGCCGGTTCGGCATCCACCACCACGTTGCGGACGCGGTCGAGATGGCGCGGTTTGCGCGACGGCGGCGGAAACAACGGCACGGCAATCAAGCCGGCATACAGGCAGGCACAGAAGGCGCGGGCGTAGTCGAGGCTGGTGGGCAGCATCAGCAACACCCGGTCGCCCGCTGCATAACGCGCTTGCAGCGCGGCCGCCAGGGATCGGGATTGCTCGTGCAGTTGGGCAAAGGTCAGGGTTTCGCCGATCTCTACGCCGTCCGGCAGGAAATGCAGGGCGGCACGCTGAGGGAAGTGCTGGGCGTTGGCTTCCAGCACGTCGATCCAATGTTCGAATGAAAACATGTGCAATTCACGCCATGGCCACGATGACTTTGCGGTCACCGGTGAAAGGATTGCGACCGTGTGCCACCAGTCGGTTGTCGAGCATCAGGACGTCGCCGGGCTGCCAGGGAAAACTGATGGCGGTCTCGCGGTAGACCTCGCGCACGGTGTCGAGCATGTCGTCGGCAATCGGCGAGCCGTCGCCGAAATAGACATGGCGCGGCAGGTTCTCTTCACCCACCGCCGCCAGCAGGCTGGCGCGTACGCTCGGTTCTATGGCCGAGACGTGGAACAGGTGCGCCTGGTTGAACCAGACCCACTCACCGGTCTCGGGATGCTGCTGCACGGCGGCGCAACGCTGGCGGGTGCGCAGGTCGCCATCGGCTTTCCATTCCCACTCGATGTCGTTGTCCTGGCAATAGCGTTCGACCTGGGCACGGTCCTGGGTGTTGAAGACTTTCTCCCAGGGCAGGTCCAGGGCGCCGCTGTAGTTGCGCACGTAGAGCAACTCACGGCTGGCGAACAGCTCGCGAATCTCGGCAGGCATGCGCTGGTAGATCAGGCGGCTGTCGGCAATCGGGGTCTCGCCACCGGTTTCGCTGGCCTTGATGCAGTGGAACCAGATGCGCGAAGGCCAGGGCCGGGTGTAGGCCTGCTCGTTGTGCAACGGGATGAGTTGATGGGCCGGGTACTCAGTGGAGCTATAGATCCCGGCGAAGACTTTGCTGCGCGGCGTGGAGCCGAATTCGTAACTGGCCAGCGGTGCACCGAAGCTGGCAGCGAAGCGCTTGAAATCGATGGGCGTGGCGACGGTGAAACCGCGGAACAACACGCCGCCTACCGTGGTCAGGGCATGGGCCAGGCCGTCGCGGATCGAGGCGTCCAGATCGTGGATCGACTGTCCCGGTGCCGCCTGTACCAGCACGGGTAACGACTGCGCGCTTGCATCCGTGGGCGCCATTGAAAAAAGCTCGGAACGCCCGTTCAGGTGTTCGATTGAGGTCATCCTTGTGCATCCTCTTTTGTCTTCTTCGACCAGTCACAGGACCTTGAAAGCAGGGCAGCGGTCGGGTGTGTAGGACTCGTCTGTAATGTATCCAGATCAATACAAGACGACATACTAGGTACAAATGAGATGGATTATCAATACTATTTATTTAATTTTTTTTTTGGATTAGACTCCGCTCCGCTGGCGCCAAACAGCCTTCGGCCAGCTCAAAAAACCTAAAAATATCTGTCGCAGGGGAGCGGGGCGTGAATTTCAAAAAGAACACAATTGCGTTGGCTGTGGGGTCGGCCATCGGCTTGAGCAACGGCGCATGGGCGGCTGAAGAAGCGAGCAAGATGGAGATCGCTCCCATCACCGTGACGGGTGAAAAAATCGACCGTACCCTCGAGAAAACCCAATCCAGCGTCGTGGTCGTCACCGACAAGAACCTGCGTGAGCATGGCGACAAGGACCTGGTGGATGTCTTTGCCCGTACGCCCGGCGTCTATAGCCAGGCCGGCAATGAGAACTGGGGTATTCGTGGCGTGCCGGTGTCCGGTTTCGACGACCAGGGCCCGGCGGCCCTCAACGGTGCGGTATCGGTGTATGTCGACGGTGCCGTGCAGCCGAACCGCGCGCTGACCCTCAGCCCGGTCCCGCTCTGGGATGCCGAGCAGGTCGAAATATTCCTGGGGCCACAGTCCACCACACAGGGTCGTAACTCCCTGGCCGGTGCGGTGGTCATCCAGACCAAAAATCCAACCTTCGAGCCTTCCTTCTCGGCGCAAACCAATGTGGGGAACTATGGTGAGCACGGAGCGGCCGTGGCGGGTGGTGGGGCGATCGTGGATGAGAAGATCGCCGGGCGTATTGCCGTGGATTATTCCGACGGTGACGGCTACATCCGCAACACCACGCTCGATAAAGATGCCAACCCGCATCGCACCAGCAACGCCCGCGGTAAATTGCTGATCCTGCCCAATGACGACACTGACGTCTTGCTGACTTATGCCCATAACGAACACCGCCAGGGTGACCGCTCGACGATGCGCGGTTCCGATGGCAAGCCGAGCTATTACGACATCGCGTCCAATACCGAAGCCTTCGACAACCTCAAGCAAGACACCCTCAGCGCCAAGGTGGATTATCGCCTGAACGATGCCTGGTCGCTGACCAGCATGACCGCCAATACCAGCACGGACTACAGCAACCGTCTGGATTTTGACCAGAATGCGGTGGACAACGAGGTCGTTCTGCGTAAGCAAGACGGGAACCTGTTCAGCCAGGAACTGCGTCTGAATTACGCCTCGGACACGGTGAAGAGTTTCGTCGGCGCCTACTATGGCCACAACACCAACAAGTTCCACGACCGGCTGCTGTTCGATGACGTGCTGGTGCGTACCGTCAAAGGTGATACCAAGATTGAAAACAAGGCGGTGTTCGGTGAAGTCAACTGGACGTTCGCGCCGCGCTGGACGTTGATCACCGGCCTGCGTTACGACCACGAGACGAACAATACCGATATCGAGGAGGACGGCCGTTTCGTTCCCGAGAAAATCAAGAAGTCGTTTGATGCCGTGCTGCCGAAACTGGGCATCGACTATGAACTGGCCACGGACCAGTACCTCGGATTCATGGTGCAGAAGGGCTATCGCGGTGGTGGTGTCAACCTGCGCTCCGGTAGCGGTCACCAGGCCTACGACCCGGAATACACCACCAACTACGAGCTGTCCTATCGCGGTTCGTTCTTCGACAAGACCCTGCGCGCCCGCGCCAACCTGTACTACACCGACTGGAAAGACCAACAGGTCAGCGTGCGGCAGTCTGGCAGCAACGTCATTGATATCTACAACGCCGGTCGCAGTGACATCAAGGGCCTGGAAGTCTTCGTCGAAAAAGACATCACCGAACAACTGACCCTGAACGTCGGTGGTGCCATTACTGACAGCAAATACAAGGACTTCGTCGCTGACAATGGCCAGGACAGGAGCGGTGAATCGTTCCTCTACTCGCCTAAATACAAGGCCTCGGTGGGTGGTGTCTATCGCTTCGACGATCGCCTGATATTCGGCACGGACATTGTCTATCAGAGCACCGCGCCTTCGGAGTACGAATTCGACTCAAACGGCAAAGTCAGTGGCGAGCGTAAGAGCGACGCCTATGTGCTGGTGAACTTCAACACCGAGTACAAAGTCACCAAGAACGTCGCCGTGTCCGCCTACGTCAAGAATGCGTTCGACAAGGAGTACGTCACCAACAATCGCAACGACGACATCATCGACGTCGGCGCACCGCGCACGTTCGGCATGATCCTGCGTTACGACATGTAAACCCATGGGCGCGGGGAGGCAATCTCCCCGCGCCTGGTTTGCGGCTTCCCGGATGTGTGTTTCCAGGCTGTTTGTTCCCTTCCAAACCCAGCCTCCATGGAGGAAATCATGAGTGCTTTTTCGAATGTCACAGCGGGTGGCGCGCAACAGCTACGCCTGTTGCACACCGGCCTGTCGAGTCCTTACTGCCTCGATTCGACACCGTTGCTGGAACGCCAGCAACAGCAGGAATCCAACGCCCGCAGTTACCCGCGACGCATTCCCCTGGTGCTTGAAAGGGCCCATGGCATTTATGTGCAGGACAGTCGCGGGCAAGTGTTCGTCGATTGCCTGGCCGGTGCCGGCACCCTGGCGCTGGGGCATAACCATCCGGTAATCATCGAAGCCATCACCCAGGTCATGGCCGCTGGTGTGCCGATGCATACCCTGGACCTCATGACACCTGTGAAGGACGCATTCGTCCAAGAGATTTTCGCGTGCCTGCCCAGCGAGTTCGCTCGCCATGCACGCATCCAGTTCTGCGGCCCGAGCGGGGCCGATGCGGTCGAGGCCGCGCTCAAGCTGACCCGTACCGCGACGGGGCGGCATTCGGTCCTGGCGTTCGAAGGGGCCTATCACGGGATGACCCTGGGCACGCTGGCCATCAGCGGCAACCTGTCGCCGAAAAATGCCCTCGGCGCGTTGATGCCCGGTGTGCAGCGCCTGCCGTTTCCCCACGATTACCGCTGCCCGTTCGGGGTGGCCGGCGATCAGGCGGTCACGTTGAACGTGCGTTATCTGGAGCACCTGCTCAACGACCCGGAAAGTGGCGTGACCGCACCGGCGGCGATGATCCTGGAGCCGATCCAGGGCGAGGGCGGGGTGATCGCCGCGCCGGACCGCTGGCTGCAGGAGCTGCGCCGCTTGACCCAGGCCCATGGCATCCCGCTGATCGTCGATGAGATCCAGTGCGGCATCGCCCGCAGTGGGCGGATGTTCGGCTTCGAGCAATCGGGTATCACGCCGGATGTCATCACCCTGTCCAAAGCCATTGGCGGTGGGTTGCCGCTGTCGGTCATGGTCTATCACGAGTCGCTGGATGTCTGGCAGCCGGGTGCCCACGCCGGCACGTTCCGTGGCAATCAGCTGGCGATGGCGGCGGGCACCGCGACCTTGCGCTTCATTCGTGACCATGGCTTGGTCCAGCACGCCGAAACGGTGGGCGCGCACTTGCAAAAACACCTGCGGACACTGCAAAGCGAGTTCGCCTGGATCGGCGATGTGCGCGGTCGCGGCTTGATGCTCGGCATGGAAATCGTCGACCCGCAGGGTACCCTCGATGTACAGGGTCATCCGCCAGTGGACACGGCCCGGGCCAAGGCTTTCCAACAGGCCTGCCTGAAGCACGGATTGATCGTTGAACTGGGCGGACGCCACGGCGCAACCGTACGCTTGCTGCCGCCGCTGATCATCACCGAACAGGAAATCGATTTTGTCGCGAAAATCCTGTTCCAGGCCGCGAGCACGATCAACGAGCGCCCCGCGGGTTAATCATCCACCGATGTCCAGGGCTTGCCGACTGCCATCGGCAAGCCTTTTTTCATGGGGCAGGGAGTGACAATGCAGAAGAATTTCGCCTCGCTGAAACCCGCCTCGCTGTTGCTGCTGGTGCTTGGGTTAATCGCCTGTGGTGCCCAGGAACCGCGCGCCAGGCCCAGTGCGGCGTTGCCGCAGGTCAAGACCCTGACAGTCCAGCCGCGAGCGTTTGCCATGACCACTGAACTGCCCGGTCGGATCGAGCCGGTGCGCATCGCCGAGGTGCGGGCGCGGGTGGCCGGTGTGGTGCTGACCCGGCACTTCCAGGAGGGCAGTGACGTCAAGGCCGGCCAGTTGCTGTTCAGCATCGACCCGGCGCCGCTCAAGGCGGCGCTGATGCGCGCCGAAGGTGCGCTGGCCAGGGTCGAGGCCGATGTCTATCGGGCCAACGCCCAGGTGCAGCGCTTCAAGCAGCTGGTGGAGATCAGCGCCGTCAGCCCGCAGGCGTTCGACGAAGCCATGTCCGATCTCAAGAGCGCCCAGGCCAATCGCCTGGCGGCCCAGGCCGACCTGACCAGTGCCCGGCTCAACCTGGATTACTGCCAGGTGCGCGCACCGATCAGCGGCCGCATCGGTCGAGCCCTGGTCAGCGAAGGCGCGCTGGTGGGGCAGGACGAGGCGACGCAGATGGCGCGAATCCAGCAACTGGACCCCATTTACGCGGACTTCACCCAATCCGCCGATCAGGTGGTGGCCTTGCAGCAGGCGCTGGCCAGTGGGCGCCTGACCCTCGATGGCAGCGGTGCGGCCGAGGTGACGGTACAGGTGGGCAATCCCGCCCAGACCCGACGCGGCAAGTTGATGTTTTCCGATATTTCCGTGGACCGAAGCACCGGGCAAGTGACCTTGCGCGGCGAGTTCCCCAACCCGGACAACGTGCTGCTACCTGGCATGTACGTGCGGGTGGTGGCGCCGGCAGGGGTCGACCCACAAGCGCTGTTCGTTCCACAGCAGGCGGTACAGCGCGGTGCCGACGGCCAGGCCCGGTTGATGCTGGTGGATGTCGCTGGTGTGGTGCGCGAACGGGTGGTCAGCACCGGTGCGATGTTCGGCACCGACTGGCAGATCACCCAGGGGCTGGCGGCGGGCGAGCAGGTGGTGATCGAGCGGGCCGACAAACTCAGCGCGGGGACGCAGGTCCACGTGGTTACCTTGGCCGAGCAACAGGTTCGTAACTGACGGCCAGCGGCCTAGGGAAGAAAACGATGCCGGATTTTTTCATCAACCGTCCGAACTTTGCCTGGGTCATCACCTTGTTCATCGCCCTGGCCGGCGTACTGACTCTGGGCACCTTGGCGGTCAGCCAGTACCCGGACGTGGCGCCGCCGCAAATCAATGTCATCGCCAACTATCCGGGGGCCTCGGCGCTGATTGTCAGCCAGAACGTTACCAGCCTGATCGAAGAGGAGCTCAACGGCCTCAAGGGCTTGATCTATTACGAATCCAACAGCGCCAACGGCGGTGCCGAAACCACCATCACCTTCAAGCCGGGCACGGATCCCGACATGGCCCAGGTCGATGTGCAGAACCGCTTGCAGCGAGTGGTCGGCCGCTTGCCCCAGGCGGTGATCGAGCAAGGGCTGGAAGTGGAGCAGGCACGTTCCAACTTCCTCCTGGTGTATGCCTTGTCCTACACCGATGGCCAGCAGGACTCCGTCGGGTTGGCCGACTATGCCGCCCGCGCCATCAACAACGAAATTCGCCGGGTGGCCGGGGTCGGACGAGTGCAGATGTACACCGCCGAACGGGCCATGCGGATCTGGGTCGATCCGGCGCGGCTGGTGGGCTACAACCTGTCGATGGCCGATGTCGGCAGAGCCATCGCGGGGCAGAACATACAGGTGCCGGCTGGTAGCCTGGGTGAACGGCCGGGGCCAGCCGACCAGCAGATCACCGCCACGGTGATGGTACAAGGGCAGCTCGAATCGGTGGAGGCGTTCGGCAACATTGTGCTGCGGGCCAACGATGACGGTTCCAGCGTGCGGATCCACGACGTGGCGCGGGTCGAGCTGGGGCGCAAGGACTACCGCTTCGACGCGCGCCTGAACGGCAAGCCGGCGGCGGCCATGTCGGTGCAACTGGCACCGGGCGCCAACGCACTGCAAACGGCGGAGGCGATCAAGACGCGGCTCGCACAGCTGTCGAGCACCTTGCCGGCGAACATGGTCCTGAGCGTGCCGTATGACACCTCGTACTTTGTCGAGGTGGCAATCAAGCAAGTCATCTACACCCTGGCCGAAGCCATGGTCCTGGTGTTCCTGGTAATGCTGCTGTTCTTGCAGAACCTGCGCTATACGCTGATTCCGGCGGTGGTGGTGCCGGTCTGCCTGCTGGGAACGGTGGCGGTCATGGCCGCGCTGGGCTTCTCGATCAACATGATGACGTTGTTCGGCATGGTGCTGGCGATCGGGATCCTGGTGGACGACGCCATTGTCGTGGTGGAAAACGTCGAGCGGTTGATCGCCCAAGAACACCTGTCGCCCAAGGCCGCGACCCGCAAGGCCATGCGGCAGATCAGCGGGGCGATTGTCGGCATTACCCTGGTGTTGGCGGCGGTGTTCCTGCCGCTGGCGTTCATGGGCGGCTCGGTGGGCGTGATCTACCAGCAGTTTGCCGTGGCCTTGTCGGTGTCGATTCTGTTCTCCGGGTTCCTGGCGCTGACCTTGACGCCGGCCCTGTGTGCCACCGTGCTCAAACCTTTCGACCCGGCGCACCCGACCCGGCCCAACCGCTGGGCGAGCGCGTTCAATCGACGCTTCGAGGCCCTGGCCCAGCGTTATGAGCGGCTGGGCGCGAGCTGGGTTCGACGCGGTAGCCGCAGCCTGTGTCTGTACCTGGTGTTGCTGCTGGTACTCGGCTTCACCTATGCCCGGTTGCCGTCCTCGTTCCTGCCAGCGGAGGACCAGGGGTACATCGTCACCGATATACAGCTGCCACCCGCCGCATCGGCCGCGCGCACCGACGTGACGGTCCAGGCATGGGAGCGATATGCCCTGGCGCAACCAGCCACGGACCAGGTGTTGGCGATCATGGGGTTCAGTTTTTCCGGGGAGGGCGCCAATGCGGCGTTGTCGTATGTCACCCTCAAGGATTGGTCGCTGCGCGGTAGTGGGCAGGCCAGCGACGAGGTGGCTCGACGCGCGAACGACGCCTTTGAAGAGGTCGCCGATGGCACGTTGTTCAGCGTGGTGCCGCCGCCAGTCGACGGTCTTGGCACCTCCAGCGGCTTCGAGTTGCGCTTGCAGGATCTGGCGGGGCAGGGGCACGAAGCGCTATTGAAGGCGCGCAACCAGTTGCTCGAGGCAGCCAAGGCCTCGCCGGTGATTGACCATTTGATGGAGGATGGCCTGGCCGATGCACCGCAAATCAACGTCAGCATCGACCGTGAAAAGGCCGAGGCGCTGGGGGTGAGTTTCGATGTGATCAGTGCGGCGCTGTCCTCGGCGCTGGGTTCGGAGCAGATCAACGAGTTCGCCAATCAGGGACGGATGCAGCGGGTGATCATCCAGGCCGATGGCATGAGCCGGCAGACGCCGCAAGCGCTGCTGCGCCTGCAAGTGCCCAACCGCCAGGGGCGCCTGGTGCCTTTGGATGCGTTCAGCCGTTTTGAATGGCAGGTCGGGCCGTTGCAGATCGCTCGCTATAACGGCTCGGCATCGCTGCGTTTTTCCGGGGATGCCGCGCCGGGCTACAGCACCGGGCAGGCGATGCAGGCGTTGCAGGACATCGCCCGGCAGTTGCCAGCCGGTTTCAGTCTCGAATGGGCGGGGCTGTCGTTGCAGGAACAACAGGCCAGCGATCAGGTGCCGCTGTTGGTAGGGTTGTCGTTGACCATGGTTTTGCTGGTGCTGGTCGCCCTGTATGAAAGCTGGGCGATTCCCTTTGCCGTGCTGCTGATCGTGCCGGTGGGCATGCTCGGTTCGGTATTGGCGGTGACGGTGATGGGCATGTCCAATGATGTCTATTTCAAAGTGGGCTTGATCACGATCATCGGTCTTTCCGCCAAGAACGCCATCCTGATCGTCGAATTTGCCAAGGCCCTGCACGCTGAGGGTGCCAGCCTTGCGCAAGCGGCGGCTCAAGCGGCACGCCTGCGGTTCCGACCGATCGTCATGACCTCCCTGGCCTTCATCCTGGGAGTGATGCCCCTGGCGTTCGCCAGCGGTGCCGGTGCTGCCAGCCAGCGAGCGCTCGGCACCGGCGTGGTCGGCGGCATGTTGGCAGCGACCGTGCTCGGGGTTTTGTTCGTGCCGGTGTTTTACGTTCAGGTGCTGTCCGTCGCGAACCGCTTGCGTCGCCGCCGTGGTGCATCGATCGAGGAGGGCGCGTGACGTCCCGTTGATTCGGGCTGGGTGGAAGGCACTTCCGGCGATGGAAAACACCGAGCTCCAGGCAGTCGTTCAAGGTCCCTACAGTGATCACCAAACCCTGTGGGAGTGAGCTTGCTCGCGATGACGGCGGTACATCCGACATCACCGCCAACTGACCCACCGCTATCGCGAGCAGGCTCGCTCCCACAAGGGATTGCGGGTGTCCACGGCATTTGGAGTCGACACCAGTAACCTGTGGGAGCGAGCCTGCTCGCGATGACGCCGGCCAGCCAACATCACTGCCAACTGACCCACCGCTTTCGCGAGCAAGCCCGCTCCCACAGGGGATTGCGGGTGTCCACGGCATTTGGAGTCGACACCAGTAACCTGTGGGAGCGAGCCTGTTCGCGATGACGGCGGTACATCCGACATCACCGCCAACTGACCCACCGCTATCGCGAGCAGGCTCGCTCCCACAAGGGATTGCGGGTGTTCACGGCATTTGGAGTCGACACCAATAACCTGTGGGAGCGAGCCTGCTCGCGATGACGGCAGCACATCCAACATCAATGCAAGCTGACCCACCGCTATCGCGAGCAGGCTCGCTCCCACAGGGATTTGCGGTGGACTCCAATTCTGTGAACGCCTCGGAACCATTGTGGGAGCGAGCCTGCTCGCGATGACGCCGGCACAGCCAACATCACTGCCAACTGACCCACCGCTTTCGCGAGCAAGTCCGCATCCACAGGGGATCTGCTGCGGACGTGCGATCTCGCCCCGTCAGTAACCCGGTGCTATCGGCCTTCCACGAAGACCTGTTGGAACCATCTCACCAAGTCCGGCCATCCTGCCGTGCTCGACCTCAGGTACTGGCGTGGGTCAGCCCGGTCAAGGTGTCCGCGATAGCCTTCGTACGTTGCGCCGTGCCTTCGGTGGTGCGGCTCGAGTCTTCCAGGGCATCGAGCATCTCGCGCAGGGCACTCACGGCGATGGACTGGTCTTCGATCTGTTGGGCGACACCTTGGATCTCCGTTGAGAGCAGGTCAATGTCCACGCCGATTTCCGCGGCATTCTTGCGGGTGATTTCCGCGAGCTTGCGAACCTCGTCAGCCACCACCGCAAATCCTCTACCCATCTCACCGGCGCGTGCCGCTTCGATGGCGGCGTTGAGGGCCAACAGGTTGGTCTGTCCGGCGATTTGCTGGATGACCTGTACGATCGACTGGATACGCAAGCTCGAACTGGCCAGCGCCCGGGCGCCGACCACCGCTTCACCCGCTTGGGTGGCAAGCTGTTCGACGGTCGTGCCGGCCTGCTCGGCGACGCTGTTTTGCCGGTCGATCGTGCCCGTCAGGTCATCCATCGACAGGTGCAGTTCGCCGGAGTAATGCTTGATCTGCGTCGCGATCTGCGCTTGCTGCTGGCTGGCGTGGGCCAATACCTGGCCCAGGTCCGTCAGCCCGTCGAACACCGGCAGGATCGTATTGTCCAGGCCGCGAGTGTCCAAGGCGCTGCTGAAGTCATTCATCTTGAACGCCATGATCTGCTTGACCACCACATGGTTCAGGCCCGCCAGCTTCTTGACCTGACGGCGCAGGAAAAACGCCTTGAACTCGCCATAGTGGGCGATGAAGTTGTCGACGTATTCATCGACGAAACTGGCGCCCCTGGTGATTCGAAAGAAGAAAATCGCCGTGAGCGTCTGGTTCAGGTTCAAGCCGAGGATTTCACCAAAGGTCGAGAAGCCGGCCAAGGGCACATCCCCGAAAATACCGGCCATGCTGCCCAAGTCGCTGCTGTTGTTGAGCCGGCGCAGGATGCAGTCGTTGAGAATGGCGGCCACCGGACGGCCGCCCTTGCCCTTGAGAAATTTCTCGTAGTCGAGCCGGGTCGCCTCGCGAAGGGGCGTGCGCTTGACCATCACCAGCTCTTCGCCGGGCGCCACATCGCAGAACAGCTGGATGATCTGCTGCTGATAGTCGATACGGGCAATCGAGCGTACGAACAGCTCATCGCCCACGCGGATGGCGAATGAATAATCGGCCAGCTTCTTTTCCAGCGCCTGGGCACTGCACTCGAACGCATCGCACAGTGCCTGGACCATGCTCTTGATGTTCCCTCGGCTGTCGATGACCTGGTCGATGGTGCGGTCTTCGACCGATGCGGTCAGAACGTTGAATGTCAGTCCGGCAGGTTGGAAGTTCTGGCTCTTGAACACCCCGAAGCGAACATCCGCCGCGGTTTTCAGGAAGACAATCTGCGCATGGTTCTGATAACTGCGCTGCCCATCACTGATCAGGGTCTTTTTGAAATCCGTCTTGCCACCGGCCGACCCGCCGACGAACAGGCAAGGGAAACGTCCAGATTCATAGAGCGCCTCCATAAAGAACGACTCGGAGGCTGAAAGACCGTCGAACACCACGTAAGCCAAAGTATCGCGGTGATCGATGGGCGTGCTCACTTGCGCCTGCTTGATGTTATTCACCAAGCGGGCGATTCGTTCACGCATGGCCAGGCGCTTGCCGCCACCGCGAATGTCCTCGCACTCCAGGGGCACCATCACCACCTCGGCCGACACAATCACACTGGCGTCAAACAGCTGCAGCACCACCCGGTCCCAGGACTCGCCGGTCTGGCAGTACAGCGTATTCGCACCGTTGCACAACTCACCCGAGGTCGTGCACAGGCTGATGGTGCTGTTGGGAAAACGCTTCTTGATCTTGGCGGCGACTCGGTCGATGTCCAGGTGAGGGGAGACGAACCCGGTGACCAACACGGGAGTGATGCGTAGGTTGGCCAGCGTCTGGTCAAGTTCACCGCAAGTGCAGGCCACGCTGACCGTCCCCTGGTTGCGGGCTCGGGCTTTGTTGAAGAGATTCGGTAGGTTCATGGCTGGACTCGGTTGAGCGCGACGTGACGTGTACGTGGTGTACGTGCAGAGCCCTTCCACTGTATCGGTCACGGCTGGGTGTGCTGGTGAGGATTTGCTGCGCAGGGGGTGTAGTGGCGTTGGCTGTACAGAAAAGCAGTCTAAGACCATCTGCGTAGAACCCAGTCACAAAGTAGCTATTTCCGGTCCTAGTCCACAGGGGTTTTTGGTTTAGGTTTTCTAAGTCTGTTGACCAGCGACTTTAGTGCATGTTCAGGAAACTGGCTCACCGGATCTTCCAATCAGGACTCAGGCGACACCATCCGATCAACGATCCCGTAGATAGCCTTTTCCAACTCTTGATTTTCCAACATGGTTTCAGCAACTTTTTTTGAGATGTTGCCGAATTCGGGATGCTCCAGGATATTTTCGCCAAACTCCCAGCGCAGGATTTCCTGCACCGTGATGACTGGGGCTGCATCGTGGAAGTCTTCGGTACCCTTTTTAAGGTCTCGGAGACGATTTTGTAGATGTACGCGCAGCACTTCGAGGTCTTTTTCGCCCTTTTTGACCTTGGCCGCGTTGGCGTTGTTGGCCGCGCTCGAATTTACTCGTTCCTTGGGCTTGGCCAGCGCAGCCAGAACCTGGGAGAGGCGAGTCGAATCGATCTTGCTCATCAGGAAGTCTCGAAGGTATTGCGGTAAGCGCCAAGAAATACCGTAGGTTCGGCAGTATCGGGGCTCTTGATAGCGGCGGTGTCTGAAAGACTTGCCAGCACTCGTTCCATATCAGCCTTCAATGCTGGATTGGAACAGTTCGTCAGGCCCTGAGTCAGGCGGGTGATTGCGTTCGACGTGCGTTCGTCGAGCAATTCCAGATACGCACCGGAAAATTCCCTCAAACTCATGTCCTGCGATGAGTCCAGCAGTGAGCTGAAGGCGTTGCGGGCGTCTTCCAGTTTGGATAACTGAAGGCTGAGCAAACCGAGTTGGAAGCGCGCAACGTCCATTTCCGGGGCCAGTTCAAGTGCCTCGATCATTTCCGCGTGTGCACGCTCCAGCAGGCCAAGTTCGGCGTGTTCGGCGGCACGAAAGTAATGGACCGCTGCGTTTTTCGGTTCCAGCTCAAGGGCTGCGTTCAGATAGTTCAGGGCAGCGTGATGATCGCCGTTCTGACTGGCGTTGATCGCCAAGTGCAAATATTCCGATGCGTCCAGCATGTTGGGCTCCGTGTGCGATGGCTTAGTGTTGGTCCGGATGACGGTCTGGGATCTTGTTCTGATGTGTTTGCAGCCAGTTTTCCATCAGGACCCGGCCGGTGTCGTTGCTGTCGGGTCTCGTCCGGTCAAGCACTTGATCGATCACTTGGACTGCCTTTTCCGGATGTCCGGCTTGCTGAAGCAGGAGGGCTTCGGCGTATCGAGCCGACAAACCGTCCGGTTTGAGTTTGAGCGCGCGGCGAATACCTTTTTGGGCGCGTTCCGTCAACCCATCCATGATGTCGACGATTGCCAGCCCCCCATGGGTCTCGCCAAAGTTACGGTCCAGTGCATAAGAGTGCTCAAGCGCCTGGCGGGCTTGAATGCTGTCCCCGCGCAGAATGTAGATCCAGGCCAGGAGGTGCCAGGTGCCGATGTGGTCCGGCATGAACTTGATCGCTGTTTTGAGGTGTTCTTCAGCCGCTTCAAATTCCAGTTCGTTGAATTCCAGTCGAGCCAGCCCGGACCATGCCCGGCCGCATTCGGGATGCACGGCGACTGTATGAAGCCAGGTGTTGCGTGATGCGGTGATGTTGTGTTGGTGGAAGTGGACCGAGGCGCAGGCGATCAACGCGTCGAGTTGATCGGGGTTCTCCGCCAGCGTCTCGTGGGCAGTGATCAATGCCGGGGAGTAGTTGTCATTCTCGTATTGCAGCAAGGCGAGCAGACCACGAATGTTGATGTTTTCCGGTTCTAGCAGCAACGCTCGCGCAACCAGGACCTCGGCCTCTTCGGTTTCCTCCAATTGATGCAATGCCCGCGCATGCATCATCAGTAGCGGTGTGGGGCTTTGCGGTTCATGGCTCAGGCGTGAAAGCAATGCATGGGTGGCCGCATAATCGCCGCTGTAAAAATGGCCCTGGGCGGTGTTGAAGATAACGGCTGGATGCTTGATTCCGCCTTCGATTGCTTTATCGCCAAACGCGCCCGCTGCAGCATATTGGCCGGCCTGCAAGGACACATGGGCTGCCAGCGCACAGATGTTGGGCTCGTCGATCGCCTGGGTCGTTAGATGGTCGATCAATTGTTGGCCATGAATGACATCGCCAAGGTCGATGGCCAATGCCAACGCGTCGGCCAAAAGTGTCAGGTTGGTTGGATCATGTCCCAGGAAAGTGAGCAGGCGCGCCAAGCGATTCTGTTCAGCGGACGTGTTCTCAATGCTCATGAATGGATTCTTTTCGGCGATCGGAAGAAAGGGAGCGGCGGTTCTCCCGAGCGATTATTGCCTTGATGGCTGCGGCCTGTCATGCGTTAAACAGCCAATTTCAGTGCTTCATAAAATATTTTCCATCCCCCCTAAACTTTTTTCGAAAACCGAGCATAAGCACTGACAGTAGCGCTGCTTGGTCGTTGTACCGGCAGCTAAGTTTAAGCCGCGTGGGCGGCTCAGCTTCGTCGGGGAGTTAAGGGAATCATGGTCGCCATCGTCGCCGGTAATGGATTAGGGCTGTTCAATGCTTCGGTGAATTCGTTGGGGGGCAGCGGTGTCGGTGGCCAGGGTAATCTCGGCCAGGCCGGGGGACAGGCGTTGGTCAACGTCAGCAACGGCAACCTGGTGCTGCGCTTTACCGACGAGCAACTGTCCGGCTTGGGCCAGGATTTGCTGCATACCCGCACCTACAACACCCAGGGCGGCCTGAGCGATGGCGATGCCGATGGCTGGCGCTGGGACGGCGAACGCAGCCTGCTGTTGACCGGCACCGTGAACACTGCAGGCAGCCAGGTGACCCGTACCACGGGCGACGGGCATCAGACGGTCTATCAATGGAACGGCAGTCGCTATCAATCGACTGAGGGCGATGGTGCCCATGACACGATTACCTGGGATGCCGGTGCCGGTCAGATGGTCTGGACTGACGGCTCCCGACGTCTCGTCGAACGTTACGACGACACTGGCAGGCTGCTGTCGGTCACCGACGCCAACGGCACGCAAATCAGCTATGGCTACGATGCCAATGGACGCTTGAACTCGGTCAAGGACAGCTCCGGTCAGGAACTGGTGCTGAGTTATAACGCGTCCGGCAAGCTGGAGCGCGTCGACACGCGCAACGCTGCGGGCGGTGCGCTGACTCAGCAGGTGTATTACGGCTACGACGCTCAAGGACGGCTGATCAATGTCAGTACCGACCTGAGTCCGGAAGACAACAGCATTGCCGATGGCAAGGTCTACCGCACCGACTACACCTACGACGGGGCCAGCTTCCGTATCGCCAGTGTCGTGCAAAGTGACGGCACCTCGGTCAGCTTCACTTATCAGTTGCTGGACGGCGAGTACCGGGTCAAGACGGTTTCCGACAGTTCGGGTACCACCACCTTCAGCTACGACACCGCCAATCACCGTACGGATGTGCTCAATGGCTCCGGCCAGCAGTGGAGCTACTTCTACGATACCAACGACCGCTTGATCGAAGTGCAGACCCCGGCGGTGGATGGGCAGCGCCTGTCCACGCGTTATGCCTATGATTCGGACGGCAATGTCATCAAGGTCACAGATGGGCGCGGCAACGCCGTCACCTACCAGTACGATGTGAACGGTAACGTGCTGTTGGAGCGCGATGCGACGGGGGCCATGGTTGCTCGCAGCTACAGCGCCGATAATCAGTTGCTCAATGAGATCCGCTACACCGCGACAGCGACCCTGAACACCACCACCGGGGTTTGGACAGAGCCGCCGGCCAGCACCGCCCAGGTCAGCCGATTGGCCTACGACAGTAATAATCGGGTGCGCTTCATGGTCGATGGGCGTGGCCAGGTCACGGAGTACCGCTACAACACCCAGGGGTTGAGAACCCAGGAAATCGCCTACGGTGATGCCTTGTTCGTGGTGGCCGGGCTTGCACCGCAGGATGTGTTGACCGAGTCGCAACTGGTGACCTGGGCCGGTTCGCGAGATCGCACCCGTTCGACCCTCACCGAGCTGAGTTATGACTATCGTGGCAATTTGAGTCGTCGGGTCGCTTATGGCTCGGTCAGTGCTGCCGGCACCGGTATCCAGGAGAGCAGCACCAGCGTAACCGAGTACGTCTATAGCCAGCATGGTCAACTTCTGCAGACGCTTGTAGTCCGTGCGGCAGACCGCAGCCGGAAGATTACCCTCAGCTCGGTTGTCTACGATGGCTTGGGGCGCGTGATCAGTCAGACTGACTCGGCTGGCACCCGAACGAATGCCTACAACGGTACCAACCGTACCGTGGCGGTCACCAACACTGCAGGTTTGACTGTTACGCAGACCTACAACGCTAAAGGTCAACTGATCAGCCTGACACAGACCGCCGCCGGCCAGGCATCGCGTTCCACGTCGTATATCTATGACGATGCCGGGCGGCAGGTCATGGTTCAGGATGCGACAGGCGTTCGCAGCTATACGTTCTACGACGAAACCGGGCGGGTCAGTGCCCTGGTGGATGGCCTCGGCGCGGTGACTGAGTACAGCTATAACGCCGCCGGCCAGCGTGTCCAGGAAAAACGCTACGCAACCCTGGTCGATACCTCGGCCTGGTACAACGGTGCCGTGGTGCTCAAAAAACAGATTGATGAAGTCCGTCCGGCGAGCGCTTCTGCGGATCGTCTCACCGCTTGGTCTTATGACAATGCCGGCCGACTGAGCACCAGCACGGATGCCAGCGGTACGCTGACCACCTTCACTTATGACGGCAAAGGCCGACTGATCACCCAGCAGACCGGTGATCGCACCACCCGATTGTTCTATGACGCCAGCGGGCATCAGATTGGCCAGTTGGATGCTGAAGGCTATCTGCGTGAAGACCGTCATGACGCCGCAGGTCGGCTGACACAGAGCATTCGTTATGCGAATGCGACTGTGCTCGCGAATCGGGCCACCGGCACCCTCGTCAGTTTGCGCCCACCTTCCGCAGGTGATCTGACGAGTTGGTATTTCTACGACACGGCCGGTCGCCTAATCGGCAGTGTCGATGAGAAGCAGTTCGTCACTGAAACGGTGTACGACGAAGCGGGCAATACCCAGAAAACCATTCGTTACGCCACGGCCTATACCGCCGCGATTTCCGCTGCGACAACCTTTGCAACGATCAAGAGCGGCGTGGTGGCGGGTGCGGCACAAACCGCGACCACGACGTTTGACGATCAAGGGCGCGTAGCCCTGCGTGTCGCCACCGATGGCACGGCCACGGCGTATGAGTACGATTCGGCCGGGCGCCTGGTGCGTGAAACCCAAGCCCAGGGCACCACCGAAGAACGCAGCACTCGCACCCGTTATGACGCCTTTGGGCAAACCATTGGCAAGCTGCTCGGTGAAGCGTCGGCGCGCATCACGACTGGCATGAGCACCTCCGAAGTGGCTGCGATCTATGCGCAGTACGGTTTGACCTATCAATATGATGCGGCCGGACGGGTAGCCAGTGTCACTGACGCAGTGGGTAACCGGACGTCGTCCTACTATGACGCGGCAGGGCGCCTGACTCACGTCGTCAACGCAATGGGCGAGGTTAGCGAAACGGTTTATAGCGCCTTTGGTGATGTTCGCGAGCGGACTGATTTCACAGGTCGGTTGGCCGCGGCGGACACTGCCACTCTGTCGGGCGGGGTGTTGAATGCGCAGTTGAAAACATTGGTGCAAGCGATCCGCAACGCGGCCAATGACAATCGGCGTGTGTATGACTACGACAACCGTGGCCTGTTGACGTCCACGACCGATGCCCTGGGCTACGTGACCCGTTATGGCTATAACGCCTACGGCAATCAGACGTCCGTCACCCGCACGATCTCCACGGGGAATACGGTCGCCAGCAGCATCACCTACAACAAGCGTGGCGAACAGATTAGCCGTATCGACGA
The DNA here is from genome assembly GCF_018325805.1 of Pseudomonas sp. St290. Lineage (NCBI taxonomy): Bacteria > Pseudomonadati > Pseudomonadota > Gammaproteobacteria > Pseudomonadales > Pseudomonadaceae > Pseudomonas > Pseudomonas sp. St290. The sequence goes on along the minus strand of NZ_AP014703.1, from coordinate 3,968,085 downwards.
TGTTGGCGGCTTGGCCCGTAGCAGCGCCACGGTCTATGACGCGTTCGGCCGGGTGATCAGCCAGACCGACGGCCGGGGCCAGGTCAGCACCACCACCTATGCCAGTAATGGCCGAGTCATTACGCTAAAGAATCCACTCAACCAAGGGCAGACCAGCGAATACGACGCCTTTGGTCGAGTACTCAAGCAAACGGACGCACTGGGCAAAGTCACCACCTACGCCTACAACGACAGCGCACGCAGCCTGACCGTGACCACGCCCGACGGCGTCAGTGTGGTCACCGTCAAGAACCGTCATGGTCAGACCCTGACGATCACCAATGGCACCGGTGCAGTGACCCGCTACAGCTACAACAAGGACGGTCAGCTCGTCACCACCCAGGATGCGTTGAACCGCTCCACCACCAACGCCTATGACGAGGCTGGGCGACTGCTCACCGTGACCGACGCCCTGGGCCGGATCACCCGCTATGGCTACGATGTTGCCAACCGCGTGCTGACACGCACCGATGCCAACAACAGCGTGACCCGTTATAGCTTTGACGGCCAGGGACGCCAGGTGCGAGTCGTCGACGCGGAAGGGAAAACCGAGCAACGCGTCACCGACTACGCTTACGACCGTAAAGGCCAGGTGCTGACAGTGACTCAGGATCCCAACGGCCTGAAGCTCACCACCAGCTACAGCTATGACGGTGTGGGACAGCAAGTGCAGGTGATGCGCGGCACGGTGGCCAGCCCCAGCCAGCAGATCACCCTGTATGAATTCGACAAGCTGGGCCGGCGCACTGGTGAACGCCAAGACCCGAGCGGGCTGAACCTGACCACTCGATACAGTTACGACGCCAACGATCAGGTCACGCGCAAGGTCGATGCGGCGGGGAACAGCACCTGGTATGTCTATGATGATGCCGGTCGTGTGAGTGCCACTGTCGACGCCCTGGGGTATGTCAGTGAGAACAAGTACGACGCCAATGGCCGGGTGGTCGAGACGGTACGTTATGCCAAGCCGATTCAGGTGCCGACGGTGGGTAGTAGCGATGGTCAGACGCTGTCCCTGACCGGAAACTCTCGTCTGTTGACCTCGTTGGACAAAATTGCCATCGATCCGACCAAGACCTACACCGTGCGCGTCAAGCTGCGCCAGGTCACGGGGGAAGGTCTCGTGTATGCCGGCGTGGTGACTTACGACAGCGCCGGCAACAGGCTCGCCAACACGTCTGGAGGCACCTATTCCTATAACGCCGCTTCGGCAGTGAAGCTGACGCCGGAGATGGGTTGGCGCATCTTCGAGGGCACCATCAGTGGCACCAGTCCGAACAGTGGGGGAGACAACCGCAACAAGTTCATCGAGGGCAGTGCGAGCGCGGTTCCTATGCTGTTGTACAACTATGGTGTCGACGGCAGCGGCGATCCCAGTCGCTTGGTCGAAATGGATTCGCTGGAGTTGATCGATACTGCTACCGGTCAGGTCCTTAACGTCAACGCCAACGCGAGTGCCGGCCAGGCAAACTGGTCCGCAGTCAGCGGTGTGCACAGCGCAAGCGATGCGCTTAGCGCCGAACATGTCCAGACGCTGTTGCGTCCGGACAGCGATGACCGGCACACCCAATTCGTTTACGACGCAGTGGGTCGCCAGCGCTACGTGATCGACGCCCAGGGTGGTGTTACCGAGAACAAGTACGATGCCAACGGGCGACTGACCCAGACCGTTCAATACGCCACCCGTGTTCAACGACCGACGTATGGCAGCAGTGACGGCGCGACGCTTTCCCTGAAGGGCAACTCAGGTATTTTTACCGGGCTGGAGCAGATCGCCATCGACCCGGCCAAGACTTACACCGTGCGGGTCAAGCTGCGCCAAGTGACGGGAGAAGGCCTGGTTTATGCCGGCGTGGTGACTTACGACAGTGCTGGCAACAAGCTCGCCAACACGTCTGGGGGAACCTATTCCTATAACGCCGCTTCGGCAGTGAAGCTGACACCAGAGATGGGTTGGCAGACTTTCGAAGGCACCATCAGCGGCACCAGCCCAAACAGTGGAGGGGCCAACCGCAACAAGTTCATCGAGGGCAGTGCCAGTGCGGTGCCCCTGTTGTTGTACAACTATGGCGTCGACAGCAGCGGTGATCCCAGCCGCCTGATCGAAGTCGATTCGCTGGAGCTGATCGATACGGCCACGGGCCAAGTACTGAACGTCAATGCCAACATCAGTGCTGGTCAGACGAATTGGTCCGTGGCCGGCGTCAACGGCGTGCATAGCGCAAGCGATGCCCTGAGCGTCGAACAGCTACAAACCCTGCTGCGCCCCGAGAGCACTGTTGACCGCACCACCACCTACACCTACGACGCCGCTGGTCAACAAAAAACCGTGACCGACGCTGCAGGCAAGGTCGAGTCCTACACCTACGATGCAGTGGGCAACCGCAAGACCCTGACCAATAAAAACGGCCACGTCTGGACCTATAACTACGACGCGCTCAACCGCCTGGTGGAAGAGATCACACCAGCGGTCGCCGTAGCCAGCATCACCGAGGCCGGCGTGGTGTCGGCGGTGAGTCGTTACCTGGTGACCAGCAATACCTACGATGCCCTGGGCAATGTCACCAGCCGTACCGAAGGCCGCCTGCGGGCCAGCGTTGCCGCCGATCCGGCACTGGACGAACTGACGGAGGCGCGCACCACCGCCTATGCCTACGACGCCGTCGGCCGGCAGATCCGCACCACCAGCCCAGGCTGGTACAACAAGCTCAACGGCCGCTACCAACAGGCCTCGGATGGCACCGCCAATACCTTCCAGGTCAGCACCGAAGTCACCTACGACAGCCTCGGCAACGCGGTACGCAACCGCGTGCGGGTCAACAACAGCGGGGTGGCCGCCACCGATTTCGTCGACAGCTACAAAGTCTACGACGTGCTGGGGCGGGTCAGTTACGACATCGACGGGCTCAAGGGCGTAACCGCCTATGCCTACGATGGCCTGGGCCAGACCACTCGCACCGTCCGCTACGCCAATGCGTTGACCCAGGCCGTGCCGGCCAGGGGTTATTACCTCGCGACCGATGTCACCGCCACCACGCTGATCCCCGACGCCACCCAGGACCGTACGCTGATCACCAGCTACGACGCCCTCGGGCGCAAGACCGCGGTGCAGAAGAATATCGTCGGCCTGTTCACCTTCACCGGTAATGTCGCCACCTCAACCCTGACCAACCTGGCGCCTACCACGCTTTACAGCTATGACGCCTTCGGGCAACTGGTGCGCGAGACCCAGGTGGCGCGCAACGCCAGCGGCGCCACCGTGCAGACCGGCGCCAGCACTGTGTACTACTACGATATGGGCGGCCAGCGCATCGGCAGTGTGGATGCCCTTGGTTATTACACCCGCATGGAGTACGACGCTCTCGGTCAATTGACCCGGCAGATCGACTACGCGACCAAGCTCGCCAGTTGGAACGAGAATGCTCTACCGGCGGCGCCGACGGCCAGCGTTAACGACCGCAGCGTTCGCTTCAGCTACGACGCCATGGGCCGTCTCACTCAGACCACCATAGAGGGCGCGCGTTTCTGGCAGCAGAGCATCAACGCCACCACGGGAGCGGTCAGTGCCACGTTGGTGACCGCTGATCTGTCGCTCAGCCGTAACACCTACGATGGTGTGGGTAACGTCAAGACCGTCACTGACGCCCAAGGCAACGTCGTCAGCACGGATTACAACGCCCTTGGCCAGGTGATCAAAGTCACCGAGCCCGCACGGGCCACCGCCAAGAACGGCGTGGTCGACCCTTTTGCCAATGCCGACGTCATCGCGTCCCCGACCACCACGCTCCTGCTCAACGCCTTCGGGCAGCAAATCCGCGAGATTCGCGCGGCAGGCACCGACAGTGCCGGCAATGTACAGGCCGGCCTGGGCCAGATCACCCGCACTCGTTACGACGCCGCCGGGCATGAGATCCAGGAGATCGACGCGGCGGGTTCGGCGCAGAACTACAAGGTTGATGTGGCCGGCCGGCGCATTGAAGAAACCCGACAAATCGATGTCACGATGAGCGCCTGGATTACAGTGTTTGGCGTGCCAATGGCGATGAATCACACGACCCGCCGTACCTTCGAGTACGACGCGCTCGGCCAACAGATCGCCACCGAGGACTGGTACACCGTGGGTTGGGACACCAAGGTGTCCGCGCGCGAAAGCGCACTCTACAACCGCTTCGGTGAAGTCACCCGCAAGCAGGTCAATGGCAGCACCGTAGAAATCTTCAACTATGACCAGGTCGGTCGGCTCGAATCCTACGGCAACGCGACCAATGTCACCGCGTTCAAGTATGACCTTTCCGAAAAAGTCAGCAAAAGCACGGTACTGGGCGACTGGAGCATCACCACCGACGACCGCATCACTTACATGCGCAACGACGTGCTTGGTCGCACCTTCGAGCAACACCTGCCCGCGTTCGAGGCCAACCTCGGCGCCGACACCCTGAACAGCGCCACCCTGACCCTGAGCACCCCGATCATCCGACAGACCCTCGATCGCTGGGGTAACGTGCTCAGTCGTACCGATGCGCGGGGCTACGTCACTAGCTACACCTATAACCACGCGAATCAGGTGCTCACTGAAACCCTGCCGGTCACTGACATCCTGCGCGAGAATGGCACCGGCTATCGTGCCAGCCTGATCCACGAAAAGCGCTACGACATCCTCGGCCAACTGATCCAGGAAGCCGATCTGGTCGGGCCCTATACTGGCGTGGCTAGCAACACCCTGCTGCGTACTCGCCAGCATGTCTACAACCAGGTCGGTCAACTGACTCGAGACGTTGATGCTCTCGGCAACTCACGGCAATACCGCTATGACATCCATGGCAATCGCGTCGCTACCCAAGACGCCTTGGGCACCGTGCTGGTCGACGGCTACGATGCCATGGATCGGCAGATCAACCACGGCATCATCCGTGGCGGCGCCAAGGTCACCTTGCTGACCAACAAATACGACCAGGCTGGGCGGTTGTATGCGGAAATCAGTGGCACAGCGGAGACGGCGGAAACCCTGAAGAACGTGGAAGATGCTCGCCAAGGCGCGTCTTATATGTCCGGTGTGGCGGGGAATACCCGATACACGGTTTATAACGAGCGCGGCAATATCACCCATAGCAATAACGAGTCAGGGGTGATGTTCAGCTATGAATACGATGCGCTCAATCGCAAGACCCTTGAACAAGACGAGATGGGAAGCACCAAGACCTGGACGTATTCGGCAGGGGATGTGTCTCGATTGGTTGGGCATAAGGACTGGGGCGGACATACCTATACCTATACCTACAATGCTTTTGGTGAGGTGGCTAAAGAGCAGGTCGCCGGAGGCCCTGACAAAATCTACCAATACTTTGCCAATGGCTTGACTAAGTTTGTGATCGAGGGTCCCACAGATAACTGGTCGGCTACGGGATCGGAATATGATCTGGCCGGGAATAAAGTACGTGAATTCAACTCCGCCAGCTTCACGGTGAACTCAAGTATCTTCAATAGTAACTATGAAACGCTCTACAAATATGATGCATTGGGAAGGCTGATAGGAGTTAAGGCGCCTGCCGGTACTGATTTGTCGACTCCTGCTGAAACCGCTCGTATTGATGCCCTTACGTATAGCTATGACGGGTTGGGCAATCGGCGTCGTGTCGCAATGGATACTACCAACCAGAAGGGCGTACGCACGGTAATTGACAATTGGTTTAAATATGATCTGGAAGGCCGAGTATTGGTCGAGGACGGCTTCCTCAACAGTGGGGGGCAAGTGGCCGCCGGTGTCATAAGTGGTAAAGGGAAGGGTAAGGTTTATACATACGATGCTGCAGGTAATCGAACGTCTTCCGAAGAATATGTAAAAACTATCGATTTCTTTGGTTATCCCAGTCACGAATATGTGCTGAATAACTACACCTATAATGACCTTGGTTCGCTGCTCACCACCACCAAGCGGGCCTCGATCCGAAACCTGTCGACTAACCCCGATACGTCCTATGGGGCGCTGCTCGGCGAGGCCAGCCAGATATTCAGTGCCCAGTATGACGTACGCAATAACCGCATTTCCCAAGAGGATGTCAATGGTAGTGAGCGCACCCGTACCACCTACACCTATCGTGGAGATGGACAGCTCAATAATCAGCTGGTAACCCGCTGGAACGGCAGCAGCTGGACGGCCTCTCAATACACGTTCTTCAACGAAACACGAAAGATCGGTGCTGATGGCGTGGAGCGTGATTCCCTCGTGGGATATAACGCTGCGGGACGTTCTGTTCACTATCGCTATAGCGTATACGACAAGAACGGTAGCCGGACCATGTGGGGGGAGAACTCCACTACTCTTACAGGGTTTGAGGCATGGAAGGAGAGCAAGATCCAGGCAACTGTTAATAGCGGAACCAATGGCCTGACAACCATGTCCTACGGCGCTCGCGGCGAGCTGCGTATGGCGAGTGCGAGCGGGAAAGCGAATTTTATGCGATATTTTGCTGCGGACCAAAATGGTCAACTGACCGTGCGCACGGACTACGATTTTACTTCTCAGCGTTATGTCCTCCATAACGGCAACATGCTAGCAAGTGTCGGCAATAACAGTGCACCGCAGATCTACGACACCATCGCATCTGTCTCGCCCGACGAAGTACCGCGCACGTCTGGTAGTTACGTGATCGTTGAGGGCGACACTCTGCAGGGCATTGCCCAGAAAATTTGGGGCGACTCGAGCATGTGGTACCTCATCGCCGACGCTAATGGATTAGGCGTCGGTGATGCTTTGGATCGCGGCACAAGCTTGATCATCCCCAACGTTGCCGGCAGTAATGCCAACAACGCCGACACCTTCAAGGCCTATGATCAAAACGAAGTGACTGGCGATCTTACGCCGGTGCCGATCTACCAACCGCCAAAGCCGAAGAAAAAGAAGAGCAAAGGGCTCGCCAGCGTCGTCATGGTGGTGGTGGCTGTGGTGGCGACGGTGTTTACGGCAGGGGCGGCGTTGGTGGCAGTGGGGGCTGCTGGAGGTGCGACTATTGCTGGGGCCGGGGTCGCCGCGCTCAGCGGTGCGGCAGGTTGGGCTGGTTTCGGCGCCGCGGTGGTGGGAGGCATGGCGGGCAGCGCTGCCGCCCAACTCGCCGGTAACGCCATGGGAGTGACAGACGGTTTTTCCTGGGGGCAAGTCGCCATGGGAGGACTCGCCGCAGGCATTGGCGCTGGAGTTGGTAATCTGGTCTCGGGCGGCCAGACTGCCCAGCAACTGGCGCAAACAGGCAGCTATGGAAAAATCGCCACTGCTGCGGTACTGAACTCTTTCGGTAACTACGGGGCCAGCAAAATTGTCGGCCTGGATACCAGCTTCAGCTGGCGCTCAATCGCCACGTCGGCGCTGGCTTCGGTGGCCACCGCTCGGATCAGCAAAGGGTTGGGCCTGACTACCGATAACTTCAAATCCAACTTCATGAACGGGGTCATTGGCGCCCAGGTCAGTTCTAGCGTGCAGGCCTTGATTGGTAAGGGGGGCAAGCTGGACTACGCAGACGTAGCGGCAGATGCCTTTGGTAACGCGATAGGGAATGGTTTGATTGAGGCGTCTCTGCCGGATGGCAATTTCTTTGGTCCGAGATCGGGTGACAGTGAGCGTCAAAAAACTGTTAATGGTGCTTTCCAGAGATGGGAGCAGGCACGCTCTACAGAACAAAACAGCGATATTCCTTCCAATGATTTTTCAGCGTCGCTTGCTACCAACCAGTTTCAAGAGATGTTGGATAGCGGGCAATTACCCGACACATTGACGAGCGCGGAAGTTGCTCATCTCGCTCGTGAAGCTGAAAAGAACGGTGGAGTATTGCCTGATAACCTGCGGCGAGCTGTCTTCGACGTGGGTGAACCGTTGTTCTCCGCCGGAGTGTATGCAGATACGGATCTGATGGGTACCAATCCCACCCGTTTCGATACGGGTAATTTAGCGCTAGACATGGCGTACGGGTTTAACTCCGTGATTCACAACGGTGTTGCCCTCGGGGTCAATGCTATCTGGGCTGGAGCTAATGCCATTCCTATTGGATGGGCAGAGTTAAGCGGACGAACGTTTGAGCAGGCGAACCAGGACGTGCTGGCAGCCTCGGCGGCGGTTCCAGGCGGAATGTTTGCGGGCCGGCTGCTTGCGCCGTCGGCTTGGTTTTCTAGTAAGGTGGATTTTGCGCTTTCTCGGGTGGTGCAGTCGGAAGCCTTGAGTGGAAGCAATAGTCGCTTCTCTATCTCGTCAAATTTTCAGTTGATTGATGACGATGTACCTAGTCTCATTGGGGTTCCGATAAACGGCGCCACGCGCACCGTCCCTCTTGGGTTTAATCCTGAGACGCAATTCACGGCTGCGGCGCAAGACCTTCTAGATGTGCTCACTCAGAGCGGTATTACCGATGCCACCATTGGTGTTCGCGGTAGTTCCGTTACTGGCTTTAGCTTGACCAAAGGCACTGCGTTCGGACCGCAAAGCGATATCGATTTTTTCATTGAAAGCCGCCAGCTTACTGATGGCTACACCACGTCGAAAAATATTCCTGGCTTTGTTCATCCGAACAAGATATTAACTGACTATCCGTTACTCCGAGACTGGTCTACTAACTGGACGAGTACACTCGGTCGCGATGTGACGCCGGGCGCGTTCCTCCCCGGTAAGTTACCTGTCCAACCGTCAATTGTTGTGAAGTCAATCGTTCCTGGGGGTTGAATTAAATGCAATATGTAAATCTGCTGGGTATGCACCCTAGTTTCGTGGGGTTGCGACCATTTGCGAAATCGTTCTTTGAAGCTCTAGGCGTTAATGATGGGGAGGAGCGCGAGAGCGGTAACTACGTTGATGGTTATTATTTTAAGGGTTCTCTTGGTAACATGACTTTCTCTGTCGCTATATCAGACGAAGATGTGCATGAAGACCTACCGTACTGGATTCACATTTCAGCGGACTTGGTTACACCTGATGCTCTGGACGATGCAGTGTTTCAGTTGATTCGAGATAAGGTACTTCCAATGGGGTTTCAGTTGGCCCGCATTGTTAATTTTGGTAAGCGAGGTGAGCAGCGAATTGACTATTGACATTTGATCAGCGGATCCTTGGAACGTGGGGAAACAAGAGGGGAAACGGGGACAGACCACGTTTTCTGTGAAGTATTTTGATTGACTGAAACAGTAGGAAATAGAAAGAGGTGATGTCTTTTCTTGGGTTGGCTAAGCTTTTGGTCCGACTTGTTTGAAAGGACTCTCCATATGCCACGCAGAGCGCGCGTCTTGATACCGGGCGTCCCCTTGCATCTAATTCAACGAGGGAATAATCGATCGGTTTGTTTTTTCTCGGATGATGATTATCTTTTTTATATGGAACTCCTCGCTGAGCAAGCCAGCAAAAGTGGATGTGAGGTTCATGCGTGGTGTTTGATGAGTAATCATGTGCATTTGTTAGTCAGCCCTCAAGAGCAAAGTAGTGCGGGTTCGCTTATGAAGGGAATAGGGCAGAGATATGTGCAGTACGTGAATCGTACATATGGACGCAGTGGGACCCTATGGGAGGGGCGCTTTCGTTCATGCCTTGTTCAAAGTGAAAGCTATGTTTTGGCCTGCTATCGTTATATAGAAATGAATCCTGTCCGGGCTAGAATGGTAACGCATCCGGCGGAGTATCGTTGGTCGAGTTATCGTGCTGACGCACAATCAGAGTTTTCGTATTTTACTACCCCGCATGCTCAGTATCTGTCGCTTGGAGGGCCAAACAAATCGACTGCCGAAGCTTACAGGGAGCTTTTTAGAAACGAGCTGGAGGTGGGGCTGGTTGACCAGATTCGGGCCGCCACTAATGGTAACTATGTGCTTGGTGGCTCTCGATTTGCTAATGAAATTGAAGCAGTGATCGGACGGCGAGCTCAGCGAGGCCATCCGGGACGTCCTGGAAAGCGATCACTGTCTTAGTTGGAAAACGTGGTCTGTCCCCGTTTTCCTGTCCCCGTTTTCTTCGCACCGAGACTGCAAGCATCCTGATTCGTCGGGGCGGGGGAAGGCGGGGACAGACCACGAGTATGGGGTGGACCGATTACAGGTGAACTCAAATCGTGGTTTGTTCCCTCGTTTCCGACCCCGGGGGAACCCCACAAAATGCCCCACTTCCTGCCGTTTCTCATCCGCTGCGCCAGTATTCCAAGCCCAGCCATCACAGCGAAAACACCATCACCAATCCACGCATTCATTCCGTAACATTCTGTTGCACCCCCAAAACAAATTTCGCTACCATAGCCACGTTGATGGCCATCTGCTACGTAGTCTAAGCGAGCTGAGGCTGAGCGATATCGTGACGTGAAGCTCAACACGCAGTGAGTAAGCAACGCCAGGTAGATTTAAACGTTCGGTATCGTTTTATATATTTTGATCCTCTGGATCATTAAAGGATTCGGAGTGTACGTAGATGATCGCTGGTGATGTTGCTGTGAAAGAGTTCGTGCAGTTGCTTGATATCGCACTCTCTATCGCTGAAAAAAATAAAATCGACACCAAAGATCCCTTCATTATTCAAGCTGCTGAGACAACGGTGAAAAACCTCAAGGGTTTTCGTAAGTTGGCTCTTTCTGGCGCACTCCCGAGACCATCAAAAGGCGATTTTTCTCAGGCGATGGATCTTGGATTAAGCCGAGAAGTTGGCGAATGGGCGGTAAGTAGCAACTTGCGTGATGCTGTTTTTAAGATCGAAGATTACTATAAAAATTCAATGTAAGTATGTTTGGGCAACTCGCGCCGATAGCAGCATTGAATCCCCTCGGGCGCCTCATCGTAGGCGCGACGCATAGGCAAATCTGAGCCCTCCTGACTGGCGCAGACCCAAGCACCACCATTCGTCCCCATCCAGTAACATCCTGTTGCATCCCCTGACACTATATCGCTACCATGGCAAAACAATGGCGATCTGCCATTCAGGCTGTGGCGCGCCCAGAGCGCACCTTGGATCTAGCTCAGTCGGGGTTATGGATGACGCAGGATTTCATGCTCTACGCGCTCAAGGAAGCGCTGCTGACCTCCGCGATGGTGGCTGCTCCGCTACTTCTGGCCATCCTGATCGTTGGCCTTTTAGTCAGCATCCTGCAAGTCGCGACCCAGATCCAGGAAATGACCCTGACCTTCATCCCCAAACTGATCGTGACGGTGGTCATGTTGCTGGTTTTTGGTGGTTGGATGTTGACGGTCCTCAAACAATTCGCACTCAGTGCATTAACTCAGGCCGCTAGTTTCTAGCCGCGTTTTTTGGTGTGAGTGTGTGCTGACGTCCTTCTTCCTTAATGCGCTTCTCGTGTCGGTCAGGTTGATTCCGCTCGTGGTGGTTTCGCCGATCGTGTTTTTTTCGCGCATTCCATTGACCGTCCGGTTGATCCTGGCACTGGCGTTGTCCGCTGTGTTGGTCGGTAGCATGACGCTCACCCAGGCCCCTGTTTTCACACTGCCGGTGGTGTTGGGCGAGTTGCTGCTGGGTGTGTTGATGGCGTTCGGTTTTCATGCCGCCCATGCCGGTGTCGATATGGCCGGTAAGTTGATCGACACTCAAATCGGCTTGAATGCCGCGGGCGTTTTTGACCCGGGTACTTCCAACATGACTGGTTTGATGGCTGATTTACTCAGCTGGTCGTTGGGAGCGCTGTTTGTCGTGCTCAATTTGCATCACGACTTGCTCAGGGTGTTCGCTCAGTTGCTGGTGGCGGTTCCGCCCGGCAGTGTGTCGCTGACCACGTTGTCCGTGTCTTTGGCGACGGTCATGACGCAGCAGTTTTTGCTGGCGTTCATGATTGTCGTGCCGGTGATCCTCGGGTTGTGGCTGATCGATGTGGCGTTTGCGTTTTTGTCCCGTTCCATGCCCCAGGCCAATGTCTATTTCCTGTCCTTGCCCCTCAAGTTGGGCGTGGGCATGTTCATTTTTATCCTGACCTTGCCGATGATCGTGCAGCGTTTGCCGCTGCTGATTGAAAACGCCTTGCGGTTTGCCCTGTCGCCGGCGGGTGTTCAATGAGCGATCAGCAGGACAAGAGCGAAGAGGCCACGCCCTACAAACTCGAAGAGGCCCGCAAGAAAGGGCAGGTGCCTCGCAGCCCCGATCTGTTGTCCTTCATCATGTTGTTGACGTTCCTGATGGTCTTTTCGGCCATTGCTTATCCCTTGGCGAGTGTCATTGCTGCTCACACCCATTGGTGGTTGGGCAACGCCGGGCAGTTGGGGCAAGGCTTTGGTTACCTGGGCGAGCAGGGCGGCTACAGCTTGCGACAGGTGGTGTACGGATTGTTGCCGTTGATTGGTGCGCTGGTGTTGATGGCGATCCTGACGAATCTGCTGTTCAGCGGTCCGGTGTTTTCAATGACGGCCTTGAAGCCCGACTTCAAGCGACTCCATCCGATCCAGGGCCTGAAGAAACTCTTTTCGCGACGCATGTTCGTCGAGCTGATCAAGGTGCTGGTCAAGGGCGCGCTGTTTTCGTTGGTCTTGTATTACCTGTTCCAAAGCGTGCTGCCGCAACTGTTCGGCATGGCGACGATATCGCCCCTGGAGTTGCCCCAGGCCGGCAAGCAATTGCTGATGCAGTTGGGGTTTACCGTGCTGGCGGTGATGGCGGCGGCGGCGCTGTTTGATATCTGGTATTCGCGACGCGAGTTTGGGCGGCAGATGCGCATGAGCCGTCGGGAAACCAAGGATGAACATCGCCGCCGCGAGGGCGATCCTGAAGTGCGCGCCAAGCGCAAAGGCATCCAGCAGGCGCTGCTGAAAAAGGCCGCCGCGCTGGGCCAAGTCAAGGATGCCGACGTCATCATCACCAACCCGACGCATTACGCGGTGGCTTTGCAATACCGGCCTTCGAGCATGCTCGCACCCAAGGTGCTGGCCATGGGGCGTGGCTTGCATGCCCGGCGTATCTGTCATGTTGCGCGGAAGCACCAGGTGCCGATTTTGCGTCGTCCGCCCTTGGCGCGGGCGCTGCACGCCCTGGCGCGGGTCGATTCGGCGATTCCGGATTCGACCCAGGCCGATGTCGCGCGTATCTACCGCTGGGTGATCGCGCTGCCAGGCAATAAGGTGCTTGCGCCATGAAGCCACTGTTGTCGCGCCTGCTGTCCGAGGGCAGCGATCTGCTGCTGGCCGTGGCGGTCATTGGCATTTTGCTGGTGTTGTTCACGCCTATTCCAACATGGTTGTTGGATCTGCTGTTGCTGACCAACTTTGCCGTCGCGTTGATGGTGCTGCTGGTGACGTTCGACATCGATAAGCCGTTGAGCTTTTCGACCTTTCCGTCGCTGTTGTTGATGACCACCTTGTTTCGCTTGGCCCTGAATATCTCCGCGACGCGGCTGATCCTCACCGATGGCGATGCCGGGCTGGTCATCGCGGCGGTGGGCACCCACGTGGTGGGTGGCAACTATGTGATCGGCTTTGTGATTTTCCTGATCCTGGTGGTGGTGCAATACGTGGTGGTCACCAGCGGTGCCCAACGCGTGGCCGAGGTCGCCGCTCGTTTCACCCTGGATTCGTTGCCGGGTAAGCAGATGAGCATCGATGCTGACCTGAACATGGGCATCATCGACCAGGAAGAAGCCAAGCGTCGGCGCAGCCAGTTGGAGCGTGAGTCGAACTTCTATGGAGCCATGGATGGCGCCTCCAAGTTCGTCAAGGGCGACGCGATTGCCGGTATCGTGATCATCGCGATCAACATCATCGGCGGCCTCTCGGTCGGCATTCTGCAGAAGGGCCAGAGCTGGGGCGATGCGTTGCATCACTACACGTTGCTGACGGTCGGCGACGGCATCGTGACGCAGATTCCGTCGCTGATTATCGCCGTGGCGGCGGGCATCATCATCACCCGCGCCGCGACCGATGCTCGGCTGGGGCCAGAGCTGGGGCGCCAGGTGTCGGCTTATCCCAAGACCCTGGTGGTGGTGGCGCTGGTTACGCTGTTCCTGGCGATGATGCCAGGGTTGCCCTTGGTTCCACTGATGATGCTGTTTTGCGCGTTTGCCGCGGCGGCGTGGTTTTCCTACCGCAAGTTACGGGGCAAGGCCAGCGCAGGCGAGGACCCGGAGCAGGACCTGCTGTCCGGGCAAGACAGCGAATCCAGCGACGTCTACGCATTGATGAACACCGATGCGTTTGAACTGCGTTTGAGTGCCGACCTCGCGGCTCACGTCCTCGCCGCTACCAGCACCTTGAGCCTGCGCATCGAAAACCTGCGCAAGCAGTTCGCCAAGGATTATGGCTTTGCCTTGCCATCGCTCAACGTGCACGCCGACAAGAAGCTGGCCAATGGCACCTACCAGGTCTGTGTACAGGGCGCGGTGATTGCCGCGGGCGAGTTGGAGTTCGATAAGTTACTGGCGATCAACCCCGGCGGCGCAACGCTGGTGCTCGAAGGGCGGGCCACCAAGGAACCTACCTACGGGCTCAAGGCGCTCTGGATCGAAGTGGCGCAACGGGCCCAGGCGCGCACGGCGGGGTACACCCTGGTCGAGCCCGACACCGTGTTGCTGACCCATTTGTCCGAGCTGGCCCGCCGCTATGCGCCGGAGTTTCTGACCCGTGCCGAGACCGAGCGACTGATCGAGAAAAAACGCGCGGGCTTGGGCAGCTTGGTGGATGAACTGGTACCTCAGGTCCTCAGCTACTCGGACATCCAGCGGGTGCTGCAACTGTTGCTGCGCGAGCAGGTGTCTATCCGCAATCTTGAGACGATTCTCGAAGTGCTGGTGGATGCGGGACGCAGCAACAAGAACGCCGAAGACCTTGCCGAGCGGGTGCGTGAGCGCCTGGGGGCGGCCTTGTATGAGCGTCTGGTGGATAAGAACGGCGAGCTCAACGTGTTGACGATCGCACCGCAACTGGAAGGCTACATGCTGGCGGCCTCGCGTCCTCGCGAAGGCCTGCAATCGGCATTGTTGCCGGCCCAGGAACTGGAGCGTTTCGTCACCACCGTCGCCCGGGAAGCCGAACGGCAACTCAGTGGCAACAAGCAGCCGGTGCTGTTGTGCGCGGCACCGTTGCGCCGGGTCTTGCGGGCCTTCATGTCGCGCGCCGTGCCGCACATGGCGGTGCTGTCGGTCAATGAAGTGGGGCAGCACGCCCGCGTCACCTCGGCGGGCATGATTGACCTGCCCGGTTTCCCCAGCCTGGAGTCCCCATGAGCGATTTGATCATGCAACTGGCTGGGGTTATCCAGCGTGATATCGACAATCTGAAAGCGGTGTCGCAGAACGTCGCCAACGCCAATACCGTTGGCTACAAGGCCGAGCGCACCTTCAACGTCATGGCTTCCAACGTGGCCGGCCCTGGTGTCGCCGGCGGGCTGGATGACATCCAGGTGCAGACCTGGATCAGCACCGACGGCGGTGCGTTGCAACACACCGGGCGGGCCACGGACCTGGCGCTGGCGGGCGATGCCTGGTTTGCGATCAAGACACCGGGCGGTGTGTTGTTGAGTCGCGATGGCCGTTTCCAGGTCGACAAGGCCGGTTATCTGGTCAGCAGGGCGGGGTACCCGGTATTGGCCGACGACGGTCCGCTGCAGGTGGCGGATGGGATACTCAAGATCGATGGGAGTGGCGAAGTCAGTGTCGATGATCGACCGGTAGGGCGCCTGAGCATTGTCCGCGTGGACAATCCGCAGCAGTTACTCGCCGTTGGCGATGGGCTGTATGCGGCCAGTACCGGGATCACACCCGCCAAAAATTTTGTGGTGCATCAAGGGCTGTTGGAACGCTCGAATGCGGCCATGGGCACCGATATGGTGAAGATGATGGAAGTGTCGCGGCATGTCGAAACCATGCAGCGAGCGCTGTCGGCCTACGACGGCATGCTCAACAGCGGTATCAACCAAATTGGCAAGAACTGACCAAGGAATGTGCTTGTGATTGACTCATTAAGTATTGCCAGCTCCGGGCTGACCGCGAACCAGGCATGGATCGATAGCATTTCGAACAACGTCGCGAACATGCAGACCATCGGCTACAAGCGCAGCCAGGTGGACTTTCACGACATGGTTCGCGAAGTCGGGACACGCGACGATGGCGGTGGCATGGCCGAGAGCCTGCTGACCGGTGCGGGCATCCAGGTTTCGCAGCCGAGCCAGGTCTTCAGCCCAGGCACTGTCCGCGAAAGCGGCAACGCATTGGACCTGGCCATCCAGGGCGATGGGTTCTTCGAAGTGGCGTTGCCGACGGGTGAGTTGGCGTACACCCGCGCGGGGCGTTTTCACCTCGACAGCGAAGGTCAACTGGCAATGCCGGATGGGCAGACGCTGACGGCCGATCTGCGCGTACCGCCGGACGCACGCAACCTGGTGATCAAGCAGAACGGGGAAGTCCAGGCGACCATCACCGAGACCGGCGAGATCATCAGCGTTGGTCAGGTGCAACTGGCCAAGTTCGCCAGCGCCGAAGCATTGAGCAAACTCAGCGACGGCCTCTATCGACCGACACAGGCCAGCGGCGAAGCCATTTATGCCGAGCCGGGTCGGGATGGTCAGGGCGTGTTGCTGCAAGGCTATGTCGAGATGTCCAACGTCAATCTGATCGACGAGATGAGCGGGCTGGTGCTGGCCCAACGTGCCTACCAGATGAATGCGCGATTGCTGCAAGCCAGTGATCAGATCCTGGAAACCATCAATAACCTGCGCCGTTGATCCTGATGAATAGCCATTGGTTGGCCGGACTCGGGCTATGGCTCGCCAGTGCGGGTTATGCCCAAGCGGCGCCCGCTGCCAGTTGTGATGCAGCGGCGGCAAGTCATGCCTTGGACATGGCTACCCAACGTATCCAGGCGCAGTTGGCTACGCCCGAGATTGAGCTGCAGCTCACGCCCATGGGGGAGCTGCCGGCCATGGCGCATCCGCAGATCAGGCTGTTGAGTCAGGGCATTCGCAGCCGGGTGTCGGTTGCGTTGAGTGGCACGCTGTGCGGTCACGAGCGGCCCAGCGTGGTGACCGTGTGGTTCAAGGTCCAGGCCTGGAAGCAGGCGTGGGTCTACGGTCGCAATGGGCGTGCCGACCAGGCCGTGGCCGATGTTCAGCCGCGCTTGGAGCGGGTGGACCTGGCGGCGGCGCAACTGGCGCCCGGCGATTTGCCCAACGACCTTGCAGGGCTTTGGCTGACGCAGTCGGTCAATGCCGGCATGCCGGTGCTCAAGCGTCACCTCAAGGCCGAGCCGTTGGTGTACCGCGATGCGCCGGTGACCGTGGTGGTCTATGGCCCGGGCCTGATGCTGCGCACCGAAGGCAAGGCGCTGCGTCCGGGGGTGTTGGGAGAACGTGTACCGGTGATGCTGGACGGCGCCGAATCAAGCCTGTTGGCGGTGGTCGCCGGTAAAGGAGAGGTTCATGTGGACCAGTAACGTTCGCAAGGCAGCACTGCTGATGCTGTTGCTGCCGGGTATGGCTGGCGCACAGAGCCTGATCAACCCCGATGGCTATCGCTCCCTGACCGGGGACCGCCGTGGCTACCATCTCGGCGACACCCTGACGGTGCTGGTGGTGGAGTCGACCACGGCGCAGAGTGCGGCCGGCACCGGGGCCGAGAGCAATACCGACATTTCCGCGCGCACGGGCCTGGACAGCAACACCCATCAAGCGAACCTGGGCTTGAGAGGCGATACCAACGGCAACGGCCAGACCAACCGCAGCGGACAGATTCGTACCAACGTTTCGGTACGGATCATTGAACAACTGCCCGAGGGTTTGTTGCGCGTCAGCGGCGAGCAACGGGTGACGGTCAACGATGAAAAACAGCAGGTGCGGATCACCGGTCTCGTTCGGCCCGATGACATCGCCTACAACAACACGGTGCTTTCCTACCGCCTGGCAGACGCACAAATCGACATCGTCGGTGACGGTGTGGTGACCGACGCGCAGAAGCAGAACATCGTTTTTCGGGTGCTCAAGTGGCTGCGAATCTTATGAAAATAGTTGCTCGACTGCTTGCGGGCCTGCTGCTTGCCCTTTGGCTGCAGCCGACGTTGGCTGATGTGCGGATCAAAGAACTCACACGCATTCAAGGCGTGCGGGACTACTCCATTATCGGCTACGGCTTGGTAGTGGGTTTGGCCGGCACTGGCGATACCGACCGCAATCGGGCCACTCGCCAGTCGTTGGTCAACACCCTGAAGAACTTCAACGTGAATGTCGCCGATGGTGACCTCAATACCCGCAACACGGCGGCGGTGATGGTCACCGGAAATCTGCGTTCGTTCAGCGAGTCGGGGGACAAGCTGGACGTTGAGGTTTCTTCCCTGGGCGATGCCCGCAGTCTGCTCGGCGGCACCTTGTTGATGACCCCCCTGTATGGCCCGGACGAAAAACTCTACGCCCTGGCCCAAGGGCCGATGTCGGTGGGTGGCTACGTCTTTGAGGCCAACCAAAATTCCGTGCAGAAGAACCATCCGACCGTCGGGCGCATTCCTCGGGGCGCCAGCGTCGAGCGTTCGGCCTTTTCGGAAAACGATGAGGTTTCGAAAAAGCTGGTGCTGATTCTCAATGAGCCGGACTACACCACCGCGCAACGTATCGCCGATGCCTTGAGTCGCGAGTTGGGCGTGCCCGGGGTGCGTGTCGTGCATGCCGCCAAAGTGGAGGTCCCCGTGACCGCCGGCATGACCGTGCCTCGGTTGATTTCGCGGGTGCAGAACGTTTCCGTGGCGCCGGACTACGCCGCCCGGGTGGTGGTCAACGAACGCACCGGCACGGTGGTGGCGGGCGCCAATGTCCGATTGGGCGAGGTGAGCATTTCCCAAGGTTCGCTGAGTGTCGTGATCAGCACCAAGTTCCAGGTGTCGCAGCCCTCGTGGGTGGCCCGCACCGGGCCGAGCGTCGGCACGGTGATTGTGCCTGACACCGAGCTGACGGTGAATGAAGAAGAACACGGCCCAGTGAAGTTGGCCGAGGGCGCGACGGTGGGGGATCTGGTGAAAGCCCTCAATCAGGTTCGATTGAGCACCCGAGAAGTCATCACCGTGTTGCAAGCCATCAAACAGGCGGGCGCTTTGCACGCCGAACTCATCGTTCAATAAGGAAGATTGATGTCAACCGATATGAATCTTGCAATAGAGACCGTGCGCTTTGCCATGAGCCTGGAGCAACTGCGGGCGAAGGTCGCGGCGCACAATATCGCCATGGCCAACGTTCCGGGGGGCAAGGCGATGCGCCTCAACGGCTACGAGCCGATGGCCGCCTTGCGCGGTTTGCACAACGACCCTGAGTTGTTCGGCCAGGCCTTGCGTTCGCTGCAGGACAGCGAGCTGACGCCGTATTTGCAAAGCTATACCCCGGGCACGCCATTGGCGCTCGACGGTGAAGTGGCGCAGATGTCCGCCGCGAGCGGTCGCTACCAGGCCTTGGCAGACGGCGTATCACGCCAGTTCGCATTGATGCAGTTGGCTGTCCGGGGAGGTCGCTGAGCATGCCGTTGGACAACATCAGCGAGATCGTTCGCGGGAGCATGGCGTATGAGCGTTCTCGGGCGGAAGTCGCCAGCTACAACCTGGCGATCGCCAACGTGGCAATAGGGCCGGGCGAACGTTCGCCATTGCTCAGCGTATCTCCACCCACCAGCTTTGTCGGCCAACTGGGGTTGCAGCAGCCGCGGGTTCACGCTCAAGCGCGTAGCGACAGCCGCTTGGTCCATGAGCCGAGCCATCCCATGGCTGACCAGAATGGCATGGTGCATTACCCCAACATCGAAGCGGCCAGGGAGATGGCAACGCTGGTATCGGCCACCCGTGCCTATGAAGCCAATATTCGCTCCTACAACAGCTTGCGTGAAATGACGCTCAAAGCCTTTGAAATTGGAAAGTGACATGACCGCTGCCATTGCGCCTATTGCATTGCCCCCCGATCTTTCACCGACCGCTGCCTTGGCGGACGGACCGATGGGGCCTCAGGGCACCGACTTTGTCGATTTGCTGAAGTCGGGTGCCACTCAACTGAATGCACAAACCGGCCAGGCCAGCCAGATGCTGTCGGCTTATGCACTGGGCGACAACATTGCGCCTCACGATCTGGTCATGGCCATGGAGCAGGCGAAGCTGTCGCTGCAGTTGGCCGTGGAAGTGCGCAACCGTCTGGTAGATGCCTACCAGGAACTCACGCGGTTGCAGATCTAAACCATGGAGAATCAACCGGTGTCCTCGTTCCTGGCGGGTCGTACCCGCGTCTTTCTGATCGGCGCCTTGCTGATTATCGGTCTGCTGGCCGCGTCGGCGTGGTGGGTGATCCGACCGCAATATGTGGCGTTGTACAGAAACGCCGACGAGGCGTCCCAGGCTCAGATCTTGGCCACATTGAGTCAGCGTCATGTGCCCTATCGGATCAATACACAGCAGGGTGCGATTGAAGTCCTGGCCGATCATGCGGCCTCTGCCCGTATGTATCTGGCTGAGGCGGGTATCCCGACTCGTGGCGGTACCGGGTTCGAGCTGTTCGACAAGGCCGACTACGGCATGTCGGAGTTCAGCCAGAAAATCAACTACCAGCGGGCCATGGAAGGGGAGCTGGCGCGCACGATCATGAGCATGTCCGAAGTGGAATATGCTCGTGTGCACCTGACGTTCAAGAAAACCAGCCTCTACCAGCAGACGGAAGAACCACCCAAGGCGTCGGTGATCGTGCGTCTGCGTTCCGCGGGGTCGTTGATGCCACAGCGGGTCAGGGGGATTCAGCAACTGGTGTCGTCGGCGGTGGAGGGCATGACCCTTGAGCGCGTTTCGGTACTCAACGAAGATGGGCAGGTACTCAGTGCCTCCGATGGCGCAGCGGCGGCACCGGAACACCTGCAATTGACGGCCCAGGTCGAGCAGGCGCTCAAGTTGAAGGCCGAGGAGTTGCTGGCGCGTCCGCTCGGCAATCATGGTGTCGATGTGTCTGTGCGAGTGCTGATGAATTTTGACCGGGTCAAATCCATCAGCGAGCAACCGCTGACGAATAAAATGCGTCGTGAAAAGCGTACGGAATCCACCGAGAATTCCAGTGGCGAGTCCACCAGCAAACGCTCCCAGAACAATCGGGAAATCGATTATGAGGTGGGTAAGGCGCGCGCTGAAACCGAACATGCGACAGGCAAGATCGAGCGCATTACCGTTGGCGTAGTGCTCAGCACACCGGTATCGGACACGCAAATGAAAGATATCCAGGCGTTGCTTGAAGCGGCTTTGGGGTTGGATCTCAAGCGGGGCGATCGTTTGGTGATGGTGTATATCCCCGATATGCCCGTGCCGGATACGCCTAAGGTGGCCGAGCCCTTGGCGCAACCGGTGCCAGTGAGTAACGCTGAGGTACCTGAGCCAGTCAATGCTGATCTATCGTTGCCATGGACGCGCTGGTTGGGTGTCGGCTTGCTGGCTGCCCTGTCAATCGGTCTGTTGATGCTCTGGGCAAAAGGACGACGCAAGTCTGTTTCCGTGCCCGCCACTGTGCCGCGAATGACATCGGTCGAGCGCGAGCAATTGCTGGTGGACTTGCGCCGCTGGCTGTTGGAGGGGCGCTGACATGGAGTTCTCAGCGCTTCGTAAAGCGGCTATTCGCCTTGCCTGTTCTCATGCCGAAGACCGTGAGTGGATTCTGGCGCGGCTGGAATCCGAGGAGCGTCGCCAGGTCGAGGTGCTGTTGGAGGAGATCAATCTCCTGGGCTTGAACAACGATCCTTCCGTTGTCGCCGGGCTGATGAGCGAGCTGGCGGCAACACCGCCGGCCCCTCGCACGATGCCCGACAACGCGCCGCTCAAGGCCCGGCTTTCGAAAGCGACGCATCCGTTCTGGGGCGCGCTGGTCCTTCAATTGGAAACACCCACTGCACGCCGTGAAGTGTTGGGTGGCCTAGCCAACAGTGCCGAGATCCGTCGTTGGGATAGCAAGTTTGCCAAGCAGGTGTTGCCCCCGGCACTGATGAGTAGTTTGAAAGCCCGGATGGATGCCCAGGAGGCGGGTGATGAGCACGCCTAAGCCGCCCCTGTCGTCGACGGTGTTGCGTCAACCTTCCCAGAACCTGGGGACTCGACGTCTGCCAACCTTGGGTGCCGATATCCGAACGAACACCTTGCCCAATGAACCGCTTCAACCGGACGTGAAGCAGACGTTGCGCGAGACCTTCGCGCTGGAACTCGCGCAAATTGAGCGGGAGAGTCGTGAGAAGGGGCTATTGGAAGGCAGCAGACAGGCCCGTACGCAACTGAGCGAGGCCCTGGCCCATCAAGAGCAGCAATGGCTGAAGAAGGAAGCCTCTTTGCGTACCGCGCTCGAAACGGAACGTCTTCAACTCGCACGATTGGTTGAAGCCTTGGGGGCGCAACAGAAACAGTTGATGGCGGCCATGGAACCTTCGCTAGGACGGCTCGCACAGGCAGTGGTCACTCGCTTTTTAGACCTGCATGCCGAAACGCGTCCGTTAATCGCCGACCTGGCGAGGCGCGCCATCGAAGAGTATCAACTGGTTGGTCCCATGCGGATTCGTGTTGCCCGTGGGGACTATGAAACGTTGCTTCGACTGGCGCCGGATGACGCGCTATTGGCATCGTTTCAGGTCGATCCGCAGGCCTCCCTCGGTAGTTGCCTGATCGACTTCGGCGGTGGTCAGTTGGATGTCGGTGTGCACACGCAACTGGGCAATGTCGCAGCCGTGTTGACCGGGGGAGATGGCCGTGTGGCAGGGGCTTGAGAGTCGACTGTTGACGCAGCTTACCCAGGCCCGCCTGTGTCGGCGCCTGGGCCGTTTGAGTTCGATCCAGGGCATGGTGCTGCACGCCACCGGCTTGGATGTCCGGCTGGGAGAGTTGGTGGACATCCACCCGGCTCGCGGTGGCGAGGTCATTGCGGCTGAAGTGGTCGGCTTGCGCAGTGAATCCACCTTGTTGATGCCTTATGGACCGGTGGATGGTTTATGCCTGGCCAGCGAAGTCCATGCCCGTGGAACCCCCTACACGGTTCCCGTGGGGGCCAGTCTGTTGGGACGTGTCCTGGATGCGACCTGCAACCCCCTGGATGATTTGCCGGCCCCGGAAGGGCTGACGCGCATGCCGCGTTTCGTGGCACCGATCAATCCTTTGCATCGTTCGCCGATCGACACCACGCTGCTCACCGGTGTGAAAGCCGTCGACGTCTTCACGCCGCTTGGGCGTGGTCAGCGAATCGGGATTTTTGCTGGCAGTGGTGTGGGGAAAAGCACCTTGCTGGGCATGATGAGCAAGTATGCCGAAGCTGATGTGATCGTGATCGCCCTGATCGGCGAGCGCGGTCGAGAAGTGGGGGATTTCATTCGCGACAGCCTGGGGCCGGAAGGTTTGAAAAAGGCCGTGGTGATCGCCGCGGCTGCCGAGCAACCGGCGGTCCTGCGGCGCCAGGCAGCCTACACGGCGACGACGATCGCCGAATGGTTCCGCGCCCAGGGCAAGCATGTGTTGCTGATCATGGACTCGATCACCCGGTTTGCCCTGGCCCAGCGTGAAATCGGACTCTCGACGGGCGAGCCCATGGGAAGCCGAGGTTATACGCCTTCGGTATTTGCCCTGTTGCCGCCGCTGATGGAGCGCGCCGGCGCGTTGAATGGGCAAGGGTCCATTACGGGGGTCTATACCGTGTTGGTCGAGGGCGACGATATGAATGAGCCCGTGGCTGACCATATGCGGGCCATTCTCGACGGACATATTGTCTTGAGTCGCAGTGTGGCGGCCCGTGGGCATTGGCCAGCCATTGATGTGCTGCACAGCATCAGTCGATTGGTGGGCGCCCTGCATACCCAAGAGCGTAAAAACCAGGTCGAGCGCCTGCGTTCAGCGCTTGGCAATTATCAGAACAGCGTGGACCTGATCGAGCTGGGCGCCTATGAAAAGGGCTCGCAGCCGCTGCTGGACACCATGATCGAGTTGAAACCCGAGTTCGATGCGTTGTTGCAGCAAACCCCTCAAGAGCATTTCGCTGCATCAAACACCTGGCAGACGGTTCATCAGTTGTTCCAGCGGCTGGGCAAGGGGGTGAGCGATGCAAGATGAATGGCGCAAGTCGCGGCAATTGAAGGCGGCTTCTCGTTTGCGTGCCATGCAGCGGGAGAAGGCAGAACTGGCTTACAACCGCAGTCGCCGTGAGTTGACCCAAGCCGAGCATCGACTGAAGGCGGAGCAGGTTCGCTACGACAACCTCCAAGCGAACCATGAGGCGTTGGGGCGTATTGGCGCCATGCTCGATCCCTCCCAGCACGAACAGCGCTTACTGGCGCAGACAGCCGCTTTTCAGCGGCTTGAAGCGGCGCATCAGCCCGTCATTGAGGCACGAAGCCTGACGCATTCGGTCATGTCACACCTGCTCCAGTGCAAGGTGAACGAAGACCTCATCGACAAGGCCAAGGATCGACTGCAGGTGCTGCTGGACAAAGCGGTGCGTGACTACGAAGCCATCGACATTTTTGATGCACAGCAAGCTCAGGGGATGGGACATGGCCGTTAAAGTAGGGGTATCGTTGTGGACCATGGCGGCTGATCAGCAACGTCCTCCCGCTCGCGATACACAGGCCAAGGACTTCGAGCGCAAAATTGGCCTGCATGATCAATCACCGACTTCAAACGACAGCGCAGGTCAGCAGCGCAACCCACAGGTGATGTCGGGGCAACGACTCGCGCACTCTGCCATTGCTGAAGCGGATCTGGCGCGGGTCGTGCAGTTGCGTTCCGGCGGTGCGTCAGCGTCCATGACTGCCGAGGCGCTTGAACTGTACGCGCTGGGTGCACACGCCGGGCATCACCTGTCCTATCTTCCCGATGTATTCCTGGCGGAGCCGGGTGTGCACAGCGTTGCTTCAATCGTTGCTGAGCAAGCCTACTCAGCGCCTTCCAGCGCCTTCTCGACGATTTCGGCGATGTCCTCCATGCCCGGTGCTATCTCGACAAAAGGCCCCGATAGACCCTGGAGCGAGCCCGTTGCCATTGAGCAACAGGGCGCTGAAGACGCCACCGATCATCCGCTGTTGAGCTATTTGAACGGGAAATGGCCGGATCGGCATTTTCAGTTTCTCCCTCGGGGTAAAGGTCTCGAGTTGCTGGTGCGAGACTACCGGCTCACCGCGCAAGAGCGTGATGAGCTGATAGACGAGCTCTCTCGTCGGGCCTCATCGATGCCTGAGCGGCCGCAGCAGATCTGGCTCAACGGTCAGCAAGTCTGGCGCGCAACACCTCTTTCGAACGATTACCAAGGTGAACACGATGGCCGTTGAAGCGATCGGTAATGAGCTGAGTTCCACCACCTCGGAGTTGGCCCAGAGCCGTCTGGGGCAGGAAGACTTCATCAAGTTGTTCTTGACCGAACTGACATTTCAGGACCCGCTGGAACCGATCAACAATCGCGAGTTCCTGGCACAGATGGCGCAGTTCGCCAACCTTGAGCAGACCCGGATCACCAACGAAAACACCGACAACCTGGTGTCCATGAATGCCACTTCGCAGTCCCTGGGACTGTTGGGGCGGCAAGTTGAAGTCAGCATAACCACGGGTGGAACGGCGATTGGCTCGGTGACGGCGATTGCGTTTTCGTCGACCGGGCCGGTGCTGTCCGTCAAACGAACCGACGGTACGGTCCTCACTGACGTGCGGCTGTCACAAATCAAACTGGTCAGGCAGGGGGCGTGATGCTGCAAGCTTTCTTTAATGGAATGAGTGGCCTGTTTTCCTTCGCCAAGGGCTTGGATAACGTCTCCAATAACGTGTCGAACATGAATACGCCCGGCTACAGAGGCAGCGATACTTTTTATCGCGCCGTCAACGGGCAGGATGGCCAGAGCTTTGGTTCAGGCATCGCAGGTACCCAAGTCCGTATCAAGCCGGGTGAGAATCGCCAGACGGGCAATAACACCAACGTAGCGGTCAATGGCGCCGGTTATTTCGTTCTGCGCGATGAACAGGGGGCGCTGTCATACACCCGCGCCGGGCAATTCGAGGTGGATAAGGACGGCTATCTGGTCGATACCATCAGCCAGCAACGCATCGCGGGTATCGACTCGTCGGGGAATCTGCGCGATATCAATATCCAGGGACAACGCACCTTACCGCCGCAGGCCACCACCCGAGTCGAGATGGTGGGGGCTTTGGCGCGCACCGGTACTACGGAGGCGACCCATCAGATCAACGCCATCCAGGTGTTCGACTCGACCGGTGCGAGCCATACCCTGAGCGTAAAATTCGAACCGAAAACGACGCCCGCCAATAGCTGGAGCGTCACGGTTTCCGACGCGAGCGGCGCTCAGTTGCAGACTGGCACCATCGCTTTCGGCGTAGATGGCAGTCCCTCTGCCGGTTTCAACACGTTGTCGGTTCCGTTGACGGTTAATGGCAAGGTCCAGAGCATTGTGCTGGATTTCGGAACACCGGGTAGTTTCAACCTGGCTTCCCAGGTCGCCAGCGGACCGAGCCATACGCTGGGCGCACGAGTGGTCGACGGCAGCGCCGTTGCCGGCCTGAATACCTTCGCATTCGACGAGAAGGGCATTCTTAAATTCACCTACGCCAACGGCGAGAAACGTGATGGCAGCCAGTTGGCGCTGGCGGACTTCGCCGATGAAAGTGCCTTGGTCGCGGGCGCCAATTCGCTCTACCACGCGCCTTCTTCCATGAAGGCAGAGTTTGGCCGAGCGGGGGAGAAGCAGTTTGGTCGCATCCAGGGCGGTTACCTGGAGTTGTCCAACGTTGATCTGGCCCAAGAGTTTGGGGACATTCTGATCATTCAGCGCGGGTATCAGGCCAGCTCGAGAGTGATGACGGTCTCCAATGAAATGCTGGAGCAGTTGTACAACGGAACGAGAGGGGGCTGAACAATGAGGATGTTGGGATTTGTCGGCACGACTCGTCTACACATGGCCTGTGAGCGATTACCGGCCGTGGCCAGGCATTGGTATGAGCAGTGGTGCATGCCAGATGCACGCCACACCTGCGAAGTGAGCTGTTCGGCCCTGGATGATTCAAGTGACTGGGCATCGGCACTGGCTTGGCAGAGTGCCAAATCAGTCAATGGCTCAATCAACCTGGCGGGTGATGGGGCTTCGATGATCTTCGGGCCTTTCATGCAGGACGTGCCAGAGGATGAGACCGCGAGGCATCTGGTACGCGAAGCACAATTGGCGCTGATCAATAATGTGCTTGAGGTCCTTGGGCAAAGTGGCGTCTCCCATTTAACCGCCGAGTCGTCTCGGCCATCCTCGGGTTTACTCAGTGCCCAGGTATTGCTGCAACTGCACGTCGGTCAATCGACGCTGCATCTGTCGCTGGATGCGGCATTGTTCAATGCTGCGCTAGAGGAGCCTGTTGCCCGCACGCCGTTGATCGAGCGTAAGCAGGCACTGGGTAATGCTCGGGTGAAGTTGTCCGTGCGTCTCCCCTTGGCGAGCCTCTCTATCGGAGATATGCGAGACCTGCGTCCTGGGGACACATTGCGCGCCAGTGCATTGCTGGCCGATCCGGTCTCGCTGCAACTGCTCGAGGGCCCTGTGATCGCGAGTGGCTACTTGGCTAAGCAGCAAGGCCAAGTCGCCGTGCAGTTGATTTCCCATGAATGAATCAGGAGTGTTGGTGTGACGGCAACGGTAGATGCAATTGAGTTGGAAGAGGCCCAGGTGATGGTCAATGACGAGCAATCACCGCTGATCAAGCGGGACATGAATTTGATCAAGCATGTGGTCGTGGAGTTGGTGGTGGAGCTCGGTCACGCCTCCATGAGCGTGGATGAGTTGTTCGCGCTGAAGGCCGGTGACGTGGTCAAGCTGTTGGAACAGGTTCATGAACCTGCGTCGCTATGTCTGGACGGCAAACCAGTTGCCCGAGGCAATCTGGTGGCAGTCGATGACAATTTTGGCATTCAGTTGACGGAAATACTGTGACGTCTGAAACCGTAGCCCAACCCCTTGGATTAGCGCTGCGGCAGGATGATCCGCTGTCGTTCATGCTGATGATCAAAGTGATGCTGATCACGGCTGTTTTATTGGCGGTGGTCTACGGCGTGATGCGTTGGTATGCGCGACGTCATGCCAATACCGACAGCACCTTGGCTGGCCCGACCGAGTTGCAGTGTGTACGTGCCTTGCGCTTGTCAACCAAGACCAAGGTGTATCTGCTCAAGACAGAAACGTCGCAGGTCCTGGTCACTGAATCTTCGAACGGAGCGACCGTGACTATCTTGCCTGAACAACCCTCATCCTCTGCGCTGGATGCTCGCTCTTGAAGTATTCGATATGACTCGTCGCTTGCTGTTCCTGGTACTCAGTTGCGTTGCCCCCTTCGCGACAGCGGCGGACGACTTCTCCGAATGGGGAAGTTTGCACATCAATCAGATTCAATCGCCAGTCAGCGTTGTGGCCTTGCTGACGGCACTTTCGTTCCTGCCGTTTTTGGTCATTTCCCTGACCACGTTCACCCGCAACATCGTGGTGTTGTCACTGACCAGGCAGGCATTGGGGTTGCAACAGACGCCGCCGAATATCGTGTTGATCGTACTGTCGATGTTCTTGACTTTATTCGCCATGGCTCCAACCTTGGACAAGGCCTATGACGCAGGCATCAAGCCATTCCTGGCGAACAAGGTGGGGCTTGACGGTGCCGCGTTGCAAGGCTGGGTGCCGATCCGCGATTTCATGATCAGGCAGACCCATGAAGAGGATTTGCGGCTGATTTATGACTTGGCCAAGGATCCGCTGCCGCAAACGCCGGAAGGGCTGTCCCCGGTAAAGCTTGTACCGGCGTTCATGTTGAGCGAGCTGAAACTGGCTTTTCAGATCGGCTTTATGATCTTCCTGCCATTCTTGATCATCGACTTGGTGGTGGCGTCAATTCTGATGTCGTTAGGGATGATCATGGTGCCCCCCATCACGATTTCGTTGCCATTGAAGATCATGCTGTTTCTGTTGATCGACGGTTGGGGCCTGATTGCCCAGACGTTGATGCGCAATCTCGGCTAGGGCAAGGGTGAAGCCTTCCATGGTGACGGATGAGCCCGGCAATGAAGGCAATGACGAGCAAGCGTTGTGGCGCAACTGGCTGGACAGCAAAACAGAGGCGGCCAGGAGCCGGTTGTTCTTTTTTTATGGCCAATGGCTTCGGATGATTGTCGGGCTTTTGTATGCTCGCTACCCACATCCATTGGCTGAGTGGGGGGACTACGTGAACCTCGCTTCAATCGGCCTTTTGCAGGCCATTGACCGGTTTAATCCGGAATTGAATACGCGTTTCCAATCCTATGCCGAACCTTATGTGAAAGGTAACGTGCTTAAGGGGTTGTCCTGTTATGTCAGCGATCGACGTCGATATTATCGGGAACGGCTGGAGAGTATTTCCGGCATGCAGGAGGAGGGGCGAGCGGAGTCTGATCTGGAGCAGGTGGCGAACGTCGCTATCGGCTTGGCGTTCGGGTTGTTTCTGGAGTCTGGGATCGTTGACCCTGAGCCAAAGGACAATAATCCGCTAAGCCTCTACGAAGTGGAGCGTGAAAGCGACACACTGGAGGAGTGCGTGAAGCTTCTTTCGGCGAATGAACAGCGAGTCATCCAGGGGCACTATCACCAGCATTTAAGCTTCACCGAGATCAGCGAACTCATGGGTATCTCGAAATCACGCGTTTCACAGTTGCATGCCCAGGCGTTGAAAAATATTCGGATAAGCCATGCAAGATTAATGGCCGGGGATAGCTGGTAGCATCGGTGGGGCGAGGTGCTGACCCTCCGGTGAAAGGGCCGGCTGCGGCAGCTACCGTGGATCGGCGGATTGTTAAAAAACACTATAAAAAGAGTAAAACAATTGACTCATCAGCACAGTACGCAAACTAGGCGCACTTGGACGCCACGACCACTTGTAAACCGAAATTCGATCGCTGTGTTGTATCGCGCCGCAGGCGAGGCAATGAAGCCGCTTGGCCAGGGCAGGGTATTGAACCTGCTGCCTTTGCTGATTGGCGCATTGGCTTTTTTCATGATCATCGGGCCGCGTGCGTTGGACCCGCAAAATATCGCCTGGTTGGGAGATGGCGATCCGGCCACTCATTATTTGGGCTGGTTGTTCTTCAGACAATCGCCGTGGTCGTTTCCAATCGGTTTGAATCCATCCTACGGGCTTGAACTTAGCAACAGCATCGTTTTTTCGGACTCCAATCCGCTCCTGGCGTTTTTTTTTAAACCCTTCGCCCCGTTGCTCCCTGAACCTTTTCAGTATTTTGGTCTCTGGCTGCTGGCTTGTTTCATGCTGCAGGCATGGTTTGCCTGGAAACTGGTGGGATTGATTACGCCCAGTATTGCTATCCGAGCCCTCGGCGCGGCGCTGTTCCTCTTTGTGCCTCCCATGATCCTGCGCATGACCGTACACCTGTCTTTGGGCGGGCATTTTTTGGTCCTCGCGGCGTTGTACCTGAACCTGCACCCAGCCTTACGCAGAAGACGTATGGCCTGGGGGGCATTGTTGGCGGCGGCGGCGCTGATCCATGCCTACTTTCTGGCAATGATTGCACTGATCTGGCTGGCTGATATTGCCGCCAAATACTTTAAGCGCCGGCTGTCCCTTGGCTCCGCGGTCGTTGAGTTGGGGGTGTTGTTTTCCCTAGTCACCGCCTGTTGCTGGCAGGCCGGTTATTTCACCGTCGAGCGCGCAGGCGTTATTTCTGCCGGATTCGGTCTGTACCGGGCAAACGTCTTGACGCTGTTCAATCCCCAGAACTGGTCGTATGCGTTGAAAAATCTCCCGGGTGTACCGGGGGACAGTGACGGTTTCGCTTTCCTGGGGACGGGCCTGATTGTTTTATCGATTTGTGCCTTTTCAGGATGGTTGCGCGGTAACACAGGGCTAGGGTCCGCGCTGTATAAACGGCCGATGCTAGGGCTGGCGTTGATCGGCCTGACCATTTTCTCGTTCTCGAACCATGTCGCAATCGGTTCGTTCGAGCTTGGTTATTCCTTGCCCCCTCAAGTGATTTCTATCGCGAACATCTTTCGTGCCTCAGGGCGAATGTTCTGGCCGATTTACTACGTTGTGATCTTTGTCATTATTTTCCTGGTCGTTCGCGCCAATACGTCAAGAACGGCCGCGTGTCTTTTGGGGATGGCGCTCTTGATACAAATTTTCGACACTCACAGCGGCTGGTCGGACGTCAGAAAGAAATTCATGGTCAAGCCGGCATCCGAATGGGCGACGCCCTTTGTCGATCCATTTTGGAAGAGCGCTGCATCTCATTACCAGAAAGTTCGATGGATAGTGCCGCAGAATCTCTCCCCGCATTGGCTTTCTGTTTCAGCTTTTGCAGGCCTCCATCATTTGTCCACGGATGCCCCCTACCTTGGGCGGATGAGTATGACGCAATGGCGACAGGCTGACGAAAAAGCCACCCTGGCCTTAGCATTGGGAAAGTATGAACCGGACTCGCTGTACTTGATGGACAGCCGGGCTATGTTGCGAGCGTTGGGCACCGTCGATACTTCCGCTGATCTTTTCGCCAGGATAGACGGATTTACCGTGCTTGCGCCTGGTTGGAAGCAGTGCAGCGAATGCCCGCAGTTGACGAATGAACAGACGCCGACAGCCGCCCCACTTGAGCTTGGTCATACCGTGCGATTCGATCAACGTGACTCAGGTACAGCGTATCTGGCAATGGGGTGGCTTGACGCGGAGCAATGGGGCACCTGGTCCGAGGGAACCGATGCGCAAATAGTATTGCGAGCGACAACCCTCGTACATTCCATTCGCTTGGAGGCCTCCGCCTTTCTTGTGCCAGGGCATACGCAGCAGAAAGTCACCGTTCTTATCAATGGTCTACCGGCATCGGCCTACACGCTTGAGAAGTCAGAAGGCAACATCCTCGACATACCCGTTACGCCCTCGATGCAACAACGCATTGCGGATCAGGGTTTCTTGAGGATGCAATTGCAATTTGCGGACGCGATAAGTCCGCAGCAGCTCGGCTTGGGCGATGATGCTCGGGTACTCGCGCTTGGTTTGAAGACTATGACCGTCAACTAATCTCGGGTTGGTGATGCAGCACTGAACGATGGAAAAATCAGCCCTGCGTTGCCTGGACGGCATAGCGCCACCCGCTATGCTATCGACGATGGCGTCTTGCCATTTTTCACGCCCACCCCAACCAACCCCAGGCGCGAGACGAGAACCTGCCCGTCATCGCCCTTTGCAGAGACGACCCATGAATACATACAAAGCCGTGTCGGGAGTTGTGTGGGGTGTTTTGTTCGGTTGCATCGGCCAGGCCAATGCCTTTCAACTTTCGCCGGATGGCACCTTGGCTGAGCGGGATATGGCCAAGAAATACGGGGTTTCCTATAAGGCGACGGTGCCTTTCGCCAGCTTTGCGCTGCATAATTTTTCCGATCCGGCCCATGAGGCGTTGACGCAGAAGATCTATGGGTGCGACGGCGATTGGCAGGATTGCAGCAACCCTAACCTGGAGTATGCCGGAGCCTACATTATTGCCGGGGTTCGCTGGAACGATGACCCGGTGTTCATGCCAGGCACGGAAGATGCCAGAACCAAGGGCTGCAATGGGCGTTACTCGGTTGGCTTTATCTCGCAGACGCGCTGCTGGGTAAATCTGTTCGAGAAAGCCGAGGACAAAAGCGCTTCCGATCCGATGGCGTTCATGGGGTCGGGGAATTACATCTCTCGTTCGCATTTCGGCGACCTGCAGTTCTTGCATGCAATGGCTTCCCAGGAGGGCGCCACGCCAGAGCAAACCAAGCGTGAAATCATGATGTGGGCCGAGTTCGCCTGGGGTGTTGCCGACGGAACCTACCCCATCAATACCTATTTGAAAGACATCAAGATCGAAGGCTGGGAGCAGCATTTCAATAATGGGCAGACGGTGCAGGACCTTTTTGCGGTCGGGCGCCCATGGCTGCGGGCGAATGTGAACCAGGTGGCGTTTGGCAGCCTGCTTCATCTTGTCCAGGACAGTTTTGCCGGCGGGCATGCGCAGCGGCGCGAAGAGGTAATGGGTGACAAGTGCATGGGCGGGGCGGAGGCTGTGCTGGGGCGAATCGAGGAGTTCCATTCTTACGCAAGGCAGGACCATGCCAAGCACAAGGACGCTGATGCCAGTTCGGTTGCCAGGCTGATGCTGATGGCGCATGAGCCGGATGTCGTGGATGCCGGCAAGAAACTGAGGGGATTTATCGCGGACCGCAAGAAGTGGGCGGACGTCAGGCCGTATCTGGATGAGTGTGTTTTTGCCCTGGCCAATGAAACGACTCCGGCGTCGGCGGGTGATGGATACAGGCTGGAAGCCAACCGCTGAACTCTTGACGAAAAACTGTGGGGGGAAAACTGTGGGAGCGAGCCTGCTCGCGATCGCGGTGTGTCAGCCTGCGGTGATATTTAATGTGCTGGCGTCATCGCGAGCAAGCCCACTCCCACAGTAGTTACAACACCACGCAGCCAGCTTGCCCGCCCGCAGTGCGTTGACATTCAGCCTGCCTCGACCATTATTAAGTGCCTCCAGCGTCATCAGTCCTCCAGAGGCACGAGCATGGTACAAACCGACATTCTCATTGTGGGAGCCGGCCCTACTGGATTGGTCCTGGCGTTATGGCTCACCCGGCAGGGGGTGGCTGTCAGGATCATCGACAAGAGCCATGGGCCGGGGGAGACCTCGCGGGCCATGGCCGTCCAGGCCCGTACCCTTGAGTTGTATCGCCAACTCGGCATGGCCGGTGCGGTCATCGAAGCCGGGTACAAGACCCCGGCCATGAACATGTGGGCCCTGGGAAAACGCAAGGCGCGGATTCCGCTGGTGGATGCCGGCGGGGATGTGTCGCCTTATCCTTTTGTCCTCATATACCCCCAGGATCGTCATGAGCAGCTGTTGGTCGAGCGGCTTAAGTCCCTGGGCGTCGAAGTCGAGCGGCAGACCGAACTGCTGTCTTTCGAGGACCATGGCGATCGGGTTACCGCGCGCTTGAAGCAGGCGGATGGTCGCGAAGAGACGCTCACGGCCGCTTACCTGGCAGGCTGCGATGGCGCTCGCTCGCTCGTCCGGCATCAGGTGGGGAGTGGCTTCGAGGGCGGTACCTATAAGCAACTGTTCTACGTGGCGGATGTGTCTGCCAGCGGTTTCGAGCCTGCGGGCGAGGCCCATATCGCTTTTGATAAATCCGAATTCGTGTTGGTGTTTTTCTATGGCGAAACTGGCCAATATCGCCTGATCGGCACGGTTCGTGACGAACGTGCAGAACACCCGGAGACGCTTACGTTCGAGGACGTTGGTCACGACGCGATTAACGGCTTGAACATCAGGGTCGATCACGTCAATTGGTTCTCCACTTACCGGGTCCATCATCGTGTCACGGATCAGTTCCGCTGGGGCAGGGCGTTTTTGCTGGGAGACGCTGCCCACGTCCACAGTCCGGCCGGCGGCCAAGGCATGAATACCGGCATCCTCGATGCGATCAATCTGGCCTGGAAACTGGCGGCGGTCGTGAAGGGGCGGGCAACAGACTCGCTGCTCGACAGTTACCAGGCGGAACGCCAGGCGTTTGCGCAAAAGCTTGTGGAAACCACAGACCGGCTGTTCACCTTTGCCACCGCCCAAGGCAATTTTGCCGACTTCGTGCGCACGCGCATCGCACCGCTCTTCGCAAGCGTTGCCTACAAGAGCGAGAACGTGCGTGAGTACCTGTTCCGGATGGTGTCCCAGACCTCCTTGAATTATCACGAAAGCCCATTGAGTGCCGGCAAGGCGGGTGAAGTGCAGGGCGGTGACCGTTTGCCATGGGTACCGCTGGCGGGTGCCGACAACTACGAACCGCTCGCGACCATCGGCTGGCAGGTGCATGTCTACGGCGAGGCCCGGGCGGACCTGAAAGCCTGGAGCAGCCAGCACCAGATCCCCCTGCACACGTTCGCCTGGCAGCATGAGCATGACAAAGCCGGGTTGTGCCGGGACGCCGCCTATCTGCTACGCCCCGATACCTACGTCGCCCTGGCGGATCCGCAAGCGTCTACGGCAACGTTGAGCCAGTATTTCAGCGACCGGGGCCTGACACTGCCGGCTTGAACGCGCCAGGTAGGGCGCCGGACGCTGCCGATAGCCAACCTGTGACCGTCTTCAGCCCAGATCCCCAGCCTCATGCCGCTCCGGCACCTGGCTCGCCTCGTCACCCCACGTGCGGTTGACTCGCTGTCCGCGCAGGACGGCAGGGCGCTTGGCAATTTCTTCCGCCCAGCGCTGCACATGGGTGTATTCGTGAGCACTCAGGAATTCGGCTGCGCCGTAGACATTGTTGCGCACCAGTTGCCCATACCAGGGCCAGACCGCGATGTCGGCGATGGTGTAGTCGTCGCCTGCCAGGTAGTGGCTTTCGCCAAGGCGGCGATCCAGCACGTCGAGTTGGCGCTTGGCTTCCATGGTGAAGCGATTGATCGGGTATTCGAGCTTCTCCGGCGCATACGCGTAGAAATGCCCGAAGCCACCACCCAGGTACGGGGCGGCGCCCATCTGCCAGAACAGCCAGTTCAGTGTTTCGGTGCGACCTGCCGGATCGGTGGGCAGGAAGGCGCCGAATTTTTCCGCCAGGTAAAGCAGGATCGAACCGGACTCGAAGACGCGGATGGCCGGCTCTACGCTGCGGTCTACCAGGGCCGGGATCTTGGAGTTGGGGTTGATCTGGACAAAGCCGCTGGAGAATTGATCGCCCTCGTTGATGCGGACCAGCCAGGCGTCGTATTCCGCGCCCGCATGACCCAGCGCCAGCAGTTCCTCCAGCAGGATGGTCACCTTCACGCCATTGGGCGTGGCCAGGGAATAGAGCTGCAGTGGATGCTTGCCAATCGGCAAGGTCTTTTCGTGAGTCGGCCCGGCAACAGGGCGGTTGATGCTGGCGAACTGGCCGCCAGACGGGGCGTCGTTTTTCCAGACCTTGGGCGGAACGTAGGACGCATTGCTCATCGGGACATACCTCATCGGTTGCTTGTGGTGTGATCCCCCAGAGTCTACCGCTGTTCGTTCATGATCCGCGCCACTTCACCGGAAGCCTTGAGCTGGTCGAAGGCGCGTTGGGCCTTGGCGACGACTTCATCCGGTGTGCTCAGGCTGAAGGCCAGGTGGACCCTGTGGGGTTGTTCGTCGAGGGTATAGACCTCTTCCAGCGAAGTGAAATCCACCTGGGCGTCTTTGCTCATCAGGCGTGCGGTGTTCTCTGGCATCGGCAGCAACTGGATCTGGCGATTCAACAGTTTTTGAAAGTTGTCGTGGTTGTTGGCCGAGATGACCAGCCGGGTGAACCCACGCTGTTGCAGATAAATCTGCTTGGCGTCATTGCGCACCACGCCGATGCTGTACTGCTTGGCCTCCTCGAGGTTGTTGACGGTAATGCCTTCGCTGTCCCGCATCTTGTAGAGCCGGCTCGCTACTCGATGTATTTCACCGACCCATTTGAACAGTTGCTCGCGAGCCGGGGTGCGGTCCAGCGGGAAAATCAGCACGTTAGGCTCGTGCAGCGCCTTTTCATAGGCGCGGGCCCACGGGTAGAGCGACAGGCTGTAGTCGGTGAGCTGCGCGTTTTTCAGCGTTTCTTCGGCGATGCGAATGCCCGGCCCGACGACCTTGTCGTCACGCTGATAGGCGTACAGCGAGTCTTCGGTGACGACTTCGATTGCCTCGGCGTGGCTTTGCAGGCTGATGGAGGCAAGTAGCAAGCATGAGCAGAGTGTCAGGCGAATATGCATATGCAGACCTCATGGCGCGCGATTGTTGTTACAGGGCAACGCAGTCGCGCCCCTGGTGTTTGGCCCGGTACAGCGCCTGGTCGGCGCGTTGCAGCAATTGGTCAAAATGATCCATTGTCTCCGGGTCGAGCTCGGCGACGCCGATGCTCACGGTGACAAAAGGCGATACCTTGGAGCCGCTGTGGGGCAGCTCACGCTCGGCCAGGCTCGTACGCAAGCGTTGGGCGGCTTCGCAGGCCTGGACGCCGTCGATATTGGGCAGGACCACGAC
This sequence comes from Pseudomonas sp. St290, assembly GCF_018325805.1. Taxonomy (NCBI): domain Bacteria; kingdom Pseudomonadati; phylum Pseudomonadota; class Gammaproteobacteria; order Pseudomonadales; family Pseudomonadaceae; genus Pseudomonas; species Pseudomonas sp. St290. The sequence continues at coordinate 3,931,076 of NZ_AP014703.1, read as the reverse complement.
GAACTCTTCGCCGCCTACGCGTGCGGTCAGCTCGCCAGAGCGGCCGAACACACTGCGCAGGGTCTCGGCGATCTCTTTCAAGCACTGGTCGCCCTGCATGTGGCCGTAGGTGTCGTTGTAGATCTTGAAGAAATCGACATCGCACATGAGCACGGCCAGCGGGGTCTTATGGCGGATCGCCCGGCGAAACTCGATTTCCTTCAGTTCGTCGAAATAGCGACGGTTGGCCAGGCCCGTCAAGGCATCGTGACGTGACAACGTTTCGAGCGACTGGTTGGCCGCCTTCAATTCAGCGGTGCGTGCCTCGACCAGTTCGGCCATTTGATCGCGGCTGGTGGCAAGGGCCAGTTCGTCCGAACGCTGGCGCTCCAGATGGGCGTGGAGATTGTCCTGGAGTGCATTGACCTGGGATTCGAGCAGGCTCAGTTCGTCCTGGCGCAACACCGCCCGTTGCAGCTTGAGGTGATGCTTGAGGGTTTGCGGCGCAAGTTCGCCCAGGTGACGGGCGATGTGCACCACATGCACGGTTACCAGGCGGTTGAACATGGTCATGACCAACCCGGCCAGCAGCAAGGACTGGATGAGCTGGGTAATGACGATGCTGCGTGCTTCGCCCCAGAGGCGCTCCCACAGCAGGTTATTGTCGCCTTCGATGGTCAGCTCGCCGACTTTTTCCTGGGCCCCGGCGTAGGGCTGCGCGATGAGTTGGCGATGCAGCACCGGTACCACGCCCGATTGAGCGACGGTGTATCGATTGAGCTCGATGATTTCGGGCGCTTGGCCGGGGCGCAGGATGTTCAACACCACGCGACCCACGGGCGCTGCCGTGGCGACGCTGGTGATTTGCTGGTCGAGGGATTCACGGTCCAGCTCCCAAATGGCGTGGGCCAGGGTGTTCTGGAACACTTGGTCGATCAGGGCCAGTTCCGAATTCATTTCCGCGAGGTTGTTTTCCCAGGCCAGCCAGGTTCGCCAGGTGACCATCGCCAGGGTAAAGAGCAGGCAGAACAGCAGCGTTGCCAACACCAGGCGCCGCCCCAGGGAGCTGAACGCCTTGGCCTGTGGTTGTAAGGAGGACACCGTACGGAAATCGCCCCCCATGTCATAACCATTTGCGCAGGATGGCATCGTAGACGCCGTTGCGGCGGATGGTTTCAAGGCCAACACGGAACTTCTCCACTGTTTCGGTCGGCGTCTTGCGGCTGAACGCCATGTTCAAGCCATCTGTACTGCTCAGCTCGGGCAGCGGCAGCGAGCGGATCAGCACTTTGTCCGGGTCTTCGCCATTCTGGCGTGTCAGGTACAGCGCGTTGAGCTCATTGGAGATCCACAGCTCCACGTGATCGACCTTGAGCTTGCGGTAGTTGTGTTCGTACTTGGTGCTCGACTGTAATTCTTCGCCGATGCGAAAGCCCTTCGACACCAGGTATTGCTCGCCCACGTCCTGATTGACCGTGGCGATCTGGTGACCATGGGCATCGGCCAGCGAAGCGAGTTTTACCGGCCGGTCCGCCAGTGAGTAGATGTACCACTGCGTCGGGCCAATGGTGCCGACCCACTGGAAAAGCGATTCACGTGCCGGTGTACGGACGATCGAGTAGATCAGTACGTTGCTTTCATTGAGCGCCAGTTCATACGCCCGGGCCCAAGGCATGGCCTGGATAGGCGCGTCCAGGCCGACCTCCTTGAGCACGGCCTGGACCACCTCGGTGCTCATGCCGGTCACTCGCCCGTTCTGCGTCATGTTGTAGGGCGGCAGTTCCTCGGTGACGATGCGCAGCGGCGCCTCTGCCGCGCAAGCGCCAGCAGCGAGGAACATCAGGACGCCCCACATCAGCAGGCGATTAAGCGGCAAACCCATTGATCATTACCCTATGCAACTTGCAGAACCCGGCGAGGCCTGGGAGCTATCGCTGATAGGGTTATCGGCTGGGCGGGCGCCTGCTTGAATCGTGCCTGTCGAAAGCGACAGCCCAGCCGCGGGATCAACCGTTCAACAACGTCATCGTTTGCGCCTGGTATCGGTCGCCCGCCACCGCACCTTCGCCTGCGAAAATCCCATCCAGTTGGGCCAGTTCGTCAGCGCTCAACACCACCGAAGCCGCCGCCACATTGCTTTCCAGATACTTGCGCTGCTTGGTGCCCGGGATCGGGATGACATGCTCGCCCTGGGCCAATACCCAGCCCAGGGCCAGTTGCGAGGCGCTGATGCCCTTGTCCGAGGCCAAGGCCTTGACCCGCTCTACCAGCACCAGGTTGCGATTGAAGTTGTCGGCCTGGAAGCGTGGGCTGAAGCGACGATAGTCATCGGCGGCGAAGTCCTCGGGTGATTTCAGCTCGCCGGTCAGGAAGCCCCGGCCCAGGGGGCTGTAGGCGACGAACGCAATGCCCAGGCGTTGGCAGGTAGCGAGCACGCCGTTTTGTTCGGGGTCGCGGGACCACAGCGAGTATTCGCTTTGTACCGCTGCCAGTGGATGCACGGCGTGGGCCCGCTGGATGGTCTCGGCGCTGGCTTCCGAGATCCCGATGTCGCGGACCTTGCCAGCCTTGACCAGCTCGGCCATGGCGCCGATGGTTTCTTCGACGGGCACTTCAGGGTCAATGCGGTGCTGGTAGTAGAGGTCCAGGTAATCGGTGTCGAGGCGCTTGAGGCTGCCGTCGACAGATTGCCGGACGTATTCGGGGCGGCCATTGACACCTCGGGCGTGGGGGTCGCTGCTGCGCATCAGGCCGAATTTGCTCGCCAGGTACAGGCCTTCACGTTTGCCACGCAGGGCGCGTCCGAGCAGTTCTTCGTTGGTGTACGGCCCGTACATGTCGGCGGTGTCGAACAGCGTCACGCCCAATTCCACGGCGCGGTGCAGCGTGGCAATCGCTTCCCGCTCGTCCACGCCCGTGGTGTAGAAATCCGACATGCCCATGCAGCCCAGGCCGATGGAGGAAACGTAGGGGCCACGATGGCCGAGTTGGCGGGTCTTCATGATGATTACTCCTGGAAATGAACGACCTGTGCAGTCTCCATCAAGGGGTTTCCTGGATAAATCCACGATTATTGGTTTAACTATTCGTGATACATGAATAATGAGGCGCGACATTGGACCGATTACAAGCCATGCAGGTGTTCCGGCGCATCGTTGAACTGGGTGGTTTTGGCAAGGCGGCCGATGACCTTGGGCTACCCAGGGCCACCGTCAGCCTGCTGATCCAACAGTTGGAAGCGCATCTTGGGGTGCAGTTGTTGCAGCGCACCACCCGGCAGGTGCGCGCAACGCTTGATGGCCAAGCGTATTACCAGCGCAGTGGCCAGTTGCTGGATGACCTCGATGACCTGGAAAGTTCGTTGTCGGCGCAGCGAAGCCAGCCGCGCGGCACCTTGAAAGTGGACATGCCCATTGCCTTCGGGTGCACCTGGATCCTGCCGCGCCTGGCGGATTTCTACCGCCGCTACCCGGCGTTGCAACTGGATCTGGGCTTCCACGACCGCCAGGTCCATCTGCAGCGCGAGGGCGTGGATTGTGCAATCCGCGCCGGCAATGTCGTCGACCAGGCGTTGGTGGCACGCCCCATCGTGCGCCTGCACCAACTGACCTGTGCCAGCCCCGGCTATCTTGCCCGCGCCGGGACGCCTGGGCGGCTGGAGGATTTGCCGGCGCACCAGGTCATTGGCTTTGCGTCTGGCAATGGACGGTTTTTCCCGTTCGAATTCGAGGTGGCGGGGCGGGTGCGCGAAATGCAATTGCCGAGTGAACTGAACGTCAATAACGCCGACGCTTATGTGACCGCCTGTGAGGCGGGATTCGGCTTGATCCAGGTGCCGCGTTATCACGTGCAACGGCAGTTGGCCGAGGGCAGGCTGGTCGAAGTATTGAGCGAGTATCGCGTGCCGACGTGGCCGATCTCAGCGGTGTACCCGCCCCATCGACAGTTGTCGCCCAGGGTGCGGGTGTTTATCGACTGGGTGATCGAGCTGTTGCACGGCGAGGCGGATGCGCAGAGGGCGCTGATGGAGCGGGCGTAGAGCCATGCGAAAACCTTGTGGGAGCGGGCTTGCTCGCGAAGGCACTATCAGGTTAAACATCATCGTTGGCTGACAGCCCGCTTTTGCGAGCAAGCCCGTTCCCACAGATCGTTCCTTGTCGTGCCGAACCGCTGCTTCTTCTAGCCAGGACTCGCCACAATCAACGCAAGGTGTAGCCGCTGTCCACTACCCAGTCCTGGCCATACACGCCCCGTGCCCCCTGGCTCAATTGGAACAGGATGACATCTGCCACGGCTCCGGGTTCGAGGAATTGCCCGTTTAGAAGGCGCTGGTTGACCGTGCTTGCCACTGAGCCCAGGGCCTCTTCATTAAGGCCCAGGGTGCCCCAGATCGGTGTGGCGGTAGGCCCCGGTGAAACCATGTTGATGCGAACGCCAAGGGGGGCCAGTTCAACGGCCAGGGTGCGCATCTGAGCGCGCAAGGCGGCTTTCGAGGCGATATACGCGGCCAACCCTGGAAAGGTGACCCGCTCGAGGAACGTACCGATGAACACCACGGACGCCTGGGCTGACAGGTGCTCGCGCAGGCTGCTCAGGGTATTGAGGGCGCCCGCGCCATTGACAGCCCATTGCCTGTCGAAAGCGGCCAGGTCCAGGCCGTCGGCAAGTTGCGCGATTCCCGCATTGGGAATCAGACAGTCCACCGGGCCGATGGAGGCAGCCAGTTGTGCCAGCCTGGCCTGGTCACTCGCCTGCGTCACGTCACCGGGCAGCCAGGACAGTCTGTCGCCAAACCGTTCGACCAGTTCGCCGAGGCCACCGATCTGTCGCGACATCGCGATCACGTTGGAGCCGCGCTCCAGCAAGCGTTGGGTGACGGCCAGGCCAATCCCCGAACTGGCACCGGTGACTACACTAAGAGCAGGTTTGAATTCATGACTCATGTGGCTTTCTTCCTAGGTTCGCCAAAAGGGGCGGCAGACCTCATCAGAAACTGTGCCAACTCAGAATGCCTTGCCAGTCAGTGGCTTGGCGTTTGCTTGGTTATTTTGACTCGGTTGCGTCGTGGTCATTAAGACCTGTCGATTGGTCTTTATGACTACGCCGTGCAACAGCCATCAAGCCTTGACCCACCGCTGGCGGCTCCAACTGCTCAACGTATCGACCGCAAAAACCAGCAATAGCATTGCCAGGATCACCGTGCTGCCCTGTGCTTCCTGGAACAGGCTGAGGCTGACGTAGAGCATTTGCCCCAAGCCGCCGGCGCCGACGAAGCCGAGCACGCTGGCCATGCGTATGTTGTTTTCCCAGCGGTACAGGACATAGGCCAGCAGTTGAGGCAGAAGGTTGGGCAGCGTGCCGTAGCAGAACGCCAATACGGCATTGCCGCCTTGCAGGCGGATCGCGTCGGCCGGTTCGGAAGGGGTATTTTCCAATGCCTCGGCGAACAGCCGGCCGAGCACGCCGGTGGTGTGCAGGGCCAAGGCCAGGGTGCCGGCATTGGGGCCGAGCCCGGCGGCCAGGACCATCAGTGCGGCCCACACCAGTTCTGGAACGGCGCGCAAGGCATTGAGCAGCAGGCGCGAAGCGCTCTGCGGGGGCCAGCCGAAGCGACCGGCCGCAGGCAGGGCCAAAAGCAGGCCAAACACCGCCGCGAGCAGGGTGCCAAGGGCCGACATGGCAAGGGTTTCCAGGGCGCCGTGAGCGATCGCCTTCAGATGACCCGGGCTCAAGTCCGGACTGAGAAAACGCTGCGCGTAAGCCCCCATCCGGTGCAGATTACCGCTGTCGCCAAGCTCGCTCAGGTCGATGCCCAGGTAGACGAACGAGGCGACGACCGCCGAGCCGATGCACAGGACCATGACCGCGTTGAGCAGGCGCTTCATGCCAGCCTCCAGCGCAGCAGGCGGCTGAGTTGATCGGCGAGCAGCACCAGCATCAGGAACGTCAGCAGCAGGCTGGCCACTTCACCGCCGGCGAACATTCGCAACGACAAATCCATTTGCTGGCCCAGGCCTCCGGCACCGACGAACCCCATCACCACCGAGGCGCGGATGGCGCATTCCCAGCGATACACCGTATACGACAGCAGTTCCGCCGCGACATTGGGCAGGATCCCGTAGCAGAAGGCCGCGAGCCGGCTGCTGCCGGACTGCAAGAGTGCGTGGGCCGGGCGCTGGTCGACCGACTCGTAGATTTCCGCGTAGACCTTGCCCAGCATGCCGCTGTAGGTGATGGCGATCGCCAGTACGCCGGCGGTGGGGCCGAGGCCGACGGCGCGTACGAAGAGCAAGGCCCAGACGATTTCCGGGACGCTGCGCAGGAAGATCAGCAGGCCGCGTACTGGCCAACGCAGCAGTTGCCCCCAATAACCCGGATGCCCGGCACGGGAGGCCGCCGACAGTGACAGGGCGCGGCTGGCCAACAGGCTTGCGGGCACCGCCAACAGCAAAGCCAGGGCCATGCCGGCCGTGGCGATAGCCAGTGTCTGCAAGGTGGCCTGCCACAGCAGTTCGATGAATTCGTCGCCATGGGCGGGAGGCCAGAAGGCCGCTACAAACCGGCCCATTTCGCTCTGGCTGTCGCTGGTGACCAGCACTCGGAGGTCCAATTCGCTGAACTGGATGCCGGGCCAGAGCAGGATAAGGGCCAGCAGGCTGAGCAGCAGGCGAGGGCGGCTGGCGGGGTCTCGGGTATCGCGTGTCAGCATCGGGGGATCTGCACGCTCGAGGGCGGGAGGGGCGTTGGCGAAGACTGCAGCTGTTCGTTGGCGTAGAGCGTGTCGAGCAACGGACGGTCGACCGCCTCGGTTGGCAGGTCGAACAGGATCTGCCCATCACGCAGGCCGATGACCCGGGAAAAGTGCGCCAAGGCCAGTTCCACCGCGTGCAGGCTGGCAACCAGGGTAACGTTGTGCTCCCGGGCATGGCGACAGAGCACCGAAAGCGTGTGCTCGGCTAAAACCGGGTCCATGGCCGAGACCGGTTCGTCGGCCAGCAACACCTCCGGCGCCTGATACAACACCCGGGCAATGCCAACGCGTTGCAACTGTCCGCCGGACAGCTGCTGGCATTGCGCGAACAACTTGTCACCCAGGTCCAGCCGGGCCAGCGCCGCCCTGGCGCCTGGAATATCCAGCGGATGCAGCAGGTTCAACAGGCTTTTGCCGATGCCCCACTGACCGAGTTTTCCAGCCAGGACCGCGGTGACCACGCGTTGGCGTGGCGGCAGGGGCGGCGCTTGGTGGACCAGGCCGATACGCGCGCGCAGGCGCTGACGCTGGCGGGCAGACAACTGCCAGGCGCGCTCGCCGAGCAGTTGCAGCTCGCCGCTACCCGGGCGCAGGGCGGTGGCGAGCAGGTTGAGCAGGCTCGACTTGCCCGCGCCGGACGGGCCGATGACCGCGACCTGTTCGCCCGCGCCGATGTGCAGGTCTATGCCCCGCAGCGCCTGGACACCGTTGGCATGGGTAACGCTGACCTGGGTCAGTTGCAGGGTCATTTGAGCAGTTCGGCGGCGCGCGCGGCTTCCTCGATGCCCTTGTAGTTCTCAGGCTTGGTTTCGATGAAGCGACTGGCGGCCTGCAGGTCGAGGATTTCCTTGTCTTTCGGGTTGGCCGGATCGAGTGCCAGGAAAGCTGCCTTGATCTTGGCCGCCAACGCTGGGTCGAGGGTGCCGCGCACCGTCCAGTTGTAGTCGAAATAGGTGGGGGTAGTGGCGAAGACCTTGACCTTGGTCGTGTCGACCTTGCCGGCCGCCACCAGTTTTTCCCAGACGCTGGCGTTCAGCACCCCAGCGTCCACCTTGCCGGCCTGGACCCAGGCGACGGTAGCGTCATGGGCGCCCGAGTAGCCCACGCGGCTGAAATAGCTTTCCGGCTTGATGCCGTCCTTGAGCATGAAATAGCGCGGCATGAGACTGCCGGAAGTCGACGACACCGAGCCGAAGGCAAAGGTCTTGCCCTTGAGGTCGGCGAGGGATTTGACGGCCGGGTCGGCGGTGATGAATTTACTGGTGAACTGGGCATCCTGTTCGCGCTGTACCAGCGGGATGGCGTTGCCGGTTTTCAGGCGTGCCTGCACGAAGGTGAAGCCACCCAGCCAGGCCATGTCGATCCGGTCAGTGGCCAGCGCCTCGACCACGGCCGGGTAGTCGCTGACGGGGACGAACTCGACTTTCATGCCGGTTTGCTGTTCCAGATAGGCACCCAGCGGCTTGAACTTGCGCAGCAACTCGGTCGGGGCCTCATCGGGAATCGCACTGACTTTCAGGGTATCGGCGGCCTGGGTCAGCAGGCTGCAAACAGACAGGGCAACGCCGACGGCCAATGCCAGGGAACGCTTGAGCATGGAAGATCTCCGGTACATGAAGGCAGGAATGTTGACGCATCACGCCCACGGGGAAGCGGTACGCCGTTCTGTGAGGGTAGACGAAGGAGAGGGATATTAACCGTTTCCGGCCTTGAACTCATCCAAACCCCTTGTGGGAGCTTGCTTGCATCGCCACGCGTCTGCTTCCGTGGCAACGCGCGTGGTGTGTCATCCAGGTGTCATCGAAGCCAGGCAGGATCCTCGCAAACCATCGTGGGATGTCCGGCAGCGCTTGTGCCTGCTGGCTGATGAAGCAAGGAACACCGCTATGAAAGGCGACGCCCCTCTGTTCGCGGCCATTGACCTGGGCTCCAATGCGTTTCGCCTGATGATTGGTCAGTCGGTAAAGCGTAATCGACGCCTGGTGATCCAGGAGGTGAAAACCCTGCGCGAGCCGGTCCGCTTGGCTGAGGGCCTGCAGGCTGGGGCTCTGGACGAGCTGGCGCTGGATCGGGGTTGGCAGGCCCTGGCCCGATTTGGCAAAAAGCTGCGTGGCTTTGAAGCCACAAGGGTGCGGGCAGTGGCGACCAGTGCCGTGCGCGAAGCGGCCAATGCCCAGTTGTTCCTGGCCAGTGCCGAGCGGCACCTGGGGTTTCGGATCGATGTGCTGTCCGGTCATGAAGAAGCCCGGCTGGTGTATGCCGGTGTTGCCCATACGGTGCCCGGTGTCGAGCGTACGCGGCTGGTGGTGGACATCGGCGGTGGCTCGACCGAACTGATTCTGGGGCAGGGCGCTCAACCGTTGTCGACGGAAAGCATCGCCATCGGCAGCGGCACCTTTGGCGCACGTTACTTTCCGGGTGGCTGTATTACCGCCCAAGCCTTGTTGGAGGCTGAGCGAGTGGCTACCCAGCAGTTTGAAAAAGTGGCGGCTGGTTATCGCGCGCAGGGCTGGCAGCAGGCGATCGGCTCTTCCGGTACTGCGCGGATGTTGGCCAAGGTGCTCAAGGCCAATGGTCTCAACGACTTTGGACAAGGCGGTATCACCTACGGTGGGTTGTTGCGTTTGTCGTTGAAGCTGCTGGACGTCGCTCATCTCAACCAGCTCAGGTTGGCCGGCTTGCAAAGCCATCGCCTGGGCATCTTGCCCGGTGGCCTGGCTATCATGCTGGCGGCCTTCAAGACTTTCGGTATCTCGAACATGATCGCTTCCGAACCGGGCCTGAGGTTCGGCGTTCTTCATGGCCTGATGCATCAGCACTGATCGCGGACGGTCGTTGTCATTACCGTTTATCAGCGACGGCTCAATTTCGGGCATCAGCGCTTCATCGGTTGTCCCTTGTTTGCCGCAACCTCCAGCATTTCATCGCCTGGGCAGCAGCTGCGTCCGCTTATCGCAAGCATCGGCCTGGATCAGGGTGATTGCATGAACGGAACTTTTCGCTCTTTCGATATGCAGTCAGTGAAGGCACAATGCGCATCCTTTTTTGGCTCGCCTTGCCCGGAGGCCTCGAAAATGATCAAAACGCCGTACTACCTCATCGATAAACAAAAGCTGCTGGCGAACATGCAGAAGATCGCCTATGTGCGTGAGCAGTCCGGGGCCAAGGCCTTGCTGGCGCTCAAGTGCTTCGCCACCTGGTCGGTGTTCGACCTGATGCAGCAGTACATGGACGGCACCACGTCGTCGTCGCTCTACGAACTCAAGCTCGGCCGGCAGAAGTTCGCTGGCGAGACCCACGCCTACAGCGTGGCCTGGGCCGACGACGAGATCGAGGAGATGCTCGCCAACTGCGACAAGATCATCTTCAACTCCATCGGCCAGTTGCAGCGTTACACCGAGGCATCTGCCGGCAAGGTCCGTGGCCTGCGGGTCAATCCGCAAGTGAGCAGCTCCGATTACCTGCTGGCGGACCCGGCGCGACCGTTCAGCCGCCTGGGCGAATGGGATCCGGTGAAAGTCGAGCAAGTCATCGAGCATATCTCCGGCTTCATGTTCCACAACAACTGCGAGAACGGCGATTTCGGTTTGTTCGACCAGATGCTGGGCACTATCGAAGAGCGCTTTGGTCACTTGCTGCATAAGGTCGAGTGGGTCAGCCTCGGTGGCGGCATCCATTTCACCGGTGAGGGCTACGCCCTGGATGCCTTCTGCGCACGGCTCAAGGCCTTCTCGCAAAAGTATGGCGTGCAGGTCTACCTGGAGCCGGGCGAGGCCGCGATCACCCAGAGTGCGTCGCTGGAGGTCACCGTGCTCGACACGCTCTACAACGGCAAGCACCTGGCCGTGGTGGACAGCTCCATCGAGGCGCACATGCTCGACCTGCTGATCTACCGCCTGAACGCCAAACTGGCGCCGAGCGAGGGCGAACACACCTATATGGTGTGTGGCAAATCCTGCCTGGCCGGAGACATTTTCGGCGAGTACCAATTCGATCGTCCGCTGTCCATCGGCGATCGGCTGTCGTTCATCGACGCGGCGGGCTACACCATGGTCAAGAAAAACTGGTTCAACGGTCTGAAAATGCCGTCCATCGTAGTGAAGCAACTCGACGGCAGCGTCGAGGTGGTTCGCGAGTTTGTTTACGACGACTATTTGTCCAGCCTCTCTTGAGCTGGCGGAAGGAGAAATAAAGAAATTGAAGAAGAACGTACTTATCATTGGTGCAGGAGGTGTCGCCAAGGTGGTGGCCCACAAGTGCGCGCAGCACAACGACGAACTCGGTCGTATTGCTATCGCGTCGCGCAACATCTCCAAATGCCAGGCCATCATCGACAGCGTCAAGGCCAAGGGTAGCCTCAAGCAACCCGCCGACATCAAGGCCTTTGCACTGAACGCTCTGGATGTCGAAGCGACCAAGGCGCTGATTCGCGAAACCGAGTCGCAGATTGTCATCAACGTCGGCTCTGCCTTTCTCAACATGTCGGTGCTGCGTGCCTGCATCGATACCGGCGTGGCCTACCTGGACACCGCCATCCACGAAGAACCGGGCAAGGTCTGCGAGACGCCGCCCTGGTACGGCAACTACGAGTGGAACCACCTCCAGGAGTGCCAGGAGAAGAACATCACCGCCATTCTCGGCGTGGGCTTCGACCCGGGTGTGGTCAATGCCTATGCGGCACTGGCGCAGCAACAGCACTTCGACCGCATTGATTCGATCGACATCCTCGACGTCAATGCTGGCTCCCATGGCAAATATTTCGCCACCAATTTCGATCCGGAAATCAATTTCCGCGAATTCACCGGACAGGTGTGGAGCTGGCAGGACAGCCAGTGGACCAGCAACACCATGTTCGAAGTCAAGCGCACCGATGACCTGCCGGTTGTCGGCTCGCAGAACCTGTACCTGACCGGCCACGACGAAGTGCATTCGCTGTCGAAGAACCTCGATGTGCCCAACGTGCGTTTCTGGATGAGCTTCGGCGAGCACTACATCAATGTGTTCACCGTACTCAAGAACCTCGGCCTGCTCTCCGAGCAACCGGTCAAGACCGCCGAAGGCCTGGAAGTCGTGCCACTGAAAGTGGTCAAGGCCGTGCTGCCTGATCCGAGTTCGCTGGCACCGGGCTACACCGGCAAGACCTGCATCGGCGACCTGGTCAAGGGCACCAAGAATGGCCAGCCGCGCGAGATGTTCATCTACAACGTGGCCGACCACGAGGAGGCCTACGCCGAAACCGACAGCCAGGGCATTTCCTATACCGCAGGCGTGCCACCTGTGGCCGCGGCCTTGCTGGTGGCCCGTGGCGAGTGGGACGTGCAGCGCATGGTCAACGTCGAGGAGCTGCCTGCCGAGGCGTTCCTCGAAGCGCTGGATGTGATGGGCTTGCCGACGCGCATCAAGGACGAGCATGGAGACCGTCCCTGGAACCAGAACGCCTGAAGGATTCCAGGCAGGTTCCGCCCTGGCTATCCCTGGATAGGAACTGCAGAATCACTCTGGATTCTGCAGGCGATTGAACCAGGAGACTCACCGTTGCGTGAATCCCTGGCAATCGGCGGGAAGCCTTGAAGAAATGCTCCGTATCGAAAGGTACGGGGCATTTTTCGTTTATGGCGCATCAAACAGATAACCTGTGGCGAGGGGATTTATCCCCGCTGGGGCGCGCAGCGGCCCTGAAGCCTGGCCCTGTGGTGTTTCAGGTAGACCGCATCCCGCTTTTGGGGATGCTGCGCAGCCCAGCGGGGATAAATCCCCTCGCCGCAAAAGCCCCCTCGATGTCCCATCCCTCTATCTCAACGAACGCGCACTGCGCCGCCTTTCGTGGCGAGGGAGCTTGCTCTCGCTGGGGCGCGAAGCGGCCCCAACACAAGTCCGCTCAAGCAAAAAACCTCGCCATGAATGATCACTCGACCTTACGATTGCGCTTCACGCCCCAGGAGAAACAATCAGTGCAACCCTTCAGGATTCGCGAGCTGGAAATCACCGATGTGCAAGCGCTGCTGGCTTTCGAAATCCATAACCGTGCATGGTTCGAGTCGCAGATCGATGCACGGGACCCTGCCTTTTATTCATTGACGGGCGTAACCGATCACATTGAAAGTTATCTGGCCGATTTTGCCGCGGGCGCCTGGCACCCGTTTGTCATCGAAGATGCCAGCGGAAGAATAGTGGGGCGGGCGAATTTGAAAGGCATCCATGCACCACACCGTTGCGCCGAGGTGGGTTATCGCATTGATCAACGCGTTTGCGGGCAAGGGCTGGCAACGCTGGCCCTGAAACACCTGATCCAGGCAGCACAGATGCGTTGGGGGCTTACGCAACTGGTGGCTTATGTCTATGAGAGCAATGTCGGCTCAAGGAAGGTCCTTGAGCGGTGCGGGTTTGTGCCTGATGCGCCGTCTTGTGACCACAAAACCGGGAGTTCTTCCAGATGGGTAAAACCATTCAAGTAGAACTCCCGACGTTCCAATCCTGAGGTTTCGCCGCAGCGTTACCGCGTGGCTGCAACGCGGCCTGGGTGGCGACGTCCTGGTTCAGTTCAGCGGTGTCGGGAAAGCCTTGCCGGCGACACTTCAACCCAACGCATCGACCAGCCTCGGCAACCAGTGGGTCGCATCGCCCACCAGTGTTTTATCGGAAGCGGACCCCATCGGTTCGATGTTGATATGCACCAGCCAGGCGCCATGTTCGGTTGCCAATGTGGGAATTCGCGCCGCCGGGTACACGTTTCCAGAGGTGCCAATGGAGAGCATGACGTCGCAGTCACGGGCAGCATTGAAGGCCTGGTCCAGTTCCTGTTCCGGCATCCCTTCGCCGAACCAGACCACGTTGGGGCGGACCTGGCCGTCGCAGTGCGGGCAACGCGGTGGTTCCAGGCTGTCGCAGTCCGGGCCGACATCCACGGGCAATGGGCCCAGATAGGGACGATTGCACTGGAAGCAACGAGCACTGGCCAGATCGCCGTGAAGGTGAATCACCTCCTTGGATCCGGCTCGTTCGAGCAGGTCGTCGACGTTCTGCGTGATGACGGTCACACGGGGCAAGCACTGCGTGAGCCTGGCGACTGCCAGGTGCGCGGCATTGGGTTGCGCCTCGTTAACCAGCGTCCGGCGCCAGCTGTACCATGCCCATACCAACGCAGGGTCTTTGGCGAAGGCGGCGGGGGTGGCCAGTTTCTTTGGGTCGTAACGCGCCCAGAGGCCGGTCGAGGGATCACGGAACGTCGAGATACCGCTTTGGGCGGAAATACCGGCCCCGGTAAAAATGGCCAGGTGCCTGGCCGTTCGCAGACGCATCACTGTTTGCGCGAAAATGGCTTCTGAATTCACAGTTCCATCCCCACGTCAGACCTGGGAGCACTGATCGCGCAACCAGTCGAAGTTGCTCCAGTACTTTCTGTCACCGCCGGGCTGGGCGCGTTTTGTCTCGATGAAAGGCGCAAGGATCTGGTGGCAGTGCTTGATGCTCGGCGCCCAGTTTTCGATGATGATGTGTTTGTTCTTGATCAAGTCGGCACGCAATAGAGCCGCGACAACGTCGTAGTTGGCGCAGGTCAGCGATGCATGCTGGACATGGGTCGCGTCCCACTGGTCATGATGCAGGGTCGACAATGTGGCGCGAACCGCTTGCCGGGCATCGCGGGCCTGGCTGGCTTGCAGGAACTCGACTATCGAAATGATGCTCTGGGCCTCGGAAGCCTGTTGAGTCGCTTTCAGTTGTGCCGTCAGGATGACCACCTGGCGAACGACCAGGTACATCGACAGCAAGGCCACCAGGGCCACGGCCACTTGGACTACCAACGTCCATGTTTCGTAATTAGACATTTTTTCTCTCTTGCTCCCTAAGTAATTCCAGTGTTCTCGAGTCGACGCTCACCCCACCATCCAGCGCCTGGGCATACACGGAGTGCTCGCCCGCGACCGCCGCAAAAAGCGTCATGCAGGATGCGAATTTCATGGCATCAAGTGCCCCCAGGAGTTTCTCTGTAGCGACGTCCGAGTCCAGTACGGCACGGGTCGCACGCTCGAGTCGCGGTCCCAGAAGCGGGTGATGCAAATACTCGCGCGCCTCTTCCATGCCGCGCAGACCATAGTAGGTGGCGTTCTCACTGACACCCAGGCCGCGTAATTGGGGAAAGATGAACCACATCCAGTGGCCTTCCTTGCTTCCACGCCGTAACTCAAGCAAGGCGTGGTCATAGGTTGAGGCTTGTGCCTGGACAAAACGCTCCAGCGATTCGGTCATGTGAGCCTCTGATACGGTTTCAAGGCTGAAGAGTGAAGCGCGTCCAGGCTCGAACAAAATAGTGGCTTTATGATGCCATGGCCGGGCGCGTATCGGTAGCCTTGACCATCACCCCCCCAGGCAAGGGCAAACCCTATAGCACACTTGCGCTATAGCGCCGCTCGGTACTCGACCCTAACCTATGAGCGCTGTCGGGTTTTCGACCGGATGCAACGAGCACATTTGAACAAGGACCTGTTTTTTGAAAAGCATACCTGCCAGAAAGTCCAACATCTGCCTGGCTTATCGCAAGCGCCTCGCAACGGTCTTCGCCGCCTCGGCCCTTGCCGTCAGTGGCTGGGGTTCTTCTATCGCCGTTGCGTCGGCATCCACGGCCAGTGAGACGTCCTCTGCCGCTTGCACCAACGAAGCGGATTTTCAGGCCGGGACAGTCGTGGAGTATGAAAGCCGGGACAATCTGTCGTCGGCCATCAGTCGCGGTAAAACCGAGACGTTGGGACGTGAGGTATTTGCCGGCGCGAATCCGGTGGCTTCGGCGCACACTTCGTTCCTCAATAATGCGCCGTTCTTTGTGACGACAACGTTCGCCGAGATCAAGGACGGTCGGCTGGTTCGCTACGGTGATCGCCATGGTGCCGGTGCATCGTTGGTGACCACCACCTACCTGCCTCCCGCTTCCACGCCGATTGATCTGCAACCGGGGCAGACCGTCACCGTCAGCTACAAAAACAAGGCGGTGAGTGCCGGCGCAACCGTTGAGTTCGATGTCGTTGAGCAGCTGACTTACAACGGTCGTGAAACGATCAAGACGGCCCTCGGTACGTTTGATACCTGCAAGTTCACCAATGAAATCTCTACTGGCTCGGCTTCCGCCAATCAGCCCAAAAACGTGGTCGTTGTGCAGAATTGGTTTCCCGCGGACGGACCTTATCGTGGTCAGTCGATCCGATCTGTCACGCCTCCCGCCCATGGTGTCGCACAGAGAATCACTGAAGTCGTCAAGATGCAGTATGGGACGCGATGAGAGACGCGTCTCGGGCCGGAAGATTTGCCGGATTATCGTGGCCGACGAACATCCGCTGTTCCGGGAAGGGATGATGGTGCTGCTGGAACGCCTGATACCTGACGCCATGATCGAACAGGCGGGAAATCTGGAGGAAGTACGGACGCTCGCAACCAATGGCCAACCGCTTGATACACTGATTCTTGAAATACGTCTTCCCGGCCTGGGCTCCGTCAGCGAGCTCGCGCAGTTGCGCCAGGAGCTCAAGCACACCTCCATGATTGTGGTTTCGACCCTGGATGACGGCGATATCATTGATCGTGTCATGGCGACCGGTGTAGACGGGTTTGTCGGCAAGAGCCTTTCTCCCGACCAGGTCGGCAAGGCCATCGATGATATTCGCCGGGGGGAAGTACTGGTCAGGTACGAGCCTTCGGACCCGCTGCCGCTCGGCTCCAACGATGATATGAGCAAGCTCACCTCCCGGCAGCGAGAGGTCTGGAAATTGATTGCCGAAGGCAAGACCAACAAGGAAATCGCGGCGGCGCTGGAGATCTCTCCCTTCACCGTGCGCATTCATGTCTCTTCGTTGATCCGCGCGCTGAATGTCCCCAACAGAGCGGTGGCCGCTGCACGTTTTGCCGGGCGCCAGACGCCTGCTACCTTGCGCTGACGGAAACCCACAAGCCTCGGAACAGGCGCGCGCATACCAAGTGTGCACAGCGGCAATCTGTCATGAAGGGTGAATCGGCACCCAAGGCGCCGATTCGTCCAGTGCTTACAGCCAGTACCGCAGGCCGAGCATCAAGGACTGGGCGTTGTACTGGGTTTCCACATCGGCCTGGGGCAGGCCCTGGATTTTGCCGAAGTTCGCTTCGCGAGTCTTGAAGTAGCGATAGTCCAGGGACATGGACCAATGCTCGTTGAGCTCATAACCGACGCCGGTGCCCAGTTGCCAGGCCGAGACAGTGTCGCGATGGGTGCCGCCGAACTCGACGCCGCCAGCCTCCAGGCCCTTGATGGTCAGCACCGCGTAGCCCAGGCCACCGCCAATGTAAGGCGTAAAGCGACTCAAGGGGGCAGGCAGGTTCGGGATGTCGTACCAGAGGTTGGCCATCAGGCTGCTGGCTTGCTCTTCGCCTTTGCCCTCGATGCTGCTTCCGCCCTCATAGACCCGGTTATTGAACTGGTCCAGGGTGTTGCGGCGATAGCTCAATTCCAACTCGGGCCGTAGCCCGACCGGGAACCGCCAGCCCAGTGCCAGGCCGGTGGCGAAGCCAGAGTGCAGCGGTTGATTGAACTCCATCTCGACGAAATCGTTGTCGTTCTGGGTCAGGTCCTGGTCAGCGACCCAGTTCACCCCGCCCATGGCACTGACATAGGGGCCGAGTGTGTCGGCGAAACTCGATGCTGGAGCGATGACACCCAGGCCAACGATGCCCATGGCGAGATACTGAGTTTTTTTCTGTAGGTTCATGCTAGATCCGAAATGTACTGTTATCGATAAGTAAGCAAAGCGAGTCCGGGAAGGTGCGTTCAGCACGCAGCCACCCGGAAGGGTTCATACGAGATGCAAAGGCGTCGCGGTTTTCTCGTGCCGCGAGGTGCCGATGGCCCGTTGTTCAGCCAGCGTGCACAGGTTGTCCAGTGCGGTGGTCATCGCCGCAGTCAACGCTTTGCGCAGCAACCCGCGATACAGGAAACTCAACGGCCCGGAAATCTTCGCGCTATGGATGACATGGGTTTCATCGGCAGAAAGCCTGCGCATCTGATGATCGAATTCGAGGTCGATCCAAAGCAGCCGTGCGCTGTTGCGATAGCTTTCGTGCAGGCTCACGGCTTCGAGTTTCAATGGCATGTTCAAGCCATTCTTGAGAACGCATTTGCCGCGCGTTCCCGCCTGGAACGAACCGTCGAGTCGACACTGGCGAACGTCGGTATCCCATAACGGCGCTTCTGAAAAATTGCTCCAGATCTTCCAGATTTCAGAAGGGGGCGATTTGACTATGATTTGCACTTTGACATCGTTCACGGCGATACCTTGGTTGTGGAGGGCACGGTCATGGGGCAGATCCATTCAATGCTCAGGCAGCCGGCGCCGATTGACTCAGCACCTGGGCGGTAATGTTGGCTTGACCGATTTTTTCGCCCCGGTTGAACAGGTCGATATAGATGCGGTTGGTCTTGAATGCCTGGAGCGACTCATCAAAACCGGCTTGCGGCGCCAATGACAGCGGGCTGTTCCTGGGGATGGGGCGATCCAGGGTGAAGCTCAATGCCAGCAGATTCATTGGGGTATTGAGTGGAATGCGCAGATGGCTGTGAGCGATCTGCATGTAGCACTGGCGCGCCACTTCGAGGAAATACACCATCGAATAGTGCGCGGGATCACCTGCCTGGAAGAAGTGTTCCGGCGGCAGTTTCACGGTGTCCACGCTCAGGCCCTGGGTGACGCCGCTCATGTCACTGACGATGACGTTCTCTTCCCTGGCCTTGTGCAGCAGGGCCTTGTCGCGGCAGGGCGTGGCGGTGAACTCGCCGGCTGGCGATGTTTCGAACGCCGAGCTGTAGGCCATCCCGAGGACGCAGGTGCACATCACTTTCCCGCCCTGCATGACCTTGGCATTGAACATCTGGGGATCCTGGCCTTGCTCGACGTGCAGATCGATCACGCCCTGCTTTTGTACGTATTGCTGGAACTTGATCGTCAGGCTCTTGATGTAGGCAACCCGTCCGCTCAGAGGGGGCATGGCCAGTTCGATCAGTTGCAGCACACCCTCGAGCAACAAAATGCCCGGGATGTGGTCCAGGGGATGATCGAAGAAGTACGGGTGCGCTTCATTCACCACGAGCTGGGCGTGCAGCGACTGAGGGTTGCGCTGGGCGTTGGCGATCACGATATGTTCCGCGCTGCGCTGCCAATGCGCCGGGCGCTGGGTTGCGTCGCCCCGGTGCAGGGCGAACAGGCTTTCCATCGCGCGTACTCGTACCCGCAGCCCGGAGAGCAGGGTGCTGGTGAGCGTGTCGCTCAGTTGCTGCACGTCGACGCCATCGTTCTGCGGTTCGCGAACCAGGCTGACAGGCGTGATGACTTGCTGCAGTTCGTGGGATGACGAATGGGCAAAGCGCAACATGAAGGGATGCTTGATAGGCGAACTGGCCTCGGCCGCTGTCGGGTTCCATTGGCGAAGCTTCTCGGTAAACAGCCACATCACCGTCTTGCCGGCGTCGCGCACCTCGATCACGGTATGGCGCGCGCCCCTCAACATCACCGCCAACAGGGTTTCGATGCCACTGGCTTCAGCCAGGAAGCCGGTCAGCTCCCGCAGTGAGCCGCTGGCGGGCGCCGCAACAGGTTGCAACTCGCAGACTTCGACGTTCGAATAGTTGCTCGGCTCCTTGCCCAACCGTCGGCAAGCCTCTTCCAACGAGTCGGCGGCGTGGGCGAGGACCGCGGCGTGGATCACCAGCAAGGGTTTGTCGGCGGCATCCGGTTGATAACGACGCAGCGCGACCAGCCCCAGGCCTTCACCCTGGGTGGTCGTGCTGCACCGGGCACGCTCTACTTCTACTTCAGCGCTGACAAAGCGTCCTGCGCCGAGAAGGAGCGTGGTGATGCCGTCGTTGAACCATTGTGGCGAGGCCAGCAAGGTTTGCCAGAACAGGCCCGTCGTGCCGACCAGGGTCTGATGGAAACCCTTGAAGTCGAAAATCTGCGCCGGATAACCGGACAACATGTTCGGCAGCATGGTTGCCACGTCCGTCACTTCGACGCCCGGTGCCGCACCTTGTGCCTGGGCGTAAAAGTTATGGGCGCTGCTATAGGCATTGCTGAAGCGCTCGCCACCCATGTTGCAGCACATGACCATCGCTGTGCCGGGCGAACCGGCCACCCCCGGCAAGCGTCGCAGCAAGTGATTGACGCGGTCGGTGATCAACAGTTTGAACGGATCGACATGAGCCAATGGTTTGGGGCCCATGCCAAAGCCGTCGATATCGATGACGTGGTCTTGTGCGAGGAATTGCCCCAGCAAAGGCTGGCCGGGAGCCGGGGTGTAATCGACGAAGCGCCCATAAGGGAACATGACCGCGGGGGCGGCCGGTTGATCGAGTTGCTGCTGGAATGACTGCAAGGAGCGGTGGCTGCCCAGCGCTGCTTCAGCCTCGACAATGGCAAGGTCCAGTGTCACCACGCCACAGGCGCTGGCCGAGGCCGGCTGGGGCGCGACAGGCTGGTCATCGGGAATGTATTCATCCACCACCAGGTGCGCGTTGGCGCCGCCGAAACCAAAACTGGAGATGCCGATCCGGATCGCGGACTGACGCTCCTCCAGGGGTTGCACCTGCTGGGTGGCGAGCCGCAGGCAGGTCTCGTCGACCTTGGTGCTGGGGCGGTAGCCGGGCTGGGGCGGAATGCCTTTATGGCGCAGGATCATCAATGCCTTGGCGAGGGAAGCACCTCCGGCAGCGGCCAGGGGATGGCCGATGACCGACTTGATCGAGCCGATGGTGATTTTCTTGCCGTCCGGGCGATGGGGGGCAAAGAAGCTGTTCAGCGAGGCCAGCTCCGTTGCGTCCCCCAGCGGAGTACCGGTGCCGTGGGTCTCGATGTAGTCCACGTCACGTGGATCAAGACCACGATAGGCACGTTGGTAGGCCGAGTACTGGGCCTGTTTGCCGGGCGCGAACACCGAGCCTTCGGCGCCGTCGGCGGACATGCCCAAGGCGCGCAGGACGCCCAGGGGACGGCGCTGCGCCGTCAGGGCCTGGGCGAGCGGCTCGACCAGAAAGGCGACCGCACATTCGCCCGGCACGATGCCGTCGGCGTCCTGGCCGAACGCTTCCATCCGGGCCCGGGCGGAGAAGGCCGTCAACTGCGAGAAACCCAGGAACAGTGCTGGCGGCAGCACGGTGTTGAGGGCCATGACAATCGCGTTGTCCGCCTGCCCACTGTTGACCAGCGCCTGGGCCATATCCAGGGCGTAAGGGAACGAACTGCATGCGGTGTCCACCGATAACGCCGGCCCACCCAAGGCAAAGGACGCAGCCAGTTCCGCGACCTGTTCACCGGGTGTAAACCCCGGTGGTGTGGCGGTTTTTCCGGACATTCCGGTGGCGAAATAGCTCTCGTCACTCCAGGATGTCGCGATCACCAGTGCGGTACGCGCCTTGTTCAGCTCCGAGCCTTGTCCGGCCAGTTGGCCAAGCAGTGCCTGGAGTACTTTCTTGCCGATGGCGACCTGTCTTCCTTCATGCCGTGATGGGGTCGACACGTCATCGGTCAGGCAAAAAGCGCTGTCCAGATAGATGCGATCCTTCTCGCCTGCCTTGGTTGAATAGATCGATGCCTTGTCCAATTCCCAACGGGTCGGCATTGATTCAATCGGTGCGATCTGCCCTTGCGAGAGCAACTGCCAAAGCGCATCCGTTGACGGCGCCCCTGGAAACTCGCCCGCCATCGCGCTGAAGCAAAAATCGCCCGTTGTCGTTACTGCGCCACTCATACCCTGTCTCCCTGATCGCCCAAAATGCTGGGTGACCTGTTCGATCACCCGGATTCCATTCCTGTTGCCCGCTGCTAGCTCAGCCTGGCCAGCAGCGACAGGGCATCCTCGGGCGTGCGACGGGACATCAACGCTTCACCGGCAAACTCGCTGGCAGAGCACTGTTGCGCCATGGATTGGCAGAGCGCCTCTCGGGCAAAGCCGTTGAGGCCCAGTTGTGCGAAGGGCGTCTGAAGGTCGATCGACTGCGCCGTCTCCGGGATCAACGGGGACAGGGCGTTGAGCAGCAGGTTTTCTTCCTGCCCTTGAGTGTCCGTCGCGGCAGGTGAGGGCGCTGCCTGCGGCTGGGGATCGGCCAGGGCAGCTTGAATCAGAGCGATGGTGGCCTGCGGGAACTTGGCGTTGGCCAGCTCGCTACTGTGGGCCTTGAGCTGCGGCCACATGGCAACTGCCGCTTCCAGGAAGTCCAACTGCACCAGCGAGTCCAGGCCCAGGCTTTCATAGCTTTGTGTCGGGTCGATCTGCTCAGCCGTAAAGCCGGTGATGGTCGCCAGTTGGTCGACTACCCACGCTTGGACGTCCACCGCGGGTGCCTGCGGATCGGCTTCAAGCCGTGCCAGCAAGGCTGTCGGGGTAGGGGCATCGAAGAGCTGCGAGGTGAGGTCTTTCTTTTCCGGGAAATGTTGGGCCAGGGACTCGAAAATATCCACCAGCCCCAGCGAGTCGATCCCCAGGCTCTCGAAGCTTTGATCAAAGTCGATCTGTTGCGCCTGGAACCCGGTGACCGAGCTGATTTCGGCGCGTAACCACTGTCCGTAACTGAGCGCGGCTGCCTGTTCGACGGCTTCGGCTTCGGCTTCGACTACGGGCGTCGGAGCCAGTATTGTCGGGTTCGAGTGAACCGGCTCCAGGGCCGCGATACTCTTGCTGACGGGGGCTTCGATCCCATTGGCATAAACGCCTTCAAGGACTTGTTGGTGAGCATTGAAATAATGCGCAGTGACAGTTTCGGCCTGTTCCAGAAGCCGCAGTAATATCGATTCCTTGGCGATATTCGATTCGCACAATGAATCAATGATCTTTTCTGAAAGGGAGAAATAGCTATGGGCTATTCTTCCATTGGACACGATGAATTCCTGTACAACATCGTTAAGTTGCAAGCGCATGGGAATCTCCTAACCAAGTCGGTCGAAATTTCTATAAGTAAGAAAGATCAAGAAATCATGGCCCAGGGCAGGGCCTTGTTTATGTCAATTAATCAAACTGGCAGTAGTCATGGAGCGACTTAAAGTTGGAGTTCCACTGCGTCGGTCTCGCAAGATATTGTTTTTCTGGCGCCCTTGAGCAACCCCGACCTTACGTTCAGATAAGTCACCAGCGTCATTGCATCGGCGCCGAGGAAAGCGATATAGCCGTCAGGCCGGATCAGCATCAACATGCCTTCCTTGGCGTGGTAGCGCTTGTGCAGCCGCCAATCGGGGTCCAGCAGTGTCGAGTGCCAGGCCGGCAGCCCGGCACTGCTCAGGGCATCGATCACGCAATAGGCCTTGATTCCCGGGTAGTCCTTTTCCACCGACTCGGCCAGCGCGTAGTAGCCTGGCAGCAAAGGGGAGAACTGGTCGGCCGCGCTGAAAATCAACAGCGTGAAGGTTCCATGGAACAAGTCGATCAAGCGTTTTGCCGGCATCCCTTGCAGTTGCCACAACTCGACATCGGGTGCCAGTTGCCCGGCGCGAGGCGGTGCACTCTGGAACTCGGGTTTCTTGCCTTTCTTGTTCCAGTTTCGGCGCTGTTTTTTCGTCACCGATTCTTGAATGTAGTCACTCTTGTCGTAGTGATACTGATGACCGGAAATCATCGACGGTAGTTTGCGCTGGACCTTGTTGCGGTTGCTCAACAGGGGCAGGACATTGTCGCGTAGCCAGACCAGGGCACGACGCCTGACGGTAATCAGCCCTGTCAGCCGGTGGGCGGTGTTCTCGACTTCCAGGGCAACCGGATAGCGCTCGTCGTTGTAGCTGTCCAGCAAGGACGGATCCGCCAGGTCCTGATCGACATAAGCCATTTTCCAGGCCAGGTTATAGGCCTCGGAAATCCCCAGGTTCATCCACTGCCCGCCGATGGGACTGCCGATGTGCGCCGAGTCCCCCAGCAGAAACACAGAGCCTTGCTGCATCGATTGCACGCGGCGATGCTGGAAGGAGGCGATGGTGGTCGATGAAATGTTCGACAGCGTCATCTTTTGCCCGCGTCCTTCGCACAAGCGTTGGAAATTCTCCAGGCTCAAGGATGGGCGTTCGCCTTCTGGCGGCAGGTTGTAGGGCATTTCGATGAACAGCCGATAACGCGATTGGGCACTGATCGGCGCAACCGCCACATAACCGTCCTGCGCACCCAGGAAGAACGCGCCCTCATCCTTGCTTCCGGACCATTGGATATCGGCATCGGCGAGCATGAAGAAGCGATCGTAGGATGAACCTTCGAAGGTCATGTCGAGGCGTTTTCTGATGTTGCTGCGAGCGCCGTCACAGGCGGCTACCCAGCGACTGGTGAAGTTTTCATCGGTGCCGTCGGCATGCTTGAGCGTCATGCGCACTGAGCCCGGCAGGTTTTCGATGTCCACTAGTTCGGTATTCCATTCCACCTCGGCGCCCAGTTCCTTCAGCCGCTCAAGGAGAATTTTCTCGGTTTGCGGCTGTGGCAGGCTCAGGAGCAGGGGATAGGTCGCATCCAGGTAGGAGAAGTTGTAGTTCAGCACCCGCTTGGCATTCGACTGCACCGAAAACTGGTTGATCGTGAAGCCGGCGCTGATGGCTTGCTCGGCAACGCCCAGGTCGCGAAAGATTTCCAGGGTCCGGGAATGGATGGCCATTGCCTTGGTCGCCGTCGAGGGGCCGGCGTTCTTTTCAATGATGCGAAACGACACGCCCCATTTCTTCAGCAGGATTGCCAGGGTCAGGCCAATAGGGCCGGCACCTACGATCATCACGGTCGGGGCGCTGCCAGGTCGCTTGAAATGCTTGGGGGCCAACGTGCTCAGAGTGTTCATCGATCAGTACCAGTTTCTGTAGAAGGGGGAGTGGGCAATGCTGAGCAGGGCATCGTCGCCTGATGAGTCGCCGTAGGCATAAATGTAAAAATCATCAAGGTTGCTCAAGCAGCCTTTGAGCCGCGTGACTTTCTCTCGCTCTACACAGTTGGTACCGGATATCCCGCCGGTCAGCTTGTTCTTGGCCGTTGCCAGGCGGGTGCCGCACACATAGTCAAAACCCGCGGCCTGGCCCCAGGGGATCAGGTAATTCTCCGGCGAGTTGCTGACCAACGCCGTGACGTGTCCCATGGATTGATGCCACTTCAGCCGCCGCAACGCCTCGGGCCTGAGCCAGAGCGGCAGCTGCTCGCTGATGAAGTACTTGGCATGCTCGCGCTCTTGCTCCACCGACAGGCCGCCCAGGTAACAGGCAATGAAGGCCAGGCGCGCTTGCATCAGCGGGGTGATGCCCACGATCACGCTGAGCATCTTGGGCAGCAGGGGAATGATCCTGAGCCAGAACGAACGGGTTCCCACGATAAAGCGCATGTAGCGCCAGAATGTGTGCCGGTCGGTCAGTGTGCCGTCGAAGTCGAAGACGGCCAGTACCGGTTGTGTGCTGTTAGCGTGCATGTGCCTCTTCCTTGAGAGAAGTGATCTCGATGGTCTTGGGCAGCTTGAAGCCCGATAGGTAGCGCGAAAGCAGGGTGGAAAGCGCGTTCTGGGTCAGCTCGCCGGTCCCCTCGACGCACAGGTGCAGCACGTTGACTTCCTTGTGGTCCGGGACGATATAGGCTTTGGCGCGCACCACGTCAGGGTGCTTGAGAGCGATGGATTCGATTTCCACCAGGTCGACCATCTGCGCCTTGATCTTGGAGATTCGCAGGCGTTGGCAATAGAAAAACACATGCCCATCGTCGTCCTGCCAGACCAGGTCACCGCTGTGGAACCAGCCGTCGCGGAAGAACCGCGCATTGGCGTCCTCGGCATCGTTGTAGCCGTCGATCACCATCGAGCCGCGTATCAGCAGTTCACCGATGCGCCCTGGCGCCACGTCCTGGCCCTGGGCATCGACGACTCGCAGTTCCACACCGCTGATCGGCTGGCCCATGGCGCCACGGTGGACTGGGCCAATCGAGCTCTGGACGATCACGGGCATGCTTTCGGTCAACCCATAGCCTTGCAGCACCGGATTGCATCCCAGCAGCTTCCCCAGCTTCTCGGCTTCGTCGGCCGGCAGGTGACTGCCGCCGGAGTAAATCATCAACTGCGGGTGCAACGGCAAGAGCGCGCCTTTGCGCTTGGCCAGCCGCGTATTGAAGTAGCGAATGACATCGGGCACCAGGCAGGCAAAGGTGACCTGATGTTCGGACAGGACTTCTGCCAGGTCTCGGTTGAGCAGGGTGTTGGTCATGAGCAGGGTGGCGCCCACGCTCAAGGGAAACACCATCATCACCGACAGGCCGAAGATGGCATACAGCGGCAGCGTCACCAGATGAACGGAGCCGACGCCTTGCAGATGAAACTGCTCATGCAGCCCATCGCTCGATTGCGTCAGGTCCAGATAACGGTGCGAAACAGCCAGAGGCCTGCCGATACCACGATAGGTGAACTGTACCGAGACGATCGGATTGCCCTCGGGCAACAACAAGGGCTCGATCTGGCGAGGAAGTTGAGAGATGGCCGTTGTGTTGGCGGGCAGGGGCGATGACGGTTCGCTCTCACCGTCCACCAGCAGGGAGTGCCTGACGCCGTTGTCAGCCTGGAACACCTCACTGTGTTGCCCCCATAGCGCTTCGGTCGTGACCACTAGCATCGGCCTGGCGAGACTGACGACGCTGTTCATTTCGAAGGGAGTCAACTTGTAGTTGAGGATGACCGGAATTGCACCCCGCCCGATGATCGCCAGGTAATAAGCGATGAACGCCACCCCATTGGGCAGCACCAGCGCTACTTTGTCTCCAGGCAATACACCGAGTGCCGTAAGGGCGCCGTTGCATTCTTCAGCCTTGATTCGCAACTGACGGTAAGTGACGGTGTCTTCTTCCGCGTCCAGATGCCGAATAGCAACTTGTTCGGGGAAAGATTCCGAAAAACCGACAAAGCGATGCAGAAAACCTTCTTTATATGAAAGGCTTTTCATTTACCAACCTCTCTCAATCCTTGGATGTTTGGCTAGTCAAAAAAGTACTACAGAGGCAGGCTATATATGAATTGTTTCAATTAAGCATCTGTGTAGTTATTGTTCCGATACCAATTCAGGGTATCGGTCAGGGTTTCAGCGACAGGGCGGAACTTGCACTCCAACTCCCTTGCACTTTTACTGTGGCTGAAATGAGTACGGCCTTGTTCCTGCTCCATGAGCTTGACCGTGGAAGTACTGATGAGCACCGGTTTTTTGGTAATCCGGTAATAACCTTCATAGATAAGTGCGATGATTCTCAGCATGAACAGCGGCACTTTTCGCTCTGGAGCCTTTATCCCGCTGACATTCGACAGCGCCTGGAAAATGCTCTTCATGTCCATGTGATTGCCGGCGGCCAGGTAACGCTCTCCGGACCTGCCGCGGGTGATGGCTGCGATTTGATGCTCGGCCACATCCCGGGCATCGACAACGGAAAAGCTTCCGGGGAGTACACCGGGCAATTTTTGTCCGACAAAGTCGAGCAAGAACTGGCCTGAAGAAGTAGGGCCGATATCACCAGGGCCGAACATCCACCCGGGCAGGACCATGGTGACAAACATGTCCGGGTGTTCTGCCAGGAATTGCTGGACTTTTTGTTCGGACAATATTTTACTCAAGTAGTAATCGTCAGCCTCCACCTCACTGCGAGACATGGTTTCATCGATCACTTGATCCCTATTGCCCTTCAATACGGCAATGGAAGAGGTATGGACTGCACGACGGATACCGGCGTCATAAGCCGCTTGCAACAAGCGCTCGGTACCGACCACATTAGTGTCGTAGAGTTTTTGCCAATGTTTCCCGCCTTTGTAACTGTCACGGAAATAGGCGGCTGTATGAAACAAGGCGTCACACCCTTGCAGGGCATGGCTGAAGGCATCGACATTAAGCATGTCGCCTTCGACCAACTCCACGGGCAAGCTGCCGAACTGTTTCCTGGCTTTCTCTACGGAACGAACCAGTGCTTTTACTTTAATGTTTCGTTTCAACAACGCACGAACGACATTGTTTCCGAGCAGGCCAGTAGCGCCTGTAACGAAGGCATATTCCATTAAAATCCCGCTCCTTTGAGGTGACCTGCCATTGCATCGAGGCTGGTATCGCTGACTCGATGCCCTGATCAGGGGTTGGGCTCCACCAACGGCGCAAGTAAAAACCATGCGGTATCTGAAAATCAAGCGGTATTTCGTCGGATTGTCGAACGGATGGCTCTGAACCGGGCCTAAGACGCGGTTTTTCACGCTTGAGCGGGGAGCGCAAAAGCGAAAAATCCGCGGTTAAGCCATGCAAAAGAGGCAGCGGAGCTCAAGAAGCAGCGGGACGTGATCGCCTGTACTACGGCAAAAAACGTGGCAGGTAGCTCATCTAGCGCACCCTTTCGATGGCGCAACTACATGGCACATACATGGCACTTTTTGAAAGTTAAAATGTAAATGATTGAACAAGGCGCGTATA
Source organism: Pseudomonas sp. St290 (assembly GCF_018325805.1). Taxonomy (NCBI): domain Bacteria; kingdom Pseudomonadati; phylum Pseudomonadota; class Gammaproteobacteria; order Pseudomonadales; family Pseudomonadaceae; genus Pseudomonas; species Pseudomonas sp. St290. The sequence goes on along the minus strand of NZ_AP014703.1, from coordinate 3,902,921 downwards.
AGATATGATGGCGAAAACGGGTTCCGTACAGCGAGTAGACGATTCGTTGCATTCAGTTACACATAGATATCTTGTTTGGCCAAAGGAGCCGAGGGCGTGATTAAAAAGAGACTAGGTCGAGAAGAGAGCCAGCAAGTAACAAGAGACAAATTGTTCGACACAGCCACTGAGCTGATGATCCGAAAAGGCTTCCATGCCGCCAGCGTCAACGTTATTGCCGAGGAGGCCGGCTTTTCCAAAGGCGCCTTTTTTTCAAATTTCTCAAGTAAATCGGACTTGCTGCTACAACTGACTCAACGCTTCAAGCGAGTTGAAATCGACCGATTGAGTACGACCCTGGCATCGGGATATTCGTCGGAGCAGTTGAGTCACGGCTTGAATGCCTATATCGACACGCTGAAGAACAATACCCGCTGTGCGATCCTCGATGCCGAGTTGCAATTGATCGCCTTGCGCGATGAAGAATTCTCGCCGCATTACTACGACTTGCATGAAGAAAACAGCGAGGCTTTGGGCAAGTTGATTACCATCATATTCAATCATGCTGGCAAGAAGCCGCCCCTGGCCAACGCCGCGCTGGCCAAGACTTTCACCGCCCTGGCGGAAGGCCTGATATTGCAAGGGCACAAAGACCCGGCTGTTGAAATCAAGCTGGTGTTGAACTCGCTCATCCAGACCGCAGAGCCTCTATAGGCCTCTGTCGTTATCGCTGATAGGCCAGCAACCGACGCTCAGCCAATCGGCCCACCAGCGCGTACGCCAGCGGTATGTAGAGCCGGGCGCCAATGCCATAGGCCTGGAAGGGCTTGAAATGATCCTGGGGTTGGGCCGCCAGCTTGACTGAATGCGCTGATGGGTATTTAGTTGTGCGATGCAACTAATTGCGCATTGCGTCCGAGGTCCCCGTGAACCATTGCCCACCAGATCTGATTGAAAAAATCCGTTCGGCGTCTCGTCTCATGGTGCGAGAGCTGGGGTTCATGCATACCACACTGGCTGCAACGGGTTATCCGCCGTCGTCGGTGCACACAATCGTGGAGCTCGGCAATCGCCAATCCCTGACTGCGGGAGAGCTTGTCGAGCTGCTCGGTCTGGAAAAATCCAGTGTAAGTCGGATGGTTCGCAAACTCATCGAGGCCGGTGAGATTGAAGAAATTGCCCATGAACAAGATGCGCGCGCCAAGAGATTGCGCCTCACTGCGCAGGGGCAAACCACCCTTCGAGCCATCGATGCTTTTGCCACGCAGCAGGTTGTCGCAGCCATGTCTCACTTATCCAACGATCAATGCCAGGCCGTGAGTGAGGGGATTGCCAGCTATGCCATTGCGCTACAGGCTCATCGGCTCGGTGCAGAGCCGCCTGTGCCGGCGCAATTGGAGATTGCACGAGGCTACCGTCCTGGTGTCATTGGCCGCATTGTGCAAATGCATGCGGACTATTACGCCAGGCATTCGAACTTCGGCCAGTCGTTCGAAAGCCTGGTTGCATCGGACATGGCCGAGCTGATGGGCCGCTTGCACAACCCGCGCAACGAGGTCTGGGTGGCCCTGGACGGTGAGCGAATGGTCGGTTCGATTGCCATTGACGGTGAAGGAGAGGGCGGCAGTGCAGTGCTGCGTTGCTTCATTCTGGATGATTCGGCGCGAGGCAAGGGCGTCGGCAGACGCCTGTTGGCTGAGGCGATGAAGTTCTGTGACGAGTGGAGCTTCAGCTCAACGAGCCTCTGGACGTTCCAGGGGCTCGACGCCGCCCGCAAGCTGTATGAAGCGTTTGGTTTCAGGTTGGTGCAGCAACAAGAGGGGCAGCAATGGGGGCGGCAGGTGACGGAGCAGTGTTTTGTAAGACCGGGCCCAGCCGCGTCGCCCATTTGAATCGTATCAATTGGCGCTATTGGATTTGAAAACCCCGCTGAGGATAAAGGCATAGCGTTCCGGGCGGATGAAAAACGTCGTGCGGTCGCAGCAGCGGCCATCGGCAAAATAGGACGTGCGCTCCATGACCAGCAGCGCGGCGCCGCGTTTGACGTGCAGCGCGCCGGCCAGGCTCTTGTCGGCTTCCTGGGCACGGATGGCCAGGTCGGCACGGGTGACCGCCAGGCCGGTGATCGACTCGAGAATGGAATAGATCGGCTGATGTTCGACTTCAGCCCAAGTCACATTGGCCAACTCTGCCGGTAAGTGACTGCGTCCCAACGCGATGGGTTCGTCATCGACGACGTGCAGTCGCTCCAGAAGCAGGCAGTCGCCTGCTTCTTCAAACAAACCACGCATGGCTTCTGGAACAGGCCGCAGGGCATGGCTGAGCACCTGCATGCTCGGTTGCAGCCCTTGCAGCAACAGCGCCTCATGAAAGCTGCGCAACGCATCCAGGCCGTGGCGCACCTGTTTGGCCGCCACGAAGGTGCCTTTACCTTGCTTGCGTTCCACCACGCCGTCGTCGCTGAGCTTGCCCACTGCCAGACGAACCGTGACGCGGCTTACCCCGAACCGTTCGCCCAACTGCGCCTCGGACGGTAGCTTGCCGCTGGGTTCGTAGTCGCCGCGCTGGATTTCCTCCAGCAGTTGATGGGCAATCTGTTCGTAGAGCGAGGTGGTGCTGTCGCGAAGAATGGAGGTGGACACTGTCAGCTTCCATGGACTTGAGTGGGGCGGGGGCCTTCACTTCTAAGGTTATAAAAATCGGTTATTGGGACTACTTGTATTAATACGTATTATGTCAGGCATTCCCATTGTAAACGACCTGACGACACTTGCCATGCTCAAAAACTTTCCATACGCACCGCCGCAAGCCGATGCCCTGACGGTCGATGACATCAGCTTCAGCTACCCCAATGGCCACCGGGTGTTTTCCTCTTTCAGCCTGAACGCCAAACCTGGCGAGTTCGTCGCGATCCTCGGGCCATCGGGCTGTGGGAAAACCACCTTGCTGAATTTGCTGTCCGGTTTCGTGCAACCGCAAAGTGGCCGCATCACGATCAACCAGACAGCGGTACGCCCGGAGCGTTCGGAGTTGGGTTATGTGTTCCAGGCGCCGCAATTGTTTCCCTGGCTGAGCGCTTTGGAGAACGTGCGTTTCGGTCTGCGGATGAGCGCCCACACCGACGAATCGCAGCAGCGCGCACAGGCGTTGCAGTACCTGCGCCTGGTCGGTCTGGAGAGCGCGGCGCATCGGCTGCCGCACCAGCTTTCCGGTGGCATGCAACAGCGTGTCTCCCTGGCCCGGACCCTGGCCCTCGAACCCAGCGTGCTGCTGATGGACGAGCCGTTCGCCGCGCTCGATGCCATCAGCCGCAACAGCATGAACGAGGAGACGTTGCGCCTCTGGGCCGAACTGGGCCAGACGGTGTTGTTCATTACCCACGACATCGATGAAGCGGTGTTCCTGGCCGATCGGGTCATCGTGCTCAACATCGCGCCCGCAGGGATTCACAGCGAATTGGAAATCCATCTGCCACGTCCCCGCACCAACCTGAAAACCCGTCGCCTACCGGCGTTCCTCGATTACCGCAATGAGCTGATGACGCGCATTGCCCAGGTGATGGACGCTTGCGACGCCACGGCTTATCCCACCCCTCGACTTGAGCTGACAGCATGATCAAACGTTCGCTGCTTGCCCTTACCTTGTCTGCCGCCACGTTGGCCGGTAGCGCCTGCGCCGTGGCTGGCGAGGAGAAACCCTTGCGCGTGGGGTATGTCTTCGCCATGGCCAACGCCCCGGCGTTGATCGCGGATAAACAGGGTTACTACCGTGAGGAAGGCTTGAATGTCGACCTCAAGGCGTTGGGCGATGGCCCGGTGATCCAGCAGGCACTGGCCGCCGGTGAGCTGGATGTGGCCTATGTCGGCACCCCACCGGTGTACCAGTGGTTTTCCCGCGGGCTGCAAAGCCGGATCCTGGCGAAGGTCAATTACGGTCAGGCTGCGGTGATTGTCGACGCCAAGAGCCCGATTACCGACCTCCAGGCGCTCAAGGGCAAAAAGCTCGCCGGGGTCAAGAAGGGCAGTGGCATGGATGTGCTCCTGCGCGGTTATGTCCTGAAGGAAAAGGCCGGGCTCGATCCTGACAAGGACCTGGATATCGTCGACATGCCGCCGGGCAACATGAACGCAGCCCTTGAGCGCGGCATCGTCGACGCGGCATTTTCCTGGGAGCCCTTCGTCAGCCAGTCGGTGTTGCGCGGCTCGAGCCGGATCCTGCTGGACGTGAACCAGGCGTTGCCCCAATACCCGTGGTACGTGGTGATCGCCCTGCCGAAAACCTTGCAGGAGCGCCCGGAGGAGGTGGTGAAGCTGCTCCGTGCCCATCGCAAGGCCATCGCCTTCCTCAATGAGCATCCCGCCGAGTCGAACCGGCTGATCGCCGAGGCATTCAAGCTTGAAGCGGTGCAAGGTACTGACGGCAAGATCATCGCGCCGCAGGCCATTGTCGCCCAGGCCCGAACCCGGCTGGGCTGGTCGGCGGACTTGCAGGCCTCGGACATCCAGTTCATCCAGCGCCTGATGGATTACTCCCACGACCTGGGCTTTATCGATACCACGCTCAAGACCGAACAGATCGTGGATACCTCCTACCTGGAAAAAGCCGCGCACTGAGTCCGTCATGTCCCTGCCAAAACCGAATTGGGGATGGGCGTCGCTGCCATTCCTGCTGTTGATCTGGGTCGCCCTGGCGAGCCGCTTTCCCACCTACATCCTGCCGCAGCCCTGGGACGTCGCCCGCGAGGCGCTGCGGTGGCTAGGCGACCGTTCGCTGTGGCAGCACCTGCAGGCCAGCGTCCTGGAAGAGCTGGGTGGTTTTTGCGCCGCCGTGCTCGTGGCGCTCCTGCTGGGCACGGCCGCTGGCCTGTCCTCGCGCTTTCGCGATTTTGTCTCGCCGCTCAACAGTCTGTTCATGGCTATCCCGCCGATTGCCTGGGCGCCGCTGATCATGATCATTTTCGGCCTGGGCTATGTCTCCATTGTGCTGGTGATTTTCATTGCCGCGATGTTCCCCATGGCAGTGACGATCCAGGAGGGCGTGCAGAGTATCCGCGGCGGTGAAGTCCGCGCGGCACGCACCTTGGGCGCCAACGCCTGGCAACTGTTGGCCCATGTCTACCTGCCGGCCTCGTTGCCGTTCGTGACCGCCGCCTTGCGCATCGGCTTCAGTCAGGGCTGGAGGGCGCTGGTCGCGGCGGAAATGATCGGCGCGTCCCGGGGCATTGGCTGGATGGTCGCCACGGGCGGGCAGATCGGCAACAGCAGCCAGGTGCTGCTGGGCATTGTCGTGATCGGCCTGATTGCCTGGCTCATGGAGAGCTTTGTGTTCCGGCGTATCGAGCGCCACTACCAGAAATGGCGCGTGCAATAAGCACCGTCGCTGTCTTCGCTGCCCCTTCAAACCTTCAGTGGACCACTGCACGAGGTGTCATGTGAGTAATGTTTTCGATCCCCGCGAAGCCGGGCACTACATCGCCCCGCAAGGCCTGTACGAGCGCAACAAGAAACGTCCGTTCCTGGGCAGTATCCACTGCGACCGGGACACGCTGGTCGCCGGGCAGTGGGATGAGATCACCCTGGTCTACGAAGTCGGTGGCAGTGGCCTGGCCGACGGTGCCTGGCTCAAGCTGGCCTTCAAGTTCTATTCCGACTGGGCCTTGTTCCAGACCTCGAACCCGGCGGGCCCCAATTATGTGAGTGCCGAATACCAGGCCGGTGAGTTGGTTCCCGGCCAGAGTCAGGCCACGGTGCAGCACTTGAAAGTGCGCTTCGACCAGAAGGGCCATGAACGGCCATTCCAGAAAGCGATCATCATCGACATCATCGACGGTTACCTGAACCCGGGCGATAAAGTCATCATTCGCCTGGGCGACCGACGCCAGGGCGGGGCGGGAACACGGGTCCAGAGTTTCGTCGAGAAAGACTTCCGTTTCCGCCTGTTCATCGACCCGTTGGGCAGCTCGAAATTTGCCGAGGTGCCGGGCGATCCCTTGCTGGACATCGTGCCCGGGCCGGCGCAGCGTGTGCAGTTGATCGTGCCGCGACTGGTCAGCGCCGGCGAGGCATTCGATGTCCTGTTGCGGGTGGACGACGCTTGGGGCAATACCTGCCGAAACTTGCCACTCAACGGTGTCTTGGCCCTGGTTGACCCGGAAGGCGGCGAGCGTCTACAGCCGTTCACGTTGGCGTCCGAAGGCTGGGCGACGGCCCGGATCGAGGGGCTTGGTCTCGGCGCCGTGGGCGAGTGGCGTCTGTCCGCCACGGTGGAGGCGCCCTTTGTTGACGCTGCCCAGGCCTTCGTCACCGTCGATCCCGCCGGTACTGCATTACGCCCGCTCTACGCCGACCTGCATGTGCACTCCGATGACACGGTGGGCACCAACGACACCTTGTACAACCTCAGTTACGGTCGTGATGTCGCCGGGCTCGATGTGCTCGGCTACACCGCCAACGATTTCAATATCACCGAGCAGCGCTGGGACCAGGCGGTCAGGTTGATCCACGAGCTCAACGAGCCAGGTCGGTTCGTGTGCTATCCCGGAACCGAGTGGTGTGGTAACTCCTGTGCGGGCGGCGACCGCAACGTCGTTTTCCTGCATGACCGCAAACCCGAATTCCCTTTCGACAATCAAGGGCGACTGGTGCGCTCCTTCGAATGGAACGAGTTCACTGCCGGCACCATCAAGCCGGGCGCCTGGCCGGTGGACGAGTTGTACGCCGCCTATGCCAAGGATCCCGAAGGTCATCTGATGATGCCCCATGTCGGCGGACGCCGTTGCAACCTCGACTGGCATCACCCGGAGCTCGAGCGGTTGATCGAGGTCGGTTCGGCCTGGGGCCAGTTCCATTGGGTCTACGCCGAGGCGCTGCAGCGAGGCTATCGGGTCGGCGCCGCGGCGAACAGCGATGAACACCAGGGACGCTGCGGTGGCGGCGTTCCGGCCACGGCGGTGTTCGGCTCCCGGGGCGGGTTGACCGGCGTTGTCGCCGAGGCTTTCGACCGAGCCAGCGTCGGCAAGGCCCTGCGCGCTCGTCGCACCTTCGCCACGACCGGGGAGCGTTCGTTCGCCAGCCTGCGCCAGGGCAGGCACTTCATGGGTGAAGTCTTCACCGCTGATTCGAATGCCACCCTGGACTATCGGCTGCTGGGCGAGGCGGGCTGGGAGCAGGTCGATCTGTTCGATGGCGACAAGCTGATCTGGTCGCGCAACCTGCATCAGGAACTGGTTTTTTGCACGCAACGCATTCGCCTGCGCCTCGGAGGCGCGCGGATCAAGGACCGTTATCGCGGCGCCTACTGGAGCGGCGAGATCCGCATCACGGGCGCGGTCATCAATGGCTTTCGCGCCTTGGGCCTCGATCATCCCGAGCAGACCGTCTGGCGCAAGGATGCAACGGTCCTGGCGTTTCGCACCGACACCAACGGCGATACCGACAGCATTGAAATCGACCTGTCGCAACTGGCCGGCGCCACGCTGCAGATCCACAGCCGGATCGACAACTACATCAAGGTTGGCGACCCGTCCGAACCGCAACCATATGTACATGCGCCGACGGTGTTGATGGAGCTGTCCGGTGATGAACTGCTGGCAAAATCGCAAGTGGTCGAAGCGTTGCCAGGCGCGGAGTTGAAGATGTCCCTGGAGCGGATGACCGCTGCCCCGTTGCCCCGTGAATTGCAGGGCAAAATCGAACTGGCCCGCCTGGGGCTTGAACCAGGGCGTGAACACCCCTTGTTCATCTGCGCCCGCCAGCGGGATCAATCACGGGTCTGGACGTCCGCGCTGTTCCTGACCCTGTAGGTCTCCGGGCTGGCGAAGGTCTCATTAACCTGTGGCGAGGGGATAAATCCCCTCGCCACAAGCTCGCGGAACAGCATTATCTGGGCAGATTCGCGCAAAACCCCGACAGTCCCAGCAAACCTGCGAAAGCCCGGCAGTCGTCGTTGCGAGAAAGTGAAGCCGTCGATAACGACAGCGCCCACGGGCGCCGGGCTGGCGAATGTCTCGTCTGCCCGCTCACGCAGGAGAGCGATCATGACCGATATCCAACACAACATTCCCCACGAAGTCGAAGGCAAGGTTGCACTGGTCACCGGCGCCGCCAGTGGCATCGGCAAGGCCATCGCATTGCTGCTGCACGCCCGCGGCGCCAAGGTGGTCGCGGAAGACATCAACCCCGCCGTCCATGAGCTGGCCCGTCCGGGGCTGGTGCCGCTGGAGGCCGACATCACCGAGGATGGTGCTGCCGAGCGCGCGGTCGGCCTGGCCGTCGAGCAGTTCGGCCGGTTGGACATCCTGGTCAACAATGCCGGGATCATCATCAACAAGCTGGTCATCGATATGACGCGCCAGGACTGGGAGCGCATCCAGGCGGTCAACGCCACCGCCGCCTTCCTGCATTCCCGCGAAGCGGTCAAGGCGATGATGCCCAACAAGTCGGGTGCCATCGTCAATATTGCGTCCTACGCGTCCTATTTTGCCTTCCCGACCATTGCCGCCTACACCGCGTCCAAGGGCGCCCTGGCGCAGTTGACCCGCACCCTGGCGCTGGAAGCCATCGAACATGGCATCCGTGTCAATGCTATCGGCGTTGGCGATGTGGTCACCAATATTCTCAATGACGTGGTCGAGGACGGCCCGGCATTCCTCGCTCAGCATGGTGAGGCCGCACCGATCGGTCGCGCCGCACAGCCGGAAGAAATTGCCGAGGTGGTGGCGTTCCTGACGTCGGACCGTGCCAGCTTCATCGTTGGTTCGGTTGTCATGGCGGATGGAGGCATGACGGTCACTGCTGGCTGAGTCAAGAAAAACGGCGCTTATCCCATGAAGGGTAAGCGCCGTTTTTTTTGCCTTCGGTCTTGAGTGTTCGTTCAGAGTTGCACTCGACGAAGTTTGCCACTTAACGGCACAACGCTTCCATCTGGCGTAGGCAGTGGCCGCCCGACCAGTCCCATGCCTTCGCTGACCAGTACCGCGTCCGGTAACAGGCACAGGTTGGAAGGTGTATCCAGGTCGCGGGCGAGCACCGTGACCTGGGCTGTTTGCAAGTCGCAGCTCAGCAGTCGCCCACTGAACCGGGTAAAGCCACCATGCAGGGGTTCGCCGTTCCAGTCGGGGAGCAGCGGTTGCTGCAGGCGCTCGCAGAGTTCCAGCACCAGCAGATTGCCGTTGGGGCGCAAGGCCAGCCCGGTGGGCAGTTGCAGGCCGCGAATCAGGACGTCGATTTTGGCGCTGGCGGGCCAGACCCGGATCACCTGGCCGGCCTTCTCGGCAAAGTCGATGCCCTTGCGGCTCGGTTCGCCATGCAGTTCGCCCGAGAACAGACTGATCAGTACCGCGTCTGTCGCCGGTTCGTACACCAGGGTCACGGGAACGGCTTCCTGGCCTTGATCCAGTTCGGGCAGTTGGGCCAGTACGCGCTCCTCCTGGCCCATGGCGAACTCCACCAACTGATTGGTATCGGGCTTGACGGCCAGCCAGCTGCGGCGGGTCGGGTGGTAGCACAGCGCGTTCAGATTACCGCGGCTATGGAAGACCGGCTCGGGTGGTGTGAATTGCAGGTCCAGCAGCTTGGAGCCGGCGACGTAATCGGTCTGGCTGACCAGGCAGCGTCCATCACCACAGGCGATGTCCGACACCCCCATGATTTCATCGCGCAACATGCGTGCCTGCATGTTCATGGCGCGAAAACCGTGGGCCAGTGTTTCGCGGGGCAGGTAGGCGCCGGGCCGCTGCGGATCCGGTCGCAGTCGACTGATACGGCCGCTGAAGGGTTGGTCGGGCAACCCCGAGCCTGCTTCAGTGAGCAGCAAGCTGCCGTCGGCCTGCCGGCAGAGGCCGCGAGGGTTCAGCAAGTCTTCGACGATGAAGATGCTGGGACGCAGGGCTTCGCTGGGATGCACGGGAATTTGAAAGGGAACGGACATAGGTTCTCTCCATGAACAAAAGGGGGACGCATTCATTGCGGCGGTTGCCAGGGCTCACCGGTGAGATAGGCCCGCAGCAACGCTCGTTGGCAGGGCGACATCGAGCGCACTACCGGCATGAGCAGCGTGGTGCCTTTGTAGGCATCCGAGGTGCGGGCGAGGATGGGGTTCTTGGCGCCCATGATGGCGTCGGGTTGATTCAGCGGGATATAGCGCGACATGGCGGGGAACGCCAGGTAGTGAAAGCGCAGGACGTTGGGGTACATCAGCGGCCAGGTGATGGTGGTGCCCGAGGGAATGCCGAAGTCGGTCTGGGCGTACTTGCGAAAGTTGGTGAAGTAAGCACTGCTGTCGAGGCCATTGGCCGTGCAGGTCAGGGCGACGAAACCCGCCTGGGCGGCGCTGCCTGGTTTGACGGTGACGGGGAAGCTGACCGAAAGCTGGCCGGCGCTGACCGTCAGGGAATCAGGGTAGTCGAGGAAGTCCCAGTACTGCGGTTCTTTATACACGGGGGGATCAGCTGCCGGGATTGCCTGCAGGCCGATTTCGGTGGTGCTGGGGACCGCTCCGCCCAGGTACCTGACCTGGAGGGTGATCGACAGGCCGTTGGGGTAGTCCTCCAGATAGACGTTGCGCTGGTCGGCATAGATCCGATAGGTCGATTCGGTGGCTTGCAACGTGGTCCCGGCGACCGTGCCCGGCGCGTTGATCGCCAGGGCGCCGGTGCGCACCGTCTGCTGCTGGCTGGCGGTCAGGGGCAGGTCGACGATGCCGCCATACACGTAGTAGTCCACCAGAGGGCTACTGGTCGGGTCGAGGGTCGTCAGGGTGGTGGAGCCGGCGCTGATGGTCACGGTCCCGTAATTGGCGTTGGGTCCGATCGGGCTGGTGATGTCGTCCCTGACGGCCCGGAAGGTTTCCTTCGGAATGACGTTCACCATGTCGATGCTCAGGTAACCGCTGTTGCCCAGGTCGGCATAGCCGGCGTTGTCCGTGCTCTGGTTGACCAGTTGCCGGCCCGGCTGGCAGTTCAGGGGCTCGTCGGCGAAGGCTGGCGCCAGTGTGCCGATGACCCGGCCGATGCTCGGGTTGGGCGTGTACTTGCCGGCGGCGTAGTCGGCGTCCAGTTGTTCGGTGGTCATCGTGGGGCACATTTCGAACATGACGAAACGCAGGACGATGCCTGTCGCCCCCGGTGCCTGAATGATCGAGCGCAGGCCGCTGCTGTTCTGGTTCCAACTGACAATGCTGCTCAAGGGGAAGGTCAGTTGAAACGTGCCGCTGGCGTGGAAAGAGCCCGGCGCGTCCATTTTTTTCGGCAGCAGCACACGTCCCGCCACGTCGAAACTGCTGCACACGGTGTTGCTGCGGATCAGCAATTGGATGTTGTCGTTGCCACCGATTTGCAGGCCGCCAACGAAGATTTGGGTGGTCGTCGAGGCGGTGGGGTCCAGGTCCACCATCATCGGGCCGGAAACAGGCCCCTGGCCGGTCACCGGGTCCACCGAGCCGAGCAAATAGACGGCCTGGCCTACCAGGTCGCCGGTGGTGCTGATGCTGCCAGGGATGCCCTGGGAACTGATCAAGGCGTTCTGCATGTCGACGACATGCTGTCCGTAATGATTCCAGCCCCCGGCGGTGTAGTAGTTGCCGGTGGGGGCATTGATCATGTTGTTCAACTGGTCGTCGGTGTAGGACTGGGCGCCTGGTGCCAAGGTCGAGGTGGTCAGGTCGAAGAGCGGCCAGTGATCGTTGCCATCGTAAGGAATGGTCGGGGAGTTGTTCGGCAGGCTGACGTCGGTGCGGATGCCGCCCCAGAAATTCAGCCGTGGTCCGTTCAGGATGCTCATGTTTTATTCCTCGTCCTTGATGGTTTTACCGACAGGCGCATTGGCGAATTTGAACAGGTAGGAATAGTCGGCCTTGTAGGGGCTTTTGACCGGTGTCGCCATGGAATGGCAATTCATGCAACTGCTGTTGTGCTGGATGTAGCTTTCCATGGTCACGTTGGCCGAAAGGGCCGGTGTCGGCTGGCCCAGTGGGTTGCTGGGGTTGTCCGGCATCAGCGGGCGCTGGGTGGTGATGAGTTGGTAGTACTTCAAGACGCTGCGTTGCAGGCCCGGGTCGCTGCGGTAACGGGCGTTGACCTCGTTGGTGATCTCGGCGATCGGCGTGACGCGGTTCAGCGGGTTCGGGGTCTGGAAGGTGGTACCGGGTTTTGGCACGCAGACCAGATGCGTGCCCTGGGTCTGCCAGTCACAGGGCGACTGGTTGAGGGTGGCTGCCGGAGCGCTGGGGTTGAAGTAGGAATACGCCGTGCCGGATGTTGGCTGGTCAACCCATACGCCGTTCACCTGCACTTTGGGTGGAACGTTGTCGATCTGCTCGAAGGTCGACCAGATCCACTGCGGATAGCCGTTCACCTTGGTGATGACGTGCAGCCCCACCAGCCCCAGGTAGGCCTCGGTGACACCGCTGCGCTGGCCCTGGTCGTCGAACGTGGCCACGCGTGCAAACATGGTCAGGTAGCGGCTGGCATTGTCGTTGGGGGTGAGAATGCGCCAGCTCGATTTGACCTCGATGACCCCGTAGGGAAAGTTGATGTTGTTGGCTTTGGAAACCACATCGGCGTTATAGAACCGGTTGGCGACGATGTAGTTATAGGAGGTCTCGTTGGCCGAGATATCGTAGTAGGTCGGGTTGCCGGCCTGGTCGATCAGCCAGCCGCCGACGGCCTGGTCGACGGCATTGACCTGGGAGCTGTTCTTCAAGGCGGCGATGTTGATGATGCCCAGGCTCTTGGCAAGCTGCGGGGTGTTCCAAGGGCCTGGATCGGCCCCGCGTGGCAGGAAGGTTTCCTCCACGGTCTTGTAGGTCTGCCAGACGGTGTAGCCAGGATCCCCCGGTTGTTTGCTGCAGTCGGGATCACCTCGCTGCCCCGCCTGGGCGGGCCAGTTCACGGCGATGAACAGTTGCCAGCTGTATTGATCGAACAGATCCTGGCTGGCGTTGGCCGCTGGCGCTGTGCTGGGCGGCTGGCAATTCAGGTTCGTGGCCTGCGCCCGTGGCATGGCGTGTTCCCGGGATTGTTCCAGGGCCAGGGCCGGGAGACTGGTCAAACCCAGCAGGACCAAGGTGAAACGCAGTGAAGTGTTCATGGCGATCCTCCGTCATTGCTCAGGGTTTACGCTGCATGAGCTTGTTCCACTGCGCCTTCTGGCCGTTGCTCTGTGAGGCCGGTGGCTCGAACAGTTGGCAGGGCGGTGGATTCGCCGGGCACATCGCGGCCACCTGCGCCCAGGTCTGGGCCGGGTCCGGTTTGGCGATGCGGAAGTTGGTGTAGTTCTGGCTGACGATGGGGGCATTGGCGACGCTGGTGTCACCGGAGAAGAAGAACGATTGCGGCTGCCGGTAGGGCGGTTGCCCCGTCATTTTCTTGTAGAAGGCATAGCCGAACAGGATCGGCCCCTGGGGCGATTGAAGGTCCAGCGCGTAGGCCTGCACACTGGCGTCGAGGTTCTGGCTGCGCTCGGCGCTGTAGGGCAGGTGCTGGATGAAGTCTTGCCGCGGCGGATGATTCATCGGCGAGAACATGCAGCAGGCCGGCATGTCCTTGGGGCGATCCTGCGGGTAGGTCAGGAAGTAGGCCTTGTTGCCCAGGGACACGAAGGAGCAGGTGTAGTTATTGTTCTTGATCGGGAAGATCGGCAGGCAGTACTTCTCATAGTGTTCCATCATCGCGCCGAAGCCATCGCCATCGGCCGGGATGTAGGTGGTGTCGTAGTAGCTGGTCCCTCGGGAGACGGTGTAGTCCGCCGGGGTGAGAGTGGAGGGCGGATTGCTGTAGGGCGGCGGGTTCTTTTCGTAGTTGTGCATCACCCGGTACATGGTCCAGTCGCTGATCCAGAACGCCGGAAAAAACGGATCGGAAGGGTCGCCCGGGGCACGCTTGGCGATACAGTTGCCGTTCTGTTCGTTGCAGCCCTCGGTGTTGTGCACGCCCATGGTGAAGTACACGGCACCGCTGTCCTGGGCGAAAAGGGCAGGGCTGAACAGCAGGATCAACAACAGCAGCCGGTTCAAGATACTGTTTTTCATGACTCATTCCTTTGAAAAAGTATCGAGTGACACTGTGGAGCCTGTGGGAGCAAAGCTTGCTCGCGATGAACGGTCACGCGGTCATTCGCAGGACCGAGGTGCCTTATCGCGAGCAGGCCTTGCTCCTACACGGTCAGAGGTTGTCGTAATCGCTCATCTTCAGTGGCATGGGCGGATAGCCGCGCTTGACCAGCTTCTTGGCCCACAGCTCCAGCACCGCGCGTCGGCTTTGCGACATGTCGCGGGTGATGGGCATCGAGAGCGTGCTTTCTTCCTGGTACTCCTTGCTGATCAGCACAATCAACTGGTCGATGGCGCCTTCGACGCGTGCCTGGGAGTTGAGCGGCATGAACTTGTTCATGATGGGGTACAGGTAATAGAAGGTCTGCAGGATGCGGGGGTAGAGGAACTGGTTCCATAGCTGCGTTGCGGCGTCCTGGTCCTTGTAGATGGCGTTCCAGGTGTTGATGAAATCCTGTTGCAACTGCATGTCCACGGGCAGGACGCGTATCGGCGCGAGGAAGTCGATGTAGGCCTGGGGTAGCGGAAAGCTGAACGGGATGAGCGGATCGCTGTCACCTTCCTTGACGAAAAAACGCAAGGTCGGGAAGCCCGGGGCCACGGCCCTGAAGCTCACCTGGGCGATGCCGTTGTCGTCGGTGGTGGTCGTTACATAGGAGTAATCCACCTGGGTGGCCTGGTAGTCGTTCAGTGTCCCGGTGACGTAGATGCCGGCGTCGAATGCCAGGCAAGGGCGCAAGTTGACCGCAATCGGTTTGCCTTCGCCGTTCAGGAAATCCTGATACCCCACCGGTGTGCTAGCCGGCCGATGCACATTCTGCAGGGCGGTAAGCCGACGGCCGCTGCCAGTGGCCAGGTAGTTCGATACGGGGGGCGCATGATTGAACTGCGGCAGATTGGCATGGTTCAAGTTGAGGTCTGTCGGATCGTTGTAGAACAGCGTGAAGTTGGCCGCATTACTGAACGCCAGGTAGTAGTCGCTGGTGGTCACCATGTAGGGGTTGCCATATTCCGCTACCCACAGCGTGGTGTTGCGGGCCGGCACACCATTGTTCTGTACCATGATGTTCAGTGTCTTGTGGTCGCCCACGTCGATGAAACTGCCGCTTTCTATGACCTCGGCGGTCCAGGTCTGCTGGGTGGCGGCGATTTTCGGTGCATCCTGGGCCGGGGGCTGCACTTGCAGCGCCAGGGGGCCGGACTGCAAGGCTGCCTTGTCGGCGTCGGTCAGGGCGAAGTCCAGCAGGCCGGAGCGTTTGTCGAAGGCGGCCTGGTTGTATTGGTCGAAACCGAAGCTGACCACCGGGTTGAACTGTTGATTCTGCAGAACCCCCAGTTTGTAGTCGCCGGCCTGGAATTTTTCAGCGGTCAGGATATCGGCCTTGGGGGCCACCGGATAGAACGGGAAAGTGTTAGCCAGATCCAGTGACAGGGTGTTGTCGGTAATCTGTGCCGACACCACGCCCAGTGTGGTGCTTTGGGGATCCTTGCCTGGTTGAGAAACCGCTACAGGCTGCGCGGGCACCAGGCGCAGGCCGGCGGGGGCGGTGGGATATTCGTCAGTGAGCCACAGGCCCAGGGTCGCGGCGGTGCGGCTGTAGGCGGGGTTGAAGAAAATACTGGAAACGTTGTCCAGGCCCTTCTGATACATCGCTTGCACACGATCCGTATCCGTGGGGGCGTTGGAATGGGTGTTGACGTACGGGAAGTCGTTGAAAACACCGTTCCTGTCGTAGCAGGTCAGGTAGGTGGAGAACCGGAACATCAAGCCCTGTACACCTTGTTGCGTCATCTGCTGTTGAAGGTTACTCAACAGCGCCGAATCGCCGATGACCCATTCCAGGTTCTCCTTGGGAAAGCAGGTCTGCCAGGTGGTGGTGACATACACCAGGCCACCGAAGGCACCCCAGTTGAAATTCAGGAAGCGATCCATCATCCGATATTGGCGATTGAGGGTCAGGCCACATGTGGTATCCCCCAGTATCAGCTTGTCGAAATACAACGCGGTGAAGGTGTTCTGCCACGGGCTGACATCCACAAAGCGCGCGGCCGTCGGAGTGTTGCTGCCAAAGGGATTGCCTAGCAGTTGGTAGTCCCTGCCGACCAGCGCATCCTGGGTGATGTAGGTGTTGGCCTGCAGCTCGCCACCAATAATCGTTGAGCGAGTGCCTTTGTAGCTCACCGTGCCGCAGGCATTGTCGCCAAACAGATCCCATTCGGCGGGCATGTACGGGTAGGCTTTCGGGTTGGCATTGGTCGGCACCTGCAGCACATAGGTTGGCAGAGCGTCCATTGCCAAGGGGTTGATGACCCAGGGCATCAACTGGGTGGGGGCGTTGTTGGGCGTGATGTCGAAGTGGCTCATGAACGGCCAGTTGATGTCCATGTTGACTGCGTCATACAGCGGGAACACATCATTGTTGTTGGCCGTGGGTGGATTCCAGAACATATGGCCATTGAGGTAGATGCGGGGGAAATTCAATACGCTCATGTCATGCTCCTTAGCGTTGCCACTGGGCGCGTTTCAGCGACCAGACAAAGTCCAGTTTTTTGTAGCCGTCGAAATCTGAGGCTGGCAGCGGGGCTGTCGGATAGACAATGCCGCCCCCATGATTCAGGGCGAAATTGAAGTATCCGTCGTCGTTCGAGTAGGCAGCGGTGCTGTGGCAGGCCAGGCAGGACGAGGTGTTCTGAAACGCCGATTCCAGCTGCGAATTGGCCAGTACCTGGGTGATGGGCTGGAACTCGACCCCGATCAGTTCGTACTTCGACAGGGTCGGGATATTGGCCTGGAAGCTGGCGTTGACCGGCTTGGCGGCCGCTGTCGGCCCGGTGGTGTTGGTCATCGGCGCAGGCGTTGGCCCATTGGTCACGGTGTACTTGCTGTTGTTGATATTCTCGAAGGTGGTCCAGACCCAACTGCTGTTCAGCTTGTTGACGACATGCAGGCCACTGAGTGCCGCATAGCCGACCTGGTATTTTCCGTCCTGCTGGTAATACGCCTGGGCGACGTAGTAGCCGTCGTTAACCAGGGTTTGCCGGTAGGTTGTGTCCGAGCCGATCCACAGCCACGCGGCTTTCAGCTCCCAGGCGGTGGGTGGAAAGCTCAGGTCGTTGGCCAGGGCGGCCTGGCCGTTCACGTTGTAGACCTGCTTCTGCACGATGTAGTCGAACGTGTCCTTGCCCATCAGCAACTGAAAACGCACCGGGTTGCCCTGCTGGGCGTCGGGCACGGCACCGCCCATTTGCAGGATCAAGCCATCGACCTGTTGGGTGGCGTTGAGGTTATGGAAGGCGCGGGACAGGTCTAGGCCCTGCGCCTTGGCTTGTGTCACCACCTCGGCCGGGAGCGGTGCGGATGTCTCATAGGGCCCCGGCGGGGCGCCATTGGGAAGGTAGACCTGGTCCGAGGGCTTCATCGTCTCCCACACGAGGTTGCCGCTCTGGGCGGTGCTGGGCTTGTTCAGACAGGCGAACCAGTTCCAGGCCATGGTCTCGGGACTCTGGGCAAACTCGGTCCGAGTCTTGTTGATGTCTGCTCCAAACTGCAGGAAGTTGCTGCAATCGAAGTTGTTGGGGTCCTGTGCCTGGGCCAATCCGGCCAGGGCACTTAGAACAGTGATGGAAATGGTTCGCCGCATGGAAGCTCCTTGGCATTCGCCGTATCGGCATGAGGGTGCCCCCGGAAGTGTTCCAGGAGCAGTTGCTTCACCGCCGTGGCCGCAAGGTGCTGCGGTAACGACAGATCACAATTGGTGATGAGTAGCGGACCGGTCTTCTCGCTCGTGGGCAGCCGTCCGTGGCTGCCGCGGACCAGGCGGGTGTCCAGCGGAATCAGGTCCATGTAGTAGCGAAAGCCGAGCTTTTTCTGAAGCAGGCGGCGCGCCACTTTCAGTTTCGGGAAGCGAATGGCCGGGTCGATGAACAGCTCGAGCGGGTCGTAGCCCGGCTTGCGATGGATGTCCACGGTGCGGGCAAAGTCGGGTGCCTTGCGATCGTCGAACCAGTAGTAGTAATCGAACCAGCAGCCGGCGGCGGCCACGGCCACCAGCTCGCCGCTGCGGGGGTGATCCAGTTGCCAGGCGCGTTGTTCGGTTTTATCGAGCACCTGCTCGATGCCGGCCTGGCGTTGCAACAGCGCCTTGACGCGCGGGATGTCGTGCGCATGCTTCACGTAGATGTGCGCGACCTGATGATCGGCCACGGCAAACGCTGCACTGGCGCCCGGATCGAGCAACTCCCAGGTCAGCGATTGGCGTACCTGCAACAAGCCTTCGGCACGTAACAAGCGGTTGATGGAAACGGATTGGGTGACGGCTTCGATCCCGTATTCGGACAGCAGCATCACCGCCGCGCCTTGCGCTTGGGCAAAGGCCAGCAGACGTCCCACTTCGCTGTCGATGGCCCGTACCTCATCGGCAATCGACGGGTGATCGGGCCCCAGGCGTTGCAGGCTGTAATCGAGATGGGGCAGGTAGATCAATTGCAGGTCGGGTCGGTCGAGCTGGAATTCGGCGATGGCACAATCGACGATCCAGCGGCTCGAGGCGATGCCGGCCGCCGGCCCCCAGAAGCCCGGAAAGGGAAATTCGCCGATCTGCTGCTCGATACGCTCATGCAACGAGGCGGGCGTCGAGTACAGGCCGAACACCTTGCGCCCATCGGCCGGGTAATGCGGCCGTGGGGTAATGGCGGCGTCCACGTCCGCGTACATGTTGTACCACCAGAACAACTGGCTGCAGCGAAACCCGGGGTGCTGGCGCTTGAGTGCCTGCCAGACCTTTTCCCCCTGGATCAGTGCGTTGGGTTGCAGCCAGAAACGCACTTCGGCCTGGTCGCGAAAATACCAGCCGTTGCCGACGATGCCGTGGTCCGACGGTGCCAGCCCTGTGAGAATCGAGGCCTGCACGGTGGAGGTGACCGCCGGGAACACCGGTTGCAACGTGGCCATCTTGGCCGTTTTCAACAGGGCATTGATGCACGGCGTCGCGGCACCCAGCAGCGCGGGGGTCAGGCCGACCACGTTGATCAGCAGCAGCGGCTGACGCGCAGGATCAGAGGGCATCGGCGCAGGCCTCCAGTGCTTGGGGTTGCAGCAACTGGCGCTGCCGTAACTGCTCCTCGACCCAATGCAGCTCCGCCGCGATGCCCTGGAGCTGGGCGTGCTCGGTGGTGGGCCGCAACTGGCTGGGCAGGACGCCCCAGCTGTAGGTTTCCACTTCCAGTACGGGGCGAAAATCCCCATGGTCGGCCAGAAAGTCGAAGGTCTGCGCCAGGGCGACCTGGCTGCCGCTGAGTTCGGGCAACAGCAGGTGTTCGCTGAACAGCGGAATGTGGAAGTGAATCCTCAGTTCGGGATGGGAGGGGCCATTGCGCTCACAATAATCCAGGGCCGCGGGGAGGTCGGCCCAGGCTGATAATCGCTCCTGCCCATCGCGGGCTTTCACTTGATGCAGGTAGGTGGGTTCGGCAAATCCGCCCAAGGTCGTGAGCACCTGTTTGCGCCGATGCGCGTCCTCAGGTAGCCGGCAAATCAGCGCATTGGATAACTGGATCTTGCCGATGGGTACCTGGGCCTGACGCAATCGGTCCAGTGACTGATAGCAGTCTTCGAACATCACGGCCTGGTGGCAAACGTCAAAACACAGCGCCAGGTGTTCATGGTGCGGGTCGGTGGCTTGCCAGTGGCGGAAGAAGGCGATGGCCTGGTCGGTGTTTTCCAGCACGCAATCGGGCTCCATCTCCAGGCAGATGACGATCTTCTTGCCCGTCTCCCGCAGCAGTTGGGCCAGCGCGGCGGTGAGTTCGCGCAGTTGGTGCTCGGCACGTTGCTGTAGCGTCGGACTCCAGTGGGCGGCATAGCCCAGCGGCACGCTGGAGATCACCCCCTGGGAACAGTCGACTGGCAGGGCCTGGGCGAGAATCCGCGCCAGATCCAGGCTGTACGCCAGCCGCTGCGGGTCGGCCCAACTGGGCAGGTAGACCTCGGCTTTCACCGCGCCGTGGTGGAATTGGCCGTAGGGGAAGCCGTTGAGCGAAGTCAGGCGTAGACCACTGCGTTGCAGCAGGGCGAGGAAGTCCTTGCGGGCCGATGCCTGTTGGAGTTCGGCGGCGGCAACGGCGCTGATCCACAGGCCGCTGTCCTGGGTGTCCAGCCCGCGCAGTGTCCGTACGCTCTGGAAATGCCGCTCGATGGATGCGCGCAACCCGCCCAGGTCACGGGTCGGGTGCACGTTACTGCAATAGCCGATCTGCGTGGCTGTCCAACCCGTGCGGGCACTCATTTGACCACCGGCTCCTGGCCCCGCAAGGCCGAGTTGTCCTGCCACTGCCGCCGCTGATCGATGGGCAGGGGTGTGCCGACCAGGGCTTTGTCCAGCTGGCCGCTCTGGGCAAAGAAGTCCACCGGGTTGTGGAACAGCACCTGTTCGACCTGGGTTTCACTGAAGCCGGCGGCCAGCATCGCCTGGCCGGTCTTGGGCACCTTGAGCGGGTCGCTGATACCCCAGTCGGCGGCACTGTTGACGACCATTTTTTCCGTGCCGTACTGCTGCAGCAGGGCGACCATGCGCTGTTCCGACATCTTGGTGTTGGGGTAGATGGAATGGCCGCGCCAGCAGTCGCTGTCCAGCACCAGGGGCAGGGTCAGTTCGTTGAGGTGGTCAATGATCACCAAGTGTTCGGCGATGCCGACCTCGCGAATGACGGCGAGTGTGCGTTTGGTGCCACCGATCTTGTCGCGGTGCGGGGTATGCACCAGCACCGGCAGATTGAATTGCTTGGCCAGCTCCAATTGGGCGGCGAGAAAGCGATCTTCTTCCGGGGTGATGTCGTCGTAGCCGATTTCACCCACCGCCACCACCCCGTCTTTCACCAGGTAGCGCGGCAGAATCTCCAGCACCTCGTTGGCCACCGACAGGTCATTGGCTTCCTTGGGGTTCAGGCCGATGGTGCAGAAGTGATGAATGCCAAACATACTGGCGCGAAAACGCTCCCAGCCCAGCAACGTGTCAAAGTAGTCGATGAAGCTGCCGACGCTGGTCCTGGCCTGGCCCTGCCAGAAGGCCGGCTCGATCACCCCGGTGATGCCGGCGGCTGCCATGTTCTGGTAGTCGTCAGTGGTGCGGCTGACCATGTGAATATGCGGGTCGAAGTACTTGAGCATGGTGAATCCTCGTCAAAAAAACAGGGGGACGGTTGGGCATCAGTTCGGCGAAGCGCCGCCCATGTGCTCGAGCCATGGCGACGGCAAGCGTTGTTGCTGGCCCAGGCCGGCCAGGCGCTGACGTTGCGCCGGGCTCAGCAGGTCGAAGGCAATCACTTGGGGCAGGCCGGCGGACACCGTTCGTTCGGCGGCGAGTTGTTCGTCCAACAGGTCGAGGGCCAATTGATTGAGGGTGACGCTCTGGCGTTTCGCCAAGCCGATCAGGCGTCGTACATCGAGGCCCATGCCCAGTGCTTTCAGCACCAGTTGGTTGAAGGCTCGTTCGTCGTAGTGGCGGGACGGGTAGGCGGTGTCCAGGGCGAGGGCGGCGAACACCTGGCTGTTGCTTGTGCGTCCGGCCTGGCGTGCAAGCTCCACGCACTGCCCGCGGCTATCGAGCCAGTCGAGGGCCTTCAGGATGGCGATCTTTTCCTGATCGTCGCCCCACAGGAACAACTGGTGTAGCAGGGGGACTTGCCCGGCGAGGGACTGCAGTTCCAGTACCTGGGCCAGCAGCAGCGCCCGCGCCAATTGGACGTTGCTCCAGCCGTCAGTGCCAGGCTGGGCACGTTCCTTGAAATGGCGCTTGCATTGGCTGCCCAGCAGCGCTGCCGTGTTGGCGTCCGGGCGTTGGGCAAGCTGCGTCTGTGCCTGCTGCCACCATTGTCGTTCGGTTTCATCGAGAGACTGGACGAAATTCCGGCGTTGTTCGTTCAGGCAGTCGTGGCGCATGTCGAGGGGCGCCGAGGTCGGTGCAGTAACGTCCGTGTTCATGTTGGTTTGATCCAGCGCTGGAAATGAGGAAGCAGGAAAAACACCAGGACACACAGCAGGCTGCCCAATGGCTGGTCAGCCACGGCCAGCACCAGGGCATCGAACAATGGCAGGGCTGCCAGGCCGGCGCCGATAAAGGCCCGGACCTGCCGTTGCCGGGGGTTGGCCAGGTTGCGCCAGTAATGCCAGCCCAACCAGCCAAGCCATAACAGCAACACCGGCCAAAACCAGGCGTTGCCTGCGTAAATCGCCAAGGCCAGCGGGCTCAGCATCAGCAGCAGGGGGAGGCGGCTGATCAGTTGGTTACGGTGTTCCTGGCGAGCCAGGTAGGTCAGGCCGCTGATGTAGACACCGAGCAAAATCGCGCAGAGCCAGATCGGCTCTGGTGGCATCGCCAGACTGGCCGCCGCGGTGAGGTAGAGCGCCGAGCGGCACGCTCCCATCAGCCAGACGCTGTTGGCGTACTTCTTGTGCAGCAGGTTGTAACCGAGAATGCAGCCTACCAATAGGGTGGCGCTGCCCAACAGCCAGTGCGGTTGCTCGATCAGCCGACTCAGGCCCAGCAGCGAGGCCGCCGCCAGCACCAGCAACAACGCAGTGGCCAGTCGCACTTGCTGGCGGCTGACCAGGCCCAGGGTAATAGGGCGGGGATTATCGTGTTGTTGGTCCCAGTCGGCGTCCAACAGGTCGTTCAGCAGCATGCCGGCCAGGTACAGCAGTGACAGTGCCGCCAGCAGCAGGATCCACACCAGGGACGACGGCGGCGCCAGGGCTCCGGCGCTGCTGGCCAGCAGGGCGGCGGCGAGCGTGTTGGTCCACACCGTGGGCAGGTTGGACACCCGGCCGAGGGTCATCCAGGTCTTGAGGTTCAACGATGCCTGGCTCATTGCGCACAGCTCTCGTTCAGGGTGAGCATGAGATCGACCTGGGTGGACAGCCGCTGCAATGCCTGCTCCATTCGCGCGGTATCGATTTCATGCAAATCCACCGACTCGCCGATCCTGCTGAGCATGGGGATGGAGAGTTGCCCGCCCAAATGCTGGCGGAACTCCTCCAGGCCCAGCAAAACCTGGGAGCGCCCCAGTGCATCTTTCAAGGCCAGCTCCGGCGGATTCAGGCAGAAGCCGAGTTTGAGCAGCAGGTGCAGCACCCGTTCGGTGTCGACATCGCTCAACAACCCCAGGGCATTGGCATAGAGTCCATCCAGGGCCATGCCCACCGCGACGGCTTCACCGTGGCGCAGTCGGTGGTGACTGAGATTTTCCAATTTGTGGGCGGCCCAGTGCCCGTAGTCCAACGGCCGTCCGTTACCGCGTTCGAAGGGGTCTCCGGCACCGGTGATGTGCGCCAGGTGTAATTCGGCGCAGCGGCGGATCGCATAGCGGCTGGCCGCGTGGTCGAAGTGGGCGAGGGCGTCGGCCTGTTGCTCCATCCACTGGAAAAACGCCTGGTCCTTGATCAGCGCCACCTTGACCGCCTCGGCCAGTCCGGCGATCTGGTCGCGCCGGGTCAGGCTGGTCAGCAATTGAAAGTCGTTGATGACCGCGGTGGCGGGGTAGAAAGCCCCCAGCAGGTTCTTCTGGCCAAAGGCGTTGATGCCGTTTTTCACGCCGATACCGGCGTCGTTCTGGGCGAGTACGGTGCTTGGGATGCGAATCAGGCGGATGCCGCGGTGGAAGGTGGCGCAGGCATAGCCCACCGCATCGAGCACCGCGCCGCCGCCGAGGGCCAACACGTAGCAATGCCGGTCCAGCCCATGTTGCAGCATGTCGCTGTACAACTGTTGCAACACCTGTGAATCCTTGCTCGCTTCGCCAGCCGGGACCGCGATGGGTGGCGCCTGCAAATGCAAGTCGGGAAAATGGTTGGCGAAGTAGGCATTGATCTGTTCCAGCAGTTGCGGGGCGCTTTGCAGCAACTGCTCATCGGCGAAGATCAACACCGTTACCGGCCCCCTGTGCCCGGCCATGAGCTGGCGGTGCAGGCAGGGATTGAGCGGATCGAACAAATGGTCGGTGAACACCACCGGGTAGTCGTAGCTGACCTTGAAGCGCCCGTGCAAAGGTTGCCCGGCGTCGTGCCGGCGAATGCTTTTGAACAGGCTGTATCCAGCGATGAAGACTCCGGGTAATACCATGCTGGCGAGCAGGGTCACCAACAGCGCGTTCTGTTCGACGAGAAAGCTGCCAATGGCGCTGTAGGCCAATGCGAGGCCGGCATTGGCCAGGGTGGTGACCAGGATGAACGCACGCAGCGGATAGCGTTGCATGCCGGCGGCGACGACCGAGGTTTCCGCCAGTACCGGGACGCCGCGCAGGCAGATCAGCGACAGCGTGCCCAGCCGGTAGGCCAATTGCCCCGGCTGGCGCTGACGCAGGCCCAGGCGACTGGACAACAGACGCAAATAGCCTGCTCCCAGTGCATAGCCCAGCCCGGCCCCCAGGCACAACCCGATGAAAATCGCCAGGTAACCCCCCAGGCTGCCGAGCATGGCCACGGCCAGCAGCGCGACCATGCTCGATGGCACCGGCAGCACCACGTCCAGTGCCAGCAGGGCGATCAGCAGCAACGCCAGGTAGAGCTTCTGCGAAGGCGTGGAGGGCAAGTACAGGTTGAGATGGGTCAGGAAGTCCTGGATCTGTTGCTCGAACAACAAGAAGCTGGCGATCACCAGGCCAGAAAAGCACACCAATGACAGCCAGAAATATCCGGCTGGTCCTTTTTGCGAGCGCAAACGATACCCACGGCTGTGCTTCATCAAGCATCCCTCTTGTTGTTATGACTGATTCCGTGTCAGTAATTGAAAGCAACGCCAACTATGTGTTTTAGGCCAATAGACGCTCTCGCCCGAGGGGCTGTCGTTGGTGGTTGATGATGTGGTTGGAGACAGATTTGAATCTAGACGGCCAGGGTGTTTTTGCAAGGCCATTTGATGGCAATCTGATTGGCCGCGATTTCCCGCTTCAGGGCTTTGAATACCCGCGCAACTGCGCCGGACTGACGCCAAGGCGTTGCTTGAACAGCGTGGTCATGTGGGCCTGGGAATTGAAGCCGCAGACGTGAGCGATCTCAGCCAGTCGGGCGCTTGAATCACGCATCAGCGCCCGGGCCTTGGCCAGGCGTCGGTCGATCAGATAACTGTGTGGGCTTTTGCCGGTCGCCTGTTTGAATGCCCGCATGAAATACCCCTCGGACAAGCCAAGCAGCGCCGCCATTTCCTTTATCCCCAGCGGACCGTCGAGGCCGGTGTCGATGAACTCGTCGAGCAAGCGCATCCGGCCCCCCGTGATGGAGCCGTTGGGGTGGGCCGAAAATGCCTTGTGGTCCTTCACTCGCTCAGCCAAACCGAGCGCCCAGGCCTCCCAGTCGTTTTCGGCGGTGGCGCGCAGTAACGCGCTGCGCATCTTCAGCGCGAGAGTGGTGGCCAATGGATCAATACGATTGTTGAACGCATGTTCCCCCGACAACGCAATGCCGTCGGTGCGCACCACCCGCAGGTATTCACCGCCCCTGGGGGATTCGGAGAACACGTCGCATTCGGCGGGGACGAATGCCAGGCCGTTGGGTATCGCCTCGAAGGGCTGCACTCGGTCGCTGCCGATGGCGTGCAGGCCGCGCTGGCTGTCGAAGGCAAAGCCGATCGCCGACTGAGTCGCGACATAGCGGGTGGCGTAGGCGCAGCCGGGCAGCAATTCGATCGCCCAGGGCCCAGCCTCGATACGACGGACCGGTTCGGGCGGGGGCGGTTGTTGGCGGTTTCGACGGTTCATGAGTCGCATAGTAGTGAAGAGCGGGCCTGAAAGTCAGGTCAGTTTTCTGAAAGCCCGCCGCAGTCGGGCCGATTAGGCTGAGTAAAAACCTGGAGGCCAATCATGCACACACTGACCCGCGACGCGATCGAACAAGCTGCCCGCCATCTCTACCAAGTCATGCCTGCCACTGCCCAGTATGCCTGGCCCTTGCTGGCTGAGCGGTTGGGTTGCACGGTGTGGGTCAAGCACGAGAATCACACGCCGATCGGGGCCTTCAAGGTGCGCGGCGGCGTGACCTTCGTGCATTGGCTCAAGCGCGAGCACCCCGAGGCGAAAGGCATCGTCACGGCAACCCGCGGCAACCATGGCCAGAGTCTGGCGTTGGCGGCCACTGCATTGGGTTTGAAAGCGTTGATCGTCGTGCCGCAAGGTAACTCGGTGGAAAAGAACAATGCCATGCGCGGTTTTGGCGGCGAGGTGGTCGAGTATGGCCGCGATTTCGACGAGGCCCGTGAAGAAGCTGTGCGCCTGGCCCAAACACATGGCCTCTACCTGGTGCCGCCGTTCCATCCCGAGTTGGTCAAGGGCGTGGCGACTTATGGGCTGGAGCTGTTCAATGCCGTGCCGGACCTGGACACCGTCTACGTGCCAATAGGCTGTGGCTCGGGGATTTGCGGGGTCATCGCCGCCCGCGATGCCTTGGGCTTGAAAACCCAGGTGGTGGGCGTGGTCTCCACCGAGGCCACGGCGGCGAAGTTATCGTTCGAGTCTGGAACGCTCTGTGAAACCGCTTCGGCGAATACCTTTGCCGACGGCCTGGCTGTGCGTAGGCCCATCCCCGAGGCCTTTGCCATCTACGGGGCCGCAGCGGCGCGAATCGTATCGGTCAGCGACGCTGAAATTGCCGAGGCCATGCGGGTGTATTACACCGACACCCACAACCTTGCTGAGGGTGCCGGCGCCGCAGCCTTGGCAGCGCTGATGCAGGAACGTGAAACGATGCGAGGGAAAAGGGTGGCGGTGATTCTGTCCGGTGGGAATATCGACCGCTCGGTGTATGCGAAGTTGATTGACTGAACCAGGGTTTGCCACCGTGGCGCTAGATACCAGGGGCGAGTTTAGATCGATTATTTCTTACGGTTATTTATATAGCTTTGGAAGGCATATCCATGACCGGAGAATCGAAGCTGTCGTGGGTGAAGCGTCTGCAATGAAAGCGAATGCAGTGCAGTAGCGGACAACTATGCGCGCGTCGCTCCGGTAAGCCTGCTTGAACGTTCATTCCTGCTGTTCGATCGCCATCTTGTCGGGACCGGACCAATCCTTAGAATCCGCCCCATCAGCTTCGTCCGACTCTCGAACCTACAGGGAACCACACCATGATGAACGCCATGCAGATGCAAATGCCGATGAACGCCAACATGCCGATGATGCCAATGATGGGCATGCCGATGATGATGGCGACCATGACCTGCGAAATGCTGGATGACGGCATGCTGTGCAAAATGATGCCCGCTGCCGGCATGGACATGGCCATGTTCAAGAACAGCGCCGACATGATGCAGATGATGATGAACTGCGGCATGCCGATGATGATGCACTGCGGCAACATGAGCATGATGTGCATGTCCCAGGCGAGCATGGCCATGCCGATGGCGAGCATGATGATGCCAATGCCGATGATGGGCATGCCGATGCCGTCGATGAAGTGCGTGATGGAATGCACGGTGATGGCTGACTGCATGATGTGCAAAGTCATGCCGATGGCCGGCATGAACATGGACATGATGAAGAACTGCTGCGCCTTGATGATGAAGATGATGAACGACTGCAGCATGCCAATGATGATGAGCTGCAATGGCATGCCGATGATGTGCTGCACCTGCTGATTCGTCGCGACTGGCACTATCCATTGTGGCGAAGGCAAATCCCCTCGCCATAATGCGGTGTATTCAGTCCAGGCGTTCCGGGTAGGTCACCACTAGATACGCCACCGCCTCACTGTCCGCCGGGTTGCGATAGCGGTGAGGCTGGTCAGCGTAGAACAGAATCGAATCACCCGTGGAGAGCAGGTAGCGCTCGTCGTTGACGCTGATCTCCAGCACACCTTGGGACACCACCAGGTTTTCCTGGACGCCAGGCCCGTGCCCTTCGGACTGGTCTTCGCCCAAGGGGCTCAAGCGCAACTCGTAGAATTCCGACTGGCGTGCCACATCGAACGGGAACAGGGCGCGGCTGACGAACGCGCCATTGGCGCTGACCAGGCGTTTGCTCTGGCTGGCCGACAACACCGCCACCCCTTCGAAAGCCCGGTGTTCCAGGAACGCGGCGACCGACACCTTCAGGCCCTTGGCGATTTTGCACAGCACCTTGATCGACGGGACGCTGCGTCCGGATTCGATCTGCGCCAGCATGGCCCGGCTTACCCCGCACTGGCGGGCGAGGGCGTCGAGGGACAGGTGGCGCTTGCCGCGCAGGCGTTGCAGATTCTGCGCGACCCGTTCGCAGATCGGATCTTCATCCAGGGCTTCGAGGTTGTTCAGGTCCACTTCGGGCTCGTCGGTACTCGCCAGAAAGCGCGAGGGCTCCTGGGCGCTCACGCGTGGTACGTCCTGGTCGATTGGGACGCCTGGACCCAATGGAACGCCTGGTAACCGGCATTACGCGCGTACATTTCCCACATGGTCCGGGCCAGTTGCTGGGCCTGCTTGCGTTTGCGCATTTGGACGAAGTCGATAACGTTGTCAGTCGGTTTCATAAGGCACTTCACTGTCGTGACCAATGGGACGGGATGAGCTGAGAGTACGTGGTTCTGTTTATAACCATAAATACTGATTGTTTATTTATTAATGCCTTTGTGTTCTTAGTGCCGCGTCTGATCAAATCACATGGGCGCGATGCAGTTCCGTCAGGGCCAGCGCCTTGAGTCGGGCCAGCAACGGGTCGCGCCGGTCGCGTGGGTGGTCCAGTTGCACCGCCAGCTCTTGGCGAATGCTGCTGGGGCGGTTATCCATCACCAATACCCGGTCGCTCAGATACAGCGCCTCATCGACATCGTGCGTCACCAGCAACAGGGCGATGGCGTACCGTTCGGCCAGTTGCAGCAACAGGTCCTGCAGTTTCATGCGGGTGAAGGCGTCCACCGCACTGAAGGGCTCGTCCAGCAACAGCACCCGCGGTCGCGAATACAAGCCGCGTGCAATCGCCACCCGTTGCGCCATGCCGCCGGACAACGCCTTGGGCAAGGCGTCGGCAAAACCGCTGAGGCCCACTTCCTCGATCAACTGCGCGACCCAGGCCTTGTCGTAATCGTCGTCATCACTGAAGCCGATGTTCTGTTGCACCGTCAGCCAGGGCATCAGCCGCGGTTCCTGGAACACGAAGGCCAGTTGTTCGGTGTGGCTGAGCAGTTGCCCTTCAAAGTCCTTCTCCAGGCCGGCGACGATGCGCAGCAAAGTGCTTTTGCCGCAGCCACTGGGGCCCAGCAGGCTCACGGTTTCGCGGGGTTGCAGTTGCAGGTGGATGTGATTGAGCACAGTGGTGGTGGCGAAGGTCTTGCGCTCGACGTGGATCTCCAGCAGGGCTTGGCTCATGGCTCACTCCTCGGTGCCGTTAAAGGTGTCGCGCCAGGCCAGGAAGCGTTTTTCCAGACCGGCCAGCATGCCGTCGCTGAGCTTGCCCAGCAGGGCGAGCACGATGATTGCCGCCAGCACGATGTCCGGGCGCGAGGTTTCGCGGCCATCGCTGAGCAGATAGCCCAGGCCTTTGGTCGCGGCGATCAGTTCGGCGGCCACCAGGAACATCCAGGCCAGGCTCATGCCGCTGCGCAACCCGGTGAACAGGCCCGGCAGGGCGGCCGGCAGGAGAATCCGGCGCACCAGACGGCGGCGGTTGAAACCATACATATGGCCGACCTCCACCAGCTTGCGGTCGATGTTGCGAATGGCTGCCACGCCATTGAGGTAAACGGGGAAGAACGCACCGATGGCGATCAGCACCACTTTCGAGGTTTCGTCGATGCCCAGCCACAGCAGGAGCAACGGCACCCAGGCCAGGCTGGGGATCGAGCGCAGGCCGGCGAAGGTCGGTTCCAGATAGGCTTCGGCTTCGCGGCTCAAGCCAACCCAGGCGGCGAAGACCAAGGCCAGGCCGGCGCCGATGGCAAAGCCCAGCAGCACTCGCAACAGGCTGGCGCTGATGTGTTTCCACAGCGCACCTTCGGCCAGGTCGCCGAGGGTCAGGGCGATCTCGCTGGGGGCCGGCATCTGGTAGGCGGGCAACCAACCGATGCGCACGATGATCTCCAGGAGCACGATGATCAGCACCGGCAGGGCCAATCCCTTGAGGCGCAGCCGCCAGCGGTCGGAGTTGAACAGGGGCGTTTTGCCCGCTGCGGGCAGGGCCAGGCGCGGGCTGGAGAGGTCTTTGCTGTTGCTGCTCATGGCGGTTCTCCGGCAACGCCGAATCCGCGCCAGGCGCGGATCGGTTGTCACTTGGGCAAGGGGTTATTGACGGGCCACGGCCTGCTGGCGGCCGGTGTCGAGCAGTTGATCGATCACCTGGTCCACATTCACCCCGCGACGGACCAACTCCTCGGAAACCAGGATCGGTGCGGCAGCCTTGGAGGCCAGCACATCCTTGGCACTCAATTGCGGGCTGCCCAGGTCGGTGCGTGACAGTTGCAGCCGGGCAACTTCCAATGGCAGTCCGGATGCGTCGGCCAACAATTTGGCCAACTCTTGCGGATGCTCCAGCGACCACGCCCGGGCCTGTTCGTAGGCGGCGAGCACGGTGTCGATGGTCTGCGGATGCTCCTGGGCATATTTCTCCGTGACGCTGACCACGCCGTAACTGTTGAAGGCGGGGTTGCGATACAGCAGGCGCGACCCGGCCTGTACTTCGCTGGCGGCCATGTGCGGGTCGAGACCGGCCCAGGCGTCGACGTCGCCTTTTTCCAGGGCGGCGCGACCGTCCGGGTGTTGCAGGTGCACCAACTCCACATCGTCTTTTTTCAGCCCTGCCTGTTGCAGGCTGCGCAGGGTGAACAGATAAGGGTCGGTGCCCTTGGTGGCGGCGATCTTCTTGCCCTTGAGGTCGGCGATGGTCTTGATCGGTGAATCCTTGCGCACTACCAGGGCCGTCCATTCGGCGCGGCTGTAGACATACACCGATTTGATCGGACTGCCGTTGGCCCGGCTCAGCACGGCGGCAAGGCTGGCGGACGAAGCGAAGTCGACGCCGCCGCTGTTGAGGTATTCCAGGGAGCGGTTACTGCCCTGGCTCAGCACCCAGCTGACCTTGGTCTGGGGCAGGGCCTTTTCCAGATAACCGAAGTGCTTGAGCACCAGGCTGACCGGCGAGTAATAGGCGTAATCCAGATGCACTTCGGCCGGCGGGCTTTCTGCGGCCAGGGTCATGGACGGCAGGCCCAGCGCCAGGACGCAGGCGCTGATCAGGTATCTGGCGCGGGCCAGGGAGAAGCGGACGTCGGGTTTCATGGAACAGCTCCAGACAAGGCGGCGAGAAGGCAATGTTCTTATTTCCGAAAGATCGGACCGCGAGAGGAAATCCCGCTTGAAAGGAATATTGCAGGCTCTGTGCCACAGCCCGGGAAAGGGCGGTTTACGGGCGTTGCCATGGAGTAACGGTTTCAGGGAAATGTTGCCCAGCCAACAGTCTGTTGCCGCGCTGTTGCGCCATCAACATCGGCTGCCTGTGATCATGAGCTTATGCAATAAAAGAATTTAGAATGTGAATTACAAGGACGTTATGTTCTATGAAACTCACTCAGGAAAGTCTTCATGAAGGTCTCCCGATCCCTGCGCCGTCTGCTCCTCAGCACATTGTTCGCCGCACCTTTGGTCCAGGCCGCCGAGCCGTTGGTACTGCACGTTGGCGACCAGAACTATTACAACGTACGGGCTTCGGTGGAGGCCTCGGGCGTGCTTGAAGGCGCTGCCTACCGTGTCGACTGGAAACATTTCCAAGCCGCCGCGCCCCTGGCCGAGGCGCTGAATACCGGCGACCTGGACCTGGGTTTTCTTGGCGATTCAGGTTTTCTGTTTTTGGCGGCCAAGCAGGCGCCAGTGAAGTTGATCGGGGTTTCGCGGCAGAACCCGGACACTATCGCGTTACTGGTGCCCAAGGACTCGCCGGTCAAGACCATCGCCGACCTCAAGGGCAAGAAAGTCGCCTATTGGCCCGGTGCCTGGAGCCAGCAACTGACCTTGCGCGCCCTGGAGCAGGCCGGCCTGCCGGAGAATCATGTCGAATTCATCAAGCTGATGCCGATCGACGCGGCTGCGGCCTTGCCCCAGGGCAGCATCGATGCCTTTCCGGTGTGGGAACCCTATATCTCGCAACAGATCCTGTTTTCCGGCGCCCGGCCAATCCTGACGGCGAAAAACCTCATGCCCGGCCTCAGCGCTATTGCCGCTTCGACGTCGGCCATCGACAGTAAGCGCGAAGCCATCGCCGATTTCCTCGGGCGCGTGAAGCAAGCCCGTGCCTGGGTCGACAACCATACCGATGCATACGCCGACCTGTGGGCAAAAAAAGCCAATCTCGACCAGAACGTCTCACGCCATTGGTTGCGCCAGGCCCACATGAGCGTCGGCCCGGTAGACCAACAGGCGGCCGCCGACCTGCAAAGCACGGCGGACTTCCTGTTCAAGGTCAAGGCGCTGCCGGCCCCGCTGGTCACCGCCGGGATTATCGACACGTCCTTCAGCCAGGCCTTGAGCCATTGAGCAGGGGCAGGGCGCTGCGCGAAACCGGCGTTGTGGCGAATGCACGCCCTGAGTACTCGACCAGCTTCTAGCACCGTCCTTGCTGGGCAACTAGGCCCCTTCGTGCCCCCCGACCGTGGGGGCTTCGACACAGTAGGCCGCCAGGAAGGTCTTCACCGCCCGTTCGACAGCCTGTCTGATTTGCGGCCTGGAAAATTTTTCCTCGACCCCCAGGGTCAAAGGCATAACCGTTTCGCACTCAAGGAGCGCGCTAAGCTGGATTGCCGCCAGCAGAGGATCGGATCGTCTCAGGTTGCCTTGGGCCATTTGCCTGTCGAGGAAGTCTGCGATGTTCTGAAAGCCGACCTTGGGGCCCAGTTCGTAAAAACGCTTTCCAATGTCGCTTCGTCCGGACTCGGCGATGATGGCCCGCCGCGTCTGGATCCTGTCCGGGGAGCACAAGAACGCCAGGACCTTTTCGCCACAGGCCTGCAAGGTCTCCTGCAAGTTGTCGACTTTGTTGTTGAGTGTTGCAAAGACGGGCTCGAACTCCTTGCTCGCTTCCTCGTGCATCGCCGCTACGAACAGTTCTTCCTTGGAACCGAAGTAGCCGTACAGCGTCGCCTTCGAGCCGCCAATCCGACTGGCGATTTCGCCCATCGACGCACCTTCGAAGCCTGAATCCCGGAACACTTGCGAAGCGGCTGCGAGAATGGCGTCGCGCTTGGCTTCCGTTTTGACTCTCATCGCCTTGGATCTCTTTTATCTATACCGATTGGTTCAGTATTACTTGACTTCGAATGATCGTCAAATAACTATACCGAACCGTACGGTTATAGTTCTTGTGATCAGTCCCTCTCGGAGTTCCATCATGCGCAAAGCCAGTTTCCTTTGGCCCATAACGTTCTTGACGATGTCTTGTTTTCTAAGCGCATGTGGCAAGCCCCCGATGGGGCCGCCCCCCGTCGCCGGTACGCCGGTGGTCGGGGTATTGACCGTGCGCGAGCAACCGGTGGCGCTCACCACGGAATTACCTGGGCGCACCGTGGCTTACCTCATTGCCGACGTGCGGCCACAGGTCAACGGCATCATCAAGGCGCGAAATTTTCGTGAGGGCAGTGATGTGAAGGCTGGGCAGACGCTCTACCAGATCAATCCGGCGACCTACCAGGCGGCCTATGACAGCAACGTCGCAGCGTTGGCCAAGGCCCAGGCGAGCCTCAAGACCGCGCGACTCAAATCCGATCGCTACAAGGAGCTTGTCGCCATCAAGGCCGTGAGCCAGCAGGAGTACGACGATGCTACTTCCAGCCTGGGCGAGATAGAGGCTGACATCGCGGCGGCCAAGGCCAATGTCGAAACCAGTCGTATCAACCTGGCTTATGCCCGTGTGGATGCGCCCATCTCCGGCCGGATCGGCCGCTCGACCGTGACGCCCGGCGCACTGGTCACGGCCAGTCAGGCCAGCGCGATGGCGACTATCCAGCAGCTGGATCCTATCTACGTGGATGTGACGCAGCCGAGCGCGGCATTGCTCGACCTTAAAGAGTCGCTTGCAAATGGCGAGCTTCAGAAGGCCGGAGCCAATGCCGCGAAGGTGTCTTTGGTGTTGGAAAACGGCCGGACTTATCCAATTGAGGGGCAGTTGGAGTTTTCCGACGTTACCGTCAACCAGGACACCGGCGCGATTACGCTTCGCGCGGTGTTTCCCAATCCCAATGCCGATCTCCTGCCGGGCATGTATGTCCGTGCCGTCTTGCAGATAGGCATTAAAGAGCAGGGGGTGTTGGTGCCGCAACAAGCCGTCACTCGGGACAGTACGGGCAAGCCCACGGTTTATGTGGTCGGCAAGGATCGCAAGCTGGAGCGTCGGGTTCTGGAAACCGACCGTGCCATTGGCGATCAGTGGCTGGTCCGTAGCGGCCTGCAGGTCGGTGATCAATTGGTCGTGGACGGGCAACAGCGCGCGGCCCCCGGTGTTGAAGTCCAAGTGACACCTTGGCCCTCCAATCCGCCATCGACTCCCTCCATTGCCACGCTTGAAGCCGTCAAGGCGACAAAGCGGCCCGATATCAACTGACCGGTGGGAGTCGACCATGGCGCGTTTTTTTATTGATCGTCCCATCTTTGCCTGGGTACTTGCCATCATTGTGATGATCGCCGGTGCCATCGCAGTCATCACATTACCGATCGCGCAGTACCCGGCCATTGCGCCGCCCGCGGTCGCGATTGTCGCCACCTATCCCGGTGCATCGGCCAAGACCCTGGAGGACACGGTCACCCAAGTCATCGAGCAGAAAATGAAGGGGCTGGATCGGCTCAGCTACATGGCCTCGACCAGCGAGTCCTCGGGCACCGTCACCATTACACTGACCTTCGAGAACGGAACGGATCCGGACACGGCGCAAGTACAGGTCCAGAACAAGTTGGCGCTTGCCACCCCACTGTTGCCGCAAGAGGTCCAGCAGCAGGGCGTATCCGTCAGCAAGTCGGCCAGCAACTTTTTGAATGTACTGGCCTTCACGTCCGAAGATGGCAGCATGAATGGCGCCGATCTCTCAGACTATGTGGCGGCGAACGTCCAGGAAGCGATCAGCCGGGTCGAGGGGGTGGGTGACACGACTTTGTTCGGCTCCCAGTACGCCATGCGCGTGTGGCTCAATCCAGACAAGCTGATCAGCTACAACCTCACGCCGCTCGACGTCAAGACAGCCATCCAGGCGCAGAACGCCCAGGTGTCGGCAGGCCAGTTGGGAGGACTGCCCTCGGTCGGCAACCAGCAGATCAATGCCTTGATCACCGCGCAAACGCGCATGCGCACCGCCGAGGAGTTCGAAAACATACTGCTGCGCACGCTGACCGATGGGTCCCAGGTCCGGTTGCGGGATGTGGCTCGTACAGCGTTGGGCAGCGAGACGTACAACACCGTAGGGCGCTACAACGGCAAACCCGCCGCCGGCCTGGCGATCAAGCTGGCGACAGGGGCCAACGCGCTCGACACGGTCAAGGCTATCGATGCGCGTCTGGAGCAGTTGCAGGCGTTCTTTCCCGCCGGCATGAAGGTCCACAAGCCCTACGACACCACGCCTTTCGTGCGGATCTCGATCGAGGAGGTCGTGCGCACCTTGGTTGAGGCGGTGGTGCTGGTATTCCTGGTCATGTACCTGTTCATGCAGAACCTGCGGGCCACCCTGATCCCGACGATCGCGGTGCCAGTGGTGCTCCTGGGAACGTTTGGAGTCCTGGCGCTGTTTGGCTTCACCATCAACACCTTGACCATGTTCGCCATGGTGCTCGCTATCGGCCTGCTGGTGGATGACGCCATTGTGGTGGTGGAAAACGTCGAGCGGGTGATGACCGAGGAGGGCTTGCCGCCCAAAGAGGCCACGCGCAAGTCCATGGGGCAGATTACCGGCGCGCTGGTTGGCGTGGCGATGGTGCTGGCGGCGGTGTTCGTGCCAATGGCGTTCTTCAGCGGCTCCAGCGGGGTTATTTACCGTCAGTTCTCGATCACCATCGTTTCGGCGATGACGTTGTCGGTGCTCGTTGCATTGGTCTTCACCCCGGCCCTGTGTGCCACCGTGCTCAAGCCGGTGACCAAAGGGCACGCCTTGAGCACCACCGGTTTCTTTGGCTGGTTCAACCGCACCTTTGATCGAGGCAATCGTGGTTACCAGGGGATCGTCAACCATATGCTGGGCAAGGGCTGGAGGTACATGATCGGGTATGCAGTGATTGTGGCGCTGGTGGCGTTCGGTTTCATGAAGTTGCCTGTCGGATTCTTGCCGAACGAAGATCAGGGAACACTCTTCACCAACATGCAGTTACCTCCTGGAGCGACCAAGGCTCGTACCGACGAAGTGATCAGGCAGGTGGAGGATCACTTCCTGGTCGACCAGAAAGACGCAGTCGAAGGCGTGTTCTCCGTGTCGGGCTTCAGCTTCGCGGGTAGCGGCCAAAACATGGGTTTTGCCTTTATCCAGCTCAAACCCTGGGATGAACGCACGGCCCCCGGCCTGAGCGTCACCGACGTCGCGGCCAAGGCCGGCGCCTTTTTTGCGACGATCCGCGATGCGAAGATCTTTGCATTCGCGCCGCCGGCCGTATCCGAACTGGGCAACGCGACCGGGTTCGATCTCATGATCAAGGACGAGGCCAACCTTGGACACGCGGCAATGATGCAGGCACGTGACCAACTGTTGGGGATATTGTCCAAGGACCACCGCCTGGTGGCTGTGCGCCCGAACGGCCTGGAAGACATGCCG
Organism: Pseudomonas sp. St290; assembly: GCF_018325805.1. NCBI lineage: Bacteria > Pseudomonadati > Pseudomonadota > Gammaproteobacteria > Pseudomonadales > Pseudomonadaceae > Pseudomonas > Pseudomonas sp. St290. Next base: position 3,866,173 of record NZ_AP014703.1, on the reverse strand, counting down.
GATTTGCGCCTGCATGTCGATCCGCTCAAGGCCGGTGCGCTGGGTGTTTCCATGGCGGACATCAACTCCACCCTCTCGGCGGCGTGGGGCAGCAGCTACGTCAACGACTTCATTGACAAGGGCCGTGTCAAGAAAGTGATGCTGCAGGGGGAAGATCGCTTTCGCATGCTGCCGACGGATATCGACCGTTGGTACGTGCGCAACAGCGCGGGCACCATGGTGCCGTTCACCTCCTTTGCAAGCGCCAGCTGGACCACGGGTTCGCCACGACTGGAACGCTACAACGGCGTGCCGTCGATTGAAATCCTGGGCATGGCGCTTCCAGGAAGTGCCTCGAGTGGCGAGGCGATGGCCATTGTCGAAGCTGCGGTCGCAAAACTGCCGCCGGGCATTGGCTTCGAATGGACGGCCTTGTCGCGCCAGGAAAAAGCATCGAGTGGCCAGGCGGGCATCCTGTACGGTTTGTCGATCCTGATCGTGTTCCTGGCGCTGGCGGCACTGTACGAGAGTTGGGCTGTACCGTTTTCGGTGATCCTGGTCATTCCCCTGGGGGTATTCGGCGTGCTGCTCAGTGCCTTTTTGACGTGGAAGTTCAACGATATCTACTTTCAGGTCGGACTGCTCACCACCATTGGCCTGGCCTGCAAGAACGCCATCCTGATCGTGGAGTTTGCAAAGGATCTTCACGAAGCCGGCAAGGGGCTCGTCGACGCCACGATGGAAGCCGTGCGCATGCGTTTGCGCCCGATCCTCATGACTTCATTGGCATTCATCCTGGGCGTGCTACCGCTGGTGCTGGGCAGTGGCGCGGGGGCGGGGGCCCAGCATGCACTGGGCTCTGCCGTGATCGGTGGCATGCTGTCAGGCACCGTTCTGGCAATCTTTTTCGTACCGCTGTTCTTCGTGCTGACCATGCGCCTGTTCAAGCCCAAGCGGGTATCGCTTGCCGATCCGATTGGCTCGACAGCCACTACGGCGCCCTTGCAAGGCGGGTGATGCGGCAAAATCGCCAACCTCCAATGGCCTGCGGCTTCGATAGCCGCAGGCCACGGGATCAGGGTACCAGTACGGCTTTTGCACTGCTGCCATGGGCGATCAGCGCGTACTGGGCCTTGCCGTCTGCCAGGGGGATTTCAAGGATATCCGTGGGGGCCTCGATGACGCCTGCCTCGAAGTGGCGGCCAAATTCTTCAAGCATCCGGGCGCAATCGGTGTTGTCGTAGAGCAGCGAGTTCACGCCGATCAAGACGCCGCCTTTGCGATAGAGCGCCAGGGCAGGGAAGTGCACCATCCCATCTGGCGGGGCGGCAATGATCGCGATGCGACCGAAGTTGGCCAATGCCGATACTGCTTCTTGCAGCCAGAAGCCAGTGGTGTCGAAGATGACCTGCGCGCCTGCGGGAAACACGGCTTTGACCTGTTCTGCAAGGCTGCCGGGTGCGCTGGTCACGATGACTTCGTAGCCTTTGGCTTGCAACTCGGCGGCCCGTTCCGGTCGCCGTACCGCCGCAAGCACACGTGCACCACGGGCCTTTGCCAGGGCCAGCGCTGCGCTGCCTACCGCGCCATTGGCGCCAATCACCAGAAACGTCGTGTCGCGCTGCACGTTGGATCGTTCAACGGCATCGTAGGCGGTGGTGAAAGGTACGCCGATGGCCGCCGCCTGGACGAAGGACAAGCGCTCGGGTTTCAGGGCCACGCCACTGGCCGGAACCGTGAGGAATTGCGCATGGGAGCCGTCACGCAGGAACCCCGGGCCCTTGCCGGTACCCCAGACCGCTTTGCCCAGCAGATGTGCGGGGCCTTGCTCGACCACCCCGGCGAAATCACGACCGGGCACACGGGGCAAGGTGGTATAGGGAAAACGACCCTCCACATTTTTAACATCACTGGGGTTGATCCCGGCCGCCTTGACCCGGATGAGGACTTCATCGGCACCGGGAACGGGGGTTGGCAAGTCGACAAGCGAGAGATAGTCCAGGCTGCCGGTGGCGCAAAACTGTAGGGCTTTCAAGCTGCAATACTCCTCGACGAAATGAGGGTCGAGGATAGCGTCCGAGCCGAGAGCGAGCCCGCCAGAGACTTTCGTCTATCGGACAACCCCCCTGGATGCCATCGCGTGCTTATACGCTGACGGTGCAATGCCCAGGGAGCGGCGGAACATCTCGCTGAAACTGCTCAGCGTATAGCCCAACCGTGCCGCTATCGCCCCCACCGAGTCGCCCTCCAGGAGTGCGGCGACGGCGTGGGCCAGTTGCACTTGTCGGCGCCACTCGGTAAACGTCAGGCCAAGCTCGGCGTGGAACAACCTGGCCAACGTGCGCGTGCTGGCCCCCACCGACTCGGCGTGTTGCTCAAAGGACATGGCGAGTCCGGGGACATCGAGCACTGTCTCGCACAAATTGCGCAAGCGTCGATCCCCACCAACGGGCATGGGCACTTTGAGCACCGCCGAGCGCAGTTCACGAAGTTCCAGCACCAGCAGGTTGTCCAAGGCATCACGCATCGCCGGATCAGGACGGTTGCCCAGCGCCACTCGACGGATGATCAGTTCGCGCAGCAGTTTGCTGACCTCGAGTACTTCCAGCTCAAGCCCCACGCTCATGGCGAGTTCTGCACGCAAATACAGATTACGCATTTCCAAGGGCGAAACGACTCGGATCCCGTGTGTGACCCGAGGCGGCAGCCACACCGCGCGCTGCGGCGGCACCAACAGTGCCGCGCCGGGCGTATCGACCCACATGAGGCCACTTTGCGCGTAGAGAAGCTGGCCCCATTCATGATGATGAGGCGCGATCAACATCCCGGACGGGTAGGTGCGGGAAAGTGGTTGGACAAGATGAGTCGTGTCCGTCAGATCGGGGGGTGAAGCAAGGGCCATGACCGGAGCTCGGAATGATATCGGTGCTTTTTAGCACAAGTGCGCAGGGGTTGGAGCCTGGCTGGGCCAGCCCGTCAGAGCTTGCTTGGGGCGATTGTGCCGCCGCCATCGCGAGCAGGCTCGCTCCCACAGTTTTCCGGGGTGACAGTGAGATTCGAGAGACACCCTCAATCCCCTGTGGGAGCGAGCCTGCTCGCGATGGCGGCGGCTCAGGTCGTACTAGGATTGAATGTTGCGCCGATGACTATGCCGCCTCCGCCGCTATCGCCGCCTGGACGCTGGGGCGTGCTGCGATTCGCGCCATGAACGAGGCCAGCACCGGCCAGTCCCCGATCTGGATATTGAACGACGGCAGCCAGTTCAAGACGGTGAACAGATAGCCGTCGGCCAGGCCGAAGGTGCCCATCAGGTAATCCTGTTGTTCAAGCGCCTGGCTGAGGTAGTCCAGGCGCCTGAACAGTTTTTTCCTGAAGATGGCTTTGGTCGGCTCGGCAATATCGGCGTTGAACAGTGGGGCACATCCGCCGTGGATCTCGGAACTGATGAAGTTCAACCACTCCTGCAGGCGCACCCGCTCCCAGGTGCCATTGGCTGGCGCCAGCGTGTTTGCGGGGACCAGATCGGCCAGGTACTGGACGATGGCGGGCCCTTCGGTCAGGACATTCCCGTTGTCCAGCACCAAGGCGGCCACGTAGCCCTTGGGGTTGATGGCCAGGAAGTCGAATCCGTCGGCGGTTCGCTTGGTCTTGTTATCGACCCGAATCAATTCAAAGGGCAGGCCCAATTCCCGCAGCACGATGTGCGGGGACAATGAGCAGGTCATGGGGGCAAAGTACAGTTTCATCGTTTCCTCAAGGACGGGGGACGTGCCGCCAGAATCCGTGAGGGAAGGAACATTTTCAAAGGACATCTTCAGTGCTAGCGTATGACAAAATCTCATGAGAAAGACAAACCTCAATGGCCAGTCGAATCCCTTCTCTCAATGGCCTGAAAGCATTCGAATCAGCCGCCAGGCACATGAGCTTTACCAAAGCCGCGCAAGAGCTGAACGTCACTCAAACAGCCATAAGCCACCAAATTCGCCGGCTCGAAGATGAGTTGGGCGTGCGCCTGTTCCTGCGGCTCAAGGATGGCCTGGCCCTGACAAACGAAGGCCATGCCTATTTTCCTGGCGTTCGTGCGGCGTTCCAGGAGTTGCGCTATTGCACGCAGACGTTGCTGGAGAATCGCAATAACAGCGTGTTGACGATCAGTACCCTGGTTTCATTTGCCTCCAAATGGCTGTTGCCGCGCCTGGCGTCTTTCCAGCAGGCATTCCCCACTATTGATGTGCGCGTCACGGCGTCCACCGAATGGGTGGATTTTCGTCAGGGCGGCGTAGATGCGGCCATTCGCTACGGTCATGGGGGCTGGAAGGGGATGCGGGCCGACTGGCTGATGGCCGATGAAATCTTTCCGGTGTGCAGCCCCAGGCTACTGCAAGGTCCAACGGCCTTGGAGAAACCGGGCGATCTGGCCCGGCACACGTTATTGCAGGTTAGCGGCGTGACCGGCGACGACTGGAGTTCATGGTTGAGTGCCGCCGGCCAATCGAAAAAACTGGCCGAAGGCAGCCGGTTGACCTTCGACCTTGCCATGATGGCTGTACAGGCTGCTGTCGACGGCCTGGGGGTATGCATCGGACGTTCAACTTATGTCGAGGATGACCTGAAGGCAGGACGGCTGGTTGCCCCCTTCGATCTGCGATTGAAGTCTGATCTCGGCTTCTATTTCGTGAGCCCCCATGACATGGCCGATTCCCCAAAAGTGCAGGCTTTTAGAACCTGGTTGATGGATTCCGTGGGTTTTGGTGCAGAAAAGTGATTACAGCGTACCGTTCAGTCTCCAGCCAGTGAGCCGATATAAATTAAGAAGGTCCGGTTACTTTCAGGGTTCACCGAGGGTACGTCATGTTTAATAAGAAACTAAAAAATGAACTGACGGCTAGGACGGCCGAATTGGCAACATACAAGGGACTGGTTGGCGCCTTGGAGCGGTCGATGGCGGTTATCGAGTTCAGCCCCGATGGCAAGGTCCTTCGGGCGAACGAGAATTTCCTGAGCACGATGGGCTACCGTGCGGATCAATTGGCGAACCTGTCCCACAGGGATTTCTGCACCCCGGCGCTGGCGGGCAGCGCCGAATACCGTGAATTCTGGAACCAATTGCGCGCCGGCAAATTCGTTTCCGGTACGTTTCAGCGCCGCAGTGCGTCAGGCCAGAATGTATGGTTGGAAGCCAGCTATAACCCGGTCATGGACGAGCAAGGCCGCGTCGTGAAGGTGGTCAAGTACGCACTCGATGTCACCGCCAGAGTGGCCAATGAGGCCGAAACCCGTGGCCGGCTGGCGGCGCTCGATCGTGCCATGGCAGTGATCGAGTTCGACCTGGGTGGCAACATCCTGACCGCGAACGACAACTTCATGAATGTCATGAATTACTCGCTGGCCGAGCTCAAGGGCAAGCATCACCGGATGTTCTGCGAGCCCAGCCTGGTGGGCAGTGCGGAGTACAGTGATTTCTGGCGGCGTCTCAACGCCGGTGAATTTTTCAGCGGTCAATTCAAGCGTCTCGGCAAAAACGGCAAGGTCGTCTGGCTGGAAGCCAGCTACAACCCGGTCTACGACGCCGAAGGCAAGTTGTGCAAGATTGTGAAGTTCGCCAGTGACATCAGCGAACGGGTGGAGAAATTCGAAGAGGACTCCCGCGGCGCTTCCCGTGCGTATCACATCTCCGCCGAAACCGAACGGGTGGCCGAACAGGGCGCCCAGGTGATCCACCAGACCGCCAAGGAGATGCGCGAGATCGCCGACAACATCGGTGCCTCCGCGCGTCTGGTTGGGCAACTGGGGGCGCGTTCGGAAGAGATCACCGCCATCGTCAACACCATTCGCGGCATTGCCGACCAGACCAACCTGCTGGCCCTCAACGCGGCCATCGAGGCTGCGCGCGCCGGTGATCAGGGGAGGGGCTTCGCGGTGGTGGCCGACGAGGTCCGGCAACTGGCCGGGCGCACCAGTCGCTCCACCTCGGAGATTGCCGAAATGATCGGCATGATCCTCTCCGAAACCCGCGATGCGGTCGCGAGCATGAACATAACCCATGAAGGCGCATTGCGCGGTGTCACCCTGGCGGACCAGGCCGGATCGGTCATCGTGCAGATCCGGAACGGGACCACCGATGCCCTCGATGCGGTGAGCATGTTCGCGTCCAAGCTCGACGAGTCCGAGGTGATTCCCAAGACGGCTATCGGCTGGGTGGGTTGACGTGAGCTGAGGCCTCGCCCTTGCGATCCATGCGCTTGACCAATTCAAGCAGTACCGCGCGCAACTCTGGCGGTCGCACGGGCTTGGCCAGCACCGAGATATTCAGGCTTTGCAGTGATTGACGGATCCGCTCGATCTCATGCCCGGTGATGACCAGCGCCGGGACTTGCCAGCCGCGCTGTTCGCGTATCGCGGCGATGCATTCGGAGCCTGAAATTCTTGTGCCCAGGTCGAAATCGGCGATGACGATGTCGCAATCACTGGCCAATCCCTCGCCGTCGCTGTGGGCCTCGACCTCGCAGCCCCATTTTTCCAGCAGCGCCGAGGTCGCCATCAGCACGTTGGCGTCGTCTTCTACCAGGCACACTCGCAAACCGTCCAGGCGATTCTGGACGGGCACGACCTTGGGCGACGTGATGCGTGGTGCCGTTGGTTCCAGGCCGCTGATCGCCACCCTGGTGCCTTGTCCGACCTTGGAGCGGATGTGTATATCGACGTCCAGTAGCTGGCTGATGCGCTTGACGATGGACAGGCCCAGGCCAAGGCCCTCGACATCTTTGTCGCGCACATGACGCACGCGGTAGAACTCCTTGAACACTTCGGGCAAATGTTCGGCGGCAATGCCGCGTCCCTTGTCGTAGATCACCACGGCCAGGCGTTTGCCCTGGCGACGCACGCCGATCAGCACAGGTTGGCCGGGCGCGTACTTGAGGGCGTTGGACAGCAGGTTCTGGACCATCGTGGTCAGCAAGCCGGGATTGACGCTGACCCAGTAAGGACAGGCGCGCAGACGCAGTTCGACACCGGCCCAACGGGCCGCCTCGGTGTTTTGCTTGACCACGTCTTGCAGCAATTGGCCCAAGTGTACGGTGTCGGCCTTCGGCATCAGCTGGCCGTGATCCAGGGTGTAGATATCGAGGATCGAGCGAAACAGTTGCGATACGGTGTGCAGCGAGCGGTCGATGTTGTCCACCAGCCGCAACTCTTCCAGCCCCAGCCGGGCGTCACGCAGGCAGGCGGTGAACAGGCCGATGGAGTGGATCGGTTGGCGCAGGTCATGGCTGGCCTGGGCCAGGAACCGCGACTTCTCCTGATTGGCCGAAATGGCCTCTTCGGAGGCAATGCGTGTGCGCTTGAGCAAAATGTGCGCGTAGGCAGGCACCACGATGGTGGTGACAATCAGCATCAGGAACATGTAGGGCTGCGTGCGCCAGAATGGGTTCAGCCAGAAAATCAGCACCAGGGTCGACAGCGCGATAACGGTTGCCAGCGCCAGGTAGCGCGAGCCGAAGCGCATGCCATTGCCTAAAGTGACCCAGAGCAGCGCTGCGTAGATCGGCAGTGCGCTTTCACCTCCCAGCACCATGGCGAACGCGATGCCCGTGTAGTCATGCAGCATCGAGAAAAGGCGTCGCCAGAAGAAGTGTCCTGGCCAGCGCTTGATGATCATGCGCAGGAATACCGAGGCGACGATAAACGTCACGATGTAGACGATGATGGGCACGTAGCCTGTGGCACCACCGGGATGGATACTGGCCAATACGGCGATATACAGCAGCGCACAGGCGCTGACGATCAGGCGCAAGGTGGCCTGGTCGAGTTCACTGTTCTTTTCCACTGGTTTTTGAACCTCATGAGCTCCTGATGCCTTGAGCAAGCGTAGCGGCTAGCCCATCCGTGCTATTCAGAATTGTTGCCCGAGCCGGGATACTTCAGGGGGTATTACCACTCAGGACGTCGGGAGAGTACATGAACGGAGTCGTTCGTTTTGTCAGTGTGATCAGCGCCACGATGCTGTGCGCTTCAGTGGCCCATGGGGGGAGCCAGGCGTGCACGATGGAGGGCGAAATGACTGTCATGGGGCAACACATCGAGGCGAAGGACTGCGTGCAGGCGAGCGATAAGCAGCCGGTGGCCAAGTTCCGCTCCAGCTGTGAGGCCTATGCCAACATGCCGGTCGCACTGGGTGGCGAAGCGGGCAGAATTACCTATTCACAGGCCTGCCCGGAAAATCCCCAAGGCACCTGTTTGAATGTGAATGGGCAGGGCGTGGACTTCTATTACTACAAACGTACCGCTGAGCTGTTGGACAGCACACGCAAGGGTTGTGCCTTGAGTGGAGGTACCTGGAAGGAGTGATCGGCGAGGGTGGGGGCAGGCTTGATGCTGCCCCCACCGGACGAGCCATTACGTCAGTAGACCCTGTAGTACTTCACGACGTCATCGACGAAATAGATGGTCAATACCGAGCCTTGGGTCTGGCTTTGGCCCGTTTTCGTGCCGGTCACGCTGCTGACGTCGTTGGCCACGGTCTGTGCCTTGGACAGTTGTGCCGAGGTGTCGTACATCTTCTGGCGCGTTTCGGTCGACACGTATTTATTGGCCAGCTTCATGTACTTATCCAGACCCTCATCACTCTTTTCATAGGTCCAGTTCGACTCGTTGCTGGTACTGGTCGAATTGAGTTCTTCATTGGTCGGCGCACCGAACATCTGTGTGATCTGGCCTTTTGTCGTCTTGCCCGGAATGATCGTTTGCTTGAGGTAAGCGACGTCGTATTTCCTGGCGCCCTGATTCAAGGAGCTCATCAAGTTACCCAAGTCACCGGTGTTTGCACAACCGTTGAGTACGCCCGCCAGCACGCACAGCGCCAATCCATTTTTAAGTGTTTTTCCATATTCGAAGGACATGATGACTTACCTTGAGTTAATGTCAGGACCATTCCATTTCAACCGGGTGACGGTGAAGTTGACCCAGCATTGCGCCGCCTACCGATTTATTTGAGTAATAGGCTTCGCACGCCAAAGCGTTTCAATAGGCACAGGGATACTGCACGGCGTATGGCGCGTTGGCTTTTATGTCTGGCTGTTCGAACAGCCTTTTTAAGGAGCGTCCACAGCTTAGGGGGGAGTACTGGGCGAAGCTATAGTACAAGTGTGCTATGGCCTTGGAGGCGGGCAAAGAGGATAACGCTCAATTAATATTGCGGCGGCATATATTTAATTGTCTTGTTTTTCCGACCAACCGCCATTACTGGGGAAATTGGAAAATTGCGCCGCGGCCGCCGCGCGTGTGGGGACACCCAGGGATTTGAGCAGGCTTGAGACATGGATGCGCACCGTGAAGGGGGAAATGCCCAAGTCCCGCGCGATCTCCTTGTTGGTCTTGCCGGCGGCGATCAAGCCAAGCACTTGCCGTTGGCGCGTGGTCAGTTGGGAAAGTGCATCGTCCATGATCGAGTTTTCGGCTTGATACTTCACTACCACTTCGCCTTCGCGTATTGCCATGATGGCGTCGGCAATACCGGCGGGGTCGATATTCTTGCCGATGAAACCATCGGCACCCAGGGCCATCACCTGGGAAATAACCTCGATGTCATCCACCATTGAAACCACGATGATCGAGGTGCGTTTGAATTCACTGCGCAGTTGGCCTATGACTTGCAAAGATTTGATCCCGGGGAAGCGCAAGTCGAGTATCAGGGAGTCTACTTCCACCCCGGACCGTGCCAGCGCCAATACTTCGTCCAGATTGCCAGCTTGTTCTATGGTTGCAGTTGGCATGAGTCGTTCAATGGTCCTGAGCATTCCTTCGCGAAACAAAGGATGGTCGTCTGCAACAATTACTCTGCACGTCATGTTTTCAGATCCTTCTGATCTTCAAGTCCGCGAATCGTAACCTAAACTACCCCCTCGGGTTTCAAGTTTGATACAACCTTTCATGTTGGAATAATCCTGTGACCATGACGGAAAAGAATAGCGAGCTTGATCAGGCTACGTTGAGATTGACGGTCGGGGCCTGTGCTTCACTCTACGTCATTGTCGTGGCGTGCCTGGCCAGTGACTTCGATACCTATGTACCGATCCTCTGGTACATGACGTTTTTCTTCGGCGTCGCGGTCCCGCTGCGCATGGCGGTCAAGCGCTGGCCCGGGCACTTCTTCCTGCGTCGGCTTTTTGCCATGACGCTGGACTATGCAAGCCTCGCCTTCGCCTTGATCGTGGGTGGGGAGGGCACGCTGCCGGTGTACGCGGCATTGCTCTGGGTCACGTTGGGCAATGGCATGCGTTTCGGCTCGCGCTACCTGGCGCTGGCAACCGCTATCGCGCTGTCGACCCTGGGGGTGATTTTCCTGCTCACGCCGTTCTGGCGTGGCCAGCCCTACCTGTTCCTGACGTTGATCGTCACCACCATCGTGGTGCCTGCCTACGCGCATATCCTGCTGACCCGTACCCGCATCGCTTCGGAAGAGGCGATTGCCGCGAACCAGGAGAAATCCCGCTTCCTGGCCCAGGCCAGCCATGACTTGCGCCAGCCGATCCACTCGATCGGCTTGTTCACCGCCTGCCTGCGCGACGCCCGGCTGGGCCAGGAAGAACTGCGACTGGTGGATAACATCGACCGTTCGCTGCATATCGTGTCGCAGCTGTTTCGTTCGATCCTGGACATCTACACCCTCGATAACGGGCAGCTTGAACCCCAGGCCGAACCCGTGCACCTGGGCGCGTTGCTCCAGGACGTGGTCAAGCAGAACACCGAAGCCGCCCGTTGGGCCGGTGTCGAGTTGCGCCTGCGGCCTTGTCGGCATTGGGTCAACGTCAATGCCGGCCTGTTGGCGACCATGGTGCAGAACCTGGTCTCCAATACGCTCAAATATGCCCCCGGCCAACCGGTGTTGATCGGCGTGCGTCCGAGAGGCAGTGGCCTGGCCATCGTCATCTATGACAAGGGCCGAGGCATTGCCGCCGAACACCTGCCCGAGGTGTTCAAGGAGTTTTATCGGGTACGCCATGTCCGTGACAAGGATGTCGAGGGGCTGGGGCTGGGGTTGTCCATCGTCAAGCGCATCAGCCACTTGATCAATCTGGACATCCAGCTGGACTCCCGGCTCGGCCAGGGCACCCGCGCCATGATCCAAGGACTGGAAAGGGTCGCGCCGAGGGCTGCGGTGGACAGGCCGGTGCCCACCCAAAGCCGCTTGCAGGGCTTGCGGGTGTGCCTGGTGGAAGATGACGCCAACGTGCTGATGGCGACGTCCGCGCTGTTGGAGAAATGGGGATGCGAAGTGGAAACCCACAGCGACGGAGTGGGCGTGACCAGTGACTGCGACATCATCATTGCCGACTTCGACCTGGGTACGAAGGTCTCGGGTTCCGAGTGCATTGCCGCGATTCGCGAACACCGGGGCTGGGAAGTCCCCGCCATGATCATGACCGGCCATGAAATCGAGAGAATTCGCCATGCGCTGCACCACATGAACATTTCGATCCTGGCCAAGCCCGTGCGCCCCCCGGAGTTGCGGGCGACCTTGCTCGAGCTGACCAAGACTTTCGCCAGCATCAGGACATGACCCCACCCAAGCCATGCCAAGCAGCCATCAGCCGGGTTTTCCACCATTCCATTTTATGAAACGGTGGATTGCAGTTTGTGCGTATTCCTGCGCAGCCGCTTTGGGCAGAAGATGACTCCAGCCACTTGCACACCTGTGCAGACGATGGCGGAGAATCCCTAACCGTAGCGCACTGGCGCAGGCGTTCATGCTGCGAAGCGCGAGGAGTAGCTGATGGACGAAGCCTTGCAAGCAAAAAACTCGCCCTGGCATGAAGGAGAGCTGGCGTTGCAGCGCTCCGTCGGAGCAGTCGACATGATGGCCAGTGTCGGTCAGCGGCAACTGGCGCGCACCTGGATGCCGGACCAGCATCGCGAGTTCTACGCCCAACTGCCTTTCGTAGTGCTGGGGGCCGTAGACCGGCAAGGCGATGTGTGGGCGACCCTGCGCGCGGGGCAACCGGGCTTCATGAACTCGCCCGATCCGCAGACCCTTCACATCAACCTCGAGCCTGAACCGAGCGACCCGGCCCAGGAGGGCATGGGCGAAGGGGATGCCATCGGGATGCTGGGCATCGAGTTGCACACCCGCCGCCGCAACCGCATGAACGGTGTCGTGCGTCGTCAGCTCGAGCCAGGGCTCGAAATTTCAGTGAGCCAGGCGTATGGCAACTGCCCTCGCTACATCAACCTGCGCCAATACCATTTTGTCGACGCACAGGCCGTCGCGCCGGTTCAATTGTCTGTGTCAGACCCGCAAGTCCGGCGCCTGGTGACGGCAGCCGATTCGTTCTATATCGCCACCTATGTGGTGCGCGATGGCGAGCGGCAGGTCGATGCTTCTCATCGTGGCGGCAAGCCGGGGTTCGTGCGCATGGATGAGGACGGGTCGCTGACCATCCCGGACTTTTCCGGCAACCTGTTTTTCAACACACTGGGCAACATCCTGCTCAACCCACGGGCCGGGCTGGTGTTCGTCGATTTCCAGACGGGCGATCTGCTGCAAATGAGCGGCTCGGCGCAAGTCCTGCTGGATGACCCACAGATCAGCGCGTTCCAGGGCGCCGAGCGGCTGTTGCGCTTTACGCCGCAACGCATCGTTTATCGCCCGGCGGCCATTGCGCTGCGCTGGAAGGATCAGGACGAGGGCGAGTCGCCCAATTCAATGATGACCGGCAGCTGGGAGCAGGCCACCGAGCGCTTGCAGGCTGAGGCACTGCGTAGCCGCTGGCGTGCGTTGCGGGTTGCGCGGGTGGTCGATGAAAGCCCCAGCATTCGCTCGTTCTATCTGCAAGCGAGCGATGGCTTGGGTTTGCCCCGGTTCGAAGCCGGGCAACATTTGCCAGTGCGGATCTTGCTGGAGGGACAGACCACGCCAGCGATCCGGACCTATAGCGTATCCAGTGCGCCGTCGGATGATTTCTTGCGCATCAGCGTCAAGCGCGATGGCTCGGTATCGTCCCACCTGCATGAGCGGGTGCAAGCGCTGCACGAGATCGAAGCGCGGGCGCCCCAGGGCCATTTCACCGTCCAGGCCACCGAGCGGCGTCCGTTGGTATTGCTGGCAGCGGGGGTGGGCATCACTCCGCTGTTGTCGATGTTGCGCGAGGTGGTTTACCAGGGGCTGCGCATCAGCCGCATGCGCCCGGTCTGGCTGGTGCAAAGCGCCCGTACGGTGGCCGACCTGGCGTTTCGTGACGAAATCGACGAACTGGCCGCCCGCGCCGGCGACAAGTTGCAGGTTTTGCGCATGGTCAGCCAGCCACCCACTGAGGCCGGCGACGCCGCTGGCTTCGACTTGGCCGGCAGGATCGATGTGGAACTGCTCAAGAAACTGCTGCCGCTCAATGACTACGACTTCTATCTGTGCGGGCCGGGCAGCTTTACTCAGGCGCTGTACGACGGGCTGCGCAAACTGCGCATTCCTGACGATCGCATTCACGCGGAAACCTTCGGTCCCTCCACGCTTGTACGAGATATCGAAGTCACTGTCCCGGCGCCACAGCAGGTGCCGGCCGCGAGCGAAGCGGTGAAGGTCTTGTTCGCCAGCTCCGGCAAGGAAGCGCGTTGGGAACCCGGCAGTGGGACGTTGCTCGAACTGGCCGAAGCGCGTGGTTTGAACCCGGAATTCAGTTGCCGGGGCGGTTCCTGTGGCACCTGCAAAACCCGCTTGAGCCGCGGCCAGGTGCATTACTTGAGCATGCCGGCCGAACCGGTTGGCGAAGGTGAAGTGCTGATCTGTTGCGCGGTGCCGGCCCAAGGGAGCGAGCCGTTGGTGCTTGAGGCCTAGTGGCCTGTGTGGCTAATTCGTGCACTCAACTTCGGCGCCAGTGCTTGCCAAGCTGCGTTACCATTCCTCGCCGTAGCGGGCTACGACTCGTCATGACGCCTTGCCTGGCAATCACTGGCACTCGAATTTGAGTACTCGAATTAACCGTACAGGCCACTAGTCTGGCGAGCCGACTGTTTCACCGAGTGAAATGCTGGATTGTAAAAGCTGGTTATTCCGCTCTGCGGCACAGGAGCAGAGGATAGCGCCATCGACGCGATCACCGCTTCGAGCCAAAAAACAACACGGAGTACGTCATGTCTGAGAAAGCGATCAAACTTTATCGCCATCCGTTGTCGGGTCACGCCCATCGTGTCGAACTGATGCTCTCGCTGCTTGGCCTGCCGACCGAGCTGATATTCGTGGACTTGATGAAAGGCGAGCACAAGACCCCGGAATTCCTCGCCATCAACAGTTTTGGCCAGGTGCCGGTGATCGATGACAACGGCACCGTCCTGGCTGACTCGAACGCGATCCTGGTCTACCTCGCGGCCAAGTACGGCAAGGGGCAATGGCTGCCCGCCGATCCGCTGGCCCAGGCCCGGGTGCAGCGCTGGCTTTCGGTGGCGGCGGGGCAGATCAACCAGGGGCCGGCCAACGCCCGCCTGATCACCGTGTTCGGCGCCGGTTATGACGCCGAAGACGCGATCAAGCGTTCCCACGCCCTGTTGCAAGTGATGGAACGGGAGTTGGGGCAAAGCCGGTTCCTGGCCGGTGAGCAAGCGACCATCGCCGACGTTGCCGCGTACACCTATGTATCCCACGCGCCGGAAGGCAACGTCGCGCTGAACGAATACCCGAACGTCCGGGCCTGGTTGGGCAGCATCGAAGCCTTGCCGAACTTCGTCGGCATGCAGCGTACCGCCAAGGGCTTGCAGCAAGCCTGATTCAAGGCATAGGAGCTTGCCGGGCAGCATCTTCCGGCAACCCCCTTGCGTTACCCGGCAACGACATTCAATTCACGTGCCCTCAACCAAGGCTGGATCGCCCATGGATCGCTTTCAGGAAATGCAGATTTTCATGGCGGTTGCCGAGGAGGAGGGGTTCGCCGCAGCTGCCCGTCGACTGCGCATTTCGCCTCCGAGCGTGACGCGCGCCATTGCGGCGATGGAGGAGCGGATCGGCACCCAGCTGTTGTCTCGCACCACCCGCAATGTGCACCTGACCGAAGCGGGGCAACGCTATCTGGAAGATTGCCGGCGGATCCTCAGTGAACTCGAGGAAGCCGAGGAGGCCGCTGCCGGTAGCTACTCGATCCCCTGCGGGTATTTGACGGTCACCGCCCCGGTGCTGTTTGGCGAGTTGTACATTGCACCCTTGCTGACGGATTACCTGGATCAGTTTCCTTCGGTACACCTCAACGCCTTGTTGGTCGACCGCGTGGTGAATATCGCCGACGAGGGCATCGACGTGGCGATACGCATCGGCCATTTGCAGGAAAACAGCCAGCACGCCATCAAGGTGGGAGAAGTGCGCCAGGTGATTTGTGGCGCCCCGGCTTACTTTCAGCGACATGGACGGCCAACGCATCCTGGCGAGTTGAGCAAGGCCAATATCGTGATGTCTTCGGCCAGTCATCTGCTGAGCCACTGGCAGTTCATGGACGAGACCAACTCGCTGAGCTTGCGCTTCGATCCACGCCTGGTGGTGACTGCGAATCAGGCGGCGATCAATATCGCCTGCCAGGGCTGGGGCGTTACCCGAGTGTTGTCCTATCAGGTGGCCCGACAGGTCGCCGATGGTGAACTGGAAGTGGTGCTCAAGGCGTTCGAGCCGCCGGCGTTGCCGATTCACGTGGTGTATCAGAAGAGCAATCGAGTGCCGGCCAAGGTGCGCACGTTCGTGGACTTTCTCAGCGATCGATTGGGCGGCGACCTGACGCTCAAGCCTGTCGAAAGAGGCCTCGCCTGATGGCGCGTCACCACGAAATGCTGATGTTCCACGCACTGTCGCAATGCCCCAGCCTCGCCTCGGCAGCCCTGCGCCTCAACGTATCCGGACCGACCGTGATGCGCGCCGTCGCTCGGCTGGAGGCGCGACTGGGCGTGCAATTACTGTCGCGAAGCACGCGCGGGGTGGTGCTGACAGAGGCCGGGGTCGGCTTCATGGCCGATTGTTCACGTATCCTCAAGGCCATCGACGAGGCCGAGGCGTCTGCCAAGGGCTGGCATGTCCAGGCGCAGGGCAACCTGACGGTCCTGCTGCCCCTGCTGTTCAGCCGCTATATCATGGCCCCGATGCTGGCGGGCTATATGGACCAGTACCCTGATATCAAGGTATTTGCCCACTACCACGATCGTTTTCCGAACATGCATGAGGAAGGGCTGGATGTGGCGGTGCTGGTGGGGCATCTACCCAGTTGTTCATTGATAGCACGACCTGTCGGTAGCGTTCGCTCGCTTGTCTGCGCCAGTCCTGGCTACCTGGCGCTGCATGGTGAACCGGTTGTCCCGCAGGACCTGCACCACCATCGACTGATCGCCACGCAGGCCAACCAGGATTGGGTTCAGTGGCCCTTCCAGCAAGAGGGCGAGGCCAACTCCCTCAAGGCACGCACACGACTCAACTGCGCCACGCTACAGGCGGCTATCGACGCCGCTGCTCATGGTGCCGGGTTGATGCGCTGCTTGAGCTATCCGTTGTACGACTATCTGAGCAGTGGGCGCTTGCGCCGGGTCTTGCAGCCCTATGAGCCGCCCTCGATACCGGTTCATGTGGTCTACCGGGAAAGACGCAAGGCGCCGATGCGCGTGCGCAGTTTCGTGGACTACATCGTCGAGCACCTGCGCGAGCACCCAGCCCTGCGCGCCGATGCTTGTTGAGTGTCAGCGGATCCCACGGCGTAAGCGTCCTGGGGCCTCACCGTAGGTTTCCTTGAATTTCTTGCTGAACGCGGCCTGGGATTGGTAGCCAACCTGTACCGCGATATCGCTCAAGCCCAGGTGTGAATGGCTGAGCAGGCTGAAGGCCAGCTCCATTCGTACTTGCGTCAACAGCACCCACGGCGAGACGCCGGCCACCTTGATGAACGCGCGCATGAAGCTGGCCCGGGACATGCTCGCGATCTCCGCCAGGCCTTGAATGGTCCACTCGTACGCAGGGTCCGCCAGCATCGCTTGCCAGGCTCGGCCCAGACGTTTATCGCCCAGCAGGGCCAGTGAGCCGCTGTCCTGCCCGTGGCTGGCCAGGTGCGCACGCAGGATCAGGGTGAACAGGGCCTGGGACAGGGCGTCGAGCAAGAAGCGCGCGCCGGGTTTATTTTCATCCGCTTCCCCGCGAAGGATCTCCACCAATGCCGGCAATGGTCCATTGGCCGGTAATGCGCCGCTGGGAATCACCAGGTACTCGGGCAAGGCGCCGAACAGCAACGAAGCCCGGTTGAAGTGAAAACCACCGCAAAGCATATCCAGCTCCGCGCTGGCACCGCCAATGCGATGAATCGGCAAAGTGCCCCCGGTCACGACCCGGGGCGAGGTCGGCGTCACCGTTTTCCCGGGGCTGTGCATGACGTGTGGGGCGCCGCGCGGCAACAACAGGATGTCACCGGCGCGCATGGGCAAGCGCTGCCCGTCGGCAAACTCGACGCGACATTCGCCGGCCAGGACGATGTGATAGGGCGCCGTGCCCAGGGCTTGTTGCCCGTGATCCAGGGCCCAGTCGCCCTGGAATTGACAGCGCAGGTCCAGGCTGCCGCGAACGTTGGCCAGGCTGATGAGTTTATCGATCGCATTCATTTGAGCGTTTCGCCAAAAAAACTGAGCGCATTGAGCAAACCGCAGTGGCGCCGGGGTGAAAAACTGAGGGCGTCAAAACAGTACACCCAACCCACTCAGGAGTTAATGCCATGTTCAATAACTGGTCCGAATTGTTGCCCACCATCCAGAAAGCCTTTGGCGCGCTGGGTCGCAGCAACCCGAAAATGGTCAAGGCCTATATGGCGCTAGGGGAGGCCGCCAGCGAAAACAATGTGCTCGATGCCAAGACCCGCGAGCTGATCTCGATCGCCATCGCCGTGACCACCCGCTGCGACGGCTGTATCGCCGCCCACACGGATGCGGCGATCAAGGCCGGCGCGAGCCGTGAGGAAGTCGCAGCGGCCCTGGCAACGGCGATCTCGTTGAACGCGGGTGCTGCCTACATCTACTCGCTGCGGTCGCTTGAAGCCTATGACACGCTGAAAAAGCCGGCGTGATTTGCACCCGATCCCCAGCCCTGGAGCCTGAACGGTACCAGGGCTTTTTTTGTGCTGTCCGCTGCGATTGTTTCAGGTGGCGCAATTGAGTCATGAGGCTGCCGGGCATTCTCTAAAAATGGTTTGCCAGTGAAACTGATCCTGAAAGTGATTGACCACTCCAGGTCGTCGCAGCGCTCTGCACACAGCAGGAGATTCCCATGAACGACGCTACTTGCACTGACAGCCTTTGGCCGGATACCTCCGTCGCGATGTACCCAGAGCACGAAAGCGGCTTCCTGTTGCCCCAATTGATGGGCGCCTTGGCAAGCGAGTCCGCCGGCCCCGTTTCCAATGGCCTGTGTCGGCGGCGCTCGAACGGCACCGTGTTGACGAAGGCTGGCGCCTTTGTGATGCGGGTGCTGATTCATCGCGCGTCATGGCGGATGTAGATGCATCGTGTACGCCTATACAATGCCTGGAAATGCTCAAGCTCCAGATGGTGGTTCCGATGTTGCTACGTCACTTGCGGTATCTGCTGGCGGTCGCTGACCACGGCGGCTTCACGCGCGCCGCCGAGGTGCTGCACGTCTCGCAGCCGACCCTGTCGCAACAGATTCGGCAACTGGAAGAAACCCTCGGTGTGAGTCTGTTCGACCGTACGTCTCGCACGGTCAGGCCGACGGATGCGGGCGCGGCCTATATTGAATGTGCCCGTCGGGTGCTGGTGGAACTGGCGGCCGGAAAGCGGGCGCTGCACGACGTCAAGGACCTCTCCCGCGGCACTTTGCGGCTGGCCATGACCCCGACGTTCATGGCTTACCTGGTCGGGCCGCTGGTGCGTGACTACAGCGCGCGATACCCGAATATCCATCTGCAGATCTTCGAGCTGTCGATGGTCGACATCGAGGCGGGGCTGGCCAATGACACCTTGGACATCGCCATCGCCTTCGATCAGGCCAGGCATGCCGATATCGAATCGATCCCGGCGTTCAGCGAGACACTGGGGCTGATGGTGGGGCGCAATCACCCGTTATACGACTGCCAGGTCGCACTGACGGCTGAGCTGGTCGGGCAACTGGAATTTGCTTTGTTGACCCCCGACTTTGCTACCCGTACGTGCATCGACGAATACTTCGCCCAGGCCCGGATCACGCCAAAAGTGAGCATCGAGGTCAACTCGGTCAACACACTGCTGGAAGTGATCAGGCACTCGACCGTTGCCACCATTCTTCCGGAGCCCATCGCCACCCAGGAGCGCGCACTGCGCAAACTGGCGTTGCTGGACGCGGCCCCTCGGCGTGGGGCCGCGCTGTTGCGGCGCAAGAACAACTATCACAGTGCGGCATCCATGGCCTTCATGGACATCATGCTGCAGTCGCCGTGCGGGCCGGCACGGCACACGCCCGAGGATTTGCAGCCAGGGGCCTGAAGCTGCGATTGTCGGCGTCCAGGGCATCGATGGATCCGGTCTCGATGTCGTAGACCCAGCCGTGCAGGTTCAGCAGGCCTTTCTCCTGGGCCAATCGCACGCTCGGGTGGGTCTGGATGTTCGCCAATTGGGCGATGACGTTTTCACGCACCATCGAACTGACTTTCGCCGCGTCATCGACGTGAGGTCGTGACCCGTTGATGACCCTGGCCGACTCAGCGTGTTGCAGCCAACCGCTTACTGCCGGCAGATGATCCATGCAAGCGCATTTGGCGACGGCCGTCATCGCGCCGCAATCGGAATGACCACAGATTACGATGTCCTTCACGCCCAGTACCGCGACGGCATATTCCACCGTGGCTGAAACACCGCCCGGGTGTGGGCTGTAGGACGGCACGATATTGCCGGCATTGCGGATCACGAACAGTTCGCCGGGTTCCTGCTGGGTCAGCAGCTCAGGCACCACGCGGCTGTCGGAGCAGGTGATGAACAAGGTGCCTGGGTGTTGCGTGGTGGCCAGGTGTTTGAACAGATCGGTCCGTTGTGGGAAGACCTCTTCCTGGAATTTCAGGAAACCTTCGATGAGCGCTTTCATGATGTTCGCCTTGTAATGAAATTGGAGATGAATGAAGCGACTGGCTGCGGGGAGCAGCCAGTAGCAAGATCGTTGAGTGGTTTGGCCGCAGCCTACAGGCCAATGACCGGTCAGAACGGACGCAGGGGCAGGAACTTGCCGTCCAGTGTGATCACCGCGCGGGAGCCACCTTCCGGGTCCTCGACTTTCTTGATATCGAGCTTGAAGTTGATCGCGCTGATGATGCCGTCGCCGAACTGCTCATGGACCAACGCCTTGAGGGTGGTGCCGTAGATCTGGATCATTTCGTAGAAGCGATAGATCGTTGGATCGGTTGGCACACCGGCGAGGCTGCCGCGCAGAGGGATGATTTGCAGGCGGGCTATCGAGTCAGCGGTCAGGTCGAGTTTCTTGCCAATCACCTTGGCCGCGTGTTCCGGCAACGGGTGCTGGCCGAGCAGGGCGGCGGTGACGTAGGCAAGGCTCAGGCCGGTGTCGTCGGCCAGGTCCTGCCAGGACAGGTTCTTACGCGCCTTGGCATCCAGCACTTCGGTGGTCAGGGCCAGGCTGGTGTCATTGTAGGCGTGAGACTGTTGCATGGCGTAGCTCCTATCGGTTTGGGGCGGGTTGATGTCGCTTGGGTGAAGCCATCATCTGCCGCTTGAGCTATAGCGTCCAAGACCGATATGCAATGCGATGTATTGGTGTTGCCTATGGGTTAATGCCCATGTTGTTGAGGTATAAATCTTGAAATTGTTGGCATGTACTAATCTCTTCGCAGGCACGGTAAAAGCAGTCATTTAACCAACCAGCAGAGATACCTCAAATGACGAGTCATGAAACCGTTGTCGGCAGAGCCAATGAGGCCGATCTGGATGGAATCCTGGCGCTTCAGGCCGCGAATCAAATGGCCCGCGGCGGCTCGCTTTCAGCGAGGTCGCTCCATGCGCACTTGAAAATGGGGATGAAGGAGGTTGCTTCTTTTCCCTTCAATGGCTTCGACTTCGCTGTTTATTCGTACATTGGCTAGAGGGGGAAGCTGCGGATAACCGATCATCTGAGTGGTAGAAAGAGCTCGGTAACGGCTTCGTTCTCAGCAACGTCCGGAAAGAATGTCATGCGCTGGCAATAGAGCGGAAAATCTCCCGGTTCCTCACCACTGGCCGGCAGCCAGTCCCTGTACAGGTACAACGCAGCGGGTTCGAGATTGTCGGCTGCACCCTCGACCCGCAGGACTGCACAGCGACCGGCCGGAATGCAGTCGTCCTTGATCGTTTCCCCGTTCGGCACGATGGGCTGGTCCGTTCCCGCGCATAAATCCAGGCGATAGTCTTCCGGCAGTGTCGTGTGCGGGTCAGAGTGGAATACGTTGAACGTCGGGCTGGCCGGCGGAATCAGACCGACACTGCGCCGCCAGGCAATGAAACGCTGGATCGTCGTACCGATCGTCGAGGGATCGCCTCGGTGTTCCATGATGGCGATGGGCGTCGTGGGTACCCTGCGGATCTGCACGTCGCTGGGCTGATAGGGCGTGGGCATGAAACGGTTCCTCGCAGTGTGCAATGGTGTGAAAGTGGTGTTCCAACGCTGCCAGTCGGGAGACTTGCGGAAACTCGACGGTTGTTGGCCCACGCGTTGTCGAAAGGCACGGGCGAAGGCGTCAGGCGCACCGTAACCGGCGCCCATGGCGATCTGCGTAATCGTTTCATGTTCGCGAAACGCCAGTTTGTAGGAGGCGCGCTTCATGCGAGCGAGTTGCACATAACGATTCAACGGCACACTGAACGTCGCCATGAACTGCCGATGAAAATGGTATTTCGAAAAAGCCGCGACGCCGCTCAACGTATCCAGGTCCAGGCAGTCATCAAGATGCAGGTCAATATAATCGAGCACCCTCTGCATCCGGGCCTGGTAGTGCTTTTGTGTGTCGGTCATGGTTCCTCCCGTCGAGGACACCAGCATGAGGCCGGCAAGCATAATGCGCTCGACTGATCTTGCTATCTTGAGCGGATATTACGTCTTGGCCGACGAATCGATCAGCAGGCTAAGTCGACGCTGAATCATGGCAGCAGACACAAAGCTTGTTGCCGTCGAGATCTCGAAAGTAGGCGCCGTAGTAGTCGGGGTGGTAGCGGGGTCTCAATCCAGGTTCTCCCTCACAAGTCCCGCCCAGTGCCAGAGCTGTTGCATAGCTGTTCCTGACGGCTTCCCGACTGGGCGCAAGCAGGGCCACCATCTGTCCGTTGCCGGGTTCGTTTGCCTTGCCGTCGAACGGTTTTCCAATCACGAAGATCGGGCGAGGTGAGCTCTCGGTAACCCAGCCAGCCCAGCCTTTGCTGGCATCGCGAAATTTCAACGTAAGGCCCAACCCGGCCATGACCTTTGAATAGAACGCGAAGGCGCGATCAAAATCGGCGATACCTAGAAAAACATGAGAGATCATGATTGTGACCGTTTTGCCTGTGAGCGCGAAGGGGATATGAAACTCCAGCGTACGCTGCCACAGGAATCATCGCGCTGCCAAGGCCCGGCTGTTACGACGTTCTCTCAGCCCTTTTGCGCCGGGCCTGCCGGCCTTCGGCACCGACGACCAGCCAGATGCCGATGGCGGATATCGCCATGCCCGACGCCATCTGCCATGAAAGCGGTTCGTTGAACATGGCCCAGGCCCAGAGCATCGTAACGGGCGGGCTGAGGTACAGGACGCTGGCAACTCGGGTGGCCGTCGCGCGGCGCAGGCACAGCCAATAGAGTCCATAGCCACCCATCGTCGATAGACCCGCGGTCCACACTACGCTCAGTGCAAAGCCTGTGCTGGGCAGCGGCGCCAGGCTGCCATGGGCGCCCTCGACCAGGGCGAAGGCAAGGCCTGACACGCAACATTGCAACCACAGGTTGGGCAGCAGGCCCAGTGATTGTTCGGCGGTCAGATCCTTCTGCCACAGGGTCGCGACGGCGAGCGAGAGCATGCCAAGCAGCGGCAGCCCATAGGCCCACAACGGCGCGTTGCCCCACGCCAGCGCGCCCTGGGTCACCAGCATGGCACCGAGCAGACCGATGAGCAGGCCGACCCAGACCTGCCAGGCCAGTCGCTGTCTGAGCACGCCCGCAGCCAGCAGCGCCAGGCCCAGAGGCAATAGGTCGGCGACCAGTGCGGCCAGGCCCGCCGGTACACCCAGGGCAATGCCTTGGGTGATACCGGCCAGGTAGCCCGCCATCGCCAGCAAGCCGATGCCGGCATTTTTCAACAGCACCACACCTGAGGTTCGGCGTAGCTCCCTGGCGACGAAGGGGAACAGGACAAGTGTGACCACCACGCAACGCCAGAACACCACCAGCAGTGCTGGCGCGTAATCGATGGAAAAGCGCGCGCCGATGAAACCGGAGCTCCATGACAGAAGCAATGCGGCCTCGAGTAACGGCAATGGAATCAGCCAATACCAGGCGGGCCTGGGCAGGGACGTGCATGTCATCGATTTATTCGGGTTCATGACCACAGGCTACGAAACCCGGCTAATCTAATAAATCAAAATGTAATGCATCAGTCATTCACGAAGATTGAATCATGACGGCCATACTCGATATCGACTTGATACGGACTTTTCACGCGGTGGCGCGGATCGGGAAATTCAGTGCGGCGGCAGAACAACTGCACAAAAGCCCGGCGGCGGTCAGCGTGCATATCCAGCGCTTGGAAGCGGTCGCTGGCGGGCGGTTGCTCAATCGGGACAATCAGTCGGTATCCCTCACCGCGTTGGGCAAGCGTTTGCTCGTGGCGACCACGGAACTGCTGAGCACCCATGACCGGGTGCTGGCCGACCTGCACGGAACCCGTTTGGCCGGACGCATCACTTTGGGGGTGCCGGATGAATACGCAGACCATGTCATCCGCGACATCCTCCCGACGTTCGCCGCCGCGTGGCCTAACGTGGTACTGGAGCTCAAGACCGCGCCAAGCTACGCGCTACGTGACCTGGTGCAGCGCGGCAAGCTCCAGGCAGCGGTCGTCGCGCAGCCGAAGGGGCCGTTGAGTGCAGAGGCGCAAGTGCTGGTTTCCACCACGCCGGTCTGGGTCGGTCCGGTCAACACGACGGTGGCCTCGATGGAGCCATTGCCGCTGGCCGTGCATGCGGCGCAATGCCCTTATCGGCAAGCGATGATGGAGGCCCTCAGGCAAAGCGGCCGCAGGATCCGGGTCGTCCTGGAAAGCCCCTCCACCCAGGCCGTCAAGGCGTGCGTGGAGGCCGGGCTGGCGATCAGCCTGATAGACCGTGCGCGGGTGACGGATGCCATGCGGATCCTCGAAGACCTGCCGGTTATCGCGGAGCATGAGGTGGTGTTCATGCGCTCCCTGGCGTCACACGAGGATGAAGCCGTGAGCCTGCTATCTCGTGCGATGCAACAGTATTTTCGACTGTAGACCGGTGTGGGGGGCTGCACAGCAGCCCTCCACAATGAACGGATCAAGCCGACAACGGCGGCGTCCGAGGCGGCACCAGGCGTTTGGAGCCCGTCGCTTCAAACGCCGAAGCCAGTTGCAACAGCCTCGAATCATCATAGGCACGGCCAGCAAACGTCAGCCCGACGGGCATGCCGATGTCCGCCATGACGCCCATCGGCACGGTGACCGTGGGCACGCCCAGGTGGCGGATGGCGAGGTTGCCGTTGGCGACCCAGATCCCGTTGCTCCAGGCGATATCGGCAGACGTCGGGTTGACGTCCGCATCCGCCGGCCCGACATCGGCCACGGTCGGGAAGATCACCGCGTCCAGGCCCAGCCGCTGCATCCACTCTTCCAGATCGATTCGACGCGTCTCTTCAAGCCCACGCAAGCCGTCGGGCAGGGTAGGGATCTGGTCCCAGGGCGTAATGCCCCGTTGGGCCATCTTCACGTATTCATCCATGCCGGCGGCCAGATCGTCTTCCCGGTTGGGCAGGGTGCCCGGGTCGTGGGGGAAGATTTTCGGGCCGTCGACGTCGGCCAGGCGATTCAACTTCGGATCACCGTTGGCCCGCAGGAAGTCATCGAATGCCCAGGCCGACAGGTCCCACAATTCGTGGTGCAGGAACTCCTTGGAAACCAGGCCGCGAGTGAATACCGTCGGTGCGCCGGGACGATCGCCCTCGCAGTTGGATACCAGGGGGAAATCCACCTCGACCACTTCGGCACCGCAGGCCTCAAGGGCCTTGCGCGCTTGCTCCCAGAGGTCGATCACCGAAGGCCGGGTGACGATCCGCTGCCCCGTCGGGCCGCCAATGCCGGGAGTTGGGGCCGTGCCCGCTTCAGGATCGGCGTTGATGTACATCCGAGGCACGCCGAACCGAACGCCTGACAGCGCGGCTGGGCTGCTGGCAAGGCTCGGATACGAGACAGGACGAACCGAGGCGACGCTCGGAATCGGCACCCAGGGTTGCAGGCGCCACAGGTCGCCACGGGTGTCCGGGTCATCGGCTACCACCACGTCCAGCACTTCGAGCAGGTCGGCCATGGTCCTGGCGAAGGGCACGACGACGTCCATCGTCGGCGTCAGCGGCCAGTTGCCACGCACCGAGATCACGCCGCGCGACGGCGTATACGCACACAAGCCATTGTTCGACGCCGGACCGCGTCCGCTCGACCAGGTTTCTTCAGCAAGGCCGAACGCCGCGAAACTGGCGGCGGTTGCCGTACCCGCACCATTGGAGGAACCCGAGGCAAAGGGCGCGGTGAGGTAGTTACCGTTGTATGGGCTCTCGGCACGGCCATAGACCCCGCGCTGCATGCCGCCGTTCGCCATGGGCGGCATGTTGGTCTTGCCCAGGCAGATGGCCCCGGCGGCGCGCAGCCGCTCGATGGTGAACGCATCGCGATAGGCAACCAGGTCCTTGAACGCCGGGCTGCCGGACGCCGCAGTGAGCCCCTTGACCAGGTAACTGTCCTTGGCCGTATAGGGAATGCCGTCAAGCGGACCCAGGGTCTGGCCGTTGGCCCGACGGGCATCGCTGGCCTGGGCCTCCTTCAATGCGTCGGGGTTGCGAACTACCACCGCGTTGAGGGCCGTGGGCGTGTCGGGGCCGTCGTAGGCATCGATCCTGGCGAGGTAGGCCTGGACAAGCGCCACCGCCGTCGTCTGGCCCGACTCCAGCGCAGCGCGCAATTGGGCAATGGAGGCTTCGGTGATTTCGATCATGTTGTTAGCGCCGCGGCAGAGGGATGGCGGGGTGTTCGGGTCCATTGAAGTTGCTCCTGACACTTCAGGTCATCTCAAAGTGGATATTTATCGGTCTTTGCCACTGTACTACGGAATAACAATAAGGGGCAGCTCAGATTTGGCAGGGCTGTTTCTTCAACGAGCGCAAATTTGTCACCTTCAGACTTCGTTAAGAAACGGCCCCGATACTTTCTCCCAATAGCCCGAGGGAGAACCTTGACCCATGCCCGATTTCGACTGGAACATCCACTTGCCGCTGGCCTTTGGCGACGCCGGCCCACCAGTGCGCCACTTGCACCGGGCCCTGCCGGGACAACCTCGGCGAGCTGAGTTCGAAGCGTTCATCCAGCAGCGTTTTCGCCAGGTCCATGGCGCCGATATTCGTCACTTCATGCCGGAGCTGTTCGGCCTCGACGATGTCCACGGCACGCTCTGCGCAGCGGCTGGGGTGCGCCGGGCCGCACAGGGGCCGCTGTTCCTCGAACGTTACCTGGACAGTTCCATCGAGCCTTTGATCAGCGCCGCCGCCGAGCGTCCGGTGGACCGTGCCGGCATCGTCGAGGTGGGCAACCTGGCTGCCAACGACACGGGAAGCGCCCGACTGAGCATCATTGCGATCACTTATCTGTTGGCCATGGGCGGCCTGGAGTGGGTCGCGTTCACCGGCAACATCGGCCTGGTCAACAGCTTCCATCGCCTGGGGCTCAAGCCTGTAACCCTGTGCCCGGCCGACCCGCAGCGTCTCGGCGAGGATCGCCACCTCTGGGGCCGCTACTACGAGAGCCAGCCATGGGTTCATGTCGGGAATATCCGCGCCGGTTTCATTCATCTGCGCAATACCGGCCTGTTCAATCGCCTGGGATTGCCGACGGACCTTGGAGAAACCAGCCATGTCGCCTGAGATGGAACGATTCAAGCGCACCCTGCGCGGTCACGCTGAACGCAGGGGCCATGTCGTGGCGCTGTGGGGCGACGGCTCGCAGCTCGACTACGCAACGCTTTATTCCGAAGTGGTGTACCGCCAGCAACGTCTGCGCGATGAACACATCAGCGTTGTCGCCCTGGCCCTGGACAACGGTATCGAACTGATGCTCTGGGACCTTGCCGCACTGTTCGAAGGGCTGACCTGCGTCATCCTGCCCGGTTTTTTCAGCCAGGCTCAACGTCGGCACTGCCTGGAACAGAGTCAGGCCGAGCGGGTGATTGCCGAGCCTGCGTTCGAAGCGGAGCTGCAAGCCGCCGGATACCAGCACGGCGGTGAATTCTGGCTGCGGCACTTCGACGGGACAAGCCGCCTGCCGGCGGGCACCGCCAAGCTGACGTTCACCTCCGGTACCACCGGCACCCCGAAAGGCGTTTGCCTGAGCGCCGACAGCCTGTTGCGGGTAGCCCGTGAACTGGAGCAGGCCAGCCAACCGGTCGAGGCCCTGCATCACCTGGCATTGCTGCCCCTGGCGATTCTGCTGGAGAACCTTGGCTGCTACGCGGCGTTGTATGCCGGAGCCAGGCTGAGCCTGCCCAGCCAGAAGACCCTCGGCATCCAGGGTGTCAGCGGGGTCGACCCCACGCGCCTGCTGGGGTGCCTGGCCGAGCGTCGGGCGCACAGCCTGATCCTGGTTCCGCAACTGCTGTTGATGCTGGTCACGGCCGCCGAACAGAAGATGTTCAACCCGCACATCGTGCGATTCGCCGCCGTTGGCGGGGCACGGGTGTCCCACGATCTGTTGCAACGGGCCCAGCGGGTTGGCCTGCCGGTGTTTGAAGGCTATGGGCTGTCGGAGTGCGCCTCGGTGGTCTGTCTCAATCGGCCCCAGGCTCATCGCGCTGGCAGTGTCGGCCAGCCTCTGCCCCATGTGGAGGTCCGCCTGGCCGATGACGGCGAAGTCATGATCAAGGGCTCGACCCTGCTGGGTTACCTGGGTGAGCCCCTGCACACCAGCGAGTGGTGGCCCAGCGGTGACCTGGGTGAATTCGACGAAGACGGTTTTCTTTACCTACGCGGTCGCAAGAAGCACCAGTTCGTGACCAGTTTCGGTCGCAACGTGAACCCCGAATGGGTTGAAGCCGAACTCACCCAGGGCGGTGATATCGCCCAGGCCTTCGTTTATGGCGAAGCCTTGCCCCATAACCATGCGCTGCTCTGGCCCGTCCGCGCCGATTGCACTGATCAAACCCTGGAACTGGCCGTGGCCAAGGCCAACGACACGTTGCCCGATTACGCCCGGGTCCATCGCTGGACACGCCTGGATCAACCCTTCAGCGCTGCCAACGGCATGCTCACCGCCAATGGCCGGCCACGCCGGGATGCCATTGTCGAGCATTACCGGGCGCAGCTCACTTCATCTGTCTTGTCCGAGGAGTCCCCGTCATGAGTTTTTTTGACACGTTGCAAGGAGTCACCCAGCAAGAGCGCCAGACCCTGTTCAATCTGCCGATCATCCGTGATGCCCTCGACGGCCAGGTCAGCCTGGCCAGTTACCGGGGATTCCTGATTCAGGCGTACTACCACGTACGCCATACGGTGCCGTTGATGATGGCCTGCGGTGCGCGCCTGCCAACGCGCCTGGAATGGCTGCGCAAGGCCGTGTGCGAATACATTGACGAAGAGTACGGCCACGAGCAGTGGGTGCTGGATGACATCGCCGTGTGCGGTGGCGATAAGGATGCGGTGCGCAACGGCCAGCCATCGTTGCCCATCGAGCTGATGGTCAGTTACCTCTATGACTTGATTGCCCGGGGCAACCCGGTGGGCCTGTTCGGCATGGTCAATGTGCTCGAGGGCACCAGTATCGCCCTGGCGACCCATGCCGCCGACAGTATCCGCCAGCGCCTGGAACTGCCGCCCACGGCGTTCAGCTACCTCAGCTCCCATGGTTCGCTGGACATCGAGCATATGCAGACCTATCGCGGCTTGATGAACCGATTGGACGATCCGGCGGACCAGGCTGCGGTGATCCACGCCTCCAAGGTGGTGTACCGGTTGTACACCGACATGTTCCGGGGTTTGCCTCGTGACGGGGAGCATGAACATGCGCCTGTGTGATGCGCGTGTCGTGCTGACGGGTGCCAGCGGCGGAATCGGCCAGGCCATCGCCGCCGCCTTGTGCGCCAGTGGTGCGCGGGTGCTGGCCGTGGCCAGGCATCGTGAAGCCTTGCAGCCCTTGCTGGAGCGCTACCCGCAGCATTTGTTCTGGGTCGGTGCCGACCTGACCTTCCTGGCCGACCGACGCAAGGTACTGATCGCCGCCGAGGCCCAGGGTGGCATCAACCTGCTGATCAATGCCGCTGGCGTGAACCACTTCGCGATGCTCGAACAACTCGACGACAGTGAAATCAACGCCATGCTGGCGTTGAACATCAGCGCGCCGATCTGCCTGACCAAACTGTTCTTGCCGCTGCTCAAGCAGGCCGACAGCGCGATGGTGGTCAACGTCGGTTCGACCTATGGATCAATCGGCTACCCGGGCTATGCCAGCTACTGCGCGAGCAAGTTTGCCTTGCGCGGTTTTTCCGAAGCCTTGCGCCGGGAACTGGCCGACACCCGTGTCGGGGTGCTCTACGTGGCGCCCCGGGCCACCCGTACCGCGATGAACAGCCCGGCGGCCGATGCGCTCAACCAGGCGCTCAAGGCCAACGTCGACGACCCGCAAACCGTGGCGACCGCAGTGGTCCACGCCATCGTCGGTGACCGTCGCGAGCTCTACCTGGGTTGGCCCGAACGCTTTTTCGTCGGCCTCAACAGCCTGCTGCCCAACCTGGTGGACCGAGGCCTGCGCAAGCAGTTGCCGCTGGTCCGCCGCCTCAGTCACAAACCCGAAAACGAGCACCTCAAGCCATGAAGCAAATCCTCGCTTGCCTATTGATCGGCACTTTGAGCCAAAGCGTCTGGGCGTTGGAGGCTGCCGACCAGCAACGCCTGGGCGACATCCAGCAGAACTGGGCACACATTCAATACGAGTTGCCCGAGGGCCAACGGGCCGAGGCGTTCGAAAAACTCGCGACCCAGGCCACGGCGTTCAAGCAGGAGCGCCAGTCGCTGGCCGAAGCCTGGATCTGGTCTGGCATCGTCAACAGTAGTTGGGCCGGGGCCAAGGGCGGGCTCGGTGCGCTGGGCAAGGTCAAGGAAGCCAAGGGCGACCTGGAAAAAGCCCTGGCCCTGGACGCCAAGGCCCTGCAAGGGTCGGCTTACACCAGTCTTGGCGCACTCTACGACCGGGTGCCGGGCTGGCCCCTGGGTTTCGGCGATTCGGACAAGGCCGAGCAGTTGCTCAAGCAGGCCTTGCAACTCAACCCGAACGGCATTGATAGCCTGTACTTTTGGGGGGATCACCTCTACCGTCAAAAACGTTACAGCGAAGCCAGGGCGGCGTTGCAAAAAGCCTTGCAGGCAGCGCCGCGGCCGGGTCGGGAAACGGCTGATGCCGGGCGCCGCAAGGAGATCGACGCTTTGCTGGTGGATGTGAACAAGCAACTGAACTGACAGGAGCGGGTGTGCGTTTATTACTGATCGAAGATGACGTGGCCTTGGGCGAAGGCATCCACCAGGCCCTGAGTCGTGAAGGCTATACCGTCGACTGGTTGCAGGACGGCAGCAGCGCCTTGCATTCGCTGCTCAGTGAAACCTTCGACCTGGCGGTACTCGACCTGGGTTTGCCACGGATGGACGGCCTGCAAGTGTTGCGGCGCTTGCGTGACAGTGGCTCCAACCTGCCGGTGCTGATTCTTACCGCCCGGGATGCCACCGAGGATCGTATTGCCGGGTTGGACGCCGGGGCCGACGATTATCTGGTCAAGCCCTTCGATCTGGCGGAACTCAAGGCCCGGCTAAGGGCCTTGTTGCGCCGTAGCGCCGGCCGCGCCCAGGCGTTGATCGAACATGCCGGCATCAGCCTGAACCCCGGCACCCAGCAAGTCAGTTACCAGGGCAAGCCGGTGGCCCTGACGCCCAAGGAGTATCAGTTGCTCCATGAACTGCTCTCGCCGCCGGGCCGCGTCATGACCCGCGATCATCTGATGCAGCTGCTCTACGGCTGGAACGAGGAGGCCGAGAGCAACACGCTGGAAGTGCACATCCATCACCTGCGCAAGAAGTTCTCCACCGACCTGATACGCACCATTCGCGGTGTCGGTTACCTGGTGGAGGAGCATCGATGAGTTCGATCCGGCGTCGCACCCTCACGTTGATTCTCGGCCTGCTGTTCCTTGGCCTGTTGATCATCACCGTGTTCAACCTGCATGACAGCAACCACGAAATCGCCGAGGTCTACGATGCTCAGTTGGCGCAGAATGCCCGGTTGTTGCAGGGCGTGATGCGCATGCCGATGGCGAGCAAGGAGCATGCCGAGCTGTATCAGGCATTCAATTCGGCGTTGGGGCAGGCGGTGCCGAAAGTCGACGGCCATCCCTATGAAAGCAAGATCGCCTTTCAAGTCTGGAATTCACAAGGTTCGGTGCTGGTGCATACGTCCAGTGCGCCGTCTTTTACCTCGCCGCCGAGTGCGCCCGGTTTCAGTGAGATCGTGGACCAGAAGAACCGTAAATGGCGGGCATTCGTCCTGGACGATGCGCAATATGGCTTGAAGATCTGGGTGGGTGAGCGCGACGACGTGCGTGCCGACCTGGTCGACCGGATTGTCCGTCACACCGTCGTGCCCAACCTGATCGGCAGCGTGCTGCTGGCCGCGGTGATCTGGCTGGCCATCGGTTGGGGGCTCAAGCCCCTGGTCGATATGGCGGCCAAGTTGCGCGCCAGGCATCCGGGCTCACTTGAACCCCTGCAAATGATGCCGCTTCCTACCGAGCTTGAGCCCATGCAGGCGGCACTCAACCGTGTATTGGCGCAGATCCAGGAGGTGATGGGCCGTGAACGGCGTTTCATCGCCGACGCCGCCCACGAGATGCGCACGCCCTTGGCGGTGCTGCGGGTGCATGCGCAGAACCTGATGGAGGCGGGGAGCGAGCAAAGCCGTCGCGAGTCCCTGGAACACCTGATCGCCGGGGTCGATCGCACCACGCGCCTGGTCAATCAACTGCTCACCATGGCGCGGCTTGAACCGCAGACAGGCGTTCCGACGCCTGCGGTCATCGACCTGCCGGCCACGGTTCGTGCGAGCCTGGTTCAACTGACTCCCTGGTTGCTGAGCAAGGGACTCGAGCCGGTGCTGGATGTCAGCGAGAATATCGGCCCGGTTCGCATCGACCCGGTGGCCATCGACATTGCCTTGAACAACCTGGTGACCAACGCGGCCAATTTTTCTCCGGCCAACGGCACGATCACCGTACGGCTGGCCAGGAAGGGCGACCACTACGAGCTGTCAGTCGAAGACCAGGGGCCGGGTATCGACGAGGCCGAGCGTGAGCGGCTCTTCGAGCGGTTCTACAGCCGTGGCAACGATCAGGGGGCCGGGTTGGGGCTGACGATCGTACGCACTATCGCCGAGCGCCTGGGTGGTCAGATCCGGCTGGAGAATCGGGCCGAAGGCGGATTGTGCGCGACCTTGGAGATTTGTCGCTTTTAGCACCTATCAACGATTTTGCCTCAGTGGCCCCGTCGGTTTTCCAATACCGTGAACAGCATCATGCCGGCCAGCATGGCCAAGGCGAATACGATGGCTTGCCAGTGACCGGTCAGCAGCATGGCCACGGCGGGGCCTGGGCAGATGCCGGCGATGCCCCAGCCGATGCCGAACAGCAGGCCGCCGCCGATCAGGCGTCGGTCCAGTTCACGCTTGGCCGGTAATTGCATGGGACTTCCCAGCAACGAGTGGCTGCGCTGGCGTGCCCAGGTCAGCGGGACAATGGCGGTGCCAATCGCGCCGATCATCACCAGGGCCAGGGAAGGGTCCCAGGCACCGGCCAAGTCCAGGAACGCCAATACCTTTCTCGGGTTGGTCATGCCCGCCAGGAGCAGGCCGAAACCGAACAGCAGGCCGGCCATGAACGCCGTGAGTTTGAGCATGTTCAGCCCCCCAGCAAGTGACGCAGGACAAACACTGTGACGAAGCCGCTGAACATGAAGCAGGCGGTGGCTACCATGGAGCGCGGCGAAAGCCGCGATAGGCCGCACACGCCATGACCACTCGTGCAGCCTGAACCGTAGCGGGTGCCGACGCCGACCAACAGGCCCGCGAGGATGAGACCCAACACGCCGCTCTGGAATTCGATCGGTGGAAGGCTGGCAAACACCCCCCATAAAAGTGGCGCGACCAGCAGGCCAAGGAGAAACAGCGCTTTCTCACTGATGCCCTCGCCACCCCGTTGCAGGAGGCTGCCAATCAAGCCGCTGACGCCCGCGATGCGCCCATTGGCGACGACGAACAGACTGGCCGCCAGGCCGATCAGCATGCCGCCTGCAAGGGCGGACCATGGCGTGAAGTTGAGCCAGTCGATGTTCATGGCGCTTCTCAGGCAAAAAGTGATTGAGGCCGAGCGATTCGGGCATGTACCGGGAGGATAGCCGACAATGCATTTGAGCACTGGGGGCTACAGGCTTGTTCCCGATGCGGGTGCGGCAGGCAAGGGCTCGGACAAGCGCAGTCGAATCCTTGCGCAGGCAACGCGTGCCAAGCCTCGGCGAACGTGGTGCCCGAGCGTCTCATCGAGCAAGGAGTCCCATGCCCGTGGGTCAGTCATTGCCGATCACGCCCTCAGCCGACCTGCTGCGGTGCGACCACCCACACGCTGCAGGGCATCTTGTACAGCAGGCCTTCCACGGTGCTGCCGATCAGCTTGTCCAAGCTGCCGTAGCGCACGCGCCCCATGACAATGACATCAATGTCATGGGACGCGGCGTAGCTGGCCAACACCTTGGCCGGGTCTCCCATGATCATGCGCCGTTGGTCCGGGGCGATGCCGTTGCGTTCGGCCAGTGCATCGAAGGCCGCGCCCTGGGATTCGTAGAGCTGGCGGGCCAGGGTCGAGGAGAAGAACAGCGAGCCGTTGCCATAACCGTATTCGGCGGCGGTAATGGACGAGAGGTCATAGGCGTAGATGACTTCCAGCGTCGCGTCGCAACTGGTGGCCAGCTTGTTGGCTTCGCTCAGGATCCGGTCATTGAGGCCTTCGTAGCGCCCGTCCTGATGAAACGGATCGATGGCCGCCAGGATCTTGCGCGGACGAGCGTGGACGACCTTGTTGACGAAGTGCAGGGGAACTTCGCATTCGCGCAGCAGATGCACGTCCAGCGGTGTGAACATCAATCGGGAAAACCAGGACTCAGGATCCACCGACTTGATCAGCGCATCCATGGGCGCTTCCTTGAGGTGGACCAGGATCTCCTGCAAGGGGCGCTCGACCCACGTTACTTCTGTCGTGACCTCGATACCGAGTTTGCGCAGCGGCCTGGCCTGTTCCTCCAGCCAGTGCCGATGGCGCTCAATGTAGCCCAGGCGCATCTGCTCCAGTGCTTGCTCGTTGACCAGGCCGGCCGTGGCCAGGCCTTCGAGGTAGTCAAACGCGACAATATGCAGCGCGGCGCCTTCGGCCTTGGCCAGCGCGGCCGCCCGGTCGAACGCCGGGCTGTGTTCCATCAGTGGCGAGACGACCAGCATCAAGCGTGATTGCGTAGACATGACAAACCTCCCGGGCAAGGACCTGTTGGCACCGGGCGAGTGTTCGCGCGGCGTGGTGTCTGTCATTGATCATGAGCGCTACGGCGCCTGGTAACTTGATTTGCATCAAACACACTTCAAAGCGTTGCATCGAAGGCCGCGGCGGCGAGTCAATCGCGCTATGTTTGAGTATGAACAGCCGCCTCAGGTCATGAGCGCAACCGGCTCTGGCCCCTGGATCAGTGGTGGGCGAAGTTTCGCCGGGTATGTGATCCCCGGCCAGGTGCTGGCGATGTGGGCGGGGCTGTTGCTCCCCTGTTTGTCAGCCTGAATGATGGTCGTTTGATGAAGATCAAGTCCTGTCCCTGGCAGGCGTCCATTCTGGAACCCTCAATCCTTTAAGTGGCTGTCGCCACGTGCCGAGGTGTTCCATGTCCCAGACTCAACGTTTGTTGCTATTGGCCCCTGACGCCATGATCCGTACGCCGGCGTTCGACCGCGCCACCGAGTTGGCCCTGGCGCTGGACCTGCCCCTGCACATTGTGGCGATCGACTACCTGGAGCTGCTCTCGGTGGCCGGCCTTTTCGCCCCGGAGCAGGTCAGGCTAGCGCGTGAGGGCTACCTGGAAACCCATCGACATTGGCTCTGGCAACAGGCCGAACTGGCGCGCCGGCACGGCGTCGAGGTGACCTGTGAGGTAGTTTGGAGCAAGGATGCCTTTCAAGCCTTGCAGCAATACGTCAAGGAGATACCGATGGCCTTGATCATCAAGGATGCGCAGCCGGAACCGGCGATGAAACGGGTTTTCTTCACGCCCCTGGACTGGCGTTTGCTGCGTGACTGTCCCGTGCCGGTGCATCTGGTCACGGACTCCCGTCACCCCCGGCCTCGGCGGGTCCTGGCGATTGTCGACGTGCTGCGCAGCGAAGAGCAGGACCTGGTGTTCAACGACCGGATCGTCGACGCCGCCGTCAAACTGGCTGAACAATGCAACGCCCAGGTCGAGTTGCTGCACGCCTTCGATTGGACGGCCGTCTACGCCGCAGATATGGGCATTGGTGCGCTCCCTCTCGCCACCGGGCTCTACGAAACATTGGGCCAGGCGCAGCATGAGGTGTTCGAGTCCCTGGCCGAGCGGCATGGCGTCTCGCCACAGCAGCGCCACTTCATCGAGGGGGCGCCGCTGAACAGCATTTGCACGTTCGCCGCCGATCACCAGGTTGATGTCATCGTCATGGGTACCACGGCGCATCGTGGCTTGGACAGGCGCCTGGGCACCACCGCCGAACTCCTGCTGCAACGGGCGCCTTGCAGCGTATTGGCGATCAAGCCGCAAGCATGATGGGATCAACACTGGCGCGAAGCCGTACCAAGGCCTCGCGCCAGCGTACCGGTTAGCTAGATGTAGAGGCGGTGAATGACCTGGCGGGGGTCGTCGGGATCGCTGTGGGTTTCAAAACCCAGGCTGTGGGCCAGGTCCCGCATCGGGGCATTACTGGCGGCGTCGACGGAGTACATCTGGCGCAAGTCGTTTTTACGCGCGGCGTCGATCAGATGTTCCATCAACAGCGTTCCCAGCCCCAGATGCTGCCAGGGGTCGGCGACCGTCACCGCGCACTCGCATTCGTGTTCCTGGGTCACGCAATAGCGGCTGACCCCGATCTCGATCAACTCGCCGTTGTCATGGACCAGGGCGATGTAGGCCATGCGCGTCTTGCAGTCGACTTCCATCAACTGATCGAGCAGTGCCGCGCCTGGTTCGTTGATCTGGGCCAGGAAGCGCATGTGCCGGGACTCCGGCGACAGGCGCATGATGAAGTCGTACTCGCGCTGGCGGTCCTGTTCCCGAAGCGGTCTGATCAGCACATGCCGGCCGTCCTTGAGTGCCTGGATCCAGTGCTTGCCGCTGATGCTGGCATACAGGGCAGCGGCGCGTTCGTTGTGGTCTTTGACAGTGAGCATGGTGCGATCCTCCCTCGGATGTGCACGTGCGGTGCGGTAAAAAGCTAGGTAATCGGTACTGTTCTACGCCCGCCACGGCGAACGATTCTGATCTGGATCAGTGCCTGGGTATCCGTCCGTCGATTGGCCCGCGCTTGATTCCGATCAAACCGCTTGAGCGCTTACGCTCGACTTTACCGCCCGTCAGGCCAATGGGCAGGCACAGTTCAAGTGCGCTGCAATTGCAAGCGCAGCAGGCACGCTCCTCCAAGACTCTTGAGATAAAGGGGGGCAGGGGAACCTGAGGATGTGTTCGCAACGAAACGACAGGCACCATCGCCTGGGGAGGCTTTCCAATGACTCAGAGTCCCTCATTGCAAACGGTCTTGAAGAACCGATGCGCCGCAGGACAAGGGCTGGTGGAACATTTGCTCAAATACGCTCAGAGGCCTGAGGTGATCATCCTGGCCTTGCCTCGCGGTGGAGTTCCGGTGGCTTACGAGGTGGCCACTGCCCTGCGGGTCGATCTGGACCTGATGCTGGTACGCAAGCTGGGCGTGCCGTCCAGGCCTGAATTTGCCATGGGCGCCATTGCCGGCGGCGGCATACAAATCCTGAATGACGATGCGCTTCGTGCTCATTCGATCGATCAAGCCAGTTTTGACGCCGTTGTCGCGCGGGAGACCCAGGAGCTGTCGCGGCGTGAGCAGGCGTATCGGGGCACTCGTCCATCTATGCAGCTCAAGGACCGAGTGGTGATCCTGATCGACGATGGCCTGGCGACCGGGCTTCGATGATGGCGGCGATCCACGCGGTGCGAATGCAAGCCCCTTCGCGCATCGTCGTCGCCGTGCCGGTTGGTCCGCTTGAAACGGTGGAGGCACTGCGCAGCGAAGTGAATGAGGTGATTTGCCCGCTTATGCCTGACTGGATGGTTTCAATTGGCTATTGGTATGAGGACTTTTCGCAGACCTCGGATGAAGTTGTTGTCGATTTGTTGGCACGAGCCTGGCAACGAGAGGCCCATGACCGCCATTCCAGCCGCTCGCCAGTTCCATAAAAGAGGCCCCTCGAAGAAGTTGCAGTGCCGCCGCTGGGCGCTTGATCGGTAAGAGCGGGGCAAAGTCTTCAGGGGGCAGGGTCTGCCTTTCCAATAGGCCCATGTTCATTCAGTGAGGATGGCTACACTTCTGTGCAGCGGCAAAGACATGCCATTACCACCACGGAAGACTGATCACGATGAAAGGCTCTGCGTTCCAATCACTCGGTTGCGCCGAGTGCCGTAACCATGAGGCGCTGGGATTTGATTTCACCATGGCCTTCCAGCCGATCTTCAATGTCCGAACGCGCGCGGTGTTTGCCTATGAGGCGTTGGTCAGGGGCGTCAATGGCGAGTCGGCAGGCTACATTCTGGGGTTGGTGAACGACGGCAACCGCTACCGATTCGATCAGGCATGTCGCGTGAAGGCCATCGAAGAAGCGGCAAGATTGGGCATTCTGGACATCCCCGATTGCTTGCTGAGCATTAACTTTCTGCCCAACGCGGTGTACCGGCCCGAGACCTGTATCCGGGCCACCCTGGAAGCTGCGCGCCTGACAAATTTCCCGCCGGACAGGCTCATGTTCGAAGTCACCGAAGGCGAAAGGGTGGACGACCCGGATCATCTCAAAGCCATTTTCGCGGAGTATGAGCGTCAAGGCTTCACGACCGCCATTGACGATTTCGGTTCTGGCTATTCGGGCCTTAACCTGCTGGCCATGTTCCAGCCCCAGGTGCTGAAGATTGATATGGCGTTGACCCGCACTATCGATCAAGACCCCGTCAAGCAAGCGATCGTTGAAGGCATCATCCTGGTCGCCAGGCGCCTGGGGATTCTGGTTATCGCCGAAGGTGTCGAGACCCGTGCGGAAAGCTCGACGCTATCAGGCATGGGGGTTGAACTGATGCAGGGGTATCTGTTCGCACGGCCTGAGGTCGGACGGCTTTCGGCTGGCAGCTTTGATTAGTTTTTTTTTGCGATTCCAGGGATATCAATTGTCAGAAAGCACCATTGGAAGGCAACAGGACGCCGCCGCACTACAGCAGTTCTTCCACAGCGCTAACGTCAGAACGGCCCCAGCTTGAGCGGGTACTCAATGACGATATACAGCCGGTCGATGTCATCGCCGCCCTGGCTGCTGTTGGCGCGATGGGTGACATGGGACAGTTGCAACGACAGGTCCTTGGCCGGGCCTGACTGCACGATGTAGTGCAGGTCCAGGTCGCGCTCCCAATGGCGTCCGCCGTCCCCCTGTTGTGGACGGTAGTCGTCGGTGTCGCTATCGAACGGGTTGTAGGCACCGCCTTGGGGGGCATGGCTGCCATCGATCCCGCGTCCAGTCACATAGCGGGCCATGAAGCGCAGGCCGGGGATGCCCAAGGTGCCCAGGTCAAGGTCGTAGCGCGCTTGCCATGAGCGCTCGCCGGGGCCGTTGAAGTCGGCATATTTGATCGAGTTGGCCAGGTAGATGGAGTCGCCGCCGACGAAATCGAAGGGCGTGTCGCCGTTGATTTTCTGATAGGCCAGGGTGAACGCCTGGGCATTGAGCCGGTATTTGCCGCTCAGGCTATAGGCGGTGGTGTCGATAGCCCCGGCGACGGCTTTGCCATAGTCGCGGGTGTGGTAGAGGTTGCCGTCGAGGAACAGCTCGCCAAGCGTGGTGTGCAGGTTGGCGTAGTACTGGCGCCAGGTATCGCTCAGTTCGGAGGCATAGAGCGCACCGCCGAGGGCTTGGCCGGTGAGCAAGTCGGCGCCGATGAAATCGATGGCGCCGTGGCGCGTCGTTGCCCCATAGCCGGAAAAATCGCCCTTGCTGGTCGAGGCGTCCTGATTCTTGAACGCGCTGAAGTGACCCGCTTGCAGGTTCACCCCTTCGAACTCGCGGCTGGAGAGCAGCAGGCCGCTGGCGTATTCCGGTTGCAGGCGCTTGTCTGCGGTGTCGAATACCGGACTTTCCACGGTCATTTCGCCGACCGCCAGGGTGGTGCGAGAGGTGTTGAATTTCAGCGCGCCACCCGCGCTGGAATACTGATCTTCGCTTCGCCCATCCTCATCCAAGGGCAATAATCCCGTTCCGGAGTGTCCCTTGCCGCCGTCCAGTTTCAGACCCAGGAATGCGTGGGCATCGATGCCTACGCCGATCGTACCGGGAGTGAAGCCGGACTCGAACGAAGCGATGAAGCCTTGGGCCCATTCCTGTTTGTAGCTTTTGCCAGCTGGGGCTTGGGTGCGATAGTCATTGTTGAGGTAGAAGTTGCGGCTGAGGATTTCAAGCCTTGCCCCGTCCAGAAAGCCAGGTGCGCTTTGTGCGGGTTCTGCCGCCATCGCCGACGCGGTGCTGCCTGTGAGCACGGCGAGCAGCCAGAACGGTTTCAAGGTAGCGGTTGAGTATTGTGGTGCAGGCAACATGCTTCGTTTCCGTGTGAGATGGGCGGGCGAAGGGGGCTACGCACAGCCAGGTGTGTAGGGTTGAGCACGCAATTGCCGGCAACGCCAGGCAAATGGATTGATGCCTTCGCTGTGGGTGAAGATGTGGCAAAAGTGCGCCTGATCGCAGAACCCGCATTCCAGGCTGATTTGCGTCAGGGTCAGGTCGGTCTCTCGGATCAGTTGTTTGGCCCGGGCGATGCGCTGACTACGGATCCAGGCCTGAGGGGACTGACCGGTGCTGCACTTGAAGGCTCGGGAAAAATGACTGCGGGACAGGGCGCAGGCCTTGGCCAGTTCAGCGATTTCCAGGGTGTCGCTCAGGCCGTCGAGAATCATTTTCTTGACCAGGCTTTCGCGCCAGGGAGACAAGCCACCAGTAGAGGATTTGCGCGTTGGATTGATGGGCGCCTTGACGGTGGTGTGCGATGGATGAGCCATGACTAAGATTC
Organism: Pseudomonas sp. St290; assembly: GCF_018325805.1. Lineage (NCBI taxonomy): Bacteria > Pseudomonadati > Pseudomonadota > Gammaproteobacteria > Pseudomonadales > Pseudomonadaceae > Pseudomonas > Pseudomonas sp. St290. Next base: position 3,825,552 of record NZ_AP014703.1, on the reverse strand, counting down.
CGTGTCAGTGGGAAATGCCCGGCGCACCGCACGGTGGGCTGGCAGCTTCCCGCTTGAGAAAACAGGTCTGAGCAGAGGGCTTCATTCTTGGACGCGGAGCGCGGGCATGCGAGTTAAACGTTGTTAATTGCGTTCGGGTGCGGCGCCGAGCGCGCACTCATTCAGCACATGGCTGCAATTTTTGCGCTGTGAGGCGAGTGCATGATGACCTTCTCCGGCTGGCGTATGGGTGGCCGTTCTTCCGACTCGATCAAGGTGAAGGTATGAAGCATTCTCTGGTGTGCGCACTGCGCGGAGCGGGCCTGGCATTGGCGCTGACATCGTTGGACGCCCTGGCCCAGGCGCCGCTGCAGGCCACTCAAGTTCCCGGTTATTACCGCCTGGCGGTGGGCGACTACGAAGTGACGGCGCTGTTCGACGGCTACAACGATCTGTCGCCCAAGCTGCTCGAAGGCCTGAGCCAAAGCCAGATCCGCGCCTTGCTCGCCCGTCGCTCGATTGAAACACCGGGAGTGCAGACCGCGTTCAATGCTTTTCTGGTCAATACCGGTCAGCAACTGATCCTGGTGGACACCGGTGCCGGTCAGTGCATCGGCGCCACGGCTGGAATGCTCTCGGCGAACATGCAGGCCGCCGGTTATCGTCCGGAGCAGGTCGATGCCATCCTGCTTACTCATTTGCATCTGGATCACGTGTGCGGGCTGGTCGACGACAAGCAGCAACCGCTGTTCGCCAACGCTACGGTCTATGCGGCGAAGGCAGAAGCCGATTACTGGCTCGATCCCCAGGCGATGGCCAAGGCACCCGCCGGTGCCCGGGAGTTCTTCAAGATCGCTCAGGATTCCACCGCGCCTTATGTGGCAGCCGGCCGCTTCAAGACCTTCGCCGGCGGCCAGTCACCGCTGCCCGGTGTCGATGCCGCGCTGGAGCCAGGGCACACGCCGGGTAGCACCACGTACCGCTTTACCTCCCAAGGCCAGAGCATCCTGTTCATGGGCGACCTGGTGCATAACCTGGCGGTGCAGTTCGAGCATCCCGAGGTATCGATTCGTTTCGATGTCGACAATAAACGGGCGATCAAGAGCCGGGCCAAGGTGTTCAACGAGGCAGCTACCGCCAAGACCTGGGTGGCGGCAGCACATCTGCCGTTTCCAGGCATGGGGCATATCAGTGCAGTGGGCGGGCACTTCCAGTGGGTGCCGGTCGAGTATGGGCCTTATCAACGGGCAGCCAAGGTGCCGATGATCGAATGAAATCCGATTGCTTGCGCCGATAAAACAGGCCTTGCTTCACTGCCGGAACAATAATCGATCTTCAACACCCGAGAGTCGGCGTCAGCGTGTTTCGACCTGAGCCCTGACGTCGACCCAATGTCGGTAATTAATCCCCACCCAACCTGACTACCACTCGCCACCGTGACGGGTAGAGCAGAGTGCTGGCCATTTGTCAGCCAGCTAGCCCGCGCATTCTTGACAATCCATCTACTTGGGCAAATACTCGCGTCCATATTCATATATATGACTAGATAACAAGGTGAATAAGGTCGATGAAAGCTCTCTCCAGCGATGTCCGTCTGCCGCTCTATCAACGTTTGCGCGACCAATTGGCCGAGCAGATCGCCAATAATCGCTGGCGCCCGGGGGAGGCGATCCCGACTGAGGCTGCGTTGTCGGCGGAGTATCAATTGTCCACCGGTACTGTGCGCAAGGCTGTCGATGCGCTGGTCAGCGAGGGCATCCTGGAGCGTCAGCAAGGGCGCGGTACTTTCATTCGTCGACCGCAGTTCCAGTCGTCGCTGTTCCGTTTTTTCCGCTTTCAAAGTGCATCGGGCGAACGTCGGGTTCCCGAGAGCCGCATCCTGTCCGTGGAGCCGGTGGCCGCGCCTTCGGCGGTGGCCCAGGCGTTGGGGCTGCCGGTGGATGCACCGGTCATCCGCATTGTGCGGGTGCGTCTGCTGGAGGTGAAACCGGTGCTCGCCGAGGAAATCTGGCTGCCCCGTAGCCGCTTCCAACCCTTGCTCGAGATCGACCTGAGTCAACAGGGCCCGCTGCTCTATCCCATCTACGAAGAAACCTGTGGCCAGGTCGTCGCCTATGCCGAAGAAACCCTTACCGCCGAATCGGTGAATGAGGTGCACGCAAGATTGCTGCAGGTGCCGGTCAACAGCCCTGTGGTGGTGATCGAACGCCTGGCACGTGACTACGCCGGTAATCCGCTGGAATGGCGACGCTCGCGCGGGCACGCCGAGCATTTCCGCTACAGCGTGGAAATCCGCTGACCCTGCCCGGCTAGTGCGTTCAGCGGCGCATCGGTCGCCGCTGTCTTTATCGTTTTGTTTGCCATGACTGGCCCTGTAGCGGCGCGGTTCGCTCTCGGCTGCCTTTCGTTCCACTTATAAGGATAAGAAGCATGTTCAGTTGGTATCGCCAAGTCACTGCGCGGGAGCGCAAAACGTTTTGGGCCTGTTTCGGCGGATGGTCGCTCGACGCCTTGGAAGTACAGATGTTCGGCCTGGCGATACCGGCGCTGATCGCCGCGTTCGCCCTGACCAAGGGCGATGCCGGGTTGGTCAGCGGCGTGACCCTGGTCACTTCGGCCCTGGGCGGTTGGGTCGGCGGGACGCTATCGGACCGCTACGGTCGGGTGCGCACGTTGCAATGGATGATCTTGTGGTTTTCGTTCTTCACCTTCCTGTCGGCGTTCGTCACCGGCTTCCACTCGTTGTTGATCGTCAAGGCGCTGCAGGGCTTCGGGATCGGCGGAGAGTGGGCCGCCGGTGCGGTATTGATGGCCGAGACCATCAACCCAAAATACCGCGGCAAGGTCATGGGCACCGTACAAAGCGCTTGGGCGGTGGGTTGGGGGCTGGCGGTCGGCGTCTTCACGCTGATCTACTCCCTCGTGCCGCAGGACATGGCCTGGCGGGTGATGTTCGTCGTGGGCCTGCTGCCGTCGTTCCTGATCATCTGGGTGCGGCGCAACGTTGAAGAGCCCGACAGTTTCCAGCGCCTGAAAAAAGACAACGTCATTCCCCAGAGTTTCTTCAAATCCCTGGCCGGCATCTTTCGTCCCGAGTTGATCCGTGTGACCTTGTTTGGCGGCTTGCTGGGGCTGGGTGCGCACGGCGGTTACCACGCCGTGATGACCTGGCTGCCGACTTTCCTCAAGACCGAACGCAACCTGTCGGTGCTCAACTCCGGCGGCTATCTGGCGGTGATCATCTTCGCCTTCTGGTGCGGCTGCGTGGTCAGTGGCTTGTTGATCGATCGCATTGGTCGTCGGAAAAACATCGTGTTGTTCGCGCTGTGCTGTGTGGTCACCGTGCAGTGCTATGTGTTCCTGCCGTTGACCAACACCCAGATGCTGTTCCTGGGGTTCCCGCTTGGCTTCTTCGCGGCCGGTATTCCGGCGAGCCTCGGGGCGTTTTTCAACGAATTGTACCCGGCGGATGTGCGCGGCGCCGGCGTGGGGTTCTGCTACAACTTCGGCCGGGTGCTCTCGGCGGTGTTCCCGTTCCTGGTCGGCCACATGAGCGATTCCATGTCCTTGGGCTCGGCCATTGGCATCGACGCCGGGATCGCCTACGGCGTGGCGGTGATCGCGGCGCTGTGCCTGCCGGAAACCCGTGGCCGCAGCCTGGAAGCCACTGTTGCATCTGCGCCTGTGGTTGAGCGTGACAGCCAGGGCGCCCGGGCCTGATTTTCCTTATTGTCGATAGATGAGCCTCATGCCTGATACCTGTACTAAACCGATCACCGGCATTGACTGCCACGCCCACGTGTTCAGCCGCGAGCTGGAGCTGGCCGCTGTCCGGCGCTACACACCTGACTATGACGCCACGCTCGCTCAATACCTGAGCCACCTGCACGCCCACGGCTTGAGCCATGGCGTGTTGGTGCAGCCGAGCTTTCTCGGCACCGATAACCGCTACCTGCTCGCTGCGCTACGGCAAGCACCGGAGCAGTTGCGCGGCGTCGTGGTGCTGGAGCGGGACGTCAGCCGAGCCGAGCTGGACGACATGGCCCGGCTGGGCGTGGTCGGTGTTCGCTTGAACCTGATGGGCAAAGCCTTGCCTGATTTTCGCGACGTCGCCTGGTACGGTTTTTTGGGTCATCTCGCGGAGCTGGATTGGCATGTCGAGTTGCATGCCAACCTGGCGGACTTGCCGGGGCTGATCGGTCAGCTGTTACCGTTTGGCATCCGTTTGGTGGTCGATCACTTCGGTCGCCCGGATGCGCGTGTGGGGCTGGATCAACCTGGCTTTGTCCAATTGATGGAGCTTGGGCGAGGCGGGCAGGTCTGGATGAAGGTGTCCGGCATCTATCGACTGGGCGCAACGGCCCCGCAGAACCTTGAATTCGCCCGCGCCTCGTTGACGTTGCTGGAACAATCTTTCGGTCCCGAGCGCCTGGTGTGGGGCAGCGACTGGCCGCACACGCAGCATGAAGAAAGTGTCGGCTTTGAAACGGTCATGGGGCAGTTGCGCGCATTGCAGTGTTCGGCGCCACTGATGCATGCGTTAATGGTTCAGGCCCCCCAGGCATTATTCAGGTTTTGAGGTGCAAGGCCTGTGACGTCGAGTTTTCCTGAACTCGCCCGGTGAATAGGGATCTAGACTCCATTGAAGCCCTGTGAGCAGTAGCCGTATCCGTCTCTAGAAGGATTTGCGCGCTGGAAGCATCGGCCCAGGCTATGGCGGCCGGGGCGCTGGACAGCGAGGGCGTTTCAGCCAGGCGGTTTGAGGAAGACTGATGTCGAACATTGAAGAGCTACCCATGGAAGCGTGCACGGCAAGCGAGTATGAAAGCTTGATCGCGATGGGGACGAGCGCGCTCGATGCCATTCCTGGTGCGGTGTACCTGTGCGATCGCCAGGGTTGGCTCGTGCGGTACAACAGTGAGGCGGCCGAGCTGTGGGGAAGGGCGCCAGTACTCGGAGAGAATGGCGCCCGTTTCTGCGGTGCCTATCGTCTGTTCCTGACCGACGGTACGCCGCTGCCATTCGAACACTGCCCGACCGCCTCGGCGCTCAATACCGGCATAGCCTCGCGCAACCAGGAAGTGCTCATCCAGCGCCCGGATGGCTCGCGCTTCGTGGCGCTGATGAACATCCGCGCCCTCAGGGATCGGCGCGGCGTCGTCCAAGGGGTGATCAATTGCTTCCAGGACGTCTCGGCGCATCACGCCATGGCCGAGGAGCTGCGGCGCAAGAGTGCCGACTTGGAAGACTTTTTCGAAAACAGCGCCGTGGGCCTGCATATCGTCAGTGGCGAGGGCATCATCCTGCGCGCCAACAAGGCGGAGCTGGCGCTGCTGGGTTATCCGGCGCAAGAATACATCGGGCGGCACATCACCGAGTTTCATGTCGACGAACCGGTTATCGGCGACATCCTCACCAAACTGGGCAGTGGCGATTGCCTGGAGAGCTATCCGGCGCGCCTGAGGGCGAAAGATGGCTCGATCAAGCATGTCACGATCACCTCGAACGGGCGCTTCGAGGACGGAAAGCTCTTCAACACCCGTTGTTTCACCATCGACAGAAGCTGCGTCCATGCGGCCGAGGCGGCACGCCAGGACAGCGATGAGCGGCTTTCGGCGACCTATGAGGCGGTGACCATCGGAATTTCCGAGGTCGATATCGACGGTCGCTTGCTCCGGGTGAACGATGCCCTGTGCAACATGCTGGGGCGGTCGCGCGAAGAGCTCCTGTCGATGACGTTTCTGGACTACACCCACCCGGACTGTATTCAGCAGGATGCCGGGTTGTACGCCCGCCAGGTGGCCGGTGAGCTGGAGAACTACGTGCTACGCAAACGCGCCCTGAAGCCCGATGGCGAGGTGGTTTACCTCGACATCCACAGCTCGTCGGTGAGGGACGCCAACGGTACGTTTCGTTATGGCGTGCGGGTGCTGCAGGACGTCACGCTGGCGCGGCGGATGGAAAACCAGGTCCGCGAAAGCGAACGGCACATGCGCAATCTTCTCGAAGCGCTGCCTGCCGCGGTGTATACCACCGACGCCGATGGCCGTATCACCTTCTACAATCGCGCCGCTGTCGAACTCTCGGGTCGCACGCCGCAGTTGGGCGAGATGTGGTGTGTGACCTGGAAGCTGTTCAATACGGACGGCAGCGCACTTCCCCATGATCAATGCCCGATGGCGGTGGCGCTGAAGGAAAACCGGCCGATACGCGGCGTCGAGGCGGTTGCGCAGCGGCCGGATGGCAGCTATGTCCCGTTCACGCCGTTTCCCACGCCGTTGCATGACGCCGATGGAAATCTGGTGGGCGCCATCAACATGCTGGTCGATATTTCCGAACGCAAACAGGCGGAAAACCGGCAGAAGACGCTGATCGATGAGCTCAATCACCGGGTCAAGAACACCCTGGCGACGGTGCAATCGCTGGCGGCCCAGACCGCGCGCAATGCAGAGGATGCGAAAGACGGCTACAGGCGTTTCGAGGCCAGGCTCCTGGCGTTGTCGCGGGCACACGATCTCTTGACCAAGCGCCATTGGGGGCAGACTCCGCTTCACACCCTGGCCCTTGAAGTGCTGATGCCGGTCTTTGGCCATGAACCTGGCCGCGTCGTGATCGAAGGTGCTTCTGCGGATGTCGGTACCCGGGTGGCGCTCAATCTGACGATGACCCTCAATGAACTGGCGATCAACGCGCTTAAATACGGGGCCATGTCGGTCGAGACGGGGACGCTTTCAGTTACCTGGCACCTGCAAGCCCAGGCAGACGGAACGCTGCTGACCCTCGACTGGCGTGAACAAGGCGGGCCGCCCGTGTCACCCCCTGGACGGGAAGGGCTGGGTTCTCGCTTGATGAAGCGCTGCATCGAGCGTGACCTGGCTGGCAAGTTCGACCTCATCTACGCTCCGCAAGGCGTTTGCTGCCGCTTTTCGTTTCTGATTGGAGTATCTGGGGCATGACCCCATTTGCTGGGGTCAGGGTGCTGGTCGTCGAGGACGAAGGTGCGATTGCCCTGTTGATCGAGGAAATGCTGGAAGAGCTCGGATGCGAAGTGGTGGCGTCAGTCGCCCGGCTCGCTGCGGCATGTGATATAGCCGGTTCGGTGCAGGTTGACCTGGCGATCCTGGACGTCAACCTGGCTGGCGAGCGTGTTTTCCCGGTGGCCGAAATTCTTCGCGGTCGCAATATTCCCTTTCTATTCAGCACCGGATACGGCGCCAGCGGGCTATCCGCCGAATATGCCGGGTGCCCGGTTCTGCACAAACCGTTCTCACAAAGCGAGCTGCAGCAGAAAATTGCCGTTACGCTGGCGGGCGCTCGCGACAGCGACTTGGCCTTCAGCTCCGATGCCAACTGACCCGGCGCTATCGCGAGCAGGCTCGCTCCCACAGTTTTTTCGAGTACTCGCAAAAGTCGTGTCCGGCCCAAATCCCTGTGGGAGCGAGCCTGCTCGCGATAGTGGCGGCACAGCCAACATCACAGCCGACTGATGCAACACTATCGCCAGCAAGCCCAGCCCTGACTTTCAAACCGGCCTCTACGAGACGTTGCCTCTGGACTGTGCTAAATCTCTACCGGCAGCCCACCAACCGCTCTTACCCATTGAAGGAGTGATCATGAGTCTCCACGGTCATTACGATCCGCAGAACATCTTTGCGCTGATCCTTCGCGGCGATGCGCCGTGCTACAAGATTTACGAAGACGCCGATGTGATGGCCTTCCTGGATATTTTTCCTCAATCGCGCGGCCATGTCCTGGTCATCCCCAAAGGCTCCCAGGCACGCAATATCCTTGAGGTCGAGCCCGCTGTCCTGGGCGCGATGATATCTGCCGTGCAGCACCTGACGCGGATCATCGTGGACGAGTTGCAGCCGGACGGGGTCCAGGTCGCGCAGTTCAATGGAGCCGTGGCCGGGCAAACGGTCTATCACATTCACATGCACATCATTCCACGCTGGGAAGGTGAGGCGCCCGGTGTGCATGGCAGGGGCAAGGCTGATCCCGCAGAGCTGGAAGCACTCCAGGCTCGTCTGGTCGAGCGCATTCGCTCAGAGGCGTGATAGCGCACGGGGCACGGGTCGCATCAGTTGCCGTGCCCCTGGCTGTTGCGGACCAACTCATAAGCCCGGCGTACCAATGGATTGACAGTATTCGGTCGAATCCACAGGTGATAGGTCACGTCCGGTAGCCGCGGTAAACCATCGTTTTCTCCCAATACCCGCATATCCGGCCCGAGCATTTCCATGCTGCGGGGCGTGACGCCCAACCCTGCGCGGGTCGCGGCCTTGATGCCGATCAGGTTCGAGGCCAGGTAGGCCTGGCGCCAGGGGGTATTGGCGCGTTCGAGCGCCTCGAGGGCATAGCGGCGATAGATGCTGGGTTCGTCCACCAGGATCAGCGGCAACGGCTCGCCGGGATTGTGAAGGTACTGGGCCGAGCAGATCCACCACACCGGCGAGGTGCGCAAGGCGAAGCCTTCGAGGCTGGGATCCTGGCGGGTGGAAATGATCATGTCGACCTTGCCGCGACGCAGGTCGTCCATCAGGAACGGGCTGCGCCCGACATCGATCTCCAGGCGCAGGCGCGGGGCCGAGCGGGCGATGTGGCTGAGGATCGGTGGCAGGATGGTGTCGGCGATGTCGTGGGGCGAACCGATGCGCAGTACACCACTGAGGCTGCTCTCTCGCAGGGAACTGAGGACGTCATCATTGAGCGATAGCATCTGCCGCGCATGCCTCAGCAATTGCTGGCCCGCTTCCGTCAGCTGTTTTTGCCGCCCGCGCTTTTCGAACAGGCTCACCCCGACCTGTTGTTCCAGGCGTTGCATGTGCTGGGTCACCGACGATTGCGTGCGGGACAGTTGGGCGCCCGCTTCGGCGAAGCTGTGGTGGTCGACCACAGCGATGAAGGTGCGCAGTAATTCGAGATCGAGGGTCGACATGGCGATTGCTTCATATCAAGGGTGCAAACCTAAACATTACAGAATTTTATGAATTGATGGGAAGAATGTGGCTCGTGGCTTTCTGTGGGGCAATAAAATAGCGGTTATGCGTTTTTTGCCTGAAAGCCAAACCTTTGAAGTTATAACGATATTAGATATTTGAATTTCCTTTGCCTTCGGGGGATACCTAGGATGCCCACTCATCAGGCCGGGGGACGCCGGCCATTCATGAGGGGAAATCCATGTTGCTCGAGCGCTCACCCGTAAAACGATTGCTGCCTGTCATGCTGGGCGCCTTGATCTCATTGTCGGCCGTCGACAGCGTCCGGGCCGATGCCACCCTGGACAAGATCGAGCAACGCCATGAACTGGTGGTCGGCGTGCTGCTGTCCGGTGGTCCGTTCGGTGGCATCGACCCCGCCACCCAGAAACCGCGTGGCTTGAACGTCGACCTGGCCCAGGAATTGGGTCGGCAACTGGGCGCCGAGGTGCAATTGGTGCCGGTATTGCCCGCCAACCGCGTGCAGTTCCTGCAGCAGGGTAAAGTCGATGTGCTGATCGCCAATATGGAATGGACCGCCGAGCGCGGTGAAATCCTCGGGTTCGTGCCCACGCCGTTCTACCGCGTCGGTGGCACCGCGGCGGTACTCAAGGACAGTACGATCAGCCGCTGGGAAGACCTGAAGAATCAACCGGTGTGCACCTCCCAGGGCAGCAGCTATATCAAGCCGCTCACCGAGTTGGGCGTCGAGATCAAGGCCTTCAAGAGCTCCTCGGAATCACTCCTGGCGCTGCGGGGCAACAACTGTGTTGCCGCGGTGCACGACGCCACGCTGATCAATCCGCTGATTGCCGACAACGCCGAATGGCAGGGCTACCGCGCCCTGAGCCCGGAGCTGAACCCGGCACCCTCGGTGATCTGGACGCGCAAGGGCGAGAGCGATACCCAGGCCAGGCTCGATCCGATCATCAAGCAATTGCACCGCAGCGGCTGGCTGATCGAGGCCCAGACCCGTAACCGCATCACGCCGGCGTCACCGGCCTTGGTGGAGTTGCAGAAACAGTTCCAGGCCAACGGCGCCTGAGGACTGTCGCGCCTGCCTTCTCTCCCAACGACCGACGCTCAAGGTAATCACCCATGACTTCATTTTTCATCCCTCGAACCCTGGTCAGCCTGTGCCTGGCATGGTCCATCGGATCGGCTGCCAGCCTGGCCCAGGCCGATGCCACGCTGGACCGGATCGAGCAACGTCACGCGATCAGCGTCGGGGTGATGCTCAGTGGCGCGCCCTTCGGCACGATCGACCCCAAGACTGGCGAACACCTGGGCTACAACGTCGAATTGGCCCAGGGCATCGGCAAGGCGCTGGGCGTGGAAACCCAGACCGTATCGGTCCTGGCGCCAAACCGCGTGCAATTCCTGCAACAGGGCAAAGTCGACATCCTGATCGCCAACATGCAGTTCACCGAAGAGCGCGGCGAGATTCTCGACTATGTGCCCACGCCTTATGAGGAGGTTGGTGGCGCGGCGTTGATTCGCAAGGGTTCCGGCATCAGCCAGTGGGCCGACCTCAAAGGCAAGCCAGTGTGCGTGTCCCAGGGCAGCAATTTCATCAAGCCCCTGCAGGAAACCTATGGCGCACAGATCAAGGCTTTTCGCAGCCAGTCCGAGTCGCTGTTGTCGTTGCGCGGCAATGGCTGCGTGGCCGCGGTCCATGTGAGTCCGACCCTGCATGCGCTGCTGAGTGAAGACGAATGGGCCAGCTATGAAATCCCGCTGCCGGGGGATCTGATTCCGTCGAATTCGGTGATCTGGCTGCGCAAGGGCGAGCACGATACCCAGGCGAAACTCGATGCCATCGTGCGCGACTGGCACCGCAGCGGCTGGCTGATCGAGTTGGGCGAGCGTACCGGCATGGCGCCGTCCCAGGCCCTGCGTGATCTGCATGCCAAGTACAGCAATGCCGCCCCCCTGGCCGCGCAACCATGAGCCAGTCGTTGTTTGCGGCGTTGCAGGCATTGGTGGGTGCCAGGCATGTGCAGAGCAGTGAAGAAGCCGCGCCGTACCTGACCGACAAGCAGGGCCGTTACGTCGGCCAAGTGATTGCCGCGGTACACCCGGCCAGCACCGAAGAGGTGGCGGCGGTGGTCCGGGCTTGCGTCGCGACCGATACGCCCGTGGTGGTGCAGGGCGGCAACACTGGACTGATGGGCGGCGCCACCCCGGACGCCAGCGGTCGCGCCGTGTTGCTATTGCTCGACCGAATGAATCGGGTACGTGCGGTGGACACCGACAACGACACCCTGACTGTAGAGGCGGGCTGCATCCTGCAAACTGTCCAGGAGGTTGCGCGTGCGGCCGGTCGCTTGTTCCCTCTGAGCCTCGGCGCCGAAGGCAGTTGCACCCTCGGCGGCAACCTGGGGACCAATGCCGGCGGCACCGCAGTGCTGCGCTATGGCAATACCCGCGAACTGACCCTGGGCCTGGAAGTCGTGACCGCCCAGGGTGAGATCTGGAACGGCCTGCGCGGCTTGCGCAAGGACAATACCGGCTACGATCTGCGGGACCTGTTTATCGGCAGCGAAGGCACGCTGGGCATTATCACCGCCGCGACCCTGAAGCTGTTTCCACTGCCCAAAGCCCAGGCCACCGCGCTACTGGCGTTCGACTCGTTGGAGCAGGCAGTGGCCTTGCTGTCTCACGCCCGCGCCGGTTTTGGGGCCAGCCTGACGGCCTTCGAGTTGCTCAGCGCCGGGTGCCTTGCATTGTTGCGCGAGCAGTTTCCCGACGGTCCGCGGCCATTCTCCAATGCTCACCAGCCTTGGTTCGCACTGTTGGAACTGTCCGATAACCACAGTGAAAGTCATGCACGGGAAGTCTTCGAACAGGTGCTGGGCGAGGCCTTCGAGCAACACCTGCTGGCCGATGCGCTGATCGCTGAAAACCTCGTCCAGAGCCAGGCGTTCTGGCGACTGCGGGAAAACATGAGCGATGCGCAAAAGCGCGCCGGGCGCAACATCAAGCATGACATCTCGGTGCCGATTTCCCAGGTCGCGGCGTTCGTTGCCCATACCGATGCGCTGCTGCAACAGCATTTTCCCGGCGTGCGGCACTACACCTTCGGTCATCTGGGCGACGGCAACCTGCATTACAACGTTGCCCATCCGCTGGGCTCCACGGTTGACGCGCACATGGCCCATTACACTGCGCTCAGCCAACTGGTCCACGACAGCGCCCATGCCCACGGTGGCTCGATCAGCGCCGAACACGGTATCGGCCAGCGCAAGGTGAACGTGCTGGGGCGCTACAAAAGTGCGGTGGAACTGGACCTGATGCGTCGGATCAAGCAGGCGCTGGATCCGCGCAATCTGCTCAATCCCGGTAAGGTGCTGGAGGACACGCGGCCATGACGCTTTACCTGTCCAAACGCGTGCAGCGGGTCTCGCTGTCAGCCAATGCCGCCGCCAAGTCCCGGGCCACGGCCCTGCGTGAGGCCGGTCGCGACATCCTCGACCTGACCACCGGCGAGCCGGATTTCGATACGCCGGTGCACGTCAAGCAGGCCGCCTACGCCGCCATTGCGGCCGGCGCCACCAAGTACACGCCGACGCCGGGCGTAAGGGCCTTGCGTGAGGCCGTGCAACACAAGCTGCGCACGGAAAACCAGCTGGACTATCCGCTGGCATCCATCGTGATTGCCAACGGTGCGAAACAGATCATCTTCAACGCCTTCGCAGCGACGCTCGATGACGGCGACGAAGTGCTGGTACCGACGCCGTACTGGCCGTCCTTCCCGGACAGTGTGCGTTTCAATGGTGGTGAACCGGTGTTCATCGAATGCGGGCTGGACCAGGGCTGCAAGCTCACGCCGCAACAACTGGAGCAACACATCGGCGAGCGTACGCGCTGGCTGATCCTCAACAGCCCTGGCAACCCCAGTGGCGCGGTGTACAGCGAGGCCGAACTGCAAGGCCTGGCCCAGGTACTTCGGCGTCATGCCCACGTGCTGATTCTGCTGGATGAGCTCTACGAGCACATTCGTTTCGACGGCCGTCCGGTCCAGGGCTTGCTCAACGTCGCGCCCGATCTGCAAGCGCGCTGCCTGCTGGTGGGCGGGGTATCGAAAACCTATGCCATGACCGGCTGGCGCATCGGTTTCGGTGCCGGGCCGCAAGCGTTGACCGATGCCATGACGGTGGTGCAATCGCAATCCACTTCCGGGGCTTCCTCGGTCGGCCAGGCGGCGGCGTTGGCAGCGTTCGAGGGTGGGCTGGATTTCCTCGCGGAACAGGTTGCGGCTTATCGTCAACGCCGTGACGTGCTGGTGAGTAGCTTGCGCAGTGTCGAAGGCCTTGAAGTCCTCGAGCCTCAAGGTGGTTTTTTCGTATTTGTGCGCTGCGCCGGGTTGTTGGGGCGCTACCGCCCGGACGGCCAGCGTCTGGAGCACGATACCGACGTTGTCGAGTACCTGCTGGACGAGGGCGTCGCTGGCGTCGCGGGCGGTGCTTATGGCTTGTCGCCGTGGTTTCGCCTGTCCATCGCCACGGCGACCGCAACCGTTGCCGAAGCGGGCCGCCGAATTGCCCATGCTTGCGGCCGATTGAGGGGCGAGCGATGAGCCATTGGCTGGAGCAGTTCGTCCATTGGAGCGCCGGGCTCGGCCTCAACTACAACTTTTTGCTCGATGCCTATCAGCGCGGCACGCTGGAGCAGGGCGCGTTGACCACGGTGTTGTTGTGCCTGTTGACCATCGTCGGCAGCCTGCTGGCGGGCGTCGGCCTGGCGGCACTGTTGACCTCGGGCAAGCCCTGGCTCGCCAGGCCGGCGCGGGTGTTCATCGAAGTCACCCGCAATACGCCGACCCTGGTCCAGCTGTATTGCGCCTTCCTGGTGCTGAACATGCTGCTGACCGAGGCCGTCGGTGCGGCCAACCCGCTGACACCCTTCGCCTGGGTGGTGATCGTGATCTCGCTGCACAAGGGTGCGTTCCATGCCGAAGCGCTGCGGGCCGGCATCGAGGCGGTGCCTGCGGTGACCCTGGAGGCCGCCAGTTCGCTGGCCTTCGATCACCGCCAATTGTTATGGAACGTGCAACTGCCCCTGGCCCTGCGTTTTGCCTTGCCGTCGCTGATCAATAACCTGATCGACCTGGTGAAAATGACCGCCGTGGCCTCGGCCATTGCGGTGGGCGACATCACCTACGCGGCCATCATGATCTGGACCCAGAGCGATAACGTGCTGGAGCTGATGATTCTGATCCTGGGGTTTTTCGGCTTGCTGAGTTTCACCGTCAATTGCGTGGGGCGCTACCTTGAAGCGCGCCTGAGGATGCCCGGCTATGGCCATTGATTCGTCCGTCATCGTGCCGCTGACTTGGCCGCGTCGACATTTCGGCAAGGTGCTGCTGGGGATCGGAGCGCTGTCCTGGCTGGTGTATTTCGCCCCGCACAGCCCGGTGTTCAAGGCCTTGCTGCAATGGTCACCGGCCCTGGCCGCAGGCTTCGGCCAGAATATTCTCATCAGTCTGCTGGCCATTGGGCTGGGTTCTGCCGCGGGGTTGGTGGTCGGCGCCATGGTCCTGTCGCCCCTGCGCTTGCTGCGCTGGCCGGCACGGATCTGGGTGCAGGTCTTGCGCAACGCGCCGTGGCTGGTGCTGATCTATTTCACCACCTATGTGTTCCCGTTCGAGATTCGTATCGGCCACGGCTATGTCTCGTTTCCCGACTGGATCAAGGTCACCCTCGGCCTGGCGTTGCCGGCCAGTGCCAACGTCGCGGAAATCTTCCGGGGCGCGATTGCCTCGATCCCCAGTACTCAATGGGAGGCCGCGCGCTCCCTGGCGTTCACCCGTGGGCAGATTTTCCGCTCGATCATCCTGCCGCAGTGCTTCAAGCGCATGTTGCCGCCGTGGATGAACCTCTACGCGGTGATCACCATGGGCACCGCGCTGGCCTCCCTGGTGGGCGTGCATGACGTGATCGATACCGCGCAGATCGCCAGCAATACCGTGAACCTGACCGGCTTCACCGTGGTGATCTACCTGAGCCTGCTGGTGCTGTTCTTCGCCTATTGCTACCCGATTTCCCGCCTCACCCAATACCTGGAGCGACGTTATGCCTTCTACTGAAACCGTCGCCGAACCCCTGGTCAGCCTGCGCGACCTGCACCTGTCGTTCGGCAGCAACCCGGTGCTCAAGGGCATTGACCTGGATGTGCGCCGTGGCGAGGCCGTGTCGATCATCGGTCCGTCCGGCTCGGGCAAGTCGACGATCCTGCGTTGCATTACCGGCCTGTTACAGCCCCAGCGCGGCAGCATTCGCGTCGGTGCCACCGAAGTCCACACCCTGGCCCAGGAAGCCCAGCGCATCGAATTGCGCAAGCGCGTGGGGTTTGTGTTCCAGCAGTACAACCTGTTCCCGCATCTGTCGGTGCTGGAGAACCTGGTGATCGCACCGCGCAAGGTCCTGGGTCGCAATCGGGCCGACGCTGAGAAAGACGCCCGCGCCTTGCTCGCCAAGGTGCGCATGGAGCACAAGGCCGATGCCTACCCGGGGCAGCTCTCGGGCGGCCAGCAACAACGGGTGGCGATTGCCCGCGCCCTGGCGATGCGTCCGGAGCTGATTCTGTTCGATGAAGTGACCTCGGCCCTGGACCCGGAAACCGTCGGCGAGGTGTTGACGGTGATTCGCGAGCTGACCGAAGAGGGCATGACCTGCGTGCTGGTGACCCACGAAATGCGCTTCGCCGAGGAGATCAGCGATGTCGTCTATTTCACCGAGAACGGTGTGATCGTCGAGCACGGTAGCGCCGCGCGGATTTTCCAGCACCCCACCAGCGAGCGCACCCGGGAGTTTCTGCGCCATGCCTTGGGTGACCCAGGGCGGCGTCTGCCCAACGCCGATGATCCGTACCTGTTGACCAACCTGAGTCGCTACAGCCTGTCCGTTTAATTGTCTGTTCTGAACAATGGAGCCTGCCCCATGAGCGTGTTTAGCCGTCCCGATGTCATCGAAGCCTTCCTGCAGAAAGTACGCGTCATCCATCAGCGCGGGGTCGATCGTGCCGCGCTGACTGAAATCGTTGGTCTGTTGGAAGGTCTGGCTGAGCGCCGCGACCTGTTCAACTTCGAAACCTTTCCGGCGCCGGTGCCGGGGCAGGGCAGCACCGCGTTCCGCTACCGCCTCAATGACGATGGCGACACTCCGACGTTGTACCTGAACTCGCTGCTGCCGGGCAAAAGCACGATCCCTCACAACCACGAAACCTGGGCGATTATCAGTGCTATCGAGGGCCAGGAAATCAACTACGTCTACCAGCGCGACGACGAGGGGCGTGAACCGGGTTACACCACCCTGCACCTGGAAAAAGAAGTGATCGTGCAGCCCGGCACCTCGATTTCGTTCCTTGGGGAAGACCTGCATGGCATACGGGTCGCCGGAGAACAGCCGACCCTGCATTTCCACCTGTATGGCTTGCCGCTGGAATCGCTCAATGGCCGTTATGGAGTCGAGGCCGATGGGCGGATTCTCAATTACAACGCCTCGCAAATGGCCCCGTCGATCAAGGCCTACGCCCACTGACGCCACCTCGTGCTCCAGTCACTCCATTTTTCCAGCGGGACTCCCATGAGCCAGACCATAACTCCCGGACAACTGCAGCAGTGGTTGTTCGATGGGCAGGAAATCGCCCTGTTTGATGTGCGCGAGCACGGCCAGTACGGCGAAGCCCATCTGTTTTTCGGGGTGAACCTGCCCTATAGCCGATTGGAGTTGGAGGCGCGGCGGCTGGCGCCCAACCCTCGGGTGCGGTTGGTGATCTATGACCAGGATGGCGCGGACCTGGCGGTGCGAGCGGCACAACGCCTGCAAGCGCTGGGCTACATCAATGTGTATAGCCTGGAGGGCGGCGCCGACGGTTGGCAGGCAGCCGGCTATCAGCTGTTTGCCGGTGTGCACGTACCGTCCAAGGCCTTTGGCGAACAGGTGGAGGCCGTCCGGCATACGCCTCACGTCAGCGCCCGTCAACTGGCGCAATGGCAGGCCCGGGGTGAACCCTTGGTGGTACTCGACGGCCGACCGTTGGAGGAGTATCGCAAGATGACCATCCCCGGTTCGATCTGTTGCCCGAATGGCGAACTGGGCTACCGCGTGCACGACCTGGTACCGGACGAGCAGACCCCCATCGTGGTCAATTGCGCGGGTCGAACCCGCAGCATCATCGGCGCCCAGACGCTGATCGACCTGGGGCTCAAGAACCCGATCTATGCCCTGGAGAACGGTACGCAAGGCTGGTACCTGGAAGACCTGCAACTGGAGCATGGTAGCGAGCGCCGTTATGCCGACCAGGTATCGGCCGCTACATTGCCGGCGCAGCGCTTGGCGGCGGCACGACTGGCCGAACGGGCCGGCGTGCCTACCGTCGAGGCTACTCAGGTCGAGCAGTGGGCTGCGGACGCTGGGCGCAGTCTTTTTCTCTGCGACGTGCGCACCGCTGAAGAATTTGCCGCCGGCACGCTGCCAGGAGCACAACACACGCCGGGCGGGCAGTTGATTCAATCCACCGACCTGTATGTTGGCGTACGCCAAGCGCGGGTTGTGCTGTTCGATGACGACGGCGTGCGCGCACCGATCATCGCCAGTTGGTTGCGGCAGTTGGGGCATGAGGCTTTTGTATTGTCGGGTGGGCTGAGCAGTGGCTTGGCATTACCGGTTCCAGCAGTCGTCGCGCCTGAAAAACTGCCGCTGATCAGCGTGCGGGCCTTGGCCGATGCCCTGAAGGATGACGCGGTGGCATTGATCGACCTGCGCTCGAGCAGCGCCTATCGCAAAGCGCATATCGCCGGCGCGCGTTGGTCGATCCGGCCCTTGCTGGCCGCCGCGCTGGCAGATGAACGACGGCCAGTGGTGCTGGTGGCCGATGATTCCCGGCTTGCCGCCCTGGCGGCGCTGGAGCTGCCGCACACGGCAGTGCGCTGGTTGGCCGACGGCGTGGATACCTGGCGTTCGGCAGGCCTTGCATTGCAAGAGGGTGCCCAGACGCTGGCAGATGAACAGTGTATTGATTTCCTCTTCTTCACCCACGACCGCCACGCTGGAAACAAGGACGCGGCGCGCCAATACCTGGCCTGGGAAATCGGCCTGCTGGCACAGATGAGCGCAGACGAAGTCGCCAGCCTGAAGCCGCTGCAAC
The DNA here is from genome assembly GCF_018325805.1 of Pseudomonas sp. St290. NCBI lineage: Bacteria > Pseudomonadati > Pseudomonadota > Gammaproteobacteria > Pseudomonadales > Pseudomonadaceae > Pseudomonas > Pseudomonas sp. St290. The sequence goes on along the minus strand of NZ_AP014703.1, from coordinate 3,807,445 downwards.
CAGGGTCGCAAAGCGTTGTCGGTGGGCTGGATCGCACCCGCCTGGTCCAGGGCGCGCGCCCGGAAAAAGGCAGCGGTGCCCGCTCGGTCAACGTACCGGTCAGCCGCCTGAGCACGGTGCTGTTCGACAACCTGGCACAGATGCGTGACGCCCGTTCCCGGCGCGACAGCGAGCGAGTCCTGAGTTATGGCGCCCGGGGCAATCCGACGGCCTTCGCCCTGGAAGACCTCGTCACTGAATTGGAAGGTGGTTATCGTACTCGTTTGTTTGGCACTGGCCTGGCTGCCGTGGCGCAAACCTTCCTGGCCTACCTGCGGCCTGGCGATCATGTACTGATCACCGATGCGGTGTATGCCCCGGTACGGCGCGTGGCCCGGGACTTTCTCGAAACCTTCGGCATAGAAGTCGATTACTTCGCCCCCGACGGCAGCGACCTGCCCGGACGACTGCAAGCCAACACCAAAATGGTCTACACCGAAGTGCCCGGTTCATTGCTGTACGAACTCTGCGACTTGCCGGCCATTGCCGCACTCTGCAAGCCGCGGGGCATCCTGCTGGCAGTGGACAATACCTGGGGTTCGGGGGTGCTGTACCGGCCACTGACATTGGGCGCCGACATCTCGATCATGGCCCTGACCAAATACTTGAGCGGCCACAGCGACGTGGTCATGGGCAGCGTTTGCACTCGGCAGGAGGCTTGGCCGGCACTGGCGGCCATGAGCGACACCTTTGGCAATACCGTCAGCCCGGACGACGCCTATCTTGTCCTGCGCGGCGCTCGCACCCTGGCGCCACGCCTGGACATGCACGAACGACAGGCGCTGGAAGTCGCCCATTGGTTGCAGGCACAACCGCAGGTGAAGCGCGTCTTTCATCCAGCCTTGCCCGACCATCCTGGTCACGCCCTTTGGCAGCGGGATTTCAAGGGCAGCAACGGCTTGCTGTCCTTTGAGCTTCGCGAAAATGACGACACTTACCTGGAGCGATTCATCGACGCCTTGCAGGTGTTTGGGTTGGGTGCATCCTGGGGCGGGTTTGAGAGTTTGGTGACTGTCGCTGATACCAAGGACCGGCAACGTGCCGAGGATCGGGCGTTGAATCCGGTGGTGCGCTTGCATGTTGGGTTGGAGGATGTCGAGGTGTTGGTCGAGGACTTGCGGCGGGGGTTCGCACAGGCCGCTTTCGAGCCGCTCACACCCGACCGTTGAGCCTGGAAGCACTGGGGGCACAACCACACCCAGGTTGTGCGCTCCACTTGTTTGAACCTGCTAAACGCAAGCATTGCCAGATAACCTGGGCTTCAGGTTATGTAGGTTTTCATAATGCGACACGGCAACCTTCAGCTTTTTTTTGTCGAAAGAAAATGTTCTCTTTTCTATGTGTTCAGCCTTGTATTCCTGGCTACTAAGCGCTTTTTTGAGCAGTCCGGATACTTGAAAACCAGGTGGATCGTTCGGTTTTATGTATTGGTCGTACTGATCCGGGAGGGACATGCTGCCCATGGCCTTTCTGATTAAATTTATTTTATTACGGCAGTCTGCTTCATCTTCCAGGATTAAAGAAACCGAATCCATTTCCTGAAGATATTTTGTATGCATTCGCACTGTGTTGTCATAGGCTTGCGAGAGGCGTATTGCTGCCTCATCCGGGGTAACTTTAAAAGAAGCAATCCATGAGGACAAACAGTCGACAGGGTTGCGAAGAATAGTGATCAGTAGAATTTTTTTTAGGCTGAGGTTATTCGCCAAAATTTCTACTGGATCATAGGTTGCCTCCGAAGCAAGGTATGGGCCAAAGGCCTCCTTTAGCACCAGCCGTTTGCCAACAAAATCTCTAAGTGAAATTTTTGGATCAACTTTCATGTGTTCACATCTTAAAATGTGTTTTAACGGTTGGAAGATTCCTATGTAGTGAGAGGATGCGAGTGCGTTAAAGAGAAATGTGGTGCCACTTCTGCAGGGGCCAAGAATCAGCACGCAATCATACATTTAATATCTCCTTCTCAATCTGATGCGTTAAGCCCTCTAGATCAGAATAACTCCAGTCGATAGAAACAGTGCTTACCTTCTCAAGCAGCGAGGCCAGAGGGAAATCTTGTGGGGCACTAAAGCCTAGCCATTTGGGACGTTGGGGATCTATTGGAGAAAGCATCTGGCTCGCAACGATTTCCGCCGGTGATGAATCGCTTTGAATACGGGTCGGAAGAATTATTTTCTTTAGGTACACCGGTTTTTTTTGTATGCGCGATGGATCTACGTGTTCGGTAACACGTACAACTTCTTTTTTTGTGCTGCCGGGGATGACCAAGCGGATCTCTTCAAACCAACCTAGAACCTTGAATCCTTCCCCGTTTGGAATGACAGGTAATCTGTCATTGGTAAGGTAGCCCACGCCGGGTATCTGGAGAGATTGGAGCAGACTTGTTGTTTTGCCTTGGCCTTTTTCCCCGATGAAACAGAACCCGTAATCTGCGAAGGAGACAGCAGAGGCGTGGAGTATTGCTCCACCCTGGCGCTCTATCTCAGTAACAATAAGCTGTTTCAACAAGCGCTGAAAATCCTTGGCGAATGAACTGTTGTTGCGATACACGACTTCAATGGTGTTTTTGTCTATTGAAAATAACGTTCCGGAAATGGGGTTGTAGATTGTACGAGAGGTATCGGAGCTGTACTTTATAAGACCAGTACCAAAATCACTTATGGCGTTATCGGTAAGGGGGTTGAAAAAAATGATTTCTGACCAGTCAGAGAAATTGGCTTTAAAGTCAGAGGTGTTTTGGCGTAGGTTTATTTTATAATCGAAGGCGTCGTGGGGAGCCTCGCTAATGGACAGGAATGGGAAAAGGTTCGTTTTATAGAGTTCTAGAAAGGCTTGTTTTTCTGTGGAAGAATCAAAGGTTACGAGAAAAATAAATTCATCATAATAGTTTAGGTATAACATGATTTACGCCACCTTGTAGTTGGATAGTTGATCGAGGTGCATATCTATGAATTGCATGAGGCAGCTGTCACTGCAATGCAGATTTTTTCCCATCAGTGGCACGCCAATAAAGTAGCTGGAGCCTCCCGGGGTTACAATGCAAACCTCAGAGTGAGTCACTTTGCAAGTGCTTTCGTTTAAATTAGACAAGGTTTGCATGATCGCCAATGCGCATGAGTAGGAAGAGCTATTGACGACAGTATGGTATCTCTGGATTTTCCACCATTTATGGATGTCATTCTCCATGAATGTGGAGTGTAACTTCTCAAAATTGCCATTGCTCACATAATCGTCCTGCTGGTTGCGAGCCTCAGAGTAAACATCTGTAGACTTGAATCCATCAAACAGAAGTTGCTGATGAGTATTGAAATAACACTGCTCGTTCAGGTTGTGTGCACCCATCACAAAATCGACATGGGGGCACTGGAATTTCAGGCGATTGAAATCATTTTGAACGCCAACACCTACGATGAAGGAGTCGAGCCTCTCCCCTAAATAGGTGCCTAATAATGTTGTTGGGTTGGTGACCAAAATTACGTTTTTATGATTCAAGAAATCCAAGTAGGGGTCAATGACTTCCTTGTTGAGTTGGTACAGATCGCTTTTTCCGCTTCCTCGACTGGTTCGTTTTCCTGCGATCAGAATAACAGTGTCGGATTTCTGAATTGCTTGTGGAGATCGACAGATTTCAAAACTGACCAGATTGTCCTGGAAACTAGCGCGAAGCTTGCATTCTTGCTCGTAGCTTTCAGCGTAAAATGCGATCGAGAATTTATTGGCTGTTTTCAGGAAAGAAACCAGTGTTTGGCCTACTTTGCCCGTGCCGCCGATGATGCAAACTTGTTTGACTGGGTATCCTTCCCTGAGTAACTTCATGTTTATCCTTTGTCACAGGCTGTAGGGATTCGAATTTTCAAACTTTACAAATGCCAAGCTGATGACGTTGTGCACGGTTCGGAGCACTCATAAAAAGTACCGTTAGAAAATGTCTACAGCGATGGCTGTAGTTGTTTTGCTTGGAAATAGTGTACGTTGGCACCTAAAAACAAGAAGCTCAACAGGTAGCAGAGCGAGTAAGTGGTTAACAAGGTGGATCCAGGCATGCTTGAGTCAGCGTACCTAAAGATATAGCCCACATAGCCTATGTAAACGACGGCGTTCATGACTATTTGAGTGATGATCGTATTGCCTAGCGCTCGGATGTGGGCTGATACGAGCATCATCAGGCTTGTGCAGCAAAACATGAAAATCAGGCTGGGGTTCAACCAGGGGTCTGCTTTATACATGTGAGCAGTAACGCCAAAAAGCTGACCGATTTCAATGCCCCATACTGCAAGGATGGCGATAGGTATAAACATGCTAAGAGCGAGGTAGCGAAAAACCATCGACGAAAGACCGGGTTTGCCATTTCTGGATACGTAGATGCTGTGAATCTGAGTAAAGGCTGAAACCGGGATTATTAATAAGGTTGTTATGCTCACGGCAATTGAAAAAATAGACACTAAGTCTTTGTCAATTAAAAATAGTTTTTTGTTTGCCATGAAAAATGCGAGTCGTTGGGACGCGAGACCAAGCCCGTTGGGGCCTCCAATTATAAAAAGGTGTCGAAGTACAGAATGATTGAAGCTGAGTTGCCAAAGCTTGAGAGTGCTGCTTTTATAGAGGTAGTAAGCCAGTTCCAAACATTCGCAGCCAAGCATGAGGTATGCAATGGTGAGCGAATAATTTTCTTTGTCGCTCAGTACGAATGCCGCGCCTGAAAAAAACATGAAAGGACAGAAGTTCATGAGTCGGGCGATGCTGCTGCTGTTGCCTTTTACGTGAGCTTCAAAATAGGCGTTAAAGAAGCTTGTAAGGATGTAGATCGAGATATAAATAAGGTACACATAGCAAAATGTCAGCGCTTTATAGTTTTTGGACAGACTGTCTATTTCACGATCGGATGTGATTGTGATCAGGTAACAAGCGGCTGCTACCAGGAATGAACAGGCAACGACCAAAAAAAAGGATGACATGAAGATATTCTGACGCGTGCGTCCTCCCTCCAGTGACAGATTTCCCACCGCCCTGAACATGAAAGTGACAACAGTCGCAGGAAATATAAATGCTGATGTGATGTAGCTGAAAAAGGCGAATTCATCGAAGTTTTTGTTTGCGACTAAAATTCCGGCAAATGCCATGCTGACAAAGGGGAAGAAACGATTTGCAGAAAACTTGATTATGCTGGAGTAGTAGAAGTTTGCATAACTTTGGTCCGTGGCAGCTGCTTTCATTTGTCGCGAATCCATTTTTAAATGATCTTGTACCGATAAGCCGCAGGCTGGTAATTATATCGCTCTATCGATTTTGTGAATTTCAAATGAGCGCGAACTGATGGCCTTGGCTGCGGCCAGTGCATCTAAATACTCAAGGCAAATGTTGTCAGGTATTTTCAGGTGCTCTCTGGCACTGTCAATAATAACGTTCACTGATTGCGCGTTGTTTATTAATGCCCAAAAAAGTGCGGCCGAGCTTGGGAGCTCTAATATCGCTTTAGACTCGATCGTGAGGTACCATCTTGACATATGAAGCATGACGCGAGCGTCCGGATTTTTCAGAATCAACGGTTCATCATTTTCTTGGTCAGTGTCGATCAGCCGGGATTCAACAAAGAAAATTTCTTCCGGCACGATATCGGCAAGGATTTTGTAATCCGTGACCATTTGATGAAATTTCTTGACAGAGTTTAAGTATTTTTTACTTTCAACTGTCGATGAAATTGGAATGGAGGAGGCGAGTTCAAGAAAACGACGGAACCCAAGATGATTCTCTCCCAGGTATCGAACTGCGTAGCGTACATGCCATTTTTCCAGGACTGATGTCGATCCGTGTATTGCCAGAAGTACACTGAGACTGTGCCTGAGTGCTTTATGCGCGCTGAAGAGTGCTGAGCGCGTGTCATCAACCAACTTGAAGCCATGCGATACCTTGAGTTCACGCTCAGCGTTGAGCAAAGCTAATTCAGCGAGCCTGGTCCTGAATGTGACGACATCAAATTCTTTTTTTATACTGTCGAATGCGGGTTCTCCACTAAGGGCAATACCGGAATACACTCTATGGCAAATTAGCATTTCATAAGCGCTAACAGACGCGAGGTTTTCACCTTTTGAAATGATGTCCATTATTCTGTGTATTTTTGAGAGCGGAATTTTCGTGAGTTCTACAGGACGCTGGAGTTCCGAAATCAAGACTTCTTCCTCTGTGCAGTCATCAAATACTGCATAGATGTCGTAATCGGAATTGGGTGTAGAGATTCCTTCCGGGATGGAACCCGATAGAAAGCTGAAAATGGGTTGCGCCGTTGAGTGGAAATAGTCGTTGACTAAGTTTTTTAAGGCGTCAAGCTCTTCAATAGAAATGTCTGCTGATGTTTGTTGCATGACATACCTCCCTGTATTACTCAGTCCCATCAGCCGAAACCATCGGTGATTTTTAATGCTTGCAAGGCTGTAGATTCTAGTGAGGTTCGTGCACTTCCATGTGCATAGGCTATCCCTGCTTTACTAGTGACTACGCCGTGGCTTATTAAGCCACGCCGCCACCGCCACCACCGCCGCCACTTTTGGTGAAGGCAGCAGATGCACTGATGGCTTTCTGCTCTTGTGCACTGAGTACACGAATTGTCGTCGTCATAGCCTAATTCCTTCTAGTAAGGTTTTGTTCGAAGCAAATTACTTCGAGCCCAAAACCTAGTCTTGGACAAAACATTTGTCAAACATTGAAATATAAAAAAGTTAAAACTTTTTTTTGAAGGATATGTGCTGGCGCGCTGGGCGATAATTATGATATGTGTCCCGGTAGTGTTACGTGGCCATCATTTGTAAATTGTATTAAATATGTAATCGGCAGGTCCGCTGATTGTTATGCCTGGTGCCTCATATGCCTTGATTTTTAAAGAATTATGACTGTTGCAATAAAGTATTTAAGGTTGTCAAATGAAAACATTGATATGCGTGATACAAATCAATGATTTCGAATTCATAGCCAAGGGTGCTCGGTGGTACATGCCAACCTCAATGCACACGGCCCCAGCGCTTTGGCGAGGAAGGTTGTGCGCCTCCCCACAAAATCTATCGACAAGTGGCTACCAAATCCCGCTCCAACCGCTACCATTGCGCGCTGACCTCCCGACACCTCGGATTTCACTTTCATGAAATTGCGCCTGCTGACCGCTGTCTTGTTTTTCACCTGTACCCTGACTCACGCCGCTGAATCAAAACCCGTTCCGAAAGCCTTGGAAGAACAGATCGGGCACCTGGTAGCACTCATCAAGGACAGCTATGCCACCGGCTATCCTGAAGCGACGCTGGTGCAGACGCTGGATACCGGCGAGGACAGCCAGGTCACTCTCGCGGTCTTCACCGTCGAGGGTTTCGGCATGGGCAACAACTACAGCCAATACCTGGCGGCCTTTACGCCCGAAGAGAACGAAGAAGGTGTGCCGCATTACAGTCTGTTGGACGTGATGCGCATCGGTGGCGACAGCTGGCGTGCCATCGACAAATTGGATGCCAAGTTGGTGAGCGACCCGACGGGTGAGCAGACCCTGATCGACATTCCCGTGATGGAGAATACCGACGACGATGCGCCGAATTTCCCAAGCAAGGCTTCCGTGATTCACCTGTCCCTGGAAGGTTCACAGTCACTGCGATTGGTGGAGAAAAGGTAAGCCTCTCAGTTCGGTCGGATTTTCAATTTGTAGCGGGAATATTCTGTTTTGGCATGAAAAATCGAGCAAACAGCTCAGATTGCGACTTGATATTCAATTTTGCGTAAATGTTGCGGCGGTGAACTTTTATGGTTTCCGCCGAGAGGGAGAGCTTTCCGGCTATTTCTTTATTGGAGAAGCCGCTGAGTAATAACCGGAGTACGTCACTTTCGCGTGCTGTTATTTGTGTGCCAAGCTGGTTGACCGTTTCTGGCCACAAAGGCGGCTCAGTCAGAGTTTTTTCTTCGTCAATTTCAAAACCCATGCGCTGATGCATCAATGCAGTCACCCATGGCTTGATAATGTCGAGCATGGTTATTTGTTCTTGGCTAAAGCGGGCTTTGCTGCCGATGGAAATGCATAACGTCCTATCGGGGTCGAGCTGGACATTGTACTGTGCTTCATCCATGGAGATGTATTGTGCAAAATACTGATGATAATACTCGGTCTCCAGAAAATACTCCGGTGCAATATCCAATAGATGAAAGAAGCCGCTCTGTGGGTTCTCTCGGTTGGCTATATAAAATGGATCCAGTAGATAAAGCCCTTTCACATAGCGATGAGTGAATGCATCAATCTCTTCCGCATCGGCTACCTCGGGAAGACTGACGACCTGCACGTGTTGACTACTGAAAATCAATACAACCCAATTATCGATCTGGACATATTCATTTAATGTGCGGACCAGCGAGCTCCAGAATTCCGGACGGTTCAGTTGCATGATCAGCTTTCCAATCGATCGATGCCAAGCCAGGCTGTGGAGGTCAAACGGCATTTTCTACCCCTTTAGGGTTAGGGATTCTTCGGTCAAGGGTAAGTATTCGTAGGTATTTACTATTTAGTCGCACCCGGTATATTCGCTGCCAGGGTTTACGATGGCCATGAGGGCATATCGTCTTGACAAGGATGTTGCATGAGAAAGTCACATTTGCGAACCATTTTTTCGGCCACGCTTCTCTGCGTAGGGATAAGTACATCAGTGGCGGCTGTAGAGCCTGGGATGTATCTGTATAACTGGTTCGGGTTGCTCGCGCCGGAGACGCCAAAGGAGTTTGAGCAGGAAACTGGCACGAGCGTGCACATGGATGCGTTCGACAGCGCAGAAATCATGCAGAGCAAAGTTATGGCTGGGCGCACGGGATACGACGTGGTCGTGGCGACCTCCAATGTGTTGCCAAGCCTGATCCAGGCAGGAGTCCTTCAGCCTTTGGATCGTAATCAGCTGAGTAACTTTTCACATATCGACCCTGATATCTTGTCCCAACTCGCGGTCAATGATCCTGGTAATCGCTATGCTGTGCCCTATTTATGGGGTACTACCGGCATTGGCTATGACATTGACAAAGTCAAAGCGGCATTGGGTGATGATGCTCCGGTGAATAGCTGGGATCTGATCTTCAAAGAGGAAAACATCAGCAAGCTTCAGTCGTGTGGTGTGGCAATGCTTGATTCTCCCAGTGAGATCATTTCGATTGCTTTGAATTATCTGGGACTTCCTAGCAACAGCAAGAATCCGCAGGATTACCAAAAAGCTCAAGCCCTGCTGTTGAAAATCCGCCCCTACGTCCTCTATTTCGATTCGTCCAGAATCGACGCCGACCTGGCTGACGGCAATATTTGTGTCGTTGTGGGATGGGCCAATGGTGCCCTTGCTGCACAGGCCATCAACGAAAAGGCCAACACGGGGCGCAAGATTACCTACAGTCTTCCTCGCGAAGGCGCGCTGTCCTGGTCGGAGAATCTGGTACTGCTAAAAGATGCGCCCCATCCCAAGGAGGGGTTGGCGTTCATTAATTATATGTTGCGACCGGAAATTATCGCCAAGACCTCAAACCACACGCTGTACCCTAACGCCAATAAAGATGCCGCTGAATTTGTCGAGCAGAAGCTGCGAGATAATCCTTGGATTTATCCAGATAGAAAGACGATCGCTACACTCATTCCTCTTGAGCCACTGCCATTGAAACTGGAGCGAATCCGCACGCGGATCTGGACCAAAGTGAAGAGTGGTGTGTGAGCTGACTTTTTGATGTCTGGAAAGTAAGACGTAAACACCGATATAGAGGGGCGCTGGGCTGCTGGGTTGATATCTGTTAATTCATCAGTCCGGCATTATCCAGTGTCTTCCGGTCCATTGCGCCGCCTTATGTAAAAAGAGAACAGCGGATGTTCAGCCCAGTCAATCAAACGTATTTCAGTTTGACAATCGACGGTTTCGAGCACGACTTTCAAGTGCTCGCATTCACTGGAGAAGAGGCGATCAGCAGGCCTTATCTCTTCAACGTGGAGTTTGTTAGCGAACGGTCTGACCTGGATCTCGAAAATCTCTTCGACAAAGAAGCTTTTCTGACGTTAGACGCGAAGGGTAGCGGCATTCATGGACGAATCTATCACATCGCTCAAAGCGGTCATCGCCAGCATTCGACATGTTACAGCCTAGCGCTAGTACCGCACCTGTCCTACTTGCGCCACCGCATCAGCCACAGGATCTATCAACAGTTCTCGGTGCCGAAAATCGTTGCCTTGATATTGGAGGAACACGGCATCGTGGGCGACGCCTATCGGTTTCATCTGAAGGCAACCTACCCGGAGCGTGGCGACTGCACCCAGTACGACGAAACGGATTTGCACTTTATTCAACGCTTGTGCGAAGAAGAAGGTATCCACTTTCACTTCCAGCACAGCGCTCAAGGTCATGTGTTGGTTTTTGGTGACGATCAGGCGGTTTTTCCCAGAATTGGACAGCCCACCGCCTATCGGCAAGAGCGCGACAGGATGTCCAGCGAGCCATTGATCAAGCGCATCAACCTGCGTCTGGGACAGCTCACCAGTCGTATCTCGCAGCGCAACCATGATGTCGAGCAACAGCTGGACGTTGAAGAAGATGGCAGGCTGGAGCGTTTCACAGGTCATGAGCACGGCAAACAGATACGTCTTCGTGCTATGGAGCGTCGCCATGCAGCTTATCGTCAAGCCGAAGGGCAGAGTGACCAGGCTCGGTTAGCCAGCGGCCATGTGCTGGAACTCTCAGGCCATCCACGCCAGGAGTGGAACGCCCTATGGCTACTGACTAAGGTCATTCACGAAGGCCGGCAACCACAAGTAATGAATGAGGACGTCGCCAGTGGCAACACTGCGAACGAAGATGACTTCCATCAGGGTTACCGCAATCGCTTTATCGTTCTTCCATGGAATGTTTCCTATCGTCCGTCGTTGGCCCACAAAAAACCTCGGATGCCAAGTAACCAGACCGCTGTAGTCATCGCTCTGGAGGACGAAGAGATCCAGAATGATCGGCTCTTCGCAAGGATCAAGGTCAAGTTCCCCTGGGACCGCGAGGATAGATTTGACGACAAGAGCCGTTGTTGGCTGAAGAGGGGCTCCGACTGGAGTTGTGAGATTGGGCCGCCCCGGACGGGTATGGAGGTAATGGTCACATTTCTTGAAAACGACCCCGATCAGCCGCTGGTCAGTGGGTGCTTGTGTTGTCGTTAAGGGCGTCCTGCCGCTGCTTTGCTTAGGGGCACGGTTGATACTGCTGAGCATCAGCTTTTGGGCCAGACTCCATCATTCTAGGAATAGTCTGGTTATGGGGAAAATCAAAGAGTTGGATGAGCTCACCCACCACTTCCGCTCGGCTTCAGGAAACAGCGGACTGCCTCGACTGACGACTCAATCCAGGCGTCTTGCCGGTAATGCGCTTGAATGCGCGGCTGAAAGCGGCCTGAGAGGTATAGCCCAAGCGCTGCGCCACCTCTTCAATCGGTAGTCTTTCGAGCGTCAGCCACTGGCTCGCAAGCCGCATCCGCAATTCGGTGACGTAGCGTAGCGGGGCCATGCCAATCGTCATTTGGAAACGGTCGGCGAAGACCGAGCGCGAGGTGTTGCATTGCTCCGCCAGCTGAGCAACGGTCCAGTCGCGCCCCGGTTGTTGATGCAGTGCCAGAAGTGCATTTGCCAAGCGTGGATCGCGCAATGCGGCGACCAGGCCAGAGGCATTGCCGCAGGCGCACTCCACCCAACCGCGAACGACCATGGCGGCCACCACGTCGGCCAACCGCGCGAGGATGCCGGCGAAGCCGATACGTGCGGCGCTGACCTCGCGCTCCATGGTGGTCAGGATAAGCACCAGCCCGGGGTAACGCTGGCCACCGGCATCAATCAGCATCAGGCCCGGCATCAGCCGGCCAAGGCCATGGATACTGCCCAGTTCAAACTCCATGCAGCCACTGAACAGAACGGTGGTTGGCGTGGGGCTGGCATCGGTTCCGGTATCCACCGCGCTGACGGCATCACCAAGGGGGGCGCCGTCTAGACGGTCGATGTCCTGAACAGGCACGTCCGTATGGGAAAGCAACTGATGGGCCGCGCCATGGGCGATGAAGATGGCGTTGCCGGCAGTCAGCGCATACGTTGTCCCGTCTTCCATCTGCAGCACCGCATTGCCGACCGCCAGAAAGTGGAACCAGGCATGCCCCGGTTTGGCCGCGAAGCCCAGGCCGAAGGTTGGACCGGCTTGGATACGCCGGTACTCGACGCCGCGCAGGCGCATGCCGCGCAACAGCTCATTGATGAGATCCGAGGAGAGAGCAAACTGATCTGTAGGCATGGCCAGGTGTTTCGGTCAAAAAATCGAGGTTTTCGATCATAGATCATCCGGTTTCTCGCGCCTAGACTGCGGGTCGCGATTAAGATCGGGAGATCCGTGCAATGACTGACTGTGTTTGTAATGCCGTATCCGACAGCCGTCCCGGCGTCGGGCGGGATGTGGAACCTGCAACCCCCGCGTGGATGGCAGTGTTCTCGTTGGCTATGGGGGTGTTCGGATTGCTGACCGCTGAGTACCTTCCGGCCAGCCTGTTGACGCCGATGGCTACCGATCTGGGTGTGTCCGAAGCGCTGGCTGGCCAGGCGGTAACCGTGACAGCGGTGGTGGCTCTGTTCGCCGGCCTGCTGGTGCCAGGCCTGACCCGCGGTATCGACCGTCGCTGGGTACTGCTGGGTTTTTCCACGTTGATGATCGTATCCAATCTTTTGGTCGCCGTTTCCTCCAGTCTCGCGGTGCTACTGGTGATGCGTATCTTGCTGGGTATTGCCCTTGGCGGGTTCTGGAGCATGGCGGCAGCGGTGGCGATGCGCTTGGTACCGGGGGCTTTGTTGCCCCGAGCGCTCTCGATCATTTTCAGCGGCATTGCCGTCGGTACGGTGGTTGCGGTCCCGCTGGGCAGTTACCTGGGCGGGCTATATGGCTGGCGCAGCGCGTTCTTTGCCGCGGCGGCGGTAGGTGTGGTGACCCTGGCTTTCCAGTCGTTCACGCTGCCACGCCTTGCGCCGCGCACACCGGCACGCCTGCGCACTGTACTCGAGGTGTTGCAGCGCCCGGGTATCGCCATGGGTATGTTCGGTTGTGTGCTGGTGCACAGCGGCCACTTCGCGATGTTCACCTATGTTCGGCCATTCCTCGAGGGCACTACCGGCATCGGCCCGCAAGGGCTGTCGCTGATGCTGCTGGGTTTCGGTGTGGCGAACTTCGTCGGCACGTTGTTGGCCGGGTGGCTGCTTGAGCGTCGTCCACTGGCCACGCTGGTGTTGATGCCCGCGCTGGTGGGCGTTGCAGCGCTGGCGTTGGTGCTGTTGCCGGCCTCGGTGCCGGGGCAGGCGGTACTGCTGGCGATCTGGGGTCTGGCCTTTGGTGGTGTGCCAGTGGCGTGGTCGAACTGGGTCGCCAGCGCAATACCCGATCAGGCGGAAAGCGCCGGGGGCATGGTGGTGGCGTCTGTGCAGTCGGCCATCGCAACAGGCGCCGCCGCTGGCGGTGCGATGTTCAGCCTCGGTGGCAGCGCAGGCGTATTCGTAGCGGCGGCCGTGCTGATGCTGCTGGCCGCGTTGCTGATTGCGTTGCGTGTGCGAGTCCCTTCTATCCGTGGCAGTGCCCAGGCCAGGCCGGCGCTGCACCTTTGAATGGGGCAGTCGCGTTCACTTGCCGGAGGCCAGGACCTCATTGATGCAACGACCGGGTTGTTCAAAATGAATCGAGTTCCCGCTCCAGGCAGTCTGCCCATTTGCCCGCAAACCGGTAGAGAGGCATGAATGCCTCCGATAGCTCCAAGCCAAGTGGTGTGAGGCTGTAGCCGCTGTCGACTCTCTCGACAATGCCCGCGTCGCGCAGCTCATTAATTCTGCTTTGCAACACGGTGGGAGAGATGTCTCCCGCCGCACTTCTTAAAGCCCTGGAACTCATGGCGCCATCACGCAGTTCCCAAAGGACCCTTAGCGCCCATTTTTGTCCGAGTAAGTCCAGGAGCGCCATGATTGGCCGGCGTCCCTTGAGTATTGATGAAGCGCAGCCGTGGTTATCATTCATCGTTATTGACCTTGCTTGCTACATATTCAGTAGCGATTATCCTTGCTACATATTTGATAGCGGAGGATACGCGATGTCACGAATCAAAGCACTCAATGAACCCTACCCAGACGAAGTCAGGGCGGATTTCGACAAGATAATGGGAGTAGGGGTACCGCCTCTCGTTCTATTCTCGACCGTTGCATGCAGTGATCGCGCGTGGCGAAAATTCAAGGGAGGTTCGCTGCTCGATGGCTCTCTGCTGAAGCTTCGCCAGAGAGAACTCGTCATCAATAGGGTTTGTGCTCGCACGGAGTGTGAATACGAATGGGGGGTGCATGTGATGGCCTTCGCACAGGCCGCCGGGCTTACCAGAGAAGAGGTCGCCGGCACATTGGAATATCCCCTTCGCCCAGGGCTGTGGCGCGAGGAAGAGGCCGCTCTGCTGATCGCGATCGATGCGCTTCATGACCGAGCAGCGTTGAGCGATGAAGAGTTCTTGGCCCTCAGAAAGCATTTCGACGACGATCAGATCCTGGAAATTCTAATGCTCGCGGGCTTTTACCGTACGGTCTCCTACATTGCGAATGGCCTTTTATTGCCGCTGGAGCAAAATGCTGCGAACTTCAGTGAATATCGGAAAGGGAGGCCAGCCGAACATTAGATGGGTTCTGGTCGAAGTCTCTCTCGGGTCCAACCGATATACGCGCTTTCAACAAGGAGTCCCAATTGCCCACCGCCCACGTTTTCATCGCCACCAGCCTGGATGGCTTCATCGCCCGGCCCGACGGCGACATCGACTGGCTTCTACAGCGCGACGATCCATCCGAAGACCACGGCTATTCAGACTTCATCGCCGACAAGGACGTCATCGTGATGGGGCGTGGGAGCTATGAGAAGGTACGGACCTTCGACACCTGGTTCTACGACCGGCCCGTGGTGGTGGTGTCTGAGCAGTTAGCCGATTCGCCAGTGCCCGAGGTGTTGAGGGGCAAGCTGCGTTTCTCCAGCCTGGCACCCAAGGATTTGATGACGGAGCTGGCAAGCCAAGGCGTGCAGCGCGTCTATGTGGATGGCGGACAGGTGGTGCAGTCGTTCCTGCGCGATGGCTTGGTCACCGATATGGTGATCACCACCGTTCCCGTGTTGATCGGCTCGGGGCGGCCGTTGTTCGGGGGGCTTGGGCGGGATGTGGATTTGCAACTCGTATCCAGCCGCAGCTTTCCTTCGGGGCTGGTGCAGTCCACCTACCGATTGGTCCCATGACCCGCCGACTCAGCGTACACGGTCGCGGCTTTGCACCGCCAGGTCCAGGGCCTTTTGCATATCCAACCGTGCCGAGCGGCCGACGTCTTTGTCGTTTAGCTGGTAGCGACGCTCCGACGGCAGGATGGGCGCGGTGAGGTCTTCGGCGTCCATCTGTTCGAAGTCGTGGTTGTCGCCGATGGTCATGGCGCTGCGGCGTAGCAACATGCGCAGTTGTTCGGGTTGCAGTTGCGGGTTGATGGACAGCATCGCCGCCAGCAGGCCCGCGACCATGGGGGTGGCGTAGGAGGTGCCGCAATGCACTGCGCTGTCCTGGTCGGCGCTGGTCGTCGAGGCGTGGGCGCAAGCGGCGGCGGTGATGTCGACGCGCATGTCGATGTTCGAGGAGCTGCGTTTGACCGCATAGGCCGGGTCGTCGACGCCGACGTCGGTGCGCTCGCTGCGCTGGTGCCCGCCGACCACCAGCAATTGTTCGGTGATGAAGGAGGAGGGCAGGCGGTATTCATCGCTGCCCGAGAACGAAGATCCATTGCCGGCGGAGTTCACCACGATCACGTCAGGATGTTCCTTGCGCAGCCAGAGGAAAAACTCCTCCAGTAGCTCCTCGTAACCACCCATGGCGATGCCCGAGCGCAGCAGCGAGTCGACGTCATCGCCCTTGATGTCTTTGGCGCCGACGCGGTGGATGCCCCAGCTCCAGTTCAGCACGCGCACGCCGTCTTCCACGAGGTTGACCGAGGCGGCGATATTGGCGGTGATCCCGGCATCGGAATTGCGTTCGACGATGACCTCGAAGCCACCACTGGCCTTGTCCAGGCCGCGGAGGAAACCGGTGTTGCCGCTGTCGTCCCAACGTGCGGCGAGGATGCCGGCGACGGTCGTGCCGTGGTTGTCCGGCTTGTCCGCGTCGCGCGCGTAGACACAGGTGCGCGGGGGCGAGCAGGCGCCGACGTTGTCTGCGAAATCCGTCGTGTCGAAATCCACATCGCGCTCGATCAGGCCGATGCGCACCGGTTGCGGTTGGATGGGTGGTTGTCGCCCGGGGATACGGCGTTGGTAATAGTTCACCGCGTCGAGAAAGCGATTTGCGGCCCATTCGTCGGAGTCCAGGGCCGGTTTCTTCGGTTCTTCTGGATGAGTTGCGGCCTGCTCGGTTTCTTCGGCCGAGGACTCCTCGATCACCACAGCATCCACGCTGGTCTCGCTGCCCAGGCGCAGCACCAGGGCGTCGCGCTGCACCAGGTCCTTGGCTGGCAAGCGAAGCTGGTACAGGTTCAGCGGCGCGATGCTGCCGACCACCGTTGCGCCGTACTTGCGGGCCAGGCGCTCGGCTTCCTGGTGGCCATCACGGTCTTCCTCGATCAGCACGCTGACCAGGTCGACGTAAGTGGTCAGGCCGTCCATGTTCTTCGCCACTTCGTCCGGCCCGGCAGCCAGCACGTGACTGTTGCGCAGGGTCAGCCAGGCGGCATTGCTGGCGCGCGGGCCGTCCTGCAGCCAGAGTGGGCCGCTCTGGTAATTGGCGCCGTCCAGGCGCAAGCGCAGGTTTTCCCCTTCACGCTGGACCGCATCTGCGGGTATCGTCTTGGCGCCCAGGTTCAATTGCGGCGTTCCGTCTCCCAGCCCGCGTACGGTCAGGCACCAGTCCTGGTGCTGGCTTTCCAGCAGGTCGCCGCAACGTTTCAGGTTTTCCAGGCGCAGCGGTTCCGGCGCGGCGGCCGCTGTGCCGGCAGCCAAGGTAAACAACGTAACGAGGGCAATGGGTCGTAGGGGCATGAGCCAGGTTTCTTTGCCGAGGGTCCTGTTGCTCCGACTGTTACGTTGCTCGCTTCGTTCAGCGGGATACGATACTCAGCGATGACTCCCCTGGTTCAGAAGCTCTCGAGGCGTGCTTCAAGACCTGCTTGCCGTGCGAGTTCGATCATGGTGTCGACCTGGTCTGCCTCAGCGATAAACCCGATATATTCGTCGCCACCGGAGTCCAGGTGCAGATAGCGTTTGTCGAACGCCGCCAGCCATTGGTCGAGATTGGCCAGCGTCTCCGACATCGACAGCGTGCCCTCATGGCGGTAGGGGTAAATTTCTTTCACCCCGCTGGCGCTGACCAGATAGGGCGCCAGATATTCGAAACCATCAAAGCCGTTCCAATCGACGCCTAGCAAAGCCAAGTGTTCGAGCTTCTGGCCCCGGTCTGCATCCAACACACCGTCCACCAGCGCGGTGGCCGGCTCCTGGCCCGAGCCGTAAATGCGCAGTACACGCCTGACCAGCCTGGCTCGCTCGTCTTCTGGCATGCGGGCCAATAGGGCTTGAACAAACGCCTTGAGTTCGGCGCGATAAGGATGCAACTCCCGCATGATCGCCGCGTCGCTGACAGCCGTTTCCTCCGGTGGCGGCAGAGTGAAGCGGCCGCCGAACAAGCGATCAAGAATGCCCATTTCCTTTCCTTAAGTCGTCCATTCTTTCCAGCCAAGCGTTATACGCGCTCAACGTGAACGCGATACGTGATGTCCCGATCAAAACTGTCTTCCGGGTTTTCGTAAGCTTCAAGCTCTTCCAAGAACCCTATCCGCTCAAGGATCAGCAAATCCTCAAGGGTCCAATCGAACGGGAAGTCGCTGGAAAAGCTTTCACCTTGGTACTCAACCCAGTGAAAAACCGGGAAAGGCAGGTAACCGAGCCACTCTGATCGATAGGTGATCTCGTCGGATTCGCTACTCGTCACCTTGGCTCGGATCATGTTCTTGAGGGTTGCTTGGCGTTCATCCATGGTGTTTCGGTTCAGGTTGTTGATTGACCACTGGCGTCAGGCAGTGAGATAGGGCGTCACTGCGCTTTCGAGCATGTCCACCAACTCAGGATCCATGTAGCGAAAGTCGTCGGGAATATCCAGGGTGTGGATCGGTTTGTATTGAAGCAGGCGGGCGTACTCGGCTTGCAGGCGATTCAGGTGTTTGCGTTCCATGACAAAAATGATATCGGCCCAGCGAATATCCGCCGGGCCGATGGTCTTGCGTGCGTTCGGGCTGATGCCCGCCGAGCGGGCGTTGAAACCCGGACGGCGGTGCCAGATCGCTTCCGCGGTGGGGCTGCGCCACTGGTTACGACTGCAGACGAACAGGAGGTTTGTCATGCTTGATCCAACAGTTGGCGAGTCGTGCGGATGGGATAGCTCATGCCAAGCTGACGTGCCCTGGCGAGCTTGTCGGCACGGGTGTACATCAGCTTCCAGTTTTTTTCCGGCTTGAATTCCAGCCGCCGAGCCGGTTTGTCATTGCCGTGTTTACGGGCCTGGGTACGTCTCCAGGCGCGAGTTCTTTCCATGGTCATTTCCTCGTGAGTACCGGGTTCAGCAGCCGCGGTAATACGAGTTGTGGATAGGATAAGCATGAATCGGGGCCGTGGCTAGATTGTTGTTCCTGATATTGGTCGCGCTCGCTTATGGTCAACGGCAATCACCGACGACATGCCTCGTATCCTGTGTAGAATCCGGTTTTTTAGATATCAAAGGATTGAGTCTGTGATCACGTTCCGTTCCTGATTGAGTCGATTAACCGGTGCTTGAATCTATGACCAAAGACCTGAGCGATGCAGATCTTCATGCCGTGATGCTGGAAGCCATCGAAGAAGGCTTGAACATCAACGTGCACGCCATCTGTGAGCGTCTGCAGGTCGATGTCTGCAGTCTCTTGAATCAGGTCGCGATTGCGGTGGCCGAGAGCTTCACTTCAAATACTCAAGACTTTGAATTTTGCGATGAGGTCATGAATGCGTTGTTCGTCGCTATCGTGGATGTATCCATGCAGGCGCCGATGCCAGAGCCGGCATTTTCGATATACCTAGCATTTGACGTCGGAGAGTACCGGCACAGAGGTGATTCGGCGGATGTGTGCCCTTGGGAGAAATATACTCGGCCGGAGATAGAGCGGATTCTGCACAGCATTGGGAGAGGTTTGCCGACACTTGTCAGGTAAGCATTGGCACCATGCCTGATTGAATAAATGAGACGAGTAGAGATGGACAGGAATCCGAAACTGGAAATCGAGTATGCCACCTACAACGATTTTCTCAGCCTCTGGGGTCAGGGAGCGTTTGATCAGCAACGATTCGGCCAAGCGTTCTACAACTATTTTCAACTGCACAAACTAGACGACCAGTCCTATCTGTCCGGGCTTCACGAAGCTGATGGAAAGAAGGCGCGGGCTGTGATTTCGAGGCTATTTGAGATCAAGTAAACCCTGGCGTCTCGACGAGGCAAATACCCACGACCGATCAGCTTTGCGCTGTATTTATCCCCGCACTTGTATTGCTGCTCACCGATGCCGAAACAAGAAAAGGTTCGCCACTCTCTGAGGCGGAAGTGCTTGCCATACGTGATGGGGCTACTTGTATCGCCGTTCCTTTTGACGTTGCATTGCAGATGGAGAGTGACCTAGTAGGCTTGCGAGATATCGTTGCGGAGGACTGCTGGAGTGAATGGCAGCGCATACGGCTTATTATGACTGAGCCGACTCTCTGAGTAGCTCCTGCGCTACGGATGCTTCTGCCCTTCAAAAACCACCGCTTTGTTGATAGGACATTACCTTGCAGCCCATTGAACCTGAACTGTGCCCATGCTGTGGAAACGCTCAACACGTTCGGCGGAAAGAGCTGCTGATCGGCGCAGCAAGCCCGAAGAAACGCTTCAACGGCGAAGAAAAAGCAGGCTATCGGCGTACGGATCAACTGGCTATTGATGAGTGTAAACCTGAAATGTTGAAGCCGCCGCCGCTGCAACAGCTAGTGTCGGGTTTTTACTGCGAGCATTGTGGCATCGGCTTTGTCAGGGATAGTCTGGTCCAAGGAAGTTAACGACAGTGTTCTGCTGGATGGGTGCCAGATTCGCATCACCCAGGCGCGGACATCACAACGACAGGGAGTGTCACAACATGAAAACCATTGACCGTGCTTTGCTAGGCTTCGGAATCTTGATTCCATTCTGGCTGCTTTTAGGTGTCGCACTGACTGCGCGGGCCTACCCAGGCTACAACCATCTGGATCAAGCCATGAGCCAACTGGGCGCCGTTGGAGCGCCAACCCACGGCTTCTCTGGCTGGGTGAACAACTTTCCGCTAGGTGTGATGTTCGTGCTTTTCGCAGTCGGCGTGGCGAGACGGTTCAAGGCATCGCGGATGGCCTTGCTTGGCGCAGCCCTGATCTTCGTCCATGGGTTGGCAAGCTTCGCGGCCGGCTATTTTTCCTGCGACCAAGGCTGCGCGCCGGTTCAGCCGTCGGTCTCGCAACAGAGCCACAACCTGGCGGGACTGGTGATGTTCATCTCGCTTACCCTGGCGAGTGCGTTGTGGATGCGCCTCGGCAAGCCGCTGCTGTCGTCGTCCGGGTTCGCCATGTTCTCGGCGATCTGCGTCATCCTGGCCATCGTGACGGTTACGCTGATGGCGACCGCATTGGCTGACGGTCATCTGTTTGGCTTGTACCAGCGGCTCAATTATGGTGTTTCGGTGGTCTGGATTGCGTCATTGGCTGTCGTTGCCCTAAAGGGTGAGGCCGATATGAAGGCCGCGTACATCCGCTAACGCCCTACATCACACCGAAGAACTTCCCCTATATCTACCGCAGCACCTAGATAGACCTCTGGTTAACTCGCTTGGAGAGCGCTTCGGCGCTTTCCTTGCGCTCGGAGTAGCGGTCTACCAAATAGGTTTCTCGGCCACGCACCAGCAAGGTGAACTTCATCAGTTCCTCCATGACATCGACAACCCGGTCGTAATAGGACGATGGCTTCATGCGCCCGGCTTCGTCGAACTCAAGGAAGGCTTTGGGGACGGAGGATTGGTTGGGGATCGTGACCATGCGCATCCAGCGACCCAACACGCGAAGTTGGTTCACCGTGTTGAAGGATTGCGAGCCGCCGCACACTTGCATCACCGCCAACGTCTTGCCTTGTGAGGGACGCACCGCGCCCAGTGCGAGCGGGATCCAGTCGATCTGTGCCTTGAACACCGCCGACATCGAACCATGGCGTTCTGGCGAGCACCACACCTGGCCTTCCGACCACATCACCAGGTCGCGCAGTTCCTGCACCTTGGGGTTATCGACGGGCGCATCGTCCGGCAGCGGCAGCCCGGAGGGATCGAAGATTGCGGTTTCGGCGCCCATGAGCTCCAACAGGCGTGCCGCTTCTCGAGTCAGCAACTGACTGAAGGAGCGCTCGCGGGTTGATCCGTAGAGTAAAAGTATGCGCGGTTTATGTTCTGGTTCTGCGCACTTTGCGAGTTTTTCCGGTGTCGGTACGTCGAAGAGTGACAGGTCAAGATTCGGGAAGTCATGCGGGGTTTCGCTGGAAAACTCGGTCATCAGAAAATCTCCAATCCGGTGCAGAACCTGTGCGGATCCTGCCAGGATGAGTGGGGTTGCAGTCATTCCTTCGGGGGCGTGACGAGTAAACCGCCGCGCCGACAGCTATCAACATATGGAAAAAAGCATATTCGTATTTCCATATGTTTATCGCAAGCTGCAATTGGCTGACTGCGCAAAATTCTGCCGATGGAAACGGATATTCCTTGTGGGAATGCCGTGCATAAAATTAATGAATTTTTATTATTCCCAAGCGAGGCGTAGCTTGATTTCAGAACACGGAGAACTGCGCTTTGAAATCATCCTCGCTTAATTCAGCGGAAAAATTTGATACTTCACGGGCCAATGAGTACGCCCGGCAGAGCCGCATTGCGCTCGCTGGATACGACGCCTGCCAGGACCTGGCCGCATGCATGCTGGCGGCGACCCTTGGGAATGTGGGCTCGGCGAAAATACTGGTGGTGGGCGCTGGCGGTACGGCGCAGGAGATCATTGCAATGGCCAAGCTTGAACCGGAGTGGCACTTCACAGCCGTCGATCCGTCCGAGCCTATGCTGGAGGCCGCGAAGCAGCAGTTAGCCGCAAACAACTTGCTTGAAAGAACCGCCATGCATCTTGGGCATGTCGAAGACCTGGTAACAAACGGGCCGTACGATGCTGCTACCTTGGTCGGTGTACTCCATCATCTCGATGGGGATGAAGCCAAGTTGAAAATATTACGGTCCATCCAGGTACATCTGAAGCCGGGCGCGCCGCTGATTGTCGCCGCAAACCAATATGCTTATGCCAGCCAGCCGTTACTCCTCGCGGCCTGGGGGCAACGGTGGCGACAGCATGGCGCCAGCCCGGAGGAAGTGACGGTCAAGCTTGGAAAAATTCTTCAAGGTGCCGACCCTCCCCATTCCGAAGCTGCGGTTCAAAAGCTGTTGAATGATGCAGGGTTCGGCAGTGCTACCCGGTTCTTCAGCAGTCTTTTCTGGAGCGCCTGGTTAACGTGCAAAACGGCCTTAGGATAGAACTTAAGCGACGTGGATCAGCTTTCCGGGGGCGTGATGGGCGCGTCGCTGGCTTCAGCCGCCAGCTTCAGTCGGTCGGCTTTACTGATGTACTGATTCTTGCTTTTGGGCGCCAGCTTGGCACTGGCCTTTTTGGCGTTAGCCTTCAATAACTGGTTTATTTTCTTGCGGCGATTCATGTCGTTCTGCTCAGCGTGTCAATGTTTGGATGGTATCAGCTTTCCGTTTTCTCAGGATTTTTCCTGATGTTGGCAACGGGCTTCACCCGGCGCTCGATGATGATCGAGTCATTCGGAATCTCCAGCCGGATCGCCGTTTCCTCGGTGCGCATTTCAATGAGCGTCGAGTTGCCCACACCTCGGAAAATCACCGTCGCATTTTCAAAGCGTTTGTAATTTTCCAGCGGGGAATCCTTAGGGGCTGGCAACAGGTTGGCATAAGGTGGTTTCACCAGAATCGTGGCCCTCTCTATGCGTATTTGCGCGAAGCGCATGGCCGCTTGCAGCAAGTCCGAGGTCACGCCTCCCATGAGCAGGGGCGTCAGCAGGATGACACAGACAATCATCGCCCTGGTTTTCTTCAAGGGTTTCATTTCAGCATGGGGCTTGTGCTCAGGATGCTCTGGACCGGTGACTTCAAGCGCTGCTTTTATTTTCTTGTTCTGCTCCAGATAGGCTGAGTAAACGATGTACTGAAAAACGGGCAGAAGGATAAGCGGGATGTGTTCCAAGGGGCTTCTGCGGGTAAGGAAATAAATGGTCACTGCGCCGCATATTCCAAAAAACACCGAGAAGAACGTAATTTTCGGTCGCTTGAATTCCAGTATGTTTTTTTTATCGGTGACTTTTCCATGTAGCCAGGCGAAACCTCTAAGCACGGGAATGAAAAATGGGGAAAGCAGCACCCCGGCCGCCGTTACGGAAACTGAAAAATAAACACACACCAGCCCAAAGCAAAATGCCGCGACCAGAAATAACAAGCTGTCTCCAATCGAGACGCCTTGTGGGTAATGGCCGTTGCTCAATAGGTAACTGACGATGCACGTGCCGCCGATCAGTAATCCTATTTTTGCTGACAGAGAGAGAAGCTTTGTAGCGATCTCAATCTGCTTTTCGAGTCCCGTGGTTGCTTCCTGCATCACCCAATCTCCTTGATATTACGCATAGGATGGTCGTTACCTGACTCATCGCTCTGTGGGTAGCATAGTGATGATTTTGCTTCTTGTGGCGAGGCGGCAGCCGAGGTCTGTCGCGGGAGAGATCCGTGGACCTGGCCCCCGTCCTCCGGCCACGCTATCCCACGTAATACTTATCCCAAAGCTTGTTCCGGAATCGTTTCTGCGGATCGAACCGCGCCTTGAGTGCGAACAACCGTTGCGCCCCGGGATAGGCCCGCGAGAACTGTTGTCGCGTTGCATGCAACTGATAGGGCAGGTAGTAGGTGCCCCCAAACGCCAGGGCAATATCGATCAGTTCGCGTGTCCATACGCCGACCTTCTCGCGGTCGGCCACGCCAACGTGTTGCCAGTAATAAAGTACGAATGAAAAGACTTCCTCCCGTGCCCAGGACAGGCACGAGTCAGGGGTGGGTGGCGCGTGCCGGATGGAAATGTTGATGGCATCGACGTCATGCACCTTGAGTAGATCGGCCATTTGCATGACAAACGCGTTGAGGTGGGCCACCGGTACAAAATATTCCTGCAACGCGTAGGTGCTATTGCGGGTAGCGATCGGTCCGAGGGAGGCGACGTCCCGGCTGGCCTCGTAATTACGGCGTACCACCGGGTGGCTGAGGTAGCGTAATGGATCGACCACATCCTTGCGAAGCAACGGGCCGCCGGGGAGTCTGGCCACGCCCCACATGATGGTTTGATCGAATGTGTACGATTGCCCCGGTGCAACCAGCCGATCTTCGACGGTCAGCGCTTTTTCCGTGGCGTACCAGGTGATGGCGGTGGCCTGGTCAAAGTTGGGCGGCGCCAGATCGGCGTTGTGCAGGATTGCCTGATCGTTTCCGCGGATCTGCTCATTGAAAAATTTAGGGTAATCGGCAACCGGCATGTGGTGTACCTGGCGTTCCATCGTGACGTTGGATGCCAGCTCCAATTCGATTTCTGTGATGACGCCCATCGCGCCATAGCCACCGATGGTTGCGTGAAACAGGTCGGTATTTGTGGTGCGAGAGGCTTCCACGACTGAACCGTCGGCGAGCACCAGTTGCACGGCGCATACCGAGTTGCTCATCGGGCCGGCACTGACGTAACGCCCATGAGCGTTGACTGACAGCGCCCCGCCGACGGTGAAGTTGGCGTAGCTCTGCATGATCTTTACCGAAAGATCGTCTGGGTCGATGACGGTTTGAAGGTCGCGCCAGCGCATTCCTGACTGTACGCGTATGACCTTTTGCTCAGGTGAGTAGTGGATGACTTGATTGAACTGACGCATATCGAGGTGCAGGCTGTCTTCGGTGGCAATCTGTCCACCCATGCTGTAGCGACCACCCCCGATGCTCACCGGGCCTGCCCACAGGGCCAACGCCTGTCGGATCTCATCGGTGGTGCGCGGAGCCAGCAGGCGATTCACCCAGACCGGGTTGAGTCGTGTCACATCGTTGACCAGGACGCCCGAAGAGGCTGCCCAGGACGACCAAGGCGACAGCACGCCGAAGGCAACCCCGGTCATGCCTGCCTGAAGCAGGCTGCGCCGGGTGAGACAGGGCGACGATCTTGAAGGGTCAAACACCTGTGCATCGTTGGTCATGCGGTGTCACTCAGTTGTGAATCGAAAATGACACGCACGTCCGGGCTTTGAAGCAGGCTGGCCGGCGTGACGGTACGACGTCGCCAAGGAATTCGGCCGAAATACCACAGCCGCCAGAAGGCCAGGTTCGGATCGGCATTATCTTGCAGTAAGGTCGCGAACGTCTCCACCTCACCGAGCTGGAGGTTCGTCGCTTCATCGATCACCTCACGCACGAAACGAGAGCAGAACTGGCGCCGCGAGCTTATGTTGAAGCCGGTGTCATAGAACGTACCCAGCCGATGATCGGCGGCGTTCTGAAGCGCCTTGCGTTGCGTGTCGGTGAGTGGCCGCGTGAGCCTCGCCACTGTGCAGCGTCCATGCTCGGAGCGCTTGATAAACCGGGTGAGCGAGGTGGTGCGCGAAAGCGGAAACGTGCTTTCTGCAATCAACGGCTCACCACCATGGTTGTCGACCACCACACCCACATGGTTCGTCCATGAGTTCGTCGCATTGGCGACTTCCAGGAAGGGCCGCGCGGTGACCCGGATGAACACCATATCGCCAATCTGCAGATCGACCATGGATGGTCCGCCTGATGTTGGAGAAACGTGCGCTGCATTTTTGCTGAACATGCTGACCTCTCGGCTCTGTTGAGCTTCAAGCATGGGGAGGTGGTTGCGTAATTCGCAACTTGTTCGTGCGTATTTCGCTAAGCTGATACCAACGGTATCGGATATCAATACTTATGACCCAGATTACTCAACTCATCTCCACCCTGAAGCAACGCCTCAAGGCCGCCGGCATGACCTATCGGGACGTTGCCCAAGCGCTCGACCTGTCGGAGCCCAGCGTTAAGCGTTTGCTCGCCAGCGGTCGCCTGACGCTCGAACGCCTGGCCCAACTCTGTGAGTTGCTGGGCCTGACGATGGCGGAATTGCTTCAAGAGGCAGAGCGGTCGGCCCCACGCCTGCAGATGCTGACGCGTGAGCAGGAAGCGCAACTGGTCTCAAACGAAAAGTTATTGCTGGTGGCGGTGTGTGCGCTGAATCACTGGTCACTGGAAGACATGGTGTCTGCCTACTGCGTGTCAAAAGCCGAGTGCATCAAGCATTTGTTGGTGTTGGAGCGGATGGGCCTGGCGGACCTGAAGCCGGGAAATCGCATCAGGTTGCTGGTCGCGCGGGATTTCGATTGGCTGCCGGACGGCCCTATCCGAGGGTTCTTCCTGCGACAGGGTTTACCGGATTTCATGGCGAGCCGATTCGACGTCCCCGATGAAACCCTGCACTTTGCCCATGGCATGCTGACCCCGCCCGCTTACGCCCAGTTGCAAGTCGACATCCACAAGTTGCGCAGCAAACTGGCGGCGCTTCATAACGAATCGTTGACCGCGCCGCTGTCCGAAAAACGTGGGACTGCGCTGTTGCTGGCGATGCGCGTTTGGGAGCCGCAGGTGTTCAGGAAGCTTAAGCGAGGGTAGATCGATAGGTCATTTCGGCGTGGGTATTCTGGTCAGGATGTGTTGCTTTTGTGACGAGGCGGGAGTCCTTTTTTCTTGGCGATCCATGGACTGGTAAGAACTGCTGCTGCGTTGAAACCGGGCGCTAAAATACCTCTAAAGAAACGTTACGGCTTGGGGCAAGCCGTAACGTTTAGTAACTCACATGCTAGCCTTTATGAGAACCTCGATATCCACCAAGTTATATAGGTTTCAAGGTAATTGTTTGACCATGATATGTATTTCAATCCTTGGTGGTTGGTCAGGTGTTTTACAGTCAGTGCCTCGGATTTACTTGCTGGATGCCTTTCGAATATGGCGTCTGATGCTTTCGGAAAGTAGGAGATGGCAAATAATCGTCCATTTATAAAGCTGAATTGCGCAGGGCCGGTGCTGTTATCTATTTTGTAGTTGGGTACTTCAAATATTTTTAAAGAGAATTTTTTTCGCAGAAGACCACTGTTTTTTTCTGAGTTTTCTAGAATTACAGGCTTGTAGCCTTCCGTTTCAAGGAGGTTCAAAGTCTGATCAACAAAGCTGCAGCTATTGAAGTTGTTTATTAGCAGGGGTGGAGAGTCCGCGCAAGCCCGTTCAATGTTCACGGGTTCTTGGTATCTGAGTCCAATGGTAGCAAAAACCACAGTTACCAGAGCAATCAGTGCTGCTGATGTTTTCGAGAGTTTAAGAATGGTATTAATAGTATGCACCTTCAGAGCTTGCCTCTGTCCTTAAGATTCCATTGTTAAGAAATATCATGCAGTTTTGGGGGCAGTTTTCAGGAGAGTTGTTGCCCTTGGCTGCGCATATGCCCGCTTGGTTGTTGAAGTCATCCATGGCTCTTTCGCTGGGATTTTGTCCGAAATTTGATATTTCATTTGCCCAGCCTGCTAGCTGACTTACCGTTTCTCCCCAGTTCGATGAGGCAATCATGCAGGATGCAACACAATGTCTATATGCATCTTGAGGCCCATTGTGCATGCCAGGCAATTTACTATTTTGCGCTTCGGTTTCAGCTTTTGCGGACCACTCAAAAATAGATTCCAAACCTAACGGGTCAACGTATTTCAGCGGGTTGCCATTTACATAACTGTAGGTGTTAAGCCCACCCGCCAAACCAATCGGATCGCTCTGCATGTAGCGTCCAGTTTTCGGGTCGTAATCACGAAAATAGTTATAGTGGAGTCCAGTCTCGACATCGTAGTACTGACCGGGAAAGCGCAGGTTGATTTCCAGTTGTCCGCTGGCTTCCTTTGTACCAAATGCATCGGAAACCCACTCCCATATCTTTGTTCGTGCCGCGTTCGTTGCGATCCGCGGTGTGTTGAGGTGGTCGCTATGGAGGTAGAACGCGGCGCTGTTTGCTGGCGCGCCCGTTGCACCGTAGCTCACACTGATCCCGCCCAAGGGCACCCCTTCGAGCCAGATATAAAACTGACTGCTCAGCTTCTTGCCTTGGTTATCGAATACGTGCTCGCCAAGAAGTTCGCCACTCAACCCATAGATAAATGTTGTAGTGCCTTGAGAGGTGATTTTTTTGGTTCGTTGGCCGAAAGCGTTGTAGCGGAACCGAGCCTTGATAGCACCCTTGATTTTCACTTTGCTCAGGCGATTCTGCTCGTCGTAGGAAAACTGACGATTGGCGCGGTCTGCGGTCAGGTTGCCTGCCGCGTCGAAGTCTACCGAGTGGGTGCCTGCCTGCGTCAACCGATTGTTGCTCGCCCCATACTGATAAGACGTGCCAGCGGTGACACGCAACTCGCCGTCAATCAACGTGCTGAGCGCTTTTTGGGTGCGGTTACCCGCGGGATCATAAACGTAAGTCATCCGGTTGAAAGCAGTGGATTCTCCTATCAGGCGATCCAGCGGGTCATAGCTGTAGCCATGGTTGTCGACTGAGTCGCGTTGCATTTGAGTCATGTTTCCCTGGCCGTCGTAGGTATAGGCGTTGCTCTGGCCTGCAACGGTTTGAGCGGTCAGCCGGTAGTCCAGATCGTAGGTACGTTGAAGCGTAGTCCCGTTGGCCCAGGTCAGGTTTTTAAGCGGACCGAAAGGTTGATACGTGATGTTGCTGGCGAACGCGGTCGGCTGCCCCGTGCCCTGCCGAATTTGTACTTGGCTGATTTGTCCTGTGGTGTTGCGCGAGTAGACGATGCTGAAACCTGTTGGATAATCGATCCTGCTCAATCGATTGGCTACGTCGTATCCATAGCCGATTTGTTCTGGCTGAGTGGCTGTGTTTGCGGGCGCTGTTTGCCGCTGGGCTGTAACGTTGCCTTGGGCGTCGTAGGTGTAATTCAGCTCCCCGTTGACGTCCTCCACGGCTGTCAGTCGGCCGATGCCTTTGTTACCGGCGGCAATCGAATCGTAGTGGAACTGAACGTCCAGTGTCGGGTTCGTCGGATAGCGGCGGGCGGTCAGGCGATTGAGCGCATCGTAGGTAAAAGTCGTGACCACACCACGCGCGTCCACCTGTTGCGTCACGTTGCCTGCGGCATCGTGCTGGTAGTGAGTGGCGCCGCTGTCAGGGCTGTTCACCCGCGTCAGGTTTCCCAGGCCGTCGTATTGATATTGAGTGGTTACACCACGTGGGTCGCGGACTTGCGTGAGGTTATCTTGAACGTCGTACTCAAGTTGAGTGATGCCATTAAGCGGGTCAGTATTCGTCACCCATCGGTTCAGTGAGTCAAAGGCCCGTTGATGGCTGTGATTGCGGGGATTGGTCAGCGCGATCGGATTATCGTTGAGGTCGTACTGTGTCCGGCTTGTGTGGCCGGCAGCACCCACTGAACGCAGCAAGCGCCCCAGTTCGTCATACACCCATTGATGTTGTCTGGTCAGATGACCGGCCTTGTCCTTGATCCGTACCGCAGTCCGGTTCCCCATCGGGTCGAGGTCAAATTCGATCTGTTCCCCTGCGTTATTGGTCACTCGAATGAGCCGCCTTGCGTCGTCCCAGGTGTAAGTCGACCAGCTATTGTCTGCGCGAATGATCTTGGTGATGTCGCCCACGGCATTGTGTTCAAGGCGAACAGTGCCGGTAGCGGTACTCAGCGACCTCACCCAGCCTTGTGGTGCATAGGTCAGGTTTGTAGTAACACCATTGGAATCGACAACTGTCTTAGGGTTGCCGGCGGCGTCAAAGTTGGAAAATGTGGTGGTGTGCCCGAGCGCGTTGATAATGCGCGCCAGATGTCCTTTGGCATTGTAAGCGTAGCGGGTAATGTCGCTGACATCTGTTCGGGGCCCATCTGATGACTCCAGCAGCCCCTGGGTATTGTAGGTGAATGACCAGCCACGTTCGGCAGCTTGACAAAGAGGAAGGGTGGTAATGGTTCCGCCCAAAGCGAGAGCGAACAGAGCAACCTTGCATGTCAATGTATTCATATTCAGATCCTTCTGAATTAACGTGAAATGATTGTTTTACTGAGCTGGCGCCCTTGAGTGTCGTAGGTGTATTGAATGGAGCGATCCGCTTCGTTGATGCGCACTGGGGAATACAGCGTCGGGTGCCATTCGGTGGTGATCGTTCTTGCTTGAGAAGTGCCGCTCGCTTCCGTGCGAGAGGTTTCCAGGCCTCGGTCGTTGTAGAGATATTTGGTTATATTGCCATTGTTGTCTGTTTTTGTTGTCAGCAGACCGTGGGCGTCGTAGGTGAAAGTTGAGTTGCTATCGGGACAGTTGGCCGATGGAAGACCCGCAATAGATTTTATGCGTTTGACACCTTGAATCAATTCGAATTGATATCGTGTTTCTTTACCCAGTGCGTTGCGTACCGTCGATGACCCGTCAGGGTTGTAGCCGACAGAGATTTTTTCTATACCCGTCGCGTGTTCACTCGTAATGGCGCGCCCTTGAGCATCATAAGTCCATGTGGCATAACGTACCCCGCGCTCATCAATAATGCCGGTCAGCAGTCTGCTATCTTTCGGGTCTTCGTAGAGGTATTGTTTATTCTCCGTATGGGACGGATAGGTTTTGGTCATAGAGGTTAGCTGTTTGTAATTGTTGTAGGTATAGCTAATGCTTACGTCTCCCGCAGTAACGATAAGAGGCTGTTTTAACGTGTCCTCGGTAAATTTTAAGGTCTTGCCGAAACCATCAGTGACGGTCGCAATGTTGTCTATATAGGCAATGCTCAGCTCGCTACCTGATTTAATAAGCGCAATTAACCTTCCGTTACTATCAAATTCAAGTGAGCGATTATTGGGGGCATGATAGCTCCAACGGTCCGACTGATAGACGAGCGTTCCTGTTTCGGGTGGCCTAGCCTCATAAGACGTTCCCTTTTTTTCAAAAAAGGATCGACTTCCATCAGGGTTAATAAGCGTGATCAAGTTTTCTTCGAGGCTGAGCCTGGATGAATAACTGTGCCGCCATACTCCATCAACGCTTCTGTAGAATCTTGAAAAATCGAGTGGATTTGCGCTTGGGTGTGAATACACAGTTGAGTAATCGTTTTCTGTTTGTATTTTGTAACCTGTTGCGAAATTTATTGGGTTTCCCGCTAGGCTCAAGGGGCAGCCACTGTCGACGCCTTGAGCCTCGCATTGACCTGAGGTCTTATTGAATTGTTGGTTTTCGCTACATGTGTTGCCGCTGCGGAGAATGGCTACAGCGCCATAAGAGTCGTTTAACGGATCCTTGCCATATATCATGTGGCAATGCCAGATGTGATCGTCCTCCGTGGCTACCGCAGGTGTGTAATTCCAGATTTCTTCATACTCTTCATGTAACCATCTACAAGCCAATTCGGGTGAGGGCTGTCGCTCTTGGAGGTGTTCCGGGATTTGCTGAATCGTCCAATAGTATTCTTCTGCCAAGGTATGGAAGTTTGCTGTAAGTGATAAGAGCAGTAATGAGTACGTTAAAAGCTGCTTGCGTAGCATTCAGGATTCCTTCTGGTGTCAGGTTGTTGTCCTCCTGAATGATGGTGAGATTGATCGCTGTAAAACGATACATATATATAGTGTTGTAACCTTATGTTGTGATCCAGCAAAGCACTCGCCACGCTGGCAGTCAGGGAAACGGCCAATAGCCACCGATCGCTGTGCGTCGCCTACAATCACTTGTGTATTTGACCTCCCGCGGACACAGAACAACTTTTTACGCCTAGTCGCTTTCAGAACACGTTTCGTCGTCCATGTGCAATCGCCAACCCCCGGGAGTGGCAAGCTGTGAGGATGCCCCGGACCAGGTGCGCCAAAGACACCTGGCCGGAGAGCGAGAATGGCGATCGGATGTGCCACGCTACCGTGACGTGGGCCGGACGCCGCAGCCAAGACTCCGGACGGCTGCCGCTATGCAGCGGTGGCGTTCGAGATGCCGAGGTACGTTTATGCCTGATGAGACGCTTCACCTGCCTTTGATCCATAGCGTGCTTGCGCGCGAAAAGGACACCCCCGGTGCCTTGCTGCCGATTCTCCATGCCATCCAGGCCGGCTGCGGATATATCCCCGACAATGCCGTCCCGGAGATCGCCCACGCCCTGAACCTCAGCCTGGCCGAAGTGCGCGGGGTCATCAGTTTCTACCACGATTTCCGCCCCACGCCGCCGGCGCGCCATACCCTGCGCCTGTGCCGGGCCGAGTCCTGCAAGAGCATGGGGGCCGAAGCCCTGGCTGCGCAGTTGCGCGAGCAATTGGCGCTGGACGATCACGGCACCAGCGCCGACGGAAGCATCAGCCTGCGGCCGGTCTATTGCCTGGGCGCCTGCGTCTGCTCACCGGCCCTGGAGCTGGACGGGGAGTTGCATGCCCGGATCACGCCCGAGCGTCTGCGTCAGTTGGTCAATGACTGCATGGAGGAGGGCGCATGCTGACGCTCTGTATCCCCCGCGATTCGGTGGCCCGTGCCGTGGGCGCGGACAAGGTGGCCGATGCGTTGGCCCGTGAGGCTGAACGTCGGCAGCTGCCGCTGGAGGTGTTGCGCACCAGTTCCCGTGGCCTTTATTGGCTGGAACCGCTGGTGGAGCTTGAAAGTGCCGGTGTCCGGCTGGGTTTTGGTCCCGTCACACCGGCCGATGTGCCGAGCCTGCTGGATGCGCTGGCAGGCGATCCCGGCAGCCATCCGCTGGCCCTGGGGCCGGTGGAGGACATTCCTTATCTCAAGAGCCAGCAGCGCCTGCTGTTCGCTCGCGCCGGCATCACGCAACCGCTGTCCCTGGATGACTACCGTGCCCGAGGCGGCTTCCTCGGCCTGGCCCGGTCCATCCAGATGGATGGCGCGGATGTCGTCGCCAGCGTGCTGGATTCCGGCCTGCGCGGTCGGGGCGGGGCGGCATTCCCGGCGGGCATCAAGTGGCGCACCGTGCGCGATGCCGCGGGGGTACAGAAGTATGTGGTGTGTAACGCCGATGAAGGCGACTCCGGTACGTTCGCCGACCGCATGTTGATGGAAGGCGACCCCTTCCTGCTGATCGAAGGCATGATCATCGCCGGTGTCGCCGTAGGTGCGACGATGGGCTACATCTACGTGCGCTCGGAATACCCGGCCGCCATCAGCACGCTGAACGAAGCGCTGGGCATTGCCCGTGACGCCGGTTACCTGGGGGCGAACGTGAGCGGCAGCGGCTGCGCCTTCGACATTGAGGTTCGTGTGGGGGCGGGTGCCTATATCTGTGGCGAGGAAACGGCGCTGCTGGAGTCCCTGGAGGGCAAGCGCGGCACGGTTCGCGCCAAACCGCCACTGCCTGCCATTCAAGGCCTGTTCCGGCTGCCGACGCTGGTGCATAACGTGGTGACCCTGGCCTCGGTGCCGATCATCCTGGAGAAGGGTGCGCAGTTCTATCGCGACTTCGGCATGGGCCGTTCCCTGGGCACGATGCCGTTCCAACTGGCCGGTAACGTCCGTCACGGCGGCCTGGTGGAACGTGCCTTCGGCCTGAGCCTGCGCGAATTGGTGGAAGGCTATGGCGGCGGTACCGCCAGCGGTCGCCCGCTGAAGGCTGCACAGGTGGGTGGGCCGCTGGGCGCCTGGGTGCCGCCTGCGCAATTCGATACGCCGCTGGACTATGAGGCGTTCGCCGCCATGGGCGCGATGCTCGGCCATGGTGGCGTGGTGGTGGCCGACGACAGCCTGGACATGGCCCAGATGGCCCGGTTTGCCTTGCAGTTCTGCGCCGAGGAATCCTGCGGCAAGTGCACGCCATGCCGGATCGGCTCCACCCGTGGGGTGGAAGTGGTGGATCGCTTGATCGCCAGCACGGAAGTGGGTGCTCGTCAGGAACAGGCCCTGCTGCTGCAGGATCTGTGTGACACCCTGCAATACGGTTCGCTCTGTGCCCTCGGTGGGATGACGTCCTACCCTGTCGCCAGCGCCCTCAAGCATTTCCCCGCCGACTTCGGTCTGGCGACCACGGAGGCCGACCAATGATCAACATCTTCGACCCCAGCACCGATATCGACCTGGGCACCCCGGCACGTGAAAGCGACGTGCAGGTCAGCCTGACCATCGACGGGCGCGAAATCAGCGTCGCCTCCGGCACCTCGGTCATGCGTGCCGCCGCCATGCTCGGCACCACCATTCCCAAGCTCTGCGCCACCGACAGCCTGGAAGCCTTCGGCTCCTGCCGCATGTGCCTGGTGGAGATCGATGGCATGCGCGGCTATCCCGCTTCCTGCACCACGCCGGTCACCGAAGGCATGGTGGTTCGCACGCAAACCTCCAAGCTCGCCACGCTGCGGCGCAACGTGATGGAGCTGTACATTTCCGACCACCCGCTGGACTGCCTGACATGTCCAGCGAACGGCAACTGCGAATTGCAGACCGTGGCGGGGCAGGTGGGCCTGCGCGAGGTGCGCTACGGCTATGAAGGTGCCAACCACCTGGCCGAGGCCAAGGACGTTTCCAACCCGTATTTCGACTACGACCCGAGCAAGTGCATCGTGTGCAGCCGCTGTGTGCGCGCCTGTGAGGAAATTCAGGGCACCTTCGCCCTGACCATCAGCGGGCGCGGTTTCGATTCCCGGGTGGAGGCGGCCGGCGGTGACAATTTCCTCGATTCCGAATGCGTGTCTTGCGGTGCCTGCGTGCAGGCGTGTCCGACGGCGACTTTGATCGACAAGAGCGTCGTGGAGATCGGCCAGCCGGAGCGCAGTGTCATCACCACGTGTGCCTACTGCGGCGTGGGCTGTTCGTTCCGTGCCGAGATGAAAGGCGAACAACTGGTGCGCATGGTCCCGGACAAAAATGGCCAGGCCAACCATGGCCACTCCTGCGTCAAGGGCCGCTTTGCCTGGGGCTACGCCACGCATCCAGACCGCATCACCAAGCCGATGATCCGCAAGCACATCAACGACCCGTGGCAGGAAGTCAGCTGGGACGAGGCGGTCACTTACGCCGCCAGCGAATTGCGCCGGATCCAGCTCAAGTACGGGCGTGACTCCATCGGCGGCATCACCTCCAGCCGCTGCACCAACGAAGAAACCTACCTGGTGCAGAAACTGGTGCGCACCGCGTTCGGTAACAACAACGTCGACACCTGCGCCCGTGTCTGCCATTCGCCCACCGGTTACGGTCTCAAGCAGACCTTGGGCGAGTCCGCCGGGACCCAGAATTTCGACTCGGTGATGAAGGCCGACGTCATCCTGGTGATGGGCGCCAACCCCACTGACGCGCACCCGGTGTTCGGCTCCCAGCTCAAGCGCCGCTTGCGCCAGGGCGCTCGTTTGATTGTCATCGACCCGCGCCGGATTGACCTGGTGGATTCACCCCATGCCCGCGCCGACCTGCACTTGCAACTGCGCCCGGGTACCAACGTGGCGATGCTCAACGCGCTGGCCCATGTGATTGCCACCGAAGGCTTGATAGACCAGCCTTTTGTCGAGGCGCGATGCGAGGCGGCGGACTTCGCTCGCTGGCGTGATTTCGTCAGCCTGGCGGAAAACTCCCCCGAGGTCCTGGGCCCGGTGTGTGGTGTGCCTGCCGAGCAGATCCGCGCCGCCGCACGGCTCTACGCCACCGGCGGCAACGCGGCCATTTACTACGGCCTCGGCGTCACCGAGCACAGCCAAGGCAGTACCTCTGTCATGGGCATCGCCAACCTGGCCATGGCGACCGGCAACATCGGTCGCGAAGGTGTCGGGGTGAACCCGCTGCGTGGACAGAACAACGTCCAGGGTTCCTGCGACATGGGCTCGTTCCCTCACGAGCTGCCGGGCTATCGGCATATTTCCAACGAAACGGTGCGCGCCCAGTTCGAACAGGCGTGGAACGTGACCTTGCAACCTGATCCGGGCCTGCGCATTCCGAACATGTTCGAGGCGGCCCTGGACGGCACTTTCAAGGCGCTTTATTGCCAAGGCGAGGACATTGCCCAGAGCGATCCCAATACCCAACACGTGACTGCCGCCCTGAGCGCCATGGAGTGCGTGGTGGTGCAGGACATCTTCCTCAACGAGACGGCCAAGTTCGCCCACGTGTTCCTGCCGGGCAGTTCCTTCCTTGAGAAGGACGGCACCTTTACCAACGCCGAACGCCGCATCTCCCGCGTTCGCAAGGTGATGGACCCGTTGGCCGGCAAGGCCGACTGGGAAGCCACCATCGCCCTGGCCGACGCCCTGGGCTACAAGATGCACTACAACCATCCTTCGCAAATCATGGATGAAATCGCCCGCCTGACGCCGACGTTCAGCCGCGTCAGCTACGCCGAACTGGAGCGTCATGGCAGCCTGCAATGGCCTTGCAACGATGCTGCGCCGGACGGTACGCCGACCATGCACATCGAGCAGTTCGTGCGCGGCAAGGGTCGCTTCATGCTCACTGGCTACGTGCCCACCGAGGAGAAGGTCAACAACCGCTATCCGCTGCTGCTGACCACCGGCCGCATCCTCAGCCAGTACAACGTCGGCGCCCAGACCCGGCGCACCGACAACGTGGCCTGGCACGAGGAAGACCGGTTGGAGATTCACCCAACCGACGCCGAGAACCGTGGGATTGTCGATGGCGACTGGGTCGGTATCGGCAGTCGTGCCGGGCAGACCGTACTGCGGGCGAAGGTGACCGAGCGAGTGGCGCCGGGTGTGGTCTACACCACGTTCCACTTCCCTGAATCGGGCGCCAACGTGATTACCACCGACAACTCCGACTGGGCCACCAACTGCCCGGAATACAAGGTGACGGCGGTCGAAATCGTGCGGGTCAGCCAACCTTCGGAATGGCAGAAACGCTACCAGGCGTTCAGTGATGAACAGGGGCGCCTGCTGAAGGAACGCCGCCATGCCGAGAAAGCCGAGGTGCGTCGATGAGTTCTGAAAGCCTGATCAAGATGGCCAACCAGATCGGCCAGTACTTCGCCAGCGAGCCGGACAAGGCAGTGGCGGTGCGTGGCGTGTACCAGCACATCAAGAGCTTCTGGACGCCGGCCATGTGTCGCGAGTTGATGGCCTGGCAAACGAAACATCCCGACGCGGTCCTGCACCCGTTGGTGTTGGCGGCATTAATGGAGTTTGAAAAAGCGGCTTAGTCGTAGGAGCAAAGTCCTGTAGAACCTGCACAGCCCCGACCGGCGCTCTCGTCAACGACGAAGGGAATCGGCCGGGGCTGCGTGCGTTTCAGTTATTGGTTATTGACGGTGACATAGGGGTCCCAAGTGTTGGTCGGGCCAATCTGGTTCAGGTTACGGTCCAGTAGAACGAAGTAGATTTGGTACCAGAGCTTTCCTGGGCTCAGCGCAGTGGACTGCCAGAAGGTATAGGTCACATCGGTTTTGGCGATACCGCCGGGGGCACCGTTGTCCAGATAGGGCACAGGGATGCCGGGGATGTTGAACGGTGTCGGTTTGGAAATGGTGCCCTTGTAATCACCGCCCTGGTGAGGGTCGCCGATCTCGATGTCTTTGATCAATGCGATGCGGTCGAAATTGCGCGACAGCGTGGTGGCGCGCCAGCGAATGATGTCGCCGGGGTTTACATCGAACCACAACTCGTTACCGCCTTCGCCTTCGCCGCTGCTGATGTTGGCGTGGCTGTCGATGGCGCTGCGGGTCACCAGCATGGCAATCGCACCGCCTACGTCATTGGGGTGGGCGAGCAGGTAGTCGGCGTCAACGTTGACGAGCACATCAATGGTTTGGGTCGCTCCAGACATTTTGTTGCTCCTTGAGGGTAATGACATTGAAGACCGCGCCTACAAAGGCGTCCGGGCCACCCGGTCCCTGGGTGCGGTCTCGAGAGCAACGATAGGTGATGGCTTTGTGGAGTCAAATTTCGAACTCTTGACGCTGGTCAAGCGCAGCGAGGCGGGGCTGAAGTATAGCTTTGATTAAGCTCGGGACTTGGTAATCTCTTAGCGGATGACGGGTGTTTTTCCGGCAGCTTGAGTAGGTGAAGGCGCACAACGAGTGTCATCAATAACCTGTGCATCCACATGAAGTCTCTTACCTCAAGCTGCACAATTACTGGCGTCAAGTTATCTGCGTTGCGCTTATTGGATGGCTGTCCTAATCTCCGGGACAAGGCATTGTGCCAGCAACGACTAGGGGAAAGGGATGTTCACCGAAAACGCACCGGTTCAGGTTGCAAAGGCGTTGTGCTCAGCCTTCAGCGCTCGATTGGCATTGGCATGTGCGCTTTCACTCTTCATCGCGGGCTGCGCTGTTCCAACAGGGAAGGCGCATCTTTTTAAGGTTCAGCCTGCTCGTCCTACAACGGACGTCAATAAGTTTGAGGCTGCAAAAAAACTTAAGGACGAATGGGAAAGCGCCCAAACCCAGGCGGACGCTGTGAAAAAGAAACAAGGGGTGGCAGCCACTGAAATCGAGGCCGCCAATACACGAGCGCAACAAGCCAGAAAAAAATTCGAAGACGCTATCCGCGATTGGAAAGCCGAACGCCTGCGTTTGGATGATGATATTTTCAGCACCGATAAAGCCGGCGCCATTCGCAAACCTGACAGCAACGGCAACGGTGGCGATGTGTTCGCTATCTATTTGACGGATGCTTACTTTAAGTACCTCAAGGACCTCGGTGGGGTGAACGAGGTCGTGATCGTTGCCGAGTTCACCGAAGTGAGTGGCGAGGATAAAAGCGCAACGGTGACCAAAGTACTCGGGCCTTACCTCGGGGTTGCCGATAATTCCAAGCCGAACCTGCTGAACAAGTTGTTGTACGGACCCAAAAAGCTCGAGTCCGATCACCTGTCGATGAAGTTGACCGTGTTGGAATACGACCAGGGCGAAAACGAAGACTCCGCAGCTTTCCTCGACTTTATCGGATCGGCCAGCAAGACATTGTCCCTGGCCAACCCGATAACAGCCGCTGAACAGGTGTTTGCCAAAGAAGTCGCCAAAAGTCTGTTGGCTCTCAACAAAGATGACATTGTGTTGGAAATCGACGTGGACATGGTGGCAGGTCCTGACGATGAGGCCGTGGAAGGTAACGGTTCGATAGTGGCGCTCAAGCCTGGGAATTATGTGCTGATCAACCAGGAGCGCTGTGCTCCCACCAACTGCTATTTCTATTTGACCAATCGGGGCAATAAAGGGAATCCGCTGGCTTGGCTGGGGGACACGTTGATGCTGGTGCCTACTGCCATGCGGCGCGGTTGGACTGACACGCCAGACGGAACGTCTTTGGAAGACATCAAGGCTGGCGAGATCGAGTACGACAATCACGGTCTGCAACAGAGCGGCAAAAACGAGACGTTCGTAGACAAGACCTGGTTGTCATTTGCAGTCTACAAAGGGGGCGATGATGTGCTCTGGGGACGGCGACGTGCGTTGAATGAGGCAGAGAAAGCCGTCCAGTCCATCAACAGGCAAGAGACCAGTGCACTGTTGAAGAATGCCGACTATGAGCGTGCCAGGACGGCCCTGGATGCTGCCCAGCAGGCCGAGCAAGAGAGCCGCAGCGGGATAACCTTCGTTTCACCCCTGGATGCCAAGGGACGATTCGCGCCTTCAGTCAAGAACGACTCGTTTTGCCTTACGCACGCCAAGCCGGTCAGCAACCCCCAGTATTCGTTCTATCAACTAAAAGAAGGAGCTGCGCCCACGCCGATCAAGAGTGTGGCTCTTGTTCCCGGCAAATCCACATCCAGCGTGTCGTGCTTCAGCTATCAGGCAAACACTTTGACAACTGGTAAGTACCAATTGGTCGTGACCACACCTGGGGAAATGATCCCCGTGACCCAGAATGCAGGCTTTGAGATGTTGCCATAAGTTGAACAGATCAATCCTGCCACGGGGGTAGCGATCAGGCGTCGGATGTCTTCCATGTTTGTGCATTGCGAGGGTCGCAACGGGTCCATGCAGTGAGCTCCGCTTGTTGAACAAGACCGGCTCAGCGCGAGCCGATCTTTTGATGAAGTTTAGAAGCACCAGTCCTCAGCGCGAACGGCACGACAGAAGGCGCCTGCCAGAGGCCATTGTGCCGCCGCCATCGCGAGCAGGCTCGCTCCCACAAGGTTTAGCCTTCGAGCCCGCGTTGTTCAATCACGCCAAACACATCCGCCACATCCTGCACCAGGATCCGGGCGACGTTGGTGATGGTGTTGATGTCGCTCGTTGCCGAATCACGCAGGCTGCTGCAAGCGACCAAGGTCAGGTAATCGAGAGTGGCGTGCAGGCGTTCGCTGGCGCAGGCGTGGAGTTCGGGGAGTGGGGCTTGGGTGTCGATCAGCAGGACGGGGTGGGTGGTGGCTGTTTGGGTGAGAGGGGTGAAGCGGCTGGATGAGTGAGTTGTCATGAGGTTGAATTCCTTTTAAGAAAGAAGAAATGCCACCTTTTGCTGCGAATCAAATGGGTGGCAGTTGCGCGAGGGTTCGCAGACCGAGGAAAGAATCCAAAAACTCGGCAGACCCGAAAGTCTCCCGCGCACAACCGCCATAAAATGAACGCGGGCAAGTTTGCCTGAATTTCATTTGACGGTATTAGATCTTTTTCATCGAGGGCTGCGAAACCCAGCCACCGGCCAAAGCCAGCGACGACCCAACTATAGAAGTCGATCCCGGCACCCACAACCGACCTGTAGGACGCACGCGCCCCCTGTGGCGAGGGGATTTATCCCCGCTCGGCTGCGCAGCAGTCGCAAAACCGGTACCTGCGGAGTACCTGGCGAAATAAGGTCGCTGGTTTGGGGCCGCTTCGCAGCCCAGCGGGGATAAATCCCCTCGCCACAGAGGTAAATTCCTACGAGTTTTTCAGAAGGCCAAATCACCGTCGGAGGGGTGGAGACTTTCCGGATTTCTAGCGACAGCCCCGAAAAAACGCCCTGATATCCTCTGCCAACAACTCCGGCTGTTCCAACGCCGCAAAGTGTCCGCCTCGGGGCATCACGGTCCAACGCCTCACGTCGCAGCAGCGCTCCACCCAACTCCTTGGCGGCATGGGTAGCTCCTTGGGAAACAACGCCACCCCAACCGGCGGCTTCACCCGTTCGCCGCTGTTGAACAGCAACGGCCGCTTGCTACCTTCCACATACTGGCGAAACGACGAGCCGATGCAGTTCGTCAGCCAGTACAGGGTGACATTGGTCAGCAGCCATTCTCGATCGATGGCGGGGTTGGTATCGCACCAGGACAGGATCTTCTCGCCCATCCACGCCAAGAGTCCCGCCGGTGAATCATTCAGGCCCACGGCCAGAGTTTGCGGCTTGGTTCTCTGGAGGTGGGCATAGGCGCCTTCGGCATCGGCAAATGCCCCGGCGCGTTGCAAAAACGCGGTTTCTGCCGCTGTCTGCGGGGGCTCGGTTTCGCCAAGGGGCGGGCGATAGGAGCCGGGGATGTAATTGAGATGAATGCCGGTCACGCGCTCGGGAAAACGCACGCCCAGCCACGTCGACACGCCTGCACCGATGTCTCCACCCTGGGCGCCAAACCGCTCATAGCCGAGCCCCGTCATCAACTCACTCCACAAACCGGCCACTTCATAGGGGCCCATGCCAGGTTGCTGGAACGGCGCGGAAAAGGTGTAGCCGGGCAGCGACGGCACCACCACATCGAAGGCATCCGCAGCATCGCCGCCATGGCTGGCCGGGTCCGTCAGCAGTGGGATGATGCGCTGCATCTCGATGAACGAGCCGGGCCAACCGTGGGTGAGGATGAGAGGCATCGGATTCGGCCCGACGCCTCGCTGATGAATGAAGTGGACCTGCTGCTCGCCGATGTCGGCGACAAATTGCGGCAAGCGATTGAGCGCCGTTTCCTGGGCGCGCCAATCGAACGCGCTCGACCAATAGGCGAGAAGCTCCCCAAGCACGTCCATGTCCATACCCTCGTCCCAACCTTGCCCGGCCAAGGGCTCCGGCAACCGGGTGTTCCTCAGGCGATGCCGCAGCTCTTCAAGGGCGTGTTCGGAGATATCGATGGAGAAGGGTTTGATGAACATGGGTGTTTTCGCCGTGATCAGGTGGCATCTACAAATGACATGACATGCGTCGCAGAATCGTCCTGGACCTGCTGGAATCTGCAGCGCAGGTAAAATGCGGCTCCCTGCGGTGTATCCGTGGACAGGCGAACGACACGGAAATTCAGGGCCGCATATTCCAGAAGGTGTTGCACCAGAACCTTACCCACGCTCTGGCGCCTTGAAGCAGGTACGACGTACACCCGGCGTAGTCTACCGGTATCCGGCCCGACATAGGGATCGCAAGAAAGACCACCTATGGCAATCAGTTGCCCATTGCAGAAGGCTCCAAAAAGCCCTTCACCGGGGCGGTCGAACCGATTGGAGCCGTTTTTCCAATCTATTACCAAACGGGTGAGGAACCTGAAACCCTCTGCAACTGCCTCGGTTTCCAACAGCGGAATTTGAGGAGCAAGGGCTGAGATTTGGTGTATCGCCAATTCATCGGCTGACCTGACCACTAGCGTCGACCCGTGCGTGTACTCACATCCACCCACACCGCCAGCACCAGAATGCTGCCCTTGACGATCATCTGCCAATAACTGTCGACATCGAGCATGGACATGCCGTTGTCCAGGCTGGTGATGACCAGCGCGCCGAGCAGGGCGCCGTAGACAGTGCCGGAGCCGCCGCGCATGGAAGTACCGCCGATGAAGCAGGCGGCGATGGCGTCGAGTTCGCCCATGTTGCCCGCCGAGGGCGAACCGGCGGCCAGGCGTGCGGTGTTGACCACGCCGGCAAGGGCGCACATCACGCCCATGATGCCGAAGATCCACAGTTTCACCGCCTGCACGTTGATGCCCGACAGGCGTGTGGCTTCCATGTTGCTGCCCACCGAGTAGACGCGGCGGCCGAACACGGTCTGGCTGGTGACGTAGCTGAACACGCCCAGCAGGATCAGCAGAAGCAGCACCGGCACCGGGATGCCGTCGTAGCTGTTGAGGGTATAGACGAACCCGGCCAGCACCGCGCCGATCAGCACCACGCGCAATACGTCACGCACCAATGAGTGCGCCGCCA
This sequence comes from Pseudomonas sp. St290, assembly GCF_018325805.1. Classification (NCBI taxonomy): domain Bacteria; kingdom Pseudomonadati; phylum Pseudomonadota; class Gammaproteobacteria; order Pseudomonadales; family Pseudomonadaceae; genus Pseudomonas; species Pseudomonas sp. St290. Next base: position 3,764,138 of record NZ_AP014703.1, on the reverse strand, counting down.
GGCCATGCAGGGCACGGTTGCGCCGCTGTTTCCAGGTCAGGAACAGGGTCAGGGCGAACAGCAGGATGCCGAGCCCGGTCCCGACCGTGTGCGGCAAGTAACCCTGGCCGACGTACACCAGCTCCGGTGACACCGGGGCAATGGTGGTGCCGCCGGTCACCCCCAGCAGGATGCCGCGAAAGGCAAGCATGCCGCCCAGGCCGACGATGAACGACGGGATGCGCAGGTAGGCCGTCATATAGCCGTTGCCCAAGCCAATCACCAGGCCACACAAGGCCACCAGGCTCAGGTTCGCCAGCAGCGGGATGTGATAGACCACATCGAGAATCGCCGCCAGGCCACCGAGCAACCCAAGCAACGAGCCCACCGACAGATCGATCTCGCCGCTGATGATCACCAGCACCATACCGCAGGCGAGGATCCCGGTGATGGACATCTGCCGCAGCAGGTTGGAGAGGTTGCGCGGGGTCACGAACCCGCCGTCGGTCTGCCAGCTGAAGAACAGCCAGATCACCGCCACGGCGATCACCAGGGCGAGCATTTTGTAGCGGCTGAAAAGTTGTTTGACCTGATTCATCTACGCGGACTTCCGATCATTATTGTTATGGCCATCGGGCTGGCTGAGTGCGGCGGCGAGCACCTGTTCCTGAGTGAGTTCGTGGTTGATGAAGTCGCCGCGCAACTGGCCTTCGCCGATCACCAGCACGCGGTCGGATACCCCCAGCACTTCGGCCAGTTCCGAGGAGACCATGATGATCGACACGCCTTCGGCCGCCAGCGCGCCCATCAACTTGTAGATCTCATACTTGGCGCCGACGTCCACGCCGCGGGTCGGCTCGTCGAGAATCAGCACGCGGGGTTTGGTCAGGAGCATCTTCGCCAGCACAGCTTTTTGCTGGTTGCCACCGGAGAGGCTGGTGATCGGCAGGAACGGGCTTGCGGTCTTGAGGTGCATCCGCGCGATTTCCTTGTCGATGCTGCCCAGTTCGGCTTCGGCGTCGATGCGGGTCAGTTTCGAGTAGTTGTCCAGCACCGCCAAAGTGATGTTCTGGCCGACGCCCAAGTCCGGGATGATGCCTTGGCGCTTGCGGTCTTCGGGGACCATGCACAGGCCGGCACGGATCGACTTGAGTGGCGTGCGCGTGTCGATCTGTTGGCCGCCCAGCCAGACTTCGCCTTCGTAGCGCCCGGGGTAGGCGCCGAACAGTGCCGAGACCAGTTCGGTGCGACCGGCGCCGACCAGCCCGGCGATGCCGAGGATTTCCCCGCGCTTGACCACGAACGAAATGTCGTCGACTCGTTTGCGCTTGGGGTTGTCGACGTCGTAGCAGGTGAAGTGGCGTGCTTCGAAAATCACCTCGCCGACCTCATGGGGTTCGGTGGGGTAGAGGTTGCTCATTTCCCGTCCGACCATCTGGGTGATGATCTTCGGAATGTCCATCTCGGTCATCGCGGTGGTGGCGATGTGTTTGCCGTCGCGGATCACCGAAATGGTGTCGCACACGGCGGCCACTTCATCGAGCTTGTGGGAGATGTACACGCAGGCAACGCCCTTGGCCTTGAGGTCGCGGATGATGTCCAGCAGCACCTCGATTTCCGAGCGGGTCAGGGCCGAGGAGGGCTCATCGAGGATCAGCAGCCGTGCCTGCTTGTTCAGTGCCTTGGCGATTTCCACCAATTGCTGGTAACCACCGCCGTACTGCGAAACCGGTAGCGAGACGTTCATGTCCGGCACCTTGAGTTCACGCATCAAGGCTTCGGCACGGTGGATCATCGCCGGGTAGTTCATGCGCCCGCCGGGCAGCGTCAGCTCGTGGCCCATGAAGATGTTTTCGGCCACCGACAGGTCGGGGACCAGGGTCAGTTCCTGGTGAATGATGACGATCCCGGCGGCCTCGGTTTCGCTGATGGATTGTGCCTTGAGCGGCTGGCCGTCCCAGAGGATTTCACCGTCCCAGGTGCCATACGGATAGACCGCCGAGAGGACTTTCATCAACGTCGATTTGCCGGCGCCGTTCTCGCCGCACAGGCCGACGCATTCACCCGGTCGGACCTTGATGTCGATGCCATTCAGGGCTTTGACACCGCCAAAGGTTTTGACGATTCCGTTCATTTGCAGCAGGTAGTCGGACATGGCGAGGGCTCGAATAAAGAGGGCTCAGGCATCACCCCGATGCCAGTCAAGTCACAGGGCATGTGGGAGCGAGCCTGCTCGCGATGGCGATGGGTCAGCTGGCATCAATAGTGGATGTGCTGCCGTCATCGCGAGCAGGCTCGCTCCCACAGGATCTTTGCTTAACCAAAGATCCGGGCTTTGGTCACTGCCCGGCGATCTGCGCCTTGGTGTAGAACCCATCCTTTTCCAGCAGGTCGATGTTGTCCTTGGTCAACGGTGTCGGGGTGAGCAGGATGGTATCGACCTTTTTGCTACCGTTGTCGTATTGCGAACTGAAGCTGGGTTTCTCGTTACGCGCCAGTTGCACCGAGAGCTTGGCGGCTTCGGAGGCGATCAGTTTCAGCGGCTTGTAGACAGTCATGGTCTGGGTGCCATCGATCACGCGCTTGACTGCGGCGAGGTCGGCGTCCTGGCCGGAGATCGGTACCTTGCCGGCCATCTTCTGTGCAGCCAGGGCCTGGATCGCACCGCCGGCGGTGGCGTCGTTGGAGGCGACGATGCCATCGATCTTGTTGTTGTTCCGGGTCAGGGCGTTTTCCACGATGCTCAAGGCTTCGGTGGGGTTCCATTCCTTGACCCACTGTTGGCCGACAATCTTGATGTCACCCTTGTCGATGGCCGGTTGCAGCACTTTCATCTGGCCTTCGCGCAGGACCTTGGCGTTGTTGTCCGTAGGGGCGCCGCCGAGCAGGAAGTAGTTACCCTTGGGCGCCGCTTTCAACACGCCGCTGGCCTGCATCTCGCCGACTTTTTCGTTATCGAAGGAAATGTAGGCGTCGATGTCGGCATTGAGGATCAGGCGGTCATAGGACACCACCTTGATCCCGGCCTTCTTGGCTTCGGCGACGGCGTTGGTCAGCACGGTGGCGTTGAACGGCACGATGACGATCACATCGACGCCACGGGAGATCAGGTTTTCGATCTGCGAGATCTGTTTCTGCTCGTTGGCATCGGCCGACTGGACGAAGACCTTGGCGTCGAGTTTTTCCGCCGCCGCGACGAAGTAGTCACGGTCCCGCGACCAGCGTTCCAGGCGCAGGTCATCGATGGAAAAACCGATCTTCGGGTGGGCCGCATCGGCCATGACCGGGAGAGACAGGAGGGCGAGGGCGCCGGCGAGTAACGTGCGTTTGAAGGTTTTCATGGTGGTGCGTCCTTTTATTGTTGTTTGAAAGACACTGCCTGACGATGAGCGTGATACCGGGGTAGAACTGTAGAGCGTTGCAGGGCGCCGTGGGCACAGATTTGTCGCGAGAATGTAACAGCCCCTGTGCCCGAACATCGCCCGTTGTCAGGGGTAGATAAACCGATTGACCACGTTTTCGAGCATCTCTTGGCGACCGCTGACGGCCTGGGGATCCAGCTCGTGGGTGAAGGCATGCTCGGCCAGTGACTCGAGGCTGAAATCACCCGCCAGTACCGCCTTGCCAAACGGTTGCTGCCAACCGGCGTAGCGCTGGTCCTTGAACTGTTGCAACCGGTCGTTCTGCACCATGGCCGCCGCGCGCTCCAGGGCGAGGGCGAGGACGTCCATGGCGGCGACGTGGCCGTGGAACAGATCGAGTTCGTCCAGGCTCTGACGGCGGACCTTGGAGTCGAAGTTGAAGCCGCCGTTGCCGAAGCCCCCGGCCTTGAGGATTTCGTAGGTGGCCAGGGTCATTTCCTCGACGCTGTTGGGGAACTGGTCAGTGTCCCAGCCGTTCTGCGGATCGCCACGGTTGGCGTCGATGCTGCCGAAAATTCCCAGCGAGACGGCGGTGGCGATCTCGTGATGGAAGCTGTGCCCGGCCAGGGTGGCATGGTTGGCTTCGATGTTGACCTTGATCTCGTTTTCCAGGCCGAACTGTTGCAGGAAACCGAACACCGTGGCGCTGTCGTAGTCGTACTGGTGCTTGGTCGGCTCCTGGGGCTTGGGCTCGATCAGCAGGTCGCCCTTGAAGCCGATCTTGTGTTTGTGCTCGACCACCATGCGCATGAAGCGGCCCAACTGTTCGCGCTCGCGTTTCAAGTCGGTATTGAGCAGGGTTTCGTAGCCTTCACGACCGCCCCACAACACGTAGTTGGAGCCTTTGAGGCGCTGGGTGGCGTTCATGGCGCTGAACACCTGGGCGGCGGCGCAGGCGAACACTTCCGGGTCTGGGTTACTGGCGGCGCCGGCGGCAAAGCGTGGGTTGCTGAAACAGTTGGCGGTGCCCCACAACAGCTTGATCCCGGTCTCTTCCTGATGGCGCTCCAGGTGGTCGATCATCTGGGCGAAGTTGTTACGGTAGTCCTTCAGCGAACTACCTTCCGGGGCGACATCGGTGTCGTGGAAGCAGTAGTAGTCGATGCCCAGTTTGGAGAAGAACTCGAAGGCCGCTTCGGCTTTGCCAATGGCCAGTTCCATTGGGTCTCCGGCGTGCTGCCATGGGCGCTTGAAGGTGCCGGCACCGAACACATCCGAGCCCGGCCAGACGAAGGTATGCCAGTAGCAGACCGCCATGCGCAGGTGCTCGCGCATGGGTTTACCGAGCACCAGTTTGTTGGCGTCGTAGTGGCGGAAGGCAAGTGGCGAATCGCTGGCGGAGCCTTCGTAGCGAATCTTGTCGACACCGGGGAAGTACGGCATGTGCAATTTCCTTTTTATTCTTGGCGGTGTCCCGATACTAACGCCGGCCCTATGGCTGCTGATTATGAAAATCACCAACGGGCCGTTCGATTTTGAGTATTGAGATTCGCTGGCTGCACGCCTAGTCTGTGCTCATCGGCCCAGGGTTAAACCAATGAAAACCGTCCCGCCCGTTCACCGCATTGCGCTCCTGTTCAACGGCAGCAAGATCTACGACCGCGGCATCATCAGTGGCATCGGCAACTACCTGAGCAGCACGCGCGCGTCCTGGGACTTGTTCCTCGAAGAAGATTTTCTCTGCCGCTTGAAAGGCATCGAGCGCTGGCAAGGTGACGGGATCATTGCCGACTTCGACGACCCGCTGATTGGCGAGGCGCTGGCCGGGATCAAGCTGCCGGTGGTGGCGGTGGGTGGTTCGTATCAGGATGAACGCGCTTATCCGCAGGGCATTCCCTATGTCGCCACCGACAATGAAGCGTTGATGAAATTGGCCTACGAGCACCTGGTCGAGGCCGGCTTGACCCGTTTCGCCTGTTTCAGCCTGCCTGAAGCCCAAGCCAACCGCTGGGCCCAGGAGCGGGAAAAGGCTTTTCGCCGGCTGGTGCAGCGCGACGGTCTGCACGCCGAGGTCTATCGCGGCATGGGCACCAGCGCACCGCTCTGGGACAGCGCCGTCGAACAGCAGATCGCCTGGCTGCAAAGCCTGCTCAAACCCATCGGCATCATCGCCGTCAGCGACGCGCGCGCCCGGCAGCTGCTGCAAGCCTGCCTGACCGCCGGGATCGCCGTGCCCGAGCAAGTGGCGTTGATCGGCATCGACAACGATCCGCTGACCCGCAGCCTGACGCGGGTGCCGCTGAGTTCGGTGATCCAAGGCACCGAAACCATGGGTCGCACCGCCGCGCGCCTGCTCCATCAAATGCTGCACGGCATGCCGTCCACGGGCACACAGATTCTGATACCGCCGGATGCGATCAATGTGCAGGTTTCGAGCCTGCACCAGCCGTTGGGCAACCCTTATGTGATGCAGGCAATGCTCTTCATCCGCCAATACGCCTGCCAGGGCATCAAGACTGCCCAGGTGGCGGCCTATGTGGGCGTGTCGCGTTCATCGCTGGAATCGCACTTTCGCAAGGAGCGCGGCTGTAGCGTCCACGACGAAATCCTGCGCTTCAAACTGGCCGCTGCCGCCAACGGACTGGAAAACACCAACTCGCCGATTGCCGACATTGCCCAGAATTGTGGCTTCAAATCGGCGCAGTACCTGCATACGGTGTTTCGCCGTGAGTTCGGCTGCACGCCTCGGGAATATCAGCAGGGAGCCAATACGGCCACTCACTGACCCACGGCCGAACCGCTCTTGTGGCGAGGGGATTTATCCCCGCTGGGGCGCGAAGCGGCCCTGAAACCTGGCAGCCTGGTGTGTCAGGTTGATTGAGTGGATAACATTGGAGCTGCTGCGCAGCCCAACGGGGATAAATCCCCTCGCCACAAAGGCACGGTGAGCCATTGCCACAAGGGGTACACCATCGAGTCTTCCTTGTGGCAAGGTTGCTGGCTTCATCGAATATTTAGGGAAGGATTGAATGACGCTCAGGGTGATGGTGGTCGGCGGGTATGGAAACTTTGGCAGTATCGTTTCCAGGCACCTGGTGGTGATGCCAGGCGTAAAGTTGGTGATTTCAGGGCGCGACACCCAAAAACTGCAGCGCAAAGTCGATGAGTTGAAGGCTCAATCGGGCACTGTGTGTGAAAGTTGGTGCGGCGACGCCATGGGAGCGGGCTTCAAATCTGTCCTGGGCTTGATGAACATCCAATTGGTCATCCATACCGGTGGCCCATTTCAAGGGCAAGCCTATGCCGTTGCCGAGAGCTGTATCGACGCGGGTGTGAACTACTGTGACCTGTCCGATTCCAGAGCCTTCGTCACCGGCATTAGCGCACTCGACGCCCGGGCAAAACAGGCGGGCGTCGCGGTCCTTAGTGGTTGCAGCTCAGTGCCGACGCTCTCGGCCGCCCTCATCGATCAGCAGCGGCATCGCTTTAAGCGTATCGACTCGATTGAGCATGGTATTTCCTCTTCGGCCAAGATGCCGGGGTTGTCCACCGTCGAAGGCGTTCTCGCCTACGCAGGCAGGCCGATCAAGCAACTGCGGGATGGCCGGGTACATGAGGTCCTGGGGTGGCAGGATCTGACGCTTCGCAGAATGCGCTATATGGGGACCCGGGTACTGGCCAATGTCGACGTGCCGGACATGGATATCTTCGCCAGCCGCTATGGTGCCCGGACCCTGAGCTTCAAGGCCGGCTCAGGCCTGAAACTCGGCGGCATTGCCAACTATCTGCTGGCCCAGGCAATGAGGATGGGGGTGGTGCGTGACCATGCCCCTTGGGCCACCAGGCTTCATCGGTGGGGGCTCTGGTTCGAACGATTTGGCGATGGCAAAAGCGCAATGTACATCGACGTCCAGGGCATCGGTGTCGATGACGAACCGCTGTCGATGAACGTGCAGCTCACCGCCATGAATGACAAGGGGCCAGAGATTCCCAGCTGCGCAGCCGTTGCCTTGGCGGCAAAAATCAGCCAAGGGTATCTGCCCGAACCCGGTGCTCGGGCCTGCGTGGGTGAAATCACCGTGGACGAATACATGGCTGCTATCAACGACCCCGAAAACTTGAGCCTGTCCGTACACTTCTCTGACGAGCAGGGCTGACAGATGCTCTATCTTTGCCTGAAGTACCTCCACATCATTGCTGCCATTTTCCTTTTCGGCTTCGGCATGGGGTCCTACCTCTACCTGATCGCTGCTAGCCGCACCGCCAACCCTCAGGTCATTGCCCACGTGGCCAGGACGGTCGTCCAGTTCGACACTTGGATTACCACGCCTGCGGGCTTTATCCAGATAGCGACGGGCTACCTGCTGCTGAAGCTGGCCGGACTTCCCCCGACCACGGAATGGATAATGACATCGCTGATCATTTTCCTTTGCGTAGGGGCGCTGTGGCTTCCTGTGCTGGTGCTCCAGAAGCGCTTATACGTGATGGCTTCGAGCGCAGTTGGAGACGGGCGCGCGCTCGATGATCGATACTCATCCGTGTATCAAAAGTGGTTCTGGATGGGCGTCTTTGGCTTTTTGGGGATGTTTGTCATTGTGCTGATCATGGTGACGAAGATGACGCCACGTCAGTGGATCGAGCTTCTGACGGGCTAAGTACCGATCCGTTCCACCGGATTGATCCCAAGCGTGGGAGCCTTCAAGAAACGGCCTTCATGATCCGGGCTCGGCAAAAGGCAAACGTCGTACTTGCCAAACAGCCGATAACGATTCAGGGCAATGCGATCATAGGCCCAATCCCGAAGCCTGCGGGGGACGTAACGCAGCAGTTTCACCGAGCGCCAGGCCCAGGGCAGTAGGGCAACGATTTCAAAAATCGCCTCCGAACGCACCCAGTAATGCCGATCTCGAACCACAGCCATGGTGTCGAACTGCTGCAAGGGCAGGCCCGCCCAGGCCAGCAGCGCTTGCCCTTCGGGTGATTGTACGGAGGCCAACCGCACGCGTCGGGCGTGGTCATGGCGGATCAGGAACTTTGCCCAGCCATTGCACAGTTTACAAACGCCGTCGAACAGGACCACTGTCTCGCCTGGCTCGAGCAAGGGCGCGGGTGAGGGGCGAGTTTGGGAGATGGGCATGAATGAGTCTCTACATGGCGCCTGGTTACCCGGATAATACGCGTGTTCCAGCGTCAAAGGGCGTCCCGAAGGGTTGCTCGACCATGATGATTTCAAGGGCATGATCCGATCCATGAGCGATGACACTTACACCCTGTACATGCGCTTCCAGACCCCCGACCCTGGCATCGGCCCCCGGGAGCAGGCGCCGATGCTCGCTCAGGAACAGGCCTGGGCGCGCGAGCGTGCGACCATGCATCGCTTCAGCTGGATCGAGGTGCTGGTGCCACCGTTGTGCCTGGGCCCAGTGTTGCCGGGCATCGTGTTTTTGCTGGGGCTGCTGGTCCATCAAGGATTATCCGCCTCAGGCGTCGACCTCGACCGGATCGCCGGGGCCTCCCTTGGTTGGCTCGTGCTTGCCACCTTGCTGTTCATGGCTGCGTGGATCCTGCACAACTTCCTGCGCGATAAGCGCGACCCGACCAAGCGTTATTGGCAATCGATGCCCGATCAAGGGGTGGTCGAGCTTGAACACCATACCCTGGTCTCCGGCATCAGCCTGTGGTCCAACGACTATGATCCGGAATGCAACACCCTCATGCAGTGGTCCAACGACAAGTTGAAATGCGTGCAAGACAGCGGTGTGTCGCAGTGGATCCTGGCCAAGACGGCGGCGGGACACTGGCTGGTGCTCAAGGAGCAGTATCCGGGCGACTTCAGCTACGGGCGGGTAGGGCAAATGCCGGCACCGGACAAGCTGCTGCAACCCCAGCGGCAACTGGCGATTGCTTTCGCCCCCGGCACGAACCTGCAGCTGGGCCGGCGTTTCGACGGTGCGCCGATGCCATTGGTGGATACGCCGTACTGGATGTCTGCCGATGAGCTCAAGCGCTTGGAAGAGGCCGCCCATCACTGGAATTTTCTACCGCCGAACCGCTATGGGGTGGTCAATGACCAGGATGCGGCGTGGGTGCAACGTTTGGTGAGCAGGGCGCATCCAGCCGGGCGCTAAAGCCACGTATCCACCACCCGCCGATCCAGTTCCTCCCAATCCGCCATGCCTAATACCCGAGTGGTGTTCAACCCGCGCAAATAACCGCGCAGTTGATTGGCCGTGTCCCGCTTGAGCTCCGGGTCGGGTTCGGTGCTGCTCAACAACACGCTTTCGTACTGGATCAGGTAATCAGCCACCCGCTCACGGAAGTCGGGCAATACCGCGTCGCGAATCAGATCAAATGTTCTCATGGCCATACCTCATCAATCGTTCTCGGCTTGCAACTATTGCTAGGAGTAATAGTGACCATTACCAAATGCAAGTTCTGCTTTGCCGGCAATCATTGGAAAATCAGCGCCATCGAACACGCAGCTCACTATTTTATTTTCAGGACCCGACCATGCGCCGTTTATTTTTGCTTCCCCTGGCGTTTTCCCCGTTGTTGCTGGCCGGTTGTGCCTCGGCGCCAAACGACCCGACCCTGACCTTGCAGACCAGCAAGACGCCGGCCCAATACGCTGAATGCGTCGTACCGAAATTGCAGGGCAGTGCCTTGAACCCGATGGTCTCGCAAACCCAGCGCAGCTATCGCATCGTGGTGCCGAGCAAAGTCGCGGCGGACAACGTGCTGGAAGCCTACAAGGCCGGCAGCGGCGGCAAGGTATTCATCTACGAGCGGCATTTGCTGGCCTCCAACCTCCTGCCCTCGAGTTTTGAACGCGCTGCACAGGAATGCATCTGACCGGCCCGTAAACGTTTTTTACCGTGCTCCTTTGGTTGGCCGCAACCAACCAATTCCCTTGCCCCGCACCGCATTCGGTCGCGGGGCTTTTTTTGTCTGCTGGTTTCAGGTTCGCCAATCATCCGCCCGAATGAATTCGATGAGCGCTTTGAGGGCCGGTGGCACATGGCGGCGGCTGGGGTAATAAAGAAAAAAACGGCTTGGTGGGGCTTTCCACTGCGCAAGCAGTTCCGTGAGCTGCCCATTGCGGATGTCATCGCGCACCAGTTCCTCGTAGACGTAGGCAATCCCGGCGCCATCTTTTGCTGCCTGGATCATCAGCCCATCGTCTTCAAGAATGAGCGGACCGGTGACGGACAAGCGGATCGGTTGCCCATCCGCCTGATACTCCCAGGCATAGAGTTTGCCGCTGGGAAAACGCCGGGCGATACAGGCATGGTCGAGCAAGTCCCGTGGAGCCTGGACGATGCCCTTTGTGCCCAGGTAAGCCTGTGAAGCGACGGTCACGAACGATTGAGGAGGGCCGACAGGGACCGCGATCATGTCGCCGGCCAGGCTTTCGCCAAAGCGCACGCCCGCGTCAAACCCCTCGTCCACGATGTCGGTCAAGCCATCATCGGTGACCAGGTCCAGTTGAATACGGGGATACCTGGCCACGAATGGCGCGAGCACCTTCGCAAATACCGCCCGCGCCGCCGGACGCGCCACGTTGAGGCGAAGCTTGCCGGCGGGCACTTCCTGCATCGAGGTCAACTGCGCCAGTGCATCGGCAACCTGTTGCAGGGTAGGGCCCAGCGTTGCCAGCAGTTGGTGACCGGCCTCGGTCGGAGTCACGCTACGCGTGGTGCGGTTGAGCAGCCTGACACCCAGGCGTGCTTCCAGTGCCCGCAGCGCATGACTCAACGCTGAGGCCGAAACGCCACGCTCGTCGGCGGCCTTGCGAAAACTGCGATGGCGAGCGACGGCCGCAAAGGCGTCCAGTTCGGAAAGATCAGGGTGCTTATTCATGAATCCTGTTCATTAGTTCAAGCGGGATTGCCCATCTTATCGTCGTAAGATCGCTCGCCGATACTGTCCACATCATCTGTGGAGAACTCGCTATGCAAAAGAATCGCCTTGGATCATCGGATTTACGGATTTCGCCCATTGGCCTGGGAACCTGGGCGATTGCTGGTACCGGTTGGGAATACAGCTGGGGCGCGCAGGACGACGAGGACAGCCTGGGCGCCCTTGAATATGCCGTCGAGCGCGGTGTGAACTGGATCGACACGGCGGCGGTTTATGGCTTGGGCCATGCCGAGCAATTGGTCGGGCAACTGTTGCGTCGGGTGCCGGCTTCGCGGCGTCCGTTGGTGTTCACCAAGGGCAGCCTGGTCTGGGACCCGGTCACCAAGGCGATCTCGCACTCGCTGGCGCCCCAGTCGCTGCTCGCCGAGGTCGATGCGAGCTTGCGCCGGCTTCAAGTCGAAACCATCGATCTTTATCAGATCCACTGGCCGGCCTTTCCTGCCGATGGCAACAGTGAAGGGATCGAGAGCGCGCTTTCAGCGTTGGCCACCGCCCGTGAACAGGGGAAAATTCGTGCTATCGGCGTCTCCAATTTCGACGTTGCGCAACTCGAGCGTGCGCGGGCGGTGACCGAGATCGTGTCACTCCAACCGCCTTATTCCGCCTTGATGCGGGACATCGAGGACGCCGTCCTGCCCTTTTGCGAGCAGGCCGCAATGGGTGTCCTGGCCTATTCCACCCTTCAATCGGGGCTGCTTTCCGGCAGCATGACGCGCGAGCGCATCGCCCAATTGCCTGACGACGATTGGCGCAAGGCCCGAAGTGCGGACTTCCAGGAGCCTCGCTTGAGCGCGAACCTGGCGCTGGTCGAGGTCTTGGCCGGTATTGGTGAACGGCACGGGGTGAGCGCGGCGGCAGTCGCCATCGCCTGGGTGTTGCGCAAACCAGTGGTCACCGGTGCCATCGTCGGTGCCCGCCGCCCCGCGCAGGTCGATGGGTTGGTTGCCGGTTCACAGCTGCGCCTCAGCGCCGAGGAAATTGACGAGATTCAACCTTTCCTGCCCTCGGGCATGGGCACGAATGTCCCAGGGGGCGCTTGACCTTCATCGTGCAACCGCTTGGTTGAGCAGGTTTGACGCCTCGCTGCATAACCGGCACTATTTGCTCGTTTGTGATCATTAGTGCTCGTTTATGCAGGTTGTGATGTCATGACTTCTCCTCACGAAACGTTCCCCGGCGAACGCCAGCAATTGATCAGCCAGCGTCTTGCCCGGTATGGCCGGGTGATCGCGGCCGACCTTGCCAGCGAATTCAATGTATCCGAGCACTCGATACGGCGTGACCTGGGCGCATTGGCGGCGGCGGGGGTGTGCAAGCGCGTTTATGGCGGCGCAATACTCTTGCCAGCTGTCGAAGGGCCGTTGGACGTACGCGTGCGCAAAGACCCGGCGCGCAAGGGCAGTCTCGGCCAGGCGGCCGCTGCGCTGCTGCGCGCGGGCCAACACGTCTTCATTGACGTCGGCTCAACCAACCTGGCGGTGGCCTGCGCCATCGATCCGCAACTTCCGTTGACCCTCACCACCAATTCGCCGCTGATTGCGGTTCAGTTGATGAAGCTGCCCCGCGCCGAGGTCATCCTGCTGGGTGGCCGCTTGAGTCCAAACGCGGGTGGTGTGATCGGGCTGACGGCTGTCCAGCAATTGCGCCAATTCAGTTTCGACGTGTGTGTCCTCGGCGCCTGCGCCATCGATCCGGACAATGGCGTTACTGCGTTCGGCCTGGATGACGCCGAGTTCAAGCGCGCGGTGGTCGCGGCAAGTGGGCAAGTGATCGCGGCGGTGACCAATGAAAAGCTGTCCAGCGTAGCCCATTACCAGGTGGCCTCCTGCGAAGAAGTCGCCACCCTGGTGGTGGAGCACGACGCGCCGCGTGAACGACTGGAGCCCTTCTTCGGCCGGGTGACCAACGTCGTGACGGCGGCCCGTGAACAGCGACGGACCTGACGTCTTTGCCGCACCGCTGTGGCCAAATTGCGCAGGACAATCGCATGGATACTGCCCGATCCCCATTGTCCGCCGGACGATTTGCGTCTAGTTTGCTGCCCGATCACAAGTACAAAAATCAGGAGTCATCGATGCAACCGATTCGTCTCGGTCTGGTGGGCTACGGCAAGATTGCCCAGGATCAACACGTTCCAGCTATCCACGCCAACCCCGCGTTCCAACTGGTAGCGGTCGCCACGCAAGGGCAGCCTTGCCCCGGAGTGGAGAATTTCCGGTCCCTGGGCGAGTTGCTCGAGAACGCTCCGCAGGTCGACGCGATTGCGTTCTGCACGCCGCCACAAGGTCGCTTCGCCCTGGTGCAACAGGCACTGGCGGCGGGCAAGCATGTCCTGGTGGAAAAGCCGCCGTGCGCCACCCTGGGGGAAGCCATGGCGTTGGTGGAGCAGGTCCGCGAGCAAGGCGTCAGCGGCCTGTTCGCCTGGCATTCGCGCTACGCCCCGGGCATCGAAGCCGCCTGTGACTGGCTGGCGAGTCGCACCTTGCACAGCGTGCAGATCGACTGGAAGGAAGACGTGCGCAAGTGGCACCCCGGCCAGGCGTGGATCTGGCAACCCGGTGGCTTGGGCGTCTTCGATCCCGGCATCAATGCCTTGTCGATTGTGACCCATCTGTTGGCGCTGCCGCTGTTCGTGGAATCCGCCGAGTTGCGCGTACCGAATAACTGCCAGTCGCCGATTGCCGCCAGCATCAAGATGGCCGACGCGCGCCACCTCGATATCCGTGCGGAATTCGATTTCGACCATGGTCATGACGAACTCTGGAGCATCGAGATTCGCTGCGCCGAAGGCGTCCTGCGCCTGGACAACGGTGGTGCACTGTTGAGCATCGACGGCGTACGCCAGGCCGTATCCGAGGAAGGTGAATACGCTGCGGTGTATCGACATTTCCAGCAACTGATTGCCGATAAAACCAGTGACATGGACCTGCAGCCGTTGCGGTTGGTCGCGGACAGCTTCTTTGTCGGCAGCCGGACGGCGGTCGAGCCGTTCTACGATTAAACCAAGGAACCGCAGTTGAACGAACAGACATTGTCCATGCGCCTGGAGCGTGTCGCGGCGCATATGCCGGCAGGTGCGCGCCTGGCCGACATTGGCTCGGATCACGCCTACTTGCCGGTGGCCTTGCTGCGCCGTGGCGTCATCACGGCGGCGGTGGCCGGCGAGGTGGCGTTGACACCGTTTCGCGCCGCCGAACGCACCGTGGGCGAGAGTGACTTGGAGCGGCAGATCAGCGTACGCCTTGCCAATGGCCTGGCGGCGATCGAGCCGGAAGACGGGATCACGGCGATCAGCCTCTGTGGCATGGGCGGCGAGACGATCCGCGACATCCTGGACAGCGGCAAAGCGCGGTTGAGCGGGCAGGAGCGGCTGATCCTGCAACCCAACGGCGGTGAGCAGCCACTGCGCCAATGGCTGATGGAAAACGACTACCGCATCCTCTGCGAGGAGGTGCTGCGGGAAAACCGCTTCTACTACGAAATCATCGTCGCCGAGCGCGCCGGGCCGGTGACGTACACCGCCGAACAGCTGTACTTCGGCCCGCTGCAGATGCAAGCCCGCACCCCAACCTTCCTGGCCAAGTGGCAGCGCCTGCTGCACCAGAAGCAAAAGACCCTCACCAGCTTCGCCAAGGCGCGGCAAGCCGTGCCGGAAGAGAAACTGCAGGACGTTGCGCGGCAGGTCCGGTGGATCACTGAGCTGTTGGCTTGAGTTGATTGAGGTGGATGTGCCGACGTCATCGCGAGCAGGCTCGCTCCCACAAGAGGTTCTGTGGTGAGCCGGAATGCTGTGAACACCCGCAATTCCCTGTGGGAGCGAGCCTGCTCGCGATGGGGGCATCAGTGACTTCACGGATCTGAGAAATATCGCGTTCTTCGGCTGCCCGTCTATCGACCCACTACCGGGTAGTGCTTGATGCGACACGGATGTGAGTGGCCGTCGCCTTTACAGATGCCATCCAGATAGCGGTAGTCGACCTGTACCGACTGTCCTTTCGCGGGCCATTGTCGGCGGGGGAGCGTGGCTTGGTAGTCCGGGGTTTCCGGGGTGAAGGTGAGCGACGAGCCTTGCACTGGACACTCCACCGAGGAGGACTTCGGCGTGACTTTCACAATCTGCGCCTGGAGCTGCGGATAGGGTTGTTTCAGCACCTCGACGATACGCAGCTCCATGTGACAGATCTGCCAAGTCGAGGCCTGGACGGGGGCGCACAGGAAGGGGAGCGTCAAGGCAAGCAGTCCGAGGCCCGCTATGTGAGTGTTCATTATTGCCCTTGTTTGAAGTGCTGAGGTTCGTGAATCATAGCCTCGCCTTTGGCTGACTCAACCGTAAAGCCCCATCAGGGCGAAAGACTTGTCAGTGGTCAGCGCGACAATTTCGGCCAGCGAATGCAGGAGCACCGGCACCAGCAGGCCACCGCTGACCACTCTGGCGACGGCGAACACGCTTCCACAGGCGAAGATCAACACGACAGTTATCCAATTCCCGTATTGGATGTGCATGCCGGCGAAGACGGCTGAGGTGACGATGATCGCGATCCATGTCCAGGCACGGCTGTTCTCGTAGGGAAACAGTCGCAACATGTAATGACGGAAAAACAGCTCTTCGGCGATGGGCGGCAGTACGATCAGCGAGGCGATCTTGAGTGTGGCCTGCCAATTGTTGAGTCCGTCCAGAAGCTCGGCCATGAACACTTCTCGCGGCAGCCCCAGCACGAGGATGGCAACCCCGAAAAGCAGGTAGGACCCAATGATGCCAAGCGCACCCCACTTGAGCGGTTTGCCTATGCAGTGACCACGCCATTGAGCACGCGCATCGGAGCGGTACTGCCAGGCGAAAAGGGCGAGGAGAACGAGCGCGGTAATACCGGAGGTGGTGGTGAACGTCAGGTAGGCCTGCATGTCTGCGGGTACGAAAAGGACCTCGGGCACTGCTGCCAGGAAGACTATCAGGGTCGCAAGCACAAACATCCCGAGCCGGGGAAAGAAGCGGTAGGGCGATAAAGTGGCAGCGGGAGCAAACTCAGGGGCAGCACAAAGATTCGTCACAGTCACTCCATGAGTGCAAGGAAAAAAGCATGATGCCAGTATTTTGAGGGCGTCAGGTACGAGTTCCCGCTGAGTTGATGGCGTCGTGATTCAATCCAGGCGTCGACATGAATAAGCGTGGGTCTGATAAGGGAACTCAATGTGCTTGCGCCCGCGTAGCGCCGGATGGTTTTGAATCAAGGCCAGTAGTTGATCCGCTACCTGTTTTTTCCCTGCGTCAGGCAGCGCTGCGATGAAGCTCACCGACAGAAAGCGATCCAGGATGACCGTCTCGGGGCTGCCTGCGTGGGTGTAACTAAAACAGGTCAGTTCGGGCTCCGAGAAGTAACGTCCGTTGAAGGGGCGTCGCCAGTTTCCAGTATGAAAGCGTGGGGTATCGCCTTCGAAGGGGGTGATGATTTTAGTGATGTCGGCCACCCAGTCCACTGACTCATCACGCACGTTCCAGATCAGGCCGAGTCGGCCGCCCGGTTTGAGTACTCGGTGAATCTCCTGGAGCGCGGTTTCATTCGCGAACCAGTGGAAAGCCTGGGCGCATACGAGCGCCTGCGCTGCCCCTGCCTCAAGGGGAATGGATTCGGCCGTTCCTTCCAGAATCCTGGCGTTCGGTAAATGTTTGGCAAACTCGATTCGCATCGCCTCGACCGGTTCGATGGCGATGGTATTGATCGTCATTGAGTCCAGCAGGCGAGTGAACTTACCGGTACCGGCTCCTAGCTCAATGACTGTCGATCCTGGGCTGATTTGCAGTGTACTGCTGAGCCATGCCTGTATTTCGCTTGGGTAGTCTGGGCGACCTTGGGTATAGGTGCCGGCTTCTGCTGAGTATCCTATCTGAGCGGCCTTATGGATAACTGTCATCTTCAGCGACCCTTCGGGTGGATGGGGGTAGATGGATTATGCGGTGTGTTCAGGTCGTCAGCTAGTTGATCCTTTTTTGGGCTTGGTCTCACGCGCTTGCGTTGGGGCAGATGGCTTGACTCACCCACATGGGTTACAAATCAGTTCACGCACATAGGTAACAGTTTTTAACTGGCAGGCTCGCTCTCACATGGATTTACGGGCGTTCACAGTCTCTGGACGCAACACAAAACCTGTGGGAGCGAGTTGCTCGCGAAGACGTCAGCACAGCCGATATCATCAGCCAACTGACCCTCCGTTACCGCAGCAATGGATATACACCAACCTACCTACTCAAAGCTGCTTCGACCCCCCGCCAATCTGCCAGACATACGGCGGCTCCGTCCCATTGATTTCCCAATCACCAATAATGCGCTCCTTGTAGATCAACGGATTGTGCGAAGCCGCGGTGCGGGCGTTGCGCCAGTGGCGGTCGAGGGCCTTGCTGGTGCTGGTGGCCGAGGCGCCAAGGGCATTGAACAGGTCGCTGGTGGCGCGTAGTACCAGGTCGGAGATGACCACCTGGGCCTGGGCCGACTCCAGTTCGGCGGCGATGTTGGCGGTGTGTTCGGTCTCGGCGTTCTGACTGAAGCGGCTTTCATAGGCGCGCTGGGAGGCGCTCGCGGCTCGCAGGGCGGTGGCTTCGGCGGCATAGACCTGGGCCGAAGCCTTGCCGATCACTTGCTGCACCTGCACGTCCTGGCTCACTGCGCTGGCATTGCCGGTGCTGAAAATCCGTGTGCGTTTGCGCACTTGTTCGGTGATGTCGTGGACCGCGGCGCGGCCGGCGCCGGTCAGCACGGCGAGCAAGACCAGTTGATAGAACGCAGTCTGGTATTTGAAACGGGTAGAGAAGTCGATGAGGTTTTCCGCCTCGACCAGTGCATTCTCGAACAACGACGTCCCGCTGCCGGTGGTGCGTTGGCCAAAGCCGTCCCAGTCGTCGCTTTGCTTGACGCCCGGCTGGTGCACGCGCACGGCGGCAATCACGTCGGCACCATTGTCGTCGCGCTGGGCATACACGTCGATCCAGTCGGCGAAGATACTGCCGGTGCTGTAGTAC
This sequence comes from Pseudomonas sp. St290, assembly GCF_018325805.1. Lineage (NCBI taxonomy): Bacteria > Pseudomonadati > Pseudomonadota > Gammaproteobacteria > Pseudomonadales > Pseudomonadaceae > Pseudomonas > Pseudomonas sp. St290. The sequence goes on along the minus strand of NZ_AP014703.1, from coordinate 3,745,865 downwards.
TTGGTGCCGTTGACGACCCATTGATCGCCTTGCCGGGAAACCCGGGTAACCACTTCACCGATTTTCACGGCGCCGACTTCAGTCCAGGCATTGCCCACCAGATCCCCCTCGACGAAGCGCTTGAACCATAGGTCCTGTGGGCTGCTGGCGTGGGCATTGAGGCGGTCCTCGACAAATGCAAAGTGCCCGCGCAGCGCCTGGGGCAGGTTGGAATCGGCTTCGGCCAGCTCGATCAGCAGTTGCAACAGCTGCGGCAACGAGGCCCCGGCGCCGCCATATTCGACTGGTACGCGGATGGCACCAAAGCCTGCTTCCTTCAGCCATTTCACCTGTTCGAAGGGCAGGCTACGCGTCTGCTCACGCTCCAAGGCGCCGGCCTGGATGCGCGCAAAGATCGGCCGAAAGCGTTCGGCCAGGGGCTCATAGTCGGTGCCGGTGGAAAGAATCGGTGGCAGGTGTTGTTGCTGTGCGGTCATGGCGATGTTCCTTCTTACTGACGAGTAGGCGGGCAGGGGAGAAACCTGCCGTTGCCAGTGGCCATTGCACAGTCCATGCCCGAGGCCAAACGCCCGTGAATACGGGGCTTGAACTGGGTTCATCAACGAAAGAGCTGCCCTTGCTGCGGACAATCTGTTGCGCAACTGTGTGCCGGGCAACAGTTGTTGCCACGAACCTCGACGCAGCGGATGTTCGCCAGCCAACAGTGGATCAACAGCTTGTCCGTCGAGCGACAGCGAAGTGATTGGGCTGTTCTTCTAATCAATTGATTATTAAGGAGATATCTAGATGGCACGGTTGCTGCTCTATCCCTTGTGCAGACGCTGAGGTGGCGTCTCCAGGCATGGGGTAAGCGATGAGCAAGCAATTCAAAGTGGTGGCGGTGTCAGGCAGCGTGCAGCACCCGTCACGCACACTGGTCCTGCTCCAGGCGTTGGTGGAGCGGCTCGGGCAGCAACTGCCGATCGAGCTGCGCTTGATCGAGCTGGCCAAGGTCGGTCCACAGTTCGCCGGGGTTCTGCGTCGCGAGGCGTTGCCGGCTGCCGTGCAGGATGATTTGCAGGCCATTGAATCGGCCGATTTGCTGATTGCCGCAAGCCCTGTCTATCGGGCCTCGTACACCGGCCTGTTCAAGCATCTGTTCGATTTCGTTCATCACGAAGCCCTCAAGAACGTGCCGGTGCTGTTGGCCGCGACGGGGGGCTCGGATCGCCATGCCTTGATCATCGATCACCAGTTGCGGCCGCTGTTTGGCTTTTTCCAGGCCCTCAGCCTGCCGGTGGGGGTCTATGCCAGCGAAACCGATTTCACTCACTACCGGATCTCCAGCCCACAGGTGCTGGAGCGTATCGAGCGCGCCGTCGAGTCGGCGTTGCTGAGCCTGGTCCCGAGCGCCCGACGCGACGCCAGCGCCGCTTGACCAATTTCTTCTTTCAAAACGAGCCGTGGAGTACATGCAATGAGCCAGGACACGATCAAATTTGCCTACTGGGTGCCCAACGTCAGCGGCGGGCTGGTGGTCAGCAAAATCGAGCAGCGCACCGACTGGGGCATCGACTACAACCGCAAGCTGGCCCAGATCGCTGAAGCGGCCGGTTTCGACTACGCCTTGTCCCAGGTACGCTTTACCGCCGGTTACGGCGCCGAATACCAGCATGAGTCCGTGGCGTTCAGTCATGCCTTGCTGGCCGCCACCACGCGGCTGAAAGTCATTGCGGCGGTGTTGCCGGGACCATGGACGCCGTCGGTGTTGGCCAAGCAGATCGCAACCATCGATCAGCTGACCGGCGGCCGGGTCGCGGTCAACATCGTGTCGGGCTGGTTCAAGGGCGAGTTCACGGCCATTGGCGAGCCGTGGCTGGAGCACGATGAGCGCTATCGCCGTTCCGAAGAGTTCATCACCGCGCTCAAGGGTATCTGGACCACCGACAACTTTACCTTTCGCGGTGACTTCTACCGCTTCCATGACTACACCCTCAAGCCAAAGCCGTTGCAGCAGCACCCGGAAATCTTCCAGGGCGGTAGCTCACGTGCCGCCCGGGACATGGCCGCCCGTGTCTCCGACTGGTATTTCACCAATGGCAATACCGTCGAGGGGATCAAGGCCCAGGTCGACGACATCCAGGCCAAGGCCGCGGCCAATAACCACAAGGTCAAGGTCGGAGTGAACGCGTTCGTCATCGCCCGCGACACCGAAGAGGAGGCGCGTGCGGTCCTTGCCCAGATCATCGACCAGGCCGACCCCGAAGCGGTCAATGCCTTCGGCGATGCGGCGAAACAAGCCGGCAAGTCCAGCCCGGAAGGTGAAGGCAACTGGGCCAAGTCCAGCTTCGAGGACCTGGTGCAGTACAACGACGGCTTCAAGACCAACCTGATCGGCACGCCGCAGCAGATCGCCGAACGCATCGTCGCGCTCAAGGCCGTGGGGGTTGATCTGGTGCTCGCAGGTTTCCTGCATTTTCAGGAAGAAGTCGAGTATTTCGGTCGCAAGGTCCTGCCGCTGGTGCGTGAGCTGGAGCAGCGCAAAGCGGCAGCCAAAACGGCGGCAGTCGCTTAGGCGCGGGAGGCAGCATGGGCACCTTCACCGACACCGCCGTTGCGCTACCAGCCAGCTTGCCCCAGTGGCTGCAGCAACAGGCGCAGCGGCATGGCGCGGATGTCGCGCTGCGCCACAAGCACCTGGGTGTCTGGCAGGAGTGGACCTGGGGGCTCGTGGCCGACGAGGTGCGCCGTTTGGCGAGGGCCCTGCAAGCCCGCGGTTTTTCCACGGGGGCGAGCCTGACGATCATCAGCCGACCCAGGCCGCAGGCATTGCTTGCGGCATTGGCTGCGCAGTGGCTGGGTGGCGTGGCGAGCCTGTTCGACCCGTTGGAGGCACGGGCCGAACAGGTGCAACTGCTCGGCACATTGCAGCCGGATTTCGTTCTGGTCGAGGGCTTGGAAGAAATGCTGCGTCTGCGTGCGGCGCAGGTGAACCCGAGCGTGCTGGTTTACCTCGACAAGCGTGGCTTGTCGGATTCGATGCCATTGGCGCAAGCGCTGGATTACGCCGCGTTGGTTGCCGAGCGGCCCACCGACGAACTGGCACCGCAAGGGCAAGTGCTGCAAACAGCGTTTGTCTTTTATCGCGGGGCGGGGCAGGCAATTGAAGAGCAGCGCGTCAGCCACGCCGAGCTGCTGCAGGAGGGCCAGCGGTTGGTGACGCGTGAAGGCCTGGGACGGCAAGAAGAGGCATTGGCCGCACGGGCGTTCGCCTCGGGCGGACAAGCCCGCTATTTGCTGGCGCCGTGGTTGATCGCCGGTTTTCGCCTGAACTTTCCGGAGAACCTGGCGACCCGTGATCGCGACCGCCGCGAGCTGGGCCCGACATTGGTAGCCGGGACGCGTGAAACCTACGAGCGCTTGTACCGTTATGCGCTGGAGCGTTTGCCGGAGTCGGGCAGTTGGTCGCGCCGGCTGGTGGATTGGGCGTTGGCGGCCCAGCCGGGGCTCCTGCAAAGGCAGCTGGGTGACTGGCTGGTTCGTCGGCCCTTGCGTGATGTGCTGGGTTTTTCCCGGACTCGCGCGCCGTTGCTGGTGGGGGATGCCTTGCCGCCCGAGACCCAGGCGTTTTTCCAGGCGTTGGGTATTCGGGTTCGCCAGTGGGGCGATACAGCCCACTGGGAAGCGCCGACGAACCTTGTGAAGCAAATCAACCCTGACTGGACCGGGCTCCAGTCGCAACCGGCCTGAGAGGAAACACCCCATGACGCAGACGGCCGCCACGCATTTGCTGGAGCTGGAACATATTTCACTGTCATTCAAAGGCGTCAAGGCGGTCACGGACATCAGCTTTCGCGTTGCCACTGGTGAGATCTGCGCCTTGATCGGCCCCAACGGTGCCGGCAAGAGTTCGCTGCTCAATGTCATCAGCGGTGTGTACCACGCCCAGGACGGGCGCATCCGTTTCGATCGACAGGAGCGGCGCCGGATGCGCCCCCACGATGTGGCGGTACGCGGCATCGCCCGGACATTCCAGAACATTGCGCTGTTCAAAGGCATGAGCGTGCTCGACAACGTGCTCACCGGACGCAACCTCAAGCGTCGCAGCAGCTGGGTCGAGCAAGCGCTGCGCATCGGTCGCGCCCGGGCCGAGGATGATATCCAGCGCGAAGCGGCTGAACGCGTCATCGCGTTCCTGCACTTGCAGCCCTGGCGCGATGCGGTGGTGGGTACGTTGCCCTATGGCTTGCAGAAACGGGTCGAGTTGGGCCGGGCGCTGGCGGCGGAGCCTCGGCTGCTGTTGCTGGACGAGCCCATGGCTGGGATGAACGCCGACGAGAAACAGCAGATGAGTCGCTTCATCGTCGATATCAATCGAGAACTGGGCACCACCGTGGTGTTGATCGAACACGACATCGGGGTGGTCATGGACATCAGCGATCACGTGGTGGTGCTCGATTACGGTCGCAAGATCGGCGACGGCTCGCCCGAAGACGTACGGCAGAACCCCGAGGTCATTTCGGCCTACCTGGGCACTCGCCACTGACACCTGACATTCGACGCCTTCCCGCCAGGGAGGGCAGGCAAGTTGCGCCCGCAGAACAGGAACAGCTATGGAATTTTTCTTTGAAGTATTGATTGGCGGGTTGTTGGCGGGGGTGATGTATGCCCTGGTGGCCATCGGTTTTGTACTGATCTACAAGGCCTCCGGTGTGTTCAATTTCGCCCAGGGCGCGATGGTGCTGTTCTCGGCGCTGACTTTCGTCAGCCTGCTGGAACGCGGTGTGCCGTTCTGGCTGGCGTTCGTCATCAGCCTGGCGGCCATGGTGCTGATCGCCGTGGCGGTGGAGCGCGTGGTGCTGCGCCCGTTGGTCAACCGCTCGCCGATCACGCTGTTCATGGCCACCCTTGGGCTGTCCTACGTCATCGAAGGCTTCGCCCAGGCGCTGTGGGGCACCCAGGTGCACGGGCTGGAACTGGGCATCAGCGACGAACCGCTGGAACTGGGCGGGATGTTGCTGTCGCAGTTCGACATTTTTGCCGCGTTGACGGCGGCGTTCCTGGTGTTGCTGTTGTCCTGGCTGTTCAACAAGACTCGGCTCGGGCTGTCGTTGCGGGCGGTGGCCGATGATCCATTGGCAGCGCTGGCCGTGGGCATTCGCTTGCAACGGGTCTGGGTGGTGGTCTGGGCGGTGGCGGGGTTTGTCGGGCTGGTCGCCGGCCTGCTCTGGGGCGCTCGCCTGGGCGTGCAGTTCTCGCTCTCGCTGGTGGTGCTCAAGGCCTTGCCAGTGTTGATCATCGGCGGCTTCACCTCCATCAGCGGCGCGATTGTCGGCGGCTTGATCATTGGTGCGTCGGAGAAGCTGGCGGAGGTTTACCTCGGGCCCTTCATCGGCAGTGGCATCGAGAACTGGTTTCCCTACGTGCTGGCGCTGCTGTTTCTGCTGGTGCGTCCGGCGGGACTGTTTGGCGAGCGGGCGATCGAACGGGTTTAGGGGAGCGCATCATGTTTTATCGAGAAGCAGGCCAGTTCAACACTCGTTATGCCCAGGACCGTCGGGTCTTCGCGCTGCGCCAGGACCGTCACGGGCTGGCTGCGTTGCTGCTGTTTGCCTTCGTCGTGGTGCCCTGGCTGGGCAATGACTACTGGTTCAGCGCGATCCTGATTCCGTTCCTGGTGCTGTCCCTGGCCGGGTTGGGGCTCAATTTGCTCACCGGTTATGCCGGGCAGTTGTCCCTCGGTTCGGCGGCGTTCATGGCGGTGGGGGCCTTTGCCACCTACAACCTCGAAGTGCGGGTCGCCGGCTTGCCGTTGCTGGTCAGCATTGCCCTGGGTGGCTTGACGGCAGCGCTGGTGGCATTGCTGTTCGGCCTGCCGAGCCTGCGCATCAAAGGTTTCTACCTGCTGGTCTCGACCCTGGCGGCGCAGTTCTTCGTGACCTGGGCGCTGACCCGCTTCAGTTGGTTTTCCAACAACAGCGCCTCGGGCGTGATCAGCGCGCCGCGCCTGGAAGTCTTCGGCGTCAACCTGGATGCGCCGGCCGGCCGCTATCTGTTGACCTTGGGCGTGGTGGTGGCGCTGTTCTGGCTGGGCAAGAACCTGGTGCGCAGCGAGCTGGGGCGCAACTGGATGGCGGTGCGCGACATGGACACCGCCGCAGCGGTGATCGGTATTCCATTGGCGAAAACCAAGCTGCTGGCGTTCGCCATCAGTGGCTTTTTCCTCGGAGTGGCTGGCGCGCTCTGGGCCTTCGCTTACCTGGGGACGGTGGAGCCCCATGGCTTCGACCTCAATCGCTCGTTCCAGATCCTGTTCATCATCATTATCGGTGGCCTCGGCAGCCTGCTGGGCAACTTTCTCGGCGCGGCCTTCATCGTGCTGTTTCCGGTGTTGCTCTCGAACCTCGTGTCGCTGCTGCCCGGCGGACTGGTGGACGCCGGCCAGGTGGAAAACCTGCAGAAGATGATATTCGGCGCCCTGATCATCCTGTTTCTGATCAAGGAACCAGAGGGCCTTGCGCGCCTCTGGCAGAGATTTCGCCAGCGCGCACGGCTGTGGCCGTTGCGCTACTGAGCGAACCGCACAACGCGGGTTTGCAGTTCCATTTTGTTGGCTCATCCATGGCTTCATAACAAGGAAAATCCGATGTTCAAACGATCATTCGCCAGCAGCCTGGCGCTGGCCCTGAGCCTCACCGCCGCGGCCTTCACTGTCCAGGCGGACAACGAACAATACTTCCCGCTGCAAAGCTATCGCGTCGGCCCTTATGCGGCCGGTGGCACGGGTTTTTTCGGCGGCTTCATCGACTACCTCAAGTACGTCAACGCCAACGGCGGCGTGAACGGCGTCAAGCTGACCTGGAGCGAGTGCGAAACCGAATACGTGGTCGAGAAAGGCGTGGAGTGCTACGAACGCCTGAAGAAAGGCTTGAACGGCGCACCAGCGGCGGCCACCAACCCGCTGTCGGTGGGTATTGCCTATGCCACGCTGGAACGCTCGACGGCCGACAAGCTGCCGCTGATCACCATCAACCACGGGCGCACGGATTCCACCGATGGCAGCGTGTTTCCCTACGTCTTCCCGTTGCAGTTGAACCCCTATTCGGAAGTGTCGGCGATCATCAACTACATCGGCCAGCGCGCCGGCGGGCTGGACAAGCTCAAGGGCTTGAAGATCGTCACCCTGTATCACGGTTCGCCCTACGGCAAGGAAACCAATGAGGTCCTGCAAACCCTGGCCGACAAGTACGGCTTTACGCTGACCCTGCTGGAGGTGCCGCACCCGGGCAACGAACAGCAGTCGCAATGGCTGAATATCCGTCGGGAAAAACCCGACTGGGTGATCTTGCGCGGTTGGGGGGTAATGAACCCGGTGGCGCTGAAAACCGCGCAGAAGGTCGGGTTCCCGGCGGACCATATCATCGGCAATATCTGGAGCAACTCCGAAGATGACGCCGCGCCGGCAGGTGCCGCGGCCAAGGGCTTCATCGCCATCACCACGCACCCCTCGGGCACCGATTTCCCGGTGTTGCAGGGCATCAAGAAACAAGTGGTCGACGCCGGCCAGGGCGACCTGGCCGATCCCAAGCGATTCGGCACGGTGTATTACAACCTCGGCGTGGTCAACGGCATCCTCAACGTCGAGGCGGTGCGCATTGCCCAGCAGAAGTTCGGCAAGCAGCCGCTGACCGGTGAACAGGTGCGCTGGGGGTTCGAGAACCTCAAGCTCGACGACGCCCGACTCAAGGAACTGGGGGCGCTGGGCCTGGTGCAGCCGTTGCAGTTGTCGTGCTCGGACCATGAAGGCGGGGGCGCGGTGCGCTTCCAGCAATGGGACGGCAGCCAGTGGAAGCTGATCAGTGACTGGGTGCAGGCCGACCGCGCCTTGCTGCGGCCGATCATCGAAGCGTCTTCGCACCAGTACGCCCGGGAAAAAGGCATTACCCCACGCGATTGCAGCAAGGAGTCCTGAGTACCCGTCGCATAGTTTTGTGGCAAGGGAGCTTGCTCCCTCGCCACGGAACCCCTGGTAGCTCAGGTCGACAGATTGATCACCTGGCCATCCTGCGTGCTCAGTGCCGGGCGGCGTCGATTGACCACCAGCTCGCCAATCCTGATCAGCAACGTTCGCGTGACGTTTCGGCTCAGGCCCAACAGGCTGGCGGTGTGGACTTGGTTGCAGTTGGCATATCGATAGGCCGCGCGCAACAGCTCGGCCTCGACCTTTTCATACAAATCGCCATGCTCCTGCTCGAGCAGTTTCTCAAAGGCTTTGTGCAACAGCTCCTCCGCACTTTGAGGCGTAGATTGCGGTGGGTTGTCCTGGCGTTCGATACGAAAGTTCGACAGATGCAAGTCCTGCGCGCCGATCACGTTGTGGCGGCAAATCAGCAGTGTGTGGTGGATGACGTTTTCCAGCTCGCGGATATTCCCCGGCCACGAATAGTCGAGCAATTTGCGCTGGGCCTGGGCATCCAGCGTCACTTCGCCGTGCCCGAGCCGGCGGCTGTACTCCGTAATGAAGTGGCGTATCAGCGGCAGGATGTCACCGGGGCGTTCGCGCAAGGGCTTGAGCACCAGGCTGACCACGTTCAGGCGGTAATAGAGGTCTTCGCGAAAGTGCCCGGCATTGATGGCTTTTTCCAGCTGCACGTTGGTGGCCGCCAGCACGCGCACATTGATCTTGATGCTCTTGCGCGAACCCAGCCGGACCACCTCGCGCTCTTGTAGCACCCGGAGCAGCTTGACCTGGATCGGCAACGGCAAATCACCGATTTCATCCAGGAACAACGTCCCGCCGTCCGCTTCCTCGAACCAACCGGCCTTGGCCGTCAGCGCACCGGTAAAGGCGCCTTTTTCATGGCCGAACAGCTCGGCCTCCACCAGGGTCTCGGAAAACGCGCCGCAGTTGACTGCAACGAACGGCTTGTGGCGACGAGCGCTGAGGTTGTGCACGTGGCGCGCCACCAGTTCCTTGCCGGTTCCGGTCTGGCCGATGATCAGCACGCTGGCGTCACTGGGCGCTACTTGTTGCAGGTGAGCCAGCAAAGCGCGGGAGGTGGGGTCTTCGAAGACCTGGGCCGTGGCACGAATGGAAGTGGCAAGGCCAGGGGAGGGAGGTAGCGTTAGAAGCTGCATGACGGTGGCCCGTTAATGAGATTGCCGTGACTGAAGTTGGGCGTGCCATCGCTCCTTGATGACAACACCGCAGGAAGCCATTGGGCTTATGCTGTAATTTAAATGATCTAAAAAATATAAAACAAATAACCTTTAGTTATTTGCTTAGGGCTATGTCCGCAAGGATGCAACGCTGGACTGATAGCCCTGGTAGCGATAATGGCAATCAATCGAAGGTACGGTAAAAAGTTTTATTGACTAAAAAATAACATCGGGTAATTATTTCCCTGCATCTGCTTTCACGCAGAGTCATTTCGCAGGGGCAACCCGATGAATCAGAACACCGCGCCTTCATTGGCCTGTCTTTACGTCGAGACTCACGAGTCGTCTGACACCCACGCGGCGCCTTCGCTCATGCAAGGTTTTCCCGCCGAACCCCACCGCCGCGTCACCTGGCACAACTGGATGAGCCCGCCGTTCAACCAATGGGGCTTCCGCAACCTGGCCCGCTTGCGTCCTTCCATCGACGTGCAGGCCGGCACCGGGCCGGTCAGCGCCTTCAAGCAGGCGCTCCAGCCGCTGGATGAGCTGCACTTCGACAGCGAGTGTGGCTTGAGCATCAGCGTGATCGACCACCTGATCGCCAGCCAGACCGATGCTTTCCTGGTCCTCAAGGGCGACACCGTACTGTTCGAGCGCTACTTCAACGGCCAGCGTCCCCGGGACCGGCACATCATGTTCTCGGTGACCAAGTCGCTGATCGGGGCGTTGGGCGAGCAATTGGTCTGCGAAGGCCTGCTGGACCCGACGCTGACGGCCGCACACTACGTATCGGAGCTGGCGGGCAGCGCGTTCGGCGATGCGACCGTGCGCCAGCTGTTCGACATGGCGGTAGCCGTCGATTACAGCGAAGTCTATGAGGATCCGGATTCAGAGAGTTCCCAATACGGTTACGCCTGCGGTTTCCAGCCGGCACCGGCGCAGTACACGACGTTCGAATCCCTGTACCAGTACTTGCCTTCACTGCGCAAACGCGGCAGTCACGGTGGCTTTTTCCATTACGTGACGGCCACCACCGAGGCGTTGGCCTGGGTCATGGAGCGGGCCTCTGGCAAGGCTTGCCACCAGTTGCTGCAGGCAGTCTGGAGCCAGTTGGGCTGTGAGCGTGACGGCTATTTCCTGGCCGACCCCTGGGGGCGCAGCGTAGCCGGTGCCGGGTTCAGTGCGACCTTGCGTGACATGGCGCGTTTCGGTCGCCTGCTGGCCAACGATGGTCGCCGGGACGGGCGACAACTGCTCTCGGCCGAGGCGCTCGCCGGTATCGCCGCCGGGGCCGATCCGGCGATCTACGCCGCATCCCCCGACTTCTCGAGCTGGACCCCTGGTGCGTCCTACCGCAGCCAGTGGTATGTCTTCAACGACCACAGCCAAGCGCTCATGGCCGGTGGCATCCATGGCCAATACCTGTTCATCGACAAACCGTCCGGCGTGGTGATCGTCAAGCAGTCGTCCCTGGACGATGCCGTCAGCCCATTCGACGGCGACAGCGTGCGCATGCTGCGTGCCATCGCAGCGCACCTGACGCCCTGACTTCATCCGATAACCACAAGAGTCTTGCGTTCCGCTCACCTGGCCTAGCCAGGTGTTGGCGCGGTTTTGCGCGCCTTTCACTGCCCTGTAACAACAATAATCACACAGGAGCTCCATATGGTTTCCATGACGCGTTTGTCCCGAACGTTCCTCATGCTCGGGTTACCCTTGACCGCCCAGGCTGCATGGGCGGGCTACACCTTCGAGGAGGGCAACCTCAAGGGTGAGGTCAACTTGAGTGCCGGTGGCGCCATCCTCTCTACCCGCAACGTCAACTTTGGCGGCGGCGTGGTGGATATGCGCAGCGGCAAGAATCGCGGCACGAAAATCGACTGGCAGGAGTTCTACGTCAAGCCAGGCGTCAAGTTGGAATACGCCGTGCAGCCGGATTTCAGCCTGCTGGCCGGCGGCTCACTGGTGGGGGCGACCACCTTCGGTGATGGCGATGCCGGTGGCTTCACCCGCAGCTCCGATGGCAAGGTGTCGACCGAAGAGTTCTATGGCGGTTTCCGCGCAGGGGAGTGGACGGTGACGGGCGGTCGCCAGAACTACATGATCGGCAACGGTTTCATCGTGATGGATGGCAACCTCGACCAGTTGAACGACGGCGCCTATTGGCTCGCCCCGCGTACCGCCTTCAAGGATTCGGCGGTGGTCGCCTGGGACCATGGCGCGCTGAAAGTCCAGGGCTTCAGCCTGGGAACCGACAGCGACCTGGGGGACTTTCGCATGAGCGGCGCGAACCTGGACTACAACCTCGACGACCAGGTGACGCTCGGGGCCACGGTGTTGAAGGTCAAGGCCATGGGACCCAAGGGCAGTACGTTACCGCGCCGCCGTGATGGCATGCTGGTGTACAACGTGCGGGCCTTGAACGCCAAGCTGCCGGGTCTCCCGGACCTGACCCTCAACGCCGAATATGCCCTGGAGCGAGGCAGTGGCGAAGGCGTGGACTACGATGCCGAGGCCTGGTACGGCCAGGCCGATTACACCTTCAGCACGCTGCCGCTGACCCCGGTCATTGGCTACCGCTACGCGAGTTTTTCCGGCGACGACAACCTCACGGACAACCGCCAGAAAGCCTGGGATCCGTTGAGCAAGGGCTTCGTCGACTGGAGCACCTGGCTGATCGGCGATGTCGTCGGCAACTACCTGCTGTTCAACAGCAACGAAAACGTCCAACAGTTCTCGCTCAAGACCCACCTCAACGAAACCCTCACCCTCGGTGCGATTCACTACCAGTTCTGGCTCGACGAAAAAAACTACATGGGTACCGCCGTCAGCGACCGGCGTTTTGCCGACGAGAGTGTAGTCTTCCTCGATTGGGCAGCGTCGAAGTCGCTGTCCACCTCACTGTCCTATAACTGGGTCAAGCCCATGGCAGCGGCCAAGCAGGTCTTCGGCGACGACCGGAAATTCAGCGCGCTGGAACTCTACTTCACCTACCGCTATTAAGTGCCGCGAGCCTTCGCGGCCGCGCTGGAGTGTTTGATCATGAGTACGTTTTTGCGTAACACCTTGCTGGGCGCTGTTGTTTCGATGCTGATCAGTGGTGCGAGCCTGGCCGAAGAGCGGACGGTGCGAATCTACAATTGGATCGAGTACCTGCCGCCGGAAATCCTCAAGAGTTTCCAGGAGGAAACGGGCATCCGTCCCATCTACGACGTCTTCGATAGCGTCGAGACCTTGGAGTCCAAGCTCCTGACCGGCAACTCCGGGTATGACGTGGTCTACCCGAGCAGTTCCAACGTCAGTCACCTGATTGCCGCCGGTGCCGTGCAGCCCCTGGATCGCAGCCAGTTGCCGAACTGGCAGCATCTGGATCCCGAGTTCATGAAGTCCCTGGAAGCGGTAGGCGATCCAGGCAACCGTTATGCGGCGCCGTATCTGTGGGGCACGACCCTGATCGGCTACAACGTCGACAAGGTTCGGCAGGTGCTCGGCGCGGATGTGCAAATGAACACCTGGGACATCCTGTTCAAGGAGGAGAACATGGTCAAGCTGGCCAGTTGCGGCGTGGGTCTGCTCGACGCCGCCAACGAGATCGTACCCATTGCCTTGCACTACGAAGGGCTGGACCCCAATAGTCAGAAACGTGAGGACTACCCGAAGGCGCAGGCGGCCATGCTCAAGGTTCGCCCCTACATCACCTATTTCAATTCGTCACGCTACGGCATGGACCTGGCCAACGGCGAGATCTGCGTAGGGGTGGGCTGGTCGGGCGGCGTGGCGTTGGCCAAGCGACTGGCTGAAGACGCTGGGAAGGGAGTCAAGGTGGAAATGGCGCTGCCCAAGGAGGGCGCACCGATGTGGTCGGACGTCATGATGGTACCCACCAATGCGCCCCATGCTACGGAGGCCTACGCGTTCATCAACTACATCTTGCGTTCGGATGTCATTGCCCGGATCAGCAACAAGATCGGTTACCCCAACCCGAACAAGGACGCCACGGCGTTGGTCAATGCTGAAATTCGCAACAACCCCGCCATGTATGTGCCGGACGAGGCGCGCAAGACCTTGTTCGCGTTGGAGCCAGTACCCGCCGCTGTGGAACGGATCCGCACCCGTACCTGGATCAGCATCAAGACCCATCAGTGATCAGCGTGACCCGGCGCTGCGGCGCCGGGTCCGTATCGGTGGGTGACGCCCTCAGGCGCGCATGCCCAGGAAGAGCAGTTCGGTGATACGCCGGACCTGGGTGGAGTGGGCCTCGATATCCGGCTGTTCCTGGTTGACCAGCCTGAACAGCTGTAAGTGCGAATAGTCGTTCAACAGGAACGCGGCGAGGTCGACGTCCAGATCAGCGCGCAACTTGCCAGCCTCTTGCAACTCCCTGATCAGCCCGCTGATCTCGGCCCTGAGCGCATCGTTCATGGCGCGATAACCTTCGGGCAACCCGTTGTCGCCACCGAACAGGATCAGCGGCAGCAATTCGCGCCAAAGGCTTGGGTGCATGACTTCCAGCGCATAACCGGTGAGCAACCGCTCCAGATAACACAGCGCTTCGACCGGATCCTCGATTTCAGGCATCTGGCTGCGGGTGTCCGTAAGTGCGCGCTGGTCGGCGTCATGCAGGATTTCGAGGATGATTTCCTGTTTGTTGCCGAAGTACTTGAACACGGTGGGAGCCGATACGCCGGCCTGGTTGGCGATCTGTTCGATGGTGGTGTTCTGGAAACCCTGGCGCTCGAACAGTTCGACCGCTGCCTTGCTGATGGCTTGGCGGCGTTCGGCTTTTTGACGTTCACGCAGTCCGCTCACGGGAGGTCCTTGTCATTGAAATAAAAAAGAGGCGACCGGAGCAATGCCAGCCAGTTGCAGATCAACCTGTGGGAGCGAGCCTGCTCGCGATTGCACTGAAGCAGCCAACATTGACGTTGACTGACACTCCGCAATCGCGAGCAGGCTCGCTCCCACCGGTGTTATGGCGGATAGCAATAGCACCTGATGCCCCACGCAAAATACTTAACCCAGTAAAGTTTTTAAAGAGTTTATTTCGTTTGCGCCCCTCAAGGACTTGGCTGAATGCCACGGTCCAGACGCCTGGCAAGAGGCAAAACGCCATGCCCCACGTGGCGACATCAGGCACAGAGGTGGCGCGTTCAGGTAACTGACTGGGGAGAAAACACAGGTAACGTGGCGCGACTTTTCACCGCAAGTGCGCACGTTCGCCCAGGGTGGATCAACACAACCAAGCGGTCTCGCTTTCAGGAGGAGCGGGAAAACCAGCAACACCGACTGTCCCTGCGCGCGCCTCAATGTTCGATCACAAGAGAATAAGAAAATGACCAGCCCCAGCTTCAAGGATTCGAACGGCCATTTGGCACAGGGCTTCAAGCCTCGTCACGTCACCATGCTCTCCATCGCCGGGATCATCGGTGCCGGTTTGTTCGTCGGATCGGGCCATGCCATCGCCGCCGCCGGCCCGGCTGTCATGCTGGCCTACCTGTTCTCCGGGCTGTTGGTGGTCCTGGTCATGCGCATGCTGGGTGAGATGGCGGTCGCCAATCCGGACACCGGCTCATTCTCCACCTATGCCGACCAGGCCATCGGACGCTGGGCAGGCTTCACTATTGGCTGGCTGTACTGGTGGTTCTGGGTGCTGGTGATTCCCATCGAAGCGTTGGCCGCTGGTCATGTACTCAACCAATGGTTTCCCGCCGTCGATGCCTGGCTGTTCGCCTCGGTATCGATCGTCCTGCTGGCCGTGACGAATCTGTTCAGCGTCTCCAAGTACGGCGAGTTCGAGTTCTGGTTCGCCATGGCCAAGGTTGTGGCGATCATCGGTTTCATCTCCCTGGGTTTCGCGGTGCTGATGGGGTGGATACCCGAGCGTGAAGCCAGCGGCCTGAGTCGGTTGATGGAGGAGCATGGCGGGTTCGCCCCCAATGGTCTGTCGGCGGTGGTGGGTGCGTTCATCACCATCATGTTCAGCTTCATCGGTACGGAGGCGGTAACGATCGCCGCCGCCGAATCCGATAACCCTGCGCGGAACATTGCCAAGGCCACCCGTTCGGTGATCTGGCGTATCGGTGTGTTCTACCTGCTGTCGATCTTCGTGGTCATTTCCGTGGTGCCCTGGAACGATCCGCTCCTGGCTTCAGTGGGTTCCTACCAGCGGGCCCTGGAGCTGATGAATATTCCCCACGCCAAATTCCTGGTGGATGTGGTGGTACTGATCGCCGTGGCCAGTTGCATGAACTCTTCGATCTACATCGCCTCGCGGATGTTGTATTCCCTGGGGCGCCGTGGCGATGCGCCAAAGGCCGTGAAGGTCACGTCCTCGGCCGGTGTGCCACGGTCTGCGGTGATTGCCAGTACCGTGTTGGGCGCGGGTGTCACTTTGTTCAGCTACTTCATGCCCGCCGGCCTGTTCCAGTTCCTGCTCGCCAGCTCCGGCGCCATCGCCTTGCTGGTGTACCTGGTGATCGCTATCTCGCAACTGCGCATGCGCCGGATGTTGCAACGGCAGAATATCGAGCTGCCTTTGCGCATGTGGCTGTTCCCCTGGCTGACCTGGTTGGTCATCGTGTTCATCTCGGCGGCGCTGGCGGTCATGATGGTCACGCCCGAGCATCGGAGCGAGGTCAGTACCACCCTCGGCCTGGCGCTGGTCATTTCCTTTATCGGCCTGTTGACGTCGCGACATTCGCCCCAGCCTGAACAGGTTGCATCCCTCGGTTAACCGTGCCGTTTTTACCCTGTTGACGCCACGTTACTGGCGTCAACAAAACCTCGTTTTGGGCCTGTTCAGGACGCCATAACCTCCGTCCTGAAGCGCGGCCCGCCCGCCTGTCACCCACTTGCAAGCCCACCCCTGCGAACCGGCACTAACCGGCGGCTGCGTTGTCAGTAATTGGCGCCTGTAGGGATGAGGATCGCCCCTGATAACAGCACGCCGACTGGATTGATTTTTTCTCGAACAGCCTCGGGAAAAAAGCCTCGCGATGGATTGCGTCCTGGACCGACCATTTCTCTTGCAGGCGATTTCCCATGGGGTTTCTACTCGATCCGCGTCATGACATCGATGCTGCCTTACTGAGCTATCGCCGGGTGTTCTGGGCCTTGGCATTGTTCAGTGGCGTGATCAATCTGCTGGTGCTGGTACCGTCGCTCTACATGATGCAGGTCTACGACCGGGTCCTGACCAGCCGCAACGAAACTACCTTGTTCATGCTCACGTTGATGGCCCTGGGGCTGTTCATGTTCAGCGCCCTGATCGAGTGGGTGCGCGGCGAGGTGATGATTCGCATGAGCGCAGGGCTGGACGAGGCCTTGGGCGAACGGATTTTCGACGCCGCCTTCGCCCGCAGCCTGCGCGAGCACAACGCCAATCCGGCGCAGGTGCTCACCGATCTGGCCACGCTGCGGCAGTTGATTACCGGGCAGGGCCTGATTGCCTTGCTCGACGCACCCTGGCTGCCGATCTTCCTGCTGGTGGCGTTCATTTTTCACCCCTGGTTTGGCGTGCTGACGTTGGTGCTGGCGCTGGTGCTGATCGGCCTGGCGCTGTGGGGCGAACTGGCGACGCGAACACGGCTGGGGGAGGCCAATCGGCTGGGGGTGCAGTCGTCCATTTATGTGAACAGCACGCTGCACAATGCTGAAGTCATCCAGGCCCTGGGCATGCTCGGGCCACTGCGTCAGCGGTGGAGCCTGTTGCAGCAACGGATCATTGCCGCCCAGGCCCATGCCAGCGACCGTAGCGCGCGCATCACCTCGACGACCCGTTTCGTGCGTATCTCCGGGCAGTCCCTGGCGTTGGGGCTGGGTGCCTTGCTGGTGCTTGAAGGCCAACTGTCGGCGGGCATGATGATTGCGATGTCGCTGTTGCTGGGGCGGGCCTTGGCGCCCGTGGAAATCGCCATCGGCTCGTGGAAGCAGTTCAACGCCGGGCGCCAGAGCTACCAGCGCCTGAGTCAACTCTTGGCCCAGCATCCGCGCGAACGCCTGCGCATGCCGTTGCCGCCACCTACCGGCGCGGTGCGCCTGGAACAATTGTATGTCGGCCCGCCGGGTGCTTCGCAGCCGATCCTGCGCGGGATCAATTTCAGCCTCGCCAAGGGCGATGTGCTCGCGGTGGTCGGGCCCAGCGCCAGTGGTAAATCGACATTGGCGCGGGCCTTGGTCGGGGTCTGGCCGGCCATGGGCGGGTCGGTGCGCCTGGACGATGCCGAGATCAGCCAATGGTCCCACGACGCCTTGGGCCCGTACCTTGGATACCTGCCACAAGACATCGAGCTGTTCGACGGCACGGTCGCCGACAACATTGCCCGCTTCGGTGAGCAGGACGCCGACAAGATCATCGCCGCCGGGCGTCATGCCGGCATCCACGAGATGATCCTGCGGTTTCCCAAGGGCTACGACACGCCGCTGGGGCCCGGCGGGCTTGGCTTGTCCGGTGGGCAAAAACAACGCCTGGGCCTGGCTCGCGCGCTTTACGGACGGCCATCGCTGATCGTGCTCGATGAACCCAACTCCAATCTCGATGACGCCGGGGAGCTGGCGCTGGTACAGGCCATCAATGCGCTCAAGACGGCCGGCAGCACCGTAGTGTTGATTACTCACCGGCCCAGTGTACTGGCGGTGGTCGATCACATCCTGGTGCTCAAGGACGGTACTCAGCAGGCGTTCGGCCCACGGGACCGAGTGCTCAAGGCATTGATGCCGGGGCCGAGACCGGCCGCGGTCAGGGAGGCTGGCGAAGATGCGTGATCTGATCCCCGAGGCACAGACCTACAGCGAGCACGGGCTGAGCGTGCGCAGCACCACAACGCTGCCCAGCGCCAGTACCGACGCCGGAGGCGCAGCACGTTATGGCGTCGGATTCCTGGTCCTGACCCTGGGTGGTTTTCTGCTCTGGGCCTGCCTGGCGCCGCTCGACCAGGGCGTGGTGGGCAGCGGCACCGTGGTGGTGGCGGGGGAGCGCAAGGCCGTGCAGTCGTTGGTCGGTGGGGTGGTGGAAAAGCTGCTGGTCAGCGATGGCGACCGCGTCACCCAGGGGCAATTGCTGGTACAGCTCAACACGGTGCAGGCGCAGTCGCAACTGGACGTGACCCTGGGCAAGCTCCTCAATGATCGCAGCATCGAGGCGCGCTTGATTGCCGAGCGCCTGGGCAGCGCCGAGATCCAATGGCCCGCCGAACTGCTGGCCCACGCCGACGAGCCACGGGTCAAGGCGGCCATGGCCTTGCAGAGCCAATTGTTCATCACCCGCCGCGCGGAGCTGGGCAGTCGTTTGCAGATCATTGAGCACGAAGCCGCGGCCTTGCAGCAGCAATTGCTTGGCTACGAAGGCGTCAAGCGCAACTACGACGCGCAGATGCGTTTCCAGCAGCAGGAACTCGAAGGCCTGCGTGACCTGGCCCGCGAAGGCTACGTTCCGCGCAACAAACTGTTCGAGGCCGAGCGCAACGCGGCCCAATTGGCGGGACAGATAGCCTCTGGCGTGGGCGATGTCGGCAGGACTCGCCAGGCGATCAACGAAAGCCGGCTCAAGGCCTTGCAGGCACAACAGGAATTTCGCCGCGATGCAGAAACCCAGCTCAGCGAAGTGTCTGCCGAGGCGGCCGGCTATGCCGATCAGATTCGTGCCTTGCAGTTTGAAGTCGACAACGGTGCGATCCGTGCGCCAGTGGCCGGGCAGGTCATGGATGTGAGTATTCATACGGTCGGCGGCGTTGCGCAGGCCGGGCAAACCCTGATGCAGGTGGTGCCGCTGGATGCGCCGATGGCGATCACGGCCCGTTTCGAGCCGCTGATGGCCAACAAGCTGCGTCCGGGTCTGCCGGTGCACGTGCATTTCACGGCGTTGCAACGGGTGGACACCCCGACGGTCACCGGAACGGTGACGACGGTGTCGGCTGACCAGTTGATCAATGAGCAAACGCACCAGCCGTACTTCTCCGCCAAGGTCGAGATTCCCGCCGACACCGTGGCTGCGTTGCAGAGCGCCGGCTTGCTGGTACGCCCCGGCATGCTCGCTGACGTCACGGTGGTGACGGGCGAGCGCACTTTGATGAATTACCTGATGAAGCCTTTGCGTGAACGCTTGCTTGCAGCCTTCAAGGAGGAATGAGCATGGTCGATCGTTGCCGCTGCCGTTTGCGTGTATTGCTGAGCCTGTGTGCGGGTTGGGCGGCGCTCAATCCGGTGTGGGCCGCTGAGGGGGGGCTGAGCCTGACCGCCGCCTATGATGCCTCGCGCCTCAATGATCCGACCGTGCAGTCGGCTGCCCACGCCTTTGAAGCTTCGCGGCATGAAGAAGACATCGGGCGTGGCGGCCTTTACCCGCAAGTGTCGCTGACCTCGCGCTACGGCTACGGCGGGCGGACCGACGGCGGTGACGACAGCACCTACGTCAACAGCAACGATTACCAGGCGAACAACATGACCCTGGCGGCGCAACAGCCGCTTTACGACAAGGCACGCTGGGCGGCGTATCAGGAGGGCAAGGCGCGCGGTCAATTGGGCACCCAGGTGTTCGATGTGGCCGGCCAGACCCTGTATGACCGGGTGGCGAAGGGGTATTTCGACGTCGCCCGGGCCGAGAACGAGATCAAGTTGATCGTCCAGCAGAAGAGCGCCATCCAAGGTTTGGTCGTTCAAAGTAAAAAGCTTTATGAAGGCGGCCAAGGCGCGATCACCGATATCGACGAAGCCCAGGCGCGGCTCGACCTGGTGCAAGCCCAGGAGGCTGAAGCCCAGGCGCGTCGCGTGGCGGCGTTGCGGGCCTTGTCCGGGCGTGCCAGCGTGCCCATCGATGACATCCTGCCGATGCGCGAAGAGCTGGCCACCGGTAGTCCGATTCCGCCTGAGCAAGACTTGCCGTACTGGACGGCGATTGCCCGTGAAGCCAGCCCCGAGCTGGCCGCTCGGCTGGCGGCGGTGAAAGTGGCCGAGGCCCAGGCCGACAGCCAGCGCGCCGGGCATTATCCAACCTTGTCGCTGACCACCCAGCTGACCCGCCGGGAAACCCGTCAATACCAGGAACTCGACCCGCGCCAGGACACCTACTACGTGGGTGTGCAATTGGATATTCCGTTGTATCGCGGCGGGGCGGTACGGGCGTCGGTGGCCAAGGCCGAAGCGCAACTGGCTGGCGCCCAGTCCGACTACGACGTGCAACGCCAGCAACTGGCCGAGGATATCGAGGCCGACTACCTGGGTGTCGTCGCCGGGTTTGCCAAGAGCAAGGCGATGCAGCGGGCGGTGGAGTCCAACCAGCGAGCACTGACCTCGACGGAAAAAGGCTTCCAGGGCGGTGTGCGCTCCACTGTGGATATTCTTGACGCGCAGCAGCGGCTGTTCCAGGCCCGTCGAGACCTGCTCAATACCAAGCTCGACATGCTGCAAAGCTATGTGAGCCTGCACACCCACACCGGCCAGATGAACCGCGCGGTGCTGGAGCAGGTGCAAAGCCTGTTTTGAACAAATAGGGTTGCAACCAACCTCAAGAATGGCGTCCATCCTGTGGGAGCGAGCTTGCTCGCGATAGCGCAGGGTCAGCCAACATCAATGTTGAATGTACCGCCGCCATCGCGAGCAAGCTCGCTCCCACAGTTTGATCTGGGGATGTCCTGGATTTTTCTGGTGCCACAAATCCCTGTGGGAGCGAGCTTGCTCGCGAAAGCGGTGGGTCAACCAGCATCCATGTTGAATGTGCTGCCGCCTTCGCGAGCAAGCCCGCTCCCACATTTCTGATCTGCGGTTGACCTGGATTTTTCTGGCACAGCACGACCCCTGTGGGAGCGAGCTTGCTCGCGATAGCGGTGGGTCAGTCAGCATCTTTGTTGGATGTGCCGGCGCCATCGCGAGCAAGCTCGCTCCCACAGTTTGATCTGGGGATGTCCTGGATTTTTCTGGCGCCACAAATCCCTGTGGGAGCGAGCTTGCTCGCGATAGCGGTGGGTCAACCAGCATCCATGTTGAATGTGCTGCCGCCTTCGCGAGCAAGCCCGCTCCCACAGTTTGATCTGGGGATGTCCTGGATTTTTCTGGCGCCACAAATCCCTGTGGAAGCGAGCTTGCTCGCGAAAGCGGTGGGTCAACCAGCATCCATGTTGAATGTGCTGCCGCCTTCACGAGCAAGCCCGCTCCCACATTTCTGATCTGCGGTTGAACTGGATTTTTCTGGCACAGCACGACCCCTGTGGGAGCGAGCTTGCTCGCGATAGCGGTGGGTCAGTCAGCATCTTTGTTGGATGTGCCGGCGCCATCGCGAGCAAGCTCGCTCCCACAGTTTGATCTGGGGATGTCCTGGATTTTTCTGGTGCCACAAATCCCTGTGGAAGCGAGCTTGCTCGCGAAAGCGGTGGGTCAACCAGCATCCATGTTGAATGTGCTGCCGCCTTCGCGAGCAAGCCCGCTCCCACATTTCTGATCTGCGGTTGACCTGGATTTTTCTGGCACAGCACGACCTCTGTGGGAGCGAGCTTGCTCGCGATAGCGGTGGGTCAGTCAGCATCTTTGTTGGATGTGCCGGCGCCATCGCGAGCAAGCTCGCTCCCACAGTTTGATCTGGGGATGTCCTGGATTTTTCTGGCGCCACAAATCCCTGTGGGAGCGAGCTTGCTCGCGATAGCGGTGGGTCAGCCAGCATCCATGTTGAATGTGCTGCCGCTATCGCGAGCAAGCCCGCTCCCACAGTTTGATCTGGGGATGTCCTGGATTTTTCTGGCGCCACAAATCCCTGTGGGAGCGAGCTTGCTCGCGATAGCGGTGGGTCAGTCAGCATCTTTGTTGGATGTGCCGGCGCCATCGCGAGCAAGCTCGCTCCCACAGTTTGGACTGTGGTTGTCCTGGGTTTTTCTGGTGTGGCAAGCCCCTTGTGGGGCTTGATTCAGGCGGTGAAGTCGCTGGCGTGCAGCTCCTTGACGCCCACCAGTTCGAATTCGAACTCGGGGGTGGCGTCGGCGTTGGTACTGCCGGAGAGGATCCCATCGACGAAGCGCAGCTGGCCGGTGGCGTTGGTGGGGTCGAAGGCGCTGCTGCCGATGAACGTGAAGGCATCGACTGTGGCGGTCAGCGGGTTGGCGTCCAGGCCGGTGAGGTCCAACTTGTCGAACTCGGCGCTCTTGAAGCCGCTGATCACATCGCGCAAGGCCCCGACGCCCATGTCCGACAGTGCACCAAACGCGTAGGTATCCGCGCCAGTGCCGCCGCTGAGGTTGTCGGTGCCTGCGCCGCCGATCAACCGGTCATCGCCCGAACCACCCACCAGCGTATCGTTGCCGGCCCCCCCGTCCAGGACGTTCGCCGCGCTGTTCCCCGACAGCGTGTCGGCGTAGGCGCTTCCCTTCAGGTTCTCGATGAATTTCAAAGTGTCGAGTCCTGACCCCACGGTGTTCTGTTGCGCCGATGTCGAGAGGTTGACGGTCACGCTGGACAAGGCGCGGTCAAAGCTCACCGTGTCAATGCCATCGCGTCCATCCAGTACATTGTTGCCCGCGCCGGCGAACAGCGTATTGTCCAGCGCGTTGCCGGTGCCATTGGCGGCGCCGGTGCTATCGACATACAGGTTCTCGACGTTGTTGCCCAAGGTATAGGCTGTCAGGCTGCTGTGCACGCTGTCGATCCCGCCGGTCACGGTATTGCTGTTGGTCTCGATCACGCTGTCGTCGGCATTGTCGACAAAGTAGCTGTCGTTACCGTCGCCACCGCTCATGCTGTCGGCCCCTGCAGCGCCGTCCAGCACGTTATTGGCGGCGTTGCCGGTGATGAAATTGCGCCGTTCATTGCCGGTACCGTCGATGTCCGACACACCGGTGAGCACCAGGTTTTCCAGATTGGTGCCCAGGGTCCAACTGACCGAGGCTTGCACCGTGTCGATCTGCGCGGTCGAGGTGTTGGTTTCCACCACGCTGTCGAAGGCATTGTCGACCACGTAGATGTCGTTGCCGTCGCCACCGGTGAGGGTGTCAGCGCCCAGGTCGCCGTCCAGCGTGTCGTTGCCCGAGCTGCCCACCAGGGTATCGTCCTGGTCGGTACCGGAGATCATCCCACCCTGGTTCTGGCCTTTGTTGAATATGTCCTGCACGCTGTTGTTGTCGTCGGGGTTGCCCTGGAAGCCCAGGTCATCGGCAATGTAGTCCGCCAGGCGTTGGCCGACGATCTCCGCCGATTCCTCGTGCAGGTGCCAGACGTCATCGGGATAGACCAGTGGATCGACTTCGTAGCGCAACGGCAGGTCGGTGTAGTCCACCGCCAGCTTGACGTCGGCACGCTCGGCGGCCATGGCTTCCTGGGTGGCGCGGACATAACCGACGCCCTCGACGATGGACGCGATCTTCTCTTCCGAATACCCCCGGGCCCGAGCCGCATCCTGCGAGTAATGACCGGTTTCCATCAGGTACACACTGAAATTGCCGAACTGGGCGTGCAAGTAGTCGAACACCTTCAGGGTTGCGGCCTTGTAGGCCGCTGCTGCCGCTGCCTTGTCGGTGGCGCGGGCGATTTCCTGGGCGGCTTCCTCGCCCTGGCCCCAGATGATGCCCATGGTGACGTTATCGATCGACTGCAGCTCTGTGAGCTGGTCGCGCAGCAACGTCACCGCCCGCAACAGTGCCGGCCCAGGCTGGTTGGTGTCGGTCAGCCACCAGCACAGCTTGAGTTCCTCGGCGCTGAGGGTGGATAGGCCGTTGACCGTGCTGCCGCCCACCGCGATGTCGATGCCGTTGCCATCGGCATCGGTGAACTGGCTGCGCACGTCGTAGGTGGTGTAGCGGTCCAGGTCATTGACCAGCATCGAGGTGCCGGACTGGTCGTCGTCCTCGGTCATGCGCAGCAGGCGCGCGTTGGATTGGCCGAGGGTCGGCAGGTAGAGGATGTCCTGCTGGGCGCGTTCGCCGAAGACGAAGTCGCTGGCGGTGAGGGTGTTGAGGTAGTTGCCATTGAGGGCAATCTCGAAGCGGTTGCCGTCGGCATCGGCTTCGGCGGACTTGATGTAGGTCTTGTCGCCAGCCGCGTTCAGGGTCATGTACAGCGTACCGTTGCTGCCATCGCCGAGGCCGAGAAAGCCCAGCCCCGAGACATCGATTTTGTCGACGCCGGCGGTGAAGTCATAAACCGTGTCGGTGGCCGTGACCCCGCCGGTGTCGTAGTCGCGGTAGCTGTCGGACAGGTTGCTGTAGCGAAACGTGTCGGCGCCATCTCCACCGTACAACGAGTCGCGTCCGGCACCGCCGTCGACGATGTCCGCGCCGGTACCGGCCTTGATCGTGTCGTTGCCGCCCAGGCCAAGGATCAGGTCCGCGCCGGTCGTGCCGTTGAGGGTCTCGGCATTGTTGGTACCGGTGATGGTGTTGGCGGGCGCATCGGCCACCACCAGGGAGAAGTTGTCACTGACCGAGGCACCCGAGGGGTCGCTGGCCTTGACCAGCACGTCGTAGTTGCCTGCCGCGGTGCTGGTCGGGGTACCGCTGAAGGTCAGGCTGGTGGCATTGAAACTCAACCACGCGGGCAGGGCGCTGCCGTTGGCGAGGGTCGCGGTGTAGGTCAGTACATCCTGGTTGGCGTCGGTGAAGCTGTTACTGGCCACGGTGTAACTGAACGGCGTGCTTTCACTGGCGTTCTGGTCCAGCAGCGGGGTGGCCACGACTGGCGCCACGTTGGTGGGGGTGTTCTGGTCGGCG
Source organism: Pseudomonas sp. St290 (assembly GCF_018325805.1). Classification (NCBI taxonomy): domain Bacteria; kingdom Pseudomonadati; phylum Pseudomonadota; class Gammaproteobacteria; order Pseudomonadales; family Pseudomonadaceae; genus Pseudomonas; species Pseudomonas sp. St290. Next base: position 3,721,047 of record NZ_AP014703.1, on the reverse strand, counting down.
AAGACAAAGTGACTGGCCGTCAGGCTGCTGACGAAGTTGCCTGCCATCGAGACCTCAAACCGGTTGCCGTTGGCATCGACCGTCAGGTCCTTGAGGTAGGTGCGGTTGGTCGATGAACTGTAAGTGACCTGCAGGGTGCCGTTGAGCCCGTTGCCCAGGCCGGTATAGCCAAGGGCCGACACATCGATCTTGTCCGCAGTCACGTCGAAGTCGAGGATCTGGTCACTGGCGCTGGTGGAGCTGGTGCGGTAGCTGTCGAGTTTCGAGGTGTAGCGCAACACATCGGCCCCCGTGCCACCGGTGAGCTTGTCCACCCCGGTGCCGCCGACCAGGATGTCGTTGCCGGCGCCGCCATTGAGGGTGTCGTTGCCCGCGCCGCCGAACAATTGCTCATTGGCCGCGGTGCCGGTCAGCGTGTCGTTGTTCGGCGTGCCATTGATCACAATGGCGGTGGGAACGTCCTGCACGGCGAGGGTAAAGCTGTCGCTGACAGTGGCGTTGCTGCCGTCGCTCGCAGTGACCTGGATGGCGTAGGTGCCCGACGCGGTGTCGGGTGGCGTGCCACTGAAGGTGCGGGTGGCGGCATCGAAGACCAGCCAGCTGGGCAGGGCGCTGCCATTGGCGAGTTTGGCGGTATAGCTCAGGCTGTCGTTGTCTGGATCGGTGAAACTGGTGGCCGGCACCACGTAGCTGAACGGAGTGTTTTCGGTCGCGTTCTGGTCCAGCAGCGGCGTCGCCAGTACCGGCGCCTGGTTGGTCGGCGAGGTGGTGGCGAAGACGAAGTTGGCGCTGGTCAGGGTGTTGAGGTAATTGCCATCCAGCGCCACTTCGAAGCGGTTGCCATTGGCATCGGCTTCCAGGGACTTGATGTAGGTCTTGGTGCCGGCACTGTTGAGCACCAGGTACACGGTGTTGTTCTTGCCGTCCCCCAGGCCGGTGAAGCCCATGGCCGAGAGGTCGATCTTGTCGGCGCTGATGTCGAAGTCGGTGATCAGGTCGCCGAGGTTGGCGCCGCCGGTGTTGTAGTTGCGGTAGCTGTCCAGGCGGTTGGAGAAGACGAAGGTGTCCGCCCCGGCGCCACCGGTGAGGGTGTCCATGCCAGCACCGCCGTCGAGCTTGTCGTCGCCGGCGCCACCACTGAGGCTGTCATTGCCCGCCAGGCCGAGCAGGGTGTCGGCCGCATCGCTACCCAGCAGCGAGTCGCTGCCGCTGGTGCCGGCGATGACGCGATTGAAGATGAAGTTACTGGCGGTCAAGGTACTGGCCAGGTTGCCCGAGAGGATCAGCTCGAAGCGATTGCCGCTGGCATCGGCGTCGAAGTCCTTGATGTAGGTGCGGTTGTTGCTGGCGCTGTAGCTGACCTGCAGGGTGCCGCCACGGCCATTGCCCAGGCCGGTGAAACCGAGGCCGGCGAGGTCGATCTTGTCCTGGGTGACGTCAAAGTCGGTGATGGTGTCATCGAAGCTGGTGGTTGCGTTGCGGTAACTGTCCGACTGCGCGACGAACCGGAACGTATCGGCACCGGTGCCACCGGTGAGTTTGTCGATGCCGGCGCCACCGACGAGGATGTCGCTACCGGCCGCGCCGTTGATCGTATCGTTGCCGGCGCCGCCGTAGAAAATCTCGTTGGCGGCGCTGCCGAGCAGGGTGTCGTTGCCCGCCGTACCTTGCACGGTGGTCATGGGCACCGTGGCGCTGACGTAGCTGCCGTCGCCATAGACCAGCGTGGCACCCTTGCTCGTGTGGCTGATGGTGTTGGCGATGATGGCGTTGCGGTCGGTGCCGTCTTCGTTGCGCTCTGCCACACCATAGGTCGACAGGTCGCTGCCGCTGATGATGTTGCCCTGGATGGTGTTATCGCTGCCGTTGAAGTACTTGCCGGACACGCCCAGGGTGTCGTCGTAGGACTGGATGATGATTTCCGGTACGGCACCGCCCAGGGAATTGTTGTTGAGGGTGTTGTCGATGATTTCGACGTGGTTGCTGCCGTAGATGCGGATCCCGGCGCTGCTGTTGTCGTGGATGTCGACGCCGGTGACGGTCACTTCGCTGGAGAGCTTGATCAGCACGCCTTCGGCGCCGTTGCCATACACCTCGCCGCCGCTGATGGTGATGTTGCTGGGGGAGGGGATGTCCTCGCTGCCGCGCTGGACCACGATGCCATTGCCGCCGTTGTCGTAGGCGACGTTATTGGTCATGGTGAAATCGTGGGTGCTGGTGACGACGTTGAAACCGTGGCGGTCGTTGTCGTAGGCGACGTTGTTTTCGAAGGTGCTGTCGCTGAGGAAGTCGGCGACGAAGCCGTCCAGGCCGTTGCCGTGGGACACGCTGTTCTTGATGACCATGTTGACGGTTTGCTCGTGGGGGTCGAAACCGTACCCGGAGCAATCCTTGATCTCGACGCTGTCGAGGGTGACGTTGGAGTCGTAGCCTTCTTCGCCTGGAATGTAGCCGTTGAACCAGCCGTCGACCTTGCCGGTGGTACTGTCGCGGTTGCCGTCGATGGTGAGGTTGCTGACGCCGAAGTCGTGGGTTTCTTCGCCGTAGGCCGAGCGGATGATCCCGGTGATCTTGGTATCGGAGCCGTCGGCCAGCTTGACCGTGGTCTCGCCCATGCCGTCGCCGTACAGGTAGACATTGCTCTTGAGCATCAGGCAGCCATCGGAAGGTTCCTCTCCCCCCGAAACGATGTAGGTGCCAGTCGGCATGTACACCTGCCCACCGCCGGCCGCGGCCGCCGCATCAATCGCACTTTGGATGGCTGCCGTGTCGTCGGTGATGCCATCTCCTTTGGCGCCAAAATTTTGTACGTTGAAAATCATGAGCTTATCTCCGTATCAGGCTTAAACCTAGGTAGACGTCAACATTCCATCGACGACCTTCGTGTTATGACCCAGCGGAGCGCAAAAGTTGTGACCGCATATCGGGGAAAGTGTCAAAAAGCCGGATTAACTGATCAGCGGTTGTGTGGAGATTGCGCAGGAGTAACGTTCTGTTGACGCTTTTTTAGGCCGAGCAGTAACCCCTGTGGGAGCGAGCCTGCTCGCGATAGGCGTCGGATCAGCCGCTTTGACGTTCACTGATACACCGCTATCGCGAGCAGGCTCGCTCCCACAAGGGACAGGCATTGCGCTTTCCTTGATTGGCATCAACCCCACTTTTGGGATGGCGCGATAACCTCGAATAAACCATCGCCCCGCTGAAGAGGGCGACCGAGGAAGCTCATGAGTTATCCACTGTTTCTGACCTTGCACCTGTTTGCCGCGCTGGTTTTCATCGGCACGGTTTTCTTCGAAGTCCTGTTTCTGGAGAGCATTCGCAAGCAACTGCCTGCCAAGGTCATGGTGCTGCTGGAGCAAGGCATCAGCCAACGCGCCCGGCAGTTGATGCCGTGGATACTGCTGGTGCTGTTCGGCGCGGGCATTGGCATGGTCTGGCTGCGCTATTGGCCGGTGCTGTCGTCGCCGTTGCAGTCATCCTTCGGTTTACTGCTGGGGCTCAAGATCCTGTTGGCGGGCAGTGTGCTGGGACATTTCCTCTGGGCCATGTGGCTGTTCAGGAGCGGGCGCATGAACGCCCGCTACGTGCACATCATTCATACCAGCGTGTTCCTGCACATGGTCGCGATCGTGCTGTTGGCCAAGGCCATGTTCTACGTCACCTGGTAAGCGCTGGCGGTGTGGTTCCAAGGCGCTTGATACAGGTCAAGGTGGCCCGTCGGGTTACCCCGCAAACTGGTCCCGCACAGCCACTCGGAGATTGTCATGTTCGACCCGTTCCATACCCTCGGTGAGCGACCCTCGGGACGTGCCCCTGTGGTGGCTGATTTCGATTGTCCGGTCGGTACGCGTAGATTCCACGCAGGCGTCGGTTCGCTCGACCTGCTTCGAGGGTTGCGCAGCAGCCGTCAGAAACGACGGCCCCTATCCGTGGCAGTGCACCTGCCTTCGCGCTTGCGGCTGGCGTCGTGTTCGCCCCTGGCCAGCGACTGTCGATGCGGCGAGATTGAGGGCTACCTGCAACGCCTGACCTATGAGTTGGGGTTGGTCGGTTGCCACCTGGGCGCAGGGCGGTGCGTCGAGCAGTTTTGTCTGACCGGTGGTACACCGGTGATCGCTCATCTGCAGAAGTTGATGAGTGACCTGCGCAAGCGCTTCGACTTCAATGAATACGACGGCGGCGACCACAGCATCGAGGTGGACCTGCACCACACCGACTGGTCGACCATGGGCCTGATCCGCGACCAGGGTTTCACCCATGTCAGCATCGGTGTGCCCGACATTGGCGTCGACAGCGATCTGTCGGTCGATTGCTATCAGAACCCGGCACCGATCCATTCGTTGATCGATGCGGCACGCACGTTTGGTTTTCGCTCCATCAACATTGACCTGGGCTACGGCCACGCTTGGCAGACGCCCAGCAGTTTCGCCCTGAAACTGGCGACGCTGATCGAACTGGAACCGGACCGGCTGCACGTTTTCGACTATGCCCGCGCGCCTTATCGTTATCGCTCGAAGAATGCCGGGGTGGCCGGTGCCTTTTGCAGCCCGGCCGACAAGGACGCCATGCGGCGGATCTGCTGCGAGCAACTGATTGGCGCCGGTTATCACTACATCGGCCTGGGCCAGTTCGTCAGGGCCGACGATGACCTGGCGGTGGCCCAGGAGCACGGACGCCTGCATCGCAATTGCCAGGGCTTTACCCGTCACGGTTGCTGTGATCACGTGGGCTTCGGTCTGTCGGCCATTACTCAGATCGAGCACCTATACGTACAGAACACCGACGACCTGCATCAATATTGCCAACAACTGGACGCCGGGCAGTTGCCGGTGTGTCGCGGCTGGCGCTGTGAAGCGCAGGATCAGGTCAAGGCGAGCGTGACCGAACAGCTATCCTGTGACCTGGAGCTGGATATCCTGGCCATCGAGGCGCGTTTCGGCCTGGTGTTTCGCGAGCATTTCGCGTCCGTATGGCCGTCGCTGGAAGTGCTGCATGACCAGGGATTGATCGAACTGTCGAGCCGGTTTATCGGCATCCTGCCCGCCGGGCGCTTGAACGTGGATGCGATCTGCAATCTGTTCGACTCAGGACTGGATGACGCAGGACCACACCCTTTTGAAAAGTTGAACCCATCATGAATGCTGCATCCGGTTTCAATCGTGCCCTGGTGGAGAAATACGACCGCCCGGGGCCGCGCTACACCTCCTATCCGACGGCGCCGCAGTTCCACCAGGCGTTTGCCATGGACGAATACCAGCAGGCTGCCCAGCGCAGCAACCAGGCGCCGCTGCCCAAGTCGTTATCGGTGTACATCCATATCCCGTTCTGCCAGAGCCTCTGCTATTACTGCGCATGCAACAAAATCATCACGCGCAAGACCCATCGTGCCGTCGAATACCTGACCTACCTCAAGCGCGAAATTGCCCTGCAGGCGGCCTTGTTCGACCGTTCGCGCAAACTGACTCAACTGCACCTGGGTGGGGGCACGCCGACTTACCTGACCCATGAGCAACTGGCCGACTTGATGGACTGCCTGCACCAGTCGTTCGACATGGACGACAGTGACGCCCATGAGTTTTCCATTGAGGTCGATCCGCGGACCATCGATGCGCAACAGATCCAAGGCCTGCGCCAGCTGGGGTTCAACCGCCTGAGCTTTGGCGTCCAGGATTTCGATGCCCAGGTTCAGATCGCCGTCAATCGAGTGCAAAGCGAAGCCCAGGTCGTCGAGCTGGTGGAAGCCGCGCGCCTGGCGCGCTTCAAGTCGGTCAGCGTCGATCTGATCTATGGCCTGCCATTGCAGACCATCGCCAGTTTCGATGTCACCTTGAGCAAGATCATCGCCCTGCGTCCGGATCGGATCGCGGCCTACAGCTACGCCCACCTGCCGCAACGGGTGCGGGCGCAACGGATGATCCGGCCAGAAGACATGCCACCGCCAGAGCGCAAGCTGGAGTTGCTGGAGCTGACCATCAATCGCCTGACTGAAGCTGGCTACGTCTACATCGGCATGGACCACTTTGCCTTGCCGGATGACGAACTGGTACGCGCCCGCGCCCAGGGCAGCCTGCAGCGCAATTTCCAGGGTTATTCCACCCACGCCGACTGCGACCTGATTGGCCTGGGGGTGTCCTCGATCGGCAAGGTGAGCGACAGCTACAACCAGAACGTCAAGGAGCTTTCCCAGTATTACGCCCGGTTGGATCAAGGCTTGCTGGCGGTGCAGCGTGGTTATCGGCTGAGCGACGACGATCGCCTGCGGCGCGAGGTCATCAGCGAACTGATGTGTCATGGACGCATCGATTTCAGCCGGATCGAGAGCGCCCACGGCATTCGATTTACCGAGTACTTCGCCGATGCCCTGGAGCGGCTCCAGGAGCTGGTGCGCGATGGGTTGCTGGACCTTCGCGACGACGAGCTGGTGTTGTTGCCCCAGGGACAATTGATGATGCGCAACGTGGCCATGGCCTTCGACGCTTACCTGGGGGCGGACCAGACGGTTCAGTATTCGCGTACGGTCTGATAACCGCTTTTGTGGCGAGGGAGCTTGCTCCCTCGCCACGGGGAATTTCAGCCAGGTTTCAGTTGCCAGGCTGCAAAACCCTTTTCAGAAACTCCGCCGTCCGGCTTTCCCGGCAGGCCGCGACTTGCTCCGGAGCCCCGCAGGCCACGACGTTCCCACCTTGGGAACCTGCCCCCGGGCCGATGTCGATGACCCAGTCACTCTGTGCCACGACGCGCATGTCATGCTCCACCACAACCACCGTGTGACCCTCCTCCACCAGGCGATTCAACTGTACCAGCAAGCGGTCGACGTCCTGGGGGTGCAGCCCGTTGGTTGGCTCATCCAACACATACAATGTGGCCCCCCGGGCCTTGCGCTGCAGTTCTGTCGCCAGCTTGATCCGCTGGGCTTCGCCGCCGGACAGCTCTGTGGCCGGTTGGCCCAGGCGCAGGTAACCCAACCCGATATCCTGCAGCACCTGCAATGAACGCCTGGCTGCCGCTTGCTCGGCAAACACCTCAAGAGCCTGGTTCACGGTCAGTTGCAGCACCTGGGAAATGTCCAGGCCTTGCCAGCTCACCGCCAGGGTCTGTGGGTTGTAGCGCGCGCCGTGGCAGGTGGGGCAGGGGGCGTACACGCTGGGCATGAACAACAATTCCACGCTGACGAAACCTTCACCTTCGCAGGTCTCGCAGCGGCCCTTGGCGACGTTGAAGGAAAACCTTCCGGCGTCGAACCCCAATTCTCGTGCCTGCGCCGTTGCGGCGAACAGTTTGCGCACGTGATCGAACAGCCCGGTGTAGGTGGCGAGGTTGGAGCGCGGGGTGCGGCCGATGGGTTTCTGGTCCACCTGCACCAGCCGCTTGACCGCTTCAAGCCCAGCGGTAACGTGCCCGCCGCTGGTTTGCACGGGGTCGTCTTCCAGGCTTTGCTCATCGGGTTCGGCGTTGGGGCTGGTCTGGCCCAGGTGGGCGCCGACGAGATCCAACAGGGCCTGGCTGACGAGGCTGGATTTGCCTGAGCCGGAGATGCCGGTCACGGCGGTGAAGCAACCCAAGGGGAAGGCGGCGCTCAAGTTGTCGAGGTTGTTGCGGGTGATGCCTTCCAGGCGCAGCCAATCCCTGGGCGTCCGAGGGCTGCGTGCTGCAACGTATTTCTCACCAAAGAGGTAGGTACGGGTGCGTGATTCCGGCACCTGGCCAAGGCCTGTTGGCGGGCCGCTGTAGAGGACTTTCCCGCCTTGTTCGCCGGCGTCCGGGCCGACGTCGATGAGCCAGTCGGCGCGGCGCATGGTATCGAGGTCGTGTTCGACCACAAACACCGAGTTACCCGCTGCCTTGAGGCGTTGCAGGGCGCCAAACAGCGCTTCGCTGTCGGCCGGGTGCAGGCCGGCGGAGGGTTCGTCCAGCACGTAGATCACCCCGAACAACTGGGAGTTGAGCTGGGTCGCCAGGCGCAGGCGTTGCAGTTCGCCGGACGAAAGCGTCGGTGTGCTGCGTTCCAGGGCAAGGTAGCCCAGGCCGAGGTCGATCAGGGTGACGATCCGTTCCAGCAGCTCGGCGGCGATGCGTTGGGCGGCCAGGCGTTTCTCCAGGGAGAGGTTGGGGGTGTGGCGCGCGTCGGGTCCACCCGCGTGCGGATTGTCGCCCCTGGCGGCGCGTTGCTCGCGGGCTTCTCGGGTTTGCCGGTGGCTGAGGACGTCTCCCGTTTCTTCGGCCTGTTCCAGGTAGTCGGGCGCCAGGACGCGCTTGAGTACTTCGGCCAGCTCAAGCAATGGCAGGTGCGACAGCTCAGCAATGTCCAGGCCGGCAAAGGTCACGGTCAAGGCCTGGCGTTTGAGGCGCTTGCCATCGCACACCGGGCAGGGGCTGGCACGCATGTATTGCGCCACGCGCTTGCGCATCTGCGCACTTTGGGAGTGCATGAACGTGTGCAGCAGGTAGCGTCGGGCGCCGCTGAACGTGCCCTGGTAACTCGGTTCGAGCTTGCGTTTGAGGGCGGCGCGGGTCTGGGCCGGGGTGAGCCCGGCGTATACGGGAACGGTAGGGGTTTCTTCGGTGAAGAGAATCCAGTCCCGCTGCTTCTTCGGCAGGTCGCGCCAGGGGATGTCGACGTCATAGCCCAGGGTCACCAGGATGTCCCGCAGGTTCTGGCCCTGCCAAGCCATGGGCCAGGCGGCCACGGCGCGCTCGCGGATGGTCAGCGACGGGTCCGGCACCATGGATGCTTCGGTCACCCCATAGACCCGGCCCAGGCCATGGCATTCTTGGCAGGCACCCTGTGGCGTGTTGGGTGAGAAGTCTTCGGCGTAGAGCATCGGTTGGTCGGCCGGGTAGCTGCCGGCGCGGGAGTAGAGCATGCGAATCAGGCTCGACAGGGTGGTGACGCTGCCCACCGATGAGCGTGCGCTGGGGGTACCGCGCTGTTGCTGCAAGGCGACTGCCGGCGGCAGGCCCTCGATGCTGTCCACGTCCGGCACGCCCACCTGGTCGATCAGGCGTCGTGCATAGGGTGCGACGGACTCGAAGTAGCGACGTTGTGCTTCGGCGTAGAGCGTGGAGAAGGCCAGCGACGATTTGCCGGACCCCGACACGCCGGTAAACACCACCAGGGCATCGCGGGGGATGTCCACGTCGATGTTCTTGAGGTTGTGTTCGCGGGCGCCACGCACCCGGACGAAACCGGTGCCTTGCGGCAAGGCAGCGGTTGAAGCGGGGGCGGAGCGTGGGGGCATCGGGCATTCCTTGTGGACATTGGTACAACGTTTCAGAGCGTTATGGCGCTGCATTATGGCGATGGCAGAGTGGACTGGATCACAGCGTTGACAATTATGCGACTGGGTTCAACCGCTCGCGTGCGATAAAAATTTACTCCGGGCACAAGAGATGAGAAAAGCTCTGCAGATTTTTCCCATGGATACGGACGCCTCATGCCTCGATCGAAGTTGTTCTCCACACTGTTTGTCGCGCTGCTGGCCGGTGCCGCGCTCTGGTACATCTGGATGATTGCCAGCGCCAAGCTGGAGTTGGGCGGCGACAGTCCTGACGAGCAACAAGTCGGTGAAGTGAAGGACACCCAGTTGCGAGCGATGACCTCGTATTGCACGGGCGTGACGGTGACGCCACAGGGAACCTGGCTGGTGGCGCGCCTGGAGAGGGAGGCCCGAGAGCTAGAACCGTTCGCTGACGTGCTGGATCTGGATGCGCTGGTCTATGGCCAGCCGAAGCAGCCCAATGAGCCGGAAGAGCCTGGAACCTTTGCCGCTTTGTTTTCTCGTGCTGACAAGGAAACCACTTTCATTTCCCGCCTGGACGCCCAAGGGCAATTTCAGCTCGTGGCACATGTCAGCGGCAGCGCTTGTATGGTGGCCAGCCCCGACGGCACCAGTGTGTTCCTGCTCACGGGCCTTCGTCGGCCTGAAACGGCGAATACCCATGATCCCGATCAGACCGTGGTCTTTCGCACGGATGATCAAGGTCAGCGCTGGACCTGGTTGACCAAGGGTTGGTTTCCCGAGGCCGAATCGTTGGCCTGGAGCCTGGCTCCCTATTTCCACGGTTCGAATGAAGTCTGGGCCGTGGGCACGCCGGACGCGGTGGATGAAGACAGCGATGAAGAGAAGCCGACTGTAGTTTCCACCGGCGTCTTCTACTCGGCTGATCGGGGGGCGAACAGCGCGCCGATAATGGCGCCCGAGTCGCTGCTGGTGTCCGCCAAATACGCCCACGGCAAACGCCCTGACATCACTGACTGGGGTACGAATGCAGGCGAACATGGGGAAATCCAGACCAATGTCCTGCAGCTGGATGCACAGACGGCCCATATCTGGGTGTCCCAACGCTTCTGGGGCGTCCATCCGGATGGCGTCAGCGACAATATCGCGATCAACGTCACGACACGGGCCCGGTTGCAAGCCAAGGCCGGGCAGTGGCAGGTGGTCGACGTACAGCGTGACGACAACTTGTTTGTGAGCAAGCTGATACAGAACGACGCCGGGCGGGTGATTGGGCTGATTGACCAGGGGGACCGCGGGCGAGATGTTGTCGCCGAACTGGACACCGCCGCGCTGACCTGGACGACCATGGGTGACCTGCCCAGTGTGTTTGCACCCCTGGCATCGCAGACCCAGGTGCGTGGCGACAATCTCTGGTTGGGCCAGAACACCCTGCTGATCAACACGACCAGCGACCACCATCCACCACGCTGGCTCTACTGGTGGTCGGACGCGAACATCTCCGCCGATGGGGTGTTTTATTCCACGGATTGGGGGCGCTCCTGGCAGCGCCTCTCCATCGACGGTTACCTGGGCATTCTCGGCTTTCAACCGGCGCAGGACCGGGTGTTCTGGGCCAATGGCAATTGGTACGACAATAATGACGGCCGGATCTATTCCTATGGGTTGCGCTGAGGATTTGACCGCGCACTGTTATTCTGATCGTTCCCCCGCTCTGCGTGGGAACGTCGCCAGGGACGCTCGGCGTTCCGCTTCTGGAAGGTGACGCAGAGCGTCACGGGATGCATTCCTTTGCTGCGCGTGGGAACGATCAACGGATTGATTAGGGGTTAAGTGTTCTCAAGTTGATTTCAATCAAGGGCCGAGAAGGGGGGCGGGCCCTACGATGATCGCCAAGATCCTGTCTTTAAGCCCTGGCGTCCATGACCCCTCCCTTTGTGATGCTGCACCTATCCCGCTTCTGGCTCCACGGGCTGTTCGTTCTCCTGCTGTTGTTCATGGGCCTGGCCCAGGCCAAGGACTACGGCGACACCCCGCAACAGCGCATCCACCATGTCCTGAACCAGACCGACTCGATCTCCGGGCCCGAAGGGCGGTTCAAGGTGCGCACGCTGTCCGCTGCCGGCAAGGTCCTGGGCTATGTGTTCCAAAGCCTGGACGTGGTGGATATCCCCGCCTATTCAGGCAAGCCGATCAACGTCCAGGTCATTCTCGATCCCGCTGGCGTGATTCTCGATGCCTATGTGCTCGAACACCATGAGCCGATTCTGCTGATTGGCATCGCCGAAGAAAAACTCCACGCATTCAGCGCGCGCTACAGCGGCATCAAGGTCAACCAGCGGGTGGTGGTGGGGCATTCCAGCGACCCGAATGCCGTGACCGTGGATGCCATCGCCGGGGCTACCGTGACGGCGATGGTGGTCAATGAAGTCATCATGCGCGCCGCCCACGATGTCGCGGTGTCCCTGGGCCTGGTCAAGGGCGATGCGGGGTTGGCCGTGGCGCCGGCGCGTGTGCGTGAGGACATCTACGAGCCCGCCGACTGGAAAACCCTGACCGGCAATGGCGCTGTACGGCGCCTGCACCTGACCCGTGGCCAGGTCGATGCGTCCTTCAAGGGCACCGAAGCCGAACAGGTCGAGACCGCCAGCGGCGAGCAGGTGAATGACACGTTCATCGACCTCTATGCCACCCACCTCAATCCACCCACCATTGGCCGCAACCTGCTGGGCGAGGCGCAATATCGCACACTGATGGCCGAGCTCAAGCCGGGCGAGCAGGCCATCGCGGTGATGGGCAGCGGTCGTTATTCCTTCAAGGGCTCGGGATACGTGCGTGGCGGCATCTTCGACCGGGTGCAGTTGCGTCAGTCCGGCGACACCATCAGCTTTCGCGACTTGGATTTTCAGCGCCTGAATGATGTGGCCCTCGATGACATGCCGGACTTCGATGAAATGGCGATTTTCATCATCCGCGCCTCCCACCGTTTCGATCCCGGCTCGCCCTGGAACCTGGAGCTGCTGGTGCGTCGCCAGACCGGACCGGTCAGCGGCACCTTCAGCAGTTTCGAGCTGGCCTATCAACTGCCCGAGCCCTACCTGGAACGGCCATTGCCCACCGCCGAGCAACTGGCAGCGGCCGAAGAAGCCAGCCGGCCGATGTGGCTGACGCTCTGGTATCAGAAAAGTGTCGAAATCACCGTGCTTGGGGCCGCGTTGCTGGTGCTGACGGCGATCCTGTTTTTCCAGGATTCACTGGCCCGGCGGCCGACGCTATTGCACTGGCTGCGCCGCGGTTACCTGGTCTTCACCGTGGTGTTTCTCGGCGGCTACGCCTTGGCCCAGTTATCAGTGGTCAACGTGCTGACCTTCGTCCACGCCTTGTTCGAAGGCTTTCGCTGGGAACTGTTTCTCACCGATCCACTGATCTTCATTCTCTGGGTATTCACCGCCGGCAGCATTCTGCTGTGGGGGCGTGGGGTGTTCTGCGGCTGGCTGTGTCCGTTCGGCGCGTTGCAGGAGTTGATCAACGAACTGGCGCGCAAGCTCAAGGTGCCCCAATACGAGTTGCCGTTCGCCGTGCATGAGCGGCTCTGGGCGATCAAGTACATCATTTTGCTGGTGCTGTTCGGCGTTTCGCTGGAGTCGATGGCCACCGCCGAGCGGTTGGCCGAAGTGGAACCCTTCAAGACCGCCATCACCCTCAGGTTTGACCGCCAGTGGTGGTTCGTGGCCTACGCAGTGGGCCTGCTGGTGATCAACCTGTTTACCCGCAAGGTTTATTGCCGCTACGTCTGCCCGCTGGGCGCGGCCCTGGCGATGCCGACCCGGCTGCGGTTATTCGACTGGCTCAAGCGCCGCAAGGAATGTGGCAACCCCTGCCAACTGTGCGCCAAGGAATGCGAGATCCAGGCGATTCATCCCGATGGCAGGATCAATGCCAATGAATGCCATTACTGCCTCGACTGCCAGATGACCTGGCACAACGAAAACAAATGCCCGCCGCTGATCAACAAGCGCAAGAAGCGCGGCAAGGCGACCGTGACCGATCCGCAACTGATTCCCGTGGTGCAGGTGAACCCGGCGCCTTGAGGCACCCCAATGGCCTGTCCCTTGACCGTTTCATTCTTCATGGAGCACACAGCATGAGCGACAAAAAAAACCAAACCCCAGGCTCGGTGGAAGAACCCAGGGGTGTCAGCCGGCGCAGTTTTCTCGGCACCGGCGCGGTAACCGGTGCCGTACTGGCCGGCGCGACGGCGCTGGGGGCCGGGACGTTTACCCGTGAGTCCTGGGCTGCGGCGGCCAAGGAGGCCAAGTCCAAGATCCACGTCGGGCCTGGGGAGCTGGACGAATACTACGGTTTCTGGAGTGGCGGCCACCAGGGCGAGGTGCGGGTGCTGGGGGTGCCATCGATGCGTGAGCTGATGCGCATCCCGGTGTTCAACGTCGACTCGGCCACCGGTTGGGGCCTGACCAACGAAAGCAAGCGCATCCTGGGCGACAGCGCCAAGTACCAGAACGGCGATTGCCACCACCCGCACATCTCCATGACCGACGGCAAGTACGACGGCAAATACCTGTTCATCAACGACAAGGCCAACTCCCGGGTCGCGCGCATTCGCCTGGACATCATGAAGTGCGACAAGATCCTCACGGTGCCCAACGTGCAAGCCATCCACGGCCTGCGCCTGCAGAAGGTGCCGTACACCAAGTACGTGTTCGCCAACGCTGAGTTCGTGATCCCGCACCCCAACGACGGCCATACCTTCGACCTGCAGGACAAAAACAGCTTCACGATGTTCAACGCCATCGATGCCGAGAAAATGGAAATGGCGTTCCAGGTGATCGTCGACGGCAACCTGGACAACTCCGACGCTGACTACACCGGCAAATACGCCGCCAGCACCTGCTACAACTCCGAAAAGGCCTACGACCTCGGCGGCATGATGCGCAACGAGCGCGACTGGGTGGTGGTGTTCAACATTCCGCGTATCGAGGCGGCGATCAAGGCCGGCAAGTTCATCAACCTGGACGGCTCCAAGGTGCCGGTGGTCGATGGCCGCAAGACCGACGGCAAGGACTCCGAATTCACCCGCTACATCCCGGTGCCAAAGAACCCTCATGGGCTCAATACCTCGTCGGACGGCAAATACTTCATCGCCAACGGCAAGCTGTCGCCCACCGTCTCGATGATCGCCATCGATCGCCTGGACGATTTGTTCGCCGACCGCTTCAAGGACCCACGCGAAGTGATCGTCGCCGAGCCGGAACTGGGCCTGGGGCCGTTGCACACCACGTTCGACGGGCGCGGCAATGCCTACACGACCCTGTTCATCGACAGCCAGGTGGTGAAGTGGAACATGGACGAGGCCATCCGTGCCTACAAGGGCGAGAAGGTCAACTACATCAAGCAGAAGCTCGACGTCCAGTACCAGCCCGGCCACAACCATGCGTCCCTCACCGAAACCAGCGAGGCGGACGGCAAGTGGCTGGTGGTGTTGTGCAAATTCTCCAAGGACCGCTTCCTGCCCACCGGCCCATTGCACCCGGAGAACGATCAGTTGATCGACATTTCCGGTGAAGAAATGAAGCTGGTGCACGACGGCCCGGCGTTCGCCGAACCGCATGACTGCATTCTCGCGCGGCGCGACCAGATCAAGACCCAGAAAATCTGGAACCGCAACGATCCGTTCTTCGCCGGCACCGTGGAGCTGGCGAAGAAGGACGGCATCAACCTGGAAACCGACAACAAGGTCATCCGCGACGGCAACAAGGTGCGGGTGTACATGACCTCGATGGCGCCGGCCTATGGCCTGACGGAGTTCACCGTCAAGCAGGGCAATGAGGTGACGGTGACCATCACCAACATCGACCAGATCGAAGACGTGTCCCATGGCTTTGTCATGACCAACCACGGTGCGAGCATGGAGATCAGCCCGCAACAGACCTCATCCATCACCTTCACCGCCGACAAGGCCGGCTTGCACTGGTACTACTGCAGTTGGTTCTGCCACGCCCTGCACATGGAAATGGTCGGGCGCATGCTGGTTGAAAAGGCCTGAGTCATTCACTAGGGAGACAGGCGCAATGACCGGGAATATGCAGTATCCAAACGTTCGTCGACCGGTCATTGCCCTGGTGTTCTGCCTGCTGTCGGGCGGCGCGTTCGGCGCGCCGCAGCCGATCACCGATTTGCCTTTGCAGGCCGAGGGCGACCAGCAATGGCGCCTGCCTGCGGGCCAGTACCGGGGCTCGTTCAGTATCGACCAGCCCATGACCCTCACGTGTGCGCCGGATGCGGTATTCCAGAGCCAGGGCGAGGGCAATGGCGTGATCATTCGCGCCCCGAACGTGCGGATCCAGGGGTGTACGTTCCTGGACTGGGGCCACGACCTGACGGCCATGAATGCGGCCGTGTTCATCCAACCGGTCGCCCAAGGAGCGGTGGTGCGTGGCAACCGGATGCAGGGCCAGGGCTTCGGTATCTGGGTCGATGGCACGCGGGACGTCAGCCTGATCGACAACCGCATCCAGGGCGACCCCAGCCTGCGCTCCCAGGACCGTGGCAATGGCATCCATTTGTATGCCGTACACGGCGCCCGGGTCATCGGTAACCAGGTGCGCGAAACCCGCGACGGTATCTACATCGACACCTCCAGCGGCAACCTGCTCCAGGGCAATGTCCTCGAGGATCTGCGCTACGGCGTGCATTACATGTTCGCCAACGATAATCGCCTGCTGGATAACGTCACCC
Organism: Pseudomonas sp. St290; assembly: GCF_018325805.1. Taxonomy (NCBI): domain Bacteria; kingdom Pseudomonadati; phylum Pseudomonadota; class Gammaproteobacteria; order Pseudomonadales; family Pseudomonadaceae; genus Pseudomonas; species Pseudomonas sp. St290. The sequence goes on along the minus strand of NZ_AP014703.1, from coordinate 3,705,052 downwards.
GGCGTACCCGCACCGGTTATGCCTTGATGCAAAGCCGCCAACTGACGGTCATCGGCAATCGCTCCGAACAGGATCAGAACTACGGGATCCTGATGAACTACATCACCTATTCGACCCTGCGCGACAACTTCGTCACCGACGTGCGCGACGGGTCCACCGGCGACACCATGATCACCGGCGCCGAGGGCAAGGCCCTGTTCATCTACAACTCATTGTTCAACCGCATCGAAGGCAACCATTTCGAGCGCAGCGCCGTGGGTATCCACCTGACGGCCGGCTCGGAGGATAACCGCATCGCCGGCAATGCCTTCGTCCACAACCAGCGCCAGGTCAAATACGTTGCCACGCGGTTGCAGGAATGGTCGGTGGATGGCCGCGGCAATTACTGGAGCGACTATCTGGGCTGGGATCGCAACGGCGACGGCCTGGGCGATGTGGCCTATGAGCCCAACGACAACGTCGATCGCCTGTTGTGGCTGTATCCCCAGGTGCGCTTGTTGATGAACAGTCCGGGGATCGAACTGCTGCGTTGGGTGCAGCGAGCTTTCCCAGTGATGAAATCCCCCGGGGTGATGGACAGTCATCCGCTGATGGAAACGCCTGTCCAACCCCCGCCACGCAACAGTGCCCAGGAGGACGCGTCTTGAACGTCGTCGAGATCGAAGGCGTCAGCCAGTACTATGGCGATGTCGCCGTGCTGCGCGGGCTGGATTTGAACCTGGCCCAGGGCGAAGTGCTCGGCCTGTTCGGGCATAACGGTGCGGGCAAGACCACCACCATGAAGCTGATCCTCGGTTTGCTGCGGGCCAGCGAGGGGCAGGTGCGTGTCTTCGGCCGTACGCCCAGTGATCCGAGCGTGCGGCAGATGCTCGGCTACCTGCCCGAGAACGTGATGTTCTATCCGCAATTGAGCGGGCTGGAGACCTTGCGCCATTTTGCCCGGCTCAAAGGCGCTGCACCGGAGCAAGTGGAGCGTTTGCTGGAAGAGGTCGGGCTGGCGGGTGCCGCGACACGGCGCGTGAAAACGTATTCCAAGGGCATGCGCCAGCGTCTCGGTCTGGCCCAGGCGTTGCTCGGCCAACCGCGCCTGTTATTGCTGGATGAACCGACCGTGGGCCTGGACCCCATCGCCACCCAGGACCTCTATCAGTTGCTCGACCGCCTGCGTTGGCAGGGCACCAGCATCATTCTCTGTTCTCACGTCTTGCCTGGCGTGGAAGCTCACATCAACCGCGCCGCGATTCTCACCCGGGGTCGCCTGTTGGCCCTGGGCAGCCTGGCCCGGTTGCGGGAGGACGCCGGGTTGCCGACGCTGATCCGCGCCTCGGGGCTGTCGCGGGCCGACTGGCTTCGCCAGCATTGGCGCAGCGAAGGGCACGCCACTCAAGGCTGGGGCGCCGAAGGGGTGCAGGTGTCCGCGCCGGATGGCAGCAAGCTTAAATTGCTGCGCCAGTTATTGGCCCAGGATGACCCGTCGGATGTCGAGATCAAGCCGCCGTCGCTGGAGGACTTGTACCGTCATTACATGGTCCGTGCCGCGGCCGAGGAGACCAGCCTATGAATCCGGTCTGGAACATGGCCCGCAAGGAATTCAGCGATGGCCTGCGCAATCGCTGGTTGTTGGCGATCAGCCTGTTGTTTGCGGTGCTGGCGATCGGCATCGCCTGGCTCGGCGCGGCGGCGTCCGGTCAACTGGGGTTCACCTCGGTGCCGGCCACGGTGGCGAGCCTTTCCAGCCTGGCGACCTTCCTGATGCCCTTGATTGCCTTGCTGTTGGCCTATGACGCGATTGTCGGCGAGGACGAGAGCGGCACCTTGCTGCTGTTGCTGACCTACCCGTTGGGGCGCGGCCAACTGTTGCTGGGCAAGTTTGTCGGTCACGGCCTGATCCTGGCCCTGGCCACCTTTATCGGATTCGGCTGCGCGATGCTCGCCATCGCCCTGTTGGTGGACGATGTCCAACTGAGCCTGCTGCTCTGGGCCTTCGGTCGATTCATGGTGTCCAGCACACTGCTGGGCTGGGTTTTCCTCGGGTTGGCCTACGTGCTGAGCAGCTTGTCGGCAGAAAAATCCACCGCGGCCGGATTGGCCCTGGGGGTCTGGTTTTTCTTCGTGCTGGTGTTCGACCTGGCCTTGCTGGCGTTGCTGGTGCTGAGCGAGGGGCGGTTCAGCCCGGAGCTGTTGCCATGGCTGCTGCTGTTCAACCCTACCGACGTGTATCGGCTGATCAACCTGTCCGGGTTCGATGCCGCGTCCAGTGGCGCCGCGGTGCTGACCCTGGGCAGCGACTTGCCGGTGTCGGGGCCTTTGCTCTGGCTGTGCCTGGGCCTGTGGATGGCGGTTCCGTTGTGGCTGGCCTATCGGTTGTTCAATCGCCGGTGCCCGTGAATTTCTAACTTGATCAAGGGAGCATGCAACGATGAACAGGGTGTACTTCAAGACGGGCCGCCTCATGGCCGGATTATTGATGTGCCTGGCGCTGGCGGCTTGCGGCAAGGCCGAACCACCGGCGGCCAGCGAGGCAGCGCTGGCGTTCCATCCCAGCGATGAGTGCCATGTGTGCGGCATGGTCATTACCGATTTTCCCGGCCCCAAGGGCGCGGCGGTCGGGACCGATGGCGTGAAGAAGTTCTGCTCGCCGGCGGAGATGCTGGGCTGGTGGTTGCAACCGGAAAATCATCGGGCCGACGTCAAGCTGTATGTCCACGACATGGGCCGCAGCCATTGGAATACGCCGGATGACGCTCACCTGATCGACGCCCGGACTGCCTACTTCGTCATCGGTAGCGGGCTCAAAGGCGCCATGGGCGTCGTACTGGCCTCGTTCTCCGACCCCCAGGCGGCACAGAAACTCGCCAGCGATACCGGCGGTCGGGTGCTGCGCCTGGAAGACATTGATCAGAAGCTGCTGGGGCAGGCCACGGCCATGTCGCCGATGAGCCACTGATATTGTCTGCACACCGAACGGCTCTTGTGGCAAGGACGCTTGTGGGAGCAAAGCTTGCTCGCGATAGAGGCGCCTCGATTCTGCCAGACCGCATCGCCTCTATCGCGGGCAAGCCTTGCTCCCACATAGCGGGAGTAATCTCATCCCATGGAAGCGTCCACCCGCTACCCAAGTAGCATTCGTCGACCCGGCGCGGCTTCGTACACTCAGGGCTCCTATCACGCACCCGCCGGAGGCGAAGATGCAGCAGGCCCAGAGCGAAGGTGTGGTGAGTGCCATGTCCCAGGCCACGGACGTCCAGCAGGTGGCCCAGGAGTTGGCGCGGCAGTTGTTGCACCCGTACCTGGGCTTCGTGCTGTTTTTCTGTTCCGCCGAGTACGACTTGCCGGCCCTCGGCCAGGCGTTGTCCCAGAGTTTCGGCGGGATTCGCCTGGTGGGCTGTACCAGCGCCGGTGAAATCACCACCCAGGGTTACGGCCGCAATTGCGTGACGGCGGTGGGGTTCGATCATCGGCACTTTTCCATTGCCGCCGAGCTGATCGGCGAAATGGAGCACTTCAGCCTGATCGACGCCCAGCAAATGGTCGAGCGCCTGGCGAGCGGTTGCCGCAGCAATGCCTTGGCGCCGATCAAAGGCCACAGTTTCGCCTTGACCCTGCTCGATGGCCTGTCCAGTCGCGAGGAAATGGTACTGGCGGCGTTGAGCGCCGCGCTAGGGGACATCCCGCATTTCGGTGGTTCGGCCGGTGATGACAACTACCTGACCCACACCCATGTGTACTTCGAAGGCCAGTTCCACAGCGGCGCGGCCGTGGTGTTGCTGATCAACACCTGGCTGGAGTTCGAAGTCTTCACCACCCATCACATCCTGCCCCGGCAAGAGAAGTTGGTGGTGACTGGCGCCGACAGTACCTCACGACGGGTCTATGAGCTCAACGCCGAACCCGCTGCCGAAGAATACGCCCGGCATATCGGCGTGCCAGTGAGCGCACTCGACTACCGGGTCTTCGCCGCCCATCCACTGGCGGTGCGCATCAACGACCAGTACTACGTACGGGCGATCCAGCAGGTGCACCCGGACCTGAGCCTGAGTTTCTACTGCGCGGTGGAGAACGGCATCGTCCTCACTGCGATGACCCCCGGCCCGTTGCTGCACAACCTGCAAAGCCTGTTCGACGGCTTGCAGGCGCGCCTCGGCGACTTGCTGCTGACCATCGGCTGCGATTGCTTCCTCCGGCGCCTGGAGCTGGAAGATCGCGGCGGCCTGGAGCAGATCGGCCAATTCCTGCGCGAACAACGGGTGATGGGGTTCAACACCTATGGAGAACAGTTCAATGGCATGCATATCAACCAGACGTTCACCGGAGTTGCCATTGCCCGACATCGCGTCCCCGGACATCGCTGAGCTGCAGGCCCAGCTCGCCAGCCTGCAGCATGAAAACCGCAAGTTGCGGCGCATCAACGAGGCGCTGATCGAGCGGGTGGAGTCCGGCGTAACCCGAGGCAACGACCCCTATGCGGCGTTCCAGCACTCGGTGGTGCTGGCCGAACAGGTGCGCGAGCGCACCGATGCCCTGAACCAGGCCATGGCCGAGCTCAAGGCGGGCAATCACTTGCTGGGCGAGGCGCGGCTGCGGGCGGAAACGGCTCATCGGCACTTGATCGATGCGATCGAAAGCATTTCCGATGCCTTTGTGCTGTTCGACGAGCAGCAACGCATCGTCCTGTTCAACAGCCGCTTCAAGGCCTTCTGGGCCAACAGCCGGGTGCGCATCATCGCTGGCATGCGTCTGTCCGAGGTCAAGCGCCTGATGACCGCCAACGGGCTGTTCAGCGAAGAACCCCGCGGCCAGGCCGACGAGCATGTGCTGTATCGCTTGCAGAATGGGCGATGGCTGCAAGTCAGCGAGCGGCCGACCCAGGAAGGTGGACGGGTGATCCTGTTCACCGACATCACCGACGTCAAGCTCAGTGAAACCGTGCGCCGCGAGCAGGCCATCGCGCAGAAGTCCCACTTGTTGCAGCGGGCGGTGGACAACCTGTCCCAGGGCGTGGCGATGGTCAACGCCCAAGGTGTGCTGGAGCTGTGGAACCGGCGCTTCCTCGAACTCAGCGGCCTGGCCCCGGTGGCGGCTCATCGGCCGTTCAACGAAGTGATCGCCGACAGCGAACTGCAATTGTTGACCCCGGCCAGCCGCGACAGTAACGGCCGGCTGATCCACGAATGTGAGCAGCGCCTGTCCGATGGCCGGGTCCTGGAGATCCGCACACATCCACTGCCTACCGGTGGCTACGTCAACACCTTTACCGACATCACCGAGCGCTACCAGCACGCCGAGGCCCTGAGCGAAAGCGAGCGCTGGATTCGCCTGATCACCGACCATGTGCCGGCGCTGATCGCCTATCTCAATGCCGACCTGGTCTACGAATTCACCAACAAGGTCTACGAGCAGTGGTATTGCTGGCCCCGTGGCGTGATGCTTGGCCAGAGCCTGCGCGAAGCCCACAGCGAACAGCATTACCAGCGCCTGGAAGCCTACGTGGCCCGGGCCTTGGCGGGCGAGAGCGTGACGTTCGAATTCGCCGAGACCAACATCAACAACCAGGAGCGCTACATGCTGCGCTCCTATGTACCGAATCGCTTGGCCAACGGCGAAGTGGTGGGGATCTTCGTGCTGATCCGCGATATCACCGAACGCCGCCGCACCGCCGAAGCGCTGCACCAGGCCTATCAGAACCTGGAGCAGCGGGTCCAGGAGCGCACCGCCGAACTGACCACCCTCAACGACCAGTTGTTGCGCGAGATCGACGAGCGCAGCCGTGTGGAATTGCGCCTGCGCGAGGCCAAGCGCGAGGCCGAGCAGGCCAACCTGTCGAAGACCAAGTTCCTCGCCGCGGTCAGCCATGACCTGCTGCAACCGCTCAACGCCGCCCGGCTGTTCACCAGTGCGCTGCTGGAGCGCCGCGAGCCGGTGGCCAACACGCAGCTGGTGCGCAACGTCAGCAATTCGCTGCAGGACGTGGAGAATCTGTTGGGCACCCTGGTGGACATATCCAAGCTGGACGCCGGGGTGATCAAGGCCGATGTCGCACCGTTCGGCCTCAGCGAGTTGCTCGATAACCTCGCCGCCGAGTATGTCCAGGTCGCCCGTAGCGAAGGGCTGGCGCTGCACTATGTCGGCTGTTCAGTGTTGGTGCGCAGCGACATGCAATTGCTCGCGCGGATCCTGCGCAATTTGCTGACCAATGCCATTCGCTATACCCCCAGCGGCCGTGTCGTGCTGGGCTGCCGGCGGCATCGCCAGAGTGTTTCGATCCAGGTCTGGGACAGCGGCATCGGTATTGCCGAAGACCGTCTGGAGGAAATATTCCAGGAGTTCAAGCGCGGCGACGTACAGCGGCCGAATCAGGACCGTGGGTTGGGCCTGGGCCTGGCGATCGTCGAGAAGATCGCCGGGATCCTCGGGCACCGGATCCAGGTGCGCTCCTGGCCGGGCAAGGGCTCGATGTTCGCCGTCGAAGTACCTTTGAGCGCCACTGCGCCCAAGCCGTTGCCATGCCTGGACATGAGCGAGCCGATGCTCGAGCGACTGCGCGGAGCGCGGGTCTGGGTGCTGGATAACGATGCGGCGATCTGCGCCGGTATGCGCACCTTGCTGGAAGGTTGGGGGTGTCGGGTGGTGACCGCGCTGTCAGAGCAAGACCTGGCGCGGCAGGTGGACAACTACCATGCCGAGGTCGACCTGCTGATCGCCGATTATCATCTGGACCACGATCAGAACGGCGTCGATGCCGTGGCCCGGATCAACGCCCGCCGGGGTTCACCGATCCCGGCGATGATGATCACCGCCAACTACAGCAACGAGCTCAAGCAGCAGATCCGCGAGCGCGGGCACACCTTGATGCACAAGCCGGTGCGGCCGATGAAGCTGAAGATTGCGATGAGTCATCTGTTGGGCCAAACCCAGGGCCATTGAGCCGAACGCTGTTGTGGCGAGGGAGCTTGCTCCCGCTGGGCTGCGAAGCAGCCCCCAGGGTCTGTCTGGCATATCGAGTTGTCAGGGTTTAGGGCCGCTTCGCGCCCCAGCGGGAGCAAGCTCCCTCGCCACAGGGTTGTGCGCCTCAACGCCGCAGATAGGCCCCGAAATCAATATCCCCGGCACTGAGGATCGCCTGCACTCGGTTGTGTACATTGAGCTTGCGCAGGATCGCCGAGACGTGGGCCTTGACCGTGGTTTCGGCGATGTCCAGGGTGTAGGCGATCTGTTTGTTCGACTCGCCCTTGGTCATGCGTTCGAGTACCAGCAGTTGCTTGCGGGTCAGGGCCTGGAGCAGTTCCGGCGGGAACGCCGGGGTTTCGTTCAGGCGCCGGCCCATCGGGCTTTTTTGCGTGCGAATGATGTCGGGCGGCAGGTACACGTTGCCGTTGAGGATCTGCTCGATGGCGTCGGTCATCTGCGAGCGTGGCGAGGATTTGGTGATGAAGCCCACCGCGCCATAGGTGATGGCCTGCAGCACCACCTGCTTGTCCTGCTCGGCGGAGACGATCACCACGGGAATGGTAGGTGCCTCGTTGCGCAGGTTGATCAGGCCATTGAGCCCGTGCATGCCGGGCATGTTCAGGTCCAGCAGGATCAGGTCCAGGTCGTCGTGCTCGGCAGTCAATGCCAGGGCACTGTCCAGGTCGGCGGTCTCCATGACCTCGCTGCCAGGAAAACCGTCGCTGATGACGTTGTGGATGGCTTCGCGAAACAGTGGGTGATCGTCGGCTATCAGGATTTTATACATGGCCATTCACCTCGTTATTGTCGTGTGGGGCAGGGCAGTTGCACGCACTTTTGCATGATCATGGAAAGGGTTCGGGCCGGGCCGCTTGCAAGGGCAGGTTGGCCGCCTCCCAGGCATCGATGCCATCGCGGTACCAATACACATGGTTATAGCCCATGGCCGCGGCGCGTTTTACCGCGTTCCAGCTCAGCCAGCAATCGGCGCGGCAATAAAAGACCAGCGGTAGATCCAGCCGCCCGCCGGTGGCCGTGCGCAGGTGATGGCTGAAGTAGGCCTGCCAGGTGGGGTCGAGATCGCCGTCACCGGTATTGGCCAGCCACAGGCTGCCGGGGAGGTTGGCATGGGGTTCGCTGTCGATGAAACGTCCCTGGACCCAGGGACGGCGATAGACGTCGATCAGGATCGGGGGGGAGGCTTGGCCAAGCAGGCGTTGCAGGGCCTGGGTGTCGAGGGTCTGGGCGCCGTCGACGGTGGCGGGCGTCGGGCTGCGGTATTGGGCGATGCGATAGCCCTGTGCTGAAAACAGCGCGGTATCGGCCTGCGCGACATTCAGCGCCAGGCCCAGCAGGAGGATCGCCAGCAAACGGGGCATAGGATTTATCCTTTTTGTTATGCGCCCATTACATGCCAGGGTCGAGGTCTTGTGAATGCGACCATAGACAGGAAAACCGGTACTAAAGTAGTAATTTGAGTGTTAAAGACCCGCGCGACATGGAGAACATGCACCGAACCCTGTGGGAGCAAAGCTTGCTCGCGATAACGGTGTGCCAGTCAACATCAATTCTGGATGAACCGCCGCCATCGCGAGCAAGCTTTGCTCCCACAGACTGTGCAACGAGGCGTTAGCTGCCGGCCTTGCGCAACGCCGCATGCTGCGGATTGAACGTCCACACCGCCAGCAGCGCGAACACCAGGGTCAACCCCACGCACACCACCATCGCCAGCAGGTTGAACCGCTCATACAGGGCAAACCGCACCAATTCCACACCATGGGTGAACGGGCTGACTGCGCAGAGCCAGTACAGCCACGGGCTGGCTTCCTGCATTTTCCACAGCGGGTACAGCGCCGAAGACAGGAAGAACAGCGGGAAAATCACGAAATTCATCACCCCGGCAAAATTCTCCAGTTGCCGGATGGCATTGGACAGCAGCAAGCCCAGGGCGCTGAGCATCAGGGCCACCAGCAGCAAGGCCGGCAGGGCCAGCAGCAGGCCCATGGTCGGTGGCTGGATGCCGTACAACCAGGCGATGGCGAGGAAGGCATAGACCTGCAACAGCGAGATCAACGAGGTCGCCAGTAACTTGCTTGCCAACAGGAAAGCCCGGGGCAGGGGGCTGGTGAGCAGGACGCGCATGCTGCCCATTTCCCGGTCATAGACCATCGACAGCGAACCCTGCATGCCGTTGAACAACAGGATCATGCAGGCCAGCCCCGGCACGATGTACACCTCGTAGGGGATGTAGGTGTCGTAGGGGGCGATGATGGCGATGCCCAGGGCCGCGCGAAAGCCGGCGGCGAACACCAGCAGCCACAGCAGTGGCCGCACCAGGGCGCTGAGTAGCCGTGTGCGTTGCAGCACGAAGCGCAGCCATTCGCGCGTCACGATGCCGCTGAAACAATACCAGTACGCGCTCATGGGTGGACTCCCTTGGCGGTCAAGTGTGTGAAGGCTGAGCCGAGGCTGCCGCCGTGTTCCAGGCTCACGGCATCGGCGCGGCCACTGGCGACCAGGCGGCCTTGATGCACGATCAACAGGTCGTCGCTGGGCTGCACTTCGTCCAGCAGGTGAGTGGTCCAGAGCACGCTGATGCCTTGCTCGCTGCACAGTTGCCGGATGTGCAGGCCCAGGGCGAGGCGGCTGGCCGGATCGAGGCCGACGCTGGGTTCGTCGAGCAGCAACAGGCGCGGTTCATGGAGCAGGGCGCGGGCGATTTCCACCCGGCGTCGATGGCCGCCGTTGAGGTCGCGCACCCGCTCGTGGCGCCGCTCGGTCAGGTGCTGGCGGGTCAGTTCGGCGTCGATGCGGACGGCGCCCTGGCGTCGCGAAAAGCCGTGCAGCGCCAGGTGATAGCGCAGGTTCTGTTCAATGCTCAGGTCCAGGTCCAGGGTGCTCTGTTGGAACACTACGCCCAGCTGGCGCAAGGCCGGTCGTGGTGACTTTTGCAAGGAGTGGCCGCCAACGCGGATGTCGCCGTGCTGTAAGTCATACAGCCGGGTGAGCAGGGCGATCAGCGTCGACTTGCCGGCCCCGTTGGGTCCCAGCAGCGCGGCGAAACGTCCGGCGGGCAGACTGAAACTCATCTGTTTGAGGGCTTCGCGTGCGCCATAGGCAAAGCTCAGGTCGCTGACTTCCAGGGCGTTCATGGCGTAACCACCACGCCCCAAGGGTAGCGCCCGACTTTCACCGACTTGAGGACCTTGCGGCTCTCCACATCGATGACCGAGACGTCACCGCTGACGCCGTTTGTCGCCAACAGTTGCTTCTGGTCCGGGGTAAACGCCAGTTGCCAGACTCGGCGGCCCACCAGCAGGTAATCCAGCACTTCGAAGGTCTTGGCATCGATCACCGCCACATGGTTGGCCGGGCCCAGCGCGACGAACGCCAGTTTGCCGTCGGCACTGAGCTTGATGCCCACCGGCTGGACCTTGTCCGGGTGCACGCCTTTGATCTGGAACGTCAGGGTCTTGAGGATTTTACGCGTAGCCACATCGAGCACGGTCAACGTGCCGCCGATCTCCGCCGAGGCCCAGAGCTGCGTACCGTCGCGATTGAATTCGACGAAGCGCGGCCGCTGGTCCACCAGGGTGTTGTCGGCCAGGGTCTGGGTGCTGGTGTCGATCCAGTGCAGCATGTTGGTGGTTTCACTGGTGTTGACCGCCCACTTGCCGTCAGGGCTCACGGCCATGCCTTCGGGCTCGACACCCACGCCGATCTGGCCCAGCACTTCGGAGGTCTGGGTGTCGATCACCGTCACCAGCGCATCGTCTTCGTTGGACACATACAGCCAACGGTCGTTGGGGTGCAGGGCGAATTGCTCTGGATCTTTGCCGGAGGGCAGTTCCTTGATGATTTTGCGGGTGGCGACGTCCATCACCTGGACCCGGTCCGAGTCACTGGCGCAGATGTACAACAGGCGATTGTCATGGGACAGCAACAGGCCTCGGGGGCGTTGGCCCACCGGTAGGGTGTCGATGACTTCCAGGCTTTGCATGTCGATCAGGCTCAGGCTGTTGTCTTTCTCGTTGGAGACCCAGGCGATGCTGGCGGCGGCGGGGCCAGCGGCCAGCAGGGCAGCGCCCAGGGCGAGGGCTTGGCAGAGCCGGGCCGGGTAAATCAGGGAGCGACGCATGGCGGTTTCCTTATTGTTGTTATCGATCAGGGGTAACGGCAGCTCACCTCGGGCTGGTCATAGCCCAGGCTGTCCATTTCATTGGTAGGGTGGAGGAAACCGTCCTGGGGCGAGGTGCTGACCAATGCCCGGGGTTGGACCAGGGGAATGGGTTGGCGCAACTGGCCGTTCCAGGGCCGATAACTGAGCTTGCGGCCCTTGAAACCGTCCAGGGGCAACTGGTCGCTGAGGGCCAGTTGGCGGATAGCGAGCGGGTCGTCCTGACGCAACTTGCTCACCGCGCTGGCGATGCTGCGCACGGCGATCCAGGCGGCGAAGTCGCGGTCGTTCATCCAGCGTCCGGCCAGGGCTTCGAAGCGTTTTTGCAACTGCGCCGCGCCGTAGGTTTCCACGGTCTTGTGCCAACCGGTGGGCGTCAGCCCTTGGGTGCCGGCCACCGGGCGTGGGTACCAGGTCTGGTAGGGCAAGTATTCGCCGAAGTCGCCGCGCTCGTCGGCCACCAGCACCACGTCGTACTCGGCGGTCTGGGTGAACAGCGGCATGTCGGCCTGGGCGCTGCGACGCTGGTCGTTGTCGAACTGCCAGGCCTTCTCGGCGACGATCTTCATGCCGAAGCGTTTCATCGCCCGGCGTAATGCGGCGGCATAGGCCTGGTCCTCGGGCGTCTGGCCCACGATCAGCAAGGCCCGCTGCCATTTACGCACGACGCTGAATTGCACCAGAGCATCGGCGAGCATGGCGCGGTCGGGCAGGCTGTGCAGCACGTTGCCCAGGCAGTCGGTGGTACGCAGGCTGTCGTCGGGGCTGCCGGCGTTGAACAGCAGGCTGTCGGGCAGGGCGGCGCTGAGCTGGCGCAGGCTGGCGACCGGTGCGTTGACCACGAACAGCCGCAGGCCCTGGTCGTGTTGGGCGCGGGCGGCCTGGAGCAGCGCTTCGGGAGTGTCGACGCTGGCGCTTTCCAGGCGGTAGTCGTGATTGAGAAAACGTCCGGTGCTGTTGCTGTCGATGATCGCCAGTTCAGCACCGCGCAAGCCGGCATCGGCCGGTTCGGCAATGACGTTGGACAGTAGCGGGCCGGGGTCGGGGCGATAGCCCAGGTAGCCGATGCGCACTTGCAGCGGTGTGGCATCGCCAGCGTGAGCGGTTGCCGCTGCCAGCAGAGAAACCAAGGCGTAACTGACGAGCCGGCGCATGACATCCTCCATTGCGGGTAGCGCCAGCATAGGAAGCCAGGGGGGCGGGGGAAATATGTAGAAAGTACCGCCGGTGCAGTACCAAGGTAGTAACTCGCCTTGGCGGCCGGGGTTTTAGCATGCAAGGCATCGTCATTGACCAGGAGGGACGACCATGCGGATTCTCAAAGCGCTGCTGCTGCCGTTTCTGCTGATCCTGAGCCTGGTTGGCGTTGACCGGCTGGCCGGTAAAAAAATCGGGTGCAATGGACATAAAAGCTGCGGCCACCCCGTAACCCCAGTGGGAGCGAGCCTGCTCGCGATAGCGGCCTCACATCCAACATTATTGTCGACTGACCCACCGCTATCGCGAGCAGGCTCGCTCCCACAAGGGATTTGTGTCCGGCGCGGATGTGAGTTCATCCCGGCAATGGGTCGCTAACCGTGTCAGCCCTCTGGCGCATCAACCTCTGGGTGTCAGCCTTTTTCGCCCTGGTTACCCTGGCCTGTGCCGTCCTGTTGTTGCACCAAGCCACGACCGATGTGAGACGAGAACTGCAATCGGCCGAGTCGGTGGTGCATTACCTGCGCGAAACCGCCGAGCGCGACCCGGCCAGTCTCCAGATGCGCTTGACCGGTAGCCTGCGTCATGTGCGGGTCCACTGGTTGGCCCCTGGGGAGCTGTTTCCGGCGGATGAGAAAGGGATAAAGGCCTGGTTCGGGCGTCGACTCCTGGAGGACGGGCCCGCCGCCCAGGTGGTGGATTTGCCTGACGGTCGGCGGGCCTGGATTGCCGTCGATCCTCGGGATGAAATCGACGAGATTCTCGATTCATTGGTGCAACTGCTGGGCGTTTGCGCCCTGGCGCTGTTGCTCAGCCTGCTGGTGATCCGCTGGGCGGTGCGCCGGGGCATGCGTTTGCTCGATGAGTTGCTGCAGGCGCTGCGTCAGGTGTCTGCCGGAAACCTGCAGGTACGCCTGGGCACTGAGGGGCTCCCGGAAGCGCAGCAACTGGCGAGGTACTTCAACCGCATGACCGCCGCCCTGGCCGAGGCCCAGGCTGACAACGCCCGGCTCACCCAGGCCTTGCTGGCTGTGCAGGAACAGGAACGTACCCGGCTGGCCCAGACCCTGCACGATGACCTGGGCCAATACGTGGCCGGCATTCGCGCTCACGCCTGCCTGTTGCGCCTGGTGACAAACCAGCCGCAAGCGCTGGAGCAGACCGTCAGCCAGCTCGAAGACCATTGCGAGCATTTGCAGCATGGCTTCCGGGCGCTGGTGCATGACTTGTACCCGGTGGTGTTGCAGCACTTGTCGTTGAGCGATGCCATAGGGGTGTTGGCGGGGCAATGGCAAAAGACCCAGGGCATTGCCTGTCGGGTGTCGATCGATGAGGCGTTGCCGCCGTTGTCCGGTGCCGACAAGACCCATCTGTATCGCTTGTTGCAGGAAGCCCTGACCAACGTCGCCCGCCATGCGGGCGCCAGCGAGGTGCGCATTCGCCTGCAACACCGTGCCGGACGTTTGCGCCTGCTGGTGCGTGACAATGGCCGTGGGGCCACGCAACCGGCACGAGCAGGCGTTGGCTTGCACTCGATGTCAGAGCGGGCCCGCAGCCTGGGGGGTGAGCTGCGCATCATCAGCCAGCCTGGCGCCGGTTGGGCGCTGGTCTTGAATATTGCCTTGGAGGCGTGATGAACATTTTGTTGGTGGATGACCACGCGGTGGTGCGGCAGGGCTATGCCAGCCTTCTGCGGGTGTTGATGCCGGACCTGCTGGTCCGCGAAGCGGCCACCGGAGAGGAGGCCTTGAGCCTGGTGCAGGAGCAGGTGCCGCACCTGGTGATCATGGACTTCGGCCTGCCCGGTATCAGCGGCCTGGAAACCACGCGGCGATTACGCCAGCGCCTGCCGCAACTGCGCGTGCTGTTCTTCAGCATGCACGATGAATTGCCGTTGGTGCGCCAGGCGCTGGACGCCGGTGCTATGGGCTACCTGACCAAGAATTCGGCGCCCCAGGTGCTGGTGGAAGCGGTACGCCGGGTGCTGGCCGGCCATGCCTACATCGAACAGTCCCTGGCCACGCAACTGGCCTGCGCCAGCTCCAGGCACGATGTCGACCCACGCCTGCAATGCATGACCCAGCGGGAGTTGGAGATCTTCGTCATGCTCGCCAAGGGCACCCCCGCACGCACCATCGCCGAACAGCTGTGCATCAGCGCCAAGACCGTGTCGAACCACCTGACGCTGCTCAAGAGCAAGTTGCAGGTCAGCTCCCATGCCGAGCTGGTGCACCTGGGGATTGATATGGGGGTGGTGCGGGTGGCGGGGTGAAAACCCTCATTCCCAGGCGATGACGATCCACTGTGGCGAGGGAGCTTGCTCCCGCTGGGGTGCGAAGCGCCCCCAAAAACCGGCACCTCGGTGCATCAGGTCCATTGAGTTGACCCTATTGAGGGCTGCTTCGCAGCCCAGCGGGAGCAAGCTCCCTCGCCACAGGGTTTATGTGCTCCAGAGCCTTCACTGATCCCAGGAAGTCGGGCACCCCGTACAACCCTGCATGTTCGCATCCTGAAAATTCCCGTAATGCTGGCGAGAACCGCTCAGGTTGGCCTGTTCCAGGTTGCTTTCGCCGAGCTTGGCTTCTTGCAGGTTGGCGTCACGCAGATCGGCGCCCTTGAGGTCGGCCTTGCTCAGCCAGGCCATTTCCAGGTCAGCGGCTTGCAGGTTGGCCTCGTGCAGTCGCGCGCCGGACAAGCGAGCGAACTGAAGATAGGCTGCGGTCAGGTCGGCACGCTGGAACTGCGCACCCTGGGCGAACAGCCCCCAACCCTGGATCGCCTTGAGCGTGGCGCCGCTGAAGTCCGCCAGGCGCAGGTTGCTTTGCTGCAGACTGGCACGGGTCAGGTTGGCGCCCTGTAGCTGGGCTTTTTCAAGGTTGGCCAGGTCCAGTCGCGCATGGCGCAGGTCGGCGTCGCGCAGGTCGGCACCGCTGAGGTTCATTTTGCGCAGGTCCTGGTTCGCCAGTTTTGCTCCACGCAGGTTGGCGCCGGGGCATTGACTGGCTTCGGCGATGAGGCAGCCGTTGATGGTCAGAGGTGTTTCGGTGTCGTCGGCGTTGGCATGGACGCAGATGAGCAGAAGCAGCAGAGGGAGAAATCTCATGGCAGTAAACTCGGTTGACTGTGGGAGCGAGCCTGCTCGCGATAGCGGCGGGACATTCAACATCACCGCTGACTGAACCATCGCTTTCGCGAGCAAGCCCGCTCCCACAAGGGATCTGCAGCGGACACAGATTTTGTGTCCGACAACCATCAACTGTGGGAGCGGGCTTGCTCGCGAAGCCGGCGGCACATTCAACATCACTGCCAACTGAACCACCGCCATCGCGAGCAGGCTCGCTCCCACAAGGGCTATTGGCGGGCCACCTTGTTATCCCAACTCGGAATCTTGAACACCCAGAACGACCCGCCCTGGGCAACCGGCTTGGTCAGTTCGGCCATGTCGCCGCCCCACAACGGCACGGCGCCGCCGTAGCCGACGGTCACGCCGATGTACTGCTCGCCGTCCTGCTCCCAGGTGATGGGCGGGGAGACGATGCCGCTGCCGGTCTGGAATTTCCACAGCTCCTGGCCGGTCTTGGCGTCGAAGGCCTTGAAGAAACCATCGCCGGTACCGGTGAACACCAGGTTGCCCTTCGTCGCCAGCACGCCGGCCCACAACGGCAGTGCTTCCTTGTGCTCCCAGACCACTTTGCCGGTAGTGGGGTTCATCGCCCGCAGGCTGCCGACGTGATCGTCGTACATGCGCTTGATGCGAAAGCCCATGCCCAGGTAGGCCGAGCCCTTCTTGTAGTTCACTTCCTCGGTCCAGTATTCCTCCTTCCATTGGTTGCCAGGGACGTAGAACAGCCCGGTGTCCTGGCTGTAGGCCATGGGGTTCCAGTTCTTGCCGCCGAGGAAGGGCGGCGAGACTTCCACCGGTTTGCCCTTGGTTTCGCCGGGCAATGGCTTGGCCGGACGTTGGCCGGGATTTTCCACTGGGCGACCGGTCTTCAGGTCGATGTGGCTGGCCCAGGTGATGTTGTCGACGAAGGGGAAGGCGTTCTGCAGCTTGCCGTTGTTGCGGTCCACCACGTAGAAGAAACCGTTGCGGTCCGCGTGGGCGGTGGCCTTGACCACCTTGCCGTCCTTGTCCTTGTAGTCGAACAGCACCAACTCGTTGTTGCCGGAGAAGTCCCAGGCGTCGTTGGGCGTGTGTTGGTAGAACCACTTCACCTCGCCGGTGCTCGGGTCGACACCGACCTGGCCGGAGGTGTAGAGGCTGTCGTAATCGTGAGGGTTGCCATCCTTGGCCGTGCGCGCCCAGGTGTTCCACGGGCCGGGGTTGCCCGCGCCGACGATGATGGTGTTGGTCTCGGCGTCGAAACTGGCGCTCTGCCAAGGTGCGCCGCCGCCATGGCTCCAGGCTTCGACCTTGCCGGTTTCAGTGGTCTTGTCGTCGGGCCAGGACGGCGCCTTGACGTCGCCGGTCGGCGTACTGTCCTTGCCGTTGAGGCGGCCCATGTGGCCTTCGACGAAGGGGCGCATCCAGACTTCTTCGCCGGTGTCCGGGTCGCGGGCAAACAGTTGCCCGACCACACCGAACTCGTCGCCGGAACTGCCGTGGATCAGCAGCATCTTGCCACTGGTCTTGTCCTTGATCAGCACCGGGGCGCCGGTCATGGTGTAGCCGCTGGCGTGGTCGCCGAACTTCTTGTTCCACACCACCTTGCCGGTGTTCTTGTCCAGGGCGACCACCCGCGCATCCAGGGTGCCGAAGTAGATCTTGTCGCCATAGATGGCCGCGCCGCGGTTGACCACGTCGCAGCACGGGCGAATGTTGTCCGGCAGCCGGTGGTTGTAGGTCCACAGGCGCTTGCCGGTCTTGGCGTCGAGGGCGAACACCCGCGAATACGAGCCGGTGACGTACACCACGCCGTCGCTGACGATGGCCTGGGACTCCTGGCCGCGCTGCTTCTCGTCGCCAAACGAGTAGGACCAGGCCGGGGTCAGTTTGAACACGTTCTTGTCGTTGACCTGGGCCAGCGGGCTCCAGCGCTGGGCGTTGGTTCCCATGCCGTATTGCAGCACGTCCTTGGTGGTCAGGTGATCGTTGGCGATGTCTTCCCAGGTGACGGCAGCGCTGGCCACGGGGCTCAGCGACAGACTACCGGCCAGCAGCAAGGCAACGGTCAAGGAAGAGAGGGCGGGTAGCGTTTTTATTCTCATGGTGGCAGTTCCCAGTGAAAGGTTTTGGCCTGACTAGGGTGAGTCGCGCCATGGCCTGGCCGATACGGAAAAAGTCCCGCCTTCGCCGGGAAGACTTCCCGAACCGCCTGTCTTTGCGACCTGCGTCGGATGGCTTGCTACCAAGGAACTAGAACGCGGCCACCAAAGCAGCATTCGGCTGGGGCAGGGGGGTTCCTAAGATGACGGCACGGCTTCTTCACAGAGGTCTTGCGTGCAATCCAGAGGGCATAACAATGACAACTAAACGCAACGCCATCATCGCTACCGCACTGCTGATGGGGCTGATCGGCGCAGGCTCCGCATGGGCCCATGGCAACGTAGTGCCCCAGGCAGTGGAAACCAAGGGTCTGACCCCGATCAAGGACGCCAACTTGCCGTTGGACGCTGATGGGTGGGCTTCCCAGAACCCGTATCGCAACTCTCCCGAGCGTGACAAAGCCGTGGAAATCGGCGCCTCGGCCTACAACCAGAACTGCGCGGCCTGCCATGGCCTGGAGGCCAAGTCCGGCGGGATCGCCCCGGACCTGCGCATGCTCGACGCCGCCGAAGCCGGCGATGAGTGGTTTGTCGAGCGCGTCCGCCACGGCGCGGTGCGCGACGGCCGGGTCTACATGCCGAAAATGGCCGACTACCTGAGTCAGGAAGCCTTGTGGGCGGTGCGCACCTATCTCGACAGCGTGCACGTCGAGGAGTGATCGCCATGCGCCTGTTCGCGTGGGTAATGTGCAGCTTGTTCTTGTGTGGCCAAGCGGTGCAGGCGCAGGTGCGCAGTTACGACCAGATGATCGCCGCCGGGGAGTTGAAGGTGGCGGTCTACAAGGACTTCGCGCCCTACAGTTTCGAAGACCACGGCCAACCCAGGGGCGTGGACGTGGAGCTGGCCCAGGCCTTGGCCAAGGCGCTTGGCGTGCGCTTGCAATTGATCTGGGCACCGCCTGGCGAAAAGCTCGACGACGACCTGCGTGATTACATCTGGCGCAGCAGCCCACTGCACGATCGGCAATTGGCCGACTTGATGATGCGTGTGCCCTACGATCACGACTACGTGCAAAGGCGCAACGACATCGGTGAGCTGGAAAATGCCCAGGTGGTGATGTTCGGGCCTTATCAGCAAGAGTGCTGGCAGGTGGCATATGACCGCCGCCGACTGGATTCGGTGGGCAGCGTCGCGGTGTTCCAGCAACACCCCATTGGCGTTGAAGTCGACAGCGTGCCGTCGTTCTACCTGACGTCAGTGTTCAACGGCATGCTCAGCGCCAAGACCCACCATTATCCCGGTGTCAGCCAGGCCTTCAAGGCCATGCAGGCCGGGGAGGTGGACGCCGTCATGGCCATGCGTGGGGAAATCGACTGGCAGGTGCACGAGGCGGCCGATCCGCAACTGGCGCTGGCGGAAAATGCCTACCCGAACATGGGCAAGCAACGCTGGGAAATCGGCATGGCGGTGCACGAAAGCAACCGTCAGTTGGCCTATGCGGTGGAAGAGGCGCTGGAAGGCTTGATCCGCGACGGCAGCGTCAAGACGGTCTATGCCCATTACGGCCTGCGTTACGACGTGCCCGAGATGTACCAATAGGAGCGCAGGGATGAAATGGCTCGTGTGGTGCCTGCTGTGGTGCAGTCTGCCGATGATCGCGTGGGCGGCTGTCGAGCCAGGCAAGGATCCGGTGCCGTCGGTGATGTGGGCCTTTTATCACAAGCAACTGTTGGGCGACGCGCCGTTCGTGTTCGACGACCGGGTGCGGCTGCTGGCACCACCCTTTGCCGAAGACGCTCGCCAGGTTCCACTGGAAATCGATGCCCGGGCCTTTACCGGCGACGTCGTACGAGTGTTGGCCTGGGCCGAGCTGAACCCGTTGCCGAAAATCGTCGACTTCCAACCCGGAGCGCGGGTGCTGCCCTGGCTGTCGATCCGCATTCGTATCGAGCAAGCCACCCCGCTGCGCGCGGCGGTGCAGACCCGCGATGGCCTGTGGCACGTCGGTTCGACCCTGATCGATGCCGCCGGTGGTGGCTGTACCGCACCCAGCGTAGTGCGCACCCAACCGGGTTGGGAGGAGCATTTGGGCGAGGTGCTGGGGGCCCGCTATCCCCGGGGCGAGTCGAGTCGTCTGCGTCTGCAGGTGGCCCATCCGATGGATAACGGCCTGGTGAGCGGCATCCCGGAATTCTTCCTCAACCAGGCGCAACTGCTGGACGCCGACGGCCAGGTCCTGGCGCGCCTGGAGTTGTTCCCGGCAGTCAGCGAAAACCCCAACCTGGGTTTCGACATCCAAGGCCCCGGGCAGACCCGCCTGTTGCTGCACGATAACAGCGGCAATGCGTTCGAAGCGGCGATTCCCTGACTACAAGGAGCGCGCCATGCGCTGGTTGTTGCTGATCTTCCTGAGTCTGTGTCTACCGACGTGGGCCGGAACAGACTATTCGCTCAAGCCTCGGCAGATCGCCGAAGGCACCTGGCTGCTGGAAGGCAGCACCGAGAATTTTGCCAAGGCCAACGGCGGTAACATCGTCAACACCGCGTTCATCGTCACCGATACCGGCGTGGTGGTGATCGACACCGGGCCGTCGAAGCGCTACGGCGAGGCGCTGCGCCAGGCCATTGCCACGACCACCGATAAGCCAATCATCCAGGTCTTGCTGACTCATCATCACCCCGACCATGTACTGGGCAATCAGGCTTTCAGTGACGCGCCCATCGGGGCCTTGGCGGGCACCACGGACCTGCTGCGGCAACAGGGCGATGCGCTGGCGGAAAACATGTACCGGCTGGTGGGCGACTGGATGCGCGGCACCGAGGTGGTGTTGCCAACCCAGGTGCTGGAGCCCGGTGTGTTGAAGGCGGGTAACCATACCTTGCGACTGCTGCAACTGGCCGGGCACACCGGGGCCGACCTGGCGATCTTCGACGAAACCACTGGCGTGCTGTTCGCCGGCGACCTGGTGTTCTACGAACGCGCTTTGACCACTCCCAACAGTCCGGGACTCGAAGTCTGGCTCAGGGATCTGGACACCTTGCAGGCCTTGCCCTGGAAGCAGATCGTGCCCGGCCACGGCCCGGTCGCGACCGATGCCCGGCCTTTCTTGCAGATGCGCGACTACCTGGGCTGGCTCGACCAACTGATGCGCGACGGCGCGGCCCGGGGCGACGACATGGCCGAGATGATCCGCAGCCCCATTCCTGAGCGCTTTGCCGGGATCAGCCTGAGTCGTTATGAGTTGATTCGCAGCGTCAGTCATCTCTATCCACGTTACGAGCGGGCGGGGATGAAGCGGGTGGACACCCAACCCGAATGATTCAGGCTGTCCCGTGGCGAGGGAGCTTGCTCCCGCTGGGCTGCGCAGCAGCCCCTGTTATCAGTCACTCTGGCCATCAATATTGACTGGGCTATTTTCAGGGCCGCTGCGCGCCCCAGCGGGAGCAAGCTCCCTCGCCACGGGGGGGGGGCGCTGCTCCTCCACATGTACCAAGGAACTAGAAAACTCAACACAGCGGGCAATTGTTGGCAGCGGCCCCGAGCCCAAGAATCTGTGGCAGACCGGGAAAAATTCCCGGGTATAACAATAACCGCAGAGGTAGCCGTCATGAGTCATCCCGCACGTCGCCAACCCTTCGCCGTGAGCCTGCTGCTCAGTGCCATGCTGCTGTCCGGTTCGGCCCTTGCAGCCGTGACCGATCAGGAAATTCTCCAGGACCCGAAAAACCCGCAACAGGTCGTGACCAACGGCCTGGGTGTCCAGGGCCAGCGCTACAGCCCGCTCGATACCCTCAATGTCAATAACGTCAAGGACCTGCGCCCGGTCTGGGCGTTCTCCTTCGGCGGCGAAAAGCAGCGTGGCCAGCAAGCCCAGCCGATGATCAAGGACGGGGTGATGTACCTCACCGGTTCTTACTCGCGGGTATTCGCGGTGGACGCGCGCACCGGCAAGAAACTGTGGCAGTACGATGCGCGCCTGCCCGATGACATCCGCCCTTGCTGCGACGTGATCAACCGTGGCGTGGCGCTGTATGGCGACCTGGTGTTCTTCGGCACTCTCGACGCCAAGCTGGTGGCCCTGAACAAGGACACCGGCAAAGTGGTGTGGAGCAAGAAAGTGGCCGACCACAAGGAAGGCTACTCCATCAGCGCCGCGCCGTTGATCGTCAACGGCAAGCTGATCACGGGCGTGGCCGGTGGCGAGTTCGGCGTGGTAGGCCAGATCAGCGCCTATGATCCGAAAAATGGCGAACTGCTCTGGACCCGTCCAACCGTGGAAGGCCACATGGGCTATGTCTACAAGGACGGCAAGGCGGTCGAGAACGGTATTTCCGGCGGCGAGGCCGGCAAGACCTGGCCGGGCGATCTCTGGAAAACCGGCGGTGCCGCGCCTTGGCTGGGTGGCTACTACGACCCGGAAACCAACCTGCTGCTGTTCGGCACCGGCAACCCGGCACCGTGGAACTCCCACCTGCGTCCTGGCGACAATCTCTATTCTTCGTCGCGCCTGGCCCTGAACCCGGACGACGGCACCATCAAGTGGCACTTCCAAAGCACGCCTCATGACGGCTGGGACTATGACGGCGTCAACGAACTGATCTCGTTCAACTACAAGGACGGTGGCAAGGACATCAAGGCAGCGGCCACCGCCGACCGTAACGGCTTCTTCTACGTGCTCGACCGCACCAACGGCAAGTTCATCCGTGGCTTCCCGTTTGTCGACAAGATCACCTGGGCCACTGGCCTGGACAAGGACGGTCGGCCGATCTACAACGAGGCCAGCCGTCCGGGCGCGCCGGGCAGCGAAGCGAAGGGCAGCTCGGTATTCGTGGCACCGGCCTTCCTCGGCGCGAAAAACTGGATGCCGATGGCCTATAACCAGGACACCGGGTTGTTCTACGTGCCATCCAACGAGTGGGGCATGGACATCTGGAACGAAGGCATCGCCTACAAGAAAGGCGCGGCGTTCCTTGGCGCCGGTTTCACCATCAAGCCGCTGAACGAAGATTACATCGGCGTGCTGCGGGCCATCGACCCCAAGACCGGCAAGGAAGTCTGGCGCCACAAGAACTTCGCGCCGCTGTGGGGCGGGGTGCTGACCACCAAGGGCAACCTGGTGTTCACCGGTACGCCTGAAGGCTTCCTGCAAGCGTTCAACGCCAAGACCGGGGAAAAGGTCTGGGAATTCCAGACTGGTTCCGGCGTGCTCGGCTCGCCCATCACCTGGGAAATGGACGGCGAGCAATACGTCTCCGTGGTCTCTGGCTGGGGCGGCGCGGTGCCGTTGTGGGGCGGCGAAGTGGCCAAGCGCGTGAAGGACTTCAACCAGGGCGGCATGCTCTGGACCTTCAAGTTGCCAAAGGACTTGGTGGCCAAGCGCTGAGCTGAATCTGGGGCGGGTGCAGCCCTTGTGGCGACTGCTCTGTGGGAGCAAAGCTTGCTCGCGATGCAGTCGCCTCGGTTACCTGAGAGACCGCATCGCCTTCATCGCGGGCAAGCCTTGCTCCCACAGGGGCGATGCGTCGTTTCACCAAAAAACCTCGTCCCAATGCTTGAAACCTACGACCAAATAACGAGAGTCCCCCCTGCCAACGACGCATTCGTCCGGCTGGCGGGGCTCTCTACCATCGGCCTATCGCCTGTCCCGTGACAGGCATCGACCAGGCAGAGGCCCATCATGATCTACGCACAACCCGGAACCCCAGGCGCCGTCGTTTCCTTCAAACCGCGTTATGGCAATTTCATCGGCGGCGAATTCGTCGCGCCGGTCAATGGCGAGTACTTCACCAACACGTCCCCGGTCAACGGCGAAGTCATCGCCGAGTTCCCACGCTCCAGCGCCGCCGACATCGACAAGGCCCTGGATGCCGCCCACGCCGCAGCCGACGCCTGGGGCAAGACCTCGGTGCAGGACCGTTCCCTGGTGCTGCTGAAAATCGCCGACCGTATCGAGCAGCACCTGGAAGTCCTCGCCATCAGCGAGACCTGGGACAACGGCAAGGCCGTGCGCGAAACCCTCAATGCCGACGTACCGCTGTCGGCTGACCATTTCCGTTACTTCGCCGGCTGCATTCGCGCCCAAGAGGGCGGGGCCGCCGAGATCAACGAACTGACCACGGCCTATCATTTCCATGAGCCGCTGGGTGTGGTCGGGCAGATCATCCCGTGGAACTTTCCGCTGCTGATGGCCGCCTGGAAACTCGCCCCGGCCCTGGCCGCAGGTAACTGCATCGTGCTCAAGCCGGCGGAGCAGACGCCGCTGTCGATCACGGTCTTCATCGAACTGATCGCCGACCTGCTGCCTCCCGGTGTGTTGAACATCGTCCATGGTTTCGGCCGCGAAGCCGGCGAAGCCCTGGCCACCAGCAAGCGCATTGCCAAGATCGCCTTCACCGGTTCCACCCCGGTCGGCTCGCACATCATGAAATGCGCCGCCGAGAACATCATCCCGTCCACCGTGGAGCTGGGCGGCAAGTCGCCGAACATCTTCTTCGAAGACATCATGCAGGCCGAGCCAGCCTTCATCGAAAAAGCCGCCGAAGGCCTGGTGCTGGCGTTCTTCAACCAGGGCGAAGTCTGCACCTGCCCATCCCGCGCCCTGGTGCAGGAGTCGATCTATGCGCCGTTCATGGCCGAGGTGATGAAGAAAATCGCCAAGATCAAGCGCGGCAACCCACTGGATACCGAGACCATGGTCGGTGCCCAGGCTTCCCAGCAGCAATACGACAAGATCCTCTCCTACCTGGAAATCGCCCGGGAAGAGGGCGCCGAACTGCTGACCGGCGGTGCGGCCGAGCATCTGGAGGGCGACTTGTCGAGTGGCTATTACATCCAGCCGACCCTGCTCAAGGGGCATAACAAGATGCGTGTGTTCCAGGAGGAGATCTTCGGCCCGGTGGTGGGCGTGACCACCTTCAAGGACGAAGCCGAAGCCCTGGCCATCGCCAACGACACCGAGTTCGGCCTGGGCGCCGGCCTGTGGACCCGCGACATCAACCGCGCCTACCGCATGGGCCGGGCGATCAAGGCCGGTCGCGTCTGGACCAACTGCTACCACCTGTACCCGGCGCACGCCGCGTTCGGTGGCTACAAGAAGTCCGGCGTGGGCCGTGAGACGCACAAGATGATGCTCGACCACTACCAGCAGACCAAGAACCTGCTGGTGAGCTACGACATCAATCCGTTGGGGTTCTTCTAACCCAGCAACACTGCACCCCCTGTGGGAGCGAGCCTGCTGTGGGAGCAAGGCTTGCCCGCGATACAGACGACTCGGTCAGCCGATCAGGCCGAGGGCGATTCATCGCGAGCAAGCTTTGCTCCCACAGCAGGCCCCACATTTGAATATGTATGCCCCTGAATTGATACCAACGCACCCCACCCACCGCTTCGAAAGTAGCATTCGAACGCCGGGTACAGCGTGCATTAATGACTTGCCGGAATCGCCCGGTACAAGAAGAGGAAAGACCCATGTGGACTAAACCCGCGTACACCGACCTGCGTATTGGCTTTGAAGTGACGATGTACTTCGCCAACCGATGAGTGCCGGCCCGGCCTGGAGCGTTCAGGCCGGGCTACCCATTGGTCTGATTGCATTCACAGCGGGATGCTTTAGGCTCAAGGTATTCCCAGACAATAACAACAGGCTTACCGATGAGCCACGTACCTGAAAAAATGAGCCTCAGCCCGCTGCGCAAGTTCGTTTCCCCTGAAATCATGTTTGGTGCCGGTTGTCGGCACAATGTCGGCAATTACGCCAAGACCTTCGGTGCACGCAAGGTGCTGATCGTCACCGACCCCGGGGTCATCGCCGCCGGTTGGGTGGCTGACGTCGAAGCCAGTCTCCAGGCCCAAGGCATCGATTACTGTGTCTACAGCGCGGTCTCGCCCAATCCGCGGGTCGAGGAAGTGATGCTCGGTGCCGACCTTTACCGGGAAAACCATTGCGATGTCATCGTCGCGGTGGGTGGTGGCAGCCCGATGGATTGCGGTAAAGGCATCGGCATCGTCGTTGCCCATGGCCGCAACATTCTTGAGTTCGAAGGCGTCGATACCCTGCATGTACCCAGTCCGCCGCTGATCCTTATTCCCACCACGGCGGGGACGTCGGCTGACGTGTCGCAGTTCGTGATCATTTCCAACCAGCAAGAACGAATGAAGTTTTCCATCGTCAGCAAGGCGGCGGTACCGGATGTATCGCTGATCGACCCGGAAACCACCCTGAGCATGGACCCGTTCCTGTCCGCCTGTACCGGCATCGACGCCTTGGTACATGCCATCGAGGCCTTCGTGTCCACCGGCCACGGCCCGCTGACCGACCCCCATGCGCTGGAAGCGATGCGCCTGATCAACGGCAACCTGGTGCAAATGATCGCCAACCCGGCGGACATCGCCCTGCGGGAAAAGATCATGTTGGGCAGCATGCAGGCCGGGTTGGCGTTCTCCAACGCGATTCTCGGTGCAGTTCACGCGATGTCCCATAGCCTGGGCGGTTTCCTCGATTTACCCCATGGCTTGTGCAACGCGGTCCTGGTGGAGCATGTAGTGGCGTTCAACTACAACTCGGCGCCGGACCGTTTCAAGGTGATTGCCGAGACGCTGGGCATCGATTGCCGGGGGCTCAACCACCGGCAGATTCGCACCCGGTTGGTGGAGCACCTGATTGCCCTCAAGCACACCATCGGCTTCCACGAGACCCTGGGCCTGCATGGCGTGAGCACCTCGGACATTCCGTTCCTGTCGCAACATGCGATGGATGACCCGTGCATCCTTACCAATCCTCGGGAGTCGAGCCAGCGGGATGTCGAGGTCGTCTATGGCGAAGCCCTCTGACGAGCAGCAAAAAGCCCTGGCCGGGCTGCTGGGGCTGGGCAACCATTCAACGCGCAAGAGTCACTACCCGGAACTGGCGGCGCGCCTCGATGAGCTGGAACAGGCCCGGCAACACCTGCAACAGCTCAATGATCAGCTGGAGCAGCGAGTGGCCGAGCGCACCGATGCGTTGCTGGAGGCCAACCACAACCTGCAGCAGCAGATCGCCCAGCGCGAGTTGATCGAACAGCAGTTGCGCGATGCCCGGGACGCCGCCCAGGCCGCCAATCGCAGCAAGGACAAATACCTGGCCGCCGCCAGTCATGATCTGTTGCAGCCACTCAACGCGGCCCGCCTGCTGATCGCCACGTTGCGCGAACGCCAGTTGCCTACCGCCGAGCATGTGCTGGTGGAACGGACCCACCAGGCGCTCGAAGGGGCTGAAGACCTGCTCACCGACCTGCTGGACATCTCTCGGCTGGATCAAGCCGCCGTCAAGCCCGACCTGGCGCCGTATCGGCTGGATGAGTTGCTGGGTCCGCTGGTTTCAGAGTTTCAATCGGTGGCCGGCGCCGCCGGATTGGACCTGCGGGCGCGGTTTGGCGACGAAGCGGTGCTGACCGATTTGCGCTTGATCAGCCGTATCCTGCGCAACCTGCTGAGCAACGCCTGCCGCTATACCGATCAGGGCGGTATT
Organism: Pseudomonas sp. St290; assembly: GCF_018325805.1. Taxonomy (NCBI): domain Bacteria; kingdom Pseudomonadati; phylum Pseudomonadota; class Gammaproteobacteria; order Pseudomonadales; family Pseudomonadaceae; genus Pseudomonas; species Pseudomonas sp. St290. The sequence continues at coordinate 3,678,018 of NZ_AP014703.1, read as the reverse complement.
CTCCTGGCGGCCCGGCGCCGGGGAGGGCAATTGAGCATTGAAGTCTGGGATACCGGGCGTGGCATCGCTGCCGATTGCCTGGAGTCGATTTTCCTTGAATTCAACCAGCTCGACGTCGGCCGGGCGGCGGACCGCAAAGGCGTGGGCCTGGGGCTGGCGATTGTCGAACGCATCGCCCACATCCTCGGCTATCGGGTCCAGGTGCGCTCTCGGCCGGGACGTGGTTCGGTGTTCAGCATCGAGGTGCCGCTGTCCAGCGAAAAGCCCCTGCCCGTGTCGCTGCTCCCCGTACAGGCGGTTGCCGGCAACCCGCTGCCAGGGCGGCGTTTGTTGGTAATCGACAACGAATTGAGCATTTTGCAAAGCATGGCTGCGCTGTTGGGGCAGTGGGGCTGCGAAGTGTTGACCGCCACCGACGAAGCGGGCGCCCTCGACGTGCTACAAGAACGCGCGCCGGAGTTGATCCTGGCGGATTTCCACCTGGATCATGGGGTCGTGGGCTGTGAAGTGGTCAAACACCTGCGCGAGCATTTCCAGCAGGCGATCCCCGCAGTGATCATCACCGCCGACCGCAGCGACCAATGCCGCCGCGCCCTGCGCAAACTGGGTGCGCCGCTGCTCAACAAACCGGTCAAGCCTGGCAAGTTGCGGGCGGTGTTGAGCCAGATGCTCGGGTAGCGGTCCTCTTAAAGAGCACCGAAATCGCAACTACCACAAATCCTTGTGGGAGCGAGCCTGCTCGCGATAGAAGTTTCATGTTATGTTATCCGCTTTCGTTTGGCAGGGATTCTCATTCCTCGCCTTGCACGGACCAACGACCTTCCATCCGAGTAATGCCATGAGCCTACCTTCAAGCATGACGAGCCCGTCCGGCGTCATCGCGCCTTTACTTGTAACCAGCGCCGCCAAAATCCATGTACGCATGCTTGCCATTGATGCCCTGCGCGGTTTCGTCATGTTGCTGATGCTGGTGGATCACGTTCGCGAGACATTCCTGCTGCATCGTCAGGTCACCGACCCCATCGATGCGCTCAGCGTGACCCCGGACCTGTATTTCACCCGTCTGCTCAGTACGCTCTGTGCCCCGGTCTTCATTTTCCTCACCGGTTTGTCGGCCTGGCTCTACAGCCAGAAACATACCGCCGGCCAGACCTCGTTGTTCCTGCTCAAGCGTGGCTTGTTCCTGGTCTTCCTGGAATTGACCTTCGTGTGTTTCGCCTGGAACGCCGAGTTCCCGCCCAAGACCCTGTGGCTGCAAGTGATCTGGTGCATTGGCATCTGCATGATCGTCCTGGCCGCGTTGCTGCACCTCAAGCGCAGTTGGCTGATCGTCCTCGGCGTTGCCATCGTCGCCGGGCACAATCTGTTGGACGGTGTGGTGCTGGGGCCAGACTCTCCGTTTTTCGTGCCGTGGTCGATTCTTCATCAACGGGCGTTCATCGATATCACCGAGTTCACCCGGGCCCGCACCACGTATCCGGTGCTGCCGTGGATCGGCGTGATCCTGCTGGGCTGGGCCATCGGGCCGTGGTTTGGCAAGGACGTTGAACCCGCCGTGCGCCTGCGGCGGTTGTTCAAGACGGGCCTGGGCCTGCTGCTGGCCTTTGTGCTCATCCGTTACCTGAACGTATACGGCGATAAACCCTGGGTCCAGACCGGCGACGCGCTGCGCACCTTCATGAGCTTCATGAGCGCGACGAAGTATCCGCCGTCGCTGATGTTCCTGATGCCGACCCTGGGAATAGGGCTGATGTTGCTGGCTCTCTTTGAAAAAGCCCAGGAGCGGGGTGTTATTGCGCTGTTGGCGATCTATGGCGGCGCCCCGATGTTCTTTTACCTGCTGCACCTTTACGTGCTCAAGGCCCTGTACCTGATCGCAGTTGCCATCTGGGGCACCAACCAGGGTACTTATTTCGGGTTCGATGATTTACCCATGGTGTGGTTGTGGAGTGTGTTACTGGGTGTCGTGCTGTTTTTTCCGACCCGTTGGTTCGCCGGGTTCAAGCAACGGCGGCGTGATATCGCGATCCTCAAGTATCTTTGACCCACAGGGGCTCTGGACGCGCGAACGGTGCCGATCAGGGCCATTAAAATGCCGTCATTTGGTCGGCGTTTTTGCCATGAATGTAAAAAGACGCTTCGGTCTGTTTATTTCCTTATGTAAACTGCCCCCCGCTGCGACAATCGGGCACGGCCACGCCAGGCCCGATCAACACCGTTCGCAGCGTCCCTCACCCCAGCTGAAGCCAAGACCTACAAGAAGTCAGCGCCGGAGAGACATAAACGAGAGGCCGACGTATCGCTCGGCCCTGTAGGTCCATCCTCCAGTCCGTCTCGATACCCATCCTGCTGGCGTTGCCGGTGGCCGATGAGGTCTATCCTTGACCAGGGCAGGTGGACGGAATGGCGTTCATCCTAGGGATACACACATGTTGAAGAAAACACACACGGCGCTACTGGGCCTGGCGATGGCGATGGGTCTTGCGACCACGCACGCCGCCGAGCCAAAAAAAGTGGATGTCTTGCTCATTGGTGGGGGCATCATGAGCTCGACACTCGGCGTCTGGCTCAATGAGCTGGAGCCGGGCTGGACCATGGAAATGGTCGAGCGCCTGGACGGTGTTGCCGAAGAGAGCTCCAACGGCTGGAACAATGCCGGCACCGGTCACTCCGCGCTGGCCGAGCTGAACTACACGCCGGAAGACAAGAACGGCAAGGTCGATATCTCCAAGGCCATCGAAATCAACGAAGCCTTCCAGATCTCCCGTCAGTTCTGGTCCTGGCAGGTCAAGAACGGTGTGTTGAAGAACCCGCGTTCGTTCATCAACTCCACGCCGCACATGAGCTTTTTGTGGGGCGACGAGAACATCGCGTTCCTGAAGAAACGCTACGAAGCCCTCCAGGCCAGCCCGTTGTTCGCGGGCATGCAGTACTCCGAAGATCGCGAGCAGATCAGCAAGTGGGTTCCGCTGATGATGCAAGGGCGTGACCCGAGCCAGAAAGTCGCGGCCACCTGGAGTCCACTGGGCACCGACGTGAACTTCGGCGAAATCACCCGCCAATTCGCAGCTTATCTGCAAACCAAGCCGAACTTCTCCCTCAAGCTGTCCAGCGAAGTGGAAGACATCACCCGCAACGAAGACGGCACCTGGCGCGTTTCCTACAAGAACCTGAAAGACGGTACCGAAACCGAGACCGACGCCAAGTTCGTGTTCATTGGCGCTGGCGGCGGTGCCTTGCATCTGCTGCAGAAGTCCGACATCCCGGAAGCGCGTGAATACGCAGGTTTCCCGGTGGGTGGTTCGTTCCTGGTCACCGAAAATCCGACCGTTGCCCAGTTGCACCTGGCCAAGGCGTACGGCAAGGCTTCGGTCGGCGCACCGCCGATGTCGGTTCCACACCTGGACACCCGAGTGCTGGACGGCAAGCGCGTAATCCTGTTTGGCCCGTTCGCAACGTTCTCCACCAAGTTCCTGAAGAACGGTTCGTACTTCGACCTGCTGACCAGCACCACCACCCACAACGTGTGGCCGATGACCAAGGTCGGTATCGAACAGTACCCACTGGTCGAGTACCTGGCCGGTCAACTGATGCTGTCGGATGAAGACCGTTTTGCCGCCTTGAAGGAATACTTCCCGGAAGCCAAGCAGGAAGACTGGCGCCTGTGGCAGGCTGGCCAGCGCGTGCAGATCATCAAGCGTGACGAAGAGAAGGGCGGCGTGCTGAAACTCGGTACCGAAGTGGTCGCTTCCCAGGACGGCAGCATCGCCGGCCTGCTGGGTGCTTCGCCAGGCGCCTCGACCGCTGCGCCGATCATGCTGACCGTGCTTGAGAAGGTCTTCAAGGACAAGGTCGCCAGCCCGGCCTGGCAGGAAAAACTGCGCCAGATCGTGCCGAGCTACGGCACCAAGCTCAACGATAGCCCTGAGCGTGTTGCCCAGGAATGGGCCTACACCAGCGAGGTCCTGCAACTGGATCCGCCGCCAGCGATCGGCAAGCCAGGGACCCCTGCGGCACCGGCCAAGCCGGCTGCTGCCCGCGAAGCCAATCCAGCGGCTGACATGGCGCTGTAAACCGGACACTGTCTGGTGAGGTACAAGAACGCCGCTCATTGAGCGGCGTTTTTTTTGCTCCCATCACAAGCCGCTCGGGCGTATACCGACACCCACTGTGCGGGCTTGCTCGCGAAGACGGCAGCCCATTCAACATCCCCTCCAACTGACCCACCGCCTTCGCGAGCAAGCCTGCTCCCACAGAACGCCTGAGGCGAGCATCAGATCTGAAAACACCCGAGAATCCCTGTGGGAGCGAGCCTGCTCGCGAAGACGGTAGCCCATTCAACATCCCGCCAACTGACCCAACGCCATCGTGATCGCGAGCATCCTCGCTCCCACCAGACCTCACGCTCCATACCCTTCCAAATGAAGCTTTCATGACAAAAGTTCGGTAGCACATCGCCATTCCCGTCATGCCTGTGTGACGTGTTCGAGGGGACCTTTCAGGTCGTTTGGAGCCGGGGCGCGAAGCCGGGAGTGAGGCGATGGGGACTATGGAACGTTATTCGAAAGTAGGCATGCAGGAGCTTGACCAGCGGCTGTCGAAGATCGTCGAGGCGGCGCGCAAGCAGCCGGTCTCGGTGTATCGCTACGGCGCGCCGTGGGTCTGGATCGTTTCCCAGGATGACTGGCAGGGCGCGCTCAAGGAAGTGTCCAGCTACATCCCGCAGGGCCATTCACTGGTGTTGCTGCGGCCGCAGATCGATGACCTGCTGGATGAGCATCGCGAGGTGCTGCAAGGCCTCAACGCCAGCGCCCAGATGCTGATCGCGCCGCAAACCGCCATGCACATCCTCCTGCTGCAACTGCTCTATTCAGTGCCCAGCGAGCAGCAACTCTACGAACAACTCAACTACAACCTGCTGTTCCGCTGGTTCGTCGGCCTGGACCTGAACCAGAAGGTCTGGAGCTTCAACGTCCTGAGCAAAGACCTCGCCACGCTGCTGGGCGACGCGCGGGCGGTGCGGCTCATCCAGAAAATCATTGGTGAAGTGTTCTGTGGCGCCTTGCTGCAAATGCCGGAGTTCTCCTTGAATTTCGCGCTGCTGCATACCTGGCTGGCCCGGCATGCCACGACATCGACCGCTAGCAATTGAGCCGTACTTTGAATTCAGGGGGTGGTGTGGAGCATTTCTTCAAATCGCGGCCGGCGCTGTGGGGCTGGCTGCTGTTGGCGGTCGGGGGGCCGTCGGCATTCGCCGCAGAAGGAGGGCAGGGGGCCGAAGCGGCGCCGGTTCGCCTGGTGGACGTGAACGAGTATTTCGTGCGTGGCAACACCGTGCTTGATGCCCGGGCCATCGAAGAAGCGGTGTATCCGTTCCTCGGCCCGCAAAGGGCCTTGAGCGACATCGAAGGCGCCCGGGAAGCGCTGCAAAAGGCCTATCAGGCGCGCGGTTACCAATCGGTGTTCGTCGAGTTGCCGGAGCAGAAGGTCGAAGACGGCATCGTCTACCTGCAAGTCAGCGAAACCAAGGTCGGTCGGGTGCGCGTGGTGGGGGCCAAGCACTATTCGCCCGTGGAAATTCGTGACGACGTGCCGGCGCTCAAGGAAGGCGAGGTACCGGATTTCGCCCAGGTCCAGGCGGAACTGGCGCAGTTGAACAAGACCCCGGGGCGCCAGGTCATGCCGCTGGTACGCGAAGGCCAGCGCCCCGGAACCATGGACGTCGATTTGCAGGTCGAAGACCAGAACCCCTGGCAAGCCAGCCTGGGGCTGAACAACGACTACAGCGCCGACACCGAAAAACTGCGTACGGTCGCGAGCCTGGGCTACAACAACCTCTGGCAATTGGGCCACAGCGTTTCGCTGACTTTCTTTACCGCCCCCCAGGACACCGAAAACGCCAAGGTCTGGTCGGGTTCCTACACCGCGCCGCTGAGCGAACGCTGGAGCGTGCAGTTCTCGGGTTACCAATCCGACAGCAACGTGGCGACCGTCGGCGGCAGCAACGTGTTGGGCAAAGGTCATTCCTACGGGGTGTCGGCGATTTACAGCCTGCCTTCCAGTGGGGCATGGGCCAACAGTTTTTCGGTCGGGGTGGACTTCAAGGATTTCGACGAGGAGCTCAACCTCGGCGGTGCCAGCGACAAGGCACCGCTCAAGTACGCGCCATTCACCTTTGCCTACAACGGCTTTCGCTACACCGAAAACAGCCAGTTGGGCCTCGGCCTGAGCCTGGTGGCGGGTACGCGTAGCCTTCTGGGCTATGGCAGCACCGACGAAGAATTCGACTACAAGCGCTATCGCGCCAGCCCCTCCTTCGCCGTGCTCAAGGGCGACGGTAATTACACCTTCACCTTCGCCAATGATTGGCAAACCGCCTCCAAGGCCGCTTTCCAACTGGCCTCCGGGCCGCTGGTTTCCAACGAACAATTCTCCGCCGGCGGCGCCACCTCGGTACGCGGCTATCTGGCTGCCGAGCGCACCGGGGACGACGGCTACTTGCTGTCCCAGGAGCTGCGCACTCCGTCGCTGGCCAAGTTTCTCGGCAGCTATGTCCAGGAGTGGCGCTTCTATGCCTTCGCCGAAGGCGCGCAGTTGTACCTGCGCGACGAACTGCCCGATCAGGAAGCCGATTACAGCCTCGCCAGCGTCGGCCTCGGCACCCGCGCGAGCCTGAGCAAATGGCTGTCCGGCAGCCTCGACTGGGGCTATCCGCTGCTCGAAGGGCCGAACACCTCGAAACAGGAATCGCGCCTGCACTTCAACCTGCAAGCGACGTTTTGAACCCAGGAGTCATGTCCATGCAACGCTTACTGTTATCCCTGTTTATCTGCCTGGGGCTGGTGCTTCCGGCGACCGCCAACGCCTGGTGGCAGGACGACTGGCACTATCGCAAACAGATTTCGGTGGACACCACGCCCCAGGGCGCCGCCATCGCCCAGGCCCTGGGACGCACCGCGTTGCTGGTGCGCCTGCACACCGGCAACTTCACCTTCGACGGCGTCAAGGACGACGGCTCGGACCTGCGCTTCGTCAGTGCCGACGACAAGACCGTGCTCAACCACCAGATTGAAAGCTTCGATCCGCTGATGGGCATGGCGCTGATCTGGGTCGATGTGCCGAGCGTGGAGGGCGGTCAGCGTCAGGACCTGTGGATGTATTACGGCAACCAGAAGGCGCCGGCCACCGGCAGCGGCCAGTTGACCTTCGACCCGGATTACACCGCGCTGTACCACTTCGACGGCGCCACCGGCGTACCGCCCAAGGACACCACGGCCTATGGCAACAATGCCCAGGGCGCGACCGGCACCAGCATCGACGGCGTGATCGGGCGTGCCTTGCAGTTCAACGGCCAGCCGCTGCTGTTGCCCGCCAGCCCTTCGTTGCAACACAGTGCCGGCGCGGCATTCACCTTCAGCACCTGGCTGCGCCAGGACCAGGCCAGCGGCGAGCAGATCGTCCTGGCCCGTCGCGAAGCCGCCACCAGTCTGTTGGTGGGCGTAAACCAGGGTGTGCCGTTCGTGGCGATCAATGACCAGCGCGCGGTCTCGACCCAACCGCTGAATCCCGGCCAATGGCAGCACTTGGCGTTGACCGCCTCGGGCGACCGGGTCGTGCTGTATGTCAATGGACGTGAAGCCGCCAGCCTGGCGCTGGCGATGCCGGCGTTCAATGCGCCGATTGCCTTGGGTGCTGACGTTTCCGCCGGTGCTTTCGCGCCTTTCAGCGGGGCCATGGACGAAGCGCGGTTGTCCAAGGTCGCCCGCCCGGCGCCGTTGCTATTGGCCGACGCCAATGCCCAGGGCGCCGAATCGAAACTGGTGGCCTACGGGGTCGATGAAGAACAGTCCGGCTTCGGTTTCGGCAGCCTGGGTTTCCTGCTCAAGGCCGTGCCGCTGGACGCTTGGGTGATCATTGGGGTGCTGGTGCTGATGATGTTCCAGTCGTGGATCATCATGATCCGCAAGAACCGCATGGTCAGCCGTCTCAGCGCGGCCAACGAAGCGTTTCGCGAGCAGTTCGCCAGGATCGGCACGCGCCTGGAAATGTTCGCCGACGACCAGGACCTCGCCCAGCGCCTGCAACACTCGTCGCTGTGGCGCCTGTACCTGGTGGCCGTCAAGGAAATCCGCACCCGTCGTGAGCAGGGCGCTGATACCTCGTCGGTGTCCGCCGCCACCATCGAGGCGATCCGCTGCTCCATGGACGGCGTGCGCACCCGGGAAAACCAGCAACTGAGTTCGAAGCTCTCGACCCTGTCCAACGCCATTGCCGGCGGCCCCTACATTGGTCTGCTCGGCACGGTATTGGGGATCATGGTGGTGTTCCTCGGCACGGCGATGGCCGGTGACGTCAACATCAACGCCATCGCCCCGGGCATGGCCGCAGCCTTGCTCGCTACCGCCATGGGCCTGTTCGTCGCGATTCCTGCGCTGTTTGGCTACAACCGCCTGATCACCCGCAACAAGGAAGTCAGCGCCGACATGCGGGTTTTCGTCGACGAGTTCATCACGCGCCTGGCGGAAATGCACGGCGAAGGCCAGTCCGGTGAAGCGGCGCAGCGCCGCAACCATCACGCCCAATCGTCCGTACCGGCCTGAGGACATCGCCATGGCTAGCGTAAACGCTTCACACGATGACGACGATGACGCGGCGGTCGACAGCATCAACATCACGCCACTGGTGGATGTGCTCATGGTGGTGCTGGTGATGTTCATCCTTACCGCCACGGCCCAGGTGTCGGGGATCCAGATCAACCTGCCCAAGGCCAGCGCCTCGGTGTCGTTGTCCGAGGCCAAGACCAAGGCGATTTCGGTGAATGACGGTGGCCAGGTGTTCCTTGATGCCTATCCGGTGACCTTGGCCGAGCTGGAAGAGCGCCTGCGCATCGAGAAGGCGCAGAGCCCGGACTTCCCGGTGATCGTGCGCGGCGACGCCACGGTGCAGTACCAGAAAGTCATCGAAGTGCTGGATCTGTTGCGGCGTCTGGAACTGTCCCAGGTCGGTCTCGTCACCGGCAAACCGAGCCAGGGCTGATCATGACCGCCAGACTTCCCATCGATCCGCCTCCCGTGAAGCCCTCGCCGTTGCGCCTGCTCAAGTGGGCCGCCGGCCTGCTGCTCGGCGCCGTGGCGGCCTGGCTGCTGTGGCAGTGGGCCAACGACATGAGTGGCGTGCGCCGCGAAGCACCGAAGGTGCCGACCATCATCCCGCTGCCGCCTCCGCCCCCACCACCGCCGGAGAAACCCAAGGAGCCGGAGCCCCAGGTCGAGGAAAAGGTGGTCGAGCCAGAGCCGACCCCGGAACCCGAAGAGGTCAAGCCCGAGGAAGAGGCGCCGCCATCGCCGGTCGATGACCTGGCGAACCCGATGCAAATGGACGGCGATGCCCAGTCCGGCAACGACGCCTTCAACATCGGCGCCGGCAAGGGCGGCGGCATGGCTGGGGCAGGGGGCGGACGCCTGGGCAATGGCACCTACAGCCAGTTTTTGGCGTTCACCTTCCAGCGCTTGCTGCGAGAAAACCCCGACCTGCGCAGCCTGGCGTTCTCGCTGCAGGCCGATGTCTGGCTCAGTGCCGCGGGCGAAATCACCCGGGTCGAGCTGGTCAAGTCCAGCGGCAACCCGCAAGTCGATGAACAGGTGATTTCCGCGCTGCGTGCGGCGCCCCATTTGAGTGAACGGCCACCGGCCTCCCTGACTTTGCCCGTGCGCCTGTCCTTGCAAGGGCGCCGACCGGGTTAATCGAATTTTTAGAAAGTTTGCCAACAGGAGTTGTGTGCAGATGATTTCCAATGTGAATCGATTGTCGTGGGCGATCGGCCTGGTGGTCCTGAGCCTGGCCGGGCACGCGGTCGCCGCCCCGGCGCCTTCGGAAAACGCCACGATCAATCTGATCCGCCTGCTGGTGCAGCAGGGCGTGTTGAAGCAGGACCAGGCCGATGGCTTGATCGCCCAGGCCGAACGCGAAGCCGTGCAGGCCCGCCAGGCGGCCACGGCGGTTGCCGCAGCGCCGGCCGGTGCGCCAGGGGACGTGCGGGTGCAATACGTGCCGAACATTGTGCGTGAGCAGATCCGCGACCAGGTCAAGGCCGAAGTCATGGCCACTGCCAAGCAGGAAAACTGGGCCCAGCCCAACACCTTCCCGGATTGGGTTTCGCGTATCAGCTTCGATGGCGATATTCGCCTGCGGGATGAGTCGCGCTATTACTCGGGTACCAACAGCAACGAAATCGTCGACTTCGCCCGGCTCAATGATAAAGGCCCCTACGACGTCAACCCCAACAGCAGCTCCAGCCTGCCGCCGTTGCTCAACACCCGCGAAGACCGGGAAAACCTGTTCCGCCTGCGCGCACGCCTGGGCATGAAGGCCGTGATCGCCCCGCAATGGACCGCGGGCATTCGCATCGGTACCGGCTCGGACAACAACCCGGTGTCCACCACCCAGACCCTCGGTGGCGGTTTCGGCAAGAAAGACATCTGGCTCGACCAGGGCTACCTGACCTGGAAGCCATCGGACGAACTGACCCTGACCGGCGGGCGTTTCGCCAACCCGTTTTTCTCCACCGACCTGTTGTATTCCGGTGACCTGAACTTCGATGGCGTGGCGGCGAATTTCAACCACAAGCTCAATCAGGACTGGGGCGTCTTCGGCACCGTCGGCGCGTTCCCGGTGGAGTACACCAACGACACCAGCACCAGCAACGGCAGCGACAAGGAAGAGAGCGACAACAAGTGGTTGTACGGTGCGCAACTGGGGGCCAACTGGGCGATCAACGACAGCAACCGGATCAAGGGGGCCTTGGCCTATTACCGCTTCGACGACATCGAAGGCCAGCGCTCTTCGCCGTGCCAGCCTTGGGCCGGTGATCCAGGCTGCGACAGCGACGGATCGCGGGTGGCGTTCATGCAGAAGGGCAACACCGTGTTCCTGCTACGCGACATCACGCCCAACCCCCTCAATCCTTCCACCACGCCGCAGCCGCAATACGTCGGCCTGGCCTCGGAATTCAACCTGCTGGACCTGAACCTTGCCTGGGACACCGATCTGCCCGAAGACCTGAAGTTGCGCAGCCAGGCCCACTACGTCCACAACCTGGGCTATGACGAGGGCGAGATGCGCAAGCGCTCCGCAGGCCAGTTCGCCAACAACCTGGACGAAAACGGCGAGGTGGAAAGCGGCGCCAACGCCTGGATGCTCCAGTTCACCCTTGGCAACTCCCTGGAACTCAAGCGCGAAGGCGACTGGAACCTGTTCGCCGGCTACAAGTACATCCAGCCGGACGCCTTGCCCGACGGCTTCAACGATTCGTCATTCCATCTGGGTGGCACCAACGCCAAGGGTTATTTCCTGGGCGGCAACTATGGCCTGGCGAGCAACGTCTTCGCCACCGGTCGCTGGTTGAGTTCCGAAGCGGTGTACGGCGCGCCGTACGACATCGATGTCTTGCAGCTTGAAATCAACACGCGCTTCTAAGCGCAGGGAGGCCTCATGAAAAGGCGAGCCAAATACCCATGCCCGGCCGCGTTGCTGGTGCTGGGCCTGCTGCTCGGCGGCGTGGCCCATGGCGAAGGCCTGGAAGAACGGCTGCGGGCACAACTGCGCAGCACTACCGCGCAGTTGCAGGCCCTGCAAAGCGAGCAGGCCCAAGCCAGCGCCGCTCGTCAGGCTGCGGAGGGGCAGGCCAGGGACGCCCAGGCGCAGATCAAGCAATTGACCGCGCAACTGGCCAAGGCCCAGGCCGTGATCGACCAACTGGCCGGGCACCAGCAAAACCTGCAAAGCCAGGCCCAGGCCCAGGTGGCTGCCAGCAACGAACAGGTCGGCAAATTCAAGAAAGCCTATGAAGAACTGCTGGCCCTGGCCCGTGGCAAAGAGACCGAGCGGGCTCGCCTGGAGGGGCAATTGAGCGAGCGTGACACACAAGTGCAGCAATGTTCGGTCAAGAATCAGCAAATGTACGAAGTCGCCAAGACGCTGCTGCATGCCTACGAAACCATTGATGTGACCGACATCATGAAGATCCGCCAGCCGTTCGCGGCCAAGGCCCGGGTGCGTTTCGAGGAGCTGGCCCAAGGCTTTGGCGATGATCTCTACAAGAACCGTTTCGATGCGCCCCAGGCCTCGATCACTCACTGAACAGAACAAGGAAGAATCGCGCATGACCTCAATGATTGAATACGTCGGTGCCAAATCCCTGACCGAGTTGTTGCAGGCCGCTGGCTATCGGGTCAACGAAACCGAGCAGAACGGCATCGTGCAACTGCTCAGCGCCAGCCAGGGCATCGGCTTTGCCGTGCGCTTGGGCAATCCTGCGCCGACAGCAGGCGAATACCTGGACTTCACCTTCAGCTGTGCCTTGCGGGTACAGGGCGAGTTGCCGGCTGGATTGGCAGAGCAATGGAACGCCTCGCGCCGCTTTGCCCGGTTGTCGTTGCAGGGCGGATTCCTGGTGATGGAAATGGACGTGGTGGTGGCGGCAGGTGTGAGTGCCGATCATTTGCGCAGCCATCTGGAGCTGTGGGATCGCCTGTTGCAGGAGTTCATTGTCTACCTGCGTGAGTACAGCCAGAACGCGGCGCGCCTGCAAACCCCGGCCGAGCCTACCGAGGCGCCCTTGGAAGAGGCCGTCGCATCGTGAAAAAGCCGACTTTCGTCATCAGCGCCGCAGCGCTGGGGCTGATCGCCGTGGCGCTTGTGCTGGGCCTGCGGCCGGGCAGCGATCCGGTCGCCGCCGTGCAGACCGCCAGTGTTGTCTCGGTCGACTCGCCGAGTTTGGCCCGATTGGGCAACCAGCAGGTCAGCCCCGATGAACTCAAGGCGTTGCTGGCCGCACTGGCCCCCGAGGTTCGTCAGCAAATGCGTGGCAATCGGGCCGCGCTGGAAGGCTGGATCCGTGCCCGCCTGGCGGAAAAAGCCGTGTTGGAGCAAGCCGATGCCCAGGGCTGGCGCCAGCGTCCGGAGGTGGAGCGCCAGACGCGAGCGGCGGCCGAGCAGATTGTGTTTCGCGACTACTTGCAGTCGGTCAGCCAGGTACCGGCCGGCTATCCCAGTGAAGAAGAGTTGAAGCAGGCTTACGACGCTGGGAAAGCCAACTGGACTGCGCCGGCGTTGTACCGCGTCAGCCAGATTTTCCTGGCCGCGACCGAGCCGCAAACGGTGGAGGCGGTGCGCCGGCAAGCGTTGGAACTGAGCAAAAAGGCCCAGGCCTCGCCGGCCGAGTTTGCCGCCCTGGCCAGCCGTTTTTCCCAGGATCGCACCAGTGCCGAGCGGGGCGGCGACAGTGGTTTCCAGCCATTGCAGCAACTCGTCCCGCCGGTGCGTGAGGCGGTGGCGCGCTTGAAGGTCGGTGCGGTGTCCGACCCGGTGCAGAGCGCGGCGGGCTTTCATGTCATCAAACTCACCGAACAACAACCGCCCCGGGGAGCGACCCTGGACGAAGTCCGCGAACGCCTGACCCAGGCCCTGCGCGCCCAACGCCAGGAGCAGATCGCCAAGGCGTACCTGGACGGCATGCTCGACACGGCTACGTTGAGCATCGATGGCGCGCAGTTGAGCAAGGTGCTGGAGGAGGGGCTCTGACCTCGACAATCTTTGGATGTGAACACCTTTGTGAGGTGAACATCTTTTGTGGCGAGGGGATTTATCTGTGGGAGCAAAGCTTGCTCGCGATGCAAACGCCTCGGTTCCAGGGAGACCGCGTCATCTTCATCGCGGGCAAGCCTTGCTCCCACAGATAACCCCCTCGCCACAGGGAGCCGCGCTGTATCTGGAACGTCGCGCAGCTCCACCGTATTCGTACAACCGACAGGGAGTCACCCATGACCTTCATCGAGCCCGCAGGACGCCAGGCTGTCACCGCATACCGCACACCGTTGCATGCCCCCGACCCCTGGTTGGCAATGGCCAGTGGTATCGAGCCGCAGGTGGCGCAGTGTTTCCTGGTCAGTGCCCGTTGCGGCTGCTTCATGCAAGCGGCCCGCAGTCTCAACGTCAAGGCGACCTGGCTGCGCAAGCAGTTGGCGCAGTTGGAGACGCGCTTGCAGCGCTCGTTGTTCAGCTTCCAGGGTAGCGCCTTGACCCTCAGCCGCGAAGGCCGGCAGTTGCAGGCGCGATTGATCGCCCTGGCCCACGAAAGCGCGCCGCCACTGAACGATCAGCCCTTGATTCGCCTGGCCGTGGCCGAGTCGATTCTGCATGACATCCTGGGGCGCGACTTGATTTCGTTGCTGCGGCGCAACGCCAGCGTGCGATTGCAGATCATCACCCTGGACAGTGAACTGGCGTTGCAAGCCGTCAGCGCCGATCTGGTGCTCTGGTTGAGCGATACCCATGGGGCGGCGCCAGGGCCGAGCTTCGCCACGTTGCCAGCGGATCGACTGGCGCGGCTGGACTATGTGCCACACATCGCCAAGCGCTACTCACGAGCGGCCACGCGCCCGGATTGCCTGGACGACCTGAATGATTACATGCTGGTGCAATGGCAGGCGGACCGACACGTGGACGGCTTCGCCCCGTGGAACGCTTTGATAGAACAACGCCGTGCCGGTGTGGTGCAGGTGCAATCCTACGAACTGATGCTGGAAATGATTCGTTGCAGCGCCTGCATCGGCCTGTTGCCACAGTACATGAGCCGCTTCGACCGAGGCCTGGTGGCGTTGCCGGAAATATTCGGCCTGTCGATGCAGCGGCACTTGTGGATGGCCGTCAATACTCAGACCGAAGGCTCGCCGGAGGTGCAGATGCTGCGTGAATTGATCCAGCACACGCTGGATGAGCGTCGGGATTGGTTCCAGGCATAACCGAAACTGAGTGTAGCCCCCTGTGGGAGCTTGCCTCGCAACCACCCCAGGGCTTTTGTTGGGGGCAGGTTTCCCCACAGCTTGACGCGGCTTATAGTGCTCGGCCTTGTCGCGCCTCCAGGAAGGAGCCCCCATGTCCGAGTCTTCGATCACCCTCGAACGCTTCACCGAAGCCCACATCGCCGGAGTCACCGCGCTCTACAACGACCCGGCGGTGACGCGCCAGGTGCTGCAGATGCGACTGCTGGGTGGACACCCTGGCCATGGCGCGGCTGCGTTGAGGGATTGGCTACTCGGGCAAACGGGCTTTTGCGTACGCCGGCCTCTTGAACCTGTCATCATCCAGCTCCGCAGCATGCCTTGATAGAGGAACAGCCCATGGACGATATACGGCAATTGGGCGAGATGCTTCGTCACTACGCAGACAGCGAAGCGCACAAAAAACAACAGCACCAGGCCCAGTCATTGGTGTGGTCAGAACAGATCAAGGCTTTGTACGAACAAATCGGGCAATGGTTGGCGCCAGTCCTGGCACCCGACCTGTTGACGTTGAATCGTGAGAGCTATGTGGCTCACGGGCCGAGCGTTCCGGTAGAGACGTCCGGTTTCAAGACTGAAAAACTGACCTTGACCATTACCGGTAAACCGGTGGAGTTCGTGCCGGATGTGATGGGCGTGGGTGGGCTGGTTTCCTTGTCGATCATGGGGCTGGCCTCGACCCGCCATGGGAGCATTTCCTTGGTTTGCCAGCCACCATCGGTGCAATGGCAATGGCGGCGGACCAATGGATTGAAAGACCCCGACACGTTCGCTTTCGACGCAGACTTTCTCGCACAACAATTACAGAGCCTGATACCGCGCGATCGAGGCTGACGGTGTGTGGCGAGGAACCTCATCGTCATCGACCTTCTTCCAGGGCAGGCAAAAAATGGCTCATTGGCTATACCTGTAGTTCCGGCCCCGCCTCGTGTGGCTTACAGGAGTGACAGCATGAAGTTTTCGTCGATGATCGGCACTGTTTGCATTGCCTCGCTCGCTTTGGCGGGTTGCTCTAGCAAAGTTACCCAGCCGGATGAGTATTCCGGGTTCCTGGGCGATTACAGCCGGCTCAAGGAAGAAAAGTCGCCGTCGGGGGCCGAGGTCATGCGTTGGGTCGATCCGAAGATTGATCCGGGCAAGTACACCCACCTCTATATCGAGCCGACGCAGCTTTATCCCAAGCCGCAGCCCACCGTGAAGATCCCCGCGGCCACGCTGTACGGCATCACCGCCTATTACGATCAGGCCCTGAAGCGCGAAGCGGGGAAATCCTTGCCCCTGGCGACCAGTCCAGGGCCGGGTGTATTGGTGATGCGGGCGGCCATCACGGCTGTCGGCAGCAAGACCGAAGGCTTGAAACCTTATGAGGTGATCCCGATTGCCCTGGTGGCGGCCGCTGTCAGCACTGCCAGTGGCATTCGCGACCAGGAAACCACCCTGGGTACCGAAGCGGTTTTTATCGACGGTGGCAACAACGCGGTGGTCGCCCAGGTGGTGCGCAAAGGGACGGGCAAACCGTTGTCCAACGAGTCCCAGGTCATGAAGCCCGAGGACGTCAAAGGGGTCATCGATGGCTGGGCGTCGGATTTGCATCAGTCGTTCCTGAAGCTCAAGGCTAAATAGCCACGGATGTCTGCAGTGGGCGCTGGTGACGTCATGTCTTTTTATGTCCGGGCATAGGTCGCAGCTCCATTTCATGGTTAACTCCGGCCTTCACCTTTTTCAAACCTGTCAGAAGGAATCCGTTCATGGCTACAGTCACCCTCAAAGGCAACCCAGTCCAAGTCAACGGCCAATTGCCACAAGCCGGTTCCAAGGCACCAGCCTTTTCCCTGGTGGCCGGCAATCTGTCCGACGTTTCCCTGGCGAGCTTTGCCGGCAAGCGCAAAGTGCTGAACATTTTCCCTAGCGTCGACACCCCGACCTGCGCCACCTCCGTGCGCAAGTTCAACGCCCAGGCCAATGAGCTGAACAACACCGTGGTGCTGTGCATCTCTGCCGACCTGCCGTTCGCCCAGGCACGTTTCTGCGGCGCCGAAGGCCTGGAAAACGTCCAGAACCTGTCGACGCTGCGCGGTGCCGAATTCATCCGCAACTACGGCGTGGAAATTGCCGATGGCCCGCTCAAAGGCCTGACCGCCCGTGCCGTGGTGGTGCTGGACGAAAATGACACCGTGCTGCACAGCGAACTGGTCAAGGAAATCGCTGAAGAGCCGAACTATGACGCGGCCCTGGCTGTTCTGAAATAAGCGGAATGAAATAAGGTCTTTATTACAATTGTTAACGGCCTGGCCCTGTCCAGGCCGTTTTCTTTTGTGCTTCAAGGTCTTAGCCGACGATTCATCAGGTAAGCCCAACGTAAATTGCCGGTAAAGGCGCTTTGCTAAACACCCGCCAGTGCTTATCGTTCAGCCTCCTGTAAAAGAAGTCCACGCGCCCAATGGTTGATCACTCCATGCAATCCTCTGTATCCCGCAATTCCCGTCGCTGGCTGTTCGGCCTGTTCATCGTATTGGTCGTCGCGGCGCTGGCCTGGAAGTTCTGGCCCGCTGGCCCGGCCCAGAAACCAGGAGCAGGGGAGAAGGCCGCGGCGGGGCACGTGGGGCGCTCCGGTGGCATGCGGCCAGGGTTCGGTGGCGCGACGGGGCCGATCCCGGTTCGGGTGGCGCCGGTGGTGAGCGGGGATTTCCCGCTGTACTTCAAGGCGCTGGGCACGGTCACGGCCCTCAATACCATCAACGTGCGCAGCCGCGTGGGTGGCGAACTGGTCAAGATCGCCTTTGAAGAGGGACAAATGATCAAGGCCGGGGACTTGCTGGCCGAGATCGACCCACGTCCGTACCAGAACGCCTTGCTCCAGGCCGAAGGCACGCTGTTGCAGAACCAGGCCCAGTTGAAAAATGCCCAGGTAGACCTTGAGCGGTATCGCGGCCTGTACGCCGAAGACAGTATCGCCAAGCAGACCCTCGACACCGCCGCGGCGCTGGTGGGCCAGTACCAGGGCACGGTCAAGACCAATCAGGCGGCGGTCAACGACGCCAAGCTCAACCTGGAATTCACCAGGATCCGCGCGCCGATCACCGGCCGCGTGGGCCTGCGCCAACTGGACATCGGCAACCTGGTGGCAGCCAACGACACCACGGCCCTGGCGGTCATCACCCAGACCCAACCCATCAGTGTCGTGTTCACCTTGCCGGAGAACAACCTCGACACGGTGCTCGCCCGTTACCGCAGCGGGGCGAAACTGCCCGTCGAAGCCTGGGACCGCGGCGACGTGAAGCTTCAGGCCAGCGGCGTGCTGCAAAGCCTGGACAACCAGATCGATGTCACCACCGGTACCTTGAAGTTCAAGGCTCGCTACGAGAACCGCGACCAGTCGCTGTTCCCCAACCAATTCGTCAATGTGCGCCTGCTGGCCGATACCCTCAAAGGCGTGACCCTGGCGCCGACGGCGGCCATCCAGTTCGGTACCAATGGCACCTTCGTCTATGCCTTGGAGGGCGACAAGAAGGTCACCATCAAGAAATTGAAGATTGGCGCCAGCGACGGTGCGAACACCGTGGTCACCGAAGGCCTGGCCGCCGGCGACCGGGTGGTGCTCGAAGGCACCGATCGCTTGAAGGAAGGCAGTGAAGTGGAAGTGGTCAGTGACAGCCAGGAAGTGCCCACCACGCCGACCGAGCACCTGCAGGGCAAGTCCGCAGCGGCACCCACTGAGCCGACCACGGTCGACAAGGCGAAAAAGGGCGGCGCATGAATCTCTCGCGGCTGTTCATCCTTCGCCCGGTCGCCACCACCCTGAGCATGCTGGCGATCATCCTGGCCGGCCTGATCGCCTATCGGCTGCTACCGGTGTCGGCATTGCCCCAGGTCGATTATCCGACCATCCGTGTGATGACCTTGTACCCGGGCGCCAGTCCCGATGTGATGACCAGCGCGGTCACCGCGCCCCTGGAACGGCAGTTCGGGCAGATGCCGGGCCTGACGCAAATGGCCTCCACCAGTTCCGGTGGCGCGTCGGTGATTACCCTGCGCTTCAACCTCGACATCAACATGGATGTCGCCGAGCAGCAGGTGCAGGCTGCGATCAATGCCGCCACCAACCTGCTGCCCAAGGACCTGCCGGCGCCGCCGGTGTACAACAAGGTCAACCCGGCCGATACCCCGGTGCTGACCCTGGCGATCACCTCCAAGACCATGCTGCTGCCCAAGCTCAATGACTTGGTGGACACCCGCATGGCGCAGAAAATCGCCCAGATCAGTGGGGTCGGCATGGTCACCATCGCCGGTGGCCAGCGCCAGGCCGTGCGAATCAAGGTCAATCCCGAGGCCCTGGCGGCCAACGGCCTGAACCTGGCGGATGTGCGCACGCTGATCGGTGCTTCCAACGTCAACCAGCCCAAGGGCAACTTCGACGGTCCGACCCGGGTCTCGATGCTCGACGCCAACGACCAGTTGACCTCGCCCAAGGACTACGCCGAACTGATCCTGGCCTACGCCAACGGCGCGCCGTTGCGGCTCAAGGATGTGGCACAGATCGTCGACGGCGCCGAAAACGAACGACTCGCCGCCTGGGCCAATGAAAACCAGGCCGTGCTGCTGAACATCCAGCGCCAGCCGGGGGCCAATGTCATCGAGGTCGTGGACCGGATCAAGGCCCTGCTGCCGAGCATCACCGACAACCTGCCGGCCGGCCTGGATGTCACCGTGCTGACCGACCGCACCCAGACCATCCGCGCTTCGGTCACCGACGTGCAGCATGAGTTGCTGATCGCCATCGCCCTGGTGGTCATGGTGACGTTCCTGTTCCTGCGCCGGGTCAGTGCCACGATCATTCCGTCGGTGGCTGTGCCGCTGTCGCTGATCGGCACCTTTGGCGTGATGTACCTGGCCGGTTTTTCCATCAACAACCTGACCCTGATGGCCCTGACCATCGCCACCGGTTTCGTGGTGGACGATGCCATCGTGATGCTGGAGAACATCGCCCGCTTCATCGAAGAGGGCGACAGCCCGTTGCAGGCCGCGCTCAAGGGCGCGAAGCAGATCGGTTTCACGCTGATTTCCCTGACCCTGTCGCTGATCGCCGTGCTGATCCCGCTGTTGTTCATGGCCGATGTGGTGGGGCGCTTGTTCCGCGAGTTTGCCATCACGCTGGCGGTGGCGATCCTGATTTCCCTGGTGGTGTCCCTGACCCTGACGCCGATGATGTGCGCCCGCTTGCTCAAGCGCGAGCCCAAGGCAGAAGAGCAGGGCCGCTTCTATCGCGCCAGCGGTGCCTGGATCGACTGGCTGATTGCCGCCTACGGCCGCAAGTTGCAGTGGGTGCTCAAGCATCAGCCACTGACCCTGCTGGTGGCGATGGCTAGCCTGGTACTGACGGTGGTGCTGTACCTGGCCGTGCCCAAGGGCTTCTTTCCGGTGCAGGACACCGGCGTGATCCAGGGCATTTCCGAGGCACCGCAATCGATATCCTTTGCCGCCATGAGCGAGCGCCAGCAGCAACTGGCGAAAGTGATCCTAGCCGACCCGGCGGTGGAGAGCCTGTCGTCCTATATCGGTGTGGACGGCGACAATGCCACGCTCAACAGCGGCCGCCTGCTGATCAACCTCAAGCCCCACAGTGAACGGGACGACAGCGCCAGCGAGATCATTGCCCGCTTGCAACCGCAATTGGATCGCCTGGTGGGCATCCGCCTGTTCATGCAACCGGTCCAGGACCTGACCATCGAGGATCGGGTCAGTCGTACCCAGTACCAGTTCAGCCTGTCATCGCCGGACGCCGAATTGCTCAGCCTCTGGAGCGGTCGGCTGGTCGAGGCCCTGGCCCAGCAGCCGGAACTGACCGATGTGGCCAGCGACCTGCAGGACAAGGGCTTGCAGGTTTACCTGGTGATCGACCGCGACGCGGCTTCACGCCTGGGCGTCTCGGTGTCGAACATCACCGATGCGTTGTATGACGCCTTCGGCCAGCGGCAGATTTCCACCATCTACACCCAGGCCAGCCAGTACCGAGTGGTGCTGCAAGCCCAGGCCGGAGAGCGGATCGGACCGCAGGCGCTGGACCAGATTCACGTCAAGACCACCGATGGCGGGCAGGTGCGGTTGTCGAGCCTGGCCCGGGTCGAAGAACGCCAGGCGCAACTGGCGATTGCCCACATTGGCCAGTTTCCGGCAGTGATGATGTCGTTCAACCTCGCGCCGGGCGTGGCCCTGGGGCACGCGGTGGATTTGATCGAGAAGGTCCAGCACGACATCGGCATGCCGTTGGGCGTGCAGACCGAGTTCCAGGGCGCGGCCCAGGCGTTCCAGGCGTCGTTGTCGAGTACCCTGTTGCTGATCCTGGCGGCGGTGGTGACCATGTACATCGTCCTGGGCGTGCTGTACGAAAGCTACATCCACCCGATCACCATTCTTTCCACACTGCCCTCGGCGGCCATTGGCGCCTTGCTGGCGTTGATCCTCAGTGGCAATGACCTGGGCATGATCGCGATCATCGGCATCATCCTGTTGATCGGCATCGTCAAGAAGAACGCGATCATGATGATCGACTTCGCCCTCGACGCCGAGCGTAACCAGGGCATGGACCCGCAGACGGCGATCTACCAGGCGGCGTTGCTGCGCTTCCGTCCGATCCTGATGACCACTCTGGCGGCCCTGTTCGGTGCGATACCGCTGATGTTCGCCACCGGTTCCGGTGCCGAACTGCGCCAGCCCCTGGGTTTGGTGATGGTGGGTGGGTTGTTGGTGAGCCAGGTGTTGACGTTGTTCACCACGCCGGTGATCTACCTGTATTTCGACCGTTTGGGGCGGCGGTTTGCCCGACCGGAAGGGAAAGAGGTGCGGGTATGACGGCGGCTCCCGGCATCCTGGGGCATGAGCGCTTTCTGTGGCGAGGGAGCTTGCTCCCGCTGGGCTGTGGGAGCAAAGCTTGCTGCCTCGATTCTGCAAGACCGCATCGCGTCCATCGCGGGCAAGCCTTGCTCCCACATAGCGGGAGCAACTTCCCTCGCCACAAAAGCTTTTATCGCTTGTCGTCTGAAGCCGGGGGCGGTCGTTCATGAACCTCTCCGGCCCCTTCATCCGTCGCCCGGTGGCGACCATGCTCCTGAGCTTCGCCATCATGCTCCTCGGTGGCGTGTGTTTCGGCCTGCTGCCGGTTTCGCCCTTGCCGCAAATGGATTTCCCGGTGATCGTGGTCCAGGCCAACTTGCCCGGGGCCAGCCCCGAAGTGATGGCTTCCACAGTGGCGACCCCGCTGGAGCGATCCTTCGGCGCCATCGCCGGGGTCAATACCATGAGCAGCCGTTCCAGCCAGGGCTCGACCCGGGTGATCCTGCAATTCGACCTGGACCGTGACATCAACGGTGCTGCCCGGGAGGTACAGGCAGCGATCAATGCTTCGCGCAACCTGTTGCCCAGTGGTATGCGCAGTATGCCGACCTATAAGAAGGTCAACCCGTCCCAGGCACCGATCATGGTGCTGTCGCTGACCTCGGATGTATTGGAAAAAGGCCAGCTCTATGACCTGGCGTCCACCATCCTCTCCCAGAGCCTGTCCCAGGTGTCAGGTGTCGGCGAGGTGCAGATTGGCGGCAGCTCGTTGCCGGCGGTGCGCATCGAGCTGGAGCCCCAGTTGCTCAATCAGTACGGCGTGGCCCTGGACGATGTGCGCACCGCCATCGCCGACAGCAACGTACGCCGGCCCAAGGGCTCGGTGGAGGACGACCGGCGCATGTGGCAGGTCCAGGCCAACGATCAGTTGGAAAAGGCCAAGGACTACGAAACGCTGGTCATCCGCTATCAGGACGGCTCGGTGCTGCGGCTCAAGGACGTGGCGAAAGTCACCGACAGCGTCGAGGATCGCTACAACAGCGGTTTCTTCAACGACGATGCCGCCGTGCTGCTGGTGATCAATCGCCAGGCCGGGGCCAACATCATCGAGACGGTCAACGAGATCAAGGCACAATTGCCGGCCTTGCAGGCCGTGCTGCCAGCCAGCGTCAAGCTGAACCTGGCCATGGACCGCTCGCCAGTGATCAAGGCCACCCTGCATGAAGCGGAAATGACCCTGCTGATCGCCGTCGCCCTGGTGGTGCTGGTGGTGTTCCTGTTCCTCGGCAATTTCCGCGCCTCACTGATCCCGACCCTGGCCGTGCCGGTGTCGCTGGTGGGCACGTTTGCGGTGATGTACCTGTACGGTTTCTCCCTGAACAACCTGTCGTTGATGGCGTTGATCCTGGCGACCGGGCTGGTGGTGGACGATGCCATCGTGGTGCTGGAGAACATTTCCCGGCACATCGACGAAGGCGTGCCGCCGATGAAGGCCGCCTATCGGGGCGCCGAGGAAGTGGGCTTTACCCTGTTGTCGATGAACGTCTCGCTGGTGGCGGTGTTCCTGTCGATCCTGTTCATGGGCGGGATCATCGAGAGCCTGTTCCGCGAATTCTCCATCACCCTGGCGGCGTCCATAGTGGTTTCGCTGGTGGTCTCGCTGACCCTCACGCCGATGCTCTGCGCCCGCTGGCTCAAGCCGCACGTGCCAGGGCAGGAAAACCGCTTGCAACGCTGGAGCCAGCGCCTCAATGAGCGGATGGTCCGTGGTTACGCCACCAGCCTGGACTGGGTGCTGCGCCATCGACGCCTGACCTTGCTGAGCCTGCTGGTGACCATCGGTGTGAACGTCGCGTTGTATGTGGTGGTGCCGAAGACCTTCATGCCACAGCAGGACACCGGCCAATTGATCGGTTTCGTGCGGGGCGACGATGGGCTGTCGTTCAACGTGATGCAGCCGAAGATGGAGATCTTTCGCCGGGCCGTGCTCAAGGACGAGGCGGTGCAGAGCGTCGCCGGTTTCATCGGCGGCAACAACGGCACCAACAACGCCTTCATGCTGGTGCGCCTCAAGCCGATCAAGGAACGTAATATTTCCGCACAAAAGGTCATCGAGCGCCTTCGTAAAGAGATGCCCAAGGTCCCCGGCGCTCAGTTGATGTTGATGGCCGACCAGGACCTGCAGTTCGGTGGCGGTCGCGAGCAGACCACTTCGCAGTATTCCTACATCCTGCAAAGCGCCGACCTGGCAACGCTGCGCACCTGGTACCCCAAAGTCGTGGCGGCCTTCCGCGCCTTGCCGGAGCTGACCGCCATCGACGCCCGCGACGGCGGCGGGGCGCAACAGGTGACGCTGGTAGTGGACCGCGACCAGGCCAAGCGCCTGGGCATCGACATGGACATGGTCACCACGGTGCTCAACAACGCCTACAGCCAGCGGCAGATTTCCACCATCTACGACAGCCTCAACCAGTACCAGGTGGTGATGGAGGTCAATCCCAAGTATGCCCAGGACCCGAGTACCCTCGAGCAGGTCCAGGTGATCACCGCCGATGGCGCCCGCGTGCCGCTGTCGACCATTGCCCACTACGAGAACAGCCTGGAGGACGATCGGGTCAGCCATGAAGGCCAGTTTGCGTCCGAGGGCATTTCCTTCGACATGGCCGAAGGTGTCACGGTGGAGCAGGGCACCGCGGCCATCGAGCGGGCAATCGCCAAGCTGGGGATGCCCGAGGACGTCATTGCGAAAATGGCCGGAACCGCCGATGCGTTCGCCGCCACCCAGAAGAGCCAGCCGTTCATGATCCTCGGGGCGTTGCTGGCGGTGTATCTGGTGCTGGGGGTGCTGTATGAAAGCTACATCCATCCGTTGACCATCCTGTCCACCTTGCCATCGGCCGGGGTCGGTGCATTGCTGTCGATCTATGCACTGGGCAGCGAGTTCAGCCTTATTTCGCTGTTGGGGCTGTTCCTGCTGATCGGCGTGGTGAAGAAAAACGCCATCCTGATGATCGATCTGGCGTTGCAACTGGAACGTGCCGGGCAGACGCCGCTGGAGTCGATCCGCAGCGCCTGCCTGCTGCGGTTGCGGCCGATCCTGATGACCACGCTGGCGGCGATCCTGGGTGCCTTGCCGCTGCTGCTCGGCGCCGCCGAAGGCTCGGAAATGCGCCAGCCGCTAGGCCTGACCATCATCGGTGGGTTGGTGTTCAGCCAGGTACTGACGCTTTACACCACGCCGGTGGTTTACCTTTATCTCGACAAGTTGCGCCATCGCTTCAATCGCTGGCGCGGCGTGCGCACTGATGCTGCCCTGGAAACTCCGCTATGACCGACCGTTCGCCTTTCAATCTTGCCGCGACGCTGGCGACCGCCCGTGGCTCGCGGGTGCTGAGCCTGGCGCTGTGCGTGGCGATGCTCAGCGCCTGCGCCATCGGCCCGGATTACCAGCGTCCCGCGGCGGCCGCCCCGGTGCAGTACAAGGAAGCCCAGGGCTGGCGCCAGGCCAACCCCAGCGATGCGCTGGCCCGGGGCGCCTGGTGGGAGCTCTACGGTGATACGCAACTCAACGGCCTGGTGGACAAGCTCAACGCGTCCAACCAGACCGTGGCCCAGGCCGAAGCCCAGTACCGGCAGGCCCGGGCACTGGTGCGCAATGCCCGTGGCGCGTTTTTCCCCACCGTTGACCTGACCGTTGGCAAGACGCGCTCCAGCCAGGGCACCGGCAGCAGCAGTTCGAGCCTGAGCAGTTCGTCCAGCGGCATTCGCGACACCTACAGCGCTCAGGCTGGCGTCAGTTGGGAGGCGGATGTGTGGGGCAAGTTGCGCCGCACCCTGGAAGCCGACGAGGCGAGCGCGCAAGCCAGTTTCGCCGATCTGGCGGCGATGCGCCTGAGCCAGCAATCGGAACTGGTGCAGAACTACTTGCAGTTGCGGGTGATCGATGAACAGAAGCGCCTGTTGCAGACCACCGTCGACAACTATCAGCGCTCGCTGAAAATGACCGAAAACCAGTACCGCGCCGGGGTCTCCGGCAAGGACGCGGTGGCCCAGGCGCAGAACCAGCTCAAGACCACCCAGGGCGACCTGATCGACCTGATCTGGCAACGGGCCCAGTTCGAGAACGCCATCGCTGTGCTGATCGGCTTGCCGCCGGCCGAGTTCAGCCTGGCCGAAACCCAGGACATTCCGTCACTCCCGCAGATCCCGGTGGCATTGCCATCGCAACTGCTCGAACGCCGGCCGGACATCGCCTCGGCAGAACGCTCGGTGATGGCCGCCAACGCCAACATCGGTGTAGCGAAGGCAGCGTACTA
Source organism: Pseudomonas sp. St290 (assembly GCF_018325805.1). Classification (NCBI taxonomy): domain Bacteria; kingdom Pseudomonadati; phylum Pseudomonadota; class Gammaproteobacteria; order Pseudomonadales; family Pseudomonadaceae; genus Pseudomonas; species Pseudomonas sp. St290. The sequence goes on along the minus strand of NZ_AP014703.1, from coordinate 3,652,031 downwards.
CCCGGACCTGACCCTGAGTCTCAGCGGTGGCTACAGCAGCAGTACCTACGACAATTGGGTGAGCGTGCCGAACCGCTTCTGGTCGGTAGGGCCGCAACTGGCGATGACGCTGTTCGATGGCGGCCAGCGTTCGGCAGAGGTCGACCGTACCGTCGCGGCCTACGACCAGACCGTCGCCACCTATCGCCAGACCGTGCTCGACGGCTTGCGCGAGGTGGAAAACTATATGATTCAGCTCAAGGTGCTGGAAGACGAAGCCCGCGTGCGCCAGGAAGCCCTGGACGCCGCCCGGGAATCCCTGCGCCTGACCCAGAACCAGTACAAGGCCGGGCTGATTGCCTACCTTGATGTGGTGACGGTCCAGGCCACCGCGCTGAGCAACGAACGCAACATGCTGAGCCTGCAACAGAGCCGGTTGATTGCCAGCGTGCAATTGATTGCGGCGTTGGGTGGTGGGTGGGATGGGCAGTTGCAGGCGGATGAATAAGCCAGGGTGAAGCAAGTCCCTGTGGCGAGGGGATTTATCCCCGCTGGGCTGCGCAGCAGCCCAAATACTACTGCCACTGCGGTGTGTCAGGCAGGATGAGGGGGGGCGCTTCGCACCCCAGCGGGGATAAATCCCCTCGCCACAGGTGAAGCCTTTACAGATAAATCCCCTTATACAGGTGCGCCTTTGCTTGGTCGCCAGTCAGTCCCGCTTTTGGCCGATGCACTGCCTACGTCCTGTCGCCATGGCTTGTTATAGTTCAGGCCTCTTTCAGTCGGTAAAGGATAACTGCCATGTCGCAATACCAAGCGTTCAACGTCGAACTTGCAGACAACATCGCCCATGTGCAGATCAATCGCCCGGAAAAGATCAATTCGATGAATGCCGCGTTCTGGAGCGAGATCATCGAGATTTTCCAATGGATCGACGACACCGACGCCGTGCGGGTAGTGGTGCTCAGCGGTGCCGGCAAGCATTTCTCCTCAGGGATCGACCTGATGATGTTGGCAGGCGTGGCCAACGAGCTGGGCAAGGACGTAGGACGCAATGCACGGTTGCTGCGGCGCAAGATCCTGCAACTGCAAGCCTCGTTCAACGCCGTGGACAATTGCCGCAAGCCGGTGCTCGCGGCCATCCAGGGTTATTGCCTGGGCGGTGCCATCGACCTGATTGCCGCGTGTGACATGCGTTATGCCGCCGAGGACGCGCAGTTTTCCATCAAGGAGATCGATATCGGCATGGCCGCCGATGTTGGCACATTGCAACGCTTGCCCCGGATCATCGGGGACGGCATGCTGCGTGAACTCGCTTATACGGGGCGCACCTTCGGTGCCGACGAAGCACGCAGCATCGGCCTGGTCAATCGTGTCTACAGTGACACCGCCAGCCTGCTCGACGGCGTGATGGGCATCGCCCGGGAAATCGCCGCCAAGTCGCCGATTGCCGTGACGGGCACCAAGGAAATGATCAGCTACATGCGCGACCATAGCATCGGCGACGGCCTGGAATACGTCGCTACCTGGAACGCCGCCATGTTGCAATCGACCGACCTGCGCGTGGCCATGGCTGCCCATATGAGCAAACAGAAACCCGAATTTCTGGATTGACTGACCATGATTTCACGCTGGACCACCGCAGTACTCGATACCGATCTTCCTGGCGGCTGGGCCGTGGCCCGTAGCCCGGAAGGCTTTCTGTTCGATGACAACGGCGCGCTGTTTCCCCGCGAATGGCTCAAGCGCCAAGACCTGTCGATCCTCGCCGAGCATGGCATTGGTCACCTGGATGGCGAGCCGGTCTACCTGTTGGAGTTGCACAGCCCGCTGGACATCCCCGGCTGCAGCTGGAAAGGCCTGCGGGCCTTCATGCTCGAGGATGACCACACACTGTACAAAGTGCTGGGCTACGCCGCACAGATCGGCACCTGGGCCCGGGAGCATCGTTTCTGTGGCAGTTGCGGCAAGCGCATGGGGCAGATTCCGTTGGAGCGGGCGATGTATTGCGATGTGTGTGATCTGCGGCATTACCCGCGGATCTCACCAAGCATGATCGTGTTGATCACCCGCGGCGATGAAGTCCTGCTGGCCCGTTCGCCGCGTTTCGTCACCGGCGTCTACAGCACCCTGGCCGGGTTTGCCGAGCCGGGCGAGTCGGCCGAGGATTGCCTGATTCGCGAGGTGCGCGAGGAGGTCAGCATCGAGGTGAAGAACATCCAGTACATGGGCAGCCAGTGCTGGCCGTTTCCCCATTCGATGATGCTGGGCTTCCATGCCGAGTATGCCGGTGGCGACATCGTGCCCCAGGAGGATGAAATCGAGGACGCCCAGTGGTTCAACGTCCACGACCTGCCGCCGTTGCCGGCCTCGCGTTCCATCGCCCGTTACCTGATCGATCTCTACGTGGCGCGGCGTCTAGGCCACGCTGAACCAGTGCTGCCAGGCTAGGCGCACGGTCAAGCCCAGCACCACGGTGATGAACACCGGCCGGATGAACTTCGCGCCGCCGCTGATGGCGGTGCGAGCCCCGAAGAATGCGCCGACCATCACCGACAGGCCCATGCTCAGGCCGATGACCCAGTCCACCTGCCCCGAGAAGATGAACACCGACAGCGCCGCGATGTTGCTGACGAAGTTCATGCTGCGAGCCACGCCACTCGCCTTGACCAGGTCGATGGGGTAGAGCAGCAGGCTGCTGACCGTCCAGAACGCCCCCGTGCCCGGTCCAGCCACGCCGTCATAGAAACCCAGGCTGAAGCCCTGGGGCGATTGCCACGTTTTCTTGATCGGCGCATCGCTGTCCAGCGGCGCCTTGGGCGTGCCGCCGAACAGCAGGTACAGGCCGCAGGCGAAGACGATCACCGGCAGCATCTTGTTCAGCCATTCGGCAGGCAGGTAATGGGCGACGATGGCGCCGGTCAAGGCGCCCACCAACGTGCCGACGAGGGCATGGGTCCACTGGCGGGGATGGAACAGCTTGCGCTTGTAGAAGGTGAAACTGGCCGTGGCCGAGCCGAAGGTCGAACTGAGCTTGTTGGTGCCCAGGACCAGATGTGGCGGCAGGCCAGCGGTCAACAGCGCCGGCGTGGTCAACAGGCCACCGCCACCGGCGATGGCATCGATGAAACCGGCAATGAACGCGACAATGGCGAGGATAGCGAGGGTAGTGAGGTCAACACTGAGTTCGAAAGGCATGGAATGACTTATTTGGCAGGTCGCAGAAGGGCTGCGGGGAAGGCCGGTATGTTACCCATTATGGTGCACGGCTGCGACTGCCCGATCATGCCCAGCCCTTGCACGCCATGCAAAATCCGTGGCGAGGGGATTTATCCCCGTTGGGCTGCGTAGCAGCCCTGAAGCAATGAACCCAATCTTCCTGGCACACCGAGTTGCCTGGTTTAGGGGCTGCTGCGCAGCCCAGCGGGGATAAATCCCCTCGCCACAGAGTTCGGTTACAGCCTTCAAACCACATCATCGACAATGATATGCCGCTCACCCCGCGAGCAGCGCTCGATTCGCGCCTGGACCCGGTACACCGTGCGCAGCATCTGCTCGGTGATGACGTCGTCAATCGGACCACTGCCTTGCAGGGTGCCTTGAGCGATGACCAGTACCTGATCAGCAAAGCGCAATGCCTGGTTCAGGTCGTGGATGGCGATGAATACGATGATTCCATGTTGACGGGCGAGGGCGCGCATGAAGGTCAGGACCTGGACCTGACGGTGCATGTCCAGGGCACTGGTGGGTTCATCCATCAGCAAGACCTCGGGTTCGCGCACCAGTGTCTGGGCGATGGACACCAGTTGCTGCTGCCCGCCGCTCAATTCACTGAGGTTGCGAAACGACAGCTCGCTGATGCCGAGGGATTCGAGGATGCGGTCCACCGCCGCCAGCTCATCGGTTTGTACGGCCCAGCCCGGGGCCTGTTGCTTGCGGGCCAGCAGCACCGATTCATAGACCGTCAGCCGCGCACTGACGTTGAGGTTCTGCGGCATGTAGCAGATGCCCGCCGGGCCTTTGCGCGAACCTTCCAACCGCACCTGGCCGGGGCCCTCGATCAGGCCGGCGATGCGTTTGAACAGCGTCGATTTTCCGGCCGCGTTGGGGCCAACCACCGCCACCACTTCACCACCGCAGAGAACCGGAGTATTGATTGCATCGAGGATCGAGCGACCACCATAACGGGCGCCGAGGCTCGCCAGTTCAATCGTCACCATGACTGTTTCTTCCCGCCAAGAATGAGAGAGATGAAAAACGGCACGCCGATCAGTGACGTGACCACCCCGATAGGAAAGATTGCGCCCGGTATCAAGGTTTTACTCACCACCGAACTGGCCGACAGGATCAAGGCACCGGTCAGCAATGAGGCGGGCAGGAAAAAGCGCTGGTCTTCACCGATCAGCATCCGCGCAATGTGCGGCCCCACCAGGCCGATGAAGCCGATGGTGCCGACAAACGCCACGGGAAATGAGGCCAGCAGACTGACCATGACCAGGGTCTGCAAACGCAACTTGCGCACATTGATGCCGAAGCTCGCGGCCTTCTCATCCCCTAGGCGCAGGGCGGTCATGGCCCAGGCGCGACGGGCGAAAATCGGCAAGGTGACAAGGATCACCAGGCAGATCACCCCCAGTTTCGGCCAGGTGGCCTTGGTCAGGCTGCCCATGGTCCAGAACACCACCGCAGCGACGGCTTGCTCAGTGGCGAAGAACTGCACCAGCGCCAGCAGGGCATTGAAGGTGAACACCAGGGCAATGCCCAACAGAACGATGGTTTCGCTGGTCATGCCGCGACGCAGACTCAACACATGAATCAGCAGCGCCGAGAGCATCGCCATGACAAAGGCGTTGAGCGGCACCATGTATTGAGCGATCACCGGCACCAGTGCCACGCCGAACGCCAGCCCCAGGGCCGCGCCAAAACTGGCCGCTGCCGAGATGCCCAGGGTGAACGGGCTGGCCAATGGGTTGTTGAGGATGGTCTGCATCTGTGCGCCGGCCAGGGACAGCGCGGCGCCCACCGCTACCGCCATCAGCGCCACCGGCAGGCGAATGTCCCACATCACCACCCGGACCTGGGGCGCGGCGGACTCGGGTGCGAACAGTGCGCCCAGTACTTCGTCCAGACCATAGCTGGCCGGGCCGAGGGCCAGGTCCAGCAGCACGCTGAACAGCAACAGCGCTCCCAGGCCGACTAGAATCAGTCGTTTACGCCAGACCTGCGCGCGATAGATCGTGCCGAGGGCGAGTTGATCGATACCACCGTTCATGGTTGGGCCTGCGCGGGCTTGAGGCTGACGAAATAGCCCGGTTCATAGGGCACCGGCAGGAATCGGTCGTGGAACTCACGAAACGTGGCGTCGGGGTCCAGGTCGGCGAACAGATCCGGGTGGAACCACTTGGCCAGTTGCTGGATGGCGATGAACTGGTAAGGACTGTTGTAGAACTGATGCCAGATGGCGTGAAACTCCCGGGTTTGCTGGGCCTTGATTCCGGCATAGGCGGGGCGCTGGGTGAACCACTGCAGTTTGCGCCGTGCCTCGACCAGATCGGCACCGGGCCCGACACCAACCCAATGTCCGCCAGGGGCGAAGGCTTGCCAGTTTGCGCTGGTGACCACCACCTGATCCGGGTCGGCGACGATCACCTGTTCGGGGTTCAACTGGCCAAAGGTGTTGGGGATGATGGTGCCGGCGATGTTGTGACCGCCGGCCAGCTCGACGAAACGGCCGAAATTTTCATTGCCAAAACTCAGGCAGCAGTCGTCGGTGTAGCCGCCGATGCGTTCGATGAAGACCTTGGGCCTGGGCGGTTGGCGGGCCTCGATCACATCGGTGACACGGCGGATCTGTTGCTGGCTAAAGGCAATGAACGCCTCGGCGCGGGCTTCTTCGCCGAACAACTGGCCGAACAGGCGCATGGTCGGCTCGGTGTTCTGCATCGGGTTGTTGCGAAAATCCACATACACCACCGGGATACCAAGGGCGTCGAGCTTTTCGATGTAGCGGGCGTCCTCGGTGGCATGCTGGGCTTCGATGTTGAGGATGATGACGTCCGGCTGTTGGCTGATCGCTTGCTCGATGTCGAAGGTGCCGTCTTCGAAACCGCCGAAGGTCGGGATTTTGGCAATGTCCGGATAACGCTGCAGGTAGGCGCCGTAGGTGTCCGGGTCGGACTGGATCAAATCCTTGCGCCAGCCAACGATGCGCTGGATCGGGTTGGCGGTGTCGAGGGCCGCCACCAGATACAGTTGACGGCCTTCACCGAGGATCACCCGGCGTACGGGAATGCGCACTTGGACCTGGCGGCCCAGCAGATCGGTGACAGTGGTTCTTGGCGTGGTGTCCGGTGTGGTGCCTGAACAGGCGAAACCGCTCAGTAGCAGGGGCATGGCGCCCAGCAGCACAGCGATGAGCGACGGGCGTTTTCGAGGTCTGGATAACATCGTTTTAACCTTTGATGGCCCGGGCCGACAGCGCGGTGTACGCGCTGCCGCGCCCGGAAAGCTCAGAAGTCGACCGTGGCCGAGAGCAGCAAGGTGCGCGGTGCCCCTTGGGAGAACGCACCGTAGGAGGCCACACCGGACCAGTACTCGCGGTCGAAGACGTTCTGCACCGTGGCACGGAAAGTCGTCGGCCGGCCATCGAGCACGGTGCTGTAGCGAGCGCCCGCGTCGAAGCGCGTCCAAGGATCGAGTTCGCGGGTGTTGGCCTGGTCGACGTACTGGCTGCCGGTGTAGATCGCGCCGCCGGTGAGGGTCACGCCCTGGACCCATGGCGTATCCCACTCGGCCCAGAGGTTGGCCTGCACTTCGGGTACGCCGACCGGCTTGTTGCCGCGATTGGCGGCGGTGCCGCTTTTGGTCAGTTCGCCGTCCAGCAATGTGACGCCACCCAACAGGCGAGTGCCTTCGCGCAGTTCACCGAACATGTTCAGTTCGATGCCACGGTTGCGTTGTTCGCCTTGGACCGAATACACACTGTTTGCTGCGTTGTTAGTCAGCTCGCCGGCGGGCTTCTTGACCTGGAACAGTGCCAGGGTCGAGGTGAAGGTGCCGTAGTCGACCTTGACCCCAACTTCCTGCTGGCGGGAGATATAGGGCTTGAATATTTCACCGGAGTTGCTTGCATTCGCAGGCGCGGTATCACCCTTGCTCAGGCCTTCGATGTAGTTGTAGTAGAACGAGACATGTTCCCAAGGCTTGACCACCGCACCGAACAACGGTGTGGTTTCGCTTTCGTCATACGCAGTGGTGACCGCGCCAGCGGCGTTGTAGTTGTTCGATTCGATGCTTTGCTTGCGCAGGCCCAAGGTCACCTGGACACGCTCGTCGAGGATCGACAGGGTATCGGCGAGGGCGACACCAGACAGTTCGGTGTCGGAAATTTTCAGTACGTCGGGGGACGCAATGGAGGGTTTGTCGCGCTCCACCGGGTGGTAAATGTTCGACAATACAGGGGTTCCGGAATTGATCCCCCTGCGCAATTCATCGCGGTAGCGACTGACCTGCAGCGTGGTGCTGTGGCTGACCGGACCGGTCTCGAAGCGGGCCCGGGCCCCCGCGTCCACGGTGTAGCGCTCCACTTCGAACTTGTAATAACCAGGCGTCGAGCGGGTATCCCCGGCGCTATTGAGAATCGTGGGGGTCTGGTCCGACAGCCGTGCTACATCGGACTTGCCGCCCCCGGCGTGGCCAAATACCGTCAGGCTGTCGCTCAGGTCATATTCACCACTGAGCAACGCCGATTTATCGCGGGTCTTCGACCAGCCCCATTCCTGGGTCACGTTGCTGCGTCCGTTGGCGGCCGACGGTACCTCGACACCGTTCGCGATCTGAAACGGTCGGGACGGCGCGTCCCACTGTTCTTCCTGGCTGATCAGGTCCAGGCTGGTCCTGAATCGGTCGCCCTGGTAATCCAGGGAGATCGAGCCGATACCCACATCCCGCGACTGTTTGTCGATCGCCGTGTCGCCGCCCTGGAGACTGCCATTGACCCGCACGCCAAAGCGCCGTTCCTCGCCGAAGCGACGGCTGATATCGACGTGTCCACCCACTTGCGAGTCCATGGCGTAATTGGCGGTCACGCGGGTCAAGTCTTCGTCCAGTGAACGTTTGGGAACGATATTGATGACACCGCCGACACCGCTGTTGGGCGACATACCGTAGAGCAGGGCGGCCGGGCCCTTGATCACTTCAATGCGTTCGGCGTACTCGGTGAACACCCGATAGTTGGGGGCCACGCCGTATACACCGTCGAACGCCAGTTCCCCAAGGTTGCCTTCGCCCACGGGAAAACCGCGAATGAAAAACGAATCGACGATGCCGCCGGTCTGGCCAGTGGAACGCACCGAGGAATCACGCTCCAGCACGTCGGCGACGGTCACGGCTTGTTGGTCTTTCATCAGGGCCGAGGTGTAGTTGCTCACACTGAACGGCGTGTCCATCAGGTCCTTGTTGCCCAACAAGCCTACACGACCGCCACGGGCGACCTGACCGCCACTGTAGGCGGCCGGCAAATCATCGGGGCGGGCTTCGGTGGCGCTGACGGTGGTTGGCGCCAGGGTCAGTCCGCCGTCGGTGCTGCGTTTTTGCAAGGTATAGCTGCCATCGTCGCGAGCCACCAGGTCCAGGCCGCTGCCGGCCAGCAGTCGGGCAAACGCTTCGCGCGCAGTGAACTGGCCGGACAGTCCTGGGCTGTCCAGACCCTGGGTCAGGGACGGCTCGAACGACAGGGCGACGCCGGCCTGCACGGCGAACGTCGAGAGGGTCGGCCCCAAGGGCCCGGGTTGAATGTTGTAGGATTGGCTGGCGATGCTGTCCAGCGGCGCGCCCGGTGCGGCCCAACTGCCTGGGCTTAAGGTCGAAAGTGCAAGGCCGAGCATTGCACTGCGAATCGCCAGATTCAGCGTGCGATCCGAGCGCAGGGGGCGGGCAACGGGCATGGCTTGATGATCCTGTTCAGAGGGGGGGTGTTCTCTAGCCAGCCAGGATCGAAAAAAGTATCACCCTCGCACGATTTTTTTTGGGGGGGTCACGCCGGCGTCAACATGACCCAGTAGTCGCCCAGGCGCGACGTGACGCGGATGGGGTAGGTCCGGGCAAGCATGTTCAGGGTTCGTTGAGTGTCGCTGACGGGGAAGGCACCGGAAATCCGCAGGTCGGCGATGGCCGGGTCGTAACGCAGGACGCCGTTGCGATAGCGGGTCAGTTCACTGATGAAATCGGCCAGGCGCATGTTGTCGGCCATCAGCATGCCTTGGGTCCAGGCCAGCACCGATTTGTCGACAGGTTTCAACCCGTCAATGGCGAACGCTGTAAAACCACTGCTCTGACCGGCCTCGACGATTTTCTCACCAATGCCTTTGAGCTGGATACTGACTGCTCCCTCGAGCACGGCGAGGCGGGTGTGCCCGCGCTCTTCGCGCACACTGAAACGCGTGCCGAGCGCTTGCATCCGGCCCTCATGGGTTTCCACCCTGAATGGCCGGGCGACAGGCGACGGGTCCGGTGCGGTCTGGATCAGTATTTCGCCGCGGCGCAACAGCAACAGGCGCTGGCGCTGATCGAAATACACATCGATGGCGGTGTCGGTGTTCAACGTCACGCGAGTACCATCGGTCAATGTCAGGTCGCGACGCTCGCCCACGGGCGCGCGGTAGTCGGCGGTCCAGTTCTGCCAGTCGTTGAGCTTCCAACTGCCCCAGGCCAGTGGCGCCAGCGCGAGCAAGGTCGCCAGTTTGCCCATGGCGGCACGGCGCTCGGGGTTGCTGGGACGGTCCAGCGCCGGCATGGCCAGGGCCGGTGGCAAGCCTTGCAGTTTGCTCAACAACAATTCCGCCCGCGCCCAGGCCTGGCGGTGCGCCGGGCTGCTGTTGCGCCAGCGTTCCCATTCCAGGCGCTCGGTGTCGTTGACACTGCCTTCGCTCAGGCGCATCAGCCAGTCGGCTGCTTCATTGAGGATGGCGGGATCGACGGCATGACTATCGCGAGCAGGCATTCAGTCCACCCACATCAGGCAGTGCAGGAAGGCCTGCTTCATGTAGCGCTTGACCGTAATCAGCGAGACTCCCAACTGATGGGCGATGTCGTTGTATTTCAAGCCGCTGATTTGCGATAACAGAAATGCGCGTTTGACCGGCCCGGGGAGGGTGTCGAGCATGGCATCGATTTCATGCAGGGTTTCCAGCACCAGCAGGCGGCGTTCCGGCGAGGGCGCTTCGGGTTCGGGCAGCAGCGCCAGTGCCTGCAGATAGGCACGCTCCAAGGCCTTGCGCTGGAACCAGTTGACCAGGATGCCACCGGCCACGCAGCTGAGGTACGCGCGTGGCTCTTCGATGACCGCGACCTTCGAGGCGAGGATACGGATGAAGGTGTCATGCGCCAGGTCTGCGGCATCCAGCGCATTGCCCAGTTTGCGGTAGAGTCGGGCGTACAACCAGCCATGGTGTCCGCTGTAGAGGTCTGCGACGGTGCGCAGATGACAATCGTTGGTCGCTGAACCCGGATCGCTCATGGCTGTTTATATTTTTGATAGTGAGAATTATTCCCAATATTAGTGGAGGCGCTCGTCGGCACGCAAGATCGATCTTGAGGCAATGAGCAATTGTGCTGGGGCAGGGTTGTGCGAATCGCTATTCGCTTGCCTGGTCCGGCACCCCGACCGGCCTGTAGCGCAGCAGCACCAAGGGCAACAGCACCACGCCGTAGGCAATGCTGACATAGAGGTAGGTGTATTGAAGGCCATAGACCTGGCTGAGCAAGGCCCCCAGGGAAATGCCGATGATGGACGCCGTTTGCGAAACGCCCTGGGCGAGTCCCAGCACCTGCCCCTGGCGGCTATTGTCGGTGCTTTTGGAGATGAGTGCGGTCAGCACCGGTGTAGTTGCGCCCAAGAGGACGCCCCAGGCGAAGTAGACAATGGCGAAGACCAACGGCTGACGTGTCAGGCCGGCCATGGCGGTCAGGGTCATGCAAGCGATTACGATGGCGGTGATGGCTCGCAGCGTCTGTGTCGGGTTGCGCTGCTCGAAGTAGCGTGACCAGGTGGTTGCGCACAGGATGAAGCCCAGGGCCAGCAGGCCATAGCAAAGCCCCACCAGGGCATTGCTGACGTCGAAGGTCGAACTCACATACAGCGAAAACGAAGTCTGCGGGAGCATTCGCGCCAGCAACAGAAGCCCCATGATGCCCAGCAGCGATACTGTCAACGGGTTGTATAGCCCGGGACGCGAGGGTGCGGACGGAACGCTGCCGGCTGCGGTTGTCTTCCCGACAGGCGCTACGTCAGGCAGCGTCAACGCCGCGACCACGGTGCACACTGCGCACAATCCCGAGGCCACGATGTTGATCCAGAAAAACGTTGCATGGTCCAGGATCAGCCCGCCCGCCACCGCCCCCAGCAGCGAGCCGACATTGGTGGAAATCTGCAGGATCGCAAACAGCCTGGCCCGCCGCGATGGCGCCTCGATGCTCACGCCGTAGGCCTGGGCGGGGGCGATATAACCGGCGAACGCACCTTGCAGGAAGCGCAGGACCAGGATCACCCAGATATCGCCGCATAGCGCCAGGCCAAGCTGGGTCAGGGACAACCCGGCCAGTGCCCGGATCATCATCAGCTTATGGCCGTAGCGATCACCGATACGGCCCCAGAAAGCACTGGTCAGGATGATGCCCAGCATCGGGCCGACATACACCGCCGTGCTGGCGAAGCTGAACAGCGCGTCGTTGCTGGTCAGTTGTCGCAGGTGAACAGGCCAGAACGGCCCGCTCATCTCCATCGCACCCATGGAAACCAGCTGGATCGCAAACAACAGATAAATCAGCAAGCGAACGCTCGAACCCTGGGGGATACCGGCACGGGGCATGGACAGACTCACAGAGGCGGAAAGCTGTGTCTTATCCGACAGTGCGTGGATCTGAGCAAGAAAAAAATGCAGCAGGTTCCTCCGGAAGCCGAACAATCGACGATTTTTTTTTGAAATCAAGGGGTTGTCAGTCTAGGCAAATGAGTACATAATTGCGCCCATCGAACGCACTGAGATGTAAAAAATCTCAATGTTTTCAAGGGGATAGCGCTTCAAAGAGGTTCTGTTTCCAGATCAGGTTTGTACGCGGTTGATGTGGCTGCATTGCATCAAACGTCTTGAGGCCGAATAGCAAAATGGTTATGCAGTGGATTGCAAATCCACCTACGCCGGTTCGATTCCGACTTCGGCCTCCACTTTTAAAAAGCTCTGTAGATCTATGATTTACGGAGCTTTTTTATTTTCGAAGCATTGAAAGGTTTTGTGTTGAAAAGGGCGCGAGCTACCTTGCTTCACAGGGGAGGGATGTATATATTCCCCCCTCTTGCTGCACCAGCCAGGGCTTCGGCGATTGGATTTTGCCGACGCTCCCATGGCTAACCGCGCTACCGCCCGAATGGCGAAACTGGTAGACGCATGGGACTTAAAATCCCCCGCTCGTAAGGGCGTGCCGGTTCGATTCCGGCTTCGGGCACCATCTAAAATCAAGGGTTTGCGAGCGAAAGCTAATGCAAACCCTTGTTCGTTTCGGCTTCTGAAAACTACCGAAGAAACGGAGTCCTGCCTCCGGAGCCTCTGCACTCGGCGTTGCGATTAGCAGTGAGTGCTCAGGCGGTTATCTGCTGTCCAAGCCCTGCCTAATACGCGAATCCCTTGACCATGATATTTATCATGTAGCCTCTTCTGTATCAGCACGGCTTGTACCGACTCGTCACAATCGCCGGCGAAACGCCTCGAGGATATCCCGCGTGCCCTTTTTCATTTGCAGTTGGGTGATGGCATCCAGCGGGTGCCAGAGGCAATCGCTGATTTCGTTCTGTGGCTTGGCCGCCGTCGAATCGCTGACTGACGCTTCGAATACGTGATGCTCGGTTTGCCCGTCACTGATTCGCATCAGGTAGAGCAGGTTCTCGACGTCCAGGCCAGTTTCTTCGGCCAATTCTCGAATGGCTGCCCCAGCATGGGTCTCGCCGCGTTCGACGGTACCGCCCGGCAGCATCCAGCGGCTATTGGCTTTGCGAACCAGCAAGATATGGCGATTTTCCTCGCAAATGACGGTCGCTCGAATTTTCATGGCCGTGCTCAATCAGTGACTGTCATTAAAGTGAAATATAACTGCAATATTTGAGCCTGGCATCAATTGGCTTTGCTCAAACTGTCGATTTTTTCAATGTCTTATCCAGTACGACCGCGACGGCGCGAGAAAGACTGGGCTCATTTGAGGCAGTCATCGACCCATCCCATCTGTCCGACCACCAGCACTAGGCTTTCGACCGGTTATCGCCTCAAATGAATCAGCTTCAAAAAAATGAATCCATGTTGGGTGCATTGGCCGGCCCCTCCCGGGGAAGGAAGCGAGATATGACCAGCGTTGAAGACTTCAAGATCAAATCCCATGAGCTCCTGGTGGAGCTCGATGCGGCAACGTCGGAAATGATGAAGCTCATATGTATCCATCAAATGAGTGGATCGACCTGGGATGAAGCGGTCCGCCGTCAACATGAAGCCTATGAGCAATGGGTCGCTTATTTGAATGAGCGGGGATAGGTCCTTTGGGTGCACCAAGGGTAAAAATTCTTTGAACGGCGTCTCAACGGCTGTGCCTAATCCTTAAACCGACAAGAGGATTAGGCCATGACCGAATTAGCCAGTTATTTTTGGATCGCTGTCGCGGTGCTTTTGCTCCTCGTCGATTTATGGGCGATCGTCAGCGTCTTTCGAAGCGACAAGTCGGCTGGCACCAAGGCTGGCTGGGCCCTGTTGCTGATCATTCTGCCGGTTGTGGGCCTGGTTATCTGGGGCGTAGCTGGGCCGCGCGGGATCAAGGAAGGGCCGTCATCGCCGGAGCACAGCAAGGGCTAGAAACGGCTCTCCGAGTCAACTTTTCACTGGTTTATCCAGTTACCGCCGGTGCTTTCGCAGTCTTCCTGGGCTTGCTGCAACTGTTCGATGCCGTAGTAGTACCAGGTCACCTTGGCATTATCGGGAAGATTGGCCGACCCACCGTGCTTGTCCTTGCTGGTGCAATCAATAGCAGGAATCTGGCAATCATGAGGTTTCTCCCTTTGTGGCTTTTGCACCGGTGCCTATCAATTTCGAGGTGCAAAAAAAGCCCGTGTTCCATCGGTTTTCCAACCGGTAGAACTCAAGGGGGGCACATGTCGGGCGCGGTGCGTCAGCGGAACTTGGGCAGAGGGCGCTCAGCGGGCTTCAGCGACGTCAGTGCGCTTTGGATCGATGGGGCGTCTTTCTCGATGTCGTTGAGCCGGTCACGGATGCGCACCGCAGTGGGATGCCCGCCTTGGTGGTCGACCCAATCGGCGATTTCCTTGCAGGCTGCCGTAAGCCTGGCCTGACGCGATTCCAGCAAGGTGAGCAGGGTGGTGATGGACTCTTTTTCGGACATGTCACACCTCCATTCAGGGTTGCATTGAGCGTTGATGAGGCAGCACAAAACCCGCCAGGGGCGGGTCATGCTATCGCTTAAAGCGTAGTTGAGTTATCTCGGTTCTGTCGAAGAATCCGGCGCCCGGCTGGACAACCGGTGCACCGGAAACAGGGTTATTTAAATCAGCCGGACTCCTTGACCCAGGACGGCGCGACGCTCGCTCGCCAACGCACGTCGGTAATACCGTATTTCTCAGCAAGGGGTTTTGAAACCCGCTTGACCTTTTCCCGTCCGAATTTCGGAATGCGCCCGACCCCCGCGTCGCAACTGGCCCAATGCCAAGCTTCGGAGTTATTCATCACTTCGGCGCGAATGATGAATGACTTCGGCTCGCCATGGAGCATGTAGTCGATGATGTAAAGCGATGGCCCGCCCATAAATCCTCCCTAATTAGTTCTATACGGATGGATACGGAGGCGTGCGGAAAATTCCATCGGATTATCCAGACGGTCAAAAATCACACCAGGTAGTCACGCAGCCAAGTCGCTGCTCGCTGTCCGGAACCAAACCCGGTTAACCTTCTCCAAGGTGAGCTTCACACCATGTGCCAGGGATTAACAGGCAAGACAGTGCGGTATCAGATAAAGGCAGAACATGAAAAACATCGCCAGGGCGCTGGTTATCGCAGTCCTCGCCATCGGTGTGTCGGGATGCATCGGCCCGCCCATCGAACTGACTCCACAAACCGAGCAAAGCCTGCTGGCACAACCCCCGATCCGTTTTTTGCTGACCTTCGATGACGGGCCCAGTGCCTCGTCTTTCTGGAACCCGAGCCTGGAGGTGCTGGATGCCCTCGCGCACAATCCGGTGCAGCCGGGGATCAAGGCGGTATTTTTTGTCCAGACCCGTGCACTAAGAGCTGGCAACAGCGACATCGGACGCTCGGTGATGCACCGTGAACAGCGCGAAGGTCATATCCTGGGCTTCCATACGGCGACTTACTGGCATACCAACCATCGCTTTCTGAGTCCTGACGAACTGGAGCAGTCACTGGTCAAGGGCGGGGGTGATATCGCCGCCATCACAGGGGCAGCACCCACCCTGGTGAGGCCGCCGTTCTGGAGCTACGACAGGCGCACCTTCGCCGCTTATCAGCAGCACGGCTTGCACGTATTGCTGACCGACCTGAGCGCCAACGATGGTAAGGTCTGGGGAATCACCGCCAGCCCACGACGGCGAATCAACCTGACGCGCCAGCTCTCTGAAGTGCGCGAACGCATCGCCGCCGGGCAGTTGCCCGCGGTTGACGGGGTGATTCCGGTGGTGGTCACCTTTCATGACCTCAACCGCTATACCGCCCGACATGCCCGGGAATACTTGCAAATCCTGCTCGACGCTGCCCGAGCCACGGGCGTGAAGACCGACGCCAAGCCCTTCTATGATGACCGTCAGGCGCTGGAGCGGGCCGCGATGGCGCGCACGGTCAAGAACACTAGCGAACCGGTGCACTTGCCGGGTTTGTGGGATTGGTTGTGGGATTCGGATTCCCATTGAGAGGCTCAGGCCTGCGTCGTTGTGCAAGGTTGCGACGCTCGGTTGGCTCCCTTGCGCAAACTGAGTGTAAGGTAGGTGGCGTAACCCTGGTTTATCTCGAAAGGAGGTGACAATGAGTACTGCGATGCTGACCAAAATGCATATCAACGGGTATGACGTGCTCAGCGTAAACAGCGGCCCATGGCGGGTCTGCACTCAGGCCGACCGATTGGGCTCCTTTGCTTCCCGTGAGGAAGCACTGGCCTACGCCGCCGCATTGCCGGCCAGGAAAAAACACGGCCGCCAGGCTACGACCGCCAAATAGCGCCGTCAAGGGCGAGGGGAGTTGGCTGCGAACCGAGCCGGATGGTTCGTTGCGCAGCCGATTCCTCCATCTCTGTCAGGTGGGTGCCAGTTCCAGCGGAATTTCCAGGGTGAACAGCGCTCCCTGTCCAGGGCCGTCGCTATGGACATGGAGGTGGCCATTCATTTCAACCGCTGCCAAGGCGCAGCTGTGCAAGCCGAAGCCATGGCCGTCCTTGCGGGTGGTGAACCCGTGGTTGAAGATGCGGGTCAGGTTCTCGGGCGTAATGCCTTCGCCTCGATCCTTGACGCTGACGCACAGCGTTTTCTGATCGACGACCCGGATTCCCAAAATCATTTCCCGAGGATGATCGCTGACGTGCGACATCGCGAATTTGGCGTTACTGATGAGGTTGATCAGGATCAACAGCAACCTGTGCTTGTCACCCATGATCATCGGGACGTCCTGATAGTCCTTGATGACGGTGACGTGGTGCCGGCTCAGCGCGCCCGAGTTCATGCGTAACGCATCTTCGAACAGATCACTGATGCTCAGTGCCTCGATCAGCCTGGCGGCTCCGGCGTAGGTTTGCTGGGTGGTGACGATTTCCTTGATGTGGTCGATGCTTTTGGTCAGTTGCGCCAGTTCTTCGATAAGCAGTGTTTGCTCGGCGGCGATGGAGTCGACCAGCTCATTGAAGTAGCGGGGCAACAATTTGCCCTTTTCATCGCTGGTGATGAACTGGCCCAGGTCGTCGGCATGTTCATTCATCATTTTTACGGCTTTGCCAAGGCCCAGTGTCTTGCTGCTGCGCAACTTGCGGGTTACCAGGTCCGCGGAAATATTCACGCTGTTGAGCACATTCCCGACGTTGTGCAAAACGTTAGTGGCGATCTCGGCCATGCCTGCCATCCGTGCGGCGTCCACCAGTTCACGTTCAGCCTCTTTCAGTTCGCGAGTGCGTTCTTGCACGCGCTCCTCGAGCCGTTCATTGGACGATTGCAGTTCGTGGTTGATCTGGTTGATGACGGCGTAGCTGCGAACCAGCCGCACCGCCAGGTAGATCATCAATAGCGCCATGAGGCTGGCGCACACACCCAGGTAGACATGGTATTGACGGTCCGCAGCAGCCGTCCTGCGCTGCGTCTCGTTCAACAGTTCGTTGATGCTATCCAGTTCCTGGGCCACCGGAATCACGCTGATGCGGTCAAGAAGGTCATTGACGATCGGTTGTTCCTCGATAATAGCTCTGACGTGCTGCGCCAGGGTGATGAAGGGAGGTTGATAGGTCGCGGGTAACTGGCTGATGTATCGTTCCAGTTCATTGAGCTGGTTCTGCACCTCCTTGGCTTTGTCCGAGGTGACATACAATGCGTACTCCAGCGTCGTCAGCGTCAGCTCAAGCACATTGGAAGCCACCGCAAGGCGTTCCGCAGGGCTTTTGACTGTCATCTCCTTGAGCAGTGTCTGAATGTCGTCTTCGATGACCGGCAGCGCGTCCAGGGCGGTGCGCAGCTTGGCGTTGTGTTGCTGGAATTGATCGACCAGTACGGTCTTGTTCTTGACCGCATCCACATAACCTTGGCGCCTGGACGCCCAGAGAACCGCCAGGGGACCTGCGTTATTGAGCTGCTCCAACTGCTCCCATCGACTGCCCGCCTCAGGCGGAGGTGCCAGCGACAGGTTGTTGTTGACGCCGATTTTCTTCCTCAGGATCTTGACGCTCCAGTTGGCATCGGCCTGCTTGAGCTGGCGGATGAAGTCACGGGATTCGAAATAGGTCGATGAGTCGTACGTATAGGACTTGATCAAAAAGAATAACAAGGCGGCAAACACAATCAGCGCAGCAGCCAGCAAAGCAGGCCATTTGTACTTCTTGATAATGTGGGTCACGCGATTCTCCTGTTCAGGGCGCCTGTCGAGGGTGGCGCTGAATGCCCGGGCGGGCAGGAAATGTCAGGGCGTGAAGTGAAGGGCAGAGCGTTGAATCGTCGTAGCGATGTTTGCGTGGGTTTGCTTTTGCCTGGGTACACGTTGAGCTCCCTGCTAACGGTGAACGTCGGGGGTCGTCAGTGACGTGAGTGTAGCGTTAACGAGACAGGTCGATGTCACTGGCCATAAAGACCGAGACGCTGGGCCAGCGCGGCCAGGACTGGCCGCGCTGGTGAGCGATTACTGGTTCTTGATGTCAATGAAGGGCAGGGCGCCGTTCGGCAGCACGGTGGTGGGTAACACACCATTCCAGCGCTCGGCCTTGGTGAGCTCCACCAGATTCTGGTTGCTGGCCAAGGCCTGGGCGCGTGCCTTGATCGCTTCGGCCTCGGCCTTTCCGCGCAATTCGGTGGCCAGTGCGTCTGCCTTGGCCTGGGCAACTTGAGAATCGGCTTCTGCCTGGGCCTGGGTGACACGAATCTGGGCTTGAACCTGCTCGGTCGCCAGTTGCTGCTCGCGGGTCTTGACCTGCACTTCGGCGGCCATGCGCGCTTCAATGGCTTTTTCATAAGCGTCACTGAAGTCGATGTTTTCGACCTGGACGCTGTCGATGATCACTGGCCCGGTAATCGTCGCCTTGATTGCGGTCGAAATATCGTTGACCAGTTGGACGCGATTCTGCACGGCAGCCACGGCGTTGAACTTGCCAAAGACGTTTTCCACCTGGGTCGGCACCTGACGGCTGATCATCCGGTCGCGGATGCCTTCAAGATCCTTGAACTGGGTATAGACCTTCGCGACATCGGAAGGCGCGATGTGCCAGGACACGGATACCTTGAGCTGGGCGGACTGTTGGTCCTTGCTGTAGGCCTGGAGGTCTTCATAAGCCGTCACTTGGCTCTGGACGCTGATCAGGCGCACAGACTCGATAAACGGCGTCTTGAAGGACAGTCCCGGTTCAACCACCCCGACCAGCGCCCCGTTGCGCAGAAGAACGCCGCGCTCGGTTTCGTCGACCGTGTACCAACTGCCAAAGAAGACGCACAACAGGACGATGCCTACGATTGCCGCAACGAGAGAACCGATGGTTTTACTGGTCACTTTTCTTTCCTTGAGTGGAGGGGTGGTTTTTGCCATGACGGTATGTCAATCCTGAAAGACCGAAGCAGGTATTCTGAATGCCAGACACGAAAAAGCCCTGAATAATCAGGGCTTTAACGTTAGAAGATGGCGGAGGCGATGGGATTCGAACTCATGGACCTGTTACAGTCGACGGTTTTCAAGACCGTTGCCTTAAACCACTCGGCCACACCTCCGTATTGCGTTGCGGGCGCCATAATACCCGAATGAAACACACTGTCAAACTCTCTACGTAGCTTGTTACAGAGCGTCTGTTATGATCCTTGCCACTGAATGTTTCAAAACCGGAGGAGTGTCGCCATGCGCGAACAGGATTACGCAGTGAACAACAGCGTGCAGGCTGAGCAGCTAGAGGTTAGCCGCGTCCTGCGCAACACTTATGGCCTGCTGGCACTTACGCTCGCTTTCAGCGGTGTGATGGCCTACGTCGCACAACAGATGCGGGTGGGTTACCCGAACATCTTCGTCGTGCTGATCGGTTTCTACGGCCTTTTCTTCCTTACCAACAAACTCCGTGATTCGGCCTGGGGCCTGGTGTCGGCTTTCGCCCTGACCGGTTTCATGGGCTTCCTGCTCGGCCCGATCCTCAATCGCTACCTGCAAATGCAGGGCGGCGCCGAAGTGGTCAGCTCGGCCTTTGCAATGACCGCACTGGTATTTGGTGGCCTGTCGGCCTACGTGCTGATTTCCCGCAAGGACATGAGTTTCCTCGGCGGTTTCATCACCGCAGGTTTCTTCGTCTTGCTGGGTGCGGTGCTGGCCAGCTTCTTCTTCCAGATCAGCGGCTTGCAACTGGCGATCAGCGCCGGCTTCGTGTTGTTCTCGTCGGTCTGCATCCTGTACCAGACCAGCGCTATCATCCACGGCGGCGAGCGTAACTACATCATGGCCACTGTCAGCCTGTATGTATCGATCTACAACCTGTTCGTCAGCCTGCTGCAACTGTTCGGCCTGATGGGTCGCGATGACTGATTGCATCCGCAATGAGTGAAAAGCCCGCTTCGGCGGGCTTTTTTTCGTCCGCGTTTTGAGGTCGTGGCCAATAGCCTTTAAAAAGCCTTAAGCGTGATGGCACCTTTGAATAAATGATCTACACCTATGGCTAGGAACTGCATTGCCAGGGGCGGCATGAAGTGGATCGATCAGCGACTGCGCGAAATCTCGCCACACCCTCCGGATACCGTTCGCATTTGGCTATCAAGCCTTGTCTGGTCGTGCCCGATTCTTGGGCCCAAGGAGGTGGGCAACATCAGTGACCGTGGACCGTGAGCAGGTATGGGCATGGTGCCCAAGCCTGATAACAGAAGGAGACCCTGCGCATCGTTCAATTGTTCGATGGGACGGCGGGCGTTCTCCCTATAAGGAGATATCGATGAACCACCCCCAAGGAAAGATCGCTGCATTGCTGACCCTGACAGGCGCGCTGACCATGGCGGGCGCCCACGCGGGGACCTTCCCTGATTTCGGCTACGGGCCACCCAAGAGCGTCTACTCCGGTCCATTATTCCGGCTCAGCCAAGACTATCCCACCGTGGCCCCGGGCCCTTCCTCGATGCCGGCATTCTTCAAGCATCTGCCCACCACGTTCAGCAATGATTTTGAAACCTGGCGTTCCTATATGAACGAGGTCAAGGCTTATTGCCTGGAAGGCAATACGGGGATCGGCTGGGATGTGCAGAAAAACAAGGTTCGCCAGTGGTATCACATGCCATGGCAACACTATGGCCCCAATGGTCGCGAAGGTATCCGAGGGCTAACCAAGGAGGCACCGATCAAGCCATTGCAATTGGCGAGCACTCAAAAAGGCAGTGGCCAGACCTACGCAGTAGGTATCTATAACGATATAGGGGGCTACACCATTGGCCAGGTCTGGAAAGACCCGCAGAACCCTGACCCGAGCTACACCTCACAACCTAAGGGCTTTCCCAACGGTACAGTCGTCTGCAAGGCGTTGTTTGCCGATATAGACGTCACCACGGTGCCATTCCTGGCCAATCCATTGCTCTGGAATGCGTACACCACCAAGACGTTCACCTCGACAGAGCGCGCGGTGACCCAAGTCGCGCTGATTCAGATGGACATCGCCGTGCGGGACACCCGCGTGAGCGACACCGGCTGGCTGTTCGGGACGTTCCAATACAACGGTGCCGTGACCGGTAAAGCGAACTGGAACAATCTGGTGCCCGTGGGGATTATGTGGGGCAACGATCCCAAAGAGACCGGCAACGCGTTCACCAACCCGACCCCTACCGAAACCAAGATCAACCCGGCGCTCAAGCAGACAGCCATCAACGCGAACACCAAAGAGCTGCCACCCACCCATCTGGGTTGGAACGGGCGCCTCAACGGTCCCGTGGACAATCCCCAGGCCTCCTGCCTGAGTTGCCACATGACCGCTGAGTACCAGCAATTGGCGCTGATGAACCCGACCTTCCAAGCCAACCCGCCACCCGTGGGCGGTGAGGAGTGGATGAAGTGGTTCCAGAATATTCCAGCCGGCCAACCCTTTACCCCTGGCACCCGAAGCACCGACTACAGCCTGCAATTGTCCGGTTCCCTGGCCAACTTCTATGACTGGAAATGCAACCACAGCGGAGTGTATGCCGACGGCCAGAATGCTTGCGCCAAAATACAGCCCCTTAATCTGATGAAGGCGAGCAATGCGCCTGAGCAAGAGGTGCACAAAGTCCAACGCAGCCCTGAACTGGAAGACCTTCAGTAGCGTGGCCTCCGGCCTCGGACACGAACCGAGGCCGGATCCGACTCACGCCATTGGCGGCAAGCGCCGTTTGACGGGCGTTTTCTTGACGATGGCCGTATTGGTCTCGGCCAGGACATTGAGCCTGTCCAGCAGCGTGTCCAGCTGTTCCATCGAGCGCACATGCAGTCGGGCAATGAAACAGTCTTCGCCGGTCACCTTGTCGCATTCGGTGAATTCAGCGATGGCCTGGATCTGCCGTTCAACTTCCTGCAACTGCCCCGGCAGCGGGCGGATACGCACGATGGCCTGGAGTTGATAGCCGAAGCACTTGGGGTCTACCTCGACGGTGTAGCTCCTGAGCACGCCGCGTTCTTCGAGCCGGCGAAGGCGCTCGGCGACGCTGGGAGAGGACAGGCCACTCAGGTTCGCCAGAGCCTTGAGGGAGCGTCGGGAATCTTCCATCAGGGCGCTGATGAGGATCTGGTCGATGTCGTCAGTCATTTTTCAGTTCCATTAGGCGAATGCTCGAAGTTGCCTTGATAAAAAAGGTCGAAAGCCAGTTTAGCCTTTTTCAGACCATGGAGAACCCAACCACTGGCTCGGCATACTGTGCCTCACTTGCTGAAGGAGCCTGAAGATGGACAAGACCCTACGCCGCGGTTCGCTCGAAATGACTGCCGCCATGCTGATCTCCGGAACCATAGGCTGGTTCGTGCTGGTCTCGGGCCTGCCGGTACTGGATGTGGTGTTCTGGCGTTGCGTGTTTGGCGCCGCCACTTTACTGCTGATTTGCGCCGGTTTCGGCTTCTTGCGTCCAGGTATCCTGACACGCACCACGTTTCTGCTGGCGGTGCTCAGCGGGGTGGCGATTGTCGGCAACTGGGTGCTGTTGTTCGCCTCTTACTCCCGAGCCTCGATTGCCATCGGTACGGCGGTGTACAACGTCCAGCCGTTCATGTTGGTCGGGCTGGCGGCTCTGTTCCTGGGAGAAAGGATCACCGCGCAAAAACTGTTCTGGCTGGCGGTATCGTTTCTCGGAATGCTGGCAATCGTCAGTTCCCACGGCGAACAAGGGCAGGGCGGCGGTGCCTATCTGCTGGGCATCGCGCTGGCGCTGGGCGCAGCGTTGCTGTACGCCATCGCAGCGTTGATCATCAAGCGCCTGACCGGCACGCCGCCGCATCTGATTGCACTGATCCAGGTCAGCACCGGCGTATTGCTCCTGGCGCCCTGGGCGAACTTCTCAGCGTTGCCACAGCACGCCGGGGCGTGGGCCAGCCTGCTGACCCTGGGCATGGTGCATACCGGTGTGATGTACGTGTTGTTGTACAGCGCGATTCAACGATTGCCGACGGCGATCACCGGCGCGCTGTCGTTCATCTATCCGATTGCGGCGATCTTCGTCGATTGGTTCGCCTTCGGTCATCGCCTTGAACTCCTGCAATGGTTGGGTGTGGCGGCGATCCTGTTGGCGGCCGCAGGCATGCAGCAGGGCTGGGGCATCAAGTTGCGCCGCGCAGCCCTGTCTTGAGGCACCGTTCGGCGTGGCTCAGAAGATGTAGTCGGTGGTCAGGAAGTTGGAATCGCGTTCGCGAATGATGTCGCTGATCAGCGCTTTGTTGCTGTCCTGGAACTTGGTGGCCACCAGCGTACGAATAGAGAAGGTGCGTAGCGCATCGTGAACGGACAAGGTGCCTTCGGCTGAGTTTTTCCGGCCATTGAACGGGAAGGTATCCGGGCCGCGCTGGCACTGGGCATTGATGTTGATACGTCCGACCTGATTGGCGAAGGTGTCCACCAGCTTGCCGACTTCCGCCGGATTGGTACCGAAAATGCTCAGTTGCTGGCCGAAGTCGGACTCCAGCACATAGTCGATCACGGTATTGAGGTCACGGTACGGCACGATGGGCACGACCGGGCCGAACTGCTCTTCGTGGTAGACCCGCATCGCCGTATTCACCGGGTAGAGCACTGCCGGGTAGAAGAACGAGCTGCGTGATTCGCCCCCGTGGGCATTCTTCACTTCTGCCCCCTTGGCGAGCGCATCGGCGACCAGCGAGTGCAAGTAATCGACCTTGCCCGCCTCGGGCAACGGCGTCAGCGCCACACCGTCCTCCCATGGCATGCCGGGTTTCAGAGTGGCGAGCCTGGCGTTGAACTTCTCGATGAACGCTGGCGCCACGTCCTCATGGACAAACAGGATTTTCAACGCCGTGCAGCGTTGGCCGTTGAAGGAGAGCGAGCCGGTCAAGGCTTCGCTGACGGCGTTGTCCAGGTCAACATCCGGTAGCACCAGCCCGGGGTTCTTCGCATCCAGCCCCAGGGCGGCCCGCAAGCGGTGCGGACGCGGGTGGAGCTTCTTCAGGTCACTGGCAGCCTTGTTGGTGCCGATGAAGGCGAAGATGTCGATCTTGCCGCTGGCCATCAGTGCGCTGACAGTTTCCCGGCCACTGCCGTAGATCACGTTGATCACGCCCGCCGGGAAACTGTCGCGAAAGGCCTCCAGCAATGGACGGATCAGCAACACGCCGAGCTTGGCTGGCTTGAACACCACGGTGTTGCCCATGATCAAGGCGGGAATCAACGTGGTGAAGGTTTCGTTCAGCGGATAGTTGTACGGGCCCATGCACAAGGCCACGCCCAGGGGGACGCGGCGGATCTGCCCGAGGGTGTCCTGTTCCAGCTCGAAGCGGCTGGAGCGTCGGTCCAGCTCCTTGAGGGCGTTGATGGTGTCGACGATGTAGTCGCAGGTGCGGTCGAATTCCTTCTGGGAATCCTTGAGGTTCTTGCCGATTTCCCACATCAGCAGCTTGACTACGGCCTCGCGTTGCTCGCGCATGCGCGCCAGGAAGGTTTCCACATGACGGATGCGCTCGGCGACGCGCATCGTCGGCCACTGGCCCTGGCCGCGGTCGTAAGCCCGGACGGCGGCGTCCAGGGCGGTGAGGGCGGTCTCGGCATCCAACAGCGGTGTGCTGCCTAGAATCACTTGCTCGTCGCCCAGCTCACCCGCCAGGTAAACGGGGCTGCGCACGACGGCCAGTGGTCCCTGCCAGGTTTTCAGGATGCCGTCGACCAGGTATTCGCGCTGTTCGATCCGGCCTTCGAGGCGGTAGGCGTCCGGGATGTCGGCGGCACTGGGAAACAGGTTGGCGAGAAAAGGGGCGGTGGTCATGTCGTTACTCCATCAATGAAATGAGCCATGGGCGGACGGCTTGCAGGTATAAATCGCTTTTAGCGTTATACGCCTTAATGGAGGTGTTTTTTAAGTGGCGGCAGATTGCTCGCGCCTGGCGATGTCGTAGGAGCTACCTCGCGAAGCGAGGCTGCGATCTTTCCCAGGCACTGAGTTCCAAGCGAAAGATCAAAAGATCGCAGCCTCGTTGTACTCGACAGCTTCTACACAGCTCCTACAAAGCCTTTGCTCACCAGCGCATCCGCACGCCCATGCTGGTGATGATGCCGTTGAGGTCGTTGTCGTCGACGTCACTGCTGTAATCGGCGCTGACATACAGGCTTACCGCCGGCGTGACCCGTGCCACCAGGCCCAGGCCGACTTCGACGGTGGAGGATTTCCGGCTGCTGCTGATCTTGTCGACCTTGTCCAGGGACAACGTATCGGCGCTCTGCACCGTGTGCCACAGGTTGGTGCGCACATAGGGCTCCATGCCCAGGCCATTGACCTGGTAGTTACCTTTGAGTCGTGCACCGACGCGGCCGCTCCAACTGCTCAGTTCATTGCCGGTACCGCTCTCGGTATTCGGCGTATCGAGGGTGATGCGCTGGTTGATCAACTGCGCCTGGGGTTCGACTACCCAGTGTGTCCCGATGCCAATCGGAAAGCCACCTTCGACCGACAGCGTCACCGCATTACCTTCGGCGGCCTGGCGCTGGCCTTGTTCGGTGCGACTGTAGCCATTGACCCGGCCGCCACTGGCGCTCAGGTCCACGTGCCAGCCCGCAGGCCCGGTCAGGCTCCAGTAGGCGCCAAGGCTCGAGCCTTTGAGGTTGACGGCATCCTTGCCTGGATCGGCCATGACAGGCGTCACCAGCAGGCCATTGCCGGTTGAAATAATCTGGTTTTGTCCACTGATCAGCCCCATGCGCTGGGTATGGCCGCTGTCGTTTCGTAATGTGAACAGGGCGGGGCTCTTGCTGGAGGCGGGGTCACTGCCGATCGCTGCGGTACTGAGGTCGTGGGACTGTGTTCGGCCATACCAGGGCTGCGTTGTCTCCTCGCCAGGCCAGGCCTGTACCTCCATGGAGGAAAGCAGCAACAACGAAGTAGAGAGGGTGTGGAAGGTGATGGTGATCTCTTGTGGACGGAGGGAGGTTTTCATGGTGGCCTGCCTTGCAATCGCATGCATTTCTCGCTTTTTGGCGTCTCTCCTACCCCGAATGAGGGGCGACCGAATGGATTGAGGCAAGCCTCTGGCGGCCCGCGTTTGCGGGTTCCAGAGGCCTGCCCCTGACTGTATTTCCGGGGGTAGTACCGTGTAGTCAAGAAGACTGATGGCACTGCGTCAAGAAAATGGACGATGAATGGCAGGCTGAAATCAGCCTCAATAAGAGGCTGATTTCAATTGCTTATTTCGGATCATATTTAGGCGTCAAATCACCGTCGCGGTTCCTGTCTACCAACTGATCCGTAAGCCGATTCTGCCGGCCACGGCGCGTTGCTGGTTGCTGTCGAAGTTTTGGCTGTAGTCCGCGCCGGCATACATGGCGACTGTGGGCGCCAGGCTCACGGTGACGCCAATCCCGAGGTCACCGGTGGACGCGCGCTGTTGGGTCTCGACCCGTTCGGTGTCGTCGAACGTCACCGAGTCGGTGCCGGAAAACGTGTGCCAGAGGTTGGCGCGCAGGTAGGGTTCCACGGGCATGCCGCTGACCTGGTAGCGGCCCTTGAGGCGAGCCCCGAGACGGCCGGTCCAGGCACCGTCGGAATCGAACTCGACCTTGGAGACCCCATCGTTTTGCGTGTCCAGGGACACTTTCTGGTGGATGATCTGGGCCTGGGGTTCGACGACCCAGTTGGCGTTCACCGCGAAGGGATAGCCGGCCTCCGCCGAAACAGTCAGGGCGTGCCCACGATTGTCGATTTTCAAGCCGCGTTCGGAGCGGTTGTCACCGTTCAGTCGCGTGCCCATCACCACTGCATCGACGTAGCCGCCGGTAGGGTCGGTGAGCGTCCAGTACAGTCCATAGCTGTCGCCGTCGAGTTCTATCTTGCCGGCGTGTCGATCTTCGAAACCCAGGTTGAAGCCTTTGACATCGCCGTTCAGCTCCGTGTGGCCGACGAAGAAACCAATGCGTTGGGTCTGGCCGCCGGACAGCAGGGAGCTGTACAGATCGTTGCCCACCTGGAACCCCTTGATCGACCCATCGAACCGCGGCGTCACCGTACCGGCCCAGGTTTGCTCCAGATCCTTGCCGTAGACCCGGCCCCAACCCGCGCCGAACGCGCCAGTTTCCGTGAGCAGGCGCTGGTCGCCCTGGCGATCATGGAACGTGCCCAGGGCCATCAGGGTCAGTTGCGCCGCCGCTGGAGGCAATACTGACCAGGTCGGCACTTCCGGGCGATATAACGGGATAGGTGCCGCGCCGGGCACCGCAGTTGGCAACGGCGGTAGCGTCGGGACCGGTGGCGCACCTGGTGCGGGAGGCGCCGTCGGGATAGGCGCCGGTACCGGCCCGGCGACCACGGTAGAGCGCAGGTACCAGTTGTTTTCATTGCCGGTCACACCGCCCTTGAACAGTCGGTAGTCGAACGCACCGGCCGAGACGGATTGCGCCAGTGAAAAGGCGCTGGCGTCACTGACCGCGCCACCCTGGGCCTGGACCACTTCGATGCCGTCCTGGGTCGTCTGTGCGCCTGTGCCGCCCAGGTTCGTGACGGTGATGGCAGTGCTGCCGGTGAGCGTCCCGCCATTGACCACCAACTTGTCACTGGCAGAGCCATCGGCGCCGACTGCCGTTTGCACATGCAGCTGGCCATTGTTGCCCACGTAGTTGCCCTGGACGGTAAGGGTATCGTTGGTGCGGGTGTTGCCTTGGGTGAGGTCCACCGTGCCGGCGTTGTTGAGCGTCGCCAGTTGTCCGGCAGTAAAAGGGGCGATGACGCCCTGGGTCGCCGTCAGCGTGCTGCCGCTTTCGATGTTGAGCGTCCCGGTGCCGGTAGCACTGTCACCCAAGGTCAGCGTGTCGTTGAGGTCCAGTTGCGAGCCTTGGGTGAGGTTGACCGTTTCCCAATTGAGATAACGGGCGCCAGTGCTGGTGGTGCTGCCACTGAAGGTCAACACGTCCTGGCCCAACCCACCGTTCAGGCTGGGTGTGGTGGCAAGCAGGGTTTCATCGAGGTTGCTCAGCAATGCCGTGTCGCTGCCTTCGCCCATCAGGATGGCCGAGTGAATGAGGCCGCCGCTCCATTGGAACTGGTCATCGCCGGCACTGGCCCGGACTTCGCCGAGGATTTCGCCACCGCTGACGGTAATGCTGTCGTTGCCGCCGCTGACACTGACATTGCCGCCGATCCGTCCTGCGGAGAGGATGATGGTGTCCTGGCCGAAACCGGTCACCAGGTTGCCGATGATGTTTCCGCCGGACATATCGAAAACATTGTCATCGAGTTTCATGTCGACCCGGCCAATGGTGCCGCCGGTCATCTCGGCGTGGTCGCCGTCTTCGAACGCATCGACGATGGTCCCACCGGTCATCAGGAACTCATCGAGGCCGTCGCCCTGAGCCAGGGAGAGAATCCTGCCACCATTCATCTCGAAATAATCGGCTTCCGCGCCTTGCTCGACGTCACCATCAATCACGCCGTTGGCGTTGATCACGATGCGGTCGAGCCCGGTGCCGAAGGTAACGTCGCCGGAAATGACGCCGCTGCCGTTGGCGGGCAGGGTCAGGCTGTTGTTACCTGCAAGGTCCGTCAGCCCGGGGCTGGTGCCGCTTTCGCAGACATAGGTGTCATCGCCTGCGGTTGGTGCCAGCGTGCAGGCTGCCATGGCGGCCGGTGCGGGGAACAGGAAAGGGGCCGATACCCATAAAGCGTTGAGCAGCCGATTGAGTCGTTTGTTGTGCCGAATCATGTGCTATCCCTCTGCATCGGCATTTCGCAAATGCCGGTTCCAGCATTGGTTGCACAACAGATGGCACACAGGGCCTGGCAACGCTCGCTGTATGGGATGGCACCCTAGCAACGAATAAAGGGCGTCGCTACTGTCAGAACTTACAGGTCACTGCGCAGAAACAGCAGCCAGGATCAGCCTTACAAATGCACTTCCACCGAAAGTGGCAGGTGATCGCTCAGGTGCGTCCAGGGTTTGCTCCCAAGTATTTGCGGGGCGTGGCTGCTGGCGTTACGCAGGTATATGCGGTCCAGGCGCAGCAGCGGGAAACGGGCCGGGTAGGTCCTGGCCGGGCGACCGTGGTGGTGCTCGAAGGCTTCATGCAGGGAGCCATGGCGGGCGAGGGTGAGGTTACCCCGCAATTGCCAGTCGTTGAAGTCGCCGGCGATGATCACAGGGGCGTCCTCGGGCAGCGAATCGAGCAGTTGGCAGAGCAGTTTGAGCTGTAGTTGACGATGGCTTTCCAGGAGACTCAGGTGCACGCAGATCCCGTGGACGGCGGCGTGGCCGGGCACATCCAGCACGCAATGCAACAATCCGCGCCGCTCCGGACCGGTGATGGACACATCGAGATTGCGGAACTGGCGGATCGGGTACTTGGAGAGCAGAGCGTTGCCATGATGGCCATCGGGGTAGACCGCATTGCGGCCGTAGGCGAAATCGTTCCACATGCTGTCGGCGAGGAATTCGTACTGGGACGTCTGGGGCCAGTTGTCGTAGCGTGACGCGTGTCGGTCGTGTTCGCCCAGCACCTCTTGCAGGAACACCAGGTCGGCGCCGGTACTGCGCACCGCTTCGCGTAGTTCGGGCAGGATGAAACGACGATTGAGGGCGGTGAAACCCTTATGGGTGTTGACCGTCAGGATCCGCAGCCGATGAACCGCCGCGGGCGCGTCCGATGGCATTGGTTCGACGGCGCGCCAATCGGGATCTTGAGACACGTTCACTCCTGAATCAGACGTACTTGTTCATGCGACTGACCCAAGGTGCCGGCAGTTCCGGATTTTTCATATCCTTGCCGATCGCTATCGCGAGCAGGCTCGCTCCCACAGGGGGCGCAGGCGTGCGCAGATGTTGCAGTACCCCGCAAATCCAATGTGAGAGCGAGCCTGCTCGCGATTGGCGGTGTGTCTGAACCACCGCCCTCCGCGAACAAACCCGGCTTTACAGGTGCGTATTCAGATGAAGACAATCTCATAGGGCAAGCCCATCCGGTCAAGGATGACCCTGGGTAACAGTGGGGCGATGCCGCTCGCCGGTTCGCCGGCAAGTTGGCTGACGTAGGCGTACATGGCGTGACGCTTGCGGGCGGTGGTCCAGACGTCGAGGCGCAGTTTACGGGCCCGGTGCCAGGGGATTTTATTTTGCTCGCGCACTGGCCAGTGCCAGGCCCACACCGGCAGTTCGTTGAACGCCACACCGACTTTGTCGGCGGCCAGCGCCCCGGCGCGGCCGACGGTGTCGTGATCGCTGTCGCCATCCTGGCGCCAGGTGCTGAATACCACGTCACCGGGCCGCAGGTGGCGAGCAATGAAGCTAGCCAGTTCGGCCTCGTGTTCGGCCAGGGCCTTTTCCGGGAAGCCGCCGCGCACCCATTGCAGGCCGTTGGCCGCAATGCCAAGGCGATGCAGGGCGTCCACGCTTTCCTGGGGGTGAGGGCGGTGTGTACGCAGGCGTTCGTCGGTCCACAACGGTGAGCCGGGGTGGGCCAAGTCTCCGTCGGTGACCGAGATCAGCAACATGGGTTGGTTCAGGTTGCTCAGCAATTGCAGCAATCCGCCACAGGCCCCGACCTCATCGCCTGGATGGGGGGCGAGGATGACCGCGCGGGCGCCGGCGGGAATGAGCGTCTGGGTACTGATGATCGGAATATCGGCCAGTTGCGCAGCACTGTTCCAGATTTGCGGGTGCTGTCGGCCAGGCAAGCGAGAGGCAGGTTTCATAAGCGACATCCTTGTATGTGTTCAATCTTTCAGCCATGCACCGGGCCTACTGTCCGGTGGTTCCGATGTGGGCATGACTGCGATTCACAGCGCTCCGAATCCTGGAGACTACCGCATATGAAGTATTGACCATCTCGGCCGATTCGTCTCGTGACATGTGCATCTGCACTGCATTTTTTTCTTCAAACTGGCAGGTGTGCATCGAAAACCGCTTCCTTGCGGTCCTCATGGCAGCTTACAGCGGGTGTTTCATTCCTCGTCTTCGCGTTGCAGTTCGAACAGCAGCAGCGAGCGCCCGGTGACGGAGTATTCAGAATCGAACTCGAAGCGCTCCTGTCCTCGAACGGCCGGTTGGTTGGTGTCGACCATGCAGGTCCAGAAACTGCCCTCGGGGACTTCCGGCAAGCTGAAATTGACGATGTCATGATGCGCATTGACCACCAGCAGCAGCGTCGCATCGCCGCCCTTGCGTCGAATACCGGTCTCCTGGGCTCGCCCGTCCATCAGCATCCCCAGGCAGCGACCATGGCCGTCCTGCCATTGTTCAGTGGTCATTTCGCTGCCGTCCGGGGCCAGCCAGGTCACGTCCTTGACGCCGATGTCCTCGTTGTAGTTACCCACCAGGAATCGCCCGCGCCGCAGGATCGGGTAGGTCAGGCGCAATTTGATCAGGCGCTTGACGAACTTGAGCAGCGCCGCGCCATCCTCGCTCAGGTCCCAATTGACCCAGCCGATCTCACTGTCCTGGCAATAGGCATTGTTATTGCCGTGCTGGGTACGGGCAAATTCGTCGCCGGCAACGAGCATCGGGGTGCCTTGGGCCAGCAGGAGGGTGGCGAAGAAGTTGCGCATCTGCCGATGGCGTAGCGCGTTGATCTCCGGATCGTCCGTCGGGCCTTCGACGCCATGGTTCCAGGACAGGTTGTTATTGCTGCCGTCCTGATTGTTCTCGTCGTTGGCTTCGTTGTGCTTGTCGTTGTACGACACCAGGTCATTCAAGGTGAAACCGTCGTGGGCTGTGACGAAGTTCACCGAGGCGTATGGACGCCGGCCACGCTGGTTGAACATCTCGCCCGAGGCTGTCATGCGGCTGGCGAAATCGGCGAGCTGGCCATCATCCCCCTTCCAGAAGGCACGCACCGTGTCGCGGAACTTGTCGTTCCACTCGACCCAGCCCGGCGGGAAGTGCCCCACCTGATAACCTCCAGGACCACAGTCCCAAGGCTCGGCGATCATCTTCACCTGGCGCAGTACCGGGTCCTGGCGGCAGGCAACGAGGAAGCTGTGGCGTTCGTCGAAGCCGTCATGGTAGCGGCCGAGAATGGTCGCCAGGTCGAAGCGGAAGCCATCGACGTGCATCTCCGTGGCCCAGTAGCGCAGGGAATCGGTGACCATTTGCAGAACGCAAGGATGGCTCAGGTCCAGGGTGTTGCCGGTGCCGGAGTCGTTGATGTAGTAGCGCTTGTCATCGGGCATCAGCCGGTAGTACGAGGCGTTATCGATGCCGCGCATGGACAGGGTGGGGCCTTGCTCGTTGCCTTCGGCGGTGTGGTTGTAGACCACGTCGAGGATGACTTCCAGATTGGCCTCGTGCAGGTGGGCGACCATCTCCTTGAACTCGGCGATCTTGCCGCTGGCCAGGTAACGTGGGTCCGGGGCAAAGAAGGCGATACTGTTATAGCCCCAATAATTGGTCATGCCTTTGTGCAGCAGGTGCTGGTCATTGACGAAGGCATGGATGGGCAGCAGTTCCACCGAGGAAACCCCCAGCTTGCGGATATGCTCCAGCACATCGTCGACCATCAACCCGGCGAATGTACCGCGCAGGTTTTCGGGTACCGCGGGGTGGCGCATGGTTAGGCCGCGCACATGGGTTTCATACAGGATGGTCTTGTCCCAGGGCACGCTGACGCGATGGTCGTGGCCCCAGGTGTGCGCCGGATCGATGACTTTGCACTTGGGGACGAACGGGGCGCTGTCACGCTCATCGAAACTGAGGTCGCCGTCGGGATGGCCAATGGTGTAGCCGAACAGGGCTTCGGACCACTTCAATTGACCGACCAGCTGCTTGGCGTACGGATCGATCAGCAGCTTGTTCGGGTTGAAGCGATGACCGTTCGCCGGGTCGTATGGACCATAGACCCTATAGCCGTAGATCAATCCCGGGTGGGCATCGGGCAGATAACCGTGGTAAATCTCGTCGGTGTATTCCGGCAGTTCGATGCGTTCGAGTTCGACTTCGCCGGCATCATCGAAAATGCACAGTTCGACCTTGGTGGCATTGGCTGAAAACAGCGCGAAATTGACCCCGAGGCCATCCCAGGTTGCACCCAGTGGAAAAGGCAGCCCCTCACGAATCCGCGAAGCCTCGATAACGGGCGGCGGCGTGGTTTTGTTTGGACGGGTCATAGTTGCTCCTGCAAAAGACAGACAGATATAGCGATGCGGTTCACTTGAGAGGGGTGGTTTCCCCTTCACCCGTGGCGAGGAGAGTTATCCCCGCTGTGTGGGACAAGTTGCTCTCTGTGGGAGCAAAGGTTGCGGCGATGAAGCGATGCGCTTGTTTCGCGAGCAAGCTTTGCTCCCACCTGGCAAGGAGACCGATGGGAGATGAATCAAACCGCTGGTGGTTTGCGCGCCGCCCGGGGCTTTTTATCCGCAGGCTTTTGCGCCTCGGTGGTCGCGACCGGTTTGGTCGCAGGCTTGGCCTTGGGTGTCGCGCTTTTTGGAGCGCTCTTGGCAGCGGTGCTCTTGGTCGCCACGGGGGGCTTGGCGCCATCCGCTTTGCTGGCCGTTGACTTGCTCGCCGCCTTGGGAGGCTTGCTGGGCGCCAGGGCTTCGGCTTCGGCGAGTTTGCGCGCCATCTCCCAGTGGCGTTTTTCCTGCCCGCTGGGCTTACCCTCGGACTCCCAGATCTGATAGGCGAATTCGCGGATGCGTTTATCGTCGGTACTCATCGCAGTGCTCCTGATTCAACTCAAGATTGGATAAAGACATTGACCGGGAAATCCCCCAGTGCGGTGCTGATCAGCAGCTCCCTTTGGGGTGTGACTGTTGCACTTGAAAAAAATCCCTTCAGTTTTTCCTCCTCGGCGGCGAACGGTAACGACACGCGGGTATCGCCCCAATCCGACGCAGCCACCAGCGGCACGGCACTGTTTTCCAGCAAGTGCGCCGCATGGATAGGCGCGACAATGATCGCCCGTTGTTGCCCGTCCTCACGCATGAAGGCCAGTACCCGTTGGGCCTGTTCGCCGAGCACTTCCAGCGGCTGGTAGCGGCCCTGGCGCCATAGCGACGGATACTCGGCTCGCACGGCCAGTGTCCTGGCGATCAATGCCTGTTTGACTCGCCCGTCACGCCAATTGCGTATCAGCGCGGCTGGAGAGTTGTCGGCCCGTAGCGCCTCGCGGCGGGCCTGGAAGTCCACAGGCCGGCGGTTGTCCGGATCAACCAGGCTGAAGTCCCAGAACTCGTTGCCTTGGTACAGGTCCGGTACGCCGGGTACGGTCATGCGCAGCAAAGTTTGCGCCAGACTATTGAGGGCACCTGCCGGGGCGATGGCCTGGACCGCCTCGGCGATGGCGCTGCGCAACGGCAGCCCCTCATCACCCAGCAGCAACCGTTCGAGAAACATCTGCGTCGCTTGCTCATAAGCGTCGTTGACGGCCGCCCAACTGCTTTGCAGCTTGGCTTCACGCAAGGCCTTGCGTTGCCATTGCCACAGGCGTTCGTTGTAGTCGGCCAGGGCCTTGTGGTCCTGCAGGTTGAGGTCCAGCGGCCAGCTTCCGAGCAGCGCCTGGTACAGAATCAGCTCATCACCCGCCGAAGGCGCCGACGGGTCGCTGTGCAGCGAAGGCGCAAGGATGCGCCATTGCTCCACGCAGGCGGCATACCAGTCGGCGCGCTCGCTGAGTACGGCCAGCCTGGCACGGGTGTCTTCGCCGCGCTTGTGGTCGTGGGTGGCGGTGGTGATCAGGTTGTCGGGAAAGTGTTCGAGTCGCTCAAGGCAGGCGTGGTGGAACACCTCGGCCGGGGCGCTGAAGCGCTCGGTGTCATAGCCCACGTCATTGCGCGACAACAGCACTGCCGAGCGATAGAGCGCGGTGTCTTCCACGGCTTTGGCGGCGGCTGGCGAGGTCAGTTGCTGGAAACGCACGCAGGCATGGCGCAGGCGTTTACGCTGGCTGCCGCGCGGACGTTGCCGCCAAGGCATCCCACCGAGCCATCCGGCCAGGCAATCGAGCACCGGCCAGTCAGCTTCGCTGAGGGTTTGCCGGGCGCCTTCCAGGGCCTGGTTGAAGAACACTTCGTCTTCGGCCGACCGCCCCAGGGGCGTGATGTAGGTGCGATACACCGGGAAATGCACGATCAGCTCTTGCAAGGCCCGGCGGATCGCGCCCAGGGTCAGGTCGCGGGTCATCACATCGTCCCGGGCCACTTGCAGCAGGGCCTGGGCGACGCTTTCGAAGTCGCCGGCCAGGGAACCATTGAGAATCTGTTGGCGGGCCAGGCGCGCTTCTTCAATGAAGTGCGCCGGTCGCTCACTGTGCCGGCTCCAGAATTCGGCAAGGGGCTCGGCACCGGCCGGGTCATGCTGGAGCAGCGAAACCTGGTTCATGAACTCGTAACCGGTGCTGCCGTCGATGTTCCAGTCCCGTCGCAAGGTTTCGCCATCGCCAAGGATTTTCTCGACGAAAATCGGCAGGTGCCGCGACGGCGAAAGCGAATCGACGCGTCTGCGCAATTTGCGGCAGTAACCGCGAGGGTCGGCAAGGCCATCGATGTGATCGATCCGCAGCCCGTCCACCAATCCTTCACCGATCAATTCGAAAATCTTGGCATGGGTCGCCTCGAATACCGCCGGACGCTCGACCCGCAGACCACCCAGTTCGTTGACATCGAAAAAACGCCGCCAATTGATATCGTCCGCGGCTGTGCGCCAACTGGCCAGGCGATAGCTTTGGCGCTCCAGCAATTGATGCAGGCGTTCGAAGCCCTGGGGCTGGGTAGAGTCGTAGCCGCCCAGGTTGTCCTCGATGGCGCTCAGGATGCCGGCATCTGTCGCCAGGTTTTGCAACTCTGTCTGCAGTGGGCGGGCGAGGGTGTGGGCGTCGGTCTGGTAATTGAGCGTGGTGAAGCGCTCGGCCAGGGACTTGAGCGACTCGGCTTGCTCGGCGGGCAGGGTTTCGGCGGGTTTGAGCAGTTCGCCGTAGTACATCGGGCAAATGGGGAAGTGGTGTTCGTAGTGCTCGACATAGAAGCGGCCATGGGCGGCATCGAAGCGCAGTTTCAAGGTGCCTTCCTGCAACGCCACGCCGTAGTCGCTGCCCAGGAACGGCAGCAACAGCTGGCCCTCCATCAGCGGGTCCGGGGAGTGCCACTGGATGTCGAAGAATTCACCGTAAGGGCTCAGGCGGCCCCATTCGAGCAAATCCAGCCACCAGGGATTGTCATTGCCGCCAACGGCCATGTGATTGGAAACGATGTCGAGGATCAAGCCCATCCGGTGCTCGCGCAAGGCTGCGACCAGGCGCTTGAGCGCTGCTTCGCCGCCAAGCTCGGGGTTGACCAGGGTCGGGTCGACGACATCGTAGCCGTGCATCGAGCCGGCCCGGGCCTTGAGCAGTGGCGAGGCATAGATATGGCTGATGCCCAGCCCGGCGAAGTACGGCACCTGGGGGATGGCATCGTCCAGGGTGAAGCCTTTATGAAACTGCAGGCGCAATGTTGCCCGCAGGGGTTGGATCAATGTCTGCTTCATCGGTCACGCTCGTTCGCCTGAAGTCTGGCACAGGCGAGTATTTCCAGACGCCGGGCGGCGTCCGGGTCATCCAGTAACGCCTGGCTTTGCTGGGTCAGGCGGCGGCGCCAATTGGGGTGGGTGTCGATGGTGCCCGGCAGGTTCGCCTGTTCCTCGATGCCCAGGGCGTCTTCGAGTGGCAGCAACACCAGCGGCGCGCGGGTGTGGCCGAGGAAGCGCACGCTGGCATCCAGTACCTGGTCGGTTTCGCGGTGTTCCTCGCGAAAGTTCTGCGGATCCTGGTTCAGTACCTGGCGCAGGCCTTCACGTTCGCGCTCGCGGTGTTTGCGCCAGTCCATTTCGGTGTGGGAATCGATCAGGTCCAGCCGGGCGTTCCAGTCGATGTCGTGACCGTGCCACCAGCCATTGAGCGTTGGCAAGTCATGGGTGCTGGTGGTTGCCAGGGCATTGTCCGGCCAATCGAGGATTGGCTTGAAGTGGGTGTTGTCCTGTTCGAACAACAGCACGCGCATGCCCAGGATCGAGCGGGCGCTGAGTTTTTCCCGCAGGCCATCTGGCACGGTGCCAAGGTCTTCGCCGAGCACAATGGCTTGGTGACGATGGGATTCGAGTGCCAGCAGGCGCAGCAGGTCGTCTACCGGGTAATACAGGTAGGCGCCATCGGAGGGTGGGGCGTCGTTAGGAATCACCCAGAGCCGTTGCAAGCCCATGACATGATCGATGCGCAAGCCGCCGGCGTGGGCGAAGTTGGCCCGCAACATTTCAATGAATGCGCGAAAGCCGTTACGCACCAGGCCTTCCGGGGAAAACGCGGAGATCCCCCAGCCTTGGCCGGAGCGGTTGAGAATGTCGGGCGGTGCGCCCACGGTCAGCGAAGCGAGCAGTTCGTCCTGTCGGCTCCAGGCCTGGCTGCCACCGCCATCGGCACCCACCGCCAGGTCGGCGATCAGGCCAATGCCCATGCCGCTGGATTTGGCTGCGCTCTGGGCACGTTCCAGGCAGCGAGCGATCAACCATTGGCAAAAGGCGTGGAAGCCGATTTCATCGGCATTTTCTTCGGCAAAATGGCCCAAGGCCGTACTGCGCGGATCGCGCCATTCTTCCGGCCACTGCCGCCAGTCGAGGCTTTCGCCGCGGGCGGCGCGTTCGGCCTGCAAGGCCTCGAAGCGGCAATGGTTCTCCAGGGCTTCGCCGCTGGTGTGACGGAAACTGCTGAAGTCTTCATGCAGCGGATGCTCGCCCTGGCTGAAGCCGTCGTAAAGGGCGCGCAGGATTTTCTGTTTGGCTTGGGCGGCGACCGGCCAGTCGATCAGTGGCTGCTCTTCCAGGGTACGCAGTTGATTGGTCAGGCCGGTGGCGTCGATGGCGGTGCGCAGGGCGCGTTCGCCGAGGATGGTCCCCGGCGCCGCGTACAGGCTGTTGAGAAACAGTCGGCTCGACGGTGAGTAGGGGCTGTAGCGCCCGGTGTCGCTGCTGAACATGGCATGCATCGGGCTGATGGCAATGGCCTCGGCCCCGCGCTCGCCGGCCACCCGTGCCAGTTCCTCCAGGGCTTGGGTATCACCGAAGCCGCCGTCACCGGGACGCCTGAGGGCATACAGTTGTGCGCTCAGGCCCCAGGCCCGTGGTGTCGGGTCGTCCACCGCATCGGCCACGCTGTAGCAACGGGCCGGTGCGACGGCGAGGGTGAAATGCTGGTCCTGGATGCTGACGTGCTGATAACCCACTGGGACCATCCCCGGCAGCTTGGCGTCGGCATCGAGGTTCAGGTTCAGTGTCGCGCCATCTTCGAGTTTGATTTCGCAGGGCGTCCCCGCCTCGAAGTAGCGGCTCAAGTCCAGGCTGGCCCCGACGTCGGCGGTGATCAGCGGTGGCAATTGATGGTTCTGTTGAGCTTCCTGCAACTGCAGCAGGCTGGCGTCGATTTCCTGGGCGCTGCCGGCTGGGTGGCCCAGGCCGGTAAGGACCGAGCGCAAGACGGCCGGCGAGACTTTCTGGGCCCGGCCATTGGCATCGATCCAATCCACCGCCAGGCCCGCTCTTGCGGCGAGGATTTCCAGTTGCGCATCGCTCATAGGCGCTCTCCAGTGATGTTGGGCAAGGTTGTCGCCTGCGTCAGACTGACCAGCGCGCTGTAGGGCGCAAGAACGCCCTGTTGCAACAGACCCTCGAGCGGCTGCGGATGTTCGAAAAGAATGCGTACCTCTTCCGGGGCGCTGTGTGCGACGGGCTGATCACTCAGGTTCAGGTCGATGCGCAACACACTGCCATCGCCCAGCCGCCAGCGTGCGCTGACGGCGCCACGGCCCAGCACATCGGCGCCCAGGGCCTGGGCACCGGGCAGGCGCGGGACGATTTCTTCACGGCGAATTTTCAGCAGTTGTCGATACAGCGCCTCATGGGCCTGTTGCTCCGGGCCTTGCGATTCCAGGCTCGGGCGTGAAGCCTCGAAGGTGCTGGCCGCGTTGGGGTCGGGAATCTGTTCGCGTTTCTGCGGATCGGCAAAGGCACTGAAGGCCTTGAACTCGCTGCGTCGGCCTTCGCGTACGAGTTCTGCCAGCTCGCCGTGGTGGCTGGTAAAGAACAGGAACGGTTGTTCGGCCGCCACCTCGTCGCCCATGAACAGCAGCGGGATCATCGGTGACAACAGCAACAAGGCTGTCGCCGCTTGCAGTGCCTGGGGCACGGCGAGCTGATGCAGGCGTTCGCCCAGGGCTCGGTTGCCGATCTGGTCATGGTTCTGCAGGAACAGCACGAACGCACTCGGCGGCAGGTGCCCACTGGGTTCGCCCCGGGATTCGCCATGGCGATTGATGTGGCCCTGGAAGACGAACCCCTGGCTGAGGCAACGTGCCAGTTGTTCCGTCGGCTGTTCGGCATAGTCGGCGTAGTAAGCGTCGGTTTCACCGGTCAGCAGTACGTGCAAGGCATTGTGCCCGTCGTCGTTCCACTGGGCGTCGTAGCCGTGTTCCAACAGGCTGGCCTGGTTGTGTTCGTTTTCCACGGTCAGCCAGACATGCCGGACCGGGTCTACCTGCTCGCGCACCCTGGCCGCCAGCTCCTGGAGAAAGTCCGGGTCTTCAATGGCGTGTACCGCGTCCAGGCGCAAGCCGTCGAAACGGTATTCCAGGAGCCACATGAGCGCGTTGTCGATGAAAAAGTCCCGTACCTCACGGCGCCGGAAATCAATCGCCGCGCCCCAGGGCGTGTGCTTGTCTTCGCGAAAGAAACCCTTGGCGTAGCGGTGCAGGTAGTTGCCGTCGGGGCCGAAGTGGTTGTAGACCACATCGAGGATGACCGACAACCCATGGCCGTGGGCGCTGTCGATCAGATGCTTGAGCTGTTCGGGTGTGCCGTAGGAGGCTTGGGGTGCGTAGGGCAGGACGCCGTCGTAGCCCCAATTGCGATCCCCAGGAAACTGCGCCAGCGGCATCAGCTCGATAGCGGTGACGCCCAGCCCGGCCAGGCGTGCCAAATGCTGCTCGACTCCGTTGAAACCACCCAGGGCGCCGACGTGCAATTCGTAAATCACGGCTTCGTGCCAGGGGCGGCCGGACCATTGAGTGTGCCGCCATGAATAGGCATGCGGGTCGACCACCACGCTGTGGCGATCGATATCGCCGGCCTGGGCGCGAGAGGCTGGGTCCGGCACTTCCAGCTCGCCATCGATGTTGTAGCGGTAGCCGGTGCCAGCGGGGCAACGGGTCTGGATCATGAACCAGCCGTCGGCTTGGGGCAGTAGCGGTATTGAATCTCCAGTGTCGAGCTCGACACTGACAAAAAAGGCATCCGGGGCCCAAAGGGCGAAGCGGGTGTGCTCCTCATCCAGCATGACCGCCCCGTGGGTCCATGTCTCAGGCGTCCTTGACGTCATTGTTACCTCATTGTCTGGCCGATTTTCCCAGTGACTTAGCCACCAGCTGTTCGTAGAGTTCGGCGTAGGGTTCCACGGCCTTGCACCAGTTGAACGGCGCCGACATGGCCCGGCAGCGCATGGCGTTGAGCAGGTCGGGGAACTCGAAGACCTTGAAGGCCCGGCTCAGGGCCTGTTTGTAGCTTTCCACGGTGGACTCATCGAACAGGAAGCCGGTGATGCCATCTTCGATAGTGTCTGCCAGGCCTCCGGTATTGCGCGCAACCGGCAGTGAGCCGAAGCGTTGGGCGTACATCTGGCTCAAGCCGCAGGGCTCGTAGCGCGACGGCATCAGCAGGAAATCGCTGCCGGC
Source organism: Pseudomonas sp. St290 (assembly GCF_018325805.1). Taxonomy (NCBI): domain Bacteria; kingdom Pseudomonadati; phylum Pseudomonadota; class Gammaproteobacteria; order Pseudomonadales; family Pseudomonadaceae; genus Pseudomonas; species Pseudomonas sp. St290. Next base: position 3,610,961 of record NZ_AP014703.1, on the reverse strand, counting down.
GAACATCCGCCGCGCATCGGTTTCGTTGAAGCCGATGCGCACGCCGATGCGCCCGGGAAAGCGCAGCGCGAGTTCGCGCATGGCCTGTTCTTCTTCCGGTTCGCCGCGGCCAATGATGGCGATCTGGCCGCCGGAATCGACGATGAACTCGGCGACCGCTTCGGTCAGGTCCAGGCCTTTCTGGTAGACCAGGCGCGAAACCACCGCGAATAGCGGGCCAGTGGAGTCATCGAGGCCAAAGAGTTCACGCACGTGGCTTGCGTTGACTCTCTTGCCTTCCCAGTCGCCCATGGCGAACTGGCGGAACAGATGCGTGTCGGTGGCCGAGTCCCAGCTTTCATCGATGCCGTTGGGGATGCCGCTGAGCAAGCCTTGTTGGGTCTTGGCCGCGAGGAAACCGTCGAGCCCGCAACCGAACGCCGGGGTGGTGATTTCCTGGGCGTAGGTGGCGCTGACGGTGGTGATATGGCTGGAGTAGGCCATCCCGGCCTTGAGGAACGACAGCTTGCCGTAGAACTCCATGCCTTCCTGTTGCAGGGCGTGCTCGGGGATGCCCAGTTCCGGGCAGGACGCCAGGCTGACGACGCCCTGATAGGCCAGGTTGTGGATGGTAAACAGCGTAGGGGTGCGTTGCCCACGCCAGTGCATGTAGGCCGGTGCCAGCCCGGCTGGCCAGTCGTGGGCGTGGACCAGGTCCGGGCACCAGTGGATCTGCGCGAGGTTGGCGGCGATGTCGGCGGCGGCCAGGCCCAGGCGGGCGAAGCGAATGTGGTTGTCGGGCCAGTCGCGACCGTTGTTGGCGCCGTAGGGGGAGCCTTCGCGGGCAAACAGTTCCGGGCAGATCAGTACGTAGATCACCAGGCCGTCGGCCATGTCCATGCGCCCGATCTTGCAGGGCGGCAGTGCTGCGTGGCCGCCCAGTTCGCCGATGATGTGGATCGGATTACCGCTGTTCATCACTTGCGGATAACCGGGGATCAGCACCCGGACATCATGCAGCCCGGCCATGGCCCGGGGCAATGCGGAGGAGACGTCGCCCAGGCCGCCGGTCTTTACCAGGTCGGCGATTTCCGAAGTGACGAACAATACTTTCTTGCGGTTGGGATTCTGTCGAACGACGGGGAGCAGTGCCTTGCCGCCGGTGGCCAGCACCGGTGCCGTTGGCGATTCGGCCGCCGGCGGTAATTGCGAACGGACTTGTTGTGGTTCCAAGGCAGCACTGATCATAAATATCTCCCATTTTCTCGATCTGTTTCCGGCAAGCGCCAGAGCTGTTGTTTCATTGGCCGAATCCTGCGGCCAGGCGCACAAGCGCTACGCAAGGAAAGCGAACGGCTACCCAATGCGGCGAAGCGAATCAGCTGTGAAGGAGCTGTTGCAATGACCAGTGCAAGGACTGCACCAGTCGCTGTTGCCCTACCTCTAACCTGACCTGTCGCCGTTGCGAAAAGTTTCGACTTTTTTTCGTCCGGATGACCGGTCGGTTTTCTCCCCGGTTAGGCAGTCTAGGTCAGAACTTAGAGCGGTGCGGCTCGGTTCGTCGCATTGTCCGACAATCACGGTTTTTGTCGGCAATCTCCTACACGACAAAGAGGGATACGCACCGACGAAGTGCAGTTTCCTGAAAACAAAAAGGTGTAAAGGGGCAGCCTTGTGTCATCGGCGTGCGCGATGGAATGGCGTGATGCACCATTGGGGGGCGGGCGGAATAGAGGCGTTTTGATGGCTATTGTCTGCGCTGGAAGCACACTATCCTGTGGGAGCGGGTTTGCTCGCGAATGCGGTGTATCAGCCAGCAAATGTGTGGCTGACAAACAGCATTCGCGAGCAAGCCCGCTCCCACAGAGAGGTATTCAGGATATTTGGGGCCGGGGCTCAGCCCGTCGGCGTCAGCAACCGAATCGGCTGGCCCGCCGCCCATGCCAGCAGGTCTTCGATCATCAGGGAATAGAACCGCTGGTAATTCTGTCGGCTGACGTAACCCACATGAGGCGTGGCCAGTACGTTTTCCAGGGTTCGGAAGGGATGGGCGGCTGGCAAGGGCTCCTGGGCGAAGACGTCCAGGGCGGCGCCAGCCAGGCGCTGGTGCTGGAGGGCGTCGATCAGGGCGGCTTCATCGACGATCGGCCCGCGTGAGGTGTTGACCAGCAGCGCCTCGGGCTTCATCCAGGCCAGTGCCTGGGCATCCACCAGGCCGCGGGTGCGTTCACCGAGCACCAGGTGGATCGAAAGAATGTCGGCCTGCTCGAACAAGGCCTGCTTGCTGACGTAGGTCACGCCGACTTCGGCGGCTCGCTCGGCGCTGAGGTTCTGGCTCCAGGCGATCACCCGCATGCCGAATACCTGGCCGAACTGCGCCACCCGCGTACCGATGCTACCCAGGCCGAGGATCGCCAGCGTCTTGCCGTGCAGGTCGCCGCCCAAGCCTTGCTGCCAGAGGCCGGCGCGCAGGGCATTGGCTTCCTGTACCAGGTTGCGGGTCAGGGCCATGATCAGCACCCAGGTCAGTTCGGGCGTGGCGTGCTTGTAGCTGTCGGTCCCGCACACCTGGATGCCCAGTTCGGCGGCAGCCTTGAGGTCCAGGGCGGCATTGCGCATACCACCGGTGAGCAACAGCTTGAGATTGGGTAGGCGGCGCAGCAGGCCTTCGTCGAACAAGGTGCGCTCACGCATCACGCAGATCACTTCGAAGCGCTGCAGGCGCTCGGCGAGGGTGTCGCGGTCGGCGGGATAGTCGTGGACAAACGTCACCTGGCCGATGCGGTCCAGCACCGACCAATCCACCACGCCACGTGCCACATCTTGCCAATCGTCTATGACTGCTATTTGCACCGCCATGGAACACCTCGTCAGGGAATGGGTTTGTCCAACCAGCCCAGCAGGGCCTTGTGGAACCGGTCCGGCTCTTCCATCTGCGGGGCATGCCCCAGATTGGGGAACTCCACCAGAGTCGAACGGGGAATCAGCTCGGCCACCTGTTTGCCCAGCACCTCGTAGTGACCCAGCCTGGCCTTGACCGCCGGCGGCGCGATGTCACTGCCGATGGCGGTGGTGTCGGAGGTGCCGATCAGCAGCAGGGTGGGTACGGTCAGGTCTTTGAACTCGTAATAGACCGGCTGAGTGAAGATCATGTCGTAGATCAGCGCCGAGTTCCACGCCACTTGGCGATGCCCCGGGCCTTTGTTCAAGCCGGCGAGCATGTCTACCCAACGCTCGAACTCAGGCTTCCAGCGGCCTGCGTAATAGGTCGTGCGCTCGTAGTTGCGAATGCCCTCGGCGGTGACTTTCAGCTCCCGCGCGTACCATTGATCCACAGTGCGATAGGGGACGCCCAAGGCTTTCCAGTCTTCCAGGCCGATGGGGTTGACCATCGCCAGGCGTTCGACCTGGTCGGGAAACTGCAAGGCGTAACGGGTGGCGAGCATGCCGCCGGTGGAATGACCGAGGATGATGGCTTTCTGCACACCGAGGGCCTTGAGCAAGGCCTGGGTGTTGCTTGCCAATTGCTGGAAGCTGTACTGGTAATGCTCGGGTTTGCTCGATGTGCAGAAGCCGACCTGGTCCGCCGCGATGACCCGGTATCCGGCCTCGCTGAGGGTCTTGATCGAATCGCCCCAGGTGGCGGCGCAGAAGTTCTTGCCGTGCATCAGCATCACGGTGCGACCATTGACCTTGCCTTGGGCTGGCACGTCCATGTAACCCATCTGTAACGACTGGCCCTGGGACTGTAAGGCGAAATGCTTGAGGGTGTAGGGGTATTCGAAGCCCTCCAACTGCGCACCGTAGGCCGGGCCTTCAGGCGGGTTGGCGGCCTGGGCGAGCAGGGGCAGGGCGGCGGTGAGGAACAGGCTGGGCAACCAGCGCGCGGTGATGCGGGACATGGTCAATCTCCTTATGGCCGCCGCCGATCCTGGTGCGGCCCGATTATGGCGACATTAACCACAGGCAATCGAACGACGCGAACGTTCAGTCCATCCAGCCCAGTGTCGCCAGGGCGAGAACGCCATAGCGCAGGCCCTTGGCAAGGGTCACGAGCAGCAGGAAGCGCCGCCACGGTTCGCCCATCACTCCGGCCACCAGGGTCAACGGATCGCCGATGATTGGCAGCCAGCTGAGCAGCAGTGACCAGCGACCGAAGCGTTGGTAATGCCCACGAGCCTTGTCCAGGTGGGTGGGACTGACCGGAAACCAGCGCCGGTCCTTGAAGTGCTCCAGGCGCGTGCCCAGCCACCAGTTCACCAGTGAACCCAGGACATTGCCGAACGTGGCAACCCCCAGCAACAGCCAGGCTTCATGGCGCTGGCTGAGCAGCAGGCCGACCAACAACGCCTCGGATTGCAGCGGCAACAGGGTTGCCGCGCCGAAGGCCGCGAGGAACAGGCCGATGTAGGCTTCGCCCATCAGTGGGCCGGATAGTCCGCCACCACGGTTTGGGTCCCGTCTTTTTTCAGCCCGATCACTTGATAAGCGTCGCTCATGCCGTCCATTTCCATGCCGGGCGAGCCCATGGGCATGCCCGGTGCGGCCACGCCGAGCAAGTCATCGCGCTTGCTCAACGCCAGTACCTGGTCGGCCGGGACGTGGCCTTCGACGAATTTGCCGTTGATCTCGGCGGTGTGGCAGGAACGCAGGTTCGGCGCCACGCCCAGGCGCTGCTTGACCAGGCTCATGTCGGCTTCGACATGGTCGTTGACCTTGAAGCCGTTTTCTTGCAGATGCGAAATCCACTTTTTGCAGCAACCGCAATTGGCATCGCGGTGTACATCAATGGTGACCGGTTCGGCGGCCTGGGCCAGGGTGGAGACGAACAGGGCGCTCAAGGCGAGCAAGTGCAGGGGATGGGCCATGGAGGTGGTCTCGTATCAAACGGTTTGAAGGGAGGATAACAGAGTAGCGAGCGTGAGCTGACAGGGGGCTGAGGCGGGGATTACACAATTGTCAGGTTGGGAGGGAGACAATTCGCAGAGGAATGGAAACCACTGAACCCTGTGGGAGCGAGCCTGCTCGCGATGATGGCAGCACAGGCGCCATCACCGCAGTTGACCCACCGCGATCGCGAGCAGGCTCACTTCCACAGGTTTTGTGGCGGGAGCAGATTCAGCGCACCTTGAACCGCCCCATGATCGCATTCACCCGAGCATTGGCTTCCAGCAGTTGCCGGGTGTTGGCCTCGCTGGCCAGGCCGCCTGCCACCAGTTCTTCCACCATGTGACGGATCTGCACCATGCTGCGATTGATCTCCTCGGTCACCGCGCTCTGTTGCTCGGCGGCGGTGGCGATCTGGGTACTCAGGCTGTTGATCTGGCTGACCGAGCCTGCCATTTCGTCCAGCCCGGAGTTGACTCGGGATGTGGCATCGGCGGCCGACTGGCAACTGGCCTGGGTGTTTTCCATGGCTGAGACCGACGAGCTCACGCCTTGCGTCAGGCGGGTCAGCATTTCGTTGATTTCCGAGGTGCTGGCCTGGGTGCGGGCGGCGAGGGCACGTACTTCGTCGGCCACCACGGCAAACCCACGGCCTTGCTCACCGGCCCGGGCAGCTTCAATGGCGGCGTTGAGAGCCAGCAGGTTGGTCTGCCCGGCAATGGCGCCGATGACGCCGAGAATTTCGGTGATGCGCTGCGCGTCCTGTTGCATGCTCTCGACCTTGCGAGTGGCGCTGGCCACTTCATCGATCAGCGCCACCACACTGTTGGACGCCTCACCGACCACTACGCGGGAGCGGTCGGCATGCTCGTTGGCGCGCTGGGTGAACGCTGCGGTCTCGGCCGCATTTTGCGCGACGCTTTCGGCCGTGGAGCTCATCTGGGTGATGGCGGTCACGGTCTGGTCGGTTTCCGAAGCGTGGCGCATCAGGATTTCACTGGTGTGGGCGGAGGTCCGTTGCAGATCGCCCAGGCTCGATGCCATGGCGCCAGTGGCCTGGGTGACCTCGCCGATCATGCTTTGCAGGTAAGCGATGAAGCGGTTGACCGAATGACCGATCGCCCCCAGTTCATCCTCGGCCCGGATAGTGATACGTCGAGTCAGGTCGGCATCGCCCGTGGACAAGGCGTCGATGTTGCCCTTGAGGACCTTCATGCGGTGAGTCAATTGACGGATCGCGTAAAGCTGCATCAACACCAGCAGGATCACCATCGGAATCTGCAGCAGGCTCAGTGTGCTCAGTACATCGTCGCGCTGGGCGGTGATCAGCCGGGTTGGCAATGCGGTCGCAAGGAACCATGGCGAACCCTCGATAGGGCGCATGAAAAACGTGCTGGCCTCGCCCTTGTTGTCGAACTCGACCCGTTGCAGCGGCTGGTCGCGCTTGGCCAGGCCAGCCTGGACCTGGGCGGCGAATGGCGAGGTTGCCGCCAGTTCACTGATGTTTTTCAGTACGATCGGTCCGCTGATGCGCGAACTGTTGCTGATGATCTTGCCGTCGCCTTCGACGATCAGCATCTCGGCGCTCAGGTCGGCTTCCTTGCGTGCCACCAGGTCATTGAAGAAACCCAAGGTCACGTCGATGGTGGAAACGCCATAAGGCACGCCGTTCTTCTGGATGGCCATGGCGCAGTTGGTGCGTGGTTCGGCGCTGGCATCGTCTTTATAGGCCGCGGCCCAGGCGCATTTGCCCGGCGGGGTGGCCATGCCGCCCTTGTGCCAGGGTTGTTCGTAATAGTTGGGGGCAGCGTCACTGTTCCAGAAGGTATTGACCGCCAGTTTGCCGGACGCGTCGCGGTGCCAGAAGGTGCTGAATTTATTGCGTCCCTCGGCCCGCTGGTTGGGCAACGGCCAGATCCCGCCGCCAAAGACTTTCAACTCGCCGTACTGATCCACCAGTCCCGGCAACACTTTGTCGATGGCATCGCTGTCCAGCAGCGGGATGGTCTGGGTGATGCTGCGTTGCTGCGCTTGCACCTTGTTCAGTTCGCCCTGGATCTGCTCGGCGACCTCGGCGATGCGGTTCAAGGCCACTTGCTCTTCGGTCTGGCGCAACTTGGGCGCGACCAGATAACTGATGCCCACCACGGTCAGGATGGATAACACCAGCATGAATACAATCAGGAACAGCGTGTAGCGAGCCTGAATAGTTCGGAATGAGGGCATGTGGGGAGTCCTTGCACGAAGGCGACTTTCTGCAGCAGGCGGATGGGCAGTCCTGTATGTATCGGCCTGCGGTGACGCAGCTTTAGGAGAGGGCAAGGTGGGATGAGAGGTTGGCGAGGAAGCGGCTTCCTCGCCAAGGGGCATTAGCGGGGCATGTCGAAGCCCGGGCCGCCACGGTGGTCAGGTCGATCCCCATGACCGCGGTCGTGGGGGAAAAACAGGCAGCCACTCAGGGTCAGGGTGGACAATAAGGCAAGCAACAGGCTGATACGACGAAACATACATAATTCCTCATGATTAACCACCGCGGTTGCGCGAATACGCTCCTTCGGCTGTACCATGGGACCCCGTTGGCAGCCCGTCATCCCCGCAATTCGGTAGGGACTTGGCAAGCCTTCGGATACAGAACGGATACATTCAGGAAATTGGTAATGACTCATTCACAACGTTTGAAATACTCGATTCTGATCGTCCTCGTCGTCCTGGCAATCATGCTGGGGCTGTCCTGGATGCAAGGCAAGGGCATGATCAGCGAGCAGCTGTTTCAATACATCGCCATCGCCGTGGCGGTCATCGTGGTGGTGATCAACGGCGTGATGCGGCGCAAGGTCAAGTCCTGAGCGCCGGCTTCAGTCCTCGGCCTGGAGCACGGCCATCGCACTGGGGTGCAGGCAGTAGCTTTTATCCGGGTTGAGGGTGACGACTCCCTCGCTGCACAGGCGTTTCAACACCTCGCGCACACTGAGAAAGGACAATGGAATGTCCAGCCCCAACAACTGGCTGTGCACGCCGCGCACGCCCAGGCTGCGATTTTCGTTGGCGGCCTTGAGCAGCGCGTCGATGACTTTGAGGCGAATCAGGCTGGTCCTGAGCCCGAAACTCTTGAGCAAGCGCCTGATGTGGTCGTTGCCGCCTCGATCTGCCGGCTTGTCGAATACACGGTGGGGGGCGCTCAGCGAGACGCCGCTCGGCCTTGGCTTGCCCTCCATGGGCTGTTGCGCGTTACGCATGCAAAAACTCCTTACAAGCCTGATCAGAAAAGGTCACGGATACTCTCCTGTAATAGGACGAACGAGGACCCGCAATCATGAGGACCATGATGTGAAAAAATTGCCCGTGCTTCGTCAAACCCCCGTATTCAAACGGCTGCCAGACATTAATTTTTTTTCATCCGGTTCGTTTTGAAGGTAGGCACATTCCGGTTCAGCACGCGGCGTGTGATTTCCCAGGCGGGCCGAGTGTTTGTCTACTTCGCTCCGGTAGCCGTCCTGGTTTCTGAAGTTTTTATCAGGAGTGAGCGTGATAATGTCCGGGCAGTTATCGAGGATTGGCCTCGCAGGCGCTTTTCTGGGGATCGCCCTCGGGCTCATTCCCGTGGTCAATGCGCAGGATGATGGGCAGCAGGCCAGTGCCGAGATCCGTCGCACTCGTTTTGGCGTGCCGCATATCCGGGCTCAGGATGAGCGCGGACTGGGTTATGGCATCGGCTATGCCTACGCCCAGGACAACCTGTGCCTGCTGGCCAATGAGATCGTCACGGTCAACGCCCAGCGCTCGCGCTATTTCGGGCCGCAGCAAGTCACGGTCGAGCAGCGGGAGAACCGCGTCAGCGATGTGTTTTTCAGTTGGCTCAACACACCGCAAGCGGTTTCCGGTTTCTGGCAGGCCCAGACGCCTCAAGTGCAGCAACTGGTCGAAGGCTACGTGGCGGGCTACAACCGTGCGTTGGTCGAGCGCAAGGCCAAGGGCCTGCCGGAACAATGCGCCGGCGAGTGGGTGCGGCCGATCACGGCGCTGGACCTGGTCAAGTTGACCCGTCGACTGTTGGTGGAAGGCGGCGTCGGCCAATTCGCCGAGGCCCTGGCCGGTGCACAACCGCCCCAGGCGACGGCACTCACGGGTGTTCCAGCCAGCGGTTTCGCTGCCGCCGCAACCCGCCAGCAGCGTTTTGCCCTGGAGCGTGGCAGCAATGCGCTGGCCATCGGCAGTGAGCGCTCGTTCAACGGCCGCGGGATGTTGCTGGCGAATCCGCATTTTCCATGGTTGGGCGGCATGCGTTTCTATCAGATGCACCTGACCATTCCCGGCAAGCTGGATGTCATGGGGGCGGCCCTGCCGGGCCTGCCGATGATCAACATCGGCTTCAGCCAGCATCTGGCCTGGACCCACACTGTCGACAGTTCAAAACACTTCACCCTGTACCGCCTGCAACTCGACCCGAAGGATCCGACTCGCTACCTGCTCGACGGCAAGTCTGTGCCGATGAGCCAACAGACGGTCGCGGTCGACATCAAGCAACCCGACGGCCAAGTGCAGACGATTTCCCGAGTGGTCTATGGCTCGCAGTTCGGCCCGATCGTGCAATGGCCCGGCCGGCTGGACTGGGATAACCGGTTCGCCTACAGCCTGCGGGACGCGAACCTGGAAAACGATCGTGTGCTGGCCCAGTGGTACGCCATGAACAAGGCGGTCACGCTCAAGGATCTGCAGGACGCCGTCCATGAGATCCAGGGCATTCCCTGGGTCAATACCCTGGCGGTGGACGATCAGGGGCAAAGCCTCTACATGAACGTGTCGGTGGTGCCGAACGTCGACGCCGATAAACTGGCCCGGTGCAGTGATCCCAGGGCCGGGCTGCAACTGATCGTGCTGGATGGGGCTCGCAGCGAATGTGCCTGGGGGATCGATGCCAAGGCCGTGCAAAAAGGCATCTATGCCGCCGACAGGCTTCCGCAGTTGTTACGCCGCGATTATGTGCAGAACTCCAACGATTCGGCCTGGATGGTCAACCCGTCGCAGCCGCTGTCCGGTTATTCCCCATTGATCAGCCAGCAAGGCCAGCCGCTGGGATTGCGGGCGCGTTTTGCGCTGGAACGGATGGCCGCGCTGGCCAAGGATGGTCCGGTGAAGGTGGAGGATTTGCAGCGCATGGTCATGGACGATCAGGTTTACCTGGCCGACCAGGTGATGCCGGATCTACTCGGCGTTTGTGCCGGTGACCTGGGGCCGGACGCTTCGGCCCTGGTCGAGGTTTGTGCCAGCCTCAAGGCCTGGGATCGTAAGGCCGGCCTGAAGAGCGGCCTGGGGTTCGTGCATTTCCAGCACATCATGGAAGAGGTGCGGGCTGCCCCGGGGTCGTGGCGCGTCGCGTTCGATCCCAAAGACCCGCAACACACCCCGCGAGGCCTGGCGATCGAGCGACCGCCTGTACTCAAGGCCGTGCGCGAAGCCATGCAGGCCTCGGTGGAAGCGGTGAAGGTCGCCGGGTTGTCGAAGGACAGCCAATGGCAAGATATCCAGGTGTCCAGCAGCGGCGGTCGACTAACGCCGATCCATGGCGGCCCCGGGGAGCTGGGCATCTATAACGCGATCCAGAGCGTGCCGGGGGCGAACGGTAAGCGGGAGGTGGTCAGCGGTACCAGCTATCTGCAGGTGGTGACGTTCGACGGTAAAGGTCCGCAGGCCCAGGGCTTGTTGGCCTTTTCCATTTCCAGCGATCCGGCATCGCCTTACTCGGCAGATCAGACCCAGGCGTTTTCGCAGAAGCAGTGGAGTGTGCTGCCGTTTACCGAACAGCAGATCAAGGCCGACCCGCACTATCAGGCGCTTATTATCCGTGAGCACGATGAGGCGGGCAGGGTGGTAACGCAGTAACTTTTGTTGGGCTGTGGACGAGGGGGAGCTCACATCCCCGATGGATGCCGGCTGACCTACCGTTATCGCGAGCCTGTGGGAGCAAAGCTTGCTCGCGATGACGTCGTCACAGACATCACCTCTATAAGGCTGTAAAACCGCTATCGCGAGCAAGCTTCGCCCCCACCGGGGGAGGTTTCAGTTATTGGTTGGCCGTTGCCCGATGGAATTGAGGACCGGGTTGCCGTCCTTGTTCTGGGTCAGGTAGACCGGCAGTACTTTGGGCAGCGAAGGCACCAGGTTCTGCACTTCACTGATGTTGTAGACCCCCCCGATACGCAGGCCGCCGGTACTGTTGTCGGCCAGCATGACGGGACGGTCGAGGTAGCGGTTAATCAGCGGCAGTGCGTCGCTCAGGGCGAGGTTATCCAGCACCAGCTTGCCATTGCGCCACGCCAGTGAGCTGTCGTTGGGGGCTATCTCACGGACTTGTGGCTGGTGGTCGCCCGCCTTGTAGCTGGCCTGCATGCCCGGGGAAAGCGGCAGGCCGTCACGGCTGAACGCCTGGTTGCTGGTCACCCTTACCGAGCCCTCCAGCAGGGTGACCCGTACCTGGTCCTGGTACATCCAGACGTTGAAACGAGTGCCGGTCACGCGTACCTGGCCTTGGCCAGCCCGAACGACAAATGGATGCTGCTTGTCATGGCTGACGTCAAAAAACGCCTCGCCCTTTTCCAGCGTTACCCGACGCTCGTTTTTGTAGTTGGCAAATACCAGCTCACTGCCCAGGTTGAGTTCTACCTCGCTGCCGTCGCCCAAAGTGACGTGACGTACGCTTGCGCCGGCTTCGAAGCGCTCATAGGAGTTGGCAACCCAGCCCAGGTTCCAGCCGGTGTAGGCGGCGATGGGCAGACCCACGACGAATACCGCAGCGGCGACCGCCAGGCGGCTCCAGCGCGACCGTGGGCGGGGCGCTGGAGCTGCCGGCGCCGACTCGATGCGCGGCAGATGATCGGCAACCGCCCAGATCTCCAGCATGGCTTGGTATTCGAAAGCATGCAGGGGATCGGCATCGTGCCACTGCTTGAACGCTTGCCGTTCGGCATCGGTGCAATCGACGGCATGCAAACGCATGCACCAATGGGCAGCGGCATCGGTGATGGCGTCGTATTCGGCTTCCGAGAGGGTATGTTCGGTCATTGACTCTTCCTGGTTTGCCGCATTCTAACCTTCGGCATGAGCTGCCGAGAACAGCCGTCATGGCATTTACGCATCAATGAGCCCGTTTTTTACTCAAACATTCGTCGTAGCCTAGCGTCGCATACATTGCGTGAAAAAAAGATCAACAACTCAAACGCGTCACGGCACGGTAATCTGCCGGGACGGGCTTGGGTCGAGTTGGCGTCCCATTTCACAAATCAAGAGCGTGATCGAGTCGGCGTTACGAAGTATGACGTCGATGCGCTTGTCCGGCAAAATCGGATCGAGAAAATCATCGCGAGCGTTATCCATGGTTCTGGCGCCGGTTATCCTGAGGATTTCCCGGGTGGTTTCCTTGTACCCAGGCAACAGTTCCATCTTCTTGTCGGTGTTATCCGTGCTGTCCCATTGCGTAAACAGTTTTGACTTGGGTGTGGTCAATGACAGCCCGTTGAGTTGCAGGTCCTTTTGCTTGTCGTATTGCGACTTTCCTGAATAAGTCGCTGTTGAAATCAAGTCCAGAAAGGGCAGCGAGGCATCCAGGTAGATGAAATCGAACGTATTGAACAACTGGTGGGAAACTTCGTGGATGAAGGTCGCCCCCTGGGCATGGGCATCGACATTAAAGGACGACGGTACGACGGCCTTGTACCAATCCAGGCCCATGTCGAAGAAAAACTGCGTGATGTAGATTCTTCCGACGGCTGCGGGCTCAAGTACGAAGGCGGTCGCTCTATCTTCCAGGTGCTTGAGGTGGCCGACCACGATGCGCTCGGCATTTTGCAACTCCCAGGACGGATCGGCCAATGCCCGGCATATGGGCGAGATCGCCGCCTCTATCTTGCTGATAATACGGGCGTCGATGCTGTCGACCCCAAAAAACAATCTGAGGAAACTATCCAGCCGAGAGCCCGTAAGCGGTCGTCGCTTGAATTGCTCAAAGTTGTGAAGGGCATTGAATGAATAGAACCTCGCGGTCTCCAGTGCCTGGACAATCATATTGGCGCGGTACGGATACTTCCTGCGTATCTCAGACATTCCCCGCGCTTCAATATTCAGTGAGCCCTTGGCCTTGAAGTCGCTGTAGGTGACGGCCATTTTCGACCCTGCTTTGCCAAAGCGTATGGTCTGGCGTTGTGGGTCGAGTTCCCATGTCCGGCCGTCAGACGATTTTTTCAGCAACGGCCCCTCTCCGTGCTCATGCACGATTCGCCAGGTTTGGTTGGCTCTCGCCACCTGGAAGACTTTGCCGGCGAGGGGGACATAACGCCTGCCATTTTCCAGTGCCTTGTAGGTTTTCTCGATCGGGTCTATTTGCAAGTTCGCCAGGCTGATACCCATGGCCTCAAAAACGTTCAGGTCGGTCCGAATCTGGGCGGTGGAAGCGATGTTCTTCCAGTCACCCGCCAGTGTCGCGCCTTGCGAGACCGGTTCTATGGGATCGAGAAGACCAAATGTATCCTCACGATTCAGCATGCCCAGCGACACCATTTCTGCGGCGCCGGCGATAAAATCGTGCAAGCCTGTTTTCCAGTCATGCTGCTGCAAGGCTTCGGCTGAGGTCTTGAAGTCCTGATAGCTTTCCCAGAGGGTTTCGATAAAAGTCAGTTTGCCCGCCAATTGCCCGCCCACCAGCTTGACGCCGGAGGTGAACAGGTGCAGGACTGTTCTCCAATCAAGCTGACGGTTTTCAATTGTCTGTGTGGTCAGCATGTCCAATAACAATGCCGTATTGTCGTTGAACAATGTGTCGAGCAGATTGGTCTGGATAGGATTGGAGGCCAGGGTCATTTCCGATCGCTGCCCGAGCGTGGCGGCGAGCAGGTTTCTGAAAATGGCCTGTTGGTTCTCGGGAAGCCGGCGAATCAGCAGGTCCTGAAGCGATCCTGAGGTATTGAGTGCGGCTATAACGCTTTTTTCGTCCTTGAACTCGCTGAAGCAATGACCCTCATGGTAAGGCGAGTACAGGACCTGGGGGCCTGCTGCATCGAGGCTCGATCCGATCAAGTAAAGCCCCAGCGCCTTGACCGGTACCGCGCCGCCGGTCTTGATCAATTCCAGGGGGCGAATAACCGCGCTGGCACCCTCAACCGCTTTGCGGGCGATGGCATCAGGCATGTCCATCACCTGACGGATCAGGTCGAAAGCCAGGGGGGAAAGGTGTTGTTGTAGATGACGAGCGTGAGCGTGCTGCAGCAACTGCCAGGGTAATTGTTGGCGGAAGGCTGTTTTTCTTTGCTGGACGTCCGCGGTGGTGCCGGACAGTTTTTGCGCTACATGTTTTTTATAGTCGGTAGAGATATCCAATGAGGACAACATTTGCCGGACAGCGGTTTCGTTCAAGCCGTCCGGCAGCTTCTGCGTGGACGTCGAAGACACTTTGAAGCCTTTGCGGGTCACTTCGATGTGCTGCAAGGCAAAGTCGGTCAGCGAACTGGCCGGCCCGACGATGGCAAGGTTCGGCGTGATCTGGATGGTATCGGGGTCAAGGTTCTTTGCAGCGAAGCGTGCGTCCAACAGCATTTTGAGTTTATTACGTGCATAGGTTCGCAGCGGCTCGATACCGTCCAGGTAGTCCTTGCCGTCGGCCACGCTGTTTTTATATTGCTCAAGCAATTCAATGTGCAGGCGTTGGTCTTCAAGCACCGCTGCGCCGAGCCAGGCGGGAAGTTTCTGTTGCCGTCTGTTGGCCTGGGCGATGTGTGTGGCGCGCTTGAGGTTGGTGGGCGCGCCTTTGTTCAACATTGCCTGAAGGCTTTTTAGTAATGCATTGCCGGTCAGTTGCCAGCTTCCGGCTTTCAACGTGCTCAGATACCCTTGCTCGGCCTCGAAGTGTTTGATGAACGAACTCATTCGATTCACCAGCACGTTATCTTCGATCAGTTCGTACGCCTGGAGCTGATAACGCCCATGTGGCTTGCGTTGGTCGGGCGTGAGGTTGGTGAGCAAACCAAAGCGCTTTCGGGAGTCGAGCAGGTGCCGATTCAGTTGCTGGGTGGCCACTTCGACGGACGAAAAGGCCTGCAAGCCATCGGCGGGTGTCCAGAGGATTGCCATGCCCGAATAGGGTGTATCGAGTCCTCCGCGTTCAGTTAATAGAAAGCAGTTGGCGAGGGGCATATAAGCCGTTCGATCTCCTACGCTGCAGACCAGCGTCAACGAATAGACATCCGGTCGAAACCCCCTGACCCCGATACGTTGTGAGCGGTCCGGATATTCTGAGTCGTAGGCAAAGACTGTTCTGATCAAGTCATTCGCAATCGCCGGCAGGCTCGCGTTGAGTTCCCTGAGTTCGGCTTCGGCGCGTATGCCTAAGGAAAAAACATTGATCAGTTCAGGCAGTAACTGCCTGAGCCCGTTGTGCAGCGAAACGCCATGGGATGCTGGCAACCGAATAAAGAGGCCATTGAAAGCCTTTTCAACATCGGTATAGCTCTTGACCTTTCTTTCCAGTTGATCGGCCATGAAGTTGGACGGGCGCAGACTTCCATGAAAGGCGGGATGAGTTCCCCAATGCCCGGCGGTTGGCTGACTCAGCAGGTTTCTGTTGATGAAGGCGCGTATATCCAGCGCTTTGTCGATGAGCGGGTGAATGTCGACATCGCCCTGGCGAGACATTTCCAGCGCGTAATGAAGATTATCCTTCTGCTTTTTGATGATGGCGTTCGCCAGGGATTCGGAGACTGGCAAGTCCAGTGGTTCGCCCGAGACCTGTGGCTCGTCAAAACGCAGGAAGCGGTTGCGCTCTTCCAGGCCCAGGAGGCTATAGAGTGCTTCCTTTTTTGCGGTGGTTGCGGGGTTACCGAACAACGCTTCCTTGAACCCCAGGTAGTTGTCTATCTTCTGAAAACCATGAATGGGGGTATAGAGGTAGTTTCCTTTGGCGCTGATCATCAGAGAGCCTGCAAGCTCTACATAGTGCGGCTCGTATTCCCAGAGGCGAATCGTTTCGATGAACAACAGCGCCTCGTCCCGGCGGGAAGGCCGGAACAGTCGCAGCAACTCGCGACTTTGTTCATCCGTCAGTTGCCTTTTTTCCCGTTCCACCAGGATCGCAGCCCAGAGCCCATCGTGGATGACTTGGGAAAGCAGTTTGCGCCGAGACATATAGACGCGCGCTGTTGTGTTTTCCCAGAAGGCATCGAGGCAGCCCTGAAGTGTCGGAATCAGTTTCCTGGCCGTGTCCTTTATGATGTTTTCCCATTGCAGCGGGGTGTAGGACGATGGGAGTGTGCCCGGGTGGGTCAGATCGATGTCATGCCCGGGCGGCCAGCCTTGGTTATGGAAGTAGCCCAGGATGGCGTCGCTCAGTGGCATGCTTTCGGTTACCTGGATTGCCTTTGGACCTGCCAGGTGCCCGCCCTTGCTGAATGCCACGCGGATCTGTCGATGATCCAGGTCCGGCAGTGCCTCGCTCAATATCTGGTCAAGCATCGATCGTAACGAGGGCAGTCTGATCAGCTCGTTCACCATGGCCAGGGCATTGAGGCTCTGGGCGTCCTCGATGGATTTGAGCTGAGCCTGGAACACATCTTCTTCGATGAGTTGCCGGGTCTGTCTGATGTCGGTCGTGCTGATCAATTCGCTGCGCTGGGAAATCGACAAGAGGCGAAACAGGTCGTCGCGTTGCACAGCGTCCTGGCGTATCCGATCGATCTTTTGTTCGAGGGATGCCAGGTTGTCGAGTTTTTCGATTCCACCACTGGGTGTGTAGAGGAACGCCGGTTGGGTGCTCGATGCGCTGCGGTCTGTCGAGGTGCTGAGGGCAAGGCAGCCGGCCAGTGCGATGGGCGGTTTGTTCTCGGCTTGCAACAGAATCGTTTCGGCGAACATCGGTGGCGTCTGCGCCGTGCGCCGGATGTGGTTGGGCAGGGCGATATGGTGTAACCAGTCGAGGTCTGCCTGGGTCAGCCCGTGGGTGGCGGTCAATTGGTCCAGGCGATGGGCGTTCAATACCTCGGGAAATAAAAGTGGTGTGGTTTCAGTGAGCATCGTTGCTTCTCGATCAAGGCGCCTCAAGGCGGCGCGAACGTGGAGGAAGCCGCCAGACTAGGCAACGATGAATGGGCAAAGGTGGTACATAGTTACCGCACGCTGGGTTTGAGGCCTCTCAGGCTGGAATATCGATGCAAGCGGACCTACCGCTATCGCGAGCAGGCTCGCCCCCACTGGAGAGCTGTGGCGGCTTTTGCGAGCAGGCTTTGCTCGCACCGCGAAGCGGTGTTTAATCACTCGGCGAGTCCTTTACGCTGTTGCTACCTCCAACAATCATTCTGGAGCTTCAGATGTCTGCGCCATCCGATCATGCCGCTTCTTGCACCTTGTCCTACGATGCTCTGGTGAACCTGCTGGAGAAGATTTTCCTGCGTCATGGCACGTCGACCGACGTTGCGCAGTGCCTGGCTGAAAACTGTGCCGGGGCCGAGCGCGACGGAGCCCATAGCCATGGGGTGTTTCGCATTCCCGGTTATGTCTCGACGCTCAACAGCGGTTGGGTCAACGGTCAGGCCGTGCCGACGGTCGAAGATGTCGCATCAGGGTTTGTCGCAGTGGACGCCGGTAACGGGTTTGCCCAGCCAGCCCTGGCCGCCGCGCGTCCATTGCTGGTGGCGAAGGCTCGCAGCGCCGGTATCGCTGTCCTGGCCATTCGCAACTCCCATCACTTCGCCGCGCTCTGGCCGGATGTCGAGCCGTTTGCCTATGAAGGCCTGGTGGCGTTGAGTGTGGTCAACAGCATGACGTGCGTGGTGCCCCATGGCGCCGACCGTCCATTGTTCGGCACCAATCCCATTGCCTTCGCCGCACCGCGGGCCGACGGCGAGCCGATTGTCTTCGACCTCGCCACCAGCGCCATCGCCCACGGCGACGTACAGATTGCCGCACGCAAGGGCGAGTTGTTGCCGCCGGGCATGGGCGTGGACAGCCTCGGCCAGCCGACCCGCGACCCCAAGGCGATTCTCGAAGGTGGTGCGCTCCTGCCATTTGGCGGGCACAAGGGCTCGGCGTTGTCGATGATGGTCGAGTTGCTGGCCGCCGCCCTGACTGGCGGTAATTTTTCCTTCGAATTCGACTGGCACAACCATCCGGGCGCCAAGACGCCGTGGACCGGCCAGTTGTTGATCGTGATCGACCCGAGCAAGACCGCCGGGCAGGATTTCGCCGAGCGCAGCCAGGAATTGGTCAGGCAGATGCATGGCGTCGGGTTGCGCCGGTTGCCGGGGGATCGTCGCCATCGCGAGCGCAGCAAATCCAATGAACATGGGATTACCTTGGACGAGCAGGCCTTGGCGCAGTTGCGCGAGTTGGCGGGGAGTTGAACAACCTGGGAGCGACCCCATCGACCGGGGCCGGTGCCTTGCCGTGACACGCTGCGCCAAGCCTTTTACTATGACGGCTTCTTTTCTCTGGAATCGCCTGGATGAGTAAGCCCGGCCAAACGGTGCTGGTTGCGCTGCGCAAGATGATCGCCTCGGGCGAGCTGGCCGCTGGTGAGCGCTTGATGGAAGTCCCCACGGCTGAGCTGTTCGGTGTTTCGCGCATGCCGGTGCGCATGGCGTTCCGCACCCTGGAGCAGGAAGGGTTGCTGGTGCGCTTCGGCGGACGAGGTTTCCAGGTACGTTCGGTCAGCGCCGAGCAGATCGCCGGGGCCGTGGAGGTGCGTGGCGTGCTGGAGGGCCTGGCGGCACGGCAGACGGCCGAGCACGGTTTGTCTGAAGAGGCCCGCGCGATACTCGAGCAATGCCTGGTGCAGGGCGATGAACTGTTCGCCAAGGGCTATGTGACCGAGGATGACCTGGAGGTGTATCACGACCTCAACATGCGCTTTCACCAGGTGATCGTCGAAGGCAGCCACAACCCGGCGATTGCCGATGCCCTGGCCCGCAACGATCATCTGCCATTCGCTTCAGTCACGGCCCTGGCGGTGGATCGCCAGAACATGGCCGGCGAGTTTCGCCGCTTCAACTATGCCCATATGCAACACCATTCGGTGTTCGACGCCCTGATCAACCGCCAGAGCGGCCGTGCCGAGGCCATCATGCGCGAGCATGCCAATGCGACCCTGCGCTACGCCGAAGTGTTCGGCTCGACGCTGGCTGACGAGCGGATGAAGGTGATTCTGCGTTCGGAGTGAACAACCCCAATTGTGGATGAATGCTGGATCTGTGACCCACCACAGACCCCCTGTGGGAGCGAGCCTGCTCGCGAAAGCGGTGGGTCAGTCACCCTCGATGCTGCAGAACCGACGCCATCGCGAGCAGGCTCGCTCCCACAATGCCGGTGTTAGAGGTCCAGTACCAAGACTGGTGTCCTGGACCTGGAACAACACGGTGTGAACTGGTCGTTGCCGGCCTGTTCCGCCTCGGTCAGAAACATGTCCCGATGTTCCGGTACACCTTCCAGCACACGCGTCAGGCAGGTGCCGCATACACCTTGCTCGCAGGAAATCGGAATTTCGATGCCATGGCTCTCCAGTACCTGCACCACACTGCGGTCCGCCGGCACCTCGAACACTTGGCCGCTGCGGGCCAGCTTGACCGAAAAGCTGCCATCGGCGCGGGTATCGGTGGGGGCGGCGGCGAAGTATTCGCGGTGCAGGCAGGCTTCTTGCCAGCCCTGGCTCTTGGCTGTGTCGAGGATGTGCTGCATGAAACCACCGGGCCCGCACACGTAGAGGTGCAGGTCATCGCCGGGCGCGGCCAGGACCCTGGCGGCGTCCAGCTGGGTTTGCGGTTCTTCATCGAAATGCAGGAATACCCGGTCGGCGTAAGGGGATTGTCGCAGGCGCTCGACAAAGGCCGCGCGGTCCCGGGCGCGGGCGCAGTAATGCAGCTCGAACGTCGCACCGCTCTGGGCCAGGTGCTCGGCCATGCACAGGATCGGCGTAATACCGATGCCACCAGCGAACAACAAGCTGCGCCGGGCTTGCGGGGCGAGGGCGAACAGGTTGCGCGGTTCGCTGATGTGCAAGCGCATGCCTGGCTGGATCAGCTCATGCAGGCTGCGCGAACCACCGCGGGACGCCGGATCCTTGAGCACGCCGATGAGGTAGCGATGCCGTTCCTCGGGATGATTGCACAGCGAGTACTGGCGAATCAGCCCGCCGGGCAAATGCACGTCGATATGGGCGCCGGCGGTGAAGGCCGGCAACGGCTCGCCATCGACACGCGTCAGCTCGTAGCTACAGATGTCGAGGGCTTCGTTGTGTCGCGCCGCGACCTGGACTTCGATCATGGCCGCTGCTCCGCCACTTGCGGTTGATGGCTGCTGGCGATCAAACCGGCCTGTGCTTCCCGTTCCCGTGCGATCCAGCGCTCCAGCACTCGACGGGACTGCACACCACCGGCATCGATGTTGAGCTTGAGCAAATTGCGTTGCGGATGATCCAGCAGGTTGCGCTGTTGGCGCTCGAGCATTTCCAGGTCTTCGCTGAAAATCTTGCCTTGGCCTTCGCGAATGGACGCGGTAAGGGCTTCATCCTGCGGTTGGAAATGTCGCGCCATGCCCCAGAAATACCAGATCGAGGTCTCGGTTTCCGGCGTGATGAAATCCACCACGATGCTCGATGCCTTGAATTGCGGCGCGGCGTGATAACCGCCGTTGCCGGCATGGGCGACACCCACTTCGATCAGTACATGGCTGGGTGGGGTGAAGCGGCAGATCTGCCAGCGGTCCACCGGCACATCGTCGGCCAGGTTGTTGCCGCGCAAGGCCATGCGCCAGAACGGCGGGGCCATGATGTTTTCCATGTGCCGGGCGGTAACCACTTCGTCACCTTCGACCGTGGTCACCGGCGGCGCCTCGTCGATTTCCTTCTGGCCGATGCTTGAGGCATGGACGTAGGTTTCGTGGGTCAGGTCCATCAGGTTGTCGATCATCAGGCGATAGTCGCACTGGATGTGGAACAGGCCTCCGCCATAGGCCCATTCATCGCTTTCGGCCCATTCCAGATGATGGATCAGCGCCGGGTCGGCCAGCGCCTGGTCACCGGGCCAGACCCAGATGAACCCATGCCGCTCCTGGACCGCAAAAGTCTTGTTGCAAGGGAACCCTCGTACCCGCTGCCCTGGCATCTCGACGGTCTTGCCGTCGCTGCCCATCACCAGACCGTGATAGCCGCACACCAGGTTGCCGTTTTCGACGTAACCCAGGGAGAGCGGGGCGCCGCGATGGGGGCAGAAATCTTCCACGGCCGCGACCTTGCCCTCATGCCCGCGGTAAAAAACCATCTTCTCACCGCAGATCTGGCGACCCAGGGGGTTGTCGGCGATTTCATCGGGGGTGCAGGCAACGTACCAGGCATTTTTGGGGTACATGACGGATCTCCAGGCGGATGTTGTTCTTGTCTGTGGATCCATTAACTCTCTTAACTAATTTGATTGTCAATTGTTTTGCTGGATTTGTGGATGATTGGTTATTTAGTGGATCCATTGATGCTGAATCGACGATTGCATCAAAACCGATAGGCCGCCGGCACCTGCGCTTCGATAAACCGCTGCATGTGCTCCAGAAAACTGGCTTGCAGCCTGGAAACCGGCTCCTGGATGGGCAGGAGCATGCTGAAGTCCATTTCTATCGCCGGTTCGAAGGCCCGGAAGACGATGCCCTGGCCCCGGTACTCGACGGCACTGATGGCATCCACCAGCGCCACGCCCAGACCTTGTTCGACGAACGCGCACATGGGCAAAGAGAGCTGGGTTTCCAGGCGCAGCTCACGGTCTACACCATGGGCGGCGAAGATGGCGTCGATGTGCTGGCGTGAGGCGATCGACTGCGGGTAGGAAATGAACGGTTCGCCCTGCAGATCCTCTGGACGGATGGTGGCCTGGTCCTGCAAGCGATGGCCGGCCGGTAGGGCGCAGAGCATACGCGTTGCCAGCAATTTTTCGGCGCGGGGGCTGGGGTAAGTGTTAGGCAGCACGATCAGGCCCAGGTCGCAGCGCTGGCCCACCACCAGGTCCACCACTTCCCGGGACGAATGCACCACCAGCGATATCTGTACTTGATCGTGTTCAGCCATGAACGCGGCAATCGCCCGGGGCACGAATGACAAGCCCATGGCCGGTGCGCAGGCAATGTGCAGGGAGCCGCGCTTGAGCGTGCGGATGTCCTGGGCGGTCCGCGCGATGCGTTCCACGCCTAACAACGAGCGCTGCACTTCCTGATACAGGGTCATGGCCTCGGCGGTGGGTTGCAGCCGCCCCTTGACCCGGTCGAACAGGCTGAAACCGATGTCCTCTTCCAGGCTGGCGATCAGCCGGGTCGCCGCGGGTTGCGAGATGTGCAGCATTTCGGCGGCGCGGGTCACGGTCTGGCCCAGGATCACGGCGCGAAAAGCTTCCAGTTGACGGAGGTTCATAGTGCGCTTCCAGTCCATAACAAAAAGACATGAGATTGCCAAAATAAAGCATTTTTCAAGAGATTGTCATCGCCCTAGGATCGTCCACAACCGCTTTAACCAGCCACAGGGCCGGCACTTTACTAAGTGTAAGGCACAAAAATCAGCGATAAGAGAGCCATGCAAAAAACTGATGTCATTGTCGTGGGGGGTGGCCTGGTGGGGATGTCCATCGCCTATGGGCTGGCCTTGCTCGGGCGCCGGGTGAGTGTGCTCGATGAAGGCGACGATGCCATTCGCGCGGCCCGAGGCAACTTTGGTCTGCTTTGGGTCCAGGGCAAGGGCTACCGCATGAGCCCATATGCGCAGTGGACGCGGGAATCGGTGGCGCTCTGGCCTCGGTTCGCCAAGGCGTTGCAAGCCGATACCGGCATCGACGTCCATTTGCGCCAACAGGGTGGGTTCCAGTTGTGCCTGAGCGATGGAGAAATGGCCGAGGAAAGCCGTCGGCTGGGTTGGCTGCGTGACGCCTTTGCCGGCGACTACCCCTTTGAATTGCTGGACGCTGCGCAACTACGCACCCGCTTGCCCGGTATTGGGCCAGACGTGGTGGGCGGCTGCTTTTCGCCCATGGACGGCCACGTCAACCCGCTCAAGCTGCTGCGCTCGCTCTACGCCGCCTGCCAGGCGCGCGGGGTCAAACTCATTAACGGCCATCACGTCGATGCTATCGACGCGGGTGCCACGGACTTCGAACTGCGGGCTGGAGACCAGCGCTGGTCTGCTCGCCAGGTGGTGCTGGCCGCCGGCCTCGGCAATCGGGCGTTGGGGGCCAGGGTGGGGCTGGACGTGCCGGTGCAGCCGAACCGGGGGCAGATCCTGGTCACCGAGCGGCTTGAGCCATTTCTACAGTACCCCACCACCTATGTCCGCCAGACCGATGAGGGCACGCTGCAACTGGGCGACTCCCACGAGTCAGCGGGCTTCGATGACGGCACCGGCAGCCAGGTCATGGCCGCTATTGCCCGGCGCGCGGTGCAGTGTTTTCCACGGTTGGGCCAGGTGCGCCTGGTGCGGGCCTGGGGGGCGCTGCGGGTGATGAGTGCCGATGGCTTTCCGATCTACGAAACGCCCCAGGGCTGCCCGGGGTTGTCGATTGTCAGCTGCCACAGCGGCGTGACGCTGGCCGCTGCCCATGCCTTGCGCCTGGCGCCGTGGATCGCCGGCGAATTCGATGACCCGGCGGTGAAGCCATTCGGGCTGCAACGTTTCAACCCGCAAGCAGAGGTGCGCCATGTCGGCTGACAGCCTGTTCCGGCCGCTGATCTTGGGAGATCACAGCGTGCAAATCGAATTCGAAGGCACGCCGCTCACGGTGCCCGCCGAGGTATCCCTGGCTGCGGCCCTGTTGGCCTGCGGCATTCGCCACACCCGCGAGAGCGCCATCAACGGTCGTGCCGGTGCGCCTTATTGCATGATGGGGGTGTGCTTCGAATGCCTGGTGGAGGTGGACGGACAAGCCAATACCCAGGCGTGCCTGGTGCCGGTACGTTGCGGCATGCGCGTGCGTCGCCAACGCGGAGCCGCTTGCCTGGCACCGTGGGAGGAGGGCGGCGATGAATAACGCAGTCATCGACCTGATCATCATCGGTGCTGGCCCGGCGGGAATGAGCGCTGCGCTCGAAGCCAGGGCTCATGGCCTGTCAGTGGTCGTGCTGGATGAACAGGCCAGCCCGGGCGGGCAGATTTATCGCCAGGTGCTCCAGGCTGACGTACGCAGCCGCGCCGTGTTGGGTGACGACTATGTTGCCGGGGCGAAATTGGCCGCCGACTTTTTGCAATGCGGTGCCCGCTATCTGCCTGGCGCGGCCATCTGGCAGGTGACGCCGCAGCGTCAGGTGCACTACTTGGTCGAGGGGCGCGCTGAAGTCTTGCAGGGGCGCCACCTGTTGATCGCCACCGGGGCCTTCGAGCGGCCGATGCCGATTCCCGGCTGGACCCTGCCGGGCGTCATGACCGCCGGAGCCGGGCAGATCTTGCTCAAAAGCGCGGCCATGGTGCCGGCCACGCCAGTGGTGCTGGCCGGCTGTGGTCCATTGCTCTACCTGCTGGCGGTGCAATACCTGCGCGCCGGGATCGCCCTTGAGGTCCTGGTGGACACCAGCCAGCGAAGCAATCTGCTACGGGCCTGGCGGGCAATTCCCGGTGCGCTGCGCGGTTGGCGCGACCTGCTCAAAGGGCTGAGGCTGCTGGCGGAGCTCAAGCGTGCCGGCGTTCGGCATTTTCGCAGCGCTTGCAACTTGCGGGTTGAAGGCACGGACCGGGCCTGCGCCTTGAGCTTCGACAGCCAAGGCCGCTCACAGCGCATTCACGCCGATTTGATCCTGCTGCATCAGGGGGTGGTGCCGAACACCCAGATCAGTTGGTCGTTGCGTCTGGAACATGACTGGAATGAACAACAATTGTGCTGGATTGTGCGCCGCAATCAATGGGGTGAAAGCAGCGTGCCGGGCATCTTCATCGCCGGTGACGGTGGCGCCATCGGCGGGGCCCGGGTGGCGCAACTGGAGGGGCGCCTGGCTGCGTTGGCAATCGCTGGCCAGTCCGCGCAAGCGTCTTCCCTGCAACGGGCGTTAGGCCGCGCCCGCGCCATACGGCCGCTACTCGACATCCTGTATCGCCCCGGCATGCAAAATCGCATTCCCGCCGACGACGTCACGGTGTGCCGCTGCGAAGAAGTCAGTGCTGGCGACATCCGCCGTCATGTCGACCAGGGTTGCCTGGGCCCCAACCAGACCAAGGCCTTCGGTCGTTGCGGCATGGGCCCGTGCCAGGGGCGCCAGTGCGGTCTGAGCGTCACTGAAATCATCGCCGAACACCGCCAAGTGTCGCCCGCCGAGGTGGGCTATTACCGCATCCGTTCACCCCTCAAACCTATCACGCTCGCCCAATTGGCCGGCGAGCGTCTCTCCGTCGAGGAACCCACATGAGTATTCAACGCATCGAAAGCAACCCACGCCTGAGCCGCAGCGTCGTGCACAACGGCGTGGCCTGGCTCAGCGGCGTCGTCGCCACCGACTGCAGCCAGAACATCCAGGGCCAGACCCGTCAGGTGCTGCAACGGGTCGATGAACTGCTCGCCGCGTCGGGCAGCGACAAGCACAGGCTGCTCAGCGTGCAGATCTGGATGAAAGACATGGGGCGGGATTTCGCCGCCATGAACGCGCAGTGGAGCGAGTGGGTCGATGCCACGCAGACGCCAGCGCGAGCCACGGCCCAAGTGGCCTTCGATGACCCGCAGATTTTGCTGGAGCTGATTGTCACGGCGGCGGTCTGAGGCCGTCGGCCGGATCACCGTTGTGCTGTCACCGGGCAGGCGACCGCCAGAGTCATCGCCCGGGCTTGTTCACATTGCTACTGCCATAACGGATGACTTCTATGGAGCGTCCGGAATCAATAACATCGCATCTGGAGCAACTGAATGAACGTTAAACGCATCGCCCTGAAACTGGGTCTCGTCTCGCTGCTGGCTTTCGGCGCGAACCTGCAAGCCGCCGAGTCATCGCTGCGCATCGGCATCGAGGCAGCTTACCCACCCTTCGCCTCGAAAACCCCGGACAACACCATCGTCGGCTTCGACTACGACATCGGCCAGGCGTTATGCGCCGAAATGAAGGTCCGTTGCATCTGGCAGGAACAGGAGTTCGACGGCTTGATTCCGGCGCTCAAGGTGAAAAAGGTCGACGCGGTGATTTCCTCCATGTCCATCACCCCCGAGCGGTTGAAGTCGGTGGACTTCAGCGACCGTTACTACCGGATCCCGGCGCGCCTGGTGTTTCGCAAGGGCAGCGGTATCAACGATATCCCGGCCCAGCTCAAAGGCAAGCGGATCGGGGTGCAGCGGGCGACCAACTTCGATCGTTATGTCACTGATCACTTTGCCCCGGCGGGCGCCGAGGTAGTGCGCTATGGTTCGCAGAACGAAATATTCCTCGACCTGCTGGGTGGGCGCCTGGACGCGACCATGGCCAGTTCGGTGGTGATCGACGAGAGCCTGCTCAAGCGTCCGGAGGGCAAGGACTTCGAATTTGTCGGGCCCAATTTCACCGAGGAACAATACTTCGGCACGGGCATCGGCATTGCGGTACGCAAGAACGATGCGTTGGCGAGCCGTTTCAATCAGGCGCTGGCGACCATTCGCGCCAACGGCACGTACGACAGGATTCGCCAGAAGTACTTTGATTTCGATATCTACGGCGAGTAAATCTCGGGGTGTTTTCGGCCCGCAGGCATTGGCTTGCGGGCTGTCTTACCGGCTTGTTGCGGCACAACACGGAGTGATCCATGAAAACCAAAGCGGTACTCACTGAACAGGACGTTGAGCAATTGCTGGTGACGGCCAAGAAACTGGCGCACCAGCGTCAATGGGCGGTGTCGATCTGCGTGGTGGACGACGGTGGTCATCCCCTCGGGCTGTCGCGCCTGGACGATGCCTCGCCGTTATCGGCCTATATCGCCACCGAAAAAGCGCGCACCGCCGCCATGGGCCGGCGCGACAGCAAGGTCTTCGAAGACATGATCAACGGTGGCCGCTACGCTTTCCTCAGCGCCCCGCACCTGCAAGGCATGCTCGAAGGCGGCGTGACCATCCGCCACGACGGCCAGTGCATCGGCGCTATCGGTGTATCCGGCGTCAAGGCCGAGCAGGATGCCGAACTGGCTCGTTTGGCGGTGGAGGCGGTGATTACTCCGGATGCCTGAGGCTTCGGTCGAGTCGCGAAGGCGGCCTGACAGCCGGCCTGGTTCTTGGTGGGACCGCGTTTCTCCTGTGGGAGCGAGCCTGCTCGCGATGGCGGTGGGTCAGTCAACAAATGTATTTACAGACCCGAACGCTTTCTCGAGCAAGCCCGTCTCCACCAAGGTTTGCACAAATCTTCCAGACACGCGCCTCATCAGCAGTTAATCTGCCAAGAGCACATTCACTGAACGGGACAGGGCATGACCGCGCGCAACTGGATCGATCTCAAGCAGGACGCCACGTCCGGCATCGAGACCGTGCGCGCGCATTTCGAGGGGCATGCCTACGATCCCCATTGGCATGACGCCTATCTGGTGGGCGTGACCGAACAGGGTGTGCAGCAGTTTCATTGCCGTCGCCAGCAGCACAACAGCACGCCGGGCAAAGTGTTCCTGCTTGAGCCCGGCGAGCTCCACGACGGCAATGCCCCTCACGCTCAAGGGTTTACCTACCGCACGTTGTACCTGGAGCCCCACTGGCTGGAGCGCGAGTTGCGCTCCTTGTTCGATGTGGCGCCGGACAATGCCCAGTTGGGGTTTGCTGCCACCCTGACTGACGATGCGCGGCTGGCGAATGCCACGGCCTTGGCCTTCCAGAGCTTGCATGAGCAGGAGATTCGCATCGTGCGCCAGACGGCCCTCGATACCCTGTTGGCCAACCTGACCCAACACCTGCAATGGCGCGCACGGATCAACCCCGACCCGCGCCTGCCATTGGTGGCGCAACAGGCCCGGGATTATCTGCATAGTCATTTGAGCGAAGACATCGGCCTGGATGACCTGGCGCGGGTCACCGGCGTGGATCGTTTCCGCCTGACCCGGGCGTTCAAGGCGGCTTTCGGCCTGGCGCCCCATGCCTATCTGATCCAGTTGCGCCTGGCCCGCGCCCGACGCCTGCTGGCCTGTGGCGAGAGCGCCGTGGCGGTGGCGGCCATGCTCGGTTTTGCCGACCAGAGCCACTTGGGCCGCTGGTTCCAGCGCGCCTACCGTTTGAGTCCGGCGGACTACCGCAAGCGCTGCTCAATTGTTCCAGACTGACCACGCCTTCGTGGGGATGATCAAGGCATCGATCATCCACCGAGACGTTGCTCCATGGACCAGTTACTGCCGTTTGCCTTGTTCGCCTTTGTCGCCTCCATCACCCCGGGCCCGACCAATATCCTGGTACTGAGCCACAGCTCGCGCTTCGGCCTGGCAACCACCGTGCCGATCATCCTCGGTGCCTGCGCCGCGGCGGCTTTGCTGGTGTTGCTGGTGGGCACGGGATTGGGCGATTTACTGGCGCGCCACGCTACGGTGCAGACCGCGCTTTCATGGGCGGGCATTGCCTGGTTGAGCTGGATGGCCTGGCAGATTTTCAGCGCACCGGCCCAGGCCATCGACCCGGATCGGCCGGTCGAAGGCCCGCGTCTGGGCCTGGCAGGGGCCGCCGGATTGCAGTTGGTGAACCCCAAGACCTGGATGATGGCGTTGGCCGTGGTCAGCGTTTTTGCCGGCGCCGAGGCCGACCGTACTGTGCGGGTACTCTGGCTGTCCCTGGCGTTTTTCGCCATTTCGATTCCATGCATGACCGTCTGGGCTTATCTGGGGCTTGGTGCGGCCCGGTTCTGTCGTTCCGCCGTAGCGATGGAGCGGTTCAACCGGGTCATGGCGGTGATGCTGCTGGTGTCGGCGTGGTTGACGTTGGTGATGTAGCTGCGACGTACCTTTATCACCCCGGGTACCGCAATCCCTTGCAACGGTTGGACGGTATCAAAACACAGTTGATTTGGAGAGCATCGGCCACGCCAGAACTCAAGGTGCGTTAGCGCTCGAACCAACAATCGACCCCAAGGAAGGAGGTCCAGCATGTCCACTCAAGATACCCACATCGATTTTATCCAGGCCAGGTTGCCCGTCTGGTTGAAGCGGGCCACACGGGCCCAGCAGAGACGTTTCAAAGTGCTCAGCCGGCAATTGCAGCGCGACAGTGATGCGCTCAATGCACTGCTCACCGACCTGCCGGGGCCCTATGCGTTCACCCTCGATCGGCTCAAGACCCAGCCGCAAGTACAGGATTGGAACCAGGTGATTGGCACCGGCACTGTGGCGGATGCGGTACGCCGGGCCAAGGTCAGGCGAAGTTCCTTCATCACCGACCCCTCGCTGTCGGTGATCGAGGCGGCCATGCGCAATTACCCTCCCGCCGACGCGGTTGTCGGCAGCGATTTCGATAACAAGGGCGAACTTTTCATCCAGGGCCAGCGAGGGGAGTTCTCTCTAGGGGACGCCTCGTCGGACACCGCGACACTGGCCACGACCCCGGCCAGTTTCGCCAGCCTCTGTCGCCGCATGGATGTGGGCGGAGCCTATCGACAGTTGCTCGAACACAAGATGCCTCGTATTGCCAATGAGGTGCACGCGATTGCAAAGGCCTACATGGCGTACGCACGCAGCCAGCTCGCCTATGACGCCTACGAAGCCAGGCTGGATGGGCGCCTGGATGAAACCGGTGAACGCTTGCTGGCCCACGTGGGCGTTCATCTTGAAGAGCGGCCCGTCGCTTCCCTTGCCTGCGAGGTCAAGGTGCTGGAGTTGCTCTCGGCGCCCTTGTTCGGTGTGCGGGTGTACTGGGGGCTGAAGGGCGACGTCCATGGCGTTCGCCCGATCGTCTTGCACATGCCCCATGACACCGTGGCGCCGCTCAAGCAGTTCCCAAGCCTGCAGGCGCTGTCGGCGGAGCTCACCGAACGGGTGCGCAAACGCCGCTATCGCCAGGGCCTGATGCATTACCTCCCGTTGCGTCTGCAGACCAGCCTGGGCACGGCGCTGCACGATCAAGTGGAGTGGACGGTGACGGACAACCTCAATCTCTTCCAGGAAATTTATGCGCGCATCACCGGTTGGCGCGAGGGTGAGCGGGGCGAGGATGGCAGCCACCGGCGCATCCGGATACCCACGCCCAAGGTGGCCTGGGGCCTGAAGGACCTGCGTGAGGACCATTGGCACGCCTGCTATCACGAGTGGCGCGGCCACGCCCTGGCCAACGCCTCGGCGCTGATGGTCCCGACGCGGGACCAGGACTGGCGCGCGCTGCTGGCTCGCATCGACTATTGGGAGAGTCTTATCGAGCGTTCGCTGATGGTCGCCGCGACCTTCTTCCCGTTTTGCGCGCCTATCGGCATGACCGCCGCGGCGGTCGGTGGCGTGCGCCTGGTGTACGAAATCTTCGAAGGCATCCAGGCATTCAATGAAGGCCACGCGCAAGAAGGGATCGAGCATATCTTCAACGTGCTGTTCGGGGTCGCTCAAGGCGCTTACCTGGGATTCGTCGGTGGGGCCATTGAACCCATGCCGGTGAGTGACGGCACTACGCGCCTGTGGAATGGCGACATCAGTGCCTTCGAAGCGCAACGCTTGCCCCCCGTGGAGGCCGAGCAGGACGCCTGGGGTGTCTGGCGCACGACAGACGAGGCGTGGGTGCGTATCGAGGACCGCTATTTCGAAGTGCAGGGCAGCAAGGACGCTTTGAACCTGCGCCTGCCGGCCGGGCACCGAGGTGTGAGGCCGCCGCTGGAGTGGAGCCGTGCCCGCGGCTGGCAGTGGGCCCATCGCAATCCGTTGCAGCGAGATAGCCTGGCGTTGTTGCGTGCCTTTGCCGAGACGCCCGCCGAGTTGAACGACAACGCGCTCCTGGCCTTGCAACGGCAGGTTGGCATCAGCGAGGCGCACCTGCGCTACCTGCAAGTCGAGGGCCAACCGATGCCGGCGATATTGGCCGACGCCTTGGATGAGGCACGTAACTGGCAAGGGCTGCGGCAGGCCATTGGACGCCTGCGCCGGGGCGAAGCGCCGGGGGGCACGCATTTTCGCATCGCTCAGACCCTCGTCAATCTACCGGGATGGCCCGAAGGCTTGACGTTGCGCTACCACGATGGCGTGAGGCTCTACCCGGTGGGTGACATCGCCGACACGCGCTTCTTGTTGTTGAGCAAAACGGACCTGGAGCACGACGCCTGGGCGGCCCGCATCCTGGGAAACTTGAGCATGGACGAGCAGAGTGTGCTGCTCGGGCAACGCAGTTTCGGCCTGCTCCCGTTGGAGCGCAGTCGCTTGTTGGCCGGACGCTGGGCCGGGTACCTGGAGCACAATGCCACGCGTGTGAGCGCGGCCATGGCTCGTCACATCGGGCGCGATCCCTTGGCCGTTGCGGTGACCCGGACTTTTCCGAGTCTGACCGAATCCATCGCCAACGAGCTGGTCCACGAGATTTCAGGTCATGATCGGTTGCGTTTGCTCGAAGGCAAGGTGAGCGAGAACTTGGGCAAACAGTGTGCCGAAGCCTTGCGCGAGCTGCGCCTGACTCGTGCCCTGCGTGCCCTGGAGCGCGGCGAAAGCACCGTGGATCGTGACCGCATCGTCATCGGCCTGCTGGGCAATGCGTCCCGGTTGCAAGGCCGCGTGCATCTGCGTCTTTGGCTGCGCGAGCTGCACGACCCGATAACGCTGGGGAAGGATGGCCCCTTGAAAACCATTCGCCAGGAAGGCGAAAAATATCGCCCCTTTGACGAAACCGGCGAAGAACTGGCAGGGGCCATGAGCCTGGAGGACGCGCTGCTGAGGGCATTGTCGGACGACGCGCGCCAGGCGCTGGGCCTGAATATCTGGGAGGCGGATAAGCTTCGGACCCAATTACTTGCACAGGCCCTGGATGATCGGCAAGGCCTGCGCCCCTATCTGTCGATGAGGCGCCAGGGCAGCGTCGGATCTCGGCCGCAATGGTTGAACGGGCACTTGGTGTATCCCCTCAGCGGTCGTGGCAGGCTACCGCTGCAAGTCTGGCGCGGCAGCCTGGAGCAGCGTCTCGAGCGGCTCTATCCCAGCCATGGAGGGCAAAGTCTCGCACAGCTACGGGCGAGCCTGACCGAACAGGCCGAGCGCCAAGGCATCAGCCTGGGCGAGTTGGTCGGCCAGTTGGAAAACGAATGGACCACGTTGGACGATGGACTGCGCCAGTGGGTGGACCATGAAGGTTTCCACCATCCCAACGAACAGCTGCACGACCGTGAGACCCTGGTTGGGCAACGCCATGCCATCGCCAGGGAACTGCGCCGTGCCTGGCAGCGTACACCTGATCCGGGACAGGAGGGCAGCGAACTGGCACTGCGCCTGAGGTCTTTCGACGTGGGCCGGTTGCCCCCCATCAGCGCGCGTTTCGAGCATATCCGCTCGTTGGTGCTGAGCCATATGGCCCTTAGCGAGGACCCGTCGGACTTCCTGAGGCTGTTCCCCAACATCGACACGTTGCACCTGACGGGCAATCAGCTCACCACGATCCCGGTGGCGGCAGGCGAGTTACGTTTTCTAGTGGAACTGTCAATGGACAGCAATCCGCTCCATCTGAACGAGAATGTCTTCACGCCGTTGACCGGAGTTGAACCCGCTAGCCGTATATGGACCCTGGGTCTGTCAGGGATCAGTAGCGGCCCGGAGACGGGAACCAGTGCGCAGGTGATCGCTGCCATTGACAGCCTGGCCGCGCTGCCGGAACTGCGGGAAGTGGTATGGGCCGATAACCTGCATTTCACGCCCGAGCAGTTGCAGGCGCTGACCCGGTTGCCGGATTTGCGAGCGCTGGAGCTGTCGCGCTGTGGCCTGCGCCTGGATGAGGAGGGCAGTGCGTTTCTGCGTACCGCGACGCGTTTGGAAGACCTGCGCCTGAGCGAAAACAGCTGCAGGGACCTGCCCGACTTGCCGGAGCTTACGAACCTGTCCGAGCTGGAACTGGCCAGGACCGGACTCGATCGGGTGCCCGCATTGGCATTGGCGGTGCTCTCCAGGCATTCGTCCGATGGATTCGTCCTCGATCTTCGAGGCAACCGCATCACCAATATCCAGGATGACTTGCTTCCCTTGCTCAACAGCTTGCCAGATCGGGACTCACCGGACATATGGCTTGATGACAATCCATTATCCAGTGTTCAGATCCAGGCCCTTCGCGCCATATTTCCCGAGTCTTTCCAGTACACCGTCGATGACTGGCTCTATATTTCACCGAACCTGCAGAGAGCGCTGGAAGTCGCCCGCGACGATCCCGGGATGCGGAATTTCATCGACTGGTTCTCCGCCGGCATCCGCAACACCGATGCCCAGACGCCTGTCGGGTTGTCTTTCGGTGATCGCCGGCGGGCGGCCGCCGTCTTGCAACACTACATCGGCTACCAGAACACTCACGACCCACTCCCGATGCTGGTGGGCGATTTCGACCAGCAATTACGGCAACTGCGCACGCGCCTGCAAGCGCGCATCCTGGACCGGCACACGCCAGACCTTGCTGAGTTGGAAATGCACTTTTCGTTGTTCGAATCGGTGATGCGCGCCCGTCTCGCTCGACAAGGCGTGCCTTATGCCAGTTTCATGGCCGAGCATTACGCCTATTGGAACCATACCCTGACGGAGCGCTACCCCGACCTGGTGCAGCGCCAGGCGTACCTGACCCGGGAGGCGTTCATCGACTGGCTCAGCGATGCCCAGGACACCTTCAACAGCAATGACCAAACCCCGCGAGTGGGAGAAATGACCTGGCGACCGTATCTGGGGTTGATGTCCCGGGAGTGGTCCGAAGGACTGGCTTTCTGGGAAAGGCTGGATGACGACCTGGTGGACGCCTTCAGCGCACCGGTGAGTCCGTCCCGTTGGCCGCAAGTGATGCTGGACAATCTGGTGCAGCCGGACGCCCAGCTACCCAGCCCGCTGGAATCCGTCACCCAAGGCGACCGGATCGTCTGGCGCCGCGTGGGGCTCGAGGCCGTGGCGGATGTGGATTGGGCAGCAGGCCGGCCGGTGATGCTCACCGAAGACCAACTGCGGCGGACCATGGCGATCTACCGCTCGGTCAAGAGCCGGGAGGTCGAGTCGCTGGTGCGCAGGATCACCACGAACCTGGTCAGCGCGTGGTGGGCACCGGGATCGCTATAAACCAGGCGCCGTGGCCTTGAAGATCAACGCCTTCAGGCCACACTCGGGGTCGATGTCCGGAAATTCCGGCGGATTGTCCAGGCGCGCCTCGAACACCAGCCCGGGCGCTTCGCGGATCACCCCATCGATAAGGAAATCCGGGCCGGTGGCCGGATCGTTGCTGCAAGCCAGGACCGTGCCGTCGGCGGCCAGCAGTTCCGGCAGGCGGCGCAGGACCCGCTGGTAGTCCTTGGTCAACAGGAAACTGCCTTTCTGGAAGGTTGGCGGGTCGATGATCACCAGGTCGTAGGGCCCGCTGTTGATCACCTTGCCCCAGGATTTGAACAGGTCGTGGCCGAGGAAACTCACCTGGCTCAAGTCATGGCCGTTCAAGCGATGGTTGTCGCGGCCACGACTCAAGGCCGCGCGGGACATGTCCAGGTTCACCACGTGCCGGGCGCCGCCGGCGATGGCCGCCACCGAAAAGCCGCAGGTGTAGGCGAACAGGTTCAACACGCGCTTGCCCTTGGCGTTTACCCGCACCCAGTCGCGGCCGTAGCGCATGTCGAGGAACAGGCCGTTGTTCTGCTTTTTGCCCAGGTCGATCCGGTAGCGCAGGCCACCTTCAGTCAGGGTCCATTCATCGATGGGCTGGCCCACCAGCCATTGGGTGAGGCTTTGTGGCAGGTAGCGGTGCTGCATCGCTAGCGTATGGGCCTTGCTGTGCTGCCAGGCCGGCGACGTGGCGAGCGCCAGCAGCATTGCGTTCAAATCGTCCAGATGCGTGGGGTCCGGTTCCTTGAACAGCGACACCAGCACTATCCCTTGCAACCAGTCGACAGTGACCTGTTCCAGGCCCGGCCAGCAGCGCCCGCGGCCATGGAACAGGCGACGGGTTTCTTCGGGCACCGATTCCAGGGCTGTCAGCAAGTGGTCGTGAAGGGTTTGAAGGGCTACGCAATTCATTCAGGCAACGCCAGGGATTCGAAAGGCCGGCATTTTAACCTGTGGCGAGGGAGCTTGCTCCCGTTCAGTTGCGCAGCAACTGCCTGTTTCAACCTCCACTGGTAGCCAGAATACTCGCCACCTGTTGCGGCTGACAATTGAGATAGGCCGAACGCTTGAGCCAGCCCGGGTCCGGGTACCAGGAAAACATGAATTGCCCGCCCTTGAGCTTGTCGATCACCTGGCGCGCCACCTGCGGGCGTACGGCAGGGCAGCCCTGGCTGCGCCCGATGCGCCCCTGGCGCGCGCTCCACAACGGGTTCACGTAGTCGGCGGCGTGGATCACGATCGCCCGATCACGGGCCAGGTCATTGAAGCCCGGTTCCAGGCCGTCCATGCGCAGCGAATAGCCGTGGGTGCCCTGGTAGCTTTCCTGGGTGCGAAACAGGCCCAGGCTGGATTGGTAACTGCCCAGGCGATTGGAAAACTGCGTGGCGAAGTTTTCCCCGGATTTCTGCCCATGGGCCACCAGGTCACGCAAGACCAGCTTCTTCTGGCGCAGGTCGAAGATCCACAGGCGACGGGCCGTGGAGGGCTGCGAGTAGTCGATGACCGCCAGGTGGCGGGCCTGGCTGGCGCCATTGGCGACCGCGCACTGCATGGCGCTCAAGGCACTTTTGAGTGCCAGGGGATTGAGTTCCGGCGCTGCCTGGGCGAGGCTGTGATAAAGCGTTTGCGGCTTTGCCTTTTTTTCCGCCAGCGCCGGGCTGCAAATGACGCCCAGGCCCAGCATGACCAGGCAAAGTCGGCGCAAAAAGCCCTGTACAGGCGAAGCATTTCCAGCGTGGTGTTCGTTCGCGGCATCCCGTCCGGTTTCGTTTGTCTGCATGATGGCGGGTCGTACCTGTCGCAAAATTCACCGTCAACGAGACGGCCATGGATTGGAGTAAAGCAGTTGTTCAAAAAGTCCGCATGTTACCTGAGCCTTTTATTGCTCACTGCGCCATTGGTCGCGACAGCCGAAGACAGCGATCCGGCGCTCGTGCAGACCACACTGGCGCAACTGGCGGTCGCGTGCCCGGACGTCGCGGCGGGTGCCAGCTTTCCGACGGTGCTCGACTTGCAGGCGTTCTATCAGCAAAACGCAGGCCAGGAAGTCTGGTCGGACGACGAACGACGGGGGGCGTTGCAGGTCCAGTTGCAGCAACTGGCCGATGACGGCTTGGATCCGGCCCGCTATAACCTGCCGGTCGCGGGCACAGCCCAAGGTCCTCATTGCGCCGACATCGCCATCAGCCAGCGCTATCTGCAAGCCTTGCATGACCTGCGTTTCGGTTACCTGCCTCAAGACCGGCTGGAGCCGGTGTGGAAGGCCAACCCACCGCCACAGGATCACCCGGCCGTGGTGCTGGCGATCGCCGGGCTGGGCCGGCAGAATCTGGCCGATGCCTTTGAACAGGCACGGCCGAACCTGGACCTCTACCGCAACCTGCGCGGCCTCTATGCCCGACTGCGGCAACAACCTTTAGCCGAATGGCAAGCGGTGCCGGGCGGGCCGTTGCTGCAACCGGACAAACAGGACGCCCGCGTACCTGCCCTCGCTCAACGACTGTTCAACGAGGGTTACCTGAGTACGCCGCCGCAGGTGAGCGACGAGCACTACAGCCCCATACTGGTGGAGGCGATGAAGAGTTTCCAGGCCCAGCATTCGTTGCAGGCCGATGGCGTGGTGGGACCGTGGACCGTCACCGAGCTGAACATCAGCCCGGCCATGCGCCGCGAGCAGTTGCGCATCAACCTGGAGCGCATGCGCTGGCTGGCCCAGGACGTGGAAAACGACAGTGTCCTGGTCAACGTGGCCGCGGCGCAATTGACGGTCTACCAGGGCGGCGCGCCGGTCTGGCAAACCCGCACCCAGGTGGGTCGTGCGCAACGGCAGACGCCGTTGCTCAAATCCCACGTCACCCGCCTGACGCTCAACCCGACCTGGACCATTCCGCCGACCATCATGCGTGAAGACAAACTGCCCGAGATCCGCCGAGATCCGGAGTTTCTCAGCCGCCACAACCTGCGGATCCTCGATGGCGATGGCTTGCCGTTGCTGGCGGAGGACATCGACTGGGAGCACCCGGGCAACCTCATGTTGCGCCAGGACCCTGGTCCGAAGAACCCGTTGGGCAAAATGGCGATCCGTTTTCCCAATCCGTTCTCGGTGTACCTGCATGACACACCGAGCCAAGCGTTGTTCAGCAAGGGCCCGCGAGCTTTCAGTTCAGGCTGCGTGCGGATCGAGCAAGTGATGCACCTGCGCGACCTGCTGGTCAGCCCCGCCGAACGGGCACGCACCGACACGTTGCTGGCCAGCGAGGCGACCCATGAATTCAGGCTGGCCCGGCCCGTGCCGATCCTGCTGGGCTACTGGACGGCACAAGCGGACAGCCAGGGCCAGGCGGTGTACGTCCCGGATATCTACGGGCGTGACGCGACACTGTCTGCCGCCCGTGGTCGCGCGCTCTGAGCTCAGGCGCATGCCGTCGCGGGCGCGTGGGTGGTTTCGTCGAGCGTGGCGAACAAGCGCTGGCCGATAGCGTCGGCGGCCTGCAGATGCTGCTGCGGATCGGCGGTTTCCGAGTCGAACAGAAGCTGGGAACTCACCACCCGGGCGCCGCAATAACCGAAAATGCCATGGTCGATCTGCGTGGTCATCGCCTCACCGTAGCCGTGGCGCTGGAAGCTGTCGGCATCGGCACCACCGACGCCCACCAGATGGACCCGCAAGTGCTGCAGCTTCTGGATAAACGGCTTGTCCAGGCTGAAATCGAACGCCCAGCCGTTGGAAAACACCCGGTCGATCCAGCCCTTGAGCAATGCCGGCATGGACCACCAGTAAATCGGGTAGACCAATACCAGCGCGTCGGCACGGTCGATTCTGGCTTGTTCGGCCAGCACATCCGCGGGCGGCACGGCCTCGCGGTGGTGGACGGCGTGGTCGGCAAAGCTGAAGCGCGGTTCGAAGCCTTCGGCGGCCAGGTCGGCGATCTCGAACGTATCGACGGGGTTGGCTCGGGTGATGCCTTCGGCGATTTTCCCGGCCAGGCTGTGGGTGAGGGAGCGCGGATCGTGGTGAGCCACAACGATGAGTGCATGCATGGCGAAACTCCTTCTGGTCACGAGGTCTGGAAGACCGGTATGCTTAAGTTACGCTTAGTAAGTTACGGTTGGTAAAGTTATCATGTCAAGTACCGAAGAACATCCGCAGTCTTCACCTCGTCGCCGTTTGTCCCGGCATGACCGCCAGCGACAATTGCTCGATGTCGCCTGGCGACTGGTGCGGGAGGAGGGTAGCGATGCCCTGACATTGGCCCGGCTGGCGGACCAGGCGGGGGTGACCAAGCCCATTGTCTACGACCATTTCATTACCCGGTCCGGGTTGCTGGCGGCGCTTTACCAGGATTTCGACGCCCGTCAGACCGCATTGATGGATGCGGCCCTCGACGCGAGCGAGGCCACCCTGCAAAGCCGCGCGGCGGTAATCGCTTCTTCCTACGTCGAGTGCGTGCTGTTGCAAGGCCGAGAGATTCCCGGGGTGATCGCAGCACTGACCAGTTCGCCGGAACTGGAGCGTATCAAGCGCGAGTACGAGGGCATTTTCCTCGACAAGTGCCGCGCCGTGCTGGAGCCGTTCGCCGGCACGAAAGGCATCACCCAGGCCGGCTTGCGGGCGATGCTCGGGGCGGCGGAAGCACTGTCCAATGCCGCCGCGACTGGGGAAATCAGCGCTGCCGAGGCAAAAGAAGAACTGCTGGCCAGTATCGTGGCGATGGTGGCCAGGACCGCCGATAACCCTTCAAGTTGACCCACCGCTATCGCGCGCAGGCTCGCTCCCACAGAGGATCCCGGATGCATGCGGATCCTGAGGTCAGCAAAATTAACGGTGGGAGCGGGCTTGCTCGCGATAGTGCAGCCCGGTCAACACTTCGGTTCAGGATTGGCCGGGGTGTTCGAACGACTGCACTTTTATGAAGCCGCAGGCAGGGTGATCGCACCATCGCAAGGCAGTGGGTGGTGCTTGGGAAAGGGGGGCGGGCGCCGGTCGGCTTGTGGTGTTAGAACTGGCGTCTTCGCGGGCAAGCCCGCTCCCACAGGGGGGACAGCGGTGAACGCGCTGCCATGAGTAGGGGCTGGACGAAGTTTGGCACGCTCGCTGCAAGAGGCTATCCAGGCCCACCGCGAACTCAGTCGAGTGGGCAGCTCCGTCGGTCAACGAAGATCGAGCGCCAGCAGGCCGGAGGAACAACGGTAGGTCAGGGCGCAGTCGCCGGACCGCTACCGCACAGAACAGGCAAAGACGCCTGGAACCGCAAGGTTTCAGGCGTCTTTTTTTTGCTTTCAAAATCGTGATGGGCTTTTGTCGGGTGCTTTTTATGAACTCCAACGTTGCTTCTCTGAACAAGCTGCAAACGCTGATCGTGATCGGCAATGGCATGGTCGGCCATCACTGCGTCGAGCAACTGATCGAGCGCGGTGCCCTTAATCATTACCGCGTACATGTGTTCAGCGAAGAGCCGATGCGGGCCTACGACCGCGTGCATCTGTCCGAGTATTTCTCGGGGCGCGACGCCGAGTCCCTGGCCCTTGGCGAGGCGTCGTTGTACCAGACGCCTGGCGTCACCCTGCACTTGGGCGTACCCGTACTGGAAATCGACCGTGACGCGCATCAGGTAGTGACCGCCCATGATCGCATTCACTACGACAAGCTGGTGCTCGCCACCGGTTCCTATCCGTTCGTGCCACCGATTGAAGGCGCCGAAGGCGATTCGTGCCTGGTCTATCGCACCCTGGAGGACTTGGACGCGATCCGTGCCGCCGCCAGCAATGCTCGCCGTGGCGTGGTGGTCGGTGGTGGCCTGCTGGGCCTGGAAGCGGCCAACGCCCTCAAGACCCTCGGCCTGGAAGCCCATGTGGTGGAATTCGCCCCACGGCTGATGCCGGTGCAGTTGGACACCCAGGGCGGTCTGGCCCTCAAGGCGCGCATTGAAAGCCTGGGCGTCGGCGTGCACCTGTCCAAGGGCACCCAGTCGATCACTGCCGGTGAGCAGTACCGTTATCGGATGAACTTCGGCGACGACGATTTCCTGGAAACCGACCTCATCGTGTTTTCCGCCGGCATCCGTGCCCAGGATGCCTTGGCCCGCCAGAGCGACTTGCAGATCGGCCCGCGCGGTGGCGTGGTCATCGACGATCATTGCCAAAGCAGCGACCCGCACATCTACGCCATCGGTGAATGCGCGGCCTGGAACGGCAGTATTTTCGGCCTCGTCGCCCCGGGCTACCAGATGGCCCGTAATGTCGCGGCCCGGCTGTGCGGCGAAAGCGCTGAAGCCTTCACTGGCGCCGACATGTCGACCAAGCTCAAGTTGCTTGGCGTGGACGTTGGCTCCATCGGCGATGCCCATGGCAACACGCCGGGTTCGCGCAGCTTCCAGTTCATTGACGAAACCAGCGCCAGCTACCGGCGCCTGGTGGTGGACGCCGCCGGCAAACGAGTGATCGGCGCAGTGTTGGTGGGCGACAACAGCTATTACGACACCTTGCTGCAATACATGCAGAACGGCATCGCCTTGCCCAAGGACGCTGCCAGCCTGATCCTGCCATCGTCCGAAGGCGCCCCGACCCTGGGCCCGGCGGCTTTGCCCGAAACCGCGACCATCTGCTCTTGCCACAACGTCACCAAGGGCTCGATCTGCTCGGCCATCGATGGTGGCTGTACCGATCTGGGCCAGCTCAAATGCGACACCAAGGCCGGTACCGGTTGTGGTGGTTGCGCGGCCTTGGTCAAGCAAGTGTTCGAGCATGAATTGACGGCCCGCGGTGTCAGCGTCGACAAGAGCCTGTGTGAACACTTCGCCTACACCCGCCAGGAGTTGTATGCCCTGGTGCGGGTGGAAGGCATCATCAGTTTCGAAGAGCTGCTGGCCAAGCACGGTCGCGGTCACACCGGTTGCGATCTGTGCAAACCGGCGGTGGGCTCGATCCTGGCGTCGTGCTGGAACCAGCCGATCATGGACCCGTCCCTGGTGCCGTTGCAGGACACCAACGACACGTTCATGGCAAACATGCAGAAAAACGGCACCTATTCGGTGGTACCGCGTATCGCCGGTGGGGAAATCACCGCCGACAAACTGATCGCCATCGGCGTGGTCGCCAAGAAATACGACCTCTACACCAAGATCACCGGCGGCCAGCGCATTGACCTGTTCGGTGCCCAGTTGCACCAGCTGCCGGATATCTGGGCCGAACTGATCGAAGCTGGTTTCGAAACCGGCCATGCCTACGGCAAATCCACGCGAACGGTGAAATCCTGCGTGGGCAGCACCTGGTGCCGCTACGGCGTACAAGACAGCGTGCAAATGGCCCTGACCATCGAGGATCGCTACAAGGGCCTGCGCTCGCCGCACAAACTCAAGTTCGCGGTGTCCGGTTGCACCCGTGAGTGCGCCGAGGCCCAGAGCAAGGACGTCGGCGTGATCGCCACCGAGAAGGGCTGGAACCTCTACGTGGCCGGCAACGGCGGCATGCGCCCGCGTCACGCCGAGCTGTTCGCCACTGACCTGGATGACGCCACGCTGATCCGCTACATCGACCGTTTCCTGATGTTCTACATCCGCACCGCCGACAAGTTGCAACGCACCTCGGTCTGGCGCGAAAGCCTGGAAGGCGGCCTGGACTACCTCAAGGACGTGATCATCAACGACAGCCTGGGCCTGGGCGCCGAGCTCGAAGCGCAGATGCAATTGGTGGTCGATCGTTATGAATGCGAATGGGCCAATGCCCTCAAGGATCCGGACAAACTCAAGCGTTTCCGCACCTTCGTCAACGACGGGCGTGGTGATCCGGATGTTCATTTTGTCCGGGAGCGCGGCCAGCGCCGGCCAGTCCACGCCGGCGAACTTCACCTGATTCCCGTTACCGAGGAGGTGCTCTGATGAACCAGTCAAACGTTGTTCGTATTCCTGTCCGCGATGTCGCCCAGGAACCGTCGCAATGGCGTGCCCTGTGCAGCCGCGACGACCTGGTACCCAACTCTGGTGTGGTCGCCTGGCATGACGGCAGCCAAGTGGCATTGCTGTACCTGCCCGAGCATCAGGACAAGCCGCTGTACGCTGTCGACAACCGCGATCCCAAGTCGGGTGCGAATGTCATCGGGCGTGGTTTGTTGGGCAGCATCAAGGGTGACCTGGTGATTGCCTCGCCGATGTACAAGCAGCATTTCCGGCTGGAAGACGGCTCTTGCCTGGAGTACCCGGAGCAGCGCCTGCGGGTATGGCCGGTGCGGCTCAATGGCGATGTGGTGGAGATTGGCGAGGACTGATCCGAGCCATTGGATGAGTTGAAAACTGCAGTCAAATGTGGGGATGAACAATGAAAACCGCTGCTCAACTGGTGAGACTCAAGAGTGTGCAGAACCGACAGGTCCACAGCATCGCCCCCGAGCAGACGGTGCTCGAAGCGCTGCAAATCATGGCCGAGAAAAATGTCGGCGCGTTGCCGGTGATCGAGGACGGCCAGGTGGTGGGGGTATTCAGCGAGCGGGACTATGCGCGCAAGATGGTGCTCAAGGGGCGTTCATCGGTGGGTACGCCAGTGCGCACCATCATGAGCACTCCGGTGGTCACCGCCGACAGCCAGCAGAGCATCGACCGTTGCATGGAAGTCATGACCGACAGCCACTTGCGCCACCTGCCGGTGCTGGATAACGGGCAGTTGATCGGCCTGTTGTCCATCGGTGACCTGGTGAAAGAGGCGATTGTCGAGCAGGCGGACTTGATCCGACAACTGGAGCACTACATTCGCGGGCATTGATTCCGCAAGCTCGCATTTGTGGCGAGGGGATTTATCCCCGCTGGGGCGCGCAGCGGCCCCAAAACTGTACATAGACGCCCCCCTTGGGTTGAGCTGACTGCTCTGGGGCTGCTGCGCAGCCCAGCGGGGATAAATCCCCTCGCCACAAGATCGCGCACGACGTCAGCGCTCAACCCAACGCCAACAATTGCCGGATCAGATTCGGCGTGCTGCCGGTCCAGCGCTTGAACGAGCGACGAAAGTTCGCCGTATCGTTGAAGCGCAGGTACTGCGCCACTTCCTCGTTGCTGAAGCCCTTGACCTGATACAAATACAACGCCACATGGGTGTGTACCCGGTCCACCTGTTGCTGGAAACCGGTGTGATGCTTGTGCAGCTTGCGCTTGAGGGTTGCCGGGCTCATGGCGAAGGCCTGGGCGGTCTGTTCCAGGCTTGGCGTCTGCTGTACATGGACGTGTAGGTAGTCGTAGAGGCAATCCAGAAAGCTGGAAACAAAGCCCAGTTGATCGAGTTGGTCGCGGGCTTCGATCCGCGCCACCTGGCCGGCGGTGGCCGAAACGTTGGGCCAGGGCTGGGCGAGGCAGTGGCGGGGCAGGCGCATCAAGTCCAGGGGGCGGTCGAATTGGGTGTGCTCACCCAGGTGCACCCAGTATTGCTCGACGTAACGCGGCTCGCTGTGGCGAAAGCTGCACTGCCAGGGCAAGCGTTCGCCGCTGAGCCAGGCACTCATCGCCACCATCGAGGTCATGCTCGCCTCCAGCACGAAGCGCCATTGCTCATCGGCGCCACAACTGTCCAGCCAATGGACATAGGCATAGTGCTCGTCCACCAGCAGCCGTGGGGCGGCCAATGGACTGAGCAGCGCCTGCTGGTCGATCAGGGTTTGCAGGGCCTGATGCAGATTCTGCGCGTGGCGTAACGCGTGGCTCGCGGGCCCGTAATGTCCCGGCAACAGCCGCTGGCCGAACAGGAAGCTGCTGTCGCTGGCATCCAGCAGGCGCCGGCTGTTGTCGATCAGGCCGAGGAATTGCTGCGGGCTGATGCGGCTTTGTCCGGCAAGGATATCGTCGTGGAACAGTCCGGTACCGCGCAGCAGGCGATGGCTGTCGATGTCCCGCGACAGTGCCAGGTCGATCAGCGCGGCAGGTTGATAGTGCCCCGGAATGAAGCGACTGTCGGTTTCGTACCAGCACGTCTTGAGTGTCATGGCACGGCCTCAGGCGCTTTTCGCCAACGTGGTGCGGGACTGTGCCAGCGCCAGGTTCAGGCGTTTGAGCAAGGCGTCGGCGGATTCGTCGAACGCCATCACCACCGCCGTGCTGGCGACCAGTTGCAAGCGTTCTCCGTGTTGCCGGGTCTTGTGGGCCAGGCTGCGCACCGATATTTCCAGCTCCAGGGCCAGGCGTCGGGCCTGGCTCTCGCCGGTATCAGGCAGCAGCACTACGAAACGATCGCCGGCCAGGCGGCACAGCAAGTCCTGGCGCCGCAGGTTCAATACCAGCAATTGGCTGACGGCCTGGAGCACCGCATCGCCTTCGCCGTGGCCGAAACGCTGGTTGATGGCGGTGAAGTTGTCCAGGTCCAGTGCCAGCAGCGACAGCGGTTGCTGACGGCGGCGTGTGTCTTCCAGGCTGGCGGACAGTTCGTGCTTGAGAAAGTCGGCGCCACCCAACGGCGTGAGTTTGTCGAACAAACGGTGCTCACGGAACAGACGCTCGCGCTTCTCCATCTGCCCATTGATCGCCAATTGTTCACGGTGCCAGTGATAGATACCGAGGGTCAGCAGGATCATGCCCACCGGCATGGGCCCGGATTCGAGCCAGTGATCCCAGGTGATGCTGTCGGGCAGGCGGATGAATTCATCGAGGCTGTCGATC
This sequence comes from Pseudomonas sp. St290, assembly GCF_018325805.1. Taxonomy (NCBI): domain Bacteria; kingdom Pseudomonadati; phylum Pseudomonadota; class Gammaproteobacteria; order Pseudomonadales; family Pseudomonadaceae; genus Pseudomonas; species Pseudomonas sp. St290. Next base: position 3,566,282 of record NZ_AP014703.1, on the reverse strand, counting down.
CACCAGGAAAAGAAGATGCAGCCCAGGCCCAGGACCAGGTAATTGGTGACCCGCCCGGCCGGCCGGCTTTTGAGCACCAGCCCCAGCCAGACCAGCGCCAGCAGCGCCGAGCCACCTTCACCGAGGATGTCCAGCCAGACCCATTCGGCGATGGGTTTGAGTTCGCCGCTGGCCAAATGCAGGATCAACCCGAGGTTGGCCGCCAGCAGGAGCAGGGCGAGTTTGAGGCGGTGCGGGCGGAGCACGGAGAACATGGCCGGAGTCCTTTGCCAGAAGCGGAATGCGGCCCAGCACAGCAGATGAATGTGACAGCGCGGTGACGGTGGATGAATGGATGGGGGAGGTCGAATCAGCTCATCGGTTGTCTGAACTTTTCATTCATAACATCGCCACCTATCTCATTGTGGCGAGGGGATTTTGTGGGAGCAAAGCTTGCTCGCGACGAAGACGACGCGGTTTTTCAGGGAGTCGAGGCGCCTGCATCGCGAGCAAGCTTTGCTCCCACAGCGGTGCGACGTTTCGCCAAATTCCTTCGCCCTTCAGATTCTCTGAGTCTGTAAAACAGGTCATTTCAGCTCATTCCGACTCGCCAGCCCGCCTAAATCAGCCTATTCCAGCCTCCACGGCCAAGCCCTGTCACAGAACCGTCATTCCCCACCCCTAGCGTGCCCTCCCAGTTGCCGGGTCATTGCCTGGCGGAAGTTCGGATTCCTGGGGGAGGACCACCATGCACCACCGCACCAGCACTGCCGGGTTCGTCGGTTTCACGTTCACCGCATTGGCGATGGCCATTGCCAGTGAGCGTTTGAGCGCCGCCGAGCAGGCGGCCACGGAACACGTCGAAGTGGTTGGCCAGGCCGCCAGCATCGACCAGGCCCTCAAGGAGCAGCGCAGCGCCGACAGCATCAAGAGCGTCGTGCATGCCGACGGCGTGGCGCAATTGCCGGATGAAAACGTCGCCGAAGCCGTGCAGCGCCTGCCCGGGGTCAGCGTCGAGCGCGACCAGGGCGAAGGTCGGTTTGTCAGCGTGCGCGGCCTGGGGCCGGACCTCAACAGCGTGACCATCAACGGTACGCTGGTGCCGGCCCCGGAAAGCGAGCGGCGGGCCGTTGCCCTGGATGTACTGCCCTCGGAGCTGGTGCAATCCTTGTCGGTGATCAAGACCCTGACACCGGACATGGACGCCAATTCCCTGGGCGGTACGGTGGACGTCAAAAGTCTCTCGGCCTTCGACCACAAGGGTCTGTTCTATACCGGCAGCAGCGAAGCCAGCTATGACAAGAACACCGGCCAGACCAGCCCGAAATTCTCCGGTGCCATCAGCGATCGCTTCAGCCTCGGCGACGGCATCGATAACTTCGGCGTGGCCGCGGCGCTGAGCTGGCAGAAGCGTGACTTCGGCTCGGACAACGTCGAAACCGGCGGTGCCTGGGATTTCGAGCAAGGCTCACGCCTCGAAGAGTTCGAACAGCGCGACTACGACATTCGTCGCGAGCGGGCCGGTGGCGGGCTGAACTTCGACTACAAGCCCGATGACTCCAGCAGCTATTACCTGCGCACGTTGTACAGCCGCTACAAGGACAGCGAAATCCGCAACTCCACCAGCATCGCCTTTGAAGACCCGCAGGCTGCCGGTGAACTGGGTGATGCCGAGGGCCAGCGCAAACTCAAGCAACGTGAAGAAACCCAGGAGATCCAATCCTACGTACTCGGCGGTGAGCGCCTGTTCGGTCTCTGGACCTTGAGTGGCCAGGGCGGCTACAGCCAATCGAGCGAAGACAGCCCCGGCCACATTGCCGGCGCCACCTTCGAAGGCATCGATGGTTTCAATGGCGGTTTCTACGACAACGACAAGCCCCGGCCGATTATCGGCTCAGGGTTCTACGATCCTGCCAATTTCAGCCTCGACAAGGTGGACTGGGAACAGCAGAAGACCACCGACACCGAGAAAAACCTGCGTCTGGACCTGGCCCGGGACTACGACTTGCGCGGCTATGCGTCCCAAGTCAAATTCGGCGGCAAAGTCAGTCGACGGAACAAGGACAACGACCTGGACGCCTGGGTCTACGAGGATTTCGACGACCTGGGTTTCACCGACGAGCAGTTGAACCTGGGACAGTTCCAGAAAGGCAATGTGGACTACCGCCTCGGTCGCTTCGGCCCGGGCATCAGCGCCGATGCCATCAAGCAGTTGATCGGCGGCCTCAATCGCGATGACTTTTTCGACGAGCAGGAGTCGCGCGTCAACGACTTCAAGATGAGCGAGGACATCAACGCCGCGTACCTGATGAATACCGTCGACATCGATGACTGGCGTTTCATCGCCGGCATGCGCTACGAAGGCACCGAGTTCGAGGCCAAGGGCACCGGCGCCACCGACGGCGTATTCACCGATACCGAGACCCGTCGCAAGTATCACCACTGGTTGCCGGGCCTGCATGCACGCTACCAATTGGACAAGAACACCCAGGTGCGTGCGGCGTGGACCAAATCCGTGGTGCGTCCGACCTTCGGGCAATTGGCGCCGGGTTTTGTCATCGACGATGACGAGGCGACTTTCGGCAACCCGGACCTCAAGCCGCTGGAATCGAGCAACCTGGACCTGGGCATCGAGCACTTCATGGGCCACGCCGGCACGGTCTCGGCCTTCGTGTTCTACAAGGACATCAAGAACTTCGTCTACAACACCGACCTGGCCGGCACGGGCGCCTGGACCGATTTCGCCGAAGCCCACAGCTACGCCAACGGCGACAGCGCCAAACTCTATGGCCTGGAGCTGGCCTACTCGCAAAAATTCGACTGGCTGCCGGCGCCTTGGAACGGCTTGCTGTTGGGGGCCAACACCACCTTCAGCCGTTCGGATGCCGAAATCGAAGGCTTCGACCAGGCCAGTGGTACCCAGCGCAAGCGCAGCATCGACCTGCCGAACCAGTCGGACACGGTCGGCAACCTGATGTTGGGTTGGGAAAACGACAAGCTGAGCCTGCGGCTGTCGGCCAACTACAAGTCAGCGTACCTGTTCGAACTGGCGTCCATCAGCGACCGCGACCATGACCTGCACGTCGACGCCCAGACCTTCGTCGATTTCAGCGCGCGCTATTCGCTGACCAAGAACCTGCAAGTCAGCCTGGAAGCCCAGAACCTTACCGACGAGCCATATTTCGTCTACACCGGCCATCGCTCCTACAACGGCCAGTACGAAGAGTACGGCCCGACCTACAAGCTGGGGCTGACCTTTACCCATTTCTGAATCGCGAGCCTGATCACTTGTGGCAATAGGATTTGGCTGTGGGAGCAAAGCTTGCTCGCGACGAAGACGACACGGGTCTCCCGGAAACCGAGGCGCCTGCATCGCGAGCAAGCTTTGCTCCCACAGATGAATTCCCTGGCAATAGAAGTGAGCAACAAGCCCGTTTGAGTCTGACTGAATGACAAGGATTTTCCCGTTGAAGACGATGTTTTTCTTACCCAAGCGCTACCTACTGGCGACGGCGATCAGCCTGGCATCCGCCGCCGCCCTGGCGGCCGCCCCAGCGCCCAGGCTAAAACTGCAATCCTGGTCTCAAGCCGAGCAACTGTCGATCAACGCTCTGGCATTCCTGCCCGGCCCTTCGACGACCGAGCGACTGGCCAGTGCCCGCGAGGGCTTGTTCTTGCTCGATGCCCAGGGTCGCGAACTGACGCGCCTGAAGGGCAGCTTCGAAGGTGTCGATAGCCGTGCCCAGGGCGCGAACGTGTTGGTCGCCAGCCTCGACAGCACGCGCCAGCAAGCCCTGATCGTTAGCCTCGATCCACAAAACCGTCAGTGGGATACGCCGTTGTACCTGCCCGTGCGGGATTTCCCGGTCAACGGCCTGTGCCTTTATCGCGACGGGGCGAGCAACCTGTTTGTGTTCCTGGTCGGCGAGGAGGGCAAGGGCGAGCAATGGCTGGTGGGCAATGGCGAGCGCCTGAGCGACAGCGCGCAACGGGTGCGCGGCCTGCCATTGCCGCCGGATGCCAAGACCTGCCAGGTGCAGGACAGCGCCAATCAATTGTTCGTCAACGAGGAACGGGTGGGTTGGTGGGCCTATCCGGCATCCTCTGAGGCCGAGACCGTGCGGGTGCCCGTGGCGATGCGCGCACCGTTCGGCGACCTCAGGCAAAGCGCCGGGGCCATGGCCGTGTTGCCGGGAGGCCTGTTGGGGCTGGACCCGGAAGCGGCGCAACTGCATGTGTATCAGCAGCAGGGAGAGGGTTGGAGCGCCAAAGCCAATCTGCCGTTGGCGGGCTTGAAGGAGCCGGAAAACCTCGCGGCGCGGTTGACGAAAAGTGGCATTGAAGTGCTGCTGCGCGACGATGACAACGGTCACCTGTACCAAGGCGAAATCAGCTGGAAACCCACGCCAGTGCCTTTGCCGCCGGTCCTGCCGAGTGTCGCCGCCATCGTCCAGAGCGAGCCAGTGGCCCGCCAGGGCGATGCAGCCGATGACCCGGCGATCTGGGTTCATCCGACGACGCCCGGGCTGAGCCGGGTGCTGGGCACCAACAAGAAGCAAGGCCTGCTGGCCTACGACCTGCGCGGCAAGTTGTTGCAGGAGCTGCCGGTCGGACGCCTGAATAACGTCGATGTGCGGGCGAACTTCAAGCTGGGCACGCAAACCGTCGACCTGGCCGTGGCCAGCAATCGTGATCGCAACAGCTTGAGCCTGTTCAGCATCGACCGCACCAGTGGCGAGTTGCGCGAAGCGGGCGAGATTACGACGTCACTGAAGGAAATCTACGGTATCTGCCTGTTCCAACCAGCCGAAGGTGAGCTGTATGCCTTTGCCAACGGCAAGGACGGGCGATTCGTGCAGTACCGCCTGAGCGCGCCGGATGGCGTGGTGAAAGGCCAGTTGGTGCGCCAGTTCAGCGTCGACAGCCAGCCTGAAGGTTGCGTGGCCGATGAGCAGCGCCAGCGTCTGTTTCTCGGTGAAGAGGATGTGGGCGTCTGGGCGGTGGATGCCCGGGCCGAGCAACCCGCCACGTTGAGCCGTGTGATCGAGGTCGGCCAGACGTTGCACGCCGACGTCGAGGGCATGGCCTTGTACCAGGCCGGGGGCCGCGACTACCTGGTGATCTCCAGCCAGGGCAACGACAGCTACCTAGTGCTCGATGCCCAGCCGCCTTATGCCGTGCGGGGTGCGTTCCGGGTCGGCCTGAACGCCGCCGCAGGCATCGACGGGGCATCGGAAACCGATGGCCTGGAGGTGACCTCGGTGAACCTCGGCGGGCCTTGGAGCCAGGGAATGCTGGTAGTCCAGGACGGCCGCAAGCGCATGCCCGAGCAGGCCCAGAACTTCAAGTTCGTGCCCTGGGCCGACGTGGCGAAAGCGCTACGCCTGCCTTGAGCGGCGTTGTCATCAACCGGTCACGAACATTTCATCGAATAACCGCCAGACAGGAGTTTCAACCATGCAAGCCACTTTGGAACACATGACGATCTGGGGCCTGATCAGCGACGCGAGTCTGCTGGTCAAGGCAGTCATGCTCACGTTGCTGCTGGCCTCGCTATTGAGCTGGTACCTGATCATCCAGCGCAGCGCCGTGTTGCAACGCAACGAGCGCCAGTTCAACGGTTTCATGCAGCGTTTTCGCAGCACCCAGGATCTGTTGCCCCTGTATAGGGAGCACGCACAAGTGCGCGAAGAAGACGGCGGCGTCACACCGATTTTCCAGGCGGGGCTGTTGGCTTTCACCCAGCTCAACCAGCCTTCGAGCACGCCCGAGGTGGTGCTCGAAGGCGTCGAGCGTTCGCTGCAGGTGGCGATCAGCGAACAGGAAGTGCAGTTGGAGAAAGGTTTGCAGTTTCTCGCCACCGTTGGTTCGGTCAGCCCTTACATCGGTTTGTTTGGCACCGTCTGGGGGATCATGAATGCCTTTCTTGGCCTGTCCCAGGTGCAGCAGGCCAGCCTTTCCACCGTGGCGCCGGGCATTGCCGAAGCCTTGATCGCCACGGCCATCGGCTTGTTCGCAGCGATTCCGGCGGTGATTGCCTATAACCGTTTTGCGGCCCGCGGCCAGACGTTGCTGACCCGTTACTACGCTTTCGGCAACGAGCTGCAGGCGCGTCTGCACCGCAAGCTGCACGGTGCCCCGGTGAACCTGGCCTCGGCCGCTTGAAAGGAGAGGGCAGATGCTCGTCAAGCCACAACGCAAGCACGGTCCCAAGGCCGAAATGAACGTGGTGCCGTACATCGACGTGATGTTGGTGCTGCTGGTGATTTTCATGGTCACCGCGCCGATGCTGACCCAGGGGGTGAAGATCGAACTGCCCAAGGTCGCCAGCGAGGCACTGACCAACGATAGCCGCCAGCAAATTCTCACCCTGTCGGTAAAGGCCGAGGGCGGTTACTACTGGAACCTGGGCGGTGAGCTGGACACGCGCCACCAGACCGACAGCGCCGTGGACCTGGAGCAGATGCGTGCCAAGGTGGCGCAGGTCGTGGCCGAGCGCAGCGATACCCAGGTGTACATCCGCGCCGACGAGCATGCCGATTATGGCCGGGTCGTCGCGGCCATGGCTGCGTTGCAGCAAGGTGGCGTGAGCAATCTCGGGCTGGTGACCGAGGCGCCACAATGACGGCGATGATCATGCACAGTGCCTCCTTGAGTACGCCGACGCTGAACCGCCCCGGCGTTTGGAAAAACAGCCTGGCGGCCGGGCTCGCCGTGGCCCTGCACGCTGGCGTGGCGCTGTTATTGGTGTTGGGCTGGAACGTGGAGAAGCCGACCGTCGAGACGCCCCGGGTGCTGCGCACGCAACTGGTGATGTTGCCGCCGGCTCCGGTGCCCGAAGCGCCGGCCCCGGCCCCTGTCATCCCTGTCGCCGCGCCATTGGTCGAATCCACACCGCCACCCATTGATGCGCCTCGTCCCGTTCCTGCCAAGCCGGTCGTGGACCCGCGAATCCAGGCGCAGAAACTGGAACAGGCGGCCCTGGCCCGTAAACGGGTCGAGGAGCAGAAGCGCGAGCAACAGGCCCAACAGCAGCGCGAGCGCCAGGAAAACGAACGACGCCGGCAAGACGCCGAACAGCAGGTCGCCGAGCAACAGCGTCAGGCCCGGCAGGCACAAGAGCTTGCCCAGCAACGCCTTGCCGAGCAGGCACGCCAGGCCACCGCCGACAGCCGCAGTTATCAACCCCTGAGCAAGCAAGCCCCGGATTATCCGCAACGCGCCCTGGACAAGGGGCTGGAAGGCGATTGCACCGTGGAATACAGCGTGATGCCGGACGGGCGGATCGATAACCCCAAGGTCATCGAGGGTTGCCACCCCCTGTTCATCCGGCCATCCCTGGCCGCCGCCCAGACGTTTCGTTATCAACCGCGAATCATTGATGGCAGGGCGGTGACGGTGCCGGCGGTGCGCAATACCTTTCACTACCGGATCAAATGAAATGCATGCTTGGTAGAAAGTACCTGTGCGGCCGGTCGATCGTTCCCGACACCGCCAGAACCTCACTATGGCGCCATCAGGCCTTTACTTGCGGTAATGACTCGGCGCCACGCCCACTTCGCGGCGGAAGATCTGGGAGAAGTGGCTGGCGCTGCCATACCCGACCTCCAGGCCGATATCGATGACGCTGCGCTCGGTTTCCATCAGTAGTTGCCGGGCCCGGGCCATTCTCAGCTGGATGAAGTACTGCGAGGGCGAACGCCCGGTGGCGCGCTTGAACAGGCGGCTGAAGTGGTATTCGCTCAGGCCGATGGCCTGGGCCAGGTCACCGAGGCAGAAGGGTTCGGCCAGTCGCTGTTCCATCAGTTCGATAACCCGCTTGAGCTTGAAGGCTGGCAGGGCGTTACGTCCGGACATGTCGTCGGCATCGGCATCCAGGTAATGCCGTGCCAAGTGCACCGCTACGCATTGCGCCATGCCCTGGATCAGCAAGGCACTGGTTTCACCGCGCCGGGTCAACTCTGCCCGAATCGGTTCGAGCAAGGCTGAAAGTGCTTCATCCCGTCCGCCAGAGACTTCTCGCAACTGGACCGCACCGCTGCCGCCGGCTTCGGCAATGGCGCGCTCCAGCAATGCCAACCCCAGGTACACATGCATGACCACGAACGGCTCGTGGCTGGTGACTTGCCAGCGCATCTCGTAAGGCACCGGGGATGTGGTCAGGAAGAAATCCGCGCTGCGCACGCTATTCGCTTCCCAGTCCTGGTTGGCGATGCGCTCCTCGACGATGGCTTCCCCGGACAACACCCAGACGAGCAACGGCTCGGCCACCGCCGGCACGACGATGTGTGCTTCGCTGCGCTCACGGACAAAGATCTCGACCAGGATGTCTTTGGCCGATACGCCATCGGACGTCGCCAGGCGCTCGCCGCGTATGTGTGCCTGCAGGCCGGTTGCCGATGTTCGTTCGGTGACTTCCATGCTTCGATGGCCTCGTGAGAGCCCCCGGGGTCAAGCCGGGTCGGCGGTAGGACGGTGTTGGCGCAACAGTTCGATGGATTGAGACGGAATCAACTCGCGCAACGCCTTATAGAGCGCCCGGGTTTCCAGCAGGTTCCAGATGCGCAACATGGTTTCCAGTGCGTCCAGGGGTTTGCTGATGAAATCCCGCGCACCGAGGGCCAGGGCCCGCAGGCGGGTGTCACGGGTCGCGTCGGCGGTCAGCACTAGGATGGGCAGGTAGTCGTTGGCCGGAATGCGCCGGTTGAGTTGCTCCAGCACGGCAAAGCCGTCGAACGCCGGCATGTGCAGGTCGAGGATGACCAGGTCCGGCTCGAAGCTGTTGAACAGGTCGAGCGTACGCAAAGGTTCGGTGCTGCTCAGCACATTGTGCAGCCCTTCGCGGGCCAGCAGTTGTTCCATCAGGTCCAGGTTGGGGCGTTGATCGTCGACGATCAGAATGCGCAAGTCGCGATTCATGCGGGCTCCGGTAGATAGTGCTCAAGATGGCCCAGGAAGGCCTGGATATGAATAGGTTTGGTCAGGATCGCCGTGGCACCGGCCTCGTGAAGGGCGCGGTGGGTCAGGTCGCTGGCATCGGCGGTGATCATCAGCACGGGTATGGTCGCCGTGGTCGGGGATTGGCGCAGGCGTCGCAAGACTTCCAGGCCTTCGAGGTCCGGCAGGCTGACATCCAGCAGGATCAGTTGCGGAGTGTGCTGGCGGGCGAGGTCCAGGCCCATCTGGCCTTGCATGCTCGACAATAGTTGAATGCCGGGACGGCGCTGCATGAGGGTTTCGATCAGCGCAAGGCTCGACAGGTTGTCTTCGATGCACAGGACTTTGCCGTGATAGTCCACGGGGGCACGCGTCACCGCCAGCGCGGCAATGGGCGGCAGATGCGCGCCAACCACCTCGGTACCCGGCAGTTGCAGGGTGAAACAACAGCCGTGTCCGGGCTCGCTGTGGACCTGCAGCTTGCCCTGCATCATTTCCAGCAGGCTCTTGCTCAAGGACAACCCCAGGCCGGTGCCTTCGACCTGGGGATCGGCGCCCAGGCGTTCGAAGGGCTTGAACAGTTGGTCCAGCTGTTCCGGGGCAATGCCATGGCCGGTGTCGTTGACGGCAATGCTCACCTGATGGGCCTGGACGCTGACTTCGATGCGCACCTCGCCGCCGGGCCGGTTGTACTTGATGGCGTTGGACAGCAGGTTGAGCAACACCTGCACCAGGCGCTGACGGTCAGCGAGCACGCCGCAGCCGTCCGCCAGCGGTGGCAGCTCGGCCAAGTGGATCCCGGCGTCGGCGGCCATCGGTGAAACCAAGGTCAGGGCTTCGTGCAGCACCGTCGACAGGGCGATCGGTTCGATGTTCAGCGGCAGGCGACCGGCCTCGATCCGGGCAATGTCCAGCACCTCGTTGATCAACGCCAGCAAATGCTGGCCAGCCCGCAGGATATGGCTGACCTGGGGGCGTTGGCCGGCCGTGGAGTCCATGTCCAGCAATTGAGCGAAACCCAGGATAGCGTTCAATGGCGTGCGCAATTCGTGGCTCATGCGAGAAAGAAACTCGCTCTTGGCCCGGCTGGCGCTCTCGGCTTCTTCGCGGGCGGTGCTCAGGGCGATCTCGGCAGCGCGGCGGTCGGTGATGTCGCGGGTGATCTTGGAAAAGCCGCGCAGGGCGCCAGTGCCATCGTACTGGGCGGTGATGACCACGCTGGCCCAGAAGCGGCTGCCGTCCTTGCGGCAACGCCAGCCTTCTTCCATGTAATGACCGTCGCGGGTGGCTTCGCGCAGGGCCATGTCCGGGTGCGCCGGGCATTCCTCGGCCAAATAGAACAGGGAAAAGTGCCGACCGATGATCTCCTGCTCGGTGTAGCCCTTGATCCGTTCGGCGCCAGCGTTCCAGGTGGTGACATAGCCTTGGGCATCGAGTGCGAAGATCCCGTAGTCCTTCACGCCATCGATGATCAGCCGCAAGCGCTCCTCGTTGTCGCGCAGGGCCCGCTCGCGTTCGGCAAGCAATTGTCCGGCTTCTACGAGACGGGTACCGAGTTGGCCGATTTCGTCCTGCTCTGGCGGTTGCGGCAACAAGGGTTGGCCCAAGGCCAGGCGCTGGGCGTTGCCTTGGACCTGCTGGACCCGGGCGACAATGCCCTTGGACAGAAACAGCACCGCGACAATGGCCCCCAGCAGTCCACACACCGCCGCCAGCAACGTGGCGAACAAAAGGCGCATGCGCGTGGCCGAGGCGGCGGCGCTGCGGTCGGCGAGCAGGGCATCTTCGCGAATGCGCATGGCGCTGATCTGCTCGCGCAGCACGTCCAGCACCTGCTTGTTTTCGATCAGGATCGCGGTGATGGCCTCGGGGTCGTCGCGCTTGCCGTTGCGCAAGGCGAGCAAGCCGTCGAGTTTGTCGGCGATCAGCGGGGTGATGGTCTGGAGATGTTCACGCATCCTGGCATCGCGAATGTTGTGGTCCAGGCGCTGCAACGCGGCATGGATCAGCGGGGTGGCCTGTTCGTAGCTGGGCAGGAAATCTTCGCGCCGGGTCAGCAGGTAACCCCGCACGCTGGCCGCAGCCTCGGCCAGCAGGGTATGGACTGTCTGGATATCACCCTGGACCAGCAGCACCCGGCGCACATCCTCTTCGGCCCGGGCAGTCTGGCGTTCGGTGATGTAGATCAGCACCAGCGACAGCAGCAGGACCACCAGGGGCAAGGAAATCACCACCAGGGCCTTGCCTCGCAACGGCAAGTCGGCCCAGCGGCGGGCGGCGAGAAACCTCATGGCCATTGCCCGGCGGGTTGCGCCACCAGGCCCAGGGCAACGCCGCGCACGGCGGCCTGGGTGCGATCGGCGGCGCCCAGCTTGCCAATGACCCGCTCTACGTGGGCTTTGGCCGTGCCGGGCGCGATGCCCAGTTTTTCGCCGATTTCACGGTTGCTGAAACCGCCGGCCACCAGCCCCAATACCTGGCGCTCCCGGGCGGTCAGGGCCTGGACTTGAGTGGCGCCGTTCGCACCACGCTCGGCCATACGGCGCAATAGGCGCGCGCTGACCGAACTGTTCAGCGCCTCTTCGCCCTGGGCAACCCGTTTGAGGGCGTCGAGCACTTCATCGCGGCTGGCGTCCTTGAGGAGATAGCCGACCGCGCCTGCACCGATGGCGGCTTCGAGGTGGTCGGGACTGTCATCCATGGTGAAGATAATCACTTTGACCTCCGGCTGGCGCTGCTGCAGGATCCGCGCCGCGCCCAGGCCGTTGAGGACGGGCATGCGGATGTCGAGAATCGCGATGTCCGGTTTCAGCCGATCGCACAGGTCGAGGGCTTCCTGGCCGTCGCGGGCCTGGCCGACAACCTCGAATCCCGGGCTGCCGGCGAGCATGCTGATAAAACCGGTGCGAGTGACTTCGTGGTCGTCGGCCAGCAGCAGGCGCAAAGGTTGGTTCATGGGTGTCCTCCGTGAGCCGGTAGTGGCACGCTGGCCAGTAGTCGGGTGCCGTCGCCGGGCTGGCTGCAACAGCTCAGGTGGCCGTCCAGCAAATGGGCGCGCTCCTGCATGGCGGCCAGCCCCAAATGGCAGCTGCCGTTGGTCTCGATGGGTTGCTCGAGGGCAAAGCCGCGGCCATCGTCCTCCACGCGCAGGCAAGCGTGCCCGTCTTCCACCGCCAAGCCCAAGCGCACGTGGCGGGCCTGGGCGTGCTTGAGAATGTTGTTGATGCCTTCCTGTGCAATGCGAAACAGGGCGATCTCGGTGTTGCCCGGCAGGCGTGCGGTGCTGTGTTCGGCCCAGGTCACCGTCAGGCCCGCGTCACGCAGGCGATCGGCCTCCTTGTCGACGGCTTTGTACAGGCCGAAATCATCCAATACGTGGGGGCGCAGCCCGCCGATCAACTGCCGGCCTTCGCCGACGCAGCCCTGGGCCAGCTCGAGGATGCTTTGCAGCTCGTTCGCCAGGGCCGGCGGTAGCGACGGGCAGCGCCCGGCAAAGCCCTGCAAGCGCTGGTGCAAACCGGCGAGGTTCTGCGCCAGTCCATCGTGCAGGTCGTAGGCCACACGCTTGCGTTCGTCTTCCTGGGCGCTGAACAAGCGGTGGACCAGCTCGGACATGGTGCGCTCGCGGGCCTGGAGCGCTTCGAGCAAGCGGCTGTTCTCCAGGTGCGCCGCCAACAGCGTCGCGAGCAATTGCAGCGATTCGATGTCTTCGTTGTCCGGCGCGCCGAGAGCCAGGCTGTTGCCCAGCAGCAAAGCCCCGAACGCCACGCCGTCAGAGGCACGCAACGGCACCCGCAAGACCTGGGGCAGGGCGCTGCCGGGCAATTCGAGCCATTGTGGACCGGGCGTTTGCGGCTGGGCCAGGTTAGCGAGCAGCTCAAGTCGTTCCGCGCTGCCGTGGCTGGCGAGGGTGCGCAGCGGGTGGCCCGGCGCCCACTCCAACAACAGGCCATGATCCATGGCCATGAACGCGCACGCCCGTTGCAGCGCACGTTGACGCATGGCCGACAAGGGCAACTGCGTCAGTTCATGGCCGGCGCCCAGCAGCAGGCCCAGGCGTGCTGCACGGCTTTGCGACTGGCGATACTGGCTGCGAATGGCCAGGGCACTGCCGGGGTCATGGGGTGGGCTTTGCATGAGTAGCTCCAGCGTTGAAGAGGACCGGTCCGGTTCGCGGTGGCGTCATTAGAACGTGTCACCGGCACCGGGCCTATCTGCCGAACGGCATAGGCGATTGGCACCGGTTGGCCGATGGCGAAGGCCGGGAACGCCGGCAAAGTGGGCTCATTGAAACCCAAAGGAACGCTTTGATGAAAATGAAAACCTGCGCCATCGCTGCTTTATTCCTGCTGGCTTCGCCGCTGGTCCAGGCTCTCGAGGCTACGCCCTACGTGTATCGCACGGTGGCCGAGCAGCCCAAGAATGTGAATGACCGGGAGATCGCGGCACTGTTCGATCGCTGGAACGCCGCGCTGCAAACCGGTAGCGCCAGCGCCGTGACCGGCCTCTACGCCCCGGATGCGATTTTGCAACCGACTGTTTCCAACAAGGTGCGCAACACGCCGGCGCAGATCCAGGATTACTTCGAGCATTTCCTGGCAGGCAAACCGGTCGGGCAAATCAACTACCGGGAAATCCGCCATCTGGGACCCGATGCGGCGATGGACAGTGGCGTCTATACCTTCACGCTCACCCAGGCCGACGGTTCCAAGCGCGAGGTCCAGGCGCGCTACACCTTCCTCTATGAGCGTCTCGACGGCCAGTGGAAGATCATCAACCATCACTCATCGGCCATGCCTGAGGTGCCGAAGACCCTGCACGCCAGTCACTGATAACGCTGCCTGCAAAAGACCTGTCTGTGTGAGCGAGCTTGCTCGCTCACACAGGGTAGGGTTTTTCCGAACGGTTATTAGACACACTTTGTATAAAGAGCTTGGATTAACGCGCGAACATTAATTAGAATCAGTCTCATTTAAGACTTTGCGCAGGCTTCTGGACATGTGTGATGCAGCTACGCCGACGGAGCATTCCCTCCATGCTTTATACCGTGACCACGGTAGTTGGCTGGAAGGCTGGTTGCGCCGGCGCATGGGCAATGCCTGGGATGCGGCGGACCTGCGCCAGGATACGTTCCTGCGGGTTCTTGCCAGTTCCCGGACATTGGCTGACCTGCAAGAGCCCCGGGCATATCTGCTGACCGTTGGCAAACGCCTGCTGAGCAACTTCTACACCCGGCGAAACCTGGAACAGGCGTATCTCGACGCCCTGGCAAGCCTGCCTGAAGCCTGCGCACCGTCACCGGAACAACGTTGGCTGCTGCTGGAAACCCTGCAAGCCCTGGACGAATTGCTTGATGGCCTGGCGCCCTTGGTACGGCGGGCTTTTCTCTGGAGCCAGCTTGAAGGCCTGGGTTATCGCGAGATCGCCGAACGCCTGCAAGTGTCCGAACGCACCGTAAAACGCTACATGGCCCAGGCCTATGAGCACTGCCTGTTGGTGGATTTCTGATGCGCTCGGCACCTTCGCTCGAAGCCCGTGAAGCGGCGCGGGCGGCGGCTCGCTGGTTGACCCTGATGGAGTCTGACGGGGCCGCGTTCGATTCGGCGGCCCTGCAACGCTGGCGCGACAGCAGCGCTCATCACGAGGCGGCCTGGCAGAAGGCCCAGCGATTGCGCCAGCGTTTCGCCGGGGTGCCCGCGTCCCTGGGCATGGCAACCCTGGACCGTCCGGCGCTGGCCCGACGCGAAGTGCTCAAGCGTGCATTGGGCGTCGCTGCATTGGTCCCAACCGCTTGGCTGCTGGGGCGAGAGCTGCCGCTGGAGACCTGGCGCGCTGACTTGCACACCGCCACGGGTGAGCAACGGCGCTGGTCGCTGGTCGATGGCAGTGTGCTGCAACTGAACACCGACAGCGCCGTTGACCTGGACCTCAAGGCGCGCCGCCTGGTGCTGGTACGTGGCGAGATGGCCCTCAAGCTCGCCGGGAGCACGCCGCTGGCCGTTCAGTCCCCCTATGGGCTCGTCACGATCAGTGGTGGCGAAGTCTGCGTGTACCTGGGCGAGCGCGATTGCCGGGTGTCGGTGGTCAGCGGCTCGGCGCAACTGCACCCACTGCGCGGGCCATTGCTTGGACTGGAAGCGGGCCAGCAGGTCAACTTCCAGGCCTCGGGTGCGGGGCCAGTGAGAGCGTTCGACGTGGCACAGCTGGGTTGGCGTGACGGCGTATTGGTTGCCCAGGATCAGCCGCTGGGGCATTTCCTGCGAGAACTGGACCGCTACCGTCCCGGCGTGTTGCGTTGGGACGAAAGCCTCGAATCCCTGCGAGTCACGGGCAGTTTCCGCCTGGACAACACCGATCGAATCCTCGCGCTGCTTGCCGCCAGCCTGCCGCTGGATGTGCACATGCGCACGCGCTACTGGGTCACGTTGACGCTTCGCAAAAATATCGCCTGACGCCTGTCCCCTTTTTTTGTCTCGCTTGTCATTCAAGGCAACTGAACAAAAATGAGAGCGCTTTCCAATGTCCGCAGTTGCACCTTTGCGTTTTCGCCCGGCCCTTGCCGGCTGGCGTCCGCTGTTGAACCTGAGCCTCATGCTGAGCCTGAGCACCAGCCCGTTCTTTATCTCATCGAGCCTGGCCGACGAGGCTGCCCGGCGCAGCTATCAAGTGCCGGCCGGCAGCCTCGGCGCGGCGTTGACCCGGTTCGCCGGATTGGCCGGGGTCAACCTTTCGGTGGATCCGGCCTTGGTGAGTGGTCGGGACAGCGCCGGGCTTTCGGGTGAGTTTGGGGTAGAGGAGGGGTTTGCCCGACTGTTGCGGGGTTCGGGCCTGCAACTGCAAGCGGTGGGTGAGCAGGCCTATATCCTGACCCCGGTGCCGGAAGGCGGCAGCCTGCAACTGGCACCTACCTCGATTCTCGGCGCCACGGCTTCGGAGGACAGCCCGGCGTATGCCGGCGGTCAGGTTGCTCGTCGTGGTTCGCAAGGCTTACTGGGCTCGCGGGACTTCATGGAAACGCCGTTCAGCATGACCACCTACACCAGCGCGGCGGTCAAGAACCAGCAAGCGCGTACCTTGGGTGACCTGATCGCCAGCGACCCTTCGGTCCGCGCTACCAACCCGGCGGGCGGGCGCTATGAACAATTCACCATTCGCGGTTTCAGCCTGTTCAACAGTGACGTCGCGTACAACGGTCTCTACGGCGTCCTGCCGACATACACGATCGACATGGAGATGGCCGAGCGCGTCGATATCCTCAAGGGCCCGAGCCAGCTCATCAACGGCATTTCGCCACGGGGCAGCGTGGGTGGTGGGATCAACGTGGTGCCCAAGCGCGCGACCGATAAACCCATCACCTCGTTCACCGGCAACTATGCCTCCAACAACCAGCTTGGCGGTGCCGTGGACGTCGGGCGGCGCTTTGGTGAAGACAACAAGTTCGGTATTCGTTTCAATGGCGTGAAGCAGGCGGGCGATACCGAATGGGACCACCAGAGCGTGGACCGCGAGATGGCGGTGCTGGGCCTGGATTTTCGCGGTGAGCGCCTGCGCCTCTCGACGGACATCGGTCACACCGAACGCGATACCGACGCACCCCAGGAGCGCGTGCAGGTCGGCGCCAACGCCCAGGTTCCCCATGCCAGCGATGTGCGCCGCAACTATGCGCAAGCCTGGAGCAAGGCACGGACCGTGGACACCTTCGGTACAGTGAACGCCGAGTACGATGTCAACGATTCGGTCATGCTGTACGGCGGTGTGGGGGCGCGCAAAAGCAATCATGATTTCCTCCGGCATGCCGTTTCGGTCACCAATGATGCGGGTGACTTCACCGTTTCTCCCCGGGACTTTACCCGGGATGAAAACGTCCAGACGGCCAATGCGGGCGTACGCAACTGGTTCCATACCGGTCCGGTGAGCCATGAGGTCAACCTAGCGGCGAGCTATTTCTACATGGATTTCACAAACGGCGGTGCGCGCTATGCCAACGGCCGCAGTAACCTGTATGACCCGGTTGAAACATCGACGCCAGGCAACCCAACGCGACAGGATCCCAAGGTCTACACCGAAAACCACTTCAGCGGCTTGGCGTTGTCCGACACCTTGGGCTTGTTCGATGATCGACTGCTGCTGACCCTTGGCGCCCGCTGGCAGCGAGTAGAGGTTGACGACTGGTCGGACGGTGTCAAAGGTCCCACTGCCTACGATGAGGAAAAGGTCTCGCCGTCGGGTGGCATCCTGTTCAAGGCCACTGATAGATTGTCCCTGTATGCCAACTACATGGAAGGCCTGAGCCAAGGCAAGATCGCGCCGTCGACGTCGGTGAACGAAGATGAGATCTTCCCGCCGTTCGTCAGTCGCCAGGTCGAAGTGGGCGCCAAGTATGACGCTGGAGCGCTCGCCGTCACCGCTGCCGTGTTCCGGATCAAGCAGCCTGCCTACGCCACCGACGCCACGACGCGTGTTTTCGGCCCGAATGGCAAGCGTGAAAACACTGGCGTGGAACTCAATGTGTTTGGTGAACCTGTCAAGGGCACCCGGTTGCTCGGCGGGGTCATGTACATCGACAGTAAGTTGACCAACACCACCGGTGGGACCTTCGATGGTAATCGGGCGCCTGCGACACCGGAGTACAACGTCAACCTGGGCTCCGAGTGGGATGTGCCGACCGTCCAGGGCCTGACCCTGACCACCCGCGGCATCTACTCCAGTTCACAATACCTGGACCAGTCCAACACCAAGCAAATCGATTCCTGGGAACGCTTCGACGTGGGCGCCCGCTACGGGTTCAAGGTCGATGAAAAGAACATCACCTTGCGGGCCAACATCGAAAACGTGGCAGACAAGCGCTATTGGAGTTCGGCCGGCGCGTCGGATGACAGTGAGCCTGGCTTGACGCTGTCGACGCCGCGGACCTACCTGCTGTCCGCGACGGTTGATTTCTAAGCTGATGGGGCGCTCCAGGGACGGAGCTGGCTGGGTTCAGATATCGCGAAACAGATCGTGGGCATCCAGCAGTCGCCAGGCAATCTCGGGACGTTTTTCCAGCCCTCGGCGGATGGCGGCGGGAATCGATTGGCGAATCTTGCGACACAGGCCTGGCTGGTCCTGGAATTCGATGGCGATACCGCGCATGGTCCGTACTTCGTTGTAGCCGGGCTCGACGCTCAGGCGGATCCCCAGGTTTTCGTACAAGCGTTGTTGCAGGCGCTGGAGTTCGTCGAGGCTCTGGATGTTCTCCAGGCGCTCAAGCAGGCGTTTTTCTTCCTGGCGATTCAGGCAAAGGATGCGCAGGTCGCTGCCCGGCGCTTGCAGCAACGCATCACGGCCGCAATCACAGACACCAGGCGGGCAGGGGGGACGGATCGGGATCGACGCGGTCATGGGCTCCACAAAATCTGCTGCACGATGAAACAGCCAGCTTATCGCCGGCCCAGGCAATGTGATGCCTGGCGGCAGGCGGGTCAAGCCTGTTGGAGGGGCCGCTTGTCTGGCGCTGCTGTGTACCCCACCGCTTTATTGTGGGAGCGAGCTTGCTCGCGATAGCGGTGCAACAGTCAGCCTCGATGTTGAATGTCAGTCCGTCATCGCGAGCAGGCTCGCTCCCACTGGGAATCCAAGTCGGACACAACAGGTGTGTTCGCTGAAATCCAAATGTGGGAGCGAGCCTGCTCGCGATAGCGATGGGTCAGTCGAGGCAATTACAACCCCAACTCGGACAGCCCCGGATGATCGTCCGGCCGGCGGCCCAGCGGCCAGTGGAACTTGCGCTCGCTTTCCTTGATCGGCATGTCGTTGATGCAGGCGTAGCGGTTGTACATCAGGCCTTGCTCGTCGAACTCCCAGTTCTCGTTGCCGTAGGAGCGGAACCAGTTGCCCGAGTCGTCGTGCCATTCGTAGGCATAGCGCACGGCGATGCGGTTATCGGTGAAGGCCCAGAGTTCCTTGATCAGCCGATAATCCAGCTCCTTGGCCCACTTGCGGGTCAGGAACGCCTTGGCTTCCTCGCGGCTATGGGCGAACTCGGCGCGGTTACGCCACTGGGTATCCAGCGTGTAGGCCAGGGATACTTTTTGTGGATCGCGAGAGTTCCAGCCGTCTTCGGCCAGGCGAACTTTCTCGATCGCCGATTCACGGGTAAACGGTGGCAAAGGCGGACGAACTTCAGAAGAAGCAGACATGGCAGATCTCCAGTGGGTCATTGACGAATAGCACGGTGGTTCAATGGATCAAACGTGGGGTATCTCAACAGGCAGCAACATTTTCAGCATGTCCTGGGCGTGGTCAGCCGCGCTGTGGTCGCCCATGACCAGCGCCACGGTAATGGCACCGTCAATCAGAATCAGCAGCTGGCGGGCCAGCGCATCCGGGTTCTCGACACCTTGTTCGACGCACAGCCGGGTCACGTAATCGAGCAATTTCTGTTTGTGCATCTTCGCCACTTGGCGGACCGGATCCAGCGGATCGCCGGTTTCGCCGCTGGTATTGATGAACGCGCAGCCGCGAAAACCTTCGCTGTCGAACCAGCCCTTGAGCACGGTGAACAGGTTGAGCAGCCGTGCAGCCGGGGTCGGTGCCTTGTCCACCTCGGAGCTGAACCAATGCATCCAGCGTTCGTCCCGTCGCTTGAGGGCGGCCACGATCAGGTCGTCCTTGTTGGCGAAGTAGCGATAGACACTTTTCCGGGAGACGCCGGCGGTTTTCACCAGAAGGTCCATGCCGGTGGCGGCGATGCCACTTTTATAGATCAACTTTTCGGCGACATCGAGAATGATGTCTCGTGTTTCATTTCCAGTAATTTCATTCATGGAACAAAAGTAGAATGATCGTTCTCCTTGGTCAAGTCTTTTTTTCTTGAGGACAGGAAGACCCAAACCCATCCATGGTGTAAGCTCATCCGTTCTTCGGAATCGACCTTTTGCGAGCCCTATGCCGTCGCTTTTCAAACGCTCCCTGCTGCCCAAGCTGCGCAGCTTTGCACTGACCGCCGACGCGGTGACCATCCTCGATGGCGCCGCCCAATTCCGCCGTTGCCTGCTGGAGAAAATCGCCCAGGCCACCCAACGCATCTACATCGTCGCCTTGTACCTGCAAGAGGACGAGGCCGGCCAGGAAGTCCTCGATGCCCTGCATGCCGCCAAAGCGGCGCGTCCGGAACTGGACGTGGTCGTGGTGGTGGACTGGCTGCGGGCCCAGCGTGGACTGATCGGTGCCAAGAAGCAGCCGGGCAACTCGGCGTGGTACCAGGAGCAGACCCGTACCCATGCCAGCGAAGTGCCGATCTACGGCGTGCCGGTGCAAACCCGCGAGCTGTTCGGCGTGCTGCACTTGAAAGGCTTCGTGATTGACGACTGTGTGCTCTACAGCGGCGCCAGCCTGAATAACGTCTACCTGCACAAGTTCGACAAATACCGCTACGACCGCTATCACCTGCTGCAGAACATGGCACTGGCCGATTCGATGCACCACCTGGTGCAGCACGGCCTGATCACCTCCAGGGCCGTGCATCGCCTGGACCTGCCGAACCTGCCCAGCACCCGCAGTCTGCGCAAGGACATCGGCGACCTGCGCAGTCGCCTCAAGTACGCGACGTATGACACCAGCGTTGGCAGTCTCGACAAGAGCGGCCTGTCGGTAAGCCCGTTGTTGGGGG
Organism: Pseudomonas sp. St290; assembly: GCF_018325805.1. NCBI lineage: Bacteria > Pseudomonadati > Pseudomonadota > Gammaproteobacteria > Pseudomonadales > Pseudomonadaceae > Pseudomonas > Pseudomonas sp. St290. Next base: position 3,545,716 of record NZ_AP014703.1, on the reverse strand, counting down.
TAGGCAAGAACAATCCACTGAGCCGGGTGATCGGTGAACTGATCGCCAGCAGCCGCCAGCAACTGACCATCTGCACCCCGTATTTCAACCTGCCCCTGGCGGTGACCCGGGAGCTCAACCGCGCCCTGGCCCGCGGGTCAGGATCGACATCATCGTCGGCGACAAGACTGCCAACGACTTCTACATTCCGCCAAGCGAGCCGTTCAAGATCATCGCGGCGTTGCCCTACCTCTACGAAATCAGCCTGCGGCGCTTCGCCAAGCGGCATCAGCGTGCGATCGACAGCGGCCAGTTGAACCTGCACCTATGGCGTGACGGGGATAACACCTATCACCTCAAGGGCATGTGGATCGACGAGCGCTACACCTTGCTGACTGGCAATAACCTCAACCCACGGGCGTTTCGCCTGGACCTGGAAAACGCGCTGTTGCTGGACGACCCCAAGGGCGAGTTGCTTGCGCCGCGCCAGGCCGAGCTGGAGCGGATCTACCGCCACACCCAGCGGATCGGACGTTATCTGGACCTGGAAACCTTGCCGGATTACCCCGAGGCTGTGGCCAGGTTCTTGAAACGGGTCAGCCGGGTGCGGATAGAACGGCTGCTTTACCGGATCCTGTGAACGCCCGCGCCATGTCGAAAAAAGACACCATCTCCATCCAGTTGGTGCGTGAGGCGCTGTTGCAAAGCTGCGCTCCCGGAGCGGCCACCGATGAAGTCCTGAGCAAGGTCGGCATAAACCCTGCGTTGCTCGACGACGCGCAGGCACGGGTTCCGGCCCATGCTTATGCGCGGCTCTGGCGTTTGCTCGCCCGACGCCTGGATGACGAGTTTTTTGGCATGGACCCGCGCAAGCTCAAGTCTGGCAGCCTGGCGTTTCTCTGCCAGTGCGCCATGGCCCAGCCCTCGCTGGCGAGCGGCTTGACGGCGGGGCTGGGGTTTCTGTCGCTGATGCTCGAAAACCTGCCGGCCCAGTGGATGCGCCAGCAAAGCCTGGCGGAGATCGTGCTGCTGGAAGACGATCAGGAACCGCGCCGGGCTTTTACCTACTTCACCTACTGGATGATCGTCCATGGCGTGGCCTGTTGGCTGGCCGGGCGGCGCATTCCCATCCTCTCCGTCGAATTGCGCTGCTCGGCACCGGATTTCTGCGACGACTATCGGGTGATGTTCTCCCAGAACCTGCGCTTCGACCGGCCCCGAACCCGGATGATTTTCGCGGCCGAATGCCTCGACCTGCCGATCAGGCGCAACGCTGACGAGCTCAAGCGCTTCCTGGCCCAGGCGCCGGCCAACATCCTGGTCAAATACCGTAACCCGCAAAGCCTGGCCAGCCGGATCAGGCACGACCTGCGGCAGTTGCCTGCCGAACGGTGGCCGGAAACCGAGGCCCTGGCCCAGCAGTTGTGCGTGTCCGCGTCTACCCTGCGTCGACGCCTGGCGGAGGAGGGCCAGACTTACCAAGGCCTCAAGGACAGCGTGCGCAAGGACCTGGCGATCACCTGGCTGGCCGAACCCTCCATCAGTTTCGTCGAAATCGCCTCGCGCCTGGGCTTTGCCGATGCCAGCTCCTTCTACAAGGCGTTTCGCAAGTGGTCCGGGTCCAACCCGGGGCATTATCGCAGCCTGATTCTCAACGATTCCGATTGATCCCGCTGAATCTGACACCAAGAGTCTTCCCTGTGGCAGCGAGCTTGCTCGCGATAGCCATTTAACAATCGACATGTGTGTTAACTGACCCATCGCCATCGCGAGCAGGCTCGCTCCCACAGAGGGTGCTTGGCAGGTTGGGCTGCTCATAAAACTGTCATTTTTTTTTGATAAAAGCCTGTGCAGGTGCCGGAAAGCCGGGCCATCTATCAGGGTAATGTATGCAAGTGACCGTTTTGGGCCGCGTATGAGAGTACTGGTCACCGGCGTCGCAGGGTTCATCGGGTTTCATACCGCCAGGCGGTTGTGCCGCGAGGGCCATCAGGTCATCGGCATCGACAACCTCAACAGCTACTACAGTGTCGAGCTGAAGCAGGCACGGCTGGCGTTATTGGCCGAATACCGCAACTTCCGCTTCCTGCGGCTGGACGTGGCCGACAAACAGGCGCTGTTGGAGGTGTTTGCGCAAACCCCATTCGAGTACGTGGTTCACCTGGCGGCCCAGGCCGGCGTGCGCTATTCCATCGATAATCCCGACCTGTATGCCCAAAGCAACCTGGTGGGTTTCCTCAACGTGCTGGAGGCCTGCCGCGCCCATCGGCCGGCTCATCTGGTTTTCGCCTCGAGCAGCTCGGTGTATGGCTTGAACGACCGTCTGCCGTATGCCACGACCGACCCGGTCGATCAGCCGGTGTCTTTCTATGCGGCTACCAAGCGTGCCAATGAGCTGATGGCCCACGCCTACTCGCATCTCTACGGTATTCCCACCACCGGCCTGCGTTTCTTTACCGTGTATGGACCTTGGGGACGGCCCGACATGGCGCCGTTCAAATTCACCGACGCCATCCTCAACGGCCGCGCCATTGACCTCTACAACGAGGGCGCGATGTCGCGGGACTTCACCTATATCGACGACATCGTCGAAGCGCTGGTGCGGCTGTTAGCGCTTCCGCCTGCCAATGAGACCGGCGTGTGCAACAAGGTCTACAACATCGGCTTCGGCGGGCCAGTGAAGCTCTTGCAGTTTGTCGAGTGTCTGGAAGAGGCACTGGGGATCGCTGCGATAAAAAATTTCTTGCCATTGCAACCGGGCGACGTGGTCGACACGTGGGCGGACACCCGCGAGCTGGAAGAACGCGTGGGGTTTCGCCCGCAGGTCGCGGTGCCCGTCGGTGTGCAGTCGTTTGTCGATTGGTACCGCGAGTATTACCGCGTTTAACCCCTCACTCCTCAGCTTTTGACTGGAGCGTCATGCACCAAACTCCTTATGTGTCGGTCCTTATCCCGGCAAAGAACGAAGCAGGCAACCTCATTCCACTGTTGGAAGAAGTCCGTGTGGCGCTGGTCGACGAGACTTTTGAAGTCATCGTGGTCGACGACGGCAGCACTGATGCCACCGCCGTTGAACTGCGGATGCTGCAAGGCAGCGGCTATCACCAATTGCGGGTGCTCAGTCACGCCCGTTCCCTCGGGCAGAGCACCTCGATCTACCATGCCGCTGAAGTGGCCCGTGGGCACTGGTTGGCGACCCTCGATGGCGATGGTCAGAACGACCCGGCCGACCTGCCGAAAATGCTCGACCTGGTGCGTGGTTCGGAGGGCACGCCTACGGGCGTCAAGTTGGTGGCCGGGCATCGGGTCAACCGTCGGGACACGGCGAGCAAGCGTTGGGCCTCGCGATTTGCCAACAAACTGCGCGCCAGCCTGCTCAAGGACCAGACGCCCGATACCGGTTGCGGCATCAAATTGATAGAGCGCGAAGCGTTCCTGCGCTTGCCGTATTTCGACCACATGCACCGATTTATTCCGGCACTGATCCGTCGTCACAACGGCCGGATGCTGGTTCACCCGGTGAATCATCGTGAACGCGGGGCCGGGGTGTCCAACTACGGCAACCTGGACCGGGCATTGGTGGGCATTGTCGATCTGTTCGGGGTGTGGTGGCTGATAAAACGCACCCGCCTGGATATCAACGCACAAGAGACCGAGGTTTAACATGGGCAGAGAAACGTTGTGGCTGGCCGTTGGCTTCGGAGGGCAATTGGCATTCACCGGGCGTTTTGCCCTGCAATGGCTGTACAGCGAATACAAGAAGCGCAGCATGATTCCCGTTGGTTTCTGGTACCTGAGCATCATCGGTAGCGCGCTGTTGCTGGCCTATGCCATCTACCGTGAAGATCCGGTGTTCATTGTCGGTCAGTCCTTCGGCTTTATCGTTTACCTGCGCAATTTGCAGTTGATCGCCAAGCATCATCAGCAGGAAAACCGCGAACTGGCCGAGAAGGGCTGAGACGGTGCGGATACGGTTATCCTCCTCGCGACTGGAGCTTCTGGCGTTTGTAGCATTGGCCTTGATCCTGGTGGGCGCTGGCCTGGGCTGGCGCCAACCGATGAACGTTGATGAAGAGCGTTTCCTCGGTGTGGCCCTGGAGATGCTGCAGAACGGTTCATGGTTCATTCCCCATCGCGCCGGTGAAATCTACGCCGACAAACCGCCGCTGTTCATGTGGATGGTGGCGTTGTTCGTGCAACTGACCCACTTGCCCAAAGTCGCCCTGTACTTGCCCGCGTTGCTGGCAGGCGCCGTCACCACTGCGTGTCTGTATGACCTGGGCCGGCGCTTGTGGGGGCGACGCGTGGGGGTGATCGCTGCGCTGTTGTTTCTCGCCACCTACCAGACTTACAGCATCCTGCGAACCGGGCAGATCGACGGTTTCCTTGCGCTCTGGACCATCCTGGGGGTCTATGGCCTGTGCCGGCATTTACTGCTCGGCCCGGCCTGGCGCTGGTACTACGTTGCCTGTGCGGCGATGGGGTTCGGGATCATCAGCAAAGGCGTGGGGTTTCTGCCGGTGTTGATGCTGATTCCCTATGCTTATGCGCTGCGCCGGGGTTGGAAAGGCGTGGTGTCCATGCCTGGCAAGGCAGGCGCCTGGTGGTTGGGGCTGGCCGTGGCGCTGGCAGCCATCGCGCTATGGCTTGGGCCTTTGCTGCTGATCGTGTGGCAGGGCAGCCCCGACAGCCTGGCGTACGCCCAGGAAATCCTGCTGAAGCAGACGGCTGGGCGCTATGCCAATGCCTGGGAACACCGCGAACCCTTCTGGTATTTCTTCGTCCAGGTGATTCCGAAGTACTGGTTGCCGATATTCTTCATGCTCCCCTGGCTGGTGCCGGCCTGGCGCAAGCAGTTGCTCAAGCACGACGGTCGCGTGTTGGTGCTGCTGGGTTGGGTGGTCCTGGTGCTGTTGTTCTTCAGCCTGAGCAGCGGCAAGCGCAAGCTGTATATCTTTCCCGCGTTGCCGGCCTTGATCCTGCTGGTGGCGCCGCTGGTGCCGTGGATGCTACGCCGCTGGTTTGGCTCAAGGCCGAGGGGCAGGGTGGTATTCGCCACATTGACGGCAGTGTGGCTGTGCGCCTGGTTTGTGCGCGGTTTCATCGAGCCCCACAGGGAAGGTATCAACCCCCATGAAAGCCTGATGCGTGATGTCGCGGGGCTGACTTCGAATGCCGAATTGGTGCTCGTGGGGTGGCGTGAGGGGCATTGGCTGTTCGCCCAGCAACCCATCGTGCATTTTGGTTTCCATGACAGCCGGTCTCTGGAACGATCCGTCACCTGGCTACGCAGCCACCCGCAGGCCTTCGCCTTGGTGCCCGCGCGGGACCTGGCCCGCTGCTATGACCCGCAAAAAGCGCGCAGGGTTGGCGGTACTTCAAGGGCCGAGTGGTTCCTGGTGGGGGCTGATGCGGATAACCAGCGCTGCCAGCCCCCGGCGCCGGAGAAGGTTTATTCATTTGCCTGGAAGCAGCCCTTGTAGCGGCTGAACCATCGTCATCGCGAGCAGGCTCGCTCCCATACGGGGGCTTGGACGGTCACAAAATCCAGGCTCACCACTAATCACCTGTGGGAGCGAGCCTGCTCGCGAAGACGTCCTGACAGCCGATCACGATGTAGCTGAACCACCGCTATCGCGAGCAGGCTCGCTCCCACATGAATGGTTGGGGGCTCGCCAAATCGGGGCCCACCTCAAATTCCCTGTGGGAGCGAGCTTGCTCGCGATGACGGCCTTACGGGCAACACATCCCTCGAACCATGGCCAAACCAGTCAAGCAACTTGATGGCTTTGACCATTGCCCCCAACGCCCTCCGGCGCGAGTATTTCCCTGCTGTCTACGGTTCCCCCAACCAATAAAAAATACAGAGGGATTCTGCTCATGCGCGATTATTCGTCCGCCACGTCGCAGTTCGATTACCTGAACACCGTCAACGCCGCGCTGCACGGCTCGCTCGAGGCACTCAATGCCTGTGTCGAGTGTTGTGACCGGCACGCGTTGCCAGGGCGCATTGCCCTGTTCTGGGAGGGCCGCGACGGCAGCGACGCGACTTGGACTTACCGCGACTTGCGGGACCGCGCCGCGCGGTTCGCCAATTTCCTCCTGGCCCAAGGTGTGGGCAAGGGCGACAAAGTGGCCGGCCTGCTGCCACGCACCGCTGAACTCTTGATCGTGGTGCTCGCCACCTGGCGCATCGGGGCGGTGTATCAACCGCTGTTCACCGCGTTCGGGCCCAAGGCCATCGAGCACCGCCTCGGCAGCTCGGGCGCGCGGGTGGTCGTCACCGATGCGGTCAACCGTCCCAAGCTCAACGAAGTCGCCGGCTGCCCCACCGTGGTCACGGTCGGTGGCGAAAAAGGCCAGGGTATCGTACGAGGCGACTACAGTTTCTGGGCCGAAGTGGCAAACCATTCCGACCAGTGCGAACCCGTGATGCTCACTGGTGAAGACCCGTTCCTGCTGATGTTCACCTCCGGCACCACGGGGCCCGCCAAGGCGCTGTCGGTACCGCTCAAGGCCATTGTCGCGTTCCAGAGCTACACCCGAGACGCGGTGGACCTGCGCCCTGAAGACGCTTTTTGGAACGTCGCCGACCCAGGCTGGGCCTACGGCATTTATTTTGGCGTGACCGGGCCGCTGGCGATAGGGCACCCCATCACGTTCTACGATGGCCCGTTCACCCTGGAAAGCACCTGCCGAGTCATCAACAAATACGGCATCACCAACCTGACCGGCTCGCCCACGGCCTATCGCCTGCTGATTGCCGGTGGCGAGCAGTTCGCCCGGTCGATCAAGGGCAAGCTGCGCATCGTCAGCAGCGCCGGCGAGCCGTTGAACCCGGAGGTGATCCGTTGGTTCGCCGACAACCTGAACGTGGTGATCCACGACCATTACGGCCAGACCGAACTGGGTATGGTGCTGTGCAACCACCACGGCCTGGAACACCCGGTGCACCTGGGCGCGGCCGGTTTCGCCTCGCCTGGCCACCGGATCGTGGTGCTGGATGAAAACCATCGCGAGCTGGGCATCGGCCAGCCCGGGATCCTTGCCGTCGATCGCAGCCAGTCGCCGATGTGCTGGTTTGCCGGTTACGAAGGCGGGCCGACCAAGGCTTTCGTTGGTGACTATTACCTGAGTGGCGACACCGTGGAACTGAACCCGGACGGCAGCATCAGCTTCGTCGGCCGCAGCGACGACGTGATCACCACCTCCGGCTACCGGGTCGGCCCGTTCGACGTGGAGAGCGCGCTGATCGAACACCCGGCGGTGGTGGAAGCGGCCGTGATCGGCAAACCTGATCCGGAACGCACTGAGTTGGTGAAGGCTTTCGTGGTGCTCAGCGCCCAATACCGCGCCGCGCCAGAATTGGCCGAAGAATTGCGCCAGCATGTGCGCAAACGCCTGGCGGCCCATGCCTATCCCCGTGAAATCGAATTTGTCAGCGATTTGCCGAAAACCCCAAGCGGCAAGTTGCAGCGCTTTATCTTGCGCAACCAGGAGATCGCCAAGGCCCAAGAAGCCGCGGCGCCTAACGTTTCAGCTTGAACCCAAGGAAACCATGATGCAGATCGACAACAAGATTTTCCTCGTCAGCGGCGGTGCTTCCGGCCTCGGCGCGGCCACTGGTGAGATGCTGGTCAGGGCCGGCGCCAAAGTGATGCTGGTGGACCTGAACGCCGAAGCCGTGGCTGCCCAGGCGCAGAAACTGGGCTGCCAGAGCGTGGTGGCCGACATCAGTAACGAAGCCGCGGCTGAAGCGGCGGTCAAGGCTACGGTGGATGCCTTCGGGGGCCTCAATGGCCTGGTGAACTGCGCCGGCATCGTGCGCGGCGAGAAGATCCTCGGCAAGAACGGCCCCCACGCGCTGGCGAGCTTCAGCCAGGTGATCAACGTCAACCTGATCGGCAGCTTCAACCTGCTGCGCCTGGCAGCTGCCGCGATCAGCGAAACCGAGGCCGATACCGACGGCGAGCGCGGCGTGATCATCAACACCGCTTCGGTGGCAGCCTTCGACGGCCAGATCGGCCAGGCAGCCTATTCGGCGTCCAAGGGCGCCATTGCCAGCCTGACCCTGCCGGCCGCCCGGGAACTGGCGCGCTTCGGTATCCGGGTGATGACTATCGCGCCGGGCATTTTCGAAACCCCGATGATGGCCGGCATGACCCCGGAAGTACGCGATTCCCTGGCCGCCGGCGTGCCATTTCCACCGCGCCTGGGCAAACCCGCCGAGTACGCGGCGCTGGTCAGGCATATCATTGAGAACAGCATGCTCAACGGCGAGGTGATCCGTCTCGACGGTGCCTTGCGTATGGCTGCCAAATAATCAGGAGGATTCATGATGTCCAACGATCCTATTGTCATCGTCAGCGCCGTCCGCACCCCCATGGGCGGCTTTCAAGGTGAATTGAAAAGCCTCACGGCCCCGCAACTGGGGGCTGCTGCGATCAAGGCGGCGGTAGAACGGGCCGGCATCGCGCCGGGCGCCGTTGAAGAAGTGCTGTTCGGTTGCGTGCTCGCCGCCGGCCAGGGCCAGGCACCGGCGCGTCAGGCTGCGCTGGGCGCCGGGCTCGACAAGTCGACCCGCTGCACCACGCTCAACAAAATGTGCGGTTCGGGCATGGAAGCGACGATCCTTGCCCATGACATGCTCATCGCCGGCAGTGCCGAGGTGGTGGTGGCTGGCGGGATGGAAAGCATGTCCAACGCGCCGTACCTGCTCGATCGGGCCCGCGGCGGTTACCGCATGGGCCATGGCCGGGTGCTTGACCATATGTTCCTCGACGGCCTGGAAGACGCCTACGACAAAGGTCGGCTGATGGGCACCTTCGCCGAAGATTGCGCCGAGGCCAATGGCTTCAGTCGCGAGGCCCAGGATGCCTTCGCTATCGCCTCAACTACCCGCGCCCAGCAGGCGATCAAGGACGGCAGCTTCGACGCCGAGATCGTGCCGTTGCAGGTCATGGTCGGCAAGGAACAAGTGACCGTGCGCCACGACGAGCAGCCGCCCAAGGCGCGGATCGACAAGATCGCCTCACTCAAACCGGCATTCCGCGAGGGCGGCACGGTGACGGCGGCCAACGCCAGTTCGATTTCCGATGGCGCCGCAGCCCTGGTGCTGATGCGCCAGAGCCAGGCGGTCCAGCGTGGCCTCAAGCCTCTGGCGGTTATTCACGGCCATGCGGCGTTTGCCGATACACCGAGTCTGTTCCCCTCCGCGCCGATCGGTGCCGTGAAGAGACTGATGCAAAAGACCGGCTGGTCGCTGGATCAAGTCGATCTGTTCGAAGTCAACGAAGCCTTTGCCGTGGTGGGCCTGGTGACCATGAGCAAGTTGGAAATTGCCCATGACAAGGTCAACGTCCATGGCGGCGCCTGTGCGCTGGGCCACCCGATTGGCGCGTCTGGCGCGCGGATCCTGGTAACCCTGTTGTCAGCCCTGCGCCAGAAAGGCCTGAAGCGCGGCGTTGCGGCGATCTGCATCGGCGGCGGCGAAGCCACGGCCATGGCTGTCGAATGCCTGTACTAAGGAATCACCATGCTCCCGACTGAAGAACAGACGCAAATCCGTGACATGGCCCGGCAATTCGCCCAGGAGCGCTTGAAACCGTTCGCCGCTGAATGGGACCGTGAGCACCGTTTCCCCAGGGAAGCCATCGGTGACATGGCCGAACTGGGCTTTTTCGGCATGCTGGTGCCGGAGCAGTGGGGCGGTTGTGACACCGGTTACCTGGCCTATGCCATGACCCTGGAGGAAATCGCCGCCGGCGACGGCGCGTGCTCGACCATCATGAGCGTGCATAACTCGGTGGGCTGCGTGCCGATCCTCAAGTTCGGCAGCGATGAGCAGAAGGCGAAATTCCTCACGCCCCTGGCCAGTGGCGCGATGCTCGGCGCCTTTGCCCTGACCGAGCCCCAGGCCGGTTCGGACGCCAGCAGCCTCAAGACTCGGGCGCGGCTGGAGGGCGATCATTACGTGCTCAATGGCTGCAAGCAGTTCATCACGTCGGGGCAGAACGCCGGGCTGGTGATTGTGTTCGCGGTGACCGATCCGAGTGCCGGCAAGCGTGGTATCAGTGCGTTCATCGTCCCGACCGATTCGCCGGGCTACAGCGTGGCGCGGGTCGAAGACAAACTCGGCCAGCACGCGTCCGACACTTGCCAGATCCTCTTTGAGGATGTGAAGGTGCCACTGGCTAATCGCCTGGGGGAGGAGGGTGAGGGCTACAAGATCGCCCTGGCGAACCTCGAAGGCGGCCGAGTGGGCATCGCCGCGCAAGCGGTGGGCATGGCCCGCGCTGCGTTCGAGGCGGCCCGTGACTACGCCCGGGAGCGCGCCAGCTTTGGCAAGCCGATCATCGAGCACCAGGCCGTGGCGTTCCGTCTGGCCGACATGGCCACCCAGATCGCCGTGGCCCGGCAAATGGTGCATTACGCCGCCGCGCTGCGGGACAACGGCCAGCCGGCGTTGGTGGAAGCGTCCATGGCCAAGCTGTTCGCCTCGGAAATGGCTGAAAAGGTCTGTTCCATGGCCTTGCAGACCCTGGGCGGTTACGGTTACCTCAACGACTTCCCGCTGGAGCGCATCTATCGCGACGTGCGGGTCTGCCAGATCTACGAAGGCACCAGCGACATTCAGCGCATGGTCATTTCGCGCAATCTTTGAACAGGAGTCCTGCATGAGCTACGAAACGATTTTATTGGAGATCAAGGACCGCGTTGGCCTGATCACCCTCAACCGTCCCCAGGCCTTGAACGCCTTGAATGCGCAGATCGTCAGCGAGCTGAACCAGGCGCTGGACAGCCTGGAAGCCGATCCGAAGATTGGCTGCATCGTGCTGACCGGCTCGAAAAAAGCCTTTGCCGCCGGTGCTGACATCAAGGAAATGGCCGAGCTGACCTACCCGCAGATCTACCTGGACGACCTGTTCAGCGACAGCGATCGCGTGGCTAACCGGCGCAAGCCGATCATCGCGGCGGTGAACGGTTTCGCTTTGGGCGGTGGCTGCGAGCTGGCGTTGATGTGTGATTTCATCCTGGCCGGCGACAATGCCAAGTTCGGCCAGCCGGAGGTCAACCTCGGCGTGCTGCCGGGCATGGGCGGCACTCAGCGTCTGACCCGGGCGGTGGGCAAGGCCAAGGCCATGGAAATGTGCCTGACCGGGCGCTTCATCGACGCGGTGGAAGCCGAGCGCTGCGGCATCGTCGCACGCATCGTGCCGGCTGATGAACTGCTGGATGAGGCCCTTAAAACGGCGGCGTTGATCGCCTCCAAGTCGGTGCCCATCAGCATGATGGTCAAGGAAAGCGTCAACCGCGCCTTTGAAGTCAGCTTGTCCGAAGGTGTGCGCTTCGAGCGCCGGGTATTCCACGCGGCGTTTGCGACACAGGATCAGAAGGAAGGCATGGCGGCATTCGTGGCCAAGCGGGCGGCGGAGTTTCAGGATAAGTAATGCGGCGTCATTACTGACGCCATCGCGAGCAGGCTCGCTCCCACAGTGGATCTGAGGTGTATGCCACATGTGTGTACACCACAAAGCCCTGTGGGAGCGAGCTTGCTCGCGATGTTTTTTCAGCCATCACACCAGGTAGTTCTTTAACTCCCGGGCAATGACCATCCGTTGTATTTCGCTCGACCCTTCATAGATCTGGGTAATCCGCGCATCGCGGTAGTAGCGCTCCACCGGATAATCCTCGAGATATCCATAACCACCGTGAATCTGTATCGCCGAGGAGCAGACTTTCTCGGCCATTTCCGAGGCGAACAGCTTGGCTTGGGAGGCCTCGGACAGGCACGGTTTGCCGGCGCTGCGCAGGCGGGCGGCGTGGAGGATGAGCAGACGGGTGGCGTTGATGCGGGTGTGCATGTCGGCCAGCAGGTTGGCGATGCTCTGGTGCTCGATGATCGGCTTGTCGAACTGCACGCGATCGCGCGCGTAGGCCAGCGCCGCTTCAAACGCCGCACGGGCGATGCCCAGGGCTTGCGCCGCGATGCCGATGCGACCGCCTTCCAGGTTGGACAGGGCGATGGCCAGGCCTTTGCCACGGGCGCCCAGCAGGTTGGCTTCGGGAACGGTGCAGTTGCTCAAGGTGACCGCACAGGTGTCCGAAGCACGGATGCCCATCTTGTGTTCGGTGCGATCGACGATGAACCCTGGTGTATCGGTGGGCACCAGGAACGCCGAAATGCCTTTTTTGCCCAGCTCCGGGTCGGTCACGGCAAACACGATGGCCAGTTTCGCCCGTTTACCGTTGCTGACGAACTGCTTGGCGCCGTTGATGACCCACTGGCCATCGCGCAGTTCGGCCCGGGTGCGCAGGTTGTGGGCTTCGGAGCCGGCCTGGGGCTCGGTCAGGCAGAAGCAGCCGATGGCCTGGCCACTGGCGAGCTCGGCCAGCCAGGTCTGCTTTTGTTCATCGGTGCCGAAATTCAGGACCGGCCCGCAACCTACCGAGTTGTGGATGCTCATCAGCGCCCCGGTGGCACCGTCGCCCGCGGAGATTTCTTCCACCGCCAGGGCATAGGCCACGTAATCGACATAGGTGCCGCCCCATTCTTCCGGCACCACCATCCCCAACAGGCCCAGCTCGCCCATCTTCGCCACCAGGCCGTCGTCAATCCAGCCGGCCTTTTCCCACGCCTGGGCATGGGGGGCGATTTCACCACGGGCGAAGTCCCGGGCCATGTCGCGGATCATCACTTGTTCTTCGGTCAGTTCGAGGTCGTGCATGGCTCAGTTCCCGTGGTCGTCGAAGCCGTCGAAGAAACTCGCCACGTGGTTGGCGTCCAGCGCCTCCAGGGTCGGCGGGTTCCAGCGCGGGTTCTTGTCTTTGTCGATCAGCAAGGCGCGCACGCCTTCGATCAGGTCACCGCGTTCGAACCATTGCCGGTCCAGATGCAGTTCCAGGGCAAAACAGTCTTCCAGGCTCAAATGCCGACCGCGCCGCAGCATCTCCAGGGTCACGGCCATGGCCAGGGGAGAACGGCTGTCCAAGAGGTCGGCGGTCTTCAGCGCCCATTCGTGGCTGTTGGCGACAGTGACCTGGCGCAACTGCTCGACCATGCTTGGCACATCGGGCAAGGCAAAGAAATGATCGATGGCCGACCGCAAGTCAGCCAGGGGCGGCGCAGGCAGTTGTTGCTGGCCGAGCTTGGCCAGCAGGCTTTGCAGGTCCTTGAGCGGCGTGTCGTGCCACTCAAGCCGATCGAGACGTTCGTCGAGTTGCTTGAGCTTGCGACTGTCGAGGTACCAGTCGGCCAACCCGCAATACAATGCATCGGCGGCGCGGATCTGCACGCCGCTGACCCCCAGGTAGATCCCCAGCTCACCGGGAATGCGCGGCAGGAAATAGCTGCCGCCCACGTCCGGGAAATACCCGATGGCGACTTCCGGCATGCCCAGGCGACTGCGTTCGGTCACCACCCGCAGGTCGGCGCCTTGTACCAGGCCCATGCCGCCGCCCAGGACGAAGCCGTCCATCAAGGCGAGGATCGGTTTGCGGTAGTGGTGGATCGTCAGGTCGAGGGCGTATTCCTCGACGAAGAAATCTTCATGCAGGGTGTCGTCCTGCTTGTGGCTGTCGTACAGCGAGCGGATATCACCGCCGGCGCAGAAGGCCTTGTCACCGGTGCCACGCAATACCACGGCGCGGATCTGCGGGTCGAGTGCCCAGGTATCGAGTTGTTGCTGCAAGCTGCGCACCATGCCCAGGGTGAGGGCATTGAGGCCGGCGGGGCGATTCAGGGTCAAGTGCCCAATGTGATTGCGAACGTCGACCAGCACCTCATAGGCCGCGGTTTCGCTGGTTTGCGCGGCTTGTGATGAAACCTGAGCAGTCATCGCTAACTCCCTGCTTTTATTCTTCTTTATGAATTGTATCGCGCGTATCCGTTCAGGATCGTACCAGTGCAAATTTGCATTGCACAACCGGGATACGTGCAGGTCCTGTCTGCATATTTATAGCAGCCACAGGCTCAACCGCGACCAGAGAGAACCTCCGTGATGCTGCGGCGCTTGGCATTTCGCTCGCTGGCGTGGATCAACTGCTCGAGATCTTCTGGCGTGACGTCAAAGAATGCTTCCATTTCCGCCAGGGCCAGTTTCAGGTCTTCGGCCGTGATGGCGTGCCGGTCGACGGGAGAGTGGTCAGCCGGTATGACGGCCACCGGTTCACTGGCGCGCTTTGGATAGCGCACCCGGGTCAGATTGTTGTAGGCCAGCGCAAAGGCGAGCAGTCCGGAGCCGGCCAGCATGGCCGCGCCTACGGCCTGCCAGTCCAGGGCGATGATGGACGGGGCGGCCAGCACCAACGTTGCCGCCAGGGCCCCTGCCGGTGGGTGCAGGCAGCGCAACCAGCACATCAACACCAGCGCCATGCCAGCCGCCAGGCAGGCGCTGCCCAGCGTGCGGCCCAGTACATGGGCCACCAGCAGCGCGACGACCGACGCACACAGGTAGCCGCCGACAATCGACCAGGGCTGGGCGAGCGCGCCCGAGGACACCGCAAACAACAATACAGCCGAGGCGCCGAGGGGGCCGATCAGGTGTTGCGCCACCTCAAGACCGAATACCTGTCCACAAAGCCAGACACTGAACATCGTCCCCAACGCCATGCCGATGGCGGCGCGGCTCCATTCGGTGGGACGGGTATTGATAGCGGCGGGGAACCAGCGAGAAAGCATTAAACGAAAATCCAAAAAACGAACAAAAAAAGGGGCTTACGGGTGAGTCCCAGAAAGCCCTTTAAATGTTCCAACAGTTGGGGGAGGAACGCTGCACAGTGTGCCGTTCACAACCCTTGGTTACAAATTCATATTAATGCTGATTGAGTGCATTAATTTTGAGGTATCGCTCAGGCTCAAGCACTTCTCGAGGGCCGGAACCATGTTTGCTGGGCAACGGGCAGGTTGCGCGACTGCCCGCGACCCATCGGGAAATAAGTAAAACCCTTGTCGGCCATGCGCTCCGGATCGAACAGGTTGCGACCGTCGAAAATCACCGGGGCCTTGAGCCGTTGCTGGATCAGGTTGAAATCCGGCGCCTTGAAGGGCTGCCATTCGGTGCAGATGACCAGCGCGTCGGCCCCCGGCAACACCGATTCCGGCGTACCCATCAGCATGAGTCGGGGCTCGTCGGGGTAGAGCAATTGCGTCTGCTGCATGGCTTCCGGGTCGAATGCGCGGACGCTGGCACCTGCGGCCCAAAGCGATTCCAGCAGGGTGCGGCTCGGTGCATCGCGCATATCGTCGGTGTTGGGCTTGAACGCCAAGCCCCACAGCGCGAAGGTCTTGCCGCGCAGATCGCCCTGGTAAAACGCGTTGATCCGCTCGAACAGCTTGTGTTTCTGCCGTCCATTGATGGCTTCCACCGCTTGCAACAGGTCGCTGGAGCAGTGGGCCTGCTCGGCGGTGTGGATCAGGGCACGCATGTCCTTGGGAAAGCATGAGCCGCCGTAGCCGCATCCCGGGTAAATGAAGTGATAGCCGATGCGCGAGTCGGCGCCGATGCCCAGGCGCACGGATTCGATGTCGGCCCCCAAGTGTTCGGCCAGTTCGGCGATCTGGTTGATGAAGCTGATCTTGGTCGCCAGCATGCCGTTGGCGGCGTATTTGGTCAGTTCGGCGCTGCGCAGGTCCATGAACAGGACCCGGTCGTGATTGCGGTTGAACGGGGCGTACAGGTCGCGCATGGTTTCGCGCACTTCATCGCGCTCGCAGCCGATCACGATGCGGTCCGGACGACGGCAATCGGCGACCGCCGAGCCTTCCTTGAGGAATTCGGGGTTGGAGACGATATCGAACTGCAGCAGGCGACTGGCCTTGAGCAGGCATTTGTCGATGTGCGCCCGCAGAACATCGCCAGTGCCCACCGGCACGGTGGACTTCTCCACCACAATGACCGGCAGCTCGCGGTAGCGGGCGATGGCCTCGCCGACGGCCAGGACCTGGGCCAGGTCAGCGCTGCCATCGTCCCGGGATGGTGTGCCCACGGCGATGAACAGCACTTGGCCGTGCTGCACGGCGAGTTGTTCGTCACAGGTGAAGTGCAAGCGTCCGGCCTCCAGGCCTTCACGCACCAGCGCGGCGAGACCGGGTTCGAAAATACTCACCTGGCCTTGGCGCAGGCTTTCCACCTTGCGCTCGTCGATGTCCATGCACACCACGTCATGGCCCACCTCGGCCAACACCGCGGCTTGCACCAAACCTACGTAGCCACTTCCGAATACACTGATTTTCATGGCGGATTCCCTGGGTCATTCCGAGCGGGCGACATGCACAACCAGCGTTCGCCGCAGTGCGTTTGGCTCAGAATAAGTCGGGGATATTGCAGTTCACTTACAGTCCGCTGATGTCTTGTGTCGGCAATCGGTACGTTGCTGGCAGTTGCGCGACAAACTCGCCGACCACTTCCCGGGTCAAGCTGACAATGTCTTCCACCCTTTCCATTCCGGCACCGGTGCGCCAACTGGCTACGATGTCCATGACCGATGGCAGCGGCACGCCGTCCACCAAGGTCAATGTGCCTTGGGTCAGTTCGCCGACAACCAACGCCGCGGGCATGGCACCGATGCCGAAGCCATCGCGAACCAGGCGGGTGATGGCCGACGCGGAGTTCACACAGTTGATGCGGGGCGAGACGATGTTGGCTGAATGCAGCAGGTTGAGAATGTCCTGGTGGGGCCGCGAGTTGCGCGAGAACGTCACGATGCGCTCCTGGGACAAGTCCTCCAGCGACGCATAGGATCGGTCATAGGGGGAACCAGTGCGAACCACCCAGTGCATCGGGTAGCGAGTCAGCAGTGTATTGCGCACGCTGTCCAGGCGCAGGATGTCGGTCTGGAAAATGATGTCCTGGTAGCCTTTCTCCAATTGTGAGCACAGGTTGCTCGCGGTGTCGGCCGACAGCTCGATTTCCAGGGCTGGGTAGTATTCCATCAGGCGTGTCACCAAGGGGCTGAGCCAGGTGTGGATCACCGTATCCATTGCCCCGATGCGGATCCGGCCGCGTACCTGGCGTGGATCCTTGATCACGGCTTTCATGCTTTGCATGGTGTCCATGATGCGCTCGGCGTATTCCAGCACGCGCTGGCCTTCGGAGGTCAGCGATACGCCTTTGGAATCGCGCACGAACAGGCGCACGCCCATTTCGTCCTCCAGGGCCGCGATCCGGCTGGAAATGGACGCCTGGGTGGTGAACAGCTTTTCGGCGGTGAGACGAAAGCTCTTCAGGCGGGCAACCCAGACGAAGGTTTCGAGAAACTTGATGTTCACTTGGGCGTTTCCTTGGTCATGAAGCATAGAAACAGTGGCGACGGGCGTATCCCCACCTTGTGGGAGCAAGGCTTGCCCGCGATGAAGATAACTCGGTCTTCCTGGAAATCGAGGTGCGTGCATCGCGAGCAAGCTTTGCTCCCACAGGGAAGTCCCCTCGCGCAGTGGCTAGGCAGGTTTCCTATTCTTCACTGCTCGGCATTAGCCATGTACAGGACTACTTCTCGCAACTCGGCTAAATCCGGAACATTATTGATAGCCGCCTCAGGCCTACACCAGGGATAGTCCAACTTCGATACCCAGGCCATGATCATCGGCAGATCGGTCGCCGGCAGGGTCTTCATGTGTTCGATGGTGATGGTCAGTCGCTCGGCCAGTCTCGAGGCTGGATCGAACTGCCAGTCATACAGGCCACACCCGACACGCGCCTCGCCGCTGCTTTTGTCTGACATCGCCACCAGCCATTTGCACTCGAACGCCTCTGTGTTGGCGGGTGGAGGGGCGGCCAGGCAGAACGTGTAGACATTTTCGAAGGTCTGGCCAAAGCGACTGACCAACACGTCGCCAATGGCGGTACGGCCTTCGACGTGGGCGGGAAACGCGATGGAACCGGTGCGCACGACCATGTCCAGAATAGCCGCCGGTGTAAAGGCCTGGGCCAGCAGGTGAGGGCGGTTGCCGTCCTTGCCGTGGATGTACTGTTGAATCGATCGCTGAGCGGTGTTCATCGCGTGTCCTTTCAGGTTGAAAAACAGCCTTTGTTCGAGGCTTACAAATCACTGTTCCATAAGTCCGTCACCAGCATGCAACCCGGAGCGTGGGTGATGCACAGCGGTGGACGCGAGGCCTGGACCACGGATTGGGGCGTTACGCCACAGGCCCAGAATACCGGGATTTCGTCCGCTTCCACCGGTACGGCGTCGCCATAATCCGGCATGTCCAGGGACCGGATGCCGATCAATGAAGGATCACCGATGTGCACCGGGGCGCCGTGAACGTTGGGCATGCGCCCGGTAATCTGGATCGCTTGGATGGCCGCGGCCGCTTTCATCGGCCGCATGCTTACCACCATCTTGCCAGACAGGCGAGCGGTGGGACGGGTGTCGATGTTGGTCTGGAACATCGCGACATTGCGCCCCAGCTCGATGTGCCGCAAACGGATGCCAGCCTCCAGCAAGGGCTGTTCAAAGGAGAATGAGCAACCGAGGGCGAAGGCCACCAGGTCGTCCTGCCACAGGTGTGCGATGTCCAGCGGCGTTTCGCTCAACTCGCCGTGGCGGTAGACCCGGTATTGAGGCACCTCATGGCGGATATCGATGGCGGCGCCCAGGTTACGGAAGAACGGATCCCCTGGCTCGGTCACGTCTAGCACTGGGCAGGCCTGGCGGTTGAGGGTGCAGTAGCGCAGGAATTCATTGGCCCAGTCGCTGGGCAGGATCACGATATTGGCTTGCACGCGCCCTTGGCCCAGGCCGCTGGTATGGCCCTGGTATTGGCCGGCGGCGATGCTCTGGCGCAGGGCGACGGGCGTGCATTGCTGCAGTTGTTCGAAAGGCAGGGCGGGTTGATTCATCACGGGGTCTCCAAGCGTTCGTCCGTTACTTTGAGAACAGCATGGCGATGACGTCCAACAAGGAATATTGGTACCCCGTGACAAGTAAAAGTTATTCCAGAGGCGCTTGGCTGTTCAGGCCCGGGGCCGCCACCATGCGTTGCGGCCCGACATCAGCGGCGTATTGGCTGACCACCTGGCGACTCATCTGGACGATGTTCTCGATCAGCTCCAGGCCGACGCCAGCGCGCCAGGAGGCGACGACGTCGAGTTGGGGCAGGGCGGTGCCGGGCTCGAGCTGGATCAATTCGCCGCTGGCCAGCGGCTTGGCCACCAGCGCTGCTGGCAAGGCGCCGATGCCGAATCCGTCGCGAATCAGCCGGGTCATGGCCGACACCGAATTGACGCAACTGACCCGCGGTGCCGTGACCCCATGGGCGTACAACAGGTTGAGCACATCCTGGTGCGGACGCGAATGCTTGACGAAGGTGATGATGCGCTCGCCCGCCATCTCCACCAGCGAAGCGTAGGGGCGGGCATAGATGGACTGGCTGGCGGCGATCCAGTGCATGGGATAGTGACCCAGTTCCAGGTTGCGCACGCTTTCGTGGCGGACCAGATCGGTCTGGAACACGATGTCCAGGTAGCCTTTCTGCAATTGCTCACAGAGGTTGCGCGCCGCATCGGCGGTGATTTCGATTTCCACGGCGGGAAAGGCTTGCATCAGCATCGACATCAACGGGCTGAGCCAGGTATGAATCACCGTATCCATCACGCCGATGCGCACCAGGCCTTGCTGCGGGCTGTTGGTGTCCAGTGACTGCTTCAACGCCCGCTGGACTTCGAGCATCTGTTCGGCGTAGTCGAGCACCTTGAGGCCTTCGGGTGTCAGCGAGACCCCGCGCGAATCCCGCACGAACAGGCGCAAGCCCAATTCTTCTTCCAATGAAGCGATCCGGCTGGAGATCGCTGCCTGGGTGCTGAACATCTTCTCGGCGGTGAGGCTGAAGCTCTGCAGTCGGGCGACCCAGACGAAGGTTTCGAGGAATTTGAGGTTCATGAAGGCTCTCTGGGTGCGTGTGGTTCTTATGATTGCAATTGTTACTCCAGATCAGGCCATTGGACGCATCAAATTTTCTTATGCCCGATCGGGTGTTTTTCCCGTTTGACGCTGCGTGGATTTGCCACAAAGAATCCGCCCCACGACGCAGCCACTGCGTCCGCATCCCCAACGACAACGCCTTCACAAAAGAATAACGAGGCGTGTCCGTCATCTTCGCTTGCTGCCGCAGGAACCTTCCATGGAAAAGACCATGACTGACGGCGTAACCACCGGGACAGGGCGCACGGGCCCATTCAGTTGGTACGGCCCCCTGTCGAAAAATGAAAAACGTACATTCTGGAGCTGCAAGATCGGCTATGCCTTGGACGGCATGGATACGCAGATGCTGAGTTTCGTTATCCCGACCCTGATCGCGACCTGGGGAATCTCCAAGGGCGACGCCGGCATGATCGGCACCTGCACCTTGTTGGCCTCGGCGGCAGGCGGGTGGATCGCCGGAATCCTGTCCGACCGTATCGGCCGGGTACGGACCCTGCAACTGACGGTCCTGTGGTTCGCGTTCTTCACCTTTTTGTGTGGGCTGGCGCAGAACTACGAACAATTGCTGGTGGCCCGGACCTTGATGGGCTTTGGCTTCGGCGGGGAATGGACCGCGGGGGCGGTGTTGATCGGCGAGGTTATCCGCGCCAAGGACCGTGGCAAAGCAGTGGGCATGGTGCAGGCCGGGTGGGCGCTGGGCTGGGGGCTGACGGCGCTGCTGTATGCCGGGCTGTTCACTTTCCTGCCACCGGAACAGGCCTGGCGGGCGTTGTTCATGATCGGCCTGGTACCGGCGCTGTTTGTGCTGGTAATCCGTCGACTGGTCAAGGAATCGGACACCTTCGAACATGCTGTGCGGGAGCGCCAGGCCAAGCCAGAGCTGGGTTCGCGGTGGGCATTTTTCGAGATATTTGCCCCTCGGATGCTCAGCACTACCTTGCGTGCCTCGCTGTTGACCACCGGTGCGCTGGGCGGCTACTACGCAATCACCACATGGTTACCGACATACCTGAAAACCGAGCGCGGCCTGAGTGTGCTCGGTACCGGCGGTTACCTTGCGATGGTCATCGTCGGTTCCTATGTCGGCTATGTGACCAGTGCGTTGTTGACCGATGCCATCGGCCGCAAAAAGAACTTCATTCTGTTCGCCGTCGGGTCCATGGCAATCGTCCTGGCCTACACCCAACTGCCCATCGATAACGCCTGGATGCTCTGGCTGGGCTTCCCCCTGGGTTTCTTCGCTTCGGGCATCTTCGCCGGCATGGGCGCGTTCCTGACTGAGCTGTTTCCCACCCGTATGCGTGGGTCGGGTCAGGGGTTCTGCTACAACGCCGGGCGCTCCATCGCGGCGCTGTTCCCGTTGTTCATCGGCACGCTGAGCAACACCTTGCCCATCGGCACCGGGATCGGTGTGTTCGCCGCCGGCGCCTATGGCGTAGTGATCCTGGCGGCGTTGAGCCTGCCGGAAACCCGCGGCAGACAGCTCGAATCCTGACTGCCCGTGGCGTCCGCGCAAAGAGCGGACGCCGTACCAACCTTTAAAACAACAACCATCGGACGCGAAGGCAGCGCCCCCGAGAGGGTTCGCTCGCGTCCATAAAAAGGAGCATGCCATGCGGCATTTCACATCCACCTGGTTTCATACCCCCGCCGGTACGTTGCTCGGCCTGAGCCTGATCGGCATGCCGAACGCCCAGGCCGACTTCATCGCCGACAGCAAAGGCAGCCTGGAGGCCCGCAACTTTTACTTCAATCGCGACTTCCGCCAGGAGGGGGCACGGGACAAGGCTGAAGAATGGGCCCAGGGCTTTTTGCTGCGGATGGAGTCGAGTTACACCGCCGGAACCGTGGGTTTCGGCCTCGATGCCTTGGGCATGGCCGGCTTCAAACTCGATTCCGGGGGCGGCACGGCGGGCACCAATCTGTTACCGGCGGATTTGTCGGGCGGTTCGCAAGACCGTTATGGCGAACTCGGTCTGACTGCCAAGGTGCGCCTATCCAATAGCACCTTGAAGCTGGGGACGTTGCAGATCAAGGACCCGGCGGTGAGCTCCAACGACACGCGCCTGCTGCCGGGAACGTTCAAGGGCGGGTTGTTGAGCGTGCAGGAAATCGATCGCTTGAAGCTGAGCGCCGGGCAACTCACGCAGATCAACTTTGTCGACTCCACCGACTACCAGGACATGACCGCCAATCGCATCGGTGGAAGCAGCGACAAGTTCCAGTTCGCCGGGGCGGACTATCAGTTCCTGCCGAACCTCACGGCGCAATACCGCTATAGCCAGTTGGAAGACATCTACCAGCAAAACTACCTCGGGTTCGTCCACACCCTGGACCTGGGCGCAGGCCAGTCGTTCAAGAGCGACGTGCGCTATTCGCGCAGCACCGAAGACGGCAACTTTCGCGATCTCGACAACCAGGCCTTCGGCGCCTTGTTCACCTACAGCCTGGCGGGCCATGCGTTGGGCCTGGGTTATCAACGCATGAGCGGCGACGATCCGTTCCCCTACATCGGACGCAGCGATCCGTACTTGGTCAACTTCGTGCAGATCGGCGACTTCGCCAACATCGACGAGCGTTCCTGGCAGGCGCGTTATGACTACAACTTTGCCGCCATTGGCGTGCCCGGGTTGACGTTCATGACCCGCTACATCACTGGCGACAATGTCCAGCGCACCGCACCAGGCGAAGGTAAGGAGTGGGAGCGCAACACGGATATCGCCTATGTGGTGCAGGACGGCACGCTCAAGGGGCTGGGCTTGAAATGGCGCAATGCGACGGTCCGTTCGAATTTTGGCAACGATCTGGATGAGAACCGGTTGATCGTCAGCTATACGATGGCGCTGTGGTAAGAATCATCGCTCTGCCGACCGGTATTGTTCGGCCACCAAAAGCAACGACTGCGGCACCGGACTTTGTGGGTGCTGCGGTTCCTGCAGCACCACCAGTCGGAAACCGGCCATGTCCAGGGCATTGAGCCAACTGGACAAGGTGCGGAAGTACCACGGCATGGGCCGCCATTGGCCCTTGAACCCGTCGAAGGTTTCTTCTCGCCAGCCGTCCTGGTAATTGCCTGCCGCCACAGTCCACGGGTGCAGTGTCTGGATCACTAGCGCTCCGCCCGGGTTGAGCAGGGCGTTCATCGCCGCGAGCAATGGGATGATGTCCTGGTGCAACAGGGCGAAGTTGGCGCAGATCAGGTCGTAGCCGCTGCCGACGTCCACCTTGGCCTCCACCAGCGCTTCATAGCTTGCCAGGTGCACCAGGGAGGAGCCCGCTGCCCGGGCCGCATCGATCAACGTCGCGTCGCCATCCACACCGACCGCCTCGATGCCCCGTTCAGTCAGCGCCCGCAACAGCCAGCCTTCGCCGCAACCCAGATCAAGCACACGCTCGGGCTGGCGGCTCAGTACCGCCAGCAGCATGGCCTGGTCCGTGACCGTCAGGCGGCTTTCGATGGCCCCCGTGCGGATGGCTTCGATCCAGGCCTGGGCATTGTGGTGCCAGCTTTGGAGGAGGGTGGTTTCGGAGGACATGGGTCCAGCTCCGCAGTGGATTGGATAAGCATAGGACAATCGCTGGCGCAAGGACGCCGCGGGTCAAAGCGGGCGGTCGAGAAACAACAGGCGTGCCGCCAGCGCTGCCATGACCCCGGCAAAACCATACGTACCCAGGCGCCTTGAAATCCCGCTGTTTGCCAGTTTCGCCCTGAGCTGTGCGGCGCAAACACCCAGCAGCGTATGGAAGACGAATGCAATCAGTGCCAGCAACGCTCCGAGGAAGATCAGTTGCAGGCTTACGCCGCCGGCCTTGACGTTGACGAACTGGGGCAGAAACACCATGAAGAACAGCAGCGCCTTGGGATTCAAGAGGCTGTTGAGGGCGCCTCGGCAGAAGATTTTCCACTGCGAAGCCACCTGGAGCTGGCTATCCTGAGTCGCAGCCGGCGCTCTCAGTGCTTGCCAGGCAAGCCACAGCAGATAAGCGGCCCCGGCCAGGCGCAGCACGTCGAACGCCGGTGCCCAGCTCATCACCAGCGCGCCGATGCCAGCGCTGACCATCATGGTCATCAGCACGTCCGCCAAGGAAATGCCGAGGGCGGCCGCGACGCCAGCACGCCAGCCGTGGGCCAACGCATGGCTGGTGACAAAGGCCATGTTGGGCCCCGGAACGATCAGCAAAAGCACGACAGCAACCACGAACAGGTAGAGATTGGCGGTATCCGGCATGGGAATCACTCCGTGGGATGAGCCTCGACAGTAAGCGAACGGCGAGCAGGGCGTCAGTTACAGTCCGGGCCTAACTGATAGCAACAGTCGTCTCTCTCGCGATGAATCACGGGAGTCGCTAAACTGCGGCCCCGAATTTCAGCAAGGAAGTGGGTGGATGCGTTCGCTCGTCAGCAGTGTGCTTCTTTCCATGACTGTGGCGGCCCCGGTCATGGCCGAGCCAAGGGCGTTCGCGGTGAATGACCGCAGTGGCCAATATCTGGTCGAAGTGCTGTTCCCGGAGCCGCCGGAAGACCCGCATCAACTGGCGCAAGCGTTCATCACCGTGCGCGACAACAACACCCACGAAGCCCTGCAGCAATTGCAGACGCCCGCCGGCAATGTGCCCGTGGACCGCAACGGCAAGGTCGATAACTGGCTACTTGGCCCTCAGAGCCTGTTGTACTTCGACGACTTCAACTTCGATGGCCGCCAGGACTTGGCGATCCGCAATGGCAACGATCCCGACGCGAGCTACAAACCGACGTTCGACGTCTATCTGCAAGACCCGCGGAAAACCCAATGGATCCTCAATCCGGCCTTGACGGCCCTGGCCAGGGGGGACAGCAAAGGCATGTTCTCTGTCAGCCCGCTGGACGGCGTTCTGCTGTCACAAACCGACCGTGACTGCTGCTGGACCCGCGCCACTCAATGGAAAATGCACGGCGACGAGCTGGTCCTGCTTCGCTCGGACACCGAGGAGCAAATCCAGCCGACCGAGCCAGGCGAAAACACCAGCATGCCCAGCGGCTACACGCTGCGCACCACGGGTGAATTGAAAGAGGGCCAATGGCTTGAGCAATCGCGCCTGGAAGGCCCCGAGAAGGAGGACCCCGTGATCCTCGCCGGTACCCTCGACACAAAGACCCCGGTAGAACTCTGGTACCAGGTGCAAGGTGCCGTGATCGTTGGTGAGGTGCGCTATACCCAGGCGGGCAACGGCGAACCGATCAAGCTGCTGGGCATTCGGGAAGACGCGGATGACGACCTTATCAGCCTCCATGAATATGCCGGCGATGGTCGTCAAAC
The DNA here is from genome assembly GCF_018325805.1 of Pseudomonas sp. St290. Classification (NCBI taxonomy): domain Bacteria; kingdom Pseudomonadati; phylum Pseudomonadota; class Gammaproteobacteria; order Pseudomonadales; family Pseudomonadaceae; genus Pseudomonas; species Pseudomonas sp. St290. The sequence goes on along the minus strand of NZ_AP014703.1, from coordinate 3,520,517 downwards.
GGGTACCTGGCGGATCTCCCGGGAAAAAGTCGAACCGTACTCTTTCACCGGTATCTGGGTCAGCGGTGCCAAGGGCGACGACCACCAAGGGGCTGTCCTGCTGCACGATGAAGAACGCGAGTTGGATAACGACAAGATCGACGATGTCGACGCGGCCCAGCGTAGCGGCCATTACCAGATGCAGGACGCACTGGGGCACGACGCCGATCTGGACCTGAAGATTCTCCCTGAGCGGGATGCCAATGGAAGAGAAGTCGCCGAATTCACCATGGCCACAAAGGACAGCGTGACCGAGCATCACATCGTGCCGATGGACAGCAGCAACCTGATCATCGTGCGCGAGCCGCAAGCCTCCGGTAAGAACGGTCCATATCATATTCAATTGGTGAAAGGCTTTGCTGTCATTGCCTACAACGCGGTTCCGGATTCACAGGACGGGCTGGCCGGGGTGTATTTGAAGCAGCGTTGAGCACGGAGCAGCAATCCGCAAGCCGTAGAAGAGCTTGCAGTCCATCGGACATGTAAACGAGCTCGGGTCCGCTATCACGACGTCTAAAGTTGCGCCTCTGTCGGCTTTACGACGCTGCGGATCAGTGAAGCGAATGTTTCAATGACCTCGTCTTCGCCATGCCGCCCTCGTACCAACGCGCAGGACAGGGCTTCCCCCGCGCCAACCAGGCCAATGCAGCATCGTTCGAGTTCGTCCGCTGGCCACGTCGTATGAGGTTCGAGCACAGATATGAACATCTGCACACAGTTATCCAAGAGCTCCTGGAACACCGCCGCCTTCTCTTCGCTGCCTGCCAGGGCTGCGCCCACAGCATGGAATTCGTCGGTGTTATCGGCCGCGCAATGAATGTAGGCGCTGGACAGGACCAAGGCTGTCTCTTCCAGGCTCCGCGCAGTCTTGGACATGGCGTCACGGAAAGCGCTGACCCGCTCGGTATCGATCCATTTGTAGAGCTCGATCAACAGACCCGAACGGGTGCCGAAATGATCGTAGACAACCGGTTTGGACACGCCGGCGCGAACGGCCAGATGCCCCAAGGTCAGCCGATCCGCGTCTTCCTCGCGCACGATCAGTAGCGCGGTATCCAGCAACTGTCGCCGCCGTTCGGCTTTCGCAAGCCGGCGGGGAGGGGAACCGACAGGGCTGTGCTCAATGTCTTTCTGCACGGTTTTTTGCTCCTGATCGCTAAAAAACCTACTAATGGTAGGTTGAAGTGCGTGATGTTGTGTTAGGTTACCTACTGAAAGTAGGTTTAAACCAGAGACAAGGAGAACACACCATGTCACTTGATCCTATCTTATTAATGGGCGGTTCCGGCGCCATTGGTCATCACACTGCCCGGGCGCTTCGCGCCGCCCACCCCGAGGTACCACTGCTGATCGGTGGTCGCGACCTTGCCAAGGCTCAGCGCGCCGCGGATCACATTGGCGGGGCACAGGGCGTGGCGATTGACTCTAACGCAGACGATCTAGGCCTCGGCGATCGCCCGGTCAGCGCCGTCGTGGTCTTTTATATGGACCACGCCCTTGCCGGATTGCGTTTTGCGCAAAAACGCGGCGTGCCGCACCTCAGCATTTCCTCCGGCGTTTTCGAGATCGCGCCGGAAATTGCGACGTACATGCATACGCCTGACGCCTCGCCCATTGTCCTCGGTTACGAATGGATGGCAGGGGCGACGACCGTGGCGACGCTGAGCGTTGCCCGGGCATTTGGCCGGGTCCAGGACATCCGTATCAACGCGCTGGTCGATGAGCAGGACACCGGCGGCCCAACCGTCGCCACTGACTTTGAACACCTGAACAAAATGCTGCCTGCCGCACTGACACGACGCGACGGTGTGTTCGTTTGGCGCGAAGGAGAGGATTCCAAGACACGATTCCATGCGGTGGATGGTACGGAAATCGAGGCTTCCGGCTTTTCGTCCATTGATGTCGTCGGCCTGGCGGCTGCGACGGGTGCAGCAAATGTCCAATTCAACTTGGCCACCGCAGTGAGTTCAACCCGGCGCCAGGGCAGGCCGATGTCCACCGAGATCATCATCGAACTCGTTGGCGAGGACCTCCAGGGCGAACCCTTGCATACGCGTCATGCAGTCATCCACCCGGCAGGCGCTGCGCCATTGACCGGCCTCAGCGTCGCAATGACTCTTGAACGACTCCTCGGGTTGGACGGCCAGCCACCGACGCCGCCAGGGCTTTATTTCCCTTATCAACTGTTGGACGCCGCCATGTATCTGGAGCGTCTGAAGGAGGAGGGCGGGGAGTTACGCAAGCTGCAGGGGTAATGAGTTACGAAACTCCGTGTGCTGATCGTTTCCTCGGAGGCTTATCAAAAAAAGCACGGGCCTCGCAACGGCGATCAATATGGCTGACCGAGGTTTTGCTATCAGGGGTAGACCTGCTTCTTAGTATCCCGGTCAAGTACGTAGGAATTCACCCTGATCTGCATTTGCTCACTCCCTGAGACCCCTATCATGGATGTCGACGATGACCACGTAGCCAAATAACGCTTGCCGGCTTCCAACCTGATGTCCGGGGCACTGAAGCCGCATTTGCCTCCACCTGTACCCAGTTTGTTCATCGAGACCCAGCACCACTCCAATGAGTGCGGACCTGGCGTCAACCGAACGGCTTGGTAACCGAAGTACTCCAGGATTGAGTGCTTACCGGCATAAGGTAAGGACTGGCCATCCACCCGGGTTGCGAGAAGCAGGCGGTGGAACGGTACGCCCAGATCCCGATACTGGAGCGTCTCGAAGTAGATAACCGGGGCATCGGCGACTCCATCGGACAAGTCCAAGACCTGGAGGGCAGGATCATCTAAATTGCCGACAAAAGATCTGTACTGATAGTTAGAGCAAGCGGATAGCAGTAGTAGGGCCGCAGCAGCTCCCAATAGCCGAAACGTCATCGAATCCTTCCTGGAGGTGACATCAGAGGGCGCGCAGTTTAACTGCATCTGATTGTGGAGTGGACCCTTTTTAGCCGGTTCTGGATAAGGTGCATACGTGCGGTGGGCTAGCATCTGCGGCCTCGCTCTACGCTTATTCCTTACGTAACAGCACCCTGGTCACCCGGCGCTCTTCGACCTCCAGCACAGTCATGCTCCACTCTTGCCAACGAAGAGTGTCTCCGATGATTGGCAAGCGATCCAGCAGGCTCATCACCAAGCCGGCGAGCGTCTGGTAATCTTGCGTCGCTTTCGCCTGGAAGCCGATGTGTTCACGAACCTGGCTGAGGGGCAGGGCGCCGCTGACGAGAAAGCCTCCATCCTGGGCGACAATATTCGGGCCTTCAATTTCACTGGCATCCGGCAGTTCACCTGCAATGGATTCCAGGATGTCAGTCATTGTGAGAAGGCCGACGAAGTCACCGAACTCGTTCACCACGAACGCGATGTGGGTCGACTCTTTACGCATTTGCTCCAGTGCGTTGAGGATCGTGAAACTGTCGAGCAGGTTGATGGCTTTGCGCGCCATGACTTCCAGATTGGGCTGATTGCCCGCCAGTATTTCCTTGAGCAGTTCTTTCTTATGGACAAAGCCTAGCGGCTCATCCACGCGTCCTTCCCGGATCAACGGCAAGCGTGAGTAGGAAGAGTGCATCAGTGCCGTACGGATTTCCTGCGCTTCATTGGCCAAGTCGAGGTGGTCAATTTGCGCACGAGGTGTCATCACGCTGCGTATCGGGCGCTCGGCCAATTGCAGTACGCCACTGATCATGACCCGTTCGCGTCGATGGAAAACCTGCTCCGGTTCGTCACCTTCCAGCATGTCGGCGATTTCCTCACCGACTTCATCGGCCCCCAGCTTTTGGCCGCCCAACAGGCGCAACACCGCATGGGCGGTGCGCTCGCGCATCGGCCGAAGACCTTGCAGGCTTTTCTTGCGGCGCGAGCGCGCCAGCTGGTTGAACAATTCAATCAGGATCGAGAAACCAATCGCGGCGTACAAGTAGCCTTTCGGAATGTGGAAACCCAGGCCTTCAGCCGTGAGGCTGAAGCCGATCATCATCAAAAAGCCCAGGCACAGCATGATGACAGTAGGGTGGCCGTTGACGAATTTTGTCAGCGGTTTGCTCGCGATCATCATCAAGCCGATAGAGAACATCACCGCGATCATCATGACCGACAGGTGCTCCACCATACCCACGGCCGTGATCACCGCATCCAGGGAAAAGACCGCGTCCAGTACCACAATCTGCGCAACGATAGGCCAGAACATCGCATAGGCCGCGTTGCCGGACCGTTGTGCCACGTGGCCTTCGAGTCGCTCATGCAACTCCATGGTTGCCTTGAACAACAGGAATACACCACCGAACAGCATGATCAAATCCCGGCCCGAGAACGTCTTGCCGAAGACCTCGAACAACGGGTTGGTCAACGTCACCATCCAGGAGATGCTGGCAAGGAGGCCAAGGCGCATCAACAACGCCAGGGACAAGCCGATGATGCGGGCGCGGTCGCGCTGCTCGGGCGGAAGTTTGTCAGCCAGGATGGCGATGAATACAAGGTTATCGATGCCGAGCACCAGCTCCAGCACGATCAAGGTCAGCAGGCCGAGCCAGGCCGTGGGGTCAACGATCCATTCCATGGGTTATTCGCTCCCTCGGGCGATCAATGCGAGGGAAGAAGGTGCTGGAGCGCTGGAGGGAATTCTGTTCTTTGGAAAGCTACTGGGAGGTTCCTGGGGCGTGTTCATACTGACCTGGAAATAATTGGGAAAGAAATCCTACAACGGTTTCCAGCATTTCATACGAGACGATTTATTACAGGATCTGACAGGACGGTGATCTGCGCTTGGCGGTTTGTACTCGACGCGACGTTTCTAACAGCTAACAGCTAGCCAAATCGTGTGACCACCACAAGCCGGATCTTCCGTAGTTTGCTCAACGACGTTGAAACCATGGGTTGTGAGCAATTCGAAGTATTCATTGTGGTCCAGGCTGGCGTGATAAAGCGTTTCTCCTTCGAAAGTGCCTAATGCAATGCCATGGGCCGGCCCGCTGGTAAACATCAGTGCAGCGCCTGGCTGGGCATGGGCCTGGAAAATCGGGAACATCCGACGCTGATCCTCAGGCGTCAGGTGAAAGAAACTGTCCCACGCCAGAATGCCAGCGAAACGCTGATCAAGCGCTAACTGGCGCATATCGGCAACATGCCAATCGTGCTGCGGGAAACGTTGCTGGCATAGACTGATCATCGCCTTGGACGAATCAATGCCACATACGGCATGTCCCGCGTCGATCAAGTAACCAGCCATGGGTTCGGCGCAACCACAGCCAATGTCGAGGACATGAGCATCGACAACAGGCATGGCCTGACGAAAACGATCCAGCCATGATTGCTCGACGAGGCACCGCGGGCGAACGCGATCCCATGTTTGAGCGTGACGCTCGTAGAGGTCGATGATCTGATGGGCTGCCTCATGCATGGGAGAAGATCCTGGGGAATGTGGTCGAGGGATGTGACTGAGCTTTCAAATGTACCTGGGAGATGGCCTGTGTGGAATATCTGTTGGTGCGTGTAATGTATATTATGTTAAACAGAGTGTTTATGATTTTAAGGCGGATGCATTCGTACTGATTCTAGCCCCACCGGGGCCGGCCATTGCAACGCTATAGAGATTTCAGCAGCACCGCCACTCCACTCAGAGCTGCCGGGGGATTGGCCAGGAAATGAATGTATTCGACAGAGCGCTGGAACCGCCCTGTCTCACGAGAAGCATGGAAGATGCTTCGAAGCTACTTTACACGCTCCCAGACGATGTGAACCTTCATCCCATCCGGGCGCCGAAAATCTTCCACCATCCGGTCGCCGTCAACCTTCAGTTGCAAGTCATCCTGGGTACGCACAGCGCCCACCCAGTTTGGAAACGTAGATCCTTCGACGGTGTTGCCCGTGAACTCGCCGTTCTGGTTAACGGTATATCGTCCAAAGAAACCGATGCTACCGAGCATGGCTGCGCGGTTTTCCTCATCGGTGCCTTCGCCACGCACGTTGGAGCGAAACGGCGGCACGCGTGGATCCGTGAGCACTTCAACAAACGTCAACTCCGGGGTGAAAACGAGCCAGCCATGAGGATTGGGTCCATAAGCATCCGAGCTACTGCCCTGGTGCTCAACCGTTGCGCTGATCATGCGCCAAGTGCCGATCAACGAGTTTTGTTCGCCCGCGAAGGCTGTGGGGAAAACCGAAAAGGCAATGACCGCACCTATTGCCAGTACGCTGTTTTTTAGAGTCATCTGTATCACCTCTCACTGTAAGGATGCGATGGAGAATAAAAAATCTTCATGCCCTGGCCGAGATAATTGCCAGGCGTAGTTCCCGCGAAGCGGCATAATCGGCCTGCCGTCCCAATTGCCAGCCCAAGTAACCCCACAGCAACGCGCAACACGCGCCAATCATCGCGGCCAGGCCGGCGCCCTGCCCCAGCATGTCAAGCAGGCTCTTGGCCCAGCCACTCATGGCGTCACCGGCGCGATAAACCACGGTGTCGATGAAGTTCTTCGCCTTGTATTTACTCTCGGCGTCCAAGGGTGCGAAGAGCATTTCCCTGCCCGGCCGGACGAACGCGTACTCGCCGATTCGTCGTACGATCATCAACGTCGTAAGCAGCGCAAACCCGGGCGCCAACGCCAGGCCCAGGAAGCCGATGGACATGAGCAGCGGCACGATGGCCAGCAACGCGCGTACCCCCAGCTTCGGTGCGATACGGCCGGTGATGAACAGCTGGGACAGCAACGCGCCCGCCTGCACGATGATGTCGATGGTGCCAAAGATGCGAACTTGCGATTCGCGATCCGGATAGTGCTCGGCCACCAGGCGCGCCTGCTCGAAATACAGAAAGGTGCTGACGGTCGCCAACAGCACCACGAACCCGGCGATTCCCAGCAGGTAAGGTGATCTGAGCACCGCCGTCAAGCCGCTGAACGGGTTGCCGCGCAGTGGCTGCCGAGGGCTTTGCGTCGGCGCGGCGCCCGGTCGGCCTGCCCCACCCTCCTCGCGCCATCTCATCAACGCCCGCTTCAAGACCAGCGTGGCCCCGAGCAACAAGGCCGCCAGCAGCATCAACCCAGAGGCGCCGAGGGTATCGATGAGCAGCGCGCTCAGGGCCGGCCCCAGCAAACCGCCGATGCTGGCACCGGCAGCGATGAAGGCAAATAAACGCTTGGCCTGCTCGCTGTCGAATACATCCGCCATCAAGCTCCAGGCCACGGACACGACGAACAGGTTATAAACCGAGATCCAGACGTAAAAGACCCGGGCCAGCCAGACACTGTCCGGCTGGAACTGGAAGAACTCGACGAACATCAGCAGATTGATGCCGAAGAAGCCGTACACCCAATCGATGAGGCGCAAGCGCGGTACCCGGGAACTGAGCCAGGCAAACATCGGAACCGCCGCCAGCATGACCAGGAAGGTCGCGGTAAACAGCCATTGCAGATTCTCCACGCCCGCCGCGATGCCCATCGATTCGCGGATCGGGCGCAGCATGAAGTAACCGGTAAAGAGGCACAGGAACAGCAGGAATCCGTACAACGCAGGACGCAGCTCACCGTCGCGGGCATTAAGGGCGAGGCTCAGCCGGTGCAGATAGGAAGGCGTACTCATGGGAGCTCCAGGAAGGCGGCAACAGGCCAGAGGGTGGGCACGGGACGGACACCCGCGCCCAAGGTTGCATCAGGGGTAGGTGACGCCGGTCAGCCGTTCGGAGACGGCCCAAAGCCGATCGGAATCCGCCTCCCTGGTTGCTGCGGCAGGCGTTTTGGCAAAACCCAGCGGGCCGCGTTTTTCCTGGTCTCCGGTCGGGCCGTAATAGGCGCCGCCGACGGCCTGCTTAGCGGTGGCGGCATACAGCGTGGGCAACGCCCCTTGTGCCGCTGAGTGGTAGGCGTCGCGGTCCTGGGCCCAGCGCTGGCCGAATTCACTGTTGAGGCCGGGGCCGCGTTCGACCAACTCGGTTACGGCAACGCCGGGGTGCGCGGCGATGCTACGAATGCCCCAATTTTCGGCATCGCTGCGCCGCTGCAACGCGAACGCCCAATGCAGGATGGCCAGTTTCGATTGCGCGTATGTCGCGTACGGGTCGTACTTCTGGTTGGCCTGGAGGTCATCGAAGTTTATCGCGCCACGGGTCGCTGCAATGCTTGAAAGGCTCACCACGCGTGCGTCCTGGCTTTGACGCAGGAGCGGCACCAGCAGGCCGGTCAGCGCGAAGTGCCCCAGGTAATTGGTTGCTAACTGAAGTTCGAAACCATCGGCTGATGTACCTCGTTCGGACGGCGCCATGATGGCGGCATTGTTGATCAACACGTCGAGGCGCGGCAGCCTCTGATTAAGACGCTGGGCCAGGTCGCGCACGGATGAAAGGTTGGCCAGGTCCACGGCCTCGAACTGCACCTTGGCATCGGGCACCGCCTGTTGAATGCGTGCAATGGCCTGTGCACCGCGCTCTGGATTGCGAGCAGCGATAATCACCTGCGCGCCGGCACGGGCAAGTGCCAGCGCATCCTCATAACCCATGCCGCTGGTGCCGCCGGTGACCAAGACGATTCGGCCCTCCTGAGACGGCATGTCGTTGGTCGACCAGTCGGGTTTCGGTGCGACACGAGCCGATGCTTCGATACTTACGGCACTGAGCAGCGCGACACCGGCGACAAGTGCCCGGACCAGTCTCATCAACGGGTTTATGGTGTTCAGAAGGCCGATTGCGGGGGTTGCTGTGTTCCACATGGTTGAATCCTCTATTTGAAACAATGAACCGACACGACCGGCGATCACTGGATGGAACACGCCTCAGCCAGTTGCAGAAAGCTGACTTGGCGGGTTTGCCCTTGCGTATCCACATAGGTCATTTTTGCCCGCACGACCTCACACACTTGCGAGCTCGGTGCCTCGATGCGAATGGCGTGGGCGATGTCCAGCGGCATGCCATACTCGTAAGCCGGTGGTTCCGTGTTTTCTTTGGCGAACAGAGGTGAACCGCTCAATGTGATGACGGCCAGCAGACTGGCGATCGACAGGTTTTGGATATTCATGATGGACTCCACGACTGCCTTTACCGGGATGGTGTTAGCACTCTAGGAGGGGGACACTGACGTCAAGGTGACTGCTGACTGACAGGAAGATGTCAAACGCCGATGTTGGGGAAACACCGGCGTTCGCTAAGACGCAACTAGCGCGCCGCTTGGCTCGTCAGGGAAAATCCGAAGGTATTGAGCCCATCCTTGCTGTGGGCAAACACTCGTCCACCGTGCATGGACGCCACGGCCCGCACAATGGAAAGCCCCAGGCCATGGTGCGCGTCGCTCCGGGCCCTGGCGGCGTCGGCGCGATAGAAGCGTTCGAACAAATGCTCCAGATGCACGTTGTCGATAGGCTCGCCTGCATTGGAAACGCTCACCTGGGCCTGCATGCCATGGCTTTCCAGGCGGACGATGATGACGCTCTCCGGCACCGCGTATCGCGCCGCGTTTTGTATCAGATTGGCGAGGGAGCGGTGAAACAGGCGTCGGTCGATGCATACGCGCATGTCGCCTTTGATCACCACGTTCAGCTGTTTGTCATGCAAGACAGGCTCAAGGTATTCCACCGTCTTCGATGCCTCTTCATAAAGCGAGACATCACTGAGCTCGGTCGCCCGCTGCCCACTTTCGGCACCCGCCAGGAACAGCATGTCATTGACGATGGTGCCCATCCGTTCCAGTTCTTCGAGGTTGGACTGCAACAGATCCTGAAGCTCATTCACGTCCCGCCCGTGGGCCAACGCAACCTGGGTCTGCCCGATCAGGTTGGTCAACGGCGTTCGCAGCTCGTGGGCCACATTGGCATTGAACCCTTCGAGCTGGCACCAGGCCGCTTCCTGGCGAGCCAAGGCGCCGTTGAACGACACCGCCAACTCCTGCAATTCGCTTGGCAGCGCCTCGGTGTCCAGTCGCTGCTTCGAATCCCCCGGCGGCAGGCTGTTGGCCTGACGGCTCAGGCGCCTGACCGGCCCCAGGCCAAAACGCGCGATCCAGTAACCGAGCAATGCCACCAGCACAACGCCCAGCGCCGAAATCAGGATCAGCACCTTGGTGAATTGGTCCAAGGTCTTCATGAACGGCGTTGAATCGAGCCCCACGATAAAGCGCAACTCCGGCCGGCTCCCCATGGCGGCGATGGTCTTGACCAGCAGCACCATGGGACGATGCCGGTCAGGTAACTCGACCGTGGAGAATCCATCCGGGCGCTTCGACCAATCCTGGCCGTCCGGCATGGCCCCGCCATAACTGTAGGCCGGGTCGTCAACCAGCACCCAATAACGCACCCGCTCGTCCGCGGGAGTCAGGCCATCCAGCTTCTCACGCAAGCCGACCCAGAACGCCGGCGAATCGTATTTTGCGAGCACGGGGTCGAGTACGGAATGACGCAGGATCAGCTCGTTCTGCATCTGATCTTCGAGCGATTGCTTCAAGGAACAGCGCAACAGCGTCGCACTCACCGCGGTGATCAGCATGACCGAAAGCGCAAACATCAGGCCGAGCCGCCTGGATATCGATCCTTTCATCATGGCGTACCGTTTTGCCTGCCATCGGCTTCGCGGCTTTCCAGTACATAGCCCATGCCACGGACCGTATGCAGCAGCTTGCGAGGATAAGGCGCATCCACTTTAGCGCGCACACGCTTGATCGCAACCTCGACCACGTTGGCATCACTGTCGAAATTCATGTCCCAGACCTGCTCGGCGATCATCAATTTGGGAAGAATCTCGCCCTGGTGCCGCGCCAGCAGGCTCAACAGACAGAACTCCTTGGCCGTGAGGTCCAGCCGCACCCCGGCCCGGGTGACCTTGCGCGCTTGCAGGTCGACCTCGAGGTCATCGATGCGCAAGTGCGTCGGGTCGGCCGTGTCGTCGGCGAAACGCCGGATCAATGCCTGGATGCGCGCAACCAGTTCGGCAAATGAAAAGGGTTTGGCCAGGTAATCATCGGCGCCCTCTCGCAGCCCACGGACGCGATCATCCACCGTGCCCCTTGCCGACAACATGATGACCGGGGTTTTCTTGTACAGGCGCAAGCCCTGCAGCACGCCGTAGCCGTCCTTGCCCGGCAACATGACATCCAGGATAACGACGTCATAATCCATTTCCAGCGCGTAGTGCAGGCCATCGATGCCATTAGTCGCGACATCAACGATGTAGCCGAGCTCGCTCAAGCCACGGTGCACATAAGAGGACGTCTTTTCCTCGTCCTCGACGATGAGCAAACGCATCGGGTAACTCCTCCGTAGAAGCGGCGCGGGTCGAGACGGACTTTTATCCATCTCTCAAGCATTCTGGACAGGCTGTGTGCACCATTTTCCAGACTACAGAACAAAGGTGTCCTGAACCTGACCGCTTCCTGACATTCTTGTCAGAATAGACCGACGTCTGGCCCCGTCGCTGGAAAAACCATCGTCCGGAAAGCGCCTCAAATCAATCCTAGCGTCAGGGCTTTGAGCGTCGCAGCCGCACGGGTGGTGCATTGAAGTTTACGGAACACGTTTTCCACATGGGTACGAACCGTGCTCGGACTGATGCCCAGTTGACGCGCCACTTCCTTGTTGCTTCCGCCTGCACTGATGCGCCGTAGAATTTCGGTTTCACGCTCGGAAAGCAGGCCACCGCCAGGCTTGCAGGCGGTCATCGTGGTATCCCCGCGCGCCGCTGCGATGACCGCCTGACAGGCGCGTCGGTCAAAGCGTCCCTGATCCGCTTCGTCCAGCAACAGGCGGGTGGCATCGTCATGACTGAGGGCCGGTCGCCACGGTCGGTCGCTCAGCAACGCTTGCCAAGCCAGGGCCGCGGCAAGCAAGAGGTGTTCGCTTTGCAGCGCGTCGCCGCTGAGACTGCGAAAGTAACCACTGCCATCCAGTCGTTCGTACGCGTGAGCCGCTATCCGACCCGACACGGCCAGCGCCGGTATCTGGCCGCAGGCCCGCGACGTCCAGTAAGGCACCAACCGCACTTGCTCAAGATCGCCCTCCAATAACGCTCCGGGAATGTTCCAGACTCGATTGGGCACTGCTGCGCGGCCAATACCATGGATGAGCGCCGCTTGGCCGAGATGGTCAACGGCTGATGCCGCCAGGCCGGAAAGCCTGGCGGCCTCGCGCACCAGTTCCGAGGCGCAGCGCGAATATCCCGACAGCCACGGGAGCTTGAGATCGATCACATCGCCGACCAGGGTCAGCGGCACCTGTGCCGTGGTTTCCCGCGGATCGACAGACTGTGATGTCCGCAGCTGATCCAACCAGTCCTCAGCGTGCTTCAACATTTCGCTGGCGAGCGCTGCTGGATAACGTCGGTCGCTCTTGCTGCTGATCCACTGTAAAGCCACCTCCAGACCGTGGCTGCGGGACAGAATTTCCAGATCCCCTGCCAGCAACACCTGATAAACCACCTCCGGTACCTGCGGATGACGCAGGCCGAACGGCCTTCCCTCCCCGTCGTATTGCTCGAACACATGACGCAGCCCGTGTTCGACTTCGGTTCTCAAGCCCAATGTATGAGCGATATCACCGGACACCTCGCAATGAATCTGTGCCAGCGGCGTGGACCTGCGCATCGCTCGCTGGCCCGCCGCACTGAGGGTATTCGTCAGCATCGCGTTGCGGCCCTCGACGTCATCGCCCAGCAGTTGGGTGAAACCCTGCGCATTGGCGGTGCACCCTGACCAGCGCAGCAAGGCGACCTGGCGTCCGATCTCGGTGTGCTCGCCAGCACCATTGCATGCCTGCGCGAGCATCAGCACCAATCGGGCGGTGCGGCGCGACTGATCGAACGGTTGGCCCATGCTCAGGTCGCCGACCATGGACAACGCCAGAATGGCGTCTTCCAATTCGATACAGTCACCTGCCGACATGTCGTTTCCTCCGGACATTCGATTGAACATTATTGATGTGGCCTCGGATAAATGACCGATACCTCAGCCGCCGAGTATCGCTGAAACTGCGCTCACCCCATACAGGAGATCGCATCATGTTCAAACCCAAGGCCCTTGCCCTCACACTCGCCATGACCTGTTCCTTGTTCGGCGGCGCAGTACATGCCGCGACGCAGCAACCTTCTGTCGTCATCGTCCATGGCGCTTTCGCCGACGGGTCCGACTGGGGCAAGGTCGTCCCGCTGCTGCAGGCGGAAGGCATCAAGGTCACCGTGGTACAAAATCCGCTGACCTCGCTGGCTGACGATGTCGCCGCCACGCAGCGTGTACTGAACAACCAGGAGAACGACGTCGTATTGGTCGGCCATTCCTGGGGCGGCACCGTCATCAGCGAGGCTGGCACCGACAAGAAAGTACGCAGCCTGGTGTACGTCGCCGCGTTCGCCCCGGATGCCGGTCAAGCCAGTAAAGACCTGGGCAAGGACTACCCTGCCCCGTCCGGTGTGAAAGACATCGCCGCCGACAAAAACGGTTTCCTGTACATGACCGCCGAGGGCATGGCCACCGGGTTTGCCCAGGATCTTTCCGCACAGCAAACCGCGGTAATGGCGGCGACGCAGGGGCCGATCCGCGCCTCGGCCTTCGATGACAAAACCAGCGTCGCCGCCTGGAAAGGCAAGCCAACCTGGTACGTCGTGGCCAAGGAAGACCGGATGATCCAGCCTGATCTGCAGCGGGCTTTCGCCAAGAAGATCGGTGCCAAGGTCAGCGAAGTCGACGCCAGCCACGTGCCGCAACAATCGCGCCCGGCCGATGTTGCAAAAGTCATCATCCAGGCTGTTCAGAAGAGCCAGTAATCCCTGGCCCCTTCTGCGCTGAGGTCGAGGGAAGTGCGCTGCACCTGGAATGTTTGCCGCCGCGAGTCATAGCGCAAGCGGTAGCCGAACAGCCAGCCGCAACGTACCTCCCTGCCCTGGCGAAACTCCATGAATCTGGCGAACGAAACACTCCGCCCAAGGAGCCCTGCTCATGAGTTCCGAGCTGAAAAAACATCATTTCGACTTTATCGTCTGTGGAGCGGGCACCGCCGGCTCCGTCGTGGCCGGACGGCTGGCCGAAAATCCCGAGGTCGAGGTATTGCTCATCGAGGCTGGGGGCGGCGATGAACACCCCCATGTGCTGGAGCCGGGAAACTGGCCCCTGAACCTTGGCAGCGAGCGCGATTGGAACTTCGTAGGTGCCGCGAACCCTCATCTCAACGACAGGGAAATCCCGCTGAATATGGGCCGCGGATTGGGCGGTGGGTCCAGCGTCAATGTCATGTTGTGGGCCCGCGGTCACAAAAACGATTGGGAAGATTTTGCCGCGCAAAGTGGCGATCCTGCGTGGAACTACGCCTCGGCCCTGAAGATTTATCAACGCGTGGAAGACTATCAGGGGGCCTGCGATCCAGTCCGTCGCGGCAAAGGCGGACCGGTTCATGTCGCGCCTGTGCGAGACGCTCAGCCGATTGCGAACGCCATGCTCAGCGCGGCTGCCGGAATGGGTATACCGGTTTTTGACAACCCGAACGGCGCCATGATGGAAGGCCGCGGAGGTGCTGCCTTGAACGATCTCATCGTCAAGGATGGCCGGCGTAACTCCATCTACCGCGCATACGTCGCGCCACGCCGTGGCCAGCCCAATCTCACGGTCTTGACGGATACGCTTGTCAGTCGCGTGCTATTCAGGGACCAACGCGCCATCGGCGTGCAAACCATAAGCAATGGCCAGACCGAGTGCTTTTACGCCAATCACGAAGTCATTCTTTCGCTGGGAGCGGTCAACACGCCGAAGGTCCTGATGCAATCAGGCGTGGGGCCGGAGGAAGAATTGCAGCGCCATGGCATTGCGCTCGTCCAGCAGCTCCCCGGTGTTGGCGCCAATCATCAGGATCACGTGTCCTTTGCGGTTATTTTCGAATACGCGACGCCACAAGCGGTGGGTTACGGCGGTTCGGAGGCGACGCTCTACTGGAGCAGCGACAGCACTTTGCGTCTCCCGGACATGTTCCACTGCCAGGTCGAATTTCCAGTACCCAGCGCAGAGACCGCCTCACTCGGCGTGCCCGTACACGGCTGGACAATGTTCGCCGGCCTTGCCCACCCGGAAAGTCGCGGACGGGTCAAGCTCAGCGGCCCGAATGTGACCGATGCCCCCATCATCGAACCCAACACGCTGTCGCATCCGGCCGATCTGCGCAACGCGCTGGAAAACATTCGATTTGTCCAGGAACTGGGCGCGCAGGCCCCCTTCAAGGGCTTGGTAAAAGGTGAAAGCCTGCCTGGAAAACTGAATACCCAATCGCTCGAACACTACGCGCGCAACGCGGCCGTGACTTACTGGCACCAATGCGGTACGGCAAAAATGGGCCAGGACGCGATGTCCGTGGTCGATGGTCAACTGCGGGTCTACGGAGTCCAGGGCCTGCGCATTGCCGACGCTTCCATCATGCCGCATGTCACCAGCGGCAATACGATGGCCCCGTGCGTCGTGATCGGTGAGCGGGCCGTGGAGGCTATACGGGCCACTTACGGCATATAGCATTGGTGGCGGCACCATTGCGACGGTTTCATAAAAAGTGTGGGGCGGCTTTGGCTATCCGCCTCGACCTTCAGACAGCCAATGCGGGGGCATGCGGAACGAATTCGCAGGCACATGGATGCCGGGGGCTTTTTCAACGGGTTCCGGCAATGATCCGGGACGATGTGCTTGTTAATCCGCATCATCTCTTATGCATATTTGGAATTAAATAAATAGCTAAAGAAACTAAATAAACGACCTTAGCTCACCTATCTTAAAATCTTGAAACCCCTCAGGTTCCTGTTGAATAAAGAGGATTGCGAGGCCGATATGGAGATCACCTTCGTGGTGGATAGGCAGCAGTTGTTGGACTCGACTTCCCCTGGCCCTTCCTGTGGCGACAACCCTGGATTCGACGCCGCCTTCCTTAAGGCTGACTGACGCCCGAATACGAGCCACAGGAAGCCGTTCATGGCAATCACGCAAAACAATCGCTTGGTGCAGGTCGACAGTCCTCTCGGCGAAGATGTGCTGTTGCTGCAAGGCATGGAAGGTAGCGAAGAGTTGGGGCGGTTGTTCCACTACGAGTTGGACCTGACTTCCGAAGACCGAGCAATCACGTTCGACCAGTTGCTGGGCAAGCCGATGGGCCTGACCCTGGAGCTGTACGACGGCGGCAAACGCTACTTTCACGGCATTGTCTGCAGTTGCCGGCAATTGACCGGCCACGGCCAGTTCGCCGGTTACCGGATCAGCTTGCGTCCCTGGTTCTGGCTGCTCACGCGCACCTCGGATTGTCGGATTTTCCAGAACAAGACGGTGCCGGACATCATCAAGCAGGTGTTTCGCGACCTCGGTTTCTCCGATTTCGAAGACGGCCTCAGCGGCAGTTACCGCGAGTGGGAATATTGCGTGCAGTACCGCGAAACCAGCTTCGACTTCGTCAGTCGGCTGATGGAGCAGGAAGGCATCTATTACTACTTTCGCCATGAGAAATCGCGGCATGTCCTGGTATTGGCCGATGCCTATGGCGCTCACACCACTGCGGCGGACTATGAATCAGTGCCCTTTTATCCGCCCGATCGACAAATGCGCGAGCGTGATCATTTCTACGACTGGCAACTGGCCCGGGAAGTACAACCCGGTTCGCTGGCGCTGAACGACTACGACTTCCTACGCCCTCGCGCCAGCCTTGAGGTGCGCTCCAGTGTGCCGCGCAACCACAGCAACGGCGACCATCCGCTCTATGACTATCCCGGTGAGTACGTACAGAGCAACGATGGCGAGCACTACGCGCGCACCCGCATCGAGGCTATTCACAGCCAGTTCGAGCGTGTGCAGTTGCGCGGTCGCGCTCGCGGGCTGGGTTGCGGCCATATGTTCACGCTGACGGGCTATGACCGCGCGGACCAGAACCGCGAATACCTCGTGGTGGTCGCCCGTTATCAGATCCGTCAGGAAGCCTATGAAAGCGGACAGTCGGATATCGCCGAACAGTTCGTCAGCGAACTGGACTGCATGGATGCCAACCAGGCCTTCCGCCCTCTCCCCCTCACGCCCATGCCCATTGTCCGCGGGCCGCAGACTGCCGTGGTGGTCGGCCCCAGTGGCGAGGAGATCTGGACCGACCAGTATGGCCGGGTCAAGGTGCATTTCCATTGGGATCGCCATGACCAATCCAACGAAAACAGCTCCTGCTGGATTCGCGTGTCCCAGGCCTGGGCCGGGAAGAATTGGGGCTCGGTGCAGCTCCCGCGGATCGGTCAGGAAGTCATCGTCAGCTTCCTGGAGGGCGATCCGGATCGACCGATCATCACTGGCCGCGTCTACAACGCCGAACAGACCGTGCCCTATGCGCTGCCGGCCAACGCCACCCAGAGCGGGGTGAAAAGCCGTTCGAGCAAGGGCGGCTCACCGGCCAACTTCAATGAAATCCGCATGGAGGACAAGAAAGGCGCCGAGCAACTGTTTATCCACGCCGAGAAGAACCAGGACATCGAGGTCGAGAACGACGAGACCCACTGGGTCGGTCATGACCGCAGCAAGACCATCGATAACGACGAAACCGTGCACGTCAAACACGACCGCACCGAAACCGTCGATAACAACGAAACCATCACCATCGGTGTGGACCGCAAGGAAAAGGTCGGCAACAACGAAACCATCTCCATTGGCGTGAACCGCACCGAGGATGTTGGCAGCAACGAGAAAATCACTATTGGTGCCAATCGCACCGAGAGCGTGGGCAGTAACGAGACCATCACCATCGGTGCCGACCGCACGGAAAAAGTCGGTGCGAACGAAAAAATCAGCATCGCCAGCAACCGCACCGAGGACGTGGGTGGCAACGAGACCATCGGCATCAGCGGCAACCGCAACGAAACGGTCCAGGGCAACGAAGGGATCGAGATCAACGGCAACCAGAGTACCCAGATCGGCCAGAACGAGTCCCGCGATGTCGCTCAGAACCGCAGCACGAGCATCAAGCAGAACGACAGCCTGGATGTGGGCAAGCACTTCTCCCTCAACGCTGGTGACTCCATCAGCCTGACCACGGGCGCGGCCAGCATCACCATGAAGAAGGACGGCACCATTGTGATCAGCGGCAAGAACATCACCATCGACGGATCCGGCGCCATCAACATCAAGGCCAACAAAAACGTGGTCGTCAAAGGCCAGAAAATCCTGCAGAACTAGCCACGGAGTGGGCGCCATGACCGTTGAATATCATTTCCCCGTTTCCTCTACCGCCACGCCCGCGCGCGTGGATGGCGTCGTGATTGGGGTGCTGCTGGATGTGCCCGGGGCAGATGCCCCGGTGGTGGCCTTCCCTGGCTGCCCCGGCGAAACGGGCCTCGCCGCGCGCACCACCACCCCGCTCGCCCGTGAAGACATCGGCGCCCAGGTCGCACTGATGTTCGAGGCCGGCGATTTGACCCGGCCGCTGGTGATCGGTCGCATCCAGCGCCTGCCGCAAACCGCCACGCCAGCCGTCGCCCACCTGGACGGCGAGCGCTTGGAGTTCACGGCAGAGCGGGAAATCGTCCTGCGCTGCGGTAAGGCGAGCATTACCCTCACGCGTGAGGGCAAGGTGCTGATCCGTGGGACCTATCTTTCGAACCGGTCATCCGGCGTGAACCGCATCAAGGGCGGTTCGGTGCAGATCAACTAGACAGGTAGTCGACTCATGGAGCTGCTCAACGCCAGCAAACTGTTTGCGGCCTACACCCAGGGCCTGGAGCCCGATGGTCGCGAATCCCTGGTGATCGTGGCCAAAGGCACGTTTGATTTACCGCTGGACGGCCGTGCGGCAACCCTCGCCGACACCCAGCAACCGCTGCTGATGGCCGACACCTTCCTCGGCGAGCCGGGCCTCAGCGCCCCGCTGCAGGAAATGGACTTCGCCCCGGTCAAGCCATTCTGCGATGTGCTGGTACGCGGCAAGGCCTATGCCCCAGGCGGGCGGCCCGTGACGCAGCTGGCCGCGGGCATTCGCGTCGGGCAGATGAGCAAAGCCTTTTCCGTCCTCGGCCCCCGACAATGGCAACCGGGGCTATTGGGGGTATCTCCCGGTTTACCGCAACCCTTTACCCAGCAGGACATCTCCTATGCCCAGGCCTACGGAGGCTCCCATCCCATGGCCAAGAATCCGGATATGCGTCATTGCTACCCGGACAATCCAAGCGGTTGCGGTTGGTTTCCAGGCAGCATCGACAGTGCTGAAGTCGCTTACAAGCCAATGCCGAATACGGAAGAACTGGGCAAGCCGATCGACAGCCCCTCCGGCGATTTTCGCCCCATGGCCCTCGGCCCCATCGGTCGTAGCTGGCCACAACGCGCCCGTTTCGCCGGTACCTACGACGAGGCCTGGCTGGCCGACTGCTTTCCGTTTCTCCCGCAAGATTTCGACCGTCGCTACTTCCAGGCAGCCCCTGACGATCAGCAGATTCCTTACCTGCGTGGCGGCGAGGACGTGCTACTGCTCAACCTCACGCCCCAAGAGCGCGCGGGCTTTCGCATCCCTGAAATGGAGGTGCCGGTGACGTTCTTCTTGAAAAAAGGTGGCCATGAGACTGTGCAGGCGGTAATCGACACCCTGCTGATCGACACAGACGCGCGCCAGGTGCAACTGACCTGGCGTGTTTCCCGTCCCCTGCGGCGCAACCTGTTCGAGATCGCCCAGGTGCTGGTTGGCACAATGTCCACGGGTTGGTGGCGCGCCCGTGAACTGGGCAAGGATTACTACCCGTCGCTCTCCTCCCTGGTAAAAGCCAGGCGCGCCCCCGAGGAAATGGACGGATGACCGCACTTTGCATCATCGGCTCCGGCATGGTCAGCGCTGTCGGCCTCAGTGCACCCGCGAGCTGCGCGGCGATCCGCTGCGCCATCGACAATTTCCAGGAAACCCGTTTCATCGACCAGGGTGGCGAATGGCTGATGGCCGCCAGCGTACCTCTGGAGCAGCCCTGGCGCGGCCGCACCAAGTTGCTCAAGATGGCCGCTCGCGCCATCGCCGAAGCCTTACAGAGCACCCCCGGGGTCGATCCGGAAAAAACCCCGCTGCTGCTGGGCGTGGCCGAAGTCGAGCGTCCCGGCCGCCTCGCCGGCCTCGACAAGGGGTTGCTGCAGGCTATCGAAACCGAACTGGGCCTGCGTTTTCATCCGGACTCTTACATCATCGCCCGTGGTCGGGTCAGCGCCGCCGTGGCCCTGCTGAATGCGCGCACGCTGATCTACCAGAGCGGCCATCGCCACGTACTGATTGCCGGCGTCGACTCTTTTCTGAACGCATCGACGTTGGCCGCCTTCGAAGAACGCGAGCGCCTGCTCACCAGCCAGAACTCCAACGGCTTTATCCCCGGCGAAGGCGCCGCCGCCGTGGTGCTGGCGGCCCCCGTCGCCCGTGAAGAGCCGCAACTGGCCTGCATGGGGCTGGGGTTCGGCGTGGAGAAGGCCACCGTGGAGGCCGAAGACATTCCCCTGCGCGCCGATGGTCTGACTCAAGCCGTGCGCGCAGCCCTGAGCGAAGCCGGCTGTGGGTTGGAGCAGATGGATTATCGGCTCACCGACATCTCCGGTGAGCAGTACTACTTCAAGGAAGCATCCTTGGCCCTCAGCCGAACCCTGCGCGTGCGCAAGGAGTTCTTCCATCTCTGGCACCCGGCCGACTGCATTGGCGAAGTCGGCGCCGCCATCGGCCCGGCCATGCTCGCCGTGGCCCTGGCTGCCAGTCGCAAGGGCTATGGCGAAGGACCGAATATCTTCTGCCACCTCGGCAACGACGCTGGCGAACGCGCCGCCGTGATGCTCAGTTACCAGACTGTGAGGGCTGCGTAATGGCGAATGAGGTGTATGCCAACAATATGGAAATTTCCTGCAAGGCGGCGGATGGCAAATCGATCGCCTGCTTCCCGGATGTCTGCTTCACCCCGCCCCAGGCCCCGCCCACCCCGCTGGGGGTGCCGATTCCCTACCCCAATACCGGCATGGCCAAGGATACGACCAAGGGCACGCGAACGGTTAAGATCAGTGGCAAGGAAGCCATGCTCAAGGATAAGAGCTATTTCAAGACCAGTTATGGGGACGAGGCTGGCAATGCCCCGAAAAAGGGGATCATCACCGGCAAGATCAAAGGGAAGGTCTATTTCACGGCCTGGTCGATGAATGTGAAATTTGAAGCTGAAAACGTCGTACGAAATATGGACCTGACCACCCATAACCACGGTTCAACGTCCAACACACTGGCATGGCCCTATTTGGATGCGGTAGCAATGGCCGACCCCAACAACCCTTGTGTCAAGTCAGGCACCGTGGAAAAAGTAAAGGCGGCCTGCCCGCCGCCAGCCAAGTCATTGTCTCGCGGCGCAATACCCGGCCCCGCCGACAATACAAGCCCCGCGTGCTGTGAAGCACGCAAATGCATGCTGGTACCAAATTCGCCCAAAACCCGCTGTTCAAAATGTGGGGGAAAGACCCCGCACCACCCGGTACCGGTAGCAGATTTATCGACACCCCGGCCCATCAATCCGAAAACCGGGAAGCTGAAAGTCCGTGGTGATCCTTTCGTCCCGACATACGATCACAACAAGGCCCCCTGCATATGTGTAGAGGGCGCTGACCACAACTCTCGTCAAGGCCCGACGGAAAAACTCATGCAGCATGGACGTATCGGTAGGGGGTACGTGGTCAAACGAGATGCGATGTTGGACGGTCGTGATGATTTCACCTACGCGCAAATAAGTGACCTCTCGGCCCAAGCGGTCGCCGATGAGACGGGCTGCGATAAAAACTGCCTGAAGGCTCAGATCGACAAAGGTCACGCAGACCTGGGCGTTGGCCCGGAATCAAGTATGCGCAGGGGGGAAGTTCGCGCACCCGCCCTTGAAAAGAAGCCGAAGAACCCGGCCCCCTTGATATAGAGATGCCATCATGAACAATGAAGACTCCCTGTTTTTCACCTGTGGCCTAATTGTTAAGCCGGGCACAATCGTTATTCCTGCGCAGTACAACTCCCTGCCGGACGAACAGATGTCCAGGGTCGCCTTCTGCTTCGATGGAAATTGGGTCTACAACGACGTAGACAACGATGTCATCGGGGCGGTCTGCTTCAGACGCAGTGACAACAGCCTCTGGATGCTTGGACGAAATGGCAACCTTCGTTATGTGAGGTCTGGCTCGGCGGACTTCACTCTGGACAACATTCGAGGAAAGTTCGAAAACCATCGCATCGAAACAGGTCGGCTTGGCGAGCTGCTTTGCATAAGAGAAGTCGAGAACCAGTTGTACATCTGCGGCCAGTCATCCCAGGTTTATCGTCACTCAAACGGTGCATGGACGAACATGAGCCCTCCCGGAACGAAAATAGGCTCTCCAACCTTGGAAAGCCTGGATGGCCTGTCGCACGACAATATCTATGCGGTGGGTGAAAAGGGCCTCATCCTGTACTACGACGGATCGTACTGGAGCACCCTGGACTCCCCAACCAATCGCCCGCTGTCATGCGTAAGGTGCAAGAGTGAAGAGGAGGTTTATGCATGCGGGAATGATGGTCTGTTGCTGCTAGGCAACCGCGATCGATGGCAGGTCATCGACACAGAGAGAACCATGAATTTCTGGGACATGGCGCTGTACAACGGGGATCTGTACCTTTCCCATGTGCACGGCATCGTTCGATATGATGGGCAGGACTTCTTCGACATCGATACGGGCCTTATACCCCCTCCCGGCGCCCATAAACTTGATGCCCGTGATGGACTGCTGTACTCCTTTGGTGTTGACGACATACTCAAGTTTGATGGCAATCAGTGGGAGCGGGTGATATGCCCGCACAACACATGAGTTTGCCCGCCACCTCGATCATTGCGATGCTTGGTTCATGAACAACTCGCTGTCCCGGGTGGTCGAGCAGCACGCCGAAGAAGCCAGCTTCCTCGTGGTCCTGCGCGACTATGCCCTGCGCGCACCGCACTACGACATCGAGCACCTCGACAAACTCGATAACCGCCTTGACGCCCACCTTGATGGCTTGCGCATCGCAACCCCTGACGGCCTGCAAACTCTATTGGCCCAGCTCGGCCCGCACGCCATCGGCGAGATGTTCGCCAGTGTGGTGCTGGCTTTCGAGGCGGCCGATGCGAACGTGCTGTCGCGGCTCAGCGAACATTTGCGCACGGCCATGGAAACGGAGCGCGGTTATCTGATGGCCTTGGGCTGGCTCGACTGGGAGCGGATATCGCCCTGGATCGAGCGCATGCTCGCCGCCCCTGCCCCGCTGTTCCGCCGCCTCGGCCTCGCCGCCTGCGGCATGCATCGCCACGACCCAGGCCCCGCCCTGCTGGCCGGACTTTCCGATGCCGACCCCAGCGTGCTGGCACGTGCCGCGCGCACGGCTGGCGAACTGCGCCGGCGTGACCTGCTGCCGGTGATTCGTGCCCACCGCCAGCATGAAGACGCCGCCACGCGCTTCTGGGCCAACTGGGCCACCACCCAAATGGGCGATCAGCAGGCCTTGGAGCCTCTGCGCTCATTCGCCGAACAACCGGGCGAATTTCAATACCGCGCGCTCTGTGTGCTGCTGGCCTGGCAGGAACGCGAGCCCAGCATCGCCTGGATACGCCAGTGGGTACAGGATCCCCGGGATCGGCGCATCGGCATCGAGGCCCTTGGGCTGCTGGGCGATCCGGTCTGCGTGCCTTGGTTGATCCAACAGATGAGCGACCTGCCCTTTGCCCGGGTCGCCGGCGAAGCCTTCAGCCTGATCACTGGCGCTGACCTGGCGTTGCTTGATCTGGAACTGCAGGCCCTGCCGGATTTCGATGCGGGCCCGAACGACAACCCTGAAGATCCCAATGTCGCGATGGACCCCGATGAGAACCTGCCCTGGCCCGACCCGCAGGCAATCGAAAAATGGTGGCAAGCCAACGGCGGACAATTCCAGGTGGGTACGCGTTATATGCTGGGTTTGGCCCATAGCGAACACAGTTTTCAGCAAGCCCTTGTCCACGGCCAGCAACGCCAGCGCATCGCCGCCGCCTGCGGCCTCGCCCGCTATCGGCCAAACGACGTGCTGTTTCCCACTAGCGCGCCGGCCTGGCGGCAAAAGAGGTGGTTGGCAGCGGTCAACGCCGCATCGAACATCAGCGGCACGAAACCACCGAGCTAATCCTGTACCGGCGGGCATTTGTGATCCCGATCGGCTGCGATTCCCGGGTGTGTGGCCTGAGGCGCGGCAGGGTAACAACGATTTTTGGTGAAGCAGCACACAAAATGTAGGAGATGTACAAAATAATTATCCTACGTTTCGGTCGCTAAAACAGCGATCTTCCAGGGAATGCGCGCGTCTTCTGGGCCTTTGAGCCCGTGGGCTTTGAGCCTTTAGCGCTGGCCGCATCGGACATCACATCTCTCTCCGTCTACCGATTTTCAACGGTTGACCGCCCAGTCATAGCGTCCTAGCCTAAGCGCGCGGCAAAAACCGGAGCAGTCATAGGACGTCGCATCAACGAACAGTCCTTTCTGACGCTCCTCTGGCAAGGGAATGTGCCGCGAGCGACTGCCGGCTCCAGTCTCATGGAACCAGCTTGCACCAGCCCTCACATTACATGGACGTGTCATGATCGAACCGCGATGCTTTTCGTTAAGCTCCACGCAGCAATCCGTCTGGCTCGACCAGTTGTTATCGCCCGATATCCCCTCCTACAACATCGGCGTCACGGTGCAGGTCCACGGTGCGGTGGACCTTACGGTATTTGCCGCTGCGGTGCGGGTGGTAATCGCTCAACACGATGCGTTGCGGCTGATCTTCAGCGAAAGCGACGGGCACGCGCAGCAGCGGGTAGCGACCGACCTGGAGGCGCCTTTCGCCTACCATGACTGGCGCGGCGAGCCCGAGGCACGCGCCAAGGCCCTGGCCACTATCACGCAACTGAATCGCACGCCGTTCGCACTTTATGAGCAACCGTTGTGGGGCATGGAATGGTTCCAGTTGTCCGCCACCGAGGCCCTGTGGAACAGCCGGTATCACCACCTGATCTGCGATGGCACTTCGGTGGGCCTGGTCGGCCAGGCCGTTAGTGCGGCCTACAATCAGTTGCTGCGTGGTGAACAACCGGTGCTGGACCCCGAACTGGCCGAAGGCTACCGAACCTTTGCGGCCAGGGACCAGGATTACCTGCGCTCGTCGCGCTACGACAAGGCCCGTGAATACTGGCTGGAGCAGTTCGCGGCGCTGCCGGAACCGTTGTTCCAGGCCGCCCGGTCGCCGAGCGTACAGCACCAGCCACAGCCCAATGCAACCGCTCATGTTGTCAGCGCCCAGGCGAACTGGTCACTGGGGGCACGGCGCCTGGATGCTCTGAGCCAGTTGGCAAAAGCTCAGGGCGCTACGCTGAGCCATTGTCTGAGCGCCTTACTGGCCGCTTACTTCAGCCGGATGACCGATCAACGGGAGCGCCTGGTCATCGGTCTGCCGGTGCATAACCGCGCCAATGCCTTGCAAAAACGTACCGTGGGCATGTTTTCTTCGGTGTTGCCATTGGCGGTCGCGGTCGATCCTCTCGCCAACTTTATCCAGACCGTGCAACAGGTCGCCGGCCAGACCCTGCGCAGCTATCGGCACCAACGCTATCCATTGCAAGCCTTGCATCGCGAGCTACGCGCGCGGGCCGGACATCCCGGCCACCTGTTTGAGCTGATGCTGTCGGTCGAGCAGTACCCCGGCGATGTCAACCTGGGGTCGGCGCGTTGTTCGCTGCGCACCTGGCACAGCGGCTACGAGCGTTATCCGCTGGCCATCTACCTGCGGGACTACGAGGCCCAAGCCGAACCGCTCCTGGAGTTCAACTACGACCTGCGGCTGTTCGACGCCGAGCAGATCGCCGCGCACCTGCGGCGGCTCGAACACTTGACCGAGCAGGTACTCGCCGACCCCACCCGGGCCCTGGCCGATTGGCCGTTGCTCGATGACACCGAACGGCATCAGGTCATTGAAAAACTCAACGCGACCGCCCGTGACTACCCCGTCAATGAGCCACTGCATATGTTGTTCGAGGCGCAGGTACAGCGTCGACCCGAGGCGACGGCGGTGTTGGATGGCGACCACTCGCTGAGCTATCGCCAGCTCGATCAGCGCGCTGAACGGTTGGCTCGCCACCTGGCGACAAGTGGCGTCGAAACCGGCAGCAAGGTCGCAGTGTGTATGGCTCGAGACACGTCGCTGATCGTGTCGATCCTGGCGATCTTGAAGCTCGGCGCGGCCTATGTGCCCATCGATCGAGACGCCCCGGCCGCCCATCAAGCCCGAGTGTTGATGGATTGCGGCACGGCTTGGCTGCTCAGCGCAGGTGACAGCCCAGCGCCGAAGGATGGCGTCCAGGTCATCGATGTCGAGGCCTTGAACGAAGATTCGACCGCTGGCCCAAGTCGTCTACTGACGAATAGCGCAGGCGACGTCGCCTACGTCATGTACACCTCTGGTTCTACTGGCGCGCCCAAGGGCGTGCAAGTACCCCACCGTGCGGTTACCCGGCTGGTACGCAACAACGGTTTCGCCGAGTTCAACGCCCAGGACCGGATTGCCCTGGCCGCCAACCCGGCGTTCGATGCCAGTACCCTGGAAATCTGGGGCGCATTGCTCAACGGCGGCTGCCTGGTGGTCTGCCCGCGCGACACCCTGCTCGACGCTGCGCGCTTCAATGAGCATCTGCTGCACCACGAAGTCAGCGTGCTGTGGCTCACCGCCGGGCTCTTTCATCAGTTCGCCGAACCCTTGGCCCCGGCGTTTCGCAACCTGCGCTACCTGATGGTCGGCGGCGATGTGCTCGACCCTCGGCGCATCGCCCAGGTGCTGCGCCATTCGCCGCCCCAACACCTGCTCAACGGCTACGGGCCGACCGAAAGCACCACCTTCGCCACCACCCACCGCATCACCCTTGAAGACGCCCTGAACGGCGATATCCCCATCGGCAAACCCATCGGCAACACCCAGGTCTACGTGCTCAATGAACAGCGCCGTCCGCTGCCCATTGGCGTTGCTGGCGAGCTGTACATCGGCGGTGACGGGTTGGCCCTGGGTTACTTGAACCAGCCGCAACTGAGCGAACAACGCTTCGTGCCCAACCCGTTCCAGCCGGGCTCGCGTCTGTATCGCACCGGCGACCTGGCTCGCTGGCGCGCCGACGGTGTGCTGATGTTCCTGGGGCGTAACGATTTCCAGGTCAAGATCCGTGGCTTTCGCATCGAACTGGGCGAGATCGAAGTGCAGCTCAAGGCCTTGCCCGAGGTGAGCGAAGCCGTGGTCATGGCCGATGCCCAGCAACGTTTGCTGGCCTATTTCACCGCCACCACGGCCCAGGAACCGAGCGAGTTGCGCGCGCGCCTGGCCGCCGTGCTGCCAGACTACATGCTGCCAGCAGCCTTCGTGCAAGTGGACAGTTTTGCCCTGACCGCCAACGGCAAGCTGGACCGTCGCGCCCTGCCCGAACCCGACGAAAATCATTTCGCCCAACAACGCTACGAAGCGCCGCAAGGGCCAGTGGAAACCCGCCTGGCCGAGCTTTGGGCCCAGGTCCTCGGCGTGCCGCGCGTGGGGCGCCAGGACAACTTCTTTGCCCTCGGTGGGCACTCGTTGATGGCGGTGCAATTGGTCGAACAATTACGCGTACAGGGCTGGAGCCTGGATGTCGGAACGTTGTTCAACGCCAGCAACTTGCTCAACCTGGCCCTGGCGCTGGAACACCCCGGCGAGCCCGTCGAGGCCGGCGAACCGGTAACAGCGTCCATCCCGCCGCACTGTGTCCGCATCACCCTAGAGCATGTGCCGCTGATGAACCTGCCCCAAGCGCAGATCGATCGCATCGTCGCCAGCGTCGACGGCGGCATCGCCAACGTGCAGGACATCTACCCCCTCGCGCCGTTGCAGGAAGGCCTGCTGTTCCAACACTTGCTGCAGCCCACGGACGATGCCTACCTGCTGCGAGCCACCCTCGCCTTCGATAGCCGCGAGCGCCTGCAGGGGTTCATCGCAGCGTTCGACCAAGTGATTGCCCGCCATGACATCCTGCGCAGCGGGGTGCTCTGGGAGGGCCTGGACGAGCCGGTGCAAGTGGTCTGGCGCACTGCCCGTCTGCCCGTGGTCCACCTCACCGATGGGGAAACCTTTGCCGAGCGTGCACTGGACATTCGTCGCGCGCCGTTGGCGCAGGCGTTCACGCGCTTCGACGCACCCCGGCAACAGTGGCAGTTGCAATTGGTCCACCACCACCTGGCCATCGACCATGCCACCCTGGGCCTGCTATTTGCCGAAGTCCGTGCCTTGATGCTCGATCCCGATCATCGGCTACCGCCTAGCGTGCCATTTCGCCCGTTCGTGGCCCAGGCCCGCGAGCCTCGGCGTCAAGCGAGTGCCGAGGCATATTTCCAGCGACTGCTTGGCGACGTTGACGAGCCGACCCTGCCCTATGGTCTGCACGATATCCAAGGCACGGGCCGTGACAATCGCGAGGCGCAGTGTCAGCTCGAACCGGCCTTGTCCCTGCGCTTGCGGCGCCTGGCCAAGACCCAAGGGGTGGGCGTCGCCAGCCTGTTCCACCTGGCCTGGGCGATGCTGGTCGGCAAGACCAGTGGCCGTGACGACGTCGTCTTCGGCACGGTGCTGTTCGGGCGTTTCACCGGGGGCCAGCAGGTCGATCGGGCCCTGGGCATGTTCATCAACACCCTGCCACTGCGCATCGACCTCGACACGCCGCTGCACACTGCGTTGCATCAGATCCATACACGGCTGATCGAATTACTCGCCCATGAACACGCGCCCCTGGCCCTGGCACAACGTTGCAGCGCCTTGCCGGCCCAGGCGCCGCTGTTCACGGCCCTGCTGAACTTCCGCCACAGCCAGGCCCAGCACTCGGCACGCCCGGAATTCAACCTGCCAGGCATCCAGGTGCTGGGCAGCGAGGAACGCAGCAACTACCCGTTCTGCCTGTCTGTCGATGACTTGGGCGACGGGTTTGCCCTGACCGCGCAAATCCAGCGTTCGGTCTGCGCCGAAGCGGTCCTGGCGCATATGGTCCAAGCCCTGTCGGTGGTTGCGCAGACCTTGGAAACGGCGCCGATGACCCTTGCCTGCACACTCGACAGCTTGCCCGCGAGACAACGCGAACAGGTGCTGGAAGGGTTCAACGCGACCCATCAGCCGCACCCACGCGAGACCATGCTGCAACAACCTTTCGAACAGCAGGCCGCGTTGCGCCCCGACGCCGTGGTCGCGTATGTTGCAACCGCAACCGCCGGTACCACGACGCTCACCTATGGCCAGCTCAACCGCCAGGCCAACCAACTGGCCCATGCCTTGCTGGCCTCCGGACTGCGCCCCGATGATCGGGTGGCGATCTGTCTGGAGCGCGGCCCGCACCTGCTGGTCGCCTTGCTGGCCATCTTGAAGGCCGGCGGCGCCTACGTGCCCCTGGACCCTACTTACCCGCCGGCACGCCTGCTGCACATGCTCGAAGACAGCGCGCCGCGCATGGTCCTGAGCAGCCAGTCACTTCGAGGTCGGCTACCGACCACGCCGACGACCGAGCGCTGGGAGCTGGACGACCCGGCGTTGCAAGCGCAGTTGTCCGCCTTGCCGATGGAAAATCCCGACGTCAACGGCCTGCACGCGGCGCACCTGGCCTATGTGATCTACACATCCGGCTCGACCGGACTGCCCAAGGGCGTGATGATCGAACACCGAAACGCCTGCAACCTGCTGCACTGGGCCCTGCGCAGCTTCGAGACGGATGAACTGCAACGCAGCCTGTTCGCCACCTCGATCAATTTCGACCTGGCGGTGTTCGAATGCTTTGTCCCCTTGGCCGCCGGCGCGGCCCTGCAACTGGTCGACAATGCCTTGGCCCTGGTTTCGCAGCCCAGCGCCGTATCGCTGATCAACAGCGTACCGTCGGCGGTCGAGGAGCTGCTCAGGATCGGCGCCATCCCCGGCGCGACCCGAGTCGTCAACCTGGCCGGCGAACCGCTCAAGGCGCGCCTGGTGGAACAACTGTTCGCCCAGAGCGCCACGCGTCGGGTTTGCAACCTCTACGGACCGACGGAAACCACCACCTACTCGACCTGGCTGTCGATGCGTCGCGAAGAAGGCTACGTAGCCGGCATCGGCCGACCGCTGGACAACACCCGCGTATACCTGCTCGATCGGCATCGCCAGCCGGTGCCGCTGGGGGTGGCCGGGGAAATCTACATAGGCGGCGCGGGCGTGGCGCGCGGCTACCTGAACCGGCCGGAGCTGAGCGCCGAGCGGTTTCTACCCGACCCTTTTGTCACCGCGCCCGACGCGCGCATGTACCGCACGGGTGATCTGGGGCGCTGGCGTGCCGATGGTCACTTGGAATACCTGGGGCGTAACGATTTCCAGGTCAAGGTACGCGGCTTTCGCATCGAACTGGGTGAGATCGAAGCCCAATTGCTCGGCATGCCGGGCCTGCGCGAAGCGGTGGTATTGGCCCAACCCGGCCCTTCCGGCGACTCGCGCCTGGTCGCCTACCTGGTGCCCCATGACCCCGCCAGCCCTGCCCCGGATCTGGCCGAAGTCCGCGCTCATCTGGAAAGCCGTTTGCCGGACTACATGCTGCCCAGCGCATGTGTCGTCCTGACTCACCTGCCACTGACACCCAACGGCAAACTCGATCGCCAAGCTTTGCCAGCGCCTGCCGCAGCATCCTCTGGCCACGCCAAACAGGCGCCACGCGGGGACACCGAACGGCGCCTGGCAGCGATCTGGACGCAGATACTCGGTGAACCGGACATCGGTCGCGAGGATGACTTCTTCAGCCTCGGCGGGCACTCGTTGTTGGCGGTACAACTGCTCGAACAACTGCGGCGCAACGGCTGGGACCTGGACATCCGCAGCATTTTCGAACGTCCGACCCTCGCCACCTTGGCCCAGCGCCTGGAGACACTCGGCACTGGCGCCGCGCCTGAAGCCAGTGTCACGCGCATTCCTACCCCTTGCTCACGGATCACCCCGCCGATGCTCGACCTGGTCGAGTTGCCCCAGGCCCAGATCGACCTGATCGCGGCCCGGGTCCCCGGTGGTGCCGCCAACATCCAGGATATCTATCCGCTGGGCCCTTTGCAGGAAGGCATGCTCTATCACCATCGCGCGCAAAGCGCCGGGGATCGCTACGTGTTGCGCAGCCTGTTGGCGTTTACCGACGAGGCATACCTGCAAGGCTTTTGCGCCGCATTGGAGCAGGTCATCGCCCGGCATGACGCCTTGCGTACCCTGGTGCTCTGGGAAGACTTGGACGAACCCCTGCAAGTGGTCTTGCGCCAGGTGGCCTTCGTGCCTCGTCGTCTGTTGTTCAGTAGTGACGACGTCGCCGGGCAATTGCAGGCCAGCGCCGATCCCCGCCATTACCGGCTCGACTTGTGCCAGGCACCGCTGATCGAGGCGCGGGTGGCGTTCGATGCCGTCCATGAGCGCTGGTTGCTGTTGCTGCTGCATCATCACGTAGTGGTGGATCACACCTCGCTGGAGCTGATGATCGAGGAGATCGCCTTGATCGAAGGCGCCCGCCAGGCGGACTTGCCGCCACCCACCAGCACCCGCGGCTTGGTGGCCCAGGCGCGACAGGCGCACGTCGTGGCGGCTGCGCGGACATTTTTCAGCGAACAGTTGGGCGACCTGGAGGAACCCACCCTGCCCTTTGCCATCGACCTGGAAACCGATCCGCGCTGGCAGGCCCTGGAACACCGGCAAGCGCTGCCAGCCGAACTGGCGCGGCGCTTGCGTCAACAGGCCAGCGCCCACGGGGTGAGCGCGGCCAGTGTCTGTCACTTGGCCTGGGCGTTGGTCTTGAGTCACCTCAGCGGGCGCGATGACGTGGTCTTCGGCACGGTCCTGTTCGGGCGCCTGCAGGCCGGAGCCCACGCGGACCGGACCGTGGGGCTGTTCATCAACACCTTGCCGTTGCGCGTGCGCCTGGATGACGGTGTGCAGGTAGTGCTGGCCCGGGTGCAGCATGCGTTGAACGGTTTGCTGAGCCACGAGCAGACCCCGCTGGCCTTGGCCCAGCGTTGCAGCGCCATGCCGGCGGGCACCGCGCTGTTCAGCGCGTTGTTCAATTACCGCTACAGCCATGCCGAGCAGGCGAACCTGCGCCAGGCCATGCCGGGAATGAGCTTGTTGCACAGCGAAGAGCGCACCCACTATCCGTTCAACCTGGCGGTGGACGACCTGGGCGAAGGTTTCCAACTGACCGCCCAGACCCACCCCGGACACGCCCCGGCCCGGCTCGTCGGGTTCATGCAACAAGCCTTGGTTGCGTTGGTGGAAGCGCTGGAGCAAGCCGGCGATACCTCCGTGCTGCAATTGTGCGTGCTGCCTGACGAAGAAAAGGCGCAATTGGACCGCCTCAACCCACCGCTCGCCGCGCAGGCCCCCGACGCGACCTTGCAACAACGCTTTGCCGAACAGGCCGCGCGCAGCCCGGACGCCCTGGCGGTCATCGACGAACACCAGGCCCTGAGCTTTCGTCAGCTCAACCAACAGGCCAATCGCCTGGCCCATCATCTGCTCGCGATGGGTATACAGCGCGGCCAGCGCATCGCGGTCTGCCTGGAACGCGAGGCCCATCTGGCGATCGCCCTGCTGGCCGTGTGGAAAGCCGGTTGCGCCTATGTACCGCTGGATCCGGACTACCCGGTGACACGCCTGGCTTACATGCTCAGCGACAGCGCTCCGGCCGCCCTGCTT
Organism: Pseudomonas sp. St290; assembly: GCF_018325805.1. Classification (NCBI taxonomy): domain Bacteria; kingdom Pseudomonadati; phylum Pseudomonadota; class Gammaproteobacteria; order Pseudomonadales; family Pseudomonadaceae; genus Pseudomonas; species Pseudomonas sp. St290. Next base: position 3,487,789 of record NZ_AP014703.1, on the reverse strand, counting down.
ACCCAGGAACACCTGCGCGACCGGCTACCGTCTTTCGACGGCAGACCGTTGCTCAGCCTCGATGCACAATCGCAAGGGCTCGCGGCCTGGCAACAGGCCTGCGCAGACAACCCCGATGGCGCCGCGCTGGGTCAGCAACCCAGCGACCTGGCCTACCTGATCTACACCTCCGGTTCCACCGGACAGCCCAAAGGCGTCATGGTCGAACACCGCTCGGTGCTCAACCTCTGGGCCGGGTTGCGCCAACGCCTGGACGATCTGCCGCCCGGCACACGCTGCTCACTCAACGCCTCGGTCGCCTTCGATGCCTCGGTGCAGCAGCTCTGCCAATGGCTGAGTGGCCACTGCCTGGTGCTGGTCCCCAAACGTGTGCGCCTGGATGCCGGCGCCTTGCTCGGCTACCTGAGCGCCCAGCAGGTCACTGTATTCGATTGCACCCCAAGCCAGATGCAGGCCTTGCTCAAGCACCGACAAACGCTGGCATCGGCCGTACCGTTGCCGCGGCGCATCCTGCTCGGCGGCGAAGCAGTGCCCAGCGAGTTGTGGACGCAGTTGGCCAGCGAGCACGAGGTACGGGTGTTGAACGTCTACGGCCCCACCGAATGCACGGTCGACACCACCAGCGCCTGGCTCGATCACCATTCGCAGCCAAGCCTCGGCCAGCCGCTGCCCAATACCCAGGTGCAGGTGCTCGATGGCCATGGCCGACGCGCGCCGTTGGGGGTGGCAGGGGAAATTCATATTGGTGGCTATGGCGTGGCCCGTGGTTACTGGCAACGCGAGGACCTGACCCGCGAGCGCTTCATTGTCGACCCGTTTACCCGCCAGCCGGGCGCGCGGCTCTATCGCACCGGCGACCTCGGACGCTGGGAGCTGGACGGCAGCCTCAGCTACTTGGGGCGCACGGACTTTCAAGTGAAGATCCATGGGCACCGCATCGAGCTGGGTGAAATCGAAAGCCACCTACTGGCGCTGCCCGGCGTGCGCCAGGCCGTGGTGGTGGGGCGCGCCGACCGCCATGGCCTGACGCGCCTGGTCGCCTACCTTCAGGGCTCGGCCCTGCCAACCCCGAGCCAGGCACGCACCACCCTCGGTGAACGCTTGCCCGATTACATGCTGCCTAGCGCGTATGTGCGCCTGGACAGCCTGCCGCTGACCGCCAACGGCAAGCTCGACCGCAACGCCCTGCCTGAACCTGACGCCCAGGCCTACGTGCAAACGCACTATGAAGCCCCCCAAGGCGAGGTGGAGATCACCCTGGCGGCGCTCTGGTGCGAGCTGCTGAATGTCGAGCGGGTCGGTCGCCACGACAATTTCTTCGCCCTGGGCGGTCACTCGTTGATCGCCATGAGTCTGGTCGAACGCATGCGCCAACACCGCTTGCGGGTGGATATCAGCCAACTGTTCACCGCCCCGACCCTGGCAGGTCTGGCCGCGGCCACTACCCCTTTGAAGGAGATGCTCCTGTGACTGCGGCTCAACTGCTGGCTCTGCTCAAACAACGTGGCGTGACCCTGTCATTGCGTGGCGATCAATTATCGGTGGTGGCCGACGACCAGGTCCTGGCCGACCAGGAGCTGATCGCGCTGCTGCGCAGCCACAAACCGGCACTGATCGAAGCCTTGCGCCAACCTGTCGCGCTACCGCCCCTCGAGAGCGGATTGCCCAAGGGAACCACGCACATTACCCCGGCGATGTTCGACCTCTGCCAACTGGACGAAGCCCAGCTCGCCAGCATCGTCGCCGGCGTACCAGGCGGCGCCGCCAATATCCAGGACATCTACCCACTGGTGCCCTTGCAAGCGGGCATTCTCTTTCATCACTTGCTCCAACAGCGCGGCGACACCTATCTGCTCAACGTGCTGCTGGCCTTCGACGACGAGCCATGTTTGCGGCGCTTCATGGACGCGCTCAACCAAGCCATCGCCCGCCATGACATCCTGCGCACCGCCTTGGCTTGGGAAGGCCTCGATGAACCGGTGCAGGTGGTCTGGCGCCAGGCGCCGCTGGCGCTGGAGTTGATCAACCCCGCCCAGGCCGATGTCGAGGCTGCATTGCGCGCCCACGCCGATCCACGGCAGCAGCGCCTGGACCTGCGCCAGGCGCCCTTGATGCGCGCGGTGGCCGCCGAGGACCCACACGCCGGCCGCTGGCTGTTGCAACTGTTGCACCACCACGCGGTGATGGACCACACCTCGCTGGAACGGCTGGTTCGGGAGGTCGCGGCGATCCAGCAAGGTCGGCTGGCCGAACTGCAGCCACCACAGCCGTTCCGCGATTTCGTGCTGCGCGCTCGCCAGGGGCTGAGCGAAGCGCAACATGCCGCGTTCTTCACCGAACTGCTGGGCGATATCGATGAACCCACCGCACCGTGCGGGCTGCTCGACGTACGCGGCGATGGCAGCCAGGTCCAGACCCTGGAGGCACCGCTGGCGATCGATCTGAGTCGCCGGATTCGTCTGCTCGCACGCAACCTCGGCGTCAGCAGCGCCAGTCTGTTGCACCTGGCCTGGGCCCTGGTCCTGGGCAAGACCAGCGGCCGCGACGACGTGGTGTTCGGCACGGTGATGTTCGGTCGTTTGCTCGGCGCCGGCGAAGCCGCGACCGCCATGGGGCTGTTCATCAATACCCTGCCATTGCGGGTGCGCCTGGCGGTGCCGGTGGAACAGGCGCTGCGCGACACCCACGCGCTGCTCAGTCGGTTGATTGCCCATGAGCACGCGCCCCTCGGCCTGGCCCAGCGTTGCAGTGCCTTGCCCAGTGGCACGCCGCTGTTCTCGGCGTTGCTCAACTACCGGCATAGCGCCGCCACCGAGCACGCCCCAGTGCTGGCCGGCATGCGCGTACTGGGTGGCGAGGAACGCACCAACTACCCCTTCAATTTGTCGGTGGACGATCTGGGTGAAGGTTTTTCGCTGAGCCTGCAAATCGACGCCCAGGTCGGTGCCGAACCGGTGCTCGACTGGCTCAACACAGCGCTGCAGAACCTGCTGGAGGCCCTCGAACGGCATCCACAGACCCTGGCGTGCCAACTTTCGGTGTTGCCTGGTGCGCAACAGGAACGGCTGTTACGCACCTTCAACGCCACCACCCGCGCCCTTCCTGGCCCGGGCTTGCTGCACCTGGCACTGGAGCAACAGGCCGAGCGGCAACCACAAGCCATCGCCGCACGTTTCGAGGCCGCCGATGGCTCGAGTCCGCTGACCTATGGGCAGCTCAATGCCCAGGCCAACCGGTTGGCGCACCGTCTATTGCAGGCCGGGGTCGAGCCCGACAGCCGTGTCGCGATCTGTCTGGAACGCGGCCCGCACTTGCTGATCGCCCTGCTCGGGATTCTCAAGGCCGGCGCCGCCTATGTGCCGTTGGATCCGGCGTATCCTCGGGAACGTTTGCTGCACATGCTCGAAGACAGCGCGCCGCGGGCACTGTTGACACTTCGCGCCCTGCAATCCAGCGTTCCAGCGCCCAGCGGTTGCGAGCTGCTGTGCCTGGACGACCCCCATACCCAGGCCAGCCTGGCCGAACTCCCCAGCGACAACCCCGACCCAGCTAGCCTGGGCCTGACCAGCGCGCACCTGGCCTACGTGATCTACACCTCAGGGTCCACGGGCACACCCAAGGGCGTGATGATCGAGCACCGCAACGCCTGCAACTTGCTGAACTGGGCGCTGCACGCATTCGACGCGGTCAGCCTGCGGGACAGCCTGTTTGCCACTTCGATCAACTTCGACCTGGCGGTGTTCGAGTATTTCGTCCCTCTGGCCGCTGGCGCGACCTTGCACGTGGCCCGCAATGCCCTGGCCTTGCTCGACTGCCCGGTGCCGGTGACGTTGATCAACAGCGTGCCTTCGGCGCTTGACGCGCTGGTCGGTGCCCAGGCGATCCCGGCCTCGACGCGTGTGGTCAACCTGGCTGGCGAGCCCCTCAAGCAAAGCCTGGTCGAGCAAGTGTTCGCCCACAGCGCGGTGCAGCGCCTGTGCAACCTCTACGGTCCCTCGGAAACCACCACGTATTCGACCTGGGTGTCGATGAGCCGCGAGCAGGGTTTCGTGCCCGGTATCGGACGGCCGCTGGACAACACCCACGTGTACATCCTCGATGCCCATCGACAGTTGGTACCGCTGGGCGTGGTCGGGGAGCTCTATATCGGCGGCGCCGGGGTCGCCCGTGGCTACCTGAATCGGCCAGCACTGAGCGCAGAGCGTTTTCTGGAGGACCCGTTCGCCACCCAGCCCGGCGCGAGGATGTACCGCACCGGAGACCTGGGCCGCTGGACCGCCGAGGGTCAGCTTCTCTATCTGGGGCGCAACGACTTCCAGGTCAAGGTGCGTGGCTATCGCATCGAACTGGGGGAAATCGAAGCGGCCCTGGGCCGGGTGTCGGGCGTGCAGCACGCCGTGGTGATCGCTCGGGAAAATGTGGCCGGGGACCCACGCCTGGTGGCGTACTGGGTGGCCCAGCCAGGCGTGTCGGTGTCCGAGGTACAACTGCGCGACGTCCTGGCCTCTGGCCTGCCGGAGTACATGCAGCCCAGCGCTTACGTCGCCTTGTCGGCCTTGCCGCTGACGCCCAATGGCAAGCTTGATCGCAGCGCCCTGCCCGCGCCCGAGCATGGCGCGACCGGGGGGCACTTCGAACCGCCCCAAGGCCCACTGGAAATCCAGTTGGCGGCCATTTGGAGCCGTTTGTTGGGGTTGCCACGGGTCGGTCGGGACGAGCATTTTTTCCAAGCCGGCGGCCATTCGTTGCTGGCAGTGCAGTTGATTTCCCAACTGCGTCAGCAACTGCGGATCGAGCTACCGCTGGCCTGCGTGTTCGACCAGCCAACCCTGCAGCGTCAGGCCCAGGCTATCGAAGCCTTGGCCGCGTCCGGACAATACGGTGCGGCGCCCATCCCGGCCGTTGCGCGGCCCGCACGGCTGCCGCTGTCGTTTGCCCAACAGCGCTTGTGGTTTATCGCCCACCTGGATGCCCAGGCCAGCGCCGCCTACCACATGGCCGGTGGTCTGCATTTGCGCGGAGCGTTACACGAATCGGCATTGCGCGCTGCACTGTCGCGCATCGTTGAGCGGCATGAAGCCTTGCGCACCCGTTTCGTGTCCGAAGGTGGTGAACCGGTCCAGGTCATCGCCCCACCGCAGGCCTTCGTCATGCCCAACGAAGACCTGCGCGGCCAGCCACAGGCGATATTCCAGGCCCGCTGCGCCGCCGAAGCACAGGCGCCATTCGATCTGGCGCGCGGCCCGTTGATTCGCGCGCGCCTGTTGCGCCTGGCCGACCAGGAGCACGTCCTGCTGGTCACCTTGCACCACATCGTCGGCGATGCCTGGTCGCTGGGGGTACTCACCCGCGAACTGACCGAACTGTACCGGGCCTTTGTCCTGGACCAGGCCGACCCGCTGCCGCCGCTGGCCATCCAGTACGCCGACTACGCCCTGTGGCAACGCTCACCGCGCCAGGCGCAACGAATCGCCGAACAACTGGCTTACTGGCGCACCCAGCTCGAAGACGCCCCGCCACTGTTGAAGCTGACCTTGGACCGGCCACGTCCGGCGCGCCAGGATTTCACCGGTGCCAGCCTGGAAGTCAGCATCGACACGGGTCTGGTCCAGTCCATCAAACAGCTGAGCGACCGGCACGGCAGCACCTTGTTCATGACCGTCCTGGCCGCCTGGTCGATCGTGCTGGCGCGGTTGTCCGGGCAGAATGACCTGGTGATCGGCTCGGTGCTGGCGAACCGGACCCGTGTCGAAGTCGAGCCGCTGATCGGCTTTTTCGTCAACACCCAAGCGTTGCGTATACGGCTCGACGAGGTCAGCCAGGTTGCGCAACTGCTCGCCCAGGTGCGACGCACCGCGCTGGACGCCCAGGCCCATCAGGAAGTCGCCTTCGAGCATTTGGTCGAGGCCTTGAATCCAAGCCGTTCGCTGGCCCACAGCCCGATCTTCCAGGTCATGTTCGCCTGGCAGAACGCTCCGCAACCGAGCCTGGCGCTGGGCGCCCTGGAATTGACGCCGCTGAGCACCGACGAAGACAGCGCCAAATTCGACCTGACCCTGAACCTGCACGAACGCGACGGCGTGATTGGCGGTCGGTTGACCTATGCTACGGCGCTGTTCGAGGCCAGCACCGTGCAGCGGCATTGGCAGGCCCTGTGCGCCACGTTGCAGGCCATGGTCGACGATGACCAGCAACCCCTCGATGGGCTGTCGATTCTCGGCGCAGCCGAGCGCGAACACGTGCTGCATGCCTTCAATGCCAGCGCCCTCGATTACCCGTCAAGCGAGTCGCTACACACGTTATTCGAGGCCCAGGTACAGCGCCGCCCCGAGGCGACGGCGGTGCAGGATGGCGACCACTCGCTAAGCTATCGTCAGCTCGACCATTACGCCGAACAACTGGCGAACTGGCTGGCCGAACACGGCGTGCGACCGGGTGATCGGGTGGCCCTGCGCCTGGACCGTGGCCCGCGTCTGGTCGCGACAATCCTGGCGATTCTGAAAAACGGCGCAGCCTATGTGCCCATCGACACGGCCACCCCACTGGAGCGGCAACGTACCCTACTGCACGATTGCGGCAGTGCCTGGTTGCTCACCGACGAACCGCCCTCGAGCGTGCTCGACCCGACGGTCCGACACCTGGCCTTGGCAGCCTGGGAAAACACCCTGGCCCAGGGCTCTCTCGCCACGCCGCGCCAGCATCCCTCGGTGTCTGCCGAAGCGACCGCCTACATCATGTATACCTCCGGCTCCACTGGCGCGCCCAAGGGTGTGCAAGTCCCCCACCGTGCGGTTACCCGGCTGGTACGCAACAACGGTTTCGCCGAGTTCAACGCCCAGGACCGGATTGCCCTGGCCGCCAACCCGGCGTTCGATGCCAGCACCCTGGAAATCTGGGGCGCATTGCTCAACGGCGGCTGCCTGGTGGTCTGCCCACGCGATACCCTGCTCGACGTTGCGCGTTTCAATGAGCATCTGCTGCACCATGAAGTCAGCGTGCTGTGGCTCACCGCCGGGCTCTTTCATCAGTTTGCCGAACCCTTGGCCCCGGCATTTCGCAACCTGCGCTACCTGATGGTCGGCGGCGATGTGCTCGACCCTCGGCGCATCGCCCAGGTGCTGCGCCACTCGCCGCCCCAACATCTGCTCAACGGCTACGGGCCGACCGAAAGCACCACCTTCGCCACCACCCACCGCATCACCCTAGAAGACGCCCTGAACGGCGATATTCCGATTGGCAAACCCATCGGCAACACCCAGGTCTACGTACTCGACGAACAGCGCCGTCCGCTACCCATTGGCGTCGCTGGCGAGCTGTACATCGGCGGCGACGGGTTGGCCCTGGGTTACTTGAACCAGCCGCAACTGAGCGAACAACGCTTCGTGCCCAACCCGTTCCAGCCGGGCTCGCGCCTGTATCGCACCGGCGACTTGGCTCGCTGGCGCGCCGACGGTGTGCTGATGTTCCTGGGACGTAACGACTTCCAGGTCAAGATCCGTGGCTTTCGCATCGAACTGGGCGAGATCGAAGCGCAGCTCAAGGCCTTGCCCGAGGTGAGCGAAGCCGTGGTCCTGGCCGATGCCCAGCAACGTCTGCTGGCCTATTTCACCGCCACCACAGCCCAGGAACCGAGCGAATTGCGCACGCGCCTGGCCGCCGTGCTGCCGGACTACATGCTGCCCGCGGCCTTCGTCCAGGTGGACAGTTTTGCCCTGACCGCCAACGGCAAACTGGACCGTCGTGCCCTGCCCGACCCCGCCGAAAATCATTTCGCCCAGCAACGCTACGAGGCGCCGCAAGGGCCAGTGGAAACCCGCCTGGCCGAGCTTTGGGCCCAGGTTCTTGGCGTGCCGCACGTGGGACGCCAGGACAACTTCTTTGCCCTGGGTGGGCACTCGCTGCTGGCGGTGCAACTGGTCGAACACATGCGTGCCGAAGACTGGGCCATTGATGTTCGCACCCTGTTCGGTGCGCCCACCATCGCCGCACTGGCCACGGCGCTGGCGCACCGCGAAACGCCCCCCAGCCATGATCCCGAGGTACTGGGAGCGTCCCTGCCGTTGGGCTGCACCCACATCACGCCTGAGTTGTTGCCGTTGGTGGAATTGACCCAGGCGCAGATCGACCGCATCGTCGCCAGCGTCGAGGGCGGCGCGGCCAACGTGCAGGACATCTATCCCCTGGCGCCGCTGCAGGAAGGCCTGTTCTTTCACTATTTGTTGCAAGACGAAGGTGACACCTACCTGCTGCACACCACCCTGGCCTTTAGCGACGAAGCTCGACTGGACGCTTTTTGCCTGGCGCTGCAACAAGTCATCGCCCGCCACGACATTTTGCGCACCGCCCTGGCCTGGGAAGACCTGGAGCAACCCGTGCAGGTGGTCTGGCGGGAGGCGCCGCTGCCCATCGAGATCCTGCGCATTACCGAAGCCGATGCGCTCGCTCAACTACAGGCCCACACCAATCCCCGGCAACGGCGCCTGGACATCCGCCAGGCGCCGCTGCTACGGGTGGTGAAGGCGTTCGACGCCGGCCAGCAACGTTGGTTGCTGCAGGTCTTGCACCATCATTTGGTGCTGGACCACACCACCCTGGAACGCATGGTCGAGGAAATCGTGCTGATCCAGCAGGGCCGCGAGGCGCAGTTGCGCGCACCGGTACCGTTCCGGACCTTCGTCGGGCACGCCCGGCGCGGCCAGGACAGCGCCCGACAGCAGGCTTTTTTTCAAACCATGCTCGCCGACGTCAGCGAACCCACCGCCCCGTTTGGCCTGCTGGATGTGCAAAATACCGGTGAAATCGACGAGGCCCACGGGCCGCTGGACCCCACGCTGGCGCTCGCCCTGCGCCAGGCGGCGCGGCGCCATCAGGTGAGTGTCGCCAGTCTGTTTCACCTGGCCATGGCGCTGGTGTTGGGCAAGGCCACCGGACGCGCCGACGTGGTATTCGGCACTGTCTTGCTCGGTCGTTTGCAAGGCGTGCAAGGCGCCGATCAGGCATTGGGGGTTTTCATCAATACCTTACCGTTGCGCATCGGCTTCGCGCAGAGCTCGGTGAGCGACAGCCTGCAACGTACTCATCAGGCCTTGCTGGGGTTGCTCGAACATGAGCACGCACCGTTGACCATGGCCCAGCGCTGCAGCGGCGTGCCGGCCAGCACGCCGTTGTTTTCCGCGCTGTTGAATTTTCGCTACAGCCTGGAAGACACGCCACACCAAAGTGTCGAGGGCATGCAAGTGTTGAGCAGCGCTGAACGCACCAACTATCCCTTCACCGTTTCAGTGGACGACCTTGGCCAAGGCTTCGGCGTGACTGCGCAAATTGCCGGTTCGGTGGGGGCGCAACGGGTCTGGTCCTTCCTGCACCGTGCCCTCGCCAGCCTGGTCGAAGCCCTGGATCACAACGCGCAACAGCTCGCCCAAACCCTCGACGTCCTGCCGGCGGACGAGCATCAGCGCTTGGCCCGGTTCAACGCCACGCAGCGTACGCAGCCCGAACGTGCCTTGCTGCACCAGCGCTTCGAAGCACAGGCTCGCTTGACCCCGGAGGCTGAGGCGGTGCGTTGCAAGGGGCGCGTGCTCAGCTACGGACAGCTCGACCGCCAGGCCAATCGCCTGGCTCGGCAACTGCAAGCACTGGGTGTCGGGCCCGAGGCACGGGTCGGTGTTCACTTGCGCCGCTGTCCGGAATTGATCGTCGCGCTGCTGGCCGTGCTCAAGGCGGGCGGCGCGTACGTTCCGCTGGACCCGGCCTACCCGACTCAACGCCTGGCCTACATGCTCGACGACAGTGCCCCCGTGGCAGTGCTGACGATGGGCGACGCGCCGCTGGGCCTCACCCTCGCCGCTACCTGCCGGCAGCTCAATGTCGACGAGGCCTTGCACACCGGCGACACGACGCCGTTGGCTGTGGCGTTGGAGGCCAGCCACCTGGCCTACATGATCTACACCTCCGGCTCTACCGGGCAACCCAAGGGGGTGATGATCGAACACCGCAACGCGCGCAATTTCCTCGACTGGGCCCTGCGTAGCTTTAGCGCTGAAACCCTTGCCCACAGCCTGTTCAGCACTTCGATCAACTTCGACTTGTCGGTGTTCGAATGCTTCGCGCCGTTGTCCTGCGGCGGCACCCTCGAACTGGTCGACGACGCCCTTGCCCTGCTTGAGCACCGTCCCGCCCTGAGCCTGCTCAACAGTGTGCCGTCGGCCGTTGACGCCTTGCTGCGCGCCGATGCGCTGCCGGACTCGCTGGGCACCGTCAACCTCGCCGGCGAAGCGCTGCCGCGACACTTGGTCGAGCGGCTGTTCGCCCATGGCGCGGTGCACCAGGTCAACAACCTCTATGGCCCGACCGAGACCACGGTCTATTCGACCTGGGCCTCGATGGACCGCGCGCGCGGCTTTGTCCCGCACATTGGCCGGCCCATCGACAATACTCAGGTGCACGTGTTGGATGACGCGGGGCAACCATTGCCGGTGGGCGTGACTGGCGAGTTGTATATCGGCGGGGCCGGCGTGGGGCGTGGCTACCATCGGCGGCCCGAACTGACCCGCGAGCGCTTCCTGCCCGACCCGTTCAGTGCCGAGCCGACGGCGCGGCTGTACCGCACTGGCGACTTGGGTTTCTGGGATGCCGACGGCCAGTTGCATTACCTGGGGCGCAACGATTTCCAGGTCAAGATTCGTGGTTTTCGCATCGAACTGGGGGAAATCGAAGCGGCTCTGCTCGCGTTTCCACACGTGGCCGCCGCAGCAGTGCTGGCGGTCCAGCGTAATGGTCGCGAGCCCGCGCTGGTGGCCTATGCCGTGGCGACGGCGGACGCAGCGCCGTTGACGCCAACGGCGCTGCGCGAGGCCCTGGCGAGCCGCTTGCCGGGGTACATGGTGCCAGCGCTGGTCGTGCCCCTGGACACGCTGCCCCTGACCCCCAACGGCAAACTCGACCGCGCCGCCTTGCCGGTGCCCGGCGAAGACGCCTGGACCGCCCAGGCCTATGAAGCGCCAAGCGGTGAACAGGAAACGCTCATGGCCGAGATCTGGCGCGACCTGCTGGGCGTCGCTCAGGTGGGGCGTCATGATCATTTCTTCGAACTCGGCGGACACTCGCTGCTGGCGGTGCAATGGGTCTCCCGGGTGCGCCAGCGCCTGGGGCTGGAATTGCCCCTGGCGACCTTGTATGCGCACCCGACCGTGGCCGCGCTGGCCAGCGTCATGGGCAATGCGACGCGCAGCGCCCTGGCGCCGATCACGGTGCTGCCGCAGAGCGTTGCGCGCCCCTTGTCGTTTGCCCAGCAACGTCTATGGTTCATCGCCCGCCTGGATGCGCAGGCGAGCGCCGCCTACCACATCAGCGGCGCCTTGCGCCTGGATGGCGAACTGGACGAAGCGGCGCTGCGCAACGCCTTGACGCGCATCGTCGAACGCCACGCCGTGCTGCGTACCCGTTTCGTCGAGCAGGACGCGGAAGTCCGCCAGGTCATCGACGCGCAGCCGCGCCTGGCGTTCGCCTGCCTGGCGCTGGACGCTAGCGACCCGGCCCGCCTGCAACAAGTCATGGCCAGCGAAGCTGCCCGGCCGTTCTCATTGAGCGAGGGCCCGTTGCTACGGGTGCTGCTGGTGCGGCAGAGCCCTTGCTGCCACGTGCTGCACGTGAACCTGCACCACATCATCGCCGACGGCTGGTCCATCGGGGTGCTGATCGACGAACTGTCGACCTTGTACAAAGCGTTCCGCCAGGGCGCGGCGGATCCGCTTCCGGCCTTGGCGATCCAATACGCCGACTATGCCGCCTGGCAACGCGATTGGCTGGCCGGCGAGCGTCGTACCGAGCAGTTGGCCTATTGGCTCGAACACCTGCGCGATGCGCCCGAGCGGGTCGACCTGCCCAGCGATCGTCCACGGCCCCCCCGCCAGGACTTCGCCGGTGCGCGGTTGACGGTCGCACTCGATGAGCCGACCAGCGCTGCGATCAAGGACTTGAGTCGCCGCCACAGCACGTCGCTGTACATGACCTTGCTGGCGGCCTGGGCGATTGTGGTCGGGCGCCTGGCCGGCCAGGAACGCGTGGTGATCGGCACTCCGGTCGCCAACCGCACACGCAGCGAAGTCGAGCCGTTGATTGGCTTTTTCGTCAACACCCAGGCGCTGTGCATCGACCTGGCCGGGCAACCGGACGTCAGCCAGTTGCTGGCCCAGGTGCGTGAGCACGCGCTGCAGGCCCAGGCGCACCAGGACGTGCCGTTCGAGCATGTGGTCGAAGCCCTCAACCCGCCCCGCTCGCTGGCACACAGCCCGGTATTCCAATTGATGTTCGCCTGGCAGAACGCCCCACGCAGCGCACTGGACCTCGATGGCCTGAGCCTGACCAGTCTGGCCGCCGAGCAGGTCACTGCGCCTTTCGATTTGTCCCTGGAACTCTATGAGGCCGAGGGGCGCATCGTCGGCGGGCTCAACTACGCTACTGCGCTGTTCGATGCCGCCAGCGTGCATCGGCATTGGCGCTACCTGGTCAACGTGTTGCGCCAGCTGTGCGCCGACGACCGCCAACCGCTGGCCCGCCTGTCGCTGGTCGATGCCCAGGAGCGCGAGCACCTGCTGCACGGCCTCAACCCGGCGCCAACCGCCTACCCGCAGGCCGGCTGGGTGCACCAACCGTTCGAGCGCCAGGCGCTGTTGCAGCCCGACGCCATCGCGGTCGAACTGCATGGGCGCGGGCTGAGTTACGCTGAGCTCGATCGCCAGGCCAATCACCTGGCCTGGCAGATGATCGCGCTGGGCGCGGGGCCCGGCCAACGCGTGGCGATCCATCTGCCGCGCAGCCTGGAGATGGTGCTGGCCCTGGTCGCCACCCTCAAGACCGGTGCGGCCTACGTGCCGCTCGACCCGAGTCAGCCCCTCGCACGCCGGCAAGGCATCATCGAGGATTGCCAGCCGTGCCTGCTGCTGTGGGATGCGCAGCGCGTCGAAGCGTTGCAATGCAGCGACAGTTGCACGCCGCTGTCGGTGCGCTTGGCGGCAACGGCGATGCAGGCACCCTCCGCGCCATCGCTCGGGCAACCGAGCCCCGATGACCTGGCCTATGTCATGTACACCTCCGGCTCCACCGGCCTGCCCAAGGGGGTCGCCATGGGCCATCTGGCGTTGAGCAACCTGCTGGCCTGGCAGGCTGAACAGCCGTTGCCCGGCCCGGCTCGTACCCTGCAATTCGCCGCGCTGGGATTCGATGTCGCGTTTCAGGAGGTTTTCTCAACCCTGGGCAGCGGCGGCACCCTGGTGTTGCTGGACGAAGCCCAGCGCCTGGACCTCGCGAGCCTGCCGCGCTGGCTCGGCCAGGCGCGTATCGAGCGTTTGTTCCTGCCCTATATCGCCCTGGCAGCGATGGCCGACAGCTGGGCCGACGCCCCGCTTGAACTGCCCATGCTGCGGGACGTGATTGTCGCGGGCGAGGCGCTGCGCATCACCGGCGCGTTACGCACATTGTTCAGGCACCATCCCCAAGCGCGCCTGCACAACCACTATGGCCCGACCGAAACCCATGTGGTGTGTACCCACACCCTGCCCGACGATCCGGACCAATGGCCGGACGTACCGGTGATCGGACGGCCGATTGCCAATACCCAAGTGTGCCTGCTCGATGCCCATGGCCAATGGGTGCCCCAAGGCGCTGTCGGCGAACTGCATGTCACCGGCGTGGCCCTGGCCCAAGGCTACTTGAACCGTCCCGAGCTGACCGCCGAGCGGTTTATCGAGCCGCCGTTCCACGCCACTCCCGGCGCGCGTCTGTACAAGACCGGCGACCTGGCCCGCTGGACCACCGAAGGGACGCTGCAGTACCTGGGGCGCAATGACTTCCAAGTGAAGATTCGCGGTTATCGGGTTGAACTGGCCGAGGTGGAAAGCCGCCTCGATCAATTGCCCGGGCTGCGCGAATCGGTGGTCGTCGTGCTGCCGGCGGACCACGGCGACCCGCGCCTGGTCGCCTATTTCAGCGCCGAGCAGACCTTGTCGCCGCTGGACCTGCGTAGCCAACTGAGTGAGCGTCTGCCCGAATACATGTTGCCCAGCGCCTTCGTACAGCTGCATGCCCTGCCGCTGACCAGCAATGGCAAGGTCGATCGCCAACGCTTGCCGGCACCAGCCCCCGAGGCGTTTGCGCAAACGGAATACAGCCAGCCCGAGGGCGAACTGGAAATGACCCTCGCGGCGATCTGGAGCGAGTTGCTGGGTGTCGCATCCATCGGTCGCGAAGACGACTTCTTCGCCTTGGGCGGACACTCGCTGCTGGCATTGCGGTTGCTCGCACAAGTGCGCCATCGACTGGGCCTGGAAGTGCCGCTCTCGGCGGTCTTCGCCCAACCGCGCCTGCACGCGTTGGCGGCAGTGCTGGCCGACGCCGGGCGCAGTCGCTTGGAACCGTTGCAGGAAGCCGACCGCAGCCAACCCCTGCCACTCTCGTTCGCCCAGCAAAACCTCTGGCTGATCCAGCAACTCAACCCGGACTCGACAGCAGCCTTCAACATGCCGGCGGGCTTGCGCCTGCGCGGCAAGCTCGACATCGAGGCGCTGCGCCGCAGCCTGGATCGCATCGTGGCGCGCCACGAAAGCCTGCGGACCCGGTTCGTGAGCCTTGCCGGCCAAGCGCGGCAGGTGATCGACCCACCACGGGCATTGGCCCTGGACGTACTAGACCTGAGCGCGCCCGGCGCGGCGGATTGGCAGGTGCTGTGCGCCGAGGAAGCCGGCCGACCGTTCGACTTGACCTGTCAGTGGCCGATCCGCGCACGCCTGTTGCGCCTGGATGTCGACGATCATGTCGTGCTGGTGACGGTGCATCACCTGGTCTCGGACGGCTGGTCCATGGGCGTACTCACCAACGAGTTCTCCCGTCTCTACCAAGCCTTCAGCCAGGATCAGGTCGATCCCTTGCCGCCCCTGGCGCGCCAGTACGGCGATTACACGCTGTGGCAACGCCAATGGCTGCAGGCGGACGAATTGCAACGCCAACGTGCCTATTGGCAGGCCCACCTGGACGGCGCGCCGACCTGCGTGACCCTGCCCACCGACCGCCCGCGTCCGACTCGACAGGACTACGCTGGGGCGAGCCTGCCGGTGCGTATCGATGCCGAACTGAGCCATGGGCTCAAGGCCCTTGGACGGCGCCATGGCACCACCTTGTACATGACCTTGCTGGCGGCCTGGGCCGTGGTGGTCAGTCGGCTGTCGGGCCAGGCCGAGGTGGTGATCGGCTCACCTGTCGCCAACCGCAACCGGGTCGAGCTGGAGCCGCTGATCGGCTTCTTCGTGAACTTCCAGGCCTTGCGCATCGACCTGGGCGACGCGCCTCGGGTGGGTGCGCTGCTGGCCCAGGTCAAGGGCCTGGCGCTGGCCGCCCAAGAGCATCAGGACCTGCCGTTCGAGCAAGTGATCGAAGCGCTCAACCCACCGCGTTCGCTGGCTCATAACGCGATTTTCCAACTGATGCTGGCTTGGCAGAACGTTCCGCAGGGCAACCTCGACCTCGGCAACGGACTGCAATTGCACAGCGTCGGCGCGCCGGTCAGCACGGCCAAGTTCGACCTGGCCCTGGATGTCCATGAAGCGGGCGATGTCATCGAGGGTGGCTTCAACTACGCCACCGCGCTGTTCGATGCCGACACCGTGGCCCGTCACTGGCAGGCGCTGTTGGCCGTGCTGCGGGCCATGGTCGACGACGACCGTCGGGCCGTGACCCGCATCGACCTGCTCAGCCCGGCCGAGCGCGAGCAGTTGCTGCATGGCTTCAATCCGGCGCTGGCACTGGCGGCCCCGACCGGCGAACGATTGCACCAACGTTTCGAGGCCCAGGTCGCACGTCGGGGGGACGCCGTCGCGCTCCAATACGAGAGCCTGACCCTCAGCTACCGGGCGCTCAACGAGCGGGCCAATCGCCTGGCCCATCGCCTGCGCGACCTGGACGTCGGCCCGGACAGCCGCGTGGCGATCCACGCCGAGCGCGGCATCGAAATGCTCATCGGCATACTCGCGGTCCTCAAGGCCGGAGGCGCCTATGTCCCGCTGGACCCGGTCTACCCGGCGCAGCGCTTGAACTTCATGCTCGACGACAGTACGCCACGGGTCCTGCTGACCCTGGCTGCGTTGCCTGAGACGCTGCAGATCCCCGCATCGTGCGCAGTGGTATCCCTGGACCCGGACACCGGTGAATGGGGGCATTTGTCCAGCATTGACCTGGCAGCCGATCCGCGAGCCAGTGACACGGACCTGGCCTACATCATTTACACCTCGGGCTCGACCGGCGTGCCCAAGGGCGTAATGATCGAGCATCGCGCGGTGATGCGGCTGTTCAGCGCTACCGACGCCTGGTTCGGCTTCAACGACCGGGACGTCTGGACCTTGTTCCACTCTTTCGCCTTCGACTTCTCGGTGTGGGAAATCTGGGGTGCGCTGCTGCACGGTGGCCGGTTGGTGGTGGTGCCCTACTTGACCTCGCGCAGCCCGGAGGATTTCTACCACCTGCTGGTGGACGCCGGCGTCACCGTGCTCAACCAGACCCCTAGCGCCTTTTATACCTGGATGAAACAGACCCGCGCCGAACCCCATCGGTTGCGCTGTGTCATCTTCGGTGGCGAGGCCCTGGATGCCGCCGCGCTGCGGCCCTGGTTCGAACGGCCGGACAGCCAGGCTACCCGCCTGGTGAACATGTACGGCATCACCGAGACCACTGTGCATGTGACCTACCAGCCGATCGAAGCCACCGACTGCCATGCCCAGGCCGGGCTGGCACCGATTGGCCGGCCCATCCCGGACTTGCGGGTCTACCTGCTCGATGCCCACGGCGAACTGGTACCACGAGGCGTGGTCGGCGAGCTGTATGTCGCCGGCCCAGGCCTGGCGCGCGGCTACCTGAATCAACCGGCGCTCGATGCCGAGCGCTTCCAGCCGGCGCGCTTTCTCGGCGGCCAAGGCGAGCGTCTCTACAAGACCGGCGATCTGGCACGCTGGACCGCCGACGGCACCTTGCACTACCTGGGCCGTAACGACCAGCAGGTCAAGGTGCGTGGCTTCCGCATCGAACTGGGCGAAATCGAAGCCCGGCTGAGTACCCTGGACGGCGTGCGCTCGGTGGTGGTGCTGGCGCGTCAGGACGATCCCGGCGATGCGCGCCTGGTCGCCTATCTGCTGGCCGAGCCGGGCCGGCACCTGGAGCCTGGGCAATTGCGCTCAGCACTGACCGGACAATTGCCAGCGCACATGTTGCCCAGCGCCTATGTGCAGCTGGAGCAATGGCCCTTGACCGCCAACGGCAAACTTGACCGGCGCGCCCTGCCGGCTCCCGATCAGCAAGCCTTGCAACAGCGTCCTTATGCGGCGCCACGCGGCACCACGGAAACGCGACTGGCGCAACTGTGGTCGCGACTGCTGGGCATCGAGCAGATCGGTCGTGACGACAACTTCTTCGCCCTGGGCGGGCATTCGTTGCTGCTCGTGCAACTGCTCGACGGCTTGCGCGCGCAGGGAATGGATGTGGCCATCGGCGCCCTGTTCAGCGCTGAAAGCCTCGCCGCGCTGGCCCGCGAGGTCGTTACGCTGGACGTTGCCAGCGTCGCGGCCCAAGGCCTGCTGTGCATTCGCGCGGGGTCGCCGGGTCGCGCGCCGCTGTTTTTCATCCATGAAGGCACGGGCGAGGCGTTGCCGTACGTCCGGCTAGCGCAGCATCTGGACCCGGAACGGGGGATCTATGCCGTGCAGGCCGCCGCCGAGCTGGACGACGGCGTCGACAACACGACCTTGGCCAGACGCTACATCGAGCTGCTGCGCACGGTCCAACCGCACGGTCCCTATCAGCTCGCCGGCTGGTCGGCGGGCGGCGTGCTGGCCTATGAAATGGCCCGCCAACTGCTGGGCGAGGATTGCCCGGTAGCGTTCCTCGGGCTGATCGACAGCAGCCAGCCGGGCGCCTTGCGCGCCGCATCGTTGGAGCTGAGCTTCGACGAAGCTGGCCTGCGCCAGCAACTGATCGGGTACTTTGCGCACCACCGGGTCGGCGACAGCGCCGATGACCCTGCCCAGGACACCTGGTATGCCGGGCTCGACCTGGACGCGGTGATCGCTGCGGCCCAGGCACGGGGTTGGCTGCCAGCCGGTTTCGACCGCCAGGAGCTGAGCCGCCGAGCCCGTCTCAACCTGAACCTGCGCAATGCCATGGTTCGCTATCGGCCGGCGCCGCTAGGCCTGCCCGTGCACCTGTTCCGCGCCACATCGGCAGGCCCTGCGGGAAGTGACTCGCGAGATCTGGCAGCCGACTGGCGTGCGCTGCTGGGGTCCGAGCTGGTCGAGCAGCGCATCGAGGGCGATCACTGGTCGATCATGCGCGACCCCGAGCATTTGCAACGGCTGGCGCAGGCCTTGGAGCAGGCGCTGGCGCGAGCCGAGCAGCGCCCTGCCGTTCCGTCGGGTGCGCGCGTCAGCCTGGTCCTGCAAACCGGCGCGCCGAACGCGCCCTGCCTGTTCATGATCCCCGGCGCCGGCGCGAATGTCGCCAGCTTCGTGCCCCTGGTCCGGCAACTGGACCCGCGACTGACGGTGATCGGCCTGCAAGCCCGTGGTTCCGACGGCCAGCGCGAGCCCCATGCCTCGGTACAGGCTGCCGCCAGCGCTTATGTACGGGAAATCCGCGCGCAGGTTCCGAACGGCCCCTACTACCTGCTCGGGCATTCATTTGGCGGCTGGCTGGCCTTTGAAGTCGCCCGCCAATTGCACGCTGAGGGTACTGGGGTGGCACCGGTGCTGGTGCTCGACAGCCGCGCGCCTGGCACGCGGTTGGCCAGTGATTCGCGTGGGGCCCTGGCGCACTATGTGGCGTTGCTGGAGATGGAGGCCGGGTGTGAGCTGGGCCTCGACGTCGACAGCCTGGCCAAGCTGGAACCGGACGAGCAATGCGCCCGATTGCTGACGCGCATGCAAGCCGTCGGTTTGATGCCCGCGCAAGCCCGTGCCGATGCGTTGCGCGGTCCTTTGCGGGTGTTTTACGCCAACCTGGCGAAAGACTATCGACCGGCATCGGTCTATCCGGGCCCCGTGGTAGTGTTCAAGGCCGGGCGAGGTCATGGCGAAACCGAGGATGGCTGGGAGGCATTCGCCGGGGACTGTCAGTGCCACGTGCTTGAAGGGTGTGATCACCTGTCGATTCTCAAAGCGCCTGCGGCACGGACTTTAGCCGAGTACCTAAAACACTATTGGCCCGCGCTGGAGGCGTTTCAAACCCATGAAAATTGAGCATTCGGTGCGGCCCTGGGTATGGGCGTGGGCGGGTCAGGTCGTCTCTACCTTGGGGTCGGCCCTTGCAGCCTTCAGCCTGGGCATCTGGTTGTTGCAGCAACACGCCAGTGTGACGGACTACGCCCTGGTCATCGCGCTGTCTGCGTTGCCGGGACTGCTCCTGGCGCCCGTGGCGGGCTGGTTGGTGGACCGCTGCGAGGCGCGGGCGATCCTGCTCGGCGTCGAGGCCGGCAGCGGTTTCGCGGCGCTGATCCTCTGGTGGCTGTTCGAGCAAGGCGAGCTGGAGCGGTGGCAGGTGTATGCCTTTGCCGCCGTCAATTCCAGTGGCCAGGTCATGCGCATGCTCACTTGCCAGGCAGCGATCCCGCGAATCTTGAGCAGTGCGCAAGCGATTGGCCGGGCCAACGGCCTGATGCAACTGATGGTCGGCTTGCCGCAACTGATCGCGCCCACCCTGGCGGCCCTGTTGCTGGGCAGCGTTGGAGTTCCTGGACTGTTGTTGCTGGATGTCGGTGCGGTGCTGTTTTCCGCTGGCGTGCTCGGTTGGCTCGCCTGGGTGGCGACGGCGGTGCGCGCCACCGGCCAAGGGCGTGTCGTGGCCGTGGGCGGATTGGCAGCCGTCTTGGCGGTGCTGCGCGGGCGTCCGGCGTTTTGCGCGTTGCTTGCCTACCTGGGCGTCGAGCATTTGATGCTCGGGCTGGCCTCGGTCCTGTTGGCGCCCATGGTTTTGGAGCGTTATTCGGTATTGGTGCTGGGCACACTGATGACCTGCGGCGGCCTGGGCATGCTGGGCGGCTCATTGTGGGTGGTCGCCCGTCCACCACAGCGATTGATCCGCACGGTATTGCTCGCGGACCTGATGCTCGGCATCAGCATCCTGGGCATAGGTGTCAGTACCTCGCCGATGGTTTTGTATGCGGCGGCATTCGTCGCCTTTGGCTGCTTTTCACTGAGCACCAGCAGCGACCAGAGCTTTTGGCAACGCAGCCTGCCCAACGCCATCCTCGGTCGGGTACTGTCAGCCCGGCAGATCGTCTGCCTGCTGGCCCTGCCGCTCGGGGCGCTGGGCGCGGGCGTGCTGGCCGACGGTTGGGCGATTCCATTGATGAGCCAAGGCAGCGAGCTGCAAGCCTGGCTGGCCCCCGTGCTCGGTATCGGCAAGGTCGGTGGCTTGAGCTTGCTCTTCGCCGTCGCCGGCCTGCTGTATGTGCTGCTGGCCGGCCTGGGATTGACCATCGCACCGTTTCGTCGGCTTGAGCCTGGGTGGGTTGCGTCCACCCAGGTCGTGGCCGAACCTGGCTGATCATTTGGAGAGCACCATGCCAAACGCGGTAATGCAGGATCATGTGGCAATCGTCAGTGGCGCTGGAAGTGAGATCGGCATTGGGATGGCAATCGCACGCCGGCTTGGTCTGGCCGGAGCCAGATTGATCATCACCGCCAGCAGCGCTCGGGTCTTCGATCGAGTCGAAGAACTGCGTACCGAAGGCTTCGAAGTCGAAGGGCGGGCCGTCGACCTGACCAATGAAAACCAGGTACGCGAGTTCAGCCTTTGGGCAGAGTCGCGCTGGGGGCGGATCGATATCCTGGTTAACAACGCGGGCATGGCCATGCAAGGTTCCCCAGAGGTGCTTTCGGAGCTGGCGATCATGGATTTGCAAGCCTGGAACCTTTCGCTGGCTCGAAATCTGACCACGGCTTTTCTTCTTACACGGGCTGTTCTGCCCGGTATGCAGGCGCGCCGTTACGGGCGCATCGTCAACATCAGTTCCACTACCGGCACGCGCTGCAGTAACCCCGGCGAGGCGGCCTACAGCGCTGCGAAGGCCGCGATGGTAGGGATGAGCATGGGCCTGGCTCTGGAAGTCGCCCGGCTAGGGATCACGGTCAACAGCGTGGCTCCCGGCTGGATCGCTACGGGGTCTAGCTCTCCCGAGGAAGTCGAGGCCGCACGGTACACGCCGATGGGCCGGGCGGGACGCCCCGAAGAAGTGGCTGCGCTGGTTGCGTTCCTTGCATCGCCAGACGCGAGTTACATGAGCGGCGAAGTCATCGTGATAGATGGCGGAAACTGCCTGGTCGAGAACAAGGCCCCTTGATCTGAACATACGCCGCAACGGCCGCTCGCACCTGGAGCCTGGCAAAACAATGGTGCCAGAAACTGACCCTGTCGATGGTTAGAGTGAAAGGGTTGGCAGGAAACGATGCGCTGGAAACAGCGCCCCTGCCCCAGCCCTGTTTCCATCTCATCAATCATCCAGAGTAAGCGTCGGCTATGAAGCGTATCCAGTATCACAATTACGGCGGGCCGCAGGTGATGAAGCTCGAGGCATTCACGTTGGCTTCACCGGGCCAGGGCGAAGTCGCTGTGAAAATCAGATTCGCCGCCATCAATCCTATCGACTGGAAGTTGCGCAGCGGCCAGATGAAGATCGTCACGGGCAGATCCTTCCCCCGGGCCATGGGCATGGATTTCTCGGGCACCGTCACCGCCGTGGGCAGCAACGTGACGCGGTTTAAAGTGGGCGATGCCGTCTTTGGTCTCGCGCGCTTCAAGGAAAGTGGTGCACTGGCTCAAGCCGTGGTCACCAAGGAATCGCTGCTGGCCAGCAAACCCGATGGTGTTTCCTTCGAGCAAGCCGCCTGCCTCGGGACACCGGGCATGACGGCCTGGAACGGCT
This sequence comes from Pseudomonas sp. St290, assembly GCF_018325805.1. Lineage (NCBI taxonomy): Bacteria > Pseudomonadati > Pseudomonadota > Gammaproteobacteria > Pseudomonadales > Pseudomonadaceae > Pseudomonas > Pseudomonas sp. St290. Next base: position 3,465,834 of record NZ_AP014703.1, on the reverse strand, counting down.
TGCGGGACAAGGCCGGGCTGAGCGCGGGCCAGCGTGTATTCATCAATGGTTGCAGTGGCGCGGTCGGTGAAGCCTGCGTGCAGATAGCGCGCATGGTGGGGGCCACGATCACTGGTGCTTGCAGTGAAGAGACGCTGGAGCGGGCGCGGCAACTGGGGGTCGATACGGTTTACGACTATCGCAGAACCGATCTGTCCAAGCTGCCTGAACGTTTCGATGTGGTGTATGACACGGCGGCCACCCTGTCCTTGCCGGTCGGCCTCGACCTGCTGCGCAAAGGCGGCGTGCTGCTTGACCTGAATCCGAGCCCCGGCAAGTTCATTCGCTCCTTTTTTGATAAACGCTTGAAACCCGTCATCTGCACACCGCGCCCCGACGTCCTCGACACGCTCGCCCACGCCGCCCAGAATGGCAGCTTCCGGCTTCCTGTAGCGGAAGTGGTGCCTCTTGACGATGCGATCGAGCTTATCGCGGCCATCGAGGGAGGCAGGAAGCTGCGTGGCAAGGCCCTTGTGGTCATGGACTGAAGCGTGTCAAGAAGCCATAGATTATTCGATCTCATGCAAGTGCTTCGGCGTCATCGCGGGACGGTTTCCGGTGTCACGCTGTCCCGTGAGCTGAATGTCTCATTGCGTACCATCCGCCGGGACGTCATCACGCTGCAGTCGATGGGGGCGGACATCGTTGGCGAACCCGGCGTTGGCTACATCCTGCGCCCGGGGTTTCTGTTGCCGCCCTTGAGTTTCACCGAGGAAGAAATCCAGGCGCTGATGGCCGGTGCGCAATGGGTCAGCCGCCAAACCGATGAAGGCCTGGCCCACGCCGTTCAGAACGCGCTGGCAAAAATCGACAGTGTCCTGCCGCCACACATGCGGCGAACCTTGGACCACGACACGATCTACGTCAGTCGCAATCAAGGCGCCCCGGCGGCGTTGGATCTGGCCCAGGTCCGGCTGGCGCTTCGCGAACAGCGGAAAATGCAGATCGTCTACAAGGACGAAAATGAGGAGCGGACGCAACGAATCCTCTGGCCGATCATGCTGGGGTTCGTCGAGTCGCAGCGGTATATCGCAGGCTGGTGCGAACTGCGCGGCGACTATCGTTTATTCCGAACGGACCGGATCGTCGAGGTGGTTGTCCTGGAAGAGCGCTACGCCCGTCCCAGGCAACAGCTGGTCAAGGAGTGGCGCTCCCGGGAAGCGCACCCGTGCAAACAGAAGGATTGCAGCTAGCAGCCGACTTGCTCTATGGCCAACCCATTTCCTCTGTGGGAGCGAGCCTGCTCGCGATAGCGGTGGTTCAGTCACTTGAACAACTCACTGCTCATGAAATCAATGAACACCCGCAGCTTCGGCGCCAGGTGTTTGCTTGAGGGCCAGAGCATGCGAAAGGTGCTCTGATGCCGATTGAAGTCGTCCAGGACGGTGACCAGCTCACCGCTGGCGATCGCCTCGCGCACAGTGAAATCTGGCACACAGGCGATGCCCAGCGCATCGTGCACCACGTGCAGCAACGCCTCGGTGGTGTTGCAGACCAGGGTCGCCGGCAGGTTGAGTTCCGGCTCCCCGTCCCCGTTTACCGGCCACACTTGCATCCTGCCAGTACTGGGGAACTTGTAGAGCAGGCAGGCATGGCGCAGCAGGTCCGCCGGTGCGTGCGGTGTGCCGTGTTCGGCGAAGTACCGGGGCGAACCGACCACAACGAGCTTGAACGGGCCCAACGGACGGGACATCAGCCGGGAGTCGTTCGGCTCTCCGGTTCGAATGACCGCATCGAAACCCTCCTCGATGATGTCCACCAGCCGATCGGAAAAATCCAGGTCCAGTTCGATACTGGGGTAGCGGCGCATGAAGGCGATCAGCGTCGGCATGACCAAATCCGCAACAAGAGGCAAACTCACGCGCAGTTTGCCCCGTGGCGCTTTGCGGGTTTCCGACAACTCCAGTTCGGCCGCTTCGACTTCGCAGAGAATGCGCCGGCAACGCTCGAGGAACAGCGTCCCCTCCGCCGTCAGAGTGATACTTCGCGTGCTGCGATGAAACAGCCGCACACCCAGTCGCGCCTCAAGCCGGGCGACGCTCTTGCCCACCGCCGAAGACGAAATGCCCAGCGCCCTGCCCGCCTCTGAAAAGCTGCGGGTTTCGGCCGCGCGCACAAAAAAATCAATCCCGCTCAGTGATTCCACGCCTGGCCTCCATTACGGACATTTTTTCCGATGTGTTGTGCACTCTAGCATTCTTGTCTCGCCAAAGACGGGCACCTACCGTAGTCGACACTTATCAATCTGCAATTGACCGCGTCGTCCCGGCGGGTCAGGCGCGCTCCAAACAGGTGACCCATGACGATTGCCAATACCCACATCGACGCCGAGGCCGAGGTTGTTCAAGCCTCGGCACCGCTCCCCATCGGATCACTGTTTGCCCTTGCCCTCGCGGCGTTCGTGACCATCCTCACCGAAGCCTTGCCCGCCGGGCTTCTTTCACAGATCAGCGAAGGGCTGGCGATCTCCGAGGCCCTGGCCGGCCAGTTGGTAACGGTCTACGCGATCGGCTCCTTGCTGGCGGCCATTCCATTGACCGCCGCGACCCAAGGTATGCGACGCAGAACACTCTTGTTGCTGGCCATCGCCGGCTTCGCCGTTGCCAATACCGTCACGACGCTTTCCACCCATTATGTTTTGACGATGGTCGCGCGCTTGCTCGGTGGCGTATCGGCCGGGCTGCTCTGGGCCTTGTTGGCCGGTTATGCCGCCCGCATGGTGTCCGAAAGCCAGAAAGGTCGTGCGATTGCGATCGCCATGGTGGGCGCGCCCTTGGCGTTATCCCTCGGCGTACCGGCCGGCACGCTGCTCGGCAACCTGGTCGGCTGGCGAATGAGCTTCGCCATCATGAGCCTGTTCGCCGTGGCCTTGATGGTCTGGGTACGACTCAAGGTGCCTGATTTTCCTGGGCAGGCCACCCATAAACGCCTCGCCTTGGGTCAGGTCTTCACGCTGCCGGGCGTTCGCTCGGTGTTGTTCGTGGTGCTGGCTTTTGTCCTGGCGCACAACATTCTCTTTACCTATATCGCTCCGTTTTTGGCGGCGGCGGGCCTGGGCGAGCGGACGGATCTGGTCCTGCTGGTCTTTGGCGTCGCGTCGTTGCTGGGGATCTGGGTCGTCGGCGTGCTGATCGATCGCCATCTACGGGCGTTGACGCTTGCAGGTACGGTGCTGTTCGCCCTCTCGGCAATGACGCTAGGGGCGATGAGCGACAGGCCAGCGGCGGTGTATATCGCCGTGGCCGCCTGGGGAATCGCTTTCGGAGGGGCTGGGACGCTGTTCCAGACGGCCATCGCCAAGACTGCCAGAGACGCAGCGGATCTCGCCCAGTCGATGTTGGTCACGGCCTGGAACCTGGCCATTGCCGGCGGCGGAATCGTCGGAGGCATTCTGCTCGATCACCTGGGGGTCGTTGCATTTGCGCCTGTCCTGGTGGTTCTCCTGCTTCTGACGTTGGCAGTCGTGTGGTCAGCCAAGCAGCGCGGATTCCCCCGCAGTCGTCAATGAGGTTCGTTGCCCCTCTTCGCTCACGTCTCATGCTCGACAACCAACGCCGGATTAGCACTTGCCCGATATTTCGACAGGCTTACCCAGGCCAGTGGTATCGCACTCAGACACGCCGCCGCGAACAGCCAGTGGGCAGCGGCGAGCGCATCCCCGCTCTGTCGGTAGATCAGGGTAATCAGGGTCGGCGTTGAACTGCCGAAGACGGTCACCGACAAGGCGTACGCCAGCGAAACCCCCAGGGCCCTGACTTGCACCGGAAACAGCTCTGCCAATGCCGCCGCGGCCGGGCCCGTGTAGAGCACCATCAAGACCGCCAGCCCGCATTGGAAGCTGATCAGCGTCTGGAGGCTGGGGCTGCTGTTCAACCATACGAACCCTGGATATGCGCAGAGCGCGACCCCCACGGCACCGATGAGCATGACGGTATAGCGCCCGATGCGGTCCGATAGCAGTGCGGTCAAGGGACACAGCAGCGTGATGAGACCGACCAGCACCAGCCCCAGATAGGCCTCGTTGCGTGGAACTGCAAGCACCATCGACGCATAGGTCGGCATGAAGTTGATCAATTGCGTCGCGACTGTCCAGAGGACGACGATCAACACCCCCATCACGAGGTTAGGCAGATAGGGGCGAAGGCTTGCCCCCTTCCCTGCCAGCGCTTGATTACCCTGGCTATCGAGAAAGCGGCGCAGCGGCTCGCTTTCCTCGAGGCTGCGGCGAATCTGCAAGCCCGCCACCACCACGAGCAGTCCGAAGACATAGGGCACGCGCCAACCCCATTCATCCAGCTGGGCTGGCGTCAATGCGCTCGACAACAGGCTCGCACTTAAGCCACAGAGTAAAAATGATCCGGCTTGTGCCACTTGTTGACTGGAAGCAAACAGACCACGGCGGTCGGCGGGTGCCGTTTCGACAAGATAGGCCAGCGCGCCACCAATCTCTCCTCCTGCCGCGCCCCCCTGCAATATGCGTGCGACGACAATGCTCAACGGTGCCCACCAACCAATGGCCTGGTAGGTCGGGCACACCGCAATGATCAGGGTCCCGGCGCCCATCAGCATGATGGACAGGGTCAGCGCGGCCTTGCGCCCCCGGCGATCGGCATAACGTCCCATCAGCAGCGCCCCCAATGGCCGGGCAACGAAGCCGACGGCGAGCGCCAGGTAGGAAGCGAGCAACGACATCAAGGGGTCGGAAGCCGGAAAGAACGCTGCGGCGATCTGCATGGCAAAGATCGCGAACAGGGTGAAGTCGAACCATTCCAATGCGGCGCCCACACTCACCGCCAGCACCAGCTTTTTGCGTTCGCGCCCCTGGCTATCCAGGGCTGCGGCGCTCATTGCTCACCCCTGGCTGGAAGTGGAGGTAATGACTCACAACGCGCCAGGCGACGCAGGAATCGTTCACAAGCCTCAAGTTGAGCCAGGTCCACATACTCGTTCGCCTTGTGCGCTTGCTTGATACTGCCCGGGCCACAGACGATCGTGGGGATTCCCTCGGCCTGGAACAACCCAGCCTCGGTGCTGTACGCCACGCGCTGTCGGCCATGGGCCATCGAACTGGCCTGACGGATCCACTGCGCGAACGCCTGATTACCCCTCTCATCCAGCCCCGGGGTATGCAGCGTGTGGGAAAACTCGATGGACGCCCCCGCCGAGCGATCATTCATTTCGCCGTGCATGGCCTGGTTGGCGTCGTCCTTGATCTGTACCAACAGCTGCTCGGCATCGCATCCGGGCAGGTAGCGAATCTCGAAGTCGAAGCTGCATTGGCCAGGAATGACATTGCCAGCGACACCGCCGTTGACCCGACAGACCTGAACCGTGGTGTACGGGACATCAAACCCGCCGTCCAGCGGCCCTTTCGCCAGCCGCTTGGCCACTTGCTGAAGCTGCATCTGCACCCTCGCGGCATAGTCGATGGCATTGACCCCCTCGCTGGGCAGTGATGAATGCGCGACTTTGCCATGGACACAGCAATTGATTTCATGACGCCCTTTGTGGCCGATCACTAGCTCCATTGAAGTCGGCTCGCCGACAATGCAACCGGCGGGCTCCAGCTGTGCCTGCGAGATGAAGGGCGCCAGATGTTTCGCACCCATCGCGCCCACCTCCTCGTCATAGGACAAGGCCAGGTGAAAGCTTTGCCGTGCAGACGCCATCAGCTCGGGAGCCATCGCCAGTACGACAGCGATAAACCCTTTCATATCCGAACTGCCGCGACCGTACAGCCGTCCGTGGTCCAGGTGGGCACTGAACGGGTCCTGCGCCCAGGCCTGGCCCGCGACGGGCACCACGTCGGTATGTCCGGACAGAATGATGCCCCCGGGGCGCGGCGGTCCGAGACTGGCAAACAGGTTCGCCTTGCGCCCGGTGACGTCCGGTAGAATCTGGGCCTGCACCCCGACGCCGTGCAGGTACCCGCTCACCCATTCGATAAGGTCCAGATTGGAACGGTCGCTGACCGAAGGGAAACCAATCAGGGTTCGTGCGATTTCCAACGTGCGTGCGAGCACGCTGCGGCCGTCATTCGAGCAAGCGTCTGCCGCCCCCTGTGCGAAGGCCAAGGAAAGAGTCATGGGATGCTCCAGTAAACCGAAGTCTATTTTTGAAGGGCGACAGGCATGGGGCCCGAGCGAACAACCTGCCTGTCTCGCGAAAACCAGACGTTGGACAACAACACCGCCACGCACACCACCGTAACCAGGACTGGCACCCAGGGGCTGTGCCAGGTGGAGAGCACGAACTCGGCCGCCAAGGCGATGACCGGCACGCACGGCGTGAGAATCGACACCCGCCCGCCTCCCAATTGCTGGATGGCAAACTGCAGGGTGAACACCGGAATCAGCACGCTGACGAATGCCAGCTTGATCAATTGGCCGAGCATGGCGGTATCAAGCGTGAGCAACTGGTGCAGGTTTTCCCGGCCGACCCATCCCGTGACAATCAAGAGCAGGAAGAACCTGACGCACAGAATATCCATGGCGCTGTACTTGCTGTCGCGGTTCAGTCGAGCCGAGCAGAACACGTAGATCCCGCCAGTGATCCCGGCGACAGAGGCCAGGGCAATGCCCTCATGCAAATTGACAAGACTGACCTGGGCCGTGACCCCCAGCGCGAGACGCATAAGAACCAGGGCCATCAGTGACAACAGGATTAGCAGCGCGCCCAGCCACCGGGAACGACTGACCGAGGACCGCGCCACCAGCATTTCACAGACCACCACCACCAGCGGCATCCAACCCTGATAGATGGCCGATTCCACCGACGCCTCGATGCGCTGCAGGGCCATGAACATCAGCCACCAACTGAACAGCGTCAGCACATTGAGCAGCAGCACGCCGCGCCACTCCTCGCGCAGCAGGCGAAACGGGTCATGACCACGCAAGGTATGCACCAGGAAAAATACCGCCCAGGCCATCAGGAAGGTAATGAATGTCAGCGCCGCCCCACTGATACGGGTGAACGCCACCATGACCCAGACGGCCGAGAGCGCCGTCGAGATGCAGTAGACCGCCATGCTGACGGCACCGAGTATTCCTGTCTTCATGCCTGCTCCTTGAGAAAAACCTGTTGCCTGCCGCCCACTGGATTGATCATGCGGTTCCCGGCTCCAGCACTTCCACCTGGGTTGGCACGTACTGCTGCAAGGCTTCGAAGTCGGCGCGCAGTACCTGTGGATCCGCGTTGTACAACGTCAGGATGCCCGCGGTATCGGCCAGGGACCGGGAGTCCACCACCATGCCCGGGGCGACCCGCCAATCGATGTCGTAGGCACTGGAAATGGGCGGTTCGTTGAGTTGGCTGATCCGGCCTTTGCGCAAGGGCAACAAGGCGGACACCACGTTGTTCTTCTCGTTGGGCTTGATGTCATCGAGCGCCGCGGCACCGGCCACGAGGTAGAGATTGGCGTCGATCAGGTTGATGTCGCTGTTTTTCTCGTGATACGGCACGCCGATGCCGCCAGGTACGCGTGCGGCAATTTCCAGGAACACCGGATAACCGCGTTTGCGGTCAACAAAAACCTCGTGGTGCGTCGAGCCGTTGCGAAAGTTCAGGGCCGCGATCACGTCCCGGTTGAAGGCTTCCAGGGTCGCCCTGAGCGCAGGGTCGGCCACGGGAATCACGCTCAAGGGCTTGCCCTGGACAAAGTCGAAGTTGGTGCAACCCAATTCCAGGACGCCGCAGTAGCGGATTTGGCCGTCAACCACAAACGAATCGCACTGGAACATGTCGCCGTCGATGAACTCGTCCACCTCATAATCGAAATGATACGGTGACGCCAATACTTGCTCGCGGGCCTTGTTGAATTCGACCTCGTTGCGAATGATCGACACCTCGAAACTGCCTGCCGCGTTCACCGGTTTCAGGACCAGGGGCAAGCCCAATCGCGTCGTCAGCTCAGCGTAGTACGCCTGTGGTTCAGCCGATAGGCGTACGTGATCCAGTGGTACGAATTCGGGAATGCGTATCCCCTTCTGGCTGACGGCGTGCTTCATCAGCACCTTGTCGCGAAAATTCGCCACGATCGCCTGTGTATCGCCCTCTAATCCGAACTCTTCGCGTAACTGGGCCGCCAGCTCAACGTGGCATTCTTCCTGGCAGAAAATACGCAATGACGACGTGTTGCCCTGCACGGCGCGCAACTCATCGCTGATGACATCTCGACATTGGTCATGATCGAGCAACGGGCGAATGTTGCGCTGCAGGTCGGCATCGACGCGCACCACCTGCGAGACGTTGCGCTCGAGCACGGGCGGCAGGACATCGGCATGATAGGCGATCAGTACGGTGCGACAGTCTCGTCCCAGCGTCTGCAAGGCCTTCTCGGAGGCGAAGTTCAGGTAATGGGGCGTCAGGAAAACGATAGTCTTGATCATGGTAATGCCTCACTGGAAGTCGACGTTCATGCGGTAGAGAAGGCGCGCATCGGCCCCCCCTTCACTTTTGGGGATTGGCGGACCTTTATGCAGCGTTGAGAGGTTGTCCCAGATCACGATGTCGCCTGGGCGGTAGGCATGCCGATAGCGCGGCGCCTGCTGAACGAGGAAGTCGACCAGACTGTCGAGAATGCGATGGGACAGTGCAGGCGTTACCCCTTCTATTTGCATGGCCGTGGCGGCTGGCGCATAAAGCGACGTCGCGCAGGAGAGCGGATGTTTGAGCACCAGGGGGTGAACCACGGTGTCTTCCAGCGCGCCTGCCTCCTGGGGATTGAGCTGTTGCACCGCCGCGGCGGCATTGCGCAGGGTGTCGCGATTGCCGAAACGGTGGTGAACCCGCAGGTTTTCCAGATCGAGGCCCTTCAGGTGTTGCGGGCAACCCGGACTTTCCAGCCACTGGCGAACCTGGTGCAGGCCTGCGACACAATCGATGAATTGAGTCTCGCCGTGCTGGTCCGGCACCTGCACGGACAGCAGTGACGTGAACACCGTATTCGCCGATTTGTACGACATGTCGGTGTGCCAATACCCGCCTCCTTCATGCACGCCCAAGGCCTGGCCGTTGCGATGGAGATTGGTCACGGTCAGCACTTCTCGGTAATCCTCGAGGCAGTACTTGGCCAACACATGATGCACAGGCGAACCCAGCCTGCGCATCAACTGCACATAAGGGGCAACACTGACGTCCTGGTTGGCGATGACCAGCACCTTGGCCCGGGCGATGGCCTGCTTGAGCTCCGCTGTCGATTGCTCGAGCACATCGCCAAGGTCCATGCGCAGCGGCTGGAACATCCTCACGCCCATGACCGCAGCCCTTCTTGCAGCGATGGCGTGGCACTCATTTCCGCTGCTGCGGGCACCATCGTGTTGATCGACGCATAACCTGAGGCTGCCCCCGCGAAATACAGGCCTGCGACAGGGCTTTTCCCATCCTGGTGGCAGGTGAATCCGGTCTGTGGGTTGAGCAGTTGCGGCCAGTCGGTGGCGGGCAGTTGTGCGGTGACGCCGATGGCCGAAACCAGGCATTGATCCTTCGCCGATATATCCAAGTGCAGCTCATACCCCTCGGATGCCTGGGCTTCGACCAGCCGGCCGGCCTCTCGAGCCTTGCGGCAGGAAGCCTGGAGCAGCGAATTGCCGTTGAGTGACGCCGGAAGATCCAGGACGACCTTGTCGCCTTCCTGGCGAATGCTGTTGTAGGCATGCAGCCAGATATTGGCCCGGCCCGTACTGTTGGCGCCGTTGAGCGGCCCTTGAAAGGAACTGGACGACGTCTTGGCTATCATCTCCAGCGTGCGCTGGCTCAGGGACCTGAGGGCAAACCGGTCATCGGTCTCCTGGGGATACAGCCCCAGATAGGATTTGATCAGGATCGACACATTGCGGGCGAACGGGGCAAGCAGCAGTGCGATCTGGAACGCACTGTTACCGCTGCCGAAGATGACGACGTCCTGCTGCAGGAAACGCTGGACCTGGCCCCGCGCAACCATTTGGTAGACGTCAAAGCAATTGAGCCAATGCGCATTGGGCATTTCGAAGGGCGGCGCCTTCGGGCGAATCCCGGTCGCGAGGATAATCTGCTGCGCACGCAAGGGATGCCCCTGGGAACCCGGGGCCAGGTTTACCTCGAACAGCCCCTGCGCCTTGCTTACGGTGACCACCCGTTGCTGGATCCTGGTCAATGGCAAGGCTTCGAAGTTGCTCCGGATATAGGCGGCGTATTCCTCGCCAGTGGGGCTGACGCACAACTTGCGCATGAACCGATGCAAGGGATAGGGGGCCCCTTCGATCTCCAGTTCATTGCAGTACGACTGCAATGGATGGTCCCCCATCATGCCCATGCATCCCCCGAATACATCGCTGATGACCGCGACTTTCAGGCCCAGATCGATCAACCGGATACACTCGCTCAGCCCTGCGGGACCGCCGCCTACGACAATGACGTCGAACACATGCTGCTCCATTTCAAAAATCCTCCAGGCGGGCACAAGCTTGATCAACAATGGGTTTGGCTACCGAGAAAGAAAATCTGACATAGGTGGGGCACTGCCCCAGATAGAAGGGCGTCGCGGGCAATGGCATGACCCCGCAACGAACGGCCAGGTGTTGACTGAATTCAACCGGGGACAATGAAGGCGCCCGCCGTGAATAGTCGGCCATGAGGTAATGGCCGCCCGCCGGTAACTGGATATCCAGCCCGGCGGCCATCAGCGCACCTGCCAGGCGATCGCGTTTGTGCTTGTAGTGCTCGCGCAGGCTTTCGAGTCGCCCGATGGTCAACTCATCGAGCAAAACCGCGACGGCTGCCTGTATGGGGGTGGGTTGGCAATAGCTCAGGTACAGGTGATGGGCATAGGCTCGCGCCATGAAGGTTGCCTGCGCGCACAACCAGCCGATCCGGACTCCGGTCATGGACAACAACTTCGAAGCGCTGCCTGCCACCATCATGGGAATCTGTTGATGGGGGTACTGCGTCGGTGCGTCGGTGTCGTACTGATAGTGACGGTAGGCTTCGTCGACAATCACCATGAAGTCATGGTTTTTTGCCAGCGCCACCAGATGCTGCCAATCATCGGCGGACATGCACCATCCGGTCGGGTTATGGGGGGTGTTGAGCAGCAAGATGCGAACACCGGCACGCAATTGCTGCTCGAACATTGCCCAGTCAGGCCCCCCTGCCGCCAACGGCAGTGCAACAGACTCCAGCCCCAGCAGTGTGGCCATTCCGGGGTAATAGGGATAAAAGGGTTCAAAGAAGGCGACCTTGCTGCCGTATTGCGAAGACGCTGCGTAGAGGGCCAAGTACAAGGCCTCGGTACAGCCGCTGGTCACCAGCACTTCGCTGTCAGGTGCATAGCCGGCACTGTGGGCCGCAATGCTTTCACGCAAGATCATTTCGCCGCGAGGGTCGGCGTACTGCCAGCCCGACCGGACCTGGTGGGCCAACGCCGCATTCATGGCATTGTCAAACAAGGGTTCAGGAAGTCCTTGCGACAGGTTCAACGCCCCTGAGGATGCCGCATATGCACTGGCATCCCTGAAGGGCGCCACTCGACCAATCAATGTCATATCGTCCATGACTTCCTGTCCCCTTGTACCGATCGGTCAGGCGTGAGTGGCTACTCGGTTGAGTCCTTGCCAGAATCGGGTCAACAAGTTCAATACATCGGCAGCACCCTCCAGGATATTGTTGCCGTTGTCAGTGTCCCGGGCTGCCTCCATGACCGCATCACTGATCCACTGCACATGATCGGTTTCCACCAGCATGTGCAGGTAGAAGTAGGTGAAGTCTTCGTGTTTCCAACCGCTGTAGAGACGGAAACCTTCGTACAGGTTGGCGATCATCGGAAAACCGAACTCTTCGATGACGTAGTGAGCACCAATGGCGTGCTCCGTCGAACCTTCGAGAAAGATCCGGCGCAGGCCGTCGACCAGCTCGCTGGCTTCGGGAATGTATTCAACCTTCTTCCAGTCATCCAGCGTGATGCCGACACCGGCAAGTACACGCTCAAACATGATGAAGTGTGCTTCGCCTACCCCATCACCCAGCTCAGACACCACCGTGCGCGCCAACTTCATCCGAATCACTTCGCTGTCAGTGCGGTGCGAAGTACCTGCCAGGATCTGGGGGAACGTACGAATGTAATAAAAGTACTGTTGGAACACTTTCTTCAACGTTGCCTTGGGCAGCGGGGCCTGGCGAAACGTTTTGTAGAATGCGTTGGTGTTGATCCCCGAAGCCGTGATCATTCCTTTAATCGAATGGATGATTTGCTCACCCGTCAGATAGCCTTGTTCCATTTGCTGAGCCGGCATAGATCCCCCCAAATACGATAAGGTAGCTTGGACGACGGCGACGGAATGTCGCTGCGCGTTTCAGATAGTAAACAAGCAATCCATGCAAACAAATTGATAGTTTTAATCGGTGGCGATAACAACAATAGATTTATTTTGAAACGAAAAAATCTAATAAATATTAACCTTTAAAATCAATAGGTTACTTTAATAATAAAAATAATCTGCACAAAAATGGCGCATTATTTATTTTCCGCACTAAATAGATGCATCCAGCTCGCTAAGCTACAAATAACTCACCCCGCCTTGGAAGTCCTCTATAGTGAACAACCAGCCCATTGATATCGCATTAACCATCAAAGCCGAGCGAACCGCGCGCCAATGGTCCATCGGCGAGCTCGCCCAGTTCTCTGGTGTATCGAAGGCAATGATCAGCAAGATTGAAAACGCGCAGGTCAGCCCTACCTCGACGATCCTGGGACGATTGTCGGGCGCTTTTGGTTTGCCCCTGTCCACCCTGCTGCATCGAGCCGAGGGGCGCTCGGGGCTGCTCTCAAAGGCTGCGGAGCAACCACGTTGGGTCGACCCGGAAACCGGCTACGCGCGCCAGCAAGTCTCCCCGCGGGAGGGTTGGCCACTGGAGCTCATCAGCGTGCAACTGCCCCCGGGCGTGCGCATCAGCTACCCCGCCACCGCCTACGCATTCCTTCATCAGCAAGTGTGGACCACGCAAGGCACGCTGACCTTTACCAAGGGCACCACCACCTACGTCCTGGAACAAGGCGACTGTCTGCAATTGGGGCTACCTGAAGAAGCCTGCACGTTCGAAAACGCCACGGCGCATGTTTGCGAGTACGTCATCGCCCTGATCCGCAAATAGCAACCGTCATGAGCAACCGGGCACCGCATACGCGTCCTGGATGGCCGTCAGAGGCAGACATCAGAATCTGACATCAAATCGTCATCACTTTGTCGCCGAAATGCCACGGCGCCTGGGTACTGTCCTCGCCAATGAGATCGATCTCAAGCGAGTGATCATGACGGACTTGAAAGAAGTGGCACGTTTGGCAGGGGTTTCGCGAGCAACCGCCGCTCGCACCTTTGCCTCCCCTGAAGTGGTGCGCCCGGCCACCCGCGAGCAGGTGTTCGCCGCCGCGCGCCAACTGGGTTTTCGACCCAATCGCCTTGGCCGTCAACTGCGCTTGCAGGTGACCAAACTGATCGGCGTGGTAGTCCCCAACCTCCTCAACCCGGTGTTCGCCGAACAATTCCAGGCCATGGAGCGTGCTGCGCGTTTGCGCGGTTACAACCTGCTCCTGGCAACGACCGACTACAGCAGTGAACGCGAAAGCGTGGTGGTCGAGGAACTGTTGCGCCAGCGCGTCGATGGCCTGGTGCTCACGGTGACCGACGCCGAGAGCAACCGCGTGCTGCAAAGCCTGGACAACGAGGACACGCCCTTTGTGCTGGCCTATCACCAGCCGGGCAACCCGGACTACAGCGCCGTGTCGGTGGACAACCGCGCCGGCATGGCCCTCGCCACCCGTTATCTGCTGGAGGTCGGGCATTGGCGCATTGGCATGGTTGCCGGCCCTGCCCTGCAATCGGACCGCGCTCGCCAGCGCTACGCCGGTTATTGCGACGCCATGCGTGAGGCCGGTCTCGACAGCCTGCCGGTGATTGAAATGCCGGCCCATACCCAAGCCGATTTCGCCGCCATCGAGCCGCTGCTGCAAGGTCCACAGGGGCTCAGTGCGCTGGTTTGCTCCAACGATTTACTCGCCATCAGCCTGATTGCCGAGTTGCGCCGCAACGGCTGGCACGTGCCCCAGCAACTCTCGGTCATTGGCTTTGACGGCATCGCCCTCGGCACCCAGATGCACCCGACGCTGTGCAGCGTCGTTCAGCCCATCGAGGCGCTGGCCTGCACGGTGATCGATCAACTGCTGGCGCAGATCGCCGGCGCCCCCCCGGTTTCCCATTGCCTGGCCTGCCATATCCGGCCGGGCGAAAGTACTCAACCTTACGAGGAGACACTTGATGATCCGCTTGCGTAAAACCCTGGCGACGTTGCTGCTGTGCGGTGTTGCCAGCCTGGCCCAGGCCGCCGAAACGGCGATTTGCTACAACTGCCCGCCGGAATGGGCCGACTGGGGCGCTCAGCTCAAGGCGATTGCCGACACCACCGGCGTGCAGGTTCCGCTGGATAACAAGAACTCCGGGCAGGCGTTGGCGCAACTGGTGGCCGAACAGGCCGCTCCGGTGGCGGATGTGGTGTATTACGGCGTGACGTTCGGTTTGCAGGCACAAAAAGCCGGAGTGGTAGGCACTTATAAACCCAAGGGCTGGGAGCAGATCCCGGCCGGTTTGAAGGACCCGCAGGGACACTGGTTTGCCATTCACTCCGGCACCCTGGGTTTCATGGTCAATGTCGATGCGCTGGGCGGCCTGCCCGTGCCGCAAAGCTGGAGCGACCTGCTCAAGCCTGAATACAAAGGCATGGTCGGCTACCTGGATCCGTCCAGCGCGTTCGTTGGCTACGTCTCTGCGGTCGCGATCAACCAGGCCATGGGCGGTAGCCTGGATAACTTCGCCCCGGCTATCGATTACTTTCAGAAACTGGCGAAGAACTCGCCCATCGTGCCCAAGCAAACGGCCTATGCACGCGTGCTGTCCGGCGAGCTGCCGATCCTGGTCGATTACGACTTCAACGCCTATCGCGCCCGTTACAAGGACAAGGCCAACGTTGCTTTTGTGATTCCCAAGGAAGGCAGCATCAGCGTGCCTTACGTGATGAGCATCGTCGACAACGCCCCCCATCGGGCCAACGCCGAGAAGGTCCTGGATTTCGTCCTGTCCGAGCAAGGCCAGGCACTTTGGGCCAAGGCCTACCTGCGGCCGGTACGGGCGATGAAGATGCCTGCCGAGATCGCTGCGCAGTTCCTGCCCGACAGCGATTACGCCCGGGCCGGGGTGGTCAACTACGAGCAAATGGCGGCGGCACAGGAAGCCTTTTCCGCACGCTATCTGCGTGAGGTCAAGTAAGTGACCGCCTCGGTAATAAAAGCCCGGGCAGTCCGCTCGGGCAGGGCCTCGCTGCCGCATTTACGGTTGACCGCGGCCTGGGCCCTGGCGCCTGCCGCGGCGGTGTTGTTCGCGTTCTGGCTGTTGCCGCTGGCGCACCTGATCGTGCTGGGCGGGCAAAGTCGCGAGGGTAGCGAAAGCGGTTACTGGCAAGTGCTGAGCAGCGCGCAATACCTGGGCAGCCTGGCGCAGACCTGCCTGCTTGCCCTCGCCACGACCCTCGCGGCGCTGCTGGTGGGTGGCATCAGCGGGGTTTTCCTCAGTCGCCAGCGCTTCTTCGGTCGTTCACTGCTGGTTGCCTTGTTGACCTTCCCGCTGGCATTCCCCGGTGTGGTCGTCGGGTTCCTGGTGATTCTGCTGGCCGGCCGCCAGGGTTTGTTCGCCAGTCTCGGTCTTGAGCTGGCCGGTGAGCGCTGGATTTTTGCATACTCGCTGATGGGGCTGTGCATCGGTTACCTGTACTTCTCGATCCCGCGAGTGATCCTCACGGTGATGGCTGCTTGCGAAAGCCTGGATCGCAGCCTGGAAGAAGCCGCTCGATCATTGGGCGCCGGTCATTGGCGGGTGGTCTGTGATGTCATCGTCCCCGGCCTGGCACCGGCACTGGTCTCCTGCGGGGCGATCTGCTTTGCGACGTCCATGGGCGCTTTCGGTACGGCGTTCACCCTGGGTACCCGGCTTAATGTGACCCCGGTGGCGATTTACAACGTGTTCACCAACTACGCCAATTTCGCCGTGGCCGCCGCACTGTCGGTAGTGTTGGGGGCACTGACTTGGGCGGTGCTGCTACTGGCCAGGCGCCTGGCGCACAATGCGAGGACTGTCCTGTGAGGCGCTCAACGCTGTTTGTCGGGCAACTGCTGTTCACCTTGCTGGTCTGCGCCTTCATGTTGGTGCCCGTGCTGATGTCGCTGCTGGCCGGGCTGACCCGCAATTATTTCCAGGGTGTCTCCAGCGGCCTGACGTTCGATTGGCTGGTGCAGGTCTGGCAGGCCTATTCGCCGACGGTCTGGCTATCCCTGCAGTTGGCGGTGGCCTGTGCGTTGTGCGTCTGCGTGGTCGGGGTACCGGCGGCCTACGCGCTGGTAAGGATGAACAACCGCTTCAGCCGCGCGTTCGAGGAGTTGCTGGTGCTGCCGGTGGCAATGCCAGGCCTGGCCAGCGCCTTGGCGTTGCTGCTCACCTATGGCCAGTTCGGCGGATTTCGCGGCAGCTGGCTGTTCATTCTCGTTGGCCACGTGCTGTTCACCCTGCCGTTTCTGGTGCGTCCGGTAATGGCGGTGATGCAACGCCAGCACCTGCCGGTCCTGGAAGAAGCCGCCGCGAGCCTGGGTGCCGGACCGCTACGACGGTTCTTCAGTGTGGTGGTGCCCAACTGCCGGGCGGGGATCCTCGCCGGAGTCTTGATGGTCGTCACGCTGTCGCTGGGCGAGTTCAACCTGACCTGGATGCTGCACACCCCGATGACCAAGACATTGCCGGTGGGCCTGGCTGACAGCTATGCCTCGGCGAGGCTGGAAGTCGCCAGCGCCTACACCCTCATATTCCTGTTGATGATCGTGCCGCTGCTGATTGCGCTGCAGGCCATCAGCGCCCGCCTTTCCCGTGGAGAAAAACGATGAGCGGAACCACCATTCGCCTGGCGGGTTGCCGCAAGGCGTTCGCGGACGGCACCGTGGCCGTGCATGACCTGGACCTGACCATCGACGCCGGAGAAACCCTGGCGATCCTCGGCCCGTCCGGTTGCGGTAAAACCACCACCTTGCGGCTGATTGCCGGGCTTGAGCGCCCGGATGTGGGGCAGGTTTTTTTTGGTGACACCGATGTCACCCGCCTGCCCATCGAACGTCGTGACGTGGGCATGGTGTTCCAGAACTATGCGTTGTTTCCCAACCTGGATGTGGCCGGCAACATCGTCTATGGCTTGAAGATTCGCGGCATGGCGCCCGCCGAACGCAACAAGCGTTGCGCGGAGTTGCTGGAACTGGTCGGCCTGCGGGATCACGGCAAGCGCGGCATTCATGAGTTGTCCGGCGGTCAACGCCAGCGGGTCGCCCTCGCCCGTGCCCTGGCGCCCAAGCCCCGGGTCCTGCTGCTCGATGAACCGTTGGCGGCACTGGACGCGCAATTGCGTGAGCGCTTGCGCAGCGAGTTGGATCAGTTGCTCCGCCATCTGGGCATTACCGCGGTGTTCGTCACCCACGATCAGGGCGAAGCCATGGCCCTGGGCAATCGGATCCTGGTCGTGGAACACGGCCGCGTCGCGCAGTTGGCCAGTCCACGGGACATCTACCAACAACCGGCCAACACTTTCGTCGCCAGTTTTGTCGGCAACCTCAACGCTTTCCCGGTACTTGAGCACATGCCCCTGGGCTTGAAAGTCAGCGGCGGAGAGTTGCCGTGGCGCGGTGGCGGGCTGCCTGCCACCGTCTACTGCCGGCCCGAGCATTTGCGGGTGATGGACAGCGTGGGGCATCTGCGTGGGCGCTTGGTGGGCCAGTTTTTCCAGGGCGCCCAAAGCCGCTTGCTGGTGGACGTCGGCGCCGCCCAACCATTGCTGGTGGACAGCACCGACGGCGTCATCCACACCCCCGGTTCACTGATCGCCTTGGCCGTCGAGCCGCAGGTGCTGTTCACCCTGGCATCGTGATATTCGTGTTTTCAGAGGCCTTATTTTGAATCATCCGTTTCTCATTGCGCAGATCAGCGACCTGCATCTCAAGGCCGGGGAAAAACTGACCTATGGCGTCGTCGATACCCTCGCCGCGTTGCGTCGTGCCGTCAATCATTTGAATTGCCAGGTGCCGCGTCCCGACATTGTGGTAGTCAGCGGCGACCTGGTGGACTTCGGTCGCCCTGACGAATATGCCGTGCTGCACCCCGAACTGGCGCGCCTGCACATGCCTTGCTACCTGGTGCCCGGCAACCATGACAACCGCGAACACTTGCGGGCGGCATTTGCTGATCACCACTACCTGCCAAGCTTGCCCGGCGCCCCCCTGGATTGGGTGGTCGAAGAGTATCCGCTGCGCCTGATCGGCCTGGACAGCACGATTCCCGGCGGCCATGGCGGTCAGTTGCTGGACAGCCAATTGCGCTGGCTCGATGAACAATTGGCCTGTCGTCCCGAGGTGCCAACGCTACTGGTCCTGCACCATCCGCCGTTTGTCAGCGGAATTGGTCACATGGACCGCGAACCGTTCATCAATGCCTCGGCGCTGGAACAGGTCATCGCCCGCCATCCGCAGGTGGAACGCTTGCTCTGCGGACATTTGCATCGGCCGATGCAACGGCGCTTCGGCGGTAGCCTGAGCTGCGTCTGCCCCGGCACATCGCATCAAATCGTCCTGGATCTACAACCAACCGCTCCTGCGCATTTCAATCTGGAACCACCGGGATACTTGCTGCATCACTGGCATGGCCAGGGTTTGGTGACCCATAACGGTGTGTTTGGCGAATATCCCGGACCGTATCCGTTTTATGACGCTCATGGATTGATCGACTGATAACCCAGGGACTTTCACTGATAGCACTCTTTGGAGACTTATCCCCTAACCCACTCTATGCATTGAAGATTTTCTAACGAGTCATTTAACGCATCGGCCAATCATGTGATCGGCCGAGCGCTTCCTGCTGCCTTTTCAACATGCCCGGAACAGTGATTCCGCGGCGGAGTTCGCCCTGATGAAAGTTCTATTTAACGTACTGAGTGTTTTAACGGGTGGCGTGACGCTTGTCCTCAGCCCATTGGCGTCGGCTGACTTTATCAACGACAGTAAAGCCAACTTGAACTTGCGCAACTTCTACTTCAACAACGATAACCGTGACGGAGCCGCCGCGCCTTCGAAGACCGAAGAGTGGGGCCAGGCCTTCATGCTCAATTATCAATCCGGTTTTACCGACGGCACCGTCGGCTTCGGCCTGGACGCCATGGGCCTGCTGGGTTTGAAGCTCGACAGTGGCGCGGGCCGACATGTCGGTGGCTCGATGTTCCCCAACGACGGTGACAAGGCTGCCGATCAATGGGCCCGCCTCGGTGCGACGGCGAAGATGCGCGTCTCCAAGACGGAACTGCGCTACGGCACCTTGCAACCGAAACTGCCGATCCTGGTTTCCAACGATGGCCGCCTGCTGCCGCAAACCTTCGAGGGTGGCCAGGTCACCAGCAATGACATCGACAACCTGACCTTCACCGCCGGCCAACTGGAACACGCTACTGGCCGGGCTTCCAGCGACAGCGCCGGCCTCGCGGTGGCGGGCGGCAGCCAGGAAAGCAACAAATTCACCTTCGCCGGTGGCGATTACAAATTGACCAAGGATCTGACCGCCCAGTATTACTACGCCAATCTCGAAGACTATTACCAGCAGCACTTCGCCGGTTTGCTGCATGTGTTGCCGCTGGGTGAATATGGCTCGTTGAAAACCGACTTGCGTTACTTCAAGACCACCTCCGATGGCAAGAACAGCAGCGCGGCTGGTCGCGCCAGTGGTTACAAACTTGGCGGCTATACCAAGGACGGTAGCGGTGAAATCGACAACGATACCTGGAGCGCGGCGTTCATCTACTCATTGGGCGGCCACGCCATTACTGCCGGTTATCAAAGCGTTTCCGAAGACAGCAACTTTACGCAACTGAACCAAGGCGGCCTGGTGGGCAAAGGTGAAGGCGGCGCCAGTCTGTATCTCTACACCGACCGCACCATCCAGACATTCATCCAGGCCGGCGAACGCACGGCATTCGCCCAGTATGCCTATGACTTCGCAGCGCTTGGCGTTCCGGGTTTGAAGGCCTCGGTGATGTACCTCAAGGGCGACAATATCCAGACCACCAGCGGCAATGACGCCAGTGAATGGGAACGTGACATCTCCCTGGATTATGTGATTCAGAGCGGCGCATTGAAGAACGTCGGTTTCGGCTGGCGCAACGGTATGTCGCGAAGCGATATTGCCCGCGACCAGGATCAGAATCGCCTGATTGTGAGCTATAGCATTCCATTGATGTAACCGTGCAGAAGGAAGGAGCCGGCAGTACGCTCACTGCGGCTCCTTTCCTTCTACCCTTGCTGCGCTGAAACAACCGCGCGCACCTTCATGGGGCGTGGCGATTCGCATGATCAGGCAATAATCAGCCCGGATCGTGCAATCGGTCCCCAACATTGCTTTCTATAGTTAACCAGAGCCAAACCATCTGGAGCTGGTACCCCTATGAGCGCCCTCAATATCAACGGCCGTGAATACACGGTTGACGTAGACCCAAGCACCCCGATTCTTTGGACCCTGCGCGACACGCTGGGCATGACCGGCACCAAGTTCGGCTGCGGCGCGGCGCTGTGTGGTGCCTGCACCGTTCATCTGGATGGCCAGGCCATTCGCTCCTGCGTAACGCCCATCGCCGCCGCTCAAGGCAAGAAAATCACCACCATCGAAGCGGCAACCAATGGCAGCGACCCGGTCGGCACTGCCGTGCATGAGGCCTGGGTCAAGCACGACGTGGCGCAGTGCGGTTACTGCCAGAGCGGGCAGATCATGAGCGCCACGGCGTTCCTCAAGGCCCAGCCCAAGGGCAAGCAACCCACGGTCGCCGAGATCGACTCGGCCATGGCCGGCAACATCTGCCGCTGTGGCACCTACGCCCGTATCCGCGCCGCGGTGGCGGATGCCGCCAAAGCCCTTGCCTGATCGGAGCCCACCATGCTGAACGAAATTTTCCCCAATGAGCTGCCTCGCGCCCTGCAGCACAGCCTGGAGCGCGATCAGGCCGATGGCCCCGCCACCCTTCCCCGTCGCAGCTTCCTCAAGATTGTCGGCATTGGCGGCCTGGCCCTCGGCGCTTTTCCTCACCTGGCCCTGGCCCAGGAGGCCAACGGCTCAGCCGCAACGCCGCTGAAACCGACTCAGCAGCCCTCCGCATTCGTGCAGATCGCCCCTGACGGCGTGGTGACGGTGACCCTCAACCGCCTGGAGTTCGGCCAGGGCGTACAGACCAGCCTGCCGATGATCCTCGCCGAAGAACTCGATGCCGACTGGAGCCTGGTGCGCAGTCGCAACGGCAACAGCGACGCCGCCTACCTGGATCCGAATCTAGGTATTCACCTCACCGGCGGTTCCAGTTCGATCAAGAACAGCTATACCCAATACCGCGAACTGGGCGCCCGCGCTCGCGGCATGTTGCTCGCGGCGGCAGCCGCGCGTTGGAACGTGGACGTGGCAAGCCTGAGCACCCAAGCCGGCACAGTGTTCGGCCCGGGGGGCCGTAAAGCGAGCTACGGCGAACTGGCCGAAGCCGCGATGGCAATGCCGGTGCCGGAAAAGGTCACGCTCAAGGATCCCAAGGACTTCCGAATCATCGGCCAGGCCACCACGCGCATCGATGCCAAGGCCAAGAGCAGCGGCCAGCAGGATTTCGGCATCGATATGCATCTGCCGGGGCAACTCACCGCGGTGGTGGCGCGTCCGCCAGTGTTCGGCGCCAGGATTGCCTCTTTGGACGACAGCGCGGCACGGGCAACCAAAGGGGTAAAAGCCGTGTTTCGGGTGCCGCTGGACCGAGGCGCCGAAGGCGTTGCGGTGGTGGCGGACGGTTATTGGCAAGCAAAGCTGGCGCGCGATGCGCTGAAGCTGGAATGGGACCTGGCCAACGTCGAGAAAGTGGACAGTGAAAAACAACTGATCCAATACCGCGAGCTGGCCACTCAACCCGGGCCACGACAGTTCGACGCTGACATGACACCGCTTGCCAGCGCGCCGCATCAGTTGCAGGCCGAGTTTGTGTTCCCTTACCTCGCCCACGCGCCCATGGAGCCGTTGAACTGCACCGTGCAACTTGCCCAGGGCCGTGCCCAGTTGTGGGTCGGCACGCAGTTTCCCGGCGGTGATGGCGCGGCGGCGGCACGGGTCCTGAATCTGCAACCCGAACAAGTCCAGGTCAATGTGCAGACGGCGGGCGGCGGTTTCGGCCGGCGTGGCGTGCCCACCAACGATTTCGTCGTGCTGGCTTGCGAGGTGGCCAAGGCCGCGCACGCCGCCGGGCTTGATGTACCGATCCGCACGCTCTGGAGCCGTGAGGACGATATCAAGGGCGGCTACTATCGCCCCATGCACCTGCACCGTGCGCACATCGGTTTTGACGACAGCGGCAAGGTGCTGGCCTGGGACCATGCCCTGGTCGGGCAGTCCATCGTCAGTGGCACTCCGTTCGAAGGAATGATCAAGAACGGCATCGATGCGACTGCAACAGAGGGCATGCGTAATCCTTATCCGCTGCCGATGCGCCTGACAGTCCATCACCCCAAACTCAACGTCCCCGTATTGTGGTGGCGCAGCGTGGGCTCCACCCATACGGCTTTTGTGATGGAAACCCTGATCGACGAGATCGCCCGCACCACCAAGCAGGATCCGGTGGCTTACCGGATGAAGCTGTTTGGCGACGAGAACCCGCGCCATCGCGCTGCGCTGCAACTGGCCGTGGACAAGAGCGAATACGGTAAACGTCAGCTAGCGGCGGGCCGCGCCTGGGGCGTGGCGGTCCATGAGTCGTTCAGTTCGGTGGTGGCCTACGTCGTCGAGGCCTCGGTAAAGGACGGGCGTCCGGTGCTGCACAACGTGACTGCCGGCGTGCACTGCAATCTGGTCGTCAACCCACGCAGCATCGAGGCCCAGGTACAAGGCGCGGCGCTGATGGGACTGTCGATGTGCCTGCCTGGTGGCGCCGTCACCCTGAAGGATGGTGTGGTGCAGCAAAGCAATTTCGCTGACTTCAGCGTGCCGCGCATCACCGACATGCCGGAGTTTGCCGTTCACATCGTGCCTAGCGCCGAACCGCCTACGGGAATGGGCGAACCCGGCCTGCCGGCGCTGGCTCCTGCTTTTGCCAACGCCGTGGCGAGCCTGACAGGTAAACCGTTGCGTGAGTTGCCGTTCAAGTTAGCATGACAGGCGTGTGAGGCTGTCTGGTCGCAATGCCAGACAAGCCTCACGATCACAAACGAATCCGCTTGATATCCCGCTGCGGTGGAGCCCCAAACAGGCGGCTGTACTCACGACTGAACTGCGAGGCACTTTCATAGCCAACCAGCCCTCCTGCACTGCTCGCGTCGACGTTCTGGCTCAACATCAACTGCCGAGCGGCTTGTAGCCGCAATTGCTTCTGGTATTGCAACGGACTCATTCCGGTCACGGAGCGAAAATGCTGGCGAAACGTAGAAGGACTCATGTGGGCTTGTGCCGCCAGATCGTCCATGCGCAACGCCTGGCGAAAATTCAGTTTCAGCCAGGCGACCGTCTTGGCGATGTGCTGGCTGGGTGAACCGGCAGCGATCACATGCAGCAACTGCGGCGCGTGGGCACCGCTCAACAGGCGAGCGACAATCTCTTCCTTGATCAGCGGAGCCACCGTATCGAGCAGTAACGGTTCCTCCAGCAGGTCTATCAAGCGTCGCAGGGCGTGCAGCACCCCGGCATCCAGTGCCTGTACGGTAATCGGTCGAAACGCGTCGTCTCTCATGCGTTGTGACAACTGCATGCGCTCGGCCACCTGCATCACCATCGTGCTGTCGAATCGCAGCATCATGCCCAGGAATGGCTTGGCAATGCTGGCTTGGGAGACATGGGAAATGACCGGCAGATCCACGCAGGTCACCATGGATTGGCCGGGCGCGTAGGTCAGTATCTCGTCCCCGATCATGGCTTGCTTGCGACCTTGCAAGGTCACGCCGATCCCCAGGCCGTAGATGCAATGCATCGGCGCGGTGATTGCTTTGCGCCGATGCAGGCTCAAGCCGGCAATGGCGGTGATCTGGTCGCCATCGCTTGGCACAAGCTGGCTGACCGAACCGGCCAGGCGACTGATGTCGCTGACAACCTGGTCGCTTTTGAAATCGCTGTGCACACTTCACTCCTTCAAACATCGGGCTCACGACTTGTGGTGATGGCGAACACTGTTCGGCATCACCGCAAGTCGTTGATCAATATGGACGCAAGTATGCTGGGTTGGCGATTCTAATCGCTTGCCTGATTGGCGTAATTTCTTGCACGATTCAACGAGCCATAACCGACACCAACCACACCAGGCCAGTTATGACAAGATGTTTCAATGAGCCAGGGATGCACAAAGTGATGGCTTGGATCGAAAACTAAAGACCCTGGAAGATGTAGCCGGTTGAACGTTGATCATCCAACGCGACACCTGCTTGCAGCAGTCGTTGGGCCAGGGCCGGCGTTTCGACCCGCACTTTCCAATCCAGGCCTTTCGGTGCCACGGGGGCGCGGTCGTAACGAATGATCGCTTCCGCCAACTGCTCTCGATCAGGCAAGTACACCGCCAATGCGTTGCCCTTCCAGGCAGCGACGTTCATGCCCATCGCTTCACACAGCGCAATCTTGGCCTGGGCATCGTCCCTGTCCGCCTGGCGGGAGCGTTCGATCTGATCAGCCAGGATCGGATCGACGACGCGGTCGGTAAACAGAACCTCGCCCGCCTCCCAGACCTCAGGAGGACAGACCTTGTCGGCTGGACGCAAGGCAATGAGCGGATTGATTTCCATCGGGTAGATTCGACAGACCAACGGCCGCTCTTCATAGATACCGCAACGCCCATCGTCACCAAGGTTGCGGCACTGCGTCAGCGCATTGCCCGCCAGTACCGCAACGACTCGAATCTGGGCATCGCCACTGGTGACAGCCACGGCCCGTTGAGCGCTGTGGGCGAATTGTCGAGGCTCTGAAGACCAAGTCGTCTCATCGAATGCCTCCAGTACGACCGCCACCTCATGTCCGCGTTGTAACCACTGTCTTGCTTCGTCCAATGTCAGTGGAATCAGCCGCCCCTTGCAGCAGATCCCGCAGCCGTTGCAGGCAAAGCGGATCGTGTCGTTTTCCATATCAAGCACTCATACACATGTTTTCGAACGCCTACAGAAGCCCCCGCCACTCGGATACACGCGTGGCAGGGCCTCAGGGCCGCGAGAGTATGTGGAGCGAAACGCCAATCCGTTTGCCGGATCCGCCGGCATAGTTGCCTGATCCAAGGTGATTCCAGGTCTCAGACAAATCGAAACCCTGCGATTTGGGCCGATGAACATCAGGAGTCGTTATTACCGTAGGATGCAGCTCCCTGGGCTAGCGCAGATGATCAGCATCAATCACAGCCTGGGCGAACGCCTGCGGCGCCTCTTGCGGCAGGTTGTGACCGATGCCGCCCTCGATCAAACGATGCTCGTATTTGCCGGTGAATCGCTTGGCATAGGCCTCGGCCGGTGGGTGCGGCGCACCGTTGGCGTCACCCTCCAGAGTGATGGTTGGCACGTTGATGGACGGAAAGGTCGCGAGTTTCTTCTCCAGCTTGTCGTACTTTGCCTCGCCCTTGACCAGACCCAGGCGCCAGCGATAGTTGAAGATCGAGACGGCGACATGATCGGGGTTCTGCAAAGCTGCGGCGCTGCGGTCATAAGTCGCGTCATCGAAGTTCCACTTTGGTGACGCCAGTTTCCAGATCAGCTTGGCGAAGTCGTGGGTGTTCTTTTCATAGCCCAAGCGGCCACGTTCTGTCGCAAAGTAGAACTGGTACCACCACTGCAACTCGGCGGCCGGCGGCAGCGGCGCCTTGCCGGCTTCCTGGCTGCCGATCAGGTAGCCACTGACCGCCACCAGGGCTTTCACTCGTTCCGGCCACAGGGCCGCGACGATGTCGGCGGTACGGGCACCCCAGTCGTAGCCGCCGAGCACGGCCTGCTTGATGTTCAGTGTGTCCATGAAGTCGATGAGATCGCTCGCCAGCGCAGAAGGTTGGCCGTTGCGCACGGTCTTGGCCGACAGGAAGCGTGTGTCGCCGTAGCCGCGGGCATAGGGGATCAGCACGCGATAGCCCTTCTCGGCCAAAGCCGGAGCGACATCGGCGTAGCTGTGAATGTCATAGGGCCAACCGTGCAGCAGGATGACCACCGGCCCATCGGCAGGACCGACCTCGGCATAGGAAACGTCCAGCAGGCCAGCCTTGACGTGTTTCAACGGGCCGAAAGATGTGTGGCTGCCCGGCGTGATGGTGCCGATGGTGCTGGCCGGTACGTCGGCAGCGCTGGCCTGTGACGAGGCAAGTCCCAAGGTACCCAATTGCATCATGGCGAGTACCAGGATGGAGGGCGCGAGCAGGCGGCGGCGTGGTGCAGAAGTGTGGTGCGTCAGAGTCGTGTCCATGGCGGATTTCCTTGCGAACGGCGGGTGAGCCCGTGAGACCGCTTATGCTGTCTCGATGGGTCCATTTGACGCCGGCGAGGTATCCCGGATGTGTCATCGATGCGCTTAAAAGAAACAGTCCGTATCTGTACGTGCGGTGGATACACAGAGATACATTGACTGATGGGTATCACCTGCCCACAACGGCTTAACCCACGAGTATCTGCGACGTAGTCATCGCCAAAATCGGAAAACTCACATCCGTATCATCCTTGCCAACTGATATCATTACGCCTTCACTCATGTAGCCGATATCTAACAAGGATTTTCATGTCCACCGATAAAAACCAGTTTGACGACTGGCTGAAGAAAAATCTCGTTCGTGACCTCGTATTCCGGGCGTTGGTCTGGTTGATCATTTCGGGAATCGCGACCTATTTTGCGATCCATACGCTAAATATTCAGCCGTTGGATTACCTGGACAGAATGGGTAACTCCCTGGGCCGGTTGGTGAACAGCGTGGGCAGTGCGTCGATCTTGCTCTGCGTGCCGGCACTTATGTTCAAGGATCTGGAGGCCAGCATAAAAAATCCCACGCTTAAGGCCTTCATGGGGCGAGGCTTTGCAGGCGTAATCCGCCGACTGGCGGGCGATCTTTCATTGTGGACATTGGGCGCCGTAATAACCTTGTCGTCTTCCTTCCTCATGGTCGCCACGATCGTGGAGGTCAAGCGCTCCGATTACCTTCCGTTGGGGTTATTCTCGATAACTGCCCTCATGATGATTACCGGGGTGGGAGCTATCAACTTTTTCGTCAGGCGCAGTGCACCTACACCGTTGACGACACTCACGAACAATCCGATCTTGATTTCCCTCGTCTATGGGCTTGCCACAGCTCTGCTCGCTTTTATCGTGCTGAAGCAACTCCAATTCATATAGTCCCTCATAATCAGGGATGTCTTCGCGCGCTGAACTCACACGCAGCGCGCACATTTAGATGCATCAACGCAAAACATCTGAAATTTTTCATGACGCTTTTCCATCCCATACCTGGATTTATAAGCTTTTCAGACCGCCCCGCCCTTCCTGTGAAACGCCTCCCCCAACAGCGCCAACCGCTGCACCATTGGCGGCAGGCTTTGACTGCTTCGGGTCAGGATGCCAATGTTGTCGGCGTTGCGCTCAGCCACGGTCTGCACGCTTTGCAAGCGCTCATTGATACCCATCGACGCCTTGGATTGTTCCTGGGTGGTGCTGGCGATGAGGTCGTTGAAGTGGTTGATCACGGCAATGTCTTCCACCACGGCGTGCAGCAATTGCGAGGCCAATTGGCTGGCGGACACGCAGCGCTCCACCCCGTCGCGGCTGTCTTGCATGGCGACAGCGGCCTGGCGGCTGCCCTGCTGTAGCTTGGCAATGATCTGCTGGATCTCCGTGGTGGATGTCGAGGTCTTTTGGGACAGGGTCCGGACTTCGTCGGCCACCACCGCGAAACCACGGCCCTGCTCGCCGGCCCGAGCGGCCTCGATGGCGGCGTTGAGGGCCAGCAGGTTGGTTTGTTCGGCGATTCCATTGATTACATCGAGCACCTGGCCGATCTGCTGTGCCTGTTCAGCCAGGACTTGCACGGTTTCGTTGGTCAGGTTGATGCGACCGGCCAGCTCGACGATCTCTTCTCGGGTCTGATCAACCGTGCTGCGCCCGCGATTGACCTGCTCGTTGGCCTGGCCGGCGCGCTGCAAGGTCTGGTCGACATGGCCGGCAATGTTCTCCATGGCCTGGACCAGATGGCTGATCGCACTGCTCATCTGTGCCACTTCATCGAGCTGGTGGCGGGCGCCGGTTTCCAGGGTCTGGCCGACCTGGGACAGGTCCTGGCCCAGGTCCGAGAGGTTTCGGGTGTCGCGTACTACGCCGTCCACCAGTTGGGTAACCTGCTGGAGGAAATGATCGAAACGCTCGCTCGAAGAGACCTTGACGCCCTCGCTGTGCTGCCTGCCAGCGTCGTTGCTCAATTGCGCAGCCGCCACCAGAACCTTGTCGAGCACATCCTGGTTTTCCGTGGCGTCGGCCAGGCTCTGGTTCGCCAGGTAAATCAGGATCACACTTTCCACCACCACGTAGAACGCGTGGAGAAAGATCATCGACCAGCCAGCGTGGGTATCCATCACAAACACCGGATAACCCTGGTGTTGGAGCCAGTGAAAACCGAGGTGATGAACCGCAATGGTGGCAGCGGCAACGACAATCGGCAGCCAGTCACGGTAGAACGTCAACACGGCCAGCAGCACGAAGATCCCGAAGTGGAATTCGATCACGCCCCGGGTCTGGTTGATGTGCAATGCCGCCATGACCATCAACGCCACCGCGATAATGCAACGCATGGCCCGAGTGCCCGCCAGGACACGGTAAAGCGCGGTGCTCGCCACGCAGGTAGTCGCCCCGACCAGCAGCGCCTGGGTAAACGTCGAGTGCAGGTATGCCAGGCTCAGGGAATACAACAACGTGAGCCAAAGCAGCCCCAACATGATGCGATCGGCTTTACGGTGGTGATCGTTAAAGCGCACGGGCGATGTCATGGGGTCGTCCTTTTCAAAGACTCGGAGGGTCCGTTACCAATGCCGTTCACGTCTTGGCGGCGTTTCGAGATGGAACTTTAACTGATTACCATTAATTAGTGGCACTACGCCACCAAGCTTTTCTCATGGGTCTTTGCTTTATGATGTTCGCCATCCCATGACTGACTGATGGAACCCCCATGACTTTCGATTTCGACACGATATTGGAGCGCCACGGCACCGGTAGCACCAAATGGAGCCGCTACCCGGCCGATGTGTTGCCAATGTGGGTCGCCGATATGGACTTCCCTGCCCCACCGGTGATCATCGACGCGCTGCACAAGCGCCTTGAACATCCGATGCTGGGCTACAGCGTGGCCCAGGACAATCTGCGTGCCGCCGTCGTGGCTGACCTGTGGAGCAAGTACGCGTGGCGCGTCGAGCCCCAGCAGATCGTGTTCCTGCCGGGTGTCGAACCGGGTTTCAACATGGCGCTGCATGCCTTGGTAGAACCCCAGCAGAATGTCGTGGTGCAGGTGCCCAACTATCCACCGCTGCGCAACGCCCCGGGTCACTGGCAGTTGAACAAAGTGGAATTGCCATTCAACCCGGTCAACGGTGAATTCCAGACGCCATTGGCCGCGTTGCGCGAAGCGTTGCAAGGCGGCGGCGCCCTGTTGCTGAGCAACCCTCACAACCCGCTGGGCAAGGTGTTTGACCGCGAAGAACTCAAGGCGGTGGCTGATATTTGTCTGGAGCAGGACGCCTGGATCATCTCCGATGAAATCCATGCCGAGCTGTGTTTCGACGGCCGCGTGCATATTCCCACCGCGTCCCTCAGTGCGGAAATTGCCGAGCGCACCATCACCCTGATGTCCGCCAGCAAGGCCTTCAACATCGCCGGGTTGAAGACCTCGTTCGCCATTATCCAGGACGCCAAGGTGCGCGAACGGGTCAACAGTGCCCGGGCCGGCATGGTCGACAGCGTCAATGCCCTGGGCCTCGAAGCGACCCGTGCGGCCTATAGCGAAGCCGGCCCATGGCTCGAAGCCTTGAAAACGTATCTGCAAGCCAACCGTGATTACCTGGTCGAGGCGGTGCACACTCGCCTGCCGGGCGTCACCATGACCGTGCCCCAGGGCACTTACCTGGCCTGGCTGGATTGCTCCGGGTTGGGGCTGGATGACCCGCATGGATTCTTTCTCAAAGAAGCCAAGGTCGGGCTGAGCGCCGGGCTGGATTTTGGCGATGATGCCGGTCAGTTCGTGCGCTTGAACTTCGGCTGTCCGCTGGTGCTGCTGGAAGAAGGCATCGCGCGGATGGAACGCAGCCTGAAAGCCAGGGGCTGATCCGCCCCTGTGGCGAGGGGATTTATCCCCGCTGGGGTGCGAAGCGGCCCTAAAAACAGATCACTCGTTGTATCAGATTAACTTCGTGTGCTGTTTATTGGGGCTGCTTCGCAGCCCAACGGGGATAAATCCCCTCGCCACAATAGTCATCTGCCACGATTGCTTTATTCATGCATATCCGGCGCATGGACAAAGCACAGCTTGTTCCCTTCCGGATCGCGGCAATACGCCCCGAAATAGCCTTCGCAATACTGCGGCCTCGGGCCGGGTGGGCCTTCGTCGAAGCCGCCCATGGCAAGCGCCTGCTCCCACGCGGCGCGAACGGTTTGTGGGGAGTCGGCGGCGAAGCTCACTTGCATGCCATTGCCCCAGGTGGCGGGCAGCCCATTGAAAGGCAGCTGGACGAAAACCTGCGGCCAATGCTTGCCGGGCCGCCGCCAACCCTCCCCCGGCGGGCCCGAATCGTTTTCGCCCTCGATGCGTTCCAGCCCCAGGCAGCCGAGGACTGCGTCGTAAAAAGCGACCATTTTCGGCAGATCGCGCGCACCGATCTGTATGTGGCTGAACATTGCCTTGCTCCTTATCGAAACCGTACCGACATTGGAGAATACAGCATCGTCCGATGTTCGCCGGTGTCCGCTACTCAACGACGAAACGCCCGTCATCACGCTCATCGACGGGCAAGAAAATCCGACCGAACTCTGCCCGAAACCCCATAGTCCACCCTCCATTGCAACCAGCCTGGAGAATGACAATGGTCGACTACCCTTTCCCGCCTTTCCCGAAACAAAGCCAGCCGGTGCCCGGCAGCCAGCGGAAAATGGAACCCTACCCGGACTGCGGCGAACAGAGCTACACCGGCTCCGCAAGACTGGCGAACAAAATCGCCCTGATCACTGGCGCCGACAGCGGCATCGGTCGCGCCGTGGCCATTGCCTTCGCCCGTGAAGGCGCGGATGTGGCGATTGCCTACCTGGACGAGCATGAAGACGCCAAGGAAACCGCGCGCTGGGTCGAGCAGGCCGGGCGTCAATGCCTATTGCTGCCGGGTGACCTGGCCAACAAAGACCAGTGCCGTAAAATCGTCGATGAAACCGTCACCCGCTTCGGGCGCATCGACGTCCTGGTCAACAATGCCGCCTTTCAAATGACTCATGAAAGCCTCGAGGAAATATCCGACGAAGAATGGGTGCGCACCTTCGATATCAACATCACGGCGATGTTCAGGATCTGCCAGGCCGCTTTGCCACACATGAAGCCCGGCAGCTCGATCATCAACACCAGCTCGGTCAACTCCGACATGCCCAAGCCGACGCTGCTGGCCTATGCCACCACCAAGGGCGCCATTGCCAACTTCACCGGCGGCCTGGCGCAAATGCTCGGCCCCAAAGGCATTCGCGTGAACAGCGTGGCGCCAGGGCCGATCTGGACGCCATTGATCGTGGCGACCATGCCTGAGGAGGAGGTTCAGAATTTCGGTTCTCAAACGCCGCTTGGCCGCCCGGGCCAACCGGTTGAAGTGGCGCCGATCTATGTGCTGCTGGCCTCGGACGAAGCCAGCTACATCTCCGGAGCCCGCTATGGGATTACCGGGGGCAAGCCGATCCTTTGATCGAGGAAACCGAGGCAGATTTTGTGACGAGGGGATAAATCCCCTCGCCACAGTCAACTTCGGGGCTACTCCTTGGCAATCACCGAAATCTTCCCATTGCGCTCGATGATCGCAAACTTGATCTGCTCCAGCGTTTCGATGCCCTGGCTCGAACGTGCGGCCTCCATGATGTCCTCTTCCACTAATCGGGCATGGCGCATGCGGCCCTGGAGTATCCGACCGTTCTCGACAATGATGGTCGGACCGCCGTCGATCAATCGTGAAACCCGTTTGGAACGCTGCTTGAGCAACGACAACCCGACGTCGATGGCAATCAAGGTGACGATCACCATCAGCGCGTTGGTCAACGAAAAATCGTCTCCCAGCAGCGCCTGTTGGGTGGCTTCGCCGATGATCATCAACAATACGAAGTCGAAAGTGGTGAGGTCCGCCAGGGAGCGACGCCCGGCGATCTTGAACAACACCAGCAACGCCATATATATCGCGGCGGCCCGCAGTACCGAGTCCATAGGTCACCTAAGGGAAAATGAATTGATCGAAACCGAGCGAGGTGCCACCGGGCATGGACAGGCGGCCGTGATAAATCCCCAGACCCTGACCGAGCAATGAGAGATACAGGCTGGCCTGCCCTTGGGCATCCGCCTGGACCCAAAGCCGCATGCCTTGACCGGCACTTGCAGAGCGCATAGGCAGAGGTTGCAACGTTTGCACCTCAAAACCTTGCAGCCATGCGCCGCCCAATTCAACTTCCAGCACTGCGTTGGGTTGGCCCTTCATATGAATGATCATCGGATTGCTGGAGCCGTTGCGATGGAACATCTCGTACTCGACACCGAGACTGCCATCGCCGCTTCGTAGATCGCGCGAACTCAAGGGGCCGCGGGAGAACAAGCCAAGTAGCGTCATGATCACCAACGCCACCAGGACATACCAGCCCACCCGTTCGAAACGCCAAACCTTGAGTTGGTAATCCATATCCTCTCGCACTGGATACACGCGGCTGTGAAAGTCCTCTGGTTCAATGTGCCGGGGCATGGTGACTCCTTATTTATCTGCGTTCACCGGCCAAAGCCCGTTGGTGGAAGTGCCGCAGTTGAAGAAGCGCGTGTTCAGCAGCCCATAACTGCACCTGGCCGCGACTGCCAAAGAAGCGTTCCTGGCGACTGAACAGTGCGCGTTGGCCGTTCACATCGAACGCCCAGGCAAAGCACACCGTACCGGCGGGGATACCATCCATGTCGTCCGGCCCGAGAATGCCGGTGGTGGCCACCGCCGCATTGGCGTTAGCGTCGTGCAAGGCGCCGAGGACCATTTCTTCGGCCACTTCGCGGCTGGTGAGATTGAACATCTCGATGGTTCGCGGGCTGACCCCAAGCAGCCGTTGCTTGGCTTCCGGGGAGTACACCACGTAGCCGCTTTCGATCAGCGAACCGCAGCCCGGCACCTCGGCCAGTAACGTGACGATCTGGCCAGCGGTGCAGGATTCGGCTGTGGTCAGCCGCAGTTCATGTTCACGCAGGTACTCACAAATGAAGTGGGCAACGGTCATGGCAAGCAGTCCTTTCAGGGGGCTGATGGGTTGACCCTTGTCGCTGTTATTCATTCCCTTTATCGCGCCGTGGACCGCATACGGTAAATAAATGAAACCGTGCCCCGATCCTGAACCTCAAATCCATAGGAGCCTCATGCAGAGGCCGTCTTGATCAGGAGGTCGTCATGTCTGCACCTTTCGTCAAACTGTTCACCCATCCCGAGTTCGCCTGGGCGGACATCCGCGAACAAGAGCAGGCTCATCCGCGCCATTATCTGGGCCATCTGCTGTTGCTGGCCTTGATTCCTGCGGTGTGCCTGTTCATCGGTACCACCTGGACTGGCTGGAGCCTTGCCGAGAACGAAACCGTACGGCTCAGCAGCGCCAGCGCACTGCAATTATGCGTGCTGCTGTACCTGACCATCGTCGCTGGCGTGGCCCTCATGGGTTTGTTCATTCGCTGGATGTCACGCACTTTCGACGCGCGTCCAACGATCAACCAGTGCATTGGTTTTGCGGCCTATACCGCCACGCCTTACTTTCTGGCCGGAATCTTCGGGCTCTATCCCAGCCGGTGGCTGGCGGTCGCCGCATTGGGCCTGGCCTCGGCGTATTCGACGTTCTTGCTGTTTGTCGGGCTGCCCAAGTTCATGAGCCTCAAGAAGGAACAAGGCCTGCTGTACTCAGCCAGCGTCTGGGGCGTGGGATTGTTGGTGCTGGTGACCATCCTGGTGGAGATGATCCTGCTGTGGTTCAACGTGTTGCAGCCGGAATACCTGCGTTTTCCGGCGAGTTAAGCGCCGACTTTTGGCGAGGTTCACCTGTCACTGGGCCTACTTCTTGGGCTTTTTCATGCCAATCCGCCGACGCATGTCGGCGGTGATGCTTTGGCGGGTTTTCTTGAGTTCGGCCCAAGGCTCATGACCAACCTCCGCCAGACGCTCATGCACGTTGTGCACATTCCACAGATTCGCCCCCTTGAGCTCGGCCACCTCCTCGCGAAAGATCGGCACAGACACCGGTAACCCTTCCCGGGTCCGCGCGGCGTAGGCGCAGATGGTGGTGGCGCCCAAACCATTGCGCAGGTAATCGATGAAGATCCGCCCTACCCGGTTTTTCGGTCCGGACACCGCCGAAAACCGGTCCGGCAGCAACTTGGCCATGTGGCTGACAATCGCATGGCTGAAGTCCTTGACCTCGTCCCAGCCCAATTTACGCGTCAATGGCACCACCACATGGATGCCCTTGCCACCGCTGGTCTTGAGGAACGCCTTGAGCCCCAATTCATCGAGCACCGATAGCGTGAGCTGCGTCGCTTCGACCATGCTTTTCCAGGGCAGCGCAGGGTCCGGGTCAAGGTCGAGGACGAAGCGATCGGGCTTGTCCAGGTCAACGGAAGTCGCATTCCAGGTGTGCAGTTCGACCGTGCTCATCTGCACCGCGCCGATCAGCGCCTCGGCGTTGTTGATGATCATCACCGGCTGCCCGGTCAGCGCCTTGTCCAGGCTGGTGATGCCGGGAATCGCCAGGCGCTCGGCGTTTTTCTGGAAGAACAGCTCACCAGCGATACCTTCTGGCGCCCTGACCAAGGCCACCGGGCGATCCGCCAGTTCCGGCAGGATGAACTCGGCAACGCTGGCGTAGTATTCGGCCAGTTGCAACTTGGTGGTGCCACTGCTGGCATCAATGATTCGTTCCGGATGGGTGATGCGGACCTTGCCGTCCATGGCCGGTGTCTTGGCTTTTGCCTTGGACCCGCCCGTGCTTTTGCTCGGTGCCACGGCAGGCTCATCCTTGGCGCGGGTTTTCTTCGCTGCGGCGTTTTTTTTCACGGGTTTGGCAAGCTCCTGGGTGATGTCCCTGGCCGGCTTGTCGTTGCGCAAACCATGGAAGACCGCATGGCGCACCGAGCCTTCCTTGGTCATCTCGGCAAAGGCCACCTCGGCCAACAGCGTCGGTTCGAGCCAGTGCACGCCCTTGGCTTCGTAACCGGTGGGTGGGTTCACCACGGCGGCCTTTTTCGTCTCCAGCGGCAGCAATTGCTGGTAGATGCTGTTAAGGGTGGTTTCGTTGAACCCGGTGCCGACCTTGCCGGCGTAGCGCAACTGGCCGCTGTCGGCGTCATGCAGCCCCAGCAGCAAGGCTCCGAAGGCGCTGCGCGCGCCTTTGGGGTCGCTGAAGCCCACTACCACGAATTCCTGGCGATTCTTGCACTTGAGCTTGATCCAGTCGTTGCTGCGCCTGGACACATAGGCGCTGCCGACGCGCTTGCCGATCAGCCCTTCCATTTGCATCTGGCAGGCGCTGTTGAGCAGCGCCTCAGGGGTTTCCTCGAAGGCATCGGAAAACCGCAACAAGGGGCTTTTGTTGGGCTCCAGCACCGCGGCCAATGCGGCCCGGCGTTCTTGCACCGGTACTTTGCGCAAATCCATGCCGTTGAGGTAAGGCACGTCGAACAGGTAATAGGCGATCTTGCCGCTGCTGCCGACCTCGAAGGCGTTCTGCAAGGCCTGGAAGTCCGGAACGCCCTGGTCGTTGGCAACCACCATTTCACCGTCGAGCCAGGCCGATTCCAACCCCAACGCGGCCAAGGCCTCGGCCTGTTTTGGCAGTTTGTGAGTCCAATCATGACCATTGCGGGTGAGCAGCCTGACGTCGCCGCTTTCGATCCGCGCCATGACCCGGTAACCGTCGAACTTGATTTCGTAGAGCCATTCGCCGTCGGGCGCACTTTCCACCAGCGTCGCCAGTTCCGGCTTGAGGGTTTCCGGCAGCGGCCCGGCGACCGCGCCGCTGAGGGTGGTTTTCGAAGAACGTTTCGGCGATTTCGGCTGAGCGGCCTTTTCCGGTTGTTTCACCGCTTTGGTTGCAGCGGCCTTGCCCCGGCGCTTGGGCACGAGGGTGCGATCGCTGAGCACACTGTCCGGCTCGGCCTGGACCACGTCATATTCGCTTTCAGGGCGAGCCGCATGGTCCTGATGCTTGATCAGGAACCACTGTTCCTGTTTACCGGGCATGTGCGTGCGCACCAGGTTCCACAGGCCGCTGAGCTTTTCGCCTTGCAACTCGAACTTGAGCCGGCCTTTTTCATAGGCCTCATGGGGGTCGCCCTGGGGAATCCAGACGCCCCGGTCCCAGACGATGACGTCACCGGCGCCGTAATGGCCTTCGGGGATGCTGCCCTCAAACGTCGCGTAATCCAGCGGATGGTCTTCGACATGCACCGCCAGGCGCTTGGCTTTCGGGTCCAGGGAAGGTCCCTTGGGCACCGCCCAACTCTTGAGGGCGCCGTCCAGCTCCAGGCGGAAGTCATAATGCAAGCGCGAGGCGTCGTGCTTTTGAATGCAGAACTGCAACGCGTGGGCGGTTTTCGCCGATTTTCGTGAGCGCTTCGCCGCCGGCTCCGGGGTGGCGGCGAAGTCACGCATGCGGTTGTAGTCATCCAGGGTCTTGCTGCTCATGGACCACCTGCCACCTGTTGCAGCGCTGGAGAGGCGGCCGGCATGCCGGCGGTTTCCGCGAGCAGTTGATCAACCACGCGGTTCAAGGCCTGTTCGACAGAATCGCCCAGCAGCAGCCCCTGTTCGAAGACGACGATTTGCCGGTCGGCGCTAGTGCCTTCCTGCACCATGCGCCGTGCCTGCTTGAACACCTCCTGGACGCCCAGCTCGGCCGCGGTCTCCCCGAAGGTCTGCTCCGCCAGGGTCAGCCATTCACCGATCAGCATCGGCTGTTCCTGCCCCTCGACGATAAATTCCGCGAGAATCCCGTGGCGTTTGGCCCGCCAGCGGTTTTGCTTGAGGATCCACTGGGACATCTGGCTGTAGCGAGCGCCGGGCCGAGGTTGTGCCACGGCGTGGGCTACCATCAGGCGAAACAACGAGACGAGGCAAAGGACGTCTTCGACCCGCGGACAAGCATCGCAAATACGCATCTCCAGCGTGGGGTAACGTGAGGACGGTCGTATCACCCACCAGCAATCGCTGGGCTGGTGAATGGAACCAGTGCGCATGAGCATGTCGACGTAGCCGGCGAATGCCGACTCGTCTTCGAAGTATTCCGGCACGCCCATGCGTGGCCATTCATCGCAGGCCACTTGCCGGTAGCTGCTAAATCCACTGTAGCCACCGTTCCAGAACGGCGATGAAGCGCTCAGGGCCAGGAACATCGGCAACGAGGGCAGGATCTCATTCATGACCCGCACCCGATCCTGCGTGGCCGGGACTTCCACATGGACATGCAAGCCCGACAGCACGCTGCGCCGCGCTACCCGCTGGTAATCATCGAACAGTTGCTGGAAATGCAGCTCGTCGGTGGGTTGCAGCACCTGGGCCGCCCTCGGGTGTGAACCGGCGCTGAGCAGGCCCAGACCATACGGTGCCAGTCGCTGGTTCAGGCCCGTACGTACTTGGCTCAGGTAGTCGGCGGCCTCGGCCAGGCTGCGAAAGATGGGCGAGGCCATCTCGACCTGGCACTGGAACATTTCATGGGCGAAATGCTTGCCCAATTCGGCCTGGCACGCCGCAACCGCTTGCGCGGGTGGCTCGCCTGGCATGCAACGGGTTTGCAGATCGGTAATGAAATACTCCTCTTCAATGCCGAATTTCATGCGCCTGTTCATCGATAGTCCCTCCGATAACCCCGCCTATACCTGCTCCGATGCGGGTTACAACCAACGCCACCACGGCGATCCTTTCCACGTCCTGATAACCCGGCGTCAGCAATTCCTCACCGAACACGTCCGGGTCCAATTCCTTGTAGGTCCAGCCGAAGTCCGCTGAGTCACGCCACTGGCCCAGGGCCTCCAGGAACGGGTCGCGTCCATCTATCATCGCCACACCGGTGTAGAGCACCAGCGAGCCACCAGGCGTGAGCCGGGGCAAGGCCTGGTCGACGATGCGCAACGACAGCCCGGCACCCAGTACGCCGCCGCCATGGCGATAGGCGCGCTCGGATGGATCGGCCATGTACGGCGGGTTGGCGACGATCAGGTCGAAGTTGCCTGGCACGTCCTGCAGTACGTCGCTGCGGGCGACCTCGACATTGGCCACCTCGGCCAGCGCCGCATTCACGGCGCTCAGGCGCAGGGCTTGCGGATTGATGTCCACCGCCAGCACCTGAGCTTCACGCCGGGCGCGAGCGATCACGATCGCGCCAACGCCGGCGCCACAACCGATATCCACGGCACGATGCACCGCCGTGAAATTCTGTTGCAGATGAGTATGGATCAGTTGGGCGAAGCGGTAGCTGTCAGGGCCGAAAAACACCGCGTCGGTGGCCTGTGTCGGGAACTGCGAATGAGCGAACAGCAAGCCATCCAGGCTCGACCAGCGCACCCGGCTACGCAGCAAGCCGTCACACTCCTCCAGCACCTGGGCGTCTTGCAATTGCCGCTGTTCATCGGCGCTGATCAGCCCCGGCGCAAACGGCCGTGACCAGCCGAACACGTCCCGCAAAGTCTTGGAACGCTCGTTGCCGGGACGCTGGTTGACCCGTTCGTGGGTCAACGGGGTCGGGGTGATAAAGCGGTAGCCGTCGGCTTGCAGGCGTCGGCCCAATTGCAGCAGCGCAAGGTCCTGTTCGGACAAGCGTTCTTCTTCATTCATGCAGGGCTCCCTAGCGAAGAGCGGATTTGAGTTCAATGAACCGGCGAGTCGCCAACAGCCCGGCCGGATGGCTATGACACCGGGCGCAGAGCCAGGGCATCAGAATCTGCATCTGCTCATCGAGTGCCCGGCCTTGCAGGGACTGTTGCAGGCTTTGCACATCGGGATCATCAATCGACGTCGCCGGTTCGCAAGCCGCAACCGGACCGCGCCGGGCGCCGGACCTGGTGCTCTCGTCCAGCCAGTCACCAGCAATCCAGTCATGCAGCAGCTGTTTCTCGTAAGGGCTGAACACCCCGAACATGGCCGCCCCTGCCCCGTCGATCAGCGTCCAGAAACGGCTGTTCTGCGGGTCTTCATGGCGCTTGATCCAGCCTTTGTTCTGCATGGCCGCCAGGAACCCTTCCAACTGGCCCGGCGCCGAGAGCCATTGGTTGACGGTCTTGCCTTCGAACTTGCAGTAATCGGAATGCATGTGCTGGCCGAACGGGCGTTTGCGCTCGAGCATGTCCAGCATTTCGCGGTCCAGGTCGAACGAACCGATGATGTCCCGGCTGCCCAGCCCCAGGTCATTGAGGCGATAACCCAAAGTGACCCGGTGCCAGAAAGCTTCACGGTCGGCCTCCAATGGCAGTAGTTGCAGCAATGCTTGCACGGCCTTATGGGCGTGGCCGGTACTGGCGTTGTCGATGGTGACGTGAAGGGTGAAATAGTACGGATCAATGTCCAGTTCGCTCAGCTCATAGGCGCTGATCAACAGATGCAGGGGCAATTGTTCATAGCCCAGGTTGTAGCCGATGACCTCTGGCAGGTATTCGTCGCCGGCATAACCCAGGGCCAATTGCACGGTGCCTTGCAAATAAAGGTCGTCGTCGATGTCCGGGGCGTCGGACAGGTCGTATTCGGCGAGCAACTTGCGATAGATCACCACATGGTTTTGCGAGGGATGACCGTCCCCCAACTCTTCCAGGTAGGTGCACAGCAACCCTTCGAACCGATGGTCGTGCCAGTGTTTGAGCACGCCGTACAGCCAGGCGCCGTCGACCCGTTTGGTCGGGGCTACAGCCTGCAGAAAGTACAAGGCATGGGCCTTGCCGCTGAAGAACTCCCGTGGACCACCGCTTTTGCGTCGTTCCAGATAATCAGCGTATTGCCGGGCCACGCCGGCGCTGTGCCGCTCGACCCAGGCCTGCAGCGCCATGGGCTCATCGGGCATTTCCTGGGGGAGCGCCGCAGCCTTTGCAATGCATTCCTTCAGGAACGCCTGGGCGACGGCTTGCTTGTCAGCGTCATCGGGCCCTTGGAGCAGTCGCTCATAGCACTGGCGCACGTGCCCGTCGGGGCTGACAGGGTGCATGGTTGCCGGCTGGGATTGAAGGGGTGTCAGCGCAGTCATAAGGGCCTCTTGGGTTCTCGGCGGACGCTGAGTCAGAACGTCTCTTCTCTTGCAGAGCGCCAGGAGCGGCGAAAAATTCCGTTGGATTGAAAGGCAGGCGGATAAACGGAGCTGTGCAGTTTTGGTGGGAACCCTCGCTTCGCTCCGAGCCTCGAATGAGTGACAAGTGCGCCAAAACCAGAAAGTAGACACTTTGTGACGAGGGGATTTAGCGAAACGTCGCACCGCCCCGCTGGGTCGCGATATGGCCCCATGCAACTGGCTCCTCGGTGTTGCAGATTGATCGAGGGCTGCTACGCAGCCCAACGGGGATAAATCCCCTCGCCACACGGTTTGATGTTGGTCGCACATCTCTGCGTTGCGGCTGGCCGATCCGATACCCAAGGAGCAACGATGACGTTCACAGTATGGGTAGCGGTGCTTGGGGCCGTGTTGCTGACCCTGGCCCTGACCTCCTCCTACCTTCGCTGGATGCCGGTCACCACCTCGGCGATGTGCCTGGTGTTGGGCGTCGCCATCGGGCCGATGGGTTTGGGTGTGCTGAAGCTGGACATCAGCGACTCGTCGGTCTGGATGGAGCACCTCACGGAAGTCGCGGTGGTGTTTTCGCTGTTCGTCAGCGGCCTCAAGTTGCGCTTGCCCCTCAAGGATCGAACCTGGCGCGTAGCCTATGGGCTGGCCGGGCCGGTGATGATCCTGTGCATCGCTGGCCTGTGCCTGGCATTGCATTATCTGTTCGGTCTCGGTTGGGGCGTATCGATGCTGATCGGCGCGATGCTGGCGCCCACCGACCCGGTATTGGCGGCGTTGGTGCAGGTCAATGATGCAAGGGATGACGACCGGGTGCGTTTCGGGTTGTCGGGCGAAGCGGGGCTGAACGACGGCACGGCGTTTCCCTTTGTGATTCTCGGCCTGTTGATGCTGCACGAGGACGGCAGCGGTTTTCTCGGTGACTGGCTGTTGCGTAACGTTCTCTGGGCCGTGCCGGCCGGGCTGCTGGTCGGTTACTGGATGGGCCGCGGTATTGGCAAG
The DNA here is from genome assembly GCF_018325805.1 of Pseudomonas sp. St290. NCBI lineage: Bacteria > Pseudomonadati > Pseudomonadota > Gammaproteobacteria > Pseudomonadales > Pseudomonadaceae > Pseudomonas > Pseudomonas sp. St290. The sequence goes on along the minus strand of NZ_AP014703.1, from coordinate 3,424,213 downwards.
CTGACCTTGTCGATGCGCATCAGGAATGCCGACAGTACGTTGTCACCCAATGATTACCTGGCCCTGGCACTGATTGCCCTCGCTTACGTCGTGGCCGAGTGGATCCAGGGCTACGGCTTTCTTTCCGTGTTCGCCGCCGGCCTGGGGCTGCGTCAGGCCGAGGTCAAATCCACCGATGAAGCGGCACCACCGGCGGAACACCTGGTGCAACCGGTGGTGGGCCACGAGACCGTCGATCCCCAACAGGCCGTCCTCGGCGATACCGAGTCGCTGGACGATAGTCAATTGGCCGCAGGGGTCATGATGAGCGACATGCTGGCGTTCGGCAGCCTGGTGGAGCGCTCGATGGAAGTGTTCCTGGTGACCTTGCTGGGGGTTGTCATGGCAACCCATTGGGATAGCCGTGCGCTGCTCATCAGCGCCCTGCTGTTCATCGTGATTCGCCCGCTGAGTGTACTGATCGTGCCCTGGCGGCGATTGCTGGACACGCCGCAACGATTGCTGATCGGCTGGTTTGGCATTCGTGGGATCGGCAGCCTGTTTTATCTGTTCTTCGCCTTGAACCATGAGCTGCAACCAGAAGTGGCGCAACTGTGCATAAACCTTACCCTGTCGGTGGTGGCCTTGAGCATTCTGGTCCATGGCGTCACGACCCAGCCCACCCTGGCCTGGTACGAGCGTCATAAAAAATCGAGCTGAGGCGAGTGGGCCTCAACTACCTGGATCGGTCAGTTGAATAAAGACCGAATACACCCCCAGCAGCACCCAGAACGTGGCGAAGATCCACGGTGTGCGCACCGAGAACAGCAACGATTTACGGTAGCCTTTGTGCGTCGATTCCCGCTCGTTGAACAGTGGCGATTCGTCGTAGGCCATGCCCATCAAGGGTTCGGCGCGCAATAGCTCGCTCTGTTTGAAATGCCAGTGATCGATGATCTCGTAGGCCGCTCGAATACCCGGCCAGGCATTGAGTGAGCTCAAGAATCCCAACAACGCCAGCAATGGCGGCACGATCAACGTGAACAGCTTGCCCCATTCCGGGTTCAGGTTGGCCATGCACGAGGCAAAGGCGATCACCAGGAAGGATTGGGCGGCCAGGTAGGCATCGGTCCGATTGGCCAGGATGCTGGTTTCGTACTGGATCTCCCGGCGATAGAAATCCAGTCGCTCCTTGGGCGAGCCGAACAGTTTGGCGTTGTGCTCCGTCAGTTCTTCATCCGGAGTCTGGCTGGTGAGGATTCTGGGCATCGTGTGGCTGTATCTCAGTGTCGATTCGGACTCATTAGAAGAACCCGGTGCGCGGCAAGTTCAAGCCAATGGACCGCAGGTGTATCGAAGTCCGAGGAAACGCTCTCCCACCGTCAAGGTCTCTAGGGTGTCAGGACAAGAGGAGGGTTATGTGGATTATCTTGGATGGGTGCAATGGCCGGCGATGGTCGTCACGGTGCTGGCTGCCTGGTTGATCGGCTCACGCCAACCCCGACGCAGGGTGGCGGGATTCAGTTGTTTTATTGCGAGCAACATTCTATGGGTGGTCTGGGGGCTGCATACGGATGCGTATGCATTGATCGTGTTGCAGTTTTGCCTGTGTGCGATGAATTTGCGTGGGTTCAGGAAGAACACCGAATAGGCATGGTCCCCTTTGTGGGCAGGCATACACCCCCTGTGGCGAGGGGATTTATCCCCGCTGGGCTGCGCAGCAGCCCCCTGGATCGCCTGATACACCGAGGCGTCGGTACGATGGGGGCCGCTTCGCGCCCCAGCGGGGATAAATCCCCTCGCCACAGGGGAGCCGCATTCAACCTGGGATCCGTATCTATTTCATCGTCTGCGCAATGATCTGCACCAGGTCAATTTGCTTGAATGGCTTGATCAACCGAGGCAAATTCGCGGCAAAACCTTCCAGGCGTTCGGCATAACCGGTAGCCAGGATGATGGGTAGGTTCGGTTGGCGATCGCGCAACAGTTTCGCCAACTGCGCACCGTCCATCTGCGGCATGGCCATGTCGGTGATCACCAGGTCGATATCCGGATTGCGCTCATGCAGTTCCAGTGCCTGGGCGCCCGATGACGCGCAAAGGACCCGATGCCCGAGGTCCTCGATCAGCAAGCGTGTGCTGGTGAGCACCAGGCTGTCATCGTCGACCACCAGCACCCTCAATTCGTCGACGGGTTGCGGCGTTTCCTGGACCGATACTTTGTCCGGTGCCGGGTTGTCAGCCACTGGTAGCCACAACTGCGCGGTAGTCCCGACACCTTTCTGGCTCCTGAGAATCAGGCGGCCTCCCAACTGTTCCGCCAGGCCATGCACCATGGATAACCCCAGGCCGGTTCCCTTGCCGACCCCTTTGGTGGTGAAGAACGGGTCCACGGCCGAGGCCAGCGTGGCCTCATCCATGCCCTCGCCCTCATCGGTCATCGTCAGGCAAATGTAGCGCCCCGGCGCCATTGGCTGGTCCGGGGCCGCATCAGAGCCTTGCCGCTCTTCGGCTGTAATCGTGATCTGGCCGCCATGGGGCATGGCGTCCCGGGCATTGGTCGCCAGGTTGAGAATCGCCAGCTCCAGTTGGTTGACATCGGCCAGCACCGGCGACAGCGCCTCGGCAAAACAGGTCCGGAGGTGTATCGACGGGCCCAGGGAGCTTTGCAGCAGGCCGCTGATGCCCTGCACCAAGGCCGACAGCTCGACCGATTCGTAGGTCAATTTCTGCCGGCGGGCAAATGCCAGCATCCGCTGGGTCAGGGAAACACCGCGCAGCGCGCCCTGGGTCGCGTTGTCCAGCAATTGAGCGAGTTTCGGATCGCCAGGCATGCGCTTGCGCACGATTTCCAGGTTGCCGAGGATGACCGTCAACAGGTTATTGAAATCATGGGCGATGCCGCCACTGAGCTGCCCGATGGCTTGCAGTTTCTGCGATTGGAACAGCGCCTCGCGGGCCTGCTCGAGGGCTTCCTGGGCCTTGGTGGCGTCGGTGATGTCGCGGGTGATCTTGGCGAATCCCAACAGTGTGCCGGTGTCGCTGCGAATCGCATCGATGACCACGTGGGCCATGAAGCGTGTGCCATCCTTGCGCATGCGCCAGCCCTTTTTCTCGAAACGCCCTTCGCTGGCGGCGATGCTCAGCGCGCGCTGTGGTTCACCGGCTTCACGATCCTCCGGGGTATAGAACATCGAGAAATGCTGGCCGATGGCTTCGATCGGCAGATACCCCTTGATCCGCTGCGCCCCCTGGTTCCAGTTGGTGACCTGGCCCTGCGGGTCGAGCATGTAGATGGCGTAATCGGTGACGCTTTGCACCAGCAGGCGGAACTGCTGCTCGCTTTGCTTGAGGGTTTCCTCGGCCATCTTGCGATCGGTCAGGTCGCGGGTGATCTTGGCGAAGCCGAGCAAGGTGCCGCTCTGGCTGTCGATGATCGGATCGATCACCACATGGGACCAGAACAACGTGCCGTCCTTGCGCACCCGCCAGCCCTCGCCTTCGAAGCGCCCCTCATGCACGGCCGTGTCCAGCGCCCGTTGCGGCAGGCCGGCGGCGCGGTCCTGGTCGGTGTAGAAACGGGAGAAGTGCTGGCCCAGGATTTCGGATTCCTCGTAGCCCTTGAATCGCCTGGCGCCGGAGTTCCAGCTGGTGATGATGCCCGAGGGGTCGGTCATGTAGATGGCGTAGTCGACCACAGCGTCGATGAGCAGGCGAAAGCGCTGCTCTTCGTTCATGAGTGAGGTCTTGGAGTCTTTCTCAAGCATCTGGCCGAGGCGTCCATGTGGATTTTTTGCGGAGTATGGAGCAAGTCGGGCGCCAGGAAAAATCGTCAAACCTGGTTCCCACCGGGAGATTTGTGCACCTCTTGAGTAACTGACCACCAACGCGGCAACAAGTGCTGCACCCTCGCCTCGCCAAACCGATCATCTATCAGCAGCACCACTCCGCGATCCTGCTGGGTACGGATGACGCGGCCAGCCGCCTGTACGACTTTTTGCAGGCCGGGGTACAGGTAGGTGTAGTCGTAGCCGTCGCCGAAGATCGCCGCCATGCGTTGTTTCATCTGCTCATTGACCGGGTTGAACTGCGCGAGCCCCAAGGTGGCGATGAAGGCGCCGATCAGGCGTGAGCCCGGCAAATCGATGCCCTCGCCGAACGCGCCGCCCAACACGGCAAAACCGATACCTTGGCTGTGCTCCATGAAGCGCTCGATAAACGCCTGCCGAGGGGCTTCGCCCATGCCCCGCGATTGCGTCCAGAGTTCAATCTGTGGGTACCGTTCGGCAAACAGCCCGGCCACTTGCTGCAAGTAATCGAAGCTGCTGAAAAAGGCCAGGTAGTTGCCTGGCCGCTCGCGGAACTGGCGAGCCATCAACTCGACAATCGGCTCCAGGGACGCCTGGCGGTGGGCAAAACGGGTGGAGATGCGGCTGACAACCTGCACGTCCAGCTGTTCGGCCTTGAATGGTGATTCGACATCGATCCATACCGTGTCGCCCGGCGTCCCCAACAAGTCCGCATAGTAGTGTCGAGGGCTCAGGGTCGCGGAAAACAGCACCGTGCTACGGGCGGCCGTCAGCCTGGGGGCCAGGAATGCAGCCGGCACCACATTGCGCAGGCACAGAGTGGACAGGCTGCGCTGGCGACCGAGTTCGCGCTTGTGGATGTCGAACACAAAGTGCTCGTCGAAGGATTCCGCCACTCGGCCAAACTGCAAGGCATCGAAGTAAAACGCCTGTAAACCGCTGTCCAGGCCCTGGGGATGATCGTTGAGGTAATCGCCGATGGCCGTGGTACAGCTAGCCAGGGCCTGGAGCAGTTTTTCCGGCAGCTTTTCATAGGCCTGATAGGCCGCCATCTGGGGCGCGTGCAAGGCGTTCCACTGGCGATTGACCCGCTCCAGGGATTTCTTCAGTGGTTCAGGGGCGGTTTTTCGCACGCTGGTTAGCGCGGCCTGGTCGAGGGTCGCGCTGTACATCTGCCGTCCGCGCTCCACCAGGTTGTGGGCTTCATCCACCAGGGTCGCGACGGTCCAGCCATTGGCCTGGGCCAGGCCGAAGAGCAAGGCATTGAAATCGAAGTAATAGTTGTAGTCGGCTACCACCACATCGGCCCAACGGGCCATTTCCTGGCTTAGGTAATACGGGCAGACCTCATGGGCCAGCGCAATTTCGCGCAACGCCGTCTGGTCGAGCAACGTGACCTGGCTCGCTGCCGCCCGGGCGCCCGGCAAGCGGTCGTAAAAACCGCGGGCCAGCGGGCAGGATTCGCCATGGCAGGCCTTGTCCGGGTGTTCGCAGGCCTTGTCCCGGGCGATTATTTCCAGCACCCGTAACGGCATTGACGGTGCGCTGTGGGTAAGCACTCGTGCCGCATCCAGGGCCAGCTTGCGCCCTGGGGTCTTCGCCGTTAGGAAGTACACCTTGTCCAGTCGCTGCGGCGCCAGGGCCTTGAGCAACGGAAACAAGGTGCCGATGGTCTTGCCAATGCCAGTGGGTGCCTGGGCCATCAGGCAGCGACCGGTGCTGACCGCCTTGAACACCGACTCGGCCAAGTGCCGTTGCCCGGGCCTGAAACCGGCATGCGGAAACACCAGCGACTGCGCGCCAAGGTTGCGTGCCTGTCGATGGGCCATTTCCTGTTCGGCCCAGGCCAGGAACAACGCGCATTGCGCTTCGAAAAAGGCTTGCAGCTCCGTCGCCTCGAAGGGTTGCGTGATGCAGGTTTCCTTTTCGCTGACGATGTCGAAGTACACCAGCGCCACGTCGATGTGCGACAACTGCAGCTTCTGGCACATCAGCCAGCCATAGATTTTCGCCTGTGCCCAATGCAGCTGGCGATGATTGGCGGGCTGCTTGGCCAGGTCGCCCCGGTAGGTCTTCACTTCTTCAAGGCACTGGCGATCCGGGTCATAGCCGTCGGCCCGGCCTTTGACTTTCAGTGCCTGGTAGTGACCTTCGAGGACCACCTCAGACTGATAGCCTTCGCTGCGCCGCGAGGCCACGGTGCGATGGCCGGCGATACCTTCCAAGGCCGTGGGCGACGGTGTGAAGCGCAGGTCGAGGTCACCCACCTTGGCAGTGAACTCACAAAGCGCCCGCACGGCGATGCTGTAGCCTGGCAGCAGATTCATGTGTGCCCATCGCGAGCAAGCTCGCTTCCACAAGGGACCGACTGCCCCAGATCACCTGTGGGAGCAAGCTCGCTCGCAATGGGGGACTCCACCCACTGCACATAACAAACAGCGACGGGCATCTGGTGCTCGTGACAGAACTCCAGCCAGCGCAGCTGGTTGTCTTGCAGGCGATCGCCGGGGCCTTTGACTTCGATCATGCGGTAGGTCTTGTCCTGCGGCCAGAACTGGATCAGGTCCGGCATGCCGGCGCGGTTGGCCTTGATGTCCAGCAGCAAACGGTGGAACCAGTGCTTGAGATGCTCCGCCGGCAGGCAATCGAGGGCCTGTTCCAGCAAGGACTCGGACAACGCGCCCCAGAACACGAAAGGTGACTGCACACCCCACTTTTGCGCGTAGCGACGGACGATGGTCTGTCGATAGCGGCCATCGTCCAACTCTGCCAGGCAAGTTGCGAACAGCTCGGCGCGACGGGCGTGGAAATCTTCGTTGAGCAGGTCGACCGGCCCGCGCTGGAACGGGTGGAAAAACGCTCCCGGCAGCGGCGCGAAGATCGCCGGCCAACACAACAGGCCGAACAGCGAATTGATCAGGCTGTTCTCGACGTAATGCACCGGCGCGGCTTCGTCGTGCAGATGGGCCTGGACGTGGTACTCCACCGATAAGGCCGGATCGACGCGAGGCAGGTGCAGCTCCAGGCGATCTTCTTCCCGGGTCATGCCCCGTGGCACCGGTGGCCCACCCAACTTGCGCCGCAGACGGGGCAGGATCCGCAGCAAGGCCTGGGTTTCGGCGGCACTTTGCGGTGCCTGCGCCGCCGCCTCGCCCAGTTCAAGAGCCAGGGTGTACTCACCCACGCGCTCCAGCACCCGGACCATCCGCAGCCGCGCGCCGGGGTAGGTGCAATCGCGATAGATGCCCAAGGCCAAGGCAAAATCGCCGATGCGTTCGCCATGCTGGCCGATCTGGAACAACAACTTGCCCCGGCGTCGCTCCAGCCATGGATTGTCCAGGGACAGTTGGTTGACCTGGGCGACAATTTCTTCCAGGGGGTCGCCGGCTTCGAAGCGCTGCTGGCAGTCGTGCAGGAACACGCAGGCATCGACGTCTTCGCGACTGCGCAAGCCCCGTGACTCGGCGCTGAACTCGACGGTTTCGTAGGTGAAAATGCCCAGGTCCGCCAGGACGAATTCCGACCAGTCCTGGTAAAGATTGCCGAAAAACATCAACCGCAGCCTGTCGCACAGATGCATGATCGTCAAGCTGTACAGCCGATCGTCAAGCTGCGGGCACCAGGCCCGGAACGGCTGGGGTTGACTGAGGTGTTCGTCCAGGGCCTGGAGCCATTCGGTCTTTTTCGCCTTGGGGTGTTCGATCAAGTGGCCCAGGCACAGGAGGATTTCCGGCTTGAGCAGCACCTCGAACAGCTCGACGAGCCCGATGGGAGCCTGTTCCTTGACCCAACCCAACGCCAGCAACGGCGCGACGGCTACGCCTATGTCGCCGATTTCCGGGTAATTCAGCTTGCTATGGCGAAACCGCAGTCCCTTGCGCATCACCATCCGCACCAGCAAGCCCTGGGAGCCACGCGGCAGCGCTACGAAGTGGTCGATGAAGCGTTGTTCTTCGGGGCTGAGCACATCGGCATACCGCTGGGTCAACCAAGCGAGTACCTGCTGGAAGTTGTTCAGGTAATAAAACGGATCGTCGAGAGCACGGGCTGCCACGGAAAAGAAACGCCAAGAGTTTTGGGGTACTGGTTATGCATACAGATAACAGCTGTAAACCACTCAGGCAACCGCAAAAGATGAACGGTCTCCTATATTTAAGGTGAAATCCTTCAGCCAGCGATGAACTTTCCTACGGCAAGCGAGACCAATGGCGGTTGACTAACGTGATGGCGCGGTCGAATCAGCTGATCCGTGTCCTTTTGATTGAGAGGTTATGGTTATGAACATCAGGTTTCTGGGCCTGCCCCTGGTCGTCGTGGCATTTCTGGCTCTGTCTGGCTGCGCCTCGCCAACCGTGGTGACTTTGCAGAACGGTACTCAGTATTTGACCAAGGACACCCCCAATACCCGCACCGCTGATGGTTTCTACGAGTTCGAGGATATTTCCGGCAAGAAAGTCCGGGTCCGCGCCGATGATGTGGCTACCATTCGCAAGGAAGACTGAGTTCGACAGCTACACCGTCATCGCGAGCAGGCTCGCTCCCACATTTGCTCTCCGGTGTTCACAGAATCCTGTATTCACCATCATCCCTGTGGGAGCGGGCTTGCTCGCGAAAGCGGTGGGTCAGCTTGCACTGATGTTGAATGTCCAGGCCCCTTCGCGAGCAAGCCCGCTCCCACAGGGTGTGGTGGTGAACACCAATACTTCATCCACCCGAGATCCCCTGTGGGAGCGAACCTGCTCGCAATAGCACTATCAAGCGAACACGATCCCGTCGCCGCCAACCTGACCGATACCAACGCCCACCAGCGTCACGGAACTGTCGCCGACCTTAAGCAGCGTGTCGCTGCCCACTTGTGCCAGGTACTGGCTGTAGTCATGCCCCGCCCCGGCGCCTGGTACGCCGAGGAACACCAGCTTGTCCCCGGCCTCATAACCGCTGATCCGGTCCTGGCCGAATGCACCGTTGAAAAGGAAGGTGTCACTGCCGCCTCCCGCGTGCATCTGGTCATTGCCCGCACCGCCGACGAAGGTGTCGTTACCGGCGCCGCCCACCAACACATCGTCACCGTCCTGGCCGAACAGCCAGTCCCCCTTCGCTCCCGCCACCAAGGTGTCGTTGGCCGCGCTGCCCTTGACCGAAGACGCATAGGCGGTCAGGTTGGCGCCAGCCACCAGGCCATTGGCGGTGACGCTGTGGCTCACTTCATCCTTGAGCAGCCCCCAGAACAACCCGGACTCCTTACTGACCAACGTGCCAATGTCGCGGGTGATGCTGATCGCGCCATGGACATCGCGCACATACAGCGTCCCGGCCCCGTCATGGGCGAAACTGAAATCCTTCACCGACTGCTGCAGTTGCAAGGTATTGCTGCCCTGCCCGCCCAGTATCACGTTGTAGCCACCGCCATCGCGAAAGGTGTCATTGCCTGCTCGCCCCTCCAGGTAGTCACTGGCCTGGCCGCCCTGGATCAGGTCATTGCTGTCGCTGCCGATGATAAACGTGCTGCCGGTGTGGGTTTCCGCGTTGCGGTTGAGGTCCTGCACCCAGGTATTGGCCCGCGCGGGGTCTGACAGGTTGGCGACGATGACGGTGGAGTCTTTTTCAGTGAGGTCGTAGAACGCCGAAGTCATGATCCGACCCATGCCATCGCCGTAGCCGGTGGGCAGGTGGGAAATCCAGGTGGGGATGTTGAGGATGGAAAATGGCAGTACGTTCCAGGCCGCTGAAGCGTAGTGGTCGTTGAAGCTGACGATATTGTTGGTGGCCGATTCCTGCTGCCCGTCGTGCACGCCCACCGACGTGAGGTTGAAGGTCGAACCGTCCAGGGCGCGAAACACCGGGTCGTTCTCGTAACCGATGTTCAAGACCTTGTCGGTACTGCTCTGGGTCGGCGAGGCGTAGGCGATGTAGTTGGCACCGGAATAGAACCCTGACCATTTGCTGGTGCTCAAGTCCGCCAGGCTGTTGACCGCCAGCCCACCCAGGCTATGGCCGCTGACCAGCACGTCCTTGCCTGTCAGGCCGTGGGCCTGGGCAAACTTCGCGACGTCCCCGAGCAGGTTGCCAAAAGCTTCGCCGACGTAGTTTTTCGCATAGTCCTTGGGCCCCAGGGCGGCCATCAGGTCGTTGATCACATCGCCAATGGAGTCGCCAATCAGGTTCTCCCGAGGGCCGCTGGTGCCGCGAAACGACACGCCGATTTCCTGCAGGTGCCCCTCGGCGTCGTACTTGCCAAGGATCTCTACCTGCGCGGTGGTGTAGCCGGCCTTTTCACCGAAAAACGTCCCGCGGCCATCGACCTTACCGGCGTAACCCAGTTGCGTGGCGCTGATGGGCGTCCAGCCGGCCTTCTGCACCGCCTCCAAGGCGAGTTTCTCCGAGTCGGGATTCCACGGCACACCGGGAATCACCCCTTGGGAATCGGTGCCTCCCAGCAACGCGGTGACCAGGGTCGCCGGCAGGCCGGCACCGAAGCCGTTGTGCTGGTAACCGGCGGCAAAGCCGTTGTCGAGGTTGTGGTAGGAATACAGCATGATGGCCATTGCGTCGCTGACCAGTGCCTTGGATTCGGTGGTGCCGAGGTTCTTGTAGTCGTAGATACCCATGGTTGTCGCTCTCTTTTGTTGTTGGAATGCTGGGAACCGGGTGTTGTGGTCAGAACTGCCAGTCCAGCGTCAGGCCCACGCCATGGGTTTTATCCCGGGAGCCGAGCACGCCGTTGTAATCCAGGTTGACCCGCACATCCTTGGCGACCGCGAGCCCCGCGCGGGCGCCGATCACGGCGGCGTTGCGGTCCATGGACACGCTTTGCACCGCAAAGGTGTTGCTGCTGCCGGCAAATGCCAGGTCCTGTTCGGAATGGGTACTGCTGAGGTTGTGCTGCCAGCCGAGGGAACCGGACAGTTGCAGTCGCTGTTGATCCGACAGCGTCAAGGTGTGGCTGGCCCGCACGCCCAGGGTCGAAAGCAGCGCATCGCGACGGTCGTCTCCACCGTGCAGGGCGGCGTTGTCGCCTTTCTCATGGAAGCTGTCGCTGTCCAGGTGTACATAGGCCAGGTTGGCGAACGGTTCCAGGGCCAGCGGTTGCAAGTCCAGGCGATACGCCGCTTCGGTGAAGAGCTGGGTGGTCCGGGCATCGCGCTTGGTTTTCTCCCGGCCACTGACGTCGCCCCATTGCAGGTCACGCTTGACGTCGATGCGATGCCAGCTGTGGGCGCCGCCGACGGTCAGGCGCAGCGCATCGATTTCATGCCCCAGGTAGGCCCCCAGGTGATAGCTGTCGGCCTTGGCCGAGGAATGGGTGCCATCGCCCATGCTCAGCGAACTGTCGCTGTAGCCGGTGACGAAGCCCAGTCGCGTCTGATCGCTGATCAGGCCATCGACACCGGCCAGCAGCCCGCCGATGGAGCTGGTCGTACTGGCTTGGTCATGTCCACCGTCGCTCTTGCCCCAAGCGCCCAGCACCTTGAACCAGGCATTGCTGCTGGCATCGGTCGGCGTACCGGCGTCGTACAGTGCGTCCTGGCGCAGGCGATCACCCACGGCGTCGCGCAATTGACGGCTGTCGTTGATCAGCAGCGTGCCGATGGCCGGATGGATTTCCCCAGACAGTTGCTGGAATGCCTGTTGCGCCACGGCGGCGCTGGGTGACAGCAACAAGGCTTCATACAGCCCGTTGCCGGCGCCCAATTGCTCGGCGGCGCTGGCCACGGCACGTTGGTTGGGCGTCAGGCCGAGGCTGGCAAATGACGCGTCATTACGCTCGACCGCCAGCTGAATGCCACTGGCGCTGTACGCCAGGTCGCCCCCCAGAAACGCGTAGTTGGGCAAGACTTCAGCGAAGCGCCCGTCAATGCCCCCGGCGGCCTGCAGGATATTGAACTGCCTGCCCAGCAGGCTTTTCACCTCGCCGGCCGTGAGTAGCGTCGGACTGTTTTCCAAGGACAACGACACCGTCGCCCCGTCAATGGACGCCTTGCCGTCGGCCACGATCAGGTCACTGGAGGTGGGCGAGACTTCCACCGCGTAGTTCGAACCGGGTTGGAAGGTCACATCGCCGGCCACTTGCAACGTGCCGATGGAGTTACCGGGCGCCACGCTGCCACCGCTATTGGCGCTCAGGCTGGCGATGCGCCCGTTGCCGCCGAGGATACCGCCGTCGTTGACCGTCACGGCCGACGCCAGCGAGCCATTGATTGCCAGTCGTCCTTGATTGACCACGGTCGGCCCGCTGTAGGTGTTTGCGCCGGTGAGCACCAGGGTGCCGATGCCCTCCTTGGTCAGCCCGCCGTGACCGGCGATGTCGTTGCGCCAAACGTCCAGGCCACATTGGATACCGCTGCACACCCGCTCCGTGGGTTTGCCGGCATCGATGATCGCGCCGATGCCCGGCAGGTCCGCCACGAACTGACCGGAGCCGTAGGCGCCATCGATGCGAAATTCCTCGGGAATGTCCTGCGCGGTCACCAGCATCGATGGGCCGTCGATGGCCTTGCCCAGGTTGATCATGCCCCAGCCATACAACGAATCGACGCCCGGCGCGCCCATGTCGGTGGCGGTGGTGCGCAGCACGCTGGCGACCTGGGCGCCTGTCATGTACGGAAAGCGCTCCATCAACACCGCCACGCTGCCGGCGACGTGGGGCGCGGCCATGGAGGTGCCGCTCTTGTTGGCGTAGCCCACGGTCAGGTCGTCGGCACTGGTGCCGCCGATCACCGCGCTGTAGACCCGGGTACCCGGCGCCGACACGCAGAAACTGGCGGTGTAGCCGCAGCGCGAGGAAAAGGTACTGATGGTGTACGGATCGGGGCTGACGGTGTTCGGGTTGACCTGCAGCGCCGCCACGGTGAGCCAGTTCGGCGCGATGTCCGGGACGAAATACGCCAGGCCTGCGATGGCATCAGGGTTATTGAGGTTGTAGTCATTGCCGGCGGCGAAGATCGTGACGATACCGCTGCGGGCCGCGGCGATGGCGCCCTCATAGGCACCGCCAGGCTTGGTACCCAGCAACGGCTTGATCTGGTCGAATTGCAGTTGCGCGTCCTGCACGGTGAAATGCGGGAATGCAGGATCGCGGCCGCCCTGGTCGAAGCGGTCAGTGATGCCGATGCCCCAACTGTTGTTGATGATGCGGGCGCCGCTGGCGATCAACGCATCCCAGCCTGCCTTGTACACCGCACCATCGTTGCCACGGATGATGCCATCCTCGGGGCCCGGATCGCCGTTGTCGGCGCTGATGATCTGCGCATCGAACGCCACGCCGTGCATTGGGCTGCCATCGCGGCTGCCGGCGGCGATCCCGCCGACGTGGGTGCCATGGGAGCCCAGCTTGCCGTCGGAGCCAACGGTGGGCGAACCGTCGTAGCGGAATGGATCACCCGCCTTTACCGGGATATACGGATCGGTGTACTCGCGGATGCCACTGGTGACCAGGGTCACCACTTTGCCAGTGCCGGAGAACTCCGGATGAGCTGCGTAGACCGGCTGGTCGAAGATCCCCAGCTTGACGCCCTTGCCGGTGTACCCGGCGGCGTAGGCCTGCTGCGCGTTGATCGCCCCAAGCCCCCATTCGGCGTTGAATTCGCTGCTGCGCCAACTGTCCGGGTTACCCGCCCTGCCGTTCTCGACATAAGGCGCCGCCTGAGCCGTGCCCAAGGTCGCCAGTGCGCAGAGCATGGCGTGGTTGAGGGTCTTGAGCAGAAATACGCGCCCCATCTGCCTAGGCTGTTTTTTGTTATCGATTTTCATCACGAACCATCCTTAGTAGCGCTTTTTGAATTGCTGCAAACATCTACCGGTCAGTCATTGAGTACCTGCCCGGGATACAAACGCCTCATCCACCTTCGCCAGGTCCTGCGGGCCGAGGGTGCCGGCGTAGTAATGCAACTTGGTCCAGGCCATGAGGTAGTCGTAGCGGGCCTGGGCCAGGTCGCGGCGGGTGGTGTAGAGCTGTTGCTCGGCATTGAGCGCATCGAGGTTGACCCGCTCGCCACCCAGAATGCTTTGCCGGGTGGATATCACCAGCGCTTCGGCGGAACTCAGGGCCTTCTGGTAGGCGCGCAGCTTGTTCACACCCGAGACGCAGGCGCTGAACTGACGGCGCAGTTCGATCAGCGTCTCACGGGTCTTGGCATCCAGCTCGTACTCGGCCTGCTCCATGTTGCGGCTGGCCTGGCGGGTCGACGCCGAGACCCCGCCGCCGGCGTACAGCGGCACGCTGACTTCCAGGCCGATGGTGTTGGTGTCGTAACGCTGGTTGTAGGTGTTGCCACTTTCCGACTCGTTCTGGCGCATCGTCGCGTAGGCACTGACTTTGGGCAGGTGGCCGGCGCGATTGCGCTCGACCTCGAAACGCGCCACGTCCACCGCTTGGCGCTGGGACGCCAGGTTGGGGTTATTGCTCACCGCCAATTCATGCCAGGTATCGAAACTGGCCGGCTGCAAGGCAAAGGTCTGGAACGTGTCGTGCAAAGGGGCCAGGTCGCCGATATCCAGGGCCGGGACGCCAATCAGCGAGCCCAGCTCGCGCAAGGCGGCGTCTTGCTCATCGCGCGCCTCGATCTCTTCGGCGATTGCCAGTTCATAGCGCGCCTGCGCCTCGAGGATGTCGGTACGCGTGCCTTCGCCCTGGCGAAACAGATGCTCGTTCTGATGGAATTGCTGCTCGAAGGCTTTTTTCTTGGCCTGGGCAATGTCGATCTGGTCCTGGGCGAACAGTGCCTGGGTGTAATGGCTCAGCACCCGCACCAGCAGTTCCTGGCTCTTGCCCCGAAAACTTTCGTCGGCGAACAACGCTTGGGCCACGCCCTTTCGGTAGGCGGCGTACGCCTCGTAGTCCAGCAGGGGTTGTTGCAGTGTCAGGCTGGAGCCGTAGCTGCTGTAGTTGCGATCGTCATGCTGGCTGGCGCCACGGTCGTTGAGATAAGTGACCTTGGATTGGTTACGGCCCTTGTTGTAGCTGTAGCCCAAGTGCGGCAACAGCCCGGCGCGGCCAATGGCGCGGTTCTCCAGGCCCGCATCGCGCTCCTTGATCGCGCCCAGGTAGACCGGGTCATTGCGCAGCGCCTGCTCATAGAACTCGAAGGGCCCCATGGCCCAGGCGGTGTTGCACGCACAAACGGCCAGCACGGCCACCCAATAGAAACGCTTCATACCGCCGGACATCCTTATTCTTCGGTCAACGCAGAGCCGGCTCGGTCGAGCAGCGGTTTGAACAGGTAGTTGAGCAACGAGCGCTCGCCCGTGCGCACGAACATCTCGGCCGGCATGCCGGGCTTGATCACCAGGCCGTTGAGCTTGTCCATCGCCACGTCGCTGACGCTGCTGCGCAGCACGTAATACGGCGCGCCGGTCTTCTCATCGAGCATCTGGTCGGCGGACACCAGGCTGACTTCCCCTGGCACCCTTGGCGTACGGTTCTGGTTGAAGGCGGTAAACAGAATGTCCACCGGCAAATGCGGGCCGACCTTGTCGATCAGGTGAACCGGCAGGTGCCCTTCCACCTCCAGCCGCGTGCCCTGGGGCACGATTTCCAGCAGGGTGTCGCCCTGGCGCACCACCGCGCCTTCGGTGTGCACCCCCAGGTTCACGGCAATGCCGTCGGCAGTGGCGAGGATTTCGCTGTGTTGCAACTCGAACCCGGCGGATTTGAGTTGCTGTTGCAGGGTTTCGCTCTTGAGCTGGGCGTCGGCCAACTGGCTGCGCACCTCTTTCTGGTATTCCTCGTTATGTTGCTGCAACTTCAGGCGCGACTCGACGATCCCCTGCTCCACACGCCCGCTTTCGCCGCTGTTCTGCGCCAGTTCCTGCTGTACTTGCGACAGTTGGCGTTGATAGTCCAGCAGCCGGTTGCGCGGGATGTAGCCGTTGTCCGCCAAGGGCTGCAGGTTGCCCAGTTGCAGGCGCAGGGATTGAGCCTGGGCGGTCAAGTCGCTGCGGGCCCGGCGCATGCCCGCCAACTGCGCCGTAGCCCCTTCGATATTGGCGCGCAACGCTGCCTGCTCCCGGGCGAAGGCTTCGCGGCGGCTGCTGAACAGTTGGCGCTGGCCTTCGAGCACCAGGGCCAGGCCTGGATCGGGATCGCGGCTCAACTCAGCCGGGAAACTCACCTGCAACAGGTTGTCCCGCTCGCTTTGCCAGCGTGCCAGGCTGGCCCAGGTCATCCGGTACTGCGCCTGCAGCGATTGCACATCGGCGGCAGCCTGGGTCTGGTCCAGGCGAAACAGCGGCTGGCCCTGCTTCACCGCCTCGCCTTCACGCACCAGGATCCGGCTGACCACGCCGCTGCTCATCGATTGCACTGCCTTGCGCTTGCCTGAAACCACTACGGTGCCTTGCACGGGGATGCCCTGGTCCAGCGGTGCCAGGCTGGCCCATGTGAAAAAACTACCCGCGCCAATCAGCGCCAAGGCCCAACCCAGGCGGGTAAAAAAACCGGCGTCGCGCTCCGGGCGCACGAAGTCGTGAGACTGTTCCAGATTCATGTCGCGATCCTTGCTCATACGCCACCGGGTTTACTGGCGGCCTGGTACTGACGGCTCATGCTCAGTCCGTTGGGGGCTGCCTGGGGTTTGTCCCGTTGGGATTCCGACTGCCCGGACAAAGCCCGCAATACTTCCTGGCTTGGCCCGAAGGCCTGGAGCCGGCCTTCGTTGAGCACCAGCAGCTTGTCAGCCTGGGCCAGTGCCGAGGAGCGATGGGTGACCAGCACGACGCTGGTGCCCTGGGCTTTCATCTGGGCGATGCCGCTGGCCAGCGCCGCTTCGCCGACCGTATCGAGGTTGGAGTTGGGCTCGTCGAGTACCACCAGGCTGGGCCGGTCATACATCGCCCGGGCCAGCGCAACCCGTTGTTTCTGCCCGCCCGACAAACCACCGCCGTCCTCCCCCAGCACCGTGTCGTAGCCCTGGGGCAGGCGCAGGATCAGTTCATGGACACCGGCCTGTTGCGCGGCGGCGACGATTTTTTGCGGGTCGGCTTGGCGAAACCGGGCGATGTTCTCGGCGATGCTGCCGCTGAACAGCTCGATGTCCTGGGGCAGATAGCCGATGTGCGGGCCGAGTTGGTCACGATTCCAGCGATGAATGTCGGCCCCGTCGAGGCGTACCGTACCCGCCAGGGTCGGCCACACACCCACCAGTACCCGGGCCAGGGTGGACTTGCCGGAACCGGACGCCCCCAGCACACCCAGCACTTCCCCCGCGGCCAGGCTGAAGCTGACCTGTTGCAGTGTCGCGTTGCGTTGTCCTGGCGGCCCGGCACTGACGTGTTCGAAACTCACCTGGCCCTTGGGCGATGGCAGCGTCATGCCATCGTCCTGGGGCGCAAACGCCTGCAACAGCGCGTCGAGACGACGGTAAGCCAGCTTGGCGCCGCTCCACTGCTTCCACACGGCGATCAACTGGTCGATGGGGCTCAGTACCCGCCCCATCAGGATCGACCCGGCAATCATCATCCCGGCGGTCATGTCACCCTTGATCACCAACAGTGCGCCCAAGCCCAGCACCAGTGATTGCAGGCACAGGCGCAGGGTCTTGCTCAAGGAACTGATCACTGCGCCAGTATCGCTGGCCTGGTTCTGCAGGCCGAGAAACCGTGAATGCACGGCGAACCAGCGACCGCGCAGCGCCCCGAGCATGCCCATGGCCTGGATCGTCTCGGCGTTATGCAAGTGGCTGGTCGCCAGTTGGCTGGACTGTTGCGAGTAGACACTGGCTTGCCCCAGGGCTTTTTTGGTCATGGCTTCGTTCAAGCAGGCCAGGCCGATCAGCAGCAGCGTGCCAACGGAGGCGAACACGCCGAGCCAGACGTTGAACAGATAGATCACCAGCAGATAGATGGGAAACCACGGCGCGTCGAAGAAAGCGAACAGCGCCGGCCCAGTGAAGAATTGACGAATATGCGTGAGGTCGCCCAGGGATTGCCCGGCGTTGCCTTCACCTTGGCGCAGATTGCGCTCGAACGCGGCCTTGTACACCTGGAGATTGAGGCGTCTCTCCAACTGACTGCCAATGCGGATGACCACGAAGCTGCGGACCATTTCCAGCAGCCCGATGAACACGAAGAAGCCCACTACCATCAATGACAACATGGCCAGCGTGGTCTCGTTCTGCGATGACAACCCGCGATCATACACTTGGAGCATATAAATCGAAGGCGCAAGCATCAGGACGTTAATCAGCGCGGTAAAACAACCGACACTGATCAGAATGTTTTTATAATCACCCAGCGCTTTAAACAGCGGCACCGCGGCAGCGCTCCTTGCCCTATTCATGATCTTCCTTGCTGTTGGCTTCGCCAGCGAACCGGCCATTAGTTCAACTTACCAATCTTCAATTATTGTTCTGGCCCACAGCCAAACGCGTATCGAGACACGCGTGCATTTAAACAAACGTGCTTCGATCACGGCTCAACTGTACTCACTCGTTAATGAGCGCTCTGGGACTTATTCCGTTCAAGCCTGAGTATCAAACCGGACTTCAACGTCATTTGATAATGATCGCCCTGGCGCAGCCCCAGGTGAGTCCTGGAGTCTTGCCTGCCAATCAGGGAAAGACCGTCGGGTTCGGTGAACCAACGCACCGGTTCATCCCCCAACCAGTGGCCCAGGCAATCGGTTTGCCCACCCAAGGTCTGGTCCAACTTGAGTTCGACGAGGCAACTGTTGGACGGTTTGTCCTGCATCGCCTGGGTTTGCGCATTGTCCTGCGGGCTCGACAAAACGGCCTGCCACTGACCGGCCAACTGCGAGGGTTCAACTAACAACAGGCTGCGCGCCATGGCGTTTTCTCCACAAAACATCATCAGCGTAGCGAATAACCCGGCGATTGCCTGGACGCTACTGGGCATGAATTTTCTACGCATAGCTTTCATCCTGGCCGGGATCCCGCAGGAGCATCCGCCCCCACGGGACATGGACATCAGGCCACGATATCCGAGACCGCTGCCTGGCCCACGGTGCTGACCAGGAAATCCGCCACGCCTTGCCCGGAGAAATCCACCGACAGCAGGCTGTTGCCGCCCGATGTCGACAACACCGCATCGCCCGCCGCACCGGTGAACGCGCTCACAAAGTGCAGGCCTGCGCCCTTGGTGATACCGGTCAGGTCGATCTTGTCCAGGCCGCTGACGAAATCGAGGATCTGGTCCGTCGCCCCCGGCCGCGAATCGGAACTGGCGGCGAACACGAAGGTGTCCGAACCCGAACCGCCCCAGAGTTTGTCTGCACCACCGGCGCCCCAGAGGATATCGTTGCCAGCACCGCCCTTGAGCTCGTTGGCCACCGCGTTGCCGATCAGCAGATCGCTGCCCGAGCCGCCGATGGCGTTTTCGATGACTGCACCCTTGGCGATGGACACGTTGCCCACCATGCCGCCAACGTCGGAGAACGAGGCGTCATTGAGATTGATTTTCTGGTTCTGGGTGAAGCCGGAGAAATCCAGGGTGTCGCGGCCGCCGGCGTCCCATACCGAAAACACCACTTTGTCCGACGACGAAGACGCGCTGAGAAAATCGCGCCCGGTGTTGGAGTTGAAACCGTAGGTCGAATCGCCGGTACGGGTCGTGGTGTTGGCACCGTAGAGTTTCTGGATGGCCGCGATGTCATCCATCAGCGGACCGGAGGCATAGGCTTCGACGCCGCCCTTGCTGAAGTTCTGGCTGGTATTGCTTTCGCTCCAGTAGCTCATGACGCTGTAGCCACGGGTGTCCTGGCCATACGTGGCGTCATCATAGGTCGGGCTGCCTTCGCCAGCGTTGTAGTCGCCTGGGTGGGCCAGGCCGAGGGTATGACCGATTTCGTGGGTCAGGGTCTGGCGGCCGTAGTTGTTCAAGTCCGGGGTTTTGTTCTGGGTGTAGCTGCTGTTGATCAGGTACCAGGAGGTCCCGTCATAGCCGGCACCAGTGCCCGGCAGATAAGCGAACGCCGCCGCGCCATCCTGGCCGCCGCTGTAGTTGCCGAAGGTCATGTGAGCGTCGCCACCGCTGGCTTTTTCGGTGAAGGTGACATTGGCCACGTCCGCCCAGGATTGCATGGCCAGGGCGGCCTGGCCTTTCTGCTGCGCGCTGAACTGGCTGAAGCCGCTGATCCCATGCTTGTTCATGGTGCTGGAAGAGGCGGAAGTCAGGAAGGTGTAGGTCAGCTCGATCTTGCCGCTGCCGTCCCGGTCCTGGTAAGCCGCGCCGTCTCGCAGCAATTGAGTGGCCGCCTCGTCGACGGAGTATGACGGTTTGCCGTTGACGGTCAGGTTACCACCGCGGTCGTATTGGTGGCTGAAACTATTGATCTGGTTGAACGCATTACTGGGTGCCGCCAACGATTGCGGCGCCCAGAGGAGTTGTTCGGCAGAATCAATAGCACTGCTTTTGACTTTCGACATAAACACACTTCCTTGTTTGCTAATGGAACAGTTTTAGTCAGACAGACGATCTCTGGCGAGATCGTCCTATCACTCGCCCAATGAGGACGTAAGAAACCTGACACAATTGGAAATCAAACGTCTAGTCATTTTTTTCGTTCAATTTCACCCCCGGCCCCTTAACGCCAATAAACAATAGGTTTCTCCCTGCTTAGTGCGCATGCTCAACTGTCCGAGTTGCGGATTGTCAGACAAAATTCTATTTAAATATTAAATAACGATAACTAGCCAATTGCGGACGGCGTCGCACTTTCGCCAACTAAGTGCCAGCGAAATGCTATTAATTAATATCTACTAAACCTTAACGGTTTTACGCGCGCATACTTCCCGCAGGCAGCCCCGAAGCCAGCGATGCACAGGATCGGCGTCCATCCGCGGATGCCAGAGCATGGCGATCGTGAATTCAGGCACCGGAAACGGCAGCACAAAACTGTGCAGGCCGACCCGCAGGCTCGCGGTGTAGCGTTCAGGCACGCTGGCAATCAGCTCGCTTGAGCGGGCCAACCCCAGCGCCGAGGAAAAACCTGGCACGGTGGTGACGATTTCCCGAGACAGGTTCAATACCGCCAAGGCCTGGTCGATGAGGCCATGATCCAGGCCGCGCATGGAGACGCCCACATGCCCGCCCGCCGCATAACCCGCAGCGCTCACCGCCGCCTGGCTCAACGGGTGCCCCGCACGCACAACACCAATCAAGCGGTCGCTGAACAACGCCTGGGTACGCAGCTCCGGACTGGTGTCCTTGTCCACGACGGCGGTCTCCAGGTCCACGGTACCTTCGCGAAGCGCCGTGCTGTCCCGATCGGTCTTTTCCACGAAACGCAGCCGCACGCCGGGGGCTTGCTCGCGGATGCGGCTGATCAGGTCGATGGCAAAGTTTTCCACGAACCCCTCACGGGTTCGCAACGTGAAGGTACGGTTCAAGCGTCCAAGATCCGGTGTCGTCACTGGCCGCAGCACGGCCTGGGCCTGCTGTACCAGGTCGCTGACCTGTTCGCGCAACGCCAACGCACGAGGTGTCGGCACCAGCCCTCGCCCGGCCCGCACCAACAGTGGGTCGCCGGTGGTTTCACGCAGCCTTGCCAGCGCCCGGCTCATGGCCGACGGGCTGAGCCGCAAGCGCCGGGCGGCCCGGGCCACGCTGCCTTCCGAGAGCAACACGTCGAGGGTGACGAGCAAATTGAGGTCGGGCGAGGACATAGTTGGATCTCGCAGAGATGGCGTTTGGTGCAGCTATAACATGCAAATGCTGCGTCTTCCGCCATGTTATGCCCAGGCGTAACGTTCTGACAGCTCCGTTTCGAGCGCCACGGATACAGGTAACCCCATGAGACCCGTCAATACGCAACAAAACCGGCAGACAACCGCGCCCGCACACCGACACCTGTCACCTCGTTGGGCCCTGGCCAGCCTTGCGCTTTCGACGCTGCTCGCGTCCCTTGGCGCCAGCGTGGCCGCGGTGGCCCTGCCCACGCTGGCCCAGGCACTCGATGCCTCCTTCCAGCAAGTGCAATGGGTAGTGCTGGCTTATCTGCTGGCAATCACCACGCTGATTGTCAGTGTCGGCCGCTTGGGGGACCTGATGGGCCGGCGCAAGCTGCTATTGGGCGGTATCGTCCTGTTCACCCTGGCCTCGGCGGTATGCGGCCTGGCGCCCTCGCTTTGGTGGCTGATTACAGGTCGGGCGCTGCAAGGCTTGGGAGCCGCGATCATGATGACGCTGACCCTGGCCCTGGTCGGTGAAACGGTCGCCCAGGAAAAAACCGGCAGCGCCATGGGGTTGCTGGCAACGCTGTCGGCGGTGGGCACGGCCCTTGGACCGTCCTTTGGCGGCATGTTGATCGGCGGGTTCGGCTGGCAGGCCTTGTTCCTGGTCAATCTCCCCCTCGGCCTGCTGACGCTGGGGCTGGCGTGGTACTCGCTGCCGGTGCGGCAAGTGCCACCGAAAACCGAAGGAAAACGCTTCGATGTAACCGGGACATTGCTGTTGGCGATAACGCTTGCCGCCTATGCCCTGGCCATGACCTCCGGGCGCGGGAGTTTTGGCGGGTTGAATGTCGCCCTGCTGCTGATCGCGCTCCTGAGCGGCGGGCTGTTCATTCGGGCCCAGTCCCGGGCGGTGTCGCCGCTGATTCCCTTGGTCGTCTTTCGCGACCGGTTGCTGGTCTCTGGCCTGGCGACCAGCGCCCTGGTCGCGACGGTCATGATGGCGACGCTGCTGGTCGGGCCATTTTACTTGTCCATCGCCCTCGGACTGCCTGCAGCCCTCGTCGGACTGGTACTGGCGGCCGGGCCAGCCGTCGCGGCGCTGGCGGGAGTCCCTGCCGGTCGCCTGGCGGATCGCTTCGGCGTAATACCCATGCGACTCGCCGGCCTGGCGACCATGGCCCTCGGCTGCCTGATGCTGTCACTGGTTCCCCCTGCCCTTGGTATTTTCGGTTACATCATGGCCATCGTGGTGACGACCCTGGGCTACGCGTTCTTCCAGACGGCCAACAACACGGCAGTCATGGCCGATGTGGCGGCCCAGAGCCGAGGCGTCATCGCCGGGCTGCTGAACCTGTCGCGCAACCTGGGGTTCTTCACCGGAGCTTGCGTGCTTGGCGCCGTGTTTGCGACTGCGGTAGCGACGAATGACATCTCCCGTGCCGGTGCGGAGGCAGTGACGAAGGGTCTGCACACGACCTTCGCCGTCGCCCTGGCGATGGTAGCCCTGGCCCTGGGCATCGCCTGGAAATGCCGCGTACCAGAGCCATTACCCGAGCCCCGGGACAACCCTGGCCAAGCGTGATGGCATTCTGAACATTGCCGCTTAAGTCGTGATCCAGATCAAAAAAAATGAACCAATCGCAAAACGGACTGAAAAAATCCACATGAGGTTCATTTTCAGGTGCTATTTTTAGTTCTCACTGGTAGAGCCATGATGGCTCTTCCTTCCTGACCTGAGCAAAAGGAAGCGCTCGATTGAAGAAGGCGGGCAACACATGAATAAAGGTTCTTTCAGCAAGGTTACGTTCCCCAACGCTTGCCAGTTGATGCGCTGGCACTTCCATCCCATGGGCTTTGAAGCGAGCATGGATGCGCCTGGCAGTATGGTTGCCCGGCTGTTTGACCGTGCCAGCGGCGAGACCATGATCGCCATTGCGGGCATTCCCTGCGCGACCGTGATGAATGCGCCGGATGTGGAACGAATAATCGAGGCGGTAGAGGCCGAGCTGGAAGCCTTTGTGCCACCGGTGGGGTTGCGGCGGTTTGCTTCCTGACAGGGAAATACTGGTAGCTTGAGCATACGTGAAGGCGGCGCCTCCCATTTTTTATGGAAGGTGCCGTTTTTTTTGGATGGATTGGTACATATCTGTTACCGAAGAAACGGATATACACACCATACCCATACCTGGAAACAGCCCCCTTATCCTTTACGACGATGGTCAGCAAAAAAGGCCTTGTCCGCAGCAACACGATCCGAAGCCTTGGGCCCATTGGCCGCCTGGCCATCCTGCCCATCGACATACCAGTAGCAATGCTGCACCGCACGAGTGATCCCCACATACGCCAAACGCAGGATCTCGTCCTTTTGCGCCGTGTCGTAAGGTTCGGCATCTCCATCCTGGCCCAGCCCAGCCATTCGATAGACCTGGTTCTTGTAGGGAGAACTGCTCAAGTGCTGACAGTCACCCAACAGGAACACCGCATCGGCCTGCAGCCCCTTGGCACTGTGGTAAGTCATTTGCCGGATCCGTCGTGCATCGTACGGCAAGCTAGAATCCACATTAACTATTGGTTGAATATGCTTTTCTATCAATAATTTATCGCTACTTTTTCGATACAACATCAAGATCGAATCGCCCTTGCGATAGTGCTCTTCCAGCCGCAGCGCCAGCCCTTCGTCGTCTCGATCCAGCACGTTGACCGGACTCAGCGAGCGAGCCCTGCCGCTGGCCTTGGCTTTTTTGCCAGGAATAGCCGCGGCGGCGCGCACGATGTGTTCAGCCGCATCGATGATGTGCTGGTGGCTGCGATAGTTGTCGGTGAGCATGACCCGGGTCGTCGTCGGCGACGGGAATTGCTTGTTGAACGCCATGAAATAGTTCGGTGAACTGCCGCGCCAGCCGTAGATCGATTGCCAATCGTCCCCGACACACAACAAGGAAGAACGCTGGGCGCCACGCCCCACGTGCATCGCTGGACCACGACGGCGGATTTCCCGAAGACTGGCTCGAAGCCAGGAGACGATCTGCGGTGACACGTCCTGGAACTCGTCGATCATCAGGTGCGAAAGCGGCCTGAGCAACGCATCGCCCAGCAACTTGAAATTTTCCGGCGAGTGCTCGCTGAACAGCGCGAACATACGGTTATAGGTCATGACCGGCGGGGATTGATCGAGCAGATGATCTTCGAACGCCCGCCAGTAGCGACTCAACGCCTCGAAGAAATACCGATCGGGGTCGTCCTGGGCGAAGGACATCCGGCCCACGGCATCCGGGACGTCCAGGCCAAGGTTCTCGATAAAGCCTGCCGCCGCGACAAAACAGTCCAGCAATGGCGCTGAACCCAACTCGCCCTTGACCTTGTAATCGAATCCCGGCCCTGCGCTGGCATCGCCGGCCATCGAAGCCAATACACGCTTTGAAGCCTCATAACTTTCAAGCCATATCAGTGGCTTACGGCAGAAAGCTTGAAACAGGGTACGCTTTACCGCCCATTCTGCACGGATGCTCAACTTGGCGCCTGGACGACTGAGGCGCGCGTCTTCCCGCGGATCGAACCCCAGTATCACCCAGGCATCCAGTGAGGGTGCGTAGCCATGGCAGTGGAACGTCGACCCATTGATCTCAAACGTTTGTCGCTTCGGCTCGATACCCTTGATCGGCCAGGCACCGGCGCGAAACCACAGGTCTTCGATGGCGTCACACAATTCTTCGTCGCGCTGGGCTGCCAGCTCGGTCACCGCGACCCGTTTCTGCACATCCGGGTGATCACGCTCCAGCTCCTTGAGTTGCAGGGCGTGGCGGGACAACGGCTGGATCAGCTCACGAAAACGCGCGTCCCGTTGATAAAGGTTGTAGTAACAGGCGTTGAGCTGCTGGCGTTGGGCGTCGTTGATGCGTAAATCGAACGGATTGCCCTGGGCATCATCGTCACCCGCTTCGGCACGATGACTCAGGGTCTCGAAGGCCTGGAGCCGTTCGAACCCGGGCAGGCTGCGGACCATAGGCAAGATACGTGAATGGAACGTACGCACCAGATCACGGGCTTCCTTGAGGCTGACGGTTCGTCCCCACAGGCCAAACACTTCGATCAGTTTCTGGATGAAATCCTTGCGCGATTCCCGGGTAAACGTCACCACGGTCATCGAGTCCAGTTCAAAACCCAGGTAATGAGACAACAGCACAATGCGCAGCACCAGGGTCGTGGACTTGCCCGCACCGGCTCCGGCGACCACCGAGGTCGATGGCGTGTCGCTGAAAATCATCTTCCATTGCGCGGCACTTGGTTGCGCGTGCGCCGGCAGCAATCGGGCGACATCCGACTTGATTCGCTTCTTCAGCTCGGCGGTTAGCGGCAGGTGCCAGTCATCGAACAGCAAGTCATCGACCTGCGGTGCCGGATGCTCCGTGCTGCGCGAATCACGGATCAACAGGACCTGACGCCCCTCCTCAAGCCCTTCGGCCCGGCCCTCCTTGTAGCCATAGTCAAAACCGGCGGTATGACCGCTGCGAAAGCCGTCGGCCTGGCCATGCAACCAGGATGCTCGATGCTGGGCGCGCAGGCGCGTCAGCCCATGGCCGAAGAACCGGGCGGCCAGGCGCTTGAACAGCGGCATCTGGGCCAGGGATAAAAGCTCGGGGGGAAGATCGGGAGTGTGTTGCGCCACGCTGGGAACTCCGGTGTTCATGAACCATGACGGCTATGGTGTCTGTATTTGCCGCCAGGTGCCACCCAAAAGCTTTTAAGTCATGGGTTTAGGTGATGAAGTGAAAGTGAGCTCGCGATTTTATATCTAAATAAACGATGGTTTTGACGCGCTTTTTAAGCTTTTTATCGATGATTTCCTTGGCGAAAATAGCCCCATCAACCATCGTTTTCGCACTCAGCGGAAAAGGACACGAACATGCTCGAACTCAGGCCCTTCGCCACCTTGGGCGCCGCCAATCACGGCTGGCTGGATGCCCACCACCATTTTTCGTTCGCCGAGTACTACGACCCACAGCGCATGCACTGGGGCAACTTGCGGGTCTGGAACGATGATGTCATCGCCCCCGGCAGCGGTTTTCCTCGACACCCGCACCGGGACATGGAAATCATCACCTATGTGCGTGAAGGCGCGATCACCCACCAGGACAATCTGGGCAACCAGGGCCGTACAGAGGCTGGTGATGTGCAGGTCATGAGCGCAGGCACCGGGATTGCCCACAGCGAGTACAACCTGGAATCGACGGCCACGCGTATTTTCCAGATATGGATCATTCCTAATGAGGAAGGCCTGGCACCGTCCTGGGGCGCCAAGCCATTTCCCAAGGATTCGCGTGAAGGCTTCGTGACCTTGGCCAGTGGCAAGGCCGGCGATGACCAAAGCCTGCGCATTCGCGCCGACGCGCGCCTGGTAGCGGCCAATCTCAAGGCGGGTGAAAGTGCCGAATATCGACTGGACGCCGCACGTCGGGCCTATCTGGTGCCGGCCACTGGATTGATAGAAATCAATGGGTTGCGCGCAAAAGCTCGAGACGGTGTTGCGATTGAAGACGAGCAGGTGTTGCAGGTGACCGCCATCGAAGACAGCGAAATCGTTCTCGTAGACCTCGCCTAACCTGCGCGGCCGCTCTTGTGGTTAGGGAGCTAGCTCCCTAGCCACAAGCCCACATCACTTGCTGGCTATAGCCCCATCCACCAACGTTTGCGCCTCATCCACCAATTGCTTGAGGTGCGCATCGCCAATGAAGCTTTCGGCGTAGATCTTGTAGATATCCTCGGTCCCGGATGGGCGCGCCGCGAACCAGCCGTTTTCGGTCATGACTTTCAAACCGCCAATGGCCTGGTCATTGCCCGGCGCATGACTGAGGATATTCTGGATCTTCTCCCCGGCCAGTTCGGTGGAAGCCACCTGATCGGGCGATAGCTTGCTCAACAGCGCCTTCTGCTGCGGGCTGGCCTTGGCATCGACGCGTACCGAGAAGGGTTCGCCCAGCTCATCGGTCAGGGCGCGGTAGGCCTGGCTCGGGTCGCGACCGGTGCGCGCGGTCATTTCAGCGGCCAGCAACACCGGGATCAAGCCATCCTTGTCGGTGCTCCAGACGCCACCATCCTTGCGCAGGAACGAAGCCCCGGCGCTTTCTTCGCCGCCGAAGCCCAGGGAGCCATCGAATAGCCCGTCGGCAAACCACTTGAAGCCCACCGGCACTTCGTAGAGGCGACGACCCAGGCGCTTGGCCACACGATCGATCAGGCCGCTGCTGACCACCGTCTTGCCCACGGCGGCATCGGCGCGCCATTGCGGGCGATTCTGGAACAGGTAGTCGATGGATACCGCCAGGTAATTGTTCGGCGCCAACAGGCCGCCGGACGGCGTCACGATGCCATGGCGGTCATGGTCCGGATCGCAGGCGAAGGCCACGTCGAAGCGCTCCTTCAGGCCAATCAACCCTTGCATCGCATGGCTGGAGGACGGGTCCATACGGATCTGTCCGTCCCAGTCGACGGTCATGAAGCGGAAAGTGGAATCCACGTGGGTGTTCACCACTTCCAGGTCCAGGCGGTAGTGCTCGGCAATGGCCGGCCAATAGCGCACGCCTGCGCCACCCAACGGATCGACGCCCAGGTGCAGCCCGGCGGAGCGAATGGCATCGAAATCAATGACATTGATCAGGTCCGCCACGTACGTGTTGACGTAGTCGTGACGGTGGGTGGTGTCGGCCTTCAGGGCTTGCTCGTAACTGACGCGCTTGACGCCGGCGAGCTGGTTGGCCAGCAGTTCATTGGCCTTGGCTTCGATCCATTTGGTGATGTGGGTGTCGGCCGGGCCGCCGTTGGTAGGGTTGTACTTGTAGCCGCCACTTTGCGGCGGGTTGTGGGACGGCGTGATGACGATACCGTCCGCCAGGCCCGAGGTGCGGCCACGGTTGTAGCAGAGAATGGCGTGGGAAACCGCCGGTGTCGGGGTGTATTCATCACCTTCGGCGATCATGACGGTCACACCGTTGGCCGCGAACACTTCCAGCGCGCTGGCACCGGCCGGGGTCGACAGCGCGTGGGTGTCGATACCGACGAACAATGGCCCGTTAATGCCCTGGGCCTCGCGGTACAGGCAGATCGCTTGGCTGATTGCCAACACGTGCCACTCGTTGAAGCCCAGGTCAAAGGAACTGCCACGGTGACCGGAGGTGCCAAAAGCCACACGCTGGGTCGCAACCGAAGCATCGGGTCGGCCGGTGTAATAGGCCGTCACCAGTCGCGGGATATCGATCAGCAACTCTGCCGGTGCCGGCTTGCCCGCAAATGGACTGACTGTCATGCAAAACCTCTGAGTGGAATGGCTCGGGAAATGGGGTGCAGTTTACTGACAGTTCGACCATGGCGCGATGGGTTCGATCCATCGCCGCCGATTACGATTGTTCGAGCCTCAGGGCATCTGCCAGCGCGCAGAGCGCAGCGTCCATGTCCTGCGGCCCATTCAGGGCATGAGTCAGGCGCATATGTTGCCCATACAGGCCCTGAAGGCTGAACAGCTCCCCCGGCGCGATGACGATGCGCTGGGCAAGCAGCCGATGGAAAACCCTGCGCAAGTCGACCCGTCGCGTCGACTGCATCCAGATTGTCGCGCCACCTTGGGGCTCTGCCCATTGCAGGCTGTCCCCCAGCCGCTCGCGCAGCAATTGCGTGGTCGAAGTTGCACTTTCGCGTAGCAAGCGCCGCAAGACCAGCAAGTGCTGGTCGATCCGACCATTGCTGTACAGTCGGGCGATGGCTTTCTGGCGAATCGGCGACAAACGAAACGCGCGCAGCAGGAAATGTCGCTGCAGGTGCAGGGTCAACTGGCGCGACAACACGTAGCCATACGGCGCCTCCGGACCGATGGTTTTCTCGAACGTCGAATAGACGATCAGCCGATCCGGGTCGAGCAAGTCTCGAAAAGGTGTAACCCTAGCCTCGAACACCAGGTCTGTATGGCTATCGTTCTCCAGCACCCAAGTGCCATGCCGCTCCAGCAGATGAGCGATGGCGCGACGGTTTTCTTCAGGAACGAACGTGCCCCTGGGCATGTTCAAGACTGAAGACAGCACCACCAGGCGTACCGTTTCGCTCAGCAGCAGGTGTTCCAGCTGCTCGATATTGATTTCCCCGCCAGCCAGTAGCGGCAATTCGATGACGTGGACCTCCGCCGCCTGCAGCAGGCGCAGCACTGTCCAATCGCAGGGTGATTCGATCAGCACCACGGCGCCCCTGAGGGCCAGCACTGCGATCAGGATCTCCAGGGCGCCCCGCAGGTCGGCGCCAATATAGACGTCATCGGCATTCCAGCAACGGGCCGGTGAGGAGGTATAACGGGCAGCCAGCGCGTTGCGAAGCTCCAGCTCGCCCCAGGGTTGCGAAGGCGCCTGCGGGGAGCGTGGGTACTGGCGCAGCAATTCGCGCTCGAGCAACAACAACGGGCTGTCCAATGGCTGCATCGACGCCGGCTCATCCGCACTGAGCACCTGCATACCTGGCCGTCGGGCGTTGACGTACAGGGTCTCGAGTAAATCGTCACCGCCGTCCAGGGTCGTCATGCTGGGCGCGGGTAGTGCGTAGTAACCGGACTTGGCGATCGAATAGACCCGCCCTTCCTTCTCCAGCAGCGAATACGCGTACTGGATGGTCGATATCGACACGTTCAGACGTTCGGAAAGTTGCCGCAGCGACGGCAGACGAACCCGCGCATCCACCTCCAGCTCGTTGATCAGCGTGGTCAGGTATCGATAAACCGCCTGGTAGGCGAAGTCCGTCTCCCGGCAGCCTTTCATCGGCTCAGGCCGGGAGCGCAGGTCGTGGCCAGTCCTGTCGTAACGCAGGGGGCAACGACTTGGAACGAGGTAGATGAGTCAGTCAAACCTCGTTCCTCAATGCCTTGCCGAGCGTTCGTGCCGCTCATCGACGGCCGGTTCGGCTTCTGCAGTGTCTACGTCGTCAATGGCCTGCTGAAGATCGTCGCTCGGGGTAATTTCCGGTTGTTCCGGCAGGGAGGCACTCGCCCGGTACAGTTTGCCAAGGATGTCGATGGGCAGGCCGCTGACATCGACCATCCACTGCGCTATCTGATCGGCGACGGTCGCGCCCTGCATGGCCTTGTGCAGGTCCGGCATCGCTACCAGCATGCCGGGATGGCAGCAACGCAGAAAGTGCTCAAGGCCAGTGCCCTGTCCCACGAAGGGAGCGAACAGCATGCACACCAATTGCGTTTCGCTGAGCCCCAGGATCTTTTGCGCCTCGAGAGCGGCGTAGGCACGACGCTCGGGAATCGACGACGGAGAGCCGAACAGCGCCCGAGCCTGTTCGCAGGCGTGCTCCGGCAGTTGCTTGCGATGCATGATCATGATCGCCCGTTGCACGTAGTCCCCGTAGCCCGTTTCATAGCTGCGGCCTTGCAGATAGCAGGCCTGCAGGCCATGCAAATGAGCCGATAGCAGCGGGCTGAGATACTCGTTTTCAGGCGCTGATGGGACAAGACCTTCGGTCTGCACCCGCAGGAACTCGTTGAAGAGCGGCCAGTTGGTCCCCTCCGAACGATCGACGATCAGGTCGTCGATGCCGACGTGGCCCACTCGCCGGCAGGCCTCGAAATGGCCCTCGGGCCGCCACGCATCGAGGCGATCCGGACCATAGAAATGCCGGTAGACATCACCGCCCAGGGTGTCGAGATGGGCAAAGAGGTTGTCGAAACCGCAGGGGTGGTCGGTCAGCAGGCCGATCTTGCGGGTGGCGCGGCGCAGGCCCGATATGAATTGTTTTTGCTGGCGCGGCGTATCGCTGCTGACCAACGAATCCACGCCAGACTCCCAGCGGGCCATGTGCCGGTAGAACTCGGCCATCGCCAGGTAGCCGTCATCGCCAATCTCCAGGGGGCTGTCGGCCGTACGAAGGTGTCCCAGGACCAGCAGGTCCATGCGATTGGCTTCGTGCCCCGCCACCGACAAGGGCTGCCGGTGATTGAACGGCAACACCTCGCGGTTATCCGCCATCAGCAATTCGACCCGGGGGTCATCATAGACAAACAGCGCGCTGTAGCAGCGGTGGATGTTTTCCAGCGTCGCCTGGGTGGTCTCGCTCAGGCGTGGCGTGGCAACGCGCAAGGCGAAGGTCACTGGATGCCGCCCGGCGATGCTCAGCTGTGCGGCTCGCAAGGCGGTCAGCACATAAAAACTCTCCCTGCTCCCGTTCTGGACCGTCAACACCCGATAATCGCCAATCCGGTCGATGCCTCCGGCGGCGACAATTAAACGCTGGATCAAAAGCTGCAACGCGGTACGTTCTGCCCGGGAATAAAAACCCGACAGTCGTTGCAATATCTGTTGATACACGTGAGTCATTGCCTGCTCATGAATTGCACTCATAGCCATTTACCTGGAAATTCAACTATCGGCGTCGCACCCGCACCAACGTGACTGCGCGACGTGTTGGTCTAGATGGGTTGTTCTAGTACTCAAAGAGTATTAGCAATACGCTCAAGCATCGCTTGTCGTAATTATTTGACACATATGCCGGGAGTCGGCCTTCGCCCTTTCTGGTCTCCGCCGGGAGCCTTTAAAAACGGGGCTCTTGCCGGCTGGCCGGGGCGTCCTAGGAGAATTCCGACAACGTCCCACAGATAATGAGCACGAGAAATAAAGAACTTGCCGAACTTTAATTGATGCTCTACCCCACCCTGTTTCCTCCAGGGTCGATAGATAGCCTCGCACCAATTAATGCCCGTTGCCTTTTGAATGCACCCTGAAGGTTGAAGACCTTCGAAAAAGTTATACCGCACCACGACTTCTTCCTTGATATGGAAATCAGCGTTCAATTATCAAGACTTAAACACTGATTAGAAGATACAGATTGAGGGCAAAAACCAGTTCAGATGTTGGCCGACAAACCGTCTCAGTCTTTGAGCGAACCGGGGCAGGCAATTCAGGGCGCGAAATGGCGAGCTACGAACGCAGCCCCGCCAGGCAGGAACTGCCGTAAGAAAGGATGGGGATCAGGACGGCAGCGCAAGAGCCGAGGTGATGACTCTTGCGCAAGACAGGGGGTTCAGGCCGGGTCGACGACCTGAAGGGCAACGCGCTCACGGCAAGGGCACTCGCCCATGTAACGGTGAGCCTCGACGAACTCGGAGAACGGGAAGACCCGAGTCTTGAGTGGCAACAGCACGCGATCGGCGGTCAATTGATTGATATCCCGCAGTGCTCGTTGCAAAGCCACATGGTCCTGGAGGATGCCCAGTTCCGGCTTGCCGGTGAAATTGCCGATGCAGTGTACAAAGAACTGAATGTTCTTCTGGAACGCCGCGCAGGCTGGGAACGGTGTCTGGTTGCCGCCCTGCAAGCCATACAGCACCAGGCTGCCACGAGGCGCCAATACATCGCCGAGCAGCGACATCTGCGGCCCGCCGAGGCCGTCGAAGACTACATCGACGCCGCGGTTGTCAGTGAGCTTGTTGATTTGCATCAGCAAGTCCTGTTCTTCGGTAACGATGACCTTCTCGGCGCCCAGCGACAACAGGTACTCCCGTTCGTCAGCCGTCTTGGTGGCCGCGATCACCCGCACACCCAGGGCCTTGCCCAGCTGTACGAAGGAAGGACCGGCGCAATGACTGGCATCGGTCACCAGGGCGAATTGCCCCGGCTTGACCCGCGCCAGGTCCATGTAGGCGAAGTACGCAATCAGCAGCGGCGTGTAATGCACGGCAGCTTCGATGGGGCTGAGCACGTCGGGATAACGGGTCAGGGCGGTGCGTGGCAGCACGATGACTTCACCGTACACCGGATAATCGTTCGGGCTCTCGGCAGGGAAGCTGGCGACCTTGTCGCCCACGGCCAGATCATCGACACCATCGCCGACAGCCGTGACTACCCCGGCCATCTCATGGCCCAGGCCGGAAGGCAGGCGCGCCTGGGAAGATGCCAGGTTCTGGCGCCACAAGGTGTCGTACCAACTGATGCCGATCGCTTCGACGCGGACCTGCACTTCTCCTGGCGCAGGAAGAGCCGCCGCATGCTCTTCGCATTTGAGCACCTCGGCACCACCAAACTTGTGAAAACGGATCGTGCGGGACATCGCAAACCTCGTCAAAGTAACCTCTAATGCCATGAACTCTATCCGGGCTTTGTACCCAAGACCATCAGTGGCTATTAATAGTCGACATGCCTGTCATTGATTCCGCAGTAAGAAAAACCAATCAATCCTGTAGGACTTAACCTAAGAAAACGCAATTAGCCGGTGCAGAGTACCAGCCTTTCCCCGTAAGATTCATGCCGGCCATTGTTCCCATATGGCCGCTCACGTCAAGCTTGCCGAATCTGCCAGGACCCCAGATGAATCGTAATGACCTGCGGCGTGTCGATCTGAACCTGTTGATCGTGTTCGAAACATTGATGCATGAACGCAGCGTGACCCGCGCGGCCGAGAAGCTGTTCTTGGGCCAACCGGCCATCAGCGCCGCGCTGTCGCGCCTGCGCAGCCTGTTCGATGACCCGTTGTTCGTGCGCACCGGCCGCAGCATGGAGCCTTCGGCCCGGGCAGTCGAGATCTTCGCCCTGCTCTCCCCAGCCCTGGATTCGATTTCCACGGCAGTCAGCCGCGCGGCGGAATTCGACCCGGCCACCAGCACCTCGGTATTTCGCATTGGCCTGTCGGACGATGCCGAATTCGCCCTGCTGCCCATGCTGCTCAAGCGCCTGCGGGCTGAAGCGCCCGGCATTGTGCTGGTGGTGCGCCGGGTCAACTACATTTTGATGCCAAGCTTGCTGGCCTCCGGTGAAATTTCCATCGGCGTCAGCTACACCGACGACCTGCCGGCCAACGCCAAGCGCAAGGTCTTGCGCCGCAGCTTGCCCAAAGTATTGCGGGCCGACACCGCGCCGGGCCGACTGACCCTGGACGAATTCTGCGCTCGCCCCCACGCCCTGGTCTCCTTCGCAGGGGACTTGAGCGGCTTCATCGACGAAGAACTGGCGAAACTCGACCGCAAGCGCCATGTGGTGTTGGCCGTACCGCAGTTCAACGGCCTGAGCACCCTGCTGTCGGGCACCGACATCGTCGCCACCGTGCCCGACTACACCGCCGACGCGCTGACCGCCGCCGGCGGCGTCCGCGCCGAAGACCCGCCCATACCGGTGCGCAGCTTCGAACTGCACATGGCCTGGCGCGGATCCCAGGACAATGACCCGGGGGAACGCTGGTTGCGCTCGCGGATTCAGATGTTCTTCGGCGACCCTGAGAGTCTCTAGGGGTCGTCGGGCAGGGTGTGCAGTTGATCATTTCTGACTTTTCATAGGCCATGGAGATCCATCCATTTCCAGAGGACCGCTACATTGGGGGCATATCTGAGGGCATGCTTTGGATGGTTTGAAAAGGATGCCCCCAGTCTGAGGTCCAACCGCCCCCTTCTCGAAAAAGTCAAACGCTGCTGCTCCCAAACCGCCGTCCAGCGCTATCCAATCACCTCAGTTTGTAGACTTGAAGCGTTCTTCTGGCGCCTCTGAAATCCTGACAATCCGTCCAGGAACGCCAACCACAGTGGTCGTTGGAAAGAAACAGTAGGAGTAACCATGGGCCTGTCCCGTGACAACGGACGCCAAGAAGCTGGTTATCCAGCCTTCTGCGGCACTCCGGGCCTCGAAAGGCCTGTTGTGATTATGTTGCGCTCTGCCCCCAAAGCCTGATCGAAAATGAACCGATCCCTTGCCGGCGTGCTCGCCAATGACGATGACGCATAACAAATACCAACTTAGAGACCTGGCCGAGCCACTAGCGCCGCACACTGCAAAGGCAAAAAGATGCTACTCGGGAGCTCGGGGTCCCGCTACCCCGCTTCACAACCATCACGCATTCCAACAGCACATCGACCGATGATACCAAGCAGTCAACCTCAGCAGAGGTTGCCACCACTTCATTGGATGACTCTCACTACATGGATGCACCCATTCATGGCAATATGCTATCAACCCATGCCGCGAGGATTTAGGATATGGGTTAACCGACAGACATCGTAATCTTGAGCATAGGAAGCTGCTCACTCGCACGCCTTGCCGCTCAGGTCACGCCCATTCGAAACAGGGAGAGCTTCAATGAGTTCCAGTGATGCCTTGGAAATTGCCAACGACGCATTAGATTCGTTCCACCAAATCGAACAAATTGCGTCCAAGCAGCTCGCCACTGGAAGTCGCGAGGCCTCTGAAGCCTTGGCAGTCGTCAATACCTTCACTGGCGCGGCGGCCGTCGAGCAGATTGCATCCATCTCTGACGACGTGACCAAATCGCTTGCTAGCCTCGTTCGAGAGCCAGCTGTCTCACGGATAGTAGTTGAGAACGACAAAGGCCAAGTTGAGACCTACTACATCTGCCGCACGACTGGAGGATTTGTCCTTAATCACGGCAAGCTAGCAGGCTACCGCTCACCGTTCGGTCGCTTGGCTGCTCATGGCGCTGGTGAGGACGTTGATCTAGAAATCGCGGGTAAAAAAGTCAGCTACCGGGTCTTGGACAAACTCGATCTGAAGCCTCAGAAGAGCGCTGAGCTCTGGGACTCAATCGACAGCATTTGGCGGCAAGAACGTTTAGCACCTCAGACGATTCCTTCTCTTCGTAAAGTTATCCAGCCGGATGACAGCAATGCCTTCTTCGCCATGCTTGGCGGCAAGTCCGAAACCGAGAAGATCCGGGAAGGAGTGCGTCACGAAATCCGAAAGGCTATGGCCCTTCGAGACCAAGCGATTCTCGACAAATTCCAGGACGAAATCTTTCGCCTCTCAGTAGACCACCAGCTAATCATCCTGGGCCCTCCCGGGACAGGCAAGACAACCACCTTGATCAAACGTCTCGGCCAGAAGCTGGACTGGGAAGCCCTTAGCCAGGACGAACGCCTCCTGCTGGGCCCTCAGTCTAAGCGCTCGCGCTGGATGATGTTCACGCCTTCAGACCTCTTAAAGCATTACGTCAAAGAGGCCTTCAGCCGTGAGAATGTCCCGGCTTCTGACGAGCACATCAAGACCTGGAGCAAGCGCCGACATGAGCTGGCAAGGTCGACATTTGGCATCCTCAAGACGGGCAACGGGGGCACATGCATTCTCAAGGAGGATCGCCAATTCGCCCCGATGGACATCAACGATGATCCGCGCCAGTGGTTCGCCGATTTCAAGTCACTACACCAAAGCCGCCTCCTCTCCTCCCTGAAGGAAGGAGCAATTCTGCTGAGAGATTCGGCTCCTAACCTAGTAGACGCAGTTGTGCACAAGCTGTTTGCCACGGTCGATGAACTTCAGCCAGAAGGACTGCTGAGCGCCTATGCCGAGTGGAACAATCTCGAGGCGCGGATTGACCCTATGCTCAAAGCCAGTCGTGCAACCTCAGATAAGCTGATACAACAGCAAGGTAACCTCCTCCATAACCGGAACAATGCTGTCTTCGGGGAGATGGCCACCTTTCTCGAAGTCCTCGGCCAAAACGATGATGAAGACGAGGATGGTGCCGAATTTGATGATGATAACGGAGAGGAAGGAACAGGCACACCCACGCACACCGCAGAGCTCAAAGCATTCGCAGCTTACCAACAGTTTCTCCAGACCTATGCGCGTACTCGCTATCGCAATGGCAATCTAGGTAAGGCAAGCCGTGCAGCTCAAGTACGAGACTGGCTTGGGGATCGAGTCCCCTCAGATGAATGGCTTAAAACGCTTGGGCGAGAGATGTGCTTCCAAAACGCGCTACGGCGCTTCAGGAATGCATGGAGACGCTACGTACTTGACGTCCCTGCAAGCTACAGAGCATTCCGTCGCGACAGCGTGACGCTTGATCGGTATAGCTATCAGCGGCCAGAGCACGCTTCCCACATTGATGAGACAGAACTCGACGCAATTCTCCTCCTCATGCTTCGATCCGCTCGCGAACTCATCCGCCAAGATTTCGTGAAGCGGCATATCGACGAACCTCGCTTCACCGAGTTGGCCAGGATTTCGAGCCAGTTCCTGCAGCAAGTCCTAGTGGATGAAGCCACGGACTTCTCGCTCCTCCAGCTTGCATGCATGGAGAGCCTGACTGACCCTGCCATTGAGTCGTTCTTCGCCTGCGGAGACTTCAACCAACGGATCACAGGGAATGGCCTCAAGCACTTGGATCAGCTCGAGTGGATCTCCCCTCGCCTCACGTCTCAGCGGATCAACACGGTTTATCGGCAGAGTCGCCTTCTGAACAGCTTTGCCATCAAGCTACTGCAGCATATGGATGGAGACGCCAAAGCTGTAGGCAGCCTGCCAGAGCATTCCTCTCACGAAGGCGTTCAGCCGGTGCTCGGGGAAAACCTTCAGGGTGAAAGCGTCGTCACCTGGGTAGCAGAGAGAATCTTCGAGATTGAGGATCACATCCGCTCCAAAAATGAACCGGTGCCTACGATTGCCATCCTGGTCGCTTCCGAGTCGCACGTGAAACCCGTCTCCGAAGCGCTTACCGAGAAGCTAGAGAGCAGAAGTCTGCTCGCGGTCCCCTGTGTCGATGGCCAGTCATTGGGCAACCAATCCGATATCCGGGTTTTCGATGTTCAACACATCAAGGGGCTCGAGTTCGAAGCAGTGTTCTTTATCGGGCTGGACGAGCTCGTCGAAGCAAAACCGACGCTGTTCGAGCGGTTCCTATATGTGGGCGCCACCCGGGCGGCGACTTACCTCGGTATGGTCTGTCATCAGAAGCTCCCACACAACCTGGAGGATCTCAGGCCGTATCTGGCTAGCAAATGGTGACAAGCTAAGCCAAGGAGTGCCACAGATGGTAGAACCGGTGGACATCTGGGGCAGCTCCCCTATGTGATTATGCGTATTGTCATGTTTGCAAAAAAAGGAGTCATTCTGAAAAATTGGGCTTGGGTATTACCACAAGAAGCAGTAGTTGGAAATTTTATTGCTGGCCAAGAATCTTAAAAGTGACTAAAAAAAGAGAAATGCGCTCGGATAGCGTATGCAAAATCACGCTACGCTCAATGGGGCAAAAGTGGGAAAAAACCAAGTTTTATCGACCTGAGATAGCCGTTCTAGACCCTTGTAAAAATGTTCTTTGACTTGCCTGAGACCCTACTGGACAGCTAGCGGGCTTCAGGCACAGTGTTACGTAATGGATGGTGGATGCAGGTGCCACCCTGGAAGAACTCGCTGGCAGATATAAATCACGCTCCAAGACGGCGAGCGAAAATGGTGTCACCGATTCGTATGCATGGTTGAGCCCAGGCTAGGTGCAAACTGACTCTGTCACAACTCCTTACCTTCCCTCTAGAACTGGGACTCAGGAATCGAAATGCATATAAATTACTTGAATGACTAAGTGCTCTTCTTCCAAACGCCGCATGTAGACTATTTGCCATAAAAATTCTCTTTCGGCTCAATCAGTTCACTGGCCTGCTTTTCGGCTTTATCAGGCATCACTACTTAGATCCAATTATTGAAGCTATGAACGGTCCTCCATCCAAGATTATTTGACTTGCATTCATACATATTTCCAAATTAGATTGTGACACCATTGTAAAACACCATAACTATTGGAGTTACCATGCAACCCATCCGAACCACAAATCATATTGACTGGGGAAATTTTCTTGACCAAGACCACAAGAAATCCGATTTCATATTGGACTTCAGCATAGACGCGGGCTTTAGCTTTTCAACTGCGCTTATTTTGCGTAAATTCAAAAAAACAAAACACCAACCAAAACCAATTGAAGCAAATTCTTTGACATGCCTCTCAAGACGAAAATTTCAGTTTGCCAACCTGATTTCCGCAGAAGGATTTCTAATTAAATCGATCAACATCCAGCAGCTTGATTCTTTATCGTACACAACTACAGACCCTTACCATATTGAGGCATGCTTTCAGATACCTGATATTGACAACTCAAAATTTAAAGAAATAATTATTAGAAGAGCACAAGGCAATAAAGCACAAGAGACCGACACCGCAACCGCTTTCTTGGTCGAGTACTTCTCCAAGCTATGCGAGTCACTGAAAGACCAAATAATTATGTTTATTGAGCTATCCGGTTATTATGCTAAATTTAAACCGTCGACTATAAATTTATACATCACGCAAAACAAAAAAACATTAAGAATCATTCAGTCAGGCACCAACTGCAACACTGCAGGCCAAAACCCTCTGCATCCAGGCCAACTAACAAGTCAAACTATTCGCGAAATATACGAATACCAGATCGGCATCTCTGACGACTTGAGAAAACTATATCAAAAAGGAGTACATTATAAATTTCTGGAGTTCCATGAAGAAAGCCTGCTGTGCTTTTACAAAATTATCGAAGACATATTCAAAACAGAATCATTCACTAAAAAATTATCGCACACCTTATTCGAAGTTGACGACCCCAAGGTCGCCTCATCAATAAGAGGAAGCAGCCAAAGGACGGTAATGATTTTTATATATCAATATCTAGTGAAAAACTTTAGAAAAAATACTACCAAAGAGAAACCACCAGAAACAAAACTCCTTCTAGATCTTATCAAGCTCAGCAACCTTCGAAATGATGTTGCTCACGGCGTAAAAAAGGTAAATATCGATGCGCACTCACTACAACTAGCCCAAGAAATGGCACTTTTCATGATGAATACTCTTCCTAACAAAAAACACTCGTAGAGCCCAAAAGAGTTACATAGATACGAAACCTCAGCGAGACTGAAATTATTAATATTCCCCCAACAGGAGAATCTAAAAATTTCATTTCTCACCTAGATATAAATCCCCATAACCTGGTGGCGTTATTTACACCTGCCGCACAACGGCATAGCGTGGCACACCACCCTAATATCAGGATATCCGCTGACTCAGTTGCGAACCGTCCTTTTCTCCGATGAAATAGATTGGCATTACGCGTTCCTGCCCTACGCGATCAGATTGAGTAGACCCTCGACCATTGACTTGTCCGATATGGCAACGAGATCGAGATGGCGGCCGTCCTGCCGCATGAGCGCTACGAGCAGGCAGGCAGTGAACGTCCAGAAGGGAGAGCCTTCTGACAGATTGTATCCGTCGATCATGGCACGAATACGCTCGGCAATGGGTGGGTAGTCATCATTTCCCCAGTGCGCTTGTGGAGGCGTCATGGCGTGGACGATGATTGCCGCGAGCGAGATCCCCATTGCCCGCTTCTGTGCAACTTGTGCGAAGCTATGACCTTCGGATCGGGCATATTGCGCAAGATTGCTCATCATCATCTCTCTCGCCCAGGTGTCGCAGGCCATCTCCTCCTCATAGCCTTGGGCGGGAGCGTCCCCGGCGGCACGGAACATGACGTGTCTCAGTTCGTGTAGGAGTGCGAAAGCGAATGCTAGGCCGACAAGGTCAAAAGCCACCATCTCCTGCGCACTGCACAAACTCGTGCGATCAGCTGTCGGCAATGGGATGTCTTGGGGCCATTCGATGTCGGCGGTGGTGTCTGCCGACCGGAGCGCAATGGCAGCGGCAATGCGTTGCTTGAAGTCGAACTCGAACTGGCCCCGCCCATGATCGGCCTTCAGCGCGACGTCGAGAGAAACGCCAGTGCTTGTGGCGAGGACCAGCGCTGGCGCGTAAACCTCGATCGCGCGCCAGGCGGAAAAGCCCAATAGCCAGAAAAAGTCGACCGTCTTAGTATCAAATTTGATCCGCTTGCTCGTCGCGTTCAATGTAAGGCCTTTCCCGCTAGCAGCGACTTCGACGGAATGGCGATGGTCGGTCCAAAGCTTGCAAAGCTCATCGCCCTTTTCAGGAACGGCGCCTCGCAACAGGCTAAGCACTATCGTCTGGTCGGATAGCTCCGTGGCCATAAATACTCTCTGCGGGGAAGTTTAGGGGGGTTAGGATCGTAAGAGATCTCGGATCCTCTCTTCAATCGTAGAGCGGATAATGTCGATAATACAGTCTTACGCAGATTCAACCTACCAAGAGACAGACAGCAGAAGTCGAGCTTGCGCGCTGTGGTGCGGGTTGCGACTAGTGCTACCAGTAGTACAAGCTACAGATGCTAGTTTCCGTCGGCGGCGAGGTATCTGTGGATCGGTCAGCAGGCGTATCCATCAATCACCCGCGTCGACCTCAGTCCAACCTTGACCACCAAGGAAGCGGCGTTCGGCGGCCATATCTTCAAGCCTTACGTCCGTCAAAAACATTCACCGACGGACAACCTTACATGATCGAGCTTTCCCTCAGTGATCTGTGCCTTTGCTGGCCCAAGCTACGTTTTTCTCGAGTTGTCTAGAATCCTGTCAAATAGAAAGCTCAACCCCTCGCCTGCCTTGAACTTCCAGATGACCCGCTCGCCAGTCTCCCGCCTAAAACTTGTGCTGTTCGCGCCCCCGTATTCTGGAAGTGAAAGCTGACAAAAAGCAG
Source organism: Pseudomonas sp. St290 (assembly GCF_018325805.1). Lineage (NCBI taxonomy): Bacteria > Pseudomonadati > Pseudomonadota > Gammaproteobacteria > Pseudomonadales > Pseudomonadaceae > Pseudomonas > Pseudomonas sp. St290. The sequence goes on along the minus strand of NZ_AP014703.1, from coordinate 3,382,420 downwards.
TCAGCCTGGAAAATATATCTCGATATTTACCTGAGGACTTAAGCGCGATACTGCCGACGGACAAAAATGAGGAATAAGCTAGGCTTTGTTGCGCGCGGGCAATGATTAACGCTTTGCTGTCAGGCGGATCATTCAACAGTTCAGAGGCTTGCGTAAAAATCAGATATTTTTCAAGCGCTCTTCTGGGGCACCAGAAAGACCAGAGGCCGCATACCATAATAGGTAAGTTACAATCCATCTCACCCTCATAGGTCAAAGCCCTATCCCAATCAGGTGAGATATCACTATTTCCCAGCGCTTGCAGATCCGCATCCGCACGGTACTTAAAGTATTCTGGGAAACAATCGATGGCGTCTTTCAATGCCTCAGTGAAAAAACTGGAGTGGACATTGTTGGTCAACGCATCGTTTGCCTCATGAACGATTTGAGCCTTATCAACGCCCCCACCAGAGAACATTCCGCCAAAGGGCCCATCCAGACTCCAGATTGTTGGGGCGATCTGTTTCAAGTCTTTTTCTTTGTAGTGTTCGATAGGCACGACAAATCGCCTGAACAGGTTTGCGTAACTGACTGGGAAATACCGGGCGGCAAATAACCAACCCACGACACTGTCCTTATCAAGAAGGCGCGACTCAATGTCCGAGTTTTTCAGGATCTCGTAGTCAAAGGGTATGCTTTTGTTGCTCTTCAGGCCTTCCAATTTAGTGATTAGAGGGGCGCTGGGAACCGTGGAGTAAAAACCGATGAACTTTGTGCAGCCATTGGAGTAGATAGCTGACACCGGATCGTATTCCTGATCGGCACCCACGGCGTTATCACCATGAGCATAATGCTTGCAACTGACTAGCAGAGTTTCACCATTCAATTGGACCTTGAGGTCCAGATCATTATCGGGGCCTCTTGTGGTACCTGCCAATACAACTCCGCCTAGAACCTTTTCAAAATACTCTTCCGCAAACTTTTCAAATGCATCCAGCTCGTCCTTCATCAACGCCTTTTTTCTAGCCTTTCGCAGCTTAGGGCTGGCAGAGGGAATTTCACGAAAATCCAGGATTCCCACATGACCTCCAGGTCTTTATTGCTCCACGATTAGTTCGGGTTTTTCATGGGGCTTATCGATAGATACGGCAAGACAATGCAAAAAGATTGTTGATCACGATGCTCAGCATTGGCGTCACTGCACTGAATGCGGCTAGCCCACCCGGTATTGCCATTAGACAGCAGAAGCAGCACATCACAATCCCTGACCGCCTGCAACAGGCATCCCAACTGTCCTGCATGCCATCCGCAGGAGGCGCATCTTCGTTAATCCAATCTTCAAATACCTGTTTGCCAAAAAGCTTCGTGCCTTCATCTCACGCTTGAGTTGCTCACGGATACTGCTGAGCGTTTGATCGCCGTCCGCGGGAAAGCGATCGTTACAACGACTGGACAGCATTACTTTGATTCTCTTTGAATGGGCCATCCTTGCTCCTGCCCCAATTCCGAGGCTTCAAAACTCTTTGATCAATGAATACCTTCCTGCCCTATTTCCAGATTCACCTGCCCAAGAAGCCGAAGGCGTTATGGTGCCCCCTTTCTGTTATGCACTGGTTACGACCCGCACATCTGAACCAGACACGTTCTTAATGTAGGAGTAACTGGTGCCGAGGACTGCAAGCTGATCAGCGGAGATCTTCGCTGCTGAAATGGCAGGCTGTACGATCACAAATCTGAAAATCATCTCGTGATCGTGGCACTTGTTGCGAAGCAGCTCCAAATCTATTGGGTCACCCTTGAGGATTCTGTCGAACCCTTTCGGCAGCGATTGCTGGTACCGACCCATCAATCGATTGAAGAATTTTTCCTCGGTGTGCAGCCACTTCACCGAGCGTGAGGCCTGGCCGCAAACCTCGTAGACATCGTTCACACGAGCTCCAGGTCGAGCCTCGCCATCTTTTTGGGGGCAATACTTGCAGTGGTAAAGGTCGACAAAGATTGCGTCTTTGCTCTCTTTGATTGCCACCAAATCCGCAATCTCACCTGCACCATCATCGTTGAAAATGAATGCATAGTCGTCCTCGATTCGGCTGTAGGTGAACCCTTGGACGGTGTCCTTGTTACGAGTTGCTCTCATGGACTCGCTGTGGATCTGAGTGGTCCCCCAGTCCCAAGCCTCAATCAGCGCTATCGGAAGCTTCAAGTCCAAACTATTGGGTGTGTAAAACCGATAATTGCCCTCGACCATCGAACCGTCCACGGCTAGCAGTACCAAGGGGTTCGCATCCAGGTACTGCTCAAACGAGCTCTCTTCAGCGAAAATGATCTTCACCCCAGGGCAGGAGACTTTGTAGCTGTCGTTCAGTAACCGTATCGTGATGTCAGGAAGCTGACACTCCGTGCCATCTGCTGCTATGGCGATGACGGGCACTTCTAGTGTCAGATCGTCGGTCCGCTGAGGCTTGCCAAGCTCGACATCAAGCAGGTTGAAGATCTCACCATTGAGCGCCAGCGAAATTTTCTGCTCGTTTTCGATCGCAATGGACTCAGGCCAATCCGCATAGAAGAGTCCAGTTGGCCAGGCTCCCTCAATCTTCTCCGAGCGAATCACATCCTTGAGCACTTCAGAAGGATTGATCGTGGCATTGTTGAGTTTCTGTGAGGCGCGCTTGCACCACTCAATCCAGTAAATGATGCTGGAAGAGTTCATCTCCCAGATCTTCCCTTTGTGAGAGCAGCCAACGGTGGTGCGCTGTCCATCTTCATAGCCCGTTGCGAAGATGTTGGACTTTTTCGCCGTGCCGTTCTCGATTTCACTGATGACGGTATTGATGTCACGCCCGACGTGCATCGTGAATCTCAGATCCTTGCGTGTCCTGGACAGCCCCACGTTCTGCAGCTTCATGAGCTTGATGTCGTGCAGGGTTCGGAAGGTAGGCTCACCGTTGATTCGCCTGGCATCCTTTGCAATCAAATTCAAAAAACGCGTCGCTTGCGACTCATCACCAGAGGAGTGAATGAAGAGCGTCTTGTCGGGCGCGTGGTAGTACGCCAGGTACAGAATCCAGTTCGTGTCCACAATCGCCGAGGTCTGAGCCCATCCGACGGGTGTTTCTCGTCGGGTCACCATGATGATGGTGTCTGAATCGTCGTTGATAGAAAGGAACTGCAGCGGTTCTTTCTTCTGGGAGAAGTGATTCGCTTTTTCTGGCCGCCAATGGTCGCGCTCCACATGGTAGGCGATCGCACTGATCTTGGGGTTTGGGTTCAACCCGAAGATCTCCTCGGAGTCGGCATCATCCGGGAACTGTTCAGTGAACGTCTCTTTTTCGATTTCGCGGGCGATCTTGTCTTGGCTCACATCTCGAATCACGGCGCTCCAGTCGGCACTTTCCTTGTAAAGCACTGCCATCTGGTAATCGACTTTCTGGTTGGCAATGTTTGAGACGAATTTGGCGTCGCCTAGCGTGTCATCAACCCGGGTTAGCCGACCGATGAACTGTAGCGTGACGGCCGGACTGCGATGCTGGTCGTGAATAGCCGCGATTTTCAGCTCTGGCAGGTCGAAGCCTTCGCCCAGCATGTCCACGCATACGATGATCTTGTATTTCTTCTCGACAATTTCACCCAGCAGCTTGACCCGATTCGGCACCTTGCTGTGGATGAGAATGGGTGAGAGGTCTTCATGCTTTTTGTAGAGCTCAAACAGGGCTTCAGCACGTTTTTGCGATCGTGCGCGTACCATCAGTAGGTGGTTAAAGCCTTGCTCTCGATCGCCTCGCAACAACTCTACCGCCTTATCAGCAACCATTTGGTCAGCCAACTCGAGGTTGTATTCGCGCACTGGGTGAAATTCGATCGATTTGAAGTAGCCATCGATTTGCGCATCCTTCAACGGGTAGTTGTAGATAATCTTGCCTTCAAGGGGCTGATTGTCCTCCCTGAAAGGCGTAGCAGTGAACTGCAGGCATGGCTTCTCTTTAAACGCGGTTTTCACCCGCCCCCATGTCATGGCGGCCACATGATGGGTTTCATCGATGATCAGGTGGCTGCAGAGCTCAGCCAAGGCTTGGAGGGACTCTGTGTCGAATCGCTGCAATGCTTGCGGGGTAGCGACAATTACATTCGCCTCGGCAAGCTGTTGGACATCTTCAGCCGACATTCCTGAGCCGATCGCCCTAACCACGGGGTTAAGTGCTGTGGCAGAAACAGCACCGATCTCCCGAAGTTTTTTCAGCCCGAGGCATTTTTCGACAAGCTGGGAACGCAAGGCATCTGACGGGACGAGCACCAATGTCCTTGCCAACCGCCCTGCGATAAGCAGACCAAGCATGGTATCGGTCTTGCCGGTACCCGTTGGCATCACGATCGTTGCCGTCGTGGCCGGAGACATCACCAGGTGGCCCAGTGAAGCGTATAGGGCGGCAAGCTGAGGCTTACGCAAGCCCGGCGTATTGGTATCCCGGACTGCCAGGTTGAAGTTGAAGAGGTGTTGCTGCCAGCTTTGATATACGTCTAAGTACTTCCCTGTAGCATCGACCATTGCGCTCACCAAATTGAATGTGAAAATCAGCGCTGATTATTCAATGGCCACATGCTATCAGTGAACATCATTTCAGGTGTACCCCGAAAAGCAGTGCTCAAACGCGCCACGCCCTCTGCCTTCACCAACCAACGATCGATGCCAAACAGTCCAATCTGAGATGAAGGTACACTGAAAGCCATCCGAATCCATCTTGGTCTATGTAAGAAATCGCCATTCGCGATCACTCGCAAAACTGATGCAATTGGGGGCAAAATTGGGGGCATATTTGATATTTTTCTGCCTGAAAATATCGTCCTAGAGCCAAGTCAAAATGTTTTTTGGCGACCCTGAGAGTCTTTAGGAGTCGTCTGGCAGGCTGTTCGGCTGATCATTTCTGCCTTTCCACAAACCATGGAGCTCCATTCACTTCCAGTGGATTGCCACATTGGGGGCACATCTGAGGGCATGCTTTGGATGGTTTGAAAAGGATGCCCCCAGCCAGAGGCCAAGCAGGTTATAGATGACGATGGGTGGACTGAGGGAGATATGAACCCTCGGCCCTACCTCGTATCAATGGCCAAGCCGTAGTGAGCGCACCACCCACTAAGCTGGACAAACGCGTGCAAATGTAAAAAATTATGATGGCATAATGCCTCGGCAACCTGCAAAATCCACACGTTTCCAGCGGATTTGAAGGAGCGGTTCCGATGACATGGCCAGTCATGCTGAAACTCGACAACGCAGCCTACCCGCTCAGCGTGGTGCAACGCGCCGCTTATTCCCTGTCAGACACTGTCGCGATCCAGGTCGGTATTGAAACCAATCAGATAAGCCTAACGGCCCACCCCGCTGAAGCAAGGCTTACGCTTTCCCCGGAGCAGGCTCACTCGCTGATCCTTCAGCATCTGAACGACTTCGCCCTACGCGACCATATCAACCGCGAAACAGTAGGGTTGCGCGAGGTCCTGGCCCGAGCCGCTCTCGCTGGATGTGGGGTTTCGCAGTGACACTGATTGCGACAGACGCCAAGCACTACCGCTTGCTGCCTTTTCGATTCATGCGCATGAACACGGGACATGACCGTGACATCCTGCTCACCTCCGATACCGGTGAGTACATGCACGTGAACGACGCGCAATTACGAGCCCTCAGTTACTTCGACGTTCAAGCAAGTACGCCTTTTTACAAAGACCTGCTGGCCCGCCACTTCATCTACGAACCAGGCCGCCACGACCCGTTCCCGGAAATGGCTGCGCAGTATCGCAGCCGCAAGGACTTCCTCTTCCAGGGCCCTGCTCTGCACTTGTTCGTGGTTACATTGCGCTGCAACCACACCTGCCAGTACTGCCAGGTGTCGCGGGCCCCTCTGGGAGGATCCGGCCACGATCTGTCGGAAGCGGATGCACAGGCGGCGGTCGATCGTCTGTTCGAATCGAACGCTCCCGCCTTGACTGTGGAGTTTCAGGGTGGCGAGCCGCTTCTGGCCTTCGAGCGCGTTCGCCAGATTGTCGAATGGGTCGTCGAACGGAACGTGGTCGAACAACGGGATATCCAGTTCGTCATCACCACTACACTGCACCATCTGACGGAGGAAATACTCGACTTCGCAGAAGAATATCGCATCCAGTTTTCGACCTCGCTCGATGGGCCGGCGCCCTTGCACAATGCCAACCGCCCTACCCCGTCACGAGACTCCTACGAGCGCACTGTAAAAGGCATCCAGTGGGTCCGTGAGCGCCTTGGCCATGATGCAGTTTCCGCGTTGACCACGCTGACTTCAAGAAGCCTCGAACAGCCTGAAGCGATCATCGATGAGTATGTAAGCCAGGGCTTCTCCAGCATCTCGCTTCGGCCTCTGAGCCCTTATGGGTTTGCCACCAAGAGTGCCCATCGACTTGATTACCCTATTGAGCGATACCTGGCCTTCTACAAGAAGGCACTGGCCTATTTGCTGCATATCAACCAACAGGGCGTATACCTCTCAGAGAGTTATACGAGCCTGTTGCTGAAGAATATCCTGACACCCTTCTCCTCCGGCTATGTAGACCTCCGCTCCCCTGCTGGCGCAGGCACTGCGGCGCTGGTTTACAACTATGACGGTTACGTCTATCCGTCGGACGAAGCCCGAATGTTGCTGGAGATGGGTGAAGAAGGCTTTAGGCTCGGCACCGTACACCAACCCTTGTCTGAATTACTCGCATCGCCCGTTATGAATGCGTTGCTCGCCAGTGGTGTAGCAGAGGCGCTGCCGGGCTGCTCCGACTGCGCACTTGTCCCGTACTGTGGTGCCGACCCTATCGAACACTATGCCCGCCAAGCTGACCCGATCGGACACCGAGTGTTCAGCAGCTTCTGCAAAAAGAACATGGGGCTGCTGAAGCATCTTTTCGGCCTGCTTTGCGATGGCGACGACAACGTCCAAAGGGTGCTGCTGTCGTGGTTGAACAGGCGCTCTTACAACGATGTTCGATTTCCGGGTTACAGGGGCTGATGGCGATGCTACGCAAAGATACCCACTTCGAAATCCATCATCTTAATGAGCAGAAACTGCTCAAGGTCATCACTCTGGATGAGTTCATCGAAAAAGGCTTGGCTGTTTGTGCCGGAAGCGCTGGGCTCGGTGACCTGTTGCTTTGGCTGCCGAACGAAGAACGGCTACGGAGCCCGCATCTGCTCTCATTACCAGTGGGTGGATTCCTGATCCCTGAGCCATTGATCGGCAACTTCGATAGCGCGCGGCCACACCTGCACACCCCCAAAGATGCGGATGTCGTGCAGCCCGGCGATGTCATTGCCATCACACCAGGCAACGCGTTGGTGCGAGTGCTCTATCGACGAGGCTCAGACAGCAACCTGCTGTTCATGACCGACCGTTGCAACAGCCTCTGCCTGATGTGCTCGCAGCCGCCCAAAGATATCGATGACCGCTGGCACATCGAGGAGAACCTCCGGCTGATCGACCTGATGGACCCGGGCGAAGAAAATCTGGGAATCAGCGGTGGAGAACCAACGCTTTATCGCGACGGCCTGCTGGAAATCCTGGCCAAGTGCAAAGCCGTTTTGCCACAGAAATCCATTCATGTACTCAGCAACGGGCGTCTGTTCCAAGACCCGAGCTGGATCGCAGCGCTCTCTGCAATCGGCCACCATCAGTTGAGCTGGGGCATACCCTTGTATGCCGACAATGCCGAGGACCATGACCATGTGGTGCAGGCTCCAGGCGCGTTCAGCGAAACCCTGCAAGGTCTTTACAACCTGGCGCGCGCCAACCAGATCATCGAGATACGCGTGGTGCTCAATCGCCTGACCGCGCCACGCTTGCCAGAGCTCGCCCACTACGTTTTCAGGAACCTGTCCTTCGTGCGGCATGTTGCGCTGATGGGTATCGAAAGCACCGGCCTGGCCAGGAAAAACTACGAAGATCTGTGGATTGACCCGCTGGACTATCAGGAGTCGTTGAGCCAGGCCGTGTATTTCCTGTTCAACCGAGGAGTGCCGGTTTCGATCTACAACCTGCCCCTGTGCCTGATCCCGGCCCACCTCTCGCGTTTCGCCCGGCAGAGCATCTCGGACTGGAAGAACCTGTTCATCGATAGCTGCCAGCAATGCGCAGCCGTCAAACATTGCTCCGGCTTCTTCAAATCCCACACCGACCGCTGGCAGAGCCGCGGCGTACGACACCTATCGACCGAGGCCTTTAGCGCCTACGCAAGGAGTGCACAGTGAAATTGCTTGACCGCTGGAAAGTCCTGATCAGTGGGATCACCCTGCTGCCGATGGCAGGTACCACCCTGGCACAGGCGGGCAATATGTCGCTCGCCGATGCGAACTGGCAGCCTGCCGACAAGCTGCAACCACCGGTATTTGCCGATACGCTGAATGTTCCAGACGCCGTGAACATCTATGCGGCACATCGCTCGCACAGTTCACATAGCTCCCACAGCTCGCACAGCTCTCACTACAGCGGCTCGGGTGGCTATAGCGCACCTCGCTACTACAGCCCACCCGCTACCAGCACCCGAAGCTACAGCGCGCCGAGTGCTTCGAGCAGCACCCCAAGCAGCAACAGCCTTTATCAGTCGTCTGGCACTACCAGCGGGACAAGTTCGAGCACTTCTAAGAGCCGCGCGACCAATGAGCAGAAAAGCAACCTGGTCACCCGTGTGCAGACCGCGCTGATGGTGCGCCAGTATTACCAAGGCGCCATTGATGGAGTGATGGGCAAGACGACACGTGGTGCGTTGATGGCCTTTCAGATGGACAGTGGGCTGACCGTGAATGGCCGGATGGATACGCCATCGTTGAATGCTTTAGGTATCAAGATTCCATAGTCGCTTCAGGTTAAAGCTGCGCTTACTGATGAGCAATACGTACGGATACAGAAATGGCAAGGATTGATCTGAAAGTCCCCTTCTCAGAAAAAGATGAAGCGAAATCACTCGGTGCCAGATGGGACCCAAGCCTGAAGACTTGGTACATCCCGGAAGGTGTCGACATCGCCCCCTTGGCTCAATGGCTGTCCGTAACAACGCATGCAGACTTGGAGCACGGACCTGAATTTAGTGTAAGAGCACCGTATTACTACGTCATAGAGTCCGTGTCCGAGTGCTGGGGCTGCTCTAATTTGACCCGCGTGTTCTCGTTCAAGCTGCCCGAGCAACACGAAGAGTTCGATTACTACGAGGATGAGGACGAAGATTTCGCGCTCACAAGTAACCTCGGCGAATGGAAGTGCCATGGGTATCGCGGAACGGTCTCCAACGTCGCCAGCCTCTCTCCCTTGGTCACGAAGCAGATCCATCACTTCACCAACAAGTTCAGGCAGGCCTACAGCAAAACGGCAGGCAGCCGCTACCTGATGAATCACTGCGAAAACTGCGGAGCAAAGCTCGGCGATTTCTTCATGCACAGCGAACCTGGTGGAGCTTTCTTCCCGACCTCTCCACAAGAAGCTAAGCGGATGACGCTCATCAGAATCAACGAGCGGTTCGACGCCAACTGCAGCGTTGGCTTTGCATCCGAAGATTTTTTCGACTGGATGCAGGTTCGCGAGCAATCCTAATTACCCCATCCGATCTCGGACTGCCCGAGGAACCTATACGGACTCCTTTAGCATTACGCGCTCAATCCTCCGTATTACATCACCTGCTGGACCTGATCAGCTTCAGGCTCTAGCGCAACCACTGTCGCGACATGGTTGGTGATGCCGAAAGGAATGTGCACGGATGGAGCAACTGCGCTAGTCGATTTAAGGTGCCCTGATTGGTCATCGAAGAAGATGTGTGGTTTCAATACGCCTAAAATTTTGCCTTTCTCGATGCCACCCAGGAAGAATGCGTCATTGGCCATGACACCCCAACTCTTGAGTGTATTCATCGCACGCTCATGAGACGGAGCATTGCGGGCTGTGACGATCGAGACGCGTATGCGGTTTTCGTATTTGGGATTGAGCTTTTTGTGCTTCTCCTCGACCGACTGGATTTTGGATATCCGCACCATGAATTCCTTCAGCGGCCCAGGGTTATGGGCTGCATAACGTTCTTCACTTCGTGCGCATGGAACTCAGACAATCCAGAGGCCTGCATGATTGTTTCGGACTCATCGCCGGCGAGTACGCCGTCAAAGTCGAATGCGATGCGTAGGGTTTTATCAGTTTCGTCGTCTTCGAATTTTGAATCGAGCACCTGGCCAGCCGGGTACCCGGCCTTGATAGCCGCTTCCACGTCTTTTTTGTCACCCGACAAAAATAAAGCGATATTCAGTGCTGGTATGTATTCATAAGGGGATTTTCCCTGCATGAAAATCGCCCTTGTCATCCCAAGCCCGTAGTGCTCGATAGTCTTCAGTACGCGCAGCCCAGTGTCGGGATCATTGCGCGAAAGAAGTATTACCTCGACGAGCGGATCCGTTGGATCGACGCTCAGGTCATTCACTGACAGTAAGCGCTTGATGAAGGGGAACGCTATCCCCTTAGGAAGCGGGACGTGAAGATTTTTTTGCTGAAACTTGCGGTATTCCTCCTCCCCCTGACTCTGAAACACTGCGTCCGATGCCAGCAAATCAAACACAGCGCTGGAAGCGACGCCGATCACCAGGCGATTTTCTAACTCGTAGGGCATTGGAACCTCTCTTGATGCCTCTAAACGCAGATATTGATGGGCATCAAACATGCCGATCGATTTCAGGGCGGATCGAGAAGCACACATCGCGCGCCTCCTGCATGCACAGTCAGGCATATCAATCTTCAAATCAATCAGCAGGTTGCTTTATGTAGGGGGTTGACTCTGAGCCACCCATCACCTGATCGCCGGACGTCGGCCTCAAGCTATTCCCCTGAGAGAAGATGGCATAATATGCCACCAATCAAAAGTATCTGTTTACGTGAAACTGGAGCTAGTTATGGCAACGCGAAACGTTGTGCTCACCCCTCACCAGGAACAGGTTATCCATGACTTGGTGCAGTCCGGCCGTTATCAGAATGCCAGCGAAGTGATGCGAGAAGGTTTACGTTTATTGGAGCAGCGCGTCGCCGAAGACACCGCCAAAATTGAGGCACTGCGTCAGGCGACCTCGATCGGCATCATGGATCTTGAGCACGAGCGCTTTACTCAGGTGAACGAAGGGGATCTGGAGCACTACCTTGAGGGCTTGAGCCTGGAAGCAACCCTCCCCGCGAGAGAGAAACACTGAGCATGCCGCAGTATCGGATTTCCAACCCGGCGCGCGCCGACATTGTCGACATCCTTAGGCTCTCCCAGACGCAGTTCGGCGATCAAGCACGCCAGCGCTACCAGACGCTGATCCTCGCGGCGTTGCAAGCGCTGGCCGACACGCCTTATCGCATTGGCAGCAATGACCGCGATGAGCTTGCACCGGGCCTTCGCAGCTATCACCTCATCTACTCACGCCAGCAGGCCAAACAAACCCATGGAACGGTCAAAAGCCCACGCCATATCGTGTTCTATCGTGTGGCAAACGACGACGTGATCGAGGTTGTCAGACTCCTTCATGACGCCATGGAAGTGCAGTTGCACTTGCCTAACGACTGATCAGCGACCTGGCCCAACAGCTTAACTGGTCAGGAATAGCTAAGTCCGTCGGAGATCGCCATTCGCGATCACTCGCACACTCGGTACGAATGGGGGCAAAAGTGGGGGCATACAAAAGTGTTGTCGACCTAAAAACATTGTCCTAGAGCCTAGTCAAAATGTTTTTTGGCGACCCTGAGAGTCTTTAGGCGTCGTCGGGTGGGCTGTTCGGCTGATCATTTCTGCCTTTCCAGAAACCATGGAGCTCCATTCACTTCCAGTGGATTGCGCCATTGGGGGCACATCTGAGGGCATGCTTTAGATGGTTTGAAAAGGATGCCCCCAACCTAAGGTGTAACATTCCCCCGTGTCGAAAAAATCACAAGCCGCTGTTCCCAAACCGCCGTCAAGCGCTCTCCGATCCACTTCGATCAATGGCTGAATGTCCAACAAAGTCAAAACCCGGCGGATCAATTCGAAATACTCCTTTGCGATTTCCAGAATGTTCCGAAGCCCGAGAACCCCGGTCGATTTTTTCAATGGAATATGTATTGGCCGGACGGCTACATCTCTGCGACTGAAACTGCTTGAACGAAAATATCAATCGGCCCTATTTCTGAAGGGCGTACGCAGGGTTCGTGGACGTTCAACTCGAACCTACCAAGCTATCGAAGCTGCGAGTGTAGGTTCAGGTCTGACGTATATACCGGAAGAGCTAGCACGGCCTTACATCGAGAACGGTAACCTGCAAGTCGTGCTCAATGACTGGGCGCCGAGCGTTCCTGGGCTTCATATCTTCTACGCAAACCACCGCCAATCTTCGCCCGCACTGTCGCTGATCGTTGGGGCACTGCGCTTGCGGCGTTGAACAAACGTGCCGGTGCCTTGCGTTCCTGAGCGTAAAACTGATGTGCTCAGCGTCACTCTCTTACAGACCACACACTCATGAAGAATCGGTCATCGACCCCGCGAGTGCTGAGTTGAACTGGTTCGGTTTCGACTGAGACTCTGGACAGAATCGTCGACTGGATTGTCTTCATGTACTTCTGAAAATGTGCAGACGCCATACGGCTTCGATATGCCGCCTCATCTGCATAGATCTCGAAGAAGTGCAGCCAATTTGGGTGTTCTTTTTCCGCCACCGAGTAATAGCCCGCAGGTCCGGTTCCTGTCCACGCGGGGCCTTGGCCTGGATTACTGAGCGCTGCTCACGGATTCATTCTGAAAACGCCAGTTATCAGCTGCAACCTAGTGCCATAGGCTCCCACACTGAACACCGGCTTCAGCAACACCTACTGCGAATGGAGACGTTGATGAACACTAAAACCCCCACCGCAACGGGAGCTGGGATAGAACTCTCCCGACGACAAGTGCTGATAGGTACCGCAGGTACTGCGGTCACGGCCGTATTAGCGAAGGTCGATGATGCCCAAGCGACTGCCAACACGAAATCAGCAGCGCAGAGCCCACCAGGCAGTCATGTGACGTTTACCCTCAACGAGCGGCGAGTTGCCTTGGATGTCGACAACCGCAGCACGCTCCTGGACGTCCTTCGAGAAAGGCTGCATTTAACCGGCACCAAGAAGGGTTGTGACCACGGCCAGTGCGGTGCCTGTACGGTGATCGTAGAAGGTCGACGAATAAACGCGTGCCTCACGCTTGCGGTCATGCATGAAGGTGACAGCATCACCACCATTGAAGGGCTCGGTACGCCGGACAACCTGCACCCTCTGCAAGCGGCATTCATCAAGCACGACGGCTACCAATGCGGTTACTGCACGCCTGGGCAGATTTGCTCGGCAGTCGCGATGCTTGAAGAGATAAAGGCCGGCATACCCAGCCACGTCACCAGCGATTTGATCGCCAGTAGCACCGTCACAGCCACTGAAATTCGCGAGCGCATGAGTGGAAATATCTGCCGTTGCGGGGCGTACTCCAACATCGTCGATGCCATTCAAGAGATAGCCGGAGATGAGGCATGAAATCCTTTACTTACGAACGAGCCACCTCTTTGCAGCAAGCAGTTAATGCCGTTGCCAATAACCCGGGCGCCCGATTCATCGCCGGCGGTACTAATTTGCTCGACTTGATGAAACTGGAAATAGAAATCCCCCAGCACCTGATAGATGTAAACGGACTGGCGCTCGATGAAATCACCCCGACTGAGGACGGCGGGCTAAGGATCGGCGCCATGGTGCGTAACACTGACTTGGCTGCTGCGCCTCAGGTGCGTCGAGACTATGCCGTACTATCCAAGGCGCTGCTCGCGGGAGCGTCAGGGCAATTGCGCAACAAAGCCACAACGGCAGGCAATCTATTGCAACGCACCCGGTGCGCCTACTTTTACGATACCAATCAGCCTTGCAATAAGCGGCGTCCGGGTGCCGGCTGCTCTGCAATCGGTGGCGCCAGTCGGCAACAAGCGATCGTCGGGGTCAGCGATGCCTGCATTGCAAGCCATCCCAGTGACATGGCTGTGGCGATGCGAGCATTGGGCGCAAGGGTAGAAACACTCAACTCGGACGGCCAAGTTAGAACGATTGATCTCGCCGACCTTTACAGCGCACCGGGGACCACCCCACATATCGAGAACATCCTGAACAACGGCGAACTGATTACTGCCGTGACGCTGCCTAAACCTTTAGGGGGCGAGCATATCTACTACAAGGTTCGTGACCGCACCTCCTACGCGTTTGCGCTGGTTTCTGTCGCGGCGATCATACTGCCAGACCGGACGGGGCAACTCGCCCTGGGAGGCGTGGCGTACAAGCCTTGGCGAAGTGAAGAGGCCGAAGCTTATCTGCCTGATGGCGCGAAGGCCGTAGCCACACATTTGCTGGCTGCCGCTAATCCTACCGCGCAGAACGCCTTCAAGATCAAACTGGCGGAACGGACAATTGGCCTTGCGCTTTCCACCGCATCTTCCTAAGCGACATCACCGACATTGCACGGCTGCGGTCGATTGACCAGGAGTAAGCCTCATGAAGTTTGATACGCCTGCGAGCACCAATCCCATTGATCAAATGAAGGTGATTGGTCAACCCAAAGATCGAGTTGAAGGCAAACTGAAAACAACCGGCACGGCGACCTATGCTTACGAACAACAGGCCGCTGTCAGTCCCCCCGCCTACGGCTATGTCGTGGGTTCAGCAATCGGCAAAGGTCGAATTTCCTCAATTGATTCGAGCGAAGCACGCCAAGCCAGTGGCGTGATTACAATCGTCACCTATGAGAATGCGGGTCGACTGGACAAGGGCGAATTTTACGTTGACCGCGCACTTGCCGGCCCAAAGATCGATCACTATCACCAGGCCGTAGCCATTGTCGTCGCACAGACGTTTGAACAAGCCAGGGCTGCTTCGACTCTGCTTCGGGTCTACTACGTAAGAGAGCCTGGGGCCTACGACCTCGCCGCACAGAGAGCGTCAGCCAAGACACCCGCGCCGGGTGCGTTCGGCCCTCCTCCCCACACCGCGATCGGGGATTTCGAAGGCGCGTTCAAGCAGGCAGCCGTCACCCTCGACGGCCATTACACTACCCCGGATCATGCCCACGCGATGATGGAGCCTCATGCCACCATCGCTCAGTGGCAGGGAGACAAACTGACGCTATGGACATCCATTCAGCAGATGAACTGGGGTGTCAGAGACCTCGCTAAAACGCTAGGCATCTCCAAAGACAACATTCACCTGATCTCACCCTACATCGGCGGCGGCTTTGGTGGAAAAGGCACCATCCTGTGCGACGCCGTATTGGCGTCTCTTGCCGCTAGAGCGGCCGGGCGCCCGGTGAAAGTAGCACTCCCCCGCCCGCTCATGTTTAACAACCTGACCCATAGACCCGCGACGATTCAAAGAATCCGGCTCGGTGCAAATCCGGACGGCACACTCACTGCCGTCGGCCACGAGAGCTGGTCTGGCAATCTGCGCGGTGGTCGCACTGAAGCGGCCACCGCATCGACCCGAACCTTGTATGCGGGCGCAAACCGCATGACACGCTTGTATCTCGCCGAACTCGACCTTGCCGAAGGTAGCGCCATGCGCGCGCCGGGTGAAGCTCCAGGCATGATGGCACTGGAAATTGCCATGGACGAAATAGCTGAGAAACTGGGGATTGATCCTGTGAAGTTTCGCGTCATCAACGACACTCAGGTAGACCCGGAGCAGCCTGATCGCCGGTTCTCTCAGCGCCAGTTAGTCGAATGCCTGCATACGGGAGCCGATCATTTTGGCTGGGCTCGGCGTAGTACCCAACCGGCTAAAGAACTACATGACGGTTGGTGGGTCGGGCTGGGGATGGCGTCGGCGATTCGAGGCGCACCCACGACAAAGTCCGCTGCGCGCGTGCGACTTGATCGCAAAGGCATGGTCACCGTCGAAACCGACATGACCGATATTGGCACCGGTTCTTACACAATCATTGCTCAAACGGCTGCGGAAATGATGGGCGTGGACATGGACAAGGTGAACGTCTACCTGGGCGACTCAAGATTTCCGGAGTCATCGGGTTCAGGCGGCCAATGGGGCGCAGCCTCATCCACGGCGGGCGTCTATGCTGCTTGTGTGAAACTTAGAGAAGCGGTCGCAACCAAGTTAGGCCTCGATCCGACAAAAGCCGAATTTATCGATGGTCACGTCCGTGAAGGGTCGAAAAACCTACCATTGGCACAAGCGACAAGAGACGGCGACTTGCAGGCCGAAGACGTCATGGAGTTTGGCGACTTGGCTAAGCAGTATGCCCAACAAACCTTTGGCGCTCACTTCGTAGAGGTTGGTGTAAACGCGGCCACAGGAGAAATTCGCATTCGTCGCCAGTTGGCAGTGTGCGCAGCAGGCAGAATACTCAACCCCAAAACAGCACGTAGTCAGATCATCGGGGGAATGACCATGGGCGCGGGTGCAGCACTTATGGAAGAAATGATTGTGGATCACCGCTTGGGCTATTTTGTTAATCACGATCTGGCTGGCTACGAAGTACCGGTGCATGCCGACATCCCCCACCAGGAGGTTATTTTCCTGGATGAAGTTGACTCCTATGCGACTCCGCTGAAGGCTAAAGGTGTAGGCGAACTCGGTATTTCAGGAGCGGCAGCGGCGATTGCCAACGCTGTTTATAACGCTACCGGCATAAGGGTTCGTGATTACCCCATTACGCTCGACAAGTTGATTGACCACTTGCCCGCTGTGGGCTGACCTTACCGCTTTTGCTTCGGAGTCATCAATGCAACTGAGCCGCACGAACCTGGCAGATATTGTTTATTTCCTTGCCATCGCTCGGCATCAAAGCTTCAGAAAGGCGGGGCTGGACGTGGGCATCAGCGCGTCTGCGCTGAGCCATGCCATGAAAGGTCTGGAGACACGGCTTGGCGTTCGACTGCTCAATCGCACCACCCGAAGCGTGACACTCACAGCAGCTGGTGAGGAGCTGCAAAGCCTCATCAGCACCCCGGTCAATGATATCGGACAGGCGCTGGAGACCCTGAACCGGCTACGCGATGAGCCAGCCGGGCGTATCCGCCTGAACGTGTTGAGCGATGGCGCAAAACTGCTGCTCGGCCCCGTTCTTCCGGTTTTCATTGATCGCTATCCGGACATCGAGGTTGACCTCACCGTGACTAACCGAATGGTCGATATTATCGGCGACGGCCACGATGCAGGGATTCGTTTCGGCGGGACGGTGCCCGAAGACATGATCGCTCAACGACTCTCTCCCGATGTGGCATGGGCCGTCGTTGGCGCGCCTGATTACCTTGAGCGATTCGGCACCCCGCTACATCCGGAAGAGCTGTACCAACATCGTTGTTTACGCGTGCGTCTGGGGAATGCACGCATTTACCACTGGCAATTCTCGAAGGAGGATCAACAGATGGAGATAGACGCGCCGGGCGCCATCACTATCGATGAGACCCGCGTTGGTGTGGCGATGGCAATGCGCGGCGCCGGCTTGATGTATGTTCCTGCGAAGGTCGTCGAACGACAGATCACGGAAGGCTCCCTGCGGCGAGTCCTTGAGGACTGGGCTCACCATGACCCAGGCTTTCACATCTACTACTCAAGCTTCAGACAAGTTCCCGTAGGCATTCGCCTACTGATTGACCTCATCCGCGAACTCGAACCCATGGGGCCACTCCCCTAGCGACTCAGCTCGCCTGGCGCTTGGTGAACACATCGCTAAATACCGGCACGGCTGAGAAGGCGTTAGGCCATCCAGCATAGAACGCCAGATGTGAAAGCAATTCGCAAGCCTCGGTCTGCGTCAGGCCATTGTCCATCGCACGATTAAGGTGGTAACCGATCTGCGCAACCTGACCGTTTGCAACTAACGTCGTAACAGTAATCAGGCTACGGTCTCTGGGCGCAAGACCCGGACGCAGCCAGAGATCGTTGAATAACGCACTGGTGGTGAATTTCACTAACCCTGGCGAAACCGGGCCAACAGATTTGTCGACAGCTGCAACGCGTGCGTCTTCGGCAGCCTGATCGATAGGCAATAGCACGGGCGACACCGGCGCCAGTTGGTCAGAGGCTATGCCATGCTTGCTAAACACCTCTTTGGCAATCGGCGCTGCTCCAGCGGCGTTACCCCAACCCGAATAAAATGCGAGATGGTTGATAGTTTCGGACAACTCCAAAGGCGTCACCCCGTTCTTCAACGCCAGATCCAGGTATGCCGCCAGCTCAGTTGTCTGACCTCGCGCAATCAGCACGGCGACCGTTGCCAGGCTCCGGTCACGGGGAGACAACTCTGGGCGCTTCCAGACCTCACCGAGCAATAATGTGCCAGCGTTGTGAGCCATTACCGGTGATGCGGCGTGTATATCGGCTGAATTTGACATGTGCGAAATTTCCTTAGTCCGCGCCCCCTCGGGGGTGGCGCATGCAGACAAGCACAGCGCTAAGCCTGCTGCTGCAAATGTTCGAATAATCATAATGAAGCGCCGTACTGGGCTTCGGTAACTGGCTCAAGCCACTCGACATTTTTGCCGTCAAGCGTCTCTTGAATGGCCATGTGAGTCACGCCGGTCGTGCTCGTTGCGCCATGCCAATACTTGACGCCAGGCGGCGTCCATATCACGTCTCCAGGCTTGATGACCTGTTTATCAGCGCCCTCTTGTTGAACCCATCCGGTACCCATTGTGACCACCAACATTTGTCCCAACGGGTGGGTATGCCACATCGATCGCGCACCCGGTTGAAAGGTCACATACCCTGCCGAGACTTTCGACGGTGCCCGTGGGGCGAAGAGAGGGTCAATTCGTGCATGCCCCACAAAATTAGCTGGCGGCCCGATTAGGGATGCCTGCTCACCATTTCTCACGATCGTCATGGATTGCTCGGAGGGGGCATCAGCAGCGCAGGCGTTAAATGCGATGGTGGCCAGCAGGGCGACTGCAGGCATGGCTGCTCTTGGGCGCATCGGTAGCTCCTTGCTCAATGAATAGAGTTGCGAACAACCTAATTGATGTCTCTACGTTCAACTACCGGCTGTTTGGTTTATGCACCGATGAGCAGCCCTCAACAATAGGCCGGTGTGCGCTCAGCGCTGGGCTTGCGCAAACGTCGGCTGGCGCGAGCGATGGTCCGAGACCTCGCGGGATCGCCCGGGGACCGCTTCCATACTCCCACCATTGTCGTGAAGGCGGTGGCCGAGGCACTCAAGCGTTCCCGGCCCGCGTATTTTGCAGCCCGGTTGTTCGCTTCAAAGACGCAGCAGACGTTCGGCATTACCGTGAGCGATGAGTGCTTTCTCCGCATCGCTAATTGGGAGTGCGTCGATGAAGGCTCGCGCGCCATCCAGGCTTTGGTAGGGATAGTCGATGGAGTGCAGGATGCGCTCAGACCCCATCAACGAATGAACAAACTGAAAGTGCGGCAGCGTCAGCATGCCACTGGGGGTGACGTACACATGCTCACGATAAGTCTGCACGATGGGTCGTTTCAGGCCAGAGGCCTCCTGCGGAATGGAGTCTTCCAAACGCTGCAGGTAGAACGGCACCATTTCCCCCCAGTGTCCGCTGATGACCTGCAGATTTGGATAACGGTCAAACACACCTGCAAGCAATAAACGCACGACGTGAATACCGGCTTCGTTGTGCCAACCCCAAGCGAACATCGACAGGCGAGCGGTTAGTTCGCGATCAAATCCACCGTAGTAAGGGGCCTGCACCGCCGGCAGCGGCAGGCCGGGATGGACGAACAGCGGCACCTGCATTTCATCGAGCGCTGCCAGGATCGGTGCATAGCGCGGATCGTCCAGAAACGTTTCGCCAGGACGGCCGTTGATAAGTGCTCCTTTGAGGCCCAGCTCCTTTACTGCCCGCTCCAATTCCCGTGCAGCTGCTTCCGGCGCCTGCCACGGCAGGGTTGCAAAGCCGGCGAAACGTTCTGGATGGGCTTGGGCAGCCTCGGCCAGCCTGTCGTTGGCAGCTCGATTCAGTTCGACGGCTTCTTGCGCAGGCAACAACTGGGGGAACCCACCATAGGAAAGCACCTGCATGCCAATTCCCGCCGCGTCCATGTCCGCCAAACGTGCGGCGCCCATCTCCAGTGCCTTTCTTGCCGACTCGCTGGCCGCAACCACATGCGGACGACTGTCATCCGTGACATTGCAACCGTCGGTTACGCGATTACCCCAATCAGGAAGATAAGGAGCCTGCGCCAGTGCGCGCATTTGCGTAGCTTTACCAATGGCAGAATCGAGTACATGTTCTTCGACACAGATCAGTTTCATGATGACTTCCTGGGTTCCGAAAAGTGATCGCCCTTCACGAGCGCTCTCTGTCGCCTTCAAAGCGTGCCCGTTGCCAACGTCGGCAAATGGTTGTGAACGGCCAATCAAACCGATAAAGTTCTAGCCGTCGAAAGAGTGCTGGCCGGATGGTAGCCCGGTCGCTGTTCCACGGAACGGCAACTCCTCCCCATGGGGTATCCGCGACACCTAGCCCGGCTTGCCGGTTGCGAAGGTGTGCCCGCGGATACCTCATTAATCGTCGGCACACCTTCTCTATCAACACGGAAGGAAAGACGATGAAACTTACAGACAACACCATTCTCATTACTGGCGGCGCAACAGGCATCGGCTTGGCGCTGGCAAAACGCTTTTCCAGCGAAGGCAATAAGGTCATCATCTGCGGCCGTAGCGAGACCGCCTTGCGGCAGGCCAAGGACGCGGTGCCGGCCTTGGTTACGCACGTCTGCGACGTGGCCGACGCGGTCAGTCGCCGTGCATTGGTTCAGTGGTTGAAGACCCACCATCCGACCCTGAACGTCCTTATCAACAATGCCGGCATCCAGGCGCATCGCGACTTCACCACCGATCCCGCAACGGACAGCTTGGATCAAGAAGTGGCGATCAATTTCACTGCGCCCATCCACTTGATTGCTGACTTGTTGCCTACGCTCAGGCTGCAAGCCCAAGCCTATGTGATTAACGTCAGTTCGGGCTTGGCCTTCTCGCCCATGGCTGACGTGCCGGTCTACTGCGCGACCAAGGCCGCGATTCACTCCTTCACGCTCAGTCTGCGGCATCAACTCAAGACGACCGGCATCCGAGTGATCGAGATCGCCCCGCCGATCGTCGATACCGGACTGGGTGGCGGCGCCCGCAGCGAAGGCACCGTCAATCACATGATGGTCACCCCCGACGACTTCGCCAAGGAGACGCTTGAGCAACTTGCCGAAGGCAAGGATGAAGTGTTGATCGGTGTTTCGGCCAAGACACGCGAGCTTGGAGAAGCCATGTTCGAAAGAATGAACAGCCTCGGCTGATTCGAACCCAAGCGGGCCCTGAATGATCGTGGCTGCATGCTGCCTCCATATCGGAGCCAGAATCGTGCCAGCCCCGATGACAAAATCGGCAGACGAACCACTTCCGTCCCTCCGTCAGGTCGTCGCCTTCAACTGGGCGACGACCGCTTTGCCCACGCCACGCGCTGAGGCTGGGTTTTGGCCGGTCACCAGGTGCCCATCGGTTACCACTTGCTCTGACCAGTTAGGGGCTGGCTGATGCAGTGCGCCGCGCGCCTTTAACGTGCTCGCCAGCAAATACGGCACAACCGTGGTGTACTGGACCTCGGCCTCTTCCTCATCCGTGAAGGATGCGAGCTTCTTGCCGGCGACGAGATAGCTGCCGTCCGACAATGTCGCATTCACCAGCGCGGCCGGGCCGTGGCAAACGGCCGAGACGATGCCGCCGGCCTCCCATATCTCGCGAATGACCTTCTGCACAGCCGCGCTGTCCGCAAAGTCCCACATCGTGCCATGGCCGCCGACGAAGAAGACCGCCGAGTAGCGCGAGGGGTCGAGATCGCTGAGCACCAGGGAATGAGCCAGTGCGTCTCGGAAGCCCTTGTCCTTCCAGTAGTGGTCGTTGGTTGAATCGGACAAGTCAAAGAAGTCGATCGGCGGATGACCTCCTCGGATGGAAGCGATCTCCACCGCAATCCCAGCTGCCTCGAAGACTTCCAGCGGATGGGTCAGCTCAACCATGGCGAAACCGGTGGGTTCGCCACTGTCGCCGCGGATCGGATGGCTGGTGACCACGCACAGGATGGGTTTGATCGTGCTTGTCATGTTTTTACTTCCTCAGGACTTTATCGTGGCCATATCGATGACGAAGCGGTACTTCACATCGCTTTTCAACATGCGCTCGTAGGCTTCGTTAATCTTCTGGATGGGAATGATCTCGACGTCCGAGACAATGCCGTGCTCTCCACAGAAATCCAGCATCTCCTGTCCGAATCCGGCCGCTCCACTTGCGCAGCGCGGTCGATCCCATCGGTGCCTCCTGTTGTTGGTCTCAGGCGTTGCCAGCAGCGAACAGCGCTTCCCAGTTGGTGAAGGGACCAAGCGGGATAACCTCCCAATCAATGAGGCCTGCCTTGGCGAGCGGGAACTCGGCCAATGCTGCCTTGGCGACTTCGACAGATTCGGCTTCGGCGATGATCGCGACACCGGGACGATCCTGCCGGAAATAGATATCCCGGATAATGTCGCCCTTGTACATCTGCCAGGTGTGGCGGACTTCGTCCGCCATATGTGGTGCATATTTTTCCATCGTGGCGCCGGGCTGCGGGACGTCGAGGCAAAGCAATTTCATGGTCTTGCTCCTGGATTGGATTTGAGGCGAAATGGCTTATACAGAATTGAATCGACGGGCAGTCTGGGCGACCCGTTTGCCTAGATAAGAGGCGGTATCGAGATCACTGCGAATCGGCGTGAGATCGGCGCCTTGGTCGTTGTTCGACTGCGTCATGGCGCCGAGCCAACTTCCATGACGATTGAGATCGTTTTCGCTACCGGTGCTACTGCTGTTACCCGGCATCATGTCCAGACCAAGCCAGATCATGCCGTGCTGAGCGGCGAACAGCGCCATGGAGACCAGCGAATTCAGCTTGTCGCCGTGCTGCGCGCCAGAATTGGTGAAACCGGCAGCGAGCTTGTCGCGCCACTTGAGTTCGATCCACGCGGCCTTCGTGGAGTCCTCAAAGAACTGCTTGAAGCGAGCGCTGATCATGCCGTTATAAGTCGGTGAGCCGAAGATAATCGCGTCGCTCTTCTCTAGCCGCTCCCAGTCGATCGGACCATCCGCCACGGCGATCAGCCGGACGTCGGCACCGTCGACCGATCTGGCGCCTTCAGCAACTGCCTCGGCCACACGTGCGGTATGACCATAACCACTGTCATACACAATTGAGATCAACTTCATATAACTCCCCCCTGTTCTTTGGCCATACGTGAGATCCATAGGCAGGTAGTTCTTTTGGTGTGAACCACAACGTTGCAAAAGCACAGAGAGACACCGTGTGCTGCTGTGCTACTTTAAAGTAGAATATTAATCAGCATTGGAGGTAATAGTTATCGTCAGTGCGTCCTTTAATTCTACAATCCAAGGGAGCTAGCCGTGCGGGATAGATTCGATGGTGTGCAGCTGTTCGTGGAAGTCGTCGACGCCGGTGGTTTTGCGAAAGCCGGTGAACGGGTTTCCTTGACGCGCTCGGCGGTCGGCAAGGCGATTGCACGTCTAGAGGAGCGACTTGGCGTTCAGCTGTTTCAGCGGACCACGAGAACTCAGTGTCTGACCGAGGACGGCCAGCAGTACTATGAGCGCTGCCTACGTGCGATCGATGAGTTGCGCGCGGGTGAGACCATGCTGGAGAACGGCCGGCGGGAGGTCGTCGGCAAGTTGCGAGTCACGCTTCCTGTTTTGTTCGGGCGCTATCGTGTCGCGCCCATTTTGCGGTCATATGCGCGCCAACATCCCAACCTAGAGCTGGAGCTCAATTTCAGCGACCGCCAGGTTGACTTGATCGCCGAGGGTTTTGACCTCGCAGTGCGCAACGGTCGGCTAGGCAATGGCTCGACCCTGCGTGCGCGCCAGTTAGTCAGTCAACGAAAGGTGCTGTGCGCCTCGCAGGCTTATCTTGAACGACGGGGCGAGCCACACACGTTAGCCGATCTGACTGACCATGACCTACTTCCATACTGGCGCAACGATCACGGTTTGGCGTGGAAGCTTCCCGACGCAAAAGGTGCGCTGGTTGACGTTAATGTCACTTCACGCCTGCGCTTCGACGACTTGGAGGTGATTGCGGATGCCGCCGCCGAGGGCATGGGCCTGGCTTGGCTTCCTTACTGGCTGATCCGGGATCGGATGCAGCAGGGCTCGCTCGTAGAGATATGGGGAGATCGGCCTAGAGCAGCCATGGAGTGCTATGTGGTCTGGCCTGCTGCCCAATATCAGCCGCTTCGATCTCGACTTGCTATCGACGTGCTTGTATGCGAGTTGGAGAAATACCCGCAAGACTGAAAGCACCCTCGATGATTGAAAGGTAAGTCATGCGCCGCTGCATCAGACCCCATTGACCCAAGGAGATATCACATGACAAAAAACAGAAACCGACTCCTGTCGGCGCTATTTTGCGCTGGTGTGGCATTTAGCCTCGGAGCAGGTACGGTGCAGGCACAAGAGACACCCGCGACCGTCGTACGCATTGCCGAATTGGTGATCGATCCGGCACAGCTTGAAGCCTACAAGGTGGCCGTCAGGGAAGAAATGGAAGAATCCATCCGCGTTGAACCTGGCGTGCTCGCCATCTATTCAGTCGCGGAAAAGGGAAAGCCCAACAGTCTTCGTTTTTTCGAGATATACGCTAGCGAGGAAGCCTATCGAGCACACATCGAATCCCCGCACTTCAAGAAATATGTAGCGATCACACAGCCCATGATCTTGTCGCGCAAGCTGATTGAAACACAACCCGTCCAACTCAGCGCCAAAGCGCCACAGCCTGACTGACGACCAACGCCACCTCAATCTTGCGAAGGAGCATGACCAATGAAGCTGAATAACACCGCATTTTATATGGCCGTCGCGACTGTAATCTTGACCCTTGGCGCGCCCATTGCCCAAGCTCAGACACCGCCTCCCCAGGCTCAGCAGGCTAAAGGAAGCGCCCCTGCCTACTACATTGCCGAATTCGAACTGACCGACCCGGAGGGAATCAAGCCATACCGGGATCAGGTGGATGCCACGTTTGAGCGCTACAGCGGACGATACATAGTGCGTGCCCCCGGAGTCAGCCCGCTCGAAGGCAGTCCACCGAGTCATCGGTTGATCATCATCGAGTTCGATAGCCTTGAGCAGGCTCGTGCCTGGTACAACTCACCTGAGTACGCCAAGATCCGGCCCTTCCGGCAGCGATCAGGCCATACCAATGCCTATATCGTCGAAGGCGAGCCGAAGTAGAAAGTGATAACCATGAGCGTGTGGATCAGAGGGGCTTGGAAGACCTGCCATGATCATGTTGATAGCGATCCGTTGGAGCAAATAAACCATGGCCATCGAAAATGATGTTCCAATCCTGCGAATCTTCGAGTTCGTGCTCGATCCACACGACATACCACCGTTTCTCGAAGCAGGCAGGATAAATATTGAGACGTCGTTACGGAGCGAGCCGGGTGTTTTCTCAATGTATTGCGCCGTTGATACAGACGACCCGACCAGGCTCTATGTGGTGGAGGTTTATCGGGATCAGGCGGCTTATCAGGCACACGTGGAATCTGCACATTTCAAGACGTTCCTTCGAGCAAGCGAGGGCAAGGTCATTTCGCGACAGATCATACAAACCTCTCCAGCGGTTCTAGGGGCCAAGAGCTTCGATTGGTGTGTCCAGTAAAATAGATCAGGTATCGAGCCCAATAATGGCTCAAGACCTTACAGATATTTATCACCATCAGTGGGCCGCCCTCTGCCATGGAAGCTCCACGTTTCCATAGGGGGCCGCGTCAACGACCTTCGCGGTCAAGCCCCCTCCTACACAGGCGCTTTCCGATGACACATCACCGCATCGGTCAGTTGGATCAGTTGCTGCATCAAATACACCGAGCCGCATTCGATGATATCGGGCGGGCTGGGCAGTGCCAGGTCCTGCAACGCCAAGTGAAAGCTGATACGCGCCGGGCGGGGTTGCGGCTGCAGAATCCACGGCCAGTCACGTACCGGTTCCGCCAGTGATCGCGCCGGCCTGCTCGACCCCGACTCCCCCCGTGCTTGCGTAAATGAGCGTGATACACCGGTAACTTGCTGCGCTGGTGATGTCGGGTTAATTGGCGCTTGGCTTTCGAGGATCTTGGGAAGCTCAAAGTGCGAGCACGTCGTTTGCCAGCCTTGGCAAAACCATCGGCTTCAACTACCTCAACGAACAATTGCACACCATCGAAATCGGCGACAGCTCAGCACAGGCGAACTAAGTAGAAAGCTGATCGAATGGTGACAAAAACTGACCGCCTTGCTCTGTAGATTCCACTCGGTGACTACCCCAGTCGTATGCCGGAGTTTGGAGACGCATCATGAAACGCATTCAGTACAGCAGATATGGCGGGCCAGAGGTTATGCAGGTTCAAGACTTTGAGCTTCCTACCCCAGGCGAAGGTGAGGTCGGTGTCAGTGTCAAGTTTTCAGCGATCAATCCAATTGACTGGAAGCTGCGGACTGGGCAAATGAAGATCGTTACCGGTCGGAAATTCCCTCGCACGATGGGAATGGATTTCTCTGGCAGGGTTATATCGATCGGCGCCGGCGTCACGCGATTCAAGGTCGGGGACCCGGTGTTTGGACTTGCTCGATTTAAAGAAAGCGGAGCGTTTGGCCATGCTGTTATCACAAAAGAGGCGTTTTTAGCCCATAAGCCGGATGATGTGTCATTCGAGCACGCCGCCTGCCTGGGCACCCCAGGTATAACTGCCTGGAACGGGCTTATAGACAAGGCCAAGCTGCGAGCCGGCCAGCATGTCTTCGTCAATGGATGTGCCGGAGCCGTAGGCGAAGCCGCTGTACAAATAGCTCTGATTCATGGGGCCGTCGTCTCGGGCAGTTGCAGTGACAGGGACATGCAGCGAGCAAAGTCGCTGGGTGTGCAGACTGTTTATGATTATCGGAACATGCAGCTATCGAGTATTGCCACTCGATTCGACGTGGTTTACGACACCGCGGCAACGCTGCCGATATCTAAAGGCGTTGCGACGCTAAAATCGGGAGGCGTGTTTCTTGATCTAAACCCCGGCCTAGGTAAGTTTGTCCGCGCTTTTTTTGATCGCAGACTCAAAATGATCATAGGCTCACCGCGCGCCGAGATATTGGATAAGCTTGCCAAGGCTGCCAGTGAGAGGCGCTACAACGTCCGAGTTGCGGAAACCGTTTCGATGTCCGAGTCGATTCGGCTTATCACTGAGCTTGAGAAAGGCCGTAAGCTCGGCGGTAAAGGTGTCATCGCGATGGAGTAGACATGGCCAGGAGTCACCGTTTGTTTGAGCTAATGCAAGTGCTGCGCCGACATCGTAGAACGGTGTCGGGCCAGACACTTGCGCGGGAGTTGGGCGTTTCATTACGCACCATACGTCGCGATGTGGTGACCTTGCAGGGGATGGGCGCCGACATCGAGGGCGAGCCTGGCTTAGGTTATATTTTGAAACCTGGTTTTCTGTTACCCCCGCTTGCATTTACAGAAGAAGAAATACAGGCGCTTGTAGTCGGTGCCCAGTGGGTCAGTCGTCAGACAGACGATAAATTTGCCCTCGCAGTAAAGAATGCGTTGGCCAAAATCAATGCCGTGTTGCCTCTGGATATGCGTCACACCTTTGACGACGAAACGTTCTACGTGGGCGCCCACTCCAACCTTTCCACTTCAATCGACCTGAGTGAAGTCCGATTCGCATTGCGTGATCAGCGCAAACTGCTTATCACCTTGTCGATATCCCACGCACCTGCAGATAAACAAATTATCTGGCCGATCATGCTGGGCTTCATAGACGCAAAGCGCTTCCTGTCGGCGTGGTGTGAAGCGGACAATCGGTTCCGCGTGATTGCTATGGATGACATTGCAAAACTGGAAGTGCTTGCCGAGCGCTACAGTCGTAACCGGCGCCAGCTTATTAAGGAATGGCGGGCTCATGAGGTCTTGCCTTGTAACGGCTCTGGCGAGGTGTGCTGATCGGAGGAATAAAAGACGTCGGATGTTGCCAGGCATTTTTGCGCTGGGTTAGGTTCGGATAGGGCACCGATACGCCACAAAGGTCGCACAGAGCGCAGTTTCCGGATGAGTCAGTAAGCGGCCAGTAAGATGAAGCAGCGGAGGATAGCGGAGTTTGCAGCTTGGCGATTCGTAAGTCTCCATTCACTGTAGCCAACTGCCCATTTGATCATTGTTTCGCATTGAGTAACGTTAAGATGTCTAGCCTGTGCGCTCTATTGAAAAGCCTGCCCGTTCCGGACCGTTCTGCGAAAATCAATTCGCGGGTCGGCTATATGTGCCTGTTCCTATGAGTCGTATTCTTTTGGTCGAAGACCACGAGCGCTTGGCACATCTTATTTGCAAAGGCTTAACGACCTCTGGAATTGCCGTTGATGTCATTAGCCGCGTCGATAATGCGTGGGCGGCCCTCCAGCAGGTTCCTTATCAGGCGCTGGTACTTGATCGAGGTTTGCCGGACGGGGATGGGCTGATTTTGCTGCGGCGCTTGCGTGACGCGGGAATGGGGCTTCCCTGCCTTGTCCTGACGGCAAGAGATGCGCTGCACGACCGGGTTGAGGGGCTGGACGCTGGCGCCGATGATTATCTACCCAAGCCATTCGCGATGGACGAAATGGTGGCTCGAGTGCGGGCACTTCTGCGTCGACCTGCCGAACACCGCCCCTTAGCGCCTTCCCATGGCGAACTCAGTGTGCAACCTGATACCGGCATGATGTGCAATGCCGATGCAAGCATCGCCCTGGCGCCTGCGGAAATGCAGATCATGTTGCTGTTACTTCGCAAGCCGGGAGAGCTCGTCCGTCGTAATGCAATTGAGGCTGCCGCATGGGGGCTAGGTGACGCAGTGACACCGAATGCTCTGGATGTGGCGCTCCATCGAATTCGCCGCAAACTAATATCCATCGGCTGCCCTCAACGAATTGTTAATTTGCGAGGTTTTGGATATGCGTTACGCCAATGCGATGTGGCGCCATAGTATTAGCTTTAAAATGCTGCTTGCCTACGTCGCTGGGGTGCTGCTGAGTATCCTCCTGATCGCGTCAGCGGCACTCGCTCTAATCGTTTCAGAAAGCGATGTTTTTCTGACCGCGGATGTGGCCGAGCGTAGCCATGAGTTGGCGAACAAACTTCAGTTTGATAGTGCTGGCACGCCTATCGGATTCGATAGCAGCCAGGATAATCGAATCTGGAGCTATAAAAGCCTGGGCCAGGAAATCGGCTATCGAGTGCTGGATTCCGCTGCGAATGTCAGATTGACGTCCACTGAGGATAAATTCTGGCCTTCTAACATAGTAATTACCCGATCAGAGAGCGGAGCATTCAACTTCGAGCGTGAAGGCCTGTTGATGTACGCTGCAACGTCCTCTGTCGAGCATGACGGCAGAACCTGGTACTTGCAGTTTGCGGCCAGTAAGAGGTTGATGGAGCTGCTCCATGTCGGGTTCGCCTGGCCGTTCATGGGGGCTGGCATTGTCCTCTTCAGCCTGGTATTGCTTTTTGTATTCGGCGGCTGCGCATACGTTACGCTGGGCTACACGCTTAAACCTTTACGTGAGGTATCGGAGTCTGCGGCCGCAATTTCCCCTCGGTCTCTGCATTCCAGATTAGCGGTAAAAACTGTGCCATCCGAAATTGCACCGCTGGTGGCCAGCTTTAACCATACGCTTGAGCGCTTAGAGCATGGGTACCGTGTACAACAGGATTTTCTGGCAACAGCTGCACACGAACTGAAAACGCCGCTGGCACTGATACGCGCACAAATCGAATTGATGGAGCAGAGCGAAGGTCGCAGTTCACTACTCAGCGATGTCGCCCACATGACGCGGCAGGTTCAACAACTGTTGCTTTTGGCCGAAGCCAGTGAGGTACAAAATTACAGCCTTGCAGCCGTTAATACCCTGGACGTTGCAAACGAAGCCATCTTTTATCTGCGACGAATGGCCGACGCAGCGGGCGTCCGCCTCATTCTGGTAAACAGTACTGCTGCGCTGTGCTTATGGCAGGCCGACCGCAGCGCCCTTTTTACGCTACTGAAAAACCTGCTTGAGAATGCTATCCAGCATGCCCCGCGGGGCACTGAAGTCCATGTAACGCTTGATGAAAACTCCCTGACTGTACGTGATTGGGGCGCTGGTGTGGGGCCAGAGCAGCTATCGCAGGTATTTGCTCGTTTCTGGCGCGGCTCTCATCGACGCGACCATGGCGCCGGATTAGGCCTGACTATTTGCCAAGAGATCGCGCGGGCGCACCGATGGACACTTTCTGCCCGAAGAGCGGAGCCTGGCCTGATCTTTTGCTTGTGTCGATCGGAAAGCTGATCAGCTAGATCGAAGGAGGCCGGATCAGCTTTCCGGGTACCTCAGCGATTCAGTTGCCTCTGCGTGATACTGTAGATCGTAGTACTTTCCAGAATAACTTAGAGTCTTTTGCGGTTTTCCATACTCACTGCGTAATGCGAGAACAGTCTCAATTCCCGAAATATCTAATTTAGCACGTGGATCAAGTCCGTCTTGCTGGACCAACAGCATTTCATAAGTTTGGCCGACCATGGTTTCTGATAAGTTCGGCATATTTTTACTCAGGATCGCTATTGCTTCAGCCTTGTTTGTTGGGTTACGGAGCCACTCGATAGCCTGCATATACGCACGAATGTAGCCGACTAACTCAACGTGATTGTGTTTCGCCCAATCGCGGCGCGCGGCACCGACCGATGCTTGATAGTGACCCAGTACATCTTCCACATTGGCAAGAACATTGAAGCCCTTTTGTTGAGCGGCCGCATGTAATGGCGAGATAAGAAGCGTGCCAGCATATTTATTCTCAACTAACGTTTGGTAACGCTGACGCAACCCACCCACGCTGACAAACTCGACATCCGCCGCCCCTAGACCGCCCTCCTTCAGTAACTCACGGAGCACGAATGAGTAGCCTGTGGTTTGAGCATCCACTGAGAGTTGTTTACCTTTGAGGTCGGCGTATTTTTTTATCTCCGGCGAGGTCACTAGCCGGAGGAAGCCTTTGTTGCTGGCGCCCATGAAGGCGAATAAATCCGGGTTCCGCTGCGTACGGGCTTCACCTTGCCCTTCTGTATAGGCAATAACATTGTCGATGCCAGTCATCGCGATGTCGAAATCTCCTTCAATGAGTCCGGCAAGCTGAAATTTCGAATCCGGGGTTGGGGTCAGTGAAACGGTTATTCCGCTGCGGCTAAAATAGCCGAGTTCTTGGGCTACCCAAATAGGCCAATCATGAGGAGATGGAAACGACACAACGGATATTGGGGTCATTTTTCGATCTCCTGCAGGTAGCGCATTTTTGGTTAAATCAGAGACCTGAGTGCATCTCTTTGCCCGTTGCTCCTCAACCAGCAGAGCTACCCTTTTATCAGCCTCATTCTCTACACTTGCTGCGTTGAAGTAACGCACGCCAATAGCGATGGGAATGATGACCTTCCAAGAACCGCGCTTCGCTTGAACTGCATTCTCACGTGTAGCGCGTGCCTGATCTAATTGATTGACGATTGCAGGACAATCCAGCGAAGAAAACACAGACTCCGACATTTCGCTTCTTGGGATGTTCGCGCAACCCGTTACAACTAGCGCAAGTGAAAACAACAAGAGTAGTTTGGACATTAGCCTTCCTTTTTAAGCCGAAGCGTGTCACTTCCGACCGGAGAGGTGAGGAGTGAGCTGAATTTCATCAACTTGACGAGGTACTCGCGGTGACCTCGGTTGGGATGAGATGCAACTTTAGGACGAGGCGCCTTACCAGATACTTACGGAGCATGTGCTCTAGACAACTCTCATTGAGAGTTCTTTATCAAAAGCCAAAAGTGTCGAGCGTTCCAGCTACAGGCTTCGATACAATCATCAGCCTGCGCGGGAATTTAAAGAGCGCCCTCAGCGCGACTCGGAGGGGCGTATATGAATGTGGTTCGACTCAGCCTAGCCGATTTGTCGCGGGATCATTGTCGGACGTGCATTTCGAGATAAAGGTTCTTCGCAGGCTGGATGTGAGCTTTGGACAAGCTAACGAGCGAATCCCGATCTTGTCTTTCCAATGCGTCGATCATTGCTTCGTGCTGGGGTAGTCACCCTACCCTGACTTCCGATAAGCCTCAGCTTAGACAGCGAAGCTGAATGCGTCGCTTAAGAACATGCCTCACACACCGTTCACTTTACGGCAAAGGTATCCAGTCGCGGTGGCTGGATCACTGCCGGGGGGCAGGCACGTAATTGCTCGGGCATCGCATATGGCTGGGGGCAAATGTGGGGGCATCGCGAGATTTTTTCGAGCTGACAACACCACTCTAGAGCCAAGTCAAAATGTTTTTTGGCGACCCTGAGAGTCTTTAGGCGTCGTCGGATAGGCTGTTTATCTGATCATTTTTGCCTTTCCACAAACCATGGAGCTCCATTCACTTCCAATGGATTGCTACATTTGGGGCACATCTGAGGACATGATTTGGATGGTTTGAAAAGGATGCCCCCAGCCTGAGGCTCAACAGCGCACTCCTAGAAAGAGTCGCATGCAGCTGTTCCCAAATCGCCGCCGAGCGCTATCCGATCACATCAGCTTGTCGGTTACTTCTTCTGGCACTTCTGAAATACTGCCAGCCCGGTGCAGGCACGCGATACGGCCCTCCCCCCTCCCGAACATAGCGGCATGGCCCAAAGGTGAAATGCGGAGACCAACACGATCAATGAGGAACGGGTGTAAGGGTATGGTGAAGTTACCTTCCCGTTCTTATGGCCGGGATCGGGTACCTGAGTTGCCGGACGGCGAGCCACTTTCTTCCCGTGAGTCCCACCTAAGTCAATGCAAGGCCTCCTGGTAGCAGACTTGCCGGCTGAGGTTTTGACTCAATGGGTCCGATAGCACCATAGTGGCCCAGCGACCTTTCAATAGGAATGGTGCGTTTTACCCATCAGACCAGGATGCAAGACCAATCAGGGAGTGATCGATGTTCACCTATGACGTAGCCCAGCCTACGGATCAAATGCTGCTAAACGAAATCCTAAATCTCGATAACGGGGAGCCTCTGGATGTAGACAGGTTCCTGAGGCGCGATTTGGTGGTCGTAATACAGGACAGGAACGAACTCGCCGGCCGCTACGCTCGCGACCCAAATCAGCCATGGCTGGTATGCAGGATTTGCGGCGGTGCGGTGATGCTCGTGCTTACGCAACAGCGGCGGTTTCACTTCCGTCACCATCCGGATGAAGAAGGCACCAGGGGCTGCCCGATATCGACTAAGGGGGCATTCAGCGCTGATCAGATTAATCGGATGAAATACAACGCTGCGAAAGAAAGCGCGGCTCACCTGCGACTCAAAGGCATTATCAGGGACAGCTTATATGCCGATTCGGCCTGCTCCGAACCGGAGGTTGAAAAGGTATGGCGTGGGATGCCCATCGCTGACCGGGCAAGATGGCGCAAGCCTGATGTTCAAGTTTACCGAAAGCAGCAGCGGTTTGCGTTTGAAGTCCAGCTGTCCACTACCTTTCTTACGGAGATCGTAGGCAGAAGAGAGTTCTACCGGGTCAACGGTGGTGCCATCGTATGGGTTTTCGAGGGCTTCAACCCCCAAGAAAACCGTACCGCTGAACAGGATATTTTCTACCTCAATAACCTGAACGTCTTCGTTGTGAATGAGCGAACGTTGGAGCGCTCCCGAGAAGCAAAACGTATGGCGCTGACCTGCTGGTACGCGGTTCCACATCTCAAAGGTCGGATGATCTTCAACGAATGGCATGAAGAAGAGGTATTTCTTGATCAGCTAACTGTCGATACGGAACAGCAACTGGTCTATTTCTACGACTATGTGACTCACCGAAAAGAGCTGGAGGAAACGATCGCTCCTGCCCGACTTTGCCAAGAATTCCACGACTTTTGGCTAGAGCACGGTACCAGCGAGGAGCCCGAGGCTGACTTGGCCTGGAGCGAGTTGCGAGAACGTATGACTCTCGCAATGCCTCAGATTTTGCTGCCTCGCTCATTTCATGAGGGCCGATTTCATGGCGCAGTATCCATTGTTCTCAGCGCAAGATATGGTCGCCCCATTGGCTACCGCCTGCCCCGCCTAATCAATGTGACGAACACCGCATTCGACTACTACAAAGCCTACTTGTTGCCTTTCGGCTGGACACTGGAAGCTTTCCACCAAGCAGAGTCGTTGGCCTCCCAGGACACGAAAAAGACGTGGGAAAAACGCCGCAAAATCATTCGAGAAGCTCTGCGAAGCAAAGATCCGGCATACCGCCAAGACCTCAAATACAATCGGTTGTTTGCGTTCTTGGTGCCTGAGATCAAGGAAGAACTTGCGGCTGAGAGACATTGGTGAGAAAAGGCTTGGCTCACCCCTGGCCTTTCACGCCTAGTAGCTCATTGGCGCGTTTACTCTCCACATGAGAGTCGCCTTAGAAAAGCGCGCGGGCTTAGATGCTGATCACCTCACCTCCGCCACGAATACCCACACATTCGCGGCAAACGTAATCAGTCATAGCAGTCCGTTCGTTGACATGCGTAAAGTGCAAACCGGCCTGGCATCAGTAACGGTGTTGCAGCTGCCCGCGACATCCTTCAGTTCATCGCACGACAATAGCTGTATTTATGAACAGTATCAATAATCTGCTAAATCGAGCACATGCTAGACGCTGTGCCAGCATTTTGATAGCGTCGAGTGCAATTTAGCGACACCGGGACGGCGCGCGACAGCTCAATCTCGGAATGGATTAACCGGTAATAGGCGGGGCGGTCGAGTTTTGATTAACACATCGATTGGGGCATTTAACGGGCCGAGTTGGGAAGCACTGATGCAACTGGTTCTTAAAAAAAAGTATGCTGCTGAGGGTTATCAGCATGTTCCGGCCTCAGGTGGTGATTTCGGCATTGAGGGATTTACCCGAGAAACCGGTCATGCGTTTCAATGCTACTGCCCAGACTTTCACTATGAGCGCAAAGAGCTCTATGCTCATCAGCGCACAAAAATAACAAGCGACCTGAACAGCTTGAGAAATTATGCAACCGGCCTTCAATCGATACTCGGCGAAACAAGAATAAAAAACTGGTATCTCATTACACCTGACGTCATTAACAAAGATCTCATCGTGCACGCGGTCAAAAAGCAAAACGAGGTTCGCGACTGGGGCCTGCCGCACTTGCACGAAGAATTCACCGTTTATGTGCACGACGCGGGCTACTACATGAACGAGATCAATGAGGTGCGCCAAATTGAAGGTGCGCCAATCACGATCGCCCGCGAAACACCGAAGATCCCGGAACTGAACGACGAAAAGACAGACTACGAAGGCAATCTAGAGCGCAAAACCAAGTTGCGCGCAGGGGATAAAGGTGAATCTGCTTTCGAGGGGCTACTCAAACTGACTCGACGTGCTTTTTTGGATCATGATCCATTCTTCCACCAGCTGTACAACTCCCACCCACATACCTACTGGCAAGTCGCTCGGACATTGCACGGACTTGAGGAGAGAGTTGAAGAAATGAGTTATGAGCTCACCGGCAACCCTGACAATCTGGTCAGCACGGTACGAACGAGCCTCACGCAACACCTCAAGGATGACAAGCTATTAAATATTGATGCGACCATGGCGGACGACATCGTCAAGAGAACCGTGGCACGCTGGCTCGCTGTCTGCCGAATGGACTTCCGGTAAAAATGGCCACCTTAAAATTCACATCACGTCCAATGCCAGTACTTGTCGACCTCAGGCCGATGTACAAGATATGCCAAGCCTTACTCATACTCGACAGAACGGGCTATAAAGGAAAGTGCAGCTTAGTGAAGCTCCACTTGATGAATTGGGCGATCAAAGAACAGCGCCACGTGAACACCATGATTTTGGCAGCAGAGTTGGGTGAAATCACGTTGCCAATATGGGGGTTTGACCCAGCACTCTCGATTGCCCTGCAGCTGGCCTGCGGCGACCAACTGATCGAGCCCACCAAAACCGGTTTCATGCTCACGGACAAGGGGCGGGAGTTGGTCAAGAAGATAATGTCTGACGGCACTGTGATGACAGACGAAAAGGCTGCACTCATCGCCATCGGTAGAAAGATTACGGAAGATATGGTCAAGACCGTATCCAAGGAATGGGACTAAAACGTGTTCATCAAAGGCATCAGAATCTTTATCGAAACAGACGACGGCCCCTACGGCTTTCTCGCATTTTTCAATCGGAACCTCAACATTATTCGTGGTCGGAACTCTGCGGGCAAAAGTACCATTGTGCAGAGCATTCTTTATGCGCTCGGCATGGAGCAGATTTTCGGGGCCCAAAACGACAAAGCGCTTACTTACGTACTAAAGGATTATGTCGACAATGATGGCCTGCGCTGCAATATCATCCGCTCCTGGGTCACCATGGAAATGGAGTCCCTTGGAAAGACCATCACGGTAACGCGCAAAATTAAAGATGAGGGCTTCGACACTCGCCTCATCGAGGTGCAGGAATGTGCCGGCCTCACTGAAGGCCAGACTGCTGAGGGGCGGTTTCTGTTTCTTCATGACTCCGGCAGCGCTATCTACAATGATGGGTACTACACCTACCTTGAAAAATTCCTTGGGCTTAATCTTCCGTCGGTTCCAGACAAGAATGGCAACCCAAGAAAGCTGTACCTGCAATACGTCTTTGCAGCGATGGCCATCGAGCAGAAACGGGGCTGGACAGACTACATTGCCAACCTGCCCTACTTCGGCATTCGGGATGCGCGCATAAAGGTCGTTGACTACCTGGTCGGTACCAATGTCTTCGAACTGGAGACTGAGAAAGCCAGGCTCGATGTCGAAGCCCTGACGCTTCACAACCTTTGGGCCGACATTACCAAATCCATTCATAGCGACGCCCTCAAAAATCTTGTGAAGGTGGCTCACCTTCCCAAGTCTCCGGTCACAGAGTTTGACCCCCGTAGCGTCCAACTTTTCAAGGTGATGGCCAACGGTAACAACGTGGCTCTGGGCGAACACAAACGCGCGCAACTGCAAACCCTGACCAAACTTCAAAAGGACGAAACGGCGTGGAAGGATACGACTCCTGCGGAAACACTCCGCGCTATCGATGCCGAAACTGAGCACCTGCAGCGGTTGACCGTGGCTTATGAGTCGTCGCTTGGAGACCTCACACTCCACCGGGCCTCAAAAAATGCAAACCTTCAGCATATCAAGCAAGCGGAAGATGAGCTGATCAAGAACGAGGCCACTCATAAGCTGGTCAAGTACGGTGCCTCGCTCGATCTCAATATTTCGAAGAACGTTTGTCCGGCATGCTATCAGAGCGTGGGTAAATCCCTTATAGACCTGTCCGAGCAAGTGCCGCACATGGACATCGAAACGAACATTAACTACCTCAAGTCGCAAATTATTATGCTTGAGCGTGACAATGCTGCGATTGAACGTTCGATGCGGGAGGTGGCAGTTGCAAATGAAAACTTTACAAAACAAATTTCCGACTCGAAGAGCAGGCTTCGTGCTCTGAGATCTGACCTGACAACGACATCCGTTGTCTCCAAGGCAAACATGCGCCTCCAGCTTCAGATCGAAATCAATCTTGAAGATATCGGAAAGTTCTCACGGCGCATTGATGAACACCTTATCCAGCTGGGAGATATCGCTGAACAGTTCGCTACCAACCAAGAAGCCCGAGCAGAACTACCAAGCGACATATATACCGATGACGACTTGAAAAAGTACGATCTGTTTGAAAAATTCTTCAGATCTTATGTGGGCGAATTTGACTACCAGAGTGCCCCAGTGAAGGACGTCAAGTTCAACATTGACAACCTGCTTCCGGAGCTTGAAAAAATCGAGCTGAGAGAGATTCAAAACAGCAAGTTTAGCGAACTCAAAAAGGCATCTACTCGCAGCACATCACGCGACAGCACCAACATAGCATCCGAATCCAGTGCGAGCGATTTTGTCCGTCTGATATGGAGTTACATCCTTTCAATTTATGAAACGTCTGCACATGAAACCGTCAAGGGCAATCACCCTGGCTTCCTGCTGTTTGATGAGCCCGGGCAGCACTCCATGGCCACAAAGAGCCAGCGAGCCCTGTTCAAATGCCTTAACAAGTTGGAGGGGTTACAAAGTATCGTGGCTGCGTCGTTCGATGACAGCGAACCCGCCTACCTTGAAGCCACCGCAGATGTGACGTTCAAACTCATCAAGCTGGGGAAAAAAGCCATCGTGCCCGACGGAGACACCACACCGGTAGGCGATGACTAGCCGTCACTGATTCAGCCCTGCTCTTGGCATACGTGGGCCATTATGCCAAGAGCAGCCGGCCTACAAACACCTAGGAGTTGCTGAAAACCCAGTCAGGCACCGAAGCCGTGGCTTGCGAGATGCGTCCTCAAAAAGCTGTTCTTCAGAACTTTTGGAAGGAGTACGTCAGCTTCGTGATTATGTAAATGAAACCGATCAGCACAACGATCCCCCATGTGCAGCGCGATAAAGCTGAGCGACAGGAACAACAGCGCGAGCAGGAAAGCCAGTTGAGCCCAAAGTGATGCCGTGAGGCCGACCTTACCATTACTATTAGCAATCATCCGGGTACGCCCACGAGGGCCATTGGAGAAACAAGCAAGGTCCCCTTCCGTGTGCTCGGTGGCGTTTGAGCCCATCTTCCAGCGTCGGGCGACAAACCGTGTCGCCTAGTCTGCCGGGGTGGCCAAGGCGACAGCGGCAGGTGATCGTCTGCAACGACACCGATGGCCTAGCAGGACTTTGCATCAGGGCATCCAGGTACGCCCCTTCCTCGCGAAGCGCTTCCGGCAAATCGATTCTCAGCGTGTTTGATTGACGGCGCATGCGGGGCGGCTCAGGAAGGATGACTACTCGTGTACCGTCGGCGACTTGGGGCATCGCTGGGGGCAAGATCAAATATTTTTGACCTGAAACCACCGTCCTAGAGCTATGTCAAAATATTTTTTGGCGAGCCTGACAGTCTCTAGGTTTCGTCGGACGGGCTGTTTATCTGAGCATTTCAGCCTTTCCACAAACCATGGAGCGCCATTCACTTCCAGTGGATTGCTACATTGGGGGCACATCTGAGGACATGATTTGGATGGTTTGAAAAGGCTGCCCCCAGCCTGAGGTCCAGCAGCCCTCTCCTCAAAACCTCACCCGCTGCGGTTCACAACCACGCAAGAACGTTCTCACGCTCCTGCCGACGCAGCGGGCGAGTAAAATTTCAGATCGACTGAGGCATAGATGGACACACATCCAAGCTTTGTATATCCAGGTGCCCATCAGAAAAATTACCGCGCTACGGCGATGCACTTGATCTCCACGAGCAGGCCGGGGCGAGCCAGTTCACCGACACCTATGCATGTCCATGCACAAGTGCCCCTGGGAAAGACTTCATCTTTCACGCGTCTAAAAATGGGCATATGGCGGTGCATATCGACGTGATAAGTTGTCATTTCGACGACATCTTCAAATTCGCAGCCACCGGCTTTCAAGACAAGCCGAAGATTGTCCCATGCTGCCAAAAACTGCTGCTCGGGGTCTTCGATAACTGATAATTCCGGCGTCCGGCCTACCTGACCAGCGCAATAAAGAGTTTTTCCTACCTTTACAGCTGGTGCATAACCAGCATGCTCGTAGAGCAATCTCATGCTATCTGGAACAATAATCTGACGATCAGTCATGGTTGTGGGGCCCAAAATATAAACGGATACGAAAGCTGACCCAGGCGCCAGAGCGGCGTCCACTCGGGTCACTCCTCATTAATCAATCAAATCCGGCAGGTATTAGGCGGACGCTTACGTGGAATCTGAACAGTTCAACCAGCCTCCTGCTTCCTTCGATGGGTAGGATAATCAAAGGCCCACCGAAATCGCCGCAGCTGCATTCCCCGTAGAAATCCTAGCCTGTGGCGAAAGAGCTATCGAGAGCCGTCTGTTTCCCCCCTTTCCTCTGAATCTGACTGGTCGAAAAGATGGCTCTCGGCTGAAGAGGGTTTGCGACGGCGCAAAATCCGAATATTGGGCGATCGTAGTGGCGCTCGAACAATCTCAATCGGTATCCAGGTGAGGGTTATCGCGGACAGAGCCACTGCAATTGCGAATGCATTCAGCCCCCCTCCGCAGATAACGTCAGAGGAGAGTTCGCTTTCTTCGTCACCAGAAGTACACACGGCCCGGTCATCAAAAGACTTCAAGTAGAGCGGCCTACCCTCCTCATTTAGGCAGCTCTGTTGGATAACTCCACTGGTAGCCAAAACGCCTCGAACGGGGAAGTTGAAGCCCGTAGTATCCAGGCCACCGGCTCGCGTACCTGGCACTGTGCGACCTGGTTTGCTCGGAGCGCTCTGCGTACGCTTGCGCCATGCCAACATTTGAAGCATTGCCTCCATCTCCGGTCGGCGTGACACGTTCATGGTCGAGTCAGATAACACCTGTGCGCTTGTTGTATCCGGCTGCTGCACATGTGACCTGGACTGAGCCTGCAAGTGGGAGCGGAAATCGGCTCCATCGGTAGGAACTCGCATTTTGCTTTCTGAAGTAGGCAACACGGTTGGAGCTGGCGGTACCGCAGAAATACCGGTCATAAGAGCACCTCATACCAGAGCTGATGTCATCACTCACTCCGATGCTCCTGGCGTTGCTATGCACTACCAGAACGGAACGGCGCTACCTCGACCTGCCTGCCCCATGGGGGCAAGAGTGGCTAGTAGCGCGGGTGAGATGGGGAGTTAACGCGCATCCAAGAGAAAACTGATTCGGCCGTAAGCGTCAGGAGCGGTTTCTGCATCGAATGTCTATTGTTTAGGTTTTTTGCCTCATCAGATCCCACTGAACCAGTTGTATCCCTGGTCTTCCCAATACCCGCCCGGGTTGTCGTTGCTCACGAAAATCTCGACAACATGCTTGGGGTTTTTGAAGCCTAACTTGGTGGGTACTCGAACCCTGAGCGGGTAGCCGTATTCGGGCGGCAACGCGACGTCAGCGTAATCCAGCGCCAGCAGTGTTTGTGGGTGCAAGGCAGTTGGCATGTCCAGACTGGAGTAATAACGATCAGCACATTTGAAACCGACAAACTTCGCTGTGGTGTCGGCCCCGATGTGTTCCAGGAAGGTTTTGAGCGGTACTCCTCCCCATTGCCCTATGGCGCTCCAGCCTTCAACACAGATCAAACGGGTGATATCGCTACGTTGCGGCAGTTTGCGTAAGCTTTCGAGTGTCCAGGGGGCCTTGTCCCTGATCCGGCCGGAGACGGCGAGCGAGTAACTTGCCAAGTCCACCTCTGGGATGTCGTCCTGACCATAGAATGCGTTGAACGGAAATGGCGTGGTGATCTGCGCCCTTGTGAAGGTTGGCGCCAGTTTCCGTCCGCTGAACAGCCAGGCCTGGACCCGATCGTTCCAGCGCGACATGGCCCAAAGGACCTTGTCGACCTGATCGCCGTCCTGCAGGTTGCAACCGGTCAGCATCGACATCGCGCCCACGGTCAAGCCGGCACGAAGAAAATGGCGGCGCTGAATGTTCTCAAGTTCAAGCTGTTGCACAGGTTCAAGCCTGACGCGCTGAAGAGTTTTTTTTCTGGGTTCAGTCATGGCCATTTTCCCCGGTATCAAGAGACCGCACTCCACCCGTAATCATTGGCAGCAGGGTTTTCGGTACCAAAATCACCAAGGCCAGATGAATCACGACGAATGCAGCAATCATCGCCATCGCCCCGAAATGTACATAACGAGCAACGTCATAGCCGCCCAGCAGCGCGACCAACTCTTGCAGTTGAATGGGTTTCCAGATCGCCACGCCCGAGATCACGACGAGTGCGCCTGCCGCCAGCACCATCCAGTACATCAGACGCTGCACCGCGTTATAGACGCCCTTTTCATGCACCAGCCGTAAGCGCAAAGCGTCCGTCAAATCATGCTTCAACGCGGCTAGCCCGATGGGCAGCAACTCACGTTTGAAATGCCGACTGGCGAACCCGTACAGCAGATAAATTGAGCCGTTGATCAGCAGCAGCCACATGAATGCGAAATGCCAGGCCAGCGCCCCGCCCAACCAACCGCCCACGGTCACCGCTGCCGGAAACCTGAAGCCGAACAGCGGCGAGGCGTTGTAAATGGCCCAACCGCTCATGAACATGCAGACCATACAAACGGCGTTGAGCCAGTGGGTAAGGCGAACCGGCCAGGGATGAAGCTTTTTCTGTCTCACGTGTTTCCCCTTGGAAGCCATCCATGTAGCGGAGCGTTGCCAGACGACAGCGCCCCTGCCTTTTCAGGTAATTACATCGGTGGTTGGAAGCCATCCTTGCCAACCGCGATGCCGCGCGCGGTGGTTCCATCTGCGGCCGGGAACACGACAATTTTCGTACCTTTGACCAGTTCATCGGCTTTGCCTGGCTCGACGTAGGCGATTGGCACATCATCCGGTACGACGATTTGTTTCTCGCCGCCCTTGTAGTTGACGGTCAATGTGCGGCCGTCAGCTTTGGACAGTTTCCCCACGGTACCGTTGGTCATGGTGCCTGTGCTGCCATCCGCATTCTGCCAGCCGTAATGACCTTCGCCGCTGCCCTTGAGGCTGGCGTCGAATACCGTGACCTCCAGCGCCTTCAATGTTCCGTTGGCCTGCGGGATGGCCGCCGAGCCAATGAAGCTGTCGGATTTGATCGAGTCGATATTGGCCTTCGATACCCGGTTGATACCGGTCTTGTCTGTCAGTCCGATCGTCTGCTGGGCGCCGGAGCGGACAGTGAATGTCAGCGTGTTGTTGCTGACGCTCTCCACCGTACCGCGCAACGGTTTGATGACCGGCATGTCGGCCGCGGTGGCAATGACGGCAGCACTGAGCATCAACAAACCGAATGTGGTAGACAGGGCGTGTTTGAGTTGCATGGCGACGATTCCTCATGGGTTGATGTGCCGCCATCCTCGACCGCAGACCGGGACGTCACGATGACCGCCGAATGACATTTTTGTCATTC
The DNA here is from genome assembly GCF_018325805.1 of Pseudomonas sp. St290. Classification (NCBI taxonomy): domain Bacteria; kingdom Pseudomonadati; phylum Pseudomonadota; class Gammaproteobacteria; order Pseudomonadales; family Pseudomonadaceae; genus Pseudomonas; species Pseudomonas sp. St290. The sequence continues at coordinate 3,339,398 of NZ_AP014703.1, read as the reverse complement.
GCCAACCCTGCCCTTGAATGACAGAAATGTAACCGACTGCGCCGGCTCATCTCGTTACACTGCACAGCCGAGATACCGATGTCGCGGGCTGAATCCCGTCATGAAGAGACCCGAGCGCGCCTCACGATGCATATCCTGCTGATCGAAGATGACACCAAAACAGGTGAGTACCTCAAAAAGGGGCTCGGCGAGTCCGGTTACAACGTCGACTGGACCCAGCATGGTGCCGACGGCCTGCACATGGCCTTGCATACGCGCTACGACCTGATCGTGCTGGACGTCATGTTGCCCGGGATTGACGGGTTTCAGATCATTGAGCTCTTGCGCGCCAGACAAGACGTCCCCGTGCTGTTCCTCACCGCTCGCGACCAGTTGCATGACCGCATTCGCGGTCTGGAACTGGGCGCCGATGATTACCTGGTCAAACCTTTTTCGTTTACCGAACTGCTGTTACGCATCCGCACCATTTTGCGTCGCGGTGTAGTGCGCGAAGCCGACCATTTCCACCTCGCCGACCTGGAGCTGGACCTGGTGCGGCGCCGCGTTACACGCCAACAGCAGGTGATTGTGCTGACCAACAAGGAATTCGCCCTGCTGCATCTGTTTCTGCGTCGGGCAGGCGATGTGCTGTCCAGGACACAGATCGCTTCGGAAGTCTGGGACATGAATTTCGACAGCGATACCAACGTGGTGGACGTAGCGGTCAAGCGTCTGCGCAACAAAGTCGACCAGCCGTATTCGATCAAACTGATCCATACCATTCGTGGTATCGGCTATGTCTGCGAGGTGAGGCCATGCGGTCCCGACGCCAACCCTCTCTGACCCTGCGATCGACCGTGGCGTTTTCCATGGTAGCGATGCTGGCCGTGGCCGGTGCGGGTGCTTATCTGTATCAGACGATGAAAGCCTCGGTATTGGTATACAGCGATCATGCGGTCATGGGCCGTCTGGAGCACTTTCGCAAGCTGCTGCATTACGAGCTCGCCATCGAAAAGCTGCGCGACAGCCCGCAGATTTTCAAGAACATGCTCGACAGCGAAGACGACATCTTCATCATTGAAGAGCCGGGGCAGCCACCGGTAATCCAGGTCAACCCACTCAACGTCACGCTGCCTGGACTGCCGGTGATCGGCCAGGATACAAAGCTGAGCGTCAGTGACCTGCGCAGCGGCGTGACTGACTCGGGGACAATGCTGCGCGCCGCGACCGTCGTCACGACGTCGGGTGGACGTGAAGTCCGACTGACCGCCGCGCACCTCATGGGCAAGGAAATGGCTATGCTCGCGGCGTATCGCGAGCGTATCTACCTGGCCGTTGCCCTGGCCTTTCTGGCAACCGCGTTGCTGGGTTACCTGGTACTGCGTCGAGGGCTGCGCCCGTTGCGCAAAATGGCCGCCCATGCGGCAGCCATAACGCCCGAGCGTCTGCACAGCCGCATGGACAGCGCCGATACGCCGGTTGAACTGCAACAGCTGAGTGACGCCTATAACGCGATGCTCGATCGCCTTGCCCAGGGTTATCAGCGGTTGACGCAGTTTTCCGCCGACCTTGCCCATGAAATCCGCACGCCGGTGGGATCGCTGATGGGGCATTGCCAGGTCGCCCTTCGCCAACGCCGCAGCGAGGATGACTATCAGGCACTGATCGCTTCGAACCTTGAAGAGCTCGAACGGATCTCGCGCATCGTCGAAAGCATTCTGTTCCTTGCGCGCGCCGATGAAGCGCAAGCAGTGGTGGAGCGCCAAAAGCTATCGCTGCATGACGAATCACAGCGCATTGCCGAATATTTTGAAGGCTTGGCCGAAGAGCGGCAAATGAGCTTCCAGATAACAGGCGATGGCAACGTGCTCGCCGACCCCTTGCTGCTGCGCAGAGCCTTGAGCAACCTGGTAGCAAACGCAATTCGCTACGCCTACGAAGGCACCGATATTCTGATGCGGGTAATGGAAACCCACGGCGGTGCCCGGATTGAGGTGGAGAACCAAGGGCCTGTGCTGAGTGACGAAACCTTGGGCAAACTCTTCGACCGCTTTTACCGTGGCGATGCGTCTCGCCACCAAAACTCCGACTCTTACGGCCTTGGCCTCGCCATCGTCGTGGCAATCATGCAACTGCATGGGGGGCACGTGCGTGTCGAACAGCCGAAACCCGGAACTATCCGTTTTTCGCTGTCATTCCCTGCAGCTTGAACGACATCAGCGGGCAGCGTTTGTCGTTCGCGCCTTCACTGAACATCATGCAAGCACGTTATCCCTTTGAAAGCGTGCTCCGGCTCTGATGTTGCTCCACTGCGTACTTTTCATCACCCGATATGGGTACCCAATCTTTCAACGGTGTCAGGAAATGCAGTTCAAAACGACGTGACAAGAACGCCCATTTTCCGTCCCGACGTTCAAACCTGTCGTGGTACAACCCGCTGACTTGCACCGGGCCTTTTTCAATGTCATGGAACAGGCAATCCGCAGCTACCGTACCTACCGCGCTGTCACCCTCGATTTGGATCAGCGGATTGGCCATCCAGTGGTGCATATGTGGCATCTGGCGCCAGCTGTTTTGCGCCATAACCAGGATTTCGTCACGGTTTCCGGCCTTGCCGAAACCCGGTAGATCCAGTGTCGATTCTTCGTGCCAGATTGCGCTCAGGAGCGACGCGTCGACGCGGTCGAAGGCATTGGCGTAGGCGCTGATCAGCGACTCGATGGCGGCGCGACTTTCCAGGGCGTCCAGTCGGGTGGTCAGTTCTTCAATGTTCATGATGAGGTTTCCTGCTGAGGCTTCGCAAAAGCGCTGAAAGCAACCCTCTGAGAGGGCTGCGCTACGGTTGAGCGAGTGTTCAGATCTGCGACAGGCCGCCGTCGACCATCAGTTCCACACCGTTGACATATTTCGCATCGGCGGATGCAAGGAACAGTGCCGACGAGGCGATTTCTTCAGGTTGGGCCATATACCCCAGCGGAGTGATCTGCTCGACATGCTGGCGCAGCGCGGCAATGTCGCTTTCGCTCATCTTCAAGCCGTTATCCATCAGAGGGGTGCGGGTGAAGCCTGGGCTCAGGACATTCGCTCGAATCTTGCGACCTTTCAGTTCGTTGGCCCAAGTTCTTGCGAAAGACCGCACCGCAGCCTTGGATGCGTTGTAGAGGCTCAGTCCTTCCATCCCATTGCTGGAGCAGATAGAAGCCGTCAGCACGATCGAAGCGCCATTTTTCAACAAAGGCATCAACGTTTGCACAGTAAAAAAGACGCCCTTCACGTTAATGTCGAACATGTTGAAGTAAGCCGCCTCAGTGGTCTCGCCCAGCGGGTTTTTTTCGCAAATACCCGCGTTGGCAAACACTGAGTCCAACTGATCGTTGCGGGCCTCGATCGTCGCCTTGAGCTTATCCAGATCAGCCTGGCGCGCGACATCGGAAGTGACCGCGATCGCTCTATCGCCCAGCTTGGCCACCGCCGCTTTCAGCGTGGCTGCAGAACGCCCAGTGATGTAAACACGTCTGGCCCCCTCGGCAATCAAGCCCTGCGCAATCGCAAACCCGATCCCGGTGGATGCGCCGGTGACGACCGCAACCTGATTAGCGAATTTACCTGACATATCTGACTCCTCAGTCTCGGTTGTGTGGATCGACTGAAACCACAGTGCGGCCATTTTGAGAGGAGTCAGGAGCTGAGCGGCACTGCCATAAATGAACATTGGCCGTTCAATTATGTGAGGCGTAAGCGAAGGTTTGATCGTTTAGATTGGAGCCAGCTGATTCAGAGCATGACCCGCAATCGAGAATATTCTGGAACCGAATGGTTTCAGACAGGAGACCCTATGCCTCAGAAAAAAGTCGCCCCACCAGAACCGCGGCGCTGGTTGATGTTCGCCATCTTATTGGTCGGTGCGTTTTTACCGCCTCTGGATTTTTTCATCGTGAACGTGGCGCTGCCCTCGATTCAGCAATCGCTGGGCACGGCCTCATCCGCCGAACAGTTGATCATCTCCTCGTATGCGACGCTTTATGCCGTGACACTGATTACCGGCGGACGGCTTGGTGACATCTACGGTCGCATGAGAATGTTTTTCCTTGGCCTGGTTGGTTTCGCAGTTGCCTCACTGATCTGCGGCGTCGCCGAGTCACCTTGGGTGTTAATCGCCGGACGTTCGCTGCAAGGCGTGACGGCAGCCGTCATGGCGCCCCAGGCACTCGCTTCGGCGCAGGCTATATTTCCCGAGTCCGAAAAGCCCTTGGCGCTGAGTCTCTATGGCGCGGTCTTTGGACTGGCGTCGGTAGTCGGCCAGGCACTTGGCGGGATATTGATATCGCTCAACCTGATGGGCTTGGGGTGGCGGGCGATATTTCTGGTTAATTTGCCGATTGCGTTGCTGGTCATCCTGATCGCAATTCCCGTGGTCAGGGAAACCCGCGCACAACATACAAGCAAGCTGGATCTGGGCGGAACGGTACTGTCCATGGTGACGCTTGGGGCTCTGATCGTTCCATTGATCGAAGGGCGTGAGGCGGGCTGGCCTTTGTGGGCCTGGCTGTCGCTTGCGGCGGTGCCGCTGCTGGCCTGGCTGTTCTGGCACTACGAAGCCCGTTTGCACCAAGCGCAAGGCGCACCGTTGCTCAATCCCGCCGTACTGCGCACGCCTGGGCTGGGCCGGGCACTGCTCGTCGCCCTGACCTTTTACGCGATCGGCGTGTTTTTCTTGCTGTTTTCCATTTATTTACAGGGAGCGCTGCATACGAGCCCACTCAATGCAGGCCTCGTCTTCCTTCCTTTCGGCGCGGGTTTTTTGCTGGGACCACTCTCCACCCCTCAATTCAGGCGTTTTCTGGGGGCATACGTCAATCCGGTCGGGATGGGACTTGAAGTGTTGGGATTCGTGCTCCTGGCCTGGCTCGTGGCGCACACACCGATGGCCGTCACGCCCCCTGCGCTGCCCCTCGCCGTCATCCTTTTTCTGATCGGTTTCGGACAAGGACTGGCCCTCCCGACATTGATGCGCATGATCACAGGACGCGTGGCGCCCGCGTATTCCGGCATGATTGCGGGCATTGCCAGTTCCACCCTGCAAATCAGCACGTCACTGAGCGTGGCGATAATAGGCGGCATTTTCTACACCCTTCTGGGCACGGATACAGACGTGGCGGCCATCACCCACGCCTTCACCGTTTCCATATTCTGCATCGCGGCATGCCTGGCCTTGGGCGCGGGACTCAGCCTTACCCTGGCGCGCCAACCTGCTGCGCAATTGCAAACGGCAGCCATGCGCCCGGCAGAGTGAGTCAACTGCCTTCCTGCGAGCCGATCATGCTCGAGGCAAGGTCGGCAAGGGCGCGAAGGCTGTCCATCCGCCGCATGTCCTGGTGATAACCCATCCATATGTCGCGACCCGGTGGCGGTTCATGCGGATCAATCAGCCGCAGCGCCGTTAACTGGTCGCCCAGGACGCGGGGCAATACGGCGACACCCTGCCCTTGCGCGCACATTTGCGCCTGGACTGTGCGGCTGCTACTGGTGAACACAGTACGGGCCAGAGGGTAACGCTGCTGCAGCCACTGCACATCGGGATAATGAGACTGGGCAACACTCATGGTAATCAAACCAACCCCGTCGCCCTGTGGCGCGGGGTCAGGAAATCCGACGGCTGCGTATAACCCATAGCTCAGGGTAGTCAGCTTGCGGTGAACGATATCGGGTTCGGTGAAAGGCACGATCCGAAACGCGATGTCGGCGTCGCGACGAGCAAGGTCAAACAATCGATGCCCCGCGATGACCTCGGGCACGATCAGCGGATAACGTCGCCCCAGTTCGTTCAGGACCGGGGCCAGCACGTAACAGGCGAACCAGTCAGCGGAAGAAATGCGCAACACACCTTCTGGCTGTGCGCTGTCCCCCGCAAGGCGCCTTTCGATTGCCAACGCACTTTGCTCCATTTCCTGCGCCAGGCTGAGCAGCTTTTCTCCGCTGTCGGTCAGCACCAGACCTTGGGTGGTGCGAAGAAAAATGGGCTGGCCACTGGACTGTTCAAGCACCTGCAAGCGCCGCCCCACGGTCGGATGGCTAACACCCAACTGCTTGGCGGCAGCGCCCAATGACCCGCTGCGGGCAATCGCGAGAAAGACCCGCACGTCACTCCAGTCCATGCTCTACCCCGAACAAAAATGAACAGTGAGAGTGCAGCAATGGCACTGCCGTAGCAATCCCGGGCCCGACATACTTCTCCGCATACACCTTCGTCGAAACACCAACCGGGGACTGCAAATGAAGATTGGCTTTATCGGTGTGGGAAGCATGGCCAGAGCGATCATTCCGTTGCTCATCCGGGCCGGCCATCACGTATCGGCGTGGAACCGTAGTCACGCTGCGGTTATGGATCTGGAAGGAGTAAGCGTTCTCGAATCCCCGTCCTCGGCATTTCAGCAGGAGGTCGTCATCAACATGCTTGCCGATGATGCCGCCGTCAGGGAGGTGTTGCTATCCAGCGCAGCCCTGGAAAAAGCAGACAGGGCTTGCGTTCATATCGTGATGTCGACCTTGTCGCCTTCGCTCATGGTGGAGTTGCAGGGCGTGCATGATGCAATCGGCATTGAATTGATCGCGGCGCCAGTTTTCGGCGTGCCTGCCGTGGCGGCAAATGGCGAGTTGAATATCCTGGCGGCCGGATCGCAGGGAGCGATCTCGACGGTCCAACCGCTGTTTGACCTGCTCGGGAAAAAGACCTGGTACCTGGGCGATCAACCTGAACAGGCGTGTATCGCGAAGATCGCCGGCAACATGATGATCACTCAAGCCATCCAGTCGCTGGGCGAAGCAACCGAACTCGTTCAACGCCATGGTCTGAGCCCCTCGATTTTCGTCGCCCTCATGACCCAGACACTGTTCGCCTGCTCTACTTATCAGCGCTATGGGCAGAACATCGTGAACGGACGTTTTGAACCGGGTTTCAAACTGTCTCTTGGCCTCAAGGATATAAATCTGGCTATTGATGCGGCACGTCTCAAGAGCCTGGAATTGCCTGCAGCCGATGCCGCGCGATCGAAAATGACGTCGGCAGTAACCCGGGGATACGGGCTCAAGGACTGGTCGGTTTTCGCTACGCAGACAGTTATCCGATCAACCGATCACGCCCAGCAACCCTGGCGAACCGCACCGATAAAACGCTCGCGCCGTGGCAACTTCTGGGTGACCGGAGCCCGCGTTACCCATAACGGTAAAAGCTACCAAAAGGGGCCGATGTACGTAGCCTGGGAATCCCCTGAGCACATCACTCAGCCCTATCCCGTGGTGCTGGTGCACGGTGGCACGCTGCAAGGCACTGAATGGCTGGATACACCCGATGGTCGTCCGGGCTGGGCCCAGCGGTTCGTCGAAGCAGGCTTCGTAGTCTTTCGCGTCGACAGGCCCGGCCACGGGCGATCGCCGTATCACCCCGACATCATGGGGCCGGTGGGGCCAGCGTTCTCCTATGAGCGCGCCCGCGAAGTCTACTTTCCAGAGGGAGGTGGAGAAACGCAATGGCCGTTTGAGCCAGATGACGAAGCGGCGTTTGACGCCTTCATAGCAGCTTACGGCCCCATGCCGGCTGACCTTGCGGCCTCGCAGACCCTGGACGCGGATCGACTGGCCGAACTGCTCGACAGAATCGGCAAGGCCATCATCGTTACACACTCCGCTTCCGGGCCCAGTGGCTGGTTGGTCGCCGATCGTCGACCCGACCTGATCGCAGGGATTGTGGCGGTGGAGCCTATGGGTCCGGTATTTGGCCACACGCCGGGTATAGGCAGCCTCGACTGGGGCCTGACCGCCGCCCCTCTGACCTTTGATCCACCTCGCAAAACGCCGGAGCAAGTCCGCACAGCAGAACCATCAACCCTGAAAATCCCCGGATTGCAGGGTGTTCCGGTAGCGCTGTTGACAGGTGAGACATCAGCGTTTGCTTCTTACGCATCCAGCATCGTCCCTTTCCTGCGAAATGCGGGTGCCAACATTCAACACCTGGATCTACCGGCACTGGGCATCCACGGCAACGGCCACGGATTGATCTATGAACGCAATTCAGATTCGGCTTTCAAGGTAGTCGCGCAGTGGCTGGAAAAATCGTTGAGCATGCCCGATCCCGCGTAGAGCGCCTGGTCAGGCTCTCCGTCCCTCCCAACTAGACGCCCGGGAATCGCTGATAAATCGCAGACAGCTCGATAAGAGAAGCGACTGAATAAGCCCCTTCCTTCGACCGATTCCTGCAAGGCAATTAGACAACCAAGACGAGCAGAACCGCATGAAATGGCCAACGATCGATCAAATTCGCAGTTTCACTGTTTTACCCTCTGGCTACACATGGGATTACCTGAAACGCAAGGAGATCGATGTAGCAATAATTTTTTTCCAGACGTGGTTTCCCTCCATTACGGTGGGGTTAGGGAGCCTTTTTCTGAACCAGCAATTTTATGAAGACAACGTGGTGCTCGAAGACGACTGAGTTATCGACCTGAAAAAACCGGCCTAGAGCCAAGTCAAAATGCCCTCTTCGGGGATCCAGATAGCCTGTAACGGCTCTCGCCCGTATTAAAAACTCTTTACTAACAGAAGGTTATAGGGATTTTCAGTCCGCCGCCGCATTCTTTTCACTCTCGCCGCAGGAGAGTGTGGGGAGCAATGCCGAATGCCTTGCGAAAGGCGTGGCTGAAATGAGAGAAGTCGGAGAAACCGAAATCCAGCGCCGCCTGAGAAATACTGCGGACTTGACCACGCTCAATCGCGTCGCGGCTCGCGAGCAATCGCGCCTTCCAGATTTCCGCGACCGGCGATTTCTGATGACGAGCGAAAGCACGCGTAACAGTGCGCGTGGAGACATGGTGAGCTTGAGCAATGCGTTCGAGCGACAGGTCCGCCTCGGTCAAATATTGGCGGATGTAATTCATGATCCGACCATACAGGTCCAACTCGTCATGAGTCTGCTTTAAATCCTGGAGTTCCAGGCTGACCACCAGAAGGTCGAGCAACGTGCTGGAGTAACGACTGGATACTCCTGTGTTCTGGAAGCCTAATGGCATACTCGCAGCCTGGCGTAGCATCTCGCGTAACGGAATCACCCCTGGACGACGATCATCCAGAACCACAGCGGTGCAATCTGCTATGCCGGGCAACCGCTGGCTGAGCAGTTGTCGCGGAATGCGGACAAGGTGATTGTCCGTACCACCGAAGCTGAATCTGAACGGCTGGGATGCGTCATAAAGAAACAGATCGTCCGCCGTCAGCTTCGTCCGTCGGTCAGCTTGCTCCAGTTCGCCATAACCGCTCCTGGTAAAGCCCAACCACAAATCGTCGTTAGGATCACTGCGTAAGTGCTGGGCGGACCGCTCCCAATAGTGCAAGGGTGCGGACAACGTGCAGATGTCCAATACGCCCATGCTATGTACCTCCAGCGCCCCGTCAAAATCGCTCTGCGCCAGCAGTTTGCTGTCTGCGTCGAGGCAGTGGTGACAAACCACTTCCTTCCAGTAATCGAACCGCAGGGGTGCCGTAACGGCAAGGGTTGAATACTGACATGGCTGACTCATTGCATTCACCTCGCGGCGGCGGTTCAACAAAAAAGCGTGGTAACGTTTTTTGCGAGCCAAGCAATTAGCAGGCCATCTCCATAGCCTGATTCCCGCTGCCAGACACCGTGGAAGATAGCCACCTGCGAACTCGGCTGGAGTTACATAGGTAGATCCCTCCAACACTCCCCATGCCACCTCTCGGGGCGCTCGTCCCCTTATTTCACAAGCCCCGCACCATTGCTGCGCGCTGATATGCCGGCCTTTTCTACCTGTCCTTCTTAACCAAACGGTTGTCCATTCGAGCCAAGCACGTTTCATCTCCCCTGGATAATTTTTACTCCACGCCGTGTCCCTACAAGCACGAATGATGAGGTGTCTCATGCATCCACGAGAACAGCAGCGACTGTCCGATTCATCCTGGTTTTTACAGCGATGGGACATGGCACCCGAAGAGTTTGCCACTTACCTGCTACAGCTCGGGACCTTGGCGCTGCAACGCCGATGGAGTGGTACCCACCGCAAAACACCAACATCCACTGGGATGTAGAACAGAAAACCGTCCGTTTGAGACGGAAATAAAGGAGCCCCCATGGAATCTGCAATCGATAAACATCTCAAATGTCCCCGGACTTTGTCCCGTCGTGTTCACGACGATTACAAGCCACCCTTCCCGATGTTTGTTGGGCGAGCTGACGAAAACGTGAAGCAAGTTGTGATGGCCTACCTCGGGGTGCAATTTCGCGACGAACAACGCGCCGCCGCCCTGCAGGCCATGCGCTACATTGACGCCAGCTTTGCCCTCGCCGATGGCCCTGGGAATCACGACCTGACCTACCACCTCGACAATCAGGGTTATGGAAACTTCATCGCCGTGGGCTACTGGCGTGATCCCGCCACCTATCACCGTTGGTTACTTTCAGCGCCTGTAGCCGACTGGTGGGGTGACGAGGCACGCCTGAGCGAGGGACTGGGGTATTTCCGCGAGGTCATCGCACCGCGCGCCGATCAGTTCGAGACGTTGTATGCATTCAAGGAAGATTTGCCAGGTGTCGGTGCGGTCATGGACGGCATTAGTGGCGAGGTCGAAGAGCACGGCTACTGGGGTTCGGCACGCGACCGATTTGCCATATCACAGACCGATTGGATGCAACCGACCGGCGAACTACAAGTGATTTCCGGGGACCCGGCCAAGGGCGGCAAGGTCGTGATACGCGGCCACGACAACCTGACGCTGATCCGTTCTGGACAGGACTGGGTCGAAGCCGGCGAGGAAGAGCGCGCGCTGTACTTCACCGAAATGCTCCCCCCTCTACAAGACGGCATGAACTTCCTGCGTGACGAGGGCCAGGCGTTGGGCTGCTACAGCAATCGCTTCGTACGCAATGTCGACCTGGATGGCAATCTGCTCGACATCGCCTATGACATCGGTCACTGGCGATCACTCGACAAACTGGAACGCTGGGCAGAATCCCATCCCACTCACTTGCGTATTTTCACCACGTTCTTTCGCGTGATCGGGGGCCTTTCGAAGCTGCGGCTGTATCACGAGGTCTCGGTAGCGGACGGTAGCCAGCAACTGTTCGAGTACATCAACTGCCATCCGCAGACCGGGATGATGCGCGACGCGCAAGTGTCGCCCACCTGATTCCATCGCTGACTCCACTTTTAGCCCTGCGCGTCGCCTGATTGGCGCCTGCGGGGCTCTTTTTGCCCGAAAAAAGGATCTTCGATCATGAAACAGTTCCGCTACCTGTCGCTTGCAGCCCTCCTCCCCTGCCTTTCCTCCCACGCTCTCGAGGTGGATCCTGGCGATTACGAGCCGCTCCCCGTTGGGGCGACCATTGGCGTGGTCTACTACCAGCACGCCACCACGGACAATGCCTACTCCCAGGGGCACAAGACCAGTTCCGATTTCAACCTGACTTCCGATATCGGCATTCTGCGTCTGCTGCACGTCTACCAGTTGAGCGAGCGGCTGACCATCGAGCCGCAATTCCTGTTGCCCTTCGGTCATGTCTCAGGCGGTGGTGACGCTTCTGGTTTAGGCGACGCCAGCGGCATCGGCGACCTCATTCTTACAGCGCCACTCAAGTACCGTCTCAACGACGCCAATGACACCCTCGGTGCGACTGCTTACTTGTACGTGCCTACTGGCGACTATGACAAAGACGACGCCCTCAACCTTGGCGAGAACCGTTGGAAGGTTGATCTCCAGGCCGCTTACGTCAAGCACTTCTCGGACAAGTGGGCCATCGACCTCGTAGGTGACGCCATCTGGTACGCAGACAACAACGACTTCGGCGCCAGCTCCGCCCGTCGGGAGCAGGACGTTTCCTACGGCGCTCAGTTGATGGGGCGCTACATGCCCGACGAGACAACTGCGCTGGCTATCGGCTTCGGCCACAGTTGGGGCGGGGAAAACCAGGTCGATGGTGTCAACCAGGACGACAAGACGGAAACCACCAACGTCCGCGTCACGGCCAGAAAGTTTTTCACCGCCAAGGACCAAATCCAAGTGCAACTGGGACGCGACCTTGCGGTGGAGAACGGCCCCAAGGAGGACTTTCGCATGAACCTGCGCTACGTGCGGGTTTTCTAGATCCGCCCGCCTCCACCAACCGTTGTCCTTATCAACCAAGCGTGTGCCCAACGACGAATTCGACTTGGATCCGTCGCAAGACTTCACATCCCGTAGCAACCGTGCCAACGCGACAGTTGGCTAATGAGATGACCCTCACTCGAAACGGAGAAACCAGGCAATGACCGACCAGCAACCCTCCATGGAAAAACAACCCTCCCTCTATACCCGTCTTGGTGGCTATGACGCTATCTATCAGTTCGCAGGCGCAGTGTTGAGAAAAACAATGGGACACCCCGCCATCGGGCACATCTGGGCCCATATGTCGGAATCAACGTTCCAAAAGGAGCACATCAATTTTGTCGATTTCCTTTCCGAGCACTGGGGTGGAAGCGCCAAATACAGGGGCAGAGACATGGTCACCGCGCATCGCGGAATGGGTCTGACCGAGGTGCATTGGCAAGCCGTGCTCGATTGTCTCGAGGCGTGCTACGACGACTACGGTCTGGCCCCGGATCTGCGCAAGGAGGTCAATGACTTCCTCATCAAGTTCAAACCGGCGGTGATCGGGAGCCCCTCCTATCGGGACGTCGTACTCGCGCACCCGGAAATGGACCCAGCCAAAGGCATGAAGAGCGTTGGGGTTTTCTGGCCGAAACCCGGGAAGTCCTCGCAGAAACAGACCACGCCTGAATCCGAAAACTGACACGCTCGTCAAAACCTGAGCCACACCAATGGGGGCGCATCCATGGGGTGTCCCCCATGCTGCCGAGGCTCGCTCTGGCAGCCGACGGTTACCGCGGTGTGGCTAAAAAAACACGGGCACCCGCGTCCCGCTCAACCAAGCGAATGTCCTCCTCAACCAAGCACCGCTCAATTTGCGGAGATAGCTTGATACCAGCCCCGGCCGCGACTTCGTCAATAGTGCACGCCGCGCCCGGGCATCCCGAGATGACGTTTGAACAAACATTGCCACCCTACGGGTTGGCACAGGAAACAGGACACCCCATGGCCATCATCCGCCCGACTCTCGAACAAGTGCAGGATCTCGCCAGCCGCCTGCACATACAGCTGACACCCGAGCAAGCCAGCGAATACCTGGCACTTATGCAACCCAGTTTTGATGCCTATGATCTCGTCGATGAGTTGCCAGACTTCATCCCTCCAGTGCGCTATGAGCGCAGCTCTGGTTATCGCCCTTCAAGCACGGATAATCCGCTAAACGCCTGGTACTACAGAACGGAGGTGATGGGTGCCAGTTCGGGCAAACTTGCTGGCAAGACGGTAGCGCTCAAAGACAATATCTCTCTGGCCGGTGTCCCCATGATGAACGGTGCCGCACCACTGGAGGGTTTCGTACCGTCGTTCGATGCCACCGTGGTGACGCGTTTGCTCGACGCTGGGGCAACCATCCTTGGCAAAGCCACTTGTGAGCATTACTGCCTCTCCGGTGGTAGCCACACCTCGGACCCGGCTCCTGTGCACAACCCTTATCGCCATGGTTTCACCACCGGCGGCTCCTCTTCTGGCAGCGCGGCGCTTGTGGCGTCGGGCGAGGTCGACCTGGCTGTCGGTGGAGACCAGGGCGGCTCCATCCGCATTCCGGCAGCATGGTGCGGCATTTACGGAATGAAGCCCACCTTCGGTCTGGTGCCCTATACCGGCGTCATGGCGATCGAGTCCACTTTCGACCATGTCGGCCCCATGACGAGCAACGTGCGCGATAACGCTCTCATGCTGGAAGTGATGGCCGGAGCCGACGGGCTCGACCCTCGCCAGAGCGCCCCCAAGGTCGATGCCTATTGCGATTATTTGGAGCGAGGCGTGATCGGACTCAGGATCGGGGTTCTCCAGGAAGGCTTCCAACTCGCAAACCAAGATCCACGTATCGCAGAAAAGGTGCGCAGCGCTATCGCCCGACTCGAGGCGTTGGGCGCGCGGGTCGAGGAGGTCTCGGTTCCCGAACACACCCTGGCGGGATCGTTGTGGAGCCCAATCGGCTGTGAAGGCCTGACCATGCAAATGATGCATGGCAACGGAGCGGGTTTTAACTGGAAGGGGCTTTACGACGTGGGCCTGCTGGACAAACAGGCCGGTTGGCGCGATCAGGCGAACGCATTGTCCCCGTCACTCAAGCTCTGCATGTTCGTGGGCCAGTTCGGTCTGGAGCGCTACAACGGTCGCTACTACGCCAAGGCCCAGAACATTGCGCGCTTTGCCCGAGCTGCCTATGACAAGGCGTTGAACACCTATGACCTGCTCGTCATGCCAACCGTACCAATCACCGCTCAGCCGCTGCCGGAACCGGGGTCTTCAATCACCGAGACCGTCACTCGTGCGTTGGAGATGTTAGGCAACACGGCCGCTCAGGACGTTACCGGGCACCCCGCCATGTCGATCCCTTGTGGCCTGGTGGACGGACTGCCCGTAGGGCTGATGTTTGTCGCAAGACATTATGCCGAAGGCACCCTCTACCAAGCCGCAGCTGCATTCGAGGCCTCTGTCGATTGGCGGACGTTGTAAACCTGCGCATCGCATTGGCGAACAAACACCGGCAAGTAGCACTGAAAGTAAGTACCAACTTCAGAGGAGCCAATACATGAGCCATACGCACGAACATCATCACCATCACGACCACACCGAGCCACCCGAGACCATCGCCTTGCGTGTCAAGGCGCTCGAATCCCTGTTAATAGAAAAAGGCCTGGTCGACCCAACCGCCATGGATGCTCTGGTGGACACTTACCAACACAAGGTCGGCCCGCGCAACGGCGCTCAGGTGATCGCCAAGGCCTGGTCCGATCCCGAATACAAACATCGGCTGCTGGACGATGCCACGGCGGCCATTGCCGAACTGGGTTTTTCCGGCGTGCAGGGCGAAGACATGGTGGTGGTGGAGAACACCGCGACCGTGCACAACGTGACGGTCTGCACGCTGTGCTCCTGCTACCCCTGGCCGACCCTGGGCCTGCCCCCAGCCTGGTACAAATCCGCGCCCTATCGCTCACGGATAGTCATCGATCCGCGCAGTGTGCTGGCCGAATTCGGTTTGCTTATTCCCAATGACAAGGAAGTTCGCGTCTGGGACAGCAGTGCTGAGCTGCGCTACCTGGTACTGCCGGAACGTCCGGCTGGCACTGACGGCTGGAGCGAGGAACGACTGGTCGAGCTGGTGACGCGGGACGCCATGATCGGCACCGGCCTGCCCAAGACGCCGGGCGACGAAGCCTGACCCCGAGAAGGAGAAAACCATGAACGGTGTACACGACTTAGGCGGTATGCACGGTTTCGGCCCGGTGCTCACCGAAGAAAATGAACCGATCTTCCATCACGACTGGGAGCGCAGGATCTTTCCGCTGTTCGCCTCGCTCTTCGTCGGCGGACACTTCAATGTCGACGAGTTCCGGCATTCCATTGAACGCATGGAGCCGTCTGAATACTTGCAGTCGAGTTACTACGAGCACTGGCTGCACGCCTTCGAGACCCTGCTGCTGGAAAAAGGCGTGATCAGCGCTGCCGAACTGCAAGGCACGGCCAAACCGACCTCACCGGCGCAGCCCCCTACGGTGCTCACACTGGACATCGTCGAGGCGGTGATCCTCGGTGGCGCCTCATCCAGGGCAAAGGAACATGTCAGCGGCCGCTTCCGGGTCGGTGACCGGGTGCGGACGAAGAATCTCAATCCAACCACCCACACTCGACTGCCGCGTTACGCGCGCGGCAAGGTCGGGACAATCGAGATTGCACACGGAGCGTTTGCTACCCCAGACACGATGGCCCACGGTCTAGGCGAACAACCCCAACAGGTCTATGCCGTTCGCTTCAGTGCTACAGAATTGTGGGGAGTGGCGCGACCGGACAGTGTTTGCATTGATCTGTGGGACAACTATCTGGAGGCCGTATGAGCGCAAGCATGCCTTTCATCCCGCCAATAGCCGGTCTGTCTCTCGACGATGAAGGCCCGGTGTTCGACAAACCTTGGCAGGCCCAGGCCTTTTCCCTGCTGCTGCACCTGCACCAAACCGGTCTGTTTTCCTGGAAGGACTGGGTGCAGGTATTCAGCGACGAGATCAAGGCTGCCCCGGCGCAACCCGGAGAAAGCGTCAACGACACTTACTACCGGCAATGGATTACAGCGATGGAAAGAATGATCACCACACTCGGCTTAGCGGGTATGGAAGACATCACCCAGCGCACCGAGGAATGGCAGCGAGCTTACTTGAATACCCCCCATGGACAACCGGTGGCACTGCTCAATGCGAGTTGCCCACCGGCCCATGGAAACGGGCACGAACACCTGCCACGGCACGAGCCCGTAGCGATCAGCCGTGCCACTCGCTGAGGCCTGGATCGTCTTATTTTTAACTTTCGAGGTCGCGAAGCGGCCAAGGGGCAATCGTCATGCATATCGAACCTAACCTGGTGGAAGCTGGAAAAATCTGGTTGAGCTATGTCACTGCCGCAGGTGTCGGCGCCTACACCCTCAAACTCGCTGCGCAAGCCATCGGTGAGCGTGGTGTCTTCTCGCTGCTAGCTCGCACTGTCACTGCCACGGCCTTGGTGTTCAGCTTCTTCGAGCTACTACCGCACTATCCAGTCGGTGTTTCCGAGGTGCATCTCATCCTGGGGTCAACCCTGTTCCTGCTGCTTGGCGCCGCCCCCGCGGCGGCGGGTCTCGCCCTGGGACTGCTGATCCAGAGCCTGTTCTTCGCGCCATTCGACCTGCCGCAATACGGCATGAACGTCACCACCCTTCTGGTACCGCTGTTCGCAGTCGCTACCCTGGCGAAACGCATCATCGCGCCAAACACGCCGTACGTGGAGCTGAGCTATAGACAAGCTCTGGGGCTGTCGACGGCCTTCCAGGCGGGCATTGTCGCCTGGGTTGCCTTCTGGGCCTTCTACGGGCAAGGCTTCACAGCGGAAAACGCAATGTCAATTCTGACCTTCGGCAGTGCCTACATGACCGTCGTCACCCTCGAGCCGCTGTTGGACCTGGCCGTGCTGGCCGGTGCCAAGGCAACCCATCGCCTGCGTGGCAGCATGCTGGTCGAGCGCCGACTGTACCAGGCCGCCTGAGTCAGCGTACGCCAGTCCAAGTTCAGATCGTCCCCGGGCATTCGAAGGCCGTAATGCTCGGGGCATCAAGAGCAAGAACCGCCCAGAAACCTCGTGAGCAAAGGCAGAGGTATTGATGTTTTTCAGAAATAGCACTCGCAAGGAGCTGAAGCTGCTCGGCGACAGGCTGGAACAACCCGATGGCGAGGGGGTATCCATAGCGGCGAAAGATTCGTTACTGCGGCGGGTACTGGATGGCATAGAACGCCTGCTCGCCGATCGCACGGCGCTCCGACGGCCAGAGCCGGTGAGGCCGAAAGGGCTTCGCAGTAGTCGCCGACGAGGTCCGCAAGCTGGCCACCCGTACCAGCCAGGCGCTCCAACAGGCGGCCGACATGATCGAGAAGTACTGAGTTCGAGCTACTCGGTGCGAATGGGGGGGAAAATGGGGCATAACTCGATTTTTTTGAGCTGAAACCACCGTCCTAGAGCCCAGTCAAAATGTTTTTCGGGGATCCTGAGAGTCTCTGAATCATACCAGAGCAACCTGTCATGTGGACGGCTGCGGTTCACTGCCCGTCCTGCCCCAGAACTCTTCGGCAGACTGACTGAGGACTGCTTTTGGGCGAGTCAGATGAATTTCCAAAGGTATATCCCAGCTTTCGTCGAGCGCTCTGACTAAGCGCCCATCCAGGATTTCTTGCTCGGTGAGGCTCTTGGGTAACCACGCCACGCCTTTGCTTTCCAGGGCCATGGACATGAGTACCGCTGCAAGGTGGCTGCTGAAAAGTGGTTTGAGGTGGAGGTAGTCTTCCTTGCCACGCAGTCTGTGAGCAACGATACGCCCCAGTCCAGACTCATGGGTGTAAGCGAGGTATGGCAATGCCGCAGGCGAGGTGCCGAAGTTAGCGCAAGCACTCGCAAGAGGAACGAGAACGTCCTCACCCACCTTTTTGCTGATGAACTGATCGGGAGCCAGTAGAGGCGGAACGTCGGGATGACGGTGGCAGAGCAGAAACTGGACGTGGCCATGTATCAGCATCTGCTCACAAACAGCCATGCTATCCGAGTGCAGTTTCACGGCCTCAATCGGGGCACCGTTTTCCGAGCTTCGAAGCCACTTGGGGAAAAAAGTAAACGACAGCGAGTGAGTTGCAGCGAATTGCAGCGACCTGGCTGCCATTCCAGCGACCTCCTGAGCCTCGTTGCGCATCCGGTACAAATGTCGGGCAGCTTCCTGGGCGCTGGGCAAAATTTTCCTTCCTGCCTCGGTAAGGATGGCTCCTTGTGGGGTGCGAACAAACAGTTCAACCCCCATCCAATTCTCCAATGAACGCACTCTGCGACTGAAAGCCGGCTGAGTAACATGCCGCGCTTCTGCGGCACGAACAAAGCTGCCGTATTCCGCTAGCGCTGAAAGATCTTCGAGCCAAACGAGTTCCAAGGGCCATGCCTCCCGTGCATAGGGTGCGGCATTAATAGCATTGGGCGGGTGACATCGCAAAGCATAACGTGGGGTCACAAACAACAAGAGGACCCCGTCATGCGCATCGTAGATATTCGTGAAAAAACTGTGTCTATCGCCTCGCCGATCGCCAATGCCTACATCGATTTTTCGAAAATGACCTGCTCAGTTGTCGCGGTCATCACAGATGTGATTCGCGACGGCAAACCCGTCATCGGCTATGGCTTCAACTCCAACGGTCGCTACGGCCAAGGCGCACTGATGCGTGATCGCTTCCTGGCGCGCATCACCGAAGCTGATCCGGATACGCTGGTCGACCATGAAAACAACAACCTGGATCCGTTCGCCATCTGGAAAACCCTGATGACCAACGAAAAGCCAGGCGGCCACGGCGAGCGCTCGGTCGCCGTTGGCACCATCGACATGGCTGTATGGGATGCCGTCGCCAAGATTGAAGGCAAACCGCTGTATCGCCTGCTGGCTGACCGCTACCGTAACGGCGTCGCGGATGACAAGGTCTGGGTCTATGCAGCAGGTGGCTACTACTACCCTGGCAAAGATCAGACCAAGCTCAAAGCAGAAATGCAGAGCTATCTGGATCGTGGCTACGATGTCGTCAAGATGAAAATTGGTGCGGTACCACTGGATGAAGATATTCGTCGCATCGAAGCGGTGCTTGAGGTGGTTGGCGACGGTCGTCGATTGGCGGTCGATGCCAACGGGCGTTTCGATCTACAGACCGGTATTGCTTACGCTGAAGCCATCAAGAAGTACAACCTCTTCTGGTACGAAGAGGTCGGCGATCCGCTGGATTATGCACTCCAGGCTGAGCTTGCCAATCACTATGAGCTGCCCATGGCCACTGGGGAAAACCTGTTCTCCCACCAGGATGCTCGTAACCTCCTGCGCCACGGCGGTATGCGATCTGACCGCGATTACCTCCAGTTCGACTGTGCTCTGTCCTACGGTCTCGTGGAGTACATGCGCACCCTGAAGGTGATGGAAGAAATGGGCTGGTCTTCCCGCCGTGTGGTTCCTCATGGTGGTCACCAGATGTCCCTGAACATCGCAGCCGGACTGCACTTGGGCGGCAACGAATCTTACCCTGACGTGTTCCAGCCCTTCGGCGGTTTCGCTGACGGCATCCGGGTCGAAAACAGCTATGTCGGGCTGCCGGATATTCCAGGTGTCGGCTTCGAAGCCAAGTCCGCTCTGTACGCAGTCATGCGTGAGCTGGGAGAAGGCTGATCACCCTCGATCTGCGGTTTCTTTGAAAGAGGCCGCAGACTTAGGCGTCACCCAGTGACGCCAAGCCACATGCCCATCACAAAAATAAAATGAGGTGCTTACGTGGAAACTTCCAAGTCCCGCTGGTACAGCCAGCTGTATGTCCAAGTGCTGATCGGCATCGTGATCGGTGCAGCAATCGGTTACTTCGTACCTGATATCGGAGCCAAGCTCCAGCCCTTCGCCGATGGCTTCATCAAACTGATCAAAATGCTATTGGCACCGATTATTTTCGGCACCGTGGTCGTGGGTATCGCAAAGATGGGCAGTATCAAAGAGGTCGGTCGGATTGGCGTAAAAGCGCTGATCTACTTTGAGATCCTATCCACCATCGCCTTGGTCGTTGGTCTCATCGTCGTCAACATCGTCAAGCCCGGCGTCGGCATGAACATTAACGCCAGCGCGCTTGATGGAAGTGCTGTCAGCAAGTACAGCCAGGCTGCCAGTGAACAGGGTGGCATCATTGATTTCTTCCTCAACATCATCCCCCCGACGTTCCTTGGCGCATTTTCCAATGGCGTCATGCTCCAAGTCATCCTGCTTTCGATATTGATGGGTATTGCTCTGGTTCAAATGGGCGAAACCAGCAAACCGTTGATCAACACCATAGATCTGTTCCTGCAAGGGCTGTTCAAGATCGTTGCCATGGTCATGCGCTTGGCGCCCATTGGGGCTGGTGCAGGTATGGCGTTCACGATCGGCAAGTACGGGATTGGTACCTTGCTGTCACTCGGTCAGTTGCTGGTCGCGCTCTACATCACAACCCTGGTTTTCATCGTGGTTGTGCTCGGTTCGGTTGCCAGATGGTCGGGTATGCCGTTGATGCAATTTCTCCGCTATTTCAAGGATGAAATTCTCATCACGCTTGGCACCTGTTCAACAGAAGCCGTGCTGCCACGAATGATGGTGAAACTTGAAAAGCTTGGCTGCAAAAAATCGGTGGTGGGCATGGTGCTGCCTACGGGTTACACCTTCAATGCAGATGGCACCTGCATCTATCTCACCATGGCCGCTATCTTCATCGCCCAGGCGACCAATACCCCCCTGAGTTTCATGGATCAGATGATTCTGTTAGGCGTATTCCTGCTGACATCCAAAGGCTCGGCCGGTGTGGCGGGTGCGGGGTTTGTGACGTTGGCTGCAACGCTGACAACCATCCACTCCATTCCTCTGGTAGGGCTCGTCTTGCTCTTGGGCATTGACCGGTTCCTGAACGAAGCGCGGGCCGTGACCAATCTGATCGGCAATGGCATCGGCACCATCGCCATTGCCAAGTGGGATAATTCGTTCGATGTCGAGGCCTGCGAGCGTGAAATTGCTGCCATGAAAAATGAAAAGGCGGCACGGAAGGCATTGCTGGCGCAAAAATAATCTGTAAGCGATCCGGTCATTGCGCGTCAAAAGCGGCTATGACCGGTAGTGCCTTCCAGGTCTCGTTCAACACATGAGGCCTAATGTCCGCAATCAACGCGACCTACGAGGCGCTGGACGGACAAAGTGGCATGGAGGAAGGCGCGTTACTCTTTTTCAGACTTTCGGGGCTGCCAGCACACAGACCATCCATCACCAAGTTCATCAGTCTTGCGAGACGCGAGCGCCATTCGCTCTGGGCATCCATTTGCCATATTCCAGCGATGGCTAGAAAGAAGTCATCGTTGGTTATCCCGCTGCGAATCGTTCCGGCCTTTTCATTTGCCCTCAAAAGCAACTCGGCTGCCGCCTGGACGGGAGCGTATCCGCACTTTCCCGGGAACTCATAAATGGACGCAGCTTGTTGTATGGCAGTCGCAAGCCCTGCCTTCGTCATCGCATATTCAGCAAGGCAGTCCATCCATTCACGGAGGGCCTCTTTAGGTGGTTTGGTCGCGAGGAACTGTTCCGCCAACGCTGCCACCTGCTGCATCTCAAATTGATAAACCTCGAATACCAGCTTCTCTCGGGTGGCGAAATGGCGATAGAACGTGCCCTGCCCCACACCAGCCTTCTTGGCGATCGTGCTCAAGGGAACCGCAGGATCGCGAGTCAGCTCAACCACCGCGACCTCCAGTATCCGTTCGCGGTTTTTCTTGGCGTCAGAACGCATCACCAGCTCGTCAGTCATGAGCAAAGTTTTCCTTCAATGCATTGCTAAGCGGACAGCTGTCCGGTATTTTCTAAAAGTGGACACTTGTCCGATTAACCGTTTTCCCTTGGAGTTTACTATGAACGGCACTGGCAACACGATTCTGGTTACTGGCGGCACCTCGGGCATCGGCCTCGGTCTGGCGCTCAGGCTTCATCAGGCGGGCAATAAAGTCATCATCGCTGGACGTCGCAAGGCTCTGCTCGACAAGATCGCGTCGGAGCATCCAGGTATTGAATCAGTATTGCTGGACATCTGCGATCCGCACTCCATCCAGCGCAGCAGCGAAGCGCTTGCGATCAGCCATCCAAATCTCAACGTTCTCATAAACAATGCCGGGATTATGCAGTGGGAGAATCTGACTGAGCCGCAAGGCCTGCGCACAGCCGAAGATATCGTGACAACGAACTTACTTGGCACGATTCGCATGGTGTATGCATTTACTCCCCAACTGCTCAAACAACCCAGCGCAACCATTATGAACGTCAGCTCGGCCCTGGCATTCGTTCCACTGCCTGCCACACCGACCTACAGCGCCACCAAGGCAGCGGTTCATTCGTTCACTCAAAGTCTTCGAGTACAGTTGGAGGACTCCTCCGTCGAAGTTATCGAGCTTGCGCCGCCGGGTGTGCGCACCACTTTGCTCGGGCAGGAAAATGACGAGCACGCGATGCCTCTGGAGGAGTTTTTGGATGAAATCCTTGAACTGCTAAAGATCTCTCCGACCCCATCAGAACTCGTTGTTGAGCGCGCCAAACCATTAAGGTTTGCTGAAGCGACGGGTTCACATGACGAAGTGTTGAAAATGCTTGCGGCGTACAAACCTCCGGCAGAGTGACATTGACCTTGTGGGTATTGCCTTATGCGGTCATTCGGCTAACCAGATGAGATCGCTCCAGGCAACCACATGCACACGGATCGTGCATTGTTTACCAACAGCATGACCTCTCATTCTTGAAAAGTCGTATTTACCAGAGTCAGACGACAGGCGTGCGCATCCCAGGTTGCAGGCTTCACGGTGCGCTAATTCATTCGCATACCCAGCCAGACAGTCACTTAAATATTGGTTATAGGTAAGGAGGTTCTTAAAGTGAAAATCGGAATTATCGGTGCCGGCAATATTGGGGCTACCCTAGCCTGCAAGCTCGCTGCGTGCGGCCATGAAGTTAAGCTGGCAAACTCGAAAGGCCCTCAGAGCATCCAGAGCCTTGCCAATGAAATCGGCGTGCACGCGGTGACCAAGGAAGATGTTGTTTCCGAGGTAGACGTGATCATCCTCTCGATCCCCTTCGCGAAATACCCAGATCTCAAACAGACGCTGAGTAGTGTCCCCAAGAAAATCGTCGTAATTGACACATCCAATTATTATCCCGGGCGCGATGGGGCAATCAAGGAAGTTGATGACGGCAAGCCCGAGAGCATTTGGGTAAGCGAGCAGATCGGCCACCCGGTCATCAAGGCTTGGAACGCGGTCCTCGCAGCGACCCTTGCCGACAATAGGCAGGCAGACGGGGCTGCAGCACGCATCGCCTTACCGGTAGCCGGGGATGACACTCAGGCTGAGTCAATCGCACGGCATCTCGTTGAGGATACGGGCTTTATCGCACTTGCCGCCGGTAGCCTTGAAGATTCGTGGCGTCAGCAACCAGGTACACCCGCCTATTGCACCGAGCTGACATTGCCGGAGCTGAAATTGGCGCTGCAAGCGGCAGACAAGGCGCGAGCGCCTCAAAACCGCGACGCATTGATCGCCAAGTTTATGACTCCCGGCAGTCAGTTCACACACGAGCAAATTGTTGCCACCAACCGCGCTATGACAGCCTGACTATCGTGTTCGATTGCTGAAAATCATGGCGGTCGCCCTTCGTACGACCACCCCCTTTAAAACACGAAGCTATGCCCCAACTCCCCTTCCATCCAACCCAAGAATCGCCTGACCCTGGGGAAACTGGAATGAGCCTTCGGGAACACCAGGTGGTGGGCGGCCACCGGAGAACTCAAGGCTTCGGGGGCGACCTCAACCAGCGAACCATTGGCGAGGTATTTTTGTGCCAGCAGTGTGCTTTCCAGGGCGAATCCCAAGCCGTGGCTCGCCGCTTCCAGGCTCATGTAGGATCGGTCAAAACTCAAGGCGTAGGGTTTTTCAGGGCGTGCCAGGCCATGCTGGGCGAACCACTCAGGCCATCTGAGCAAGGTCGCTTCGGAAAGGATCAGGTCTTCAGCCAGGAGATCGGTTGCGTTTTTTACCGCGCAGCGCGCGATCAGCTTGGGCGAGGCCAGCACGGCGAAGCTCTCGTTGCGCACGGTGCGCACTTCATAGCTGGGCCAATTCGGCCGGCCGTGGCGAATATCGACATCGATCTTGTCCTGGCTGAAATGCAGCGACTCATAGGAGCAAGACAAATTGATTTGGATGTCCGGGTTGGTCAAGCGAAATGACTCCAACCTTGGCATCAGCCAGAGCAAGCCAAAGCTGGGAGAGGAATGCAGCCGCAGGCAATCCAGACTGACGTCACTCGCTGCGCGCTCGGTGGCGACCTCGAGGCTCTGCAACAAACCGGAAATGTCCTTCAAGTACTGCTCACCGACCGGTGTCAGCGTCACCCCACGGGCTGCCCGCACGAATAACTGTCGGCCAATCATGACCTCCAGTTTGGCCAGTTGGTGGCTGATCGCTGACGGCGTGAGGTCCAGCACTTCGGCGGCTCTTGCCAGGTTGCCAAAACGGGCGGTCTGCTCGAAGGCTTGAATTGCTCTCAGCGGTGGCAGGTTGGATGAAGGGGTATCGTCCTGGCGCATCGGTATTCAGCCTATTGTTTTTGGTCTCGAACGGGTAAGTGCCATTCAAGCATTTGCGATCCGCGTTGACGAGTGCTGAATTTTATTCATCTAGCAGTGACGTTTGCGTTATTGCTCGACATGTCGAGGGAGCCCACTCTGAGTCATCGATCGCTGAATCGAACCATAAAAACAATCAGAGGTACCCCTCATGCTTCTTCAAGACAAGGTCGCGATTATCACTGGCGCCGCATCCGAACGTGGTATCGGCCGCGCAACGGCTGTCACCTTCGCCAGACACGGTGCTCGCGTCGTGATCCTGGATCTCGACGAGGCCGCCGCCCGTGATGCCGCGGCCACCCTCGGCGAAGGCCATCTGGGCCTGGCTGCCAACGTCGCCGACGAAACGCAAGTCAAAGCCGCCGTCGCCAAGGTTATCGAGCGCTACGGCCGTATCGACGTACTCGTCAACAATGCCGGCATCACGCAGCCGATCAAGACCCTGGACATACGCCCGAGCGACTACGACAAGGTCCTGGATGTCAGCCTGCGCGGCACGCTGTTGATGTCCCAGGCGGTCATTCCGCTGATGCGCACTCAGGCTTCGGGCAGCATCGTCTGCATGTCATCCGTATCGGCCCAGCGTGGCGGCGGCATTTTTGGCGGCCCACACTACAGCGCAGCGAAAGCCGGCGTGCTCGGGCTGGGCAAGGCCATGGCGCGCGAATTCGGCGCAGACAACATTCGCGTCAACTCCATCACGCCAGGCTTGATCCATACCGACATCACCGGCGGGCTGATGCAGGATGAGCGCCGCCACGCGATCATCGAAAGCATCCCGCTGGGTCGTCTGGGCGCCGCGCAGGATGTCGCCAATGCGGCTCTGTTTCTCGCCAGCGACTTGTCCTCTTACCTCACCGGCATCACGCTCGATGTAAACGGCGGCATGTTGATCCACTGACGACAGGTGTAAGCACCGCCGCCCATTAAGTTCTGTATCGAAGATACGTCGGGCTCAAGCCCGGCGTTCTATAAAAACAAGAGATCAGACCCTCATGATGACCACCATGACGCTCGACGCTGTGTCCACAGTGCGCTCAAGCGCGTATCGCAAAACCGCCTGGCGACTGATGCCTTTCCTGATGCTGTGCTACCTGTGCGCTTACCTGGACCGGGTAAATGTCGGGTTTGCAAAGCTTCAGATGATGAGTGACCTGTCCCTGAGCGAGACCGTATACGGGCTCGGCGCCGGCATGTTCTTTCTTGGTTATTTTCTCTGCGAAGTGCCAAGCAACCTCATTCTCCACAGGGTCGGTGCCCGCCGCTGGATCGCGCGCATCATGATCTCGTGGGGCATCATCTCCGCCCTCTTCGCCTTCGTGGAAACGGCCTGGCAGTTCTATACGCTGCGTTTTCTGCTCGGGATCGCCGAAGCGGGTCTCGCCCCGGGCTTGCTGCTCTACCTCACTTACTGGTTCCCCTCTTACCGACGGGCAAAAATGACCGTGCTGTGGTTCATTGCCATCCCCCTTTCAGGAATGATCGGTGGACCGCTCTCAGGCTACATCATGACCAAGTTCGCAGGCTTTCACGGTTGGGCGGGCTGGCAGTGGATGTTCGTGATCGAGGCCATTCCGACCGTCATCGTTGGCCTGATGGTGCTGGCTTATCTCAAGGATGGCGTCCACCAGGCGACCTGGCTCACGGAGGAAGAAAAAGCCCTGGTCAGCAAAGAACTGGCCGAGGACAACAGCCGCAAAGTCACCCATGCATCGGTCGGGGCGTTCCTGCGGGACCGCCGCCTGTGGATTCTCGCTTGTATCTACTTTTGCGTGGTCATGGGCCAGTACGCGATCACCTTTTGGCTGCCGACGCTGATCCGTAACGCAGGCGTTGCCGATCCGATGCACATCGGATTGCTCACCAGCCTCCCTTACTTGTGTGCCATCGTCGCGATGGTGCTCATGGGCCGCAGCGGCGACAAGCACCAGGAGCGCCGCTGGCATCTGGTCGGGCCAATGATTGCCGGCGCTTTGGGCCTCACGTTGGCTGCGGTGTTCGGCGGCAACCTGATGCTGTCGGTGTTGTTCTTGTGCCTTGCAGCAGCAGGCGTGCTGTCGGCGTCTTCACTGTTTTGGATGCTGCCTACCACATTGCTCGGTGGCGTCTCCGCCGCAGCGGGGATCGCCGGGATCAACAGCTTCGCCAATCTTGCGGGGTTCTGCTCGCCGTACCTGATTGGATGGATCACCACCACGACCGGTTCGAGCGCCATCGGCATGTACCTGATTACCGGTGTGCTGTGCATCGGTGCCTGCTTGGTGCTGCGCATTCCCGCCGCTTCGGTCAATCGTTGAGTTAACGGAGAATTTCCATGACTGCCACTTTATCCCGCGCCTCCACCACCACCCTGGTGCAACGGGCCCATAACATTCGCCGCCATGCCTTGCGCATGGGGCAAGTCCAGGGCCAGGGCTACGTCGGCCAGGCGCTGGGCGCCGCAGACTTGCTGGCTGTGTCGTACTTTCACGCCTTGAACTACAAGCCCGAACATCCCGAGTGGGAACAGCGCGATCGCTTTTACCTCTCCATCGGCCACTACGCGATCGCGCTGTATGCCGCTCTGATCGAGGCTGAAATCATTCCACTGGATGAGCTTGAAACCTACGGTTCGGATGACAGCCGCCTGCCCATGTCTGGCATGGCCGCCTACACCCCCGGCATGGAGATCACCGGTGGCTCGCTGGGCCAGGGGCTGGGCATCGCCGTAGGCGCCTGCCTGGGTTTGAAGCGCAAGCAATCCGCCTCTTTCGTTTACAACCTGTTATCGGATGGCGAACTGAATGAGGGCTCCACCTGGGAAGCGGTCATGTCAGCCTCCCATTGGAAACTCGACAACCTGATCGCCATCGTCGACGTGAACAATCAGCAAGCCGACGGGCACTCCAGCGAGGTGCTGGCATTCGAACCTATCGTTGATCGATGGCAAGCCTTTGGCTGGTTCACCCAGCGAGTAGACGGTAATGACCTGGACGCCCTGGTCAAGGCGTTCGACGCCGCCCGCAGCCATCCCACCGCGCAACCGCGCGTCATCATCTGCGATACCAAGATGGGCAAAGGGGTGCCGTTCCTGGAAACCCGCGAAAAAACTCACTTCATTCGCGTGGACGAGCATGAATGGGATGTGGCCCTGAACAACCTCGAAGAAGGCAAAACAGCATGAACAACTCACACAACACTAACGCTCAGGTGCCCGCGGTCGCGAAGAAAAAACTGACGACCTCGGCGATGATTGCCTCGATTGCCGCTGAAGGTCAGGCCACCCAATCGGCGCCCTTCGGGCACGCCTTGGCCGCACTCGCGAACCAGCGCCAGGATATCGTGGGTTTATCGGCTGACTTGTCCAAATACACCGACCTGCACATTTTTGCGAAGGCGCACCCCGAGCGTTTCTACCAGATGGGTATGGCTGAGCAGTTATTGATGAGTGCGGCAGCGGGCATGGCGCGGGAGGGATTCGTGCCCTTCGCCACCACTTACGCGGTATTTGCTTCGCGCCGGGCCTATGACTTCATCTGCATGGCGATTGCCGAGGAAAATCTCAACGTCAAAATCGTTTGTGGTTTGCCAGGACTGACCACCGGATATGGCCCCAGCCATCAGGCGACTGACGACTTGGCGATCTTCCGCGCCATGCCGAACCTGATGATCGTCGACCCCTGCGACGCCCTGGAAATCGAACAGGCGGTTCCTGCCATTGCCGCCCATCAAGGGCCCGTCTACATGCGGTTACTGCGGGGCAACGTACCGCTGGTGCTCGACGAATACGGTTATAAGTTCGAGATCGGCAAAGCCAAGACTCTGCGCACGGGCAACGAGGTTTTAATCATTTCCACTGGTTTGATGACAATGCGTGCTTTGGAAGCGGCCAAGGAACTTCAGGCTGACGGCGTGGATGTCGCAGTGCTTCACGTCCCCACCATCAAGCCTTTGGACGAGCAGACCATTCTGGCCGAGGCGAGAAAGCCGGGACGACTGGTCGTGACGGCGGAAAACCACTCCATCATCGGTGGATTGGGCGAAGCCGTGGCGACCGTGCTGTTGCGCAATGGCGTCACGCCGACGTTCCGGCAAATCGCGCTGCCGGACGCCTTTCTCGATGCTGGAGCGCTTCCGACATTGCACGATCGCTATGGGATTTCCACCCAGGCTGTGTGCGCGCAGATCAAGGGTTGGTTATAGGGTTTAAAACCTGCGGGGGCTGAATAAGCCCCTGGCAAGGAGGAAGTACCCCTTGAACACGGATCACCTGCTTGACCCCGATTATGGTTTTTTCCTTGAAGAGCCTTCCAGTCAATGGACCCTCGCCGCTCTCCCCGGTATCCGAGACCGAGTAAGCGCCAACTCGAAAACTCCCGAGATGTCGCACGGCGAACAGCGCTGGACAGGCGCTACCCCTGGCGCCGATAGCGTGCGCATGTGTATTTACCGGCCTGCCCCGGCCTTCGAGGACCAGCTGCTCCCGGCTATCCTGTACTTGCATGGTGGAGGTTTCGTCCTGGGAAGCCCGGAGATGGTCGACGACTACCTGGCCGATCTCGCTGGCCAGTTGAGAACGGTGATCGTCGCGGTCGATTATCGACTGGCCCCGGAGCATCCGTTTCCTGTTCCGCTGGAAGACTGTTACACGGCGCTGGGCTGGCTTTTGCAGCAAAGCCATACGCTGGGCCTTGATCGACAAAAAATCGTCATCATGGGCCACAGTGCCGGAGGCGGCCTGGCCGCAGCGCTGGCCCTACTGGTTCGGGAGCGACACCAATACTCCGTCGCAGGCCTGGTCATGATTTACCCGATGCTCGATCACAGGACCGGCTCGGCGGCAGCCCCCTCGGCCAATCCCACAACCGGCGCATTGAGTTGGAGGCCGCAAGCCAACCAGTTTTGCTGGCAATGCCTGCAAGGGCCCTACGCCCCTGGGGACGAAAAAGCCTTCCTGTTTTCCCCCGCGCTCGCGGTCGATTTGCAGGGTTTACCCCGCAGCTTTACTGGTGTTGGGGGCTTGGATCTGTTTCTGGAGGAAAGTGTGGACTTCGCGCTGAAACTTTCGCGCTCAGGCGTGCCCAGCGAGCTTCACGTCTACCCGGGCGTCCCGCATATGTTCGATCAGTATCCGGGGCGGATGACAGATCAGTGCAGGAACGACGTCGCGATTGCGCTCGGGCGAATGTGGGCAGCATGAGCACGGGGCCTGTCCGACGTTCTCCAAAGCTCAGTCCCTGAGCCATTTGCGGCTTTCAGAGCTTGTGGCTGCCCAGTACCAGGTACCGCTGTGGCGATGCCTTGCGCAGCCGCGCCGCCAGAAACACACCTGCCAGCAGCGCTGCGGGAATGATCGCGCAGAGACCATAGGACAAGGCCTTGCTAGCGCCCGTCAGCACATCGAAATGCACCACCGCGATAACCAGGACCGCCAATAACGCAAGGCAGGAGAAACCGGGGAAAATCCGCCCACGCCAGATCCCCAGCTTGAGCTCGGGATGGCGCTGAGCGAAGACCCATACCGCCGCGGAAGTGAGCGCCATCAGCAAGATCACGCAAAGCGTCGCCAGGTTGGACAGCCAGGCGAACAATTGCAGGATCGGATCGGCGTCCATCGCAGCGAAAATCAGCACGACCACGGCGGAGATCAAGCTCTGCAACGCCGAGCCCATGTGCGGGCTCTGGTGCACACGATGGGTGGTTCCCAGCCGGCTGGGCAGCAGACCGTCACGGCCGATGGCATAGAAGTAACGGGCCGCGGCATTGTGAAAGGCCAGCAGCCCGGCGTAGATGCTGACCATGAACAGCACGCGGATGACCTGGGTCAGCTGCGGGCCGACAAAGTGGTCGGACATGCCATAGATAAAGGTCGTCGGATCCTGCAACGCCTGGAGCGTGGCGACGATTTTGTCCGCCCCTACGCCGATCACCATCGACCAGACCGATAGCGCGTAGAAACCACCGATCAGCAGCACCGAACAGTAGGTGGCAATCGGGATCGTGCGTTGCGGGTTCTTGGCTTCTTCGCCGTAGATGGTGGTGGCCTCGAAGCCGATGAACGCGGCGAAGCAGAACAGCAAGCCGATTGACGGGGTGCCGCTGAGTACGTGGCTGCGATCAAATGCGTCGAGATTGATGCCACTGTCACCGCCCGTCCTGAGAATGGCGAAGTCCAGGAGCAGGATCGCCAGGTATTCGGCGATCACGATGACCGACAACACCCGGGCCGACAGGTCGATCTTGCGATAGCCAAGGATCGCAATGCTGGCCATCGCCATCAGCGAATACGTCCACCAGGGCAACACCAGGCCGAACACACTCTCCATCGTGCCGCTGACCACGCCACCGAACATGCCATACAGGCCCACCTGAAGGATGTTGTAGGCGAACATCGCCAACACCCCCGCAGCCCCGCCAGCCAAACCACCCAGGCCGCGAGCAGTGAATGCATAGAAACCACCGGCGTTGGTGACATGCCGGGACATGGTGGTGTAACCCACCGAGAAGGCCAGCAACACCAGCAGGGCCAGGATCAGCAATGCCGGTGTACCGGCGCCGTTGCCCAGCATGATGCCTATGGGGAAGCCGCCAGCGATGACACTCAAGGGACTCGCCGCCGAAACCACGAAGAAGATGATGAAGCCGACACCCAGGGCCCCACGCTTGAGCTCCGTGGAGTTGTTGACCGGGAGAGATACACTCATGTTTTCTTGACCTTATTGTATGAGGCAGTCGCTGTGGGATCGATGCAGTCAACCGCTCACCGCCACCGAATAGCGTTGTTGTTCTTGTTGCACGCTGGATTCGATCCTATGCCTCTCCCTGAACGCTCCACTATCCCAAATCGGTAACCAGAGTTCGCTCGTCAAAAAAACCGAAGGGCTGTCATCCGTCCCCCGCTATCACCTCATTGCAAAGCGATGCGCGCCGTCAGTTCCGCCGCTGCGCCGGTCACCAGGTCGCACAGGTAGCCCGGTTGAAAAGCACGGAACCGCTCACTGCGTCCAACCAGGGTCATGCTGCCAAGGACGCGCTGCTTTTCGTCGAAAATCGGCGCGGCGACGCCACTGCGTCCCGGGTGCAGCTCGCTTTCGCTGATACAGTAACCCTGCTTGCGAATGGCGAGCAGGCTCTTGCTGAACGGCTTCCACGCCAAGCCCTGCTGCTGCGGTTCGGTTGGCTTCGCGTGAACGTCATAGATGCGGCGGATCTGGCGCGGCAGCAGATACGCCAATACGACCCGGGAAGTCGCGCTGTGGAGCAGATCGATCGGTCGCCCCCTGTCGCCACCGACCGGGCCGGCATCGGAACCCCGCTGGATCAGCACGTTGACCACTGAATCACCATGCCATTCGCTGACCAGCGCATCCAGGCCGGTATCGTCGACCAATTTATCGACCAGGTCCCGGCTGCACGCCAGCAACGGATCGTACTTCGTCATCTGATGCTCCAGCGTGACGATTCGCGGGCCGAGTGCGTAGCCGCGCGGTAATCGCTTCAGGAAGCCCGCATCGCCGAGCTCGCGCAGATAACGATAGGCGGTCGCGGGTGTAAAGCCGAGCTCCTGGCAAATGGTCTCCACGTCAATGACCGGCTGATCAGGCCGAAACAGGTCGAACACCATGAGCAGGCGGCGAAGGCTATTCATCTTTGCTACATCCTTGTGCAGTCGACACCATGCTCGGTAGATGCTCAGGCGCGCGCGCAATCGGCGATGGCCGCGCGGGTGGTATGGGAGGGCAATTCTGCGAACAGTTCCTGGTACTCCGCCGCAAAATGGCTGAGGTGATAGAAGCCCCATTGGGCCGCGGCATCGCCGATCGAGAGGTGCGCGGCCTGGGTGGACATCAAGGTCCGACGTACACCGTTGAGCCGCACGGAGCGCAAGTAATTGATGGGTGTCGTCTCGGCAACCGAGCGGAAGCTGTTCTGCACGGTACGTCGACTCACCTGGAGTCGCTGGCACAACTCGTCCACGCTGGGCACGTTGTTCAATTCCGCGGTCGCCAGGCGATGGCATTTCTCGACAATGAAGCTGCGTGTGGAGCTTGGAAGACGCTGCTGCTTGTCGCAGGCCGGGTCGGTCATCAGTTGCAGCAACTCGCCGAGCATGGCCTGTTCCAGTTCCAGCTCCCGATCTTGCGTATTGCCAAGATCTTCGTTCGAGAGCGCCTGGGAGAATACAGCCAGCATTCGACGTCGAGCGTCTGCATAGCGCTGCGTGGAGACCCTGATCACCGGTTGACGCAGCAACTGGCTGATTTCCTTGGCCGACGCCGTTTGCGCCAATGCCTGCTCGAACAGTTCACGTTCGAAGGTAATGGCCAGCAGTTCCATGCCCATCGGCATGTGAAACATGAACTCCTCGCCACCGTGAAGAAAGAACAGGCTGCTGTCGTCCACTTCCCGCCCCTGCATCCGAATCGAACCCGGAACGGTGATGGGCACGGCAAAGCACATCTTGCCCCGGGGCGCCACGCCATGCTGCACCACGCGTTGGTTGATCTGCTCACGGAATATGTGGCAACGCGCCGTCGTCAACTGTATGAGCGAACTCTCGATCGAGCCAGCGGTTAACTGGCTGTAGTCCTGATTCCACTCCTGGACGGTAGCGGCGTGGACATGGATGTCACGAAAGTGGCTGATGTTCTGAATTTTCATGATGACGAAAGCCTCGGCCAATATTCTTCTTTTTAGGTTGCCTTCTTGTGCGATATTCTCACATTAAGAGAATTATGCAAATTTCTTTACGCAAGGAGCCGCTCATCGAAATCAGCGTTCGAGGCGACCCTCCCAATGTGCCGATTCGGGCTACCGGCCAGGCGGAAGCGACGGGGATGATCGAGACACTGAAACCGACATCCTGAGAGACCGTCATGAGTGAAACCAAGCTTGAATCCCTCCACTTCGCGGATGCCCCGCGGATCATTTCCACCATTCCCGGTCCCAAGACCACCGAGGCCCTGGCGTTGTCGGCGCGTACCGAGTCGATGGCCCGCGGCGGCGGACGCATGCCCGTGGCCATGGACCGGGCGTTCGGCGCGACCTTCAAGGACGCTGATGGCAACACCTATATCGATTTGTCCGCAGGTGTGGGCGTCAGCAGCGTAGGTCGCTGCCACCCGAAAGTGGTGCAGGCCATCCGCGAACAGTCCGAAGTGCTGATGCACGCCCTGGAAGTCAACAGCACCCGCCGCACCGAGTTGGCCGCCAAGCTCTCCGAGATCGCGCCCGACGGCTTGCGCGGCGATTGCATTACGTTCTTCACGCAAAGCGGTAGCGATGCGCTGGAAGCCGCGATCAAGTTCGCCAAACGCGTCACCGGACGGCACCAGATCATCGCCTTCCATGGCGGCTACCACGGCGTGTGGAACGCCTCCGGTGCGCTGACCACCGGCACGGCCTACCGCAAGGGCTACGGTGCCCAGATGGGCGGCGTCATTCACGCCCCCTACCCTTATGCCTACCGCTTCCCCTTCGACACCACGCACAAAAGCGCCGAACAGATCGCCGGCGACTACGTGGATTACCTGCTGAATACCCCTTACACCGCCGCCGATGACGTGGCCGCCGTGATCGTGGAGCCGGTACAGGGTGAAGGCGGCTACGTGCCTCCCTCGCCAGAGTTCCTGCAACTGCTGCGCAAGGCCTGCGACCTCAGCGGCGCGCTGTTGATCGTCGATGAAGTGCAATCCGGCGCGGGGCGTACCGGCAAGATGTGGGCGGTCGAACATTCCGGCGTGAAACCCGACATGCTCACCTTCGGCAAGGGCATTGGCAGCGACCTGCCGATGGCGGGCCTGATCATGCGTTCGGACCTGGCAGCCGCGATCCCCGACGGATCGATGCCCAATACCTTCGCCGCCAACTCGCTGTCCGCGGCAGTGGCGCTGACCAACATCAGCATCCTGCAGGACCCGGAGCTAGATCTGCTCAATCGCGCGCACACGCTGGGCCTGGAGGCTCAGGAACGTATCCGTGGCTTCAAGAGCCCCTTCGTCGGCGAGGTACGCGGTCGTGGCCTGATGATCGGTATCGAGCTAGTCGAAGACCCGGTCACCAAGGCACCGCTGGAGGGCGCCAAGATCGGTCAACTCATGGGTTACCTGCTGAACCACGGCGTGCTGATGATTCCCTGCGGTCGCTACAGCAACGTGATGCGCGTCATGCCCTCGCTGACGATCACACGCTCGCTGTTTTTCAAGGCGCTGGACATCTTTGGCGACGCCCTGGCCTCCCTCGAAGCATGAGGCGTGCCCCACCGATCACTCACATTACGCAGGGCCCCTGACATGACTCAGCACCTGAATCACTTCATCCAAGGAGCGTCCTTAGAAGCCTCCGACGGTGGACGCATGACCCTCATCAACCCTGTGACAGAGCAGGTGTACGGTAGCTCCGCATGCGGCACGAGCGCGGATGTGGACCGCGCCGTGGAGGCAGCGCGCAGCCAACTCGAGGATGGCGCCTGGAGCCAGCTCGACGGCGCCCAGCGCGGTCGACTGCTGTCGAAGCTGGCTGACCTGGTGGAACGCGACACCGACTTGCTGGCCGATCTGGACGCCAACGCCATCGGTCGCTCCCCGGTCGAGCCGCGCCGGATGGACCTGCCCAACGCGGTCGCCAACCTGCGCGCCGCTGCTGGCTGGGCCAACCAGTTGGAGGGGCGCACCATTCCCACCGGCGGCTATTTCGGCAGCAAGACCCTCTCGTACACGGTGCGCGAGCCGGTGGGCGTGGTCGGTGCCATCGTGCCCTGGAATTCGCCGCTGATGATCACGGTCTGGAAGCTCGCCGCTTTGCTGGCCGCCGGCTGCACCGTGGTCATCAAACCTTCGGAAGAGACACCGCAATCGGCCCTGCACCTGGCCGCGCTGGCTCAGGAAGCGGGCTTCCCTGACGGTGTGATCAACGTGGTTACCGGCTACGGTGCACAGGTGGGTCGCGCCTTGTGCGAACACCCGCACGTGGCCAAGATCAGTTTCACCGGCAGCCCCGAGGCCGGACGCGAGATCCAGCGCACCGCCGGCGTGCTGTTCAAGCGTGTGGCGCTGGAGCTGGGCGGCAAGAGCCCACAGATTGTCTTTGATGACGCGTCCTTCGACGACGCGTTGCGCGGCTGCGCGCTCGGCTTGTTCGTCAACCAGGGCCAGGTCTGTGCCGCCGGCTCGCGTATCCTGGTACAACGCAGCATCGCCGATCGCTTCGCCGCAGCGCTTGCCGATGCTGCTCGAGCAGTCAAGGTAGGCGATCCTCGACAGCCCGACGTGCAGATGGGGCCAGTGGCCAAGAAAGCACAGTTCGAACGGGTCAACCGTTACATCCAGCTGGGCATCGAACAAGGCGCCTCCCTGCTGGCCGGCGGCGTATCGAACCCCGAGCGGGGCTGGTTTGTGCAGCCGACCATCTTCGCCAACGCCAGCAACGACATGGCGATCGCCCGAGACGAGATCTTCGGCCCCGTTGGCACGGTGATCACGTTCGACAGCGAAGATGAGGCGGTCGCAATGGCCAACGATTCCACCTACGGCCTGGCGGCCACGATCTGGACCAGCGACCTGGTGCGAGCGCACCGCGTTGCCGCGGCGGTAAAGGCCGGTGCCGTGGGCATCAACTGCTGGAGCCCGCTGGACGCCAACCTGCCCTGGGGCGGCGTCAAGTCCAGTGGCATTGGCCGTGAAGGCGGGTTCAGCGGCGCGTTGGCCTATACCGAAGAAAAGGTCATCACCGTGTTGCTGCCTAACTGAGAACAAAAAACCGCACTGACCGGACCACCCTCCAAGCCCTGTGTCGTAGAGGGTGGCCGTTCAAATGTGCATTCCGATGCCTTGATGATCGATGGAGAGACTGCGATGAATCCGGTAAATCAAACAACAATTGATCGGTATCCGACGTCCCTGCGTATGTTGCACTGGGTGCGCGCCGTGCTCATCGCCGGCCTCCTCTGGGCTGGCTGGCACATGACCGGGATGAATGATGAAGTAGCAAGCAAATACGAGCTCTATTACCCGTGGCACAAATCCTTTGGGGTGTTGATGCTGTTGGTGGTCCTGGTCCAGATCACCCTGCGCTGGCGCACCCCCAAGCTTCCACAACCGCTGGAAACACTGGCCGGGCATGAGCGGTTTTTGTCACAGCTGGTGCAGCGTGCCATGTACGTCCTGATCGTGATCGTGCCGTTGATGGGTTACTCGATGTCGAGCACCTACACGATGAGCGACGGGGTATTCTTTTTTGGGGTGAACCTGCCGGAGCTGCTACCGAAAAATGACGACTGGTTCGTCGTCTTCCAGTGGCTGCACAAAGTGCTCGCCTATACCCTGCTCGGCCTGATCGTGCTGCATGTCGCCGGCGCCCTCAAGCACCGCTTCTTCGACCCGGACCCTCGCAACGACGTCCTGCGCCGCATGCTGTGACCGTCCCGTCTTAATCACCTTTCCCGCCGGAAAGCGCCACCGCTGGTGGCGCCTACGCATCAAACTCCCTGCAACAGATGCCGCCAGCGGCGACTCAGATCAGAACGTCACCCACACGATGAACTGCAAGTAAGTGTTGGTTGATGCGCTCCCGCTCTGCAAACCACCGTCCTCGAGCCACTTCTTTGGCTTGTAGAAACCCACCAGAGGCGACAACGTGATGTTGTCCGTCACCATCCAGTCCAGGTACAGGTCGACCTCACGGGCGCTGAAGTCTTGAGCATCCCGGTCGGAGAGTTGGTGATAGTGGAAGTACATCGCGTTGAGTGTCAGCTTGTCGGTCGGCTGCACCGAGAACAGCACATCGTTGATTTGCATGTTCGAGGTCACTGAACCGGCATAGTTCGCGGCTACTTCACCCTGGTACCGCTTGCGGAAGCCGCCCTGGAACAGGAAGTCCCAGCCTTCGGAATAACGCGAATAACGGTAACTTACCGCCGGTTGCCATTTGACGTCGGCAAAGGTGTAGCCCGCGTCGAAGAACATCGCCCGCTGCGACCCCGAACGTTTTTCCTGGCGCGCCACCTCGAATGCAAAATCAGCGTTCTCGATGCCGGCATTGCCCTGGCCACGGATGCTGTAGATATCCATGCCCTTGCGCTCACTCCGATCGGCGAAGGTATATCGCTCGTTGACATCCAGCCCGTGCACATAGGTCGAACCAATCGAGCCGATGGGCGTCGTGTAGTCGATGGTGGCGGCCGCCACTTCGGTCTCCGACTGTCCTGGATTGTCCGACTTCAACCACATCAGACTGCCGTGAAGCCCCTGCGTACCGCCCAGTTTCAGGACGGCCGTATTGCCGAAGGCCAATCGCGGCCCCAGGTAAAAGGCGCCGCCGCGATTGAACCGACCGTCC
Organism: Pseudomonas sp. St290; assembly: GCF_018325805.1. Classification (NCBI taxonomy): domain Bacteria; kingdom Pseudomonadati; phylum Pseudomonadota; class Gammaproteobacteria; order Pseudomonadales; family Pseudomonadaceae; genus Pseudomonas; species Pseudomonas sp. St290. The sequence goes on along the minus strand of NZ_AP014703.1, from coordinate 3,301,206 downwards.
GCCACACCTGGGATGGGGCTGAAGGCCTTGCCGGGAGCGAACCCGTCGTCGGTGATCAGGAAACCGTCCACCGTCACGAGCTGCCGGCCAAAGGAGAAATCAACGCCGTCCGTACCCAGGGCGGGAATCAGGTCGCCTGACTTCCAGCCCAGATAGGCGTCTTCTACCGCCGTTCTTCTTTCATTCCCGGCAGTGATCGCTCCCGCGTCCCCGTCGCCCCATGAGCCCGTGCTGATCAGGCTGAACCCGCCGTAGATCGAGCCGGGACCGATCTTGTCCGTCGTGCCGTTTAGACCGTACTTTGCGAAGCCTTCCTGCCATCGCATCCTGCCGGGTTCCTCCTGCGGGTTGGCGAGGTAGTTCTTTTCACTGCCGAACCAACCAAATCCAGCCCAGAGGTCGGCATTCAGGACGGTAGCACCATCGTCTTCGTTGTAGAGCTCGTAGGCCTGTGCCTGCGGCCCCAATGTACAGAGTGCAACCAGAGAAATTAATGGAGCGTAGTGGGGGGTGCGCATGACGTCTCTCCTGTTTTTATATTTATGAGGCGAGTCATGAGTGTTCCGATTCGGGCCGCCCATGCGGTAGCCCAAATCAGCATGTGCACAGGGCGGCGCCCCTATTCCCTTGGTCCCATCGCTGCCCACTGAAAAACCTGTCCTGGGATTTGAATGGTTGCCGTTTTGGGCTACGGCCTGCGCAGGTGTCCCCCCTATGCTGGGGCCATAAGAACGCATAAGAACGAGGCATCCGTCATGACCCCATCCCCGCTGTTACGTCAGGGGCTTTGCCTGCTGACCATCGTCGCTTGCAGTGCCCTACCGTCCCTGGCCACCGCTCACCACTCATTCGCGCTTTTCGACCAGACCAAGATGGTCACGGTCCAGGGCGTGGTCGAGCGCTTTGCCTGGACCAATCCGCACATCACGATTTACCTCGATACGCCCGGCCCGCCCCCCCAGCGCTTCAAGATCGAGACGGGCAGTGTCAACGCGCTGCAGCGCGCAGGCTGGAACGCTGATTCGATCAAGGCTGGCGAAAGCGCCGAGGTGTCCTTCAGACCGCTGAAAAACGGTGATCCGGGAGGACTGCTCGTGGAGATCAAGATCGGTGACGTCGTGCTCACGGGCGGCGGTTAGGCGAAGTCCCTCCTCCGCTTCATGACTACCGAACTCAACCGAACCAGACAGGCCAGCAGCGTGGAGACGTTTCAATGAAACCGACACGAACCTTGAGCGCAGCAACGATCTTGCTCGGCGTCGTCCTCGTGACCGTCGCCGGGATGTGCAACGCGGCAGCGTCGAAAACCCAGCACGACAAGCGCCCGGACATCAGCGGCACCTGGGAAAGGACTCCGGATGATTGGTTCGGTGAGAACCCGGACGAGCCAGTGCACCCGGGCGGACCGATGGACCTGAAGGAACCCTATGCCAGCCAATACGCCGAGCTGAAGAAAAAACAGGCCGCCGCGAACGAAGCCGGGACGCCGCTGGCCACGACGAGTTCCAAGTGCCTGCCCGAGGGCATGCCGACGTTGATGGCGGCGCTCTTCCCGATCCAGATCATTCACGACGACAAGCAAGTGGTCGTCCTTGGCGAATATCTCCAGCAGGTACGCCGGATTCTCTTGAACGAGGCAATGCCGCCCAAAGAGAAGCTCGACCCCAAGTACCAGGGCCATTCGCGAGGCCACTGGGAAGGCGACACGCTCGTCGTGGAGACACAACGTGTGCGAACGGACGTGACGTTCTATGACGTTCCCCATGGTGCGGACATGAAGATCATCGAACGCATCAGGCTGCGGGGACCGGACCACTTGGAGGACCAAGTCGTGATTGAAGATCCACAGGTGCTCAACACCCCGTATCGCTTCACGTTCGACTACAAGCGCTCCGACTACGCCATTCAAGAATATGTCTGCGAGAACAACCAGATCGTGATCGACAGCGAGGGCAAGGCGTCCCTCAGCCGTGAGTGAAGCCCTATCAATGACCCCTTGGAGGTGAGCGGATGGAACGATCGATGACCATCAGCATCCTGCGACCAACGCTGCACGGCGTCCTGCTGTCGCTGATGCTGACCTCGAACACCTTCGCCGAAGTGCCCCGCATGCCCACAGTCGTTGCCGTGCCGCCCTCCAGTGTGCCACCGCTGTCGTCGGCGAAACGTCCGGGTACCGAACACAGCGACCTCGACATGTACGACTACGTCGAAGAGGAGTTTTACCTGCAAGGCGTCGCCCCGGCCATCACCGCCGCGGGCAAAACCCTCTTCGAGGCGCCCTATACCACGCGCATTCTGGTGCGCAAGCCGGCAGACCCTGCGCACTTCAACGGCACGGTGGTGATCGAGCCGTTCAGCTGGTTTGGCGAGCGCGCCGCAGGGTGGATCCTGACCCGTGATTACTTGCTACGGCGTGGCTACGCGTACGTCGGCTACACGCTGAACATGAACAAGCCGGCCGTCGACCCCAAGTTCATCTCGGACACCCCGGCCGCCGAGGCCGAGCAGGTCGCCCAATACGGACGGATCGTGAACTTCGAATTCATGCGCCGCTTCGACTACGCACGCTATGCGCCGTTGGGCACCTATTACGATCCGGAGCGCTTCACTCGCGGTGCAGGTCCCGATCCGTTCGTTCCACAGTCCCAAGGCATTGCCGCACAACTGGCGCTGCTGCTCAAGACCAATGCGGCGCAAGGCCCGTTGGCAGGCCTCAACGTGCAACGCGTCTATGTCAATAGCTGGGCCGTGACCGCGCAAGTCTGGATGGACTACCTCGACCAGGGCCGGCACCAGCAATGGCGCATGCCTGACGCAAGGCCACTGATCGATGCCTACATGACAGGCCGCATGGCCTATGGCGAGGTGGGCGGCGATGTCATCCGACTGCCGCGGCAGATGCCCGACGGCGTGCCGTTCGTGACCGTCTACAGCCAATCGGAACTGATGCATGACGTGATCGAAGGCATCGACCTGCCGCCGGATACCGACAGCCCGCAGCTTCGCTACTACGAAGTGACCGGCATACCGCATCTGCGGCTGGCCGACCTCGGCACGGAGCATACCGAACTGTTAGCTGCCGACATCGGCAAGGGTGACGACCCACGGTGCCGGACGTTGTACGACGAACCGGCGGAACTGGTCGTTTCGGCGCTGCTCGATGGCATGGACCAATGGGTGCGCGCGGGCAAAGCCATGCCGAAGGCGCCGCGAGTCCTGCGCGAAGGCAAAACCGTCGCACGCGACCCCGCCACAGGCAACCTGCAAGGGGGCGTGCGCCCGCCGTGGATCCAGGTGCCCAGCGCGACCTACCTCACGGACCAGGAGACCGGTTGCGGCCTGATCTACGACACCAAGGTGCCCTATTCCAAGGAAGCGCTTGGCCAACGTTACGGCAGTTTCAGCCACTACGAACAGGCATTCGAAGACGCCAAGGGCCTCTCGATCAAGCAGGGCTATCTCCTCCCGGAGGATGCAAAGGGCCTGCGTCCGATCGCAAAACCCCAAGACTTCTAACCCCACGCGGAAGCAAAGCAAATGTCACCAGAACTCATCATCGCCTGGATCTACGCGACACCGTTGAGCACCGCCATCAGGGACCTGTCCTGGGTCGTGCCCACCATCCAGAGCGTTCATATCGTCGCCATCGCAATGATCTTCGGTGCCGCCGTGATCTCCGACCTGCGGCTGGCCGGCGTGCTCGCCACGGACGAACCCTTGCGCGGCGTCATTCGCCGTTATTACCCGTGGATGCGCGCCGCACTCATCGTCCTGCTCCTCACCGGGTTGGTCATGATCATCGGCGAGCCTGACCGCGTACTGGTCAACACGACGTTCTGGCTGAAGATGTTCATGGTCGTTGCCGTGTTCACCCTGGCCTGGTCAATCCGACGTCCATTGCTGCGTCCCGCTGCTCAGGCACAAGGCGATAACGAGAAGCCGCCCATCAAGGCACTGGCCTGGCTGTCGATCGCCCTATGGTGCGGCGTGATCTTCTGCGGCCGCTGGATCGCCTACTGATCCCAGCGTTTTCAACGAACGTTTTCTCAGGTATTTGCCATGGACATTCAATCGATACTGCAAGCCCTCGAGGGCACCCCGATCGCAGCCTATATCAGAGAGTCGGGCTCCATTTTTCCAAACCTGGAGTCGGTGCATGTGATCGGCATCGCCCTCGTGTTCGGGACCATAGCCGTCGTCGACTTGCGCCTGCTCGGCGTCGCCTCCCATCGTCGAAGCGCGCTACGACTGATTCGGGAACTGCTGCCATTTACCTGGGTTGCTTTCGCAGCCTGCGTGATCACCGGCTTGCTCATGTTCGCCTCCAATGCCACCACCTATGCGCAGAACAGCGTTTTCTGGTGGAAGATGGGGCTGTTGGCGCTGGCCGGCCTCAACATGGGGATATTCCACCTGGGCGCCTATCGCCGGATCGCCGAGTGGGACACCATCCTGCCGCCTCCCAGCCAGGCCCGTATCGCCGGATTCAGCTCGCTGGCACTGTGGGTGGGCGTGATATGCCTTGGCCGCTGGATCGGGTTTGTCTGATGGCTCACCTGTCGCGAACCAGCCTCGGCGATGACGCAAACGACGCGGTCCATGTCGTGCGTCCGGCTTCCAGCCGCTGGGAATCGCTGGCCCTGCTGTTTGCAGCCCTGGCAATCATCGCCAGCGTGACAGGTTATGTGCTGCTGCGCCCACAGCACGCCGGCCCGCCGACACCCTTGAGCTGGCAGGTGCGCTCCTTCGATGGCCTCGGTGCAGTCGACCAGGCCATCCACAGCGCCCTGCTGCCCGCCGGTGAAGAAATCATCTGGAACAATAACGACACCGGCGGTTGGATCAGCCTGGAGCAAGCCCAGAAGATCTTGTTGCCGCCGTTCTACCGAGACGCCTTCTGGAAGACCAATGGCGAGGTGCACTGGCAGTTGATTTTGCCTGGCACCCACCTGCCTCATGCCGGTTCCGTCGATGATCACGACGACGCCGACGCCCCGACGCCCCCCAGCGACGTCTCGAAAGCCACCCTGGGCCAGGGCGCCACGGTCTACTACGGCTCCGCCGGCCGCGCGCCCGGCCAGAGCGCCTACCTGCTCGTCATTGGGCACGCCCATGCCGGCGTCATGTGGGCCAACCAGGCCACGATCTGGATCCACCGCGACCCGAACGCACCTTACCCAGACATCGTCAAGCCCGAATCGCTGGTCGGCCAAGGTTGGCGCCAGGTCATTCCTTACGACGGTGCCAGCGAAGTCGAACGTGTAAAAGGAAACCAGCCATGACCGTTTCTACCAGACACCGCGCACTGTGGCGCAGTTGCCTTGCGCTGCTGGTGCTGATACCTGCCCTTGCATTCGCCGACCCGACTGCCCCCTTGGACAAGAAGCTCAAGATCGGTGTCACCCTGCACCCCTACTACAGCTTCGTGGCGAACATCGTCGGCGATCGGGCCGAGGTCGTTGCGCTCATTCCGGCGCAAGCGAACCCGCATAACTATCAGCCGCAACCCGACGACATCACCCGTGCGATGACCCTCGATGTCTTGGTCGTCAACGGCATCGGCCACGATGAATGGGCCTTCCAGATCATCAAGGCCGCCGGTCGCGGGGCAACGCTGCCGATCATCCAGGCCAATGCCTCGGTCGCCCTCATTCCCATCGGCGGCGACCAGGACGGTGCCAAGGTGGTCAATCCGCATACCTTCGTTTCCACCACGGCAGCGATACAGCAGGTCTTCGAGATCACTCGCAGGCTGGGGGAGCTGGACCCATCCAACGCTGCTGCGTATCGACAGAACGCCCTGGCCTATGCCGCGCGCATCCGAGCACTACGGGCTGGTTTCATGACCCGCTTCGCCGCGTTGGATCTGTCTTCCTTCCGCTGCGCGACCACGCATGCCGGCTACGACTACATGATGCAGGAGTTCGGCCTGTTCGTGAGCGCCGTGATCGAGCCCCGTCACGGCGTCGCGCCGACTGCGCGGCAACTGGCCAACACCATCGACGCAATCAAGAAGGCCAATGTGAAGGTGTTGTTCGCCGAGAAAAACTTCTCCCTCGATCTCGCCAAGCCTATCGAGGCCGCCACCGGCGTGAAGGTCTTCTCGCTGTCTCACATCACCGGCGATACCTACAGCGCGGACGAATTCGAGGTGGCGATGCGCGAAAACCTCGAGACCTTGGCCGAAGCCGTCGAGTTCACGCAGCGATGAAGGAGAAACAAGCGATGTGCGGTCCCGCCATAGTGTTCGACAACGTCTCCCTGCGGCTGGGAGGCACGCAAGTGCTTGAAGACGTCAGTTTTCGGGTGGAAGCCGGGGCGCTGCACTGCCTGGTCGGGCCGAACGGTGGCGGCAAGACTTCACTGGTGCGTGCGCTGCTGGGCCAGATGCCGCATTCGGGAGCGGTCCGCTTCGAGGGCCAGCTCACGACCCCGGTGGGCTATGTCCCGCAATTGCCAGACTTCGACCGCAACGTGCCGATGACGGTCAACGATCTCATGGCCCTTCTCGGTCAACGCCGGCCGGCCTTCCTGGGCGCCAACCGATCCGCCAAGTCGGCCAATGCCGAGGCCCTGTCTCGTACCGGCATGGCAGGAATGGGCACCAAACCCTTTGGCAGCCTGTCCGGTGGGCAACGTCAGCGAGTATTACTGGCCCAGGCGATCAGCCCGGCGCCCTGGCTGCTGATCCTCGACGAACCGACTGCCGGCATCGACGAATCGGGGGTGCGGCTGGTGGAGGCGCTGGTGGCCGAATTGCACGGCCGTGGCGTCACCATCCTGTGGATCAACCATGACCTGGAACAAGTCAGGCGCATCGCCCAATCGGTGACGGTTATCAACCGCAGGGTGCTGTTCCATGGCGCCCCCGACCAAGTCGCTTACTCGCAGGAGGGGGCCCAATGAGCGCCCTGTACGACTTCATTCGCAACTACCTGCAGGCGCTCGCCGCCAGTGGCATCCTGCCGCAGCCGTTCGAGTATGAGTTCGTGATCAATGCCCTGCTCTGCGCAGTGCTCATCGGCCCCCTGCTGGGCGTGCTGGGCACGATGGTAATGATCAAGCGCATGGCGTTTTTCAGTCAGTCCGTCGGCAATGCCGCGATGACCGGCGTCGCGATTGGCGTGCTGATCGGTGAATCCTATACGTCCCCCTACTTCTCGATGTTCGGCTTCTGCTTGCTGTTCGCGCTGACGCTGAAGTACACGCAGCATCGCACCACGTTGGCCAATGACACGCTGATCGGTGTGTTCCTGTCCATCTCGCTGGCGGTCGGTGCCTCGCTGTTGCTGTTCGTGTCGGCAAAGATCAACACCCACGTGATGGAAAGCGTGCTGTTCGGCTCCATCCTGGCGGTGGACCACACCGACATGAACGTGCTGCTTGGCGTAACGGCGCTGTGTGCCTTGCTCGGACTGCCGCTGTACAACGGCATGTTGTTGGCCAGCCTCAATCCGAGCCTGGCCCATGCTCGCGGTGTGCGGGTGCGAAGCGTCGAGTACCTGTTTGTGGTGCTGGTCACCCTGGTGACGGTCGCTTGCCTGAAAATCATCGGCGCCGTGCTCGTCGAAGCCCTTCTGCTCATACCGGCGGCGGCAGCACGCAACATCAGTCGTTCGCTCCCGGGGCTGGTGGTGCGCGCCATCCTGATTGCGACCTTTTCCTGCGTGGTGGGAATCCTGGCGCCGATGCAATTCCACATCCCCGTACCTACGGGCGGGGCAATCGTGATAGTCGCCGCCCTGGTGTTCGTCGTCACCACCGTCATGCGCGCTACCGCGTCACGGTTCAGGGGGGCCAGCGTATGAACTTCTACAGATCCTGGCTGACGATTCTGACCCTGTTGCTGGGCCTGCCGTTTTCGGTCTTTGCCGATAACGCAAGGCAGCAGGTGCTTGTCGCGCTGCCTGCCGTGTATGCGCTCACCTCGGCACTCAGCGACGGCACGGCCCTTGAGGTCGTTCGTGTACCGGCAGGCGCGGCAGTGCCCATGGAAAGCCAGGCCAACGCACTGTCACGCCTGGACGCCGCAGTGTTCCAACAGGCCGAAGCCGTGGTCACCCTCAGCAGTCTCTGGCGCGCGGATCCGCTGTATGCGACGGCGCGCCGCCACAATCTACGGATCATCGAGATCGATGCCTCGCGCTCATGGGACACGGTCAAACCCAGCGTGGCGGTGACCCGCGTACCGTCGAACGATGTTCCCTGGGCCGCGGCGAGCGATGTTGATGAAGGCCAGTCCCCGTACGCCTGGCTCGGCCCCGTCAACGCCATGCGCATGTCGGCGCTGGTCGCCGCCGACCTGGAGCGCCTGGCCCCCGCCGATGCGCCGCGAATAAAGCGCAACCTCGCCGCACTTGAAGACCGCTTGCGCCGGCTCAAGGCCGACTACGGTGCCCGGCTGACAGCGGTGTCGGATCTGCGCGTGCTGTCGCTGGCCAATGAGTTCACCTACCTGTTCGGCGAATTCGGCGTCTTTGTCGACGGCTGGTTCGTCCGACAGGACATTGACTGGAGCGACGCTGACTACGCCGCGCTGACCCACTACCTGCGCGAGCGCGATATTCGCGTGGTGGTCCACAAGTGGGCACCGGACGCCAAGATCATCAAAGCCATCGAGGACGGGGGCGCGCGGTTGTTGGTACTCGATACGGGCAACCCGGGAATACTCGCCGACACGGCCAACGGATACGAGGCACTCCTGGGCTCGAACCTGGAAGCCTTGCTGGCGGCCTTCGCCGCGACTGGCAACGACAACACGAGAGGCGACGGCCAGTCGCCTGCCCAATGATCGATCTTGACGGCGAGGCGTTATGAAACCCATAGGTTCAGCAACACGGATAACGATGGCAGGCGCCCTGGTGTTCTGCCAGGTGACCTTCGCTCATGGCCCCGTCTTCGATTGCTACATCGAGGGGGATAACCAGGTGAAGTGCGAGGCGGGCTTCACCGATGGCAGCTCGGCCGCCGGCCGAAAAATCCATGTCCAGGACCCGAGCAACAAAGTGTTGCTCGAAGGCGAAGTCGGCAAGGACAACGCCTACACGTTCCAGCCCCCCGCCGGAAATTACTCCGTGGTGTTCCTCGGTGGCGCCGGCCATGAGCTCACGATTCAGTCTTCCGACATTTCAAGGTGAAAGCGACCATGACGTTCAAACGAAAATTGCTCCAAGCCCTTGCCGCTACGACATTCACTGGCTTGGCCGGCGCTGCACACGCCCATTTCCAGATGCTTTACGTGGAAGAAACGGCACTGCAGCGTGCGGAAAACCTTGAGTTCGCGCTGGTGTTCACTCACCCCTTCTCCGGCGGCCCCACCATGGCCATGGGTACACCTCGCGCCTTCAGCCACAGCAGCTCCCACGGCGAGGAAAAAATCGACCTGAGCAAATACTTGCGTCCCGTCGAGTGGCAGAGTCGCGACAACCGGACCACGGCCTATCGTGCCTCGATTCCACGGGAGTTGGTGCGTTCACTGGGTGACCATATCTTCGTACTCGAACCCGAGCCATATCTGGAAACCGAGGAAGATGTCTACATCCAACAGTTCACCAAGTTGATCGTGAACGTGGGTGGAGTTCCCGGAAACTGGTCAGAGCCACAAGGGTTGCCGGTGGAGATCCAGCCACTGAACAAGCCTTATGCCAACTGGACCGGCGGCGTGTTCCGCGCCGTGGTGCTGGCCGATGGCAAGCCTGTTCCGTTCGCCGAAATCGAAATCGAATACGTCAACCACTCCATCGATCTCGAAAAAAACGCCTTCGGCCAGCAAGACTATGTGACGGCACCTCAAGCTTCATTCAAAGCCCTGAGCACCTACGCGGACGCCCAAGGCATCGTGACCATTGGCCTGCCCCGGGCCGGCTGGTGGGGCATTGCGGCGCTCGACATCGGTGCGACGAAAACCCACAAGGGCAAACCGCTGTCGCAAGATGCCGTGCTGTGGGTGCAGGCCAGGGACATGAAGTGACAATGCGCGGCAAATCCCGAGGCTCACCCTCAAATGTTCACCGGTGAGCCCTGGTCCGGCCTTCGGCACCTGCGATGACCAGGAAGGCCAGCGCCAGGGCAACTTCGACCAGCACCGCCGGCAGGATGCCCGACTCGACATTGCCCACGGCCCACTCGACCAGCCCCAACAGTGCAAGCAGCGAGCACGTGGTGACAAATCCCGCCACTACGGCGGTTCGCCCTGGCGACGGCGGCGCATTGCGTACCAACAGCAGCGCAACCCCAATGCCCGCGTAGAGCGGTGCAGCACGCCGGCCTACCAAGCCCGTGGTAGCGCCATCGAAGACCACGCCCCAATTGCCCAGCAACGTGGCCGGCGCTAACAACCAGATGATCGCCAACGTAAAAAACAACAGCGCCGAAAAACTCGCCAGGTAGCGGAAAGCGCGGGAAGCATTGTTCATGCGTTCACGTCCACGACAGTACGCCCGCGCACCTTTCCTTCCAGCACCCGACCCGCAACGGTCGGAACCTCTGCCAAGCCAACCATCTGGGTGGTGCGGGCCAGCCTGCTCAAATCAAGGTCCTGAGCGAGCCGCGACCATGCTTGCAGACGTACCTCCTGCGGGGCATTGACCGAATCGATACCGGCCAGGGTCACGTTGCGCAGGATGAAAGGCAACACCGAGCCAGGCAGGTCCGCGCCCTGGGCCAGGCCGAAGGCAGCGACAACGCCGCGATATTGGGTGTGTGCCAAGGCGTTGGCCAGGGTATGGCTACCCACCGAATCAATGACACCAGCCCAGCGTTCCTTGGCGATCGGTGCGCCCGGCTGCGACAAAGTATTGCGGTCGATGACCTGCGTCGCACCAAGGTCGCGCAGGTAGTCGCCCTCCTCTTGCCGTCCGGTCGAGGCGATCACTCGATAGCCCAGGCCCGACAACAGTGCGATGGCCACCGAGCCGGCGCCGCCGCTGGCGCCGGTGACCAGGATATCGCCACGATCAGGGGTCAGCCCGCCATGCTCCAATGCCAGGACGCTGAGCATCGCCGTGTAGCCTGCGGTGCCGATAGCCATGGCTGCCTGGGTCGAGAATACTTCCGGGATTTTTACCAGCCAGTCACCGCTGACCCGCGCCTTCTGCGCAAAGCCACCGTGGTGGGTCTGGCTCAGCCCCCAACCGTTGACCAGCACACGGTCGCCGACCTTGAACCCCGGATGGCTGGACGTCTCGACGATACCGGCGAAGTCGATGCCCGGAATCAGCGGAAACTGGCGAATGACGGGAGAACGTCCGCTGAGGGCCATGGCGTCCTTGTAGTTAACGGTCGAAAACTCGATCGCGACGGTGACGTCACCGGGCATCAGGTCCTCGTCCTTGAAGTCGACCAGATGGGTCGAGATCGTTTCGCCGGTTTTGGTCGTGAGCAGCGCCTTGAATGTCATTGCTTTTGTCCTGTTCGTTCAAACGGATCGTCATCGCTGCCCTGTAGATGCAACAGACACAGCAAAGGGTATGGCCAGGCCGGGTCAGTGTGCCTGAGAAGGCCGTTTGGTTTCGAGTTGCAACGCCCTGCGGATGCCCGTGTCCAGCAAGCGCGCCGGGGCAAAACTGCGCATGAACTGCAGCTGGCCGGCCGCTTTGCCAGCGGTATAACGCAACTTCGGGCGCTCGGCGCGCGCGGCCTGGAGTACCACTTCAGCCACCACGTCGGGGCTGTCGGCGGTGGCCATGGCCTGTTGCACCACTTTCGTCACGTTCATTCGAATGTCTTCATACACGTCGAGTTTAGCGTCGGCCTGGAGGTTGTTGCTCTCGAATTGAGTCTTGGTATAGCCGGGCTCGACGACCGTGACCCTGATGCCGTGTGTGCGTAATTCGTGATCCAGCGCTTGCGAATAACCTTCCACCGCATGTTTGCTGGCTGAATAGAGGGCCGCGTAGGGAACAGGCACGACGCCGAGGATGGAACCGATATTGATGATGCGACCCGCACCTTGGCGTCGCATGTGTGGCACAACCGCGCGAGTCATGCGTACGATGCCGAGGAAGTTGGTGTCGAAAAGGGCCTTGGCCTGCTCGACAGAACTCTCCTCCGCAGCGGCGGGCGCGATGCCGAAACCGGCATTGTTGACCAGCAGATCGATCCGCCCCTCCAACGTCAGCAACTCCTGGATGACAGCTTCGACGCTGGCATCGTCGGTGACATCAAGCACCAACAGTGGCCCCCCCTTTTGCCCCGCCCGCCCGCCGCGTCGACTCGTGCCATAGACGCTGTAGCCTGCCGCGACGAGCTTATGGGCGATGGCCTCTCCGATGCCGGATGAAGCGCCGGTCACTAACGCGACGGGTTTGTTGATCATCATGAGTTTCCTTCCGGTTATCGAGGTTATCCGGTCAGAGATCGCAACTGTGGGCTGGCATGGCTCCGACGTCAGTGCGTGTCATAGACTGGCAGCCTTATGATGATGAGCATAATCGTAGCGGTCAATATTTTTGATGCTGATTGACATCAAAAAAAATGCCGGTAGCAGCCTTGCTCCCGGCACTTGGATAAATCAGTACACATGAAATCAATGATTAATCAGGCGGTCGACGACCTTGTGGCGAGTAAGCTTGCTCGCGCTTGAACGCAAAGCGGTCCGGCCCTGGACTGTTTCCAACAGGGCCGAACCGCTCTATCAAGCGATCAGATCGTTGGCAGTGAGGGTATTGACACCCACCAGCTGGATTTCAAAATCCGCTCCCAGGTCGCCGTTGACGTTGCCATACAGCACCTGATCGACGAAACGCAGCTGTCCGGCAGCAGTGAAGTCATTCGAATCGATGAAACTGAACGTATCGCCGAACGTGGTCAGAAGATTGGCGTCGATTTTCGACAGGTCCAGCTTGTCGCCCTGCAGGCTGCTGAAGTCAGAAATGGTATCACGGGCAGAACCTATGCCCAGGTCGCTCAGCGTGTTGAAAACAAAGCGGTCGCTTCCATCTCCGCCGGTGAGGCTATCGGTGCCCTGGCCGCCACTCAGAATGTCATTGCCCGCCCCACCATCCAGCACGTTACGCCCGGCATTGCCGATCAGCACGTTGTTCAGACCGTTGCCGATACCTATGAAAGCAGTGCCGGTCAGTGTGAGATTCTCCAGATTGGCACCCAGGATCCAACCTACCGAGGAGCGCACGGTATCGATTTCACCGCCCAGGGTACTGGTTTCGCTGATGACATCACTGAGGTTGTCGACCACGTAGGTGTCGTTGCCGGTACCGCCAACAAGCGTATCGATACCGCTGCTGCCGTCCAACGTGTCGTTGCCTGCCCCACCACTCAGCACGTTGTTGCCGGCGTTACCGATCAGTACGTTGTTCAGGGCGTTGCCGCTGCCATTGAGATGGGCGCTGCCGATCAGTGTGAGGTTCTCCAGATTGGCACCCAGGCTCCAATTGAGGGAGGAGCGCACGGTATCGATTTCGCTGACCAGGGTACTGGTTTCGCTGACAATATCCTTGAGGTTGTCGACTACGTAGGTGTCGTTGCCAATACCGCCAATCAAGGTATCGGCACCCGCACCACCATCAAGAACATCGTTGCCTGCCCCGCCCTGAAGGTTGTTCACGGAGGCGTTGCCCACCAGGCTGTTATTCAGATCGTTGCCAACCACCGTGAACGCCCCGGTGCCGCTCAGGACAACGTTCTCGACGTTGCGCAGATTGCTCAGGCCCAGGTTGACAACGCTGCTCGACGAACTGGCGGCATAGGTGACAATCAGGCCATCACTGCCCTGATTGACAGTTTCTTGTACCAGAACCAATTCATCAGCCCGGTCGAGCACATAGGTGTCGTTCCCCGCGCCACCGATCAGTGTGTCCCGTCCGGCCCCACCGTTGAGTACGTTGTTGCCAGCGTTGCCGGTCAGCACGTTGTTCAGGGCATTGCCGGTGCCATTGAGATGAGCGGAGCCGGTCAGGATGAGGTTTTCCAGGTTGACGCCCAGGGCCCAGCTCACCGAAGAGCGCACGGTGTCGATTTCGCTGGCCAGGACGGTGGTTTCGCTGACGATATCCTTGAGGTTATCGACCATATAAGTGTCGTTGCCGGTACCGCCAATCAAGGTATCGATACCGCTGCTGCCGTCCAACGTGTCGTTGCCTGCCCCGCCACTTAGCACATTGTTGCCGGCGTTGCCGATCAGCACGTTACCCAAGGCGTTGCCGGTACCGTTGAGCAGGGCGGAACCGGTCAGGATGAGGTTTTCCAGATTCGCGCCCAAAGTCCAGGCCACCGAGGAGCGCACAGTATCGATTTCACCAGCCAGGGTGCTGGTTTCGCTGACGATATCCTTGAGGTTGTCGACGACGTAGGTATCGTTGCCGGTACCGCCAACAAGCGTATCGATACCGCTGCTGCCGTCCAACGTGTCGTTGCCTGCCCCACCACTCAGCACGTTGTTGCCGGCGTTACCGATCAGTACGTTGTTCAGGGCGTTGCCGCTGCCGTTGAGGTTGGCGCTGCCAATCAGTGTGAGGTTCTCCAGATTGGCACCCAGGCTCCAATTCAGGGAGGAGCGCACGGTATCGATTTCGCCGACCAGGGTACTGGTTTCGCTGAGAATATCCTTGAGGTTATCGACCACGTAGGTGTCGTTGCCAATGCCGCCAATCAAGGTATCGGCACCCGCACCACCATCAAGAACATCGTTGCCTGCCCCGCCCTGAAGGTTGTTCACGGAGGCGTTGCCCACCAGGCTGTTGTTCAGATCGTTGCCAACCACCGTGAACGCCCCGGTGCCGCTCAGGACAACGTTCTCGACGTTGCGCAGATTGCTCAGGCCCAGGTTGACAACGCTGCTCGACGAACTGGCGGCATAGGTGACAATCAGGCCATCACTGCCCTGATTGACAGTTTCTTGTACCAGAACCAATTCATCAGCCCGGTCGAGCACATAGGTGTCGTTCCCCGCGCCACCGATCAGTGTGTCCCGTCCGGCCCCACCGTTGAGTACGTTGTTGCCAGCGTTGCCGGTCAGCACGTTGTTCAGGGCATTGCCGGTGCCATTGAGATGAGCGGAGCCGGTCAGGATGAGGTTTTCCAGGTTGACGCCCAGGGCCCAGCTCACCGAAGAGCGCACGGTATCGATTTCGCTGGCCAGGGTACTTGTTTCGGTGACGACATCCTTGAGATTGTCGACCACGTAAGTGTCATTGCCTGCACCGCCAATCAAGGTATCGATACCGCTGCCGCCGTCCAGGGTATTGGCACCGGAGTTGCCGTTGATGCGGTTGTTCAACGTGTTGCCCGTGCCGTTGATATTGGTACTTGCGCTCAGCGTCAGGGTCTCGATGTTGGCACCCAGGGTGTAATTGACGGACGAGATGACAGTGTCGATTTCGCTCGCCAAGGTGCTGCTTTCCTGCACCTTGTCACCGATATTATCGACAACGTAAGTATCGTTGCCCGCTCCACCGATCATCGTATCCTTCCCGGCACGACCGTTCAGGAGGTTGGCCAATGCATTGCCGATCAATGTGTCGTCATTGGCCGAGCCGACCGCGTTTTCAATTTTGGCCCCGTAGGCGATCGCCAATCCTTCATTGAAGGCCGTCTGGGTGTCGAGTTTCAGGAACGCTTGGCCGATCTTGCTGAACTGGCCTTCATTCAGGTTGATGCGCACCGCTGCCAGCTGATTGCTTGCGTCGATCGTGTCATTGCCGCCTGCGTCCCAGATCGTCTCGAAAACCGATTGGCCGACGGCCCAGCTGTAAGTGGTATTACCCGTCTGCCACTGGGTGTTTGCCCCATAGAGACTCTGTATGGCGGCAATATCCAGCAACATGGGCGTAGTCGGCTCATAGGAATACGCGGTGTTGTAGCTCATGATTGTGTATCGAACGTCGTCGAACTGAGCGGAAAGCACGGTAGAGTTCGACGAGCTTGGCGAGAACGGATGCTTGAGGCCCAGGGCGTGACCTATCTCATGCATGAACACCAGGTAGTCATAGGTGCCCTTGGCGGGAGCCGGGTTATTCGTGACTGGCCCCAGCCAGACATCACCGGCGCTGGGGGTATTACCAGGAAAATAGCCCCAGGCAGCGGTGTCATCGTCCATGTACAGGTAACCGCCGAATCGCAAGTCACCGACATTGCTGGCCGTCTCGCTCACTTGTTGGAATTTGATGTTGGCAACCGAACTCCATGTACTTAGCGCACTGACAATGCCGTTCTTCTGCGCCGACGAGAGGACGTAGCCGTACTCATATTCATTTTCGCTGCTGTAGGCGCTGGCGAAATACGAACTCATGGTCATGAAGCTGTACGTCAGAGACGTGGTGAACGCTCCGGTGCTCGTATTTCCAGCCCAATAAGTGCCGTAAAGCAAGCTGTTGACCTGTGCGTTACCAGTCAGCTTTGCGTACGAAATGGATGAGTAACCTAATGGACTGGGCATCTATATTTCCTGAGGGCTAGCTGCGGACCTTCCTGGATGCGGCCGCTACATAAGGGTATTTTGCACGAGAAACAGGAGTTTTGATATCACTTAGCCACTGCTTTTTAATTCAATATTCGACAACGATGGCGCAACCAACCACTCATTGGCCCGGCGAATATCCCCATCTCCCAGCCTTCCGCTCCAGCGATGCAGCACCAGCAAACTGGTCACGAACTTGTATTGGGACTGATAGAAATCACGCCGTGCACGAAACTCTTCCTTGATGCTGTCCAACACATCGACAGCATTCTTGACCCCATAACCGAACGCTTTTTCCGTGGCTGCCCGTGACTTTTCAGCCGACTCCAGCGCGCGCCGTGTTGCCTTGATCCGGCTGAGTTCGGCCGTCATGCCGAGATAAGCGGTACGGGTTTCCTTGACGACCTGGCGACGCAAGGCTTCCAGCTCTTGCTGGGCGGCCTCCCTGTCACTTTCGGAACTCGATACCCGTGCCCGGGTGGAGCCCCCACTGTAGAGCGGCATCTGCAAGTCGAGAGAAGCAACGAGGTTGTCCGAGCGAGGCGTCACTGCGCCTTCATAGCCGATATCACTGCGTTGCGCCGTCAAGTTCAGGCCCAACCGAGGAAGATGACCCGCCTTGTTTTCGTCTATTGCCGCCTCGGCGGCTCGGACGCTGTGCTCCCGGGCATGCAGTGCCGGGTTGCTGTCGAGCGCAGTCTGCACCCAGTAGTCTTGCGCTTGCGCCGGCAGGCTGAAGGCAGGATTGTCGCCGATGCGCTTGAACTGCTCGCTGACATCACGCCCCACCAGTTCGGAAATGGCCTCACGACTGACCAGGACTTTATTGCTGGCTTCGATCTCGTCGGCCTTGAGCGCATCCACTCGCGCTTCAAGATCCAGTGCGTCGGTCACCATCGCCATCTGCCGCGCGTACAAGGCCTTGACCCGCTTGAGGTTGCGCTCGGTCGCCTCCAGCTCGCTGCGCACCAGCGACAACTCGTCCTCTGCCGCAAGAACGGCGAAGTAGCGCTCGGACAGATCAATGCTGGCCTGCACCTGGGTATCGGCCGACTCGTAGCCACTTTGCCGGGTCAACTCAATGTACTTCTGGTAACTGCGCCAGACCTGCGGATCGTAGATCACCTGATTGAGCACCACGGCCATGCGCTTGCCGTTGTACTGGATACGGTTCAAGTCGTCATCGCGCCGGCTGCGGTTGACGCTGCCGCTGGCGTTGAGCTGCGGCAATAATTGACCAAAGGCCGCACGCTCCTTGCCCTCGCCGCTTCGGACCAGGGCTTGCGCCCGCAGCACGCGCGGATCAGCCCCCTGCGCTTCCTGATGCAACTGCCACAGGTCAACATAAGTATCGTCAGCGAGCGCTCCCAGTGGCATGAGGGCCAGGCACAGGGTGATCAGGAACTTCATCTCAGTCCTCGATCAGCGAACGGGCGAACACATTGCTGGCAGGCTGCATCAAGTATTGCAACAGCGTCCGCGCCCCCGTATTGACCAGCACCTCGACCGGCATCCCCGGAACCAGGGTCAGGTTGCCCAGCGTCTGACGCCCCTTGTCCGTCAGGGCCACGCGCGCCAGGTAATAAGCGGTGCCGGTGTCCTTGTTGATCAAGCGGTCGGCGGAAATCTGCACCAGTCGCCCCTCGATGACGGGCGTGGTGCTGCTCTTGAACGCGCTGAAGCGAATGTCCGCCAGCTTGCCCAATGCGATGCGGTCGATGTCCATCGGCGACACCTGCGCCTCGACGATCAGTTCCTCGTTGGCCGGGACGATGTCCAGCAGCGCTGTGCCGGGGCTGACCACGGCGCCTAGGGTGTGGACTGTCATGCCCATGACCATGCCTGACTCGGGCGCGAGAATATCGGTACGCTGATCACGGTCCTGCAGGGTCGCCAACCGCTCGCGCAGTTCATACACCTTGGTCCGCGCATCGCCCAACAGGCCGGCGACTTCACTGGCGAAGGCCTTTTTCAACTGCAGGATCTTCAACCTCGCTTCATCGATATTCACCCGCGCCTGCGCGATCCCGGACTGGCTTTCGGCTACTTCGGTTTGCAGCCTGGAGAGGCTGCGCTCTTGCTCGCGTAGCCGTTGTTTGTCCACGTAGCCTTCGGCAAGCAACGCCCGCAAATCGACTATTTCTTCTTGGTAGGAGGCCGCCAGCATCTGCTTGCTGGCGATGATCGCCTTGAGTCCGCGGATCTGCTCCTCGATTTGTCCGATGGTCTTCTCTTGCAGGCCGATTTCGCCCAGCAACGAGGTTCGTCGGGTTTGGAAAATCCGCGCTTCACTGTCGCGAGCCTCTTGTACTCGCGGGTCAGTGGGATCCAAGGCAGGCACCGCCACAGGTTCGGGCTGCCCGTCGCGCTCAGCCTCCAACCGCGCCTGCAATTGGAGCGCGGCGATCAACTGGCTGCGTGTCGTTTCCACTTCCGAACGCGCCTGGGTGTTGTCGAGCACCAGCAACACATCGCCGGCTTTTACCAGGTCACCGTCATGCACGCGCAGTTCGCGCACGATGCCGCCTTCAAGGTGCTGCACCGTCTTGCGGTAGCTTTTGACCGTGACCACGCCCGGTGCGAGTGCCGAGCTGTCGAGCGGGGCCAACGCAGCCCAGCCACCGAAAAGGCCAAAGGTGACCAGCAACATGAGGTAGCCGATGCGTCGAACCGGCCTGTCATCGACGGGCAACGTGTTGGATGAGTGCTGACTGTTTTGCATGAGATGGCTCATCCGCTTCCTACGATTGAATCCCAGCAGCCTGGCGGGCCGCGGGCGTCGTTTCCCGCAGTCGCGCCAGGACCTTGTCACGCGGCCCGAACAGACTCAGTTCGCCATGATTGAGGACCAACAATTTATCCACCTGCGCCAACACCCCGGCTCGATGGGTGATGACAAACACCGTGGCCCTGCTCTGCCTGAGCTTTTGCAGCGCCTCGGCAAGCATTTTTTCGCCGGCATCATCCAGGTTGGAGTTCGGTTCATCGAGCACTACCAGGCGCGGCTCACCATACAAGGCGCGCGCCAGGCCGATACGTTGCCGCTGGCCGCCGGACAACCCACCGCCATTGGCGCCGATCAGGGTGTCGTAGCCATCAGGCAGTTGCAGCACCAGTTCATGCACACCGGCCATTCGCGCGGCGGCGACCACGGCAGATGCGTTCAGCGGGCCGAAGCGGGAGATGTTCTGGCTGATGGTGCCCTCGAACAGCTCGATGTCCTGCGGCAGATAACCGATGTACTGGCCCAGTTCCTCCCGACGCCACTGGCTGATATCCGCACCATCCAGGCGCACGGTGCCGGCCAGGCTTGGCCAGACACCCAGCAACGCCCTGGCAAGGGTCGACTTCCCGGCACCGCTGGGACCAATGATGCCCACTGCTTCGCCCGCAGCCACCTGAAAGTCCACACCACGAATAATCGGTTTGCGAGCATCCGGCGATCCTGCCGAGAGTCCCTCGACGCGAATCGCCCCTTCAGGCGCCGGCAACGACATGCGCTCGGGCTCGGCGGCAATCTTGAATAGCAACTCGTGCAACCGGGCATATTGCGCGCGGGCACCCAGAAAACCTTTCCATACGCCGATCAACTGATCGATGGGCGCCAACGCACGCCCCAGCAAGATCGAGCCAGCAATCATCAGCCCGGAAGAAATCTCGTGATTGATCGTCAAATAGGCGCCCAGGCCCAGTACCAACGACTGAACGATCTGTCGGAAGGTCCTGGACACCGATGTCATGGTCGCGGCGCGGTCACTGGCCAGGCTTTGCAGCGCGAGAATCCTGTGGGTTCGCCCGCTCCAGTGCTGGCGCAGGCTGGCAAGCATGCCCATGGACTCCACCACTTCGGCATTGCGCAAGCTCTTGTTGGTGAAGGCGGTAGCCGTCATCTGCTCACGGTTGGCAGCCTGCAGCGGCCCGTGGGTGAGCTTTTCATTGGCGAAGGCCAGCCCCCCCAGCAACGCGGCACTCACAAGCCCCATCCAGCCGTACCAGGGATGAAACATGAACATGACGGCCAGGTAGATAGGGATCCACGGCGCATCGAAAAACGCAAACAGGCCGTTGCCAGTCAGGAACTGGCGCAACCCGTTCAGGTCGCTCAACGGCTGGGCCGTGGCATTCATGCCACTGGTATTGAGCGCCTGCTTGAAGCTGGCGTCGAACAGCCGTTGGCTCAGCAACGTGTCCAGGCGAGTGCTGATCCGCACCATAATCCGCGAACGGACCCACTCCAAGCCACCCATCGTGATCATCAACAACAACATGATCAGCGTCAGCATCAACAGCGTCGACAGGCTGGCGCTTCCTACCGCGCGGTCATACACCTGCAGCATGTAGAACGAAGGAACCAGCATCAGCAAGTTGACGAAAAAACTGAAAAAACCAACGGAAAGAAAACTACCTTTGCAGACGGCAAGGGCGCCTTCCAGTTCGGTTCTGGCGTGGGCTGGCATGGTTCATTACCTGAGGTCCGATTCTGCTCAAACCTGAAAAATCACAAGGGCACAGGCGCGCGAACGCCTCGAATATCTTTGGCAGGACACCCCGGGAGTGCCCGCACAATCGGATCTACCGCGATGTATCGGCACGTTTGGGCAGTTCTTAAGAAAAAAATGGCGCCACTGGCGAATGTGGGAGCAGGCTCGCTCCCACAGGATGAATGCAGGTATGCCGACCTAGGCGAGGTACCCTGAAATCCCCCTCGTAAAAACTACATCGCGGAACGAAAGATCAATACTCAAGCCTCAGGCACCCAACGGCGCAACAGCAGGCTGGCATTGACCCCGCCGAATCCGAAGCCATTGGAGAGCGCGTGGGTGATCGGCATCTTCCTGGCCTGTAAACCTACCAGATCAAGCCCGGTAGCGGCCTCGTCGGGATGAATCAGGTTCAGGGTGGGCGGGACGATCTGGTCACGAAGCGCCAGCACCGTAAAAATGGCTTCAATACCGCCAGCCGCCCCCAGCAGATGTCCGGTGGCCGACTTGGTGGAGGTGATCGCCACATCGCAATCGCGCCCGAACACTGAGCGGATCGCGGCCAGCTCACCATTGTCGCCAACCTGGGTGGACGTCGCATGGGCGTTGATATGTTGCACATCCAAGGGGCTGACAGCGGCCTGGCGCAGCGCCTGCTCCATCGCGCGCCGGGCACCGTTGCCATCTTCCGGGCCTGCCGTCAGGTGATAGGCGTCGGCACTGGTGCCATAACCCACCAGTTCCGCCAGGGGCTTGGCGCCACGTGCGAGGGCGTGTTCCAGTGATTCAATCACCAGCAACCCGGCCCCCTCGGCCATGACAAAACCGTCGCGATCACGATCGAAGGGCCGCGAGGCCTCTTGCGGACGCTCGGCAAAACCCGTGGACAGCGCGCGAGCGGCGGCAAAACAACCCAGGGTCACGCGGTCTATCGCCGCTTCCGTCCCGCCGCATATGGCGATATCCGCTTCATCGCTCCTGATCAGCCTCGCCGCGTCGCCAATGGCCTGCACCCCCGCCGCACAGGCTGTTACCGGTGCCCCCAGAGGGCCTTTGAAACCATGCCGGATGGAAACGTGCCCCGCCGCCATGTTGGCGAGGAAGGCAGGTGCGGTGAACGGGGACAATTTGCGCGGGCCGCGGGCATCGGTGGTGCGTACGGCACCGGCAATCGCGCCAAAGCCGCCCACGCCCGAGGCGATGATGGTTGCCGTCCGCTCCTGGTCGGCGGCATTGGCCGGTTGCCAGCCTGCCTGTTGCAACGCCTCTTCGGCAGCCACCAGCGCGAACTCGATGAAGCGATCCATCTTCTTGCGATCCTTGGCCGGGATAATGCGCTCCGGGTCGTAACCGGCGATGACGTCCTCTTCCAACGACGGCACCTGGCCGCCCACGGCCACCCCTGTCCCCTCGGTGATATCGCCAGGCAGGATACGAATGCCGGAGCGCCCCGCCAGCAACCGCTGCCAGACTTCTTCTACGCCACAACCCAGTGGGCCGACAATGCCCACGCCGGTGACAACGATGCGTTTTTGACCTTGGGAAGTCTTCATTGGAACCTCTTCATGTCTCAGTCAATGTCCACAAAATAACGAACACGCCGGCTTACGCCTGCGGTGCCGTTTGCGTGTGTGCTGAATGGTCAGGACGGATCTTGAACCAGATGGAATACATCGCCGGTAGAAACACCAGCGTCATGATGGTGCCGACGAACGTGCCGCCGATCAGCGTGTAGGCCAGCGTGCCCCAGAACACCGAATGCGTCAGGGGAATGAAAGCCAGGATGGCCGCCAGCGCCGTCAGCAAGACCGGCCGGGCCCGTTGCACCGTGGCCTCGATGACCGCGTGAAACGGATCCAGCCCTTCCTGGGCGTTGTGATGGATCTGCCCGATCAGGATCAGCGTGTTGCGCATCAGGATGCCCGAGAGTGCGATCAGGCCGACCAGGGCGTTGATCCCGAATGGCTGCTGGAAGATCAGCAGGGTCGGCACTACGCCAATCAGGCCCAGCGGGGCGGTGAGGAACACCATGATCATGGCCGAGATCGAACGCACCTGCACGATGATGATCAACAGCGTCAGGGCCACCATGATCGGCACCAGAGGCACGATCGCCTTACCGGCCTTGCCCGATTCCTCGATGGCGCCGGCCTGCTCGATCCGGTAGCCGCTCGGCAGGGTGTCGATGACCGGCTGCAGCGCCTTCAGGATTGCATTCGAGACGTCCGGTGGCTGCAAACCTTCGGCAATGTCGCCGCGTACGGTGATGGTCGGGGTGCGATCACGACGCCGAAGAATCGGATCCTCCATGCGCACATCGACCTCACCCACCTGGGACAGCGGAATGCGCTGGCCCGCCGCGCCGACCAGGGTAAACCCTTCTATCCTGGCCGGATCGAGGCGAATATCACCGGCAGCACGGCCGACCACCTGCACCGAACGGATGTCCTCGCGAACCGCCGTGATCGGTACTCCTGCAAGCAGGAACTGCAATTGCTGCGCGACAGCATTCGACGTCAGCCCTACCGCCTGCAAGCGATCCTGGTCCAGGGTGAAATGCAACGTCGGCGTCAGCGGCCCCCAGTCGGTATTGACGGTCCGCATCAGCGGGCTCGCCTGCATGACATCCCGGACCTGGCCGGCGATCTCACGCAATTTCGACGGATCAGGGCCCATCACCCGGTAGGCTACGGGAAATGGCGAATACGGACCGAACACCAGTTGAGTCACCCGGATACGCGCCTCTGGGGCAAGCCCCTCGGCCGCCGCCTCGCGCAGACGGAACTTGAGGGTCTCGCGCGCCTCCTGACTGTCGGTCAACACCACGATCTTGGCGAACGAAGGATCGGGTAGCTCCGGTGCCATCGCCAGGTAGAAGCGTGGCGCGCCCTGGCCGATGTAGGCCGTGACGATTTTTGCCTCATCCTGCTTCTGCAACCAGGCCTCGACCTTGGCGGTGGTGGCACTGGTCTGCTCGATGGAGGTTCCATAGGGCATTTGCACTTCGATCAGCACCTCCGGGCGGTCGGAGGTCGGGAAGAACTGTTTCTTGACCAGGCTCATACCGAGAATCGCCACGACGAACGTCACGATCACGCTGCCGGCCACCCACCATTTGCGGGCGATGATGCGGGTCAGGACCCGGCGAAAACGATTGTAGTGACGGGTGTTGTAGATGGCCGCGTGGCCGCCTTCGACCTGTTTGATATCCGGCAACAGCTTCACCCCCAGGTAAGGGGTGAACGCCACGGCCACCACCCAGGAAGCGATCAGGGCAATGCCGACGATCCAGAACATGTTGCTGGTGTACTCACCGGCGGTCGACTGGGCGAAGCCGTTAGGCATGAATCCGATAGCCGTCACCAGCGTACCGGACAGCATCGGTGCGGCTGTATGGCTCCAGGCATACGCGGAGGCCTTGATCCGGTCGTAGCCCTCCTCCATTTTTACCACCATCATTTCAATCGCGATGATAGCGTCGTCCACCAACAACCCGAGCGCCAGGATCAGCGAGCCGAGAGTGATGCGGTCAAAGTTCTTTCCCGTGGCCGCCATGACCACGAACACCACGGCCAGCGTCAACGGCACGGCCGCCGCGACCACGACTCCGACACGCCACCCCATGCTGAGAAAGCAGACGATCATCACCACCAGCAGCGCGACAAAGAACTTGACCATGAATTCGCCGACGGCCGAGTCGATGTTCACGGACTGGTCGGTGACCTTGGTGAGCGTCATGCCCAAGGGCATGGCGTCATTGATCCTGGCCGTCTCCGCGTCCAGGGCCTTGCCCAGGTCCAGGCCGTTCCAGCCTTCGCGCATCACGACGCCCAACAACAGTGCTTCTTCGCCGTTATTGCGCACCAGGAAAGTGGCCGGATCTTCATATCCGCGCTCGACGGTCGCGACGTCCGAGAGCTTGAGCGTGCGTCCTTGGATCGCAAGGGGGGTGTCACGGATTTTCGCCAGTTTATCGAAGGCGCCGTCCACCCGGAGGAACACCTGTGGCCCGTTGGTTTCGATGGAGCCGGCGGGCGTGAGCACGTTCTGGCTGTTCAGCGCGGCGAAGATGTCCTGGGGCGAGACGCCCAAGGTGGCCAGCCGGTCATGGGAGAAGGAAACAAAGATGCGCTCGGCCTGCTCACCGATGATGTTGACCTTTTTCACTCCCGCCACATGCAACAGGCGCTGGCGCAGCGCTTCGGCATCGCGCACCAACAGCCGCTGTGGCTCGCCTTTGGCTTTCAGGGCGAACAGTGCGAACGTCACATCGGAAAACTCATCATTGACCATTGGCCCGATAACGCCCGCCGGCAATTTGAGCGCTTCGTCCTGGAGCTTTTTGCGCGCCTGATAGAACTCCTCCTGCACTTGCGAAGGTGGCGTGCGATCGACCAGTGACACCATGGTGAAGGCCAGGCCGGGACGGGTGTAGGTTTCCGTGCGGTCGTACCACTTCAATTCCTGCAGGCGCTTTTCAAGCGGCTCGGCGACCTGGTCCTGCATCTCCTGGGCAGTCGCACCCGGCCATGCGGTGATGACGGTCAACTGCTTGACCGTAAACGGCGGATCCTCGGCACGCCCCAACTGGAAGAACGCCAAGGTTCCCGCGACGGCAATCAGAAAGATCAGGAACACGGTAATAGAGCGCTCGCGAACCGCGAGTGCGGACAGGTTGAGGCTCATGGACGGCCCCCGGCAACCTTCACGTCACCCGGCTGAGCCAGTCGCACTTCCTCACCCTCATGCAGCAGATGGGCACCGAGTCCGACAATACGCTCGCCAACATTGAGCTGGCCGGCGACGCGCGCGGCGTCATCGCTCAAACCCAGGACTTGCACAGGTCGCCAGGTGACTTTCGCCGGTTCGCCGTTTATGACCCACACGCCAGTGCCTTTGCCCGAGTCGAAAACCGCAGCGATCGGCACTTGCAGCGCCTGCCGTTGCGCGCTGTCTTCGAAAATGCGCAGCGTGACCGTCGACCCCAGCGGCGCATTGGCCAGCGGCCCCTCCAGCACGTACCGCGCCTCGAAGGTACGCGTCACGCGGTCGGCCGAATCCGAGAGCAGTCTCAGCCTCGCGGTGACCGCTCCCGTGGTAACGCCATAAAGGGTCGCTTGTGCGGTGGCGCCTGCGGCAGGACGCAAGGTCTCGGGCAATTGCACAACGGCTTCGCGCTGCCCTGCCCGCGCCAGTCGGACCACGGTTTGTCCGGGGCTGACGACTTGCCCGGGCTCGGCAAGCGTTTCCATCACAACGCCATCGGCATCCGCGAGCAGCACGGCATAACCAGAGGCGTTATGGGCGACGTCCGCCTGGGCTTGCGCGGCGCTCAGTTGTGCCTTGGCGGTATCGGCAGCAGCCTTTATCTGGTCGTAGCCCGATGCGGAAATAGCACCCGCGGCGACCAGATCGCGGTAGCGCGCCTCGTCGTCGGCGGTCTGCTTGGCCCGGGCTCGCGCGGCAGCGACCGCCTCTTGCTGGGCGCGCGCCTGCAACCCGAGGTCGATGGGGTCCAGGCGCATCAACGGCTGTCCTCGCTTGACGGCTTGCCCGCTATCGACCAGGCGCTCAAGCACCTTGCCCGAGACCCGAAAGCCCAGGTCACTCTGGACCCTGGCCGCAACGATACCGGTAAAAGATCGCGAGAGATCGGACGAACCCTGGACTTCAGAGACCCGCACCAAGGGGGCAAGCGTACGCGGATCTTTAGCGGTGGATGGGTCACCACACGCCGTCAGGACGAGAGGCAACAAGCAGACGGCAAAGGTGACAGGTCGAAGCCGGAGCATAGGTTCCCTTACTTGAGCAATGAGGACAGGAGCCTCATTCTCAATCTCGTGACCAATACTGTCAATGGTCACATATCGCTAACGGCTTAGCCGCTAAAAACCCTCCCTGACGTTCTTTGCCAGCCAAGAACTATGTGGCTGAGCCGCAATTGACAGGAAGTGACCATAATATAATATGGTCACAAACCACCCTTCTCCAGGTATCCCATGTCGCCTCTCCTCCCCCTTACCCTTTTGGTGAGCGCCAGCTTGATGGCAGGCTGCGCGGTCGGTCCGGACTACCATCGTCCGGACGCTGCGCTTTCGCACCGTTTCCTGGGTCAGTCGTCTGTCGAACAGAGGCCCAGCGCAACGCGAACCAACCTTGTAGCCTGGTGGGAAGGCTTTGGTGATCCGGTATTGACCGAGTTCATCGCCAAGGCACTTGAACAGAACCTGGACCTGGCTCAGGCGGCGGCGCGAGTCGCGCAAGCACGGGCGGGCCTGGGGGCAGCCAATGCCGCGTTGTTGCCCTCGGCAACCATCAACGGTCAAGCCGCGCGCGCCTATCAGTCAGTGCAAACCCCACTCGGCCAGGTGTTGAACTCGACGCCTGGGTATGATCGGTATGGAAGTTCCTACGAGGTCAACCTCAACGCCAACTGGGAGGTGGACCTCTTTGGCGGTCTGCGCCGCGGGCGCGAGGCGGCACTGGCCGAGTACCAGGCTGGCGAGGCAGGCGCCGCCGCCACACGACTGGCTGTCGCCGCACAGACCGCTGATATCTACATCACTCTTCGCGGGCTGCAGACCCGGCTGGACATCGCCAACCGACAAGTCAAAACCCAACAAGACCTGTTGGAAAAAGTCCGATTGCTTTACAGCAAGGGCCTCGCCGCCAGCTATCAGGTGCACCAGACCGAGGGGGCGCTGGCGCAAGTCCAGGCAACAGTGCCAGTGCTGCAAACCGGTCTGGATGCCGCGATGAACGCATTGGATGTCATGCTCGGCACACCGCCAGGCACCCATCGCCAGCAACTGGCAACTGTCGGGAACATCCCTGCGGCACCACAGATAACCGCCATGGGCACGCCGGCCGATCTGCTGCGCCGCCGGCCAGACCTCATCGTGGCAGAGCGCCGCCTCGCAGCCTCCAACGCGCGCATCGGCGAAGCCATCGCCGAGTACTATCCAAAATTCTCTCTCAGCGCCTTGCTTGGCAGCGCCACGGCGGTTTCCGCCGGCAACTTGTTCAGTGGCGACGCCAGTCAGGCAGCCGGCGTATTGGGATTGCGTTGGAGGCTGTTCGACTTTGGCCGCATCAACGCTCAGATCGATCAAACCAAGGGGCAGGAAGCCGAAGCACTCGCCGCTTACCGCCAGTCCGCGCTGCGCGCCACCGAGGACGTCGAGAACGCGTTTTCCGCGCTGGTCAATCGAGAAGCCCAGGCCACCACCCTCAGCCAGGGCGAAGCTTCGTTGACCCAAGCTCGGCAATCGTCGTTCATTGCCTATCAGAAAGGTACGGCCAGCCTGATCGATGTCTTGAATGCCGACGAGACACTGCTGCAAGCGTCCGACTCCCGAGCGCAAGCACGAACCGAATCAGCACGGGCGGCGGTCGCGGCATTCCGGGCGCTCGGAGGTGGCTGGCAGCCACCTGACGCCCTGCCGGTGGCTGCCAGATGACTGACGCCCCTTTTCTTTCAACTCAACAACCCGAGATCAGCGAGATGAAACCGAACGATAACTCCTGGGTGCTCATCACAGGTGCTTCAAGCGGATTTGGCGAGGAGTTTGCCCGGCAATACGCCGCCCAAGGGAAATCTCTCGTCCTGGTAGCACGCAGGCTGGAAAAGCTCGAATCGCTATCAGCGCAATTGCGCGAACGTTTCGGCGTTGATGTCATTGTCGAGCAAGTAGACCTTTCCTCGATCCCGGCAGTCATCGAACTGCACCAGCGGCTGCGCGAGCGCGATATCGTGATCGATGTGCTCATTAACAATGCGGGGCATGGCTTGCAGGGACCTTTCCTGGATCAGCCCCTGGACCAGGCCCTGGCCATGATTGATTTGGATATCGCCAGTCTGACAGCCCTTACACGACTCTTCGCGGTAGACATGCGGGCCCGCAAACGTGGACACATCCTGATGGTCGCAAGCCTGTTGTCCTTTCAGGGTGTGAAGAGTTTCGCTGTTTATTCTGCAGCGAAGGCCTATGTACTTCGTTTCTCGGATGCGCTTCATCGTGAACTCAAAAACGACGGCATCGTCGTGACCGCGCTTTGCCCTGGGATGTCGGACACCGGGTTTGCAGAAAGCGCCAGGCAAACGCTCACGCCAGCCTTGAAAATGGTCATGATGCAGCCCCAGCCCGTTGTGGCAGCGGGAATCCGTGCATTGCAAGCCGGACGCATGAGTGTCGTACCAGGCTTTGGCAACAAGGCTGTTACCGTCCTGACCTGGGCCACACCTCGCCGGTTTCACCAGGGTCTTATGGCACGCATCATGGGTGTCTGAGCAGGCCATGCAGCAGCCCTTGCAACACTCTACGCAATCACCATCATCAATATCTTCGTCACAGTCGACTCGCCCACACCAAACGCCGGGTAGCATGCGCTCCCGGCTTTTAGAGCAGCACTCAATCAGAAGCGATAGCTGAGTGAAGTGCCAAACCCACTCGCACTGTTTTTGTACTTGGAGCTGTAGGCGCCGCGGGTCGCCGACGCATCGTTGACCGATACGCTCTCCTCCCAGAGATAGGAATAAGCGACGTCGATCGTGACATCTTCCACTGGCGTCCAGCCGACCCCGAAGCTGAGCACCTTCCGGTCGCCGGTAGGAATACGTGGTCCGCGGTTGGTATTGTTGGCAGGCGATTGGTCAACCGAAAAGCCTGCACGCAGCACCCACTGATTATTCAACCGATACGCCGTACCGATAGCGTGGGCCCACGTGTCATGCCAATTCTGCTCTTCACTGATGGTACCCAACTGGCCGCTCAACAACGGCGGCAACCCCGAGTTTTCGATGGTCAGCTCCTTGAAGCGACTCCAACGCGTCCAGGTGCTGCCCAGGTAAAGCGTCCAGTCCGTGTTGAGCTGGTGAGTCACCGAGAAGTCCACCGCCTCCGGGGTATCCACATCCAGCGAAGCGTCATAGCTGCGCCCACTAACCCCTACCAGGCTGAAGATGCCGTCGCTGACTTTGGTCTTGGCATCCAGGTGATAGCTGACCTTGGAATGGTACGTCAGCCCCAAGCGGGTTCGATCTGTAGCCTGCACCAGGACGCCAGCATTGAAACCCAGGGCCGTGTCGTCGCCGGTGCTCTTGAGCTTTGCGTCATTGCGGCCAGGGCTGAGTGGATTGGGCACCATGCCTGATATCTCACCGCTGATACGGTTAATCGTGGGGCCGAACCCGATCGACACGATGTCGTTGAAGGCGTAGCTGATCGTAGGCTGAAACGTGAGTGTCTTGACCTCGCTCTTATTTGCGTAATAACGCCCGGCAAAATCGCTGCCGTAATCGGTAATCAAACCGAACGGCACATAAAAACCAACGCCGAACGCCCAGTGCTCATCAACGGGTTTGACGTAATAACCCATCGGCACCGTGGTCGTTGGCACCATGTCATCGCCGTCTTGACCGCCGAAGGTGCTGCGGGTCTGGCTTATGTCGGATTTCGCGAACAGCGTCGCCGCTCCCAGGCTGAACTGCTCCTTCTTCAAGCGAGACATCCCCGCCGGATTACCGAAGACCGTGCTCGCATCTTCGGCGGAAGAAGAACGACCGGCAAATCCCGAGCCCATCCCACTGATGCTTTGTTCATTGAGCGCGAAGCCGCTGGCAAATACATGGGAAGTTGCGAACACAAAGCAGAGACCCACCGGGGTCTTGAGCAATATTTTTTTCATTATTAGAACTCTGGAAACGTAGCGCGGGTAATGGGAGCAGTGGTTTTGTATTACGTGAAGATCGCCACGGTCTGGCGTGCCCAAAGCACACGCCGGCCGCTTTCGTCCCAGATTTCCATGTCCTGGAGCGAATAGCCTTCCAGCGCTTGCTGGCTAAAGGAATTGATCAGGAACCACTCACTGGCGACGGCCGGCTGCGGCAGGTCAATCATCCAGGACGCAGAACTGATGGCAGCGGGTTCGGTGAAGCAGGTCATGGCCGCTGGCGGCAAGCTGTCAGCCAATGCAATCAAGGCGACCGCCGGATCTACGCCCCGAGCATCCAGGTGGCGTACCCACATCAGTAATTCCGGATTATCAGCGCCGGATACCGGCAGAGAACCGCCCGCAGGGCGCATCTCAAAGTTATAGGCGCAGGCCGGCGCGATCTTTCTGTCCAGCTTCAATGGCGCGTACCGGGACGGCCCCTCTACAAGCGG
This sequence comes from Pseudomonas sp. St290, assembly GCF_018325805.1. Lineage (NCBI taxonomy): Bacteria > Pseudomonadati > Pseudomonadota > Gammaproteobacteria > Pseudomonadales > Pseudomonadaceae > Pseudomonas > Pseudomonas sp. St290. Next base: position 3,270,142 of record NZ_AP014703.1, on the reverse strand, counting down.
ACGGCCCCAGGCATCATGGGCAATACAACTCGCCCGCGGCTGTGCGAATAGTAGGGTCGTGCGCAACGCCAGGTCGTCGCCCGACAAGCAGTCGACCGATACGGAGGTGACGGATCGTCCTTGACGCAACACGCTGACATCGAATGTCTGGGCCTGCGTGACCGGGCCTATGAACGACACCTGGGCGGACTTGAATGGAGGAAAACCTGTCGGACGCTCAAGCAAAACCGCTTGCAGAGACAGCGCAGCGGACAACCCGCCAAAGATCGTACGGCCCTGCTGCCAGTTGGGTGGAGACACAAATGGCGCATCCGGATCGAATTGCTGCAGCAATTGGGCGAAGCTCGTCATGTCGACGTTCTCAGGACTAAGAGCAATACGCCATATCTTATTCATGTGACCATTTGTGTCAATAGTCACAATCAAGATAAACAATTACCTTTGTCAGCCCATCATGACCGAGCACTGAAATCGATTGGAATGCGTTGCTTGGAATCGTCAGCCCAAGGTCACGGCATGAGGCTACGCAAGATGAGGTTGGCGGTGAGCGTGGGAGCCTCTTCGATGACGTCAAGGCTGTACTGCAGCAGCAAAGGGTTGACGAAAGGCCGAAGCGCCAAGTGGATCGCGTCTACTGTCTCGTCCAGTGGCGTCTTGCGTTCAAACTCACCGAGTTCTCGCCCCTCGCGTACGACTTGCAATACGAAGCCTTTGATCCGGGCGTCGTAACCCCGTGAACTGGGCCAGTGCTCCGAGGCAGAGAACGCAGCAATGTCGTAGAGCTTGCGATCATTGAAGAACAGGTTCACGCCCGTGGTAACCAGGGTTTTGACCAGGCGTCGAAAACGCTCCGTCGACGAGAGTCCTTCTTCGTTGATGGCCTGCTCCACAGCTGCAACGATTTCGGCCAGGCAGCGAGTACAAATAGCTTCGCCAATCGCCTGCTTGGAGTCGAAAAACTTATAGATGTATGCCTTGGAAAACCCGATGGCCTTGGCCAAGTCAGAGACTGTGGTCTTGCCGTAGCCGTATTGACTGAAATGCTCATTGGCCGCCGCGACGATCTGGTCTCGGATGTCGTGATCGGCCGGGCCTCGGGTGCTGGGCGAAGGTAGGGATGACTGGTTCATGGGGGCAGCTTACGCATCCTGAAGTCGGTTGACAACTTGTGACCAGGTCGTGATTTCGTCACATTTTGCCCATTCCCCAGAAATTGCCCCCCTGCGCCTGCTATTTGGCGAAAAGCTGGCTCATATCCTTGAACGCCTTGAACTCCAGCGCATTACCGCAAGGATCGAACAGAAACATCGTGGCCTGCTCCCCCACCTGCCCCTTGAAACGTATGTAGGGCTCGATCACGAACTCGGTGCCAAAGGATTTCAGCCGCTCGGCCAACGCCTCCCACTCCTGCCATCCCAAAACGATGCCGAAGTGAGGGACCGGCACGTCATGCCCATCTACCGGGTTGCTGTGGACGCTCTCTTGAGAAGCGGTCTTTGGCTGTTCATGAATCACCAACTGGTGGCCATAGAAGTTGAAGTCGACCCAATGGGCACTGGAGCGGCCCTCTTGTAGCCCAAACACTTCGCCATAAAAGGCCCGAGCGCCTGGAAGGTCGTAGACAGGGATTGCGAGGTGGAAGGGAGAAAGGCTCATCATGGCTCCTGTTGCTTTTATAAGGACCGGACCATCGTAAGGCCGGGCTAAAAACAAGAAAAACAATATATTTCTCTCAATAACACAATTAATATTTATGAATGATAAAAGAACTCAAGACCCTTATTGCCGTAGCGCGGGAAGGTACTTTCGCTGCCGCAGGCAATAAAATCGGCCTCACACAGGCCGCGGTCAGCGCGCAGATCCAGCGCCTGGAGGCCGAACTCGGCTTCGAGATCTTCGACCGCAAGGGCCGCTCGGCCCACCTTAATCGGATGGGCCATCAAGTACTCCTGCAAGCGCAAGAGTTGCTGCGTCTCTACGACAATCTCGGCACAAGCACTGCCGGGCTTGCACCTAGCGTCCTGGTGAACATCGGCGCTATCGCGTCGGTGCAGCGCTCCTACCTGCCAGACGCGCTCGCCAGGTTTCACCAGCAATGCCCGCAATGCCGCACGCGCGTGCTGCCTGGCGTATCGATGGAGTTGCTCAACCTGGTGGATGCCGGGGAAATCGACATGGCCGCCATCATCCGCCCGCCTTTCTCGCTGCAAAGCGATCTGCGCTGGAGGCCCCTGGCACTGGAGCCCTATCGACTGATCGTACCAAGCGCACTACCCGGGGAGGACTGGGCCGAACTGCTTGGCGGTCAACCCTTCATTCGCTATGACCGTGCATCGTTCGGTGGCCGGCAGGTGGACCGCTTCCTGCGCAAAATGCACTTCACCTTGCATGAAGTCTGCGAGCTGGATGAATTGGAGGCGATTATCAAGCTGGTTGGAAACGGCGTTGGCGTGGCCCTGGTGCCGCAAACCGCGACTCACCATAAATGGCCGCAGGGTGTACGCGCCCTCGACCTCGCAGAGCACACCTTCCACCGTGAGATCGGCCTCGTCCACCGGGCTCGACAAAGTCTCAACGAACCCGCAGGAAGACTGGTGCAACTGATCGCGGAGCAAGCCCAGGCCAACCCGGTATGAATCCCCTGCATCGACCCAGACAAAAACCAATGCGCAGGGCTCAAGGTTTTTGTCGAGCGGATGATCTATACCTTCAAGTACACGCAGCCAGGCCAAGACAACATACTGGCGTGTCCTGATAAAACGACCGCGGCGCCCCGCTTCAAGTGCGCTGCGTCACATAAGACGTCGGCCTGCAAGACGCTGTTTGCGCGCCAAGCATCCTTTGAATGGCGTACCCCCCCTTCCAATGCCTGAAGTACCGATCATGAGCCTGAGCAAACGCGCTTTGAATGCCCCCACCAGAACACTATCCAGGCTTTGTCTATTACTGCCGCTGTTGGTTGCACACAACGCGCGCGGTGAACCCCTGGAGATAGAACTGCACATCCTCGACGCGCCGCCGCTGACGTTCGTCAATGACCCCAGGGGGCACGGAATCGTTGGTGATGTCGCCGTCGCGGCCATGACCAAGGCCGGGTACACCGTAAAAATCCATGTGCTGCCCTGGGCCAGGGCTCAGAAACACGTCAGCGAAGAACACGACCACTTGATCACACCCCTCTCGCGCATACCCACTCGTGAGGATCGTTTTACCTGGATCGCCTCGATCATGCCCATGGAACGAGCTTTTTTCAGCCTTGAGCGGCGGGTGAACAGCTTCGCCCAAGCGAAAGAAACCTACCGCAAGATCGGCGTCGGCCTGGGCAGTGCGCAGGAAGATATCCTGCGCACCGAAGGTTTCAGCGATGAGCAGATCTATCCGCTGGCCATTGGCGACAACCCCGCCCAGCTGCTCTTGATGGGGCGCATCGATGCCTGGTTCAACGGCGTGCCCGAGAGTCGATACATCTGGCCGAAGGTGTCTAAACGCAAACTGCTCATGAGTCGGGTCGGCAGCAGCGCCGATCTTTACCTGGCCTGCTCGAAACAATGCGCGCCCAAAATGGTCGAGGATTTACGCGAAGCGGTTGAAGCGCTTCGGGCGGATGGGACGCTCAAGCAAATCCATGACCTCTATTTGCCGCAATAGGCCGCGACCCATCAATACATTTGATAGCAAAGAACCCAAGCTCGCCCTGAAACGGTGCAGTGTGTTCAAGGTTTGCGTGAGTCATTGCGGCAAGGGAGCTTGCTCCCGATTGGGCGCCAGGAGCTCATAAACAGGGGCTGCCAGGCAGCCCGGCGGGAACAAGCGCCCTCGCCACGGTTCCTCGGCTTCCAAATAGTGGCACACATCGCCGGACTAGAGGCCTTGTCGATGGCTTATATCATTCTGAATGATAGTTACCTTTGCTTCATTCGATTCGTTCCTCTGCCTTGCTCCACGCATCATCCGCCCATTCTCAATACATTGGCGGATGCTATCCATGGAACATTCACTTTCAAAACTGCGTTTTCCTCTCGCGCTGCTGGCGGTACTGGTGATGAGCGCCTGCGGCAAGACTCCCGACACGGCAGCTTCCATGCCGCCAGCCAAAGTCAGTGTGGCCAAGGTACTGGAACAGCCAGTCAACGAATGGGATGAATTCACCGGACGCCTTGAAGCGCCGGAAACCGTCGAAATCCGTCCGCGGGTATCCGGACAGATCGACGAAGTGGCCTTCACCGAGGGCGCGCTGGTCAAGAAAGGCGACCTGCTGTTCCAGATCGACCCGCGCCCCTTCCAGGCTGAAGTACGTCGTCTCGAAGCCCAACTGGCCCAAGCCCGTGCCACCGCCACCCGCAGCGAGAACGAAGCCCAGCGTGGCGAACGCCTGCGTCTGAGCAATGCCATTTCCGCCGAGCTGGCAGACTCGCGCACCAGCGCCGCCCAGGAAGCCCGCGCTGCCGCTGCGGCGATCCAGGCACAACTGGACCTGGCCAAGCTGAACCTGAGCTTCACCCGTGTCACCTCGCCCATCACTGGTCGCGTCAGCCGGGCAGAAATCACCGCAGGCAACCTGGTGACCGCCGACGTCACCGCGCTGACCAGCGTGGTCTCCACCGACAAGGTCTACGCCTACTTCGACGCCGACGAACGTGTCTTCCTCAAGTACACCCAACTCGCCCGCCAAGGCCAGCGCGGCCAGGCCACGCCGGTCTACATGGGCCTGTCCAACGAGGACGGCAATCCACACCTGGGCCAGATGAATTTCGTCGACAACCAGGTCAACCCGCAGACCGGTACGATCCGTGGCCGGGCCGTGTTCGACAACAAGGACGGCACCTACACCCCTGGCCTGTATGCCCGACTGAAGCTGGTGGGCAGCGGCACTTATTCCGCCGTGCTGATCAACGACGAAGCCGTGGGCACCGACCTGGGCAAGAAATTCGTGCTGGTGATGGACGCCGAGAACAAGCCGGCCTACCGCGCCGTCGAGCTGGGGCCGAAGATCGAAGGCCTGCGCATCGTGCGTAACGGCCTGAGCAAGGACGACACCATCATCGTCAAGGGCCTGCAGCGGGCTCGTCCAGGTTCGCCGGTCACACCTGAAACCGTGCCGATGGCCAGCGACGAAACCATTGCCGCCCTCGCACAACAACGTAAAGCGCTAGAAGCCAGCAACCTGCCCCAAGTCGCGCCATCCAAGGACGCGTCAGGGGCGGCAGGCAAACTGGCCGCTGCGACCCCACGCGGTTAAGGGACTGAATCCAAGATGAAATTTTCCCAGTTCTTCATTTCGCGGCCGATCTTCGCAGCGGTACTTTCGCTGCTGATCCTGATCGCCGGCGCCATCTCGCTGTTCCAATTGCCGATCAGCGAATACCCGGAAGTCGTGCCGCCGACCGTGGTCGTGCGCGCAAACTTCCCAGGTGCCAACCCCAAGGTCATCGGCGAGACCGTGGCCGCTCCTTTGGAACAAGCCATCACCGGCGTCGAGAACATGTTGTACATGTCCTCGCAGTCCACCGCCGATGGCAAGATCACCCTGACCATCACCTTCGCCCTGGGCACCGACCTGGACAACGCCCAGGTGCAGGTGCAGAACCGCGTCACCCGGACCGAGCCCAAGCTGCCAGAAGAAGTGACCCGGATCGGCATCACGGTGGACAAGGCGTCGCCCGACCTGACCATGGTCGTGCACTTGACCTCGCCGGACAAACGCTACGACATGCTCTACCTGTCCAACTACGCCCTGCTCAACATCAAGGATGAGCTGGCGCGCCTGGGCGGCGTGGGTGATGTGCAGCTGTTCGGCATGGGTGACTACTCCCTGCGGGTCTGGCTGGATCCGAACAAGACCGCTTCGCGCAACCTGACCGCCACCGACGTGGTCACCGCGATCCGCGAACAGAACCGCCAGGTGGCTGCCGGCGCCCTGGGTGCGCCGCCAGCGCCCAATGCCCAGGCTTTCCAGCTGTCGATCAATACCCAAGGGCGCCTTGTGAATGAGGAGGAGTTCGAGAACATCATCATTCGTTCCGGCGCCAACGGTGAGATCACTCGCCTGAAAGACATCGCCCGGGTCGAACTGGGCTCCAGCCAATACGCTCTGCGTTCGCTGCTGGACAACCAGCCGGCGGTGGCGATCCCGATCTTCCAGCGTCCAGGCTCCAACGCCATCCAGATCTCCAACGATGTTCGCGAGAAAATGGAAGAGTTGAAGAAGGGCTTCCCGGCCGGGATGGACTACAGCATTGTCTATGACCCGACGATCTTCGTCCGCGGCTCCATCGAGGCAGTGGTGCACACCCTGTTCGAAGCGCTGATCCTCGTGGTGCTGGTGGTGATCCTGTTCCTGCAGACCTGGCGTGCATCGATCATCCCGCTGGTGGCTGTACCGGTGTCGCTGATCGGTACGTTCGCGGTGATGCACCTGTTCGGCTTCTCGCTGAACGCCCTCTCATTGTTCGGCCTGGTACTGGCGATCGGTATCGTGGTGGACGACGCCATCGTGGTGGTGGAGAACGTCGAGCGAAACATCGAACTGGGGCTCACCCCAGTGGAAGCGACCAAGCGCGCCATGGGCGAAGTGACTGGTCCGATCATCGCCACCGCCCTGGTGCTGTGCGCGGTGTTCGTTCCGGCGGCGTTCATCAGTGGCTTGACCGGACAGTTTTATAAGCAGTTCGCCCTGACCATCGCCATCTCGACAGTGATTTCGGCGGTCAACTCCCTGACCCTGTCGCCAGCCTTGGCTGCCGTGTTGCTCAAAGGCCATGACGCGCCCAAGGACCGTTTCTCGAAGTTTTTGGACAAGCTCTTCGGTGGCTGGCTGTTCCGTCCGTTCAACCGTTTCTTCGAGCGTGCCAGTCACGGTTACGTGGGCACCGTCGCCCGAGTGATTCGTAGCAGCGGCATCGCCCTGGTGCTCTATGCGGGCCTGATGGTGTTGACCTTCTTCGGTTTCTCCACCACCCCGACCGGTTTCGTGCCCGGCCAGGACAAGCAATACCTGGTGGCCTTCGCCCAATTGCCGGACGCCGCGAGCCTGGACCGTACCGAAGACGTGATCAAACGCATGTCGGACCTGGCCCTCAAGCAACCGGGGGTTGAAAGCGCCGTGGCCTTCCCGGGCCTGTCGATCAACGGCTTCACCAACAGCCCGAACGCCGGCATCGTGTTCGTGACCCTCAAGCCCTTCGACGAGCGCAAGGACCCGAGCATGTCGGCCGGCGCCATCGCCGGAGCCTTGAACGGCCAGTACGCCGGGATCCAGGAAGCCTACATGGCGATCTTCCCACCGCCGCCGGTACAGGGCCTGGGTACGATCGGTGGTTTCCGCCTGCAAATCGAAGACCGAGGCAACCTGGGCTACGACGAGCTGTACAAAGAAACCATGAACATCATCACCAAGAGCCGCAGCGTGCCGGAACTGGCCGGGTTGTTCACCAGCTACACCGTGAACGTGCCCCAGGTCGATGCTGCCATCGACCGTGAAAAAGCCAAGACCCACGGCGTGGCCGTCAGCGACATCTTCGACACCCTGCAGATCTACCTGGGTTCGCTGTATGCCAACGACTTCAACCGTTTCGGCCGCACCTACCAGGTCAACGTCCAGGCCGAGCAGCAGTTCCGTCTCGAGTCGGACCAGATCGGCCAGCTCAAGGTGCGCAACAACCGTGGCGAGATGATCCCGCTGGCGACCTTCATCAAGGTCAGCGACACCTCGGGGCCGGACCGCGTGATGCACTACAACGGCTTCATCACCGCTGAAATCAACGGTGCCGCCGCCCCGGGCTACAGCTCCGGCCAGGCTGAAAAAGCCATCGAGAAACTGCTCAAGGACGAATTGCCCAACGGCATGACGTACGAGTGGACCGACCTGACCTACCAGCAGATCCTCTCGGGCAACACCGCGCTGTTCGTGTTCCCGCTCTGCGTACTGCTGGCGTTCCTGGTGCTCGCGGCCCAGTACGAAAGCTGGAGCCTGCCATTGGCGGTGATCCTGATCGTACCGATGACCCTGCTGTCAGCGATTACCGGGGTGATCCTCTCCGGTGGCGACAACAACATCTTTACCCAGATCGGCTTGATCGTACTGGTGGGGCTTGCCTGCAAGAACGCGATCCTGATCGTCGAGTTCGCCAAGGACAAACAGCTCGAAGGCATGAACCCGCTGGCGGCGGTCCTCGAAGCGTGCCGCCTGCGTCTGCGGCCGATCCTGATGACCTCCTTCGCCTTCATCATGGGCGTGGTGCCCCTGGTGTTCTCCAGCGGCGCGGGTGCGGAAATGCGCCATGCCATGGGTGTGGCGGTGTTCTCCGGGATGCTCGGCGTGACCTTCTTCGGCCTGCTGCTCACCCCCGTGTTCTATGTACTGATCCGCAACTTCGTCGAGCGCAGCGAGGCCCGCAAGGCGGCCCGGGCTTTGAAACTGGAGGCGCAACAATGAGTTTGAAAGCGTTCATGCCGAGCTTGCTGGTATTGGCACTGAGTGCCTGTGCCGTGGGCCCGGACTACAAGGCCCCGCAAACGGAGGCGGCGAACATCACCACCGCCACCGACGGCGCCGCCGGCCAGAAGAATTTCGACCGCGCCCGTTTCGAAGGCATCTGGTGGCAGCAATTCGACGACCCGACGCTCAACGCGTTGGTGACTCGCTCCCTGGAAGGCAACCGCGAGTTGCGCGTAGCCTTCGCCCGCCTGCGGGCAGCCCGGGCGATTCGCGATGACGCCAGCAATGACGCCATGCCCACCATCACCAGCCGCGCCAGCAGCAACCTGGGCAAAGGCCAGGTCCCGGGGCAGACCACCGACCGGGTCAATACCGAGCGTTACGACCTGGGCCTGGACATGGCCTGGGAGCTGGACTTGTTCGGACGCATCCAGCGCAACCTGGAAGCCACCGATGCCGACCAGCAGGCCGCCGAAGCCGATCTCTATCAGTTGCAGGTGACGATGATCGCCGAGCTGGTGGACGCCTACGGTCAACTGCGCGGCGCCCAGCTGCGGGAAAAGATCGCCCTGGCGAACCTGAAGAACCAGCAGGACTCGCGCAAGATCACCGAAAGCCTGCGTGATGCCGGCGTCGGCGACCAGCTCGACGTGGTCCGCGCCGATGCCCGCCTGGCCTCGGTGGAAGCCAGCGTCCCGCAGTTGCAGGCCGAACAAGTGCGCCAACGCAATCGCATCGCCACTTTGCTGGGTGAGCGCCCGGACAAATTGAGCGTGGACCTGAGCCCGAAACAGTTGCCAGCCATCGCCAAGGCCCTGCCCATCGGCGACCCGGGTGAGCTGCTGCAACGGCGCCCGGACATTCTCAGCGCCGAACGCCAACTGGCCGCTGCCACGGCGCGCATCGGCGTGGCCAAGGCTGACCTGTTCCCACGGGTCAGCCTGAGCGGTTTCCTGGGCTTTACCGCCGGACGCGGCTCGCAGATCGGCTCCTCGGCCGCCAATGCCTGGGCGCTGGGCCCGAGCATTACCTGGGCCGCCTTCGACCTGGGCAGCGTGCGGGCTCGCTTGCGCGGTGCCAGCGCCGAGGCGGACGGTGCCCTGGCGACCTACGAACAGCAAGTGCTGCTGGCCCTGGAGGAATCGGAGAATGCCTTCAGTGACTACGGCAAGCGCCAGCAACGGCTGATCTCGCTGATCCGTCAGAGCGAATCGAGCCGTGCCGCCGCCGACCTGGCCGAGATTCGCTACCGCGAAGGCACCGTGGACTTCCTCGTGCTGCTCGACGCCCAACGTGAACGCCTGGCCGCCGAAGACACCCAGGCCCAGGCGGAAGTGGACCTGTACCGCGGCATCGTCGCGATCTACAAGGCCCTGGGTGGCGGCTGGAAACCGGAGACCGTTGCCAGCAACTGATCCGCCCTGCTCAACCGAGCTCCTTTGGTTGGCCGCAACCAACCAAATCCTTGCCCCGCGTTTTCATTCGGACGCGGGGCTTTTTTTCGCCAGCGACTCCACAGATTCAGCATTCAGCACAACCCCTGTGGGAGCGAGCCTGCTCGCGATAGCGGTGGGTCAGCTTGCATAGATGTTGAAGATACCGACGCCGTCGCGAGCAGGCTCGCTCCTACATGGGTTTTGGGGAGGGTCACAGATCTGCATCCACAATCACCGGTGGAGCGAGATGCGTCACAAGGTTTGACTCAAGCCCCCACCTGACCGAAGCTTGCGACATTTCAAGCTTCTGGTAATGGATTTCCTGCATGCCCTCGCCTCGCCGCCGCTATCTGCTTCTCAGCCTCTGTATCCTGTTGGTGATCGGTCTTGTCGCAGTGTGGCTACGCAGCACCACCCCGCAAATCCCCGAAGCAATCAAGCGTGGCTACAGTGAAGCCTTGGAAAACGCCCGCAACGGGCAGCCAGGGGCGGCGCGGATGCTCTACCAGCAACTGGGGCGCCCGGACCTCTCGCCCAAGCGCCGCGTGTGGCTGCACGCCGAACTGCCCAACTACCCCAGCCCCCAGGCCTTGAAACTGGCGGACGCGGATCTGCACAGCGAATCACCGGACGTGCGCAAGGCAGCCATCGGCAGCATCGTCGGTCTGGTGCCGACGGGCCAGCGCAGCCTGTTGCTCGGCTCGCTGCTGGATGATGACGACCAGAGCGTCCGGTTCGCCGCCGTGAACGCGCTGCTGGGCCTGTCACCGGATGATCTGGGCTTGTACTTCGGTGCAATGCAGATCGCCATCGATACCTGGGAACAGGTACTCGAGGACGGCCCGAAAACCGCCGAGACCCACTACCAACTCGCCCGGCTGCACCTGCACAACGCCGAACTGAAGAAAGCCCAACTGGCCCTTGAGCAGGCCCTGCGCCTGCAACCGGACAACCTGCCGGCGCTGGTCATGCAGATCGAAGTGCTGGACAAACAGGGCCAGGGCGAAGCTGCACGACAATTGCTCGCCCGGCAGTTGCAAACCCAGCCAGCGTCGGCTTATCTGCAACATGCGCTGGGCATGTGGTTGCTGCAACACGGCCAGAGCGAATATGCGGTGCTTGGCCTGGCGAAAGCCGTGGAACTGGAGCCCGAGAACCGCCATTACCGCTATGACCTGGCGACTACCCTGCATGCCGAGCAGGAGGTGGAAGCTGCGCAGAAACAGCTGCAGGAAATCGTCCAGCGCTACCCCGCCGACCGCAAGGCCCGGGTGTTGCTGATCAACTATTGGAAGGAAACCGGTCAATTGCAGAACGTTCAGATCCTGTTGGCGCAACTTGAACAGCTGAACCCCGATGACCCGGCGTTGCAACAGGGTCTGTAGGCCCTGGTTGCACGCTGAAAGTTGTGCAGTACACCGCGTTTTGTAGATGTAAGCGGAACCGCCATCACCGCCAAAGGTCAAGTGTTCAGGCAGTTAATTTCAGGCGCTACCCCGCCTGCTGCCCACTTCCCTAGTCATGAGAGGGCTATTTTTGTCTACATCTAACGAGTTGATCAGTGCAAAAGCCGCCACCGGCATCGAAGGACTGGACGATGTCCTTTCCGGTGGTTTGTCCCGCGGCCACGTGTTCCTGCTTGAGGGAGAACCGGGGACTGGTAAGACCACGGTCGCGCTGCATTTTCTGTTGGCCGGCGCCAAGGCTGGCGAGCGCTCGTTGTACATCACGCTATCGGAAACCGAGCGTGAACTGCGTCAGGGCGCAACCTCCCATGGGTGGACGCTGGACGACAATATTCATATTTTCGAGCTGACCCCGCCCGAAAGCCTGCTCAATGCCGAACACCAGCAGAGTCTGCTGTACTCCTCGGACCTGGAGCTGGGCGAAGCGACCCGGCAGATCTTCGAAGTGGTCGAACGGGTCAAGCCGACCCGGGTCGTGCTCGACAGCCTGTCGGAGATCCGCCTGCTGGCGCAAAGCTCCCTGCGTTACCGTCGCCAGATCCTGGCGATCAAGCACTACTTCGTGCGCTACGACGCCACGGTCCTGCTGCTCGACGACCTGACCACCGAGTCCCTCGACAAAACCGTGCACAGCGTCGCCCACGGCGTGATTCGCCTGGAAGAACTGACCCCCAACTATGGCGCCGAGCGGCGGCGGATCCGGGTGGTCAAGTATCGCGGGCAGAAGTACCGCGGCGGCTACCATGACTTCACCATCATGGGCGATGGCCTGCACGTCTTCCCGCGCCTGGTGGCTGCCGAACACCGCGGCCGGTACCTGCGCCAGCAACTCTCCAGCAGCATCGGCGAAATGGATGCGCTGCTCGGCGGCGGTATCGAGACCGGCTCCAGCACCTTGATCCTGGGCCCGGCAGGGACCGGCAAGTCGCTGATTGCGCTGATTTTTGCCGCAGCCGCCGTGCATCGCGGCGAGAAAGCGGCACTGTTCATCTTCGATGAAGAACTGGGCTTGCTGTTCGAGCGCATGAATAACATCGGCATCGATCTGCGGGCCTTGCAGGAGACCGGCAACCTGCTGATCGAACAAGTGGACGCCGCTGAGCTGTCCCCGGGCGAGTTCTCCCACCGCGTGCGCCGTTGCGTCGATGAGGGCGACATCAAAACCGTGGTCATCGACAGCATCAACGGCTACCAGGCGGCCATGCCGGAAGAGAACGCCCTGGTGCTGCACATGCATGAATTGTTGCTCTATCTCAACCGCAAGGGTGCGGCGACCTTCATGACGGTTGCCCAGCACGGGCTGGTAGGCGACATGCAAGCGCCCGTGGACATTACCTATCTGGCCGACACGGTGATTCTGTTGCGATATTTCGAAGCACTGGGCAAGGTTCGCCGCGCGATTTCCATCATCAAGAAACGCACCGGCAGCCACGAGTCCACCATCCGCGAATACCGCATCAGCGGCCAGGGCATGACCATCGGTGAACCGCTGGAAGCATTCCAGGGCGTATTGCGTGGCGTGCCGACCTACATGGGAGCGGATCACCCGCTGCTCAAGGATGATCTCCAGTGACCTTGAGCGAGCCCCTGTCGGAGCGGGCATTGATCCTCGCGCCACTGGGACGGGACAGCCAGATCGCCTTGATGATCCTCAACGAGGCCGGTTTTGCAGGCCTCATCTGCCGTCATCTGGGGCATTTGTGCCAGGAACTGGAAGACGGTGCCGGCCTGCTCGTGATTTCCTCGGAAGCCTTGGTCGGGCCCGACCTGGAAACGCTGTCCCTGCACATCGAGCAACAGCCGGCCTGGTCCGACCTGCCCATTGTCTTGCTGACCCATCATGGCGGCCCGGAACAGAACCCGGCGGCACGTATCGGTGCGCAATTGGGCAACGTCACCTTCCTCGAGCGCCCTTTCCACCCGGTGACCCTGATCAGCCTGGTGACCACCGCCCTGCGCGGCCGCCGAAGGCAGTACGAAGCCCGCGACCGCTTGATCGACCTGAGTAACAGTGAGCTGCGGCTGCAAAACACTCTCGAAACCCTCGAGCAGCAGGTGGAAGAGCGCACCGCCCAACTGCGCCACAACGAAGAAGCCCTGCGTCAGTCGCAGAAAATGGAGGCCGTCGGCCAATTGACCGGCGGTATCGCCCACGACTTCAACAACATGCTCACCGGGATCATCGGCAGCCTCGAACTGCTGCGTCGACGCCTGGCCCGGGGCCGCACCGAGGACCTGGACAGCCTGATCGACCTGGGCGTGACCTCGGCCAACCGCGCTGCCGGCCTGACCCATCGCCTGCTGGCGTTTTCCCGACGACAATCGCTGGACTCCAAAGCCGTCCAGATGAACACGCTGGTGCTGTCCATGGGCGAGCTGCTGCAACGCAGCCTCAACGAAAGCATCCACCTGGACATGCAGTTGGACGAACAACTCTGGATTGCCGAAGCCGACCCCAACCAACTGGAAAGTGCCCTGCTCAACCTGGTCCTCAACGCCCGGGATGCCATGCCCAACGGCGGGAACCTGGTGGTGCGGACCTCTAACCGACACCTGGACGCCGACTTCACTGACGCCTACACCAACCTGGAACCCGGCGACTATGTGGTGCTAAGCGTACAGGACAGTGGCTGCGGAATGCCCGAAGCCGTCATCGGCCGCGCTTTCGACCCGTTCTTCACCACCAAGCCAATCGGCCAGGGCACCGGGCTGGGCCTGTCGATGATCTATGGCTTCAGCAAGCAGTCGCGTGGCCATGTGACCATCGACAGCGAAGTCGACAAAGGCACCATCGTAAATCTTTATCTGCCGCGTTTTCGCGGCGAAGAAATACATGAACCCCAGGTCACCACCCAGCACGCACCGTATGCACAAGACGGTGAGACCGTGCTGATCGTCGAGGATGATCCAGCGGTGCGGGTGCTGGTCAGCGCGGTATTGAGCGAGCTGGGTTATGCCTTTGTGGAAGCGGCTGACGCCAACGGCGCGGTACCGATCCTCCAGTCAGGCCAACGTATCGACCTGCTGATCAGCGACGTGGGCCTGCCCGGCATGAATGGTCGGCAACTGGCGGAAATCGGCCGGCAGATCCGCCCGGACCTGCGGGTGCTGTTCATCACCGGCTATGCCGAACATGCAGCGGTACGCGGCGGTTTCCTTGACCCGGGAATGCAGATGATCACCAAGCCGTTCACGTTTGATTTGTTGACGGCCAAGGTGCGGGAGATGATCCAGGTTTGAGGCGATGGGAGGACATCGCCTGGGGGCATTTTGAGCACTGTGGCGAGGGAGCTTGCTCCCGCTGGGGTGCGAAGCGCCCCCAATCAAGCTGATCAAGACAATCTGACACACCCCCTTCGCCTGGCATTGGGGCTGCTGCGCAGCCCAGCGGGAGCAAGCTCCCTCGCCACAGGGGTTGCTGCCAGGATCTCCCCCTCTTCCTACCTACGACAACATCGACTGCATGATGCGCTGCAGCTCATCCAGGTCAAACGGCTTGTCCAGAATCGGCGCCTTGCGGGTGATAGGGCTATCGGTGTCGCGCACTTCCTGCGCGTAGCCACTGATGAAGATGACTTTCAGGTCGGGGCGCAACCGGACCGCCGGCTCAGCGATCTGCACACCGGTGATACCGCCCGGCAGGCGGAAGTCGGTAATCATCATGTCCAGGTGAGGCTTGCTCGCCAGGATCTCGAACGCCTGCTCGCCGTTTTCTGCCTGCAGCACCCGATACCCTTCGCCCGATAAATAGGCCGACAACACCATCAGGATCGACGGGTCATCCTCGACGATCAATACAACATCTTGCGCATCTTCACTCATGAGAAGCCTTTGTTCGATCAATAGCTGCTGATACGACCTTGGGGTCTCTCAGAGGTTGCGTCTGTTGGGCGGTTTTGTCCAAGACAGTTTTCTGCAAGGGCAGGCAAACACGAAACAACGCGCCTTCATTGAGCCGACTGTTGACCGTGATTGTCCCGCCATGGGCCGTGACGATCTGCTCGGAAATGAACAACCCCAGCCCAAGGCCTGCAGCGGCCGCCTTGGACGATACGCGCTCGAATTGCTGGAAGATACGCTTCTGGTTTTCCTCGCTGATACCGATGCCATGGTCCTGGACTTCGATGCAGGCATGCTCCGGCGTCTTGTAGACACGCACTTCGATCGGGCTCTTGCCGCCGTAGCGCAAGGCATTGGTCAACAGGTTCGAGACCACCTGCTCGATGCGAAACTCATCCCAGAGCCCCTCCACCGACGGTTCGGCCATGCAGGTCAACGAGCACTCGGCGATGGCGATCTGCGGCTGAAAATTGCGCAGCAGATTTTCCACCAGCGCCGTCAAGTTGAAGCGAGTCGGACGGATCGACAGCTTGCCGGTGCGAATCCGCGACACGTCCAGCATGTCCTCGATCAGCCGGATCAGGCTCTTGATCTGCCGCTCGTCGCGTTCGACCATCGCCCGCACCTTGTCCAGGCTAAACGCCGCGGCGTTGTCCCGGGCCAAGTGCATCTTGCGCAACTGTGTCTCGAGAATGAGCCCATTGAGAGGCGTGCGCACCTCGTGGGCGACGATGGACATGAAGTCGTCACGCATGCGCACCGCCTGCTCCAGTTCACCGCGAGTAGCCTCCAGTTGCTGCAACAGGACCTCCTGCTCGCGGCGACTCTGCTCAAGGGCCACGACCTGCTCCTTCATGGCCTTTCGTTGGCGATACAGCTCGACGAACACATTGACCTTGCTCTTGACCGCCTGGGTGTCCAGTGGCTTGTGCAGGAAGTCCACCGCACCGTTTTCATAACCGGTAAAGGCATAGTTGCGCTCACGGCCGGCGGCACTGACGAAGATGATGGGAATGCTGCGGGTCTTCTCCGTACCGCGCATCAGCTCGGCCAGTTCGAAACCGTTCATCTCCGGCATCTGCACATCGATGATGGCCAGGGCAAAGTCGTGTTGCAGCAACAGGGACAGCGCTTCGTCCGCCGACAGGGCCTTGAAGACCTCGCGGTCGCCTCCCCTGATCAACGCTTCCAGGGCCAACAGATTCTCAGGCAGATCGTCGACGATCAGCAGTTTGGCTTGAATATCTCTTGGCATGTGGTTCATTCCAGCCCGGCCAGCAATTGGCCGATGCCCTGTAAAGTAAGGATATGGTCGGGCTTGTGCAGGGCCAGCGCCGCTTCGGGCATGGTCGAGACCTGGGCTTCGCCGGGGTCCTGGACCACCGTGATCCCGCCCAGCGCCTTGACCCTCGCCAAGCCCAGGGCTCCATCGTTGTTGGCACCGGTCAGCACCACGGCGAGCAGTTTCTGGCCGTAGGCATCGGCGGCCGACTCGAACAACACATCGATGGACGGCCGTGAATGGTGTACCGGTTCCTCCAGGCTCAACGACAGGCTACGGTCGGCCTCGACCGACAAGTGATAGCCGGGCGTGGCGACGTACAAGGTTCCCGGCACGATGTCCTGCTTGTCCCGGGCTTCCTCCACCGGCACCGCCAGACGATGACCGAACACATGGGCCAGTTGGCTGTTGCGCTCATCCGGCAAGTGCAATACCACCATGATGGGCACGCCAAAGCCTTTGCGCAGGTGTCCGAACACCCTGAGCAGCGCTTCGACACCGCCGGCCGACGCACCGACGACAATGGCCTCGATGGGCGAATTGGATCTGTCCTTCGTGTGGTTCATAACTTGCGATAGATCCGTTCCTGTTTGACCAACGGCTCGAATCGATGGCCGTAAGCCGAGAAATCCAGCGTTTCCTTACTGCCCAATACCAGGAAACCACGGTGACAAAGGGACTCATGAAACAATCCAAACGCACGATCTTGTAGCTTTTTATTGAAATATATCAATACGTTACGACAAGAAATTAACTGAGTCTCTGAGAAGACACTGTCGGTCGCCAGGCTGTGATCGGCAAAGGTCACGTTCTCGCACAGGGTTTTGTCGAACATCGCATAATCGTAGGCGGCGGTATAGTAATCGGCAAACGAGCGCCGCCCTCCGGCATTCTGGTAGTTCTGGGTATAGGTGCGCACGTTTTCCAGGGAAAAAATCCCCTGCTTGGCTTTCTCCAACGAACGCGGATTGATATCGGTGGCATAGATGAATGTGCGGTCCAGCAGGCCTTCTTCGCGCAGCAGGATCGCCATGGAGTAGACCTCCTCCCCCGTGCTGCAACCGGCGATCCAGATCTTGATCGAAGGATAGGTCCTGAGCAACGGCACGACTTCCTCGCGAATGGCCAGGAAATGCGAAGGGTCGCGAAACATCTCGCTGACGGGGATCGTCAACAGTTGCAGCAACTGCATGAACGCTCCCGGATCGTGCAGTACGCGCTCCTGCAATGCCGAAATGGTCTTGCACTCGAATTGGTTCAGCGCGTGGTGGACCCGGCGCTTGACCGAGGCACCGGAATAATCGCGAAAATCGTAGCTGTACTTGAGGTAGATCGCTTCGATCAACAAACGCAGTTCAATGTCAGAGTCACGTTCCACTAAATTCTTTCCATATTCGGCAACCACACGCGAATCAGCGAAAACAGACGATCCAGATCGATCGGTTTGGCCAGGTAGTCGTTGGAACCCGCCGCCAGGCAGCGTTCCTGGTCATCCTTCATGGCCTTGGCCGTCACGGCAATAATGGGCAGCTTGCGCCAGCGCGGGTCCTTGCGGATCAGCGCGGTGGCCTCGAAACCGTCCATCTCCGGCATCATTACATCCATCAGCACCAGGTCGATGTCGTCGAATTCGTTCAGGCGATCGATCGCCTCGAAGCCGTTACGGCCGATGACAACGATCGCCCCCTTCGCCTCCAGGGCGCTGGTCAGGGCAAAGATGTTGCGCACATCGTCATCCACCAGCAGCACTTTGCGGCCTTCAAACACCTTGTCGCGGCTGCGGGCAGTCTTGAGCATCCGCTGCCGTTCATGGGACAACCGGGATTCGACTTTGTGCAAAAAGAGTGTCACCTCGTCCAGCAGGCGCTCTGGCGAACGAGCGCCCTTGATGATGATCGAGCGTGAATACTTGCGCAGTTCGGCTTCTTCGTCGCGGGTCAGGTTGCGCCCGGTGTAGACGATCACCGGTGGGAAGGAACAGATGTCTTCGCTGGACATGCGCTTGAGCAGGTCATTGCCGAGCATGTCCGGCAACTTGAGGTCGATGATCATGCAGTCGTAGACGTTGCTCCGTAGCAGGTCCAGGGCTTGCTGGGCCAGGCCAACGGCAGTGATCTCGATGTCATCGTCGCCGATCAGGCGGGTAATGCTGTCGCGTTGCAGGTCATCGTCCTCCACCAGCAGCACGCGCTTGACCTTCTGGGTCAGCTTGGCTTCCAGGCGGGCGAATACATCCTTGAGCTCTTCGCGAGTGGTCGGCTTGACGGCATAGCCAATGGCGCCCATGTGCATGGCGGCTTCGACGCGGTCTTCGACGGAAATCACGTGCACCGGGATGTGCCGGGTTTCGGCCCGCTCCTTGAGCCGCTGCAACACCGTCAGCCCGGAATGGTCTGGCAGGCGCATGTCCAGCAGGATCGCGTCGGGGGCCAGTTGCAAAGCCAGGTCAAAACCTTCATCGGCGCCGTGAGCTACCAGGCATTGATAGCCGAGTTCGTGGGCCAGGTCGAACAGGATCCGGGCGAAACCGGGCTCATCTTCGATCACCAGGATGCAGCGGGTGTCGAACGGTGCCTTGTCGCGGTCGTCGGCAAATCGGGCAATCGGCGTGTCCACCTCTGCGATCAGCGGTGCCGGCGCGGCTTTTGGCGCAGCCGGTGCTGGCGCGGCAGCCGTCGGGGTGAACGTCATCGGCTCTATCGGTGTGTCCCCGGGCTCGACATAACGTTCAGGCATTACTAACGTAAACACACTGCCCTGCCCCGGTTCGCTGGAAACGGAGATCGAGCCGCCCAGCAACGCGGCCAGGTCCCGGGAAATGGACAAGCCCAGGCCGGTGCCGCCGTAACGACGATTGGTCGTGCCATCGGCCTGGCGGAACGCTTCGAAGATGCTCTGCTGCTGATCGGCGGCGATGCCGATCCCCGAGTCGCGCACCATGAACGCGATGCCCGAGCCTGGTTGGCCGGCCACGGACAGGCAGACGGAACCTTGCTCGGTGAACTTCACGGCATTGGACAGCAGGTTCTTGATCACCTGCTCCAGGCGCTGGCGGTCGGTATAGAGCATCGTCGGCGCATCGGGTAGCAGTTGGACCTCGAACCTCAGGCCCTTATCCGCCGCCAGCGGCTCGAACATATCCCGCAACCCATCCACCAAACGCTGCACGCTGGTGTTTTCCGGGCGCACTTCCAGCTTTCCGGCCTCGACCTTGGAGATGTCGAGAATATCGTTGATCAGGTTCAGCAGGTCGTTGCCAGCGGAGTAGATCGACTCGGCAAACTTGACCTGCTCCTCGCTGAGGTTTTTCTGCGGGTTTTCCGCCAGCAGCTTGGACAGGATCAGCGAGCTGTTGAGCGGCGTGCGCAGCTCGTGGGACATGTTGGCCAGGAACTCGGACTTGTACTTGCTCGAACGCTGCAGCTCTTCGGCGCGCTCCTGCAACTGGATCTGGGCCAGGTTCAGTTCGCTGTTCTTCTGGTCCATGGCGTCGCGCTGCTCGGCCAATTGCTCGTTGGTCTGCTCCAGCTCCTGCTGCTGGGTTTCCAGGTGGGCCTGGGATTCCTTGAGGATGCGCGACTGTTCTTCCAGTTCCTCGTTGGCGGTCTTGAGTTCTTCCTGCTGGACCTGCAGCTCTTCGTTCAACTGCTGGGTTTCGGCCAGCACTTCCTGCAAGCGCTGGCGATAACGGGCCGCTTCGATCGAGGTGCCGATATTGCCGGAAATCAGCTCCAGCAGCTCGACGTCGCGCTCGGTCAATGGCCGCAGGAAGCCCAGCTCGATGACACCGTTGATCCGGTCATCGTCACTGGTAGGCACCACCAGTACGCTGTTGGGCAGGCCTCGCCCCAACCCGGAGCTGACTTTCAGATAGTCATTCGGTACGTCATCCAGGCGGATAAGGCGCCCCTGCTGCACGGCCTGGCCAGCGATGCCTTCACCGTCGACGATCACCTGCTGCTGTTCGTCATCCTCCCGAGACAGACCGTAGGTGGCGACGCGCTTGAGGACACCATTTTCTTCTCGCGCATAAAGCGCAGCGACCGCGACGTCCAGGTACTTCGCGCAGAACTGCAGGATATTGCGGCCCAACAGGTTCAGGGACAACTGCCCCAGGACCTGCTCGGCCAGCAGCGTCTGGCCATTGCGCAACCAGGCCTGTTTCTCCAAATGCAAGGCGCTGCGCTGCTGGACTTTCAGGCTGGCACTGTAGCTATTGGACAGGCTCAGCAGATCCCGGCGACCGACGTAGGCCAGCAACCCGCTGACCGCGGCGACGAACAGCAGGTACAGGACAATGCTCCAGACCGTGGTGGTGCGTACATCCTGGTTGCGCGCCGCGCGCAGTTGCTGCTCGGTCTCGACGATGTCTTCGAAAGACTTGCGAATTTCATCGGTCAGGCGCTTGCCCCGCCCGGCCTTTACCGCGCCCCGGTAATCGCCGCTGCTGCGTTGCAGGTCGATCATGCTCTGGGCGTAATTGGCCCACTCCGTCAGGAGGGCTTGTACCTTGTGCAGGCGGTCGGTCTGGACGGGGTTGTCGGCTGTCAATTCCAACAGAGTGTCCAGCGCGACAGCGATCCGCGGCTTGGCCACTTCGTAGGGGTCGAGGAAATGTTCGTCACCGCTCAGGAGGTAGCCACGCATGCCGGTTTCCAGGTCCACGCTCAGTTTGAGCGCTTCGTTGGCATTATTGATCACCCTGTCGGTATGCCCGACCCATTGGATCACCGACAGCAGGTACGTGATCAGGATGATGAAAAACACCGCGCTGAGGGCGCCCATGGCCAATGGCAGGCTGATATTGCGGCTCAGGAGTTTGCGAAAACTTTTCTCGTCGACCGAAGACGAAGGAGTCATGGAATGGGCCTTGGTGGACAGTTGAAAACCGTGGAGTTTGCCCGAAAAACGGCGGTTGGATCCACACTTTCCGACGAGTCAAAGACGCAAGTCCCGCGACGATCTGCCTTGTAGCAAGGAAGCGACTATCCTAGTCAGCTCTTGTACTATAGATCCTTTCTTGTACAACCCAGGGAACTTGTGCCGCCTTGGCACTTACTCATGAATGAGGCCGTATTTTTTACCTTCCCTCCCGTCCCTATCTTCGAGAATGTCAACTATGTCCACCCCTCCTCCTGCCATCCCGCCCACCATCCTGGTAGTCGAAGACGACGACATTGTGCGGATGTTGATCGTCGACGTACTGGAGGAACTGGAATACCAGGTGCTGGAGGCGGACGGTTGTGAACAGGCGCTGGCATTTTTGCGCGACGAGGAGCAGTCCATCGCCCTGATGATGACCGATGTCGGCCTGCCGGTGATGGACGGGCGGGAGTTGGCCAAGCAGGCTCGGTCCGTGCGCCCGGACCTGCCGGTGCTGTTTGCCAGCGGGTATGCCGAAAGCATCGACGTGCCTGAAGGCATGTCGGTGATCGGCAAGCCCTTCTCCATCGATCAGTTGCGTGACAAGGTCAAGCGCATTCTTTCTTGAGCCGGATCGCATTCTTGGTCACTATCGGCGCCCCGCGCGCCGATGGCGCCTGATCCGCTTCGAGGAATCCCCTGCCCATGCTGCCCCCCACCGCCACCAAGGTCCTGGTTATCGGCTATGTCTGGCCCGAGCCGCGTTCATCGGCTGCCAGTGGGCACGTCATGCAGATCCTCGACACTTTTCTCGGGCAAGGCTGGGACATCACGTTCAGCAGCCCGGCAAACCCCGGCGAAAACCGTGCGGACCTGATCACACTGGGCATCCGCGAAGTGCCAATCGAACTCAACAGCAGCAGCTTCGACGCGTTCATCCGTGAACTGGCGCCCGACATCGTGCTGTTCGACCAGTTCATGATGGAAGAGCAGTTCGGCTGGCGGGTCGAGAAGCATTGCCCCGACGCCCTGCGGCTGCTGGAGACCTCCGATCTGCAAAGCCTGCGCCACGCCCGGCATCAGCGCCTGAAGGACCGTTTGAAGCGCGACGAGGCCAACGAGGATTTCAGCGACCTCTTCGCCCCGGCCCTGGCCGAGGAATTCCAGCTTATGGCCGACACCGACCTGGCCAAGCGGGAAATCGCCGCCCTGTATCGTTGCGACCTCGCCCTGATGGTGTCCGAGGTGGAAATCGAACTGTTGGTGGAACATTTCAAGTTGCCCCGCAGCCTGCTGCACTGGTGCCCGTTGATGTTGGATCTGCCCGGTGAACAATCGGTGCCGTTCGAGGAACGAGCGCATTTCCTGAGCATCGGCAACTTCCGCCATGCGCCGAACTGGGACGCCGTGCTCTGGATGAAAAACGCCGTCTGGCCACTTATCCGCCAACAATTGCCCGGCGCGCAACTGCACCTGTACGGCGCCTACACGCCGCCCAAGGCTGCCGCGCTGCATAACCCGGCCCAGGGCTTTCATATCATGAACTGGGCCGAGGACGCCTTGCAGGTCATGTCGGCGGCGCGCATCTGCCTGGCGCCGTTGCGTTTCGGCGCCGGCATCAAGGGCAAGCTGATCGACGCCATGCTCTGTGGCACACCCAACGTCACCACGCCCGTGGGGGCCGAAGCCATGCACGGCGACATGCCCTGGCCCGGCGCGATTGCCCAGAGTGCCGAAGGTATCGCCAACGCGGCAGTGCAGTTGTATCGCGACCAGGGGCGCTGGACCCAGGCCCAGGCTGCCGGCCTCGCCCTCCTCGCAAACCGCTACCGGCAACAGGTGCACGGCCCGGCGCTGATCGCAAGCATCAATGCTTGCCGGGCGAACCTGGTGCAACGCCGCCGGGACAATTTCACCGGCAGCATGCTGCGTCACCACCAGCACAAAAGCACCCAGTACATGTCCCAGTGGATCGAAGAAAAAAATCGCAACGCTTAGAAGTCAGAGTGGCACCCGCCTGGCGAAGGGGGCATTATCCAACGGCGATAACAATAAAAGCGCCAGGCCCATGACCCGACCAGCCAGAGTCACCGACCCTTCCTATGAATTGATGGACGACCATAACGGGCTGTCCATCATCTACCGCCAGCACGGTTTCCCCTGCCCGCTGGTGCGCTGGCATTTCCACAAGGAATACGAACTGCACCTGATCGTGGCCAGTTCCGGCAAAGTGTTCATTGGCGATTACATCGGCAACTTCTATCCGCAGTCGCTGTTTCTGACCGGCCCCAACCTGCCCCACAACTGGATCAGTCAGGTGGCTGAGGACGAAGTGGTGCCCAAGCGCGACATGCTGGTGAATTTCACCGATGAGTTGTTCGAAAGCGGCCACCAGGTATTCGCCGAACTCAAGACCGTCGCACCGCTGCTTGAACGCGCCCAGTACGGTATCGAGTTCCGCTGCAAGCGCACCATCCGCCAGGCCATGATCCTGATGCAACGCATCGCCGATTCCCAGGGCATGAGCCGCCTGGGGCATTTTTTCATCCTGATGGAACTGCTGGCCGCCACGGACGACTATCAACTGCTTTCCGGCGCCACGGCCCCGCAAACGGCGGACGAACATAGCATCGACCGCACCAACCGCGCGGTGGACTACATCTTTGCCCACTACGCCCGGGAACTGTCCCTGGAAGAAGTGGCCGAGCATCTGGGCATGAAACCCACCTATTTCAGCCGGGTGTTCAAACAGGCCACCGGCCGCTGCTTCATTGAATTCGTCAATCGCCTGCGCATCAGCAAATCCTGCGAGTTACTGGCCGATGGCGACAAACCGGTGACCGACGTGTGCTTCGAATCCGGTTTCAACAACATCTCCAACTTCAACCGGCGTTTCCAGCAGCTCAAGGGCATGACCCCGTCCCACTACCGGCGACTGGCGGTGCAGCGGTTGACCGAGCAGAACCAGGGCTGAATCTCGGCTCATTTCTGTGGCGGGATTTATGTGGGAGCAAGGCTTGCCCGCGATGCAGACGCCTCGGTTCCCCGAAAGACCGTGTCAACTTCATCGCGGGCGAGCCTTGCTCCCACAGATAATTCCCATCGCCGCCCCATGCAGTGCAAAAAAGTATCAGCACAAGTGCGACGGATGATTTGTCATGCCGTCCATTGAGGGCTGTAATCAGCGCACATTCTTCCCTTCATCCGGAAGACACAAAAACAATAACTGTCCTTCTGCAGCCTTTGGGCGCGGAAAAGGAGTGCGCGATGAAACCTTCGGTAAAAGCTCTGCTTGTCTCCACCTGCATGACCCTCAGCAGCGTCAGCTTTGGCGCACAGACCCTCACCATTGCCACCGTCAACAACAGCGACATGATCCGCATGCAAAAGCTCTCGAAAACCTTCGAGGCCGAGCACCCGGACATCAAGCTGAACTGGGTGGTGCTCGAAGAAAACGTCCTGCGCCAGCGCCTGACCACCGACATCGCCACCCAAGGCGGACAGTTCGACGTATTGACCATTGGCATGTACGAAGCTGCACTCTGGGGCGCCAAGGGCTGGCTGGAACCCATGAAAGACCTGCCCGCCTCCTATGACCTGGACGACGTCTTCCCTTCCGTGCGCGATGGCTTGTCGGTCAAGGGCTCGCTGTACGCCCTGCCGTTCTATGCCGAAAGCTCGATCACCTACTACCGCACCGACCTGTTCAAGGACGCCGGGCTGACCATGCCCGAACACCCTACCTGGACCCAGATCGGTGAGTTCGCCGAAAAACTCACCGACAAGACCAAGGAGCAATATGGCCTGTGTCTGCGCGGCAAGGCCGGTTGGGGCGAAAACATGGCGCTGATCACGACCCTGGCCAACGGTTTTGGCGCGCGCTGGTTCGATGAGAAGTGGCAGCCGCAGTTCAATGGCCCCGAGTGGAAGAATGCCTTGAACTTCTACGTCGACAACATGAAGAAATCCGGCCCGCCGGGCGCTTCCAGCAACGGTTTCAATGAAAACCTGGCGTTGTTCAACAGCGGCAAGTGCGCGGTCTGGGTCGATGCCAGCGTCGCCGGCTCGTTCGTCACCGACAAGACCCAGAGCAAGGTGGCCGATCACGTCGGATTCACCTTCGCTCCCCATGAAACGACCGACAAAGGCACCTCGTGGATGTACTCCTGGTCGCTGGCCATCCCCACCAGTTCCAAAGCCAAGGAAGCGGCCAAGGTCTTTACTTCCTGGGCGACGTCCAAGGAGTACAGCCAATTGGTCGCCAAGACCGATGGCATTGCCAACGTACCGCCAGGCACACGCACCTCGACCTACAGCGACGACTACATGAAGGCCGCGCCGTTTGCCAAGGTGACCCTGGAGTCGTTGAAAGTCGCCGACCCGAAAGCCCCCACGCTCAAGCCTGTGCCCTATATCGGCATCCAGTTGGTGACCATTCCCGAGTTCCAGGCCATCGGTACCCAGGTCGGCAAGTTCTTTTCGGGCGCGCTGACCGGCCAGCAGACCGTGGACCAGGCGTTGACCGCAGCGCAGTCCACCACCGAACGCGAGATGAAACGCGCGGGCTATCCCAAGTAAAGGCCTGTAAACATCCATTTGTGGCGAGGGAGCTTGCTCCCGCTGGCGGGCGAAGCCCGCCCTGGCGATCGAGAGGATTGCCTATCGGCATGGGCCCGCTGCGCGTTCCAGCGGGAGCAAGCTCCCTCGCCACAGGGAATGCGTCGCATAAGAGTAAGCACTCATGAATAGCTCAACGACAACTGCCAAAGCCCCTATCGAGATTGCCCCGCCGCCAGCGCGCAAGATCCGCCTGGCCAACCCCGGCTGGTTCCTGGTCAGCCCATCAGTCGCTTTATTGCTGCTGTGGATGATCGTGCCGCTGGGCATGACCGTCTATTTCTCGATGATTCGCTATAACCTGCTCTACCCCGGCGAAAACGAATTCGTGGGGCTGGAGAACTTCACTTATTTCCTCACCGACTCGGGCTTCATGCCCGGTGCGACCAATACCCTGCTGCTGGTGGGCAGCGTGTTGCTGATCAGTATCGTGCTAGGGGTGTTGATCAGTGCGCTGCTGGAAGCCAGTGAGTTTTTTGGGCGCGGCATCGTCCGGGTGCTGCTGATCTCGCCATTCTTCATCATGCCCACGGTGGGCGCGCTGATCTGGAAGAACCTGATTTTCCACCCGGTCTCGGGAATCCTTGCCTCGGTGTGGAAACTGTTCGGTGCCCAACCGGTGGACTGGCTGGCCCACTATCCGTTGCTGTCGATCATCATCATCGTGAGCTGGCAGTGGTTGCCCTTCGCGATCCTGATCCTGATGACCGCCATGCAGTCCCTCGACCAGGAACAGAAAGAAGCCGCGCGCCTGGACGGTGCCGGCCCGATCGCGATTTTCTGGCACCTGACCCTGCCGCACCTGGCCCGCCCGATTGCCGTGGTGCTGATGATCGAGACGATTTTCCTGCTGTCGGTGTTCGCCGAGATCTTCACCACCACCAACGGCGGCCCCGGCTACGCCTCGACCAACCTGGCCTACCTGATCTACAACCAGGCGCTGGTGCAGTTCGACGTCGGCATGGCTTCGGCCGGTGGCCTGATTGCCGTGGTCATCGCCAACATCGCCGCCATCATCCTGGTCCGGATGATCGGCAAAAACCTCACCGACAAGCATTGAGGCCGTCGCCATGACTCTTCAACAAACCCGTCGCCTGCAAAGCCTGCTGCTGGGCACGTTGGCCTGGGCCATCGCGATCCTGATCTTTTTCCCGATCTTCTGGATGGTGCTGACCAGCTTCAAGACCGAAATCGACGCATTCGCCACGCCGCCGCAATTCATCTTCGCGCCGACGCTGGAGAACTACCTGCACATCAACGAGCGCAGCAACTACTTCAGTTTCGCCTGGAACTCGGTGGTGATTTCCTTCAGCGCCACCGCCCTCTGCCTGCTGATCGCGGTGCCGGCGGCCTACTCCATGGCGTTCTACGAAACCCAGCGCACCAAAGGCACCTTGCTGTGGATGCTCTCCACCAAGATGTTGCCGCCGGTGGGCGTGCTGATGCCGATCTACCTGCTGGCCAAGCAATTTGGTCTGCTGGATACGCGGATCGCGTTGATCATCATCTACACCTTGATCAACCTGCCCATCGTGGTCTGGATGATTTACACCTATTTCAAGGACATTCCTCGCGACATCCTCGAGGCCGCGCGTCTGGACGGCGCCACGCTGTGGCAGGAAATGGTCCGCGTGCTGCTGCCGATTGCCAAGGGCGGCTTGGCATCCACCGTGTTGCTGTCGTTGATCCTGTGCTGGAACGAGGCCTTCTGGTCACTGAACCTGACCTCGTCCAAAGCCGCGCCATTGACGGCGTTGATCGCCTCTTACTCCAGCCCGGAAGGTCTGTTCTGGGCCAAATTGTCGGCCGTCTCGACCCTGGCCTGTGCGCCGATCCTGATTTTTGGCTGGATCAGCCAGAAACAGCTGGTGCGCGGTTTGTCTTTCGGCGCCGTGAAGTAACGCGCCCTACACAATAATCAGAAGTGGAGGCCCATCATCATGGCCAACCTGAAAATCAAGAATCTGCAAAAAGGTTTCGAAGGCTTCTCCATCATCAAGGGCATCGACCTTGAGGTGAACGACCGCGAGTTCGTGGTCTTCGTCGGGCCATCGGGCTGCGGCAAGTCCACGCTGCTGCGGCTGATCGCCGGCCTGGAGGAAGTCAGCGACGGTACCATCGAGCTGGACGGCCGGGACATTACCGAAGTCAGCCCGGCCAAACGCGACCTGGCGATGGTGTTCCAGACCTACGCCCTCTACCCGCACATGAGCGTGCGCAAGAACATGTCTTTCGCCCTGGACCTGGCCGGTGTACCCAAGGCCGAGGTCGAGAAGAAGGTCAATGAAGCGGCGCGCATCCTCGAACTGGGGCCAATGCTCGAACGCAAGCCCAAGCAACTGTCTGGTGGCCAGCGCCAGCGTGTGGCAATTGGCCGGGCCATCGTGCGCAACCCGAAGATTTTCCTGTTCGACGAACCGCTGTCCAACCTCGACGCCGCCCTGCGGGTGCAGATGCGCCTGGAACTGGCCCGGCTGCACAAAGAGCTGCAGGCGACCATGATCTACGTGACCCACGACCAGGTCGAAGCCATGACCCTGGCCGACAAGGTGGTGGTGCTCAATGGCGGGCGCATCGAACAGGTCGGCTCGCCGCTGGAGCTGTATCACCACCCCGCCAATCTGTTTGTCGCCGGGTTCCTCGGCACACCGAAAATGGGCTTTCTCAAAGGCAAGGTCACGGGCCTGGACAGCCAGGGCTGCGAGGTCCTGCTGGACGCCGGAACCCGTATCAGCCTGCCATTGAGCGGTGCCAGCCTGAGCGTTGGCGGTGCGGTGACCCTGGGGATTCGTCCGGAGCACCTGAACCTGGCGCAACCGGGCGATTGCACGCTGCAGGTTACCGCCGATGTCAGCGAACGCCTGGGCAGCGACACGTTCTGCCATGTCGTGACCGCGTCGGGTGAAGCTTTGACCATGCGGGTTCGCGGCGATCTGGCGAGCCGTTTCGGCGAGCAACTGAACCTGCACCTGGACGCTGAACACTGCCATTTATTCGATGCCGAAGGCGTAGCGGTGACCCGTGCGCTGCGCGCCGCCGCCTGATTGTAGAGACTTGTGATGAAACTCAACCGACAGAACCTGCACAACCTCAACGCCGAGGTCGCCCTGCCCGCTTACAGCCTGGGCGACCGTCGCCAGGGTATCGCCCACATTGGCGTCGGTGGTTTCCACCGCGCGCACCAGGCGTATTACACCGATGCGTTGATGAATACCGGCGAAGGCCTCGACTGGGCCATTTGTGGCGTAGGTCTTCGACCCGAAGACCGTCGCGCCCGGGATGACCTGGCAGGCCAGGATTATCTGTTCACGCTTTATGAGTTGGGCGACACCGACGACACCGAAGTCCGCGTCATCGGCGCCATCGCCGACATGCTCTTGGCCGAAGATAGCGCCCAGGCGCTGATCGACAAACTGGCCGATCCGCTGATCCGCATCGTTTCGCTGACCATTACCGAAGGTGGCTATTGCATCGACGACAGCAATGGCGAGTTCATGGCCCACCTGCCGCAGATTCAGCATGACCTGACCCATCCCGAGGCACCGAAAACGGTTTTCGGCTTCCTCTGTGCCGCCCTGGCCAAGCGCCGTGCTGCGGGGACGCCGGCGTTCACGCTGATGTCCTGCGACAACCTTCCCCACAACGGAGCGGTCACTCGCAAGGCACTGCTGGCGTTTGCCGCACTGCGCGACCCGGAACTGGGCCAATGGATCGACGGGAACGTAAGTTTTCCCAATGCCATGGTCGATCGCATCACCCCGATGACCAGCGGCGCCCATCGCTTGCAGTTGCATGACGAACATGGCATTGACGACGCCTGGCCGGTGGTCTGCGAACCGTTCGTGCAATGGGTGCTGGAAGACAAGTTCGTCAACGGTCGTCCGGCCTGGGAAAAAGTCGGCGTGCAATTCACCGATGACGTTTCACCCTATGAAGAGATGAAAATCAAGCTGCTCAACGGCAGTCACCTGGCGTTGACCTACCTGGGCTTCCTCAAGGGTTATCGCTTCGTCCACGAGACCATGAACGACCCGTTGTTCGTGCGTTACATGCGGGCCTACATGGACCTGGACGTGACGCCGCAACTGGCCCCGGTACCGGGCATCGACCTGACCGACTACAAGAACACCCTGGTGGAACGTTTTTCCAACCAAGCGATTGCCGACCAGTTGGAGCGGGTCTGTTCGGACGGTTCTTCGAAGTTTCCGAAATTCACCGTGCCAACCATCAACCGCTTGATCGCCGACGGCGGCGAAACCCGCCGCGCGGCGCTGGTCGTGGCGGCCTGGGCGGTGTACCTGAAGGGTGTGGACGAGAACGGCGTGACGTATTCGATCCCGGACCCACGGGCGGCATTCTGCCAGGCCTTGGTGGCTGACGATGCGCTGGTAACCCAGCGGCTGCTGGAGGTAGAAGAAATCTTTGGCACCGCGATTCCCCGCTCGCCGGAGTTCGTGGCAGCATTCGAATGGTGCTGCAATAGCTTGCGCGAGCACGGTGTTACGCGGACGCTTGAGCGGGTGTTGGCTGACGCGAACTGAGGCTCGACCGTGAACCGCTTTTTGTGGCGAGGGAGCTTGCTCCCGCTGGGTTGCGAAGCGACCCCCTGGGTTTGTCAGGTTCACCGCGCTGCCTGGACTCAGGGGCTGCTGCGCAGCCCAGCGGGAGCAAGCTCCCTCGCCACAGATGTGTTTGCTGAACGAATTGCTATTACCTGTTGGTGATTTGATCTGACACAAAGGATTTTTATGGCAAACCAACAATTGTTCCTGGGCATCGACTGCGGCACCCAAGGCACGAAGGCGCTGATCCTGGATGCGTTCAGCGGCCAGGTACTCGGCCAGGGCGCCGCTGCCCACAGTATGATCAGCGGGGCCAACGGTCGCCGTGAACAAGATACCCAGCAATGGCTCGATGCATTTACCCAGGCGACCCATCAAGCCTTGGCCGCCGCCGGGGTCGATGGCCAGGCCATCCTCGGCATCGGCGTTTCCGGCCAGCAGCACGGCCTGGTCTTGCTCGATGAGCAAGGCCAGGTCCTGCGCCCGGCCAAGCTGTGGTGCGACACCGAAACCACTCCGGAAAACGAACGGCTACTGGCCCACCTGGGCGGTGAAAGCGGCTCCCTGGAACGCCTCGGCGTGGTCATCGCCCCGGGTTACACGGTGTCCAAGCTGCTGTGGACCCGCGAACAGCATCCCGAGGTTTTCGCCCGCATCACCAGCATCCTGCTACCCCACGACTTTCTCAATCATTGGCTGACCGGCCGCCATTGCAGCGAATACGGCGATGCCTCGGGCACCGGCTATTTCAATGTACGTACCCGGCAATGGGACGTGCCGTTACTGCAACACATCGACCCCAGCGGCCGCTTGCAAGTGGCGTTGCCGGAACTGATCGACGCACATCAGCCGGTCGGTCGGATCCTGCCGGCCATTGCCGCGCACCTGGGCATCAACCCGAATGCCGTGGTGTCCAGCGGTGGCGGCGACAACATGATGGGCGCCATCGGCACCGGTAACATCCAGCCCGGCGTGATCACCATGAGCCTCGGCTCCTCCGGCACGGTCTACGCCTATGCCGCAGAGCCAGTGGTCAGCCCGGAAGCGTCGGTGGCGACCTTCTGCTCTTCCAGCGGTGGTTGGCTGCCGCTGATCTGCACCATGAACCTGACCAACGCCACTGGTGCGATACGCGAATTGCTGGACTTGGACATCGCCGCCTTCAACGCCCTGGTGGCCCAAGCCCCGATTGGCGCCGAGGGCGTGTGCATGCTGCCGTTCCTCAACGGTGAGCGCGTTCCCGCCCTGCCCCATGCCAGCGGCAGCCTGCTGGGCCTGACCACCACCAACCTGACCCGGGCCAACCTGTGCCGGGCCGTGGTCGAAGGCACGACCTTCGGGTTGCGCTACGGCCTGGACCTGCTGCGGGCCAACGGGCTTGAAGCCCAGAGCATTCGCCTGATTGGCGGCGGTTCGAAGAGCCCGGTGTGGCGGCAGATCGTCGCCGATATCATGAATACCCCGGTCATCTGCACCGAACAGAGCGAAGCCGCAGCCCTTGGCGCGGCGATTCAGGCGGCATGGTGCCATTCAGGGACGCAAGAGAACCTGACCGAACTGTGCGAGCGCTGCGTCAAGCTCGACCTGGACAGTGAAACCCAGCCCATCGCCGGGCACGTCGCGGCCGCCCAACACGCTTATGAACATTATCGACAACACGTCGCAACCCTTTGAGAGCAGGCAACTATGTATTTGGTGTGTGGTGAAGCACTGTTTGATTTTTTCAGTGAAACCGAGGCTGGCGGCCCGGCCTCGCAAGTGAACTTCAAGGCCATTGCCGGCGGCTCGCCGTTCAACGTGGCGGTCGGGTTGCGGCGCCTGGGTGTCGAGTCCGCGCTGTTTGCCGGGCTGTCCACTGACTACCTGGGCCGACGCTTGCAGCAGGTGCTGCTCAACGAAGGCGTCAGCGCCCGATACCTGCTGGACTTCGACGCACCGACGACCCTGGCGATGGTGGCCGTCGGCGCCAACGGCTCGCCCCACTACAGTTTTCGCGGCGAAGGCTGCGCGGACCGACAATTGAGCCTGGCCCATCTGCCGACGTTGGGCCCGGAGGTGCGTGGCTTGCATTTCGGCTCGTTCTCGCTGGTGGTCCAGCCGATTGCCGACACCCTGCTGGCCCTGGTACAGCGCGAGAGCGGCAAGCGCCTGATCAGCCTCGACCCGAACGTGCGCCTCAACCCGCAGCCGGATATCGAACTGTGGCGTTCACGGATCGCAACGCTGGTGCAATATGCCGACCTGATCAAGGTCAGCGACGAAGACCTGCACCTGCTCTACCCCGAGCTTGAGCCACAAGCGGTCATTGATGGCTGGCTGCAGCACCGTTGCCAACTGGTATTCTTGACCCGCGGCGGCCAGGGCGCCACGGTATTCAGTCGCCAACACGGTTCGTGGTCAATGCCCGCCTGCTCGGTGAAGATCGCCGATACTGTGGGCGCCGGCGACACCTTCCAGGCTGCGTTGATTACCTGGCTCACCGAACAGCAATTGGATTCGGTCGAAGGCCTGAACACCCTGACCCGCGACCAGATCAGCGCCATGCTCGACTTCGCCATACGCGCCGCGGCCCTGACCTGCGCAAAGACCGGCCCAGACCTGCCTTACCGGCGACAGTTGAACTGACGCTCGCAACCCGCCGCTGCCGAACGCCACCGAGCCTTCGGCAGCGGTTGCCACCCCACACAAAAGCCAAGCGATTCGCTTTAACCCTCGTTTAATCCCGCGATCCGACACTGTCCCGGACCGCGTATCCCTCCTGAGGTCCCGCGCGGCAGGCCCGATGTTTGAACATCAGGTCGATTTTCTCTCTGCTGCGGAGTCTCGCTCATGAATATTCGTCGATTAGTCGCCGCGTCGTCTTTGGTACTGCTGACTGGCATCAGCGTGATGGCCCAGGCTGACAACGCCGGACAACCCACGCCCTACCGTTATGGCATGCCGCTGGAGATCAAAAAGGTGGTATCGCTGAAGGAGCCATCAACGCCTTATTGCAAGGTCGTGACGGCGCAGATGGTGTACATCGACAAGACGGGGCAAACCCGTGATGTCTCTTACCGCAAACTATCGGATTCCTGCAGTTATCAAAATTGACTGGCGGGTGGCGGACAACAAAACGCCTGGCTCGGACAATGACCGGGCCAGGCGTCGATGTGCTTGTACAGGGCGCGTATTTTAACGCCCGGTCATCCGATGTAACTGATGAAAATGATTGCCGGCGGGATTGTGGTGTTGATTCTGACCGTGGTTCTGGTCGAGTTCGGTGCGCAGTTCGGCAATCAAGTCGTTGATTGCACGGCAACCCGTGAGTTTTTGAGCATCGATGCCAGTTTTTACCAAGGCCACGCGGTCGGTTTCATGATCATCGTAGATCTTGATGGTCATCGACAAATCGGGTGACAAGGTGCATTGCGAGCGCTTGGGCAGCAAGCTGCTTTCAATGATATTTCGCATTTCGAGGGCAGATAAAAACATGGCAACTCTCTCCTGTTGAGGCGGCCAATTTATGTACACAACGGCGGTATTCTTTTCGTCCGTTTCTTCCATGCGGACTGGGACTACGAATGCCGTGCCGTTCTTCGTTTTTGGCGTTTCTAATCAATGAGCCCCATTAAGCGAACTCCTGAATCATCCCGCAAATAACATGCCTGAATTCACGACGCCCTGGCTTGATTCAAATCAATCACTTAGCTTTACCTGACGCCGGACCGGTCGTGCAGAATGCAAGGCAACGGTAAGAACCCCATGCAAACTGCAATCGCTTTTCTCCTGTCGAAAGCTAGAGTAGCCCCTATTACGGCTGGGTGAGAGGGCATCCGTCGCCTCGTGCAAAAAAACTGTGACTCGGGCTGCAAACCGGATTCATGGCCGCGCGCTCGGCCACATGCCGCAAGCTGTCGAAGTTGATATTGGCACCGGAATCGATCGCCACCAGGGTCTGGCCGTGCGCGCCGGTTCGGGCCACGTACTGCTTGATGCCCGCCACAGCCAAGGCGCCAGAGGGCTCGGTGATTGAGCGGGTGTCGTCATAGATGTCCTTGATCGCCGCGCACAGTTGATCGTTGCTGACGGTCATGACCTCATCGACACAAAAACGGCAGACCTCGAAGCCATGGGCGCCGATTTGCGCGACGGCCACACCATCGGCGAAGGTTCCCACACTCGGCAGCGTCACCCGTTCCCCCGCCACCAACGCCGCCTGCAGGCAGGCGGAGTGTTGCGACTCGACACCGATGATGCACACTTCCGGACGCAGGTACTTGACGTAGGCTGCGATTCCAGCGATCAGCCCACCGCCGCCGACCGGGACAAAAATCGCATCCAGCCTGCCGGGGTGCTGGCGCAGGATCTCCATGGCGACGGTGCCCTGCCCCGCGATCACGTCCGGGTCATCGAAAGGCGACACGAACTCCCGCCCGGTCTGCCGGGCCAAATCCAGGGCGTACTCCAGGGCAAACGGAAAACTCTCCCCGTGCAGCAACGCCTCAGCACCCCGGTTGCGTACGCCCAGCACCTTCAATTGCGGAGTGGTCAAGGGCATGACGATGGTGGCCGAGATACCCAACTCCCGCGCCGCCAGCGCCACGCCTTGGGCATGATTGCCCGCCGAAGCGGTGATGACCCCACGGGCCCGCTGCTCCGGGGTCAATTGAACCAGTCTGTTGTAGGCGCCGCGGATCTTGAAGGAAAAGGTCGGCTGCAGGTCTTCACGCTTGAGCAGGATCGTGTTGCCCAAGGCTTCGGACAATGCAGGGGCCGCTTGCAGTGGCGTGCGCACAGCCAGTTCGTACACCGGCGCGGCCAGGATTTTTTTGACGTAATGTTCCAGCAGGGCTTGCTCGGCGGGGGTAGCGGTCATGGCGGTCTCCTGGTTTGGACAGAACCCTGGAGACAGAAAGAAAAAACCCGCCTCTAGGGCGGGTTGGGTGCAGTCGTCAGCTAGCCCGCCAAATAAGGAATGGCGGTAATAATGCTTGGCTGGCTGCGCAGTACGGTGGAAGTCATGATTGAAAGTTAGCTGGGGGATGGGGGCCAAGTCAATCCAAAATACACAGATGGGCTTGGTTCACCCGCTTGCGGCGAGGGGATTTATCCCCGCTGGGCCGCGAAGTGGCCCCCATGAATCTGGATGCAATCAACCGGACATCCGGCGGTGACCGGTTTGAGGGCCGCTGCGCAGCCCAACGGAGCGGTGCGACATTGCGCTAAATCCCCTTGCCACTTACTGCAGGCCAACTTTATACAACGCCCCATCGCCTTCATCCGTCAGCACATACAAGAAACCATCCGGCCCCTGGCGAACGTCACGGATACGCTCGTCGAGTTCACCAAGCAAACGCTCCTCGTGCACGACCTTATCGCCCTTTAATTGCAGGCGGATCAGGTTCTTGGAGACCAGCGCACCGATGAACACGCTGTGCTGCCAGGCCTTGAAGCGATCACTGTCGTAGAACGCCATGCCGCTGAGCCCCGGGGACACCTGCCAGACATGGTGAGGACCCAGGGTGCCTTTGACCGTCGTGCCCTGCGCTTCGGGAATCGGGGCACCGGAGTAATTGATGCCGTGGGTCGCCAACGGCCAGCCGTAATTCTTGCCACGCTCGATAATGTTCAGCTCATCGCCCCCCTTGGGCCCATGCTCGTTTTCCCACAGCGTGCCGTTACGTGGGTTGAGGGCCGCTCCCTGAGGATTGCGAATACCGTAGGCCCAGATCTCGGGGCGGACGTTTTCCTGGCCGACAAACGGGTTATCGTCCGGCACCTTACCGTCGGGGTAGATGCGCACGACCTTGCCTTGCAGCTTGTCCAGGTCCTGGGCAGTGGGCCGGTCGTTGTTTTCCCCCAAGGTGATGAACAGGTAGCCGTCCCGGTCAAACACCAGGCGCGAGCCAAAGTGGTTGCCCTTCGACAGCTTGGGCTGCTGGCGAAAGATCACGTTGAAACTGTTCAGCCTCTTCAAGTCTTGTGACAACTGCCCACGGCCCACCGCAGTGCCGGCCTTGCCGTCTTCACCGACCTCGGAATAGGACAGGTAGACCGTGCGGTCCTGTTTGAAATCCGGTGACAGCACTACATCCAGCAAACCGCCCTGGCCCTTGGCCCAGACCTTGGGAACGCCCCTCAACGGCGCCGATAACTGGCCATCGGGGCCCACCAGGCGCAGGTTGCCGGGGCGCTCCGTGACCAGCATGCCTTGCTGGTCCGGCAGGAACGCCAGCGCCCAAGGGTGCTCCAGGCCCTTGACCACGGTGCTCACCTCCAAGGTGCCCTCCTCGCTTTTCGCTTGCTGGGTTTGTGCGGCAGCGGCCGGCGTGGCAAGGGTCAGAACAGCGCTGGCGCAGAGTGCGGCCAGGAGTGTTTTACGCAACATGCACACCTCCTTCTGTAGGGTGGAAAGAAACAGCCAGGATTCAGCGCCTAGCGATTGCCGTTGTTCGTGCTCCTGGGCGGCGGGGTGTAGTCGAGGGTGGGCCGTGGCGAAGCCGGCGGCTGGCCGGAACGAGGGTAGCCATTGCCGATACCGCCGTTTTCCAGGGTCGGTGGACGAGGAGCCGGTATCGTCGGGTTGTTTTGAATCATCGGCACGTTGGGCCGGGTACCTTGCATGCTATTGGGATTGGCCCGGCGTATCGGGCTGTTATAGGGATTGTTGTTGCCCGGCAGGTTCTGGGCCAGGACCATTGGGCCTGCACTGGGCGTGGCGGCCTGGGCGGCAGCGGTCAGTAGTAGCGTCATGACGGCAAGCATCAGCCTGTTCATTCGAGCACCTCTTGGGTTCAGGCATATCGAAAGCAAGCTACGCTGCAGGTTCGCCGTTGTTAAGCGAAATGTCCCGGTGAAGATGTAACGAAGCGTCTCCGAACCATTGTGGAAGCGAGCTTGCTCGCGACGCCGGGGGGGCAGCTTGCACCCATGACGTCTGTACCGCCGCTATCGCGAGCAAGCTCGCTCCCACAGTGAAGCAGGATGGTGGAAACTTTTGCCAAGGCGCGACGGTCACCAGAGAGACATCCATCGGCAAGGAAAACACCACCATGGCACGGGCAATCTGGAAAGGCGCAATCAGTTTCGGGCTGGTCCATATTCCTGTAGCGCTGGTGTCGGCCACCTCTTCCCAGGGGGTGGATTTTGACTGGCTGGACAAGCGCAGCATGGACCCGGTTGGCTACAAGCGGGTCAACAAGGTCACGGGCAAGGAGGTGACCAAGGAAAACATCGTCAAGGGCGTCCAGTACCAGAAAGGCCAATACGTGCTGCTCAGCGAAGAGGAAATTCGTTCCGCCCATCCCAAGTCGACCCAGACCATCGATATCTTTTCCTTTGTCGACAGCGAGAAGATTCCCTTGCAAAACATCGATACGCCCTACTTTCTCGCCCCCGACAAGCGCGGCGGCAAAGTCTATGCCCTGCTGCGCGAAACCCTGGTCAAGAGCAACAAGGTCGCCCTGGCCCACGTCGTGCTGCATACCCGCCAGCACCTGGCAGCGCTCATGCCCCTTGAATCGGCGCTGGTGCTGGTGATGCTGCGCTGGCCCGCAGAGGTGCGCGAGCTGGATGTCCTGGAGCTGGGCGACGAAGTCACTCACCCGCCCCTGGCCAAGGGCGAGCTGGAAATGGCCAAGCGCCTCGTGGAGGACATGAGCGCCGATTGGACACCGCAAGAATACCGGGACAGTTTCGAAGACAAGATCATGGAACTGGTGGAGAAAAAAGCCAACGAAGGCCGCCTCGAAGCGGTGGAGACCGACCCAGGCGAGGAGCAGCGCAAGAGCGCCGATGTCATCGACCTTACCGAACTGCTCAAGCGCAGCCTGGGCAGCAAGGGCAAGGCACCTGACAAATCCTCTGGGAAGGCCCCTGCAAAACCGGCGAAAACCGGCAAATCCGCTCCTGCTAAAAAAGCCACCAAGGCCTCCCGGGGGTAAACCCTGGCGTGCGCAATACAAAGGAATCTGTCATGGCCAACGCCGAGAGTGAATATGCTCGTTCGTCCGATACCGAATCGGATGCAACGACGCCCCGCAACCCTGGCCGACTGGGCAAGACAGCCCCTGGAAACCGCCTCCCCGAACGCCTGGCCCCGCAACTGGCCACGCCCGTGGAAGAACCACCCACCGGCGACTGGCGCTATGAGGTCCAATTCCACGGTTATCGCCTGCTGACGCGCATCGAACACGGTGAAGTCCGGTTATACAACCGCAATCATCAGGACTGGACCGAGCGGCTGAAGCTGCATGCCGACGCCCTGGCCGGGTTGAACCTGGAGGACAGTTGGCTCGACGGCGAACTGGTCCTGCTCGACGATACCGGCCACAGCGATTTCGCGGCCCTGCGCCAGGCGTTCGAAATCGGCCGCACCGTCGACATGGTGTATTTCCTGTTCGATGCGCCGTTCCTCAACGGTGTCGACCTGCGCCAGGTGCCGGTGGAAGAGCGCCGTGCAGCACTGAAAAAAGCCCTTGGCAACAACGCCAGCAAGCGCCTGCGCTTTTCCGAGTCGTTTTCCGCCAGCCAGCACGAGATGTTCGAAAGCGCCATCGCCCTGTCACTGGACAGCGTGGTCGGCAAGCGCCTGGGCAGCCCCTATATGTCCCGACGTAGCGCCGATTGGGTAAAACTCAAGTGTCGGTTGCGCCAGTCCTTTGTCATCGTCGGGTTCACCCGGCCCCAAGGCAAGCGCGCCGGTTTCGGCGCGCTGCTGTTGGCAGTCAACGGGCCGGAGGGGCTGGTGTATGCCGGTCGGGTGGGCACCGGGTTCAGCCAGGCACAAATCAAACAGTTACACGCACAACTGAGCGCGCAACAGCGCGAGACTTCACCATTGGCCTTGCCACTCGCCGGTGCGCAAGGACGCGGCGTGCAATGGGTCGAACCTGGCCTGACCTGCGAGGTCGAGTTCGTTGAATGGACTGCCGACAGCCAGGTGCGGCAGGCGATTTTCCTGGATTTGTCGAACAATACGCCGGCCAACAAGATCGTTCGCGAGCAACCCCTGCCGATAAAACCTGCGACAAAACCCCAGCGTCGCAGCAAAGCCCGCGCGGCCAAAGTCGACGGCGTGATGATCACCCACCCCGACCGGGTCATCGACAGTGTCAGCGGTGTCCAAAAGGCTGAGCTGGCGCAGTATTACCTGGACATCGCCCCTTGGATCCTGCCGCACCTCAAGCAGCGGCCGGTCGCGCTACTGCGGGCACCGGATGGTATCGGCGAAGAACAGTTCTTTCAAAAACACGCCGATCGCCTGGAGATTCCCCATATCAAGCAGTTGGATCCTGGACTGGACCCAGGCCACGCACCGCTGATGGAAATCGATGACATCCACGCATTGGTCAGCGCGGCGCAGATGGGTACGGTGGAGTTGCACACCTGGACCGCGACTCATGATCGGATCGAGACGCCTGACCTGTTTGTCCTGGACCTGGATCCGGACCCTTCGTTGCCCTGGAGCGCCATGATCGAGGCGACCGGCATGACCTTGGCGCTGCTCGACGAGTTGGGTTTGCAGGCCTTCCTC
Source organism: Pseudomonas sp. St290 (assembly GCF_018325805.1). Classification (NCBI taxonomy): domain Bacteria; kingdom Pseudomonadati; phylum Pseudomonadota; class Gammaproteobacteria; order Pseudomonadales; family Pseudomonadaceae; genus Pseudomonas; species Pseudomonas sp. St290. The sequence goes on along the minus strand of NZ_AP014703.1, from coordinate 3,230,122 downwards.
AAGACCAGCGGTGGCAAAGGCATGCACGTGATAGTGCCCCTGGCCAGAAGCGAGGGTTGGGACACCACCAAGGCATTCGCCAAGGCCATCTCACAGTTCCTGGCCCGGCAGATGCCAGAGCGCATGACCGCCACCATGGGGCCGAAGAACCGCGTCGGGAAAATATTCGTCGACTACCTGCGCAACGCCCGTGGGGCCAGTACAGTGGCCGCCTACTCGGTGCGCGCCAGGCCAGGCCTACCGGTTTCGGTGCCAATTGCCCGGGCCGAGCTGCAGACCCTGCGCAATGCCCAGCAATGGGACATTTATACCGCGCTGGAACGGGCTAAAGGCCTGCGGACCGATCCTTGGGAAGGCTACAACCACCGCCAGCGGATCACCACCAGGATGTGGGCGCAGCTGGATGCGCAAAAACCCGAGGCATGAGGACGAACACGGCGTTCAAATCCAGACGAAGATCGCCAGCAAACCGCCAAAAAAAGCCCATTTCTGCAGGTAATAAAGCGTGCGGTTGCGTTTCTTCAGGGCCTTGCCCTGCAAGCGGATCTTGTACAGCCTGGAGAACGCCCGGTTCAGGCCGCCCGTCCTGTCGCCCGCGTCGTTGGGCGCACCGGCCGCCGCCATCACGGTGCGGCTGAACCAGCGGTTGAACGCGGTGGCCCAGCGAAACTTCATGGGCCGCTCCACATCGCAGAACAGGATGATGCGGTTATGGTTGGTGGTGTTCTCGGCGTAATGAATGAAGGTTTCGTCGAAAATCACCGCCTCGCCATCGCGCCAATGATAAGGCTCGCCATCGACATTGATGTAGCAGCCGGCATCGTTGGGCGTTTCCAGGCCCAGGTGATACCGATAGGACCCGGCATACGGGTCACGGTGCCGGACCAGCTTCGAGCCCGGAGGCAACTCGGCGAACATCGCCGCCTTGATCGAACCGATGCTCTGCACCAGCTCGGTGGTGCGTGGGCACAGCTTCATGGCCGAGGGATGGCTATCGCCGTACCACTTCAGGTAGAAACGCTTCCAACCGGTCTTGAAGAACGAGTTGAAGCCCACGTCGTCATATTGATTGGATCGCTTGATCTCTCCCGCATGCAGCAGGCTCTGGCCTTCGGCCCGGATCTCTTCCCAGTGAGCCTGCAACGGGCTCAGGTCCGGAAACTGCGCCGGGCTCAGGAACGGCTTGTTGGGCAGTTTCGAGCACAGGTAAAGCAGGCAATTGATCGGGGCGAGAAAAGACGAGTGATCGCTCAACTGGCGCCCGAACTTATGCCGCACGCGCCCGCGCAGGTGGACGTAGCCAATGGAGAGGATGTAGATCGCGGCAATGATGAGCTTCACGGAATCCGTCACAATGCAGGAGTGAACAGGCTGCTTCTCCAGGCCAGCCAAGCGGCAAGGGAGATCGCATCGGGTGAGATGGCATTTTAGCCACAGTTTGTAAGCAAAAGTTATCCTGCAAATGTGAAAAACTGTCTTGTCCGGGCAATACCCTATCGTTTATGCGGCCAGATCAGTACAATCGCCGCCAACTATCACGCGCCCCCTTTTGGCCGAAACCGTTAACCCGGCTTCGGCGCACGTCTACCGGGCCAGGCGCTCCGTATGCTGCTGTCCTCTTATGCCGGATGGACCCTTGCGCTTGCGACCGCGATGCCTTTGCGCGGTCGGGACGTGCGCAAACAGGTACTGAACAGGTACTGCCGCACCCTTAGCTACTCTGAATGTTCCGCAGGATAAACCTTTGATCTCTACAGCTAACATCACGATGCAGTTCGGCGCCAAGCCACTGTTCGAAAACGTCTCGGTCAAATTCGGCGCGGGTAACCGCTACGGTCTGATCGGCGCCAACGGTTGCGGCAAGTCGACCTTCATGAAAATCCTCGGCGGCGACCTCGAGCCGTCCGGCGGCCAGGTCATGCTCGAGCCGAACGTGCGCCTGGGTAAACTGCGCCAGGACCAGTTCGCCTACGAAGAATTCACCGTGATCGATACGGTGATCATGGGTCACGAAGAGCTGTGGAAGGTCAAGGCCGAGCGCGACCGCATCTATTCGCTGCCGGAAATGACCGAAGAAGACGGCATGGCCGTGGCCGAGCTGGAAACCGAATTTGCCGAAATGGACGGCTACACCGCCGAATCCCGCGCCGGTGAACTGCTGTTGGGCCTGGGGATTGGCATCGAGCAGCATTTCGGCCCGATGAGCGAAGTGTCGCCAGGCTGGAAACTGCGTGTGCTGCTGGCCCAGGCGCTGTTCTCCGACCCGGAAGTGCTGCTGCTGGACGAGCCGACCAACCACCTGGATATCAACACCATCCGCTGGCTGGAAAACGTGCTGACCCAGCGCTCGAGCCTGATGATCATCATCTCCCACGACCGTCACTTCCTGAACAGTGTCTGCACCCACATGGCAGACCTGGACTACGGTGAGCTGCGCCTGTTCCCGGGCAACTATGACGAATACATGACCGTGGCAACCCAGTCCCGCGAGCAACTGCTGTCGGACAACGCCAAGAAGAAAGCGCAGATTTCCGAACTGCAGTCGTTCGTCAGCCGTTTCTCGGCCAACGCCTCGAAAGCCAAGCAGGCCACCTCCCGCGCCAAGCAGATCGACAAGATCCAACTGGCCGAGGTCAAGCCATCGAGCCGCGTCAGCCCGTTCATTCGCTTCGAACAGACCAAGAAACTGCACCGCCAGGCGGTCATTGTCGAGCGCATGGCCAAGGGCTTTGACGGCAAGCCGCTGTTCAAGGACTTCAGCTTCACCGTCGAAGCTGGTGAACGCGTGGCGATCATTGGCCCGAACGGTATCGGCAAGACCACCTTGCTGCGCACCCTGGTCAATGAACTGGAACCGGATGCCGGTACCGTGAAATGGACCGACGCCGCGGAACTGGGCTACTACGCCCAGGACCATGCCCACGACTTCGAAGACGACGTCAACCTGTTCGACTGGATGGGCCAATGGACCCAGGGCGGCGAACAACTGGTGCGTGGCACCTTGGGCCGCATGCTGTTTTCCAACGACGAGATCCTCAAGTCGGTCAAGGTCATTTCCGGTGGTGAACAGGGCCGCATGCTGTTCGGCAAACTGATCCTGCAAAAGCCGAACGTGCTGGTCATGGACGAACCGACCAACCACTTGGACATGGAATCCATCGAAGCGCTGAACCTGGCGCTGGAAAACTACCCGGGCACGCTGATCTTCGTCAGCCACGACCGTGAGTTCGTCTCGTCCCTGGCCACTCGCATCATCGAACTGAGTGCCGACGGCGTGGTGGACTTCAGCGGCACCTATGATGACTACCTGCGTAGCCAGGGTGTGGTGTTCTAAGCACAGCCCTCAGCTGTAAGCTGCAAGTGAAAGCCCTGTCCGTAGCGACAGGGCTTTTTGTATTCCAAGATCACAACTGGGCCTGTGGGATTTGTGGTGGCTTCCCAGATTGAAATCCGCTTGCGCCAACACATTTAGTTAGCCTGCTTTCTTTTATCCCCACCTCGCGCCATGATGAGGCTCTCTTACCGCCGCCCGCGAACGAGCCCCATGCCCACGCCCTCACCTGCCCCCAGTTCCCTGTCGATCACCCTGCAGATCGTCTCCATCGTTTTCTACACCTTCATCGCCTTTCTCTGCATCGGCCTGCCCATTGCCGTACTGCCGGGGTATGTCCACGAACAGTTGGGCTTCAGCGCAGTGGTCGCCGGGCTGACCATCGGCTCACAATATCTGGCTACCCTGCTCAGCCGTCCCATGGCCGGTCGGTTGTCGGACAGCGTCGGCACCAAGCGGGCAATCGTCTACGGGCTGTCGGGGATTGTGCTCAGCGGCGTGCTGACGCTGCTCTCGACCTTGCTGCAAGGGTTTCCCCTGCCCAGCCTGCTGATTCTGATTGCCGGCCGCTTGCTGCTCGGCGTGGCCCAAGGGCTGATCGGCGTGGGCACCATCAGTTGGTGCATGGGCCAGGTGGGTGTGGAACACACGGCTCGCTCGATTTCCTGGAACGGCATCGCCTCATACGGGGCCATTGCCATTGGCGCCCCGCTGGGTGTGGTGATGGTCGGTGAACTGGGTTTCGCCAGTCTGGGCATTGCGTTGTCGTTGCTGGCGGGCGCTGCGCTGTTGATGATTCGCAACAAACCGTCGGTACCGGTCATTCGCGGCGAGCGCTTGCCTTTCTGGGCGGTATTTGGACGCATTGCGCCGTACGGAGCAGGCCTGAGCCTGGCATCAATCGGCTACGGTACGCTCACCACGTTTATCACACTGTTTTACATCAGCCGCGGCTGGACCGGCGCGGCGTGGTGCCTGACGGTTTTCGGCGTCTGCTTCATCCTCGCGCGATTAGTGTTCATTTCCAGCATCGCCCGCTTCGGCGGCTTCAACTCGGCCATTGCCTGCATGAGCATCGAAACCCTCGGGCTGGTATTGCTGTGGCTGGCCCCATCCACTCCGTTCGCCCTGGTCGGTGCCGGGCTGGCCGGCTTCGGGCTGTCGCTGGTGTATCCGGCGCTCGGGGTGGAGGCCATCAAGCAGGTGCCGAACACCAGTCGTGGCGCGGGCTTGAGTGCCTACGCGGTGTTCTTTGACCTGGCGCTGGCGATTGCCGGTCCGCTGATGGGCGCGGTGGCATTGAACCTGGGTTATTCGTCGATCTTCTTCTGTGCCGCGTTGCTGTCCGTCAGCGGCCTGGGGCTGACCTTGCTGCTGCGTCGCCGGGCCATAAACTCACCTTATTGATCGTAATACTGTTCATTGCCGTTTTTTGGCTTTTTTGAGAAGACCCGGTATTTACTTGCTCTGGTGTGTATATCCATTTCTGCGGTAACGGATATACACACCATCCTTATTGATCAGCCGTCCTCATCCCCGCCCGGGTCGGCTTGCCCAAGGCCTCGCCAAAAAAGCGGCTGGCCTCGGAAATCATGGTGCGGTGGATGTCCTTGCGATCGACCCCGTCAGCATCCGTGCAGAGCGCGGGCATCGCGGCGATCTGCTCATCGGTGCACGGGGCCAGGAAGACAAAGTGCCCCGCGCCGGCCAGGGTCTTGAAGTCCGGCGCGGTGGGCAACTTGCGGGCCAAGGCGGCAGCGTTCTTGTCGAAAGCCACGAGTTTGTCGCCATCACCGCTGTACAACAGCACCGGCACATGGACATCGGCCAGGGTGTGACGACCGAATTTCAGGCTCAACGGCGCCATCAGCAGCAATGCCCGGACCCTGGGGTCGGCCACAGGTTGCAGGTCGTCGCGGTCGGCGATCAGTTCGCCCTGGGTGTTACAGGCATCACGGTCGTCCGGTCGCTCCTGGCAGTAGCGACGCAGGCGATTGAGATCCGGCGTCGCACCGGACAGGATCAGCGCCGTCTCGCCACCGGCCGAATAGCCGATCACCCCGACCTGCCCGGCGTTGACGAACGGCGAGAGCATCGGGTCGTTCAACGTTGCGGTAATGGCTTCGGAAATCTGGATCGGCCGGCCATACAGGTTGCTCAGGGTCCCGAGCCGGCTGTGGTCCTGGGCGTTGTCGCCGGGATGAATCACCGCCACCACGACAAATCCCTTGCGCGCCAGCGAGGTGGCCAGGTCGTGCAGGGCCAGCGGTGTACCGGTATTGCCATGGGACAGCATCAGCAGCGGAAAGCGGCCGATGGCGATCTGGGCGTCTGGCGCGGCATCGATCTGGTAGCCACCCAACAGGCTGGACTGTTCCCGGTCGGTGGACGGATAAAAGGCGAAGGCGTGCATCGGCTGCTGATCCAGCGGATCGAGAAAGCTCAGCTCATGGAAGCCGGCGCTCCAATGCGGATGCGGCCCCGGTGCGGCCTGCACTGAACCGAGACTGGCAAACAAGCAAAGCAGCAGCGCTGCACCAAAACGTGTCATCGAATCTTCCACCTTCACCAGCGCACGGGAAGACCCCGTCGCTCGCACTCTTGGCCGTGCATAACCTGCGCCATGAAGCCCAGCGCCGAATGCAGCAAAACCCTGCATCCCGACCATCCAATGACGACGAGAATACAGGGTTTTGCCAAGGTTGCCCGAAGAGCTTGGTGCCTTTACGCAGATTTTAGGCAACGGCGAATTGCTGGCTGATTTTCGACTTAGCTTCGCGCATGCCCTTGGTGTGCAAGTCATCCCCCTTGTTCAACCCTTCGGCACGAACGATTTCGATGTCGCTAATGCCCAGGAAGCCGAACATAAATGTCAGATAGTCTTCATGACCCACGCCACTCGGCTTGCCGGCATGCAACCCGCCAGCTGTGGAAACGATCACCAGCTTCTTGCCACCACACAAACCTTCATAGCCTGAATCGCCATAGCGGAATGTCTGGCCAGCAACGGCAATGCGGTCAATCCAGGCCTTGAGCTGGGTCGGGATAGTGAAGTTGTACATGGGCGCGGCAATGACCAGCGCATCCGCCGCCAGGAACTCTGCCATTGTTTCAGCGCTGAGGTCAGCTTCGTATTTCAGGGCAGCGTCGCGCAATTCAGCACTGGTGCCGGCAGCAACCAGCGTCTGGGCGGAAAAATGGCTGATGGCGTCGGCGGCCAGGTCACGGTAGGTGACGGTGATGCCTGGCTCGGCAGCTTTCCAGGCTTCAACCACTTCACGGCTCAATTGGCGGGAAGCGGAGTTGTCGCCGAGGATGCTCGAATCGATGTGCAGCAGTTTCATGTGAGTGCTCTCCAAGTAAGGACCGCACCAGGCGATCAATTGGCGACCATCCTATCGATGAAGCCAATGATCGATAAGTCAGCATAAATGCGATAGTTTGTCCCACTGACAGGACAATCGAGTTCACCATGCAAGACCTCAATGATTTGTACTACTTCGCCAAAGTCGTCGAAGCCGGCGGTTTCGCGGCGGCCGGGCGCCTGCTGGGCATTCCCAAGTCGCGATTGTCGCGGCGTATGGCCGAGCTGGAAGAACGCCTCGGCGTCCGGTTGCTCCAGCGTACTACCCGTCAGTTGAAATTGACCGCGGTCGGCGAACGTTACCTGCGCCATTGCCAGGCCATGTTGCTGGAGGCCGAGATGGCCGACGAAGCGGTGGCGAGCATGTCCAGCGAGCCCCGTGGCCGATTGCGGGTGTCGAGCCCGGTGGGCCTGGCCCACCAATTCCTGCCCGTGGTGATCGAAACCTTCCTGGCTAAATACCCTTTGGTACAACTGGACATGACCCTGCTCAACCGCCGGGTCGACCTGATCGGCGAAGGCATCGACGTGGCGTTGCGGGTGCGCGACCTGGGGGATGAAGACCCCTTGCTGATGACCCGGCGTTTGCGCCGGGCACGACTGATGCTGGTCGCCAGCCCGGCCTTTGTCGAAGGGCGGCGGATCGAATCCCCGGATGATCTCAAACAGTTGCCAGTACTGGGGGCATTGGAAGCCGATCGCCAGGTGCACCTGCGCCTGGTCAGCGCCGATGGGCAGCGTGTGGAACTGAGCCTGGAGGCGCGCCTGGGCATTGACGACTTCATTGTGCGTCGCGCCTGCACCCTCGCCGGCCTGGGCTTCACGTTATTGCCGAGCATGTATTGCGAGCAGGAATTGCTTGACGGCACACTGGTGGAATTGCTGCCTGGATGGTCGTTGCCCGATGGCTGGCTCCAGGCGGTCTACCCGCATCGACGCGGCATGCTGCCAGCGGTGCGTGCATGGATCGACCATTTGGTGGAAGCCTTCGAGGGCTGTGGAGATAGAACGCTATGAGTTTGAGCGAAGAGGATGTCGCGCGGTTTTGCCTGGGCCTGCCCGGCGCCCGGGAGGACTACAAATGGGGCGGCGTGCGGGTGTTTTCCATTGCCGGGAACAAGATGTTCGCCCTCCAGGGCCTGAGGAGCGACTCGTTGGCGTTCAAGGTCGACAAGGATCTGTTCCTGGGTCATTGCGACCGGCCGGGCATTCACCCCGCGCCTTACCTGGCGCGGGCCCAGTGGGTCATCATGCAGGTGCCCTACCCGCTGGGTGCCGAAGAGCTGCGTGGCTTGCTGCAACGCTCACATCAATTGGTGGTGAGCAAATTGCCCAAGCGCACGCAGGTGGGTTTGTTGCTCTAGCCATTCAGAACAGATAGCTGCCCAGGAACAACTGGTCGATCCAGAACACTTGGTGCAACAGCACGATGAACCAGAACACCACCTGGAACGACACCTTGCGGGTCTTGTGGCGAAACAGCTGCTGGGCCAGCAAGGCGCCAGGCCAACCGCCGGCCAGTTCCACTGCATGCAACACATTCTCTGGCGTGCGCCAGGCGTCGGCGCGCGCCTTGCGCTTGTCGCTCCAGTACAGCAGGAACGCCACCACGCTGACGACGCCATAGGCTGCCATTGGCACCCACGACACCGCCCGCAACCCGAACAGCAGCGAGCCGAACAGCGGCAAGGCACAGAGCAGCGCAAACACCATCAGTTTGAGCCGCAGGTGCTGCACGGCGCCGTCGGCACTGCGCCCGGTACGTTTGCGGCCACCTGAATCGTTCATGGCTTGGCAGCGCTCCAGTCCACCCAGCCGAACTGCCAGGTGGCCAGGATCAACAGGCCGAAGGCGATTCGATACCAGGCGAACACGGCGTAACTGTGACTGGCGATGAACCGCAGCAGGCCCTTGACCGCAATCATGGCGAAAATGAACGCTGTGACGAAGCCAATGGCGAACACCGGAAAATCTGCCGGGACGAACAGCTCGCGGTATTTGTAGCCCGAGTAGACCGCCGCGCCGACCATGGTCGGCATCGCCAGGAAAAACGAAAACTCGGTAGCGGTTTTACGCGACAGGCCGAATAGCAGGCCACCGATGATGGTCGCTCCGGAACGCGAGGTGCCCGGGATCATCGCAATGCACTGGGCCAGGCCAACCTTCAGTGCGTCCTTCCAGGAGATCTCGTCCACCGTTTCGGCGTGCACCTGGTGCTGGCGCTTCTCGGCCCAGAGCATCACCAGGCCGCCCACCACCAGCGCGGCGGCGACGGTGATCGGGTTGAACAGGTAGTGGTGGATCCAGTCGGCGAACAGCACACCCAAGACCACGGCCGGCAGGAAGGCGATCAGCAGGTTAGCGGTGAACCGGCGGGCGCTGGGTTGCGTCGGCAGGCCCAGCACCACGTCGAAGATCTTGCGCCGGAACTCCCAGACCACCGCCAGAATCGCGCCGAGCTGGATGATAATGTTGAACGCCATCGAACGTTCGCCACCGAACTCAAGCAAGTCGGCGACAATGATCTGGTGTCCCGTGCTGGAAATCGGCAGAAATTCCGTCAAGCCTTCCACTACGCCAAGAATCAGTGCCGAAAAGGCGGTCCACAAATCCATTCATCCCCCAAAAAAGACGCTGTTCATGCAGGTCTTATCAATATTCAAGTGTCAAGCAGGTGCTCGCAGCGGGTGCACGATAACTGTGATCTTTCAAAAAAAACCAATGAAAAATCAGAACAGGCTCAGGTTTTGCGCTGCGGGGCCGAAATCCTATCAGACAAGCCCTGATAACGCTGCCGCGTTATGACCCAGGTCAATTACGTATAGCTGCCGGGCGCTAAAGTGCCGGCCGTCGTTAATGACAAGAATAAGAAACCGGAGTGACAGCGTATGAATAGCTTGCGCAGTGTGTCGATCAGCCGACGCTTGTGGCTCATCCTGGTGGTGGCCATCGTGATGTTGTTCACGCTTGGCGCCTTGATGCTTAAACAGATCCACACCGACCTTTACCAAGCCAAAGTGCAGAAAACCCAGCACGTGGTACAGACCGCCAGTGGCGTGCTGAGCTACTACCATGGCCTGGAAACCGCTGGCACCCTGACTCGCGATGCCGCGCAAAAGCAGGCCCTCAGCGCCGTGCGTGGCCTGCGTTATAACCAGAGTGACTACTTCTGGATCAACGACCTGACGCCCGTCATGGTCATGCATCCGACCAACCCTAAGCTTGAAGGCCAGAACCTCTCGGCCATCCGCGATCCGAACGGTTATGCGCTGTTCAACGAGATGGTTGCCATCGCCAAGTCCAAGGGCGCCGGCATGATCAATTACCTCTGGCCGAAGCCGGGCGCCGAGGCCCCAGTGGGCAAGACTTCCTATGTCCAATTGTTCGAGCCCTGGGGTTGGGTCATCGGTTCGGGCGTGTACATCGATGACGTCCAAGCCGAGTTCCAGTCCCAGTTGATCAAGGCTTCCGTGGTCGGTTTGATCATCACCCTGCTCATGGGCCTGCTGTTGACCCTGATCGTGCGCAGCATCGTCGGCCCGCTGCAGGAAACCGTCAACGCCATGGCCAACATCGCCAGTGGCGAGAGCGACCTGACCCGCACCCTCGACACTCATGGCCAGGACGAAGTTACTCAACTGGCGCGGCATTTCAACGCCTTTACCGCCAAGTTGCGGCAAGTGGTGACCCAACTGCAAGCCTCGGCCAGTGCGCTGGGGCAATCCTCCAACGAATTGGGCAACGATGCCGCCCAAGCCCAGGAGCGCAGCCAGCAGCAGTCGCAGCAAATGGAGCTGGTGGCGACCGCGATCAATGAAGTGACCTATGGCGTGCAGGACGTCGCCAAGAACGCCGAGCACGCAGCCAGTGAAATGCGCGACGCCGAGTCTCAGGCCCAACAAGGCCAGGTCAACATCGACGGCAGCTTGCAGCAGATCGACCGCCTGTCCCAGACCATCGATCAGGCGGTGGAAGTGATCCGTACCCTGGCGAGCGAAAGCACCCAGATCGGCAGCGTGCTGGAGGTGATCCGCTCCATTGCCGAACAAACCAACCTGTTGGCCCTCAACGCCGCCATCGAAGCTGCCCGCGCCGGCGAACAAGGCCGGGGTTTTGCGGTGGTCGCCGATGAAGTGCGACTGCTGGCCCAACGCACACAGAAGTCCACCGCAGAGATCCAGGCGATGATCGAGCGCCTGCAAACCCATTCCGAGGCCGCGGTGAAAGTCATCAGCGACAGCAGCCGTGCCTCGCAACTGACCATCGAACAGGCGGGCCTGGCCGGTGCCAGCCTCAACGCCATCGGCCAGGCCCTGCGCAATCTCAACAGCCTGAACGCCTCCATCGCCAGTGCCACCCTGCAACAGGCCCATGTAGTGGAAGACATCAACCAGAACGTCACCCAGGCCGCCGGACTGTCCCACAGCACCGCCATGGCCGCCGAACAATCCAGCCAGGCCAGCAGCCGTCTCAAGGCGCTGAGTGAACAGTTGAACGGGTTGCTCACACAGTTCCGTGTCTAGGGGTTGATGAATACCCCAGTGGTAGCGAGCCTGCTCGCGAAGACGTTGGCACATCCAACATTGAGCAAGCTGACCCACCGCTTTCGCGAGCAAGCCCGCTCCCACATTGGTTTTGCGTCGGTCCCAGGCTGGGAGTCCACCGCAAATACCTTTGTGGGAGCGAGCCTGCTCGCGATGGCGGCGGCACATCCCGCACTGATATTGGAGCTGCCCACGCCATAACGTTTACAATCCCCGCCCTCTCCTCTTTTCCCCAAGGAACCGCCATGTCCGGGCTTGAACTGTTTGCCGCAGCCCTCGGCGTGATCGCTGTCTGGTTGACCGTCAAGCAGAACCCCTGGTGCTGGCCGATCGGCCTGGTCATGGTGCTGCTGTACAGCTGGATCTTTTTCGAGGTGAAGTTGTATTCGGACATGCTGCTGCAGGTTGTCTACGCGGTGTTGCAACTCTACGGCTGGTGGCAATGGACTCGTGCCGGACACAATCATGATGGACGCCAGGTCACCCGCCTCGGTGGGCCGTCGGTGTTGCTCGGCTTGGCTATCGGCGCGGCAGGCAGCCTGTTGTTGGGCGCCGCCATGGCTCACTGGACCGACGCCGCCCAACCCTGGCTCGATGCCGCACTCACCGGCTTCAGCCTCGTGGCCCAATGGTGGATGGCGCAAAAACGCGTGCAATGCTGGCCGCTGTGGATCGCCCTGGATGTGATTTTCGTCGGCCTGTTCATCTATAAGGGCTTGCACCTGACCGCCGCACTCTACGCCCTGTTCACCCTGCTGGCCGTGCAAGGCTGGCGGGAATGGCGCGCCGACCCGGCCCTGCGCGCATGAAGGTGGTGGTGCTGACCGGCCCGGAATCCAGCGGCAAGAGTTGGCTGGCGGCGCAATTGCAGGAACACTTTGGTGGCGTGCGGGTGGATGAGTACGTGCGCCATTTCATGGAGCAGACCCAACGCGATACCTGTCTGGCCGACATCACCGACATCGCCTCCGGCCAACTGGCCTGGGAAGATGAAGCGCGTGCCCGCCGTCCGGCGCTGTTGATCCTCGACACGCACCTGCTGAGCAACATCCTCTGGAGCCAGACCCTGTTTGGCGACTGCCCGGGCTGGCTCGAGCCGGCCCTGCTGGCCCGCCATTATGACCTGCACCTGCTGCTGAGCCCCGAGCAGGTCGAATGGACCGGCGACGGCTTGCGTTGCCAACCCGGGCTGGCAGAACGGCTGGCGTTTTTTGAGGCGATCGAGGCCTGGCTGAGCGAACATCAGCGACCGTTCCAGGTCATTGAGGGCGATTGGGCGCAACGCCAACGGCAAGTGTTCGCCGCCGTTACCCAGCTGCTTCAAGCTTGATCGCTGGGTGATCTGTTTCATTCTTGAAACAACGCAGTCGCTCCAAACCCGGATCCAACGCCGCTTCACCAAATTGCCATCAAGACTGTCAAGCTTCCGAAACACCCGCCCAAAAGCCTGGATCCAGAGCCCTGGGACAGTAGGTGACCGGTTGGTCACCATGCCCCTTGTCTCAGTGTTGAAACAGGTTCCTTCCCCGGCATCCCCCCCGTAGCTCCAACTCATTGAAATAAAAAACATTTCAAAACACGGCACGACACCTGCTCTCCAACTTCGCAACGCTGACTAGGGCCAGCGTACCGAAGAAGGAATCGATGCCATGGGGATTTTCGATAGGGGCATGACCTGTCTGCTGTTGATCGGCTGCGCCGCCAGCGCAACGCTCAGCTTGCCAGCGCGGGCCGAGGGCAACGGCGTCATTGTGCTCACCCGTGACGTGCAGCCCATTGCAATCGGTCGCAACGGTGGCAAAGACCCCTACCCGACCACTGTCAATGCCAACCCCTCCGAACGCATCAACCAGGCGACCGCCAGCACCGAACTGAGCGATGGCGAGTTCGCCAGCGTGGCCAGCGGTTCGTCGATCCGCAACATCGTCACCCCGAACACCGGTGTGCAAGGCCTGAACGTCGTGACCAACCCCAACGGCATGCCGGGCATGAGTGCCGGCCACGGTGGTGGTAGCGGCGGCGCGATCTCCGGCACCATCAACCGCTCGCTCAGTTCCGGCCTGGCTCCGTTGGGTCGGTTGGCGGGAGGCCAGTGACATGAAGCCCGCCCTGTTTCTCCTCGCCCTGCTCATGCTTTCCCTGCTCAGCTCTTTCAACGTATTTGCCGATTCGGGTGTTGCGGTGATCAGTAGCGCCAACCTGCAGGATTCCGGCAGCCATTACACCGGCAACTTCAACGTCAACCAGGCGGCCGGCGACCAGACCCAGCAGACCAACACCCGAGCCATCGCCATCGGCAGCCACGCCCAGGCCAGCACCCATGTGCAACAACGCGTCGACACGCCGGCCAACCCGTCCATGAACGCCACCGCCCGCATCGGCGGCCACTCCTTTACCAACGGCAACGGTGTGCTGGGCGTCAACCAGTCCGCCGGGGCCAACAACCAGATGGCCAATGTCATGCGAGTGGGCATCAGTGCCCATCCGCAGAGCATTGACGACAGCGCCCTGTCTCAACAGAACGTGGCGTTGCTACCGAACTCAGGAGCAACTGGCGCCCCAACCGGCAGTCGCCAGGTCGTTACCAGCGACCAGGCCTTCACCGGCAGCCGAGGGGTCATCCAGGTGAACCAGAGCGCAGGGGTGGGAAACCGTATGGCGAACACCCTGAGCATCCGAGTCGCTGATTGACCCGGAGGCTACATAAGAAAGTACCGACACTTAACCAACGACACGCAAGGAGAAACACCATGAAACCTACAATGGCACTCAAACCATTGGTTTTCGCTCTCGCCGCTGTCATGGCAATGGCCGCACAGGCTGGAGGAAACGATAACGGGCACGGCAATGGTCATGGCCACCATGGTCCCAAAGGCCCAACGTGGGAAGAACAGCTTTCCATCAACGCCAGCGCGATGGCTACCGTGATGGATGAGCAGAACAGCGACGGCAACGAGGTGCTCAACCAGGGTACTAAAAACACCGCCGAAGCCACCGACTCCCTCAATGGCAGCAACGGCAACATGGGGGCCAACATCGCCGCCGGCGACGGTAACCAACAAGACAACGCCGCAGCGCTGGCGACCGCTGACGAAAGCTTCATCTTCGGCTCGGCTGTCGCCGCCTCAAGTGCCACGCAAACCAATACCAACAACTATGTAAAAAACAACTCGACCCACAACAACGCCTCGCTCACCAATGCGGGCAACAACGGCTCCGGCAACATCGGCATCAACGTGACCGCCGGTAACTTCAACCAACAGAAAAACAACCTGGCCATCGCCGTATCGGGTGGCCGTGTCGCACAGGCCTCTGCCGAGGCCAATCAGTCCTCCACAGGCCTGGTGGTCGACAACAAAGGCGTGCGGACCTACAAAACCGACACCCTTACCAGCACCTCCAGCGCTTCCGGCACCTTCAAGGCCAAAGGCACCGGCACCGTCGAGGATGACGGCCATGGCGGATGGGGCAACAAAGGTGGCTACGGTGGCGGTCACGATGACGACAAGTTCAAGTTCTCCGCCGTGGGTACTTTCGAACTGTCCGGCACCAACACCCAGCAAGTGCTGACCCGCGACGGCTGGAAAAACCCTGTGCTCAACAACGCCACCATGACCAACTCCATGAACGGCTTCTCCGGTAACGGCGGCGCCAACGTGTCAGCGGGCGTGGGCAACCAGCAGAGCAACTCGCTCTCCATCGCTGCCGGCTGCAGGGCTTGCATGTAAAAAGTACCACTGCGGGGGTAGTTGCCCTGTGGGAGCAAACTTTGCTCCCACAGGCTCGCTCCCACAGGGGCTTTTTTCCAGGGTTCCCACCAGGCGTATCGATCATGCGTGTCACTGCCGTTTCCCTGCTGCTCTGCATGGCCTGCGTGGCCGAAGCGGCGCAGATACCAGTCGCCGCCCTGCCTGGCGGCATGCTGGTCTACAAACCGGTGCAAAGCATACGCGAGCGCAAGTTCAGCGACATCGTCGAGCAGAAAACCGATTTCAGTTGCGGCGCCGCCGCGCTGGCCACGGTGCTGCGCCAGGCCTATTGGCTGGATGTCGATGAAGAGCACGTCATCAAAGGCATGCTGGTCAATGCCGACCAGGATCTGGTCCGTACCCAAGGGTTTTCCATGCTGGACATGAAGCGCTACGTGGAAGCCATCGGCATGCGAGCCCGAGGCTACCGGATACCGCCAGAGAAACTCGAAGCGGTAACGATCCCGGTGGTGGTCCTGATGGAAATCCGCGGCTACAAGCACTTCGTGGTGTTGCAGCGGGCCGACAAGCAATGGGTCTACATCGGCGACCCGGTGCTGGGCCACAAGCGCTACGCCCACGATGATTTCGTCAAAGGCTGGAACGGCATCGTCTTTGCGATCGTCGGCCCCGGCTATGACAAGACCAATACGCTGCGCAACCCTCCACAACCACTGACGGCACGTAACAAACTGGACGGGTTCAACCCGGTCAGGGATGCAGAACTGATGGATTTCGGCTTCATACAGAGCGACTTCTTTTAATCGCCGACCAACTGCCAACATAAGTACAAAAAGGAGCAGGACGCTCCGGGAGCAGCACATGAAAACTTCACACTGGCTGTCGCTGGCCTGCCTGGCCGCGGCTGCCTCGGGCTATGCCCATGCCGGCTTCAAACCCATCGAAGTCAAGGACCAGGAGCTTGCCGAGCTGCGCGGTCGTTATGTCATGCCCGGCCGAGTCATCAGCTTCGGCATCGTCATGAGCAGTACCTGGCGCAACGCCAGCGGCGACCTGATCGGCGCCACCAGCACCATGCAAATCCAGTCCGCCACCGTCAAACCCCAGTTTTATGTCTCCACCATCAAGCAGACCGGCAACGGCAGCGTCCCGGAACAGGGTAGCGGCAATATTACCGGTGGTGCCGGCCTTGGCACGAGCCAGGGCGTGACCCAAAGCGTACGTGCCGCCGGCGACGGCAATACCGCCTACAACAACGTCAACATCAATGTGAAAGAGAGCAACCAGGCGCCCGCGCTCGTGCCTTCCCAAGGTCAACTGCTGACCAAGGGCCAGACCATCAGCGGCAGCAACGCCGCCGGCAGTGTCGCGGTCACCGCCACCGGCAGTGGTGTGCAAATGGCAATCCAGGCCAGCCATAACCAGGGCAGTACCCTGCAACAAGTGGCTCAAGGTGGTTTGCTGCAAAACACTCGCCTGCTGGGCAACAGCAACCTGGTCAACAACATGACGCAACTCAACGTGGTGCTGAACAATAACGGCGCCAGCGCCGGCGCACTGGACTGCAACCTGACCCAACTGCGCGGCCTGCGTAACCTCGGTTATTGAACTACGCTGGTTTCCGATCATTGGGCAATTAGGGACGGCATATTTCATGTATCGATCCGTATCGTTGCGCGCTGTGATGTGTTTAAGCACGTTGTTCCCGGCGACCGTGTTGCACGCGGCCCCGGATGCCGAAATAGAGGCCCTGAAACAGGAGCTTCTCGAGCTCAAGCAACGCTACGAGGTCCAACAGAAGGCCCTGGCGGTGCTCGAACAGCGGGTTCGCCAAGTGGAGGATCAACCCGCCGCTCCACCGCCCAAGCGCCTGGCCAAGTCCCCCGCCGACATGAAAGGCAACCAGACCGTGGCCGGCGGTGGCGCGGCAACGACCGGCGGCAGCGGCTATGGACAATCCCTGGCCGATGATTCCCAGCCGGCCCAGAGCGTCTCCAACCTCTATGACGAGGCCAGCGGTTTCTTCGGCGGCGGCAAATTCAGCTTCGAGACCGGCGTGACCTATTCGCGCTACGACACGCGGCAACTGATCCTCAATGGTTTCCTGGCCCTGGACTCGATTTTCCTGGGCAACATCAACCTCGACCGGATCAAGGCCGACACCTGGACGCTGGACCTCACCGGTCGCTACAACTTTGACAACCGCTGGCAGTTCGACCTCAACGTCCCGGTGGTCTACCGCGAATCCACGTACCAGTCAGGCGGCGCGAACAACGGCGCAGCCGGCGTCACCAGCGAAGAAACCGTGACCCGCGACCCGACCATCGGTGACGTCAACTTCGGCATCGCCTACAAGTTCATGGATGAGTCGATCAACTACCCGGACGCGGTGGTCACCCTGCGGGTCAAGGCTCCAACCGGCAAGGACCCGTTCGGCATCAAGCTGCGTCAATCCCAGGCCAACACCAACCTGTTCGTGCCTGACGACCTGCCCACCGGCAATGGCGTGTGGTCGATCACCCCTGGGCTTTCGCTGGTCAAGACCTTCGACCCGGCCGTGTTATTCGGTACCCTTTCCTACACCCATAACTTCGAAGAATCGTTCGACGACATCAGTTCCACGGTCAACCAGAAAGTACCGGGCAAGGTGCGGATCGGCGACAGCTTCCAGCTCGGCGCGGGCATTGCCTTTGCCTTGAACGAGAAGATGAGCATGTCGTTCTCGGTCTCTGACCTGATCCAGAAGAAAAGCAAGCTCAAACAGGACGGCGGCGACTGGGAATCGGTGGTCTCCAGCGACGCCAACGCCGGCTACTTCAACATCGGCATGACCGTCGCTGCCTCGGACAACCTGACCATCGTGCCCAACCTGTCCATCGGGTTGACTGACGATGCGCCGGATTTCAGCTTCAGCCTGAAATTCCCGTATTACTTCTAGCGCAGGATGACGGTCTTGACACCATACCCTGTGGGAGCGAGCCTGCTCGCGATAGCGGTAGATCAGTCATTTTAACTGTGACCGACACCGCTATCGCGAGCAGGCTCGCTCCCACAAGGAATCGTGCAGGGCTTGAGTCAGCGGATCTGATGCTTGTGCAGCAACCGATAGAACGTCGGCCGGGACACGCCCAGCACCCTCGCGGCCACGCTCAGGTTGTCGCTATGACGATTGAGCACATCGCTCAGGGCTTGGCGCTCGGCGCGGGTCTTGTAGTCCTCCAGCGTACCCATCGGGGCCGCCACGCCTTGGTGACTGGCCAGGCCGAGGTCCCGGGCCTCGATTTGTCGCCCCTCGGCCAGCACCAAGCCGCGACGGACGCGGTTGGCCAGTTCCCGCACATTGCCGGGCCAGTCATGCATGCCCATCGCCACCAATGCATCGTCGCTGAAGCTGCGGGGGCGGCGGCCGGTTTCCCGGCTGTAGAAATGGGAAAAGTGGCTGGCGAGCATCGCCAGGTCGCCATGGCGTTCGCGCAGCGGCGCCATCACCACTTGCAACACGTTCAGGCGGTAATACAGATCCTCGCGAAACCGCTTGTTCTCGATGGCAGCCTCAAGGTCCACATGGGTAGCCGCCAAGACTCGCACATCGACCGCAATCGGCTGGCTACCGCCGACCCGCTCAATGTGTTTTTCCTGTAGAAAGCGCAGCAGGTTGGCCTGTAACTCCAACGGCAGGTCGCCAATTTCATCGAGAAACAACGTGCCGCCGTGGGCCGCCTCGATCCGTCCGATCTTGCGTTGGTGAGCGCCAGTGAACGCGCCCTTCTCATGCCCGAACAACTCGGACTGGATCAGGTGCTCCGGGATGGCTCCGCAGTTGATGGCAATGAACGGCCGGTTACGCCGGTGAGACTGACAATGCAGGGTGCGCGCCACCAGCTCCTTGCCGGTACCGCTTTCGCCCCGGATCAACACCGGCGACTCGGCAGGCGCCAGCTTGCTCAACAATTTACGCAGCTCGCGAATCGGCTTGCTGTCGCCCAGCAGTTCATGTTCGGGCTGATCAATGTGGATCGAACCCTGTCCCCGCAGGCGCGCCATGCCAAACGCCCGGCCCAGTGTCACCTGGACCCTGGACACGTCGAACGGCAAGGTATGGAAGTCGAAAAACCATTCGCAGACAAAATCACCGACGTTTTGCAGGCGCAACACTTCCTGGTTGAGCACGGCGATCCATTCGGTACCGCTGCGACTGATCAACTCCTTGACTGCTTCCGGGCGTTCCAGATGGAAGGGCTGCAACCGCAAAAGACCGACGTCACAGGTCCGATCGCCGGCGTGTTCGAGGGAGCAACTGTCCACATCCCAGCCAATGGTGCGCAAACCTGGCAACAAACGATGACAATCGTCGCAGGGATCAACCACGAGCAGACGACGTGACGTACTGGCTTCGATCATGACTGATCCTTGGCGCCAAAATAAGGAAATATGATTAGAAACAGTCGTTTGGCAAACCTGCATGTAACAGTAGCAAGAAGTTGACGCCTCCTTGTATCAATTGATTATCGAGATCGCGTCAAAGTGGTTATAAGCGAGCGTTTCGTTAGTTGTCGCGCACCTGTTTCTTTCATGGCGCTTTCAAACAAAAGCCTAAAAGCCTGGTCTGAAAGAAAATCGAAATTTATTTAAATAATGTGTGACCCGCGTGCGGGTTCGGAACATCAGTACAAGTAACCAGCCGCACGGTACGCCCAACCGACGGCACATCATTTGTTTGGGCACACTTAAGAGAAAACGCCATGAACGCCCCGCTCCGTATCAACGAAGCTCTTTTGATTGCCGACCGCGCATTCCGTCCTTTCCAATGCGTGGCCTGGGCTCCACAAGACGGCAACGGTGAACTCAGCCTGACCGTCATCGACCGTACCAATACTCATATTGGCCGCACCCAGATTCCAAGCAGCGCCTATACCGACCCGGTCCAACTGGCCGACCTGTTGAAACAGGCCCGTGCCGAACTGAGCCAGGAAGGCTACAAACTGCAATCCTGGTCGATGCCTGAATAACGACCTGTAAAGCCTGTTATCGATTGCAGGCTTGGCTCTGGGTTGTAAAGCCATTGTTATGGCACGAATCGCCGCTGTATCTGTAGAACATGACAGTTGTGCGTTGCCACATTCAGGGATTGAATGATGCCCTCATGCAGTCGTCGCCCTTTCGGGCCGGTCGATACGCAAGGAGAGGCAGGCATGCTCGATCAGTTCGCGTTTGTGCTCCCCGGGGCCATGGCCCACGCCGGGCAACTTGACTCAGGCTTTGCCGCCAACGGCAAAGCCTGGATTCATTTCGAAGACAGCACCTCGAGCCTGACCACCGGGCTGACCCTCGACCACGCCGGACGAATTCTTGTGGCAGCCAGGATCGAGACAGCCCGCGGCAGTCGGTTCGGGTTGGCGCGACTCAATCATGACGGCTTGCCTGACCCGGGCTTCGGTACCGACGGTTGCGTGATTGGCTCATTTGAAAACGGCTTCGAAGCAACCGCAGGCCAAGTGATCGAGTTGCCCGACGGGCAGATCCTGCTGTCCGGCCTGCACTACGAAAACAACGACCACACCCTTCCTGCCCTGGCGCTGTTCGACCAGCAAGGTCGCGCCGTTCAAAGCTTCGGCAACGGCGGCCGGCACATCATCCGGCTTTGCGGCAATCTCTCCCAAGGCCTGCGCGATCCGTGGCTGCCGCCCGGCGTGCCAGGGCTTGAAGCCTGCGACATGCAAGTGCAGGCCGATGGCCGGATCCTTGTGCTCGCCAACCACCACTACCAATTGTCCGATCATGTCGGCGTACTGATCCGCCTCTTGCCGGACGGAACATTGGATACCTCGTTCAACGGTCGCGGTTTCGTGATGGTCCGACGCTTATTGAAAAATACCTGGCTCGGCTGCCTGGTGCTCCAGGCTGACGGTCATATTGTCGTCGGCGGTGCCATCGACTTGCCCCAGCATGGTTTGATTGCCCGCTATGACAGCAGTGGCAAACTCGATGACAGCTTCGGCGAGAACGGTTTCATGACAATCCTGGCGCAAGGTCACAGCGTAATGGTCAGCCAGATCGTTCAGGATGCGAACGGTGATCTGCAAGTATTCGGCAGCAGCCGTGACCCGATGCATAGCCTGGCCCTGAAAGTGCGCCCGGACGGCAAGCCGGACCGTCACTGCAACCAGGGCCAGTGCCGGCTCATGGCGATCGGACGCAACGCCAGTCAGTGGACCGCCGCTCAACTTCAGCCGGACGGAAAACTGGTGACCGCCGGTGCCACCATCGGCGGTATCGAGGCCGATTTCATACTTGCCCGGCACTTGCCGGATGCCAGCCTCGATCCGGATTTCGGCCAGGGCAAAGGCTGGGTTCGTACACGACTCGGCTACAGCCTGGACACCGCCACCGCCCTGGCGGTGCAGGCTGACGGCAGAATCCTGGTGGGCGGCTATTCGCTCCACGGTCGTTATCGAGCGGTGGTTGCGCGATATTGGGCCTGAACCGAATTATCCCGGGGGAACAGTATTTATTCCTACGCTTGATATTCCCCATCTCTTACGGCAAGTTGCGCGCTTCTAATTAAAAGGAGCAGCCGATGTCCGGTCCAATGGCTCAGGCTTTCGCGCACAACTTTCTGGGGCACTCCCCACGCTGGTATAAGGCGTGCATCATCACTTTCCTGATCCTCAATGCCGTGGTGCTGTGGACCCTGGGTCCGGTCATTGCCGGTTGGATGCTAGTGGTGGAGTTCATCTTCACCCTCGCCATGGCCCTTAAATGCTACCCGCTGATGCCTGGCGGCCTGTTGCTGGTCGAAGCCCTGGTGCTGGGCATGACCACCCCCAAAGCGCTGTACGACGAGCTGCTGCATAACTTCCCGGTCATCCTGCTGCTGATGTTCATGGTCGCCGGCATCTACTTCATGAAGGATCTGCTGCTGTTCCTGTTTTCACGCCTGCTCCTGGGCGTGCGTTCCAAGGCGCTGCTGGCCTTGATGTTCTGCTTTCTCTCGGCGTTCCTGTCGGCCTTCCTCGATGCCTTGACCGTCACGGCGGTGATCATCAGTGCGGCCGTGGGCTTCTATGCGGTGTATCACCGTGTGGCCTCGGGCAATGATCCACGCCTGGACAGCAACGTCGATGAAGACCACGAGCTGCCGTCGCACCATCATGAAGATCTCAACCAGTTTCGGGCGTTTCTACGCAGCCTGCTGATGCATGGCGCCGTAGGCACCGCGCTGGGCGGCGTATGCACCCTGGTGGGCGAACCGCAGAACCTGCTGATCGGCCATGAGATGGGCTGGCATTTTGCAGATTTCTTCCTGAAAGTCGCGCCAGTGTCGTTGCCCGTGCTGGTGGCAGGGCTGGTGACCTGTGTGGCACTGGAAAAGCTGCGCTGGTTCGGTTACGGCACGCTGCTGCCGGACAACGTACGTACCGTACTGGCCGACTACGCCGAGCAGGACAATCGCGAACGCACAGCACGCCAACGCGCCGCCCTGATCGTGCAGGGCATCGCTGCGTTGATCCTGATCGTCGGCCTGGCCCTGCACATCGCCGAAGTCGGCCTGATCGGCCTGATGGTCATCGTGTTGATTACCGCCTTCACGGGGATCACCGACGAGCACCGGCTCGGCAACGCGTTCAAGGACGCAATGCCCTTTACCGCACTGCTGGTGGTGTTCTTTGCGGTGGTAGCGGTCATTCATGACCAGCAACTGTTCACCCCGCTGATTCAATGGGTGCTCGCCCTGCCCGCCGATCAACAGCCAGGCATGCTCTTCATTGCCAACGGCCTGCTGTCAGCCATCAGCGACAACGTATTCGTGGCGACCATCTACATTACCGAAGTGAAGCAGGCCTTCGTCTCCGGCCACATGAGCCGTGAGCAGTTCGAGACCCTGGCGGTAGCCATCAACACCGGCACCAACCTGCCCAGCGTCGCCACGCCTAACGGCCAGGCCGCCTTCCTGTTCCTGCTGACCTCAGCGATTGCCCCACTGATTCGCCTGTCCTATGGCCGGATGGTCTGGATGGCCCTCCCCTATACCGTGGTGATGGGTGGCCTGGGCTGGTATGCGGTGACGTACTGGTTGTAGAAAATATTGCTGAACAGAAGAAAAACCTGTGGCGAGGGGATCCTTCTGTGGGAGCAAGGCTTGTCCGCGATGAAGGCGATGCGGTCTCTCAGGAACCGAGGTGCCTGTTTCGCGAGCAAGCTTTGCTCCCACAGTGGGAATAAATTCCCGTTCCACCAAAGGCCTGGGCGGTCTACCGCGGCAGGATGTACCGCTCGATCGCCAGGGCCGCACCGTCTTCGGTCACGGCGGCGGTCACGACATCCGCCTGACGCTTGATCGCCTCCTCCGCCTGCCCCATGGCAATCGACAAACCCGCACGATGAAACATCGCCGGGTCGTTGCCGCCATCCCCCATGGCCGCCGTCTGCTCCAGCGGCACTTCCAGGAACGCTGCCAGGGTCGCCAGTGCTTCGCCCTTGTTGGCCTGCATCGCTGTCACATCCAGGTAGATCGGTTGTGAACGTGACACCTGGGCCTGGCCTTTGAGCAGCGGATGCAGCCGAGCCTCCAGTTCCACCAGCAGGTCCGTGTTAGCGCTGGTGGCGACAATCTTGTCGATACGTTCCAGATAGGGTTCGAAGCTGTCGACCTGCACCGGCGGATACCCCAGCCCGCGGGTTTCAACCGGCACCATCGGCCCGTTGGCGTCACGCACCAGCCAGTCGCCGTCGGCAAACACCCAGACCTCGATGCCAGGCTGATCGGCGTACAGCGCCAAGGTGGCTAGCGCCGCCTCGGCAGGCAAGTAATGCACGGCGAGGAAACTGCCGTCGGGATGAACCAGCGTGCCGCCGTTGAACGCCGCGGTGGGCAGATCGACGCCCAAGGCCTCGATCTGCTGCAACATCGCCCGGGGCGGCCGCCCGGTGGCGAGGCTGAACAGCACGCCGGCCTCACGCAATGAACGAACGGCTTCGATGGTGCGTTGGTTGAGACTGTGGTCAGGCAGCAGCAGCGTACCGTCCATGTCACTGAGCAAAAAGCGGATGGGGTGTTTCAGTTGATCACTCATCCGAGGCCGTGCCAGACGCGACCGTCGCGTATCAGCAGATCATCGGCGGCCGACGGGCCATCTTCACCGGCCTTGTAAGGCTGGACCGCTGCGTCCTGTTGCCAGGCATCAAGGAATGGCTGCACGGCGCGCCAGCCGTTTTCGATGTTGTCGGCGCGCTGGAACAAGGTCTGGTCACCGGTCAGGCAATCGTAGATCAAGGTTTCGTAACCCGTGGACGGCTGCATTTCGAAGAAGTCCTTGTAGGCGAAGCCCAATTCGATATTGGCCATGTCGAGCGCCGGCCCCGGCCGTTTGGCCAGCAGGTCGAACCACATGCCTTCATTGGGCTGAATCTGGATTCTCAAGTATGTAGGTTGCAGTTCGTCGACTTCGGTGTCGCGAAACTGCGCGTAAGGCGCTGGCTTGAAGCAGATGACGATTTCCGTGTCGCGCACGCTCATGCGCTTGCCGGTACGCAGGTAAAACGGCACGCCGACCCAACGCCAGTTGTCGATCATGACCTTCAGGGCGACGTAGGTCTCGGTGCTGCTGTCAGGCGCCACGTTGGCCTCCTGGCGATAGCCATTCACCGCCTTGCCGCCGACCTCACCGGCCGTGTACTGGCCCCGTATGGAGTTGGCGCGCGCCTGCTCCACCGACCAGGGCCGAATCGCCCCGACGACCTTGGCCTTTTCTCCGCGCACGGCGTCGGCACCAAAGGCCGCTGGCGGCTCCATGGCCACCATCGCCAGCAGTTGGAAAAGATGATTGGGCACCATGTCCCGCAAGGCGCCGGTGTGTTCATAAAAGCTGCCACGGGTTTCCACGCCGACGGTTTCGGCGGCGGTGATTTGTACGTGGTCGATGTAGTGGTTGTTCCAGAACGCTTCGAACAGGCTGTTGGAGAAACGGCTGACCAGAATGTTCTGCACCGTTTCCTTACCCAGGTAATGGTCGATGCGATAGATCTGTTTCTCGCTCATGACCTTGAGCAGGCAGGCGTTCAGCGCTTCGGCGGTGTGCAGGTCGGAACCGAACGGTTTTTCGATCACCACGCGCCGAAAGGCCCCCTCCTGCTCCTGAAGCAGCCCGGCCGCACCGAGGCGGCTGACCACTTCACTGAAAAAGCGCGGCGCGGTCGCCAGGTAGAAAACCGCGTTGCCGGTGCCGCTGGCGGCGATTTTCGCCGCCAGCGCCTGGTAGGTGCCGTCATCGAGGAAATCACCCTGGACGTAACTGATGCCCCGGGCCAGCTTGGCCCACAGCAGCGGGTCGAGCGCACGGTTGGCATCACCGCCCTTGCTCGCCGCTTCGTTACGGATGAAGTCCTCGAGTTTCTTGGCAAAATCCACATCGCTGATAGCGTTGTGGTCAACCCCGATGATGCGCAGCCCATCGTCCAGCAGACCGTCGCGACTGAGGTGGTAAAGCGCCGGCATCAGCAGACGCTTGACCAGATCGCCATGGGCGCCGAACAGGAACAGCGTGGTCGGCGGCGCGGGTTCTGCCTTGGATTTGCTGCCGATCGAGGTCATTTTTTCGGTGTCTCCACGTGGCCGCCAAAGCCGAAGCGCATGGCCGAGAGCATTTTGTCACCGTACGTGCTTTGCTGGCGTGAGCGGAAACGGGCAAACAGCGAACTGGACAGGACCGGAACCGGCACCGCTTGCTCGATGGCGGCTTCGATGGTCCAGCGCCCTTCGCCGCTGTCGGCGACTTCGCCGGAAAAACCGTCCAGTTTCGGATCGCTGGCCAGCGCATCGGCGGTCAAGTCCAGCAACCAGGACGACACCACGCTACCGCGACGCCAGACTTCGGCGATATCGGCCAGGTTCAGGTCGAAACGCTGCTCCGGTGGCAGGCTTTCGCTGGATTTGGTCTTGAGGATGTCAAAGCCCTCGGCAAAGGCCTGCATCATTCCGTATTCGATCCCATTGTGGATCATCTTCACGAAATGCCCCGAGCCGGCCGGACCTGCATGGATATAGCCACGTTCGGCGCGGTCATCGTCGGATTTGCGGTCACGGGTGCGCGGGATGTCGCCCATGCCCGGCGCCAGGCTATCGAACAACGGGTCCAGGCGCTGGACCACTTCGGCATCACCGCCAATCATCATGCAGTAGCCGCGCTCCAAGCCCCAAACGCCGCCGGAGGTGCCGACGTCGATGTAGCTCAGGCCTTTTTCCGACAGGGCCTGAGCGCGACGGATGTCGTCCTTGTAGTACGTGTTGCCGCCATCAATGATCACGTCGCCTGGCTCAAGCAGTTCACTGAGGTCATTGATGGTGTCTTCGGTGGGTGCGCCGGCCGGCAGCATGACCCAGACCGCCCGTGGCTTCTCCAGGCCGGCGACCAGCGCCGGCAGGTCCGCGACGCCTGTGGCGCCTTCCTGGCGCAGGTTTTCGACAAAAGCGGCATTGCGGTCATAAACGACGGTGGTGTGCCCATTGAGCATCAGGCGCCGCGCAATATTGCCGCCCATGCGGCCCAGTCCAATAATCCCGAGTTGCATGTGCTGATGCTCCCTACTACAAATAAAGGTGTGTCAAAGATGAAACGCTATCGACTAGTGGAGGTTAGTCCAGAGCATTGCCGCATAGTTTCCGGGTAATTCGAGCGATCACAAGGGATAACGCTCACGATCCGGCCAAAGACACAGCGACCATGAAAAATAAAAAAGTTCCAATCACAAGCAAAAGAAATCAGAATCGGCGCCGATAGTAGAGGTGTCGACCAAATACTGGCGACATCTCTATAGTTGATGTACGCCATTTGCGAGGTGAGCAATGGGCCCTGTCGTTACCGCACGTCCTCCCCAAACCCTTTATGTGACCATTCGTCGCGATGAATTGCGCCTACTCAAGGAAGAACGCGATCTGCTGCTCGATGAAGTGATGCAGTTGCGCATGCAACTGCAGCACGCACAACTGCCCCACCAAAGCCAGTCCCTGGCGCGGTAAGCGCCCCAGAGGCACAGCGCCAGCAAGTGACACTGGCATTCCGGTGTCACTCGCCTGTAAACCCGCCATGCGTACTTGTGGCGAGGGTTCTATCCGCGGCAGCAAAGCTTGCCTGCGATAGCCGCGCGGCGGTCGAAAGGCTGAACTTGCGGCATCGTTCATCGCAGGCCAGCCTTGCTCCCACAGGGCTTGCTCTCAGGTGAATACACGTCACAAATACCTCCCTCGCCTGGGTGCATTCGCGCCAAGTTACCGATTTGTATCCGAAAAACTCACGAACTTTTCACAACCGCCTCGCAATACTCCCCGGCCTATAGGTTGTTCGGCGTAATGCCTGCGGTCGCCAATCCGGTGCCGGCAGCTTCGTCGATAAGGGCTGGAGCGCTTGATGAGCTTGTTCAAACGCAGCAAAACGACTGCGAAAGGTTTCGACTGGGCCGGACTCGGCTGGCTGTTTCTGTTCTTCTGGTACTTTTCGGGCATCACCCAACTGCTCATTCTGCTGAGCGACACCTCCGGCTTCACCGGCTTTCGCCAAGCGTTCGTGATGAGCGCGGTATGGCTGGCGCCTATGCTGCTCTTCCCCGCCCGTACACGCTTGCTCGCCGCATTGATCGGCGTGGTGCTGTGGGCCTGCTCCATGGCCAGCCTGGGCTATTTCTTCATCTATCAGCAAGAATTTTCCCAGAGCGTCATTTTCATCATGTTCGAATCGAACGTGTCTGAAGCTGGTGAGTACCTGACTCAGTATTTTGCCTGGTGGATGGTGGCGGCGTTCCTGGCCCATACCGCCGTCGGCTATTGGCTCTGGACCCGCCTGCGCCCGGTGTACCTGCCCCGGGGCCAGGCCCTGGTCGCAGCAGTCGCCATTGTCCTGGCCGTGGTCGGCTATCCGCTGATCAAGCAGACCCAGCGTACCGGCAGCTTCGCCGGTGGCCTGGAGAAGTTCGAAGATCGCATCGAGCCGGCGGTGCCGTGGCAGATGCTGGTGGCCTACCGTCGCTACGGTGAACAGCTGGAGAACATGCAAGGCATGCTCCACAGCGCCAGCAAGATCGCGCCACTGCGCAACCTCAAGGATGCCATGGCCGACCAGCCCGCGACCTTGGTGCTGGTGATCGGCGAGTCCACCAATCGCCAGCGCATGAGCCTCTACGGTTACCCAAGGGAAACCACACCGGAACTGGACAAGCTCAAGGACCAGCTTTCGGTGTTCGACAACGTCATCACCCCGCGCCCCTATACCATCGAAGCCTTGCAGCAGGTGCTGACGTTCGCCGACGAACAGAACCCGGACCTGTACCTGAGCACGCCGTCGCTGGTGAGCATGATGAAGCAGGCCGGCTACAAGACTTTCTGGATTACCAACCAGCAGACCATGACCAAGCGCAACACCATGCTTACGACCTTTTCCCAGCAGGCCGACGAGCAGGTGTACTTGAACAACAACCGTAACCAGAATGCCGCGCAATACGATGGTGATGTGATCGAACCGTTCAACAAGGCCTTGGCCGACAGCGCTCCGCGCAAGCTCATCGTGGTGCACCTGCTCGGCACCCACATGAGTTACCAGTATCGCTACCCGCCGACATTCAACAAGTTCACCGACCGTCAGGGCGTACCGGCGAGCTTGCGTGACGATCAGGTCCCGACCTACAACAGCTACGATAACGCGGTGCTGTACAACGACTTCGTCGTGTCCAGCCTGATCAAGGATTACGCCAAGACCGACCCCAACGGTTTCCTGCTGTACCTGTCGGACCATGGTGAAGACGTGTTCGACTCGCCAGGTCACGGCACGCTGGGCCGTAACGAAGGCAAGCCGACCGCGCCGATGTACACCATCCCCTTCATGGCCTGGGCCTCGCCCAAGTGGCGCGAAAGCCATGACTGGAACTTTGCCGGCGACCTTTCACGGCCCTACAGCAGCTCGCACCTGATTCACACCTGGGCCGACCTGGCGGGCTTGAGTTTTGATGAGCTGGACCGCAGCAAGAGCCTGGTCAGCGATGACTTCAAGGCCCGTCCGCTGCTGATCGGCAACCCCTATCAAGCCCCGCGCAAGGCCCTGATCGACTTCAGCCTGATGCAGCCCAAGGCGCCGTTGGCTGAAGTCGTGCAGAAATAACCTGAACCAGCCAGATGCCCGCTTTTACAGGGGCTTGATCCAGAACTGCATCGTGCCGTGGGCCGGGTCGAACATGCCGGCGGCAAAACCGAACTTGGTATAACTGCCTTGCGCCACGGCATTACCCTCGAGCACTTCCAGGGTGATTTTGCAGCAGCCACGCTGACGGGCGATGTCCTCGACCTTCTGCAGCATCTTCTGGCTCAGGCCCAGGCCGCGAAACTCCTTCATGACTATCATGTCGTGGATATTCACCAGCGGCCGACAAGCGAAGGTTGAAAAACCCTCGAAACAATTGACCAACCCCGCCGGTTCGCCATTGACGAAAGCCAGCACACTAAAGGCATGGGGGCGCTTGGCCAGTTCTTCAGGAAGGTGCAGCAGCACCTCGGGAGGCAGCGAATGACCACCCCCCATCGGGTCCTCGGCATAGCCATTGAGCACATGACAGATCGCTTCGGCGTGGACCGGGTTGGTGTAGCTGGCTTGCAGAACAAGAATGCCCTTGGCTTCTTCCATGACCTTCCATCTCACTTCGGTAGTACCGGCGACTCGATGCCGCCGGCAAGATACAGTCAGCCTTGCTGACCAAAACGTTGCATTTGCATTTCCTGGAGGCGACTGAGAGTACGGCGAAACGGGAATTGCAGATAGCCCTGGGTGTACAACTCATCCATCGGTACCGCGGCCGACAGGTACAACGGCACCTTGCGGTCATAGCATTCGTCGACCAGGGCGATGAACCGCCGGACACCGTCGTCGTGGATCGACAGCTGCGGCAACTCGCGATCACCCGCCTCGACCCGCGCCACGCCGTCTTCCGTGCCACGGGCGATGCGCCCTTCACGCTGTTCGGCACTCAGGCAAGGCACGTCACTGAGCAAGATAACGTTGAAGCGGTCACACAGGGCCATGAAATCCACGGCCGATAAAGGCTGCTCGCAAAGATCCGGATAACGGCTCCAGAGAACGGTGTCGCTGGCTCCGACCGGCTGGAGCCGGCGATGCCCCACTTCGATCGGCCCGCTGGCCAGTGCCTGGCCAACGGTCAACTGACCGAAAACCTCGCCCAACGGATCCGGTTGCCCGGGATCACGCAGCCAGTAACGCTGCTGCAATCTGCCCGGATGCTGGCGATGATCCTGCCATCCGTTTACCGGCACGACCTGCATGTGCTGCTTGATCGCCGTGATGGTCGACAGAAACCGCTCACGGTTGTGGCCGTTGGCATAGAGCTCTTCCGGCGGCAGGTTGGACGTGCTCACCACCACCATGCCCAGTTCGAACATCACCTGGAACAGGCGCCCGAGGATCATGGCGTCGCCAATGTCGGTGACAAACAGCTCATCAAAACACAGCACCCGCACTTGCTGGCTCAACTCCCGGGCCAGGGCTTGCAAAGGATCCGGCGTGCCGGTGAGCTGGAACGAACGCTGATGCACCCACGCCATGAAATGATGGAAGTGTTGGCGACGGGCCGGCACCTTGAGGCTTTCATAGAAGCGGTCCATCAGCCAGGTCTTGCCACGTCCCACCGGGCCCCAGAGATAAACGCCCTTGATTGACTTGCGCCCCTCGTGCAACGCCTTGTGGCATTGCTCCAGCGTCATGATGGCCAATTCCTGGGCCTCGTCCTGGACGAAGCCGTGGTGTTCGATGGCATGCTGCCAGGCACTCAAGGGGGAGTCGAAAGTCATACGGCCCGGGTCCGGAAAACGAAGGTGGGGAGTATGCCATGACGGGCGACAGGCGAAACACTGCGCAGAGCTGTCTGGACCGGGGAGATGATGCCCCCCTCTGTGGCGAGGGGATTTATCCCCGCTCGGCTGCGCAGCAGTCGCAAACCAACCGGCGCGGTCTACCTGATGCACCGCAGTGCCTTTTGGGGTTGCCGCGCAACCCAGCGGGGATAAATCCCCTCGCCACAACAGGGTTCACATTACAGGACGCGCAACGCTAAACCGAGATATCCAGCCGACTGATCTTGCCCTGCTCATCGAGCCGGAAGGTGTAGCGCAACTCCAACGGGCTGCCGGGGAACGTCCCGGAGATCAGGTTTTGCACCAGCACCTTGCCAGTACGTTGCTGAACATTGAGGACTTCCACCCGTGGCTGGAAACGTTGGGCGGTGTCTTCCATCCATTGGGCGATGGCCTGGGTGCCTGCACGGTGCTGGCCTTCATCGAACACGTTGGCATCCTCGGCGAAGTAACGCGTCACCGCCGAACTGTCACGGGCATTGGCGGCCGCAATGTAGCCGGCGATGGCCGGGGCCAGGGAAGAGACGGGGTTGGACATGGCATGGCTCCTTGTTTTATCGATCTGGCCCCATGCTAGAACAGCACTGTGTCAGTTTTTGTCAGGAGTGAACCGCCCGGTTTCATCCAACTTCATCAGGGCAAACCAGTCCCGCAGCAAATCACTGCGCCGCCCGGGATAGCGCTCGCCCTGCTCGGTGGCAGCGGCAATCCGATCGGTGCGAAAAGTCCGATAGGCACCGCGCAATTCACACCAGGCCACCACCACCCGCGCCTCATTGAAAAAGCCCAGCGCCAGGGCCAGATCAAGCGTTGGCTCGGGGTCTTGTTCACATCGGCGTAATCGATGTGCAGCTTGGCCTGGGCGCGAATGGCCTGGCGGTAGACATTCAGTTCCACGGTGTTCTGCGGATAGCCATAACCCGGTGGGCCGGGCAGTACCGTGGGGTTGCGCAAGGCGTCCCGTACATCGGGCGCCAGCACCGCGGCGACCTTCGCCAGGGCGTCGGCGGCGGCCTTGCCCAGCACCTCGTCGGCGCGCTGATCGACGTAGCGCAAACCCAGCACAATGGCCTCGATTTCATCGGCGGTGAACATCAGTGGCGGCAGGAACAGGCCACTGCGCAACACATAACCGATGCCCGCCTCGCCCTGGATCGGCGCGCCGAGGGCCGTGAGTTCGGCGATATCACGGTACAAGGTGCGCTCGGAAACATTCAGTTCGCCCGCCAATGCCGCAGCAGTGACTGGGCAACGCTTGCCCCGCAAGACTTGCAGCAAAGTGAGCAGCCGAGTGGTACGCGACACGATGGACAGTCCGTAAGGAAAAAGTTGACGCAGATTAGCAGAGGCTGGTGTCAGAAACTGTCAGGAGCCTTGGTTCACGGTCACCCCAGCAACATACTGGCTTTGTGGCGAGGGGATTTATCCCCGCTGTGGCGCGAAGCGGCCCCAAAATGGATGATCTAGCCCGACTCGACTGGTTGGATTCAGATTTTTGGGACTGCTGCGCAGTCCAACGGGGATAAATCCCCTCGCCACAAGGGTTCGTTTTTTCATTCTTTGAGAGTCTATCCATGCGCAGAATCCTCGGCTTTTCCCTTCTCCTGATGCTGCTCAGCCTGAGCGCCTGCGCCCTCTTTCCTCACCGCGATCCGCTGAACATCAACGTGGTCGGCATCGAGCCGTTGCCCAACCAGGGCCTGGAGGTGCGTTTCGCCGTGAAACTGCGCGTGCAGAACCCCAACGAAACCGCCATCGACTACAACGGCGTGGCGCTGGACCTGGAGGTCAACGGCCGTACGCTGGCGACGGGAGTCAGTGACCAGTCCGGCTCCATCCCACGCTTTTCCGAGGCGATCGTGAGCGTCCCGGTGAGCATTTCGGCGTTTTCCGTGCTGCGCCAGACCCTGGGCCTGAGCCAGACCCAAAGCCTGGACAACCTGCCCTATGTGCTCAAGGGCAAGCTCGCCGGTGGTGTATTCGGTACCCTGCGCTTCGTCGACCGCGGCACCCTCGACCTGCCGGGTTCCGCGGCCAACTGGTGAATCAAGCGATGAAACGCACACCGGGCTTGGCGCGCTCGTCCACCACCAGTTCGAACACATCCGGCCTGGCGTAGTGCCCCACCACGTCATAGTCGTAGCGCGCCCGTACCAGCTCATCGGTGTCGATTTCGGCGGTCAGCAACCCGGCGATGTCTTTCAGCGGCCCGGCCAACACATCGCCCATGGGGCCGACGATCACACTGCCGCCAGCAATCAATGCACGCTCGGCCGGCCAGTTCGCAACCTCGATGCCCAATGCCTGTGGCGAGGCCTGGACCTGACAGGCGCTGACCACGAAGCAACGTCCTTCGTGGGCAATATGGCGCATGGTCACCTGCCACATCTCCCGCTCATCCACCGTCGGCGCACACCAGACCTCCACGCCTTTGGCGTACATCGCGGTGCGCAGCAGCGGCATCATGTTTTCCCAGCACACCGCCGCGCCAACCCGGCCGACCTGGCTGTCGAT
Organism: Pseudomonas sp. St290; assembly: GCF_018325805.1. Taxonomy (NCBI): domain Bacteria; kingdom Pseudomonadati; phylum Pseudomonadota; class Gammaproteobacteria; order Pseudomonadales; family Pseudomonadaceae; genus Pseudomonas; species Pseudomonas sp. St290. Next base: position 3,196,755 of record NZ_AP014703.1, on the reverse strand, counting down.
CACCGGCAAGGTCGAACCATCGCCCTTGCCCCAGATCAGCCGCTCGGTGCCGGTAGGCATCAACTTGCGGTGCCTGGCCACCAGGCCCGCCTCCGGCTCGAAATACAGCGCGGTGCAATATAGGGTGCTGCCGGCCCGCTCGATGACGCCCAGCACCAGGCTCGCCCCGGTGCGCGCCGACAGCCCGGCCAACGCCTCGGTTTCAACGCCGGGCACGTCGATGGCATTGGCAAAGTAACGGGCAAACGCCTCACGTCCTTCCGGCAGGCGGTAACCCAATTGAGTGCCGAAGCCTTCGCCCTTGGGATAGCCACCGAGCAAGGCTTCGGGCATCACCACCAAGCGGGCACCGGCCTCGCGGATGGCGTTTTCATAGGAAAGGATCTGCGCCAGGGTCGCGTCCTTGCCACCCGGCAACGAACCGATCTGCAGGGCAGCCACAATGGATTTGGGCATGGTCTTTCAACTCCTTGATCATCAGGTATTGCTGATTCTCAAGGAGCGGTCGATCATGAATAAAGCCCCGAATGCTGCTAAATGATATGAGCCTCATGAATATCGCCGATATCGACCTCAATCTGCTCAAGACCTTCGAAGCCCTGCATGACGAATCCAGCGCCAGCCGTGCCGCCCTGCGCCTGGGCGTGACCCAGTCGGCCATCAGCGCGGCCCTGCGCAGGCTTCGCGGTTTGTATGACGATCAATTATTCGTGCGCACGGGCCGGGGCCTGGCGCCGACGCTGCGGGCCAATCAACTGAAACCGGTGATCAGCGAAGCCCTGGACAAATGTCGCCAGAGCCTGGCGATGGTCGATCCGGGTGCCAGCCACTATGAGGGCCGCTCGGTCATCGTCGGCCTGTCGGACGATTTCGAGATTGCCCATGGGCGCCGCCTGATCGACGAAGTGGCCCGGCGTGCGCCGGGGTTGCGCTTGATTTTCCGCCAGACCCACAGCAAGATCGTCGGCCGGGCCCTGATGGAGCGCAGCCTTGACCTGGCGATCACCGCAGGTGGTTTCGCGCAGCGCTTGCTCAGCCGCCAGGTGTTGGGCGAAGGCGATTACGCCTGCCTCCTGGACCCGGCGAGCCTGGCGCAGGGCCAACAAACCCTCAGCCTGGAAGCGTTCGTGGCCCGTGAGCATTTGCTGGTGTCTTCAGGGGGCTTCATCGGCATCACCGATGAAGGGCTGGCCGGGCTTGGCCTGAGCCGGCGGGTCTGCGCCTCGACCACTCACTTTGCCGCGTTGCCGTTCCTGCTCAAGGGCAGCCAGGCAGTGGCGACCATCCCGACCCATGCCGCCCGGGCCATCGCGGGCCTCAGTGGCCTGGCCTTGCTGCCCTGCCCCCTGGCGCTGCCCCGCTACCCCATCGAGCTGGGATGGCGAACCCACACGCAAATGGACCCGGCAGTGCTCAAGGTTCGCGAAGCCATTGCGGCAACATTTGCCTAAGGCTTATTTGTTGGCAGCCATCAGTCGGTTGACTTCACTGCGCACCATGTTGGCGTATTCCGGCGGCGACATACCGTCCAGTTCGGCACGCACCCACTCGGCCCACTTGCCCTTGCGCTTGGAGCGCTCGCCGAACAGGCGGGCGGCATCGCCCTTGGCCTTGCCCAGGTTGTTTTGCCACAGTTCAAAGAGTCGGGATTTTTCGTCTTCCAGCGCAGCGCGCTCGGCCAGGGGCTTGTCAGCCAGATTGAAGCTCATGGGAATTACCTGTTGCGTAAATAGCCGCCATCTTACACCTTGCAGGGAAACGTCTTAACCACGATTTGTGTTGGGCTGCGCTACCAAGGCCGAACGTGCAACTTTTGTGCAAGCGCAGCACTCCATTGTTCAACGCCATCTCAGCAAGGAGTACTTCAATGGCCCGTAAAAACACCGTGCAAGCGAATGGAGAGCAAATCAAGGATCAAGCTTTCAGCGAACTGAAGGCGTTGATCGAAGAGTCGGAGAAGCTGCTCAAAAGCAGTGCCTCGCTGGTAGGCGAAGACGCTGAGGACCTGCGGGGCCAGATCTCCCAGAAACTGCAGCAAGCGCTTGATTCGGTTGCCAGCGCGCGGGAACGCACCCGTCCCATGGTCGATGCCACCGAGGTCTACATCGGTGGCCACCCATGGCAGACCGTGGCGATTTCCGCCGGTTTCGGGCTGGTGGTGGGCTTGCTGCTGGGACGGCGTTGAGCAACAGCCCTCAGAACGCCCAAGAGATTTTCTAAGTGGTTAGTCCTGTGGGAGCGAGCCTGCTCGCGATAGCGATATGTCAGGCGACATTAGTTCTGCTGAACTACCGCTATCGCGAGCAGGCTCGCTCCCACAGGGGGGTGAGTAGGCATGCGATGTGTGCACACTCACAAGGCCTTGCCTCAGGCAGCAGGGTCCGCCCGCAGGATCGACGCATCCTCCCCTCGATACAACGCCTCGACTTTCCCTGCCCGCCACTGCAATACCGCCCGCTGGTTAATCGAGCCCTTGTCGGTGATTTCACCTCGATCAATGGACGCCGGTTCATCGAGCAAGGCAATCCACTCCATCCGACTGGCATTGCCGCTGGCTTGGCGGTTCAGGCGTTGCAACCAGTCGGCGAACCATTGGCGTACCGGTTCGCTGGCGAGAACCTCGGCATCGCTGGCATCCGCGCCCAGGCCTGAAAGACGTCGGCACTCAGCAAGCCGTGGAAACACCAGCGCGCCCAGGCACTCGCGATCCGGCGCGGTGATCACCAGGTCCTGGACGTAGGGCGTGCCCTCCAGCACCGCCCGGTTGCGCAGCGGCCCAACGCTGACGAACACACCGGAAGACAACTTGAAATCCTCGGCGATCCGCCCATCGAACATCAGTCCCAGTTGCGGATTGCCGGGATCGGCCAGCTTGATTGCATCCCCCGAGCAATAGAAACCGTCCTCGTCGAATACCTCAAGGGTCTGCTGCGGCGAGCGCCAGTAGCCAGGCATGATGTGCGGCCCGCGAAAGCGCCCTTCGAACTTGCCGTCCACCGGCACCAGGCGCACTTCGCAACCGGGGGCCGGAAGGCCAATGTAGCCGGCCATGGACAATGGCCCGGTGGTGAAGGTGCAGGACGGCGACGCCTCGGTCATGCCCAGGCCCGCCATCATGCGGATCCGTTCGCCGCAATGCTGCTCGGCAACCTTGTCGAGCCGGTCCCAGGTGCTTTGGGACAAACCTGCCGCGGCAAAGAAGAACAGGCTGATGCGCTTGAAAAAGCGCTCGCGCAACTCACCGTCCTGCTCCAGGGCGCTGACCAGTTCCTCCCAGCCCTTGGGCACGGTCAGGTAGGCAGTGGGCGAAATTTCCTTGAGGTTGCGCAGGGTTTCGGCGAAACCTTGGGCAGTGGGTTTGCCGTTGTCCAGGTAGAACGTGCCGCCGTTGTACAGCACGATGCCGACGTTATGACTGCCACCGAACGTGTGGTTCCACGGCAACCAGTCCACCAGCACCGGCGGCTCTTCGCCGAACACCGGAAAGGTTTGCAGAAGCATTTGCTGATTGGCGCAAAGCATACGCTGGGTGGTGATCACCGCCTTGGGCAACTTGGTGGAGCCAGAGGTAAACAAGAACTTGGCGATGCTGTCCGGGCCTGTGGCGGCGAACGCCTGCTCGGCCTCGACGCCGCCGGGTTGCGCCAGCAGGCTGGCGAAGCTTGTCCTGGACCGGCCGGCCATCTCGCCACGTACCGTAATCAAGGGAACATTCGCCGGCAGTACAGCAGTGATCGCACGTTCGAACGGTGCGGCTTCGCTGACAAACACCAGCCCCGGCTGCAATAGATCGCAGACGTGGCGCAGCTTGGCGAAATCCTGGGAGAGCAATGAATAAGCCGGCGATACCGGGCAATAGGGAATACCGGCGTACATCGCGCCGAGGGCCATTTGCAGGTGTTCGATGTCGTTGCCCGAGAGCAGCGCCAAGGGTTTTTCCGCCGACAAACCGTAACCGAGCAGGCTTTGGGCGATGGCCCGGACACTGTCAAGCATCTGCGCGTAGCTGACCCGGCGCCAGTCACCGCTGGCCTCACGGGCCGCGATAAACGTCTGCTGTGGGCGCACCTCGGCCCAGTGCACCAGGCGTTCGAGCAAACGTGCCGGCAGCGGGGCCAGGGGCTCCAGGGAACGCATGTGCAAGATGCCACGTTCTTCTCGGACTTCGACGGCAGGATGACCAATCGACACCTGGCGATAGCGCCCGGCCTCGGGTCGGGAGGATGATCTGGACTCGGAACTCACGTACATTTCCTCCACCAAGGCACGCTCGGGTCGCGATACGAGCGGAGCGTGGCAGCACTGGGCTGCGGCCTTGTCATTGTTATTCTGGCCTGCATCGGGGCGACGGCGTTCAAGGCTCGGCCCCCCAATGCGACGGATTTCAGATCGGGTAATGCCGGGGGCCGTTCTGCAAGGTCACCCAACGCAACTGAGTGAAATGCTCGATGGACGCCTTGCCGCCAAAGCTGCCGTAACCACTGGACTTGACCCCACCGAAGGGCATCTGCGCCTCGTCGTGCACGGTCGGCCCGTTGATGTGGCAAATGCCCGACTCGACCCGCTGGGCCAAGGCCAGCGCACGGCTCGTGTCGCGACTGAAGATGGCAGCCGACAGGCCGAACTCGGAATCGTTGGCCAGGCGCAGCAGCTCTTCATCGCCGTTACCGCGCAGCAACACTGCCACCGGCCCGAAGGACTCTTCGCGGTACAGGCGCATCTGCGCAGTGACGCCGTCGAGCAAGGTCGGTTGCAGGATGCTGCCTTCCAACTGCCCACCCGTAACCAGCCTTGCACCTTTGGCGAGGGCATCGTCGATCAGCCCCTTGATGCGCTGGCCGGCACCGGCATCGACCAACGAGCCCAGCACCGAATCACTGGCCGCCGGATCGCCAGCGCGCAGGGTGGCGATCTTGGCAGTCAGCCGGGCGACGAACTCATCCGCCACGCGGGCATCGACGATCAGTCGCTCGGTGGACATGCAGATCTGGCCCTGGTTGAAGTAAGCCCCGAAGGCCGCCGCTTGCACGGCGGCGTCCAGATCGGCGTCGTCCAGCACCAACAGCGGCGCCTTGCCGCCCAGTTCCAGCAAGGCCGGCTTGAGATGGCGCGCCGACAGTTCGCCGACAATGCGCCCGACGTGGGTCGAGCCGGTGAAATTGACCCGGCGTACCGCCGGGTTGGCGATCAACCGTTCGACAATGGCCGGCGCGTCCGCAGGTGCGTTACAGATCACGTTGACCACACCGTCACCCAACCCTGCGTCTTGCAGTACCTGGCCGATCAGCCGGTGCACCGCCGGGCTTATCTCGGAAGCCTTGAGCACCACGGTGTTACCGCAGGCCAGGGGCATGGCGATGGCCCGGGTGGCGAGAATCACCGGGGCGTTCCAGGGGGCGATGCCCAGCACCACACCGCAGGGCTGGCGCAGGGCCATGGCGAAACTGCCAGGCACGTCGGAAGGAATGATTTCGCCATTGATCTGGGTGGTCATCGACGCGGCTTCGCGGAGCATGTTCGCCGCCAGGTGCACGTTGAAACCGTACCAGTTGGCCATGGCGCCGGTCTCGCCGACCGCGGCGATAAACTCACCGCTACGAGCCTGCAACTGCTCGGCCGCCCGCAACAGACGCGTGCGGCGCTCGTTGGGCGCCAGGGCGGCCCAGGTGGGAAACGCGGCTTGGGCCGCGGCCACGGCGGCGTCGGCATCTTCCAGGGTGGCGGCGGCCACGCGCGAGACCACTTCACCGGTCACCGGGTTGCAGCGCTCGAAGGTCCGGCCGTCACGGGCGGGGCACGACTGACCGCCGATCAACAGGGGCACGTCCAGCATGGTGATTCCTCTTTATTGTCTTTATCGGGAATGCATCGCAGTGGTGTAACAGTAGCGTCAGGGCGACGCAGCGAACAGCGGGATGCGGCCCGCTATTCACTTGTCGACTCAGCGCTTATAGGTCTGCAAGCCAGGTTTGATGCTCTTGTCGTCGAGGAACTGCTTCATCCCCTGCTCGCGGCCACCCTCGGTGTCGAGCAGGCGCGACTGGTCGAGCTTGGCGTACAGGTAATCCTCGTTCTGCTCCCAGGTCAGTTCGCGGCAACGCTTGAAGCCATGCTTGGCGGCGCGCAGCACCACCGGGTTCTTTTCCAGCAGGTTGCGCGCCAGCTCCAGAGTGACTTCACGCAATTGCGCCAGGGGCACGCTTTCATTGACCAGGCCCATCTCGGCAGCTTTCTGCCCGCCGAAGGTCTTGCCGGTCATGATGTAGTACAGCGACTGGCGGTGGCCCACGGTGTCGGCCATGGCCTTGCTGACCAGGTTGCCGGGCGGGATGCCCCAGTTGATTTCCGAGAGACCGAAGGTCGCCTCATCGGCGCAGATCGCCAGGTCGCACGCCACCAACGGGCTGAAACCGCCGCCGAAGCACCAGCCATTGACCATGGCGATGGTCGGCTTGGCGTACATGCGCAGCAGCTTCCATTGCCACTGCGAGGCTTCGCGACGGATTTTCTCCTGGAGGATTTCCGGCCCGGCGTCCACTTCGCGGAAATACTCCTTGAGGTCCATGCCGGCGGTCCAGGCATCACCGGCCCCGGTCAGCACCAATACGCCTGCGGCCGGATCCTGCTCCAGGGTCTCGAGCACATCGATCATCTCGCGGTTGAGGGTCGGGCTCATGGCGTTGCGTTTTTCCGGACGATTGAGGGTGACCCAGGCAATGCCCTCCTCGATATCGACCTTAACCGTTTTCCAGCGACCTTCGTAATTGCTCATGCTGCGTGCTCTCTTGTTCTGGGCTGTAGATGATCAAAAACTAAACCGGAAAATTAGTTATGTCAATTAACTATTAGCTAATTTATCTGTATTTCTTTCGCGGTCCTGGAGGAGCAGCAAATCAACAAATATGTGTTTCACCGTAGCCATGGCGCCCAAACCCCGGCAAACTGGATAGCCTTGTTAATTACTCACTTTGAGGATGCTTTCTGCGATGGCCAAGTCTTCCAAGCCTGCCGAACCCGCCGAACTCCTGGCTGCCGGCACCGAGGCGCAGGCGCCGCTGGACTCTGCGCTGGATGACCTGATCGGTTATGCCCTGCGCCGTGCCCAGTTGAAACTGTTCCAGAACCTGATCGGCCGGCTCGCCGCCCACGATCTGCGGCCGGCCCAATTTTCGGCGTTGGCGATCATCGACCAGAACCCCGGCTTGATGCAGGCCGACCTGGCCAAGGCCCTGGCGATCGAACCGCCGCAAGTAGTGCCGCTGTTGAACAAACTCGAAAGCCGGGCCCTGGCCGTGCGGGTACGCTGCAAGCCAGACAAGCGCTCCTATGGGATATTCCTCAGCAAGACCGGCGAAACCTTGCTCAAGGAACTCAAGCAGATTGCCGCACAGAGCGACCTGGACTCCACGGCAGCCCTTTCGGGTGGCGAGCGGGAGGAGTTGCTGCGGTTGCTGAAGAAGGTTTATCAGCAGTAAGAGCCAGCGCGCTCAGGTCCTAAACTGTGCAACAGCCTCACGTAATTCATGTTCCAGACTCTCCAGGTCACCACACGCCAGCACCACCTGCTGATTAACTCCCGCGCAATGCTCGGCCTCGTTTCGCACCTGCCTGACATTGCGGCCCACCTCCTCGGCCACAACACTTTGCTGCTGAGCGCTGGCAGCGTTTTGCTGGTTCATCTGCTCGATGGTCGACACTGCACCGGCGATGCCACCCAATGCGGTACTCACCTGATCGGCAAGCGACACGGTGTCTGCCATCAAACGCCCGCACCCTTGGATCTGCTCGACGCTGTGCCGGGAAAGATGCTGTAAACCGGCGATCAGCGTCTCGATCTTGTGGGTCGATTCCTGGGTCCGTCGCGCCAGCGCACGTACTTCATCGGCGACCACGGCAAAACCGCGCCCCTGCTCCCCCGCCCGGGCGGCTTCGATTGCGGCATTGAGCGCTAGCAGGTTGGTCTGTTCGGCGATCGAGGTAATCACATCGACGACGGTACCGATACTCTCGACCTGCTGTTGCAAGGAGTGGATGGCCTGCTCGGAACGCACCATCTCAGCCGCTAAACGATCGATCTGCTCACTCGCCCGTTGCACGATCTGCTCGCCACGGCGCGCCTGGTTATCCGCTTCGTCGGCCGCTTGCGAGGCTTGCTCGGCGTTCTGTGCCACCTGCTGGACAGTGATCGTCATTTGTTGCATGGCCGTGGCCGCGTGCTCGGTCTCGACCCGTTGGCGTTGGGCAGCGCCATGACTCTGGGTACTGAATGCACCCAGCGCCGCGGTCGTTTGCCCAAGGCCTGCAACACTCGATCCGATGCGCGTGACCAGTTGGCGCAAATTGGCTGTCATGTCCTCCACCGCCGCCATCAACTCTCCCAACTCGTCTCGTCGTGCAGTCATGTTATTGGCTGCACCACTCAAGTCGCCGTGGGCAATACGCTGGGCAGCCTGCAACGCTTCGCGCAGGGGCACGACGATCAGATGACGGATAACCAGGGAGGCCAACAACGCCAGGACGACGATCACCACGGCCCCCACTGCTTGCAGCCGCATGACTGAATGGCCGCGTTCGCCCATCTGTACCTGCCTGTCGGCGGCGGCCTGTTCGACCTGGCTCAATACGGTTTGCGCCTGGGCGTCCATCTGCACGGCGGTTTGTTTGCTTAGCCCACGGCTCTCGCGATAGCGCGCAAACGCCTTGCGATATTCGACCAAAGCCGCCTTTGCCGCCGCCAGGGACGCCTCGGAGCTCTCATCCACCCGGCCCTGGAGCAACTCCAGGGCGTTGCTCATTTCCTCCACCAATTCGTCCCAGCGTTGGAGAGCAGCCGGTGCGCCCTCGCCCACATAGACAAACTCGTTATTGCGGGCGACCAGCAATTTTCGCAGCAGTGCCGAGGCCTGTTCTGCCAGGCTCAGCGGATCACCCTCCAGCGCCTGGCCGCTGTTCAATACGTCGCGTACCTGGTCGTACATATCCAGTTCGACAGTCTCGAACTGCAGGCGGGCCTGCTCAGCCTGTTCCTGCATATGACGCAACGCCTCTGCCGCCAGGCGTTGGTGATCGACAAACTGTGCGAACTGGCCTTGGTAATCCTCGATGGATCGCTGCATCGCGGTCAGCAAGGGCACATCGGTGGCAGTTACCTGCGCCTTTACCGCCTGGAGCCGAGCGCCGAGTGTGCCTATCAGTTCCTTGACCTCGCGCATCGCCAGGGGCTCGGGATCCAGTGCGTAGGTTTTCTCGGCATTGCGCATCTGCAGCGTCAGGTGATTGATCTCCACCATGGTGCTGACCTGTAGGCTGTGTTCAAGCAGGCTGGCGGTGGCATACAGACCCTGGGCGATAGCGACCACCGCGAGCAGGGAAACCAGGCCGAAACCGAGCAGCAGTTTCTGCCCCACCGAACAGTCGACGAGCAACCGGGCAGTTTTCTTCAGCATTGTTCTTATCCTTATGCCTGAAGGGAATTCAGCAGCATTGTTGGCGTATCCAGGCCCGGGCAAGCCGCGTTGGCTTGCCCGGCCCACCTCCATGGTTGCCAGCGTGCCGCCTGTCAGCCCTCTTCGACCGGCTGCAACGCGCTGGCAACCTCAGGCTTTTTTGCGAACAACCGTTTCGGCAACAGGAAGTACGCCAAAGCCGGCAGCAGGATCAGCGCGCCAAGCATGTTCACCAGGAACATGAAGGCCAGCAGGATGCCCATGTCGGCCTGAAACTTGATCGGCGAGAAAGCCCAGGTCGCCACGGCGATGGCCAGGCTGATGCCGGTCAATAGCACCACCTTGCCGGTGAATAACAGCGCGCGGTAGTAGGCCTCGGACAGCGTGGCGCCAGCACGCATGTGCGTCAGGATGACGCTCAGCACGTAGAGCGCATAGTCGACACCAATGCCCACCCCCAGGGCGATCACTGGCAAGGTCGCCACCTTGACCCCCATGCCGAGGCCGACCATCAATGCCTCGCAGAGGATCGAGGTGAGCATCAGCGGCAGCACGGCGGCAAGCACCGCACGCCAGGAACGGAAGGTCACCCAGCAGAGCAGGATCACCGCACCGTAGACCCAGAACAGCATCTCGCGCATGGCTTTCTTCACCACGATATTGGTCGCCGCCTCGATCCCGGCGCTCCCCGCGGCAAGCATGAACTTCACCTCCGGCAGGTGCTGTTGGGCGATAAACGCTTCGCTGGCCTGCACCACCCGTTCCAGGGTTTCGGCCTTATGGTCGGCCAGGTAAACGTAGAGCGAGAGCAGTGAACAGCCCTGGTTGAACAGTTCTCGTGGCGCGCGCGTCTGTACCGCGCCGAGAGCGCCGTCGTTGGGGATCAACTCGTACCACTTGAAGTTGCCCTCGTTATAACCGGCGGCGGCGATCTTGCTCAGGGCGGCCATGGAGTTGGTCGATTCGACGCCCGGCAATTGCTCGAGCTGCCAGGCCAGGGCGTCCACCGCCGCCAGGGTTGTGTAACGGGTGCATTGGTCTTCCGGGGTTTTCACCATGACCACGAAGATGTCCGAACTGGCCGCATAGTTTTGCGTCATGAAGGCTGCATCGCGGTTGTAGCGCGAGTCTGGGCGTAGCTCCGGGGCGCCGGGATCGAGGTCGCCGATCTTCAAGTGCAGGCTGATGGCGAAACCACCGATCGCCAGGGCCAGACCGGCCAGGCAAGCCACATAGGCCCAGGAGCGCCGGGTGAACAGATCGAGAAAACTCCAGAGCGGATGTTTGACGTTCGCTTTCAGCTCGGCGGTTTCCGCCCGCAAACTGCGCTCGGCCGCCTTGGCGCCGACGCCGATATAACTGAGCAAAATAGGCAGCAGGATCAGGTTGGTGAAGATCAGCACCGCCACGCCGATACTGGCGGTGATCGCCAGGTCCTGGATCACTCGGATCTTGATCACCATCAGCACGGCGAAGCCCACCGCATCGCAGAGCAACGCGGTCATGCCGGCGGCGAACAGCCGGCGGAAGGTATAGCGCGCAGCGACCACCCGGTGCGTGCCTCGACCGATGTCCTGCATGATGCCGTTCATCTTCTGCGCGCCGTGACTCATGCCGATGGCGAACACCAAAAAAGGCACCAGCGCCGAGTAAGGGTCAAGGTCGTAACCGAGGCTGGCGAGCAGGCCTATCTGCCAGAGCACCGCCACCAGCGAGCAGAGCACCACCAGCGACGTGCTGCGCGCACAACGGGTATACCAGTAGAGCACCGCCACGGTCACCAGCACGGCAACCACGAAGAACAGCATGACCTGGACCAATCCGGCGATCAGGTCGCCGATGATCTTGGTGAATCCGGTGATGTGAATCTGGATTCGATCGCTCTGGTACTTGTCGCGCAAGGCCTCCAATTGCCGGGAGAACTCGCCAGCATCCAAGGCCTTGCCGGTCACCGGATTGAGTTCCAGCAGCGGCACGAATATCACGCTGGACTGGAAATTGCCGGCCACCAGTTGGCCGATCTCACCGGAACGGGCCACATTGGTGCGTACCTGCTCCAGGCTCGCCGCAGAACCGTCATAGGCGTCCGGGATCACCGTACCGCCATCGAGCCCCTCCTCCGTCACCGCGGTCCAGCGGGTCGTCGGCGTCCATAACGACTTCATATAAGGTTTGTCGACGCCGGGCAGCAAATAGATCTCGTCGTTGAGCTTGGCCAGGACCTCGAGGTAGTCCTTGTCGAAGATACTGCCGTCCTTGATCTCCACCGCGATGCGAATCGAATTGCCCAAGCCGCTCAATTCGCTACGCCGCTCGAGAAAGTTGGCGACGTAAGGGTGAGAGGCCGGGATGGTCTTCTCGAAACTGGCGTTGAGGCCGATCTTGCTGGCCTGGAAACCCAGCACCAAGGTCACCAGCAAGCAGAGCAGAATCACCCAGGGCCGGTGGTTGAAAATCGCCCGCTCACCCAGGTTGCCGGAACGCGGATCGAAATCCTCCAGGCGGGCGATCACCACTTGCTGTTCAAGGGAGGGATTATGGTCGTTCACATCGGACTCCAAATTCGGCCGTGTAGGGCTCTGGCAGGTTGTTTCAGCGTTGGGCCGAGAAAAGGTCTTGGTTGAGACGGGTCGGGCCACTCATGCCGACGCAGATCAAACTGCCATCCGGGGCAGCCACTAAACCTGCAACCGAGGTGCCGGTCGGGCCGGCCAGGTGCCTAAAGCTGCTCCCTTGACTCGGACTGATCAGCAGATCGCCAGCCTGGCTGACCAGCACCAGCGCGCCGTCAGGCAGTTTGGTGGCCGCAGAAAACGCTACCTCCAAGCCGGTTTCGATGCGTCGCCAGCTGGCCCCCTGGTCGTTCGACCAATAAGCGTTGCCACGCAGCCCGAAGGCCACCAACGTTCCACCGGCGCCGCCCTGCAGGCCAAAAAAACTGCCGTCATAGGGCGAGTCCAGCGCCTGGAAGCTGCGACCGTTATCGCTGGAACGCAGCAGCAGACCGCGCTCACCCACGATGAACAGCGCGCCGCCGGCGGCGCGAATACCGTACAGATTGAGGCCCTCGGGGTTATCCACCTGTTGCATCCATGGCTGCCAGTTGTCGCCACCGTCCACGGTGCGCAGAATCAGGCCGTAGGCGCCGACGGCATAGCCGTTACGGCGGTCGCTGAAGTACAGGTCGAGAAATGGCTTGTCCGGGCCATCGGCAACCAGTCGCTCGGCGTCTTTGAGCTGCTTGGCGTCGTTGCCCTGTTGCGCCGCCACCAACGCCAGCTGCGCGGCGGCGACACCATCGAGTTGTTTGACCCAGGTTTCACCACCATCCGAGCTGTGAAGAATCACGCCCATATGGCCGACTGCCCAGCCCTGCTCGGCATCGACAAACTGCACCGCCGTCAGGCTGACGCTCACAGGCACGCGGGCTTGGCGCCAGTGTTTGCCGGAGTCATCAGAGAGCAGGACGATGCCGCGTTCGCCGACCGCCACCAGCCGTTCGCCGGCACGGGTTACCGCCAGCAGCACCGCATGGTCGGCCTTGGCACTTTGCAGCGCTGCCTGGTCGAGTAGCGAAATCCGCGGGCTGGCCGCGGCCCAACCTGGCACCAGCAATGCCGCCAGCAGCAAGGTCGCCGGCAGCACCCTCGTGAGTGAAAAGTTAACGATCATGTCTGCTCCAACCACCCATAAGAGTTATCCAAACGCTAATTGCACAACGCGCCGAACCTGGGGTTCGGCGCCCTGGGCAATCCGTTAGCGCATGCTGTCGCTGGCCATGGCATCCGGGGTGAAAAACGCGGACGGCGGACGTGGATAGCTCTGGTACTGCACGCCCAGGTCGTTGGCCGATGAGTTCAGGAAGTAGGCGCCGGTCTCCAGGTTGTAGCTGCCCCACATCATTTGCGCGGTCAGCGCGGGCATTTCAGGCGCCAGCAGCGTCAGCGAATAGTTATGCCGGCCCAACTTGCCTTGCGCGTCATACCCGTCGAGCAGCAGCACCTGCCAGGAGTCCTCGTCCACGTAATAGGTGCGCTTGGGCACCACGTGACGCTTGCCGTCCTTGAGCGTCGCGCTCACCACCCACACCCGGTGTTTCTCCCAGCGCACCAGATCCGGGTTGAGGAAGCCCGGCTTGACCAGCTCGTCGCTGGGTGCCGCCGCGGCGCGGTTGTTGTTGTAAGGCACCAGCAGCTCTTTCTTGCCGATCAGTTTGAGGTCGTGGCGGTCGGTCGGGCCGAAAATCATGAAGGCTTCGTCGAAAAAGCCGACGCCCGAGGTGACGAAGTCCGGCGTGTCATAGGCAATGTTCGGCGCACGCCGTACCCGACGTTGGCCAACCAGGTACTGCCAGGCGGCACGCTTGCCCGGATCCATGTCCCAATGGGTCATCAGCCCCTCGCCCGCCTTGGACGACGGGAGTTCCGTGGCCAGCTTGCCGATCAGAAACTTGCCATCAAAGGTATCCAGGCTGCCCTCTTTGAAGTAATAGGGATGCTGGTACCAGAAACGCGCGCGGGTGGCCTGGATCTTCTTGCCGCCAGCGGTCATCAGCCAGGTATCAAAAGGCGCATAGAAGGTGTCGCCACCCTGCCAGGACAGGCGGTAGTTCCACAACACCTCGGCACCGTTCTGCGGCAATGGGAAGGGAATCCCGCCATAAGCACCGCTGACTTTCTCGGTTTCCACCTCGAGGTTTGCACGGGTGGCGTTCTTCAGGGTGTTGTCATACACCCACTGCGGGGCAGCGGCACTGCGCCGGGTCGGATAGACGTCCAGGCGGTAGCCCGGATATTTCTGCAACAGGGCCTTGGTCCCCTCGGCCAACTGATCGGCGTACTGGGCCATGTTGGACGCGCTCACCGAATACAGCGGCTTGTCGGCAGCGAATGGGTCGGCACGCTTGTCGCCGTTCTTGTAGCCTGCCGGCGCTTTGGTGTAGCCACCGGTCCATTCGGGGATGCTGCCGTCTTTGTTACCGGCGCGCTCGGCGCCCATAGGTGTAAGGTCGGTATTAAGCCGTGCGGCCTGCTCAGGGGAAACCGCCGCCTGCACCAGGCCGGCGCTTAACAAGGCAATGGCCAGGGCCGAAATACGCAAGGAAAATTTGCTTTGCATAGCGGATGAAACCTCTTATTAGAATGTGGTTTTCACGTACATGGAGACGAAGTCACGGTCGGCCAGCGATTGCCCATAGCTGAAGTTGCCGTCTTCGCGCAGTCCCGCCTCCTTCTTGCCGAAGAAGTTCACGTAGTTCACGCCGAAGTCCCAGCGCTGCAAATAAGTGGCCTTGAGTCCGACGCTCCAGTCGCCGGCGTGGGTGTTGCCGAAACCGGCCTTGCTGACCGCCGAGGAACGCCCATCGAGTACCACTCCAAAGCCCACCGGTACGGTCAGGTCGAGGCCGTCGGCCACCTGGAAGTAGGCCGGCTCGGCCAGCACCCGCAGTGCGGTGGCGTCACGGGTGGTATTGGAGTCCAATGCCGCACGGTTCTCGGTAACGCTGAGGGTGCGGTTCCAGGCCAGTTCGGCGAGTACCGAACCGCCGTCCCATAATGCGTTGGGCGACAGCAGGTAAATGGTCGAGAGGTTGACGTGCGCGGTCTTGCCCTTGGCGTAGAGCGCGTTGTCGCTGTTGTCGGCCGCCATGCCAGGTGTCACCACCTGCAGGTTGCTCACCAGGGGCGCATCCCAACGCACCGAGCTTTCGCCGGCGAAGTTGAACGGGCCGTGAGCGGTGGAGAAGCTGACGCCGACGGTCTTGATGTCTTCGGCGTAGACCTGGCGGTAGGAGCCGAGGATCGGCAGCCCGGTAGCGGCCGCCGCTGCACCATCCAGGTAGGCATAGAGTGCGCTCGGGGCCTTGTCGTGATACTTCGCGGCGTAGAAGCCCAGCTCAAGCTCCGTGCCTTCGGGCTTGTAGCGCAGTTGCATGCCGCCCTGCCCGCTATTTTTGGCTTCGATGTCAGAGGCATGAACGGTGGTGTTGCCAAACACCTCAGTCCAGTCGCCCGAACCTTTGCCGATGCCATCGTTATCGCTCAGGTAGCTGCCCGCACCCGGCAGGTTGGAACGCTCCCATTCGAACTGATAGTACGCACCCACCGACAACTGAGGGTTGATCTGCAACTGCCCGGACACTTGATTGACCGGCCGCAGGATTTCCTTGAACTGGGTACCTGGTACGCTGAGCAGCTTGACGATGTCGCTAGGCCCTTGGGCGGCGGCGATGCCGTTGCCACCGTAGAACAGGCTTTCGCCATAGATCAGGCTGTGTCGGCCGAGGCGCACGGTGCCCTGGCTTGCGTCACCGACATCGCCGCGCACGAACACGAAGGCGTCCAGCAACTCGGCGTCACGCCCGTGCAGTTCGCGGGTATCGTCGAGGAAGTGGCGCTGGTCGCTGCTGTCGGTGTCCTTGTTATAGACATCGTCGTACCAGGCCGCCCCGCTGAGGCGCAGGCCATAGTTTTCCCGACTCAGGTCCATTTCACTGAACAGGTCCAGGCGGTTGGAGACCAGGCCGCTGCTGAAGTTCTTGTCGCCCTGGCTTTGTATCGAGGGATACAAGCCTCCCGCCGTCGGCGCGTTGACCAGATTGTCGTCGGCGCCGTTGAGTCGCCAGGCCTGGCTGTATTTGATGGTGTTGTCCCAACGCAAACGCCATTCACTGTCGCCCAAGTCTATTTGTGCGGCTTGAGACTGGCCGGCCCAGCTCGCCAGACACACCGAGAGCGCCATGGCGGAACGCTTGAAGCCTGGATAGCAACGAGAGTTGTGCATGTTGTTCCTCATTATTCTTGTTGTTGGAAGCAGGTTTTATGAGCCGATCATTCGCTCGAAAACGACCGACAATGAATTGCGCGAAAAGGCGTGGCCCAAGGTTCCTCATTCAGACGTAAGTGGACGCCAGCCCCCCATCGACGGGCAGGTTGATGCCATTGACCCAGCGAGATTCGTCAGCGCACAGGAAGGCAATGGCGGCCGCCACCTCATCGGCGTAGGCCGGGCGTTTCATGCGGTGGGCGTCAGCGTCGATGCGCTCTTTACCGAGCATGGCGACGAAATCACCCAGGATTGGGGTGAACACCGGGCCCGGAGCCACGCAGTTCATGCGAACCGAGGTCTGCAAGAACCATGGCTGGGCCTGCAACGCGTTCCAGACGATCAAGGCTTCTTTGAAGTACTGGTAGCAGCTCTCCGGAGGCACCGGGTGTTCGGCCAACCAGGCCTGGCCATCCGCAAAACTGTCGGTACGGGCCAAGGCCTTGTGCAGATCCACCCGCAGTGGCCACTCCGCGCCCAGGATCGAAGCGACGTTGACGATGCTGCCACCGGCACGGATACGCGGCAGCAGCGCTGCGCAGAGATGGCGCAGCCCCAGATAATTGATCTGGGCAACCCGTTGTGGATCGGCGGTGCCCGGCACCCCGGCGATATTGCACAGGCCGTCGAGGGTGTCCGGTAACTGCCGCACCGCCGCGTCGATGGCATCCGGGTGACTGAGGTCAGCCTGGATGAAATGATCCAGGCTCAGGTGGGGCTCATTGCGATCCATGCCGATGACGATGGCGCCGTGGGCACGCAGGATTCGGGCGGTTTCGGCGCCAATGCCCGAGGACACCCCGGTCACGACTATCCTTTTACTGGTCAGCTTCATACGGGTTCCCCGATTCGTGCTTGTGCTGCCCGCGTTAGGGCGACAGCCAAGCCATATTGTTATTCGCCGAATTAGTTAATGTCGGTAACTAGTTGTAGCAAGCGATATGCCATCTCTGGACAATGACGAGGAAACCGCTCAAGCACGCGGCATTCAGCCTGAATAGGGAAAAACAGCGACAGGAAGGCGGGATGGAGCGCGTTAGAAAAGTGATGATTTCAGCAATTTCATGCTGCACTATGCGGATTATGATTACTCAAATTAAGGGTTTCTGATGGCAGACAAGCTGATTTCCCTGGCCGAACTCTCTCGTGATGCACAAAAGAAACCCGGACGTGGCGCCAGCGAGCAATTGCCACCCGGCGCCGCCCCTACCCTGCAGGACCTGACCGAATGCCTGCTGTTCAGCCCGGGCGATGGGCGCATCTGGTTGAACGGCGCGCGCATGCTGCTGATGCACAACAGCGGCATCGGCGCACTGCGCCGGGAGCTGATTGAAAGCATGGGCCTGGCCCGCGCCCGAGGGATCATGCTGCGCACCGGCTACCATTGCGGTGCCCGGGACGCCGCGTTGATCAAGGAACGCTTTCCCGAGGCCGATATCCTGGCGCTGTTTGCCGCCGGCCCGATCATCCATGCGATTGAAGGGGCGGTGAAGGTCGAGCCGGTGCACTTCGAATTCGACATGAACCTGGGAACCTATTACGGAGAGTTCCTCTGGCACCACTCCAGCGAAGATGATGAGCACATCGCCCAGTACGGCATCGGCACCGAGCCGGCCTGCTGGATGCAAACAGGCTATGCCACCGGATACACCTCGGCGATGGTCGGCCGGTTGATCGTCTACCGCGAGGTCGAATGCCGCTCCACCGGCTCGAGCATTTGCCGGCTGATCGGAAAACCCGCCGAGGAATGGGACGACGCCGAAGCGGACCTGGCCGACCTCAACGCCGAACCCTTCGTCAGCACCGGTGGACGCAGCGCCACGGCACCCAACCGCAGCGATAAAGGCGCCCTGCCCACTGGCCTGCAAGCGGGTCCGACACCGGCGCAAGACACCGACATGGTCGGTATTTCTTCAGCCTTCAACGCCGCTTGCCACATGTTAAGGCGGGTCGCGCCAACCCAGGCCACGGTGCTGTTCACCGGTGAGTCCGGGGTCGGCAAGGAAATGTTCGCCAGGATGCTGCACCGCATCAGCCCGCGTCACGATGAGCCCTTCGTCGCCATCAACTGCGCGGCCATTCCGGAAAACCTGATGGAGTCGGAGCTGTTCGGCGTCGAGCGCGGCGCCTACACCGGTGCCACTCAATCGCGCGCCGGGCGCTTCGAGCGCGCCGATGGCGGCACGCTGTTCCTGGACGAAATCGCCACCCTCAGCCTGGTGGCCCAGGGCAAGCTGCTGCGCGCACTTCAGGAAGGCGAGGTCGAGCGGGTTGGCGGCAGTCGCACCTTGAAGGTCGATGTGCGGGTGGTCGCCGCGACCAACGTCGACCTGCGCGCTGCGGCGCAGCGTGGCGAGTTCCGTGAAGACCTGTTCTTTCGCTTGAACGTGTTCCCGATCCACCTGCCGCCGTTGCGCGAACGCAAGGAAGACATCCCGCTGCTGATGACGCATTTCCTGCATCGCTTCACCCAGCGCCACGGCCGCCAGATCAGCGGCTTCACCCCGCGCACGGCCGACACCCTGCTGGCCTATGACTTCCCGGGCAATATTCGCGAGTTGCAGAACCTGGTGGAGCGCGGCGTGATCAGTGCTCCGGACGGCGGCGCAATCGACCTGGCGCACCTGTTTACCAGCGGCGAACGCCTGGCCTTGCCCATGTTCTCCATCGGCAAACGCGGCCAACTGGCCGCGGCACCGAACGACCAGGCACCCTCCCAGCGCACGACTGTCGCACCTGCCGATACAGGCAATGAAGCGATCCAGGCGTTGTTCGGCGGCAAGGACCTGAGCCGGCTGTCGCTGCAAGAGATCGAGGACACGATGATCGACCACTGCCTGAGCGAGGTGAAAGGCAATGTCTCCGAAGCGGCCCGCCGTCTCGGCCTGACTCGCGCGCAGTTGTCCTATCGCCTGTCGCGGCGGCCGATCAGCGAGTAAAAGGTTGTGCGGGAGCGCTCAAGCCACTTATGGGAATGAAATCATCGTGGCGAGGGGATTTATCCCCTCACCACAGGGCGCATGCTGGATAAAACATCGACTGAACATGCCGAGGGCCACTTCGACCCGCCGTTCGATCTGCTCGTCGGACCAGCTCTGTTGCACCCCAAGGGTGAAGAGCTTGAGCGGTTGGGAAATCAACAACGCGTCGATCAGTTCGATGGCCGCCTCGACATCCTCGTTTGCCAACAGCCCCTTGCCCGCCGCCTTGCCCAGCCAGCCACGCAACAGGCCCAGGCAGCGTTCGGCACCTTCCTGATACCAGATCCGGGCAATGCCCGGCGCAGTCTCGCGCCCCTGCGCGGCCATGAGATAGAGACCCAGGGCCAATGGCGAAAGGGTCAGGCGCGCCCATAGGGTCAGGTACATGCGCAACTCGCTGAGCAGATCCTCGGCGCAGTCGATACCGCTTTCCAGGAGCAGCTCGAGGGTGGATAAGTCGCGGGCCACCAACTGTGAGAGCAACGCTTCCTTACTGGCCACCAGTAGATACACGGTCTTCTTCGAGATGCCGGCGGCGCGGGCGATGGCGTCCATGGTGACATTGGCGAAGTTGCCGCTGCCAAGCGCCTGCGCCGCCGCGTCCAGCAGCAAACTCATCTGCTCCTCACGGCTGCGCAACGGAGGACGACCGCGCTTGGCGGGCTGCGCAGTGGTTTCAGGCATTACGAGCCCGGTTGATTGGCATGGTGCACGTGTCCTGACAGTGATGGTTTGGCCAAGGTGCCCAGCCTAGCGCAATGGGCTGAAAACGCCTTGCGCAAAGAGTCCTCGATGAGTTGCCAGGCCTCCTGAGCCGAGTCATCCGGCCCCAGGTGGGTGAACATATGATCGCAGCCGGCGAACATCCGCTCATGCACCGCCACGCCGGCCTGACGCAGTTTCTCTGCGTAGGCCTCGCCCTCAACGCGCAGAATGTCGTACTCGGCGGTGATCAGCGTGGTGGCGGGCATGCCCTGCAACGCCTCGAGCGGCACCCGCAAGGGCGAGGCCAGAGGGTCGTGCGCGTGGGCCGGATCACTCAGGTAGCAACTATTGAAGAAGCGCATCAGGCCCGTGCCAAGCAGCGGTTTGTCGAGGGGCGAGTGC
Source organism: Pseudomonas sp. St290 (assembly GCF_018325805.1). NCBI lineage: Bacteria > Pseudomonadati > Pseudomonadota > Gammaproteobacteria > Pseudomonadales > Pseudomonadaceae > Pseudomonas > Pseudomonas sp. St290. The sequence goes on along the minus strand of NZ_AP014703.1, from coordinate 3,176,396 downwards.
TTCTGTTCGGGATCCAGGGCCAAGTCCAGCGCCGCATAATCGATGATCTGATGCACCACCCGCAGCCGCTGGTGTCCCCGCGCCAGATTGGCCACGCCGGTGGCCAGGTTGCCACCGGCGCTGTGCCCGCCGACGGCGATACACTGTGGGTCGATCCCCAAGGCCGTGGCCTGTCCGGCCAGCCACTCCAGCACCTCGAAGCTCTGTCGCACACCTGCGGGAAAGGGATGCTCTGGGGCCAGGACATAATCCAGATTGACCACCAGGCAACCGAGATTGTGTGCAAGCCGCCGGCAATAGCTGTCGTCATGCTCCGGCACCCCGGCCACGAAACCACCGCCATGCAGGTTCAGATAGACCGGCAAGGGCTCCACGGACGGCATATCGGGCCAATAGAACAGCGCCCGCGCCGGTCCCCAGGCCGTCGGGATGATTTTCTCTTCGACCGCGCGTAACGGATACGCCGCTGCGTCGTAGATGAACTTGGCTTTCATGCGCTTGGCAAAGGCCCGCAGCAGTTTGGCCTTGAAGGTTTGCATCGCGTTCATGGTCAGACTCCTTGGCGACTCAATGGGCCGTCAGCAATTGATCCAGCAGGCCGTGGATCATTGCGCCGTAGGGCGCGCGCATGGCCAGGTTGGACTCACCGATCGGGCTCTGCACCACGACCGCCTTGGCATGGCTGAAGGTACGGAAACCATAGACGCCATGATAAGCGCCCATGCCGGAGTGACCGACACCGCCGAACGGCAGCGCCTCGAACAGGACATGGCTAAAGACGTCATTGATCACCACGCCACCCGAGGTCGTGCGCTCCAGCACCTGCCTACGCTCATCGGCATCCTCGCCAAAGTAATAGGCCGCCAACGGTCGCGGCTGGTTGTTGACGTAATCAATCGCCGTGGCGAAATATCGGTAGGTTTTGATCGGTAACAGCGGCCCGAAAATCTCCTCGCGCAGTACCTGCATCTGCTCACGGGTGTCGAGCACCAGGGTTGGGGCAATCTTGCGGATCTCGCGATCGCTCAGATCCTCCTGCGCCGGGTTGATCTCGATCAGCCGCGCACCTCTGGTTTTGGCATCGACGAGATAGCCTTGCAGACGGTCGAAATTACGCGGGTTGATGATCGAGGTGTAATCAGGGTTGCTGCGCAAGGTGGAGTACATGGCACTGACGAAGCGCACGGCCTCGGCAACGAAGTCCTCCAGTAACTCTTCCGGCAGCAGCACATAGTCCGGGGCCAGGCAGATCTGCCCGGCGTTGAACGTCTTCACCGTCATGACCCGCTGCACCACGGTCGCGAGGTCGGCGCTACGGGAAACCAGTACCGGCGATTTGCCGCCCAGCTCCAGGGTCACCGGCACCAGGTTGTCCGAGGCAGCGCGCATGATGTGCCGGGCCACTGCGGTGCCCCCGGTAAAGATCAGATGGTCGAAGGGTTGCGCACTGAACAGCGCGCCGGCCTCAGCGTCACCGAGCACCGTGGTGAGTTCGTTCTCGTCGAAATAGCGGGCGATCAGTTCGGCGATCAACGCCGAGGTGCGCGGGGTCAGCTCCGAGGGTTTGAGCATGGCCCGGTTACCGGCGGCCAGGATGCTTGCCAGCGGCCCGAAGGCCAGCACGATGGGGAAATTCCACGGGCTGATCACACCGACCACGCCCAGCGGCTGGTAATCGACCCGCGCCTGGCAACCGGGAAACGGTGCCGGATGGGACTCTGATCGCATCCACTCGACCAAGTGCTCACGGCAATGCTTGAGGCTCGCCACAGAACCGGCAATATCCGACAGCAGGGTTTGCTCGCGACTGCGATTGCCGAAGTCTGCCGACACCGCAGCGACAATGGCTTCGCGATTATCCAGAAGCAAGGCAATGGCCCGGTCGAGGCGGTCGCGGCGTAATTCCGGGCTCGCCGGCCCTTCGTCCAGATGGGCCTGCTTCATTTTCGCCAGCGTCGCAGCGAGTTGTTCGGCGCAGACCGGCGCAGCATGATGACCGATGATGCTCATGGCGTGAATTCCTGCTGGTTGGATTGTTATTATTCAGCACTAATATTCGACGAGCAGGCGCCTTTGCCGACTCGTTGCAGAGAAGTATGCCAAAAAACATGACAAAGGAAACCGTTAAGTTTCTTAATTTTTCAAGGCCGCTAAAGATAGAGAAACAGGTGGATATTGGAGAATAGCAAGCATAAATCGGATGAAACGCACCATAACGCTGAGCGCTTGAGCGGCGTTCAGCAATGAGCAAATAATTGGCAACTAATTAATTTTAATAACTAATTACCGCAGCAACCTCCCCCCGTCTGGTTCAAGCGCAGCGGTTCTGTGGAGAGTGGATTTATCTCCTCACCACAGATGAATTCCCTCGCCATGAGCCTCGCATCAGTCCATCACCAGATCGGCACACTGTAGGTCAGCAGAAACCGCGTCTGGTTTTCATCGCGAAACGCGGCCGCCCCGGGAAAGTCATTGCGGTAAATCGATTTACGCGCAAGCAGTCCGAGGTTCTTCAATGCGCCGCTCTGGATCACATACCCCAGTTCCATCTGGAACTCGCGCTCCTTGCGGTCTTCGGCATTGAGCGCCGCCAGTTCGATGTGGTCGCCGCGCACGTAGCGCAAACGGGTCCTCAGGCCCGGTACGCCGACTGCGGCAAAGTCATAATCATGGATCACCTGCCAGGTGCGCTCCTTGGCGTTGAGAAAATCCGAGCTCATGGTCATTTCACTCAGGCCCATCAACTCGGTGCCAGACACGTATGGCGTGGCCGTATCGCCGCTGGCGTGCATGTAGCCCAGGCTTACCCGGTGACCGCCCAAGCGATAACCCACCAGCGCCGAAACATTGCGGTTATCCACCTTGCCGGCCTTGGCCGCGCCGTCTTCGTCGCTGAAAAAACTGCGCAGATCGGTAGTCAACACGCCGTCACCCAACGGCAGGTTATGCAGCAGCGCCAGCGTATTCTGTCGGTACAAGTCCGCCACTTCGGCGTGGTAGGCCCGCAGGCTGAGGTCTTTGTTGGCCTGATAATCGCCGCCCACGTAAGCCATATGAGACGCGGTCGCCGCGCCATTGAAGCGGCGGTTGGGCGAGGCGATGCTCATCGGCTGGTAGTCGGTGGAGTCGCGCCGGTTGATGCGGTCGATGTAACCAGTATTCAACGTCAGCCCTTCAATGCCCTTGGCACTGAGGGTCGTGCCGCGAAAGGTCTGCGGCAACAACCGCGACGGGCTGGCGAAGGCAAACGGCAGGAAAATCGATACGTCCCCGGTCTTCACCATGGTCTGGCCGATTCGCAGCTTGCCGGTCAACGCCAGACGCGAATACTCATCGGCGGCACGCTTGTCACTGCTGGAGACCGGCAACAACTCCGTACCACTGCGGTCCGGCGACGAGTCCAGCTTGATCCCCACCAGGCCCCGGGCATCCAGGCCGAAACCGACGGGACCTGGGGTAAACCCCGATTCCATATTCATGAACACACCTTGGGCCCATTCCCGAGCCGCGGTCTTGGCGCCGTCATCCTTGTAGTCGCGGTCCAGGTAGTAATTGCGCAGGGTCAAGGTTCCGTGGCTGTCGTCGATCAATCCCTCGGCGAGCACTGCGCTGGAAGCGAGGCTCAGCCCGAGGCAGGCCAGCAGACGGACGACAGGTGAAAGAGAAGGCGCCGCAACGGCGTCCCGGACAAAGTCAGGCATGTTCAACGTCCACTTATTGTTGTTGTTTTGGTCGGCCCGAGCTTTCGTAATAGCGGGCTATGCGGACTAAGAATGGAAATGGCGCGGGTGCTTCGTCAATCCAGACTGACCGATAATCGAACATTAATATAGTTAACCAATTTTTCAGTTCGTCCAAAATAACTCGTCAACCTATTGAATTTTATCGAAATATCACCTTAATCCACCGCCAGCTCGCGGCGATTCATTTTTTAGTTAGCTTTGTTAATCTTAATTCATCTGCCGGTTTCCCCCGTTACCGGTGCTCCACAGACAAAAACAATAAGAGGGATTTGCCATGAACAGTCCGGCGCGTCGTGCGACGCTGACCATCGCCTTGTGTTTTATCGTTGCGTTGATCGAGGGGTTCGATCTGCAATCGGCCGGCACTGCCGCCGCCGGTTTGCGACAGACGTTTGCCCTGGACCCGAAAATGATGGGCTGGGTATTCAGCGCCGGGATCATCGGCCTGCTGCCCGGGGCGTTCTTTGGTGGCTGGATTGCCGATCGCATCGGCCGCAAGAAGATCCTCATCGCTGCGGTCCTGCTGTTCGGCGTGTTTTCCCTCAGCACCGCGTATGTCGAACAGTTCTCCAGCCTGCTGCTGGTGCGCTTCATGACCGGCCTGGGCCTGGGCGCCGCCCTGCCCAACCTCATCGCATTGTGTGCCGAAGCCGTGGGCGAGCAACGGCGCGGCACGGCGATCAGTGTGATGTACGCGGGTGTGCCGTTGGGTGGCGCGCTGGCGGCGGTGGTTGCCATGCTGTTTGGTGAACACTGGCAAATGACCTTTTTCATCGGCGGGCTGGCGCCGCTGCTGGTGGTGCCGTTGATGTTGCTGTGGTTGCCCGAGTCCAGCGCCTTTCGCCAGGTGCAGGGCGCCAGCGCGCCACTGCGCGGCTCCACCGGCCAGGCGCTGTTTGGTGAAGGTCGGGGTCACACGACCCTGGCGCTCTGGCTGAGTTATTTCTTCACCCTGACGGTGATGTACATGCTGCTCAACTGGTTACCATCGTTGTTGCTCGAACAAGGGTTCAGCAAGCCTCAAGCCGGCCTGGTGCAAATGCTGTTCAATATCGGCGGAACCCTTGGCTCATTGCTCGGGGGGCTGTTGCTGGACCGCTGCAACGGCATCAAGGTGGTGTTGTTCGTCTATGCCGGGCTACTGAGCGCATTGGCCGGCGTCGGGTTGTCAGTCGGTATCGTGCCGATGGCGATCGCCGGCTTTGCCGCCGGGTTGTTCGTCATGGCGGCGCAATTGGTACTCTACGCCTTGGCACCGCCCGCCTACCCTACGGCCGTACGTGCGACGGGGGTCGGCGCGGCGGTGGCTATCGGGCGCCTGGGGTCGGTCGCCGGACCTTTGGCTGCGGGGCAGATTCTGGCCGCCGGAGCGGGGACGACTGGGGTGCTGCTCGCGACGTCGCCGGGGCTGCTGATTGCGACTGTGGCAGCGATCAGCGTGATGGCGCGTGCGGTGCCGGTGGGTGAGGCGCAGGCTGCCCGCTGAGCATTACGGTTTCAATTGAACGACAAAGCCCCGCGCCGATACTCACTCGGCGTCTGGTTCATCTCGATGCGGAAATGTCGGTTGAAGTTGGACAGGTTGTTGTAGCCCACTTCAAAGCAGATATCAGTGACCGGCATTTCACTCTGCAACAGCAAGCGGCAGGCGCGCTGGACCCGCAGCTTGCGCATCAAGTCGATGAAGCCGTGTCCGGTGATGCGTTTGAAGAACCGCGAGAAGCCTGGTTCGCTCATGTCCAGTTGACGGGCGATCACCGACAGGCGCAGGTCGCCGGTGAGTTCGGTTTGCAGGTATTCGAAGGCTTTGTGAATGCGCTCGGAACTGCGCGCATCCAGCGTCGGTGCGTAGCAAGGGCTCGCCAGGCTCAAAGCTTCGTCGACAGGGGCTTGGTTGAGGGTGTGGAGCAGCTCCAGGAACAGCGTCAACCGCGCCAGCCCCTGGGCCGGGCCGATGGCTTGCAGCAGGTGCGCGGCTTGCAACGCCGTATCGCCGCCAAAGGCCAGGCCTCGGCGGGCGCGCTCGAACAGCCCCTGCAGATCCCCCAGTTCGGGCAGCGTTCGGCGCAAGGTCAGCAGCGTCGCGCCATCGAACTGCAACACCACGTCGCGCCCGGGCAGGTGCTCGCCCGGCGCCAGGTCCCCCATCCAGTCGTGGGGCAAATGCGGGCCAATCATCGCTACATGGCCTGGACCAAAGGGGCCAATGTAGTCGCCCGCCAACAGTCTGCCGCTACCCTGGCGGATCAGGTGGATTTCAAATTCAGGGTGATGGTTCCGGCGCGCCATCGGGTACGGGTAGTCATGCTCGTACCAGCGAAAACTGTGTTCGGGCTCGGGCAGAATGACTTCCAGTTCGGCGGGTCGCTGCTCGAACAGGGGCGTTCGGTGATCAGGCATGTCGCGCCTCTTTTAGCGTTATAGCAGGCACCTTACGCCGAGTGCGCAGCCGTTCGCCAGTCTTGGCCTGACCGCCCGCCGATACTTTTTTAACCTGCGCCTGGCGCACTGACGAGCGTTAAAAAAGTATCAACTCGTGATCCTCCCTGCGTTTGTCGGCCTCCACGGGCGTTGGTGTAATCGGCTTGCCATTGCAGACAGGCAGCACCGCCCGACGCCACGGCCCCACAACAATAGGACAATCCCATGAAACGACTGGAAGGAAAAAGTGCCCTGGTAACCGGTGCCGCCCGTGGCATCGGCAGGACGTTCGCCCAGGCTTATATCAACGAAGGCGCCACGGTGGCGATTGCCGATATCGACCTCGAGCGGGCCCAGGCTACCGCAGTCGAGCTGGGCAACAGCGCCTATGCGGTCAAAATGGACGTGACGGACCAGGCCTCGATCGACCAGGCCATCGAGGCGGTGGTGGCCCGGGCAGGCAAGCTGGATATCCTGATCAACAACGCCGCGCTGTTCGACCTGGCGCCCATCGTGGAGATCACGCGCCAGAGCTACGAGCGGCTGTTTTCCATCAACGTCGCCGGCACGCTGTTCACCCTGCAGGCGGCGGCGCGACAGATGATCCGCCAGGGCCATGGCGGGCGGATCATCAACATGGCCAGCCAGGCCGGCCGGCGTGGCGAGGCCCTGGTGGCGGTCTATTGCGCCACCAAGGCGGCGGTGATCAGCCTGACCCAGTCCGCCGGGTTGGACTTGATCAAGCATCGGATCAACGTCAACGCCATCGCCCCCGGCGTGGTGGATGGCGAACATTGGGATGGCGTGGATGCGCTGTTCGCTCGCCACGAAAACCTGCCGCTGGGGGAAAAGAAGCGTCAGGTCGGGCAGCAAGTGCCGTATGGCCGGATGGGGACTGCGCAGGACCTCACCGGAATGGCGATTTTCCTGGCCTCGGCGGAGAGCGAATACGTAGTGGCGCAGACCTACAACGTCGATGGCGGTAACTGGATGAGCTGATAATCCGCGTTTTTATGGCCTTGAAAGGACGGAAATGGACTTATTCGCCGGAAAATTGATCCCACTACTTGAGGATCATCCCGAACGCTACCCAACGGTGCCGTTCCAAGGGATTTCAAGAGAGCGTGAATACCGTTGCCCCAGCGGGGCAAAAATTGCGCATCATAGGCGCCGTCCGCTCAAGGGAGATTTACATGCGTGCCATTTCATCCGTCATGGGTCTTGTCGTGCTGTCGCTGGGCCTGGTGTTCACCACCAGTGCCACAGCCACCGAAGAGACACAGCTGGTCGAGTCCATCAACCTTTACCGCAGCCAGTCCCAAAGCTGTGCCGGCCAGGCCTCGCTGGAGTTGCCACCGCTGGCGATGGATTCGCGGCTGATCCTGTCGGCCAATGGCATCGGCGACTTGCAGCAGGCGCTGGCGCGGGCGGCCTATCCAATGGTCAACGTGCAGGCCATCAGCCTGTCCGGGCCGCGCGACGCGCAATCGGCCATGAAAGCCGTCCAGGAAAGCTTCTGCCAGGTGGTGCTCGACCCGCAATTCGTCGACATTGGCGTCAGCCGCCTGGATCGCGAATGGCGCATTGTGCTGGCACGCCCCCTGTTGTCGGCGCGCCTGGGCGACTGGCAAGCCGAGGGCCAGAAACTGCTGAAACTGATCAACAGCGCCCGTGCCCAGCCGCGCCGTTGCGGCACCGAAGCCTTCGCCGCCACCACACCGCTGGCCTGGAACGCCACCCTGGCCCTGGCCGCCGTGAATCACACCCGGGCCATGGCCAACAACAATTTCTTCGATCACAAGGACCGTGACAACCGCATGCCGGGCGACCGCGCCGAACTAGCGGGCTATCTCGGCCAGTTGATCGGCGAAAACATCGCCGCCGGGCAGGACACGGCCCTGAAAGTGGTGGACGGCTGGCTGGCCAGCCCCGGGCATTGCGCCAACCTGATGAACCCGCAGTTCCGCGAGTTGGGCGCCGGGTATGCGACCGATCCGAAAAGCGATGCAGGGATTTATTGGACGGCGATGTTTGGCACCCAATAGCGCGGTGGCAGAGCCGTCGCCATCGCGGGCAGGCTCGCCCCCACAAGTTTTTTTGGGTGTTCATGGGAACGATGCGGTACGCCATCGACCTCAATGCCGGTACTGGCGTCGTTGAGGTTTCGGCGATCAAGATGAAAGCGAAGCTGCCTGAAAGAAAGGTTCATGGCCGAATTCACAGAACAATCCTTCAGGCTTCCCCGGCTACTGGTGCTGCACCTGCACCATCGAGCTCACCTGCACCCGCGCCTGCATCTGCTCCGCACCACCGCCGCGGCGCATGCCGCGTACCGGGCAGGCGTCGAGGTAGTCCAGGCCGATCGCCAGCTTCAGGTGGCGGTCGGGAACAGTCAGGCGGTTGGTCACGTCGAAGCTGTACCAGCCGTCATCCAGCCAGGCTTCGGCCCAGGCATGGCTTGCCAGATGGCTTTCATCGTCGGTGCACAAATAGCCGGAAACATAGCGCGCGGGAATGCCCAGGCTGCGGGCGCAGGCCAGGAACGCATGAGTATGGTCCTGGCAGACCCCCGCCCCGCCGGCAAACGCCTCGGCGGCGGTACTGTTGACCGCTGTCGTGCCGGGACTGTAAGGCATCCGCGCCGCCAGCCCATTCATCAGATCGGTCAAGGCCGAACGATCGCGCCGGCCTGCGCATTGCTCGACGGCGAAGGCGCTGAGGGTCTCATCTGCCTGGGTGAGGCGGCTGGTGCGCAAAAACGGCAGTGGCGACTGGTTGTCCGGCTCCATCGCTATCGACTGATGGATTTCCACCTCGCCATAGGCCGTCAATACCAAAGCCCCATGGGGCTCGTCCATGGTCATCACGTGCAGGATGTTGCCGTAAGGGTCGATCTGGCTGCGCACCAGGCGCGGCAGCTCCAAGTGCCATTCAAGGATGCGCTGGCGCTGGCTGTCCTTGGGGGTCAGGCGCAGGAACTGGATGCTGGTGCAGACTTCATCGGCATAGCTGTAGGTGGTGTCGTGGCGTATGGACAGTTTCATACGACCTCCAGATAAGACTCATGAACGGTCTGGCCCAAGTGACGGATCTGGCCAATGAGGTCGGTCAACCATTGATGCAGGCCCGAGGCGAGGATCTCGTCGATCCCGGAATAGCGCAGGCGCGCATTCAGTTCGGCGGCCAGGCGTTGCGCCGGCCGACCGTTGTTGCCCGGCAGGCTTGCGAGGATATGGTCCAGTTCCTCGATACAGGCATGCAGCGAGCGCGGCACATCGGCGCGCAACAGCAACATCTCCGAGACCTGCTCGGCGTTGGGCGCATTGCGGTAGATCTCGTTGAACGCCTCGAACGAAGACAGCGCGCGCAATAAGGCACTCCACTGGTAATAACCGCGGGCCGAGTTGTCGCTGACCTCCTCCGATTCCTCGCCGAACATCTCATAACGCGCATCCAGCAGGCGCAGGGTGTTGTCCGCCCGCTCGATAAAGGTCCCCAGGCGAATGAAACAATAAGCGTCATTGCGCATGATCGTACCCGACGTCGCGCCACGGAACAGGTGCGAACGTTCCTTGACCCACTCGCAGAAATGGCTGATGCCGTAGCGGCCCAGGCCATTGCTGGCGATGTTGCGCATTTCCAGCCAGGTGGCGTTGATGTTCTCCCACATGTCGGCGGTGATGCGTCCGCGCACCGCGTGGGCATTGGTCCGCGCCGCCCGCAGGCAGCTGTAGATACTGCCAGGGTTGGTTTCATCCAGTGCGAAGAAATGCAGCATGCGCTCGGTGTTTAGCGCGTCATAACGGGCGTTGTAGTCGTCCAGCGTACCGGCGGCCAGCAGCGACATCGCCAGCTCGGCATGGCCGTCGCTGCGCCCGGCCTGGGGCATCAGCGACAGCGAATAGCTGACTTCAAGCATGCGCGCCAGGTTCTCGGCGCGCTCCAGATAGCGGGACATCCAATAGAGGTCCGAAGCAGTTCTTGAAAGCATGTCTTAGTCCTCCACGACCCAAGTGTCTTTGGTGCCGCCGCCCTGGGACGAGTTCACCACCAACGAGCCCTCGCGCAGCGCCACGCGGGTCAGCCCGCCAGGCACCAGGCGGGTTTCCTTGCCCGACAGCACGAATGGGCGCAGGTCGATATGGCGCGGCGCGATGCCGCTCTCGACAAAGGTCGGGCACGTGGACAGGCTCAAGGTCGGCTGGGCGATATAGGCTTCGGGACGGGCCTTGAGGCGTGCGCGGAAATCTTCGATCTCCGCCGCGCTGGCGGCCGGCCCGACCAGCATGCCGTAGCCGCCGGAGCCCTGGGTTTCCTTGACCACCAGATCAGGCAGGTTGGCCAGCACATGGGACAGGTCCTGGGGCTTGCGGCACTGCCAGGTGGGCACGTTCTTCAGGATCGGTTCTTCGGTGAGGTAGAAGCGGATCATCTCGTCGACGTACGGGTAGATCGACTTGTCATCGGCCACGCCGGTGCCGACCGCGTTCGCCAGCACCACATTGCCGGCACGGTACACGGCGATCAGCCCCGGCACGCCCAACATCGAATCGGGGTTGAACGACAGCGGGTCGAGGTAGGCATCGTCAAGGCGACGATAAATCACATCCACCTGCCGAGGGCCGGCGGTGGTACGCATGTAGACGTGGTCGTCACGCACGAACAGATCGGCACCTTCCACCAGCTCCACACCCATTTCGCGGGCGAGGAACGCATGTTCGAAATAGGCACTGTTGAAGCGTCCCGGGGTCAGCACCACAGCGGTGGGATTTTCGAGGGGGCTTGAGCTCTTGAGGGTGTCGAGCAACAGGTTCGGGTAATGATCGATAGGGGCCACGCGCTGGGCGGCGAAGAGCTCGGGGAACAGGCGCATCATCATCTTGCGGTCTTCGAGCATGTAGCTCACGCCGCTGGGTGTGCGCAGGTTGTCCTCCAGCACGTAGTAGCTGCCGTCACCGTCGCGAACCAGGTCGACGCCAGCGATATGGGCATAAATGCCCCGGTGCAGGTTCAGGCCCTGCATCGCGATCTGATAACCCTCGTTGGCGAGCACCTGCTCGGGAGGAATGATGCCTTCCTTTAGGATGTGTTGCCCGTGGTAGATGTCGGCCAGGAACATGTTCAGGGCCTGGACCCGCTGAATGCAGCCCCGCTCGACCATCTGCCATTCACTGGCCTTGATGCTGCGAGGAATGATGTCGAACGGAATCAACCGTTCAGTGCCCTGCTCGTCTCCGTAGAGGGTGAAAGTGATACCGGCTCGGTGGAACAGCAGGTCGGCTTCGCGGCGGCGTTGTTCAAGCAGTTCAAGCGGCGTGTCCGCCAACCAGCGTGAGAAGGCTTGGTAATGCGGGCGGCAGTCACCCTTCGCGTCATACATTTCATTAAAAAAAGCGTGGGGCATAGCCAACTCCCAGCCGCGTTCTACACGGCATTTCTTATCACTTCGTCATTCCAATGGTCCGGCCTTGCTTTGCTTTAATGAGCCCTGTTTCTCTGAGCACCTCGATAGGCATGGGTCTCTGGTCTGGCCTTTGCGTCTGGATGACGTGCGCCCCCTGGTTAAATTCGCGTGATGCATGGCTCCTATAGGTTGGGTTTCCTTGAAGCGGTAGCAAAGGCTGTGCCTAAGCGCAGCGAATCGGATCCAGCTTGGAAAAAACGCCTTAAAAGTGCGCCATGGCGAAATTTGTTTTCATTTCTGCGACAAAAGCCTCTTTAAAGGCTGAAACGTTTATTTCAGCTTTTCCCTACATGCCCCGGAACGGGTCGAATCGGTGCAAGAAGGTGGGTAGACGCCGCCGGATGCCCTGAAATGGGGAAATTTATACCCATTCGCTGCAGATACACATTTCACCTGTGGCGAGGGGATTTATTCCCTCGCCACAAGAGCGAGCGCGTCGATCCCGCAGCAACCTCAGCACCTCCAGCCTTCAGCCTTCCGTCGCCTCCCTTCGCACAAATTCAATAGCAGCACTTGCGTCGACAGTATTATGGTATACCATCATACGCATAGACTTATTCACCGCCCAGGAGCAGCCCATGAGTTTCGAAATCCGCAAGATCGTCAGCTATGTCGAAGAAACCTTTATCGAAGGCGGCAAGGCCACCGACAAACCGGTGACCATGGTCGGGCTGGCGGTGGTGATGAAAAACCCTTGGCTGGGTCGCGGCTTCGTCGAAGACCTCAAGCCGGAAATCCGCGCCAACTGCTCCGACCTCGGCGCACTGATGGTCGAGCGCCTGGTGGGCATCATCGGTGGTGCGCAGAAGATCGAAGCCTATGGCAAAGCCGCCGTGGTGGGTGCCGACGGCGAAATCGAGCATGCCTCCGCCGTGATCCACACCCTGCGCTTTGGCAACCACTACCGTGAAGCGGTCAAGGCCAAAAGCTACCTGAGCTTCACCAACAAGCGCGGCGGCCCGGGCACGTCGATCCAGATCCCGATGATGCACAAGGACGACGAAGGCCTGCGCTCGCACTACATCACCCTGGAAATGCAGATTGAAGACGCCCCGCGTGCCGACGAAATCGTCGTGGTACTGGGCTGCGCCGATGGCGGCCGCCTGCACCCGCGTATCGGCAACCGCTACATCGACCTGGAAGAACTGGCCGCCGAGAATGCGCAGTGATCCAGCCTGGGCAACCACAATAAAAAAGGCATGCAGGAGCGCTCCATGATTCGGCTCACCGCTGAACTCACCCCGGCCGGCACCAGCTTCCTGGCAACCGGCCAAGGCCAACCCGTGGTCTTGATCCACGGCGTGGGCCTGAACAAAGAAATGTGGGGCGGCCAGGTCGTTGGCCTAGCCACGCAATACCAGGTGATTGCCTACGACATGCTCGGCCATGGCGCCAGCCCGCGTCCGCAAAGCGGTACCGGGCTGCAGGGCTACGCCGACCAGTTGCTGGAACTGCTCGATCATTTGCAACTGCCTCAAGCGACGGTGATCGGTTTCTCCATGGGCGGCCTGGTGGCCCGGGCGTTTGCCTTGCATTACCCACAGCGCTTGCAAGGCCTGGTGGTGCTCAACAGCGTGTTCAACCGCAGCGCCGAACAGCGCGCCGGGGTCATCGCCCGTACCGCCCAAGCCGCCGAACATGGCCCGGACGCCAATGCCGAGGCGGCGTTGTCGCGCTGGTTCAGCCGTGAATACCAGGCGGCCAACCCGGCGCAGATCGCCGCGCTGCGCCAGACCCTGGCAGGCAACGATCCCCAGGGCTACCTGACCACCTATGAACTGTTCGCCACCCAGGACATGTACCGCGCCGATGACCTGGGCGACATCCAGGTCCCGACGCTGATCGCCACCGGCGAACTGGACCCCGGCTCGACGCCGGAAATGGCCCGGCAGTTGGCCGAGCGAATTCCAGGCGCCACCGTTGCCGTGCTCGCCGAGCAGAGGCATATGATGCCGGTGGAGTCGCCGCGCCTGGTCAACCAGCTGTTGCTGGAATTTCTCGACACAGCAAACGCCCGACAAAACCAAATAAAGGGGATCGTTGCATGACACTCGCACGCTTTTCGATGTGCATCGGCGGTGAATGGGTCGATGCCTTGTCCGGCAAAACCTTCGAAAGCCTGAATCCGGCCCTGGCCCAGCCCTGGGCCGAGCTGCCTGACGCCGACGAAGCCGATGTCGAGCGCGCCGTGCAGGCGGCGCAAACCGCTTTCGATAGCCCCGCCTGGCGCGGCCTGAGCGCCACCGCTCGCGGCAAACTGCTGCGTCGCCTGGGTGATCTGATCGCCGAAAACAAAGAACAGCTGGCCCAGCTGGAAAGCCGCGACAACGGCAAGTTGATCCGCGAAACCCGTGGCCAGGTCGGCTATCTGCCGGAGTTTTTCCATTACACCGCCGGCCTGGCCGACAAGCTCGAAGGCGGCACCCTGCCGCTGGACAAGCCGGACCTGTTTGCCTACACCGTGCACGAAGCCATGGGTGTGGTCGCGGCGATCATTCCCTGGAACAGCCCGCTGTACCTGACAGCGATCAAGCTCGCCCCGGCGCTGGCGGCGGGCAATACCATCGTGATCAAACCGTCCGAGCACGCCTCGGCGACCATTCTGGAGCTGGCGCGCCTGGCCCTGGAAGCGGGGATCCCGCCGGGCGTGGTCAATGTCGTCACCGGTTACGGCCCGAGCACCGGCGCCGCCCTCACCCGCCATCCGCTGGTGCGCAAGATCGCCTTCACTGGCGGCGCTGCCACGGCCCGGCATGTGGTGCGCAGCAGCGCGGAAAACTTCGCCAAGCTGTCGCTGGAACTGGGCGGCAAATCACCGAACATTATCTTCGCCGACGCCGATCTCGACAGCGCCATCAACGGGGCGATTGCCGGGATTTATGCCGCATCCGGCCAGAGCTGCGTGTCCGGTTCGCGCTTGCTGGTGCAGGAGGAAATCTACGACGAATTCGTTGCGCGCCTGGTCGAACGGGCCCAGCGCATCCGCATTGGCAACCCGCAGGAAGACGCCAGCGAAATGGGCCCCATGGCCACCGCCCAGCAACTGGCCGTGGTCGAAAGCCTGGTGGCCGACGCCATCGCCGAAGGCGCCCGCCTGCGCCTGGGCGGCAAGCGTCCACAGAACCTGGGGGACGGCTGGTTCTATGAACCGACCCTGTTCGAATGCGACCGCAACTCGATGAAAATCATGCAGGAAGAGGTCTTCGGCCCGGTGGCCTCGGTCATCCGTTTCAAGGACGAAGCCGAAGCCCTGGCAATCGCCAACGACTCGCAGTTCGGCCTCGCCGCCGGCATCTGGACACGCGACCTGGGCCGCGCCCATCGCCTGGCCCGGGACGTGCGTTCCGGGATCATCTGGGTCAACACCTACCGCGCGGTCTCGGCCATGGCGCCCATCGGCGGTTTCAAGAACAGCGGTTATGGACGCGAAAGCGGCATCGACTCGGTGCTGGCTTATACCGAACTGAAGACGGTGTGGATCAATCTTTCCCAGGCGCCCATGCCTGATCCGTTCGTGATGCGCTAGGAGTCCTGAGAAATGATCGAACCCGGCATCTACAAAGAAGTCATGAGCTCCTTCCCGTCCGGCGTCACGGTGGTCACCACCCTGGACCCGGACGGGAATATCGTCGGCATCACCGCCAGTGCGTTCAGCGCGCTGTCGATCGACCCGGCACTGGTGCTGTTCTGCCCCAACTACGCTTCCGACACCTACCCGATCCTGCGCGACAGCAAGCAGTTCGCGATTCATTTGCTCTCGGCTGACCAGACCGCCGAAGCCTACGCATTTGCAGGCAAAGGCAAGGACAAGGCCAAAGGTATCGACTGGCACCTCAGCGAACTGGGCAACCCGCTGCTTAGCAAGGCCACGGCGATTATCGAATGCGAACTGTGGCGCGAATACGATGGCGGCGACCACGCGATCATCGTTGGCGCGGTGAAGCACCTGATCCTGCCCGAGCAACCGGTCACACCGATGATCTACCACAAGGGCAAGCTGGGCCCGCTGCCGGCACTGGCCTGATGGCTATACACATCCCACAGGTTCATCCACTTTTTCAGGCAGCCCCATGAGCAACGACAAATACGAACAAGGCCTCAAGATCCGCACTCAGGTGCTGGGCGAGGCTTATGTGCAACGCTCCATCGAGAACGCCGACGACTTCACCCGCCCCTTGCAGGAAATGGTCACCGAATACTGCTGGGGCCATGTCTGGGGTCGAGAGGGTTTGTCCCTCAAGGAACGCAGCATGATTAACCTGGCGATGATCTCGGCGCTCAATCGCCCCCATGAACTCAAGCTGCATGTGCGTGGCGCCTTGCGTAACGGCTTGAGTCGTGAGCAAATACGCGAAATTCTGCTTCAGGTCGGTATCTATTGCGGCGTCCCGGCTGCCGTGGACAGTTTCCGGCTTGCCCGTGAAGCCTTCGCCGAAGCCGACGCCGAGGCCTCCAGTCAACCCTCGGCTGTTTGATCTGAACGTGCACGGATGTTGCCCGTTTGGCATGGACAGCCATATTACAGAGCGGACCCCATGAAACGCCTGCCACTCGACGACAGCTTCAAGGTCAATCGCAACCCCGTTACCCTGCGCGAGATCGTGCTGGATAAGCTGCGAAGCGCCATCATGAACTTCCAGCTTCTGCCGGGCGATCGCCTGGTCGAGCGCGACCTGTGCGATCGCCTGGGCGTGAGCCGCACGTCGGTGCGCGAAGCGTTGCGCCACCTCGAATCCGAAGGCCTGGTGGAATTCGCCGATGCCAAGGGCCCACGGGTGGCGATCATCACCCTGGCCGATGCCGGCGACATCTATGAATTGCGTTGCGTGCTCGAAGGCTTGATCGTCCAGCTCTTCACCCTGCGGGCCAAGGCCAAGGACATCAAGGCCCTGGAAAAAGCCCTCGAGGAAAACCGCAAGGCCCTCAAGGATGGCGAGCTGCAACAAGTCATCGATTCGGTGCAAGGCTTCTACGACGTCTTGCTCGAAGGCTCCGGCAACCATGTTGCCGCCACCCAATTGCGTCAGTTGCAGGCCCGCATCAGTTACTTGCGGGCCACATCGGTGTCCCAGGAAAACCGTCGCGGCAGCAGCAACCAGGAAATGGAACGCATGGTCGAGGCCATCAAGAGCGGCGATCCCCTGGCTGCCCACCAGGCGTGCGTCGACCATGTACGCGCCGCTGCCAAGGTTGCCCTGGAGTACCTCAAGCGCCAGCAGGAAGAAACCGGTGATATCCCTGAAATCACGGCGCCCATCGCCCTGAAAGAACCCCGTATAGGTCGCTGAGATGTTCAGCCCGAGCTTTTGTCCAAAGTGTGGCGGCAGTGACCTGAGTCACCGCCTGCCAGCGGGCGATACCCACCAGCGACTGATGTGCGGCGGCTGCGGCTACATCCATTACGTCAACCCGAAGATCATTGCCGGCTGCATCATCGAGCAGGACGGCAAGTACCTGTTGTGCCAGCGCGCCATCCCACCGCGCCCCGGTACCTGGACATTGCCGGCCGGCTTCATGGAAGGCGGCGAAACCACCGAGGACGCGGCGCTGCGGGAGGTCTGGGAAGAGACCGGCGTGCGCGCGGAAATTGTCTCGCCCTACTCGATCTTCAGTGTGCCGAAGATCAGCGAGGTGTACATCATCTTCCGCGCCACAGCCCTGGAGATCACTGGCCAGTACGGGCCGGAAACCCTCGACTACAAATTCTTCGCCCCCCAGGACATTCCCTGGGACAGCATCTATTACCCGGCCATCCGCCAGATCCTCGAACGTTATATCGAGGAACGCCAGGCCGGGGTCTATGGCATCTACATCGGCAACGACGACAGCGGCAAGATCCATTTCATCCGCTGACAGGCTTCAAGGCGCCACGCCCTCGACGATGATCACCTCGGCCCGTGCCACACCCTCGCGATGTTCCTTCGCCGCCTGATACTGCTCTGAGTGATAACAGGCCAGTGCCTGCTCGTATGAGTCGAACTCGATGACCACGCTGCGTTGTGGCGTAACCCTGCCCTCCATCGCCTCGCTGCGCCCGCCCCGGGCCAGCATCCGACCACCGTACTGAGCAAACGCCGCTGGCGCCCGCTGGGTGTATTGGCTGTATTGATCGGAGTCGGTGACATCCACATGAGCAATCCAGTACGCCTTCATAGTGACCTCTCGGCTTGTTTCGTATTATGGTATACCACAACGACATTCCAGCAAGCCCCCATCCAAACAAAGAGAGCCCGACATGGCCTTTAACAGCATTCAGGAAATCATCGAAGACTATCGCCAGGGCAAGATGGTGTTGCTGGTCGATGACGAGGATCGGGAAAACGAAGGCGACCTACTACTCGCCGCCAACTGCTGCAACGCCCAGGCCATCAGCTTCATGGCCCGCGAAGCCCGTGGGCTGATCTGTCTGACCTTGACCGACGAACATTGCCAGCGCCTGGGGCTGGAGCAGATGGTGCCAAGCAACGGCAGTGCATTCAGCACAGCTTTCACCGTTTCCATCGAGGCCGCCACGGGCGTGACCACCGGTATTTCCGCCGCCGACCGGGCACGCACCGTCGCCGCCGCCGTGGCCGCCGATGCGGGGCCCAGCGATATCGTGCAGCCGGGGCATATCTTCCCATTGCGGGCCAAGGAAGGCGGCGTGCTGACCCGCGCCGGGCACACCGAAGCCGGGTGCGACCTGGCGCGCCTGGCGGGCTTCACACCGGCATCGGTGATCGTCGAAGTGATGAACGACGACGGCACCATGGCCCGCCGCCCGGACCTGGAGATTTTCGCCCGCAAGCACGGGATCAAGATCGGCACTATCGCCGACCTGATCCACTACCGCCTGAGCACCGAGCACACCGTGGTACGCATTGGTGAACGGGAACTGCCCACCGTGCACGGTACCTTCCGCTTGTTCACCTTCGAAGACCGTATCGAAGGCGGCGTACACATGGCGATGGTGATGGGCGACATTCGCCGGGAAGAACCGACCCTGGTGCGGGTGCATGTGATCGACCCGCTGCGGGACCTGGTGGGCGCCGAATATAACGGCCCTTCCAATTGGACGCTGTGGGCGGCCCTGCAACGGGTCGCCGAAGAAGGCAGCGGCGTGGTGGTGGTGCTGGCCAATCACGAGTCGTCCCAGGCGTTGCTCGAGCGTGTACCGCAGTTGACCCAGCCGCCACGACAGTTCAGCCGCTCGCAATCGCGCATCTATTCTGAAGTGGGCACCGGAGCGCAGATTCTCCAGGACCTGGGCGTCGGCAAGTTGCGACACCTGGGCCCGCCGCTCAAATACGCAGGGTTGACCGGGTATGACCTGGAGGTGGTGGAAAGTATTCCCTTCACCGGATAAACCCGAGACAACACACAACGCCTTGTGGGAGCGAGCAGGCTCGCTCCCACAAAAGATCGCGAAAAACCCGGCCGGACAGATAGCCGGTACGGCAAAATGCTTGCAGAAAGTTTGGAATACCATAATATGATATTCCATAGACCGAACACTTCAGCCAAGTGCCCCTCGACAGGGAAAGCACAAACAAAAGCCCTTGGCTCGGTCGCCTTTAAGGCCAGATGGACCTACTGCTCCCGATAGGCGGGCAACAAAAGCCCGCTCAAAAACACAACAATGAGGGCGTGAAAATGGTGTTGAAGAAAAGTGCAGCCGCAGTACTGTTCGCAGGTTTGCTGGCCACGGTCAGTCATGTGGCAATGGCGGCGGAAAGCGTCAACTTCGTCAGTTGGGGCGGCAGCACCCAGGACGCGCAGAAACAGGCCTGGGCCGACCCGTTCAGCAAGGCCAGCGGCATCATCGTGGTCCAGGATGGCCCGACTGACTACGGCAAGCTCAAGGCCATGGTCGAAAGCGGTAACGTGCAATGGGACGTGGTCGACGTCGAGGCGGACTTCGCCTTGCGCGCCGCCGCTGAAGGCCTGCTCGAGCCCCTGGACTTCTCGGTCATCCAGCGCGACAAGATCGACCCACGCTTCGTCTCCGATCACGGCGTCGGTTCGTTCTATTTTTCGTTCGTCCTCGGCTACAACGAAGGCAAGCTCGGTTCCGGCAAGCCCCAGGACTGGAGCGCACTGTTCGACACCAAGACCTACCCCGGCAAACGCGCCCTGTACAAATGGCCAAGCCCTGGCGTGCTTGAGCTGGCCTTGCTGGCCGACGGCGTAACGGCCGACAAGCTCTACCCGCTGGACCTGGACCGCGCCTTCAAGAAACTCGACACCATCAAGAAAGACATTGTCTGGTGGGGCGGCGGTGCCCAGTCCCAGCAGTTGCTCGCCTCCGGCGAAGCCAGCATCGGGCAGTTCTGGAACGGGCGCATCTATGCCTTGCAACAGGATGGCGCTCCCGTCGGCGTAAGCTGGAAGCAGAACCTGGTCATGGCCGACATCCTGGTCATTCCAAAGGGTTCGAAGAACAAGGCCGCGGCCATGAAGTTCCTGGCCCACGCCAGCAGCGCCAAGGGTCAGGCCGATTTTTCCAACCTGACCGCCTATGCCCCGGTCAACGTCGACAGCGTCGCACGCCTGGATTCGGTGCTCGCTCCCAACCTGCCGACCGCCTACGCCAAGGACCAGATCACACTTGATTTCGCGTACTGGGCCAAGAACGGTCAGGACATCGCGACACGGTGGAACGAATGGCTGGTCAAATGAAAATAGCGGCACCGGCAACCCAGCACACCGCTGGCGCTGCCGGTGTGACAATCGCCAAGACCGTTGCCCCGCAAACCCCGTCGCTGGCCCAGCGCTGGCGCGGGAGCGGCAATCTGCTTCCCGCCCTGCTGTTCCTCGGACTGTTCTTCCTGGCGCCGCTGATTGGCCTGTTGTTGCGCGGCGTGCTGGAACCGGTGCCCGGCCTGGGTAATTACGAGCAACTGTTCGCCAACTCGGCCTATACCCGGGTGTTGTTCAACACCTTTTCGGTGGCCGGGCTGGTGACGCTGTTCAGCCTGCTGCTGGGTTTCCCCCTGGCCTGGGCCATCACCCTGGTGCCTCGTGGCTGGGGCCGTTGGATGCTGAACATCGTGCTGCTGTCGATGTGGACCAGCCTGCTGGCCCGCACCTACTCCTGGCTGGTGTTGCTGCAAGCCTCCGGGGTGATCAACAAGGCGTTGATGGCCATGGGCATCATCGACCAACCGTTGGAGATGGTGCACAACCTCACCGGCGTGGTGATCGGCATGAGCTACATCATGATCCCGTTCATCGTCCTGCCGTTGCAGGCAACCATGCAGGCCATCGACCCGATGATCCTGCAGGCCGGCTCCATCTGTGGCGCCAGCCCCTGGACCAACTTCTTCCGGGTGTTCCTGCCGCTGTGCCGACCGGGGCTGTTCTCCGGCGGGCTGATGGTGTTCGTGATGTCCCTCGGTTACTACGTGACCCCGGCACTGCTGGGCGGCGCGCCGAACATGATGCTGCCGGAATTCATCATCCAGCAGGTGCAGTCGTTCCTCAATTGGGGCCTGGCCAGTGCCGGCGCCGCCTTGTTGGTGGCGATCACCCTGGTGCTGTTCTACTTCTACCTGAAGCTCCAGCCGGAATCCCCGGTGGGTGCCAGCAACGCGAGGTAAGCCGTCATGCTCCTGACTCCCAATGCCATGAGCCGGCGCATGCGGTTCGGGCTGTACTTCACCACTGGCCTGATCGCGCTGTTCCTGCTGTTGCCGATCGTGTTCATCGTGCTGCTGTCGTTCGGTTCGTCCCAGTGGCTGGTGTTCCCGCCACCAGGCTGGACCTTGAAATGGTACGGCCAGTTCTTCTCCAACCCCGACTGGATGAGCGCGGCCCTGACAAGCCTAAAGGTCGCGGTACTGACCACCGTCTGCGCCGTGGCGCTGGGTTTGCCGACCGCGTTTGCCCTGGTCCGCGGGCGCTTTCCCGGTCGGGAAATGCTCTACGGCCTGTTCACCTTGCCGATGATCGTGCCGCTGGTGATCATCGCGGTGGCGGTGTACGCGTTGTTCCTGAAACTGGGCTACACCGGGACGATGTTCGCGTTCGTGGTCAGTCACGTAATCGTCGCACTGCCCTTCACCATTATCTCGATCATCAACTCGCTCAAGCTGTTCGACCAATCCATCGAGGATGCGGCGGTGATCTGCGGCGCCTCACGCCTGCAAGCAGTGTTCAAGGTGACCTTTCCGGCGATTCGCCCCGGCATGGTCGCCGGCGCCTTGTTCGCCTTCCTGGTGTCGTGGGACGAGGTGGTGCTGAGCGTGATGATGGCCAGCCCGACTCTGCAAACCCTGCCAGTAAAAATGTGGACCACCCTGCGCCAGGACCTGACGCCCGTGATCGCCGTCGCTTCGACGCTGCTGATCGGCCTCTCGGTGTTGGTGATGGTGATCGCCGCCGCCCTGCGCCGGCGCAATGAAATCAGCGCCTGAGCGCCTAGGAGAATACGATGAGTGCCGTCAAAGACCCCGCACAACAGCACAACAAGACCCTGGTCAGCCTGCGCAACCTGAACAAGCACTACGGCGACTTTGCCGCCGTGGACGACATCTCCCTGGACATCCAGGACGGTGAATTCCTGACCTTCCTCGGCTCCAGCGGCTCGGGCAAGAGCACCACGCTGTCGATGCTGGCCGGGTTTGAAACGCCCAGCAGCGGCGAAATCCTGGTGGGCGGCAAATCCCTGGTCAACGTGCCACCGCACAAACGCGACATCGGCATGGTGTTCCAGCGTTACTCACTGTTCCCGCACCTGTCGGTGCGCGACAACATCGCCTTTCCCCTGGCGATTCGCAAACTGGCCAGCGCGGAACGCGAGCGCCGGGTCGATGCCATGCTCAAGCTGGTGCAACTGGGCGAGTTCGCCCATCGGCGTCCTTCGCAACTCTCTGGCGGCCAACAACAGCGTGTGGCGATCGCCCGGGCACTGGTCTATGAACCACGCATTCTGCTGATGGATGAACCACTCGGCGCCCTGGATAAAAAACTCCGCGAAGACCTGCAGGACGAACTGCGCCAATTGCATCGGCGCCTGGGCATCACCATCGTCTACGTCACCCATGACCAGGAAGAAGCCATGCGCCTGTCCCAGCGCATCGCCATTTTCAGCCACGGCAAGATCGTCGGCCTGGGCAGTGGCTATGACCTCTACCAGAACCCACCGAACGCGTTCGTGGCCTCGTTCCTGGGCAATTCCAACTTCCTCAAGCTCAAGGCCCAGGGCAACGCGGTAGCGTCCTTCGAAGGCCAGCCACTGTCTATCCGCCTGACCGCTGGCCTGCAAATCGAGCAGGACGTGCTGCTGATGGTGCGCCCGGAAAAAGCCCTCGCCTTGAGCGTCGAGCAAGCCGGCCAGGAACCCTTGGCGGCTGGCTGGAATGAAGTCTCGGCCAAGGTCGTCGAAGTGCTGTTCCTTGGTGAAAGCCAGACCTGCAGCGTGGTGACCTCGGGCGGAACATCGATGACCGTCAAGGCGCTGTCCGCCGCCGGCATGCCGCTCAAGGCCGGCGACCCGGTGCGTGTGCGCTGGGCCACCGCCGATGCCTGCGTCTACACCCAATGGGCCGAGAGCGACCTGAACAAAGCCGCAGGTGCCCATTGATGAACATTGCGCGCCCACAACCGATAAAGCCCGAGGATCGTCCGATGATCGATGCCAGTGTCTACAAACAAGTCATGGGCTCGTTCCCGTCCGGGGTGACGGTGATCACCACGCTCGATGACGATGGGCAGATCGTCGGCCTCACCGCCAGCGCGTTCAGCTCGTTGTCGATGGACCCGGCCCTGGTGCTGTTCTGCCCCAACTACAGTTCCGACTCCTACCCGGTGCTGATCAAGAACCGCCGCTTCGCCATCCACGTGCTCTCCGGCGGTCAGCAGAACGAAGCCTATGCCTTCGCGCGCAAAGGCAAGGACAAGGCCCAGGGCATCGAATGGACCCTGAGC
Source organism: Pseudomonas sp. St290 (assembly GCF_018325805.1). Classification (NCBI taxonomy): domain Bacteria; kingdom Pseudomonadati; phylum Pseudomonadota; class Gammaproteobacteria; order Pseudomonadales; family Pseudomonadaceae; genus Pseudomonas; species Pseudomonas sp. St290. The sequence goes on along the minus strand of NZ_AP014703.1, from coordinate 3,152,861 downwards.
GAGCTGGGCAACCCGTTGCTGAGTAACGCCACCGCCATCATCGAATGCGAACTGTGGCGAGAATACGAAGGCGGCGACCACGCCATCATGGTCGGTGCCGTGAAGAATCTGATCGTGCCGCAACACACACCGGGGCCGCTGGTTTATTGCCACGGCAAGATGGGCGCCCTGCCCGTCCTCGCCTGAACCGATCGCCAACAACAAGAGAAAGCGCCATGAAATTTTCCCTGTTCGTACACATGGAGCGCTGGGACGAAAGCGTCAGCCATCGCCAGTTGTTCGAAGACCTGACCGAGCTGACCCTGCTGGCAGAGGCTGGCGGTTTCAGCACCGTGTGGATCGGCGAACACCACGCCATGGAATACACCATCTCGCCAAGCCCGATGCCGCTGCTGGCGTACCTGGCCGGCAAAACCACCACTATCCACCTGGGCGCGGGTACCATCATCGCGCCGTTCTGGCACCCGCTGCGGGTGGCCGGCGAATGCGCGCTGCTGGACGTGATCAGCAATGGCCGTATGGAAGTGGGCCTGGCCCGGGGCGCCTATCAAGTGGAGTTCGACCGCATGGCCGGCGGCATGCCGGCATCCTCCGGCGGCCAGGCGCTGCGGGAAATGATCCCGGTGGTGCGCGCCCTGTGGCAAGGCGACTACGCCCACGATGGCGAGATCTGGAAATTCCCCACCTCCACCAGCGTGCCCAAGCCGATCCGCAAACCCTACCCACCGATGTGGATCGCCGCCCGCGACCCGGACTCCCACAACTTCGCCGTCGCCAATGGCTGCAACGTGATGGTCACGCCGTTGATGAAGGGCGATGAGGAAGTCCTGGACCTGAAGAACAAGTTCCAGGCCGCCCTGGACAACAACCCCGACGTGCCACGCCCGCAATTGATGGTGCTGCGTCACACCCACGTGCATGCGGTGGATGATCCCGAAGGCTGGAAGGTTGGTGCCCAGGCGATCTCCAGGTTCTATCGCACCTTCGATGCCTGGTTCGGCAACAAGCAAGTACCGGTCAACGGTTTCCTCGCGCCAAGCCCGGAAGAAAAGTTCGCCGAGCGTCCGGAGTTCCAGCTGGAGAACATCCGCAAGAACACCATGATCGGCACGCCGCAGGAAATCATCGAACGCATCAAGTACTACCAGGAACTGGGAGTGGATGAGTTCAGCTTCTGGTGCGACAACAGTCTGCCCCATGCCGAGAAGAAGAAATCCCTGGAGTTGTTCATCCAGCAGGTGGTGCCGGTGTTTCGCTGATCGGTTATCTGGCCATCGCGAGCGGGCTCGCGATGGCCAGATAACTGAAACATAAGTGTCAAAAGTGACAATTGCCCCCACTACCCCGCCGCCGCTCCGCAAACCTCTGTTAACGGCTCGCAAAGCCACATAACGTACCGCGCAAACGGATCAACTCTGATTAAGGATGATGCGCGTGGGGGTTTATCGGTTGCTGTTGGCCCTGCTGGTGGCGGTTTCGCATATGGGCGTGACGTTCATAGGGTTCAACCCCGGCGTCGTTGCCGTGGTGTCCTTCCTGATCATCAGCGGTTTTGTGATGACCTCGTTGATCGAGAAGACCTACAACACCCCGGGGCAAATCGGCCTGTTCTACACGGATCGACTGCTGAGGCTGTACCCGCAGTTTTTGGTGTACTTCGTCCTGTCCTGCGCGGTGATCCATTTCCTGCTGCCGGGAACACCCCAGGCAGCAGCGCTGACCCTCGAAAACATCACCACCAGCCTGCCGATCGTGCCATTGGGTTTCTACATGTTCGGCATCACCGTGCCCGAAATCCTGCCACCCGGTTGGTCGCTGGGCCTGGAAATGTGTTTTTACCTGCTGATCCCGTTCCTGATCCTCTACAAGGCGCGGGGTATTGCTTTTGCGGTGTCCGTGACGGTGTTCATGCTCGCCTCGCTGGGCTACCTCGACACCGACATCTACGGCTATCGCCTGCTGCCCGGTGTGCTGTTCATTTTTCTTTGCGGCAGCTACCTGTATCGGGTCCGGGCCAAGGGGCTGTGGATCGTGTCCGTCACCCTGCTCGTTGCCGCGTTGATGTTCCTGAGCATTGTCGTGGGGATCATTCCCCGTCGGCCTTTCAACGCCGAGGTGACCCTGGGCATCGCCCTGGGCCTGCCGGCGGTGTTTTTGCTCAGCAAGCTGAAGCATCACCGACTGGATGAGTTCCTGGGCAATATCAGCTACGGCGTGTTCCTCAACCACTTTGTGGTGATGTACGTGTTGCGGGCATTCTGGCCGGTCGAATACAGCGCCCTGATCATCACCGCGGTGCTGGTGCTGTCGTTTGCGTTGAGTGGCGTGTCGTACTACGGGGTCGAGCGGCCGGCGCTGAAGCTTCGTCATGCTCTCAGGTCAGGCGTTAAATCCGCTGCCACACAAGCTCCCGTTGGCAGCACGGTGGCTTAGTCTCTGACCGCCGTACAAAAAATGCCCGGGACGCAGGTCCCGGGCATTTTGTGTTTCAGTGCGGCGGAATCAGAACGTCACGCTGGCGCTCAGCTTGGCGGTACGCGGCTCGCCGACGTTGACTTGCAACTGGCTGCCGGTGGAGGACGGGTAGTACTGCTTGTCGAACAGGTTGTCGACGTTCAGTTGCAGTGAGGTCTTGTGCCCGAACACCGGCGACTCCCAACGCAGGAAGGCGTCGGCGACGGTGTAGCTGCTGAGCCAGAAATCATTCGCGGCATTCGCGGCCCGCTCTCCAACATAACGCGCACCGGCGCCGGCGTGCCAGGCACCGAATTCAGCCGGCACGTTCAGGTGGTGGGTCAGGTAGAGGCTGGCGGTGTGCTTGGGTGCGTCGGGCAGGCGATGACCTTCGTTTTTCGGGTCATCCAATATCTCGGTATGGGTGTAGGCGTAAGTGCCTATCAAGTCCCAGCGGTCGGCCAAGCGACCGGTGATGTCCAACTCGAGACCTTGGGAGCCGACTTTGCCGGCGGCTTCGGAGACGTCGTCAACAGTGGTCACCACGTTCTTTTTAACGATGTCGAACAGGGCGAGGTTGATGTTCAAACCTGGCAATGGATCGTACTTGGCGCCGATTTCATAGCTGCGACCCTCTTCCGGTTTGAATGTACGACGATCCTTGTCGACCACGTCATTGGGTTTGAACGACCGGCTGTAGTTGCCGTACAGCGACAGGGTTTCGGTGGCTTTGTAGACCAACCCCAGGAATGGCACGAAGGCGTCACCGTTGTCATCGCGATTGACGTCATAATCCTTGCCTAAACCTTGATCGCTGTACTGGTCGTAGTGTTGATAACGACCTCCGAACACCAGAATCCAACGGTCATCCAGATGCCAGTTATCCTTCAAATAGATCGAACTGGAATTCAACTGGTTGCGCAGATCACTGTCGGTAGAGCTGACCAGGCTTGGCTCTGGCAGATTGCCGTAGACCGGTGAAGTGATATCGAAACCAGGCTGAACTTTCCCACGGTAAGTCTTGCCCCGGAACTGATCGGACACCTGATTATCAATGCCAACCAACAGGTCATGACGCTGGCCGAACAAGTCCTGCTTACCCATGAAATCCCAGCTGGCGTAACGGGTCTCATCATCGTAATGAGCGCCATTGGCCCGTCGGCTCAACATATTTCCAGTCAGGGTAACAGGCTGCGCAATCGAAAGACTGTACCGATCATTGTTCCAACCATAAGTCACACGGGTCTTCCACGCCTCACTCAACTCATATTCGAACCGCGCCGTAGCCGTTTCGCGAATACCGACACTTTTGGCCCAAGGCTCATCCATGCGCTTGTCGTAGTCGATATCCACCGGATGCCCATTCCTGAACACCGTACCCCGGTCAAACGGATTGGAATATTCGTTGTATTCATAACTCAAATTCAACGAAGCCCGCTCCCCCGTCCAAGCCAAGGACGGCGCCACCAGCGTGCTCTCATTGACGCCATAGTTGCGCCAGTAGTCCTCATGCCCCCGCTCGGCAATCAAGCGATACGCCAGGCCGGTATCGCCCAACGGCCCGGTGGTATCCAGGGCCATGGTGCCGCCACCTTCGCTGTAGGCCGAACCGCTCAAGGTGGTGCTCTGGGTGTACTCCGGCTTTTTGCTGATGACGTTGACCAAGCCACCGGGTTCCAGCGCGCCGTACAGCATCGAGGCCGGGCCCTTGAGCACTTCGACCCGCTCGGTGGTGGCACTGAAGTTGTGCCCCAGGTTCGAACGCACGCCGTCGCGCAGGATCGAGCCATCGTCATTGGTACCGAAACCACGCTTGACCAGCGAGTCCCGCGAACCGCCCAGGGTATTGCCCTGACTGACACCGCTGACGAACTTCATCGCGTCGTTCAGCGAGCGCACCTGGTAGTCCGCCAAGGTCTGCTGGGTTACCACATTGATCGACTGCGCTTCTTCCTTGATCGGTACATCGCTCTTGCTCGCCGTACTGGCTTGCGACGTCGTATAGCCCTCGTCCTGAGTGACGCGACTGCCCTGGATGTCCGTGGCGGGCAGCTCGAGAGAGTCCTGCGCCCACAATGGGCTTGCAATGAAGCAGCAGGACAAGGTTGGCAATACACACTTGATGAAGACATTGCGATTTGCGAGGGGGGTGGAACGATTCAAGACGCGCACTCTGGAAGGGACGTTAATGAGAGCAAATATACTTTGAGAATCATTCCCAGTAAATCTTTTGTATCAAATGTAATTCCCCAAACCCTGTGTGAACGGGCTTGACCTCACAGGGTGATATCAAATAGCCCTATTGTCCTAAAGCTTTTGCGCTCGCGGTCGAATGTATTCCATTGAGAGATTTTTTTGCCCAGGAGCGGTGGCATGCAGACGTTGAAGGCCTTGTACGAGTCTATCGAGATGCAGTTTTTCGATACGCTCACCAAAAAGCTGTCGAGCCTTTTCCTGCTGGTGCTGGTCAGTGGCTTGCTCTATTGGGTAGCCCTCAGCGCCCGCGCCGAGATCCTGCTGTTGTTGCGCAACGCGCAACTGGACGGTGCCTTGCTCGGGCAGATCGAAGGCCGGCTCGATAGCCTGACCCATGCCCTGCTCTTCGGCGCGGTCCTGACGCTGGGCATGATCAGCTTCATGGTCTGGTATTTCCGCCACCTCATCGTGCGCCCTGTCACCGCCATGACCAAGGCCCTGGAAGAGATCGCCAACGGCGAAGGCGACTTGTCCAAGGACCTGCCGCTGGTGACCCACGACGAGATCCGCGTGCTGGCCGGCACCTGCAACCGCTTCCTGGCCAAGCAGCGAGAGATCATCAGCAACGTCCAGGCGCTGACCGTGCACATCGCCGTCGAGTCGGCCCGCTCGTTGAAGAACATCAGCGACTCCAGCGACAGTGCCACCCACCAGGCCCGCTTCGCCAAGGAAGTGATGGACCAAAGCAACACCGCCGTGGGCCGCATCGAAGAAGTCTCGCGCCAGACCCAGGGCATCTCCAGCACCACCGCCCAGAACCTGAGCATGGCCCGCGACTCTTACGCCGAGCTGCTGGAAGTGACCGGCAACATCAGTGAAATCTCCAACAGCCTCGGTGAATTCGCCACCCTGGTGAGCGCCCTGAACCAGCGTTCCTCGAGCATCAAGTCGATTGTCGGGTTGATCCAGCAGATCTCCGCCCAGACCAACCTGCTGGCCCTCAATGCTGCCATCGAAGCGGCCCGGGCCGGCGAAAGCGGTCGTGGCTTCGCGGTGGTGGCCGATGAAGTGCGCACCTTGGCCCAGAACGTCAGTCGGGCCACCGACGATATCTCGCGCAACATCGACGCCATGCTCGAGGAAGTCAGCTCCACCCACGAGCAAACCACGCAGATCAGCCACAGCGCCCGGGAAACCCAGAAAGTGGTGGAGCGCGCCTCCGGCCATTTCGAAAGCATGATCGGCGATTTCGAATCCACCAACGGCAAGCTGGCGGACATCGCCACCCATATCCAAGAGTTCGCCGACAGCAACACGGGGATCAACGACCGGGTCACCCAGATCCACGCCGACAGCCAGTTGATCGACCAGCGCATGCAGCATTCGGCGACGGCCACCCGCGACCTGTCCGGCGTGGCCGAAAAGGTCCAGGCGTTGCTGGGTCGCTTCGTGCTCGGCCACGGCAAACTGGACGCTGCCATTACCCGCGCCAGCGAGTGCCGCGATAACTTGCAGGTTCGTCTGGAAGCCCTGCAAGGCGAAGGCCTGAACCTGTTCGATCAGAATTACCAGCTAATTCCCGGCACCGATCCCAAGCAGTACATGGCCAGCTATACCGAACGCTTTGCCCAGGTCTGCCAGGAAGAATGCGACAAACTCACCCGCAGCACGCCGGGTGGCAAGGTTTCGTTCATTGTCGACAGCAAAGGCTATTGCCCGGTGAACAACAGCTGGGTCTCGAAGCCGCCGACCGGCGACCGGACGGTGGATTTGCCAGTGTGCCGCAACAAGCGGATCTTCAACGACCCGATCGGCCTGCGCGCGGCGGGCAACGTCCAGCGCTTCCTGCTACAGACCTACCTGCGCGATACCGGGGAAATCATGACCGAGATCGACGTCCCGTTCTTCTTCGGCGGCCGCCATTGGGGCAATCTGCGAGTGGGGTTCGATGCGGCGGTGTTGCTGGCGGAGTGATGGTGCGGTAGCACGACTCCTGCTCCGCCCACAAGGGATCTGTGGTGCATGCAAATCCTGAGACCACCTCAAAACAACTGTGGGAGCGAGCCTGCTCGCGATCGCGGTGGGTCAGCCGCATGATCTGCTAACTGACACTACGCCTTCGCGAGCAAGCCCGCTCCCACAGGGGGGTTACCTCAATCCAAGCGATGCTTCAACAGCACTTGGGCCCACCCTTGCCGCCGTAACGGGCCTCCTGGCGTTCGCGAAAGAACGCCTCGTAGTCCATCAACGGCTTGTCCGGGTGTTTGGTCTGCATGTGCTCGACGTAGTTGTCGTAGTCGGGCATGCCGACCATCAGGCGGGCGGCCTGACCGAGGTATTTACCCAGGCGACTCAAGTCATTGAACATCGTTGCAATCCTCTCAAGCGTCCGGCAGTGCCTGGAATGGCGCTTCTTTGTCCGTGCGTTCCTTGGTGCCCCAGGCGGCGATGCCGACCTTGAGCGCGTAGAACAGGATGCTGAAGACCACGAACAGGAACAACACCGTCAGCGTCGCGTTGGTGTAGGCGTTGAACACCACGTGCTGCATCTGCTCGATGCTCTTGGCCGGGGCCAGGATCTGACCGGCGGCCAGGGCATCGTTGTATTTGCGTGCCAGGGCCAGGAAGCCGATCGCCGGGTTGGCGTCGAACAGCTTGATCAGGCCCGCGGTGGTGGTGCAGATCAGCAGCCAGGACGCCGGCAGCAGCGTGACCCAGACGTAGCGCTGGCGCTTCATCTTGATCAGCACCACGGTGGCGAGCATCAGCGCGATACCGGCCAGCATCTGGTTGGAGATGCCGAACAACGGCCACAAGGTGTTGATGCCGCCCAGCGGATCGATCACGCCCTGGTACAGCAAGTAGCCCCAGAGTGCGACGCAACCGGCGGTGGCGATCAGGTTGGCCGGCCAGGATTCGGTACGTTTGAGCGAAGGCACGAACGAGCCGAGCAGATCCTGCAGCATGAACCGCCCGGCACGGGTGCCGGCGTCCACCGCCGTGAGGATGAACAGCGCCTCGAACAGGATCGCGAAGTGGTACCAGAACGCCATGGTGTTTTCACCCGGCAGCACCGAGTGCAGGATCTGTGCGATCCCCACCGCCAGGGTCGGCGCACCGCCGGCACGGGCCAGCACGGTGGTCTCGCCGATATCCTTGGCCACCGCTTGCAGCGCCTCTGGCGTGATGGCGAAGCCCCAACTGCTGACAGTCTGGGCCACGGCCACCACATCACCGCCGACGATCGCCGCCGGGCTGTTCATGGCGAAGTACACGCCTGGCTCGATCACCGAAGCGGCGACCATGGCCATGATCGCCACGAAGGATTCCATCAACATGCCGCCGTAACCGATGTAGCGGGCGTTGGTTTCGTTATCCAGCAGCTTGGGCGTGGTGCCCGAGGAGATCAGCGCATGGAAGCCCGAGACCGCGCCGCAGGCGATGGTGATGAACAGGAACGGGAACAGCCCGCCCTTCCACACCGGCCCGGTGCCGTCGGTGAACTGGGTCAGCGCCGGCATTTTCAGCTCGGGCATGGTCACCAGGATACCGATGGCCAGGGCGACGATGGTGCCGATCTTGAGGAAGGTCGACAGATAGTCCCGCGGCGCCAGGATCAGCCACACCGGCAGCACCGCCGCGACAAAACCGTAGCCGATCAGCATCCAGGTGATCTGGATCCCGGTGAAGGTGAAGGCCTTGGCCCAGACCGGGTCGGCGGCGATCTGCCCGCCCAGCCAGATCGAGCCCAGCAGCAACAGCACGCCGATGAGCGAGATCTCGCCGATGCGGCCCGGGCGGATGTAGCGCATGTAGAGGCCCATGAACATCGCGATCGGGATGGTCGCCATCACCGTGAAGATGCCCCACGGGCTCTCGGCCAGGGCCTTGACCACGATCAGCGCCAGCACCGCGAGGATGATGATCATGATCAGGAAGCAGCCGAACAGCGCGATGGTGCCGGGGATGCGGCCCATTTCCTCGCGGACCATGTCGCCCAGGGAGCGCCCGTTGCGGCGGGTGGACAGGAACAGGACCATGAAGTCCTGCACCGCACCGGCCAGCACCACGCCGGCGATCAGCCAGAGCGTACCGGGCAGGTAGCCCATCTGCGCCGCCAGCACCGGCCCGACCAGCGGCCCCGCGCCGGCAATGGCCGCGAAGTGGTGGCCGAAGAGAATGTGTTTGTTGGTCGGGACATAGTCCAGCCCATCGTTGTTGAGCACGGCGGGGGTGGCCCGGCGCGCATCGAGTTGCATCACGTTGTTGGCGATGAAGAGGCTGTAGTAGCGGTAGGCGACCAGGTAGATGGCCACGGCCGCGACGACGATCCAGAGGGCGTTGATCGGTTCGCCGCGGCGCAAGGCCACGACACTCAACGCACAGGCTCCTAGAACAGCCACGGCAAACCAGGCGAGGTGTTTAACCAGACGGGTTGTCATTGCGTGTCTCCTGCCGATATCCAGTGGATTGCGGCGATTGTTTTTATAGTGTGCCCCGGCTATTCGGAGCCGGCCCAATATCCCTGCAATGGGTCAATAAATAAATCCGTAGTACTACGTAGAACCCCAATTTCCCCTGTGGGAGCAAGGCTTGCCCGCGATAGAGTCAATTCGGTCTTTCATACACCGCGGCGCCTGCATCGCGAGCAAGCTTTGCTCCCACATGTCTTGCGCCACAGGTTTTATGCCTCACCCATGGGTTTGGCATATGATGCCGCCATTGGCCTCCCCGCCGAGTCCGGACAGGAGTACAGATGCTGCTCAAACACAAAATCGTCGCCCTCGGGATTCTGCCGCTGGTCCTGGCCATCGCCGTCATCTGCGCCCTGGTGATCTCGCTCAACCGCCAGTTGGGCGACCAGCAGGCGCAACTGATCGAAGACAGCATCCTGGCGAGCAAGCGCGCCGAGCTGAAGAACTATGTCGAAATGGCGCAGAGCCTGATCGCTCCGCTGTATGACAACGGCCAAGGCGACGAGCGCGCGCAACAGCAGGTACTGGAAGAACTGCGCAAGCTCAGCTTCGGCATCAACGGCTATTTTTTCGTGTATGACCGCCAGGGCCGCAGCCTCATGCATGCCCGCCAATCGGAGCTGGTGGGGCAATACCTCTGGGACATGAAGGATCCCCACGGCCTGCCGGTCATCCAGGCATTGCTCAAAAGCGCCGAGTCAGGCGAAGGGTTCCAGCGCTATGCCTGGAACAAGCCCTCCTCCGGCCAGGTGACCGACAAGCTGGCCTATGTCGTAATGCTGGATAAATGGGGCTGGATGCTCGGCACCGGGATTTACCTGGAGGACGTCGAACGCGCCACCCAGCAAGCCCGCGACGAAGTTGCCCAGGGCATCCACAGCACCATGCAAGCCATCGCCGCGATCGCGTTGGTGGCGGTCCTGCTGGTATTTGCCGGCGGCATGACCCTCAACGTCAGCGAACATCGCCTGGCCGACAAAAAGCTGCAGCGCCTGAACCAGCGCATCGTCAGTTTGCAGGAAGAGGAACGCTCGCGGGTTTCTCGCGAACTGCATGACGGCATCAGCCAACTGCTGGTATCGATAAAATTCCAGTTCGAACTGGCCAGCCATGTGTTGGAGAACGGCCAGGAAAACGGCCTGGGCATTCTGAAAAATGCCACCGAGCGGCTGGGCGAAGCCATCGGCGAGATCCGTAGCATCTCCCACGACTTGCGCTCGTCACTGCTCGACACCCTGGGCCTGCCCGCCGCCATCGGCCAGCTCGCCACCGAATTCCAACAACGCAGCGGGCTGGAAGTGTCCTACCGAAGCAACGAATTCGATTGCCGCCTCGAAAATGGCGCCCCTGTCTCGCTGTTTCGTATTGCCCAGGAAGCCCTGACCAATATCGAGCGCCATGCCGGGGCGAAAAGTGTCGGCATCACCCTGTTCGGCTCCAGCCAGTCCTTGCGCCTGACGGTGGTCGACGATGGGATGGGGTTCAACGTCCCGCAAGTGGAACGCGGCCATGCCGGCATCGGCCTGCGTAACATCCGCGAGCGAGTCGAGCATTTCGGCGGACGCCTGGAAGTGACGTCGGTGCCGGGCCGCAGCGAGCTGGACATCCTGCTGCCCATGAACCTCTCGGTCACGGAAAGCTGATGCGCCCCCATTCCAACAAGAGCACCTGCCGATGAACCTGCCCCCCGTGATTCGCGTTGCGCTGGTCGACGACCACTCTCTGGTTCGCGACGGCATCAGGGCCCTGCTCTCGGTGATGCCGCAACTGGATGTGGTGGACGAAGCCGAGAACGGCGCGCAAGCGATCGAAATGGTCGGTCGCTGCCAGCCGGACCTGCTGCTGATGGACATCGGCCTCAAGGACAAGAACGGGCTCGAGCTGACGCGGCTGCTGGGCAAGCAATACCCCAGCCTCAAGATCCTCATCCTCAGCATGTACGACAATTACGAGTACGTGAGTGAGTCCGTGCGTTCCGGTGCCAGCGGCTATGTGCTCAAGAATGCGCCGTCGCGGGAGATCATCGCGGCCATCGAAGCCATCATCAGCGGCGGCACTTTCTACAGTGCCGAGATTGCCCAGCGACTCGCCACCGACCCAAACACCGACAACGAGCTGACGCCGCGCGAAAGCCAGGTGTTGTACAAAATGGTCCAGGGCCTGAACAACAAGGAAATGGCCCGCGAACTGGACATCAGCGTACGGACCGTTGAAACCCATCGCCTGAGCATCCGCCGCAAGCTGAACATCGACAAGCCCGCAGCCCTGGTGAAATACGCGATCGATCACGGAATCATTTCCCGCTAGAAGAACCCTTGTGGCGAGGGGATTTATCCCCGTTCGGCTGCGAAGCAGGCGCTCCGACCGATTGGAGCGCTTCGCAGCCCAGCGGGGATAAATCCCCTCGCCACAGGGTTAGTCATCCAGCGTAGTAACCAGGCTGTTCAAGATCGGCCAACAGACCCGGGCTACTTGGCGTCCAGCCCAGCAAGGCACGGGTGTACTGGCTGGACACCGCCATGTTCGCGCCCGCCATGTGGGCGAACCAACCGAAGTGCTCGCGCTCCCGGGACTCGACCGGCAACCCCAGACCACGGCCGATTGCCAGGGCAATGTCCTTGAACGGCACCGCCTCGTCGGCGACGGCGTGGTAGACGGACTGCGTCACGCCCTGTTCCAGCGCCAGCCGATAGACCCGTGCGGCGTCCAGCCGATGCACACCCGACCAGCAGTGACTGCCATCCCCGAGGTAGGCCGAGACGCCCGTCTCCCTGGCCAGGCGAATCAGGATAGGAACGAACCCATGGTCGCCGAGGCCATGGACCGAAGGGGCCAGCCGTACTGTCGCGACCCGCACCCCGCGCTCGACCAGCGCCCGGGCCGCCGTTTCGGATTTACGTGGCGAGGCCGGGCTGGGAACCTCCAGCTCGCTCGCCCCCCGCGTCAGACCCAACAGGCCGGACGTCACCAGCAAAGGTCGCTCGGATCCTTGCAGCGCGCTGCCCAAGGTTTCGATCACATGGCGATCCTGCTCAGCGTTCTCGACAAACCGCGAGAAATCATGATTGAACGCCGTGTGAATCACCGCATCCGCCGCCGAGGCGGCCTGGTGCAGCACGTCGAGGTCATCCAGCGTCCCACGGATCACCTTAGCGCCGGTCCCGGCCAGTGCTGCTGCCTTGTCATCGGAACGGGCCAGGCCCGTGACCTGATGGCCGGCATCGATCAATTCCTGGACCACGGCAGATCCAACCCAGCCCGTGGCACCGGTAACGAATACGTGCATGTGCAATGCTCCTGTTCTAAAAAGCGAGATCGAAAATCTTATAACCCATCGAAAGCTCAGGATTTGTATAGAACTTGTGCTTCCCGCCCTCTGAGCAGCATCAAGGCCACTGCGAAGGACAGTGCAACGGCGATGGCGCCACCCAGGTAAACCGCACCGATCCCCCAGCCACTCGCCAACAACCCGGCCAGCGGGCTGGTGATACCCAGGGAAATATCCAGGAACGCGACGTAGGCGCCCATGGCAAGACCGCGTGCCTGCGGCGGTGCTCGCCGTACCGCTTCCACGCCGAAGCCGGGAAACGCCAGGGAATAACCGAAACCGGTGAATGCCGCGCCCAAATAGGCAATGGTCGCGGTGTCGGCACCCCAGATCAGCAGCAGCCCAACGGTTTCGATCAATACGCAGACCAGCGCGACCCGGGCGCCGCCGATCTTGTCCGGAAGGTGCCCGAAAAGCAGGCGCGCCGCGATGAACGCCACACCGAACGCCGTGAACGCCAAGGATGAATTGCCCCAATCCCTGGCCGCGAACAACAGCGCGATAAAGGCCGTAACGACACCGAAGCCCACGCTGCAAAACGCCAACCCCAGGCCTGGCACCCACACGGCGCCCATCACTTTGTAGAACGGTGCTCGCCGGGTCGCCGTGGGCGCCACAGCCCGGACACCCGTGACAATCGCCAGCGCCAGCAGCGGGATAAAAATCGTCGCGACGGCAATGCCCGTGAACCCCCAGCCGGTATTCAGCGCCACGCCGAGCGGAGCGCCCAGGGCATACGCGCCGTACATGGCGATACCATTCCATGCCATGACCTTGCCGGCATGCTGCGCACCGACCAGGCCGATGCCCCAGCCCAACGCGCCAGTGACGATCAGGCTTTCACCCAGCGCCAGCAGGACACGTCCGCCCAGCAGCAGCCAGACCGAAGTGACAGGCGCGGCAACGAACGCCAGGGAAACCAGATAAATCAACCCGGAAACCGCCGCAGTCACCAGGCCAACCATGACAGCGCGCTTGCCGCCGCGCATGTCGGCGAAGTTACCGGCCCAGGCGCGGGACAACAGCGCCGCGGCGAATTGCGCGCCGACCACCAGGCCGATGACCAGCGTACCCATGCCCAGCGTGTCATGCAGGTGAAGGGGCAAGACCGGCAGTTGCATGCCCAGGGTGAGAAAACCGATGAATACCGTCAGTGTGAGTGGCAACAGCTTGAGCACCGTCTTGGCGTCAGCGGTTGCCTGAGGCGCCAAGGAGGCGCCCTGATGAACTTTTTTTTGAGTCATAACCCTGCTCACAGAAAGGATGCGATGTGACGTTGAACGTTGTTCGTGGAGCCGACTAGAATGCGATCAATTCGTCGCATTCAAGATACGAATAATCCGTCGCATTTCCTATTCGCATTCCCTTCCGAGGCTCATGCCTGTATGTCCGAACGCTCAAGCCCGCAGATTTCCTCGCGTAAACAACCGAAACAGGCACGCTCCACCGAGCTCGTCGCCGCCGTTCTGGAGGCGGCTGTTCAGGTTTTGGCGACCCAGGGCGCGGCCCGTTTCACCGTGGCCCGGGTTGCCGAGCGAGCGGGCGTCAGCGTCGGCTCGGTGTACCAGTACTTCCCGAACAAAGCGGCGATCCTGTTTCGGCTGCAAAGTGATGAATGGCGGCAAACCAGCGATATGCTGCGCGAGATTCTTGAAGACGACCGCAATCCGCCCTTCGAGCGGCTACGTACCCTCGTGCGGGCGTTCATCCAGTCCGAATGCGACGAGGCCCAGATACGCGTCGCGCTCAACGACGCCGCACCGCTCTACCGCGACGCCCCCGAGCACCACGCGGCGCGAATGTCGGTGCAGCAGTCGGTGGACGCTTTCATGCTGCAGGCACTGCCAACCGTCCCGACACAAACCCGTGCCCTGGCAGGAGACCTGGTAATCACGACGCTCAGCACCGTGGGCAAGCGATTTTCATCAGCGCCCCGCTCCCCCGTGGAAGTTGCCACCTATAGCGACGCCATGGCCGATATGTTCTGCGCCTACCTGGAAAGCTTGCAGCGATGCCCGCTTTGAGACTGCTCTGTGTCGATTGTTCGTCAGCAATGCTCCAGTGACAGCCCGTCGACACTTTTACTACACTCCCCGATCTTGTTCCCCTGCGCTGTGAGACGTCCCATCACTATGAAAACCATAACAAGCTCGATGACGCTCTGTGGCCTGTTGGCGCTTTCTTGCGCTGCTCTCGCCGAGCCGGCCCCCTCGCTCCTGGACCAGGTCCTGCAACGCGGCGAACTGAAGGTGTGCACCACCGGCGACTACAAGCCCTATACCTTTAAAACCGCAACCGGCGAATACGAAGGCATCGACATCGACATGGCCCGCTCGCTGGCCGCCAGCCTGGGCGTCAAGGTGCAATGGGTGCAGACCACCTGGAAAACCCTGATGCCGGACATGGTTGCAGGTCAATGCGACATCGGCATGGGTGGGATTTCGGTGACGCTGGAGCGCCAGAAGAAAGCCTATTTCAGTACCACCCTGGACGTGGATGGCAAGATCCCGCTGGTGCGTTGCGAAGACCAGGAGCGTTACCAGACTATCGAGCAGATGAACCAGCCTTCGGTGCGCCTGGTCGAGCCGGCTGGCGGCACCAACGAAGCCTTCGTGCGGGCGTTCCTGCCCAACGGCCAGCTCAGCTTCCACGACAACGTGACCATCTTCCAGCAACTGCTGGACAAGAAAGCCGACGTGATGATTACCGACGCTTCGGAAGCGCTCTACCAGCAGAAACTCAAGCCCGGCCTGTGCGCTGTCAACCCGACCCGCTACCTGCAATATGGCGAGAAGGCCTACCTGCTGCCACGGGACGACACCACCTGGAAGATGTACGTCGATCAGTGGCTGCACCTGAGCAAGGCCAATGGCAGTTACCAGAAAGTGATTGGGCAGTGGCTGGCCGTTCCAGCCGCCCAATGACCGTTCGCTGACGAAACAAAAAACCTGTGGGAGCGAGCTTGCTCGCGATGGCGTCAGGTCAGTCACATTGATCTTGGCTGACACTCCGCTATCGCGAGCAGGCTCGCTCCCACAGGGTTGAATCGGTCGAGCCTGATTTTGACATCAAGCCCACTCACCTCACTGTGCCGCCCGCACCTTGGCGATTTCCTCGTACATCGTCTTCACCAGGTCGCCATCCAGGGATGCGGCGAACTTGTCGACCACCGGTTTCACCCGCTCGCGCAAGCGATCTTTCTCGGCTGGGCTGATTTCATTGACGGTCATCGCAGCGGCCAACGTGGCCTTGGCCTTGTCCATGCTCGCCGCCGTGACTTCACGCTGGAATGTTTGCGCCTCGGCCGCGGCCGCGCGAATCATTGCCTTTTCATCATCGTTGAGACGGCTCCAGGTTTTCTGGCTGATGATCAACGACTGCGGGTTAAAGATGTGGCCCGTCACGGAGAGGTACTTCTGCACCTCGTAGAACTTGTTGCCCTCGATCACCGTGAAAGGGTTTTCCTGGCCGTCGATGGTGTGCTGCTCAAGGCCGGTGTAGACCTCGGGGAACGCCATCGGCACGGGGTTGGCACCCAGGGCAGAGAAGGTTTCCAGGTAGATCGGCGACTGGATGACTCGGATCTTCAGGCCCTGCATGTCCTCGAGCCGGGTCACCGGGTGCTTGCTGTTGGTCAGGTTACGAAAACCCAGGTCCCAGTAACCCAGCCCTACCAGCCCCTTGCTGTCCAGTTGCGCCGCCAGTTTCTGCCCGACCGGCCCATCGATGACCGCATGGGCCTCCTCGACGTTATTGAACAGGAACGGGAAATCGAGCATGGCGTAATCCGGTGCCTGGGCGGCCAGGATGCCGGAGTTGAGCACGGTGATGTCCAGCGTGCCGCCCTGCAACGCCGACACGGTTTGCACGTCGCCGCCCAACGTACCGCCGGGGAACAGGCGGACCTTGATCTTGCCGCCGCTCTTTTCGCCGAGCAGGTCGGCGAACTTCTGCGCGCCCTGGCCCTGGGGGTGTTCCTTGACGTTCTGGAAAGCGAATCGCAAGGTCCGCTCGCGGATCTCG
The DNA here is from genome assembly GCF_018325805.1 of Pseudomonas sp. St290. Taxonomy (NCBI): domain Bacteria; kingdom Pseudomonadati; phylum Pseudomonadota; class Gammaproteobacteria; order Pseudomonadales; family Pseudomonadaceae; genus Pseudomonas; species Pseudomonas sp. St290. The sequence continues at coordinate 3,136,385 of NZ_AP014703.1, read as the reverse complement.
TCCGCGTGGCTGGCCACACCGGTCAACAGCAAGCCCGTCGCGCACGCCCCGGCCAGCAGGGTTTTCATCAGTTTTCCCATGTCACTCTCCGATCATTATTGTTTTTAAGGTCGAGCCAGTCGGCACCGCTGTCATCCGGTGAAGAACTTCAACGGCCCCAGGACCAGCTGCGGGAACAGGACCAACAGGAACAGCACCACAAACTGCGCAAACATGAACGGCCACACCCCGCGGACGATTTCCTCGAAGTCCAGCTTGGCCACCCCGCACACCACGTTGAGCACCGTGCCCACGGGCGGCGTGATCAGGCCGATGGCGGTGTTGATCAGGAACAGCACACCGAAGTACACCGGGTCGATCCCCGCCTGGATGACGGCAGGCATCAGCACCGGGGTAAGAATGAGAATGGTCGGGGTCATGTCCATCACCGTCCCCACCAGGATGATCAGCACCATCATCACCAGCAGCAAAAGGGTCTGGTTGTCCATGAAGGGTGCCAGCAGTTCCGCCAACTGCCCCGGCAGATCGGCGATGGTCACCAGCCACGATGAAACCATCGCCGCGGCCACCAGTAGCATCACCACCGAGGTGGTCTTGGCCGAGGACAGGATCACTTCGTACAACTGGCTGACTTTCATTTCCCGGTAGATCACCAGGGACACGAACAGCGAATAGACCGCCGCGACCACGGCTGCTTCCGTGGGGGTGAAGATGCCGAACTTGAGGCCCAGGATGATGATCAAGGGCAAGCCCATTGCCCAACTGCCGTCGAGCAACGTGCGCAGCACTTCGGCACGGGAACGCTTGGGCGGCGTCTCGACGTTCTCGCTACGGGAGATGTACCACCAGGCAACGGCCAGCGAAGCCCCGAGCAGCAGGCCCGGCACAATGCCGGCCAGGAACAGCTTGGAAATCGACACCCCCGACGCCACGCCAAAGACGATAAAGCCAATACTCGGCGGAATGACCGGCGCGATGATGCTACCGGCGGCGATCAGGCCGGCCGAGCGCCCTCGGTTGTGTCCGGCCAGCACCATCATCGGCACCAGCAACGCCGCCAGTGCCGCCGCATCGGCCACAGCCGAACCGGAGAGTGACGCCAGCAGGCAGGAAGCGATGATCGCCACGTAACCAAGGCCACCGCGCTTATGCCCCACCAGCGCCATGGCAATGTTGACGATGCGTTTGGACAGGCCTCCGACGTTCATGATTTCGCCGGCCAACATGAAGAACGGCACGGCCATCAGCGGGAAGCTGTCTGCGCCATTGAGCAGGTTCTGGGCAATGATTTGCGCGTCGAACAGATCCAGGTAAACCATCAACGCCACGCTGACCACCAGCAAGGCAAACGCGATGGGCATTCCCAGCGCCATGCTACCCATCAGAGACCCGAGGAAAATAACCAGCGTCATGGGCGGGCACTCTTTGTAGGGTCAGGGGTAATGGGGTTATGTGTGATCACCTCGGCATCGTTGTCCTTGACCATCACCAGCTCGTCATCCCCGAGTTTGCCGAACAGCGCCAGGTAGAGTTCATAGAGCAGGATCGGCGCGGCACTGGCGCCAAACACCAGGCCAGCACCGTAGAACAGTGCCATGGACAATCCCGACGCCGGGGCGACGACATGCAGGTTGATCGCTGCCTGTTGCCAGCTACCACTGAAGATCAGCCAGCAGATGTACAACATCAGCAGATGGCCAATGACCAGGCAGATGCGCTTGCCTGTTGGCGGCAAGCGCTTGACCAGGCTGTCCATGCCCAGGTGAGCACGGTCCTTGAGCGCCACCAGGGCACCGAGAAAAATCATCCAGACGAAGAACCAGCGCGACAGCTCCTCCGACACACTGATGCCCGAGTTGAAGGCGTAACGAAGCACCACATTGCCGAACACCAGCACGATCATTGCGATCATGCACAACACGATCAGCAGCTTGAGCAGGTTGAAATACAGATCCACGACTTTTGTCATCCTGAAGACCTCCGAGACTTGCCGAGCGCCGACATCTCAATGGCGCGATAAGACCGCAACAAGCGTGGGCCGCTAACGGATCGAACCCGAGAGGTTGGAAGGTGTTCCTGGACTGGAACAACGGATCGAGGGGAAGACGTGCGGCGCTCGCGGACGGATAGGCATGGGGTATTCCTGTTTTTTTATTATGGTCTTGGCCACGTCAGGCAAGACAGGTTGCCGCTAAAATGTACCACCCGGTTAGTTTGGTCAATAACCCAGATAGGTGTAGATCACAAAGCGTGCGATTATCGGTCGCAATGGCGAGTACCTGAACGGCACTTGGATTTGGATGGGCCGCCCCATGCAACTTTCTTATCGTAATTAATAACTCTCCTGGGAGCGTGATGACAGCAACGTGCCTTTGGACCATTAGTATAAAAGCTCAAAATAAATTGAACTTTCACCCAACAGCCAACTTCACCTCCCAGTAACTAACCAATTTAATAACTCCATCACGACGACTTACAGGCGTCATTCCAATGACACGTCGCGCCGCGACTAAGCGTGGAATTAGGCGCCAAAAAAACCACGGCGCCGCCCTCCTCAACCGCAACAGGACATTAAACCGGCGCTTAACAATTTAAAAACCCTTCAATATCAATAGGTAATTTAACTTAGAACAACCACGCAAGGCTCCCCTGCCCGACCAATAAAAAGCCCTCTAAAAAATTATTAATAACCCCCCGCATATAAACCTTTGCGCCCGCGATCTTTAATGCTATTAATCTGCCGCCCCGACCTGCAAGATGCCACTACGTCACTTCCTGTGTACGTTAAACCGCTGTCTGACAACGGGCTGTTACTCAACTTAAATCGCTTGCTTGCTCGAACGCCTCATCGCGTCCGGGCGAGCTGTTGTGCGGCGCAGCAAACTGCGCGAGGAAGGGCGTCATCGCAACTAATCATCCCCGAATCAAGGTCCTCTCGATCTTCGGTACCCGTCCGGAAGCCATCAAGATGGCGCCCCTGGTCAAGGCCCTCGCCGCCGAACCGGGCATTGAGTCGCTGATCTGCGTCACCGGCCAGCATCAGAGCATGCTCAAGCAAGTGCTGGATCTGTTCGATCTCAAGGCCGATTTCACTCTCGACGTGATGACGCCCCACCAGACACTCAACTCCCTGACCGCCGCGTTGTACGCGGCCATCGACCCGGTACTGGAGCAGACCCGCCCCGATCGGGTGCTGGTCCACGGCGACACCACTTCGGCCATGGTGGCTTCAATGGCCGCCTTCCACCGACGCATCCCTGTAGGCCACGTGGAAGCCGGGCTGCGCACCGGAGACATCTATAGCCCTTGGCCGGAAGAAATGAACCGCCGGTGCATCGACCTCAGCGCCGACCTGCTGTTTGCCCCCACCGGACAATCACGCGACAACCTGCTGGGCGAACGCCTGCAAGGCCGTTGCCTGGTGACCGGCAACACAGTGATCGACGCGCTGCAACTGACTGCCCGGCGCATCGATGAGGATGCCCGGTTGCGTGCCGAACTGGACCAACAGTTCCCGTTCCTGCAAACCCGACGCAAGTTGCTGCTGGTGACCGGCCACCGCCGGGAAAACTTCGGCGAGGGTTTCCTGGACATCTGCAAGGCCTTGCGTCACCTGGCCCAGCGGCCGGATATCCAGATCGTCTACCCAGTGCATCTCAATCCCAACGTACTGGGTCCAGTGACCGAACAACTGGGCGAATTGCTCAATGTGCATTTGATCAAGCCGCTGGACTACCTGGCGTTCGTGCGCCTGATGCAACACGCCCATGTCATCCTCACCGACTCCGGTGGCGTGCAGGAAGAAGCCCCGTCCCTGGGCAAACCGGTGCTGGTGATGCGCGACGTTACCGAACGCCCTGAAGCGGTGGCGGCGGGCACGGTACGCCTGGTCGGCACCTCGCCGGCCTCGATCATCGCCGGCGTGGACGCACTGTTCGACGATGACACGTTGTGGCGCCGCGCCTCACAGGCGGCCAACCCTTATGGCGATGGCAAGGCCAGCCAACGCATTGTCGATACCCTGATGGGACGCCCGGTCGACGACTTCGTCGTCACCCCACTGCCTGCACAGCGGTCAGTCGATACGTCACTGTCCGAGCCACGCGAATTGCTCGCCGATTTCAACTGACCACTGCTATTTCCCTTATCAGATCGAGACTTGCCTGAATGAAGCCTTCCGTTGCCATCCCTACGGGTGCGCTCAGCGCCCTTGCCTGTGGCTTGAGCCTGCTCGCGCTCATGCCGACTTCTGCCCTGGCCGCGGACAGCCCGCTGACCCAGGCCATTCATCGACTCAACGCCGATACTCGGCAGACGCGTGAGGTGCGCTTGAGCGACCTGGGCATTACGGCTCCGATCCTCTTGGGCGCCAGCGACGCACGTCGCGAGCTCTATCTGCCGGTACCTGCGGGAGTTATCCTCGATGACGCGACGCTGCAACTGGACGCCAGCTACCTCAATGGCGAAGGTGGTCGCAACACCCTGCTGCTGTCCCTCGACGGCTACCCGGTGCGCGCTGAAGGGCTCAGCGAGGCACAAGGCGATGCCAGCGCCACACTTGGCGTCGACAAGGCCGCGCGTGACAACGGCCTGGTGCGCCTGGGCATTGCCTGGTCCTCGGTGGTGTCTCGGCCATTGTGCGAAGACGACCGGGTCATCGGCAATGTGCTGCGCATCCAACCCGAGACGCGCCTGAACTACAGCTATGACGCCAGCCAGTTGCGCGATGTCGGTGCGGCTTGGGCGGCCCTGCCCGGCGAACCCGGCATCCTCGTCGCCCCCGGCTCGTTGTCCGCCGCCAGCTACGATTCGGCCTGGCGCCTGGGCGTGGCGCTGGAGCGCATCGGCAAACACAGCCGCATCCTGCCTTTCCCTGCGGTGCAGGACAGCGTCGACCTGGGCAGCCTGCGCATCCCTGCCGAGCTATTGGTCATTCCAGCCTTCGCCAGCCTCAACGGCAAAGGCCCGCACACCTTGGCCAACCCGGCCGAGATCGGCGCACTGCTGGTGTTGGGCCAGACCCCGAACGTACAGGCCGACCTGGCGATCAACGACCCGCAACTGCTCAAGGCCATCAACCAATCCCTGGACGCCTTGCAAAGCCAGGTCCAAGGCCTCGACACGACGGCAGCCAGTGCCCTGACTCAATGGCGCGAACAGCACGTCAACGCAGCACTGGCGAGCGCCGGCACCGACAATGTAAGCCTGGCCCTGCTGGGTACCCGCCCGGTACTGATGATCGCCCCGCAATCCACCGACAAGGCCTTGTCGCTGCTCGGTTCGGCCTGGAGCAAACTGGCACGAAGTCGCCAACTGACCGTCAGCGAAGCGCAAACGCCGTTGAGCGACGATGGCCGTGTGGCCCTGTCGCGACTGGGCGGCGCCCCCGGCAACTTCGACGTGGCCTCGCGATTCGATTGGAGCACCTCGTTCCCCTTGGGCAGCGTGGCTTATGACGGTCGCCTGCCCGTCACCGCCGTGGTGGACGTCTCCGCGGCCCCGGGAGCTTCCGCTACAGCGCCGGTGGCGTCGCTGTTTTTCAATGACTTCCTGATCGGTGCGCAGCAACTGACCACCGACGGTGCGTCGCAGCGCATCCAGGCGCATATCCCGCGCTACGCCCTGGGCTCGAAAAACACCTTGCGCGTATCGTTCCAACGCCAGCCGGTCAGCGATCGCTGCCTGGAAACGCCGCAAGCCTTCCCGGTGTCGGTCCTGCCGACCAGCCATATCGTCCTGGAAAAAACCTCGCTGGACGACGACTTCTCCGGCATGGCCGCGCGCTTCGCCGTGGACACTCAGATCCTGGTGCCCCAGGCCTACCTTGACCATCCGGCCAGCAGCCTGGCGCGGGTCATTTCGGTGGCCGATAGCAGCGGTGTCTCGCCACTGCGCGCGCAGCTCAAGGTCAGCGCTGACCCCAAAGCCGTCGTCAGCCCGGACAAGCCCTTCCTGGCTTTCGAGTTGCCGCTCAAGGACAGCCAGGAATCGGTCCAGGTCGACGAGCAAGGTCGCCTGCGCATCAACCACAAGGACCAAGTGCTGCTGGACGTCCAGCCCCTCAACCAATTGGCCTCGCTGCAAGTGGTGCAGACCGCGGGCCAGCACGGCCTGGTCTACCGGGCGCTGGGCAACCAGCCGCCAAGCCTGGCCAAACCGATTGTGCTGACCCGTGGCGACGTGGCGATCCTGGGCAACAACGGCGCCGTGGCGACCTTCGATACCCAGGACCCGAGCGGTAGCCTGTTGATCGGCCGCGAGGAACCCAAGGGACTGGATGCCTGGCGTAAACCTTCGCTGCTCTGGCTGATCCCGGGCGGCATTATCCTGTTCCTCCTCTTGTTGCTGGCCGGCCGTAGCGCCCGTCGCAATCGCCAGTAACGGTACCCTTCGATGACGTCGCTTTATTGGCCCTATTGGCTGGCCCATTACTACAACTACCTGGAGATCGCGACCATCGTGGTCGCGGTACTGATCCTGATCTCCAGCCTGGACGATCTGATCATTGACCTGTGGTACTGGTCTCGTCGCCTGTACCGCAAGTTCACCGTGGACCGCAAATACCGGCCGTTGACCGCCGAACAACTGTTGGCCCGGGACGAACAGCCCCTGGCGATCATGGTCCCGGCCTGGCTGGAATACGACGTCATCGCGCCGATGATCGAGAACATGGTGTCCACGCTCGACTACCAGAACTACGTGGTCTTCGTCGGCACGTACATCAACGACCAACGCACCATCGACGAAGTCGAGCGGATGCGCAGGCGCTACAAACAACTGCATCGGGTGGAAGTGCCCCATGCCGGGCCGACCTGCAAGGCCGACTGTTTGAACTGGGTGATCCAGGCGATTTTCCTGCATGAAAAAACCCATGGCATGACCTTCGCCGGCGTCGTCTTGCACGACAGCGAAGACGTGCTGCATCCATTGGAACTGCGACTGTTCAACTACCTGCTGCCGCGCAAGGACATGATCCAGTTGCCGGTGGTTTCGCTGGAGCGCAACTGGTACGAATGGGTCGCGGGTGTCTACATGGACGAATTCGCCGAATGGCATGGCAAGGACCTGGTAGTGCGTGAAAGCATGACCGACACCGTGCCCTCGGCCGGCGTCGGCACCTGTTTTTCCCACCGTGCCTTGCGGGTGCTGGCCGGTGAAACCGAAAACCAGCCGTTCAACACCGACAGCCTCACCGAGGACTACGACGTTGGCGCACGCTTGGCCAAGGTGGGCATGAACGCGATCTTCGTACGTTTTCCGGTGCAGTTCCGGGTGCTGCGCAAATCCTGGTTCCGCAAACCCTACGAATCGACCCTGACGATGCCGCTGTGCGTGCGCGAGTTTTTCCCCGACACGTTCCGCACTGCCTTCCGGCAGAAGGCCCGCTGGACCCTGGGCATCGGCTTGCAAGGCTGGGAGCAGATGGGCTGGAACGGCTCGCTGGCCAACCGATACCTGCTGTTTCGCGACCGCAAGGGGGTGGTGACGGCATTCGTGAGCATCATTGCCTACGTCATCCTGGTACAGCTGCTGGGCTTGATCATCCTGCGCAACAGCGGCTTGTGGGATATCACCTTCCCTACGCCGTTTGAAAGCAACAGTCTGGTCAAATACCTGCTGTTGGCCAACGGCGTCGCCCTGGCCTGGCGCATCGCGCACCGCTATTACTTCACCACCGTGTTGTACGGCTGGCAGCATGGCTTGCTGTCCATGCCCCGCATGCTGGTCGGCAACTTCGTCAACTTCATGGCCGCCTCCCGGGCCTGGCGCATGTTCCTGGTGGGCAAGGTGATGAATCGCAAGCTGGTCTGGGACAAGACCATGCACGACTTCCCTTCCACCGACCTGGTGGCCATTGCGCCGCGCCGCCTGGGCAGCGTGTTGCTGTCCTGGCAAGCCATCACCGACACGGACCTGCAAAGCGCCCTCGACGAACAACAGTCGCGCAACGTACCGCTGGGACGAATTCTGCTCAATAACGGCTGGCTGGACGATGAAACCCTGGCTGAAGCCATCGCGTTCCAGAATGACCTGCCCCGGGTCTTTGACGTCGCCGAAAAAGCCGCTGCCTCGGCATCCACCTTGAGCGCCGAGTTTGCCTTGCGCTGGCGAGCCGTGTCCCTGGGACGCAACGGCGAAGGCCGCGAACAGATCGCCGTCGCCAATCCCTTGCCCGACGAAGGCCTGCAACAGGTCAGCGCCGAACTGGGCAGCGAACCTGTGCAATTGATCGCGCGCGAAAGTGAAATTCTCGCGCTGTTGCGCAAGTTGCCTGCGGACAACGGTCATGCCGTACCCGATGCCCGGGCGCCGCTGCTGGGCGACCTGCTGATCGAAATGGGGCTGCTCGATCGCGACGAATTCAGTCGCGTGATGCTCCAGTACCGGCCCCAACACCACGGCCGCATCGGCGATTACCTGGTCGACAGCGGCGTGCTGCCACGCACGACGATCGAACAGGCCGTGGCCCGCCAGCACAATCTCTACCCGACGGAGCTCCCGGCATGAACCGCCCCTTCCTGACCCTTTTGGCCACGGGGCTGAGCCTGATACCTGCGTTTGCTCCTGCCGAAACGTTGCCGTTGCCATTGTCCGGCCCGGCCTATACCGCCGCCAACGACGCCTACAGCGCCTACGAACGCAAGGATTACGACCTGGCCATCGCCAAGGCACGCGAGGCCCTGCGCCTGCGTGCCGATGTGACACGCCTGAACACCCTGATCGAGTTGGCCGAGCGGGACAAGAAACGGCGCGACCACCCCCAGCCCCTGGCAGCCTCTCGTCCCACTCGCGCGGCGCCGGGTTTCATCGCCGCATCCCAGGGATTCAAAGCCTATGACCGCGGACAATTCGGCCTGGCCGCGCAATCGGCTCGCAAGGCCGTCGCCCAGGCCCCCCGACGCCATGACTATCGCCTGTTGCTGATCGATTCCCTGGAACGCCAACAACACCTGGAAGAAGCCGACCGCGCCACCAGCGATGCCCTTGGTGTCTTTGCCAACGACAACACGTTGTTGATGCGCCGCAAAGCCATTCGCCGTCAACTGGCCGTCCCGCTGGCGACCCAGGGTTATCGCGCCCTGGAACAAGGCAACACAGCCCTGGCCGTGGACCAGGCGCGCAAAGCGGTGGCCTGGGCCCCGGAAATCGCCGCCAACCAACAATTACTCATCAGCGCATTGTTGGCGGCGAAGGATTACGTCTCCGCCGAACAGGCCGCTTCTACCGCGCTGGCGGTGGACGACCGCCAAGCCGCCCCTTGGGTCTTGCGCAGCTATGCCCGTAACCGCCAGGGCAAGACGCAGGCGGCCCAGGACGATCTGAACCAAGCCCAGAGCCTTGCGGGTCTGTCGGCAAGGGAGGCTCGTGACATCCGCTCCGCCCAGGCCCAATCCACACCACCGGTCCTGCTATGTCAGGAAAGCACCTACGGTCTGACCTGCGCCATCTCGCCGGGAAACACCAACGAACAGGCTCCGCAGAGTGACCTGCAGCTTGCTTACAATTTGGTTCGGGCCGGCGACGACGAAGCAGCCCATACGGCGTTCCGCAAGGCGGACGCCACCTCTCGACTGGCACCGGCACCCGCCCAGGACGCCGCCTACAACGCCATGCGGGTCCATGAAGACGACGAGGCCGTGGCGTACTTCAAGCGCGTCATCGATGGGCAAAAAACCGCAGAGTCGCCGCTCTCCGCGCAACAGCTGTTCGATACCCGCCGCACCGTGGGTGACGTTTCGCGCACTATCGGCCTGACCAGCACCACCAGCTATCGCGGCAACAGTTCCAGTGGCCTGAGCGCCGCCCCGGGTTCCAGCAGCAGCGGCAGTCAAAGCAATGACTTGCTGCAAAACAGCACCGAGCTGTCGTGGCGTCCGCTGGGCTATCGCAATGGCCGCTTTGTCGAACTCTACGGACGCATCACCGACACTCTCTGGAGCAAGAACAGCGATTCGGACACGGGCGCGGATGCCTTGCAAGGCGCCCTCGGCGTACGGGTCAAGCCTTTCAGTTCGGTCAACATCATGGCGGCCCTTGAACGGACCTTCCCGCTCGGTTCTTCCAATGTCGACGGCGATTGGTTGGTGCGACTCGGTTACGGTTCGAGCATCGGCACCGATCTGCGGGTCGATGTGCCGAGCTGGTGGACCTCCCAGCTGTATGCCGAGGTCGGTCACTACATCGAAGACTCGCGGGATTACTTCAACAGCGAATGGCAAGTGGGCCGCAGTTATGCCATCGGCGGGACCGGCTCGCGCTGGGTGACCTTTCCCCATGTCGTCGCGGCGATCGACTACGATTCCAAGATGAAGAGCGAAGCCGGCGGTGGTTTTTCTTCCGGCGACGCGGGGGGTATCGGGATAGGAAACAACGTACGCTATTGGTTCCGGGAAGACGCCTACAACGCGCCACGTTCCTATGTGGACTTTTCCCTGCAATACCGAGCCAGGGTGTTTGGCGAGGATCGCGCCAAAGGCGTGTTCGCGCGCCTGACCTACTCCTATTGAGGACGTTGGTGTGATGCCCGGTCCATCGGTACGAAAAGCGGTTCGCCTTGCCGAGCCGCGACTACACTGCCTCCAGAAGGGACTTGTTTGAAAAGCTTCGCGAAGTTCGTCAATCGCAAGACCGTCGCGGCGCTGTTACTGGCCGTGCTCCTCGGCGCAGGTACAGGGACGTACTACATGAGCACTATCACTGCGAAACCGAACATCGTCGGTATCGTCTGGCAGCCGGACAACCAGACCGTCGGCATCAGCGGCAATTGGGAAAGACTGGGGGTACACGAGCTACTGGTGCAATGGACTGTAGTGGACGACCAGGCCTTCGTGCCCGGCACCGGCCTGCCCGGCGTACCGGTACTGCCGGACTGGGCGCGCATCGCCAAGACGCCCTGGGCCCAGGATGTCATCCTCGGGCTGGCCGGCTACTTCAGTGAGAACCGCTCACGGGACGACATCGAGCAACTGGCAGCGCTGTCGGAGCGTATTGCCGGGTTGCCGACACCATTGCATGTCACCGGCTGGTACTTTCCGGCCGAAGTCGACCCCAGTTGGGCGGCTGCCAAGGAGTTGCCGGCCTTGCTGGCCAAACTGCCGCGCCCGCTGTGGATCAGCGTCTACGATGGCGCCAACATCGGCCCCGCCGCTACCGCAGACTGGCTCAAGCAGTGGTTGCCGAACGACATCGGCGTGTTTTTCCAGGACGGCGTCGGCGTCTACGCCCGCACCGCCCCGGTGGCCCGGAACTATGCAGATGCCCTGCGTGATCGACTTGGCAAGGATCGCGTGCGGATCATCGTCGAAGCCTTCCGTCCCCAATACGGCGGTGGCTTCCGCTCCGCCACAGTCGCCGAACTCACACCCCAACTGGCGGCCTATGCAGGCTACCCGCTCTACTTGTTCGACGGGCCGCACTACATGACGCCGACCTTGGTGGACCAACTGAAACAAGCCCTGGCCCAGCCTTGATCAGGCCTTCAAGCCATCCGCTTGCCCTCGCTTTACTGAGTTTGTATCAGTCTGTATATGAAGTGCGGACTGATACGAAACAATGGATTTCGCCCTCTCCCGACACACACCGTCGATACATCCGCGCGTTTAACTTTGATCACCGGACAGCAACACATTCGCTGCCACGGCCCACTCAATCAAGCGCAAGGAGAGTCATCATGTTCAATTTCTCGAAAGTATCGTCCCTGGCTATCGCCCTGACATTGGTGGGCGGTGTCGGCCTGTCGAACGCGGCCTCGGCAAAGAACGCCCCGGCCCAGGCTGCGCATCAACTGGCTGAAGGCGGCTCCGATCGTTTGATCCAGAATCGCGTGGCCGAAGGCGGCTCTGATCGCTTGATCGAGAATCGCGTGGCGGAAGGTGGTGCTGATCGGTTGCAGGAATTGCGTGAACGCAGTGCGGTGTGAAGCGATTTTGTGGCGTGGGAGCTTGCTCCTTCGCCACAAAAGCCAATAAGGCTCAAGGCTTGATGTTCTTCAGCTCATTGAGCAACGCAAGCAGTTGCTGCATCTTTTCCTCGCCGAACTGTTCTTCGATCCGCCGATAGTTGCTTTCCATGCCTTCGCTCATGGACACGAAGCACTGCTGCCCAAGCTCGGTCAGCCCGACAAAGACCCGCCGCTGATCCTGGCTGGACTTCTGCCGACGCACCAGGCCATCACGCTCCAGGCGACTGAGCACACCGGTCATGCTCGGCTTGAGGATACAGGCCTGATGAGCGAGCTGATGGCTTTCCAGCTCCCCTTGCTGGTGCAGGATGCGGATCACCCGCCATTGCTGTTCCGTGAGGTCATGCTGGTTCAGCGCCGGTCGAAAAAAAGCCATGGCGGCTTCGCGGGCTTGCAACAGCGTCAGGGTCAATGAAGGTCTGGGGTTGGCCATGTTCGGATTGATTTGAATGGGCGAGTCGGCAGCTTAGTGTCGCCATCACACCGCTGCAAGAGCAGCCGTGGCGAGGGGATTTATCCCCGCTCGGGCGCGAAGCGGCCCTCAGATGAGACTCTGCGGCGCATCGACTCATTGGGTCTGCTTCGCAGCCCAACGGGGATAAATCCCCTCGCCACAAATAAGTATTGGTCTCCATCATTAGTGGTGCTCAACGCAACCCCGATTGCCGCTGGCGATACTCCCCCGGAGTAAGCTGCGCGTAACGCTGGAAAAACCGGCTGAAATACGCCGGATCCTTGAACCCGAGCTGGTAGCAGATTTCATTGGCCGAGCTGCCGGTGAACAACAACAGGCGCTTGGCCTCTTGCATCAGCCGCTCCATGATCAGGCGCTTGGAAGGCAGGTCGGCGATACGTCGGCACACGTCGTTAAGGCGCGCCTCGGTCACGCCGATGCCTTCGGCATAGCGCGACAGCGGCCAGTGCTGCAGGTAGTGGGCCTCGATCAGCTCGCTGAAGCGATGAAAGATCTTCAGGTCCTCATGCCGCGCCGGCCTGGCCTCCAGGGAGTTCGAACACAAGCGCAATAGACTGATCATGATCAGCCGCGTCAACCCGTCCAGCGCTGCGCTGCGTCCCGGACGCCCCGCCACCACCTCCTCGCTCAGCTCCTCGAACAGGTACTCCAGCCGTCGCACCTCCCCCGCCTGCTCAAGCCCCAGTTGCGCCAGCGCCACACAGGCGGCCGGCATTTGCACGCCTGCCGGCGCCAGGCTCGGGTCGGCGTCGATCAGCTGCCATACCAATTGCTGGCGCACCGTCAGAACATGCCCGTCACTGTCAGCCTCGGTCACGAAGGAATGGGGGATGGTCGGCGGGGTGAGAAAAAACATCGGGCCGGACTCGACGTACTGCTGGTCATCGAGATACACGCGCACGGTGCCGCTCTTGACGTAGTGCACCTGGAAGAAACGATCGTGGCGGTGGACCGGCATGTTGCGGCCGAAAAAGTCGGCCAGGTTGGCGAGCCGGTCGTAATGCACTTCGGCGTCGCTGTAACGCTGGTCGTACACCTGACCGATGTTGATGTTCGGGATCGGCTGGCGGTCAGTCATCACGCAGTACTCGTTTTTATTCTGGTTCAGGTGCCTGTCGTACTCATCCTGCCTCGAATCCGACAAGGCAACCAGTGCCCGGTCATTCTGTCACGCTTGACGATAGTTAACATCTTAATTATAACTGTTAACACATTAACAATAACCGCAGAGCCCTCATCCCTCTGCCATCGCCAGGAGACAAGCATGAGCCGTGCCCTGCATGACGTCGCGACCGGCACCCTGTTCGGGGTCGCGCTGAACTACCAGGGGCTGCTGAAGCAGCGCCTCGCCGAGTTCGAGCAACCGCCCTATCAGAAGCCGCCGCTCAAGCCTGTGCTATTCATCAAGACGCCCAATACCCGTAACCGGCACGACGCCGATGTGGTTCATCCCGGTCACGGCGAAATACTGCAACCAGGGCCGGCGCTTGGCGTGGTGATGGGCAAGTCGGCCAGTCGCGTCAGCGCCGCCCAAGCCTTGGACTACGTGGCCGGCTACACCGTCGTCAATGAATTCAGCCTGCCGGAAGACAGCTACTACCGCCCCGCCGTCAAGGCCAAGTGCCGGGACGGCTTCTGTGCCGTCGGCCCGGAACTGGTGCCGACCGCCCAGGTGACCGACCCTCACAGCCTGGCGATCACCCTGTATGTCAACGGCGAGGTACGCCAGCAAAACAGCACGGCGAACTTCGTCCGCAATATTCCCCAATTGATCGCCGAGATCAGCGAATTCATGACCCTGCATGCCGGCGACGTGCTGATCACCGGCACACCTGAAGGTCGGGTCGATGTCCAGCCCGGCGATCGTGTCGAAGTGGAGATCAGCGGCCTGGGCCGTCTCGTCAATACCGTCGTGGCCGAGGAAACAGGAGCAGGTTCATGAAACACGCGCGCATTCGTTTTGACGGCCAGATCCACGCCGTTACCGTTGAAGCCGACAACGCCGTGCGCCTGGCCGACGGTCGCCTGTTGGCCGAGGATCAGGTCCAGTGGCTGCCACCGGCGGAAGGCAGCATGTTCGCCCTGGGCCTGAACTACGCCGATCACGCCGCCGAACTGGCGTTCAAACCGCCGACCGAACCCCTGGCGTTCATCAAGTCACCCGGCACCTACACCGGCCACAACCAGGTGACCTGGCGCCCCGACAACGTCGCCTACATGCATTACGAGTGCGAACTGGTGGCGGTCATCGGCAAGGAGGCACGCAACGTCAAGCGCGAGGATGCATTGGACTACCTGGCCGGCTACACCGTGTGCAACGACTACGCGATTCGCGACTACCTGGAAAACTACTACCGCCCCAACCTGCGGGTGAAGAACCGCGACGCCACCACGCCTGTCGGCCCATGGATCGTCGATGTGGCCGATGTGCCGGACCCGAGCAACCTGACGCTGCGCACCTGGATCAACGGTGAACTGCGCCAGGAAGGCAGCACGAAGGACATGATTTTCGACATCCCCTACCTGATCGAATACCTGTCCGGCTTCATGACCTTGCAACCCGGCGACATGATCGCCACCGGCACGCCGGAAGGCCTGGCGGACGTGGTGCCCGGCGATGAAGTGATCGTGGAAGTGCAAGGCGTCGGTCGCCTGGTCAACCACATTGTCAGCGAAGCCGAGTTCTTCGCATCCCGTAAAGAGGCTTGAGCAGCATGATCAAACACTGGATCAACGGCCGTGAGGTCGAAAGCAAAGACGTCTTCGTCAACTACAACCCGGCCACTGGCGAAGCCATCGGCGAAGTTGCCAGCGGCGGTGCCGAGGAAGTGGCCCAAGCAGTCGCAGCAGCCAAGGAAGCGTTTCCGAAATGGGCCAACACCCCGGCCAAGGAACGCGCCCGACTGATGCGCAAACTCGGTGAGCTGATCGAGCAAAACGTGCCTAAGCTGGCCGAACTGGAAACCCTCGACACCGGTTTGCCGATCCACCAGACCAAGAACGTGCTGATCCCTCGGGCCTCCCACAACTTCGACTTCTTTGCCGAAGTCTGCACGCGGATGGACGGTCATACCTATCCGGTCGACGACCAGATGCTCAACTACACCCTGTACCAGCCGGTGGGGGTCTGTGGACTGGTATCGCCGTGGAACGTGCCGTTCATGACCGCGACCTGGAAGACCGCGCCATGCCTGGCATTGGGCAATACTGCCGTGCTGAAGATGTCCGAGCTGTCGCCGCTGACCGCCAACGAGCTGGGTCGCCTGGCGGTCGAGGCTGGCCTGCCCAATGGCGTGCTGAACGTGATCCAGGGCTATGGCGCAACCGCTGGCGATGCGTTGGTGCGCCACCCGGATGTGCGAGCGATTTCCTTCACCGGCGGCACTGCCACCGGCAAGAAAATCATGCAGACAGCCGGTTTGAAAAAGTATTCGATGGAACTGGGCGGCAAGTCGCCGGTACTGATTTTCGAAGACGCCGACCTTGAGCGGGCCCTTGATGCGGCGCTGTTCACCATTTTTTCCCTCAATGGCGAACGCTGCACCGCCGGCAGCCGGATCTTCATCCAGGAAAGCGTCTACCCGCAGTTCGTGGCCGAGTTCGCCGCCCGGGCCAAGCGCCTGATCGTCGGCGATCCGCAGGATCCGAAAACCCAGGTCGGCTCGATGATCACCCAGGCCCACTACGACAAGGTCACCGGCTACATCAAGATCGGTCTCGAAGAAGGTGCCACCCTCCTGGCCGGTGGCCTGGAACGTCCGGCCAATTTGCCGGCCCACTTGAGCCGCGGCCAGTTCATCCAGCCGACAGTGTTCGCCGACGTGAACAACAACATGCGTATCGCCCAGGAAGAAATCTTCGGGCCGGTGGTGTGCCTGATCCCGTTCAAGGACGAGGCCCAAGCCCTGCAATTGGCCAACGACACCGAATACGGCCTGGCCTCGTATATCTGGACCCAGGACATCGGCAAGGCCCATCGCCTGGCCCATGGCATCGAGGCCGGCATGGTGTTCATCAACAGCCAGAACGTACGTGACCTGCGCCAGCCTTTCGGCGGCGTAAAGGGTTCCGGAACCGGCCGCGAAGGTGGACAGTACAGCTTTGAAGTGTTCGCCGAGATCAAGAACGTCTGCATTTCCATGGGCAGTCATCACATACCGCGGTGGGGGGTGTAAACCCAACCAAGCCTGATGATAAACCCTGCGGCGAGGGGATTTATCCCTGTTCCTGTGGGAGCAAGGCTTGCCCGCGATGAAGGCGATGCGGTTTTTTCAGAAATCGGGGCGCCTGTTTCGCGAGCAAGCTTTGCTCCCACATAGAGGGGATATCCCTCACCACAGGCGCTGTGACTCACCGATTACTCGAAGCTCAACAAGAACAATTTTTTCAGGAGAATCATCATGGGCGAAGTCGTCCTGGCTGCGAAAATCTGCCACGTTCCCTCGATGTACCTGTCCGAGCTGCCCGGCAAGCACCACGGCTGCCGCGCGGCGGCGATTGCCGGCCACAAGGAGATCGGCCGCCGCGCCCGCGAACTGGGCGCCGACACTGCCGTGGTGTTCGACGTGCACTGGCTGGTCAACAGTGCCTATCACGTCAACAGTGGCGAACAATTCAAAGGCATCTACACCAGCAACGAACTGCCGCACTTCATCAAGAACATGGAGTACGAGTACTCGGGGGCCCCGGAACTGGGCGAATTGATCGCCGCCGAGGCCAATGCCGCCGACGTGCGCACCCTGGCCCACAACATCCCAAGCCTGGAGCTGGAATACGGCACGCTGGTGCCCATGCGCTACATGCACATGGATGTCCCGCAGGCACAGAAATTCAACGTCGTGTCGATTGCCGCCTGGTGCGCCTGGCACCGTCTGCAAGACAGCTTCACCTTTGGCGCCGCCGTGCGCCGGGCCATCGAGAAAAGCGATCGCAAGGTACTGGTGCTGGCTTCCGGCTCGCTGTCGCACCGTTTTTCCGATGATCGCGACGCCGAAGCCAACATCCACAACTGGACCCGCGAGTTCGATAAACAAGTCGACCTGCACGTCGTCGAACTGTGGCGCCAGGGCCGCTGGAAAGAGTTCTGCGCCATGCTTCCGGACTACGCCGAACACTGCTTTGGCGAAGGCAAGATGCATGACACGGCGATGCTGCTGGGGCTGCTCGGCGGACCGGACTACGACAAGCCCGCCGAGATCATCACCGAACCTTTCGGCAGCTCCGGCACCGGCCAGATCAACGCTGTCTTCCCTGTTTGACACTGCGGCCGTACGGCATCCCCGTGCGGCCTGAAGGAGCCGTTCATGCCGCATTTCATCGCTGAATACACCGACAACATCGAACAGCAGGCCGACCTGCCCGGCCTGTTTGAAAAGGTCCACGCCTTGCTGGGCGACAGCGGCGTGTTTCCCCTGGGCGGCATCCGCAGCCGCGGCGTGCGCCTGGATACCTGGCGCATGGCCGACGGCAAGCACGACTACGCCTTCATGCACATGACCTTGAAAGTCGGCCATGGCCGTGACCTCGCCACGCGCCAGAAAGTCGCGGAAAAACTCTTCGAGGTGATCACCGCGCATTTCGCCGAACTCCAGGCCCAACGCCTGCTGGCCCTGTCCTTCGAGATGATCGAGCTGCACGAACAGCTCAATTTCAAGGCCAACAACGTCCACGCCTTCCTCAAGGGCCAGGCCAGCTGAATCCGTCTGCCCCGCGCTCCCCATCGGCCTCTCTGACAAAAAGTACAAGATAATGAGCACAGCCAATACCGCCGACACTGCCGGCACTGTCGCGCACGACCGCACCCATGCCACCATCACCTGGCGGCTGATGCCGCTGCTGCTGGTCTGTTACCTCTTCGCCCACCTGGATCGCATCAACATCGGTTTCGCGAAGATGCAGATGAGCGCCGACCTGCAGTTCAGCGACACGGTCTACGGTTTTGGCGCCGGGCTGTTCTTCATCGCCTATGCGCTGTTTGGCGTACCCAGCAACATGGCCCTGGACCGCGTCGGTCCGCGACGCTGGATCGCCACGCTGATGGTGGTCTGGGGCGCCTTGTCCACCGGCATGTTCCTCATCGAAAGCGCCGCCGGTTTCTACGTATTGCGCTTTCTGCTCGGCGTGGCCGAGGCCGGTTTCTTTCCCGGCATCCTGGTTTTCCTCAACCGTTGGTATCCGGCCCGGCGCCGGGCCCAGGTGACCGCGTTGTTCGCCATCGCCGTGCCGATGGCCGGGGTGATTGGCGGGCCATTGTCCGGCGGCATTCTCGAGCATTTCCATGACCTTGGCGGCCTGCGCGGCTGGCAATGGATGTTTGTCATTGAAGGGCTGCCGGTGATCCTCCTGGGCCTCGTCGTGCTCAAGTGCCTGCCGGACAGTTTCGAGGCGGTCAAGTGGCTCACACCACAAGCCAAGCAGCAACTGCGCGAACAACTGAGTCTTGAAGAACAGCGCAAATCCATCACCTCGTTCTCGGCGATCCTCAACAACCCGCAGGTCTGGTTGCTGGTAGCGGTGTACTTCGCCGTGATGCTGGCGGTGAACACCCTGGCCTTCTGGATGCCCACCCTGATCCACGGCGCCGGCATCGGCAGCGACGGCAAGGTCGGGCTACTCAGCGCCGTGCCCTATCTGGCCGGCTGCTTCTTCATGATCGGTTGCGGGCGTTCCTCTGACCGCAATCGCGAACGCCGCTGGCACCTGTGTGTGCCGCTGTTGATGGCAGCGCTGGGCATTGCGCTCGCCGGGCTTTCACCCGGCAACCCGACCCTGGTGCTGGCTGGCCTGATCGTCGCCGGCATGGGCGCCAGCGCGGCGTTGCCGATGTTCTGGCAATTGCCGCCGGCGTTCCTGTCCAACGGTACCCAAGCCGCCGGGATCGCGCTGATCAGCTCCTTCGGCAGCATCGCCTCATTCTTCGCGCCCTACCTGATCGGCTGGATGCGCGACACCACCCAGAGCGCCAGCCTCGCCCTGTATGTGCTGGCCCTGCTCATCGCCCTTGGCGGCTTGCTGGTGCTGCGCACCCGGGCCGCCATCGTCAATCCTCACTAAGAGACCCTTGCCATGCTCGACCAGAACTTCATCCAGCAAGCCGCCGCCCGCCTCGACCAAGCCGAGCGCTGCCGCGAGCAGGTGCGGCAGTTTTCCCTCGACCACCCGGACATCACCATCGAGGATGCCTACGCCATCCAGCGTGCGTGGGTGGCACAAAAGATCAAGGACGGGCGCAAGCTGGTCGGCCACAAGATCGGCCTGACCTCCCGGGCCATGCAGGTATCGTCGAACATCACCGAGCCGGACTACGGCGCGCTGCTCGACGACATGTTTTTCGACGAAGGCACCGACATCCCGTTCGAGCGCTTCATCGTGCCACGGGTGGAAGTGGAGCTGGCGTTCATTCTCGGCAAGCCGTTGAAAGGCCCGAACGTGACGGTGTTCGACGTGCTCGACGCCACCGAATGGGTGATCCCGGCGCTGGAAATCATCGATGCGCGTATCCAGCAGATCGATCCGCAGACCAAGGCAACCCGCAAGGTCTTCGACACCATCTCCGACAACGCCGCCAATGCCGGCGTGGTCATGGGCGGTCGCGCCGTACGCCCGACCGAGATTGACCTGCGCAAAGTGCCGGCGGTGCTCTACCGCAACGGCGTGATCGAAGAATCCGGCGTCTCGGCGGCGGTGCTCAATCACCCGGCCAAAGGCGTGGCCTGGCTGGCGAACAAGCTGGCGGCTTATGACGTTACCCTGCAACCAGGACAGATCATCCTCGGTGGTTCCTTCACCCGCCCCGTGGCCGCCAGCCCCGGCGATACCTTCCATGTCGACTACGACATGCTCGGTTCCATCGCCTGCCGTTTCGTCTGATCGGAGACCGCCTCATGGACATGCCCATCAATACCTTCAAGCAACGCCTGCGCAGCGGCGAGGCGCAGATCGGCCTGTGGCTGGGGTTGGCCGATGCCTACTGTGCGGAACTGGCGGCCAATGCCGGCTTCGACTGGCTGCTGATCGACGGTGAACACGCGCCCAACGACTTGCGCACCCTGCTCGGCCAACTCCAGGCCGTGGCCCCCTACCCCAGCCAGCCGGTGATACGCCCAGTGATCGGTGACACGGCACTGATCAAGCAAGTGCTCGACATCGGCGTGCAGACCTTGCTGGTGCCGATGGTGGAAAGTGCCGGGCAGGCGCGCGAACTGGTGCGCGCCATCCACTACCCGCCCCACGGTGTACGTGGTGTAGGCAGCGCACTGGCCCGGGCGTCACGCTGGAACAGCATCCCCGGCTATCTCGATAAAGCCGATGAACAGATGTGCCTGCTGGTGCAGATCGAAAGCCGCGAAGGCCTGGCCAACCTGGATGCCATTGCGGCGGTGGAAGGCGTGGATGGGGTCTTTATCGGCCCGGCGGACTTGAGCGCGTCCATGGGCTTTCGTGGCAATCCAGGGCACCCGGATGTGCAAGCGGCCATCGAAGACGCCATCGCCCGCATCCGCAAGGCTGGTAAAGCGGCCGGGATTCTCAGCGCCGATGAGAAACTGGCCCGCCGCTACATCGAACTCGGCGCGGCATTTGTCGCGGTGGGCGTGGATACGACGGTGTTGATGCGGGGTTTGCAGACGCTGGCGGCGATGTTCAAAGACACACCAAAACCTGCGGCTGGCGGCGTGTACTGAGTTTGCCGCATCCCATGTGGCGAGGGGATTTATCCCCGCTGGACTGCGCAGCAGGCCCTATATCTGCCGACTCGGTGTTTCGGGTCCATCAAGGTGGCTTTTCCAGGGGCTGCTGCGCAGCCCAACGGGGATAAATCCCCTCGCCACAAAAGCTGACCTCTCTTGGCGATCTCAACGCCTGATCGCCTTCAGGTCATTGAGCAACCCCAGCAACGTCTGCAATTTTTCCTCCCCTAACTTGTCCTGCAGACGCTGGTAATTCTCTTCCATGCTCTGGCTCATCGAATCGAAGCTCGCTTGCCCTTGCGGCGCCAGGCGCACCAGCACCCGGCGCTGATCCTGTTCGGCCTTGCGCCGCTCCACCATGCCCGCCGCTTCCATGCGCACCAGCACACCGGTCATGCTGGGCTTGAGGATGCAGGCCAGCTCGGCCAGGCGATTGATCTCCAGCTCGTCGTGCTGGCTGAGAATACGGATGACCCGCCATTGCTGCTCGGTCAAGCCATGTTGATTGAGGGAAGGTCGGAAAAACCCCATGGCCGCTTCACGGGCCTGTAGCAGGGTGAGGGTCAAGGATTGGCGCGGTTTGGGCATGGAGAGTAGTCGCGAGGAGGATTAGTTAACGAGTTAACTAAATCCTAACAGCTTCGGCGCCGAGTTACCTGTGGCAAGAGGATTATTCCCCTGCCACAAGGATTGGACTCGCGCCTGAACGCCTGTAACAGCTCAAGCGCCCTTGATCACGCCCTTGAGCACCTCTTTGAAATGCTCGACCTGTTCCTCGCTGAACTGGCCGAACACCTTGTCCTGCTGCTCCTTGGCGATGGCCCAGAGCCCTTCGGTCTCATCGATGCCTTTGACAGTCAGGCGTACCCGCTCGCCCTCATCGCTCACCAGCCCCTTGCGCTTGAGGTTGGCCACGGCTTCTTCGATCTCGCGCACCGGCATCGCCACTTCCCGCTGCAGGTCGCACAGGTTCAGCCCGGCGTCGTTCTCCAGCACCATCAACATCCGCGCTTCGCTGGTGCGTAACCCCGTGGACAACTGACGTGGCTGGTAGCTGGCCTGGTAGGCCCGCAGTGCCTGGGTCATCAGGTAATACAGGTTGTGGCTCAAGCGTCCCTGGAAGTGGCTGCTGGGGGACTGGCCCTCTTCCCGCCTGGTCATGCGAGTGTGGGGCAAGACCATCGAGTAGGCGCCCTGGTGGTAGAGCAACGGAGAGCGGCCGAAGTCGTCAAAGGCCACGACCTTGCCAATCATGATCCAGTGATCGCCGCCATCGACCTGCTGGAATTTTTCACAGTGAAAACGCGCCGAGCAGTCCACAAATACCGGAGCACCGCCTTCGCCGATGTCGAATTGGATTTCAGCGAAACGGTCCTCCTTGGGCCGGGCGAAGTTGTTCGACAGGTCTATCTGGTCGGCGGCCAGCACGTTCACCGCAAAATGGCTGGCGGCTTCGAACACCTCGTGACTGCTGGAGCGCTTGTCGATGCTCCACAGGATCAGTGGCGGGTCCAGGGACACCGAGTTGAAACTGTTGGCCGTCACACCGACCTTGCGGCCATCTTCAGTGGCAGCCGTGACCACGGTCACGCCGGTGGCAAAGTTACCCAGGGCCCGGCGGAACGCACGGGTGTCGAAAGCGGTATTACAAAGACTGGACATGCAAGACTCCCGGCCGCCTCAAGCGACGGCCTCGATTATTGTTCTGGAGGACAGGCGGTCAAACCATGGAAGGGTCAGGCTCAAGGCCCATCAACTCACGACCGAGGATCTGCGCGCAGACGTCGTAGTCGGTGTAGGCATGGGCGCCGGTCAGGTGGGCGTCGCGGAACAATCGCTGCAATTCATTGTTTTCGAACCAGGCGCCGCCACCGGCCGCCTCCATCAAACGGTCGACGGCCTGGATGCACATCTTGGTGGCGTAGCCCTGGTTGGTCCGCCAGAACGCCAGGGTTTCCCGGCTTGGGTATTCGTGGCGCTCGCCGTACTCGGCGTGCTCCTGCCAGGTTTTTTCCAGGAAGGCACGGGCTGCCGCCACCTGATGGGTAGACTCGGCCAGGCGCATCAACGCCGGGGTGGCGGCACCGACGGCCGCACCGGTATAGGCCCGTACGCGGTTCCTGGTTTTCTCGCGAAAGACCTCCAGCATGCGTTCGGCCACGCCCAGGCTGACCGTGGAGAAACCGCTGGCGAAGTACGGCCGGTACGGTGAGTAGAAAATCTTGCTGTCAGGGTACAGACCGAACCCGCCGGACTTGCCTTCCATCATGTCCTTGGCTTTCTGGATCCGGTGTTCCGGCACGAAAACGTTATCGATGATCAAGGTCTTGCTGCCACTGCCACGCATGCCCACCGCGAACCAGTCATCGCGAATTTCATAGTCACTGCGCGGCAGCACCGCAAAGCAATAATCCTGGGTGCCTTCGGCGTTTTTACGGCGAAACCCCACGATCGCCCATTCGGCATGATCGCAGCCGCTGCTCCAGCCCATTTCACCGCTGAACATCACACCGCCCTCGACTTCCTCGGTGCGACCAAACGGTGCGATGCTGCTGCTGGCGGTGGCATCGGGGTCATCGCCCCAGATGTCCTGCTGGGCCTTGGCCGGGAACATTGCCAACTGATGGCTGTGGGTGCACAACAGGCTCATGGCCCAGGCCGTGCTGGCACAGGCACCGGCCAGCAGCGCGATGCAGTCGGCGAACTGCGGCAGGGAAATCTCCAGGCCACCGTATGGTTTTGGCTGGAAGGCCCGGTGCATGCCAATGCTTTTGAGCAAGGCGATATTCTCGGCAGGCACGCTACGGTCTTTCTCCGCCTGGAAGGCATTGGCGGCAATGACCGGCAGGAGGGGCTTGAGGTCTTCGAGCAGCGGATTTGGCTTTTTCATGGACGGGCTCTTTTATTATTGGCATCTGCCGATCCCGCCTTTGCCCGACAACCCAAGGTTGCACAAGCAAAGGGATCAGCGATTAAGGCCGGTCCAGTATGGGCAATCGCAAGCAGGTGAAAAATGCACCTTCCAGATCCAAGATTGTACTTTTCATGGGGCAGGTTTCGGTCCCATGGCGCGCTCGGTCAAATACCCCGGCACGGATGATCAAGACAGGCGCCCTCATCAGGGCCCTTAATAGAGCCATCCCCTGCAAGGCCTTGTGTAGGCGTTGCAACGGAGTTTCCTTTCACTTTGTCAGGTTGCGTCATGATCAATATCGAAACGCCCACCTATTACACGGCCACCAAGAAATACAACCTCAGCTTCCCCACCCTGGAACAGGACGTAGAAGCCGATGTCGTGGTGATTGGCGGCGGTTTCTCCGGCATCAATACCGCGCTGGAGCTCGCCGAAAAAGGCATCACCAACATCGTGGTGCTGGAGGCGCGTTATCTTGGGTTCGGCGGCACCGGGCGCAATGGCGGACAGATCATGGCCGGCATCGGTCACGACCTGGAAAAGATCAAGAAGGACGTAGGTGAAGACGGCCTGCGCCAGGTCTTCGAGATCAGCGACCTGGGCGCCGACATCATCAAGGACCGTATCGCCAAATACGATATCGACGCCGATTTCTGCCACGGCTACGGCTACATGGGTTTCAACGCCCGCCAGGAAAAGACCCTGCGGGCCTGGGAAAAAGACTTCAAGTCGATCAACAGCAAGCACGAGATCCGCTTTCTCGGCGGCTCCGACGTGCAGCAGATCATCGGCTCCAAGGCCTACGGCAGCGCATTGCTGCACATGGGCGGCGGGCATGTGCACTCGCTGAACCTGTTGCTGGGTGAAGCCAAGGCCCTGGTCAGCCACGGTGT
Organism: Pseudomonas sp. St290; assembly: GCF_018325805.1. Classification (NCBI taxonomy): domain Bacteria; kingdom Pseudomonadati; phylum Pseudomonadota; class Gammaproteobacteria; order Pseudomonadales; family Pseudomonadaceae; genus Pseudomonas; species Pseudomonas sp. St290. Next base: position 3,111,454 of record NZ_AP014703.1, on the reverse strand, counting down.
GCGGATTTTCGAGAACAGCCCGGCCCTGGAAGTCAGCTATGGCGAACGCATCACCGTGCGCACCGGACGCGGCTCGGTGAAGGCCAGCAAGCTGCTTTGGGCCTGCGACAGTTTCCTCAACAAGCTGGAGCCGGAACTGCACCGTTCGACCATCAACACCTACGCCTTCCAGATGATGACCGAGCCGTTGTCGGACGAACTGATCCAGCGCATCAGCCCGATTCGCGGCGCCTACAGCGACATTCGTCCGGTGATCGACTATTACCGCGTCACCAACGAAAACCGCCTGCTGTTCGGCGCCGCCACGCCATTGGTGGAGCATATCCCCCAGGATCTCAAGGCCTGGAACCGGCGCCTGATGCTGAAAATTTTCCCGTACCTCAAGGACGTGAAGATCGACCTGGCCTGGGGCGGCCCGATGGCGTGCAGCCCGAACCTGTTTCCGCAGATCGGCACCCTGCCCGGTCGCAGCAACGCGTTTTTCGTCCAGGGCTACTCAGGTTTTGGCGTCACCCCAAGCCACATTATCTGCAAGGTGCTGGCCGAGGGCATGAGCGAAGGCTCGGCGCGCTACGACCTGGTCAGCTCGATCCACCGCCCGACCATCATCGGCAAAGACGCCATTCGCCCATTGCTGCTGACCGCCGGCAAGTCCTGGCATCAGCTGTCGGGTTACTGGAACGGCCGGCGCTGAGACGAGCGGTTGAACATAAACCCGGTGGCGAGGGGATTTATCCACGCTGGCTGCGAAGCAGCCAAAAAGCAGCACAGATACAAGTTTTTCAGGGCCGCTGCGCGCCCAGCGGGGATAAATCCCCTCGCCAAAAAAGCCCCATTCAACTTCGCTGTTTTTCACTCACCAGGAGTCACTGCCATGCCCCTCATCACCCTCGAAAAAGACATCCAGCTGTCCGACCTGGACGCCTGGGGCACCGTCGCCGATCTCGGTTCGCAGATTCTCGAAGGCGAAGTCAAGGCCTTCGGCAAGATGACCTTCGGCGCCCCCACCGACCCGGTCAGCAGCGCCTACTTCGGCACCACCCAAGGCAAGTTCCGGATGGTCTACCCGTTCGCCGAACAAGCCACCGTGGTCACCGGTGAAGTGGTCCTCACCGACGAGGCCACCGGCCAGAGCACCCGCTACACGGCCGGCGACAGCTGGTTCGTGACCAAGGGCACGCCGGTGCTGTGGGAAGTGGTCAGCGATAGTTTCGTCAAGCACTACTTCGCGGTAGTCTGACCGCACCGGGCTGCCGGCCCCACCGGCGGCCCCTTGCGAAGGTTTGCCCCATGAACGTCATCCCGACCCAGGACATCGCCGGCCAGTGCCTGCACGCCTTCACCCAGCTGGTTCCCGTCAGCCGGGCGGCGTTCTACTGCGTGGATCGACACCTGCAAGTCCACGACTTCAGCCTCCATGGGATGAGCGGCGAGATGCACCGCGACTACCTGGACAACTACCGCCAGTTCGACCCACTGCATCCGCGCCGCTGTGCGTCCAGCGAGCTGGCCGTGGTGCCGTTGGGGCTGGCGATGGCTCGCCAACCGCTGCGTGACAACCATCGTTATCGCGACTTTCTGCAACGCTACGGCGTGGTCGACGTGGTGGAAGTCTTCGCCCATCGAGACGGCCAGCCCCAAGCCGCGATTTCGTTGCTGCGCACCGCCGAGCAAGGTGTCTTCACCTCTCAGCAGTTGAGCCAACTGAACGCGTTGCAGGCCTTGCTGCAACTGGCCGTGGCCCATCTACCGGCCCATGAAGATGCACTGGCCGACCTGACGCCCAAGGAGCGCCAGATCGCCTGGCTACTGCGCCAAGGCGTCAGCAACAAACAATTGGCCCGGGAACTGGACGTCGGCTTGCCGACCATCAAGACTCACCTGATCCACCTGTTCCGCAAAGTCGGTGTGAGCAGTCGCACCGAGTTGGTCAGCGCACTGTTCCTCTGATCAACCATTTGGTTGATAGGCCGTCGTTGCCCGGCGCTCCATGATCCGAGTGGCTACTTCAACCACCGGAGCCTTGCAATGAGCACATCTTCAGACTGGATCACCGTCGGCGCCCTGGCCGATGGCTTTGCCCCCGAAGCCTTCATCCTGCCAAACCTGGCTGACCTGGACGGCAAGACCTTCACCCTGCATTTCGCCAACGGCTGGCAGATCGAGCACCGCTTCGAACAGGACACCCTGACCTGGAGCGCCGCCGATGGGCATTCCAGCGGCACCGCGACCTACCGGGCCACATCCGTACGCCCGGGCCTGTACCTGGTGGACTTCATCAAGCGCGAAGGCGAGCTGACGTCGTCGGTAAGCCTGGTGCTCGATACCGCCAGCGCCGCCTTCACCGCCGTGATCGGCCGCATGCCGAGCCAGCAAGAAACCGGTGAAGGTCTCTACAGCCGCGCGTTGACCGGCAAGCCCCTGACCTCGGTTCAAACGCAATTCCTGCACGGCAGTCTCGACCGTCCCTGGCAGCCTGGCCTGTGCCCGCACGCACCGACCACCGAGCTGGTGGGGCTGCGCAACCTGTATCGCTACAGCCCGAGCGAAGTCTACGAACACATTTACCTCAACGACCAGTTCTACTCCTGGCAGTGCCTCAAGGGCGTTGAGCAAGGCCTGTGCGACACCGATCGCTGCGACACCTACAGGATCGCCGATCAGTTGTACCTGTTCGTGTGGCGAGAAAAGATCATCCCGACCCTGGGCCTGGTGCTGATCGACCTGCAACAGCACCGCAGCGACGGCAAAATCTTCGGCTACGCCGGTGAATCCTTCGATGAGTTTTCCAACTTCCCGGTCAGTTCCTACTGCCAGGTGCTCAATCAGACGGAGTACCCCGATGCCTGAATCACGCACCGTGGTGATCACCGGTGCCGGCACCGGCATCGGTGCGGCCTGCGCCCGCCTGCATGCCGCCGAAGGCGCCAACCTGGTACTGATCGGCCGCCGTCGCGAGCCCCTGGAAGCGCTCGCCGAGGACATCGGCGGCCTGGTGCTGGTGGGCGACGCAGCCTGCCCCAACACCTGGGACGGCTTCGTCGAGCAGATTCGCACGCGTTTTGGCCGACTCGATGTGCTGCTGGCCTGTGCCGGTGGCATGGGATTGGGCAGCGCCACCGAAACCGCCCCGTCGTCCTGGGAGGCAGCCATGCGCAGCAATCTCGACAGCGCCTTCTACAGCGCCCGGGCTTGCCTGCCACTGCTGCGGGAAAGCGCCGGCAACATTGTGCTGATCGCCTCCATTGCTTCATTGGCGGCGGGCCCGCACGTGTGCGGCTACACCACCGCCAAGCATGCTCTGCTGGGTCTCAACCGCTCCCTGGCCAGGGACTATGGGCCTCACGGCGTGCGGGTCAATGCGGTTTGCCCTGGCTGGGTGCGCACGCCCATGGCCGATGAAGAGATGCAGGTATTGATGCAATTCCATGGCGAAACCTTGCAGCAGGCCTATGACCGGGTCTGCGCCGACGTGCCGTTGCGCAGGCCGGCCAGCGCGACGGAAATCGCCAACGTCTGCCGTTTCCTGGCCTCGCCTGAAGCGTCCATCATCACCGGGGCGACGCTGGTGGCCGATGGCGGCTCCAGCATCGTCGACGTGCCGACGCTGGCCTTCAGCCGGATGGAGGCCAGCGATGTCTGACGATCTGGATTTCAGCGGCCAGACCGTACTGGTCACGGGCGGTGCACAAGGTATTGGCCGGGCCATCGTCGAAGCGTTTGCCCTGCGCGGGGCCCAGGTGGTCATCGCCGACCTGGGCCTGGCCCGGGCCGAGGCAGTGGCCGACGAATTGACCGCCGTGGGCTGTCAGGTGCAAGCCGTGGGCGTCGACCTGGCCGACGCGACGGCGATATTCGGGATGATGACCGCGCTGGAGCAACGCTTGGGCCGGCTGGATATCCTGGTGCACAACGCCGGGTATTTTCCACTGACGCCATTCGCCGAGATCACCCCGTCGATACTTGAACGAACGCTGGCGGTGAACCTGTCGGCGCTGTTCTGGCTGACCCAGGCCGCACTGCCGATGTTCCGGCGCCAGGGCCGAGGCTGCGTGCTGGTGACATCCTCGGTCACCGGGCCGCGGGTAGCGTATCCGGGGCTCAGCCACTACGCGGCCTCCAAGGCCGGGGTCAATGGTTTCATTCGCAACGCCGCGCTGGAACTGGCGGCCGAGAATGTCCGCGTCAACGGGGTCGAACCGGGCATGATCGCCACACCGGCCATGGCCAACCTGGGCGACGATGAGGTCAATCAGGACATCGCCCGCCGGGTGCCGCTGGGTCGACTGGGCCAACCGAACGACATCGCAGGCGCCATGCTGTTCCTGGCATCGAGCCTGGCCGGCTATGTGACCGGGCAGACCTTGGTGGTCGATGGCGGTTCGACCTTGCCGGAGGTTTTAACCTGAATGGGGGTGAGTCTGCTTGCGGTGGAGGTGGCTGGACCACCGTCATCGCGAGCGGGCTCGCTCCCACATTTTATCCAGCCATCAACTCCCTCTGTGGGAGCGAGCTGGCTCGCGATAGCGATCGTCCACCTCGCTCAAGCCACCCCCTGCCCCACCTGCAAACGGCTGGAGCGAAACTCCTTGGGCGACAGCTCGAACTGCTTCTTGAATGAACGGCTGAAATGCGCCGAATCGGTGAAGCCCCACTTGTAGGCGATCGAGGTAATGGACTCGTCCCGCAGGAACGGGTTGGTCAGGTCATCGGCACTGCGCTTGAGCCGGGCCCGCTGGATGTAGCGGCAAACGCTGTCATCCTGCTCTTCGAACAAACGATACAGATGCCGCACCGAAATATTCAGCCGATTGGCCAGGCCCACCGGGGTGAGGCCGGGCTGGCTGAGTGATTCGTCGATGACCTTCTGCACATAGCTGCGCAAGTGGCTGCCCTGTAACGCAACGCCCTCGTCACGGGCATCGCTGCCCTGTTCCAGGGCCGAGCCCAACAGCGAAACGAAGGCACTCTGCAAGGCTTCACCCTCGCCCGCCGCGCCATCACCGTCCGGTGTGTCCTTGCACAACTGGTCCATCAACACATGCAGCATCCGCCCGCACGCCTTGCTGGACGACACCTTGCCGAAGGTCTTGGTTTCCCCGCCCAGTTGCCGCGACACTTTCTGGCGAGACAAGGACAGCACCGCGTGCTCGATCAGGCCGAACGGGCTGATCTCAAGCGCCCCTACGGAATCCATCAACAACAATTCACCGGGCGCCAATTGAATACTCCGGCCATTCTGAGTAATGCGGCAGTAGCCGCTGCGCTGGCTGACCAGGAGGCAATCCTGGTCATCATCGTGATCGGCGTTGGATGAGTGACGCTTGATGCTACCGGCATTGGTCCGCAGGTTCGCGAGGGCAAGGCCACCGCGATGGACATTCGATACTTCACCAATGAACAACGCACGATTGAAGGCCAGCTCGGTATCGAAGTGGCCGCAAGTCGCCCGCAGATCCCGGTTCCAGGCGTCCAGACCGTCTTGTCCAACCTGTTGCATGCTCATGGCGTTCTCCGCAGTGGCTTATTGTTTTTGTACGGCAATAGTTAACATGTTATCTATATGCACGCAACAAGTACCTGATCGCCAGAGCAGTAGCAGGAATGATGCCAGGGCAGAGAATCGAATCAGAGCGTTGCCAGCACTCGTTGCAGGCCGCTCAAGGTCGCCAGCAAGACGCTGCGCTGCTCGCGGCTCAACGGGATATAGCGACGAAAGGCCGGCATGCGATTGACCACTTCGCTACCGCCCATGTGTTCCAGGCGCACGCACCACTGGTGTCCCTGCAGGTCAATGCGCAGCCGTTTGAAATCCAGCGGCATAAGGGCTTGATACAGCACAGGGTCCTTCTCCACAGCCGTCTGCACTCTGGTCGCCAGGTCACTGTGCCCGTCCCGCTGCCGACAACGAATACCACTGCGCCGGACAGCCCCGCCGTGGTGCAATTCCAGGCGTGCCGTGCCCTCTCGGGAAGCAGGCACGCGCAGCACGAACTCGGTCATCACCAGGTGCATCAGCAACTGCGATTCGGTGCGTTCGACAACCTCCAGTTGCAGGTTGCCATCGTCGCTGACAGCCGTCGCCATCGCCGGGCCGGTGACTTCGAATCGCGCCAGTGCGATGTTGCGTCGCAGGTGCTCCAGGGTTACCCCGGGCCGATAACCGGCCGGGGGGCGCTGGGGGCTGAACAACTCAGACAGTTTTTGCAGCAGGCTCGATAAACTCGTCCGCAGGTTGCCCTGGCTCATGGGAAAACTCCTTGGCCAGTACGTCTTCCACCGACGCTGGCTTGAATGGATTGACCTTCTGCACCACCAGGGTCCAGAACAAGGCATACGCTGCGGTGCCGCCGAGCATCACCGCGAATGGAATGTAGATGTCCGCCGGGTTCATGCCAGGCGGTGTGATGAACCACATGCCCAGGACAATGCCGACACTGGACACGATTTGTGGCAACGGGAACCACGGCGAGCGATAGGCCCTCGGCAGATCAGGGCGACGAATGCGCAGGCTGACCACCGACACGGTCACCAGCAGGTAGGCAAAGCTCCAGGCACACACCGCAGCCAGCACCAGGTGCATGATGTTGTCGGTATTGCCACCCAGCCACAACGCATGCAGGCAGGGAATCAGCATCGCCATCAGGATGCACAGCAGCGGCGTCTTGAAGCGCGGGTGCAGATACGTGAAAACCTTCGGCAAGGCGCCATCCACCGCCATGCCATAGAGAATCCGCGGCACGCCAGCCATCAGGGTGTTGATGGTCGCCGCACCGGCAAACAGAAAGCCGATCCCCAGCCACATCGGGCCGATATCGCCCATGACCTGTTCGGCGAACCGTGGAATCGCCATGGGGGTGTCCAGCAGATGCACACCGCTGGTGGCATCGAGCAGCACGTTTTCCACCTGGCGCTTCATCGCCGCACCGTAGATGAACATGCAGGTGGCGACGCTGAACAAGCCCAGCATCATGGCCCGGGGCATGGTCCGGGCGGAGTGACGCAGGTCCGGGGCCAGCGGCGTGACGAATTCACAGCCGACGAACATGAACATGGCCATGCCCACCAACGACAACACCGTGACCAGATCGGTGCCCACCATGGATGCACCGAACCAGCCCTCCAGCTCCACCGCTGGTGCGGCGATCAGGCCCAACACGCCGAACACCATCAGGGTGGTCCACATGCCGAACGTCAGGATGATTTCGGCCCGGCCAAAGGCGCTGACGCCAAACGCATTGAGCACGCCAAAGACCACCACGAACCCCACGCCCAGCAACCAGGAGCCGCCTGCCGATTCGGCCAGGGTGTTGAGGTGTTCGAAATTCACCAGGGCCATGACACCGGCCAGGATGGTCTCGGCGGTGCCGGCGAACACATGGACAATCAGATAGGCCGACAAGGTACCGGTAATCGCGAAGAAGCGTCCCATGCCACAGTTGATGTAGTCATAGACCGAGCCGGTGGTGGGCAGAATCGACGCCGCCTCGGCAAACGTCGTCGCCTGGGCCAGCATCATTATCACGGCGATCAGCATCGCCACGGCAAAGGCGCTGCCGCCGATGCCAAAGCCCATGGTCGCGGTGAGAATCACGGGGCTCGCCATGATCAGGCCAATGGTGCTGGCCAACGCAGTGGGAAAACCCACCGAACCCCGGTTCAAGTGCTCGGAGAGCCTGTCATTGATCGACATGGTGCAAGATCCTCGAAAGCGGATTTTTAGTATGGATGCCACAGCCGTCCAGGAACCGGCGATCATGCCTTCCCCAACCGGTCCCTGATCGAAACGGCGTTGCGTGCAGCATTACTCTGCGCCCCCCCGCCCTGGGCGTCTTGCCCATGTCTGCCGCCGGTTTTGTTGCTGCCTGCCAACACCGCCACGCTGGCGGCCTGGGTCAACTCCCTGGCAGGCAGGTGAAAGACTTCCCCAGGTGTCACTCCCCTTAATGCCCTCTCTGCTGTCCTATCACACTGGGGAATCCATCATGGAGCACACACGTCGTCCGCCTTTGCTGCGCAACGCCATCGGCCTGGGCATCGCCCTGCTGGTCGCTGATTCATCGGCCCAGGCCTATGAGCTTTACACCGACGAAGACACCACCGTCACCGGTAACTTCCTGGCGGTCTACGGGCTGTTCAACAGCCGCAAGAACTATGACGGCACCGCCGGCGGTTCGAGCTGGCGCGAAGGCTTCATCAAGTATGGCCTGAGTATCGACCAGACACTCGGCGACCTGGGTAGCGTCTATGGCACGGCCAATCTGGTCAGCTCCGGCACTTGGGGCGATGGCGATGCGGCCGGCCTGAGCGACGGCTCCGAGCGCACCACCAAGTTCGATGAAGCCTTTGCCGGCTGGCGTTCGGGGGATCTGTTCCCGGCATTGGGCAAGGACGGTATGGACCTGTCCTACGGTCGCCAAGTGATCACCCTGGGCGACGGTTTCATCATCAACGACGATGGCCTGAACCTGGGCAAAGGTGTGGCCGATGGCGAGCTCAACCGCGGCGGCGCCTACTACCTGGCAGCCCGTCATGCCTTCGACAAGACCGCTGTCGTACGCCTGGGTGGCAAGGACGGCGTGCATGGCAGCCTGATGTGGATCAAGTCCGACAACCCTGCCCAGGCCAATACCGAGATGACCGCCAGCACCCTGGAATACACCGCCGCGCCTGGCACCCTGGGGCTGACCTATATCCATGGCATCGATGTCGATGACCGTTATGCCAGCGACTTCCAGAAACAGCGCGAAGGCATGGACATCTACAGCCTGCGCGGCGCCGGGAATGCCGGCATCGAAAATGCCCACTTCGCCTTCGAGTACGCCTGGCAGGACAAGGATGCGGGCCCGGAAAAAGCCTGGTATGCCGAAGCCGGCTACACCTTCGCCGACCTGCCCTGGACGCCGGACCTGACTTATCGCTACAGCCGCTACTCCAAGGACTGGGACTCGATGTTCAACGGGCAGAACCGTGGCTATGGCACCTGGTTCCAGGGTGAAGTGGCGGGCAACTATGCTGGCCCGTTCAACAGCAACACTGCCATCCAGCACATCGGCCTCAAACTCAAGCCAGCAGAAACCGTGACCATTGGCGCGCTGTTCTTCGACTACCAGACCCTGCACACCCGCCAAGCGCTGAACCTCGACGCGCAGGAGCTGGACCTGTACGTGGAATGGGCGGTGAATGAACACCTGATCGTCACGCCGCTGCTGGGCCTGTACAAGCCTGAAAAGGATGAGGGCAGCGGTGGCAATCAGGTAGGCGGCAACGGCACCAACGTCTACAGCCAGTTGGTGGTGGCGGTTCCGTTCTGAACGTGTCGGGAACTGCCCCAGCGGCAGTTCCCGGTCGGTCTACTGTCTGTGCTGATGCAACATGGTCTGGATCTGATGGGTTGCCTGCCGGGTACTTTGCGCCAGCTTGCGCACCTCATCGGCCACCACCGAAAAACCGCGCCCGACTTCACCGGCCCTGGCGGCTTCAATCGCGGCATTCAAGGCGAGCAGATTGGTCTGGTCGGCGATGCCCTTGATTACCCCCACGACCGTGGCAATCTGGGCGTAGGTCACCTGGTTCTGTTCGAGCATGCGCTGATGGGTGGACTGGGCCGAGCGCTCGTCACTGATATCACGTACCGCACCAATGACCCGGACCAGTTGCCCGTGTGGGTCGCGTACCGCCCGACCCCGCTCACGGCACCAGATGTAATCGCGGCTCTTGTGGCGCATGCGGTATTCGAAAACGTATTCGCCGCTGCCCTGGGGACCGAGGATTTCCCGGTCGAAGACAGCCATGATCTTCGGCAGGTCGTCCGGGTGGGTGATGCCAACCTGGGCATCCCAGCCGTCGTGCAAATCGTCAGGCCCGTAACCCAGCAGTGAACGGAACTGACTGGAAAAACGCATGCCACTGGCCGGGTGCTGGAGATCACCGTTGACGACCGTGATATCCCAGCAGCCTTCAGTCAGGGTCGATTGCAGCAACTCCCAGATCTGCGCGTCCTGGCGTTGTCGCTGCACCTGCTGGCCGAGTTCGTCCAAGCGAATTTCAAGCGCCTGCTCGCGCTCGCAGGCTTGCTCCAGCTGCTGGCGCACTAAGTGCAGTTCGTGCTCACTTTGCTGCCATCGCAGGGTTTGCGCCTCCACCTGCGCTTCGGCCTGACGCAGGTGCGCAGCGACGTTCTCCATCTGCCGCGCGTGCTGCTCAAGGAGGTTCCGCAGTTGCGGATATGCATCGAGCATCGGCGTGCCTTCCATTTCGCCGGCCAGCACGCGCTGCACCTGTACGGTCAACGCCAGTTTCTGTTTGTTGGTCTGGAGAAACATCGCCTGCCCCTATGCCATCAAGTCGAAACCTGGATCTGATCGCAAACCGGCCAGGCTGGCTTGTCCCTGCCTGCACAGGGCCTTGCTCCTGGCTGCCAACGCGCAGACTGGCAGCCACAGACATACGACGCGGCAGGCACAGTCAAGCTGGACAGCCCTGCCGGTATTACTCTCGGGGCTTTCCCTTGTTCGCGATCAGGAAACCCTCATGAGCGATATTGCCCTGCTGCCTCAGGTTCAAGCCTTCCTCGATAGACATCACGCCCTGTTCATCGACGGTGGCTACGTCGAAAGCCAGGGCAGCCAGACACTGAACGTCGTCAACCCTGCCACCGGCCAGGTCATCGCCCAGGTCAGCGACGCCACTGCCGGCGATATCGATGTGGCGGTGCAATCGTCCCGCCGCGGCTTCGAGCAGTGGTCTCAAACCGCGCCGGCGGTCCGCGGCCATGTGCTGCTCAAGCTGGCGGACCTGTTGGAGCGCAACCGCGAAGAGCTGGCGCAGATCGAAACCTGCCAGTCGGGGAAGATCATCCACATCTCCCGTGCCTTCGAAGTCGACCAGGCCGCCCACTTCCTGCGCTATTACGCTGGATGGGCGACCAAGATCAACGGCGAGACGATCACCCCATCGTTGCCCTCCTTCACAGGCGAACGCTACACCGCGTTCACCTTGCGCGAACCAGTCGGGGTGGTGGTCGGTATCGTGCCGTGGAATTTCTCCACCATGATCGCCATCTGGAAACTGGCTTCAGCCCTGGTGACCGGTTGCAGTGTCATCATCAAGCCCAGCGAGTTCACCCCGCTGACCATCCTGCGCATCGCGGAACTGGCCATCGAGGCTGGCCTGCCGGCCGGTGCCCTGAATGTGCTGACCGGCGGCGGCCAGGTGGGCAAGGGGCTGATCGAGCATCCGGGCACCAACAAGGTTTCATTCACCGGCTCCATACCCACCGGCCTGGCGGTGGGCCAGGCGGCCATGGGCGCCGGGTTGACCCGTACGACCCTGGAACTGGGTGGGAAGAATGCAGCGGGGTTCCTGCCTGATATCGACCCCGAGGTCGCGGTCAACGGCATCATCGAGGCGGGATTTCTGCATTCGGGACAGATCTGCGCGGCGGCGGAACGGTTCTTTGTCCATCGCTCGCAGATCGAGTCGATCATGGACAAACTAGCCCAGCGCCTGGGCAAACTCACTATCGGCTCACCCCTGGACGAACGCACCGAATTCGGCCCGGTGACCAACCGTCAGCACCAACGCAAGCTCGAGGAATTCTTCGCCAAGGCCCGCGCGCAGAACAACACCATCGTCCACGGCGGCAAGCTGATCGATGGGCCGGGTTGCTACGTCGAGCCAACCATCATCCTCGCCAATCGCCGCGACGACAGCCTGCTCCACGAAGAAACCTTCGGCCCGATCGCCACGTTCTTCCCTTACGACACAGAGGAGGAGTTGCTGGAGCTGATGAACGACACGCCCTACGGCCTGAGCGCCAGCCTCTGGACCAACGACCTGGGCAAGGCCCTGCGCATGGTCCCCGCCATCGAAGCCGGCACGGTGTGGGTGAACATGCACACCCTGCTCGACCCAGCCGTGCCTTTTGGCGGCAACAAGTCTTCCGGGATAGGCCGTGAATTCGGCAGCGCATTCATCGACGACTACACCGAGCTGAAATCGGTGATGATCCGCTACTGAACAACAAAGGGCCCTGGAGCCATACCCCAGGGCCCTACCCATCCCAAATCCCTCTGTGGGAGCGAGCCTGCTCGCGATAGCGGAGCATCAGTCAATGTTAATGCCGACTGACACAACGCCATCGCGAGCAGGCTCGCTCCCACACTTTTACCGCCGGCAGGCGTTGACCGTTGGGATTCGGCCGCGCCATGGTTGGGCGCGCTCCAGTTGCGCGGCCAGCGCCAGCAGCGTGTGTTCCTCGCCGAAACGACCGGCAAAATGCGCGCCCATCGGCAGGCCATTGGCGCTCCAGGACAACGGCACTGACATCGCCGGCTGGCCGCTGGCATTGAACAGCGCGGTGAACGGCGAATAACTGTGGTAGCGCTCGATCAGTTGATCCAGGCTCATGCACACGTCCTGCAGATCCAGCTCGCCAATTGGCACCGGCTCACGAGTCAGGACCGGGGTCAGGATCACGTCGTAATCCTGCATGAACACCGCCAACTGCCGGCCGAGGGCATGAATCCACTCCACCGCCGCGGCATACTGGGCGCCGCTGACGTTGCCCTTGTCCCGCAAGATAATCCGCGTGCGTACCTCCAGCTCTTCGGCTTGCACGGCAAACCCACGCATCTGGCCCAGCAGGTCAACATAGTGACGAGAGCTGGCGCCGATGATGGTGAACACGTGATCGAGAAATTCCAGCAGCCCCACCGGCAGGCTCACCGATTCGACGCGATGCCCCAACGACTCGCACAACCGCGCGGCCTCGCCCACCGCCTGAAGGCTCTGTGGTGACGTAGGCCAAGGACCGAGCTGCTCGACCAGGGCTATGCGTAGCGGCTTGGGATCGGCCTGCACTGCCATCGCATACGGCAACGCCTGGATCGGCGCGGCGTAAGGCGCGCCCAGGTCCATCCCAGCAGTGGCATCCAGCAACGCCGCACTGTCGCGCACCGACAGGGTGATGGCATGAGGTGTGCCCATCCCCGCCCAGCCCTCGCCCACTATTGGTCCTGACGGCAGCAAGCCACGGCTGGGCTTGAACCCGAACACACCGCAGCAGGACGCCGGCACGCGCAATGAACCGCCACCGTCGTTGCCGTGGGCGAACGGCACCACCCGGGCCGCCACCAGTGCCGCCGCGCCACCGCTGGAACCACCGGCGCTGTGGTCGGTGCTCCAAGGGTTGCGTGTGGCACCAAAACGCGCAGACTCGGTGGAGTATGAAGTGCCAAACTCAGGCGAAGTACTGGTGCCCATCACCAGACATCCGGCACGCCGCAAACGCGTCACGATTTCCGATTCGAAATCCGCACGAAAGTCGCCCAGTGCGCGAGAACCGTTGGTCATCGCCGCACCATGAACTGGTGAAAACAGGTCTTTGATCAAGGTCGGCACACCGGCCAGCAGGCCTTGACCGACCTGTGGCGTGCGCGCCGTCTGCCGGGCCGAATCGTACAAGCGCTCGGCCACCGCATTGAGCTGCGGCTCGACTCGCTCCAGACGCTCGATGGCAGTCTCCAGCAGTTCGCCTGGCCGGACCTCGCCACGCCTGACCCATTCGGCCAGCGCCGTGGCATCTTCACTGTCCATCAAGTGGTGAATGTCTTGCGTACCCATGTTTCAGGTTCCTTATGTCACGACGATTGATGTGATCCGACGGTGGTCGCTTGCCCTTGGCCGCGTGTGCGCAGGCCGGCAACGACCCAGAGCAGCGCCAAGGCAAAACTGGTCAGGGCCAGCCACTGGATGGCGTGACGCAGGTCACCGGCGAACACAATCACCAAGGCCACCACCAGCGGACTGACGAACTGGCCGATATACAGGCACGAGGTAAACCCACCCAGGCCCCGGCCGCGGGTGCTGGCGGTCAACGCATTCATCACCGGCGCCATCACGTTGGGCACCAACAGCCCGGCCCCCAGGCCTTGGATGAACACCGCCACCAGCACTTCGTTATAGCTTTGCCCGCGCATCAACAGCCACAGCCCCAGGCCCATCAGGCCAAGCAACAACGCATTGCAACCGGCGATGCCGAAGCGACGGCGCAGCAACGGCCACGTCAGCGAACCGACCAAGGTCGCCAACAGGCTCAGCCCCGCCGCCAGGCCGATCATCGTGCTGGAGGTGATGCCGAGGCTGACCAACAGCGTCGGCGCCTGGATAGGCATGATGAACGTCAGGACCATGCCACCGAGGATCATCAGGTAGCCGACCAGCAGTTGAGGCAAGGCGACCTTGGCCGGCCCCGACGCCTCGACGTGCGGCTCGCCCCCCTGCGGCTTCAAAACCGGCGGTTCCCAAAGCACCTTCATCATTGCCGGCACCAGCAACAATGGCAGCAAGTACAGGAGGAACGGCGCACGCCACGAGTGTTCTCCAAGCGCACCTCCCACTACGAAAAACAGCGCTCCCACCAGGCCGATGGTCACCACTTGCCGGTTGACGTAGCGCAGTCGCTCCTCACCGTGCCAATAGTCCGCTATCAGCGTCGCGCAACAGGTCATCACCGCCGCCTCCGTACAACCGAACAACAGCCGCACACCGACAATCGAGGGCAGGCTATCGAGCATGGCCGGCAACGCGCCGAGCAAGGCGTAGAGAATCGTCGCAAGCACCAGCAAGGCCTTGCGCCCGACCCTGTCGGCCAGCCAGCCGGCCAATGGCGCGCACAGGGCAATCGCCAGGGCCGGCCCGGTGACCGCCAACGGCACCAACAGATCGGCGCGTGGCTCCAGGGGCCCGAATTCTGCGCCCAACCTGGGCAAGACGGGCGCGACCATCACCGAACCCATGATTGTCAGACTGCTGCCTAGCATCAGCACCAGTCCTTCACGCCAACTGGCCTGGCGAGACAGGATGGTCGCCGTTGAAACGGAACTTGATTGGTTCATGGCGAGCCCCTTTTAGAAACTGTGAGAAATACGCAGCGCCGTGGTGTAGCCCTCGGCGCGGTTTCGCGCGTCGAGCTCCTTGTAGACATGCAGCCACACTGGGGGCATACCTGGCTTGAAGTAGCTCACCGCCGGCCCGACAGCCAGCACTCGGGCGCGATTGCCTGTTTCCAGGCCCGGGGCATCGTCGTCGGTGAATTGCCGGTAGTAATAGCCACCCATGCCCACGGTCCATGGGCCGACGTGCTGGCCCACGGCGAACTCGTGGCGGTACTCGACACCGTTCTTGTAGTCGGTGGCGTGGTTGCGCGTGTTGATGTCGGCCTCAAAGCTTGAGGACACTTCGAAGCCGCTGTCGGAGATATAAGTGGCGTTGAGGATCGGCGAGAAGGTCCAGTGGTTCAGACCCGGCGAGATCAAGCGATTCTTGTCGTAGTCGCCTGTGGGCGCCTGGATCTGGAACTGGGCGTTGACGAACAGGTTCGGCGACAGTGTCCACTGCAGGATCACCGGCAGCACCTGCATGTCGGCCATGCGAAACGGATCGGCCTCCAGGTTCAGTGGGCCGACAGGCGTCTGCACCTGTAGCGAAGCGTCCATCTGGAAGAACGGCACGACGGCGCCGAAGCCATACTTGGCGCCCAGCACGGTGTAATCGGTCATGCGCATGTAGGCGACGCCGATGGACAAGACATCCAGGGAGAAATTGTTGTCCACGGACTTGCCGTGGCGATCCTTCTGCACGTTGGCCGAATAGAACGCGGTGCGCAGGCCGACGGTGCCAAAGGGCGTGGCCGGCGGCATCATGCCCGCGCCGAAATCGTAGACCCCGACCGCCGTGGTCGGCGCGCCGTTTTCGGTGCCATGGGCAGCACCGCATGCACCGATCAGCCCCAGGGTTAACCACGTACAGTGCCAGACGTTTGTTTTTTTATTTTGGTACATCGAATGCCCCTCCAACCATGTGGTGTCGGGGTCATCCTAGGGAGGCGGCCGGTCAGCCGTTATCCGTTTTCAGCACAGATGCGTGCGGCGCAGGGTTTGGGAAGGTGTCTCGCCGAACAGCACCCGATAGTCGCTGGAAAACCGGCTCAAGTGCCAGAACCCCCAGCGTGCCGCCACCTCCTGTACACCCTGGGCGTGGCGGCCGCTGCGCAGTTCGCGGCGCACGGCATTGAGGCGCAACGCCCGCAAATAGGCCACCGGATTGATACCCAGGGTTTCCTGGAAGCAATACTGCAATTTGCGCCGGCTGGCACCGATGTGATTGCACAGGTCGAGGATCGACAGTGGCTCATCGACATGGGCCAAGGCGTACTCCCGGGCACGGTCGACCATGCGCTTGCGCGCCGTGGGGTTGAGCGGCGGTGCCTCGTCCGGTGCCACCAGTTCCAGTATGTGCAACATCACCGTGTCACGCAGGCCACGGCGAATCGACTCGTACCCCAGCAATGAGTCTCGCCCCTGCTCGCCCCCTTCAAGCTCATCGAACAACGCCGCGAGCTCGGCCGGCAGCGTCGAGTTGCCAAGACGGTAACACTTGGGAAGATCGGTAATTCGAAAGTGACTGCCTTGACACGCCAGCACATGCTCCAACGCCTGCTCGTCGACGGTGACACCGAGCAGATCCAGATGCTGGGGCGTGCGCAGCTCGGGCAGGTTATGGCCGCGAGCGACCAACAGGCTGGGCTCGATAATCGGGTGCCCGGAGCAAAAGAGCGGCCCGTCCGCACTCAGCGGCACGCTGAAAGTGATGGCGCCTTCCCAGGCCATGCCACGCTTGGTCAGGGCTTGATTAGAGCGGTCGCGCACCAGTTGCATCCAGTCCGAGCGGAACTCGATCAACTCACCGTCGAAGCGTCCGGGGGTCAATTGGTCATAGCAGACCTGCCAGCCCCCCATGTTCCGGGCGTGCTCGTCGATGTCTGTGGTGCGGAACCGATTGATTGGCAGCGTCGGCAACAGGTCCGACGAAACCGCTGGCAGCGCCATGTTGGAGTTGTTCATTGACCCGACCTTTGATGATTCCAGGGCTTACGGGTCAAAGCTCAGGCAAGTTCCATTCCGCCCCGTGGACCGGTCGTTCAATTGTGCCGAAAACGGATAACCGGCCAGGGTTCAGCTGCCCGCGCCGGCATGGGCCTCTTCAAAGAAATAATCTTTCCAGCTGTCGGCCTTGTTTTTCAACACGCCCAGTTCGTGCAGTTTCTCGGCGTAAATGTAGGTACGTTGCGGAACGACGGTGAAGTCGATTTCAGGGTCGGTGACGATTTTTTCCACCAGCGACAGCGGCAACTTGGACTGTTCCACGCGAATGTAGGTCTGGGCAGCCGCCGGCTTGTCGGCCTGGATAATGCCTTGTGCCTCCACCAGGGCGTCGTAGAACGCCTTGTAGGTCTTGGGATTTTCGTCGTGGAATTTTTCCGTAGTGTAGAGCACGTTGAACGTCGCCGGCCCACCCAGCACATCATAGGAACTGAGCACCTTGTGCACGTTGGGGCTTTGCAGTGCCTGATACTGGAACGGTGGACTGGAGAAGTGCGAATTGATTTCCGACTGGCCGGCAATCAGCGCCGCCGTCGCATCCGGGTGCGGGAGGCTGACCGAGATGTCGTCGAACTTCTTGAAGTGGTCGTTCCCGAACACCTTGGCGGTTTCGATCTGCAACGTGCGCGACTGGAAGCCGACACCCGCCGCCGGAACGGCGATCCGGTCCTTGTCGGTGAAATCCTTGAGGCTCTTCACGTTCGGGTTGTTGGTCAGCAGATAATTGGGCATCGACCCCAGCGAGGCGATGGCCTTCACATTCTGCTTGCCGCGAGTCCGATCCCAGATTGTCAGCATCGGCGGAACTCCCGCCGACACCACATCCAAGGCACCGGTCAGCAAGGCCTCGTTCATCGCCGTAGCGCCGGAAATGCTGTTCCAATCCACTTTGATATCCAGGCCCTGGGCCTTGCCATGCTTCTCGATGAGCTGCTGGTCGCGCACCACATCGAGGATCAGGTAGCCGATACCGAATTGCTGGGCGATGCTGATCTTGCCTTCGGCGTGGGCCAAGGGATTGAGCAGCGCAGTGGCCGCCAGGGAAACCAACAAGGTGAGCGCAGAACGCTTGAAAGCCATGGTCTGGTGAACCTCACAGTAAGTTGAAAAGACTGAAGGCCACGACTTTAAAGCTATAAGAAAATTAATTTAAATACCTAGATAGCATAACAATAGCACCTAAATGTTCGCACCAGAGCCCATGAGTCTCGCGCTCACCGGCGCGATCGCTTGATAATCTTTGGAGACCTGCATCAAAGCGATACAGTAGCGGTGCCTGCTCCCCCAATCGTCCCCGACGAATACCAAGCGCGAAGCAATCATGAACGAGATGACCCTGGATGTGGGGATCGCCGCCGAGTCCATTTCCCAGCCACGCACACTGGTGTTCCTGGCTTACCCGCAGATGGGCCTGTTGGACCTCACCGGTGCCCAGACCGTTTTCTGAGCCGCCACCAAAGCCATGACCGAACGTGGCCTGCCCGGCTATGCAATGCACACCGCGAGCCTGGAAGGTGGGTTGATGCGAACTGCCGAAGGTTTGGTGCTAGATACCTGTGCCCTGCATGAGCTCGACGGAACGCTCATCGACACACTGATCGTTCCCGGCGCCCCGGACATACAACAGGCGATGATCGACTGTGTCGACCTGGTGCAGTGGCTACGCAGGGCCTCGGTCCAGGCCAGTCCCTCCTTTCTGCGCCGGTCTTTCCCAGACGCCTGCCAATGATGCTTGGGCAGGCGTTCTTTTATGAAAACCAGAACAAAACCGATGGGAGCAACGCTACTGGCGATAACTGTATGTCAGTCAACATTGATGTGGCTGGTCCGCTGTCATCGCGAGCAGGCTCTCCCCCACAAGTGTTTCTTCGATCGCCGGGTCTGTTTACCAGGTATTGATCTGTGCGAGCTTGGTCGCCAACGGCAAACCGTTCCAGGTGTCCTTGGCAGCACAACCGACCGGATTATGTGCCCAGCGATACCAGACATGAAGGTTCTGGGCCCCGGCGATCAACCCCGCAAAAGGATTAAGAAGCCCCCCACCTCCGACGCCTTGCAGCCATGGCAAGCAATACACGCAGGGATGCAATTGCACATACATCACCCAATCACCGGCATTCGGCGCGACAAGGCCATAGGGCACCAAGCCATTGCCGCCCGCCACCACCAAGGCGTTACGCTCCGCATGACCGGAAAACCCGACCGCAGGCGCGCCGGGCACTACAGCCAAGGCGCCAACGATTGAAAAGCGTGAATTTCCAAAGACCACGCCATACGGCAAGGCCGCCCCGCCCGCTACGGCATTCCCCAAGGGAAAACCTGCGCCCGGATTGGGCACGGTTGCCAATGCGGCCCAACAAGAGCCGTGGGCAATACCAGCACCCGGTAGGGCCTGGGTATGGGCATGGGTCGCGCACTGTCGGGCCAGTTCCAACGCCTCGAGATAACCTGGATTCATGACGCCGCCGACGGCCACAGTGAACTGATGCAAAACAACCGGCATAAGATTATCCCTATCTTGATCGGGTTGACATCGGGCCGCTGTTGAACTCGTCCAGAATTTCAAGGCCCCTCCAGAGCACGCCAACTGAGACTAGTCGCCGAGATAAAAAATGCAAAATGGAGCGCCACGGCTCATCTACCCCATCCGCACCGCAAACGCCTGGAGCTCCCACACCATCTCCATATGTATCTATCCGCCTGGTGGCTGATCGCGCGACCTCCCCGCCGATTCCGGTGGACTGAGCCTCGTATCCGGCCAGTCCGTCCTGTCTGCGCGGGTCTTTCCCAGACGCCCGCCAACGATACGTGGGCAGGCGTTTTTTTCAGGCGCTCATCCCCAAGCCAGCCTGAATATCGTCACTGCCCAGAAAAATCCGTATCAATGCCCGCCCCTTACTCCTTGTGCACAAGGTAAGGTAGGCAGTAATCATCCGTATCGAGGTGTGCCCGTGGCGTCCTATTCCTTGCGTCAGCTGAAGTACTTCGTCACCACCGTCGAATGTGGCAGCGTCGCTGAAGCGTCCCGCAAGCTGTACATCGCCCAACCGTCGATCGCCACCGCCATCAAGGGATTGGAAGACAGTTTCGGTGTGCAATTGCTCATTCGTCATCACGCCCAGGGGGTATCGTTGACGCCCGGTGGCGCGCGCTTCTATCGCAAGGCCCAGGAGCTGTTGCGCATGGCCCGGGAGTTCGAGCAGAACGCGCTGGCCGACAATGATGTGGTCAGCGGGCAGATCGACATCGGCTGCTTCGAAACCGTCGCCCCGCTCTACCTGCCACGACTGATCGCCGGCTTTCGCCAGCGCTTTCCCGGGGTGGAAATCCGCGTGCAGGATGGCGAGCAACAGGAGTTGGTACAAGGTCTCACCGGTGGTCGTTTCGATTTGGCGATTTTCTATGAACACGACCTCGACAGTACCATCGAGACCGAAGCACTCACGGCACCGCAACGCCCCTATGCGCTTTTGCCGGCGGGCCATCGCTTCGCCGATCAGGCCCAGGTGTCGCTGCGCGACCTGGCCCTCGAACCGATGATCCTGCTGGACGTACAACCCAGTCGCACCTATTTCGTGAGTATCTTCGAGGAGCTGGGCCTGACGCCCAACATCGTCTTCAGCTCGCCGTCCATCGAGATGGTGCGTGGCATGGTCGGCCAGTCCTTCGGTTTTGCCGTGCTGGTGACCCGTCCGCACTCCACCTGCACCTACGATGGGCAACACCTGGTGTGCGTCGACATCGCCGAGGACGTGACCGGTTCAGCGTTGGTGGCAGGCTGGCTCAAACGCACTCACCTCACCAAGCCGGCCCAGTTGTTCGTCGACTACTGCAAGGAACAGTTCAGGCAATGGTTGGCCTGAGCCAACCAGCCCACACCATCGCCCTGCTAAACACTCACTCTTGTGGCGAGGGGATTTATCCCCGCTGGGCTGCGCAGCAGCCCCCAAACCAGTCAGATCTATCTGCCTGACACGCTAAGTTTGTCGGTATTTTGGGGCCGCTTCGCGCCCCAGCGGGGATAAAT
Organism: Pseudomonas sp. St290; assembly: GCF_018325805.1. NCBI lineage: Bacteria > Pseudomonadati > Pseudomonadota > Gammaproteobacteria > Pseudomonadales > Pseudomonadaceae > Pseudomonas > Pseudomonas sp. St290. The sequence continues at coordinate 3,090,481 of NZ_AP014703.1, read as the reverse complement.
CCCCTCGCCACAGGTCCGTATTTACAATTGATGGGACGTTCGGTGTCTAGCGAGCCGCCCAGGCGTTGAAGCGTTGTTCCAGTTCCTCGCCATGGTCGACCCAGAACTCGGCATCCACGGCCCTAGCTTCAGCCAGGTTGGCCTCGGCGGTGGGCAACTGTTCCTGTACCGCCGCCGGCAACAACGCGAGTGTCTTGCGATGCACCGGACCATAAGGGATGTTTTCCGAGAACACCTTCTGCGTTTGTGGCTGGCTGGCAAAGGCAATGAACTGCTCGGCCAAGGCCTTGTTCGGCGTGCCCTTGACCACGGCCCAGTACTCCGGGTCGTACAGGCTCTGTGGCCAGACAATACTCAGCTTCATGCCTTCCTTTTGTGCCGACGCGATGCGCCCGTTATAGGCCGCACTCATCGCCACATCCCCCGCCACCAGCCATTGCGCCGGTTGGGCGCCGGCTTCCCACCATTGGATGTTCGGCTTGATCTGGTCCAGCTTGGCGAAGGCCCGGGACACGCCTTCCGGTGTGTTCAACACCTTGTACAAGTCCTGGGCCTTGACCCCATCGGCCAGCAAGGCGATTTCCAGGGTGTACTTGGCCCCTTTGCGCAAACCGCGTTTGCCCGGGTAATCGGCCACATTCCAGAAGTCCGCCCAGGATTTCGGCGCCTTGGCGAGCTTGCTCTGGTCATAAGCCAGGACCATCGACCAGACATAGGTGGCCACGCCACATTCGGTGAGTGCCCCCGGGACAAAATTCGCCGGGTCGCCCAGGGCCGTCTGGTCGAGCTTTTCAAACAAGCCCTCCTCACAACCACGCAGCAACTCGGGGCTTTCCACTTCGACCACATCCCAACTGGTGTGGCCGGCCGCGACCATGGCCTTGATCTTCGACAGTTCGCCGTTGTATTCGCCGGCCACGATGCTTCCCGCACCGCTGGCGTTGAAGGGTTGGAAGTAGGCCTTGTCCTGGGCCTGCTTGGTGGCGCCGCCAAAGGAAATCACGGTCAAGCTCTGGGGCGCGGCCATGACGCTGGTACTCAACAACGCCAGTGCACACGCAATATTGCAACGCAAGGATCTGGACATGAAGCGGTTCCTCGAAATGCCGGCTCGCCCGCACGAGCCGGTGACGGGACTCAAAGGTGACCGTAAACACGGGCGGTATGGTCTACAGCAAAGGCTCTTGTCGGCCTGTTCGTTGTCGCCTAGCTGACCACCAGGAATCTCCGTCCATTGAAATCGTTCTCCTCAGGCACCCTGGCGGTCAGCAATCAATGGGTTCACAGAGATAGCTCGCCAGCCGATCCATCAAGCGATCGCAGGCGGCCATTTGCTCAATGCTCACGTATTCGTCGGGCTTGTGCCCCTGGTCCATGCTGCCGGGGCCACAGACCACCGTTGGCACGCCGGCCTGGTGAAACAGGCCGCCTTCGGTGCCGAAAGCGACGGTGCCGAAAGCCTCGCTGCCGCATAGTCGCGCGACCAGTTGGGCGGCGGCGCTGTCAGGCGCGGTCGCCAGGCCCGGGTAGGCGGACAGCGCTTCAAAACGGATCGCCGTGTCGCTCGCTACCGCCTGCATCGCCGGCAGCAGGGTTTGTTCGGCATACCCCTGCAATTGCTCGGCCACCACCTGCGGATCGAAACCCGGCAAGGCGCGCACTTCGAAATCGAAACGGCAATCGGCCGGGACGATGTTCAACGCCGTACCGCCCTGGATCACGCCGACCTGCACCGTCGAATAAGCCGGATCGAAGCGCGCGTCATGCAACAAGGGATCGGCCAGCGCTGCGCCGATCTCCCCCAACCGGCCGATCAGGCGCGCCGCCTGCTCGATGGCATTTACGCCGTAAGGTGCGTAGGCCGAATGACAGGCCGCCCCCTTGATGTGGCAACGCATCGCCAACTTGCCTTTATGCCCCAGTACCGGTTGAAGTTGGGTGGGTTCGCCAATCAGGCACAAGGCTGGTGGGGGAACTCGCCGAACCAACACGTCCAACAGGCTGTGAACGCCCAGGCAACCCACCTCTTCGTCATAGGAGAACGCCAGATGCACCGGTCGCCGAAGCGCGCTGGCGAGAAACATTGGCACCGCTGCCAGAACCGAAGCCAGATACCCCTTCATGTCCGCCGTACCCCGCCCGAACCATTTGCCGTCCATCTCGCTCAGGTAGAACGGCTCGACCGTCCAGGCTTGTCCGTCCACCGGCACTACATCGGTGTGTCCGGACAACACCACGCCACCGGGCGCCGCGGGGCCGATGCTCGCCAGCAGGTTGGCCTTGGTGCGCTCGGCGTTGTAGATCAGCTCGCTGTCCACACCCAGCCCTTGCAAGTAGTCGCGCACGAACTCGATCAAGGCCAGGTTCGACTCGCGGCTGACCGTGGCAAAACCCACCAACCGTTCGAGCAACACGCGGCTGCGCAGCTCACTCATCGCCCGGCACTCCATAACTCGGCGCCTGGGTCGGATCGAGTGCGCGGATCAGGTAATCCTGCAGTTGCGGCTGATAGGCGAGCCAGAGTCTTTCCAGTTCGTCGATGGGATTTTCCTCGGCCCAATCCACCCGCAGATCGACGATGGGCCAGGTCAGGTCGTCAACCACCGACAGCGCCGCCGAATGCACCGGCCCGGCTTCACCGCCCGCCGCCTGCCCGGCCTGCAACGCATTCATCAAGCGTGCGGCAAGACAACCACCGCTGCGCTCGAAGGCCGCGACCATGGCCTCGATCACCCCACCATTGGCCAACAGATTGCCGGCCGCCACGCATTGCTCTCCGGCCACTGCGTTGTGGGTGCCCAGGGTGTGTTCGCCGCTGAACATCGCCGTGCGCCCCTCGGCATCGATCACCGCCACCTGCCGGTATTGGCTGTAGCCATTGCGTGCCAGGGTCCGCTCCAGCGCCGCCTGCGCCACCAGGCCGCCGGCCAGTTCATCGAGAATCTGCGGTCCCAGGGCCGGCAGGGTGATGTTCTGGCTCGACACCGCACCGACGCCCGCCCGCAACCACGGGCAACGGGCGCCGACGGCAATGCTCGAGGAACTGATGGCGATGCCCAGCTGGCCGGTTTCGGCACAGCGCCCAACGATGGAAAAGGTCATGTTCCGTTCCTTTATTCAGGGATCACCGCGATCACGTCGATTTCCATCAGCCACTGCGGCTGGCCCAGGGCACTGACCACCAACCCGGTGGAGATCGGAAACACACCCTTGAGCCACTTGCCGACCTCCTGGTACACCGGCTCGCGGTAACGCGGGTCGATCAGGTAAGTCGTGGTCTTGACGATATGGCTCAAGTCGCTGCCGGCTTCTTCCAGCAACTGCTTGACGTTGCGCATGGCTTGCTCGGCCTGGGCGCGTGGATCGCCAAGCCCCACCAGTTGGCCGTTGAAGTCCGTGCCGACCTGGCCGCGCACATAAACGGTGTTGCCGGCGCGCACGGCCTGGCACAGGTCGTTGTCCAGCGTCTGGTTCGGGTAGGTGTCCTTGGTGTTGAACATGCGAATACGTGTGTGAGTAGGCATCAGCGGACTCCCGAGAGACTGGTTTTCGAACGGTGTGAATCGCTGTCGAGCGCCGAGGCCTGGCGCTGGGCAGCATCTTGATAAGCGAGGTAAATGCGTTGCTTCACGATGTGGTCGGCAATATGCCGGGCGTCATGCCAGACGCCCCAGATGAACGCCGAGCCCCGACGTGACAACCACGGCAAGCCGACGAAGTACAGGCCCGGCTCGCTGGACACACCGCGCTGATGCCGAGGCTTGCCGTTGGCGCCGAGGGCGTCGACCTTCAACCAGCTGTAATCCACCGAGTAGCCGGTGGCCCAGATAACGCTGGTCACACCGGCGGCGACCAGGTCCAACGCCAGGATCGGCTGGGTCAGGCACTGCGGGTCGGGCGGCAGGTTGCGGGCTTCAGGTTCAAGGGGCAGATCCAGGCCATTGCGGGCGATGTAAGCATCGGCAGCATCCAGCAGCGCCAGGTAGTTTTCGTCGCCGCGGGCAATGTTTTCGGCAAGATTCGATTCAAAGGTCACCACGCTGCCGTTGAACGATTTCGTCAGCCCCACCAGGGTGATGCCCTCGTGGGCCAAGCGGCGGAAATCCACGGTATGGCCGCCACGGGCACCGCTTACCGCGATGGTGACGTGTTCCTTGCCTGGCTGGACCGCCTCGGCGTCCCACTCGCCCAGCACCCCCAACCACCAGCAGAAATCGCGGTTGCGATAGGCCCGTGGCGGGCGATCATGGGCGCCCACCGAAAGATAGACCTGCCTGCCGGCGCGCTGCAGTTCATCGGCGATCTGCACCCCCGACGACCCGGCACCCACCACCAGCACCACCCCCTCGGGCAACTGCTGCGGATTGCGATACTGCGCGGAGTGAATCTGGGTGACCGTCGCCATCTCAGGTGCGATGGGCGGAATCACCGGTCGCTGGAATGGCCCGGTGGCAACGACCACATGGATGGCCTCGATCAGGCCCTCGGACGTTTCAATGGTGAACCCCGGGCGGCCGACATTGCGCTCGACTTTCCTGACCTCCACGCCGGTACGGATCGGCGCATTGAACTTGCGCGCATAGGCCTCGAAGTAATCGGCCACTTGATCCTTGGCGGCGAAGGCATCAGGGTCGAGTCCCTCGAATTCCAAGCCAGGAAAACGGTCATGCCAGGCCGGGCCGTTGGCCACCAGCGAATCCCAACGCGCCGTGCGCCAGGCCTCGGCAATCCGATTGCGCTCCACGACCAGGTGAGGCACACCTTGTCTGCTCAAGTGTTCACTCATGGCCACGCCGGCCTGGCCGGCGCCTATAACAAGCGTATCGATGCGTAGGGTTTCAACGGGCATGTCTGTGCACTTCCGGCAGAGGGTTGGTTCAGGCCGGCATGGCGCCGCCTCGGGTTCTGATTTTTTGTTCTGCGATTGCGACTATCGAAATGAGGTGTCGAGGCGATTGTGTTGGCAGGCGCGGATTTGCGAAACGAGGGTTTTTGTCGTTGCTAGGAAGGAAAAAAATGGGCTATTGCCCGAGCGTGATGATCACGGCAACAAAGCACATCTTATTAGACTTGGAGCACATCGCTCCCGTGGCGAGGGAGCTTGCTCCCGCTGGGCTGCGCAGATCGCATTGGCCAATTCACTGCATCCGTGCCGGAAACGCCTTGAGTTCCAGCTTCTGCATCACCAACCCGATGAACGCCGAAACCGCCAGCGGCAACTGCCGTCGGCTCGGATACAGCACATTCAGGCCGAAGCCGCTGCGTTGGTACTGCGGCAACACGCGCACCAACCTGCCGGCTTCCAGGTCGAGGGCGCTCAGTGCCCCCGGCAGCACGGCGATGCCCAGACCGGCGACGGTCGCCCTGCGCAACGCTTGGGCGGTGTTGGCGTGGAAGCGGCTGGCGATCTGCACGTGCTCCTCGATGCCGTCCGGGCCGACGAGTCGCCAGTCGGTCAAGCCGCTGGGGTGGGCGAAACTCACGCCGTCGTGGTGAGCCAGGTCCTGCAGCGCAAGCGGTGCACCGCGTGCGGCAATGTACGCGGGGCTGGCAACCATGCCGTCACCGTCGTTCTGGAGCAGTTGGCGACCGACATACCCCGAGTCCTGCAACGGACCGCCGCGAAAGGCCACGTCGATGCGGTCGGCAATCAGGTCGACACGGGCATCGCTGAGCACGAAATCGAGTTGCACACGCGGGTGCGCGGCTAAAAAGTCGGCCACCCATTCCATCGGGAAAAAATCGAAAAAATCCGCCGGCGCCGCGATGCGCACCAGGCCGCTGGGCTCTTCGCTGCCCATCATCAGTTCCTGCCCTGCCTCCATCAGACCATCCACCGCCTCCACGCAGCGCTCATAAAACCCCTGGCCTACCTGGGTCAACGTGAGTTTGCGGGTCGAGCGCTGCAGAAGTCGCGACTCCAACTGCGCCTCCAACTGTTGGACCCGGCGACTGACGGTGTTGGCAGGCATACCCAAGCGCCTGGCCGCCTCGGCGAAGCTGCCACTGCGGACCACTTGGACAAACAGTGCGACATCGTTGAGATCGAGCATGGCGTCGACATTCCTTCGTTTAATGGATGAGTTCAATCCGATTGTATCGACTAATCAATCCATTGCCAGGCACTTATCCTTCTCCCATCGAGGCTCAACGCCCATGACTTGGAGGCCCCCATGAACAGCATCGTCGCCGCACCACCGCGCGCCATCGTCCATCGCACCACCGGCAGCAGCCACGGGCCGATCACCCGGCTCATGAGCCCCGGCGACCTGGGCCAGCTCTGCAAGCCCTTCGTATTTCTCGATCTCTTCGGGTTCAAGGCCGACGCCATGCAGAGGGGGTTCGGCATGCACCCTCATTCCGGGATCGCCACGCTGACCTACATGATCGAAGGCCAGGTGATCTACGAAGACACCACGGGCCAGTCCGGCACGCTGCCTAGCGGCGGCATGGAGTGGATGCAAGCCGGCAACGGCGTATGGCACACCGCCCGGCCGGTCGATGGCACGCCGATCCAAGGTTTCCAACTCTGGGTGGCGCTGCCGGCGGCAGAAGAAAATGCCCCGGCCCACAGCCTCTACCTGGCGCCCGCCGAGATCCCCCGGGAAGGACCGGCGCGGGTATTGCTCGGCCACTACGGCGCAGCCCGCAGCCGCGTCTCCTCCCCGGCGGACATGAATTACCTCGCCGTGCAGTTGCAGGACAACGAGCGCTGGCGCTACACGCCACCGGCCGGGCACACCGTCGCCTGGCTGGCGGTCAACGGCGGCAGCCTCGACGCTGGCGGCAACGTCAATACCGGAGAAATGGTGGTATTCGAAGAGTCCGCCGCGGCCATCGACATCGTTGCCCGGGGCGCGACGTCCTTCGTGCTGGGCTCAGCAGTCAAGCATCCCCACGACCTGGTGATGGGCTATTACTCCGTGCACACCAGCCAGGCCGCCCTGGAAAAGGGTGAGAAAGAAATCCAGCGCATCGGCGCCCAGTTGCAACAAGAGGGTCGGTTGGCCTGACCGCCCCTCGACTCAATCCCTGTTCATACCCGCTCCCTTAGAGGTGAATCATGACTGACATCGGTCTCGATCTTCTGTTGTCCCGTACTCAAGTCGGCAAGCTGTCGCTGAAAAACCGCATGGTCATGGCGCCGATGACCCGCAGCCGCGCAGGAGCAGGCGATGCAGCCACGCCCCTGATGGCCGAGTACTACAGCCAACGCGCCAGCGCCGGCCTGATCATCAGCGAAGGCTCCCAGGTGTCGGCCCAGGGCAAGGGTTACCTGCGTACGCCAGGGATCTTCACCCGCGAACAAATCGCTGGCTGGAAACAAGTGACCGACGCAGTGCATGCCCAGGGCGGTCAGATCTTCCTGCAGCTCTGGCACGTAGGCCGTCTTTCTCATCCGCTGGTGCAGGTCAACGGCGCCCAGCCCGTGGCCCCTTCGGCGATCAAGGCCGACGGGGAGATCTACACGCCCGAAGGCCTCAAGCCCTACGAACTGCCACGGGCATTGGAGCTCGATGAAATGCCAGGCGTGGTCGCCGACTTTCGCCAGGCTGCGGCCAACGCGAAACTGGCCGGGTTCGACGGCGTGGAGATTCATGGCGCCAATGGCTACCTGATCGACCAGTTCCTGCGCGACGGCACCAACCAACGTACCGATGCCTACGGCGGCTCGATCGAAAACCGCGCGCGTTTGCTCAAGGAAGTGGTCGAGTCGGTGATCGAAGTCTTCGGTGCCAGCCGAGTCGGCGTTCGCCTGTCGCCGATCTTCAGTTATTTCTCGATGAGCGACAGCAACCCGCAGGCGACTTTCGACTACACGGCCCGGATGCTCAGCCGCTATGGCCTGGCTTACCTGCACATCGTGGAACTGGGCGAAGGCCCGTTCGACTTCCTGGAACTCAAGCGCCGCTTCGGCGGGCCCTACATTGCCAACGGCGGCTACAGCGCCGAACGTGCAGCCGCGGCCATCAGCCGTGGTGAAGCAGACCTGGTAGCGTTCGGCACGCCGTTTCTGGCGAACCCGGACCTGGTGGAACGTTTCAAACGGGGCCAAGCGCTGAACACCCCTGACGCGTCGACGTTCTACCAGGGCGACGAACGTGGTTATACCGATTATCCAACCCTGACTAAAGCCTAAGCAGGCCAGCAGGCTTAACGCCCGAGACCTGTGGGAGCGAGCCTGCTCGCGAAAGCGATGTGTCAGTCACCCTCCATACCGACTGCCCCCGCGCCATCGCGAGCAAGCCTTGCTCCCACAGCTCCTGCTCAAACAAATCTGATGGGTGTACCCCCGCAAGAGCCAGGCCGGCTGTCAGGCCGCCATCGCGAGCAGGCTCGCTCCCACACGTTTTTGCATGGGCACCCCCTAGCGGGGTCAGATGCTCTCAGGCACATCGATCTGCAGCGGCACCACCCGCTTCGGCGCCGGTCCGGGTGGCGAGGCTGTCGCGGCCTCGACCAGGGCGTCGACGGCCTGCTCCGCCAGCGCCACGACCGGATGCGACAGCACGGCCTGAACCAGCCCCGCCTTCAACGCGTCACGCGTCAGAGGCGTCAGGTCATGACACACCACGATGGGCAAGCGAAGCTGTTGCTCCTTGAAGCCCCGCAATGCCCGCAACCCCCCCGCAATGCCGCCTCCGGCCACGTAAAGCCCGACAAGATCAGGTTCCGCCGTGAGCAAGTCCAACGTGTTGCCATAGGCGAATTCATCGTCCTCCAGCGTCAGGCGCGAGGCGAGCAGTTCCCATTCACCGGAGTGATCCGCCAGATAACTGCGAAAGCTCAGCTCACACAACTCCTGGCACTGGAAACGCTGGCTGCTGAGCATGACGGCCACCGGCCCGGGTTGGCCGGCAAGGCGGCTGACGAACCAGCCCGCCGTGCGCCCGGTCAGGCGATTGTCCAGGCCTGCGTAACCGGTACCGGCGGCGCTGGACAGCTCCGACAGCAGCGCCACCACCGCAACACCGGTCTCGCGCAATTGCGCAACCGCCTCCCGGACCCGGGGATGATCCACCGCCACCACGCCCAGGCCGTCCACTTGGTCGCGCAAGGCCAGGATGCGTTGCGCCACGACGACCGGGTCGAGATCGTCCAGATAACCGATGACCACGCGAATCCGCGCGCGGGTGCAGGTCGCGGCGGCGTTCGACAACGCGTGGGCGAGCCCTTGGTAAAAAGGCACGCCGCTTTTCTGCAACAGGAAGCCAAGCCGCAAGGTCGGGCGGTCGTTGAGCACCCGCTGCTCGATAACGCCCTTGGCATGGAACCCCAACCGCGCGGCCGCCGCAGCGATGCGCTGGGCGGTGTCGGCGCGCACGTCGGCACGCAGGTTCAGCACCCGGTCGACGGTGGACAGGCTGACTCCGGCTTCTCGAGCGACATCGGCCATCGTGGGACGCAGTTTACGACGTGGTTTTTCTGACATGTCTTGACACCTCTTCGAGGCATCATGAGGGGTTTTGACAGATTAAGCCATCACCCCATGGCCCCCTCTGCGGCAACCCAATAGCATCAGGCCAAGCACATAAAAACAAACACAGCCGGAGTGCCCCATGACGATCCACATTTGCACCGCGCCTTGCTGCTGGGGCGTCGACGACGTCAAGAACCCTTTCCTGCCTCCGTGGCGCCGAGTGCTTGGCGAAGCGGCCGAGGCCGGCTACCGCGGCATCGAGCTGGGGCCGTACGGTTACCTGCCGTTAGACGTCGGAACCGTCAGCCCAGCCTTGTCCGAACTTGATCTGCATGTGGTCGCCGGGACGATCTTCGACGACCTGGTAAGCCCCGCCAACCTGCCTGAACTGCTGCGCCAGACCCACGACATCTGCACGCTGCTCAAACAACTGCCGCCCATGGAACGGCAAGCCGGGCAGCGTCATGCCGGGCCCTATCTGGTGATCATCGACTGGGGCCACGAGGAACGTGACTACGCAGCCGGCCACTCCGACCGCGCCCCGCGCCTGGACGATGCACGCTGGAACACCATGATGACGCACATCCGCGCCATCGCCGACCTCGCCTGGCACACCTACGGCATCCGCGCCGTCATCCATCCTCACGCCGGTGGCTACATCGAGTTCGCCGATGAATTGGCGCGCCGGATGGACGAGATTCCCGATGAAGTCGCCGGGCTGTGCCTGGACACCGGGCACCTCTACTACGCCGGCATGGACCCGGTCGCCTCGTTGCGCACCTACGCCCATCGCCTGGACTACCTGCACTTCAAGGACATCGACCCGGTGGTTTTCGACCAGGTGCTGAACGAACACATCCGTTTCTTCGCCGCTTGCGCCCGGGGCGTGATGTGCCCCATCGGGCGTGGCGTCATCGATTACCCGGGGTTGCACAGCCTCGTGCATGAACTGGGTTACGTGGGCTGCATCACCGTCGAACAGGAACGCGACCCACGCAACGCCGCCACCAGCCTCGACGACGTGGCCGCCAGCCGCGCCTACCTGGCCCACATCGGTTTCTGATCGCACAAGGACAACGTCATGATCAACGGCAGCAAAACCCTTACGCGTCCCATCCGCTGGGCCATGGTCGGTGGCGGTGAACACAGCCAGATCGGCTACATCCACCGCTCGGCCGCCCTGCGCGACCGGAATTTCGAATTGGTCGCCGCGGCGCTGGATATCGATCCCGCCCGCGGCCAGGCCTTTGGCGAGCAACTGGGTATCGACCCTGCGCGCTGCTATCCGGACTACCTCAGCCTGTTCGAGCTGGAGGCACAACGTCCCGATGGGATCGAGGCGGTGTCGATCGCCACGCCCAACGGCACCCACTACGCCATCACCCGCGCCGCTCTGGAAGCCGGGCTGCATGTAGTCTGCGAAAAGCCGCTGTGCTTTACCCTCGAACAGGCCGAGGCACTGCGCACCCTGGCGCAATCCAAGGGGCGCATCGTTGGCTTGACCTACGGCTACGCCGGGCACCAGTTGATCGAACAGGCCCGGGAGATGATCGCGGCGCAGGCACTGGGCGAGATCCGCATGGTGCACATGCAGTTTGCCCATGGTTTTCACAGTGCGCCGGTGGAGGCGCAGAACCAGGCCACCCAGTGGCGCGTCGACCCGCGCCAGGCCGGGCCCAGCTACGTGCTGGGGGATGTCGGCACCCACCCGTTGTACCTGGCCAAAGTGATGCTGCCCGACCTCAAGATCAAACGCTTGATGTGCAGCCGGCAAAGCTTCGTCGCCAGCCGCGCCCCGTTGGAGGACAACGCCTACACCTTGATGGAATACGAAGGCGGCGCCATGGGCATGGTCTGGTCCAGCGCGGTGAATGCCGGTTCCATGCATGGGCAGAAAATCCGCGTGATCGGCTCCCGTGCCAGCCTTGAATGGTGGGACGAACGGCCCAACCAACTGAGCTTCGAGATCCAGGGCCAACCCGTGCAGATCCTGGAACGCGGCATGGGCTACCTGCACCCCGACGCGCTGCAGGACGACCGCATCGGTGGCGGCCATCCCGAAGGGTTGTTCGAAGCCTGGTCCAATCTCTATCGCCGCTTCGCCTTGGCCATGGATGCGGCCAACCATGGCGACAGCGCGACGCTGGCCGCCCTGCGCTACCCCGACATCAACGCCGGCGTGGAAGGCGTACGCTGGGTCGAACGCTGCGTTGAATCAGCCAACCGGGATTCAACCTGGGTCGCCTATTGACCCCTGTGGCGAGGGGATTTATCCCCGCTGGGGCGCGAAGCGGCCCCCGACATTCCATTCTGATACACCGCAGTAGCAGATCCATTTGGGACCGTTTCGCGGTCCAGCGGGGATAAATCCCCTCGCCACAGCAAGCTCCCTCGCCACGGTAATGAGCGTTTCCTAAGGAGAACAACAATGAAAATCGCCCTCGACCCCTACATGCACCGCCATCTGAGCCTGCCGGACCTGTGCCGCAAGACCGCCGAGCTCGGCTACGAATACCTGGAGCTGTCACCACGGGAAGACTTCCTGCCCTGGTGGGTACGCCCCCGCGCCCACAAGGAGCGCATCGCCGAGTTCAAGAAAGCCCTGCGCGACCATAACCTGCAACTGGCCTCGCTGTTACCGATGTATCGTTGGGCCAGCCCCCATGAAGACGAACGCCGGGCAGCGGTGAATTACTGGAAGGAAGCCATCCAGGTCGCCGTGGAGATGGGCTGCACGACCATGAATTCAGAGTTCGGTCGCGGGCCTTCACCGGATCGCGGGCATAAAGTCAGCTGCTGCGGTGGCGTGCACAGCCATGAGTCCAGCGAAGCGGCCTGGTGGCGCTCGATGGAGGAACTGGTGCCGATCCTGGAAAGCGAGGGCGTCACGCTGAACGTCGAACCGCATCCGGAAGACTGGTGCGAAACCCTGCACCCGGCCCTCGACATGCTCAAGACCATCGGCTCGGACAACGTCAAGTTCCTTTACTGCACGCCGCACACCTTCTACTTCGGCGATGACATGAAGGCCATGATCGCCGAGGCCGGGTCGATGATCGCCCATGTCCACATCGCCGATACCTACAACCACAAGGCCTCCTCCGGCCTGCGCTACATCGTCAACCCACCTGGCGCCAAAGTCACCGTCCACCAACACATGGACATGCACCAGGGCGAGATCGACTGGGACCTGTTCTTCAGCGAACTGGCCAAGACCGGCTTCGACGGCATCGTCACCGCCTGCGTGTTCGGCTGGGAAGAACGGGCGGATGACTCCGGGCGCTTCATGCGCAAGGAAATCCAGGCCTACATCGACAAGTACTTCAGGTAGACGGGTTCATTCCAACAACCCGACCAGCCGCGGCTCGATCGCCTGTTCACTCACCTCAAGCAGCGCCAGCGTCACCGGTAACTTGAACCGTCGCCGGCCGGCGCTGCCAGGGTTGAGATAAAGCCGCTCGCCACGCCATTCGATCAGCGGTTTATGGGAATGGCCGGTGATCACCAGCCTCACGCCCGGGTCGAGTGCTGCCGGCACATCCGCGAGGTCATGGACCAATAGGACCTGCCACCCCCCCAGGTCGAATTGCAGGCAATCGGCAAGGTGCCCTGCCCACTCGGCCTCCAGGTCGTTGTTTCCGCGCACCACGTGCAGCTCGCCGATGGCAGCCAGGGCGTTGAGGATTTCCGGGCTGCCGATATCGCCGGCATGAATGATCCGCTCACAGCCTTGCAGCGCGGCAAGCGCTTCGGGGCGCAGCAGGCCGTGGGTATCGGAAATGACGCCAACTTTCATGAAACCTTTCTCCCCAATCGTGTGTCGCCGGTTATACCTGCCTCGTCGCAGCTAGCTAACGTGCTGAAATCGAATAAGATAGGCTTCGCATCAATAGTGCGCAGACCCGTCGTAAAAGGAAATGTTGATGCTCGGACGCAAACGGCCAGAGCCAAAGATCGAAAGCTCTGATGAAGCCTTTTCCCCCCAAGCAGTCCGGGCCGGAGCGGCATTGCGCCTGACCGTGAGCTTCATGCTGGTAGTCATCATCGCCTTCCTGGCCGTCGAAGGCTGGCGGACCTGGCGCGACTACCGCGCCGCTTTTGCGTCTGCCCGGGATTCGGTGACGAACCTGGCACGGGCGACGGCCCAGCACGCCGAAGATACCATTCGACAAGTGGATGTGGTCACCGCTGCCCTCGCCGAACGCGTGGAGGGCGACGGCCTGCAGAACCTGGACGTGCCGCGCATCCATAAGCTATTGGTGCAGCAGGCCGCGATCATGCCGCAACTGCACGGGTTGTTTATCTATGGCCCGGACGGTCAGTGGCTGGTAACGGACAAGGAAAACATTCCGGAGCCGGCGAACAACGCCGACCGCGACTACTTCCAGTATCACCGTACTCACGAGGACCGAAGCGTGCGCATCGGCACAGTGATCAAGAGCCGATCCACCAACGACCTGATCATCCCTGTCTCCCGGCGCTTGAACAATCCCGACGGCTCATTCGCCGGTGTGCTGCTCGGAACGGTCAAGGTCAGCTATTTCGTCGATTACTACGGTGACTTCAAGATCGATGACAAAGGGGCGCTGGTCCTGGCGACACGCAGCGGAACGATTCTGGTGCGCCGTCCTTTCGTCGCCTCGGTGATTGGCAAGAGCCTGGTCAATAGCGTGATCTTCAGGAACTACTTGCCCACGTCGAATCAGGGCGTCGCGGAGGCCAGGGCCGTCGTCGACGATACCGAGCGGCTGTATGGCTATCGCGCCTTGACCACCTATCCGCTGGTGGTGGAAGCCGGCTTGTCCCGCGAATCGATCATCGCGCCCTGGCGCCGCGACTTGCTCAAGACCGGTCTGGTGCTGATTTTCCTGATCGCGGTACTGGTGGGCTTCGGGCTAATCGTATTGAGCCAACTGCGCTACCGCATGACCATGGAGAAGCAGATTCGCAGCGCCCACCAGGCCATGCGCGACATGGCGCTGACCGACAGCCTGACCGGGCTGGGCAACCGCAGGCGACTGGACATCGCCCTGGCCGATGAACTACGCCTGGCCAGGCGCCAGGGTTCGTCCCTGGCCCTGATCATGCTCGACGTCGATTACTTCAAACGTTTCAACGACCGGTACGGCCATGCCGCCGGCGATGATTGCCTGCGGGCAATTGCCGCCGCGATCGGGCAGACCATCAAAAGGCCGGCCGACCTGGCGGTCCGCTATGGCGGTGAAGAGTTCACCGTGTTGCTGCCAAACACCGACAGCGCCGGTGCCGCCAAGGTCGCCCAGCAAATCCTCGAAGCCGTCAGGGCCTTGAACATTGAACACGGCGATCATCCGTTGGGCCTGGTGACTGTCAGCGCGGGCGTCACCACCAGCCAGCCGAGCGGCGAGGACGTCACCCCGGCCATGCTGATCAAGGCTGCCGACGCCTTCTTGTACCTGGCCAAGAACACCGGGCGAAACCGCTGGTGCAGCGCCGGCTCGACGCCGGAGTGAGCCCCGCGGGAGCGCCGCGCATCGGTCAGGATCGCGCAAACCCAAGGCCACAGGTGCCGACCAGGCGCCTGGCGGCTACAATGCTCGCTTCGTCCGTGACCAGCCTGATAAAAAATACATGTCCTTGCCCAAACATCATCTGGAATTGCTCAGCCCCGCCCGCGACGTGACCATCGCCCGCGAGGCCATCCTGCATGGCGCCGATGCCGTGTACATCGGTGGCCCGAGTTTCGGCGCGCGTCATAACGCCTGCAACGAGGTGGGCGATATCGCCCGGCTGGTGGAGTTCGCCCATCGCTACCACGCCCGGGTGTTCACCACGATCAATACCATCCTGCACGACAATGAACTGGAGCCGGCCCGCCAGCTGATCCACCAACTGTACGACGCCGGCGTCGACGCACTGATCGTCCAGGACCTGGGGGTGATGGAGCTGGATATCCCGCCCATCGAGCTGCACGCCAGCACCCAGACCGACATCCGCACCCTGGCGCGGGCCAAGTTCCTCGACCAGGCCGGTTTCTCGCAACTGGTCCTGGCCCGTGAGCTGAACCTGCAGGAAATCCGTGCCATCGCCGACGAAACCGAAGCGACCATCGAGTTCTTCATCCACGGTGCGCTGTGCGTGGCCTTTTCCGGCCAATGCAACATCTCCCACGCCCAGAACGGCCGCAGCGCCAACCGTGGCGACTGCTCCCAGGCCTGTCGCCTGCCCTACACCCTCAAGGATGACCAGGGTCGCGTGGTCGCCTATGAAAAACACCTGCTGTCGATGAAAGACAACAACCAGAGCGCCAATATCCGCGCCCTGGTCGAAGCCGGCGTGCGTTCGTTCAAGATCGAAGGGCGCTACAAGGACATGGGCTATGTGAAGAACATCACCGCCTATTACCGCCAGCGCCTGGACGATGTCCTCGAAGACCGCCCGGACCTGGCCCGCGCGTCCAGCGGCCGTACCGCGCACTTCTTCGTCCCCGATCCGGACAAGACCTTCCACCGTGGCAGCACCGACTATTTCGTCAGCGAGCGCAAGATCGACATCGGCGCCTTCGATTCGCCAACGTTCACTGGCGTGCCGGTGGGCGTGGTGGAGAAAGTCGGCAAGCGCGACCTGCAAGTGGTGACCTTCGATCCGCTGTCCAACGGCGATGGGCTCAACGTGCTGGTCAAGCGCGAAGTCGTCGGTTTCCGCGCGAACATCGCCGAACCCAAGGGTGAATTCGAAGAGGACGGCCAGAAGCGTTACCGCTACCGCGTCGAACCCAACGAGATGCCGGCGGGCATGTACCAGTTGCGCCCCAACCACCCGTTGAGCCGCAACCTGGATCACAACTGGCAGCAAGCCTTGCTCAAGGCCTCCTCCGAGCGCCGGGTCGGCCTGGCCTGGGTTGCGCGCCTGAGTGAAGCGCGCCTGGAACTGACCGCCACCAGCGAAGAAGGCATCAGCGCCAGCGTCACCCTGGACGGGCCGTTCGGCCTGGCCAACAAGCCGGAGCAAGCCCTGGAACAATTGCACGACCTGCTTGGTCAGCTGGGCACCACCGAGTACCACGCCACCGCAATCGAGCTGGATGCGCCCCAGGCGTTCTTCATCCCCAACTCGCAGCTCAAGGCGTTGCGCCGTGAAGCCATCGAAGCCCTCACCGCCGCCCGCATCGAGGCCCACCCACGCGGTGGCCGCAAGGCCGAGACCAGCCCGCCGCCGGTGTACCCGGAATCGCACCTGTCGTTCCTGGCCAACGTCTACAACCAGAAGGCCCGAGATTTCTATCACCGCCACGGGGTCAAGCTGATCGATGCGGCCTTCGAGGCCCACGAGGAAACCGGTGAAGTGCCGGTGATGATCACCAAGCACTGCCTGCGCTTCTCGTTCAACCTCTGCCCCAAGCAGGCCAAGGGCGTCACCGGCGTGCGCACCAAGGTCGCGCCAATGCAACTGATCCACGGTGATGAAGTGCTGACGCTGAAGTTCGACTGCAAACCCTGCGAAATGCACGTGGTCGGCAAGATCAAGGGGCACATCCTTGACCTGCCATTGCCCGGTAGCACGGCGCAGCCCGTGGTCGGCTACATCAGCCCTGAAGACCTGCTCAAGACGATCCCCCGCGCACCGCATTAAGCATGAGCAATGTGGGAGCTTGCTCCCACATTGGGCTGAGGGTGTTCACTACACTTATGAACAGATCCCTTGTGGGAGCGAGCCTGCTCGCGATAGCGGTGGGCCAGCTTGTAGAGAGACTGACCGGACCACCGTCATCGCGAGCAGGCTCGCTCCCACAGGTCCAACATTCAACTCAGACCAGATGGGTGCCAGCTCTCCCACACTGTTTTTCATTTCTGCGCCGTTTTTGCCTCACTGTGCGACAGATTCCCCCGCAAGACTCCCCTACCCCGCACTCGCCTGTTAGGTTGTAAATGTTTGTGTCACAAATCAGACACTTAACCCCTACAGCCTGCAAAGGAATGCCCAGCAATGGACTTCTCGCTCAAACACCTGGCCATGGCCACCCTGATGCTGTCCAGCCTCGCATCGATGACCACGCCGGCCTTCGCCAACATCACCGCCCAACAAAGCGCGGCCATCGTCAAAACCTTCTCTGACACCTCAGTCACGGATTTCCGGCAGTTCCTGGCAAGCGTGGCCAAGAGCGACCTGGCCAAGACCGCCAACCTCGGCCCGGCCATCGACGCCTTCGTCGCTAACAAAACCCTTTCGGCTGAACAGCAGAACGAAATCCATCGCCTGCTGGGCCTCTATGCCCGAGTGAAGTACGGCAACGCAGCCACCGAGACGCTGAAGGAACTGGTCGCCATCCCGACCTTTCGCAAGGACGGCCTAGCCCAGCACGAGAACCCGGAATTCCTCAAGATCGCCGCCAAGATCAAAAGCCTGGCCGAGTCTTTCAACCTGAACTTCCGCAACATCGACAACCGCGTCTATGAGATTTCCCTCGACGGCAGCGGCGACGAAGTCGTGGGCATTCACGCCCATGCCGACGTGGTGCCGGTGACGCCGGAAAACTGGGTGCTCAAGGACGGCACCCGTCTCGATCCGTTCAAGGTCACCCTGGTGGGCGACCGCATGTATGGCCGCGGCACCGAGGATGACAAGAACGGTATCGTCGTGGCGCTCTACGCCATGAAAATCATCAAGGAAGAGAAACTGCCGCTGGCGCGCAATTTCAAGCTGCTGGTCGACACCACCGAGGAAACCACTGGCGACGCGATCCCCTATTACTTCGAACGCAACCCGACGCCCAGCTACAACCTGGCGCTGGATGGCGGCTACCCCGTGATCATTGCCGAGAAAGGCTACGGTACCGTCATGGCGAACTTCACCCGGCGTGCCGCACAGGGCAAGGGAGCAGAAATTACCGCGCTGACGGGCGGTCTGGCGACCAATCAGATTCCGTCGACCTCCGTTGCCACCTTCGCCAGCGACAAGCCCGCCGAACTGGCCGCCAGCCTGCTCAAAGCCGCGACCGACTATGCCAAGCGTAACGGTGGCAACTTCGAAGTGAGCACCCAGGTCGTCGGCAAGGACGTCAAGCTGACCTTCACCGGCGTTTCCGCGCACTCCTCCGAACCCGAATCCGGCGTCAACCCGGTGGCGAGGATGCTGGACTTCATCAACAGCCTCGACGGCAAGGTCGCACTCAAGCACAACCACATCACCGACGCCGCTCGCTACGCCGCCGACAACTGGGGCCTGGACTACCTGGGTAGCAAACTGGGGATTGGCTTTTCCGATGCCTTCATGGGCCCGCTGACCGCGTCCCTGACCTACGTTGGCATGGATGAAAAAACCTTCAAGCTGGCGGTCAACCTGCGAGTGCCAGTCGGCAAGACCCCCGAGGCCCTCAAGACTGAAATTGCCGACAAGCTGGCCGCCTGGAGCAAGAAGTCCCACGTTGCGGTGGCCTTCGACTGTTCCGTTGACGCGCCGATGTACCGCAACCCCGAGGGTGAATGGGTCAAGGCCCTGTTGGCCGTCGCCACTGAGAATCTCGGCATGGAACACAAATACGGCACCTCCGCTGGCGCCACATCGGTCCACGACTTGCCCAACGGCGTGCAGTTCGGCCTGGCCATGCCCGACGTCAAGTACACCGGCCACAACGACAACGAGTTCAAGACGGTCGAGCAGTTCCTGTTGGACTTGCAGATCGTGACTGAGATGATGGGACGGATCGGGCAGTTGCCGAAGCTCTGATCGGCCCAGCACGGGACCGTTATCAAGGTCTGTTGGTTTTCATTGTGGCGAGGGGATTTATCCCCGTTGGGCTGCGCAGCAGCCCCAGGATGTTGCGGTCGCTGCGCAACCGAGCGGGAAAGTCCCCTCGCCACAGCTTTATTTCATTCCTTCAGGTGGGTTGCGCTTGGGTCAATGACCTTGGCGGTAATGTCCACCAGCTCCAGCCCCCAATCCCCATGCAGGTACCAGTCCTCCCCGATCATCTCGGCCGGGTGCATCGTGCGATCGGCACCGTTGCCACAGGCCAGCGCACTGGTCGGACAGTAACGATCACAGCCCCAGCAAATGCGCTCGGGATGTTTGGGACTGATGGGAAAAGGCTTTGCCATGACGACCCCTTTTGACCGATGGGTGTACCCGCACCCTAGCGCGTCGGGGCCCTGCCTCCCTTGATCCCGATCAAGAACAGCCGCACGGCAGCGAACCGACGTTCGCCGATCAAAAATTCGCGCTGAAAATTGACAAGAATCATTATTATTCGCAGCAAAGCTTCCTAGACTCGGCCATCTCTAACGTCGTCCAGGAAGTCACCATGCGTACCCTTGCTCCGCTGTCTCTCGCCCTGCTGTTTCTCGCACCGCTGGCCCAGGCCAAGGAATACCCCATCGGCGAACCGCAAATGTGCCCGGGGCTGGAGGTCGGTGCGGTGTATCTGCAGCCGATTGAAATGGCACCGGCCGGGATGATGCGGGCCACGGCCGATTCCGACGTCCACCTGGAAGCCGACATCCGCGCCACGGCGGACAACAAGCAGGGCTTCCAGGAAGGCAGTTTCGTGCCCTATCTCAATGTGTCGTTCCAACTGAAGAAACAAGGCAACGACACCGAGCTCAAGGGTGACTTCCACGCCATGGTCGCCAACGACGGGCCGCACTATGGCGACAACGTCAAACTGCTCGGCCCTGGCAAATATCAACTGACCTTCACCGTCCTGCCACCTGGCGGCCACGGCTCCCTCGGTCGTCATACCGACAAGGAAACCGGCGTGGCACCCTGGTTCGACCGCTGCGAACTGCATTACGAATTCGTCTACGCCGGGATCGGTAAAAAAGGCGGGTACTGAGCATGGGCCGCTCCTCCTGCCCCCGGCACATCGCGGCTCATCGACGCCTGGCCTGGTTGACGCTGGCCGGCTTGATGCTGCCCTCGATCGCCCATGCCGAACTGCCGACCTACGAGTTGAGCATCCGCGACGGGCATTTCACGCCGCCGCAACTGGAAGTGCCAGCCGGGCAACGCTTCAAGATCGTGCTGAAGAACGTCGGCCAGGGCCCGGCGGAGTTCGAAAGCACGCCATTGCGCGTAGAGAAAGTGCTCTCGCCCGGCGTCACCACCTTCGTGGTGATCCACCCGCTGCGCCCGGGGCACTATCCGTTTTTCGATGAATTCAATCCGCAACTGCCCGAGGGCGGGATTCTCGCCCGGTAATCGGCCAGCAAGAGGCATTTGCATGACTCAATCGATGTTTATTGTCTGGCGCGAAAGCGTCGAGGCGTTGTTGGTGATCGGGATTCTCCAGACCTGGGTCAGCCGGCAGCAACAAGCCAGCCAACTGCTGCGCTATGTATGGACCGGCGCGGCGCTGGGCTTGCTGCTTTCCGGCGTGCTGGCCGGGCTGATCCTGCTGGCCGGCGAAGCCATGAGCGGTACCGCCAATGAATGGTTCCAGGCGTCGTTGGCCCTGGTCGCCAGCCTGCTGATCGTGCAGATGGTAGGCTGGATGCACCGGAACGCGCGGACGCTCAAGCATGACTTGACGCGCCACGCCGACCAGCGCCTGAGCCGCCAGGGCGGCCTCGGGCTGTTGCTGCTGGCGTTACTCGCCGTGAGCCGCGAAGGCAGTGAAACCGTGGTTTTCCTGTACGGTGCCGGCGCGCGCCTGCAAGGGCCGCAACTGGGCCTGTTCGCCGTCGGTGCGCTGGCCGGGCTGGTACTGTCGTTGCTGACCGTCTCCTTGTTGCACAGCAGTCGCCGGTTCATCTCATGGCCGCGGTTCTTTGCCATCAGCGAAGCGATCCTGCTGCTGTTGGGCGCGGCGTTGCTGGTCAGTGGTATCGAGCGGGTCGGCGGGCAACTGCTTGCGATGGATTGGCCCGAGGCGGTGTATCGCGGCATTGGCGACGCATTGTGGGACAGCAGCGCGATACTCGACGACGGTCATGGTTTCGGTGGGTTCCTGGCGGATTTCACCGGCTATCGAGCCAGCCCGAGCGCGATGACACTGCTGGTGTGGCTGGGCTATTGGGGCTTAGTCGCGGGCTGGCTGCGCCCACGCAAGGCGGAAAACCTGCCATGCCCGACCTGACCCCCTGGCTCCAGCGCCTGGGCGACGGCATGCGGCGCCACGGTGCAACCATTCGTGTCGTGCAATGGGCGGTGGTGCTGTTCTACGCGGTGCTGCTGGTGATACCGGCCCTGCTGCCACTGCCCAGTAGCCAGGCGCGCCTGTTCGACAACCTGACGTTGCTGGCACAGTTTCTGTTCTGGGGCCTGTGGTGGCCGTTCGTGTTGCTGTCGATCGTGCTGTTCGGTCGCCTCTGGTGCGGCGTGCTGTGCCCGGAAGGCGCCCTGAGCGAATGGGCCAGCCATTACGGCAAGGGCCTCGGGGTGCCGCGCGGGTTACGCTGGGCCGGCTGGCCGACCCTGGCGTTCTGCCTGACCACGGTCTACGGCCAGTTGATCAGCGTGTACGACTATGCCCAGGCGGCGCTGCTGATCCTGGGTGGCTCGACCGTTGCCGCGGTGATCGTCGGCCTGTTGTTCGCCCGGGGCAAGCGGGTGTGGTGCCGTTACTTGTGCCCGGTCAGCGGTGTCTTTTCCCTGCTGGCTCGCTTGGCGCCGGTGCACTTCCAGGTGGACGAACAACGCTGGCTGGAGAACCCGCCGCCGCGTCGCCCTCCTCCCAATTGCGCGCCGCTGCTGGACATCCGTCGCCTGCGCGGCGCCGCCGATTGCCACGCCTGTGGTCGCTGCAGCGGCCAGCGCGACGCGGTGCGGCTGATTGCCCGCTCCAGCAACGAGGAAATCCTTCATTCGACGGCTAACACGCTTTCAGCCTGGGATGCTCGCTTGCTGCTGTTCGGTGTGATCGGCCTGGCCATGGGCGCCTTCCAGTGGACCGTCAGCCCTTGGTTCATTGACTTCAAGCAGAGCCTGGCCCAGTGGCTGGTCAGTCACGATTGGCTGTGGGCACTCCAGGACAACGCACCTTGGTGGCTGCTGACGCACTATCCGCAGCTCAATGACAGCTTCAGCTGGCTCGATGGTTTTTGCATTGTTGCGTACCTGGGCACGAGTGCGCTGCTGATAGGCACTTCGCTGATGCTGCTGATGCGTCTTGCGGCGCGACTCACGGGTGACAGCGCACAATATTGGCCCTTGGCCATCACCCTGACGCCCCTCGGCGGTGCAGGGTTGTTCCTCGGCTTGTCGGCCACCACGGTCAAACTGCTGCGCTATGAAGGACTGCTGCTGGAGTGGGTACAACCGGCACGGGCCGGGTTGCTGGTAGCGGCCATAGCCTGGAGTTTGTGGCTGGGCTATAGGCGTCTGGAACAAACAACCGCATCACCCGTCCGGCGACTGCTCGCCATGGCCTGCCTGGTATCGGCCAGCGGCCTGGTGGGCTATGGCTGGTGGCTGCAATTCTGGGGATGGTGATCACGGCTCCAACATCTGGATTTCTGTGGAGCGAGCCTGCTCGCGATGATGCCGGCACATCCAACATCACCACAAGCTGACCCAACGCCATCGCGAGCAGGCTCGTTCCCACAGGGGATATCAGGTGTACGCGATTGCCGCGCACACCTGCCCCGCGATGGTCACCTACACCTTGAACCGCGCCACCGTCTCATGCAGTGACCCGGCCATCTGCGCCAAGTCCTGGCCCGCCGTATCAGTATGCCGGGCGCCCAGCATGACCTGCTCGGACAGGTTGCGAATACCCATCAGGTTACGATCCACCTCTCGCGCCACCAGGGCCTGCTGTTCGGTGGCACTGGCGATCATCAGGTTGCGCTCGTTGATCTGCGAGATCGAGCGGGCGATTTCGTCCAGGGCATCGCCGGAACGCTGGGCGACTTGCAGCGTGACCTGCACCAGCTCGCTGTTGCTTTGCATGGAGCTCACCGCGTGCCCGCTGTCCAGGCGGATGTTGCCGATCATGCCCTCGATTTCCCGGGTCGAATCCTGGGTCCGATGAGCCAACGCGCGGACTTCATCGGCCACCACCGCAAAGCCACGCCCGGCATCGCCGGCACGGGCCGCTTCGATGGCGGCGTTCAGGGCCAGAAGATTGGTCTGCTCGGCGATGCTGCGGATCACATCCAGCACCGAACTGATGTCCTGGACCCGTCCGGCCAGTTGCTGGATTCGCCCGGAACTGTCCGTGACACCTTCGGCCAGCGCGGTAATGGAAACGACCGTTTCCTGGACCTGTTCACGACCGCGCTGGGCAGTTTGCTCGGATACTCGCGAAGCTTCACTGGTGCTCACGGCATTGCGCGCCACTTCATCCACCGCCGCGGTCATCTGGTTCACGGCCGCGGCAGCCTGTTCGATTTCCTGGCCTTGCAACTGCAAGGTGCTGCTGGTCTGGCTGCTCACGGCGCTCAGCTCCTCGGAGGAACTGGCCACTCGATCCACCGAGGCCGCGATATGCCGGACCATGCTGTTGAGACTCTGCTGCATGTCGTGCATGTTGCTCATCACGCTGTCATTGGCGCCGACACCCACGGGTACGCGGATCGTCAGGTCACCCTGGGCGATATGGCTGAGCACCCGCGCCGCGTCATCGGGCTCACCGCCCAGGGGACGGGTCACGCTGCGGGTCACCAGGATCGCGACAGTACTCACCAGGGCCAGGCAAGCCAGCACCATCGCCAGCATGTTGCGTCGCGCATCGTTGTAGCGCGCCTGTGCCTGGTGCTCACGCTCGACGAAGAGCTTGCCCTGCATCGCCATGATCCCTTCGAGACTCTTGTACACCTCGCGCTCCGCCGGGATCACTCCTTGCTTGAGCTGCGTCATCGCCTCCTCCGTCGCGCCCTGGCGGATCAACGCCTGCACCTGGACGAACGCCGCCACATAGGCCTCGCGACGTTTCTTCAGTTCGGCATACGCGGCCTTGCCTTCGGGCTGATCGAACAGCGGCTCCAGCGTGGCGAAGGCCTGGGTAATCCGTTGCCGGGTGGCGTCGATGGATTGCTGGACCTGCGCATTGTTCTTGTCGATCAGCAAGTCCCGGGTATTCCTGGCGTTATCGCGCACGCCCGTGGCGATCACCATGATCGGATCGATCTTCGGCCAATCCTGCCTGACGACCTGCTCGGCCTGGTCGCGCAACATCGCCAGGTCGCTCAAGGCGTAGAACGTCAAGGCGATCAAGGCCAGCGGTGCGATGGCGAAACCGAGCACGATACGTCGGGCGGTGGTGAGTCTGGTCATGTCAAATGCTCCCTGTTCAACTACCTGCCGGCTGGCAGCGCATTTGAAAACCTTGAAAAAAAAGAAGGGCCCGGTCATCCCGGGCCGCTGTCGGTCGCTCATTCCCGCGCTCGGTCAACTGCGCAACACGAACGAAGGAAACATCTCGCGCAGCGCGGCCCACAGTTCAGGTTGCAAGCGGTGTGCCGAGACGCTGGAAAGATGCGGATCGAGCATCCGCGCGGTACGTACCAGTTGCACGGCAAACCGTGTGACGCCCCGTTCGCTCAAGCGCCGGGCGAGGGTCAACAGGCGCTCGGGGTCGAACAGGTGCCAGTGCACGGTGGTGCGACATTCGTAATCCACGCCGCTGGCCAGCAGATGGTCAAGGCTGCGCCAGTTCGCGGCGCCGCTGCCTTCGACCCGGGTCACGTCCAGGGCATCTTCGGGCAAGGCCTTGATGTCGAACCCCACCCAATCGGCTTGCCCGACCACTTTGGCGAAGGCCGCCGGCTTGATGCCGGCGCTGTGCAGGCCGATGCGAAAGCCCATCTGCCGCACTTCCTCCATGGCCGGCGCCAGGCCGTCCTGCAAGGTCGGCTCGCCACCGCTGAACACCACGGCATCGAGCAGATCCTGACGGCGTTGCAGGAACGCCAGCACCCGGCACCAATCCACCTCCTCGCTGCCGCGCGGCGGGATCAGTTGCGGGTTATGGCAGTAACGACAACGCCAGGCACAGCCCTGGCAGAACAGGACGCACGCCAGTTGGCCCGGATAATCGAGGGTGGTCAGGGGCACCATGCCCCCGACCCGTAGCACTCGACTCATGGACGCCCGGCCGCGCGTTCAGTGAAGTGCACCCGCTCGCGGTGTTCGGATTGCTTGCCCGGGTTGAAGGCCGCCACCGGGCGGTGATAACCCATCACTCGGGTCCAGACTTCGCAACGTTGACGCTGTGCCTGCGGAAGAGATTGTGATGCGCTCATGGATGAAGCTCCTTGCGGTCGATGGATCGGGTCAGTGAACGCTGCCCTGGCGCTGTTGTTGCAGCAGCAAGGCCTCGTCGCATTTGGGGCAAAACTCGTGTTCGCCGGCCAGGTAGCCGTGCACCGGGCAGATGGAAAAGGTCGGCGTGATGGTCAGGTACGGCAGGCGGAAGCGCCCCAGGGCCTTGCGCACCAATTGCTTGCAGGCCTGCGTGGAGGAAATCTGCTCGGCCATGTACAGGTGCAACACGGTGCCGCCGGTGTATTTGCATTGCAGTTCGTCCTGCAGCTCCAGGGCTTCGAACGGATCCTCGGTGAAGCCCACCGGCAGTTGCGATGAGTTGGTGTAGTACGGTGCGAGCGGGCTGCCGGCCTGCAGGATATCCGGGTAGCGCTTGAGGTCTTCCTTGGCGAAACGGTAAGTGGTGCCTTCGGCGGGCGTGGCTTCCAGGTTGTAGAGGTGGCCGGTTTCTTCCTGGAAACGCAGCAGCGTGGCCCGTACGTGATCCAGCAGCTTCAGGGCGAATTCCCGGCCTTGTTCGGTGTGCAGGCCTTGCTGGTCATCGGTGAAATTGCGCAGCATTTCGTGCAGACCATTCACACCGATGGTGGAGAAGTGATTGCGCAACGTGCCCAGGTAACGCTTGGTGTAGGGGTACAAACCAGCATCCATGTGATGCTGGATAACCTTGCGCTTGACCTCCAGGCTCTCTTTCGCCAATTCCATCAGGGCATCGATGCGTTGCAGCAATGCGCTGGTATTGCCTTTGTACAGGTAGCCCAGACGGGCACAGTTGATCGTCACCACGCCCAGGGAACCGGTCTGTTCCGCCGAGCCGAACAGGCCGCCGCCGCGCTTGAGCAGCTCGCGCACGTCCAGTTGCAAGCGGCAGCACATCGAGCGCACCTGGTTGGGTTGCATGTCCGAGTTGAGGAAGTTCTGGAAATACGGCAGGCCGTAGCGGGCGGTCATTTCGAACAGGCGGTCGGCGTTCTCGCTGTCCCAGGGGAAGTCATGGGTGATGTTGTAGGTCGGGATCGGGAAGGTGAACACCCGGCCTTTCGCATCGCCGGCCTGCATCACTTCGATGTAGGCGCGGTTGATCAGCTCCATTTCCGCTTGCAAGTCACCGTAGGCGAACGGCATTTCTTCGCCGCCAATCACCGGGATCTGTTCGCGCAGGTCCTGTGGGCAGACCCAGTCGAACGTGAGGTTGGTGAACGGGGTTTGCGTGCCCCAGCGCGACGGCACGTTGAGGTTGTAGATGAACTCCTGCAGCGATTGACGGACCTCGTCGTAGCTGAGTTGGTCCTTGCGCACATAGGGCGCCAGGTAGGTGTCGAATGAGCTGAACGCCTGGGCGCCGGCCCATTCGTTTTGCAGGGTGCCGAGGAAATTCACCATCTGCCCCAGGGCACTGCTCAGATGCTTGGGCGGCCCGGCCTCGACCCGCCCTGGCACGCCGTTGAGGCCTTCGTGCAACAGGGTGCGCAAGGACCAGCCGGCACAGTAGCCGGCGAGCATGTCCAGGTCGTGGATATGCAGGTCAGCCTCGCGATGCGCCTCACCGATGGCTTGGCTATAAACTTCGTCGAGCCAGTAGTTGGCGGTGACCTTGCCCGATACGTTGAGGATCAGCCCGCCGAGGGAATAGCCCTGGTTGGCGTTGGCCTGCACGCGCCAGTCTTCGCGATCCAGGTATTCGTTCATCGACGTGGCGACTTCCACCAACGTACGGCGATCCCGACGCAGGCGTCCGTGTTGCTCGCGATAGACGATGTAGGCCCGCATGGAGAGAAAGTAACCGGCGTCCATCAGCACTCGCTCGACCCGGTCCTGGATCTGCTCGACGTTCAACCGCGCCTGCCCTTCCAACCGCGCCAACACCGCCTTGAGCAGCCCCTCGGCTTCGGCTTCGGCGTACTCGCCCGTGGCCTTGCCCGCAGCGATCAGCGCCTGGCGGATCTTGTCCGCGTCAAAGGCAACCACACTGCCATCGCGCTTGTGCAAGCGGTTACATCCTACTGTGATCAACGTGCTCTGCATTTTGGCTCCAGACACTACATATAGACTTTTTTTAATTCTATAGACACAACATGCAGTGGAGAGTACGGCCAAAAGCCTGGGTTGCAATTGATCGATGTCAAGAATCGAGGGTGGGTCCGCAGGAAGTGCTGCCGCCCCTGCTGCCGCCATCGCGAGCAGGCTCGCTCCCACAGGGGATTTTCGGGGTACGCAGAAATTGCAGTCGCCTGAAAACCAATGTGGGAGCGAGCCTGCTCGCGATGGCGGCGGTACATTCACAGTTGCGGCGAGGCTCAGCCCCCACTCATGTTCATGAACCGCACAATCTGCACTTCCCCACCCGGATTGAAGTCATGGCGCAGTGGCTTGCCGCGCAGCGCCTGCTGCACTGCCTGGATCACCGGTTGGTCTTCCAGCGGATAACGCCGCAGCAAGCCGCGCAGGTCGAGGGAATCCTCTTGTCCCAGGCACAACAGCAAGCGCCCTTCGACAGTCATGCGGACACGGTTGCAACTGGCACAGAAGTTATGGGTGTTGGGTGAAATGAACCCGATCCGAGTATCCGGATGACGCTCCAGGCGCACATAGCGCGCCGGTCCGCCACTGCTCTCGGCGCTGTCGAGCAGGCGATGATGCCGGGCAATCTCGGCCCGGACCTCATCGCTGGAACAGAACGACTCGCCCCGGGAACGCCCGACCTCTCCCAAGGGCATTTCCTCGATGAAGCTGATGTCGATCCGTTGCTCGATGACGTACTGCACCAGCGCCGGGACTTCATCGAAGTTGCGCCCTTTCATCACCACGCAGTTGAGTTTGATCCGCTCGAAACCGGCCGCCTTCGCCGCTTCAATGCCGGCCAGCACCTGATCGAGGTTGCCGTTACGGGTGATCGCCCGAAAGCGCTCGCCGTCCAAGCTGTCGAGGCTGATGTTCATGCGCTTGACCCCGGCCTCGACCAGCGGCTGAGCCAGGCGCCCCAGCTGCGAGCCGTTGCTGGTCATCACCAGTTCCCGCAGGCCGGGCAACGCCGCAATGTCGCGACACAGCCCGACGATGCCCGGACGGATCAGCGGCTCGCCACCGGTCAGGCGAATTTTCTTCACCCCCAGGCCGACGAACAACCGCGCCAGGCGCTGCAACTCCTCCAGAGTCAACACTTGCTGACGCGGCAGGAAGGTCATGTTTTTCGCCATGCAATACACACAACGAAAATCACAACGATCGGTCACCGACATCCGCAAATAATCGATCTGGCGCCCAAACCCGTCCTGCAACACCGCGTTCATGTATATCCCCCGATTGAGCCAGTGCTCACTGCACCAGCGGCGAGTCGGCGCCCTGAAGGTGAATGCCGCGAATATCCGCCGCACCGATCAGGGTTTGCAGATACTGCACCAGCGCCCTTTGCCAAACGCCCTGCTGCAACTGGGTACGAATCGCCGTCGCCACCGCCTCATAGGGCAACGGCTGGCCATCGATGCGCTGGTCGATGCTGATCACGTGCCAGCCGTAGCGACTTTCCAGCGGTTTGCTGGCCAGGCCCGCCGGCAGGGTGAACAACTGCCGCTCCAGCTCAGGCACGGTCTGGCCCTTGCTGATCTGCCCCAGCGAGCCACCCTGCTTCTTGGACGGACAGGCCGAATACTTCAGCGCCAGCTCGGCGAAACTGCCGGGGAACTGGTCCAGCCGTTCCAGCAGCAGCTCGGCCTGTACATGGGCCAGGCTGCGGGCCTCGGCATCGTCCGGGGCACATTCGAGCAGGATGTGCCGCACCGCCAGCAGCGGTGCGCTGTGAAACCGCGCCCGGTTGCTTTCGTAATAACGCAGGCAGGTGGCCTCGTCGCACTGCGGCACCTGCACCTCACGCTCGAGCAACAACCGCGTGGCTGCCTCTTCTTCGTTTTCACCGGCACCGACCTGCAACGCCAGGCCCAGTTCGGCGATACGTTGCTGGAGCAATTCGCGGATCACCAGGGCCCGTGCCGCCTGGTAGACCGCCTCTTCGCGACTGTCAGCCGGGTGATATTGCAGCTCCTGGGCCATCGCCTGCGGGGTGATCGAGACCCCGTTGACGCTGATGATTGGCCATTCCTGCTCGCTGCTGGCAATCAACTGCGGCGCTTGATCCTCCGCCACCGGGCCGGCCTGGGCCGGCTCGAACTGCACCGTCCCCGCCGGTTCGGTATCGACAACCGGCGCGATCACCGCTGCCGCTTTTGCCGAGGAACCGCAGCCACCACTACCGCCGCCACCACCGCCACATCCGCATCCACTCGCCATGATCTTCTCCTCAAAACTTCTGCCGAACGATTTGATAACGACGCCCCAGGTACCAGACCGGCGCGCTGACGACATGGACCAGACGGGTGAACGGGAACAACACGAACAAGGTCAGGCCCAGCACCACGTGGAGCTTGTAGACCAGGCCCACCGGTGCGATCGAGGTAGCGGCTTCAACCGGACGCAACAGCACGGTGTTCTGGGCCCAGTCGGCCAGCATCACCATCACCGAACCGTCCATGTGTGCGGTCGAGGCGACGATGGTCATCAGCCCCAGCACCAGTTGCACCAGCAATACCACCAACACCAGGATGTCCGAGGCATTGGACGTGGCACGCACCCGTGGGTCGGTCAGGCGACGGTTGAGCAGCATCACCAGGCCGATCAGGCCCAGCACGCCGAAGAAACCGCCGGAGACCATCGCCAACAACTGCTTGTTCTCGGTGCTCAGCACATGGTGGTAAATCGCCGATGGCGTCAGCAGCCCGACAAAGTGCCCGGCCAGCACGAACAGCACGCCGATGTGGAACAGGTTGCTGGCTACGCGCATGCCGCGCTTGTTGAGCATCTGGCTCGAACCGGCCTTCCAGGTGTACTGGGACAGGTCGAACCGCGCCCAGCTACCGATCAGGCAAATCGCCAGGGCGATATAGGGGTAGACCCCGAACAACAACAGATCCCATTTAGACATTGCCCACCTCCCCGGCTGGCGCTGCGGCCAGCCCTTCATGCTGAAAATCCACCCAGTGCAGCGGTACCGCACTTTCGTCCCGCGCCTTGCCCGGCGCGCTTGGCATCGAGCTGCAACGGTCTTGCTGCTCGGCCTTCATGAAATCCACTGCCTCTTCTTCCCAGACCCTGTCCAGGGCTTCGAGGGAGTCGTCCCGTGGCTCGGCCTTGACCTGCTCACGCAGTTCGGCGACCGCGCCCTGGGGTTCGGCCCCGGAGATCTGCAACAAGGCCCGGAAGCAACTGGCGTAGGCGCTTTCACGCTCTTCCAGGCGCGCCGCGAGCAAGGCCAGCAGGTGTGCTACATCGGCCAGGCCCTCGCGGGCCTCGATGTCTTCGCGGGTGGAGAGATACTCCAGGTACAGCGGGATGTAGTCGGGCAGTTCCTTGATGCCGATGGCGAAACCGGCTTCTTCGTACTGGGCCATCATGTCGACCATGGCCTGGCCGCGGTCGCGGGACTCGCCGTGCACGTGTTCGAACAGCAGCAGCGAGAGCGAACGGCCGCGGCCGAACAGCGCACCGTAGTGCTCCTGGCCGTCCATCAGGTCCTTGCCGCAGATCACCTCGAGCAATTCGAACAACCCGGCGCGCTGGTTGGGACTGATTTCCCGTGCCTGGAGAATCGCTTGTTCCAGCTCATCCCGACCGGCCACCAGGGTCTCGGTCGGGTAATCGAGCAGCAACGAAATCACCTTGAGAATGCGCATGCTCATTCCTCCCACAACTGCACGGTTTTGATCACGTCGCGGCGGTTGGCCTTCTTGCCACCGAACATGTTGGTGTCGGAGCTGCCGCTGCAACCGCTGCCAAAGCTGAAACCGCAGCCGGAGCGCTCGGCGAACGCATCGCTCATGGCGTCTTCGCGGTGAGCGCTTGGCACGACGAAACGGTCTTCGTAGTTGGCAATCGCCAGGTAGCGGTACATCTCTTCCACCTGGTTCACGCTCAAGCCAACGTCGGCCAGCACTTGCAGATCCTGCACGCCGTCGACCTGCTCGGAACGCTTGTAGGCACGCATCGCCAGCAGGCGCTTGAGGGCATGCTTGACCGGTTTCTCATCACCGGCGGTGAGCATGTTCGCCAGGTAACGCAGCGGAATGCGCAGGCTGTCGACATCCGGGATCACCCCGTTCATGCCCACGGTGCCAGCCGCGGCGGCGTTCTGGATTGGCGAAAGTGGCGGCACGTACCAGACCATTGGCAAGGTGCGGTATTCCGGGTGCAGCGGCAGTGCGAGTTTCCAGTCCACGGCCATTTTGTAGACCGGCGAGCGTTGCGCCGAATCGATGACCGACTGCGGCACGCCATCGGCCAGGGCCTGGCGAATCACCGCCGGGTCGTTCGGGTCGAGGAAGATCTCCAGTTGTTTCTCGTACAAGTCCTGCTCATTGGCAGTGCTCGCCACTTCACTGATGCGATCGGCGTCATACAGCAGCACGCCGAGGTAACGGATGCGGCCAACGCAGGTTTCAGCGCAGACGGTCGGCATACCCGCTTCAATGCGCGGGTAGCAGAAGATGCATTTTTCCGACTTGCCGCTCTTCCAGTTGAAGTAGATCTTCTTGTACGGGCAGCCGCTGATGCACATGCGCCAGCCGCGGCATTTTTCCTGGTCGATCAGGACGATGCCGTCCTCCTCGCGCTTGTAGATCGCCCCGCTTGGGCAGGACGCCGCGCACGCCGGGTTCAGGCAGTGCTCGCACAGGCGCGGCAGGTACATCATGAAGGTGTTTTCGTACTCGCCGTAGATGTCCGCCTGGATCCTGTCGAAGTTCTTGTCCTTGCGCCGCTTGGCGAATTCGGTGCCGAGGATTTCCTCCCAGTTCGGACCCCACTCGATCTTCTCCATGCGCTTGCCGGACACTACCGAACGTGGTCGCGCGGTAGGCTGGTGCTCGCCCAGCGGTGCGGTGTGCAGGTGCTGGTAGTCGAAGTCGAACGGTTCGTAGTAGTCGTCCAGGCTCGGCAGGTCCGGGTTGGCGAAGATGTTCGCCAGCACGCGGAACTTGCCGCCGATGCGCGGGTTGATCGAACCGTCCGCGTTACGGATCCAGCCGCCCTTCCACTTGTCCTGGTTTTCCCAC
Organism: Pseudomonas sp. St290; assembly: GCF_018325805.1. Lineage (NCBI taxonomy): Bacteria > Pseudomonadati > Pseudomonadota > Gammaproteobacteria > Pseudomonadales > Pseudomonadaceae > Pseudomonas > Pseudomonas sp. St290. The sequence continues at coordinate 3,057,778 of NZ_AP014703.1, read as the reverse complement.
TCCTTGGGATAGCCAATGCCCGGCTTGGATTCGACGTTGTTGAACCAGGCGTATTCCATGCCTTCGCGACTGGTCCAGACGTTCTTGCAGGTAATCGAGCAAGTGTGGCAGCCGATGCATTTGTCCAGGTTCAGGACCATGCCGATTTGTGAGCGAATCTTCATCTCAGTTCTCCTCGATATCAGTCGGCAGTGGACGCGGCAGATCATCGCCACTGGAACCGTCGAGCCAATCGACCTTGGCCATCTTGCGCACCACGACGAATTCGTCGCGGTTGCAACCGACCGTGCCGTAATAGTTGAAGCCGTAGGCCTGTTGGGCGTAGCCGCCAATCATGTGGGTAGGCTTGAGCACCACGCGGGTCACCGAGTTGTGGTGGCCGCCACGGGTCTTGGTGGTTTCCGACCCCGGCACGTTCACGATGCGTTCCTGGGCGTGGTACATCATCACCATGCCTTCCTTGACCCGCTGGCTGACCACCGCCCGGGCGGTCAATGCGCCGTTGACGTTGAAGCACTCGATCCAGTCGTTGTCCTCGATGCCGGCGCGCTTGGCGTCGATTTCCGAGAGCCAGACAATCGGGCCGCCACGGCTGAGGGTGAGCATCAGCAGGTTGTCGCTGTAGGTACTGTGGATACCCCACTTCTGGTGCGGAGTGATCCAGTTCAGAACGATCTCGGTCTGGCCATTGCTGCGCTTGCCTTTCACGCCAGCGATGGTGCGGGTGTTGACCGGCGGCCGATAACTCATCAACTGCTCGCCGAACGCCTGCATCCACGGGTGATCCTGGTAGAACTGCTGGCGACCGGTGATAGTCCGCCATGGGATCGATTCGTGGACGTTGGTGTAGCCGGCGTTGTAGCTCACGTGGTCGTCTTCCAGGCCGGACCAGGTCGGGCTGGAAATGATCTTGCGTGGCTGGGCCTGGATGTCACGGAAACGAATCGCCTCGTGCTCCTTGGACACCGCCAGGTGGCTGTGGTCGATGCCGGTGAATTCCGACAGCGCCGCCCAGGCTTTCACCGCGACATGGCCGTTGGTTTCCGGGGCCAGGGACAGGATGACTTCGGCAGCGTCGATGGCGCTGTCGATTTTTGGCCGCCCTTGGCTGATGCCCGCTTCGACTTCCTTGTGGTTCAGCTCACCGAGGAACTTCACTTCGGTGTCGGTGTTCCAGTTGATGCCCTTGCCGCCGTTGCCGAGTTTCTCCAGCATCGGGCCCAGGGAAGTGAACTGCTTGTAGATGTTCGGGTAGTCGCGCTCCACCACCTGCAGGTTCGGTGCGTTCTTGCCCGGTACCGGCGCCACACCGGCGCTTTTCCAGTCGGTGCCGCCGAACGGCTGGGCCAGTTCGCCGACGCTGTCGTGCATCAACGGCACGGTAACCAAGTCTTTTTCCACACCCAAGTGGCCGACCGACATAGCGGAAAACGCCTTGGCGATGCCCTTGTAGATTTCCCAGTCCGAACGCGATTCCCAGGCCGGATCGATAGCCGCCGACAGCGGGTGAATGAACGGGTGCATGTCCGAGGTGTTCATGTCGTCTTTTTCGTACCAGGTGGCGGTCGGCAAGACGATGTCGGAATACACGCAGGTCGAGGACATGCGGAAGTCCAGGGTGGTCACCAGGTCGAGCTTGCCAATGGCGCCCTCGTCGACCCATTCGGCTTCGGTAGGCTTGCAGTCGCCGACCTGGCCGATGTCTTCGTTCATCACGCCGTTTTTGGTGCCCAACAGGTACTTGAGCATGTACTCGTGGCCTTTGCCCGAGGAGCCCAGCAGGTTGGAGCGCCAGATGAACATGTTGCGCGGGAAATTCACCGGGCTGTCCGGTTGCTCGCAGGCAAAGCGCAGGGAGCCGTCCTGCAGCGACTTGACCACGTAGTCCTTGGGCTCCAGGCCCGCGGCGGCGGCATCACGGCAGATGTGCAGCGGGTTGGTGTTGAGTTGTGGTGCGCTCGGCAACCAGCCGGCGCGTTCGGCGCGGATGTTGTAGTCCAGGGCGTGCTCAGGGAACTGCGACTTGTCGGCCAGGGGCGAGAGCACATCGTGCATGCTCATCTTCTCGTGGCGCCATTGCGAACTGTGACCATAGAAGAAGCTGGTGCCGTTCATCTGCCGTGACGGACGGTTCCAGTCCAGGCCGAAGGCCAGGGGCAGCCAGCCGCATTGCGGACGGAGTTTTTCCTGGCCGACATAGTGGGCCCAGCCGCCGCCGGTCTGGCCGACGCAACCGCAGAGCATGAGCATGTTGATCAGCCCGCGGTAGTTCATGTCCATGTGGTACCAGTGGTTCATCGCCGCACCGACGATGATCATCGAGCGTCCACGGGTCTTGTCGGCGTTGTCGGCGAACTCACGGGCGATCTGGATCGCCTTCTCGCGGCTCACACCGGTGATCTGCTCCTGCCAGGCCGGAGTGCCGGGCACCGAGGCGTCGTTATAGTCCTTGGCAACGTTGGCGCCGCCCAGGCCACGGTCGATGGCCAGGTTGGCCGCCGAGAGGTCGAATACGGTGGCGACTTTCGCCACGCTGCCATCGGCCAGCACCACGCTGTGCACCGGCACCCGACGGAACTGCACCGCTTCACCGGCCACATGCTGGAAGTGCTCCTGGGCTTCACCGGCGAAGTATGGGAACGCCACCTCGGCGACGTCGCCGCCGATCAGGCTCAGCTTGAGGTCGATCTCACGCCCCTCGCCACCTTCACGGGGCAGGATGTTCCACTTGCCCTTCTCACCCCAGCGATAGCCGATGGAGCCTTGGGGCGAAACCAGTTCGCCGGCGGCATCCAGGGCGATGGTTTTCCATTCCGGGTTGTTTTCCTGGCCGAGGTTGTCGGTCAGGTCGCTGGCCCGCAGGAAACGGTCCGGCTGGTAACCGGCACCGGGCGCCGCGCCGAGCATCGGCTTGAGCATCACCAGCACCGGCAGGTCGGTGTAGCGCTTGGCGTATTCGGTGAAATAGGCGCTCGGCTTGTCCAGGTGGAACTCTTTGAAGATCACATGGTTGAAGGCCTGGGCCAGGGCGGCGTCGGTGCCCTGCTTGGGGTTGAGCCACAGGTCGGTGAGCTTGGCGACTTCCGAATAGTCCGGGGTGATCGCCACGGTCTTGGTGCCCTTGTAGCGCACCTCGGTGAAGAAGTGGGCGTCAGGGGTACGGGTTTGCGGGACGTTGGAGCCCCAGGCAATGATGTAGTTGGAGTTGTACCAGTCGGCCGATTCCGGCACGTCGGTCTGCTCGCCCCAGACCATGGGCGAGGCTGGTGGCAAGTCGCAATACCAGTCATAGAAGCTCAGGCACACGCCACCGATCAGCGACAGGTAACGCGAGCCGGCGGCATAGCTGACCATCGACATGGCCGGGATCGGCGAGAAGCCCACAACCCGGTCCGGGCCGTGCTCCTTGACGGTGTAGACGTTGGCGGCGGCGATGATCTCGTTGACTTCTTCCCAGTTGGAACGGATGAAGCCACCCATGCCGCGCTTGCTCTTGTACGAGTCGGCCTTGGCTTTGTTCTCGACGATGCTGGCCCAGGCTTCCACTGGCGCCAGGGTCTGCCGGGCTTCGCGCCACAACTTGAGCAGTGGCTTGCGGATCTTCGGGTACTTGAGCCGGTTGGCGCTGTAGATGTACCAGCTGTAGCTCGCGCCGCGAGGGCAACCGCGTGGCTCGTGGTTGGGCAGGTCGTTACGAGTGCGCGGGTAGTCGGTCTGCTGGGTTTCCCAAGTGATCAGGCCGTTCTTGACGTAGATCTTCCACGAGCACGAGCCGGTGCAGTTCACCCCGTGGGTGGAACGCACGATCTTGTCGTACTGCCAGCGGGAGCGGTAGACGTTCTCCCAGTCCCGGGACTCCTTGCGGGTCTCGCCGTGACCATCGGAAAACTCGCCTTGCTTGCGGTTGAAAAACCGCAGTTGATCCAATAAATGACTCACAGTGTGTTCCTCTCAGGCTTGCTCCGCGGGGTCTGCGCCCCGCCCACGCAGGTTTAGGTTCGGCTTAGCAAGGTGTTGCGGCGCCCTTGCGGGCGTACCACCACCAGGTCACCACGATGCAGCTCAGGTAGAAGCCGACGAACATGTAGAAGGCCATCTCCGGGCCGCCGGTCAGGGCCATCGAAGAGCCGAATGATTTAGGAATGAAGAACGCACCGAAGGCACCCATGGCCGAGCTGAAACCCAGCACCGCGGCCGATTCCTTGCCGGCGTTCTTGATCGCTTGCTCGCGCACCTCGGGCTTTTTCCCCAGGGCGGCTTTTTCATGCAGGGTGCGGAAGATCACCGGGATCATGCGGAAGGTCGAACCGTTGCCCACGCCAGTGGTGATGAACAGCAACATGAACATGCCCAGGAAGCCGTAGAAGTTGCCGCCCTGGCCGCCTTGAGGCAGGAAGTGCAGGACCCCGAACACCATGGCGATCATCAGGACGAAGTTCCACAAAGTGACTTTCGCGCCGCCGAGCTTGTCCGCCAGCCAGCCGCCCAACGGCCGTACCAGCGCACCCACCAGTGGCCCGAGGAAGGCGAATTTCAGGGCGATGACTTCCGGAAACGAGGTCTTGATCAGCAGTGGAAAGGCGGCGGAGAAGCCGATGAACGAACCGAAGGTTGCCAGGTACAACCAGCACATCAGCCAGTTGTGCTTGCGCTTGAAGATCACCGCCTGCTCGCTGAACGAAGCACGGGCGCTGGACAAATCGTTCATGCCGAACCAGGCGATCAGGGTCACGGCAAGGATGAACGGCACCCAGATGAAACCGGCGTTCTGCAGCCACAGCGAACTGCCGTCAGCCAACACCTGCGGCTGGCCGCCCATGAAGCCGAACACACCGAAGGAAATCACCAGCGGTACACAGAACTGCATCACCGACACGCCCAGGTTACCCAGCCCGGCGTTCAGGCCCAGGGCCGTGCCCTGCTGGGACTTGGGATAGAAGAAGCTGATGTTGGACATGCTCGAGGCGAAGTTGCCGCCACCAAAACCGCAGAGCAGCGCGATCAGCACGAACACGCTGTAGGGCGTGGTCGGATCCTGCACGGCGAAGCCCATCCACAGTGCAGGTGCCAACAGCGACGCGGTGCTCAGGGCTGTCCAGCGCCGGCCACCGAAAATCGGCACCATGAACGAATAGAAGATGCGCAAGGTCGCACCCGACAGCCCCGGCAATGCCGCCAGCCAGAACAACTGGTCGGTGCTGAAGCTGAAGCCGATGGCGTTCAGGCGCACGATCACCGTGCTCCAGACCATCCACACCGCGAAAGCCAACAGCAGCGCCGGGATGGAAATCCACAGGTTGCGCCGGGCGGTCAGTTTGCCGCTGCGGCCCCAGAATGCGGGGTCTTCCGGGCGCCAATCATGAATGACCGGGCCTTTTTCAGGCGTTTGCAGAACGGACATGTTCTTCTCCTTGGGCAATGCTGGAAAACGGGGATTGGCTGGCCGACGACTGTTTACCCAGCAGCGGGCGCTTGCGCATTTCGCTGAAGTACATCCAGGTCAGGGAGACCCAGACCACGCCGTACATCAACATGAAGCAGGACGAGCGCACGCCGGTGAGGTCCACCAGGGCGCCGAACATGATCGGCAGCACGAACCCGCCCAAGCCGCCGGCCAGGCCGACGATGCCGGACACTGCGCCCATGTTTTTCGGGTAGTCGTTAGCGATGTACTTGAAGACCGAGGCCTTACCGAACGCGAAAGCGATGCCCATCACGAACAGCAGTACGGTGAACAGCGTGGCGTTGAGGCCGATGTGAAAATCGACGATGCCGTTGACGGTCTTCACTTGCAGTTGAGTCTGGGGATAGGACAGCAGGAACAGGCAGATCCAGCTGACCCACAACACCCACCAGGTCACGCTCTGGGCGCCCCAGCGGTCGGACATCCAGCCACCGACGGCTCGCAGCACGCCACCGGGCAGGGAGAAACACGCCGCCAGCAACGCTGCGCTTTGCAGGCTGAAACCGTATTCCTGCACGTAGTATTTGGTCATCCACAGGGCCAGGGCCACGTAGCCGCCGAACACGATCGAGTAGTACTGGCAGTAGCGCCACACGGCCGGCTCTTTCAGGGTTTTCAATTGCTCGCGCAACGTCGCGCCGCCGGTGCCGCTGTGTTCCTTTTTCTCGCTGGTGAGGAACCAGAACAACAGTGCGGTGATGAACAGGATCGCGCTGAACACTTTTGGCACCAGGTGCCAGGAGCCGAAGGCGATCAGCGCCGGGGCGAGGAACTTGGTCACCGCCGCCCCCGCATTGCCGGCACCGAAGACGCCCATGGCAAACCCCTGGTTCTGCTTGTCGAACCACTTGGCGACGTAGGCGATGCCCACCGAGAACGAGCCACCGGCCAGGCCGACGAACAGGCCCAGCACCAGGAACTGCCAGAAGGCCGTGGCGAGGGTGATCAGGTACAGCGGCAACACGCAGGACAGCATCAGCAGGAAGAACACGATCCGTCCGCCAAAGCGGTCGGTCAGAAGCCCCAGGGGCAAACGCACCAGCGAACCGGTCAACACCGGGGTGGCGGCCAGCAGGCCGAATTGGGTTTCGTTGAGGGCCAGCATTTCCTTGATCGGAACGCCGAGCACGGCAAACATCATCCAGACCATGAAGCACACGGTGAAGGCCAGGGTACTCATCCCCAGTACCAGCCCTTGTTGCACTTGCGCTCGCATCACGATGCACTCCGTCAGTTCGATGAGCGCAGCCTAGTGATACGAACCCCGCAAAAACTTGACTTGGGTCAACGTGCCCCGGGGCGGTACAGGCCTATGCTTGGCCCGTCTACCTCCAAGGAGGTAGATTCCGATATCGATAAAACCCTTTATTTATCAATATCTTGAACAAGTCTGCCGAAGCTTTTATGGAAACGGAGCGGCCGACAACTCTTTAGAGGTAGTGCGCCCAGGATTGGCTGCTACACCCCCCAGGTCCAGGGCGCCTCCTATGCTCGGTTCACAGTTTTGCCCCACAGGCCCGCGTCAATGATGCGTTGGCTGCGCAGTTCCCTGCCCGCTCGCGCCGGGCTGGCGGTGATCCTGATCGCCATCCTGGCCCTGGCCAGTTCCTTGAGCGCCGGGTTGATCGCCTGGTTCAGCCAGGGCGACGCCGCCGCCATCAACACCGCCGGTTCCGTGCGCATGGAGACCTACCACCTGAGCTGGAAACTGGCGGCGGGAGCCAACGACGACATCCCGGCGATCATCGCCAGCCTGCAACAACGCCTCGACAGCCCGGCCCTGCGCGCCGTGCTGGAAGACGGGCCGACGACTTCCCTGCACCAGAGCTACCAGAACCTGGTGCAACGCTGGAACCAGACCCTGCGCCCGGCCATCGAGCGCGGCGATTCGGCGTTTTTCCAGAACAGCGCCAACTCTTTCGTTGAGCAGTTGGATCAGTTCGTCACCCTGCTGCAACGCCAGAGCGAGCACAAACAAGGCTGGCAGCAGACGATCCAGGGCATGGCGCTGTTCAGCACCATGATCATCCTGCTGATCGGCCTGTATGAATTGCAGTACGGTGTGGTCACGCCCTTGCAGGAACTGGTCGACGCCACCCAGCGCTTTCGCCGGGGCGAGTTCCAGGTGCGGGTCAATCATCAGTCCGAGGATGAGCTGGGCCAGTTGGCGACCAGTTTCAACACCATGGCCGAGACCATCGAACAATCCCACCGCACCCTGGAAAACCAGGTCCAGCAAAAGACCCTGAACCTGCAACACGCCAACGCCGCCCTGGAGCTGCTGTACCAGAGCAGTCGCAGCCTGGCGACGCGACAGGCCAATGCCGAAGGGTTGGACGAGTTGATCCGGCGCTTCCAAGAGCGCCTGCCGGGCCTGCGCCTGACGCTGTGCCTGCAAGGGCAATTGCAGGCCCCGGCCAGGCATCTACTGGCCCTGCACGGCGCCGCCAGCCGTCAGGTCTGCGCCAGCAGCGATTGCGCCAGTTGCCATAAACACAACGCTGCGCGCCCACAGGCCTTCAGCATCAGTAACCAGGGCAATGAACTGGGTGAGCTCAAGGCGCATTTTGTCGACGGCCACACGGCGCAGCCGTGGGAAACCGCATTGATCCAAGCCCTGGCCAACCTGATCGGCACGTCGCTGTCCCTCAAACGTCAGCGCGAACAGGACCATCGCCTGCTGCTGCTCGACGAACGCACGATCATCGCCCGCGAACTCCACGACTCCCTGGCCCAGGCCTTGTCATACATGAAGCTGCAAGTCAGCCGCATGCAGACCCTGATGCGTCGAGGCGAGCCGGTGCAGACCCTGGAAACCGTCACCGGTGAGCTGCGCGAAGGGCTGAACAATGCCTATCGCCAATTGCGCGAACTGCTGACTACCTTCCGCTTGCAGATCCACGACGACGGCCTGGTGGAGGAGCTCAAGGACACCGCCGAAGAGTTCTCCAATCGAGGCGATTTCAAGGTGCACCTGTTCGTCGACAGCCTGGCTTTCGAGCTGTCGGCCAGCGAGCAGATCCACATCCTGCAGATCACCCGCGAGGCGCTGTCCAACTGCCTGCGCCACGCCCATGCCGAAAACGCCTGGCTCGAACTGCGCCAGGAAGGCGAGACCGTACGACTGTCGATCGAAGACGATGGCCGCGGCTTCAGTGGCGAAGTCGACCAGCGCGAGCACCATGGCCTGAACATCATGAACGAGCGGGCCCGCAGCCTGCGTGGCCAATTGCAGATTCTCTCCCGAACACCCCAGGGCACCCGTATCCAGGTGCATTTCCAACCGGAATTCCTGGGCCAACACACCGAAGGCCTCGCAACATGAACGCCCCCCTGCGCCACACCCTGCTACTGGTCGACGATCATCCGATGATGCGTCGCGGCATCCGCCAGATGCTTGAGCTTGAAGACGATTTGCAGATTGTCGGTGAAGCCAACCACGGCGAAGAAGCCCTGGCCCTGATCGAGCCGCTCAAGCCCGACCTGGTATTGCTGGACAACAACATGCCGCAGATGAACGGCATCGAGACCCTGCGTCGGCTGCGTGCCATGAATTACACCGGCAAGGTGCTGCTGTTCACCGTATCCGACGCCGAGGACGACATCCGCGACGCCCTGCGCCTGGACGCCAATGGTTACCTGCTCAAGGACATGGAGCCCGAGTTGCTGATCCAGTACATCCGCGACGCCCTCAACGGCGCCCTGGTGATCAGCCCCGGCCTGACCCGCGTCATGGCCCAGGCCCTGCGCTCCCCGCCGCGCCAGGCCGATGTGGAACTGACCGAGCGCGAACGCCAGGTACTCAAGACCATCGCCGGTGGCTACAGCAACAAAGTCATCGGACACAAACTGGGCATCACCGAAGGTACGGTCAAGGTCCATGTGAAGAACCTGCTGCACAAGCTCGGCTTGCGTTCACGGGTCGAAGCCGCAGTGTGGGCGATGGAGCATTTGCGCGGGGTGGGCTAGCTCTGGTTGGGATCCATGAATAAACACACAACCTGTGGCGAGGGAGCTTGCTCCCGCTGGGGCGCGCAGCGGCCCTGTTTTTTTGGGGCTGCTGCGCAGCCCAGCGGGAGCAAGCTCCCTCGCCACAATATCTGTGTTCTGCAGGCATTGATTTGACTGACAGACTGGCACGGCCGCTTCCCATCCCTCTTCCGAGGTAGGCCTGCCGAGGCATAGGCCGACGGCGACTTGGGCCCTACCATGACGGCACGCGGAGGTACGCCATGCTGACCCACCCTTCCATCGTTTTACTGTTGCGTCGTCATCACCTGTTCAGCCAACTGCCGGAGCGGATTTTCGAGGACGTGTGCAACCTCGCCGTCCTCAAGCGCCTGCCCTGCAACAGCACGCTCATGCACCAGGGCGACCCGGCCAAGCGGTTTTTCCTGCTGGTCAGTGGGCAGATCAAGTTGTATCGGGTGACCGGCGAGGGCCAGGAAAACCTGGTGGAAATCATCCAGCCCGGCCAGACCTTCGCCGAGGCCCTGTTGTTCAGCCAGGCCCGTTGCTACCCGGTCAGCGCGTCGGCAATCAAGGACAGCGTGCTAGTGAGTGTCGAAGGCAACCATTACCGGAACGCCCTGGAGGACCAACCGAAGGTCTGCCTGGCGATCCTGGCGAGCATGAGCATCCATCTGCACCAGCGCCTGAAGGATATCGACAACCTGACCTTGGCCAGTGCCAGTCGGCGGGTGATCAATTTCCTGTTGCAGGAACGCGATCCGCGGGATGGTCAGGTGGTGTTGCAGGTGTCCAAGCGTCTGGTGGCTTCCAAGCTGGGGATCCAGCCGGAGACGTTTTCGCGGATTCTTCATCGGTTGGTGGATGGGGGGTTGATTGCCATGGAGCGGCGCAATATTCGCATCCTGGCCGAGGATGAGCTGGAGGCTTACCAGCAATAGTGGGCCCAGACCCAGTTCCCTTGTGGCGAGGGGATTTATCCCCGCTGGACTGCGAAGCAGTCCCAAGGCCATGTATCGGGCACATTGAATGGGGCCGCTTCGCGACCCAGCGGGGATAAATCCCCTCGCCACAAGAGCCAATGCAATCTGCCTTAACTTGCCGCCAACCCCTTGCCCGCCCGCTCCAGATTGCGCCACAGCCACGGCGGCAACACCTCCGGATCAAGACTGTCGATCAAGTTCTTCAACGCCAACCCCAGCTCGGTATCCCCCTCGATCACCAACCGGCGACGAAAGAACAACGTGTCCGGGTCTTCCTGACGACTGGCCAGCAGCAGAAACTCACGCCAGTTGCCACTGATGGTGACCTGGGCCTCGGCCCGTTCGGCGATGCGCAGTCCGTCCCGCGCCAGGGTCAGGTACCAGCACAGTTTCAGGTCGGGCACGCGCAGGCACAACCAACGCCCGCGCAGCACATCGAACCCGCCATCGCGCAGCGGCTCGGCCAGGCAACGGTTGAGCGCCTGCTGCAACGTCAGCCGTTGCACCACGAACGGCACCTTGCCCACCAGCGGCAGCAAGCGGTCGGCACCTTTGAGCAGCCACTTCTTCGGACTCAACACAGACCCGCCTCCTCTACCTTCAACATGCCGGCGTGACCATGCCAATAGCCATTGCAACCGTCCACGAACAGCGGTGGTGCCTCGCCCTGACGCACCTTGTCGAAGGCCGTGACCACCTCGGCCATGCCCTGGGCGCGCGGGCTCAGGCGCAGCACGTCGGCACCGCAGGCCATCAGCGCGTTGTAATCGGCCAGCAGGTTCGTCACCTCGCCGGACATTGTCTGGATGCCGTTGAGGGTGAACAACTGCTGACCTTCCTGACTGCTCAACGCCAGCCCGTCGGGGTAGTTGATGCAACAGAACTGGCAGTCGTCCTTGGGCCGGTTTTCGGCCCGGGCGGTAAAGCAGCGCGCCGAGTACGCCAAGGGCAGATGGCCGTAGGCGAAGATCTCTACTTCGGGCACGTCGCGGTCCATGTCCCGCACCTGCTCCAGCACATCGCCGATCAGCGCCGCCGAGCACTCCACGGGCGGCACCCAGCGGATCATGCCGCTGTCTTGCAATTGCGCCAGGGCGTGGCCGTTGTACAGGTTCAGCGCCGGACCTGCGACAAAGGGCAGCTTGCGTTCGGCCATGAACTGCACCGCCCCCATGTCGTTGGCTTCCACCAGCAATTGACCGTTGTCACACAGGCGGCGCAGCGAAGAAAGCTCCGAGGCCGCTTCGATCAGCGTCAGGCTCGATAACACAATCTGTGCCTGGCTGCAGGTTTGCAGCTCGCGCCCCAGGCCCAGCCATTGATCCAGGGAGAACGCCCGGCGTTTCGAACACACGGTTTCCCCCAGGTAAATCACGTCCAGCGGCAATGCCGACATCTCGGCATAGAAATTCCCCAGTTGCGCTTTGTCCCAGTAAAACAGGACCGGTCCCAGGCTGAGTTTCATCTGGCCTCCCCTCATTGCCATGATCGATGGTAGGCACCCAGGGTGGTCTGGCTGCCTTCGGACAAACCCGCCAGCACCTGGCGCCATTCTTCCTGCACCCGGAACCGTTGCGGCGCGACCTGGTGGGCGTCCAGTGCGGCGCGCCAGACCCGGGTCACTTGTTCAACGTAGGCCGGGCTGCGTTGGCGCCCCTCGATCTTCACTGCTTCGACACCGATGGCCGCCAGTTCCGGCAGCAGGTCGAGGGTGTCGAGGCTGGTGGGTTCTTCCAACGCATGGAAGCGCTTGCCGCCTACCAGGAAGCGGCCTTTGCACAAGGTCGGATAACCGGCCGGTTCTTCGGGGGTGTAGCGGTCGATCAGCACCTCGCTCAGGCGTGCGCTGAGGCCTTGGGCGTCCTCGCTCCAGCGCACCGCCTTGGCCGGCGAACAGACTCCACACAGGTTCGGCGACTCGCCGGTGATATAGGAAGACAAGTGACAACGGCCTTCGGCCATGATGCACAAGCTGCCGAAACCAAAGACCTCGATCGGCACCGGACTGGCCGCCGCCACCTGCCGCACCTGGGCCAGGGACAGTACCCGTGGCAGCACGGCGCGGCGGATGTCATAGCGCTCGGCGTAAAAAGCCAGTGCCGCCGCGTGTGTCGCCGAGCCTTGGACCGACAGATGCAACGCCAACTGTGGATGGCGCTGGCGGGCGTAACCGAGCACACCGGGGTCGGCAGCGATCAACGCATCCACGCCAAAATCGGCGGCGCGGTCCACCGCCCGTTGCCAGCGCTCCCAGCCCTTGGGTTGCGGGTAGGTGTTGACCGCCACGTACAGTTTGCGTTGGTGTTGACGGATGTGCGCGACAGCCGCGTCGAACTGTTTGTCGTCCATGTTCAGCCCGGCGAAGTGCCGGGCATTGGTGTCATCGCGAAAGCCGACATAGACGGCATCGGCGCCTTGGCGCACCGCCGCTTTGAGGGCAGGCAGATTCCCTGCCGGGCAAACCAGTTGCATGGGGCATCCTCGTGAGAAAACTAAGGGCGCCGCCAGTCTAGCCAGCCCTCGGCCGGCCACCTTGACGGCAATCAATTGCCGTCAATGCATCAGGCTCGCGAACGGCAGATACATCACTTTGTCGTGCTTATGCACTTGCGCCTGGCACTCCACCACGGCCAAGCCATCAGCCCAGCAGGCGGCCGCCAACATGGCCGAACTCTGCTGGGGATGCAGCTCGACACACAGCGAGCCATCGGCGGCCGGGGTCAATTTCGCCCGCAGGTACTGCCGTCGCCGGTTGGGTTTCAACCAGTCGAACCCGGCCGGTAACTGCAACGCCGTGGGCAACACCTCATCCATGCCCTGGGCCCGGAACAGGAACGGCCGCACGACGATCAACGCGGTAATCAGTGCCGCCGAAGGGTTGCCCGGCAGCCCGATCCAGGGTTTGCCGGCCACCTCGCCAAAGGCCAGGGGTTTGCCCGGCTGGATCGCCAGACGCCACAGGTCAACGCTACCCAGGGCTTCGATCGCTTGCTTGAGATGATCTTCCTCACCCACCGACACGCCGCCGGAGGTCAGCAGCAAGTCGCATTCGGTTGCCGCTAGGCTCAAGGCCTGACGACTGGCAAGCAGCTTGTCAGGCATGACGCCGTAGTCATGTACCTCAAGGCCCCAGCCGCGCAGCAGCGCCATGAGACTGTGGCGATTGCTGTTGTAGATCTGCCCTGGCGCCAGCGTTTGGCCGGGTTCGCGCAGTTCATCGCCACTGCTGAGCAGGCCCACCTGCAAGGGGCGATAGACCTCTACCCGGGCAATCCCGGCACCGGCCAGCAACCCCAGTTCCTGGGCGCGCAAGCGTTTTCCGGCCTGGAGCAAACGGTCCCCGCGCTGCATTTCCTCACCTTCCCTGCGCACATGCTCTGCGCCCTTGACTGGTGGCAGCCAGACCCGCTCACCTTCCACCCGGCAACTTTCCTGGGGCACCACCGTGTCAGCCCCCGGCGGCAGCGGCGCGCCGGTAAAAATGCGCACCACCTGCCCGGCCTGTAATGGTTGACCCGGTGCCTCCCCGGCGGCAATGCGCCCGGCCAAGGTCAGATAACCGCCATCGACCGGCAGGTCGGCGGCCCGCAGGGCATAACCGTCCATGGCGCTGTTGTCCCACGGCGGCAGGTTCATGGGACAGCGAACATCGGTCGCCAGCACGCGACCCAAGGCCTGGTCCAGCGCCACCCGCTGCACCGGAGGCGGCAGCGGCGCCTGATCCAGCAAATAGCGGATGGCTTCATCCACCGGCATCAGCGCACCACTGTCACAGACGCTGCCACACCCGCCGCGGCTCATGAACGTGCCTCACAAGGTAGCAGGGCAATGCCTGGCTGCGGCTTGAGGTGGGGGGTGAAATTGCACGGGCCGGTGCGGCTGTCCAGTTGCCCGGCCAGGATCTGTTCCCAACCGGTCCGACAAGCTCCTGGCGAACCCGGCAAGCAGCACACCAGCACACCGTTGCTCATGCCCGCCAACGCTCGCGATTGCAGGGTGGACATGCCGATCTCGGCCAGCGACACCTGGCGGAACAGCTCGCCGAAACCGTCGACCTGTTTGTCCAGCAACGGTGCCACCGCTTGGGGCGTGTTGTCGCGCGGGGTGAAACCGGTGCCGCCGGTCATCAACACCACCTGCACCTTGGGGTCGGCGATCCACTGTGAGACCTGGGCACGGATCTGGTAGATATCGTCCTTCACCAGGCCACGGTCGATGAGCACATGCCCGGCCGTTTGCAGCAGGTCCGCCAGGGTCTGCCCCGAGGTGTCGGTGTCGAAGGTGCGGGTGTCACTGATGGTGAGGACCGCGATGTTCAACGGTTGAAAGAGACGTTGCGTCAGATGGGCCATGATCAGCCGTCCTATCGGAAAAAGATGGCCCAGCCTGAACCGCAATCGTTGCCGGGCCTATTCCTCCTTGGAGGTACCTCCCTCGGCGTCAGGGCGCCAGACGCGTGCGCTGCCAGGCGCCGTCTTGCAGGCGATAGTCGAGACGATCATGCAAACGGTCGGCACGGCCCTGCCAGAACTCCAGTCGTTCCGGTCGCAGGCAATAACCGCCCCAATGCGCCGGACGCGGCACCGGTTGGCCGGCGAAGCGTTGTTCGGTCTGCGTGAGCAAGGTTTCCAGCACGGCCCGATCCGCCAATGGTTGGCTTTGTGGCGACGCCCAGGCCCCCAGGCGACTGGCCACGGAGCGGGACTCGAAATAGGCATCCGACAACGCCGGGGCGAGTTTGTGGACCGGCCCTTCGATGCGCACTTGCCGTTCCAGCCCCGGCCAGAAAAACGTCATCGCGGCCCTGGGATTGACCGCCAGGTCCTGGCCCTTGAGGCTGTCGTAGTTGCCGAAAAACACAAAGCCGTCCGGACCGAACCCCTTGAGCAACAGCACCCGGCAATGAGGCTGGCCCTGCTCGTCCACCGTCGCCAGGGCCATGCTGTTGGCTTCCACCGGCGGGCTTTCGGTGTCGCGGGCCTGCTGCATCCACAACCCGAACAAAACCATCGGGTCGTCCGGCGCCTGGGCTTCATCCAGGCCATCGAGGGTGTACTGGCGGCGCATTTTGGCCAGGGAAAGGGGCATGGCGGTGATCTCCACTATGGGTTTTGGCCAGTGTGGATTCTGCGGCGTTGGCGGGCCTTGATCGTTGTCAATGCCGGCTCTTGTGGTGAATGTGCCGGCCTCTTTGCGAGCAAGCCCGCCCCCACAGTGGATCGACTGTGTTCACAAGCACCCTGTGGGAGCGAGCCTGCTCGCGATGAAGACGCCTCGGTGTAACAGGCAAACCACTATTTGAGCCCCAACCGCCGCGCCAGCTTATGCAGATTGCTCGGGTCAACCTCCAACAGCCGCGCCGCCCCGGCCCAGTTCTGCCCGCAACGCTCCAGGGCCTTGAGAATCGCCTGGCGCTGACAACCATCGACGGCTTCGCTCAAGGGTTGCATTGGTGCATCCAGAGCCTCCAGGGCTTGTTCAGGCAGCGCCTGGGCCGAGGCTGCGCTGGCATTGACGTCCAGATCCAGCACCTGCGGTTCCAAGGTCATGATCAAGCTGCGATTGGCGCCGTGGCTCAGTTGCTTCAACGCGGCGCGACTGATCACGTGTTCCAGCTCCCGCACGTTCCCCGGCCAGGAGTACGCCAGCAGTGCCTGTTCGGCCGCCGGCGACAGGCGCAAGCCGCGCAAACCCAGTCGCGTGCGGTTCAGTTCGAGAAAGTGCCCGGCCAGCATCAACACATCATGACCGCGCTCGCGCAGCGGTGGGATCGGCACCGGGTAGACCGAAAGCCGGTGATACAGATCGGCGCGAAACAGCCCATCGCGAATACTGTCGGGCAAATGCCGGTTGGTGGCGGCGATGATCCGCACATCGACGTGCAGCGGCTTGTCCGCCCCCAGGCGCTGGATCTCACCGTTCTGCAAGGTGCGCAGCAATTTGGCCTGCACGCTCAACGGCAATTCACCGACCTCATCGAGAAACAACGTACCGCCATTGGCCGCATCGAAACGCCCGGCACGGTCGGTAGTCGCCCCGGAGAACGCACCTTTGACGTGGCCGAACAACTCGCTTTCAGCCAGGGACTCCGGCAACGCTGCGCAATTGACCTGGACCAACGGCTTGTGGCCGCGCCGGGACAGGCGATGCAGGCGGCGGGCGAACAACTCCTTGCCCACGCCGGTCTCCCCCAGCAACAGCACCGGCAGTTCGGAGTCGGCCAGCACGTCCAGCTCATTGAGCAACTGCTGCAAGCCCTCGCTGCGCCCGAGGATCTCGCCCTCTTCGGCCGGCAGGCGCAGGTCCGTCTGGTCGCTGCGCGAGGCTCGCAAGCTACGGTTTTCCTGTTCCAGCCGAGTGACCCGTACCGCCGCCTCGATCTGCAACGTACAGCGCTTGAGTTCCTCCCGGGCGCGGCTGTCGAAGGTGCCGGCGTGCAACGCATCCAGGGTGATCGCGCCCCAGAGCCGGCCTTCCACGTACAGGCTCACGCCCATGCAGTCATGCACCGGCAGCGGCTCGCCGACGTGGTTGTCGAGCAAACCGTCATAAGGATCCGGCAAGCGACTGTCCGGCTCGAACCAGGTGGGTTCGCGCGACGCCATGATCGCCGCCAGGCGCGGGTGCTGGGCAATCACGAAGCGCCGACCCAACGCTTCGTGGACCAGCCCCACGGTGGCCACGGGCCTGAGGCTGTCATCGTCCAGGCGCAGCAGCCCCACGGCGCCACTGTTGAAGTATTCGCGCAGGGTCTGCACCAGGCGCTGCAATCGCACCGCATTGGGCAGCTCGACGATCAGGTCGGCGGCCAGGCTTTCACGCAGCATGGTAGTGATGACCCTCCAGGGTTCGTTTGACCCTTCACAATCAGGGTGACAATCACCCTGCAAAAAATTTAATGCTTTATTTTCAATCGGTTGAATCTGGCATACCGACTGCAAAGTCCGCTCATCTGTCCCTCCCCGGGATTCCACCCAAGGAAACATGATGAGCCTCGATCTGCTGGAACAAAGCCTTGGCCAACTGGCCTGCGACATTCCCGGTGCCACGCGCACTTTCCATCATTACAACCTCGACTTCTGCTGCGGCGGGCAAAAGTCCTTGCGCGAAGCCGCGCTGGGCAAGGGCCTGAACCCGTTGCTCATCGCCGATGCCTTGCGCACGCTGCAAGCCGCCGGCGAACTCGGCCATGACTGGCGCGACGAGCCCCAGGCCCTGCTGATCGCCCACATCCTGGAGCGCTACCATGCGCGCCATCGCGAACAACTGCCGGAACTGATCCGCCTGGCCCGGCGCGTCGAGCAGGTCCACGGTGCGCGCCCCAACTGCCCGAACGGCCTGGCCGATCACCTGCAGGACATGTATCAGGAGCTCGAAGGCCACATGCTCAAGGAAGAACAGGTCCTGTTCCCGATGCTGCAACAGGGCCTCGGCGAACGAGCCTCGGCGCCGATCCAGGTCCTGCGCTACGAACATGACCAGCACGGTGAAGCCTTGGAAACCATGCTCGCCCTGACCGACCAGATCACCCCACCCGCCAACGCCTGCAACACCTGGCGCGCCCTGTATCGCGGGCTGGTGGAGTTTCGTGATGATCTGATGCAGCACATTCACCTGGAAAACAATGTGTTGTTCGTCAATGCGATGAAGCCTGCCCGCTGACTCTCAAGCATTGCATACCCCTTGTGGGAGCGAGCCTGCTCGCGATGGCGTCGGATCAGTCGGTACGAGGTGCCTCACACACCGCCATCGCGAGCAGGCTCGCTCCCACAGGGATTGATGTTGCTCACCCTATTTGCAATGACCTCAAAATTTTCTTTCACTCTCCCGCTCAAAACTGCCAATAGAACATCGCCTTGGCCAACACCACGATCAGCAGCATGTGCCCCAGGATACTGCGGCGCAGCCAGCAGGCTCGGCTGGGTGTCAGGCGACCGCTCTTGAGCCAGTACGCCAGCCACAAATAGTGACCGATGATACTCAGCGCCAGCAGGATCTTCAGGCTCAACAGCAGGCCGAAGCTGCTGCTCAATGGCTGGCTCAATGCGCCGCGATGCTGCCAGGCCAGGGCCAGGCCAGCACCGTACAACACCAGCACAACGCCGTGCAGGACGTGCCGCGAGCGCTTGGCGATGGCCTGGTCGGCGGCGTCTTTGACGCCTTGGGCCAGGGGCCGGCGGGCGGCATGCCAGATAAAAACCTCGAAAAACAACGTGCCGATAAAAGCAATAGCCGCCAATAGATGAGTGATTAGCAAAACCCCATACATCATCGATCCCCTCGACTCATCCCGGATGCCCATCCACCCGGGCCTTCAACAGCATCGGCCCATAACGCCAGGCGTATAAACCGAACGCCAACGTCCAGCACACCCCCGCCAGCCACAACCCGGCCAACGGCAACAGCAGCACCAGCAGCACGCGGCTCAGGCACGCCAGGTTCAGCAGGATGAAGGCCAGGGTCATGCCCATCGGCGGCTCAAGGGGACGCCCGGTATGGCCCAGGCTGACCCGGGCAATCATCGCCAGGATCAACCCGGCCATGGCACCGATGGTCAGGCTGTGCACCGCCAGGCTCGGGTTCACCGGCACGCCGAAGTGCCACAGCGCCATGCCCAGGCAGGCCACCGCCAGCCAAGCGTAGGCCAGGTGCAACGACCACAGCAGCGGCACCCGCCACAAATCCCGATCATGCCAACGCACCAGTCGAATCCCGTGCCCCACCGCCAACGCCGCGAACAACAGGCCGACCCAGGTACTGGCCGCCAGCGCCGGGCCGAAGGCATACAACAACGCCACCAGTGCCGAACCGGCCAACAACAGGCGATCGAGCCACGGCCATGGCGCGACGCCCTCGACCCGCCCGAGGCCTCGCTGGGTAAAGAACGGAATCACCCGTCCGCCGATCAACCCCATCATCGCCGCCACCAGCCACAGGCCGGTGAGCACGCTCTGGCGCTGCAAGCCCTCGTTGTGCTGGAGCAGGCCATACACGGACAAGCCATCGGCGGCGGCCAACAGCAGCAATACCAGCACGATCGGGTAATTGCGCTTCTGCCGCACACGCCACAACGTCACGCCCATCAACACGGCGACCGCCAGGGCAAAACCCAGCTCCAGCAGCGCCAGCAACGGCCAGGGCGCATCGGCCAACCAGGCCAGCCGCGCGCCCAGCCACAACAACGCCAGCGTTGCCAAGCGCTTGCCGCTGAGCCCCGGGGTTCCGGTCCAGGTCTGCACCGCCGTCAGCAGGAAGCCGGCGATGATTGCCAGGCCGAAACCGAACAACAGTTCATGCCGGTGCCAGGCCAACCAACCTCCGGCCGGTTGCCAGGCCGACAAGCGCCCGGTAAACGCCGCGAGCCAAAAGGGAATGGCCAGCAGCGCCAACACACAACCGGCCAAAAAAAACGGCCGAAACGCCAGGCGCCACAGCGGCGCGATGGCCATGGCCTTGCGACGGTCAAGCACTTGCATACACCACTCCTTTGCCTCGCTGAACCGTCAGCGAGGGACGACAAACCAGGGTTCGAATGATCGGCTATCGACACCGGCAGGCCTTGTCTCAGATCAAGCCAGCTCATCGGCAACCTCCCGCCTCGAACAGGCACTAGCAAGGGGCTTGCCGAACAGGGTCATTGTGGGAGCTCACTTAAGGCATTCGATAACCCCGTGGCGAGGGAGCTTGCTCCCGCTGGGCCGCGAAGCGGCCCCTACACCCGCCAAATGCGGAGCATCAGACACTCCGCACCCGCCGGTTTACGACTGCTTCGCAGCCGAGCGGGAGCAAGCTCCCTCGCCACAGGTCCATCACTTTTTTTGTGTACAGCATTGTGCTCCCACAGGGACTGTAGGCGAACGGGGGTATTTATGACCCTTTCATGGTTGTTTTAACCCTATTGCACCAGGGTCATTTCTACCCTCCTCAACCCCAACGCCCCGCCAATCAATGTCCTCAGGTCTGGCCCGGCTCTTGCTCAGGCCTGGCATTACCTTCGTTGCCGGGGCTCTCCATGAAATCTGTCGTTCTGCCGCTTACCTGGTTCTTCGTGCTCTCCTGCGTCGTGGCGCTTGCCAGCGGCCTGTCCCTGAGCCTGGTCTGACCCCGACCCCATCATTTGCCACAACAAGGATCCATGCCATGGTGCTCCACCGTGTCCATCACCAGATTCTGCGCAGCCATCACCTGTTCGAGCCGTTGAACGAAGAACAGCTCGACGAACTGATGAGTAACAGCCAACTGCTGAACATCGACAAGGGCGACCCGCTGTTCCGCCAGGGAGAACCGGCGCAGGCGTTTTACTTCGTGATTTCCGGCGCCGTGAAAATCTACCGGCTGACCCCGGACGGCCAGGAAAAAGTCTTCGAGGTGATCGGTGAGCGCCAGACCTTCGCCGAAGCCATGATGCTGATGGACACGCCCAACTACGTCGCGTCCGCCGAAGCCGTCGGTCCGACCCAGGTGTACCGGCTGTCCAACGCCACCTACATGCGTTTGCTGCAAAGCAACAGCCGGCTGACCTTCGCCCTGCTCGGCAAGCTCTGCGTGCGCCTGCACCAACGGGTCAACGAGATTGAAACCCTGTCGCTGAAGAACGCCACTCACCGCGTGGTTCGCTACCTGCTGACACAACTGGTACGCCTGCAAACCGTGGACAGCCAGTTCGAACTGCCGATGGCCAAGCAGTTGATCGCCGGACACTTGTCGATCCAGCCGGAAACCTTTTCGCGGATCATCCGTCGCCTGATCGATGAAAAAATCATCACTCAGGACGGTCGCCAGATCGCCATTCTCGATCGCCTGCGCCTGGAACAATTCGAATGAGCGCACAGCCCACTTGCCTGTATTGCCAACAGGCCAACCCCGTCGATGAAACCGAGTGCCGCCAGTGCGGCATGCCCCTGCCAGCCGAAGCGGCGTTGGCCGGCGAGCGCCGGCTGCGGCGCTTCACCTGGTTTTGTGTCGGCTTGACGATCTTCTGCATCGTCATGTTCTTCTGGCTGCCTCGCAGCATCGCCTGAACCCTCAATCCTGAGTCAACTGCCGATACAACTGCGGTAAACGCAGCGGCAGTTGCTCGGGCTGGCGAATCAGGGTGTAGCCGTTGGCCCCGAACATGTAGGGCAGGTAATCCCCCGCTTCGCGATCGATGGTGATGCAGAACGGCGTCAGCCCTTGGCGCCGCGCCTCGAGCACCGCCTGGCGGGTGTCTTCCACGCCGTAGCGGCCTTCGTAAAGATCCAGGTCATTGGGCTTGCCGTCACTGAGCAGCAACAACAGTTTGCGCCGGCGCTTGCAGAGCGCCAGTTGTTGCGTGGCCTGGCGAATCGCCGCGCCCATGCGTGTGTAGTAACCCGGTTTCAGCCCCTGGATCCGTCCCCGGGTGTGATCGTCGTAACGCTGGTTGAAAGCCTTGAGTTCATGCAGGCGCACCTGCTGGCGACGCAGAGAAGAGAACCCGTACAAGGCAAAATCGTCCCCCAGCACCGACAGGGTTTCGCCGAACAGCAACAGGCTGTCGCGAATCACATCGATCACCCGGTGCTCGTCATTGAGGTGGGCATCGGTGGACATCGACAGATCGGCCAGCAGCAGACAGGCCAGGTCACGGCGCGTCTGGCGCTGGTCCATGAACAACCCGCGCTCGCTGCACTGCCCGTGCTGGCGCTCGACATGAAAGTCCAGCCAGGCTTGCAGGTCCAGTTCCGAGCCTTGGGTTTGCTGGCGCAACCATTGACGATCGTTGCGCAAGTGTTCGAACTGGCGACGCAGGCGCTGGGCCGAGCTTCGCAGGCGTGCGGGCAACGGCTGGGGCTGGCAATCGCGAGGGGTGAAGGTTTGCAGGCTGACGAAGTCGTCCTGCAGTCGTTGCTTGCGGTAATCCCATTCCGGCAAGAGGATGCCTGCGCCCAACGGGATGTCGTCCACATCGGCCGGGGGCAGGTCCAGGTGCAGTTTCAAGCCGCCGCCCTTGCGCAAGCGGGTGCGCGACAAGGTCAATTGATCCAGGTCCTCGGCGACGCGAGCGGCGTCCGGGTCTTCGCTGTCATCTGCCCAACGATCCAGGTCCACGTGTTCGGTCCAACTGAACAGGTTCTCCAGGCGCACGATCAACAGCCCACCGTCGCGGCTGGTGTCGTCGATTCGCTCTGCGCGCTTGCGACCGCCCTGCTGTTCGCCGGGTGGTGTCGCCAGGTATTGCTCGGACTCCTCAAGGTCGGCGGCCTGGGGATTGCCCAGGTGTTGGGGTGGGTACAGCCACAGCGGCAACGGCCAGGCCGCCCGCTCGCTGCGTGGAAAATGTTCGACACTGCCCGGTTCGCGCAGGGCTTGGCACAACGCATGCTCCAGGGCGGCTTCGGCCGGGTTGAGCGTGGCCGGATCGGGGCGCAGGGACAGGTGTGCGTCCACCAAGCGCCGGTAGCGAGGCCGCAGTGCCGGGTAGCGCTGCAACACCGCCAGGGTCCAGCGCTGATTGTCCCGCCCCCAGTGCGTCATCGGTCCCGCCTGTGCGGCCAGCAAGGCCAGCCAGCGATACAATTCCTCGTTGAGCCCGACATCGGGGAACGCCGCCAGGCTCGCCGGCAGGCGCAGGTTATCGTTATCGCACCAGGCCAGGGGGACTTGCTTGCAGGTCCCGGCGATCTGCTGCAACAGGTTGCGACGCAGCAGCAGGTCGCGATCGCTGACGGCCTCCACCCCCAGGTGAGACGCACCGCCGGTGGCGCGAAACAGTACCTGCAACGCGCGTTGCCGGGGGAGCAACTCGACCCGTGCTTCGGGAAAATCGGCACTGGCGCGGCGGGTGATGAAACGGTGCCAGACACTGCCGACCCACTCTTCCAGCTCTAGGGTGAATGCCATGGTTACTCTCCTATCGACCCGCTGCAGTGAAGGGACTGGCTCGCACTGCTTTTGTGGCGAGGGAGCTTGCTCCCGCTGGGCTGCGCAGCAGACCCATTTTGTGAGCGCTTCGCGCTCAAGCGGGAGCAAGCTCCCTCGCCACAAAGGCGTTCTCGCCACGGATTCAGTGCTGGCCTCTCAAGAAGGCACCACCGCCGCCGGTGCACGCAGGGCCGCACGACCACGTTGACGGAAGCTGAACAGGTAGCAGAGCAACCCGGCCAGGAAGCCGATACCGCTGACCAGTCGCGCCCAGAACAGCGGCTTCAAATGATCCATCGTGGCCATGAACGGCAAGGCACTGCCATCGGCCATCCAGCGCTGCAACCAGACCTGGACGACACCGGCCGCGGTGAGGAACAAGGTGATCATCACCATCGACAGGGTCATCAACCAGAAGCCCCAGATCTCCAGGCGCTGCGAGCGTTCGTCCGCCGCTTCACCCAAGCCCCGCAAGCGCGGCATGGCGTAGCTGATCAGCGTCATCACGATCATTGCGTAGGCACCGTAGAAGGCCAGGTGACCGTGGGCCGCGGTCAGTTGCGAACCGTGGGTGTAGTAGTTGACCGGAGCCAGGGTGTGCAGGAAACCCCAGACACCCGCGCCGAAGAACGCGGTGACCGTGGTGCCCTTGGCCCACAACGTGGCCGCGCGGTTCGGGTGGTGCCGACGACGGTTCTTCACCATGCTGAAGGCAAAGACCACCATCGCCAGGAACGGCAGCGGTTCCATCGCCGAGAAGATCGAGCCGACCCACAACCAGACCTCGGGCGCACCGATCCAGAAGAAGTGGTGACCGGTACCGATGATCCCGGTGATCAGCGCCATGGCGATAATCACGTAGAGCCATTTTTCCACCACTTCGCGGTCCACGCCGGTGATCTTGATCAGGACGAAAGCGAGCATCGAACCCATGATCAGTTCCCAGACGCCTTCCACCCAAAGATGCACCACCCACCACCAGTAGAACTTGTCGCGAGCGAGGTTTTCCGGGTTGTAGAAGGAGAACAGGAAGAACACCGCGAGGCCGATCAGGCCGGTCATCATCACCATGCTGACGGTGGTCTTGCGACCTTTGAGCAAGGTCATGCCGATGTTGTAGAGGAACCCCAGGCACACCACCACGATACCCATCTTGGTAATGGTCGGCTGCTCCAGGAACTCGCGTCCCATGGTGGGCAGCAAGTCGTTGCCGGTGAACTTGGCCAGCGTCGCATAAGGCACCGAGAGGTAGCCCAGGATCGTCGCTACGCCAGCGGCGGCGAACACCCAGAACAGCAACAGCGCCAGTTTCGGGCTGTGCAGTTCGCGGTCGGCCTCCTCCGGTATCAGGTAATACGCCGCGCCCATGAAGCCGAACAGCAGCCAGACGATCAGCAGGTTGGTGTGGACCATGCGGGCCACGTTGAAAGGAATCAGCGGGAACAGGAAGTCGCCGACCACGTATTGCAGGCCCATGATCAAACCGAACAGCACCTGCCCCAGGAACAGCATCAGGGCAAACACGAAGTAGGGTTTGGCGACGGCCTGCGAGGCGAATTTCAGATGCGGATTAGCCATGCTCATCTCTCAGCCCTCCTTGTTTGGCGGCCAGCCATTGGTATTGATTTTCGAGCTCCACTTGAGGAACTCGGCGATGTCGTCGACCTCCTGCTCGCTCAGGTTGAACTGCGGCATGGCCCGACGACCCGGAACGTTCAGCGGCTGCATTTTCATCCAGGCCTGCAGGAACGGCTTGAAGGCTTCCTCGCCACCGCGCCGGTTGACTACGTTGCCCAGCTCCGGCGCAAAATACGCGCCTTCGCCCAACAGGGTATGGCAGCCGATGCAGTTGTTGCGCTCCCAGACGCCCTTGCCGCGTATCACCGATTCGGTCAGTTGCGCCTGGTTGCTGCGTTCGGGAAAGGTCTGTTCCGTGTGGTAGGTCAGGGCCAGGAATATCAGGAAGAAGAACACGCTTCCCCCGAAGTAAATATTCCTGGCCATGCCTTTGGTGAAGGTATCTGACATGGTCGCTTCCTCATTGCTTGGCGTGTTCATTCTAGGAAGCGCGGGGTCAGAAACCGCTTGATGGCGATCAAGAATCTCCGATGGTTTTGGTGGGTTGTTCCAACACCGCCCGAAAGGCAGGTGAGCTGTTGTGGCGAGGGAGCTTGCTCCCGCTGGGTTGCGAAGCGACCCTAAAACCTGCTGACGGGGTGTGCCAGATGGATTGAGTTGTTGCTGTTGGGGCTGCTTCGCAGCCCAGCGGGAGCAAGCTCCCTCGCCACAGGGGATTGCATCGGGAATCAGAGCGTGAATGAGATTGCAATCGCAAGCACCACCGCCCAGCTCAACACCAACCGCCGCCACAACCGCGGCGCATGGCGCAGTTCCATGAAACCGTCGGCGATCAGCCAGGCCTTGGCCACCGCGAGCACCAGGATGGCGATGGACACCAACCCGCTGGCAGCGGCCTGGCCCAGGGCGACGGTGCCAGTGCTCAGCACAGCCAGCGCCGTCCAGCAGGCGATCAAGACATGGGAAGCCGACATGAGCACCTCCGCTCAATCAAGGATGTAGACAACCGGGAACAGCAGCACCCAGACCAGATCGACCATGTGCCAATACAACACGCCGGACTCCAACCCGCTATGTTCCTGCGCACCGTAGCGCCGACGTCGGCAACCTTCGGCCAGCCAGGCGAGGATCACCATGCCCAACAGCACATGGAGAAAATGAAACGCGGTGAGGATCCAGTACAAGGTGAAGAACGTGTCGTGCTCCATCCCCAAGCCGTTTGCCAGCAGGTGGGCATATTCGCCGAGCTTGATCCCCACATAACCGCAGGCGAGCAACAACGCCACACACAACAACAACGCACCTCGACGCGGTCGGTCCTGCCTGACCTGCTCCTGGGCCAGGGCGGCGAACAGGCCGGCGGTCAGCAGGCTGAGGGTCATCGCCAGGCCCGTGGAGCGGTCCAGCAACTGCCGGCCTTCGCTGAAGACCTGCGGGTACAACGCCTGGGCGACGGTGAACGCCAGGATCAACAGCGCGAACACCGACAGCTCGGCGAGGATGAAAAACCACATCGCCAGGTCCCCGGGCAAGCGCCGGGGCAAGGCGATGGTTTCAGCCGAAGTGGACATCGACCACGTCCATCAACGCGGCAACGGTCTGCGGGTCGTCGCTCAATGGCTCGGCCAGGCAGGCCAGGCAGGCTTGGCGCGGGTCCATGCCGGAGCCGATCATGCGCGCGGCGAAGATCAGCAGGCGCGTCGAGGCGACTTCCTCCAGGTCATGCTGGTCGAGCCGACGCAGCGCCTGTCCCAGGCGCACCACCTGGGCCGCCAAGGCCATGTCCACGTTCGCCTCACGGGCAACGATGCGCTCTTCATCGGCCACCGCCGGATAACCAAAACGCATCGCCACGAAGCGCTGGCGAGTGCTTGGCTTCATGCCTTTGAGCAGGTTCTGGTAACCCGGGTTATAGGACACCACCAGCATGAAGGACGGCGGTGCCTGCAGTACTTCGCCCGTGCGCTCCAGGTACAACTGCCGACGATCATCGGCCAGCGGATGCAACACCACGGCCGTGTCCTGGCGCGCTTCGACCACCTCATCCAGATAACAGATGCCGCCCTCGCGCACCGCCCGGGTCAAGGGACCGTCCTGCCACCAAGTGCCCTGGGCGCCGATCAAGTGACGGCCCACCAGGTCGGCCGCGCTCAAGTCATCGTGGCAGGCCACGGTGTACAGCGGCAGTTTCAGGCGGTGGGCCATGTGCTGGACGAAACGGGTCTTGCCGCAGCCGGTAGGGCCCTTGATCAGCACCGGCATGCCGTGATGCCAGGCCTGCTCGAACATCGCCTGCTCGTTGTCCTGGGGTTGATAAAAAGGTTCGTCGGGGTGCTGCAAAGTGTGGATAGCGTTCATGGCAAGGCCTGATCAGACAACACGATTGCAGGCCACGCTACGGTGCCCTGCGACAACCTGGCAAGGGTTGCGGCCGGCAAACTTGATCGCCGTCAAGCGGCCAACCACCGGCCTGGGCATAGCCTTGCATCGCACCAAGAACCTGCGCGCCGAACGTCAATTACTGCGCAGCGCAGGTCACGCCTGAGGAGAAATGGAATGCTGATCAGCCACAAAAAATCGTGGGCCCTGCGGGTCACGGCGCTGTGTACAGCGCTGGCCGCCCCCCACGCCTTCGCCGACCAAACCACTGCGCCGGAGCAACCCCGCGTGGTCAAGACCGAAGGCGCGCCAGACCTGAGCCAGGCCGACTTCGACTCGGCCAAGGAAATCTACTTCCAGCGCTGCGCCGGTTGCCACGGGGTCCTTCGCAAAGGAGCCACCGGCAAACCATTGACACCCGATATCACCCAGTCACGCGGCCAGGCCTACCTGGAGGCGCTGATCACCTACGGCTCGGCCGCCGGCATGCCGAACTGGGGCACCTCCAACGCCCTGACCAAAGACCAGATCACGGTGATGGCCAAGTTCATTCAGCACACCCCGCCGACACCGCCGGAATGGGGCATGGCCGAAACCCGCAAGACCTGGAAAGTGCTGGTCAAGCCCGAGGACCGGCCGACCAGGCAACTGAGCACCCTCAACCTGCAGAACCTGTTCTCGGTGACCCTGCGCGACGACGGCAAGATCGCCTTGATCGACGGCGACAGCAAGAAGATCGTCAAGCTGATCGACACCGGTTATGCGGTGCACATCTCGCGCATCTCGGCATCAGGTCGCTACCTGCTGGTGATTGGCCGGGACGCCAAGATCGACATGATCGACCTGTGGCCGAAGGAGCCGACCAAGGTCGCGGAAATCAAGGTGGGCATCGAAGCCCGCTCGGTGGAAACCTCCAAGTTCAAAGGCTACGAAGACAAATACACCATCGCCGGTTCGTACTGGCCGCCACAGTTCACCATCATGGACGGCGAGACCCTGGAGCCCAAGCAGATCGTCTCGACCCGCGGCATGACCGTCGACACCCAGCAGTACCACCCGGAACCTCGGGTCGCGGCCATCATCGCCTCCCACGAATGGCCGGAGTTCATCGTCAACGTCAAGGAAACCGGCAAGGTGATGCTGGTCAACTACCAGGACATCAAGAACCTCACCATCACCAGCATCGACGCCGCGCCGTTCCTGCATGACGGCGGTTGGGACAGCAGCCATCGCTATTTCATGACGGCCGCCAACAACTCCAACAAAGTCGCGGTGATCGACTCCAAGGAACGCAAGCTCACCGCCCTGGTGGACGTGGGCAAGACCCCGCACCCGGGACGCGGCGCGAACTTCAACCACCCACTCTACGGACCGGTCTGGGCCACCAGCCACCTGGGCGACGCCGGGGTTTCGCTGATCGGCACCGACCCGATCAAACACCCGCAATACGCCTGGAAACAGGTCGGCTCGTTGCAGGGCCAGGGTGGCGGCTCGCTGTTCATCAAGACTCACCCCGCGTCCAACCATCTGTATGTCGACACCACCCTCAGCCCCGACGCCAAGCTCAGCCAGTCGGTGGCGGTATTCGACATCAACAAGCTCGACGCCGGCTACACCGTGCTGCCGATTGCCGAGTACGCCGGTATCAAGAAAGGCGCGTTACGCGTGGTGCAGCCGGAGTACAACAAGGCCGGCGACGAGGTCTGGTTCTCGGTCTGGAGTGGCCAGGAAGACGAGTCGGCGCTGGTGGTGATCGACGACAAGACCCTCAAGGTCAAGAACGTGATCAAGGACAAGCGCCTGATCACCCCTACCGGGAAATTCAACGTCTACAACACCCAACACGACATCTATTGAGCCCCATCAATAAGAGGAAAAACCATGAAGCCTATTCTGATTGCCTTGGCCCTGACCGCCGCCTATAGCCTACCGACGCTGGCACAAGACGGCCCGACGCTGTTCAAGAGCAAGCCCTGTGCAGCCTGCCACTCCATCGACACCAAGGTGGTGGGCCCGGCGCTCAAGGAGGTCGCGGCAAAAAACGCCGGTGTCGCTGGGGCCCAGGACGTGCTCGCCAAGCACATCAAGGAGGGTACGCAAGGCAACTGGGGACCGATGCCGATGCCGGCCAACCCCGTGACGGAAGAAGAGGCCAAGATCCTCGCTGCGTGGGTCTTGACCCTTAAATAACACAGGCAGAAAAGGCCTTGTAGGCAGGACCTGCCTGACACAAAACCCGTGGCGAGGGAGCTTGCTCCCGCTGGGCTGCGCAGCAGCCCCAATAGCAACCTGGCGACTCAGTGTGTCAGGTAAACCCAAGGGGCTGCTGCGCAGCCAGCGGGAGCAAGCTCCCTCGCCACAAAAGCGATGCAACTCAATATCGGAGGACGTCATGGAACGACAGCGCTTTACCACCTCGATGACCACCCTCCTCTTTATTTTTTCCTCCTGCGTGCTGGCCGCTCCCGACAGCCAGCGCCAGGCCCAACTGCAACACCTGCTGGACCAGGATTGTGGCGCCTGCCACGGCCTGTACATGACCGGCGGCCTCGGCCCACCCCTGACCCTCGAAGCCCTGGCCGGAAAATCCCGCGACAGCCTCATCGCCACCGTCACCCTCGGACGGCCCGGCAGCGCCATGCCCGGTTGGGCATCGCTGCTTGCGCCCGACGACATTCGCTGGCTGGTGGACCGGCTCCTTCAAGGAAAACCCGCCTCATGATCCGTTCTTTCCTGTCCTTCACGGCCATCGCCCTGCTGCTCTGCGGTTGCACCCAGACACCGCTGCGCGGCACCGGCGATCTGGGCGTAGTGGTGGAGCGTGCCAACGGCAGCCTGCAAATCATCGAAAGCGATACCCGCACCGCCCTCGCCCGCGTTGAAGGCCTGGGCGACCTCTCCCACGCCTCGGTGGTGTTCTCCCGCGACCAGCGCTACGCCTATGTGTTCGGCCGCGATGGTGGCCTGAGCAAAGTCGACCTGCTGAGCGCGCGCATCGACCGCCGGATCATCCAGGGCGGCAACAGCATCGGCGGCGCGATCAGCCAGGACGGCAAGCTGATCGCCGTCTCCAACTACGAACCCGGCGGGGTCAAGGTGTTCGATGCCCAGACCCTGGAACAGGTCGCCGACATTCCGGCCACACCCTTGCCTGACGGCAAGAAACGTTCGCGAGTGGTGGGTCTGGTGGACGCCCCGGGACAACGCTTCGTGTTCAGCCTGTTCGACACCGGCGAGATCTGGACCGCCGACTTCAGCCAGGGTCTCACCCCGAGCATCGAGCGTTTCACCGCCATCGGCCAACAACCCTACGACGCACTGATCACCCCGGATGGGCGTTACTACATGGCCGGGCTGTTCGGTGAAGACGGCATGGCCCAACTCGACCTGTGGCATCCGGAACACGGCGTAAAACGGGTGCTGGGGCATTACGGGCGCGGCCAGGATCGGCTCCCGGTGTACAAGATGCCGCATCTGGAAGGCTGGGCCCTGGCCGACCAGCAAGCCTTCGTGCCTGCCGTCGGGCATCACCAGGTACTGGTGATGAATGCCCGGGACTGGCAGCAGACCGACGCCATCGCCGTGGCCGGCCAACCGGTGTTCGTCACCGCGCGACCGGACGGCCGGCAACTGTGGGTCAACTTCGCCTACCCGGACAACGACCGCGTCCAGGTCATCGACACCCAGACTCACGCCGTCGTCGCAGACCTGCGACCGGGACCGGCCGTGTTGCACATGGAGTTCACCGCACGAGGTGACCAGCTGTGGCTGTCCGCCCGGGACGGTGGCGAGGTACAGGTCTGGAACCCGTATCGGCTCGAACGCCTGGGCAGCCTGCCGGCCCTGAGCCCCAGCGGTATTTTCTTCAGCAGCCGCGCGCACAAGCCGGGGTATTGACCATGACATCCAGCTCACTGGCCCGGCGCCTGATCGATCAATTCCAGCATGGCCTGCCGTTGTGCGCCGAGCCCTATCGAGCCATGGCCGAGACCTTGGGCTGCAGCGAAGCCCAGGTCATCGACTGCCTGCAACACCTGCAAGTGGCCGGGACCTTGTCGCGGGTCGGCCCGGTGTTCGAACACACCCGGGCCGGCGCCAGCACCCTGGCCGCCCTGGCTGTGCCCGAAGACCGCTTGCACCAGGTGGCGGCACGCATCAGCCAATACCCGGAAGTCAATCACAACTATGCCCGGGAACATCGCTACAACCTGTGGTTCGTACTGACCGGCCCCACCCGTGCCCACCTGGAAAACATCCTCCAGGAACTGGAACACGACACTGGTCTCACCCCGCTGGACCTGCCCATGCTGACCGCCTATCGCATCGACCTGGGCTTTGCCCTGGAGGCCACCCCATGAAAAACGCCCTGAGTGAGCAACAGTCACTGGAACTGCGCCGTCTGCTGGAGACCGGCCTGCCCCTGACATCGCGGCCCTTCCAGGCCCTGGCCGAGCAGATCGAGGCCAGCGAGCAACAGGTGCTCGAGCAGATGCAGCACTGGCATGGACAGGGCCTGTTCCGCCGCGTAGGCCTGGTGGTCAACCATCGCGCCTTGGGATTTGCCGCCAACGCCATGCTGGTGCTGGACGTGCCCGACGCCTTGGTCGATGAAGTCGGCCGTCGCCTCGGCCAGGCGCCGGGCATCAGCCTTTGCTACCAACGCCCCCGGCGTCTGCCCCAGTGGCAATACAACCTGTTCTGCATGATCCACGGTCGCCAGCGTGACCGTGTCGAAGCCCAGGTCCAGGCGCTGCTGGAAGAGCATCTGCTGGACGACCTGCCCCACCAGTTGCTGTTCAGCACGCACCTGTTCAAGCAATGCGGCGGACGTTTCGCCGCGCCGGCCGGAGCCCGTATCGATGGATGACCTCGACCGCCGCCTGATCAATCGCCTGCAACTGGGACTGCCGCTGGTCCGTCATCCTTGGCAGGCCCTGGCCCATGAACTGGACAGCAGCGCTAGCGAATTGCTCGACCGCCTGCATGAGCTGCTCAACGACGGCGTGCTCACCCGCTTCGGCCCGATGTTCGACATCGATCGCCTGGGCGGTGCGTTCACCCTGGCGGCGCTGGCGGTGCCCGAGCCGCGCTTCGAGGCCATCGCCGAGCTGCTCGCGGACATGCCCGAGGTCGCCCACAACTACCGCCGCGAGCACGCCTGGAACATGTGGTTCGTGCTCGCCTGCCCCAGCGAACAGGCGATCAACGACACCCTGCTGCGCATCGAACATCTGACCGGCCTGGTGCCGCTGAACCTGCCCAAAGAGGAGACCTACCATGTCGGCCTGTATTTCCCCGTCTGAGTCTTTGTGGCAAGCGCCACCACGGCTGGATGAAACGCCCCTGGCCCTGCGGCTGGTGGAACTGACCCAGGCCGGCCTGCCCTTGCTCGAAGACCCCTGGGCCTGGCTGGCCGAGCAACTGGGCCTGAGTGTGGAATCCACCCTCGACCTGCTCAAGCGCTTGCAGGCCGAAGGCGCGATCCGCCGCATCGCGGCCGTGCCTAATCACTATCGCCTGGGCTATCGCCACAACGGCATGACGGTCTGGGACGTGGCCGACGCCGACATCTCGCGCCTTGGCGCGCTGCTGGGCGCGCAGCCCTTCGTCAGCCATTGCTACCGGCGCCCGCGCCGGCCCGGCTGGCGCTACAACCTGTTCGCCATGGTCCATGGCCGTAGCCGCGAAGAAATCGACAGCTACCGCGAACACCTGCGCTACCTGCTGGGGGACGCCTGTGCCGCCGACGACATGCTGGTGAGCAGCCGCATCCTGAAAAAAACCGGCCTGCGCCTGTCGCCAAGCCTGGGCTGAACCCGCATGCCGACCGAAGGAGCGCTTTTATGTTGAGGATAAGCCACTACCTGCGAGCCCTGGCCGGGCAATGCCCCGCTCCACGAGTCGCGCCACCGGGCAGCCAGCGCCCGCCGGTGGTGATCTGGAACCTGCTCAGGCGCTGCAACCTGACCTGCAAACACTGCTATGCGACCTCGGCCGACAGCGTGTTTCGCGATGAACTGGACACCGCGGCGGCGCTCCAGGTCATCGATGACCTGCATGATGCCGGGGTGCGCGTGCTGATCCTGTCCGGCGGCGAACCCCTGCTGCGCGACGACCTCTTCCAGCTCAGCGCCTATGCCCGCGGCAAGGGCTTTTTCCTCGCCCTGTCCACCAACGGCACACTGATCGACGCGAGCAATATCCAGCAAATCAGCGAGGCACACTTCGACTACGTCGGCATCAGCATCGACGGCCTGGAAGCGATCCACGATGAATTCCGCCAGCTCAAGGG
Organism: Pseudomonas sp. St290; assembly: GCF_018325805.1. NCBI lineage: Bacteria > Pseudomonadati > Pseudomonadota > Gammaproteobacteria > Pseudomonadales > Pseudomonadaceae > Pseudomonas > Pseudomonas sp. St290. The sequence goes on along the minus strand of NZ_AP014703.1, from coordinate 3,024,228 downwards.
CAGTTTCGCCCGCTCCATGGCGGCCATCCGGCTCTGCCGCGAACAAGGGATCCGGGTCGGGTTGCGCACCACCCTCACCCAGCAGAACCATGCTCAACTGCCCCGGTTGCTGGACCTGATGAACGAATACGATGTGCAGAAATTCTATCTGTCGCATCTGAACTACAGCGGACGCGGCAAGCGCAGTCGCAAGCTCGATGCCCACCAGCAGATGAGCCGCGAGGCCATGGCCTTGATCTTCGAGCGGGCCTGGCACGACATTGAACAGGGCCGCGACAGTGACTTCGTCAGCGGCAACAACGACGCCGATGCGATCCTGTTGCTGCAATGGGTATCCCGCCGACTACCGCAACACTACACCGCACTGGAACGGATGCTGCGGGCCTGGGGCGGCAACGCGTCGGGTAGCGGCATCGCCAACATCGACAATACCGGCGAGGTCCACCCCGACACGTACTGGTGGCAGCACTCGGTGGGCAATGTCCGCCAGACCCCATTCAAGAGACTCTGGTCAGAGCGCCCCGATGCCCTGCTGCTCAAGCTGCGCGAACACCCGCGGGCCGTGGGTGGCCGCTGTGGGCAATGCCGCTGGCTGGCGATCTGCAACGGCAATACCCGCACCCGCGCCTGGGCCGACGGCGACCTCTGGGGCCAGGACCCCGGCTGCCACCTCAGCGACGAAGAAATCGGCTTGCACGCGATCCCCAGCGTTGCGACGCCCTGCGCCTGATAACCGACGGCGAACCTGATATCGAACCAAGGAAGTCCCATGCCTGCCTCCATCGTTTTGCCCGCTGCCCTGCAATCGCCCTTCAGACCGGGTGAAGTCGCCCTGGTCGGCGCCGGTCCCGGTGACCCGGGCCTGCTGACTCTGCGCGCCTGGAGTCTGTTGATGCAGGCCGACGCGGTGGTCTACGACCGTTTGATCAGCCCGCAATTGCTCAGCCTGATCCCACTGACCTGCGCCCGGCATTACGTCGGCAAGGCCGCCGGTTGCCACAGCCTGCCCCAACCGCAGATCAACGAACTGCTGGCTGACCTGGCCGACCAGGGACAACGGGTGGTGCGACTCAAGGGCGGTGACCCGTTCATCTTCGGTCGCGGCGCCGAGGAGCTGGAGTATCTGCTGGCCCGGGGTATCGATTGCCAAGTCGTGCCGGGCATCACCGCCGCAGCCGGTTGCAGCACTTATGCCGGCATTCCCCTGACCCATCGCGACCTGGTCAATTCCTGCCGGTTCATCACCGGCCACCTGCAACGCGAAGGCGATTTGAACCTGCCTTGGCAAAGCCTGGCGGATGACAGCCAGACCCTGGTGTTCTACATGGGCTTGTCGAACCTGGGCACCATCGCCGCGCGGCTGATCGCGGCAGGCCTGGCGGCCGATACCCCGGCGGCGTTGATCAGCAACGGCACGCGGCCCGATCAGCAGGTCCTGCGCGGCACCCTCCAGCAATTGCCGGAGATGGCCCTGGCGTGCGCCGAAGGCCTGCCGACCTTGACGGTGATCGGCAAGGTGGTCGGTTTGTTCGCCCATCAGCTACTGGAGCATCCGGCCCGCCTGCACCCGGCCATACCGCTCCAGTCTGGTATCGCGAGGGTGGCATCATGAGAATCGGCTGGCTTGCCCCGTTGTTGTGGATCGGTGTCGTCCCGGGCGCTACGGCGGCTGAACCGGACCTGGCCTTGGCCGAACAGACCTACCAGCAACACTGCCAGCAGTGCCACGGGGTGAATCGCATCGGCGCCGCCGGGCCGGCGCTCTTGCCCCAGAGCCTGAGCCGGATCAAACCCGACGAGATCCGCCAGGTGATCGAAAATGGACGCCCGGCCAGCCAGATGGCGGCGTTCGGTGCGGTGCTGGAGCCTGCGCAGATCGATGGCCTGACCCACTATCTCCAGCGTCCGCCCGCCGTCGAACCGACCTGGAGCGAGGACGACACTCGTCGCAGTCATCGCCTGCTGGCGGATGTCGCTACCCTGCCCGATAAACCCCAGCACCACGCCGACCCGCTGAACCTGTTCGTGGTGGTGGAGGCTGGCGATCATCACGTCAATATCGTCGACGGCGATCGCTTCGAAGTCCTGGCGCGCTTCGCCTCACATTTTGCGGTGCATGGCGGCCCCAAATTTTCCCCCGACGGGCGCTTCGTCTATTTCGCCTCCCGGGACGGCTGGATCAGCCTGTATGACCTGCATAACCTCAAGCTCATCGCCGAGGTACGGGCCGGGCTCAATACCCGCAACCTGGCGGTGAGCAAGGACGGTCGCTGGGTGCTGGTGGGCAATACCCTGCCCGGCAATCTGGTAGTGCTCGATGCCCGCGACCTGTCACCGGTCAAGACCCTTGCAACGGTGGGGCTGGACGGCCAGGCGTCGCGAGTCAGTGCGGTCTATACCGCGCCGCCGCGCAACAGCTTCATCGTGGCTTTGAAAGACGTCAAAGAGGTCTGGGAACTGTCCACCGGGCCGAACCCGGACTTTGTGCCCAGGCGTATCGAGGCCGAGGATTACCTGGACGATTTTTCCTTCTCGCCCGATTACCGGCAATTGCTCGCCACCTCGCGCAAGGCTCAGGGCGGACAGGTGATCGATCTCGACACCGGCCGGGTCGTCACTGACATCGCCTTGCCGGGCATGCCCCACCTGGGCTCGGGGACCTATTGGAAGCGCGATGGGCATTGGGTGTTCGCCACGCCCAACATCAGCAAGGGCCTGATTTCGGTGATCGACTTCGACACCTGGAAAGTCATCAAGCAGATCCCCACGCTGGGGCCGGGTTTCTTCCTGCGCAGCCACGCCAACTCGCGCTACGCCTGGACCGATGTGTTCTTCGGCCCCGACAACGATGCCATCCACCTGATCGACAAACAGACCCTGGAAATCGCCCACACCCTGCGACCCGTGCCCGGCAAAACCGCCGCCCACGTCGAGTTCACCCGCGATGGCCGCTACCTGCTAGTGAGCATCTGGGATACCGATGGCGCGCTGATCGTCTACGACAGCAACACCCTCAAGGAGATCAAGCGCCTGCCCATGAACAAACCTTCGGGCAAGTACAACGTCGGCAACAAGATCGAGTTCGCCGAGGGGACGTCTCATTGAAAAAAAGGGGGCTGATGCGCAGCCCCAATAGCAAAGGCCTGTGGGAGCAAGGCTTGCCCGCGATGAACGATAACGCGGTTCCACTGTTTGACCGCGGCGTGGCTATCGCGGGCAAGCCTTGCTCCCACAGACAGCGTCGCCCCCCTTACCAGGTGAGCACCGCCCCCACCGCAAAGGTGTCGGTGTCTTCGTTCTGGGCACTGGTATCGTGGCCGTTGATTTCGAACTGGTTGTACTCGGCCACGAGCTTGAGGTTGTCGTTGATGTCGTGGAACAACGCGACGCCACGGGTTTCGTAATCGGCGCCACTGCCCACCACGCCATTGCCGTCGTCATCGGTCTTGCCGTAGGACAGCGCCAGGCGGTTCTTGCCCAGCTTGTAGGAGCCCTGCAACAGGTAGCCCTTGCTGTCGACATTGCGCAGGGTGGCTTCACCGGCGTTGTTGGTGAAGAACGGGTTGATGCCCTTGGCCTGGAACCCCGAACCGGTGAGCGACAACCCGCCCATCTTGGCCTGCACGCCATACCCCAGGCCCTTGGAAGTGACCGATTCGACGGTGGAGTCGGTATTGTCCGAGGTCTGGTAGCTGCCGTTGAGCCAGCTGTAGATCTTCGCCCCGCCCAGGTCGAACTGGTAGGTGATCTCGCTCTCGGTACGCGGGTTCTCCTGGTAGGCCTTGCCGGTGGCGCTGTTGTCGTTGGTGTCCACCGGGTCCATGATTCCCACCGCCACTCGCAAGCCATCCATCACCGGCGTGCGGTAGGTGATCTGCGAGGTCGGGAACGGGTACGGATAACCACTGCCGATGTTGCCGAACGAGACGCCACCGCCGTCTACCAGCCCCAGGGTGTCGCTGACCTGACCGTAACCGGCCAGCAGTTCGTCCAGCAGGATGTTGGAGCGGGCAAACAGACCGAAGTCTTTGCCGATCAGCACCTCGCCCCACTCCGGGTTGGCCACGGTGCCGTAGAACTGGCGCACGTCGATGGCGGTGTCGGTGCCGTTGGTTTCGCTGTCGTTGATGGTCACCCAGAACGAGGCCCGGGCACCGAGCTTGAGGTCATCGACCTGCTTGCCCATGTTGAAGCCCAGGTAGTTGGGCAAGAAGCCCATCTTGACCCGCGCCTGCCGACGGTCGTACTGCTCACCGGCGCGGTCCACGTCGCTGTTGACGTAAAAGGCGTTGATGTAACCGTCGGTGGAAAAGGTGGTCTGGTCCTTGTCATACAGCATGATTTCGGCGTTGGCCCAAGGCATCAGGCCCAGGCTCGAAACACCGGCGAGGACTGCAGGCAAAAAACGTTGGCGGGTATTTTTATTGTTGTGCATGGCGCGCTCCGCAACAGGGGACGGGATGTCGGAGGCGATTATCGAAAGGCGCCGGGGCGCGTCATACGCTGCCTTGGAGGCAATTGGCGAATGCTTTGGAAGCGCCGGCCTGGCGCGGCAGTTTGGGTGTAAGACGGCGAGGCTGGCGGGTGCGGCAGTTTGGGTGTAAGACCCCGATGCAGGCGGGTGCGGCAGTTTGGGTGTAAGACCCCGATGCAGGCGGGTGCGGCAGTTTGGGTGTAAGACCCCGATGCAGGCGGGTGCGGCAGTTTGGGTGTAAGACCCCGATGCAGGCGGGTGCGGCAGTTTGGGTGTAAGACCCCGATGCAGGCGGGTGCGGCAGTTTGGGTGTAAGACCCCGATGCAGGCGGGTGCGGTACTTTGGGTGGGGGCCGCAGGATGGCCGGGGAATGTAGGGGGGATCAATACCACCGACCTGTGGCGAGGGGATTTATCTGTGGGAGCAAGGCTTGCCCGCGATAACCGCGCCGCGGTCGAACAGTTGAAGCGCGTTATCGTTCATCGCGGGCAAGCCTTGCTCCCACAGATCCCCCCTCGCCACAGGAGCTTGCTCCCGCTGGCCTGCGCAGCAGGCCCCCTCACCTTTGGATCAGAACCTCGGCTTGACGGTTTTCCACTCCGGCCGGTAGCGCTGCATCTGCCGCACATCATCGCGCTGGCGGATGCCGCAACTGAGAAACTGGTCATGCAGCTTGCCCAGCTGATCGCGGTCCAGTTCCAAGCCAAGGCCAGGCGCCCGGGTGATCTTCACGCAGCCGTCGACAATCGGCAGCTTGCCGCCCTTGACCACTTCCTCATCCGGTTCCTGCCACGGGTAATGGGTGTCGCAGGCATAGTCCAGGTTCGGCACCGCCGCCGCCACGTGGGCCATGGCCATGAGGCTGATGCCCAGGTGCGAGTTCGAATGCATCGACACGCCCAGGCCGAAGGTGCTGCACATTTTCGCCAAGGCCTGGGTGTCCCGCAGGCCGCCCCAGTAATGGTGGTCAGCCAATACGATCTGCACGCTGTTCAACGCTACGCTACGGCGAAACTCGTCGAAATCGGTGACCACCATATTGGTCGCCAGCGCCAGTCCCGTGCGCTTGTGCAGCTCGGCCATGCCTTCCAGCCCCGGCGTCGGGTCTTCGTAGTACTGCAAGTCATCGCCCAGCAGCTCGGCCATGCGAATCGAGGTTTCCAGCGACCAGTTGGCATTGGGATCGATGCGCAGCGGATAGCCGGGAAACGCTTGTTTCAACGCCTTGATGCAGGCGACTTCATGCTCTGGATCGAGGGCACCGGCCTTGAGCTTGATGCTCTTGAAGCCATAGTCCTGGATCATCCGCCGGGCCTGGGCAACGATCTGCTGCTCGTCGAGCGCCTCGCCCCAACTGTCTGGCGGATACGGCGAATCGATGTGCTCGGCATACTTGAAAAACAGATAGGCGCTGAACGGAATCTCGTCGCGAATCGCACCACCCAACAGGTCCACCAGCGGCACGTTCAGGTAGTGGGCCTGCAGGTCCAGGCAGGCCACTTCGAACGCCGAATAGGCATTGCTCACTGCCTTGCTCGCATGGGAACCCGGCGCCAGTTCGGCACCGGCCAGGCTCGGCGGTTTCTGCGCGGCGACGGTCGCCTGGACGATGGCTCGCAACTGGTTGAGATTGAACGGATCGAGGCCGATCAACTGGCTCTGCAACTGCTGCTGGATCGCCAGGGCCGGCGCATCGCCGTAGCTCTCCCCCAGGCCGATGTAACCGTTGTCGCTCTCGATCTCGATGATCGAGCGCAGCGCGAACGGCTCATGGATGCCGCTGGCGTTGAGCAAAGGTGGGTCGCGAAAGGCGATGGGGGTGACAGTGACGCGTTTGATCTTCATACAGCGGCTCCCGATGGGCCAGGGTTCAAGGCTTGGGGTTTTTCCGGTTGACCCGCAACGGTATCGGCAACGGTTTCAGGTCGGCCGGACAATGAATTCGGCGTATCGCGGCCCGGCTTGGTGCGGGCAAAGAAAATCACCACGGCGGCAACCAGGGAGGTGATTGCCAGCCCATACAGCCCACCTTCGATGGACCCGGTGGTTTGCTCCAGGAAACCGAAGGCCGTCGGCGCCACGAAGCCGCCGAGGTTGCCGATGGAGTTGATCAGGGCGATCACCGCCGCGGCGATGCGCGCATCCAGGTAGCCCTGAGGAATCGGCCAGAACAACGCCGACGCGGCCTTGAAACCGATCGCCGCAAAACAGATCGCCACGAAGGCAAAGATCGGCCCACCCGTGGTGGACATGAACATGCCGAACGCAGCCACCACCAGCGTCACCGCAACCCAGGCCTGCTGGAACTTCCATTTGCCGGCCAGGGCGGCAAAGCCGTACATGGCAACGATGGAAATGATCCACGGGATAGAGTTGAGCAAACCGACCTGGAAGTCCCCCAGGTTGCCCATTTTCTTGATCATGCTCGGCAGCCAGAACGTGGCGCCGTAGATGGTCAGGGCGATGGAAAAGTAGATGAAACAGAACAGCGCGATCTGTCGGTCGGCCAGCAACTTGAACATCGACGGCTTGATCACTTGCGCCGCTTCCCGGGCCCGTTGCTCTTCGGCGATGGCGGCGATCAATACGGTTTTTTCTTCAGTCGTCAGCCATTTGGCCTGGCTCGGGTGCGATTGCAGCCAGAACCAGACGAACCCGCACAGCACAATGGAGGCGAAACCTTCGATCAGGAACATCCACTGCCAGCCATGCAGGCCCATCCCGCTGATATGCAGCAAGGCGCCGGACACCGGGCCGGAAATCACCGAGGCGATGGCCGAGCCGCTCAGGAAGATCGCCATCGCCTTGCCGCGCTCATTGGCGGGCAGCCATTGGGTGAAGTAGTAGATGATGCCGGGAAAGAACCCCGCCTCCGCCGCGCCGAGGATGAAGCGCAGCACATAAAAACTGGTCTCGCCGCGCACAAAGGCCATGGCCATGGCCGCCGCGCCCCAGGTGAACATGATGCGCGTCAGCCAGGCCCGCGCGCCGTAGCGTTGCAGCAGCATGTTGGACGGCACTTCGAACAGCGCGTAGCCGATGAAGAACAGCCCGGCGCCGAGCCCGTAGGCCGCGGCACCGATGCCCAGGTCGGTTTCCAGGTGACTGCGCACGAAGCCGATGTTGACCCGGTCGATGTAGTTGACGATGAACATCACCACCACCAGCGGCAGGACATGACGTTTGACCTTGGCCGCCGCGAGCGCCAGGGTGCTGTCATGGGTGGAGTCCGTTACGTTATTCAAGGGGTGCCTCCCGATCATTGTTTTTGTGGGGAACGGGACGATGATGGACGCGGTGGATTGTTCCCGTCTAATCTAACTTGGCACTTGATTGATACCTGGATTGAATCAATGTTTGAACTGGCCCAGTTGCGCTGCTTCACCACCGTGGCGACCGAACTCAACTTCCGTCGCGCCGCCGAACGCCTGAACATGACCCAGCCACCGCTGAGCCGGCAGATCCAATTGCTGGAACATCACCTGGGCGTCGAGCTGTTCACCCGCAGTACCCGCAGCGTGGCGCTTACCGCCGCCGGCCGGGCGTTTTTCATCGAGGCGCAAAACCTGTTGGAACAGGCGCAACAAGCTGCCGTAGCCGCCAAACGTTTTGCCCAAGGCGACATTGGCTCGATGACCATCAGCTTCGTCGGCAGTGCGGTGTATGAGTTTTTACCCAAGGTGATTGCCGAGGCGCGGCTGAAACAGCCCCAAGTGAAGATCGTCCTGGCGGAAATGAACACCTACCAACAACACGAAGCCTTGCGCGCCCGGCGCATCGACCTGGGCATCGTCCGCTCGCCGCTGCTGGAAACCGGCTACGCCACCGAATGCCTGGTGCGTGAGCCCTTCGTGCTGGCGGTGCCTGCCGGGCATCCGCTGGCCAGCGCCGAATCCGTCAGCGTCCAGGACCTGGATGGACAGCCGTTCCTGATGTACTCCCACACCGCCTACCCGCCCTTCAACGAACTGCTTACCGGCATGCTGCGCTCGGCCCGGGTCGCGCCGCAATTCGTGCAATGGCTGGGGTCGTCGCTGACGATCCTGGCGCTGGTCAACGCCGGCATGGGCCTGGCCCTGGTACCGCGTTGCGCCACCAGCGTGGTGTTCAAGCAGGTGGTGTTTCGCGAGATCGACCTGGGCGAAGGAGTGCAAAGCGAGTTGCACCTGGTGTGGCGCGAGGACAACGACAACCCGGCGTTCACCATGTTGCTGGAGGGGATTCGGGGGGCGGTTCGGGAAGGATTGTGAAGGCGGAGCAACAAGGCCCACGCGGTTGGCAGTGCCTGACGGAACCCAACGTTCCACCGAGCTTCATGGACTTAGGTTGTGAGGGCGCTTGCGGCGCCCCCACAACACTACCTGGCGACTACCCAGGCTTGTAGTTATCCAGTACTCGATTGACCGCTAGCTCACCCAACATGATGACCCGTTGCAGCACCAGCATCGTTTGGCGCCTTGGGCCGTCCGTCAAATCGGTGAGGTCGCTGACCATCACGCTGGCGGATGCCAAGGATTCGCACGCCTCAACGAGTAACGTTTCGTCATCCACCGCTGCGTCGATGGTGAAGATCGTGCTGGGCTTGCGGGGCGGTATCTGCGTTTTCGTTGCCCTGGGGTTCAGGTAGTGCTTGAGCGCGCGGTCTGCCGCCTCTTTCAACTTTTCAGGGTCGAGAGAGTCGCCGTAGAGTACCGAGTCGATATCCGGGGGGTTCGGAGTTACTTTGAACATAATTAACAATTCCTACATTGGAGCTGCAACCGTTCTCGACTAAAAGAAGGGTGGCGGCTGTACGCAGGTTAGTCGACCGGTAGGAATTGGTAAAACCCGGCGCGCCCGAGGACGCCCTGCGCACAACCACCATTTAGTGCAGGAATATAAATAACCTGACTGAACGGTGCTCAAGCACCTTACCAAACCTGATGGGCGACTAAACCCGACCACTGATGGGCAGTGGCAGGTAAACGATAGAAGCCAGGGGCAAAGCGCACAAGCCAGCGGATTCTGACGCATGCGTAAGTAAGGACGCAAGGTCTCGTAGCCTTTGGGGCGCTATGTGGAATGTATTTAAACGTGTCGCGCTGGATATGTTTACGGAAATTAAACATGGCGACTTTTCTTCGTTATTTCATGGGGCTGTATGGGTGTAAATACAGTGTCTTATGGGACGCTTTGGCCTCATCGTTATTAAACGAGATCATGCCGTAGATAATACGTTGGCGGATGCTTTGGGGAATATCCCTACAGTTGGCCGGCTACAACTTGTTGCGTTATCAAATGGCACCTTGCCCGATATTGACCTGCGGTTCCTCATAGACCGATTGGACTCACAGGGTAGTGGTGAACGGTAAATCACTACTTGAAAAGCGGCTCAGACCTGCAAGTGAAGCGCATCCGCCATGGCTTCAATCTCTTGTCGCATCCACAACTTCTGCAACCAACCGGAGGGAATAGCCTGCGCCCCGTAAAATGCCCCCGCTACCTGGCCGACAATGGCAGCGGTGGTGTCAGCGTCGTCGCCGAGGTTCGTCGCGGCCAGCACCGCATCAGCAAAATTGTCCGTCTGATGAAAGCACCACAGCGCTGCTTCTAAGGAAGCCACCGAATAACCAGTGCCTGACACTTCACTCCGACCTTTTCCCTGATACGCCCCTTGGGCAAGCGCTATCACTTTAGCCTCGGTCAGTTGCTCAGACGGCACACGCAACACATCCGCCTTTGACGCGCCGGTCAATGCGTTGCCAATGACATCAGCCAACACCTGGCAACACTCCACCGCCTCTGTCGCCCCATGGGTTGTGCGTGAACTCAGAGCCGCAAAATCGCGAATGCGTTCGCGATCCGGATAAAAGAACAGCACGACCGGTGCCAGTCGCATCAGCGAGCCATTGCCAGCCGTATCAGCAGCGGTATCCCCCGCGAATGGGTCGCCATGGGACTGATAGCGTTCCAGTGCACCGCGAACGGTCATACCAATGTCAAAGCAATCGCCAGTGGAGCTCAGATAACCCCAATGCCACCAATTGAGGTATCGGCCCATCTGGTCAGCCGCATCAAAACCACGCTTTTGCAACAGGCTCTCAGCCAGACACAAAGCCATCGATGTGTCATCGGTCCATTGGCCAGGCTTGAGACTGAAGGGGCCGCCACCGACCATGTCGGTCACAGGGGTAAAGGAATTCCGAGGCTGGAATTCAACAGTAGTGCCAACGGCGTCACCACACGCCAAGCCCAGTAAGCATCCGCGATAGCGGTCTGAAAGTGTCGGGGACATCCTGATTCCTTCTGTTGCGAGTTCGTCCGCGCAGGAGCGGCGTACATCCAGCGAGATGATAACGGCTGGGCGTGCCCAAGGAACCTGATCGCAATCTTTTTTATCGAAAACGCAACGTACATTCACTCGGCAGTTTCCCCATCACCAGACAAGTTGTACGATGACCGATGAGAGCACATCGCTCGCGTTCCTGATACCTACAACAACAAGGAAATCCCCATGAAAAAAGCCACATTGGTCATCAGCTTGCTGTGCCTGTTCAGCGGCTATGCAGCAGCAGCCGCTACATCGCCCGAGCAAGAAGTAGCCCAGGCGGTCGATCATTTGACCCAAGCCATGCTACATAAAGACATCCCACAACTTCAGGCCCTGGCCGCCGAAAACCTCACCTACGGGCACTCCAGCGGTAACATCCAGGACAAGAAAGCCTTCATCGCCGATATCGAAACCGGCAAGAGCGCGTTCAAGACCCTGGAGATGCAGAACCAGAAAATCACCTTGTCAGGTGACGTGGCGCTGGTGCGCAATCACTTCTCGGCCCAGGCGATCAAGGGCACTGAAGTGGTACCGACGGAAATCGAGAACTTCCAGATCTGGCAGAAGCAGAAGGATGGCAAATGGCTGCTGATCGGGCGTCAGGCGTTTCGGTTCTGATAACGAGCTAGGCCGGGTAATTAGTGCATTATTTGAGTTTATGGTGATCCATTGTGGCGAGGGAGCTTGCTCCCGCTCGGTTGCGCAGCAACCGCAAAATCCTGGGGCCGCTACGCAGCCCAGCGGGAGCAAGCTCCCTCGCCACGGTTTGCTCTTCTCGCCCGTTGTGTTTTCCCCTCATATCGCGGCCCACTGCTCCCGGTACTGCAGCAGAAAATCCACAAAAGCACGCACCCGTTGCGGCACGTACCGGCCATGGGGATACAGCAAGGTGAACGGCCGTGAGCGCCCCGCGAAAGGCGCAAGCACCTCCACCAGTTGCCCGTTGGCCAGCTCCTGTTCCACGATGAATTTGTAGGTCTGGAACAAGCCGGCGCCATGCTTGGCCAGCGTCACCCCGCCGAGCACATCATCCGAACAGCAATAGCCCCCTTCGCCGAATACTTCCTTTTCCTTGCCCTCGACATTGAACAACCAGGAAATCCGTCGCCCGCTACTGGGCAATTCGAACTGGATGCACTCGTGATCGTCCAGGTCTTCAAGGGCCTGGGGCGTGCCGGCCTTGCGCAGATAATCCGGGGACGCGACCACCACCAGTTTCGCGTCTTCCAGCAGCCGGGCGATCATCGACGAGTCGGGTTGGGCCCGTACCCGAATGGCGAGGTCATACCCCTCGGCGACGAAATCGATGTTTCGATTGCTCAGGTGCAGGTCTACAGTCACTTGCGGGTACAGCGCCCTAAAGGCCGGCAGCAAGGGCAGGATGCGGTGATGACCGTACGTGGTGGGCAGGCTGATACGCAGTTGCCCGGACGGCACCGATTGCGCCCCCATCATTTCCTGTTGCGCCTCGACCAGTTGCGTCAACGCCTGGCGACATTGTTCGAAATAGGTCCTGCCGGCTTCGGTCAGGCGAATGCTGCGGGTGGTGCGCACGAAAAGTCGTGACCCCAGGCGCTCTTCCAGGCGAAAGATCGAGCGGCTCACCGCCGCCGGAGTAACCCCCGCCAACTGCGCCGCTGCCGTGAAACTGCCCGCCTCCGCCGCCAGGCAGAACAGTTCTATGCTGCCCAACTGCAGATCTTCGAAATGACGTTTCATGATTGATTACACCGCGTATCAACTGAAGTTGCCAAAAGCCTGTTTATCAGCCTGCGGCGTATAAATACAGTGGTCCTTCAATGGCGCGGGAATACTCCTGCGCATTATCTCAGCAGCAGGAGTGCAACATGCCTTTCGTAAACGTGCGAATTACCCGTGACGGCGTGACCCGGGAACAGAAAGCCCAGGCGATTTCCGAAATCACCGAAACCCTCCAGCGCGTGCTGGGCAAGGACCCACACTTGACTCATATCGTGATAGAGGAAGTGGACACGGATAACTGGGGATATGCGGGAATGACCACGACGGAGTATCGAAGTCTTCCGAAGGAATAACGCTCTGCCCTTTCGAGCCCGGTCCGATTGACCGGGCTTTCTATGTCTATCACCCCAATAACTCTGTGGGAGCGAGCCTGCTCGCGATAGCGGTGCGTCAGTCAACATTTGAGTCGGCTGATGTACCGCTATCGCGAGCAGGCTCGCTCCCACAGTGGCTTGTGTTGATCCAGTCATTGATTACATGACGTATCAACTCAAGTACCAGAAGCCTTATTTATCAAACTCTGAGGCATCAATACCCTGAGCTCAACCACCGCCATACAGGCGCACCGGTTCAACTCAATGTGATCAGGAGTCAATCATGAGCCTCAACAAAACCGTCATCATCACCGGCGCTTCCAGCGGGATCGGCCTGGGTTTGGTCAAGGCGTTCCTGGCCCAGGGGTATAACGTGGTGGGCAATGCCCGCTCCCCGTCCGGCCTGGACGCTGCCGCTGCCCAGCTCGGTCACCCGGCCGGTTTCATCGGCGTGGCCGGCGACATCGCTGACCCGGCCACTTCAGCCGCCCTCATCGCCCAAGCCGTCGAGGCTTTTGGCGCCGTTGACGGGCTGGTGAACAACGCCGGGTTCTTCCTGCCAAAACCCTTCGTCGAATACAGCCCCCAGGACCTGGACGCGCTGCTGGACACCAACCTCAAGGGGCTCGTCTATGCCAGCCAGGCCGCTGCCGCACACATGATCGGGCGCCGGCAAGGCTTCATCATCAACATTTCGGCTGCCGTGGCCTTGCAACCGAACATCCAGGTACCGGCAGCCCTGCCGGTGTTGATCAAGGGCGGCGTCAACCAGATGACCCGCGCCCTGGCCCTGGAACTGTCGCCCCACAACGTCAAGGTCAACGCGGTCGCCCCCGGCATCATCGACACGCCCATGCACGACCCGGCGCACCGCGACTTCCTCGACAACCTGGCCCCGGCCGGTCGCGTGGGCACCATCGAGGAGATTGCCGAAGCCGTGTTGTACCTGGCGGGCGCTGATTTCACGACCGGCGCGATACTGCCGGTGGACGGCGGCATGAGCAGCGGCAAGTGGTGAAAAGAAAAACCCCGGAGGCAGGACCTTCGGGGTTTTCATGACGCACTGGATTCAGAGCGTGTAGGAGATGCCGGCCTGCACGGTCCGCGGTGCGCCTGGGTAGGCATAGACGCCACCGAATGCACCCTCTTCGTAGTCGGCGTCGAACAGGTTCTTCAGGTCCAGGTTGAGGCGGATCCGCTCGTTGACCTTGTAGTAGCCGAGCAGGTCGACGACGGTGTAGCTGTCCATGGTAAAGGTGCTGGCCGCCGTATTGCCGGCCCGCTCATCGACGTACCTGGCGCCCAGGCCCAGGCCGAGCCCCTTGAGGCCACCGTCCTGGAACTCGTAGACGTTCAACAGGCTGAAGGAGTTCTTGGGCACGTTGAGCAAGCGGGTGCCGGTTGGGATATTGATGTCCTTGGTCACTTCGGCATCTACATACGCGTAGCCACCGATCACGCGCCATTCTGGCGTTAAATTGCCCGCCACATTCAAATCGAAACCACGGCTGCGCACTTCCCCGGCAGCCACGTTGAAGGTGGAATCCAGCGGATCGGGCGTGAGTACGTTGCGCTTTTCAATCTGGTAGATCGCCGCATCAACGCTCAACTGACGATCCAGCGCTTCCCACTTGACGCCCATTTCGTAGGACTTGCCCTCTTCCGGCTTAAACCCCTCACCCTGCCCCTGGCGACTGGCTCCGGTGTTGGGTTTGAACGAGCGCGCGGTGTTGGCGTAGAGCGCAACGGTATCGGTCAGATCGTAGATCACCCCCAGGCGTGGGGTGACAGCATTTTCAGTCTTGTCCCAGTTACGGCTACCGGGCCGAGCCTGAGGGACGAAGGATTCGTACTCATGCTCGAATCGCTCAAACCGCGCCCCAGCCAACACCTTCAGGCGCTCAGTCAACGCCACCTGATCCTGCACGAATACGCCAAACGTCTTGAGATTTTCCTGGTCATCGGTGGGCGTACGCGTCAGTGCCGGACGCGGCTGGCCATACACCGGGTCGAAGATATCGATCGGGTAGGCACCGGTGCCCGCGGCGGAGCGCTGGATGATGGACTGGTAGTCGTAGTCTTCATACTCGATGCCCGTCAACAGCGTGTGCTCGAACCCGCCGGTGGAGAAATGCCCGGTGAGGTTGAGTTGGGTGTCACGGTCGGTCCATTCCAGCTTGCGGTAGTTGAAGTTGCGACCCAGGGTACGCCCATCGGCGGCAATGCCGTTGCCTTCCACGGCATTACCCTGCAAGGTGCCGTCGAGCCATTGGGTACCGCCGGCCAGGGTCCAGTCGTCGTTGAGCATGTGCTCGAAACGCACCTGCAACATGTTGTTGTCGTTGTGCAGCTTGCCGGCGTCTTTTTCGCCGAAGAACGTATCGCGCGACGCGGTGCCGCGCTGGCCGGCGTAATGGGTCAAGCCACGGTCCAACGGCGCATTGTTACGCATGAAATCGCCTTCGAAGGTCAGGCGCGTGGTGTCGCTGACCTGCCAGGTCACCACTGGCGCAACACCGTAGCGCTCGGTCTCGACGTGATCACGGAACGTATCACCGCCCTCACCGATCACGTTCAGGCGATAAGCCAGGCGCCCTTCTTCGTCCAATGGACCGGACGCATCGAGCGTACCGCGACGCATCCCCTGGTCGCTGACCTGGCTGCCCAGGGTCACCTTGCGCTCGGCCAACGGTTGTTTGGACACCACGTTGAAGGTACCGCCCGGGTCGCCACGGCCATAGAGCATGGTGGCCGGGCCGCGCAGGACTTCCAGTCGTTCGATGGTGTTGGCGTCCGGCATGTTCGGGTAGCCACGGTTGATCGGGAAACCGTTGCGGTAGAACTCCCCGGTGGTGAAACCGCGCACGGTGAAGGTGGTCAGTCCCTGGCCGCCGAAGTTGTTGGCCCGGCCTACCCCGCCGGCGTAATCGAGGGCGTCTTGCAGGCGCGTGGCACTGAGGTCTTCGACCACATCGCGGGACACGACGGAAATGGATTGCGGGGTTTCATGGATCGCCGTGTCGGTACGGGTGGCACTGGCTGAGCGGGTGGCGTGATAGCCCTTCACCGGGCCCTGTGCTGACTCATAGTCTGCAGCGCCGACGATGTCCGTGGCTTGCAGCTCGAGGGTCGCGGGGTTGGCAGGGGTTGGCTCTTCAGCCCAGGTGGAAACGGAATAAGCCTGGAGCACACACAGTGAAACGAGAATCCGACGCATCGATGCACAATCCTAATGGAAACAAGCCACCCACATCGGGAGGCTGACAAAAATGTGTCGCGAAAGATACAGTAACTCATTGTCGTTTGATATCTATTCCCATTAACACTGGTATTTTTTGTGACTGACCAGTCCGCCATCGCGAGCAAGCTTTGCTCCCACAGGGATCTACAGCGGTACAAGTCTTGTGATTGCCCCTGCTCGCCCCTGTGGGAGCAAAGCTTGCTCGCGATGGCGCCAGAACAATCCCCCCATCCCCTATTGGCCCGCCGCAATCGAGTCCTGCTCCACCCGCTGGAAGAACACCTGCGCACGATGATCCTGGGTATAAGCCACATTCAACCGCAACCAGTCGCAGTCCTCACCCTGAGGCAGGAACGTCGAGCCCTGGGACAATTGGATTTGCAATTCCCGGGCGATCTGCTGCACCCGTTGTGCCGCCAGGCCCCGCGGCCTGGCCCAGACGAACATGCCCCCCATCGGCTCGGCAAATACCTCCCAGTGGGCCGGGTCCAGTTGGCGCAGCGTACTTGCCATCTGCTTGTTCAGGCGCTGGCGCAAGCGCTGGATCAACTTGCGATAGGCGCCGTTGGCGAGCAACGTCGCCACCACGTTTTCCGCCAGCAACGAACAACCGATGCCGGTAATCATCTTGACTTCGGCCAGGCGCTGGATGATGTCGGGATGGGCGACCACGTAGCCGATGCGCAGCGAACTGGACAGCGTCTTGGAAAAGCTCGCCAGGTAGATCACCCGGTCCAGGGCATCCAGGGAGGCCAGGCGTGACGTCGGGCCATTCTGGAAATCGGCGTAAATGTCGTCCTCGATGAGGCGAAAGTCATGGGCCGTTGCCAGTTGCAGCAAACGATAGGCCACGCTCGGCGCCAGGCTGGTTCCGGTGGGGTTCTGGTACATGCTGTTGATGAAGAAGTACGAGGGCTTATGCTCGCCGAGAAGCTGTTCCAGGCGAACGGTGTCCGGGCCTTGCGCGGTTCTTGGCACCGCCAGGGTCTTGACCCCATGCAGCTTCAGCAGATTGAACAGGTTGTAGTAGCCGGGGCTTTCCACCAGCACCAGGTCACCGGGCTTGAGCAGGGTTCGCACCAGCAGGTCGAGGCCTTGGCTGGCGCCTTGGGTGGTGATGATCTGCGCCGGGTCGACGTGAATGTCGATCAGACCCAGGCGCTTTTGAATGTGCAGGCGCAGATGCGGCGAGCCTAACGGGGTGCTGTAGTTGAACAACGCGTGGTTGTCGCTGCGCACCACCTGGCGGATCGCCTGGCCCAGGTCGGTGTCGTCGCGCCAGGCGTCGGGCAGCCAGCCACACCCCAGCTTGAGCTGCGTCGATTCATTGTCGAACAACCGCCACGGTGCGTTATCCGCTTCAGGTGCCGGCGCTACCGGCCGGGCCAACCGCTGCGCGACAAAAAAACCCGCGCCATGCCGGGACTCCAGCACCCCGCTGGCGACCAGTTGATCATAGGCCTTGATCACGCTCGACAGGCTCAGGCCATTTTCCCGGGCCAGTTGGCGAATGGACGGCATCCGTGTGCCAGGACGAATGCCATGGGCATTGATCCAGCCCATGAGGTGCGTCACGAGCTGCCGGATCACGGGCTCGGCAACGTTGCGATCAATCTTCAGATCCACGGCGGGCACTCTTGACTAAGTGTTCTCGATTTTTCAGAAAACAGTTAAACACAAATGGCCGGCGTCTGTTCCTTGTTTGCGGTGTGCCCGGCAGTGATAGTCCCCGGGACCTCATGCACACCCTTTAAGGAATACCCTTGAACCCACAGCATCGACACTCCTGGGGACTGGCTTTCGGCCTTTGCCTGATCACCCTCGCGGTCAACTTGCAGGCGCCGCTGTACACCACCTATGCGCAGTTGTCCGGCTATGGGGCCGGCGCCACGGCGGTGGCGTTTTCCGGTTATGTGCTGGGCGTCCTGCCCGTCTTGCTGGCATTCGGCGGGCTCGCCGACTGGGTGGGGCGCAAGCCGTTGATCCTGGTCGCGCTCGGATTGTCGATGCTGGCGACGCTGGTGACACTGCTCTGGCCAAGCCTGGAGGCCCTGGGCGTGGCACGCCTGATGATGGGAATCGGCACAGGGCTGGCTTCGGCCACATCGACCGCCTATATGGCCGAGCTCATGGCAACCGGCGACCCCCGCTCGCCGGCCAACCGGGTCACCGCCAGCACTTCCCTGGGGTTTGGCCTGGGCGCGGCGTTGACCAGTCTCTTCCTGTTCGTCCATCACAGCGCCACTCCCGGCAGCTTCTGGTTGCAACTGATGTTGGCGGCCATGGCGATCGGCGTGGTCTGGCGGCTACCGGACCCGGCGCGAAAAATCAAAGACGCACCGCTGCTGCGCCTGCCGTTGTTTCCCGCCGGCAGCCTGCCCTACAGCTTTTCCATGCTGTTGGCCTGGGCGACCTCGGGCCTGGTCATCGCCATATTGCCCTCGGTGCTGGCGACTCACGATTTGCAGCGTTGGTCTGGCTTGTCGACCTTCACGGTCATCAGTTGCGGCTTGCTCTTCCAACCCTGGGTTCGGCGCATGCAACCGGCCAGGGCTACGGGCCTGGGGCTGTTGATCCTGCCGGTGAGCTACGCGTTGCTGGCCTGGGGCGCGAGTGCCGGTTCCTTGGCCGCCGTATTGCTTGGTGCGCTGGGTGCCAGCAGTGCGTGCTATGGCTTCCTGTACCTGGGCGGGCTGTCAGCCGTCACCGCCATGGCCGGCGTGGAAAAGGCCCGGGTCAGCGCCGGATTCTTCCTGTTCGCCTATGTCGGGTTCAGCATCCCGGTGGTGGTGACCGGGCTGCTGGCTGACGTTTTTGGCGCTGACGTGGCGTTGATCGTGTTCGGCCTGGCGCTGCTGGCTGGGGCGTCTGTCACTGGATGGCGTATCGTCCGGACAGAAGCTTATGTGACTCGCCTGTCCCACTGCTGAACACAAAACCTTGTGGCGAGGGGATTTATCCCCGTTGGGCTGCGCAGCAGCCCCAAGATGAGCGGTTCCTATCTGCCTGACACACCGCAATGTCAGGTTTTAGGGCTGCTGCGCAGCCCAGCGGGGATAAATCCCCTCGCCACAGTTTCGTACCCTTGGCTGCTTCATCGCCTGCTTCAAGGACCACCCCGGCAAAGTCGTATACCATATCCCCATCTAAGCCGAACGACCCGCCGCCGTGACTTTATCCAAGTTCAACCTGCCCGACCTGGGCAACACTCCCTCCACTTCGGAAATCATTACCCGCCACCTGCGCGATGCCATCGTGGCTGGGCACTTTGCCGAGGACGAGCCGATTCGCCAGGACGACATCGCCCGCCAGTTCAACGTCAGCAAGATCCCCGTACGCGAAGCCCTCAAGCGTCTGGAGGCCGAGGGCCTGGTGATGTTCCAGCGTAATCGCGGAGCGATGGTGACGCGCATTTCCGAGGCGGAGCTGGCGCAGATGTTCGAGGTGCGGATGCTGCTGGAGGACAAGGCGTTGCGCCTGGCGATTCCCAATATGACCGAAGAGACCTTCGCCCGGGCCGAGAGCATCTGCCGTGAATTCATCGGTGAAGACGACGTGGGTCGTTGGGCCGAACTGAACTGGCAGCTGCATGCCTGTCTCTACGAACCGGCCCAACGGCCCTTCCTGGTGAGCTTGATCCGTTCGGTCCACGACAAGTTGGAGCGCTATCTGCGCATGCAAATGAGCCTCTCCGCCGGCAAGGAGCGCGCCGACCACGAGCACCGGGAAATCCTCGACGCCTGCCGTGCCGGTGATGTCGAACGGGCGGTGAAGCTGTTGGACGAACACATCGCCGGGGTCTGCAAGACGCTGTTCGAGTTCCTGCCTTCCAACCATTGAGCCCGCCCGAAATACCGAGTCGATGATCGACCCGGTATTCTTGAGGACCTATACATATGTACCGCAGCGACTGTCCGACGCCGCCCTAGAATCAGGTGCCTTCGTTATCTGAAACAGACACTTGCTTTCAACCATGACACCTCCATTCGACACCTTCATCGACAGCCTTTCTGTTACAGCTTCCATAAAGAATCAAAACTGGGCGGGCACGGACGACAGCATCTATATCTCGATGGGCCCCCTGGGCCAGATGCAATTGTTCTGCGAAGCCCCCAGAGTGGGGCAAGTCATCCACGTGGATATCGACATTGCCCGGATGTTCGGTCGAGCACGTATCTCGCTCGGGGAAATTGACGGACTGGCCCTCTACCAGGTGCCCGTCGCACACCCGATCGCTTCTGATGACTGGGCGCTGGAATCGTTGCTGATCAAAGCCAATGACATCTACGCCAATACCTCATTCAAACGGATCGACACATGGCTCAGAAACTCATCCGCGCACTTGCAATTCGTATGGTCAGGTCATGTTCACTTCTCCGACTGGAAGAATTCCGACCATAGATCCATCGATCTCAGCGCCCAGACCTATCCGATCAGGTGGATGCCCTTTATCGGCGACCTGATGCATTGGCGCTGTTATGACCCATCGAAAATAGACGGCGTGGGTCAGTTGATCGGAATGTGGGACGGTAAGTTGATCGGCAATCAACTGAAGACACACACCAGTGAACTGCTCGCCCCCAACGACCAGTCCAATAGTTACACATGGGTCTATACACCCGAACACGCCATTATCTATAAGCGCTGGGAGCATAGCGACCGGGCCAACTACGTCAGGCATAGCCAGCTTGGCAGTGGCAGGCCGGTCATGTGTGCCGGGGAGCTCAAGGTCACCGAACATCGTATGGACCATGTGATCGCCATGGTCAACGATGCTTCCGGGCATTACAGGCCCGACGGCGGCGCCTGCCTGCGGTATGTGGCCGAGAAGTTCGAGGCCTTGGGGATCAATACCGAGCATATTGAATGGCGATGGCAAGACAGGAACGCCTGATCAGGCTCACCTGGCTGCTGCCGTACTGTGCCGATTTCGTCATCAGCGGCAGATAAACCCATCAAGCCGTCGCCCCCCGGCGCGGGCCACGCTTGCGTTCACTCATCTAAACGGACGTGGCCCCATGAAACGCATCACCGTGATCGATTCCCATACCGGCGGCGAACCGACCCGACTGGTCACCGACGGTTTTCCCGACCTGGGCCAGGGCAGCATGGCCGAGCGCAGGCAGCGTCTGGCCGAGCAGCACGATGCCTGGCGCACCGCCTGCGTGCTGGAACCGCGCGGCAGCGATGTGCTGGTGGGGGCGCTGCTCTGCGAGCCGGTGGACCCGGGCGCCTGTGCCGGAGTGATCTTCTTCAACAACAGCGGCTATCTGGGCATGTGCGGCCACGGCACCATCGGCCTGGTGGCGTCACTGGCCCACCTGGGAAGGATCGGCCCCGGTGTGCACAGCATCGAAACCCCGGTGGGCACGGTGCAAGCAACCTTGCATGAGGACCGTTCGGTCAGCGTGCGCAACGTGCCGGCCTACCGTTACCGCAAGGCACTGGCCCTGGAGGTGCCCGGCATCGGCCCGGTGGTGGGCGATGTGGCCTGGGGTGGCAACTGGTTTTTCCTGATCGCCGAGCATGGCCAGCGCGTGGCCGGCGATAATCTCGACGTGTTGACCGCCTATACCTACGCCGTGCAGCAAGCCTTGGAGCAGCAGGGTTTTCGCGGAGAGGACGGCGGCCTGATCGACCACATCGAACTGTTCGCCGACGACCCGCAAGCCGACAGCCGCAACTTCGTGCTCTGCCCGGGCAAGGCCTATGACCGCTCCCCGTGCGGCACCGGCACCAGCGCCAAACTGGCGTGCCTGGCCGCCGATGGAAAACTGCAACCCGGCCAGATCTGGCGCCAGGCCAGTGTCATTGGCAGCGAGTTCGAAGGCTCCTATGAACGCTCGGGCGAACGCATCGTGCCGACCATTCGCGGCCGTGCCTACATCAGTGCCGAGACCACGCTGGTCATCGAAGCGGATGACCCGTTCGCCTGGGGCATTCGTCCGTGAGCGAGGGCCAGGTCGCCGACGTGATCATCATCGGTGCCGGCATCATCGGCGCTGCCTGCGCCCGGACATTGGCCCAACGCGGCTTGAAAGTCCTGGTGCTCGACGCTGGTTGGCACGGCGCGACGGCGGCCGGCATGGGCCACCTGCTGGTGCTGGATGACAACCCGGCGGAACTGGCCCTCAGTCAATATTCCCTGCAACGCTGGCGCGAACTGGCCCCGGCCCTGCCCGAGGCCTGCGCCTGGCGCAACAACGGCACCCTGTGGCTGGCGGCCAATGCCGAGGAAATGGCGGTGGCCCACAGTAAATACCTGAACCTGCTGGCCCATGGCGAAGCCTGCGAACTGATTGGCCGCGCCGCCCTGCATCAGCGTGAACCCCAATTGCGCGAAGGTTTGGAAGGCGGGCTGCTGATCAAGGGTGACGGCATTCTCTACGCCCCGGCTGCCGCGCGCTGGATGCTCGACGCGCCCAACATTCGCCAGCAGCGCGCCCGCGTCAGCGAAGTCGACGGCCAGCGCGTGCGCCTTGACGATGGTCGCTGGCTGAGCGCCGACGCGGTGGTCCTGGCCAATGGCATCCAGGCCACCGAGCTGTGCCCGGAGCTGCCTATCGAAGCGAAAAAAGGTCACCTGCTGATCACTGATCGCTACCCCGCCACCGTCACCCACACGTTGGTGGAACTGGGCTATGTCACCAGCGCCCACAACGCCAGCGGGCCGTCAGTGGCGTGCAATATCCAGCCACGCCCAACGGGGCAATTGTTCATCGGCGCCTCGCGGCAGTTCGGCACCGTCGACCCACAGGTGGAAGGCTTGATGCTGGCGAAGATGCTCAAGCGCGCCGTCGAATATATGCCGGGGTTGGCGCAGCTCAACGGCATTCGTGCCTGGACCGGTTTTCGCGCGGCCAGCCCCGACGGCTTGCCGTTGGTGGGCCAACATCCGCAGCGCAAGGGCCTGTGGCTGGCAGTCGGTCACGAAGGCCTGGGCGTCACGACGGCGCCCGCAACGGCCGATTTGCTGGTCGCCCAACTGTTCAACGAAACCTCGCCGCTTGCCCCTCAAGCTTACCTGCCACAGCGCTTTCTCGGAGAACCGGCCCATGCCTGACTTATTCCTGGACGGTCGCCCCCTGTCAGTCGCTGATGGCACCAGCGTCGCGGCGGCATTGGCCTTGGGGGCGGACGGCTGTAGTCGTACCTCGGTCAGCGGTCAGCGCCGGGCGCCCTTGTGCGGCATGGGCATCTGCCAGGAATGCCGGGTGCTGATCGACGGCCGTCGACGCCTGGCCTGCCAAACCCTTTGCCACGACGGCATGCACGTGCAGACCCGACCATGAACGAAACCACCGACCTGCTGATCATCGGTGCCGGCCCCGCCGGCATGGCCGCCGCCCTCGCCGCGGCAAACAGCGGCGCGCGCATTGTGCTGCTGGACGACAATCCGCTACCGGGCGGGCAGATCTGGCGCGACGGTCCCCAGGCCAACCTGCCGACCCAGGCACGCCGTCTGCGAGACCGGTTGCATGCCTGCACTAACGTCCGCTGTCACGCTGGCGCGCGGGTAATCGCCTGTGCAGGAGACAAGACCCTGTTGGTGGAGGATGCCGAGCGCGGCTGGCAGATCACTTACGAGCGCTTGATCCTCTGCACTGGCGCCCGGGAATTGCTGCTGCCCTTCCCCGGCTGGACGTTGCCCGGAGTGACCGGAGCTGGCGGCTTGCAGGCACTGATCAAGGGTGGCCTGCCGGTGCGCGGCGAACGGCTGGTGATCGCTGGCAGCGGCCCCTTGCTAATGGCAAGCGCCGCCACGGCGAAACATCAAGGTGCGCAGCTGGTGCGCATCGCCGAGCAAGCCAGTCGCACCGCCGTCGCCGGTTTCGCTGCACAATTGCCCCGCTGGCCGGGCAAGTTTTTCCAGTCGTTCGGTTTGTTCGACCGACACTACCGCACCGGTACTTATGTGGTGGAAGCACTCGGGCGGGAGCGACTCGAGGGCGTGTGCCTGCTGCAACAAGGCAAGACGATCGAACTGGCTTGCGATCGGCTGGCCTGTGGCTTCGGGCTGATTCCCAACACCCAGCTCGGCCAGGCCCTGGGCTGCGCGGTTGAACACCAGGCCCTGGCCGTTGACGCCTGGCAAGCCACCACCCGCGTCGAACATTACGCCGCCGGAGAATGCACCGGTTTTGGCGGCAGTGAACTGGCCCTGGTGGAAGGCGCCATCGCCGGCCACGCCGCCGTCGGCAATACTGCGGCGGCCCAGC
Organism: Pseudomonas sp. St290; assembly: GCF_018325805.1. NCBI lineage: Bacteria > Pseudomonadati > Pseudomonadota > Gammaproteobacteria > Pseudomonadales > Pseudomonadaceae > Pseudomonas > Pseudomonas sp. St290. Next base: position 2,999,908 of record NZ_AP014703.1, on the reverse strand, counting down.
GTCTGTGGCCCCAACGCACACGCTGGCAGGGTTTCGCCCAGGCATTGAACAAAGCCTTCACCCTCGATCCACAGCTCAAGACCCTGGCCACGGCTGACACCCTGGTTTGCCGCTGCGAAGACGTGCCCTATGGCGAACTGGTCGACCATGAAAACTGGCGCGAAGCGAAACTGGCCAGCCGCTGCGGCATGGGCGCGTGCCAGGGCCGAGTGTGCGGCGCCGCCTTGGAACACCTGTTCGGCTGGACACCGCCCACACCCCGCCCGCCCTTCAGCCCGGCGCGTATCGAGACCTTGCTGGCCCTGGAAGAAACCCCACCCACCTGAACCCGACACACATCCCACTCAGACCTGTACTCACCACAAACTCCCACAGAGATTTGAGGTGAACTTCAACTTTGCGGCACCGCAGGACCCCATGTGGGAGCGAGCCTGCTCGCGATAGCGGCGTGACAGGCAGCGCATTTTCGATTGACACTGCGCCATCGCTTCCACAAAAAAGACGACGCCGGCCATGTATCCCTCGCTCACTTCCCTCGCGCCCTGTGACCTGGACACCCTGCTGCGCAGCCTGCAACCCATCGCCCCGCTGCTGGACACCCTCGCGGACGTGGTGTTTTTCATCAAGGACAAACAAGCCCGCTACGCCTTCGTCAACCAAACCCTGGCCCGGCGCTGCGGTTTCAAGCACAGCGCGGACTTGCTCGGCCTCACCGCCGAACAGGTGTTCCCCGAACGCTTCGGCCCGCTGTACACCGAACAGGATCGCCGGGTGCTGGCCAGCGGCCGGGAGTTGGCCGACCAGCTCGAACTGCATCTGTATTACGGCAACCAACCCGTGTGGTGCCTGACCCACAAGCTCGCCCTGCATGACCCAAACGGCCAGGTCGTCGGCCTGGCCGGCATTTCCCGTGACCTGCAATTGCCCCAGTCGAGCCACCCAGCCTTCCAGAAACTGGCGGCGGTGGATGCTCATATCAAAAGCCACTTCGCCCGCCCCATCAGCCTGGCCGAACTGACCGCCATTGCCCAATTGTCGGTGGCGCAACTGGAGCGGCACTGCAAACGCATCTTCCAACTCACACCGCGGCAGATGATTCACAAGGCACGCCTGGAAGAAGCCTCGCGGCTGTTACTCGACAAAGACCTGCCGATCACCGAAATCGCCCTGCGCTGCGGCTACACCGACCACAGCGCCTTCAGCCGCCAGTTCCGTGCCCTGACCAGCCTGTCGCCCAGCCAGTATCGCGAGAGTCAGCACTGACGCCTGTTCCCCGATGGGGCGTCGCCCCCCATGGCTGCTCCCATCTGTAACACACAGCCCCAGCGCGGCCCCCTGCCCGACGTGGTACCGCGCGGCCTGAAAGCCTCTAGATCAGCCTTCCAGTGGCATTACCGCGACGCGACCGCAAACAGGCATGCCGATTGCTTATCTAATATCGTATACGAAATCCTCAATACGATATCTCACCGCATTTATTCGACAGCGAGGCATTTATGAAAAACCCTGCATTGGCCGTAGCCCTCAGCGTTGTCCTCTCCCCGCTTTTCATTGCCCCCGCCCACGCCGACAAGCTCGACGACATCATCGGCTCCGGCAAACTACGCTGTGCCGTGACCCTGGACTTCCCACCCATGGGCTTTCGTGATGAAAAAAACAACCCGGCGGGCTTCGACGTGGACTATTGCCACGATCTGGCGAAAGTCCTCGGTGTCGATGCCGAAGTGGTGGAAACCCCGTTCTCCGACCGAATCCCCGCGCTGCTGTCCGGCCGCGCCGATGTGATCGTCGCCTCCACATCTGACACCTTGGAACGGGCCAAGACCGTCGGCCTGACCGTGCCCTACTTCGCTTTCCAAATGGTCGTGCTGACCCGCGACAACACCGGCATCAACAGCTACGCCGACCTCAAGGGCAAGAACCTGGGCAACACCAGCAGTACCTACGAAGCCATCGCCCTGGAGAAGGACCAGAAGAGCTGGGGCAGCGGCAGTTTCCGCGCCTATCAGTCGCAGAACGACACCCTGCTGGCGGTCGCCCAAGGGCACATTGACGCGACCGTGGTGACCAACACCGTGGCCGCCGCGACCATCAAGTCGGGCAAGTACAAGGGCCTGAAGATCGCCGGCGATGCGCCCTATGTCATCGACTACGTGTCCCTGGGCGCCAAGCGCAACGAGTACGGCCTGCTCAACTACCTCAACCTGTTCGTCAATCAGCAAGTGCGCACTGGGCGGTACAAGGAGTTGTTCGTCAAATGGGTCGGCACCGACATCCCGCCGGCCAACCTGACCGTTCCCCAGGTCTACTATTGAGGATCGGTGCATGCCAAGCACGCCTGTCCGTGTGAAAGGCCGCAGCCTGGTGGGGGGGGCCGCCCAGGGCGCCCTGCTGTTCGCCGAAGTCGGCCTGAGTTTCTGGGGCGGGGTCGATCCGGCCAGCGGCGAGGTCATCGATCGGCATCACCCGTTGAGCGGTGAACGCCTGGCCGGGCGCGTATTGGCGATTCCCAGCGGACGCGGCTCATGCACCGGCAGCAGCGTCTTGATGGAGTTGATCAGCAACGGCCATGCACCTGCGGCCCTGGTGCTGGCCGAAGCCGATGAAATCCTGACCCTGGGCGTGCTGGTGGCCCAGGTGATTTTCCAACGCTCGTTGCCGGTATTGTGCGTGGGGCACGAGGCTTTCAACAGGTTGCGCGGCCAGGGCTTTGTCCGCCTCGAGGGCGACGTCCTGACGCTGTCTGGCCGCCGCCCCAACGACGGCTGGCAGGGTTCGGACGTCTGCCGGCAGCCGCCCACTCCCTCGACCCTGGACCTGACCGAACAGGACCAAGCGTTGCTCGACGGCACTCACGGCAAGGCGGCCCAAGTGGCGATGCAGATTGTGTTGCGCATGGCCGAGATCCAGGGCGCCACGCAACTGCTAAACGTGACCCAGGCCCACATCGACGGCTGCATCTACACCGGCCCGGCGAGCCTGCGCTTTGCCGAACAACTGGTGCGGTGGGGCGCGAAAGTCCGCGTGCCCACCACCCTCAATTCCATCTCCGTGGACCAGCGTCGCTGGCGCGAACTGGGTGTCGATCCGGCCCTGGGCGAGCCGGCCAGTGCCCTGGGCGATGCCTACATGGCGATGGGCGCGCAACTGAGTTTCACCTGCGCGCCCTACCTGCTGGACACCGCGCCCAAGGCCGGCGAACAAATCGTCTGGGCCGAATCCAACGCGGTGGTCTATGCCAACAGCGTGCTGGGAGCGCGCACGCAGAAGTACCCGGACTTCCTCGACATCTGCATTGCCCTGTGCGGACGGGCGCCGTTGACTGGCTGTCATCTCGACGACCGGCGCAAGGCCGGGCTGATCATCGACGTGCCGGCGCTGGGCAACGTCGATGACAGTTTCTATCCGCTGCTGGGTTATCACATCGGCGCTTTGGCGGGCCGGCGCATCCCGCTGATACGCGGCCTGGAACATGCCGCCCCGAGCCTGGACGACCTCAAGGCCTTCGGCGCCGCATTCGCCACCACCAGCGCCGCGCCGTTGTTCCACATCGCCGGGGTGACGCCGGAAGCCCTCGACCCTGCCAATGTCATGGAGAACGACGCCACCTTGCCGCAGGAAAGCGTCAATGTCGCTGGCCTGCTCGCCAGTTGGCGCGAGCTCAACAGCGCCCGGGACAACTGGGTGGACGTGGTGTCCCTGGGCAATCCGCATTTCTCCCTCAGCGAATTCGCCACCCTCGCGACCTTGTGCGCGGGGCGGGTCAAGCATCCGTATGTAGTGCTGGCAATCACCTGCGGGCGAACGGTATTGGAACAGGCGCGCAAGGCCGGATACCTGGCGGCCATCGAGGCCTTCGGCGCGGTGCTGGTGACCGACACCTGCTGGTGCATGTTGGGCGAACCGGTGATCCCGCCCCAAGCCACCACGCTGATGACCAACTCCGGCAAATACGCTCACTACGCACCCGGCCTGGTCGGTCGCGGCGTGCACTTTGCCGCCCTTGCCGAATGCGTCGAGGCCGCCTGCACCGCCGCAACCTCCGGCCAGCCGCCGATGTGGCTGCAACCCACTGCCCGCAGGGGGAGCCCGATCCATGTTTGATGACTACAGCTTCCAATGGCGTCCGGCCTTGCGCGCCCTGCCCGACATGCTCGCCGGAGCCTGGGTGACCTTCGAGACCGCTGCGCTGTCGATGATCTTCGGCGTGCTGATCGCCCTGGTGCTGACGGTGATGCGCCAGGCCCCGAATCGCTTGCTGCGAGGCGTGGGCAATGGCTGGGTGTCCATCGCCCGCAACACGCCCTCGCTGTTCCAGATCTACATCCTCTACTTCGGCCTCGGCTCCCTCGGGCTGCACGTCAGTTCCTGGCTGGCCCTGCTGGCCGGGATCACCTTCAACAACGCCGGTTACCTGGCGGAAAACTTCCGTGGCGGCCTCAAGGCCGTGCCGAGTACGCAAATGCGCGCCGCCCGCTCCCTGGGGATGAGCGCTTTCCAGGCCTACCGGATGATCATCGTCCCGCAACTGTTGCGCATCGTCTTCTATCCGTTGACCAACCAGATGGTCTGGGCGGTGCTGATGACGTCCCTGGGCGTAGTCGTCGGCCTGAACAACGACCTCACTGGCGTCACCCAGGAATACAACGTCAAGACCTTCCGCACCTTCGAATACTTTGCCCTCGCGGCGGTGCTGTATTACCTGATCGCCAAGCTGATCGTCGGGCTGGCCCGGCTGTTGTCCTGGCGGCTGTTTCGTTACTGAGGAGGGTTGGTCATGTTCTCTACAAGCCTCACCGTTAACGACCTGTTGTTCTTGCTGGACGGGGCCTGGGTCACGTTGCAACTGACCGTCTGGTCGATCCTGCTGGGCACCCTGGCCGGATTACTGTTCGGCCTGTTGCGGGCCCTGTTGCCGCGAGCCAGCCTGCCGTTGGCCTGGGTGTTGGACGCGTTTCGCAGCGTGCCGCTGCTGATCCAGTTCGTGCTGTTCAACTCCCTCAAGAGCATCGCCGGCCTGAACCTCAGCGCCTTCGCGGTGGGCTGCATCGTCCTCGGGGTCTACGCCGCCGCGTACTTCACCGAAATCGTCCGCGGTGGGGTGCTGGCGGTGCCGTTGAGCACCCGCCGGGCCAGTCGGTCACTGGGCCTGAGCTATGTGCAGGACCTGCGTTTCATCGTCCTGCCGATTGCCACGCGGGTGGCCTTTCCCGGCTGGCTGAACCTGGTACTGGGCGTGATGAAAGACACCGCGCTGGTGATGTGGATCGGCATCGTCGAATTGCTGCGTGCTTCGCAAACCATCGTCACGCGCATTCAGGAACCCCTGCTGGTGCTGTGCATCGCGGGCCTCATTTACTACGTCATGAGCCTGGTGGTCGCCCGTCTCGGCGCACGTCTGGAAAGAAGGTGGCAGGAAAATGATTGAGATCGAAAACGTGCACAAGTCCTTCGGTGACCTGGAAGTGGTCAAGGGTGTGAGCCTGACGGTGGACAAAGGTGAAGTGGTGTCGATCATCGGCGGTTCCGGCTCGGGCAAGTCGACCCTGCTGATGTGCATCAACGGCCTGGAGCCGATCCAGAAAGGCAGCATCCGCGTGGACGGCATCGAGGTCCATGACCGCGCCACCGACCTCAATCGCCTGCGGCAGAAGATCGGCATCGTGTTCCAGCAATGGAACGCCTTCCCCCACCTGACCGTGCTGGAAAACGTGATGCTGGCGCCGCGCAAGGTGCTGGGCAAGAGCCGACAGGACGCCGAGGCGCTGGCGGTGAAGCAGCTTGAGCATGTGGGCCTGGGGGACAAGCTCAAGGCCTTCCCCGGCAAGCTTTCCGGCGGCCAGCAACAACGCATGGCCATCGCCCGGGCCCTGGCGATGTCGCCGGACTACATGCTGTTCGACGAAGCCACCTCGGCCCTGGATCCGCAGCTGGTGGGCGAAGTGCTGGACACCATGCGCATGCTCGCCGAAGACGGCATGACCATGGTGCTGGTGACCCACGAGATCCGCTTCGCCCGGGACGTGTCCGACCGCGTGGCGTTCTTCTGCAACGGCCGGGTCCATGAGATCGGGCCGCCGGACCAGGTGATTGGCAATCCGATGCAGCCGGAGACGGCGGCTTTCCTTAAATCGGTGAAATAGCGAATGGCCTCATCGCGAGCAGGCTCGCTCCCACACTGTTTTTGTGTACGCCACAGAACCCTGTGGGAGCAAGGCTTGCCCGCGATGAGGCCCGAACAGACAACACAAGGACTTGACTCATGCGCTCATCAAAAATCATCCATGTCGTCAGCTGCCACGCCGAAGGCGAAGTCGGTGACGTGATCGTCGGCGGCGTTGCCCCACCGCCCGGCGCCACGGTGTGGGAACAGTCCCGCTGGATCGCCCAGGACCAGACCCTGCGCAACTTCGTCCTCAACGAGCCCCGTGGCGGCGTATTCCGCCACGTCAACCTGCTGGTGCCGGCCAAGGACCCACGGGCGCAAATGGCCTGGATCATCATGGAGCCGGCCGACACCCCGCCGATGTCCGGCTCCAACTCGTTGTGCGTCGCCACCGTGCTGCTGGAGAGCGGCATCCTGCCCATGACCGAACCCCAGACCCGCTTGGTGCTGGAAGCGCCGGGCGGCCTGATCGAAGCGGTGGCCGACTGCCGCGACGGCAAGGTGCAACGGGTCGAGATCAAGAATGTGCCCTCCTTCGCCGACCGCCTCGATGCCTGGATCGAAGTCGAGGGCCTGGGCTCGTTGCAGGTGGACACGGCGTACGGCGGCGACAGTTTTGTGATTGTCGACGCCCAGCGCCTGGGCTTCGCCATCCGCCCGGACGAGGCCGCCGAGCTGGTGGCCGTGGGCTTGAAAATCACCCGGGCCGCCAATGAACAACTGGGCTTTGTCCATCCGTTGAACCCCGACTGGTCGCACATCTCGTTCTGCCAGATCGCCGCGCCCATCGTCCAGGAAAACGGCATCGCCACCGGCGCCAATGCCGTGGTGATTCAGCCGGGCAAGATCGACCGCTCCCCCACCGGCACCGGCTGCTCGGCGCGCATGGCGGTACTGCACGCCAAAGGTTTGATGCAAGTCGGCGAACGCTTTATCGGCCGCTCGATCATCGGCTCCGAATTCCACTGCCGCATCGATTCGCTGACCGACGTGGCCGGACGCCCGGCGATTTATCCGTGCATCGCCGGGCGCGCGTGGATCACCGGCACCCATCAGCTGTTGCTCGACCCGGCCGATCCGTGGCCGCAGGGCTATCGGCTTTCGGATACCTGGCCCTGTGGCGAGGGGATTTATCCCCGCTGGGGCGCGGAGCGGCCCTAAAACCTGACAACTCGGTGTTCCATCGGGACTCAGGGGGCTGCTTCGCAGCCCAGCGGGGATAAATCCCCTCGCCACAGGGTTGCAGTGAACTTGTTTACAGGCTCTAGAAAACACTATTAACAACCGGAGACAACCATGAGCAAACGCATCAACTGGAGCGGCGTCTTCCCTGCCGTCACCACCCAATTCAACGATGACTTTTCCATCAACCTGGAAAAAACCCACCAAGTGATTTCCAACGTCATTCGTGATGGCGTTTCCGGCCTGGTGGTCTGCGGGTCGGTGGGGGAAAACACTTCCCTGAGCGCCGAGGAAAAGATCGCCGTGACCGAAGTCGCGGTGGACGCCTCCCGTGGCCGCGTACCGGTGATCTGCGGCGTGGCCGAGTTCACCAGCGTGCAGGCGGCCAAGGTCGCAAACGCGGTGCGCAAGGTGGGGGTCGACGGAGTGATGCTGATGCCGGCGCTGGTCTACGGCTCCAAGCCGTTCGAGACCGCCGAGCATTTCCGCTACGTCGCTCGGCATGCCGACGTGCCGTTGATGGTCTACAACAACCCGCCGATCTATAAGAACGACGTGACCCCGGACATCCTGATCTCCCTGGCCGATTGCGACAACGTCGTGTGTTTCAAGGACTCCTCCGGCGACACCCGGCGCTTCATCGACGTACGCAATGAAGTCGGCGACCGTTTTGTGTTGTTTGCAGGTCTCGACGACGTGGTCCTGGAAAGCCTTGCCGTGGGCGCCGAAGGTTGGGTCTCGGGCATGTCCAACGTATTTCCGAAAGAAGGCGAGACCATTTTCCGCCTGGCCCGCGCCGGGCGCTTTGCCGAAGCGATGCCGATTTACGAATGGCTGATGCCGATCCTGCACCTGGACGCCCGCGCCGACCTGGTGCAATGCATCAAGCTGTGCGAAGCCATCGCCGGCCGCGGCAGCGCCCTCACCCGCCCGCCGCGCCTGGCCCTGCCGGAAGCGGACCGGCTGTTTGTGGAGCAGATCATGGCCAAGGCTTTGGCGAATCGGCCGATGTTGCCGGATGTGGGGCTTTAGGACTTCCCCCTGAAGCAAGGGCACCCTGTGTGGGAGCGGGCTTGCTCGCGAAAGCGGTCTGTCTGATATGACTATGCTGCATGTGCCGCCGTCTTCGCGAGCAAGCCCGCTCCCACAGGATTGGTGGTGAATACCGAATCGTGAACACACGCAATAAAACTGTGGGAGCGAGCCTGCTCGCGATAGCGGTCTGTCTGAATCGACTATGCTGGATGTGCCGCCATCATCGCGAGCACGCTCGCTCCCACAGGGATTCAAGGTGTCCCATGAACTATTTCCTGGCCCAGGCCCTGAACAATCAGTGGGCCAATCACCGACTGCTCACTGCCTGCGCGCAGTTGAGCGAAGCCGAATACGCGGCGCCGCGCACGGGGTTCTTCCCATCCATACAAGGCACGCTCTGCCATATTCTGGAAGTGGACCGCTATTACCTGACCGCTCTGGAAGGTGACCGGGACGGCCAGATCAAGGACTTTTCCGAAACCTTGGCGTTTGCCCAACTGAAGGAAAGCCAAACCCGAGCCGACCGGCAACTGCTGGCATTGTGCGAAAGCCTGCGAGAAAGAGACCTCGCCCGCTGCGTTGAGCTGGTACGCGTGGACGGCGTGGTGCGTGAGCGGATCGACCGGCTGTTGCTGCACCTGTTCGAACACCAGATCCACCACCGTGGCCAAGTCCACGGGATGCTCAGTGGCACCGGCATCAAGCCGCCGCAGCTCGATGAGTTTTTCCTCGATTGCGACCGCCCGTTCCGGCAACAGGAAGAACCACAACTGCGGCTCAACGAAGGGCATGTCTGGCGGGACTATCTGCCTGACTGAATCGATACTCCGTGTGAAAAAATGCGATGGCCGCTGCCGACCATCGCCAAATCGCCCACCCGGGCGCTCTCAGATCCGTGCGGGAGACACGATGATTTTCACGTTGTGCTCCTTGTTGTTGACCAGTTCCTCAAAGCCCTGGCCGACAATCTGCTCCAGCTGGATGCGGCCGGTCACCAGTGGCGAGATGTCCAGGCGCCCATCGGCGATGAAAGCGATCACATCGGCAAACTCGCCGTTGTAGGCCAACGCGCCGAGCACCTGCTTCTCAGTGGACACCAGCTCGAAGAAATTGAATTCGCTGGGCTCCTCGAAGATCCCCACCAATACACATTTGCCAGCCTTGCGGATCAGGTCGATGGCCAGCTTGGCGGTGTGCTTGTTGCCGATGCATTCGAAACTGACATCGGCCCCCAGGCCGCCGGTCAGACGACGAACTTCGGCCAGGGCGTCGCACTCCTTCGGATCGATCACATGGCTGGCCCCGACCTCCAGGGCCTTGGCTTTGCGCGCGCCGGACATTTCCAGGGCGATCACCTGGGCCGCGCCGGCGGCCTTGGCGCACATGATGGTGCACAGGCCGATCGTACCGGCACCAACCACGACCACGTTCTGGCCCAACAGGCTGCCGGCCTTCTTCACCGCGTGCATCCCCACCGCCAACGGCTCGATCAACGCACCGGCCTCGGCCGGAAAATCAGCAGGCAACTTGTAGAGCAAATTGGCCGGTACGTTGACCAGTTCGGCAAATGCACCGTTGTTCATCAGCCCGGTGAAGGCCAGGTTCTCGCAGATGTTGTACAGCCCATGGGTGCAGTAATAGCAGGTGCCGCAGTGCTGGCAGGCATCAGCCGCCACCGGCTCACCGACACTGAAGCCTTCGACGCCGGCCCCCAGTTCGACGATCTCGCCGCAGAACTCATGACCGAGGATGCACTGGCCCTTGATCCCGGTCAGCGGGTGCGGCGCGTCCACCGGAATGAACACCGGCCCGGCCACGTATTCATGCAGGTCGGAGCCGCAGATACCGCACCATTGCACACGGATCTGCACCCAACCGGCGGGCGGCGAAACCGGCAGTGGCACGTCTTCGACGCGGATGTCGTTGCGGCCATGCCAGACGGCGGCGCGCATGCTGCGGGTAGGCTTGATTGAAACGTTCATGACGTTGCCTCCAGAAGTTTGTCGGGGCGACGAACCACCTCGCCGCCCGCTTGATCAGCGCTGTTCGATGAACCCGAGGATCAGCCGGTTGACCTGCTCGGCTGCTTCCATTTGCACCATGTGGCCCTGGCCGGAAAGCACTTCGACCTGGGCACTCAACCCTTCGCTGTGGGCCACCGGGATGATTGCGTCGTCGCTGCCCCAGATCACCAGCGTCGGTACGTGGCCGGCCTGCACGACCTCGCGCAGGTCCACCTGCTGGTGACCGTCCTTGAAGAGCGTCGCTGACAGTTGCCGCAGCGCAGCGTCCACCCCCTCCAGGCGCTTGTACTTGAGCATGTCGTCGAGCATCTGGCGGTTGACCAGTTCGGCATTGGAGAACAGTTGCACCAGTGCCGGCTTGAGGGCGTTGCGGTTGGCGGCTTCGACGAAACCTTCCAGGTAGCTGCCATTGATCTGCGCGCCCAGCCCGGCGCTGCCGATCAAGGTCAGCGAGCGGACTCGCTGGGGCATCAGGCGCGCGGCGTTCAGCGACACCGCCCCACCCATGGAATGCCCCACCAGATGCACAGCGTTGATGTCGAGGTGATCGAGCAGGCCCAGCACCACTCCGCTCAGCTCGTCCAGATCACCGCGTTGCAGGGTTTTCGAGGACTCGCCATGGCCCGGCAGGTCCAGGGCAATGACCCGACGCCCGGCTGCCAGTGCTTCATGGTTGAATAACCAACCGTTCAGGTCGCCACCGAAACCATGTACCAGCAACAGCGGCGTGCCGCCCTCGCCACGCTCGAAATAACGGATGACCCGCCCGTCCAACTCGACTTTCTGCGGTTTCGGTCCGCTGTCTTCATCGGCCGCGTCACCGGGGACAAAAGTTGATTGGAACTGCTCGATAACCGCATCGATCTCGGCGTCACTGGCTTCGCCCTCAACGACAATCCCGAGCAAGGCGCCGACCGCCAGGGTTTCGTCCTGCCGGGCAATCTGCCGGCGCAGGACTCCGGAAAACGGCGCTTCGACACTGCTGGAAATCTTGTCGGTTTCCACGTCCATCACTTCATCACCCTTGGTGATGGCCTGGCCCTCCTCCTTGAGCCAGGTATCGACCCGGCCCTCGGTCATCGACAGGCCCCACTTGGGCATGGTCAGGGTATGAATCTGGCTCATCAGCGCTTGCTCCACTCGATCACGTTGAGCACGGCTTGCTCGATCTTCGCCGCGTCGGGGATATACAGGTCTTCCAGCGAATCGGAGAACGGCACCGGGGTATGCGGTGCGGTGACCATCTCAATCGGGGCCTTGAGCGCGCCAAAGGCTTTTTGCGCCACCAGGGCCGAAACATCGGTGGCCATGGAACAGCGTGGGTTGGCCTCGTCGATCACCACCAGGCGCCCGGTCTTCTCGACGCTTTCGAGGATGCTGTCCTCGTCCATCGGGCTGGTGGTGCGCAAGTCGATGACTTCACAGTCGATGCCACGCCCAGCCAGGCTGCGCGCGGCGTCCATGGCGGTGTTGACCATGCGCCCGTACGACACCAGGGTCACGTCCTTGCCGTCGCGCAGGAAATTGGCCTCGCCGAAGGGAATGGTGTAGAGCTCTTCCGGCACCTCGCCCTGCATGCTGTAGAGCAACTTGTGCTCGCAGAAGATCACCGGGTCGTTGTCGCGGATCGCCTGGATCAGCAAGCCCTTGGCATCGTAAGGCGATGACGGGCACACCACTTTCAGCCCCGGAATGTGCGTCCACAAGGACGTGAGCATCTGCGAGTGCTGGGCGGCGGCGCGCAGGCCGGCACCGACCATGGTGCGGATCACCAGGGGCGTGGAGGCCTTGCCGCCGAACATGTAGCGAAACTTCGCCGCCTGGTTGAGGATCTGGTCCAGGCAGCACCCGGCGAAGTCGACGAACATCAGTTCGCACACCGGACGCACGCCGCAGGTGGCGGCTCCCACAGCCGCGCCGACGTAACCGATTTCCGACAGCGGCGTGTCGAGCACGCGGCCGGGGAACTGGTCGTAAAGGCCCTTGGTGACACCAAGCACACCGCCCCAGGCGTCGTTTTCACCAGGCGCGCCGGCACCGCCAGCCACGTCCTCGCCCATGATGAAGACGCTGGAGTCGCGGCGCATTTCCTGGGCCAGGGCCTCGTTGATTGCCTGCTGATAGCTGATTTTTCTCGCCATGATGGGATTCTCTATTCTTGTTTTATAAAGGGCGTTCAGGGATAGGAGACGTAGACGTCAGTGAGCAGGTCCGCCGCGGTGGGCTTGGGATCGGACTTGGCCTTGTACACGGCGTTTTCGATCAGTTGCTCCACTTCCTTATCGATCTGGTCCAACTGCTCGGCCGACAGCAGCCCGGCCCGGGTGGTGCGCTCACGGAACTGCATCAGGCAGTCCTGGTTCTCGCGGAAATGCTTGACCTCATCGGGGGCCCGGTAAGTCTGGGCGTCGCCCTCGAAGTGGCCGTAGTAGCGCGTCAGCTTGACCTCGATCAGCGACGGCCCTTCCCCGGCACGGGCGCGTTCGACAGCAGCCCCGGCGGCTTCGTGGACGGCGAAGAAGTCAAAGCCATCCACCGTCACCCCAGGCATGCCGAACCCGGCGGCGCGGTCGGCGATGTGATCGCAGGCCACCGACCAATTGGAAGCGGTGGCTTCGGCGTAGCCGTTGTTCTCGGCGATGAACAGGCACGGCAGGTTCCACACCGAGGCCATGTTCATGGCTTCGAACACCGCGCCCTCGTTGGAGCCGCCGTCACCGAAGAACACCACAGCGACGCTGTCGGTGCCCTTGAGCCGGGCCGCCAGGGCAGCGCCGACCACCAGAGGCGCGCCGGCACCGACGATGCCGTTGGCACCGAGCATGCCTTTCTCGAAATCGGCGATGTGCATCGAGCCGCCCTTGCCTTGGCAGACGCCGGTTTTCTTGCCGTAGATCTCGGCCATCATCCCGTAGACATCCACGCCCTTGGCGATGCAATGGCCGTGGCCACGGTGGTTGGACGCGATGCAATCGTCATCGCCCAGGTGGGCCATGACGCCGGCGGCCGACGCTTCTTCGCCGGCATACAAGTGGACGAAACCGGGAATCTCGCCGGTGGCGAACTCCACGTGCAAGCGCTCTTCGAAAGCGCGGATGGTGCGCATCACCTGGTAGGCGTGCAGCAATTGATCGTGGGTGAGCGGTGTCGACATTTTTATTCTCCCGAGGTGTCTTCTTGAAGATTCAGAGGGTGTTGCGGGTGTTCACGGCCAATGGCCAACAAACGCTGTTGCGCGGCGTAGGCCAGTACCGCGTTGACATCGATGCTCAGCGGGCCGCCGGCATCGAGGGTGACCGTGGGCCGGTCATGGACGTTGAATTCGATTTCCCGCTCGCCATCCAGGGCCAGTGTGCCGCTGGAAAGCGACAGGCCGTGGGCGACGCCGGGTTCCAAGGGGCCGGCGGCGAGCACGCCACAGCCTTGCAACAGGCCGGGAGCCAGTGGCACCAACAGCGCTTCGGGCGATTGCGGGTCCAGGCGCATCCAGGCACCACCCGGTGCCTGGCGTGACACCGGGAACCACAACCCGCACAGCGCCGACAGGCCGATGGATTGCGGCTCGGCGAAGGTCACGAACACTTCGGCCAGGTCCTGTGCCCGGCTGATGGCCCGGGCGCCGACAAAGCGCAGCGGCGACACGGCCACGTCCACCAAGGCGACTTCGCGCAAGCCACGGCCGGCATCGCAGACCAGCAGGCGCTTGTTACGTCGCAGACCGATCTGCGTCGGTATCCGTCCGCTGGCGTACAACCCGCCGGCCAGTCCGGCACTGGTGGCCTCGCGCAACTCAGGAAAGGCGTTATTGGTGCCGGTGGACAGGGTCAGCAACGGGATGTCTCCCACTTCGGCGGCCACCGCCTTGTGGGTGCCATCGCCGCCGAGCACGGCGATCAGCGCCACCTCGCGTTCGGCCATCAGACGCGCGGCCCGACGAGTGTCTTCGACGGTCTGGCGCAGGGTCAGGTCGAGGAACTCCAGGGCCGGCCAATGGCTGCTGCGGGCCTGGCGGCTGTGGCTGTTCTTCAGCACGGCGGCGGCCATGCCGATCATGTCGGTGGGCATCAACACCTGCTCGATGCCGGTGGCGCCGAACGCGGCCAGCAGGCGCTGGATCACCGAGACCTTGTCGGTGCTGGAAAACAGCCCGGCATTGGCGGTCAGGCGCCGCACGTCACGGCCCGATGCGGGGTTGGCGATGATGCCCACGGTCAGTGGCCGGCGACTCATGGCGCCACCGTGGCGGGGATAGGCGAACGGTCTGGACAGCCAGACCATGGGCAGGAAAACATAGGCACCTCGTTGTTATTATTGGATGCCCCGTCGAGCGGGTTGCAGAGGTAGAGCAAGGGCGGTGCCAGTAACGAAAAAAATCTTCGAAAAGCCCGGACCAGAGCGGTCCCATCGGTTTGTTCAATGCAGCGGAGCGAGCTCTGGTGAGACGCTCCATGTCAGGTTGCACGAGGCTTCGGCGAGACCCTGAGACGTGGCGTCTCACACGGGCCGAACAACCGGTCGAGCTTGTCTGTCCCCGGCGAACGGCGCTTAATGTGCGCACAACGATAAGAAGCTGAATCGGAGGCCCCTATGCTTTCCGCTCACTCCCGGGCGCACGTGGATTGCGTCAGTCGCGTGGTGAAAAACGCGAACCAATTGCCACAACTGCCCGTCCCGGACCTAATCCTCGATTCCTGGCGCCGGTCCCTGGAGCAACATCACCTGGACCCCGGTTCGTTGCAGGGTCCGCGCATCCTGTCCCAGGACGTGCTCAAGCAATGCCGCGAACGCTCCGAGCTGTTCCTCAATATCGCCAGCGAAGAAGTCGCCCGCCTGCATGGCCGAGTGCGCGATGCCGACTACTGCGTGCTACTGACCGATGCCCAGGGCCAGACCATCGACTATCGAGTGGAAACCACGATCCGCAACGACTGCCGCAAGGCCGGCTTGTACCTGGGCACCTGTTGGTCGGAGGGCGAAGAAGGCACCTGTGGCGTGGCGGCGGTGCTCACCGCCAAGGCCCCGGTGACGGTGCACAAGCGCGACCATTTCCGCGCGGCGTTCATTGGCCTGACCTGCTCCGCCGCGCCGGTGTTCGACCCCCAGGGTGAATTGCTCGGGGTATTGGACGTCTCGGCGGTGCGCTCGCCGGACGATCGACGCTCGCAGCACCTGATACGGCAAATGGTGGTACAGAGCGCCCGAGAGATCGAACAGGCGTTTTTCATGAGCAGCGCCCAGGGCTACTGGGTGCTGCGGGCCCATCGCAACCCCGGCTACGTCGACAGCCAGCCGGACTTCCTGTTCGCCTGGGACGACGACGGCTGCCTGCAAGCCCTGAACCCCGCCGCCCGCCAGTACCTGCTGCAACATTACGGGCAGTTGCCACAACACATCGGCCAGGTGTTCGACCAGCAACTGCTGCACCGTGCCCGGGACGAAAGCCTCTGTCCGCTCGACCACGCCATGCATGGCCGCTTGAGCGCACCACGCCATCGGGCCAGTGTGCGTCCGCGGGTCGCGCTGAACCCGTCCGAGATCGACCCGCGCCTGGCCGACAGCCTGCGCCTGGCGGTGCGGGTCAAGGATCGCAACCTGCCGGTGCTGATCCAGGGCGAAACCGGTTCCGGCAAGGAAGTCTTCGCCCGCCAGTTGCACCAGGCCAGCCAGCGTCGTGATCGTCCATTCGTGGCGTTGAACTGCGCCGCCATTCCCGAAAGCCTGATCGAGAGCGAATTGTTCGGCTACGTCGCCGGCGCTTTCACCGGCGCCTCGGCCAAAGGCATGCAGGGCCTGTTGCAACAGGCCGATGGCGGTACCTTGTTCCTGGATGAAATCGGTGACATGCCGCTGGCCTTGCAGACCCGCCTGCTGCGGGTACTGGCCGAGGGTGAAGTGGCGCCGCTGGGGGCATCGCGCCGTAAAGCGGTGGACATCCAGGTGATCTGCGCCACCCACCGCGACCTGGAGACCCTGGTGGCCGCCGGCGAGTTTCGCGAGGACCTGTATTTCCGCCTGGGCGGCGCACGCTTCCAACTGCCACCGTTGCGCGAGCGCAGCGATCGGTTGGCGCTGATCAATCGGATTCTTGTCGAGGAGTCAGCGCTGTGCGGAGAAACGGTGCAATTGAGCGGCGCAGCCCTGGAATGTCTGCTCGGTTACCACTGGCCGGGCAATGTCCGCCAGTTGCGCCATGTGCTGCGCTATGCCTGCGCGGTGTGCGAAGCCAGCGTGATCCAACTCAGCCACCTGCCCGAATCAATGCACAGCGCTGACGCCACCGATCATGGGTCGGAGCCAAGTGCCAGCCCGGAACGCCAGGCTTTGCTCGATGCGTTGGTGCGTCATCGCTGGAAACCCACCGCCGCCGCCCGGGCCCTGGGCATTTCCCGGGCGACCCTGTATCGACGGGTGCACCAGCACGGCATCGAAATGCCTGGCCGCAGCCCGGCCTGAGGGCCTACCGGCGCGCCAGCTCATGGCGGACACATTGTTCGTAGTAGGTCTGCTTGACCGCCACGGGTTTGAGACGCGACGCGCTGTTGTAGGTCTGTTCGGTAATGCCCAGGGCCGTCATGCGCATCCAGGGCCGGGGAAACTTGCGCACTTGCAGCTTCTTCCGCGCGCCGTACAGGCTGACGCCAGACAGCTTCGACGCCTGCGCGCCCGCCGCAATGTCCGAACCCCAGCGGCACACCGATTGCTGGTTCTGCGTCAGCGCCCTGGCCTGGGCCTCAAGCGAGACGGCGGCCAGGAGAAACGTCGTTACGACCCACATAGAAATACGCATAGGTTTGTCGCCCAACTTTCTGAAAGGAAAGAAGTTTGACCGTATACAAATGAGCAAGGGGCCAGCATTTGAACAGGCCCCCTATCTGCCTGGCACGCCGCGTTGGCGTTGCGTTCCTGGGGCCGCTTCGCAGCCCAGCGGGAGCAAGCTCCCTCGCCACGGGTATTGGCTTGCCTTCATCCACTGCAATGGCTGCCCAGGCGATAGCCATCCTACAAACAGGTAGAGGTTATTAGATTAACTTATTGAAAATAAACAAATTTAATTTGAATTCCAACTACCTACCCTAGTGACGCGAAAATCTAGAAAATGGTAGAGAGAAAATTACTAACCAATTGAAATAAAACAACTTTAATGAAAAATACCTATCCTGTGGCGAGGGAGCTTGCTCCCGCTGGGCTGCGAAGCAGCCCCCAAGAAAGCACTGACAACTCGATATGTCAGATAAGCAGCGGACAACCTCCCTCGCCACGGTTCATCAGCCCGCCTTCGCTTCCTGCAGCAGTTGCTGGATCACCTGCTCCTGCTCGTCATAACGTCCCTCGCCAAAGTGGCTGTAGCGCACCTGCCCCTTGGCATCGATGAAGTAATGGGCTGGCCAATACTGGTTGTTGAAGGCACGCCAGATCGCATACTGATTGTCGATCGCCACCGGGTAGTGGATGTCCAGCTTGCGCACCTGCTCGCGCACGTTGTCGATGATCTTCTCGTAGCCGTATTCCGGGGTATGGACGCCGATCACCACCAGCCCGTCCTTTTCATACTTCTTCGCCCAACCGTTCACATAGGGCAAGGTGTGTTGGCAGTTGATGCAGTCATAGGTCCAGAAATCCACCAGCACCACCTTGCCCCGCAGTGACTCGCTGCTCAGCGGCGACGAGTTCAACCACTGCACCGCACCGTCCAACGCGGGCATGGTGCCCTGGGATTCGAGGGTCGGCATGGAACTCGCCCCGGCCTTGCTCACCACATAGTCGATGGCCTTGGGCACGTTTTCCAGCAAGCTTTTTTCCAAGGTGGTCGACTGTTGAGATGAAGTCGCCGCCAACAACCGGTCATCCGTCCCGGTGCCAATCGCCACGGCCGCCAGCAACACCACCACTCCCGTTCCCCGGCGCAGCCAGGTAGTGATCGGCAGCGAGAGTTTCAGGCGACCGACCAGTCCCCGCCCTGCCAGGATCAACGTCCCCAGGGACAAGGCACTGCCCAGGCCATAGGCGAGCAACAGCAGACTGGTTTGTGCACTGGCGCCTTGCAGCATGGCGCCGGTCAGAATCACCCCGAGTATCGGTCCGGCGCACGGAGCCCAGAGCAGCCCGGTGGCCACCCCGATCAACACTGACGCCACCGGTCCGGCCATGCGCCCGGCACCGGCGTCCAGGCGATTGCCCAAGCTGACCAGCGGCCGCGCCAGCCAGGTTCCGACCCGGCTGAAGATCAGCGACAAGGCGAACACCACCATCACCGCCAAGGCGACTTGCCGGCCGACGCTGCTGGCGCGCACCACCCACTCGCTGCTGACCACCGCCAGGCTGGAGACCAGGGCAAACGTCAGCACCATGCCGCCGAGGGTCAGCAGCACCGAGCCGCGAGAGCGATCGGCCCGGGCGAACAGAAACGGCACCACCGGAAGAATACAGGGGCTGAGGATCGTCAGGATCCCGCCGAGAAAAGCGATCAGAAGCATGGCAATACCTCACTATAAAAGGCCGACGCAAACCCTGTGGCGAGGGAGCTTGCTCCCGCTGGGCTGCGAAGCGGCCCCGAAAGTGACTGACAACACGGTGTGTCAGACCCATACAGGGGGCCGCTTCGCGCCCCAGCGGGAGCAAGCTCCCTCGCCACAAAAACAGGTCAGTTCTGGTTGCTGCAGTTATCGGAAAGCTTGCGATAGTTCAGCGCTTGCTTGTGGCCCGTGGAGTCCAGATAGGTCATGTGGGCGTTGACCACACCGCAGGTCGGCTGGGCGTCTTCGCTAAGGGAGAGCACTTTCTGGATGTCCAGGTGGGTGCCGTAGGTGTAGGTTTGCGCCGGCACGTTGCTTTCGGCCCGGGCCGACAGCGTGCAAATATTCAGTGCAGCGAAGAGGCAGGCGGCGTAGATGGCTTTGGTGTTCATGGCGATTCCTCGATTCAATGGGTGTTTATCTGCCGAGGCCTGTTGTGTCGCCTCGATGGGTGCCATTGAATGCCGCGCAGGTATCGCGCCTGTATCGAGCCAGGGGGCTTTTTGCATCGCTGTGTATCCACCGCGCGACAGATACACTGCAATACAAACCGTCGCGAGCCGGGCCGGCCGGCGTCTGTAGACTGATCACAACGAAACGCCGAGGGGGCTGAACACCATGGATCATGTCGATCACGTGTTGATAGTGGATGACGATCGCGAGATCAGAGAGCTGGTTGGCAATTACCTGAAAAAGAACGGCCTGCGCACCACCGTGGTTGCCGATGGCCGGCAGATGCGCGCCTTCCTGGAAACCACCCCGGTGGACCTGATCGTGCTGGACATCATGATGCCCGGCGATGATGGCCTGGTGCTGTGTCGGGAACTGCGTGCCGGCAAGCACAAGGCCACGCCGGTGCTGATGCTCACCGCCCGCAACGACGAGACCGACCGCATCATCGGCCTGGAGATGGGCGCCGACGATTACCTGGTCAAGCCCTTCGCCGCCCGCGAGCTGCTGGCGCGCATCAATGCCGTGCTGCGCCGCACCCGCATGCTGCCGCCCAACCTGGTGGTCACCGAAAGCGGTCGCCTGCTGGCGTTCGGGCGCTGGCGCCTGGACACCACCGCCCGCCACCTGCTGGACACTGACGGCACCATGGTGGCCTTGAGTGGTGCCGAGTATCGTTTACTGCGGGTGTTTCTCGACCATCCGCAACGGGTGCTCAACCGCGACCAATTGCTTAACCTGACCCAGGGCCGGGACGCCGACCTGTTCGATCGTTCCATCGACCTGCTGGTCAGCCGCCTGCGCCAGCGTCTGTTGGACGATGCCCGGGAGCCGGCCTACATCAAGACCGTGCGCAGCGAAGGCTACGTGTTCTCGCTGCCGGTGGAGATCCTCGAGGCATCGGTATGAGCCTGTCGCTGCGCTGGCCGCGGACGCTCGCCTCCAGGCTGTCGCTGATCTTCCTGATCGGCCTGATCCTGGCCCAGGGCCTGTCCTTCGGCGTCCAGTACTACGAGCGCTACCAGAGCGCCAGGTCGACCATGCTCGGCAACCTGGAAACCGACGTCTCGACCTCCGTCGCCATTCTCGACCGCCTGCCTGCCGCCGAGCGCCCGGCCTGGCTGCCGAAACTGGCCCGGCGCAACTATGGCTACCTGCTCGGTGAAGGCCAGCCCGGCCAACCGATGGACCTGGCCGACGCGCCGATCTCGGTCAGTTCGATCCAGGAAGCCATCGGGCAGGCCTATGGCCTGACCTTCCAACAGATCCCCGGGCCGCAAATGCACTATCAGGCGCACTTGCGCCTGAGGGACGGCAGCCCGCTGACCATCGACGTACGCCCGGCGATGACACCCCTCTCTCCCTGGCTGCCGATGGTGTTGCTGGGGCAGTTGGCGCTGCTGATCGGCTGCACCTGGCTGGCCGTGCGCATCGCCGTCGGTCCCCTGACCCGGCTGGCCCAGGCGGTGGAAACCCTCGACCCGAACGCCCATAGCGTGCGCCTGGACGAAAAAGGCCCGACCGAAGTGGTGCACGCGGCCAAGGCGTTCAATGCCATGCAGGACCGCATCGCCGCCTACCTCAAGGAGCGCATGCAGTTGCTGGCAGCGATTTCCCATGACTTGCAGACGCCCATCACGCGCATGAAATTGCGCGCCGAATTCATGGACGAAGGGATCGAACGGGACAAATTGTGGAGCGACTTGAGCGAAATGGAACATCTGGTGCGTGAAGGCGTGGCCTATGCCCGTAGCATTCACGGCGCCACCGAGGCCAGTTGCCGGATCAGCCTGGATGCATTTCTCGACAGCCTGGTGTTCGACTACCAGGACACCGGCAAGGACGTGCAACTGTCCGGGAAAAACGCCGCCGTGATCGACACCCGCCCCCATGCCTTGCGCCGGGTGCTGGTCAACCTGGTGGACAACGCCTTGAAATTCGGCGGCGCAGCGCAGATCCAGGTGCAACAGACCGACAACGGGCAACTGGCGATCCAGGTGCTGGACCATGGCCCCGGCATCAGCGAGCAGGAGCTGGCCGAGGTGCTCAAGCCGTTCTACCGGGTGGAGAGCTCGCGCAACCGGGAAACCGGCGGCACCGGCCTGGGCTTGGCCATCGCCCAGCAATTGGCGATCGCCATGGGCGGCTCACTGACCCTGAGCAACCGCGACGGCGGCGGCCTGTGCGCCGAGTTGCGCCTGGCATTCGCAAGCTGACACAGCCTCTTGTGGGAGTTCAGCTTGCTCGCGATAGCGGTGTGTCAGCCTGCACTCATTCAACTGACCTGGCGCCATCGCGAGCAGGCTCGCTCCCACAGGGGTTGGGTATTTAATTGGATGCGGGTTTGTATGCCAGTGTGTCTGCGGCTAATCGGCATACACAAACTTGCACAGTCCTGCATTGCGGACACACCCCACTTACACCGGCTTGAAAGACTCCCTCGTATCCCCGGCGACTATCACGACCGGGCCTCGACATCCAAGGAGCCTTTACATGCCTACCGCAACTGCATCCCCCTTTCGTTACCAAGGTTGGTCGCTGTTCAGCCTGCTCGCCGCCCTGGTGCTGCTGATGACCGGGTTGATCCTGGTCCTCAATCCGGACCTGGCCGAAGGCGTACGCAGTGCCATTCGCGCCACGGCTCGCTCGTCCTTCGCCTTGTTCCTGCTGGCCTTCACCGCCTCGGCCTTCGCGGTACTGGTTCCCGCGCCCCTGAGCCGGTCGCTGGTGCGTGAACGACGCTTCATCGGGCTGGCCTTTGCCTTCTCCCATCTAGTCCATGCCGTGCTGATCTACAGCTACGGCCAGCTCAATCCCGAGTTCTGGCCCGGCCGCACCACCCTCGGCAACGTGCCCGGCACCGTGGGCTACGTGTTCATCCTGTTGCTGGCCCTGACCTCATTCAAAACCACCACGCGCCTGATCGGTTTCAAGGCCTGGAAACGCCTGCATGTCACCAGTATGTGGGTGCTGGCGGCGATCTTTGCCTATTCCAATTTCAAACGCATCCCCATGAGCGCCTGGTATGTGCTGCCCTTCGGCCTGATCTGCGCCGCCACCGCCATCCGCCTGGTGGGCAAGCTGGCCCAGGCCAACAAGCGCCTCCACACTCCGCAACGTGCGGCCTGAGCCCTGGGAGATCATCATGTCTGCAAGAAGCCTGAAAACCCTGCCCATCCAGCTCGATCACGCCGGAGCATGGCTCGCGCCGCTGGGCCTGCGCTTGTTCCTGGCCTGGGAGTTCTTCGAGTCCGGCCTGGAGAAATGGAACGGCACGAACTGGTTCGCCGAAATCCAGTCCGCTTTCCCTTTCCCCTTCGACCATGTACCGGCCCATTGGAACTGGGAACTGTCGATGTGGGCCGAACTGGTCTGTGCCATCGCCCTGTTGATCGGCCTGGGCACGCGCCTGTCGGCGCTGGTGTTGATCATCGTCACCGTGGTGGCGACTGCTGCCGTGCATTGGCCGGCGGACTGGTCGAGCTTGAGCGAACTGGCCCAGGGCTATGCGATCACCAATAAAGGCCATGGCAACTTCAAGCTGCCGTTGATCTACCTGGTGGCGTTGTTACCGTTGGTGTTGCAGGGGGCTGGGAAGTTGAGTGTGGATGCTGTGCTCATGACTGGGCTGCGCCGCAGATAAGACATCATGCCCATCACTGTGGGAGCGAGCCTGCTCGCGATAGCGGAGTTCCAGTCAATGCAACATTGCTGATCCACCGCCATCGCGAGCAGGCTCGCTCCCACAAGGATTTCGATTATTACGGTTTTGCCCCGACAACCCCTTCTTCCTGCATCCGCCGCAACAGCGCCACGGCGTTGTCCATGAAATCGAATCCACTCACCCCCGCCTCCTGCGCCAACGCCCGCAACTGCTCTCGCCCCGCCAACCCGGGATACTCCTCGATGCGCTGCAGAAGCCGCCAGGCCAACAGGCTGAGTTCGGAAAAGCGCACCTCAAACCCAGGCGTGCGCCGCACCAGCAACAGCGTCGGCTCGGCCGGTGGCGTCGAGGGCTGGTAGTTCGACGCCAGGCGATGCACAGGCCACTGGTACGCCAGCGGCCAGGCCAGGGGCGAGACACGCAGCGGTGAGTCGAGCAAGGAGGCCTCGTCATGGCTCGACAGCGGCTCGGCCTCGGCTTGCAACAGCACCATCTCGACCCACTCATAGTGCGCCAGCTCCGCCACGAACGACGGCCAGTCCGGCGACGGGTGGGCCGCGAGGTAGCCCACGAACTCCTGGGCGATTTCACCGAACCTGGGCGTGACGCAGCGGTGCTCGCGCAAGAAACGCCGCACGCAGGCACGCCACTTGTCCTGCCCCAGCACGCTCACCAGTACCGGGAAAGTGCCACTGAGCAGCGAGCGCATGTTTTCGAAGATCAGGTCGCGGTACACCTGCGCCCGCGCCACATCCATGCCGGCCGGAGCCGGGCACTGTTCAGGATCGCGCAGGTAACGGGTCAACGCCTGTTGCTGTTGGTGTAGCGTCTGTCGGACTTCAGTCATGGGTCACCGCTTGCCGGGTGACGGCCTGGTGTTGCAACTGGCGAATCGTCTGCAACTCAGCCACCAGCGCGGCATAGGGCGGGAAGTTGAAATCCCGTTCAAGCAAGGTCGGCTGCGCGCCGAAACGGGCATAGGCCTGCTCCAGCAGTGCCCAGACCACCGGTTTGACCGGCGCGCCATGGCTGTCGATCTTCAATGTGTCGGACTCGTCGTAGTGCCCGGCCACATGCATCGCCACCACGCGCCCCGGTTCAAGGCCCTGCAGGAACGCCAGGGGATCGAAACCGTGATTGATCGAGTTGACATAGACGTTGTTGACGTCCAGCAACAGGTCACAATCGGCTTCGCGCAACACCGCCCGGGTGAATTCCAGCTCGCTCATGTCGTGTTGGGGGGCGGCGTAATAGGAGACGTTTTCCACCGCCAGGCGCCGCTCCAGTACATCCTGGGCGTGACGGATCCGCGCCGCCACGTGATGCACCGCTTCCTCGGTAAAAGGCAGCGGCAGCAGGTCGTACAAATGCCCTTCATCGCCGCAGTAGCTCAAGTGCTCGCTGTACAACGGCACGTTGAAACGTTCGAGGAAAGCACGCACCTGGCCGAGAAACGCCAAGTCCAGCGGTGCCGGTCCACCCAGGGACAATGACAGGCCATGGCACGTCAACGGATAACGTTCGGCCAGCGAATGCAAGGCGGCGCCATGGGCGCCGCCGATTCCGATCCAGTTTTCCGGGGCGACTTCGAGAAAGTCGAAATCCCCGGCCGGCGCCTGGCGCAGTTCAGCGAGCAAGGCCCGGCGCAGGCCAAGGCCTGCAGAGGGTTGAGGTAAATTCAACATGACACATCTCCTGGGAAACGAGATGTGGAGAGCCTCATGGAGCGATCCCCCACCACTCGATGGAAACCGAACACCCGTGGCGAGGGAGCTTGCTCCCGCTGGGTCGCGCGGCGGCCCCGGTTTTTTGGGCCTGCTGCGCAGTCCAGCGGGAGCAAGCTCCCTCGCCACGGGTCCTTTGTCCGATGCCGCATCAGTGGGCTGGCATCAGCTCATCAGGCTCACCACCGGGCGAATCAGGACTCGATAGCCGCCCCACACTTGCCTTCGCCGCATTTGCCTTCCGCAGTCTTCGCCTGGGCCGACAGGTATTGCTTGGCTTCCGGCAACGAGATACCGCCGTCGTGGTTGGCGTCGATCTTGTCGAATTCAGCGGCGCGCTCCGGTGCCGCGGCGATGAACTCGTCGCGCGAGACCTTGCCATCGTGGTTGGTATCGGTCTTGGCGAACTTATCCTCGCCACACTTGCCTTCGGCGGGTTTCTTCACGGTATCGGCTGCCGCCAGGGTGTAGCCCTGGGCCAGGTCGTTCATGGTCAAGGCCGAAGCCGCCGTGGAAAGACCAAGGCCGCCGACCAGGGCAAGGCCGAGTGCAAGGGACGAATTTCGGGAGAAGTTGAGCATGGGGTAGTCCTCGAACGATCAATACGCCAGTCACCCGCACCGAGGCTCGGTGCCGGCTGGCTGGCGTAGTTAATCGCCGATGTGTATCCGGCCTGTGTCGCCGCTCCGGGTCTTCCTCAAGCCGATGTATCCGGGCCCGCGCGGTACACACTGCGATACACGCCCGGCCGGCCTCAGGTCCCTGGCAATGAAAAAATCGAAACCTTGGAAGGCCTGCACCGGTCAAGTCCTGTATGAACGTCAATCGCTGCACGTCGCGCCAAGCGACCGCGGCCTGGAACGAGGGACAGACATGAGCATGACCGTCGGTGATTTTCTGGTGGAACGTCTTTATGAATGGGGGGTTCGCCGTATCTATGGCTATCCGGGCGATGGCATCAACGGCGTCTTTGGCGCCTTGAACCGCGCTCAGGGAAAAATCCGCTTCATTCAGGCTCGCCACGAGGAAATGGCCGCGTTCATGGCCTGTGCCCACGCCAAGTTCACCGGCGAGCTGGGGGTCTGCATCGCCACCTCCGGTCCCGGCGCGTCCCACTTGGTGACCGGCCTCTACGACGCGCGGATGGACCACATGCCCGTGCTCGCCATCTGCGGCCAGCAGGCCCGCGCCGCGCTGGGCGGGCATTACCAGCAGGAACTGGACCTGGTCAGCCTGTTCAAGGACGTGGCCGGGGCGTTCGTACAGCAAGCCAGCGTGCCCGCCCAGGTGCGTCACTTGGTGGACCGCGCCGTACGCACGGCGGTGGGCGAGCGCCGGGTCACGGCGCTGATCCTGCCGAACGACCTCCAGGACATGGCATACACCCCGCCACCTCACAAGCATGGGACGGTTCACTCCGGCGTCGGCTATCGCAAACCCAGCATCGTCCCCTACGAAGAGGACCTGCGCAAAGCCGCCGAGGTCCTCAATGCCGGCAAGAAAGTCGCCATCCTGGTCGGTGCCGGAGCGCTGCATGCCACCGACGAAGTGATTACCATCGCCGAAAAGCTTGGCGCCGGCGTGGCCAAGGCGCTGCTGGGCAAGGCCGCCCTACCGGATGACCTGCCCTGGGTCACCGGCACCATCGGCCTGCTCGGCACCGAGCCCAGCGACAACCTGATGGCCGGCTGCGACACGCTGCTGATGATCGGCTCCGGCTTCCCCTACGCCGAATTCCTGCCCCCTGAAGGCCAGGCCCGGGGCGTGCAGATCGACATTCAGGCGGACATGCTCAGCCTGCGCTATCCCATGGAGGTCAACCTGCACGGCGACAGCGTCGATACCTTGCGCGCCCTGCTGCCGTTGATCGAGGAAAAAACCGACCGCAGCTGGCGCAAGAAAATCGAACATTGGCGGGAACGCTGGGACCGGACCCTGGAAAAACGCGCCCGAGTATCCGCCAAGCCGATCAACCCGCAACGGGTCACCTTCGAACTGTCGCCACGGCTGCCGGAACACGCCATCATCACCTGCGATTCCGGCTCCTGCGCCAACTGGTACGCCCGGGACCTGAAGATTCGTCGCGGCATGATGTGTTCACTGTCCGGTGGCCTGGCGTCGATGGGGGCGGCCGTGCCGTATGCCATCGCGGCGAAGTTCTGTCATCCGGAGCGACCGGTGATCGCCTTGGTGGGCGATGGCGCCATGCAGATGAACAACATGGCCGAGCTGATCACCGTCGCCAAATACTGGCGCACCTGGGCCAACGGCACTTGGATCTGCGCGGTGTTCAACAATCGGGATTTGAACCAGGTCACCTGGGAACAGCGGGTCATGGAGGGCGATCCGAAATTCGCCGCCTCCCAGGACATCCCCGACGTGCCCTACCACCTGTTCGCCGAATCCATTGGCTTGAAGGGCATCCTGGTGCTGCATGAGGACGACGTGGCCACGGCCTGGGAAACCGCGCTGGCGGCGGACCGTCCGGTGCTGATCGAGTTTCGCACCGACCCCGACGTGCCACCGCTGCCGCCGCACATCAAGCTGGAACAGGCGAAGAAGTTTGCCTCGACCCTGCTCCAGGGCGACCCGAACGAGCGAGGCATCGTGGTCGAGACCGCCAAGCAGGTATTGAGCAGCCTGCTGCCGGGCCATCCCACGGAGAAAAAGTGAGGCGTGACGCGATGCCAACCGTTGAGCTGCATCGTCGCTATGAACGGTCCCTGCTGCTGGTGTTCTGCGTGCTGTGGGGATGGCTGGCCATCGCGCCGCTGAAACGCAGCGACTGGCTGGCGGAGAACCTGCTGGTCATTGCGTTATTGATCATCCTGGTGAGCGTTCATCGGCGATTCAGCTTTTCCCGGCTGTCCGCCACACTGCTGTTCGTGTTCCTCTGCATCCATGAAGTCGGCGCCCACTACACCTATGCCAAGGTGCCTTACAACCAATGGTGGCAGGCCCTGACCGGGGGCCAGTCGCTGGACCAACTCATGGGCTTCCAGCGCAACCAATTCGATCGGCTGGTGCATTTCAGCTACGGCCTGCTGCTGGCCTATCCGCTGCGCGAGGTTTTGCTGCGGGTTGCGCCAGCAACGGGGTTCAGGGGCTATTTCCTGGCCTGGAGCCTGATCCTCGCGTCGTCGGCCATTTACGAGATCATCGAGTGGTTGGGCGGTGCCTATATCGGCGGCGACACCGCCAAGGCCTTTGTCGGCGCCCAACAAGACCCGTGGGACTCGCAAAAGGACATGGCCTTGGCCGCGCTTGCCGCATTCATCGCCCTACTGGCCGCCGCCGGGGTCAATTACCTGCGTCAACGGGATCTCGCCCTTGAGTGGGCCTCACGCTTCAAGGCCCGCACATGACGAAGACAACACAGCCTGTCGGCCCCTTCGTTAACACGACTAAGTAATTCAGCCTACCCGCCGATATAAGACAGGTGCGGGTGAAATCGCTTTTTGGCTGATGACTTATCTTTATGATTGAAAATACTGGCAATGACTCGACTGTCCTTTCCCCGGGCTCGCCAACCCGAAGCTTCACCCGTCGCACTTTTCCGGCCATCATGCTTCTGCTGTTTGTCATGTCCGCCTTGGCGATTGCCGTACTGCTCAACATCACCGGCGCCCAGGACCGGCGCGCCCGTGAACAGAGCCTGTTTTTCGCCCAGCGGGCCATCGACGGGATCCGCACCGGCATCGGTCGGGACCTGAGCGACTATTCCAAGTGGAGCGACGCCTACCGGCACCTGCATGTCGAGGTCGACAAGGAATGGGCCTATGACCAGGAAAACGTCGGTAGCAGCGTGTATTCGCTCTACGGTTACCAGGCGGTGTTTGTCATTTCTCCGACTGGCAAGACCGTCTATTCGGTGATCGATGGCCAGATGAGCGATGTCGATGCCGACACCTGGCTGACCGGCGACCTGCGCGCCCTGTGGAACAAAGCCAGCACTGCGGAAAATCACGACGAAGTGGTCGTCGAGATGCTGCACCACCAGGACGCCCCGGCGTTCGTCGCCGTGTCCGCCATCACCACCGGCACGGACAACAGCGTGGCGCAAATTCCCGGCCCGCCCAGCCTGATGCTCTTCGTCAAAGTGCTTGATCCCGCCTCCCTGCAAAACCTGGCGCGGGACTTCGCCCTGCCCGATGCCCATATCGCCAGGACCCCGGGCCCGGCCGATACCGCCCAACTGCTGCTCGACAACCTGACCCTGGAAGCCCTGGCCTGGCGACCGCAAACCCCGGGCCAGGACTTGCGCAAGATCCTCTTGCCCTTGCTGGCCCTGGCGTTACTGGTGCTGGGGATTCTGGCGCTGGCCGTTCTACGCCATGCCCTGGCCATGCTCCGCGCCCAGGAGCGCCAGTACGCCAGCCTGCTGGCCCACCGCAAGGCATTGGAACGCAGTGAAGAGCGTTTCCGCGACATTGCCGAAGTGTCCTCTGACTGGTTGTGGGAAGTCGATTCGACCGGAACGCTGACTTACCTGTCGGAACGTTTTGAACAAGTGACCGGGTTCAGCCCCACGGAATGGCTGGGCAAACCGCTGCACCGGCTGCTCCACCCCCATGGCGGCTCGATCTCGATTGCCCAATGGCTGCTCGGCGGTGCCAACAGCCTCTCTTCGGCGCCGCTGCTGTGCGAGTACACCGCGCGCAACCAGCGCGTCCGCACCTGCAAACTCTCGGTACGGGCCATCGAAGCCGGCACCCTGGGCTTTCGCGGCACCGCCACCGACATCACCGATGAGTTGCGGGCGCTGGCCCAGATCAAGCATCTTTCCCTGCATGATCCACTGACCGGGCTGGCGAACCGAAACCGTCTGTTCGATTGCCTGCGCGAACACCTGGGCCACCCGGATCACCCGCCCCTGGCGCTGCTGAACCTGGACATGGACCGATTCAAGCCGGTCAACGACTCCCTGGGTCATGCCGTGGGCGATAAAGTGCTCAAGGAAGTGGCGCATATCCTCCAGCAAAACGTGCGCGGCACTGATCTGGTAGCGCGCCTGGGCGGTGATGAATTTGTCATTATCATGCCCGATCCGGGCGATGCCGACGCTCTCGATCAACTCTGTGAACGACTGATCGATTGCATGCAACGGCCCATGCACCTGGACGGCAATACGCTGTACCTGGGAGTGAGCATCGGTGTCGCCTGGTCACAGCCCGGTGACGAACGTGCCGATGAACTGTTGCGCCGCGCCGATATCGCCTTGTATGCGGCCAAGGCAGCCGGCCGCAATACCTGGCGCGTGTATGTTGAAGCGATGGGCAACCTGGCCCGCGACCGCCGGCGGTACGAACAGCAACTGCGCGATGCGATGCAACGGGACCAGCTGGAACTGCGTTACCTGCCTCGCTTCGATGTGAGCGCCGAGCAGTTGCATGGCTTCGAAGCCCAGACGTTCTGGCACCATCCCGAGAAAGGTGAACTGGGTGGGGCCGACTTCATACCGGTGGCCGAAACCTCGGGCCAGCTCGAAGAACTGGGCACCTGGATGTTGATCAACGTCTGTGAAGAGGCCGCCACCTGGCCGAGCGCCGTCAATGTCTCCATCGCGGTTTCACCCCGCTGGTTCAACAGCAGCTTCCTGCTCAACCAGGTGCAAGAGGCCCTCGAAGCGAGTGGCCTGGAGCCTCACCGGCTGACCCTGGAAGTGGCCGAAGGGGTCCTGCTGGCCGACCACAAGACCGTCGCCAGCACCCTCCATGCGCTCAAGGACCTCGGCGTGCGGATCAACATCGACAAATTCGGCACCAGCATCGCCTCCCTTCGCGAGGTACTGGACCAGCCGTTCGATGGCATCCGTTTCGATCGCAACATCCTGTCGCAGCTGGGCCTGGAGGACGACAAGGAAGGCGTCCTGGCGATGATCCGGTTGAGCCGCAGCGTAGGGCTCATGGTCACCGCCGAAGGCATCGAAAACGCCCGACAATTCAGCCAACTGCGCAACGTAGCCTGCGACCATGTCCAGGGCCCCTACTTCGGCGCGGCACTGGCCCGCTCGGAAATGGCCTTGTTCTTCACCACGCCACGGTGGCTGTAACTCACCTTCCCACCGCTATCGCGAGCAGGCTCGCTCCCACAATGGGCCTGTATCGGACCCAAAACCTGAGGTCACCCAATGACCCTGTGGGAGCGGGCTTGCTCGCGAAGGCAATGGACCTGCTGGCATATAGGTTGGCTGTGCCAACGTCTTCGCGAGCAGGCTCGCTCCCACAATGGACCTTGTGGTGCATGCAAAACTCATGAACACCTCAAGTACCCCGTGGGAGCGAGCCTGCTCGCGATGACGCCGGCACAGCCACCCTCGCTGCAAGCTCAATCCCCTTACAAGCTCAACCGCCCCCGCTCTTCCTCCGTCAGCCGCTGGCGATTCTGCTCGTCCAAAGGTCCTGCGCCCAATACCTGCACCGGGCTGGCCGGGTCGTAGGCCCGAGGCGCCTCGCGGCTGGCGCCGTCGCGGGACGGGGCCAGTTGCTCGGAGCCGAAACTCACCACCTGCACGGTGAACACCGACGCCTGGTTCTGCCGCGCCGCGTTCTGCTGCTGGCGGGCCACGTCTTCAGCCGCCTGCGTCGCCGAAGACGCCGCTGAACTGGCCGAGGTAATGGCCCCGGTGTTCACCGAGGCCGCCAGCGGCACGCCGGTGGATTTGCCCTGGGTCTGAATGTTCGCCGCGTTCACCACGGTCAACGCCGCAATGTTGACGTTGCCCGACACCCGAATCCCCGCCTCGCCCGCGTCGATGGTGCCCAACGGCGCGATCAGGTCTATATCCCCCGGTGCCACTTCGGCAATCGGGTTGAGGGTGGCGATACCCGCGCCGGTACTCGGCACCGATGGTGACAGGGTCACGTTGCCCCAGGTGTCGTACAAGCGCTTGGGCGGCGTGTACACCACGGTGGTCTTCGAACCACGGCCGGCGTTGATGTCGCCCTGGGCCGACCAGCCGAGGATCGAACCGCCGAAGGTGGTCATGATCCGGCTCTGCCCCAGCAGGATGCTGTCATGCGCATACAACTGGATATCGCCCTCGCCCTGGGTGATGACCCCGGCGGTGGACGGCGGCGCGTTGCCCTCGATGCCGAAGGTTTGCCCGCCACCCGGGGTGAGCATCTGGATACTGCCACCGAAATCGGTATGCACACCCGCTCCGCCGAACATCGTGATATCGCCTTTATAGGTAATCGCGTTACCCGCCACATCCTTGCTCGGGAACAACAAGTCGATGGCCTCCCGCCCGCGCAAGTAGCTGCCCTGGCGCACACCGCCGGCTTCGTTGTACTCACGGCCAGCGGCCTTGAGTTCGGCAAAGTACACATCGCGGGCAAACACCCGCTGCTGCTCGGCCGGCAACGCCGCGAAGAAGCTGCGGGCCTGCTCGGTGTCACCGCTGAAGCCGAAGCGTTTCTCTAGCCAGTCCACCAACTCGGCCTCGTAGGTCTTGGCGACCTTGCCGTCCTGGTTCGCCAGGGGTACACCGGCCAAGGCCTGGTTGGCCGGGTCCAGGTACGCCTTGACGAAGCGCTGGTAATCCGCGCCGTTGAGGCCCGCGCCGGCTTGCAGCACCAGGCTCGCGCCCGAGCGCGAATCCCCTGGCACCACCGCGCCGATACTGGTGATGCTGACTTTGTCGTCCATCAGGATATTGCGCCCGGCAGTGATCTCCAGTAGGCCGGGGCCGGCGACGTTGAAGTTGCTGTAGAGGATGTCGCGCCCGGCGGAGACGATGGAGATGTCGGTGGCGTTGTTGTGGATGAAGAGGTTGCCGGTGCTGGTGTAGGCCCCTACGTCGGGAAGACCTCCTTTACCACCACTCAGCGGTGTACCGCTGCTGACGATGTCTCGTCCGGCCATCATTCGCACAGAGCCTGTGCCTTCGTAATAAGTCTGTCCGAGTCGGCTGTCGTTCGTGGTGGTAAACGTCATCGCCCGCCCGCTATTGACGGCCAGCAAGTCGCCCTTGATCGCGTAGAAACGAGCTGGATCGGAGTTGAGGGCCCATTCGCTGGAGGCGCTGCTGCTGTCAAAGGCAAACAAGGGCAACGTACTTGCGTCTGGAGGAACACGATTAGCATCGGCGGAGAGATTGCTGACCACCACGCTGCCATTGACGCGTCCCATAAAGGCTGGTCGCAGCGGTGTGGCCATGGCTGTAGACGAGGCGCCGGAGCGACTGACCGTCAGGTCGCCGCCATAGATGGAATCGCCGGCGAGGAACTGCAGTTCACTATTGATGCCGGGTGCGAGCAACAACGCAGGGCGATTGCTGCCGTCATAGTTCCCCCTGTCCAGACGCATGGCCTCGCCATAATAAAGACTGCCGCTGGCTGCTACAGCTCGCAGGATCGACGGATAAACCACCGCCAGGTCCGTCTCGATTTCTGACACCAAAGGGGTCAGATTGCCTCCGGATGACCACAAATCAATCGCCGTATTGGCGGTCCACAAAGTAAACCAACTCGTACCCGATCCGTTCGTCGCACCACTTTTGAAGGGTGAGACGCTCATCATCGGCGCCCGGCCCGGGTCGGCAACGTCCATCACGACCAGGTCGCCCAACGTACGCAGATCGAAGGTAGCATCACCTGGCATGAGGGTCAGTCCACCGGTTGCAGATCCTCGTGTGGACTTGAAGGAGTCGTAGGCCCGCGTTTCTCCAGGAGATTGCACAGGGGCCCTGTTGCCGTAGAGCAGGTCGATACGACCAATGGCGCCACTATCGATTTGGGCGTGTCCTCGCAAATTGATGACAGCGCCATTGAGGTGCCCGGTCGCGAACACGCTATTGGGGTTCAAGGCGCCACTTACACGCAGATTGAGATCACCACCGCCGGTCAATTGCAGGCTGCCATCTGTGCCCACGCGACCAGTGCTGCCCACGGCAAACACCAATCCTTGGCTGCGGCTGTTGCTGCGCGGGTCGAGGAGACTCCCTGCCATTTTTTCAAGCACCCCGGCATCGCCCGCGACCTGAACATTCAGGTTACCGCCGCCCAAGGTACCAAACCCCGTAAATCCGACCATCAAGTCAGCCTTGCCATTCTGTGCTGCGGTATAGCTCCCGAAATTGATCCACCAGGCAGCGGGTTGTGCCTGGGTACCGGTGGAGACTGAACCATTGCCTTGGCGCCACAGCCAATTTCCGACACTGGCTGTGTCATACCCCAAGTCACCGGGATTAGGTCGTGTGTTACCGCTGCCAGTCAGCACATCCATTGTATTGCCGGTCAGACTACCGCCGACATTCAAAGTCAGGTTGCCGCCGAAGTCCGGGTACCAGGCACGATAAAGACTGTTGGTACCGCCATCCACAAACTGCTCGTTTTCACCCAGCGCATCATTGAGCACCTTACCCGCCGCCCCCAGCGCCTTGGGCTGATTGTACGGGTCGTTGGCATAAGTCTCGCTGGCTGAACTACCGGCGGTATAAACGCCGTACAGCGAATCCATTTTCAGATCACCTGCCGACAGCAGCTCAAGGTCTGCCGCGCCGGTACGGATGACACTCCAACGTTGGCTGCCAGGCTTATATTCTGTTTGCCCTACAGCTTTGCAGAACGATGGCGTTTCATCACACATTCCCGGATAGGCAACGTTCTCAAAATCAATCGGCTGACCCGCGTAACTCGGATCCCCCAGGAAGTTTTCCGCCCCCTCCTCCGTCCAGACAAAACCGCTACTGGCCTTGCAAAATGACGGGCTGTCTTCACACATTCCCGGGTAAGCAACGTTCTCAAAATCAATGAATTTGCCTGCCAGGCTCGGGTCTCCGAAGTTTTCCGCCCCTTCTTCGGTCCACACCAACCCCCCAGCCCCGGCCTTGCCAAACATGCCGTAGTGACTATCGGCCAAATGAAGATCACCACCCGCCAACACAGGCTGCACGACCCGACTGTCCGCCGCCCGCGTATCGGCACCGGCCACCAGTCGCAGTGACCAAGACTGCGAACCTTCGGCCAGCATCGGCGCGATGGCCCAGTTGCTCCCCGCCACTTCCGGGCGCAACTGCACCGACTCCACTCCGGCCGGCAACTTGATGTCGGTACCCGACGGGATTTTCGACCCCACACTCAACGCCAGGGTACCGTTGAGCCGCAGGACATTGGTCAAGCCATTGCTCGCGTCCGCAATGCCTGGCAAGGCAACACCTTTGGGCCAGATCAGGCTGCCAATGGTTGCACTGCTACCCAGCAAACTGCCCGCCCCCAATACTGTGCCCGCTTCAAGGGTTTGAGTCGAAGCCAACAACGTGCCGGCCGCGAACAACAGGTTACCCGAGGCGTCATGTACCGCCGCCGCCAGCACAGTGCCCGCCGGCAGCACCAAGGGCTGATCCAGCGTCGCGGCTACAGGCAGACGTGTTCCCGCCGCCAGGGTGGCGCCCTTGAGCGGCACGTCGAAGTTGAGCACGGAGCCGGCCGGAAACGCCGTGTCGTCCGCCAGGGTCACACCGGTACCGGGCACGACAATATCGCCCGCCGCGAAATCAATGCCCGGCAACAGCACCCAGCCCTTGTCGTCGTTGGTGCCGGGCGGCTGGGCGAACCCGTCGGTGATGCTGCCGTAGATGTTCAGGTCACCCCCGGCCCGCAGTGTCAGGCTGCCGGATTCGCCAGAGCCGTAGACTCCGCTCAGGACGCTATGCGGATTGAGGCTCTCATAACGATAGCGCGACAGGTCCAGGTCACCCTGGACCACCAGGTCACCGTCGGCCGTCGCACTCACCACCTCCACACCGGGGCGCAGATGCAACACGTCGCGATAGCGGCTGTTGTTCAACCCGACGAGTTTGCGCTGCAACAGATCATCGTTGTCGAGGGCGTTAGTGATAAAAGCAGCGTTGTCGTCATGCACATCATCCAGCCACGCTTGATTGATGACCTGATAAGGCTTGCCGCTGGCCGCCGGCACGTCAATCAGCGGCGCGTCGCTGTATTGCCACATGGCAACCAGCGAGATCGAGCGGGCACCTTGAATATCCAGGGCGCCACTGGCATCGACTGCCACGTCGCCACCCGACACGCCACCCAATCGTGGTGCACTGAGCTGCAACGTGCCGCGAGCACGACCGTCATTCATGCCGGGCGCACCGCCTAGCGCGACCTCGGTACCGTGACGCAGGTCGATGCGGGCGCCGTTACCCAAGGTCAGGAGGCCTTCCCGAGCGGTCAAGTCGACAATGGCACGGTTCGGCGATTCGATGATCTTGCCGTAGCTGTCCACCCGCAGGCGTCGACCATGGGCGTCGAGCACCGCGCCGCTGCCCAAAGTCAGGGCATTTTGGGCGGCCAAATAAATACTGCCGACCCGCTCACCGCTGGCGTCGACCTTGCCGTTGACCAGCAGGCTGCCATTGTCCAGCGACACGCTGAGGGTGGAGGCCTTGAGTTCGTTGCCGATCACCAGGTCGCCTTGCTTGAGTTGAAAACCACGGGAACCGAATACCTGCCCGTCGTTCAGCCGTTGGTTCAACGCCGCGAACTGCTCACTGAGGCTACCGCTGCCGCCCAGGCGCTGGGCCTGGATTTCCACGCCGCCGGCCAGGTACGGCATGGCGGTGCCCCCGGCGTCATATTCGCCTGTGCTGCTGCCGAGAATCCGCCCCTGCAAATCAACGATCCCGGCGGCCTCGTCCAGGGCCACGGCACTGAGCCGGCCAGCCTGATTGTTACGGGCCGAAAGGTCGATGCTTGAGCCATCCGCCTGGCGGATGTTGCCGTTCTGGCTTTGCAGGATCACTTCGCCACCGGCGCTGTAGCGTGTCACATCGTTGAAGGTGACCGTGCGGCCTGCCACGTCGATCAGCGCCTCATCGGCCAGGGTCAGATCATCCGTCGCGCTGAGGGTCAGCTTGCCGCTGGGCAGTACCACCGCACTGGCCAGGTTGAGGCTCGCCCCCTTGAGGGACAACTCGCCTCCAAGCCCGGAGACGGTGCTCGGCGTAGCGCTCGCACCCGTCACGTTAAGCGTGCCGCCCGCGGTGATGCGGTTGACCGAGCCGGCTTCACCAGTCAGCAATGGGGTGAGGATATTCAGGTTGCCGCCGTTGTAGGCGTAGCCTGTTTTCGCGTCATAGGCCCCCTGGCTTTGATACACCGCCAAGCTGCCTTTGTGGTTGGCCGTCAGGCGTTCGCTGGCGCTGAGGTTGACGTTGGCGAATCCCAGGGCAAGGCGGTTCAGGGTGGTGACCGAGCTGGGCTGGACAAAGTCACCATAGCCGAATTCGATCCGCTGGGCCTGGATGTCCAGGCGACCGGCGCCGGTGCCGGCCCCACCGGCAATCACCGACCCCGGCGCGCCGACAGCGCCGTTCCAGATCAGGTTGGCGGTGCGAATGGTCGCCACGTCATTGGCACTGCCAGCGCCATAAATGGCCGGAGCGCTGAGCATCAGGTTATTCAGGCGCGACTTGCCTGTTGTCGGGTCATAGGTGTCGAGACTGACGGTGCCGTAGAAATTCAGCGCCTCACGGGCCGACAGTTCCAGGGTTTCCAGTGCCGGGGCACCGTATTGGATATCCCCGCGCAACAGGCGATCGAGCACGGTCTGGCTCAGGGTCAGACCTGCCGGCAAGACCTGGCGCGTCGCCGCGTCGCTGAGTGCCTGGGCAGTGCCGACGTTGATGTTGCTCAGGGCCAGGGTCAGGTGGCGGGTACCGTAGCGCACTTGGTCGTTCAACTGCAGACCGCCGCCGGTGGCGGCGACAATGCTGCCTTCGGAGTGAATCCGCGTGACGCCACTGCACGACGTCAGGCTACAGCCGCCTATGTTGACAGAGCCGCTGCTACCCGACGGAGGTGCCAACACATTGAGCAAGCCATTGGAGGCTGCCAGCATGTTGAAGTCTTTAAGCAAGCTATAAATAAAGCCATCACGGGCATCGTAAGCAGCTGCTCCACGACCAATGGTATTGATGGCGGCGCCTTGTTCCACCAACACCTCACCGCCACTGGCAAGCAGGAAAACCTCCGGCGCCGCCAGCGTCGCCCCTTCCCGCAAAATCACATTGCGCGACATATCAAACTGGGGGATGACATAGTTTCCGCTCTGGCCGTAACTAATCGAAAATAGCCCACCGATCACCTGACGCGAAGCGTTCAGCGCATTGAGGCTTTCGGCATTGAGGGTCACACCCTCGAAACCGGCCGTGGCCCCTCGTCCATCAGCAACCACCTCCAGTGCGCTGCCGGTGCTCCCAACCACTGCGACGATACCGCCGTAGCCCCCTTTCTGGGGCGCGAACTTACCGATACCCTTGAAGGAGAACGCCTGGTCTCCGGCCCCGGCGGACAGACTCAACTTCAGGGTCTTGGCGTCTATCGGCAACATCGCCCGAGGCACGCCCAGGCGTGCTGCGTCGGCCATGGCGAATTGTGCGTAGCTGGTTTCGTTGTATTGCGAGTAACGACGCAGCACCTCTCCCGACGTCAGGATGACCTGGCTGGACAAACTGTTACGCTGCCCGGTATTGGCGACCGACAGCACCCCGGCGGTGGTCCAGGAGCCGTTGCGCATCTGCTGCGCGCCCGTTGTGGAGCCTTGCCCCGCCAAGCCATTGACCTCGACTCGGAATGCCCCCGGCAGCAAAGCATAAGTGGAAGGCATCAAGGTATAGGTACCCGCCGCCAACCCGGGAACACCGGCACTGATGGTGATCTGCTGGCCCACCCGCGGATCCACCGCACCGCCTTCCGGGGCGACGGGCGCATAAGCACTCTGGTTGCCTGGCACGATGGCGTAGACCGGATTGGTGGACAGTCCCGGCAGGGTGAAGCCGCCGTTGGCGCCAATCTGGACCAACGGGTTGAAACGCGCATCGGTGGAACCGCCACGGCCAGAGATGAAACCGGCGCCGAG
Source organism: Pseudomonas sp. St290 (assembly GCF_018325805.1). NCBI lineage: Bacteria > Pseudomonadati > Pseudomonadota > Gammaproteobacteria > Pseudomonadales > Pseudomonadaceae > Pseudomonas > Pseudomonas sp. St290. The sequence goes on along the minus strand of NZ_AP014703.1, from coordinate 2,961,281 downwards.
CAGTTCACCGCCTCCCGAAAGGTCAAGGACCGAACCTTCCTGGGCCGCCACCGACTTACCGCCCAGAATCACGCCGATGTTAAGGTCGCCAGTGGTGGAAGGCACCGCGCCTTGCCCCAGCAACACAACCTTCTTGCCAGCGTACTGATAACTCTGGCCATCGACCGTGCCGCCATAAGGCAGGACCAGACCCTGGCCACTGACCGACGTCAAGCTGCCCGGCAGCAAGTCCACCCGGGCGGACACACCCGCCAAGCTGTTGTTGGTACCGACTTCAAGCAACCCCAACGGCGCACGTACGACCCCACCTTGTTCGATCTTCGCGCTGCCCAATTGCAAGCGACCGAACACCGAATAAGGTATCTGGGGGACGACCTGGGTGGTACGGCTGATCACCAAGCTGCGCGTCGGATCGTACAGGGGGATGTTGCTAACAGGATCGCGCCCCCAGCCATACCCGGCCAAAACACGAGCGCCTACACCGGTCGCTGGGTACAGTTGGGCCGCCTGCAAGATCATGTCCGCAGACGTCACCAGTTGAGTGGTGAAACCTTCGGGCAACCCTTCGCCCGAGAACCCGGCCAGGAATCGCACATCCCCCCGACTGCTTAACTGAACCCGGTCAAAACCGGCGCGCTCCAACTCGACGGTGCTGCCGTCGGCCTGCCGCACCGCCCCCTTGCTACTGAAGGTCACGTTACCCTGCACATCCAGCAGGTCTGCGTTGACAGAAAACACGGCCTTGTTCATTTGCAACGATACGCCGCCATCGACCACCGGCCGGACATAGTTGTCCCTGTTTAGAAGGTTGGCCGCGGGGCCCGACAGCAGTACATGGGAAGCATTGAGTTGAGCCCGGGCATTTGGCGCGTCTGCACTCGTTACAAAACTGCGGGCATACAGGCTCAAGCTTTGGCCAAGGGACAGCGACACGTCACCCTCGATGCTCAGCAGCCCGTTGCTCAACAGCGCCAGGCTGTCGAAGCCACCCGACTGGACCTGATCAACACCCAATCGCCCGTAGCCGTAGACCAACGAGTCCGCCGCCGTCTCGGCATTACCTTCCAGCAAGCTCGCAGGCGCGGTTTGTCCCAGCACCAGCTCACGCACTTTCATCACTCGGTCGCTGGCTGCATTTTTCACGTAGTAAGGTGTTTCCAGTGCCACCGACAACTTGCCACCCGCCGCCCCTGCCCCACCCGAACGAGCGCTGAAATCGCCATCCAGGTACAAACCATTGGCCGATGCCAGGGAAATACTGCCGCCATTGCTCGCCACCGCCGTGCGGCCCTGGCCGGCGATATCCAGCACGGCCTGGCTGCCATCCGCTTGCAGACGCGCACCCTCGCGCACCACGACAAACAGTTCGGATGCGGAAGCCGAACCCTTCGCGGCATCGATCTGGCCGCCGATGACAATCTGCCCGCCGTCGCGCACCAGGCCGTACGTCTGGCCGCGCATATCCTGGGCGGTCACGGCGCGACTGGAGACGTCGATCAGCGCCTGTTCGCCGAGCCAAATGGAACGACCGTGGCCCTGGGCATTGGCCCCTTCGCCGTCCGCACCAATAACGCTCAACCCGGTGAGGCTGACCCGCCCGCCCCACGCATTAAGGGTGCCGTTAGCAGTCAACTGACCGATGCTGCGCACATCGATGCCCTGCCCCGGATCGACGCTGATCACGCTGCCCTTGCCCAGGTTCAACACCGTGCTTGCCATGTCGGCGGCGCTGGCGTTCGCGGAACCGGCAGTGAGGCTCAGGCTTGCGCCGCGACGCTGGGTCAGGACGCCTTTGATCGCATCTTCCTGATACAGCTCCGGCGTCCAGCGCTGCAAAGCCTCGACCGGTTCTGCATCGCTGCCGGTGCTCAACGCCTGCTCGCCAAAACGGTACACCGGCATCGTCACATCGACCTGGGTTCCGTCGGCCACGGTCAGGCCTTGGTTACCGGTAATGTCATAGGCGGAGAAACCCTTGTCGAAGAAATCACCGCCCAGTTGCAGGGTACCCGGTTCAAGCGGCGAGCCGCTGTTGCCGATCAGCACTTTACTGGCCGCCAGCGTCAAGGTCCCGCCGCCATTCACGCCGGTGCCGCGCAGTTCACCGTCAAGGTTCAAGGCGCCGTTACCGGAGAATGTACCGGTACTGGCGGTCAGGGTCAGGTCACCGCCCTTGCCACCGCGGGTCTTGCCATCGGCCATGACCGCAGCACCGGAGCTGACGTCGATCAGGCTGCCCTGGCGCACATCGATGTCGCCGCTGCTGCGCACGGATACAGTGCCGCCATTGAGGAACGGCAGGCCCTGGCGATCGTTGCCGTCGAGTAGCAGGTTGCTCCACCGGCCAGCGGTGTTCAACGTCACGCCCTCGCCCAACGTGACCACAGCACGCTGACCGGTGACAGGCGAAAGCACGACGTCTCCCATCTGGAAGTTATCGGCTCTGACCTGTTTAAGCACGTTCCCCAAGGCAATACGCCCACCACGGGCGGTCAGGTCGGCGTTCACTTCCACCTGCGGCGCATAAAGCGTGATATCCCCGCCATCGGCCACCTTGAGCGTGCCATCGACTTTGATGCCTTGCGCCGCTGCCACCTTGACCGCGCCGAGCTGGAAGCCATTGAGCAGTTCGTTATCCAGCACCAACTTGCCTTGCCGGTCGCTGCCGACCGCCGAGGTCAGGTCCAGGCCTGCGGCAATCTTCTCGGTGACCTTGCCGACGGTGACCTGATCGAAGGTGGGGTTCAAGCCACTGTTGATCACGCCGCTGGTCTTGTCATAGATCGGCGTGTAGCTGCCCACCCACAACTGCGCCCGTCGGGCCACGGCGTTTTGTGATTGCTGGTAGCCGTCGAGGTTGAGATTCGGCGCCTGGGTCTGGCGTTCACCCTGGTAGACCTCGCCAACAACCTGGCCTTCCAGTACCGCGTTGCGGGTCGACACCACCAGCTTGCCTGCATCGCGGCCAACGGTGTAGCCGGCCTCGAAGCGCTCGCGCGGGGCGATCAGCGGGTTGTAGTAGTAATCGGTCTGGCCCCAACGTTGGCTGTGGTCTTCGTAGCCTTTGTAGATGCCGGTATAGAGCATGTCCCCCGGCGCCTTGGACAATTCATACAAACGCCCATCGGCGCCCTTGAGCCAGGACTGGCGCAAGTAGCCGCTCTGCACATCCAAGGTGCCACCGGACAGGTTCAGTTGCGCTGCCTGCTGGGTCACCACGTCGTTGCCGGTGAAGGTCAGGGTACCGCCTTGTGCTGCCCATTCGCCGACACTGTGCCCGCGGGTGCCCAGATAACCGCCAACCTCCAGCAACCCACCCGCCGTGTACCAACGGTCAGTGGCGTAGCCGTTGGTGCCCGCCGGCACGTAGATCAAGTCACGCACGTCGACCCAGACATCGTTGTTGGTCAGTTTGCCGCCGTCGCGGTTCACCGGTGCGTCGCGCTGCTCGTTGCCCTGGACGTTGACCTTGATGGAGTTGGACTCCATCGCCACCTTGACGCCGATGGCGCCGGACACATCGATCACCGCGCCATCGCGCACCAGGCTGCGACCGGCGGCGCTGACCGCGACCTGTCCGCCAGTGGCCAGGGTGATGGAGCCGTTCTGGAAGTCGACGCTGCCGCCACTGACGATCTCGACCCGGGACTGGTCGCTGCGGTCGACCACGCTGCTGAGGTTGTTGAACTGGCCGGTGATCAGGTTGTTCGGTGTGCCATCCAGGCCGGCCGGTCCGGCATTGCGCTGGCTGTCCAGGGCGCTGCCGCCCGTGGTATCGAGCAGCACCGCCGTGGCGCTGCCCCGCCCCAGGGTCACGCTGCCGGTGCTGTCGTTGAAGGCATTGAGTAGATGCACGGTGCCACGGGTGTCTACTGAGCTGGTGGCGACAACCACGCCGTTCTGCTCGACCCGGTGCCCGGTGAGGGTGATGTCGCCGGTGCTGGCCTGGATCAGGCCGTTGTTGATCACCGTGCCGGCGCTGCTGCCGGGCTTGAGAGATGTCGCGACCTCGTTGCCACGGGTAGTAGAACGCAGGTTGCCGCTGGTGCCCTGGCCGCGCCGGATATAAAAACTGTCACCCGCCGCCAGGGTGGTCTGGCCCTTGGCGGTGATGATGGAGCCGGCGTTCTCCACTTCGCTACCCAGCAGCAAGGCATAGCCGCCCCCGGCCGTGGAGGTGGCGGCACGATGGGTTTCGATCAGTGCGCCCTGCTGCACTTCGACCTTGCCGGCGGCGTCGGTGAAGGTCGGTTGGCTGCCGGTGGCATCGACGTACAAGCCACGCTTGCTGAATTGCTCATCGCTGACATTGGCCGCCACCGCCGCCAGGTTGCGCACGTTGACCTGGCTGCTGCCGCTGAAAATGATGCCGTTGCGGTTGACCAGCATCACCGTACCGTTGCCTTTGATCTGGCCCTGGATCTGGCTTGGCCGGGCCTGGGGGTCGTTGACCCGGTTGAGCACGGCCCAGTCCGATTGCTGCTGGAAATCCACCGTGGTATTGCGCCCGACGTTGAAGGTTTCCCAGTTGAGAATCGCCTTGTCGGCGGTCTGCTCGATGGTCACCGTGGTCTTGCCGCCGGCCTGGGTCTGCTGCGGTCCCTTGGCGTTGTGCCAACCCTGGGTCAGGCTGTTGTCGACCTTGAGCCCTCCCTCGCCCAAGCCGTCCGGCACGGTCTGCACCTGCCCGAACGCCGCTTGGCGTCCCGCGGCCTGGGCCGCCTGCTGGGCCGCGATGGCGGCCACGGTGTTGTTGAGATTGGTCAACGACCGCTGCAACTGCGCATTGGCCCGTTGCTGCTGCGCCAGGGGCGGCGGCATGCCTGGCTGCGCCGTCGTGGGCCGCCCCGCGCCACCGGCCTGGGACGCCCCCTTGGCGGCAAACCAGGCCGAACTGAACGCCGTGGCCGCGTGGGCATTGCCGGCCACCATCAGCAGGGCAATGGCCTGGGCCAGCGGTTTGAGCCGCAACATCGACAACTGGTCATCGCGACGTGGAGCATTCAGGTTCGTCTGGGGTTTGCAGCGCAGCATCCTACTCATCCTTTCGGGTTCGCTCTAAGGGGCGCAACGCAGTGCCATCAAGCTGCCAGCGTTGGTTATAGGGGATAGGCGGTTACAGAGGGGCGGGACCGAACGCTTGTCATGAAAATTTCATGTGGCTGTGTCGGTACGGATGTCAGGCAAAGATCGCAACGACTTGCGCCGTTGCTGATCGATGTTTTGAGTTGCTCCCAGCATGGTTTTACAGCGGACGACCTATGCCATTGCATACGTTAGGGTTACCGATGCTTAAGGGGTTGGCAGCCGTCAGGAAAGTGGTGCGGATTGCGGTTTTCCAGGCGGCTGGTAACGGCACCAGACGGTTGGCGGTGATAGCCGCGTCGTTATTGATGGTAAGGAAAGCGTTGTAGTGACGGGTAAAGAAGTTACGCACCTGTGTGCTCTGGGCGACGTCGGCATAGCACTGGCTAAAGATCACGTTGGTGAAGCCAAGAATGGGGTAGCCGGTGATTGGGAAAGGCACCACGCTTGGGTCATTTGGGCTGGTAGTCGCGGAGAATACCGGCACCCAGGCGTTTGGATTCGAGCGATTAGCGGTGGCAGGAACAGCGATTGCGGCTATAGCTGCCGAAATATTCGCTGGCGCAGGAGAAACACCGGCAACCCGGGCCACTTTTGTGGCGTCATCCAGGCCAGCCAAGGTCGATGCCGCATACGCCGGGCTCATGTAAGTGATAGCACCTTGAGTCGCGCTCACTGCATACATGGCTCCTTCACTATGAACGGCCGATAGAGCACCGGCCGGCGGCCCACCGCTGTAACTGGAGGCAAAGTTGGTGGTGACGGAGAAGGTGCCTGTTTCCGCGCACTTGGCGTTCAGGAAGCGGGTGAATAGCTCCGTGGTTCCGCTGCTCTCGGCACGGTAAACCACAGTGATTGGACCTTTACGGCCAGAGCCGGTGATCTGGCTCCAATCGATCAGACGACCGGAGAATACACCGCACAACTGGTTGACACTCAAGTCGATGCCTGCCGCGCCGGCCTTGTTGAACGGAATGGCGATTGAAGTGGCAGCCGAAGGCACCTGGATCAATGGACCCCAGGCCGCGCCATGAGCGAAGGCATAAGTGTCCAACTCGACGGGTCTGAGCTTTGAGTCACTGGCGACCCAATGCACGTTCTTGGTGGTAATGCCACCCACGAACTTGCTGTAATCGTTATTCAGAAAAGCGATCTTGCCCGCACCGCTGCCCACACCGATGTAGGGAGCGAAACCAGCGGTCAACACTCCGGCTGTCTGGTAAAGCGGCTGAGGCAAGGTCGTTCCACCGCCATTGATATCCGCCATTGCCAACGGCGCGCATAGGCCGCTGCACAACACTGCAACCGTTCGGAAAAAATGCTTGGACATGACAAGACTCCTGTCTTGAAATGCTGCGCCCTATCCGAGTCGTTCGGGCTGTAGCGCAGCTGAAAGGGGCGAAACGAGCACCATTAACTACGAGGAAATCAGCAACGGCTTGCGCCGTTGCTGATTGGTATTGCGTGTCGCTCAGGCGTGGTGTGTTACAGCGGACGACCGATACCGTTGCAGACGTTTGTGTTACCGATGCTTTGCGCGCTGGAAGTGGTCAGGAAGCTGCCACGGATGGCGGATTTCCAAGCACCTGGCAGTGGTACAAAGCGGTTAGCGGTGATAGCCGCATCGTTGCTGCTGGCCGCAGTGGCGTTGTAGTGACGGGTGAAGAAGTCACGCACCTGCGTGGATTGGGCAGCGTTGGCATAGCACTGGCTGAAGATCACGTTGGTGAAGCCCAGGATCGGATAGCCGGTGGTTGGGTAAGCCACGACGCTCGGATCGTTAGGGTTGGTGGTTGCAGCGAACACCGGCACCCAGGCGTTCGGGTTGGCGCGGTTGGCGGCGGCTGGTACTGGAACAGCAGCGATGGCAGTCGAAACGTTAGCTGGGGCTGGGGAAACACCGGCAACACGGGCGACCTTAGTGGCGTCGTCCAAGCCGGCCAAGGTGGTGGCGGCGTAGTCCGGGCTCATGTAGGTGATACGACCCTGAGCAGCGTTCACAGCAGTCATCACAGCCTGGCTGCCAGTGGCGGAAACGGCACCGGAGGGCAGCCCGCCGCTGAAACTGGACGCGAAGTTGGTGGTGATTGCGAACTTAGCGTTGTTAGGTTCAGCGCACTTGGCGTTCAGGAAACGAGTGAACAGCTCAGTGGTACCGCTGCTCTCAGCACGATAAACCACGGTAATTGCGCCAGTACGGCCCGAACCGGTGATCTGGCTCCAGTCGTTCAGACGGCCGGAGAACACGCCACACAACTGATCAACGCTCAAGTTGACGTTAGCAGTGCCGGTCTTGTTGAAAGGAACGGCAACCGAAGTGGCGACCGAAGGCACCTGGATCAACGGACCCCAGGCAGTACCATGATTGGCAACGTAGCCATCCAATTCAGCCTGGCTGAGCTTCGAATCGCTGCCTGCCCAGTGCACTTTCTTGCCGCTGGTGTCGCCAGGCACCAACTTGGTGTAGTCGTTGTTCAGGAAAGCCAGTTTGCCGTTACCGCTGCCCACACCGATGTAAGGGGCAAAACCGGTGGTGAGTACACCAGCAGTCTGGTACAGCGGCTGAGGCAAGGTAGCACCACCGCCATTGACATCAGCCATGGCGGCCTGAGCGGCGCAGAGGCCGGCGAGGGTCAGGGATACCGCGAGAACGTTGCGCTTAAACATGAAGAATCTCCTTTCATCGTGTTCGTACGTAGGTTGGGTAACGCGTGCTTGCCGTCATGGCGCTCGGTCCTGTGCCGATGGCGATGGGGTGAGGCCATGGGTTAGAAATTCGCAGTTTCCGGTGACAGATAAAGGAAAAAACCTCGGGAGCTGAGGGCTGTTTTCAAGGCATTTTTCTCGGGTGTTCCAGGGCTCTGGACTGGGGTTTCGAGCTGGTTTGGCGGTCGAACCGGATAAGGAGACAGTGAAGGTCGCGGCGGGTGGTCGCCTGGCGAACGAACATGACAGAACGAGGAACCCGAGTTTGGCGCGGGCAAGGGTCGGGAGATGCCACGACACCGCAGAGTTTTTTTGCACTACCGCTGTTGTGGCGAGGGGATTTATCCCCGTTGGGTTGCGTAGCAGCCCCAAACCCGGACATCTCGGTACATCAGGCAGATCCCATGCAACTTGTTTGGGGTCGCTGCGCAACCCAACGGGGATAAATCCCCTCGCCACAGGGTTTGTGCCTGACTCAAGATATGTGGGTTTATTGCACCAACTGGTTGATCTCGATAATCGGCAACAACACCGCCATGACGATCACCAGCACCACGCCGCCCATGACCACAATCATCAACGGCTCCAGCAGCGCGGTCATGCCCATGGCACGGCGTTCGATGTCGCGGGACAGGGTCTGCGCGGCGCGTTCGAGCATCGGTGGCAGGCAGCCGGTTTTCTCGCCGCTGGCGATCAGATGGATCAGCACCGGCGGGAAGACTTTTTCCACCCGCAACGCTGCGGCCAGGTTGACCCCTTCGCGGACCTTGGCCGTGGCATCGCTGACACTCAGGCTCAGGCGGTCGTTGGACAGGGTCTGGCGCGCCGCCTCCAGGGCCCGCAGCAACGGCACCCCGGCGCCGCCAAGAATCGCCAGGGTCGAGGCAAAGCGCGCGGTGTTGAGGCCCAGCACGAAACGCCCGATCAACGGCAGGCGCAACACCCTTGCGTGCCAGCTCAAGCGTGCCTGCGGGTTGCGCAAATACATCCGCCAACCCCAGAACCCACCGGCCAAAATGCCAAAACACAACCAGCCCCAGGCACGGATGAAGTCACTGGCGGTCAGCATCGCCACGGTCAATCCGGGCAGGTCCTGCCGAGCCTGGGAAAACGCGCTGACCACCTGCGGCACGACGTAGCTGAGGAGGAAAATCACAATGGCGATCGACACCAACCCCACTACACCCGGATAGATGAACGCCGTGAGGATCTTGCCCCGCAGGTTGTTGCGCTCCTCGATGTAATCCGCCAATCGCTCCATGACCTGGGCCAGGTCGCCGGACTCCTCTCCGGCGGCAATCAACGCCCGGTAGATTTCCGGAAAATCCCGTGGCCGCGCAGCCAAGGCTTCGGCCAGACGCATGCCGCTGCGCACATCGGCGCGCACTGCGCTGAGGGTCTGGGCGATGTGCTTGCGCTCGGCCTGCTCCACCGTGGCGCTCAACGCCGCCTCCAACGGCAGGCTCGCCCCCAGCAGGCTCGCCAGTTGCCGGGTGGCCCAGGCCAGGTCGTTGTCCGATAGCTTGGCGCTGAATAGTCCACCGCCATTGGCCTGCGTCGTGTTGCGCTCCAACTGCACCTGCAACGCGGTCAATCCGCGACTGCGCAACAGGTTGAAAGCGGCTCCCTGGCTGTCGGCTTCCAAGTGTCCGGATTCGATCTTGCCCTGGGCGTCGGCGGCCTCGAAACGGTAGCGATTCATCAGGCGTCCCGTGTCACGCGCAGGATTTCTTCAGGGGCGGTGGCGCCGCTGCGCACCCAGCGCTCACCGTCCTCGCGCATGCTGAACATGCCGGCCTGGCGAGCGGCGGCGCGCAGGGCCTGCTCCCCTGCCCCCTGGTGGATCAGCGTGCGGATGTCGTCGTCGATGCAGAACAGTTCGTGGATGCCGGTGCGCCCGCTGTAGCCGGTCTGGTTGCAGCTCGGGCAGCCCACCGGACGCCACGTGCCAGGCGTGGCCGGATCGGGCTGTTTGCACTGCGGGCAGAGCCTGCGGACCAGGCGCTGGGCCAGTACGCCGAGCATCGACGAGGCCAGCAGGAACGGCTCGACACCCATGTCGACCAGGCGGTTGATGGCCGACACCGCATCGTTAGTGTGCAGTGTGGCCAACACCAGGTGACCGGTGAGGGAGGCCTGCACGGCGATTTGCGCGGTCTCCAGGTCGCGGATTTCACCGATCATGATAATGTCCGGGTCCTGGCGCAGGATCGCGCGCAGGGCCAGGGCGAAAGTCATGTCGATCTTGGCGTTGACCTGGATCTGGCTGATACCCGGCAGGTCGTACTCCACCGGGTCTTCCACGGTGAGGATGTTGTGCACGCTGGCGTCCAGCCGGGCCAGGGCGGCGTAGAGGCTGGTGGTCTTGCCACTGCCGGTGGGGCCGGTGACCAGCACGATGCCGTGGGGCTGGCGGATCAGGTGGTCGAGCTTGTCCAGCACGTCCGGGTCCATGCCCAGGGTTTCCAGTTGCAGGCGCCCGGCCTGCTTGTCCAGCAGGCGCATCACCACCCGTTCGCCATGGCCGGTGGGCACCGTCGAAACCCGGATGTCGATCGGACGTCCGGCCACGCGCAAGGCGATGCGGCCGTCCTGGGGCAGGCGTTTTTCGGCGATGTCGAGCTGGGCCATGATCTTGATCCGCGACACCAGCGCGCCGTGCAGGGCCTTGCGTGGCGAAACCACGTCGCGCAGGGTGCCGTCGACCCGATAGCGCACCACCGAATGGCTTTCGTAGGGTTCGATGTGAATGTCGCTGGCCTCGTCCCGTGCGGCCTGGGTCAGCAAGGCGTTGATCATGCGGATCACTGGCGCGCCGTCCTGGGTGTCCAGCAGGTCGGTGATCTCGGGGATGTCCTGCATCAGCCGGTCGAGATCCACTTCGTTTTCCGCCGCGCCCACCACGGCGGCGGCGCTACCGGTGTCGGCATAGGCCGTGTTGAGCAACCCGTCGAGTTCCTCGTCACGTACTCGCTCCAGCCGCACCTCGCCGAACTGCCGGCGCACTTCACTGATGGACCAGCCCGGCGTGGAGGGACACACCATCAGCACCGCGCCCTCGTCGGACTGGCGCAACACCAGGCGCTGGGCCTTGGCCCAGGCGTATGGGAGGGTGTTCATGTCGACACCTCAGGTCCATAAGTTGCATCTGCACCTTGTGGGAGCGAGCCTGCTCGCGATAGCGGTGGGTCAGCTTGCATGGATATCGATCGGGCCGCCGTCATCGCGAGCAGGCTCGCTCCCACAGAGTTGGTGTCCATCAGCGAGTGCCTCCTTCGATCGGCACCGCCTTGATCACCGCCCTGGGCGTTTGCAGGCTCATGGGCGCCGCCCCCGGGATCGCCCGGGCCGAGGCTGGCAGTTGCGGCGCCTGCATGTCCGGCAACGCCCAGCTGCGATCCGGTTGCAGCAGGCCCTGGGCGCGGCGCATGAAGTCGTAGCGGTTGAGGGTGATGCCACGGCCCGCCGCCGTGTCGCGGATGATGTAGGGCCGCAGGAACACCATCAGGTTGGTCTTGGTGATCTGTCGCCGCTCATTGCGAAACAGCGCACCGATACCGGGGATGGTCGACAGCCACGGCACCGCGTCGTTGCTCTGGCTGTAGCCATCCTGCAGCAACCCGCCAAGGACCATGATCTGCCCGTCGTCCAACAGGATGCTGGTGTCGATGGCACGCTTGTTGGTGACAATCCCCGTGGTGCTCGAGGCGCGGTTGTCGACGCTACTGACTTCCTGATAGATATCGAGCTTGACCGTACCGCCCTCGGAGATCTGCGGCCGGACATTGAGCTTCAAGCCCACCTCCTCGCGGGTCACGGTCTGGAACGGGTTGTTGCTGGTACCACCGCCACCGGTGACGTAGCTGCCGCTGACGAAGGGAATGGTCTGGCCGACAAAAATGCTCGCTGCTTCGTTGTCCAGGGTCAGCAGGTTTGGCGTCGACAGCACGTTGGTGCCGCCCTTGCTCTTCAGCGCCCGGGCCAGGACCTTGAGGTCGAGGATCTTGCCGATGCCGGGAATGTCCACCGTGCCATTCACCACACCAAGGTTCAGGCCCTGGGGCAACACGTCGATGCTGGTCTTGCCGTTGAGGTTGAGCCCGGTACCACCAAGGTTGACCCCGCCGATCACCCCGCTGCCACCGAGGTTGCCGGTCTGCCATTGCACGCCGAATTCGCTGGCGTCGTCCTCGCCAACCTCGACGATCAGGCTCTCGATCACCACCTGGGCGCGGCGCTGGTCCAGCAGGTCGATGACTTCCCGCAGGTTGCGGTACAGCGGATCCGGCGCCGAGATCAGCAAGGTGTTGGTGGTGGCATCGGCCTGGATGGTCACGCCGCCAGCGCTGAAGGCGGTGCCCTGTTCGTTATTCGTCGAAGTGGTGGTGGAACCGTTGCTGCCCTGGGTGTAACCGTTACCGCTGGATGATGCACTGCCGCTGGTGGTGGTGCTACTGGTGCCATCGCCACTGCTGCCCTGCCCGCTCTGGCCGTTGGTACTGGCGCCCATGCCGCTGAGCACCGAGCGCGAGTTGTCGTTGCCCTCGCCTTCGCTTTCCCCGGTGAGCAAGCCGCGCAGGGCCTGGGCCAGTTTGCCGGCCTGGGCGTTGCGCAGGTACACCACATGCAGGTTGCTCGGATTGTTCTGGGCGTTATCGAGCTTGTAGATCAGGTTGCGCGCCAGTTCCGTACGCTCGGGGCTCCCCGCGCGAATGATGATGGAATTGGAGCGCGGGTCGCCGATCACGTTGATCTTCTGGGTCTGGTCACCGCCTTGGGTCTCCAGCAGGTCAGAGACCATTTGCGCGATGTCGACGGCGATGCCGTTGTGGACCGGTACCACGTCGGTGTCGATGGCACTCGGGGTGTCGATGCCTTCGATGAGCTGCGCCACCCGTGACAGGTTCTCGGCGTAGTCGGTGACGACAATGGTGTTGTTGCCCGGGTAGGCATTGATCGGGTTGTTCGGCGACACGATCGGGCGCAGCACCGGGATCAGGTTCACCGCGTTTTCGTATTGCAGGCGGAAGGTGCGGGTCAGCATGCCGTTGCCGGCCGGTTTGTCGGCGCTGTAGATCGGCCCGCCCAGCAGCTTGGCGTCGGCCTCCGGCACCACCTGGGCGACGCCGCTGACATCCACCACGCTGAAACCTTGCATGCGCAGCGCGGCCAGCAGCATGTCGTAGGCCTGGCTGGCCGGCACCTGGCCTTCGGAAACCAGCGTCAGGTTGCCCTTGACCCGCGGGTCCACCAGGAACTGTTGGCCGGTGGAGCGGGACAAGGCCCGCACCACCGCCTGGATATCCGCCTCGACGAAATTCAGCGTCACCGGTTGGTCACCCAGGGGCGTGCGCACTGGCGCACTGCTGCGCGGCTCTCGGGCACGGGCGGTGAGATCGACCTGATGCCGCACCGCTGGCTTGCGTTCACGCAGGTCCTGGGCCCGCTGGCGATCCAGCAGTGCATCGCCACTGCGTTGGGTACTGCCCAGCGGAATGCCCAGTTCACTGTCCACCAGCAACGGTGGTTGCGACGCGGGCGGCGTGCTGTTGCACGCACTCAACGCCAGCAACAACAACGGTGCAACCTTGCGCCAATGACGTGGGTATCTGGCCCCTTTCATGAAGCTTCCTTAGCGCCTTGCGCCTGATCCATGCGAACGGTTCCGGACAGTGTGCCGGCGGTGTTGTCGGGGTTAGCGAGGTAGTCGGAATCGGTCGGGGTACGCTGCAAGCGGGCCTCGATCACTTCCAGGGAGAATTGCCGCGGGTTGCCCAATAGCCAACTGATCACAGCCTCGGCGGGGGCCTTGTCGAACGTGAGCTGCCAGGCGTTGGGACGCTCGGCGCCGGGGGCTTGCAGTTGGTAGTGCTGGCTCAAGCCACTGGCTTCCAGGCTCTGACGCAAGGCGGCTTCGAGGGGCTGGCCTGGTGCAGGCCCAGCGACGTCACGCAACAGCACTTCGAGGGCTTCGGCCTGTGAACGCAGCTTCGGGGTTTCGGCTTGCCAATAGGCGATGGTCTTGAGCGGCGGCTGGATCATGGCGAGCCAGACCAGGCAACCGCCCAACACCAACGCAGCCAGGGCCACGGCGGCTTGTTCGCGCACGGCAAGTCCCTGCCAGAACGTGCGTAATCGCGTGCGAACGGTTTGCCAGCGCCCCCACGCCAGCGCCAGGGAGTGCTTATTCATCATCGGCGTCCGGATTCTCGTCGGGGGCGTCCTGACTGCCCTGGCCGACCGTTGCCGCTCGCAGGGTCCAGCCCTGGTCGATGGCAACGACGTCGATGCCGGCCTGGGCCAGGGGAATTTTCCAATCCTCTTCGGCGGTGGTTTTCTGCGCCTCGGCCACGACACTCAGGCGCAATTCACCGTTCTCGAACACCAGTGCCTGGACATTGCCGCTCATGAACGGCATGGCACTGCCCGCCTGTTGTACCAGGCTGGCAAAGCGTTGGGCCGGGTCGCTCGCCGCACCGCTCTGGCGCGCAGTGATTTGCTGGCGCGCCTGTTGCAACGGGTTGAGGATCACCGCCAGCTCGGGAAACGCCTGCTTCACCCGTTGGCTCATCTGCACCTTGAGCCGTTGGCCCTGGGCCGCTTCGCGGGCGGCGTAGAGGTTCAGCCCGACCACCCAGACCGCCAGCGCTGTCGCGCAGATCGCCGCCGCCCGGCCCCAACCGCCGCGCTCGACTGCATTGCGTGAAAGACCGGCATGCAAGCCCCAGCCCGGCGCCGGACCAGTCCAGCGCTGGGTGTCGGCCAAGGTACTGATCGACGGTTGCGGCGGCGCCTCTGCGACCCAATGCAACCCGGCCCCAATTTCCAGCAGCCATTCATCCAGCGCCTCTTCCTGCAACGGTTGCACCACAGCGTACTGAAGATCATGGCGCACCAGCAGGTGGCCGTCCTCGATACAGGCCACCGGCCCCGACAGCACCGGCAAGGCGTAGGCCGCCGGATAGAGGCCGCGCAGCTTCATGCCGGCCTGGTGCACAAGCCGGCCCAGGTGGGCGAGCGACTCACGGTCCAGCCAGGCGATTTGTACCTGCCCGTCGGTCCCACGCGGACTATGCGCCACTTGCATCTGCTCGCTGGCACCGAGCATCAGGGCCTGGGCCGCGCACGTCACCGCTGCGGTGATCTTGGCCGCTGGCAACAGTGGCAACTCCAGGCGGGTCAGCAAACTGTCGCGGGGATGAAGGAAGCATTCCACCGAAATATTCTTGGCGCCTTGGCCCAATGCTCGCAGGCTGCCGCGGCCCTGTTCGCGGACCTGGCCCTGACGATCCAGCCAGGCGAATGCCATCTCGCTGTCGAGATCCAGGCTGCCCAGCGGCGCCAGGGCGATGCGCAAGCGCGTCATACGCCCACCCTTGACCAGATCACTTGGGGCAAGCGGTCCTGGGTGCATTGCAGCAGGGCTTCCAGTTCAACCCGCCGCTGACCGCTACGCGCCTGGCCGCGCAGGCGGAACCAGTCGCTGGTGATGCCGACCTTGACGCTGGCAGTGTCCAGTTCCGGCATGCGCAGGCGATTGACGAAATCGCCGCGATTGATAAACCAGTGACCGCCGTCACGCTCCCGGACCAGCGCCTCGGCCCGTTGCAGCGACAACCCCGGCACGTAGGCGGCCAGCACCGGAGCACTGGCGGTGTTGCCATTGAGCCAAGTGTTGGTCGGCAGGATCGTCACGTAAGGCGCCAGTGTTTCCAGCAACCGCGCCGTGACGCCCTTGACGCTGCGCAGGTCTTGCAAGGTGCGCAGCATCGGGCGCGTCGGCGCCAGCGCCCTGTTGGCGGCCTGGGGCGAGGTGTCCCGGCCGCTGTCGAAGGTATTGCCCTTTGGCGCTTGTTCCACCCGCTGCGGATTCAACAGGCGCGGATAAGCCTCGACGACCCTTTCGACGATGCGCCTGCGGACCGTCGCAGCAACCCCAAGCTGCTCGCACAAGCGTTCGAAGGCGCGCACTTGTTCCTCATCCACCTGTTCATTGGCGACGAGGTTGCGCAGGTTGAACTTGCCTTGCTCATCTTCCAGCTGGCCTTCGAACGGCGTGTCGATCTGGCCTGATTCCGGCATCACGATAGGTTTCGCCCAGGGTTGGCCGAAGCGCGTCAGTGGATCGCGCTGACGGGCGTCCCAGAGCAACTGGCGACTCAGTTGCAGGCCGCCCTGCAACCGCGCCGAGCCCTGGACGCGCAACTGCTCGGCCTCCAGGCTGCGGGTGAACAGGGTCTGGCGGCTCAGCATGCCACCGGCGATGACCGCTACCACAGCGGCAATCAGCAAGGCACTGATGACCGCCATGCCGCGCTGCTTCGCCGCGAGGGGCGAATCCGTTCGCATCACGGCCCTTACAACTGCCAGGAGCCAATGTCGGCATTCACGCCGTCGCCGTCAGGCTGGCCGTCGGCCCCCAGGGAAAAGATGTCGACTTCGCCGTTGGCGCCGGGGTTGAGGTAGTTATAAGGACGGCCCCATGGGTCGTTGGGCAAGCGCTCCAGATAAGAGCGCCAGGTGCTGTTTTTCGCATCGGCCGGCTTTTCCACCAGCACCTTGAGGCCCTGGTTCATGCTCGGGTAACTGCCGTGGTCCAGGCGATACAGCTTCAAGGCTTGCATCAGGCCGCCAATGTCCTGTTTCGCCGCCGTTGCCCGGGCCTGGTCGGGGCGATCGAGGACCTTGGGCACCACCATCGCCGCCAGGATGCCGAGAATCACCACCACGACCATGATCTCGATCAGGGTGAACCCCAGTTGCCCGCGAGGGCCTTGGGAACGGGCTTTGTAACGGGCGATCTGCATCTCGACGGTCCTTCGCTGGATTCGATTCGAGGCGCAGTGTTGCAAGAAAATATGTCAGTGATATTGAAATTGCTCAGGAGCTTGCGTCGTCAATCGGTCATGAACGTGAACTAGCCTTGAGGGCTGCCTTCGCCCATCGAGCCCGCGCCATGCCACGCCCTGCTCCACAATCCGGCTTCACCCTGATCGAAGTGCTGGTGGCCCTGGCGATCATCGCCGTGGCCATGTCGGCCGCTGTGCGCGTGGCCGCGGTGATGACCCAGAGCAACGGCCTGCTGCGCGACAAATCCATCGCCTTGTTGGCCGCCCGCAGCCAACTGGCACAGTTGCGCCTGGAAGGACGGTTTGCCCAGGGTTCGAAAGTGTTCGAGTGTGACCAGGGGCGACTGTTGCTGCGTTGCGAACAGAACCTGCGCCCGGCGGAAAATGGCCGGATGTTGCGGGTTGAGCTGACCGTGTCGGACCGCAGTCGCGAAGCGCCACCGTTGGCGCGATTGGAAACGTTGGTCAGCCGAGAGAAACCTTGAGCGGTGTGGGCTAACACATCCTTTGTGGCGAGAGGTTTATCTGTGGGAGCAAGGCTTGTGTGGGAGCAAGGCTTGCCCGCGATACAGGCGCCTCATTTCTTCGGAGACTGCGTCGTCTTCATCGCGGGCAAGCCTTGCTCCCACAGGGAAGGCAAGCTCACTGAATCCGGCAATCGGGCGAGGGCCAAGCGGGTCTGCTCGTTACCCCGCTCGATCACCACCGCCTGCGCCTCGATCGCCACCAACCGTACCCCTTGGGCCACGCGCTCACCGACCAGGAAACTGCGCGGCGGTCCGTCGTTGAGGCTGAGGATAGCCACGGGTGCGCGAGTGCCGGCCATCACGCCGCTGACCTTGATATCCACCGGTGCCGGCTGGTTGGAGAACCATTGCAGCGCCGGGTTATCGGAACGCTCGGCCAGGCGTTGCGGGGCGACATCCGGCGTGCGCGACTCGGCCGATGTCAGCAGCAGCGAAGACCAGGTCGCCACCCCGGCCAACGCCGCCAACAGGCCCACCGCCTGAACGATTTGCGCCGGGGACACACGCTCGATGAACGCCATGGCCTGAATCTCCTTTTTGATTCCAGCCTGCAGCGTACGCGCCAATTCTCTCCGTTTTATTTCACATCCCTATCATCTTCACCGTGCAGGATGACTCTCACGCAAAGGAGCGCCCATGAACCTCGGCAAGCAACGCGGTTTCACCCTGATCGAACTGATGGTGGTGCTGGTGATCATCGGCATCGCCAGCGCCGCTGTGAGCCTGAGTATCAAGCCGGATCCGTTGAAGTTGCTGCGTCAGGATGGCGAACGGCTGGTGCAGCTGTTGCAACTGGCCCAGACCGAAGCGCGCACCGACGGGCGGCCGATTACCTGGCGCTGGGACGCCAAGGGCTTTGGCTTCAGTCGCCGCGCCGATCAAGGTGCCGGGGTGGATCGCTTCAAGGACGACCCGCAACTGCATCCACGGCGCTGGCAGAGCCCATCGATGGAGGTTCGCGTGGAGCCCAGGCAACGGGTGGTGTTGAATGCCGAATGGATCGGCGAACCCTTGCAGATCCGTCTGTCGGACGGCCAGAACAGTCTCACTGTGCAACGCAGTGCCGCCGGGCGGGTGCAACTCCAATGAGCACGCGGCAGACGGGTTTCACCTTGCTGGAAGTGATGGTGGCGATCCTGCTGATGGCGGTGGTCAGCCTGATCGCCTGGCGCGGGCTGGACAGCGTGACCCGTGCCGACAGCCACTTGCAGGCCAGTACCGAACAGACTGAAGCCTTACTGCGGGTGTTGAACCAACTGGAACGCGACGTCGCCTTGCGCGCCAGCATCGAACTGAGTGAACCGGTAAAACCCGACGTCGACGACCAGCCCTCGACCGCCCCGCCCGCCCTCACCGTGCGCAGCACTGAAGGCCGGGGGTTTCGCCTGGATGTGATCCGCGTGGCGGCGGCCCGGGAAGGCGAGTTGCAGCGAGTGCGCTGGTGGCTCAAAGGCGACACGCTTTACCGCGCCCAGGGCCAGGCTCGCGATCGCTACCCATTGCCAGCACCCGGCCCGGGCGTGGCCGTGCTCAGTGACGTCAGCGACGCCGGGCTGCGGTTCTGGGACACGGAAAAAGGTTGGCGCAAGCTCAGCGGCAACCGCCAGGAAAACCCGATGGGCATCGAGGTCAGCCTGACCCGCCAGACACCTCAAGGCGTCGAGGAATATCGGCAAGTACTAGGGCCACTGGAATAAGCCAAACAACACAGTCCCTTGTGGGAGCGAGCTTGCTCGGGATAGCGGTGGGTCTGTTAGAGGTGATCTCGGATGTGCCGGCCCCATCGCGAGCAGGCTCGCTCCCACAGGGTTATGGAGTGAACTGAAGATTTGAGCACAACACAGGCCCTCTGTGGGAGCGAGCCTGCTCGCGATAGCGGTGGGTCTGCTGGAGGTGATGTCGAATGTGCCGGCCCCATCGCGAGCAGGCTCGCTCCCACAGGGTTATTGGATGACCTCAATATTTCGGCACAACACAGGCCCTCTGTGGGAGCGAGCCTGCTCGCGATGAGGTCCGCCCAGGCGCCGCCGACCTCAGCTCAGCACCACCACCCCACCTGGCAATTCCGTGCATTTGGCGCCGTAGGCATCGCGGATCAACAGCGCCACGCCCGCCAGCTGGTCGAGGCGAAACCGCGCCTGGACCTTGCGCTGGCCCAGTTCGCGATTGAGCAGCAGCAACATACCGGGCCGATAGCGATTGATTTCATCGATGACGCTGGCCAGGGTCGCGTCGTTGAACACCAGCACCTGTTCGCGCCAGGCGACGGCCGCCGACACATCGGCACGCTTGGGAGCGCCCACCCGGCCAGGGTCGTAAGTCAGTTGCATGCCCGGCTCCAGGCGAAACCGCTGGCCTTGCACTTCAACCTGCACCACGCCCTCCAGGCAGGTGGCGCAAACACTCTGGTCGGTGTAGCGAATGTTGAAGCGTGCCCGGGCGGCGCTGATCCAACCGGTGCCGGCCTGGACGCTGACCACCTGCGCACTGCGTCCCTGCACTTCAATCTCACCACTGAACAATTGCAACCCTTGTCCGCCATCGGCCAGCGGGCGACGGCTGAGGCGGGTCTGGGTGTTGAGTTCCAGGCTGACGCCCTCGGCCAACTCTACCCGGCGCTGCTCACCCACCTCAGTGATGTAATCGGCCCCCAGCCCGGAAACACCGCCGGGCACCGTGGCGCGGATCAACAGGAAACCGGCCGACGCCGCGATTGCGCCGCCCAGCAACGCCCGCCGCCCGAAATGCCGGGGTGCCTGCAACGCGATGGCAGCAGGTTGCAGCTCGTGCCACAGCGCCTTGGCCTGTTCGAAGGCCTGCGCGTGTTCGGGGCTTTGCCCGCACCACAGGCGCAAGGCCCGGGCATCGGCCACTGTAGCGCGTCCCGAGGTCAGCAGGATCAGCCAGTCTCGGGCCTCGCTGGCCAATCGGGCCTGGGGCGTGGCGTCAGGGGAAGCGATGTTGAAGATGTTCAAGCGCACACACACTCACGAAAGGGTCGGGTCTCTACTCTCAAGACGGTTTTCCCGCGCCGGGACCGAACCGCTGAATGACTTTTCTTTCCAGGCGCAGGGCGCAGTGCCCCAGCGCAGCCTTGATTTCTTTCTCCACCATGCGGGTGGAGATACCAAAGCGCTGGGAGATTTCCAGGTGCGGCGCCTCTTCCAGGCGTGCGGCGATAAAGATCCTGCGACGGCGCGCCGGCAGTTCGTACAAGGCCTTGAGCAGGGTCTGCAACTCCTTCTGCCCACCCACCACCCGGGCCGGGTCCAGCGCTTCATCAGAGACCTGCAGCAGCTCCTCGATTTCATCGCCCGTGAGCAGGCGCGCATCGGCCTGTCGACGGTCGGCGGCGATGTTCAGGGCCATGCGATACAAATAGGCGTTGGGCTGGGCGATCTCCTGCGTATCGACCATACGATCGACCCGCAGATAGGTTTCATGCAGCACATCGTTGGCCAGCTCTTCGGAGCCCAGACGCCTGCGCAGGCGCACCTTGAAATCCTCATAAGAGGTGAGAAACAACTTCACCAACGGGCTGCGACCGGAGTCTTTCATCGCCCGGACACCCCTTCCCCTGCTGTGCATTCCATGCTTCTTCCTGATGAGTCGGGTAACAAAAGCAGGGTCACCGGCTGGCGCAACGAACTGGGCGCCGGGCGGTCGATCCTGAGGTTTTGCAAACTGTTGACCAAGGCCTTGTCCCGCATCAGATCGCCCGTGGAACTGACCAGGCGGCTGTGCTGGACCACACCGTCCCGGCCGATCCACACTTGCAGCACCGCCCGAAAACTGCCCGGGCGGGTCAACGGTGAACGACACAAGTTGCGCTGGATGACCGCCTGGATGGCTGCCGCGTAGTTGCTGTCACTCAAGCCCGGAGTAACACCGGGAGGCAGCGGCACCTCACGGACCCGCACCGGCTGCAACGTGAACGCATCCGCCCGGGCATAGTGCGCCGCCAGCCCAGTGCCGCTGAGCAATACCCGCAACCCTTCCGAGGGTGTGAACTGCCCCTGGACGCCCAGCGTATGACGCTGGCTCGACAACTGGTGGTCCACCAGCACCGCCATGCCCGTCGCACGGCTGAACTGCTCCAGCGCCGTGGTCAGTTCCTGGGGCGCGATGTCCAGGTCCACCAGGCCGACTGCCTGGATCGGCGCGGCCAACAGACACA
Organism: Pseudomonas sp. St290; assembly: GCF_018325805.1. Taxonomy (NCBI): domain Bacteria; kingdom Pseudomonadati; phylum Pseudomonadota; class Gammaproteobacteria; order Pseudomonadales; family Pseudomonadaceae; genus Pseudomonas; species Pseudomonas sp. St290. Next base: position 2,939,937 of record NZ_AP014703.1, on the reverse strand, counting down.
ACAACACCATCAGCCAACGCAAGGGCGCCCTGGTCAATCCACGCCCGCGTCCGCCCCCGGCTCTGCCCTGCTGCACGACTGACGTATCCGTTGAAAACCGTCATCCTGAGGGGTGTTTATGAATGTCGTATGACAACTGATACAAATCCTCAAGGCCACACTAGACTGATGCCCAGACAACGAACCGTCCGCTGCGGCGGGCCAGGAGGTCGATGATGAAACAGTGGATGACGATGACGGCAGGCCTCGGCCTGCTCATGGCCCTGCCCTGGGCCCAGGGTGAAGAGGCCCCGGCGTGTATCGAAGTGACCGTCGGTGGCTACAAGACCCCCGACTACAACTGCCTGAGCCGACAGATGGGCAACGACCCCCAGGCCGCGAAGGCGGCGCAACAGGCCCAGGAGGCCATGAACGTGCCGGTCAATGAACGCGCGCCGAACAGCATCGGCCTGGCCACCCCGGCGGCCACGGGGGTGCGCATGGGCAATACCTTTGGTACCTCGGTCAAACCCCAGCGGCCGCCGGTTCCGGCTAACAACTCGCCGTTGCCCAATGGAAATAAATAGAGGCAAACGACAGACCTGCTCTGTGGGAGCAAAGCTTGCTCGCGATCCAGGCGACACGGTCCGCCAGATTCACCTCATCATCGTTCATCGCGGGCAAGCCTTGCTCCCACAGTTGGCTCTCGCGGATCAACCACCCGGACTCTGGCGAAAACTCACCGCCAGTCGATTCCAGCTGTTGATGGTGCTGATCGCCAGGGTCAGGTCCACCAGTTCCTCCTCGCTGAAACAGGCCCGGGCCTGGGCATAGACGTCATCGGGCACCTGGCTTTCAGCCAACAGCGTCACCGCCTCGGTCCAGGCCAGGGCAGCGCGTTCGCGGGCCGTGAAAAAGCCACTGTCACGCCATACCGCCACCGCGTAGAGCCGCCGCTCGGTCTCGCCCTGGCGGCGCGCCTCCACCGAGTGCATGTCGGTGCAGAAGGCGCAGCCATTGAGTTGCGAAGCGCGGATCTTGATCAGGTGCAACAGCCCCGGTTCGATACTCAGGCGACTGGTCAGGGCTTCCAGGCCGATCATGGCTCTCATCGCCCCAGGGGACGCAGTGTAGTAATCCAGACGCGGGCTCATGGCGGGCTCCGTGGCATTCGAGACCTTCACGGTAGGCCCCGGGAACGATCAATGACAGGTCCAATTCGCCGAAAAACCCGGGGACAAGTCCAATGGGCGGGATTTTCTCCACGCAACTTCTACGCAGTCGCACAATGCGGGTAACCTTGCGCCTTTGACGCTGGCCGCCAACAATCGCCCAGGAGCTTGCGGGTATGGAACTTCATGTTGTCATCAACGGCCGCAAGGACCTCTCGGGCCAGTTGTATCAACAATTGCGCAGCGCCATCGAGAGCGGTCGCCTGGCGGCCGGCACACAACTGCCACCCAGCCGCTTGCTCGCCGAGCAACTGGGTGTCTCGCGCAAGACCGTCTCCGACACCTACGCCCAACTGACCTACGAAAACTTCCTCACCGGCATCATCGGCAAAGGCACTTACGTCAATGCGCGACCGGCCAGGATCGTGCGCAAACAGAGCCACCGCGAGCTGGCCGGTGCCGACGTTGTCGAAGCCTGGCGCACCATGCCGGACCTGATGCGCCATCCCACCCTCGAAGGTGCATTGCGCTACGATTTCATCGGTGGCGCCACCGGCAAGGGTCAGTTTCCGCTGGACGACTGGCGGCGCTGCACCGCCCACGCGCTGCGCCAGATTGCCAGTGCCAAAGGCTTCTATAGCCAGCCCGAAGGCCTGCCGTCGCTGCGCAATGCCATTGCCCGGCACATCGCATTTTCTCGCGGGGTCAATTGCCAGGACGACGACGTGGTGGTGTGCAATGGCGCGCAACAGGCCCTGGACCTGATCTCGCGGGTGTTGACCCGTCCCGGCAGCCTGGTAGCCATGGAAGATCCGGGCTATCCGCCGGCACGGTTGCTGTTCGGCTCCCAGGGCGCCACGGTGGTCGGGGTGCCGGTGGACGAGCAAGGCCTGCGCGTGGACCTGATCCCCGATGGCACGCGGCTGATTTATGTAACACCCTCGCACCAGTTTCCCTTGGGCATGCCCATGAGCCAGGCCCGCCGCGAGGCTTTGCTGGCGCGGGCCTATGAGCTGGGGGCGATCATCATCGAAGACGACTACGACAGCGAGTTTCGCTACGAAGGCCGACCCGCCGATTCGTTGCAGAGCATGGATGAACGCGGGATCGTCGCGTACGTCGGCACTTTCTCCAAGACCTTGTTGCCGGAACTGCGGCTCGGCTATGCGATCCTGCCGCCAGCGATCCTTGAAGCGGTGATCCTGGCCAAGCGCCTCACCGACCAGCACACCTCCACCCTGCCCCAGTGGGCACTGGCGAAGTTCATCGCCGAGGGGTGCCTGCTCAAGCACATTCGCCGCTGCCACACCCTGTACGCTGGCCGCCGCGAGCGAATCCTGGCACGCATGGCCGGGGACTTGTCGCCCTGGTTCGACGCCGTGCCCACCACGGCGGGCTTTCACATGGCGGTGTTGTGCAAGGTCCCGGTGGACCTGGCGCTGGTGATCGAGCTGGCGAAAAAAGCCGAAGTCGGGCTCTACAGCCTCGCTGGTTTTTTCAATGAAGCGCCCGTGCGACCGGGCCTGTTCTTCGGCTTCGGCGCTATCGAAACCCTGGACATCGATATCGCCCTGGACCGCTTGCGCGACATTCTGCAGCAGGTGGCCTGAGGATTGGACTGGGCATTTATCCGCCCATTGGCTGTTTGAGCCGTGCGCCACCGGGCCTATCCTGCACGGGTGTGATTGATGTTGAGCAAACCCCTCCGACTTGATTCAGGAGCCTGAACAATGTCTCGCCAAGTGATCAATACCGTACAGGTGCAAGCCGCCGCCGGTCGCTCGGAAGAACTGGGCCGGCAGTTGCAGCAAATCGTCGAAACCCTGCGTGCACAGCCGGGGTGCGATGCGTACATGGTCGACCGTTGCCCGGACGATGGCGACCGCTGGAACGTCAGCGCCCGCTGGCAATCGGAAGCGGCCATGCAGGCCCATTTCAACTGCCCGGAAGTGCAAGGCTTCATCAGCCTGATCGACAATCGCCTGGCCCGAAGCGTGGATTTCAATAGTTTTCCGGTTGTCTGAGACTCACAACTTCATTCCTGCCTAGCCAAGTTGTGGCGAGGGGATTTATCCCCGCTGGGCTGCGCAGCAGCCCCAAAATCTTCCTATCGGCGACGGATCTGGCGAGTGCTGCGCACTCGAACGGGGATAAATCCCCTCGCCACAAAAAGCTCGCCTGCTCACATCCATTTGTAGCCCAGCCAATTGGTCTACCCACCTTCCGAAAGATTGGACGTTTGCTCGCCCCACCTCTGGGCTTAGGGTGAATCCATCGTCGCGACAGCGCGAAATCACTCGAAACCACACAGGTCGTACCTTCATGAAAACACTTTGTCTGATCGCCATCCTCAGCCTGCTGCCCATGACCCAGACCTACGCCCACGAAGCGGCGCCTTCGGAGAAGGTCCAGGTGTTGCAGGAGCAGATGCTGAAAAACGTTCCCGGTAAAAAAGCCATGATGCTGACCGTCAACTATGCCCCCGGCCAGGCGTCCATCGCCCACAAACATGAAGGCACGGCCATGGCCTATGTGCTCGAAGGCGCTATCACCTCCCAGGTCAAGGGCGAGTCGGCGACGACCTACAAGGCCGGGGAGTTCTGGTACGAAGCGGCGGGGTCCGAGCACCTGGTTTCGAAGAATGCCAGCGCGACCGAGCCGGCGAAATTGCTGGTATTCATGGTGATGGGTGAGGATGAGGCGGTGTTGATTCCGCTGAAAAACTAACCAGCCACACCGCTGCGCCTCTGTGGGAGCAAAGCTTGCTCGCGATAGCAGTCGGTCAGTTACATCAATACTGTTGATCCAACGCTATCGCGAGCAAGCTTTGCTCCCACAGAGTATTTTTACCTAAGGAGCAACCGCACCAATAAAAAAACCCCGCATCTCTCAATGCGGGGCTTTTTCATTCAACGCCGGATCAGTTGGCCGTCAAGACCGCCTGACCACTCATCGCAACGTCCAGCAGTTCGCGGTTGGCGACCGCGTACATGGCGTAGTCAGTGGCGCTGGCGGCACGGATGTCCACCAGCATGGCACGCCAGCGCTCGACCATGTCGTGATGCTGCTCGAGCCACAGCGCCAGGCGGGTTTCCACGTCCTGGGCGCCATCCCCCTCTTGCAGGACCGAGATGGTGATCGCCCGTTGCTGCCAGTCGACGTCATCGCGGAACGCTTCGCGGGCCAGTGCCTGCCAGTTGTTTTCCACCGGCAAGGCGCTGATCTGTTGCAGGTACCAGGTAATGTCCAGGGCGCTGCCCACGGCGAAGTAGGCCTTGGCCACATCGGCGGCGTTCTGCCCGGTCACGTCGGACGCCTCGATGATCGGCAGCAAGGTGTACAGGTGCGTGGTGCCGGCAACCATGCGCGCCAGCAACTCTGGCACGCCGGCGGCGACGTAGGCCTGGTAGCGGGTCTGCCAGCCTTCGCGGGTCGGGCCTTCCAGCAATTCGTCGAGCTTGAGGCCCAACGCCGCCAGGTGCGGACCGAAGTGCGCGACGTCACGGGCAGCGTTCTGCTCGTTGCGGCGGCTGCGCAGGAACCAGCGCGTGGCGCGACGCCCCAGGCGCATCAGCTCGTCCATCAGCTCCAGTTGCACATCAGCGGAAACCTGGTGGTCCAGGGCTTCGATCTGGCGGAACCAGTGCGGGAGATGGAAGATATCGCGCACGATCACATAAGCACCCGCCACGTTCGCCGGGCTCATGCCCGTAGACTCCTTGAGCCGCTGAACGAAGGTGATGCCCATGTGGTTGACCAGGTCGTTGGCGATCTGGGTACTGACGATCTCGCGCTTCAGGCGGTGGCGACGCATGGCTTCGGAGAACTTGCTCACCAGCGTCGGCGGGAACGCGGTCTCCATGTCACGGGTCAGGTAATCGTCGTCCGGTACCAGGGAGTTGAGCAGCGCTTCCTTGAGGTCGATCTTGCTGTAGGAGATCAGCACCGACAGTTCGGCACGGGTCAGGCCATGGCCCGCCGCGACACGTTCGGCCAGCTGTTCTTCGGTCGGCAGGAACTCGATGGCACGGTCCAGCTTGCCGCGGGCTTCCAGGTCGTTCATCAGGCGCTTGTATTCGGCGATCCGCACGAAGGCACGGCGCGCCGCCAGGGACAGGGCCTGGGTCTGCTTGTAGTTATTGCCCAACACCAGGCCACCGACTTCGTCGGTCATGCTCGCCAGCAACTGGTTGCGTTGCTTGTCGGTCATGTCGCCGGCCTGCACCACTTCGTTGAGCAGGATCTTGATGTTCACTTCGTGGTCGGAGCAGTCCACGCCGCCCGCGTTGTCGATGAAGTCGGTGTTGGAACCGCCGCCATTGAGGCCGAATTCGACGCGACCCAGTTGGGTCATGCCCAGGTTGCCGCCCTCGCCCACGACCTTGCAGCGCAGTTCGTTGCCGTTCACCCGCAGTGCATCGTTGGCCTTGTCGCCGACATCGGCGTGGCTTTCAGTGCTGGCCTTGACGTAGGTACCGATACCGCCGTTCCACAACAGGTCCACCGGCGCCTTGAGCAAGGCGTTGAGCAGCTCGGTCGGGGTCAGCTTGTCAGCCTGGATGTCGAAGCGTTCCTTCATCTGTGGCGAGATGGCGATGCTTTTCGCGCTGCGCGAAAAGATACCGCCGCCTTCGGACATGATGCTGGTGTCGTAGTCCGTCCAGGCCGAACGCGGCAGGTCGAACAGACGCTTACGCTCGGCGAAGCTGCTGGCCGGCTCCGGGTTCGGGTCGATGAAGATGTGCAGGTGGTTGAAGGCCGCGACCAGTTGCAGCTTGTCGGACATCAACAAGCCGTTGCCGAACACGTCGCCGGCCATGTCGCCAACGCCCACCACGGTGATGCTGTCTTCCTGGACATTGATGCCACGCTCGCGGAAGTGACGTTGCACGCCCACCCACGCGCCCTTGGCGGTGATGCCCATTTTCTTGTGGTCGTAGCCGGCCGAACCGCCGGAGGCGAACGCATCGCCCAGCCAGAAGCCGTAGTCGATGGCGATGCCGTTGGCGATGTCGGAGAAGGTCGCAGTGCCCTTGTCCGCCGCCACCACCAGGTACGGGTCATCGTCGTCATGCCGCACGACGTTGGCCGGTGGTACCAGTGCGCCGTCCTTGAGGTTGTCGGTGATGTCCAACAGGCCCGAGATGAAGATGCGGTAGCAGGCGATGCCCTCGGCCGCGATCTCGTCCCGGCTGCCGCCCAGCGGCAGGCGACGTGGCAGGAAACCACCCTTGGCGCCCACCGGCACGATCACCGAGTTCTTCACTTGCTGGGCTTTTACCAGGCCCAGCACTTCGGTGCGGTAGTCCTCTTCACGGTCGGACCAGCGCAGGCCACCGCGGGCAACGTTGCCAAAGCGCAGGTGCACGCCTTCGACCCGTGGCGAGTAGACGAAGATCTCGAACTTGGGCACCGGTTTCGGCAGTTCCGGGATCAGGTGCGGGTTGAACTTGAAGCTGAAGTAGGACTTGTTCTGGCCGTTGGCATCGGTCTGGTAGAAGTTGGTCCGCAGGGTGGCCTTGATCAGGTCCAGGTAGCGACGCAGGATGCGGTCTTCGTTGAGCACCTGGACGTCGTCCAGGGCCGAGAGGATCGCTTGTTCCAGGCGCAGTTGCTTGTCTTCCAGGTCGTCGCCGCTGAGTTTGCGCGCCAGGTAGAAGCGGGTCTTGAACAACCGGGTCAATTCGCGAGCGATGTCGGTGTGGTTGTTCAGGGTACTGGCGATGTAACCCAGGTCGAAGCCCAGGCGGATCTGCTTCAGGTAACGGGCGTAGGCACGCAGCAACGCCACGTCGCGCCATGGCAGGCCGGCGGTCAGCACCAGGCGGTTGAACGCATCGTTCTCGGCATCGCCACGCACGATGTGGACGAAGGCGTCCTGCAAGGTGTCGTTGAGTTGCTGGATGTCCAGGTCCAGACCTTCGGCGGCGGTGAACGCGAAATCATGAATCCAGAACTCGCGACCATTGGTGTGGCGCAGGCGGTACGGGAACTCGCCCAGCACGCGCAGGCCGAGGTTTTCCAGGATCGGCAGCACGTCGGACAACGCCAGTGGCGTGTCGGCGTGATACAGCTTGCAGTGCAGCTCGCGCTGGCCGGATACCTGGCCCAGCGGCTGGTAGAAGCTCATCACCAGCGGATTTTTTTCGCTCAGGCTCAGCAGGTGCTGCATGTCGACCACGGCCGAGTGCGCGGCAAAACGCTCACGGTAGCCGGCCGGGAAGCCTTTCGGGAAATCCGACAGCACGTTGGTGCCCTGGGCTTCGCCGAAGCTCTCGACGACGAGGCTGGCGTAGTCGTCCTTCCAACTGCGGCAAGCCTGCACGACTTCTTTTTCCAGCAGTAACGGGTCGATGTCGATGCGGTTCTTCGGGTCCACCCGCAGGATCAACTGCACGCGGGCCAGCACGGACTCGGAGAAGAAGGTCCAGAACTCGCAGTCCGAGGCCTTCAGGCGATCCATCAGCACTTGCTGGATCTTCTGGCGCACTTCGGTGGAATAGATGTCACGTGGCACGTAGGCCAGGCAGTAGCAGAAACGGCCATACGGGTCTTTGCGCAGGAACACGCGGATCTTGTTGCGTTCCTGGATCTGCACGATGGACATGACAGTGCTGAACAGCTCGTCCACCGGGGTCTGGAACAGGTCGTCACGGGGCAGCACTTCGACCACCTGGGCCAGTTCCTTGCCCAGGTGCGCCTTGGCCTGGAAGCCCGAGCGACGTTCGATTTCCGCGACCTTGCGGCGGATGTACGGGATAACCCGCACGCTCTCGCCATACACCGAAGAGGTGTACAGGCCCATGAAGCGGCATTCCTTGATGACCTTGCCGTCGGCGTCGATTTCACGGATCGACACGTAGTCCGGGTAGGCCGGACGGTGCACGCGGCTCGGGTGCGCGGCCTTGGCGAACGACAGCAGCGTCGGCTCGCGCAGGTAGGCTACGGCGTAGTCTTCGATGCGCAGGTCTTCGGCGGTCAGGCCGGCGCGCAGCAATTTGGTCAGGCCCAGGAACGAATCGGGGTCGTACTCGATGTGGCCGCCGTCGGCCTCGTCGCGAACCACGAACTCTTCATAGCCCAGGAAGGTGAAGTGGTTACCCACCAGCCATTCCAGGAAGCTCTTGATCTCGCTCTTTTCCTCAGCGTCGATGGCGTAGGCGCTGCTGTCCAGGCTGTCGAGGATTTCCTGGACCTTGGCTTTCATCGGTTCGAAGTCAGCCACGGCCACGCGCACTTCACCCAGCACTTGCTCAAGTTCCTTGCTCAGGACGTTGAGTTCGGCGGCGTTGGCGCAACGGTCGATCTCCAGGTACATCAACGACTCTTGCAGGATGCCGTCGCCCTGGGTGCCTTTTGGCAGGATTTCCAGCAACTCGCCCTTGCTGCCGCGACGCACGCTCAGCACGGTGGTTTGCAGGGTATGGATGCTGTAGCCGCGGCGGTTCAGCTCGGTGCGGACCGAGTCCACCAGGAACGGCAAGTCGTGGTGCAGCACTTCCACGGCCGTGTGGGTCGACTGCCAGCCATGGCGTTCGTAATCGGGGTTGTAGACGCGCACCTGCGGTTGCGTGTGATCGAAGCGCTCAAGCAGGCGCCAGGCAGACAGGGTGCAGCCGGCAAGGTCGGACAACCGGCGCTGGGTAAGTTCATCGAGGGAAATGATGCCGAAGAATTGTTCAGCGAACAGCGCCACTTGTGGCAGTGCCTGTTCACTGATGTGCTGCGCCAGTGCCGCTTGCAGTTGGTGCTGGAAGTCGGCTTTGCTGGCTGCGGTGAAGAACGCCATCTGTGGTACTCCGCTTGGGCTTGTTATTGATTGAAGCGTCGCGTGCAACCCCACCCCTGCGGGGCTGTCGGCCATCCCGTTCCTGATTCTCGGGCAGAGGAAACAGGATGACAGGTGGGTGAAGCTGGACGGGACCTGCAGGTCACATCCTTTTCCATGTAATTTCATGTCATGGACACCTGCAAAACACACCCTGGGGTGGCCTTTGCAGGTGCACATCCGTTGCGCAGCTTAACGAGTGCGACAACCTGCCTGCTTGCAGCGCTGCGACATATTCGGTCATCGGCTAGCGGTACGCCTCGAACAACCCTAGCAGCCCGAGGGACAAACGGCACCTGGCAGCGTGAAATCGTCCGGGATCCAGGTAACCCAGCAGAAATTCTTCCAGGCTGGCAAAATCCCCTTTTTCGTACCCGCAGGGCTCATAGAGCCAGGAGCCATCACCATGCAAATGACCACCACCCTTCTGATCGCCAACCCATGCGACGACGAAGAGGACAACATGGCCATGCTCTGCTGCCATAGCGCCCAGGGCGAAATGTTCCTGATGACGCGCTACCCCGATGAAGACGAACTGGAAATCGCCCTTGACGGCGAGCCTTCGACACTTGACGGCGTGAAGGTGACGCTGAGCCCGACCCTGCTGAAGATCGAAATCGCCGCGGCGGACGCCGATGCGCTGAATGGGGATGACGTGCTGGAGATCACTCACAACACCGATGTGGCGGATTTGGCGGAGGTGGAACTGACGTTGCAGAACATCCTCAAGGGAACGGGGACCTATGTAAGCCAGCTCTGACTCCCAAGGCGACCGCTCCCTGTGGCGAGGGGATTTATCCCCTAGCCACAGGATCAGTGCGCCAGCTCTTATTCGTCTTTCTGCACGAGATTGCCATCGGCGTCATAGACCAGATACTCGTCACTGTTACTCGGATCCCCCACGTAGTAACGGGCCTCATTGCCGTTATCCGGCACCTTCATGCTGGTGTAGGATCCCAGTTCCTTGGTCACCTTGTTGTCCTGGCTGATCAAGACCAGCCCGGAACCACCACCGGCCGGGATGGCCGCGGCGTAACGGGTCTGGAACGCGCTGATCTGGTCGTAATCCAGCGGGACCTGCAATCTGCCCGCCAGGTCGATGGCTCCGTAGCTACCCTCGCGTCCCACCACCGCCATGCCATTGGAAAACGGCGTCACCTCGTCATACGGCAACTTGATGGGTAGCCGCTCACCCTGGCGGTCGATAAAAGCGAATTTCCTGCTTTTAGCGTCCTGCACCAACAGCGGTTGTTGCCCGACAAACCGGCCTATCACATTGTCACCCAGCAGGTTGATCCGTTTACCTTGCAGGTCGAAAACGTCCTGACGACTCCGGTCGGCGGAGCTGGCGTAGAGCAAACCCTCGCTGTGCTCGATGCCTGAGAACTGCGCCGGCAGGATTTCCTTGCCGTCCAGGGTATAGGCGCCGTAGAGGCCTTCCATGACATCGGTTCGTTTGCCGAGACGGGCGATGAATACGTTGCCAGTCACGGTGGGGTTGACGAATTTCATCGGCAATACGAAACGATGCCCCCTGGCATCGTAGAGCCCATAAGGTCCGTTGGTTTCCCGCTCCACCAACAGCAGGCCATTGCTCAACGCCTCGGTGATGTATTCGAACGGCAGGTCCACGAGCTTGTTGCTGCCGGCAGGAAAATAGGCGAGCTGGCTGCGCAACGCCTGCCACTCCGAATTCGGGTCGCTGGACTTCTCCGGGGAAAACAGCGTGTAGGTATCGGCCATCTGGCTATCTTGCACCTGCACCCAACGGGGCTTGATCAACCACTGGCCGGCCTGGTCGATGAAGCCGTAGCGCTCGGCGTTCCGGTCCAGGGCGATGTAACGCGTTTGTGCTGCAAGGACGTTGTCGACCAGGGTGAACTCCACGGAGTTGTCTTCCATCGGATCGAGCACATGGATGACGATACGTTGCGGGGTGGCCTCGAATTGATAGTCGACCTCGGTGTTTTTCAACGGCCCCACCTGAGCGGCCAGCGCGTCGGTCAGGCGCTCCAGTTGCTGCTGTACCGCCTGGCCGGTCTTGAGCTGCTCGAGATCGTCCTTGGTCTGGAGCAGCGCGTTGTAATAACCCTGCAACGCCGCGATATCGCCATCGGAGGGAAACGCCCGGGAGTTGTTACCGTGGCTGTAGAGCGCCCTGCCCGCATCATCCAGCCCCTGAACCACGAAGGTCGACAATTTCGGTGTACTCAACCGCACGGACGCGCTGTCATCACCCAGGGCAGTGAGCTGGAAGGACTGACCGTCGTCCAGGGTCACTTTCGGGTGATCCTTGTCCAAGACCACTTTCCTGAACGCCGGATAGCTGCGGTAAGCGACCGTCAGGCCGAGACTCGCCAAGGGTTTGTTGACCGAGAGCGGGAAAGTGTCATGGGACGAGATCACGTCGTCGGACTCGACCTTGGACGGCGCCTTGAGATCGGCGAAGGTTTTTTCGCTGCCATCGCGAAACCGCAGGCGCTGCGGCAGGTACTGCTCGGCCGCCGGCTCATCCGGCGTAGCGGCGCGCTTCCAGAGCGGATCAAGGCTGCTGGTGTCGAGCCTCACTTCGGAACCGTCGGCGAATAACCTCTGGGCAAAACGCAGGCCCTGGATCGTCGCCAGTTCAGCTTTCAGTTGCGCACTGGTGAATGGGACAAACAGCGGCTCGTATTGCAATGGCTGCTCGTCAGCAGGCTCAGTCGTCGACAGGGTCAGACTCAGTTGGGCGTCACTGATCAGTTCCAGGGACCTGAGGGTTTCACCGGTGTCCTGAATCAAGTAATTGAGGCGTTTTTCCACCTCGGGCGGTGCCAGCGTGCCGATGTCTTCCATACCCCCTTCGTTCAGTTGCTCGGCGGCGAAACCTTCATCTGCCGGCGCCCCGCTGTGGCGAAACAGGTAGTAGGACGCACAGCCCACCACCAACAAGGTCACACTCAGTATCGACAGCAATCGCAAACGAGGCTGGGTAAAGTTCATAGTGATTTCGGCAGTCAAGGCGCTGAGGAAGGCAGGCAGCTAACCACACAGCCTGGCCCGCTGCAAATCGCCTGGATGGCCCAGCCCTGATGGATCGTCGCCCCTGTTCGACTGAAGCGAACCACCGCCGGTCGTGCCTCTGACACGTCGCCCTTGACGACCGACCGCATTCTGATGTTTCCTGAAACCGGTTTCAGAACCGCTAATAAATCCAATAAGCAGGTTTCAATCCGTGAATTCCTTCTCCGCCGCCCAGCGCAGCCGCGTAACCATGCTTGACGTCGCCGAACGTGCCGGGGTTTCCAAGGCCAGTGTCTCGCGTTTCATCGGCGAGGACCGCGCCCTGCTCTCCGAGGCTATTGCCCGGCGTATCGAGCAGGCCATCAGCGAGCTGGGCTACCGCCCCAACCAGATGGCCCGCGGCCTCAAGCGTGGGCGCACACGCCTGATCGGCATGTTGGTGGCCGATATCCGCAACCCTTATTCGATTGCCGTGATGCATGGCGTGGAAACCGCCTGCCGGCGCCATGGCTACAGCCTGGTGGTGTGCAACACCGACCGCGATGACGAGCAGGAACGCCAGCACCTGGCGTTGCTGCGCGCCTACAACATCGAAGGGCTGATCGTGAACACCCTGGGGCATCACCGCGACGAACTGTTTGAACTGCGCAGCGAAATGCCTCTGGTGCTGGTGGATCGCAAGGTCGATCGGCTCGACAGCGATCTGGTCGGCCTCGACAACCCGGCCGCCATCGAGATGGCCCTCGATCACCTCGAACAACGGGGCTACCGTGATCTTTTGCTGGTGACCGAGCCGTTCGATGGCACCAGTTCGCGAATCGAGCGGGTCGAGAGTTTCAAGGCCGGTATCGAGCGACGCCCTGCCCTGACCGGCGCCGTGGTGGAAACCTGCAACCAATTGACCGCACGCATCAAGGCCTTCCTGGACCAGCCGAGCCAAGGCCCCAAGGCACTGTTCTGTGCCAATGGCATTGCCGCGCTGACCGCCACGACGATATTGCGCGACCTGGGTTGCCACTTGTTCGACGACGTGGGCCTGATCGCCCTCGATGACCTGGATTGGTACCCACTGGTGGGCAGCGGCATCACCGCCCTGGCCCAACCGACGGCCGAGATCGGCGCCAGCGCGTTCGAGTGTTTGCTCAAGCGTTTGCGCGGCGATAACGGGCCGGTGCGAACCCTGGATTTTGCGGCGCGGCTGATCGAGCGGGGGTCGACGCGGGGAAATGGTCGGTGATGAGCCCCTATCGCGAGCAGGCTCGCTCCCACACTGGATCTGCGCCACTGGAAGTCCCCTATGGGAGCGAGCCTGCTCGCGATAGGGCCCTCAGGCACAACCTTTTTTTTGGACAAAACTGAAACCGGTTTCAGAGGTATAAAAACAATGCACACTCCACCCGTCTCCATCAGCCTTTCCAGCTACGGCGCCGACATGGTACGGCAACACGGCCAAGGCAGCTTCATCGACCTGCTGGCCGCCGCCGGGGCCTCGCGCATTGAATGGCGCGAAGAATTGCTCACCACCGAACAACCCGCCGAGCTGGCCGCTCGCGCCCGTGCCCAGGGACTGCAGAGTATTTTCTCGTCGCCGCTGGAGCTGTGGCTCGCCGGCCAGTCCAGGCCCAACCCCGCCCTGGCCGTTGCCCTGCAACGCTGCGAAGCATTCGGCTCGGCGTGGCTGAAAGTCTCTCTCGGGCACTTCACCGACTCCAATGACCTGTCGGCACTGGCCCACGTACTTGCCACGAGCCCGGTGCAGTTGCTGGTGGAAAACGACCAGACCTTGCAAGGTGGGCGGATCGAACCGTTGCAACGTTTCTTCACCGCCGTAGAGCAGCAGACATTGCCCATCGGCATGACCTTCGACATCGGCAACTGGCAATGGCAGGACCAATCGGCTGCCGTGGCCGCCCGACAGCTCGGGCGGTATGTCGCTTATGTGCATTGCAAGGCCGTGGCCAGGCGCGCCGACGGCAAACTGGTCGCGGTGCCTCCAGCCATGACCGACCTGCACCTGTGGGAACAACTGCTCAAACACATGCCCGCCGGTGTAATGCGCGCCGCCGAATACCCGCTGCAAGGCGATGACTTGCTGCAATTGACCGCTGGCCATGTCGCCACCCTTGCCCACCTCGGGCAATCGCGCCGGGAGCCTGCCCATGCCTGAGTTCGATGTGTTGTCGTTCGGCGAAACCATGGCGATGCTGGTGGCCGACCAGTGCGGTGACCTGGCCAGTGTCGAGCAGTTCCACAAGCGCATCGCCGGGGCCGACAGCAACGTGGCCATCGGTCTGTCGCGACTGGGCTTCAAAGTGGCGTGGCTGAGCCGGGTCGGTGCTGACTCCCTGGGACGCTTCGTGGTGCAGACGCTGGAAAACGAAGGCCTGGATTGTCGCCACGTGACGGTCGATCCAGCCCACCCCACCGGGTTCCAGTTCAAATCCCGTAGCGACGATGGCAGCGACCCGCAAGTCGAGTATTTCCGTCGCGGCTCGGCGGCCAGTCATCTATCGATCGACGCCATCGCGCCCGCACTGCTTGAAGCCCGCCACTTGCACGCCACCGGCATCGTTCCGGCGTTGTCGGTCACGGCCCGTGAGATGTCCTTTGAATTAATGATGCGGATGCGCGAAGCCGGCCGCAGCCTGTCCTTCGACCCCAACCTGCGGCCGAGCCTGTGGGCCAGCGAGTCGATGATGATTCGTGAAATCAATCGCCTCGCCGCCCTCGCCCACTGGGTCTTGCCGGGGCTCGGCGAAGGTCGCTTGCTGACCGGTTTCGACGACCCGGCCGACATTGCCGCGTTCTATCTTGGCCAAGGGGCCGAAATCGTCGTGATCAAGCTCGGCGCGGATGGTGCCTATTTCCGCACGCAGCTAGACCAGGGCGTTATCGCCGGCGTGCCGGTGGCCCAGGTGGTGGACACCGTGGGCGCTGGCGATGGCTTCGCGGTCGGCCTGATCAGTGCGCTGCTCGAAGGCCGCGCCATCACCCAAGCCGTGCAGCGCGCCAACTGGATTGGCAGCCGCGCGGTGCAGAGCCGTGGGGATATGGAGGGATTGCCTACTCGCATCGAGTTATCGACTGAATTTGAAACCGCCCATCGCGAGCAGGCTCGCTCCCACAGCGGTTGACGTTAACCCTGTGGGAGCAAGCCTGCTCGCGATAAAGCCACCACAAATACACCTGCTGCAACAAAAACAACAAGCTCAGGAGTCAAAGATATGCAAACGCCCAACCTCGCCACCCGCCGCTGGTGGTACATCATGCCCATTGTGTTCATCACTTACAGCCTGGCCTACCTGGACCGGGCCAATTATGGATTTGCCGCTGCCTCGGGCATGGCCAAGGACCTGATGATCACCCCGGGGCTGTCGTCGCTGCTGGGGGCCCTGTTTTTCCTCGGCTACTTTTTCTTTCAGGTACCGGGGGCGATCTACGCGCAGAAACACAGCGTGAAGAAACTGATCTTCGTCAGCCTGATCCTCTGGGGATCGCTGGCGACGCTGACGGGCGTGGTCTCCAACGCCTACTGGCTGATCGTGATCCGCTTCATGCTCGGCGTGGTCGAAGCTGCCGTGATGCCGGCGATGCTGGTGTATCTGTGCCACTGGTTCACCCGGGCCGAACGCTCGCGCGCCAACACCTTCCTGATCCTCGGCAACCCGGTGACCATGCTGTGGATGTCGGTGGTGTCGGGTTATCTGGTGCAGCAATTCGACTGGCGCTGGATGTTCATCATCGAAGGTCTGCCGGCGGTGCTCTGGGCCTTTGTCTGGTGGCGCCTGGCCGATGATCGTCCGGCCCAGGCCAAGTGGCTCAGCAACCAGGAAAAACAAGACCTGGAAAGCGCCCTGGCGGCCGAACAGGTCGGCATCAAGGCCGTGAAGAACTACGCCGAAGCCTTCCGCTCGCCCAAGGTCATCATCCTCGCCTTGCAGTTTTTCTGCTGGAGCATCGGGGTCTACGGGTTTGTGCTGTGGTTGCCGTCGATCCTCAAGGCTGGCCTGCAGATGAACATGGTCGAGGCCGGATGGCTGTCGTCCTTGCCTTACCTGGCGGCGGTGATCGGCATGCTGGTGGTGTCCTGGGCGTCGGACAAGGCGCAAAAGCGCAAGCGTTTTGTCTGGCCGCCGCTGCTGATCGCCTCCATCGCGTTCTACGCCTCCTACCTGCTGGGGGCCGAGCATTTCTGGTGGTCCTACGGCTTGCTGGTGGTCGCCGGCGCTTGCATGTACGCGCCATACGGTCCGTTCTTCGCCATCGTTCCGGAGATCCTCCCGGCCAATGTCGCTGGCGGCGCCATGGCGTTGATCAACAGCATGGGCGCGCTGGGTTCGTTCGGTGGCTCGTACCTGGTGGGCTACCTCAACGGCACCACCGGCTCCCCCGGCATGTCCTTCCTGCTGATGAGCGGCGCGTTGCTGCTGTCGGTGGTGCTGACCCTCGCTCTCAAGCCCGGCGCCAGTGACCGGACCGAATCGAAAACCGCGACGCCGCAATCGGCCCCCGCCCACTCCTGAATCGAGATCCCCATGAAAAAGCACGTGGTGTTGTACAAAGCGCTCTCGGCGCAACTGATGGATCGCCTGCAAGCGCAGGCCCAGGTCACTCTCATCGAGCGTCTCGATGGGCAAGGCCTGGCCCAACTGCGCGACGCCTTGCCTGGTGCCCACGGCCTGCTGGGAGCCAGCCTGAAGCTGAATGCGCAACTACTGGACCTGGCGCCGAACCTGCAAGCCATCGCCAGCGTCTCGGTGGGGGTCGACAACTACGACATCGACTACCTGACCGAACGCCGGATCCTGCTCACCAATACCCCGGACGTACTGACTGAAACCACTGCGGACACCGGCTTCGCCCTGATCCTGGCGACCGCCCGACGCGTGGTGGAACTGGCCAACCTGGTTCGCGCAGGCGGGTGGCAACAGAGCATCGGCCCCCGGCATTTCGGCACCGACGTCCATGGCAAGACCCTGGGCATCATCGGCATGGGCCGTATCGGCGAAGCCTTGGCCCAGCGCGGGCATTTCGGTTTCGGCATGCCGGTGATCTACCACAGTCATTCGCCCAAACCGGCGGTCGAGCAGCGGTTCGGCGCACGCTACTGCAGCCTCGAGACACTGTTGCGACAGGCGGATTTCATTTGCCTGACTTTGCCCTTGACCGCCGAGACCCAAGGGATGATCGGGCCGCAAGCGTTCGCGCAGATGCGCCCCGAAAGCATCTTCATCAATATCTCCCGGGGCAAGGTGGTTGACGAAGCGGCACTGATCGACGCCCTGCGCGACGGACAGATCCGTGGCGCGGGGCTGGATGTCTTCGAGCGCGAACCCTTGAGTGCGGACTCACCGTTGTTGCAGATGGACAACGTGGTGGCAACGCCGCACATGGGCTCGGCCACCCACGAGACACGGGAGGCGATGGCGCGTTGTGCGGTGGATAATCTGCTGATGGCGTTGGCGGGAGAGCGGCCGGTGAATCTGGTGAATCCGAGGGCGTGGAAGGGCTGAGTCATTCACCGCCAATTCCTGTGGGAGCTGAGCTTGCTCGCGACAGCGGTGGGTCAGCCTGCATTGAAGTTGAACGTATCGCCGCCATCGCGAGCAAGCTCGGCTCCCACACTGGTCTCGGGTGTTCATGGAATCGGTGTTCACCACAAACTTCTGTGGGAACGAGCTTGCTCGCGATAGCGGTCTGTCTGAGACGATGCGGCTGGATGTGCCGGCCTCTTCGCGAGCAGGCTCGCTCCCACAATGGATCTGTGGTGTTCCTTGACCCCGCGTCCCCCGCCAACTCCCCTGTGGGAGCGAGCTTGCTCGCGATGGCGCAGTGTCGGGCAACATTTTCGTCCACTGACACACCGCCTTCGCGAGCAAGCCCGCTCCCACAATGAATCCAAACCAATCACAAATCCGCACACCAAACAAAATCCCGTTAGTCGCCACCCCCCGCCATGCATTAAAGTAACGCCCCCAGCCCCGGCGTTATCCGAACGCCTGGGCCACCCTTTCCAGGAACAGTCATCGATGGAACATCGTGAAGCGCTGCTGGCGCTGCGAACCTTTCTTTCAACGCAGATTCTCGGCCAGGAAAAACTCATCGAGCGCCTGCTCATCGCCCTGCTCGCCGATGGCCACATGCTGGTGGAAGGCGCGCCTGGGCTGGCCAAGACCAAGGCCATCAAAGAGCTGGCCGAGGGCATCGAAGCGCAATTCCATCGCATCCAGTTCACCCCCGACCTGCTGCCCGCCGACATCACCGGCACGGAAATCTATCGCCCGGAGACCGGCAGCTTCGTGTTCCAGCAAGGGCCGATCTTTCACAACCTGGTGCTGGCGGACGAAATCAACCGTGCCCCGGCCAAGGTCCAGTCGGCTTTGCTGGAAGCCATGGCCGAGCGCCAGGTCAGCGTCGGGCGCAGTACCTATGAACTGTCGCCACTGTTCCTGGTGATGGCCACGCAGAACCCGATCGAGCAGGAAGGCACCTACCCGCTGCCCGAAGCCCAGCTCGACCGCTTCCTGATGCACGTCAAGATCGGCTTTCCCGATGCCACGGTGGAACGCCGCATCCTCCAGCAGGCCCGGGGTGAAGCGCTGAACGGCGAGACCAAGCCCGAACGCCGCGTGAGCCAGCAGGCGATTTTCTCGGCGCGCAAGGAAATCCTCGGTTTGTACATGGCCGACGCCGTGGAGGAGTACCTGGTGCAACTGATCATGGCCACCCGCAATCCGGCCAAGTTCGATCCGGAAATGGCCGAGTGGATCGCCTACGGCGCCAGCCCGCGGGGCTCCATTGCCCTGGACCGCTGCGCCCGTGCCCATGCCTGGCTGGCCGGACGCGACTTTGTCAGCCCGGAAGATATCCAGGCCGTGCTGTTCGACGTGCTGCGCCATCGCATCATCCTGTCGTTCGAAGCCGAAGCCGCCGGCATCGACCAGGACCGGGTCGTGCAGCGGATTCTCGACGTCGTCGCTGTCGCTTGAGTATGAGTCATGAATAACCCACTGACGCCCGCACCGGGCATCCGCGTCAGCCTTTCGGAGCTGATCGAGATGCGCCATCGCGTGCGCGAGGTGCAGTTGTTCTCGACACCCGGCCAGCGCAGCCCGTTGATCGGCCTGCATCACTCCAAGCTGCGCGGACGCGGGGTGGACTTCGACCAGGTACGGGTCTACCAGGCCGGCGACGATGTGCGCACCATTGACTGGCGTGTCACCGCCCGGACCCAGGAGCCGCATACCAAACTGTTCCACGAAGAACGCGAGCGACCGATCTTCATCATGATCGAGCAAAGCCACCGGCTGTTCTTCGGCTCGGGGCTGATGTTCAAATCGGTGCTCGCCGCCCAGGCCGCCAGTCTGATCGGCTGGGCCGCGCTGGGACACAATGACCGGGTCGGCGGCCTGGTGTTCGGCAATAACACCCATTACGAGGTCAAACCGCGGCGCAGCAAACAGAGCCTGTTGCAATTGCTCAACCGGCTGGTGCGGGTCAATCAGTCACTGCACACCGAGGGCGAGCCGGACCGCGACTCGTTCGGCATCGCCCTGCGCCGGGCCCGGGAAGTGCTGCGGCCCGGCAGCCTGGTGATCGTGATTTGCGACGAGCGTGCGTTGTCCGACAGCGCCGAGCAGCAACTGAGCCTGCTGTCTCGCCATTGCGACCTGCTGCTGTTGCCGTTGTCGGACCCACTGGACCATGCCCTGCCCGCCGCCGGCCTGTTGCGTTTCGCCCAACGTGGTTCACAGTTGGAGCTCGACACCCTGAATTTCGAACTGCGCCAGGCCTATCGCGCCCAGGCCGAGGCGCGCCAGGAGCGCTGGGAACTGCTGACGCAGAAACTGCGGATCCTGATGATGCCCTTGAGTACCCAGGGCGACATGGTCGAACAACTGCGTGAATACCTGAACCCCAAGCGGGCCGGGAAAAGCCGATGAGCAATCTGGATCAATTGCAGCCGCTGATGGCACCGCCCCCCATTGGTTTCTGGCCGCCCGCGCCAGGCTGGTGGTTGCTGCTGGTGGTATTGCCGTTGCTGGGTCTGGGGCTGTGGCAATTGCGCCGGTTCATTCCGACCCAGCGCACCACCGTCCGTAGCGAACAACCCCTGGACCCGGTGCGCCTGGCCGCCCTGGCCGAACTCGCCCGGCTGCCCAAGCCCTACGACGGCGCACCGGCCGGTGCCTGGCTGCAACAGCTCAACGGACTGCTCAAGCGCCTGTGTCGCAACCATTATCCCTACAGCCAGAGCCACACCCTCAACGGGCGTAAATGGCTGGCCTTCCTGGATAACCGTTGCCCGGCCGCCGGCCTGACGCGCTGGATGGTACTGGTGGAAGGCGCCTACAAGCCCGAATGCAAGCTCGACGACAAAGCCATCGCCGGCCTGACCCAGGCAGTCGAAATCTGGATCCGCAAACATGTTTGAGTTCGCCTGGCCGTGGGTGTTCGCCCTGTTGCCGCTGCCCTGGCTGATGCGCCTGGTGCTGCCGGCGGCCGACAGTGGCGAGCCGGCGCTCAAGGTCAGCTTCCTTGGGGACCTGGAAGGCCTGGTGGGCCGTCGAGCCCGGGCCAATCTGCCGACCTGGCGGCAACAGGCGCCCTTTATCCTGCTTTGGCTGCTGTTGCTGATCGCCGCGGCACGACCGCAGTGGCTGGGGGAGCCGTTGCCCATTGCCGCCAGCGGCCGTGATCTGTTGGTGGCGGTGGATGTCTCGGGCTCCATGGACTTTCCCGACATGCAGTGGAAAGACGAAGAAGTCAGTCGCCTCGCGCTGGTCCAGCATATGCTCGGGGACTTTCTCGAAGGGCGCGAAGGTGACCGGGTCGGCCTGATCCTGTTCGGCAGCCAGGCCTACTTGCAGGCACCGCTGACTTTCGACCGGCGCACCGTGCGCCATTGGCTCGATGAGG
The DNA here is from genome assembly GCF_018325805.1 of Pseudomonas sp. St290. Taxonomy (NCBI): domain Bacteria; kingdom Pseudomonadati; phylum Pseudomonadota; class Gammaproteobacteria; order Pseudomonadales; family Pseudomonadaceae; genus Pseudomonas; species Pseudomonas sp. St290. The sequence continues at coordinate 2,919,036 of NZ_AP014703.1, read as the reverse complement.
CGCGCATCGGCATTGCCGGCAAGAATACCGCCATCGGCGACGCCATTGGCCTGGCCCTCAAGCGCCTGCGCCAGCGGCCGGCCCACAGTCGCGTACTGATCCTGGTTACCGACGGTGCCAACAACGGCGGCGAAATCGATCCGCTGACCGCCGCGCGTCTGGCCGCCGATGAAGGCGTGAAAATCTACCCGATCGGCATCGGTGCCGACCCGGAACAAAGCGGCACGGCAGGCTTTCTCGGTGTCAACCCGAGCCTGGACCTCGACGAAGCGACCCTCAAGGACATTGCCCAGGCCACCGGCGGCCGCTATTTTCGGGCCCAGGACGGTGAGCAATTGTTGGCGATCAAGACCACCCTCGACCAGCTCGAACCGGTGACCCAGCAACCGACCCAGGCCCGCCCGGCCCTGGCGCTGTATCACTGGCCCCTGGCCGTGGCCCTGCTGCTGAGCATGTTGCTGGTGGCCCGGGCGCGCTGGCCGGACAATCCGTTGCAGCGCCTGTTCAACCAGCCGCTGTTCCAGCCGGCCCAACACACCGAGTGGCGCCAGCGGCTCAAGCGCCTGCGCTTGCGGAGGCGTCGATGATCGCCCTCTGGCCACACTGGCTGCGCCCCTGGTTCGTGTTGCTGCTGCCGTTGCTGGGCTGGTTGCTCTGGCAACTGTGGCATCGACAGAAACGGGTGGGCCGCTGGCAGATGATCCTGCCGCCGGCCTTCCATGCCGTGCTGCTCAGTGGTGGCAGCGGCCGTGAAAGCCGGTTGCCATGGATTGCCCTGGGCCTGGGTTGGCTGTTGATCGTGCTGGCGTTGCTCGGGCCAAGTTGGGCGCGGGTCGAACAGACCAGCCAGAAACCCGCCGACCCGCTGGTGGTGGTACTGGAGCTGACCCCGGAAATGCTCGCCACCGATGTCCCGCCCACGCGCCTGGAACAAGCCCGGCGCAAGGTCCTGGACCTGCTGCACAACCGCAGCGATGCCCAGACCGCGATCATCGTCTATGCCGGCAGCGCCCACACGCTGGTGCCGCTGTCCGACGACCTGTCCACCAGCGCCAACCTGCTCGAAGCCCTCGCCCCGTCGATCATGCCCCAAGGCGGTCATCGTGCCGACCTGGCGGTCCACAAGGCCATGGCCCTGCTGGATCAGGGTGAGCTCGGCCACGGCCGGATCCTGCTGATCGGCTCGTCGCTGAACGAGCAGGAACGCGCAGGCATTCGCCAGGTACTGGATGGTTCCGCCACCCAATGGCTGATGCTGGGTATCGGTACCCGGGAAGGCGCACCGGTGGCCCAGGAAGATGGCAGTTACCTCAAGGATGCCCAGGGTGCGATCCTGGTGCCACGGTTGGACAGCCCGGGCCTCAAGGCCTTCGCCAACGAGTTGGACGGCCGCTACCGGCCGGCGCGGCTGGACGATAGCGACCTGCGTGGCCTGGGCCTGCTGGACGGTCCTCGCCACCTGCGCAGCGATGGGCAAACGTTGCGCCTGGACACCTGGGCCGACCAGGGCTATTGGCTGCTCCTGCCCCTGTTGCTGCTAGCCGCCTGCGCCGGGCGGCGAGGCTGGCTGTTCTGCCTGCCGTTGCTGTTCGTGTTGCCGCAGACTGGCCACGCCTTCGAATTCCAGGACCTGTGGTTGCGCGCCGACCAACAGGGCCAGCACTTACTCAAGCAAAAACGCCCCGCCGAGGCCGCCGCGCATTTCGAGGACAGCCAGTGGCAAGGTGTTGCCCTGTACGAAGCTGGCCAATACAGCGAAGCCGCCCGGCGCTTCGCCGAAGGCAACGACGCCCGCGCGCACTACAATCGTGGCAACGCCCTGGCCCGCAGCGGTGAACTGGAAGCAGCGCTGGATGCCTATGAGCAAGCCCTGGAGTTGCAGCCCGACCTGCGCCCTGCCCAGACCAACAGGGCCCTGGTGCAGAGCCTGTTGAACGAGCAGGCACCGCCGGCGCAAGAACCCAAGCCCGACGAAAGCAAGGAACCGGGCCCCGCCGAGCAAGCGCCGGATGCCGATTCACCCAGCCAGTCTTCCGAACCGGGGCAGCCCTCCTCCGAGGCAACCGCGACGCCGGACGAATCCCAGCCCCCGCGAACGGCACAACCGCCCACCGCCCAGGATGTACCGGGCAGCGAGCTACCGGACGAGCAGACCACCACCCCGCCGCTGCGCCCCGCCGCCGGCCAGCGCAATGAAGAAGAACAACGCCAGGCCCTGGAACAATGGCTGCGCCAGATCCCGGACAATCCTGGCGAGCTGCTCAGGCGTAAATTCTGGTATGAACAGCAAAGCCATCAGGCCCAGGGAAAAACCCCATGACCCGCTTCACCGCCTACCTACTCATCTTGCTGCTCTGGGCCTCTGGAACCCAGGCTGCACAGCTGACTGCCAGTGTCGATCGCAGCCGCCTGAACTCCGGGGAAACGGTGGAACTGACCCTGGAATCCAACGATGCCACGTTGTTCGGCAAACCCGACCTCGGCCCGCTCCAGGCCCTGTTCGACGTGCGCGGCACCCGCCAGGTCAACCAGTTGACGACCCTCGACGGTGAGAACCGCGCCACCACCCGCTGGATCATTACCCTGCTGCCACGCCAGAGCGGCACCGTGATCATTCCCCCGCTGCAACTGGGCGAGGTGACCAGCCAGCCGATCACCTTGCAAGTGATCGAAAGCGAAACCCGCAACGCATCGGGGACCCTGGCGCCGGTGTTCATCGAGGCCAGTCTCGACCAGACCCACGTGTACGTGCAGGCCCAGGCGATCCTGACCCTGCGCATCTACCATTCGGTGTCGCTGTACGACGACAGCAGCCTGACGCCGTTGCACATCCCCGATGCTCGCACCGAACAACTGGGCGAATCGCGCACTTATGAAAAGGTCATCAACGATGTGCGCCACGGCGTGATCGAACTGCGCTACGGCATCTACCCGCAGCGCAGCGGTGAACTGACGATTCCGGCCCAGACCTTCAGCGCCACCCTGGTCGAGCCGGTGGCCCAGGACGCGGTGCCTTCGGGGCCGAAACCCGGCCAACTGATGCGCGTCAGTTCCGAGCAACTGCGGCTGACCGTCAACCCCAAGCCCGCCAGCTACCCAGCCGATGTGCCCTGGCTGCCAGCACGCAGTCTGTCCTTGAGCGAGAGCTGGAGCCCCGAACCGACTCACAGCCAGGTCGGCGATTCCCTGACCCGCAGCCTGACCCTGGAAGCCGAAGGCCTGGCCAGTGCCCAGTTGCCGCCCCTCCCGGCCACCGAGATCAATGGCTTGCGGCGCTATCCGGACCAGCCGGTACTCAGCAGCCGCAGCAGTGAACGCGGGCTGGTGGGCAGCCGCGAAGACCGCGAGGCGCTGGTGCCCAACCGCAGCGGCACCATCGAATTGCCACCGGTGGAAGTGGTCTGGTGGAACACCCTGGAAGACCACCTGGACCGCACCAGCCTGCCGGCGCGGACCCTGCAAGTGGCGAACAACCCAAGCCTGATGGTGGATACGCCGGCGGGTACGGCGCAGATCGTGACGACGGTCGACAGCGAGACCCTGTGGTATTGGCAACTGAGCACTTTCATCCTGGCTTGCACGACACTGCTCGGCTTTGGCTTGTGGTGGCGCGCCCGTTGGCAACCGGCCATCCTGCGCTCGACCCAGGCCGGGCCGAGCCCGCGCACTCTGCTGGACGACCTCAAGCGCGCCTGCCTGGCCAACGATCCACACGCCACCCGCCAGGCCCTGGACGCCTGGGCCCGGCAGCAACCGGAAACCCTGGCCGACATGGCCGCGCGGTTCGTGCCGTTGTCCGACGCCCTCGACGGCCTCAACGGCGCGCTCTACAGCGAAACCGGCCAGCATTGGCAAGGCGAAGACCTGTGGCGGGCCATTCGCACCATCCCGCCCACCGAAGGGGCGCTGGACTCGGCCGGTGATTCGGGGTTGCCGCCGCTTTATCCTAAATAAACCGCTCCTTTTTGTAGCTTTTGAGCTTTTGTGGCGAGGGAGCTTGCTCCCGCTCGATTGCGCAGCAATCGCAAAACAAGGGCCGCTGCGCAGCCCAGCGGGAGCAAGCTCCCTCGCCACAGGATTGCGCTGCAGCAGATACCTCGAAGTTGAACAAGTCCTCCCCCCAGTTTCCCAGTAAACTCTGCTTCTTTTAGCCGCCCTTCTCTTCACCGCGGCCATCATCTGTTTCCTGGAGTTTACCTTGCGTCTGTTTCACACCTCCGACTGGCACCTGGGGCAAAACCTGCACGGCCAGGAGCGCGATTTCGAACACGCCTGTTTCCTCGACTGGCTGCTGCGTCAGCTGACCCACGAAAAACCCGACGTACTGCTGATCGCCGGGGATATCTTCGACACCGTCAACCCACCGGTCAAAGCCCAGGAGCGGCTGTACGATTTCATCGTCAGCGCCCATGAACAAAACGCCAACCTGACCATCGTGATGATCGCCGGCAACCATGACTCCGGCTCGCGGATCGAGTTGCCGGCGCCGCTGATGCGCCGCTTGCGCACCCACGCCCTGGGCCGGGTCTTGTGGCTGGACGACGGTCAATTGGATGTCGAGCGCCTGCTGCTGCCATTGCCCGACGCCAAGGGCAAGGTCAAGGCGTGGTGCCTGGCCCTGCCGTTCCTGCGGCCCGCCGAAGTCACCGGCGCGCAACTGGGTGACGACTACCTGCGCGGTATCGGCCAGGTCCATGAATGGCTGATCGCCGCCGCCAACAGCAAGCGCAAGAAAGGCCAGGCCCTGATCGCCATCAGTCACGCACACATGGCCGGCGGTTCGGTGTCCGAGGATTCCGAACGCAGCCTGATCATCGGCAACGCCGAGGCCCTGCCCGCCAGCCTGTTCGGCCCCACCATCAGCTACGTCGCCCTCGGCCACTTGCACAAGCCGCAGAAGGTCAACGGTGAAGAACGGATCCGCTACAGTGGCTCGCCGATCCCGCTGTCATTCTCGGAGATCGGCTATCAGCATCAGATCCTCGACATCACCCTGGACGGCGACACCCTGGTCAAGGTCGAGCCACGCCTGATTCCCCGGGCCGTCAACCTGCAACGCCTGGGCCCGGCGCCGCTGGCCGAGATCCTGGTGCAACTCAAGGACCTGCCGGACATCGACCTGTTGGCCGATGTCCAGCGCCAACCCTGGCTAGAAGTGCGGGTGCGCCTCGACGAACCGCAGCCGGACTTGCGTCATCAGGTTGAAACCGCGCTGCAAGGCAAGGCCGTACGCCTGGTACGGATCGCTGCCGAATACGCCGGCAACGGTGGCACCGGCAGTGCTGATGACGGCGGCGCGCTGGTGGAGCTGGATCAACTCAGCCCGCAGGAGCTGTTCAGCCGCGCCTGGCTGGACACCTACGGCAACGAAGTGGACGAACAGACCCTCAAGGATTTTGCTGTGCTGTTGCAAGACGTGCAGATGGAGAGCGAGCAACCATGAAGATTCTCGCGATCCGCCTCAAGAACCTGGCGTCCCTGGCCGGGCCTTTTGAAATCGATTTCACCGCCGAACCCTTGGCCAGCGCCGGCCTGTTCGCCATCACCGGCCCCACCGGCGCCGGCAAGAGCACCCTGCTCGACGCCTTGTGCCTGGCGCTGTTCGGCGCCGTGCCACGTCTCAATAACACCGGACGCGACGCCAAGGTGCCGGACGTCGATGGCGAGATCGCCACGGGCGACCCGCGCACGCTGTTGCGCCGTGGGACCGGCGATGGCTATGCCGAAGTGGATTTTCGCGGCATCGACGGGCGCCGCTATCGCGCCCGCTGGGAAGCCAATCGCGCCCGGGAAAAGGCCGGTGGCAAGTTGCAAGCCAGCCGCCAGAGCCTGCGGAACCTGGACAACGATCAACTGCTGGCGAGCCAGAAAGGCGAATACAAGGCCCAGCTCGAAGCCGCCCTGGGCCTGAACTTCGAACAGTTCACCCGCGCCGTGCTGCTGGCCCAGAGCGAGTTCAGCGCGTTCCTCAAGGCCGATGACAACGATCGCAGCGAACTGCTGGAAAAACTCACCGACACCGCCCTGTACACCCGCCTCGGCCGCCGTGCCTTCGACAAGGCCAAGCAAGCCAAGGAAACCCACAAGCAGTTGCAGGACCAGGCTACCGGCGTGACACCGCTGGCCCCGGAGACCCGGGCCGAACTGGATCAGCGCTTCAACGACGCCCAGCAGCAACTCAAGGCCCAACAGGCACAACTCAAGCAGTTGGAGCTGCAACACACCTGGCTCAAGGACCTGCGCCAGTTGCAGGACGAACACGCCAGCGCCGCCGAACAACTGCAACAGGCCCAGGTCGATTGGGATGCGCTGGCCGACGAACGCCTGAAATTGACGCGCCTGGAACAACTGGCGCCCCAGCGGCATCAGTTCATTCGTCAGACGGAACTGACCCGCCAGCTCGAACCGTTGGCGGTGCAGATCCAGCAACTCACCCAGCAGCAGATCGACTTGCAGGCACAGCAGACCACGCTGGAGAAGGACCTGGCCAATGCGCAACTGGCACTGACCACCGCTCGCCAGCACAGCAGCGACAGCGCGCCGTTGCTGCGTCAGGCCTTCGACGAGCAAAGTACCCTCGCCCGCCTCGCCAGGGACGTCAGCCAGAGCGCCGAGCGCCAGGAACAGGCGCAACAAGCTTGCAGCGAAGGCCAACGCACGATTGACAGCCTGCTCGAACAGCAAAGGCTGGTGGCCGAGCGCTTGCAGCGGATCGCCGGCGAACTTGAACAAAGCACGCACCTGGCACCGCTGAGCGATGCCTGGAACGCCTATCGCGATCGCCTCCAACAACTGATGCTGATCGGCAATCGCTTGAACAAGGGCCAGGCCGAACTCACCGCCCTGGAACAAAGCGCCGCGCGCGCCGTCGAGGCGCTGGCAAACCAGCGACAAAACCTAGAATTGCTCTACAAAGAAGCCGGCGCCGAGCCGGATGCCGTGGCCGAACAGATCCAGTTGCTCGGCAACCTGCTGCAAGACAACCGCAAGCAATTGCGCGCCTTCGAAGACCTGACCCGACTGTGGGCCAGTCAGCAAGAGTTGGACAAACGCGGGGCCGAGCTTGAGCAGCGCCAGCAACGAGCGCTGCAGGAACGTGACCGGCTGGTGCGTGAAGGCGGCGAAGCCAAGGCCGAACTGACCATTGCCGAACAGACCCTGACCGTCACCCGGGAACTGCTGGAGCGTCAGCGCCTGGCCCGCAGTGAAAGCGTCGAGCAACTGCGCGCGCAGTTGCAGGACGAGCAACCGTGCCCGGTGTGCGGCAGCGTCGAGCATCCTTACCATCAGCCCGAAGCCCTGCTGCAAAGCCTCGGGCGCTTCGATGAAACCGAAGAGGCCAACGCCCGCAAGGCCGTCGACCTGCTCAATGAAAAAGTCATCGACCTGCGGGCCCAATACAGTGGCGTCATCGCCCAACTCAAGGAGCTCAAGCAGCAGCAGGAACAACTCGCCGCCCAGCAACAAAGCCTGGCGCCCAGCCTTGAAGCCCACCCGCTGTCGACACAATTGCTGGCCCAGGATTCGAACAAACGCGACACCTGGCTGGCGCAACAGGACAGCCAGTTGCACCAGCACATCAACCAGGACGAACAACGACAAACCGCCCTGCTGACCCTGCAACAGGACGCCGCGCGCCTGGCGCAGCAGCTGCGCAATGCCGAAACGGCCAGCCAGCAGGCATCACAACAACTGAGCAACCAGCAGCAGGAACTGGCCCGTGATCGCCAGCGCCTGGACGATGAGTTGCATCACTTCAGCGCCTTGTTGCCAGCAGACACGTTGCAGGCCTTGCGCACCGAGCCCGCCGCTACCTTCATGCAGCTCGACCAGCAGATCGCCCAACGCCTGGAGCAATTGGAACAGCAGCGTGACGAACTCGGCGAACAACTCCAGCGTCAGCAAACCCTGGAGAAGGAACAGGACCGCCAGCAGACCCGCGTGCAGCAATTGGAATCGGCGCAGCAGCAATTCAAGGCCCTGACCGAACAACATCACGCTTGCCAGGAAAAACTCACACACCTGCTGGGCTCACACGCCAGCGCCGAACAGTGGCAGCAACAACTCGATCAGGCCCTGGAACAGGCTCGTCTTGGCGAAGCAGCGGCCAATCAACAGCTGCAGCAATTGCGCAACAACCTCGTGCAACTGGCCGCCGAACTCAAGGCCCGGCAGGAACAGGCCCAGTCCCTGGGCAGCGAACTGCAGGCGCTGGCAACGGGCATCGCGCAATGGCGCACGACCCATCCCGAACTGGACGACGCCTCTCTCGAGGCCCTGCTCAGCCTCGACGAACAGCACGTCAGCCAGTTGCGCCAACGCTTGCTCAACAGCGAGAAAGCCATCGAACAGGCCCGCGTACTGCTCACCGAACGCGAGCAGCGCCTGCAAAACCACCAGGCCCAGCACAACGGCAACCTGGCGCCCGAACAACTCGCCCAGGCCCTCGCCGACTTGCAGGCCCAATTCGCCGTCAGCGAACAGCGTTGCGCCGAATTGCGCGCCGACCAGGCCGAGGACCAGCGCCGACAGAATGCCAACCAGGCCCTGGCCCAGCAGATCGACCAGGCCTACACCGAGTACCAACGCTGGGCACGCCTGGATGCGCTGATCGGCTCGGCCACCGGCGACCGCTTCCGCAAGCTGGCCCAGGCCTACAACCTCGATTTGCTGGTGCACCACGCCAACGCCCAACTGAGGCAGTTGGTGCGCCGCTACCGGCTCAAGCGTGGCGGCAGCATGCTCGGGCTGCTGGTGATGGACACGGAAATGGGCGATGAACTGCGCTCGGTGCATTCGTTGTCCGGCGGCGAGACTTTCCTGGTCTCCCTCGCCCTGGCGTTGGGCCTGGCCTCGATGGCGTCCAGCACCCTGAAGATCGAATCGCTGTTCATCGACGAAGGTTTTGGCAGCCTCGATCCTGAATCCCTGCAACTGGCGATGGACGCCCTCGACGGACTGCAGGCCCAAGGTCGCAAGGTCGCGGTGATTTCCCACGTGCAGGAAATGCACGAGCGGATCCCGGTACAGATCCAGGTCCGGCGTCAGGGCAACGGCTTGAGCACGGTGGAGGTGACATGAGCCACGCCACGCTCTATTCCTTCCGGCGCTGTCCCTACGCGATGCGGGCGCGCATGGCATTGCGCTATAGCGCGGTCGAGGTGGAGATTGTCGAGGTCAGCCTGAAGGCCAAGCCAGCCGAGATGCTCGCACTTTCCAGCAAAGGCACGGTGCCGGTGCTGCAGGTCGATGGTCGGGTGATCGATGAAAGCCTGGATATCATGCGCTGGGCCTTGGCGCAGCAGGACCCGGATAATTGGAGATTGCTCGGCGACCCCGAAGGCCAGGCGTTGACGGCAGCGTTGATCGAGGAAAACGACCAGGTCTTCAAGCTGCATCTGAACCGCTACAAATACCCTGAGCGCCATCCTGAACACTCGGTGGAGCACTATCGGGTCGAGGGCGAGGTCTTTCTGCGCCGGCTGGAAGCATTACTTGAAACCCGGCCATTCCTGGCGGCGGATCACCAGAGCCTGGCCGATGTGGCGCTGATGCCGTTCGTGCGCCAGTTCGCCCATGTCGACCGTGAATGGTTCGCCCAGGCGCCCTACCCGCGGCTACAGGACTGGTTGCAAAGGTTTCTGGAGTCCGAGCTGTTCATGGCGATAATGGCCAAGTAACTGCCTGCACACAGCCCTGTGGCGAGGGGCACTTCTGTGGGAGCAAGGCTTGCCCGCGATGCAGACGCCTCAGTCCCTGAAAAGAACCGCGTCATCGTTCATCGCGAGCAAGCTTTGCTCCCACAGAGAAAATCAACCTCCACTACGGGCAAGCCTTGCTCTCGCAAAATCTCTAAGCAGACCCACTCAGTCACTCAGCAAACTCAACAATCGCTCACGCGCCACTTCCAACTCAGCGGAATCCGGCTGAGCGGCTGAAACAATTGGAGTCGAGTAGAGAAACAGCAGCATCACTGCCAGACGCATCGCCATGGTGTCGATCCTTATCGGTAAAGGAGTCAATTTGTCAGCGTCAAATTTAAACACATGGCCAAATGATATTACAGTAGGATTTCACTGGAAACGGCGAAGCCTGCGATCTTTTCTCTCCACCTGAACGTCAGGGAAGATGAAAAGATCGCAGGCTTCTGTCGTTGGGCGATATTTCAGTGTTGGGTCTTGTGGTCCAACGCGGCATAGAAGTTGGCGCTTTGTTGCAGGTATTTCTCGGTGTAGCTCTGGGTGCGGTTTCTTTTGTCGCTGATCTCGATGTTGGCACTGGCTGGCAGCGCCACGGTGGCGGAGATAGCGGAAGCGGCGATTACAGAGAAGAGATTCAGATTCATGGCGGTAGACCTCGGATTCAGTTGGCTGGCTTGCCCGGTTGGGCCGTGAAGCAAACTTACGCGCCGAGGCGTCTCGTCTTGAAATGCTTTGTAGTACTAGCGAATATCAGTCTCGTTGATACAACGGCGCGGGCCACGAAAAACGCGGCCTGCGGTCTATTGACGGACGATGAACTTCAGGTCGCTGGGGGCATCCACCGGCAATTTCTGCACGGTTTTACCCAGCAGGCCGGTCTTGGAATCGCGCTCGAGCACCACGATCTGGTTGCTCTTCTGGTTGGCGATCAGCAGGAACTTGCCACTCGGATCGAGACTGAACTCCCGAGGATGATCGCCTTCGACCGAGCGACGCTGAAGCTCTTTCAGCGTGCCGGCGACCGGGTCGATGGCGAACACCAGTATTTCATTGGTGGTGCCACGATTGCTGACGTAGAGAAACTTCCCGTCCCCGGAAGCATGCAGCGCGGCTGCCGCCCTACCCGGCTGAGGTTTGCCAGCCGCCAGGTCCACCAATTGGCGCTGGGTCAGGTGTCCGTCCTGGTAATCGAACACAGCCACTTGCGCGCTCATTTCCATGGTCAGCCAGGCATGCTTGCCATCGGCGCTGAACAGCAGGTGACGCGGGCCGCTGCCGGGTGGTAACTGCACGAAGGCAGGGGCGGCGGCGGTCAACGGTAGTTCGGGATTGGCCTTGGGGTCATAGCGGTAGATGAACACCTTGTCCGCCCCCAGGTCGTTGGCGAATACGTACTTGCCATCTGGAGAGGACACGGCGGCATGCACATGGGCCGACATCTGCCGCTCGGGATTGACCCGGCTCGGCTGATGGCTGCTCAACTGCACCGGAGGTGACAACTTGCCGTCAGCGGCCACCGGCAACACCGCCAGGGTGCCACCCGGGTCTTCCACCACCGAATAGTTGCTGACCAGCAAATGACGGCCATCGCCGCTGAGGCTGGAATGAGTCGGCTCGTTGCCCAGGGACTGCACCTGGTTGATCAGGCTCAGTTCGTGGGTCTTCGGGTCGATGGTGTAGCTACTGACCTTACCCACCGGGTCTCTCTGGCCCGGACCGTTTTCGTTGACCACGAACAGCCGGGTCATGTCCTTGGAAAGGGTCAGCCACGAAGGGTTGTCCGTCTTGATGACTTGCAAGGGATTGGCATCGAGCAGGCCGGTGCGGCTGTCGAATTGCAAGCGGTAGATGCCCTGGCTCTGGCCGGCGGTGTAGGACCCCACCAGCAGTTGATGACGCTCGTTGGTATCGGCCTGAACGCCCATGGCACCCAAGCTGCCGGCCATCAACAGCGGCCAGAAACTACGCATCTTCATGTTCCTCATCCTCATCGTCGTGGCCGCTGGTCGCTTCCACGCACTCCAAGTGGTGGTCGCCCGAATCGCTGGTGATGATCCAGTGATTCTCGGCTTTGTCGAACGTCGCGGCCTGCATTTGCGTCGGCGTGAAACGCCAGTGCTCGCGGGTGCGGCCGTTCATGCACTCGACGTGCAATTGCTCCTGCTCGTCGAGGTAAAAATCGAACGCGTGCAACCTGTCGATAATCAGCATGTCGCAGGATTCGAGGGCGAGCAGGAGGGGGGCGGTTACGGCAGTCATGGTGATCAGTCGGTCATTGGGAAAGTTGCCATGATAACCCAATGTGGGAGTGGGCCTTGGGCCATAAGGTTCGAAAGCACTTTCGCCTGCCAGATCGCCATCGCGAGCAGGCTCGCTCCCACACTTGGATTTTCAGCGAACACAAACTCTGTATTCACTAGAGATCCCCTGTGGAAGCGAGCCTGCTCGCGATAGCTGCAGCTCATTCAACCCCGATGCAACTGCCTCACCGCGAAGGTCAGAGCGCCTCGCGCCCCGGCACCCCATCCACCAACCGCAGGATCCCCAACGGGTTGGCATTCTTCAGCGGCTCGGGCAACAGGCTGTCGGGATAGTTCTGGAAGCACACCGGACGCAGGAAACGATCGATCGCCAAAGTCCCCACCGAAGTACCACGGGCATCGGAGGTCGCCGGGTAAGGCCCGCCGTGAACCATCGAATCACACACTTCCACCCCGGTCGGATAACCGTTGAGCAGGATGCGACCGACCTTCTGTTCCAGCAACGGCGTCAATTCGCTGAAGCGTTCGAAATCCGCCGGTTCGCCGATCATCGTTGCGGTCAGTTGACCGTGCAGGCCGTTCAGCGCGGCGGTCAGTTGCGCCTGGTCGGCGACTTCGACAAATACGGTGGTGGGGCCGAACACTTCTTCCTGCAGAGCCTCGTCGCCGTTGATCAACAGGCTGGCATCGGCCTTGAACAACTGCGGCTGGGCCTGGTTGCCCTGCTGCTCGCGCCCGGCCAGGCGTTCGATGCCCGGGTGAGCCAGCAGTTTTTGCAGGCCCTTGCCGTAGCTTTGCAGCGTGCCGGCGTTGAGCATGGTCTGGGGCGCCTGGTCGCCGATCAGCGCGGCGACCTGCTGGGTGAAGGCCGTGAATTGCGGCGAGCGAATGCCAATCACCAGGCCCGGGTTGGTACAGAACTGACCGCAGCCCTGCACCACCGAAGCGGTCAGGTCGCGAGCGATACTTTCGGCGCGGGTCTCCAGCGCTTGCGGCAGCACGATCACTGGGTTGATGCTCGACATTTCGGCAAACACCGGAATCGGCTGTGGCCGTGCGGCCGCCATGTCGCACAGGGCACGCCCGCCCTTGAGGGAGCCAGTGAAGCCCACGGCCTGGATCGCCGGATGCTTGACCAGCCACTCGCCGACGCCACCGCCGTAGATCATGTTGAACACACCGGCCGGCATCGCGGACTTTTCAGCCGCACGGATAATTGCATCGGCCACGTACTCGGCGGTCGCCATGTGCCCGCTATGGGCCTTGAATACCACCGGGCAACCGGCGGCCAGGGCCGACGCCGTGTCGCCACCGGCCGTGGAGAACGCCAGGGGGAAGTTGCTGGCGCCGAACACCGCCACCGGCCCCAGGCCAATGCGGTACTGACGCAGGTCCGGACGGGGCAACGGCGTGCGCTCCGGCAAGGCCCGGTCGATGCGCGCACCGTAGAAATCGCCACGGCGCAAGACCTTGGCGAACAGACGCATCTGGCCGCTGGTGCGACCGCGCTCGCCCTGGATCCGCGCCGCCGGCAATGCGGTTTCACGGCAGACTACGGCGACGAACTCATCGCCCAGGGCATCCAGTTCATCGGCAATGGCTTCGAGGAACTCGGCGCGGCGCACCGCGCTCAGGCTGCGATAGGCCGGATAAGCAGCGGCAGCGGCCTTGGCGGCGGCGTCGACTTCTTCTGCCGTGGCCTGGATGAAATCATGGGGCAAGGCTTCGCCGGTGCTGGCGTCGACGCTCTGCAGGCGAGTCTGGCCGGCCGCGCTGCGCGCCCCGCCGATGTAGTTGTGGCCAAGGATCTGGTTCATCGCAAGTCTCCTTTAAAGTGTGCCGATAGTACCCGGGTTGAACACCGCGTCCACCGGGGCAATGCCGTTGATCAGCGGCGCGCCGAACTCAGCCTGGCTGATTTCGAACACATCCCCCGGCTGCGTGCGGATGCCGTCGGCGAACGACAGGGTCGCGGTGCCGAAGAAGTGAACGTGGACATCCCCCGGGCGCAGGAACTGACTGTACTTGAAATGGTGGAATTCCAGGTTTTCGAGGCTGTGGCACATGTTCGCCTCGCCGCTGAGGAATTCGTTCTGCCACAGCACTTCGCCGTTGCGCAGGATACGACTGGTCCCGGACAGATGTTGAGGCAATTCACCCACGCGAAGTTCCGGGCCAAAACTGCAACTGCGCAATTTCGAATGGGCCAGGTACAGGTAATTCTTGCGCTCCATCACGTGGTCGGAAAACTCGTTGCCCACCGCAAAGCCCAGGCGATACGGCTTGCCGTCATGGCCGATGACATACAGGCCACTGATTTCCGGCTCCTCGCCCGCGTCTTCGGCGAACGGCGGCAGCGGGAACGGATGGCCCGGACGGACCACAATACTGCCGTCGCCCTTATAGAACCATTCCGGTTGCACACCGGCCTGCCCGGCCTCGGGCTTGCCGCCCTCCACACCCCACTTGAAGATGCGCATGGTGTCGGTCATGGTCGCTTCGTCGCCAGCCTGCTGGTGCATCTTGTCCCGGGCCGAGGCGCTGCCCAGGTGGGTCAGGCCGGTGCCGCTGACCAGCAGGTGCGCCGGGTCCGGGTGGTCCAGTGGAGGCAGGATGCGCAGCTCAGCGAGCAACCGCGCGTAGTCATGGCTGGCACCCAAGCCCAGGCTGTTGACCTGCTGCTCAAGCTTCACACCGGCCTTGATGGCCGCCAGCGCCAGGTCGCGCACGCTCCCGGCGCCCTGCACTTCCCGTACTTGCTGGCCGTCGACCACACCGACGCGGCGCTCGCCGTCAGGCAATTCGAACTGAACTAAACGCATGGATTTTCTCCCTGTAAACAAAACTTGAATTCGGTGCGGTCCCCTGTGGGAGCGGGCCTGCTCGCGATGCGATCTCACAGTCGACATCATGGGTGAATGTAAAACCGCTATCGCGAGCAGGCTCGCTCCCACAGTTTGATCGGGGTCGACCCGCAAATTTATGTACGCGTTGCCCCCCGGGCGCTGGCCGCGAATTGATCCGCCGGCAGCACATGCTTGCGCTCCAGCAACCGATACACCACGCCGGTCAACACCAGGCCAAAGACCATCACACCCGACAGGAAATACAGCCCCGAAGCCAGGTTGCCGGTGTACTCCTTCAACGCGCCGATCACGAACGGCCCGATGTAACCACCCAGGTTGCCCACCGAGTTGATCAGCGCGATACCCGCCGCCGCACTGGCGCCGGCAAAGAATCGCCCGGGCAAGGTCCAGAACACCGCCGTGCAGGAAAACAGCGCGAACGCCACCAGGCACAGCGCCGCCAATTGCAACACCGGCACCGACAACCAGGCGCTGAGGAACAGGCCGATGGCGCCCAGCACGTACAACACGGCCAGGTGACCGTAGCGATCGTTCAGGCGGTCGGAACTGCGGGGAATGATCAGCAGGCCGACGATGCCGAAGATGTACGGCACCGACGACACGAAGCCGGTCACCAAATCACTGCCGCCGAACTGTTTGATCAGCGTTGGCAGCCACAAGCCCAGGCCGTAAATGCTCAAGGTCACCGGCAGATAGAACAGTGCCAGCAGCAAGACACGCTTGTCTTTCAAGGCGTGCAGCGGGTTGCCATGGCGAGTCTGACCATATTCCTGCAAGTCTTTTTTCAGCTCACCGGTCAGCCAGTCCTTCTCGGCCTGGTCCATCCATTTCACTTGTTGCGGGCCATCCGGCAGGTAACGCAGCACCGGCCAGGTCAACAGCACCGCTGGCAGGCCGATGACGATGAACAGCCACTGCCAGCCGTGCAGGCCAAGGATGCCGTCCATGCCCAGCAAGCCACCGGACACCGGGCCGGTGATCATCATCGCGATGGGTTGGGAAAGAATGAACAGGCCCAGGATCTTGCCGCGATGGCGCACCGGAAACCATTGGGTGATGTAGTACAGCACGCCCGGGAAGAACCCGGCTTCGGCCGCGCCCAGCAAAAAGCGCATCACATAGAAGCTATGCGGGCCTTGGACGAACGCCATGCCGATGGTGATGGCGCCCCAGGTGATCATGATCCGGGCGAACCAGCGCCGGGCTCCGAAGCGTTCGAGCATCAGGTTGCTGGGGATCTCCAGCAGGAAATACCCGATGAAAAACAGCCCTGCGCCCAGGCCGTAGGCGGCATCGCCAATACCGATGTCAGCGCCCATGTGCAGCTTGGCAAAGCCCACGGCAGAGCGGTCTACATAGGCGATCAGGTACAGCAGGATCAGGAAGGGAATCAGTTTCAGCGTGATGCGACGAATAAGCCGCAATTCCTGGCTCATGGGACCGGTCTCCGATTGTTGTTGTTATGGAACCTCGGGGGATTTCTCTCGCGAATGACCGCCAGGACAATCCCTCCGTTGAATCGGACTATATAGTAATACTATTTACCCAACAACACTTCCAAACCGCGTAAATTGCGCTTATGTTACGCTTCAGCTCGAACAATATAGTCATACAATAAGAGAATCGATCATGTCTGATAAGAAACCCTCCCTGCGCTCGGCCCAATGGTTTGGCACCGCCGACAAAAACGGCTTCATGTACCGCAGCTGGATGAAAAATCAGGGCATCGCCGACCATCAGTTCCATGGCAAGCCAATCATCGGCATCTGTAACACCTGGTCGGAGCTGACGCCGTGCAACGCGCACTTCCGGCAGATCGCCGAGCACGTCAAGCGCGGCGTGATCGAGGCCGGGGGCTTCCCGGTGGAATTTCCGGTGTTCTCCAACGGCGAATCGAACCTGCGCCCCACTGCCATGCTGACCCGCAACCTGGCGAGCATGGACGTGGAAGAGGCGATTCGCGGCAACCCGATTGACGGCGTGGTGTTGCTCACCGGTTGCGACAAGACCACTCCAGCCCTGCTGATGGGCGCCGCCAGTTGCGACGTACCGGCTATCGTCGTCACCGGCGGGCCAATGCTCAATGGCAAGCACAAGGGCCAGGACATCGGTTCGGGCACGGTGGTCTGGCAATTGAGCGAACAGGTCAAGGCCGGCACCATCACCATCGACGATTTCCTCGCGGCCGAGGGCGGCATGTCCCGCTCGGCCGGCACCTGTAACACCATGGGTACCGCCTCGACCATGGCCTGCATGGCCGAAGCCCTCGGTACGTCCCTGCCCCACAACGCGGCCATTCCAGCCGTGGACGCGCGCCGTTACGTGCTGGCGCACATGTCCGGCATGCGCGCTGTAGAGATGGTCCGTGAAGACCTGAAGCTGTCGAAGATCCTGACCAAGGAAGCCTTCGAGAACGCCATCCGCGTCAACGCCGCCATCGGTGGCTCGACCAACGCGGTGATCCACCTCAAAGCCATTGCCGGGCGCATCGGCGTGCAACTGGAGTTGGATGACTGGACCCGCATCGGTCGTGGCATGCCGACCATCGTCGACCTGCAGCCGTCCGGACGCTTCCTGATGGAAGAGTTCTACTATGCCGGCGGTCTGCCCGCTGTGCTGCGCCGTCTCGGTGAAGCGAACCTGATCCCCCATCCGAACGCTTTGACCGTCAACGGCAAGAGCCTCGGCGAGAACACCAAGGACGCACCGATCTACGGCCAGGACGAAGTCATTCGCACCCTGGACAACCCGATCCGCGCCGACGGCGGCATCTGCGTGCTGCGCGGCAACCTGGCGCCGCTGGGTGCGGTGCTCAAGCCGTCCGCCGCGACGCCGGAGCTGATGCAACATCGCGGTCGCGCAGTGGTGTTCGAGAACTTCGACGAGTACAAGGCCCGCATCAACGACCCGGAACTGGACGTGGACGCCAACTCGATCCTGGTGATGAAAAACTGTGGGCCAAAGGGTTATCCGGGCATGGCCGAAGTCGGCAACATGGGCCTGCCGGCCAAGCTGCTGGCCCAGGGCGTGACCGACATGGTGCGGATTTCCGACGCACGCATGAGCGGCACTGCCTACGGCACCGTGGTGCTGCACGTGGCACCGGAAGCCGCTGCTGGCGGACCTCTGGCCGCGGTGAAGGAAGGTGACTGGATCGAGCTCGATTGCGCCAGCGGCCGCCTGCACCTGGACATCCCGGACGCCGAACTTGCCGCGCGCCTGGCCGACCTGCCGCCACCGCAGAACCTGTTGGTGGGCGGCTACCGCCAGCTGTACATCGACCATGTGCTGCAAGCGGACCAGGGTTGTGACTTCGACTTCCTGGTGGGCTGCCGTGGCGCCGAGGTGCCTCGCCACTCCCACTGACTCCATCCATCCCCTTGTGGCATCCCCCTGTGGGATGCAAGCTTTTGTGGGAGCTGAGCTTGCTCGCGATTGCGGTGTGCCAGACAACAGAGATATTGACTGGAAGGGCCTCATCGCGAGCAAGCTCAGCTCCCACATAAGCTCCCACAATGGGGTCTGCATCCACCTCAAAAAATCGCACTAGCGACCCGCCCTCACCGCGCCTGCTATCATGCGCAGCATCCCCTTCGCACAGGATCGCGCCATCCCCCATGGATTACCGTAAACCCTCCGACCGCAAAAGCATGCACGCGCGCATCGTCCAGGAACTGGGTATGCAGATCGTCTCCGGGCGTTTCAAACCGGATGACAAACTGCCCGCCGAAGCCTTGTTGTGCGAAGAGTATGCGGTCAGCCGCCCGGTGCTGCGCGAAGCCACACGGGTGCTCGTCGCCAAGGGCCTGGTGTATTCGCGCCCGCGCGTGGGCACGGTGGTCAAGGCCCGCCGGGAATGGCACATGCTCGACCCTGACGTGCTGCACTGGCTGATGCAGAGCAGCCCGCAAAACGAATTCTTCGGTTTGCTGACCAGCGTGCGCAGTATCATCGAGCCGGCCGCTGCCGCCCTCGCTGCGCAATTCGCGACCGACAGCGACATCGCCGCCATCCGCGAAGCCTACCAGCGCATGGAAGCGGCACCGACCCCCGAGGCCGTGCTGCAACCGGACCTGGACTTCCACAGCCGCATCGCCGACGCCACCCACAACGATCTACTCGCTAACCTGTGCAACATGTTGTCGGTGGCCATCGCCGAAGCGCTCAAGCACTCCAACCAGCGGCCCAACCTGCACGAGTTGGCGATGCCGCGGCACAAGGCGATCCTCACCGCCATCGAAAACCGCGATGCCCTCGGCGCCCGCCATGCCACCCTAGTGCAGTTGGACGATGCCCGTAGCGCGCTGAATGTGGTGCTGGGCGCCGATCCTTCCTGATACCCCCCTGGCAACCACCCGACGTGGCACACCTCAGATTGGCTGGAATGATCAGTCTGTGAGTCACTAGAAAACCTGTGGGAGCGAGCTTGCTCGCGATGGCGGACGGACATTCAACACCTTCATTGACTGTCACACCGCTATCGCGAGCACGCTCGCTCCCACATGGGTTCGCCACTAGGGCTGTACTGGACAGGTTCGCCCTCGATCAATGTGCAAACAACGAATTACCCTTCTGCCCCGCCAGCTTCTCCGGCTTGATCAGGAACCGTGCCAGCGCCGGCAGCAGCCACAGCGCACCGAACATGTTCCACAGCAACATGAACGTCAGCATCAAGCCCATGTCGGCCTGGAACTTGATGGCCGAGAAGATCCAGGTGCACACGCCAATGGCCAGGCACAGGCCGGTAAACAATACGGCTTTACCGGTGGACTTCAGGGTCTGGTAGTAGGCCTCCTGCAACGGCAATCCGGCGCGCAGGAAACTCTCCAGGCGGCTGTAGATGTAGATCCCGTAGTCCACGCCAATCCCCACGCCAAGGGCGACCACCGGCAAGGTCGCGACCTTCACGCCAATGCCCATGAAGGCCATCAGGGCGTTGCCCAGTACAGAGGTCAGTACCAGCGGCAGCACGATACACAGCGTCGCCGCCCAGGAGCGGAAGGTGATCATGCACATGGTCGCCACGCAGATGTACACCAGGATCAGGATGGTCAGTTCCGATTCCTTGATCACTTCGTTGGTGGCCGCTTCGATGCCGGCGTTACCGGCAGCGAGGATGAACTCCAACCCGTCACGGTTGTTTTCCTTGGCGAAGTCCTGCACGGCCTTCACCGCGCGATCCAGGGTCTCGGCCTTGTGGTCGTTGAGGAACACCAGCACCGGCGCCAACGAACAGCTGTTGTTGTACAGGCCATCGGCCCGGGCGATGGAGTTGTTCAGCACATCAGGGTTGCGCGACAGGGTTTCCCATTTCAGGTTGCCCTCGTTCATGCCCTTGATCATCTGCTTGGACACGGTCACCAGGGAAATCGCCGACTGCACGCCCTCGGTGTTCTGCATCTTCCACATCAGCTCGTCGATGGGCGCCATGGCTTCATAACGCGAGCAGCCTTCGGCCTTGGTCTTGACCATCACCACCAGTACATCGGAACTGGTGGAATAGTTGCTGATGATGAAGTTGTTGTCCTGGTTGTAGCGCGAGTCTGGACGCAGTTCCGGCGCGCCCTGGTCGAGGTCACCGATCTTCAGGTTCTGGCTGTACCAGAGGCCACCGCCAAAGGCGATCACCGCCAGGGCAATGGACACCGGCGCGACCTTGGCGCTGGCGAAGTTCGACAGCATGCGCCAGAACGGATGTTCGCGGGTCGCGTCTTTCTTGCTGCGCTCGACCGCGCGCTTGCTGATGCCAGCGTAGGAGATCGCCACCGGCAGCAGGATCAGGTTGGTGAACACAATCACCGCCACACCGATGGAGGCGCCAATAGCCAGTTCGCGGATCACACCGATGTCGATGATCAGCAAGGTGATGAAGCCCACGGCGTCCGCCAGGATCGCAATCATCCCCGGCAGGAACAACTGCCGGAAAGTGCGCCGCGCCGCGGTCAGGGCGTTGTCCGCCTCGCTGGACTGCAAGGCGATGCCGTTGATTTTCTGCACGCCGTGGGAAATGCCGATGGCAAAGATGAGGAACGGCACCAGCATCGAGTACGGATCCAGGCCGAAACCGGCGGCGTGCATCAGCCCCAATTGCCAGACCACCGCCACCAGGGTAGTGGTCAATACCGCAATGGTACTGCGCATGCAGTTGGTGAACCAGTACAGCAGGATCAGGGTGATGACGAACGCCACGCCGAAGAACAGCACCACCATGACCAGGCCGTCGATCAGGTCGCCGACTTTCTTGGCGAAGCCGACGATATGGATCTGCACATTCGGGTTCTGGGCCTCGAACTTGTTGCGGATCTTGTCTTCAAGCTCGTGGGAAAATTTCCGGTAGTCGAGGGCGAGCAATTTGCCCTGGTCCTGCGGATCCGGATAGGACTCCAGCAGTGGGATGTCGATGATGCTCGACTTGAAATCGTTGGCCACCAGGCGCCCGACCTGGCCGGACTTGAGCACGTTGTTGCGTAGCAGATCGAGGCTGTCGGCCGAGCCGTTATAGCTCTGGGGGATCACCTCGCCACCGGCGAAGCCCTCCTCCGTCACTTCGGTCCAGCGCACGCTCGGGCTCCACAATGACTTGAGCCCGGAACGGTCGACGCCGGAGATGTAGAAGACCTCGTCGTGGATCTGGCGCAGGGTCTCCATGTATTCCTTGGAGAAAATGTCGCCATTGGTGGCTTCCACGGAGATGCGCACCGTATTGCCCAGGTTCGCCAGGTCGTTGCGGTGTTCGAGCATCTTCTGGATGAAGGGGTGCTCGAGGGGGATCATTTTTTCGAAGCTGGTCGATGGCCGGATCAGCGTGGCCTGCCAGAACAGGAAAATGCTGACCAACAGGCAAATGACGATCACTGCCGGGCGGTTGTTGAAAATCAGGCGCTCGAGGAACGTCGCCTTGTCTTGGTGATGACTGCTCATGGGTTCCGCCTTCTTGTTTTTATGCCCTTCTTGCAGGCCTGACTCATTTGCTCAGTTCGGCGCCGGTGGACGTGGTGGCACGCACGCCGCCTTGCCCCGCCAGGATCAGGTTGCCGTTGCCTGCCGCCGTAACGGCTGCCACGGAAATCCGGTCCGGACGGTTGAACACGCTGAAGGTCACGCCGTCGTCGGTGCTGCGCACCACGCTGCCGCCGTTGCCGACAATCACGATGGAACCGTCCGCCAACAGCGTGGCGCCTGACAGACCAAACTCCAGGGCGCCCCGAGCGGCCTTGAGCTCGACCTGTTCCCAGGTACCGCCAAAGTCCGTGGAGCGATAAAGGTTGCCGCGCAAGCCATAGGCCAGCAGCGTCGAGGGTTGGGCGGTGCCGATGACCCCGAACAGCGAGCCTTCGTAAGGGCCTTCGACCTTTTCCCAGGTCTGCCCCCAGTCGGCGGAGCGGAACATGCTGCCGGCCTCGCCGACAATGAACAGTCCGGCATCTTTCACAGCGGCGATGGCATTGAGGTGGAACTGGTCTTCGTTATCGAGGCGGTCGCTGACACTTTCCCAGTGCTGGCCGCCGTCGGTGGTTTCCAGCAGCGCACCGTAGGCACCCACGGCGAAACCGTGACTGGCATCCTTGAACCAGACATCCAGTAGCGGCGCTTCACGGGTCAGGTCTTCGAATTGCTTGGTCCAGGTGCTGCCACCGTCATCGCTGGCGAGGATCTGCGCGTCGTGCCCCACGGCCCAGCCGTGTTTGTCATCGACGAAAAATACCGCGGTAAGCAATTGGCGAGTCGGCACCTTGGCCTGGGTCCAGGACTTGCCCTGATCGTCCGAATAGACAATGTGGCCCCGATCACCGACCGCCACCAGGCGCTGGCCGGCGTGGACCACATCGAGCATCAGGGTTTTGCTGGCCTTGGCCGATTCGACGGAATAGATGACATCGGATGTCGACGCCGCAACAGCCATCACCGGTGCCGATAACACGGCAGAGCCCAGCAGCGAGAGCGCCGAAGCCAGCAACGCGACCCTGCGCAGCATCGGCGGCCGGCTGCGGCCCACAGCCATGACAGGCTCATTCATAGACCTTTCCCCCATTATTATTGTTATGGCTTGGTACGTTGCCAGTCTTGGAGCATAGTCCTGAAACCTGCAATCTAGAGCCACTTCGCAAGCGGAACCTATCCTATCGGGCTTTCGAAAGGTCTGACAATCGACGCCACGTTATCTTTTGTTAACCGGGAGGGCTGGCGCTGGGGGTGAATGGCAGAGTATTCGGTGGAGTGATGGCTGAGTAACTAGCGGTGAAGCATCTGACGCTATCGCGAGCAGGCTCGCTCCCACAATGGATCTCTGTTGAGCACAAAATATGTGTTCACTGAAGACCTACTGTGGGAGCGAGCCTGCTCGCGATGAAGGCACCGCGGTCCGCCAGGCAGACCGCGGCATCAAGGTCACGCCAGGCTCTTGCTCACCACCTCGAACACATCGGCGGAGAGCGCGCCGGACGCCAGGATACGTTCCAGCTCGGCTTTCATCAGCGCCTGGCGGGCACTGTCGTATTTGCGCCAGCGGGTCAGCGGCGCCAGTTGCCGCGAGGCGATCTGCGGGTTGAAACCGTTGAGCTGGATCACCAGGTCCGCCAGGAAGCGATAGCCCGAACCGTCGGCGGCGTGGAAGTTGATCAGGTTCTGTCCGGCGAATGCACCAATCAGCGCCCGCACCTTGTTCGGGTTCTTGATGTTGAACGCCGAGTGCTCCATCAATGCCTTGACCCGCGCCAGGCCACCCGGCAGCGGGCTGCCGGCCTGGACGCTGAACCATTGGTCCATGACCAGCGGGTTGCCCTTGAAGTTTTCCGCGAACACTTCCAGAGCCTTGGCCTTCTCGGCTTCGAACGGCGAATTGACCAGCACTGCCAGCGCGGTCAGGCGCTCAGTCATGTTGTCAGCCGTGTCGAACTGCTCCAGGGTCGCGCTCAGCACCTCGGGCTTGTCGGTAAGCATCAGGTACGACAATGCGATGTTCTGCAATGCGCGACGGGCGAAATGCTCGGCCTCGGCCACGTATGGCGTGCGTTTCGACAGGTCGCGGTTGGCTTCATAGCGCAGCCACAGGGCTTCGAACAGGTTATCGGCCAATTGCTGGCGGGCGAACTCGCGAGCGGCATGGATCGCCTCGACGTCGGCCACTTCGCTGATTTCCGTCAGATAGGCTTCACTCGGCAGCGAGAGCATTTCCGCGACCATGGCCTGATCCAGGGATTCGTCCGACAGCACCGTGCGCAAGGCGCTGACCAGACGCGGATCCAACGACAGGCTGGTGCCCTGCTGATGCTGGGCGATCAGTTCCTGCAACACCTGCACCGACAATTGCTGGCCGGCATCCCAGCGGTTGAAACCGTCGCTGTCGTGCTGCATCAGGAACATCAGTTGGTCGCGGTTGTACGGGAAGCTCAGTTTCACCGGTGCCGAGAAACCGCGCAGCAACGATGGCAAAGGTTGTTCGGCGATGTCGATAAAGGTGAAGGTCTGCTCGGCTTCGGTCACCGAGATCACCCGGGACGTGCCGCTCGCCGCAGCTTCACCGGCCAGGCGCAACGGGATTTCGGCGCCCTTGCTGTCGAGCAGGCCCAGTTCGACGGGAATCACGAACGGCAGCTTTTCCTGCTTGTCCGGGGTCGGCGGGCAGCTCTGGCTGAAGGTCAGGCTGTAAGTCTTGGCCCTAGCGTCGTAGGACTCGCTCACCGCCAGCCGTGGCGTACCGGCCTGGCTGTACCAACGCTTGAACTGAGTCAAGTCGACGCCATTGGCGTCTTCCATGGCCTTGATGAAGTCATCGCAGGTCACGGCCTGGCCATCATGGCGTTCGAAATACAGATCACTGCCCTTACGGAAACCCTCAGGCCCTAGCAGGGTGTGGATCATGCCAACCACTTCCGAGCCCTTTTCGTACACGGTCAGGGTGTAGAAGTTGGAGATCTCGATGAAGCTGTCCGGACGCACCGGGTGGGCCATGGGGCCGGCGTCCTCGGCGAACTGGTGGGTGCGCAGGTAGGCCACGTCCTGGATACGCTTGACGGTGGCGGAGTTCATGTCGGCCGAGAACCCGGCATCGCGGAACACCGTGAAACCTTCCTTGAGCGACAGCTGGAACCAGTCGCGGCAGGTCACGCGGTTGCCCGACCAGTTGTGGAAGTATTCGTGGGCGACGATCGCCTCGACCCGCTGGTGCGCGGCATCGGTGGCGGTTTCGGCGCGGGCCAGCACGGCGCTGGAGTTGAAGATATTGAGGCCCTTGTTCTCCATGGCGCCCATGTTGAAATCGTTGACCGCAACGATCATGAAGATGTCCAGGTCGTATTCACGCCCGTACACTTCCTCGTCCCAGCGCATCGACTTCTTCAGGCTGGTCATGGCGTGCTGGCATTTGTCGATGTTTTCCGGCTCGACATAAATGCGCAGGGCCACGGTGCGCTCGCTCATGGTGGTGAAGGTGTCTTCGACGCACCACAAGTCACCGGCCACCAGGGCAAACAGGTAGGCAGGCTTCTTGAACGGGTCTTCCCAGGTCGCCCAATGGCGGCCGTCTTCGCCAGGACCGCTGGCAATCGGGTTGCCGTTGGACAGCAGCACCGGATAGCTGTGCTGCTCGGCCACCACGGTGGTGGTGAACTTGCTCATCACGTCCGGGCGGTCGAGGTAGTAGGTGATCTTGCGGAAACCTTCGGCCTCGCACTGAGTGCAGAACATGCTGCCGGATTTGTACAGGCCTTCCAGGGCGGTGTTGGTTTCCGGGTGGATCCTGACGGTAGTATCGACCGTGAAGGCCTGGGCCTTGGGCTGCAGGGTCAGATGACTGTCGTCCAACTGGTAGTCGCCCTGCCCCAGGTCGGCGTCATCGAGCTTGAGCGAAACCAGTTCCAGGTGCTGGCCATCGAGCACCAGCGGTGGCAGCCCGGCCCCGCGCTCGGGGTTGCGGCGCATCACCAGTTGCGCATGGACCAGGCTGTGGTCCTCGAACAACTCGAAGGTCAGGTGCGTCTCGTCGATCAGGTATTCGGGGGCCTGATAGTCCTTCAGGTAGATCATCTTCGGTTGTTCGGTGCGCATGGGTCGAGTCCTTCTACTGATGCACGGCGAGCTGGTAGGCCGTGTATTTACGAATGTTGATCACGCCGGTGTCGAAAATCAGGTACTGGCCCTTGATCCCCAGCAGCGTGCCTTCAGCAATCGGGTTCTTGTCCAGGTTGAAACTGACGATCTTGGCCGGGTATTGCTCCACCGGATAACGGATCTCGATAGGCTCGACGTCCGCTATGGTCTGGATCGCCTGTAAGCCAAAACGTTCCTGCAAACCCTGCAATCCCTGGGCGCAGCTTTCGAACAGCGAGTCACGGATCGCCGGCAGGTCCACCGCCACGGCGTCGCCCTTGAGCAAGGCGCGCCAGTTGGTCTTGTCCGCCACCTGGCTGCGGAACAGGTCTTCGACAAACCCCGATTGCTGACGCGTGGCGACCCGCAGGATCGGCAGCGCCTGGCTGGCGCCCTGGTCCAGCCAGCGGGTCGGCAATTGCGTGGCACGGGTAATGCCGACCTTCACGCCCGAGGAGTTCGCCAGGTAGACCACATGATCGGTCATGCAGAACTGCTCGCCCCAGGCCGGCTCACGGCAGGTGCCCGCCTCGAAATGGCAGCGTTCGGGGCTCATGATGCACAGGTCGCACTGGGCCAGCTTGGTCATGCAAGGGTAGCAATAACCCTGGCTGAAGCTGGTCTTGGTCCGGCGTCCACAGTGGGTGCAGTGGATCGCACCGAGGTACTCCAGGCGCACCGTGCTGCCAATCAACGGGTTGACCGGCACCTCGGCATCGCCCAGGCGAAAGGCGTATTGAACAGTCGGCCCGTCAAGGCGCGCCGACATCTTGCTGATTGCACCGCGGCCAATCTCGATCAATGGATGGCGTCCGACTTGAACAGGATATTCGGGACGGTGGTCGACTTCGACTGGCACTCCTGCGGGCCCATGTAGCCGGTGCGCTCGTCTTCGGGCAGGTTCTGGATCTCCCAGGCGATCATCGCTTGCAGCGACAACTCGCGCTGCTCGGCGGTGAGCTTGTTGCCATCGGCCCATTTACCGATTTCCACCGCCAGTTTCAGGCTTTGGTAGATGTCAGGGGTGATGTTCTCGATCATTTCTGCAAAAGACGACATGTTAAGCAATCTCCAATAATGTCGCGGGTTCCAAGGCAAAGCACGACTGACCGCCGTGTGGGCACTCGCTGTTTAGAATTCCCTGGACAGCTTGACCTGGGCCAGCTCTTTTTCCAGGGAGTGCCTGAATATCTGTGGCGCGGCAAAGGTGTACGCGGCAAACCCCAGCCATAGCCAATCAATCACCTGGGCCACCTGCGGGTAGCCCTGGGCCGTCAGGGTGATGACCACCACCCGATAGACCACGAACATGAGCAACAACACCACGATGGCTCGACTGGCGCTGCGCTCGCTCATCCAACTGTTGAATCGCCACCATGTTCCCAGAAACAGACTGCTGCGAGCCTTGACGGCAGTCAGCAAGTGCAGCGCGGCCCGGTCATTGGCGTTTTCCTGCAAGGCCCAGATCGCGTGCGCGCGCGCGCCCTCGACGTCACCTTCGCGCAATAGCAAGTGCCCGAGTACCACCACGGCCCCGGTATGCCCTGGCTCGGCCTGCAAGGCCTGGCGGGCGAACTGATGCGCTTGCCCCCACTGGCCGCTGGCACGATAAAACTGGGCCATGGCCACCAGGTTGGACGCATCGTCGGGGGCCAGTTCCAGGGCTTTTTTCAATGGTTCGCGGCTTTGTTCCAGGCGGCCGGTCAACTGGTAAAGGTCGGCCAGCGTGCGGTAGTTGACCGGATTGAGCGGTTCCATATCCAGCAACTGGGTC
Organism: Pseudomonas sp. St290; assembly: GCF_018325805.1. Classification (NCBI taxonomy): domain Bacteria; kingdom Pseudomonadati; phylum Pseudomonadota; class Gammaproteobacteria; order Pseudomonadales; family Pseudomonadaceae; genus Pseudomonas; species Pseudomonas sp. St290. The sequence goes on along the minus strand of NZ_AP014703.1, from coordinate 2,891,345 downwards.
AAGTGTTCCTGGGCCAGCTTGAACTTGCGCAAGGCAATGGCAACCTGGGCGGCAGCGTAATGGGCGAGCGGCAACTGTGCATCGGCCAGCAGCGCCAACTGCACCTCGCGCCTGGCGGCATGCACGCGGCGCAGATTGATCAGGCACACCGCCAGCAACGCATGGGCTTCGGCCGAGTCCGGATCGCTCGCCAGCAATTGGCGCAGCGCGTCGATGGCACCGTCGTAATGGTCGGCCTGCAAGCGTTGATACGCCAGCTGCAGCAGATAATCGGTATTCATCAGCTCACCACCAGATACCAGAGAGTGGCAGGCACCCACTTGATGACCATGCCCTTGAGCACGAACGCGCCAATCAACACCACTGGCAAACCGAAGCGGTTCAGCACGCCACCGTAGTATTGGTAGATCTCGATGGTCGCGTTCTGCTGCATGAACAGCAGATAGCCGATGGCAAGCTTCCACACCACCAAGGTCAACAAGGCGTACTGAATCTGCGCCTGGCTCTGGATGTACCCCGCCTCTACCAATTGCAGCAATCCCAAACCGATGAGCAGGCTGCCCACCAGGCAAAGGCCGGCCAGCAACCATTCACGCACCCGGGTCGGGCTGCCCACCGCGATGGCGTTGAAGACAAACCACGGCAAGCCGAGCCAGGCGCCCCCCAACATCAGCCCCAGCAGCGGCCAGAAAGGCGAGACGGCCCACTTGGCCAGGGCGCCCGGACGTGGCTCGTCCTCAATGCGATAACCACCGTACTGCGCCATCAGCGACCCTTCCCGTGTTTGTCGAGGAAGGCCAGCACTTCGTCGTACTGGTTGCCTTCATTGGCATAGCGCGCGTAGTTGCGCGCCGTGGTCAGCCATTCCAGGGTGGTTGCCCGCACTTCCTTGAGCGCCTGCTTGAAATGCCGGTCGCAGATCGGTTGCTCGCTCGCGCCGCTGATGGACTCTTCGATCGCTTCGTCAGCGGCGGTTTCCACCAACTCACCCAGGTCCGCACCGGAAAAGCCCGAGGTGTTTTTCGCCAGGAAGGCAAAGTCGATGTCCTCGGCCGTCGGACGACCTTCCATCATCAGCTTGAGCATGGCTTCCCTTGCTGGCCGGTCGGGTGGTGGCACGAACAACACCCGGTCAAAACGCCCCGGGCGCCTGAAGGCCGAGTCCACCGACCAAGGCACGTTGGTCGCGGCGAGGATCAGTACGCCGTGGTTGTCCTTGGTAAAACCGTCCATCTCGGACAGGAACTGGCTGACCAGCTTCGAAGAGGTCGAGTCCCGGGTGTTGGAACGCTTGCCACCCAAGGCCTCGACTTCATCGAAAAACATTACCGCCGGAGCCTGGGCACGGGCCTGTTCGAACAGCGCGTGCAACTTGCGCTCGGATTCGCCGATGTACATGTCCAGGACATCGGAAATGGCCACGTTGAAGAACGTCGCCTTGCACTCCCCGGCCGTGGCCCGCGCCAGCATGGTCTTGCCACATCCCGGAGGCCCATAGAGCAACACGCCCCCGCCGACCCGCTTGCGAAAGCGCTGGAACAGGCCGGGCTTCTGGTAAGGCAGGATGATTTTCTTGTGAATGGTTTTCTTCAGCTCGTCCAGGCCACCGATGTCATCGAAGGACAGGGCTTCCTTTTCCGGCACCAACAGGCGCCGGACCTCGGTCTGGTCGGTGTTGTCATTGGAGATCACGCGCAAGCGCGGACGCCCTTGCGCAGCGGAAAAGTCGGTCACGGATACGTTCAAGCGACGCCATAGCGCCATGTCTTCCAGGGCCGGGTTGGCGTCTACCGCGGCACGGTATTCCACCTGGGCTTCCTTCATCTGCTCAAGGGCTGCGAAGGCGCGCGCCCTGAGCATCCGCGCGGCAGGCTCGTTGCCTTCAATCAGGCCGAGGGCCCGTTGCGCCTGGCTCGCGGCGATACATAACCTGGCCGCGGCCATTTTCAAGGCCTGGGCATCGCTCCATTGCTCAAGATCGGCAGGCAACAACCCAAGCCCGCGCTCGTACTCGCTGCGCTCGACACTGGCGTCGAGCAACAGTGTCAGCAGCGCGACGTTACCGGGGGCAGCCAGGAGCGCGGCCTCCAGTTGGTCGAACGTCGAATCATCCATGGCACTTCCTCAAAAAATGCGTTCGCGTGACAGACAGTCTCACTGCACCACCTCCGGCCGCTCGACATCGACCCAGACAAACTTGTGCGGGTCCAGACGGGTTTCCTGGTCCAGGCGATAAGCCACCAGTTTGCCGTAGAGCACCGCACTGTAATCCAGGCAGGCCAGGTTCGGGCGAATCGGCGCGGGTTTACCGCTGCGCCAATAGTGGCCGACGAACAGCAAGGGTTCATGGGCGCCATAGCGCAACAGGTTGTTTTTTTCATCCGGCGACAGCGGCGTACGGGCCACCGGCTCCGGCAAGGCGTCGGGCTGGAACACGATGTCGCCGTAGGTCTGCGGGTTGTCTTCCCAGAACTTGGTGCGGAAAAACGAACGGGTCAGGCCATCGCCACCGGTCAGCGTCAGGCCATGGGGCAGGCGCATGTCGGTGCCGCGCAGCAAACGATCGAACACCGTGCAGGCAAAACTGCCCGGTTGCGCCGAGGCCTGGAGGAAATGCTCGTCGACACAACCGTCCGGGAACAGCCCACGCAACGGTTCGATCAGGCCCGCATCCCAACAGGCATGCACCACCCGGAACCGACCGGCATCGACAAACAGCGGCAGGTCATAGAACCATTCGAGGAAGTCGTGCCAATCACCGGGATGCTGCTCGAACTGGGTCAGGGTCTCGTGGAGCAAGCGGGCGTGACGCGGCGTGTGTTCACGCACGTAGCGCTGGCCGCTGCCGGGCAAGGCCGGTGTGCTCCAGCCCAGGGCGTTGAACTCGTGGTTGCCCATGATGCACAGCGCCTGGCCGGCCACGACCATGTCATGGACGATGTGCAGCGCTTCACGAATCCGCGGGCCACGGTCGATGATGTCCCCCAGGAACACGGCCATGCGCGACGGATGCCGCCAGACCCCGCCCTGCTTGTGGTAACCGAGTCGGTCCAGCAGGTGTTCCAGGGTCAGGGCGCATCCGTGCACGTCACCGATCAAATCGTAACTGCGCGCAGGATCGAGCATCAGTCGCCTCCACCCCCCAACCGACTGCCCCAGCCGAGCTTGGTCCGGCAGACTTCGTAGTAATTGTGATCCAGCGGATGGATCAGGCGCAGCTTCTGCGCTTTCTTGCTGACGGTGATGGTGTCACCCGGCGCGCAGGTGAAATGGTTCTGACCGTCACAGGACACTTGCGGGTAGATCTGCATATCCTTGGACACGACGATTTTCAGCTCACTGTTGCCATCGACCACAATCGGTCGCCCAGACAAGGTATGGGGGTACATGGGCACGATCACAATAGCGTCGAGCTTGGGGTGCATGATCGGCCCGCCGGCTGAAAGCGCGTAAGCCGTGGAACCGGTCGGGGTCGCGACGATCAGGCCGTCGGCCTTCTGGCTGCAGACGAACTGACCGTCGATGTACAGTTCGAATTCGATCATGCGCGTGGATTTGCCGGGGTGCAGCACCACGTCATTGAGGGCATCGCCCTGGCCGATGGCCTCGGCGTGACGGCGGACCTCGGCTTGCAGCAGGAAGCGGTTTTCCACCAGGTAATGGCCGTCCAGCACCTCGGCGACCTTGGTCTCCAGCTCGTCAGGGCGGATATCGGTGAGGAACCCCAGGCTGCCGCGGTTGATCCCCAGCACCGGGATATTGTGCCGCGCCAGGGCCCGGGCGGCCCCCAGCAGGCTGCCGTCGCCGCCAACCACGATCACCATGTCGCAGACTTCGCCGAGCATCTTGCGCGACGAGGTCTGCAGGCCATGGCCCGGCAGCACTTCGGCGATGGTATCTTCGAGGATCACATGCAGGTGCCGCTCCAGGAGGAAACGTTTGAGACGGCGAACGGTGTCCAACACCTGCGAACTGCCCAGGCGACCGATGATGCCGATATTGCGAAATTGCTCCATGAGGCTCCTGCGAGGGTCTGCGGCGGGCGAAAACCACGATTATGGGCGAAAGCGCTCCATAGACAAAATTCTTTAAGCCTTGCCACAGGCTATGCTCGCAAAATGATCCTGTTCCCTGAATTGCTCGACTTGCCCCGCCGCCTGCGCCATCCCGAAGTGCGCGACCTCGCGTGGGCGATCATCGCCCCGCCGATGCTCATCGACACGCCCTGGCCCCAGCGCCATCCCCTGGCCGGCAGTGACTGGGTGCAGGATCCCCATCGACTGGAACACTGGCTGCGGCAATTGGACCGCGACAGCTACCCCTTGCTGCACTGCCTGTCCCAAGGGCGGACACGACGCCTGGGCCTGTATTACGAAAGGCTCTGGCAGTTTGCCGTGCAGCATGCCCCGGGCATCGAATTGATCGCCGCGAATCTGCCGATCCGGCGCGAAGGCCATACGCTGGGCGAACTGGACCTGCTGCTACGCGATCGCGACGGCATCCACCACCTGGAGCTGGCCATCAAGTTGTACCTCGGGCCGCAGGACGGCAATGGCCGGGACGCCGCGCAGTGGCTCGGGCCGGGCTGTCACGACCGGCTCGACCGTAAACTGGCGCATCTGCGCGAACACCAACTGCCGATCTCGGCCCGCCCGGAAAGCCGTGAGGCCTTGGCGACCTTGGGCATTGAACCGGCCGGCCTCGAGTCGTTTCGCTCAGAGCTCTGGCTCGGCGGCTACCTGCTTTATCCCTGGCCGGGCCGGGCCGACCCGCCAACCGGTGCGCACCCTCGGCATTTACGGGGCAGTTGGCTGCATCAGCGTGATTGGCCAGCATTCGTCGACCAACGTCCACCAGGGCGCTGGCAACCCCTGCCCCGCGCCGCCTGGCTGGCCCCGGCCCACTATCCGGCGGAGCAGACCTGGGACACCTCGCAACTGGAAGCCTGGCGAATGGCCCTCGAGCCCATGGCGCCGGCGCAGCTGATGGTGCGCCTGACTGAAAATGCCGAGGGCGAGTGGGAGGAAGCCGAGCGGGTATTCCTGGTGGCCGATCTTTGGCCGGATGTGCCGGGTACCGGATGAGTTTTGTGGCGCCTTTCAGGGCTTCATCGCGAGCAGGCTCGCTCCTACAGGGTTATGTGCAGATCATCGAAGCTGTAAACAACACAATCCACTGTGGGAGCGAGCCTGCTCGCGATGCAGCCAACTCGGTTCAGATGGACAACCGCAAAGCCAACGCCGCCAACGTCACCAGCAACACCGGCACCGTAAGCACGATCCCGACCTTGAAGTAATACCCCCAGCCGATCCGGATATTCTTGCGCTCCAGCACATGCAGCCACAGCAACGTCGCCAGGCTGCCAATCGGTGTGATTTTCGGGCCCAGGTCGCTGCCGATGACGTTGGCGTAGATCATCGCCTCCTTCACCACCCCGGTGGCCTGGCTGGCATCGATGGACAAGGCGCCGATCAGCACCGTCGGCAAATTGTTCATCACCGACGAGAGCAACGCCGTCAGCACGCCGGTGCCCATCGCCGCACCCCACACGCCATATTCGGCGAAACCGTCGAGCCAGTGGGCCAGGTAGCCGGTCAGCCCGGCGTTGCGCAGGCCATAGACCACCAGGTACATACCGAGGGAGAAAATCACGATCTGCCAGGGCGCTTCCTTCATCGCCTTGCGGGTGGAAATCTTGTGACCGCGGGCCGCGACTGCCAGCAGCAACGCCGCACAGACCGCGGAGATCGCACTGATGGGAATCCCCAGCGGCTCCAGGGCAAAGCAGCCCAACAACAGGATCACCAACACCACCCAACCGGCATAAAACGTCGCCTTGTCGTGGATCGCCGTCGCCGGATCGTCCAGTTGATGCGGATCGTAGTCACGCGGGATGTCGCGACGAAACAGCCACAGCAGTATCGCCAGGCTCGCCGCGACGCTGACCAGGTTCACCGGCACCATGACCGCCGCGTAGCGGTTGAAACCGATGCCGAAGAAATCCGCCGAGACAATGTTCACCAGGTTCGACACCACCAAGGGCAGGCTCGCGGTGTCGGCAATGAAACCAGCCCCCATCACGAACGCCAGGGTCGCCGCCGGGGAAAAACGCAACGCCAGCAACATCGAAATCACGATGGGTGTCAGAATCAGCGCCGCTCCGTCATTGGCAAACAGCGCCGACACCAGCGCCCCCAGCAGCACCATGAACGCAAACAGCTTGCGCCCACTGCCCTTCCCCCAACGGGCCACATGCAAGGCCGCCCAGGCGAAGAAGCCGGCCTCGTCCAGCAGCAGGCTGATGATGATCAGCGCGACAAAGGTCCCGGTGGCGTTCCAGATAATCTGCCAGACCAGCGCAATGTCACCGACCTGCACCACCCCGCTCAACAGGGCCAGCAACGCGCCGAGCGTCGCGCTCCAGCCAACGCCAAGCCCCCTGGGCTGCCAGATCACCAGCGTAATGGTCAGCAGGAAAATCAACGACGCGATGAGCATGCGCAACAGCCTTGAAAGAAGGTTTGAAAAGAGGAAATCAGCAGCAACGCGCCACCGGACGATCAACCATGGCAACCAAACGCTCGACATCGGCCATCAGCCATGCCGTGTTGGCGGCCAACGCCTGCTCCAGCAAGGTGCTGACCCAGGACGGCAACTGCGGATGCAGACGGTAGTAGACCCATTGCCCTTGGCGCCGATCGCTGAGCAGGCCAGCGCTGCGCAGCTGCGCCAGGTGCCGGGAGATCTTCGGCTGGCTCAGGCCCAGCGCGGCGGTGAGCTCGCAGACACATAACTCGCCTTCGCGGGCCAGCAACAGCGCAATGCGCGTACGAGTGTCATCGGCCAGGGCCTTGAAGACATCGACGGGGTTATGGGAATCGGACATGGCGACGGAAAGCCTGGATGAGCGAAGGGCGAATATATGGAGATTCGAATATTCAGTAAAGCGCGGATTGAAGGGGGGCGCACTTGTGGCGAGGGAGCTTGCTCCCGCTGGACTGCGAAGCAGGCCCTGGAGCGGTTGCTGCGCAACCGAGCGGGAGCAAGCTCCCTCGCCACAAGCCAGCTCCCTCGCCACAGGGTTTACCTGAAATCTCGGGGCATCAAACCTTCTTGTGTTGCTCGACCCACTTGCCATAGGCATTGATGAACGTTTGCAGGAAAGGCCGCACCGACTCCGACAGGTTGCCCGCCTCGTCAAACGCCGTCCCGGCACCGCTCAGGTAGGCTTCCGGCTGCTGCATGCAGGGAACGTCGAGGAATACCAGCGACTGGCGCAAATGATGGTTGGCACCGAAACCGCCGATGGCACCCGGCGAAGCACTGATCACCGCACCCGGCTTGCCACTCAGGCAACTCTGGCCGTAGGGACGCGAACCGACGTCGATGGCATTTTTCAACGGTGCCGGCACCGAGCGGTTGTACTCAGGCGTAACGAACAACAAAGCATCAGCCGCGCCCACCTGTTGACGGAATGTGGTGTAGGCTGCCGGCGGCGTTACGTCAATGTCTTCGTTATAAAGCGGCAACTCGCCGATTTCAACGATGTTCAGTTTCAGATTGGCCGGTGCCAGCTCCGCCAGCGCCAGTGCTACCTTGCGGTTGATCGATGCCTTGCGCAGGCTGCCCACTAAAACGGCCACTGTGTAGACATTACTCATGAGAGGCTTCTCGACTGTCGGCTCAAAGGAGCCTGTAGTTATAGATGATCGGCATCACAATTGGACCAGTGGAGAGACGAAAACCCGCCGGCTGGACTATTTTTTTCATGTAGGAAAACTTACCGCGCTTGACCGGGGTCTACAGAACCGCAAATCGAGTGATCTATTTCCAGAGGTTCTAAGCAATGGCAGCAGTACTTGTCGGACAATTTCATGCGCGGGACGCCGAAGGTCGCGTCTATTCGGTGCATGAGTTCCAGGAATCGACCCCGTCGCCCGACGGAAATGGCAAGGAGCCTGTCACTACCTATAAGTTGGCGATCGGTGATCGCGTCAACAAACTCGACGACGGAAAATTCGTGCTGGTGCAGTCGCAAATCGAACTGACGCGCGAGCCGGAAACGCCGCTGCAAGCTCAAACGCCCACTGAAACGCAAATCGCCTTATAAACGGTTGTTATGAGCAGAAGTCATGCCCGGACTTGGGTTAGGATTCAGCCATTCAATGGCTCACCCGCCGAACATGGACTTCTTGCATGCGTTTACGCCACATCGAAGTGATCCAGGCGCTGCTGCAGACCGGTCACCTCGGCACGGCGGCCGAATGGCTGCAACTGCCGGTGACGGAGGTCGAGGCGATCCTGCGCGACGCCGAGGCCCAACTGGGCTTCATGCTGTTTGCCAGCGTGCGCGGGCGCTTGCAGGCCACCCGGGAAACCCTTGAGCTGCGTGACGGCATCACGCGGGTGTACGACACCCTCGAGCCGGTGCTGCGGCTGGCCAGCAGCCTGAAGCACTATCAGGCACCCCCTCTGCGTATCATCTGCACCCCGCCGCTGGCCCAACAATTATTACCCCAGAGCATCGCCGCCCTGCGTCGACGTCATCCGGATGCGCCTTGCACCCTGCTCAGCCAACCGACCCGCGACATCGTCCACAGCTTGCTATTGCGTGAAGCCGACCTTGGACTGAGCCTGCACGACCCTGAACACCCCGACATCCATTGCCAGATGATCGCCCAGGGCAAACTGCAATTGCTGGCGCCCCACGGCTGGCTGCAACCGCGGCAGAAATACGTTTCGCTACAGGATCTGGCAGGCCAGTCGTTGGTGGGGCTCGATGGCCATGACCCGCTAAGCCCGGCGTTCGAGCATAAACTGGCGGCGCTACGCCCGGCACCGGTGATCCAGATCCGCGTCCAGACACATCAGATGATGCGCGCCATGGTCGAGGCCGGCGAAGGCCTGGCCATCGTCGACCCTTTCACCGCCTCGGGCGCCAAGGACGGCGGCCTGGACGTCTGCCCGGTGTCGCCCGCTATCCCGATTGGTCTCTATGCCCTGAGCCTGAACGGCACGACGCCCTCGCCCGCCGTTCAATCGCTGCTGGAACGGGTTACGGAACAAGCCGAGGCGTTGCTGGGCCACTGATCGACATGCCCAACGGATCGTCGAACAGCCGATACCAGAACAACGCCACTTCAGCGGTATGTCGGTCAATGCCGCGATAGCGCAAGTGATCGATGCCGCCGAGCACATAACCGCAGCGCTCATAGAGCCGGCAGGCCCCCAGGTTGTTGTTCTGGGTTTCCAGCATGATCCCCGGCAGTTTCTTCTTGCGACTCCAGAAGTGAGCGACGTCGAGCAGCGCCTTGGCCACCCCGTGGCGACGGGCCGGAGCATGCACCGCCAGTTCGTCGATGTGGGCGAAACCGTTCCAGTTGGTACTGACCACCAGATGCCCCACCGGTTGATCGTCGAGATAGGCCATGAAGATCTCGCTGTCCGGGGCATCGCGAAAGCTGCTGAACTCTTCGGGATCGATGCCGTAGCACTTGCGATAGGGAACGATGGGCGTCACCGGCCACTGGCTCACGGGCCGACCTATCTGCGCCGTACCGTAGTCGCTGACTTCGAAACTGAAATCGCTGCCCCATATATAGGCGGCGAAGCCATCATCGACAACGCGCACCGACAACCCCGGGTGCTTGGGATTCATGACCGGTTGCATACTGGGGAAGGTCCTCATTCCTTGAGGCAACCAACGGCGTATTGCCATCCATTGCCCTTGCCTTTCAAGTCTTCACACATCAAGCGGGATCCATAGCCTGCCCGTTACCTCAGGTTAGAAGGTCGTGGCGATTGTGGCGAGAAATGAACAATTGGTTGGTGGCATCCTTTAGTAGGAGCGGGCTTGCTCACGAAAGCGGTGGGTCAGCTTGCATGTGTGCTGAGCGTACTGACACCTTCGCGAGCAAGCCCGCTCCCACAGGGGTTCATCAGTTCGCCGCGGCCTGCGCCTCGGCCAACTGCGTCCACAATGCCGGAGCACCTGCGGACTTGGCGATGGCTTCCAGACGCGCGGCATGTTCGGCCAGGTCGCTTTCGCTGGCACGGATGATCCGCGCTGGCTGACGGTCAGCGGGCAAACGGCGGATTTCCGTGGCCTGGTTGCCGGAGCCTTCGCCAGTACCATTGCCGTCCGAGGCGTTGCCGGCCAGGGACAGGCTGGTCTGGCCACCGGTCATGGTCAGGTAGACGTCGGCCAGGATCTCGGAGTCGAGCAAGGCGCCGTGCAGTTCACGGCCGGAGTTGTCGACACCGTAGCGCTTGCACAAGGCATCGAGGCTGTTGCGCTGCCCCGGGTGACGCTCCCGGGCCATCATCAGGGTATCGAGGATGGTGCAGTGCTGGGTAATGTCAGCCCGGTCGTGCTGGCCCATCAGGGCAAATTCGTTGTTGATGAACCCAACGTCGAACGCCGCGTTGTGGATGATCAACTGCGCGCCCTGGATGAATTCGAAGAACTCATCGGCCACTTCGGCGAAACGCGGCTTGCCCACCAGGAATTCGTTGGTAATGCCGTGCACGCCAATGGCGCCCTCGTCACTTTCACGATCCGGTTGCAGGTAAACGTGGAAATGGCGACCGGTCAGGCGCCGACCGATCAGCTCGACACAACCGATTTCAATAATCCGGTGACCATCGGTCACCGGCATGCCGGTGGTTTCGGTATCCAGTACTACAGATCTGTTGGCCATCAGTGTTCAGCTCTCAACGGGCAGTCTTGCAAAAGCGCGGATCTTAACACGCTCTTGTCGCAAGGGGATTTACCTGGGAGCCAGGCTCCTGGAAGCAAGTGATGAACGAGAGCAAACACTGTGGGAGCAAAGCTTGCTCGCGATAAAGATCATGCGGTCTTTCAGGAAAACCAGGGCGCCTGTGTCGCGAGCAAGCTTTGCTCCCACACAAGTGCCCGGGCCACAGGGGCGCAACCGAGAATCAAGCCTGCTTGTAACCCCGCACCTCATCCACCCCACGATTGGCCAACTGATCAGCCCGTTCATTGCCGTGGTGGCCGATGTGGCCGCGCACCCATTTCCAGGTGACGTTGTGGCGATTGACCTGCTCATCCAGCAATTTCCACAGGTCGGCGTTTTTCACCGGCTCCTTCGCCGCCGTCTTCCAGCCGCGTTTCTTCCAGTTGGCCATCCACTCGTTGATGCCTTTCATGACGTACTGCGAGTCGGTCACCAGCAGCACATCGCAAGGCCGCTTGAGTTCTTCCAGGCCACGGATCGCGCCCATCAGTTCCATGCGATTGTTGGTGGTATTGGCTTCGCCGCCCCAGAGTTCCTTCTCCACGCCCTTGCACACCAGCAACGCGCCCCAGCCACCCGGACCGGGGTTGCCCTTGCAGGCGCCATCAGTGAAGAGTTCTACGCTATCGCTCATGCCAATCTATCCAGAAAAAAAATGCGAAGACCCGCCGATCGGGCCCGACAACACCCGCAGCCCAATGCCGGCAAGAACCATCGAAAAAGTTACGGCTCGATGTGGCGACGATTGACCTTGGCCATCGGCAAGGGAATCAGCTTGCCCATCGGCTCGCGTCGCGCCTGGCGTACCGGGCGCAGCCCGACCGCAATCTTGCGCGCCACCAATAGATAGAAACCGCCGCCGGACAGTTGCCAGTCACCAGCCTTGCGCTCCCACCCAGCCAGGCGCGCCTGCCACTTGGGCGAGGCAAGCGGCGGACGATAGCACCCGAAGCGGCGTTTCTCCAGCGCGAAGCCCAGCAGGTTGAGCCAATCGCCGACCCTTGAGGCCGAGATGCAGCGGGCCTGGCGCAAGGCGTCGTGGGCGAACACGTGACGCAACCCCCAACTGCTCCAGGGATTGATACCGACGATCAACAGATGGCCACCAGGACGCACGCTGCTGGCGGCTTCACGCAGCAAGCCATGGGGCGACAGGCAGAAGTCCAGGCCGTGCTGCAAGACCACGACGTCGGCGGCATGTTCGCTCAAGGGCCAGGCCTGCTCCTCGCAGACGATCTCCACCCCGGGCAACGGCGCGCCCAGGCGCACGTTACGCTGGACCTGCGGTGCCGACGGCGGGGTCTGGGCCGAAGGCCCGTAATGCACCAGGTAGCCGCCGAAGAACCGACCCAACTCGTCTTCGAGCATGCGCCGTTCTTCTTCCAGCAAAAATTGCCCGACAGGGCCGGACAGCCATTCACGGGCGGCGCTGATCAACGCCAGCCAGTCAGGATCAGCCTGAGCGAACGCTTCATCGGTCATTGCATTCTCCAACGCGTCAGGAAGTTCTAAGATGCGCCTTTGTTTTCCGCTTGGCGAATTCCACGATGATACAGATCAGTGCCCTGCCCGCATTCACCGATAACTACATCTGGTTGTTACAGGATCATGCCACCCAGCGCTGCGCCGTGGTCGACCCGGGTGACGCCGCGCCAGTGCAGGCCTGGCTCGAAGCCCATCCGGGCTGGGTCCTGAGCGACATCCTGGTCACCCACCATCACCATGACCATGTCGGCGGCGTCCAGGCGCTGAAAAATGCGACGAACGCCACCGTCCATGGCCCGGCCAGCGAAAACATCCCGGCGCGGGACCAGGCCCTCAATGACAACGACACGGTCAGCGTGCTCGGCTGGGACTTCGATGTCTACGCCGTGCCCGGCCATACGCTGGGGCACATCGCCTACTACCACCATGGCCTGCTGTTCTGTGGCGACACCCTGTTCGCCGCCGGTTGCGGCCGACTCTTCGAAGGTACGCCGACGCAAATGCACCACTCGCTCAGTCGCCTCGCCGCCCTGCCTGAAGATACGCTGGTCTACTGCACCCATGAATATACCCTCGGCAACCTGAAATTCGCCGCCGCGGTGGAGCCAGGCAACCCGGACATCGCCGCCCGCCTGGAAAAAGTCAGCCGGCAACGCAGCGAAGGCATCATGACGCTGCCCTCGACCCTGGCCCTGGAAAAGCTCACCAATCCGTTCCTGCGCACGACTGAAACATCCGTTAAACAAAAAGCAGACGAACGGAGCGGCCAGCGAAACCAGACGCCGAGTGAGGTTTTTGCTGCCTTGAGGGCTTGGAAAGATACGTTCTAAGGCAGCTATCGATTGATACAAAAATTCTGAAAGGTTGACCTGTTGGGGTGCGCTTCCTAGAATCGGCCGACATTTTTGCCCGGAACTTACTTCCAGCCAATGTCGTCATCTATACGCAGGTCCGTCCAGTCAGACACATTGACCCGCTTGGCTCAAGCCATCGCGGTGGCTGTGTCCGCCACCTTGGCGGGCTGCCAGAGCACGAGCCAGCTGCCGCAGACCGACGCGGCCCACACGCCGAATATCGCCGCCCGCGCCAAACAGAAGCCGGTATGGCTCACTGAAAAACCCAGCCCCCAAGTACCCCAGGACATCTGGGAGCGCATGCGCCAGGGCTTCCAGTTGCAGGAAACCGCCGGGGTCAATCCACGTATCGAGCAACAGCGCCTGTGGTTCGCCAGCAACCCCTCCTTCCTGGAAAACGCCGGTGAGCGCGGCAGCCTGTACATCCATTACATCGTCGAACGCCTCGAAGAGCGCAACATGCCGCTGGAGCTGGCGCTGCTGCCGGTGATCGAGAGTGCCTACAACCCCATGGCCTATTCCCGGGCCAACGCAGTGGGCCTATGGCAATTCATCCCATCCACGGGGCGTTACTTCAACCTGCGCCAGACCCGCTTCTATGACGGGCGTCGCGATATCACCGCTTCCACCACGGCCGCCATGGACTACCTGACGCGCCTGCATGACATGTTCAACGGCGACTGGTTGCTGGCGCTGGCGGCCTACAACGCCGGCGAAGGCACGGTCAGCCGCGCCATCGAGCGCAACGAGAAGCTCGGCCTGCCCACCGACTACTGGAACCTGCCGCTACCCAGCGAGACCCAGGCCTATGTGCCGAAGCTGTTGGCGCTGTCCCAGGTGGTGCTGTCGCCCGATGCCTATGGCGTGAACCTCAACCCGATCGCCAACGAACCGTATTTCCAGGTCGTCGAGATCAACCAGCGCATGGACCTTTCCAAGGTCGCGGCAGTGGCCAATATCGACGAAGACGAGCTGTTCCAGCTCAACCCGGCCTTCAAGCAGCGCACCACCATCGACGGCCCGCAGCACCTGCTGGTGCCAACATCCAAGGCTCAGTTGCTGACCGCCAGCCTCTCGACCATGCGCCCGGAAGAGCTGATCAGCCAGCGCTCGCTCAAACCAGTCTTTGAAAATGTCGACGACAGCGAAGTGGAAGGCGCAAGACGCACCTACCGCGTCAAGCGCGGCGAGAACCTGGCCCAGATTGCCAAGGCCAACAACGTCCAGACCAAAGACCTGCAACGCTGGAACAAACTCAGCGGCAACAAGCTCAAGGTCGGCCAGACCCTGGTGATGCAGGACGCCAAGCCGAACAAGGCCACCGGCAAGCGCATCAGCACCGTGGTAGCCGCCAATACCAAGGACCAGAAGAAGCAGACCCAGTACAAGGTCAAGCAAGGCGACTCGCTGTATGTGGTAGCCAAGCGCTTCAACGTGGAAATGCAGCACCTCAAGCGCTGGAACCCGCGAATGGGCAAGGCACTCAAGCCTGGGCAGATGTTGACGGTCTACTCCCCGCACTAAGGTGACCGGGGAGCTTTGTGTGGTGAGGGGTTCATCCGTGGGAGCAAGACTTGCCCGCGATGGCCACACTGCGGTTTAACAGTTGAACCGCGATATCGTTCATCGCGGGCAAGCCTTGCTCCCACAGGTCAAAGCTCCCACAAAGAGGATAAATCCCCTCTCCAAAGGTTCTGCGCTCGGCCGGTATCCGCTTAGCCGACTGGCACCCCCCTCTAAACCCCGCCTTTTTCCTGCCGATACAAGCTGTTACTGTACAGGTCATAAAAGCCCAAGCCGCCTGGTTCGGATCTCAGATTTGACACGTCCCCTCCTCCTGCTCCTGATCAGCCTGGCCTTGAGCTTCCCCGCCAGCGCAACCATCAGCGAAAGCCATGGCTATGCGCAGTTCGGCACGCTCAAGTATCCGGCCAGGTTCACCCACTTCGACTGGGTCAACCCGCAAGCGCCCAAGGGCGGAGTCTTGCGGGTCATGGCATTCGGCACCTTCGATACGCTCAACCCCTATACATTCAAGGGCAGCAGCCCGGTTTCCACGCCTAATTTCCTGCAATACGGCATCAATGAGCTGAACGAACCGTTGATGGTCGGCACCGGCCAATACGCCCCGTCCGGCGATGAGCCGACGTCCAGCTATGGCCTGATCGCCCAATCGGTGGAATACAGCGAAGACCGCAGTTGGGTGGTGTTCAACCTGCGACCCGAAGCACGGTTTCACGATGGCGTGCCGATCACCGCCTATGACGTGGCGTTCTCCTACAGGACGCTGCTCAAGGAAGGCCATCCGCAATACCGCACCAACCTGCAGGAAGTGCTGCGGGTCGACATTCTCAACCCGCTGAAAATCCGCTTTGTCTTCAAGCGTGCGGGCAATCCGTTGCTGATCCTGCGCCTGGGCGAACTGCCGGTGTTGCCCCAGCACTACTGGAAAGACCGCGACTTCAAGGCGACGACCTTCGACCCGCCCCTGGGCAGCGGACCTTATCGCATCACCAAAGTACAGCCAGGCCGCCAACTGGTGTTCGAACGGGTCAAGGATTACTGGGGGAAGGACCTGCCAGTCAATCGCGGCAAATACAACGTCGACCGCATGGACGTGGAGTTCTATCGCGACAGCGAAGTGGCCTTCGAAGCCTTCAAGGCTGGCGAGTTCGATATCTACATCGAACACCAGGCCAAAAACTGGGCCAACGGCTATGACTTCCCGGCGATCAAGCGTGGCGACGTGATCAAGGCCCAGATTCCCCACCAGATCCCGACCCAGACCCAGGGCCTGTTCATGAACACTCGGCGCGCTACGTTTGCCGAGGTCAAGGTGCGTGAAGCCCTGGGGCTGATGTTCGATTTCGAGTGGACCAACCGCACCCTGTTCAGCGGCGCCTACAAGCGCACCCTCAGTTACTACCCCAACAGCGAATTCTCCGCTACCGGCCTACCGGTGGGCCACGAATGGCTGTTGCTCAAGCCCTACCGGGAACAACTGCCGGCCAAACTGCTCACCGAACCCTTCAGCTTGCCCAGGACCGATGGGCGCGGCATTCCCCGGGAAACCCTGCGCAAAGCCTTGGGGTTATTGAAGGAAGCCGGCTGGACCCTCAACGGCCAACGCCTGCTGAACGCCGACAGCCAGCCCCTGAGTTTCGAAATCCTGCTGGTGAACCCGAACCTGGAGCGCATCCTGCAACCCTACGTCGAGAACCTCGCCAGCATCGGCATCCAGGCCCGGCTGCGCACGGTGGACCGCGCCCAGTACAAGCAGCGCCTGGACCAGTTCGACTTCGACATGATCCTGCTGACCTTGAACCAGACCCTCAGCCCGGGCCTTGAGCAATGGCAGTACTTCCACTCCAGCCAGGTCGGGGTCAAGGGCAGCAAGAACTACGCCGGGATCGCCAACCCGGTGGTCGACCATCTGCTGGAAAAGCTGCTCGCCGCCCAGACCCGCGACGAACAGGTCGCCGCCGGCAAGGCCCTGGATCGCGTGCTGCTGTGGCAGCATTACTGCATTCCCAACTGGTATCTCAATTATCATCGCCTGGCGTACCGCAACCGGTTCGCCTTCGTCACCACGCCGCCCTACACCCTGGGCCTGAGCGCATGGTGGCTGAAATCTTCGGAGAAAGATCAATGAAGCCTTTGCGCGCCCTGCTCCTGCAGGCCAGCAGCCTGTTATTCGCCGGGCTGGCCTGTGCCGCGCCACAGCATGCCGTGACCTTGTACAACGAGCCACCGAAATACCCGGCCGACTTCAAGCATTTCGACTACGTCAACCCGGACGCACCCAAGGGCGGCGTGTTTCGCCAGGGCGGCTTCGGTGGCTTCGACAGCCTCAACCCGTTCATCAGCAAAGGCGTGCCCGCCGATGACATTGGCTTGATCTACGACACCCTGGCCAAGCAGGGCCTGGACGAACCGTTCACCGAATATGGCCTGATCGCCGAAAAAATCGAGAAAGCCCCGGACAATGGCTGGGTGCGCTTCTACCTGCGCCCCGAAGCTCGCTTCAACGACGGCCATCCGGTGCGCGCCGAAGACGTGGTCTTCAGCTTCCAGACCCTGACCAAGGACGGCGCACCGATGTTTCGCGGCTATTACAACGACGTCGCCGAAGTCATCGCCGAAGAACCGCTCAAGGTGCTGTTCAAATTCAAGCACACCAATAACCGCGAGCTGCCGCTGATCCTCGGCCAACTGCCGGTATTGCCGAAACACTGGTGGGCCGAGCGCGACTTCAGCAAGGGCAACCTGGAGATCCCCCTGGGCAGCGGTCCCTACAAGGTCACCGAAGTGAAGGCCGGTCGCTCGATCCGTTATGAACGGGTGAAGGACTACTGGGGCAAGGACTTACCGGTCAATCGCGGCTTCTACAATTTCGACGTGCTGGTCACCGACTACTATCGCGACAACACCGTCGCGGTCGAGGCCTTGAAAGCCGGGCAATTCGATTTCTGGCTGGAAATGACCGCCAAGAACTGGGCCAATGCCTACAACATCCCGGCCGTGACCGAAGGCCGGTTGATCAAGGAACAGATTCCCAACGGCAACCCCACTGGCATGCAGGGCTTCGTCTACAACCTGCGCCGTCCGATCTTCCAGGATGTGCGGGTGCGCAAGGCCTTGAGCCTGTTGCTGGATTTCGAGTGGACCAACAAGCAACTGTTCAACGGCGCCTATGCCCGTACCCGCAGCTACTTCGAGAATTCGGAAATGGCCGCCACCGGCCTGCCCGGCGAAGACGAGTTGAAAATTCTCGAGCCCCTGCGCGGCAAGATTCCCGAGCAGGTCTTCACCGAAGCCTTCCAGCCTTCGGTGTGCGACGGCAGCGGCATGCTCCGCGACCAGCAGCGCAAGGCTTATCAATTGCTGCAAGAAGCCGGCTGGCGCATCGTTAACGACAAAATGGTCGATGCCCAAGGCAAACCGGTGGTGCTGGAATTCCTGCTGGCCCAGACCGAGTTCGAGCGGGTGCTGCTGCCGTTCAAGCGCAACCTGAGCGACCTGGGCATCGAGCTGGTCATCCGTCGGGTAGACGTGTCCCAGTACATCAACCGCGTACGCTCCAGGGATTTCGACCTGGTGGTGGGCAGCTTCCCGCAATCCAGCTCGCCGGGGAATGAACAACGCGAATTCTGGATGTCCGCCGCCGCGGACAAACCCGGCAGTCGCAACACCATGGGCCTGAAGGACCCGGCCGTGGACCAACTGGTGGAACAACTGATCAACGCCGATTCGCGCAAGAGCCTGGTGGCCCACGCCCGGGCACTGGACCGGGTTCTGCAATGGGGCTACTACGTGATCCCCAACTGGCACATCAAGACCTGGCGCGTGGCCTACTGGAATCACATCGGTCACCCGAAAATCACGCCGACCTATGACATCGGCACCACGACCTGGTGGGTCAAGCCGGACACCAAGCCTGCCATCGAAGTAGAGAAACAAGTCATGGAACAACAGATCAACGCTGCCCCCGCGAGCGTGGAGTAACCCGATGCTGGCTTATATCTTCCGGCGACTGCTGCTGATCATCCCGACGCTGTTCGGCATCCTGTTGATCAACTTCGTCATCATCCAGGCCGCGCCCGGCGGGCCGGTGGAACAGATGATCGCCAAGCTCGAAGGCTTCGAAGGCGCCACCAGCCGCATTGCCGGCGGCGGCGCCGAAGTTTCGGTGGCGGGTTCCTCCTATCGCGGCGCCCAAGGCCTGGACCCGGGACTGGTCAAGGAAATCGAGCGCATGTACGGCTTTGACAAGTCGGCGCCCGAACGCCTGTGGATCATGATCAAGAACTACGCCCACCTGGACTTCGGCGACAGTTTCTTCCGCGATGCCAAGGTCATCGACCTGATCAAGGAAAAGATGCCAGTGTCCATCTCCCTCGGGTTGTGGAGCACGCTGATCATGTACCTGGTGTCGATCCCGCTGGGGATCGCCAAGGCTACGCGACACGGTAGCCATTTCGACGTGTGGACCAGCTCGGCAATCATCGTTGGCTACGCGATCCCATCGTTCCTGTTTGCCATCCTGCTGATCGTGGTGTTTGCCGGCGGCAGTTATTTCGACTGGTTCCCGTTGCGCGGGCTGACCTCCAACAACTTCGACGAATTGAGCATGGGCGGCAAGATCCTCGACTACTTCTGGCACCTGGCCCTGCCCGTGACCGCCCTGGTGATCGGTAACTTTGCCACCATGACCCTGCTGACCAAGAACAGCTTCCTCGACGAAATCAACAAGCAATACGTAGTCACCGCCAAGGCCAAGGGCCTGACTCGCCATCGGGTGCTCTACGGCCACGTCTTCCGCAACGCCATGCTGCTGGTGATTGCCGGCTTCCCTTCGGCGTTCATCGGGATCTTCTTTACCGGCTCGCTGCTGGTGGAAGTGATCTTCTCCCTCGACGGCCTGGGCCTGATGAGTTTCGAAGCGGCGATCAACCGCGACTACCCGGTGGTATTCGGCACCCTGTTCATCTTCACCCTGCTGGGGCTGGTGGTGAAACTGATCGGCGACTTGACCTACACCTTTGTCGATCCGCGCATCGACTTCGAAAGCCGGGAGCATTGAGATGAACCTGTCTCCTCTCAATCGCCGCCGTTTCGAACTGTTCAAGGCCAACAAGCGAGGCTGGTGGTCGCTGTGGCTGTTTTTGATCCTGTTCGGGCTGAGCCTGGGCGCCGAGTTGATCGCCAACGACAAGCCACTGGTGGTGCATTACGACGACGGCTGGTACTTCCCGGCCCTCAAGCGTTACCCGGAAACCACGTTCGGCGGCGAATTCCCCCTGGAAGCCAACTACAAGAGCCCGTATATCCGTGAACTGCTGGCCGCCAAGGACGCCTGGGTACTGTGGGCGCCGATTCCGTTCAGCTACCAGAGCATCAACTACGACCTGAAGGTCCCGGCCCCGGCACCACCCTCCTCCGTAAACTGGCTGGGCACCGACGACCAGGGGCGCGATGTCCTGGCCCGGGTCATCTATGGCTTCCGCATCTCGGTGCTGTTCGCCCTGACCCTGACACTGCTCAGCTCGATCATCGGCGTGATCGCCGGTGCCTTGCAGGGCTTCTATGGCGGCTGGGTCGACTTGGCCGGCCAGCGCTTCCTGGAGATCTGGTCCGGGCTGCCGGTGCTGTACCTGCTGATCATCCTGGCCAGTTTCGTCCAGCCGAATTTCTGGTGGCTGCTGGGCATCATGCTGCTGTTCTCGTGGATGAGCCTGGTGGACGTGGTCCGCGCCGAGTTCCTGCGCGGGCGCAACCTGGAGTACGTGCGCGCCGCGCGGGCGTTGGGCATGCAGAACGGCGCCATCATGTTCCGTCACATCCTGCCCAATGCCATGGTCTCGACCATGACCTTCATGCCGTTCATCCTCACCGGTGCCATTGGCACCCTAACCGCCCTGGATTTCCTCGGTTTCGGCCTGCCGCCGGGCGCGCCGTCCCTGGGCGAGCTGGTGGCCCAGGGCAAATCCAACCTCCAGGCGCCGTGGCTGGGCATCAGCGCGTTCGCCGTGCTGGCCCTGATGCTGAGCCTGCTGGTGTTCATCGGCGAGTCCGCTCGCGATGCCTTCGATCCGAGGAAGTGAAATGAACCAGGACAATCTGATCGAAGTGCGCGACCTGGCGGTAGAGTTCATTGTCGGCGATCGCCGCCAGCGCGTGGTCGAGGCGGTCAGCTTCGATATCAAGCGCGGCGAAACCCTGGCCCTGGTGGGTGAAAGCGGCTCGGGCAAATCGGTCACCGCCCACTCGATCCTGCGTTTGCTGCCCTACCCGCTGGCCCATCACCCGACCGGGACCATCCAGTACGCCGGCCAGGATTTGCTGGGGCTGAAAGAAAAAACCATCCGCCACATCCGTGGCAACCGGATCGCGATGATTTTCCAGGAGCCGATGACCTCCCTCAATCCGCTGCACTCCATTGAAAAGCAGATCAATGAAGTGCTCGGCATCCACAAGGGTTTGAGCGGCAAGGTCGCGACCCGCCGGACTCTTGAGTTGCTGGAGCTGGTCGGCATTCCCGAACCGCACAAGCGCCTGAAGGCCCTGCCCCATGAATTGTCCGGTGGCCAGCGCCAGCGGGTGATGATCGCCATGGCCCTGGCCAACGAGCCGGAATTGCTGATCGCCGACGAGCCGACGACCGCCCTGGACGTCACCGTCCAGCTGAAAATCCTCCAATTGCTCAAGGAACTGCAGGCACGACTAGGCATGTCGCTGCTACTGATCAGCCACGATTTGAACCTGGTGCGAAGAATTGCCCACCGCGTATGTGTCATGCAGCGCGGTTGCATCGTCGAACAGGCGTCGTGCGAAGAGTTGTTCCGCGCGCCGCAGCATCCGTACACTCGGGAACTGCTCGGCGCCGAACCCAGCGGCACCCCGGCAACCAATGTGGTCGGCCAGCCGCTGTTGCAGGTCGAGGACTTGAAAGTCTGGTTCCCGATCAAGAAAGGTCTGTTCAAACGCACGGTAGACTACATCAAGGCCGTGGACGGGATCCGTTTCAGCCTGCCCCAGGGCCAGACCCTGGGCATCGTCGGCGAAAGCGGCTCCGGCAAGTCCACCCTGGGCCTGGCGATCTTGCGGTTGATCGGCAGCCAGGGCGGGATCCGCTTTGAAGGCAAACAGCTCGATAGCCTGACGCAGCAACAGGTCCGGCCGCTGCGGCGGGAGATGCAAGTGGTGTTTCAGGACCCGTTCGGTAGCCTGAGCCCACGGATGTGTGTAAGCCAGATCGTCGGCGAAGGCCTGCGGATCCACAAGATCGGCACCGCAGCCGAACAGGAACAAGCGATAATCGCGGCATTGAAGGAGGTAGGCCTGGATCCGGAGACCCGGAACCGCTACCCCCATGAATTTTCCGGAGGGCAGCGCCAGCGTATCGCCATTGCCCGGGCCCTGGTGCTCAAGCCGGCGTTGATTTTGCTGGATGAGCCGACGTCGGCCCTGGACCGTACCGTGCAACGCCAGGTGGTGGAGCTGTTACGGTCGCTGCAAACCAAGTACAACCTGACGTACCTGTTTATCAGCCATGACCTGGCTGTCGTCAAAGCGCTGAGCCACCAACTGATGGTGGTCAAGCATGGCCAAGTGGTCGAACAAGGTGATGCCCGCAGCATATTCGCCGCGCCGCAACACCCCTATACACAGCAGTTGCTGGAGGCCGCCTTCCTGGCCCCAACGACTGCCGAATAACCTGAAAGAGGAGCAACACATGGGTTTTCTCGCCGGTAAGCGCGTACTGATCGTCGGTGTCGCCAGCAAGCTGTCCATCGCATCCGGCATCGCCGCCGCCATGCATCGCGAGGGCGCTGAGCTTGCCTTCACTTATCAGAACGACAAACTGAAAGGTCGTGTCGAAGAGTTCGCGCAAGGCTGGGGTTCG
Source organism: Pseudomonas sp. St290 (assembly GCF_018325805.1). Taxonomy (NCBI): domain Bacteria; kingdom Pseudomonadati; phylum Pseudomonadota; class Gammaproteobacteria; order Pseudomonadales; family Pseudomonadaceae; genus Pseudomonas; species Pseudomonas sp. St290. Next base: position 2,868,840 of record NZ_AP014703.1, on the reverse strand, counting down.
AGCCCTGAGCTGTGCTTCCCGTGCGACGTGGCCAGCGATGAAGAAATCGCCAAGGTCTTCGAAGAACTGAGCAAGAAGTGGGACGGCCTGGACTGCATCGTGCACTCCGTGGGCTTCGCCCCGGGCGACCAACTGGACGGCGACTTCACCGAAGCCACCACCCGCGAAGGTTTCCGCATTGCCCACGACATCAGCGCCTACAGCTTCGTCGCCCTGGCCAAGGCCGGTCGCGAAATGATGAAGGGCCGCAACGGCAGCCTGCTGACCCTGTCGTACCTGGGCGCCGAGCGCACCATGCCGAACTACAACGTCATGGGCATGGCCAAGGCTTCCCTGGAAGCCGGCGTGCGTTACCTGGCCGGTTCCCTGGGCCCGGAAGGCACCCGCGTCAACGCCGTATCGGCCGGCCCGATCCGCACCCTCGCCGCTTCCGGCATCAAGAACTTCCGCAAGATGCTGGCCGCCAACGAAGCGCAAACCCCGCTGCGTCGCAACGTCACCATCGAAGAAGTCGGCAACGCCGGCGCCTTCCTGTGCTCGGACCTGGCCTCGGGCATCAGCGGTGAAATCATGTACGTGGACGGTGGTTTCAACACCACCGCCATGGGCAACATCGAAGAGTAATCTTCACGGGGCGTCCCGGCAGCAATGAAATAATGGGTGCCCGGTTTTGACAAAAAGAAGCGCCGCCTGCCTGGTAAAAGGCAAGCGGCGTTTTTATTTCGACCTTTCGGGAGCGCCTAACAGCACCAAAGCAAAGGAAAGCGAAAACAACAGCGCCGCGACTACCCCAGAGACGGTGTCATAAGTGTAAATCACCGAGATTAACGCACCCATGAGTGACGTTAAAGAAAGAGGAGTATTCGTAAGTACATACAACCCCATGCGCAAACTGAAAGGTTGATGGTTCAGAAACGCCTGGATAACACTGCCCAATCCTGTTAGCGCCACTGACGTAGCCGTCAGTATGATTAATATGACAAGGTACATCGCAACAGATGAAATACCTTGGGTATCGTTGAGATCTTCAGGATTCTCCACTGCACCGTCTGTGGCAAAGAAGAATAACATTGCACACGCCACTAATACGCAAACAACAGCGACTCCCAATCCTTGCGCACTGCGTTTCATACCCTGATCACCTTGAAAAATTAATGGGTAGCTCACCCGTAATTCGAATTTCATAATCCTGCGCTCTGGCAACTCTTCCTACTTCACGCAGGGCAGTCGTCGCTCCCTCGTCAAACGCTGCACGATGGCTGCTGGCATTCGCGTCATATCGATCTGAGTAGGCCTTGACGGTACCGGCGAATTTGAGATTACCAGAGGTATACCGAATGACTTCACCCTTAATCTGAAGCGTAATGTTTCCAAGGTAAATTCTTGCGACGTTCGAATCCTGGGCCGTCGAGTAAGGGACCTTCAGATTGATGGTAGTTACCCCCACTCCCGCAGTATTGATAATCGCCATCAAATCGGGAATTTTGTTCGGTGTTGGGCTGATACCTACTCTGTCGAGCCGAACGCTGGCAGGCTTGCCCTTGCCAAGTAACCAATGGCCAAAAGCCCTGAACGGAGTAAAGACGCCGCCGGAGAACTCCTGCTCAATTGCCATGTCTTGTGTGTTGGTGATTTTGGCTCCCTCCTTTATCCCGAGCCTCCAAGCATCCGCAGTGTTGAGGTTTGGATTCTTCAGCATTAATAGATCAGCACCATGTGCAACCTTTAAATCGCCAATAATAAAGCCGTCAAGTCCGTACCGAACAGGTCGATTGTTACGCATTTCTTGTAAATGACGTTGTAGCATTTGAGGCCAGTGACCCCGCTCGTAAGCCACGTTCCGCTCTTGGATCATTTGTCCAACCATTGCCATTGAGAAAGGAGCTGGCGCACCTCCTCTTCCACGCGAAGTGCCATATTCATCGGGATAAACAAATGTCGGGGGCAGTTCAATATTCATATGAGTACCAGTCAAGTCTAGTCATTCATAACGCTGTAGTTATGAGCCTGCATCAAATGATGCAAAGTCTCATTCTGCGTACATTCCGCCCCCTCGTGCGGTACATATATATAGCGTTACGCTGGTCCACCTATGTCATTGTTTACGAAACCTGTACCTATACCTCCAAGAATAGAAAAAGCCATGCTTGAGTACCAAGCAGTCCTACTGCCGTAGCGCCTGCTTGTGCACATACATCGCCGCATCGGCGTCAGCCAGCAGGTTGTCGATTGACCGATGGCGCTGGGCGTCGTACTCGATCTGGCCGACGCTGAACCGAATGTCGTATCCACGCTGCAACATCGCATTGCGCTCATCGAGGATTTCCTTGAGCCGCGCCATGATTGCCGCGGTCTCGACATGGGAAGAACCGGTGAGCAACGCCACGAACTCATCACCGCCCAGGCGACCGATCACATCACTCTCGCGAAAGGCGATACGCAGCACATCGGCGAAGGTTTTCAGCGCGCTGTCACCCTCCGCATGCCCATAACGGTCATTGATCGGCTTGAAGTCGTTGAGGTCGAAGTACAGCAGCGTCGCCGGGCGCAACAAGCGATCACACACATTCAACGCATGCTGGGCCAACGTCCTGAAGCCGCGCCGATTGGACAGCAGCGTCAGTTCGTCCATGCTCGCCATCTGCACCGCGACCATTTCCTGCTCGGCCATGCGCGCCAGGTCGCGCAATAGTTCGCGTTCCTCATCATTGAGCTTGCGCGGCCGGGTGTCGAGCAGGCACAACGTGCCGAGCTTGCTGCCATCCTCCAGCTCGAGCGGATGCCCGGCGTAGAAACGAATGCCAGGCGCGTCCGTGACCAGTGGGTTGTCGTGGAAGCGCTCGTCCTGCTCCGCATCGCAGATCTCCAGGATCCGATCCTGCAGAATCGCATGCCCACAGAAGGAAATCTCCCGTGGGGTCTCGCTGATGTCCAAGCCGGCGCTGGATTTGAACCACTGCCGGTTGGCGTCTATCAGTGACACCAGCGCGATAGGCACGTCAAACAGACGGCGGGCAAGGCGGGTCAGGCGGTCAAACCGTTCTTCGGGTGCGGTATCAAGCAGTTTGAGCGAGTGCAGATTCTTGAGGCGAGCGGCTTCGTCGTCCGGTTTGCGTGGCGCAAGCATCGGGAACTCCATTGGCGGGACTTCATGAAGTCTAGTCCAGGACCCCTGCCGTTCAAATCGAACGGCTAAATCCAACGGGCATTTGTCGGCCAGGGCTAATACACTGCCACCCAGGTTCAAGACGAGGACGCCGACCGATGAAGCACGCCCCCCACGACGCCGCCCCTCGCTTCTGGCGCGACGCGGCCCTGCCCTTCATCGAAGCCCGGGCCATCGACGACGGGCGCAAGGTCTGCTATTCGCGCCATTCCCATGACCATTTTTCCATCGGCGCGATCACCGCCGGGCGCAGCACATACATTCACGAACAGTCGAATTTCCAGGTGGAGAGCGGCACGGTGGTGCTGATGAACCCCGGCGACGTCCATGCGTGCAATCCGATCGACGATCAGCCATGGTCCTACCTGATGCTGTACGTCGACATCCAGTGGCTTCGGGACCTGCAGCGTCGTATCGGCTTTGACGAAAACCTGGATTTCCAGGGCTTCGCCACCACCCACAGTCGCGATGTGGAGCTGTTTGCCGCCTTGGGACGGCTGTATGAGCAATTGGTGGACGAGCAGCTCGACGCGACCAGCAAGCACGCCGCCGCCGAGGCGTTTTTCATTGACCTGCAACTACGGCTCAACCCTGCCGGCCGCCCAGACCGGGGCAGCCATCCCGGCCTGATGCGTGCGGCACAGTTTATCCACGACCACTGCAGCGAAGCCTTGAAACTCGAGGACATCTGCATTGCCGCGCAACTGTCGCCGTCTTACCTGAGCCGAGCCTTCAAGCGCCATTACGGGATGACGCCCCACGCCTTCCTGGTCAACCGCCGGATCCAGTTTGCCCGACGCCAGTTGCGTGAAGGCAAGCTGATCGCTGACGTGGCGCTGGACAGCGGGTTTGCCGACCAGGCGCATTTCCAGCGCGCCTTCAAGCAACACCTGGCGGCTACGCCCGGCCAGTATCGCGGCTGAATCACACTTGCGTTCGGCCCCACTCAAGGCAACAACAGATACACCGCACTGGCCACCAACAACACCGCCATCGCCCGGTTGAACAGACGCATGGTCGCCGGGTTACCCAGCCAGGTGCGCAGAAAACTCCCGGCGTAGGCCCAGCAGCCCACCGAGACGTAGCAGATCACCAGGTAGATCGCCGCAAACTGCCACACCAGCCGCGCCTCGCCATCGGCCACGAATGCCCCCATCCCCGCCACGCAGGCCAGCCACGCCTTGGGGTTGAGCCATTGCATCAGCGCGCCATAGAACATCGAAGGCGCCCGCCCATCCTCTTCGTCGCCCAGGTGCCCGTTATCCATCGCCAGTTTCCAGGCCATGAACAATAGAAACCCCACGCCGCCCAGTTGCACCACCCGCGTGAGCCCAGGCCAGCGTTGCAGCACTTCATGCAACCCCAGCCCCATCAGTACCAGCAGCAAGACAAAGCCCAGGGTCGCACCGCCCACATGGCGCAAGGTGGCGCGAAACCCGTACCGCGCCCCGGAGCTGAGGGCCACGATGTTGACCGGTCCCGGCGTGATGGAGGCGACCAGGGCAAACGCCGCCATGGAAAATATCAGACTCATCGCATACCTTCTTTCATGTCTGTGAGGTGGCGATCAGGGTAAGTGGCCCGTTACGGCGGGTATTGAAGAAAACTGCCTAATGAGGAAAAAGCAAAACCCTCGCCCACAAAAAAGCCGCGACACCTCGATCAGGCATCGCGGCTTGTTCAGGCGATCAGCGATCGTTCTTGGTCGAAGAGCTGGTCGCGTTGGTCAGGCCCTTGGTGTTATGGGTACCCGGAGTAGCGGTGGAAATCGCCGAAGCCTTGGTCAGGCCGCGCGTATCACGGTCCTTGGCGATGCTCGAGGTCAGCGAAGCCTTGCTGGTACGGTCAGTTCGGGTGGTGCCGGCGTGCTTGCCGCTCAGGCCATGATCACGGGTACGAGTGCCGGCGTGGTCGCTGGCCAAGCCTTTGCCAAGGCCGCTGGAGTCGCCGGACTTGTCGTGGCCCTGGCCACCGCCGATACCGCCGCCAATGCCACCGCCGTGGCCACCGCCATTACCGCCGCCGTTTCCTCCACCATTACCGCCACCACCACCGTTACCACCGCCTGCGGCGTAGCTCGAACCGATAGGCGACAGGTCGGCAGGCAGCAAGGCCGAGGCACCCAGCGCCAAGGCACAGACAGCAACGGCAATGAGGGATTTCTTATGTTTGGACATGATGTCTCCGAAAGACAAAAACAACGGCTGAACCCTTAAGACTCAGAGGTTCAATTTTTGTTCGTGAGCATCCGACCAAGTGCGCGGGGAATTCACTGTCGATTTTTCGGTGGAGTCATGGCGGGCACGGTTCTATGCTCGGCCCATGAACCTACAAGACTCGCTGCTCCCGCCCCATGCCGAGATGATCCGCGCCATGCTCGAACGCGACACCGCCTACGAGGGGGTGTTCTTCACCGCGGTCAAGACCACCGGCATTTTCTGTCGCCCCAGTTGCACGGCGCGCAAGCCGAAACCGGAGAACGTGGAGTTCTTCGCCCATGCCGATGAAGCCCTGTCGGCCGGCTACCGGGCCTGCCTGCGTTGCAAGCCACTGGACGCCGCGGCCATCGCGCCGGACTGGATCCAGGCCCTGCTCAAGGCTGTAGACGCCGAGCCAGACCTGCGCTGGACCGACGCCCTGCTGCTGGAGCAAGGCATTGAACCGCTGAAATTGCGCCGCTGGTTCAAGCAACATTTCGGCATGACCTTCCACGCCTACCTGCGCACCCGCCGCTTGGGCATTGCCCTGGGCGGCATCAAGGAAGGCACCTCCATCGACAATGCCGCGTTCGATTCCGGTTATGAGTCATTGAGCGGTTTTCGTGACGCCTTCGTGAAATCCTTTCATATCACACCGGGTCGCGCGGCCCTCAGCGAACCCTTGCTGTTCACCCGCCTGACCACACCGTTAGGCCCCATGCTGGCCATGGCCGAACGACGGGGCCTGGTGCTGCTGGAATTCCTCGACCGCCCGGCCCTGACCAAGGAGTTGGAAGAGCTGCAACAACGCTACGGCTACACCGTTGCGCCGGGCCACAACGCGCATTTGCAACAGATCGAAACCGAACTGGCCGAGTATTTCGCCGGCAAGCTCACGGTATTCAGGGTTCCTCTGCACATGCCTGGCAGCGCCTTCGCCGTACGGGTCTGGGCTGAACTGCAAAAGATTCCCTACGGCGAAACCCGCAGCTATGGCGGCATCGCCACGGCCCTGGGCAGCCCCGGCGCCAGCCGCGCCGTGGGCCTGGCCAATGGGCAGAATCGCCTGGCCATCGTCATTCCCTGTCACCGAGTGATCGGTGCCGATGGCTCGCTGACCGGCTATGGTGGCGGACAACCGCGCAAGGCATTTCTGCTGCGGCTGGAAAAAGCCGCGGTGCAGGTTTCACTGCCCCTGGCATTTTGAGCGCTCCGGAGTACGAACACCTGATGCCTGTGCCCTACCACGACGCCAGTGTCTTCCTGGCAGGCCTGGACAAAGACTGGCGACGCCATGTCGAAGCGATCGGCCCTTGCCTGCTGCTGCCCAAGCCAGCCCGCGAACCCTATGAAGCCCTGGTGCGGGCGATTGCCTACCAGCAGCTGCACGCCAAGGCCGGCGATGCGATTCTGGGGCGGTTGCTGGCGTTGTTCCCGGCGCAGACCTTCCCCAGGCCCGAGCAGATCCTGGCGACAGACACCGCGCAGCTGCGCGCCTGTGGGTTTTCCGCCAGCAAGATCGCGACGATCCAGGGCATCGCCCAAGCGGCGCTGGACGGGGTGGTGCCGGATTACGCCACCGCACGGGCGATGGAAGACGAAGCGTTGATCGAGCGCCTGGTCAGCTTGCGCGGCGTCGGGCGCTGGACCGTGGAAATGCTACTGATCTACAGCCTGGAACGACCCGACATCCTGCCGGCCGATGACTTCGGCGTACGCGAAGGTTATCGCCGACTAAAAGGGTTGGAGCAACAGCCCAGCCGCAAGCAAATGGTCGAGAACGGACGGGCGTGGAGCCCTTATCGAACGGTGGCGGCGTGGTATTTGTGGCGAGTGCCCAGGTAATGTTGGCTGTACCGACGTCTTCGCGAGCAAGCCCGCTCCCACACTGACCGAGAGCGGGCAGAACATTTGCGACCGACACAAACTCCCTGTGGGAGCGGGCTTGCTCGCGAAGGCGGTCGCATGGTCACTCTCAATTCAACGATCAAGACACCGACCGTCTAGGCTGTCCGGAGTCATTCCAATCCCCAATTGGAGGTTCCCATGCAGCTAGAAGGTTCCTGTCACTGCGGCGCGGTGTCGTTCACCCTCGACAGCGCTCATCCCTACCCCTACCAGCGCTGCTACTGCTCGATCTGTCGCAAGACCCAGGGTGGCGGCGGTTTTGCGATCAATCTGGGGGGCGATGCCCGAAGCCTGAAGGTGCGCGGGCGCAAGCACATCTCGATCTATCATGCGCGGCTCAAGGACGAAGGCGATAAACGCGCCCACCGCAGCAGTGCCGAACGGCATTTCTGTGCCCTGTGCGGTTCGGGGCTCTGGCTATTCAGCCCTGAATGGCCGGAACTGGTTCACCCCTTTGCCTCAGCCATCGACACGCCATTGCCGGTGCCGCCGGAGCACACCCACCTGATGCTCGGCTCCAAGGCACCATGGGTGGAAGTCGAGGCGCATCCTGGCGATCAGCGGTTCGAGGTCTACCCCAAGGAGTCGATTGCCCAGTGGCATGAGCGCCTGGGACTGACCGGTTAAGAGGCAGAGCTGCAAACGGCCCTATCGCGAGCAGGCTCGCTCCCACATTTGATCTTCAGTGCTCACAAATAGTGTGTACACAGAAAATCCCCTGTGGGAGCGAGCCTGCTCGCGATGGCGTCAGCCCAGGTAACCCAGCACTACAAAGTCGGCACACCACTGTGGAACCGAAACTCCACATCCGGTGACTCGATCAACTCCCGCTCGGCGTCGCGGACCTTGTCGATCACTTGGGCAATGTCCTTGGCGTCGCCATACTGGTAAGCCAGTTTCAGATAACCCTGGAAATGCCGGGCTTCACTTTTCAGCAAGCCGAAATAGAACTTGCCCAGTTCCTCGTCCAGGTGCGGCACCAAGGCCTCGAAACGCTCGCAGCTACGGGCCTCGATGAAAGCGCCAACCACCAGGGTGTCCACCAGCTTGACCGGTTCGTGGCTGCGTACCACCTTGCGTAGCCCCGAGGCGTAACGCCCGGCGGAGAGCTGGCGCAAGCCAATCTTGCGCTTTTTCATCAGGCGCATGACCTGCTCGTGGTGCACCAGCTCTTCCCGGGCCAGGCGCGACATCAGGTTGATCAGGTCGACATGGGAGTGGTACTTGGCGATCAGGCTCAGGGCGGTACTGGCGGCCTTGAACTCGCAGTTCTTGTGGTCGATCAGCAACGTTTCCTGGTCGGCCAGCGCGGCCTGGACCCAGGCATCGGGGGTGCGGCAGCCGAGGAATTCGTGAATTTCGGGAAGATTCATGGGGCTCACGGGAAAAGGTAGTCGAGCGAAGGGCGCCGATTATACCGGCCTGCCCCCAGACCACCAGCCACCGCCGTTGATATGCGTCAAGTCGACGACTCACCCAGAGCAACTAGACTGCTCAACAATAACTACAGTTGAGCAACGCCAGCCTTTTCATTGCAGGAGAACGCCGATCATGCAAGCCATTCGCAGCATCCTGGTGGTCATTGAGCCCGAACATTCGGAAAGCCTGGCGCTCAAGCGCGCCAAACTGATCGCCGGAGTGACCCAGGCCCACCTGCACCTGCTGGTGTGTGACAAAAAGCATGACCATGCCGGCATGCTTAGCGTGCTGAAGGCCGCGCTATTGGCGGACGGCTACAGTGTCACCACCGAACAGGCCTGGAACGAAAGTCTCTACGAAACCATCATCGACGTGCAGCAGGCCGAAGGTTGCGGGCTGGTGATCAAGCAGCACTTCCCCGACAGCCCGCTGAAAAAAGCCCTGCTGACCCCGGCAGACTGGAAGCTGCTGCGCCACTGCCCGACCCCGGTGCTACTGGTGAAAACCGCCGGTTCCTGGAAAGACAAGGTGATACTGGCGGCCGTCGATGTCGGCAATGCCGATGGCGAGCACCGCCATTTGCATAACACCATCATCGATCACGGCTATGACATTGCCCTGCTGGCCAAGGCGCACCTGCATGTGATCAGTGCCCACCCGACGCCGATGCTTTCGTCCGCCGACCCGACGTTCCAACTCAAGGAAACCATCGAGGCCAAGTACCGCGAACAATGCCGCGCGTTCCAGGCTGAGTTCGACATCGACGACCAGCATTTGCACATCGAAGAAGGCCCGGCGGACGTCTTGATTCCCTACATGGCGCGCAAGCTGCAGGCGGCGGTGACGGTGATCGGCACCGTGGCCCGCTCGGGGTTGTCCGGGGTCCTGATTGGCAATACCGCCGAGGCCGTACTCGATACGCTGGAAAGCGATGTGCTGGTGCTCAAGCCCCAGGAAGTCGAGGATCATCTGGTGGAGTTGGCGACCAAGGATTGAGGTTTTGTATCCTCAAGATCGCCATCGCGAGCAAGCTCGCGATGCCTTTAAAGCTCAGCCGCCGATCGCATCCTTCAGGAACCCCGGTGCGATATAACGCTGGTAATGGGCTTCGGACAGGAGGAAGAATTCCCGATCAATGGCATCGCGCAGGTCCGGCAGTTCCCAGTCGCGGAACTCCGGCATCAGCACCATGCCATAGGCCTCCAGGTTGTTGATCACCCGCGCGCCCCGGGCGATCAACTGATAGGCCCAGCAATACTCCGACTGATGCGGCACGAAGCGGATCTTGCGCGATTCCAGTTGCTGGCGCAGCAATCCTGGGTCGAAAACCTCCAACTTGGCCACCATCACCTGCACCAGCAGTTGCTCCAGGCGCATCCACACCGCGCGTTTCTCCTCCTCGTTGTAGCCGTTCCAGTGAATCACTTCATGGTGGAACCGCTTGCAGCCACGGCACACCAGGTCACCGTAGACAGTGGAGCAAAGGCCGACGCAGGGGGTCTTGATGAGCTGGTTGGGCATAAGGAAAAGCACACGCAAAAGCAGGACAGGCCGGCATGTTAGCCCTTTGTCTAAGATTGATCACCCCTCAAACTTCCAGGCCCAACTTACCTTTAATTTTTTTTTCCCGTAGAATCAGCCAGCCTTTTAAGGCGCCAATGTCCGTTAGAAGCTGTTTTCAAAGCGTCACGAGCACAGTCGTTCCTTCAGAGCGGTGTTGGCGAAGGGTCTTTCCAGCGGGGAAAGCCCAACGCCAACCCTCATCAGCTCCCCGTTCTGCAGGCGTAAAACTTTGAAAGCAGCTTCTGTGAGGAACTTACGGAAACTCTGGCGTGGCGGCTCAAAAAGCCTCCGACGCGCATGAGTACCGTGGGTTTCTGGATGAGCGTCCCGGACACCCATTTGGGACCACTGATGAGGGTAATAACTGTGCTTGAAGCCTACCGCAAACATATCGAAGAGCGTGCAGCCCTGGGTATCGTTCCCCAGCCGCTCAACGCCGAACAAACCGCAGGCCTGATCGAGCTGCTGAAAAATCCTCCGGCTGGCGAAGAAGCTTTCCTCGTTGACCTGATCACCAATCGCGTTCCGCCTGGAGTCGACGAGGCTGCCTACGTCAAGGCCGGCTTCCTGTCCGCCCTGGCCAAGGGCCAGGCCCAATCCCCTCTGCTGGACAAGAAACGTGCCGTTGAACTGCTCGGCACCATGCAGGGCGGCTACAACATCGTGACCCTGGTGGAGCTGCTGGACGACGCCGAGCTGGCGCCGGTAGCCGCCGAAGAACTCAAGCACACCCTGCTGATGTTCGATGCCTTCCACGACGTGGCTGAAAAAGCCAAGAACGGCAACGTTCACGCCAAGGCCGTGCTGCAATCCTGGGCCGAAGGCGAGTGGTTCAAGAAGCGCCCGGTGCTGGCCGACAAGATCAGCCTGCGCGTATTCAAGGTGACCGGCGAAACCAACACCGACGACCTGTCCCCTGCTCCAGACGCCTGGTCGCGTCCTGACATCCCGCTGCACGCCCTGGCCATGCTGAAAATGGCCCGTGACGGCATCGTTCCGGACGAGCAAGGCAAGACCGGCCCGATGAAGCAAATCGAAGAAATGCGCGGCCAAGGCTTCCCGATCGCCTACGTCGGCGACGTGGTTGGTACCGGCTCCTCGCGTAAATCGGCGACCAACTCGGTGCTGTGGTTCTTCGGCGACGACATTCCTTATGTGCCGAACAAGCGCGCTGGCGGTTTCTGCTTCGGCAGCAAAATCGCTCCGATCTTCTACAACACCATGGAAGATGCTGGCGCACTGCCTATCGAGTTCGACGTTTCGAACATGAACATGGGCGATGTGATCGACCTGTACCCGCATGCCGGCAAAGTCTGCAAGCACGGTACCGACGAAGTCATCACCACCTTCGAAATGAAGACTCCGGTGCTGCTGGACGAAGTCCGTGCTGGCGGTCGTATTCCGCTGATCATTGGCCGTGGCCTGACCGAGAAGGCTCGCGCCGAGCTGGGCCTGCCACCTTTCGACCTGTTCAAGAAGCCTGAAGCTCCCGCTCAAAGCACCAAGGGTTTCACCCTGGCGCAGAAGATGGTCGGCAAGGCTTGCGGTCTGGCAGAAGGCAAAGGCGTACGTCCTGGCACCTACTGCGAACCGAAAATGACCACCGTGGGGTCCCAGGACACCACCGGTCCAATGACCCGCGACGAACTGAAAGACCTGGCGTGCCTGGGCTTCTCGGCTGACCTGGTGATGCAGTCCTTCTGCCACACCGCGGCTTATCCAAAGCCGATCGACGTGACCACCCACCACACCCTGCCTGACTTCATCATGACCCGCGGCGGTGTTTCCCTGCGTCCGGGCGACGGCATCATCCACTCGTGGCTGAACCGCATGCTGCTGCCAGACACTGTGGGTACCGGTGGTGACTCGCACACCCGTTTCCCGATGGGCATCTCGTTCCCGGCCGGCTCCGGCCTGGTCGCGTTCGCCGCTGCCACCGGCGTCATGCCGCTGGACATGCCGGAATCGATCCTGGTGCGCTTCAAAGGCAAAATGAAACCTGGCATCACCCTGCGTGACCTGGTTCATGCCATTCCGTACTTCGCCATCCAGAAGGGTCTGTTGACCGTCGAGAAGAAAGGCAAGAAAAACGCCTTCTCCGGTCGCATCCTGGAGATCGAAGGCCTGGAAGGCTTGACCCTGGAACAGGCTTTCGAATTGTCCGACGCCTCGGCCGAACGTTCGGCTGCCGGTTGCACCATCAAGCTGTCGAAAGAGTCGATCACCGAGTACCTGCAATCGAACATCACCCTGCTGCGCTGGATGATCGGCGAAGGCTACGGTGACGCACGTACCCTGGAGCGTCGCGCCCAAGCGATGGAAGCCTGGATCGCCAACCCGCAACTGATGGAAGCCGATGCCGACGCCGAATACGCCGAAGTCATCGAAATCGATCTGGCCGACATCAGCGAGCCTGTGCTCTGTGCGCCGAACGACCCGGACGACGCCCGCCTGCTGTCCAGCGTTGCTGGCGAGAAGATCGACGAAGTGTTCATCGGTTCGTGCATGACCAACATCGGTCACTTCCGCGCTGCCGGTAAGCTGCTGGATCAGGTCAAGGGTCAGCTGCCAACCCGTCTGTGGCTGTCGCCGCCGACCAAGATGGACGCTCACCAACTGACCGAAGAAGGCTACTACGGCATCTACGGCAAGGCCGGCGCACGGATGGAAATGCCAGGCTGCTCGCTGTGCATGGGTAACCAGGCACGCGTCGAGCCGAACTCCACCGTGGTGTCGACTTCGACCCGTAACTTCCCGAACCGTCTGGGTGACGGCGCGAACGTCTACCTGGCTTCGGCCGAACTGGCGTCCGTTGCGTCCATCCTGGGTCGCCTGCCGACCGTCGAGGAGTACATGGAATACGCCGGCAAGATCGACAGCATGGCAGCGGACGTATACCGCTACCTGAGCTTCGACCAGATCGCCGAGTTCCGTGAAGCCGCTGCAAACGCCAACATCCCGGTCGTTCAAGCCTAACGCTTCAACGCCCGACTGAAAACGCCGCCCTTCTTGCGAGGGGCGGCGTTTTTTTATGCTTGGGATTCCGATGCTAGCCGGCTACCGCTATCGCGAGCAGGCTCGCTCCCACAGGGGATATGTGGTGAATGGAGAATATATGAACACCCACAACCCCATGTGGGAGCGAGCCTGCTCGCGATGACAGCAGCACATCCAACATCAATGCAAGCCGCCCCACCACTTTCGCGAGCAAGCCCGCTCCCACAAGGGTCCGGTCAGGCCAAGAGGGAGTAGACCAGCGCAGTAATCGCCACCAGGCCCACCAGCACCACGAAGACATTCGACGCCTGGCCACGATAGCGGGCCATGGCCGGGACTTTGCGGATGGCATACATCGGCATCAGGAACAGGATGGCCGCGATGACCGGGCCGCCCAGGGTTTCGATCATGCCCAGGATGCTCGGGTTGAGCGTGGCGACGATCCAGCACACCACCAGCATGAACGCAGCGGTAAGGCGGTCCAGGGTCTTGGGCGCCGGGCGACGACCGCTTTTGACGATCAGGCCCTTGAGGCCTTCGCTGGCGCCGATGTAGTGCCCCAGGAACGATTTGGAAATGGCGACAAACGCAATCAACGGCGCGGCAAAAGCGATAGTCGGGTTGCTGAAATGGTTGGCCAGGTACGACAGGATCGACAGATTCTGCGCCTTGGCCTCAGCCAGTTGTGCCGGGGACAAGGTCAACACGCAACTGAACACGAAAAACAGCACCATCACCACCATCAGCACATGGGCGCGCGACAGGATCTGCGAGCTGCGCTCCTCAGCGTTGGCACCATAGCGACGCTTCTGGTCCACCGCAAACGCCGAGATGATGGGTGAGTGGTTGAACGAGAACACCATCACCGGGATCGCCAGCCACAAGGTATGCAGCAACGCCGAAGCTTCAGGCGGCGTGGACGCCGTGGTCAGGATGCCGCCGCTCCAGTGGGGAATCAGGAACACCGCCAGGAACAACAGCGCAACGATGAACGGGTAGACCATCAGGCTCATGGCCTTGACGATGGCCTGCTCGCCGCAGCGCACCACCGCCAGCAGGCCCAGGATCAGCACCAACGACAGCACAGCCCGAGGGGGCGCCTGGATATGCAACTGATGCTCCAGGAAACTGCCCACCGTGTTGGTCAACGCCACGCTGTAGATCAGCAGGATCGGGAAAATGGCAAAGAAGTACAAAAGCGTGATCAACGCACCGGCCTTGAGGCCGAAATGTTCTTCCACCACATCGGTGATGTCCGCACCGTCGCGACCGGACAACACAAAACGGGTCAGGCCCCGGTGGGCATAGAACGTCATGGGGAACGCCAGCAACGCCAGGATCAGCAGCGGCCAAAAGCCGCCCAGGCCCGCATTGATCGGTAAAAAAAGCGTACCTGCACCAATCGCGGTGCCAAACAGACCCAGCATCCACGTGGTGTCCTGACGACTCCATTGGCTGAGGGTGGCTGGGACAGTCGTTTCAAAGCGCTCTTCGACGCTATTGGCCTGATCATTCATCCGGGCGGATCTCCGTATTCCGGTCACATGCACCCGGTCGGGACGAGTCAGAAAAACCCGACAGGCAGCGCCCCGACCGAAACAGGGGCGCGATTGTCCGGGATTAGCGAGCAGAAGCAAAGACTTAGCTGAGGAGCGGTTATGCGGATCAGATTACTGTCATAAAAGATGCCCCCGCATTCCCTGTGAGAGCGAGCGTACTCGCGAAAGCGAAGGATCAATCGACATTCATGTTGGATGTACCGTCGCGCTCCCACAGCTGGATTGCAGTACGACCGCCAGAGCCAGGTCGGCTGTCAGGCCGCCACAGCGAGCAATCCCTCGCAAGAACGACACCAAAACCGAAATGCACATAAAAAGCCGCAACCCCCCTGCCCTCTGCTCCTACAATCAGGTTGAATACTTGCAATCACCCCAGCACCCACAGGAGCCCAGCATGACTGCAACCGTTCTGGTACTGGTTGAAACCGTCAATGAGTACCTGCCGATTCTTGAGCGGCAGGGGTATCACCTGGAATTGGCGCCCACGCCTGCCGAACGCAAGACAGCGATTTTCGAACACGGTGAACGCTTCAGCGCGGTGCTGACCCGCGGCCCCCTGGGTTTGACGGCGGAAGAAATCGCCGCCCTGCCCAATTTGCAGATCATTTGCGTGATCGGCGCCGGTTACGAACAAGTGGACCTGCAGGCCGCGCGCAATCGGGGCATCGTGGTAACCAACGGCGCCGGGGTCAACGCCTCGTCGGTGGCCGACCATGCCATGGCGCTGCTGCTGGCGCTGGTGCGGGACATTCCCCGGGCCGACGCATGCGTGCGCCGTGGCGAATGGCCCAAGGTCATGCGCCCTTCCCTGGCCGGCAAGCGCCTGGGCGTGCTGGGCCTGGGCGCGGTGGGCATGGCGATCGCCAAGCGGGCCGCCCTCGGGTTCGACATGAGCGTCAGCTACCACAATCGCCAGATGCGCAACGACGTACCCTACACCTACTGCGCCACGCCCACGGAACTGGCCCGCGTCTCGGATTTCCTGATCGTCGCCACGCCCGGCGGCCTGGACACCCGGCAGTTGATCAACAAACAGGCCCTCGATGCCTTGGGACCCAATGGTTTCCTGGTGAACATCGCCCGTGCCAGCGTGGTCGCCACCGCCGACCTGATCAGCGCCCTGGAGCAACGGCGAATCGCTGGCGCGGCCCTGGATGTGTTCGATCACGAGCCCGAAGTGCCCGACGCGCTGAAACATCTGCCCAACGTCGTGCTGACGCCCCATGTGGCCGGCCTGTCGCCGGAAGCAACGCGTGGCACGGTGGAGCTGGTGGGCCAGAACCTGAACGCGTTTTTTTCCGGCAAGCCGGTGTTGACGCCAGTACCGTTACCCGACGCGCAGCCTTAAAGCACCCCCAGCAATGTCCATAACCGCCGGGATTCGGCATCGGCACTGATCAGTTCCCCCAGCAACTCGCTCAACGGCTTGTTGCCCCACTCCACGCCGCGCCGGATCAGATAGGGCACCGGGCTGTGGGGTTCTGTACGGGCCAGGTAACCGGCGATGACCAGTAGCTGTCGATAGGCCTCCTCACGATTGGCCGGCTCCTGGAAAACCTGGGCAGGTGCCACGTTCGCCTGCGCCCGGTCAGGTTCAAGCGTAACCGTGGGTGAAGTTTGCACCGGCAAGACAGTGGGTTGCTGTGGATTCATCGCGATGAACTCCTCTACCAGGGCCAGCAAGGCCTGAATCACATCCCGCAGGGATTTGTAGCCTGGGGCCAGGTTGCCCAAGTAAGCGTCGCTCCAGGCTTCGAGCCGTTGCAGGTGTTGCAGGCTCAACATCAGGCTGCCCTGGCGATGCAACCAGAATGACAAGGGTGTGCTGCGAATCAGTTCACTGAGTTTCTTCTGATCATTGCGCGCCGCTTCCGCCGACGCCTTGGCGTTCTTGCTGTCGTTGCCCAACACTTGCTGGCGCTGCAAGCGTTGCCAGTCGTCCAGACAGAAACCGGAGAACTCCTGGTCCCGGCCATCGAGCAATGGCACGCGCGTCAGCAACACCTCACTGTAGCGACGGGCCAGCCATTCCAGCGGGATCACCCGCCACGACTGGTCGCCTTCATCGGCCTGGGGGTGCAACTGCTCCGGGTAGCGCTCACACAGCCCCGCCACCAGCGCCAGGCTACCCGGCAACCCCTCCAGCCCTGCCATATGCAACCAGGCCTCCCCCAGCCAGGCGCTGATCATCAGGTCCTTGCTGCGTTCCAGCAGCAACATGGTTGCCAGTCGTTCCAGGTCTGGCCATAGGGCGCGCTTGATCGAAGACTGCCACACGCCCGTGGGCAGGCTGGTGTCGTCCTCCCGGCGCAATTCGCGCAACTGATCATATTCCGGTTCGTAGCGCAGGTCCTGGCCACAAGGCGATTCAGCGCTGATCGGCTCGAGCAATTGGCTGACCAGTTCAGGCAAAGGCGATATCGGCAAGCTCACAAGCCTTCCTCACGAGTGGCGATGGCGGGACTCGATGAGGTCGCCATGAAAGGTGAACGGGGCGCCCGCGTCGGCAGCGGTGGGATCGACAAGGGCAGCTTGGAGCCCTGGCTCATCAACGACAGGCGCACGAACATCAACGTTTGCTGCGCCGTGCGGGCGTGGGTCTGGGCGGTCACCGGCAATTGCAGGGCCAGGGGAAAATCGGTGTAGTCGACATTCGGCTGGCGCTGGCTCGTCACCAACGAGCGCATCAGGCGCAGCAATGACCATGGCCCCTGGTATTCCCAACCGGCCTCCAGGTCGCGCACCACCAGGTTCGGTTGCAACGGGTCGTTGGCCGGACGCTGGTAACCGTTGCGGGCCCAACGCAAAGTCAGGCGCACGGGCTGGCCGACCATCCAGCGCAGGTTCTGCTGGCCGCCGCCGGGGTAGCTGATCTGCTGGTTGCCGGCGTCCAGGCTCCAGGCGATCACCTGGTCGGCGCCGCGCTCTTCATCGCGATCGGTACGCCAGCGCACGTCCATTTCCACACCCAGGATGCCACTCTTGTCGCGCACGAACAGCGGCCCGAGCCAGGCCCCGGCCTGTTTCAAACGGTTGAGAAAATCCTCGGCCGCCAATCGCTCCGGCACCTGGCTCAACGTCAGCCCGGCCTGGGCCAGGGGCAGGCGTGTATCGATCAGCTCGAGCAAATGCTGGACCCGCGCCGGGTCGGCATCGCTGGCCCGCACATCCTGGGAAAACGGAAAGCGTCCGGCCAGGTATTGATTGAAATAGTTGGCCAGGTCATTCCAGGCAGTCGCGGCCTGGTTCTGTTGCAGGTACAGGCAACGTTGCAGGGCGCCCTGCTGCAACGCGACGGTGCGCAGGGCCAGGTCACCGCGCCCGCCGGGCAAACTGGAGGTCTGCAGGATCTGCGCGCAGGAGGTGGTGTCCATGGCGATAAAGTCCCGGCTCACCAATTGTTCCAGTTGGGCCGCCGAGCTGGCCGGGTTCTGGTTCTTGTACTTGAGCAATTCATCGTTGAGGGCCATGAAGCGAGCCACCTGGTCGTGCTCCAGGGCCGACAGGTTGTCCTGCTGGACGATCAGCCATTCCAGCGCGGGCATTCGCTGCTCGGCGATCTGCAGCATCGCACCGAATTGCTGGTTCAGGTTCAGCTTCAGGTCTTGTGGATCGCTGGCTCCGTAGAGCAGCAAGCCGAAGTTTTTCGAGCCGTCCCAACGCTGGATATCGGCCCGTTGACTGAACAGCGGCTGGGCATCGATCTCGTCCAGGCCACTCTTGATCTGTGCCAATGCCCGGCGATTGAGCAGACGCTGGAAACGTATCGCCAGGTCGCCACGGTGCACGTCCATGAAAGCTTTTTGCAGCGCAACCGCCTGGGCCGTTTGCACATTGAAGCCCATGCCGGGCAACGACTCGTCGCTTTCGTCCAGGCTCAACCACATGGCCCGGGCCGCGGCGCCTTCAGCGGCCTGCATCAGCGCGTCACGGTAATCCGGCGGGATGCGCGGCAGCTCCTCGTTGGCGTAACTCTTGTAGCTGGCGAAGTAGTTCAGGGCAACACTGAAATCATCGCTGCCGTCGCCCTGGCCCATCGAATCGGCATTACTGCCCGAGGGATCCTTCTGCAACGCCAACGCCACGAAATCACGCTTGAACAAGGCTTGTACCGCACCGTCCAGCGCCGTGACATGGTCTTGCAGCACCAGCAGGCCACTGCCCTGTTGCACCAGCAGATTGTCCCGGGAACCGGTCTGGACGATCCACTGGTCACGAAAGCTCTGCTGCAACTTCGCCGCCTGGCTCTCCAGGTCCTGTTCGATATCCGGGCCAAGCAAGGTGCTGTGGCTGACCTTGTCCATCATCTGGGTGTAACCGGGCACCAAATCCTGGCCCTTGCCCCGGCCCCAGGCCGAATTGGTCAGGCTGACCAGCGTCTGCAAGTCATCGATCAGCGCCATCAGGTCTTCGAGCTCATTCAAGGAGTTACCACTCCCCGCCTCCAACCGTTGCAGATGCAGCTTGAGGTAGCCGGCCTGGCGCACGAAGTTATCCGCCAGGAAATAATGATCGAGCCAGCGCTGCATCAGGCCGGTGAAATTATCGGAAATCGCCGGACGCACGGCGTTCAGGTCCAGCCCTTTCAAGTCGGTGTTTTGCGCATCGAACAGCACCCGGTTGTAGAACCGCGCCCGGCTCAAGGTTCCCGTGTTGAGGTTCAATGACAGGGCGTTGTTGCTCAGTTGCACCAGCTCATCCAGCGGCGCCTTGGGGTTGTTTATCGCCTGGCTGAACAGCTGATTGTGTTGCTCCAGGCGCACAGCCCGCTCCACCAGATCCTTGGCCTTCACGTAGCTTTGCCATTGCGCCGGGTCTTCACTTTCCACGTTGCCCCGGCGCTCGGTGTTGCGGATGGACTTGAGTTGTTCCAGGTCCCAGTTCAGCAGGTCACGCAACGGCAATACCCAATGGTGCCGGGCGGTCAGGCGCAAGCCCTGCTCCAATTGCGTGTCCACCGAGGAGAACCACGAAGTGGGAAAGACCACCGAGACGAAGCGCCAGCGCGGGGCTTTTTCCAAGACGTTCCAGTAGTTCTGTACGTTGTGCCGGGTCGGTTCCAGTTGTGGCTCGTCCGAGTCGACCACCAGATGGTTCTTATGGGCACTGAGGATCAACCGCGAGAGCTCCTCGGCCTCCTCCACCGAATCGTGCCAGACCCACAACATGCCCCCCAGCCAGACCAGGCCGACCACCAACGCGACCGCGCCGGCCAGTCGATGCCAGCGCTGGCGCAAACGCAGCAGACGCGGTACGGGTTGGGCCAGGCCACGCTCGGCCACCAAGCGACGTGACCACAGTTGCCGAGCGAAAACCGTCTGCCGCAGAACGTTGTCAGTGGCCGCGAACCCATCTCCTGTAACCGCCGGCGCTTGGCTGGCGGTGAAATAGACACCCCGAAAACGCGGTGCTTCGCCCTGGGTGTTACCTTGGAAAACCGGCTCCAGCAGAATCTGCAGGGTCCGCCGCAAACCTTCGAAACGCTCGGGCAACCCGTAAAGATCGGCGCTCAGTTGTCCCGACAACGCACCGATCTCAATGATCGATTGCGACAGCGCAGCGTTGACCTGATCCAACGCCTGGTCACTCCACTGCGATTGCCAGGCCGCATCCGGCAAGTAGGGCGAAGACCAGCCCAACGTCGATTCCCGGGCCTCGGCAGGCAACGCGCTGACCAGTTCCTGGAATCCGGGCAACTGCTCCATCCCAGTCACCACCACGTACACCGGCAGGCTGAGACCGAAGCGTTGCAGAAGGTCGATAAAACCGCGCCGGGCCTTGAGGCTCAACTCAGTGGCATGTTCGATGTCATCGAGCTTGCCGAGCGGGACCGTCCAGATCACCGCGTCCAGAGGCCGTCTGCTGCGCAGTCGCAGAATCAATCCCAGCAAGCGCCACCAATTGCCCCGTTGCCGGTTCATGCCTTCATCGGGCAAGAACAACGCCTGGGGCACCACCAGCACCGCGCCTTCGGTATCCGACCACCAGCGCCCGAACCATGCGACCTTGTCGGTGGGTTGCAAACGCCACTGGGCACACAGCTGCGCGCCGTCCGCTTCGTTGCCCAGCATCATCAACCAGGGCATCTGATAACGATCCCGGGTGCCCTGCTCCTGCTCCATGTGGCGCACCGCCCCATAGAAACTGCGGATCGCCGCTCCACCCTGGGTACGCAGCCACCAGATCCCGGCCACGACCAACAGCACCAGGACGATGGCGAGCAAGACCAGGGCGAAGACGCTCAGGGGACTCATGAATCCTGCTCCTGGACCGCCGACTCGTTCAGTTGCAGGACCGGTTCGAGGGCCGAACCAATATCGCGCCAGAACACCTGTCCCAGCCCGGTCAGCAGCAGCACCATTGCCAGGATCGCCAGCCCCAGGCGAACCCCGTCCGGCAGTGACTGTTGCCCCGGCATACGCATCGGCGCTGCCGCCGAAGGCAGCGCCAGGCGCTGGCTGACATCGACATAATCGGGGTCGTGCTGCCAGGCAAAGGTGAACAACGCCAGGCGCCATTTTTCATGCTGGACCTGACCGGGCTCACCGCGCAGCCGCCCCTGAAAGCCGAGGATCAGGCATTGCAGATAGACATTCGCCAGGTCCCGGGTACCGGGCATCTGCTCGTCGAGCAGTTTCTTGATCGCCGCAGGCAAGCGCTCGCCAGCCTGGCGACTGGCATACATACGCGATTCGAGCGGGTGCTGCTGCCAAGCCAGTTGTCCCGGCCAGGGGGTGAACAGCAAGGTTTCGTCCACCAGCGCCACGAACGCATAGACCAGCGCCTTGACCTGCTCGGTGGCGGCATCGCCGACGGTGGCGAAGGCCACCCGCCACAGACGCTGGGCGCTGCGTCCGGAAAACTCCACCACCCGATTGACCAATACCGCAGGGTCGCTGTCCTTGGGCAAGTCCTGCCACTCCTGGGACCACTTCAGCCAAGCCTGACGAAAAGCGCTGCTCAGCGGCGCCTCATGCAGACTCCGAACCGCCCCGCCACTTCCGTCAGGCATACGACTCCCCTTTTGCGATCAGGCACCTTCACCGGCTTGCGCCACGAACAACACCACTTGCCACGGGCTGCTGGCCTGGGCCGACGCCGGCGCCACGATGTGCAACGGCAACTGCCCGTCGAACCATTGCCCGCTGGCGGCCACCACGAACAACCGGGTGTCATCGCCCACGCTGTAGGCCACCTGTTCGTTGCGACTCATGGCCTGATGGGGCAAGCCACTCATGCGCTGGCGGCTCAACAACGGCACGTGCGGCGCGGACGCGATGATCGCCCCACGCAGCCACTCGGCTGCGGCCTGCTCACTGGCCCCGTTGGGCATGCGCAAACCGATCACCAGGCGTTGGTTCGGCTGATCGTCGGGCAACTGGATCGAGAACACCTGCTCATTGCGCTCGAAGGCCAGGCTGCGATAGCCGGCGCGAACCAGCTCCAGGGTATCTTCCAACCAGTCGAGCAGCGGCTCGTAGCCGCGCTGCAATTCCAGAAAATCCAGGGGTGCGAAGGCCGGCACGCCCGCCAGTGGATCGAGGGCCGACCAAGCACCGGCCAACCCCAGCAGCAAGCCATAGAGCGATTGCGGGGTCGCCACCCGGGTGTTCAGTGCGCCTTCGATTTCCGGCAACCGCGCCCACAACGCGGTCAATTGCCGGCGGATTTCCATGGCATCGTCCTGGTTCCCGGCGGCCTGGGCCTGACGCAGCCGACCGGCGAGAAACAGGCACTTTTCCCGGGCCCGGGCACACAGCCCGGCGACGCGCCGACCGAGTTCCGACTCTGGCAGCAGCACGGGCGTGGGCGGCGTATAGGGCACCCGCAAAAAGCCACCACCCTCCTTGCGAATACGCAACAGCGGCAGGCAGATCGAATCGGCTTTGCTCAGTTGCGTGCACAGCCGTGGGTTCGGACGCCAGACAGTGATCGATTCAGGAAATTCGCCACTGGTGAGATCCGGCAACGCCTCGCCGACCACCGATTGCAACCGGCCCTTGAGCGGCAGCAATTGCCCGGCACGCCAGAGCGGGCTGATGGCCAGGTAGACGGTCACGGTGGCGTCGTCGGTCTTGTTGACCGCCTCGCCGATGTCCAGCTCCAGGGTCGGCCCGACGCCGGCCTGCAGGTTGACCGGCAAGCCATCCGGCAAGGTGCCTTGCAGTTGCAACAGTCGTACCTGGCCGGCGCTGAGAGCCGAAGGGTCGACTTCCAATTGGCTGACACCCCAGAACCAGGGATTGCAGGCTCCGGCGAAATGCGCGGCCAAGGCCTCGGCACGCAGCCCTTGTAATTGAAAATGCTGGGGCAGTAACTGCATGCCCTCATGCCAACACACCGCGTCAGGTAACAGACCCATACGACTCCCTTCGACATCCCAATGTCGCCGCCCGTGGCGGCCCGCGGTTTACTCAAGGCTGACTGTCACCCTGCTGGCCGTCATTCACGAGGGTCATCTCGCGACTGTCGAACTTCAGCCAGGCCTTGTGCTGATCGTCCAGCCGAAGCCGGTGGGCTCCGGGAGTGTTATAGCTGGCGAAGACCAAAAGTCCAGCGGCGCGCCGGCCCTCCAGCGGGAAGGGTTGGCGATCGATGAATTGCCCTGGAACCAGCTCCAGCCCCCATACCGACATGAGTTGACGATAGTCGCGCTGGAACTGTTCGCGCTCGGCGAACCACTGGCTGGCGGTGATACCCGATAGCTGCTTGAGCAGGTCCGGGTCGTTCACGGCGATGAAATCCACCGCGATCGGCGTGTCGTCATTGGCACGGGGCGCGACGTCCAGGGTCAGGCTGTCCAGGTCGACACTGGGGGCAAAAAGCGAGCACCCGGTGAGCGCCAGGCTCAAAAAAAATCCGCAAAAAAAACCACGCAAAATGAATCTTCCTTTTCTCGGCGGTCAAAAATTGTTTTTGCTTGCTTTTTTATAGACCTGTTCTAGCGTCTTGGATAGTTCGACCCACAGGGTTGAATGGACCAGGTTCGTCAAGGGAATGACAGGTTTTCTGCCGCCCATTTGCAACCTGCGGATCAGCAAGGGAATGCGATGAGCGGGCCTCCCGATGCATTGCTCCCCCACATGCATCGGAGTCGGCCGCCATGGCAGAAAGTACCCAGCACAAGCTCGACAGAGTCCGTCCTCCCCGCGTCCAGATCACCTATGACGTGGAAATCGGCAACGCCATTGAGAAAAAAGAATTGCCACTGGTGGTCGGCATTCTGGCCGACCTTTCGGGCAAGCCACTGGAGCCGCTGCCCAAGCTCAACGAGCGGCGCTTCACGGAAATCGATCGGGATAATTTCAACGAGGTACTCGCTTCCATCTCCCCCCGCGCCACGCTCCAGGTGAACAACACCCTCAGCGGCGACGACAGCAAGCTCAACATCGAACTCAACTTCCGTCACATCGATGACTTCGACCCGGTCAAGGTCGTGGAGCAGGTCACGCCGCTGCGCCGGCTGTTCGAAGCTCGTCAACGCCTGCGGGACCTGTTGACCAAGCTCGATGGCAACGACGACCTCGACAAGCTGCTGCGCGACGTGATCGCCAACACCGAAGGCCTGCAAGAGATCAAGTCGGCGCGGCCCCAGGATACGCCGCAAGAGCTGCCGACGGTGGCCGCCAACGATGACCCGGCCCCGACCGAACCACAGGCCTGATCGTGCTCATCATTCAAGGGAGATAAAGCCATGCCCGCTTCATCCAGCGCTCAAACCAGCGAGAGCACGACCCAGACCCTGTCCCTGCTCGACAAGATCATCGCCGAAGGCCGCATGGCCCACGACGACAGCCAGCAGGACTACGCCCGCGACATGCTCGCTGAATTTGCTACCCAGGTCCTCGACGAAGGCATGGCCATCGACAAGGACACCGTGGCGATGATCAACGACCGCATTAGCCAGATCGATCAGTTGATCAGCGCCCAGCTCAACGAAGTGCTGCACCACCCCGACCTGCAAAAACTCGAGGCCTCCTGGCGCGGCCTGCACCTGCTGGTGCAAAACACCGAAACCAGCACCCGGCTCAAATTGCGCCTGCTCAACGTCACCCAGAAAGAACTGCAGAACGACCTGGAAAAAGCCGTCGAATTCGACCAGAGCGCGCTGTTCAAGAAAATCTACGAGGAAGAATACGGCACCTTCGGCGGACATCCGTTCAGCCTGCTGGTGGGCGACTACACCTTTGGCCGCCACCCCCAGGACATCGGCCTGCTGGAAAAACTGTCGAACGTCGCCGCGGCGGCGCACGCACCGTTCATTGCCGCCGCCAGCCCGCGCTTGTTCGACATGACCAGCTTCACCGAACTGGCGATACCCAGGGATCTGTCGAAGATTTTCGAGAGCCAGGAACTGATCAAATGGCGCGCCTTCCGTGAAAGCGAAGACTCGCGCTACGTATCCCTGGTGCTGCCACATTTCCTGCTGCGCCTGCCCTATGGTCCGGACACCTTGCCGGTGGAGGGCATCAACTACGTCGAAGACGTCAACGGTACCGACCACAGCAAATACCTGTGGGGCAACGCCGCTTGGGCGCTATCGCAACGCATCACCGAAGCCTTCGCCAAATATGGCTGGTGCGCGGCGATTCGCGGGGCCGAGGGCGGCGGCGCGGTCGAAGGCCTGCCCGCCCATACCTTCCGTACCAGTTCCGGGGACCTGTCGCTCAAGTGCCCGACCGAAGTGGCGATCACCGACCGCCGCGAAAAAGAACTCAACGACCTGGGCTTCATCGCCCTGTGCCACAAGAAAAACAGCGATGTGGCGGTGTTCTTCGGCGGCCAGACCACCAACAAGGCCAAGCTCTACAACACCAACGAGGCCAACGCCAACGCGCGGATCTCGGCGATGTTGCCGTATGTCCTCGCGGCCTCGCGTTTCGCCCATTACCTGAAGGTGATCATGCGCGACAAGGTCGGCAGCTTCATGACCCGCGATAACGTGCAGACCTACCTCAACAACTGGATCGCCGACTACGTGCTGATCAACGACAACGCGCCGCAAGAGATCAAGGCGCAATACCCGTTGCGCGAAGCGCGAGTGGACGTGACGGAAGTGGCAGGCAAACCGGGGGCCTACAAGGCCACGGTATTCCTGCGGCCGCACTTCCAGCTTGAGGAACTGACCGCCTCGATCCGCCTGGTGGCGACCCTGCCGCCACCAGTGGCTGCCTGATCAATAAAAACCCATGGCGAGAGGGCTTGTTGTGGCGAGGGGATTTATCCCCGTTGGGGCGCGAAGCGGCCCTGAATACCAGCAACCCGGTGTGTCAGGCAGATTGAGCTGACTGCTCAGGGCTGCTGCGCAGCCCAACGGGGATAAATCCCCTCGCCACAGGTTCGGCGTTCGTCTTTAACGGATCGGTATCGGGTAACACCCCACTCGACTTCAGGAGTTCCACACAATGGATGCAATCATTCTCGACCTCGGCGGCGACATCAAGGGCGACAGCCTGCTGGAGGGTTTCACGGACAAGATCGAGGTCATGTCCTACAGCCACAACGTGGCGATGCAGGTCACCAATGACGTCAGCAACTCGGAGCGCACCTCCGGCCGGCCCCACATCGGCGAGTTCACCCTGACCAAATTCATCGACAGCTCCACCCCTTCCCTCAACGAGTATTGCTGCGCCGGCAAGCCGATCCCACAAGCTGTCATCACCATTGGCCGCAACGCCGCCGAGGGCAGCGGCAAACTCATGCCGTTCATCATCTACACCCTGACCAACGTGGTGCTGTCCAACGTCAGCGTCAGCGGCGGCACCGGCGGTAAACCGGTGGAAACCCTGTCGCTGAACTTCACCAAGATCAAATGGGAGCTCACCGCGCAGAAAGACGACGGCACCAAGGAAGGCACGGCGGGCACGACCTGGGACCTGGCCGCCAACAAAATGACCAAGTAAGGAAGCGCCGCCCATGGCTGGCTTCGGGCTACGCCCGCCCCTGTTCGAACGCCTGGCCAGCCAGGCGGATGATACCCCTCGGGCGTTCGACCGACAGGCGTTGCAAGACTCGGTTCATGCCGAATTGTCGCGCCTGTTCAACACCCGGCGCGGCCCGCGGGCGCTGACCGAACCACCGAGCATCCTCGACTACGGCATCGCCGACTGGACTGCGCTGCAACAGCAGCGCAGCGATGACAGGCGTCAACTGACCCGGGAAATCCGCCAGGCCATCACCCATTTCGAACCTCGCCTGCGCCTGGGCGAGGTCGAGGTCTGCCCGGTGCCGGGCCATCCGCAGCAATTGTGCATACGGCTGTCGGGCGAGCTGCGCGGCGACCTGCACGCCTGGCCCGTGGCATTTGTCATCGAGCACGCCGGCGACGGCCTTGAGGTACGACATGAGCGACTCGATTGACCCGCAACTGCTGGACTATTACCAGCGCGAACTGACCTGGTTGCGGCATGCCGGGAGCCTGTTCGCCGAGCGTTACCCAAAAGTCGCCCGGCGCCTGGAACTGTCTCCTGACGAATGCCCCGACCCGCACGTGGAGCGCCTGCTGGAAGGTTTTGCGCTACTGGCCGCGCGCTTGCAACGCCGGCTCGATGACGACTACGCCGAATTCAGCGACGCCCTGCTCGAACAACTGTACCCATTGGCCATGCGCCCCTTGCCGTCGTGCGCCATCGTGCAGTTCGAACCCGACCCGAGCAAAGGCAATTTGAACGAGGGCTACCCGCTGCCCCGCGACACACCGTTGTTCGTCACCACGGACAAGGGCCAGAGCATTCATTTTCGCACCACCGCCGCCGTGCATTTGTGGCCGGTGGAAGTCAGCGAGGCGTTGTTGCTGGGCAGCGACGAGGCCCAGGCGCTGACTGGGGTGGTCCAGGCCCGCTCGGCCTTGCGCCTGGAGCTGCGGTGCCTGGGCGAAAGCCAGTGGTCGACGCTGGGAATCGACTCGCTGCGGGTGCACCTGGCGGCATCACCGATCATCAACGCCGTCCTGTACGACCTGCTTGGCGCCCATGCCATCAAGGTCCTGGCCGGCGCTCCGGGTAGCGTGCCGGAACCACTGGCCGGCTTGCCGCAGATCGTCGGCTTCGCCAGCGACCAGGTCTTGCTGCCGGACGAGGATGGCGTACATCCAGGCATGCGCCTGTTGGCCGAGTATTTTGCCTTCCCGGATAAATTCGGTTTCTTCGACCTGCCACTGGCCGGCGCCATCAGCGACAGCCCGTCCCTGTACCTGTACATCGTTTTCGACCGCCCTCCCCCCAGCCGCTTGCCAATCCAGGCCAGCGACATCGCCCTGGGCTGCACGCCGGTGATCAATCTGTTTCCCCGGACTTCCGAGCCACTGCGCCCGGATGGCACCCGCAGCGAGTACCGGCTGGTGGCCGACAGTCATCGGGAAAACAGCGTCGAGATCCACAGCATCCGTGGCATGCGCGCCATGTCCAGCCAGGGCGTGCGCAAGGTACCGGCCTACTATGGTAGCCAGCATGGCAGCGACCAGTCCCTTTACTGGCATGCGCGCCGGGTCAGCGGCATGAGCCCGAACCGACTGGGCAGCGACTTGATGGTGAGCCTGGTGGACACCCAGTTCGACCCGCAAGCCGACACACGCGACTACAGCCTCACCGCCGAACTGCTGTGCACCAACCGTCACCTGGCCCAAAGCCTTCCGGCTGGCACGCCGCTGGGTTTCGAGCGACCGGGGCCGGTGGCCTGGGCCCGCTTGCGCAACCCACCCAGCCCACAGAGCCTGCCACGCCTGGACGGTGAGTCGCGCTGGCGGCTGGTGTCGCAATTGACCCTCAACCATTTGTCACTGGTCGAAGGCCCCCAAGCACTGGATGCACTGCGCGAGATTCTGCAATTGCACAACCTGCGGGATGAAGCCAGCGCCCATCGTCAGATCGAAGGGGTATTGGGTTTGGGCTGCGACCGGGTCATCGCCCATGTCGGCGAAGACGCCTGGCGCGGCTGGCGCAATGGGCTGGAGGTGCGCCTGCAGTTGGATCCGCAACACTTTGTCGGCAGCAGCGCCGTACTGTTCTCCGGGGTACTGGCGCAGTTCTTTTCCCTTTACGCCACCGCCAATCGCTTTGTGCGCACCGTGCTGGTCCAGTCCGACAAGGAGGTGAAGACATGGCAACCCCAAGCCGGCAAGCCCCTGGTGCTCTGAACCTGAGCCAGCGCCTGCGGCGCGACCCGCAACGCTTCGAATGGCTCCAGGCCTTGCTGTTGCTCGAACGTGAACATCCCCAGGCCGAACCCCTGGGCAGCGGCACCGCGCCCCATGCCGAGGCGTTGCGTCTGCGCGGGCCATTGACGCCGTTGTTCGCCGCCAGTGAAGTACAAAGCCTGGGCCAGGAACCGGGCCTGCCGCCAACCCTGACCACGCCGATCTTCGGCCTCGGTGGCCCGGACGGCCCGCTGCCCTACGCCTACCAGGAATGGCTGCAACAACGGGCACGGGCGAAAGATCATGCCCCGGCGGAATTCCTCGACCTGTTCCAGCATCGACTGCTCAGCCTGCTTTACAAGGTGATGCGCAAGCATCGCATCGCCCTGGGTTTCACGGCCCCCGGCGCATCCGCCGTACACGCGCAACTACGGGCGTTGACCGGCCTGCTGCCCAAGGCCTTGCAGGAGCGCCAGGCCGCACCCGACTCGGCGGTACTGGCCTGCACCGCGCTGTATGCCGATGGCCGGCGCTCACTGGCCGGGTTCGCGGCGATTGTCCGTGAGCAGTTCGCGCTACCGGTGGAACTGAGCGCCTACGAAGGTGGCTGGCGTGAAATCCCCCCGGCCAGTCGCAGCCGCTTGCAGCCAGGCGGTCGCAACCTGTGTCTGGGCCGCAACGCGGTGGCCGGCACCCGCGTCTGGGACGAGCATGCCGGCGTGCGTCTGACCCTTGGCCCGCTGAGCACGACCCAGGCCAGCGGATTGCTGCCCAACGGCGAGACTCATCCGCTACTCGCCAGCCTTTACGCCCTGTATTTCGG
This sequence comes from Pseudomonas sp. St290, assembly GCF_018325805.1. Lineage (NCBI taxonomy): Bacteria > Pseudomonadati > Pseudomonadota > Gammaproteobacteria > Pseudomonadales > Pseudomonadaceae > Pseudomonas > Pseudomonas sp. St290. Next base: position 2,839,073 of record NZ_AP014703.1, on the reverse strand, counting down.
CCCCGACCTGGATTGCACCCTGGTGCTGCTGATCCGTGGCGCCGGCCCCCTGCAACTGGAGCGCCAGGCAGCGCCACGGCTGAACTGGAACGGTGGCCTGCAGCGCCAACCGAGCCTGGCCGTGCAACGGATCGAAACCCGCCTTCGTCAGCCGGAGATCGCCTGAAATGGAACTGGCCAGCCTGATCGGACGGCTCAACCCGGACAACCGTCGCGCCCTGGAACGGGCCGCGCAACGTTGCATGCAACGCAGCCATCATTACGTGGAAATCGAACACCTGCTGCTGGAGTTACTCGACATCGAGGGTGGCGACTTCGCCTGTCTGCTGCCGCGCTTCGGCCTGGAGCGTGATGCGGTGGCGGCGGAAACCAACAAGGCCCTGGACCTGTTCAAATCCGGCAGCACCCGTACACCCGCCCTGTCGGCACAAACCATTGGCCTGCTGGAAGACGCCGTGGTCGAGGCCAGCGTACTGGGCCTGGACAGCATCCGCTCCGGGCTGTTGCTGCTGGCGCTGCTGGACCGCGATGAGCGTCGCAGCCTGCTGCTCAACAGCGCCTCGTCGCTACTGCGTATTCCTCGGGACGCCCTGCGCGCCCATCTATTGGAATGGACCGAAAGCTCCCGCGAGCACGTCGGTGGCGTGCGCCCGGCCAAACCCGGCGAGGCACCACAGAAACAGGACCCGGTCCTCGACCAGTACACCCAGGACCTGACCGCCGACGCCCGGGCCGGACGCATCGACCCCATCGTCGGCCGCGACGGCGAGATCCGCCAGTGCATCGATATACTGCTGCGCCGTCGGCAAAACAACCCGATCCTGGTGGGCGCGCCGGGCGTGGGCAAGACCGCCGTGGTGGAAGGCCTGGCCCTGCGCATCGCCGCCGGGGATGTGCCGCCGTCGTTGCAGGAGGTCACCCTGCGCGTACTGGACCTGGGCCTGTTGCAGGCCGGCGCGGGTGTCAAAGGCGAGTTCGAACAACGCCTCAAAGGCGTGATCGACGCAGTCCGCAGCGCCGAAAAACCCATCATCCTGTTCATCGACGAAGCCCACACCCTGATCGGTGCCGGTGGTGCGGAAGGCGGCAGCGACGCGGCCAACCTGCTCAAACCGGCCCTGGCCCGGGGCGAACTGCGCACCCTGGCCGCCACTACGTGGCTGGAGTACAAAAAATACTTCGAGAAAGACCCGGCCCTCGCGCGCCGCTTCCAACTGGTGCAAGTCGAGGAACCGGACGAGCTCACCGCAGTGGAAATGCTCCGTGGCGTGGCGAGCAAACTGGAACAGCACCACGGCGTGCAGGTGCTGGACGCGGCCATCCACGAGGCGGTGAAACTGTCCCACCGCTACATCTCCGGGCGCCAGTTGCCGGACAAAGCCATCAGCGTGCTCGACACCGCCTGCGCCCGGGTCGCCCTCGGCCAGCACGACGTGCCGCCGCCCCTGGAAAGCCTGCGCCACCGGCAGAACAGCCTCAAGGATGAAGTCGAACGCCTGCGCCGGGAACAGGCCACCGGGCTGGATCACCGCGAACGCATCACGCTGCTCGAAGGTGAATCGACCAGCAATGTGCAAGCCATCCGCGAGCTGGAAACCCGTTGGGGCGAAGAGCGTGAAGCGGTGCGCGAACTGCTCGACACTCGGCGCGAATTGCTCGCCCTGAGCGAACGCGCCGACAGCGAAAACCCCGACACCGAGATCGATAATCGCATCGATCATCTGGCCGCCGAGCTGCTGCGCCTGGAAGCCGGCCTCGATGCCATTCGCCAGGACGATCCGTTGGTGCCGGAACAGGTGGACGGCAAGACAGTCGCCGCCGTGATCGCCGGTTGGACCGGCATTCCGGTGGGCAAGATGCTCGCCGACGAAGCCCACGCCGTGCGCACCCTCGGCCAGCGCATGGGCCAGCGGGTCATGGGCCAGGGCACCGCGCTGAACACCATCGCCCAACGCCTGCAAGCCTACCGCGCTGGCCTCACCGACCCGCAGAAACCGGTCGGCGTGTTCCTGCTGGTGGGCCCCACTGGCGTGGGCAAGACCGAAACCGCCTATGCCCTGGCCGACGCTTTGTATGGCGGCGAACGCAACCTGATCAGCATCAACCTCTCGGAATATCAGGAAGCCCACACCGTCAGCCAACTCAAGGGCGCCCCGCCCGGCTACGTCGGCTATGGCAGCGGTGGCGTACTCACCGAAGCGGTGCGGCGCAAACCCTATTCGGTGGTGCTGCTGGATGAAATCGAAAAGGCCCACCCGGACGTGCTCGAAGCGTTCTACAACGTCTTCGACAAAGGCCTGATGGAAGACGGCACTGGCCTGGTGGTGGACTTCAAGAACACCGTGATGCTCGCCACCAGCAACATCGGCGCCGAACTGCTGCTGGACACACCGGCCGCGCAACTGGGCACCGACGCCTTCAATGAAGCCTTGCACAAGGTCCTGCTGCAAGCGTTTCGCCCAGCGTTCCTGGCGCGCATGACGGTGGTGGCGTATCGACCGCTGGATGAAGCGACGCTGGAGGGGATTGTCCTGGCGAAGCTGGAAAAACTGCGTGGGCGCTACAAGGCTGCGACCGGTAAGCAATTCGAGTTCGATGCCGGAATCGTCAAGGCGGTACTGGCCAAGTGCAGCGCGGCGGGCGCCAGGGATGTCGAGAATGTGCTGATGACGCAGGTAACGGGAAAGTTGGCGGAGTGGGTGTTGGAATGATGCTGCATGCCAAAAATTAACAGAGGCGACGGGAGCAGAGCGTGGGTAAATTCCTTTTTGGTGGTTCATCGGGTCAGACAAAAAAGCTGGAGCCGCGCTGGACAGACAATACCGTTCATAATGAAGTAAAAAAACTGGTTACCAACGGAGAATTTGTCGAGACGGAAGATCTCAGCACGTTTGCTTCCGACGATGGCTGGAGGACAACGGTCATGATTGATCTGGTTTCGCGACTCAATCCAATATCAGGTGGAAAATACTATCCGGGACATGCGGGCTTGATACTTTGGCATACCTCAGGGCCTATTCCACAGTTTTACTCAGTCGGAATTTTGATGGAGGGCGAACTGGATCCTGAGGGCGTATTGACGACAGAGCTAAGCACATCGAAAACGCTGGACTTGTGGTTCTTCACAAAAAAAGTCAGCAAAACAAATATCGATAAAATGATCAACAGGATCACGACTCTTTCTTCAAAGAAACTGAAATATAAAGAGTTTGATGGAAATCGCTATAACAACTCTTACAACTGCCACACCATAGTCGACGACATCTTGAATGCGGGAGGCCTGTCAGGCTGGACCGGACGACCTTGGAGCTGGCTTACGCCTTGGGCGTACAGCTTATCCTTCGGCGTCACCGGTTGGCATTCGAGTGTCATGTTCAACACAAAAAACCTTTGAATCATCAGCCCCCGCGGCTGGGGGTGCGCTTGGCCTCGGATCTCTGAAAGGGCTGTTCGAAAGGAGATTTTCATGACGGAAGTGCATAAAGTGGGTCGTTACTCTGGCGGCAATATTGCAATGACTGGGGCAAACCCTTTATATGCCTCATGGCTGGCGGCCAATCAGGCTACTAACGGCGGCACCATTCCCGACTTGGCCAGTATCTGTCACGAATCCTCCTCCAATCGCCGGGCCCTGGCTGGTTCGGGAGCATCCCATGGAACCTGCTTCGCGCTAATCGAACATTTCGATGCCGCTCGAGGTCTGCTGATCTACAAGTTCGGCGATAGCGCGTTGAAACTGGACTTGCTTGGAAACTACACCACGACAACCAAAAAAGTAGTCACGACACTGCGCGGGCACGCGGAAATCAGCGCGTTGGTCCAGGCGATAAATAGCGTCACGCTTCCCGACGGTGATTACAGTAATTTCGTTACCCGCATTTATATCGAACTGAGTCCCTGTCAGCTCTGTGGTCCGCAATTGGCGCCCTATATCGGAAATTCGGTGTTGATGTACAGCTACACCTATGGAAACGATAGCGAGATGGGCGGATGGGTCAGTGATAACCAGGCAGCGATCCATTCAAAAGGTGGAACATTCAAATGGTAAGCGTGACCTCAACTTTTATCTGAGGATATTCGATGCCCCGCTCTACCGACAGCAACACCACTCTCTCCCTCACCGCCACATCCCTGTCGGCGTTGTACCCGGATTCACTGTCCGGCGAAGAACGCCTCAACGCCCTGGGTTCGCACATCCTCAACGGCATCAACGACGGCACCTCGCTGGACCTCACCACGGCCGTCGCCAGCCACGTGACCACCACGCTGCACAAGGACGCCTTGCTGCGTCCGCTGGATTGGCTGGTGGCTGAAATCCGCCAGCTCCCCGCCGACGCCACCGCCGAACGCTACCAACTAATGCTCCGTCCGTGGCTCTGGTGGCTGAGCCTTGCCAGCAACAACCGCGTGTTCCAGAACCTCGCCACCTCGGACATCGTCACCACGATTTTCAAGGCCCATGGTTTCACCGACTTCCAGCTCAAACTCACCGGTAGCTACACCCCGCGCGAATATTGCGTGCAATACGGCGAAACTGATCTGGCCTTCGTCTCGCGCCTGATGGAAGAGGACGGGATCTTCTGGTTCTTCACCCATGAAGACGGCACACACACGCTGGTGCTGGCCGACAGCAACGACGCTTTCGCGCCCATTCCCAATGGACCGACGGTGAATTATCTCGGGCAGAAACTGGGTGAGCGGGAACTGCATGGCATCCGCAGCGGGCAAGTGTGCCTGCAAGCGGTGAGCGGGGTTTACCAGGCCACCGATTACGAATTCACTACGCCGACGACATCGCTATACAGCCAGGCCGAAGCCGTGGCCGGACCAAGCTCGATGTACGAACATCCGGGCGGCTATACCGCCAAGGCCCAGGGCGATGCCCTGACCAAGTTGCGGGTGGACGGTCTGCGCAGCCAGGAGAAGCGTTTTGTCGGCGAAAGCGACTGCCGCTGGCTGGTGCCGGGATATTGGTTCACCCTCGCCGGCCACGAAGACACGACGCTGAATATCGATTGGGTGGTGACCTCGGTCAGCCACGAAGCCAGCCACGACAGCTATCGCAATCGCTTCGAAGCGATCCCCAAGGCCACGGTTTATCGACCGGCCCGCATCACGCCAAAACCACGCATGCACACCCAGACGGCACTGGTGGTGGGCAAGGCCGGCGAAGAGATCTGGACCGATGAATACGGCCGGATCAAGTTGCAGTTCCCCTGGGACCGCACCGGCAAGAACGACGAAACCTCATCCTGCTGGGTACGGGTGGTGTTGCCCTGGAGCGGCAAGGGCTTCGGCATGCAGTTCGTACCGCGGATCGGCCAGGAGGTCATCGTCACGTTCATCGACGGCGATCCCGACCGTCCGCTGGTGACCGGTTGCGTCTACAACGGCGACAACGCCCTGCCCTATGCGTTGCCTGCGAACCAGACCCAGTCCGGGATCAAGACCAATTCGTCCAAGGGCGGCGGTGGTTTCAACGAGTTGCGTTTCGAAGACAAGAAGGACGCCGAGGAGGTGTTTCTCCAGGCCCAGAAAGACTTCAACATCAACGTGCTCAACGACACCACCGCCACGGTCGGCCATGACGAAACCCTCACGGTGCAGAACGCCCGCACCCGCACGGTCAAGGACGGCGACGAAACCGTTACCCTGGAAAAAGGCAAACGTAGCGTGACCATCCAGACCGGCAGCGACAGCCTCGACGTGAAAGACACCCGCACCGTCACCGTCGGCTCGGACCAGAACCACAGCACCGGCGGCAACTACACGCACAAGGTCACCGGCAACTACGACCTGACGGTGGACGGCAACCTGACCATCAAGGTCAGCGGCACCCTGACCCTGCAAAGCGGCGGCAGTTTCGCGATCAAGAGCGGCGCCGACCTGGCGGCCCAGGCCAGCACCTCCATCAGCCAGAAGGCTGGCACGGCCCTGAGCAACCAGGCCGGCACGTCGTTGGAAAACAAGGCCGGCACCACCCTGACCAACGACGCTGGTATCAGCCTGGTGAACAAGGCCGCCGCCGAACAGACCGTGGATGGCGGCGGCATGCTGACGATCAAGGGTGGCTTGGTGAAGGTCAACTGACAGGAGCGCTCCAATGGCCTCGAAAAAACTCGACGTGGAGCGTGGCGACAGCCAACTGAGCGGGCAGTTGGTCGACGGCCGGCTCGACGGCTCGCTGCAGATTGAAGAGGCTCAGCGCCCCCAGGCAAAACTCAACTACAGCCAGGGTGAACTGCACGGTACCAGTACCCTGTATCACCCGAATGGAAGGGTCTCGGCGGTATTGCCGTTCGTGAAAGGTAAATTGCAGGGTGTAGCGAGCTTTTACGCCGCCGAAGGCGGGTTGCAGCGCCAGGCCACGTATCGCAATGGGTTACTGCACGGCGAGGCCAACAACTACTTCCCCGACGGGCAACTGGCCGAGGCCGAATTCTATCGCGACGGCGTACGCGACGGCCGCTATCGGCGCCTGCATCCCAACGGCAACCCGGCGGTCGAGGCCCGCTACCTCAACGGCCAACTGCTGGAACCGGCCCACGCCTACGCCGAAGACGGCCGACCGCTGGATGCCGAGGGCAAACCGATCTCCCGGGTGCGCTGGTGGTTCAGGCGCTGGAATGACCCGGCGCAGGCATAACTATTGTCTTCCCCTTTCCCCCCTGTGGGAGCGAGCCTGCTCGCGATGACGGCTTCACAGTCAATATCACCACCAACTGACCCACCGCAATCGCGAGCAGGCTCGCTCCCACAGGGGGATCGTCCATACCTTTTGGGGGGCGCACCCATCAGGGAATAAGCATCTGCACCTGCCCCGGCACGACGATCTTGATCACCCCGGCCCAGGTGCACATCAGGGTACTGTTGGCGTCGATGGCCGGCATGTTACCCAACAACAAGGTCGGTGCGCCGCCGGGGATCCATGGGGTCGCCGTGGCGGGAATGCACGGCATGGGGGTCAGCACACCCAATGCCGCAGCGGTCGCGGCAGCCACGGTCGGGTTGGCCAGGCTCTGGCACATGCCGAACGTGGTGATGTTCACCAGCGGGATGTGATCCATGATGTTCGCCGCCGACATCCCGCCGGTCAGCAGGCGATTGACCGGCAGTACATTGAGCACCGCCGGGGCGACGCCGAAGCTGCATTGCAAGGTTGCGGTGCCACACACTTGCGGGCATCCCATCGTGATTGCTCCCTGAAAGCGACAGACCCCGTAAACCATAGCTCGCCCATCGCCCGCGTGCATCAGGCCCGCTGATTATCCTGCAACACGCTAACCTATAAGACCCTGGCGTGCTTGTGACGCCTCCCACGCGCCATTAGATTAGCCAATGATCGATGGCCTCCAAAATAAGCAGAAGGGATAAGCATGGCGTTTACTGATCAGTCCACCCGCGTGCGCGACGGTGAAGAACTCGATGCCAACCTGATCGACCCGTACCTCAAGGCCCACATTCCAGGCCTTACCGGCATGCCGCGGATCAGCCAGTTTCCCGGTGGCGCGTCGAACCTGACCTACCTGCTGGAATACCCCGAGCAGGAATTCGTCCTGCGCCGGCCGCCATTCGGCCACAAGGCCAAGTCCGCCCACGACATGGGCCGTGAGTTTCGCATCCTCAATCAATTGCGCGAAGGCTTCCCGTACTGCCCCAAAGCCTACGTGCACTGCACCGACGAGTCGGTGATGGGCGCCGAGTTCTATGTAATGGAACGGGTCAAGGGCATCATCCTGCGCTCCGACCTGCCGCCGGAACTGGGTTTCGACGCCGCCCGCACCGAAGCGCTGTGCAAGAGCTTCATCGACCGACTCGTCGAACTGCACCGGGTCGACTACAACGCCTGCGGCCTGGCCGACCTGGGCAAGCCCGAAGGTTATGTGGCCCGGCAGATCCGTGGCTGGAGCGACCGCTACGAAAAAGCCCTGACCCCCGATGCGCCAAAGTGGGAAGCGGTCAAGGCCTGGCTCAACGACAAGATGCCCGCCGACCATCCGACGTCGAGCATCGTCCACAACGACTATCGCTTCGACAACGTCATCCTCGACCCGGAAAACCCGATGCAGATCATTGGCGTGCTGGACTGGGAACTGACCACCATTGGCGATCCGTTGATGGACTTGGGCAACAGCCTCGCCTACTGGATCGAAGCCGACGACCCGGCGCCGGTGCAGTTGATGCGTCGCCAGCCCAGTCACGCCCCGGGCATGCTGACCCGCCGCGAGTTCGTCGATTACTACGCCGAGCGCGCCGGGATTCGCATCGACAACTTCGACTTCTACTACACCTACGGCCTGTTCCGCCTGGCCGGGATCGTCCAGCAGATCTACTACCGCTTCTTCCACGGCCAAACCCAGGACAAACGTTTCGCGCAGTTCGTTCAGATGAACAAGCTGCTGGAGCAGATGAGCCTGCAGGTCATCGGCAAATCCACGCTTTGAGCGCACCTATAACAAGGAAACAGCATGTCCAAGACTCAGTTGTTCGACCTCGACGGTAAAATCGCTTTCGTTTCCGGCGCCAGCCGTGGCATCGGCGAAGCCATCGCCAAACTGCTGGCCCAGCAAGGCGCCCACGTGATCGTGTCCAGCCGCAAGCTCGACGGTTGCCAGCATGTCGCCGACGCGATCATCGCCGCCGGCGGCAAGGCCACTGCCATCGCCTGCCACATCGGGGAAATGGAGCAGATCAGCCAGGTGTTCGCTGGCATCCGCGAGCAGTTCGGGCGCCTGGACATCCTGGTCAACAACGCCGCCACCAACCCGCAATTCTGCAATGTGCTGGACACCGATCTGGGGGCGTTCCAGAAAACCGTCGACGTGAACATTCGCGGCTATTTCTTCATGTCGGTGGAAGCCGGCAAGCTGATGCGCGAGAACGGTGGCGGCAGCATCATCAACGTGGCCTCGATCAACGGCATCTCGCCAGGGATTTTCCAGGGCATCTATTCAGTGACCAAGGCCGCCGTGATCAACATGACCAAGGTCTTCGCCAAGGAATGCGCGCAGTTCGGCATCCGCTGCAACGCCCTGCTGCCAGGCCTGACCGACACCAAGTTCGCCTCGGCGCTGGTGAAGAACGATGCGATCCTGAAAACCGCCCTGGCTCAAATCCCCCTCAAGCGCGTGGCCGACCCGAGCGAAATGGCCGGCGCAGTGTTGTACCTGGCCAGTGATGCGTCGAGCTACACCACGGGTGTGGCGTTGAATGTGGATGGGGGTTTCCTCTCCTGATATCGACATTCATCCTGTGGGAGCGGGCTTGCTCGCGAATGCGTCGGATCAGTTAATACAGTTATGACTGACTCATCGCATTCGCGAGCAAGCCCGCTCCCACAGAGGATCTTCAGTGATTGCAGAAATGAATATTTATTCCAAGATTTGCAATTAGAGAATATTTATTCCATAAATAGCCCTCCTGAAAACAACAATTCAAAGGGCTCTTTCTCATGCGTGAACTCGGCATCGGTCTGATTGGCACCGGCTTCATGGGCCGTGCCCATGCCTTGGCTTTCCACAATGCAAAGGCGGTCTTTAACCTCCCCCTGAACCTGACACTGGCGGCCCTGGCCGACGCCGACCCGCAGCGCGCCCGGCAATGCGCCCAAAGCTGGGGGTTTGCGACGGCCCACAGTGACTGGCAGCAACTGATCGACGACCCGAAGGTCAACCTGATCGCCATCACCACACCCAACCACCTGCACTTCCCCATGGCCATGGCGGCGCTGGCAGCGGGCAAGCCGGTCTATTGTGAGAAGCCCCTGGCGGTGTCCCTGGAGCAGGCCGAGCAGATGCAGCAGGCGGCCAAGGCCGCCGGCGTGGTGACGCGGGTCGGCTACAACTATCAGCACAACCCGATCATCCAACTGGCGCGAGACATGATCCAGCGCGGGGAACTGGGGCAGATCATCAGTTTCCAGGGCGAATTCAGCGAAGACTTCATGGCCGACCCGACCTCGCCATGGTCATGGCGCTGCGAAGCCGCCCACGCCGGTGGCGCACTGGCCGACCTGGGCAGTCATTTGCTGGCCATGGCCCGGTACCTGTTGGGCGATGTCGAAGCGGTGTGCGCCGACAGCCAGACCGTGCACAGCCAGCGCCCCGCCAGCGCCAGCAATGCCGAACAACGCGCCATCGCGGTGGACGACCAGGTCCACGCCCTGCTGCGTTTCACCAACGGCGCCCGAGGCACGGTGAGCAGCAGTTGGCTCAAGCATGGCTACAAGAACCACCTGAGCTTCGAGATCAGCGGCACCCTCGGCACGCTGGCGTTCGATCAGGAACGGCTCAATGAACTGCGCCTGTGCCGCGTCGGTCAGGCAGGTTTCCAGCGGCTGCTGGCTGGTCCGGATTTACCGGGGTATGCCGCGTTCAGTCCGGCGGCCGGGCATCAGTTGGGGTACAACGAATTGAAGACGCTGGAGGTGCAGGAACTGGTCATGGCCCTCGCAGACCAGGGTGGCAGCGGCACCGACTTTGCAGAAGCCTGGGAAGTGGAGCGGCTGGCGGCGGCGATTCGTGTGGCGGCGCGGGAGCAGCGGTGGGTGAAAATCAGCGAGCTGTGACCGCTCTTTTGCCGCACCTTGTAACCCTCGCCACAGGAGAGCTGTTCAGTTTCGATGTTGGGTTTGCAATTCAGCCAAGCGCGCGGCCAGCGCCTTGGCCTGGCTCGCCACGTCGGTCACCGCGGTGCTTTCCCACCACATCCCGCGCAACGGCGGCCCCATGGCGAACAGGCGCTCGGCGGGCTCGCCTTGGGCGTCCAGCACCGTCCCGTCAGGCCGGGCGGCGATACCCAGGGCCAATGGGCCCGGCTGGATCAGGCCTCGGGCCAACAACTGCTGCGGCAACGGTCGCGCCACCCGGCGCCAGTCATATTCGATACCACTGGAATTGATCAGCGCCGCGCCCTGCACCACCGTCAGCCCAACCTCACCCCGCCGACGGATGTGAATAGCCTGCGCCCCCTCGGCAGTGGAAGCCAAGCCCTTGAACGACGCCGCGTGGATCCGCAACCGCCCTTCTTCGTGCAGACGGGCCACCAGTTCGGCGCTCAACGGTGGCGAACGATGGTGATGGCTCTCCCACCAGGGCCGTACATGCCGGACGAACTGCCGGCGCTGCACATCGCTGGCCTGGTTCCACAATCGCCCGATGTGCGCGCGCACCGTATCCAGCGGCGCCTGCCAGTCGATGCCTTGGGCCTGGGCTTGACGGCATTGCTCGCGCAGGGCTCGCATCAGTTGGCGTGGCGAACGCAGGCTGTGATCCTCGGCGAGGAAATCCACCCAGGCCGGCGGTTGGCGGCGTACATGGGGCAGCAGGCCGTGGCGGGAAAACACTTCGATCGGGCCACGATGGCCGGCCTGTTCCAGCGACACGACGGCATCGACCATGGTCAGCCCCGAGCCGATGATCAGCACTGTGGACTGCGGATCAAGCTGACGCATCGCCGTCACATCCCAAGGGTCCAGGGCCGCCGCGTTCAAGCCGCTGGATTGGGTTTGCGGGGTCCGCGCCGCGGGGAACATGCCGGTGGCCAGCACGGCGAAACGGCCACGCAGGACCTGGCCGTCACCCAGCGTCAGCACCACGGCATCGTCGACAAGCCGCAGGTCAACAGCCTCCCCGCGCACATGTTCAGCCGTCGAACCATTTTGTGCGCCCAACTCGCGAGCCTCGGCCAGGCGTTGCTGCACATAGAGGCCGAATATCCCTCGGGGTGGGAACAACTCGCTGATCGGCACGTGCTGCTGATCCGACTCGGGCCAGCCGCCGGCCTCGATGAACGCGGTGAGCCATTGGGTCAGGTCATCGGCGTTGTCCGGGTCGACACTCATCCGTGCCGCGTTGCCGTTCAAGGTATGGCCCAACTCCACGGCGCTGTAGGCCTCGCCCCGGCCCAGCTCACTGCGTGGCTCGACGATCAGCACCTCGCGTCGGCCCGGCAGGCGCAACAACTGCGCCGCCAGCATGGCGCCACTCAGGCCGCCGCCGATGATCAGGATGTCCGCCTCGCGGGTGATGCCACGCTCATGTCGATCCAGCGCTGTGTCCATACCGCTCTCCAGGAATCAAATCACCACATTGCGTACGAATCTCGCCGCCACCGGGCCATCGTTGCGATAGGCATGGGGCTGGTTGCTGGCGAACATGAAAAACTCACCGGCGCCAATCCGGCGCTCGTCGCTGCCCAGCAGCAAGGTCAGGCAGCCCTCGAAGACATAGAGCTGTTCGCTCCAGCCGTCGGCGTCGGGTTCGGAAGAGTAATGCTCGCCGGGCTCCAGGCGCCATTCCCAGAGTTCGACCTCACGGCTGGCGGTGGCCTTGGCGAGCAATACGGCTTTGCTGCCAGCGATGGTACCGGCCCAGGCCAATTCGTTGATGCGACTCGGGTCGCGCGCATCGGGGGCCTGGATCAAGTCACTGAAGGCCACGTCGAGGGCTTCGGCGACACGGTCAAGGGTGGTCAGGCTGACATTCTTTTCGCCGGCCTCAATGGCCACCAGCATGCGCCGGCTGACCCCGGACAATTCCGCCAGCGCGGTCTGGCTGAGCTGTGCGGCGTGCCGCAGGCGGCGGACGTTCTGGCTGACGTGTTGCAGGACGGATGCCCGCTGAGCGCTTTCTTTGTGCACTATATTGCTCATCTGCTGGGGTTGCGCATTATACTGCCCACCTTCTTCGGGCGCATTGTGCGTCCGCCTCAAGTGGCGCGCAAGGTCATGGCATCGGTGAACTCTCCTCAAGCTTCCTCCCGTTTCTCAAGGTTCAGCAAGGCCGAATGCGTGCTGGTGCTGATCACCATGATCTGGGGCGGGACGTTCCTGTTGGTGCAGCATGCCATGACCGTCAGCGGACCGATGTTTTTCGTCGGCCTGCGCTTTGCCGCCGCAGCCGCATTCGTTGCGCTGTTCTCCTGGCGCCACCTGCGCGACTTGACCCTGTTCGAACTCAAGGCCGGCTGTTTCATCGGCGTGGCGATCATGCTCGGCTACGGTTTGCAGACCGTCGGCCTACAGACCATTCCCAGCAGCCAATCGGCCTTCATCACCGCGCTGTACGTGCCATTCGTGCCTTTGTTGCAATGGCTGGTGCTGGGCCGTCGCCCTGGCCTGATGCCCAGCATCGGCATCATGCTGGCGTTCACCGGGCTGATGCTGGTGTCAGGTCCGGCGGGCGCGTCGCTGAATTTCAGCGCTGGCGAAATCGCCACGCTGATCAGCGCCATCGCGATTGCCGCCGAGATCATCCTGATCAGCGCCTATGCCGGCCAGGTCGATGTGCGCCGGGTGACCGTGGTGCAACTGGCAAGCACGGCGGTGCTGGCATTCCTGATGGTGGTGCCGACCCAGGAAACCATCCCGGATTTCTCCTGGCTGCTGTTGGTCAGTGCCGTGGGCCTGGGGGCCGCCAGCGCAGCGATCCAGGTGGCGATGAACTGGGCGCAGAAAAGTGTCTCGCCCACCCGCGCCACGCTGATCTATGCCGGCGAGCCGGTGTGGGCCGGCATTGCCGGGCGCCTGGCCGGTGAGCGGCTGCCAGCGATCGCGTTGTTCGGCGCGGCGCTGATCGTGGCGGCGGTGATTGTCAGTGAGTTAAAGACTCGGAGCAAAGATGTCGTCGAGGTGGATGAAGCACTCGAACGCGAGCAGTGAGGCCGGTCACCTGCAATGGTGATTGACCCTGTGGCGAGGGAGCTTGCTCCCGCTGGAGCGCGCAGCGGTCTTAAATCAGTTGACTCGATCTTCCTGGCACACCGAGTCGGCTGGTTTGGGGGGCTGCTGCGCAGCCCAGCGGGAGCAAGCTCCCTCGCCACGGGTGATGCGCATGGCGCGCTATTGCGTTACCTCCATACCTCCAACCATCGGCCCAGCGGCCCCAGTACCGTGGTGGATTCTGACGCTGCCTCCCTCCCCCAAACAACGCAAAGTCCGAAAACTCAACCAACCTTGTAGGATTCTGCGACACCCTCGCGGTTGGTGATCCGCAATACGCCACGTATGATCCCTCACAACCTCCCGCCGAATAGAAGCCTATGTCACTGATAGTTCTATTGCTTTTGCCCTTCATCGGCAGCTGTGTCGCGGCACTGCTGCCGCATAACGCCCGTAACGCCGAATCACTGCTGGCCGGCCTCGTGGCCCTGGCCGGCACTGTCCAGGTGGCCTTGCTGTACCCGCAGATCGCCGACGGCGGCGTGATCCGTGAGCAATATTCCTGGTTGCCCAGCCTCGGCCTGGATTTCGTGCTGCGCCTGGACGGTTTTGCCTGGCTGTTTTCCTTGTTGGTGCTGGGCATCGGCACGCTGGTGTCGCTGTACGCCCGCTACTACATGTCGCCGGACGATCCGGTGCCGCGCTTCTTCGCCTTTTTCCTGGCGTTCATGGGTGCCATGCTCGGGTTGGTGATCTCCGGCAACCTGATCCAAATAGTGTTTTTCTGGGAACTGACCAGCCTGTTCTCGTTCCTGCTGATCGGCTACTGGCACCACCGCACCGACGCCAGGCGCGGCGCCTACATGGCATTGATGGTGACCGGGGCCGGCGGTCTGTGCCTGTTGGCCGGGGTGATGTTGCTCGGCCATGTGGTGGGCAGCTATGACCTGGACAAGGTCCTGGCCGCCGGCGACTTGATCCGTGCCCATGCCCTCTACCCCATCCTGCTGCCGCTGATCCTGATCGGCGCCCTGAGCAAAAGCGCGCAATTCCCTTTCCATTTCTGGCTGCCCCATGCCATGGCCGCCCCTACGCCGGTGTCGGCGTATCTGCACTCGGCGACCATGGTCAAGGCCGGGGTGTTCCTGCTGGCGCGGTTATGGCCGTCGCTGTCGGGCAGTGAAGAATGGTTCTACATCGTCGGCGGCGCGGGAGCCTGTACGTTACTGCTGGGCGCCTACTGCGCGATGTTCCAGAACGACCTCAAGGGTCTGCTGGCCTACTCCACCATCAGCCACCTCGGGCTGATCACCTTGCTGCTGGGCCTGAACAGCCCGCTCGCGGCAGTGGCGGCAGTGTTCCACATCCTCAACCACGCAACCTTCAAGGCCTCGCTGTTCATGGCCGCAGGGATCATCGACCACGAAAGCGGCACCCGTGACATTCGCAAGCTCAGCGGCCTGGTGCGGCTGATTCCGTTCACCGCGACCCTGGCCATGGTCGCCAGCGCAGCGATGGCCGGGGTGCCGTTGCTCAATGGTTTCCTGTCCAAGGAAATGTTCTTCGCCGAGACGGTGTTTATCTCCGCCACGGCCTGGGTCGAGCTGGCGCTGCCGATCATCGCCACCATCGCCGGGACCTTCAGCGTCGCCTACTCCCTGCGCTTTACCGTGGATGTGTTCTTCGGCCCCACCGCCACCGACCTGCCCCATACCCCCCACGAACCACCGCGCTGGATGCGCGCCCCGGTGGAGTTGCTGGTGTTTACCTGCCTGTTGGTGGGGATCTTCCCGGCCCAGGTGGTCGGCTCGTTGCTCGCTGCCGCCGCGTTGCCGGTGGTGGGCGGCACGCTGCCTGAATACAGCCTGGCGATCTGGCACGGCCTCAACGCGCCGATGATCATGAGCCTGGTGGCGATGTCCGGCGGCATCGTCCTGTACCTGCTGTTGCGTAATCAATTCAGGCAAGGGCACATCAAGCACCCGCCATTCATTGGCCGACTCAACGGCAAGCGGCTGTTCGAACGCTGCCTGGTGCTGATGATGCGCCACAGCCGGCGCCTGGAACGACGGATCAGCACCCGTCGCCTGCAGGCCCAGTTGTTCTGGCTGGTATTGGCCGCGGTGTTCGCCGGGCTGATCCCGATGCTGCACAGCACGCTGGTCTGGGGCGACCGGCCGAAAATCCCCGGCTCCATCGTGTTCGTCACCCTGTGGCTGCTGGCGATCGCCTGTGCCCTGGGGGCGGCCTGGCAGGCCAAGTATCACCGACTCGCGGCCCTGACCATGGTCAGCGTCTGCGGCCTGATGACCTGTGTGACCTTCGTCTGGTTCTCAGCGCCGGACCTGGCCTTGACGCAACTGGTGGTGGAAGTGGTGACCACAGTGCTGATCCTGTTGGGCCTGCGTTGGTTGCCTCGACGGATCGAGGATGCCTCGCCCCTGCCCAACAGCGAGCGGCGCGCACGCATCCGCCGCCTGCGGGACTTGCTGTTGTCCATCGCCGTGGGTGGCGGCATGGCGCTGCTGTCCTACGCGATGCTGACACGGCAGACGCCCAACGACATTTCGTCGTTCTACTTGAGCCGCGCCCTGCCCGAGGGCGGCGGCAGCAATGTGGTGAACGTGATGCTGGTGGATTTCCGTGGCTTCGACACCCTGGGGGAAATCACCGTGCTGGTGGCGGTGGCCCTGGCGGTGTTCGCCCTGCTGCGACGCTTCCGCCCGCCGAAGGAAAGCATGCAGCTACCGGCGCAACAGCGCCTGCTGGCACCGGATGTGGTCACCGACCTGGTCAACCCGCGCCATGCCAGCGACACCGCCCTGGGTTTCATGATGGTGCCGTCGGTGCTGGTGCGCCTGCTGCTGCCTATCGCCCTGGTGGTGTCGTTCTACCTGTTCATGCGCGGGCACAACCAACCCGGCGGCGGCTTCGTCGCCGGGCTGGTGATGTCGGTGGCGTTCATCCTGCAATACATGGTCGCCGGCACGCAGTGGGTCGAGGCGCAAATGAGCCTGCGGCCGCTGCGCTGGATGGGCACCGGGCTGTTGTTCGCCACGGTCACGGGCCTGGGGGCGATGGCCGTGGGGTATCCGTTCCTGACCACCCACACCTGGCATTTCGACTTACCACTGCTGGGTGATATCCATGTGGCCAGCGCGCTGTTCTTCGACATCGGCGTGTACGCCGTGGTGGTCGGCTCCACCCTGTTGATCCTTACCGCCCTGGCTCACCAGTCGGTACGAGCCCATAAACCGGGCCTGCAAGCCAAACCCATCGCCCCCGTCAAAGGAGCCACCGCCTGATGGAAGAAGTCATCGCAATCGCAATCGGCGTACTGGCCGCCTCCGGTGTCTGGCTGGTGCTGCGGCCACGGACCTTCCAGGTGGTCATGGGCCTGTGCCTGTTGTCCTATGGCGTCAACCTGTTCATCTTCAGCATGGGCAGTTTGTTCATCGGCAAGGAACCGATCATCAAGGACGGCGTGCCCCAGGATCTGCTGCACTACACCGACCCACTGCCCCAGGCCCTGGTGCTGACCGCCATCGTGATCAGCTTCGCCATGACCGCGCTGTTCCTGGTGGTGCTGCTCGCCTCCCGGGGCCTGACCGGGACTGACCATGTGGACGGTCGGGAGCCCAAGGAATGATGTTGACGCCCCACTTGATCGCCGCGCCCATTCTGCTGCCGCTGCTGACCGCCGCGTTGATGCTGATGCTGGGCGAGAAGCACCGTCCGCTCAAGGCCCGGATCAATCTGTTTTCCAGCCTGCTGGGCCTGGGCATCGCCGCACTGTTGCTGTACTGGACCCAGGACCAGGCGCTGCCCGCGTCCATTGGCGTGTACTTGCCCGGCAATTGGCAGGCGCCGTTCGGCATCGTCCTGGTGGTCGATCGCCTGTCGGCGTTGATGCTGGTGCTGACCGGCATCATCGGCGTCAGCGCCCTGCTGTTCGCCACCGCCCGTTGGGACCGTGCAGGCGCCAGTTTCCATGCGCTGTTCCAGATCCAGTTGATGGGCCTCTACGGTGCCTTCCTGACGGCGGACCTGTTCAACCTATTCGTGTTCTTCGAGGTGCTGCTGGCGGCCTCCTACGGCCTGATGTTGCATGGCTCGGGCCGGGCGCGGGTGTCGTCGGGCCTGCATTACATATCCATCAACCTGCTGGCTTCGTCACTGTTCCTGATCGGCGCCGCGCTGATCTATGGCGTCACCGGCACGTTGAACATGGCCGACCTGGCCCTGAAGATCCCGCTGGTGCCGGAAGCCGACCGCGGCCTACTGCACGCCGGGGCAGGTATCCTCGCGGTGGCGTTCCTGGCCAAGGCCGGCATGTGGCCGCTGAACTTCTGGCTGGTGCCGGCCTATAGCGCCGCCAGCGCACCGGTGGCGGCGCTGTTTGCGATCATGACCAAGGTCGGCGTCTACACGATCCTGCGCCTGTGGACGCTGCTGTTCTCCGGCCAGGCCGGCGCCTCGGCTTATTTCGGTGCCGACTGGCTGGTCTACGGCGGCATGGCGACCATCGTCTGCGCCGCCATCGCCATTCTGGCGGCGCAACGCCTGGAGCGCATGGCGAGCTTGAGCATCCTGGTCTCGGCCGGGATCCTGTTGTCGGCCATCGGCTTCGCCCAACCCAACCTGGTGGGTGCGGCGCTGTTTTACCTGGTGAGTTCGACCCTGGCGCTCTGCGCGCTGTTCTTGCTGGCGGAGTTGATCGAACGTTCGCGCTCGGCCAATGAATTGTCCCTGGACGACGACTTCGACACCTTGCCGCGACCGCTGGAATCCCTGCAACCGCCCAAGGGCATCAACCTCGATGACGAGCAGAAAGCCGTGGTCGGGCAAGTGATTCCCTGGACCATGGCCTTCCTTGGCTTGAGCTTTATTTTCTGTGCACTGTTGATCATCGGCATGCCGCCGCTGTCGGGGTTCATCGGCAAGCTGAGCCTGCTGAGCGCCTTGCTCAATCCTCAAGGGCTCGGAGCCAGCGCCGAGGCGTCGGTCTCGAATCAGGCGTGGGGCTTGTTGGCGTTGCTGATCCTCTCGGGGCTGGCTTCGCTGATTGCATTTTCACGCCTGGGCATCCAACGTTTCTGGACGCCCCAGGAACGCCCGTCACCGTTGCTGCGGCCGTTCGAATGCCTGCCGATCATCGTGCTGCTGGGCCTGGGCATCGCCCTGACCTTCAAGGCCGAACCGTTGCTGCGCTATACCCAAACCGCTGCCGATGCGCTGAACAACCCGGAACATTACGTGATGTCGGTACTCGCCACCCGCCCCGTGCCCAACCCCGAAGCCCGTGCGGCGTTGCGGGAGGTGCAGCCATGAAGCGCCTGTTCCCCGCTCCGTGGTTGTCCCTGGCGCTGTGCGTGCTGTGGCTGGTGTTGAACGTGTCCCTCAGCGCCGGCCATCTGCTGCTGGGCGCCACGCTAGGGTTTCTGGCCCCGCTGATGATGCGCCCGCTGCGACCGCGGCCCATCCGTATCCGTCGGCCGTGGGTGGTGTTGCGCTTGTTCCTGCTGGTGGGCCGCGACGTGCTGGTGTCCAACCTGGCGGTGGCCTGGGGTGTGCTGAACGCCGGGCGCCGCCCACCTCGCTCGCGCTTCATCAAAGTGCCGCTGGACCTGCGCGATGCCAACGGCCTGGCCGCGCTGTCGATGATCACCACGGTGATTCCCGGGACCGTCTGGTCGGAACTGGCCCTGGACCGCAGCATCCTGCTGATGCACGTGTTCGATCTGGCAGACGAGGCGTCATTCATCGCCCATTTCAAGGCCACCTATGAACGCCCGCTGATGGAGATCTTCGAATGAGCCCATTGCTGTCCAATGCGATCCTGTTGAGCCTGTTCCTGTTCTCCCTGGCGATGGTGTTGACCCTGTGGCGGCTGTTCAAAGGCCCGTCGGCCCAGGATCGGGTACTGGCCCTGGACTACCTGTACATCGTGGCGATGCTGATGATGCTGGTGCTGGGCATCCGTTATGCCAGCGACACCTATTTCGAGGCGGCCCTGCTGATCGCCCTGTTCGGCTTTGTCGGCTCGTTTGCCTTGGCCAAGTTCCTGTTGCGTGGCGAGGTGATCGAATGAGCGGCGAACTGTCGATGTGGGTGGAAATCCCGGTGGCGATCCTGCTGGTGCTCAGCAGCCTGTTCGCCCTGGTCGGGGCCATCGGCCTGGTGCGGCTCAAGGATTATTTCCAGCGTATGCACCCACCGGCCCTGGCGTCTACCCTGGGGGCCTGGTGCGTGGCGCTGGCCTCGATCGTGTATTTTTCGGCGCTCAAGTCCGGGCCAGTACTGCATGCCTGGCTGATCCCGATCCTGCTGTCCATCACTGTCCCGGTGACCACCCTGCTGCTGGCCCGGGCGGCGTTGTTCCGCAAGCGCATGGCCGGGGATGATGTGCCGGCGGAAGTGAGCAGTCGCCGAACCGGGCAGGACGGCTGACCGCTGCCTTGTGGCGAACACCCTTGTGGCGAGGGAGCTTGCTCCCGCAGGGCTGCGCAGCAGCCCTTAGACCTGTCACCTCGGTGTCAGGCCGATTGTGTCCGGTTTTTTGGGAGGGCTACGCCCTCCAGCGGGAGCAAGCTCCCTCGCCACAATGGTGTTCACCTTTAGAAATTGCGTCGCGTCAGGCCCAGGCCACCGCCAGCAACCCAGCCCCGAGCACCACGCACAACGGCGAATAGACCCAGGTGTCGAGCTTGGCGAACGTCGAGCCCTTGACCTCCTTGAAGAAGCCCACCAGCTCCGACTCGCCAATGGCCCGGGCGAACATCAGCAAAGCGATCGCGCTGATCAGCCACTGCAATGCCCGATGGGTGACCGGCTGCGCCAGCAGGCCGACTCGTAGGCACACCAGCAGCGCAATCAGCAGCAGCGCCAGAGCCACCAACAAGGTCAGCCAGCCCGAGGGGTCGAACGCCGGTCGCAACGCCCCCCCTTGCTTCACCGGCACCTGAGGCACCACCGCCAGGGCCGCCCATCGCCCCCCCAGGGCCCAATACAAATGAATCAAGCTGATGGTCGCAAACACTGCGACCAGCGACCGAGCCAATAAAAGCGTCATTCGCCAGCCTCCTGAAAAAGGTTGAACAATCATCCTAGCTCGAATTTGGCATTTCGCTGGACGGGCGCAGGTTGCCAGTTTCCAGTGAATGACTCATTGCCCAGGATCAAGAGTTCAACCCGCTGGCACGCGAGCGGTCCTACAGGGCTGCGGACACCTTGTCTGCCACCTCCTTGGGCAGCCAGGCCTGCCAGACCTGTGGATGGGCCTTGAGGAACGCTTCGGCCGCTTCACGGGGTGGCGTGCGCTTCTCGCTCATGTCGGCCAGGGCCTTGTTCAACGGTTCGATGGGCAAGTCAACCTTGCTGAAGAACTCGGCAATGTCCGGGTATTGCTTCTGGAACGGCGCGGAAACGCCAATCGACAGTTTCGAGGCCAGTGAGCGGGTCGGCTTCGGGTTGGGGTTATCGGCGTCGGTCAGGGTTTTCCAGGCCTCGGCATCGAACGGCGGCTCTTGCAACTGCACCAGCTTGAAGCGCCCGAGCAGTGGCGTGGGCGACCAGTAATAAAACAGGATCGGCTTGCCCCGGCGGATCGTCGAGCTGATTTCCGCATCCAGCGCCGCCCCCGAACCGCTGCGAAAATTCACATAGCTGTCAGACAGGCCATAGGCCTTGAGCTTCTGTTTGTTGACCACCTCGGATGTCCAGCCGATGGGGCTGTTGAGGAAGCGGCCCTTGTCGGGGCTCTCCGGGTCCTTGAACACATGTTTATAGCGCACCAGGTCTTCGACGCTGCGCAAATCCGGCGCCAGGGGCTTGATGCCCTTGGCCGGGTCGCCCTTGATGACGTACTCGGGCACCCACCAGCCTTCCGTCGCGCCCTTGACCGTATCGCCCAGGGCGATCACCTTGCCTTCGGCCTCGGCCTTGACCCACACCGGACTACGCCCAGCCCACTCTTCACCGATCACCTGAATGTCGTTATTGGCCAGGGCGGTTTCCAGGGTAATGGTGGTGCCGGGCAGTGTATCGGTCTGCAATCCATAGCCCTTTTCGACGATGACTCGCAGGATATCGGTGATCAGACTGCCGCTTTCCCAGTTCAGATCGGCGAAGTGGATCGGCGCTGAAGCGGCCGACGCCGGAAGTGGCGAAACCAACACAGCGAAGGTGGCCCAGGCAGCCAGCCACTGTCGAACTCGTTTCATGCTTTGCACCTCATGCAGATACAGCAATAGCTGAACGGCCCTGCGTAACCAAACGCAAGCCCTGAATAGTTCAGTCAATTGACTGTAGCCGAGGTTCCAGCGAGATCTTGCGAAAACTGCCAGCGGTTTGGGCGCAAAGCCCTTGCCAGCCCGATGCCTACACGCTTTTCACCGGCCCTGAAATGGTCACTCGCTGGCCTTGAAAGTCACCAGTTCGCCCTTGCGCCACTTCGCCGCCTTGGCGGTGACCGCTTTCAGGGTCTTGGTCAAGCCTTCCTGCAACTGTTCGTTTGCCGCAAACACGGTCACCACGCTGTGGCCTTCCTTGAACAGGATGGCATGACCAGCGGGGGTCGTGACGAAGGCGTAATCGCCAAGGCCATAGACCGTCAGCTTGATTTCGCGAAAGCGGATTTCAAACTTGCCGCCTTCGCGGCTGGGCAATACCGCTGCGCGAAAATGATCACCGACCTTGAGCTCGAGCCTGGGCTTGTCATCGACCACCAACGCCGACTCGGTGTCGATTTCGGCGACATAAATACCTTCGGCGTTCTGCTCGGTGATGTAGACGAAACGTGACTGGAATTGTTTGACCAGTTTTGCCCGCAGGTCACCAAGTACGAATAACGCATGCATGTCGAGATTACTTACTGCCAAGGAAACATCCCCATTTTTGAAAAAGGCCCGCCCTGCACAAAGGACGGACCACGAGAACCCGTACCGACTGTATTGTCGTAATGGACCTGTAACTGAAATTCGAAGTGAACGGCGCGCCCTGTCCCGGGCCGAGAGCAGACTAAAGGTTGCCGCTCTCGCCGTCTTTCCCGGGGGGTCGCCAGAGGCTGAAGGAAAAAGCCACTCTGAGCATCGGAAAAGATGGGACTACTAACTTTAGGGAAATTTCTCACTTAAAAAAGCATTTTTCTGACATCGAGCCCAAAAAAAATTGCTTTAGATAGGCGCAACCGTCCACACGACACTGCCGATTCTAGAGCAGCCGAAGGCGTGGAGACTACTCGAAGTACTCGACAATTCGTCGGTAAACCATAGAAAAGGAATTCGCATGGCCGCTTTCACACCCCTGCCCCACACCGTATCCCCTTGCATCGTGGACACAGATGACACCTTTGACGCGGCCGACGGCCCGTCCATTTCGTTGATTCAACCGCGTTATCGGGTCGTTCTGGCCGGCAAGTGCTTTTTTCACATAGAAGAAACATCGACTGGACTTGTAAGAGGATTCCGAACTGACCATAACGAGGCCTGCCACCTGGCCAGGCGTCTAGAAGGCAGCGCCTGAGCTCATAATGTGCCCGTCCATGACTTAACTCAGCCACCGACGGGCAACTGCTGCCATACTGCTCGCCCAGCGAAGAGCGTCGTTCATCGGCGATCGCGCATCCATGATATGAGCTTGAGGAGAAGGCGCGACGTGACGGAATTTGATATCGGCGAATTTTTTATCCGGGGCGAAGCCAGAGAAGTCGAAGGCGAGTTCCAGGCCGTCATCCTGATGCGCGCCAAGCCACCCTTGACCACCGTCAGTTGCCACCAGGTGGAGAAGGATCGCTGGTTCAAGACCGCGGAGATCGCTGCCGAGGCGGCCAGGGAAGCGGCCAAGGCGTTGAAGGCCGCAGTGGATGAAGGGGCCTTGAAAGCCTGAACGTGATCGAACTCCTGGCGAGCGCTTGCCTCAGATAAAGGGAAGCAGTCGGGGCGCCATGACGGCGCCCGCCCAAAGGAGCCCCCCCATGGAACAACCATCCTACGAACTCAATACCCTATTCGCCCAACTCGGCCTGCCCTCGGACGACAAAGCCATCGACGACTTCATCATGGCGCACCCGCTGGCACCGGAGATCAAGCTGGTGGAAGCCGATTTCTGGTCGGACCAGCAGAAAGACCTGCTTCAGGAATGGCTGCTCGCCGACGGCGAAGAAGCTTTGTTGGTAGACGAACTGAATGTGCGCCTGCACGACGGTAAGTAGCGCCAAGAACCATGAGTCCCCTGTGGCTAGGGGATTGGTGGGAGCAAAGCTTGCTCGCGATGAAGGCGCATCGATCCCTCATGAGACCGCGTCGCCTTCATCGCGGGCAAGCCTTGCTCCCACAGATATTTCCTCGCCACAAAAGCGCAGTTGCCAATCAGTGGCGTTGAGGCCTAGCGCGGTTTCTCGGGTTTGTAGCCCAAGCGCAAGCCACCCCAATGCCGCCCCTTGAGCATGATCGGTACGGAAAGGTCGTGCATCAACTCACCCGTGTCGCGGGTGTAGGTCTGGAGCAGCACCGGCTGTTGGTGGCTACCGCAGCGGATCCCGGTGCGATCGGAAAATTTGCGCTTGGTGCGGTTGTTCAGCGTGTCCACCTGCGGGTCGCCGGTCAGCGGTTGGCTGAAGACCTTGTTATGAGTCGGCACATAACCCTGCTGGGTGCAGGCAATCGCAAACACCAGGCCTTCGTGGCGGGCAAGCAATGGCTCCTGGATCGCCGGCAGCACCTGGTCGGTGTAGCGGTCGAAACGGGTCTGGAATTTGGCGGGTTGGGTATTGGGAATCGGCTGGTAGTTACGGTCGAACAGATCCTCCAGGCTGACACGGCCCTGATCGATGTCGGCCTCGAACTGCGCGGCAATCTGACTCGCGCCTTCCCGTGCCAGGTCGTAGACCCGTTGGTGATAATCGTCGAGGCCCACCTCGGCCAAACGTTCACTGATGGTTTCGGCCTGACCTTCCATTTGCACCGCTGCATCGGCCAGGCGCTGGGTCTGCTGGTCGCTGACGGACAGGTCGCTGCGCATCTGCTCGATAGCGTGGAACAGGCTGTCGAGCTGTTCGCGATTGGTGTCGGTGCCTTGGGCAATGGCACTGACCTGGGTTTCGACGCCTTCTGCAAGCCGGGCGATGTTTTCCAGATGCTGGCCGGTGTGCTCGACCTGCTGCACGCCGCTGTCCAGGTCAGCGGCCAATTGCCGGATCTGCTCCACCACCTGGGCGGTGCGTTGCTGGATGTCCGCCACCATCACCCCGACTTCACCGGTCGCCGCAGCCGTACGCCCGGCCAGACCACGGACCTCATCGGCCACGACCGCGAAACCACGGCCATGCTCACCGGCCCGTGCCGCCTCGATGGCCGCGTTCAGCGCCAGCAGGTTGGTCTGGCTGGCGATCGATTGGATCACCAGGCTGACCCGCTGGATTTCATCGCTGCGTACGCTCAAGGCTTCGATCAACTCACGGCTGTCGTTTGCCCGTTGGCTGAGCTGGTGCATGCGGCTGATGGATTCCACCAGCTCGCCGCGCCCGGCCACGCTACTGCGATGGGCTTCACTGGCGGCGCCCAGGGCCTGCTGGCTGAGTTGCGAGGTGGCTTGTTCGGTGGCGATCATCGATTCGGCGTTGCTGACGATCTGCGCCGCCGCGTCGAGTTGGGACTGAACCCTGCCGGCCAGTTGCTTGACCGAATAGGCGACACCGGCCGCTGATAGCGCGTTATGACTGGTGGTGTAGGACAGGTCGCGGGTCAATTCGGCCAGGCTGTCGGTCGTGGGAGCAGGCGCAGTGGCCAGGCGCGAACGCAGGCGCGGCAACCAGACGATGAGCATGACCAGCGGCAAGCCCAGGTACAGCGACCAGCCGCCCAGGGCCATGCCACACAGCAGCAATGCCAGGGCGAGACTCTGCAAGGTCGGCGTCAGCCAGCGCGCCGTGCTTTTTGTCTCAGGTACCGAGGCCGGCACCGCACCCGCCAGCGTTCCGTCTGTCGCCATGTTCGTCACCCACACTCTCGTTGTTATGACTGCATTAAACGCCACTACAGAGCCATTATCCATGGTCCATTAGTCGTGTTCTTGCAGCAGATCAACGGGAGTAGACGAACGAGCACGGGCGAAAGCAAAAGATCGCGGCCTTCGTCAAAAGGTCGCGATCTTTTTGCGCAAAACGCGAATCAGGCCTGACGCTGGTGCTTGTCGATCTGTTCGTGACGTTCCTGGGCTTCGATGCAGTACTTGGTGGTCGGGCTGATCAGCAGGCGCTTGAGGCCGATCGGCTCGCCGCTGTCGTCGCACCAGCCGAAGCTGTCGTCGTTGATGCGGTCCAGGGCCTGCTCCAGTTGAGGCAGCATGCGCTGGTCGCGATCGATGGCGTTGACCAGCCAGGTACGCTCTTCTTCTACGGAAGCAGCGTCCGCCGGGTCGGCCGGGGTGTCCAGGCTCTCAATGGCGATTCGGTTCTGTTCGATGCGCTCGTGGGTTTCGACCTTCATGTTCTGCAACAGCTTGGTGAAGAAAGCCAGCTGCTCGGCATTCATGTAGTCATCCGCCGGCATGGCCAGCAACTTTTCCTTTGTCATTGATTTCTCTATAAAAAAACGTGCATTAAGGCGAATTATGGAGCGTCCCGCAGCGCAGCTGCCACGCTCATCGGGAAGGCGCCGTCTATTCCAAGCGCCACCCGGCACTCAATTTACGAGGGGCGGCAGTCTAAGGCCGAGTCGAGGCCTCAGCAACTGAAAACATAGGGAAAATGTCCGACAACCCCTTCAAATGTTCTCTGACAGGCTTTTGGCAGTCATCGGAGTGCGTTTATAACAAGAAATTCGGTGCAATAGCTGTATTAAGAAGACAAATGGCAACGCCACGCGGGTCAGGCGTGGCGCTTTGTCGCAACCTTCGAGGAATCAGCGCTTGAGTTTGCGCTTGTTGCGGTACTGGTCGATGACCACCGCCACCACGATGATCAACCCCTTGATGATGTCCTGGATGTAGGCATCGACACCGACAAAGGTAAAGCCGCTGGCCATCACCCCGAGGATCAGCGCCCCAATCACGGTCCCGGTGATGCGCCCCACCCCGCCCGCCAGGCTGGTGCCGCCGATCACCGCCGCGGCAATCGCGTCCAGCTCATAGGACATGCCCATGCCCGCCTGGCCGGTCGCAGCCCGCGCCGAGGCCACCACGCCGGCCAACCCCGCCAACAACCCGGCAATGCTGTAGACGATCACCAGGTGGCGCTTGACGTTGATGCCCGAGGTCCGCGCCGCCTGCATGTTGCCGCCGATGGCGTAGGTGTACTTGCCATACTTGGTGTAGCGCAGGGCGATGTGGAAGATCACCGCCACCACCAGGAAGATGATCACCGGCATCGCCCCATGGCCGATGGCGGTATAGGAATCGGACAACATGCTCACCGGCTGGCCTTCGGTGTAGTAGCGCGCCAGGCCCCGGGCCGAGACCATCATGCCAAGGGTGGCAATGAACGGCGGGATACCGGTAATGGCGATGATGCTGCCGTTGATCGCCCCAGCCAGCAGCCCGACGCCGAGCCCCGCCACCACCGGTATCCACACCGGCAAGTCCGTCAACGAGGGAAACACCGCCCGGGAGAAGTCCGAGGTCTGGGCCAGGCTGGCGGCAATCATGGCCGACAGCGCCAGCACCGAGCCGGACGACAGGTCGATACCGGTGGTGATGATCACCTGGGTCACACCGATGGCCAGCAGGCCGATGATCGACACTTGCAGGATCATCAGCACCAGGCGCTGGGAGTTCATCAGGAAACTCTGGTCGCGCATGATCCAGCCGAACATCTCGAAGACCAGGCCGATGCCGATCAGCACCAGGAAGATACTCAGTTCCGTCGGCAGCCGCCGGCGCGTCCTGGCCGGTGCCGCAGCGGGTTTGTTTTCCAGTATCGCGTTCATAACCATTCACCTTTTTTATCTGGACTGACGGGCATCAGGACAAGCCCGATGCCAGTTGCATCACTCGTTCCTGGGTCGCTTCGCTGCGGTCGAGGGTGCCCATCAGGTCGCCTTCGTGCATCACCATGACCCGGTCGCTCATGCCCAATACTTCCGGCAGTTCCGAGGAAATCATGATCACCGCCATGCCCTCGCTGGCGAGGTAGGCAATCAGCCGGTAGATCTCGGCCTTGGCGCCAACATCGATGCCGCGGGTCGGTTCGTCGAGGATCAGGATGCGCGGATTGGTCATTAGCCAGCGGGCTAGCAGCGCCTTCTGCTGGTTACCGCCGGACAAGGTGTCGATGCACTGTTCCAGCGACGGGGTCTTGACCCGCAGCTTCTTGCACATGTCCTCACACAAGGCGCGCAAGGCTTTCTGCTGGATGAAGCCGTTGCCGACGTAATGGGGCAGCACGGCCATCTCCATGTTTTCCAGTACCGACAGGCACGGGAACAGGCCGCTGAGCTTGCGGTCCTCGGTCAACAGCGCGAAGCCCTTCTCGATGGCCATGTGCGGGTCGCTGATGCGCACCGGTTGGCCGTCCAGCAGGATTTCGCCGCCGGTGCTCGGGGTTACGCCGAAAATCGCCTCGGCCACGTTGGTCCGGCCCGAGCCCATCAACCCGGCGATACCGAGGATCTCCCCGGCATGCAGGTCGAAGGACACGCCTTTGAAGATGCCGTCCAGGCTCAGGTCGCGCACCGACAGCACCAGCTCGCCGATGGGTTTTTCCCGAACCGGGAACAACTGGCTCAATTCGCGCCCGACCATCATCGAAATCAGGCTGTCGCCGTCCATGCTGTCGGCCCGTTGCAGGCCGATGTAGGCACCATCGCGAAACACCGCCACTTCATCGGCGATGGCGAACACTTCGTTCATTTTGTGGGTGATGTAAATGATGCCCTTACCCTGGGCCTTGAGGTCACCGATGATCGAGAACAGGTGGGCGACTTCCGTCTCGGTGATGGCCGAGGTTGGTTCGTCCATGATCAGGATGTCGGAGTCGTAGGACACGGCCTTGGCAATCTCCACCATCTGCCGCTCGGCAATGCTCAGGTTGCCCACCTGCTCCTCGGGGTCGAGGTTGATGCGCAGGCGCTCCAGCAGCCGGGCGGTGCAGCGATGCATTTCACCGTGATCGACCATGTGCAGGCCGTTGAGCTGCTCGCGACCGATCCAGATGTTTTCGGCGATGCTCATGTGGGGCATCAGGTTCAGTTCCTGATGGATCATCGCGATCCCGGCCTGCAAGGCTGCCAGGGGTGTGTCGAATTTCACCGGCTTGCCGCGCAGGCGCAGTTCGCCGGCGTCCGGCTGGTAGATGCCGGCGACGATCTTCATCAAGGTGGATTTGCCCGCACCGTTTTCGCCCATCAGGGCCAGCACGGAACCGGGGCGTACCCGCAATTGAACATCGGACAGGGCCACCACGCCGGGAAAGCCCTTGCTGACATTGACGACTTCCAGCAGGTACGGCTCATCAAGTAATACGTCCGGCTGGAAAGTCATCGCCGGGGCGCTCGAAGCAGTCGCTGAAGCGAACATGATCAGGTACTCCCTCGGCAAGGTCGGCGTGGCAACCTTGCCTGCTTATTGTTGTGATGGGACCGGGTTGAACGTCACTTGAACTGATCGACGTTTTCCGGCGTGATCAGGCGGTACGGCACCCAGACGGCCTGCTCGACCGGCTGCTTCTTGACCATTTTCACCGCCGTGTCGATCGAACCATCGGCCTGGCCCTTGGCGTCCTGGAACACCGAGACCGCCATTTCGCCTTTCTTGATGGCATTCAAGCCGTCCGGCGTGCCGTCGACCCCGGCAATCAATACGCTGCCCTTCTTGGTGCCCGCTTGCTTGAGGGCCATGGCGGCACCGATGGCCATCTCGTCGTTGTTGGACACCACGGCCTGGAAGTCGCGGCCCTGGGTCAGCCAGTCGTTGACCAGAGTCATGCCCTTGTCGCGAGACCAGGTGCCGGTCTGCTCCTGTTCGATCTTGATGTTCGGGTACTTGGCCAGTACTTCCTTGACCCCCTTGGTGCGGTTGGTGGTGGAGTTGTTGGCCAGGTCGCCCAGCAAAATCACGATGTCGCCCTTGCCGCCCATCTTGTCGGCCAGGTATTGCATCTGCATGCGCCCGGCTTCGAGGTCATCGGAGGCCACGGTGACCACCCCTTCCGGCAACTTCGGATCGTCCGGGCGGCGGTTGACGTAGACCAGGGGGATGCCGGCAGCCACGGCGGCCTTGGTGATGCGCTGGGTCGCGGCGGTGTCCACCGGGTTGACGATGAGCGCATCGACCTTCTGGCTGATGAAGCTTTCCACCTGGCTCAGTTGCTTGACCACATCACTGCGCGCGTCTTCGAACTGCAAGGTGACGCCGTCCGGGAATGACTTGGCTTTCTTGTCCATGGATTCGCGCAGGTAGGTCAGCCAGGTGTCATCGAACTGGGACATGCTGACGCCGATCTTCAGGTCCGCCAGGGCTGCGCCGCTGGTGAGCATCAACGACAGGGCCAGCGAGGCGATACGGGTCTTGGTCTTCATGAACGGTCTTTCTCCACTTTTTTGTTGGTCTTATGGATAAGGCGTAGCGGATCAGGAACGGGGCAAGGGCACGATGGGTGCGCCGGGCATGCAACACACCACGGCGCCCTTGCGCTGGATACACAGGGATTCGAACAGGGGAAGGACTGCGGACAGGCGCAGCAGATGTGGCAGGTGAAACGCAGAGCGGCTGAAGGTTTTCATCGACGGTACCTAGCTGTGTTTCTTGTTTTTGTTTCGTCCTTCATCCATTCAAGGCTGGGCCTGGCAGGAGGTGGACAGGATTGTCGGTAACCTGGAATCGACTTTATTGGAAAATATTTTCCATATCAACTCATTTTAGAATTTTATTCGTTTTTTGTTCCATGACCGATAGGCGTGGACAAACACACCACTTCGCCCTGCTCGGCACTCTGCCTGGCCGCGTCCAGCACGCGCGTGGTCGCCAGTGCATCACGGGCCTCCACCGGCAGCGGGCCAGCGCCCTGCAACGCGGTTTGCAGGCGTTGATAGAACGCCAGCCAACAGCCGCGCTCCGAGGTCACCCTCTCGCGCTCGGTGCCGTGTTCGAACCAGCCCCAACGCCGATGCTCTTCAGCACCCCAGCGTTCGCCCTCGGTCGCCGGGCTCAATCCCGCCAGCGCCTGGGCTTCTTGGCCATCCAGGCCTTCGACGGTATAGCAGCCCTGGGTGCCATTGACCCGAAAGCGCGGACGCGGGGCGTTTTGCACGCAATTGCCACTCAAGTGGGAAATCACACCGCTGGCATGGGTCAAGGAGATAAAGAAGCCGTTGTCGAACACCTGGCCTGGTTGTCGGTAGTCCAACTCGGCGTAAACCCGCGTCACCGGCCCGAACAGTTGCAACGCCTGGTCTACCAGATGGCTGCCCAGGTCGCGCAGGAATCCGCCGCCACTGCCCTTGCCCACCGAGGTCGGCGAATAGCGTTCGACGCTGGATTCAAAACGAATGACCTGCCCCAGGGCACCGGAGGCCAGCAGCTTGCGCAGGGTGAGGAAATCCGAATCCCAGCGACGGTTCTGGTACACGCTCAAGGGCACGTTGCGTCGTTCGGCGGCCAGCACCATCGCCTCGGCCTGGGCGGCGTCAGGGGCAAATGGCTTGTCGCTGACCACCGCCACACCGAGTTCGATGGCTTGCATCACAATGGCCGGACGACCGTCCAAAGGCGTGGACACCACCACCGCATCGACGCCGGCCGCCACCAGTTGTTCAAGGGTGTCGAAGGCCTGGGCATCCGGGTGATCGCTGGCCAGTTGCTGGCGGCGCTCGGCGGACCGGGTCACTACACCGACGAACGTAGCCCCGGGCAGACTGCTGATCAGCGGCGCATGAAAAAAGCGCCCACCCTTGCCGTAGCCGACTAGTCCGATTCGCATGAAAGCTCCTTATTGATCACTGAATGAATGCAACCCCTGTGGGAGCGAGCCTGCTCGCGATGGCGGTGGGTCCTCCAGCATTAATGTCGACTGACCCAACGCTATCGCGAGCAGGCTCGCTCCCACAGTTGGATCGCATACCTGCGAGAGTACGCGGTCGACTCTGGGATGTATTTAGCCGTAGAAACGCGGCCGCTCAGGCAGTTCGACCCTGACGATCTGCCCACTCTGCTGCGCTTGGACACAGGCATCCGCCGCCACCGCCGCAGCGAAGCCATCCCAGGCCGACGGCCCGCCCACCTGCCCGGCGCGCACGCCATCGATGAAGGCCTGCAATTCGACGTCGTAGGCCGCGATGAAGCGGTCCTTCCAGTCCATCAGAATCGCGTTGGACAGCTTGGCGCCACTGCGCAGTTGCACCTGGGACGGTTCCGGGAGTTTGGCGATGCCGGTCTCCCCCACCACTTCGCACTGGATGTCGTAGCCATACTGGCAGTTGACGAACACTTCCACGTCGATGCGCGTGCCTCGGGCGGTTTCCAGCAGGACGATCTGCGGGTCTTTCAAATGGGCGTGGGCCTTGCTGGTCTTGCGCGGAAACACCACCTGCACCGATACATAGTCATCGGCCAGCAACCAACGCAGCACATCCAGTTCATGGATCAAGGTGTCGGTGATGGCCATGTCGGTCTTGTAGTTTTCGCCGACGCTCGGGTTGCGGTGGGCGCAGTGCAGCATCAGCGGTTCACCGATCTGGCCGCTGTCGATCACCGCCTTGAGCGCCCGATAACCTTCATCGTACGGGCGCATGAAACCGACCTGCACCAGGCGCTTGCCGTGGGCAACTTCGGCCTCGACGATCTTGCGGCAGCCTTCGGCCGTGACGGCCAGGGGCTTTTCACAGAACACCGGTTTGCCCGCCGCAATCGCCGCCAGCACGAATTCTTCGTGGCTCGGGCCCCAGGAGGTGACGAGGATCGCCTCCACATCCGGCGCCTTGATCAACGCATGACCGTCGGGGTAGACCTCGGCGGTCAACTTGAGATCGGCAACGACCTTGGCCGCTTGTTGCAGGTTGATGTCGGTGACCGCCACCACCTGGCTGTTGAGCAAGGTCTGGCTGCAACGACGGATATGGTCCTGGCCGATGGCCCCGGTGCCGATGACGCCCAGCTTCAAAGACATGGAAAAACTCCTTTCGTAGGGTTGGGGCAATTAGTACTGACGGGCCTGGGCCAGTCGTTCATTGAGGGTTTTGGCCACCGCATCGGTGCGGGCACTGGTAGAGACTTGCGCCACGCCGACCCGCCACCACGACAGGTATTTGTGGATCATGGTCTTGGGCAGCACCTTGATGTCGATCAGCGTCGAGACGGTCTGCAACCGCGCATCGGCCAGGGCCGCGCGCAACTCGTCGAGGGTCTTGACCTTGTAGGTCTTGCAGCCATAGGCCGCGGCACTCATGGCGAAGTCCACGGGCACAAACCCACCGTCGAGCTTGCCAGTGTCCGGGTTACGGAAGCGGAACTCGGTACCGAAGCTGTCCATGCCGTGTTCCATTTGCAGGTTGTTGATGCAACCGAAGGTCATGTTGTCCAGCAGCACCACATTGATCTTGCGGCGCTCCTGGATCGAGGTCGCCAACTCCGAGTGCAGCATCATGTAGGAGCCATCGCCCACCAACGCGTAGACCTCCTTGTCGGGCTCGGCGAGTTTCACCCCGAGCGCCGCATTCACCTCGTAACCCATGCACGAATAACCGTACTCGAGGTGATAGGTGTTCACGCCCTTGCTGCGCCAACTGCGCTGCAAGTCGCCGGGCAAGCTGCCAGCGGCGGCGACGATGATGGCGTCATCCGCCAGGGTTTCATTGAGCGTACCCAACACGCGGCTCTGGGTCAGGCAGGAGCCGGTGAGTTCGATGAATTCCCGAAACACCGCCGGGTCCATGTGGTCGTTGATTTCCGGGACGAAATCCTCGGCCTGGAAGTCGGCCTGATAGATCCGATCCACTTCGGCGTCCAGCTGGGCCTTGGCATCGGCGACCTGCCCGCCCCATTCGGCGCGATAGTCGCCCATCGCCGCCGAGAGTGCCTCCAGGCCCGAACGCGCGTCGGCCAGCAGTTGCACGCCGTCGAGTTTCAGGGCATCGCACGGACTGATGTTGAGATTGAGAAATTGCACGTCCGGATGCTGGAACAGCCATTTCGACGCCGTGGTGAAATCGCTGTAGCGAGTGCCGATACCGATGATCAGGTCGGCCTTCTTGGCCAACAGATTCGCCGCCAGACAACCGGTTTCACCGACGCCACCGACGTTCAGCGGATGGCTGGACACCACCGCGCTCTTGCCGGCCTGGGTCTCGGCGAAAGGAATATCGAAGCGTTCGGCGAAGGCCTGCAACGCGGCATTCGCTCCGGAATACCGCACGCCGCCTCCGCAGATAATCAACGGCTGGCGCTTGCCCTTGAGCAGCGCCAGGGCATCGCCGAGCATCGCCTCGGTGGCCGGGCGACGGTCGATGCGATGGACACGCTTTTGCAGGAAATAGTCCGGGTAATCGTAGGCTTCGGCCTGTACGTCCTGGGGCAGCGCCAGGGTCACCGCGCCGGTTTCGGCCGGGTCGGTCAACACGCGCATCGCATGGATCGCGGCGGTCATCAATTGCTCGGGGCGGTTGATGCGGTCCCAGTATTTGCTCACGGCCTTGAAGGCATCGTTGGTGCTGATGCTCAGGTCGTGGAACTGCTCGATCTGTTGCAGCACCGGGTCCGGTTGACGGCTGGCGTAGACATCACCGGGCAACAGCAGCAACGGAATGCGATTGGCCGTCGCCGTGGCGGCGGCGGTCAGCATGTTCGCCGCCCCCGGGCCGACCGACGAGCTGCAGGCGTAGATCTTGCGCCGCAGATGTTGCTTGGCAAAGCCGATGGCGGCATGGGCCATGCCCTGTTCGTTGCGGCCCTGATGGACCACCAGGTCGCCGCTGTCCTGCTCCAGCGCCTGGCCCAGGCCCAGCACGTTGCCGTGGCCGAAAATGGTAAAGACCCCGGCGACGAACTTGCTCTGGACGCCATCGACCTCGATGTACTGGTTATCGAGGAATTTCACCAGGGCCTGGGCCATGGTCAGTCGTGTTGTGGTCATGCTTGCACCTTGTCTGGAATGCAAAATTTGCAGCTGACTTAGCCCTTGTGGGAGCGAGCCTGCTCGCGATAGCGGTGTGTCAGGCGCCTATGTGTTGAATGTGCTACCGCTATCGCGAGCAGGCTCGCTCCCACAGGGGGACTTCATCATTCTGATGACTGTGTCAGGCCTGTTGGTTCTGCAGGTGATTCATGCTCGCCCCCAACGCCTGGCGGATGTCGGCCAGTTCATGGACGCTCTCGGCAAACGGCTCAAAGGACAGGTAGCCCTCGTAACCACCGGCCCGCAACGCCTCGATCTGCGCGGCATTGCCGAGGATGTCGGCCTCGCCCACCAGCACCCGATGACCATCACGGATCGTCGCCAACGGCGCCTGGGCATCCTCGACCCCGGAGATGTGCACCAGCCCGGTCAGTTCGGGGAAGAATTCCTGCTCGCCCGCCAGATGATGGTGGAAGGTGTCATGCACCAGGCGAAACACATCGAGCCCACCGATGCTCTTGATCGCTTCCACCGCCGTGCGCTTGCGCCGCAGCGAGCACTCCTCGAAACCCAGGGGTTCGATGAAGCCGTAGATACCGAAGGCGCGCAGGATCGGCGCCAGTTCACTAAGAGCCGTGCGCAGCCCCGCCGCGCGTTCAGCTTCGCTGCGTGGGTCGGCGCGGTCGTTGAGTGGGCACATCACCAGCCCCTCGGCGCCGCATTCACGGGCGTAATCGGCCAACCGTACGGCCTGGGCGCGACGTTCTTCGCTCCACACATCGAAGGGGTACAGAGCGTTGATCGACAGCACCTTGATGCCGCGCTCCTCGCACAACTCACGTACGCGAGCCGGCGGCATGCCATCTTCGATCTCGACCCCCTTGAGGTCGTTGCGGATCTCGATGGCGTCGGTTTTCAACGCCAGGGCCAAGTCGATGAAAGCGGGCAGTGACAGGCGTGGGGCAACCATTCGATTCAGGGCAAAACGCAGGGGCTTGTTCATTGTTGTTCTCCCTCCGGCAGTCATTCAAAAATGAGTTATTGGGCAGTTGGCATGCTGAATTCAGGACCCTTGGCGATGCTGTCGGGCCAGCGTTGCATCACGCTTTTGTAGCGGCTGTAGAAGCGCAGGCCTTCCTCGCCATAGGCATGGTGGTCGCCGAACAGCGAACGCTTCCAGCCGCCAAAGGAATGCCAGGCCATGGGCACCGGAATCGGTACGTTAATGCCAACCATGCCGACCTTGATGCTGCGGGCGAACGCCCGGGCGATGCCGCCGTCACGGGTGAAGCAGGACACGCCGTTGCCGAATTCATGGGCGTTGATCAGCGCCACCGCCGTGGCGAAATCCGGCACGCGAACGATCCCCAGCACCGGGCCGAAAATCTCTTGCTGGTAGATGCTCATTTCGGTGGTGACCTGGTCGAACAGCGTCGCCCCGACAAAGAACCCCTGCTCGGCCCCGGGCACCTTGAAACCACGGCCATCGACGATCAGGCGAGCGCCCTCGGCCACGCCGGCGTCGATGAAACCTTCCACCTTGGCCTTGTGCTCGGCAGTGACCAGCGGCCCCATGTCGGTGCCGGGCTGCTGGCCGTTGCCGATCTTCAACTGATCGATGCGTGGCAGCAGTCTGGCGATCAGTTCATCGCCCACATCCCCCACCGCCACGGCAATGGAAATCGCCATGCAGCGTTCGCCGGCCGAGCCGTAGGCCGCACCGATCAATGCATCCGCCGCCTGGTCGAGGTCGGCGTCGGGCATGACGATCATGTGATTCTTGGCGCCACCCAGGGCCTGCACGCGCTTGCCGTTCGCCGTGCCCTGCTGGTGGATGTATTCGGCAATCGGTGTGGAGCCGACAAAGGAAATCGCTTCGATGTCCGGGTGCTGCAACAGCGCATCCACTGCCACTTTGTCGCCCTGGACCACATTGAACACCCCGTCAGGCAAGCCGGCTTCCGTCAGAAGGCGGGCCATCAGCAAACTGGCGGACGGATCGCGCTCCGAAGGCTTGAGGATGAAGCAGTTGCCAGTGACCAGCGCCAGGGGAATCATCCACAGCGGCACCATCACCGGGAAATTGAACGGCGTGATACCCGCGCACACGCCCAGGGGCTGGCGCAGGTTCCAGTTGTCGATGCCGCCACCGATGTTGTCGCTGAAATCGGTCTTGAGCAGGTTCGGCGCACCACAGGCGTACTCGACGATCTCGATGCCCCGGGTGACTTCGCCGTGGGCATCGGACAGCACCTTGCCGTGCTCGCGACTGATGATCTGCGCCAGTTCGTCGTGATGCCGATCGAGCAGTTCCTTGAACTTGAACATCACCCGCGAACGGCGCAGGGACGATTGCTCGGACCAGGCTGGAAATGCCGCCAGCGCCGAGGCCACTGCCGCATCGACGGTGCCCGGCTCGGCCAGGTCCACCCGGGCCTGCACCGCGCCGGTGGCCGGGTTGAAGACCTGGCTGAACCGCGCGCCGTCGCTGTGTTGCACGTGGCCGTTGATGTAATGGCCTACTACCGGGGCGTCACTCATTGTTCTTGTTCTCCGTGCAAAGGGTGGAATTCAGAGGTCGAGCAGCCAACTGTGCTGCGGGTCGTTATGGAACTGCCAGACCCGCTTCGGGCCGGCCATGACGTTCAGGTAATACGACTCGTACCCATAGGGCACGCTGACCGGGTGGTAGCCTTTGGGAACCACCACCAGGTCGCTGTTCTCCACGGCCATGGCCTGGTCGATGCTGCGATCGTCGGTGTAGACGCGCTGGAACACGAAGCCCTGGGACGGATTGACCTGGTGGTAATAGGTTTCTTCGAGAAAGCTCTGGTGTGGCAGGTCGTCGGTGTCGTGCTTGTGCGGCGGATAGCTCGACGAATGCCCCGACGGCGTGCGCACCTCCACCACCAGCAGCGAATGGGCCGGTTCGCTGTCCGGCAGGATGTCGCAGACATAGCGGGTGTTGGCGCCCTTGCCGCGCACACTGCGCTTCATGCTGTCCGGGCGGATCAGCCGTGGGCCGTAACCGTTTTGCGCAGAACCCGGCGCGGCACACACAGCTATCTGTACATCGCTCAGGGCGGTGACCTGGGCCTGGCTGCCGGGCGGCAAGTAAGCTGCGTAAGGCGACTTGTCCTCGAACACCGACTGGCGATCACCGAGGTTGTCCCAATCGAAGGCGCCCTGCCCCGGCGCTTCGCCCTTGAGGCCAATGCGACCACTGAGCAGCACCAGGCACAATTCCTTGTCGCCGGCAGCGACCGGCAGGGTTTCGCCGAGGCTCAGGCGATAGGCGGCGAACCCGACGTATTCCAACTCACCCGCTGGCAATTGGACCATGGTCCGGCCGCTGGACTGACTTTTGATCAACAGGCTCATGACGGACTCCTTTCTTGCAGCAAGGCGCGCAGGGTGTCGTAGCCCTTCTTGGCGTAGACATAACTCGGCGCTACGGCGGGGTCCTGCTCGGCTTCCACCACCAGCCAGCCTTGGTAATCAGCGGCCAGCAACACATCGAGCAACGCGGCGAAGTCGATGTCACCGTCCCCCGGCACGGTGAAGGTGCCGTTGATGATGCAGTCGGGGAAACTCCAGAGGTTGTTGCGCGCCAGTTGCACCACCGGTTTGCGCACGTCCTTGAAGTGCACGTGGCAAACGCGCTCGATGTGTTTGCGCAGCACCTGCAACGGTTCGCCACCGCCCATGTAGCAGTGACCCGAGTCGAACAGCAGACCCACTTCACTGCCGGTCAGGGCCATCAGCTTGTCGATGTCCGCGGGCGATTCGACGTAAGCGCCCATGTGGTGGTGATAGGCCAGGCGCACACCTTGGGACAAGGTGAAGCGCGCCAGTTCGGTGAGTTTGTCGGCGTAGGCCTGCCAGGCTTCATCGGTGTGAAAGCGCGGCCGTTCGACCAGCGAGATCCGCTGGCCCTGGATCGAATCGGCAACTTCGCCATACACCAGCACCGTCGCGCCGTTCTGCGCTAACAGTTCCACGTGGCTGGCGATGGCGTCGATTTCCTCGGCCGCCGAGCGCCGGGCCAGACGACTGGAATACCAGCCGGAGACCAGCGCCAGGTCATAAGGCCGCAGCACATCGCCAACGCCCTTGGCGTCCTTGGGGAACTTGCCGTTGAGTTCGAAGCCTTCGTAGCCGATGGCCTTGCCTTCGCTCAGCGCAGTGCTCAGCGGCGTCTCGCCGCCCAGGGACGGCAAGTCATCGTTGCTCCAGGAAATCGGGTTGATGCCAATTCGAATAGCGGGCATGGCTGCACCTTTTATTGTTTTTCAAACTGAATATCGAAAACCATTTTGGAATACTTATTGTGGCGAGGGGATTTATCCCCGCTGGGTCGCGAAGCGGCCCCCTTAGGGTTGAATGTAATTTGCCTGACTCACCGAGTTGCCGGGTTTGGGGCTGCTTCGCAGCCCAGCGGGGATAAATCCCCTCGCCACAAGAGCACCACAGAAGCCTGCACAGTCATCAGGCACGGGCACTGCGCCACGCCTCGATCAACTCCACAAACCTGCCCTGCACCTGGCGGATCAGTGTTTCATCATCGATTTCCCCGGCCAGCCAGGCCCGGCTCGGTTCCTGGAAGATCGTGCGACCCACGGCAAATCCGCGGCAGGTGCTGCTCTGGCTGGCCTGGCGGAAACCTTCGGCCAGTGCGGCGGCCGGGGCGTTGAGACCCAGCAGCACCACGCCCCGGCAATACGGATCGCGCTGGTGGATCAGCTCATCGAGTTGTTTCCACTCATCCGCGCTCTGGGCTTCGATCTTCCACCATGCCGGGAAAATACCCAGGTTGTAGAGGCGCTTGAGGGCACGATAGAGCACGTCCGGGTGCGGCGATGGATGATCCTTGGGCGGAATGACTTCCAGCAGCAATTCATGACCGCTGACCTGGGAGGCCTTGTACAGCCCCATCAATTGCGCTTCCTGCTCCAGCCGCAGCAGCGGTTCGTCATCGGGGTGAAATTGCACCAGGCACTTGATGATCTGTTCCCGGGGCCAGGCGATCAGGTTGCTGCCAATGGAGCGCCCGTGTTCGAACGCCAGTGGCCGCGAATTCTGTACTTCCACTGGCCGCGCCACCCACCAGCCACGTCCGGTCGCGGCGTTCAGCGAATCCTGGCCGAAACGTTGATCGGCGAGCAGGCCGACGTCAGCCTCGACGCCCTGACGCCGCAAGTCGGCTTCGACCCGCTCCACCGCCTGGATGAACAGTTGCTTGAGTTGACCAATGCAACTGAGGTCACGACCGCCCTTCTGGGCCAGTTCCACCAGTTGCCAGCGATGGTCGAAAGCAAAGATGAACAGCTGTTTCCAGGCCTTGCGGGGGACGCTGACCTGATGCAGTCGTTGCAGCACGGCGTCCTGGTCCGGCCGGGTAATCGGCACCGGGCTCTTGAATAGATAGTCGAGTTCGGCCCGGGTCGGCATCGCTGGAGCACAGGCATGGCGCGACACCACCAGGCCACCGCAGGCATTGGCCAATTGGCAGCAGCGTTCATCGCTGGCGTCCTCCAGCCAACCCGCGAGAAAGCCCGACATGAACGCATCACCGGCGCCCAATACATTCAGCACCTCGACCCGTACACCCGGGTAAATCGCGCCGTCTTCAAGTCGAGTCGGGATAGCGCCGTGGATCACCGTGCAACCCTGCGGGCCTAGCTTGACCACCAGGGTCGCCGCCGTCAGCGAGCGCACAGTACGCAATGCACTCAGCAGGTCTTCGCTGCCGCCGGCGATCAGGAATTCTTCTTCGGTGCCAACGATCAGGTCGAAACGCGGCAGGATGCTTTGCACGTGCTGGCTGACCTTCTGGTCGGCGACAAAGCGGGTTTCCCCGTCAGCCTTGCCCGCCAGGCCCCAGAGCACAGGACGATAGTCGATGTCCAAGACGCGCTTGACGTTGTGTCTCTGGGCGTAATCCAGCGCCTGGGTGCTGGCCTTGTAGACGCTTTCGGTAGAGAAGTGAGTACCGGTGATCAGCAGCGCCTTGCTGGAGGCAATGAAGGTTTCGTCGATGTCTTCGGCGCGCAGCGCCATGTCGGCGCAATTTTCCCGGTAGAACACCAGGGGAAAGGTTTCCCGGTCCTTGATACCCAGCAGGACCAAGGCCGTCAGGCGTTCGGGGTCGACCTTGATGCCACTGACATCGCAGCCTTCGCGCGCCAGGGACTCCACCAGGAAGCGACCCATGTGGTCGTCGCCTACCCGGCTCAGCATCGCTGACTTGAGCCCCAATCGCGCCGTGCCGAAGGCGATGTTGGCCGACGAACCACCCAGATACTTGGCGAAGCTCGAAACATCTTCCAGACGCGCGCCGACTTGCTGCGCGTAAAGGTCGACACCCAGGCGTCCCAGGCAGATCACATCCAATTGACGCCCACTGGCAAAACGAGTCTGGCCCATGCTGGCTCCTGTTATTTTTATCAGCCTGCGCTTGTCGCCCGAACCGGCGACAACGCTGTTGGTGAATGCAGACTAAAACGAGCAGCAGGCAATAATCAATAATTATTCTATAAATTTTTTACGTGGAATATTTTTTCCAATACGCTATGAGCGAAGCCACCCAGGCGCAGTGCATCGTTTCAGCACCTGCTGCAACATTTGTCCGCCCATGATTTTCCCTGCGCCTACGCTGTAGACTGCGACCAGCCAACCTATTGTCGAGGGCCGGCCTGTTTTCGGGCCGCCCTATAAGAACAAGCCAGAAGGATTTTCTATGACCCGCCCCGATGATCTGCCGGCGCCGTCCGAGAGCGCGTCCGAACCCGCCCTCTCCAGCCCACCGATCAATGCCGAGCGCCTGCTGCAACTGATCACCGATGAATACGAAAGCCTGCCGCGCCAACTCAAACGCATCGCCAGCTACATGAGCCAGCAGAGCGACCGGATCATGGTCGACCGCATCAGCGACATCGCCCGCGAATGCGAAGTGCACCCCTCGGCCATCGTCAGGTTTTCCCAGCGCTTCGGCTTCAGCGGGTTCAGCGAAATGCAGGCGTTGTTCCGCGAGGCCTACACCCACAAGACCACGCCGGTGCAGAACTACCAGCAGCGCATCCGCAGCATGATCGCCAACAAGTCGCAGAAAGCCAGCGGCGGCGACCTGGCTCGCGAGTGCATCAATGCCACCCTGTCAGGCATCGAGCGCCTGGGGTTGGAGCTGGACGACCAGGCGTTCGAAAAAGCCGTGGACCTGGTAGTCAATGCCGACAATATTTATGTGGTGGGCGTGCGCCGTTCGTTCGCGGTGGCCGATTACCTGGTCTACAACCTGCAACACACCAATAAACGCATTCACCTGGTATCCGGCCTGGGTGGCAGCTACCGCGAGCAGATGCGTAGCGTGCGGGCCAACGACCTGGTGATCGCCATCAGCTTCACGCCGTACGGCAAGGAAACCCAGCACTGCCTGCGCATCGCCCAGCACCACCAGGCCAAGACCCTGATCATCACCGACAGCAACCTCTCGCCCCTGGCTAAACGAGCCAACACGGTGTTGCTGGTCAACGAAGGCAGTTCGTTCGCCTTCCGCTCGTTGAGTGCCACATTGTGCCT
The DNA here is from genome assembly GCF_018325805.1 of Pseudomonas sp. St290. Lineage (NCBI taxonomy): Bacteria > Pseudomonadati > Pseudomonadota > Gammaproteobacteria > Pseudomonadales > Pseudomonadaceae > Pseudomonas > Pseudomonas sp. St290. The sequence continues at coordinate 2,796,795 of NZ_AP014703.1, read as the reverse complement.
GTGCCAGGCGTTGTTCATCGCCGTGGCTTACCGACTGGAACTCAAGGTCGATGAAATCCATGAACAGGTCGGGTTCGAGGATTAACGCCCCGGCCCATGAATCGCTGAAGGAGAAGCCATGAAACTGATCGGTATGCTGGACTCACCCTACGTACGCCGCGTCGCCATTACCGCCAAATGCCTGGGCATTGCCCTGGAGCACGAGTCGGTTTCGGTGTTCAGGCATTTCGAACAATTCCAACGCATCAACCCGACGGTCAAAGCCCCTTCCCTGGTGCTGGACGACGGCACCGTGCTGATGGACTCCACGTTGATCATTGACTACCTGGAGGCCTTGGCCGCGCCTGGGAAAAGCTTGATGCCGGCCGACATTGGGCAACGAGTGCACTCACTGCGCCTGCTCGGCCTGGCCTTGGCGGCGTGCGAGAAATCGGTGCAGATTTACTATGAGCGCAACCTGCGGCCGACGGAAATTCAGCACGCACCTTGGGTTGAACGCGTGGAAGGCCAACTGGCGGCGGCCTATGGAATGCTGGAGCAGGAACTGGAGAAACAGCCGTTGAGCACCGATGGCTCGATTGATCAGGCTGGCATCACGGTGGCAGTGGCGTGGAGTTTCACCAACCTCGTGGTGCCGGACCAGGTGCAGGGCAAGGCTTTCCCGTTGATCAGTGCCTTCACGGCTTATGCCGAAGGGCTGGAGGCGTTTGTCAGCACGCCGATGGAATAGCGGACGAGCGCGACTTGTGTGGGAGCTGAGCTTGCTCGCGATAGCGGTGGGTCAGCTTGCATGGATGCTGAATGTGCCGCCGTCATCGCGAGCAAGCTCGGCTCCCACAGGGTTCATTACAAATCTCTGTAGGTAGAGAAGGCTTATTCTCAGGCCAGTTCCACTTCTTTTGTTTCAACGGCCTTCGGCGCCACCTCGAAGCGTTCTTCCAGAAATGGCGTGATGTCCAGCGGCAACGGCTCGTTGTTCACCAGCTTGTCCAGCAGTACCCCGGTGATGGCCGAGGTGAGGATGCCGGTGCGGAAATGCCCGCAGGCGTTGAGATAGCCTTCCACGCCGCGCATCGGCCCCAGGATCGGCAATTCATCAGGCGAACCCGGGCGCAGGCCGGCCCAGGTTCGTTTCAGGTTGATGTCGGCCAACTGCGGGATGCACCGTACCGCGCCTTGCACCAGCCCTTCGATCTCCGGATAGGTCGTGGTCACATCGAAGCCTTTGTCTTCGGTGGTGCTGCCAATGAGGATTTCACCGTTGTCTTTCTGCGCCACATAGCAGTCGCTGGTGGTCAGGCAGCCGTTGAGGATTTTCGGCATGCGCTCGGTCAGCAGGATCTGCCCCTTGACCGGCTTGACCGGAATCCGTACGCCAGTGGCCTGTTCGCTCAGGTCCGCCGCCCAGGCACCGGCCGCGTTGATCAGGGTCCGGCAGATGAAGGTCCCGGCCTCGGCGGTTTTCACCCCGGTGACCCGCGAACCACTGCGCAGGACTTCAGTCACGCTGGTGTTGAAGAACATATCGACGCCATTCTGCCGGGCGCCTTCGGTGTAGGCGTCGGCCAGACGGAAAGGGCTGACCTGGTGATCGCAGAGAAACTCCAGCGCCCCCAGGGCTTCATGGCTGACATTCGGCTCCGCCTCTCGCAAGGCCGCCTGGTCAAGCCAGCGCACCTGGTCGGCCAGGTGCGGAATGCAGGCGACGATGTGCTCGGCGTACAAACGGTCTTCGTCGTCGTAGATCACGAACTTGAGCCCGGTCTCCTCGAACTTGAAATCCATGCCGTGGTTGTCGATCAACTCGCGGTGCAACTGCGGATACATCGCATTGGACTGCAAGGCGAAATCGAAGAACGACTGGGGCAGGATATGCGGCGTGCTGGCATCCACCGCCACAGCGGCGCCCTGGGTCTGGCGCTTGCGGTTGGCCGACATCATGCGAAAGAAGATCACTCCGCACCCCAGGCCCACCGACTCACCGATGGCCCACAGCCCACCCGCCGACGCGCGGGTCGCATTGCCGGGGCGCTTGCTGTCGATCAGGGCGATCTTCAAGTGTTTGCGCTTGGACAATTGATAGGCACAAGAGGCGCCGATCACACCGCCACCGGCGATGACCACGTCATAGTCCTTAATCATGGGAAACGGCCTCCGTGCCGACGTTCTGGAACGCTGAAAAGGGAATCGGATCGATGGGGAAACGCGGCCGCAGCCAGCCCACATCGGCCCGCCCGGTGGCTTCGCGCAGGCGATCGCTGCAATAGCCGACGCACATCCGCCCCTGGCAATCGCCCATGCTCACGCGGGTGCGCATCTTCAGGCTGGCCATGTCTTGGACGCCTTGTTCCAGCGCCCGGTCGATGTCGGCGCGGGTGGCGTGCTCGCAGCGGCAGATCACCGTATCGGCCGCCGGCAATGTGGTTTGCCCGGCGCCACGCTGGGTATAGCGATCCACGGCGGCGCGAAAGCGGATGATCCGCTCCAGTTGCCCCTGGTAGCGTTCGCGCTGTGCCAGGGCCGTGGACGGGTCCAGCACATTGCGCTGCATCAGGATCGACAGCGCCGCGATGCGTCCGCTCAGCATCGCGGCTTCACCACCGCGAATCCCGCCCATGTCGCCGGCCAGGTGAATGTGCGCTTCGCTGCTTTGTTGCCAGCCATCGGACACCGCCCGCAAATAGCCGTCCTCGCTGAAACCGTGCTCCAGGCCCATCTGCTGGCTCAATTGAGTGCGCGGGATGAACCCGTAGCCGACCGCCAGCGTCTGGGCCGGTATCTGTTCGGAGCGTTTCAGGTCCGGCTCCCAGGTACTGGAATACGGCGCGACGGTGACATGGCTCAACTCACCCTCGCCGTCCGCCTGGACCACGCCCCAACCGTAGCGCACGGGAATGCGATTGAGCTTGAGATAGGCGAGCATGCTCAGGCCATCGAGAAACAGCTGTGGCTTGTTCAGCAGGGCCAGGCTTTCCTTGGCGATCCGGCCGAACGCACAGGCTTCATAGACACCCGCCACCGCCACGCCCGAAGCGTGCAGCTGGCAGGCCACCAGCGGCAGCAACGGCCCCGTGCCGGCGATCACCACTGGGCTCGGCGGCCTGACCACGCCGCTCTTGATCTGCAATTGCAGGCCACCGAGCATCATCACCCCCGGCAGGGTCCAGCCAGGAAATGGCACGCTGCGTTCGTGACAGCCGGCCGCCAGGATCAGGTGCGAATAGGCCACCTCGCGCAAGCGTTCGTCAGCGTCCAGCAGCATCAGCGCCCGGAAGCCTTCGGCGCCAATGACCCGGCTGCTCAATCGCACGTCGATCAGCCCGGCGTGTTGCTGGAATTCACCATGGAGTTTCTCCAGGGCTTCGCTGTAGCGCGGGCCGAGGTAATCCAGGCGCACGCCATCGCGCAACGGTCCGCGATACACCACGCCACCCAGGCGCGGCGCTTCTTCGAGCAAGGTGCAGCGCACCCCGTGCGAGGCCAATTCAATGGCCGCCGCCATACCTGCCGGCCCACCGCCGACAATCACCGGATCGAGACTCATGGTGCCTCCGTTTCGGTGATGCGATTGGCCCGGGTTTCGATCTGCATGCCAGGGCGTACCAGGGTCTGGCAGGCGCGGCGCTTGTGGCGACCGTCGATCTTGACCAGGCAGCACTGGCACACGCCCATGCCGCAGTAGGCACCGCTGACCTGGTCGTGATCGTTGCGGGCCACCTGACGTTGGCCCAGGGATTGAATGACAGTGAGGACGGTTTCACCCTGGGCGGCACTGACAGCCTGCCCGTCCAGGCGCACTGTCATGTCGGCCCGGGCCAACGGCTGGATATCGAATTTTCGGCGTAGAGAGTCTTGAGGTTGCATCATACTGCTCTTCCTTGAAGGTTCTTTGAGGTCTAGGCTCCTGGCGGCACACCCTCACCGTTTACGTCGATACCCTATAGCAACGGTGCGCCAAAGCGGGGCATGAAGATGCAACAGGATAGTGCGCGCGAAATTTATGTTAGGGATTATTTGTGACCAAGTGTTGATCCAGGCCAGCGAATCGGCTCGCCGGCTCATGAACTTTTTTTCAGAAAGCCGACAGGTATTCTTTGGCAAAATGCTGCGCAATCGCTCCAATTTCCCCACACGGTACCGCCCATGAACCGCATCCTGACCATCGAAGACGACGCCGTGACCGCCCGTGAAATCGTTGCCGAGCTGACCCGCAACGGCCTGGACGTCGACTGGGTCGACAACGGCCGCGAAGGCCTGGAACGAGCGGTCAGCGGCGACTACGACCTGATCACCCTCGACCGCATGCTGCCCGAGCTCGACGGCCTGGTGATCGTCACCACCCTGCGTACCATGGGCGTGGCCACGCCGATCCTGATGATCAGCGCCCTCTCGGACGTGGATGAGCGGGTTCGCGGCCTGCGAGCCGGCGGCGACGATTACCTGACCAAGCCGTTCGCCACCGACGAAATGGCTGCCCGGGTCGAAGTGCTGCTGCGGCGCAACAACGGCGCCCGCGAGCCGGAGACCGTGCTGCGGGTGGCCGACCTGGAGCTGAACCTGATCAGCCGCGAAGCCAGCCGTAACGGCCAATTGCTCAGCCTGCTGCCCACCGAATACAAGCTGCTGGAATTCCTGATGCGCAATAGCGGGCAGATCCTCTCGCGCATGATGATTTTCGAAGAAGTCTGGGGCTATCACTTCGACCCCGGCACCAACCTGATCGACGTCCACATCGGCCGCCTGCGCAAGAAAATCGACCCGCCGGGCCTGGAACCGCTGATTCGCACGGTACGGGGTTCCGGCTATGTCATTGCTGAACCCCGCTAAGGGCTGGCGCTCCTCCAGCAGCCGCCTGCTGGCGCTGTACAGTTCGCTGTTCGTGATCTGGAGCGCGATCCTGATGGGGGTCATGTATTACGAAGTATTCGGCTACCTCGACAGCCTGGCCAAGCATTCCCTGATGCAGCGCCAGCATCTGTTCGCCCGGATCCATGGCGATCAACTGGAAGACGCGCTCATGGCCAGCCTGACGCTGGACGAGCGCGGCGTCGATGCCTACGGCCTGTTCGATCCGCAACTGCGGCATTTGGGCGGGCCGATCCAACGAATCCCCACCGACCTGCCGCTGGATGGCAAGATCCACATGCTCGGCGGCTGCGTCGATTCCGACGACCCGAGCGTACCTTCCGACAGTTGTGACGCGGTGGCGACCCGCACCCAGGACGGCCGCTGGCTGGTCCTGGCCCGGGACAACGGCTCACTGTTCGCTGTGACCCGCATCATCTTGCATGCGCTGTTCTGGGGGGTATCGCTGACGATCCTGCCGGGCATCGCTGGCTGGCATCTGTTGCGCCGCCGACCGTTACGACGGATTCGCAAACTGCAGGCCAGCGCCGAAGCCATCGTCGCCGGCGACCTGACCCATCGCCTGCCGCTGTCGAGCCGGCGTGATGAACTGGACATGCTGGCGGCGATCGTCAATGCCATGCTCGACCGCATCGAACGCTTGATGAACGAGGTCAAGGGCGTGTGCGACAACATCGCCCATGACCTGCGCACCCCGCTGACCCGCTTGCGCGCCCAGTTGTATCGCATCCAGCAAGAGGCCCCGGACGGCTCGCCCGAGGCCTTGCAGATGGACCAGGTGATCGCCGAGACAGACACCCTGATGGCTCGGTTTCGAGGGCTGTTGCGGATTTCCGAACTGGAAGACCAGCAGCGCCGCTCGGGGTTCGTGCGCCTCGATCCGTTGCAGTTATTGCAGGAACTGCACGACTTTTACCTGCCGCTGGCCGAAGAAGGCGAACTGACGTTCACCCTGGAAGTGCCCGACGCCCTGCCCCTGCTCAACGGCGACCGGGCGTTGCTGTTCGAGGCAGTGTCGAACCTGCTGAGCAATTCCATCAAGTTCACCCCGCCGGGGGGCAAGGTGACCCTGCGTGGGGTCGATCAGGGCGACAGCACCCGCATCGAAGTGCTCGACTCCGGCCCCGGCATCCCCGAAGCGGAGCGCAAGGCCGTGTTTCGCCGATTCTACCGCGCCGAGGGCAGCAGCCAGCAAAGTGGGTTTGGCCTGGGTCTGTCGATCGTCGCGGCGATCGTCAATCTGCATGGGTTCACGTTGGAGGTGGGTAGCAGCGAACATGGGGGCGCGCGGCTGGTGCTCGATTGCCGGGGGACGTTGTTGTAGTCATAGGGCTGGAGCAGCATCTGTGGCGAGGGAGCTTGCTCCCGCTCGGCTGCGAAGCAGTCGCAAAACCGGTGGACATGGTTTGGTTGGCATGCGCGTCCGGCAGGTTTTGGGGTCGCTACGCGACCCAGCGGGAGCAAGCTCCCTCGCCACGGTGTGGTGTGCTTGATCTTTATCTATCAGGCATCACTGCGATGCAGCGGGGTGTTATGCAACTCATAGCGCAGCTCATCGATCAACTTGGCGATGCTTTCTTCCGAGCGGACGCTGTCGACGCTCATACCGCTCACCACCAGGTCCACCTCTCCACTTTCGCGGTGATACAGGCGCACGGTGAGGGTGCCGTCACCATTGAGGCTGCATTCGCAGGCCAGCGGCGTAAAACTTTCTTCGAGGCGGGCGCGCAAGGGGGCCAGATGGGTCATGTGATGCACCTCAGCCCCGGGGGCGCAAATGAACGGTGGACAGCTCCGACCTCCTGGTCCGCGTAGACGTCCTGTCGCTCTGATACTGGGTTCGTTCGCTGTACATTGTGGCGTATTCCTTACGTGTTTCGTGGGGACGCGACATCATGGACGATGTCGCACCCTGACAGCCTAAGGAACCGCCCCTTCCTGCAAAACCCGAATTTGCACCAGCACGCCAGGTGCATTTGCACTGGCTATCATGGTGCCTTCATCCGCCATTCGTTAGCGAACAACCCCCGCTCCCGGGCCCAGACAATTGCCTCGCTACGGCTATGGACATCCAGTTTCGAATACAGGGTCGCCACGTGATTGCGCACGGTGTTGGGCGCGAGCTTGAGGCGCGCGGCGATTTCCTTGTCGGCCAGGCCTTCGCAAATTAGCCCCAGCACATCTCGCTCCCGGGCTGTCAGCTCGGTGAATGACACGCTGGGCACCTGGGCGTTGATACTCTTCACGTTAGCCAGTTTTTCAATCAGGGTCCGACTGAACCAGGAAGCGTCTTTCATCACCTCCTCGATAGCCGCCACCAACTCCAGCTCCGAGCGTTTGCGCTCGGTGATGTTCATCAGCACCAGCAGATAGCAAGGCTTGTCCTGGATGAGCACGGTATCGGCGGCGACCTCACAGTCGATGAGTTCACCGCCCTTCTTGTGCACCTTGACGTCGATACGTGAGACCGCGGCGGCCTTTTCCAGCCGGGCGAACAGCGCGGCACTGGCGTCCTTGTCGAGAAAGCCGATCTCTTCCACGGTTTTACCCAGCAACTCTTCGCTGGCGTAACCGGTGGTCTGGAGGAACGCTTCGTTGATTTCCAACAACTGTTGCTCGGCGCTGCACACCAGGGTGGGCACGGGTGACAGGCGGAACGACTTGGCAAAGCGCTCCTCGCTCTGGCGCAGCGCCGTTTCGGCCTTGCGGCGCGGCTCCATGTCCATGAAGGAAAACAGCATGCAGTCTTCGTCGTGCAGATCCAGCGGCTGGCCGGCGACGATCACCTGCTTGCTGGTGCCGTCGGGCAACTTCAACTCGGCCTGCATTTGTGGAATGGTCGCGCCCTGCCCCAGGCGCTCGATGGCCAGGTCGCGTTTCTCGGCGGCTTCGAGCACATCCAGTTCATACACCGAACGCCCGATCACCTGCTCCCGGGTGTAGCCGGTCATCTCCAGGAACCCCGGGTTGACCTTGATGTAACGCAGGTCGCTGAGGCGGCAGATCACCGCCGGCGCCGGATTGGCGCCGAAGGTTTTCTCGAAGCGCTGCTCGGCGCTGGCCCATTCGGTGGCATCGCTGAGGATCAACACGAGCAGTTCCGGCTCGCCGTTGCGGTCAGCCAGCACCATGCTGCGGATCCGATGCACCCAGGTACGATCGGGATCGGCCTGAGGCGTGACTTCCACCAGCACATCGCTGAACTCATCGCCACGGGCAACCCGGGCGATGGGGTAGTTGTCTTCGGTCAGTGGATGATTGTTGCGGTAACGCAGATTGAAGCGCCGGGCATATTGCCGGGCCGTGGTGCCCAGCTCACTGAGGTCCTTGACCCCGTGCATCGTCAAGGCCGCTGCGTTGGCCCAGGCGATGGTCTGGTCGACCTCGATCAACATCACCCCGTCGGACAGTCCGGCAATGATCTGCAGCAATTGGCGACGGTTGGTATCGGTGGTCGGGACTTGCTGATTCATTGGGTCTCCATGTGGTCAGTAGGGTTCAAGCATGGATGCGTTGAAAGTTACGACCACATGGGTTTGCAATAGTGCATCGGCCCTTCACGCCGCCATGCGCCCCTCGGCAATCGCCTGTGAAGCGGCCAGCATCGCCCGCAGCAGCACCGCACAGCCGGCGGCGAGGTCATCCGGGGCGGCGTTTTCGATTTCGTTGTGGCTGATGCCGCCTTCGCAGGGCACGAAGATCATCCCGGCCGGGCCCAGTTCGGCGAGGAAGATCGCGTCATGACCGGCACCGCTGACGATGTCCAGGTGGGACAGGCCCAACCCTTGGGCCGCGCCGCGTACGGCGTCGACGCAGCCCTGGTCGAAATACAGCGGCGGGAAATCGGCGGTGGGTTTCAAGTCGAAGGTCAGGCCGTGCTGGCGGCAGGTGTCTTCGATCACTTGCTTGACCTCGGCGATCATCGAATCCAGGCGTGCCGGTTCCAGGTGACGGAAATCCAGGGTCATGCGCACTTCACCGGGGATGACATTGCGCGAGCCCGGATAGGCTTGCAGGCAACCGACCGTGCCGCAGGCATGGGGTTGATGGCCGAGGGCGGCGCGGTTGACGGCGCCGACAATGATCGAGGCGCCCACCAGGGCGTCCTTGCGCAGGTGCATCGGGGTCGGGCCGGCGTGAGCTTCCACACCGCGCAGTGTCAAGTCGAACCATTTCTGCCCCAGGGCGCCCATGACCACGCCGATGGTCTTGCCCTCGTCTTCCAGGATTGGCCCCTGTTCGATGTGCGCCTCGAAATATGCGCCCACCGGGTGCCCGCTGACCTGGCGCGTGCCGGCATAGCCGATGGCATTCAACGCCTGGCCGACGGTGATGCCTTCGGCGTCGACCTTGGCCAGGGTTTCTTCGAGGGTGAATTTTTCCGCGAACACCCCGGAGCCCATCATGCACGGGGCGAAGCGCGAGCCTTCTTCGTTGGTCCACACCACTACTTCCAGGGGGGCCTCGGTTTCGATGTTCAGATCATTGAGGGTACGTAGCACTTCCAGCCCGGACAGTACGCCAAAGCAGCCATCGAACTTGCCGCCGGTGGGCTGGGTATCGATGTGGCTGCCGGTCATCACCGGTGGCAGGTTCGGATTGCGCCCCGGGCGCCGGGCGAAGATATTGCCCACCCCATCGATGCTGACGGTGCAGCCCGCCGCCTGGGTCCATTGCACGAACAGGTCGCGAGCCTGGCGGTCCAGATCCGTCAGGGCCAGCCGACACACACCGCCCTTGACCGTGGCACCGAGCTGGGCCAGGTCCATGAGCGATTGCCACAGGCGGTCGCGGTTGATGTGCTGGTGGGTGGATTGCAGGACGTCGATGGCGGCGTTCATGGGGATCTCCATTTTTTCAGGCATTTTGTTGGTGTCTTGAGGCTGCTATCGCGAGCGGGCTCGCTCCCACACTGGATTGGGGTGGATGCAAAATCTGTGTGCACAGCAAATCCCCCTGTGGGAGCGAGCCTGCTCGCGATGAGGCCCGCCTTCACACCGCAGTTTTAGCGACGGACGGGCTCGCTCGCATACCGCACAACCCGTAATAAATCACCCCGCCCAACGCCGAGCCGGTGAACCAGCCATAGCTGTAGAACCAACTGAACGCATCGCTGCCCAGGGACAGCAATGTCAGCACCACCGGCACGCCAAAGGCGATGAAACCGTTCCAGTTCCACGCCGGGTAAACGTCGTCGCGGTACAGGCCGGCGAGGTCCAGTTGCTGTTTCTTGATCAGGAAATAATCCACCACCATGATCCCGGCAATCGGCCCCAGCAGACTCGAATAGCCCAGCAGCCAGTTGGAATAGACCGATTCCAGACTGACCTCGGAAACGATCAGGCCAAGCTTTTTCAGCAGTTCATGGGCCATCAGCGCCAACCCCACCAGGCCGGTGAGCATCACGGCCTTGGTCCGGCCGATCAGTTTCGGCGCCAGGTTCTGGAAGTCGTTGGTGGGCGAGACGATGTTGGCGGCGGTGTTGGTCGAGAGCGTGGCGACGATGATCAGCACCATGGCCAGCGCCACCCACACCGGGCTCTGGATGTGCCCGATCAAGGTCACCGGGTCGGAGACGGTCACCCCCACCAGTTTTTCCGAAGCGGCGGTCATGACCACGCCGAGGGAGGCGAACAGGAACATGGTCAATGGCAGGCCGATGATCTGGCCCACGACCTGGTCTTTCTGGCTCTTGGCATAACGGCTGAAGTCCGGAATGTTCAACGACAGCGTGGCCCAGAAACCGACCATGGCTGTCAGCCCGGCAAGAAAGTAACCGATCACGCTGGCACCCTCTGGGCGTTTGGCCGGGACCGCCATCAATTCAGTCAACGAGACATTCGGCAACGCCCACACCAACAGGCCGGCACCTACCAGCACCAGCAGCGGCGCGGACAGGGTTTCCAACCATTTGATCGACTCGGCACCGCGCAACACCACCCACAGGTTCATGACCCAGAACACCATGAAGCCGATCACCTCGCCGGTTCCGCCGAGGCTCTTCCAGCCGTCGAACACCGAGCCGAGAAACAGGTGGATCGCCAGGCCGCCGAACATCGTCTGGATGCCGAACCAGCCACACGCTACCAGGGCGCGAATCAGACACGGGACGTTGGAGCCGATGACACCGAAGGACGAGCGCAGCAGCACTGGAAACGGAATGCCGTACTTGGTTCCGGCGAAGGCGTTCAGGGTCAAGGGAATCAGCACAATGATGTTGGCAAACAGGATCGCCAGCAACGCCTCGCCCACCGTCAGGCCAAAGTAGGCGGTGAGCACGCCACCGAGGGTGTAGGTCGGCACGCAGATCGCCATGCCGACCCACAGGGCGGTGATGTGCCATTTGTTCCAGGTTCGCTCGTGCACCTTGGTCGGCGCGATGTCGTGGTTGTAACGGGGGCTGTCGAGGACGTCGCTGCCGGCTTCAAGCTCGAACAATCCGTCGCGCTCGGTCACTGTTGATCTGGTCATGTCCGCTCCACTGTTTTCATTATTTTTGCTCATCGACTGGCGATGGCCGGAGTACTTGCACGCGTGCTACCGACCACCCCCGCCAGACCCACGACGGCACTCAATAACCGTGCCGGATAATGCGTCGAGCTGACCGGATGATCGATATAACCCTTTCAACCTTTTGATGTTTAACGTTTTAAAGCCACGTGATTGCCTTGTTTCAATCCCTGCTTGTCGCCCTTGAGGCTAGATGACCTTCACGCCCTGTCGAGTGAGAGATTCAAAGTGGTGCACCCCGGATCAACGCGAGGCGTCTAGACCGCACTTCCAGCACTTTCAAGCCGCTGATTTACCATGACAAATCTCGCTCAAATAACGATCCTGTCAAGTGCGTCAAAATGGTGAGCAGGCTCACCATTTTGGTGATTTAATAATTTATTTCTTTAATTTCAATAAGTTAATTAACTAATAAGCTTATAAAAAATAATCTTGCTCATTTCAATAACTCCAGCTAGCTTCTAATCCTGACAGTAGTGACAAGAATATAAACCGGCACGACTTTACCTACCGTGATCGATAAAACATAAAGAACCGACAACAGTCGGTCATGCCTGCGAGGAACTCGGAATGTCTCTGTTGATCCGTGGCGCCACCGTTATTACCCATGATGAAAGTTATCGCGCCGATGTGTTTTGCGCCGACGGCGTGATCAAGGCCATTGGTGACAACCTGGATGTTCCCGCCGACGTCGAAGTGCTCGATGGCAGTGGTCAATACCTGATGCCCGGCGGCATCGACCCCCATACGCACATGCAGTTGCCGTTCATGGGCACGGTCGCCAGTGAAGACTTCTTCAGCGGCACGGCAGCGGGCTTGGCCGGGGGCACTACATCGATCATCGACTTCGTGATTCCCAACCCCCAACAGTCGCTGATGGAAGCCTTTCATCAATGGCGCGGCTGGGCCGAGAAAAGCGCCAGCGACTACGGTTTCCACGTGGCGATCACCTGGTGGAGCGAACAGGTCCGCGAAGAAATGGCCGAGCTGGTCAGCCACCACGGGGTGAACAGCTTCAAGCATTTCATGGCCTACAAGAATGCGATCATGGCCGCCGACGACACCTTGGTCGCGAGCTTCGAGCGCTGCCTGGAATTGGGCGCGGTGCCCACCGTGCACGCCGAGAACGGCGAGCTGGTCTACCACCTGCAACGCAAGCTGCTGGCCCAGGGCATCACCGGGCCGGAAGCCCATCCGCTGTCGCGGCCCTCGCAAGTGGAAGGCGAAGCCGCGAGCCGCGCCATCCGCATTGCCGAGACCCTGGGCACGCCGCTGTACCTGGTGCACGTGTCTACCAAAGAAGCCCTGGACGAAATCACCTATGCCCGCAGCAAGGGCCAGCCGGTCTACGGTGAAGTGCTGGCCGGGCATCTGCTGCTGGACGACAGCGTCTATCGCGACCCGGACTGGCAGACCGCCGCCGGCTACGTGATGAGCCCGCCCTTCCGCCCACGCGGGCATCAGGACGCACTCTGGCACGGCTTGCAGTCCGGCAACCTGCACACCACCGCCACCGACCACTGCTGCTTCTGCGCCGAGCAAAAAGCCGCCGGCCGCGACGACTTCAGCAAGATCCCCAACGGCACCGCCGGGATCGAAGACCGCATGGCGGTGCTCTGGGACGAGGGGGTCAACAGCGGCAAATTGTCGATGCAGGACTTCGTCGCCCTCACCTCCACCAACACCGCGAAGATCTTCAACCTCTACCCACGCAAGGGCGCGATCCGCGTCGGCGCCGACGCGGACCTGGTGCTCTGGGATCCCCAGGGCAGCCGCACGATCTCAGCCAAGACCCACCACCAGCAGGTGGACTTCAACATCTTCGAAGGCAAGACCGTACGCGGCGTACCCAGCCACACCATCAGCCAGGGTCGGCTGGTCTGGGCCGATGGCGACCTGCGTGCCGAACGCGGTGCCGGGCGCTACATCGAACGGCCGGCGTATCCGGCGGTGTTCGATTTGCTGAGTAAGCGGGCGGAGTTGCACAGGCCGGTTGCCGTGGAACGCTGAGAGCGGCCTCCGGCCTATCGCGAGCAGGCTCGCTCCCACAGGGTCTGCTGTGCACACAGATTTCGCGCTCACCCGAAATCCAGTGTGGGAGCGAGCCTGCTCGCGATGAGGCCAGTCCAGACACCGAAAAAAACCACTGCCCACCAGAGGCAGCACCTCAAACACCGTGAGGCCCATTCCATGATCCAGCCCTTGAGTCACCTCCCCCATTCCCAGGAAGACCCGGCCACCCTCGCCGCCCGCTTCAGCGACCTGGCGCCGCCGCTCAATGCGCGCCAGGCCCACCTGGAGGCCTCTCGCTGCCTGTACTGCTACGACGCGCCGTGCGTGAATGCCTGTCCGAGCGAAATCGATATCCCTTCGTTCATTCGCAACATCCACCAGGACAACGTCCAAGGCGCGGCGCAGAAAATCCTCTCGGCCAATATCCTCGGCGGCAGCTGCGCCCGGGTCTGCCCCACGGAGGTGCTGTGCCAGCAAGCCTGCGTGCGCAACAACGCCCACGAGTGCGCACCGGTGCTGATCGGCCTGTTGCAACGCTACGCGGTGGACAACGCCCACTTCAGTGAACACCCGTTCCACCGGGCCGCCGCCACCGGCAAGCGCATCGCCGTGGTCGGCGCCGGCCCGGCGGGGTTGTCGTGCGCGCATCGCAGCGCCATGCACGGCCATGACGTGGTGATTTTCGAAGCCCGTGACAAGGCCGGTGGCCTCAACGAATACGGCATCGCCAAGTACAAACTGGTGGACGATTACGCCCAGCGCGAACTGGACTTTCTGCTGGACATCGGCGGCATCGAAATCCGCCATGGCCAGAAACTTGGCGAGAACCTGAGCCTGAGCGACCTGCATCAGCAATTCGACGCGGTGTTCCTCGGCCTCGGCCTGGCCGCCAGCAAACAACTGGGCCTGAGTGACGAACAGGCACCGGGGCTGCTACCCGCCACCGAGTACATCCGCGAACTGCGCCAGGCCGACGACCTCAGCCAGTTGCCGCTGGCCGACCGTTGCATCGTCCTCGGCGCCGGCAACACCGCCATCGACATGGCCGTGCAAATGGCCCGCCTCGGCGCCCGGGACGTCAACCTGGTCTACCGTCGCGGCCTCGAGGACATGGGCGCGACCTTGCACGAGCAAGACATCGCCAAGGCCAATCAGGTGCGCTTGCTGACCTGGGCTCAACCGCAGCAGGTGTTGCTCGATGACGCCGGCCGTGTGCGCGGCATGCGCTTTTCCCGTACCCATCTGGAAAACGGGCGGCTGGTCACCAGCGCCGAAACCTTCGACCTGCCTGCCGACGCCATCTTCAAAGCCATCGGCCAGGCCTTCGACGACAACGCGCTGGTGGACCCTCTGGCCCGGGAACTCAAGCGCCAGGACGGGCGGATCCTGGTGGACGAACACCTGCGCACCAGCGTTCCCGGCGTCTACGCCGGCGGCGATTGCACCAGCCTGGACCAGGACCTCACCGTGCAGGCCGTGCAGCACGGCAAACTCGCCGCCGAGGCGATCAACGCTCAACTGATGCTCAACGTGGAGGCTGCGTAAATGGCCGATCTGTCGATTGTCTTCGCTGGCATCAAAGCCCCTAATCCGTTCTGGCTGGCCTCCGCCCCACCCACCGACAAGGCCTACAACGTGGTCCGCGCCTTCGAGGCCGGCTGGGGTGGCGTGGTCTGGAAAACCCTCGGGGAAGACCCGGCGGCGGTGAACGTGTCGTCGCGCTACTCGGCCCACTACGGCGCCAATCGCGAGGTGCTGGGCATCAATAACATCGAGCTGATCACCGACCGTTCCCTGGAGATCAACCTGCGGGAAATCACCCAGGTAAAAAAGGACTGGCCGGACCGGGCGCTGATCGTGTCGCTGATGGTGCCCTGCGTCGAAGAGTCCTGGAAATCTATCCTGCCCCTGGTGGAAGCCACCGGTGCCGACGGCATCGAGCTGAACTTCGGTTGCCCCCACGGCATGCCGGAACGGGGCATGGGCGCGGCGGTCGGCCAGGTGCCGGAGTACGTCGAGCAAGTGACCCGCTGGTGCAAGACCTATTGCTCGCTGCCGGTGATCGTCAAGCTCACGCCGAACATCACCGACATCCGCGTCGCCGCCCGCGCGGCGTATCGGGGTGGTGCGGATGCGGTGTCGTTGATCAACACCATCAACTCCATCACCAGCATCGACCTGGACCGCATGGTCGCCCTGCCCAGCGTCGGCAGCCAGAGCACCCACGGCGGCTACTGCGGTTCGGCAGTCAAACCCATCGCCCTGAACATGGTCGCCGAAATCGCCCGCGATCCGCAGACCCAAGGCCTGCCCATCTGCGGCATCGGCGGCATTGGCAGTTGGCGCGACGCCGCCGAATTCATCGCCCTGGGCAGCGGCGCGGTGCAAGTGTGCACGGCGGCGATGCTGCATGGGTTTCGCATCGTCGAAGAGATGAAGGACGGGTTGTCGCGTTGGATGGACAGCCAGGGCCATGCCAATCTGCAAGCGTTCTCCGGTCGCGCGGTGGGCAACACCACCGACTGGAAGTACCTGGACATCAACTACCAGGTCATCGCCAAGATCGACCAGGACGCCTGCATCGGCTGCGGGCGCTGCCACATCGCCTGTGAAGACACCTCGCACCAGGCCATCGCCAGCCTCAAGCAGGCGGACGGCACGCGTAAATATGAAGTGATCGATGAAGAATGCGTGGGCTGCAACCTGTGCCAGATCACCTGCCCGGTGCAGGACTGCATCGAGATGGTGACGGTGGACACCGGTAAGCCGTTTCTGGATTGGAACCATGATCCGCGTAATCCCTACCATGTAGCGGTTTGAAATTTGCGGTGTCTGGGCTGCCGTCATCGCGAGCAGGCTCGCTCCCACATTGGATTTGTGGTGAACACAGATCATCTGTTCACAACCGGTCCTCTGCGGGAGCGAGCCTGCTCGCGATAGGGCCATCAGTTGCGTCAAATTTTCAAGGCTCCAACCCAATCCCCCGCAAAATCACACTGGTCACGGTCTGCACCGCCTTTTCGAACTGCATGTCCGACAGCGGCTGATGATCATTGAGGATGTTGATCTGATGGTCGAAGTCGGCGTAATGCTGGGTCGAGGCCCAGATCATGTAGAGCAGGCTTGACGGCTCCACCGGCAGAATGCGTTTGTCATCCACCCATTGGCGGATTTTCGCTTCCTTCATCTTGGCCCAGTCATACAGGCTGGCATCCAGCGCCTGGCCCAGGGTCGGGGCGCCGTGGATGATTTCGTTGGCCCAGACCTTCGAGCCGTAGGGCCGGCTGCGGGAGTGGTTCATCTTGGCGCGGATGTAACTGCTGAGCACCACCCTTGGGTCGTCGAA
The DNA here is from genome assembly GCF_018325805.1 of Pseudomonas sp. St290. Classification (NCBI taxonomy): domain Bacteria; kingdom Pseudomonadati; phylum Pseudomonadota; class Gammaproteobacteria; order Pseudomonadales; family Pseudomonadaceae; genus Pseudomonas; species Pseudomonas sp. St290. The sequence goes on along the minus strand of NZ_AP014703.1, from coordinate 2,780,060 downwards.
CATCTCGAAGCACAAGGCGTCCTGTTTCCAGACTTCCAGCAGGTCGAACAGCACGGCGCTGTACAGCTCGCTCTTGGTGCTGAAGTAGTAATGCAGGTTGGAACGCGGCAATTGCACTTCGGCGGCGATGTCAGCCATGGCGGTGCTGCCGAAGCCTTTCTCGGCAAAGACCTTCTCGGCGGCCAACAGGATTTTCTCGACGTTACTGCGACGAATCTCGATCTTGTGATTGCCCATGAGGGCTCCCTGGCAACAGCGTTGATCAAGACTAGCATTCACCCACTTCTGAAAACACTGGGGATCCCTGTGGGAGCGAGCAAGCTCGCTCCCACAATGTGACGGTGGTTCTGTTCAGATAAATGTGTACGCAGGGGACTCTCGTGGCGAGGGAGCTTGCTCCCGCTCGGCTGCGCAGCAGTCGTAAAACTGGCTGATGCGATCTGCCTGAAAGACCGCGTCAGCCCATTTGGGGCTGCTGCGCAGCCCAGCGGGAGCAAGCTCCCTCGCCACAGGTGTTGCCCCCTGCGTTATCTCGACTGGCGTGCTTCGACGTTATCCAGCGCACGGTTCGCCAGCAACCCGCTCAGTTCGATCAGTTGCAGGATGCCCAGGGCAATGTGGCGCCTGGGACCTTCCAGGTCGAAGGCCAGGTCATTGACCATGGCATTGGCCGAGGCCAGGTTTTCGCTGAGGTTGGCGAGCAGGGTTTCGGTGTCGACGCCATGGGCGACGGTGAAGAGTTGGCCGGGTTCGGCTTCGGGTTTGCTGGGTTTGGGCTTGAGGTAGTGGTCGAGGATGCGGTCGGCGGCTTTGTCGAAGGCTTTTGAGTTGGCTGGATCGGTGTCCGGCGGGTTGGGTGTGGGTTTGAACATAGATGAATCTCCAAATCGAAAAAAGGAGACCATCACCCTCGCTACCAAACGAAGGGTGGCGGCCATACGCGGGTTGGTAGACCGGTGACTTGGAGAACCGGCGCGTCCGAAGACGCCCTGCGCATGACCGCCATAAAAACAGATACCAAAGGCCTCTGCTACAAGGGCTATGCGACAAGTCAAAAGCCGGGCTATCAAACCCGATCGCTGATTCGTCAGCGACCCGGAAACGATAGAGCCCCGGCCCCCAGGCGCACAAGCCGGCGGATTCTGGCGCAGTTGTAGGGAATGGCGCAAGACAACGTAGCCCGAACCCGAACGATCCTACATCTGGATAAACACCAAGCTGTTTAAACTGGAAACAGGGCTAACAACACACCTTGTGGCGAGGGGATTTATCCCCGCTGGGCTGCGAAGCAGTCCTAAAGAAGCTGGATGCAATCAACCTGACACACCGCAGCGACAGTCATTGGGGCTGCTTCGCAGCCCAGCGGGGATAAATCCCCTCGCCACGAGAGCCCGCTTAAGCCTTCCGATCGCCGACATGCGACTAATGTCTTAGACCAGTCATCGCACAACCAGACACCCCACCGCTATTCTCAAACCTCGCATCTGCCCGGCGCCACGGCCTGCGGTCTTGACCTCGGCCAGCGACATCCATTGAAACGCCTCACTTTGAGGCACACCCGAGTTGGATAATTCCAATAATGGCCAGTTGACAATGAGCAGTCGCTTCCAAATAATCCCCTCCATGTTGTACGACGACGTATAACAAACAAAAACAACAATAAAAGTAGGGAGCGTCATAGTGAGCACACGTGTCCGTTTTTCGCCCGTCCACCGTCCAAACCGCCGTACTCTTCTCAACGCCAGCCCCACGCTGCTTCTTCTCGGTTGCAGCAGCCTCGCCACCTTTCTACCAACGACCGCCAGCGCCGAAGGTTTCGTCGATGATGCCAAGGCCACGCTGACCCTGCGTAACGCCTACTTCAACCGCAACTTCACCAACCCGAACAATGCCCAGGGCAAAGCCGAGGAGTGGACCCAGAACTTCATCCTCGACGCCAAGTCCGGTTTCACCCAGGGCGTGGTCGGTTTTGGCGTGGATGTGCTGGGCACGTACTCGCTCAAGCTCGACGGCGGCCGTGGCACGGCGGGCACCCAGTTGCTGCCGGTGCACGATGACGGCCGTCCTGCCGACGACTTCGGTCGCCTGGGCGTGGCTCTCAAGGCCAAGGTGTCGAAGACCGAACTGAAGGTCGGCGAATGGATGCCAGTGCTGCCAATCCTGCGCTCCGACGATGGTCGCTCCCTGCCGCAAACCTTCCGTGGCGGCCAGGTGACCTCCACCGAAATCAGCGGTTTGACCCTCTACGGCGGCCAGTTCCGCGCCAACAGCCCGCGCAACGACGCGAGCATGGAAGACATGTCGATGAACGGTCGCGGCGCCTTCACCTCCGACCGTTTCAACTTCGGCGGCGGCGAATACGCTTTCAACGAAAAACGCACCCAGGTCGGCGTGTGGTATGCGGAACTGTCCGACATCTACCAGCAGCAATATTTCAACCTGACCCACAGCCAGCCCATCGGCGACTGGACCCTGGGCGCCAACCTCGGCTACTTCACCGGCAAGGAAAACGGCAGCGCGCTGGCCGGCGACCTGGACAACAAGACCGCGTTCGCCATGCTCTCGGCGAAATACGGCGGCAACACCTTCTACGTCGGCCTGCAGAAAGTCGGCGGCGATGACGCCTGGATGCGCGTCAACGGCACCAGCGGCGGCACCCTGGCCAACGACAGCTACAACTCCAGCTACGACAACGCCAAGGAAAAATCCTGGCAGTTGCGCCATGACTTCAACTTTGCTGTCGTCGGCGTGCCGGGCCTGACCCTGATGAACCGCTACATCAGCGGCGACAACGTGCACACCGCTACGGTCGATGACGGTAAGGAATGGGGCCGCGAAACCGAACTGGCCTACACCGTGCAAAGCGGCGCGCTGAAAAGTCTCAACGTGAAATGGCGTAACGCCTCGATTCGTCGGGACTACAGCACCAACGAGTTCGACGAGAACCGGATCTTCATCAGTTACCCGCTTTCGCTTCTGTAATGCCAGGATCCATGCCATGAGCGCATCTCATGGCAACCTGCGGCAGGGACGCCGTTCCAGAGCGGTTCGTCGATCAATCGTTGACAAGGTAGCGGAAGGATAAGGATATTCCCTTCCAGTCGTACGACAACTTATAACAACTGTACCTCTCATTGTTTGCTCAGGTAATGCCATGACCACGACACAGATTCGCCCCCCCTTCAATCGCCTGCTATTGACCGGCGCTGCCGGCGGCCTTGGCAAGGTCTTGCGCGAACGCCTCAAGCCTTACGCCCGCCACATTCGCCTGTCGGACATCGCCAACATGGCCCCGGCCATCGACGAAAGCGAAGAAGTGGTGCCCTGCGACCTGTCGGACAAACAGGCCGTGCACCAGTTGGTGGAAGGCGTCGACGCCATCCTGCATTTCGGTGGTGTCTCGGTGGAGCGCCCGTTCGAAGAGATCCTCGGCGCCAACATCAGTGGCGTGTTCCACATCTATGAAGCCGCGCGGAAACACGGCGTCAAGCGGGTGATCTTCGCCAGCTCCAACCACGTCATCGGCTTCTACAAACAGGACGAGGCCCTCGACGCCCTCTCTCCTCGCCGCCCGGATGGCTACTACGGCCTGTCCAAGTCCTACGGCGAGGACGTGGCCAGTTTCTACTTCGATCGCTACGGCATCGAAACCGTGAGCATTCGCATCGGCTCGTCGTTCCCCGAACCGCAGAACCGCCGAATGATGAGCACCTGGCTGAGCTACGACGACCTCACGCAATTGATCGAGTGCTCGCTCTACACCCCGAACGTGGGACACACCGTGGTCTACGGCATGTCCGCCAACCGCGACGTCTGGTGGGACAACAGCCAGGCCGCGCACCTGGGCTACCAGCCCAAGGACACTTCCGAGATTTTCCGCGCCAAGGTCGAAGCGCAGCCAATGCCGGCCGCCGATGACCCGGCCAGGATCTACCAGGGCGGAGCCTTTGTAGCGGCCGGCCCGTTCGACGACTGATTCGCCTGTTTTTCATGGGATACGAACGCACAAGGGAATCACCATGCAAGCCGAATTGATTGTCGATGCACGCAACGCCGTCGGGGAAAGCCCAGTGTGGGTGCCCGAGGAAAACGCCCTGTACTGGGTGGATATTCCCAGTGGCGGCCTGCAGTGCTGGAACGCCGGGACCGGCCAACTCAAGGGCTGGGAAGCCCCGGAAATGCTCGCCTGCCTGGCCCGTCACCAGGACGGTGGCTGGATCGCCGGCATGGAGAGCGGCTTCTTTCGCCTGTACCCCCATGACGACGGCAGCCTGGACAGTGAACTCTGTGCCAGCGTCGAACACAGCCGCACCGACATGCGCCTCAACGATGGCCGTTGCGACCGCCAGGGCCGCTTCTGGGCCGGCAGCATGGTGCTGAACATGGGGGCCAACGCCGACGAAGGCCGGATGTACCGTTATGAGGCCGGGCAACGCAGCCCGGTCGAGGCGCAACTGAGCGGCTTCATCGTGCCCAATGGCCTGGGCTTCAGCCCGGATGGTCGGACGATGTACCTCTCCGACTCACACCCGCTGGTGCAACAGATCTGGGCCTTCGACTACGACATCGACAGCGGCACGCCGTCCAACCGGCGGCTGTTCGTCGACATGCTGCCGTTGGCCGGTCGCCCGGACGGCGCGGCAGTGGACGCCGAGGGTTGCTACTGGATCTGCGCCAACGATGCCGGCCTCATCCATCGTTTCACTCCGGATGGCCGGCTGGATCGCTCCCTGTCGGTGCCGGTGAAAAAACCGACGATGTGCGCCTTTGGCGGCAGTCGCCTGGACACCCTGTTCGTCACTTCGATCCGCCCCGGTGACGACACCGACCCACAATCCCTGGCCGGCGGCGTGTTCGCCCTCAACCCCGGCGTCAAGGGCCTGGCTGAACCCGCGTTTGGAGGACTGAAACACTCCGCGAACTGATCTGCACTGCCGCTTCACTGGATGAGCACATAAAAAAAACAACAAGACTGGAGATTGACCATGAACTTCAAACGCACGCTTCTGATCGCAGCCCTGCCCCTGGCCTTCCTGGCCCAGGCGGCGCACGCCCTGGAACTCAAGTTCGCCGACATCCACCCCGCCGGCTACCCTACCGTGGTCGCCGAGGAAAACATGGGCAAGACCCTGACCCAGGAGACCAATGGCGAGCTGAAGTTCAAGTACTTCCCGGGCGGTGTCCTGGGTTCTGAAAAGGAAGTCATCGAGCAGATGCAGGTCGGCGCGGTACAGCTCTCGCGCGTAAGCCTGGGTATCGTCGGGCCCGTGGTACCGGACGTGAACGTCTTCAACATGCCGTTCATCTTCCGTGACCATCAGCACATGCGCAACGTCATCGACGGTCCGGTGGGCGATGAGATCCTCGACAAAATCACCAATTCCGAATTCGGCCTGGTGGCCCTGGCCTGGATGGACGGCGGCACACGCAACATCTACACCAAGAAGCCGGTACGCAAGCTCGAAGACCTCAAGGGCATGAAAATCCGCGTCCAGGGCAACCCGATGTTCATCGACATGATGAACGCCATGGGCGGTAACGGCATCGCAATGGACACCGGCGAAATCTTCAGCGCCCTGCAGACCGGCGTGATCGACGGCGCTGAGAACAACCCGCCGACCCTGCTCGAACACAACCACTTCCAGAACGCCAAGTTCTACAGCCTGACCGGTCACCTGATCCTGCCAGAGCCGATCGTGATGTCGAAAATCACCTGGGAAAAACTGACCCCGGATCAACAGACGTTGGTCAAGAAAGCCGCGAAGGCCGCCCAGGCCGAAGAGCGTGTGTTGTGGGACAAGAAGTCCGCTGCCAGCGAAGAAAAGCTCAAGGCCGCCGGCGTCGAGTTCATCACGGTCGACAAGAAACCCTTCTACGACGCCACCGCACCGGTGCGCGAAAAGTACGGCGCGAAATATGCCGACCTGATCAAGAAAATCGAAGCCGTTCAGTAATCCTCCCGCTCTGTACCCATGAAAAGGCCCGGCGCGCCTGATGTTCGAGGCGCGCCCGGTTACGGTGGAACCCGATGAAGAATTTGCTGCTGCGTATCAACGATAAGATCTACATGACGTGCATCTGGGTCGCCGGCCTTTCCGTCCTGGCGATTTCCCTGATGATTCCCTGGGGCGTATTCGCCCGCTACGTGCTGGGCACCGGTTCGAGCTGGCCCGAGCCCACCGCGATCCTGCTGATGATGGTGTTCACCTTCATCGGTGCCGCCGCCAGTTACCGCGCCGGTGCGCACATGGCCGTGGCCATGCTCACCGACCGCATGCCGCCGCACCTGAGATCCGCGGCGTCGATTTTTTCCCAGTTGCTCATGGGCCTGATCTGCATCTTCATGACCATTTGGGGCTTCAAGCTGTGCATGTCCACCTGGAACCAGTTCATGGCCGCCCTGCCCGATCTGCGGGTTGGCGTGACCTATCTGCCCATTCCCGTGGGCGGCTTGCTGACGCTGATTTTTGTCCTGGAAAAACTCTTGCTCGGTGACCAGAGCAAACGTCGGGTCGTGCAGTTCGACCTGGTCGAAGAAAGTGAAGGTGCCGCTTAATGGACGCTCTGATACTGCTGGGCAGTTTTATCGCATTGATCCTGATCGGCATGCCGGTCGCCTACGCGTTGGGCGCCGCCGCCCTGATCGGTGCGTGGTGGATCGACATCCCGTTCCAGGCCGTGATGATCCAAGTGGCATCCGGGGTGAACAAGTTCTCCTTGCTGGCCATCCCGTTCTTCGTCCTGGCTGGCGCGATCATGGCCGAGGGTGGCATGTCCCGCCGGCTCGTGGCGTGCGCCGGGGTGCTGGTGGGTTTTGTGCGCGGTGGCCTGTCGCTGGTCAACATCGTCGCCTCGACCTTCTTCGGCGCGATCTCCGGTTCGTCGGTGGCCGACACCGCGTCGGTGGGTTCGGTACTGATTCCGGAAATGGAACGCAAGGGCTATCCACGGGACTTTTCCACCGCCGTGACCGTCAGCGGTTCGGTGCAAGCCCTGCTGACCCCGCCTAGCCATAACTCGGTGCTCTACTCCCTGGCCGCTGGCGGCACGGTTTCGATTGCCTCGCTGTTCATGGCGGGCATCGTGCCGGGCTTGCTGATGAGCGCGTGCCTGATGGTGCTGTGCCTGATCTTCGCGAAAAAGCGCAACTACCCCAAGGGCGAAGTGATCCCGATGCGCCAGGCGCTGAAAATCGTCGGCGAAGCCCTCTGGGGCCTGATGGCGATGGTGATCATCCTCGGCGGCATCCTGTCGGGCATCTTCACTGCCACCGAATCGGCGGCCATCGCCGTGCTGTGGTCGTTCTTCGTGACCATGTTCATCTACCGCGACTACAAGTGGCGTGAACTGCCGAAGCTGATGCACCGCACGGTGCGCACCATCTCCATCGTGATGATCCTGATCGGCTTCGCCGCCAGCTTCGGCTACATCATGACGCTGATGCAGATCCCGGCGAAGATCACCACGATGTTCCTGACCCTGTCGGACAACCGCTACGTGATCCTGATGTGCATCAACGTGATGTTGCTGCTGTTGGGCACGGTGATGGACATGGCGCCGCTGATCCTGATCCTGACGCCGATCCTGATGCCGGTGATCCTGGGCATCGGTGTAGACCCGGTGCAGTTCGGCATGATCATGCTGGTGAACCTGGGCATCGGGCTGATAACGCCGCCTGTGGGCGCGGTGCTGTTCGTCGGTTCGGCGGTGGGCAAGGTCAGTATCGAAAGCACCGTCAAGGCTTTGCTGCCGTTCTATGCCGTGCTGTTCCTGGTGCTGATGCTGGTGACTTATGTGCCGGCTCTGTCGCTGTGGTTGCCGCACCTGGTGTTGTAACCCCAAGGACGAGCAAGCCCCTTGTGGCGAGGGAGCTTGCTCCCGCTGGACTGCGCAGCAGGCCCATCCGGTTTGGACTCGGGCGTCTGCTGCGCAGCCGAGCGGGAGCAAGCTCCCTCGCCACAAAAGCGATCTACCCCCCTCCCGAACAGAAGCGACTACCATGACGCAGCCTCTCCTGTACCTCGAAGACGAACTGACCCGCCTCACCCTGGCCCCGCACCTGGGCGCCAGTCTTGTTGAATGGACCTTGCGCAGCACCGGTGCTCCCCTGCTACGCCCTCCCGCGCCGCAAGCGCTGGAAAATGGCTTGCCGGGTAAACTTGGCTGCTTCCCGTTGATCCCATGGTCAAACCGGATCGCCCAAGGCGGTTTCGACTGCCCCGGCGGCTGGCTGGCACTGGACGCCAACAGCCCCAACGACCCGTTCCCGATCCATGGCAGTGCCTGGCAACAACCGTGGAAAGTGACCGAGCAGAGTGCCCAGGAAGCCTTGCTGCAACTCGACAGCCAATACCCGTTCGCCTACTGCGCCAGCCTGCGGATCCGCTTGAGTGGCGGCCAGCTGCAGATCGCAATGCTCGTCACCCACACGGCCAGACAACCCGCATGGCATGGGCTGGGCTTGCATCCGTATTTTCCACGTACCGCCCGCACGCGCCTGCAAACCCGCGCGACCGACGTCTGGAAATGCGATGCCAGTAAACTGCCGACAGAGCTGAGCGCCCTTCCTGCCGAATGGGATTTCCAGCAAGCGCGGGCGCTGCCCGACACGCTGGTGGACAATGGCTTCGGTGGCTGGGACGGCGATTGCCTGATCCAGCAACCGGACCTGGGGTATGAACTGCAATGCCGCGCCAGCGGTAGCAAATACTTCCTGCTGTACTGCCCCGTGGGCCTGGATTTCTTCTGCATCGAACCGGTCAGCCATCCGGTCAATGCCCATCACCTGCCTGGACGGCCAGGGTTGCGTTTGCTGGAGCAAGGGCAATCGGTGGCGTTGGGGTTTTCGATGCAGTGTCGGGAACTGTAAGCGGCACGCTATACCGTGGCGAGGGAGCTTGCTCCCGCTGGCCTGCGCAGCAGGCCCATACGGTCTTGGCCCAGGGCGTCTGCTGCGCAGCCGAGCGGGAGCAAGCTCCCTCGCCACAAAGGCAAGTGTAATCCTGATTCGTCGTAGCTACGCCCGCAGCAGCATGAACACCGCCACCCCCAGGCACACCCCGGCGAACCCCACTTGCAATGCCCGGGCCGGGACCTTGGCCGACACTCGCCGCCCGAGCACCATCCCGATGATGCTCGCCGCAATGAACGCCGCCCCAACCCGGTCGATGCTCACCCCGGCATGAAACGCGCCCAACACGCCAATCAACGAAATCAGGCTGATGACCATCAAGGATGTCGCGACGATCCCGCGCATCTGCACGTCGGTCAGTTGCTTGAACGCCGGCACGATCAGGAAGCCGCCACCCACCCCAAGCAAGCCCGAGACCATGCCCGTCACCGCACCCAATGCCGACAGCGTGGCAGTGCAGCGAGCGGTCCAGGCCAGGCGCCCGGTCTCGCGGTCGAGCATGCAATTCTTCTGGCCCCAACTGGCGGCGCCGTGATCGCTGGGCCCCGCTTGCGGCGTTTCGCGGCGCAACATGCGCGCCGCCACCAGCACCATCAACAGGCTGAACAGCATCATCAGGATTTTTTCCGAAAGCTGATGGGCGAAGTAGATGCCCAGCGGCGAAAACACCGCGCCCAGCAGCGCAATCAGCAGTGCCGCGCGGTAGCGCACCAGGCCATGGCGCAGCCCATCGATGGCACCCACCGCCGCCGCGCTGCCCACCGCGAACAACGCCACCGGCGCGGCCTGAGTCATGCTCCAGCCCAGGCCCAACACCAACGCCGGCACCGCCAGGATGCCACCGCCCGCCCCCGTCAGGCCAAGAACCAGGCCCATGACCACGCCAAACAAACTTGCCAGTAACATTCAGGATCTCTCAAGCCGCGCACACCTGTTGGCAGGTGCGATCGCATTTGCAGGACGCCTTGGCCCTCACTAAGCTGCGGACCATATGTTGTAAACCTCGAGCGTTGCAACCGCTTCTTCCCGTATAGGTTCGCTGTCATGCCCGCGCAGATCCAGAGCTTTCTCGACCCCGCCTCAAAGACTTACACCTACGTTGTTTTTGAACACGATGGCGGGCAATGCGCGGTGGTCGACCCGGTGCTCGACTACGACCCGGCCTCGGGACGCAGCGCCACCACCCAGGCTGACCGGGTGATCGCCTTCGTACGCGAACACCAGTTGACGGTGCAATGGCTGCTGGAAACCCACGCCCACGCCGATCACCTGTCCGCCGCGCCGTACCTGCGCCGGGAACTGGGCGGCAAGATCGCCATCGGCCAAGCCATCGGGCAGGTCCAGAGCGTCTTCAAGACCCTGTTCAACCTCGAAGCGCCATTTGCCGTGGATGGCTCGCAGTTCGATCACCTGTTCGCCGCTGACGAGTCCTTTCTGATCGGCAACCTCAAGGCCACGGCGCTGCACGTGCCCGGCCACACCCCGGCAGACATGGCGTACCTGATTGACGGCGACGTGATCCTGGTGGGCGATACGCTGTTCATGCCCGACGTGGGCACCGCCCGCTGCGACTTCCCCGGCGGCAACGCCCATCAGCTCTACGCCTCGATCCGCAAGCTGCTGGCCTTCCCCGCCGGGGTGCGGCTCTACGTGTGCCACGACTATCCACCGGATGCACGCGAGCCCCAATGCATGAGCACCGTGGGCGAGCAGCGCCAGCACAATATCCATGTCCACGACGGCATCGATGAAGCCACGTTCGTCGCCATGCGTACCCAGCGCGACAAGACACTGGGCATGCCGACGCTGCTGTTGCCGGCGATCCAGGTGAATGTGCGGGCGGGCCACCTGCCGCCGGCGGAGGACAATGGCGTGACGTATCTGAAGATTCCGATCAACCAGCTCTAGATGCTTGGGGGCTGCTGCGCAGCCCAGCGGGAGCAAGCTCCCTCGCCACAGCGGAGGGTCTGCTTGCAGCGATATTGAATGTGCCGCCGCCATCGCGGGCAAGCCTTGCTCCCACAAGAATCGGCGGCGGTCGCAGTACCCGGCAACACCACAAATCCCTGTGGGAGCTGAGCTTGCTCGCGATGGCGGTGGGTCTGCTTGCATCATTGTTGAATGACAGCTAGCTCCCTCAGGGACTGGTCTTTTGATCAGGTACCCAAGGTCAGCCCATTGGCCGGCAACGGCAACGCTGTCTTGTAGCGCACCTGCTTGAGCGCAAAGCTGGAGCGGATATTCGCCACACCCGGGACCTTAGTCAAAAAGTCCATCATGAACCGCTCCAGCGACTGGATGGTTGGCACCAGCACGCGGATCAGGTAATCCGGATCGCCGGCCATCAGGTAGCACTCCATCACTTCCGGTCGATCGGAAATCGCCTCTTCGAAGTGCTGCAACGCCTCTTCCACCTGCTTCTCCAGGCTGACATGGATGAACACGTTGACGTGCAACCCCAGCAGGTCGGCATCCAGCAGCGTGACCTGCTCGCGGATCACCCCCAGTTCCTCCATGGCCCGAACGCGGTTGAAGCACGGGGTCGGAGAAAGGTTGACTGAACGGGCAAGCTCGGCGTTGGTGATGCGGGCATTTTCCTGAAGGCTGTTCAGAATCCCGATGTCGGTGCGATCCAACTTACGCATGAGATAAATAATCCTGTTTTTTATCGTTGTGCAGATTTTTTATCTGCAAATGATCTGAACAGCAAGCCAACAGAGAAAAATATTCTTCTGCGTCGAGCCTATGATTGTTGTAGGACAATTTCCCGTACCCGGGGAAATTCGTCAGCTAGCGCGCCCACTACAAGAAATTCACAAGATCGAGCGTAGAAAGCCATGAACCCAGCGTACGAACCGCTACGCCTGCACGTCCCCGAACCCTCGGGCCGTCCCGGCTGCAAGACCGACTTCTCCTACCTGCATCTGTCCGATGCCGGCACAGTGCGTAAACCTTCCATCGACGTCGAACCGTCCGACACCGCCGACCTGGCCCGCAGTCTGATCCGCGTGCTCGATGACCAGGGCAATGCCCACGGCCCATGGGCCGAAGACGTGCCACTCGAAATCCTGCGCAAAGGCATGCGTGCCATGCTCAAGACGCGCATCTACGACAACCGCATGGTGGTTGCCCAGCGCCAGAAAAAAATGTCGTTCTACATGCAGAGCCTCGGCGAGGAAGCCATCGGCAGCGGCCAGGCCCTGGCGCTGAACATCGATGACATGTGCTTCCCCACCTATCGCCAGCAAAGCATCCTGATGGCCCGCGAGGTGCCGTTGGTGGGCATGATCTGCCAGCTGCTGTCCAACGAGCGCGATCCGCTCAAGGGCCGGCAGTTGCCGATCATGTACTCGGTCAAGGACGCCGGTTTCTTCACCATCTCCGGTAACCTCGCCACGCAATTCATCCAGGGCGTGGGCTGGGGCATGGCCTCGGCGATCAAGGGCGATACCAAGATCGCCTCGGCCTGGATCGGTGACGGCGCCACCGCCGAATCGGATTTCCACACCGCCCTGACCTTCGCCCACGTCTACCGCGCGCCGGTGATCCTCAACGTGGTCAACAACCAGTGGGCGATCTCTACGTTCCAGGCCATCGCCGGCGGTGAAGCCACGACCTTCGCCGGACGCGGCGTCGGTTGCGGCATCGCCTCCCTGCGTGTGGATGGCAACGATTTCATGGCGGTCTACGCCGCCTCGCGCTGGGCCGCCGAACGCGCCCGCCGCAACCTCGGCCCGGCGCTGATCGAATGGGTCACTTATCGCGCTGGCCCACACTCCACGTCCGACGATCCCTCGAAGTACCGTCCCGCCGACGACTGGAGCCACTTCCCGCTGGGCGATCCGATTGCGCGCCTCAAGCAGCACATGGTGAAGATCGGCCAGTGGTCCGAAGAGGAACATGCCGCCGTCACTGCCGAACTCGAAGCCGAGGTAATCGCCGCGCAAAAAGAAGCCGAGCAGTACGGCACCCTCGCCGGCGGACAGATTCCAAGCGCCGCGACCATGTTCGAAGACGTCTACAAAGAGATGCCGGAGCACTTGAAGCGCCAGCGTCAGCAGTTGGGGATCTGACATGAACGATCACAACAACAATATTGCGCTGGACACCGCCATGACCACTACCACCATGACCATGATCCAGGCCCTGCGCTCGGCCATGGACGTCATGCTCGAGCGCGACGACAACGTCGTGGTGTTCGGCCAGGACGTGGGTTACTTCGGCGGCGTGTTCCGCTGCACCGAAGGCCTGCAGAACAAGTACGGCACCTCGCGGGTATTCGATGCACCGATCTCTGAGAGCGGCATCGTCGGCGTGGCCGTGGGCATGGGCGCCTACGGGCTGCGGCCGGTGGCCGAGATCCAGTTCGCCGACTACGTCTACCCGGCCTCGGACCAGATCATTTCCGAAGCCGCGCGCCTGCGCTATCGCTCGGCCGGCGAGTTCACCGCGCCGATGACCCTGCGCATGCCCTGCGGCGGCGGTATCTACGGCGGCCAGACCCACAGCCAGAGCATCGAGGCGATGTTCACCCAGGTCTGTGGCTTGCGCACCGTCATGCCTTCGAACCCTTACGATGCCAAGGGCCTGCTGATCGCCTCCATCGAAAACGATGACCCGGTGATCTTCCTCGAACCCAAGCGCCTGTATAACGGCCCGTTCGACGGCCACCACGATCGTCCCGTGACACCGTGGTCGAAACACCCCTCGGCACAGGTGCCAGACGGTTACTACACCGTGCCGCTGGACGTGGCCGCCATCACCCGCCCGGGCAAGGACGTGACGGTTCTCACCTACGGCACCACGGTCTACGTCTCCCAAGTGGCGGCCGAAGAAACCGGCATCGACGCCGAAGTCATCGACCTGCGCAGCCTCTGGCCGCTGGACCTTGAGACCATCGTCAAATCCGTGAAAAAAACCGGCCGCTGCGTGGTCGTCCACGAAGCCACCCGCACCTGCGGCTTCGGCGCCGAGCTGGTGTCGTTGGTACAAGAACATTGCTTCCACCACCTGGAAGCGCCCATCGAGCGTGTCACCGGTTGGGACACCCCCTACCCGCATGCGCAGGAGTGGGCGTATTTCCCAGGGCCGTCCCGTGTGGGCGCGGCGTTGAAACGGGTCATGGAGGTCTGAATGGGCACGCACGTTATCAAGATGCCGGACATTGGCGAAGGCATCGCCGAAGTTGAACTGTCGGTGTGGCACGTCAAGGTCGGCGACATGGTGGTCGAGGACCAGGTACTGGCTGATGTGATGACTGACAAGGCCATGGTCGACATTCCCTCGCCGGTGCATGGCCGGGTCATCGCCCTGGGTGGCGAGCCGGGCGAAGTCATGGCGGTGGGCAGTGAACTGATCCGCATCGAAGTCGAAGGTGCGGGTAACCTGAAAGAATCGGCACAACCGGCGCCAGCTGCGGCGACGCAGGCGGCTCCACAGACGCCAAAGCCGACGCCGGTGGCAACACCTGAACCCGTGGTGGAAAAGACCACTGCGCCACGCTGCGCCCCGCAAGCGCCGGTGGCCCGCGATCCCGAAGAACGCCCACTGGCCTCGCCGGCCGTGCGCAAGCACGCGCTGGACCTGGGCATTCAATTGCGCCTGGTCCAGGGCAGCGGTCCCGCCGGGCGTATCCTGCATGAAGACCTCGAGGCTTATCTGGCTCAGGGTCCATCGACCCAGGCCAAGGGCGGTTCGGGCTATGCCGAACGCCACGACGAGCAGCAGATCCCAGTGATCGGCATGCGTCGCAAGATCGCCCAGCGCATGCAGGAAGCGACCCAACGCGCCGCTCATTTCAGCTACGTCGAGGAAATCGACGTCACGGCCCTGGAAGAACTGCGGGTGCACCTGAATGAAAAACACGGCGCCAGTCGCGGCAAGCTGACCTTGTTGCCGTTCCTGGTGCGCGCTTTGGTCGTGGCCCTGCGGGATTTCCCGCAGATGAACGCCCGCTACGACGACGAAGCTCAGGTCATCCATCGTTCGGGCGCGGTGCACGTAGGCGTCGCCACCCAGAGCGACGTCGGCCTGATGGTGCCGGTGGTGCGTCACGCCGAAGCCCGCAGCCTGTGGGACAGCGCGGCGGAGATCTCGCGCCTGGCCACCGCAGCGCGCAATGGCAAGGCCAGTCGTGATGAGCTATCCGGCTCGACCATCACCTTGACCAGCCTCGGTGCGTTGGGCGGCATCGTCAGCACCCCGGTGCTGAACCTGCCGGAAGTGGCGATTGTCGGCGTGAACAAAATCGTCGAACGGCCCATGGTGATCAAGGGCCAGATCGTGATCCGCAAGATGATGAACCTCTCCAGTTCCTTCGATCACCGAGTGGTCGACGGCATGGACGCGGCGCAATTCATCCAGGCCTTGCGTGGCCTGCTCGAACAACCCGCCACCCTGTTTGTGGAGTAAGCGATGCAGACTTTGAACACCACGCTGCTGATCATCGGCGGCGGCCCCGGCGGCTATGTGGCGGCGATCCGCGCCGGCCAGTTGGGCATCCCGACCATTCTGGTGGAAGGCCAGGCATTGGGCGGGACCTGCCTGAACATCGGCTGCATTCCGTCCAAGGCCTTGATTCACGTGGCCGAGCAGTTCCACCAGACGCAACACCACAGCCAAGGCTCGGCCTTGGGCATCACGGTGTCGGCGCCAAGCCTGGACATCGGCAAGAGCGTGGAATGGAAGGACGGCATCGTCGATCGCCTGACCACCGGCGTCGCGGCGCTGTTGAAAAAGCACAAGGTCCAGGTCATTCACGGCTGGGCCAAGGTGATCGATGGCAAAACCGTCGAGGTCGACGACACCCGCATCCAGTGCGAGCACCTGCTGCTGGCCACCGGTTCGAAAAGCGTCGACCTGCCGATGCTGCCGATTGGCGGGCCGATCATTTCCTCCACCGAAGCCCTCGCCCCGACCTCGGTGCCCAAGCACCTGGTGGTGGTCGGCGGTGGCTACATCGGCCTGGAACTGGGCATCGCCTACCGCAAGCTCGGCGCCGAAGTCAGCGTGGTCGAGGCCCAGGAACGGATCCTGCCAGCCTACGACGGCGAACTGACCCAACCGGTGCACGAAGCGCTCAAGCAATTGGGCGTGAAGCTGTACCTCAAGCACAGCGTCGAAGGCTTCGATGCCCAGGCCAGCACCTTGCAAGTGCGTGATCCCAATGGCGAGACGCTGAACCTGGACACCGACCGGGTGCTGGTGGCCGTTGGTCGCAAACCCAACACCCAGGGCTGGAATCTCGAAGCGTTGGACTTGGCGATGAACGGTTCGGCCGTGAAAATCGACAACCGTTGCCAGACCAGCATGCGCAACGTCTGGGCCATCGGCGACCTGAGCGGCGAACCGATGCTCGCCCACCGGGCCATGGCCCAGGGCGAAATGGTCGCCGAGCTGATCGCCGGCCAGCACCGGGAATTCAACCCGACCGCCATCGCGGCGGTGTGCTTCACCGACCCGGAACTGGTGGTGGTCGGCAAGACGCCGGACGACGCCAAGGCCGCCGGGCTGGATTGCATCGTGTCGAGCTTCCCGTTCGCCGCCAATGGCCGGGCCATGACCCTGGAATCGAAAAGCGGTTTCGTACGGGTCGTGGCGCGCCGGGACAATCACTTGATCGTCGGTTGGCAAGCCGTCGGCGTCGGCGTCTCGGAGCTGTCCACCGCGTTCGGCCAGTCCCTGGAAATGGGCGCACGCCTGGAAGACATCGCCGGCACCATCCACGCCCACCCGACGCTGGGCGAGGCCGTGCAGGAAGCGGCGTTGCGGGCGTTGGGGCATGCGTTGCATCTGTAACTGTTTTAGGTGATTGGCCTTGTGGCGAGGGGATTTATCCCCGCTGGGTTGCGCAGCAACCCCAAAACCAGTCACCGCCGGGCGTCAGATATCCGAGCTAATGGGGCTGCTTCGCAGCCCAGCGGGGATAAATCCCCTCGCCACAGGCTGCGAAACACCCCCGGAATGAAGTATTGTTGTCCCCATCCAAAAAACGTCAGAAGCCTTGAACCGTTTCGACGGTTGTTAAGAAATAGAGGGTGTCATGGGTAACGAGAGCATCAATTGGGACAAACTGGGCTTTGACTACATCAAGACCGACAAGCGCTACCTGTCGCACTGGCGCGATGGCGCGTGGGACGCCGGCACCCTGACCGACGACAACGTGCTGCACATCAGCGAGGGCTCCACTGCGCTGCACTACGGTCAGCAGTGCTTCGAAGGCCTGAAGGCCTATCGCTGCAAGGACGGTTCGATCAACCTGTTCCGCCCGGACCAGAACGCCGCCCGCATGCAACGCAGCTGCGCGCGCCTGCTGATGCCGCACGTCGAAACCGAGCAGTTCGTCGAAGCCTGCAAGCAAGTGGTCCGCGCCAACGAGCGCTTCATCCCGCCTTATGGCACCGGCGGCGCGCTGTACCTGCGTCCGTTCGTGATCGGCGTGGGTGACAACATCGGCGTGCGCACCGCACCCGAGTTCATCTTCTCGATCTTCTGCATCCCGGTCGGCGCCTACTTCAAGGGTGGCCTGACCCCGCACAACTTCCTGATCTCCAGCTACGACCGTGCC
Source organism: Pseudomonas sp. St290 (assembly GCF_018325805.1). Lineage (NCBI taxonomy): Bacteria > Pseudomonadati > Pseudomonadota > Gammaproteobacteria > Pseudomonadales > Pseudomonadaceae > Pseudomonas > Pseudomonas sp. St290. Next base: position 2,762,583 of record NZ_AP014703.1, on the reverse strand, counting down.
GCCCCACAAGGCACTGGCGCGGCCAAGGTCGGTGGCAACTACGCCGCCAGCCTGATGCCCGGCTCCCAGGCCAAGAAGGCCAGTTTCGCCGACTGCATCTACCTGGACCCGATGACCCATTCGAAAATCGAGGAAGTCGGCTCGGCCAACTTCTTCGGCATCACCCACGACAACAAATTCGTCACCCCCAACTCCCCTTCGGTCCTGCCGGGCATCACCCGCCTGTCACTGATCGAACTGGCCAAATCGCGCCTGGGCCTGGAAGTGATCGAAGGCGACGTGTTCATCGACAAGCTGTCGGATTTCAAGGAAGCCGGCGCCTGCGGTACCGCCGCGGTCATCACCCCGATCGGCGGCATCAGCTACAAGGACAAGCTGCACGTGTTCCACAGCGAAACCGAAGTCGGCCCGATCACCCAGAAGCTCTACAAAGAGCTGACTGGCGTGCAGACCGGCGACATCGAAGCGCCAGCGGGTTGGATCGTCAAGGTTTGAGCCAGGCCCATCCGTAGCACTTAGGCGCTTCTTTGTAGCGAGGGGGTAATCCCCTCGCTACAAAGTGCTTCAGGATTCAAAAAAGGAGAGCGCCTCTGCCGTCACCTGTCGGCTCTGGGCCGATCCGCCCTGCGCTCGAAAATCGCCCCCTCGATACCCAGCACTTCACGCGTGTCGGCATAGATCCCGACGCCCTTTTCCCAGACATGCTTGATCGACTGATCGGCGCAACGAATCCGGTAATTGAGTTCGAACGGCTCCTGCCGCGACAAGGCATATTGCACCTCGCGCCAGACGTAATCGGCATCCTGCGCCAGGATCAGGCTGTTGTAGGTGAATTCATGGTTGTCCACCAGCCGCTCCGGTGGATACCCGGTCAGTTGCAGGCACCCGGCACTGACGAATTCCATGGTCCAGTCGCGGTTGTTGCGACCGCGATAGATCAGCCCCGGCATGCTGTCGAGCAGGCTCATGCTGCTGCGCTGGCTCGCCTGTAAGGCAATCTCGCGCCGCTTGTGCGCAGTGATGTCGCCGGCCACCAGATAGAAACCCTGGGGCCCGCGCTTCAGGCTGACCTCGAACCAACGCAGTTCCCCCGAAGGGTGAACAAAACGCAGCCGCTGGTTGAAGGAGGTTTCGGGGCGTCGACGCAGTTCATGCAGGGCCTGACGCCACAACGAACGGTCTTCGTGGTGCACATAGTCGATGAGGTTGCGTTCCGTGCCTGGCAGGTCCATCAGCTCGACCCAGGCCAGGTTGAAGTGGGCAATCTGACCGCTGTCGCCCAGTTCAAGCAACGCCGCCGGAAAGCGATCCATCAGGTGCAAGGGCAGTGTCTGCACAAATGCCTCTGGTCGTTCCATCATCTAATGACGCTCCTCGTGTCTCATCGACGCACCGTTGTGCACCCACGCCGCCAGCTCCAGGCGAGAGTGCAGGCTGAACTTCTGCAACAGATTCCTCACATAGATCTTGACCGTACCATCGCTGATCCCCAGTTCCCGGCCGATCTGTTTATTGCTCATGCCGGCGCCGATCAGGGCCAGGGTCTGCCCCTCGCGCTCGGTCAGGTTGCCTGTGTCTGGCAGGTCCAGATCGTGAGTGGTCCGGCTCACCGACCCGCCTTGATCGGCCAGCAGGGCCACCAGGGTTGAATCCAGGACGATCGCGCCCTTGTGGCAATTGCGCATGTAGCTCAACAACGCATCGGGCTCGGTTTCCTTGAGCACGTAGCCACTGGCCCCCAGGCGCAAGGCCGTCAGCAGCTCGGCGCGATCCATCGACGCGGTGAGCACCACCACCTGGCAGTCGAGGCGCAACTGACGCAGTTCGTCGAGTACCTGCAAACCGCTCAAACCGGGCATGTGCAGATCGAGCAAGACCTGCTGCGGCGCCAGGCTCACGGCCAGGTTGATGCCTTCGCGACCGCTGGCCGCCTGCCCCACCACTTCGAAGTCGTCACTGGCGTCGAACAGCTGCGCCAGGCCTTTGCGAAACAATGGGTGATCATCGATCAGTAATAAGGTCGTGCAGTCCATCGAAACTCCCCTCTGGCAGGTCTTGGTGGCGGCGAAGGCCAAGGTGTACGCGGACCCCATGCGGGCGGATCGCTTCAATTGTCAGCCGGGCGCCAATGCTCGCGGCGCGCTCGCGGATAATCGCCAGGCCAAAGTGGTTTTCCTCCCCTGACGCCGGGCTCAGGCCGATGCCGTCATCCTCCACCGAAATAGAGGCATCACCGTCCTGGTTTTGCCGCAACTCGATGCGTACATGCCGCGCATGGGAATGGCGCACCGCGTTAGCCAGTGCTTCGCGAATGATCTGCAAAACCTGTAGCTCGGTGCCGGGGCTCAAAGCATCGTCAGCCAGGCGATTGTCCAGTTCGAACACAATGATGCAGCGTCGCGAAAACTCCGCGATGGAGTCGGCCAGGGCCTGGCGCAGCGAGCGCCCGTCCATGGTCAGGCGAGCGTTAGTGATCAGCTCGCGCACCTGGCGCTGCAACTGGCTCAAGCCGACGCACAGTTCCTGCAACCCGGCGCTGGCCTGCACCGGCTCGCCCAACTGCGATTGCAGTAAACGCGCCTGGAACGACAGGTAACCCAACTGCTGAGCCACCGAATCGTGCAGCTCACGGGCCAACGCGCCGTGCCGGGACGTGGCCTGTTTGCGCTGTTGCTCGCGGGTGTAGCAGCGCAAGCGCACGGTGACGCCGACCGCCTGCGCCGCCTCCTCCAGCAACAGGCGCCAACTGGCGTGGACCGGTTGTGGGGTATCGAGCAACAACAGCCCTTTGCCCGAGTCGTCACTTGGCGGCAAGGCACACAGCAGGCGATGTACACCCCGTTGCCGGCAAGCGCCACAGACCTGCGCCGCCTCAGTCAGCGTCGAGTCACGCCAAGGGCAACGCGCTACGCCCTGACAGCTTTCGAGCAATCCGCGCCGCGCCGGCCCCAGGTCTTCGCCGCCCAGGATCAGATTGAGTTTGCAACTGGGTAGCAGTGCTTCGAAACGGTCCAGGAAACCCGACAAAGCACCGTCAGCGTGCGCCTGACACAAGGGCAATCCTGTCAGTAGTTTTCGCACGCTGCGCGCTTGGTCGGGGCGGATACGCCCCAACCAGAGCGGCCACCACTGCGGTCGTAGTCGCACTATGGATAACTCCCCGTCCGGTTGCTCAGCCCTGGGCAAAGACCAGCAACTTCCATGCCCCGATCAGGCGGGCGCACAAGGCTTATCTCCAAAGGCATAGCCCTTTTTCCGGATTGAGAAGATTTTCCCCATAGGAAAGTATCTTCCCCAACAGGAAACATTTTTCCAGTCAAACACGCCCTTTCCCGCCCTTCGACAGGCGCGGATCAGCCAGGAAAGCCCACATGACGGATAGACACTGCGCCGCCCCGGACCGACTTCACAGCCTCCCGTGCTATCGCCAGCCGCTGCCGCGTGAAAGCGCCACCCGGCACATCGTGGTCATGCAATCGGCGGCCGCCTGCTCCCCCATTGTCGGCACACTGGAACAGCCCCTGGTACTGAACGGCGAGAACGCCGACTTTGCCCGGCGCTTGCATCAGGTGCTGGTCAATGCCACCGTCGGCAGCCATCTCTACATCATGGGCGACGAGGCCTTTATCTGGCGCATCCACGGCGAGGCCCGCAGCGCCGGACTGGAAAATGCCGAGATCGACATCACCCGCACGTTACCCGGCCCGCGCCTGGTGTATTGCGTGCATTGTGGCCTGACCCAGGCTGCCGAGCCGGAACCGCGGTTAACCTGCATCGGTTGCGACGTCGGGCTGGAAGTGCGCGAACACTTTTCCCAACGCCTGGGGGCATACCTTGGCGTTTGCAGCAACCCCGACCAGCCTTACGCCGGAGTAAGGCCATGAGCGTCGCGCTTGAGGTGCGGGTCAGTGCGGCAAGAATGCTCACGCCGGTGGTGCGAGAATTCACCCTGCAAGCTTGCACCGGACCACTGCCAGGATTCTCCCCCGGCAGCCACGTGCAGGTTCACCTGCCACTGACCGAAGGCAAGGTGCGCAATGCCTACTCGCTGACCAGCGACCCTGCGGACAATCGGCATTACCGCATCGCCGTACGCCTGCAGGAAGCCTCTCGCGGCGGCTCGCACTACCTGCATCGGCACGTCCAGATCGGCGATACGCTGCAGATTTCGCCGCCGGCCAATCTGTTCGCGCCGCACTCGACCGCCGGCCTGCACATCCTGATCGCCGGAGGCATCGGCATCACGCCGTTCATGGCCTACATCGCGGCCCTGGAACAAAGCCAAGCCCCCTTCGAATTGCACTACGTCTATCGCCCGGGCCTGAGCGATGCCTATGTCGAGGAGTTGCAACAGCGGCTGGGATCGCGACTGCACACCTACGCCTGCCGCCCGGACCTGAACCACATCCTGCGGGATCGGCCGATGGGCAGCCACGTTTACACCTGTGGTCCGCAACCGTTGCTCGATGCGGTTCGGCAACAGGCCAGAGCCCTCGGCTGGCCGCCCGGCCGGGTGCACTGGGAAGCCTTCAATGCCGCAAAACCGGGCCAGTCCTTTGACCTGGAACTGCTGCGCAGTGGCCGACGCCTGCGGGTCGGCGGCGAACAAAGCCTGCTCGAAGCCCTGGAATCCGCTGGACTGCAAATCCCCAACCTGTGCCGCGGCGGCGTCTGTGGCCAATGCATGACCCGCCACGTGGGCGGAAAAATCGAACACCGCGACAGCTTTCTCAGCCCCGCCGAGCAGGCTGAATTTCTCATGCCCTGTGTCTCCCGCGGCTGCGGCCCTTGCGTTTCGCTGGATCTTTAGGAGTCGACCATGACCATTCAATCAAGCCCCGTGCAGAGTTACCGAGACGACTTCAGCTTTCGCAACAGCCCCACGGCCATCCGCCGTTTTCCCTTCCCCTTCACCGAGGACAGCTACCTGTATTCGGTGAACATCGAACCGGCGACTTCCCGGGATCCGGGCTCGGTTTACCAGCACGGCTTCGACATCGACGAACACTACCGTTCGGAAATGGCCGAACGCGCCCTGGTGCTGGACAAGGATCCACGCCGCTATCTGGTGATGCCGCACATGCAAGTGGCCGCCTGGGATGCGCTGCAGATGCTCATGGAACACCTCGCCACTGACTATCCGCAGTGGTTCCAGCTGGCGCGTGACGGTGATCACTGGCATTGGCACAACACGCTGCTCAATATCGATCAACACTTTGTCTTCGGTGACGCCACCAGCCTGCCCTGCGAGCCGCTGGAATTCATCGGCCGCCAGGTGCAGGGCGATTTTGCCCTGCTCGATCAGCGCGACGGCGATCTGTACATGGACGCCGGCCTGGTCACCAGCCCGGCCGACTGGTCCCTGGCCTTCGACGCCGGCATGAGCTTCAAGCAGTGGCATTCACCGGTGCCCATAGCCCATCAGATGGGCGTGTTCGACCGCGCGCTGAAGTACCTGCTCAACCTGCAAGTGGGCCAGCCGGTGCGGCGCCTGAACTGGACGCTGACCATCAACCCGCGCCTGGACTCCTCGCCCGAAACTTTCCATGAATGGGGCGCCGATCGCGGCCGCATCACCGCCGAAAACGTCGGGCAACGGGTGCATCTGCGCGTCGAACTGCAAGTGATGGCCCGTCTGCCGCGCAGTAACGCGGTGATGTTCAGCATCCGCACCTACCTGATCAGCATGGACGAACTGGTCACTCAACCCGGCTGGGGTTGTCGCCTGCACCGCGTGCTGCGCGACCTGCCCGAGCCGATTGCCGACTACAAAGGCATGAGCCGCTACCGACAGACCCTGGTCCAGTGGCTGAGCCGCTTCGACCAGGCCTGAACCCTGACCCACTTTCACCGACAAGGATCCTCACATGGCTCATTCATGGCGTATTTCTGCACTGGCCGAACGGCACCGCGCACTCGGCTCGAACCTGGAAGACTGGAACGGCATGGGCACTGCCTGGACCTATGCCAGCGACCTGGCCGATCACCATCAAGCGATCCGCACCCGCGCCGGGCTGATGGACGTTTCCGGGCTGAAGAAAGTCCACTACGTCGGCCCCCATGCCGAAAGCCTGCTGCAATGGGCCACGACCCGCGACATCGCCAAGCTCTACCCCGGCAAATCGGTGTATGCCTCAATGCTCGACGAGGAAGGCAAGTTCGTCGATGACTGCATCGTCTACCGCACCGGGCCTAACGCGTTCATGGTGGTCCACGGCGCCGGTAGCGGTCACGAAATGCTGGTGCGTTCATCCCAGGGCCGGCAAGTGGCGGTGCTGTTCGACGACGACCTGCACGACCTGTCGCTGCAAGGGCCGCTGGCGGTGGACTTTCTCGCCGAGCACGTCCCCGGGATTCGCCAACTGCCCTATTTCCATCACCTGCAAACCCGCCTGTTCGATCGCCCGGTGATGATCTCTCGCACCGGCTACACCGGCGAACGCGGCTACGAGATCTTCTGCAAGGCAGCCGATGCTCCGGCGCTGTGGGACAAGATCCTCGAACAGGGCGCGGGCCTGGGCATCATCCCCTGCGCCTTTACCGCCCTGGACTGGCTGCGGGTGGAAAGCTCGCTGATGTTTTTTCCCTACGACAACTCGCAGATGTACCCCTTCGCCGACCAGAAGGCCGGCGACACCCTGTGGGAAATGGGCCTGGATTTCACCGTTTCTCCAGACAAACGCGAATTTCGTGGCGCCGAGGAGCACTTCCGGTTGCGTGGCCAGGAGCGTTTCAAGATCACCGGCGTGTTGCTCGAAGGCGTGCGCGCCGCCGAGGCTGGCGACACCCTGTGGCAGGGCAACCAGCAAGTCGGGGTGATCACCTGCGGCATGTATTCGCGCCTGAGCAAACGTTCGATGGCCATCGCTCGCATGGACGTCGCCTGCTCGGTTCCCGGGATTGCCTTGCAGGTGCGTGGCAGCCAGGAAAGCGCCGCGGTGACCCATGCCCTTCCCTTCGACGACCCGGAAAAAACCAAGCGCACGGCCAAGGGCTGAGCCTCCACCACTTTGCACAGGGAGCCCTCGATGGACACCTCCAGCGAACACTACATTCTCAAGATCAACTGCCCGGCGGCGTCCGGCATCGTCGCCGCGATCAGTACCTGCCTGGCTCGGCAACAGTGCTACATCAGTGAGCTCGCGCAATTCGACGATGAGTTCACCGGGCAGTTTTTCATGCGCGCGGTCTTTCGTTTCAACACCGGCGTGACCGGCGATATTGGCGCCCTGCGTGAAGACCTGGGCGACCTGGCCGGCGGCTTCGACATGCAGTGGCAACTGTTCTGCTCGAGCCAGCCGACCCGAGTGCTGCTGATGGTCAGCAAATTCGACCATTGCCTGACCGACCTGCTGTACCGCCACCGCAAGGGCGAGATGGACATGCACATCACTGCCGTGGTCTCCAATCACCTGGACCTGCGGGCCATGGCCGAACGTGAAGGCATTCGCTTCATCTACCTGCCGGTCACCAAGGACAGCAAGGCCAGCCAGGAAGTCGAGCTGATGCGCATTGTCGAAGACACCCAGACCGACCTGGTGGTGCTCGCCCGCTATATGCAAATTCTCTCCGACGGCCTGTGCCAGCAACTGTCCGGTCGGGCCATCAACATCCATCACTCGTTCCTGCCCTGTTTCAAGGGCGCCAAACCCTATCACCAGGCGTATGACCGGGGCGTGAAGCTGATCGGCGCGACCGCCCATTACGTCACCAGCGACCTCGACGAGGGGCCGATCATCGAGCAGGAAATCCAGCGCGTCGACCATACGCACCTGCCCGATTCGCTGGTTGCCATCGGCCGTGACACCGAAACCGTCGCCCTTTCCAAAGCCCTGAAATACCACCTGGAACACCGGGTGTTCATCAACCAGGACAAGACAGTGATCTTTCGCTGAAACCCTTCAGGAGGCACGCTCATGACACTACGCGTAGCAATCATCGGCGCCGGCCCGTGCGGCCTGGCTCAACTTCGCGCCTTCCAGTCAGCCCGCGACCAGGGCACCGCCATTCCCGAACTGGTGTGCTTTGAAAAACAGCAGGATTGGGGCGGCATGTGGAACTACACCTGGCGCACCGGTCTGGACGAGAACGGCGAACCGGTGCATGGCAGCATGTACCGCTACCTGTGGTCGAACGGCCCGAAGGAATGCCTGGAGTTCGCCGACTACACCTTCGAAGAGCATTTTGGCCGCCCCATCGGCTCTTACCCGCCGCGGGAAGTGCTCTGGGATTACATCAAGGGCCGGGTCGAAAAAGCCGGGGTACGGGATTTCATCCGGTTCAACAACGTGGTGCGCCAGGTCACCTTTGACCATGAGACTCGCCGCTTCACGGTGGTTGCCCACGACCACGGCAGCGATACCCAGACCTCGGAGCAGTTCGATTATGTGATCAACGCCTGCGGGCACTTTTCGACGCCGAAGATGCCGTACTTCCCCGGCTTCGAGCAGTTCGGCGGGCGCATCCTGCATGCCCATGATTTCCGTGAAGCGCTGGAGTTCAAGGGCAAGGATCTGCTCATCGTCGGCAGCAGCTATTCTGCCGAAGACATCGGTTCCCAGTGCTACAAATACGGCGCCCGCAGCATCACCAGTTGCTACCGCACCGCGCCCATGGGCTATGACTGGCCCGCCAATTGGGAAGAAAAACCGTTGTTGCAGCGCCTGGAAAAAAACCGTGCGTACTTTATCGACGGCACCCACAAGCACATCGATGCGGTGATCCTCTGCACCGGCTACAAACATCACTTCCCCTTCCTGCCGGACGAACTGTGCCTCAAGACCGATAACCGGCTATGGCCGATGAACCTGTACAAAGGCATTTTCTGGGAGCCCAACCCGCAACTGATCTACCTCGGCATGCAGGACCAGTGGTACTCGTTCAACATGTTCGACGCCCAAGCCTGGTACGCCCGCGATGTCATCCTGGGGCGCATTCAACTGCCCGGCCAGGCCGAAATGATCGCCGACAGCCGGCAATGGCACGAACAGGAACAGACACTGGAAACCAACCAGCAAATGTTCGAATACCAGGGCGCCTACATCCAGCACCTGGTGGACGCCACCGACTACCCGAACTTCGACATCGCCGCCGTCAATGAAACCTTCCTGCACTGGAAGCACGACAAAGCGGAGAACATCATGGGTTATCGCGACAAGTCCTATCGCTCGTTGATGACCGGAACCCAGTCACCGCCGCACCACACCCCTTGGTTGCATGCACTGGACGACTCGATGGCGGCGTACCTCGCTGAGCCGCCGATGTCCGTCAAGTCGATCGGTTGACCCGGGAGCCCCACCATGAACGCACCTCGTGTTTCCCATCCGCGCGAGCCCGGACTCTTTGCCCGGGCCCCGGCCCTGGAGCGCTATCGGGTGGCGGCCGGCGGCCTGACGCTGGTGGCCTTGCAGCCCGGCGACAGCCTGCAAGTGATCGACCTTGAAGGCCAGCAATCCTGTGAACTGCTGGCCGTGGACACCCACGGTCGCAGCGCGCTGGCGGCCTGGGCGTTGAGCGGTTCGGCGGCCTGCGGGTTCATCGGCACAAGGCTCGCCGAACCGACCTTGCAAGCTCGACGTATCCACCAGGCGTTGCGCCGACGCGGCGTTGATCCCTACCACCTGCCCAATGCCGCTTCACTCTGGGACGAGGACAGCCCTGCCGACTTCAGCCGCCAGTTTGTCGCCAGCGATGAACTGTTGGTGATTGTCGCCGCGCCCGCCGGTCCCACGTCCGTCGATCGGCAATACCGGCCCAGCGAGCTGCGGTTGTGGGTGACTCGGGCCAATCCCTCGTCGCTGCTGCTCCCGGCATTACCCGAACCGTTGGGCGAGTTGCTCGACGAATTCACTCTTCACGCCGGCACCGCCCACAGCTACACGGTCGGCAAAGGGCAATACGTGCAGGTGCTCGACGTCGCCGGCCGCCAATGCTCGGACTTCGTCGCCCTCGATCGGCGGGCGTTGGATCGCGGCCAGGAACTGGACCTGGACCAGACCGTTACCCGCACCTTGAACGGCAGCGCCTACCCGGCACCGGGACTGTTCTCGAAGTTTTTTGACCGGCAGATGCAACCGATGCTGGAAGTGGTGCGTGACACCGTCGGCCGCCACGACTCCTTCGCCCTGGCCTGTGCCGCGCGTTACTACGAGAGCCATGGCTACTTCGGGCACGACAACTGCAGCGACAACCTGAGCCGGGCCTTGGCGCCTCACGGGGTCAAGGCTCGCAGCGGTTGGCCGGCGATCAATCTGTTCTTCAACACCGGGATCGACGCCCACCAGCAGATGACATTGGACGAGCCCTGGTCGCGTCCCGGCGACTACGTGCTGCTGCGAGCCATGACCGATCTGCTGTGTGGCAGCACCTCATGCCCGGATGACATCGACCCGGCCAACGGCTGGAACCCGACCGATATCCATGTCCGCCTCTACAGCGAAAAGGAGCGTTTTTCCATCGCCATGAGTACTCGAACCACGGCCGATGCCGACCCGATCCTCACCCGTGAGTCCGCGTTCCACTCACGCACCAGCGCCTTGACTGGCAGCTTTACCGACTACCGAAACTGGTGGCTGCCGCTGCGCTACGACGGCTATGGCGCCATCGAGGAATACCTCGGTTGCCGCGAACGCGTCGCGGTGATGGACCTGACCGCCCTGCGCAAATTCGAAATCCTCGGCCCCGACGCCGAAGCCTTGTTGCAGTACTGCCTGACTCGGGATGTGCGGCGCCTGGCGGTGGGTCAAGTGGTGTACTCGGCGATGTGCCACGAGCATGGCGGCATGCTCGACGATGGCACCCTGCTGCGCCTGGGCCCGGATAATTTCCGCTGGATCTGCGGTGAGGATTACGCCGGAGTCTGGCTGCGCGAACAGGCGCAAAGGCTCGGCATGAAGGTCTGGGTCAAATCCGCCAGCGAGCAGATTCACAACCTGGCCGTCCAGGGCCCGATGAGTCGTGAACTGCTAAAGCAGATGGTCTGGACCCCAGCGACCCAACCGAGCCTGGAAACCCTCGGCTGGTTCCGCTTCCTGGTGGGCCGCCTGGATGGTTACGACGGCTGCCCGCTGATGATCTCGCGCACCGGTTACACCGGCGAACTGGGCTACGAAGTCTGGTGCCAGCCCGAAGATGCCGAGCGGGTCTGGGACCGGATCTGGCAACTGGGCCAACCGCTGGGCCTGGTACCGCTGGGCCTGGAAGCACTGGACATGCTGCGCATCGAAGCCGGACTGATTTTCGCCGGCTACGAGTTCAGCGACCAGACCGATCCTTTCGAGGCAGGTATCGGTTTTTCTGTGCCGATGAACAGCAAAACCGACGACTTCATCGGCCGTGATGCGCTGTTGCGGCGCAGTGCCCACCCCGCTCAAAAGCTGGTGGGCCTGCAACTGAGTGGCAACGAAGCCGCCCACCATGGGGACCCGGTGTATCGCGGCCGGGCCCAGGTCGGGGTCATCACCAGTGCCTGCCGCTCGCCGCTGCTGGCCAGCAACATCGCGCTGTGCCGGGTCGACGTGGCCTGCGCCGACGTCGGCACGACGCTTGAGATCGGCAAAGTCGATGGCCTGCAGAAGCGCATCAGCGCCGAGGTCACCGCAGCGATTTTCTACGACCCGCAAAAGAGCCGGGTGCGCAGTTGATCGACCAGACGGACCTGGGCGCCACCCTGACTTTGACTGCCCCCACTACTCCGCTACTCAGACATGGGAATACGAAGATGGAAGCGACTACGTTCGAGACCGTACCGCAGGCCGCCAGCACCGTTGGCAGCCTGCACCGCAAGATCGATTGGCGCGGGGCTTTCTGGGTTGCCAGTGGCGTGCCCGCGCTGGTGCTGTTTTCAATCGGCGCGATTGCCGCCACGGTGGGCAAACCGGCCTGGATCGTCTGGATCGTGTCGATCCTGTTCGGGTTTATCCAAGCCTTCACCTATGCCGAAATCGCCGGACTGTTCCCGCACAAATCCGGCGGCGCCTCGGTCTATGGCGCGGTCGCCTGGGTACGCTACAGCAAGCTGATCGCACCGGTTTCGGTGTGGTGCAACTGGCTGGCCTGGTCGCCGGTGCTGTCGATCGGTTCAGGGCTGGCAGCCGGCTACATACTCACCGCACTGTTTCCCGCCGACGCGTTGATCAATACCTGGCAATTGACCCTGCTCGATCTGGGTTGGATCAAGAGCGGCCTGTCGTTGCGGATCAATGCGACATTCGCCATCGGTCTGTTGATCCTGCTGACGGTGTTCGCCGTGCAGCATGGCGGTATTCTGCGCTCGGCGCGCCTGACCCTGGTGCTCGGCGTGACGTCGCTGATCCCCTTGCTGCTGGTGGGCGTGGTGCCGTTGCTCACCGGCGATGCGGCCCAGGCCAATTTCCTGCCGTTGTACCCCCTGGCCCATGATGATGCCGGGCAAGTGATCGATGGGCCCTGGGATCTGTCCGGCTGGACACTGATGGCCGGCGGTCTGTTCATGGCCGCGTGGTCCACCTACGGCTTCGAAACGGCGGTGTGCTACACACGGGAATTCAAAGACCCCAAGCGCGACACGTTCAAGGCGATTTTCTATGCGGGTCTGCTGTGCATTCTGGTGTTCACCCTCGTGCCGCTGGCGTTTCAAGGCAGCCTGGGACTCGGCCAACTGGTGACACCGGCCGTGCTGGACGCCAGCGGTGCAGTGGTTTCGCCGGCAGTCTACAGCGGCCTGTTGTCGCCCGCGATCTACAGCGGCATGGGCGTCGGCCAGGTGATGGCGGACAGTATCGGCGGCGGTAAACTGGTCGCCAACATCGTGCTGATCATGCTGGTCCTGGCCACCCTGCTGGCGATCATGACGTCGATGTCCGGCTCATCGCGCACCTTGTACCAGGCGTCGGTGGATGGCTGGCTGCCGAAGTACCTGGGCCGCACCAATGAACACGGCGCGCCCACCGCCGCGATGTGGACCGACCTGTGTTTCAACCTGCTGCTGTTGCTGATGTCCGACTATGTCTTCGTGCTCGCGGCGTCCAACGTCAGCTACATCATCTTCAACTTCCTCAATCTCAACGCAGGCTGGATCCATCGTCTGGATCGTCCCGACTGGATACGCCCGTACAAAGCCCCTACCGTGCTCCTGGCGGCCGGTGGTGTGCTGAGCTTCGTCAACCTGGCCTGCATGGGGCTGGGCGCCGATATCTGGGGCGCGGGAACCCTGACGACCGGCCTGCTGCTGGCGCTGTTGATCCTGCCGGTGTTCTGCTACCGCCACTATGTGCAGGACAACGGGCACTTCCCCGAAGCCATGCTTAACGATCTCTACGTCCAGGCTGATACGGGTCAAAAACGCGCGGGCTGGTTGCCTTACCTCACGCTGGTCGCAGGTGTTCTAGTGGTGTACGGCAGCCATCAATTGGTAGTCTGAACACCCTTTGCTTGCAGATCCCTGATGAATCATCGAGGCGCAACGACGCCTCGGTGATTATTTCGCCCCTCTATCATCCAAGACAACGGTGACTCTTTTGATCGGCACCACCCCCGCACTTGCTCGCGATATCGACGGCAAGGCCATCTCCGCCCTGGTTCTCGACGAGGTTCGAGAAGAGGTTCTGGCCCTCGCGCACCGGCACATCTACCCCGCCCTGGCTGTATTGTTGGTGGGCGAAGATCCGGCCAGCGAGGTTTACGTGCGCAACAAATTGCTGCGGGCCAAGGAAGTCGGCATTCGCTCCCTGGAGTACCGTCTGCCAGCCAATGCCAGCCAGCACCAGGTACTGGAACTGATTGCCCACCTGAACGCCGATGTCACGGTGAACGGCATTCTGGTGCAGTTGCCGTTGCCGGGACATATCGACGAAGCGGCAGTCATCCAGGCCATCGACCCGGTCAAGGACGTGGACGGTTTTCATCGCGAGAACGTCGGCGGCCTGGTGCAAGGCATGGAAGTGCTGACACCCTGCACGCCCAGCGGCTGCATGCGTCTACTGCACGAAACCTGCGGCGATGTGAGCGGCTTGCACGCCGTGGTCGTCGGGCGCTCGAACATCGTCGGCAAGCCCATGGCGACCTTGTTGTTGCAGGCTCACTGTTCGGTCAGCGTGGTGCACTCACGCAGCGTCGATGCCCCGGCGTTGTGTCGACTGGCCGATATCGTCGTCGCGGCGGTAGGCCGTCCCGGGCTGATCGATGCCAGTTGGCTCAAGCCTGGCGCCGTGGTGATCGATGTCGGGATCAATCGCATTACGGACGAATCCGGCAGCCATCTGGTGGGTGATGTCGACTACGCCAGCGCGCGCACCGTCGCCAGCGCAATCACGCCAGTACCCGGTGGCGTCGGGCCGATGACCATTGCCTATCTGCTGAAGAACACCCTGATCGCCAGCCAGTTGCAGCATGCGGCCCAGGCCCGCGGGCAGACATCTGCCAGCCATCTGGTGGTGAGTTGAGCACAATGCGTACGACCCGTTCGAGGGTGTAATGCTGTTTACTTGATCGTTCCCGGAGATTCTGATCTTCCGTTCCTAGCGTGTTTTTTGGGTGGGATTGGTGTGTATATCCGTTACCGCAAAAACGGATATGCACGCCAAACCATATAAATATCGGGCCTTCTCAAATAAAGCCAAAAACAACCGTAACTATCAGTGGTTGTAAGCACGCTCGTTGTGTTCAGCCAGGTCCAGCCCCATCTCCTCCACCGACTCATCGGCGCGCAAACCGATCACCGCGTTGATCACCTTGAGAATGACCCAACTGATGACAAAACAGTAAACCGTCGTCAGCAGTACGCCTTTGATTTGCGCCACGACCTGAGCCCCCATGGTCACGCCTTCGACCAATCCCCCCACCGACGGCACACAGAACACCCCGGTCAACACCGCGCCGATCATCCCGCCAATGCCGTGCAAGCCGAACACGTCGAGGCTGTCGTCATAACCGAAGCGCCGCTTGAGCACGGTGACACTCAGGTAGCAGAACACTCCACACAACAAACCGATGGCCAACGCACCGCCGACGCCGACATACGCGCACGCCGGCGTGATGCCCACCAGACCCGCCAAGGCACCACTGGCCAAGCCCAAAGCACTCGGTTTGCCAACCTTGAACCACTCGGTGAACATCCAGCCGAGAATACCGGCGCACGCCCCCAATTGGGTGTTGAGCATGACGATGCCAGAAGTGCCGTTGAGGCCACCGCCGGAACCGATGTTGAAACCGAACCAGCCCACCCAGAGCATCGCCGCACCGGCCATGGTCAGGCTCAGGTTGTGGGCGGGCATCGGCGTGTTCTGGTAGCCCTTGCGCTTGCCGAGAATCAGGCACGCGGCCAAAGCGGCGACACCGGCATTGATGTGCACGGCGGTGCCACCGGCGAAATCGAGTACGCCCCAGTTGTGCATCAAAGCGCCCGCGCCTCCCCAGACCATATGCGCCACCGGGGCGTACACCAGGGTGAACCACAACGCCATGAACCACAGCGCCGCCGAAAACTTCATGCGTTCGGCGAATGCACCGGCAATCAGCGCCGGGGTGATGATCGCGAAGGTCATCTGGAAGGTCACGAATACACCTTCCGGAATATCCCCAACCAGGCTCTCCGGGGTCATGCCCGCCAGAAAGGCCCGGCTCAAACCACCGACGAAACTGTTGAACGTCACCTGCCCCTCGATCATGCCGGTGCTGTCGACCACCATGCTGTAGCCATAGATTACCCACAGCACGCCGACCAGGCCGGCGATGCCGAAGCATTGGGTGAACAGCGAAAGCATGTTCTTTGCCCGGACCAAGCCACCGTAAAACAATGCCAGTCCCGGTAGACACATGAACAGCACCAGCACCGCGGCAGTGACCATCCAGGCGGTGCTGCCGGTGTTCAAGGCGGGTGCATCGGCGGCCTGGGCCAAGGGCGCAAATGCACCGGCCGCCAATAAACCGAGAAGGGATTTGCCGAGAAGACGATTGACCATGTTCAAAGCTCCTGCAAAGAAAGGTGAGTGTCGGGCAGCGAGCAATAAAGAATGAGAGACGGGCCTTTTCGGCCTCTCGAATATAAATGCCAGGAACAGGACTTGTGGGAGCGGGCTTGCTCGCGAAAGCGGTGGGTCAGCTTGCAGCAGTTTTGACTGTGCCACCGTCATCGCGAGCAAGCTCGCTCCCACAGGTTTTTCCGGGGCGTTCACAGGCATCGCGCACGCCACAGATCCCTTGTGGGAGCGAGCCTGCTCGCGATAGCGGTGGGTCAGCTTGCAGCAGTTTTGACTGTGCCACCGTCATCGCGAGCAAGCTCGCTCCCACAGGTTTTTCCGGGGCGTTCACAGGCATCGCGCACGCCACAGATCCCTTGTGGGAGCGAGCCTGCTCGCGATAGCGGCGGGTCAGCTTGCAGCAGTTTTGACGGTGCCGCCGTCATCGCGAGCAGGCTCGCTCCCACAGGTTTTTGTCAATAACCGGTACCAGAGCCTGGAACCCAGTTGGTCCCCGCCAACGGCACCCGGGCCATGGCCGCTGACTCCACCGTCAACGCCACCAGATCCTCGGGGTCGAGGTTGTGCAGGTGCGACTTGCCGCAAGCCCGGGCCATGGTCTGGGCTTCCAGCACCAGGACGCGCAGGTAGTTGGCCAAGCGGCGGCCCCCCTCCACCGGATCCAGTCGCTTGGACAGCTCCGGGTCCTGCGTGGTGATCCCGGCCGGGTCGCGGCCGTTCTGCCAGTCATCGTAGAAACCGGCGGCCGAGCCGATTTTCTTCAGTTCCTCGTCCAGGCGTGGATGGTTATCACCCAAGGCAATCAGCGCCGCCGTCCCGATGGCCACCGCATCCGCGCCCAGTGCCATGGCCTTGGCCACATCGGCACCGTTGCGAATTCCGCCAGAAACGATCAGCTGGACCTTGCGATGCATGCCCATCTCCTGCAAAGCCTGTACCGCTTGCGGGATGGCCGACAAAATCGGAATCCCCACGTGCTCGATAAAGACCTCCTGGGTCGCCGCTGTCCCGCCTTGCATGCCATCGAGCACGATCACATCCGCTCCGGCCTTCACGGCCAGCTTGACGTCGTAGTACGGCCGGCTGGCACCGATTTTCACGTAGATCGGTTTTTCCCAATCAGTGATTTCGCGGATCTCGGCAATCTTGATCGCCAGGTCATCCGGGCCGGTCCAATCGGGGTGACGACAGGCACTGCGCTGATCAACACCAATCGGCAAGGTGCGCATGCCGGCGACGCGCTCGGTGACTTTCATCCCCAGCAACATACCGCCGCCACCGGGTTTGGCGCCTTGCCCCAGGACGATTTCGATCGCGTCAGCCTTGCGCAGATCGTCCGGGTTCATGCCGTAGCGCGACGGCAAGTACTGATAGACCAAATGCTGCGACTGGCCGCGCTCCTCCGGGGTCATGCCGCCGTCACCGGTGGTGGTGCTGGTGCCCGCGATGGTCGCGCCACGGCCCAGGGCTTCCTTGGCATTGGCCGACAACGCACCAAAACTCATGCCGGCGATGGTCACCGGAATCTTCAAGTGGATCGGCTTCTTGGCAAAGCGGTTGCCGAGGATCACATCGGTGCCGCATTTCTCCCGATAGCCTTCCAACGGGTAACGCGAAACACTGGCGCCAAGCAGCAGCAAGTCATCGAAGTGCGGCAGCTTGCGCTTGGTGCCGCCGCCGCGAATATCGTAGATGCCGGTCTCGGCGGCACGCTGGATTTCCTGGATGGTCAGACGATCGAAGGTGGCTGACTCGCGCAGTACGGGTGCCGCTTTTTGGCTGGTGAGGTCGCTCATATCTGTTCTCCTCGCGCGGATCAGTACGCGGACGCGTTATCGACTTTGAAGTTGTACAGCTGACGGGCCGAACCGTAGCGCTTGAAGTCAGCCGCCTTGTGCGCGAAACCGGCACGGTTCAACAGGTCCTGGAGTTCTTGGAGGTGCTCGGCACGCATCTCTTTCTCGATGCAATCGGAGCCCAGGGACTCCACATTGCCCTTCACGTAGATGTGGGTCTCGTACAAGGAATCACCCAGCGCATCGCCGGCATCACCGCAGACCACCAATCGCCCGGCCTGGCCCATGAAGCAGCTCATGTGGCCGATGCTGCCGCCTACGACAATGTCGATGCCCTTCATGGAAATTCCGCAACGCGCGCCGGCATCCCCTTCAATCACCAGCAGCCCGCCATGGGCCGTGGCACCGGCCGCCTGGGAGGCGCTGCCTTTGACGCGGACGTAGCCGGACATCATGTTCTCGGCGCAACCGACACCGACGTTGCCGTGGACGGTGATCGAGGCTTTCTGATTCATACCCGCGCAGTAGTAGCCGGCGTGACCCTGGATATCGATGGACAGCACTTCGTTCACCCCGACCGCGAGGTTGTGCTTGCCGTCCGAATGCGTCACCACCCATTCGCGGTCTTCAACGTTGCTGACCTGGTCGTGCAACGCCTGATTGAGTTCACGCACAGTGGCAGTGGAAAGATCGATGGTTTTCATGTGTGCGCCCCTTAAGCTGACTCGCGTTCCCAGATGTACATAGTGGCCGGTACCGGCTCCCAGACCTTGGCATGCTCGATACCCGGCAGGCTCGACAGGGCCTGATACTCGGAGGCCATGGCGACGTAATCGTCGGTCTCGGCGAGGATCGCCGGCTTGCAGGCAATCGGGTCGCGGATTACGGCAAAACCGTTGCGGGTGCCGATGGCGAAGGTGAAGAAACCGTCCAGATCCTCCAGCGAATGATCCAGCGCTTCTTTCAATGAGTCGCCCTGCTGCAGGCGCCAGGTCAGGTAGCCGGCGGCCACTTCGGTGTCGTTGTCGGTCTCGAAGTGAATGCCTTCGCGCTTGAGTTCCTGACGCAGGCGGAAGTGATTGGACAGCGAGCCGTTGTGCACCAGGCACAGGTCAGAGCCAGTAGAGAACGGGTGACTGCCTTCCATGGTCACCGCGCTTTCAGTGGCCATGCGGGTGTGGCCGATGATGTGGCTGCCCTTCATGCCGGCCAGGCCGAAGCGTTGGGAAATTTCCTGGGGCAAGCCCATTCCCTTGAGGATTTCGATGCTCTGGCCAGCGCTCATGATGCGCACGTTTGGCGCCAGTTCGGCGAGGGCCAGACGTACCGCCGTCTCTTCGGCATTGACCTTGAGCACGGCAGCGCTGGCGTTCTGGAACCAGTCCAGCGAGCAGCCAAGGCGCCCTTCCAGCTCACCCATCAGGGTTTTCCAGTCGAAACCGTCGGTGGTCGCCTGCAGGGTCAGCTTGATCCAGCCGTCGGCCACCTCATCGCCATAAATGGCGAAGCCGGCACTGTCCGGACCACGATCGGTCATGGCCTGCAACATTGGTTCGAAGAGCTTGCCGAGCTGGGACTCCAGCTGCGGATTTTTCAGGTAAAGACCTACGATCCCACACATATCAAGTCTCCTTCGGAGGCAGTGAACACTCGACGCCGTGCCGGGTGCCCGAATGGTTGTCAAAACACTGGGTCAGAAAAATTCGGTGTAGCGCTGGATCTCCCAGTCGGAGACATGGCGGCTGTATTCCACCCATTCCATGCGCTTGAGCTTGATGAACTCACCTACGATCTGCGGGCCCAGCACCTCAGCGAACAGCGGGTCGGCTTCCAGGGCGTCACAGGCTTCCTTGAGCGATTGCGGCAGGGTCTTGATGCCTCGCGCGGCGATCTGTTCCAGGCTCAGGCTGTAGAGGTTCTCATTGCAGACATGGTCGATTTCCAACTGGCGATCGATGCCATCCAGGCCGGCGGCGATGATCGCGGCGCTGACCAGGTAGGGATTGCAGCCGGCGTCCGGCAGGCGGAACTCCAGGCGGCCGTAAGGCACCCGTACCATGGCCGAACGGTTGTTGGCGCCGAAGGCGATAAAGGCCGGCGCCCAGGTCGCGCCGGACAACGAATTACCGACCACCAGACGCTTGTAGGAGTTGACCGTCGGCGCGGCGAAGGCACACAGCGCCGGGCCATGGGCCAGCAGGCCGGCGGCAAAGTGATAAGCCATTTTCGACAGGCCCATGCCGCTGGGGTCGCTGGCATCATGGAACAGGTTCTTGTTCTCGGCGCTGCTGATCGACAGGTGAAAATGCATGCCATTGCCGGCGCGTTTCGGGTCGGGCTTGGGCATGAACGAGCAGATCATGCCCAGGTCATTGGCGATTTCGCCGGCAGCCATGCGAAAAAACGTGAAGCGATCCGCCGAGGTCATGGCGTCGCTGTAGGTGTAGTTGATCTCGAACTGGCCGTTGGCGTCTTCATGGTCAATTTGATAGACCTCGAAATCCACTGCCTGCAAGGCTTCGGTCAGCCGCTCCAGGAAAACACGGGAGCGCGACAGGCCTTTGTAGTCATAACAAGGCTTGTCCAGGTTGTCGCTGGGGTCCACCAGTTGCAGTTTGCCCTGTGCGTCGCGGCGCATCAGGTTGAACTCGGGCTCCAGGCCGGTGTTGAGCGTCCAACCCTTTTCTGCCAGGCGCTGCACTTGTTGCTGCAACACATAACGGCTGTCATACGGATGCGGCTTACCGTCGACATGACCGATGCACACCACTCGCCCGTAACCCGGCTGCCAGGGCACCGGGGTCAGGGTGGACAAATCACCGCGGGCCATGAAGTCCGGCCCGTGGGGCTCCATGCCCATGCCGCTGATCGCGAATCCGGCAAAACCCGCCCCCTCTTCAGCCACGGCCTTGAGCCCACAGATAGGCACCGACTTGGTTTTGGCCGCCCCGTGGATATCCACAAATTGCGCAAGCACGTACTTGATTGCGTGCTTGTCGATGATGCGCTGGGTTTCTGCTGGCAACATTGCTCGTCACTCCTCGCGAAAGGCAAAACAGTGTGGATGGCCTTGACTGACTTTTTATTCCTAAAAAGAAAGTTAGTTTCCCAATAGGAATGCAAGGCCCTTGCCAAATTCGCGAGTGAAGCGCCGTCGCTCCCAGAAAAGCGCTTTTGTGCTGTATATATGGGAAAATTCTTTTCCCAGTGGGAATATCGCTCGACAGACGCGAGCCGAACGCCGCCATTTGCACTTTCTCAGTGCGAAACTAATATTACTGAACGGAAAGTGTGCAGGATTTGATGACTATGCCGACCGAAACCGCCCCGCGCCTCAAGCTTGAGCAATACCTGGGCTTGCAGATCAAGCGCCAGCGCCAGGCCCAGGATCTGAAATTGTCTGACGTGGCCAAGATTGCCGATATCAGCCAAGGCATGTTGAGCAAGATCGAAAACGCCCAGGTGTCCACCAGCCTCGACACCCTGAGCCGTCTGTGCGACGTGCTCGGCCTGCCTCTGTCCAAGTTGTTCAGCGAATACGACCAGCAAGATGGCAGTGCGCTTCTGGTCAAGGCTGACCAGGGCATGGAAGTGGTGCGCCGTGGCACCGAGAAAGGCCATACGTACCATCTGCTCAACCATACCCGCGGGCCGAAGAAAAGCTTCGAGGCCTATATGGTCAGCATGGATGACGCGAGTGAGGAGTTTCCGACCTTCTCTCACCCCGGCACCGAATTCCTTCACTTGCTCGAAGGCGAACTGATCTATCGTCACGGCAATCAGCTTTACCGCATGGAAGCCGGCGACAGCCTGACGTTCGAAGGCGAAATCCCCCACGGCCCCGAGCAACTGGTGCAGGTGCCTATCCGCCTTTTGTCGATCATGAACTACGGCAACGACAAAGAGTAACGCCTCCCTCCCGATGCATGAAGATCAACCTGTGGGAGCGGGCTTGTTCGCGAATGCGATGTGTCAGTTGTCATCTATATCAACTGACAGAGCGCATTCGCGAGCAGCCCGCTCCCACATTTTTGACCGCGTTCGACCGACGGAAACGAGTCGCCTTCCCTCGCAAAAAAATTCCCCTCAGTTAAAAAACTTTCCCAAACCTCTAGACGTCCAGCCTCCACTCCCCTATAAAGCCATTTCAGGAATATTTTATTCCCAACAAGAAAATAAGCTCATGGATGAGCCTGCCGCCCGTTGATGATTTTTTTCGCTATGCGATGAGCTGCCGCCATCATCCCGAGGACGTGTCATGCAACACGAAAAAAACCATTTCATCATCAAGATCACCTGTCCTGCGGTGTCCGGCATCGTCGCTGCCGTCACCACCTATCTGGCGGACAACCGTTGCTACATCGGGGAGATGGCGCAATTCGACGACGACTTCAGCGGTCGTTTTTTCATGCGTGCGGTGTTTCGCTTCAACGACGGCCACTCAGGCGACCTGCAACAGATCAAGGACGGTTTCGCCCATGTCGCCCAAGCCTTCGACATGACCTGGGAATTGTATGACACCCGCGAGCCGATGCGCGTGTTGCTGATGGTCAGCAAGTTCGACCACTGCCTGACTGACCTGCTCTACCGCTACCACAAGGGCGAGATGGACATGACCATCACCGCCATCGTCTCCAACCACCTCGACCTGCGCCCGATGGCCGAACGCGAAGGTATTCGCTTCATTTACCTGCCAGTGACCAAGGAGACCAAGGCCCGGCAGGAAGCCGAGCTGATGAAGATCGTCGACGACACCGGCACCGAGCTCGTGGTGTTGGCGCGCTACATGCAGATTCTCTCCGATGACCTGTGCAAGCAACTCTCGGGCCGGGCGATCAACATTCACCATTCGTTCCTGCCCGGCTTCAAAGGCGCCAAGCCCTATCACCAGGCCTACCAGCGTGGGGTGAAACTCATTGGCGCCACCGCTCATTACGTCACCAGCGACCTCGATGAGGGACCGATCATTGAGCAGGAAGTGCAGCGCGTCGACCACGTCTACCTGCCCGACGACCTGGTGGCCACCGGCCGTGACACCGAAACCGTGGCCCTGTCCAAGGCAGTCAAATACCACCTGGAGCACCGGGTTTTCCTCAATCAGGACAGAACGGTGATCTTCCGGTGAACACGCACAAACTGATCGACGGCAAAGCCACCGCCGCCCGCGTGCTGGTACAGGTCCGCAAGGACGTGGAGCGCCTGCGCGAGCAAGACATTCAACCGGCACTGGCGGTGATTCTGGTGGGCAGCGACCCAGCCAGCCAGGTCTATGTGCGCAACAAGATCCTGCGCGCCGAAGAGGTGGGTATCCGCTCGCTGGAACATCGGCTGCCCATGGATACCAGCACTGAACAGTTACTCATTCTGATCGCCCGATTGAATGCCGATCACTCGATCCACGGCATTCTTCTGCAACTGCCACTGCCCGCTCATATCGATGAATTACGGGCACTGGAGGCAATCGCACCGGACAAGGACGTCGACGGATTCCACAGTCAGAACGTCGGCGGCCTCAGCCAGGGTCGTACGGTACTCGCACCTTGCACCCCCAGTGGTTGTTTGTATTTGCTGGAGCAAACCTGTGGTGATCTGCGCGGTAAGCACGCAGTAGTGATCGGCCGCTCGAACATCGTCGGCAAACCCATGGCCGCGCTGTTGCTGCAGGCCGATTGCTCGGTGACCGTCCTGCATTCGCGCAGCCCGGATCCCCAGGCGCTGTGCCGGCAGGCCGACATCGTCATCGCCGCCGTGGGTCGTCCCCGGCTGATCGACGCCAGTTGGCTCAAGCCTGGCGCCGTGGTGATCGACGTCGGCATCAACCGCATCGACGACGATGGCCACAGCCGTCTGGTGGGCGACGTCGACTTCGACAGCGCCCTGGCCCATGTCGCGGCGATCACCCCGGTGCCCGGTGGTGTCGGCCCGATGACCATTGCCTTCCTGATGAAAAACACTGTCACCGCAGCCCTTGCACAACACCAGGCCCAACGCAGCCAATCGGAGGCCCTATGCCATTCAATCTATTGAAATACGGGCTGAGTTCGGAGTACCCGGTGGAAGTGGATTTGCCGCCACCCCGCGAACTCAAGTCGAGCTATGACGTGGTGATCATTGGTGCCGGTGGCCACGGCCTGGCCATCGCGTACTACCTGGCCAAGTACCACGGCATCACCAACGTCGCGGTGTTGGAGAAGTCCTACCTGGGCGGCGGCAATACCGCGCGCAACACGGCGGTGATCCGCTCCAACTACCTGACCAGCGAAGGCGTGCGCTTTTATGCCGAGTCAGTGCGGATGTTCCAATCGCTGTCCAACGAATTCGATTTCAACATCATGTACTCCGAGCGCGGCCAACTGACCCTGGCCCACACCGACGCCACGGTGCGGTCGTTCCGTCAGCGCGCCGAGGTCAACAAACACTTTGGAGGCCGCAGCGAGATGATCGACCGCCAGCAGATCCGTGAACTGGTGCCCAGTCTCAACCTCGATCCCGGCCACTTGCCGGTGCTCGCCGGTCTGTGGCACATCGACGGCGCCACCGCCCGCCACGACGCGGTGGCCTGGGGTTACGCCAAACAAGCCGCCAAGCGTGGTGTGGAAATCCACCAGCTCACCGAAGTCCAGGACCTGATCATCGAAAACGGCACCCTCACCGCGGTCAAGACCAACCGCGGCACCATCAAGTGCGGTTGCGCGGTGCAGGCGATTGCCGGGCACAGTTCGCTGCTGATGGCCAAGGCCGGGATTCGTTCGCCGATCCAGACCTTTCCGCTGCAAGCGATGGTCACGCAGCCGTTCAAGCCATTTCTCGATCCTCTGGTGAGCTCCTCTGCCTTGCACTGCTATGTGCAGCAAACGAGTCGTGGCGAGGTGGTGTTTGGCGGCGGTTCCGACCCCTATCCGCTGTTCAATACCCGTTCCACGCTCGATTTGAAGGAAAGCCTGCTGGCCCATGCCATCGAGATGTTCCCGTTCCTGGCCAACGCCAAGCTGATGCGCCAATGGGCCGGGATCACCGACATGACCCCGGACTACAGCCCGATCATGGGCCTGTCACCGGTGAACAATTACTACCTCGACGCGGGCTGGGGCACCTGGGGCTTCAAGGCCACGCCGATCTGCGGCAAGACCATGGCCGAGTTGGTCGCCAGCGGCGGCAAGGTGCCGGAGCTGATCAAACCCTTCGGCCTCGAACGTTTCTCGACCTTCCAGCAAGTCAACGAAATGGGCGCCACGGCGGCCAGTCACTGACGCAGAGCAGACTATGAAAATCATGAATTGCCCGCTCAACGGGCCGCGCAATATCAGCGAGTTCACCTATGGCGGCGAATTCAAACCCATGCCCGACCCGGTCACGTGCAGCGACAGCGAATGGGCGGACTACGTGTTCAACACCGACAACCTCGCCGGCGTGGTGCGTGAATGGTGGATGCACACCCCCTCCAGCTACTGGTTTCTCGCCGAGCGGCATACCGTCACCGACGAAATCCTGCGGACCTTCGATCCCAAGGAGCTCTTCAGCACCCGTGTCGAATTCAACGCCGCTGCCAAGGAGATCGCAGGATGAAGCGCCTACCCGCCCCCATGGGCTTGTTGATCGACCGTAATCAGCCGCTGGATTTCAGTTTCGACGGGCAGCGCTACCAAGGCTTGCAAGGCGACAGCATCGCCAGTGCCCTGTTGTCCAACGGGCGTTTCCTGATCTCCCGCTCGTTCAAATACCATCGCCCACGCGGCCCGCTGACCATGGCCGGCCAGGATGCCAACAGCCTGGTGCAATTGCCCCAGGAGCCCAATGTGCTGGCCGATGCCTATGCGCTGTCCGCGGGTTTGCAGGTGACGGCGCAGAACGTCAATGGTTCGCTGGATAACGACCGCGACGCCTACCTGGGCAAGTTCTCCAAATTCATGCCGGTGGGCTTCTATTACCGTTCGTTCTTCAAGCCCAAGGGCATGTGGAAAGTCTGGGAACCGATCATTCGCAAAAAGGCCGGCCTCGGTATACTCGACCTGAAGTTCCAGCCTGAGTACTACGACAAGGCCTACCTGTTTACCGACGTCGCCGTCATCGGTGCCGGGCCCGCCGGGTTGCACGCCGCCCTGACCGCGGCCAACGCGGGGGCCAAGGTGTTGCTCATCGAGCAACAGCCGATTCTCGGCGGGTCGCTGACCTATGCCCGCTTCGATATCGACGGCAACAAGGCTGAAAACCTGCGCCGCGAACTGCTCGCGGCGGTCGAGCAGCACGCCAATATCCAGATTCTCACCGAAGCCACGTGCAATGCCTGGTTCACCGATAACTACCTGCCGGTGATCCAGGGCAAACGCCTGTACAAGGTCCGCGCTCGCCAGTGCCTGGTGTGCAGCGGCGCGTTCGATCAGCCGGTGATCTTTCGCAACAACGACCTGCCGGGCGTGATGCTGACCAGCGCTGTGCAACGGTTGATGAAGCTGTACGCGGTCAAACCGGGTAACCGCGCCGTGGTGCTGACGGGCAACGACGATGGCTACCTCGCCGCGCTTGATCTGCATGACCAGGGCGTGGAGGTCGTCGCTGTAGTGGACCTGCGCCAAGGGCCTTCGGACGAAGCCCTGCTGCGCGCACTGGCGCAACGCAAGATCAACCATCAGGGCAACAGCACCGTCTATGAAGCCCAGCACGAGAAAGGCATGCGCCATATCAACGGCGTCGACGTGCGCCAGATCACCGCACAAGGCCAGGTCGCCGAGAGTGGGCAACATCTGGCGTGCGATTTACTGTGCATGTCCGCCGGCTATATGCCGGTCTATCAACTGCTGTGCCAGGCCGGTGGCAAACTGGCCTACGACGATCAACGGGCCGAGTTCACGCTCAGCGGCCTGCCAAGGAATCTGAATGTCGCCGGCTCGGTCAACGGCCGGCACCATCTGGATAACGTGATTGCCGATGGCGTGAATGCCGGTGCCGAAGCCGCCTCCGCGCTAGGCCTGACCGTCAGCACGCAACGCGTGCCATTGACTGGTGAGGCTCGGGTCAATTTCAATTGGCCCATCTTCCCGCACCCCAAAGGCAAGGACTTCGTCGACTTCGACGAGGATCTGCAAGTGGCCGACATCGTCAACGCCACCCGCATCGGCTATCGCGATGTGCAACTGGTCAAGCGCTACTCCACCGTCGGCATGGGACCGTCTCAGGGGCGTCACTCGGCGCTGCCGACCGCCCGGCTGGTGGCGTGGGCCACGCAACGCAACATCAGCGAAACCGGTGTGACCACGGCGCGACCGCCGTTTGTGGCCGAGAAGCTGGCGCATGTCGCCGGTCGCGCATTCGATCCCTACCGACAAACACCGATGCATGCCCGTCACCTGCAAGCCGGGGCGAAGATGATGCCCGCCGGCATCTGGCAACGTCCGGCCTACTACGGTGATGCCAAGGCGCGAGAGGCCTGCATGCAGGCCGAAGCCCTGCATGTGCGCAACAAGGTCGGCCTCATCGACGTCTCGACATTGGGTGGCCTCGATGTACGTGGCCCGGACGCCGCCGAGCTGCTCAACCGCATGTACACCTTTGCCTTCCTCAAACAGCCGGTCGGCCGCTCCCGCTATGCGCTGATGACCAACGAGCACGGCGTGGTCATCGATGACGGTGTCTGCGCGCGGTTTGCCGAGAACCATTTCTACGTCACCGCCACCACCAGTGGCGTCGACCGGATCTATCAGCAAATGCTCAAGTGGAACGCGCAATGGCGCCTCGACGTGGATGTCGCCAACGTCACCGCGGCCATTTGCGCGGTCAACCTCGCCGGGCCCGATTCACGCAAGGTACTGGAACAAGTCTGTACCGACCTGGACCTGAGCGCTGAAGCGTTTCCTTATCTGGGCGTGCGCCAGGGCACCGTGGCCGGCATCAAGGCCCGTTTGCTGCGAGTGGGTTTTGTCGGCGAGCTGGGCTATGAAATCCATGTACCGGCGCGCCACGGGCTCATGCTCTGGGACGCGCTGATGGAGGCTGGCAAGGCCCATGACATCCGCCCCTTCGGCGTCGAAACCCAGCGCCTGCTGCGCCTGGAAAAAGGCCACGTGATCATCAGCCAGGACACCGACGGCATGACCCATCCGGCGGAAATCGACATGGGCTGGGCGGTCAGCCGCAGCAAGCCGTTCTTCGTCGGCCGGCGCTCGGTGGACATCCTCGAAGCCCAGCCGCTGAAACGCAAACTGGTGGGCTTCAGCCTACCGAAGAACAGCCCGCAACCACTTGAAGGACATCTGGTGCTCAACGGGCCGGACATCAGTGGGAATGTCACGTCCTGCGAATATTCCGCCACCCTCGGCAAGATCATTGGCCTGGCCTACGCCGGCATCGACCAAAGCATCCCGGGGCAACGCATCCCGATCCGGGTCGAAGGCGGCATCGTCGTCCAGGCCGAGGTGGTGCAGTTGCCCTTCTTTGATCCCGACAACCAACGCCAGGAGCTTTGAGCCATGACCAGTCTGAAAGAACAACACACCGGCGGGCAACAGGCTCTCGTGCCGTTGCCCACGTGCACGCTGGCGGACTTAACTGACCTGCCTCGGGTGGGTTTTCGTGGTGCTCACAGTGCCGCGTACTTGCAAGGTCGCCATTTCATTCTGCCGCACGCCCCTAATCGCGCCGAGGTCCAGACCGATGGTAGCCAAGTGGCGCGCCTGTCGCAGACCGAATATCTGTTGCTGGGCAGCCTCGAAGACCAAGGCCAGCGCATTGCCGACGAAGAAGCCCGTTGGGAACTCGATCACCAAGCCAACTATCTGCTGCCTCGTCAGGACAGTCATGCCTGTTTCCAACTGACCGGAGAGCACCTGAGCGAAGTGATGGCCAAGCTCTGTGGGGTCGATCTGAGCCCGCAGGCGTTCGATCCGGGGGCGGTGGCACAGACTTCGGCGGCCCGCATCAATGTGATCGTGATCAACTCCAGTACCGCGCAGCAGGCGAGTTTGCACATTCTGTGTGATCGGGCGTCGAAAGCGTATTTCCGGGAGGCTTTGCTGGACGCGATGGAGGAGTTTTCCGGGCAGGCAACGGATGGAACGACAGTCTGACGCCAGGCAGAAACAAGACGAACTGGAAGCTTACTGCCCCCTCCAGGACAGAGGGGGTTTCCAGAATGACGCGACAAAAGGACCGCGGCCCTCTCACCCAACCACCTAAATCACCGCCCGCAATTCCCGTGGCGACAGGCCGTAGTGTGAGCGAAAGCGCACTGCAAAACGCGAGGCCGAAGCGTAGCCGCTGGCGCCGGCAATTTCACCGATGGAACGAGACGTGGTTTGCAACCATTGCAACGCCATTGCCAGTCGAACGCTTTCCAGAATATTCCTGAAACTGTCCCCCTCATTAGCCAGTTGGCGGCGCAACGTCGACTCCCCCAGGTTCAGGTGTTGGGCGACGCCAGCCACCGTCCAGTCGCTCTCCGGGCTGCTCATTACCAACTGCTGCACGCGCTCGCACAGTGGATCGTTGCGATCCATCAGCAGAGGTCCGGCCAAACCGCCGAGACCCAGGCTCAGAAGAACCGCCTCCCCGTAGTGTGTGCGCAATGCATCCGGGGCGCCCGCATTGATGGCGGCCAATAACTGATCCCATGCCTGTGTGGTGTGCCTGTCCAGCGGGACACACAGATCTGTGTTCAGCGTTCTGTGGCGGCTGACGATCTGCTGTCGATAGCGGAGGTTGAAATTACGCAGTATCGAACTGGGAAAGGTCACTGCATCGGCGATGTAGTCACCTTGAGGACCAGGAAAATTTGAGATACCCAGTTCGTGTCCGGCCGGCATCAGTATCAGATGTCGCGGCCCGACACGCATCTCCCGGTCATCCCATTGCAGCAGTTTTTCCCCTTGGCGTACCCGACACAAGGTGGTCGCGAATATCGACACCCGCTGCAATGTATGGGGCTGTCGCGCCCGTATGACACACGCATCGACGACGCTCTCCCGGTGCTGCGTGCCAATACTTGGGTGCATCGTTTAACGTCCGTAAGTTGAAGTGATGGTCGCTTTGGCCAAGGCGTTGGCATTGAGCATGTAGCCCACCAATGCACCACTGGCCTGGTTATCGAGGGGCAGCTTATCGACTTTCAACGCCCATACGGTGAATTGATAGCGATGTGGCTTATCCCCTACAGGTGGGCAAGCCCCACCAAATCCCGGTTGACCATAATCGGTTCGCCCTTGTACCGCACCGGCAGGCAGGTTCGAACCGACCCCTCTTGGCAAACTCTTGGTTGAAGCCGGCAGGTTGACCACCGTCCAATGCCACCAGCCACTGCCGGTCGGAGCATCGGGATCGTAGACGGTGACAGCATAACTTTTAGTACCCGCCGGGGCATTGCTCCAGGAAAGCTCGGGCGAAGTATTCCCCCCTTCACAACCGAACCCCTGGAACACCTCGCGACTGGTCAACGGGCGGTTTTCAGCAATGTCTTGGCTCGTCAGCGAGAAGTCGGCAGCGTGTCCAGCGAGGACAACGCCCATGGACAATACGGATAGAATTATTCTGGTGTTCATCGTGACCTCATTGAATCGGTGTGAAGCACGAGTCTAGAGAGCGCGCAGAATGATTACTGTGCCGAAATGCTCGATCATTGTGCCGAAACGCTCGCACCGCTATAGAGCAGCAACGAATGGCCGGCACAGGTAGGCTTTTGCGCGCTCGTTGGGCTAACCTTGGCGCATTACGACCCATCGCCCCCAGCGCTGGCGAAACCACCCGTAGCCACTGACCAAGGCGATACCGCCCAGCACCAGCGTCGCACCCACGATGAAGTTCGGCTCCAGCGGTTCGTCCAGCAGCCAGACGCCAAAGCCAATGCCGAACAACGGCGTCATGAACGACAGCACTCCCAGTTGCGAAGCGAGGTAGCGGCGCAGCAGGGAGAACCAGATCAGGAAGCTGGCGAAGGACACCAGCAACACCTGGAATGCCATGCTGGCGATGAGTTGTGGCGTAGGGTTGATCGTCGTTTGCCCCAGAGCTGCCGACATGCCGATCAGCAGCAGCCCGGCGCCGATCAATTGATACAGCAGCGTCTGACTGGCGGGCAGATTCGTCAACCGCGAACAACGCACCGTCACCGTGGTTGCGCCCCACAGCGCGCCAGCCAACAAGCCCATGCCGTCACCGAGCAATGAGCTGCTGCTCGCCGCACCCGCCCCTCCACTGAAGGCAACCACGATCCCCGCGAATGCAACGGCAATGCCTAGCCATTGCGCCGGCTTGAGGCGTTCGCTCGGCAGTTTCCAGTGCAAGCCGAGGGCGGCGAACATCGGTGCGGTGTACAGGAAAATCACCATGTGTGAAGCCGTCGTATGACGCAGGCCTTCGCCTACCATCACGAACTCCAGGGCGAACAACAACCCAACCAGCATGCCTGGGCGCCAACTGCCATCGGTCAGAGACAGGCGCTCACCCCGGGCCAACACCAAGAGCCAGACCAGTACCGCCGCGATGGCCGAGCGCACACCCAGTTGCAGCATCGGCGCCATGTCGGCGGCGCCGGCCTTGATTGCGACTTGCTGGAAACCCCAGATGGCACAGAGGCCAGTCATCAGGGCGCAGACCTGGCCATCCAGGGCGCGGCGGGTGGTCATGGGAAGATCCTTGGGCAGAAATAGATGAAAGGATTGTCTGCCTGACACCTTTGCTGGATATAGTGATTACCCGACAAGCCATCCCGGTAATCCGCCATTGCGGTCGATATGCAGCCTCCAGCCCAACATCTGAAGATTCCTCCGTTCGACGCAGCCCTGCCCTCGCCGATTTTCTTTCGCAGCGCCTGCATGCCGGCCCATGCGACTTACCCCCGGCACAGGCATGCCTGGGGTGAGTTCGTCTACTCCTACAGCGGGGTGATGGAAATCGAGATCGCCCAGCATCATTACCTGGCGCCACCGCAGTACGGCATCTGGCTGCCACCGGACATGGAACACGTGGGGTTCAATCGGCATGAGGCCTGCCATTGTTCGTTGTACCTGGCCGCCGAACTGTGCGACGCACTGCCTGCCGTGCCCTGTGCGCTGACCTTGAGCCCGCTGATTCGCGCGTTGCTGGAAGAACTGCGCAGCGACCCGCCAAGCCAGCCACAGACGCCCGAACAGCAGCGTTTGTTGCAGGTGCTGGTGGACAAGCTGGCGCGGGCGCCCCATGCCGGCAGCTACCTGCCGTCCTCGGATGATCCACTGCTGGGCCCCGTGCTGCGGGCCTTGGAGGCGAACCCCAGCGATCCGCGTTCCTTGCCGCAACTGGCCCGCGCCGCCAACACCACCGAACGCACGTTGATGCGCCGGGCGCAACGGGACCTGGGCATGTCACTGGTGGAATGGCGCCAGCGCCTGAGAGTCATTGAAGCCCTGGCCCTGCTCGAACGTGGTCAGAGCGTGGAAACCATCGGCCTGGACCTGGGCTACAGCAGCGCCTCGGCATTCATCAGCATGTTTCGCAAGATGATGGGCACCACACCGGATGAGTATCGGCGCAGGCACATGCCTTGATGATGTGGGTGGTGCTGGAATGGCTATCGCGAGCAGGCTCGCTCCCACAGGGATTCTGGGGATGTTCATGGATATTGAATTCACCGCAGATCCACTGTGGGAGCGAGCCTGCTCGCGATGGCGCCAGTGGGTTTGACCTCGATTTCGGCACTGATCCCAAACCGCCCCGCCATCTCCCTGCGGCCACTGGCCGTCAACCCCAGCGCCCGGCTGTCCAGGTCCTGGATCACCCATTTGCGCTTGATCGCCACTTGCAGCAACGCTGCGCCCAAGGCTCCGCCCAGGTGCGGGCGGCGCATGCTCCAGTCCAGGCAGGGACAGGCGAATCGGCGGCGTTGCGTGGCGAGGTGCTGGACATCGACGCCCAATCCCTCGAATAGCGCCTCGCCGGATTCACTCAATCGATAGCCCTCGCCCTCCAACGCCACCAGCCACCCGGCCTCGATCATCCGGTCATGCAGGCGCACCGCCAAGGTGCCGGCCATGTGGTCGTAGCAGGTGCGGGCGAATTGCAGGCGATCCGGTGTACGCGGCGTGAAGGTCGGCGTGGCGCCCTGGCCGATCACCATCAACGCCTCCAGTGCCTGGGCGACGCGCGGGTCCGCGAGGCTGTAGTAACGATGACGGCCCTGGACGTGCAGGCGCACCAAGACCATTTGCTTGAGTTTCGCCAGATGAGCACTGGCAGTCGAGGCGCTGACCTCGGCGATGCTCGCCAACTCGGTACTGGTGCGGGCATGGCCGTCCATCAGTGCACACAGCATTCGGGTGCGGGCCGGCTCGGCAATGGCCGCGGCCACCTGGGACACGCCCAGATCATGCTGCTCTGCGTTCATATTTCGCTCCTCGACGAATCAAGCCATGCATCGACTGGAGATAGTAGCAACAGAGCCTTTCAATCGTCTCGGGTCAGGACTTCCAGCAACTCGATTTCAAAGATGAGGTTGGCATTGGGCTTGATGTGGGCGCCCATGGATCGTTCACCGTAGGCCAGGTGCGCCGGTACCAGCAGCTTGCGCTTGCCACCGACTTTCATACCCATCAGGCCCAGGTCCCAGCCCTTGATGACGCGACCGGTGCCGATCACACACTGGAAAGGTTTGCCGCGGCTGTAGGACGAGTCGAATTCGGTGCCGTCTTC
This sequence comes from Pseudomonas sp. St290, assembly GCF_018325805.1. Classification (NCBI taxonomy): domain Bacteria; kingdom Pseudomonadati; phylum Pseudomonadota; class Gammaproteobacteria; order Pseudomonadales; family Pseudomonadaceae; genus Pseudomonas; species Pseudomonas sp. St290. Next base: position 2,729,180 of record NZ_AP014703.1, on the reverse strand, counting down.
AAGGGTGCCGCGATATTGGGTGGTAATCAGCGCACCTTTGACTACGCTTTTGCCGTCGCCCTGTTCCAGGTCAATAATTTGCAGTTCTTCGTTCATGGCGTATCGCTCTTGTGATCCAGGCGCGGGTTTTTCGCAGAAATCAGGACGCATGGCAAACGTTGTCTGCCATGCAGCAGGGAACCGCGAAGGACTCTTCGGTTCACATGGGTATCGACCCTGCATTTCAGATAAGGATTTTCTGATGATCGACTCTCGCCCGCTCCACGGTTTCATTCCTCCCTACATTCTCAATCGCATCATCGCCCACGGCTCCGAACAGCAACGCTCCAGCGCCCTCGGCACCTTGACCCACGTGCGCAGCCTGCGGCACAACCCCGGTCCGCCCAGCACCCCGCCCGTCGCCGCGGCGCTGCCCAAGCCCGGCAAGGCCGGACACCCACAGCGCAGCGTGCATGACGCTCAAAACACCATGGAGCTGCCCGGCCAGCCGGTACGCCTGGAAGGCCAACAGGCCAGTGGTGACCCGGCCGTGGACGAAGCCTACGATGCCCTCGGTGCCACCTATGATTTTTTCTGGAAAATCCTGGGGCGCGACTCCATCGACAACAAGGGCTTTGCCCTAGTAGGCAGCGTGCATTATGGCCAAGGCTATGAAAACGCCTTCTGGAACGGCGCGCAGATGGTATTCGGCGACGGCGATGGCGAAATTTTCCAGCGTTTCACCCGCTCCCTGGACGTGGTCGCCCACGAGTTGGCCCATGGCGTCACCGAAAGCGAGGCCGGGTTGATCTACGCCAACCAGTCCGGGGCGCTGAACGAATCCATCTCCGATGTGTTCGGTGTGCTGGTCAAGCAGTTCGTGCTCGAACAGACCGCCGACCAGGCCGACTGGCTGATCGGCGCCGACCTGCTCACCGACAAGATCAACGGCGACGGCCTGCGCAGCATGTCCAACCCCGGTAGCGCCTACGACGATCCGTTGCTGGGCAAAGACCCGCAACCGTCACACATGCGCGAATTCGTCATTACCCGTGAAGACAACGGCGGCGTGCACATCAACTCCGGCATCCCCAACCGGGCCTTTTATCTGGTGGCGACCACGCTGGGCGGATTTGCCTGGGAAAAGGCCGGCCGGATCTGGTATGAAACCTTGTGCGACAGAAGACTGCCCAACGACGCGTCCTTCAGTACCTTCGCCCGCTTGACCGTCGAGCATGCCCGCCAGCGCTTCGGCACGCGGGAAGTACAAGCGGTGCAGAACGGCTGGGCCCAGGTTGGCGTCGACCTGACACAGGAGAGCTGATGAAAACCCTTCCAGACCTCGACGACAAGGCCGTGGTACGGCTGTCCCGCCAGGGCGGCGTGGCCGCCATCCACGCGCTGACCCGACCACGGGAAATCGAGTTCGCCCAGTGCGACCTCGACCAGCGCATACGTATCTGCTCGGTGCTGGAGGGCTGCCTGCCGCTGACCTCCTCCACGCCTGGGCGCGGCGACCAGCGGTTTTTCCAGATCGAGGTGCGCTATCGCGCCAACGACCAGGACGACGAAATGGTGCTGCAGGTGCCCGAGGACCAGGCACCCGGCGAACTGGTTCACCTTTGGGACAAAGGCGAAGTGCTCTGAGATTTAACGTGTGGCCGGAACGATCTTGACGATGGCGCCGGACACGGTTTCGATCAGCAGGTACTTGTCGTCGATCTGCACCCATTGCTGCTCTTTTGTCGGCTGCTCGAGTTTTTTCTGTTTCCAGTCTTTCATGGCTCTGTCCGCGCGCTGGTAGTCCGCCGGTACCCGGTCATTTTCCACCAGCCGACGGCCATTGCTCGGCGAATGCTCCAGGGCGTCTCCGGTTTTCTCGACCGCCTGCGCAACAGGCCCAAGGGCTCCGAGGCCGGCGATCAGGACCAGACTGGCGATCAGGGTGGGTTTGCGCATAGAAAAAACTCCAGTTATTCAAGGGACTGAAGCTGGGACTTCGCGGGCGGCGAATCATTCCCTTTACTGCAACGACTGAAGCTGGGAGCCCGCCATCCCCCGTGGCGAGGGAGCTTGCTCCCGCTGGGCTGCGCAGCAGCCCCAATCCAGGCGACGCGGTCATCCAGTGATATGGCTCTCACCGGGTTTACGACTGCTGCGCAGCCGAGCGGGAGCAAGCTCCCTCGCCACGGGTCGCGCATGGCATAGTGACGAGCCTGGAACTACAACACTCGCCGGACGCCCTCTCTATGAGCACCACCACCTCCTCCCCTGCCCTCAAGGAAATCTTCAACAGCGCCCGCCTGGAGCACATCGCCGGCGAAATGCGAGCGGTGTATCCGGCATTCGACGCCAAGGCGTTCTTGCACATGGCCAACGACGGGCTGGCCCAATTGTCGGTGATGCAGCGCATGGCCCGAGTCAGTGAATGCCTGCATGCGGTGCTGCCCCTCGATTATGAAGCGTCGCTGGAGGTGTTGCGCGCCGTGGCCCCGCGCCTGAACAGCATGTTCGTCAGTATGTTCCTGCCTCACTACGTAGCGTCTTACGGCCGGCATCGCTTCGACGTGTCGTTGGACGCACTCAAATATTTCACCCGGTTCGGCTCCTCGGAGTTCGCCGTGCGGCACTTCCTGCGCGACGACCTGGAACGCACCCTCAAGGTCATGCACGGCTGGGCGCTGGACGCCAACGAGCACGTACGTCGCCTGGCCAGCGAAGGCAGCCGGCCACGCTTGCCATGGTCGTTTCACCTGGAGCCGATCCAGGCCAACCCTGACCTCACCGCCGCGATCCTCGACACGCTCAAGGCCGACGACAGCCTTTATGTACGCAAATCGGTGGCCAACCACCTCAACGACGTCACCAAGCAGCATCCGGACTGGGTGCTGGACCGGATCGAAGGCTGGCCTCTGCAAGACCGCCATACGGCGTGGATCGCCCGACATGCCCTGCGTAGCCTGATCAAACAAGGCAACCCCAGGGCACTGGGCATCATCGGGGTGGGCGGCAAGGCGCAGGTCCAGGTACTGGATTTGCAGGTGACGCCTGCGGTGATTCGCTTGGGGGAACAGGTCACGCTGTCCTTCAAGGTGCAATCAACCCTTGAACAGAGCCAGCGCCTGGTGATCGACTACGCCGTCGACTACGTGAAAGCCTCGGGCGGCACCTCGGCCAAAGTCTTCAAGCTCAAGACCTTCGACCTGCCCGCCCGGGGCTGCGTCAACCTCAGTCGCTCCCAACACATTCGCGAGCTGACCACCCGCAAGCATTACGCGGGCCGGCATGCCGTGCACCTGCTGGTCAACGGCGAGCGAATGGGTAGCACGGCGTTCGATATCGTCCCCTGAGGGTGCCTCAGACCACCGCTACGCGTTTGGCCTGGCGTATCTCCTTCAGAAAACGCTCGGCCGGCAGCGGATGACCGAGCAGATAGCCCTGTAGCGAATCGCAGCCCAACTGGGTCAGGAAGTCTTGCTGCACATTGGTCTCCACGCCTTCGGCGACGATCCGCAAGCCCAGGGCCTGGCCGAGGGCGACGATGGCCGAGACGATGGCTGCATCATCGCTGTCATGTTCCAGGTCACGCACGAAACCGCGATCGATCTTCAACTCGTTGGCCGGCAGGCGCTTGAGGTACATCAGGCTCGAATAGCCGGTACCGAAATCGTCGATGGACAGGTCCACCCCCATGTCCGAGAGCTGTTGCAGCACCGTCATGCTCGCGTCCGCATCGCTCATGGCGGTGGTTTCGGTGATTTCCAGGGTCAGGCTGTTGGCCGGCAACTGATGCGTCTCCAGCGCCTTGGCCACGCTCTGCACCAGGCCGGTGTGGCAGAACTGCAAGGCCGACAGGTTCACCGCAATGCGCCAGTCGGTATAACCGAGCACATACCATTCGCGCATCTGCCGGCAGGCTTCGTTCAGTACCCACTCGCCGATCGGGATGATCAAGCCGGTCTTTTCCGCCAGGTCGATGAACGTGTCGGGCATCAACAGGCCCTGGGTCGGGTGGGTCCAGCGCAACAGGGCTTCGGCCCCCACCGGACGGCCGTTGGCCGCGTCGAACTTGGGCTGGTAATGCAGGCTGAACTGCCGCTGTTCGACGGCCGTGCGCAGGTCTTGCAACAGTTGCAATTGCTTGCGGGCATTGCTGTTCATCGAGGCGTCAAAAAAGCTGTAGCCGTTTTTGCCGGCGCCCTTGGCGTGATACATCGCCGCGTCGGCATTCATCAGCAGTTCCTCGGCGCTCCGGCCGTTGCCCGGGTAAAGGGCGATGCCGACGCTGGCGGATATCTGCAAGTCATGGTCAGCCACCCGGAACGTGCGTCCGATCAAGCCGACCTGACGTGCCGCCAACCGCAGGGCATCGTCGGGTTCGACCAGTTGCACCAGCAGTACGAACTCATCACCGCCGATCCGCGCCAGGGTGTCCTGGCTGCGCAGGTCTTCGCGCAGGCGCAGGGCTACGTCCCGCAGCAATAAATCGCCCATGTGATGGCCGAAAGCATCGTTGACCGGCTTGAAACCATCGAGGTCGATGAACATCAGGGCGAAGCAACCGCCCTGCTCTTGCACAAGGTGCATGGCCTGGTCGATACGATCGGCCAGCAATACACGGTTGGGCAGTCCGGTGAGAGGGTCGTGCAGGGCCAACTGGGTCAGTTCCCGGTTGGCCTGGGTCAGGGACTGGGCCAGCTCGGCGGTCCGGGCTTCCAGGCGCGCGTCGAGAATCGAGGTCAGCAAGGCAATGGCCAGCACCGCCAGGGTGGTGATCAACACCAGATTATCCAGGCCCTTGCCGCTCAAGCCGTCCAAAGAGCCACAAAAGCTGCCCTCGCTGAACCGTGCCCCGGCCATGCCGGTGTAGTGCATGCCGACGATGGCAATGCCCATGACCACCGCGGCCCCCGCGCGAGCCAACCGCACGTGGGGAGTGTTCTGGCGCAAGCGAAAGGCAATCCACAGCGCCGCCGCAGAAGCACCGACGGCAATCACCAGCGAAGCCCCGAACAGCGTCGGGTCATAATCGATGCCTGGCTGCATCCGCAGTGCAGCCATGCCGGTGTAATGCATGGCGCTGATCCCGGCGCCCATGATCAGCGCGCCAAAAGCCAGTTGCCACGCCGGCAATCGCGGCTGGCTGACCAGCCACAGGGCAAAACCGCTGGAGAGAATGGCGGTCAGCAGCGACAACGCGGTGATCGATACGTCGTAGCCAAGCTCGATCGGCAAAGTGAACGCCAGCATGCCGATGAAATGCATGGACCAGATGCCCACCCCCATCGCCAATGCGCCCCCCACCATCCACAAATGCGCCGCGCGCCCTTGGGCGGTCGCGATACGCCCGGCCAGGTCCAGCGCGGTGTAGGAAGCCAGCACGGCAACAAACAAGGAAATTGAAACCAGGGCGGGGGAATAACTGCCGATGAGCATGGTTTTTTCTCGTAATTGGAGAACCGGACTGCTTCCATGCCCGGTTGGAGGCCGGCGATTGTACTTAATCGTGACAGGGACGCACGAGCCAAATGTCAAAAAGCCATCAACTCGAGAGTATTTTCGACGAAAGACACTACTCCCAACAGGGTGAAAAATTTTGAAGCCATCAATCATTCGTTCACCGCAAATCCTGTGCCCGCCCAGATACCCCTGTGAGAGCGAACCTGCTCGCGATAGCGGTGGGTCAGCTTGCATCAGTGTTGAATGTGTCGCCGCCATCGCGAGCAGGCTCGCTCCCACAATGGATCTTCAGTGAACACAAATCCTGTGCCCGGCCCAAATCCCCCTGTTGGAGCTTTCTCGCGATGGCGGTGGGTCAGTCTGTACGCGGGGCCCGGGCCGTTCAGCTACTCTCGAAGAACCACTTCAAGGAGGATCCAATCATGAACGTTTCAGCCAACCGGGCCTTGACCACCGCACTCGTGGTGATCGATGTACAGAACGACTTCGTCCCCGGCGGCCAACTGGCTGTGCCAGGGGGTGATGAGATCGTGCCGTTGATCAACCGGCTCGGCCAATCCTTCAGGCACGTTGTTCTCGCGCAGGACTGGCACCCGGCCGGGCATGCTTCGTTTGCCTCTAGCCACCCGGGCAAGCAACCTTTCGGCACTGTCCAATTGCCCTACGGCGAGCAGACACTCTGGCCCGACCACTGCCTGCAGGGTAGCCACGGTGCCGCGTTGCACCCGGCGCTCAAGCTTGACCATGCCAAGCTGATCATCCGCAAAGGCTGCAACCCGGACATCGACAGCTACTCAGCCTTCATGGAAGCGGACCATCAGACCCCGACCGGTTTGACCGGATACCTCAAGGAGCGTGGCATCGACACCGTGTACCTGGTGGGGCTGGCCCTGGATTTTTGCGTGATGTTCTCGGCGCTGGATGCCCGGCTGGCCGGGTTCAACGCATTTGTGGTGCTGGATGCCTGCCGGGGCATTGATCGGGAGGGCTCGATGGCAGCGGCGATCCGGCGGATGCAGGAAGCGGGCGTGCAATTGATCGAGTCCAGCGCGATAGACGGTCGGCCCTTCGCTTGATGGCTCATACTAGGCATCTCCTTTCCGGACAGTGAGTCTCCATGCCCTTCCTCGCCCGTACCCACCCACGTCTTTCCAGCGCCACGGTCCTTGGCCTGGCGATGGGTATCCTGGTGCCCGTGGATTCGGTCATCAGCAAAATCCTGATCGGCTGGAATGTCGGTGTCTGGACCTACCTGGTGCTGATGTTCTGGCTGACCGTGCGGGCCAAGGCGCCCGATGTGAAGCGCATCGCCGAAATCGAAGATGAAAATGCCGGGCTGGTGCTATTGATGGTTTGCGTCGCAGCGTTGGCCAGCCTGGCGACCATCACCTTCGAGCTGGCAGGCAGCCGCGACCTGCAAGCCGCCGGCAAGCTGTTGCATTACGGGTTCACGGCAATCACCGTAATCGGCTCTTGGTTGCTGATCGGGGTGATCTTCAGCGTTCACTACGCGCGGTTGTATTACACCTGGGAGGGCAAGGAGCCGGCGCTGCGGTTTGCCGAGGGGCTGACCACGCCCAATTATTGGGACTTCCTGTATTTCTCGTTTACCATCGGGGTCGCGGTGCAGACCTCCGACGTGGGGGTCGCCACGCGGCAGTTGCGCAAGATCGTGCTGGCGCAATCGTTGATCGGGTTTGTGTTCAATACGGCGATCCTGGGGTTTTCGATCAATATTGCGGCGGGTTTGTTTGGGTGAAGAGCATTGGGGCCGCTTCGCGGCCCAGCGGGAGCAAGCTCCCTCGCCACAGGGTCAGCGTCGAGCAATAGAGAGTGGGCAACCTCAGGACGGTGTGGGCAGCCACAGCCTGAAGCGTGCCCCACCCAGTGGCGAGGCCTCGACGGTCAGTGTACCGCCCTGGGCTTCCAGGGCCCGGCGGCTGATGGCCAGGCCGAGGCCGAAGCCGCCCGTGGCTCGATCGCGGCTGCGGTCCAGGCGGTAGAACGGCTCGAACACGCGCTCGCGTTCGCTGTCGGGAATACCGATGCCGTCGTCGTCGACCCAGATCTCGCAGCCTTGCTCACCCACCCGCACGCCGACCTGGATGCGCTTTTCGCAATAACGCATGGCATTGCGCAGCAGGTTCTGCAACGCCCGTGCGGTCAGGCGTGGGTCCAGCACGAAACGCTCCAGGGCCCCATGCAACAGCACGTCGATCACCACGTCCGGTGCCGCCAGGTCCTCGTCGATGCTGCCCAGGATGCTGTCGATGAACTCGTCCAGCGCCACTTCGACCCGTTCGGGCAAGCGTTGCGGGTTTTGCAAGCGGCTATAGGACAGCAGTTCCAACACCAACTCATCCAGCTCGCGAATGTGCGCCACCAGCCCTTGCAGACGCTCGCGACTGGGCGCCGGCAGGTCATCGGACAGCGCCAGGGCCAGGCCGAAGTCGAGCCGCGTCAGGGGCGTGCGCAGTTCGTGGGACACGGCATTGAGCAAATCCCGCTGTTGGTTGAGCAGGTTCTCGATGTCCCCCGCCATCGTGTCGAACACGTGGGCCAGGCTGCCGATGTTCGAACTGGAGGCGATGTGCGTACGCTCGCCCAGATGACCTTTACCGAAACGCTCGGCGGTGCGCCTGAGGCGTTCCAGATCGCGCCAGTGCGGCCGCAGCCAGAGCAACAGGCAGGCCAGCATCGTCGCGCCGATCAACACGTTGATGCTCCAGTACAACCAGCTGACATCGGCCGGGTCCGGCGGCACGACCATCTTCACCGCCGTGCGCTCGTCCAGCGGCGCCGCGGCCAGGGTTCGCCAGGCCCAGTCGCCGAGGCGCACCACATTCTCGCCGCGCTTGAGCCGCGCTTGCTCATCGACGCTGAAGCCGCCGTCATCGACAGCGGCCAGTTCGATGCGCAGCGGCGCGAACTCCTGGTCCATCTGCGCCGCCAGCGCCGGCCACTGCTCGCTGGGCACTGCGCGGAACTGCTTGACCATCAAGGTTTGCAGGCCACGGGAATAATCGAGGTTGTAGGTCAGGAAACGCTCGTGGAACAGGCGGATCACCAGCTCCGGCATCAGGTAGATCGCCGCGCTGTAGGACACGATGGTGACCAGGTAAAGGCGAATCAGCAGCTTCCACATCGGCTCAGCATTCCCACTCGGAACGACTGAACAGATAGCCCTTGCCCCACACGGTCTTGATCTTGCGGGCTTCGTCGGCGTTGTCGTCGAACTTGCGTCGCAACTTGGAAATCGCCACGTCCACCGAACGGTCGGTGCCGTTGAATTCGATACCCCGCAGGCGTTGCAGGATCTGGTCGCGGCTCAGCACTTCGCCGGAATGCCGGGCCAGCACCACCAGCAGGTTGTATTCGCCGCTGGACAACTCCACCGCTTGCCCGCGCCAGGTCACCGTGCGTTCGGACAGGTCGATGCACAGGTTGCCCATGAGGATGCGGTCGTTGGCCGTCTGCGGCTCGGTGAGGCTGCTGCGGCGCAACAAGGTGCGCACCCGCGCCAGCAACACCCGAGGCTCGCAAGGCTTGGTGACGTAGTCGTCGGCCCCCATCTCCAGGCCCAGGACCTGGTCGTGGCTGTCGTCCCGGGCAGTGAGCATCAGGATCGGCAAGGTCGCCGAGTCGGCCCGCAGCAAGCGGCAGACCTGCAAGCCGTCCAGCCCCGGCAGCATCAGGTCAAGGATCACCAGGTCCGGCGGATCGACCCGCGCCCGTTCACGCACATGATCGCCACGGCTGAGCACGCTGACCTGATAGCCGTTGCGTTCCAGGTAGCTGGCGATCAGTTCGGAGAGCGCGGTGTCGTCTTCGACCAGGAGGATGTTGGGCATGGGTGTTTCCAGAAATGTGCTGTGGCGCCGGATAAATCGCTATCGCGAGCAGGCTCGCTCCCACATTGAGTCAACTCAGGTCCCTGTGGGAGCGAGCCTGCTCGCGATGAGGCCCTGCCAGGCGCAGAAAATCTCAAGCTGCCAAGGATATACGCCCTCGCCCATCCACGAGCAAAACCCTTACACAATTTCACACAGCCTCTACAAAACTTTACCGCTGGGCCCGCAGCAAATCCTCCGCACACGAGGCGATCCGCTGGCACGCATCCGCCAGCTTCACCTGATCGACCACCAACCCGATCCGAATATGCCCCGCCGCACTGGGCCCGAACGCCTCGCCGGCCAGTACCGACACGCCATACCCGTCCAGCAGCCGCTCGGCAAAAGCCTGGGCATCGAGACCGGTCTGGCGCACGTCGACCATCACGAACATGCCGCCATCGGGCCGCACGGGCTTGAGACCCGGGCAGTCATCGAGCATGGCGCACACCAGATCCCGACGCTGGCGATATTCCTCGTGCATCTGCGCCACTTCCGGCAAGTCTCGCTCCAGCGCCACCTGGGCGGCCCGCTGCACGAAGTCCGGCAAACCGAACAGCATGCACAAGGACAGGTTTGCCAGATGGTCGGCAAGGGACTCAGGACCAATGACCCACCCGATGCGCCAACCCGTCATGGCATGGGATTTGGACAGGCTGTTGATCGTCGCGGTGCGCTCGGCCATACCCGGCAGGCTGGCCGGGCTGATATGTTCGCCGTCATAGAGCAGATCGCTGTAGACCTCGTCACTGATCAGCCACAGGTCATGGTCAATGCACAGCCGCGCCAATGCTTGCCAGGTGGACATTGGCAGGCTGGCACCGGACGGGTTGTTCGGGCTGTTGAGCAGCATCGCCCGGGTACGCGGGGTCACAAGACGGGCAACGTCCGCAGGCTCGACCCGAAAACCGTTCTCCGGGCGAACCGCCACCGGCACCACTTTCGCCCCGCAGGCACCGAACACCGCTTCATAGGTGACATACATCGGCTCGGCGACGATGACTTCATCGCCAGGGTTGAGCAGGCATTGCGCGACCGCATACACCGCGCACTGCGCCCCTGGCAGCACGATGACCTGTTCGGCTCCCACCGGCTGGCCGCAGCGCAGGCGATGACGCCGGGCGATGCTGGCCCGCAAGGTGTGCAGGCCGCGGATGTCCGAGTAGTGGGTCTCCCCGGCCCGCAGGCTGGCCACGGCGGCGTCGACAATGGCACGCGGCGTGTCAAAGTCTGGATCGCCCACTGACAGCAACAGCACATCCTCGCCCTGCTCGCGCAGGGCCAGCGCCCGGTCGTGAATCTGCCAGGCGGCGGCGCCATCGCCGGTGATGCGTCGGGTCAAAGCTGAAAAGCGCATGTACGTCTCCTGATTGCGCGATGTCCAGCCTCAACCCTATCTCAAATCACAAACCGCGCCACCATCGCATTCAAACCCACCGCCAGGCGCGACAGTTCGTGGGTCGCGTCGCTGGTCTGTTTCGCGCCACTGGCCGACTGGGTGGCCAGGTCGCGGATGTTGACCAGGTTGCGATCCACTTCACGGGAAACCTGGGCCTGTTCTTCCGAGGCGCTGGCGATGACCAGGTTGCGTTCGTTGATCTGGTTGATCGACTGAGTGATCTGCTCCAGCGCCACACCAGCGGCCCGGGCCATTTCCAGGGTGCTTTGGGTGCGCTGGTTGCTTTGCTGCATCGACTGTACGGCCTGGCCGGTGCCGTTCTGGATGCCGGCGACCATTTTTTCGATTTCCTGGGTCGATTGCGCGGTGCGATGGGCCAGGGCCCGGACTTCGTCGGCCACCACCGCAAAACCACGTCCGGCTTCCCCGGCACGGGCAGCTTCGATGGCGGCGTTGAGGGCCAGCAGGTTGGTCTGCTCGGCGATGGCGCGGATCACGTCCAGCACCTTGCCAATGTCGCGGCCCTGGACCGCCAGGCCTTCGATCATCGAAGCGGTGGCTTGCACGTCGTGGGTCATGGTCTGGATCGCGTCGACGGTTTCCACCACCCGCGAGCGACCTTCCTGGGCGGCTTGGGTCGATTGGTTCGAGGCTTCGGAGGTAGACACCGCGTTACGGGCAACCTCCTCGACAGCGGCGGTCATTTCGTTGACGGCGGTGGCGGCCTGTTCGATTTCGTTGTGCTGCTGTTGCAGGCCACGGGAGGATTCCTGGGTGACCGCGCTCAGCTCTTCGGCCGCAGCCCCCAGTTGGCTGGCGGAGCCGGCAATCTGCTCGATGGTCTGGCGCAGGCTGCCTTGCATGGCGGCCAGGGCCTGGAGCAAGCGGGCGGGCTCATCCTTGCCATCGTCGGCGATAACCTGTACCAGGTTGCCGCCGGCGATGGTCCGGGCCGCCTCCAGTGCACGATTGAGCGGGGTTACGATGCTGCGAGTCAGCAACAATGCCAGCACGATAGTGGCCAACGCAGCGATGATCGAGACGATGATGATACCGGTGATGGCGCTATTGTAGTTCTCACCCGCCTTGGCCGATGCTTCGCCAGCGCCTGCCACGTTTATCGCGATGAGCTTGTTGAGCTGCTCACCCATCAGGTCGGTGCCTTCCTTGATGCGCGTATTGATGTGGGTGCGCAACTGGTCGACCTTGTCCTGGCGCGACAGCTCCAGCATTTCCTGCTGGGCTTGCAGGTATTTTTCCAGGGTGGCCGAAAAGGTCTTGTACAGCTCGGCCTCCTCTGGTGTGGCCTGCAGTGCGGCGTAGCTGTCATTGGCCTTGTGCAGTTTCTCCACCAGCACGTTGATGCGGGTCTCGGCCTCTTTCAGGCTGGCCGGATCCCGGTTGACCAAAATCCGAAACGAGAGAATTCGCATACGCAGAACGCTTTCCATGACGTTGCCCAGGTACCCGACACTGGGCACTTGGTTCTGCTCCATGTTCAACGAAGCCTGGCGGATGATTGACATGCGATTGGCGGCGAACACGCCGAGGGCGACCACCAGCAAAGCGATGAAGGCGAAGCCTAAAAAGGCTCGGGGGGCGATATTCAGACTGCGTAGAGACATGGGAAGACCTCGCGACGTTGGAGTCGAGCATCCATGCCATCAGCGCACTGGTTGAAATAATTATGGATGCGCCTGACTCGTTATCGGCCGGGCTTTAGGCTTTTAACAGGGGGGACTGTAAAAATATTTCGCGAGGCTTTTGTGACGAGGGCGCCTGCTCCCTCGCCACTGGATCGTGTTACCGGGCGGCCACCCGCCACAGCCGGGCGATGTCCCGGGCGCGCTCGCTCAGCAGGCGCGGGGCATCGACGCAGGCTTGTTGCAAGGTCATCGGCCCGTTGGCCAGGGCAAAGGCGGCATCGATGCCATGGTCGTACAGTGCCTGGTAGCCCTCCCCCAGTGTGCCAGCGATGACCAGCACCGGTACGCCCTGCCGGCGGGCGATGCGGGCCACGCCGAAGGGCGTCTTGCCGCGCAGGGTCTGGGCGTCGAAACGGCCTTCGCCGGTGATCACCAGGTCGGCGCCACTGATCGCATCGGCCAGCCCGGTCAGTTGGGCGACGACTTCCACGCCGGTACGAAACTGCGCCCCCAGGAACGCCTTGGCCGCGAACCCCAGGCCACCGGCCGCGCCGCTGCCCGGTTCGTCGCGTACATCCCGCCCCAACACCTGGGCGCAACGGTCGGCGAAATGTCCCAGGGCCCGATCCAGTTCCTGCACCTGCTCGGCGCGGGCGCCCTTCTGCGGACCGAAGATCGCGGAAGCGCCATGGGGCCCGCACAGTGGGTTATCGACGTCGGCGGCGATCTCGAAACTGACCTGGGCCAGGCGCGGGTCGAGATCGCCCAGGTCGATGCGCGACAAGTTCGCCAGGGCCGAGCCACCGGGTCCCAGGGGTTGGCCGTGCTCATCGAGCAACGCCACGCCCAAGGCCTGCATCGCGCCGGCGCCGCCATCGTTGGTGGCACTGCCGCCGATTGCCAGGATCACCCGCCCGGCCCCTTCGTCCAGTGCGGCACGGATCAGCTCGCCGGTGCCGTAGGTGCTGCTGGAACAGGCATCGCGCTGCCCCGGCGGCACGAGTTGCAGGCCACTGGCCTCGGCCATCTCGATGATCGCGGTGCAGCTGTCGGCCAACCAGCCCCAACGCGCTTCGACGGGAGCGCCCAAGGGGCCGTGGACTCGGGTGCGGCGCCACTGACCGTCGCAGGCCGCCAGCACCGACTCCACCGTCCCCTCGCCGCCGTCGGCCATCGGGCACTTGATCAACTGTGCATCCGGCCAGACCTCGGCCAGCCCCTGGGCGATGGCATCGGCGACGCCCTGGGCGCTGAGGCTGTCCTTGAACGAGTCGGGGGCGATGATTATTTTCATATTATTCTCCGGTTCCGATGCACAGCATGCTGCCAGTTGACCGCAGCCATGACGCCGGTCCGCCGCACAAAAGACACCGGGCATTATTGTTCAATTTCACAAAGATCGGTTGGCCAAGGGGGTTGTGGTCGAAAGTGAGGGCCTCATCGCGAGCAAGCTCGCTCCCACCGTTACGCTGCTCACTCAAGAAAAACGCTGCCCCCCGTGGCGAGGGAGCTTGCTCCCGTTGGGCTGCGAAGCGGCCCTTTCTGTGAGCGCTTCGCACTCAAGCGGGAGCAAGCTCCCTCGCCACAGGTTTGTCGACAACCTTAAGTGAGCGGCATTTCCCACAGTAGGGGGTCACGTGGGTTTATCGGCGGTCTGGGGTAGCAGCTGCACCCCCAGGTACAACGCCAGCATCCCATCCAACCGCAACGGATCCACGCCGCTCAGTTCGGCGATGCGCTCCATGCGGTAGCGCAAGCTGTTGCGGTGGATACCCAAGGCTTCGGCACAGGCCTGGCTCTGGCCGTCGTGTTCGCACCAACTGCGCAGGGTGGCGAGCAACTGGCCGTTGCTGTCCTTGGCGATGACCTTGCGCAACGGGGTCAGCAACTCGTCGAGGGCATCGTCACTGCGATGGCGCCAGAGCAGTACCGGCAGGCGGTAGCGGCTGAGGCTCAGCAAGCGCGATTGCGGCAATACATCGCGCCCGTAGGCCAGCAAGTCCGCCACCCGTCGATAGCAACGCCGCAGGCCCGCCAACCCTTCCGCCTGGCCGCCCACTGCGATGCGCAGGATGTTCCAGCCCAGCCCATCGAGCTTGCCCAGTAGCCGCTCGTTCTCCACCGAGGCGGTGACCGGGCGACACCAGAGCAAGGAAGATTTGGACGAGGTCAGGCACCAACTGTCCGGGTAGCGCGACATCAACCACGCGCTCAACGTCTCGACGGTCTGGCCGGGCCCATGTTCCAGGCCCAGCTCGAACAGATATGGCACCCGCGACAATTGCGGCTTGAGGCCCATTTGCCGGGCTTCGTCCAACAATCGCGGGGAATCCCCCGCATCGCCCAGCAGCAACGCCAGCAAGTCATCGCAGCGCTGACGACGCCATTGCTGCTCGGCCTGCTGGTTACGCTGGCCCACCAGCATTTCGGCGGTCATGCGCACCAGTTCGGCGTAGGTACGCAGTTGCTCAGGCTCGCCGGTGATGCCCAGGACGCCGATCAGCCGTTGATCGAGCATCAACGGCAGGTTGATTCCTGGCTGCACGCCCTTGAGGTGCATCGCGGTGTGCTCGTCGATTTCCACCACCCGACCGTTGGCCAGGACCAGTTGCGCACCCTCGTGCCGGGTATTGACCCGCTCGCGCTCACCGCTGCCGAGGATCAGGCCCTGGTTGTCCATGACATTGACGTTATACGGTAGGATCGCCATCGCCCGGTCGACGATGTCCTGCGCCAGGTCGTGATCGAGTTCGAACATGGGCGGTGTTCCTTGCAAGCGGCGTGGATTGTTGTTTTAGGCGTGGGTTTGGTCAGGCGCACAGGGTTTGAATGCAGACCCTGTGCTCAGGCACAAAGACACGGGGCCTTGGGCTGGCCGAGACTCAAGGGGCGGTCAACGTTACCCCTTGGCTCGCGAAAATCATAATAAAGAGAGACCCGCCATGTCCCAGAGCGCAATAGCCCTCCTGGCTACCCCCGACGAAAAAAATACCGTCTACAAGCGCATCACCCTGCGCTTGATCCCCTTCATTTTCATCTGCTACCTGTTCAACTACCTCGATCGGGTCAACGTTGGCTTCGCCAAGTTGCAGATGCTCGATGCCCTGAAATTCAGCGAAACCGTGTACGGCCTCGGTGCCGGGATTTTTTTCATCGGCTACGTACTGTGCGGCGTGCCGAGCAACCTGGCCCTGACCCGATTCGGCCCACGGCGCTGGATCGCGCTGATGATGATCACCTGGGGCACCCTGTCGACTTGCCTGCTGTTTGTCACTACCCCCACCGAGTTCTATACCTTGCGCTTGTTCACCGGCGCCGCTGAAGCCGGATTCTTTCCAGGTGTGGTGCTTTATCTCTCGCAGTGGTTCCCGACGTTCCGACGTGGCCGGATCATGGCCTTGTTCATGTCGGCCATTCCGGTGTCCGGCCTGCTGGGCAGCCCGTTTTCCGGATGGATCCTCAACCACTTCGCAGCGGGCCAGGGCGGCCTGGCGGGTTGGCAGTGGATGTTCCTGCTGCAAGGCATTCCGACGGTGATCCTCGGCGCGCTGGCGTTCTTCCTGCTCAGCGACACCTTCGCCAACGCCAAATGGCTGACCGACCAGGAACGCGCCGTGCTCACCGCCGACCACGCCGAAGACCTGGCCAACAAGCCAAAGACTGCCACCGACTCGCTGTTGGCGGTGTTCAAGAACCCGGCGATCTGGGCCTTCGGCCTGGTGTACTTCTGCATCCAGAGCGGCGTGTACGCGATCAACTTCTGGCTGCCGTCGATCATCAAGAACCTGGGCTTCAGCGATAACCTGGTGATCGGCTGGCTGAGTGCGATCCCTTATCTGCTGGCGGCGGTGTTCATGTTGCTGGTGGGCCGCTCGGCGGACTTGCACAAGGAACGCCGCTGGCACCTGGTTGTGCCAATGCTGATGGGCGCCGCCGGGCTGCTGATCGCCGTCAACTTCGCCACCACCCCGGCCATCGCCATCATCGGCCTGTCCATCGCCACCATGGGAGCCCTCACTGGCTTGCCGATGTTCTGGCCGGTGCCCACCGCCCTGCTCAGCGCCGGTGCCGCCGCCGGTGGGCTGGCCTTGATCAACTCCATGGGCCAGATGGCCGGGTTCCTTAGCCCGTACCTGGTGGGCTGGGTCAAGGACGCCACCGGCTCGACCGACGCGGCGTTGTACCTGCTGGCCGGGGTGATTGTCTGCGGCAGCCTGTTGGCGTTGCGCATGACCCGTACCCTGCGGGCCTGACACCCCTGTGCCCCCTGTGGGAGCGAGCCTGCTCGCGATGGCGGTGTATCAGTCGATATAAATGTTGGCTGACCTGACGCTATCGCGAGCAGGCTCGCTCCCACAGTGGATTTTGGTGGGGTTGAGAAAACGGTTGGATCCACGCGACGGTTCTGGTATTTGATTGAGCCTTTCCCCATGGATAAAAGGATTTCGTCATGAGCTACCGCACGCTAGGCCATTCCGGGTTGCAAGTCTCGACGTTGACCCTGGGCACCATGATGTTCGGCGAACAGACCAGCACCGAGGATTCGCTGCGGATCATCGACAAGGCCTGGGACCAGGGCATCAATTTCATCGACACCGCGGACGTCTACACCAACGGCCGCTCTGAAGAGATCGTCGGCGAAGCGATCGCCAGTCGCCGCCAGGAATGGGTGCTGGCCACCAAGGTCGGCTTCGGTCCGGCGGACGGCGTGCCCAACCGCAGCGGCCTGAGTCGCAAGCACATTTTCAATGGCATCGAGGCCAGCCTGACGCGCCTGGGCACCGATTACCTGGACATCTATTACCTGCATCGCGAAGACCACAACACGCCGCTGCATGTCACGGTGTCGGCCATCGGCGACTTGATTCGCCAGGGCAAGATCCGCTACTGGGGCCTGTCGAACTACCGTGGCTGGCGCATCGCCGAGGTGATCCGGATCGCCGACAGCCTGGGCATCGACCGGCCGGTGATCAGCCAACCGCTGTACAACATCGTCAACCGCCAGGCGGAAACCGAGCAGATCACTGCCGCGCAGAACTACGGCCTCGGCGTGGTGCCGTTCAGCCCCCTCGCCCGCGGCGTGCTCAGCGGCAAGTACGCCCCGGACGTGGCACCGGACGCCAACAGCCGCGCCGGACGCCAGGACAAACGCATCCTGGAAACCGAATGGCGGATCGAGTCCCTGCGCATCGCCCAACAGATCCTGCAATACACCCAGGGCCGGGGCGTGGGCATCGTCGAGTTCGCCATCGCCTGGGTGCTGAACAACAGCGCCGTGACCTCGGCCATCGTTGGACCGCGCACCGAAGAACAATGGGATTCCTACACCAAGGCGCAGTCGGTGAAGATCAGCGCAGAAGACGAAGCCTTCATCGATTCGCTGGTGACACCGGGGCATGCTTCGACACCGGGGTTCAATGATGTGAGTCATTTCGTGCCGGGGCGCGTGCCTGTGGGAGCAGGGCTTGCCCGCGATGAACGATAACGCGGTTCACCTGTTGAACCGCGGCGTGGCTATCGCGGGCAAGCCTTGCTCCCACAGGTTTTGCTACCGCAGCAGGCCTTGCTCCCACATGACTCGCTCCCACAATCAACACCCTGCCACAGGTAGGGTGTTGGTTGATCGCCCCCAAGAGAATCACTGTGTCCAAAGGCATCGCTCTATCGGTCTCGGCCTCCGCGCTGTTCGCCGTCATGTACTACTACACCTCGCTGCTCTCACCCCTTACCGGCGTGGAAATCTTCGGCTGGCGCATGCTGCTGACAATGCCGTGCATGACCGCCTTCCTGCTGGTAACGCGGGACTGGAACCTGGTCACGGCGCTGATTCAACGCCTGGTCGCCACGCCACGACTGTTGATCGCAGCGATAGCCTCTTCGGCCCTGATGGGTGCGCAACTGTGGCTGTTCATGTGGGCGCCGCTCAACGGCTACAGCCTGGACGTGTCGCTGGGGTACTTCCTGTTGCCGCTGTCGATGGTTCTGACCGGGCGCATCGTCTATGGCGAACGCCTGTCCTACTTGCAGAAAGTCGCCGTATTCTTCGCCACCCTTGGCGTGTTCAACGAGTTGTACCAGGTGGGTGGGTTTTCCTGGGCGACCTTGCTGGTGGTGATCGGCTACCCGATCTATTTCATCCTGCGCAAACGCATCAAGACCGACAACCTGGGCGGGCTCTGGCTGGACATGACCCTGATGCTGCCCGTGGCACTGTGGTTCGTGCAAAGCGGCGAACAGGGTCTCGGCGTTTTCGATCAGTCCCCATGGCTGTCCCTGCTGATCCCGTTGCTCGGAGTGATCAGCGCCAGCGCGCTGGTGTCCTACATCGTCGCCAGCCGGCTGCTGCCGTTCAGCCTGTTCGGGTTGTTGAGTTATGTCGAACCGGTGTTGCTGCTGGGCGTTGCGCTGTTATTGGGCGAAAGCATCAAGGCCGGTGAATGGCTGACCTACATCCCCATCTGGATGGCGGTGGCAGTGCTGGTGTTCGAAGGGTTCAAGCACCTGGTGCGGCAGCAGCGCCGGAATTAAGGTCACCACTTAACCCTGTGGGAGCGAGCCTGCTCGCGATGGCGGTGGCACATGCCCCACTGATGTACCAACCAGATCGCAATCGCGAGCAGGCTCGCTCCCACATTTTGATCTGCGTCTGGCAACAAAAAGCCCGCCTGGCAATGACCTCAGGCGGGCTTTTTGGTCTCAGGCTTTACTCGGTAGCAAGCACGCCACGACGCACCTGGTCACGCTCGATGGACTCGAACAACGCCTTGAAGTTGCCTTCGCCGAAACCATCATCACCCTTGCGCTGGATGAATTCGAAGAACACCGGCCCCATCAGGGTTTCCGAGAAGATCTGCAGCAGCAGGCGCTTGTCGCCTTGCTCGGAAGCACCATCCAGCAGAATGCCCCTCGATTGCAGTTCCGCCACGGGCTCACCGTGGTTCGGCAGGCGGCCTTCGAGCATTTCGTAGTAGGTGTCCGGCGGCGCGGTCATGAAGCGCATGCCGATGCTTTTCAGCTTGTCCCAGGTCTTGATCAGGTCATCGGTGAGGAAAGCCACGTGCTGGATGCCTTCGCCGTTGAACTGCATCAGGAACTCTTCGATCTGCCCGGCGCCCTTGGACGATTCTTCGTTCAACGGAATGCGGATCATGCCGTCCGGGGCGGTCATGGCCTTGGAGGTCAGGCCGGTGTATTCGCCCTTGATGTCGAAGTAGCGGATCTCGCGGAAGTTGAACAGTTTCTCGTAGAAACCGGCCCAATAGGCCATGCGCCCACGATAGACGTTGTGGGTCAGGTGGTCGATGATTTTCAGGCCCGCGCCCACCGGGTTGCGGTCAACGCCCTCGAGGAAGACAAAGTCGATGTCATAGATCGAGCTGCCTTCGCCAAAACGGTCGATCAGGTACAGGGGCGCGCCGCCGATGCCCTTGATCGCCGGCAGATTCAGCTCCATCGGGCCGGTCTCGATGTGGATCGGCTGGGCGCCGAGTTCCAGGGCGCGCTTGTAGGCCTGTTGCGAATCCTTGACCCGGAACGCCATGCCGCACACCGACGGACCGTGCTCGGCCGCGAAGTACGAGGCCACGCTGTGGGGCTCGTTGTTGAGGATCAGGTTGATCGCGCCCTGGCGATACAGGTGCACGTCCTTGGAGCGGTGCGTGGCCACTTTGGTGAAGCCCATGATCTCGAAGATCGGCTCCAGGGTGTTGGGTGTAGGCGATGCGAATTCAATGAATTCGAAGCCCATCAGGCCCATGGGGTTTTCGTATAGATCTGCCATGTCGGCGCCTCATCATTCTGGTCAATTAACAAAAAAAGTTAGTTGCAAGCGATGCAGGGGACACGGGGCGGCGCGCAGGAAATGCCACGAACGCTGCGGGCGAGGAAATCGCCATAGATCAGTTGAAACCCAAGTATCTTCATTGTCGACCCAAGGCTCTTGCGGGCGAGGCTTCTGCTGCCAGAAGACGTTATTCTTATATGCGTAAATCGATTCTACACAGCGTAACCAGGTTTGTCCGCCTTCTGTATCAAATCGCCTTTTCCTTCGACCGCGCAAGGGGTTTGTTGCACAGGAAAATGCCCACCAGGATCACGCCCCCGCCGACACACATCAAGGCCGTGAGCCGTTCGTCGAGCAGCAGCGCCCCCAGCAGCACCGCCGTCAGCGGATTGAGTGCGATGAACACCCCGGAACGGGTCGCACCGATCCGCCGAATGCCGTCATACCAGGCGATGTAAGCCAGGGCCGAGCCCAGCACGCCGAGGTACAACAGGCTCAGCCATTGCTCCATGTCCAGTGCGCGCAAGGCTTCGAGGCGGATCTCCCCCGCCGTTGCGCAGGCCAGCCACAACATCAACGTGCCCAGCAGAATCGACCAGGTCACGGTCTGCAAGGGGCCGAGGCTTTCATTCAGGTTCCTGGAAAACAGCGAATAGATGCCCCAGCCCAGCACGCAGCCAAAAATCAGCAGGTCACCGGCCCAGCCCTGTACTGCGTCTTGCAACAAGGCCGGATCACGACTGACGATCACCAGTCCCGCTCCGCCGATGCACAGCGCGATGCCCACCACTTTCAAGCGGCTCAGCCGCTCCTTGAACAACCACCAGGACGCCAGTCCGATCACCGCCGGGTTCAAGGCCACGATCAACGACGCCCGCGACGCATTGATGTACTGCAAGCCATAGAAGAAGCACAGGTTATAGAAAAAGATTCCGAAGAACCCCAGGGCGGCCAATTGCAACCCCTGCTTCACACTGGGCCTGACCAGCGGGATCCCGGCCAGGGCGAGAAACGACAGCAGCGCGATACTGGCCAGCAGAAAACGCAGGCTGGCGGCAAACATCGGAGCCAAGGCATCGGAAAGGATCCGGCCGGCCACGAAGGTCCCGCCCCAGATCATGGTGACCATGGCGAGCTTCAGATAGACCGGCAGGTCCGATGGGATTGGGACGGTTTGTTCGAGGGCTTTCATGGTTTCACCACGGCACGCTAATGAGAACGACACAACCTGTGGTGAAGGGATTGATTGTGGGAGCAAAGCTTGCTCGCGATGGAGGCGGCGCGATTCAGCAGGCAAACCGAGTCATCGTTCATCGCGAGCAAGCTTTGCTCCCACAGCCCCCACACCAGGGCGATGCTGCTTCCTGATTCAGGTCAGATACGTCAGTATTGGGGTCATGCTTGATCATCGTAAAATGAGCAATCCCTCATGACTCTCACCCAACTCGAAATCTTCTCCCTGGTCGCCGAGCTCCGTGGTTTCACGGCGGCGGCAATGCGCCTGGGCATCGGCCAGTCGGCGGTCTCCCACGCCATCAAATCCCTGGAACAGGAGTTGGGGGTGGAATTGCTCCGGCGTCATCAGTCGGCGGTGGAGCTCAGCGACATTGGCCAGCAGTTGCTGCTGCGGGCCCGGGCCATGCTCGGGTTGGCCAACACTTTGCGCCAGGAAGCCGCCGATGCCCGGGGCATGCGCCGAGGTACCTTGCGCATCGGCTCGTTCGGGCCAACTTCATCGATGAAACTGTTGCCCGGTATCCTGCGGCGCTATCGAGACTTGCATCCAGGAATCGAAGTACACATCGATGAAGGGCCTGACAGGCAGGTCATCCAGTGGTTGGACGAACGGCGGATCGACGTCGGCTTCGTGGTGCTGCCCGAGGACCGTTTCGATACGTTCATGCTGCTGGAAGATCAGATGGTCGCCCTGCTGCCCACTTCACACCCCCTCGCCACCCAGGCCAGCCTGAGCCTCAAGGATCTGTGCAACGACCCCTTCGTGCTCACCGAGGCAGGATCGTCGGAGCTGGTCACTCGCCTGTTCAATGCCGCCCGGCTGACGCCGAACGTGCGTTTCCGTTGCTCGCAACTGCTCAGCACCCTGGATGTCGTCAGGCGTGGCGAAGCGGTGAGCGTGGTTTCCGAAGGTTCGTTGCCGGACGTCGAGAGCCCGGGCTTCGTCGCGCGGCCATTGTCACCGCGAGTGCCGCGCCAGATTGGCCTGGCGGTATTGGACAGCCGCCAGGCCTCGCCCGCCACCCTGGCGTTCATCGAACTGGCCCGACAGCCATGAGCCCAGCACTGAACCTGTGGGAGCCTGGCATTGAACCTGTGGGAGCAAAGCTTGCTCGCGATGAAGGCACCTCGGTTCTCCAAGTGGACCGCATGATCGTTCATCGCGGGCAAGCCTTGCTCCCACAGACCTCGCTCCCACAGTCACACTGCTGTCAGCAAGTAACCGACAGGCCATCTATCATGGTCGGCATCCAACGTTTCCCCCTCATCCCCTTTTCCAGGTTGTGCCGATGCCCTTGACCGCTACCCGCTCGCACACCCGGCCCCGTCGCTATCTGGTCACCCTGCTTTGCGGCCTGGTGCCAATACTGTCAGGGCTGGCCATTTTGTACATGCAGGCCGAACGGACGCTGGCGCAACAAACCCGGCAGACTGCCGAGGAATCGGTCAGGCAGATCGAACTGATGCTCGACAATACCGCCTTGGCGGCTCGGGAACTATTGCCCCTGGCCGGCCAACCCTGCGAAGCGGTAAAGCTGGCATTACGCGAGCAAGTGACACGCCGGCCCTTTGTCCGCTCGACCAATCTTATCTGGGACAACAGCCTGTATTGCAGCTCGCTGTTCGGGGCCTTCGAGGAACGGGTCAACCCGGGCGACTACCATCAAGGCACGTTGTGGCTCATGGACGGCAACCCGGTCACGCCGGATACCGCGCTGCTGGTTTATCGGCTCAACGTGGGCCATCAAGGCGCCTTGGCCACGCTTGACGGGTATCACCTGGCCAACGTCTTGCGCTTGATCGGTCGCCAGACCCGCCTACGGTTGCAAGTCGGGCCGAACTGGCTGACGGCGGACGGCAAGGTCCGCCCAGCCCCGTTGCCCATGCTGCCGGTCGCCCGGCATGAGCTGGGGTCATCGCGCTACGCCTTCAATGTGGAAGCCGGATTCGATAAGGGTGAAACCTGGCGCTACATGGCCCGGGAATATCCACCGCTGTTCAGCCTGCTGATCTTTTTTGGCGTCGTTGCCGGGACGCTCGGGCACTGGCTGCAAAAACGCGCCTCGTCACCCAGCCGTGAACTGCAACGGGCACTGGAAGCCGGCGAGTTCGTTCCGTATCTGCAACCGGTCGTGCACAGCGATAGCAAACGCTGGGCCGGCGTCGAAGTACTGATGCGCTGGAACCACCCCAAGGAAGGCCTGGTTCGCCCGGACCTGTTCATTCCCTTCGCCGAACACAGCGGCCTGATCGTAGCGATGACCCGGGCGCTGATGCAGCAGACCATGCACCTGCTGGTGCCGCTGGCGCCTCGACTCGAAGCGCCGTTTCATGTCGGCATCAACATCACCGCCCGTCACTGCCAGGACTTGGCACTGGTGGACGATTGTCGCGAATTTCTCGGTGCCTTCGCGCCAGGTACGATTACCCTGGTACTGGAGTTGACCGAGCGCGAACTGATCGAACCTACGCCCGTTACCCAGCAACTGTTTGGCCAACTGCGGGAACTGGGCGTCAAGATCGCCCTCGACGATTTCGGCACGGGTCATTCCAGCCTGGCGTACTTGCGTCAGTTCAATGTGGACTTCTTGAAGATCGACCAGAGTTTTGTCGCGATGATCGGTGCCGATACCCTGTCGCGACACCTACTGGACAGCATTATCGAACTGTCGGGCAAGCTGGGCCTGGACATGGTTGCCGAGGGTGTCGAAACCGTCGAACAAAGCGACTACCTGAGCGCCCATGGGGTGAACTTTCTACAGGGTTACCTATTTGGTCGACCGATTAGCGGGCAGGCGTTCATTGAGACGTTGGACGGCATTAATGGCAGTTAACCGCCGCCGATCTATTGACGACGATGCGCCAACTGGTAAAAACGTTTGCTGTTGTTACATAACGAAAAAGTTACGATTTACACTTTCCGGATTAACTACTACAATTTTTTCTACCTGTGCCAGATAGCAGGAGAGTCATTAACACTGAGTCGCTTCAAGGCGCTTAGCTTATAGCTTTGTTTGCGGTTGATATCAGCCAAATATTTTGATTGGAGTAACGATTTTGTCCAGACTCGCTGAATTTCGTGCAGCCGAAAAGGCCCTTCAAGAACAGCTCAAGCAGCTGGAGTCGCTGAAGAACGATGCCGGGCTCAAGAAGGAAATCGAATTCGAGGAAAAGCTCCAGGGACTGATGAAAACCTACGGCAAGAGCCTGCGCGACATCGTCGCGATCCTCGACCCGAACCCGTCCAAGGCAAGCCTGCAATCGACCAAACCCACCAAGACCCGCCGTGCGCGAGTGGTAAAGGTTTACCAGAACCCGCACACCGGCGAGTTGATCGAGACCAAAGGCGGCAATCACCGCGGCCTGAAAGCCTGGAAAGAACAATACGGTGCAGCGACCGTCGATTCCTGGTTGCGTGGTTGATAATGCGTGGCTGACAGCCTCCCTGCAAAAGCCCTGAATACACTCAGGGCTTTTTTATGGGCTAAACTTCTGGATTAAATCCCGGGTGTATTACGCTGACGGCGTTATAGTTTCAAACTGTTTCGCACCGACTGTATTTCATCCTGGCTTTCAACAAACACCTGCGCCTGCCCTGCATAGGACAGCACATAAGCCTTGCCCTCATTTAGTGCCGCGACGAGGGCCTGAGACAATACATGTCGCCCGTTTTGCGTGATCGTACAAGTGGTTTCCAATGCAGTTACGCCGCCCAACATGGAAGCATGGATCTTAGTGCACACACTCTGGTAACCGCCCTGGAAAAAATCCTTCTGGATTGATTTGCGCATTTCCAACAATACGCCCTGTAAGTTGACCTGATGATCGGGCTCGACGGTGGTCGTGGTCAGTTCCATGACCATCACGGCATTGCCTGCCGAATCACTCTTGGTTGCACGTTGTCGCTGGGGGGCCGGCGCCGCAGAGGCCGATACATCGGCGGGCAGCGGCTCGACAACCCAACCCTGGGGCCAAGCGACCTGCGGTTCGGCCGCCTGGACGCCACCAACACAGGCAAATAGCAGGACAAACAGCGAAAGGAACGGTCGAATCATTGCGTTGGCACCCAGGGACGAATCGTCAAGTCTGAAGCTCGAGGCAGGACCAGGCAAGAGCCACACGCGGTTTGGCGATGCCGCGCCCCTTGCGTATCATGGGCGCACCTGCAAGGACGCCGTTTGACGCAAGCCCAGGAACCGCCGCAGCAAGGTTGCGGCGTCGTTTGCCCCACTTATTTTCCGGAGGGCCCATGAGCCTGCACGAACTCAATACTTTCCCGGGCGTCACCGCCCAACCTGACGCCGCCACAGCCAAGTTCGTCTTCAACCACACCATGCTGCGGGTCAAGGACATCACCCAGTCGCTGGATTTCTACACCCGCGTGCTGGGTTTCTCGCTGGTGGAGAAACGCGACTTCCCGGAAGCCGAATTCAGCTTGTATTTCCTGGCTTTGGTGGATAAAAGCCAGATCCCAGCGGATGCCGCAGCACGTACCGAATGGATGAAGTCGATCCCTGGCATCCTCGAACTGACCCACAACCATGGCACCGAAAGCGACCCGGCGTTCGCCTACCATAATGGCAACAGCGACCCACGCGGCTTCGGCCACATCTGCATCTCTGTACCGGACATCGTCGCCGCCTGCGAGCGCTTCGAAGCACTGGGCTGCGATTTCCAGAAGCGCCTGAACGATGGCCGTATGAAAAGCCTGGCCTTCATCAAGGACCCGGATGGCTACTGGGTCGAAATCATCCAGCCTGCGCCGCTTTAACACTCACCAGCGCTCCCACATTTGATTGTCAGTGACGTGGATTTTTCGCCCCGCACAAATCCCCTGTGGGAGCGAGCCTGCTCGCGATGACGGCGGCACATTCAGCATTGATGCAGGCTGACCCACTGCTATCGCGAGCAGGCTCGCTCCCACATCGGTTAGTGGTGAGTGCGTGAAATAGCCAATAAAAAACCCCATGAGCCAGGCTCATGGGGTTTTGTTTTTGCTGCTATCGGTTGTTCAAGCCGGCGCAGAGGTACGGATCAGGTGATCGAAGGCGCTCAACGAGGCCTTGGCGCCCTCGCCCACGGCAATCACGATCTGCTTGTACGGCACGGTGGTCACGTCACCTGCGGCGAACACACCAGGGATCGAGGTTTCACCACGGGCATCGACAATGATCTCGCCCCGCGGCGACAGCTCGACGGTGCCTTTGAGCCAATCGGTGTTGGGCAACAGGCCGATCTGCACGAAGATCCCTTCCAGCGCCACATCCCGTACTTCACCGCTCGGGCGGTCCTTGTAGCGCAAGCCATTGACCTTCTGGCCATCCCCCGTCACTTCAGTGGTCTGGGCGTTGGTAATCACGGTGACGTTCGACAGGCTGTGCAGTTTGCGCTGCAACACCGCGTCGGCACGCAATTGCACATCGAACTCCAGCAAGGTGACATGGGCGACGATACCGGCCAGGTCGATAGCCGCTTCGACGCCGGAGTTACCGCCACCAATCACCGCCACGCGCTTGCCTTTGAACAGCGGACCGTCGCAGTGCGGGCAGTACGCCACACCCTTGTTACGATACTGCTGCTCGCCCGGCACGTTCATTTCGCGCCAGCGGGCACCGGTCGCCAGGATCACGGTCTTGGCCTTGAGGTTCGCACCGCTGGCGAACTTGATTTCATGCAGCCCGCCGTCCTTGCCCGGCACCAGGGCGTCGGCGCGCTGCAGGTTCATGATGTCCACGTCGTACTGCTTGACGTGTTCTTCCAGGGCGACGGCCAGTTTCGGCCCTTCGGTCTCCTGGACCGAGATGAAGTTCTCGATGGCCATGGTGTCGAGCACCTGGCCGCCGAAACGTTCGGCCGCCACGCCAGTGCGGATGCCTTTACGGGCCGCGTAGATCGCCGCCGAAGCGCCAGCCGGGCCACCGCCGACCACCAGTACATCAAAGGCGTCCTTGGCACTGATTTTCTCGGCCTGGCGTTCGATACCGCTGGTGTCGATCTTGGCGAGAATTTCTTCCAGGCCCATGCGGCCCTGGCCGAAGTTCACGCCATTGAGGTAAATGCTTGGCACGGCCATGATCTGACGTTCATCGACTTCGGCCTGGAACAGCGCGCCGTCGATGGCGACGTGGTGAATGTTCGGGTTCAGCACCGCCATCAGGTTCAGCGCCTGGACCACGTCCGGGCAGTTCTGGCACGACAGCGAGAAATAGGTCTCGAAGTTGAACTCGCCCTTGAGGGAGCGGATCTGTTCGATGACTTCGACACTGGCCTTCGAAGGGTGGCCGCCGACTTGCAACAAGGCCAACACCAGCGAAGTGAATTCGTGGCCCATGGGAATGCCGGCAAAACGCAGGCTGATATCGGCTCCCGGGCGATTCAACGAGAACGAAGGCTTACGCGCATCGCTGCCGTTGTCGAGCAAAGTAATCTGGTGGGAAAGACTGGCGACGTCTTGGAGTAACGCGAGCATTTCCTGGGATTTCGCACCGTCGTCGAGGGAGGCGACGATCTCGATCGGCTGGGTGACCCGTTCCAGGTATGACTTCAACTGAGCTTTAAGATTGGCGTCCAACATACGGGCGATTTCCATTTTTTGAATTTCAGAAAAAACAACGCCCGAGCGAATCTCGCCCGGGCGTTTTTTGGGGCGAAGCGGCTTACTTGATTAAGAGCGAATCGCCCTCGGATGACTCACAGACTCAGATCTTGCCGACCAGGTCCAGGGACGGAGCCAGGGTGGCCTCGCCTTCTTTCCACTTGGCTGGGCAGACTTCGCCAGGGTGAGCGGCAACGTATTGAGCGGCCTTGATCTTGCGCAGCAGCTCGGAAGCGTCACGACCTACACCGCCGTCGTTGAGTTCAACGATCTTGATCTGGCCTTCTGGGTTGATCACGAAAGTGCCGCGGTCAGCCAGGCCAACTTCTTCGATCAGCACGTCGAAGTTGCGGGAGATAACGTGGGTTGGGTCGCCGATCATGGTGTACTGGATCTTGCCGATGGCTGGCGAAGTGTTGTGCCAGGCCGCATGGGCAAAGTGGGTGTCGGTCGACACGCTGTAGATCTCGACGCCCAGTTTCTTGAACTCGGCGTAATTGTCGGCCAGGTCTTCCAGCTCGGTTGGGCAAACGAAGGTGAAGTCGGCTGGGTAGAAGAACACTACAGACCACTTGCCTTTCAGGTCGGCGTCCGATACCGGAACGAATTCGCCGTTTTTGAAAGCGGTAGCGTTGAACGGTTTAACTTGGCTGTTGATGATAGGCATCGATGTTTCTCCGTCAGGGTTGAAAGTTGATGGAGAGGATCTTAACCACTCATCCCCGGGCTGGCTCATTGGCAAACCTCATGTGAATGATTGGTTTTGGCTATCAGCAGCTAAATAGATAGAAGAAAACTTAATATGGCGAGCAGACTCGCTCGCCATCGGTTCGGCAGGGATCAGGAGGCCACGGGGGTACGCATCGTCACGAACTCTTCGGCGGCGGTCGGGTGCACGCCGATGGTTTCGTCGAAGTCGCGCTTGGTGGCGCCGGCCTTGAGGGCAATGGCCAGTCCCTGGACGATTTCCCCGGCATCCGGCCCGACCATGTGGCAACCCAGCACCTTGTCGGTCTTGGCATCCACCACCAGTTTCATCAGGGTGCGCTCCTGGCAGTCGGTCAAGCTCAGCTTCATCGGCCGGAAGCGGCTTTCGAAAATCTCTACCGTATAGCCCTCCTCCTCGGCCTGCTCCTGGGTCAAACCCACTGTACCAATGTTCGGCAGGCTGAACACGGCGGTGGGAATCATCCGGTAATCCACCAGGCGATACTGTTCGGGCTTGAACAGACGTCGCGCCACCGCCATGCCTTCGGCCAGGGCGACGGGGGTGAGCTGGACACGACCGGTCACGTCGCCAATGGCCAGGATCGACGGTTCAGTGGTCTCGTATTTTTCGTTGACCTGGACAAAGCCCTTCTCATCCAGCGTGACGCCAGTGTTTTCCAGCCCCAGATTGTCGAGCATCGGCCGCCGGCCGGTGGCGTAGAACACGCAATCGGTGATCAACGTCTTGCCATCCTTGAGCTCGACACTGAGGCTGCCATCGTCGAGTTTTTCGATGGATTTGATGTCGGCGTTGAACTGCAGGTCCAGGCCACGGCGGGTCAGCTCTTGCGCCAGGTGCATGCGCACCGCACCGTCAAAGCCGCGCAGGAACAGCTCACCGCGGTAGAGCAACGACGTCTGCGCGCCCATGCCGTGGAAAATCCCGGCGAACTCCACCGCAATGTAGCCACCGCCCACCACGATGACGCGCTTGGGCAGTTCCTTGAGGAAAAATGCCTCGTTGGAGCTGATGGCATGCTCGCGCCCCGGAATGTCCGGGATCACCGGCCAGCCGCCGGTGGCGATCATGATGTGCTTGGCGCTGTAACGCTGGCCGTTGATCTCGACCTCATGGGGCCCGGTGATCCTGGCGTGACCTTCGTGCAGCACCACGCCGCTGTTGACCAGCAGGTTGCGGTAGATGTCGTTGAGGCGATTGATCTCCCGGTTCTTGTTGGCGATCAGCGTGGCCCAGTCGAAACTCGGCTCCCCCGCCGTCCAGCCATAGGCCGACGCTTGTTCGAAGTCTTCGGCGTAATGCGCGCCGTAGACCAGCAGCTTCTTGGGCACGCAGCCCACGTTCACGCAGGTGCCGCCCAGGTAGCGGCTTTCCGCCACGGCAACCTTGGCCCCGAAACCAGCGGCAAACCGCGCCGCCCGTACACCACCGGAACCGGCGCCAATCACATACAAGTCAAAATCGTAGGCCATTTCTATCTCCTTCGGCAGGTCATCAGCATACCTGCTGTTTTCACCTGAGGCAGCGTTGCGATGGTTATGGGGGCGGAACCTGAAAAGCCAAACGGCATCTTTCGCAGCTTGCCTTAGTGGCGAGGGAGCTTGCTCCCGCTCGGCTGCGAAGCAGTCGTAAAACCTGCTGGCGCGGTCTACCCGAAAGAACGCGTCAGTGAGTTTGGGTCGGCTTCGCCGCCCAGCGGGAGCAAGCTCCCTCGCCACGGGATCTTCAGTGCCTGCGATTTGTAGAAAAAAAACGCCCCGAACCAGTCGGGGCGTTTTTCAAGGCGCGGCGCAGGCTATCAGTAAGCCTTGCCGGTCTTGTAGAAGTTCTCGAAGCAGAAGTTGGTCGCGTCGATGTAGCCTTCGGCGCCACCGCAGTCGAAACGCTTGCCCTTGAACTTGTAGGCCATGACGCAGCCGTTCTGGGCCTGCTTCATCAGGGCGTCGGTGATCTGGATTTCACCGCCCTTGCCTGGCTCGGTCTGTTCGATCAGGTCGAAGATGTCCGGGGTCAGGATGTAGCGACCGATGATCGCCAGGTTCGACGGTGCGTCTTCAGGTTTTGGTTTTTCAACCATGCTGTGGACGCGGTAGATGTCGTCGCGGATCATTTCGCCGGCAATCACGCCGTACTTGTTGGTTTCCTGCGGATCGACTTCCTGGATCGCCACGATGGAGCAGCGGAACTGCTTGTACAGCTTGACCATCTGGGTCAGTACGCCGTCGCCTTCGAGGTTGACGCACAGGTCGTCCGCCAGGACCACGGCGAACGGTTCGTCACCGATCAGTGGGCGACCGGTCAGGATCGCGTGGCCCAGGCCTTTCATTTCGGTCTGGCGGGTGTAGGAGAACGAGCACTCATCCAGCAGTTTGCGGATGCCGACCAGGTATTTTTCCTTGTCGGTACCCTTGATCTGGTTTTCCAGCTCGTAGCTGATGTCGAAATGGTCTTCCAGCGCGCGCTTGCCGCGGCCAGTCACGATGGAGATTTCAGTCAGGCCCGCATCGAGGGCTTCTTCGACGCCGTACTGGATCAGTGGCTTGTTCACCACCGGCAGCATTTCTTTGGGCATGGCTTTAGTCGCTGGCAGGAAGCGAGTACCGTAACCGGCTGCTGGGAACAAGCATTTCTTGATCATATAAGTCCTTGAAAAGGCGGTGTGTACGAGTTTCGGCGCAGTCTAATCAGGCGACGGGCACCTTACAATGCCCGCACTGGCCAACCGATGCCATCATAGAGAAATAAAAAACGACGGATAGTTCAATCGCCTTTCGTTTCGATGGCTGCAGCGGCCCCACTCTACGCCAGTGAGCGCTGTTTGCGAGCATTTGACGTATCATGGCGGCCTTGATCACGCCAATGAGGCAACTAGATGTCGGCAACAAGAAACGCAAACGGTTATTCGGTCAGCCAGGACAAGGACGGCCAATGGTGGATTATCAACTACCACGGTGAGCAGGTCGCCGGCCCCTTGCCCAGCAAGGCCATGGCCGTGGAAGTGGCCGCGGTTTTCCAGGACGAACGCGCCGCGCCTGCGGCGAAAGAACGCGACACCGCCCCCGCACGCAGCCCCCGCCGCAAGAAGTAAACAGACAAGCCTCAAGTAAATGACGCACGGCATTGAACGGGGCTTTGTTTATCTGTACCGGAATGGCCATTCGCTATATTCTCGCGCCTGCCCTCCCTTCCTGATGACGATTCCATGAAAACACTTTTGGCGCTGTTTGCCGTCCTGGCCTTGGCGGGCTGTGCCTCTGCCGAAAAAACCTACCTGGCAAATGGCGAGCAGGGACTGGCCATCGATTGCTCCGGCGAAGCCAATGACTGGGCCACCTGTTATGAAAAAGCCGATGCGTCCTGTGCCGGCACCGGCTACCGCATCGTCGGCACCGATGGCACACCGCAGGCCAAGGAAAGCGAAAAGACCCTGGGTGTCGACGTCGGCAACTACACCAGCCGCAGTGTCGTGGTGGTGTGCAAGTAAGAACTACATGTGGATCTCGGCGAACTTGATACCCAGGCCGCGTATGGTCTCGATCAGTTCGTCGAGGCTGCTGAAGGATTCGACTTCGTCCTGCTCATCCACCAGGAAAAAGCTGCGCCCGGCGCTTTTCTTGAAGAACACGATCCATTCGCCCGGGCTCGCCGGATTCTGGATCACATGAGTGGCAGATATAAGACCTTCTGCATGGCGCTCACGCACCTGCTCGCGCTTCATCGACTGACTCCATAAATGACAATGCCGCCAACGTTGACCGTGGCGGCATTTTTTGTCGAGGGCAACAGTTTATCCGATGCCCGGCCCGCTCGTCAGGCGCAGCCTGCGATCAGCCGGAAATGCAGGCGTTGGCCGCATCCTGCACGTCGCCCGGACGTACCGGTACGTTGGACATGCTTTCGTGCAACTTGATGCTGCTGCCACTGGAGCGCTCGTCAATGTCGAACACCGCAGCCGGCAGGGTCGACAGTTTGCCCGGGACGATCAGCCGCACACCACCATTCTTGTGCGGCTCCACTTGCAATGGACCACGGCTGCTGGCCAGTTTGTCAGAAACACACTTGGCATATTCGTGGGGTTTCTTTCCGGAAATGACGCTCATGGTGGGCGGCGTCTGGTTGATGTCCGATACCGATGCACATCCACTCATGGCCAATGCCAACACCCACACGCTGCGCTTCATATGATTCCTCCAATAAAGACCCTCCGACAGTGCAGATGCCGTTTTTCTCCGGTACCGCACCGCTTTTTTTATCCCGCTTCCTGCGATAAATGAACAAAGCCTGGAGCGCGGGCCGGATATTAACACTCGGGGCTGATAAACTGCGCATCATTGCCCTTGCTATCGTTTTGATTTGGTAGAAAAAGCCCTCTGGAGGCGCCCCATGAAATTCATTCACCAGCGCGAGCACCTGAACGAAGACGACATCGTCGTCATCGAATGCTCCCAAATGTGCAACATCCGTTTGATGAACGACGCCAACTTCCGCAGCTTCAAGAACGGCGGCCGGCACACTTATCACGGCGGCGCGTTCGACACCTTCCCGGCCAGGATCACCGCCCCTAGCACCGGTTTCTGGAACATCACCATCGACACCGTCAACCGCCGTGCAATCAGCGTCACGCGCAAGCCGAACCTGACTCACAAGATCAAAATCATCCGGCGTTCCAGCTCGAAACTGAGCTGAGCATCGCCCCTTCAAGAAAGGTAAAACCGTGGCCCAGACGACCAAATACGTCATCAAGTACAAGCTCAACGGCGAACGCCGCTTCGAATTCGCGCAACTGGAAAACGGCACCGAGGAAGAAGCCAGGGCCGCGTTGCAGAAACTGCATGGCGAAACCGACGATGTGATCAGCGAAATCGGTGTCAGCAAAGCGCTGTAACGACTCATCCCGATTGATTTCAGCTGATGGCCCCATGGCCAGTGAACGCCATGCTCTTGTGGCGAGGGAGCTTGCTCCCGCTCGGCTGCGCAGCAGTCGTAAAACCTGCTGGCGCGGTCTACCTGAAAGAATGCGTCAGTGAGTTTGGGTCGGCTTCGCCGCCCAGCGGGAGCAAGCTCCCTCGCCACAGGGAATGGCTGCGCACCGCAAGAATCGGAGTGCCCGGCAACGCAGCACTACGCAGACTGAACAGTCCTTCCCAACAGGATTGCTATCGTGCCCCCTACGCCTTCCCTGCCCCAACACCTCGCCGACCTTGACTGGCCCGCCCTGGAACAGAGCCTCGACCAGGACGGCTGTGCAATCATTCGCAACCTGCTGCCGCCAGCGCAATGCCGGCTGCTCAGTGATTTGTACGCCGAACCCGGGCTTTTTCGTTCCCGGGTGATCATGGCCCGCCATGGATTCGGGCGCGGCGAGTATCAGTATTTTCGCTATCCGTTGCCCGACCTCGTCCAGCAATTGCGTCAATCCTTGTATCCGCAGCTGGTACCGCTGGCGAACCGCTGGAACGAATGCATGGGCCTTGAGGTGCGATACCCCGACGAGCACGCCGACTTTATTCAGCGCTGCCATGCCGCCGGGCAGCAACGCCCTACGCCGTTGTTGCTGCAATACGGTCCGCAGGACTACAACTGTCTGCATCAGGATTTGTACGGCGAGCAGGTGTTCCCGTTGCAGGTGGCGATCCTGCTGGCGGAACCGGGCGAGGATTTTACCGGCGGCGAGTTCGTCCTCACCGAACAGCGCCCGCGCATGCAGTCGCGGCCGCAGATCATCGATCTGAAACAGGGCGATGCAGTGGTATTTGCCGTGCATCAACGGCCGGTCAAAGGCGTTCGCGGTTATTATCGGGTGAACATGCGTCATGGCGTCAGCTGCGTGCACAGCGGCAGGCGGCACACCTTGGGAATCATTTTTCATGATGCGCAGTAGTGACACACCGCTCACATTGGACCTGTTCGCCGACCAGGCGCCCACCACGCCCGGCCAGGTCGAACAGATCGGCCAACAATCCTTCGTGCTACGCGGGTTCGCCCTGCCCTGGCTGGAGCATTTGCTGCCGGCCCTGGAAAGCGTCTTGCAGGCCGCGCCGTTCCGGCAGATGGTCACGCCCGGCGGCTTTACCATGTCGGTGGCCCTGAGCAGTTGCGGCGCGCTGGGCTGGACCACCGACCGCAGCGGCTATCGCTACACCGCCCATGACCCGCAGACCGGCCAGCCCTGGCCCGAGATGCCGGCGGTGTTTCGCGAGCTGGCCCAGGCCGCCGCCCGGCAGGCACAGTTCGAGCATTTCGAGCCCGACAGCTGCCTGATCAACCGCTACGTGCCCGGCGCGCGGATGTCGCTGCATCAGGACAAGAACGAACGTTCCCTCGCCGCCCCCATCGTCTCGGTGTCCCTGGGCTTGCCAGCGGTGTTCCAGTTCGGCGGCTTCGAGCGCAGCGACAAGAGCCTGCGCATCCCGTTGCTGCACGGCGACATCGTGGTCTGGGGCGGCGTGGACCGCTTGCGTTACCACGGCGTGCTGCCCCTTAAGGAAGGACAGCATCCGCGCCTGGGCAGCCAGCGGATCAACCTGACGTTTCGCACCGCCGGATGACGGTGCAGAATTCAACCGCAAGACCCGGAGTGTTGCCACCCCACAGGCTCGCTACTGTAGACAAAACGGGCCAATGGACATAACGACCATGAACAGCACTTCGAACAATCTCGCCCCTGAACTGGATCCGCGCTGGGCCGCCGTGCTCGCCCGGGATCCGCGCGCCGATGGGCAATTCGTCTATGGCGTGAAAACCACCGGCATCTACTGCCACCCCAGCAGCCTGTCGCGGCTGCCCAACCCGCGTAACGTCGAGTTCTTCGACACCCCGGAACAAGCCCAGGCAGCCGGTTATCGCCCCAGCAAGCGCGCGGCCAGGGACCAGACCCAGGTCGCCGCCCAACAAGCGGCCCGGGTCGCGGCGGCCTGCCGGCAGATCGAGGCGGCCGAGGAGCTGCCGGGGCTGAATGAACTGGCAGCCAGCGCCGGCTTGAGCCCCTTCCATTTTCATCGGATCTTCAAGGCCGTCACCGGCCTGACCCCCAAGGGTTACGCCGCCGCCCATCGCTCACGCAGGGTGCGCGAACGCCTGGCCGATGGCGGCACGATCACCGAAGCGCTGTACGACGCCGGTTTCAATTCCAACAGCCGCTTCTATGAAGCCGCCGACAAAGTCCTCGGCATGAAACCCACCGACTACCGCGCCAAGGGCCAGAACACCGACATCCGTTTCGCCGTCGGCCAATGCTCCCTCGGGGCGATCCTGGTGGCGCAAAGCGAACGTGGCGTGTGCGCGATCCTGCTGGGAGACGACCCGGACACGCTGGTGCGGGACCTGCAAGACAAATTCCGTCGGGCCAATCTCATCGGTGCCGACCGCGAATTCGAGCAGTTGATCGCCCAAGTAGTGGGCTTTATCGAAGCCCCGGCGCTGGGCCTGGACCTGCCCCTGGACCTGCGCGGCACCGCGTTCCAGGAGCGGGTCTGGCAAGCCCTGCGGGACATTCCACCGGGCAGCACCGCCAGCTACGCCGAGATCGCCCAGCGCATCGGCATGCCCAAGGCCGTGCGCGCCGTGGCCCAGGCCTGCGGTGCCAACAGCCTGGCGGTGGCGATCCCTTGTCACCGGGTGGTGCGCAGCGACGGCAACCTGTCGGGCTATCGCTGGGGCGTGGAACGCAAGCGTCAGTTGCTGGCGCTGGAACGCTCGTCCGCGGACTGAACGCCAATGTAGATCGCCACGGATTCGTCGCCGCTGTAGACCTCGAAATCGGTGGTGAAGCGACGCAGTGTCTGCGGGTTATCGGCGAAGTACGCCCAGATCAGGCCCCAGGTCTGGATTACGCAATCGGGCATCGGCCCTTTGGCCGCAAACATCAGGTAGTCCCCGCCTTCGATGTCCACGGCGGGGTAGCCTGCGCTGGTCGCATCCACCTGCACCCCGGCCGTCACGTCGAAATAGCCGGTGGCGTCGGACTCGTAATTGGAATACACCCCGTAGACGAACGACTCCGACTGCCTGGCCGGAATCGTGTCGAACAGCTCTTCGGTGAAGAACTGCTGCCACATCGGACCGATCCTGGCCGTGTCGGGTTGCTGCTCGTCGGTGTTGCGGGTACGCACCTGCAGGCCGGCCACGGTGAAAGGTTCGACGGTCTTGAGTTTCACTTCCATGAGTCAGGCTCCTTGATGAATGAAGCCGCATGGTAACCCTCCCGTTGTGGGGATCAAGTTACGGTGCGCCATTGAAAACTCGACTGGCCTTGGCCGGGGTACACCTGCTAAAAACGCTGTTTCCTTTCTGCCGTCGGAGACCCGCACATGAGCCAGTGGCCAGATACGCGCATTCTTGACCTGCTCGGAATCGAGCTGCCGATTATCCAGGGGCCGCTGGCCGGGGTGACCGGGCCGGCCATGGTGGTGGCGACCTGCAATGCCGGCGGGCTGGGTTCGATGCCGGCGGCGATGCTGGATGTCGAGCAACTGCGCCAGGCACTGACGACCATCGGTGAACAGACCGACAAGCCATTCAATGTGAATTTTTTCTGTCACCAGCCGCCGGCGTTCGATGAACAGCGGGCCGAGGCCTGGAAGCAGCGGCTCAAGCCGTACTACCAGGAACTGGGCGCGGACTTCGACGCGCCGACGCCGGTGTCCAACCGCACGCCGTTCGATGATGCGGCCTGCCGTGTGCTGGAGGAGATGCGTCCGAAAGTGGTCAGTTTCCACTTCGGCCTGCCGGAAAAATCCTTGCTGGATCGAGTGAAGGCCACTGGCGCGAAAATCCTTTCGTCGGCCACCACCGTCGAGGAAGCCATCTGGCTGGAACAGCACGGTTGCGACGCGATCATCGCCATGGGCTATGAAGCAGGCGGGCATCGCGGGATGTTTCTCAGTGACGACCTCAATACCCAGGTCGGGCTGTTCGCCTTGTTGCCCCAGGTGGTGGACGCGGTGAAGGTGCCGGTGATTGCTGCTGGCGGAATCGGGGATGCGCGGGGAATCGTCGCCGCGTTCGCCCTTGGCGCCTCGGCGGTGCAACTGGGCAGCGCCTATCTGTTCACGCCCGAGGCCAAGATCAGCGCGTCCCATCACCGGGCGCTGCGCACAGCCAAGGAAAGCCAGACCGCCGTCACCAACCTGTTCACCGGCCGCCCGGCCCGGGGCATCGTCAACCGGGTGATGCGCGAAGTGGGCCCGATGAGCCCGCTGGCCCCGGCCTTTCCCCTGGCCGGCGGGGCCTTGATGCCGTTGCGCGCCAAGGATGAAGCGGACTTCAGCAACCTCTGGGCCGGCCAGGCGTTTCCCCTGGGTCGCGAGTTGTCGAGCGCCGAGCTGACCCGGCGGCTGGCCGAGGAGACATTGGCCCGATTGAACAGCCGTGGCAGTTCCTGACTCATCATCGCCTGTCAGGCCGCCATCGCGAGCAGGCTCGCTCCCACAGAGGATCTGTGGCGAACACAGCACTTGGTAGACCTGTGGGAGCGAGCTTGCTCGCGATGGCGGTGGATCAGCTTGCATCAGTGCTGAATGTGCTGCCGCTATCGCGAGCAAGCTCGGCTCCCACAGGGTTGGTGTTGGGCACAGACCTTGCGAACACTCGAAATCCAATGTGGGAGCGAGCCTGCTCGCGATGGCGGCAGTCCTCTCACACCAATGTCCCCGACAAATTGCCGCGTTCCGTTTGCCAGTCATTCGCTATATATTCTGGTATATAGCGAATATGACCCTACGGAGCCGTCCCCATGCCCTTTCCCCGCTTCGCGCCGTTGCTGCTGACCACACTGTTTACCGTTGGCACCGTCCAGGCCGATGAGGTGCAAGTGGCGGTTGCCGCCAATTTCACCGCCCCGCTCCAGGCCATCGCCGCCGATTTCGAAAAAGACACCGGGCACAAAGTGGTGGCCGCCTACGGTGCGACCGGACAGTTCTACACGCAGATCAAGAACGGCGCGCCGTTCGAGGTCTTCCTCGCTGCCGACGACAGCACCCCGGCCAGACTCGAAAGCGAAGGCGACACCGTCAAGGGCTCGCGCTTCACCTATGCCGTCGGCACGCTGGCGCTGTGGTCGGCCAAGGACGGTTATGTCGACGGCCAGGGCCAGGTCCTCAAGGGCAACGCTTTCCAGCACCTGTCCATCGCCAACCCGAAGGCCGCGCCCTATGGCTTGGCCGCGACCCAGGTACTGGACAAGCTGGGGTTGGCCGCGCAGGTCAAGAGCAAGATTGTCGAAGGCCAGAACATCACCCAGGCCTATCAATTCGTTTCCACCGGCAACGCCGAGCTAGGCTTCGTTGCACTGTCCCAGGTGTACAAGGACGGCAAGGTAACGGGGGGGTCGGCCTGGATCGTCCCGGCCGAACTGCATGACCCGATCAAACAGGACGCGGTGATCCTTGGCAAAGGCCGTAACAATCCGGCCGCCGTGGCGCTGGTGGATTACCTCAAGGGACCGAAAGCCGCCGCCATCATCCAAGCCTACGGTTATCAACGCTAAATGCCACTGACCAGTGCCGACTTCGCAGCGATCTGGCTGACCCTGAAACTGGCGTCGTTGACCACGGTGATCCTGCTGCTCATCGGCACGCCCATCGCCTTATGGCTGTCGCGCACCCGCTCCTGGCTGCGCGGGCCAGTGGGTGCGGTGGTGGCGTTGCCGTTGGTATTGCCGCCCACGGTGATCGGCTTTTACCTGTTGCTGGCGTTGGGGCCTAACGGCTGGATCGGCCAGCTCACCCAGACCCTCGGGTTGGGCACCCTCACCTTCACCTTCAGCTTCACCGGGTTGGTGATCGGCTCGGTGATCTATTCCATGCCGTTTGTGGTGCAGCCATTGCAGAACGCCTTTTCCGCCATCGGTAACCGCCCCCTGGAAGTCGCCGCCACCCTGCGGGCCAGTCCCTGGGATACTTTCTTCAGCGTCATCCTGCCCCTGGCTCGCCCCGGTTTTATCACCGCGGCGATTCTCGGTTTCGCCCATACCGTCGGCGAATTCGGCGTGGTACTGATGATCGGCGGCAACATCCCGGAGAAAACCCGGGTGGTGTCAGTACAGATCTACGACCATGTCGAAGCCCTGGAATATGCCCAGGCCCACTGGCTGGCGGCGGCGATGCTGGTGTTTTCATTCGTTGTGCTGCTGGCGCTGTACTCCAGCCGCAGAACCCGTGCCGGTTGGAGCTGATCGATGATTCACGCGCGTTTGCAGCTCGACCATGGGGCTTTTTCAATGGACCTGGATGTGCAACTGCCAGGCCGTGGCGTGACCGCACTGTATGGGCCTTCCGGTTCCGGCAAAACCACCTGCCTGCGCTGCATCGCCGGGCTGGAGCGGCCGCCCCGTGGTTTTATCGAAGTCAATGGCGACGTGTGGCAGGACAGCGAACACGGTGTATTCGTGCCGCCCCATAAACGGCCAGTGGGGTATGTGTTCCAGGAGGCGAGCCTGTTCGCCCATTTGTCGGTGCGGGCCAACCTGGCGTTCGGCCTCAAGCGCATTGCGCCGGCTCAACGACGGGTGGATATGGACCAGGCGACCGACTTGCTGGGCATCGGCCCCTTGCTCGATCGGCCGCCGCACAACCTGTCCGGCGGCGAACGCCAGCGGGTGGGCATCGCCCGCGCCTTGCTCACCAGCCCGCGGCTGTTGTTGATGGATGAGCCGCTGGCGGCCCTCGATACCCGGCGCAAAAACGAAATCCTGCCGTATCTGCAACGGCTCCACGATGAGCTGGATATCCCGGTGCTGTACGTCAGCCATTCCCAGGACGAAGTGGCGCGCCTGGCCGACCACATCGTGCTGCTCGATGCTGGCCGCGCTCAGGCCAGCGGCCCCATCGGTGAGACCCTGGCCCGGCTCGACCTGCCATTGGCCCTGGGGGATGACGCTGGGGTGGTGATCGAGGGCAAGGTCAGCGGTTATGACCCGACTTATCAATTGCTGACCCTGAACCTGCCCGGCAGCCAACTGAACGTACGTGTGGCCCACACGTCCCTGGCCCTCGGCCAGCCGCTGCGCTTCAAGGTCCAGGCCCGGGACGTCAGCCTGAGCCTGGCAAACGACGCCCAGACCAGCATCCTCAATCGCCTGCCAGTGACCGTGGTCAGCGAACAGGCCGCCGACAACGCCGCCCATGTGCTGATCCGTCTGGAAGCCGCCGGCACGCCACTGTTGGCGCGTATCACCCGGTATTCGCGCGACCAGTTGAAGCTGCATCCGGGGCAGGTGTTGTGGGCGCAGATCAAGGCGGTGGCGGTGTTGGCGTAGGACCCCGTAGCCAGATGATCTCACTGTGGGAGCGAGCCTGCTCGCGATAGCGGTGGTTCAGTCAACATTGATGTGGGCTGGTCTGACGCCATCGCGAGCAGGCTCGCTCCCACAGGGGTTCCTGTCCCCTTCAGAAACTTGGCACGTCCGCAACAGCCTGCGGTCAATGAATTCACAGGCCACCGGATTCGCTGCCAAGGACTTTTTTCATGCCCGACACCCTGCCCCCGGACGCACTGCCGGCCGACCTGCATTACGTCGACGACACCGCCCCGGGCATCACCCGGCGCAAATTGCGCGGCAAGTTCTGCTACTTCGACCCGCAGGGCCAGCGGATTACCGACGCCGCCGAAATCCAACGCATCAACGCCTTGGCCGTACCGCCTGCCTACACCGATGTGTGGATCTGCACCGACCCACGCGGCCATCTCCAGGCCACCGGTCGCGATGCCCGGGGCCGCAAGCAATACCGTTACCACGCGCGCTGGCGTGAAGTGCGCGATGCGGACAAATACTCGCGCATGCTCGAATTCGGCCGCACCCTGCCGCGCTTGCGCAAACGCCTGGAAGAGATCCTGGCCCAGCCCGGTTTCAGCCGCGACAAGGTCATGGCCACGGTCAT
The DNA here is from genome assembly GCF_018325805.1 of Pseudomonas sp. St290. Lineage (NCBI taxonomy): Bacteria > Pseudomonadati > Pseudomonadota > Gammaproteobacteria > Pseudomonadales > Pseudomonadaceae > Pseudomonas > Pseudomonas sp. St290. Next base: position 2,687,587 of record NZ_AP014703.1, on the reverse strand, counting down.
CACCTTGCTGGACGTAACCCTGATCCGCGTCGGCAACACCCAGTACGCCCGAGACAATCGCTCCTACGGCCTGACGACCCTGCGCAGCAAACATGTCGAGGTCAACGGCAGCGCCATCGCCTTCCAGTTCCGCGGCAAGAGCGGCGTCGAACACCAGATCACCGTGAAAGACCGGCGCCTGGCACGGATCATCAAGCGCTGCCAGGAGATCCCCGGGCAGAACCTGTTCCAGTATCTGGACGAACACGGCGAGCGCCACGCCATCAGTTCTTCGGACATCAACGCCTACCTCAAGACCCTCACCGGTGCGGACTTCACCGCCAAGGACTACCGCACCTGGGCCGGCAGTGCGGCGGCCCTGGCCGGGCTGCGGACGCTGCGTTGGGAAACCGAGACCGAGGCCAAGAAACACGTGGCCGAGATGGTCAGGCACGTCGCCCGGCAACTGGGCAACACGCCGACCGTCTGTCGCAAGTGCTACATTCATCCTGCAGTGGTCGAGGGTTTCCTGCTCGGCGCCCTGGGGGAACTGCCCAAACCCCGGGCACGCAAAGGCCTCAGTGAGGAAGAAGCCGGGTTGACGCTGTTCCTGCAGCGCATGACAGACGCCGCCCAGGCGTGCGAACAACAGCAACCGGCTTGATGCGTCCATGGGCTGCTAGCCCTGGATGAGGAACATCCGCAGACCGCTGGACTCCCAACTGTACAGCGCCACCGTTGCGCAGGCACGTCAACGGATGAAGTCGACAGGAGTTTCAGATGTCCGAACACATTGTCCATTTCCATTGCCAGATCGATCAGGGCACCACGGAACGCTTCCGGGACAATTGCCTGGAAGCCATCGAAAAAGGCGCCGATTCGCTGATGCTCAATCTCTCCACGGTCGGTGGCAGTACCAACTTCGGTTTCACCCTCTACACCTTCATCAAGTCCCTTCCGGTGCCAGTACGTGCGGTGAACGCCGGCAACATAGAGTCGATGGGCATCGTCATGTACCTGGCCGCCAGCGACCGCACCACCACCCCGCACTCGCGTTTTCTGATCCACCCGATGAACTGGTACTTCGGCCAGAAATCGGTGGACCATTCACGCTTGCGCGAATACCTGTCCAGCCTGGACAACGACGTGGCGCGCTATGTGGAAATCTACGTCAAGGAGACCGCCGGCGCCGCGACACAGCTGGATATCTTCAAATGCCTGTGCGCCGAGGAACGGGTCATTCCGGCGGAAAACTCCCTGGCATTCGGCATTGCCCATCGAGTCGAGCAAGTGGTTTTTCCGACAGATGCCAAGCATTGGAAAGTCAGCGGCGGCGAGGATTAGAACTACACATCCACGGGCTGACCATTCGTCGCCAGCCAGAGAGTTTTTTTAAACTTCCCCCGGCCATTTTCTTTCCCAAATAATGCGAGGCACGTTGCTCGCTCAACCAAAATGAGGATTCTCGAGATGGCCAGTAGCGGAAACAAAAACCCAGGCAACTTCGCAAACGATCGTGAAAAGGCATCTGAAGCCGGCAAGAAAGGCGGACAAGCGTCGGGCGGCAACGTTGCCAACGACCGGCAGAAAGGCACCGGCGCCGGTAACAAAGGCAGTGAACGCGGCCAAGGCGGCGGCAGAAAATCGTAACTCTCCCAACCGCTGGGGCGCAGGCATCCTGCGCCCTGGCGCTATCTGCTCATATCCTCATCACAAATACGAAATTCCATATATTCGATTGTCCGCATATACTCCGGCGCAGCCCTACCTTGCGCTTATCGGAGCCGATCGATGAAAGTCCTCTTCATGTGCACAGCCAACAGCTGTCGCAGCATTCTCAGCGAAGCGATGTTCAACCACCTGGCTCCCGTCGAGTTCGAAGCCGTCAGCGCCGGCAGCTTCCCCAAGGGCCAGGTGCTGCCGCGCAGCCTGAGTACCTTGCAGGAGGCCGGCATCAGCATCAAAGGCTTGCGCAGCAAGGGCAACGACGCCTTCGAAAGCAACCCGCCGGACATCGTCATCACGGTGTGCGACAACGCCGCCAATGAAGCTTGCCCGGTGTACTTTGGCCCGGCGATCAAGACCCATTGGGGCCTGGCGGATCCGTCGGAAGTCCAAGGCAGCGACGATCAGATCAGCCAGGCTTTCCACAGCACGCTGGACCGTATCGAAACCCGCTGCAGGGCCTTTTTCGCCCTGCCCTTCGACCAGCTCGACGCCCAGGCGCTGAAAGCCGAACTTGACCGTATCGGCACGCTTTGACCGATCAACCTGCGCGATAGGCCTGCTTCAGCGTCTCGATCCAGCTCGAGTCCAGGCGCGACTGTTCAGGATCCAGGCCCAGCGCCTGCATCTTCACCAAGTGCGCGTCGGCCTCCCGGGCCAGCGAGCCCTGGGCGCTGGAGTTGGCGTCCAGCTGATGCATCTGGGCCAACCCCAGGTGGTAGAAACGCAGCAATTTCATGGCGGTGGGGTCTTGGGCCTGCACGCCGGCGGTCACCTGATGCATCACGTTGGTGATTTTCATCAGGCTGCGCTTGAGCTGCCAACCGTACACCGCCGCGGCCATCCACGGCTGCGACCAGAAATACAGGCGCATCAGCGCCGCCATCGCCAGCACCGCGACAATCACCCCGCCGAGATTGAAACGAAAGTTATCGCCCCCCGGCGTACCGAACAGCATCACCGCCAGGCTGGACAGCAGCATCGCCAGGGCCAGGAACACCACCGCGATGATCAGGGTGCTGCGGCGGGTCTGCTTGCGGTAGGTGTCGCCATCCCACGGTTTGATCTCGAACATCGCGGTGCAATTTCCTTGTACGGCATCAAAAGAGTCACGCATTATCGCCTGCCCGGTCGATTTAGCTATGCTGGGGCTCATTTTGTAGCGCAACCGACTCGCCGGGTCCGGATCAAAGTCCATGGCGATAGCGCAAGGATCGTGCGATCTTTCTGCGTGGACGTTTTTTTCAAGATGCCGTCGTTGTGTGCATGGCATCGTTTTCAAGGAAAGCTGAATGACTCAAAGACATGTAATCAACGCCTCGGTAAGCCCCAAGGGCAGCCTGGAGACCTTGTCCCAGCGCGAAGTCCAGCAACTGAGCGAAGCCGGTTCCGGCAGTATCTATACCCTCTTCCGCCAGTGCGCCCTGGCCATCCTCAACACTGGCGCCCATGTTGATAACGCCAAGACCATCCTGGAAGCCTACAAGGACTTCGAGATCCGTATTCACCAGCAGGACCGCGGTGTGCGCCTGGAGCTGCTGAACGCGCCAGCCGATGCGTTCGTCGACGGCGAGATGATCGCCAGCACCCGCGAGATGCTCTTCAGCGCCCTGCGCGACATCGTCTACACCGAGAACGAACTGGACAGCCAGCGCATCGACCTGAGCTCGTCCCAGGGCATCAGCGACTACGTGTTCCACCTGTTGCGCAACGCCCGCACCTTGCGCCCTGGCGTGGAGCCGAAAATCGTCGTGTGCTGGGGCGGTCACTCGATCAACACCGAAGAATACAAATACACCAAGAAAGTCGGCCACGAACTGGGCTTGCGCAGCCTGGACATCTGCACCGGTTGCGGCCCCGGCGTGATGAAAGGCCCGATGAAAGGCGCCACCATCGCCCACGCCAAGCAACGCATCCATGGCGGTCGCTACCTGGGCCTGACGGAGCCGGGCATCATCGCGGCCGAAGCGCCGAACCCGATCGTCAATGAGCTGGTGATCCTGCCGGACATCGAGAAGCGCCTGGAAGCCTTCGTGCGCGTCGGCCACGGCATCATCATCTTTCCGGGCGGTGCCGGTACGGCGGAGGAATTCCTCTACCTGCTGGGCATCCTGATGCACCCGGCCAACCAGGACCTGCCCTTCCCGGTGGTCCTCACCGGGCCGAAAAGCGCCGCGCCGTACCTCGACCAGTTGCATGCGTTTGTCGGTGCGACCCTGGGCGAGGCGGCGCAGAAGCACTACCAGATCATCATCGACGACCCGGCCGAAGTGGCACGGCAGATGACCCAGGGGCTCAAGGAGGTCAAGCAGTTCCGCCGCGAGCGCAACGACGCCTTCCACTTCAACTGGCTGCTGAAGATCGACGAAGGTTTCCAGCGCCCGTTCGACCCGACCCACGCCAACATGGCCAGCCTGGGCCTGAGCCGCGACCTGCCCGCCCACGAACTGGCGGCCAACCTGCGCCGGGCGTTCTCGGGCATCGTGGCGGGTAACGTCAAGGACAAGGGCATCCGCCTGATCGAAGAGCACGGCCCGTACGAAATCCACGGCGACGCCGCCATCATGGAACCCCTCGACCGCCTGCTCCAGGCCTTCGTCGCCCAGCACCGCATGAAACTGCCGGGCGGCGCGGCGTATGTGCCGTGCTATCGCGTGGTGACCTGAGCCGCAAAGTCCTCGCTCCCCTGTGGGAGCGAGCCTGCTCGCGAAGGCGTCGGCACATCCAATATTGATGCAAGCTGACCCACCGCTATCGCGAGCAGGCTCGCTCCCACAGAGGACTTGTGCGGTTACTGAATCCGTATCAGGCCGGCTTCATTCATCTCAACAGCAAGCCCAAGGTAATCCTTGATCTGCGGATGGTGGGTGACCACCGGGTGCGTATGGGTCGCCGTCACCACCATCACGTCGGCCCCTGATGCCTCGCCAGCGCGGATGCCGGCATCTGCGTCTTCAAAGACCAGACATTCCTGCGGCGCCACTTGCAAGCGCTCTGCGGCCAGTCGATAGCAGGCCGGGTTGGGCTTGCCATCGTTGACATCTTCGGAAGTGACCATCACCAAGGGGCGTGGAATCCCGGCGGCGTCCATACGCCGCAAGGCCAGTGCCATCGGCGCCGAAGTGACAATCGCCCATTGGCTAGGCGGCAGGCCTTTCAGAAACGCAGCCGCACCGGCCACTTGCACCACGCCTTCGACATCCTCGATTTCCTCCCGGGTAATCTGCTCAGCCTCGGCCTGGGCATCCACCCCCGGCAGATGCTGGCGGGCGATGGTGTCGATGGCGCGCACGCCATGGATCGTCGGCAGGAACGTCGCCACGTCCACGCCGTGGCGCAGGGCCCAGCGTGTCCAGATGCGCTCGGCGGCGGCGATGGAATTGAGCAGGGTGCCGTCCATGTCGAAGAGGAAGGCGCGGTAGGAACGGTGGTCTGGCATCGGATCCTCAATGATGAAGGGGTGGATAACAGCCACTGTAACATCGCCAGGCACCGAACCTGTGGGAGCAGAACCTGTGGGAGCAAAGCTTGCTCGCGATAGCGGTTTCAAAGCCCATGGGGGGCGTTGTATGTGACGACGTCATCGCGAGCAAGCTTTGCTCCCACAGGTTCGCACACAGGGCGTTTGTGTTGTTTTACAAAACGGCGATCTAAACGAGGCGCTCGATCGGCTGATGCTGCCACACCAGCTTGTAATACAGCGTCTGCAACAACAGCATGCCCAGGTAAGCCACCGGGAACGCCATCCACACCCCTTGCAGCCCGAAGTGAGCGTCCAACAGGTACGCCGCTGGCACCTGCACACCGACAATGCAGAAGATCGAGATGGCGACCGGCACCAGCACCGTGCCGCTGGCCCGCATGATGCCGCCGACAATCGCCTGGAAGCCGAACACCAGCAAGCTCCAGAGCATGATATGCAGCAAGTGTTCGGCCTGGACCCGGGCCGCCGGGTCGGTGATGAACAGCCCCAGCAGCCAGTGGGACAGCAGATAGCCCAGCAGCACCAGTCCACCGGTGAGCCAGAGGTTGAATACAAGCCCCATGCGCAGGATCGGCCCCAGGCGCTCCAGGCGTCCGGCACCGATGGCCTGGGCGCCAAGGATCGAGGCGGTGATGGCAATCGACAGCGCCGGAAACTGCACATAGTTGACGATCTGCGTCACCGCGCCGTAAGCCGCCGTGGCCTGGGAACCGTGGCGGTTGACCAGCGCCAGGATCACCAGCTCCGACAACGAAATCACCACCATCTGCAACCCCGTGGGCAGGCCGATGCGCAGCACCTTGCCAAGGATGTCCATGTCCAGGCGCATCGCCGCGAACAACGCACGGTCCGGTGCCAAGGCGTGCGCGCGACGGTTCAGGCGCCACGCCAGCATCAGCATCGCCGACGTCGTCCCCGCCAGCCCCGCCAACGCCGCGCTCTGGATGCCCATCTGCGGCAGCCCCAGCCAGCCGCGAATCAACGCTGGCGTCAGGATCAACCCGACACTGGTGGACACCAGCAACGCCAACATCGGTGACACCGTATCGCTCACCCCGCGCAGCAGTTGGGTGAACAGCACAAAGACCAGCAACATCGGCAGGATCCACAGCATCACCCGAGCATAGGAAACGGCGTCCTCCAGCACATCGGCCGGCGTGCCGAGCCCTTGCAACGCCTGGCGCGCAAAGACGCTGCCCAGCACCGCCGCCACCAGGCCGATGATCGCCCCCAGCAACAAGGTCGAACCAGCAATCGCCTTCACCGTGCCGGTTTCGCCGGCACCATAGGCCTGCCCGATCAGTACCCCCGCCCCCGCGCCCAGGCCGATCACCAGAGCGATGAAGAAAAACACGATGGGAAACATGCCCGACACCGACGCCAAGGCCTGGGTGCCAAGCATCTGGCCGATGTAGATGCTGTTGAATGTGCCGGACATGGACTGCAGGAAGTTGGACAGAACCATGGGGATCAGGAACAGGAGATAGGTTTTCCAGAGGGGCTGGGTGGGCATGGGGACTCTGATGGCAGGTTCGAAAATCCGATGCGGGGTAATTTAGCTCAATCCATTGCGTCTGTTTCAAAGAATCAACTGGAGAACACTCTTGTGGCGAGGGGATTTATCCCCGCTGGGTTGCGAAGCGACCCCAAACCCGACACCTCGCTATGACAGATGGATTGCGCTCATCTTGCAGGGGGGCTGCTTCGCACCCCAACGGGGATAAATCCCCTCGCCACAAAGTCACCCGACCTTCGTCGGGTGCATTCGACATTTTCCAGACTGCGTCTAATCTGAAGTAGCACAGTGCCACGTACTGCGTAGGTCAATGCCTACAGCAATACCGGAATCGGACAGCCGGTCTTAAAGTCCGAACGAGGGTCGCAGATAACCAGTTATTCGCAAATAACCTGTTGGCAACACTGTTCAAGGACCGAACCATGACGTCGTATTCTCACGGTCATCCCCTTTCCCAATCAAAACCACGCATCCTCTGGAGTGCTGTGCTAGTGGCCATTGCCGCGAGCATTGGCGTGCTGGCGCTCAATGGTGCGAGTGGGCAAAACATCGGTTTGAGCGTGGCGATCCTGGCCTTGGGCGTCGGTGCTGGCGTATGGGGTGCGCGTTCGCAACGCCAGCAGTTCGACAGCGCCCTGGCCGCCGCCATGGCCCACCACGACCTGCAAGGCAGCGAGCAGCTGGCCCATAAAACCCACGCACAACTCAACGAAGTCATTCTCGGGGCCATGCCGATCTGGGCCAAGCAGGTCGAAAGCTCCCGGCAACAGACCGAAACCGCAATCGTCTCCCTGGCCAGCCGCTTCACCGGCATTTCGTCACGCCTGGAAGACACCGTGCAGGCTTCGCAACTGGCCGCCGGTGAACTGGCCGGCAGCAGCAGTGGCGGCGCCGTGCAGGTACTGGCCCAGAGCGAAGGTGAACTGGTCAAGGTCATCGACTCGCTGAAAGCCACCCAGGCCAGCCGCGATGAAACCCTGGCCCAGGTGCGTAACCTGACGGCCTATACCGGCGAGCTGCGGACCATGGCCGCCGATGTCGCGGCGATTGCCGCACAGACCAACCTGCTGGCGCTCAACGCCGCCATCGAAGCCGCCCGTGCCGGCGAAGCCGGGCGTGGCTTTGCCGTGGTGGCCGACGCCGTGCGCAGCCTGTCGAGCAAGTCCAGCGAGACCGGCCAGCAGATGTCGGCCAAGGTCGACATCATCAACACCGCCATCACCCAACTGGTCCATGCCGCGTCCAGCGGAGCCGACCAGGACAGCCATTCGGTCAGTGCCTCCGAGCAAAGCATCCAGCAGGTGCTGGAGCGCTTCAAGAGTGTCACCGGCCGGTTGGCCGACTCGGCCGACATGCTGCAGCGGGAAAGCTTCGGCATTCGCGATGAACTCACCGAAGTGCTGGTCAGCCTGCAATTCCAGGATCGGGTCAGCCAGATCCTCAGCCACGTGCGCGACAACATCGAGGACCTGCATGTGCACCTGCATCAGGCCAGTCAGTCGCCCGACCAGGCCGTCTCCATCGATGCCCGCCAATGGCTGGCGCGCATGGAGACCACTTACGCCACCGACGAGCAACGCCGCAACCACCACGGCGACTCGAGTGCGCAACAGGTTTCACAGGAAATAACCTTCTTTTAGGAGAGCCTTTCATGGCTAAAAGTGTATTGGTTGTCGACGACTCCGCGAGCGTTCGGCAGGTGGTCGGCATCGCGTTGAAAAGTGCCGGCTATGACGTGATCGAGGCGAGCGATGGCAAGGATGCGCTGGGCAAGCTCAATGGCCAGAAAGTGCACCTGATCATCAGTGACGTGAACATGCCCAACATGGACGGCATCACCTTCGTCAAGGAGGTCAAGAAGCTGGCCAGCTACAAGTTCACGCCAATCATCATGCTGACCACCGAATCCCAGGAATCGAAGAAACAGGAAGGCCAGGCCGCCGGGGCCAAGGCCTGGGTGGTCAAGCCGTTCCAGCCGGCGCAGATGCTGGCAGCGGTATCCAAGCTGATTCTTCCCTGATGACCGGAGGCTCCAATGCCGTTGCACTACGAAACACAGGATGACACCGCCCAGGTGCACATCGACGGCGAGCTGACGATCTACACCGCCGCCGACCTGGCCGCGCAATGGTTACCGCACCTGGGCGCAACACCGCGAATGGCCCTCGATCTGTCGCAGATCACCGAGATGGACGGGGCCGGCCTGCAACTACTGCTGATGGTGCAGCGCGAGGCGTCCCGGGCCGGGACCCAGCTGACACTGACCGGCCAAAGCAAGGCAGTTACGCAAACACTTGCCCTGTGCAACCTGGTTGCCTAGGGCTGCAATACGTCGGACACGACAAAGGATATGAGCGTGAGCATCAATCTGGATCAGGCACAGCAGACCTTCATCGTCGAGGCACGGGAACAGTTGCAAGCGATGGAAGAGTCGCTGCTGCAACTGGAAACCGACCCCGGCGACGACGACGCCATCGGCGCGATCTTTCGGGCGGCCCACACCATCAAGGGCTCGGCCGGGCTGTTTGGCCTGGAACCGATCGTCAGCTTCACCCACATCGTCGAAGACGTGCTCGATCGCCTGCGCAACGGCAGCGTCGAGGTGGACGCCGGCCTGATCGCGGTGCTGCTCAAGTCCAGCGATCACATGCTGGAACTGATCAACGTGGCCGCCAACCAGGGTGGAGCGCTGCCGCCACCGGCCCTGCAGCGGGAAGTGGAACTGTGCCAGATCCTGCAGGAGTACCAGGCGCCCTCGCCCGCTGCGGCCCCGACGCCTGCCCATGAAACCGCAACCAGCGAACCCGGCGAAACACGGCTCTGGCACATTTCCCTGCGCTTCGGCCACGACGTGTTCCGCAACGGCATGGACCCGCTGTCATTCCTGCGTTATCTGCAAACCCTGGGTGAAATCGTCGACATCGTCACCTTGACCGACGCCCTGCCCGCCGCCGACGCCTGGGACGCCGAGTCCTGCTACCTGGGCTTCGACATCGAGTTTCGCTCCGCCGCCAGCCATGGGGCGATCAACGAAGTGTTCGACTTCGTCCGGGAAGACTGCGTGATCGAGATCGTTGCCCTGGATGACGACGTCGCCCCCCAAGCCAACACTGGCATGGTGACCACATCGCCGGAACCGGCCGAGGAAACCACCGCGTTGGTCGCCACCGGCGAGTTGCTGTCCGACCAGCGCAAGACGCCGCGCATGCCCGCCCAGATCGCCACCGACAAACAGGCGGTGACCAGCGACAGTAAGGCCAAGGACGGCACCTATGTACGGGTCAATGCCGACAAGCTCGACGAGCTGATCAACCTGGTGGGGGAACTGGTCATCGCCAGCGCCGGCGCCAGCCTGCTGGCCCGCACCTGCCACAACGACCCGTTGCAGGAAGCCACCTCATCCGTGTCCGGGCTGGTGGAAGAAATTCTCGACGGCGCCCTGCGCCTGCGCATGATCCCCATCGGCGAAACCTTCAACCGTTTCCGTCGGGTGGTGCGCGATGTCAGTCAGGAACTGGGCAAGGACATCGACCTGATCATCAGCGGTGCGGAGACCGAGCTGGACAAGACCGTGGTGGAAAAAATCGGCGACCCGCTCATGCACCTGCTGCGCAACGCCATGGACCACGGCATCGAAACCGCCGAGGCGCGGCGGGCGGCGGGCAAACCGGCCAAGGGGCATTTGCACCTCAACGCCTATCACGACTCGGGCAGTATCGTGCTGGAGATCGCCGACGACGGTGCCGGCCTGAACCGCGACCGAATCCTTGAAAAAGCCCAGGAGCGTGGCCTGGTGACGCCGGGGGCCAGCCCCACCGACCAGGAAATCTACAACCTGATCTTCGAGCCCGGCTTCTCCACCGCCCAGGCCGTGACCAACCTTTCGGGGCGCGGCGTGGGCATGGACGTGGTCAAGCGCAACATCACCCTGCTACGCGGCACCGTCGACCTGGACAGCCAACCTGGCAAGGGCACCGTGGTGCGCATCCGCCTGCCGCTGACCCTGGCGATCATCAACGGTTTTCTGGTGGGCATCGGTCAGTCGACCTACGTCATTCCGCTGGACATGGTCCAGGAATGCATCGAGCTGAGCGAAGACGATGGACTCGCCAGCCGCGAACAAGGCTACCTCGACCTGCGCGGCGAGGTGTTGCCGCTGGTTTACCTGCGCGATCACTTCAGCCATGAAGGCCCGGCCGCGCGCCGGCAGAACGTGGTGGTGGTGCGCTACGCCGAACTCAAGGCCGGGCTGGTGGTGGATGACTTGCTGGGTGAATTCCAGACCGTGATCAAGCCGCTGGGCAAGCTGTTCGGCGCCCTTCGCGGCATCAGCGGCTCGACCATCCTGGGCAGCGGCGCCGTGGCGTTGATTCTCGACGTGCCGGCGCTGCTCACCCAGATCGCCCAAGTGGAAAACCGCTACACCCCAACTCAATTACAACAAGCCAACGCTCGCTGACGCTTTAGCAATTCCATGGAGAGGTACTTCCCAATGAAATGGTTCTACGACCTGAGAATCGCCACCAAACTGATCACTTCATTTCTTGTGGTGCTGGCGCTGACAGCCGTCATGGGAGTGTTCTCGATTATCCAACTGGGCCAGGTGAACGACACCGCCCTTGAAATCCGCGAAAACTGGATGCCCTCCATGCGCGCGGCCTCGGGCATGCGCTTCTTTGGCGCAAGCTACCGCCTCAAGGAAAATCGCCACATTACCGCCGACTCCGAGCCGGAGCGCGCGACCCTTGAACAGGAAGCCGACGAAGCCAAAAAGGCATTCGAAACTCGCTTGGCGACGTATGAAAAGCTGTTGTCCAACGCCGAAGACCGCCGGCTGTTCGAAACCACCCGCAACGACTGGAACGCTTACCTGACCATCAGCAAAGACCTGCTCGCGCTGTCTCGGCAAAACCTGACCGAGCAGGCCCACGCGCTGCTCAAGGGCGAGTCGAAGCGTCAGTTCGACCTGGTGACCTCCGACTTGCAAAAACTGGTGGAACTCAATGACGCCGGTGCGGGCGCCGCCAGCGAGAAAGGCACCGCACTGTATGAAAAAGCGCGCCTGTCGATCATCGTGGTACTGGTTGCCGCCTTGCTGGCGGGCCTGGGCCTGGCGCTGTTCATCTCGCGCATCATCTCCCGCCCATTGAGACAGGCCGCAACCGTCGCCGAGCAATTGGCCGAAGGCAACCTGAACGCGAAAATCGAAGGCGGCTCCAAGGACGAAACCGGCATGGTGCTCAACGCCATGCAGAACATGGTCGGCAAGCTCTCGCACATCATCGGTGAAGTGCGCAACGCCGCGGATAACCTGGCCAGTGCTTCGGAACAAGTCAGCGCCACTGCGCAATCCATGAGCCAGGCCACCAGCGAACAGGCGGCCAGCGTCGAGGAAACCAGTGCGTCCATCGAGCAGATGAGCGCCAGCATCAACCAGAACACCGAGAACGCCAAAGTCACCGACGGCATGGCCAGCAAGGCTGCCAAGGAAGCCACCGACGGCGGCGAATCGGTGCAGCAGACCGTGGTGGCGATGAAAAAAATCGCCCAGCGCATCAGCATCATCGACGACATCGCCTACCAGACCAACTTGCTGGCGCTCAACGCGGCCATCGAAGCGGCCCGCGCCGGCGAACACGGCAAAGGCTTCGCCGTCGTCGCCGCTGAAGTGCGCAAACTGGCCGAACGCAGCCAGGTCGCGGCCCAGGAAATCGGCGAGCTGTCGTCCAGCAGCGTCGATATGGCGGAAAAGGCCGGGAACCTGCTCAACGAGATGGTCCCTTCGATCAACAAGACGTCGGACCTGGTGCAGGAAATCAGCGCCGCCTCCGAAGAACAGGCCGCTGGCGTGGCGCAGATCAACACCGCCATGACCCAACTCAACCAGGTGACCCAGCAAAACGCCTCCAGCAGCGAAGAACTGGCCGCCACCGCCGAGGAAATGAGCAGCCAGGCCGAACAGCTGCAACAGGCCATGAGCTTCTTCACCCTGGACACGCCGCCGAAATCGGCCAGCCAGCCCTTGAAGGTGGACAACACGCCGGGGCCGTCCAGCCGCAAGCCGGCTCGAGCTGCCGTGCCTGCGCTCCCCAAGGCCTTTGCCTACAGCATGGCCAGCGCTCCGGACGAATCCGAATTCACCCGGTTCTGACGGTCCGTTCCCACAGGCTCGCTTAAAGGAGATAAAGGCATGGGCGCCATCGCGACCACACGTCAAACCGCCATCGCGGTCGAGGAAGAAGCGCAGTACCTGACGTTTATGCTCGGCACGGAGATGTTTGCCATCGGCATCCTGTGCATCAAGGAAATCATCGAATACGGCAACCTCACCGTGGTGCCGATGATGCCGGCCTTCGTGCGCGGGGTGATCAACCTGCGGGGCGCAGTGGTGCCGGTTGTGGACCTGTCGGCCCGTTTCGGCCGACCGAACTCGGCGATCAGTCGGCGCAGTTGCGTGGTGATCATCGAGGCGGCCAGTGCGGACGGCCAGGCCCAGGACATTGGCTTGCTGGTGGACACGGTCTCGGCGGTCCTGGAAATCCCGGCCTCGCAGATCGAGCCGCCACCGAGCTTCGGGGCGAAGATCCGCGCCGATTTCATCAGTGGCATGGCCAAGGTCGATGGCAAGTTCGTCATCGTGCTGGAGGTGGACCGCGTACTGTCCATCGACGAAATGTCCCAACTCGCAGAAACCAGCCCGAACGCGCTGGAAGTGGATGCCCAGTGAACGCCGATACCTGCAAGGAACGCACGGTGAATTCACTGGCGCTCAGTGACCGCGAGTTCGGTCAGTTCCAGTCCTGGCTGTACCAGGCCGCCGGCATCAGCCTGTCCGAAGCCAAGAAAGCCCTGGTGGCCGGGCGTTTGTTCAAGCGCCTCAAGCACTATGGGCTGGACAGCTACGGCGAGTATTTCAAGCTGATCATGAACGGCCAGCGCACCGATGAATTGCAGGTGGCGCTGGACCTGCTCACCACCAATGAGACCTATTTTTTCCGCGAACCCAAGCATTTCGATTTCCTGCGCCAACACGTGCTGCCCCACGCGACACCGGGCAAGACCTTTCGCTTGTGGAGCGCGGCCAGCTCATCGGGCGAAGAGCCCTACAGCCTGGCCATGACCTTGGCCGAAGGATTGGGCACCACGCCTTGGGAGGTCATCGGTTCAGACATCAGCAGCCAGGTGCTGGCCAAGGCACGCTCAGGGCACTACCCAATGGAACGCGCCAGCAACCTGCCCCATCCGCTGCTGGTGAAGTACTGTCTCAAGGGCACTGGCAGCCAGCAAGGCACGTTCCTCATCGACCGGGCGTTGCGTAACCGGGTCCACTTTATCCAGGTCAACCTCAACGACACCTTGCCGGAGCTGGGGGAGTTCGACGTGATTTTCCTGCGTAATGTCATGATCTATTTCGACCAACCCACCAAAAGCCGAGTGGTCGCCCGCTTGATCCCCCGGCTCAAGCCCGGCGGCTATTTTATCGTGAGCCATTCGGAGAGCCTCAACGGCGTGTCCGATGCGTTGAAACTCGTATCGCCTTCGATTTATCGCAAACCATGAGCGTCGCGATGAGGGAAGTGGCCGAGATGTACCTGGCGCCGGGGGAGTTTCGCTTCGCCACCTGCCCGACCCGGCTGCGTACCATCCTCGGTTCTTGCGTGGCGATCACGCTGTGGCATCCCGAACGCAGGATCGGCGGCATGTGCCACTTCATGTTGCCCAGTCGGATGCGCTGCTCCAAGGCGCTCAATGGCATGTACGCCGACGAAGCCATCGAACTGTTCCTGCGCCAGGCAAAGGCCCATCACACTGAACCCGAGGACTATCAGCTCAAGCTGTTCGGCGGCGGCGAAATGTTCCCTGAACTGCAACGCCACGTGCCCTACGGCGATGTGGCGCGGATGAACGTCAATGCCGCGCTGGAAATCGCCGCCCTCTATCGCCTGGACCTGATCGCCCAGGACATGGGCAGCACCGGCCACCGCAGCATCATCTTCGACCTTTGCAGCGGCGATGTGTGGGTCAGGCACCAACCGATAAGGACCCGGCATTAACCATGTCAAAAAAGATCAATGTACTGCTGGTGGATGACTCCGCCGTGGTTCGCCAGGTGTTGCTGGCAATCCTCAGCGACACGCCGGACATCCACGTCATGGGCGCGGCGTCCGACCCGATTTTCGCCATGGACAAATTGGCCAAGGAATGGCCCGACGTCATCGTGCTGGACGTGGAAATGCCGCGCATGGACGGCATCACCTTCCTGAAGAAAATCATGAGCGAGCGCCCGACACCAGTGGTGATCTGCTCGTCCCTGACGCCCCGGGGCGCGGAAACCACCTTGCAGGCGATGGCCGCCGGCGCGGTGGAAATCATCACCAAGCCCACCACCGGCCTGAAGAACTTTCTATTGGAATCGGCGCCGGAACTGGTGGCGGCGATCCGCGCCGCCGCCCAGGTCAATGTGCGCAACCTGGGCAAGCGCCCTGCCCCGACCGCACTGACGCCGGCCACCAAACTCACCGCCGACGCCATGCTGCCCGCCGCCAACGGCCACGCCATGGCGCAGACCACCGAACGAATCGTCGCCCTGGGCACTTCCACTGGCGGCACCCAGGCCCTGGAAGCGGTGCTCACCGCCCTGCCACGGGTGTGCCCGGGCATCGTCATCGTCCAGCACATGCCGGAAAAATTCACCGCCTCGTTCGCCGCCAGGCTTAACAGCCTGTGCCAGATCGAAGTGCGCGAAGCCCGCAACAACGACCGCATCCACCCCGGCCTGGCGCTCATCGCCCCCGGTGGCAAACACATGATGGTGACCCGCAGCGGGGCGTTCTACCACGTGCAGGTGGTGGACGGCCCACTGGTCAACCGCCACCGTCCTTCAGTGGATGTGCTGTTCCGCTCCGTGGCCAAATTCGCCGGCCGCAACGCCACCGGCATCATCATGACCGGCATGGGCGACGACGGTGCCCGTGGACTGAAGGAAATGCTCGACGCCGGCAGCAGCACCGTGGCCCAGGACGAAGCCAGCTGCGTGGTCTTCGGCATGCCCAAGGAAGCGATCAAACTCAACGCCGCACAGCGGGTGATGGGGTTGCAGGAGATTGCGCAGGTGATTTTGCATAAGTAAGGAGCTGAGGACTGTTCCCCCGATCCACACAGAACTCATTGTGGGAGCAAGACTTGCCCGCGATGGCATTGGCACATTCAACATGAATGCAAGCTGACCCACCGCTATCGCGAGCAAGCTTTGCTCCCACAAATAAATCCCCTTGCCACAAAAACAGTTGAGTTCACATCCATTCGCCCGACACACCAATCACCTGTGGCGAGGGGATTTATCCCCGCTGGCTGCGAAGCAGCCCAAGAGGCTTGCAGCTGATCGACCGGTGGATCGGGGGATGAGCTTTAGGGCTGCTTCGCAGCCAACGGGGATAAATCCCCTCGCCACAGGGTTCGCTTCAGTATTGGGTTGCCTTGTCTGTGGGCCGGTGGCTACACCGGCGAAATCGTCGCCAGCACGCCGATCAAAAGAGTCAGGGCCAAAAACCCACCTAGAAAAATCGCCATCTTCGCCATGAGCACTCCTGAAGCAAAAAATTGCAGTACACGGGCGGTCTGATAGGCAAACCGCGCGGTTATTCTGGGCTGGGGATTGGGTTCATTACAGAGGCAGCTGTAACAGCAAAATACAGATCAGACGAAAAACCTAGCCCTCGCCGCGCAGCTTTTTGTGAGCCAATCTGGCCTGCGCGACTCCGGTTTTCTACATGGTTTTTCATCGACGCTGAATCACCACGTCGCGGGTACTCATAGGAAAAAGAAGTTGCCTCATCTCAAAATCATCGACTTTTTGCAATCACACCACTCATGTACTGATTTAAATCGCGCAAGCTCTCAACCCCCCAGGCGTGCGGCGGTAGTTTTATACCATTCTCTCGCAAAGTTCTTGGAATCAAGTCTCCATTTGGACGAAGTATTATCGAGGACACGATTACACCCGGATAATCATTCAGCCGCTTCTTGAAAACGGACGTTGTAAGATCAGGCGTGGGAGGATTGCTTTTATTAGCCAACGGCCCTGTTCCCTTGAGATCCGCTCCATGGCACATGGCACATCTTTGCAAATAGAGTTTTTTTCCATTGGCATTATCGGCGAGGGATAACGATGTTTGAATGAGCGATAACATTCCTAGCGAAACGATGAATAATTTTTTCATTTTCGTTTTCATGTGGCCTTGGTGTAAAAATCAGATCTGAATCAGGGGCAGCAGACGCTTGAGCAAAGCCTGCGACCGTGGTTAGAAGTCGGCATTCTCTCTTCGGGAGGCCCTTGCTTGCAAGGATCGTCCAGAAAGGCCAATGAACAATTTCGGCTAGAACCAAGGGACCTTAAACCAAGGGAACTTATCCTCCGATATACCAAAGTATATTTCCATGTCCCAAGGCATTCTGGCGATCTTCGAAGACGCCCCTTAATCTAGCCGGACATTTAACGCGCCAGGTCGAGCACACTTTAATTTCATGACTTCCAATGACTGCTGGCGAGATCGCAGCCCTGGCTTTTAATCGTGTAAACAGAGGTGTTCAATGCGCCCTTCGTTCCCTGCGCCGGCACTTACTTCCCTGAGAAACAGGGAGCAAGCCGCAACCACTTCCTGGTGGGCGGATATTGCGCTATTCAGCATTCTGCTGCTCTTGGCGGCGTTTATAGTGTATGGCCTCGATCAAATGAGCCAGCCCCTCGGCGCCCTTGATTCCTCGCCGTTGTCCCTGGATCTGGTCCACCTGCCGGAATACACCTTGCGCACCACTCTGCGCATGTTCATTGCCTTGTTCGCTTCGTTTGTTTTTTCCTTGGTCGTCGCCACGCTGGCCGCAAAAAGCCGCAAGGCGGCAATCGTTATCCTGCCCGCGTTGGATATTCTCCAATCGGTGCCAGTACTTGGGTTCCTCACGTTTACCGTCGTGTTCTTCATGGGGCTCTTCCCCGGCAAGGAAACGGGCGTGGAATGCGCGGCCATCTTCGCCATCTTCACCAGCCAGGTCTGGAACATGACCTTCAGTTTCTATCAATCGTTGAGAACTGTGCCCAACGATCTTTACGACGTCAGCCGACAGTTCTCGTTTTCCCCATGGCAACGCTTCATCAGGCTGGAGCTGCCCTTCGCCACGCCGGGCCTGGTGTGGAACATGATGATGTCGATGTCGGGCGGCTGGTTTTTCGTGGTCGCTTCCGAGGCCATCACCGTCGGCGATACCACCGTCAGCCTGCCAGGTATCGGCTCATGGCTGGCACTGGCAATCGAGCAGCAAAATATCGCCGCGATTGCCTGGGCAGTGCTGGCCATGGTCGGGGTGATCATTGCGTATGACCTGCTGTTTTTCCGGCCGATCGTCGCCTGGGCGGACAGGTTTCGCTTCGAACAGACCGCCTCCCAGAAGCGCCCACGGTCCAGGGTCTACGACCTGCTGCGTTCGACGCGTCTTGTGCCCTGGGTGCTGCAAGCACTGGCCGGCATCAAGACTTCGTTATTCCTGGACAAACTTCCCCGGATGCCTCGGATCGGGTTCAAGAGCAGTGCCCGCTTCAACCGTGCATCTGACTTGATCTGGATCGCCCTGGTCATCGCGGCCTGTATGGCTGGCATCCTGCAACTATCGCGCTTCATTGGCAGCACCCTGGGTTTGGAGGACGTGATCAGCACCTTTGGCCTGGGCCTGGCCACCCTGCTGCGAGTCGCCGTGCTGATCGTCCTGGCCAGCGTGCTTTGGGTGCCCATCGGTGTCTGGATCGGCTTGAACCCGCGCTGGGCCGAGCGCTTGCAGCCCGTCGCACAGCTGCTGGCGGCGTTCCCGGCCAACGTCCTGTTTCCGTTTGCGGTGATCGCCATCGTCGCCCTGAAGCTCAACCCGGATATCTGGCTGTCGCCGCTGATGGTGTTGGGCACCCAGTGGTACATCCTGTTCAACGTGATCGCCGGAGCCAGCGCGTTGCCCACCGATTTGCGCGAGGCGGCGCGCAGCTTCCACGTGCGCGGCTGGCAGTGGTGGCGCCAATTCGCCCTGCCCGGCATTTTCCCCTACTACATCACCGGCGCCCTCACCGCAGCGGGCGGCTCGTGGAACGCCAGCATCGTCGCCGAGGCGGTTTCCTGGGGCAACGAGCATCTCTACGCCTCCGGGTTGGGGTCCTATATCGCCCAGGCCACCGCGGCGGGAGATCTGCAACGGGTGGCGCTGGGGGTTTCGGTCATGTCGATTTTCGTGGTGGGTTTCAACCGGTTGCTATGGCGTCCGCTGTACGGTTTTGCCGAGCGTCGGCTTCGAATTGATTGAGGGTCAAGCAATGGAAGTGATAGACAAGCGTTGCCTCGTCGACGTGCAGCAACTGGGACACGTCTATGGCACGGCGGGCGGTGCCGAGCGAGTGGTGTTGGACAACGTCTGCATGCGCCTGGACGACGGGGAAATCGTCGGCCTGCTGGGGCGTTCGGGGTCTGGGAAGTCGACCCTGCTGCGCTCCATCGCGGGCCTGATTTCACCCACCACCGGCATGGTTGATTTTCCGGCCAACGCTCAAGGGGTTTCGAGCTCGGTACGCATGGTATTCCAGAGTTTCGCCCTGTTCCCCTGGCTGACCGTACTGCAGAACGTCGAGATCGGCCTCGAGGCCCTGGACGTGGCGGCCCCGGAGCGCCGGCGTCGGGCCTTGGCCGCCATCGACATGATCGGTCTCGATGGTTTCGAAAGCGCTTTCCCGAAAGAATTGTCCGGCGGTATGCGCCAACGCGTCGGCCTGGCCCGGGCCCTGGTGGTCGCCCCGGATGTGCTGTTGATGGACGAGCCGTTCTCCGCGCTCGACGTATTGACCGCCGAAACCCTGCGCACTGACCTGCTGGATTTGTGGGGCGAAGGACGGATGCCGATCAAATCGATATTGATGGTCACCCATAACATCGAAGAAGCCGTACTGATGTGTGATCGGATCCTGATTTTTTCCTCCACCCCGGGACGGGTCATGCAAGAAATCAGCGTGGACCTGCGTCAGCCGCGCAATCGCACGGACCCGGCCTTCCAAGCCTTGGTCGAACACATCTATGTACAAATGGCAGGGGGAACGAACGTCGGTTCACCACGCCAGGGCATGTTTGCCGGCACCGGCACGGGCATGGTCTTGCCGGCGATTTCCACCAACGCCCTGGCCGGGCTGATCGAGGCGGTGCAGGCTCAGCCGTTTGCCGGCCAGGCGGATCTGCGCGAGCTCGCCGGAGTGTTACGCTACACCGCCAGTGATTTGTTTCCGGTGGCTGAGGTACTGCAACTCATGCGTTTGGCCGACATGCAGGACGGCCACATAACGCTGCTGCCGGCCGGGCAACGCTACGCCGATTCAACAGTGGATGAGCGCAAGCAACTGTTTGCCCAGCACCTGCTTAAATACGTGCCGCTGGTGGGTCATATCCGCAGGGTGCTGGACGAGCGCCCTACCCGCACGGCACCGGCCAGGCGTTTCCGCGATCAACTGGAAGATTTCATGTCCGAGCACGACGCCGCCCATACCCTGGATTGCGTCACGCAATGGGGACGCTACGCCGAGTTGTTCGCCTATGACGAAGTGGCCGATCTGTTCAGCCTCGACAATCCATCCTGAGTGGGCGGTATAAACTGCGTGGATCAGGCCCAAGCGTTGGAGCGATGCGAGATGAACACCCCATGAGAAGCACCCGGATGACGCTTCGCCTGCTGCTGTTACTGGGCTTGGCGCTGGGCATTGCCGCGATCGATACCGTCACCGATCTGGAAATTGCGGTCGGGGTGTTCCAGATCGCCGTGGTGCTGATCGCCGTGCGGATCCTGCCGACGCGGGCGGTGGCCGGCGTCTCGATCGTCTGCATGATTTTGACGATCCTGAGTTATCGGTTCACCCGTTTTGGCGACACCGAGGCCGGACTGATCAATGTCTTGATCAGCCTTGCGGCGATCGCCGGCACGACGTATCTGGCGCTGCGCCTGTCCGCCGCGATCCGTACGGTGCATCAGACCCGCGCCCACCTGGCGCACATCACCCGCATCAACATGCTCGGCGAACTCGCCGCCTCGATTGCCCATGAAGTCAACCAGCCATTGGCTGCGGTGGCCACCAGCAGTGGCGCCTGCCTGCGCTGGATGGCCACCGAGCCGCCCAACCTGATCAAAGCCCAGCAAGCGCTGGAGCGGATCATCGCCGACACCCACCGGGCCAGCGACATCATTGCCCGCTTGCGCGGCATGGCTCGGCATCAAGCGCCGACCAAGCAATGGCTGAACGTCGCTGACACGCTCAACGCCGCGCTGCGGCTGTTGGCGGGAGAGCTGAACGAACAGAACGTCACCTTGCGCGTGCATGTCGAGGAAGGCCTGCCGCCGATGCTCGCCGATGAGGTGCAGATCCAACAAGTCATCCTCAACCTGGCGATGAACGCGGTCGAGGCGATGCGCCAGGTAGACCTCGAGCGTCGGATCCTGCAATTTGATGTGGCGCTGGAGTCACGCCAGCAACTGCTGTTTTCGGTTTCCGACCAGGGCAGCGGTCTGTCGGCAAGTGATCGCGAGCGAGTGTTCGAGGCCTTCTACAGCACCAAGCGGGATGGCATGGGCATGGGGTTGGCGATCAGCCGTTCAATCATCGAAGCCCATGACGGTCGTCTCTGGGCCTCAAGCGACCCACAGACCGGCGCGACTTTCCACTTCACCCTGCCAGCCGTCACAAGGGAATCCGATGAGCCAAACTGACGTTCACGACCTGGCCGAATCGATGATCTACATCGTCGACGATGACAGCTCGGTGCGCGAATCGCTGCAAGACCTGTTGGCCTCCGTAGGCCTGGCGAGCCGGGCATTCGGCTCGGCCCGCGAGTTCATGGACGCCGATCTGCCGGATGTTCCGGCGTGCCTGATCCTCGATGTGCGGATGCCGGGTTTGAGCGGGCTGGATTTCCAACAGGAAATGACCCGATTGAATATTCGCGTCCCGGTTGTGTTCATCACCGCCCATGGCGACATCCCCATGTCGGTCAAAGCCATGAAGGCCGGGGCCCTCGAATTCTTGACCAAGCCATTCCGTGAACAGGACCTGCTCGATGCAATCAGCCTGGGCCTGGGCCGTGACAAGGAACGGCGCAAGGCCTCGGCGCTGGTCGACGACTTGAAACGCCGTCATGCCGGGCTGACTGACGGCGAACGCGAGGTGATGGAGTTAGTCGTGTCAGGGCTGCTGAACAAACAGGTGGCCGGCCAACTGGGTTTGAGCGAAGTGACCGTGAAAGTGCGCCGCGGGTCGTTGATGCGCAAGATGAATGCGGACTCGTTGGCAACGCTGGTGAAGATGTCGGAAAAACTCAAGGAAGCAGATCGCTAGCGGCCCCTGATCACGGCTATCATTGCCGTTCGCCCAGTTGACGGGCGATGTCGCAGCCCCCCTCAAGGACTCAGGTATGACTCTTCTGCCGTCACGCTCCACCCTCTTCGTCTCCAGCCTCCTGCTAAGTTCCCTGTGCTTTGCCGAAGGCGAGCCGGCGGACGGCAGCCTCATCAAGGACTCGACCAAAGCAGCCGTCTCAACGTTCATTACTGCCGGCAAAAACCTGCTTGGCGGTGTCAGCGAGGGCGTGCTCGATGGCCGCGAGTCGGCCCAAGGCACCGATGGCGCCGCGATCATTTCCTCCGGCGAGCAAATGAAAGACCGCATCGCCGTTGAAGTGTTGAAGCTCGAACCCAGCGACGATAACGTCAGCATTACCCTCGGTTTCAAGAACAGCACCGACACCCAACTGCGCGTGGTCAACCTCGGCCAGACCGGCGTGCTGCTGGCCATTGACCAGGCGGGTTACTCCAACCGCCTCACCGGCCTGGAAAACCCGGATGAAGTCACCATTCCGCCGAAGACTGCCGTGCGGCAGAAGTTTGTTTTTGAAGGCATGAACGAAGCGGTCAGCACGGTACGGGTGTGGGGGCAGGATTACCCGGTCAAGAAATAGTGCGCCGGGCAGCCGAAAACATTGGCGGCGTGCTCCAAGGCCTTGGCATATGGGATTTCAGGCATCGATCTGTCCTCACGATATAAAACGAAGCTGAGCATGCCGGATACCACACGGAGCACCGAGGCAACGCCAGATCGTAAGTGCGGTACTTCCGAAGGCCAACCCTAAAAAGTTGTCAGAGATTTCCTCGACTTTCCCCAAAGTGATCACCTGTCCGTAGGACAGGGTTTCGTGGCACTCCGTGTGGCGACAACATCCAACGTCATTGCCCATATACACGACAGAATCAACCAACTTTTGCCCCACTCCCCGGCTCAAGCCTCAACGCCAGCACGCTCATCAACACAATCACCGCCCCAACAACAACCATCATTGACGGGCGCTCGGCCAGCACCAAAGAAGCCATCAACATCGCCGTTGGCGGTATCAGGTAAAGCGCCATGGAGGCGCGGCTCACGTTGCTGTGCGCCAGCACATAAGCCCAAGCGAGGTACGCCAGCGCGCTGGGGAAAATACCGAGAACCAACATCGCCAGATTCACCGAAACCGGAGCCTGTCGCGCCGCGCTCGACATTCCTGGCGCGAAAATGAACAACAGGATCGTGCCCGACCAGACGGTGTAACAAACCAGGGTCAATCCGTCATAGCGATGGGAGTGGCGCTTTTGCAAAGTGAAATACAGGCTCCAGGACAGCGCCGCCAACAGGATCAATAGTCCATGGGCGTCCATGTCACCCAAGCCACGATCCCCCGCAACCACCACGCCGGCGCCAAGCAAGCCGCACAGTACACACCCCCACTGCCACCCGCCGACTCTTTCCTTGAAAACAAAACTCGCCAGTAACGTGCTGAACAAAGGCGTGGACTGGGCCAGCACACTGGCCGCCCCGGCACTGACGCCCCGCTGGCCGTAATTGAGGGCGATGTGATGCAGACTGACGGCAAAGAAACCCAACACCGCCAGCAATGGCAGATCCCTGATACGCGGCAGGGAAATGCCCTTCACCATCGCGACAAGAGCCATGAACGCCGAAGCAATGAGAAACCGCATCAATGCCAGTTGACCGGGCTCGTAAGCCTGCAAGCCGATGCGAATGCCAATCGGCGAATAGGCCCAGCAAAAAATCACGAACAGCGTCGCCAGGATAATTTTCGCACCAGGTTTGCTGGAAAAACCTTCAAACGGCACACAACGCGTTTCCATCTAGAGTTCCTGCTCACTGAGCGCCTGGCCTATTTGCCTGGAAGTATCGAAACCACCTCCCCTCAGCACAAGTGACTTAAACTCAGTTCATCATTCACTTTTGGTGAGCCATGGAACTGTCTCAACTGCGCATGCTCAAGACGGTCTGCGACACCGGCAGCATCGCCCGCGCTGCCGAAGTGCTGCACTGCGTGCCGTCCAACATCACCGCACGCCTCAAGTCCCTGGAACGGGAACTCGGCACGCCGTTGTTTTTCCGCGAGGGTCGCGGGCTGCGGGTCAGCCCTGCGGGCGAAGTGTTTCTGGAATACGCGACAAAAATACTGAACCTGACCGAAGAGGCCCGCCGCGCAGTAGCCCCCACCCGCGCACCGAGTGGCCCACTGCGCATAGGCGCGATCGAGTCCAGCGCCACCGGGCGCCTGCCCCAGTTGCTGGCCAGATACCACGCGCAGTACCCGCAAGTGTCATTGGAGCTGAGCACCGGCACCTGGGCGCAGTTGCTGGACGATATCCAGCATCATCGGCTCGATGGAGTGATCGTGGCGGTGGACATAGAACGGCCAGGGCTCAAGCGAGCCGTGATGTACCGCGAAGACCTGGTGCTCATCGCCTCCGAATCTCACGGCCCATTGCGCAGCGCCGCAGATTTGCAAGGCAAGGCAATCTTCATGTGGCCCACAGGCTGTCCGTACCGGTTAGCGTTGGAGCAATGGCTGCTGCGTCATGACCAAGTGCAACCGATCATCAGCATCGCCAGTTATGGCGCCATCGTCGGCTGCGTCAGCGCGGGCGCAGGCGTCTCGCTGGTGCCCCGGGGGATCTATGAACAATACCGCCAGGGGGCGGGTTGGACGGGGTATGAATTCCCTGAGTTGACGGGGATCGATAACCTTTTCTACTGGCATGAAAACGCCGGGAGGCATCCTGCCCGGGAGGCGTTTTTGGCGATGTTGCAAACGGAGTTCGAAGGCTAGCCGCATCACCCTCCCCTGTGGCGAGGGGATTTAGCGAAACGTCCTACCGTCCCCACTGGATTGCGAAGCAATCCCAAGATGCTGCTAGGTGATCGACTGCTAAATCGAGATGTAAGCTTTAGTCGCATGTAAGCCCAAACCGCAGGATGACAGGGAGTCCATTTTGGAATTAGCTCTTTAAGTGAGAGAGTCATGACAATGCTTGATAAACACGACGAGGATGCCGAACAGCAAGACGCCCGACCGATAGCGCGCAATCCAGCAGCCTGCTTCGATCCTGAATCCTCTGAAGACTGCTCTATCCACTCAAAACCACAGACAAGTCGGGGTATCTGGCGCATATGAAATCCACGAATGCGCGGAACTTTGGAGGCGCAAGGCGCCTGGAGGTATGCAATACCCAAAGCGCGGGATTAGCCAACTGCCCCCTGGCTCGGCGAAATCGTCAGTAAAGCGTGCTCGCGATACGCCCTGGCAAGGCCTTGTCGTACGCGTCGCCATCCACTTTCGATGGGCAGATGCGCTTGAACACCTCGCCTGCGGTGGGCAGTGCGCTGCGTTCGATCTGCCGCGTCACATCCCACAGCCCCGCCCTGATCACAGCCCTGCTGCACTGGAAGTAAACGCTGGCTACGGTGATCTCCAGCACCGTTCGAGGGAGTTGCCCATTTACCGCGAACCGAGCCAACAGCGCTGGCTCGACCGATATCCTGGCCGTGCCGTTCACGCGCAAGGTTTCCCCTACGCCAGGCACAAGGAAGAGCAGTGCAACCCGGGGATCCTCGACGATATTGCGCAGCGAATCGATGCGGTTGTTGCCACGGCGGTCGGGCAAATACAGGGTCTTGCTGTCGTGGACATGAACGAACCCGTTCGCGTCGCCCCTCGGTGAGGCATCCAGCCCTCCAGGGCCTGAGGAAGCGAGGATCACAAAGGAAGCAGCCTCTATGAAGGGCTGGTAAACCGGATGAATATGGTCGACTTCCTTGAGAATCGAGGGCGCCGCGACGGGGCCGTAAAGGCTTTCCAGCGCTTGTGTGGTCGTGATGTAGGCGCTGCTGTCGTTATCGCGTTCCATGCTCATCTCCTCTGTAGATGTCTAAAAACCGCATTCAGGGATTGGATTTCATCCGGCCCTGGATCGCCGTGCGCAGGCAACCCCAGGCGACGACGCCGACGATCAATACCTCGGCGATGCCCACAAACAGGTTGAGTGAAAAGCTCAACGGTTGCTCGGCCCAGTAGAAGGTCGTCGAGCGATAGCCACCGACACGCAGCCGTCCGGCAAACAGAGCCGGAACCAATGCGATAACCTGGCTCAGCTCCAGCACAACCAGGAAAGTGCCCGCCAGCATGAGCAAGACGCGCGCGGGAATGCCGAACTTCTCGGTTGGCTCAGGCGCTGGCGTGGCCCTCTTTCCTCGGCGCTGCCTGGCTTCCCTCACCGCCTTACCGCTGGTGGGCGCTGGGGCAGGCCTATAGGGTGCCTTCACACCAGGCGCCAACCCCTCGATGACCTCGGCGGGCACCGCCACGTTCAGGTAGTCGGCCAACTCGCGCAACCATAAGTCGGTGCGTTGACTTCCCGGCACGACCGGAACGTTGTCGGACGTTAAGCGGTGCGCAGTGCCGTCGCGCAGCATCAGCCACAGCTGGGTGTGGGCTCGCTCAGCCTGTGGACGGCAGCGTAGCTCGAGGTACTTGGCGGCATCGATCCGAAAGACCGACTGCACCCGCTCGCGGCGTCCAAAAAAGTTTCGAGTGAGGCGCTTGCCCTCACCGTCGACTCGCGACAACACCAAGGTCTCGCGGATGCCGGTGTAAACCAGCAGTAAAAGGCCAAGGGCAGGAATCAGCAGCAGCCCGAGAACGATCAGCAGAGAGGACAGCGGATCCGCGTCAGCCAACGGCGAGAGACCATCAGCCATCACAAATACGGCGAACGCCACCGGCAAGATGAAGGCCAACGCGCCCGTCAGCAGCACGAATATGCTCTGCACCAGGTTGCGCGAGTGGATGTGCAAGTCGTCCTGCGCGGTGCGCTCGAACCGATATCCAATCAATATGCAAGCCTCCTGGTGCGCCGCTTTCAGACCGTTCGAGGGCTGAGACAGGCGATTTGCATGCCGCAGGCCGGGATGGTGTTTGAGGGCGGAGAATACCTGATGTCGGGGGGCTTGGGGGGTGGGGCTGAGTTCGAAGGCTAGCCCCCCTCTCCCCTGTGGCGAGGGGATTTAGCGACACGCTACACCGTCCCGCTGGGCTGCGAAGCAGTCCCAAAACTAATACCACGATCGTTCTGTCGATGGTTTTGAATAAGTCGATTCGAATATGTCAGATCCCTCCGGCAAAAGACGATCACAGCTCCTACGAAGCTTTAGGAACCCATCACCTTCCCCGCCCAATCCGACAAAACCTATAGTGATGCCCATCGCTCAATGGCGATCAGGTTTGGCGACCTGAGGATCGAGTGCGAAAGTGCTGCGTTTTTTGCAGAGGCTTTGGCACACTTGCACAGCTGCCCGTTACGGCAGTTGTGCGTGGGAGACCTTCGGGTCTGCCGGTTTCCGATCCCGGTTCGCCAACCTGCGTACAACTGCCACCCAATTGTTTGGCGACGATTGAGTGGTTAAAACCTCATTAGATCGGAGTTTTTAACATGGAAAGATACGTCCCTATCACTGGCATCGACTGCACCCCTGCTTCCCTTCTCATTGATACTCAAGCCCCGCTGGACGTCCTGCACGCCACCGCCGATTACCGCATCCGTGTGGTGACTCAGGTACTGGAGAACATTGCATTCCGCTCTGAAATCACCAGCGATACGGTGGTGCTTTCGGACTTTGCACAGCTTTTGGTGATCCCGTTGCGAGATGGGTGTGATTTGCTGGAGGTGATTGGTCGGCGGCTTCAGGCGCAGGTTGAAAGTTGATAGCGCTTCGGGCGCATAAAGCGCCCGTTTCTGCTTATCTACCAGATAGGTTCTGCACGGACTTCCCCTGCGGCGTTAATTCGACCTTACCTGCCATTTGCATCGGACTTGACCACCTATGACCGGCAGAGAGTGGCTATGTGCAGACGTTCGTCAAAGTCTGCTTTCGGCCGATTCTGTTGAAAAAGTCGGTTTTCCCAAAGCGCTCGAATTTTGATGGATGAAAACACCTCTTTTGCACGCTGCTACGTGAAATCCGAGTCCTGAACCTTCTGCCCAAAACTCAGATTTCAATCTCAGGTGCGTACTTTTCTGCAGTGGAATTCGAAGCCGACTTTTTCAACAGAATCGGCCAATAGCGGCCGTTCTGGAATGGCAGGAAACGACCGATAACTGTCTTCGATACGCAACTTTCGCCCGGAAGCGGCTCGTTTGTAAGAATATGGCGGAGAGCTGCAAAACCGCCTACGCTTATAGAATGATTCCTCGAACGCCTTGCCCATCTGGTGGTATAGAGCCGAGAGATCTGACTTCCTTTGATCGTCCGCTTAACACCCACCCGGACCAACCCGCACCTATCGCCAGCAACTGGCCCCTGAATCCGGTCCACACGACCAGCAGTACGGCGCAACGGGTAAAAGCCAGACCCAGTCCCCCCACCTGTCGTTCAAAAGCGACCGATGCCGCAGCACCGCTGGAAACGGGGGCGCTGTTCACGTTCTGCCATGAGGTCAATCCGTATGTATCGGCCGAGCACGATTCCTTACCAGCAGCATCAAGGGTTCAGCCGAACCTTCACTCAGGGGCATTTGAGCCTTGGATTATTCTTTCCCATGGAGGCGTTCGACGGGGACACTCCGAGCATGCTCAACCAGGTCACACTGGCTAAACAAGCCGAGGCGCTGGGCTTCTGCGCGCTCTGGTTTCGCGACGTGCCGCTTCGCGACCCTGGCTTCGGCGATGTCGGCCAAGTCTTCGACCCCTGGGTTTACCTGGGTTATATGGCCGCCCATACCTCGGAGATCAGAAACTCGGCACCGACAGCAGCAACGTCGCCGTAGCCACCAGGCCCAAGTCCAGCACACTGTTTTGCTTCCAGGCCGCGAGCAAACCCACCGGCACCGCGAGCAGGGTCGCCAGTAACACCGCGACAAGCACCACTGTGGCACTGACGCTGAATCGTTCGATCAGCAACTCCAATACCGGCTGGCGGCTGCTGATGGACATCCCCAGGTCGCCACTGAGCACCGACTTGATCCAGATCAGGTACTGGGTCACCACCGAGTGGTCCAACCCCAGGCTGCTGCGCATGTCGGTAAGGCTTTTGGGGTCGGCCATGTCGCCCAGCATCAACAACGCCGGGTCGCCGGGGATCAGGCGAATCAAGGCAAATACAATCACCGAGATCAACAGAAGGGTCGGCACCGCCATGCCGAGCCTGTGCAATATGAATCGAAACATAGCGGTACGCCTTACTTGGAAGTGTCGGCCAGCTTCACGCCCCACAGGCGCGGTTTGGCAACGGGCCAGGAGCGATAACCTTCAACGCGCTTGCCCATCGCGCCGATGGCGGTACCGTTGTAGATGACCACCATCGGTACATCCTTGAGCATCAAGGTGTGGAGCTTGTCGAACAGCGGCTGGCGCTTGGCGGGGTCAACCTCACGCTGGGCCTCGCGCAATATCGCCAAGGCTTCGGGGTTGTCCCAGACCTTGCGCGGCTCCTTCTGCTTGTCGCCGATCACTGATTCGAAGCTCTGCGCCGCATCGAAACGCCCCGAATAGGAGAAGGACATCATCTGGTAGCTGCCGGTCTGATAGCGCTCCAGCTGCGTGCCCCACTCCAGGGTTTCCATCTCGATATTCAGCCCCGCCGCCTGAGTCATGGCCTGGCTGAGCAAACCCATGTCGAACATCTGCGGGTAGCGCTTGTTGACCAGCATGCGGATTTTTTCGCCGCCGTAACCGGCCTCTTTCAACAGGCGCCGGGCCTCGTCGAGGTTGTAGGTGTAGCCCTGGCGCGCGGTGGCGTCGTAATACGGGCTGGCGGTGGGGATGACCGAGTTGTTGACCACCGACAAGCCATCGGACAAGGCCGCCACCATCTGTGCGTAATCCAGGGACAACGCCACCGCGCGACGAATGCGCACGTCCTTGAGCAACGGGTCACGGGTCTGGAACAGCAAGCCGCTGATGGTCATGATCGGGCTGACCTGGATCTGCAGATTCTTGTCCTGCTTGAGTTGTGCGGCGTCCATTGCCGTCACGTCCGGCAGCAGGTCGACGCCACCCGAGAGCAGCGCGGCCTTGGCCGAGGCCGAATCGGGGATCACTTGGAAACGCACCTTGTCGACAAACGCCTGCTTGTTGCCGGTGTACCCGTCCGCCTCGGCCTCGGCACGCGGCGTGTATTCCTTGAAGCGATCCAGTTCGACGTACTGGCCCTTCTGCCATTTGCCCAGGGTGAACGGCCCGGTGCCGATCGGTGCACGCCAACTGCCATCGGCGGCCAGGGAGTCCGGGTGCAGGATGCCGCTGCCGGCACAATCCGGGCGAGCCATCGCCGCGAGAAACAAGCCGTTGGCCTGGTCCAGCGTGAACACCACGGTTTTCGGGTCAGGGGTGGCGACATCGACAATCCTGGCTGCGCCACGCCCGTCGAACTCCGCCAGGCAACGCCACTGGGTCTTGGGGTCCAGGTAGCGCTGCCAGGTCCATTGCACATCCTTGGCCGTCAACCGCTGGCCATTCTGGAAGTGCACGCCGTCTCGCAGGCTGAAGGTGTAGCGCAGGCCGTCCGGCGAGACAGCGACTGCACTGGCCAGCATCGGCGCGATGCTGGTGTCTTCGCGATACGCCACCAGCCCTTCGACGATGTGCATCATCACCGCATCGGTATTGTCGTCGCGGTTGACGCCCGGGTCGGTGCTGCGGATATCACCATTGAGACCAACGCTGATGACCTTGTCTTGCGCGACGGCCATGGAAAAGGTGCACGCCGACATCGCGACGGCCAGTGCCGTCTTTACGTAACTATTCACGGGAGAAAGACTCCTTGAAGAAATTTTCCGGTCAGTGGCGGGAGCCAAGGCAGGACCGGCATCAGAATGAGTGAATCCTTGATTATTGTTGTACGGCCTGTTCTGAGTGCATCTACCAGCGGTGTATCAGCCAAGGCTGCGCTTGCGGCGCAACACTGTGGCGAAAAAGTCCTGGGCAGCGGGCATCACCTTGATGCCCTGGTGCGCGACGTTGGGCAACAGGTCGAAGTGCACTTGCACGCCGGCGGCTTCGAAACTCGCCTTCAAGCTGGCCAGGCGCTCCGGGCGCGTGCGTCCGGCAGCGTTGGCACCGGCCATGTAGTGTTTGCCCCCTTCGCGGTGGGTGATTTCCCAGGTTTCGAGGTCTGAATCGCCGACCACCATGTGCACCGGCAGTTGCTGCAAGGCTTGCAGGTTCAACGGTTTGCCAAAGCGCGTCGCGAAGTCCCGCACACCGACCCACCAGTCCTGCTCGAAATCCAGCAAGGTCACCGAGCCCGGCGCACCGATGGACGCCGCCCAGAGTTTCTCGGGGTGCAGGTAGCAGAACCGGTGGGTGAATTGCCCGCCGCCGGAATAGCCGAACAGCGCAAAGGTATCGAAGCGACGACCGTAGCGCTTGCCGACGCTGGCGATCATGTCGAGCAATACTTGGTCGTAACGGATATCGCCCTCGACCAGTTGCTTGTAGCCATCGCCGTTGCTGTCACCCAGCACGCCGACCGGGAACAGCGGAGAGAGAATCACACAATCGTTCCAGCGGCCAAACTCCGCGAAGCCATTGCGATAAATCTCCATCGCACGGGTCGAGCCGTGCAGCGACACCACCAGATCCACGGGCCGGGAGCTGTCTTCAATGGTTTCGGGCACATAGAGGGTGTAGGCAAAACGGCTGTCCTCGTGGTGCGAGTACACCGTGGTAGCGCCGAGGTGATACACGTTTTTGGCCGCACGCAAGGCCGCGTCGATGGGGTTGGTATCTGGATTGCTCATCTGGAAAGTTCGCCGAGTCAGTTCGGACTTGAGTATTGGCCGGGCGCTATAAAAAGAAAAACTAATTAAACTTTATCCAGAACAAACAAAACCTTTACGATCAAGCTCTACCCATGGCTGCGAGTTGACCCATGAGCAACATTCGTTTTTTCAAGACGTTTATCGCCGTCGCCGAGTACGGCAGCTTTGCCGCCGCTGCCGACC
Organism: Pseudomonas sp. St290; assembly: GCF_018325805.1. Taxonomy (NCBI): domain Bacteria; kingdom Pseudomonadati; phylum Pseudomonadota; class Gammaproteobacteria; order Pseudomonadales; family Pseudomonadaceae; genus Pseudomonas; species Pseudomonas sp. St290. The sequence goes on along the minus strand of NZ_AP014703.1, from coordinate 2,655,510 downwards.
GCGTGGCACTGACCAACGCCGCCGTCGGCCAACAAATGCGCGCACTCGAAGAGGAAATGCGCCGGCCGCTGTTCGACCGCAGCCAGCGGCAAATCAAGCTGAGCCGCGATGGTGTGTTATTGCTGCCCAAGGCCAAGCGTCTGCTGGCGGACTACGAGCAAATGATCGCCGAAGCCCCCGACGGTGAAGCCATGGAGGGCGAAGTGTCGATCGGCGGCATTACCTCTGGCATGGGCCTGCTCGCCAATTGCCTGGTGCAACTGAAAAAGCTGCACCCCAGGATATCGGTCAACCTGATGACCGCCCGTTCCGACGAAGTGGTCAACCTGGTACAGGCCGCCAAACTCGACGCCGCGCTGCTGATCGAGACTGCGCGGCAAAACTTCGATGGCATGAGTTGGACCCTGCTCTACAACGAACCGATCGTCATGCTCGCCAATGCCACCCAGACCGCCGGCATCGACGACGCAGTGGAGTTGCTGAGAACCCAGCCGTTTATTCGCTACGACAGGTCCACGGCAGTGGGTCGCAAGGTGCAGTCGATCATCAAGAGTGAATCGGTCGAACCGCTGGAGATCCTGGAACTGAACTCGATCATCGGAATCGCCGACCTGGTGCGCCAGCAAGTCGGAGTGGCGATTGTGCCGTTGCTGAAAAACTTCGACTGGCACAAAGACCCAAGCCTGCGCGTGCTGCCGTTGCCGGGCGACCTGGCGGTACGCCGGGTGGGGATACTGGAACAAGGCACCAAAAGTGCGATTACAGGGGAAATTCGCAAGTTGCTCATGTCGGCGGTGGCAACGTAATCCTTCCCTCAGCGCGGCTCATGGACGTCTGTCATCGGGAAAGGCCGTGAACTGCGCCCCTGGCGGCCGCTCTTTGGCAGAGTATGGCGTGCGAGATTACCAGTGTAAGAGGCAGCCGCTGATCAGCGCAGCCCGGGCGCGGATACCTGCACACGGACGCGCCACTCGGAGAAGCGCAGGCTGACGAAGGCAAGCAGCAGAAACATCAAAATACCCGACCTCCCAGTGAGGTCGGGCGCAGGGCTCAGGCAACAGGGATGGGATTGTCGACGATCGACTGGTTGAACTGCTCCACCAGGGCGTACTCGTTCGGCCCGACGTTGGCGCGCAACGCGGCGATGCCATCGACGATCACTTCGGTGGTGGCCGTTTCCAGCTTGGCCAGGGTCTCGGCGATGAAGGCATCCAGCGGCATGGCGCGCGGGTCGCCACTCTTGTGGACCAGATCGGTGTCGACCCATGGCGGTGCGATTTCCAGCACCTTGACGCTGGTGTCACGCAGCATGAAGCGCTGCGACAGGCTGTAGGAGTGAATGGCCGCCTTGGTCGCCGAGTACAGCGCGGTGACGGCAATCGGAATGAACGCCAGCACCGAGCTGTTGTTGATGATGGTGGCATCCGGCTGACGCTTGAGGTGCTCGACGAAGGCCGCGCTGACGCGCACCGGGCCGAGCAGGTTGGTGGCCAGCAGGCCAACCGCCTGCTCGTCGTCGAGATCACCCGAGGCTGCATTGTCGAACGGCATGATGCCAGCGTTGTTGATCACCACGTTGAGGTCGGGGTGACGCTCGATCACCTGCTGCGCCACCTGCTTGATCTGCTGCGGATTGTTGATGTCCAGCACCACGGTGTCGATACCGGGATTGGCCCGAGCGATCTCGTCCAGCAGGGCCTGGCGGCGGCCGGCGATGATCACCTTGTTGCCACGTTGATGGAAGGCTTCGGCCAGGCCGCGACCAATACCCGAAGTGCCGCCAGTGATGAAGATGGTATTGCCGTTGAGTTTCATGCTGTCTCTCCTGATGAGGGGTCGATCAACGCTCGGCGCTGTAGCGCGGCGCGGGTTGGTTGCTGGAAAGCTTGCTGAACATGGCCTTGCGCGCCGACTCGTAGGCCTGCCACTGGCTGGCGTCATGCAACGAGGGAATGGAGATCAATTCGCCGCGATCGAAATCGATCAGCGCGGCGTCGACCAGGGCGCTGGCCGGCATCACAATGGCGGGGTCGAGGTGCTCCAGCGGCAGGCCGCCGTTGTCCCAGAACTCGGTGGCGGTCGCCCCTGGCAACACCGCCTGGATGCGCACGCCCTTGTCGGCCAGCTCGTGATGCAGCGATTGGCTGAAGGCGGTGACGAAGGCCTTGCTGCCGCCGTACACGCCGTTGAGCAACTCTGGGGCGATGCTGACGATGGAGGAAATGTTGATGATGGCGCCGTTGCCACGCTCGACAAACCCGGTGACGGCGGCATAGCTCAGACGCATCAGTGCAGTCACGTTGAGGCCGATCATCCGCGTCATCAGGCCGACGTCGCTGTCGAGCAGCGGCGTGTGGGTGCCGATGCCGGCGTTGTTGACCAGCAGGGTGATGCTCGCGTCTTCCTTGAGCTTGGCCTCGACACTGGCCAGGCTCTGGGCATCGCCCAGGTCGGCCTGCAGCACCTCGACCACGCGCTGGGTGTCATCGGTGATGCGGCGAGCCAGGTCATTCAGGCGTTCGCGGTTACGGGCGACCAGGACCAGATCGTAACCACGTTGGGCCAGGCGCTCGGCGTAAAGGGCGCCGATACCCGACGATGCACCAGTGACCAGTGCGGTGCCTTTGGATGCGTTGCTCATGTTATGTCTCCAGGTGGGGTGGGCTTGGGACACATCATGGCGAGGATTGGAAAAGACCTAAATGACGTATACAGTCATGTTTCAGGACACGACCGACATGAGATCCGACCATGCACAGAATCGGCTACCTGCTCTCCGACGACTTCCAGGTGCTGTCGCTGGCCACCCAGACCGTCTTCGAGTACGCCAACATCGTGGCCGAGGCGCCCTTCTATTCCATAGAGTTCTTCTCCGTCGCCGGCGGTATCGTGCGCTCGTCCCTGGGCCTGGGTATCGAAACCCGTGCCCTGAACACCCCTGGCCTGGCGGACACCTGGATGATTGTCGGGGTCAACAAGCCCTTGGAAACGCCGCCGAGTGAGGCGGCCCTGGCATTCGTACACCAGGCCGGGCAGCAGGCGCGCCGCGTCGCCGGTATCTGCACTGGAGGCTTCGTGCTGGCCCAGGCCGGCCTGCTCGATGGGCGTCGCGCGACTACTCACTGGGCTTATGGCGCGGCACTGCGTCGTCTGTATCCACAGATCAGCGTCGAGGATGACCGCATCTTCATAATCGATGGCAACGTCTGGACGTCCGCCGGCATGACTGCCGGCCTGGATCTGGCCCTCGGGATGGTGGAGAAGGACCTGGGCCCGGAAGTGGCACGTTCGGTGGCGCATAAGCTGGTCATGCACCAGCGTCGTTCGGGCGGGCAATCGCAGCACTCGGAGATGCTCACCCTCGCTCCGAAATCCGACCGTATCCAGAACGCGCTGAACTACGCCCGGCAGAACCTGCACAAGCCACTCAGCGTTGAGGATCTGGCCGAGGCCGTGCACCTTAGCCCGCGGCAGTTCACTCGCGTGTTCACGACGGAAACCGGGCAATCTCCGGCCAAGGCCATCGAGCGTCTGCGCCTGGAGGCCGCGCGGGTGATGATCGAACAGAGCCGTCATTCACTGGACGTGGTCGCCAAGGAAACCGGCTTTCGTGATCGACGCCATATGCGCGAAGTGTTCATTCGCGGCTTTGGCGTTCCTCCCCAGGCGATACGACGAGATGTTCGCGGAGTGAACATTTGATCTGTCCGGAGCCAGACTTCTCGCTTCTTTCCGTTGCATCCACTCACTCGACAGCTTCCAACCTTGCGGCGAAATTTCAGCTCACGACTTAGGCCGCCACGGCGCAAGAGCCCCTTCGAAAAGTGAAAAGGCTCCATGCAGGAAACTGTTGAAGCGAGCGGCATCACGCCGCAGTCCTGCCTGTTGGCCACCAATCAGACACAGATGGGCCACCTGACCAATCACTTCTGCCTGGCCTGGCATAGGGACCAAACGGCGGCATGTCCGTATCGCGAAGTCCAGTCGTCTTGTGTCAACACGCTGCTGAAACTCGCCTACCAACGGATCGTGCAACGACCAGGCGCGGATGGAGACTTCCCGCCCAGGTTGTTTCTCCGCGGCAATACTCAAGTAGCGTTGCAAGGTTTCGCCCGCGCTACGCCCCTGCGCCGCATAAGCGAGCATGCGCTCGGTGTAGTCTTCTTCCCAAGCGGCCAGCAAGGTGCGGACAAAGTCTTCGCGATTGCGGAAATGGTGATAGAACGATCCGCGGGTCACATTCAATCGGCGCGAGAGACTCTCGGCCGAAACACCGATATGCCCTATTTGGTCGAGAGCCTCAAAACCTGCCGCGATCCAATGGTGACGCGTTAGTTTTCTCACCCGTTATTTCGCTCCAGATCTGGCGCCATACAGACTGTGTATGGTGCGCAACCGATTGATACGCTGCGAACACCAGCAAAGATGGCCGTTGCGTTTTGCACGCCAGCACTTTTCATGGAGTTCGCCTTGAAGAAAATCGTTCTGGTTGCTTTCGACCAATTCACCGATATCGACCTATTCCTGATGTGGGACATTCTAGGCCGCAACACGCAGGACTGGCACGTCCGAATATTGGGTTCTAGCGCTATTGTGCGATCGGCGCACGGCCTGCCTGTTTCGGTGCACGGTCCGCTTTGCGAAGCCAATAGTGCCGACGCGGTATTGTTCGTCAGCGGCAAGGAAGGGATACCCGCTGCACTTGCCGCGCCGGATTTCCTGCCGTCATTTGAACTTGACCCCAGGCGCCAGCGAATCGGCTCCATATGCGCCGGAGCTTTCATTCTCGAACGGCTTGGGCTGCTCAACGGCCAGGCAACCACACACCCGGATGCGCGATCGAGCTTGCAGGCTCTGGGGCTTGAGCCCATGGACCAGCCGCTTGTATGCCAAGGTAACGTGGCAACCGCTGGCGGATGTCTTTCGGCACTCTATCTGGTGGGATGGTTGGTTGAGTCCTGGTTCGGTGTCGACAAGCGCCGTGCGACGTTGCTCCCTGTTCTACCCGCCGGGCAGCAAGCGCTCTATGATGCCTTGATCGGGCTCAGTCTCCGACAAGGAGAAGTTGGCACCTCAACAACATCCAGTTAATCCATGCTCGCTCAGCGAGGCCCTGGGCCTCAAGGCGTGGACATCGATAAACCACCGCAAAGGAACGCGACATGGCATGTCGTCCAATCAGTAGTTGGAACTCAGGAGAGATCACCGATGCCCCGGGAATTTGAGCTCATCATGTCTGTGCCAGTCCCCTCGAGGTCCGGCATCACCCACCTTTACAAGTCGCTGAACCTGGCGGACGCTTTTGCAATTCGGCTCCCTGCGGGCACCTCCAGCGATCCGGATTTGCTGGCTCGATTCATCCTTTCCCACCAGCCAGCCTGGATCGGATGGCTCATGAACGTCCGAGACACTATCGTTGCCTGTTTTGGGCTCAAGACAGCCAGGCATTTGGCAACACTGGGTAATCGGATTGAAATCTTCAAGGTCTACAGCACGAACCAGACTGAAATCGTGTTGGGAGAGGACGACAAGCACCTCGACTTCCGGATATCGATCCTCTGTTCTGCAGAGGCAGAGCCAGAAGGCAGTCGCCAACTCGTTTTTTCCACCGTGGTCCATTGCCACAACCGTCTAGGCCGGGCCTACATCTTCGTTATTGCGCCCTTTCACCGCTTGGTTGTTAAAGCCAGCCTCCTGCGTGCAGCACGCATCGGTTGGCCTCTGGCTACCTGCCCCTAAGGCTCAGAGCGCTGTGTGCGCCTGAGGGCTAACCGTTCAATCGAAAGGCTGTCTGGCAAGCCTGGCCACGTCTCTCAGGTCAAAGCCTGATCAGATCCGGGCAGGCCCCGCAAAGTGCGGAGACTGTCCGAAAGACTCGATCAGCAGGTCCGTGAGCATTCGTATCTTGCGCGTGGGATGCTGGCTTGGCGGACGGACGACATATGCACCTGCCGGGGGTGGTGGATACCGAGTCATGATCGGCACAAGCGCCCCCGAAGTCACATGTTCGTAGGTCAGGCAATCTGGCAGGTACGCGATCCCGAGTCCTGCTGTTGCGGCAGCCACGAGCGCTATGCCGTTGTCAGCCTTGAAGCGTCCCTGCGGGCGAACCGCGATGATCTTGTCGCCATCCATGAACTGCCACGCTTCGGTGCCCTGCAGGAGAGCCTCATGGGTAGCGAGCTGCTCCGGTGACTCTGGTACCCCATGCGCTTTTATGTAGCCCGGGCTCGCAACGAGCTTCGTGTAAATCGGGCCGATACGCCTTGCGATCAAATTAGAGTCCGGAAGATAGCCGACTCGTATCGCACAATCGAACCCCTCGGCAATGAGATCAACGAAGCGATCGCTGTAACAGGTCTGGATATGAAGCTCGGGGTGGCGTCGTGCCATTTCCGCGAGCATGGGAGCGAAATGCGTAGGGCCAAAAGAGAGCGGCGCCGCAACTCGTAAGCGGCCACGAAGGACTCCCGCCGGCAGGATCGTTTCTCTGGCGGCATCAATCTCGGCGCAGACCCTGGCTGCATAGTCTCGGAATGTGGCCCCGGCTTCAGTGAGCGCTGCCCCACGGGTGGATCGTGCAAGCAACTGGATGCCAAGTTCCGCTTCAAGCCGGGCGAGCCTGCGGCTGACGATCGACTTGGAGACTCCGAGCCTGAGCGCCGCCGGCGAAACACCCCCAGCATCAGCGACTTCTACGAAAGTTTGCAGCTCTTCGATATCCAAATCAGCGTTCCCCTTTGAGCGACACAGCTAGCCTCGGAATGCTACTACTGCGTCGAAAATGGGAACAGCATAATCCCCCCTTCCTGACAGCGTCGCCGTTGGCGCACGTTTCCCGGAAAACCCAATCTACTAACAACATCAGTGGACGTGTCGTCACGGTCGCGCCTGTCCATCCGAACATGCGCTGGCCCTCCGACACGCGTGCATCACTGAGAAAAGGACCTACAGATGACAAGCGAGACTATACGCAACCCCCATACCGACCAGCTCTTATCGCCTGAAAATTCGGCGCTGATCATCATCGATTATCAGCCGATCCAGGTCTCCTCGATTCGCTCGATGTCCCGCGACGAACTCGTCTTCAACATCACGAGCGTTGCCAAGGCGGCCGTCAACTACAACCTGCCTATCATTCATTCGACGGTTAACGTCGCCACCGGCCGTAACAAGCCGCCGATTCGAGAACTGCAGGACGTGCTCGGCCATCTACCGACTTATGACCGCACCTCTATCAACAGCTGGGAGGACACCGAGTTCAAACAGGCGGTCAAGGCAATCGGCCGTCGGAAGCTCATCATGACCGCGCTCTGGACCGAGGCCTGCCTGACGTTCCCTGTACTGGACGCGATCCAGGAAGGCTATGAAGTGTATGTGCCGGTCGATGCGGTCGGAGGCACGTCACCCGCCGCACATGAGGCAGCCCTTCGCCGAATCGAGCAAGCGGGCGCGAAACTCATCAGCCGTGTGCAGATGTACTGCGAGCTCCAGCGCGACTGGTCGCGTGAGTCGACTATCCCCGGTTTCATGGGCGTATTCGAAAGTGCCGACGGTTTTAATGCCGAAAAGGCCGGTCAGGAAAAGACTGGGGACGTCTCTGACAGTTGATGCGTGAAGTAGGTGGGGCCCGCTAATGCAGGCGCCACCTTCACTGCCTGAGCGTCCTGAAATCAGCAACGATTTTAACGGCGCCGAGCGCACCATCATCACGGAAAAAGTCCTGGGCGATTAACCCTGTCCCCTCACAAAACCCTCAAAGCAGCCCATGCGTGCCAGAATCTCCTCACTGGATCGTCTTGGAGACCACCATGCTTCGCACGTTTGAAAAATGGCTCGACCCCTTCCCGCCCGACGAAGTACCGCCACCGCCTGAAGGCTTGTCGCGATTTCTCTGGGCCTGCACGCGCGGCGCCCGCGGTTATATTCTCGCGCTTGCGCTACTGAGTGCCGGTGTGTCGATTTACGAAGCCTGGCTGTTTTCTTTCCTCGGGCAGGTCGTGGACCTGCTGTCGACCTGGCAGGCCGGCGGCGATGCGGCGATACAGGAAAGTCGCGTGCTGTGGGGCATCGGCATCGTATTGCTGACCAGTATCGGGCTGGTCGCGTTGCGCACGATGGTGCAGCACCAGATATTGGCGATCAACCTACCGTTGCGGCTGCGCTGGGATTTCCATCGGTTGATGCTGCGACAAAGCCTTTCGTTCTTCTCCGATGAGTTCTCCGGCCGCGTCACCACCAAGGTGATGCAGACGGCGCTGTCGGTGCGCGAGGTGCTGTTCACCCTCATCGAGATCGCACCGGGGATCGGCGTTTACTTCATCGCGATCATCGCCCTGGCTGGCGGCTTCGACCTGAAGCTGATGCTACCTTTCATTGCCTGGGTCGCGTTGTTCGGCCTGGCCATGCGCTACTTCGTGCCCCGCCTGGGACAAGTCGGGCAGGAACAGGCCAATGCGCGGTCATCGATGACCGGTCGCATCTCCGATGCCTATACCAACATCACCACAGTGAAGCTGTTCTCGCACTCAAAACGCGAAGCCCACTTCGCCCGCGCGGCAATGGAGGATTTCAAGCAGACCGGCTTGCGCCAGATGCGCCTGGTCAGCCAATTCGAAATCGTCAACCAGGCACTGGTGGTCGCGTTGATCATGGGTGCGGGCGGCTATGCCCTATGGCTGTGGCACCAGGGCGAAGTCGGCGCGGGTGCCGTGGCGGCGATTACCGCGATGGCGTTGCGCATCAATGGCATGTCGCACTGGATCATGTGGCAAATGACCTCGCTGTTCGAGAACATCGGCACCGTGCAGGATGGCATGGCCACTTTGACCCGCGGCCCCAAGGTGCAGGACGCGCCGGATGCGAAAGTGCTGGTGACCACTGGCGGAGCGGTGACCTTCGACAACGTGAGCTTCAACTACAACGGCGAACGCCAGGTGCTCGATGGGCTGAGCCTGAGCATCCGCGCGGGGGAAAAAATTGGCTTGGTGGGTCGCTCCGGCGCCGGAAAATCCACGCTCATCAACCTGCTGTTGCGCTTCTACGATGTGGACAGCGGAGAGATTCGCATCGACGGGCAAAACATCGCGCACGTCACGCAAGACAGTCTGCGCAGCGCCATCGGCATGGTCACTCAGGATACGTCCCTGCTGCACCGCTCCATTCGCGACAACATCGCCTATGGTCGCCCCGATGCAACCGACGAGCAGATCCGTAGCGCCGCCATCAACGCCCAGGCCGATGGCTTCATCAGCCAACTGAGCGATAAGCATGGCCATTGCGGCTACGACACCCTGGTCGGCGAGCGTGGTATCAAGCTTTCGGGCGGCCAGCGTCAACGCGTCGCAATTGCCCGGGTGATGCTCAAAAACGCCCCGATCCTGCTGCTGGACGAGGCCACTAGCGCGCTGGACTCGGAAGTCGAAGTGGCCATCCAGGAAAGCCTCGATGACATGATGCAGGGCAAGACCGTGATTGCCATCGCCCATCGCCTGTCCACGATTGCGGCCATGGACAGGCTCATCGTCATGGATGACGGGCGCATCATAGAACAAGGCACCCACACGGAACTGCTCGGGAAAAACGGTACCTATGCGCGGTTGTGGCATCACCAGAGCGGCGGATTTCTGGGCGAGGATCAAGGGGTGGTTGAGGCAGTGGAATAGGCATGGGCGGTTTGGGCGATCATTGACCGCCCGAAGCAGCCCTTGATGTCCGTTTTTCGTCGCCCTATGTTATTGGCATTCATGGAGGATTCTGACTGATGGCACGTGTGGGTTTGATACTGACACCCGGTTTTGCGGACTGGGAATATGCTTTCATCGCGGGGACTGCCTCTCCTTTTTACGGGATCGACACCAGGTTTTTCACTTCTGCTACAGGGCAATTCCGCTCGCAGGGTGGATTGGCCGTAACGGTCGATAGCAGTTTGCAACAATGCCTGGACTGGAAGCCGGACGTTGTCGTCGTCATTGGAGGAATGGGCTGGGAACGTGCAGAAGCGCCCGATATTCGAGACTTTCTTCATGCCAGTCGCTCAAACGGCGCGACGATTGCCGGTATCTGCGGGGGAACGCTGGCGCTTGCGAGGGCCGGCTTGCTCGACACGGTTGCTCATACCTCGAACAGCGCAGAGTTCTTGCAACAGAATGCCGTAGGTTATGCAGGGCAGGCGCTTTATCGAAGCAGCCCGGTAGCCGTGGTCGCAGACCGCATCATAACGGCTCCAGGCCCCGCACCCGTTAGCTTCACCTGCGCAGTGTTCGAAAACGCCGGGTTATCTACAGAGGTCATTTCTCAATTCAGGTCAATGTTGGCAGCGGAACATGGGTGACTGCTTCGTCCTGAGAGGGTTTTGAGTGGCCGTTCATGGCAGATTTCTGACGGCCACGACCGACAGGAAACGCTTGATTTCTCCGGCTCTTCGTTGACCGTGCAGGTTGGAAACTCACCGTCTGGGAAAGTTTTTCAACCCCGCCCGTAAAATATCGCCCCAGCGCCGCACCAGATAATTGTGCTCATCCATCACCGAGTTCCACACGGCGATATGGCCCATGCGCTGCTCATAGGAACCACCATCGCGCACGTCACCAATGTCAATCAGCGGCAAACCATCACTGCCCAGTAACTCCTCCCGCGCCGGTTGACCGGCGTACCAGTAATCCCACTCGGCACTGCTCAGATGGTCGCGGCTGCGCGCCGGGTTGCCGATGTAGTAACCCTGGCGCGCCATCACCGCGCCGGGCCAGCCAGACAACCACCAATTGAGGTATGCGTAGGCCGCATCCAGCACCGGGCCCTGGGCATGGCGCGACAATGACAAACCGCCGAACCAGGCGCGGTACCCCTCGCGAGGCACCGCCAGACGGTATTTCACCCCGGCGCGATGCAGGCGCATCAACGTCGGCGACCACAGGCTCTGGATATCGATGTTCGGGCTGAGCATCAATTGCGCAGCCTCCTCGTCATCGGACCAGAACGCCGCGAAGTGACCTTCCTTCTGTTTGCGCACCAGGATATCGGCCAGCACATCGATCTCTTCGATGCTCATATTGCCGATGTCCTTGAAGCGCGCCAGTCCCGCGCCCTGCACCGCCAGCGCGGCATCCAGGGCGCCGATGGCAGCGTCGCTCTGCAGTGCGGTGCGCGCGCGCCAGGCCGGGTCCAACAGCCAGCCCCAGCTTTCGTTGTCGGGGCGAAAACCCTCGGGCAAGCGCTCGGGGCGGTAGGCGAAACTGTCGGCGTTATGGGTCAGGGGTAGCATGCTGATGCGCTCGGTGACCGTGCTGCCGAGGCTGCCATCGTGCTGCACGAACAAGCGCTCGCTAGGCACGCTGCCACTGCCCAACCGATCATTCGCGGACAGGCGACCGCGCTTGGGCAGGTCGTTGATCTCATGCCACAACGCAATGCGCCGCGTGTCGATGGGCTGGATCGCCCGGGCCGGCCATACGAAGTCGACGTTATGGAACCATTGATCGTACAGGTCATAGCTGTCGGGCTGCATCACCGCGATGCGCTGGGCCTGCTCGACATCGTGCACCTGGTACACCAAGTGAATGCCCAATTCCTGTTCGGCACGAACACGCAGGCATTCGAGCAAGGTCACTGAAGTGCCGAGGACGCGGAGTGTGATCATGCGGCGAACCGCTGAGAGAACACGGCAAAGGAGCGCCGCAGCAGCGCAGGGTCGAGACCACGCAGGATGAACACCAGGCGCGACTGCCGATCCGTGCCCGGCCAGGCAGGCAAGTGCACGGGGGCATGCAGGCAATGCTGCACACCATGAATGACGATCGGGGCGTTACTGCTGTTCACGTTGAGCAGTCCTTTGACACGTAGAATTCGTTCGCCGTGGCATCTTAACAGCATCGACAACCAAACCCCGAAGCCGACCCAATCCAACGGCTGGTCGAAAGTCAGGCTGCACACTTGCGCGGCGCCGTGGGTGGCGCTGGTACTGCGATGCAGTTGCCAGCGACTGACTTCCACTGTCGGTTCGGCGCTGCGCAAACCTTCACCCAGCAACAGTTGATCGCCGCTATGGACGTCACAGGTATTGAGGACCGGCGTACCGGCATTGAGCGCTTGCAGGTGCGCGTGCAGTGGGGCGCAGTCCTCCACCAGGTCGGTCTTGCTCAACAGCAAGCGGTCCGCGGCGGCGACCTGGGCCAGCCATTCCGGATGCAGGCGTTCTTGCAGAGTGGCGTGGCTGGCATCCACCAGGGTAATCACCAGGCCGATATGGAAACGCCCGCGCAGTTGCGCGTCGTTGTTCAAGGTGGCGAGGATCGGAGCCGGGTCGGCCAGGCCGGTGGTCTCCAGGATCACCCGTTTGAACGCCGGGATTTCGCCGCGCTCACGGCGTTGCAACAGGTCGAGCAATGCGTCCTTGAGTTCGCCACGAATCGAGCAACAGACACAGCCGCTGGGCAGCAGCACGGTATCCGGGGCGACTTCTTCCACCAGCAGATGGTCGATGCCGACATCGCCGAACTCGTTGATCAGCAAAGCCGTATCGCCGAGGCTTTCGCCTTGCAGCAGGCGCTTGAGCAAGGTGGTTTTGCCGCTGCCGAGAAAGCCGGTGATGACATTGAGAGCGATGCTCATACGGCTGACTCCAAGTGATCCAACAGATGCGGGTCCAAGGGATCCAACGGGCGGCCGAGCATGATTTCGGCCGCTCGCCAGAGCTGATCCAGGCCACTCGCCAGCGCTTGCTTACCGGTCGCGCCGAGCAGCAGGTAAGAGGCGCCCTGAAAGTCTTCGACCTTGAGCCGGAACACCGCCAGTACCTGATTGATCGCAGCGATGCGGCGCAGGCGTTCGCGGCGCCTGGGCAGCTCATCGCCCAGGGGATCGCTCCAGTGCAGATCCTCGCCGAGCAAACCGCAGAGTCCACACATGGCTACACCTCACTCATGGCATGACATCGCCGGAATTCGGGCCGAGGGTCTGGCCAACGAACAGGTTGCCACCCGGCTCGCTGGCCAGCAGCACGGCGGTAGGCGCCACTTCATCCGCCAGGCCGAACCGACCGAGGGGCAACTCGGCGGCCTTGGCGCGTTTCCAGTCGGCGCTGATCCCGGCGACCAATGGCGTTTCAATCGGCCCCGGAGCGATGGCATTGACCAGTACGTTGTCCTTGGCGACTTCCAGCGCCAAGGACTTGGTGAAACCGATGACCCCGGCCTTGGCCGCGGCGTAATGGGTGAGTTCGGCGCCGCCCTTGATGCCCAGTTGCGAGGCCACGTTGATGATCCGCCCCCAGCGCTGGGCGAGCATATGCGGCAAGGCGCGCTGGCTGGCGACGAATACGCTGGAGAGGTCAACGCGCAGCATGTCGTTCCACATCTCGATCGTGAGGTCGACGCAGCGAGCCTGGGTGAGCATGCCAGCGTTATTGACCAAAACGTCGATGCCGCCGAAGTGCTCGACGCAACGGTCGACACCGGCCTGGGCGCCTTCGACGGTGCCTACATCGGCGAGGCACTCCACCACTTCGGCGCCGAGGTTGCGGCAGGTGATCGCGGTTTCGGTGAGGCTGACGGCATTGCGGTCGGCCAGCACCAGGCGCGCGCCTTCAGCCGCATAGGCACGGGCAATGGCAGCGCCGATACCGCTGCCGGCTCCGGTGATGACGGCGCGGCGGTTGGTAAGTTGAGGCATGTAGAATCTCCTGAAGCAAACACAGGTCCCAGGTGGGAGCGGGCTTGCTCGCGAATGCGGTCTGTCAGTCACACCTGATTTATCTGAAACACCGCATTCGCGAGCAAGCCCGCTCCCACATTTGAATTGAGTACAGTCAGTCGGGCCAGCGTACGGTCAGGCCACCGTCGATGACGATGCTCTGCCCGGTCAGGTAACTCGACGCATCACTGGTCAGGAACTGCACCAATGAAGCCACTTCATCCGCGCGCCCTACCCGCCCCAACGGGATCGCCCTCGCCGCCTTGGCCAAACCTTCCGGACCCAGTGAGTTTTTCACATCCAGTGACTGTGGCGTCTCGATCAACCCTGGGATCACCGCATTGCAACGAATGCCCTTTGCTGCCAACTCCACCGCCAGCGAACGACACAAGCCCGGCACGCCGGCCTTGGCCGCTGCGTAATGGCTGTGCTCTTGCCAGCCATACACGCCGCCGGCAATCGACGAAATCGCTACCAACGCACCGCCCTCGCCCATATGCCGAGTCGCCGCGCGAAAGGTACGCATCACTCCCGTCAGGTCAACGTTGAGCATCTCGTCCCACAGCGCATCGCTCATTTCCAGCAACGGTGCACGGCGCAGCAAACCAGCGTTCGCCACGGCGTAATCCAGGCGGCCGAAGCGGCGCACGGCGTGTTCGGCCAGTGCATCCACCGAGGCGGTATCGCCCACGTCCAGCGGCAACATCAGGCACTCGCCACCGGCTTCTTCCACCAAGGCCACCGTGGTCTGCGGGTCATGGGGATCGGCCGGGTAATACCCGCCGACGACCGCCACACCATTGCGCGCATAGACCACAGCGAGGGCTTGGCCGATGCCGCTAGCGGCACCGGTAATCAAGGCAACTTTACGGCTCATCTGAAGATCCTCACTGAACGGTTTCCGGACGCACGTGGCGTGCGGCGAACATCAGCGCACCGGACAAGAAGCACGGCACAGCACCGAACCACAGTGCGGCGGTCTGCCAGTCACTGCCGGCGGACAACACCTGGGTGGCGCCAAACCCTGCGACCACCGCGCCAATCGGGCCCATGGCATGGATGATCGCGCCACCGGTGGCGCGGATGCTGGTAGGGAAACTTTCACTGATAAAAAACAACGCCGCCGAATAGGGCCCGATCAGGAAGAACAGGCCCAGGCTGTAAAGCCCGACCACCATCGCCATATTGCTCGGGCCGAACAGCATCCCGGCAAACGACAGGCCGCCAAGCATCCAGCCCAGGCCGATCACGTTGCGGCGGCCAATCTTGTCGCCCATCCAGCCGTGGCTGAGGTAACCGCAGTAACCCACCAGGTTCGACAGCACCAGGATGATCAGCGAGTTCTCGAAGGAGATGTGGTGCACGCTGACGATCACTGAAGTACCGAGCACGCTGAACACCTGGATCGCCGCCCAGTTGAGCAACAACGCGGCGCCGATCACCAAGGTGGCGCGACGGGCCGGACCACGGAACGCGGCCTTGAGGCCGGCCTTGCTGTGTTCGTCGTAGTCCACGCCGTAAGTCACGGCGACGTTTTGCGCTTCTTTCACCGCGCCGTTTTTACGCAACTCAGTGATACGCTGATGGATCTGAAACTGCGGGCTCTCCTTGAGCTTGCGCGCCAGGATCGCAATCACCACCGCTGGGATCGCGGCGAAGATGAAGCAGCCCTGCCAGCCGATGATCGGCAGCAGCAGCGCGGTCAAACCCGCCGCGATCAACGCACCGACTGGCCAGCCGCCCTGCACCAGGCTGTAGATAAAGCCGCGACGTTTGGTCAGCCGCGGGTCTTGCGAGGCGCCATACAACTCGGTCAAGTAGGTGGCGTTGACGGTTTCTTCGGCATAGCCCAGGCCGCCCAACGAACGGATCAGAATCAGCGGCGACTTGCCCCACGCCCCGCCAATCGCGGTGAGCGCCGAGCACAGGGCGGAACCGGCCACCGTGAAGATAATCCCTTTGCGCCGCCCCAGCTTGTCGACGATCGGGCCGATGGCCAACGCAACGACGGCGGTACCCACCGCCACCCAGGTCGCGATTTCGGCCTGCTCCACTTCACTCCAGCCAAAGTGCCGGCCGATCTCGGGTAGCAAGGTACCGAACAGGATGAAGTCATACACCGCAAACACCCAGGCGAAGAAGGCGATCCAGGTGGCGAAGCGGACTTCCTGGGACGTCAGTTGCCGGGGTTTCCAGCCAGTCAGGTCAAGCTTGTTGTAGATAGACATGAATCGCGCCTCGGAAGGTGGGTGGGTATCAGGTACGCGGCTGGCGGCGGATAAAGTCGTCGGCGATTTCGTCGAAAGTGACGAAGCGCACGCCGGTATGGCTCTGGATGTGTTCGATCAGACGCTCAAGCATCAGCAACACTTGCGGCCGACCGGATACATCGGGGTGGATGGTCATGGTGAACACCGCGTATTCATGCTCGCGGTAGACCCAGTCGAATTGGTCGCGCCACATTTCCTCGAGGTGGCGCGGGTTGACGAAACCGTGACTGTTGGGGGCCTTTTTGATGAACATCATCGGCGGCAAATCGTCGAGGTACCAGTTGGCCGGGATCTCCACCAAGTCGGTTTCTTCGCCACGCACCAGGGGTTTCATCCAGGTGTCGGGATGTTGGCTGTAGTCAATCTTGGTCCAGCTGTCGCCCTTGCGCACGTAGTAGGGGTGGAAGTCGTTGTGCATCAGGCTGTGGTCATACTTGATGCCTTTTTTCAGCAGCAATTCGTTGGTGACCTTGCTGAACTCCCACCACGGGGCGACGTAGCCGGTGGGACGTTTGCCGGTGACCTGGGTGATCAGCTCGATGGATTTATCGAGGACGATTTCTTCCTGCTCGGCGGTCATGGCGATGGGGTTTTCATGGCTGTAGCCGTGCACGCCGATTTCATGGCCGGCGTCGGCCACCGCCTTCATCTGCTCGGGAAAGGTTTCCATCGAGTGGCCGGGGATAAACCAGGTGGTACGCAAGCCGTAACGCTCGAACAATTTGAGCAAACGCGGGGCGCCGATTTCGCCAGCGAACAGGCCACGGGAAATATCGTCAGGCGAATCCTCCCCACCATATGAGCCCAGCCAGCCTGCCACGGCGTCTACGTCGACGCCGAAGGCGCACAGAATTTCTTTAGCCATCATTGTTCTCCTGCGGTTTTATCAATCAGTCGTGGGATTTCTCAGGGCTGGCGCAACGCGGCTTCCACTGCCAGCGCCGCGCGCAACAATCGAAAGTCTTCGCCGGCAGGCGCGCTAATCAACATGCCGGTGGGCAAACCGAGCGCATCGCAGCCACTCGGCAGGGACACGCCCGGCAGATCCAGCAAGCTACCGGGCATGGTCAGGCGCAACGTCGCGAGATTGGTGCGCACGAACAGTTCGTCGTCGGCCTCCAATGGCGCCAGGGGTGGCGCGACATGGGATACGCTTGGCGTAATCAAAAACGCCCCATCCAGCTCATCGGCGATTTGTTGCTGCAGCCGGTCGCGTGCGCTGTAGAGGTTGACCAACTGGCTGGCGGGGAATGTACGTGCGCTTTCCAGACGGCGCCGCACGCGCGGGTCGAGTCGGGCGGCCGCCTCGCTGTCGAGCAGCGGCTGATGCAGCGCGAAAGCTTCAGGGGCGCCAAGCCAGCCTTGTTGCTCGATGAGATGGAGCGTCGCTTGGAAGGCTGGCGAAGGCCGCAGGTCAATCTGCGCACCGTGAGTTTTCAACACGCTCAAGCAGTTCAGCAGGTTGTCACGCACCGCAGGTTCTACGCGTGGATCATCAAGGACCGACGGGTCGACCCAAAAACGCTGCCCTGCCAGACCGCGAGGGATGAGTGAGGTCGACTTCGTACGCCCGCACAGGATGTCGTCGATAGCCAAGGCATCGCGCACGCTGCGCGTCAAAGGCCCCACGCTGTCGAGGGTATGCGCGAGTGGGAAGACACCTTCACGGCTATAGCGCCTGCAACTGCTGCGAAATCCCACCACCCCATTGAAGGCCGCTGGAATTCGGATAGACCCAGCGGTATCCGTGCCCATCGCAATCGGCACGATTCCCGCCGCGACCGCGACCGCTGAGCCTGAGGACGAGCCACCCGGAATGCGTGGCTGGTCGAGTCCGACAGGATTGTGCGGCGTTCCAAAATGGGGATTGAGTCCAAGGCCCGAGTAAGCAAACTCGCTAAGGTTCGTTTTCCCGACACTGACCATTCCGGCTCGTGCCAGCAGACCTACGACATTGGCGTCGAGCAGCGCTGGCGTAATGTCGCGGCGCACGGCTGCGCCTGCGGTAGTTGGACTGCCTGCGACGTCGAACATGTCTTTCCAAGCAATGGGAACGCCATCCAGTGCGCTTGCCGGTTGTCCGGCCTTCCAGCGCGCAGCTGATGAATGGGCTTCGCGAAAGGCACGCGCCGAACAAAGAGAGATGAACACGTCATCGACTTCCGCCACCCTGGCCAGCATTTCTTCCAACGCCTTGACCGGGTCGCTGCTACCCGAGGCGAATGCATCTGCCATGGCCAATGCATCGGCTTCAAGCGGTAATTGAGGACTGGCGTAGGACATCTGATCCACCAAAAACGTATTCATTATTAAAATGTACGTTTTATAGAGCAGATAGCGTGCCAAACTGAGTGCTGAAGGAACGCCAAGGCGAAAGCAATCCGCGTCTAGCCTACGGGCTAGACGCCTTTCCAAACGGGTAGATATTCCATTTTGCGGAGCCTTTTATGCGGGACCAGCCAGCAACACAAATAATGTATTAATTAAAAAATATCCGTTTTGGTGCAGAACAGTAACAACGGCTCCAGGAACGCGCACAAAGGACGTGGTCCACGGTGACAACCGACTTGTGCGAGAATCTTTCCCCGCCTTTCGAGAAGCGTATGAGATCGATGACCGCCGAGGATTACCGCACTGCATCCCGCTACGCCATGATCCGCCAGGTCCTGCGCAACGCCATCGTTGATGGAGAAGTGGCCCAAGGACTTGTCCTGCTCGAAGCGCCTCTGGCCGACCTGTTCGGAACCAGCCGCGTACCGGTGCGCAAAGCATTGGACCTGTTGCATAAGGAAGGCTTGATCAGTCGATTCGATGGTCGTGGTTATCTGGTCAACCCAAAGGGGGTTGAAGTGGAGCCACTGCGGCTGGCCGTAACCCACAAGCAACTCGGTCTTGATAGCAGCGAAGAACTGGTCGATACCCGGCCGCTGGGCGAGCGGATGTTCGACGAGATTGGTTCAGCCTTATCGACCTGTATTGCTTTCGGGCACTATCGACTCGACGAGCAAATGGCCGCCGAGCATTACGGCGTCAGTCGGGCGGTGATACGCGAGGCATTGATGCGTCTGCGTGACCGCGGCCTGGTGGAAAAGGAACCCTACTCCCAATGGCTGGCCGGCCCGCTCACCGCCAGGGAGGTCACCGAAGACTACGAGCTGCGCGCGTGCCTTGAACCTGAGGCGTTACGCCAGAGCGCACCCGGGCTCAGCCGGGGATCCCTTGAAGCCATGCTGTCGCGGGTTAAAGAGGCACAGAGCAACCCACGCTGCAGCCTGGCATGCATCGAGCAACTTGAAGAAGACCTGCATTACCACTGCCTCGCCGGAATAAACAATCGCAAGATCGCTACGCTGATCCGGCAGGCCCAGAGCCCCAGGATCATCAGTCGGATTTTTTACAGTCAGTTGGGCCTCGGCCCCGACGAAGCCATGCTGGCCGAACACCGTTTGATTTTAGAGTTGCTATTGCATGGCGCATTCGACGCAGCAGCGCTGAACCTCAAGGAACACCTCCACCGCGCCCGCCAACGCATGTTGCAACGGTTGAAAGTTCTGTCAGTGCTACCTGAGCAGCAAGTACCGGAGTATCTGACCAAGCTGAGCTGAAAATCGTCTACCAGTCAGTCCGTACACGTTTCAGGCTCATCATCAAGGCACTCGATACATGCATCCAGCAATTCATGGAGCGCCGCAACGCGATGCACGCCGAGTCGCTCATTAAGTGCCAATTGCGCCTCTTTCCAGGCGCGCCGCCCTTCGGCTTGCTTTTCCAGTCCCGCTTCGGTCACTTGGACAAGGCGGCTGCGCGCGTCGCCACCCGCCCCGACCGTCAGCCAGCCTTGAGTGACCAGTGGCTGCATATTCCGTGTCAACGTCGAAGCCTCCATTTGCATTCGCCTGGCCAGGTCGCTCGGGCGAATGGGACCGAGTCGGACGACGTGGGACAACAATGCGTACTGCGTGTTTTTTAATCCGGACTCGGCGATATAGCGATCGTAGTGACGCGTCACCATGCGATTGAGCTGGCGAATCTTCAGATTGGTGCAACCCTGTGGCTTGGTCATATTTTTCATGGTATAGATTGTATCTACAAGTATTGCATATGCAAGTATCTGGAATGATAAAGGAGTCCGTGATGGAGGCTGACCAGGTCGTTGCGCGGTGGGACGAAGAGGAAAAAGCGATTCGTGCCCGTTGGAACACCTCCCACACCGCAACGTACAAACAGATCACCAGCCTGACGGGCATGGAGTTGTTCGAGGCAATCTTTGCCGGGGAACTACCGCCCGCCCCCATCGGCGACACGCTCGATTTCCTGCCCATTCACATGGAACCAGGCATAGCGATCTTCCAGGGTCGACCGCAACGAAGGCACTACAACCCGCTGGGAACCGTACACGGCGGTTGGTTTTCCACGTTGCTCGACTCGGCGGTAGGTTGCGCCGTGCATTCGACCTTACCCGCAGGCAAGGGCTTCACTACGCTGGAGCTGAAAGTCAACATGGTCCGCGCCTTGACCGACGCGGTACCGCTAGTACGCGCCGAGGGAAAGTTGATCCATGCAGGAAGTCGGATTGCCACGGCCGAAGGCCGAATCGTTGGCCCCGACGGCAAGCTGTACGCGCACGCCACCACGACATGCTTGATCTTCGATTTCCCTGCACCTTCCCCGAGGCGTCAACATGAGCAAGTCTGACATTGCTCTCTGCGCTGCGGCCCGACAATGGAGAAAGTCATGAAATACACATCCTTTGGCAAGACTGGCCTGCGGGTTTCGCAGGTAGCGCTCGGCACGGGCAACTTTGGCACGGGTTGGGGCCATGGCGCCGACCCCGATACCAGCACAGCGATCTTCAACGCCTACGCCGAGGCTGGAGGCAATTTCATCGATACAGCGGATGTCTACCAGTTCGGACAATCGGAGAAACAGATCGGCATCCTGCTGGAGGGGCGGCGCGAAGATTTCGTCATTGCGACGAAGTACAGCAACGGGGCGCAGCCGAATGCCAATAGGCTGGTCACCGGCAACAGTCGCAAGGCCATGGTCGCCTCCGTGGAAGCGAGCCTGAAGCGACTCAAGACAGATCGGATTGACATCTACTGGGTGCATCATCCCGATGGCCTCACGCCAGCCGAGGAAATCGTCCGTGGCTTCGAGGACTTGGCACGCGCGGGCAAGATCCTCTATGCAGGCCTTTCGAACTTCGCCGCCTGGCGACTCGCCCGTGCAGTGACCCTGGCCGAACTGACTCGTACCGTTCCCATCGCGGCTGCGCAGTTCGAGCACAGCCTGGTCCATCGCGAGCCCGAAGCTGACCTGTTCCCGGCATCGCACGCGCTGGGCCTTGGTATCGTCACGTGGTCGCCGCTGGGCGGCGGCATGCTGACGGGCAAGTACCGCCAAGGGGAGAAAGGTCGCGCCGAAGGTTTGGGCGGCCGGGTGTTCCAGCCGGAGAATTCGGCGCAGCGTACGCAAATCCTCGACACCGTCATTGCCATCGCGGGCGAGATCGGCGCCAGCGCGGGTCAGGTCGCCATTGCCTGGGCAGGCACCCACGGGGCAGTGCCGATCATCGGGCCACGCTCAATGACCCAGCTCACCGACAACCTCGGCGCGCTGTCGCTTGAGCTTTCACCCGAGCACATCAGCCGCCTCGATACAGCAAGCGTCCTGACACCCTCGGCGCCAGCACGGGCGGTAATTCCCTGGGGCGAGAGCACGGATCGGATCGTGGCATAGCGCCATGGGAGCATTGGTCCGCAGTTTCTTGGACAACGGCCAACTCGACACCCAAACCTTGAAAGCCCACACATACGGCGAATTGAACGCTTTGATGGCAGCGAAAACCGAGTGATGCTGCCCCGCGGACGAGGCCAAACGCCAGTGAATTGAAAGTGTCTAGTTCTGAAATAGGCTTACACCGGTTTCAGGACTAGGACCACCGAAAGCAACGGCCTCCAAACCTGTACGGACACCGCTAACTTGTGCCCAGGGAATGGGCGAGTCCATCGACCTGTTTTGCCAGGATTTCGAGGGTGAAATGTTCAATCGCGCGGGCACGCCTTGGTCCGAGAGCGATGTGATCACGATAAAGCGGATCGTTCGACCCAACGCGCTCGATTTAGCCCAGCAACAGGCAACGCTCCTCCTCTGATTCTTCCAACCCGATAAACCGTCGCACCCGTTGGGCTCCATGCCCTGCGCGGATCGCCTCTGGCGAGGCATCCAACTGCACGTTGCCGTTCTCCATGAAAATCACCCGGTCAGAGATCGACAGGGCAAATTCCATTTCGTGAGTGACAATCAGCAGGGTCATGCCTTCGCGAGCCAGGTCGGCGATCACCGTAAGTACCTCGCCGACCAGTTCCGGGTCCAACGCCGAGGTTGGTTCGTCAAACAGCAGGATGTCCGGGTCCATGGCCATGGCCCGGGCGATCGCCACACGTTGTTGCTGGCCGCCAGACAGTTGATGCGGATATTTGTGAACGTGGGCCAGCAGGCCGACCTTGTCGAGCAGTTGGCAGGCCCGTTGCTCGCTCAGTGCGCGGTTGACGCCATGATAACGAGGGGCGAGGCAGATGTTGTCCAACAGTGTCCGGTGTGGAAACAGGTTGAAGTTCTGGAACACCATGCCGATGCGCTGTACGCCCTGACGAACCCGACGCCCATCCGGTTTGTCCTCGGCATTAATGAAGCCCTCCCCGAACAACAGGATTTCACCCTGATCGATGCGTTCCAGGCCATTAATGGTGCGGATCAACGAGGTCTTGCCGGAGCCGGACGGGCCGATGATGGAAATCACCTGGCCGCTTTGCACCTTCAGGTCGATACCTTTGAGCACATGATGATCGCCGTAGCGTTTGTGCACGCCCTGCAGGTGCAGGGCCGGGGCCGCCCCTTTGGCTGGGAGGCTGACCTTGCTCGATACCCTAGGTGCCAGACTGTCACGCAGCACTTGTGTCGAGGCGCTCTCCAGGGTTTGCGGTGTACGCAGGTTCAGGTCCAGGTAACGTTCCAGACGCTGCAAGGCGAAACCAAACACTGTCACGATCAGCACGTAGTACAGGCCCACAGCCGCCAGGGTCTCCATGACCAGGAAGTTCTGGGCATACAGGCGCTGGCCGACAGTCAGCAGTTCGGTCAGTGAAATCACCGAGATCAACGAGGTCAGTTTGACCACCGTGATGAATTCGTTAATCAACGTCGGCAGTGAGATACGAAACGCTTGAGGAATGACGATCAGCCGTTGCACGCCAAGCAGCCCGAGTCCCAGGGCGCGGCCCGCTTCCTTCTGGCCCTTGGCGATCGAAATCAGCCCGCCACGATGAATTTCTGCCATGTAGGCGGCCTCAGTGACCACCAGCGCCAACAGACCGGAATAAAATGGCACCGACAGCACCGGCCCGGCACCGGGCAGCAACTGCGGCAGGTTGTAGACGAAGACCACCAGCACCAGCAGCGGAATACTGCGAAAGAACCAGATGTAGAGTGATGCGGGTATGCGCAGCCAGCGCACGCTCGACAGTTTGGCCGATGCCAGGACAAAACCCAGCAGCATGCCCAGGAACCAGGCCAGGGTGCTCAGTTCGATGACGGTCAGGCTCGCCGCCCAGAAGTCAGCCAGGGTGAACAGCGAAAAAAAGTAATCCCAATCGAATTGCATAGACACCTCGCGCAAGCCGCGCCCCCGATCGAGGGCGCGGTTTCAGGCATTACTCAGAGACCGGTTCCAGGTCGTACGCCTTGAGAATGGCGGCGTACTCGCCGTTGGCCTTGCTCTCAGCCAACGCCTTGACCAGCGCCTGATAGGTCGCGTCGGCGTCTTTCTTGACGTAGATGCCCAACGTTTGCGGGTAAACCAACTTCTGCGAGCTGACGATCACACGGCCGTTGGTACGCTGAGCGATCATGTGCGCGGCGCCGGCAATTTCCACTTGAGCCTGGATGTTCTTTGACAGCAGCGCCTGCGTCACCTCGGGTGCCGAGGGAAACTCACTGACGGTGATGGCACCCTTGTTGTTGGGGACGCAGTAGTCGCTGGACAACTGACGGAACTTGCCGACCCAGGTGGTGCCCTGCTCCAGCCCGATTTTCAGGCCACACAGGTCTTCGGGAACCTGCGGGTTCAGCTCACTGCCCTTGGGCACCATGATTGCCGCGCCGGTGTTGGCATAAGCAATGGTCCGGGCCTGGGCCTGGCGCTCCGGGGTGATGTACATGCCGGAGATGATTGCGTCGTAATGCCCGGCGTTGAGGCCGTTGAGCAGATTGGGAAACTTGGTGTCGACGAAGTTGGCCTTGACGCCCATTGCCTTGGCCAGAGAATGGGCCAACTCCGGGTCGGAGCCGACCACGTTCTTGTTGGCGTCATAGGATTCGAACGGCGGGTAGGTGATTTCCATACCGACCTTCAATACACCCGGCGTCGCGGTGCTGGCGAAGGCGGCACTGGCACAGAACAGACCAGCGGCGAGCAGACTCAGTCGGGTCAAGGCGTAGGGGGTTTTCATGATGGGAAGCTCCGTTGGTTTTTTTAGGAATGAGAGGCAGTGTTTTTCAGGCGACCGAAGCTCGATGGCTTGCGGGCTCGGGATGGCAGCTCAAGCTCGCCGTTCTCGACGCGTTTGCGCAGGTACTGATAGGTCTGCAGGGCTTGACTCCACATGTGTTCACCAATCGTTAGCTCCTCGTAGACCTGAGCGTCATTGATGAATGCCGGCAACGGCTTGATCAGCGTGTGGTAATCGCAGGCGTAAAACAGCGGGAAGCTATAGCGCTCCTGAGCCACCTTGCGCACTCGGTGAGCGGTGGCCACGAAGGTCCCGGAGGTCATGACTTCCAGCATGTCGCCGATGTTCACCACAAACGCACCGGGCATTGGCGGTGCATCGATCCACTGATCCTGGTCGTTCAGCACCTCCAACCCTGGCTGATCGGCGTGCAGGATGGTGAAGCACTCGTAGTCGGTATGCGCGCCGATGCCTGGAGCATCCACGGCAGTGGCGTCGAAGGGGTAATGGATCAGCCGCAGCTTGGAAGGCGGACGGGTGACCAGTGCGTCGAAGTAGCCCTCTTCCAGGCCCAGAGCCAGAGCGAAACCATCGAACAATCGACGGCCCAGGGCAAACACGGCCTGATAGTAATTTTGTACCGCAACCTGAAAACCCGGCACGTCGGGCCAGTGGTTCGGGCCCAGCAGCGGCGTTCGACTCAGGAATAGCGGATCGTCCACCGGCACTTCAAAACCGATGTCGAAGGCCTCTTTGTGGTCCGGCTTGCCCTTGGAGTACACCTCCTCTCCTTCGGGCACGAAGCCCTTGTGGCTTTCCGAGGCGCCGATGTAATGGCGCATCTTGGTCTCCAGGGGCTGCGCGAAATAATCCTTGCTCGCCTGGCGCAGGCCCTCGATCAGTGCCGGATCAATGCCGTGCCCGGTGATGTACAGAAACCCCACATCGCTGGCGGCACGACCCAGTTGCTCGGCCACGGCGAGGCGATGCTCCAGTTCGATACTGAAGAGGCCGGCGATGTTCACCACTGGAATGCTATTGAAGTTGGCCTGGGTCGGCGAAGTCTTATTCATGGCGGGCTCCTTCACAGGTAAAACGGTTGAAGTGTTCGCGCTCGGTTCGCGCCATCCACTGGTTCAAGGTCCAGAGATCGGCCACCGGCATGTTGGTGAAGGGCAAGTGATGCAGATACCCGTCGGCACCGAACTCCGGGGTCAGGGTGCTGACTGCATAGCCACGCTGAATTTGAGAAGCCCAGATCGCCTCCCAGTGATGCTGGTGAAACATCAGTTCACGGGCATATTCCGGAGCGGCGGGATGGGGAACTTGCGGGCCCTGGTCATAACCGACCCGAGCTTGAATGTGATGAACGCGCTCAACGAAGGACGACAGATCGTCGGCCGGGTCGTCCAGTAATCGCTCACAGCACACCACCCAATGGCTGATGTCACTGGTGAAACGCAGTTCCGGCAGTTGGCGAATCAGTTCCAGCGTCACCCAAGGGCTGTACAGGGAGCGGGCGCGGTGAGTCTCGAAACTGCAGAACACCCCATGCCTGGCGGCCAGTTCCAGGGCCTGACCGAAGAACTCGACCTGCTGCGCCAGAGGCCAGCGATCATTGCCCGCAAGCAGATTGACGAAACGGGGGGTCAGCTCCGTGGCCCAGCCGAGCTTGCGATCGATGTCGACCAAGTGCTGGGCAGGCGTAGCGCGCTGATCAGGCAGGACATCGTAGGCACTGAACAGGGTGCAGATGTAGGGGACGTGATTGCTGCGCAGGAAAGCGCCGAACTCGCCACGCTCATTGGCCTGCAGTGGCAGGCGTGCTTCGATCCCATCAAAACCGGCGACGAGCAGTTCATCCAGCGCGGATGAATGGCTGGCGGTATAGCCCCATAAGGTACGGAAAATCTCTAGCTTCATGCATTCCTCTCGACTGCTTCGGGCCACTAGCGGATTGGGCTGGTGGCGTTGCTGGGCAGTCGAAAAGGGGCTGCTGCGGGCTGCTGCTCTGATGGCGGCAGTCCCGTGTGGAGGATCCTAAGGCCATCGTGACAAATGATTGAATAGGCTGTAGCAAATAGTTAGTTCAGAAATCCATGAACTAACGCAAGGCGGGTTTCGCGGGAACGAAAAATGAGGCCAACACCTGCATGGCACTTACTTGACCTTCTTCGGTGTCCATTCCTCCTGACCAGTTCTTGCTGATCGACATGTGTTCATCAGCATGGGGTAAGGTTTAGGTCTTCGTTTCATGACACGCGGCTCAATCCTGCCCTGACACGCTCGACGACATCCCCAACAGCGACAACCGTCACGTCATCGACGGTGGCTCGAAAGCCGTTACAGGCGGCAACGCCTGATCCCACTTCACAATGTCCACCGAGGCGGTTTGCGCCGAACAGCCCTGGGACAGACTCGATGAGCCGACATCAGCGGTGATCATGTTCGGGTTGCCGTGTTTATCAAGGCTGTTTCGCTCACCGTTCACCAACGGATCAAACCAGGCACCCGTGGCGATCTGCACGACACCCTGGCGGATTCCATCGCTGACAATCGCCCCGGCCAGAAAAGCCCCGCGCTCGTTGAACACCTTGACCACGTCGCCATCGACAATACCCCGGGCGTGCGCATCCGCCGTGTTGAGGGTCAAGGGCTCACGCTGCCGGATTTTCGAGGAGCGGCTGTAGGCGCCGTGATCGTATTGGCTGTGCAAACGGGTTTTCGGTTGGTTCGACAGCAGTTGCAACGGGTACTGCGCCACCGGCTTGTCCAGCCACACTGGGTGACCGGGACAATCGGCGTAGCCAAAACTCGCGATGCGTTCGCAGAAGATTTCGATCCGTCCCGAAGGCGTCGGCAGCGGATTGGCCTCGGGGTCTTCGCGGAAGGCTTTGAGCAATACCGTATCGGTGTCGGGGTAGGCAATTTCGAACAGGCCATCTCGCCAGAACGTGTCGTAGTCCGGCAACTCAATCCCTTGCTCCTGCGCCCTGCCCCGGGACTCGTCATAGGTAAAGCGCAGCCATGCCTCGGCGTCACGCCCCTCGGTGAATGACTCACCGAATCCCAGACGCTCGGCGACTTGCGCCAGAATCCAATAGTCGTCCCGGGATTCGCCCACCGGCTTGATCGCTTGCCGCATTGCGATCATGAAGCGGTCCGACGCGGAGCTGCCGATATCGTTGCGCTCCAGGGCCGTCGTGGCCGGTAGCACGATATCCGAATACTTGGCCTGGGCAGTCCAGAACTGCTCATGGACGATGAGGGTTTGCGGCCGTTTCCAGGCCTCCAGCAGACGGTTGAGGTCTTGATGATGGTGGAAAATATTCCCCCCCGCCCAATAGACCAGGCGTATGTCCGGGTAATGCATCCGCTTGCCGTTATAGTCGAACGGGGCTCCTGGATTGAGCAGCATGTCGGTCACTCGCGCCACCGGAATGAAGTCTTTGACTGGATTGACCCCTTGGGAAAAGCGCGGCCCGGAAAACGCTTTGCGACCGCTGCCCGTGTTGTTCATGCAGCCATAGCCAAGGCCGAATCCGCCGCCAGGCAGGCCGATCTGCCCAAGCAGCGCGGCCAGCGTTACCGTCATCCAGAACGGCTGTTCGCCGTGCACCGCACGCTGCAAGGAATAGGCAATGTTGATCATGGTGCGCTGGCGGGCCATGCGCCGCGCCAGGTCGATGATTTGCGGTGCCGGGATGTCTGTCAGGGTCTGCGCCCATAACGGATCCTTGGGTTGGCCATCGACATGACCGAGCAGGTATTGGCGAAACCGCTCATAGCCGACCGTATAGCGCCGGACGAAGTCCTCATTGTGTAAACCTTCACTGACCAACACGTAGGCCAACGCCATCATCAGCGCCGTGTCGCTGCCGGGGCGCACCGGTAACCATTGATTATTTGTCGGCCCAACCAGGTCTTCGCGCAAGGGACTGACGTTGACGAACTGCACGCCGGCCTCGGACATCTTTTCGAGTGCTCGAGACAACAGATGCTCGCTGGCCCCGCCGGGGCTGGTCTGGGCGTTTTTCGCCGGCAGGCCACCGAAAGCGACAAACAACTCACAATGCTGCGCCAGGTTCTGCCATGAGGTATGCGCGGCCAGCAACCAATCCATGTTGCCGACGATATGCGGCATCAACACCCGCCCGGCGCCAAGGCTGTAGCTGTCCATGCTGAACACGTAACCGCCGAACAGATTGAGGAAGCGATGCAGCTGACTCTGGGCGTGATGGAAGCGTCCGGCACTGCCCCAGCCGTAGCTGCCGCCGAAAATCGCCTGGTTGCCATGCTCGATCTTGACCCGTTTCAGCTCCCGGGCGACCAAGTCCAGCGCCACTTCCCATGACACTTCGACGAAGGGTTCCTGACCGCGCCGCTCGGGGTGAGATCCGGGCTCGGCGAGGTAACTGCGGCGCACTGCCGGCCGCATGATCCGCGTCGGCGAAGTAATAGCCCCGGGAATCGAAGCACCGATGGGCGACGGATCTGAGTCCCATTCAACAGGTACCATCGCATCCAGTTTTCCGTCGACGACCTGCGGACGGTACGCGCCCCAATGCAGTGAAGTGAAACTCATGGCGCGATGAACTCCCAATGGAATACGGTCGATAGCACGCAACAGATCTGATGTGGGAGCGGGCTTGCTCGCGAAAGCGGTGTGTCAGTCGCCATCAATGTTGAATGTCAGTCCCTCTTCGCGAGCAAGCCCGCTCCCACATTTGTGCTCTGTTGTCCTGCAAAGAGTGCTCGGGCACTCAACCAATAATTACCAGCTCTCACCCAGCCCCAGCAACCCCATGATCTGGCGTCTCAGATCCACCAGATAAGGATCGTCGCGATGACGCGGATAAGGCCGTTCGATGGTCAATTGCGCTTTAATCGCTGCCGGTCGGTCACTGAATACGATCACTCGATTGGCCAGCAGCAAAGCCTCTTCAACATCATGGGTCACCAGCAGCGCGGTGTACCCCTGACGTTGCCACAAATCGATCAACTCTTTCTGCATGGCAATGCGGGTCAGCGAATCCAGCTTGCCTAATGGCTCGTCGAGAATCAGTAGCCGCGGTTCGTTGACCAACGCCCGAGCCAACGCGACACGCTGGGCCATGCCCCCTGACAGCTGCCGTGGATACGCTCGGGAGAACGGGCTGAGGCCAACTTTTTCCAGTGCCTCATCGACCTTGGCGGAATAGGTTTTGAGCAGGCCCTGGGCCTCAAGGCCAAGGGCGACGTTGTCCCATACGCGCCGCCACGGGTACAGCGTCGGGTCCTGGAACACCACGACCCGGCTCGGGTCCGGCCCCGTAATCGGCAGGCCATCAGCCAGCAAAGCGCCCGAATCGGCAGGCTCCAGCCCCGCCACCAGGCGCAACAATGTGGACTTGCCGCACCCTGAAGGCCCGAGCAACGCGACGAACTCGCCGGGCGCCACGTCGA
Organism: Pseudomonas sp. St290; assembly: GCF_018325805.1. Taxonomy (NCBI): domain Bacteria; kingdom Pseudomonadati; phylum Pseudomonadota; class Gammaproteobacteria; order Pseudomonadales; family Pseudomonadaceae; genus Pseudomonas; species Pseudomonas sp. St290. The sequence goes on along the minus strand of NZ_AP014703.1, from coordinate 2,625,596 downwards.
GGGAAACCCGATCCAGTACCGGCAAGTGCTGACCGTCCAGGGCAAAACCGTGGCTCAGGTTGTCAATGCGCAGGGCCAACCCTGCCGATGCGGTTGCTGCGTGTGCCAGCGCTACCATTTCATCGCTCCTTTTTGCCAGGCCAACAACCGGTCACGGATCAGAAACAGCGCCGAGATCAACCCCGAGCAGGCCAGTGCCATGATCAACAATGCCGCGTACATATTGGTGTAGGCCGCCCAACCCTGGGCCCATTGCAAGTACCAGCCGATGCCAGATTTGACTCCCATCATTTCCGCGACCACCAGGGTCGAGAACGAGGCGCCCAACCCCATGAACAAACCGACAAACACGTGGGGCAAAGCGGCCGGGATCGCCACTTTGAAAATCAGAAAGCCCTGCTTCGCGCCCAACGTCCGGGCCACGTCGTAATAGGCTTTGTCGACACTGGCCACACCGGACCACGTCAACACCGTCACCGGAAACCAGGTTGCCAGAGCAATGAGAAAGACACTGGCACTCCAACTGGTGGGAAACAGAAAGAAGCACAGTGGCAACAGCGCCGTCGAAGGCACCGGCCCGAGAATGCGCAGGACCGGGTGCAACCAGTAGCCGATACTGCTCGACCAACCGATCGCAACTCCGGCCACAAAACCGGTCGCGGCCCCCAGCGCCACTCCACTTCCAAGCAACAGTGCCGAATGCAGCAAGCTGTCGGCCAGGCGTGGCCAGTCATCGACGTACACCGCGAGCAACGCTTGCGGCGGTGCAAAGAATGGCACCGGCAGCAGGCCCAGCTTGGCGGTGAGCAGTTCCCAGATGCCCAGCAGAATGGGCAGTGCGATCAACCAGGCGCCTGCTGCCCGTAGGCGCGTGGCGAGCTTCGCCGACCAGTGACCGACGATGCCCAGCAACCCGATCAATGTCGCCACGGCCAGGCATAGATTCGCCAGGCCTTGGGTCATCGGCCAAAGGCGCGTGGCGTTGGGCCAATAGCTGATCAACAACGCAACCGCCACCCATGCCGTCACCGCGACCGCACCTTGGCGCCAAAGCTTGAATACCCACGGCCTGGCGGATGCGGCCAACGTCGAAACATCAGCTGAAGACATCGGCGGTGATCTCCTTGGCGAACGCTCCGGCGTCGGTCCCCTGACTGATCACCTCCACGGTTTTCAGGTCGGTGACGTAAGTGGTGATCTCCTTAGTCAGCAACGGGCCAACGGCATGATGACCGTGGGTATGGTCGTGCAGGATCGCCTCGACTTCTTCGGTGGAGGTATTGAGCGCATAGGCCTGGAAACCCTTGGCCACGGCCTCGGGGTTTTTCACCGAGTAATCGTGGGCCTCGAGAACGGCCTGGGTCAGGGCTGCGACCACGCGTTTGTCCTCACGCACCAGTTTGCCGGTGACGCCGACGACGCAGCAGCTGAGGTTGGCGTACTCCTCGACCAGATTGGTGGACAGCTCCTGGGCTTTGCCGGTCTTGATCAGGCGGTACATGAACGGATCACTGCCGCTGACTGCCTGCACTTCACCACGCTCCAGCGCTGTGCCCAGCAGGTCGGCCGGGTACAGTCGCCATTCCACATCCCGCACCGGATCGATGCCGTGCTTTTTCAGCAGTATCGAGAAGAAGTTACGGTCCGGGCTGGCCATGTCGGTGACGCCGATGGTTTTGCCCTTGAGGTCTTCAAGCTTATGCACGTTGCCGTTTACTGCGCTGAGCAAACGCAGGCAACCGCCGTGAGTGCCGGCGGTGAGTTTGACGTCGAAGCCCTGCTCCAGCGCCTTGAGCCAGCGCAATGCCATGCCGACTCCAGCATCGGCCTTGCCGGTGGCGATGGCTTCAAGCAGCACTTCGGTGGAGTTGCCAAAGTTGACCAGTTCGACATCGAGGTTGTGCTTCTTGAAGAAACCCTGACCGTGGGCGATGACCACTGGCGCCAGACAAACCGCATTGAGGTTGACCGCCAGTTTCAGCGCGCGCGGGGCATCCAGGCGAATGAATTCGCCCGTGCCGGCGGGCTCGCTGGAGCTATCGATAACATGGCCGGCGTGCTCATCCGCCGCCCGGCTAAAACGCGGCAGCGACATCAACAACGGACTCGCCAGGGCAACACTGGCCAGCCCCAGCAGGTGACGACGGGTCAAACGTTCGAAAACAGCCATTCAAATATCCCTTTGGTTGGTAGAAGAGTTCAGTTCTTCAGCTCGCCGAGCCCCAGGTGCTCACGCAAGGTCGAGCCTTCATAAGCGCGACGGAACAAGCCTTTGCGTTGCAGATGGGGGATCACGCTTTCGACGAATTCGCTGAACGATCCCGGCAGGTAACCCGGCGAGATCACGAAGCCGTCGCAACCTTCGCCCTGGAACAGCTCGGCCAGTTGGTCGGCGATTTGCGCGCCGGTGCCCACCAGTTGCGGAACGCGAACGCTGCTGGCGAAGATCCGCCCCAGTTGCTCCAGCGTGGTCTCGGCACCCTGCATCAGTAGTTTTTCAGCAGCGGCCGGATGGATCAGCGGCGATTGGGCTATCTGCGCCAGCGTCGCGGATAACGGAAACGGTGACAGGTCGACATTGAGCTGTGAGGCCAGCGTGACCAGCCCTAATTCGGGACGTGCCAGTGCGTTGTGTCGATCGCGTTTGGTCCGTGCTTCGGCTTCCGTGCCGCCAATGAACGGCATGACCGCTGTCAGCACTTTGCAGCTGTCAGCCTCGCGCCCTTGTTGCACGACCTGCGCACGTACGTCGTCGCGGAAGGCGCGCATGGCGCTCAGGTGCGGATGAATGGTAAAGATCGCTTCCGCCCAACGCGCTCCGAAACGCCGACCGCGACCGGACGAACCGGCCTGGATCAGCACCGGTCTTCCTTGGGGCGTGCGCGGAATATTCAGGGGGCCTTCGACCTTGAACCACTCGCCACGGTGCTGCACCGACTGGATCTTCGATGGATCGGCCAGCTCCCCGCTTTCGCGATCGAGCTTGAGCGCGCCAGGTTCCCAACTGCGCCATAGCTTCAACGCCACTTCGACGAACTCGTCGGCACGGTCGTAACGCAGGTCGTGCTCCAGATGCTTGTCCTTGCCGAACAGCCGACCTTCGCTGTCGTTCATCGAGGTGACGATGTTCCACGCCGCGCGGCCCTTGGACAGGTGATCCAGAGTGGCGAACTCCCGGGCGATGTGCGCGGGTTCGTAATAGGTCGTGGAGCGGGTTGCACCCAGGCCGAGCTTGCTCGTTTGCCCGATCAGGTAAGACAGGATCGGAAGTGGGTCCAGGCGTGTCGCATCCTGAGCGCCATAACGCAATGCCAGATCCCGGGAGCCGCCCATTTGATCACCCACTGCGAGGCGATCGGCGAAGAACAGAAAGTCGAACAACCCCTCCTCCACGACTTTTGCGACGCGCGCGTAGTATTCGGGATCGAGGTAATTGCCGACGGTTTCAGGGTGACGCCAGACGGCGTGACTGTGAATGACAGGCCCCGTCAGCAAGAACGCTGACAGGTGAATTTGACGACTCATGCCAACGCCCCCCTACTTCGCCTTCGGCGTCCAGACTGCGATATCGGAAACCTTCAACGGCTTGGGCGTCAGCTTCGCCGCGTAATAGGTGTCAGCGATACGTTGCTGCTCGGCCAGTTCATCAACCTTGACCGGGACGATGTCATAGCTGCGGCGGGTATTGGCCAATTCCACGGTGGCGGAAGGAATGTTGCCCCACAACGGGCCGAGTATCTTCGCGGCCTCTTGTGGGTGCGCTTTGACCCACTGTCCCGTCTCGCGCAGGGTATCGAAGGTAACCTGCAACACGTCCGGGTGCGCGCTGGCGAACTTTGTCGTCGCCAGGTAGAAGCGGTTGTAGTCGGCCACGCCGTCCTTGCCGTCAGCCAGCACGCGCACGTGATGATCCAGTTGTTGGGTCGCCAGGAACGGGTCCCATATAACCCAGGCATCGACACTGCCGTTGGCGAATGCCGCCCCGCCATCCGGTGCTTCCAGGTAACGCGGGGTGATATCGGCGAGCGTCAAACCGGCTTTTTTCAACGCCGAAATCAATAGGAAGTTGCTGCCCGAACCTTTGGAAACCGCGACGGTCTTGCCTTTCAGATCGGCAACGCTGTGGATGGGTGAGTTGTCCGCAACGATGATGGCCTGGGCGCCAGGCGATGGGTTTTCTCGGGCGTAGTAGGTCAATGGCGCATCGGCAGCCTGGGTGAACAGCGCAAAGGCGTCGGCGACGTCGGCATGCAAATCGACACTGCCGGCGTTCAGGGAACTGAGCAGGCCGGTGCTGAATTCATGCCAGTTGACAGTGAAGCCCAAGGGCTTCAGTCGCTCTTCCAGTTGGCCGTTTTGCTTGAGCAATATCCATAAGGTCGATGAACGCTGGTAGCTGATATCAATGGCTTGTTGGGCATGTGCCCCGGCGGCGGCGAACAACAGGCTGGCGGCGATGATGAGTTTTTTAAACGTCATGAAAGGCCTTTATAGGGGGTGGGGCGGCGTGGCTGAGGGAAAAAACCGAGTCAGCAGTGTTGCGTCCAGCAAGACTCGAAGGTCGAGGCTGAAAGCACCAACGATTATATTAATGATGAAAGATTATGAAAGAATCATATAACGCTAAGGTTATTCCTGTTTAAGCGTTTGGTCCTGACGTGGGCAAGTGGGGCCGGTCAGCACAACGTAAAACTCCGTGTTCAAGATGATCCCGAGCATCGACGCGACGCGAGAGCAGGTTCGAGTTATTCATGAATATGACGACCATGAACTTGTTGAGCGCGGTGATGGGTCGCTAGCGGTGAAGGCTGAGCACTTACGTGGCCATCACAGTCACTAATCCGATCTATCGTTAGCGTCCAAAATTCTAATCTGCGATTTAAATAGGACGTTACAGTAAGTTCCTTCTTGCCCTTGAAGGACGCCACCATGTCATTAACCGCAGAAGTTGCCTGGGTAAACGGGGTCGGTGCTGTCGAAGGATTAGGCGCGGCGCTGGCACGACGATTCGCCAAAGGTGGATATAAGGTCGCCGTGAGCGGTCGCAGCCCCGATAAGCTCAAGGCCGTCGTCGAGAGCATCCAGGCACAGGATGGCGATGCGGTGGCGTTGCCGGCAGACGCAGGCAATGAAGCCGATATCCTGGCTGCGATCAAGGCTGTCAGGGAGCTTGGCCAACTGAAGGTCGCGATCTTCAATGTGGGTAACTCGGTGTCATCCCCCAGCCTTGAACTCAGCGCCGACCTGTTCGAACAAACTTGGCGAGCTTCGACCCTGGGCGGTTTTTTGTTCGCCAGAGAGGCCACCCGCGCGTTGCTTGAAAACGGTGGCGGCACATTGCTGTTCACGGGGGCCACGGCCTCCTTGAGGGGCAAGCCACCGTTCGCGGCGTTTGCAGCGGCGAAGGCCGGACTGCGCTCGTTGAGTCAGTCCTTCGCTCGTGAGTTCGGCCCGCAAAATGTTCACGTCGCGCACGTGGTGATCGATGGCGGCATCAATGGCGAACGCTTACGCAGCCATGCTCCGCAGCGTCTTGAGCAGCTAGGCGCCGAGGGCGCATTACAGCTTGAGGATATCGCCGAAGCTTACTGGTACCTGCATACACAACCGCGCAGCGCATGGACGCAGGAATTGGATTTGCGGCCGTTCAAGGAATCATTTTAAAGCGGCTCGCCTCGAGCCAAGGAGTTCTTATGGGAACCCATCAGCAAGACATTGCACCTGTATCCGTAATCGGCGAGCTCAACTATCTGCTGGACAATGGCATACGTCCGGTCAATTACGCATTCGCGCAGCCCGACGGCCAACCACAACGCACGGGTGTCCTGCAGCCGACTCGGGTCAATATTCATAACGCACGCCTGCTCGACACTCCCGCCACCCTCGATGTGCAAGGCTTTGAGCGAATCGAGCGTCCAAGTGCGGTGCCTGATCTGGAAGACGAAACGCAAGTTCGCCTGCTCTATTACCCCGAGGCTGACGCACTGATTCGCGAGCAAACGGGCGCCATCAAAACCGTGATCTTTGACCACACCATTCGTGTTGATCAGCCTGGCAGAGAGGCTGCAGGAATGCGCGAACCGGTGCGTTATGTTCATAACGACCAGACTGAGCGTTCCGCCGTGCGCCGTGTGCGCGATCACTTGCCCCCGGAAGAAGCCGAGCAACGTTTGCTCAAACGCTTTGCAATCATCAATTTGTGGCGTCCCATCGGGGGACCAGTCTTTACCACACCGTTAGCGCTGTGCGATGCCAGCACCATCGATCCTGCCGACTTCCTGCCCAGCGACCTGGTGTATCGCGACAAAGTCGGGGAAACTTTTTCCGTGCGCGCAAACCCGAATCATCGCTGGTATTACTACCCCCGCCTACGACCTGAAGAAGCGCTGCTGCTCAAGATCTTCGATTCGCGCACCGATGGTGTGGCACGAGCGGGTGCACACACCGCTTTCGATGATCCTTCTACGCCACGTGATGCCCCTCCAAGGCGCAGTATCGAATTGCGTGCATTGGTGTTCTTTGCCCACTAGTTCACGACCGTAGTTCTTCTCCCCTTCGGTGCGCCTTCACTGGCGCCCGCTCTCAGTCCTGATCTGTTGATCCGGGTTACGGCCGCCACTCGCCCGATCACCTAGCCGCATATTCGCGCACTCAGCCGCCTCCCGGGCGACATGATCACACCCGCAAAACCTACGAACCCTGGCGAAGCCAGGATCTGCGTGGCTTTGCTCCCGCGTTGAACATTCCAGGCATATCCATAGCAATAAAGGATATTGGTATATACCAGATTGCCTCGCTATAAATCGCCGCAATCAAACACAGTGCCTTGCGTCCATACGCGACGTCAGGCTGGAGTCGATAGCGATGATTTCTGTAAGGGTAATGCTGGAGTACTTTCATCCCTGGCCTAATTCGGCAGGTTTGTATCTGGCTCGCGAACGCGGCTGGTACCAGGAGGCAGGGCTGGATGTCGAGCTGGTGGTGCATGACCCTTGGCGCGGCGACACTCTGGATCATTTACTGTCCGGGGCTGTGCACTTCGGCGTGTTCCCCAGCAACCGACTGCTCGTACGCCGCAGTCTGGGGCAACCGTTGCGGGGAGTGGCAGCGATCAACCACCGTGGCCTGGAGTCAATCCAGACCCTCACCGATTCGGGTATCCAGCGGCCACGGGACCTGGTGGGACGGCGTCTGGCACTCAATCCCACCCCTCGCGGGCTGGCCATGGTCCGGCATTTGGTGCGGGTCGATGGTGGTGATCCCGATGCGCTAATCCTGGTAAATAGTGGTACCCGCGAACTGCGCCCCGAACAACTGGCTGCCGGTGTCGCTGATGCAAGTTTTGGCGGCTACTGGGCATGGGAAGCGCTAATGTCCAGCCCGGTCGAAGCTGAACGGCGCGTAGTCTGGCCGGTCGATGAGCTCGGAGCACCGGCTTATCACAGCTACCTGCTGGGCGCCCATGAGCGGACGCTGGAAACGCAACCCGAACTGACTCGCGCCTTCCTGGCAGCCACCGCCCGAGGTTACCTGGCCACTGCTGCCGATCCCGCCAGCGCCCTGCAAGCCTATGAGACTGTCACCCCCTATTTTCCCCGTGAGCTGCTGGCGGAATCACTGCAGAAGATCGCCCCGACCTGGTTGCACGAGGGCGCCTGGGGCCGGCAACGGGATGAATTGCTCAAACCTTACGCTCACTGGCTGCAAGACAACGGCGTGCTTGACGATGCCGAAGCATGGCGCCAGGCAACCAGTAACGCCTACTTGCCGGAGACGGTCTGATGGCCACCGTCGAAGCCTTGATGGTGCACGGTTTGAGCCACGAGCCGGTGGCTGCGGACTGGCCGCCACTGGATACCCGCGATGTCGAACAACTGTTGCTCGGCTACCCGCAACTCGGGCCGCTACTCAGCCTCAATTGGCATAGCCCCCGACCATTTTCGGCGGCCAGCCTGGTACAGACTCGCGCCGCAACGGTGTTCATCAAACGCCACCATCAGCGAATTCGCACCCCCGCTTGGCTGAGCGAGGAGCATCGGTTCATGGCGCATTTGCGTCAACGTGGTGTACCGGTGAGTCAGGTATTGGCCGACCGCAACGGCGAAACGGCGGTCGCCCAGGGCGAATGGACGTATGAAGTGCATGGGCTGGCGGAAGGTCAGGATCTGTATCGCGAGTCGTTGTCCTGGACACCGTTTTTCAGTCAGCAACACGCCTGGTCCGCCGGCGCGTCCTTGGCCCGATTGCACCTCGCCGCCAAGGACTATCAGGCCGCACCCCGCCAAACCCCGATGCTTCTGGCTAACTTCAAACTCTGCACCTGCCAGGATCTGCGTGCCAGTCTGCAAAAGGCCATACACCTGGACCCCGTACTCACCGACTACATGAGTCAGCACGACTGGCGCGGCGAATTACTGCCGCTGCTACTGCCCTGGCATCGCCAGTTGCAACCGTTGCTTGGCCAGCAGCCCGGGTTATGGACCCACAACGACTGGCACGGCTCCAATCTGCTATGGAGCTCAAGTGCCGTCGACGCAGCGGTGAGTTGCGTGCTGGACTTCGGCCTGTCGGACCGCACATTCGCCCTCTTCGACCTGGCCACAGCCATCGAGCGCAATGGCATTCCCTGGCTGGAGCTGGACGATGGCGGCAGTGCCCAGGCCGCGTTGGATGACATCGATGCCTTGCTGGATGGCTATGCCAGCGAAAAACCCTTGTCCTCGGCCGATCTACTGACGCTGGCAGCCTTGTTGCCACTAGTCCATGTGGATTTCGCCCTGTCCGAAATTGCCTATTTCCAGGGTGTGGTGGGTTCCACCGCCAGTGCCGACGTGGCGTACCACGCCTACTTGTTAGGCCACACGCGCTGGTTTTCCACTGAACCGGGCCAGTCTCTGCTCGATCATTTACGGCGCCTTGCCTTAACCAGGAGTTCTGGATCATGACCGCCACCGCAGCCCCCATCCTGATCAGCCCCGAAACGCTAGTCGGGTACATGGCCGATCCCGATCTGCGAATTCTCGATGCCAGCGTCGAATTGCCGACGCCGCGTTTCGATCAGGATTATCGCGTCGCCAGCGGCCGCGACGGTTGGCTCCAGGCCCATATACCCGGTGCGCTACACGCGGACCTGCTCGAAGAACTGGCCCAGCCTCAGGCCTCATTCAGTTTTGCCCTGCCCTGCGCCGATCACTTCGCCAGCGCATTGGCCAGACTGGGCGTCGGAGCCAATAGCCACATCGTGATTTATGACCGCACCGACGGCTTCTGGGCCGCGCGTCTGTGGTGGATGCTACGCAGCGTGGGCATTGCGGCTCAGGTGCTGGACGGCGGTTTCAATGCCTGGCGTGCTGCCGGTTTGCCTCAGCGCCAGGGCAATGAATCACCCGTGCCAATGGCCGAACTGCGGTTGCAGCAAAGCCCGGGGTTCTGGATTGACCGTCAAGGCGTGCAGGCAGTGCTGGCCGGCGAGCGTCCCGGGGTACTGGTCTGCGCCTTGTCCTCAGCCTTGTTCAGCGGTACCGCCCCAAGCCGCTACGCCCGACGCGGGCATATTCCCGGTAGCCTCAATCTGCCGGCCCGTAACCTGCTGGACCCACAGGGCAAATACCTGCCGAGCACGCAACTGAAAGACCAACTGGGTGACGAGCTGCTCAAGACGCCAGCCCCTCTGGTGCTCTATTGCGGCGGCGGTATTTCAGCTGCCGCAGTGGCCCTGGCGATGACACTGGTCGGACGTGACAACGTCCTCTTGTATGATGGCTCGCTTCAAGAGTGGGCCGCGGATTCAAACTTGCCAATGACCACCGGAGCAACTCCGGCCTGACGCCCCCAGGGCACACATCGCTTTTTCCTGTATTAACAGCACGGCTCGTTCCTGGAGCGCGCCTGGGCACCTGTGCCCGGTGTTCGCCTGTCTCGGGATCGCAATCGTCGAGGAGTATTCATGGATATGCTTTACCGGACGTCCCGCGAGGGAGTATCCGCCCCACGATTCACGCTCAATCTTCTGACCCTGAGCCTGCTGCTGGCCAACACGGTGCATACCGCGCAGGCCGCCGACACCGAACTTCCGGCGGTGACCGTAACGGGCGAGGACACCTCTGGCTATCAGGTCAAAAGCGCTTCAGTTGGCGGTTTCGATGCCACGCCATTGCTGGATACACCGGCGTCGATTTCGGTGATCAACGAGACCTTGATCAACGACCAACAGGCTCGCCTGCTCAGTGAAGTTCTGAAGAACGATGCCTCGGTGGGTGAAAGCTACGCGCCGGTTGGCTACTACGAAAACTTCGTCGTACGTGGCTTCTCCCTGAACTCCGCCAGCAGCTACAAGATCAACGGCCGCACCATCACCGGCGAGCAAAACGTCGGGCTGGAAAACAAGCAACAGGTTGAAGTACTCAAGGGGCTTTCCGGCTTGCAGAGCGGCGTCACCGAGCCTGGTGGACTGGTCAATTACGTGACCAAACGGCCGACCGATGTGCGTTCGGTCACGGTGGCCACTGACGATCGCGGCAGCGGCTACCTGGCGACAGACGTGGGAGGATTCTTCGGCAGCGAACAGCAGTTCGGGCTGCGTGCCAACGTGGCTCATGAAGACCTGCATTCCTACGTCGAACATACCAATGGTCAGCGCGACTTCGCCTCCCTGGCCTTCGACTGGAACATCAGCCCCGATGCCCTGCTGCAACTGGATGCCGAGTACCAGACCAAGGAACAACGCTCGGCACCGGGATATCAATTGCTCGGCGGCTCCAGCCTGCCACACCATGCCTCACCGAAAAAACTGCTGGCACACCAGAGCGGCTCGAAGCCCGTTACCACCGATGCACTGAACCTCAACGGCAGCTTCGAATATCGTTTCAGCGACAGTTGGAAAGGCAACATCAGTGCAGCGCGCAGCCGTGTGGTGATCGATGACTACAGCTCGTTCGCCTGGGGCTGCTACGGCTCCGCCAGTTGCGCCGGCGCGGCTGTGCCCAACTACTTCAGCCCGGAAGGCGACTACGACATTTACGACTTCCGCAGCCCTGACGATACCCGCCGCAATGACGAGGTACAGGCTGTCCTCAATGGCGTCTTCGACACCGGTGGCCTTGGTCACGAACTGAGCGTAGGCACCAGCGCGTTTCGTCGCGTGGTGGATAAACGCGACGCCATCAACGTGATGATCGGCAGCGCCAATATCGATAGCGAGCCGGCAGATTTCGCACGCTACGACGGTCCGCTCAACGACTCTTATCGACGCCTGGACAGCCGCCAGTACGGGCTGTTCTTCAATGACCGGATCAGCTTCAACGAACAATGGCAGACCGTGCTCGGCGGGCGCGAAGTGCGTCTGGATGAGGAGACATTCGACAGCCAGGGCGATACCACCCGACACACTCAACGCTACGTGTTCCTGCCCCAGGCTGCACTGATCTACAAGCCGGTGCAGAACCTGTCGCTGTATACCCGCTACAGCAAGGGCCTGTCACTGGGCGGTGAAGCGGCGTGGTTCACCACCAACGCCTATGAAATCCTCGCGCCCACCGTATCCCGGCAGATCGAGGCGGGCATCAAGTATGACTGGCAACGTATCAGCCTGACCGCAGCGCTGTACCAGATCCGCCAGGCATACCAGTACTCCCGGCCGAATGACGACGGCACGTTCACCTTCACCCAGCAGGGTGAACAGAAAAACACCGGACTGGAACTCTCGGCCAATGGCTGGGCCAGTCAGCGCCTGCAGATTTCGGCCAGTGTCGCGGCGATCCGTGCACGGGTCAGCGACAGCGGCACACCGGCCTATGAAGGTCACCAAGCGATCAACGTGCCGACACTGCGCGCCAGTCTCTACGGTGACTACGCCCTGCCCTGGGTCGAGGGGCTTGCCCTGCTCGGCGGTGTGCAATACAGCGGCAGCAAATACGCCAATCGCCAGGGCGAGGTCGAGACTGGCGCCTACGCCATCTTCAACGTTGGCAGCCGCTACAGCACCCGTATCGACGGTTACGACACCGTGTTCCGACTGACCGTCGACAACCTGTTCGACAAACGCTACTGGCGTGACGCCGGTGAATACATGGGCGATGGCTACCTGTTCCAGGGCGCACCACTGACCGCCCGCTTGAGTGCCTCGATCAACTTCTGATAGCTCCCCTTATCGCTTCAGTTGAGGAACACGTTATGTCCGATCTTGAAATCATCGCCGTCGTGCTCAACATCCTCGGCGTCTGGCTGACCGCCCGGCGCATCCGCTGGTGCTGGCCTGTCAGTGTGCTGGCGGTGTTGCTGTATGCCTGGATTTTCTATCAGGCCAAGCTCTACTCCGACACGCTGTTGCAGGGCATCTTCGCCCTGCTGCAAGGCTACGGCTGGTGGCGCTGGAGCCAGGGCGGCCTGACCCATGGCAAGGTCCGGGTGGCCAGGCTGCCCTTGCGTGAGGGATTGCTCGGCCTGCTTTTCGGCGCGCTCGGTGCCGTGTTGCTCGGCGCCCTGATGTACGGCTTCACCGACGCCGCAGTGCCCTGGCTCGACGCGCTGCTGACCGCCTTCAGCCTGGTGGCGAGTGTCTGGGCGGCACGCAAGTACGTGGTCAGTTGGTGGCTGTGGATCGTCCTCGACTGCCTGTATGTCGGCCTGTTCCTGTTCAAGGACTTGCGCCTGACGGCCGCGCTGTACGCAGGCTTTGTGCTGCTGGCGGTGTATGGTCTGCGGACCTGGCAACGGGATCTGGCGCGCCAGGGGCTGCAACCGGATGCCGGTGACAGTGTGCTCGCAGACAACTCGACGGCTGGCGAGCCGATTCGTTAGTGTAAGCAGCTTATCGATGGCGTCCACGGACGCCCTCCCTCATCGATCCGCCAACGGACGCACTACCGAATGCCTTTCGATCCTCTTTCACCACACTACCAGCGGATTCGCGAGCAGATCGCCTACGACATCGCCGCAGGTACGCCCCAGGCCGATGAAAAATTTCCCTCCGAGCGAGAAATGATCGAACGCTTCGGTTGTACCCGGGTGACCTTGCGCCAGGCGCTGCAACAGCTGGAAGCCGAAGGTTTGGTGTACCGGGAAAACCGTCGCGGATGGTTCGTCAGCCCGCGGCGAATACGATACGACCCCACGCGAATCAGCGGCTTCATGGACTATGTCAGTGCCCAAGGCCGTACACCGCGAACCGAATGTCTGCAGGCCGAACTGCGCCCTGCCGGCGCCTGGCTGGCCAGACGCATGAGCCTGAGTTCGGAAGATGAGCCGGTATTTTTCCTCCAACGTCGACGCTGGATTGATCGGCGCCCGGTGCTGCTGGAGTTCAACGCACTGCTGGCGAGCTGGTGTCCGGGCTTGCTCGACGCTGATTTGAACACCTCCCTGACTCGGGTCCTGCGCGAGCGCTTTTCGCGGGTGCAATCACGCTGCGAGCTGGAGATGCACATCGGCACCGTCAACGAGGATCAGGCAGAACTGCTGCAACTTTCCCCAGGCTCGACCAGCGTCTACCTGGAACGCCTGAACTTCGGCGAAGAGGACCAGGCCGTGGAGTTCGACCAGGAATTCTGGCGCCCCGACGCACTGTCGATCGTGATGGAGACCCGTTATCCAGGGAAGACTTGACTCAACAGGCAAGCCGCACGGCCAGGAATGCGCGCGGGATCGCCTTGATTGATCGCGGCACGCGCGTTCCTGTGGTGCAACCTACGAAGGTCCACTTCGATGTAGTGAACACGGTGAGGGACTTTCGCAGCGTCAGCGCCTGACAGGGAATGCCTAGCGAGCCAGGTATTCGGGGGGGATGATCTCGACACTCGCTGTCATACCTGCCGCCAGCTCAACGCCTGGTGGCACCCTATCGATGTGGATACGAACCGGAATCCGCTGCGCAAGACGCACCCAGGTAAATGTCGCCGCCAAAGCTACCCGAGGAGTGCTGCACGCTGTCCATCTCCCCAATGATCCGGGAAATGGTTAACCGGTTGGCTCGTGAGCCTGCCGATTATCCTTCGGTTGGCCATGCCGCCAGGCTTGCACGAGTGATCCTCGACGAACTGGTCGAAATGCCGCGTGAGCGCTTCAACCTACCCATCTCCGGCAATCCTAAAATTCGTGCGATAGCAAATGCACTGACGCTCGAGCCTTCCGACCGCAGTACGTCAGCCGAATGGGCGAAACGCGTGGCGATGAGCGAGAGGTCGCTGTCGCGATTGATGATTCGTGAGACGGGCCTCACGTTTGGACGCTGGCGGCAGCAGTTGCACCTTGTCGTTGCGCTGCGAGAACTGGCCAGTGGTGCGAAGGTGCAGAACGTTGCGGCCGAGCTGGGCTATAGCTCGGTCAACGCCTTTATCACAATGTTCAAAAAAGGCACTAGGGAACACGCCCGCACGGTTGAGCAACTGCACTGCAACTAGTAGCGGAGTCGTACCACCTTAACTGAGAGGCTCGAGGAAAGCGTCTGCCCGTTGTTGCACCGACTCTTTCTGTCTGAACATTTGCTGCCAGGCGAGCTGCGCCTGGACAATGGCGACCGCCTCCAGGACTTTCTGCGTCCAGCGGTCATCCTCCGGATGCACCACGACAACGCGAAACCCATGATCCTTGCCTTCAATCTGCACGCCCTCGGAATCATCGACATGCAAATCGATATCGAACGCCGGCGGATATTTCGAAGGCGCATTCAACATCCCATGCACCGTCAGGGCACGGTTGTGCAGCACGCTGTTGACCACGCCGTCGACGCGGATGCCGTACAGCAATAGCCAACGCCGGATATAGGACGGCGTGCGCCCGGACGACGTGTAGACCCAGATACTGCAGCCCTGGCGGCGCAGCTCTCGGATCAGGGGGCGTGTGCCCACGCGCAACGGCTCACCCAACCAACGATGAACGCAGGCCGGCAGCCTGCTCTGCTCGACGGCACAATGGTGAAGTTGGCAGGCGAGCGTGTCATCGATATCGAATGAAATTCGTATGCGTTGCCGCTTGAACAACCGCGTCGGCATAGCACGGCGGATGGCCTGCCCTACCCGGCTGCCGAAGGTTTTGCACCTGGCGAACGCTGGATACCCGCTCATCAATGGCCACCTTGATAAATGGGCAAGGACTTGTCCTTGAGAAAAAACTTCATGGGATCGGGCGCCTGTTCTTCTAAAAAAGCTGCGTATTTTTTCTTGATCTTGGGCAATTCGTACAACGCCTTGACGCCGTGTTTGGCGGAGTTGCGTATGACTGAGGACGGATTGAAGTAGCCCTTTGCGTTTTCCAGCGTCAACACGAAAGGAGGCAAACCCGCACGCATGAGCAAATAGCTGACGATGAGCGAGCCACTGCGGTTGTTACCTTCGATGAACAGCTGCGGCTTGCTGAGAATGCGTACATAGACGCCGGCCGCACGCTTCCAGACTGATTCGCTGCGATACGCACAATACCAGTTGTACAAGTCCTTGATGCCTCCCTCAACATTGTTGAAGAAATGCGCCTCGGTGGCTGCCAGGTGCTGGGCGTATTCCAAACGGCGCGCCGGATCTCGGCCACACAGCACCGTGGCATTGATCTCCAGCATCAGGTTCAGTTGCTGAAGATCGAACAGGTCGACGCCGCGGGCAACATAGTCGTCAACCAATGCATAACCTTCAAGCACATTCTGCAGCACTTCGTCAGTCAAGGGGTCGCGTGGCTCGGTGAAGTACCGGCTCAGCTCGACGAAGCGGCCCTGAACTTCACGCAGTGCGCGTTCAATTGCAGGTAAATCAAGGCGGTGCGTAACAGGCATTGGTGCTCCTTGAAAACGTTTGGCAAATGTCTACCGGATGCCGCCAAATCCGTTTGGCTTCTGCAGGTATGCGGCCTTGACCGGATGTGATGCTTAGCTGAACTTGCCGCTGATGTAGTCTCCCGTCATCTGTTCACGCGGGTTGTCGAAAATCTGCGTGGTCGGGCCCATTTCCACCAGATAGCCGGTTCGCGTGCCCTGGGAAATGTCCACCGAGAAGAAAGCCGTGGTGTCGGCGACGCGGATGGCTTGCTGCATGTTGTGGGTGACCAGCGCGATGGTGTAGTCCTTCTTCAACTCCACCATCAGTTCCTCGACCCGCCGGGTAGCGATCGGGTCGAGCGCCGAACACGGCTCATCCAGCAGCAGGACTTCCGGCTCGGTGGCGATGGCGCGGGCAATGCACAGTCGTTGTTGCTGGCCACCGGAGAGCGACAGGCCGCTGACCTTGAGCTTGTCCTTGACTTCGTCCCACAGCGCGGCGCCTTGCAGCGCATGCTTGACCCGGTCGCCGATGTCGCCTTTGTAGCGATTGAGGCGCAGACCAAACGCGACGTTGTCGAAAATGCTCATCGAAAACGGGTTCGGCTGCTGAAACACCATGCCGATGTAGCGGCGCACGACCACCGGATCAACGCCCTTGCCGTAGACGTCCTGTCCGAGGAAATGCACGTGGCCCTCGAAACGGAACCCCTTCACCAGGTCATTCATCCGGTTGAGGCTACGCAACACGGTGCTCTTGCCACAGCCGGAAGGACCGATGAACCCGGTGATCTTGTTTTTTTCGATCGGCACATGGCTGTCACGTACCGCCATGAAGTTGCCATAGAAAATCTTGTCCAGTTTGCAGTCCATGACTACAGGCGCCTGGGTGACAAACGGAGCGGCTATTTGCGCAGTGGATACGTTCAAGATCAGATGCTCCCGTTCTTAATATTTGGGCTTGCCGAAAATACGGCTGATGATGTTCACGAACAGCACGATCATCACCAGCACCAGTGAGGCCGCCCACGCGAGTTCAAGTTGGTTGTCGAAAGGCATCCCGGAGAAGTTGTAGATCAGCACCGCCAGCGAGGCGGTCGGGTTCATGACCTCGAGATTGCCCTGGTGGTAAATCCAATAGTTGCTGAACAGCGCGGTAAACAGCAGCGGCGCCGTCTCGCCCGCGGCACGTGCCACAGCGAGCATGACCCCGGTCAGGATGGCCGGCATGCCGGTCGGCAAGATGATTTTCCAGATCACCTGCGAGCGGGTGCAGCCCATGCCATAGGCGGCATCCTTCATGATCTTGGGCACCATCCGCATCGACTCTTCCGCCGTCAGCACGACGATTGGCAGCATCAGGACCGCCAGCGCCACGCCACCCGCCGGCGCCGAATACGTACCGGTGGTCATCACCACCAGGGCGTAGGCAAACACCCCGGCCAGGATCGACGGCAGGCCCGTGAGCATCTTGGCGGCAAAACGCGCTGCGTTCCCCAGCTTGCTGTCCGGTCCCAGCTCAGCCAGGAAGATTGCCGCCATGATGCCGACCGGCACCGCGATCGCCGCCGCGATACCGACCATCACGAAGGTCCCTGCCATCGCGTTGCCGAAACCGCCACCCATCTCGAAGCCCGTCGGCGGCAGTTCGGTAAAGACTTCCAGGTTGAGACGCGCGCCGCCGCGGGTAATCAGCATGTAGAGCACGGAGATCAGCGGCACACTGGCCAGTAGCGCACCAGCCCAGACCAGGGTGGTCAAGATCAGGCTTCGCAGGGCACGGCCTTCGAACTTGCGCTGCAGGCTGGGCATCGCGCCTGTTGGAGACGTCAGGTCTGTTGCAGCAGTGAGATCAGTCATCACTTATTACCCCGTTGGGCGTACATCATGATCATCGAACCGAAAATGTTCACGATCAGCGTAATCAACATCAACACCAGGGCGGCATACATCAACACCTCGATCTCGTTCGGCCCGGCTTCGGGGAAGTTCAACGCCAGCAGGGCGGCGAGCGTGTTGGCCGGTGCAAACAGCGAGAGGGAAATGTTGTTGGCATTGCCGACCAGCATGGCCAGCGCCATCGTTTCACCCAGGGCGCGCCCCAGGCCCAGCACCAGAGAGCCGAAGATGCCGGTGGCGGCGGAAGGCACCATCACCTTGAGAATCGCTTCCCAATGGGTAGTCCCCATGCCGTAGGCGGCCTGCTTGGTTTTCATTGGCACAGCCGTGAGCGCGTCCTGCGAAACGGCGGCAATGGTCGGCAGAATCATGATGGCGAGCACCAGCGCTGCGGGTAGCAAGCCTGGGCCGCTCAGGGTCGTGCCGAAAAAGGGTACCCAGCCGAGTTCGCTGTTCAACCAAGTTGTCAGCGGCCGAATCGCCGGGATCACCACGTAGATCCCCCACAGGCCATAAACCACGCTGGGAATGGCCGCGAGCAGTTCGACGATGGTACGGAAGATGGCGGCGAGCTTGGGCGGCAGGAAATCCTGGGTCAGGAAAATCGCCATGCTGACGCCGAAAAAACCAGCGATCAGCAATGCGATAAAGGCGCTGTAGAGCGTGCCCCAGATAGCCGGCAGGATGCCGTATTTGCCTTGGTTAACGTCCCAGACGCTGCCCAAAAGCACATCAAAGCCGTGCTTCTCCATGCCGGGAAGAGCCTTGCGTCCCACCTCGAACACCAGCGCAAATACCAACGCCAGAATCAGTACCACGCCGATACGCGCAAGCGCACGAAAGGTGCGATCAACCAGGAAATCCTTCCTCGAGGGTGGTTGGCAGGCAGAGTCCGGATTAACCGGTACGACAAAAGGTTTGTTCATGGGCTGAGTCCGGAACAAGGGGAAAAACTCTCCCGGCGTGGCGCAGACGCACACTCCGAGAGAGACCTCACGGCGTTACTGGATGTTGGCGGACGCTTTGCGAACCTGTTCGACGACCGATTGCGGCAATGGGATATAACCCATCGAATCGGCAATCTTCTGCCCCTCGGCCAGGCTGTATTCGACCATTTCACGCATGGCCTTGGCCTTGGCCGGATTGCCGTTGTCCTTGCGGAAAATCATCCAGGTGTAGGACGTGATCGGGTAGGACTTGGCACCGTCCGGATCAGGCAACCAGGCCACCAGGTTTTCCGGCATCTTCACCGCCGCCAGGGCCTCGGCACCGCTTTCGGCGTTTGGCACGACGTACTGACCGGCCTTGTTCTGCAGTTGAGCGAAGTCAACCTTGGCGAGCTTGGCGAAGCCGTATTCGATATACCCGATCGCGCCCGGGGTTTGGCGCACAGTGGCCGTGACACCATCGTTCTTCGGCGACTTGATGAACTTGTCGCTCGCCGGCCAGTTGACGGTATTGCCCTCTCCCAACGCCTGCTTGAACTCCGGATTGATTGTCGCCAGGTGCTTAGTGAATACCGCAGTCGTGCCGCTGGAGTCTGCACGCACAACAACCGTGATCGGCGTATCGGAGAGTTTCAGATCCGGGTTGGCGGCGACGATCTTCGGATCGTTCCAGCGGGTGATTTTGCCCAGAAAAATGTTGGAATACACATCTCGGGGCAGTTTGAGCCCCTTCGGATTGCCCGGCAGGTTATAAGCCAGCACGATTTCACCTGCGGTCATCGGCAACAACTGCACGCCTTCGGCGACCTTGGCGATATCTTCCTCTTTCATCGCCGAGTCACTGGCGGCGAAATCAACCGTTTTGTTCAGAAAGTCCTGTACACCCGCGCCACTACCCTTGGATTGGTAATCCACAGTGACACCGTCAGATTTCTTGCTGAAATCCTTGAACCAAGTGAGGTAGATCGGTGCAGGGAAACTCGCCCCGGACCCCGTCAGACGGACACTCTCTGCAGCGTAGGACGCCGAGGTGGCACAAAGAGAAACCGCAATGGCGAGCGCAGCAGACTTCATCAAACTTTTCATTAGGGGAACACCTTGTGATTACGGGCTCCCGAACTCTGCACCAGTTTTGTTACGCTCTCGTGAAAGTTGAATGGCAGCAGCACGCTCATTCTCTATATGGCCCAGCACAGGATTTAATGTAATTGGTTCGTAACAAATTACGCCTAACACTTTGCCATCCACCCTCGCGCGAGCCTCCCTCCTATGTCTCCCAGAGAAGCCACCTTAATCCAGCGCGTCCACCGTGAACTGCTTGATCACAGTGATGAAGAGCTGGAATTGGAATTATCCGAAGACGGTCATGACCTGAACGCGCTGTTCGATGAGCACGTAGAGGAAGGTACCGAGAAGGATGCTCGCAGGACCTATTTCAGCGAACTGTTCCGCCTGCAAGGCGAACTGGTAAAGCTGCAAAGCTGGGTGGTCAAGACGGGCCACAAAGTCGTGATCCTGTTCGAAGGGCGTGATGCAGCCGGAAAAGGCGGTGTGATCAAACGTATCACCCAACGCCTGAATCCCAGGGTCTGCCGGGTCGCCGCCCTACCCGCCCCCAACGACCGGGAACGTACTCAGTGGTACTTCCAGCGCTATGTCTCGCACCTGCCGGCGGCGGGCGAAATCGTGCTGTTTGACCGTAGTTGGTACAACCGTGCCGGGGTGGAACAAGTGATGGGGTTTTGCAACGAAGATCAGTACGAGGAGTTCTTCCGTACTGTACCGGAGTTCGAACGTATGCTCGCCCGCTCCGGCATCCAGTTGATCAAATACTGGTTCTCCATTTCCGACCAGGAACAGCATCTGCGCTTTCTCAGTCGCATCCATGATCCGCTCAAGCAATGGAAACTCAGCCCCATGGATCTGGAGTCCCGTCGGCGTTGGGAAGCCTATACCAAGGCCAAGGAAATCATGCTTGAACGCACCCACATCGCCGAAGCGCCGTGGTGGGTGGTACAAGCTGATGACAAAAAGAAAGCCAGGCTCAACTGCATCCATCACCTTCTCGGGCAGATGCCCTACGAAGAGGTGGAAATGCCGGTAATCGAACTGCCGCAACGCGTCAGGCAGGAGGATTATTCCCGCAGCCCCACGCCGCCGGAACTCATCGTGCCTCAGGTCTATTAAGGTCAGCCAAATGGGGGCACGCCGTTAAGGGCTTACGTGCGACTCACAAAACCCAAAGGCGCGATGAGGGGCCCGAAGAGCTGCCGATCTGCTGGACCGGCCTGGACGAGCAGAACCCAACCGGGCGGAATCAGTTATTTAAATTAACCATTGCTCCATGAATCAAATCGACATCTGCTCGCTAGGAGAAAAGTCACCGAGCAACTCAATGAAGGACTGACGCAACCAACGATTAGCCGGGTCATGATGAAAGCGCGTATGCCAATACAGGTGTATGTCATATCCGCAGATAGCCCAAGGCAGCGGGACCAGGCGCACATTGGTAATTTCGGAGAACCGCCGGCCGACTGCCAGTGGGACGGTGGCGATCATGTCGGACTCGGCCACCAGGAACGGCACGCCCATGAACCGTGGCAGGCTGAACCGCACCCGTCGCGTTACGCCGTGGGAGGCCAGCTCCTTATCCAGCACACCCATGCCGCGCCCCTCGGCCTGGACGGCGACATGCACGGCAGCCTGGTATTGCTCGGCGCTTATGGTGTCGCCGATGGTGGGATGATCGCTGCGCACTATGCACACGAAAGAGTGGCTGTACAGCGCCCGATGCCGGATCGAGGTGTTGAGCAAACGAGGGAAATAGCCAATGGCCGCGTCGACCTCGCCAGCGTCCAAGCCCTCTTCCAATTGCTCGGAGGACAACGCCTGAGTGCGAATTCTCAGCTTCGGCGCCGTTTTGTCGAGCATGCGCATCAGCCGTGGCAGGAACACCATTTCACCGATATCCGACATGCACAACACTAACTGGCGATCCGAGTGTTCGGCGACGAATCCCGTGGACGGCAGTACCTCGCTGCTGACCATCTCCAGAATGCGTTGCACCGGCTCGGCGATCTGCAAGGCTCTCGCGGTGGGCTGCATACCATGGGAGGTACGGATGAACAAAGGATCGTCGAATAGCGTCCGTAACTTGCCCAGGGCGAAACTCATGGCAGGTTGACTGAGCCCCATGAGATCCCCGGCCAGGGTCACGCTTTGCTTTTTGCGCAACGCATCGAAGACTTTCAACAGGTTGAGGTCGACGTCCTTGATATCCATATTTTGGATTTTATCTATAAGTGAAATAAGGTTTTCGGATTCTAGGCCGACGCCTAGACTCGGTACAAGATGGTTAACGCGATTAACCGGATTGGCATTCTTATAACAATAACGGAGCACCCCATGCCCAAGAAGCTGCGCAGCAATTTCCCTTACGGGTCCTATTTGTGGGCTGTGCGCGCCGCCCAGTGGCGCGCCTTGGGGATCGATGAGAGCGAGCTGGAGAAACCCAAGATCGCTATCGTGAACTCGTCGTCCAACCTGGCGATCTGTTTCAGCCATCTGGATGGCATCGCCAATGCCCTCAAGCAATCGATACGCGATGCCGGCGCCCTGCCCTTCGAAATTCGTACTGCCGCTCCCAGTGACTTCATCACCGGCGCTGGTGCCGGGGGTGCCTATATGCTCGCTGCCCGCGACCTCATCACCAATGATATCGAAGTCGCGGTCGAAGGCGCTCAACTCGACGGCATGATCTGCCTGGCCTCCTGCGACAAGACCGTGCCCGGCCAACTGATGGCCGCCGCCCGCCTGAATATTCCGACGCTGGTAGTGGTCTGTGGCTACCAGCCGAGTGGCGAATACAACGGTAAGCATGTCGATATCGAAGACGTGTTCATCAGTTCCATGCACGTGGTCACAGGCAAGCTACCGGTCGAGGAATTGGCCGGCATGGCCCGCAATGCCATCAAGGGCCCTGGGGTCTGCTCGGGGATGGGCACCGCCAACTCGATGCACCTGGTGTGTGAAGCCCTTGGCATGGCTTTGCCCGGCAGCGCGCCCATCGCGGCCAACAGCCGGCAGATGTTCGACTTCGTGCACCAAGCCGGCCAACGCATTGTGGAAATGGTCGAAGAAGACCTCAAACCTCGCGATATCCTCACCCCAGAGGCCTTCGCCAATGCAGTGGCGACCATTCTCGCCGCGGGCGGCTCCGTCAATACCATCAAGCATATGCAGGCGGTGGCAGCCGAAGGCGGAGTCGACGTGGACGTCTACCAGCTCTTCAGGGACCTGGGCAAACAGGTGCCTGTGCTGGTTGGCGTACGGCCGGTGGGTGAACATAGCATCGAGCAAATGGAAGCCGCAGGCGGTGGGCGTGGGCTGCTCAAGCGCCTGGAGCCCTTGCTGCATGGCGATGCATTGACGGTCACCGGCAAAACCCTGAGGCAGAACCTGCACGGGGTGATCGTCAGCGACGATGCAGTGATCCGCCCGCTGGACAACCCCTTCGCCACCCAGCCAGCCATCGTGATGCTGCGCGGCAATATCGCGCCCCAGGCAGGCATCGTCAAATACGGCATTGACCCGCAGAAGATGCGCCGCTTCGAGGGGCCTGCGATCTGTTTCGAACGCTCCGCCGATGCCATCGAAGCCTTGCAGGACGGGCGCATCCAGCCCGGCCATGTAGTGGTCATGCGCGGTGCCGGCGTGCGCGGCGGGCCGGCCATGGGCGGCGGCGCCTCGAAAGTGGTGTTCGCCATTGACGGCGCCGGGTTGGGCGACCACGTGGCCATGCTGACTGACGGTCATCTTTCAGGGTTGGTGTGCAAGGGCCTGGTCGTGGCTGAAGTCGCTCCTGAAGCGGCCGTCGGCGGACCTTTGGCGCT
This sequence comes from Pseudomonas sp. St290, assembly GCF_018325805.1. NCBI lineage: Bacteria > Pseudomonadati > Pseudomonadota > Gammaproteobacteria > Pseudomonadales > Pseudomonadaceae > Pseudomonas > Pseudomonas sp. St290. The sequence goes on along the minus strand of NZ_AP014703.1, from coordinate 2,602,119 downwards.
GGTCGAGGACGGCGACATTGTCACCATCGACCTGGACCTCAACACCCTCGATGCCAATATCAGCGAAACCGAGATGCAAGCACGGCGGGCCCGCTGGCGGCCTTTGGCGCCACAGTTCGGCGGCGGCTGGCTGGACATCTACCGCAATAACGTGTCGTCCATGGAGCACGGTGCGGTCCTGATCAAACCGCTCGACATCAGCCGTTCGGGAGAACAGCCGCAATGAGATTGCGCGACGACGAGAAAGCCATGCTCGCCGGCGACCAAGGTCCGGCGGTGCAAAAAGCCATGGATTTGCTGGTGCGTTATGGCGAGGCCCTGGACGCAGAATGTCTGGTGGACACGCGCAATGTGGCCGGAACCATCGGTGCCACCACCCCGTTCCTGCGTCAGTACGCCGAGCGCGAGGGTGGCATGGACGCGGTGTTCAGCGAGTTCAATCTCGACAGCGCCGAGGTGGTCAGAATCCCCAAGGTCAAGGTCTTCAGCAGTCACCTGCAGCAAGGCATCGACCCTCGGCATGCCGAACGCCAAGGCATCTCGCCGGATGTGGTGCGCATTTATGAAACCGGCCAGGCCTACAGCAGCGGCCTGGGCGTGCAACCGTTGAATACCTGCACGCCCTATCAAGTCGGCAACGTACCGGTGAAAGGCGAACACTGCGCGTGGATGGAATCCTCCGCCGTGATCTACATCAACTCGGTACTCGGCGCCCGTACCAATGCCGAGGGCCGCGAGAGCACCGGCGCAGCGATGCTGACCGGCAAGATTCCCTATTGGGGCCTGCACCTGGACGAGAACCGTCGCGGTACCCACCTGATCCAGTTGGATATAGACGTGAGCACCACGGCCGACTGGGGACTGCTCGGCTACTGGGTCGGTGAACAGGTGCAGGATTGCATCCCGGTCATCGAAGGCGTGAGCCATCAGCCCAACCTGGCGCGTCTCAAGCACTTTGGCGCGGCGGCGGCTTCCAGCGGTGGCGTGGAAATGTATCACCTGGTCGGGGTCACACCTGAAGCACGCACTCGCGAGCAAGCGTTCGGCGCCTCCCGGCCTTCAGCCACGTTGCGCTTTGGTGAAGCCGAACGGCGCTGGGCCTACGAGCAAGTCAACGTCACGGCGCGCGATGCACAAGTCGATTTCGTCATGCTCGGCTGCCCGCATTACAGCCTCGAACAAATCTGGGAAGTCTGCCAACTGCTGGAAGGCCAGCGCCTGAGTGCGAACACCGAGCTCTGGATATTTACCGCCGCGTCGATCAAGCAACTGGCAGACGTGGCCGGTTACACCCACATCATTGAGCAGGCAGGTGGGCATGTGATGACCGATACCTGCTCGGCAATCGGCAAGGTGCTGCCCAAGGGCACGCGCGTGGCGGCCGTGGACTCGGCCAAGCAGGCCCATTACCTGCCGGCGATCATGGGCATCCAGGCGTGGTTCGGCACCACCGCAGAATGCGTCCAGGCGGCCATCGATGGCCGTTGGAAAGGAGTACTGAAATGAGCGCAACCTTTACGCTCCGAGGCCGCAAGGTTGTCGGCGGCTGCTTCGAAGGCGAAGCCTTGGTGACCCATGACCGCATCTCCGGTTGGGGTGGCATCGACCCGCGCAGCGGCACCGTCATCGAGACGCGCCACGAGCTCAAGGGCATCAGTTTCGCCGGCAAGGTCCTCGTGTTTCCCGGCGCCAAGGGGTCTTCCGGCTGGTCCTCGCAGTTCCATGTCGCCCGTCTCGCTGGCGTCGCGCCTGGCGCCATGTTGTTCAATGAAATGACGGCGAAAATGGGCCTTGGTGCCGTTGTCGTCCATGCACCAGCCATGACCGACTTCAACGAGGACCCGCTGAACCGGATTCGCACCGGGGATTGGGTCCGCGTCGATGCCGACGCCGGGACCGTCGAAGTGATCCCGCGTCAATCGCGTACCGATCTATCCACACAGCCACGGCCGCCCGGCCTGGAACGAACGCGAAACCCGTCGTAACCCGAATATGACTGCCGAAACACCTGCTCCCGTGGCCCTCGGTCAACGGGCTCGGGCTCGGCTACCCTGTTGACACCTCAAAGGTAGTTTTATGGCTCATGTTATTCGCACGGTACGCCGTACCAGCGCCCCCACCGCCCAACGCTTGCAGGCCGACGTATGCATCGCCGGGGCTGGTATCTCCGGTATTTCAGCCGCCCTCGAGGCCGCCGCGCTCGGCAAGCGCGTGGTGCTGTTCGACGCCCTGCCGATGCTCGGCGGCCAAGCGGTCGGCTCGATCATCGGCACCTTCTGCGGACTGTTCTCCAATGGTCCGAACCGCCAACTGCTGACCCATGGCATTGCCGACGGTATCCTTCGCGACTTGGGTGCATCGGGAGACTTGCACCAGGCCATCGGGCCATTGACTACCGTGGTTTACTACGACGAAGTCGCCCTCGGTCGCTGGATTGGCCAAAAGGTGCTCGACGCAGGCATCACCGTAGTGCTCGGTGCGGTGTTACGTGATGTAGTGCGCGAAGGCACGCGGGTCCAGGAAGTGGAGTTGGCCACACGCTATGGCGACGTGCGCGTGGCGGCCAACGGTTTCATCGATGCCAGTGGTGATGCGGCACTGGTGTGGAACGCGGGACTCGCCTGTCGCGAGCCGGATACGCCAATCTATGGCACCCAAATGTTCGTCCTTGAACATATCAACGAAGCCCACTTGCCCACCCGTGCGCAATTCACCGAACGGGTCAAGCAAAAGGCCAAGAGCTACGGTATCGAACGCGATGACGGCTTGTTCTTCCAATTTCCTGGACGCGGCACGGCGGCCTTCAACATGACACACATCGAAACGCCCCTGGACCCCGTCGCCGCCTCTCACGTCGCCATCGCCGGGCGCCAGCAGGTGGACCAAGTGATCCACTTCCTCCAATCGGAGTACCCCGAGGCTTATGGCAAGGCCAAAGTGCGGGCGTATGCGTTGCCAGGCATTCGCCAGACTCGCTGGATCGTCGGACACCACCATCTGACAACTGACGAAGTGCGGGCTGCGACGATATTCCCGGATGCGGTAGCACGTACCTCCTGGCCGGTGGAATTACACGGCAATACCAGCGGTTACCAGTGGGAGCCCTTTGGTGACGATCACATCCACAGCGTGCCGCTGCGCAGCATGCTTCCCCAAGGCAGCGATAACCTGGTCGTCGCCGGCCGCTGCATAGACGCCGATGCAGCCGCGCTGTCGAGCGTCCGCGTGATGGGGCCGTGTATCGCGATGGGGGCCGCCGCCGCTCATGCGCTGGATCTCGCAGGCCCCGACGGCAGGTTGAGTGACATACCCGCCCAGGCATTGCATGAGAGGCTGGCGTTCAATCTGGAATAGTTTCAAGCGGTTCGACGCGCCCGCCGTGCAGAGCGGGCGCCACTCCAACAACAATAAAAAATGCAGTGGAGAACGCACATGTCACAGCCCCGTACCCTGGATGTCGCGGCACTTATAGAAGGCCGCAAGTTGTCACGCTTCAACTACGTGGTGATTCTGGTCTCGGTATTGATCACCTTCCTCGACGGCTTCGATTTGCTGGTGCTCTCGCACACCGCCTCCTACATCGCCGATGAGGTCGGCCTGGACAAGATCCAACTGGGTGAAATCTTCTCCATCGGCCTGTTGGGCATGATGCTGGGCGGTTTTTTCTTCGGTTATCTGGGTGATCGCATCGGACGGCGTCCCACGATTCTGTTCTCCACTTGCTCGTTCGGCCTGTTGACGCTGCTGTTTGTCATGGCCGACAGCTACGAATCGCTGATGGTCCTGCGTTTTTTCAATGGCTTCGCCCTGGGCGCCATGCTGCCATTGTGCTGGGCCCTGAACATCGAGTTCGTCCCCAAGCGTTATCGCTCCACAGTGGTCACTGTCATCATGGTCGGGTTCAGCCTCGGCAGCGCGATGGCCGGCCCGCTGACGGTGTGGCTGGCGCCGCATATCGGCTGGCAGGGCGTGTTCGTGTTCGGCGGCGTGGTCACGCTGTTCGCCTGGGTGCTGTTGTGGTTCACCCTGCCTGAATCAGTTCGTTTCCTGGCCAGCAAGCGTAAGGCACCGGAGAAAATCGCGGCGATTCTCAAGCGCATGGATCCGCAGCTGGATGTGCGCCCCACTGACCAGTTCGTCCTGTTGGACGAGCCGGATATCGGTCGCCAGGCATTTCGAGTCAGCCAGTTGTTCATCGGTCGCTTGAAATGGATCACACCCATGATCTGGCTAGGCTACTCCGCCAGTTCCATGGCCATGTACTTCCTCGCCTCCTGGAGCCCTCTGGTCTATCAATACGCAGGATTCGATCGCGCGACAGCGTCGTGGGTCAGCTCCATAGCCTCGTTCAGCGGCGCGATGGCGGGCCTGGCGATGATGCGCTTCGTCGATACCCGTGGACCGTACATGGTGATGATCTATCCGCTGCTGGCCTTGCCCTTCCTGCTGGTACTGGGCATCACCGGCATGCAGGGCACCGCGTTCCTGATGCTGAGCCTGGTCGGCGGCGTGTTCGTCAAAGGCTCCCACTATGGAATCCTCAGCATTGCCGGGATCTTCTACCCCAGTGCCATTCGCGCCAATGGCGCCGGCTGGGCCACCTCCATCGCCAAAATCGGCTCGATCCTAGGTCCATTGCTGGGCGCTTATGTACTTAACAGCGGCCTGCCGGTGGTCAAGAGTTTCCTGGTCCTGGCGATCTGCCCCGCCGTGCTGGCAGCCTGCGCGTTTGTCATCGGTCACCTGACTCGCCGCCACCCGGCAGCAGCCCCGTTGCCCGCCTCATCACAAACCTGAACGTCCCCGGCTGATTCACAACGCCTGAAGCAGGCAGCCCTTACCGCGTCGTCATCGGCGCGGTCAGGCAACGCTCGTCCTGAATAAACCTACTTATCCTGAGACCAATAAAAATGAACAGGAATCTCGCCCTCGCCACAGCCCTGATGCTCTGCGGCCAAGCCACCTACGCCCATGCGGATTTCATCAAAGACAGCAGCGCGACGCTGACGACGCGCAACTTTTATCTGAATCGCGACTTCCGCCAGAGCGGTGCCCCTCAGGCCAAGGCCGAAGAATGGACTCAGGGCTTCATCGCCGAACTTCAGTCTGGATACACTGACGGCACCGTTGGCTTCGGGCTCGATGCCCTGGGTGAACTGGGGATCAAGCTCGACTCCGGCCCGGGCCGTCGCGGCACCGGTCTGCTGCCCTATGGCCCTGATAGCAACCAACCCGTGGACGATTACAGCGAACTGGGCCTGACGGCAAAAATGCGCGCGTCAAAGACCCAGCTCAAAGTGGGGACCCTGATGCCGATTCATCCGCTGGCGTATTACAGCGATACCCGACTGCTGCCCTCGACCTTCACTGGCGCCTACCTGACGTCCGGTGAACTCGACAACCTGACTGTCACCGCAGCGAGACTGACCAAAGCCAACGGCCGCGACTCAGCCGGTAACGACGACATCGGCTATTCCGGCCAAAGCAGCGATCACCTGGACCTGCTCGGCGGCGATTACACCATTGGCAAACAGCTGACCCTGCGCTACCACCACGGCGAGCTGCAGGACATCTACCGTCAGCAGTTCGCTGGCCTGATACATGTACTGCCCCTGGGCGAGGGCGTAAGCCTGCGCTCCGACCTGCGCTATGTCGACAGCAATGACATTGGCGTCGGGAAAGCCGGGAAGATCGACAACCGCAACTTCAACGGCATGTTCACCTTGACCGTCGGGGCCCAGCGCTTCTCCGCAGCGTTCCAGCGCCTGTCGGGCGAAAGTGCGTTTCCTGTCATCGATACCGGCACCCCCTATGTGGTGAACCTGGTCACCTACAACTCTTTCATCAAGGCCAACGAGAAATCCTGGCAGTTGCGTTACGAATATGACTTCGCCGCACTCGGCATACCCGGCCTGACGTTCATGACCCGTTACGTGAAAGGCGACGATATCCGCACGCGCGCCGTCACTGACGGCAGTGAATGGGAACGTGACACCGACCTGACTTACGTCTTCCAGAGCGGTGCCCTGGAAGGCCTGAACGTGCGTTGGCGCAACCTCACCTTCCGCTCCGGAGATGGCCTGACCCAGCAGCTCGACGAGAATCGCCTCATCGTGGCTTACACCTGGAAACTGTGGTGAGTCCCATCCTTGGGAGCCTGCTCGCTTGCGTCTTACTGTGTGGAGATCACTCATGACTTCGTCACGCGCAATTGATGTCGCCGCCCTGATCGAGGGGCGCAAACTGTCGAGTTTCAACTATCTGATTATCTGTGTGTCAGTGCTGATCACGTTCCTCGATGGCTTTGATTTGTTGATGCTGTCCCATACCGCCGCCTATATGGCCGACGAAATCGGCCTGGACAAACTGCAACTGGGCAACATTTTTTCCATCGGGTTGTTCGGCATGATGCTGGGGGGATTCTTTTTCGGTTATCTCGGCGACCGGATCGGCCGCCGCCCAACCATCATTCTGTCCACCAGTGCCTTTGGTGTACTGACGCTGCTGTTCACCTTTGCCGACAGCTACGCCTCGCTGCTGGTGCTGCGTTTTCTCAACGGCTTTGCCCTGGGCGCCATGCTGCCGTTGTGTTGGGCACTGAACATCGAATTCGTGCCCAAGCGCTACCGTGCCAGCGTGATCACCATCATCATGGTCGGCTTCAGCCTGGGGGGCGCGGCAGCCGGTCCACTGACCGTATGGCTCGCACCTCAGTACGGCTGGGCCAGTGTGTTCGTACTGGGCGGCATCGCCACGCTGTTGTCCAGCGCCCTGTTGTTTTTCACCCTGCCGGAATCAGTGCGGTTTCTGGTGAGCAAGCAGAAGCAACCGAAAACCGTGGTGCGAATCCTCAGGCGTCTGGATCCCGACATCGATTGGCGTGCTGGGGACCGCTATTTTCTGGCCGATGAAATCGACATCGGCCGCCAACCATTTCGGGTCGGACAGCTGTTCATCGGCAAACTGAAATGGATCACGCCCATGATCTGGATCGGCTTTGGTGCAAGCTCCATGGCCATGTACTTCCTCGCCTCATGGAGCCCTCTGGTGTATCAGTATGCGGGCTTCGACCGGGCTACCGCGTCCTGGGTGAGTTCCTTCGCGTCCTTCAGCGGCGCCATGGCCGGGCTTGTGTTGATGCGAGTGGTCGACACCCGGGGGCCTTATGCGGTGATGATTTATCCCCTGCTTTCATTACCCTTCCTGCTGGTGCTGGGCATTGGCGACCCGCAGGGCAACGTCTTCATTGTACTGAGCATGGTCGGCGCCATTTTCGTCAAGGGCAGTCACTACGGCATCACCAGCATCGCCGGGATTTTCTACCCCAGTGCCATTCGCGGCAACGGCGCTGGCTGGGCGGCCTCCATGGGCAAGTTCGGGTCGATTTGCGGGCCGCTACTGGGTGCCTATGTGCTCAACAGCGGGATGCCCGTAGTGAAGAGCTTTGCGGTATTGGCCTTGTGCCCGGCGGTGCTTGGAGTATGTGCCTTTACCGTAGCGCGCATCGATAAGCACGCGACCCGCGCCGGGACGCTCAATGCTGATGAGGATGTCTGCGAGTTTTCGGGCACAAAAAAACCACTCATCTGAGTGGCTTTTTTGTAAATCCTGGAGAGGGAGACGAGACGAGCGATCCGGGCTTCCAACTTTTGGTCATGGACACCTCAAGGCTGCTACACGATATCGCCATCATCCTGAGCAGGCGGACGCGCGGGCGCTGAGGACGATGCTTGACCCTGCGTAACCGCGAGCGGCTGCATGGGCATGCTCTGACCATGAGCGGTTTGGCTTTGAGAGGTGGCCGCGGCGCGTTGCCTCAGGGCTCCAATGCTTTTGTCCCAGGCCGATTGGGAGGTGCTGCCAATGGCACCGGCAACGCTAATGACGCCATCCCCTGCCGCTTGAGCTGCACTTTTTGTGTGATGGGTCGCTGAAACAGCTGTCTCTTTGACAAATCTGGCACCGGTGAGCGATGTCTTGAGTGCAAGCTCACCGCCCTTGACCGCCACCCTGCCAGCGGCATCTGCGCCCCCTTCGACTGCTTTTGGTACATGGGCATCGACAGCAGCGATGGCTTTTTTCGGCACTGACCCACCTAGCGAGGCGCCAGCTGCCCATAGCCCGAAAGCCAGGGTACCCAATACGTTTTTTACACCCTCCGAGGCAGCGGTAGCCGCCATTTTTCCCAGCTCCTTAGACTTGGCCAAGTTAGCTGTGGCGGTTGTAGCCGCGCCCATTGCAGAAAAACCGCCAATCAGGAGGCCATTTCCTACAACACTGACCGGGTCCAGTATCTCTTTCAAGGCGTCGCCGCTGATGACCGCATTCAGAGCCGTAGCCGCGCCTTCACCAAGCCGCGCGGAAACCATCTTAACCAGGGCAGTGGCATCGAGATCCTTCAAAGTCTCGAAGTCATCCAGCCATTCGGTATCTTGATCAATAGGCTTATGAGGCTGCCCTTGCGGTACAGCATCCCGACGACCATAGAGCATTGCAGGGTCAGCTAAATGGTTAGTGCGATCGCGGCTTACATTGTAATGCTCAATTGCTATACCCACGATGATAGCCGTGACCGGTCGTAAAGCGGGTTGCAGGATTGCATCCAGGTTCTCTTTGCCAGCAGCCGTCATGGCAAGCGTTGATGCGTACATTGCCGTATTACGCACGGCAAACCCGGTGAGCCACTTATTGGCTTCGTCGAAGGCATTACGCAATGGCCCCTTGTCCAACGCCAGCAGCTTTTCCGCCACTGATGCTTGAAGCGCCGGGTGCAGTGTATCGCTCTCGGGTTTGAGGTAATAACCAGGCTTAAAGCCTGCAATCATCTTGTTACCGGCAGCATCCGCCATACCGGCATACAAGCATGACATGGCGTTCTCTATCGCCGCTTCGCGCACTGTATTGCCATGCTTGCCCGCGACCTGAAGGATGGACGGCTCGAAATTACCGGCCTCGGTAAGCGCCGCAAAGGGCGTCCCGCCCATTCCTGACTTTATCGACGCAAACAGTCTGTCGGCTCTGGCTGCGTTTTTTTCCGCCTTCTCCATGTCATGGACGTTATAGCCCCCCGCCTCTAACCGTTGAGCACGGTCATCGCGAATGGCGTTCAGCTCCGCGTTGCGGGCGCTTGAAGCAGAGGCAGCGGGTTGATCGGAGCCAGCCTCTGTTTCAAGGTGAGCCTCGAAATGGTTTTGAAGGCGCACGCTCATCGCTAACCCGATAGCGCCGAGGTCAGGCGAGTGAGAGGCCTGTTGCGTTGCTTCCTGCTGTATCTCATCAGGTACACGAGTCAGCTCGCGGCTTGCACGTACATTAGGCGTATCCATGGCGTTATCACTCTTAGTGATCGGCAGATAGAAGAATGCAAATGACCCCGCTATGAGCGGCGACATCCTTGCACCTGAGTGGCCGTGCCGGAAAAAGCGTTCCAAAGGATTTGATAAAAATGAACACTAAGCGGCTACTGGATAACACGCGCACTCGCCGTGCGTACCAAAATGACCTGCAAGACTTTTGAAATCTGTCGGCCCCCTGACTTGGCTGCCCCAAACGAGGAACAGGATCTTGCGGTTTTCCAATCTGGACCTCAGCCGTTTTATCCACTGATACAGACCGTCAACCCATCATGCCTTAGATCAGCGCCCCGCCTGACACTCATCCCAAACACCACGCATCAGTTCCTTCAGCATCAGCGCCTCGCCCCAGCGATCCGTTATATCGCGCCCATCACTCCCCGTGATCGCATAGGGTGGCGGCCCAAGCTCGCAGGTGAAGGACAGGCTCGCGGGTGTGTTCGGTCGCGCCAGCCAATCCTTGATTCCGTAACGCCACCAGCCCAGAAACCGGTCCAACCAAGGGCGATGCTGGGCGAAGGTCAAGGGCACCTGGACCTGTTCACTATTAGCGACCCGCCCGTGAAAACCCCAACTGTGTCGCAAGATGGTGTGAATCTGTTCGTCGTCTTCGGCAGTGGCCGACTCAGGCAGTTCGCGGCCCACAACGTAATGGGACAAGTCAGCCAACAATTTGAGGTCGGGCATCTGCGCGAGCAAGTCGAGGGTGAACAACAGGTCACTGGTGAGACGATAGCGGTGGGTTTCCAGCAGGATCGGAAAGTCCACCTGCTCGGCCAGACGCTGCCAGCCCTCGATCAGAGTGATCGCCTGAGCCAGCGTGCGCGGCCGGACGTCGGCTTGCAGCGTGAGGTGGTGGCAGCCGTAGCGGGAGGCAACCTCAAGCGCTTGCGCCAAGTCACTCACGGTGCGGGGAAACAGTTGACCTTCGATTTGCAGGCCTTGCGCCTTGGCAGCGGCATGCAGACGTTCGGCCTGTGGCGCAATCCAGAAGTGGTCGGTGATCCCATCGAAGCCAGCGGCGGCAATCTTCTCCACCTGCGCCTCAAGGGAAAGATCACATTGACCACGGTGATCTTGCATGGCCCACAGGGACTGAAATACCAGGAATTCACGCATGTCAGGGCCTTAGCAGATGTTTGAGCGACACATCGGCGTCGGCCAATGCGTCCACAGAGAGTGGGGTCAAGTTGGCAATCAGCCGTTCACACAACTTGATGTCCTTGGCAACGCTGTTGCCCTGCCCCCAACCGCAGGCGCCTTGCAAACGCTGCTCGGTATCCAGGTAGAACAGCAGCAGACCACCGTCCGCCAGGGTGCGAATGGCCGAAGGTGGTGTCGGTGAGATCACGCCCACCGTCTGCAAGCCCCAGTCGTACTGATCAGACCAGAAGCCGGGAACTCCCTCGAACGGCAACTCGCCGCCCAACAGATTCAATGCCGCGTGACGGCCCTGGGTCTCGGCATTGCGCCAGGTTTCCTGGCGTTGGAATAACGCGTCGGCGTGCAGGCGAAACTCGCACACATCGCCGGCGGCAAAGATGTCTGGCGCGCTGGTGCGCAACTGGGCATCGACTCGAATTCCCTGGTCCACCTCAAGCCCCGCCGCCGCGGCCAATTCGATGTTGGGTTGCATGCCGATACCGACCACCACCCAGTCACAGGGCAGCACCTGGCCGTCCACCAATTGCACCGCCTCAGCGCGTTCAATGCCTTGTACAAATTCGAGCGCTACGTTCAGCCGCACGTCCACGCCCTGTTGCCGATGCAACTCCAACAAGGCCTGGGATATGGCTTCAGGCAAGACTCGCCCGGCCAGTCGTGGCCCGGCCTCCAGCAACGTCACCTGACAGCCCAGGGTTCGAGCCGTTGCCGCGACTTCGAGGCCGATAAAGCCACCGCCGACAATCACCAGGCGCGTGCCGGGCCTCAATGCGCTGCGCAGGGCCAGGGCTTCGTCATGGGTGCGCAGGTAAAGCACGTTGGCCATAGATTCAGGCACCTGGGGCAAGCGACGCGCTCTCCCTCCGGTCGCCAGCAGTAATCGGCTGTAGGACAGCCAACGTCCGTCGCTCAATTGCAGGCGGTGGTGCTGCGGATCCAGACTTTTTACCGGGTTGCCCGCCAGGTGTTCGATGTTCAGTTCAGTGAGCCGGCTCTCCTCCCACAGGCTGCAATCGTCCAGGTCCATCGTGCCCTGCAGCAAGCCCTTGGACAGCGGAGGACGCTCGTACGGCCGATGGCGTTCATCGCCGATCAGGATCAGCCGACCGGTATAACCCTGCTCGCGCAAGGTCAGCGCCGCGCGGCCACCGGCATGGCCGGCGCCGACGATAATCAGTGGAGCATTCATGGCGTGCACTCCTGGCGGTCAAGCCGAAATGGCGAGCAGAACCCGTCCCGCGTTGACCCGTACCGGATAGGTCTTGAGATTGACGCACACTGGCGCCCCCAAGGCTTTGCCGTTGCGATAGTCAAAGCGCCCGTTGTGCTTGGGGCACTCGATGACGTGGTCCATCACCAGGCCGTCAGCCAGGTGGATCGACTCGTGAGTACACAGGCCAGCAGTGGCGAAAAACTCGTTGTCAGCAGAGCGGTAGATGGCATAGGTATGCGGACCGTGGTCGAAACGAATGACGTCTTCTTCATTGATTTCGCCCACGGCGCATACATCGATCCATTGATCGTTCATGGCGTTTTCTCTTGTTCGGGGTACAGCCGGAAGGTGTCAGCCCAGCGTGGCTTCAGCCTGTGGATGGGCGTCGGTGGCAGGCCTTGAGCTACCGACGGGGCGTCGCACGAAATACGTCGGGTCCTTACGCTGCTTCAAGAGGGTCGGAATGATTTCCCTGAAGGCCTCGCCTATGTTGGCGTAAGGCGGCGGGCAATCGTGGCGGATCTCTTCATGGAGTTGGGCCAGGGCGTGGTACGGCACCATCGGGTACATGTGGTGCTCAAGGTGATAATTCATGTTCATGTACAGAAAGCGCAGTACCCGGTTCATATAGATGGTGCGGCAGTTGCTGCGGTGGTCCAGCACGTCTTCCGCCAGGCCCACATGTTGTGTGAGGCCAAACAGGTAGGACAACCAGCCGCCGTACAGGATGGGCAGGCCGATATACATCAGCGGCAACCAGCTGTGCAGGTAAAGCGCCGCGCCAAAGACAACGGCGTAAATCACGAGCCAGATACGGGCCGCCAGGAACACCTTGGACCATTCGGACTCAGGAATGAACGTCTGTTCCTGGGCATCCATTTTGCCAACCGCGTGCCGGCACACGCCTCCCATCGTCTTCAGCAGCAACGGGATCTGGAACAGGCTCAGCAGCATCATGAACAAGCTCGGTGGACGCGGTTCGACGATTTCCGGATCGCGGCCGACGACGATGGTGTCGGTATGGTGCCGGGCATGGCTCCAGCGCCACACATGGGGCTCGAACATGCACATGAAGCTCGCCACCTGGTAGAGCGCATCATTCATCCAGCGGGTCTTGAAGGCGGTGCCGTGGCCGGCTTCATGCCAGCGCGGGTTGGAGGCGGTGGCGTACAAAACCCCATACGCAAGGAAAAACGGCACACAAGCCCAAGTGCCCCAGAACCAGTAGCCGCCGAATCCGGTGATCACCAGGGTCAGCAGCCAGATGGCGGTATCGAGCAAGGCTGGGCCGTCGCGGCGCTGCATCAGTTGCTTCATGCGTTGACGGGAAATGGGCGACTGGTACCAACTGGCCGATACAAGACCTTTTTCGGCCGCGCGGGCGGCTTCAGGGCCGGTCAGGCGATAGTCCCGGGGAGAGGCTGTGTTGTCTTGAGGCATTGTTATTGTTCTCCGCAAGCGTGAGAGGTCAGGTGCTTTGCGTAAAAAAATATAGAGAGCATGGAAGGTACCCTCAAGGTCTTGAATACATTCCCTATCAAGCTATCATCCAGTTCCTGCAGGGCTTGATAGTTTTCTATCAAGACGCTTTGAAGGCTCATCATGAATAACAATAAACGCCCCACCATCGCCACGGTCGCCGAACACGCAGGTTTAAGTGTCGCCACCGTCGACCGCGTGCTCAACGCTCGCGCCCCGGTTAATCCAGCCACTGCCGAACAGGTGCTTCAGGCCGCCGAAGCCGTGGGCTATTTTGCTGCGCGGCTGATCGGCCAGCGCATTCTCGAACGCCGCCCCACGTACCGTTTCGGCATCCTGCTGCTGGGCACCGCCCAGGCGTTCTACGCCAACCTGGCCCAAGCCATCACCGAGGCCGCGCAGCGCCAGGCCGGGGCCAACCTGACCTGCCAATTCGAATACGTTTTTGATCGCACCCCCAGCGCCATCATTGCCCAGATCGAACAGTTGGCGGTGCAGTGCGACGGCCTGGCGGTGGTCAGCTTCGCCCACCCGCAGATCAACGCCGCCCTTGCCCAGATTCGCGAGGCCGGCGTGCCCGTGGTGGCACTGCTGTCGGGCATTCATGAGGCGGCGGCCGAGCCCTATGTCGGCCAGGACAATCAGGTAGTCGGGCGCACGATGGGCTGGCTGCTGGCCCGCACCTGTGGCGCGCGCAAAGGCAGCATCGGCATTCTGCTCGGAGGTCATCGCTTTCTTGGCCACCAGGCGCGGGTCGAAGGCTTGCACAGTTACTTGGCCAAACACGCACCTGGGCTGCGCCCGCTGGAGCCGCTGATCAATCTGGACAACTGCGACATCACCGAAGAAGCAACCCTCGACCTGCTGGCTCGGCATGACGATTTGCGCGGGCTATGCGTGGTAGGTGGCGGTGGCGACGGGATCATCAACGCGTTGGCGCAACTGCCCAAGCGCCCGACGCTGTGCTGCATTTTGCAGGAGTCCACCGAGCTGTCACGCCAAGCCCTGGCCCAGGGCTTGGTCGACGTGGTGATCGACTCTCAGCCGCGCCAGACTGCAACGGCGCTAGTGGATCTACTGGTGGAATTGCAGACTGCGGAGCAGTTCGATCCTGTGCGTCACCGGGTGCATGTTCCGCTGCAGATTGTGACATCGGAGAACTCCCAAAGCTGATGGGCTGGCGGCACAACCTTAATGGTTGCAGGCACGCTCATTGTGCTCAGGCAGGTCCAGCAACGTGTTGATACAGGAAAACCACCCCGATGATCACGACCTCAGCCTCGATATCGCCTTCAAGGTCCGATAGTGCAGGTCGTATTTACGGGTTTGGTTGGCATACGTGCACCTCTTCAGCATGTTATGGCCGAACACAAAATTTCCCAGATCAATACCAAGCACCACCCCGGCGCACTACGCACGAATCGATGCACAATCTGCATAAGCTGCGGAAATTGGTTCAATCATCCACGAACCAATCCTCTTTAATCCCCTGAACCAACCCGACGAACCCTTGCTTATCGGCCCCCGCCGCCGCCGCTCCTGAGTAATAGCTAAGTACATAGCGCTAATCCCGAGGCGAACCAATTTCAATTGGCATCGCGCTTGCACTTACCCTTTTGCCTCGATCTCCTGCCCACAGTCAGCTCGGAGCCGTTTTTCATACTCTGGCGCGAGTACCACGATGCAAAGGTTCGACCCTGACACACCCATCGACAACACTTCGAAACTAGCGCTGGATGCCTTGCGGCAGATGGTTGCGCAACATGCTGCCTTCCCGCACCGGGCATTGCCGACCGAGCGGGATCTGGCCGCCGATTTTGGCCTCAGTCGCCGGGCCATCCGGCGGGCGCTGGCGGTGCTGGAAGCCGAAGGGCAGATCTGGCGGCGCCAGGGCAAAGGAACCTTCGTCGGCCCTACGCCACCGAGTGCGGCCATGAGCTTTGCCCGGTTGTCCGGGCGGACCAACTTCAGCGAGGTTATGGAAGCGCGCCTGCATCTGGAACCGGCACTGGCGTCCCTGGCGGCGGTTCGAGCCAACGGCGACCAGATAGCAATTTTGCGCCGCCTTGCCGAACGCACCAGACACCAACAGGCCGCCGAGCCTGCCGATGCCGAGGGCATTGAGCTGTGGGACAGCGCCCTGCATCGCGGGATCGCCGAGGCCGCAGGTAACCGCCTGATGCTGGATATCTTTGAAATGCTCGATGCGATCCGGCTCGACCCGGCCTGGCGTGACCTGCGTCAGCGGGCTCGCAACGCCGATCGCCTCGACACCTACAGCCACGACCACAACGACATTGTCGACGCTATCGAAAACCGTGATCCGATCAAGGCCGCCACGGCCATGCGTGGCCATTTGCGCGCGCTGCAACAAGCGCTGGACAACGTCATCAATCAAGATCTGGAGGCAAGTTCATGAGCACCACAACTCAGGCCACCGACACGGTATTGAGTGTCAGCAACTTGACCGTGTGCTTTGCAGGCGCACCCGCCAATGTCGTGGACGGCGTCTCGTTCTCGGTCCAGCGCGGCAAGACCCTGGCCATCGTCGGAGAGTCCGGATGTGGTAAAAGCGTTACGTCCATGGCGCTGATGGGCTTGCTACCCGATACCGCCAAGATCGCCGCCCGTACGTCCGCCCTGCTCGATGAAGCCTTGCTGGGCATGCCCGACGAGCGCTTGCTGGATGTGCGCGGCAACCGCATGGCGATGATTTTTCAAGAGCCCATGACCTCCTTGAACCCGGTCTTCACCATTGGCGAGCAGATCGCCGAAAGCGTGATCCGCCATCAGGGTCTGTCGGCCAGGGACGCCCGTCAGCGCGCCCTGCAAATGCTCGAAAAGGTCCGCGTGCCTGACGCCGCGCAACGCCTGGACGCCTACCCCCATGAACTGTCCGGCGGCATGCGGCAGCGGGCAATGATTGCCATGGCCCTGGCCAACGATCCGGCGCTGATCATTGCCGACGAACCCACCACTGCTCTGGACGTGACCATTCAGGCGCAGATCCTGTCGCTGATCGCCAATCTGCAGGCTGAAACCGGCACGGCCATGATCCTGATCACCCATGATCTGGGCGTGGTCGCCGAAGTCGCTGACGACGTGATGGTGATGTACGCCGGGCGAGTGGTGGAAAGCGGCCCGGTGAAAACCCTGTTCGATGACCCGCAGCACCCGTACACCATCGGCCTGATGGGTTCGATGCCATCGATTGGCCCGCGTGAAGGTCGCCTGGCAACCATCAATGGTCGCGTCCCGACGCCTGCGCAAATGCCTACCGGTTGCCGATTCGCCGGGCGCTGCCCTTTTGCGATTCAGGCATGTCGCGAGGCGCGCCCGCCGCTACTTGAGCTTTCCCCCGGACATTTCGCCGCGTGCATTCGTGCTCCACTGGAACAGCATATGGGAGTCAGCGCGTGAGCCTTTCTGAACGCCAAATAGTTATGCGTGCAAGCCCTGAAATCATTCTCGACGGCATCGACCTGAGCAAACACTTCGGGGTGGAAAGCGGCTTGTTCCAGCGCAAGAAGCCGCCGGTGCAAGCGGTCAATCAGGTCAATCTGTCGGTGCGCAAAGGGGAAACCCTGGCGCTGGTGGGCGAGTCCGGCTCGGGTAAATCAACCCTCGGCCGTCTACTGCTCAACCTGCTCAAACCTACGGCGGGCGACATCATTTATGAAGGCCGCAACCTGGCCAATCTGACCCCGGAAAAGCTGCGCCAGGTGCGGCGTGATTTGCAGATCATCTTTCAGGATCCGTTTGCCTCGCTCAATCCGCGCATGACTGTGGAATCCATCGTCGGTGAACCTATCTGGCTGCACAGCGATGCCAGCCGCAGCGACCGCCAGGCCAAAGTCGCCGAGTTGCTGCGCACCGTGGGCCTGGCGCCCGAGCACGGCGGCCGCCACCCTCACGAGTTCTCCGGTGGCCAGCGTCAGCGCATCGGCATTGCGAGAGCCCTGGCGTCTGACCCGCGTTTGATTCTGGGTGACGAACCCGTGTCCGCGCTGGACGTTTCGGTACAGGCGCAAGTGGTCAACCTGCTGGAAGACCTCAAGCATCAATTCGGTCTGACCCTGGTGATTGTCGCCCACGGCCTGGCCGTGATCCGCCACATGAGCGACCGGGTAGCCGTGATGTACTTGGGGGAAATCGTCGAACTGGCGCCGGTCAACGGCCTGTTTGAAAACCCTCTGCACCCTTACACCCAGGCGCTTATGGCCGCCGTGCCGGTCAGCCACCCGGACCTGCGCCGGCCGCGCCCATTGCTGGGCGGCGACATGCCGAGCCCGAGTCGCCCGCCATCGGGTTGCCGCTTCCATACCCGCTGCCCGCACGCCCGGGCGCTGTGCAAAGAAGTGGTGCCGGTGATGGAAACCGTCGAGGCCGAGCGTCAGGTGGCGTGCCACTTCTGGCGTGAAATCGCCAATGCCGGTGCAGGCACCCTGATTTTGCCGACACCCAGCGCTGCCTACACCCAGCGCCTGAATCTGTTCAAGAACCATCAATCCCTTGCAGTGGAGAGCCAGCCATGAGAATTGCACGCGTCATGACAGGAACCTTGTTATTGCTGGCCGCCAACGCCGCCTTTGCCGAATCCACCCTGCGCATCGGCATTCAGGACGATCCTGATGGGCTCGACCCGCATCGTTCGCGTACCTATTCGGGCCGTCTGGTCTATACCGCACTGTGCGACAAGCTGGTGGATGTGAACCCGGACCTGACCTACGCCCCACAACTGGCCACTGCCTGGAACTGGAGCGAAGACGGCAAGACCCTGACCATGACTCTGCGCGAAGGCGTGACTTATCACGACGGCGAAGCGTTCGATGCTGCCTCGGTGAAGTTCAACCTGGACCGCGCTCGCACCCTGCCCGACTCCCTGCGCAAGAGCGAGCTGGCCTCGGTGGACAGTGTTGAAGTGATCGACGCCAAAACCGTTGCCATCAAACTCAAGCAAGCGGACGCCACCCTGGTCTCCCAACTCTCGGACCGCGCCGGAATGATGCTTGCGCCGAAGGCCGCCCAGGGTGAGTTCGCCTCCAAACCGGTGTGCTCCGGCCCTTACAAATTCGTCCAGCGCGTGCAGCAGGATCGCATTGTGCTGGAGCGCTTCGACAACTACTGGAACAAGCAGGCTTATCACTTTGACAAGGTGATTTTCCTGCCGATTCCGGACACCTCGGTGCGTCTGGCCAACCTGCGTTCCGGCGACCTGGACATCATCGAACGGGTTGCCCCCACCGACGTGAAAACCGCCAAGGCGGACAGCAAGCTGGCGGTCTATAACACGCCTGGGCTTGGCTACATGCAGTTGATGTTCAACATTAACAACGGCGAAAAGGCTAACTCGCCGATGGGCAAAGACAAGCGCGTGCGCAAGGCATTCGAGCTGTCCATCGACCGTGATGCGATCAACCAGGTGGTGTTCGAAGGCCTGTATGCGCCGAGCGCCCAGCCATTTCCGAAAAACAGCCCGTACTACGACAAGGATCTGCCGATCCCGACCCGCGATGTGGAAAAGAGCAAGGCCTTGCTGGCCGAAGCAGGCGTGAAGCTGCCACTGGCAGTGGACCTGAAAGTCGCCAACAACCCTATCGCACAACAGGTCGGGCAGATCATTCAGGCCATGGCTGAAGAAGCGGGTTTCAAGGTCAATCTGATTGCCACTGAATACGCCACCATGCTTAGCGAACAGCAAAGCGGCAACTTCCAGATCGGCATGAGCGCCTGGTCGGGCCGTCCTGATCCGGATGGCGACATTCACCAGTTCGTGACCTGCAAGGGCGGCCAGAACGACGGCAAATACTGCAACGCCAAACTCGACGAGCTGTTGGACAAGGCCCGCACTGTCAACGATGTTGCCCAGCGCCAGGCCCTGTACAACGAAGCCCTGCGTTTGCTGGCTGACGAAGTGCCGACCGCGTATCTGTATTTCGATCCGCGAATCATGGCCATGCGTAACAACGTGACTGGTTTCGTGCCGAGCCCGGATGGCCTGATTCGTCTGAACAACGTCGCGTTCAAGCCATGACTGTGAATGATCGACGCAAAAACGAGGGTCCGGCATGCTGATGTTTATCCTGCGACGCCTGCTCAGTGCGATCCCGACACTGATCCTGGTTTCGCTCTTCGTCTTCACCCTGCAGAAACTGTTGCCGGGTGACCCGGTGCTGGCCATGGCCGGTGAAGAGCGCGATCCGGCGGTGATGGAATACCTGCGCGACAAGTATCGGCTCAACGACCCGATCCCCGTGCAGTACCTGAACTGGGTCGGCAATGTGCTGACCGGCGACTTCGGCACTTCACTGCGCACCGAACAACCGGTGACCACGCTGTTGGCGTCCAAGTTGCCGGTGACCCTGGAGCTGGCAGTGCTGGCCTTGTTGATCGCACTGTTGATCGGCATCCCCACTGGAATTATCTCGGCCGTACGCAAAGGCACCGTCGTGGATTACGGGGCCAATGTCATCGCGCTGTCGGGGATCTCGATTCCGCACTTCTGGCTGGGGATCCTGCTGATCATGGTCTTCGCCGTGAAACTGCAATGGCTGCCGGCCTCGGGTTTCGTGCCCGTGGGCGAGGACTTCGGGCAAAACCTGAAGACCTTGATCCTGCCGGCCTTCGTGCTCGGCGCAGGGTTGTCGGGGATTCTCATGCGCCATACCCGCAGCGCCATGCTTGAAGTATTGCGCACCGACTACGTGCGCACCGCCCGGGCCAAGGGCCTGCGCCCGCGCACGGTGATCCTCAGGCATGCCCTGCGCAATGCATTGATGCCTATTGTGACCCTGACAACCCTGCTGTTTGGTGAACTGCTCGGCGGCGCAGTGCTGACCGAGCAAGTCTTCAGCATCCCTGGCTTCGGCAAGATGATTGTCGACGCCGTGTTCAATCGTGATTACGCCGTGGTGCAAGGCGTGGTGCTGTGCATCGCAATTGGCTTCCTGCTGCTGAACCTGCTCGCCGACGTGCTGTACCGGATGATTAATCCGCGCCTGAGGACTGCTTCATGACCGCTATTTCCAGCCTCCCTCATAGCGTGATCGCACCCCGCAGCCGCTCGCCGTTCGTGAAGAAATTCCTCGCCAACAAAGGCGCGGTACTCGGCGCGGCGGTGTTGCTGCTGTTTATCCTGGCGGCCTTGCTGGCGCCCTGGATTGCGCCCCATGACCCGCTGAAAGCCAACTTTCTCGCGGTCCGCAAGGCACCATCGCTGATCTACTGGATGGGCACTGACGAACTGGGTCGCGATCTGTTTTCCCGCCTGCTCTGGGGCGCACGCAGTTCGTTGCTGGCCGGTGGTGTTTCGGTGGTCATCGCCATGGCCATCGGCGTGCCTTTGGGCCTGTTGGGCGGTTATTTCGGCGGCAAACTCGAAGCGATGATTTCCCGTGTCATGGAAGCGCTGTTGTCCTGCCCGTTTCTGGTATTGGCGATTGCGCTGGGCGCCTTCCTCGGCCCGAGCCTGACCAACGCAATGATCGCTATCGGCCTGTCAGCCATGCCGATCTTTGCCCGACTGACCCGTGGTCAGGTGCTGGCCATCAAACACGAAGATTACCTGGAAGGTGCTCGTGCCATTGGCTTGCCGGATCGCTGGATCATCCTGCGCTACGTGCTGCCCAACGTGATGTCGCCATTGGTTGTGCAAGCCACCTTGACCATCGCCTCGGCGATTCTGGCTGAAGCCAGTCTGTCGTTCCTCGGTCTGGGCCAGCAACCGCCCTCGCCTTCCTGGGGATCGATGCTCAACACCGCGAAAAACTTTATGGAGCAGGCACCCTGGATGTCGATTGCGCCTGGCGTGGCGATCTACATTACGGTCCTGTGTTTCAACCTGCTGGGGGATGGTTTGCGTGATGCGCTGGACCCCAAGGGCTAACTTTTCTGCCAAAGAGAAACGCTAATGTTTGATGATCTGGATTACAGCCAACCCTACGCTTCGGCACGCTCGCCAGTGATGGGCAGTAACATGGTCGCCTGCTCCCAGCCATTGGCCGCCCAGGCCGGGCTGGACATGCTGCGCAAGGGCGGCAACGCCGTCGACGCGGCCATCGCAGCCGCCATGGTCCTGACCGTGGTCGAGCCCACCGGTTGCGGGATCGGCAGCGACGCTTTCGCTATCGTCTGGGACGGCAGCAAGTTGCAGGGCCTGAATGCTTCCGGTCGCGCACCGCAAGCCTGGACCCCTGAGTTTTTCGCCGGGCAGAGCAAAATGCCCCAGCGCGGCTGGCCAGCGGTGACTGTGCCGGGGGCGGTTTCGGCCTGGGTCGAGCTGTCCGAGCGTTACGGAAAACTGCCTTTCGCCAGCCTGGCTGAACCGGCCATCGGCTATGCTCGGGATGGCTACCAAGTCACCCCGATCATAGCCCAGCTGTGGAAGCTCGGCGCTGAACGGCTCAAGGATCAGCCGGGTTTTGCCGAGTGCTTCCTGCCCGACGGCCAAGCACCACAGGCCGGGGACAAAATCCGGCTCAAGGATCACGCCCGCACCCTGGAGCTGATCGCCCAAACCAAAGGCGAAGCGTTCTATCGCGGCGAACTGGCCCAAGCCATCATCGCCCATGCCAACGCCAATGGCAGCGTCATGAGCCTCGACGATCTGGCGACCCACACTGTGGACTGGATCGACACCCTGTCGGTGCCCTACGCCGGCGCCGTCGTTCATGAATTGCCACCTAATGGCCAGGGCATCGCTACCCTGTCCGGCCTGACTATGCTCGAAGCATTGGGCGTCGGCGAGCATCCCGTGGACAGCCTGGAAACCGTGCACCCAGTGCTGGAAGCCATGAAGCTGGCCCTTGCCGACCTGGACGAACACGTGGCGGATAACGACCACATGCGCGTGCCTTCCGAGCATCTGCTGGACAAAACCTACCTGATGGAGCGCGCCGGTCTCGTCACCGACAAGGCCGCCAATCCGGGGCATGGTTCGCCTAAACCGGGCGGCACCGTTTACCTGTCGGCGGCCGATGAAAGCGGCATGATGATCTCGTTCATCCAGTCCAATTACATGGGCTTCGGCTCAGGTGTCGTGGTGCCTGGCACCGGCATCAGCCTGCAAAACCGCGGTGCGGGCTTCTCCCTGGATCCGCAGCACGTCAACTACGTTGCACCGCGCAAACGTCCGTTCCACACCATAATCCCCGGCTTTGTGATGAACGCCGACGGCACGCCGTTGATGTCCTTCGGCCTGATGGGCGGCCCGATGCAGGCACAGGGTCACTTGCAGATGATGATGCGCATCCTGCGCTACAAACAGAACCCGCAAGCCGCCGCAGACGCACCGCGCTGGAGGCTCGAATCTGGCCTGAAAGTCGCAGTGGAACGTGCATTCGACCCACAGGTGGTCGAAGCCTTGCGTGCCAAAGGCCACGACATCGTTATCGAAGAACCTAACGGCGTATTCGCCTTTGGCGGCGCGCAGATTATCCAGCGCACCACCCATGGTTATGTGGGTGGCACTGATCCCCGGAAGGATGGTCTGGTGGCCGCGTACTGAAAGTACGAAGATCCTAGGCGCAACTGAGTTGCGCGTAGGATTATTCTCTGAAAACCGCTAATTCTCATCCCACCGCAAGCTATTGCCAACATGCTTTGCCGCCCAGGACTCAGAACTGTGGCGAGCTTGCATTGGGTCTGTATTTCACAGGCAAAAAAAAGCCACTCATCTGAGTGGCTTTTTCTGAATCTTGGAGCGGGAAACGAGACTCGTATCTGGCGTCCGACCCATTGAAATCTATAGGGTTTCTGTTATTCCTGAAGCAGGAATGGACTTGATTCTGGACTTGTTTTTGAAGTATTTCAAGATCCAAGTCTGGTATGACACCAGCGTTGGAGTGGATCAATCACTGCACGCCGCATTCGATGCCCGCGCCGTTTACGCGGGGCTGACCATGGACTTCTAAGGGACATAGGTCAGGGAGCGTTATCGCAGGATGATCCTCCTCTTGGCAGACCTATCGGCGGTTGTCACTTTCTGCCGGTACAGTCTTACCCCCTGAAAGCACCGTCAATGGAATGTTCCATGAGCTCCTGCATTCGTATCAGAGCAAGCGCAAACCCAGCTGATTTCTTCGATGAGGTTATTCCAGAGGAGGTCTTGACCTGAACGGTTGGCGGTTGGAGTGATCAATACAAGGCCTGGGACGCTCCCGCCTGGTTCGAAAATGTGAGTTGACGGCCTCTCTGTTACCCTGAATGGGCTTCTCGCTTCTGTTTCCAGCGCTGGTGTCGAGATCCTGAAACACATTTCCCCACAGAACCGACCTGGCTGGTATCGTTCTCGACGATCAGCTTGATATCGCCGAGTTCCTCCTTGGGAGGCGGCGAGCGCAAGCCGTCGAAGAGGTTGCGGGCAGGCGTCGCAGCTTGCCGACGCTGCAGCTGCGCAATGCCTGCCCTGATGGGCTCAGCGCGGCTGAAGACGCAGCAGTTTGCCATCCTGTTCGTCGGTGAGCACATAGAGCAGGCCGTCAGGGCCCTGCCTGACATCCCGAATGCGGGCATGCCCGTCCTCCAGCAACTTGTGCTCGGCCACGACCTTACCGTCTTTCAGTTCGATACGGTCGAGGTAGCCGAACTTGAGCGAACCGACGAAGAGATTGCCCCTCCATGCCGGCCCATAACGGTCGCTAGTCAGGAAGGCCATGCCGGACGGCGCGATCGAGGGCACCCAGTAATGCAGCGGCTGCTCCATGCCGTCCTTGGCGGTCAGGCCGTCGCCAATCTTCCCGCCGCCATAGTTCTCGCCGTAGGTGATGACCGGCCAGCCGTAGCTGCGACCCGCCAGCGGAACGTTGATCTCGTCGCCGCCCTGCGGACCGTGATCGTTCATCCAGAGGTGGCCGTCCGGACCGAGCGTAGCGCCCTGGCTATTGCGATGGCCATAGCTCCAGATCTCCGGCAGGGTACCGGCGCGGCCGACGAAAGGGTTGTCGGCCGGTACCGCGCCGTCCTTCTGGATGCGCACCACTTTGCCCAAGTGGTTATCGAGCTTCTGCGCATCCTCCTTCCGGCTGTAACGCTCGCCCAACGTGACGAAAAGCGTCCCGTCCTTCGCCTCGACGATACGGCAGCCGAAATGCGCGGAGCTGCTCACCTTCGGCCGCTGACTGAAAATCACCTGCAGGTTGTCGAGGCGCACCATGTTGCTCGACAGCGTCGCGCGTGCCACTGCCGTGCTATTGCCCGCGCCACCAGCGGCCGGTTCGGAAAAGCAGAAGTAGACCATGCGATTCAGGTCGAAAGCACTGTCCGTCACCACATCCAGCAGCCCGCCCTGCCCGCCTGCCGCGATCGCCGGCAGCCCCTCAACCGGCGGGCCGATGCTCCCATCGGCATCAACTACCCGAAGCCGGCCCGGCCGTTCGGTCACCAAGTAGCGATGTGCCGGCAGAAAGGCCACTGCCCAGGGATTCTCCAATCCGGTTGCCACACGCTCAGCCCGCACCTCGGCGGCCAGCGCGCTGGCAGCAAAACCCATGGCAAGAAATGCTGGGACCAGAACCCACTCAAGTTTCAGATTCATGACTGTTCCAATGGTTGATTTGACAGCCGCTAGCACACCCTACGAAGAAAGATATAAATTGGTAAATCTTTGCGCTACGCATGTGCATCCAGATATTTCTCTGCTTTTGCGATCCCGTTCATGCGCTAAAGTTTGCGCATCGTGAAGGCGCCCCCCTGCGTCCGAACGCCAATGGCGGGAGGCTTCGACGCCAGGTGTTTAGGCACGTCACCTCAAGTCGGCGGCTCGCTGAACTTGGCGACGAACATCTCTATGAAGCTCGGTGATCCGGCGAGGGTCAGCGTCACTTCGCGCCAGCCTCCCAGCTCGACGGTCACTGCAGGTCGTGGTCCCACAGTACATGCCCACTGAGGTATTTCATCTCGCCCCACCGAGAACGCGTGCGCCAGCGCGCCCGTGGTAACGAAGCCTGCGTCAGTCAGCGCACTTGGTCACGACCTTGCCGTCGACCGACGGATGTACCGGAAATGGCGCCATGGCCTCGAACACGCCGTCGCGTCGCACCAGCGCGTGGAACAGAGCGGCCCCGAGGTGCAGCAGGATCAGCGCGAAGAAGCAGAACGAGAGGAGCTTGTGAGCGTTCCACAGCCAGCTGTGCAGGCCGGCGTCGGGCGACACTATGGCGGGCAGATGCAGCCCGGCGACGAGCACCGGATAGTCCGCCGCCGACAACATGGCCCAGCCAAGCAAGGGCATCGCGAGCATCAGCACATAGAACGCGACATGCGAGAGCTTGGCGGCGAGCTTCATCGACTCGGGCATGTCACGCGGCAGCGGCGGCGCACCAAGGCGCCAGCGGACTATCAGGCGCAGCACCGCGAGCACGAGGATCGCAATGCCCAACGGCTTGTGGATCGAGACCAGCATCAGGTACGCGGGCGTGATCGTCGAGACCATGCCGACGCCGATGAACAGCATCGCGAGGATGCAGATCGCCATGCCCCAATGAAGCGCCCGCTGCAACGGCGCGAATTGCTGGTTGACTTGGCTCATGGCTTGGCTCCGGTGGTGGTGGACGGGGTGCGCGGATAGTCTTTTTCTTCGGCGGTCCGGCGGTTGTAAGAGACCGAATAGGCGGCCGAACGTGCGGCGGGGAAAGGGTCGTCGGATGTGCGCATGCCGGCCGGCAGCACGGTGGGATCGAAGTTGATGTCGCGGCATGAGCCATCGGCCTCAGGCTCAATCTTCGTCACCGACAGGGTGCCGACGCCGACGCTGCGGCGATCTTCCGGCCAAGCCTTGCTCGGGTCGGCGGTCGGGTCGCCCGGGTCGGCGACCATGACCGTCATAGCCCAGCGCTGCGTCGCCTTCGCGACGCGCTCGGTGATGTCGGTCAGCAGGAAATCGGGCTCGCGCTTCTTGAGTTCGTCGCCCGAGACCGGCACAGGTTTGGCGACCGGCTTAAAGGACCAGCGCACGGCTTTGTCTTGGCCCTGCGCGTTGGTGAAGACGAAGCTGTTGATGCCGTTGTAGCGGTCTTCGGCGTACGAGCTGGTGAACGGCGCGCTGCCGGCCCACTGGCTAAACGCGCCAATCTCGGGGTGCACAGCGGCGAAGTTCTTCAACGCATCCGGATGGCTCTTGTCGGCAGAAGCCACCTGCAAATCGTAGAAAGCCTGCGGCGTCGCGACCGGAAAGAACGGCGCATTGATCATCGCGGAGCGCCACTCCTGGCCGTCGGGCGTTCGGATGCGCAGGCTCAGGGAGCGCACGCGCGCTGTGCCATCGGGCGCTTTGAGGTCGGGTGAGGCGAGGTTGAAGCGGCCGGTCACGGGATAGGTGCCGGCGACGAACATCTGTGCCTTGGACAAATCGCTGCCCGTGCCGTTGGCCTCGAAGGTACCGGTGAAGCAGATACCCTTGGCATGGGCGCGGCGGAAACCGAGAGCCGGTCCTGCGGGCGGCGCCAGCACCTCGACGATCTTGGTCGGCGTGAGGCGTGCGGGTGTCAACCAACCGGCTGTGTATGCGAACGCGGCGCCGACGGCGACAACCACCGCCGCGATCAGTACGAGCGGCCCTAGAAAAGACTTATTGGAGTGAGGATGTCGCTCGTTCATCGAAATTTCTTCCGGAGTGCGGGGTGGAGAGTTCTGTAACGAATTTAACGCTTTACTCAAAAACCTTGTGCTAAGTCGCTACGGCGCGGAAGACTTCTATACGCACCGGCCAGCAACGTTACGTTGCCGCCGGCCGCGCGGCTCGGCGAAGAAGCAGTACAGGTGGCGACGATTATTCCCCCAGGCAAAACTGCACAGCGAGGTGATGGTGAATCTGCATCCGGGCTCCAGAGTGATGCTCTGCGACGCGTTTTGTCTGCCCCCCTCAACGGGATGCCGGCTTCTTTGATTTCTACCGTGCCGACCTGGAAGTACGCTGGCCGGAGATAGCGAGGATGGCACAGGAACGCGCCACAACGTCGTCGATCAAGACGGAACAAGCGACGCACTGAGCGAGACCACACCCGTAATCCCCATTGCAGGTATAGTTTGTTCCCGTCATACCGATTTCGTCACGAATCACCCACAGCAGCGGCTGTGTCGCCCTCAGCTTCGACCTGATAGGTCTTATCGTTAATCTGAAGCGCCATAACTCTTCAGCCATCTTGGCTCTAAAAAGAGCTATTAGCGGGGCGTCGCTTAATGGCTACCTATACATGGTTTGAAAGTATCACGAGCTTAGTGGGCTCAAACATGCAGCCACGTGCTAGGCCCTATGAATAAAAGTACGCAATACAAGAAATCACCGCGCATCGATGGCACATCAACACAGTGATTTAGTGCGCGCTCAACTACGAGCGAGCACGACTCACAACTAAGCAACATGCTTGAGACGATTACCGTTACCGATTCAGGGCTTTGCATTTTTTCTTTTGGAAAAACCTACCAGCCCACAACCTGGAGAAGTATTACTTTTCGGCTAGCGGCTAATTTTTCAAATGGTCTCTTGCCCCTACAGACCTGAAGAACGGGTTTAGAAGCAGCTTCAGCAGGAAGCGCCGGAACGGAAACAGAGGTTGTGATCTCTCTTCGACGCAGCCCAACAAGCCTTGACCAAACAAGCTTTCACGTCCGTTAAGCACTTGGCCGATGTCCTCTACAAGGTCTCGTCCATCACCTGTCCCAGACCGAGTCACTCGAATCGGCGACCAACGCAGCCTGCGGCGGGTTTTCCGCCGGTCATATAGCGAGGCTGAGCTGATGCAGGCGGACCGAATACTTCCATGTACGGGACTCGATGATCAATGGTCATCGCAGCGTGGTGATATGTCATTCGAACAAGCATGAACTCATCGGGGTAGGTTTCCATTTCGAACCGCCTGGGACTTGGGGGCGCGATTATCCAATAGCGTGCATAGATGCTTGCAATTTCATGGGATGTTTTGGGGCAGTGACAGGCATACATTAGCTGGCAAAGCCGATCCCGACGGGCGACGTCATTCACGAAACATGTTCCCCATGGTTCTAAAAGACTATGACGCCGACGACAAGCCCCCCCGCTGCTCGACGGGTATTCAGGCTGGCAGGAACAATCTCAACTACATGCAAGGCACGCACATGCAACTGACACAGGAATGGGACAAAACTTTCGCCAAGAGCGACAAGGTGGACCATAAGAAGATCACCTTCACGAACCGCTATGGCATCACCCTGGCGGGTGACCTGTACCAACCGAAGAACGCCAGCGCAAAGCTGGCAGCTATTGTCGTCTGTGGCCCGTTTGGCGCGGTGAAGGAGCAGGCCTCCGGGCTTTACGCGCAAACCATGGCCGAGCGCGGTTTTGTCACGTTGGCCTTCGATGCATCCTATACCGGGGAAAGCAGCGGTGAGCCGCGCAACGTCGCCTCGCCAGACATCAACACCGAGGATGTGAGCGCGGCAGTTGATGCTCTTGGCCTGCAACCCTCCGTTGATCGCGAGCGAATTGGCGTCATCGGCATTTGCGGTTGGGGCGGCATGGCGCTGAATGCCGTGGCCTTGGATAAGCGCGTCAAGGCGGTTGTCGCCAGCACCATGTACGACATGACCCGCGTCATGTCCAAGGGTTACAACGATAGTGTGACCCTCGAACAGCGCACGCAAGGGCTCGAACAACTGAGCGCACAACGTTGGGTCGACGCGAAAAATGGTGCCCCTGCTTACCAGCCCCCCTACAACGAACTGAAGGGTGGTGAAGCGCAGTTCATGGTCGATTATCACGATTACTACAGCACGACCCGCGGACACCATCCGCGCGCGGTCAACTCGGGCAACTCGTGGACGATCACTACACCCCTGTCGTTCATGAACATGCCGATCCTGACCTACATCGCGGAAATTTCTCCACGCCCGGTCCTGTTCATCCACGGTGAAAACGCCCACTCGCGCTACTTCAGCGAAACCGCTTACGCGGCCGCGGCGCAGCCGAAGGAGCTGATGATCATTCCAGAGGCCAGCCACACAGATCTGTATGACCGTGTGGACGTGATTCCTTTCGACAAGCTGACGACCTTCTTCACGCAGCACCTGGCCACGGCGGCACGCGCCGCTTGACGTCTTGAGGCAGTCGCATCCAGGCGGACAATGCATCTGGATGCGACTGAGCGGGATGACGCGCCCTACGGTATGGCTTCATGCCACTCAGCACTTCTGACTTTCCAGTGAGGATCGACCAGAACTGGCAATAGACCACTCGCTGAGGAGCATCTGCGCCATATTGCTGCGCTAATTCGCGCTCGAAACCTACGAATTCAAGTGCAGGCGCGGCAACGCGTCTTGCCCATTTTCCGCATTGCAAAG
This sequence comes from Pseudomonas sp. St290, assembly GCF_018325805.1. Lineage (NCBI taxonomy): Bacteria > Pseudomonadati > Pseudomonadota > Gammaproteobacteria > Pseudomonadales > Pseudomonadaceae > Pseudomonas > Pseudomonas sp. St290. The sequence continues at coordinate 2,572,599 of NZ_AP014703.1, read as the reverse complement.
GAGAACAACATGCAGAGCAAAACCGTTGACGTCGGTGCAGGCGGCGCTCTCTCCTCTCTTGGCGCTGCAAGCCGTAGGCATTCCTGGCACCGGCGGGCCGTGCAACAGCTTGGAATGCCGCTGCTTTTCCTTGCACTGTGCGGTGTCCATCCTGCCCATGCCGCCAGCACTGCGTTGCCCGTGGCCGCTGAGCAGGATGCGACTCAAGCACCCAAGAAATCGGATGAATCAAGCCTGTGGATGACCGTCGGGGAACGTCGCTTCGCCATCACCCTGGCCGACAACGAGGCCACTCGCGCATTCGCCGCCACGCTGCCGCTGACACTGGACATGGAGGACCTCCACGGAAACGAGAAGAAAAAAGAACTGCATGACGCGCTGCCCACCAGTGAAAGCCGGCCAGGCACGATCCGCAACGGAGACCTTATGCTTTGGGGATCGCGCACCGTGGTCATCTTTTACAAGACCTTCGACTCAGCTTACTCATACACCCGTCTGGGCCGCGTGGACGATCCGACTGGCCTGGCCCAGGCGCTCGGCCGTGGCGATGTTCGGGTGGTGTTCTCCCAATAGCAGCGTGCGCTGACAAAGTAGTTCCCACGCACTCAACACCGATCTGAAATACCGCCTCATCATCTGCTGCATCTCCTTCGCAGCCCGAATCCAGAGAGAGATCATGATCAAAGACAAAGTAGTCATCATCACCGGCGCATCGTCCGGAATCGGCGAAGCAACCGCCAAGCTGCTCGCGAGCAAAGGCGCAAAAATCGTGCTCGGCGCCCGTCGAGAAGACAAGCTCAAGCAGATCGCGGACGAGATTCTCCTGAACGGAGGCCAAGTGGTCTATCAAGTGCTGGACGTGACCAAGCAAGAGGACAGCGACAGCATCGTCCGCCTGGCCAAAGAAAGGTTCGGTCGCGTGGACGTGATTTTCCTGAATGCAGGGCTGATGCCGAACTCGCCGCTGTCCGCCCTGAAGACCGAAGACTGGCACCAGATGATCGATGTCAACGTGAAAGGTGTTCTGAATGGCGTAGCGGCCGTGCTGCCCGAGTTCCTGGCACAGAAGTCCGGGCACGTGATCACCACCTCGTCGGTGGCGGGGCTCAAGGCCTATCCGGGCGGCGCCGTCTATGGCGGTACGAAGTGGTTCGTGCGCGACTTCATGGAAGTCTTGCGCATGGAGTCCGCCATGGAGGGCAATAACATCCGCACCGCGACGATCTACCCGGCCGCCGTCAAGACGGAACTGCTGGCGACGATCAGCGATAAGCAGGCGCTTGACCAGATGCAGGACATCTATGACAAGTACGGCATTTCTCCAGACCGGATCGCCAACATCGTAGCCTTCGCGATCGACCAGCCCGATGACACGACAATCAACGAGTTCACAGTAGGCCCTGCGAACCAGCCTTGGTAAGTGCATTGCAGTCACGCAAGGCGTCCGACAGCCCACCACTGTCCTGACAAGGAGCTTTCATGAAGACCTTACCACTAGGATCAACCGACACTCGGGTTCCCAATGTCGTCGCGGGCATGATGCGCATTGCCGGCAGCACCGATGACCAGATCCGGGCGCTCTACACCGCGGCGCGCGAATCGGGCATCAATTTTTTCGATCACGCCGACCTCTACGGATTCAACCATCCCGGCGGTGGCCCGCACCTGTGCGAACGCCGGTTCGGCGAGGCGCTGCGACTCAGCAGCGCTGAGCGCGAGCAGATCTTCCTCCAGTCCAAAACCAGTATTGTGGCCGACCCGTGGCACTACGATCAGTCCTACGAGCACATCGTGGCGTCGGCCGAGAGGTCGCTGAAAGCGCTGGGGACCGACTATCTGGATGTGCTATTGCTGCACCGGCCCGACGCACTCGTGGAACCGGAAGAAGTCGCCCGCGCCTTCGACCACCTGGAGACCACCGGAAAGGTTCGCGCATTCGGGGTTTCCAACCATACTCCCCGTCAGATCGATCTGCTCAAGACCGCCGTGACCCAGCCGATCCTGGCGAACCAGGTCCAGCTTTCGCTGACGCATTCGACGATCGTCGCCCAAGGCCTGTCGTCGAACATGACCGGATTCGACGACTCAATCACTCGTGACGGTGGCGGCATCGTAGACTACGCACGGATTAATAAAATCACGCTGCAGGCGTGGTCTCCGTTCCAGAAAGCCTTTCAGGATGGGGTCTTCTTCGACTCTCCCGACTACCCGCAGCTTAATGCCGAACTCAAACGACTCGCTGCGAAGTACGACGCCACTCCGACCGCGATCGCGACAGCCTGGATCACTCGTCATCCCGCCGGCATCCAAGTGGTACTGGGCACCACGAGACCCGAGCGCCTCATCGAAGCAGCCGCGGGCTCGAATATCCCGCTCACCCGCCCCGAATGGTACGGGCTTATCCAAGCGGCTGGCCACAACGTTCCCTGAACGCACCCGGACGTCGAAAGTGGCGCCTGTCCCTCTGATTACTAGCCCCACAACGGCGTTAACACCAGAGCTCTGCTTGGATCATGCACGCCGAAGCGTAATGATCGAAAACACGGACCGCTTCTCCCCGACGGGGACTCCTTATGTATGGCGAGGGCCTTGGCCAAGCCCTCACCATACTCTCTCAACGCATCTGCAGGATGATCGGGTTGCTGCTGGCCGGATTGGTTCGCTCACGCAGTTCCTTCACCTCGTCAGCCTTCACTGCGCCTCCCTGATTACCCCATGACGTGCGAACGAAAGTCAGTACATCAGCGACTTCCTGATCAGAGAGTTGGTTGCGGTATGGGGGCATGCGATACGAATCCGGAATACCATTGGCAACGACACGTTCGGAACCGTTCAACGTGGCATTGATGCTCGTAGCGCTTTGCTTCACCATCGATGAAGATGCGCCTGCCAAAGGAGGTATCCATGGCGCCTGCCCGCTGCCGTCACTGCCGTGGCAACTGCTGCACTTGGCCATATAGTTGGCTGCCCCAGGTGTCGACAGAGGTTGTTCTGCCAGTTTGGCCGCTGGCTTCCATGGCGGCCCGTCACGCTTTGGATCGCCCGGCAACGACACCAGGTAATGCGCAATGGCTTTCAAGTCCGGGTCGGACATGTATTGCGTCGAGTTGTTGAAGACTTCCGCCATGGTGCCCACGACCACGCTGTGAGCGTTACGTCCGGTTTTCAGATAGTCGACGATCTCCTGCTCGCTCCAGCGCCCCAATCCAGTGTTCGGATCCTGGCGCAGGCTCGGCGCGTACCACCCATCGAGCAGCGAACCGCTGAGGAAAGTAGCGCTGCTTTCATCCAGCGACTTCTCGTTCATCGTCAAGCTGCGTGGGGTATGGCAACTGCCACAATGCCCCGCACCCTGGACGATGTAGGCGCCGCGGTTCCACAGCGCATCCTCTGAGGGCTTGGCCTGATAGGCACCGTCATCGACAAACGCGGTATTCCACAAAGCCAGCGGCCAGCGCATGTTGAGCGGCCAGGGGATATGGCTTTGCTGGTTCTGCTGCTGCGCCGGCTTAACGCCGGCCATGAAGAACGCATAAAGCGCCCGCACATCATCGTCGCTGAGCTTGGCATAGGATGGGTAAGGCATAGCCGGATACAGCCTGTGCCCGTCAGCCGCAACTCCGCTGCGTACTGCGCGATCAAAGTCGGCCAGGCTGTAATTACCGATGCCCGTTTGTTTGTCCGGGGTAATGTTGGTGGCATAGATTGATCCCATCGGGGTCGCCATCTCCAGGCCGCCGGCAAACGGCGCACCTTTGGGCGTGCTGTGGCAGGCCACGCAATCGCTAAGCCTGGCGACATATTCACCACGCTGGACGAGCTGTGCATCTGCCGAGGGTGCAGATGCCTCATTAGCAAAAGGCGAAAATGGCGTGCGATTGACAAACCAGCCCAAGCCAGCTGCCACGACGATGCCTGCTGGCAGCAGATACTTTATAGTTTTATTCACGAACCATTCCTCATCAGGTGTCGAAGCGGTACTGCGATAGAGGCATGCTGCGAATTCGTTGACCGGTCAGTCGCGAGACGGCGTTAGCAACCGCCGGTGCCACCGCAGGCAGAGGCGGTTCACCGATTCCGCCCATTGGCGCACCACTCTCCACCACACGGACATGGACCCTGGCCATCATTTCCGGTGTGAGGATGCGGTAGAGGTCGTAATTGCGCGCCACCGGCGTACCACCTTTGTAGATGGCTTGTTCGATCAGGGTTTGAGACAAGCCAAGGGCCACGGCTGAGTTGACCTGAGCCTCGATGATGGCGGGATTAACGATGCTACCCGGATCGATTGCCTGCCAGATGTCGTGAACCTTCACAGCTCCGTTGCTGATGGAAACCTCTGCGATCACCGCCGTTTCGGTACCAAATGGCGATGCCATTGCAACGCCTCTTGCTCGCTTGGTGCCGTCTTGCGCCGTGAACGGCCCTCGTTTCCACCCCCCGGACAGGTCGGCCACGGCCTTGAGCAAGTGGCTTAGCCGCTCGTTGCCCTGCAGCAGCTTGGCCCGCAGCTCATAGGGATCCTGACCGCCGGCATCCGCCACCTCATCCAGAAAAGCTTCATACATGAAATCATTGATGGAGTTCCCGACTGAACGCCAGTAGCCCAGCATCACCGGGGTCTGCGAGTACAGTTGAGCGATCCGACGATGGGCAATGGCGTATTTTTTACCGGCCAGGCCTTCGACGGCGGTCGGGTCGATTTTGTCTCCTTGTTTGTTAGCGATACCCTCAGTTGGCCCTTCCGTGGCACTAATTGCTTCAAAGGCCACCGGCATGCCCTGTTCATCCAGGCCAGCGCGAAAGCGCACTACGGCGGAAGGACGAAGCACGTCACGCAAAAACTCTTCCTCGCGGCTCCAGATCACCTTGATCGGTCGACCCGTGGATTGAGCCAGCTGGATAGCTTGAGGGTAAGGTGATGCATTCGGGTATAAAAAATGCCGGCCAAAAAAGCCACCCAGCAGCGGAGAGTGGAGAGTGATTTTGGAAGGGTCCAGACCGGTACGCTTGGCGACGTCGGCCAAAAACAAATCCGGGGCCTGGTTCGGCAGCCACAGATCGAGATTGCCTTCAGCGTCGAAGCGCGCCAGGGCCGAGGGCGGCTCCAACTGGGCGTGGTTGAGGTATTGGGTATGGTAAGTCGCACTGACGACTTTCTTGGCGCCGGCCAGCCCCTGCTGCAGGTCGCCCTCACGTTCGGCCTCATCCCCGGCGTCGGTGGTTTTACTCAATTGCTCCGCATAGGCCTGGGTGTCGAAATTAGCCGGCATGTAGCGCACGGTTGAATCGCCACCCGGCTCCGTCCACTCCACTTGCAGAGCCTCGACGGCACGCTTGGCCACCCACCAGCGTTGCGCAACCACCGCCACTGCCCCCTCAAGACGGTGCACCGAATGTACGCCTTTGAGGTTTCTGATCTGATCCTCGTTGCGCACCAGGCCCACTTGCAGACCCAGGCGCGGCGCATGTTGTACCGCAGCATGAAGCATGCCTTCGACACGAGTATCGATGGTGTATTGCGCCTTACCAGTAGATTTGTCGTAGACGTCTATTCGCTGGACCGGCTTACCGATCCAGCGGAATGTGGCAGGGTCGCGCAGAGTAACGGTTTGCGGATCGGGAATGGGCAAATCGAGCGTTAGCGGCGCGAGTTCACCGTAGGTGATCGATCGATTGGAAGCGACATGAATGACCCGCCCTGGCTCAGTAGTCAGCTGCGCCAGCGGCACCTTCCAGTGAGATGACGCGGCCTGCAACAGCATCAGGCGCGCCGATGCGCCCAGTCGGCGCATGGTCATGTAGCTCGCGCGCATCGACCGGCTACCACCCGTGAAGCGCATGCCACCTTCCATGACTTTGAAGTCATTCCCGGGCGCCGCGTTCTCCACCAGAAAGCTGGCTGGATCTATATCGAGCTCCTCACCCACGACCTGTGCCATGCCCGTGAAAATGCCCTGCCCCCCCTCAATAAAGGGGCTCTGCAGGCGAACGGTATTATCCGGACGAATCTCCAGGAACGCCGGTACACGGGCGCCAGGCGGCAATGCCTGGGCACGCTCGGCAGCCCGCAACGGGCCAAGGGGAATTCCGAAGCTGATAACAAGCGCACCCGCCGTGACGCCAGCCGATGCTTGCAAAAAACGGCGGCGAGAGACGTTCACAGGTTGAGCGTCGGAGAGTACGCCGCGCTCGGCGATTGAATCATCCAGTTTTGACATAGTATTCCCCTGTGTTTGCATTCAATGCTCGGCCTGGCAGCAGACCAATCTCTGCTCCATTAAAGGTGGTCAGGATTAGCCGTCGGCATTGTCACCAGGCACGTCGCAGTCGCAGCTCAGTCGAATTGCGCGTGCTCAAGCACCAGCAAGCTCATCGACAGCAGTCTTGATCGCGTTATAAGTGCCGCAACGGCAGAGATTCGTCATGGCGGCAGCAATATCGGCTTGGGAAGGTTTGGGAATGCGCTGCAACAGCGCAGTGGCGGCCATTACCTGGCCAGACTGGCAATAGCCACACTGGGCGACTTGATGCTTGACCCAGGCCGCCACTACGCGCTTGCCCAACTCGTCGTCTTCAATGGCTTCGATTGTGCGAATCTGTTTGCCCTTTACCCCTTCAACCGGTGTAACGCATGAGCGAAGCAGCACGCCGTCCACCATGACCGAACAGGCGCCGCATTGCGCCAAACCGCACCCGTACTTGGTTCCGGTCAGGCCGATATCGTCGCGAATCACCCATAACAATGGTGTATCCGCATCCGCCTCAACCTCATACACAGTGCCATTTACGTTGAGTTCCATTGTAAGAATGCCTCGATTGAAAACAGTGTGAAAAATGGCCGAGCACGACCTGCGGATAATCTTTGGCAACTGACCATTCGCAATAACAACACCTGCAACGTCGTCTTTTTAGACGAGCCTTACCCTACTGGGCTCGTCCGTGGCACAGCAAGCGAACCACGTGAGTCAGCTCGCAAGGTGCTATTAATCAGATGAATAAATATTCTCTTCAAACGGCAGGCGTGCCGCGCCAATCATCGGCGCGGCACCGCTTGGTCTTGGATAGTCGTATCAGGCCTTCAACGACGGCAGTGCTGCGGCTTCCTCGTCAAAGCCATAGACCGATTTGATTTCCAGATACTCTTGCAACCCGAAAACGCCCATCGAGCGGCCAATGCCGGATTCCTTGTAGCCACCCATAGGCGTCAGCGAGTTAGTCGGCGCGCCGTTAAAACAAACGCGCCCGGCACGCAGGCCGCTGGCGAACTCATACGCCTTGCGCCGGTCCCCACCGAATACATAGCCACCCAACCCATAAGGCGAGTCATTGGCGATTTCCAATGCCTGCGCCTCGGTGGAATAAGGCACCACCACCAAGACCGGCCCGAAAATCTCTTCCCGGCAAATAGTCATCTCCGGCGTCACATCGACGAACACGGTCGGACGGGTGAAAAAACCACGTTCGAAGCCTTCGGGGCGTCCCAGTCCGCCAACAATCAGTCGTGCACCCTCATCGAGGCCCGACTGTATGTGGCGCTGGATGCTGTTGAATTGTGCCCGGCTGACAATCGGCCCCATGGTCGTGGCGGGATCTCGCGGGTCTCCGAGACGGAATCGGTTTGCTTCGTCAACCAGAAACGGAATGACCTGCTCCACCTGACTTTCATGCACCAACATGCGACTCGGCGCGTGGCAGGATTGTCCGGTATTGAAGAAGCCGCGCTGAATATTCCAGCGCGCGGCCTTTTCCAGATCGGCGTCTCGCAGCACGATATTCGCCGACTTCCCGCCCAACTCCAGGCACACGCGTTTGATGGTGCGTGCCGCTGCCTCGCCTACCTGCGCACCGGCACCGGTCGAGCCCGTGAAGGAAACCATGTCGACATCGGGATGCTTCGACATTGCCTCGCCAATCACTCGCCCCGAACCGTTGAGCATGTTGAAAACGCCCTTGGGTACGCCTGCGGCATCCAGCACCTCTGTCAGCAGAATAGCGCTGACCGGCGAGTTGATACTGGACTTGGATACGACTGTACAACCGGCGGCCAGCGCATAGATCAGCTTGATGACGGTTGTCTGGATCGGCCAGTTCCAAGGCGAGATCAGTGCGCAGACACCCAGGGGCTCACGGCGAACGATCGTATTGCCAATTCGCGCCTCGAACTCGTACGTCTTCAACAGGTCGCGAGCGACCTTCATATGTTCGATTGGCCCCATGACCTGAGCACGGGCGCTGCAGGGAATACCCACCTCTTGCGCAATGGCCTGTACAAAATCATCGGCGCGCAATTCGTAGGCTTCGATGATACGGTTGATCAGGTCGTAACGCTCATCGAGGGAAGACTGCGAATAGCTTTTGAATGCACGCCGAGCTGCGGCCACGGCAGTGTCCACCTCTTCAACGGTCGCCATGGCGACCGTGGCAAACGCTTCTTCGGTAGTCGGATCAATCAATTCCTGGCGCTGGGAGGTCGCGGCCTCTACCCATTCACCGTCGATATAAAACTTCGCGTAATCGTGCATCTTGCTGGTGCCTCCAGTTGTTGTTATTCGCTGAGGATTTTCGTGACAGGTGGCAACACGGTACCCGCCGATTCAACCAACAGTTTCGACCGGCGAACTGCTTGCCCGGCGAGCCATTGCATCTTCACGAATCAGGTCGGCGGCTTTCACACCAATCATGATGGACGGCGCATTGGTATTGCCCGACGTGATGAATGGCATGATCGAGGCATCCACCACCCGCAGTCGCTCGATACCACGGACACGCAGTCGTTCGTCCACCACCGCCATGGCGTCGTTACCCATCTTGCAGGTGCCGCCCTGATGGTGGGCCGAGTTGCCGGTTTCGACCAGATAGTTGTAGATATCTTCATCGGTACGAATGTGGGGCCCCGGCAATTGTTCCGAAACCACGCGAGACTTGATGGGCTCGCTGTTCATGATTTTGCGTATCCAGCGCACACCACTGATCACAGCATTGATGTCGTAATCGCTGCTCAGGAAATTTGGCGTGTAATCGGCCGGGGCAGACGGGTTGGTCGAGCGCAGCGTCACTGTTCCCGTGGTGCTGGGGCGCAACTGATAAACCGACACCCCGAGTCCGGGATGCTTTTCAACGTCAACCGTGCCATCGGGAAAGTATTGAAAGGTCATAGGCCGAAAGCTGATTTGGAGATCAGCGTAGTCTTCGTCCGGGCTACTTTTAACAAACGCCGCGACCTGGGAAGAGCCAAGGGCAAGATACCCTTTGCGGGTCATCAGGTAACGGAAGCCTTCCCAGTACTTGCGCAGGCCTACGAGGTTTGCGTTGTACGAACTGTCTGGGGTGCAACGGAAGGCTGTGTGAATATAAAAATGATCCTGCAGGTTTTGCCCTACTCCTGGGGAATTCAGAACTTCGGGAATTGCGTGTTTTTCCAGTTCAGCCCTTGGGCCGATGCCGGACAACATCAGCATCTGTGGGGTCTTCAGCGAGCCTGCTGACAGAATCACTTCGCGCGCCGCATAGATACGCTCCAAACGGCCACTCTTCAAAACCTCTATACCGACAGCGGTACGCCCCTCGAATAAAACGCGCTGCAGCTCGCATCCGGTTCGAACCGTCAGGTTCGACCGTTCAATGACAGGCTCGATAAAAGCCCGGTAAGTCGACATCCGTTGCCCGTCTTGGATGTTGTGCTGCATGAAACCTACGCCATCGTGCAAGGCGCCGTTCATGTCCTCGGTCACCGGGATACCAATACGGTTAGCGGCCTCTATAAAATCGTAGCTACTCTTTTCTTTGACGACCGGATCACTGATCCATAGCGGACCATTCGCTCCGCGATATTCATCGCCGCCCCGCTCAAAGTGCTCCATCTTTTTGAAATACGGCAAGACATCTTCATACCCCCAGCCTGGGTTGCCCAAGGCACGCCAGCCGTCAAAATCCTTTTGGTGACCTCGGATGAATACCATGCCGTTGATGGAGCTGGATCCACCGAGCAATTTGCCCCTAGGCCAATACATCCGACGCCCTTGAAGCTTCTCCATAGGCGAGGTGCGGAAATTCCAGTTCAATGACTTATTGAAATAGAGCTTGCCCATTCCCGCGGGCGTATTGACCCAGAAACGATCTGAAGCAGGTCCCGCCTCAATAAGCAGGACGTTGTTCCGGGGATCGTCAGACAAACCGCGCGCAACCGGACAGCCCGAAGAACCGGCACCGACAACGATGTAATCATAAATCTGCATGTACCCACTCCTCCCGCTATTTCCCGACGCGGGAAGTGCCTTTGAACAACCTGTCAAAACGCTCAAAGCGATAAGCCCATTCGGGCCCCTGGTCCGTTTCGTAAGCCAACACTGCGGAGAGCATCGCGAAAGGCTCTATATAACGGGCAACCTTCAGAGCCCCAGCGTCCACCGGTTCAAAGCCCACCTGACTGATAAGATCCGAAACTGTGGCTTTACTGGCTTCGTCCTCGCCACAGAAGATCAAACTGGGACGTAGCGCCTCGTCCCTGGCCGCGAATACATCGAACAGAACTTCGCTGGGCGTCGACTGGAAGGCCGCAACGACATAGGCCTCAGGAATCATCTGTGCCAGCGTTTCCGCACCGGAAATCGTATGGCCGATGACAAGCTCGGTGTCTTCCGCGTTTAAAGGATTGCAGCAGGTCACGACGATTTTGCCGCTCAAGTCATCCACCTGGCTGAGGACGTCCGGCACTTGAAGCCAATGCACGGCCAAGAGGACCAAGTCAGCGTTGAATGCCGCCTCTGCCGGCGTGCTGGCCTGTGAATTCTTGCCTGCCGATGCAGCCAGATCGGCAAGTTTCTGCTGATTACGCGAGTAACTGAAGGAAACCTCATGGCCAACCCTGGCGAACATGGTGCCCAGATGACTGCCCATTCGGCCGGAGCCAAGAATTCCGATTTTCATGAAAGGCCTCTTGTTATTTTTTCGATTAAAAACACGGATGGCGTTCGGGTGAAAGGCTCGACGGCGAATAGAGGTATGATCAAAATTGATTAATCCCCTCCACGATTGTCATGGCCGGCTCATGAACATAGATCCTTGGAGCGGGCGCTTGAGCTGATACAGTATTCGCCCCCACGCAGAGAATGATGAATGGCAAAGGAACACTACAGCGACCTGCTCGCGCTCATTGCAGTAGCACGAGAGCAGAGTTTCACGCGGGCGGCCTCCCAGCTGGGAATCTCTCAATCGATGCTCAGTCATAGCATCCAGAGATTGGAGGCTCGAGTCGGCGTACGTCTTCTCACTCGCACGACCCGTAGCGTATCCGTCACCGAGGCCGGTGAACGTCTGCTCAATACCGTTGAACCGCGGTTGCGGGAAATCGAGACCGAACTGATCGCCGTAGCTGAATTTGGCGACACCCCCGCCGGTAACATTCGCATCACGGCAACCGACCATGTCATCGAAACTGTTCTTTGGCCGAAATTGGCACAAGCGCTGCCGAAATACCCACAAATCAGTGTAGAAGTCGTTATCGACTATGGCTTGACGGACATCGTGGCCGACCATTTCGACTTTGGCATCCGGCTCGGGGACGGGTTGGCAAACGGGATCGAAGCCGTTCGTATCGCTCCCGACATGCGTTTTGTAATGGTGGGCGCGCCGTCCTACATGGAGTCTCGTGCCATGCCGACCAGACCTCAAGACCTCATGGAGCATGAGTGTATAAATATGCGCCTACCAACACGTGGCGGCCTGTACGCGTGGGAGCTGGAAAAGGACGGCCAGGAAATCAATACGAGAGTCAAAGGCAGACTTGTATTCAACGGCATCAATCAGATCCTGGATGCCGCTGTATCGGGTTTCGGGCTGGCCTATGTTCCCGAGGACATCGCCCACCCCCATCTGGTTAACGGCACTCTGGTTCCTGTCATGCAAGCCTGGTGGAGAACATTCCCGGGGCTGCACCTTTACTACTCCAGCGAGCGCGAGAAGTCTCGGGCGATGCAGGTTCTAATCGATGAGTTACGGTACCCCGGATAGTCAACGGTGCTCTGAACCCTTCCTTTTTCGCATCTGAATTATTCGCCATCATTCATAGGCGCTTTCGGATTTCAGATCATTACAGATCATACTTAGCCCCCTATCATTTCGCCTCAAGCAAGTTGCGATGAGACAGCGTCCCATCGCCCGCTGGGGTCGATCCCTGGTTATTTTTTCTTTTCATTAATTCGTCCATTCGCCTGGCGCACTAGTTGTCGAGGGCGTCATGTATTGGTTATTTCACAGGAACACCGATGACTACCTCAACTTTGAATACGGCCCAGATTGACAGCCGAATCTGGAGCGCCGTGGGGTCTTTGACACTCTGCGTGGCTCTGCTGATCGCCGCAGAATTCATGCCAGTGAGTCTCCTGACGCCCATCGCCACCGACCTTCACACCTCACAAGGCATGGCTGGCCAAGCCATTTCCATTTCCGGCTTCTTTGCGGTGGTGGCAAGTCTTTGCATTGCCTCTATCGCCGGACGCTTCGATCGACGCCATGTCCTGGTCTCGATGACCCTGCTGATGCTCATTTCGCTGGTGGTCATAGCTCTGGCGCCGGGCTTTACTTGGTTGATGATCGCCAGAGCTTTTCTAGGCGTCGCAATCGGCGGTTTCTGGGCATTGTCCACCGCCACTGTGCTTCGGATAGTCCCGGAGGAGGCTGTGCCCAAAGCCTTGGGCATGATCTATATGGGCCACTCAGTGGCCGCTGCGTTTGCCGCCCCCATTGGGGCCTATGTGGGAGGTCATCTGGGGTGGCGCTTTGTGTTCGCGGCGCTTGTACCGATTGTCATCATTAACGTGATCTGGCAATACAAAAGCTTGCCCGCAATGCAGCCCGAAAAAACCATTCCCCTTTCCAGGCTGTTCGGGGTGCTGAAACGTCGGAACGTCATGTTCGGTCTGCTGGCCGCCATGCTGACGTTTGGTGGTACGTTCACCGCTTTCACTTATTTGCGGCCATTTCTCGAACAGGTTACTGGCGTCGACTCCACTCAACTGTCGGTTTTGTTGTTGAGCCTGGGCATAGCCGGTTTCGGTGGTACGTACATCGTCAGCCGACTGCTGGAAAAACAATTCCTCTTCCAATTGTTGCGCTGGCTTCCGGTGGCGTTGGCTGTCATGACGGTGGCTCTGGCCGAGCTGGGCTACAGTTTCGCAGCCGCCGCCATCATGATGTTTGCCTGGGGGATGTTGTACTCGGCCATCCCCGTATGCTGGTCGACCTGGCTCGCCAAAGAGGTAAGCGATGAGCCCGAAACTGGCGGTGGACTGATGGTTGCAGCTATCCAGATGGCGATCATGGTCGGAGGCGCTTTCGGTGGCAGCTTGCTGGATCATGTATCGGTGACAGCTCCGCTGATTGGCGGCAGCGTATTGCTCATCCTGGCAGCGCTGGTCGTTGGAAATGGCGGGCGGCTTACCCAGTCCACGCCCGCCTGATAGCCTCTTGTACCCCAAGCCGTCGCTATGCATCCGCTACCTCAATAACAGCGGAGCATCGTCTTTAAGCACATTCAGCAGTACTTGCGCCGCCGGCGACAAATAGGCGCCGGTTCGCACGAAAACGACAATCGTGCGTTTCATTGTTGTTTCCTTGAGCTTGATCTCCCGAAGGTGCGTCACACCCTTTACGTCTTCGAGAGTCTCCCGGGCCAGAAAGCTGAGCAGGTTGGTTTCACCAATCAGGCGTGGCAGCAAGGAGATCGAAGTCGTTTCGATCTGTACTTGAGGCAAAGGCAGGTCTCTGGACTGAAATGCATTGTCTATCCAGCGTCGGGCCGGCACGGCGGTGGCAGGCAGCACCCAACGGTACTGGCACAAATCGCGCAACTCATAACCTGCACTAAACAACGGATGGTTGCGGCTGGCGACCACTACTGCCTCATCGTCAAACAACGCATGAAATTCCAACAAAGGATCTGCTTCGTACTGCGGGCAGATCACCATGTCCAGCCGCCCGGAAAAAAGTGATTCGCGCAGTAAATCGTCCTGCCCAATCACCAGGTTCAAGGTGATCTGCGGCGCACGTGAAAGCAGAGTCGCGGTCAGGTGCGGAAGCAGGTGATCAGCCATGGAAGCAGCGCAGCCCAGGCGAATATTGCCCATTACCCCGTTGGCAACATCACGTATCTCTCGCTGGGTTTCGGCAACGCTCTGCTGCAACTGTTTGCCACGCACCTTCAGCAACTCCCCCACTGCCGTCAGCTTGATCCGACGCCCGTCGCGTTCGAACAGCCGGGCACCTAGCGACTCCTCAAGTCGTTGGATGCTTTTAGTCAGCGCCGGCTGACTGCGGTTGAGCTTTTGTGCGGCCCTGCCCAGATGGCCCAGCTCGGCGATGACTTCAAAATAGGCAAGGTCACGCAGGTCCATATCTATCAACCAAAGTTATCAATCAATCGATATTAGAAAATAGACTTTATCAAACACGCTATCAATAATTATCAGCACATCGATAGCGATGCCACGCCCTCAAGGCGACCAGCGATTGGAGCACGACTCTTGTCTTCTTCTGCCAGATTTTCTCTACATGCCTACCCCGCGCCATTCAAATGGTTGGCGCTTGCGCTAGTGGCTGGAGCAGCCGGTCAGTTGCTGAAGTTTCTAGGGGTGCCAGCCGGCCAGTTCCTGGGGCCGATGATGGTCGCCATCGTATTTGGAACGTTCGGTGCGGGCATACAGCTCCATCCCTACGCCTTCAAGCTGGGCCAAGGTTGTGTAGGCATTCTGGCGGCCCATTCCATGACGCTGGCAGTGCTTCTCTCGATGGCCCAGTCCTGGCCGATGATGCTGCTGGCAACCGCCGCAACGGTTTGCCTCAGTGCTCTGGTCGGGCTCGCCTTGGTATGGGCAGGCATTCCGGCCAGCACCGCCGCATGGGGAACGGCTCCAGGCGCTGCCTCGGCGATGGTCTCGATGGCGGATGAGTACGGTGCCGATTCGCGAGTGGTCGCCACCATGCAATACGTGCGAGTCGTGTGCGTGGTGATGATCGGCGCACTGGTGAGCCACTGGGTCGGGGCACCGACAGGCGGCGAAACGCACGTGACAAACGTCGAGCCGCAAAGCTTCGGACTACTTAATCTAGGCCTGACCATCGCCACGCTGCTTGCTGGTGTTGCACTGGGCAATCGAGTGCCCGCCGGGGCGCTGTTGATGCCGTTGCTGCTGGGTGGCGCCTTGCAAATCAGCGGCCTGTTGCACATCGCGCTGCCCGACTGGCTCCTCGCTACTGCTTATGGCGCGCTGGGTTGCTACGTCGGCTTGCGCTTTGACCGCCCAACGATTGGGTACGTCTGGCGGCGCCTGCCGGCGATGATAATGGGGGCGACGCTTTTGATCGCGCTGTGCGCACTATCTGCCTGGCTATTGGCATCAATATCGGACAGGGACTTCCTCTCGATTTACCTGGCCACCAGCCCGGGCGGGCTCGACACGATGGCGATCATCGCGGTGGACACGCATTCCGACGTGGGACTGGTGCTGGCAATGCAGACCCTGCGGTTGTTTGCGGTCATCCTGACAGGGGCTTTTGTGGCACGGCTGATCATTCGTTTGTCTGAGCACCGTCAGATAACGTCATAGGCTTAAGCCACACCGCAAATGTCTGCATGCCCGAGGGCTGGTTTCCCCTACTCGGCAACACTTCCCTGTCACTCACCATCGCTAGCAAACTCCTCCGTAAACTCTACGCACCACGCACTGGAATGTTATTGTTCATGCGCACCCACGAAGATCATTCAAGCCATGCAAGATGACATCCTTAAGCAATCCTTTGGTGGGTTGATGGCCTTTATTGCCGTCGCCCGGGAAAAGAGTTTTACTCGAGCAGCAGCGCATCTGGGCCTGTCTCAATCCGCGGTCAGCCATGCCGTCAGCTCACTGGAGCGAAATCTGGGCACGCGTTTGCTTGCGCGCAACTCCCGCTCAGTCTCGCCAACGGAAGCAGGTGAACGGTTACTGGCAACTGTCGGTCCCCGCTTCGAAGAGATCGACGCTGAATTACTGGCGTTGTCAGAGCTGGGCGAAAGCCCAACCGGGACCGTACGCATCACCGCATCGGATCATGCCATCCGATCGATCATCTCCCCAAAGTTGAAGAAATTCCTGCCGAAGTACCCTGGGATAAAAGTCGAGCTGTTCGCGGACAATGGGCTTATCGACATCGCAGCAGATCGTTTCGATGCGGGCGTCCGATTGGGTGAGGCGATAGCCCAGGACATGATCGCCGTACGCATCGGTCCTGACATGCGATTCACCGCAGTAGCGACCAGACGCTACTTCGCCAGCAGCCCTGAACCAAAGACGCCCGAAGACTTGATGCAGCACAATTGCATAAACCTGCGTCTTCCTACCCATGGTGGATTGTGGCCTTGGGAGTTCGGGGAAGATGGCCGGCAGTTGAACATGCGGGTTGATGGTCAGCTGATTTACAACAGTATTTATGATTGCCTTGATGCAGCCATTGCAGGCTTGGGTATCGCCTATGTACCTGAAGACATCGCGGCCCCCTATGTCAAGGCCGGCCACCTGATTCCGGTACTGAAAGACTGGTGCCCGCTGTGGACAGGACTTCATCTCTATTACCCAAGCCGTCGGCAACCCTCCGGGGCTATGGCGTTATTAATCGCCGCGTTGCGCCACGAGTCATGACAGAAAAAAAGGCCCCGCACAGCGTGCAGGGCCTGAAAGAGCCATGAAGACTCAAGGGATGAACGTTCCACCAAGGGCAAGTCGAGCGATGCGCACTACGACCTACGTTCAGACTTGAAGCCACAACATCCTATGCAAACCGGGCAGTTGCGGCTTCAAAGATGGGTTACTTCAGGTTGGTTCGGAAGAAAGAAGTCAGCTTGTCGAACGGAATCAGGTTCACCCGATCATACAAGTCCACGTGACCCGCGCCTGGCACGATGAACAATTCCTTAGGCTCACCCGCCAGCTTGAAGGCTTCTTGGCTGAACTCCAGCGAGTGTGCTTCAGAGCCTGCGATGAACAGCATAGGACGAGGCGAAATCGACGCAATATCGTTGAACGGATAGAAGTTCATGAACTTCACGTTGCTGGTCAGCGTTGGATGCGTCGTCACTTCAGGCGAAGACCCGGCCGGGGTGAACTCACCACGAGGCGTGCGATAGAAATCGAAGAATTCGCGCTGGATGGGATGGGTGTTCGCGTCCAGTTTATGCACGGTACCGCCGGTGTACTTGGTTTCTCCACCCGTGAATTCTACATAACGCTGCTCAGCCGCCTCTGCGATGATCTGCTTGCGCTGTTCAAGTGTTTGCGAGTGCTTGAGCGCATCGCGGTTGGCTGCGCCCATGTCATACATACTGACGGTGGCAATCGCCTTCATCCGAGGGTCGATTTTTGCCGCACTGATGACAAAACTGCCGCTGCCACAGATACCGAGAACGCCGATGCGGTTGCGATCGATATACGACTGGGTTCCAAGGTAATCGACCGCTGCGCTGAACGCTTCGGAGTAAATATCCGGCGCCACGGCGTTACGCGGTTGCCCCTCGCTTTCGCCCCAGAACGATTGATCGATCGCAAGGGTCACAAAGCCTTGTTCAGCGAGTTTCTGAGCGTAAAGATTTGAGCTTTGCTCTTTGACCGCCCCCATCGGGTGGCCAATGACAATCGCAGGGCTTTTATTGGCCTTATTCAAATTTTTCGGGACATACAGGTTCCCGACGACTTTCATTCGGTACTGATTATTGAAGGATACCTTCTGCTCAGTCACCTTATCACTCTTGAAAAAGTTGTTCGCGCCGTTGGACATATCGGCTGCCATCGCAGTAAACGAACTGGCCAGCAGGGCCAGCGTAAAAAATAATTTCTTCATGGTGTTGTTCCTAATTAAGAACCGATGTGTGGACATCCAAAACGACTGCGGCCTGGCTCGATGAACGCCAGTGGAATCAAATCCAGCTGGCCAACTGCGCTGAACGGAGCATTGGGCTTTGACGCCGGGCACTACCCTTCATGGCATTACGTCTAAGCCCACAAAGGATCAATTCGTCGAGGTCAATGTATTCGAGGCGCGACCTAGAAAACACCACATCCAATTGAATGGAGCCATGCACAAAAGTAATTAATAGCTGCTGGATTATTTGAGGCTGAGAGCTGGTGCGCTGATAATTTTCTTAGCTACAGCTCAGAGCATACCCACGGAGAACGGGATGCTCATTAAATTGCTCCGTTAATCAACGACGAAAAAGCCCCGACTCCCCACTGCGCCCATCCATCAATGTAACAGAATAATGCAGACCTAATCGTCGATTGCTCCACACCAGCTTCAGACTAGCGTTGCCGATCATCCTTCCAAGGGGCGTATAACGTCCTGGATCCTCATCAATGCCGGCGCCAACCCCCGTACGATTTCGTTGGCCTTGGCCGTGGGCACCAGCGTCCTGGAACGTCGGATAAACAAGGGGTCTTTAAAGTGGACGCGCAGCTTCGCCAGCGTATTGCTCACCGCTGGCTGCTTTACGTTCAGTCGTTCGGCTGCCCGCGTCACGCCTCGCTCGCGATAGACCACCAAGAGAATGAACAAGGCATTGAGATCGATCGCCGTAAATAGCGATTCATCAAGCTTCATCGTGCGGTCCCCTTCCGATTTGGGGCGTGAAACTGGCAAACGTCAGGTTGGAACATGACGTTACCAAATGATTGACCAACGCCGTCATCGACTCACTCTCAAAGTGCTCAGTCATCATCGATGCCGCGCTCCAGTAGCCACTGAAGACCCACAAACCAGGATCGCGGGAGCTGCGAATCACGCTATAGCCCAGGCATCCGTGTACTTTTTCAAAAGTCTCCGCGTACGCCTTTAAACGCTGTTCAAAGTATTGGTCAACCTCTTCGATCACTCGAATCTCCAAGGTATTAACTGCGGCGATATTCATATCCGGCCCTGCTTTGCTTGGGTAATAAAATTAAATTACGACTGCGTGCAATGCCTGTGGTGTGCGCGTTCAAGTCCCGCATCCAACGAAAGCATTCCTGCTGCAGCAGCGAGACAAACCTAGCCCCGGCATTGGCCGCTGGCTATACGGCACCTTGTTGATACGCTCATGAGCTTTTCTCAACAGTGCTCGTGCTTGAAACGCGCTACCGCGAGCCCCGTTGAGCAGCGGTGGCTTCGCTATGAGTTGCGCGTCCTGAAAAGACAGATGTCATAGCATCAAGAACTCACCCATGAAAACAACGAGTTAAGAGGTATCGCGATAGACAGAATTGCATCACTTGAACAACGCCAAGTCGCAATTCGGTGAATGCCGACTAACCATTCGGCAGCAGCTAAGCGCGGTTGTGAGGATTTCATCTACGTCGCGCGCGCTATCAGGGAGATATATCCCGCAATAATTTACTGCCGCGGAAAGGCGTGACGCCTCCCGCCCATGACCACCACGTGGGAAGCGCTAACGATGAGCAGCGCAAACCCCGAGAGACTTACTGTCCCGAAGTAGCTTAGGAGCAGACCACCTACGGCACCTCCGCCAAAAATCCCCAAGTTGTAGATAGTCGTCAATATCGCCGTTGCCAGCTCCGCATTATCTTCTGCCACCCGGCCCGTCGCTGATTGGAAAACGGTCGGCATGCCACCGAACGAAGCCCCCCACACAAATATCGCAGCCGAAGCGATCATTTGATACGGAGCCGCTATCAGCACAACCATCGTCACAGCCGTGCAGGTTAACGCGGTGGTCGCTATGAGCCGCAGCCTTGTATCGACGAAACGTCCAGCAATCAGTACGCCCAGGATGGCGCCCGTACCGAACAGAAACAGGCCCTGAGCGGTCCCGCCTGACAGCCTGGTTTTTTCCGCGAGCGGCGCCATGTAGGTGTACAGCGTGTAATGAGCCAGGATCGCGCAAAAAGCCGACACCAAGATCACTCTCAGCCCCGGGGTGCGAATGACGTCACGAATCGAAGTGCCCTCCTTGCGCTGTTCACCCGGCATGGACGGCACGACCAGCAAAACCCAAACGATGACAAGCAGCGCGAGCAGCGAAAGCAGTCCATAGCTGAAACGCCATCCAAGCAATGAGCCCAGCATGCTACCCAGTGGCAAACCGGCGACCATGGCCACGGTACTCCCAGCCAGGGTAATCGCGACGGCCCGTCCCATGTCTTTGCGATCGACCAAGCGGATGGCATAACCGCAGATGACTGGCCAGACGACTCCTGCGGCGAGCCCCGCTATCACTCGCGATACGACCGTCACCGTATAAGACGTCGAGATGGCGGTGACGCCATTAGCCAGTGCAAAACTCAGCACGAGCATGATGTACAACGATTTTCGAGGCAGACCTCGAGTGAGCGCCACAATGGGGATTGCGGCCGCAGCGGAGGCCAATGCATAGATGGAAACCAATAAACCGATACCAGCGGGGGGCTGTTCAAGGCTCTCCGCCATCGCAGGCAGAACCGCTGCCGGCATCGTCTCGGTCAAAATGGTGAGAAACGCTGTAGTGGACAGGGCAAGTAGCCCGATCATAGGCAGGCGACCATTATTGGCACTCATGGGCAGACTCCTTAGTCGGATGCGTTCTTGCGAAACGCGCTGATGCCTTACGCATCAAAAAAACTCCGACGTTAGCAGCAAGCGGCTTGAGGAAATGTCTGCCTCAGTGAATGCTCCTATGAATCCAAGTGGTCACTGGATTGGCCTTGATCATCGAATAAAGCCAAAGCCCCCAACGCCCGTCACGGGAACTGGGGGCACCGAGTCAGACGCGAGCAGTTTTCTGTAGCACGGTCTTGCTGACCATGTACGAGTCCAGGCTCCAGGGCCCTCCTTCTCTTCCAATACCACTGTCCTTCACACCGCCAAACGGTGTATCAGGATCCGGCGCACCGAAATGGTTGATAGACAGGACCCCTACATCCAGCTCACGACTCAGTCGTTCAGCTTCTTCAAGTGAATTGGTGAACGCAAAAGCAGCCAAGCCCACGGATAGACTGTTGGAAATCTCGATGGCCTCATCAAGGGTCGAGAAACGAACCGCGACAGCGACCGGACCAAAAGGCTCATCGGTCATGATGGCGCAATCCAGCGGGGTGTCGACCAGCAGCGTCGGGGCAAAATAATAGCCACGCTCACCCACGCGATGCCCGCCCACGGCAACCTTGCCGCCACGGCCCAATGCGTCATCGACAAAATGCTGCATCGCGGCGAGACGCCGGCCACTGGTAACCGGCCCCATGTCAGCGTTCGTATCCATGCCGTCGGCCACACGTACCTGATCGGCGGTTGCCACAAACGCCGCTACGAATTCGTCGTAGATACTCTCGTGTACCAGGAAGCGACCTGGCGCAGCGCACCACTGAGCGTTGATCCGAATTTTGCTCTTGAGTGCCATCTTGCCGATTTCCGCGGCATTGACCCCTTCGCAAACGATGACCGGGGCATGGCCGCCGAGCTCCATCAGCACCGGCTTCATGGCCGCACCCGCCAGTTGGCTCAAGTGCTTGCCGACTGCCACCGACCCCGTCAAGGTCACCATGCGGGTCACTGGCGACTCGATCAGGGTCGAAGACACTAGCGCCGGGTTGCCAAACACCAGATTCAATACGCCCTTAGGCAAACCGGCTCGCTCGAAGCACTGAACCATGGCTACTGCAGCGCCAGGGGTTTCTTCTGGGGCTTTCAAAATTATGGAGCACCCGGCGCACAGTGCACCGCTGATTTTTCGCGACGGTGCGCTTAGCGGCACATTCCATGGGGTGAACGCTGCGACTGGACCAATTGGCTGACGAAGAATCGATTTCTGCATTTGGGCTTCGCCCGGAACGATGGTCCCGTAGGCTCGCAGGGCCTGTGCCATGTCCCAATCGAAGAAGCTCGCCGAACGCTCCACCTCCGCACGCGCATCTGCAATTAATTTGCCGTTCTCTCGGGTGATGATCTGCGCGATTTCTTCGGAACGTGAACGCACGCCTGCGATGGCACGACTGATGATGATATTACGCTCAGCCGGTGGTGTGTCCCGCCAGATTTTGAACCCCCGCTCAGCGGCGGCCAACACGCGTTTCAGGTCAGCGGTCGTGGCCCCGGGAACGCTGGTGAGCGATGCTTCGGTGCTGGGGTCCAACACTTCAAAGCAAGAGGGGCGGTCGAAAATCCACTCACCGTCGATGAAGAGGCCTACGCGCGGATGGTCAGCGTCGGCGATGACATTATTATTGGTTTCAATGGACATCTGAATTCCCTCTACATTTGGCGCCAAGGGACTCGGTTGATATCGCCCTCAATCACCGAAAAAACACTGTGCCGGAAAGGCAATTAATCAAATCTCGACCATCTCGAAGTCCAGCTTCGTCGCCGAACACTCAGGGCAAATCCAATCCTGGGGAACATCTTCCCACCGAGTTCCAGCAGGTATGCCCTCTTGCGGAATACCTTCGGCTTCGTCATACATGAAACCGCATAAAATGCATTGCCAAATTTTGAATTCGCCCTCGGACAAGGCTTGTGTGGACGTGTCATTGCTCATGATTTTTCTTCCGTTTCATTTTCTACTTGTTGGCCCCTTTGCCGACCATGGGAAGCGTTTCGTAACCCTTGGGGGACAGCAACCAGGGCGTTGCTTTCACTTTGCCAGAACAGCTGTTACCGGCCGCACGCGGCCATGGTTGCCATTGCCGTGCTTTTCATATGACTGATTTCAGCTCTCTCAGGGACAGCCCTTCATTGGCCGCTTTCGACAGCAGCGGACTAGGTGCCCAACGCCTGCCGTATTGCTCATGCCATTGCTGCACTTGCAGATGGATTTCCGTGGCCCCGATCGTGTCGGCCCAGTACAGCAGCCCTCCTCGATGGCGAGGAAATCCAAAGCCGTACAACCACATGACATCAATGTCACTGGCTCGATATGCCTTGCCTTCATCCAGGATCTTGCAGGCCTCGTTGATCGAGGCGAATAACAGACGTCTGAGGATTTCACTGTCGGTAAAGGTACGCTGAGGCGTGCCAAGCTCATGGGCGACGGTCGCGATGATCCGCATCACTTCTTCATCGTGACGAGGTGTGCGGTCACCTTCTTCATAGCGATACCACCCGGCCCCATTTTTCTGGCCCTTGCGGCCCAGCTCGACCATCCTATCCGGGACATGGAGCTTCCTGTATTGAGGGTCAGCTGCCGCGCGACGCTTGCGCGTGTCATAGCTGACATCGAGACCGGACAGATCGCTCACTGCGAACGGTCCCATCGGATAGCCAAACTCAACCATGACCCTGTCGATCTGCTCAGGGCGTGCTCCCTCCTCAAGCAGTAGCATCATTTCCGTGACCAGCGGCGCGCGACTGCGATTTGCCGCGAAGCCATCGCACGTCCCGGAGACCGCACAGACTTTTTTAAGATCGCGGCCCATCTTCATGGCCCGCACAACTGTCTCGATCGAGGTTTGATCACCCTTCACGATTTCGCACAGTTTCATCGCGTTCGCGGGAGCGAAGAAATGAGCGCCGGCGACACTCTGAGGCCGGCCTGTCATGTTGGCCATGACGTTGATATCAATCGCGGAAGAGTTCGTTAGCAACAGCGCGCCCGGCTTCATCACCGCATCAAGTTTGGTGAACACATCCTTCTTCAGATCTATCCGTTCAAACACCGCTTCAACCACGACATCACAGTCGCCGATCTCTTCGTAATGGGAGACAGGCTGGACAAACTGAAGGCATGCATCCATTTCTTGCACAGTCATTCGTCCGCGCTTGACCTTTACGGCGTAGATGTCACGTATGCGCTGCAGGCCCCTGTCCAGTGCTTCGGCACTCGCTTCCAGGAGTTTCACCACAATGCCTGCATCAGCGAAGCAAATGGCAATACCGGCGCCCATCGTTCCCGCGCCAATCACAGCAGCGGACGTCACACCAGCAGGCTTGAAACCCGGGGGCGCATCCGGAACCTTGGCAGCCTCACGCTCGGCAAAAAATGCATAGCGAAGTGCCTTGGCAACATCAGAACCCTCCAGCTCAGAAAACAAGCGACTCTCAACCTCTAGAGCCTCATCAAACGGCAGGCTGAAAGCTGCTTCGATACAATCGATCGCGTACTGTGGCGCCTTGTTGTGAGGAGACTTTTTGGCTGCTTCGCGGCGTGCCGCTTGCAGCACATCCATGGTTGTCGCATCCACCGGTTCGAGCACCAAATCGCGTACGCGCTGCGGTTGAGCGTGCGCCACGGCCTTTGCATAGCTTACGGCGGCATCACGAAGCTCTTGGCTTTGTGTTCCTGGAACAATCTGGGAGATAAGCGCGATCTTCAATGCTTCGGCGGCATGGACATGGCGGCTTGAGACGAGCAAATCGGTGGCTACGGCAGCCCCGACCAGCCTCGGCAAGCGCTGCGTACCGCCGCCTCCTGGTATCAACCCGAGAGCGACCTCGGGCAATCCGAGCTTGGCTTCGGGCAATGCAATCCGGTAATGGCAAGCGAGGGCGTGCTCGAGACCGCCTCCCAGCGCATATCCATGAATAGCCGCGACAGTCGGCTTGGCGCTGGCGTCAAGTGCCGCGGCGCTCATGCGGGTAGTGATTGTTCTCGCCTTGCCGAACTGTCGAATATCAGCACCCGCGATGAAATTCTGACCGGCCCCCATCAACACGATCGCCGCGACAGCCGGGTCGGCGTTCGCATGGGCAACGGCGTCAATGATGCTCCCTCTCATCTCGGGAGTCAGGGCGTTGACGGGCGGATTGTTGACTGTGATTACGGCCACAACGCCTTCGACTTCGTAACTGACCATCAGGCTTTCACTCATCTCATCTTCCTGTCTCAAAAAAAATAAGGCCTGCCCCTACCCCGCGACCGCTCGCATCCAATGAGCATCCTGGTTTGGCCCGGAAATTTGAGTGCAGCGCCATCCCGCGCTCCAAACAACGTTGAATCGATGGTAGCATGAGTTTTGATAATCAGCACAGATTTCACTGATCGGAACTTTGCGCCGTGCTACTTTAGTCTTTGACGCTGGACCGATCCCCCCTGAACGAAGGTACCGGACAGCACATTCGAGCTTCATCTTCATGCACTGAGGAAACCCTAGAGATGACAATAAAAGGCAGGGCATACATCGTCGGAGCGTATGAGCACCCCCTACGCAAGGCCCCCCACCATTCGGTGGCACAGCTACATGCGGAGGCGGCGAAAGGGGCAATTGAGGACGCGGGATTAAGCAAAGATGACATCGACGGATATTTTTGCGCGGGCGATGCACCCGGCGGGAATGTATGGTCGATGGCCAACTACCTGAATCTGGACAAGCTGAGGCATGTCGATTCGACCGATATGGGAGGATGCTCTTATCTCGCCCATATCGCCCACGCTGCAGAATCAATAGCAGCGGGCAGATGCAACGTGGCGCTGATTACACTGGCCGGCCGCCCCAACTCTGAAGGTATCTCTGGGATACAGGCGCGCGTACGAGGCGTCAATCTACCGGACGCGCCATTCGAGATGCCCTATAACCCAGTCACGTTGAACCTCTATGCCATGTGTGCGATGCGCCACATGCATGAGTACGGCACAACCAGCGAGCAACTGGCGTGGGTCAAGGTCGCCGCCTCTCACCATGCGCAACACAACCCTCTGGCGATGTTGCGCAAAGTGGTCTCGGTCGAAGATGTATTGGCATCGCCGATGATTTCCGACCCCCTGCGGCGTCTCGATTCCTGCGTCGTGAGCGACGGCGGCGGCGCAGTTATCGTTGCCCGCCCGGAGATTGCGAAGGCCCTCAACAGACCACGGATACGGATACTTGGCTGTGGTGAATCCACAAAACACCAGATGGGTGGACACCTCGACTTGAGCTATACCGGAGCCGCGTGGACCGGCCCTCGAGCTTTCGAAGAGGCGGGTGTGACGCCGGCCGACATCCAGTACGCCTCCATCTATGACAGTTTCACCATCACCGTCATCCTGCAACTTGAAGACCTGGGATTCTGCAAAAAAGGCGAAGGCGGAAAATTCGTGTCGGACGGCAACCTTATTTCGGGCATCGGCAAGTTGCCGTTCAACACCGATGGCGGCGGCCTGTGCAATAACCATCCCGCCAATCGCGGTGGGATCACAAAAATAATCGAAGCCGTACGACAGCTTCGAGGCGAGGCTCATCCAAAGGTGCAAGTTCCCAACTGTTCGCTAGCCCTCGCCACCGGCATCGGCGGCGCGATAGGTCATCGGCACGGTGCAGCCACCGTCATCATGGAAAGGGAGTAAAAACATGTCGACCCCCTACACAGAACGCCCCATCAGCGACCCAATCCTGAACCCCGGTGATGAACCCTATTTCGACGCTGCGGCCGAGGGGCGCCTGCTCTTGAAGAACTGCAATACCTGCCATCAACCGCATCACTATCCTCGTGCGTTGTGCCCGTTTTGCTGGAGCATCGATGTCGAATGGATCACCGCAAGCGGGACCGGGACGATCTACACCTTCAGCATCACACGACGTGGCGCATCAGCACCGTACTGCATTGCCTATGTGCGCCTCGACGAGGGACTGATGATGCTTACGAACATTGTCGATGTTGATCTGGACAGTGTTCGCATCGGGCAGCGGGTCAGGGTCGCGTTTAAAGAATCAGAAAGCGGCATGTCCGTTCCCATGTTCACAATTGACCATTCGGAGGCTTGAATGAGCAGCCGCGCCGTACTCTACAGCGCCGTAGATGATGTCATCACGCGCTACATGATTGACGTAGACAGCGCAACGCTCCACAGGATGGAAAGCGTCACTGTGGCCTCAAAGGTGCAATACGCATGGCCTCATCCATCCGGCGGCTTCCTGTATGTCTCAACAAGCGACGGTGGCCCGAGGGTGGAGTCCCATCACAATCACGTCAGCGCTTACTCGTTGGGACCTGACGGGCAACTCAACACTCATGGCTTACCTGCGCGACTTCCCTACCGAGCGGTACATTTGTGTATCGACCCCCTGGGACGATTTATCGTCAATGCCCACAATTTCAAGCGCGGCTCATTGACTGTGCACCGCATCAACGCAGACTGCACAATTGGCAGCTGCCAGGCTCAGGATCCGAACACCGACTTTGGGGTCTATCCGCACCAGGTCATGTTTTATCCATCCGCCAAACAAGTCCTGGTAGTTGACCGCGGCAATAACGCAACGACAGACAAGCTGGAAGATCCCGGGGCACTCCGTTCTTTTCGGCTAACTGAAGAGCATCTCCAAATGAGCGATGTGGTTGCGCCGAATCATGGCCATGACTTCGGCCCGCGGCATGTCGACTTTCATCCGACGCATCCGTGGCTTTACGCAGCCGACGAGCGAACCAACCGTCTCTACATGTTCCGACATGACGGTGACCGGATCGAGGCCGAGCCAGCCTTCACGCGGGGAACGCTGCGAACCCCTGAGCACGTGCGCCCGCGACAACTCGCCGGTGCAATCCATGTTCATCCAAACGGGAAGTTTGTTTACCTAGTAAATCGCGCAGATGCGACGCACTCCCACCAGGGGCACCAAGTGTTCTCCGGAGGTGAAAACAACATAGCCGTCTACGCTATCAACCCTGAAACAGGCGAGCCCACACTCGTTCAGCATGTGGACACTCGTTCCTTTCACGTCCGAACATTTGCCTGTGATCCCAGTGGCCGCTTGCTCGTCACGGCGAGTATCAAGGCCTTGGCCGCATACGATGATGAAAAAGGGCTGACTGTAACGCCCGCGACACTGTCGATATTCCGGATAGGTGATGACGGGCATCTAAAGTACGCTCGAAGCGTTGATGTCGAGACGCCAGGAAATCAACTTCAGTACTGGATGGGTATTGTCGGGCTACGTTGATTGAGCGGTAATGCGCCGATGGTCCCCCACTGCCAGCAGTGGGGGACTACGATTAAATACGATTGAGCAGCCGGCCGCCGTCCACCGCCAATGAGATACCAGTGATGAAATTGGCTTCATCGGACGCAAGAAACAGGGCCGCATTCGCAACATCCCAAGCGGTTCCCTGGCGGCCGAGCGGCACCTTGGCGTTGCGCTCCGCGCTGACCTGCTCACGCGTCTGGTTCCACGCTTGAATACGCGCCTCAACCGCCATCGGCGTCGAGATCAAGCCTGGCAGGATGCAGTTTGCCCTGATCCCATAAGGAGCATTTTGAAGCGCCAATTGCTCGGTGAAAGCAATGACACCCGCTTTTGTAGCCTTGTAGGTAACGTAGGGATACTTACCCAATGCCGCCGCGGATGACACATTGACGATAACCCCGCCCCCTTGTTCGCGCATGAGTGCTACTGCGTGCTTACAGGCAAAGACGGTACCGCGAAGATTGATACGGCAAATGTTATCGAACTGATCTTCGGTGATGTCCATCAAGTCGGCGTCACCACCGGCGAGGCTGACCCCCACATTGTTGTGCAGGACATCCAGGGACCCCCAACGTTTTTTTGCCATTTGCATGGCAAGGGCCAACTCGTGCTCCCGGGTCACATCCGCAGAAAATGCTGCAGCGGAACCGCCCTCCTGAATGATCATCGCCGCAGTTTCCTCAGCGGACTCGATTTGCCGATCAACGGCCAGGACGTGCGCCCCTTCACGCGCAAATCGAATGGCCGCCGCTCGACCGTTACCCATGCCTTCGCCCGGGCTTTGTCCAGCACCAATAACAACAGCAACTTTCCCGGCAAGCCGCCCTGCCGGTGTGTGCCCCTGCGTTTGATCCAGTGAGCTTGCCATTTCCGCCCTCTCTTATTTTCATGTAAGCAATTGAATTAAATAATAATTTCAGATAGTAGACTGGCACCAACGTCGAATTTCTGAACAGGCGTCGACCCTCGTCCTGCCACAGAGACGCTCAGGTAGGTAACGCCCGCGCCCGGACGGATGTCGAAATCGATACTATCACATGTTCTTATTATCGATACCTGTTCCGACCAACAGAACCAAGAAAATCAAAACTGACTCTTTATCCAACGACATGATGCCTGTACAAATCGTGGTCATGCCGCTTACGCGGTGCTATTATCAGTTCTATCTAGCAGCATACGTTTCATTGATCGAAACCATAAATTTCCCACAAAAATAATAGGAGGGAAAATGACATCGAACGCCACCATACTGATCGGCGGGGACTGCGGTCCCACGCATGGACCGAAAGACGGCTTCCCGGTGGAGGGATACACAGAACTCGTCCTGCCGACTCTTGCCTCGGCCGACATGCGCTTCATCAACTGCATGCGCACCTACTCGGACCGCACCGTGCGCGCAGACCATGCCCCTCAAGTCGGTCAGCCCGTTGAAATGGCTGCTATTTTCACCAATGGCAGGTTCGACGCGGTGACCCTGGCAAACAATCACAGCTACGACAGCGGCCCGGACGCCCTCGTGGATACCCGGGACTTTTTCGTCTCGCGCGGCATCCAGGTGACAGGCGCAGGTCGGGATCTGGAAGAAGCACGGCGTCCAGCCATCATTGAACACGACGGTATCAAGGTCGGTTACTTGGGCTATACCTCGCTCGGTCCTGCCGGCAGCGAGGCAGGACTGCAAAAACCTGGCGTGACCAGTATCAAGATCGATACCTCCTATGAAACACGAGGCCCCCACCAGCCCGTTCGCATTCGCACGGAACCTGACTCCAGCGACCTGGCGAACCTGGTCGAGGACATCAAGAAGCTGAAAGGTGAGGTAGACGTCGTTATCCTGGCTTTTCATTCCGGCGTCATCCGGCTGCCGCGCGTGATCTCCGATTACCAGGTGACCGTAGCCCATGCTGCCATTGATGCAGGTGCAGATATGGTGGTGTGCCACGCACCGCATATTCCCAAAGCGATCGAGATGTATAAGGGCAAAGCCGTCTTCTACAGTCTCGGCGTGTTCGCAATGACCAAGTCGTTTCCCGCGCCTTCATGGAGCGAGCCCGCCTGGTCTCACGGTGCGGTTCGCAATCACGCGGACCTCGATCCCGAATATCCTTTCATGCCCTACGGCAAGGCCTGTACGTTGAGCTTGCTCGCCAAAGCAGTGGCGACCAAAAACGGTATACAAAAGGTTTCGTTCCTTCCGATGGTCATGGACGCACAGTATCGGCCCGAAGTGCTGAATCACGACGATCCTCGATTCCATAAAGTGCTTTCATACCTGGAATGGGCCTCCGAAGACATGCCCCATCGATTTAGCGTCGAAGGCAATGAAATCATCGTGTCGGAGTAAATCATGGACCTGAAGATCAACGGAAAAGTGGCAGTCATCACCGCCGCCAGCGCAGGTTTAGGCAAGAATATTGCCCACGCACTGGCAGCCGAGGGCGTTCATGTGGTGCTGTTTGCACGTTCAGCAGACAAACTGGCCGCCCTCGCCCAGGAAATAACGGCAAAGCATGGCGTGCGTGCACTCGCCATTGCCGGCGACATGCGCGTCGCCGCTGATGTAAAGCGCCTCGCCGACACGGTGAACGCTACATTCAACGGCACCGACATCCTCGTCCTGAACACGGGGCGAGCCCCCAATCCGCTGCGGGCGACGCTCGACGAAACTGAAGAGGAACGGTGGCAAGAGGCCTATCAAAATCAACTCTGGGGGACCATCCAGGTCGCCAAGGAAATGGTTCCTCAGATGCTCAAGAAGCAATGGGGTCGCGTTATCGCCATTACCTCGGCATCGGTGAAGCAACCCATGCCGCACCATAGCCTTTCAACCGTTTTTCGCGCCGGCGTCACCGCGTACATGAAACATCTCGCGAACGAGGTGGGCTCTTGCGGCATCACTGTCAATTGTGTAGCGCCGGCATTGATCGACACATCGCACCGCACCGGCACCGCCGCGTACACCCCGGAGCAGGCAGAGGCACGCCGCAAACTCACACCGCTCGGCCGCATGGGGGAGCAAGACGAGGTTTGTGGCGTGGTCGCGTTTCTCGCATCCACACAGGCGGGTTTCATCACTGGATCGAGCATCAGCGTTGATGGCGGCATGATCGGTTCATTGCTTTAGCGTTCAGGCAATACGCTTTCATCGCACCCCAGGACAATAAAAGTATCTGCACCATTCCCCCGATACGCCGCATGCGTCGGTTGAATGGTCACAAGAGAGGCGACAGGCAATGAAAATCGGATACATCGGGCTCGGTGCCCTCGGCAGTCAACTCGCTCGTCGATTCCTGTCTCACTCGTTATGCGTGTGGGATATCAACACGGCCGCCGTCGACACGTTCAAGAAACTGGGCGCCGACGTCGCGCCCACGGCGGCCGACCTGGCTCGCCGGTGTGACGTCATCTTCCTGTGCCTGCCACGCAGCTCGGACGTCAGGTCTGCACTGTTCGGTCCAAACGGCCTCGCGGCTGGATTGGTACCAGGGACGCTGATCATTGATCAAACAAGTGGCATCCCGGGTGAGACCAGACGCATGGCCGAAGAACTGGCCGAACGCGGTATCGACATGATGGATGCTGCGGTGTCTGCAAGTCCCCAGGTCGTTGCCGAAGGCAAAGCCACGCTGATGGTTGCAGGCTCGGATACGGTTTACGAGCGCGCCCTCCCCGTTTTACAAGTTATTACCCAAACGATTTATCGTTGTGGCGACAGGGTCGGCGACGGCCAAGCCATGAAAATGGTCAACAACGCCATGAATGCCGGTTGCCGACTAGGGACCCTTGAGGTCGTGGCCATGGGCAAAAAAGCCGGCCTGTCACTGCCCCTGATGGCGGACGTGTTGAACCGCAGCAAAGCGCGAAATCAAACCACAGACAGAATGCTACCCGCGCTTGCCCAGGGAAAACCCTCTACCAATTTCGCTCTGGCATTGATGCTCAAAGACGTCGATCAAGCCGTCGCGCTGGGAATGTCCAGGGATGTCCCGATGCCGCTAACCGCTCTGGTCAGGGCATTGTTGCAAATCGGAACCAACACCCTGGGGCCAACTGCGCAGCTCGAAGACATGGTCGGGCTCATCGAAAGCATGGCGGCAACAAAACTGTACGACGGCGACGCCGTGAAGCTGACCACGGATGGCGCCCCTCAAGCGTGCCCTGAAGGTGACGCCATCGAGTTGGTCACAGGTGCGATCGCATCGCTATGCAGCGCGATTACTTATGAATGCACGGCGGCAGGCCTGCGATATGGGCTGGCATTGGAAGACATGGCACAGGTCCTGGAAAAGACATCGGGATGGAGTGAATCCTCTCGCTCTATTTATACCCAATTGTTATCCAGTCACCCCCTGGACAACACGACACTCACGAGCGAAAAAAACATCCTCAAAGCGGCCTGTTTGCGCGGCAATGATCTTGGAGCTCCCATGTTGATCGCCAATGCTGCACGAAGCCTCTTCGAGCAAGCGGATCATCAGATCAGCGATCCAGTCCCGATAAAAGACTTGAGCACGTTCTACAGCTCTATTTCCGCGGTTCAGTTCAAGCCCTCCTCCAACTGCAATTGATTGGCGGCTCACGAATAGTGAGCGTGGAATCGATCGAGGTCTATATGAAAACCAAAATCTGTCCCGATGCGGCGGTAAGCCAGCGGCACCTTCTGCAGGAAACAAGCCTACGCTCGGCTACCTGCCTGGTCCGGCAAACCTCGCCAACCTATTAACAAATAGTGAACGCGTATTGCTTTTAAACCCCAGCAACACGCGTCTTTCTAACATAACCTTCGTTAGCGGATTGCGTCATCGCAGAAACGCTTTTCACAAACATTACACTCGCTGATCACCAAGATTCATTTGGCGAAAATGCAACATTGATCCACGCCTCGAACATCTCTAAGGCCTGATGGCGAAGCAACACTGTTTCATCCTGCAGTCTTGATGCATCAGCTTTGCATCAACTAATAAAAACCATCCTGTCACAGGAGAAGACGCATGACGAAGACGAAAACGACCAGCTCTCGGCGATCGCTAGCCGCTGGCGCTATCGGGAACTTCGGTGAGATCTACGATTTCGCTGTATTCGGGTTCTCAATACCCATTTTATCCGTTCATTTTTTTCCCGGCTCAGATCGAACTGCCGCGCTTCTGAGCACGTTCGCAGTCTATGCAGTGGCCTTCGTAGCCCGCCCCCTGGGTGGCTTGATGTTTGGCTATCTGGCGGACCGCCTTGGCCGTATCAGGGTCATGGCGATGACCGTTTGGCTCATGGCACTAGGCACCGCGATCATCGGGCTGCTTCCGACCTATGCAACCATCGGGATCGCCGCACCGTTACTGCTGTTGCTCTGTCGAATCGCACAAGGCTTGGCACTGGGTGGCGAAACGACCGGCTCGACCAGCTACATCGTCGAGTCAGCACCGGAGAACCGCAGAGGATACTGGCTTGGCTTCACGCTGATTTTCTCTCACCTGCCCAACGCCGTCGTGGCCGGTTTGGTCGTCGCACTCCAGCTTGGAGCAGGGGATCAAGCGTATTCAGACTGGGCGTGGCGCATCCCTTTCCTTCTTGGAGGCATTATCGGAGTTGTCGGGTTCTGGCTGCGCCGCAACATCGATGAGCCTGAAGAGTACAAGCAAGCCCGCCAGGCCAGTAAAGCCAGCAAAATCAAGAAAAATCCGCTGATAGCGGCCATTCGCTGCGGTGGATTGAGGGGTATGTTGCACGTGTTCATGGTCCAACCGGTTTTTTCGGTAGGGGCTTACCTATTGCTCGGCTTTATGTACACCTTTCTAATTGAGGTCGGGAAGCTGGATTCCACCTCGGCTTTGATCTCAAACGCCATCGCCGTCATCGTACTTTCAGCCCTACTTCCGTTAGGAGGTTTATTGAGCGATCGGTTTGGCCGCAAGCGAGTACTGACATTTGGTGCGGCATGGATAGCACTCTCGGCATATCCGGCCATGTACTTGGCTGCCTCGGGTTCCTTCGCTAGCGCTGTGGCCGGGCAAACACTCCTCGCTGCCGGATTGGGGATTTATGGGGCTGCCAGCTTTGTGGCCGCAGCGGAATTTTTCCCGACATCGTTCCGTGCAACCGGACACGCCATTTCCTATCAGACAAGTGTCGCGATGTTCGGCGGAACGTGCCCATTGATCGCTGCGTACCTGTCCCAGGCGTTTGGCTCCCCGCTGGCGCCGGCCTTTTACGTCACGTTGATTGCCGTGCTCTGTCTGATCACAACTCAGTTTGTTCCTGAGACTCGTGGAATAAACCTGCGCACCTCGGTGGGCAACAAGACAAGCAACAAGGCGAGTGAATTGCCACAGCCACAGAAAGCAATGCGGCAAGAGCTTTCTACATAACCCTTTTTTGCAGTCAACTGATCGCTGAGCGGCTCAAGATGTGCGCGGACTGAAAACAGTCCGCCTCATCGGCTGAGCCGCCGAACATACCGCACCCGAACAGGATCGGGTGTAAAGGCGACTACCACTCCAAATTGGCCGTTTGCCCGTCCTCCCTGTTTATGGGCTTAGCAATGAAAATAAAAAACAAGCTTGTGCTGACGTTCGTATTGGTCGCGTTTATACCCGTGAGCTTGGTCGCAGTGATTTCGGTGACTAACACACGAACGCTGGCAGTTGATCAGTTTATGGATGGCAGTACGCGGGAAATACGCCAGATCGACGGCAACATTCGCCAGTTTTTCGACGCCAGCCAGCAAAATGTCGATCAAATGGCAACCGATCCAGTTTATGTATCGGTTGGCGCGCTGAAGAACTACCAGAGCGGCGATGCCGCCAGCCGGCCATTACCTCCTGCGGCCCAGCAACTGATCGAAAGGTTTGCGCATTACGGTGCGGCCCACCCGTCAGCGGCGATTCTCTCCATCGGCCTGGAGGACGGCTCCTACGCCAAATGGCCAGATGATCCTCAACTGGCCAACTACGATCCACGTTCACGCCCCTGGTATAAAGCGGCGATGGCGAGCCCTGGCAAAACCGTAAGAACACCCGCTTTTTACCCAGCCTATGATTACGGTAAGGAAGATGCTGCACTGGTGGGAACAGCCAGGGCAATGATCACGAGCGATGGTATCGTCAAAGGTGTATTAGCCGTGAACGTGTCTTTGAAGAACCTCACCGAGTTGGTCAAAAGCATCAGGCTTGGCGAAAGCGGCTACGTGATGTTGATCGAGGACGGAATCGTACTGGTAGACCCCCGCGACACGACGCATAGCTTCAAGCCGCTCAAGGACCTGGGCGAGGCCTATGCAAAGTTGGCCGCCATCCCGCAGGGATCAACCGAGGTTGAACTCAATGGGATCCCTTACATGGCCAACGTCTGGACGTCGCCTGATCTTGGCTGGCGCTATATCGGCTTGATCGAGCGCAGTGAAGTCATGAGCGCGGCCACTCGCATGACCTATCTCACTACCCTCATCGTGGGCGGGTTGACAGTCATTTTTGCCCTGGTCGCCGTGGCATTTTCCCAGTCCATCGTCAAACCCATCAGCCAGGTCAGCACCGGACTGCAATCGATCGCACAGGGCGAGGGAGATCTGCGTCGCGAACTAGAGTTTCAGGGTAACGACGAAACCGCTGAACTGGCAGGCTGGTTCAATAAGTTTCTCAGCGCCATACGTCAGTTGATCCAACACATCGGCGCCGCATCGAGCAATCTGCAAAATGCCTCGAGGGTTAACAGCGAGGTTGCCAACAACATGAACGAGGCCGCCGGAAGACAGCGCGAAGCGGTGGAATTGGTATCGACCGCGTTCAACGAGATGGTCGCAACCGCCAATGAGGTGGCCCGCTCATGCAGCGGCGCAGCAGAGTCCGCCGAGAACGGACATCGCCGTGTGGCGGAGGGCAAGCAGCAGATCGAGATCACCACGGACAACGTGAATCGCCTGGGACGCCGTCTGACCGAGTCGTCGCAGTCCATGACAGAGCTCGAAGCCGGCAGCCGCAGCATCAACCAGATCCTTGGCACCATTCGCGCCATTGCCGAGCAAACCAATCTGCTGGCCCTGAACGCAGCCATTGAAGCCGCCAGGGCGGGCGATCAAGGCCGAGGATTTGCAGTGGTGGCAGATGAAGTCAGAGCACTGGCCAAGCGCACATCCGATTCGACCGGCGAAATCGAGCAACTGCTCGGCGCACTAGGCAGCAAGACCCAGGAGGTCATGGGCAAAATGGGTAGTTGCCTGGAGCTCTCGCACGCCAGCGTATCGTCCATCGAGAGCACTCGGGACAGCTTTGAAGGCATCCAATTATCGGTCAATGAAATAAGGGATCAAAACCTGCAGATATCCGCCGCTGCTGAAGAGCAGCATAGCGTGGCCGAAGAGATCAATCGGCATATCCAGCAGATTTATGACGAGGCTCGGCTGGTGGAGAGCTTGGCCAACTCTGCACAGGATGACTCCGGCAAGTTGTCGAGTCTGTCAGATGAACTGAACGGTCTGGTGGGGCGCTTCAAATCGTGAACCGTCGTCGTTCGCCTGGAAGTCCCAACTGGTCCATTCGCATGGAAGTGACCAGCGGAGCGTTTCGTTCTCGCGATGAGCCGCTGTCAGGACGTCCAGGTTTGAGGCCAGGCGCACATCATCAGTCGGATGTAGGGGCGGGCAAGGCCACCTCTCCACCGAATTGTCGCGATATGACTTCGGCACCTTTGACTGCCAACTCGATAAACTCCTTTTCATTCATGTTCATTCGGACAGTCGGTGCCCCCACCGACAAGCAATAGTGCACTTCTTGATTGACGTCCTTGATGGGTACCGAGATCGCCGAGATGCCTAACAGCCGTTCGCCATGGGAAACGGCATAACCCTGCTCCCGGATCATGGCGAACTCTTCAAGCACCGCGCCATTGGTGCGCTTCGTCGCTTTGGCAACATTTTTGACTAACGGGGTGAGCTGGGCTTTGGGCATATAGGCCATCAAGACCTTTGAAGCAGACCCTACCAATAAGGGAATCTGTTCACCCGCCTGGACCACCGCGCGCAAGGGTGCCGAGCTGGTAGTGACCGAGTCGAGACAGACTCGATTGCGATCACTCACCGCATGGATGGAGACTGTTTCTTCAGTCTGCTCAGCGAGTTCTTGCAATACGGGTCGAGCGATCTCACGAATACCCAGGGTACTTTTTACCAGGCCAGCCAAGCGCGTGAACCGGAAGGACAAGCAATATTGCTGCTCGAGACGTACCAGGTAGCCAGCCTTTTCAAGACTCTGGACAATACGAAACGTCGTCGACTTCGGTAGCTCGATACGGTCTGCAATGTCTTGAAGCGTAAGGCTGCTGCGGTCTGAACTAAAGCTTTCGAAAACTGCCAAGATACGTTGCACAGAGCGCATCATTCTTGAAAAACCCCATCAAAATCGTTGATCGTAACGATCCTCCTCGACACGAAATGCTTCATTCGCCAACAAACGAGAATCAGTCTCAAAATAACATACTAGCATGACGCTATTTCACTCGCCAACTTCAGTTCCACCCACCGAACTCGAGAACGGAGGCACATCGAGACGGCTGGCGACCACGCCTTGTTCAGTCGGGCACAGTTACCAGTTGCGTGCCCAGCCAACGTTTATCCGAAACCAACGTGCGAACGACGTCAGCCAAAACAACACGTGCTGCCAAACCCGCCGGCGATAACTCATCGTCCGACAAACTGGCGACTTGATTCAAGCGGGTAAAATTGAACTCGGAAATGGGTACCGTATCGAAACGGTCTTTATCATGCCTTGCAAGCGCCGCGCTAGGTTGCACCGTCATCCCCAAGCCCGCCCCCACCGCGTCCATGAGTATCGCAAGCCCGTCGATTTCCGCGATGACGTTCATCGTGCAGCCTTCTCTTTCAAAAGCATTGTTTATCAGCGCCCTGAGGCCGTGCGTACTGCCGGGCAATATAAGGGGAACGTTGGAAAGCTCACTGATTGACAGCGATTCACTCTTGCGGACCAGGGAAAAGTCAGCTGCGGAAATAGCGAAAAGACGTTCATTTACCAGCGGTTGAGTGCTGAATCTGCGCCCATGATCAGCGCCAAACAATATCGCAAGATCGATCTGTCTAGCACTCAGCATCCGCTCCAGGTTGCCCGATAACGCCTCGACAATACGAAGGGAAATATCCGGGTATCGCTCTCGCATCGCCTCCATGAACGGCAGTGCAACGACGCCTGAGGTGGATGGAGCCAATCCCACCGTGACATGCCCGGCGAACCGTCCAGTCCTGGCCGCGTGGGCCGCATCCTCTGCGTTGCGCAACACCAATTGTGCTCGATGCCAGAATGCCAATCCGGCGCTGGTGGGCTGCACGCCGCTCTTCTTTCTTAGCAGCAACCGAACGGACAGTTCATTCTCCAGTCGACTGATTTGTTGACTGAGGGCCGAGGTGACAACATCGAGTTCAAGCGCTGCTCGCCCCATGCTTCCACACTCAACTACCCGGACAAAGTAGCGCAGTTGACGCAGTTCCATCGGACACCTCCACTATCACAACGATGCCTGGACCGGTCGGTCCAGGCACGACACGCTATTTGCCGATAAAACGCGGTTTCCTTTTTTCCTTGTAAGCTTTGATGGCCTCCTTGTAATCATCCGTGGATTGCACCACGGCCATCTGCGCAGCCACCGACTCCAAGCTCGTCCGTAAATCAGTCCGCAGCGATTGGTATAGCAGCTTCTTTATGCTGCGTTGCTGGATGGGAGGGCCATCCGCCAGGCGTGTAGCAAAATCCAGCGTTTGCTGCATGAGCTCGTCATCACTGAATACTCGGTTGACGATGCCCAATGCCAACGCCTCCTCAGCACTGACGAAATCACCCGTCCATAATAATTCCAGGGCTTTCGCGGTACCGACTATGCGCGGCAGCAAATAGCAACCGCCATTTCCAGGGATCAGTCCAACACGAATATAAGCCTCAGCAAATCGAGCCGACTCTGATGCGAAACGCATATCGCACTGCAACGAAAGATCCATGCCCGCCCCCACCGCCGCACCGTTTACCGCCGCGATGAGTGGCTTTTCGAAGTTCTCGATCGCCAATGCCACCTGGTGGGTGACTTTTTGCAATCTGATTTTACGCTCGAGCGGCGTTGGATCCCCCTCTGCGCTTTCGGCGGCCCGACGGCCCAGGTCGCCTCCGGAGCAGAATGCATCACCGGCACCGGTGATGACGAAACAACCGATGTCATCATTTTCATCGGCAGCCATCAATGCAGTGCGAAGTGAATCCAGCATGCTCTCGCTCAAGGCGTTCTTTTTTTCGGGCCGGTTTAGCTTGGCTACCATGACCCGGCCAACGGTACTGACTTCTAGATCAGACATCATATTCCCTCAGTTCGATATGGACACGCCGCCCGTGCAAAACCACACTCGTTGCCCGCGGCGCTATTGCTCGGCCTGAGCCAGTGCACGGTGTCGTGCATGCTCGTCCCGAGCCTGCAACAATGCAGCTCTCAGCGAACGATTGAGCCACCGCTTGTTTTCAGCAAACGTGCGCGGGTTCTTTGCCCCCAACGCCTGCCCCAGCGACGAAGCTTTCAAATGGAGTTCGTCTCGCAGGGCTACCTCGCGGACCAGCCCTCTCGCCAATGCTTCGGTAGCCTTCATCGCCCTGCCGCTCTGAATCAGATCAAGCGCCAAAGCGCGTCCGCCGATGACCTCTAAAATGTTCGCACCCGAGAAGGTGGCGATACCCAAATCAATTTCGGGCAGCGACAGTTTCGCGGTATCGACGGCGACACAGGCATCCGCCAAGAGCGCAAGCATCGCGCCACCTCCCGTCGCGGTACCATTGAGCACTGTGACAACTGGCTTGGGGCAGTCCATCACGGCGTCCTGCAGCGCCGCCAACGCCAACGACCTTCGTTCACGCTGGCGTGCCGTATCACCGTCCGCCGGTTGTTCACGAATATCGACCCCTGCGCAGAACACGCGCTCACCCGACCCGGTCAACATCACCGCGTTTATCTGCGGGTCATCAGTGGCCGCCTGCAGTGCAGCCGTCACACGCTCCATCATATCCACCGTCATCGCATTCGCCTTGGCGACACGATTAAGAGTGATCCACAGGAGCGACTCATGTCGCTCAACCGTCAACTCGCTGGCTAGTTCATCCACGGACATCTTCCTCTACGTGCTTGTTTTTATTTCATCGAGACACACGACACGAGTTCTACTGGGGAGTCTTTTGTCCCGACACAAACATGTCCGCGAAAAACTCTTCCTCGGGGAGGTTGCGTAATGCCACAAAATCCTGCCTTGCCGATTGCACGACGACGGGCGCTCCACAGGCATAGACCTGATGTTGGGAAAGATCCTCGTAATCTTCCATGACTGCACGGTGAACAAAGCCGACCCGACCTTCCCATAGGTCGTCGGGGTGCGCTTCTGACAGGACAGGTATGAACGTGACGTTGTGACTTTTCGTCCAAGCCTCGGCAACGGAACTCAAATACAGATCCGAAGCCCTTCGCCCGCCCCAATAGAGCGTTATTTCACGACTCGATGCTTTTTCAAGTTCGCGCTCAATCATGGCTTTGATCGGTGCGAACCCTGTGCCGCTGGCAACGAAGACCATTGGTTTGCTACTGTCTTCACGCACAAAAAAAGTACCTAGTGGGCCTTCAAGGCGCACCAGGTCGTTTTCTTTCATGACATTGAAAACGTGTTGGCTAAACGGGCCACCGTAATTCCTGAGATGCAACTCCAACACGTTGTCGTCGGGCACATTTGCCAGCGACAAACTGCGACGAATACCGCCTGGCATCACGACGTTGATATATTGCCCAGGCAAAAACCTGAAAGACTCCTTGGCAGGGAGGCGCAGGCGAATTCTCATCACATCCTCGGCCAGGCGCTCGAGACGATCGACACGGGAAACAAGCCGTCGAATAGGGATGTCTTGTGTTGCTTCCACCACCTCGCAGGCGATCGTCAATGCTGTTAAAGCCTTTGCCTGGCACAGGAGCGCGTATCCCTGCTGCCGGTCCTCGTTGGAAAGTATCGCCATGCTGGACTCCGCATGATCGACCACCCCGTCGAGTACGACGGCCCGACAGGTTCCGCAGATGCCATTTTGACAACTGTAGGGCAGTTGACACCCGCTTTTGAGGGCGGCAGCAAGTATCGTATCGTCTTGCTGTACCTCGAACGTGCGGTCGATAGGCTTCACATTGACCCGATGCGTCAATGTGGCGGACAGGCTGTCATTCATAGCGATTCACCCCTTTACAGAATGTTTTGTACATTGCTCTTTCTCGCGACAAGCTTGGGGCGGTTCATTAACCGCGCACAATCAAGGCGTCCGCGGCAATCACACCGAGGGGCAGTACAAACATTGGATTGATGTCGATTTCGGCTATATCGCTGCGCTGCTCCCAGGCAAACTGCGATAACGCCACCAACGCGCGGGCAACAGCATCGACGTCAAGGGGAGGCGCGCCCCGAACCCCGTGCATGATCACGCTGCATTGCAATTCATCGAGCATTTCCATAGCGGTTGGCAGGCCGAAAGGGGCGATTCGACACGCGGAATCCTTCAGTACTTCCGCATAAATCCCACCTGCGCCGACTACCACCACAGGGCCAAATGAAGGATCCTTGACCACCCCGGCAATCAGTTCGAAACCACCTGTCACCATCTCGGAAACGAGGACACCCTCAATGTGGGCGGCAGGCACATGCCGTTGCGCGTTGGCTAACACCTGCTCGATCGCTGACTCCAGCTCCTGGGCTGTCCGAATGCCGACCTTTACGCCGCCTATTTCGGTTTTGTGCGCAATGTCCGCAGAGACAATCTTGACGACCAGGGGCGCTTTGACTTTGTCGAACAGCGCAGCGTCAAAACCCTTCACGATCAGGTCGGTTGTGACGGGGATACCGATTGAACGCAGCATTTCCTTGGACTCGACCTCGGACAACGATGCCCGACTGCCAACGGCGGTGCTAAGCGGTACAGAAGCTCGCTCTACTTTGAGCCCCTCATCCTCTTGCATCTGCAAAATGCGCGATTGAGTCCGCTTGAATCGCATCAGCATTGCGATAGCTTTGGCGGCTCGCGACGGCGAAGGCAACACCGGAATTCCCGCATCAGCGAATACACGCAGCGCCTCTGCAACCTGAACGCTGGGGGCTGAGGAAAAAACCAGGATCGGCTTCGACGCCGACGCGGCAATTCGGGCCAATACCTGGGCTGCCGCCAGGCTGCCAGAGGCGCCTGTGGTTGCCAGGTTAATGCAAAGCGATCCTACGGCGGGGTCTTCAAGCGTCGCGCTTACAGCGGCTTCCAACTTCTGCGCATTGGCCGCCGAAAAATACCCTGCGGTAAGGTCGATTGGATTATGGACGGCCCCGATGTTAGGCACGACCGCCAGCAGCTTTTGCTGGGTATCGTTACCAAGTTCACACAAGGTCAGACCTTCAGGCTCACCCGCATCTGCAAATACGATCGCAGACCCGCCCGATACCCCCATCACCGCGACACCCCCATTGTCCGGGTATTTTTTGCTTTCCAATGCCTTGAGGAAATCCACTGCTTCATGGATCTCTCTGATCTCGACGATCCCCGTTTGCTTGAACAGGGCACGATAGAAATCATAGACACCCGTCATGCTGGCGGTATGCGATGCGGCCGCCAGTGCGCCCTGCTCGGTGACGCCGCCCTTCCAGAGCAGAATCGGCTTGCCACGCGCCGTAGCCTTGCGGCCGATTTCCAACAGCGCACGACCGTCGTTGGTTCCCTCGATATAGGCGACGATGGTGTGTGTCTCGTCATCATCAAGCAGCGCCTCAATGAGCTGCACCGTGTTGACGTCGCTTTCGTTGCCCGTCGCGATCACATGCCGGAAACCAATCCCCGCTTCGGCGCATGCAAGGGCGATGCTGTAGCCGAATCCTCCACTCTGCGTCACCAGCGATACCGACCCTTTCTCGAGTTTCGGTTCACGCGTAATGCTGCCGAATGCGGCGTAGACCCGAGAATGGATGTTGGCAAAACCGAGGCAGTTGGGCCCGATAATGCGCATGCCCGCCGCCCGGGCAATCGCGAGCATTTTCTCCTCACGGAGAATCCCTTCCGGACCGCTCTCTCGAAAGCCACCGCTCAGAACCACCGCAAAAGGAACCTTCTTCTGCGCACTCGATTCCAGCACGGCTAAAACGCCCTGCGCAGGAACGCCAACCACTACGAGGTCGACGTCGCCTTCGATATCGGCAACGGACCCATAGCACTTCAAACCTTCAAAGGTTTCGTATTTGGGATTCACCGGATAGATCGCGCCGGTGTATCCATTGCTCATCAGAGCTCTTACGGCCTGAGAGCCGGGACGTCCCGCATCCTCCGACACGCCTACAACCGCAATCGAACGTGGTTCAAGCAAGTTTTTGTAATTATTCATATCGGTACTGAAGCCCTTGATCGCTATCG
This sequence comes from Pseudomonas sp. St290, assembly GCF_018325805.1. Taxonomy (NCBI): domain Bacteria; kingdom Pseudomonadati; phylum Pseudomonadota; class Gammaproteobacteria; order Pseudomonadales; family Pseudomonadaceae; genus Pseudomonas; species Pseudomonas sp. St290. The sequence continues at coordinate 2,529,296 of NZ_AP014703.1, read as the reverse complement.
AAAATCGGGAGACGAGGTAAAGAGATGCAGTCGTTTCTCTGCTCTCCCCAAAAGCAGAGCTGCCACGGTGCACTGTCGTCCGCTGCTAGACGAAAGTCAATTATTTTTGGAATAGGTTTCAATGAATGAAACCACAAACACCATCTTACACAAGCTTGCACCGGCGCTAACTCAGCACGCACCCGCCACTCAAAAGTTCCACCCATTGAAACTTGTGCTAATTATCAAAACACATGCTAGTATGATTTTGCGTCGAGCGAGGGCATGCTACGGCCTCGTATGGACGATTGATTTGTCCTGAATACATGCAGATTCAATAGGAGCATTGGTGATGATTTACACGCGCAGTGGGGCAGACGCCCTTGCAAATCGGAGCGTTATCGTTTCGCCCGGTACCGGGAACCAGCATTGGGGAACGACCTTCTTTGGCCCGCGGAGCTCTCAAGGGCGGGCCCCAGGCCCTCAGGCGACAATGTCTGAACTCAGAGCACACGAAGCAGTAGTGCCCCATTTCCACGGGGTGTCGATGTTTCAGTTGTTCATCGCTGGCAGTGGCACACTGGGTAATCGCGGTCAGGTGCTGGAACCGCTCACCGTCCAGTTCAAAGACCATCACACGGCTTACGGTCCGATCGTGGCGGGCCCGCAAGGGCTGTCCTTCGTCGCCATGCGGATGTACACCGGAAACTCCCAACCGGTCTATTTGAGTGAACCTGGCTACCGGGAACAACTGCGTCCCAGCAAACGCCGGCACCTGACGTCCGAGCCCATCAAGTTCTCCATTGCCCCTGTGATGCAGGCCCGCGAAGAAGCGAGTTGGGAACTGCTTTTTGAAGATGAGGCAGATGGCCTGCGCGCTCAGGTATTACGATTGGGCGCTGGTATGAAGGTGGACGGTCCGCCCCCTGGTATTGCATCGGGTTATTACGTTTTCGTCGGAAACGGCAGCGTGCTGCATGGCGAAGAGGAGCTTCCTCTCTGGTCCATGATCGTCGTGGAATCAACTGAGGAAAAGTTCGAGATCCAAGCAGGCGACCAAGGTGCCGAGGTCCTCGTGCTCCAGTACCCCCGGGAAGAGATTTGAAGTAGGGCCCCTCCGGCGGACTGACATTCGCTGGTCGCGTGCCCAACGTTAACGCGTAAGAAACACGGCTTCACCCTATCAAACAATAAACAAGTCTACGCCCCTGAGGGGGAGTAAAAGGCTTTGCACAATGGAGTTCGTTATGAGCATTGGCGTAACGTTCAATTTCAAAGGGCTGGTCGTGCCGATATCCGGCGCGCCCCCCAGCCGGCTATTCGCTACGACCGCTTTACCCACGCTGACACAACTCGACATGCCTGCGCCGCACACAGTGATAAACGCGACAAGCATTCATGCCTGTAGGAAACGTTCGGATAGAAGAAACAGCACCAGTGTTCATGGGGCGCTCAAAAAACTCCAGCTCCGCAGCCTGCTGGCCTGTCTGGCCATTGGCGCCGCCAGCGTTGCTACAGGCGCATACGCCGGGCAACTCCCCTCCTCTTCATCATTGGCCTACGACAAGCAGACCCAAGGCCCAGTGCCCATCCCAGTATCGGAACGAAGCCTTCCAACGGTTACAGCTCAAACCTGGTTCAAAGCATCCAACGAAGGACGGATACTGGAAGGCGCCATCTTTGACCGCGAGGGCAACCTGCTTTTCTGTGATGTTTCGGGTAAACGCGTACTTCGCCTGTCGCCGACCAAACAGCTTTCAATCGTAGCCACGATAGAGAACCTCTCCCCTGGTGGACTGGCATTTCATCCCGACGGACGCCTGTTCATCGCGGCTCTCGATCTGAACCGCAACCTCGGCGCGATTTTCGCAGTCAAACCCGATGGCACGGGAATGCAAACCATCATCGCGCAAGACGCCGGATTCATGCCCAATGACTTGGTGTTCAATAAAGAGGGTGGTTTTTACTTCAGTGACTTCAAAGGTATTTCGACCGAGCCAAAGGGCGGAATTTATTACGTTTCTCCCGATCTTTCGACTCCCGTTGTCGTCTTGCCGCATCTCTCGATGGCCAACGGCGTTACGCTAAGTCCAGACGGAAAAACGCTGTGGGCAACTGAATTTGGCCGCAATCTTCTGCATCGCATCGACCTGGCCAACGCTACTACCATCGCCACCATCAGCTCGTCCATCCCCTACCGTTTCACGGGGCCCTCCCCCGATTCGATGCGGGTCGACGCCGATGGCAATGTCTATGTGGCGATCTATGGGCAAGGTCGTGTAATGGTCTTTAACCAGATCGGTATCCCGATTGGTCAGGTGCTGCTGCCGGGGCGCGAACAAGGGCACAACCTGCTATCGACTAGCCTCGCCATTGATCCCAATACGAACACCTTGTACTCCGTCACCAGTGATGGAGATAAGGGGCAAGGAGCGACAATATTCAGTGCCAAGGTGTTCACCCATGGCTTGCCTCCGGCGTCATTCAAATGAGCCGCCTCAATGCTTGTTACCAACACGTGTGTCCTATTGATCACATGGAGAAACCCTTATGACCCCTATTGGCGCAGAGCCTGACTCTTTGAATGCCAAGCGCGATACGACAAAAGCTTCGCGATGGGTATGTCGTATCTTTGCCATTGTATTACTGATACTCGGCTTGGCCCTTTCCATTGGCGGTGTCATCTTGGTTGCGGACGCAGGTTCTGCGTACTACCTGATCACCGGGCTGGCCTTCATCACAAGCGCTGTATTTCTCTGGCGCGGTGATGCGCGAGGGGTTTGGGTCTATGCCGCAATGCTGGTCTGGACCACAGCCTGGAGTTTGTGGGAGGTGGGTTTTAACGGTTGGCAACTGGCGCCCAGACTGATTGGTCCGTTCGTTCTCGGCGCAGTACTTCTGCTACCGCATTTCACCCGACTCACGCCTGCGCCGAACACCCGGAAGCTTCCACGCGGCTGGCCATCGTTTGCCGGCGGCCTGGCCGCTGCAATCGCCTTGGGGAGCGTCACTCACGCTTTCGGACCTGACGCACCGGACTTTCCGATGTTGAGACGCGGCTTGCAATCGCAGGCGCCAGCGAAACTGCCTGAACCAATGGCCAACAACGAACGTACCGACTGGCAAGCCTACGGCAACGACCAGGGTGGAACCCGCTTCAGTCCGCTAGCAGACATTGACACAACCAACGTCTCGAAGCTGGTCAAAGTCTGGGAAGCCGACATGGCACCGGTGAACGGCGATCTCAACGCCATCGAAGGCACCCCCATCATGATGGGTAGTTCCCTGTACGCGTGTGATGGCAATAACGGTATCCATGCATTCGATGCGGAAACCGGCAAAGAATTGTGGCGCCGCGACATTTCCAACGGCGTACCGCAGTCGGGCAAACCTTGTCGGGGTGTGGCGTACTACAAAGTGCCCGACGCCAATGGTTTTTGCTCAGAGCGCATCTACGCCCCCAGCCACAACCCCACGCTGGTGGCACTGGATGCGAAAACCGGTGAATATTGCCCAGGGTTTGGTAACAACGGCGCGGTCGATCTGACAAAGGGCGTCGCACCTTACCCACATGGCTTGTTCTACGTCAGCTCGGCACCGCAAGTTATCCGCGGCAAGATTGTCGTCGGTGGTGGCATTCCCGACGGGCAATATTGGGGTGGTCCGTCCGGCGTCATCAGGGCGTTTGATGCGGTGACAGGCGAACTCGCCTGGGCCTTTGATGCCGGCGCGCCGAATCGTCTCGGCCTGCCACCTGAAGGGCAGTATTACACGCCTTCCACGCCCAACAGCTGGGCCCCCATCAGCGCGGATGAGAAGCTCGGTCTCGTCTATTTGCCAGTGGGCAACGCGACACCTGATGCTTACGGTGGGCAGCGCCGTCCCTATGACGAGGATATCTCCAGTGCGGTGATCGCTCTCGACGCGGAGACGGGTCGACTGCGCTGGAAATTCCAGGCCACGCACCACGACATCTGGGATTATGACGTCGCTTCTCAGCCCACTCTGTTGAATTGGCCTACCGCAAAGGGCATGCGGCCAGCGCTGATCCAACCGACCAAACGCGGCGAGATTTTCGTGCTCGACCGCGAGACTGGCGAACCGATCAAGGCGGTGGAAGAACAGCCTGTGCCTCAGCGTGACATTGCCAAAGGCGAATGGCTGTCCCCTACCCAACCTGCCTCTGTCGAGCTCCCTGCTTTCAGGGGGCCTCAACTGCGCGAAAAAGACATGTGGGGTGCGACGCCGATCGACCAAATGGTTTGCCGGATCATGTTCAAACAATCGCGCTACGAGGGCCAATTCACGCCCATCACGCTCGACAAGAATGTCTTGATCGATCCCGGTTCAATGGGTGGTGTGAACTGGAATGGCATCTCGCTGGACGTTGATCGCGGGCTGATGATCGTCAACTGGACTCAGGTCCCTGACCGAATCGAATTGGTAACACGCGAAGAAGCAACGCAACGCAATTTCAGGATTGCACCTGGTCTGGACGCAGGGGGACAAGCCGAGCAGCCTATGCTTGACACGCCATACGGCGCTTATCGGGTCAACTTCCTTTCGCAGCTTGGCATTCCTTGCAATGCGCCGCCTTGGGGCCTGATTGGCGCTGTTGATCTTGTCAGTGGCAAGCTCATCTGGTCCAAGCCATTTGGCTCACCGCGTGACATTGGTCCGTTCGGTCTGCCTACCCTGGTTTCCATCCCGATCGGTACACCGACCGCCGGTGGCGCCGTGACGACCCGTGGCGGCCTGGTATTTATCGGCGGTGCAGCAGAGCATACGTTCCGTGCCCTGGATGCTGCCACCGGCCGGGAGCTGTGGAGCAGTCGCCTTGCCACCAGCGCCAATGCCACGCCCATGACCTACCGCAGTCCGGTCAGCGGAAGGCAATTTGTGGTGGTCGCCGAGGGTGGGCGCCCGCATTATCGTACGAAGCCTGGTTCGAAGCTGGTTGCCTTTGCAATTCCAGATGGCAAGTAATGGCGGCTGACAATAGCTGTTCAACCAAGGAGCCGGTCCATCGTGACCTGTCTCCAAAGTCTTGAACTGGGCAAATTTGCCTGCCTCTGAAATGGGTCTATATCCATTTCAGTATCAAAACGCCCGGTGCATTTGCATCGGGCGTTTTGTATTTCAGGGAGAGTGGTAACGCCTGCCACATATCCCCCTGCACAGAAACATCACCCTTCACTAAAACTGAAGCCCTCACCTCTAAATCCGCCTTTCGCCGCGATGAGCCCATCCCTATGGTTAATCCACTGGCGGCAGTCACTTCGCCCTGCCAGTGAATCGAGGAGATACGATGGTCGACGTTCTGGTGATAGGTGGCGGCAACGCTGCGTTATGTGCCGCATTGATGGCACGAGAGGCAGGCGCCAGCGTGATGCTGCTGGAAGGCTCGCCGAAAGTCTGGCGCGGTGGAAATTCGCAGCACACGCGCAACCTGCGCTGCATGCACGATGCGCCTCAGGATGTGCTGGTCGATGCCTATGCCGAAGAAGAATACTGGCAAGATCTGCTTAAAGTCACCGGTGGTCTTACCAACGAGAAACTGGCGCGCATCGCCATTCGCGCCTCGTCATCTTGCCGTGATTGGATGCGTTCACATGGTGTGCACTTTCAGCCGCCCTTGTCGGGTGCTCTGCACGTGGCGCGCACCAACGCGTTTTTCATGGGCGGCGGAAAGGCACTGGTCAATGCTTACTTTCGCAGCGCCGAACGCTTGGGCGTGAAGATCCGTTATGACGCTCAGGTCACCGACATAGAACTGGAAAACGGTGCTTTCGTCGCAGCTCACCTGGCCGAACGGGTGATAGATGGACAGCGATTCCCAGCGGAGCGTATCGAAGCTCGCGCCTGCGTCCTGGCTGCTGGCGGATTTGAATCCAATCGCGAATGGTTACGGGAGGCTTGGGGCCAAAACGAGCGTGGTGAATGGCCATCGGACAACTTTCTGATTCGCGGCACCCGGTTCAATACCGGTGTGTTGTTGCGACGGATGCTCGATCTTGGCGCCGATTCAGTCGGCGACCCAACCCAGGCACATATGGTTGCCATCGACGCCCGGGCTCCGCTTTACGACGGAGGTATCTGTACCCGCATCGACTGCGTGTCCCTGGGCGTGGTTGTCAACCGCGATGGAAAACGGTTTTACGATGAGGGTGAGGATTTCTGGCCCAAGCGTTATGCGATTTGGGGCCGTCTGGTTGCGGGACAACCCAACCAGCAGGCCTACTCGATTATCGACCAACAGGCGCTTGGCCGCTTCATGCCGCCGGTGTTCCCTGGAACCACAGCCCGGACGTTGCCAGAACTGGCTCGCCTGTTGAACTTGCCGCAAACGCAGTTCGTTAAAACCATCGAAGACTACAACAACGCTTGCCATGTCGGCACGTTCGACCACACCACGCTCGACGACTGCCATACCGAAGGGCTTACTCCCGCCAAGACTCACTGGGCAAGGCCGCTCACCAAACCACCCTACTACGCCTATCCCCTCAAGCCAGGCGTCACCTTTACCTATCTCGGCCTGGCGACCGACGAAACGGCCGCCGTGCACTTTGATGGCAAGGCCAGCCCGAACCTGTTTGTCGCCGGAGAAATGATGGCTGGCAACGTACTGGGCAAGGGTTATACCGCGGGTATTGGCATGGCCATCGGTACTGCCTTCGGACGAATCGCTGGCGTACAGGCCGCGCTTTGTGCGGGGTTTGGTCTTTCTCCTGTGAACTCGGAGCTTCAACATGCAGCTGTTTGATCCCCAGGTATCCAGCCAACTGATCCCGGCCCTCAACCTGCAGGAAACCGAAGTCGAACGGCAGATGATCATTTGCAATGCCTGCCGCTATTGCGAAGGTTTCTGTGCCGTATTCCCCGCAATGACCCGGCATCTGGAATTCGGTCAGGCCGACATTCATTACTTGGCGAACCTTTGCCACAACTGCGGCGCGTGCCTGTCGGCTTGCCAATACGCTGCCCCGCACGAATTTGCAGTCAACGTACCCAAAGCCATGGCCAAGGTGCGGCTGGAAACCTACACCAGTTACGCCTGGCCGCAGCCACTGGGTAAATTGTACCAACGCAACGGCCTTACCTTGGGGCTGGCTTCAGGCGCTGGGTTGGCGCTGTTCCTGTCGCTTACCTTGATGATCATGGGCAACCTGTTCGTTGCCATGCCAGGCGGTAACTTCTACGGGATTTTTCCACACAACACGTTGGCACTGATGTTCAGCGCGGTGTTCGGTTTTGCCGTGTTGGCCCTGGGTATCGGCGTGCGTCGATTCTGGCGCGAAATCTCACCCGCCGAGGCACCTCTGCCGTTGAAAGCCAGTGCGGCCCTGGAGGCCGGCGCCAACGTCGCACAACTCAAGTACCTGGACGGCGGACATGGGGAAGGCTGCAACAACGCCGACGACGCATTCACCCTATGGCGCCGCCGCTTTCACCACCTCACCTTCTATGGGTTCATGCTGTGCTTCGCAGCCACAGGCGTTGCCACTCTTTATCATTTTTTACTCGATTGGTCGGCGCCCTACCCGGTTGTGAGCCTGCCAGTGCTGCTCGGCATTTTCGGTGGCGTAGGTCTGCTGATCGGCCCAGCAGGTTTGCTCTGGATGAATCTGCGGCGTAACCCGCAACAAGGGGACGAGAATCAGAAACCGATGGATCGTGGCTTCATCGCGCTTCTGTTCCTGGTCAGCGCTAGCGGTCTTGCATTGCTTGCCGGGCGCGAAACCAGCGCGTTGGGCTTATTGCTTGCCATCCACCTGGGTCTGGTCATGGCGTTCTTTCTGACCATGCCCTATAGCAAATTCGCCCACGGCATATTCCGCAGCGCTGCATTGCTGAAATACACCATTGAAAAACGCCAACCCAACCCAATCAGTGCGGGCGGCGAATGACCGGTATTTTCAAGAGCGCGCCGACGGCATCTTCGGCGCCGTTAAGTTGAAAGCAACCTTCATGACAATCACAAGGAGAGCGTTACCCATGTTCAAATAAATTACCGAGATATTCCGCAAGAACAGACGTGGCATGACTTAGATCCCGTCTTCTCATCAACTTACCGTGTGTCACGTCAAGCTCGACGCTTCCACAAAAAAGAATCCAGTAGTGCTTCGCTGGGTTCAACCCGTTGCAGACATTCTTTAATGCTCTTCCGGGCGGAAGATCAACCTGAAGATGTGTTCGATTATCTGACTAATAAAAACAAAAGCAGAGATTATCATGACCACTCATTTGAACTGCAACACGCTTAATATTTCCGCCGCATTGTTGCTGCTTTGCGGAGCGACCAACAGTCATGCACAAGAAGCCTTCAGTCCTGAGTCACCTTGGATGTTGGGAGACTGGGGCGGCCTACGCACAGAACTGCTTGAAAAAGGTTATACCTTTAACGTGCTCTACACGGGCGACGCCGCAACGAATCTTGCCGGTGGCTACGATTCTCACACCACGGCGCGGTATACCGATCAACTTGCGCTGATGAGCAATTTTGACCTTGAGAAAATACTCGGCTGGGAAGGCGCTGATTTTCAATTCACGATATCGGACCGTAACGGGCGCAATCTCACCAACGATGTGCTCACCGATCCTCGGGTGGGAGGAATCAGTCAGGTCCAAGAGGTATACGGGCGCGGCCAGACCTGGCGGCTTACACAACTCTGGTACCGTCAAAAGTTCTTTGACGGCGGGCTGGATATCAAACTGGGCCGCATGAACTTTGGCGAGGACTTCGGCAGCTTCCCCTGCAAATTCCAGAACTTGGCATTCTGCGGCGCACAGCCGGGTAACTGGGCCGGCGATATCATTTATAACTGGCCAATCACTCAATGGGCGGGCCGCGTAAAGGTCGCTTTGAGCGATGATACTTATGCGCAGATCGGTGCGTACGAGCAGAACCCTTCCTACCTGGAAATAGGTAACGGCTTCAAACTCAGCGGCAGCGGTAATGAGGGTACCTTGGTACCTGTCGAGCTGGTCCATACCACGTCGCTGGGAGCCGGACGGCTGCCAGGGGAATATCGCGTAGGGGCGTATTACAGCAGCCGTGACGCAAACGACGTCAACACAGAAGAAAACGGCATAGCAAAATCCCGCGACAGTAAACACGGCGCATGGATTGCCGGGCAACAACAGGTCTGGAAAGATCCAGACTTCGCCGCTCGTGGGCTGACGGTGTTCGCCTATGCCACGGTGCATGACAAAGCCACCAATATGATCGATCGCTATGCGCAAGTAGGCGCTTACTACACGGCCCCCTTCAAATCTCGCCCGAATGACGAGATCGGCGTCGCCATCGCCAGTCTCCACGTGAATAACCGATTCACAGATCATCAGCAGCAACTGAACGAGCGGGCGGGCGTCAGCGATTACGACGACCCTCGCTACACACCGACCCAAAGCTCAGAAACCAACATGGAAATCTACTATGGCTTTGGCGTGACCAAGTGGCTGACCGTGCGCCCCAACCTGCAATTTGTAGGCAATCCTGGCGGAGTCAGCGAGGTCAGGGATGCGTGGGTGGCCGGTTTGAAATTCGAGACCAGCCTGTAAGGGGCTCTTCCAATGCAGTTTTTTTCAGCCTGAGTTCGCACCAACATGGGAGAGTACGACAATGACATTTTGCAGCCTGCAGAATCGAGTTCAATTGTTCGCGAAGTGCGTCGTGGCCCTCGCCTCTAAATTGTCGAGTCACTCGTTCTCGTACTTGGACCAATTCCCTGAAGGCGTCCTGCTACCCGATCGTCCGGCAGTACCAGACGAGGTATAACAACCGAAACACGGCGTCGTAGGTTGGGTGCGCCTTGGAACGCTGCAAAATGATCCCAACCAAACTCAGAAATATGTACCTGACAAACGTCTCATCACTTGATAGGAGTACTTTCATGTCTTGGTCCAAACCTGCTTACACCGACCTGCGTATCGGTTTTGAAGTCACCATGTACTTCGCAAACCGTTAAGTTTGTACCTGATGGACAGCGCCTCGGCCTGCCGAGGCGTTTTATTTTCGGTTCCAGAATGATGGAGCAACCATGTTCGTCCAGATTCTAGGTTCTGCCGCCGGTGGCGGTTTCCCCCAGTGGAACTGCAACTGTGCCAACTGCGCAGGTTTTCGCGACGGCAGCCTGCGGGCCCAGGCGCGCACCCAATCGTCCATCGCCCTGTCCGATGACGGTGTGAACTGGGTGCTGTGCAACGCCTCTCCGGACATTCGCGCCCAGCTCCAGGCGTTTGCCCCGATGCAGCCGGGCCGGGCCCTGCGCGACACCGGCATTGGCGCGATCATCCTGATGGACAGCCAGATCGACCACACCACCGGCCTACTCAGCCTGCGTGAAGGTTGCCCACATCAAGTCTGGTGCACCGACATGGTCCATGAAGACCTGAGCACTGGCTTTCCACTGTTCAACATGCTGACCCACTGGAACGGCGGGTTGAGTTGGAATCGCATCGAACTCGACCAGAGCTTCACCATCGCCGCCTGCCCGAACCTGCGCGTCACCCCACTGCCCCTGCTCAGCGCCGCACCGCCCTATTCACCGCATCGCTTCGACCCGCACCCGGGCGACAACATCGGGCTAATCGTCGAAGACCTGCGCACGGGTGGCAAGCTGTTCTATGCCCCTGGCCTGGGCAAGGTCGACGAGTCGTTGTTGCAGATCATGGCCGGCAGCGATTGTCTGCTGGTGGACGGAACGGTGTGGGACGACGATGAAATGCAGCGCCGTGGTGTCGGCACCCGCACTGGCCGGGAAATGGGCCACCTGGCCCAGAATGGTCCGGGCGGCATGCTCGAAGTGCTGGAGCATTTGCCGAAGCAGCGCAAGGTGCTGATCCACATCAACAACACCAACCCAATCCTCGATGAAGACTCCTCCGAGCGGGCCGAGTTGGTGCGACGCAATGTCGAAGTCGCTTACGACGGCATGAGTATCGAACTGTAGGAGCGCCCGAAATGACTGACACACCATTGACCACGGCAGAATTTGAAGCAGCCTTGCGCGCCAAGGGCGCGTATTACCACATCCATCACCCGTATCACGTGGCGATGTATGAAGGCCGCGCGACTCGCGAGCAGATCCAGGGTTGGGTCGCGAACCGGTTTTACTATCAGGTGAACATCCCGCTCAAGGATGCCGCGATCCTGGCCAACTGCCCGGATCGGGCGATCCGCCGTGAGTGGATCCAGCGCCTGCTCGACCATGACGGTGCTCCCGGCGAGGACGGCGGTATCGAAGCTTGGCTGCGGCTGGGCCAGGCGGTGGGCCTGGATCCCGATCAACTGCGCTCCCAGGAATTGGTGCTGCCAGGGGTTCGTTTTGCGGTGGATGCCTACGTCAACTTTGCCCGCCGGGCCAGTTGGCAGGAAGCAGCCAGCAGCTCGCTGACCGAACTCTTCGCGCCGCAGATCCACCAGTCGCGCCTGGACAGCTGGCCGCAGCATTACCCGTGGATCGACCCGGCCGGCTACCAATACTTCCGCACTCGTCTGAGCCAGGCCCGGCGTGATGTGGAGCACGGCCTGGCGATTACCTTGCAGCACTACACCACCCGCGCAGGGCAGGAGCGCATGCTGGAGATTCTCCAGTTCAAACTGGACATCCTCTGGAGCATGCTCGACGCCATGAGCATGGCCTACGAATTGAACCGTCCGCCCTATCACAGCGTGACCGGGCAACGGGTGTGGCACAAAGGGATCACCTTATGAGTTTCGACCGCAGCAAGACCCCGCGCTGGCGCCCCGGCTATCGCTTCCAGTACGAACCGGCACAGAAGGGCCATGTGCTGCTCTATCCTGAAGGCATGATCAAGCTCAACGACAGCGCGTCGCTGATCGGCGGCCTGATCGACGGCGAACGGGATGTCGCGGCCATCGTCGACGAGTTGGCGAAGCAGTTTCCCGACGTGCCGGAACTCGGTGACGACATCGAGCAATTCATGGAGGTCGCCCGTGCACAGCACTGGATCGAACTTGCCTGAGCCCACCGGGCTGCCGCCCAAGCCTGAAGTCGGCTTGCCGCTGTGGCTGCTGGCGGAGCTGACCTATCGGTGCCCGCTGCAATGCCCGTATTGCTCCAACCCGTTGGACTTTGCCGAGCAAGGCAAGGAGCTGAGCACCGAGCAGTGGTTCAAGGTGTTTCGCGAAGCCCGGGAAATGGGCGCCGCGCAATTGGGCTTTTCCGGCGGTGAGCCGCTGGTACGCCAGGACCTGGCCGAACTGATTGGCGAGGCGCGCAGGCTGGGTTTCTATACCAACCTGATCACCTCCGGCATCGGCTTGACCGAACAGAAAATCAGCGACTTCAAAAAGGCCGGCCTGGATCATATCCAGATCAGCTTCCAGGCCAGCGACGAGCAGGTGAACAACCTCTTGGCAGGCTCGAAGAAAGCCTTCGCGCAAAAGCTGGAAATGGCCCGGGCGGTCAAAGCCCACGGCTATCCGATGGTGCTGAACTTCGTCACCCATCGGCACAACATCGACAAGATCGACCGCATCATCGAGTTGTGCATCGCTCTTGAGGCGGATTTCGTCGAACTTGCCACCTGCCAGTTTTACGGCTGGGCGCAACTCAACCGAGTGGGTCTGCTGCCGACCAAGGAACAACTGGTCCGCGCCGAGCGTGTCACCAACGAATACCGCGCCAAACTGGAAGCCGCCGGCAATCCGTGCAAGCTGATCTTTGTCACGCCGGACTACTATGAAGAACGCCCCAAGGGCTGCATGAACGGTTGGGGCAGCATTTTCCTCACCGTCACGCCGGACGGCACCGCCCTGCCCTGTCACGGCGCCCGCCAACTGCCGGTGCAATTTCCCAATGTGCGCGACCACAGCATGCAGCACATCTGGTACGACTCGTTTGGCTTCAACCGCTTTCGCGGCTATGACTGGATGCCCGAGCCATGCCGTTCCTGCGATGAAAAAGAAAAGGACTTCGGCGGCTGCCGCTGCCAGGCGTTCATGCTCACAGGCGACGCCAGCAACGCCGACCCGGTGTGCAGCAAGTCCGAACATCACGGGGTGATTCTGCAGGCGCGTGAAGACGCCGAGCACGCCACGCAAACCATCGAACAATTGGCCTTTCGCAATGAACGAAACTCGCGCCTCATCGTTAAGGGCTGATCGTCTCAGCGACAGAAATGACTGACTGATCGACGATCGATTCGAACGGTAACGTCCGACACGCAGCAAATACCACGTGCGACACCTGAGGGATTCAAGTTCTCGGCGTCGCAGATGGCGCATCATTGGTGAATAAAGCTCAGCACTGCATCAATAGCTCACAGGCTAATCAATTAAAAAATAGCCTGTAGAATATCCCCATACCGACAACAAAATCATTCCAGATATCGAGTAGGCATCTTAGTCCTTGCCGTCCTCGATCATCTTGCGTCATCTGCACGCTCCCAAGCCAATGCGTTATTAGGCTGAAACAGCTTATTTAAACCTTCCCTATTTGACGGTTCAGAACAAGCTTATAGCTATTCTCGGACCCCCAAAAAATTCAGGACACTTATGAACCTTGCAAAACTTACAGCCTCTATCATTTTAATCACCGGACTGGCTGGCTGTGCGACTGAACTTCCGACGCTTAAGGATGGCGAGTCCATTGTCAATCTTCACGAGCAGATCGGTGATGAAATGCTGGCCAGACGCCTGGATACGCAACGCGCAGAGAACCTGACTTATTTCAAAGTATCGCCAGGGGCGCACACGATGGAAGTTGGGGTAGTTACCAAGGGCTACCAGGAGAGCCAACACCGCTGTGTTGCCACCCTGTCCTATGACAATTTTTTACCGAATGAACGTTACACCTTGATGGAAAGTAGTGCGGGGAAAGAAGTAAAGATTGAACTTATGGACAGTAAAGGTAATACCTTAGCTCAAACTGACAAGATGCCCTGCTTGTAATTAACAGTCGTGTAAATGACAGCACGGCGTCACCACTCAGCACGTAATATCATGATAGTGTCATTCACTGCTAATACAAAAACGCCCGGCCTATCGCCGGGCGTTTTTGTTTAGTCGTCATTCTCAGAGTTTTTGCACGCCCCGCTCGTCCCATCCGCCACCCAGTGCACGATACAAGTTCACTTCAGCCTGCAACTGCGCAAGGCGATCGTTAATCAGCCTTTGTTGGTTGCTAAACAGCGAGCGCTGCGCGTCCAAAAAGGTGAGGTTGCTGTCCACGCCGATTCGATAACGACGCTCGGCAAGCCGATAGTAATCCTGGCTGGCGTTGACGAGGTCATTCTGTGCCTGCAACTGATCGACGTAGGTTTTACGTGCGGTCAATCCGTCGGAGACTTCCTGGAAAGCGGTCTGGATAGCTTTCTCGTAGTTGGCCACGCCAATATCTTTCTGAATCTCCGAGTAATTCAGGCTAGCGCGTAACGCGCCTGCGTTGAAAATCGGCAAGCTGATGGTAGGGGTAAACGCCCAACTGCCTGAGCCGCTCTTGAACAACCCATCCAGATTCGCACTCGAGGTGCCGGCATTTGCCGTAAGGCTGATGCTAGGGAAAAACGCCGCCCGCGCCGCGCCGATGTTAGCGTTAGCGGCCAAGAGCGTATGCTCGGCGGCGAGGATATCGGGGCGACGGGTGAGTAAATCACTGGGCAGACCAGCCGGTACGTTGGCCAGCAGGTCGCCATCCAAGGACTGTGGCTCCGGCAAATCGGCGGGCAGTCCTGTACCGAGAAGAAGCACCAAAGCATTCTCGTCTTCGGCTACTCGGCGCTGGTAGTTTGCCAGGCTCGCCCGCGCACCTTGCACCGAGGTACGCGCCTGTGCGAGATCAAGCGCCGAAGCCACACCCACCTGATTACTGCGGGTGGTCAGACGTAAGCTCTCCTCGTAGGTGTCCAGCGTGTTCTCGGTGAGCCTGAGCAATTCACGGTCGGCTTGCCAGGTGAGATAGGCATTGGCCACGCTCGAAACGATGCTGATCTGGGTCGAGCGTCGGGCCTGGGCGGTAGACAAATAAGTTTCCAGTGCCTGCTGGCTTAGACTGGCGATGCGACCAAACAGATCCAACTCGTACGAACTGACTCCCAGGTTGACGTCATATTGGCTGGAAATACTGGCCTGACCGGACTGCGTCTGAGCGCTCGGCAGTCGCTGCCGTGTTCCGCTGGCGTTGGCGCCAATCGCCGGAAACAGGTCAGCTCTCTGGATTCGGTATTGCGCCCGGTACGCCTCAACGTTCAGTGCCGCGACCTTCAGGTCACGATTATTGATCAAGGCGGTCTGGATCAATCGCTGCAATGCCGGATCGTGGAAAAACTCGCGCCACCCCTGCTCCACAGCGGCCTGGTCGGCAGCGTTGGTTGCCTGATAGGCAGAACCCTGCGGATATTGCGCAGCAACTGGAGCCTGCGGTCGCTGATACTCAGGGATCAGTGAGCAACCACTCAGAACAGCGGCGCTGATCGCGAGACCGATTAAAGAGCGAGTCATTGGCCTGCCTCCTCACGCATAGCAGTTTCGTCCTGCTTCTTGCGGCTGCCTTTAAACAAGGTTGAAACGGAAACGAAGAACAGGGGAACCCAAAAAATCGCCAGAACGGTGGCCGTTATCATGCCGCCGATCACCCCCGTGCCGATGGCGTGCTGACTGCCAGAGCCGGCTCCGCTGGAAATGGTCAGAGGCAGCACACCGAGAATGAATGCCAAGGACGTCATGACGATCGGACGCAGACGCATACGACAAGCCTCGACCGTCGCTTCAAGCAACGGTTGACCTTTCTCATTCAATTCCTTGGCAAACTCGACGATCAGGATCGCATTCTTCGCCGCCAACCCCACCGTCACCAACAGACCCACTTGGAAGAACACGTCGTTGGACAGTCCCCGCAATGCCGTGGCCATCAGCGCGCCGATTACCCCAAGAGGCACGACCAAGATGACCGCAATCGGAATCGACCAGCTTTCATAGAGTGCCGCCAGACATAGAAACACGACGAGAATCGACAGCGCATACAGAGCAGGCGCTTGTGACCCTGAAAGACGCTCTTCATAGGACAACCCGGTAAAAGAGATGCCTACGCCGGGCGGCAGTTGCGCTGCAATTCGCTCGACTTCCGCCATCGCCTGGCCAGAGCTGTAACCCGGGGCGGGAGTCCCAAGAATTTGCTCGGCAGGGACGCCGTTGTAGCGTGACAGTTTTGGTGAGCCGAAGATCCACTCGGCACTCGCAAATGCCGAGAACGGGACCATCTGACCTTGGTTGTTACGCACGAACCATTTACTCAGATCCTCTGCGGTGCTGCGCGAGTCAGGTTGACCCTGTACATAAACCCGCTTAACTCGGCCGCGATCAACGAAATCGTTCACATAACTACTGCCGTATGCCACTGACAGCGTGGTGTTGATATCGGCCAGAGAAATGCCCATCGCCCGTGCACGCTCGTCGTCGATGGTCAGGTGGTACTGTGGCTCGTCGGCCAAGCCGTTTGGGCGAACACCGGCGAGGACCGGGCTCTGGGCAGCTAGCTCAAGAAACTTGCCGCGTGCCTCCATGAGTTTTTGATGACCCACGCTATCTTGGTCCTGCAGGTAGAAATCGAAGCCGGTGGCGTTACCCAACTCCAGTACCGATGGCGGAACCACCGCATATACCAGGGCGTCGCGGTACTTCAGGAACTCTTGCTGGGCACGCTGGGCAATTTTGAACACAGTATTGTCACTGTCTCGTTCATCCCATGGCTTCAGGTTGACGAACGCGATCCCTGAATTCTGCCCGCGGCCCGCAAAATTGAAGCCGTTAACAGTGAACACTGTAGCAACGGCTTTACCTTCTCCGTGCTCTTTGTCCAGCAGGTATTGAGTCATGCGATCAAGCACTTTTTGCGTGCTCTCAGCCGAGCTGTTGGCCGGCGTCTGCACCTGCGTGAAAATCAAACCCTGGTCTTCATCGGGCAGGAACGAGGTCGGTATCCGGGCGAACATCCAGATCGTGCCGGCGACGATTACCAGGTAAACCATAAAGCCCGGCACCCTATGCCGGATGATCTGGCCTACGCCCTGCTCATATCCGTTGACGCAGGCATCGAACCGTCTGTTGAACCATCCAAAAAAACCGCGCTTGGGCTGACCGTGCTTTGTCGGATCGATGGGCTTGAGCAGCGTGGCGCAAAGCGCCGGGGTGAATACCAAAGCAACAAATACCGAAAGCGCCATGGCCGATACGATAGTGATCGAGAACTGCCGGTAGATCACGCCAGTGGAGCCACCAAAGAAAGCCATGGGCAACAGCACCGCCGAAAGCACCAAGGCAATACCCACCAGCGCTCCCTGGATCTGCCCCATCGATTTGCGCGTAGCCTCCCTGGGTGACAGGTGCTCCTGCGCCATCACCCGTTCGACGTTTTCAACCACCACAATCGCATCGTCGACGAGTAATCCAATCGCCAGGATCATGCCGAACATGGTCAAGGTATTGATAGAGAAGCCGGCTGCGGCAAGGACGCCGAAGGTACCTAACAACACAACGGGCACTGTCAACGTCGTAATGATGGTGGCGCGCAGATTTTGCAAAAAAAGCAGCATGACCAGAAAGACCAGAACCACCGCCTCGCCCAGTGTATGCATCACTCCGCTGATGGATTCGGTGACCACCGGCGTCGTGTCATACGGGTACACCGCTTCAATTCCGGCCGGGAAGAATGGTTTCAGTCGGTCGACCGTGGCGCGAATCGCCTTGGCGGTATCAAGGGCGTTGGCGCCTGTGGCCAAGCGGATGGCGATACCCGAGGCAGGCTTGCCATTGGCTTGGGCGTTGATGCTGTAGTTTTCACCGCCCAAACTGATATCAGCCACATCACTCAGGCGCACCTGGGAGCCGTCGCTATTGACCTTAAGCAAAATGTCACCAAATTGCTCGGAGGTCTGCAGTCGCGTCTTGCCGATGATAGTTGCGGTAAACACCGTACCTTTGCGCGCAGGAAGACCACCGATCGTGCCCGAAGCCACCTGTACGTTCTGCGCCTCAATCGCCTCGGTCACGTCGACTGGCGTCAACTGGAACTGGTTCAGTTTGGCCGGGTCCAGCCAGACTCGCATGGCGTATTGCGTGCCCCAAATCTGAAAGTCGCCAACACCTGAAGTCCTCGAAATCGGGTCCTGGATATTTGAGACGATGTAGTTGGATAGGTCCTCCTTGGTGTGTTTTCCATCGGTGGAAACCAGACCGATGAACATCATGAAATTCTGTTGGAATTTTGTGACGCGCAGCCCTTGCTGCTGCACTTCCTGCGGCAACAGCGGCGTGGCTAGGTTCAGCTTGTTCTGCACCTGAACCTGGGCAATATCAGGGTTGGTGCCCTGGTTGAAAGTAACGATGATTCGCATGCTGCCATCGGCGTTACTCTCCGAAGAGATGTAGCGAAGGTTGTCGATGCCGTTCATCTGCTGTTCGATCACTTGCACGACCGTATCTTGCACTGTCTGCGCGGAAGCACCGGGATAAGAAACCTGAATCGCGACAGCGGGTGGTGCGATGTCAGGGTACTGATTGATCGGCAAATTGAGGATCGACAATGCCCCAACGAGCATGATGATCAGTGCAAGCACCCACGCGAAGATCGGTCTATCAATAAAATACTTCGACATGGTCTACTCCGCCTTAGCGCTGGTGTTTAGCGCTACAGGGGCTCTGTTCGCCTCATCTGTCATCGCTTCCTGAGCGACCACGGTGATCCCCGGCTTAATGAACTGAAGCCCTTCGACGATGATTTTTTCCCCGGCGCGCAAGCCGCTTTCCACCAGCACATTCGCACCGACGGTGCGGCCAACCTTGAGCTGGCGTTGCTCGACTTTGTTATCGGCGGTAACGACCATGGCGGTCGGGGTGCCCTTGAGATCCCGGGTCACACCAATCTGTGGAGCAAGAATGGCCTGCTCGGCGACCCCCTCCTGCAACCGCGCATGCACAAAAATCCCGGGCAGCAGCAAGTGATCGGGGTTGGGGAACACGGCGCGCAGGGTGACCGAGCCGGTTGCTTCGTCGACCGAGACTTCTGAAAACTCCAGCGAACCCTGCAGCGGATACTGGCTACCGTCCTGAAGTGTCAGGCTAACTTTCGCAGCCTTATCAGCAGTTTTCTGCAACTGCCCGCTTTCAAGAGCCCGACGCAGTTTGAGCACCTCGCCATAAGGCTGAGTGACATCGACATAAATGGGGTCGAGTTGCTGGATAATCGCAAGGGGGGCTGCTTGGCCATTAGAAACTAGCGCACCTTCGGTCACAGCCGAACGTCCAATTCGCCCGCTGATGGGCGCGAACATTTTGGTATATCTCAGATTGATCTGGGCGCCCTTGACTTGTGCCTCTGCCTGCATCTGCTGAGATCGAGCAGTGTCATACTCCTGCTTGCTCACCGCCTGCTCATCGATCAGTTGCCGATACCGGGTGGTCAGCGAGCGAGATTGCTCCAAACTGGCCTGCGCACTGGCGAGCGTCACCTCGTAAGTTGATGGATCGATCTGATAAAGCTGCTGACCAGCCTTGATATCCGCGCCTTCCTTGAACAAGCGTTTCAGGACGATGCCATCCACCTGCGGCCGAACCTCAGCAAGTCGATAGGCACTGGTACGCCCGGGCAGGTCGTTAAACAAGGTCACAGCCTGAGGTTTCAGGGTCACCACGCTGACTTGGGGGGCTTGCACCGGCGCAGTAGCAGCCTGCTCGTTGTTACATCCACTGAGCATCGTGGCAAAAGCAATGGCGGTTACCAAAGCAGGATAGATAGGCTTGAATGGCATAAAGTCCTCGAACACAGCGCTGAAAAATGCGCGCATGAGTTTGCAAACTGCCGCAGCACAGGCTGAAACAGCTGCTGGTGGCAATGGGAGAAAGAGTTCGGCAAGTACGCGCAAGAAGCGCGGTGCGAAGATCAAGCTTATTGACCGGGTTAATAAACCCGATGAGCCAATGCGCTGCGCATTGGATTGTTATGTAGGCATGCTAACAATCGAGGGGCCTGAGGATTAGCCCGACTTTACTGAAATCACCAATGAGTGATATTCAGCAATAAAATGGTTTCAGAATTTTGCAGATTACTCACAACGCTCTATATCCAGCGATTAACGCAGGACAGCATTTCGATTAGTGAGTTTTGATCAGCTTTGGCCTCTAATGCGTGCAGCGCATCGGCGAGGCTCATATCCTGCAGGAGCTTCCAACTCAAGTCTTCTACGACTCTGCCATGGATAATTCACGGGAACATCTGGGCTCAAGCTGACCAGTTTCGTGGATCGTTGACGTCCGCAACTTCAGACTTCCACCCGCTCGCCCATTCAGGACGGCCTGCATCTCCCCAAGCACCGCCATCGCTACACTTTCCGGGGTGTCCCCCCCCAAATCCAATCCCATTGGATAGTGCAATCGGTCCAGCGCAGGCAGGCTGTTTGTCTGTCGCGTTATTTCATCAAGCAGACGCTCGGTCCGATCACGCGGCCCGAGCTGACCGATGTAACGGGGATTACCTTGTAACGCGCCTTTCAACCAATGCGCATCCTGGCTCAGGCTATGGGACATTACCGCCACACACGCCCCCTCCACGAACTTTCGAAATTCGAAAGGCCCGCCTATATCGGCGCTCAACACCCGATCCGCTTCGGGAAAACGTTCCGGACGGGCAAAATGTGGGCGACTATCAACAACGGTGACATGCCACCCCAAGATTTTTGCGATCCGTACCAACGGCTGCGCATCATGGCCCGCCCCAAAGATCATCAGACGCGGTGGTGGCGCGACGTATTCTAGAAAAACCTCTACCTCTGCGTAGCCTTCGGTATAGCGTTGCCGCGTAGATTTTTGCTGGTCCAATGTGAGACGCAGATCAGCGGTAATTCGCTCGTTCAGTGCAGGATGGTAGAGTCCCCCGAAGGGCGCTGCGCCAGATTCCAGGAACACACGGTCTCCAACATCTGCACGGCTATTGCGTGAGCCCGCTATTACCGTTGCGATCGCCACGGGTCTCTGGTTGTTTCTTACTTTGCGTAACGCATCAAGCACAGCGCATTGCTTTGCAACTGGTATTCGCTCAAACAACACATACACCTTGCCGTTGCAGCCCAGCCCGAAACCAAGGGACTCTTCACCGCCCTCTTCGTCTGTGGCCTCAGCCGTGCTGTAGCTACGAATCACAGGGCCCGACTCACTTAGCCACCAAGCCTTTCGCACCACATCAGCCTCCAAACAGCCACCACTGATAGTGCCCTCCGGACGTCCATATTGTGAAACGAGCATGCGCGCCCCCGGACGGCGATACGCCGAACCCTCGACTTTCACAACGGTGGCGAGTACAGACTCTCGACCCTCGTTCTGCTCGGCCTGGATGGCATCGAGCAATGCGTTCAAACTGGACATATCAGATATCTCTCCCAAAGCGAATCCGGCGAAGTCGCTGTCGATCGCCAACTATCCAAGCGGGCGCAACTCTCTGATCAAGTCGATCAGCAAACGTAGCGTGATCGGCACCTGCCGGTAGCTTGAGTAATAGATATGGAAGCCTGGACCGACACTGACCCAATCCTCCAAAACCACTTGTAACGTTCCTTCTGCTATAAGCGGCGCGACAATGGGTTCGGCACAATAAGTCAGCCCGGCGCCCTGGGTGACCATGGCGAGCATCATCCGCGTCTCATCCAGCACCACATTACCGGACACTGGGATCTCTAATTTTTCCCCCTCTTTCTCAAACTCCCAGTTGTACATCCGGCCGTTGCCTAGCCGAAACCTTAAACAACTGTGCTGTTTCAAATCCTCGGGATGCAGCGGCATGCCACATCGGTCGAGGTAATCGGGGGTTCCTACCACGACCCATCGAACAGGGGGGGAAAGGCTTTGGGCAATCATGCCTTCAGGTACGGTAGCGCCGTACCTGATCCCAGCGTCGAAGCCTCCTTCAACAATGTCCACCATACTGTTGGTGGTTGAGACTTCCACTTCGATATCGGGATAACGATGAGCAAATGTCGATAAAACGGGTGCCAACAAAAGGAGCGCCGCGTCACTGAAAACATTCAGCCGTATACGACCAGTGGGCTCATCACGGAACTTATTCAACAACTCAATAGCCTGGTCGATTTTGTCGACAGGTTCGCTTATCAATGCCAGCAGTTCCTCACCGGCTGCCGTCAGGGTGACGCTGCGGGTCGTGCGATTGAGCAAACGAACCCCCAATCTCGCCTCCAGCCCCTTGATCGCATGACTCAGCGCAGATGCACTTATCCCTACTTCAACACCCGCACGACTGAAGCTGGAATGGCGGGCGACAGCTAAAAAGTAGATAAAATCGCCAAAGTTGGCACGAGTCAGCTGCATGAGTTCTCTGCCATTGGTGTGAAACGTATGAACGAAAGGACCTCTCCCGCCCCCTGCGCCACAGACAGTTTTTGCCGGCGTGGTTCTGACTGTTTTGGAGTATCACTCATCGACCAAGGTGATCGTTACTTCAAGGGACCCAGGACGCGCGAGTATTCCCAGGCCGGAATCAATCCTGCCGAGTTTGATAAGGTCGCTCGAATACTTGAACCCTTTATGAAAAATGGCGAGATTTCCCCAAGGCGCATAGAAGGCAATGTCACCCGCCGAAGGCGTGAACCCAGCTGGCGCGCCCTGTGTCGATAATGGCTCGGGCAGTACGCTGATCTTCTCGGTCGAGGCGTAGTCGTCCAGTGTCAGTTTCATCGGCAGCTGTTTAACGAAATCTATGGAGGAATCGTTGTTGTCGAGCGTTGCCGTAACCGGACCGCCTGAAACATCGATGCGTATTTTCATAGTTGCTCCACTTTGCTCCGATGGGCTGCGGGGCACGCCCTACCCCCGACCCGAATTGATCTGACAGCCAAATTGCTTTCCCGCCAGAAGGTATCAGCTGACAGAAAAACTGAAATACCTCGCAGCGATTGAAGTCATGAATGAGATTTATCAATCGTCCTTACACACGCAGTGCATTCATAACCAGCGTGAAGGCCCGCGACGGCTGCCTGCGACTTGGGTAATACAAATGGTACCCCGGGAAGGGGGCACACCAATCTTCCAGCACACGAACCAGGCGGCCATTTTCCAGATGCGGTGCGAATTCTTCTTCAGGAAGATAGGCGATGCCCAGGCCGGCCAAGGCTGCATCCACCATGCTGGGAGAGGTGTTGAAAACGAGCTGGCCATCCACTCGTACGTTTAACAGTTGGCCACGACGCTCAAACTCCCAAACGTATAGCCCCCCTGCTGTTTGCATACGCTGATTGATACAACTGTGCTTTAGCAGGTCCCGTGGATTTTTGGGCGTTGGATGCCTTTCGAAATACATCGGGGAGGCCGCAGCGGCCATGCGCAGTTGAGGACCGATGGGTACCGCAACCATATCCTTGTCGATGGTATCGCCCATACGCACGCCTGCATCGAAACGGTCGGCGACGATGTCTCGAAAACCATAATTGATATCGAACTCTATCTTGATATCCGGATAATCGAGCAAAAGCGGCGTGAGCTTGGGAAGCAAATGTGCTCGAAGAATGTGCTCACCACAGGTGATGCGCACGGTGCCGGCGGGTTTATCGCGCATCTCGGTCAGTTCGTCGAGTTCTGCCTCGATTTCGTCAAAGCGGTGACCAATGGCTTTTAGTAAACGCTCGCCCGCTGCCGTAGGCGATACGCTACGGGTGGTTCGTGTAAGCAAGCGAATCTCCAGCCTGGCCTCTAACCCGCTCATTGCCTGGCTGAGGGCAGATTGAGTCACGCCCAGTACGGAAGCTGCCCGCGTGAAGCTGCCTTCACGGGCAATCGTTACGAACGATAAGAGATCATTGAGGTTACGTCTGACCATCGCCCAAGTCTCTCATAAATCATTAATTAGCAGGCCTTATAGCCCCTTTAAGGACTGATTAGCTAGTCGCGCCGAAGGGGGCCGGTTACATTAACAACCTCTTTTTAACCAACCCTTCGTTATATTCAGCGCGAGCGATCGCCATGGCGCTTGGGACGAGAGGCGCGAAGCGACCCGAGGGGACGTGCATGGATCGTAGAGACTTTCTCATCAGAGGCGCCGGACTGGGTTCGGCGTTGATCGCAGGCTCACTTCTGGAAGCAACGGCATCCTGGGCAGAGGCCCCAACCAATTCCCGAAGGGAGGCTCCCGCGTCCAACGCACAACGGGACAACAGTGCAAGCGGCAAAGCCCGCGTATTCATTACCGGCTCGGCCGATGGACTGGGCCATGCCACCGCCAAGACCCTGCTTGCCCAAGGCCACGAGGTTGTCGTGCATGTGCGCTCCCCTGCCCGGTTGTCTGCCGTGCAAGAACTGGTGGACCAGGGCGCCATCGCCACAGTCGGCGACTTGGGCGATCTTGAACAGATTCGCGACCTTGCCCGTCAGGTCAATGCCATCGGCGCGATGGATGCCATTGTCCACAACGCTGGCATCCTCAGCGGGGCGCAACTGCTGGTCGTCAACGTCGTCGCCCCCTATATGCTCACGGCCCTGATTCAGCGCCCCAAGCGTCTGATCTACCTGAGTAGCAGCATGCATAGAGGGGGACGAGCCAGCCTGACGGGATTGGACTGGTCGGGCAGCACCCCCACAGGCAGCTATTCGGACAGCAAGCTCTTTGTAACCGCACTCGCAGCAGCCGTTGCGCGGTTGTACCCCGACGTCCTCAGTAATGCGGTCGATCCGGGCTGGGTCCCAACGAAGATGGGAGGTCCCAACGCACCTGACGATCTGCGCCTGGGACACCTGACCCAGGAATGGCTTGCCACCAGCAATGATCCTGAGGCACTCACCAGCGGCGGCTATTGGCACCATCAGCAACGCGAACAGCCGCATTCCGCGGTCCAAGACTCCCGATTCCAAGACTTGCTGCTGGCTGAACTCACGCGCGCCAGCGGCACGAACCTGTCGTGACCACCTCCACGGTAACTACTGCATGAAATTATTCTGGGGTCGTCTTCTAATGGCCGTTGTCGGTATCGCTCTGCTAGGCATCGTTGGCGCCTTCGCCTATTTACAGCAGCCGGTCTTCGGCGACCTGCCCAGCGGCGAGCGGCTGACGCGCATCGAACATTCGCCCAATCATGCCGACGGAGTGTTCCGCAACCAGATCGACACGCCCATGAAGACCACGGACCAATCCGAGATATCGATGTGGATGCAGACCCTTTTCGGGCAAGAGGGGCAGCCTCGACCGCCAAGCCCGATTCCCGCCGTCAAGACCGACCTCAAAGCACTCGACCCTACACAGGATATAGTCGTTTGGCTGGGCCATTCCTCCTACTTCGTGCAACTGGGCGGACAACGCATCCTGATCGATCCGGTGTTCAGCACTTACGCCGCGCCGATCCCCGGAGTGAACAAGGCATTCGAGGGCACCAGCCTCTACACGGCCGATGACATACCCGAGATCGACGCTTTGTTGATCAGCCACGATCATTACGATCACTTGGACTATCCAACCGTTCAGGCGCTTGAGCCCAAAGTCAGAAAGGTTATCGTGGGGTTGGGTGTAGGCGCTCATTTCGAGCGCTGGGGCTACGACATGGGAGTCGTACGTGAAGCCGACTGGAACGAAGTCATCGCGCTGACACCGAACGTCAGAGTCCACGTCACCACAGCTCGACACTACTCTGGACGCACCTTTACCCGCGATCAGTCTCTGTGGGTCGGCTTTGCACTTGTGTCTCCTGAGCAGCGGTTGTTTTTCAGTGGCGACTCGGGTTATGGCCCGCACTTTGCCGAGATCGGCCAGCGGCTGGGTCCGTTCGACTATGTCGCCATTGATGCCGGTCAGTACGATCCGCGCTGGGCAAATGTCCACATGAATCCGGAACAGGCCGCGCAGGCAGCCAAGGACCTGCGCGCCCGAGTGCTGATGCAGACGCATGTGGGCCGCTTCTCCATCGCCCCTCACGATTGGGATGATCCGTTCAAGCGCATGCAAGTCGCCAGTCAGGGGCAAACCTTCGCGCTGTGGACGCCCGAAATCGGCCGCACGGTCTACCTTGACGGCCGTGCGCAGTCGTTCACGGCATGGTGGGAAGACGACGCAGCGAAGACTCCGCCTCAGCTCGCGGCTGGAGCCAGGGAGGAGTAAGTCGTGCAATCTCCCTTATCGCTGTTGCAGCGCCAGGCCAAGGTGCGCCCCGAAGAAGCACCCGCAGTCCTGTGGTCGATGCTCTACGTCATCGCGCTATTTCTGGCGTATTACCTGTTGCGACCGATCCGCGACGAACTCGGTGTGGCCGGCGGGGTCCAGAACTTGCCCTGGCTATTCACTGGTACGTTGTTGGCGATGCTGGTAGCCAGCCCGCTGTTCGCGCTGGCCGTGCGCAAACTGCCACGCAAGCAGTTCATCGTCGTGGCCTATCGCTTCTTCGCTGCCAACCTGATGTTGTTTGCACTGCTGCTGCATCTCGCCGATCCACAGTGGCAGGTGTGGCTGGGACGTGCCTTTTTCATCTGGGTCTCGGTGTTTAACCTGTTCGTCGTCTCGGTGTTCTGGTCCTTCATGGTGGATATCTTCGACAGCGAGCAGGGCAAACGGCTGTTCGGGCAACTCGCGGCAGGAGCAACGATTGGCGGCCTATTGGGCTCGGCTATCACTTCCAGCCTGATCCAACAGTTGGACCGCTCCTGGCTGATGGTGATTGCCATCCTGTTTCTGGAAGTGGCGGTACTTGCATCACGCCGTTTATCTCGCCTTGCTCCGATGTTCAGCCACACCACACTCAAGGAAAACCCGGACCAGCCCTTGGGTGGCGGCATCTTTACCGGCATGGTCCACACGTTGCGTTCGCCCTACTTGGTCGGGTTGGCACTATTCATTCTGCTGTACTCGGTCACGTCGACTTTCTTGTATTTTCAGCAGGCCAGCATCGCCGAGTCCTCGTTCCCTGATCGTGCGGCCCGCACGGCGTTCTTTGCCAATATCGACCTGATCGTCAATGCGATCACACTGGTATTCCAGCTGTTCATCACCGGCAGGATGATCGCCACCGCGGGCATCGTGGCAACGCTGTGTGTCCTGCCGCTGGTCAGCCTGTTCGGCTTCGCTGCCTTGGCCGCCAGCCCTAGCGTCGCAGTCATCGTGGCCGCGCAGGTCGCCCGCCGGGTAGCGAACTTCGCACTGGCCAGACCCGCCAGGGAAATCCTGTTTACCTCCAGCACACGTGAAGATCGCTACAAAGCCAAGAACTTCATCGACACGGTCGTTTATCGTGGCGGTGACCAAATCGCCAGTTGGGGATACGCAAGCCTGATGGGCCTTGGCCTGACCCTGGCGCAGATTCCCATGATCTCGGTCCCCCTCTCAGCTATCTGGCTGGGCTTGAGTGTCTGGTTGGGACGAACCCACCTGAAGCAGGAACAGCGCGATGCTACGGTCTCACCATCATTGATTGAGGACAGGACATGAAGTCTACCCGCCGCTCCATAGTGAAATCCCTTGGCGTATTGGCCGCTCTGCCGTGGCTCATCCCCGCGAGTCGCGCCTTTGCGGTCGCGCCAACACGCATCGGCGTGATCGGTAGCGGATCGCTGGGCGGCACGGTAGGTCGGCTGTGGGTCGAGGCTGGACATGAGGTCATGTTCTCTTCCCGCCATCCAGAGCAATTGCAAGACATGGTTGAGGAGTTAGGGCCACGCGCTTCGGTCGGCCTGCCGATGGCGGCAGCGGAATTCGGCACCGTGCTTCTGTTGGCTATTCCGTTTGAAGCGCTGCCCCAGGTCGGGCGAGACCTGCACAGTGCCTACCGCGGCAAGATCGTTCTGGACTCCACCAATCCTTGGGGCACAAGCAGCAGCGATGTATACCGCGAAGCGCACAACCTGGGCGTTGCTCAAACCGTCGCGAAGTACATGATCGGCGCGCGACTGGTGCGCGCATTCAGTGCCGTCGATGCCACCGTGGTGGCAACGTCTGCCTCACGAGCGGGCGGGCGCATTGGCATGCCCATCGCCGGAGATGACGCCGAGGCCTTGCGGGTCGCCGCCGACCTGGTACGCGATGCTGGTTGCGACCCAGTCGTCGTGGGCAACCTGGCTGCCTCCGCCTCGTTCCAGCCGGGCAGGCCGGGTTTCCGCGCCCATCTGACCGCACCGGAACTGCGCCGCCTCCTCGGCCTGTAGTGCAGAGTTCTGGTGGCCGCGCAGATAAGCAAGAAACCTTGCTGCTAGCTCCCACCTCAACAATCGGCCTGTGGATCAAACTGCCAGGCTCTCATGAGTCGGGCAGTGTGATCGCGAGGAAGCTGAATCGAACCGCCGGGTGATCGGAAAATGTGCCGCTCTCCTGTCACCCGCCCCCCCTCCTGCACTCAGCTCATCCAGTTCCCGCCATCAACGTTGTACGTTTGTGCAACGATGTAATCGCTCTCCGAGCCCGCCAGGAAAATTGCCATTCCTACCAGATCCTCTGCCGTCCCCATTCTTCCATACGGAACCTCAAGGCCGACGAGCCGCTTCTTCTCACCCAGGGGTCGGTTCTCGTGTTTGGCAAAGAGCGCGTCGACACCGTCCCAGTGTTCGCCATCGACAACCCCCGGGGCAATCGCATTGACATTGATTTTGTGCTTGATGAGGTTAAGGCCAGAAGACTGTGTAAGGCTGATGACGGCCGCCTTGGTGGCGCAGTAGACGCCTACCAACGCCTCACCGCGGCGACCCGCCTGGCTGGCCATGTTGATGATCTTACCGCCATGCCCCTGACTGATCATCTGCTTCGCCGCTGCCTGAAGCGTGAACAGCGTCCCGCTGACATTGATTGCAAAAAGCTTGTCGTAGCTTTCCCGAGTGATCTCGGTGATCGGTGCAAGATCGAACAACGCCGCATTGTTCACAAGGATGTCCAGCTTTCCTGCGTAGGCAACGACCTCGGCGATCGCTGCATCAATGGACGCCTGGCGGGTAACGTCCATCTCCACCGCGTAAGCTTGCGGCCCAAGCTCGGAGGCCGTCGCTTGAGCTCTTTCCAAATTGATGTCGGCGATAGCGACCGTAGCGCCTTCACCGATATAGGCCTGGGCAAACGAGCGTCCAATACCGCGCGCGGAACCAGTGATCAAAGCGCTTTTACCTTCGAGACGTTTCATTGAATCTACCTTTGTGGTTCGTGGCGCGCTTCATCGAAAGAGCGCGCGTGATGGAAGTCAGGCCGCGCGTGATGCCGCAGGGCTTACCGAAAGACCGCTCTCATCAAATAGATGGCAATGAGCGACATCGAGGGTGAGATAACGCCGGGCGGCGTACGGCACTTCGCAATCCCCCTGGACACGTACCGTCAGGCTTTCTCCTGAATCGACATTCACGTGGCAGAAGGTATCGCTGCCCAGGCGCTCGGTGACATCCGTCGTGACCGGCACTTGGCCTTCAGCGCCCAGGGTCAAATGCTCCGGCCGTATCCCGATCGTCACGGATTGCCCAACCGACAACGCACTGCTGTCGCGTGGAATGAGCAAAGTGGTTCCAGAGGCGAATCTAACCTCCACCCCCGATGCATGCACGGCATGCACAGTCGCCTGCAAGAATCCCATTTTTGGTGTCCCAAGGAAGCCGGCAACGAACAGGTTGGCAGGGTGATGGTAGAGCTCGAGCGGCGAACCAATCTGCTCGATCCGCCCAGCGTTCAGCACAACGACCTTGGTGGCGAGCGTCATGGCTTCGACCTGGTCATGGGTCACGTAGATCATGGTCGCCTGCAGCTCCTTATGCAGTCGGGACAGCTCCAAGCGCGTCTGTACACGCAGCGCAGCATCAAGGTTCGACAGTGGCTCATCGAAAAGGAAAATTTTCGGGTTTCGGACAATCGCACGCCCAATAGCGACTCGTTGGCGCTGACCACCTGACAACTGCTTAGGCTTGCGGTCGAGCAGAGAACCAAGTTCGAGAATCCTTGCGGCCTCGGCGACCTTCCTTTCCACATCCGGCTTCTTCTCACCGGCCAGATCCAAGGCAAATGACAAATTCTTGCGTACCGTCATATGCGGATACAGAGCATAGGTCTGGAATACCATGGCCAGGTCTCGTTTGGCAGGAGTCACCTCAGTGATGTCTCGGCCGTCGAGCTCGATCGTGCCGCTCGTGACGTCTTCCAAACCTGCAATCAGGCGCAACAGGGTCGACTTGCCACACCCCGACGGCCCTACGAACACCACAAATTCCTTGTCCTTAACCTCGAGATCGATGCCCTTGATGATGGACAGTCCCTCGAAACCTTTCTTGAGATTTTCTATTTTCAAAGTGGCCATGCGTAAAGTCCTGTATGAAATTGGAGCCTTCGCGAAATCATTGAATGCTCGACGTCGTCATTTGACGGCGCCAAAGGACAGCCCACGAACCAATTGCTTCTGACTGATCCAGCCGAAGATCAAGATAGGTGCGCAGGCCAATGTGGAAACCGCGGAAAGCTTCGCCCAGAACAGACCCTCAGGGCTCGAGTAGGAAGCGATCAGTGCGGTCAGAGGTGCGGCGCTGGAGCTCGTCAGGTTGAGCGACCAGAAGGCCTCGTTCCAGCACAGGATCATCGACAGCAGCATGGTCGAGGCCAGCCCACCCTTGCTGATGGGCAGCAGCACGCGCAGCATCTCCTGCCCCAGGGTCGCGCCGTCCAGCCTGGCCGCCTCCAGAATCTCCCGGGGGATGTCTTTGAAGTACGTGTAAATCATCCACACCACGATGGGCAGGTTGATCAGGGTGTAGATCACGATCAGCGCGATCCGGGTGTCCAGCAACCCCGCCCCCTTCGCCAGAAGGTAGATAGGCATGAGCACCCCAACTGGAGGAAGCATCTTGGTCGATAGCATCCAAAGCAGCGTCTGCTTAGTGCGCTTGGTCTCATAGAACGCCATTGAGTAGGCCGCCGGCACCGCGATCAGCATGCACAACGCTGTAGCGGAGAAGGAAATCAGCACCGAGTTCCACGCGAAGTGGAAGTAGTCACTGCGCTCCTGGATGTGCAAGTAATTCTCCAGCGTAGGCATGAAGATGAACTGTGGCGGCGTAGCGAAGGCGTCGATCTCGGTCTTGAAACTGGTAAGCACCATCCAAAAGATCGGAAAGAACAACAGCAAAGCGGTGACCCAGGCCAAGGTGCCGAGCAGTACGCTTTGCAGAGACCGGGATTGTTTAAGCGTCATCATGGCGTTGTCCTCAGGCTTTGTCGGTCAGGTTCTTGCCAATCATGCGCACCAGCACAATCGCCGCGATGTTAGCGATCACCACCGCAATCAGACCACCGGCCGAGGCCATGCCCACATCGAACTGCACCAGCGCCTGGTTGTAGATCAGATAGGCGAGGTTGGTCGAAGCGAACCCAGGTCCGCCATTTGTCGTGGTGAAGATTTCTGCAAATACCGACAGCAGGAAAATCGTCTCGATCATCACCACCACCGCGATGGGCCTGGCCAAATGTGGCAGGGTCAGATGCCAGAAGATGGCCAGGGCACCCGCCCCATCCAATCGAGCGGCCTCTTTCTGCTCTTGATCGAGCGACTGCATGGCTGTCATCAGCAACAAGATCGCAAAAGGCAGCCACTGCCAGGAAACGATGACGATGATCGAGAAGAGTGGGTAATGAGCTAGCCAATCGACGGGCTGTGCCCCGAAGAACTTCCATACCGCCGCGAGGATCCCGGAGACAGGGTGGAAGATCAGGTTCTTGAAGATCAGCGAACCCACGGTCGGCATGATAAAAAACGGCGAAATGAGCAGCACCCTGACTATGCCGCGTCCAAAGAACTCGCTTGCCTCAAGCAAGGCTGCAATCAAGACACCAAAAATCACGCTGATCAGCAGCACGCTGCCCACCAATATCAACGTGTTAAGCGCTCCGGGAAGAAAACCCGAATCTGTCACGAAATAAGCAAAGTTCTCCAGGCCAACGAACTCGTTTTCCCCTGGATTGAGCAGGTTGTACCGGATCACCGAAAAATAAACGGTCATGGCCAGCGGCACGATCATCCAGAGCAACAAAAGTGCAACCGATGGCGACACCAGAAACCATCCTGGATTGATCAAACGGCGTGCGCGTGATGGCGCCGAGGCCGCAAGCTGGGCTCGAATAATGGACGTGTTCATGATTATTTACCTGTGCGGCTGTGACCGCCGGCGCTAAGCCGGCGGAGGTAAGGGGCTATTTATTTTTTGGGATAGCCCGCACGCTTCATCTCGCGCTCGGTTGTGGACTGGGCAGAAGCCAGCGCTTGCTCAACCGACATTTGTCCTGTCAATGCTGCGGAGAAAAGCTTGCCTACCGATGTACCGATCGACTGAAACTCGGGGATCACCACGTATTGAATGCCCACGTACGGAACAGGTTTGGCTGAAGGCTGCGACGGGTCAGCGTGCTTCATCATTTGCAACGTTACCTGAGCAAACGGCGCGGCCTTGAGGTAAGCGTCACTGTAGGTCGAGATGCGTGTACCGGGTGGCACGTTCGTGATGCCATCCTTATCGGTCACTAGCTGGATGTACTCTTTGGAGGTGGCCCAGGTGACGAACGATTTGGCGGCCTCTTTGTGCTTGGAGGTGGCAGGAATTGCCAATGACCAGGCGTACAACCACGAGGCCCCCTTGTCGGTAACCTCAATAGGCGCAGGCGCGAAACCTACGCTGTCCACCACACGGCTCTGCTCCTTATCGGTGGTGAAAGATCCAGCCACGCTTGCATCAACCCAAATCGCGCATTTTCCACTGTTGAAAAGGGCCAGTGTTTCGTTGAACCCGTTACTGGATACTCCCGGAGGGCCGTATTTCTTCAGGGTATCAACATAAAACGTCGCTGCGGCCTTCCACTCAGGACCATTGAGTTCAGGCTGCCATTTCTCATCGAACCAGCGCGCCCCGAAGGCATTGGCCATCGTGGTAAGCAAGGCCATGTTTTCGCCCCAACCAGCTTTGCCACGCAAGCACATGCCATATTGATCCTTCGAAGGATCATTGAGCTTGGCAGCGAACTCGCCCAGTTGCGACCAGGTCGGCTGCCCCGGCATCGTCAGCCCTGCCGCCTTGAACAGATCGGTGCGGTAGTACGTGATGGTGCTTTCGCCGTAGAACGGCAGTGCGTAGAGCGTATCGTTAACAGAAAGGCCCTGACGTACGGCAGGAAAGATATCGTCGACGTCGTAGCCGGCCGGGAGGTCCTTCATCGGCTCTAGCCA
Source organism: Pseudomonas sp. St290 (assembly GCF_018325805.1). Lineage (NCBI taxonomy): Bacteria > Pseudomonadati > Pseudomonadota > Gammaproteobacteria > Pseudomonadales > Pseudomonadaceae > Pseudomonas > Pseudomonas sp. St290. The sequence continues at coordinate 2,496,152 of NZ_AP014703.1, read as the reverse complement.
GTTCTTAGCACCCCACATCGGGGTCTCGTAGGTGCCAATGGTCAACACGTCGAACTGACCACCTTGAGTGGCAATGTCAGTGGTCAGGCGCTGACGCAGAACGTTCTCTTCGAGCACGACCCAGTTCAGTTTGATGTCGGGATGCTGCTGCTCGAAGACCTTGGATAGCCGTTGCATTCGGATCATGTCACCGTTGTTGACCGTCGCGATGGTCAGCGTCTCAGCGGCATGGCTGGCAAGGGCGAATGACAGACCAGTAGAAAGAATTAGCGCATTCGTAATCTTCATGGGGCTCTCCACTCCAAGCCAGATGACCGGAGCTATTATTGTTGTTGTTCACCACTTGTGAGCAAAACAAGACCGCATTGCAGTGGTGGGCGAATTGATTAGATCACCTACCCGCCCCGCCCTCAAACGAATCGCGGACGCCGAATCGATACTTTTTTGATCGCGACAACCGGCAGCCACAAGGGTTAAAAAAGTATCAACAAGCTGCAATAGTTGGGCTAGCAGTGCCGGATGAATTCGGCGTATGGTTGGCGCATTCGATCCACCCCATAACTATAAAAAGGGGCACGAGATGCCTGATAACCGCGCTGCCTTGTTCGAGCACCGACCAGCCGACCTTGAAGTCATCCTTCCTGAACCCGATCAGAGCTTTCGATGGTACGAGCACGACTATCCATACGCCCTCGCCCGCTGGAACCACCATCCGGAATATGAAATCCACCTGATTCGACAAGGAAGTGGCAAGCTTTTGGCTGGGGATTACATCGGGCCCTTCACCGCAGGACATGTCGCACTTATTGGCCCAGGTCTTCCCCATGATTGGATGGGAGATATTGCGCCGGGAGAACAGCTCGTAGGCCGCGACGTAGTTCTGCAGTTTGATGGCGCTGCCCTGCTCGACCTCCGAGGCTCATTGCCTGAGCTATCGGAGCTGAAAACGCTGTTTGAGCTGGCACAACGTGGGATCGAGTTTACTGGAGGGACGGCCGTCGAGGCCGCTTTGCTGCTTGAGAGAATCGGCGAGGCGACGGGGCTTCAGCGCCTGATCATGTTCCTGCAATTGATAGGCACCCTCGCAAGGGCGCCAAAGCGCGAAATTCGGGTATTGGCCAGCGCCTGCTACTCGCCTTCGTTGAACGAGCGCAGCTCGGAGCGAATTAATCAGGCATTCGACTACTTGATCAATGAGCTCACGTCTGACGTCCGGCTATCTGTCATCGCCGAGCGAGTTGGGATGAGCGAGGCCGGTTTTTCACGCTTTTTCAAACGAATCACTGGCCACGGATTCATGGACCTGATGCGCAAGCTGCGCATCCAGCGTGCATGTCGGCTACTCGTCCAGACACAGCTCTCGGTCGCCGAAATCTGCTTCGAGGTTGGCTACGAAAACGTCTCCAATTTCAATCGCCACTTCCGTCATGAAATGCATCAGACCCCGAGCGACTACCGGCGTACTACTGCCGTGAAGCTCTTCAACCGAGACAGTCTTCACCCATCGCTACCGATCACGCAGGTGCGGTGAGACCGCGCCTATCGATGTGACGCACGATAGTGTCCCCAGCCTGATACAAGAGAGAATGAATATGCAATTGCCGAGCGTTGTTGTGTTTGGTGAAGCACTGACCGACGTGGTTCAACACTCGCCCGGACGGTGGCAGGGCTATCCAGGTGGCGCGCCCTGGAACGTGGCCCGCGCAATGAGCCGCCTCGGCGTGCCCACTGCATTCGCCGGCTCGATCAGTACCGACTCATTGGGCGATGAGCTCGCCCAGCAATCGAAGGCTGCCGGTCTGGACATGAGATTCCTCCAGAGAGTCGACGCGGACCCTCTGGTAGCGATCGTGCCCTCCAGCCACCCTCCCCGGTATTTCTTTGCGGGCGAGGCCGATCTACTTTTTGATGTGAACCAACTCCCGGCAGGTTGGTTGGATGCGGTTCGACTCTGTCACTTCAGCTGTATCAGCCTTGCCCGTCAGCCATTGGGGGACAGGCTTGTTGAGGTGGCCAGGAGGGTGAAGGAAGAAGACAAGCTGATTAGCTATGACCCGAACTGGCGCAACCTGATGGACACCCGCTACCGCGAGCTGACTTTCCCGGCCATGGTGGAGCTTGCAGACATCATCAAGCTCTCGGATGAGGATCTTCGCCAGATATACCCTGGATTGAACGAAGAACAGGCGCTTCACACGTTGCGGACGATGAATGCTAGTGCGCAGATTCTTTTCACCCGTGGAGCGAAAGGTATGGCGTTGTATGCTGCCGACGTGAAGTTTGAACAGCCCGCGATCGCCGTTGAGGTCGCTGATACGGTGGGTGCCGGCGATTCGAGTATGGCCGGATGGCTGGCCTCGACGTTGTTAGGCATCCAAGAGCCCCATGCACGATTGGAGTTCTCCGCTGCTTGTGCGTCGGTGTCTTGCTCGCATGCTGGGGCTTACGCGCCTAGTCGTGAAGAGGTGGAGGATTTGCTATCTAAACGCATGCAACATCAGCGCTGAAGTTCTCGTTGAATACCGCCATCTTGTGAGGGTGACACGGCCCGCGGAGCGGTAATACCCGCCATCAGGCGCTGGCGTAATCGCGTCAAGTGCGTCGAGAAATTCACGGTGATGTCGCGCTTCTTTCCGGCAGCGCGAGTCCAGCCATAGAAAATTAGAACACGACTTCTTGCACATCCTCGAGCGCGTTGCTCGGTGGCCTGTAGGCCTTACTTTCACGGAGGGCTTTCGGAGATAGGCCATAGACCCGCTTGATATGGCGCGAGAAATGATAGGGACTCTTGTAGCCGCACCGGAATGAAATGTCATACGCAGTGAGATTGGTGTGCAGCAGTAGCCGGCGAGCATGAGCGGCCCGCACCATCCAGAGATGACGGATCGGCGTAATGCCGAAATGGTGCGCAAACGACGCCACGAGATAGGTAGGCGTCAGCGCACCGATGTTAGCCAGTTGCGTCACTGTGCATTCGCTTGCGAAATTTTCGTCGATATAGGTGCGAACCTTAAGAATGCCGTTTGGGATCCGCTGCTGCTCCTCGACCAACTTGCTTTCGAAGGCATAGGCGCCAAAGACGGCGAGGCCTAGCGCGTTTCGAAATCCGTTGCGAGTGCTTGCCGATTCCAGCCCGAGGTCAATCCCCATTGTCTGAAGCTTCAGAAGGCGCTCCGATATTTCCAGCTTCCTGGCCAACGGCGCTTCCGCCGTCGCACGGCGTGATATGTCGGCCGGTCGCGCCTCGCACCAACTTACATGGGTGCGGATATGTTTCTGATAGTGAATGTGAAGAGATGCCCGGTTGACGATCACCGCGCACTCCCCTGTCACCAGTGTCCGCTCAGCTCCGTCGAAAAAAACCCGTGCCGCACCGCGGTGAATCATCAGAAGCGTTACATAGGCACCATTCAGGGGGCCGTAGGTGCCGCCATCGGAATAGTGCCAGTCGCCGAAGACAAACCCCTTCTGCACGTCAATCAAGGATTCAATGCTCAAGAGGCAACCCTCGGTTAAAAATCGTAATTTCAGTCAACTTATACGTCAACCAGGGCATTTCTGATCATCGTCAAATGCAGGACATTATTCCCATGTGAATTCCACCATATCAAGGGAACCCGCGATGTTTTCGCCACAAAACAGCCAGAAACACGCATCTGAGCTTCCGAGCGGCTGCACTTTCAACGAAAATGACTGGCACATACTTGCCAGCTTTTGGCACCCGATCGTCTATTCCAACGAAGTTCTGGACAAGCCTATCCGGGCGCGTCTGCTCGATGTCGACTTGGTCGTGTTCCGGACGGATGAAGGTGTCTCCGTGGCCAGGGATCTGTGCCCGCATCGTGGCACGCGGCTCAGCCAGGGTTGGATCAGCGACAATCAGCTGATCTGTCCGATGCACGGGCTGCACTTTGCCGCCGATGGCCACTGCACGAAAATTCCAGCCATGGGCGAGGCGCAGCGCATCCCATCCAAACTGCGCCTTCAGTCCTGCCACGTCACAGAGAAATACGGCATCGTATGGGCATGTCTGAAGCCCGAGGCTATCTGGCCGCTGCCGGAATGGGCAGGCATAGCCGACGGCACGCTAACGAAAGTCTGGGTGCCGAACGACATATGGAGCGCCAGTGCAAGCCGCCATGTCGAGAACTTCAACGACGTCGCCCATTTCCCCTGGGTCCACACGAAGAGTTTCGGCGGCGATCGCAATGCGCAGATTCCAAACTACGACGTGACGACAACACCCTTCGGGCTCACCTTTGCGTTTCCCTACCGCGAAGGCTTCAACCGATTCAACGACGGTATCGGCGGTGACAGCCGGGATGTGGTCTACACTTATGAACTGACCTATCCGTTCTCGACACTGATCATCATCGCGCCGATCGACTCTGCCTTACGCTTCTACTTCGCCGATACAGTCTGCCCAGTGTCGGCCCATGTCTCCAAAATCTTCCAAGTGCTGACCGATACCAGCGGAAACCCGGATCGCGACTATTGGCTAAAGGATTCCGAGATCATCAATGCCGAGGACAGGCCGATGGTCGAGGAGCAACGCCCGGAAGACCTGCCGCTGGACCTAACGGCGGAGATGCACATTCCCGCCGACCGCATGTCGCTTGAATATCGCCGTGGACTGGTCAAGCATTTCGGGCTCGGCGCCCCGATCGTGAGCTGATCCATGACCTGCACCCAGACACTAATCGTGACCGTCACGCGTCGGCAGCTCGTCTGCGAGAATATTCTCGTGCTCGAGCTTGAAAACGCAGCAGGCGAGATGTTGCCGGCATTTACTGCCGGTGCGCATATAAACCTTCATCTGCCGGGAAGCCTTGTCCGTCCGTACAGTCTTTGCAACGACCCGGCCGAGCGCCACCGGTACCGCCTCGCAATCCGACGTATGGAGAACGGACGCGGCGGATCGATTTCGGCACACACCCTTGCCGTCGGAAGCAGGCTGACAATCAGCACGCCGCAAAACGCATTTCCGCTAATCGAGAATGCCCGCCGCAGCGTGCTGATGGCTGCCGGGATCGGGATCACGCCGCTGATGGCGATGGCGCACCGTCTGCGTACGCTCAACGCACATTTCGACCTACATTTCCGCGTCAATCGCGCGCGGGTGGCGATCATAGAGGCTCTCGCGGATGGGATTGCCCCCGAGCGTGTCTGCCTGCACGCAGGCGAGGGTCGATCCGATTTCGACTTTGCCTCAAGGATTGGAGTTCATGAGCCTGGAGTCCATCTCTATATTTGCGGCCCGCAGGGATTCGTCGACGCTGCGCGGCAAGCGGCAAAAGATTGGCCCATTGAAACGGTGCACAGCGAATCCTTTACCCCAACTGCACCTGTCGAGGGAGATTTGGCCTTCAGCGTCCAGACCGCGAGCGACGGCGCCTGGCATCTAGTTCCGGCCGGCAAGACCATCGCGCAAGTGCTTACCAATGCCGGCTACGCCATCCCGACTTCTTGCGAACAAGGAATCTGCGGAACTTGCCGGACGAAGGTGCTCGACGGCCTCCCGGATCATCGCGATCTCTGCCTTTCGGTTGCCGACCAGCAATCAAACGCCTTCATCACCCCCTGCTGTTCCCGTTCGATAACGGAACGGTTGGTTCTCGACCTGTAGCAGCTCAAGGAAACACCCATGTTCGAATACCCGATACCGAAATTCATCAGGGCGCTTCTCATGACCCCACTTCTTGCCCTTTTCGCTTCGCCCGTGATGGCCGTGCCACCGACGGAGTTGCGTATTGCGGTCGTTGTCGCCGCCGGGCCGGATTCAGCCTGGGATGGAACCTTCCTAAAGGCATTCGAAAGGGTCAAGACCCAGATGCCGCATGGCCTAGCGATCACCACCAAGGTGTCCGATCCACTCTGGGGAAACGACGCAGAAAACGCGATGCGGCTTTATGCGCAATCCGGCCAGTTCGATATCATCTGGGCCCATTCCAGCTACAGCGATCAGGTCAAGGCAATCATGAAGGAGTTTCCAGATGTGATGTTCGTCACATCCGGATCTGGCAACGAAGGCCTGGGTGAGAACCTTTACTGGATCTACAAAAGGGTTCATGAACCCGCCTATCTGCTCGGAGTGCTGGCTGGCAAGGCGACTGCGAGCAACGTTCTCGGGGTCGTCGGTACGTTTCCCGCAGATGACGTAAATGACGAGATTAACGCCTTTTTTGCCGGTGCGAAGTCGGTCAACCCTGCCATCGTCTCCAAAGTCGCCTACATTGAGTCTTGGTACGACCCCGCCAAGGCTGCCGAATACATGAATGCGCAGATCGCTGCCAAGGCGGACATCATCTTCACGCTGGCCGACAACTTTGCGCCATGCGATGAAAAAAAGATCGTATGCATCGGTAATCTCCGCGACGACAGCGCCCGCTCGCCGCGCATGATATCCGCCCCCCTAGCGCTATGGGAGGCCGATATCTCGAGCATCGTCGATACTTGGTTCAGCCACAAAAAGGACGGCACAGTCTTTGACGGCAACAAGCAGATCAAGTGGCTTACGATGAAGGAAGGCGGATCGTCTGTTGCCGCTTTCAACGGGCGCGAAGCACTTGTACCTGCCGCTGCGATCGCAGCATTCAATGAAGCTAAGGCGAAACTCGATGCCGGCACGCTGACAGTGCCGCTCGACACCTCGCTTCCTTCTTCGAACTAATCCTGCATGCAACCCGCCAAAAAAGAGAGAGTGGAAATGGTCGAGGCGCTCCGAGTCGAACAACTCAGCAAACATTTCGGCAAAGTGCTTGCCAATGACGGCGTCGATCTCGATATCCGCAAAGGCGAGCTTCATGGCCTGTTCGGCGAAAACGGCGCCGGAAAATCAACTCTTTCAGCCTGTCTCTACGGCAGCCTGACCCCGGATACAGGTCGCATCTTCGTAGGCGCAAAGGAAGTCCGGTTTCGATCCCCGGCAGAAGCGATCGCGTGCGGCATCGGAATGGTACATCAGCATTTCGTGCTCGTGGAGGCGATGACGGTACTGGAGAACATCGTCCTCGGCACACACAAGTCCGGCTGGAGGCTCGACTTGCAGACGGCGCGTGACAAGCTTGCAGAATTGTCGGTCGCATTCGGCCTCTCGATCAATCCGGACGCTTTCGTGCGCGAACTATCGGTTGGCGAGCAGCAATGGGTTGAAATCCTCAAGGCTCTCTATCTCGACGCCCGGATCCTCATTCTGGACGAGCCGACCGCGGTGTTGACACCACAGGAATCGAAAAGACTTTTTTCGGTCATCCGGCAGATGCAGGCCCGTGGCATGTCAATCATCATCATCACTCACAAGATGGCAGAGGTAATGCAGACCGATCGCGTCACTGTGCTTCGCCGTGGTCGGAAGATCACCACCGTCGAAACAGCAAATGTTACGGCACAAAAGCTGACGGAACTCATGATTGGGTCGGCAACGCCATCGCCAGCCGCAAAACGCGCGAGCAGGCCGGGGCGCGTCGTGGTTCAAACCGCCGGCCTCCGGGCAAGAGGCGCGCGGGGAGAAACAGTCCTCGACAATGTCTCTTTCACCGTGCGGTCGAGCGAGATCTTGGGTATTGCTGGTGTTGCCGGCAATGGCCAGAAGGCGTTGCTTGAGTTGCTGTCCGGGATCCGCCTGCCCGAGGCAGGCAGCATACTTGTGGGCGACCGCCAGCTCGAAGGAGAGGGTCCGGAGGCCTACATGGCGGCAGGGGTCGGGATCATTCCGGAGGACCGGTTTGTCGAGGGGCTGGTCGGCACCTTCAGCATTGCCGAAAACATCATCCTGGGAAGCCAGCGCAGTCCGTCGGTGCGATCGGGATTGTTCATCGACCTGCAAAAGGTGCGCACACGCGCCGAACATGCACGGGCGGAGTATGCAATCGCTTCACCCGATATCGACACACCGGTTGCTTCGCTCTCCGGTGGCAATGCGCAGAAAGTCATTCTGGCGCGCGAACTCGCCCAAGCGACCGTGCTTCTTCTCGCCAATCAGCCAACACGTGGACTCGATATCGGCGTCGTGTCCATCGTGCATGACAGACTGAGGCAGAAGCGTGACGAGGGCTGTGCCATCGTGCTGGCATCGGAGGACCTGGACGATCTCTTTGCACTATCCGACAGGCTGGCGGTCATGTGTGACGGCCGAATCGTCGACATCGTCGATCCTTTGACGGTGACGATCGAACAGGTCGGTGCGCTGATGGCCGGCCAGCGGGGTGCAAATTGATGCGTTTGCGCCGTCGCACATCTCCCCGAACCGGTTGGACAATCATGGTCTATGCCGTCGCCATCCTGGCGGGATTGGCAGCCACGTCCGGTCTCATCCTCGTGAGCGGCGCTCCGCTTGGCTCATCCTTCAGCGCGCTGGCGATGGGTGCCATCGGGAGCCGGTCTGCGCTTGTCTCCTCGCTCGTTGCAGCCACTCCGCTGCTGTTAACAGGTCTCGCGACCGTCATTGCCTATCGGGCCGGGGTTTGGACAGTGGGACAGGAGGGACAGGTGCTGGCGGGCGGCATGACGGCCTACCAGGCCAGCCTGTGGCTTTCGGGGGTGCCTCCGGTGCTGGCGATACCCGGCTGCATCTTGGCGGGCGTTGCGGGCGGCGCAGCCCTTGGTGGGCTTGCAAGCTTTCTCAAATCCCGCTTCGCCATCAGCGAGATCGTCTCGACGGTTATGCTCAACTATCTAGCTGGCTACCTGCTTTCCTACCTGCTGACAGCCATCTGGTCGAGCTCCGGTGGCGGCGTTAGTTACCAGCAGACACCGATCCTGCCGGAAGGTGTCTGGCTTCCTGCACTTGGCGTTGTTGGCAAACTGCACCCCGGCATAATTGTCGCCATCATCGCCACGATCTGTCTGCACATCCTCATGAACCGGACCGCGCTCGGCTACGAAGTGCGTGCCATGGGCATAAATCCGGTCGCACTGCGCCAGCGCGGTACCGATACCATCCGCACGACCCTCGTCGTGATGCTGATCAGCGGTGGCCTTTCGGCGCTTGCCGGCGTCGGCGAGATCTTCGGCGTCTCGCACAGGCTAACCACATCGAATCTGACAGGTATCGGCTTCGACGGCATCATCATAGGCATGATCGGCAACCTCTCGCCGCTCGGTACGCTCCTTTCCGCACTCTTCTTCGGGGCACTGCACAGCGGCGCCCTGTTCATGAATGTCATGACAGGCGTTCCAGCGGCCCTCATTACCGCCTTGCAGGGACTGATCCTGTTGTTCTTCCTAATGGCCGGAATTGCGGCGCAATTCGAACTCGTGCGGGAGCGTTCATAATGGAGCTAATTGAAAGCGGTATGCTGATCAGCGTATTCGCTGCCTGTCTGCGGATCGCGACGCCGCTCGTCCTGTCAGCCATGGGGGAGCTGATTACCCAGCGCGCTGGCATCTGGAATCTTGGTATCGATGGCACAATGCTGACGGCTGCCTTTGCCGCCTATGTCGTAATGATCACCACTAGATCGCTCACGCTGGCGACGCTGGCGGGAGTTGTCGCTGGCTCCATCGTCGGCCTGCTTATCGCCTTCATGACCGCGACCCTGCGGCTCAATCAGTTCGTCACCGGCCTGGCGATCAATCTGGTAGCGAGTGGCGTGACGCTGTTTTTGTTCCGCAGCTTCACCGGCGCGTCGGTCGCGCCTGGCCTCAAGGGGTTCGAGAGCATTGCGCTTCCCATTCTTTCCGATATTCCGTATCTCGGCCCCGTTTTCTTCAACCAACGCGGACTGACCTACGTCGCCTTTCTGCTCGCCCCGCTTGTATGGCTGTTTCTCTATAAGACCCGATATGGGCTGGAACTGCGCGCTCTAGGCGAAAATCCGAAGGCGCTCGAAACAAAGGGGCTGCCGGTCATCCCGCGTCTTTATCTTGCAACACTTGCCGGCAGTGCCCTGACTGGCCTGGGTGGAGCCTTCCTCGTGCTTGGCCTCTCCGACCGCTTCATCGCCGATATCAGTGCCGGGCGTGGATGGCTAGTGGTGGTGGCACTCGTCGCCGGAAACTGGAATGTCTGGGGCACAATTCTCGCCGTCGTCGTATTCGCCTTCCTCGACGCGATTGCCAGCCACGCACAGATCCTGGCACTGCCGGTGCCCTATCAGGTCTTTCTCGCCCTGCCCTATCTCGCCTCCATCGCTCTGCTCGCCGTCGTCCGGGTCCGTTCCGGCCAGCCCGCGCAGCTCGGCATTCCCCTCAAACGCCCCTGACCGGAGTCCTACCATATCTGGGATTAAATGCACCGAGGGCAAGGTTCTTTCTCTCTGTACTTGGCGCATTCCAGCGGTAAATAAGCTATGCACGTATTTATCGACAGCAGTCGCGGCTTCTCATTCGGCGAGGCGATATATCCTGCAGACGGGGTGTATGGTCCGCTAAAGGATAGCTACGTGACTCTGCTCATTGTTCACGAGGGCAGTGCTCTCGTATCTTGCGATGACGATGAGACCGTTCTAGGACCGGGCAGTTGCGGTTTCTTCCGCAACGAGCACCGTCTCCTCATCGAGTATGGCGATAGCCACGCGGCCACCCGCGTCAGTTGGTGTGAAAGCCACGCGGGCGAACTTTCCGAACCAGTAGCAATGCGGTTGAGATCGCTGCCGCCACGCATACCGCTTTCGCAACGAATAAAAACGATACAACGCCTGGGCATTGAACTCGGCGTCAACTCCAGTTCCTGCCTGAACATGCTACGCAATTCACTGGGGGAGTCGATCTTTCTCGCCTATTTCCATGAGGCACAGATCTCTGAGCAGGAGCGGTTAATACCGCACACGGTCCTGAGGGCTCGTTTCTATATCGACAAGAACTACGAGAAGGAAATTACTGTCGGACGGCTTGCCGTCTTGGTGGGAGTGACGCCTGCGCATCTCGTATCATCATTTCGCAAGCATATCGGCATCACACCGGTGCGCTATCTATGGCAAGTTCGCGCGACTCGCGGGTACTTTCTGCTGCTGCAGACTGGGTTGGCGATCTCGGACATTGCGAATCAATGCGGTTACAAAAACCAGTTCCACTTCTCACGGCACATTTCCGAGAAGTACGGGATGTCGCCGCGCGAGGTTCGCGTCAAAAAGGGCTACCACGTTCCGAGCGACATATCAGAAAACGCCGGGAATATAGCCTACGACACGTACCTCTCTGGCAGTGACTCCGTAAAAGGGAGTGATACCCGCTGAAGTTGCGGGCCTAGCCTGGAAGCAGCAACCACTGGACGAAATATTGATGGCTATAAAAGGGCATTACCCGTAGGTGATTTTCGGTATACCGGAGAGGGTGAACTCGTCGGCGTGGCAGATGCCGGTGGTCCTGCCCTCGGCAAGCACTTCGACATACTGACCATCCAAACGCGCGGTCATGATTTGCATCGATTTCCGGGAGCGATTGCCACTGCGGCACGCGTTTTCATTTTCTCACTCAAGATAATGGGCGAGGCTTAGGCGCCTCGCGTTTCGAGTAATTTCAGGCCGGACGCGTCGGGCCGGCGGCAAAGATCCCCGACATGACCGTGAACCCCTTGATACGCTTCACGCGATCGCACCAGCGGCGGATTGCCGGGTAATCCTGCCTGGAAATGCCCCCCTCCTCTGACAACATAATATAAGGAAAGCAGGCAATATCCGCGATCGTGGGGTGCGGCGCCGAGCAGATCCAGTCGCGCCCTTCCTCTTCGACGAACCAGAGATGCTCATCGAGAATGCGGAACAGTCCGTGGGCGCGGGCGCGGGCGGCCTCTACGTCGAGGTCGTAGAACAAGGCGTCGTGGAGACGCGCTGCCGAAGCCGTGAGGGTAATACCGTCGGCAAAGGCGAGCCATTGAGCGATCTCGCCGAGTAGCACTGGATTGTCGCGCGGATTCCATGTCTCGGACGGATCGTATCGGGAGGCCAGATAGACGAGGATAGCTTGTGCGTCGCGCAGCACCAGCCCGTCATCGTCGATCACCGGCAGTTGTCCGAGCGGGTTGAGCGTCAGGAACCAATCTGACTTGTGCTCGCGACCGGGGTAGAAATCGACTGGAACCTTTCTGTACTCGATCCCGAGTATGTTCATTAGAAGCCGAAGTTTGTAACAATTACCCGAGAGTTCATAGTCGTAGAGAGTGATCATCGAGCATCTCCTAGAGATCGAGGACAAGGCGAGTCGACTTTGCACGCGACACACACGTTATGATCTTGTTGCCGGACTTACGCTCGGCATCGTTCAAGTAGACATCCTGGTGATCGGGCTCACCCTCGATCACCGGTGCAAGACAGGTGCCGCAGGCTCCCTGCTCGCAAGACGACGGCATATCGATTCCAGCTTCACGTATCACTTCCAGAAGGGTTCTCCCGGGCGGAACGGTAAGTGTCAAGCAGGAGCGCGCCAAGGCCACCTCGAAGCTCGAACTGTCCTCAATCGTATTAACGTTCTTGAAGTATTCGAAATGCACTGCGCCCTCCGGCCAGCCGAGTTCGGCGGCGATCCGCCGCGCCGCCTCCAGCATTGGGCCCGGACCGCAAAGATAGACCTGCATTTTTCTCCGATATCCGGAAAGGATATCTCTCAGCTTCGCAGTCGTTCCTGCCGGATCGAGTCCAAGGTGCGCCTGCAAGGCCTCTCCTAGAAGCCCGGTCTTTTCCGGGAAGGCGAGTTGCTCCTGGTTCTGGGCAAAATAGTGGAACGCGAAGTCCAGGCTCTGATTCTTGAGCACCTGCGCCATGGAGATGAGCGGTGTGAGGCCGATGCCGCCCGCGATAAAAATGGTGCGAACCGCATCACGGCGAAGCGGAAAGTTATTGCGCGGCTCCGAGATCGCAAGAACATCACCCTCTCGGATAGTCTTGTGCATGTAGAGCGATCCGCCCTTTGAATCATGCTTCAACTTGACGCCGATCACGTAGCTATCACTTTCGCCGGGGCCATTGGTAATCGAATATTGCCGGATTAGGCCGTTCGGCATATGCACGTCGATATGGGCACCGGGCTGAAAGGTCGGCAAAAGTCCCCTGATAGGGCGGAGCTCGAAAGCCGCTACCCCATCGGCCGTCATCCAAATTCGCGCAACAGTGACACGGACCATCGCCTTACGACCGTGGGCGTCGATTTCCGGCATTTGCGCAAGTTCCGGCGAAACCCGCTCGATCACCGGCTCGAGCGGCGCCGGCTGCGGTGCGGCCGTCGCCTCGCGCTCAACGATGTCGCGAAGCATCGAAAGTTGTTCGTTGTGATGACGAAGGACGGCGAGTCGTTCAACGCCGAGCGGCGAGCCATCAAGTAGGCCGCGGATGACCGAACGGTGGGAATCGACCGGTTGGACGAAGAAAACCGCGAGCGTCTCGGCGTCCTCTTCGCGGGCCTTGAGCACCACTGAAAAAGCATCGTTCGCCTCGATCGACACCGCCGCCGCAGTTCCTTGTAGCCGTCCGTTCGGCTGGAAGCGATAGGCTTTCAGCGCCGAAACAACAATGTCCGCCGGAGCGTTAAGCGGAATGCCGCGAAGGGTGAGTAGTTCGCCTTCGGTAAGGCAGGCAAGGTCCGGCATGTCTTCCTGCGGCTCCTCCGCCGACCATACCAGTCCATAGCGTTCAACACTTGAAAAGGTGCGGTTGGTGATGGTGCGAGCAGGCGCGTCCGCCGGGTGCGCCGGTATATAGGTGCACCCGGCGGTACGGTTCGAATAGCGCCAGCCGTGGTACTGGCATTTCAACTCGCGACCATCATTGATGCCAATCGATAGACGGACGCCGCGGTGCAGACAGCGATTTTCCCAAATGTTGACGTAGCCATCATCCGCGCGCCAGACGGCGAACTCTCGGCCAAGTAATTGGGCGTGAAAGACGTGGCGAAACGGCAAGTCGCAAGTCGCGGCAATGGGATGCCATCTAGTCTTAGTGGTATCGAGCATGGTTCTCTCCAAAGTTTGTCAGGTCAGGTAGCGGCCGGGATGACCCCGTAAGTCACGCCCTTCTGACTGAGCCAACGACGGTAGGCGATCGCCGACTTGTCAGCGCGGATCGGGGTTTCGGCGCGCGGATCGAGCGGCAGGCGCTTCGGAAACTGGTTCTCCAGAATCGGCTTATCCTGTCCGAAGATCGTCTGCTGGAATCGCTTGATCACCTTGTCTTCGTTCTCCTCGTCGAGGACACACACCATCATGTGCGCGCGGATATGCTCTTGGTCGATCGGTTGTAGGAAAACGGCAATTACGTCGAGGCGGCTCGGGTCGACGGGGCTCGACTTGTAGAGAACCGAACAATAAGGATGCGGCACCCGATAGACGTAGTCGACGTCAGCGCCGCCGGTCGACGCGACAGAGGCCATCGGCTGAAAGAAGCGACAGCAGGTGGCGACGATCTCGTCGCGGTCGGTCGATATCTCGACGTCGTACTCTTGCACCTCCGTATGCGGCTCGGCGCCAAGAATATCCGTATGGACGTAAGGGAAATGACCCATGTCTAGGAAGTTCTCAATGGCGCGCGGCGCCGAAACGTTAACGCCGACAGTGGCGGCATTGAGGTTGCGGCGGTCTGCTTCGCCAAACTCCGGGATCGGGAACAGTTCGGCCGCTGAGCCGAGCGAGGTCCAGACATAGCCATAGGCGATCTTGACCGGCAGCGTTCCCACCAGCCCGCCGGGTTCGACAGAGCTTCCCGCGGACAATTCCGGCCGCGTAAGCCAGGCTGCAGCTATGCCCTTGCCGTCAAAGGCATAGCTGAGATTTTCTTCGAGCAGCACCGTCTTCTGCACCACTCCCGCCGGTATCTCTGCGAGCGCTGCAAGCGGATGCCAAAGGTCGAGGATCACCTGATCCTTGCATTTGGTCGGTTTCATTTCTTTGCTTCCGTGAATGGACGAGTGTTTTGATTAGTTAGGTCTGTGCCGGATTACGCCGTATTTCAAATCGGGATCCTGCAGCCAGCGCCGATAGTGGATGGACACGGCATCGCCGTGTATCGGGAGTCGGCGTGTGGGTCGAGCGGCAGACGCTTTCCAAGAGGATCAGCTGTTGTAAGCGAACATCAATTGCCTGGAACTGCGGATCGACGCTTCGTGGATGCCTTCCTTCAATAACAGAGGAAAGAACGCGCGATGTAATGTTCCTCATCGACCGATTGGGCGAGGAGCGTGATCACGTCGACTCTTTCCTTCACCACCAGATTCCTTTTGTAGAGCGTAAAATGCAGGCGTGCACGAACTCGCGCACTCAATCGACAATGCAAGTCATTCAAAATAACTCAATCGCCACAAAGGACGGACCTACTTCTTTGGATAACCCTTCTCCAGAAATCTAACTCTGTTGGAAACATTAAAAACACAAGATCAGACACTAATCAACAACAGCCTGCCTGGCGAAACGCGCTTTCTAATTGAATGCTTAAATTGATTGAATACCGATATGTAAATCGTAACACCAGATATGCGCTCCGGCCCTTTTCCTTGGATAGGCTCGATACAAGATCAACATTGGCGGAGGGCGTTTCCTTCAAGCGTTTAAGGATACTCCGGTCAACTGACCACGCTGTTCGCCCTATCAAACCTGCGGATGGCTCCAAAACAGCTGATGGTATGGACGAGTTGCGCGCCTGATCCGGAGAACTGGGCGCAAAGCCCGCCAATCAGCTGAGTACAGGGCGCTTTTCCGTATGTAGCGTTTCACGTCAGGGAATTCCCGGCTCGCCGCCACCGCGCGGCAAGTTGATCGGAGCATCCTTAGCAAAAGACAGATCGACACCGCAGAACAAATCCTATGTAAGGAGGTCGGCCAAAACCCAGATTACCATCGCCTCCGCCGGACCATGCGGCTACCACGGACATCGACGAAAACGCTAAAGGATTAAATGCTCAAGGGGCGACCCTCGGTTAAAAATCGTAATTTCAGTCAACTTATACGTCAATTGGGGCATTTCTGATCATCGTCAGATGCAGGACATTATCCACATGTGAACTCCATCATATCGAGGGAACCCGCGATGTTTTCGCCACAAAACAGCCAGAAACACGCATCCGAGATTCCGAGCGGCTGCACTTTCAACAAAAATGACTGGTACATACTAGCCGGATTTTGGAACTCGATCGTCTATTCCAACGAAGCTCTGGACAAGCCTATCCGGGCGCACCTGCTCGATGTCGATTTGGTCGTGCTCCGGACGGATGAAGGTGTATCCGTGGCCAGGGATCTGTACCCGCGCCATGGCACCCGGCTCAGCCAGGGTTGGATCACACCTGATATCTCCGATGCAAGGGCTGCACTTTGGCGGCCGATGACCACTGCACGAAAACCCAGCCATGGGCGAGTGATACCGATCCACCCCTAATTTAGCTTTATGTTTCCGAGCGGAGAAAATCACTTTTGAAGGGGATACTGCTAATAGGTTTCGCACAATAAGGTGTTTGTCTGGCTCGACACGTTGAAAAATGAAAATCTCGTCGACCGATCAGCTTTAGTACGTTGGGGTGAGGAATATAATGAAACTTCAAAAATTAGTAACTGCGACAGGGGGCGCCGGCCTCCTAAGTATGGCCTGTATCCCTACGCCAGCATTTGCAGACATGAATTGGCATAGTGAAAGCCTTACTTATCAATATGGCAAAGAATTCAAAGTGGACGCTCAGATCGTCCAGACTATAACCTATGAGCACGTTAGTGATTGGACGTGGGGCGATATCTATTTTTTCATGGATAACAACTGGTATCCAGGAGGAGTAACATACAATGACGGTCATCACTCTATCTACACTGAGGCGGCGCCGCGGTTATCACTTGGAAAGATGTTTAATCGCACTCTTTCCTACGGCCCTGTCAAGGATATCTTGATTGCGACGACCATTGAATGGGATAAGAACGATCGAAATGGTGAACACGACCAGGTCAATTATCTGTTAGGTCCTGGATTCGACCTTGCGCTTCCAGGTTTTGATTATTTCCAGATAAATTTTTACTATCGTAAACCTGACGGAGGCATTGCGCCTGCTGGCCAATGGCAGATTACACCAAGCTGGTCATATACCATCCCAGTAGGACGTTCCGATTTGGTAATCGATGGCTATATGGACTGGGTGGTCAACAACAAAGGAGACTCTCATCGTAATTTATTGTTCAATCCGCAAGTAAAGTATGACATAGGAAAACACCTCGGCTATGGAGAGAAGCACTTCTATGCTGGGGTCGAATACGACTACTGGTCAAACAAATACGCTATCGAAAGCACCTCGGAATACAATACCGATGAAAGCGTAACAAGCCTGATTATGAAATACTATTTCTAATTTCAAGCGGTAATATTGAGTTCTCTGCGAAGTTCAATAATCCTTCCAAGGAGCCATATGGCATGTGCTTGCGTGGCAAAGCCGGCAGGGGCGAAAACACGGCCTTGATCACCACGATGGCCACCGCCTTTCGCGCGCGCTGGTTCGATGAGAAATGGCAGTCTCGTGGTTGTACGCCTGGTCATTGGTAACTCCTGCCAGCTCCAAGCACAAAGAGGCCGCCAAATCGTTCGTCACCTGGACCACCTCCAAGGAGTACATCCAGCTAGTGACCGATAAGGATGGCATCACGAACGTGCCACCCGGTACACGCATCTCGACCTACAGTGACGCTTACCTCAAGGCCGCACCGTTTGCCCAAATGACATTGCAAATGATGAAGCACGCCGACCCGTCGCAGTCTTCCGCCAAACCTGTTCCGTACCTGGGCATTCAATACGTGGTGCCCCCCGAGTTTCAGTCGATCGATACATCGATAGGCAAGCTTTTCTCCGCAGCATTGACAGGACAAATGTCGGTTGAGCAAGCGCTGGCTTCTACCCAGTCCACAACCGAGCGCGAGATGAAGCGTGGAGGCTATCTCAAAAAAAAATAGCCCCTTACCTCCGCCGGCTTAGTGCCGGCGGTCACAGCCGCACAGGTAAATAATCATGAACACGTCCATTATTCGAGCCCAGTTTGCGGCTTCGGCGCCATCACGCGCACGCCGTTTGATCAATCCAGGATGGTTTCTGGTGTCGCCATCGGTTGTACTTTTGTTGCTCTGGATGATCGTACCGCGGGCCATGAACGTTATTTTTCGGTGATCCGGTACGCTCGAATTAGCTTTCCAACAGGCGAGGAATATCGTCAAAATTGGAAGCTGGATACTGTGTTTGCCGGAATACAGGACGCGGGCGAATTTGATCAGATGCTTGACCATCGGCTATTAACTTATAGGTCTAAACAATCAGGTCATCCGCATCTGGAATAGAAGCAAGCTTGATGTGTTGAACGAGCGGAAGCTGTCGTCGATAGCCTTGAAGAGCCACCTCCGCAGGTTTGACCGTGACAATGAACTATCGGATGAGGCTGGACTGTGGTTGCCGATCTATTCACCGAAACCCACGGCCGTAGGCGGTCCCAAGCGCCACGTGCAGGATTGGAGTTCTTTGCGGCTTGTGCGTTGGTGTCTTGCTCACATGCAGGGGGCTTACACACCTGGTCGTGAAGAGGTGGAGGATTTACTGCCAAACCGCATGCAACATCAGCGCTAAAGTTCGCATTGGGGTACCGCCATCTTGTCAAAGCGGCCACCTGTTTCGCCCAATGCTTGTTCAGATCACCACTGAGCGCTCCCACCACTCCAGAAATACCTGCAAAGCCGCCTCGTTAGTGCTGGCTTGATTAACCGCCATGTAATAACCACGCGCGGTTCTGTGTTCCAATGCCAGCGGCTGCACCAATTGACCACTGTTCAGATACGTCTTGAGCATACCGATGCATGCCAGCCCTATGCCGCGTCCATCCAGGGTCGCCTGAATCTGCTGCGCGTAGTTATTGTAGGCCATGCGCGAGGGCGGCAACGGGCCTTCATAGCCCATCTGGTTGAGCCAGGTGGACCAGTCCACCACTGGCCAGTTGAAGCCGCGCCAGTGTTCGTGGTCCAAGTGCAACAAACGCTCCCCCACCAGTTGCTGCAAGTTTTTGATCTGGCGCCCAGCGAGGTAGCCAGGGCTACACAGCGGCACCATATTTTCATCGAATAGGCGGGTCATGCGAATATGCTGCGACTGTCCCTCATCGCCGCAGGTGAAGGCCACGTCAATTTGTTCCTCGCGTAAATCCACCTCCCGGTCCAGCGCCAGCAACCGGATCGCCACCTCAGGGTGCTCGGCCTGAAAAGCCTCCAAGTGGGGCATCAGCCAATAGGTCGATAAGCCAATGGTGGCCGTGATCGTCAATGCCTCCTGCGTGCCGCTGCGGATATCACTGGCTGCCTGGGCAATGCGCTCCATTCCTTGATCCACCGCTGCATACAGACGCCTCCCAGAAGGGGTAAGGCTGACCCGACGGTGTTCACGCACGAATAGCTCGTGACCGAGAAACTCTTCTACGAGCCGAATTTGCCGGCTGACGGCCGCCTGAGTAATACATATTTCATGGGCCGCCGCAGTAAAACTCAGCAGCCGCGCGGCGGCTTCGAACACCACAAGACCGTTGAGAGGAGGAAGGCGCCGCCGAAGCTTTTCCATTACAAAAAGTTATCCAAAGGTCGTGAATTAGTTGTTTGTTCTGCCCGCAGAATCATGGCCATATGGCAACCAGGCCGGCGTATACGACCGTCCATGTCTGCGATAACCAGTATTGATCTGCCTCTATTCCATTACCTAAGCTTTATCGTAATTTCAGGAGAGACGCAAATGCGCTTGGTGCACACATTCAAGGTTCTGATGGGAGGCTTGGCGCTTTCCCTTTTGCAGGTACTGCCGGTCTCCGCCGAGCAGGCACCGATCCGTATCGGCTGGATCAACTGGGCAGATGCAGAAATCACTGCAAAACTGGCCGCCAAGGCGATCGAAGACGTGACTGGCCATCCGGTCAAACTCGTCATGGCCGACCTGGGCATCCAATTCCAGGCATTAGCCAACAAGAGCGTCGACTTCATTCCAATGGTCTGGCTGCCAGGGGCGCACAAAACCTTCTGGGACAAGTACAGCTCTCAAGTTGAAGACTTGGGGACCGTGTACGACGGCAAGATTGGCTGGGCGATTCCAGACAGCATTCCGGCCAGTGAGGTGTCCCGTATTGAAGACCTGAACAAGCCGGGCATTGCGGCGAAATTCGGCAATCGAATCCTGTCGGCAGGAGCGGGAAATGGGCAATACAAACTGTCCGAAAAAGCCATCGCCGAATATGGCCTCAAAGACTACAAGCTGGTTGCTTCCTCCGAAGCAGGCATGCTCTCGGAATTAGCGCGGGATCAGTCCCGTGACAAATGGTCGATCATCAACGCCTGGAACCCGCACTGGATGTTTGCTAAATGGAAATTGCGCTATCTCGTCGACTCGAAGAACATCTTCGGCGGCACTGAGCATATCCATGTGGTTTCCCGCCTGGGCTTCAAGGCGGACGAGCCGAAGATCGCCACCTTCCTCGAGCATTACACGTTGCCTTTGAACGATCTGGAAACCATGCAGATGCAAGCCAAGGATAGTTCGGTCGATGAAGTAGTGAACGCTTACTACTTGAAGAACCGCGCACGCTTCGCTGCCATGTTCCAGTGACCTGACATTTGCGTCCAGTTTCAAACGCTGCGTTTTATCCCACTACCTGAACCTGATCCACCACATGCGGCAACCCGCCTGTGCGCAGATGTGTGCCCGTCATTTGCTGAATTGCCATTTAACTAATAAAACACCCTGGAGAACCGCAATGAAACTGACTGATTTCAAAGTCCTGACCTTTGACGTAGTAGGCACCCTGATCAATTTCGAAGCCGGCATCTTGGCGGCCGTACGCAGTATCGGCGGACCTGAAACCTATAACGTTTCTGACGACGCCATTTTCGACGCTTACAAAACCGCAGATGACGTGTACCGCGGCGACATGCGTGCTCCCAATCGATTCATGTACACCATGAGCGATATTTATCAAAAGTTCGCAGCCGAATTGGGACTGATCAGCGATAAGGCCGCCGGCGATCGCTTTCAGGCTTCAGTGGTCTCCTGGCCAGCCTTTGCCGATTCCGTGGATGCCCTGGCTCGCCTGCGCAAGCATTTCCGTCTAGTCGCCATGACCAACGTCGATCGCACTTCCTTCTCCGCTTACCAATTCACCTTGGGCTATCCGTTCCATGACTCGCTCACCAGCGAAGAAACCGGCGTACATAAGCCCGACCCACTGTATTTCGCTTACAACCAAGGACGTCAGTCAGCTTCAGGTTTCCAGAAATGTGACATTTTGCATGTCGCTCAGAGCCAGTATCACGACATCGGTGTGGCGCACGAGGCGGGCTATACCACTTGCTGGATCGAACGTCGTCACGACATCCCGGGCTATGGCGCCACGCCCGTGCCTGAAAAGGTCACTCAACCCGACTTCCACTTCCACTCAATGAAAGAGCTGGCTGACGCAGTGGAAGCCGAGTTGAGCAACCCAGCCGTGAAATATTCCTGAGGAAGCGAACCATGGCCGTCAGTCCTTTTGCAGCCGATATTGCTTCACTGTGGCAATCCACGGCCGTTGACGCTCCGTCATTTCCAGCGCTGGAAGGTGATCGAAGCTATGACGTGGTCGTGGTGGGGGGAGGCTATACCGGGTTGTCCACGGCGCATTATTTGGCGAAAAAAGGGCTGGCAACAGTGGTGCTGGAAGCCAGTCGCATCGGCTGGGGGGCGAGCGGTCGAAATGGTGGCGTGGTGTCGGCCAAGTATCGTATCTCGCTGAGCAAGGTGGCGGCGCGATACGGACTGGAGATGGCTCAGACTATGCGTCGTCTATCCCTTGAGTCGGTGGAACACCTTGAGGAGCTGGTGGCGGTTTATTCGCTGGAAGCGGCGCAATATCGGCGCAGCGGCAGCCTGCATTGTGCGCACAACGAGGCCACGCTGGACTACTGTGTGCGGGAGGCGCAGTGGTTGCATGAGTATTTGGGGGATAGCTCCTTCGAAGTGCTCTGCGCCGGTCAGATGCAGGAGGAAACCGGCTCTGGCGATTTTGTCGGCGGCGTCCTCGACAGAGGTGGAGGCTTGTTACACCCATTGAACTTCGTCCGGGGGTTGGCCGACGGTGTGAGCGCGGCGGGAGTCAGTATTCATGAGGGCGCGCCCGTCATGGGCATTCGGCGGATGGGGACGGGCGTCAGGGTGGAGACACCTACTGGCACTGTCCGTGCCAAGCAAGTCGTGTTGGCTACTAACGGTTACTCGAGCCTAACGCCAGCTACTGCGCCTGTGCGCAAATCGGTTGTGCCTTTTCGTTCGGCGATGCTGGCCACCGAGCCTCTCACCGGCCCGCAGCTGGAGTTGTTGCGCCACGGCCGCAGCTACACCGAAACGCGGCGGATGATGCGCTGGTTTCGGATGGTCGAGGACCGTCTGTTGTACGGCGGTCGCGGTGCGTTCGGCACGGATGACTCCGAGGCGGCTTTCAATGCCTTGCACGAAGCGATGGTCAAGCAGTTTCCCCTACTCGCCCGCGCGACCATCACCCATCGTTGGTCGGGGCTGGTGGCGCTCACAATTGACAGTGTGCCGCACGTCGGACGGATTGATGACCGCGTGGTCTATGCCATGGGTTACAACGGCACGGGAGTGGCCATGTCCTCATACATCGGTAAGCATGTCGCAGATGTCATCGTTGGGCGGAAGCCAGAATTGGGGTTGATGTGGGCGGACAAAGTACGCCGTATACCTTTTTATTCGCTGCGAGTACCCGTGGTTCGAATGGTCGCCGGTTGGTATCAGTTTTTGGACGCCATCGGACGCTGAACGTATCCCGAAAGAAATGACAGTCCCAGGCCGCTACACAGCCTCGGTCCGGAAGGAGTGATACTGCCATGCTGTTGGAGAATGAAATTCAATGCTTGAAACTAGGCCGGGAATTATCGACCAAACTATCGAAGTGCCGGGATGACCCTCTCGCCATGTGGCTGGCCAGTTACATTCGCAGGTTAATGTGCGAATTATTGGAAGCTGAAGATCCGAGCCAGCTGGCGCGAGCAAGTAGCGCCTGCATGGACGCCATATTGAAGCTCTGGGAGCACCGCGGGTTGCTGCCCTGCGCGAATCAACGTCGTCCTGCGGACGGTGTCGCGAGCCAGAGTTTTAAAGCGAAGTCAGACAAATGAATACATAGATAATCTCGCCATTGACCGCTCTAGGACTTGGCAAAAGTCCTTTGGCGCTTAAGATTTTCTCAAAGAGCCCAGTGAGCATGTGCTCTCTGGTCACGCCACGTCGTAGCGTCGTGTAATGCTCAAGTTGATTAAGTGGGGGAACGTAAGGCATTCGGTCGGTCAGGACCAAGGCCAGGACTGTTCCGTGCGGGAAAAACCCGAAGGTTAAAAGCAGTGTACCGGCCCCCAACTGCCAAACCGCTATCCGTCAGATCTCTTTGCTTACTCCGTCTGTCGACGTCAAAAGCCGCCATTCTTTAAAAGCTGACATCGCCAAAATTGATTCTCAGCAAGCAGGTATCCGCTGACGTTAAAACTGAAGTACATCGCAGCGATTGAAGCCATGAATGAGACCTACCAATCTCACCGGCAACGCGATGATGTTATTGACGCCCAGCCATCAATACAGCTCATGGTTATATGCGATCACGCAGCTAGCTCTTCGTCACCCCTGCCGTAAAATCACGCCACGGTTACGCAGCCCCCTGCCTCATCGTCAATAGGCTCCACGCCCATTCTGATAGAAGCCATAAGATTTTTTGAATGACCTGAAAGCTCCCATAGTCACGCAGCCCCCGGCCACAGCCATGACCGCACCAGGTCAGAACGAGGATTACAGTTCATACCCTCTGGAATTATTCGCTGCAACAAATGGAGCCCCATTGATGCCCGATCCGATCAAGCTTGAATTTTCCGAAAAGTACGACGATAAGCACGCGCAGAGTTATTTACTCAAGCATCAGGACAATCTGGCCCGCCGTTTATCCCACAAACGCGACGAGCAATTGGCGCGTAGTGCGTTGGTCGCCGCTGGCGAGCCTGGCTTGGTGCTGGACTTGCCGTGTGGGGCCGGGCGTTTCTGGCCGTTACTGGCGCAAAAGCCTGGTCGCGTGATCATCGGCGCAGACAATTCTGAGTCGATGTTGAAGGTCGCAACCATCGCCCAACCGGCGGAGGTGGTGAAACGGGTTCGCCCGTTGCAGACCTCTGCCTTTGCTATCGATTTACCGGACAACGCGGTTGACAACATATTCTGCATGCGCTTGATGCACCACATCGGCGCCCCCGAGCACAGACTAGCAATACTCCGTGAGTTTCAGCGCGTTACCCGCGACAGCGTAATTATCTCACTATGGGTGGACGGCAACTTCAAAGCGTGGAAACGCAAGCGTACCGAAGTGCGTCGTCGCAACAAAGGAGAACAGGACGGCTACCAAAATCGGTTCGTATTACCGGCTAATACTGTCGAGTCAGAGTTTGAACAGGCCGGCTTCCGTGTTCAGAAATCCCTGGACTTCATACCGTTCTACGCCATGTGGCGAGTGTATGTTTTGCGCAAAAAATAATAGGATGGCTATCGGCCGCTTATTCACTTGATGGTGTTTATAGTTTAAGCCCCCTCGAATCATAGGCCACATGATCAGCTCCGTGGATGGGCGCCTCGTGTCTTTCCGATGGACATTTCTCCCCAACGGAGACAGTGAGCGAACGATTAGCAACCATTACGAGCGAATTGCCGCCAGCGTGGGCGAAGACGGTTTCATCATAGGTCGAAAGACCTGGGAAGGTAACGGCTGGATTACCGGACAGCGCATAGAGGCCTCGGGGAGTCTGCTTCTCAGGCCCAACGGTAGAGGTGGAGATGGCAGGTGCCTGCCACTCTCCACTTGCGTGCAGGGACAACGAACGTATTCGTCAGCGCCTGGGCAAACGGTGGCTTAAAGCGATAGTAGGTTAGGGGGCGCACCACATGTCTACACGTAGGTCTGCGCAACACGTAGTTCGTATTATTGCTACGAGGATCTACGGCTCATACATTGGCAATTTATCTTTTTCGTGCATAGCAGCATTCTGCCCTACGAACTTTTAAGAGTAATCCCGCCCAGCTATTATCTCCGCGCGAAGCCACAACCACCATGAAGCCAGGTTGCGCAACACTCATTCACCATCAACTAATGATCCAAAAGACTCGTCTGGACGCATTCAGAATGTGAGAACGTTACATAGGAGCCACGTAATTAGGCTTCTCAGCCACTTTCTTCCACATGTGAAAATAACACGACGGTTCTGGATCATAGAGCTATCCAACAAATAGAAGTTAATAATAGCTAAAAGCTCTTCGTTAGATCTCCCCGGCCCAGACCAACATCAGGACGGAGGTTATCAAGGGATCGATCTGAACCAGGAGACAGGCACCGCAAGGAAGCAAAGGCCAGTACAGGCGTCTAAAAAGGTACCTAGCGGTTGCACCCCGGATGAGGCCGCTAGCATGTACACAGCTCACAGTTTCAATCCATGGGAAAAATCGTTTTACCGGCCGATTGATGCTGCCATACGCTGGTGTGGGCTAATGGATCACGAGGCTCGAATTCTAGACAGCGCCTGGGATTGTCCAGGCTTGCTGTCGAAGCAATTTCCCCAATGGCCATGTCTGCATATCAACATGGGGAAAATTCTCGATGCCATACGAAACAACGAGATCCCTTATGGTTATTTCGGTGTGACGACTCGGCCAGGTAGCCCCGTCGACTACAGACTCGTAACTGTCAGGCATACAGATCTCAAATATTGGATGATTCACCATTATCCAGACCAATTCCCCACATTTCTATTTGGAAGGAAGACGCCTGATGAGTCAAAAATAAGTATTGATACCTACCTGACGCTACGAGCTGATCGAGATGCTCTCGAAGTCAAGCTTAGGGCGATAGAGATCGCTCATGAGGCCCTTCTGGAGGAACTCAAGGCGATAGGCTTAGAAAGAGAACGCTTACACTCTCTAGTTGAGACACGAGGCGAGCTAAATGACCGTAGCGAGGCTGGATATCTGTGCGTCATCGGCGCTTTACTCGAAACCCTTCTTGGATCCTTAAGTCGCTCATGAGGCTCACAGACAGCCCGATAAAGCCTCCACGCATCGACATCCGGAAACCGCGCCAGTGCAGCAAGTACCAACTTGTGCCGCAGTGGATCAAGCTGCCATTCGGGAATGCGCTGACCGCGATTCCCAAGGCTCAGCGACAGCAGGCGGCGAGCCTTGATATCGCGATTGATCTGATCTCGGGATTTCCCTGCCAATTTGGCGAAGACAAGCAGCGGCAAATTACTCGAAGCCTCATAGGTGGCCAGCATCTCGGCACGTTCGCGCTGGATGTCAGACACGTGAGATTTATGCGGTTCAGTCGGCACCGATAGAGGTATGAAAGGCGACTGATGCGACACAACAAGAGCCGGCTCATCGTTAACCGAAGCCTTGGGCACCGAGGCGGTTGTCATCGGAAAGGTGCCATTGAACTCAATTGAGTTCGCGCTCGCGTTTTCTAGCGACGGCAGCGAAGCGGCCCCCTCCAAGCGGATGGTAAGCGGGGAGCTTGCCGCTTTCAGCTGGCCCTGCCCCCACAGATCCAGGCGGTTCGCCCAATCCTGCATCATGGTCCGGCGCTGCTCGACGTACTCCGCGTGGTTGTAAGCCGCACTCACCTTGTCCGGATCGGCATGAGAAAGCTGAGCATCCACCCAAACCTTCGGGTATCCGATCTCGTTCAGCGCCGTCGAGATCGTCGCCCTCATCCCATGACCAGTGAGTTGATCGGCATACCCCATCCGACGCAACGCGCCATTCAGCGTGTTCTCACTGATACGCTTGCTCAGATCGCTTCGATGCGCAAACAAGTAGCGTTGTGCGGGGACAACCTGTTCCAGTAAGTGACGCACAATCTCCAGAGCCTGAACCGACAATGGCACGATATAAGGCGGTACATTTTGGGTCTGCTTACCTGGCTTGCGCATCGCTAGCTGGAGTTGTTTCACCACTTCCGCCGGTATGACCCACAAGCGCTTCTCCAGATCGAACTGGTCGGGTGTCGCCAATCGCAATTCGCCCGTGCGGACACCGGTCAGCAGCAACAACCGAAGGCCAAGCCGAGTTTGGTTGGCGCCGCCGTAGTTTCGAAGAGCAGCCATCAATGCCGGGAGCTCGCCCATACGAAGAAAGGGATTGTGCGTAACCGGAGGTTTGGGGAGCGCGACCACATCGAGGTCTGAAGCCGGGTTATGTTCCAGCCCCTCAATTTTCACCAGCGCATAGCGGAACAATTGGTTGAACCAGGTCCGGCATTTTTCGGCTGTCGTTAAGGCCTTGCGCTGTTCGATCCTGCTCAGTAAATCCAGCAGATCGTGACGATTGATATCATAGATAGACCTCCCACCCATTACGGGCAGGACGTCTTTACTGAAGATTCTCAATATCTGCGAGAGCGTGCTCTGGCGCCCTTCCTTCAGGCTCAGCCTGCGGAACTCCACCCACTGATTGAACACGGCCTCGAAGGTGTGCTCCTTCGCAGCATGAACAGCAAGTCGCTGTTGTTTACGATGCTCATAGGGATTGATGCCCTGGGCAACCAAGGCGCGCGCCTCGTCACGTCGAGTACGTGCTTCTTTGAGGGAGATTTGTGGGTAACAACCCAAGGACATGCGCTTCTGCTTGCCTGCCCAGTAGTAGCGGAAGAGCCAGACTTTTCCGCCTCTGGCCGTCACATTGAGCGTGAGACCATCACTGTCACCGAGGGTGTAGTCATTACCGGTGATTCGGGCGTGCCGAACTGTCATTTCTGAGAGTGCCATCGCGAGCTCCTGAACAGAGTCAGGGCCAGATGCTCATCTCGCTACACAATCTGCTCCAGCATTAAACCGATTCAGTGCTCGTCAGAATCCTGGACTCAATTCTGGACTTAAACGCACCGGATAGTGCTGGATTTCAGTGGTTCCCACTGGAACGAAAAAAGGGCCTAAAGGCCCTTATTTCAATCACTTACAGAATTCAGTGGAACTCTGCAGCGCAATATTTGGAGCGGGAAACGAGACTCGAACTCGCGACCCCGACCTTGGCAAGGTCGTGCTCTACCAACTGAGCTATTCCCGCGTCTTGGTGTGGCGCATTCTATAGATTCAGACTACGCCGTCAACCCTTTGATTCAAAAAAGTTTTATTTCGGCTCTACATCCGTCCGCAGATGTGGCCAGGCGGCGCGCAGGTACTGGACCATCGACCACAGCGTCAGGCCGGCGGAAACCAGCAGCAATGCATAGCCCAACAGCACCCAGAAGCTGAAGTCTGACGGGTTGGCCAGCAGGATCACCAGCGCCAGCATCTGCGCGGCGGTTTTCCATTTGCCGAGGTTCGACACGGCAACCTGGGCGCGGGCGCCCAGCTCAGCCATCCATTCACGGAGCGCCGAGACGACAATTTCGCGACCGATGATCACCGCCGCCGGCAAGGTCAGCCAGAGGTTGCCGTGTTCCTGCACCAGCAACACCAGGGCCACCGCGACCATCAGCTTGTCGGCCACCGGGTCGAGGAAGGCACCGAACGGCGTGCTCTGCTCCAGGCGTCGGGCCAGGTAACCATCCAACCAGTCCGTCGCGGCGGCGAAGGCGAAGACCGAGGCGGAGGCCACGTAGCTCCAGTGGTACGGCAAATAAAACAGCAATATGAAGATCGGGATGAGCAGGACGCGTAGGACGGTAATCAGATTTGGGATATTCATCGGCACAACTGGCTGCGAGGTTGACGGGCATTCTACTCGCTGTGCAGGTTTGCATAAATCGACTCAGCGAGCTTTTTACTGATACCGGGTGCTTTGGCTATCTCCTCGATGCTGGCACGAGACAGTTCCTGCAATCCACCAAAATGTTTCAACAAGTCGCGACGGCGCGTCGGGCCGACGCCTGCCACACCTTCGAGTGTAGACGTACGGCGCGTCTTGCCACGGCGGGCACGGTGCCCGGTGATGGCGAAACGGTGGGCTTCGTCGCGGATCTGCTGGATCAGGTGCAACGCCGGCGAATCGCCCTTGAGGGTGAACTCATGGGCGGCATCGTTGAGGTACAAGGTCTCGAAGCCGGCCTTGCGCGTCGCGCCCTTGGCCACGCCCAGCAGGATCAGGTCGGGCACCATCAGCTCATTGAGCACATCGCGGGCCATGGACAACTGGCCCTTGCCGCCGTCCACCAGGAGGATATCCGGCAACTTGCCCTCCCCGTCCTTCAGCTTGCCGAAGCGGCGCATCAACGCCTGATGCATCGCCGCATAGTCATCTCCGGGCGTGACGCCTTCGATGTTGTAACGGCGGTAATCGGACTTGATCGGGCCTTCAGGACCGAACACCACGCAGGACGCTACCGTCGCCTCACCACTGGAATGGCTGATGTCGTAGCACTCCAGCCGTTGCGGCGGCTCGTCCAGGTTGAGGACATCGGCCAGGGCGTCGAACCGCGCGGCCACGTGCTGGCGGTTAGCCAGGCGCGCGCCCAGGGCCTGTTCGGCGTTGGTCACGGCCAGTTGCTGCCAACGGGCACGGGTGCCGCGCACGCGATGGCTGATGGTCAGTTCACGACCACGAAGCTTGTCGATGGCTTCGATCAGGGCCGGAAAGTCTTCATGGACCACGTTGACGATCAACTCGGCCGGCAGGTCGCGTTCCGGACTGCTGATGTAGTACTGGCCCAGGAAGGCCGCCATGACCTCGGCAACGTCTTCCTCGATACCGACCTGGGGGAAAAAGTTCTTGCTGCCCAATACGCGACCGCCCCGCACGCTGATCAAGTGCACGCAGGCGCCACCGGGGTTGATGAACGCGGCGATCACATCGACGTCGCCACTGCCGCCTTCCATGCTTTGCTGGTCCTGTACCCGGCGCAGCAGGCCGATCTGGTCTCGCAGTTCGGCGGCCCGTTCAAATTCAAGGTTGACCGCCGCGTCTTCCATCGCCGCTGACAGTTCATCGGTCAGTGCATTGCTGCGCCCCTCCAGAAACATCACCGAGTGACGCACATCCTCGGCGTAGACCTCGGGTTCGACGAACCCGACGCACGGCGCCTTGCAGCGCTTGATCTGGTATTGCAAGCAAGGCCGGGTGCGGTTCTTGTAGTAGCTGTCTTCACATTGGCGAACGAAGAAGGTCTTCTGCAGCAGGCTCAGGCTTTCACGAATGGCCCCGGCGCTGGGGTAAGGGCCGAAATACCGGCCCTTGGCCTTCTTCGCCCCGCGATGAATGCTCAGGCGCGGGAACGCCCCGTCGGACAGGAACACGTACGGATAAGACTTATCATCACGCAGCAGGATGTTGTACGGCGGGCGCCATTCCTTGATCAGCGTCTGCTCGAGCAGCAACGCCTCGGTTTCATTGGCGGTAATGGTGGTTTCGACTTGCGCGATGCGCCCCACCAGGGCAGCGGTCTTCGGTGCGAGGCCGGTCTTGCGGAAGTAACTGGCCAGACGTTTCTTGAGATTCTTGGCCTTGCCGACATACAGCAGGCGCGCGTCGCTATCGAACATGCGGTACACGCCTGGGCGGCCACTGCATGTAGACAGGAAAGCGCTTGGATCAAACAATTCAGTCATTATCAGGCGCTGGCATCGACCATGCCGTGGCGCACCGCCAACAGTGTCAATTCGACGTCACTGCTGATCGAAAGCTTCTCGAAGATACGGTAACGGTAGGTGTTGACGGTTTTAGGCGACAGGCACAGCTTGTCGGAAATGATCTGCACCTTCTGGCAACCGACAATCATCAAGGCGATCTGGATTTCCCGCTCCGACAGCGCATCGAAAGGCGAATCGTTGGTCGGTTGGAATGACTTGATCGCCAACTGCTGGGCGATTTGCGGGCTGATGTAGCGTTGCCCGGCGAATACCAGGCGGATGGCCTGGACCATCTCGTTCAAGCCGGCACCCTTGGTCAGGTAACCCGCTGCGCCCGCCTGCAATAACCGGGTAGGGAACGGATCTTCTTCGCAGACAGTTACCGCGACCACCTTGATGTCCGGGTGACTGCGCAGCAGCTTGCGCGTGGCTTCAAGACCGCCGATGCCGGGCATCTTGACGTCCATCAACACCACGTCGGGTTTCAATTCACGAGCCTTGATCAGGGCTTCTTCCCCGGATTCGGCCTGGCCAACTACCTGCAGGCCATCGATGTCAGCCAGCATTCGTGTAATGCCCGTACGGACGAGATCATGGTCATCGACCACTAACACCCTAATCAAGCAGACACCTCACGATTTGGTCTTATTTGGGTTGCCCCACACCTTAGCAAAAAAGCATCCGACAGACCTAGCGCAAAGGGACAGATAAAAGTTACAACACATCTTTATCGGCACGGCATCCTAGGCGTCAAGCGCCGACGTCCCGCTGCATCCTCAGGAAACATTCATCCTCGCCCACAATGCGCAGGCCCATGCGTTCGTACAACACCCTGGCCGGATTATCCTTGAACACCGTCAGGCGCAGCGCCGGCCGACGCTCCAACCTTACCATGTCCCAAACCTGTCCGATCGCCCAGGTACCTGCACCTTGTCCGCGGAACGCCTCCCCTATTTGCAATTCCCGGATATACAACGCCCGGGCATCACGACTGAGGCTGACAAAACCCAGCGCCTGGCCCGCACGACTGATTATCCAGTTCTGGCGAATGATCCAGGCCAGGTCGAACGCTTCGTCCTGCCAGAGCAAATCATGCTTGAGGTAATAGGCAAGCATATTGTTGCAAGTCAATTGCCGGGCGAAGCCGATGTCCCCGGCCGTTGCGGCACGCCACTCAAAGCTCATGAAGACCTCATCACCCCATTGCCACCGGCACGACTTGCCCCTCCCAGCCGTTGGCGTCGCGGCGGGCAATCACCAACAGTTCACCCGTGCCTGGCGCCGCCGCGAGCAACGCACCGTCCGGCCCCCAGATGGCACTGCGGCCAGCCGATTCCCAGCCTCCGGTGGCGCCGCCATGATTTGCCATCAGCACGGTCATGGCATGCTGCGTGGCATATCCTTGCAACAACGTCGTATCGGGCACGTAGCCACCCTCGGTAATCAACACCCCCGCGGCATACAGCGTAGCGCCCCGCCCGGCTGCCGCAGCAGCATGGCTGGCGTGGGAAAAATCGGCACATACCGCCAGCGCGATGCAATCGCACCCCATCGCCAACATCGAGCCGCCCTGCCCCGGGGCGAAGGCGATTTCTTCACCCGGGTGCAGATGCTGCTTGCTGTACACCCCAAGGGCACCGTCAGCGCCAAGAACCAATGCGCCGATCAATACCGGGCCATCCACCGACAGCCGAATCGGCATGCCGACTACCGCGGTCAGGCCAAGCTCACGCGCCAAGTCACGCAGCGGTTGCAGTACGGCATCCTCCGGCAAAATGGCCAGATCCGCCGCCAGGCCGCGTTCGTAGCCGGTGAGCGACAGTTCAGGGAATACCAGCAACTGTACTCCCTGCTCAGCCGCCACCTGCATGAAACGCTGATGGCACGAGAGGTTGGCGCGGACGTCCCCCGCGATGGAAATCGATTGGGCGGCGGCGAAGGCTGGAGCGGTCATGGGGCTTCCTGAAGAGACAGTACAAACCTGAAGTTTGTCATAAAGCCCGGCGGACTCAAGCCAGGACGAACAATTGCATGCCCTCGATAGAATTTTCTGATTGAACCGGCGCACCGCCCTCTAGTAAGCTCGGGGCCATTCATCGGAGACAGATCATGTTCAACGCCCTCTCACCGCTTCAAACCGCCAGCGCCCCGCGCTCGGTTGCGGCTGCCCGGGCGAACAGCGTTCAAACTCCGGTCAGCTTTTATTTTGGGTATTGGTTTAGCCACTGGCGCGCCTGATACCCAACCGGCGCCCACTTTAAACGGGTCGCCTTCCAGAGTTTTCCAAACCCCCGGTCGGCCTCCCGACCGGGGGTTTTGTTTTTCAGGCCCCAAAACATTTGCAACACCCGACAACTTGAGGATTGAGCCATGAACTACGCCACTTATTACCGTTACGACAGTTTTTCCGCCTGGCGATTTACCAGCCACCGCTCGGGACAGCCTGCCGCCTCCGATCGGTCACCTACCGGTGGCAAGCCTCAGTTGCGGGCCAATACGGCCAATTGTCGAACACCCCACTAGGACCGGCGCGCGGGAACGAACCCGCCACCCGTCCAGGAAGCCAGATCATGAATTCATCCGTCTCCGCTTTGCCGCTGTCCACGCTCAACCCTGCCAATGAAGCCCTGACCCTGCGTCTGCCGAGCTCGTTGCAGCTCAAGCATCAACTGCCCCTCAGCACCGCGCTGAGCCAACAGGTGAGCGCCCATCGCCAGGCCATCCGCGCGATCCTCGATGGTGAGGATTCCCGTCTGTTGGTCATCGTCGGCCCCTGCTCGATCCACGACCCGAAATCCGCCCTCGAATACGCCGCCAACCTGGCTCGCGTGGCCCATGAAGTGAGCGACAGCATGCTGCTGGTCATGCGCGCCTACGTGGAGAAACCTCGCACCACCGTGGGCTGGAAAGGCCTGGCCTACGATCCCGGCCTGGATGGCAGCGATGACATGGCAACCGGCCTGACGCTGTCCCGGGAGCTGATGCGCGAGATGCTCCAACTGGGCTTGCCCGTCGCCACCGAACTGTTGCAACCCATGGCCGCCAGTTACTTCGACGACCTGCTCAGTTGGGTCGCCATCGGTGCGCGCACCACCGAATCGCAGATCCACCGGGAAATGGCCAGCGGCCTGGGCATGCCGGTAGGGTTCAAGAACGGCACGGACGGCGGGGTCGGCATTGCCTGCGACGCCATGCGCTCTGCCGCCCACCCCCATCGGCATTTCGGTGTCGACAGCCAGGGGCATCCGGCGATCATCCAGACGCCGGGCAACCCCGACACTCACTTGGTGTTGCGCGGTGGCCATCGCGGACCGAACTATGACCGCCAAAGCGTCACGCAGATACACAGTGACCTGATCCGCCTGAAGATACCGGCCCGGATCATGGTGGATTGCAGCCACGCCAACAGCAGCAAAGACCCGCTGCGCCAGCCGCAGGTGTTCAATGACGTGTTGGAACAGCGCCTGCAAGGCAATCGTTCCCTGATCGGCATGATGCTCGAAAGCCACCTGTTCGAAGGCTGCCAGCCACTGGGTCCATCGATGCGCTACGGCGTATCGGTCACCGATGGTTGCCTGGGCTGGGAGTCCACCGAGCAGTTGTTGCGCGAGGCCCATCAAAAGCTGCAATTACCAACCTGAGTCGCGAACACGCCTTCCCCTGGAACCAGGGGAAGGCGTGGGCCTTGTGGGAACCTTCGCTCAACCTGACACCGTGGAACGCACCTGAACTGTCACGCCCTCTGAACGCTGGCTGACGTCATCCAGGCGCTCGACCTGATAGAACACGCCCACCGATCTGTTGCCTTGACCCCGCCAATACGCCGCGGGAATCACAAAAACGAGCGGCTGGCCTGCCGTGGCCTCGGTGATTTCGCGCTCCAGGACATAAGCGGAGTTGCCGTTGCACTGCAACCAGACCAGCTCTCCCGCCTCAAGCCCGGGATCATCGATGACAATCGTCACTCCCTCTTGCAGGTCGCTGACATCCAGCCAGCCGTCGTTCACCTCCCGAATCCGAGGCGTCTTCAACGCGGGACGCAGCAGAGGACCGATGTGCAGCGACAAGGGCTCGGCGCGACGCACTGAATGTCCACGCCTGACGACATAGACCAGCGCCAAGGTGTGTCCCGCATGGGGAGCGATCAGCGCATGATCGATCCAGAGCGACACCTCACGACCGACAGCATGGGCCTCTATCTCGAGCACGTCGCGCCAAAGCGCCTTGGAATCCTTGTTGGCCGTCAGGATCAACCGATCGCCGACCGCCATCCTGGCGTAGGGCCGAATCGTCACCCAGGTTCCATCAGGCACCCGATTCGGATCAAGGCAGCCACCGACCGCATCGTTGGCAATGGCGGGCAGCAGTTGCGGTGACACATCGCCGACTTCAAGTTGCAGGGGCTCAGAAACCAGGGTGTCGGGCAATCGTTTGCCCGTTACTTGGTAGGAGATCTCCAGCGAACCACCGTCCAACTCGGCGATATGCGCTTCGCGCACGACGAACACCACGTCCCGCCCTACTTGCCGCTCCGTGACGAACCCGGCCACTTCATGCCGGTAGGGCCCACCTTCGTTGTTCAGCCCATGCCAGCGCAGCAGCACCTCATCTCCGCACGTCATCATTGGATAAGGTTTGACGGTGATCAGGGTCTTGCGCCAGGCGGGGTCTATCACCCCTTCCCTGGCCGCTGCCAGGATCGGGGGCGGCAGTCTTGTTCCTGACGTTGAACGGGATCGTTGAAGAGATGGGTAGATGATCATGTGCAGGCTCCAGTCCTTGGATGAAGGCACCGTTCGCATAACGGCACCCGATGGAGCCATTAAAACCGGCTCGCCCCAAACCCACAGCCAGACAAGGCGACAAAGGCAGTGGTCTCTGGCGTTCAAAGCTGTAGCTGCAAACGCCTGAGATTATAGGAGACCTCCTACACCTTTAGTCACAGCCGGGTCACTTCCCATTATTCCCACTTTTTTTATTCCGGTTTCCCTGGTTTAGCGCGGTTTCTTCCTACACCGCCGCTTACGAGCCTGGATTAGAGTGAAGTCGCAAACTCAAGGTGAACCTCTTCGAAAAAGGTACGAACATGCAACGGAATGCAACCACTCAATTCCCCATCCTGTTGGTCCATGGGTTGTTCGGGTTTGACAGGATCGGCGGTTTCGAACTTTTCCATGGCATCAAACAAGCTCTACGCGCAGGCGGCGCCCGGGTGTTCATCCCGTATTTGTCGGCCCCCCATTGCAACGAGGCCAGAGGCGAACAACTGCTGGTGCAGATCGATCGGGTCCTGGCTGGCACCGGCGCGGCCCGGGTCAACTTGATCGGCCACAGCCAGGGTGCGCTGACCGCCCGATATGCCGCCGCGCTGGCCCCCGAAAAAGTTGCCTCGGTCACATCGGTCAGCGGTCCCAACCATGGTTCCGAACTGGCTGACTTCCTGCGCAAGGCCCTTACTCCAGGACGGCTGCCAGGACATGTGGCAAGAAGCGTCGCCACACTGTTCGCCGATTTCATCTCGCTGCTCGATGGACAGGAGCACCTACCGCCAACCGCCGTGGCCGCGCTGGCGACGTTGACCACCGAAGGCGTGGGCGCCTTCAATGACAAATACCCCCAGGGCCTGCCCAAGAACTGGGGCGGGAACGGCCCGGAAAGGGTCAACGGCGTGCGCTACTACTCATGGAGCGGCACGTTGCCAGAGGCGACAGAGGAAGAACTGGAGCCTTCGCAGGTTTTCTGCCGCGCCTTTTCCGAATACTTCATCACCGAAGCCGGGCAGAACGACGGCCTGGTCGGGCGTTTCAGTTCGCACCTGGGCAAGGTCATTCGTTCCGACTATCCAATGGACCATATGGAGACCATCAACCTGGGAGACGGCAGGTCACGCAAGGGCACAGCCCCCACAGAGCTTTACCTGCGCCACGCCGAGCGCCTGCGCAAAGCCGGCCTTTGATCGCCGGCCCCAAGGTTTTGACGCAATTTTGACAACAACCGGTCAATGAATCCGGTAGGCTCAACACCTTTAAATATATCGAAAGGAATTTCCCCCATGGCCAAAGCCACTGCCCGCCACATCCTGGTTTCCACCGAAGACAAGTGCAACGAACTCAAGGCCCAGATCGAAGCCGGCGCCGATTTCGCTGAAGTTGCCAAGGCCAACTCCACCTGCCCATCCAGCCGTCAAGGCGGCGACCTGGGTTCGTTCGGCCCGGGCCAGATGGTCAAGGAGTTCGACACCGTGGTCTTCAGCGCCCCGATCAATGTGGTCCAGGGGCCGGTCAAGACCCAGTTCGGCTACCACCTGCTGGAAGTGACCAGCCGCCAGGATTGATGGTCCCTTGTGGGAGCAAGGCTTGCCCGCGATGAACGATAACGCGGAACAGCTGTTGGACCGCGGCGCAGCAATCGCGGGCAAGCCTTGCTCCCACATGCCTTGCTCCTACAGATAATCCCTCGCCACAAGGACTGGCGATCCACGCGCCGCTCGCGTACAAATCGTGGTCATCGATCACCCGGCTTTAAGGCTGACAATGCGACTGGCGTTCCCTTCCCTGCTATTGACTGCCGTGGTCCTGCTGACAGGCGCCGCCGGCGTCGAGGCAGCACCGCAACATGCCCTGACCGTCTATGGCGAACCGGCCAAATACGCCGAAGGCTTCGGCCACTTTGCCTATGCCAACCCCCAGGCTCCCAAAGGCGGGACCATGCGCCGCTCGGCCATCGAGATCGGCCATTTCGACCATGTGCTGCCCTATATCGACAAAGGTATCGGGGTCAGTCAGATCGACGGGATGCTGTATTCGCCCCTGGCCCAGCGCTCGCTGGATGAGCCCTATACCGTCTATGGCCTGGTGGCGCAGAAGATGGAGCGTGGCGAAGATGGCCTGTCCCTGCGCTTCTACCTGAACCCCAAGGCGCGCTTCGCCGATGGCAAGCCCATCACCGCCCAGGACGTGCGCTACAGCTTCGAGCTGTTGATGACCCAGGGCAGCCTGCGCTATCGCACCCAATTCGCGGCGGTCAAGGACGTCGTGGTCGAGGACGAGCGCACCGTTCGCTTCGACTTCAAGAACAATGAAAGCCGCACCCTGCCCCTGGACATCGCCACCCTGCCGGTCTTTCCCGAACATTGGTGGAAGACCCGCGATTTCGCCAACGGCGGCGGCTACGAGGCCCCACTGGGCAGTGGTCCCTACCGGGTGAGCAAGGTCGATTCCGGGCGCAGCATTACCTTCGAACGCAACGCCGACTGGTGGGGCAAGGACCTGCCGGTCAGCCGTGGCCTCTACAATTTCGACCACTTCAGCATCGAGTATTTTGGCGACACCGACGTCGCCCGCCAGGTGCTGCGCGGCGGCGCCTATGACTACAACCGCGAATTCTCCGCCACCGCCTACTCCATCGGCTATGACGGCCCGGCCCTGCAGGATGGTCGCCTGCAAAAGGCCCACCTGGCCACCGAGGCCCCCCAGACCGCACAGGGTTTTGTCTTCAATCTGCAAAGACCGCAGTTCCAGGACCGCCGCGTACGCCAGGCCTTGGCCATGCTCTGGGACTTCGAGTGGAGCAATCGCCAGATGATGCGCAACCTCTATGTGCGCCAGCAGAGTTACTTCTCCAACACAGACCTGGCCGCCCGACAACTGCCCGATGCCGGCGAACGGGCGATCCTCGAGCCGCTGCGCGGGCAGATACCCGACGAAGTCTTCACCCAGGTGTTCGAGGCGCCGAAAACCGACGGCAGCGGCGTGATCCGCGACAAACAACTGCAAGCCCTGGCGCTGCTGGAACAGGCTGGCTGGAAACCCGACGGCGACCGCTTGGTGAATGCCGAAGGCGAGCCGCTGAGCTTCACCTTTCTCAACAGCCAGAACGGTATCGACCGCCTGCTGCTGCCCTATAAGCGCACCCTGGCGCAAATCGGCATCGACATGAGCATCCGTCGTATCGACGCGTCCCAGTACGTCAATCGCCTGATGAGCCGCGATTACGACATGATCATCACCGGCTACCCCGTCAGCACATCGCCAGGCATGGAACTCTATAATTACTTCGGTTCGGCGGCCGCCAACGATCCGGGCGCCAACAACTACATGGCCTTGAAGAACCCGGCGGTGGATACGCTGATCGACGGGCTGGTCAAGGCCACTACCAAGGCCGACATGCTGCGCCATGCCCACGCCCTGGACCGGGTGCTGCAATGGAATTACTACTGGATCCCCAACTATTACCCGCCAGGCAGCTCAACCGTGTGGTGGAACCGCTTCGGCATTCCAAAGGTACAGGCCAGCAATGAGGAAGCGATCGAAAGCTGGTGGGAAGTGAGCAGCACACCGTTGACCAACGAGCAGATGCGCGCCGAACGCCTCAGGCGCGGCACACCCGGAGGGCCGCATTGATGTGGGCTTATATCGCGCGGCGCCTGCTGCTGATCATCCCCACGCTGGTGATCATCCTGCTGGTGAACTTCGTCATCGTGCAGGCTGCGCCCGGCGGGCCGGTGGAACAGGCCAT
Source organism: Pseudomonas sp. St290 (assembly GCF_018325805.1). Taxonomy (NCBI): domain Bacteria; kingdom Pseudomonadati; phylum Pseudomonadota; class Gammaproteobacteria; order Pseudomonadales; family Pseudomonadaceae; genus Pseudomonas; species Pseudomonas sp. St290. The sequence goes on along the minus strand of NZ_AP014703.1, from coordinate 2,457,091 downwards.
CGCCCACCTGCAGGGCATCGGCGGCGCCAGCGTCGGCAGTTCGGGCAACGCCATGACCGGCAGCTCTCGCGCCAGTCGCGGCCTGGACCCGCAGCTGATCAAGGACATCGAGAAACAGTACGGTTTCGATAAGCCGGCCCACGAGCGCCTGTGGCTGATGCTCAGCAGCTATGCGCGCCTGGACTTCGGCAAGAGCTTCTTCCGCGGCGCCACGGTCACCGACCTGATCCTGGAAAAGATGCCGGTGACCATCTCTCTCGGGCTCTGGGCGACCTTGATCACGTACCTGGTGTCGATCCCCCTGGGCATCCGCAAGGCCGTGCATCACGGCTCGGCATTCGATGTGTGGAGCAGCACAGCAATCATCATTGGCTATGCCATGCCGGCGTTCCTCTTCGCGATGTTCCTGATCGTGGTGTTCGCTGGCGGCACCTCGTTGAACTGGTTTCCGGTGCGCGGGCTGGTGTCGGATAACTTCGAGTCGCTGTCGACGCTGGGCAAGATCGCCGATTACTTCTGGCATTTGGTTCTGCCGGTCACGTCGCTGGTGATCGGCGGCTTCGCCACCCTGACGATCCTGACCAAGAACTCGTTCCTCAATGAAATCACCCGCCAATACGTGGTCACGGCGCGGGCCAAGGGCATGAGCGAACGCCGAGTGTTGTATGGCCACGTGTTCCGCAATGCAATGCTGCTGGTGGTGTCGGGCATTCCCCAGGCGTTTATCAGCGTGTTCTTTGCCGGCTCCTTGCTGATCGAGGTGATTTTTTCCCTCGACGGCCTGGGACGCATGAGCTACGAGGCTGCGGTATCCCGGGATTATCCGGTGGTGTTCGGCTCGCTGTTCATCTTCACGCTGTTCGGCCTGCTCATCAAACTCATCGGCGACCTCTGCTACACCCTGGTGGACCCGCGCATCGACTTCGCCGCGAGGAACGCCTGATGTTCAAGCTTTCTCCCTTGGGCCGCCGGCGCCTGGAGCGCTTCAAGAAAAACCGTCGGGGCTGGTGGTCGTTGTGGCTGTTCATCGGCCTGTTCATCCTGAGCCTGGGCGGCGAACTGATCGCCAATGACAAACCGCTGGTGGTGAGCTATCAGGGCTCGCTGTATTTCCCGGTGTTCAAACGCCATACCGAGCAGGAATTTGGCGGACAGTTGCCGTTCCAGGCCGACTACCGCAGCAGCTACGTGCAAAACCTGATCCACAAGGACGGCGGCTGGCTGTGGTTCCCACCGATCCCGTTCAGCGACGACACGCCCAACTATGACCTCAACAAGCCGGCGCCGAGCCCGCCCTCATCGGTGAACTGGCTCGGCACCGATGACCAGTCCCGGGACGTACTGGCCCGGGTCATCTTCGGCGCGCGGGTGTCGATCCTGTTCGCCCTGGCCCTGACCGCCATCAGCGCGCTGATCGGCATCGCCGCCGGTGCATTGCAGGGTTATTACGGCGGCTGGGTGGATCTGCTCGGGCAACGTTTGCTGGAAGTCTGGTCGGGCCTGCCGGTGCTTTATCTGCTGATCATCCTGTCCGGCTTCGTGGAACCGAATTTCTGGTGGTTGCTGGGAATCATGGCGCTGTTTTCCTGGCTGGCCCTGGTGGACGTGGTGCGCGCCGAGTTCCTGCGCGGGCGCAACCTCGAATACGTGAAAGCCGCCAGGGCCCTGGGTCTCAGCGACCGCAAGGTGATCGTGCGGCATATCCTGCCCAACGCGATGAACGCCACCCTGAGCTACCTGCCGTTCATCCTCACCGGCGCGATTTCCACCCTCACCGCCCTGGATTTCCTCGGCTTCGGCATGCCGGCCGGCAGCGCCTCCCTGGGCGAACTGATCGCCCAGGGCAAGCAGAACCTGCAAGCGCCATGGCTGGGATTGACGGCGTTCTTTACCCTGGCGCTGATTCTTTCCCTGTTGGTATTTATCGGCGAGGCGTTGCGAGACGCGTTCGACCCACGCTCTTGAAAACAGCCATGAAGCGGAACCTTGAGATGAGCGACAACCTGATCGAAATCCGCGACCTGAGCGTGGCCTTCAACGACAACACCGTGGTGCGCAACCTGTGCCTGGATATTCGCCCTGGCGAATGCCTGGCCTTGGTAGGCGAGTCGGGTTCCGGCAAGTCGGTGACAGCCCATTCGATCCTGCAATTGCTGCCCGAGAACGGCACCCGCACCACCGGCAGCATTCGCTATCGCGGCCAGGAACTGCTGGGCGCCGAGGCCAAGACCTTGCGCGAACTGCGCGGTAACCGGATCGCAATGATCTTTCAGGAGCCGATGACCTCGCTGAATCCGCTGCACAGCGTCGAAAAGCAGATCGGTGAAACCCTGATGCTGCACCGGGGGCTGGGCGGCAAAGCCGCGCGCCAGCGCATTCTGGAACTGCTGGCCCTGGTGGGCATCCAGAAACCCGCCGAACGCCTCAAGGCCTACCCTCATCAACTGTCCGGCGGCCAACGCCAACGGGTGATGATCGCCATGGCGCTGGCCTGCGAGCCGGAACTGTTGATTGCCGACGAACCGACTACCGCGCTGGACGTGACCGTGCAGCGCAAGATCCTGCTGCTGCTCAAGTCACTGCAGCAACGACTCGGCATGTCCCTGCTGCTGATCAGCCACGACCTCAACCTGGTGCGCAGCATCGCCCAACGGGTGTGCGTGATGAAGGCTGGGGAAATCGTCGAACAGGCGCCTTGCGAAACCCTGTTCAGCGCACCGAAACATCCCTACAGCTGCGAGCTGCTGCACGCCGAACCGGAAGGCGAAGCCTTGCCCCGGGACGAACGCGAAGACGTGTTGCAGGTACAGGACCTGCGCGTCAGTTTCCCCCTCGGCGGTGGGCTGTTCCGGCGCAAAGAATATTTGCACGCCGTGGATGGCATCAGCCTGTCCATCCAGCGCGGCAAGACCCTGGGCATCGTCGGCGAATCCGGCTCCGGCAAGTCCACGCTCGGCCAGGCGATCCTGCGGCTGATCGAGTCCGAAGGCAGCATCCGCTTTCAGGGCCAGGCCCTCGATCAGCTGTCGCACAAGGCGCTGCGACCATGGCGCAAGCAGATGCAGGTGGTGTTCCAGGACCCGTTCGGCAGCCTCAGCCCACGGATGTCGGTGCAACAGATCATCAGCGAAGGCCTGGAGGTCCACCAGCCCTCCAGCCCCGAACAGTGTGAAGCCCGGGTGATCCAGGCCCTCAAGGAAGTGGGCCTCGACCCGCTGACCCGCCATCGCTACCCCCATGAATTCTCTGGGGGCCAGCGCCAACGCATCGCCATTGCCCGGGCGCTGGTGCTCAAGCCGGCCCTGATCCTGCTGGACGAGCCGACCTCGGCCCTGGACCGTACCGTGCAAAAACAAGTAGTCGCCCTGCTTCGCCAGCTCCAGGAGAAGTACGACTTGACCTACCTGTTCATCAGCCATGACCTGGCGGTGATCCGCGCCCTGGCCCACGACATGATCGTGATCAAGGACGGTAAAGTGGTCGAGCAAGGTGCCAGTCATGACGTGTTCGATTCGCCCCAGCACCCTTATACCAAGGAGCTGTTGGCGGCGGCGCATCCGGGGTGGGCATAATCCGGCGCATGGCAGAGCTTCGTGTCGCCCCATCGCGAGCAGGCTCGCTCCTACACTGGAGCGACGCGGGCCCGTGTGGGAGCGAGCCTGCTCGCGATGACGGCGGCACTGACATCACCTATTCGGGACAATATCGATGAACCCCACCGAAAGCCTCAAGGATTACAAGCGCGTGCGCACGCTGGCGATCCGTTCGTTGTTCGAAATCATCGAGCAGTCCAGCGAAGGCACGGTGATTGTCGACCGTGACGCGAATATCGTCTGGATGAACGAACGCTACGCCCGCCGCTTCGGCCTGAACTCGGCCCAGGAAGCCATAGGCCGGGCGTGCGAGAGCGTGATCCCGGGCAGCCTGCTGCGTGAAGTGGTGCGCACCGGGCGGCCGATTCTGCTGGACATGCAGGACACGCCCAAGGAACCGCTGGTGGTGATGCGCCTGCCGATCCACGACAGCGCGGGTGCGGTGATCGGCGCCATCGGTTTTGCCTTGTTCGACGAGCTGCGCAGCCTGTCGCCGATGCTCAAGCGCTACCTGAGCATGCAGGAAGAACTGGCCTCCACCCGCTCGCTGCTGCGGGCGCGGCAAACCAAGTACAACTTTGCCCATTTCATCGGCACCAGCAACGCCGGCCTGGAGGTCAAGCGCCGCGCCCGACGCAGCGCCAGCGCCGACTCCCCAGTGCTGCTGCTCGGCGAAACCGGCACCGGCAAGGAACTGCTGGCCCAGGCCATCCACAGCGCTTCGCCGCGCGCGCACAAGGCGTTCGTCAGCATCAACAGCGCGGCGATTCCCGAAGCGCTGCTGGAAGCCGAATTCTTCGGCACCGCGCCAGGGGCTTTTACCGGGGCTGATCGCAAGGGCCGCGCCGGCAAACTGCAGATCGCCCAGGGCGGTACGCTGTTCCTCGACGAGATCGGCGACATGCCGCTGCCGCTGCAAAGCAAACTGCTGCGGGTGCTCCAGGAAAAGGAATACGAACCGGTAGGCTCCAACGAGGTGCTGCAAAGCGATGTGCGAGTGATCGCCGCCACCTCCATGGACCTGGAAGCGGCGATCAAACGTGGGGAGTTTCGCGCCGACCTGTATTACCGCCTCAACGTGCTGCCGATCCAGGTCCCGCCGTTGCGCGAGCGCCTGGATGACTTGCCAGCCTTGAGCGAGGCGATCCTCGAAGAACTGCGCAGCCAGCACGAACTGAACCACGACGCCCTCGACCTGCTGAGCCAACACGCCTGGCCGGGCAACATCCGCGAGCTGCGCAATGTGCTGGAGCGGGCCGCGCTGCTGAGCGACAACCTGCTGCTCACCGCCGCCGACATCCATGCGGCCATTGGCACTTTCACACCGGTCACCCGCACGGCCAGCCCCAGCCTGGAGCCGCTGGCGCACGAAACCTTCAGCCAGGCCCGCGCGCGATTCGACCGGCAACTGATCGAAACCACCCTCGCGCAATGCGGGGGCAAGGTGGTCGAGGCGGCTGAGCGGTTGGGGCTGGGGAGGTCGACGTTGTACAAGAAGATGGTGGCGTTGGGGATTGCAGAGTCTCAATAAAGAGACTCATGTCTCTACATTTAGACAAGCTCTTTTGGAGCGCTTCGCGCTCATCGCGAGCAGGCTCGCTCCCACACGGGCGGCGCTCTCGAGAAGTACACGGTCACCCTGTGGGAGCGAGCCTGCTCGCGATGAGGCCCGCACAGCCGCTGAAAATCTCAAAACAGAGAAAAAATCTTCAAAGCACCCCCTCAAAAATCCATAATCCCCTTATATTTCAATAAATTACACACCTGGCACAAAACTCGCTAAAGCCCTCCCCACAGCTTCATCACAACAATAACAATCCCAGGAGACACACCATGAGTGTGATCATTGCCTTGGCAGCCCTCACGCTGCTGATGGTCGCCGCCTACCGTGGCTACAGCGTTATCCTCTTTGCCCCCATCGCCGCCCTCGGCGCCGTCCTGCTCACCGACCCGTCCGCCGTCGCCCCTGCCTTCACCGGGGTGTTCATGGAAAAAATGGTCGGGTTCATCAAACTGTATTTCCCGGTGTTCCTGCTTGGCGCGGTATTCGGCAAGCTGATCGAGTTGTCGGGTTTCTCCCGCTCCATCGTCGCCGCCGCGATTCGCTTGCTGGGTACGCGCCAGGCCATGCTGGTGATCGTGCTGGTCTGCGCCTTGCTGACCTATGGCGGCGTATCGCTGTTCGTCGTGGTGTTCGCGGTGTACCCGTTCGCCGCCGAGATGTTCCGCCAGAGCAATATCCCCAAGCGTCTGATCCCGGCCACCATCGCCCTCGGCGCATTCTCGTTCACCATGGATGCCCTGCCCGGCACGCCGCAGATCCAGAACATCATCCCCAGCACGTTCTTCAACACCACCGCCTGGGCCGCACCGTGGCTGGGGGTGATCGGCACGATCTTCGTGTTCAGCCTCGGCATGCTGTTCCTGCAACGCCAGCGCAACAAGGCCCAGCGTGTGGGCGAAGGCTACGGCACCGAATTGCGCAACGAGCCGGAAACCGCCGAAGACATCAAGCTGCCGAACCCATGGATCGCTGTTTCGCCACTGGTGGCGGTGGGCATCATGAACCTGATGTTCACCCAGTGGATACCCCAGTGGTACGGCAAGACTCATAGCCTGGCGCTGCCGGGCATGGCCGCGCCGGTCACCAGCGACATCGCCAAGCTCACCGCGATCTGGGCGGTACAGGCTGCGTTGCTGGTGGGCATCATCATGGTCCTGCTGTTCGGTTTCCGGGCTATTCGCAGCAAACTGGCCGAAGGCAGCAAGAGTGCCGTGGGCGGTGCCTTGCTGGCGGCGATGAACACGGCTTCGGAATACGGCTTCGGCGCGGTGATCGCCTCGCTGCCAGGCTTCCTGGTCCTGGCCGATTGGCTCAAGAGCATTCCCAACCCGCTGGTCAACGAAGCGGTGACCGTCACGCTGCTGGCGGGCATCACCGGCTCTGCCTCGGGTGGCATGAGCATCGCTTTGGCGGCGATGTCCGAAACCTTTATCAACGCCGCCCACGCCGCCAACATTCCCCTGGAAGTGCTGCACCGGGTGGCCGCCATGGCCAGCGGCGGCATGGATACCCTGCCTCACAACGGCGCGGTGATCACCCTGCTGGCAGTGACCGGACTGACCCACCGCGAAGCCTACAAAGACATTTTCTGCATTACGCTGATCAAGACACTCGCGGTGTTCTTCGTGATCGGTGTGTTCTACGCCACTGGCATTGTGTGAGGTTTCCATGACAACCACTCTTTCGGGCAAGACTGCCCTGGTCACCGGTTCCACCAGCGGCATTGGCCTGGGTATCGCCCTGAGCCTGGCCAGGGCCGGCGCCAACCTGATCCTCAACGGCTTTGGCGATGCCTCGGCGGTGATTGCCGAGGTGAAACAGTTCGGCGGCCAGGTCGGGCACCATCCAGCCGACGTCAGCGACCCGGCGCAGATCGCCGACATGCTCGCCTACGCCGAGCGCGAGTTCGGCGGCGTGGACATCCTGGTGAACAACGCCGGGATCCAGCATGTGGCCGCCGTCGAGGATTTCCCCGTGGAACGCTGGGATTCGATCATTGCCATCAACCTATCCTCGGTGTTCCACGCCACTCGCCTGAGCCTGCCGGGCATGCGCGCCAAGGGTTGGGGGCGGATCATCAACGTCGCCTCGGTGCACGGTCAGGTCGGCTCGGTGGGCAAGGCGGCGTATGTCGCGGCCAAGCATGGGGTGATTGGCCTGACCAAAGTGGTCGGCCTGGAGACCGCTACCAGCAACGTCACCTGCAACGCCATCTGCCCCGGCTGGGTGCTGACGCCACTGGTGCAGAAGCAGATCGACGACCGCATTGCTACCGGTGTCGATCCGCAACAGGCGCAGCATGACCTGCTGGCCGAGAAACAGCCGTCCCTGGAATTCGTCACTCCCCCGCAACTGGGGGAACTGGTGCTGTTCCTGTGCAGCGAAGCCGGCAGCCAGGTGCGCGGCGCGGCGTGGAATATCGATGGTGGGTGGTTGGCTCAGTAGGCTCCTGCGAAGCCCTGTGGGAGCAAGGCTTGCCCGCGATGAAGTCGATGCGCTTTTTCAGAATCGAGGCGCCTGTTTCGCGAGCAAGCTTTGCTCCCACACCTGATTGAGCCGCTCTATAGTTTGTGTGTGTGCATAAAAAAATAAGAGGCACCCCATGTCCGACATCCTCTGGCAACCCAGTCCCGAACGCATCGCCCAGTCGCGCATGAACGCCTTTCGCCGGTTCGTCAACGCGCGACATCACCTGCAACTGCACGACTACCCTGCCCTGCACGCCTGGAGCATCGACCAGCGCGAGGCATTCTGGCAGGCCATCGTCGATTTCTTCGAGATTCGCTTTCACCAAGCCCCCGACGCGGTATTGGTGGAGGGTTCGCAAATGCCCAGCGCCCGATGGTTCCCAGGCGCCACGCTGAACTTCGCCGAACACCTGCTGCGCCGCCGTGATGACACCGTCGCCGTGGTGGCGCTCGACGAAAACGGCGGTGAGGAACAACTGACCTGGAGCGAACTTGCCGCCCATGTCGCCGGCCTGCAAGCGAGCCTGAAAGCCGCTGGCGTAACACAGGGCGACCGGGTGGCCGCCTGCATGCCCAACACCTGGCAGACCCTGGTGGGCATGCTCGCCACCACCAGCCTGGGGGCGATCTGGTCCTGTTCGTCGCCGGATTTCGGTACCCAGGGGGTTATCGACCGCTTCGGCCAGATCGAGCCGAAGGTACTGATCACCTGCGCCGGTTATCGTTATGCCGGCAAGGTCATCGACCAGCGGCCCAAGGTCAACGAAGTCCTCGAGCGACTGCCGTCGCTGCAGCAGTTGATCGTGCTGCCCTATGCCCGACCCGATGCAAGCGTCGACGATTTCAAGACCCGGGCCAACGTCGCATTGTGGGACGCGTTTTATCAAAGCGGCGGCGAACCGCAGTTCACTGGCGTGCCCTTCGATCATCCGCTGTACATCCTCTACTCCAGCGGCACCACCGGCGTGCCGAAGTGCATCGTCCACGGCACCGGCGGCGTGTTGCTGCAACTCGTCAAGGAACATGGCCTGCATGTCGACCTCGGCCCCGAGGATCGGCTGTTCTACTACACCACCTGCGGCTGGATGATGTGGAACTGGTTGGTGTCGGCCCTCGCCGTCGGCAGTGCGGTGGTGCTCTATGACGGCTCACCGTTCCATCCCAGCCCCGAGCGCCTGCTCGACCTGATCGACCAGCAGCGCATCAGCGTGTTCGGCACCAGCCCCAAGTTCCTGGCCTCACTGGAGAGTCAGGGCTTCAAGCCTCGGCAAAGTCACGACCTGGGCAGCCTGAAGACCATTCTGTCCACCGGCTCGGCCTTGGCGCCCCATAGCTACGATTACGTGTACCGCGACTTCAAGCCCGACGTCTGCCTGGCCTCGATGTCCGGCGGCACCGACATTGTCTCGTGCTTCGTCAACGGCAACCCGCTGTCGCCGGTGCGTCGAGGCGAGATGCAGGGCAAAAGCCTGGGCATGGCCGTGCAGGTCTGGAACGAGGCCGGCCAAACGGTCATCGGCGAAAAAGGTGAGCTGGTGTGCACCCGGCATTTTCCGGCGATGCCCATTGGTCTATGGAACGATCCACGACAGGAGAAACTTCGCGCGTCCTATTTCAGCCAGTTTCCCGGTGTGTGGGCCCAAGGCGACTACGCCGAAGAACTGGCCCACGGTGGCTTCCTGATCCATGGCCGCTCCGACGCCGTGCTCAACCCCGGTGGCGTGCGCATCGGCACGGCGGAAATCTATCGGCAGGTGGAGAAGGTCGAGCAGGTGCTGGACAGCGTCGCCATCGGCCAGCAATGGCAAGGCGATGTGCGGGTGGTACTGTTTGTGCGCCTGCGCGATGGCGTGATGTTGGATGAGGCCTTGGAGCAGCAGATCCGCCAAGTCATCCGGGCCAACACCACGCCACGGCACGTGCCGGCGAAAATTCTGGCGGTGACGGACATTCCCCGGACTATCAGCGGCAAAGTCGTCGAACTGGCGGTGCGCAATGTGGTGCATGGCGAGGTGGTGAAGAACACCGATGCCCTAGCCAATCCGGAGGCGCTGGAGCAGTTTCGGGGACGGCCAGAACTGGCCACTTAAGCGCAGCAACTCCTGTGGCGAGGGGATTTATCCCCGCTGGGCTGCGAAGCAGCCCTAAAACCTGACATCTCGGTGTGTCAGACGGAGTGAGTTGACTGAACGTGGGACTGCTTCGCAGTCCAGCGGGGATAAATCCCCTCGCCACAGGAGCGTGCCCGACACGATCAATCCATCAACCCCCACTCACCCGCCGCCGGATCGGCGGGTGGCGCCGCGCCCGACTCGGCATGCAACTTCAGCCGCAAGCGCAGGTTGTTCGCCGAATCAGCGTTTTTCAGCGCTTCTTCCTCATCGATGGCTCCCTCTGCCACCAGGTTGAACAAGGCCTGGTCAAAGGTCTGCATGCCCAACTCTTCGGACTTTTCCATGATGCCCTTGAGCTCGCCCAGCTCATTGCGGCGGATCAGGTCGGCCACCGTGGGCGAGCCTAGCATTACCTCCACCGCCGCCCGACGCTGGCCGGTACGGGTGCGCACCAGGCGTTGGGAAACGAAGGCCTTGAGGTTGTTGCCCAAGTCGTTGAGCAACTGCGGCCGACGCTCTTCCGGGAAGAAGTTGATTACCCGGTCCAGGGCCTGGTTGGCGTTGTGGGCATGCAACGTGGAAATCACCAAGTGCCCGGTGTCGGCAAACGCCAAGGCATGCTCCATGGTTTCCCGGTCGCGGATCTCGCCGATCAGTACCACGTCCGGCGCCTGGCGCAGGGTGTTTTTCAGGGCGGCATGAAAACTGCGGGTGTCGACACCGACCTCCCGCTGGTTGATGATGGATTTCTTGTGCCGATGGATATACTCCACCGGGTCTTCGATGGTGATGATGTGGCCGCTGCTGTTGCGGTTGCGGTAATCGATCAGCGCCGCCAGGGAGGTCGACTTGCCCGACCCCGTCGCTCCGACGAACAGCATCAGCCCTTGCTTCTGCATGATGGTATCGAGCAGCACCCGTGGCAGTTTCAGGTCTTCGAAACGCGGGATGTCCAGCTTGACGTTGCGTATCACCATGGACACGTCATTGCGTTGTTTGAAGATATTGACCCGGAAACGCCCGACGCCGGCCAGGGAGATCGCCAGGTTCATTTCCAGCTCCCGATCGAACTCAAGGCGCTGTTCGGCGTCCATCAAAGACTCGGCGAGCCTGGCAATGTCGCCGACCTTGCATGCTTCATTACCCAAGGGCTTGAGCACGCCCTCGAAACGCGCGCACGGTGGCGCCCCCGTGGACATGTAAAGGTCGGAACCATTCTGGCTCGCCAGGATTCGCAACAACGGATCGATTTCCATGGACTGAAACTTCCGCGAGACATCAATGAAACAAGCCGAGCCGAACATGAAACCCGTCAGACCAACCTGCACTTACCTTTCCCTGAGGATAGTAGACGCCGTGGCACAGACACGACAGCCAGGGATTGCATGATGAGCGCGACACCCGCCGGCAGCGATACACAGCGCCTGCTCAGCCAAGTGGACTGGGCCATGACCCCGCTGGGCACTGCCCAAACCTGGCCCCAGAGCCTGCGCACCGCCGTGGACATCGTGCTCCACTCGCCCATGCCGATGGCCTTGCTGTGGGGACCGCAACTGTCGCACCTCTACAACGACGCCTTCGGCCGCCTGACCGGTGACAAGCATCCCCGGGCGTTCGGCCAGCCGACCCATACAGCATGGCCCGAACTCAAAGGCGCGACCGAAGGGATTTATCACCGCGTGTTGCAAGGCCAGACGCACACCTGCCGTGATCAACAATGGCGCGTGCCCTTCGCCGGGCGCCTCTGCGATGTCTGGCTGGACCTGACCTACAGCCCGGTGCGCGACGAAAGCGGCACCGTCGCAGGCATCCTGGTCACCGCCATCGAGACCAGCGAACGGCGCCGCCTGGCCATGGAGTTCGAGCGACGCTCCGAGGCCAGCCTCAAGGCCCAGCACGAAAGCGAAGAACGCCTGCAACTGGCCCTGGCCGCCGCTGACGCGCTGGGCACCTGGGACTGGGACATCAGTGAAGATCGCTTTATTGCCGATGCACATTTCGCCCTGTTGCATGGCGTCGATCCCAGCCTGTCACGCCAGTTGCCCATCAGCGCCTACCTCGAAGGCGTGCACCCCGAGGACCGGGCGATGGTTGCCCGCAGTATCAAGCACTGCATCACCCACGGCACCGAATACGCCGAGGAATACCGGCTGTTGCAGCCCGACGATCAATTGCGCTGGGTGTACGTGCGTGGTCGCTGCTACAAGGATCGCCACGGCCGGCCCAAGCGCTTTCTTGGCGCCGCCCTGGACCTGACCGAACGCAAGCGCACCGAGCAAGCCCTGCGCCAGAGCCAGACCGAGCTGCAGCTGATCATCAATGCCATGCCGATCCTCATCAGCTACGTGGACCGCGAAGAGCGTTTCCGGCTGAACAACAGCGCCTACCTGGACTGGTACGGCCTGACCCCGCAGGAACTCTACGGCAAGAGCATCCGCGAAGTGCTTGGCGAAGAGGCCTACGCCGCCCGCGCCCAGCAGATCGCCGACGCCCTGGCCGGCAAACCGTGCAGCTTCGCCGTGCAGTCAAACCATCGCGACGGTCGCCCACGCCATGCACTGATCAACTACCTGCCTCGCCAGGGTTCGGACGGCACAGTGAACGGTTTCTACATCTTTGTGATCGACGAAACCGAGCGCAAGAAAACCGAGGAAGCCCTGCGCAACCTCAACGAAACACTGGAAGAACGCGTCATCGCCCGTACCCACCAACTGGCCGAAGCCAACCAACGGCTGCAAAGCGAGATGTTCGAACGCGAGCGCGCCGAAGAAGCCCTGCGCCATGCCCAGAAAATGGAAGCGGTGGGCCAGCTCACCGGTGGCATTGCCCATGACTTCAACAACATGCTCACCGGCATCCTCGGCAGCCTCGACCTGATGCAACGCTACATCGCCGCCGGTCGCGCCGCCGAGATCGGGCGCTTCACCGAAGCGGCGGTGTCTTCGGCCAACCGCGCCGCCGCCCTGACCCACCGGCTGCTGGCTTTTTCCCGGCGCCAGTCCCTGGACCGCAAACCGCTGGACGCCAATGACCTGGTGCGCTCGCTCGAAGACCTGCTGAGCCGTACCACCGGCGATCACATCGTGCTGCGGCTGCAATTGACCCACGAGCTATGGCTGGTCAGCACCGATGCCAGCCAGTTGGAAAACGCCCTGCTCAACCTGGTGATCAACGCCCGCGATGCGATGCCCGACGGCGGCGAATTGATCGTCGAAACCGCCAATGTCTATCTCGACGGTACTGACATCAACAGCCTGGAGCCCGTGAAGGCCGGGGACTACGTGATGATTGCCGTCAGCGACAACGGCAGCGGCATGACGCCTTCCGTGCGGGCCAAGGCCTTCGATCCGTTCTTCACCACCAAACCCATCGGCCAGGGCACTGGCCTAGGCTTGTCGATGATCTACGGGTTTGCCCAACAGTCCGGCGGGCACCTCAACCTGGACAGTGTGCCGGGCCAGGGCACGCGAGTGCAGCTGTACCTGCCGCGCTTGCACATTTCCCCCGCCCAACAACCCGCCACACCGGAAGCGATCGACGCACCGCCGGCCATCGCCGGAGAAACCGTGTTGCTGGTGGAGGATGAACCCGCCGTGCGCATGCTGGTGCTCGACCTGCTGCAGGCCCTGGGCTACACCGCCCTGGAAGCCCGGGACGCCGTGACCGCGCTGCCCGTGCTGGAATCGAACCAGCGCATCGACTTGCTGGTGACCGATGTCGGGCTGCCGGGCATGAATGGCCGGCAACTGGCGGAAATCGCCCGCCAGCACCGGCCCGGGCTGAAGGTGCTGTTCATGACCGGTTACGCGCAGAAAGCCGCCGAACGCCAGGGCTTCCTCGAACAGGGCATGGATATGGTCGCCAAACCGTTCACCCTCGATCTGCTGGCCAACAAGATTCGGACGATGATCAACCATGACAGCTGACTTGAGGCATAATCGCCGCCCCGTCGCACCGCTCAGGTCACCGCTGCAATGAAAGCCCAAGCCCGCCATATCCTGGTGAAAACCGCCGAAGAAGCCGAACAGCTCAAGCAACGCATCGCCAAGGGCGAAGCCTTCGATGTGCTGGCCAAGAAATACTCCACCTGCCCCTCCGGCAAGCGCGGCGGCGACCTGGGTGAAGTGCGGCCAGGGCAGATGGTCGGCGCGATTGATGCGGTGATCTTCAAGAAGCCGCTGCGGGTGGTGCATGGGCCGATCAAGAGCAAGTTCGGGTATCACTTGGTGCAGGTGTTCTACCGGGATTGAATTTAACTCCAGACGCCCTGTAGGAGACACTTGTGGGAGCGAGCCTGCTCGCGATGGCGGTACATCAGCCGATGCAAATATGGCTGATCCGACGCCATCGCGAGCAGGCTCGCTCCCACAGGTTCTGTGTATCCTGCGTTACCGAGGCATCAACGCCCCAGGCACCTGGATCACCCGGCTCGCCAGCAGATGCCCGGCCTCGGCGGCCTCCTGCGGACTGCCGCCCAGCAAGCGACTCGCCAGGTACGCGGCGCTGAAGGAATCCCCCGCCGCCGTGGTGTCCACCACCCGTTCGACCCGCTGGGCAGGCACTTCATAAAACTGGCCATCGCAACGGATCAGACAGGCCTCGGCACCGCGCTTGAGCACAACTTCCGGCGTGCCAAACTGCGCATAGGCGGCGAACACCGCCTCACTGTCGGCATAACCGAACAGCGCCTGCTCGTCCTCCACCGTCAACAGCGCCAGCTCCACGTAGGGCAACACGTTGCGATAGGCCGTGCGGGCTGCCTCGACCGAGGCCCAGAGCCTTGGCCGGTAGTTGTTGTCGAACACCACCTGGGCTCCGCGCCGACGCGCTTGGACCAGGGTTTCGATGAGCTTGGCCCGCCCCTGCTCGCCGAGCACCGCCAGGGTGACGCCGCTGAAATACAGCACATCGTAATCCAGCAACGCGACCAGGATCGGCCCGGCGGCCGGGGTGGTAAAGCAATCACGTACCGCCGCCTCGTTGCGCCAGTACAGGAATCGCCGCTCGCCCGTCGCATCGGTCTGGATGCAATACAAACCCGGCAGGCGTCCAGGCAAGCGCTGGACCCGTTGCAACCCGATGTTTTCTTCGGCCCAGCGCTCACACATGGCGTCGCTGAAACTGTCGTCGCCCAGGGCAGTGACGTAATCCACCGCGCCGCTGTCACCCAAGGCGCGGGACAGGTACACCGCCGTGTTCAGGGTGTCACCGCCGAAGCTTTGTTGCAGGCTGCCATCGGCGCGTTGTTGCAGTTCGATCATGCATTCGCCGATCAGGGCGATGCGGGGTTTCTGGGTGGGATTGCTCATAGGTGATCCTGATATTCGGTGGTGTCTGGCAGGGCGCTATCGCGGGCAAGCCTTGCTCCCACAGGGGATCCTGGGTGAACACCCATTTTGTGTTCACAGTCGATCAGTGTGGGAGCAAGGCTTGCCCGCGATGGCCACGACTCGGTCCAAAGGCTAGAAACACGTCTCCATGCTCTCCACCACCCGCAACTGCTCATCCACCAGACAACCCACCCGCCACTTGTCGAAGGTCAGGCACGGATGGGAAGTACCGAACGAAATGATATCCCCGACCCGCAACTCAACCCCCGGCGCCACACTCATGAACGCATGCTGGTCCATCACCGCCGTCACCTTGCAACCGCTGACGTCTTCCCCCGCCGCCGAATCCGATCCGGGCTTGTAGCGCTTGAGCGGCACCGGCAATCCGGCGTCGTAGGCCACGTCGCGCTTGCCCAGGGCGATTACCGCGAAACCCGGCTCCGGCAGCGATTGCACATGGGCCCAGACTTCCAGGGCCGGGCGCAGGCCTTCGTGCAGGTCGCTGCGACGCTCCAGCACGCAGCACTGGGCTTCTTTGTAGATGCCATGGTCATGGGCCACGTAACTGCCGGGACGCAGCACACTGAGGAAACGCCCGTGGGCATTCTGGGCCTCGAAGGATTCGGCGATCAGGTCGTACCAGGCCGAACCCGAGGCGGTGATGATCGGCTTGTCGATGGCAAACGCGCCGCTGTCCTGCAACTGCACCGCCAGCCGCACCAACGATGCAGCGAACGCGCGGATGCCGCTGATGGCATGGTCACCGTGGATCACCCCTTCGTAGCCTTCGATACCGGTCAACGCCAGCGCCGGTTGCGCCCGGATCGCCTCGGCCAGGGCCAGCACCTCGGCCTCGGTCCGGCAACCACAGCGACCGCCGACCACCCCGTACTCGATCATCACGTTCAGCTTCACGCCACGAGCGGCGAAGAACGCCCCCAGGTCAGCCACGTTGTCGGGATGATCGACCATGCAATGGAATTCGAACGTCGGGTCGGCCAGCAGATCGGCGATCAACGCCATGTTCGGCGCGCCCACCAATTGGTTGGCCATCAGTACCCGACGTACGCCGTGGGCATAGGCGGCATGGGTCTGCACAGCAGTGGCGAGGGTCAGGCCCCAGGCGCCAGCGTCGAGCTGGCGGCGAAACAGCGCCGGGGTCATGCTGGTCTTGCCGTGGGGCGCCAGTTCGGCACCACTGCCGGTGACGAACGCCTGCATCCAGCGGATATTGTGCTCCAATGCCTGGCGATGCAGCACCAGCGCCGGCAGGCTGACGTCCCGTAGCAAATGTGCACCGACGGTGGCGGCACCTTTCTCGACGCTGGCATTAGGAATGGCGGATGACATGTTCGAACTCCTCGCACACGGCCGCTAGTGCCGTGGCTGTCTATTCATTGATGCGCCTGGCCAGGTTGTTGGCGCTTTCGATCAGCACCCGGCGGTAGTCGGCGTAATTGTTCTTGGCGTCGGCCCGTGGGGCGACGATGCACAGGGTTGCGATGGCCACGCCATTGGGGTCTTTGACCGGTGCGGCGAAGCAATGGGTGAAGGTGTCGGCGACACTGTCGAAAGAGAAAAACCCATCGAGGCCGGCCTGGCGGATTTCCTTGAGGAATTGCTCCAGGGGCAGGCGCTCGCCATCCGGCAGGATGAAGTCGTCGGGGTCGATCAGGTCGACGATCTGCTGGTCACTCAAATGCGCCAGCAGCAGGCGTCCGGACGCCGTCCACGGGATCGGCGCGTTCTCACCGATGTCCGATGAAATGCGGAAATGCCGCTCGCCTTCCTTCATCAGCGCGACGGTGTATTTGCGCCCGTTGAGCAGGCACATCTGCGCCGTTTCCCGGGTCTGGCGCACGATCTCCTGCAACGCCTGGTCAGCCTCGCGGCTCAAATCGAAATGCCGCAGGTGTGCCTGCCCGAGAAAATACAACTGGCGGCCCAGGTAGACGTGGCCGTCCTTGCCCACGGGTTCGAGGATGCGTCGCTCCAGCAGCGACGCCACCAGTTCATAGACCGTGGACTTGGGGCTGCCGATGCCACTGGCAATATCATTCGGGCGCAGCGGCTGGCCGATTTCCTTGAGGAAGTCGAGGATATCGAACGCCCGATCCAATCCCCGGGCCCGGCGTTTGATGGTGTCTTCGGTCATGTTTTCGGTTCCCATTCAATTGGCCGGGAGTTTAACCAGACTGCTGCGCCGCCTGATAGATCGCTATCGCGGGCAAGCCATGCTCCCACAGAAGAATGTGTTCCCTTGTGGGAGCAAGGCTTGCCCGCGATGAGGCCCCCGTAGTTCAGGCCTTTTTCTTGTAGGCAATGCAATCGATCTCGACCTTGCAATCGACCATCATGCTGGCCTGCACGCAGGCCCGGGCCGGGGCGTGTTCCGGACTGAAGTACTCGCCGAACACCTTGTTGAAACTCCAGAAGTCCCGCGGATCTTCCAGCCACACGCCACAACGCACCACGTCCTTGAGCTCGTAACCGGCCTCTTCGAGAATGGCGACCAGGTTCTTCATGGTCTGGTGGGTCTGCTCGACGATCCCGCCGACAATGATCTCGCCGTTCACCGCCGGCACCTGACCGGACACGTGCAGCCAGCCATCGGCCTCGACGGCGCGGGCGAATGGCCGTGGCTGGCCGCCGCCTGCGGTGCTGCCGGTGCCGTATCGGGTAATGCTCATGGGTTATCTCCTTATTGAATGGAAAGTTAAAAACGCGTGTTCTTGAGAAATTCCGCCAGACGCGGCGATTGCGGCCGCTCGAACAGTTCTTTGGGTGGCCCTTGCTCTTCGATCCGGCCCTGGTTCATGAACACGATCTTGTCGGAGACCTCGAAGGCAAAGCGCATTTCGTGGGTCACCAGCAGCATGGTCATGCCGTCTTCGGCCAGGCCCTTGATCACGTTGAGCACCTCGCCGACCAGTTCCGGATCCAGGGCCGAAGTGACTTCGTCGAACAGCATCAGGCTGGGGTTCATGGCGATCGCACGGGCAATGGCCACACGCTGTTGCTGGCCACCGGACAACTGGCCGGGAAAATGATTGCGTCGCTCCAACAGGCCAACCCGCTCCAGCCATTTCTCGGCCAGGGCCACCGCTTCGTCCTTGGGCAGCTTTTTCACTTTTAGCAGGCCCAGGGTAACGTTCTGCAATGCGGTCAAATGCGGGAACAGGTTGAATTGCTGGAAGGCCATGCCGGTCATGGCGCGGTGCCGGGCGATGACTTTCTCGGGGTGACGCACGCGCTTGCCGTCGATGTCGTCATAGCCGATGGACTCACCGTCGAGCATGATCTGCCCACCCTGGAATTCTTCGAGCATGTTGACGCAGCGCAGCAGCGTGGTCTTGCCCGAGCCGCTGGAGCCGATCAGCGTGACCACGTTGCCGCGCTGCATGCTCAGGTCCACGCCCTTGAGCACTTCCAACGGGCCGTATTGTTTGCGCAGACCGCGAATGTCCAGCAGCGGCTGGGTGTTGGAGAGCTCCGTATTGGAGAGATTCGAAACGTCAGTCATGGCAAGGCCACCCGCTTTTCAATGTGCCGCCCGAGCAATTCGATGGCGTAATTGATGATGAAAAAGAGAAAACCGGCGAACAGATAGAACTCCAGGGTCATGAAGGTCCGGGCGATGATCTGTTGGGTGCTGAGCAGCAGTTCGGCGACGCCGATCACCGACAGCAGGGTCGAGGCCTTGACGATCTCGGTGGAGGAATTGACCCAGGTCGGCAAGATCTGCCGCAACGCCTGGGGCAACAGCACATAGCCCAGCGACTGATAGAACGTCAGGCCGATGGCCTGGCTCGCCTCCATCTGCCCACGGGGCAATGCCTGCAAGGCGCCGCGCACGATCTCGGCGACGTGGGAGCCACAAAACAGCGTCAGACCCAGGACACCGGCCTGGAACGCGCCGATCTGCCAACCCAGCGCCGGGGCCATGTAGAAACAGGCCAGCACCAGCACGAACACCGGCGTGCCGCGGATCAGGTCGACGTAGAAGCGAAATGGCGCACGCATCCAGGTTCGCCCGTAAGTCAGCACCAGCCCGGCGACCAGGCCGATCAAGGTGCCCAACAAAATCGCCAGCACCGAGCACTGCACACTGGTCAGGAAACCGGCCCACAGGGTGTCCCGGGCGACCCACAACTCATGCAACCAACTGGGGGATTCGTACATGGAACACTCCTAACGGCGGATCGCCAGGCGCTGCTCGAAATACCGCAGCACCATGGCAATGAGGTAACAGGCCGCGACATACAGCGCTGTGGTCACCAGCCAGGTTTCGATCACCCGGTAACTTTCCACGTTGATCTTGCGGGCGTAATAGGTCAGCTCCGGCACGGCAATCGCCGCCGCCAGGGAGGTGTCCTTGAACAGCGAGATGAAGTTGTTCGACAAGGCTGGCAACACGTTGCGCAGCATCACCGGCACGGTGACGTAGGCCTTCACCTGCCACTCGCCCAGGCCGATGGCCAGCCCCGCTTCCCGCTGGCCCTTGTGAATGCTCAGCAGCCCGCCACGGAACACTTCGGTCAGGTACGCACCGGCGTACAGCGACAGGGTGATGACGAACGACGGCAGCTTGTCCAGGCGAATGCCCAGGCTCGGCAAGGCGAAGTAGATCAACAGGATCAGCACCAGGATCGGCGTATTGCGGATCACCGTGACATACACCGACGCCAGCACCCGCAACAGCCGATGCTTGCTCAGCAGCGCGAACGCCATCGCCAGGCCGATCACGCAACCGATGGCGATCGACACCAGCGCCAGGGACAGCCCCAGGCCGAGCCCCGCCAGCAAGGTGTCGAAATCGCGCCAGACGGCGGCAAAGTTCAACTGATAATTCATGGTCGACAGTACCTTCAACGGGGCGCCCGAAAGTGGCGCCCCGGGCTCACAGGGTCATTTGAATTCGACAGGGAAACCGATCGCTGGCGATGGCAGCTCGACGCCGAACCACTGTTTGAACGACGCCGCGTATGTCGGGAACTCCACGCCGGTCATGGCTTCATGCAAGGTGGTGTTGACGAAGTTCAGCCAGTCCTGGTCGCCGCGCTTGACCGCGCAAGCATAGGTTTGCGGGCTCCAGGCGTAGGCCGGGCTGCGATAGCGACCAGGGTTCTGCACCATCAGGTACTTGACCGAGGATTGGTCGGTGGCAGCGGCATCGGCACGGCCGGAGTTCACCGCCTGATACATCAGGTCGACGCTGTCGTACTGGTCGACCTTGGCCTTGGGCAGCGCCTGATGCACCAGTTCTTCGGCGTAGACGTTCTGCAGCACCGCCACGGTGACGTCGTCGCCGGCGGCCTTGAGGTCTTCGATTTCCTTGTACTTGCTGTTGGCCGGCAGCAGCAGGCCCACGCCTTCGCGGTAGTACGGCAAGGTAAACGCCACTTGCTGGGCACGGCTGGCGGTGACGGTGATGAACTGGCAACTCATGTCGACCTTGTCGGTCAGCAGGTTGGGAATGCGCGCATCGGAAGACTGCACCACGAACTCGACTTTTTCCGGGTCATTGAACAAGCCCTTGGCGACCATCCGTGCGATGTCGATATCAAAGCCCTGCAACTTGCCATCCGCTCCCTGGAAGTGCCACGGCGCATTGGTACTGCCCGTGCCCACGATCAATTTCCCGCGCTGCAGCACGCTGTCCAGCTTGCTGTCGGCCGCCTGGGCGACACCCACGGCGGCCGTCGTGGCCGCGAAGAGAAAAACACACGCTTTGAACAAGGAAGGTCGGCGTTGCATGGCAAGCACTCCAGAGTGAGTTTATTCCGCTATACCGGAACATGGTATGTAACAACGGAATAGACAGCAGAAAGTGTGCCACAGGTTTGATACCCATGGGGGAAGAAATGGAAAGCGAATGAAATCAGAGGGATGGGAAAACGCAGGGAATAACGACGCCCAAAGGCCGAGGCTTGATTGCTACCATTGGCCACCGCGTGCGGGTAGCAAGGCCCCAAACCGGGGCTGGCGCACCGAAACGGCGCCGTTGTGGAATTGTAAGTACATACCCTGTGGGAGCGAGCCTGCTCGCGATAGCGGTGTATCAGTCAATAATGCCGCTGACTGACCAGACGCCATCGCGAGCAGGCTCGCTCCCACAATGGTTCAGTGGTGTTCCTGGGCTATTTGCGCTTGTAGCTCTTGCTGCCACCAGGCGTGAGGCAATAGACCCCACCCCGGGGGCCGACACAGTAATTGCCGCTGCCGCATTGGCAACCGTCGGCGGACTTGAGCAACGACTGCGGACGGGCCTCGTTCCGAAGCCCCAGCACAGCGGAACAGGACCTCTTCGAAGCACTGATGGAGCCGTCGTTGCACAGAAAGGTATCGCCGTCACACCCGGCAATCCCGCCCTTGCGCCCCGAGCACGGTTGATTGCCGGCGATGGCCGAAGAACACAGGGCCAACAACAGAACCGCAACACTGGTGCGAAGTAAAGCAGACGGTCCGTGACAGAAATTCATGGCAGCTTCCAGGCTGATAGATGGCTCTATGCTAGCACCGCACCATCCGCTGCGCCTAACGCCCGCAAAACCTCACCCGGGACAACATCCGCAAATCCCCCTTGCGGTAATAGTCATCGCTCCAGCTGTCATCCACCGCCAGCGGCTTGACCTGCTTGAGGGCGAGTTTTTTCGCGAAGTAGCGAAAACGGTAATGCTCATAGAAACGCAGCAGCTCCAACCCGTAGCGGTCGGCCAGGTCGGTATTGCCCTGAATGATCAGGTAATTCTCGTCGTTGCCGCTGCTGGCCGCGGCGCTCAGGTTATGGCTGCCGCTGAGGATGGTCGGCGTGTCGCTAGTGAAGTCGGTGACGATGGCTTTGGTGTGCACCAGCAGGTTGCCCTTCTGGCCTTTCATGGTTTCCTTGAGCCAACCTTCCAGGCCGGTGTTGAGCAGCGCGGTGGCGGCGAATTCGGCGGTGCGGTCGGCGTGAAAGCCGGTGATGCGGCTCTTGGTGTTTTGCAGGCCGTAGCGCAGTACATCGTCATTGGGCTGGCCGAGCAAGGCGTCGAGGATGCGCTCGGGCAGCACAAAGGCGGTGACGAACAACAGGTCCTTTCGCGCCCCTTTGATGATGTCGACGAAGCGATCCAGATCGCCCTCCCCGGTGCGCGGCGAGAACCCGGCGAACAACGCCTCTTGCGGGGCCATGGCATTGTTTTGGGTCAGCCACTGGCGAGTGGCATCGACGTCCTGGGGCTCCGCCCAGATTTGCTCGAATACCTTAAGGTAGCTGCTGCTCACCCGAGGGTCGTCCAGCACATGAACCACGTTGGCCTGGCGGTAGACACCGTTGGCAGTGAAGTTGGTGCTGCCGCACAGCACGGCTTCGGGTTGTCGTGAACCGCTGCCCTCCACCTTGCTCAGCACGATGAACTTGTTGTGGAAAATGTTATGGGTGACTCGTCCGCGCTTGTTGGCTGCTGGCATTTTCTCGAGGCTGGCTTCGTTGCGCGCCGTGGTGTCGTCTCCCGGCTCGGCGTGGTACAGCACTCGCACCTGGGCGCCGCGAGCGTGAGCGGCGGTCACCGCGTTGACGATCACCGGCAGTTCGTATTCATAGATGGCGACATCCAGCGCCCAGTTGGCATCCAGCGCCCGATCGATAAAACCGGTCAGGCGCCCCAGTAAGCCATTTTCCAACCAGCGACGCGGGGCGTCGGGCCAGTCATCGATGGACAGGTGCTTGTTGGCGCCGATCAGCGCGTCCACTTCAGGAAACTTGCGCTGGAACGCCTGGCTGGCGGCCACGGCACGATTGAAGATCACCCGCTGATTGGCCGGCTGCCCGTCGTCACTGGTGACTGTGACTTCCAGGGACTCGCCCAACTGCGGTGCATCGGGGCTGCCGTAGGCCAAGTGCACGCGGTAGTGGATCGTCACGCCGGGGTTGACGGCGTAGTCGGCCCAGCGAAATTTCTGCAACGGTGCCTTGTCGCTGGGAGTGGCGTGGAACTGGGGGAACGTGTGGGCCTTGTCAGGAAAGGTAAGGCTGTTGAACAGGAACAGCCAGGGTTTGTCGCCCTGCTGCTTCTCGATGGCAAAACCCAGCAAGCCCTTGCGCCGGGGTTCGGCCAGGTCCATGGCGAGCAGCACGCCGTTGGTGCCGGCATAGGCCTTGACCCGAAAATCGTCCTGGGCGTTGGTGACGAGTACGCGCATGGTTCACTCCTGTGAGGGGGCCGCCTGAGCATAGTGCAGTGATGCGGGTTAAGGGGGCAGATCCGGGATCGAGGTGACGCTCATCGCGAGCAGGCTCGCTCCCACAAGGGGCCATTGGTGGTAAGTCGTCATGTGTTCAAAACACAATCCATGTGGGAGCGAGCCTGCTCGCGATGAGGCTCGATCCAACACCGTAAATCTCAGCTAGATAGCCCTTCATCGATATGCCGATACTCCGCCCCCAACTGCCCCGCCAGTTGCCGGGCCCGACCCAGGCGAATCGGGCCGCGCTCGATGTCGATCAACAGGCACGGGCAATCCAGGCATGGCAGTGCCAGCCCTTCTTTCACTCGCCCATCCGTCATCACCAACACCCGCTGCTGCTCCGCAGGGAAACGCTTGCGTCGCGCCGTCAACCAGCGCCCGGCCTCGTTCAGCGCCGCCAGCAACGGCGTACCGCCACCGGCGCCCAGGCCATCGAGCCAGTTGCGCAGGCCGGCGGAGGCCTTGAGCCCTTGCACCCGCCAGTTCGGCGCAGTGCCGCTGGCCGTCAGCAGGGCCAAGCGGGCGCGTTGTCGGTAGGCGTCGTCGAACAGTTGCGCCAGCAAGCCTTTGCCATCGCTGAGGGCTCGATGCCGACGGGTCGAGGCCGAGGCATCGACGATGACCAGCCACAGCTCATGGGGCGAGCGATGGCGAGCGTGAAAGCGCAGGTCTTCGTACAGCCGCGGCCGACCATTGAGCAACGTCCCCGGCCAGTTCACCGCACCGCTGGCCGCTGCTTTGCCATGGCCGTGGCGGCCTTGGTCGAGTCGTCCCGCACGGGGTCTGGCATTCGCCCCCGCCGGTGAACGAGGGCGAATGCCTAGGGCTTTTTTGGCCAGCTCGGCACTTCACGCCGGGTGCCGGTCGGCAATGCCCGGGCCGGCAAGTCGCCCCACTGACCCTGGCCTTCGTTGGGCTGGCTCGTTGCACTTTCAGGCGTTTGCGACGCCTGGGACTGTGTCGGTGCCGAATGCTCACGCCGCCGGTGACGTAAGGCAAACTCGGCGACCGCATCGATGTCTTCAGCAGCAATCGCAGCGGCCCCGCGCCAGGCAGCATGGGCCCGGGCCGCCCGCAGCCAGACCAGGTCGGCACGCAAACCATCGACCCCGGCGGCAAAACAGCGCTTGGTGATCTGCGCCAGCGCCCAGTCATCCAGGGCGATCCCGGCCAAGCGGTCGCGCGCCTGCTGGCAACGTTCGCGCAGTTGCTGCTGGGCGCTCTCCCACTCCGCGCAGAAGGTCGCAGGATCACTGTCGAAATCCAACCGCCGCCGAATGATCTGCCCACGCTCAACCGGTGCGGTATGACCGTCGAGAGCCACATTCAAACCGAAACGGTCGAGCAATTGCGGACGCAGTTCGCCCTCTTCCGGGTTCATGGTGCCGATCAACACAAAACGCGCCGGGTGTCGGTGGGAAATTCCGTCGCGTTCGATCAGGTTGGTGCCGCTGGCGGCCACATCGAGCAGCAGATCCACCAAGTGATCGGGCAGCAGGTTCACTTCATCGACGTACAACACGCCGCCGTCGGCCTTGGCCAGCACGCCGGGAGAGAACTGCGCGCGCCCTTCTCCTAAAGCTGCGTCCAGATCGAGGGTCCCCACCAGCCGCTCTTCAGTGGCACCGAGGGGCAAGGTGACGAACTGACCACTGGCCAGCAGATCCGCCAGGCCTCGGGCCAACGTGGACTTGGCCATGCCTCGCGGGCCTTCGATCAGCACGCCACCGATTTTCGGATCGATGGCGGCCAGGCACAGGGCGAGCTTCAAGTCATCGGCGCCGACCACAGCGGAGAGCGGGAAATGGGGGGTGTCGGTCATATTGAATGTCTCATGAAATGTGCGAGGTTCCCTGTGGCGAGGGAGCTTGCTCCCGCTGGGGCGCGAAGCGGCCCCCAGAATCTGAGGTCCCAGTGCTGTTTCAGAATGACGACTGCTGCGCAGCCGAGCGGGAGCAAGCTCCCTCGCCACAAATGCGCGCCTGTCATCCTCATGTCAGTTCTCTTCTTCGATGTCCAACAACAAACTCTCCAGCGCCTGGCGATACTCGCCCGGCTCCTGCCACATCCCCCGCTGCTGCGCTTCGAGCATGCGCTCGGTCATGTCCCGCAGGGCATCGGGGTTGTGCTGGCGGACGAAATCCCGGGTGTCCGGGTCGAGCAGGTAGGCATCGGCCAGCAAGGCGTACTGGTGATCGTCGATCAATTGCGTGGTGGCGTCGAACGCGAACAGGTTGTCCACCGTCGCCGCCAGTTCGAACGCACCTTTATAGCCGTGACGCTTCACGCCGTCGATCCACTTCGGATTCGCCGCGCGGGAGCGGATGACGCGGTTGAGTTCTTCCTTCAGGGTGCGGATCTTTGGCAAATCCGGCTGGCTGTGATCGCCATGGTAGCTGGCCGCCACGTCGCCACCGAGGGTCTCCACCGCGGCCAGCATGCCTCCCTGGAACTGGTAGTAATCGTTGGAATCGAGCAGGTCGTGCTCGCGGTTGTCCTGGTTCTGCAACACCGCCTGCACCTGGCTCAAGCGCCGGGAGAACTGCTCCCGGGCGACAGTGCCTTCATCGCTGGTGCCGTAGGCGTAGCCGCCCCAGTTCAGGTACACCTCGGCCAGGTCTTCGCGGCTCTGCCACAAGCGCCCGTCGATCGCGCCCTGCACGCCCGCGCCATAGGCACCAGGCTTGGCGCCGAAGATCCGCCAACCGGCCTGGCGAGCCGCAACCTCTGGTTCGAGCCCCGAGGCCAGCAGGGCTTCGCGCTCGCCACGCACCTTGGCCGCCAAGGGGTTCATGTCGTCCGGCTCATCGAGGGCGGCGACAGCCTGCACCGCCGCATCGAACAGGCGGATCAGGTTGGCGAAGGCGTCACGAAAAAAACCTGACACCCGCAGCGTCACATCGACCCGCGGTCGGTCCAACAGGCTCAACGGCAGAATCTCGAAATCATCGACCCGCTGACTGCCGGTGGCCCACACCGGACGCACGCCCATCAGCGCCATGGCCTGGGCGATGTCATCGCCGCCGGTACGCATGGTGGCGGTGCCCCACACCGACAGGCCGAGCTGACGCAAATGGTCACCATGATCCTGCAAGTGCCGCTCAAGGATCAGGTTCGCCGATTGGAAACCGATACGCCACGCCGTGGTGGTGGGCAGGTTACGCACGTCCACGGAGAAGAAGTTGCGCCCGGTGGGCAACACATCCAGGCGGCCACGACTCGGCGCGCCGCTGGGGCCGGCCGGGACGAAGCGCCCGTCCAGGGCGTCGAGCAAGCCGCGCATTTCCGCCGGGCCGCAGGCGTCCAGGCGTGGGGCCACGACGGATCGCAGGTTTTCAATGATGCTGCTGACCGCCTCCCAACCCGAGACATTCAATTGTTCGACCGCGCCATCCAGGGCCTGCTCGATCAACTGCGCAGCGAACAACTCCAGGCGCTCTCGGGTATCGCCAGCGGTGCGCCAAGGCTCGGCGCTGACCCGGCGCAACGTCTCGGGACAGTCGCCAGTCCAGGGCTCGGCCAAGGCACAATCCAGCGGATCGAAACCCAGCCCGAACGCCTTGGCCAGCGCTCGCAGCAGGCTCGACTGCGCGCCCTTGCCATCGCCACGGGGTATGCGCAGCAACGCCAGCAGCGTGTCGATACGCAGGCGTCCGCTGGGCGATTCACCCAAAATATGCAGGCCATCGCGGATCTGCGATTCCTTCAAATCACACAGATAGGTGTCCAGGCGCGGCAGCCAGATCGCTGCGTCGGCATCGCTGTCGAGCACGGCATCGAGTTGCAGCTCGCGGTCGATGTGCGTCTCACGCACCAGGTTCAGGATGTCCCGTTGCAGTTCCCGGGCGCGGCGCGGATCGAGCAATTGCGCTTCGTAGTATTCGTCGGCCAACAGCTCAAGGTTACGCAATGGACCGTAGGTTTCGGCGCGGGTCAGCGGCGGCATCAAGTGGTCGATGATCACCGCTTGAGTACGACGCTTGGCCTGGGCGCCCTCACCCGGGTCGTTGACGATGAATGGATAGATATTCGGCAGCGGTCCCAACAATGCATCGGGCCAGCAACTCTCCGACAGCCCGACGCCCTTGCCCGGCAGCCATTCGAGATTGCCGTGCTTGCCGACGTGGATAACCCCGTGGACGCCGTAGGTGTGGCGCAACCAGAAATAAAACGCCAGGTAGCCGTGGGGCGGCACCAGGTCAGGATCGTGGTACACCGCGCTCGGATCGACCAGATAACCCCGGGCCGGTTGGATGCCGACAAAGGTCAGGCCCAGGCGCAGGCCGGCGACCATCAGGCGCCCGTCGCGGAACATCGGGTCCTGCTCGGGCGAGCCCCAACGCTCCAGCACCGCCTGGCGGTTGGCCTCGGGCAATGCCTCGAACAGGGCCTGGTAAGCGTCGAGGGCCAGGCTCTGGTGACACGGGCGCAAGTCGAGGCTGTCCAGGTCGTTGCTGACGCCACCGAGCAATTGCTGGATCAGCGCGGTACCGCTGGTTGGCAGTTCGCCCGGCAATGGATAACCCTCGGCCTGCATGGCCCGCAGGATATTCAGCGCCGCCGCCGGGGTGTCCAGGCCGACACCGTTGCCGATTCGCCCGTCCCGGGTCGGGTAGTTGGCGAGGATCAGCGCCACGCGCTTTTCACCGTTGGGCAGGCGCGCCAGGGTGGTCCAGCGCCGGGCCAGTTCGGCAACAAAATCCATACGTTCGGGCACGGCCCGGTAACAGACCACATCGCTCTGGCTGCGCTCGCTGCGCCAGGCCAGGTCCTTGAAACTGATGGGGCGGCTGATGATCCGTCCGTCCAACTCCGGCAAGGCAATGTGCATCGCCAGGTCCCGCGGGCCCAGGCCCTGTTCGCTGGCGCGCCAGCCGGGTTCGTTGTCCTGGGCACAGATCGCCTGGATCACCGGGATGTTGCGGCGAAACGGCCGCAGGTGCGGCGCTTCAGGGCTGGATTGGGCGAAACCGGTGGTGTTGAGAATCACGCCGGCTTCGACCTCATCCAGCCAATCTTCCACCAGCGCGAGGCAACCGGGTTCCTTGAGGCTGGCCACGGCAATCGGCAACGGATTGAGCCCCGCCCCTTGCAGGCGCTGGCAGAACACGTCGATGAACGCGGTGTTAGCCGCTTGCAGGTGGGAGCGATAGAACAGCACCGCCGCCACCGGTAGATCGGCCTGCCAGTCGGCTTGCCAATCGCCGAGGCTGGCGTTGGTGTTTGCGGGGTGATAGATCGCCGTGCGCGGCAGGGTTTGCGGTTCCCCCCACGGATAATCGCGGCCGAACCATAGGCTGCCCAGGTTGTGAAACAGGTCCAGGGCATTGCCCAACCCGCCCTGGCGCAAGAACTGCCAGAGCCGGTCGCGATCCTCGATGGGCACGTTGCTCAGGTCGCTGAGTTCCGGGTCCGGGCGATCGTCCCCCGGTACCAGGATCAGCTTCACCCCACGCCCGGCCAGCTCCATCAGGCGCTCGATGCCGTAGCGCCAATAGCCGATACCGCCGTGCAGCGACAACAGGATGACCTTGGCGTGGCGCAGTACATCCTCGAAGTACAGGTCCACCGAGGCGTGGTTCTGCACCTGTATCGGGTTGGCGAGACGAAACTCCGGGTAATCGTCCGGCAATTGCCTGGCCGCCTCGGCCAGCAGCGCCAGGCTGGAGTCGCCGCTGCACAGGATCACCAGTTCAGCGGGGGTTTGCCCCAGGTCGGCAATGTTGTCGTCCGATACAAAGCCGCCGGGCTGGGTCCTGAGCAGGTGCATGGCTTAGGCGCTGAGGGCGGCGCGCAACTGCGCTTCTAGCAGCGCGGCATCGAGCGCCTGGCCGATCAGCACCAGCCGGGTGACCCGCGCTTCATCGGCGCCCCACTGGCGGTCGAAATGCTTGTCGAACCGCGTACCAACGCCTTGGATCAGCAAGCGCATCGGCTTGTTCGGGATCGCCGCGAAACCCTTGACCCGCAGCACGCCGTGCTGGACCACCAGTTGCGTCAGCGCGTCCAGCAACAGGCTTTCGTCGGCCTGGGGCAACTCGATGGAAATGGAATCGAAGGCGTCATGATCATGGTCGTCATCGTCACCATCGTGGTGATGGTCGTGATGGCTGTGGCGGCCGTCGATGTGCTCTTCGGAACCAGCACCCAGGCCGATCAACACGTCCAGCGGCAGGCGACCGCTGCTGGCTTCGATGACCTTGACCGCCGGCGGCAGCTCTTCGGCCACTTCCAGGCGGACTTTGGCCAGGTCTTCCGGACTGATCAGGTCGGCTTTGTTGAGGATCACCAGGTCGGCGCTGGCCAGTTGATCGGCGAACAGCTCGTGCAACGGTGATTCGTGGTCCAGGTTCGGATCGAGTTTGCGCTGGGCATCGACCTGGTCAGGGAAGGCAGCGAAGGTACCAGCGGCCACGGCCGGGCTGTCGACCACCGTGATTACCGCATCGACGGTGCAAGCGCTGCGGATTTCCGGCCATTGAAAGGCCTGGACCAACGGCTTGGGCAGGGCCAGGCCGGAGGTTTCGATGAGGATGTGGTCGAGATCGCCGCGCCGGGCCACAAGTTCGCGCATCACCGGGAAGAACTCTTCCTGCACGGTGCAGCACAGGCAGCCGTTGGCCAGTTCGTAAACGCGGCCGTTGGCTTCTTCTTCGGTGCAACCGATGGAGCACTGCTTGAGGATCTCGCCGTCGATGCCCAGCTCGCCGAACTCGTTGACGATCACAGCGATGCGGCGGCCCTGGGCGTTGTCGAGCATGTGCCGCAGCAAGGTGGTTTTGCCCGAGCCGAGGAAACCGGTGACGATGGTGACGGGAAGTTTGGCCAGTGTTTTCATCCGATGCCCCTTGGCAAAGTGGCGGGCAAACGGGACGACAACCGCAGGCAAGGCACGCGCGGAAGATTTCGCCACCGGATCACCCCGCCCGGTTGTAGTGAGAATCTGTGTCGAGGCAGGTCTCCTGGCTGACGGCGGGCCAGTCATTGACTGGCGATTGCTGCGCCTTCCCGTGCGCCTGTTGTAATGGGCATGCACAGTGGCCTTGCAGAAACAGCACCGTTCACAGTTGCGGGGGCAGCCGCGGCTTGGACCGCGTTCCCTTCTTAGCTTCGGCACAGGCCGAAGAACCTCGAAGGCGCAAGGCTACGCAGGGTGTGGGGGCGGGTCAATGTCCAGAGCGTTCTGCGGTGCATGGGCTGCCGTCATCGCGAGCAGGCTCGCTCCCACAGTTGATCTTGGTTGAACACGGATGTTGTGTACGGCGCAATTCATTGTGGGAGCGAGCCTGCTCGCGATGGGTTCAACTCGATGTCAATCTGGAACCCCCTGCCAATTGACGCCCCGCCCCCGCCCATGCTCTCCTGTGCGCCTAGTTTTGGGTGCCCTTCACAGGGTGAAACGGGAAACCGGTGAATCGTGTGCTTTACTTCAAAGCCACGTCAGTCCGGTGCTGCCCCCGCAACGGTAAGCGAGCGAAGCGTCTGAACCACTGTGTCTTTCGACATGGGAAGGTGACGCTTGCAGGCCAGGCACAAGCCCGGCCCCTCGCAAGCCCGGAGACCGGCCCATGACTCATGCATCAACAAACCCGCGGTGGGCGGGCGCTGTTCGAACCTTGGCGGGCTTTCGCCCGGGGTTTCATTGCGCTCGAATCACCCACTGAACAAGAACAGAGGGAAGCGCCATGTCGACTATCAGCAGCACCGCCCGCACCGCCAGCACCACCACCACCCTGAGCCAACGCCTGAGCGCTGCGATCTTCGCCTCGATCCTGGGTGCCGGCCTGGTCTATTTCGCCGGTTTCTCCCACATCGAAGCCGTGCACAACGCCGCCCACGACACTCGCCACAGCGCCGCCTTCCCGTGCCATTGAGACCTGACGACATGATCAAGCGTATCGCCCAGACCGCGGGCTTCAGCGGCTTGCTGGCCGCCCTGCTGCTGACCCTGCTGCAAAGTTTCTGGGTATCGCCGCTGATTCTCCAGGCGGAAACCTTCGAGAAGGCCCCGGCGACCGAGGTCCATGAACACGCCGACGGCGTGGCTCACACCCATGATGCCGAGGCCTGGGAACCGGAAGATGGCTGGCAGCGCGTGCTGTCCACCACCGGCGGCAACCTGGTGGTCGCGGTGGGTTTTGCCCTGATGCTGGCGGGCCTGTACACCTTGCGCGCCCCGACTCGCACCTCCCAGGGTCTGCTCTGGGGCCTGGCCGGTTATGCCACCTTTGTCCTCGCGCCGACCCTCGGCCTGCCGCCGGAACTGCCCGGCACCGCCGCGGCCGATCTGGCCCAGCGGCAGATGTGGTGGATCGGCACCGCGGCATCCACGGCGGTGGGCATTGCCTTGATCGCCTTCGGCCGGCATTGGCTGCTCAAGGTGCTGGGCGTGGCGACGTTGCTGGTGCCCCACGTCATTGGTGCGCCGCAGCCCGAAGTCCACTCGATGCTGGCGCCCGAAGCGCTTGAGAGCCAGTTCAAGATCGCCTCGCAGTTGACCAACGTCGCGTTCTGGCTGGCCCTGGGCCTGATCAGCGCCTGGCTGTTTCGCCGCGATAGCCAAGCCCACCACAACGCATGACCACCGCGCCGATCCTGGTGATCGGCCTGGGCTGCCAGCGCGGCTGCCCGGCCAGTACGCTGCGGGCCTTGCTCGATGAGGCGTTGCTGGCCCACGGCATCGCACTTGATCAAGTGCAGGCCCTGGCGAGTATCGACCTCAAGCGTGACGAACCGGGCCTACTGGAACTGGCCGGGCAACTGGCACTGCCACTGACGTGCTTCAGCGCCGAGCAGTTGGCCGGTTACCAGGGGCGACTCAGTCACCGCTCGGAGATCGCCTTCGAGCGGACCGGTTGCTACGGCATCGCTGAAAGCGCCGCCCTGGCCCTGGCCGACCAATTGGGCGCGACGTCCGCAACGCTGCTGATCGCTCGCCAAAAAGGCCCCAAGAGCACGTTGGCATTGGCGGTTGTGGCGTAAATCCCGATAATCCGCCCCCAGGATCATGAGCGATTTTCATCTGGGCAGCGCTCACCCACCTTCTACAGGAGCCGGTCATGACCGTTTACTTCATCGGCGCCGGCCCCGGCGACCCGGACCTCATCACAGTCAAAGGCCAACGACTGATCCACAACTGCGCGGTGATCATCTACGCCGGATCCTTGGTGCCGACGGCCGTGCTCGAAGGTCATTGTGCAGAACAGGTGATCAACAGCGCCGAGCTGCACCTGGAACAGATCATCGAATTGATCAAGAGCGCCCATCTCAAGGGCCAGGACGTGGCCCGGGTGCATTCCGGCGATCCGAGCCTGTACGGCGCCATCGGTGAGCAGATTCGTTGCCTGCGGGAACTGGACATCCCTTTCGAAATCATCCCAGGCGTCACCGCGACCTCAGCCTGCGCCGCCCTGCTGGGCGCCGAACTGACCTTGCCGGACATCTCCCAAAGCCTGATCCTCACCCGCTACGCAGACAAAAGCCCGATGCCCGCCGGGGAAGAACTCAGCAGCCTGGCGCAGCACGGGGCGACCATGGCGATTCACCTGGGGGTCAATCATCTGGAAAAGATCGTCAGTGAACTGCTGCCCCACTACGGCGCCGATTGTCCAATCGCGGTGATTCACCGGGCCACTTGGCCGGATCAGGATTGGGTGCTGGGGACGCTGGCCGATATCGCCGAGAAGGTTCAGGCCAAGGGTTTTCGCCGTACGGCGCTGATTCTGGTGGGGCGCGTGCTGGGTAATGAGGTGTTCAGCGAATCGTCGCTGTACCGCGCCGGGCATGCGCATCTCTACAGGCCCTGACTCGATCAGCAAGAGCCAACCGGGATCCCCTGTGGGAGCGAGCTTGCTCGCGATAGCGGTGGATCAGCCAGCAGCGATGTTGAATGTGCCGACGCCTTCGCGAGCAAGCTCGCTCCCACAGGGATTGGCGGCGGTCGGATCTGCGCCCATAAAAAAACGGTGCTCACGGGCACCGTTTTTTATATCCGCAGCGAACACCTATCAGTAGTAGGCGTTTTCTTTCTGCGTATGGTCGGTCACGTCGCGCACGCCCTTGAGCTCTGGAATGCGCTCGAGCAAGGTGCGCTCGATGCCTTCCTTCAAGGTCACGTCAGCCTGGCCGCAGCCCTGGCAGCCGCCGCCGAACTGGAGCACGGCGATGCCGTCTTCCACCACGTCGATCAGCGAAACCTGGCCGCCGTGGCTGGCCAGCCCCGGGTTGATTTCGGTTTGCAGGTAGTAATTGATGCGCTCGTTGACCGGGCTGTCGGCATTGACCATCGGCACCTTGGCGTTCGGCGCCTTGATGGTCAACTGGCCGCCCATGCGGTCGGTGGCGTAATCGACCACCGCATCGTCCAGGAACGCTTCGCTGAACGAGTCGATGTACGCGGTGAAGCTCTTGAGCCCCAGCGCGGTGTCTTCGGCTTTCTCTTCCCCCGGCTTGCAGTAGGCAATGCACGTCTCAGCGTACTGGGTGCCGGGCTGGGTGATGAAGATGCGGATCCCGATACCCGGGGTGTTCTGCTTGGACAGCAGGTCGGCCAGGTAATCGTGGGCGGCATCGGTAATCGTAATAGCGGTCATGGGAACTCCTCGCAGGCTTGCCGGCAGTTTACGCCAATCGACGCGCCGGACAAAGTCCCAGTATTTTTGTCGGGAAAGCAGCCAGCGGCGACGGGTTCCGTCGCCGGGCCTCCCGATCAGAGGTTCTGGTAGCGATTCATGTCCAGCACACCGGCCTCCAGAGGCTCCGTTTCCTGGATATACCGGTCCAGATCATGGAAGTAGTCCCAGAACTGCGGGTGGCTGCGACGAATCCCCCAGCGTTCGACGATCCGCTCGAACGCCGGCGCATCCTGGGCGTTTTCCATGGCATCGACGAACGCCGGCACTTGCCCGGCCGGGATGTTGAAGATGAAGTTCGGGTAGCTGCTGAGCACGCCCGGATAGACCGTCAGCGTGTCCAGCCCCGGCTGGTAGCGCGCCTCCTCGCCCAGCAGGAACGCCACGTTGCTGTGGGCACGGTTGCGCAGCAGGCTGTAGACCTCACGATGGCCGCTGGCGGTTTCGACGCGCAGCAGAGTCGCTTCCGGCAGTTGGTCGATCACCTTGAGCCCCGCCGCCGGGCGCGACACCAGCCGACTGAGGGCCTGCTCGGCGTTTTGCAACGTCGGATCGATGTTCGGCCGCGAGCAGTAGGCGCCGTCGCAACGGTTGATCGGATCGGGCCGCGCATTCAGGTCGCCATAACGGGCCAGCAGTTGCTGGGCGAAATCGCGCTTGGGGTCGCGTTCGTCGAGCTTGAGGGCGGTCGGCTTGTCGTCGTCGATGGACTCATAATCGAGCCACATCTTGAACTTGCCGCCGGCCTGATACCAGTCGTCGAGATAGCCTTCCCGGGAGTCGGCCGGCATCAAGCGCAGGAAATTCTGCTCCGCGCCGTTGCGGATCAGGTCGAAATACAAGCGGGTCTGGGCCTGGTGGGAGACGTTGCCGAACACATCGAAATTCACTGCCAACTGGTAATAGGTACGCTCCAGCAACGGGAAATCGAACAGCCACATCGTCTGCGGCACCTCCCCGATCAACCCCTTGGTGACCGAAGCACTGTCGAAATGCCGGAAAATGCTCAACAGCGCATTGTCATTGCCAGCCCATAGCGTCGACCAGCTCGGCGCCGGAAGCTCGGCGTAATTGTCGCGGCGCAAGGCTTCGTACTCGTTGCGTTTGTCCCGGTAGTCGAGCCACAGGCTGAGGACGCTGCCCACGTCATCGTTCTGCCCGGGCATCGCCAGCAACGGCGTGGCCTGGCCGCGGTAGTTCGGGTCGGTGATGTAGAGGTCATGTTCGGGAGCCTGGAACAGCGCCCAGAAATTGTCACGGATTACGTCCGTGGCGATCTGGCCCCGGCACACCGGTCCGCGAATGAAGGTGCGCACGAAATACTCGGCGTTATCGAGCATGAACTGGTAGCGGGCCTGCGCCGGAATCGCTTCAAACGTGGAAAACGGATTGGCCCGGCGCTCCGGCCCATAGCCCGGCAAGGCGCTGACCTGCCATTTGCCGCTGTAGAACAGGCTCTTGATCCGCGCCATCTTCGCCGCGCTCAAGCCATAGGTGATGTGGGTCTTGTGCACGATCACCCCTTGCACCGGCCAGAGCCGGTAATAGATGCGGGTGCCGGGATCGTCGTTCGGACGGCGGGTGTTGATCAGGTCGATGGGCTGGCCGGTGGGAGTGCGCGAACGCACCCATTGAAAGAAATGCCCCGGTTCGCCGTCCTTGAAATAGATATGCGCCAGAAACCAGTGCTCGAACAGCCAACGGCCCACCAGGCTCTCCCGGGCACCCGGGGCGTTGAGCAGGTTTTCCCATTGCACCACTTGCAAGGCTTCGGCGGCGCTCGGGGCCAGGGCCTGCTGATCGATGGGAGCGCCGGCGGCCAGCCAGCGCTGCAGGGTCTGGTATTGCTGGTCGGTCAGGCCGGTGACGGCCAAGGGCATGCCTTCCCTGGGATGGGCGCCTGCGTATTCGTCGAATTGATCCGGCAGCGCACAGCTGTTTTCCCGATTGAGGCCCAGCACGATGTCTTCCGGCAGCTTGGCGTTGGGCTGCAGCGGCGTGCGGTGGCCCAACTCCAGCATGCGTGCCATCAGGGCCGCCTGGCTGCCTTGGGCGTCGAGCACCGAATAGAAACCCTTGCGCTGCCAGGCGCGCTGCCCGGAGGCGTCATAGAACAAACGGGTCGGATCGGCAGCCTGACGGCGCTCGCCGTCATACACCGACAGCTTGCTCGCCCCCCGTGCCGCGCCTTCGCCGCTGCCCAGGTTCAACTGGCAGGCGGAATCGTAGCAGGCATGGCAGGCCACGCATTTTTCCGTGAAGATCGGCTGGATGTCGCGTGTGTAGGAGATCGCGGGAGCGGGACTCCCGGCGGCTGCGGCAATAGACAACAGCAGCAACAGACTGCCGAATAAGACGCGGTACGGCATGTCTCGGGTCCCTAAGAGATAGTCCGGCGATTCTACCGGGCCAGCATCGCCTTGCAAACATGAGCGATATTCATGCAAAACCCCATCATGATCAAATCCTGCACAGGTTTGCTATCATCCCGGCCTTCGTAATGGTCTTTTTTTCCAGGTAGTCCTATGTCCGATCGCAGCGCTCGCCTTTATCTTCTCCAGCAAGCCCTCAAGGAACGCATCCTGATCCTCGACGGCGGCATGGGCACGATGATCCAGAGCTACAAGCTGGAAGAACAGGACTATCGCGGCAAGCGTTTTGCCGACTGGCCGAGTGACGTCAAGGGCAACAACGATTTGCTGGTGCTCAGCCGTCCCGATGTGATCGGCGCCATTGAAAAAGCCTACCTGGATGCCGGGGCCGACATCCTGGAAACCAACACCTTCAACGCCACCCAGGTGTCCCAGGCCGACTACGGCATGCAGGGCCTGGCCTACGAGCTGAACCTGGAAGGCGCGCGCCTGGCCCGCAAGGTGGCCGACGCCAAGACCCTGGAAACCCCGGACAAACCGCGCTTCGTCGCCGGCGTGCTCGGCCCGACCAGCCGCACCTGCTCGCTGTCGCCGGACGTGAACAACCCCGGCTACCGCAACGTGACCTTCGACGAACTGGTGGAGAACTACACCGAGGCCACCAAGGGCCTGATCGAAGGCGGTTGCGACCTGATCCTGATCGAAACCATTTTCGACACACTGAACGCCAAGGCGGCGATTTTCGCCGTACAAGGGGTCTACGAAGAGTTGGGCGTTGAGTTGCCGATCATGATCTCCGGCACCATCACCGACGCCTCCGGCCGCACCCTCTCCGGGCAGACCACCGAAGCGTTCTGGAACTCCGTGGCCCACGCCAAGCCAATCTCCGTGGGCTTGAACTGCGCCCTGGGCGCCAGCGAATTGCGCCCGTACCTCGAAGAGCTGTCGAACAAGGCCGGCACCCATGTCTCGGCCCACCCGAACGCCGGCCTGCCCAATGAGTTCGGTGAATACGATGAGTTACCCGCCCAGACCGCCAAAGTCATCGAGGAGTTCGCCCAGAGCGGCTTCCTGAACATCGTCGGCGGCTGCTGCGGCACCACCCCGGCGCACATCGAAGCCATCGCCAAGGCCGTGGCCGGCTACGCACCGCGACAGATTCCGGAGATCCCCCGGGCCTGCCGCCTGTCGGGCCTGGAACCGTTCACCATCGATCGCAGTTCGCTGTTCGTCAACGTCGGCGAGCGGACCAACATCACCGGCTCGGCCAAGTTCGCCCGGCTGATCCGCGAGGACAACTACACCGAAGCCCTGGAAGTGGCCCTGCAACAGGTCGAGGCCGGCGCCCAGGTGATCGACATCAACATGGACGAGGGCATGCTCGATTCGAAGAAGGCCATGGTGACCTTCCTCAATCTGATTGCCGGCGAACCGGACATTTCCCGCGTGCCGATCATGATCGACTCGTCGAAATGGGAAGTGATCGAGGCCGGCCTCAAGTGCATCCAGGGCAAGGGCATCGTCAACTCCATCAGCATGAAGGAAGGCGTCGAGCAGTTCATCCATCACGCCAAGCTGTGCAAGCGCTACGGCGCGGCCGTGGTGGTGATGGCCTTCGACGAAGCCGGCCAGGCCGATACCGAGGCGCGCAAGAAGGAAATCTGCAAGCGCTCCTACGACATCCTGGTCAACGAAGTCGGCTTCCCGCCGGAAGACATCATCTTCGACCCAAACATCTTCGCCGTCGCCACCGGTATCGAAGAGCACAACAACTATGCCGTGGACTTCATCAACGCCTGCGCCTACATCCGCGACGAACTGCCCTACGCGCTGACCTCCGGTGGCGTGTCCAACGTGTCGTTCTCGTTCCGCGGCAACAATCCGGTGCGCGAGGCGATCCACTCGGTGTTCCTGCTCTATGCGATCCGCGCGGGCCTGACCATGGGCATCGTCAACGCCGGCCAACTGGAGATCTACGACCAGATCCCGGTGGAGTTGCGCGACGCCGTGGAAGACGTGATCCTCAACCGTACCCCCGAAGGCACCGACGCCCTGCTCGCCATCGCCGACAAGTACAAGGGTGACGGCAGCGTCAAGGAAGCGGAAACAGAGGAGTGGCGCGGCTGGGAGGTGAACAAGCGCCTGGAACATGCTCTGGTCAAGGGCATCACCACCCACATCGTTGAAGATACCGAGGAATCGCGACTGTCTTTCGCCCGGCCGATCGAGGTCATCGAAGGCCCGCTGATGGCCGGCATGAACATCGTCGGCGACCTGTTTGGCGCCGGCAAAATGTTCCTGCCCCAGGTGGTCAAGTCCGCCCGGGTGATGAAGCAGGCCGTGGCCCACCTGATCCCGTTCATCGAGGCGGAAAAAGGCGATAAGCCGGAGGCCAAGGGCAAGATCCTCATGGCCACGGTCAAGGGCGACGTCCATGACATCGGCAAGAACATCGTCGGCGTGGTGCTCGGTTGCAACGGCTATGACATCGTCGACCTGGGCGTGATGGTTCCGGCGGAGAAGATCCTGCAGGTAGCCAAGGAGCAGAAGTGCGACATCATCGGCCTGTCCGGCCTGATCACCCCGTCCCTGGATGAGATGGTGCATGTGGCGCGGGAGATGCAGCGCCAGGACTTCCACCTGCCCTTGATGATCGGCGGCGCGACGACGTCCAAGGCCCACACGGCGGTGAAAATCGAGCCCAAGTACAGCAACGACGCAGTGATCTACGTCACCGACGCCTCCCGCGCCGTGGGCGTGGCGACCCAATTGCTGTCCAAGGAACTCAAGCCGGCATTCGTCGAGAAGACCCGCCTGGACTACATGGACGTGCGCGAACGCACGGCCAACCGCAGCGCCCGCACCGAACGCCTGAGCTACCCCGCCGCCGTGGCCAAGAAGCCGCAGTTCGACTGGAGCAGCTACCAGCCGGTCAAGCCGACCTTTACCGGCGCCAAGGTGCTGGACAACATTGACCTGAACGTCCTGGCCGAATACATCGACTGGACGCCGTTCTTCATTTCCTGGGACCTGGCCGGCAAATACCCGCGCATCCTCACCGACGAAGTGGTCGGCGAAGCGGCCACCGCGCTGTACGCCGACGCCCGGGCGATGCTGCGCAAGCTGATCGACGAGAAGCTCATCAGCGCCCGCGCGGTGTTCGGCTTCTGGCCGGCCAACCAGGTGCATGACGATGACCTGGAAGTCTACGGCGACGATGGCAAGCCACTGGCGCGCCTGCATCACCTGCGCCAACAGATCATCAAGACCGACGGCAAGCCGAACTTCTCCCTGGCTGACTTCGTTGCCCCCAAAGACAGCGGCGTGACCGACTACGTCGGCGGTTTCATCACCACCGCCGGCATCGGCGCCGAAGAAGTCGCCAAGGCCTACCAGGAAGCCGGCGACGACTACAACTCGATCATGGTCAAGGCCCTGGCCGACCGCCTGGCCGAAGCCTGCGCCGAGTGGCTGCACCAACAGGTGCGCAAGGAGCATTGGGGTTATGCCCAGGACGAGAGCCTGGACAACGAGGCGCTGATCAAGGAGCAGTACACCGGCATCCGCCCTGCCCCCGGCTACCCGGCCTGCCCGGATCACACCGAGAAAGCTACCCTGTTCCGCCTGCTCGACCCCGAGGCCAGCGAACTGAAGGCCGGACGCAGCGGCGTATTCCTCACCGAACACTACGCCATGTTCCCGGCGGCAGCGGTCAGCGGCTGGTATTTCGCCCATCCCCAGGCGCAGTACTTTGCCGTGGGCAAGATCGACAAGGACCAGGTCCAGAGCTACACCGCGCGTAAAGGTCAGGACTTGAGTGTGACGGAGCGCTGGCTGGCGCCGAACCTGGGCTACGACAACTAAGTCCGCAGCAATTGACTATGCTCTCCACATACGACCTTGTGTATGGAGAGCATCATGGACGAACCGACCGAAAATAAGGCGCCCACCCTCTGGCAAATGCTGCACAGCGTGGGAGCTGCGGCCTTTGGCGTGCAAAGCGGGAAAAACCGCGCCCGCGACTTCACCCATGGCAAGCCGAGCCACTTCATCATCCTCGGCATCCTGTTTACGGTGATTTTCGGGTTGACGTTGTATGGGATCGTCAATCTGGTGTTGTACTTTGCGGGCGTATAGAACGTATCTGCACAGTATGGAACCAGATCTCTCTTTCGAACCGAAACAGTCATATTCCCCGTCTCGCCAGCCTCGATCTGAGCCGCTCTAGCGCCGCCCCAGCGCATCGAGCGAAAAGGCATAGCGCTCGCCATCCGGGTGGGACACCAGGCTGAAGCGCTTGAAGTCCAGGCGGTAGTCCTTGGCAGGATTCATGTTCAGCCACGCGCGGGCGCGGGCCGGATCGAGCGATTGCATCAGGTCGAGCTGCTGGTTGTAGCCGCCATGACGCGCGAGATCGACGCCCTGGGCATGATCATGGAGCATGACCATGGCCCAGCCGCCCAGGCTGAAATGCCCGGTGAACAGGACGCTCAAGCGCCCGTCGATACGAGCCTGGAGCGCCGCCCTGGAGCTGTTCATCGCGCTGAACAACACGTCCTTGCCTGGCTGGCGACCGGCCTCCTCGAATGCCTGCATGGCGCCCAGGGCCATTTCATCGTTGGCCGACCAGACCAGCGCGGTCTGTGGATAACGCTTGACCAACTGGCTCGCCTGCTCATAAGCCCGCTCGCGATTCCACTCGCCATAGACCAACTGGCGCAGATGCACTTGCGGGTGCTCGGCCAGCGCCCGCTGCAAGCCTTTCTCGCGCAGTTGCGCCGAAGGGGTGAGTTTCTTCCCGGAAAATGCCAGCAAGTCGAGGGTCTGCCCAGGCGCCAGCGGCCCGTACTGACGCAACAGCTCCTTGAGCATCAGGTAGCCGCTGCGCTCATCGTTGGGCACCAGGCTGCCGAGCAACTCGGCAGGCAGGGTACCGCCCTCCGCCAACAGGCGACTCTGATCGCTGGTCAACGTGTTGTTCACCAGAAACAGCTTGACCCCACTGCCCTGCGCCAATTGCAGGATTCGCGGGGCGACATACTGTTCGTTGACCAGCACCAGATAATCCGGACGGTCTTGCGCCGTAATAACCTCGCGCGCCTGGCGAATCATGAGCTGGGGGTCGCGTTCGGCATATTCCACACGCAGCCGCAAGCCCAGTCCGCTGGCCGCCGCTTGCATGAATTCGGTATAGCTGACCCAGAAGGTTTCGGTGGAATGCCCCGGGTTAAGGAATACGACTGAAGGAGCCGCCGGCCTGGCAGCCACAGCCTCGATCGAAGAAGACGCCGCATTGGCGGCTTGGGCGTGCGCCCAGAATGACAGGCATAACAGCCCCAGTAGCCTGCAGATAAACTTCGACATCCCGCCCGCCCCAAACAATACGCCACCCAGTATAACGACCCGGGTGGCGAACGGGCACATGCACGCGAGACCTTCATGTAGCCTGCAACGACTCGAACTTATTGATGACTGACCCAGAACACTGCGGTGCCCACCACCAGGATAATCAGGAACAGAATGGCCCAGGCATCAACGGTACTGTCGCTTTTCCTTGCTTTGGTCGGATTGCTCATTGCATCGCCTCTTGTCGGTTTTGTAGGTGATTGCATAGGGACTCGTCCACAGTTAAGACGATGATTGCCCGCACGACAAATGTGGGTTAGGCAATAATCAATCTCATTAGTCGATTTGGTTCTTTACATATACTCAAACATCACTTTTGCGCATAACTCAAAACAGGTATCGTGCACCGGCTCCTCTAGGAGTGCGCGGCCGTGCGCGCAGAATTGCCGAGGCAGAACCCGATTCCAGCGAGCCAACATGCAGCTGTTTCTGATCGGCCCAAGCCTGAGACCGAGACTTATATGTACGTATATGACGAGTACGATCAGCGGATCATCGAGGACCGCGTCAAGCAGTTCCGTGATCAGACCCGACGCTATCTGGCAGGCGAGCTGAGCGAAGAAGAATTCCGCCCTCTGCGCTTGCAGAATGGCCTGTATATCCAGCGCTTCGCCCCGATGCTGCGGGTGGCCGTGCCTTATGGCCAACTGACCTCGCGTCAGGTGCGCAAGCTGGCGCAAATCGCCCGCGACTACGACAAGGGCTATGCCCACATTAGTACCCGGCAGAACGTCCAGTACAACTGGCCTGCCCTGGAAGACGTGCCGCAAATCCTGGCCGAGCTGGCGACCGTGCAGATGCACGCAATCCAGACCAGCGGCAACTGCCTGCGCAACGTCACCACTGACCAGTTCGCCGGTGTCGCCGCCGATGAACTGATCGATCCGCGCCCGTGGTGCGAGATCGTCCGCCAGTGGACCACGTTCCACCCGGAATTCGCCTACCTGCCGCGCAAGTTCAAGATCGCCATCAACGGCTCGAGCTCGGACCGTGCGGCCATCGAAGTCCACGACATCGGCCTGGAGACGGTCTACAACGCGGCCGGTGAGCTGGGTTTCCGTGTGCTGGTGGGCGGCGGCCTGGGGCGTACGCCGGTGGTCGGCGCGTTCATCAACGAGTTCCTGCCGTGGCAGGACCTGCTGAGCTATCTCGACGCCATCCTGCGGGTGTACAACCGCTACGGCCGTCGCGACAACAAATACAAGGCGCGGATCAAGATCCTGGTCAAGGCCCTGACGCCTGAAGTGTTCGCCGAGAAGGTCGAAGCCGAGATGGCTCACCTGCGTGGCGGCCAGACCACCCTGACCGAAGCCGAAGTGCATCGCGTCGCCAAGCATTTCGTCGACCCGCAGTACAAAGCGCTGGGCAACCAGGACGCGGAACTGGCAGCCCTCGACAAAGAACATCCCGGCTTCGCCCGCTGGCGTACCCGCAACACCCTGGCCCACAAGAAGCCGGGCTACGTTGCCGTGACGCTGTCGCTGAAACCGACCGGCGTCGCGCCGGGCGATATCACCGACAAGCAACTGGACGCCGTGGCCGACCTGGCCGAGCGCTATAGTTTCGGGCAACTGCGCACCTCCCACGAGCAGAACATCATCCTGGCGGACGTTGAACAGAGCCAGTTGTTCACCCTGTGGGGCGAGCTGCGCGAGCAAGGTTTCGCTACG
Organism: Pseudomonas sp. St290; assembly: GCF_018325805.1. Classification (NCBI taxonomy): domain Bacteria; kingdom Pseudomonadati; phylum Pseudomonadota; class Gammaproteobacteria; order Pseudomonadales; family Pseudomonadaceae; genus Pseudomonas; species Pseudomonas sp. St290. The sequence goes on along the minus strand of NZ_AP014703.1, from coordinate 2,413,714 downwards.
CCGAACATCGGCCTGCTGACTGATATCATCTGCTGCCCTGGCGGTGACTTCTGCTCGCTGGCCAACGCCAAGTCGATCCCTATCGCCGAATCGATCCAGCGTCGCTTCGACGACCTGGACTACCTGTTCGACATCGGCGAGCTGGACCTGAACATTTCCGGCTGCATGAACGCCTGTGGTCACCACCACGTCGGCCACATCGGCATCCTGGGCGTGGACAAGAAAGGCGAAGAGTTCTACCAGGTCTCCCTGGGCGGTAGCGGTAGCCGCGACGCCAGCCTGGGCAAGATCCTCGGCCCGTCGTTTGCCCAGGAAGACATGCCTGACGTGATCGAGAAGCTGATCGACGTGTACATCGAACAACGTACCGAAGACGAGCGTTTCATCGACACCTACCAACGTATTGGCATCGACCTCTTCAAGGAACGCGTCTATGCAGCGAATCATTAAGAACAACGAGGTCATCGACGAAACCTGGCACCTGCTGCCCAAGGACGCGACCCTCGATGGCATCTCCAATTGTGACGACCTGATCGTGCCCCTGGCCCTGTGGCGCGATCATGCCCACGCCCTCAAGGCCCGCGACGGCGGCCTGGGCGTGTGGCTGGACGCCGACGAGGAAGCCGAGGAAATTGGCGAGGACGCCAACCAGTTGCAGGTCATCGCCCTGAACTTCCCGGCTTTCACCGACGGGCGCAGCTACTCCAACGCCCGCCTGCTGCGTGACCGTTATGGTTTCAAGGGTGAATTGCGGGCAATTGGCGACGTCCTGCGCGACCAGCTGTTCTACATGCGCCGCTGCGGCTTCGACGCCTTTGCCTTGCGCGCCGACAAAGACCCTTACGAAGCCCTCGAAAGCCTCAAGGATTTTTCGGTGACCTACCAGGCCGCCACTGACGAGCCGCTGCCGCTGTTCCGTCGCCGCTGACACCTGAGACATGAAAAAGCCCTGACCCGGGTTGTACCGGTTCAGGGCTTTTTTGTTTCCGATGACTTGAACCCACCTCGCTCCCACGAAGGGATGGCGGTGACTCGGAGCTTCAACCCACCTCAGAACCACTGTGGGAGCGAGCCTGCTCGCGATAGCGGTGGGCCAGCTTGCATCTATGTTGAATGTGTCGCCGCTATCGCGAGCAGGCTCGCTCCCACAGGGGTTAGCGGTGAACCCGCTCCCGAATTACCAGAAACGCTGCTGGGTAAGGCGGCTCCACCAACTCAGCAGCACCCGATCAACAGATCCGCTGGCCGCCATACCGATGCGTTCCTGCAGGCTTTTGCGTTCGGCGTAGTGCAGGTGGTACAGCTCGGCACTCTTGGCCCGCTCGGCCAGGTATTCATCGCTGGTTTTCAGCTCGTCCACCAAGCCCTTGCCCTGAGCCGCGACACCCAGCCAGACTTCACCGGTCGCCACTTCATCGATGGCCAGTTGCGGGCGGTAGCTGGACACGAAGTTCTTGAACAGTTCATGGGTGATGTCCAGGTCTTCCTGGAATTTCTCCCGGCCCTTCTCGGTATTTTCGCCGAACACCGTCAACGTGCGTTTGTATTCGCCAGCGGTCAACACTTCGAAATCGATGTCGTGTTTCTTCAACAGGCGGTTGACGTTGGGCAATTGCGCGACGACGCCGATGGAGCCCAGGACCGCGAAGGGAGCGCTGATGATCTTCTCGCCAATGCACGCCATCATGTAGCCGCCGCTGGCCGCCACCTTGTCGATGCACACGGTCAGCGGCACGCCGGCCTGGCGGATCCGCGCCAGTTGCGAAGAAGCCAGGCCGTAGCTGTGGACCATGCCGCCGCCACTTTCCAGGCGCAGCACCACTTCATCCTTCGGCGTCGCCAGGGTCAGCAGCGCGGTGATTTCATGACGCAGGCTCTCGGTGGCCGAAGCCTTGATGTCACCGTCGAAATCCAACACGAACACCCGGGACTTGGTCGCCGACTTGTCCTTGTGCTTCTTCCCGGCCTTTTCAGCCTTGCCTTCGGCCTTGCGCAAGGCCTTGAGCTGATCCTTGTCGAGCAACGTCTGTTCCAGGCGCTCGCGCAGCCCCTTGTAGAAATCGTTGAGCTTGCTCACCTGCAACTGGCCGGCCGACTTGCGCCGGCCCTTGCTGCGCAACGCAGCAAAACTGGCCAGCACCACCAGGATGGCGATCACCAACGTCACGGTCTTGGCCAGGAAACCGGCGTATTCGATGAAAAACTCCACAGCAACTCCTTAAATGCAATGCGCCACTGAACGCAGGCGCGTAACGGCCCCAGCATACCCATGCGTCTGCGCCGCGACCAGCCAAGAAACCTGTGGTTACCTTGATGCGAGCGAGACGGGGCAAGGCTGCAACGGGCATTTCAAACAAGCGTATGTTTTTTCATTGACAGCTCACCGCCATCCCCATAACCTCGCCAAACCTTCAACGTACCGGGATGACGCGGACGTGGGCAGTATCTATCTGATTCGACATGGCCAGGCCTCCTTTGGTGCGGACGACTACGATGTCCTTTCGCCCAATGGCGTACGCCAGGCGCAAGTGCTTGGCGGCCACCTCGCAGAACTCGGTGTCGTATTCGATCGCTGCCTCTCGGGTGACCTGCGTCGTCAACAGGATACCGCCATCGGTGCGCTGGGCCAGATGTCCGCCGCCGGATTGCCGGTTCCCGGGCTGGAAATAGACGCCGCGTTCAATGAGTTCGACGCTGACGCGGTCATTCGGGCCCTGCTGCCGGACATGCTCCCCCAGGAGCCCGAGGCGCTGAATATCCTGCGCAACGCCGCGCAGAATCGCGCCGAATTCCAGCGCATCTTCGCATTGATCGTCGAGCGCTGGCTCAGCGGTCGATATGACCCGCCAGGGCTCGAAAGCTGGCTGGGTTTCGTCGAGCGGGTCCAGGCGGGCCTGCAGCGCATCCTGGAGCAAGCCGACAACAGCCATAAGATCGCCGTGTTCACCTCCGGCGGCACCATCACTGCCCTGCTCCACCTGATCACCCAGATACCGGCCCGACAGGCCTTCGAACTGAACTGGCAAATCGTCAACACCTCGCTCAACCACCTGAAATTCAGGGGCCGCGAGGTGGCCCTGGCTTCCTTCAACAGCCATGCCCACCTGCAACTGCTGAAGGCCCCGGACCTCATCACCTTTCGCTGAGTCCGGATTACTGTAGACCCTTGCTGTACCACCCAAATAAGGATCGAAACCATGACCTCCGTAGCCGACGCCGTACAAGCCATGAAAGCCAAGTTCAACCCAGCCGCCGCTGCCGGCCTGGACCTGGTATTCGGTTTCCGCATCGACGATACCAAGAATTTCTCGCTGATCGTCAAGGACAGCACCTGCGAACTGCAGGAAGGGGAAAACCCGGATGCCCAGGTGACCCTGGTGATGGACGGCGAAACCCTTGAGGGCATCGTCAGCGGTGAAACCGACGGCATGCAAGCGTTCATGGGCGGCAAGCTGCGCGCCGAAGGCGACATGATGCTGGCCATGAAACTGTCCGAGCTGTTCCCAAGCTGAGACTGCGCTCGCGTTCTTCGCGGGCCTTTTTGGCTGCAAACGAATCCCGCCCCGTGGCGGGATTCGTGTTTTTACCCTCCGATGATTCCGCGCAACACACGCAACCTTGACCCTCGTCAGTAGCCACTCGCCCCACAACCGCTAATTTAGCGCTTCCATCAAAGCCAGGGACGGCTCATCGGGAGCCTGCGTCCGTTCATCTCAAGGAAGAGAATTTCATGCCCGCACTGAAGATCATTCTGCTATCGACCGCGTTCAATGGTCTGACCCAACGCGCCTGGCTGGACCTGCGCGAGGCCGGCTATCTCCCCAGCGTGGTGCTGTTCACCGACCCTGCCTCGGTCTGCCGACAAATCGAAGAAAGCCGCGCCGACCTGGTGATCTGCCCGTTCCTCAAGGACCGCGTACCCGAGCAGTTGTGGCGCAATCCACGGCGCCCGGTGGTGATCATTCATCCCGGAATTGTCGGCGATCGCGGCGCCAGCGCCCTGGACTGGGCCATCACCCGACAACCCGAGCGCTGGGGCGTCACGGCATTGCAGGCGGTGGAGGAAATGGACGCCGGGCCCGTGTGGGCCACCTGCGAGTTCAACCTGCCCGAAGGCCTGCGCAAATCGGAGCTGTATAACGGCCCGGTCAGTGACGCGGCCATTCGTTGCATTCGCGAAGTGGTGGACAAATTCCGTGCCGGCTTCGTCCCGGTGCCGCTGGATTACAGCCGTCACGAGGTGATCGGGCGCCTGCAGCCGAACATGACCCAGGACGACCGCACCTTCAGCTGGCACGACAGCACCGGGTTCATCAAGCGCCGCATCGACGCCGCCGACGGTCAACCTGGTGTGCTCGCGAGCCTGGCCGGTGAACAGTTTTACCTGTACGACGCCCATCCAGACGTTCGCCGCGGCCTGCCCGGCGAACTGCTGGCCGTACGCGACGATGCGGTGCTGGTGGCGACAGGGGATGCAAGCCTGTGGATCGGCGCCCTGCGCCGCAAGCCGCAGCCCGGCGAACAGACCTTCAAGCGACCGGCACGCCATGTGCTCTCGCAGCGCCTTGACGGAATCCCGGTGCTCGACAGCTCCCTGGCCCGCCAACCGTTCAGCGATGAGGCCTATCAGCCCATTCGCTATCGGGAATGCGGCCATGTGGGGGAACTGACGTTCGAGTTCTATAACGGCGCGATGAGCACCGAACAGTGCCAGCGCCTGGTACAGGCGCTGCGCTGGGCCAAGTCCCGGGACACCCAGGTGCTGTTGATTCGCGGTGGACGCGGCAGCTTTTCCAACGGCGTACACCTGAACGTGATCCAGGCCGCCACCGATCCCGGCCTGGAAGCCTGGGCCAACATCCAGGCCATCGATGACGTCTGTCTGGAGTTGTTCCGCGCCCGGCAACTGGTGGTCAGTGGCCTGACGGGCAACGCCGGGGCTGGCGGTGTCATGCTGGCCCTGGCAGCCGATATCGTGCTGGCACGCAGTGACATCGTGCTCAACCCCCATTACGCAACCATGGGCCTGTATGGCTCCGAGTACTGGACCTACAGCCTGCCCCGGGCGGTCGGCCCGGACCAGGCCTGGAAACTCACCCAAGACTGCCTGCCCATCAGCGCCCTGCAAGCGTTGCGCTACGGCATGGTCCAGGAAATCGGACCACGGTGCCCCGACGAGTTCAGCCTATGGCTGTTGCAACGGGCCAACAGTGCGCTGCTCGATCCAGCCTATGAAACCCTGCGAGTTCGCAAGGCCGAACGCAGCCTGCCGGCGATCCAGGCGTGTCGCGACGGCGAACTCGCGCAGATGCGCCGCGACATGGTGGACAATCGCCATGGCTTCGCCGAGAAGTGCCGCAGCTTCGTGCTCAAGCACAAGGCCTGCCGCACACCCGAACGCCTGATCGCCCCTTGGGCGCGAATGGCGGAGGCGCAAGCCATTCCATGATTCCCGGTATCGGGGAGGTGTGGCAGCTCTTACAATGCCCGCTTCCCCCGCATCGGCCTGACCATGGACATCGACCTCGCCCGCACCTTCCTGGAAATCGTCCGCCACGGCAGCCTAGCCGCCGCGGCCGACAAGCTGCACGTCACCCAGACAGCGATTACCGCGCGGGTGCAGAAGCTTGAGAGCCAGCTCGGCTGCGCGCTGTTCGTGCGTAACCGTGCCGGTGCGCGGTTGACCGCAGATGGCGAGGCCTTTGTGATCTACGCCAATCAACTCGTGCAAACCTGGGAAGCGGCCCGCCGGGACCTGCCATTGCCTGAGGGCTATCGCAACGTCCTGCATCTGGGTGGCGAGGTCAGCCTGTGCAACCCCTTGATGCTCGCCTGGGCCGGGGAACTGCGGCAGAAGATCCCCGGCCATGCCCTGCGCATGGACATCCGCGACGGTGAAAAGCTGCTGCAACAGCTGGAACTGGGCTTGCTGGATGCGGCGGTGGTGTACCAGCCCGAATATTGGCCGCGCCTGCAAGTAGAACAACTGTTGGAAGAAAAACTCATCCTGGTACGCCTGGCCACCTGTCCCGAGCCCTACGTGTACATCGACTGGAGCGCCGACTTCCGTCGCCAGCACGACACCGCCCTACCGGACAAGGCCAAGGCTGCCGTGACGTTCAACCTCGGTCCCCTGGCCTTGCAGTACATCCTGGAGAACGGCGGCAGCGGCTACTTTCGCACTCGGGTGGTGCAGAGCTACCTGGACAGCGGCATCCTGGAACGGGTGCCCAAGGCACCGGAGTTCAACTACCCGACCTACCTGGTCTATTCCCGGGACCGGGATTCGGCGGCGTTGCAGCAGGCGTTCGAAGTGCTGCGCGAAATCGTCAAGGCTGGCAGCGACTGGTCCCAGCGCTGGGATCCGCTGACCTGATGGATTTTCGAATGGTGTTGTAAAACCCATTGTGGCGAGGGCGTTTGCTCCCTCGCCACAGGCTCATCGACATAGTTCAGGGCCCTTCATAAAGGCCCCTCACAAGCAGGCCAGCCTGACGGCTACCTCAATTTCTCCGCGATCTTATCTTTGACCAACAAGCGTTTCTTCTTGAGTGTCTCCAGGGCATCGTCGGACAGTGCCGCCGATGATGGCTTCTCGGCGTCGACCACCTCGGCATCAAGTTGGGAATATTTTTGAAGTAACGAGTCGAGCCTTGGATCCTCGCTGCGTTTTTGCTGGATGTGGTCTTTTGTGCAGTTGAGATCCTGGCACAAATCGTGGGACACCGGCATGGAACACCTCCTTCAGTGGGTCGGTGGCAGACGCCTTTACGGCGCTCGTCGATGATCAGGATGGCCTCGTCGACGGGGTTCTGTCGACCGCAAATCCGACCAGCGGTGACCGTTCGTCGTAACGGGATATCTTCCAATCAAACCTTTGTTGGCGCGCCGCTCTCCATTGAACAGAGACGAAACGAATCGCTCTTTCAACCTGTGTGGAGACTTATCAATGGACGGATTTACCTGGCGTCAACTCGGCCTGGCAGTTGCCCTGAGCACCAGCATGGGCTCGGCCTGGGCCGCGACTTCCAACGACTTCGTCGACAACGCGGCAGCCGGTGGCATCGCGGAAATCGAAACCAGCAAACTGGCCCTGGAAAAAAGCGCCTCGGCGGACGTCAAGACCTTCGCCGAGAAGATGATTAGCGATCACACCAAGGCCAATGAAGAGTTGAAAGCACTGGCGAAAAAACACGACATCGAAGTGCCAGACGACACTACGCTGGTGAAGAAGGCCAAGGAAAAGATCCTCGACCTGCGGGACGAGTCCTTTGATGCAGCCTATGCCAACAATCAGGTGAAGGCTCACGAAGAAACCATCGCCCTGTTCAAGAAAGAAGCCGAGACCGTCACCGACGATAAAAAGGCTGGCAATACCGAACTGAAGGCGTTTGCCCAGAAGATGCTGCCAGACCTGGAGCATCACCTGGAAGGGGCCAAGAAACTTCAGGCGGCTCACCCAAGCAAGTAATCCTGAAGCATCGAATAAGGCCGTCTCCATGAAGATGGCCTTGTTCAAGGCCTAAGAACACCTCCAGTCACCCGCATCCGCCGATGCGCCAGCACTCTCGAGTCGCCTGTTTTCGGGTTGAATGGCGGGATGTCTGGCCATGGCTGATCTATCCACTGGTCTATTTCATCTATGCCCTGGTGCGGGGGCACTTTATCGGTTCCTACCCCTACCCTTTCATCGAAGTGGACACACTGGGTTATCCACGGGTGTTCATCAACGCGGTGATGGTGCTGCTGGGATTCATGGGGGTGTCACTGGTGCTGGTTGCGCTGGATCGCTGGAAAGGCAAGCGCTGGGGCGCCACAGCCGCCGTCCGCCCAGTCACTCATCGATCTGGGCGGGTCACACTCGATGTTCCACGAATCGGGTAACGGCTAGCCACCGTCGGTGTCGATATCAGCATCAGTGCTGTCATCGGACTTTGGCCGGTCCGGGTCAGGCTTGAAGCCGGGGCTGAAGGTATTGTCATTGTCTTGATGATGTTGCTTCTGATCGACCTCGCTGTCGGCGCTCTGGGCCTGGTCCGTCCCGGCGGGGCTGACTGGCTGGGCGCCGGTCGAGGTGGTCGGCACCTGGGGATCGATGGCCGGGTCGTTACGTGGGGTCGGGTTTTGTGTCTGGCCTTGTTGCTGGGTGGTGGCAGGATCGTCGTTCATAGGCACCTCGTTCTTGGCAGGGCCGGATGGATGACCGGTCTTGTCATTCGAAAGTGACGCAACGGCTTCGGTTCCATTTGTTTACGCTGCCGCGCTCAGCGCCCCAGCACGGTTCTCACCATCCGGGTCAGCGCGTCCGGGCCGTAGGGTTTGCTCAGCAAATGAGTGTCGGGGCTCAACTGGTGGTCCCGGGAGATGATGTCCCGGGTGTGGCCCGAGGTGAACAGCACCGGTACCGGTGGTGATTGCACCTTGGCCCAAGCGGCGAGGTCGGAACTCTTGATCAGCCCGGGCATGACCACATCCGTGAAGATCAGGTCCACCGCGCGCCCCTCCAGCAGCAGTTTCATCGCCTCGTCACCATTGGCGGCGGTGAGGGTCCGGTAACCGGACTGCTCCAGCAACTCCACTGACGCACCGCGCACCTCTTCGTTGTCCTCCACCACCAGAATCATCTCTTGCCCACCCAACTGGAGCGGGTCGTGTTGCGCCTCTTCACCGGCTTCCGGCTGGAGACTGCGGGGGAAATACATCTGCGCCCGCGTGCCCTCTCCCAGGCTGCTGGAAATCTCGATATGGCCGCCGCTCTGCTTGACGAACCCGAACACCATGCTCAGCCCCAGCCCAGTGCCCTGGCCATCAGTCTTGGTGGTGAAAAACGGCTCGAATACCTGATTCAAGACATCGGGCGGCATGCCTACGCCGCGATCGATCACCGACAATCGCACATAGTCGCCCGCCGGAATGCCCTTGCCGACACAGGACGACTCATCGAGCACAATGTTCTCGCCGATCAGGCGAATGGTGCCCTCGCCGTGCATGGCATCGCGCGCATTGATCGCCAGGTTCAACAGGGCATTTTCCAGTTGATTGCGATCGACGTGGATGCACCAGGGCTCATCGGGCAAAGACACTTCGATCTGGATGGTTTCGCCCAGGGCCCGTTGTAGCAGTTCACCCATGCCATCGTAGATGCGCCGCGGGTTGTAGACCGCCGGTGACAATGGCTGGCGTCGAGCAAAGGCCAGCAGTTGCGATGACAACTTCGCACCACGCTCCACGGCTTCAAGGGAGGCACTGACCCGCCGTTGCACGTTGGCATTGTCCCGCTCGTGCCGGGCCAGCAAGTGCAGATTGCCGGCAATCACTTGCAGCAGGTTGTTGAAGTCATGAGCCACGCCGCCGGTGAGGCCGCCAATGGCCTCGAGCTTCTGCGACTGACGCAACTGCTCCTCTGCCGTCAGCCGCGCCTGCACCTCGTTGGCGACGCGCTGTTCCAGGTCGCGGGTGAATTTGAGCAGCGAAGCTTCGGCTGTCTTGCGTTCGTTGATGTCAATCAGTACCCCCGGGAAACGCAGGGGTTTGCCCGACGCATCGAACTCACACCGTCCGCTGGCCTGTACCCACAGGTAATCACCGCCCAGGCGACGCACCCGATATTCAGCGCTGTAGGGCGTGCCCGTACGCAAGGTCAATTCGACCCGCTGGTTCACTTCTTCCAGGTCATCCGGATGGATGCTCTGGCGGGCGATCTCGATCGGCAGTGCGTCCAGTGGAGTGTCTGGCGGGTAATTGAAGGTACGGGCGAAACGCTCATCGCCGGACAGTGTGTCAGTCCGGATATCCCAGACAAACGATCCCAGCAAGGGCCCGGCCGAAAGGGCCAGCTGGATACGCTCATTGACGGCGCGGTAACTGCGTTCAGCTGTTTGCCGGGCCCGCTCGGTCAGCACATGTTCGGTGGTCTCCACCACCACCGCCAACACACCCGCCGGGGCCTGGTCATCACCGGGCACCGGGCTGTAATAGAGGTCCATCCAGACATCTTCGGGCTTGCCATTGCGTAGCAGCACCAGCTCCTTGCTGCGGTAGGACAAGGTGCCACCGGCCAGGCAGACGTCCAGGACATGGCGATTGAACTCGGCCACTTCCGGCCAGCCCAGCTCCACGGCGCACCCCAGCAGGTACGGATGACGACCGCCAGCGAACTCGGCATAAGCATCGTTATAGATCATGAAGCCCTGGCGCCCCCACAACATGACCATCGGCAAGGGCGAAGCCAGCAGCACCTGGACAGCGTTGTGCAAACTGGCGGACCACTGCTCGATAGCGCCCAGTTCGGTCTGGCTCCAATCGAACGCCCGGATACGTCCGGCCATCTCACCGCCCCAACCGGGACAGCCGTGATTCTGGGATAAGAACTGCATGGGTCGACTCTGAACCTCAAGAATGCTTGCAGGGAACTGGTATACCACGAGTGCCTTGCGCTCAGAGCTTCGAGCGTTGGGTTGGCGTTTGGTTTCATGGGGAGATGATGACGACGACCTGTCTGGATCGGGACTGCTTCCCGTGGCGAGGGGATTTATCCCCGCTGGGTTGCGCAGCAACCCCTCTGTCCTGTCTGACACACCACGGTGGCCGATGAATCATGGGCTGCTTCGCAACCCAGCGGGGATAAATCCCCTCGCCACAGGGGTTGCGGTATGGCTGCCGGCGTTAGTGGAAATCGCGACTGCGAACATTGATGCCCGCCAGCAACTCGGTCAGGTCGCTCAAGCGCCCGGCGATCAAGTGGCGGACCTCGCCGACGCTTTCCCAGCGCCCGTCGACCCTGAGCAATTGCGCGCCCACCAGGGTCTTGCGCTGGCGCTCGGCCAGGTCGCGCCAGACCACCACGTTGAGGTTGCCGAACTCATCTTCCAGGGTGACGAAGGTCACGCCGCTGGCTGTGCCCGGGCGTTGGCGGCCGGTGACCAGCCCGGCGACGCTGACGTTGCGGCCATGCTCCACCGCCTGCAATTCCCGTGAGCTACGGCAGCGCCGGGCGCGCAGTTCGGGACGCAGCAAGGCCAGCGGATGGGGCCCCAGTGTCGTGCCCAGCATGGTGTAATCGGCAAACAGGTTTTCTCCCACCGTGGGTGTTGGCAGGGCTACGGGCGGTTCCTCCTGGCTGGGCAGGCCGGCGAACAAACCCAGTTGTTTCTGCACCCCGGCCACTTCCCAGCGGGCCCGATGACGATCGCCAGCCAAGCCCTGCAAGGCGCCGGCGTCGGCCAGTTGCGCCAGGGCCCGGGCATCGAGTTGCGCGCGCTCGCCCAGGTCGGCCACGTCGCTGAACACTCGCTGCCGGCGGGCCGTTTCGATACGTCGGGCATCCTCTTCGCGAAAACCCTTGACCAGTCGCAGGCCCATACGGATCGCCGGTTGCCGGCCTTCCAGGGGTTCGAGGCTGCAATCCCAGTCGCTGGCGCGCACGTCCACCGGACAGATCTGCAATTGATGTCGGCGAGCGTCCTGGAGGATCTGGTCCGGGCTGTAGAAACCCATGGGCCAGCTGTTGATCAGGGCACAGGCGAACGCCGCCGGCTCGTGGCACTTGAGCCAACTGCTGGCGTAAGTCAGCAAGGCAAAACTGGCGGCGTGGGATTCGGGGAAACCGTAATTGCCGAAGCCCTTGATCTGTTCGAAGATCTGCGCGGCAAATTCGGCGGTGTAGCCGTTTTTCTTCATCCCCTGGGCCAGGCGTTCCCGATGCGGCTCCAACCCACCGTGACGTTTCCAGGCAGCCATGGAGCGCCGCAACTGGTCGGCTTCGCCGGGGGTGTAATCGGCCGCGACGATAGCGATCTGCATGACCTGTTCCTGGAACAGCGGCACGCCCAAGGTGCGCTCGAGCACTTTTTCCAGCGCTTCAGAGGGATAAGTCACCGCCTCTTCTTTGTTTCTGCGCCGCAGGTACGGATGCACCATCCCCCCCTGGATTGGCCCGGGCCGCACGATCGCCACTTCGATGACCAAATCGTAGAACCTCTTGGGTCTGAGCCGAGGCAACATCGACATCTGCGCCCGGGATTCGATCTGGAATACACCGATGGTGTCGGCGCGACTGATCATTTCGTAGGTCGCCCGATCGTCCTTGGGCAACGACGCCAGGGCATAGCGCTCGCCCCGGTAGCGCTCGATCAAATCGAAACAGCGGCGAATCGCACTGAGCATGCCCAGGGCCAGGATGTCCACCTTGAGCAGCCCGACCGCGTCCAGGTCGTCCTTGTCCCACTGGATGATGGTGCGCTCGGCCATGGCGGCGTTTTCCACCGGCACCAGGGTGTCCAGGGGTTGTTCGGAAATCACGAAACCGCCAGGGTGCTGGGACAGATGCCGGGGAAAACCGATCAATTGCTGGGTCAGGCTCAGCACTCGGCGCAACACCGGGCTGTCCGGGTCGAAACCGCCTTCACGCAAGCGCTCCACCGGCGGCGCCTCGTCACTCCAGCGGCCACAGCAATCGGCCAATGCGTTGACCTGGTCCGGCGGCAGGCCCAGGGCCTTGGCGACATCGCGCACCGCCCCGGCGCCGTGGTAGCTGCTGACCACCGCCGTCAATGCCGCACGATGGCGACCATAGCGCTGGAACACGTACTGCAGCACTTCCTCACGACGCTCATGTTCGAAATCGACATCAATGTCCGGCGGCTCGTTGCGCTCCCGGGACAGGAATCGCTCGAACAGCAGGTTGGTCTGACTCGGGTCGATTTCGGTGATGCCCAAGGCGTAGCAAACCGCCGAGTTGGCCGCCGAACCGCGTCCCTGACAAAGGATGTTTCGGCCGCGGGCGAAGTTGACGACGTCCTGCACGGTGAGGAAATAACTGTCGTAGCCCAGTTCGGCGATCAGCTCCAATTCATCGTTGATTTGCCGCCGGACCTTCTCTTCCACGCCGTCCTCCCAGCGCTCACGCATGCCGCGCTCGGTCAGTTCCCGCAGCCAGGACGCCGGATCATGGCCGTCAGGCACCAGTTCCCGTGGGTATTGATAACGCAGTTGGCTGAGGTCGAAGGTACAGCGCCGGGCGATGAGCAGCGTCTCGTCGAGCAAGGCGCGAGGATAGAGATCGGCCAGATCCTTGCGGCTGCGCAGGTGGCGCTCGCCGTTGGGGTGCAGGCGCTGACCGGCCTCGGCCACTGTGACATGGTGGCGGATGGCAGTCATGGTGTCCTGCAAGGCACGACGGCCACGCACGTGCATGTGCACATCGCCACTGGCCACGGTCGGAAGATCCAGGCGCTCGGCCAGCACCAATGAGTCGGCCAACCGGCGGCGGTCGTCCTGCCCGCAGTGCAACTGGACCGTCAGCCACAGGCGCCCGGCAAAGATCGGCTGGAGCCAACGCCCGTGTTCCTCGGCGTCTTTGCCCTCGGCTACCCACAACGCCAATAGCCCTGGCAAAGGCTGGTCGAAGTCTTCGCGCACGATGCGGTAGTGGCCCTTCTCGCTGCGACGCCGGGCGCGGGTGATCAGCCGGCACAAGGCTTGGTAACCCTCCAGATCTTGCACCAGCAACACCAGTTTCGGACCGTCCTCGACCTGGATTTCGCTGCCGACGATCAGTTGCAGCTCCAGCTCCCTGGCCGCCTGCCAGGCCCGAACGATCCCGGCCAGGGTGCATTCGTCGGTGATCGCCAGGGCCTGATAGCCCTGTTGTTTGGCGCGACGGCACAACTCCAGGGCACTGGAGGCGCCGCGCTGGAAGCTGAAGTTCGACAGGCAATGCAGCTCGGCATACTCAACGCTCATGCGAACCAGCCCTGCAGCCACAGCAGCCCGCCCTCGCCCGCCGGTCGATAGGCCCAGCCTCGTTGTCCACTGCGGGTTTCGATCAGGTAGTAGTCGCGACGCACATCCGCACCGTCCCACCAACCGGACTCGATGCGCTCGGGGCCCATGAGGATTCGAGCCTGGCTTTCCTGCAATACCTGGGCCTCATTCAGCAGCCAGCCGGGACGCTGCACGCCATCGCGCACCGGGCAGGCCTGGGGCCGGGGCTGGGCTGTCATTTGCCAGGCGCATTCAGGCCGATGGTCATCGCGAAATCCCAGGCCCTGCACCGCGTCATCCCCCAGCCGGGCCCGCAGGCGTTCACGCAGTTGCTCCCAGGGCAATGACTGCTGCGGGCGTTCATCGAACAATTCCAGGCGCTGGGGCACGAAGCTCGGCAGGTCTTCGGCACACAAGCGAAAGCCGCGCACCGGGGCCTCGACCTGCACCTGCTCCAAGCGGCCACGGGCCAGTTCGAAGAGCATCGCCGGATCCCGTTCGGCGCTGAGCAGGCCGACCTTGATCAGCGTGTCCGGCAACCCAGCGTGTTCCAGATGCAGGTCAAAACGCTGCACACCGCTGTCGCGACCGCAGAGGAAGGCCGACAAGTCACCGGTCAAGCGGCGCAACGGGAACAACAGCGCCTGATGGGATTGCACGTCATAGTTGAGTTCGATGCGCACATCGAAACGGTCTGGCGGCAGGTAGAACGACAGCGCCAGGGTGCGACTGCCGGTCAGCGCATCGAGGTGCTTGAGCACCTGGGCCTCGAAGCGCCGTGCCAGGGTCTGCCGAGGCAAGGCCTGGACCTGGCTCAGGCGGCGCAGGCCCATGCGCGACAACGCCGTGGCGACGTCGGGTTCCAGGCCGATCCGCTCCACGGGCATGTGCCCCAGGTACTGTTGCAAGGTCTCGGCGTCGGGCACCACCAAGGCGTCATAGGCATTGGCCAACACCCGCGCCGCCACCGGATTGGGCGCTGCGACGATGCGATGCCGAAACCCCAGCTCGGTCAGTTCGGCCCGCAAGCGCGCCTCGAATACCGGCCAGGGCCCGAACAGGCCCAGGCTCGACTCGATTTCGAACAGCAGCGTACGCGGGTAATGCACGCTGACCTGGGAGCTGAAACGGTAGGCCCAGGCTGCCAGGAACTGTTGCCAGTGTTCGATCTGCGCCGCATCGTATTCGGCGGTGGCAAAGCCTTTGCTCAAGGCCTGGGCGGCGGTCATGGTCTGACCGGGACGCAAGCCCAGGGCCCGTGCCGGCGCGTTCACCGCTTGCAGCACCCGGCGCTGGGCCGGACCGCTCAGCAGGGCCAGGGGCTCGTCAGGATCGGGGCGCTGACGCAGCGCGGCGTCCAGCGCCAATTGCGGAAAAAGAATACACACCCAGCGCATCGCAACCTCAATGCCCTGTCTGTGGGGAAAAAGCGATCGGTGCCGAACGGGCCAGCCCGCCCCGGCACTTGAGCACGCGCAATTGCGCTGGCCGGGTATCGATGGCGATGCGCAAGGCCGCCGGCGACGGGTTGATGGCTTCCTGGATCGAGCGCCAGGCAAACGCCAGGGTCTGACCGGTTTCCGCTGCCACTTGCAAGCGGCGCAAGGCCCGGTCGTCCGCCTGGCGAGGCCAGCACAGCACCGCGCCACAACTGCCCGAACGCAGGCATTGTTCGGTAGCCCACAGGGCCTCGCGTTCATCAGCCTGGATCACCGACATTTGGCGCAGGTCGATACCGGCGCTCTGCCAGGCCTGGGGATAGGGCACGAACGGTGGCGCCACCAGCACAATCCGCTCCCCCGCCACCGACAGCCGCGCCAGGGTCGGCCACACCAGTTGCAACTCGCCCACGCCTGGGGCGGCGATGAGCAGCTCCGTCAACGCCGCTTCCGGCCAGCCGCCACTGGGCAATGCCGCGTCCAGAGCAGCATGGCCAGTAGGTTGCGGGCTGGCGGCCGGCGGCGCAGGCCGGCCCTTCCAGACCTGGCCGCCGTTGAACAGCGTGTCCAGCGCAACGACCGCGCCCATCAACCTTGCCTCACCAAGCCGCAGAACACCCCCTCTATCGCCAGGTCCTGATCGGCCTCGACGATGATCGGCTGGTAGGCCGGGTTGCGCGGCAGCAAACGCACTCGCTCGCCGATGCGCTCGAACCGCTTGATAGTGACTTCACCGTCCAGGCGCGCCACGACGATCTGCCCGTTAGAGGCCTGGGGCGTGCGCTGCACGCCTACCAGGTCACCGTCAAGAATGCCGTCTTCGATCATCGAGTCGCCCTGGACCCGCAGCAGGTAATCCGGCGCCTTGGTGAAAATCGCCGGGTCCAGCATCAGGCGGCTGTGAACCTCGGCGTCGGCGCCGATCGGCAGCCCGGCAGCCACTCGCCCCAGCACCGGTACGTCGAGCAACTCGGGCCGTGGCGGCTGGTTCAGCAAGCGAATGCCTCGAGCCTGGTGCGGATTGACCTCGATGAAACCGGCCTCGGTCAACGCCAGCACATGCTTGCGCGCCACGCTACGGGAAGCAAAACCGAACGCCTCGCTGATTTCAGCGAGGCTGGGAGGCTGACCCTGATCGGCGATGCGCTCGCGGATGAAGGTCAGGATGGCGGTACGGCGGGGGGTGAGAGTCGTCATGGAGTACATTTGTACTCTTTAAGGATTTTTCTGACAAGCGCCGCCAGTCAGTTCACCGCTCGGGGCCGCTGCGCAGCCCAGCGGGAGCAATCTCTGGCCACAGGTATCAACACTTTTCCTCAAGTGAACGGCATGACCCTGTGGGAGCGAGCCTGCTCGCGAAAGCATCAGCCCATTCGACATCCATGCAAGCTGACCCACCGCCATCGCGAGCAGGCTCGCTCCCACAGTTGGATCGGGGTATGACCGGAGAGACAGGTCGGCTGTCAGGCCGCCTTCGCGAGCAAGCCCGCTCCCACAAGAGATCTGTGGAGAGGGCTACAACCCCGCCAGATAAGCCCAGGGAAAAATCCCCCGCTCATGCCCATCACTGAACACCAATTGCACCCCATACCCCTGGGCATTGACCTCAACCACCCGAACCCGCGTATCAACCTGAACCGTCAGCCCCTGCAAACGAAACGCCCGGCACTGAGAACAAGGACACTGCCGGCGTAACTGAGCATGATCCAGACGCTGTTCACGCCCATCGGGCCAGTCAAGCCTCAGTTGCCCTGTGCCCTGGGAATTACCAATCGCCAGCGGACTCATTGCAACTGCCCCAGGGCAATGCGCACAGCCTTGCGCACTTCCGGGTCGCCATCGTCCCGCGCTGCCTGCAACGCCGGGATGGCACCGTGATCGTTCAATTCGCCCAAGGCCAGGGCCGCCTCCTTGCGCAAATTGCTGATCCGATGGCCCAGGGTCTCGATCAAGGCCGCCAACGCCGGAACATAGCGCAAACGCCCCAGGCTGCGGGTCGCCCGCAAACGCACTTGCCAATAATCATCGGCCAGCGCCTCGACCAGGGCCGGGCCGGCATCGGCGTGACCGACCTTGCCCAGGGTGGTGGCGGCTTCTTCGCGCACCGCCCAGGCCGGATCCCGCAGCGCCTGGCGCAGCGCCGGCAAGACCTGTGCGTCCGAAGCCAGGCCAAGGGCGCCAGTGGCGGCGCGGCGCACCTCGGTGTCTGGATCATCACTGGCCAACCGGGCCAGGGCCGGCAAGGCGTCGAGGTGCTTGAGCCAACCCAGCACGCCGACCGCCTCGCGCCGCACGCTGGCATCGCCGTCAGCCAGGGCGATGATTGCAGCCGGTGCCGCGTCGAGCAGGCGTAACTCGCGCAAGGCCCGGAACGCCGCGACGCGCACACCGGCATCCGCATGGGCCGTCCAGGGCAGGATCACCCTTCCTGCCGCCTCACTCTTGAGCAGGCTCAGGCTCTGGGCGGCAGCGGCCTGCACGCTCAGCGACGGATCGGTCAGGGCCACGCACAAGGCCGCGACCACCGGTGCGTCTTCCCAGGCTTCGAGCAATCGTGCGGCCTCGGCGCGCACCTCGGCACTGGGGTCCTCGGCCAGGCGATCCACCAGCCACAGCAGGCCTTCAGGTTCCTCAAGGTCGGCCAGCTCGATCAGGGCGATGCGGCGCACGCCAGGGTCCTCGTCGGTCAGGCGCGGTTGCAGGGCGAGGATGTCGTCGTTATCAGTGTCTTCGAATAGAGAGGTCATAGGGCAAATCGCGGCAAGGAGGTTTCAGGGGGAAGCCCGAGTGGGTTGAGGCGCGGCAACTGCCGGCCGTCTTCATGGCGCAGCAGATCGAGGCAGTGGCGCTTCAAGCGGGAGAATTCAGGGCGGGTCACCAGTGCGGTCGTGCGTGGGCGTGGAAAGTCCAGGCGCAGATCCTCGATGATCCGACCGGGACGCGGGCTCATCACCAGCAAGCGGTCGGCCAGGAACAGCGCTTCGTCGATGTCATGGGTGACGAACACCACGGTGGTGCGGATGCGCGTCCAGATGTCCAGCAGCAGCTCCTGCATGTTCAACCGGGTCAAGGCATCCAGCGCGCCGAAGGGTTCGTCCATCAGCAGCAGCCGTGGACGATTGACCAGCACCCGGGCGATCTCCACTCGTTGCTGCATGCCCCCGGAGAGTTGGTCCGGCCAATGCCCGGCGAAACCTTCCAGGCCCACCAGGGCAAGGATTTCATCGGCGGCCCGGTGCCGTTCGGCCTTGCCCAGGCCGCGCATCTTCAGGCCGAAGGCGACGTTGTCACGCACGGTGCGCCAGGGAAACAGCGTGTGTTGCTGGAACACCATGCCGCGTTGGGGCGACGGGCCACAAACGCTCAAGCCGTCGACATTCAAGCTGCCGGTGCGCGGTTGCAGATGCCCGGCCAAGGCCCCAAGCAAGGTGGATTTGCCGCAACCGGACGGCCCGAGGACACAGACGAACTGGCCCGCCTCGATCTGGCAATCGAGCCCTTGGACCGCTTCGAAGGCCTGGGCGCCCTGGCCCAGGACAATGGACAACTGACGGATATCGATCCGTCCTTCTGGGGTTTGCATCACGCTCATCAGGCTTTTCCTCGTGGTCGGTGCCAAGGCGTGAACAGCCCGCCCAGGCGCTTGATCAACAAGCTGCTGCCCATGCCCAACACACCGATCAGCAACATGCCGACGACGATGTCGGCGTAGTTCTGCACGGTGTAGGAAGCCCAGGTGTAGTAGCCGATGCCGTACTGGCCGGCGATCATTTCCGCCGTCACCAGGCAGAACCAGGACGTGCCCATGCCGATGGCCAGGCCTGTGATGATGCTCGGCGCGGCGCCCGGCAGGATCACCTCCAACAGGATCGCCCGGCGCCCGGCTCCCAGGCTTTTCGCCGACGCGATCAGCCGCCGGTCCACTCCTTCGACGCCGTGCACGGTGTTGAGCAGGATCGGGAACAGCGCGCCGGTGAAGGTGATGAACACCATCGATAGCTCCGACGAAGGAAACATCAGGATCGCCAGGGGAATCCAGGCCACCGCCGGGATCGGCCGCAGCACTTCCAGCGGCGGCAGCAACAGGTCTTCGGCCCATTTCGAACGGCCGATGGCCAGGCCCAGGGCCACGCCGATCAACAACGCCGCGCCGTAACCGGCAAAGACCCGTCCCAGGCTACTGCCCAGGTGCCGGGGGAGATTGCCGGAGTCCCCCAGACCCAGCGCCGCCTGGACCACCGCCAATGGGGTCGGGACGTTGGCGAAGGTCACCAGGCCGAGGTCCCAGTGGCCGTTCGCGGCGAGTTGCCAGAACAGCAGGCAGAGCAACAGGGAAGCGGCTCGCGGGAGCCAGCGTTTGGGTGATGGATACACTGATATCTTCCTCAGTTATGGAGATCCCTTGTGGGAGCGAGCCTGCTCGCGATAGCGGTGTGTCAATCACATCAACTTCAACTGATCTGACGCCATCGCGAGCAGGCTCGCTCCCACAGGTTTTGCTTTCACTCGAGTCAGGTCAGCGGGCAGCAACCGCCTGGATGGTGGCCTCGCTGAAGTCCAAGACCTTGCCACCCTGGGCCGTGGCGAACTGCTGGGCCTGGCCCTTGAGCAGGAACGCGCTGAGCTGGCCCTTGGCGTCACTGGCGAACCACGCCTGTTCGGCCAGCAGCTTGATCCCGCTGTCGCTGGCCTGGGCATAGACGGCGCGGATGCCCTTGCCCTCCTGCTTGAGGCTCGCCAGCGCGGCGAAGGCCGATTGGGCCGAGACGTAATGGCGCACTTTCGGCTCGCCGCGTACCCAGATCTCGGCCACGCGACTGAAATCGCTGATGGCTTTGCCGGTCAGGGCATCGGTCGTGTTCAGCGGTGTCTGGGCGTAGTTAGCCAGTTGCGCGGTGTAGTCCAGGTTCGACGCCTTGAACGCGGCGCGGATGTACTGGTCATCGATGAAGGTATTGAGGTCCAGGCCACGATCGGCTTTCTTCAGCAGCTTGAGGGTATCGATAGCGGTGCCGACCGCTTGGCGGTACTCCGGTTTCCAGGTCAGGTCGCGGGTCTGTACGCCCAACGGTCCGTGGAACAGGTAATTGACCTCGGCATCCACGCCGGTGACCTTGGCGATCAACTCGCTGTACTTCTCAGGCTCGGCGGCCAGCAACTGATTGGCCTCGATGCTCGCGCGCAGGTAAGCGACGACGATTTCCGGGTATTTCTTTGCGTAGGCCTGATCCACCAGCGCACCGTGGAACGTCGGCGCACCGGCCTGGGCACCGTCGTAGATCTTGCGGGCGAAACCGCGGCTGGGGAACAGTTCGGCGAACGGCACGAAGTCGGCGTGAGCGTCGATCTTGCCGGCTTGCAATGCGGAGCCGGCCACCTCCGGCGGCTGGGCGATGATATTGACGTCCTTGAGCGGGTCCCAACCCTGGGCCGCGACGGCACGCAGCAACATGCCGTGGGCGGTGGAGGCGAACGGCACGGAAATGGTCTTGCCCTTGAGCTCAGCCAACGACTGCACGCCCGATGCACTCGGCACCACGATGCCGTTGCCACTGCCCCGGGTGCTGCCCGACAGCACGCTGATGAACAGGCTGTGCTTGCCGGCGGTTTCGAACGCCACGCCGTTGAACGCCCCGGGGAAATCGGCCATGGCGCCGAAGTCGAGCTTACCGGCGACCATCTCGTTGGTCAGCGGCGCGCCGCTGGTGAAGTTTTTCCACTGGATGTCGTACTGGGCGTCCTTGTAGGCGCCGTCGTGGGGCAAGTATTTATCCAACAGGCCCAGCTCCCGAATCAGCAACCCGCCGGCGGCGCAGTTGATGGTGGTGTCCTGGGTGCCGATGGCGATACGGATGGTTTCTGCCTGGGCAGGCAAGGTCAATGAAGCCAGTACCAGACCGGCGAGTGCTGCACGCAATAACATGGGTGTGTCCCCTCGAATCATTTATTGGATGTTCGTCTCCGCCGCGATCAGGGCGCGGTGGGAAACGAGGGGTGTTCTGAATCTGCGTCCGGGGGTGGCCGGATGGCTTTTGTGGTGTTTGAGCGGGCCTCATCGCGAGCAGGCTCGCTCCCACAAGGGTTCTCGGGTGTCCATAGATCCTGCGCACACCACAAATCCCTGTGGGAGCGAGCTTGCTCGCGAGGGCGTCCTGTCAATCAACGCAGCAAGTACGGAATCTCGACTTTCACCGCCCCCGTCGGGCAGTCCTTTTCACAGGGCATGCAATACCAGCATTCGTCGAACGCCATGTAGGCCTTCTGGGTCGCCGGGTTGATCGCCAGCAGGTCCATGGGGCAGACATCGACGCAAACGGTGCAGCCCTTGTGGGCGATGCATTTGTCCTCGTCCACGGTGACGGGGGCATTGGAGCGGAAAAAGATTTCCTGGGGTTGATAAGCCATGGGCGGTCTCTCTGGGTGTAAGGTTCACGCCGCGTCAGCGCCGACCCGCAGCCGGTCGTAGGCCTGCAGTTCGTCGGCATCGAGGGCGATGATGTAAGGCTCGACGGCTTTCTTGAATGAGGTCATCGCGCCGTCTTCGCCCTTCTTCAAGTGGCAATGGCAGAACCAGTCGCTGTCGTTGCGTTGCGGATGATCGACCCGATAGTGGTACAGGCCCCAACGGCTTTCGGCGCGAAACAGCGAGGCGCGAGCGGCCATTTCGGCGCAGTCGCGGATGACGCTGACCTCCATGGCGCGCATCAATTCATGAGGGTTGTGGGCCTTGATCTGGTCCAGGTCGCGCTGGATATCGCTGAAGCGTTGCAGGCCGATCTGCATTTTCTTGGTGACCTTCGGCGGTTGCAGGTAATCGTTGACGAAGCGGCGCAGCTTGTATTCCACCTGGGCCGGCGGCAGGCCGTGCTCGCGGTCCAGGGGCGCGTAGACACGAGCCCTCTCCCGCTCGATCTGCCCGGCGTCCAGCGCCGAAAAATCCTTCCCGGCCACGAAGTCCGCGGCGTTGTGCCCGGCAAACCAGCCATAGGTGAACGCACCGAGCATGTAGTTGTGGGGCACGGCGGCCATGTCACCGGCCGAGTACAGGCCCTTGACCGAGGTTTCGGCCCGCTCGTTGACCCACACGCCCGAGGCCGAGTGACCGCTGCAAAAACCGATTTCGGAGATGTGCATCTCCACCATCTGCGTGCGGTAGTCAGTACCGCGGTTGGCATGGAACTGACCACGACTGGGTCGTTCGTTACTGTGCAGAATGTCCTCGATGTTCTGGATGGTTTCCTCGGCCAGGTGATCGAGCTTGAGGAACACCGGACCATTGCCACTTTCGAGTTCCTGGTGGAACTCCCACATCATCTGCCCGCTCCAGTAGTCGCACTCGATAAAGCGCTCGCCCTTGTTGTTGGCGGTATAGCCGCCCAGGGGACCGGTGACATAGGCGCACGCCGGGCCGTTGTAATCCTTGATCAGCGGGTTGATCTGGAAGCATTCCAGGTTCGCCAGTTCGGCACCGGCGTGGTAGGCCATGGCATAGCCGTCCCCGGCATTGGTGGGGTTCTCATAGGTGCCCATCAGGTAGCCGGAGGCCGGCAACCCCAGGCGTCCCGCCGCACCGCAGCAGAGGATGACCGCCTTGGCCTTGATCACATGAAAATCGGCGGTACGGCAATCGAAGCCCATCACACCGTTCACCGCGCCTGCTTCGTCGGTCAGCAAACGGGTACAGACCAGCCGATTGGTGATACTCACCCGCGCCCGTTTCAACTGGCGATACAGGACTTTCTTGATGTCATGCCCTTCCGGCATTGGCAGCACGTAGGCGCCCATGTGATGGACCTTTTTCACCGCATAGTCGCCGGTTTCATCCTTCTCGAACTTCACGCCCCAGCGGTCCAGTTGCTCGATGGTTTCAAAGCTGTGGGTCGCGTAGGCGTACACCGCCGCCTGGTTGACGATGCCGTCATTGGCGATGGTGATTTCCTTGGTGTACTGCTCGGGGGTGGAATGGCCGGGGATGATGGCGTTGTTCAAGCCGTCCATGCCCATGCTGATGGCGCCGCTGCGCTTGACGTTGGCCTTGTCCACCAGCAGCACGCGCAAATCACGGTTGCGCTCCTTGGCCTTGATCGCCGCCATGGGGCCGGCGGTGCCACCGCCGATGACGACGATGTCGTATTCCTGTTCGAGGGTGCTCCGAGTCATGCCTGCGTTCCTTTTTGCCGGTCGATCCGCAAGCGGTACTGGAAAGCATCGCCACGGTAATAGAGGTGTTCGAAGTCCAGTGGCTGGCCGCTGGCATCATGGGTCAGGCGCTCGATGCGCATGATCGGCGAACCCGGCTCGACCTCCAGGGCCTGGGTCAGGTCGCTGTCGGCCAGTACCGCATCGATGGCCAGGTCCGCATGGCCCAAGGTCAGGGCACAGTCGTTTTCCAGGATCAGGAAAATGTCGCGGGTGACCAGATCGGCCTTTTCCAGGCGCTCGCCGAGGGCCTTGGGCAGGTAGGTGATCTCCAGGGAAACCGGCTCGCGATTGATCAAGCGCACCCGTTTGATCTGCACCACCTCTTCCCCTTCAGTCAATTTCAGGCGCTCGGCCACCAGTTTGTCGGCCGCGATGAACTTGAAACTGAGCAGGCGGTTGATCACCTCGAAACCGCGCCCGGTCATGGACTCGGCCAGGCCCTGGAGGGTGCTGACATTCTGGAAGGTCTTGGGCTTGGCCACGAACGTCCCTTTGCCGTGGATCTTGAAAATCAGCCCTTCCTTTTGCAGGTCACCCAGCGCTTGGCGCACGGTGATACGACTGACACGGAACAGCGCACCGAGCTCGCTTTCCGAGGGCATCTGGCTGCCTTGGGGGTATTGGCCATCGAGGATGCGCGCACGCAGCACGTCTCGTAGTTGCGTGTGCAGCGGCACGCTGCTGAGGGGAAGAACGTTGTCGGACATGGCCTTCATCACTTGTCATAACGAGTTATGACGTGATCTTAGAAAACCCGTCCAATGCTTGGGAAATACTCTTTGAGCATTAGGTTATGCCCACGAGGGCTCGCTTCAGCAGCGCTGGAGAATGCGATCCATCACCCAGTCGGTCTTCAATGCCTGTTCGGCAATGGCCGGATGCTGCGACTCACCACGGATATGGGCATTCATACCGAGTACATGGTGCCATTGGATATGCTCAGGATGATGAGGGATGTCGAGACTGATGGATGTGTCCGTACACAGTTGCAGTGGCTCATCATTGAACACCGAGAAGTTGATTCGCCCTTGACTGCCGATCACTTCCACACGGTCCTCACGTCGGTCAGCGACGAAATTCCAACAGCCCATGCCTGTGGCCCCGCAGGCGAATCGCCAATGGGCCACGACCGCATCTTCTGCCTGATACAAACCGCCCTGGCGAGCGGCGAAACCCGTTACCTCGACAATGTCCCCCAACAAGAACTGGAACAGGTCAAGGCCATGGCAGGCCAGATCAGTGAAATAACCTCCGCCTGCAATCGTCGGATCGGTACGCCAATTGATCGCTCCGCTGATATCCGCCGATGAGGCGGGCTTGGTGAGCGTCCAGGTCAAATGCCGAATGTCACCGATGCATCCTTGTTCGATCCATTGCCGCACCTTGCGAAAACGCGGCAGTGAGCGCCGGTAGTAGGACACAAACAAATGCACCCCCGCGGCGTCGAATACTCGCTGCATTTCCCGGCTCTGCGTGGCATTGAGGGACATGGGTTTCTCAACGCAGCAATGCTTGCCGGCGGCCGCCACCAGCATGCTATAGCTGAAATGACTGTCGGGCGGCGTCGCAATGTAAACCGCATCGACTTCAGGATCATCGATCAGTGCCTGCGCGTCAGTGTAGAACCTGGCGATACCGTGGCGTTCAGCATAATCGGACACTGCCTCCGAACGTCGCCCCATCACCGCTACCAACGCTGAGCCGGGTGCCTTGTAGAAGGCCGGCCCACTCTTGCGCTCCGTCACGCTGCCACAACCGATCATGCCCCAGCGTACCGTTCTCATCGTTTGACTCATGGAATCAAGGCCATCTGGCTCCGCAATGAAGCCCCCTCAAAAAAGACAGGAGTTTAATCAGGCCCAGCCTGAATGTCGTGGCTACAACGTTTGCCCCTCATTGCGAAACGCACTGGGGCTCATACCGGTCCAACGCCGGAACGCCCGGCGAAAACTGCGCACATCGCTGTAGCCGACTTCTTCGGTGATGCGCTCGATGGACAGCCCGGGGTTGGCCAGCAGGCTCAGGGTCCGACCGCGGCGCACCTGTTCGAGCAAGGCCTCGAAGGTCAGGCCGTGTTCGGTCAGGCGCCGACGCAGGGTGCGGCTGCTCATGTTGAGGTCGCCAGCGATTTTCTCGATGTGGCTGCCACGGGTCAGGTCCCGGGCAATCGCCCGTTCCACAGCCTGGATCAGGTCGATCTTCTGGTGGACCTCGGTGGCCTCCTGCTCCAGCAAGGCCAAGGCCTGGCGCAAGGCCAACGGGTGGTGATTGGGCAGGCGCATATCCAGCCAGCGCACATCGATCAGCATGCGATTGTGCCGGCAACCGAAGCGCACATCCGGCCCCAGTATCCGCTGGTATTGCTGGGCATAGGACGGCGCGGCGTGCATGAACTCCACGGCCTGAGGCTTGAAATCGGCCCCCGCCAGCGCCCGCCCATAGACCATCAGGCTGGCGAAGAACTCCTCCACGGCAAATACCTGGATCTCGGCGAAAGGCAGGCGGCAGGTCGCCTCGACCATGATCCGGTCAGTGGCTTCTTCGACACTGGTCACCGCGATGCCACCGGTGGTGTGCTGGTAACGAACCCCCAGGGCAAAGGCATCGCGCAGGGTTTCGCACAGCGACAAGACGTGGCCCAACAGGCCGAGGGTGCCGAGCACGTTACGGTCGCCCACCCATAATCCCAGGCCCTGGTCGGGCAACAGTCTGAGCGCCCGTTGGATCATGACCACCGCCTGACGATAGGAAATACGCTGGGCGGGATCTTGCAGATCGTCAAGACCGAACCCCAGGCCGCGACACAGGCTGGCGGCATCGAAGCCCTTGTCAGCCACCACCTCGGCCAGGGTTTGCAGCAGGAACGGCGATACCAGCGCCAACTCATAGGTGGGGTCGATGACTTTCATCTGCATGGGGCGGGTTCCGGAGCACGTTAGGCGGCGTTTTTGTAACCGGTTATTTCATAAAGTTAGCATGCCCAAGCGAATCGAGGAGCACAAAAATCTGGCCGCCCAAGTCCCCTGTCTGGCCGCCAATACCCTGCCCTGTCGGCGGCGAACGGCTTATTTCTATGGCTCGGACCTTCGGTGTATCTCCAACAATAATAATGAGCCCCCACATGAACCCGATCCGCACGACATTCGCCTTGCAATTGACCCTCGGACTGGCCGGCGTTTGTGCCCTGCCCGCGTGGGCTACCGAAACCGGAGTCGATAACATCGGCCCCGGTACCGACGGTTTTTTTGTGTTGCCCTTGGAAGTCGACAGCCTTCCGGACAACATGGTCGCGTTCAACCTCTACTACAACCACTACAAGGCCCGGAAATTCAACATCAGCTCGTTGGGCGGCGAAGTGCCAAATGTCGAAATAGAATCCACGGCGGTGGTCCCGCGTATCGATTACCTCAGCCCATTGCGAGTGGCCGGTGGACGCGTGGGGATCTACATCGCCCAACCCTGGATCAAGCAGGAAGTCGCGGTGTTCGGCCTGAGCGATACCCGCGAGGGCATGGGCGATACCACCATTTCGCCAATCGTGCTGTGGGACATGGGCAAGAACCTGACCCTGGCCGCGGCGGTGGAAATCACCGTGCCGACCGGCGAATACAGCAAGGATCGCCTGGCCAACACCAGCACCAATTTCTACACCTACAAGCCGCTGTTTTCCTTCACCTGGCTGCCCACGGAAAACACCGAGCTGTCGATGAAAACCACCTACAGCTTCAACCGTGAGAACAAGGACACCGACTACCGTTCAGGGCAGATCTTTCACTTCGACTATTCCGCCAGTTACCGCCTGACCGACAACCTGCGGCTGGGGCTCAACGGCTACTACCTCAAACAGACCACCGACGACAAACAATACGGTCGCACGGTGCAATTCGCCGGGCAGGACGTGGATGATGGTGTGCGCGGCCAGGTGTTCGCCATCGGCCCGGCGCTGCATTTCACCTTCCTCAAATACGCCAGCGCCGAAATTCGCTGGGCCAAGGAATTCGATGTGGAAAACCGCCCCGAAGGGGAGATGCTCTGGGCCAAGATCAGTATTCCGTTTGCGTTCTAATAGCGTTTCACAGCACTTCTGGAGAGGGGACTTATCTGTGGGAGCAAGGCTTGCCCGCGAAGCAAGCGACTCGGTTCCAGATAGACCGTGTGTTCTTCATCGCGGGCAAGCCTTGCTCCCACAGATAAGTCCCCTCGCCACAGGTTTTGTGCCTGACACGAATGCATCAGCTGCAGGCCAGTCAGCGCTCGACCCGCGACGATTGAAGCCAATCAGCTCACCCCCAGAATCGACGAAAGATGCCCATTGAGGAACTTGCCGCCAGGGTCCAGCGCCTGGCGCACCTCGGCGAATTCGTTCCAGCGCGGGTACAGCGCCTGGAGCGCCTTGGCGTTCAGGGAGTGTAATTTCCCCCAATGCGGACGGCCCTGGTATTTCCAGAAGATCGGTTCGATGGCGGCAAAGAAGTTGTGATGGTCCATCTGGTAATGCTGGTGCACCGAGATCGAGCAACTGTCCCGGCCTTCGAACATGCTCAGGGCAATGTCGTCGGCCTTCACGTAGCGGTATTCGATGGGAAACCAGGTGCGCAGGTCCTTGTCGCGGATCAGTGCCAGGATTTCCCGCAAGCATGCCGGGCCGTGCTCGGCCGGTACCGAGTACTCCATCTCATTGAAGCGCACGGTGCGGGCATTGGCGTAGATGTCGTGGGAGTCACCGACCCGGTCATCGAAATCAGCCACCAGCCGCAGGCTGTTGAGCAGCGCTCGCCGAATCGCGGGAAAGTCGCTGCCATACTTGTCGAGGTTTTCGATCAGCGTGACGAATTCGTTGCCACCCTCCTCCTCGGGGCTGATCGGCGGCGTGGCCGGGTCCGTGGTTTCGTTCAGGGTAATCGACAACGCATAATCGGAATGGGTGACGACCTGCATTTCCCAATGCTGGTTGTCCCGTGTGTTCGCTTCCACGTCCTCGAGCAACTCCTCGGTCTTCGCCACCCACTGGTGCTCGCGCAAGCGATAGGCGGCGCGGTTCTGCAGGCGCACACGGGTCACCAGCCCCAACGCGCCAAGAGACACCCGGCCAGCCTTGAACACTTCAGGATGGCGCTGGGCATCGCAATCGAGCACCTCGCCGCTGGCCGTTACCAGTTGCAGGCCGACCACTTGGGACGCGTACGAGCCGAAAGCCTTGCCGGTGCCGTGGGTCGAGGTGGCGATGGCTCCGGCCAGGGTCTGGTAATCCACGTCGGCCATGTTCGGCAGCGCCTGGCCGATGGCCTTGAGCGCCGGGCCCATGCGGGACATGGGCGTGCCGCCACCGAACTCGGCTTGCAGGCTGGCCCCGTCGTGATCCAGCAGCCCACTGAAAAAACTCAGCGACAGCAAGGTGCCGTCGGTGGGCACCAGGGCGCTGAAGGAATGGCCGGAACCCACCGGACGAATCCGCCCTTCGGCGCGGCGCACCACCTGCACCAGCTCATCGAGGTCCTTGGGGGCCAGGCGCGCCGCTGGCAGGCAGCTCTGCGCGCCCGACCAGTTGCGCCACGGAATCAACCGTGGCGCGCGCATCAGCTCGGCCAGGGCACCCTGGCTGCCCAGCGCGGTAAAGGCTGCGACAACGCCGGCCTGTTGCAACAAGCGACGCCGTGAGTAGTCCATCGTCATGCCGTAGTACTCGTATTTATTATTGGAAATGTTGACCGGACATGAAGGCGATCAGGGCCAGGAACTGCTCTTGGGAACAGTGCATGCACAGGCCCATCGGCGGCATGCCGTTGTAGCCGTTGATCGCGTGGTCCAGCAGGGTGTCGGCGCCCTGGGCGACCCGCGGGGCCCAGGCGTTCGTGTCGCCGGTCAACGGCGCTCCGGCACCGGGGTTGGCGTGGCAGAGCTTGCAGCTGCTGTCATAAACCTGGGCCAGCGCCGCATCGCTGGGCATGGCGGTGAACACCGTGGGCGCGGGCGGCTTGGCCTCCTCGCCGCAGCCTGTGAGCAGGGTACCGAGCAGGAGGATGAAGGCTGGCTTGAGCCAGATTGAAGTTGAAGGTGTCGTTGCCGGCATAGGGACCTCTTGGCGGCGCTTTCTTGTTGTGGGTCAACACTAAGGCACGCCAGCGCGTCGACTTGAGGTCATTGGGGGCCATAAAAGGGGGCTTGGGCGGCCAGCTGCTGGCCTATCAATGACCTTTGTGGCGAGGGGATTTATCTGTGGGCTCTATGAGTTCTGTGGGAGCAAGGCTTGCCCGCGAAGCAGCCGACTCGGTTCCAGATAGACCGTGTGTTTTTCATCGCGGGCAAGCCTTGCTCCCACAGAGCCTTGTTCCCCCAGAGCGGCTCGCCACACGGGCATTGCGTGCTCAGGGGAGTAATAACCCCTGCTCGCGCTCACATAACTGCACCACGTAATCCCACAGCACCCGCAGGCGTACGGATTTGTGCAGTTCGCGGCGGGTGCTGATCCAATAGCTGCGGCGGATGGTTTCGTCCGGCAGCAAGGGCACCAGCGCCGGGTCGCCGTTGGCCATGTAGCAAGGCAGCACGGCGATCCCCAGCCCCGAGCGCGCGGCCTGTTGCTGGGCGATGACGCTGGTGCTGTGGAACACCACCCGGGGGTTGCGGCAAAAACTGTTGAGGAACATCAGTTCCTGGCTGAACAGCAAGTCATCGACGTAGCCGATCCAGGCGTGGCGAGCCAGGTCCTCGCGGCTACGCAGTGCTGGCGAGCGGTCCAGGTAGGCCTGGCTGGCGTACAGCGCCAGGCTGTAGTCAGTGAGCTTGCGCGTCACCAGCAGGTCGGCCGCCGGGCGTTCGAGGTGGATGCTGATTTCCGCCTCGCGGTTGAGGATGCTGACAAACCGCGGCACCGCCACCAGCTCCACCTCCAGCCCCGGATAACGCTGGAACAGCCCCTCCATGCGGCTGGCCAGGAACATGATGCCCAGCCCTTCGGTCACCCCCAGGCGGATCTTGCCCAGCGGTGCGCTGGACTGGGTGATGTCCTCCTGGGCCAGCAACGCCACGTTCTCCATGGCTTCGGCGTGCTTGAGCAGCGTCTCGCCAGCCGGGGTCAGTTCATAACCCTGCGCATGCTGGACGAACAGCGCGGTGCCCAGGCTTTTCTCGATGGCCTCGATGTGCCGGGCCACCGTGGCGTGGGTGGTGTTCAACCGCCGTGCAGCCGTCAGCAAACGCCCGCTGCGTTGCAGCTCCAGGAAATAGCGCAGGTCATTCCAGTCGAACATGAGGCGATCCTTGAACACACCTGAAGGCACGACTGTTTATAAACGCACAGCCGCTGCGCAAAAACTAACATTCTTTTGACGAAAACTAACAACTAGGATGGATCCCACAACAACAAGAATGAGGTCGCGAATGCAACCTGTCGTCGATGAATACGATTACGTGATCGTGGGCGCCGGCCCTGCCGGATGCTTGCTGGCCAATCGGCTTTCGGCCAACCCGCAACACCGGGTGCTGCTGCTCGAAGCCGGCGGGCGCGACAACTATCCGTGGATTCACATCCCGGTCGGCTACCTGTTCTGCATCGGCAACCCACGCACCGACTGGTGCTTCAAGACCGAAGCACAACCGGGCCTGCAAGGCCGCGCCCTGAGCTATCCCCGCGGAAAGGTCCTGGGCGGTTGCTCCTCCATCAACGGCATGATCTACATGCGCGGCCAGGCTGCGGACTATGACGGCTGGGCCGCAGAGGGTAACCCTGGCTGGGCCTGGAAGGACGTTCTGCCGCTGTTTCGCCAGAGCGAAAATCACTTTGCCGGAGCCTCCGAGTTCCATGGTGCCGGCGGGGAATGGCGGGTCGAACGCCAGCGCCTGTCATGGCCGATTCTCGATGCCTTCCGCAGCGCCGCCGAGCAGAGCGGCATCCCCAACGTCGACGATTTCAACAGCGGCGACAATGAAGGCTGCGGCTACTTCCAGGTCAACCAGAAAGCCGGGGTACGCTGGAATGCGGCCAAGGCCTTTCTCAAGCCGGTTCGCCAGCGTCCCAACCTCACCGTGTTGACTGACGTCGAAGTGGACCGTGTGTTATTGCGTGATGACCGCGCCCACGCTGTCAGCGCCCGCTGGCAAGGCAAGGGCATGACCTTCAAGGCCCGTAAGGAAATCGTATTGTGCGCCGGGGCGGTTGGCTCGCCGGGCATCCTGCAACGCTCCGGGATCGGCCCGCGCAGCCTGCTGCAACGCTTGGGTATCGGCGTGACCCACGAGCTGCCTGGTGTGGGCGGCAACTTGCAGGACCACCTGCAACTGCGACTGATCTACCAATTGGAAAATGCCCGCACGCTGAACCAGATCGCCGGCACCCTGTGGGGCAAGATGGGCATGGGCCTGCGCTATCTGTACGACCGCAGCGGCCCGCTGTCCATGGCCCCCAGCCAACTCGGCGCATTCGCCCGCTCGGGTCCGGAGCAGACCTCGGCCAACCTCGAATACCACGTGCAGCCGTTGTCCCTGGAACGCTTCGGCGAACCGCTGCACAGCTTCCCGGCGTTCACCGCGTCGGTCTGCGACCTGCGCCCGCAAAGCCGTGGCCGGGTGGACATTCGCTCGGCCGACCCGCACGAAGCGCCGCTGATCCAGCCCAATTACTTGAGCCACCCCGAAGACTTGCGCGTTGCCGCCGACGCCATCCGCCTGACCCGACGCATCGTCGCCGCCCCGGCCCTGAGCGCGTTCAAACCGGTGGAATACCTGCCGGGCCCCAGTCTGCAAACCGAAGAAGAACTGCACCAGGCCGCCGCCCGGATCGGCACGACGATTTTC
Source organism: Pseudomonas sp. St290 (assembly GCF_018325805.1). NCBI lineage: Bacteria > Pseudomonadati > Pseudomonadota > Gammaproteobacteria > Pseudomonadales > Pseudomonadaceae > Pseudomonas > Pseudomonas sp. St290. Next base: position 2,381,516 of record NZ_AP014703.1, on the reverse strand, counting down.
CACCCGGTCGGCACTTGCCGCATGGGCCAGGACCACGACGCGGTGGTGGATGCGCAACTGCGCGTCCGTGGCATCAAGGGCCTGCGCATCGCCGACGCCTCGATCATGCCGCGCATCACCTCGGGCAACACCTGCTCGCCGACGCTGATGATTGCCGAGAAGGCGGCGCGGATGATGCTCGAGGCAGATACCAGAATCATCATGCCGCAAAAGGAGCCGGCCACAGCCTGAAGAACAACAGAATCCCCTGTGGGAGCGAGCCTGCTCGCGATAGCGATCTATCTGTCACATATGTGTTGAATGTGCAGCCGTCATCGCGAGCAGGCTCGCTCCCACAAGGGAGATGAGTCGATTCAAGGAAAGTGTGTCAAATCAGGAGACGCCACCCCGGCGTCGCAGTGGAACAACAAAAACAATCACTGTGAGGGATACCGCTATGTCTGAACATGTTCAGCCCCTGGAAGCCACGCGCAGCGCCGGCACCAGCCAGGAAACCCAGAAAGTCATCTTCGCCTCGTCCCTGGGGACGGTGTTCGAGTGGTACGACTTTTTCCTCTATGGCGCCCTGGCGGCGGTGATCAGCAAGCAATTCTTTGCCGGGGTCAACGACACCACGGCGTTCATCTTCGCCCTGATGGCGTTCGCCGCCGGTTTCATCGTGCGGCCATTCGGTGCGCTGGTGTTCGGCCGGCTGGGGGACATGATCGGGCGCAAGTACACCTTCCTGGCGACCATCGTGCTCATGGGCCTGGCGACGTTCTGCGTCGGCCTGCTGCCCAACTACGCCAGCATCGGCATCGCCGCGCCGATCATCCTGGTGGTGTTGCGCATGCTCCAGGGCCTGGCCCTGGGCGGTGAATACGGTGGCGCGGCGACCTACGTCGCCGAGCACGCGCCGATGGGCAAGCGCGGTTTCCATACCAGCTGGATTCAGTCCACCGCCACCCTCGGATTGCTGCTGTCGCTGCTGGTGGTGCTGGGTTGCCGCTACTTCACCGGCGATCAGTTCGAAGTCTGGGGCTGGCGCATTCCGTTCCTGCTGTCGATCCTGCTGCTGGGCATCTCCACCTGGATTCGCCTGAGCCTGCATGAGTCACCAGCGTTCTTGAAAATGAAAGAGGAAGGCAAGTGCTGCAAGGCGCCGATCCGCGAGTCGTTCGGCAAATGGGAAAACCTCAAGGTGGTGCTGATCGCCTTGTTCAGCATCAACGCCGGGCAAGCGGTGACCTTCTACGCCGCGCAGTTCTACGTGCTGTTCTTCCTCACTCAGTTCCTGAAGATGGATCCGGCCCTGGCCAACAGCCTGTTGATTGTGAGCGTGGTGATCGGCGCACCGTTCTTCATCTTTTTCGGCTGGCTGTCGGACAAGGTCGGGCGCAAACCGGTGCTGATGATCGGCCTGCTGCTGGCGACCGCCCTGTACTTCCCGATCTTCAAGACGCTCGCCCATTACGCCAACCCAGCCATCGACCTGGCGAGCCGCCAGGCACCGATCACCGTGGTCGCCGACCCGGCCACCTGCACCTTCCAGTTCGACCCGGTGGGCAAGGCGCGTTTCGACAGCCCTTGCGACAAGGTCAAGACCTTCCTGGTCAAGCAGGGCCTGCCCTACAGCAGCGTCGCGGCCCCAGCCGGAAGCGCGGTGCAGGTCAGTGTCGGTGACGTGAAACTCGAAGGGTACGACGAAGCCGCCCTGCGCGGTGCGGTGACCCTGGCCGGCTACCCGCAGCAGGCCGATGCCCAACAGATCAACCGGCCGATGATCGTGGCCTTGATCGTGGCGCTGATCATCATCTCGGCGATGTGCTACGGACCGCTGGCGGCGTTGATGGTCGAACTGTTCCCGACTAGGATCCGCTACACCTCCATGTCCCTGCCCTACCACATCGGCAACGGCTGGTTTGGCGGTTTCCTGCCCACCGTATCGTTTGCCCTGGTGGTCTACACCGGAGATATCTTCTATGGGCTGTGGTATCCGGTGGTGATTACCGGAGTGAGCCTGGTGGTGGGCATGCTTTGCCTGCGGGAAACCAGGAACGTGGATCTGGATACCAATTGAGGGCAAAACCGTGGCGAGGGCGTTGGCGCCCTCGCTACCGACTCAGAAGCTCGCCTTCACGGTCATCGTGAAGTTGCGTGGCTCACCGTAATAGTTACCGAAGCTCTCGGTGCCGATGGTGGTGTAGTAACGCTTGTCGAACAGGTTGTTGCCATTGAGGGCCACCGACCAGGTGTCATCGATGCGGTAGCCCACGCGACCGTTCCACACGGCATAACCGGCCTGGGTGATCTTCTCGCCGCTAACCGGCGATACCCGGAAATTGTCGCTTTGTGCATTGACCCCGGCACCGATACTGAACCGTTCCAACGCCCCGCCGAGGACATAATCGCCCCACAGACGCAGCACATGGCGCGGCACGTAGCTGTTGAACGAGCCGCCGTTGAGGCTGGTGTCGATGTCGTCGAGGGTCTTGGTCTGGGTGTAGGTGTAGCCGGCCAGCAATTGCAGGCGCTCGATGACTTCACCGCTGATCTCCGCTTCGAAACCCTGGGCGCGCACCTTGCCGGCATTCTCGTAGCAGAAACCATCCGAGGACGCACAACTGGAGAAGTAGTCCGTCTGGGCCTGGTCTTTCTGCAGCGTGCGGAACAGGTTGAAAGCGCTGTTCAGGCGTCCGTCGAACCACTCGCCCTTGATCCCCAGCTCATAACTCTCGCCCACCAGGGGCTTGAGTGCCGAGCCGCTTTCGGAGCGATAGTTGCCCTGGGGCGTGAAGATATCCGAGTAACTGGCGTAGGCCGTCAGGTGCTCATTGAGGTCCAGCAACACAGCGGCAAACGGCGTGACTTGTCCCGTCTCCGTGCTCTTGGCGTGTTCCGTACCGCCGGTGAGGAACACCGAGTCGGTCTTGGAGCTGTACCAGCTCACTCGGCTGCCGACGACAAACGTCAACGGGTCCGCCAGCTTCAGCCGCAGGGTCGAATACATCCCTTGCTGCTCGGTAACGGTCTTGACCGGACCACCGCGCGTCGAGTTCTCGATGAAGTAGCTGTCGTCCGGTTCGGGAATATGTCGATCCGGCTCGAACACATTCTGCTTCTGTGGCAGCAGCGCCACCGAGAAGAAGTCATCCTTGTCCGAGCGACTGGCGTTGAAACCGACAATCAACTCATGTTGCTGCCCCAGGGCGTCGAACTTGCCGTCCAGGTAGGCGTCAAGGCCGTAATCGACCTGGTCATAGTCGTACATGCTACCCAGCATGTTGGTGGTCGAGGTGCCGGGCGTTACCGAGCCCGATGCAAACGCGTATTTGATGTCCTGAGTATTTTTCGTATAGACACTGGCGACCTTTACGGCCCAGTCATCATTGAGCTGATGCTTGAGATCGCCAAACACCGTTGTCCGCTGGCTGCGCCAGGTGTTCCACGATGGGTCCAGGCAAGTGGAACGACTGAGTTTCAGATCGCTGCCGTCCCGGTAGCGCGGAAGCCCGCCCCAGCAGGGGCTTGCATCGACGTCTTCATAGGCAACGCCCACGCCTAGCGTCGTGTCGGGCGACAGATCGAAGTCCAGGGCGCCGTAATAGATCTGGTCCTTGCGCCGGGCATCGTCGTAAAAATAATGTCGGCTCTGCTCGGCGATCACCGCCCTGCCCCGTACGGTGCCCGAGTCATTCAACGGGCCACCGGTATCGACCTGCCCACGATAGTTGTCCCAGGTGCCGCCCGAAAGGCTGAGCTCCGTCTGGGCCGTGGCCTGACCGCGTTTGCGGACGAAATTGACGCCGCCGGACGTGCCGCCCGCCCCCTTCATCATCCCGGCGGCGCCGCGCAGCACTTCGACACGGTCGTAATAAGCCATGTCACTGCTGAAACTGTCGGCCTGGACATAGCTGTTGCCCATGTCCAGCGGAACGCCATCGTATTGATACTGGCCAGACATCCGGAACCCGCGGGAATAGAAATACTTGCCGCCCATGGTCGAGTCGTAGACGGTAATGCCGGGGGTCTTTTCCATGACTTGATCGATGGTATTGAGGTTCTGGTCATCGAGCATCTTGCGGGTAATCACCGTCACCGACTGCGGCGTCTCGCGCAGGGAGTGCTCGCCCTTGCCGATGGTGACCGCGCCCGTCGTGTAGGAATTGCTGTGCTCAGTGGTCGCCCCAAGTCGCTGTGCCTCGATGGTGGTTGCGTCCAGTTCCAGTGCCGAACCGCTGACCGGCACGGGGCGCAGCACGTACGTGCCGTTGGCCTGGAGGGCGGCTTGCAGGCCGCTACCAGCCAGAATGCGCGCAAAACCGTCGCCCACGCCGAAAGAGCCGCTCAGGCCGGGTGATCGCAAACCTTCGAGTTGCCGGGCATCAAACGAAATAGCGACACCCGCGGCGCTGGAGAAACGGGTCAGCACATCCACCAGGCTGGCGGCGCCGATATCGTAGGCCTGCACCGCGCGCTGCTGCGCCGCAGCCGCTGGAACCGGGCTGGCATTCACCGCCGTGGCGCCGGCGGTCGTGACCGCCAGCAAACCGATTTTCACTGCAAACACCAGACGGCCCGGCGCGCTCACCCACGTCATACTTTCCCTCCCCCAAACGGTCGATAAAAACTCACTGAGGAAGAGCCGAACGATGAGGATGAAAAGTGCAGGGACTGGTTTTTTTATTACGCGGCATTAGCGCCGATCGCCACCGGACACCTGGACCCAGAATCGGCTGTAGCGGGTCACCCGCAGCGAAAAACCGCTTTCCAGCGCCGCCAGGGCGAGATCGGTGTTATCGACGGGAAATACACCGGAAACCTTCAAGTCGCCAATCGCCGGGTCCCAGCGCAGCACACCGGGACGGTAGCGCGACAGTTCATCCAGCAGCGCCGCCAGGGGACGGTCAATGGCGATGATGCTGCCCTTCTGCCAGGCACCGACCGACACATCGTTGCCACGCAGCGCCCCCAACGAACGCTCATTGAAATCCAGGCGCTGGCCGGCTTCGACCCGCATCCTTGAACCAGTCGCCAGCAGGCTTACCTCGACCGCTTTCTCAAGCACCGCCACTTCGCCGCCCCCCGCCTGGCTACGGACGATAAACCGCGTGCCCAGCGCAAGCACTTCGGTCGGCCCAGTGACCACCTTGAATGGACGTCGCCAGGGATCGAACGCCGTCGTCACGAGGATCTCACCCCGCAACAGCTCCAGGCGCCGCTGCTGTCCATCGAAACGCACATTGATCGAGGTGTCGGTGTTGAGCAGGACCGTGCTGCCATCGGCCAGCTGGAACTCGCGACGCTCGCCCACCGCGGTGCGGTGATCGCAAAACAGGTTCTGGGTCGCCTGGCTGTGCCAGCCCAGCCAGCCCAGGCCACCGGCGGACGTCAGCAGCAAGGCGCTGCGCAACACCTGACGGCGGGATCGCTGGTGGGTGTCGCTCAAGGTCGGCGCCGCGAGGGCGCCCGGCACACTCGCCATCTGCTCGGCCACCGCGGCCATGCGCTGCCAGGCCTGGCCGTGCAACGGATCGGCAGCCAGCCAGGCGCGCCAATCGGCCCGGTCCGCGTCGGTCGCAATGCCGGAATGAAGCCGGGCGTACCAGCGCGCTGCCACACGGATGGCTTGCAACTCTTCGGCGGGCAGGTTCATGAAAGCTGCAATTGAATCTGCATCAGGCAGCAATGTTCCATGGCCTTGGCCATGTGGTTGTTGACCGTGCGGACGCTGACGCCCAGGCGCTCGGCAATCTGCGGGTACGTCAGGCCATCGAACTGCGACAGGATGAACGCCTGCCTGACGCGCGGCCCCAGCCCCAGGAGCAGGCGGTCGATCTCCATCAGGGCCTGGAGCAGGATCGCCTGTTCTTCCAGTGACGGGTGCTGCTCTTGCGGCATGGCCGCCAATGCTTCGAGGTAGGATTGTTCCAGCGAGCGGCGGCGAAACAGGTCGATCAGCAGCCCTTTGGCGATCATCGACAGGTACGGTCGCGGCTCGCGGATATCCAGCGCGGTGCGCGCCTTGATGACCCGCACAAACGTATCCTGGGTCAGGTCGGCGGCATCGAACGTATTGCCCAGGCGCTTGCGCAACCAGCCCTGGAGCCAACTGTGATGATCACTGTACAGAACGTCGACAGCACTGCGTAGGGACAGATCGTTGGCGGGCATGGCAATGGAATAATTCGCGACTGATAATGACTCGCATTGTCATAGAGGCCATCGCCGCTTGCAACCCAAACGTGCCCGGCCACGCCCATCCTCTGGCATCACTCAGTGGATGGCGTGACTTTTGGCCGTACTCTCCACCAGATCCAGCATCTGTCCCAGGGCCCAGGGCTTGGCAATGAACGACGCGTGGTGCTTGATTCCGGCGCTTTCCGGCGTCTCGAAGCCGGACATGATCAGCAGCGGGATCTGCGGCCAACGGTCTCCGGTCAGGTTGGCCAGGTCCGCACCGTCGATCTTGCCGGGCATGGTGATGTCGGTGAGCAACAGGTCGACGTAGTCAGCGCTCTCTTCGAGGAATATCAACGCATCATCAGCGTTTTTCCGAGGTTCCACGACGAACCCTTCTTCCTCGAGGATTTCACAGAGGAAATCCAGGATGGTTGGATCATCTTCCACCACGAGAATCAAACGTGTAGTCGCCTGGCCGTTGCCATTGGGCATCGAATTCATGAAAGTGACTCTCCTTGACCTCATAAACCTTCTTTGCGGTTTCAACCGCCTTGAAGTTATGAGCCATGCCCCTGCGAGAAATTCATTCTGCGTGCCGACAGGCCGCCGAATGTCACGCCAGACACCCCTCGGCAACGCAGCGCAACGTTTTTATCTGTATATCCATACAGATAAAACTTGCCCTGGGGCGCATCCATGACCATGCTACAGCTCCATGAAATCTGCTCAGGAAAAGGGCGCTATGCAGCTGTACCTGTGTGAAAAGCCGTCCCAGGCCAAGGACATCGCCGCCGTGCTCGGTGCCACGCGCCGTGGCGACGGTTGCTGGCTGGGCCCTGGTATCACAGTCACCTGGTGCATCGGCCATCTGCTGGAAACCGCCCCACCCGACGCCTACGACGCGCGCTACAAGCGCTGGGTCCTGGCCGACCTGCCCATCGTGCCCGCGCAATGGAAAATGACCGTCAAGCCGAAAACCGCCAGTCAGTACAAAGCGGTCAAGCGCCTGCTGGGGGAAGCGAAGGAGTTGGTCATCGCTACCGACGCCGACCGTGAAGGCGAAATGATCGCCCGGGAGCTGGTGGAACATTGCCGCTATCGCGGGCCAATCCGACGGCTATGGCTGTCGGCCCTGGACGAAGCGTCGATCCGCAAGGCCCTGGCCGCCCTCAAGCCGGGCATCGAAACCTTCAACCTGTATCACTCGGCCCTGGGCCGTTCCCGGGCCGACTGGCTGATCGGCATGAACATGAGTCGCCTGTTCACCCTGCTGGGGCGCCAGTCCGGCTACCAGGGTGTGTTGCCGGTAGGGCGCGTGCAGACCCCGACGCTGCGGCTGGTGGTGGACCGCGACCGCAGCATCGCCGACTTCGTGCCGGTCGCCTATTGGGCCATCGACGTGCAACTGAGCCACGAAGGTACGGCATTCATCGCCCAGTGGCGCGCCGATCCGGATGCCTGCGACGACCAGGAGCGCTGCCTGAACCAGGCCCTGGCCCGGGACGCCGCTCATGCCATGAGCAACGCCGCCACCGCCCGGACGCTGAAGGTATGTACCGAGCGCCTGCGCGAAGCGGCACCGTTGCCCTTCGACCTGGGCACGCTACAGGAGGTCTGCTCGAAGAAACTTGGCCTCGGTGCCCAGGAAACCCTGGACATTGCCCAGTCGCTCTACGAGACCTACAAGCTCATCACCTACCCGCGCAGCGATTGCGGTTTCCTGCCCTTGAGCCAGCACAGTGAAGCGCCGGCCATCCTGGCCGCCCTCGCCCAGGCCGACCCGAGCCTGGCGCCGCTGCGCGAGCACCTGCAGCCGCAGCGCAAGTCCCGGGCCTGGAACGACGCCAAGGTCAGTGCTCACCACGGCATCATTCCCACCGCCGCCGCCAAGAACCTCGACAAGCTCGCCGGCAAACAGCGAGCGGTCTATACGCTGATTCGCGCGCGCTACCTGGCGCAGTTCCTGCCCAACCACGAATACGACCGGACCCAGGCCGACTTCGACTGTGCCGGCCAGGCGCTGCGTGCCGTGGGCAAGCAGATCGTCGAACCCGGCTGGAAACGCGCCCTGCCCGAAGCGCTGGCGCCGGCACGGGGCCGTGAAGCACCGGCACCGCAAACCCTGCCGGCATTGGCCGAAGGTCGCGATTGCGCGGTGGATGAGGTGAAACCCAAGGACCTGTGGACCCAACCCCCCAAGCCCTTCACCGAAGGCGACTTGATCAAGGCAATGAAGAACGTCGCCAAACTGGTGGAGGATCCGCTGCTCAAGCAAAAGCTCAAGGACACCACCGGCATCGGCACCGAAGCGACCCGGGCCTCGATCATCCAGGGGCTGCTCGACCGCGGTTACCTGGTGAAAAACGGCAAGGCCTTGTCCGCGACCCCGGCGGCGTTCAGCCTGATCGACGCCGTGCCCCGGGCCATCGCCGACCCGGGCACCACCGCCATCTGGGAACAGGCGCTGGACATGGTGCAAAGCGGGGAAATGAGCCTGGAAGAATTCGTGACCCGGCAAGCCGCCTGGATGAGCAAGCATGTCGCCCGCTGCCAGGGCATGAGCCTGACCATCAACGGCCCGGCCAGCCCCGCCGGGCGCGGCGCAACGCCGTGGAAGAACAAGCGCAAGCCAGCCAAGCGCAAGACAGGCGGCGCACCGCGCAAGGCGACTAAAGCCAAAGCGACCTGATGAATACGTGTTCGCCGTGTCGCCCTGTGGGAGCGAGCCTGCTCGCGATAGCGTTACTTGAATCACCTTGGATATCGACTGGTACACCGTCATCGCGAGCAGGCTCGCTCCCACAGGGATATCTGCCCTGAGCCAGAATTCTCATAACAAAACCATTTTGTCCGACAATATGTAGTGACCAAAAATAATCACTACAAAACCGTTGACGCCTCCGATTTGCCCTTGCATGATGCAGACGTCTCCCCGATCGGGAGTACAGGCAACTGTTTGAGCAAGCTCGTCTGACCGCCGAGCTGTTTTTTGGATAAGGGACTGCCCACAAGGCAGATTGAAGGTGCTGACCTGGCATGACCGTCCGGTAACAAGGACGAGAAACGTCGGCGAAGATCCTCATGACGCACGTGGTCGACCCTCGAAAGTTGACACTGGCTGAAGATTCTTCGCTGTTTCTCTTCGTTGTAGCGCATTTGCGTAGCGGCCCTTTGATAAACACTACACAACCGATGCATGACCCCGCCGAAGTTCGACGGACGAATGCTGACGACCTGGTTTCGGTATCAGGTGCCACTTACCGAGAAGCGAAGTTTTTGCGAACCACCAGACAGATCAACCAAATGGTCAAGGGGCTTACACATGAATCTGAATAATCAACCATCTATTGATGAACTGGCTCGCATGTTCGCAGCGCACAAGGACACTCTCGACAGCCATATCCTGTGGATCAGCAAGACTGGCCAGGTGCATATGGACTGCCTGTCTCCCTATACCCAGGAAGACGAGTTCGATAAGAACACACAAGACCTGTGTGCCCGGCTGAAGATGTACCGTCGCGGCCAGGGTTACGTCGGCAAGAAGGCCGCCGCGGACAAGGACTTCATGGGACGCGTCCTGCAGACGCTGACCCAGGCCTGGGAGTCGATGCAGAACACCTCGCAAGTGCGAGTCATCGACCGCCTCTGCTGATTGCACATGAATGAAACAGGGCCCGCTCCTCAACCAGGAGCGGGCCCTTTTTCGTGATGCCTAGAACACTGACCAGCCGATCCGCTGGCTCATCAACTCCAGCGCCGCCATGCCGGCCAGGGAGTTACCGGCGGCGTTGAGTTCCGGCGACCACACGCACACCGTGAACCGCCCCGGTACCACCGCGACAATCCCGCCGCCAACACCGCTCTTGCCCGGCAAGCCGACGCGATAAGCGAAATTGCCGGCCTCATCGTACAAGCCGCTGGTGGCCATGATGGAGTTGACCTGCTGGGTCTGCCGAGCGCTGAGAATCTGTTCGCCGCTGTGCTTGCAGAACCCATCGTTGGCCAGGAAGCAGAAAGCCCGTGCCAGGTCGATGCAACTCATCCGCAGGGCACAGTGGCTGAAATAACTGCGCAACACCGCTTCCACGTCGTTCTCGAAGTTACCGAACGATTGCATCAGGTACGCCATTGCCGCGTTCCGGGCACGGTGCTGGTATTCCGACTCGGCGACCTTGCCATCCACCATCACCTGCGGGTTGCCCGACAGCCGCCGTACGAAATCGCGCATCGACAGCGCCGGCGCGGCGAAACGCGACTGGTTGATATCGCAGATAACCAAGGCGCCAGCGTTGATGAACGGGTTGCGCGGCCGACCGCGTTCGAATTCCAGTTGCACCAGGGAGTTGAAAGGTTGGCCGGATGGCTCATGGCCCAGGCGTTCCCAGATCGCTTCGCCGGAATGCCCGATGGCCTGCACCAGGCTGAACACCTTGGAAATACTCTGCACCGAAAACGCTGTTTCGGCGTCGCCAGCGCAATACATCTCGCCGTCGTTGCCATACACGGCAATACCCAACTGGTTGGGCGCCACAGTGCCCAGGGCCGGGATATAGTCGGCCACCTTTCCCTGACCAATCAGGGGGCGAACCGCATCAAGGATCTCGTTCAACAGTACTTGCATATGCGCGGGGTCCAGTCATTCCCCGTTCGAGTGCGGGGATACAGACGCTAGACGCTGGTAGGCGGGATCAGAGCACACTGATTATCAAGCTTCAGGCACACAACCCTGTAGCAAGGGAGCTGTGGGTGCAGACTTTGTGGGAGCAAGGCTTGCCCGCGATGAAGATGACATGGTCTATCTGGAACCGAGTCGCCTGCTTCGCGGGCAAGCCTTGCTCCCACAGGGTGTGGGCGTTTTCATGGGCGCTTGTCGTCGAATCGAGCGGTCTATAGTTCAAAGGATCAATCGGCAGGAGTAGACGATGCGACAGATCATGCAAAAAGAACCCTGGTGGGCCTCGCCACCCAAGCCCGGGCAGGATGAAAGCGAGCTGGAATGGGGCTGGCTGGTGATCTACAGCGAAGGCGAGCCGCGCTTCGAATTCATCAAGGAGCGCCCATCGGACGAGCAGATCCGCCATCGCAAAGGTTGTCGCGTCACCCTTGGCTCAGAATGAGCTGGCCCATCACGGCTTGATGTCCGGCAATGCCACCGCTCGATTGGCCAGGTCCGCCTCCACCAGGCTGCCTTCTATTTCTTCGTCCAGGTAATACACCGGTGCCATTACCCCGCTGAGGGGATGCTTGAGTGACTTGAACCACGCCTCATCGAACGCAGCGCTCAGGCTTTTGCGGATCTGCGCCTCCATTTCCGGCCGCTCGCCCTCGTGAATGATCGCGCGAATACCCGCCACGCCCACCGAAATCAATGCCCCGGCCGCTTTCCCTGCCACGGCCGCCGCCGCGCCAGTCGCGCCTCGCGTGGCAAATTGCGCCTCGATTTTTTCGCTGGTGCGTTGCGCCACCGTTGCGATCACCGCCTCTGATGGCCCGGCACCTGTGGTAGCGGCCTTGTTGACGTGATCGATCAGGGCCGCATAAGCCGGCAGTGTGTTCAGCGGTTCGGCATGAATCACCTCGTACAACGAAGCGTTACGCGCCGCCGGCGGCCCCAGGTTGATAGCAGGAATACCGTGCAGGCGCCGATTCATCAGTTCGTTCGGGATTCGATGCCGCTGGGCGACAACCTGGACCTGTTGATTGAGCTGGCGAATGTAGTAGTCCGTCGCGGCGGCCCTGATCGCCTCGGGATCAATTTCCATCGCCACGGGTTCCAGCACCTGCTCGCGATATTGCTCTTGCAGGTAAACCGCCAGACGCCTGGCTGAGGAATCCTCCTCGCCCTTGGCACTGGCGGCATACCAACTGACCTTCACCGCCAGCCATTCCTGAGTCCAGTAGCTGCTGAACCAAGGGATGAATTGAGCCTCGGTGCGTTCATAGACCAGCACACGCCAATGCTCCATCGACCCGCGAGCGTAGAGGGCTGCCTGTTCGATAGCGCTTTTCGAAGCCGCGATGATCTGCTGGTCAACCTGTCGCCAAGTGTCCTGGGAAATGGCTACCGTGGCCGCCTGTTGACCGCGCTGTGGCGTGGCGCACCCCGCCAGAACGAGCACAATGGCCAACATCAGCGCACGCAGCACAGTCGCGCTACTCCGGGTTCAGGTCATCTACCGGTTGAGTATAGGTCGCGAGAAACAGGGATCCGGGGTAGACACACAAAACCAATGTGGGAGCGAGCTTGCTCGCTCCCACAGGATGTAATCCAGCAGGTATTTGGCTGGCCTTCAACCCAACGCCGTGTCTAGAAACATCATCACCGCAAACCCCATCATCAACCCCAAGGTGGCCGGTGTTTCATGGCCGTTGCGGTGGGTTTCGGGAATCACTTCGTGGGACACCACGAAGATCATCGCCCCGGCCGCCAGGCCCAGGCTGATGGGATAGGCCACGGCCACACCCGAAGACATGCCCAGGCCAATCACCGACCCCAAAGGCTCCATCAACCCCGAGCCCACGGCAATCAGCGCGGCACGCAAGGTACTGATGCCGGTGACCCGCAGCGCCATGGCAATGGCGAGGCCTTCGGGAATGTCCTGGATGGCAATGGCGGTGGTCAAGGGCAGACCGACCTTGAAATCGCCGTCGGCAAAACTGACGCCGATGGCCATACCTTCTGGCAAGTTATGCAAGGTGATGGCGAGTACGAACAACCAGACACGATTGATGCGTTCGACTTGCGGACCGCGCCGGCCACTCAACTCGTGCTCGTGGGGGACGAAACGGTCGAGGCCGATCATCAAGGCGACGCCCAGCCCCAATCCCACCACGACGACAAACGCGGCAAGCAACTGATTACCGCAAATGACCTGTGCCGCCTCGATCCCCGGCAAAATCAGTGAGAAGGAACTGGCGGCGAGCATCATGCCCGCGGCGAACCCCAGCATGATGTCCTGGGTACGGGAGGAGATATCCCGCAATACCACCGCCATCACAGCCCCCAATGCGGTGGCGGCGAAGCCGGACGTGCCGCCCAGTACCGCATACCCCAGGTTTTGCCGATCAGCCCCAACCAGTGCGTTGTAGCCGCTGTAGAGCAACAACGCGGCAACCAACGCCAACCCCAGCCAGAAGGTTACCCCTAGCACCAGATTGTTTTGCACAGGATCCAGCCAGGTACGCCAGGGTGATCGGATCCGGGAAGTGGGCTGGTCCATTGAAAGTCCTTAACTGGTTGAGCGGTCAAACAGAATTCTCAGGCGAGGGAGCCGGGCCCCCTCGCCGGTTTCCTACAGTTTGTCACCTTGCATTCCTGAACCCAAGTCGGCGCCGGTGGTGGGGTCGCTATCGGGGTTGGACATGGTCCGCGCCTTCATGTCCATCAACAGCGCTTCGTCTTTTTTACTCAACTGAACGCTGGCCAGTCCATCGCCACCGTCCACCGCTGGCGTTGGATTCTCCACGAACTCCCAGTCATCGCCCTGGTTCCATGGACCACGCACGGTAGGTTCGCCCTGGGACATGTTGAAATACACATGACTGAATTCCGGCATACCCGGCAATTTGCCTTGCGGAAAATTGGGCTGGATCGAGTGCAAGGCTTTTTCGAACGACAACTGATGCGCGATTTCACGGGTCATCAAAAAGCCGAGCGCTTCTTTTACTCCAGGATCATCGGTGAGGTTCATCAACCGTTCATAGATGATTTTCGCCCGGGCCTCAGCAGCAATGTTCGAGCGCATGTCCGCCGTTGGTTCGCCGATGGTGTCGACATAGGCGGCAGTCCAGGGCACACCGGCGGAGTTGGTCAGCGGCGAGCCGGCGCCATACAAGAGGCTGGTGATGTGCGAGTCATTACCGGCACCGTTGATGTCCCGGTACAACTGCCCCTCCTTCTCCACGCCTTCAGCCATTCTGCCCTTGGCACCCTTGTTCAGCATCACGATGATCGAACCGATCACCTCCAGATGACTGAGCTCTTCGGTGGCAATGTCCATCAGCAAATCCTTGCGACCTGGATCGTCCTCGGACAAGGCCTGGGTGAAATAACGCGATGCCGCCGCCAATTCCCCTTGGGCCCCGCCGAACTGCTCGAGCAACAGGTTGGCGAGTCCGGGATTGGGCTCAGCGACACGCACGGTGTACTGCAATCGTTTGTTATGTAGAAACATGATTGAACTCCTCGTTCAGGTACACGGCATGAGAACACTGCCGACGGCAGGCCCATGAAAGTCTGAAGAAATTAAATGAATATAATTTAGTTTTTATTCAAAACAGAAGACGAGTGGCTTATTGCAACGCAAGCACACGCACTTATTTTTCAAACAATAAATCCATCAGCGAAGTCGGGCAGGAATACCCGACTTAATATCACCGCCGAAACAGGTCCCAGCCCAATCGCACGGGACCTGCGAGACTACGAAACATTAGGAATTACGAGCGCCACCGCGGCTGTTTTCGCCGCCTTTCCTGCCGGCTTCGGAGGCTTTTTCCCGGTCGTTGGCAAAGTTGCCACCCGAGGCCTGGCCACCTTTTCGGCCGGCTTCAGAAGCCCGCTCAGGGTCGTTGGCAAAGTTCCCCCCCGAGGCTTGCCCGCCTTTGCGTCCAGCTTCTGCGGCGCGCTGCGGGTCGTTGGCAAAATTGCCGCCAGAGGCCTGGCCACCCTTGCGTCCAGCCTCGGAAGCGCGCTCAGGATTGTTGGCAAAATTGCCTCCTGATGCTTGGCCGCCCTTTTTCCCGGCTTCCGATGCCTTCTCACGATCGTTAGCGAAATTGCCAGGGTTGTTATTACCTGTGTTAGCCATTTCATTCACCTCGTTTAGTTGATATCAACGAGTCTCGTTGACTCGTCTTATTCGGAAAACATGACGCCACCAAGGTTTTAAGAGAACGTGGCAAACGGCGACGAATGGTCAATACTTCTATTTGCACCGAAGTCTTGATAGTTATTGCAACAGGCTATTAAACAAGCGGCGACCGATTAACAGCCTTAACACTAAAACTTCATCCAACGAAAAACCCACATGGTTCCACGGAAAAAACAGTGCGTGTCTTTCCACGCTGTCCGCCAAAGGCCGGGTGCCGCCAGCACCCCATTGCACCGGTCTCGTCACCCTGGCCTCGCGCCGTTCCAGGAAGCCAAAACTCGCGGGCTGCCGGTGTTGTTCTGCACCACCACACTGACCGGCTTGCGGTGTCCGGATCCCCTGTCGCCGAGACCCGGATTCAAGAATGCTCAGGGTGAAATCGGATCGCTCGCCGGAAAGGTTTCCTCCAGTGCATCATCCAGTTGATTGTCAGTGATATCGCGCTCACCGACTTTGCCGCTACGCTCGCAATGGCAGTCCGGTGCCGGACACGGTTCGCCGTTGGGGTGCTGTTCGGCGCAGGCCTGGCTGCAATAAGCCTCGCCGTCGTGATTGAAGACCCGCCGTGGATCGACATCACAATGACAATCGGGACAGCCACACTTTAATTCGCTCATGTCTTTCTCCTGAATGGATCGACGTTGCGTTCAAGAGGACCCCGCCAGCAACTGCACCTCCAGATTTGCCGCCGCCACACCGTGATTCGCTACATACACGTCAGCGGTCCAACCCTTGGTCAAGTTGTGATAGGGCTGTGTGCCCAGGGCGGTGCCGCTGTCCCACGCGATGACATCACCAATATCGATGTCATTGGCCGAACTCAGCTCGAAAACGGTATGGCCATCCTCCTGGTCCACATACACGCCCACCATCGCACTCTGACGATTGATGGCGCGTACTTCACCGGTGGTCCGCTCGTCTTTCTCCTTTTTCGGCAGCGCCCCAGGTGTCCGCAAATAAGCGTCCGAATGCTCTTTCATGCTCAGCGCTTAGCCTCGGTACGCGGACTGGCCGAACGTTCGAGGAACGCCTGGGTGATCTGCGGCAGGTGCTCGCGCAACCACTCGGCCATGGCGATTTCCTGGGGCAGGATCTGTTCGCAGGCCCGTTGTGTTTCCACGTCGCCGGCCACTTTCGCTGCCTCGATCAGCACGGTGTAGGAGGCGATTTCGAGGTTCTCGAACACGTAGCCACTCATGGCGCCCTTGACCACTTCATCGCTCATCGTCATGCCGCCGACCGCCTGGCCGAAGGCCATGAGCTTGGCGGCCAGGTCCTTGAGCGTGGAGGTACTCCCGCCCAGGCGCTTTATGCATTGCTCCACCAACTTTTGCTGGCCGAGGGTTTCTTGCAAGTGCTCCTCGATCCGGGCCTTGAGCGCTGGATAATGTTCGAGGCGTTCCGCTTGGGCCTTGAGCATTTTTTCCGCTTGTTGCTCCATGGCATGGGCATCGTTGAGCCAGTCCAGCAGGTTCTCTTTTGGCGTTGCCATTCCCTTCTCCTTAGCCGTGGTCGCCACTGCATCGCAGCGCGACGATTCTGAGGTACCGCACATAGAAGTGGATGTCGCCGGGCCGGGGAAAGTTTGAAGCAACCGTCGCGCTGAGCGACGAAAGGCGTCAGCGCGCTTTCCCTGGACAACCGCAGTGCTAACCTCAACGGTTCCAGGCCAGCGGAGACAACCACATGCCCGACGATCTTCACCGTGAACCGATCGATCAGTTGCGAGAGCACATGGCCGGGCGCCATTTCCTGGTCCTCACTGGCGCCGGTATCAGCACACCGTCGGGCATCCCCGATTACCGCGACAGCGACGGTGTACGCCGGGGTCGACAACCCATGATGTACCAGGAGTTCCTCGCCAAACCCGAGGCGCGGCGACGCTATTGGGCGCGGGCAATGCTGGGCTGGCCACGGGTGCGACAAGCACGGCCGAATGCAGCCCACGAGGCCTTGGCGGCGCTACAGGCCGAACAGCGCATCAGTGGTCTGATCACCCAGAACGTCGACACATTGCACGACCAGGCCGGCAGCCAGGACGTGATCGAACTCCACGGCAGCCTGCACCGTGTGCTCTGCCTGGATTGTGAGCAGCGCAGCGAACGGCAGCAGATCCAATTGTTGATGGAAGCGCAAAATCCCTATCTGGCCGGAGTCGATGCAGTGCAGGCTCCGGACGGCGACACCCTGCTGGACCCGGCGTTCGAGGCGCGCTTCCAGGTACCCCGCTGCCCCCACTGCGGCGGCGAGCGGTTGAAGCCCGACGTGGTGTTTTTCGGCGAGAATGTTGCTGCCGCCACCGCCGCGCGCGCCACCCGGGCCGTCGAGGAAGCGGAAGGCCTGCTGGTGGTGGGCTCGTCGTTGATGGCCTGGTCGGCGTTTCGCCTGTGCCGGGCGATCAAGGACCAGGGCAAGCCGCTGCTGGCGATCAACCGGGGCAGGACCCGGGCTGATGAGTTGCTGGATCTCAAGCTTGAAGAACCGTGTGAACAGTTGTTGCCGTTGCTGGCACACCACCCGTTCTAGCGAACACCCCAAATCCACTGTGGGAGCGAGCCTGCTCGCGATAGCGGTATTTCAGCGTGCATCTATGTTGAGTGTGCCACCGCATCGCGAGCAGGCTCGCTCCCCCAGGAGTCAGTCAATCTGCGCCGAGTCCTGATCCCTGAGCGTATCGAACAACGCCTGCGCCGCCGCCGACAGTTCATGCCCCGGCTTGGTCAGTACCCCGATGGCCCGTTCGATCACCGGATCGCTCAAGGTGATGCAACGGGCGCCCAGCTCGTGCATCTGGCCGACGCACAACGCTGGTACCGCACTGACCCCCAACCCGCTGGCGACCATCCGCCCGACTGTCGCCAGCTGATGGCTCTCGAACTCCACGGGCAGCTTCATTCCCCGAGCCTGCAGATGCTCTTCCAGCATCACCCGTACGGTGGATGGGCGTTGCAGCGTGATGAATGGTTGCTCCAGCAGAGTCTCCCAGTGGATTTCGTCGCGCTGGGCAAGCGGTGAGTCCTGCGGCACCACCGCGACGAAGCGATCGAGATACAAGGGCGTGAACGCCAATGACGAACCCTGCATCGGTTCGAACGCCACGCCCAATTCGACATGCCGGTCACGGACCATTTCCAGCACCTGTTCGTTGATCACGTCGTTGACCGTGACATTGACATTCGGATAACGGGCGCGGAAGGTCTTGAGGATCGGTGGCAACAGGTTGCCGGCAAACGACGGCATCGCCGCCAACGTCACACGACCACGCTGCAAGGTGAAGCGCTGGCGCATTTCGTCCTCGGCATTGTCCCAGTCGGCGATCAGCCGCCGGGCCAGGGGCAACAAGGATTCGCCTTCAGGGGTCAGTGCGACGTTACGGGTATTGCGACTGAACAAACGTCCGCCCAGGCCTTCTTCCAAGGCCTTGATGGTCAGGCTCAGGGCTGACTGGGACAGATGCAATCGCTCGCAAGCCACGGCGAAACTCAGGCTCTGGGCCACGGCGAGGAAGGCGCGGACTTGCTTAAGGGTCATGGGCGTTCTGCGTCCGGTTGCGTCGAAGGGATGACTATTGAGTTTTATCAATCAATCCAATCTAAAAATCAACTTAACAAATATATGAGTTGGCGCAACACTGCATCTCATTGCGACCCCATCAAGAATAAAAGAGGTGTCTATGGCAGGTTTCGACAAACGCGTGAGTTCCTATGAAGAGGCGCTGGAAGGCTTGAAGGACGGCATGACCGTCATCGCCGGCGGCTTCGGCCTCTGCGGTATCCCGGAAAACCTGATCGCCGAGATCAAGCGCAAGGGCATCCGCGACCTCACCGTGGTCTCCAACAACTGTGGCGTCGACGGTTTCGGCCTCGGCGTGCTGCTGGAAGACCGGCAGATCCGCAAGGTGGTGGCCTCCTACGTGGGCGAAAACGCCCTCTTCGAGAAGCAACTGCTGAGCGGCGAAATCGAAGTCGTACTCACCCCCCAAGGCACCCTCGCCGAAAAAATGCGCGCCGGTGGCGCCGGCATCCCGGCCTTCTTCACCGCCACCGGCGTCGGCACGCCAGTGGCCGAAGGCAAGGAAGTGCGTGAATTCCATGGCCGCCAGTACCTGATGGAAGAATCCATCACCGGCGATTTCGCCATCGTCAAAGGCTGGAAAGCCGACCATTTCGGCAACGTGATCTATCGCCACACCGCCCAGAACTTCAACCCGCTGGCCGCCACGGCGGGCAAGATCACCGTGGTGGAAGTCGAAGAAATCGTCGAACCCGGCGAGCTGGACCCGACACAGATCCACACCCCTGGCATCTACGTCGACCGGGTCATTTGCGGCACGTTCGAGAAGCGCATAGAACAGCGCACCGTGCGTAAGTGATCCCCTGCCCCCGGCCCGAATGAAGGAATAACAACATGGCACTTTCTCGCGAACAAATGGCTCAACGCGTCGCCCGCGAAATGCAGGACGGCTACTACGTGAACCTGGGCATCGGTATTCCGACCCTGGTCGCCAACTACATCCCCGAAGGCATGGAAGTCATGCTGCAATCGGAAAACGGCTTGCTTGGCATGGGCGCGTTTCCCACCGAAGCCGAAGTCGACGCCGACATGATCAACGCCGGCAAGCAGACCGTCACCGCGCGCATCGGCGCGTCGATCTTCTCTTCGGCCGAATCGTTTGCCATGATCCGTGGCGGCCACATCGACCTGACCGTGCTCGGCGCGTTCGAAGTGGATGTGGAAGGCAACATTGCCTCGTGGATGATCCCCGGCAAGCTGGTCAAGGGCATGGGCGGCGCGATGGACCTGGTGGCCGGCGCCGAGAACATCATCGTTACCATGACCCACGCGTCCAAGGACGGCGAGTCGAAACTGCTGCCACGTTGCAGCCTGCCGCTGACGGGCGCCGGTTGCATCAAGCGCGTGCTGACCGACCTGGCCTACCTGGAAATCCAGGACGGCGCCTTCATCCTGAAAGAACGTGCCCCGGGCGTCAGCGTCGAGGAAATCGTCGCCAAGACCGCCGGCAAATTGATCGTGCCGGACCATGTGCCTGAAATGCAGTTCGCTGCCCAGTGAGGAGAGATTCGATGCAAGAAGTCGTGATTGTCGCCGCTACCCGTACCGCCATCGGCAGTTTCCAGGGTTCGTTGGCTTCCATCCCCGCACCGGAACTCGGTGCCGCGGTGATTCGGCGCCTGCTGGAGCAAACCGGCCTGTCCGGCGAGCAGGTCGATGAAGTGATCCTCGGCCAGGTGCTGACCGCAGGCTCGGGACAGAACCCGGCGCGCCAGGCGTCGATCCTCGCCGGCCTGCCCCACGCGGTGCCGGCGCTGACCCTGAACAAGGTCTGCGGTTCGGGCCTCAAGGCGTTGCACCTG
Organism: Pseudomonas sp. St290; assembly: GCF_018325805.1. NCBI lineage: Bacteria > Pseudomonadati > Pseudomonadota > Gammaproteobacteria > Pseudomonadales > Pseudomonadaceae > Pseudomonas > Pseudomonas sp. St290. Next base: position 2,361,109 of record NZ_AP014703.1, on the reverse strand, counting down.
GGCGCCCAGGCGATCCGCTGTGGCGACGCAGAGGTCATCATCGCCGGCGGCATGGAGAACATGAGCCTGGCCCCCTACGTACTGCCGGCCGCCCGCACCGGCCTGCGCATGGGCCACGCGAAGATGATCGACAGCATGATCACCGACGGTTTGTGGGATGCCTTCAACGACTACCACATGGGCATCACCGCCGAGAACCTGGTGGACAAGTACGGCATCAGCCGTGAGGAGCAGGACGCTTTCGCCGCCGCTTCCCAACAGAAGGCCGTGGCCGCCATCGAGGGCGGTCGGTTCGCCGATGAGATCACGCCGATCCTTATTCCCCAGCGCAAAGGCGATCCCGTGGCGTTCGCCACCGACGAACAACCACGCGCCGGCACCACCGCCGAATCCCTGGGCAAGCTCAAGCCTGCCTTCAAGAAGGACGGCAGCGTCACCGCCGGCAACGCTTCGTCGCTGAACGATGGCGCTGCCGCGGTGATCCTGATGAGCGCGGAAAAAGCCAAGGCCCTGGGCCTGCCCGTGCTGGCAAAGATCAGCGCCTATGCCAATGCTGGCGTCGACCCGGCGATCATGGGCATTGGCCCGGTTTCGGCCACCCGTCGCTGCCTGGACAAGGCCGGCTGGTCGCTGGAGCAACTGGACCTGGTCGAAGCCAACGAAGCCTTCGCCGCCCAGTCGCTGGCCGTGGCCCGGGAATTGAAATGGGACATGGACAAGGTCAACGTCAATGGCGGCGCCATCGCCCTGGGCCACCCTATCGGCGCATCGGGATGCCGGGTTCTGGTGTCGCTGCTGCATGAAATGATCAAGCGCGACGCCAAGAAAGGCCTCGCGACACTGTGCATCGGCGGCGGCCAAGGCGTGGCCCTGGCGCTGGAGCGGGCGTAACCGACACAGGTTCAACGGTGGTTGTGCGGACCCACGAATATCCGCACGACCGCTGGTACCACCACCGGCGCAATCTCGGTTGCGCCGGTTTTTTTTTGCCCGCCGGTTTTGAGCGTGGGCTGCCGGCCTCATCGCGAGCAGGCTCGCTCCCACAGTGGATCTCCAGTGTTCACTGACCTTGCATTCACCACAAATCCCTGTGGGAGCCTAGCTTGCTCGCGATAGCGCTGGGTCAGCTTGCGGAGATGTTGAATGTGCCGCCGTCATCGCGAGCAAGCTTGGCTCCCACACTGGATCTGTGGCGGACACTGCGTCTGTGAACACCCAAGAACTCTCCTGTGGGAGCGAGCCTGCTCGCGATGGCGGTAGGTCAGGCGACGATGAGCCTTCAGGTACCCGCGCCGAACCGGTCACGGCTGTTGGTCAGGTGCAACCACATGGCAGCGCGGGCGGCGTCCGGGTCCTGGCGCTTGATTGCGTTGAAGATCGCCTCGTGCTCCAGGTTGGCCAGTTGCGCCAGTTTGCTCAGGTCAGCCTGGCCGCGTTCGGCCACATTCACTCGCGTCCTGGGGATCATCGCACTGCCCAGATGCTGCATGATTTCGACAAAACAGGCGTTGTCCGTGGCTTCGGCGATAAGCAAATGGAAGCGCCGGTCGGCCTCGACACAGCTGTCGTTGTTGCTGGACAAGCGCTGATAGTCATCCAGGGCCTGGCGCATCTGCTGCAACTGGCGTTCGCTGCGGCGCTGGGCCGCCAGGGCGACTGCCTGGGTTTCCAGGCCCAGGCGCAGTTCCAGGATGGCCCGCACACCCGCCGCAGTGTCGACATTGAGCCGCAGCCCAGGCTCGCCGGTCTGCGCCAGCACAAAGGTACCGATGCCGTGGCGGGTCTCCACCAGCCCCGAAGCCTGCAATTTGGAAATCGCCTCGCGCACCACCGTCCGGCTGACGCCATGGGCCTGCACGATGGCACCTTCCGATGGCAACTTCTCGCCCGGCTTCAACTGCCCCAGCAAGATGCTCTGGCTCAGCTTCGCCACCAGGTCATGGGCCAGGTTATGGGTACGCTTGCGCAGGGGCGCGTCGGTGTCTTGCGGCATCGCCGGGTTCCTCGAAAACAGGCTGACTGATCGTATCACCAGCGGGCGTGGGAAATCTCATCGTCACGCCTCCAACTTGTATGACAACACTCAAGATCGGTCCTTCTCAGCGCTGATCACTCTTTCAAAAAACTGCTTAGCCCAGGCCAGGCAGACGCTGAATAAAATCAGAAAGACTGGAAAAGCCCAGCAAATACGGCATAAAAACGCTATTCGCCCAATCCAATAATGCTGAAAAACTGCTTGTCATCCAAAAAAATCAAGTTGTATGATGTCTATCAACATCGGCACCTGCACGATGCCCGCATAAAAATAACGAGTGGGAGAAAAACCAGTGAACACATCCAGCCTCAAGGCGAATGCCGGAGCGGATCCGGTGCTGCTGTCGGCCATCGCCAAGGTCAAGCGCCACATCCTGCCGCTGTTCGTCATCATGTTTATCGTCAACTACATCGACCGCGTGAACATCGGCTTCGTGCGCGCCCACATGGAGCACGACCTGGGTATCGGTGCCGCGGCCTATGGCTTTGGTGCCGGCCTGTTCTTCATCGGCTACGCGCTGTTCGAAGTCCCGTCCAACATCCTCTTGCAAAGAATCGGCGCGCGCATCTGGCTGACCCGCATCATGCTCACCTGGGGCCTGGTGGCAGCGGGCATGGCCTTCATCCAGAACGAAACCCACTTCTACATCCTGCGTTTCCTGCTGGGCGTGGCCGAAGCCGGTTTCTTCCCCGGGGTGATCTACTACTTCACTCGCTGGTTGCCGGGTGTCGAGCGCGGCAAAGCCATCGCCATCTTCCTCAGCGGTTCGGCCATTGCCTCGCTGATCTCCGGCCCGCTGTCGGGGCTGCTCCTGCAGATCAACGGCCTGGGCATGCACGGCTGGCAGTGGATGTACTTCATCGAAGGGATGTTCTCCGTCTGCCTGTGCGTGTTCGTCTGGTTCTGGCTGGATTCCAAGCCCCATGACGCCAAATGGCTGAGCCGTGAAGAACAAGACGTGCTGGTCAAGACCATCGACGATGAACAACGAGCGCGCGAAGCCGCCTCGCCGATCAAACTGTCCATCGGCAAGTTGCTCAAGGATCGCCAGATCATCCTGTTCTGCCTGATCTACTTCTTCATCCAGCTGACGATCTACGCCGCCACGTTCTGGCTGCCGAGCATCATCAAGAAGATGGGCGACCTGAGCGACATCCAGGTCGGGCTGTTCAACTCGATCCCGTGGTTGCTGTCGATCGTCGGCATGTACGCCTTCGCTTCGCTGTCGGCCAAATGGAAGTTTCAGCAGGCCTGGGTCGCCGCAGCCTTGTTGATCGCCGCCGCCGGCATGTTCATGTCCACCACTGGCGGGCCGATCTTCGCCTTTGTCGCCATCTGTTTCGCGGCCCTGGGCTTCAAGTCGGCGTCGTCGCTGTTCTGGCCGATTCCCCAGGCCTACCTGGACGCCCGGATCGCCGCCGGGGTGATTGCCCTGATCAACTCGGTGGGCAACCTCGGCGGGTTCGTCGCCCCGACCACCTTCGGCCTGCTGGAACAGCACACCGGTTCGATCCAGGGCGGCCTCTATGGCCTGGCAGCCACCTCGATCGTTGCCGCGATCATTGTGTTTGCCGCGCGCAATACGCCTAAACCCAAGTTGGCACCGACGCCGGCCAACCCTGCCGCCAGCCACGTTTGATTACTCGATTCGTTCAAGGATAAGTGCACATGACTCCTCCAGAAGCCAGCAAAGCCCCGATCATCACCAGCATGCAGATCGTGCCCGTGGCCGGCCACGACGGCATGCTGCTGAACCTCAGCGGCGCCCACGGCCCGTTCTTCACCCGCAACATCGTTATCCTCAAGGACAACGCCGGTCACACCGGCGTGGGCGAAGTCCCCGGTGGCGAGCGCATTCGCCAGACCCTCGAAGACGCCCGCTCGCTGGTGGTCGGTAGCCCTATCGGTACGTACCAGAAGATCCTCAACACCGTGCGCCACGCCTTCGCCGACCGCGATGCCGGCGGCCGTGGCCTGCAGACCTTCGACCTGCGCATCACCATCCACGCGGTGACCGGCCTGGAAGCGGCCTTGCTGGACCTGCTCGGCCAGCACCTGGACGTACCGGTCGCCGCCCTGCTCGGCGAAGGCCAGCAACGCGATGAGGTGAAGATGCTCGGCTACCTGTTTTACGTCGGTGATCGCCAGCAGACCGACCTGCCCTATCGCAGCGAACCGGACGCCGACAACGACTGGTTCCGTGTACGCCATGAGAAAGCCCTGGACGCCGCCGCCGTGGTACGCCTGGCCGAAGCCGCCCACGCTCGCTACGGCTTCCAGGACTTCAAGCTCAAGGGCGGTGTGCTCAACGGCGATGAGGAAATCGAAGCGGTCACCGCACTGGCCGAGCGCTTTCCCCAGGCCCGCATCACCCTGGACCCGAACGGTGCCTGGTCACTCAAGGAAGCGGTCCGTTTGTGTCGCGACCAGCACAAAGTGCTGGCCTACGCCGAAGACCCCTGCGGTGCCGAGAACGGCTATTCCGGTCGCGAGGTCATGGCCGAGTTCCGCCGTGCCACGGGCCTGAAGACCGCCACCAACATGATTGCCACCGACTGGCGCGAGATGGGCCACGCCATCACCTTGCAGTCAGTGGACATTCCCCTGGCCGATCCGCACTTCTGGACCATGCAAGGCTCCGTGCGCGTGGCGCAGATGTGCAATGAATGGGGCCTGACCTGGGGCTCGCACTCCAACAACCATTTCGACATTTCCCTGGCGATGTTCACCCACGTGGCCGCCGCCGCACCGGGCGACATCACCGCCATCGACACCCACTGGATCTGGCAGGACGGCCAGCGGCTGACCAAGGCGCCCTTGCAGATCCAGGGCGGCTGCGTGCAGGTGCCGAAAAAACCGGGGCTGGGGATCGAGTTGGACACGGACCAGTTGGCCAAGGCCCATGAGCTGTACAAAGGCATGGGACTAGGGGCGCGGGACGATGCAGTGGCGATGCAGTACCTGATTCCAGGCTGGACGTTCAACAACAAGCGGCCGTGTCTGGTTCGCTGAAACAACTCTGCCCCCCTGTGGGAGCGAGCTTGCTCGCGATGGTGGTGGATCAGCCACATTGATGTTGACTGACACGCCGCTATCGCGAGCAAGCTCGCTCCCACACTTGGTCGATGGTGCCCATGAGCTTGAAGTCACCCATGACTCCTTGTGGGAGCGAGCCTGCTCGCGATGACGGCGGCACATCCGACATCACCTTTTCAGGCAGACCGCATCGCGAGCAGGCTCGCTCCCACAGGGGACTGCGTGGCTAGCCCTCCGGCCGCAGGATCAATACCGCCAACGGCGGCAGGTTGAGTTCCAGCGACAGCGCCTGGCCATGGCTGGGCACCTCTTCGGTGGAGGCCCCGCCGCCGTTGCCGTAGTTGGAACCGGCGTAGGTGTCGGCATCACTGTTGAGCAGTTCCACCCAGCGCCCGGCGAATGGCACGCCGACCCGGTAGGCCTCGCGCGGCACCGGAGTGAAGTTGGCGACCACCAGCACCGGCCGGCCATCCTTGCTCCAGCGCAGCCAGGCGTAGACGCTGTTGAGCGCATCGTCGCCAATCAACCACTGGAAGCCTTGGGGCGCATCATCCTGGTCATGCAGCGCCGGCTCTTCGCGATAGAGTCGGTTCAGATCGCTCACCAGCCTCTGCACGCCACGGTGCTCGGGGTATTGCAGCAGGTACCAGTCCAATTGCTGGTCATGGTTCCACTCGCGCCATTGGCCGAACTCACAGCCCATGAACAACAGCTTCTTGCCCGGATGACCCCACATGAAGCTGAGATAGGCCCTCAGGTTGGCAAATTTCTGCCAGCGATCACCGGGCATCTTGTCGATCAGCGAGCGTTTGCCATGGACCACTTCGTCGTGGGAAATCGGCAGGACGAAGCGCTCGGACCAGGCATACACCAGGCCGAAACTCAGTTCGTTATGGTGATGGGCGCGGTACACCGGGTCTTGCTGGATGTAGTGCAGCGAATCGTGCATCCAGCCCATGTTCCACTTGTAGGCGAAACCCAGGCCGCCCTGCTGGGTGCTCTGGCTGACGCCCGGCCACGCGGTGGACTCTTCAGCGATGACCAGTGCGCCAGGGGTTTCCAATGCCACCACATCGTTGAGGTGGCGCAGGAAATCGATGGCTTCGAGGTTTTCGCGCCCGCCGTGGCGGTTGGGCACCCACTCCCCTGCCTTGCGCGAATAGTCGCGGTACAACATCGAGGCCACGGCATCCACCCGCAGGCCATCGATGTGGAAATGCTTGAGCCAGTGCAGCGCCGACGCCAGCATGAAACCGTGGACTTCGGTGCGGCCCAGGTTGTAGATCAGCGTGTCCCAATCCTGGTGGAAGCCTTCCAGCGGATTGCCGTATTCGTACAGCGCGGTACCATCGAACTGGGCCAGGCCGTGGGTGTCAGTGGGGAAATGCGCCGGCACCCAGTCGAGGATGATCCCGATATCGGCCTGGTGGCAGGCGTTGACGAACGCCGCGAAATCGTCCGGCGAGCCAAAGCGTGCCGTCGGCGCGAATTGTGACAGCGGCTGATAGCCCCAGGAGCCACCGAATGGATGCTCCATGATCGGCATCAGCTCGATGTGGGTGAACCCCAGGTCCTTGACGTACGGGATCAGGCGCTCGGCCAGTTCATGCCAATTGTATTGCCGGGCCACCTCCCCCGCCTCGTCGATTTCGCACTGCCAGGAACCGGCGTGCAATTCGTAGATCGACAGCGGCGCACCCGGGAGCTGGCGCTCGCGACGGTGCTGCATCCACTCATCGTCCTGCCACTCGATCTTCAAGGGCGCGGCGACTTTCGACGCCGTGTCTGGCGGCATCTGCGTGGCCAGGGCCACCGGGTCGGCCTTGAGTGGCAGGATACCGTGGGCACCGAGAATTTCATATTTGTAGCCTTCGCCCGCACCGAGCCGCGGAATGAACAACTCCCACACACCGGATGGATAGCGGATGCGCATCGGATGCCGACGCCCGTCCCAGACGTTGAAATCCCCGACCACCGAAACGCGCCGGGCGTTCGGCGCCCAGACCGCAAAGCGCACGCCGTCGACGCCATCGACGGTGGTCAGTTGCGCACCGAGGCAGGAACTGAGGTCGCGGTGATTACCCTCGCCAAACAGGTAGAGATCCATCTCCCCCAGCAACGGACCGAAGCTGTAGGGGTCTTCGGCCACCTGCTCGCCGCCGGCCCAACGGGTGCGCAGCAAGTACGCCTGGGCATGATCGAAATGGCCGACGAACAGGCCCGGGGTTTCGGTCTGTTGCAGCTCACCGAGCTCTTCACCGCCGTCACGGGCGAGCACCTGCACGCTCAGCGCACCGGGCAGGTAAGCGCGGATGAATTGCCCGCCGGCACCGTCGCCATGGGGGCCGAGGATGGAAAACGGGTCGTGATGTTCGGCACGCACCAGCGCGTCTATGTCATGGGGGGCCGGCAGCAATGACTCCTTGGCCTGCCCCTGGGGTTCTTTGTTCGAGACACTCATGATTCTCTCCACTAAATCGGTCCGGCTACGTCGGAAAAGGGTTGCAGCCCACTTAACAACCCGACCAGACCATGCAACGGCACGGGCAGCCAGGTGGGGCGATTCTCGGCTTCATAGGCCACTTCATAGGCCGCCTTCTCCAGGCCGAACAACGCCAGCGCGGCGTCTTCGCCTTCAGCATCCTTCCACTCATGGGCAAGACTAGCTGCCGCCAGCCGATATGCCTCGACAAATGCCTGGCGAGCCTCTTTCAAATAACGATCGGCGACCCGTTGCCGCGCCGCATCGGCATCGGCCGTGCTGTCGACGGTGTGCAAGTGGATCGCCATGGCCGCCGCATAATCGAAGGAGCGCAGCACGCCACTGACGTCCTTGTACGGGCTGTGCTTGCCCCGTCGTTCATGCAATGGTCGCGCCGGCTCACCTTCGAAGTCGATCAGGTAGGCATCGCCCTTGATCACCAGCACCTGACCCAGGTGCAGGTCGCCATGGACGCGGATGCGCAAGCCGCCGACGGCCTTGCCAGCCAGCTCCTGGACATGGGCCAGGATGGTTTTCTTGTGCTCCAGCAAGCGTGCGACCATGGCCTGGTCCACAGGATTCAATTGGCCCTGGTTCTGCTTGAGCAGGCGCAAGGCATTTTCCACTTGGGCGGCCACATCCTTGCCGATGGCCTGGGTTTCCTTGGCGTTGGTGGTCAGCGGCGCGAAGTCCGGGTTGTCGGTGGCCTGGGCCAGCAACTGGTGCATTTCCCCCAGGCGCTGGCCGAGCATGCCGGCGAAGTCCTTGAGTTCGCCCAGGGCGTTGTAATGTTGCTCCTGCTCGGACACCGCGTCCGCCAGCTCATCGCGCAAGGCGCGCTCGAGGTTATTCTGGGTCCATTCCCAGGCATCGCCCTGATTGCTCAAGTAACCCTGGGCGATCATCAGCAACGAATCCTCACCCTGGGCGTCGCGGCGAACCACCGAGCCGAGCAACGGTGAGATGTTGCCGAAGCCGGCAGCGGTGAGATAGGCGCTCATTTCCAGTTCCGGGTGTACACCCGAAGCGACCTTGCGGATCAGCTTGAGTACCAGGCTGCCCCCCACCACCACCGAACTGTTGGATTGTTCGGCGGACAGGTAGCGAACCTCCGGCTCGGCCCCAAGGTTCAACGCGGTCAAGCCTTCGGTGGGCTCGAACCGCAATTCACCTTCGGTGCATGGCAGTACCGTACCGGCCTGCATGCCTTGCAGCACGGCGCGTATGAAATGCTCCAGGCTGAACGCATCGGTGATCAGACCGACCTGGCGAACCCGACGTACACGGGACAACGCCAATTGTTGCGGCAACGCCGCGCCCACCTGGTCTTCAGGCAGCAGGCCGAACGGCAGTTGATAGCGCAGGGTCTGGCCAGCGCTGGTGACGTCGATTTCGCTGAGCAACACCGGATGCTGCGGATCACCGAAGCGCACGCCATAGACAATCTCCACCGTCTCGATCGCACTGTCCTTGCCGGCGAACCAGCGCCGGTTCTGCAACCAGCTCGGCAGGATGGTTTGCTCCAAGGTGGTGCGCGATGGCGCCTCGAGCAATTCCTCCAGGCGTTTTTTCAGCACCAGGGTGGTGAAGTCCGGCAGGCTCTGGGCCGGTTCCACGTGCCAGCTCGGCATCTGGTTTTCTGCCGCCAGGGCGAACCAATAGAAGCCGTACGGCGCCAGGGTCAGCAGGAAGTTCAACTGGCCGATCGGTGGGAAAGCATTACCGCCCAGCATTTCCACCGGAACCATGCCGGCGTAGGCCGACAGGTCCAGTTCGGCGGCCTGGGCGCTGCGGGACACGTTGGCCACGCACAGGATGATTTCGTGCTTGCCGTCGGGGCCAGTGTATTCGCGGGTATAGGCCAGGATCCGGCGATTGCTCGGCGAGAGCATTTTCAACGTGCCACGACCGAAGGCCTTGGACTGTTTGCGCACCGCCAGCATGCGTCGGTTCCAGTTGAGCAGCGAGTGCGGGTCGCCGGCCTGGGTCTCGACGTTGACCGACTGGTAGCCATACAACGGGTCCATGATCGGCGGCAGCACCAGGCTGGCCGGATCGGCGCGGGAGAAACCGCCGTTGCGGTCGATGGACCACTGCATCGGCGTACGCACGCCATCGCGGTCGCCCAGATAGATGTTGTCGCCCATGCCGATCTCATCGCCGTAGTACAGCGTCGGCGTGCCGGGCATCGACAGCAGCAGGCTGTTGAGCAGCTCTACGCGTCGACGATCGCGCTCCACCAACGGCGCCAAGCGCCGGCGAATGCCCAGGTTGATACGCGCCCGGCGGTCAGCCGCATAATAGTTCCACAGGTAGTCGCGCTCCTTGTCGGTGACCATTTCCAGGGTCAGCTCATCATGGTTGCGCAGGAAAATCGCCCACTGGCAGTTGGCGGGAATCTCTGGAGTCTGGCGCAGGATGTCGGTGATCGGGAAGCGATCTTCCTGGGCCAGCGCCATGTACATGCGTGGCATCAGCGGAAAATGGAAGGCCATGTGGCATTCGTCACCGTTGAGCCCTTGGGCGTCGACATCACCGAAGTACAACTGCGTGTCTTCCGGCCACTGGTTGGCTTCGGCCAGCAACATGCGGTCGGGGTAGTTGGCGTCGATCTCGGCGCGGATCAGCTTCAGGACGTCATGGGTCTCGGGCAGGTTTTCGTTATTGGTGCCGTCGCGCTCGATCAGGTACGGGATGGCGTCCAGGCGCAGGCCGTCGATGCCCATGTCCAGCCAGTAGCGCATCACCGACAACACCGCCTTGATCACTTGCGGGTTGTCGAAATTGAGGTCGGGCTGGTGGGAATAGAAACGGTGCCAGAAGTACTGGCCCGCTACCGGGTCCCAGGTCCAGTTGGACTTCTCGGTGTCGAGGAAAATGATCCGCGTGCCGTCGTACTTGTGGTCGTCATCGGACCAGACGTAGAAGTCCCGCGCCTTCGAACCCGGCTTGGCCTTGCGCGCGCGCTGGAACCAGGGATGTTGGTCCGAGGTGTGGTTGATGACCAGCTCGGTGATCACCCGCAGGTTGCGCTTGTGGGCTTCGGCAATGAAGCGCCGCGCATCGGCCATGGTCCCGTAGTCGGCGCTGACGCCACGGTATTCGGCAATGTCATAACCGTCATCGCGCCGGGGCGAAGGATAGAACGGCAGCAGCCAGATGGTGTTGACGCCCAAGTCGGCAATATAGTCGAGTTTCTCGATCAGGCCGGGAAAGTCACCGATCCCGTCGTTATTGGAGTCGAAATAGGATTTTACGTGGACCTGGTAAATCACCGCGTCCTTGTACCAGAGCGGGTCTTTGATAAAGGTGGCAGACCGGGGTTTCTTCGCCATTTGCAACTCCTGATGAATTCAATAAAGCCGCGGGATACAGGCTTGTGAGGTCTTTTTGTGGCGAGGGTATTCAGCGAAACCGTACCGCTCTGTGGGAGCAAAGCTTGCTCGCGATACAGGCGCCTCCGTTCCTCAGGAGACCGCGTCATCTTCATCGCGGGCAAGCCTTGCTCCCACAGCCTCACGCCACGCTGATCCGCCAGATCCCGAACGGCTGGTACGCCGGATCAATCCGCATGAACTGATACTTGCCGTACCAGGTCCAGCGATGTCCGTTCATCAAATCCTCGCCCTGGGTCTGGGCGTCGTCAGGCAGGCCCATCTCCCACAGCGGCAATTCAAAACTGGCTTCCTGGGGGGTGTGCGGATCGAGGCTCACCGCCACCAGGATGAAATTGCTGCCGTCGGGCGTGCGCTTGCCGAAATAGAGAATGTTGTCGTTCCAGGCGTTGTAGATCTTCAGGCCCAAATGCGTGTGCAAGGCCGGGTTCTGCCGGCGAATGCGGTTGAGCTGGGCGATCTCGGCAACGATGTTGCCCGGGGCGGTGAAGTCCCGGGGGCGGATCTCGTACTTCTCTGAATCGAGGTACTCCTCCTTGCCCGGCACCGGTGCCGATTCGCACAGTTCGAAGCCCGAATACATGCCCCACAAACCTGAGCCCATGGTCGCCAGGGCTGCGCGGATCAGAAAACCCGGGCGCCCTGACTCATGGAGAAAGGCCGGGTTGATGTCCGGCGTATTGACGAAAAAGTTCGGCCGGTAGCATTCGCGCCAAGGCGATTCATTGAGTTCGCTGAAGTAGGTCGCCAGCTCGGCCTTGGTATTGCGCCAGGTGAAATAGGTGTAGCTCTGGGAATAACCGACCTTGCCCAGCCGCGCCATCATGGCCGGCGTGGTGAACGCTTCAGCCAGGAAAATCACTTCAGGGTATTGGGCCCGGACATCGGCGATCAGCCATTGCCAGAATGGCAGCGGCTTGGTGTGAGGGTTGTCGACGCGGAATATCTTCACGCCCTCCTTTACCCAACCCACCACAATGTCACGCAACTCCGTCCACAGGCTGGGAATCGCATCAGCCGCGTAGAAATCAACGTTGACGATGTCCTGGTATTTCTTCGGCGGGTTTTCCGCGTATTTGATCGTGCCGTCCGGTCGCCAGCTGAACCAGCCCGGATGCTGTTTGAGCCAAGGGTGGTCCTGGGAACACTGGATCGCGAAATCCAGGGCAATCTCCAGGCCGTGATCAGCGGCCGCCGCCACCAGGCGCCGGAAGTCCTCGCGGCTACCCAATTGCGGGTGAATGGCCTCGTGCCCACCCTCCTCGCTGCCAATGGCATATGGGCTGCCCGGGTCGTCGGGACCGGCGGTGAGGGAATTGTTCGGGCCTTTGCGGAAACTGCGACCGATGGGGTGGATCGGCGGGAAGTACAACACGTCGAAGCCCATGTCCTGGATCACCGCCAGGCGCGAATGCACATCGTTGAAGGTGCCGTGGCGCTGGGGATCGTCAGTGATGGAGCGGGGAAACAGCTCATACCAGCTGGCAAACTCGGACAGCTTGCGCTCCACATCCAACGGGTATTCAGGGCTGATGCTCAAGTACGGGCGATGATCGGCCAGGGACATCAGATCGGCACTGCGCGGTGCCAGAAACAGCTCCACCTGCTCGGTTGGCAGCAAACCGGAGAGCTCGTGGTGCAAGGCCGCCAGTTGCTCGCTCAACTCTCCCGTGCTGCGCTCGACGGCCATTTGCACCTGGTTGCGCCCTTCCTGCAACTCCAGGCTGATCGGCACCCCTGCCCCGAATTTCTTCTCCAGCTCATAGCGAAAGCTGGCGAACTGATCGATCCAGGCCTCGATACAGAACACATAGCGGCCCTGTTCCGGCACATTGAACTGGCCACGCCAGCCGTTGTTACCCAGGTCGCTCATGACTTCGCTGTTCCATACTTCGTCCTGCAGCGCACGCCAGCGGATGCGCACGGCCAGCTTGTCGTGGCCATCGGCGAAGACCTTGCTGGTTACCGTCACATCCTGCCCGACCACGGCCTTGGCGGCGAACTGCCCGCCGTCGATCACCGGCATGGTGTTTTCAATAGCGATACGCGGCAACAGCAAGGCTTGAGACAGCGGCAGATGCGGGTTGTAGGCCAGGTCGGTCGGGTATTCGGCAATCATCGAGCATCGCTCCTTTTACGCCCCATGGACGCGCTTGTGGCGGTAAAGGCCCAACGGGTCCCTGAAAAAAACTCACTTAAACTCCGAACCGAATCAGCGGTTAAAAGTTCAGAGGGATTTGCCCCGATGCATCGCGGGGATCAAAAGCCGATGCAAGGTGGTCAACAACAATAAGCACGACTCAAGCCATGTGCGTCACGGAGACCCGTCCCGATGAATATTCCCATCCCGGCCGAAACACCTGACCCGAACATCGACGACCCCACCTTGCCTCCACCCGGTCCTGATCCGGAACCGATTCCCGAGAAGGACCCGCCGCTGGACCCACAACCGCCGCTGGGTGACCCGCCGAGCGAGGCGCCGCCGGAGCGGGTTTGATCAACAGACTAGTGGATAACAAAAAACCTGTGGGAGCGGGCTTGCTCGCGAAGGCGGTGTGTCAGCCAAGGTTTTCATCGACTGACACACCGCTTTCGCGAGCAAGCCCGCTCCCACATTGAATGGTGTGTTCTGGCTGGGATCACGGTCACGGCTTGTTCTCCCTCTCCAGCGCCCGGACGATCACCGGCATCACACTGAAGATCACCAGCGCCAGCACCGTGCTGAGCACCGCCGTCGCCTCCCGGCCCAGCCCGGCGGCGACGCCGATGGCGGCGGTCATCCACAGGCCGGCAGCGGTGGTCAGGCCTTTTACATGACCTTCGTCGCCATCATTGTTCTTCAGGATCGTGCCCGCGCCGAGAAAACCGATGCCGGCGACAATGCCTTGGATCACCCGGCTCATGGCGTCGGCCTGGGATCCGGACATCTGCGGCACCAGCACGAACAACGCGGCCCCCAGGGCCACGAGCATGTGGGTGCGCACGCCGGCCGCCTTGCCCTTGTGTTCGCGCTCGAACCCCAGGATGCCACCCAGCAATGCGGCCATGACCAGGCGCACCGTGACCCGGGTCATCTGCTGGGCATCGGTGATGTCGGCGAATTCCGCCTGCAGGGTCATCCAGACTTCATGCCACCAGGCTTCCATGGACCGTCCTCTTTTCCATTCGATACATGATGGACCGCAAGCGAAGCCAGAGGTGCGCTCGACCGCTGATCAGGCGCGACGAACCCTGGCTACCGGGCTACGCCTAATGTTCAGGACATAACGAGGAAGTGCTGCCATGCCTATACGTATCGAAAACCAGACCTGCTATTTCGACAGTGCCAGTGGCCCGCAACAGCGCCCCGCCAGCCAGCTGACCATCATCACCGACCCGGACAAGGCCATGTCAGCCGTGAAGATCAATGGCGACCTGGTCTACATCACCGAGGCCGAAGCCGATGCCCTGACCGTGGCCGGCGCGACCGACGGGCGCAAGCACCTGAAGGCCACGGACAGCGGCTCGGCGATCTGAGCCCGTTGACGCCTCTGCGAGGTATTCAATCCGTCGGAGCAAAGCTTGCTCGCGATAAGAACAACACGATACCTCTTGAACCGAGGTGCCTGTATCGCGAGCAAGCTTTGCTCCCACAGAGCCTTGGCACAGATGTTGTTCGCTTTCCCTCGGGTGCATCAAAGTGTCGCAGCGCCTGGGTTTCGCGGCATCTGATCCGGTTTTTATCAAAACACCTGAGTCTGTTATGCAAACAGTTCCATGGTCATAGTGCGCCGGCCAGATAGAGGCTGATGAGCGACCGACCATGAGCGATAGAATCCCCGTCCAGTTGATACAGACGTTCGAACCTGCGCCAACGAAGATAAAGGCCAGGACCACCGATAACCTGATCCACACCCGCAGCTTCACCGGTTTGTTTCGCACCTTGCGCATCAGCGGTGCCGGGGTTCTGTTCCTGCTGTTCTTTGGCACGGTGTGGCTGAACTGGGGCGGTCGCCAGGCGGTGCTCTGGGATCTTTCCGAAAGCAAATTCCACATCTTCGGCGCGACTTTCTGGCCCCAGGATTTCATCCTGCTGTCGGCCTTGCTGATCATCGCCGCCTTCGGCCTGTTCGCCGTCACCGTGTTCGCCGGGCGCGTGTGGTGCGGCTACACCTGCCCACAGAGTTCCTGGACCTGGATCTTCATGTGGTGCGAGAAAATCACCGAAGGCGAACGCAACCAGCGGATCAAGCTGCAGGCAGCGCCCTGGGGCCTGAACAAACTCGTACGCCGCAGCGCCAAGCACACGTTGTGGCTGGCCATCAGCCTGCTTACCGGCCTGACGTTCGTTGGCTACTTCACACCGATCCGCCCATTGACCGAAGAACTGCTGACCCTGCAAATCGGCGGCGTGAGCTTGTTCTGGGTACTTTTCTTTACCGCAGCCACCTACCTCAACGCCGGCTGGCTGCGTGAAGCGGTGTGCATGCACATGTGCCCTTATGCACGCTTTCAGAGCGTGATGTTCGACAAGGACACCTTGACCATTTCCTACGACACGGCCCGCGGTGAAATCCGCGGCCCGCGCAAACGCGAAGCAAACCCGGCTAATATCGGCCTGGGCGACTGCATCGACTGCCAGATGTGCGTACAGGTCTGCCCCACCGGCATCGACATCCGCGATGGCCTGCAAATGGAATGCATCGGCTGCGCAGCCTGCATCGATGCCTGCGACTCGATCATGGACAAGATGGGTTATGCCCGTGGCCTGATCAAATACACCTCCGAACACCAGTTGCAAGGCGGCAAGACTCATCTGCTGCGACCTCGGCTGATTGGCTACACCGCCGTGTTGCTGGTGATGATCGGCGCACTGGCCGTGGCGCTGGTGCAGCGGCCCATGGTGTCGCTGGACGTCAGCAAGGACCGTGGCCTGTTCCGCGAGAACAGCGCGGGCCAGATCGAGAACATCTACAGCCTGAAAGTCATCAACAAGACCCAACAGCGCCAGGATTATCACCTGTCCCTGGTGGACGGCGACGGCTTCGTCCTGCAAGGCAAGACGCAATTGAGCCTGGCCCCGGGGGAAATCGTCGATGTGCCGGTGTCGGTAGCGATGCTCAGCGAACGGCCGGGCAAAAGCTCCCAGGAGATGACGTTCAAGATCGCCGACACGGATGAGCCGGGAATCTACAGCCTCGCCAAAAGTCGTTTTGTAGCGCCGATGAATCGCTGAAGCTTTAAGATGCCGGGCACCTGCGGGAGCGGGCTTGTGGGAGCAAAGCTTGCTCGCGAAGAACGATGACGCGACCTGACGATTGATCCGTGTCGCCTGCATCGCGAGCAAGCTTTGCTCCCACGGGTTTTCCCACCGTTAAAAAGCGAAAACCATGTGTCACTCAAGACTGGGCCAGCCATGAAACGCTACGAAAAATTCGCCGACGACATCGCTGAACTGATCCGCTCGGGCATGCTGGGGCCGGGTCAACGAGTGCCGTCGGTACGCTACGCCAGCCAGACCTACGGCGTCAGCCCGTCCACCGTATTCCAGGCCTATTACCTGCTGGAACGACGCGGCATGATCCGGGCCCGGCCGCGCTCCGGCTACTTCGTCAACGCCCATGCGCCAAGCCCGTTTTCCGAGCCTGCGATCAGTAGCCAGGTGCACGAATCCACCGAAGTCGACGTCAGTGAGTTGGTGTTTTCGGTACTGGATTCGATCAAGGACCCGGCCACCGTACCCTTCGGCTCGGCATTCCCCAGCCCGACGCTGTTCCCGCTGCAACGGCTGTCCCGTTCGCTGTCCAGCGCAACACGGGACATGGACCCGCGAATGGTGGTCACGGACATGTCGCCAGGCAATCCACAATTGCGTCGACAAATCGCGCTGCGCTACATGGTCGGCGGGTTGATGTTGCCCATGGAGGAGCTGCTGGTCACCAACGGTGCCCTGGAAGCCTTGAACCTGTGCCTGCAAGCGGTGACCGAGCCCGGCGACCTGGTGGCGATCGAGGCGCCGGCATTCTATGCCAGCCTGCAGGTACTGGAGCGGCTCAAGCTCAAGGCCGTGGAGATTCCCGTCCACCCGCGCGACGGTATCGACCTGGAAGTGTTGGAGCAGACACTGGAGCGCCATCCGATCAAGGCCTGCTGGTGCATGACCAGTTTCCAGAACCCCATGGGCGCAACCATGCCCGAGGCAAGGAAACAGGCCTTGGTGGAACTGCTACGCCGCCATCAGGTGCCGCTGATCGAGGACGACGTCTACGCCGAACTCTATTACGGCCAACAGGCCCCCAAGCCCGCCAAGGCGTTCGACACCGAAGGGCTGGTGATGCATTGCGGTTCGTTCGCCAAGAGCCTGGCGCCGGGCTATCGCATCGGCTGGGTCGCCGCCGGGCGCTTTGCGCAGAAGATCGAACGGCTCAAGCTCATGACCTCGCTGTGCGCCTCGATGCCAGCCCAGGCCGCCATCGCCGACTACCTGCAACACGGCGGCTACGACCGTCACCTGCGCAAACTGCGCTACGCCCTGGAAGAACAGCAAAGCGCGATGCTCGCCGCCATCGCCCGCTATTTCCCGGCCCAGACCCGCGTCAGCCAACCGGCAGGCGGTTACTTCCTGTGGCTGGAGCTGCCGGAGCAGATGGACTCGCTGAAACTGTTCCAGATGGCCCTGGCCCAGGGCATCAGCATCGCGCCGGGACCGATCTTTTCACCGACCCGGCGCTTCAGGAATTGCATTCGCTTGAACTATGGCAGCCCGTGGACCGACGTGTCGGAAAAGGCCATGGAGACGCTGGGGCGGATTATTCGGTCGTTTTGATATTGGAGCGCCTTTTATTGCCTCATCGCGAGCAGGCTCGCTCCCACAGTGGATTTACGGTGAAACGAATATCTCAGGTACTCAGCAAATCTCATGTGGGAGCGAGCCCGCTCGCGATGACGGCAGAACAGGCAACCCGTATCCCAAAGCTCAGCGCCCGCCCCCCAGGTCCACAAACGTCCCGGTCGCATACGAAGCCTTGTCCGACAGCAGCCAGATAATCGCCTCGGCCACTTCGTCCGGACGACCGCCCCGAGCCATGGGAATCGCCGATTCCAATTTGCTGACCCGATCCGGGTCGCCGCTCAGGGCATGGAAATCGGTGTAGATATAGCCAGGGCGAACCGCGTTGACGCGAATACCTTCGCCAGCCACTTCCTTGGACAGGCCGATGGTGAAGGTGTCCAGCGCGCCCTTGGAGGCTGCGTAATCGACGTATTCACCCGGCGCCCCCAGGCGAGCAGCCACCGACGAGACGTTGACGATACTGCCGCCCTGCCCGCCATGCCGGGGCGACATGCGCAGCACCGCGTGCTTGGCACAGAGGATCGGACCCAGCACGTTGGTCTTCATGATCTTGAGAATGCGGAACTCGGACATTTCATCGAGCCGGGACTTGTGGGCCACCGTGCCGGCGTTGTTCACCAGGGCGGTGACACGTCCCAGCTCGGCATCCACCCGGTCGAACAGGCTGATCACCTCATCTTCGATGCTCACGTCGGCGCGCACGGCCATCGCCTGTGCGCCCTTGGCCCGCACCTGTTCGAGCACCTCTTGCGCGGCACTTTCATCCGATTGGTAATTGATACAGATCCGATAACCAAACTCGGCAGCCAACAGCGCCGTGGCCGCCCCGATGCCGCGACCGCCACCGGTGATGACGATGACTTTATCCACGTTTGCTTCCCCCGTTCCACGGATAGACGTCCGGCCCAAGAATAGCGTTGACCGATGCGTTTGCACAAAACGCCCGGCTCAGCGGACCAAAACGCCTGTTCAGCGGGCTATGGCCCGTAGGTCCAGGCGTCCGTCCAGCAGCGGCGGGCACCAGTAGTAACCACCGGTGATTGGCCGGCTCATGCGATACAGGCCGTCGGTGATACCGTCTTCCAGGCCACTCATGCGTCGCAGTTGTGCCTCGAAGGCATCGAGGGAGAAGCCGAACGCCAGGAACATCAGTCCTGCACGGTCACCTTCGATCCACGGCATGGAGCGACGTACCACGAACGCCTCCGGGGCGAAACTTTCCTGGGCGGTGCGCTTGACGTGGGCCGACTCCGGCGCGTCGTCGATTTCTTCGTTGTCGCTCAGGCGGCGGCCCATGATGTTGTCGCGTTCGTGGGGCTGCATCGCCGCGAAACCGTCCAGGTCATGCTGCCACTGCTGGATCGCGGCAAAACTGCCACCGCGTACCCCGTCGGCGCCCTGGGCCAGGGCGGCGGCGATGGCCGCTTCGTCATGAGGGTTTTCGGTGCCGTCTTCGTAGCCGGTCAGGTCATGGCCAGTCATATGGCGGAAGGTTTCGTTCATCTGCACCAGGCGCAACACCGGGGCCAGCGCGGCCTCGATGGTGCGACTGCGGTGCATCAGCTCGCCGCGGTCTTCGCCGTGCAGCCAGCACCACAGCGCGTGCTGGGTCGACGGGTTGTCCACGCCCACGCCGGCCAACGCAGGAAAGGCCCGCAGGCCTTCGACCTGGGCGCCCAGCGCCTGGACCAGCGATTCGCCGAAGCCGACCACGGCCCGCCCATCGAGCAGCGACTGGAGTTTGTCTATCGCAGCCGGCAGTGCCTCGACCGATTCCAGGGCAAAAAACAAATGACGGGCCTGAGGCGGAACAGGGGTGGCGAGAATGCCGGGCTGGTAGTAACTCATGTGAACTCCTTTAGAAAGGGCACAAGTCTACCCGGCAGCCGTGGGGGTTTACCATGCGACACCGAGGGCGGCTGCCAAAAGATTTTCGTAGGAAGACTCCCGCGAGCCAGTCAGACGACTCGGAACCTGACCTGAGCCCGATAGCAGCCAATTGCCGAGCAACCGAAAACCTCCTAGATTGACCAGCCCCAAGATGCCCCAGGCATCGCAAGCTGCCGGATGCAGAGCGGCTTGAACCACCGCCATCCAAGGAGACGGTCCGACATGCACATGGCTAAATCGATACTCGCAGGCACTTTTTTCCTGCTCTACGGGGCGGCTCCGGGCTTTGCCCAGGATCGTATTGAAGAGGCCGTCAATGCCACGATCCAGCCATTGATGAAGCAACAGGACATCGCCGGCATGGCTGTGGCGATCACCTACAAGGGCCAACGCCATTACTTCAACTACGGCGAGGCCTCCAAGGACACGAAAAACCCGGTCACCGACCAGACCCTCTTCGAAATCGGCTCGATCAGCAAGACCTTTACCGCCACCCTCGGCGCCTATGCCCAGGCCCAGGGCAAGTTGTCCCTGACGGACCCGGCCAGTCGCTTCGCTCCCGAGCTGCGCGGCAGCGCCTTCGACGGCATCAGCCTGCTCAACCTCGCCACCTACACCGCCGGCGGCCTGCCGTTGCAGTTTCCCGACGAGGCAGACCATCCGGACCGGATGTTCAGTTATTACACGACCTGGAAGCCGCTCTACCCGGCCGGCACCCAGCGGCTCTATTCAAACCCGAGCATCGGGTTGTTCGGCTATCTGGCAGCCCGCAGCATGGGCCAGTCGTTTGACGAGGTAATGGAGCGCACACTGATGCCAGGGCTGGGCCTCAAGCACAGTTATGTGCGGGTGCCACAGGATCAGTCGGGTCGATACGCCCAAGGGTATGCAAAGGACGGCAAGCCTGTCCGGGTCGGGCCTGGTGCCCTGGACTCCGAGGCTTACGGGGTGAAGACCAGCTCATCGGACCTGATTCGCTTCGTCGAGGCCAACCTGCGCCCCGGAAAACTGGACGCCAACCTGCGCCAAGCCATCGCCACGACTCATACCGGGTTCTATAAGGTCGGTGGAATGACCCAGGGGTTGGGTTGGGAGTTCTACCCCTACCCGCTCACCGTGGATGCGCTGCTGGCTGGCAACTCGACGCAAGTCGCGATGACGCCAAACAAGGTCGAACCGCTGGATCCGCCTCGCCCTGCGCCGGCCAATGCCTGGATCAACAAGACCGGTTCCACCGGCGGCTTTGGTGCCTACGTGGCGTTCGTGCCCGGAAAGGACATGGGGATCGTCATGCTTGCCAACAGGAACTACCCGAACGAGGAACGGGTGAAAGCCGCGCACCGGATCCTCACTGCACTGGACGGGAAGTAAATCGGCGGGGTTACCTGTGGCGAGGGGATTTATCCCCGCTCGAGTGCGTAGCACTCGCCGGATTCTTTGACATGCAGAAATGCTGGGGCCGCTTCGCAGCCCAGCGGGGATAAATCCCCTCGCCACAGGGAGCCTCATCGTTACTGGAAGTCAATCATCCAGCGGCTTCGGCGGCCCTGCCGGCTTGACTGCCTTGCCAGGCTTGGCACCTTTCGTATCCTTGGCCGGTGCAGGCTCTGGCGCGGGAGGTGGAGCTGGAGGTGTCGCTTCTTTTTCGGCCGCAGGCAGTTTATCGACGGTGTCGAAGAGGTCTTTCAGTTCGATCGCCCCGGAATGCTCAAGCTTCTTTTCCCCGTCCTTGCCCACCAGGATGATCTTGGTCTGCGCACCGGCGCCCAACTTGAGCGAGCGAATCAACGCCATGGTGCTTTGCGGGTCCAGGTCCTTGCCATCGCGCTGCCCAATGGTATTGAGCACGGTATAGAGCACCATGTTGCGCTCAGAAAAGCCCTGCTTGCCTGCCGGCTCATCCAAGGCCTTTTTCAGGCTCACCCAGGCAGGGTCGACCGTACTGGGCGCGATGACGATCAGGGGACGTGCCCTGCCTGCATCCGCCACCAAGGGTGAGTCTCCATCGGCAGCGAACAGGGGGCTGGCGATGGCCAGCAAGGTAGCGAAGGTCAACGACCGAATGAGCATGCGCCTCTCCTTTTGATATTTACGCTGTACTGATTGCACAGGGCGGCGATTGTTCCGCGAGAGTCGCTCGATACTGCGCCTGCCTGACTTGAAGCTTAGGCCAGGGGGGTCATTGCGCAACCAGCCAACGCGTATGGGAGGGAGAGGTATGACTGCTAGAAGTACAGTCACCGCAAACGAGTGTGGGAGCGGGCTTGCTCGCTCCCACAATGGATCTCGGTGCCAGTTCTAGAACGCCAGCTTGAACCCGATCATCGCCAACATCACCGCCAGGCACGGGCGCAGCAGTTCGTCGGAGATGCGGCCCGACAAATGACTGCCCAGGTAGATCCCTGGCAACGAACCTACCAGCAGGAACCCCAGGATGTGCCAGTCCATGTTGCCCATGCTCGCATGGCCCAGGCCAGCCACCAGGGTCAGCGGCACGGCGTGGGCGATCTCGGTGCCCACCAGGCGCTTGGTGACCAGGAACGGATAGAGGATGAACAGCGCGACAGTACCCAGCGCGCCGGCACCGATGGAGGTCAACGCGACCATCGTACCCAGCACCAGGCCGGTGATGACCGTGAGCACGTTGAGTTGCGAACCGGAGGGATTGTAGTGGCCGCCAGCACGATCATGAGCGAATTGCAGCAGGCGCTTCTTGAACAGGATCGCCAGGGCAGTGGCGAACAACACAAAGCCCAGGGCCTGCTTGATCACCGCGTTCATGGCGTCGGGGGAGCTGTGCAGGCTGCTGAGGAACCACAGCGTCAAGCCGACCGCCGGCACGCTGCCCAACGTCAGCCAGCCGGTGATGGCCCAGTCGATGTTGCGGTTTTTGGCATGAACCAAGACACCGCCAGACTTGGTAATGGCCGCATACAGCAGGTCCGTACCCACCGCGGTCGCCGGGTTGATCCCAAACCACAACAGGATCGGGGTCATCAACGAACCACCGCCGACGCCGGTCATCCCAACGATGAAGCCGACCACCAGGCCCGCAACGACTAAACCGACATTACCGAAATCCATTAAACCCGTCTCAACACAACCGCATGAAAAATCTGGCCGCGAGCATAGCGATTTTTCTTATAACCCCCTATATCGATATGATCTATCTTTATTCCTTTCTCATCACATCACTGAACCGGCAGGAAGTTGAGGAACAGCAGGCTCTGGGCATAATTCAAGCCGATCCGCCGGTAGCGTTCGTCAAGCATCTGGGTCAGCAGGTCCAGCCGGGCGACGATTTTTCCGAACTCCACGGCGAAACTCAGGTTGCTGCCCTCCTCCGAAATCTCATTGGAAAACAGCAGCGGTTTGCCCTCCTTGTTCTGCCGCTGACTTAGCAACCAAGTGGCTTTTTCGATATTGCGCGCCGCATTGCTGACAAAGCGCGGATCGATGGTGTCGGTCATGTAGAACTCCAGGCGATTGCCGTGAGCAGTGACCAGCATGCTACCGATGGCATAGATGAACGCCCCGACCCGATCACCGAGAAATTCCGGGCTCATGGCATAGCTCAGGGCAGCCAGATCCTTCTTGCCGCCCAGGGTCGGTAAGGGTTGTTGCTGCTCGATGGCCATGCGCACTTGTTTTTCCGCGGTGCGGGCGTCGAGAAAGCCGGACTTGCGCAGTTCCTCGGGGTTGCGCAGGTAAAGCTTGCTCATCAGCAGATAGAGGCTTTGCAGGTTGTCGTGCATCGACAGCGTGGCCATGCGGTCGACGCTGGTCTGCAAGAACTCCTGGGGCCTGGCGTTGCTGAACTGCGTGACCATGTCCTGCCCCTGCTGCTGGCTGCAGCCGCCGCTGAACAGCACCGACACACCGACCAACAACGCCATGCCGCGGCGGCGCAACCTCATCACAGAATAAAAAACACCGGCCATCGAGTCTCGGTCTGGGCATGGGGAAGCGATGGGGGTCGCCGCTTCCAGGCCAAGGATAGAGCGGTAAAAAACGCAAAAGTGCAGTGTCCGGTGAAAACCCGCAGCCTTCCACGACAACTCAAAAACCCAATTAGTATTACTTTTTAATTGATAAATCTCTATTAATGACTATAAATCCCTTCTCAACCAACAAATAGAAAGACTACTAACCCGAAAAACCTTCAGCGCTGTCCGACCAGTAACGGACTCGCCCCGCGTTCAAAACAACAACAAAACAACAGGAAGGAAGGTCATACCATGCTTGAATCCAGACAACTGCTCACGGCCCTCGGAGTGTCTCTGATGATCGCCACCTCGGCTTCCCAGGCTGCCGGCCTGACCAACGAACGCGGTACGTTCGGCAAGACCGACGACGGCACGGCGGTGGAAAAATTCGTGCTGCGCAACAGCCACGGCATGGAGGCCA
Source organism: Pseudomonas sp. St290 (assembly GCF_018325805.1). Taxonomy (NCBI): domain Bacteria; kingdom Pseudomonadati; phylum Pseudomonadota; class Gammaproteobacteria; order Pseudomonadales; family Pseudomonadaceae; genus Pseudomonas; species Pseudomonas sp. St290. The sequence continues at coordinate 2,337,032 of NZ_AP014703.1, read as the reverse complement.
CGGTCATCACCTACGGCGGCATCCTGCAGTCATTGAGCGTGCCGGACAAAAACGGCAAGGCCGCCGACATCGTGCTCGGTTTCGACGATGTGCAGGGTTACCAGAAGAACGGCAGCGTGTATTTCGGCGCGACCATCGGCCGCTTTGGCAATCGCCTGGCCGACGGGGCTTTCGAGCTGGACGGCAAGCGTTACCAGGTGCCGCAGAACGACCATGGCAACTCCCTGCATGGCGGCCCACAAGGGTTCGACAAGCGCGTCTGGAAGGCCGAGCCCCATAATGCCAAGGACTCGGTGGGTGTCACCCTGACCTACCTGTCACCTGATGGCGAGATGGGCTTTCCCGGCGCACTGAAGACCGACGTCACCTACAGCCTCAACGAACAGAACGAGTTGCGCATCGAGTACAAGGCCACCACCGACAAACCCACGGTGCTGAACCTGACCAACCACAGCTATTTCAACCTGGCCGGCGCCGGCAACGGCGACATACTCGAACAGATCGCAACTCTGCACGCAGCCCATTACACGCCGGTCACTGGAAAACTCATTCCCACCGGCGAACTGGCCCCCGTAGCCGGCACACCGATGGATTTCACCCAACCCACCGCCATCGGCACCCATATCAAGGCCGATCACCCACAACTCAAATTCGCCGAGCCGAAACAGGGTGGCTTCGATTTCAACTGGGCGCTGGACGCCAAGGGCGACGTGACCAAACTGGCCGCCGAGGTGTATGACACCGATTCCGGACGCCGCCTGCAGCTCTACACCAGCGAGCCTGGCGTGCAGTTCTACACCAGCAACTTCCTCGACGGCACCGTCAAGGGCAAGCATGGCAAGGTCTATCCGCACTGGGGCGCGTTCACCCTGGAAACCCAGCACTACCCCGACTCGCCCAACCAGCCGAACTTCCCCTCGACGCGGCTCGATCCAGGCCAGACCTACACCCAGACCATGGTGCTGAAGTTCTCGGCAAAATAACGTCCCCGCCGACTGACCGTTCCCACGCTCCGCGTCACGCCTTTGGGACGCGGAGCATCCCGGAAAGCATTCCCACGCAGAACGTGGGAACGCTCATCAGGTGAACACCTGATCTATCCTGCTGCCACAGCACTATCGGTCTAAACAACAGGAGGTAGCCATGAAGACTCTGGAATTGGCCGGCGTGTCCGTACCGGTGATCGGCCAAGGCACCTGGCGCATGGGTGAGGAACCGTCCCATCACAAGAAAGAAGTAGCGGCCCTGCGGCTGGGAATCGAATTGGGCATGACCCTGATCGACACGGCGGAGATGTATGCCGAGGGCGGAGCCGAAACCGTCGTTGGCGAAGCGATCACCGGCCTGCGCGACCAGGTTTTCCTGGTGAGCAAGGTCTATCCCCACAACGCCAGTCGCAAAGGCATTCCCCTGGCCTGCGAACGCAGCTTGCGCCGGCTCGACACCGATTACATCGACCTTTACCTGCTGCACTGGCGCGGTCAGTACCCGCTGGAGGAAACCGTCGAAGCCTTCGAACGCCTGCGTGAAGAAGGCAAGATCGGCCGTTGGGGCGTGTCGAACTTCGACGTGGCGGACCTTGAAGAACTGGCCGCGCCAGCCTGCGCGACCAACCAGGTGCTGTACAACCTGCAAGAACGCGGTATCGAATTCGACCTGCTGCCCTGGTGCCAGAAACGGCCCATGCCAGTCATGGCGTACTGCCCGGTCGGCCAGGGCGGGCACCTGCTCAAGGATCACACCCTGGGACAAATCGCCGAACGCCATCGCGCCACACCGGCGCAAATAGCACTGGCCTGGTTGCTGCGCCAGGACAATGTCATTGCGATTCCCAAGGCCGTGAAGCCCGAGCATGTGCGTTTGAATGCCGAGGCGGCGAACCTGAAGCTTGAACCGCAGGACCTGGCCGCGCTGGACCTGATATTTCCCCAGCCTCAAGGCAAGCAGCGGCTGGCGATGGTTTGACATCCAATCCTGGGATTCACACCGACCTGTGGCGATGGAGTTTTTCTGTGGGAGCAAGGCTTGCCCGCGATGCGGACACCTCGTTCCCCAGGACACCGCGTCGTCTTCATCGCGGGCAAGCCTTGCTCCCACCGGGGATAGGCCTTGATCACAGCTCGGCCTGAATACCTGGGGATTTCAGAACAACCCCATCTGCCCACCCACCAACGTCGAAAAATCATCCTCCACAAACGGTAGGATCGCATCCGCCACCGGCTGTAGCTGTTTGGTCACGTAGTGGTCGTAATCGATGGGTGCATTGCGGGTTTCCAAAGGTTCAGGGCCGGCGACGGTGATGACGTAGCTGATCCAGCCGCCGTTCTGGTACTGCCGCGGCCGGCCCTGACGCTGGTTGAACTCATCGGCCAGGCGCGCGGCCCGCACATGGGGTGGGACATTGCGCTCGTAGTCTTCCAGTGGCCGGCGCAGGCGCTTGCGGTAGACCAGCCGATCATCGAACGCGCCGGCCAGGGTCTGCCGCACATAATCGCGCACATAATCCTGATAGGGCTGGCGGTGGAAAATCCGCCCGTACAGTTCCTGCTGGAATTGCCGGGCCAGCGGCGACCAGTCGGTGCGCACGGTTTCCAGGCCCTTGTAGACGATTTCGTCGCTGCCGTCGGCGCGTGTCACCAGCCCGGCGTAGCGTTTCTTGCTGCCTTCCTCGGCCCCCCGAATGGTCGGCATCAAGAAGCGCTTGAAGTGGGTTTCGAACTGCAACTCCAGCGCGCTCTCCAGCCCGAATTCGTCACGTACGTACTCGCACCACCACTGGTTGACGTGCGCCACCAGCTCGCGGCCGATCCTGGCCGCCTCTTCCTGGCCGTGGGCCCGGCGTAGCCAGACGAACGTGGAGTCGGTATCACCATAGATCACCACATGCCCCTGGGCTTCGATCAACTGGCGGGTGCGCTGCATGATCTGGTGACCACGCAGGGTGATGGACGAGGCCAGGCGCGGATCGAAGAAGCGACAGCCACTGGAACCGAGCACGCCATAAAAAGCGTTCATGATGATTTTCAGCGCTTGGGACAGTGGCGCATTGTGTTCGCGCTTGGCGGTTTCCCGGCCTTCGGCGACCCGGGCGACGATGGCCGGCAGACAATGTCGGCTACGAGAGAAGCGCGCCCCGCGAAAGCCGGGTACCGATTCCTGCTCATCCGGGTGGCGCAGGCCTTCGATCAAACCCACCGGATCAATCAGGAAGGTACGGATGATCGATGGGTAGAGGCTCTTGTAGTCCAGCACCAGCACCGACTCGTAGAGCCCCGGCTGGGAGTCCATGACAAAGCCGCCCGGGCTGGCTTCGGGTGGACGCTGGCCAAGATTCGGTGCGACGAAACCTTGGCGGTGCATCAGCGGCATGTACAGGTGCGTGAAGGCCGCCACCGAACCACCGCTGCGGTCCGCCGGTAGGCCGGTGACGCTGGCCCGTTCCAGGAGGAACTTGAGCAGTTCGGTCTTGGCGAAGATCCGCGTCACCAGCTCGCAGTCCTTGAGGTTGTAGCGGGCCAGGGCCGGCTTGTCCTCGGCGAACATGCGATTGATCTCGTCCATGCGCTGGTACGGGTTATCGATGGACTTGCCCTCCCCCAGCAGCGTCTGGGCGACGTTTTCCAGGCTGAACGAGGGGAAACTCCAAGTGGCTGAGCGCAGGGACTCGATACCGTCGATGATCAGCCGGCCAGCGGCCGAGGCGAAGAAGTGATTGTTGCGCGTACCGTGTTCGCGCCATTGCATTTCTTCGCCACCGCGCCCCAGGCGCAACGGCACCGCCAGCCGTCGGGCGTGTTCATGCAGCACCCGCAGATCGAATTGCACCAGGTTCCAGCCAATGATTCCATCGGGGTCGAAACGGGCGAACCAGTCGTTGAGTTTTTTCAGCAGCGCCGTGCGTGATTCGCAGTATTCCAGCTGGAAATCCACGCCGCTATCGTCGCCGTTGGCGGGCCCGAGCATGTAGACCTGGCGCTCACCACAGCCTTCCAGGGCAATCGAGTACAGTTCGCCCTGGGCGGTGGTTTCGATGTCCAGGGACACCAGGCGCAACGGCGGCCGGTAGTCGGGCGCCGGCTTCATCTGGACGTCGACCAGCAGGCCATCGGCGGCCGGCGTACCGCCAAACCAGACCGGTGCGGTGATGAAGCGTTCCATCAGGTAGCGCTCCGGCGGCCGGATATCCGCCTCGAACACCTCCACACCGGCACGGCGCAAGGTGGTGTCCAGGCGCATCAACTGGGCGTGTTGCTGGCAATACAGCCCCAACACCGGACGGTGTTCGAAATCCAGCAGGTCCAGGGGACGGAGCTCTATGTCCTTCTCCCCTTGCAGCAGGGCTTCGAGCTGGCCGCGCTGGATCTGCGGCACAAACGCCACCGACGGCTGCACCGGCAGGCGCACACGTCGGGGGCCGGCATCAGTCACCAACCAGAACTCGACTTCGGTGCCGGCCGGGGTATCGCGCCAATGCCGGGTCAGGACGAAGCCCTGCTGTAAATCCACCGCTGCAACCTCGAATTTTAGGTGTACCGCGATTCTACCTGTGGCGAGGGGATTTATCCTTCTGTGGGAGCAAGGCTTGCCCGCGATGCAGGCGCCCCGTTTCCTCTGGGAGACCGCGCCGGCGCCATCGCGGGCAAGCCTTGCTCCCACAAAGGGACTCCCCTCGCCACAGGGGAATGACATCACATCGGTGGGAAATTCACCGACAATGACGCTTTTGGACGACTGGCCGCCGCTTTACCGCTTGCTCTGCGCCGTTGGGTCTACGATTCTTTAATCACCCGCAAAAACAACACCTGAGGCTCCCTCCATGAAAACCGTCGCGCAGTTGCTCCGGATAAAAGATGAGAAGAACCAGCAAGTGCACACCATCTCACCGGACGACATGGTATTGCAGGCCCTGATGCGCATGGCCGAGAAAAACGTCGGCGCCTTGCTGGTGGTGAAAAACGATGAAGTGCTGGGCATCATCAGTGAGCGCGACTATGCGCGCAAAATGGTCTTGCATGGCCGCTCTTCGGTGGGCACGAAAGTGAGCGATATCATGGTCTCCCCGGTGATCACCATAGACCCGCACCAGAATGTCGAAACCTGCCTGAGCATCATGACCGAAAAGCACCTGCGGCATTTGCCGGTGGTCGAGGACGGCAAGCTCGTCGGCCTGCTGTCCATTGGCGACCTGGTCAAGGAAGCCATTGCCGAGCAGGCCGACCTGATCCGACAACTGGAGCAATACATTCGCGGCGAATGAGCCCTCGGCAGGCGGTGTGAAACGTAGCGAATTTCCCCACCGCCTGCCGGACGGGTTGCTCATTCTCAACGCACTTCTATATTGAAGGGGTTGTTCCTGCCGAGCATCCCTATGGCCGACGCCGCCCGACTGATCATTTGTGAACATTGCGATGCAGTGTACGAGCCGGTTGTGCTCGCCCCGCACCAGAAAGCCTCGTGCGTGCGCTGCCACGCTGTAATCCAGCGCTACAACGGCCTGACCATCGAGCAGCGCCTGGCCTTGAGCGCAACGGCCGCGGTGCTGTGGGCCTTCGCCAACATCTACCCGGTCATGAGCATCCGCCTCCAGGGCCTGAGCAACAGCGCGACGTTATGGGACTCCATCGTGGCGCTGAGCCAGGGGCCGATCACCTTCATCGCCCTGGTGACAGCGGTGGCAATCATCATTGCACCGGCCTTCCAACTGGTGCTCCTGCTCTGGGTGCTGGGCCATGCCTACCTCCAGCGGCGAGCGCCGGGGTTCAACCTGTGCATGCGCAGCCTGGAAACCCTGCGGCCCTGGAGCATGCTGGAGGTGTGCCTGCTGGGCGCGCTGGTGGCGGTGATCAAGCTCGCCGGCCTGCTGGACGTGCTTCCGGGGATCGGCCTGTTCGCCCTGGCGGCCTTGAGCCTGCTGATGATCCGCATTGCCGGGCGCGATGTCCGCGACCTGTGGGACAACCTGTGAACGACCAGCCGCTGGCCCCCCCACCAGAGGCCCGCGACCTGGACCTGTGCCTGTGCCACAGTTGCGGCCTGGCCTGTGACATGACCAACGAACCCCAGGCCTGCCCCCGCTGCGACGCCGCCCTGCACCGACGCAAACCCAACGCCATCACCCGGACCTGGGCCTACATGCTGGCCGCACTGGTGTTCTACATTCCGGCCAACCTGCTACCGGTGATGAATACCCAGATGCTCGGCGAAGGCGCCGACAGTACCATCATCAGTGGCGTCATCGAGTTCTGGCAAAGCGGCGCCTGGGACATCGCCCTGATTATCTTCATCGCCAGCATCGCCGTACCGGGCATCAAGTTCGTGGTCCTGACCCTGTTGCTGGTGACCGCGCAGCGGCGCAGCACCTGGGCCCAGGTCCAGCGGGCGAAGCTGTACCGGCTGGTGGAAGTCATCGGCTACTGGTCAATGCTCGATGTGCTGGTGGTGGCCCTGGTGGCGGCACTGGTCAAGTTCCAGGCCCTGAGCGATATCGAACCGCGGCCGGGGATCCTGTTCTTCGGCCTCGTGGTGCTGTTCACCATGCTGTCGGCCATGAGTTTCGACCCCCGGCTGATCTGGGACACTCAACCATCCGAGGAGGTCATGGATGAAGTCGCAAGCCACTGACGGGCAACAACCCGCACCCGGCCGTGCCCACGTCACCAGCCGTCGCTGGACGGTGTCGCTGGTATGGATCGTGCCGATCATCGCGGTGCTGGTGGGCATTTCCCTGGTGGTCCACAACTGGCTGCAGGAAGGCCCGACCATCACCATCACCTTCAAGACCGGCCAGGGCCTGACCGCCAACAAGACCCAGGTGAAATATCGCAACGTGGTCATCGGACAGGTCACCGACGTGCAACTGAGCGATGACCAGAAGAACGTCACCGCCACGGTCAAGCTCGCCAAGACTGCCGACACCTTCACCCACGAGGATTCGGTGTTCTGGGTGGTGCGGCCAAGGATCGGGGCCGGTGGGATCTCGGGAATCGACACCCTGCTGTCAGGAGACTTCATCGGCGCCGACGCCGGTCAATCGAAAGTGCGCGCCAAATCCTTCACCGGCCTGGAGAACCCGCCTCCCATCACTTATGGCGAACCGGGCAAGCGCTTCACCCTGCACTCCCAGGACCTCGGCTCGCTGGATATCGGCTCGCCGGTGTACCTGCGCAAGATCCCAGTGGGCCAAGTGGTGTCCTATGCCCTGGACGCCGAGGGCAAAGGCGTCGACATCGACGTGTTCGTCAACGCGCCCAACGATGTCTACGTCACCGAAAACACCCGGTTCTGGAATGTCAGCGGCGTGGATGTGAACGTCGGAGCCAACGGCTTCGCGGTCAAGACCGAATCGCTCTCGGCGCTGCTGCTGGGCGGCATCGCGTTCCGGGCGCCGGAATACAGCCCCAACGACACCCCTGCCAGCGAAGACAAGACATTCGAGCTGTTCGCCGACCAGCAGAGCGCCCTCGCCCCGCCCGATGGCAAGGCGCAGTACCTGGCCCTGCGGTTCGATCAGGCACTGCGCGGCTTGCGAGTCGGGGCGCCGGTGGAGTTCCTCGGCGTGGAAGTCGGCAGGGTGGTGGCAATCAATCTGGATTTCGATGAGAAACAGCGCAGCTTTCCGGTCAACGTCGGCGTGGTGATCTACCCGCAGCGCCTGGGCAAGGCTCATGAGAAGCTGCTCAAGAGCCTCAATCACAACCCGGACGACGAAGCCGCCGGCGCCCGCCTGATCGGCAGCTTCGTCGAACGCGGCCTGCGCGCCCAGGCCCGCAGCGGCAACCTGTTGACCGGGCAGTTGTACATCTCGCTGGATTTCTACCCCAAGGCGGAAAAAGTCACCTTCGACCCAAGCGCCCGCCCCGTGCGCATCCCGACCATCCCGGGCAGCCTCCAACAACTGCAGGAACAACTGCAGGCGATGATCGAGCGGATCAACAAACTGCCACTGGAGAGCATCGCCGGCAACCTGGATGGCAACCTGGTAGAGCTGCGCAAAGGCCTGGCCCAGTTCAACAGCAAGACCCTGCCGGGCGTACAAAGCACCTTGCAGGACGTGAGCAAGACCCTGCAATCGGCCAATTCGACCCTCGCCGAAGATTCGCCCCAGCGCGAACAACTGACCCAGACCCTGGACGACCTGGGGCGCATGTCGCGCTCGCTGCGCGAACTGTCGGACTACCTGAGCCGCCACCCCGAATCGCTGCTTCGCGGTCGTCCCAAGGACGCACCGGCACAGAACCTCACATTGCCGGTGAAAGAATGATCACAGGAGCCCGCCCCATGCCGATGACGCTGAAACTCACCCTGGTTGCCGTGGCGTTGCTACTGGGCGCCTGCCGCAGCGATCCGATCCACTACCACACCCTGAGCCCGGCCCAACCGGCCGGCCAGTCGCGCTCCGGCGTGGACATCCAGATCGAACAGGTCAGCGTGCCGCCCCAGGTGGACCGCACCCAGATCGTCATACGCCAGGGCAACAGCGGGCTGGCGATCCTGGAAACGCAATGGTGGGGCGCCAGCCTGGCCGATGAACTGCGCAGCAGCCTGGACGAACAACTGGGCAACCCCGGCGCGCCGAAAGCATTGCTGCGGGTGGACGTGCAACGCTTTGATTCGATCCCTGGCCGCTATGCCCGCATGGATGTGCAATGGCGACTGCGCAACCCGGGCAACGACGCCCGCCCCCTCACCTGCCGCAGCAGCCTGCAGACGCCGACGGGCGCCAGTATCGACGAGCTGGTGACGGCGCATCAGGAGAATGTCCGGCAATTTGTCGGCCTCGTCGAGCAGGCGGCCGCACGCAAGATGTGCCCTTGATTCACTCAGGCCAATGCAGCGACAGCACGGGCGCAACACGCGGATGGTGATCGATGCGCTCCAACAACTCGTAGAACGCTGGACGTGCGTTTAGCATCGCCGCCCGCGTATCTCTCCACTTCGTGATCACGGCCGCCAGGATATCCAGCGCCCCCGGTTCGGCACCGCTGAGAAAAGGTCGGGCCGGGAACTGGTCGGCAAACAGCGCCCAGTTGTGATACAGCCGTTGCTGCGTGCCGGATATCAAACGCTGCCGAGTCGCTTCGTCCGCATCCTCCAGCCAGCGTTGCGGAAAATCGATAATGCCGATGGGCGTGTAGCAATTGGCCGCGATGTAAACCAGGCCCCGTATGGCTTGCGCACGCTGGGCCGGATCTTGCGGAAGCAGCTTCGATGCGGGGAAGGTCAACCCGAGGTGGATCAGGATCGCCGCCGCCTCAGTCAGCACCGAGCCATCCGGCAACAGCAGGGTCGGCACCTGCTTCTGCGGGTTGAGTTTCTCAAGCTCTTTCGCTGCATCGCTGTCCTCGGTCGAATAGGCATCGACCCGCCGATAAGCCACCTTACAAAGACACAGGGCAACCTCCACCGCCGAGGAACCGGATTGCCTGTAACCGAATAACTGATACATGGACGCACCTCCTGCATAAGGGTTAGCCGGTAGAGCCTGGGAGCCTATCAGTGTTCCATCGAGCTGACCGGCAGTGGCCCAACGAGCTATCACTGCCGTCGATGTTCACCATCATGTCAATGAAGTTCTCTTGATGATCGCCCGGGACAACAATGGCCCCACACAAACCTACTGCACCCCGGAGCACACCATCATGAAACGCCAAGTCATCCTCAGCCTCGCTTTCTCTGTACTGGCCGCCAACGTATTTGCCGCCTCCTCGCAACCCGTCGTCGCTGAAGGCGGTTCTGATCGCCTGATCGAAAACCGCGTCGCTGAAGGCGGTGCCGATCGCCTGCTGGAACGTCGCGTCGCCGAAGGCGGTTCTGATCGCCTGATCGAAAACCGCGTCGCTGAAGGCGGTGCCGATCGTCTGCTGGAACGTCGCGTTGCTGAAGGTGGCTCCGATCGCCTGATCGAAAACCGCGTCGCTGAAGGCGGTGCCGATCGTCTGCTGGAACGTCGCGTCGCCGAAGGTGGCTCTGATCGCCTGATTGAAAACCGCGTTGCCGAAGGCGGTGCCGATCGTCTGCTGGAACGTCGCGTCGCCGAAGGTGGCTCTGATCGCCTGATCGAAAACCGCGTCGCCGAAGGCGGTGCAGATCGTCTGCTGGAACGTCGCGTCGCCGAGGGTGGTTCTGATCGCTTGATCGAAAACCGCGTATGAGTTGTTCCGTCGTCACAACGTTCCAGATAGCGCCCGCCCCCACACCATCCCAGTAAAGCCCGGCCTTATCCGCCGGGCTTTTACTTGGCCTGCGTTTGGCTAACGCCCCGACGTCCGCGCCATGCACCGCTGATAACGCTCATCCACCCGCTTGGCGAACCACGCGGTGGTCAGCTTGCGCGTAATCTTCGGGCTCTTGAGCACGATCCCCGGCAGTACCGCCCGCGGCAACGCCTTGCCCTCGGCCCGCTCAGCCAGCTCGAACACACGCTTGTAGAGCTTGCTGTCCTCGAATGCCAGGCTGTCACCCTGCTCCAATTGATCGCGAATGGTCGGGTTGCGCATCCCTAGCGACTTGCCCAACGTACGTACCGCCAATTCCGTGCTGCCTGGCATGATTGAATCATGGGCAACCAGATCGCCATCCAGCGCCAGGGAAATGCCCGACGCTACACTTACCGCATGCTGGAAAGCCGCGTTACGACTGGCGTACCACCCGGCATTGAAATCGGCAAAACGATACAACGGCTCGGTGTAGCTCACCGGATAGCCCAGCAAATGCGCGATACCGAAGTACATCCCGCCACGACGACTGAACACTTCGCGACGAATCGAGCCATCTACCGTATAGGGATAATTTCGCGCATTGGCCTGGGCAAAGGCGATGCTGACCTGCATTGGCCCACCCGTGTGCACCGGATTGAAACCGTCGAACAGTGTCTTGCCCAACGGCACCATGCCAATGAAGTCGTCGAAAATCTCGCTCAGTTCTTTCTCGCTACGCGCCGCGTTGAGCCGATCGCTGTAGCTTTTGCCGTTGGGCGAACGTACCTGGAGTGCACCACTGACCAACAGCTCCGGAACGTGCACCTTCGCCGCACGGCGGTTGATCTCCTGACGCGCGATCCTGCCCAGCCCCGGCACCGGCGGGTCGGCCTGGAACGTCGACTCCTGTTCGGTCACCGCCAGGACAGCACAGATGTTCTGCGTGGTGGTCGGGATCTGCTGAGCCGCGAAAGCGACATAGATATCAGTCGCCCAGCCCTCGCGATCCACAGTCTTGGCCGGCAGCAATCGCACAATCTGCGCCTTGACCTCGGCGGGCTGGCGCTCAGGCTCCTGGACCTGGCGGCTGCCGCAACCGGCAAGGGCCAGCAACGCGGCGACGCTGATCATCAATCGATTGAGTTGCATGGTGCTCCATCAGGTCTGTTATTCCGGAGCAACCATACGATCAAAAGCGGGTACGGGCTATGTTCTATCGCGCAGAGCACCGAAATGGTCCTGGAAGGAAACCGGCTCGATAGCCCCAGAAACCCAATGTGGGAGCGAGCCTGCTCGCGATGCCGACGGCACATTCACCATCGCCGCCAACTGACCCACCTCTATCGCGAGCAGGCTCGCTCCCACAGGGGAATGGCGGTGAATATAAAACTTGCGTCCAATCAAATCAGTGTGGGAGCCGAGCTTGCTCGCGATGACGGCGGCACATCCAACATCACCACCAACTGACCCACCGCTATCGCGAGCAGGCTCGCTCCCACAGGGGAATGGCGGTGAATATAAAACTCGCGTCCAACCAAAATCAGTGTGGGAGCCGAGCTTGCTCGCGATGACGGCGGCACATCCAACATCACCGCCAACTGACCCACCGCTATCGCGAGCAGGCTCGCTCCCACAGGGGAATGGCGGTGAATATAAAACTTGCGTCCAATCAAAATCAGTGTGGGAGCCGAGCTTGCTCGCGATGACGGCGGCACATCCAACATCACCGAAGCTGACCCACCGCTATCGCGAGCAAGCTCAGCCCCCACAGGGATTGGGGTGAACGCCGGATGTGTGAACACCCGCTCCCAGCGAAAATCCAGCGCTGATCAGATCCCGCTCAGCGCCAGATCCATCGCGAAATAAGTGAAGATCAGGTCTGCCCCCGCGCGCTTGATCGCGCCGAGGCTTTCGCGCACCACGCGGGCTTCGTCGATGGCGCCGGCCTGGGCGGCGAACTTGATCATCGCGTATTCACCACTGACCTGGTAAGCCGACAGCGGCAGGTTCGAAGCCTGGCGAATGTCACGGATGATATCGAGGTAGGCACCGGCCGGCTTGACCATCAGCGCATCGGCACCTTCCTGTTCATCGAGCAAGGATTCGCGCAGGGCTTCGCGGCGATTCATCGGGTTCATCTGGTAACTCTTGCGATCGCCTTTCAGCGCGCTGCCGCCGGCCTCGCGGAACGGACCATAGAGCGCCGAGGCGAACTTGGTGGAATAGGCCATGATCGCCGTCTGGCTGAAACCGGCTTCGTCCAAGGCCTTGCGAATGGCCTGGACCTGCCCGTCCATGGCCGCCGATGGCGCGATCACATCGGCACCGGCGCGGGCCGCCGCCACGGCTTGCTTGCCCAGGTTGACCAGGGTCCGGTCGTTGTCCACTTCGTGCCCGTGGAGGACGCCGCAATGACCATGATCGGTGTATTCGCAAAAGCAAGTGTCGGACATCACGATCATTTCCGGCACCGCGTCCTTGCAGATCCCGGCCATGCGCGACACCAGACCGCGCTCGCTCCAGGTGTCGCTGCCGTCGTTGTCCAGGTGATGGGACACACCAAAGGTCATCACCGCCTTGATGCCGGCACGGGCATAGCGCTCGATCTCGCCGGCCAGCTTCGATTCAGGAATGCGTACCACCCCCGGCATGCTCTTGATCGGCACGAAGTCATCGATTTCTTCTTCGACGAAAATCGGCAGCACCAGGTCGTTCAACGTGAACTCGGATTCCTGGAACAGGCTGCGCAGACTCGCATTGCGACGCAGGCGGCGTGGACGGGCTTCGGGGAACTGACTGGTCATGGGACTCCTGGCAAATGGATGCTCGATCACAAGGGGGCAAAGCTTATGCCCTGGTCGACCAGGGCACAAACGCCGGCAGGAAAACAGAGTGTTACCGGCGCGGCAATAATCGCCTCACAAGGTCAGCGAGCCATTGATGCAAGTCACCACCGCGCCGCCAATCCAGATCTCCTCCCCTATTTGCTCGACATGAATCCGCCCGGCCCGGCCCATGGTCAAGCCCTGGCTGACCACATAGGACGAAGGCGCCAGGCCCTTGTCCAGCATCCATTGCGCGAGCCCGGCGTTCAGGCTGCCGGTAGCAGGGTCCTCCGGCATGCCGTCACCAGCGATGAAGCCGCGCACTTCAAAGTGTGCCTCATCGCCATCCACGGCCCGATCCCAAGGTGCGATCACGCCCACGGCCAGATCGAGCAATTGATGATAATCAGGCTTGAGCGTCAGGACCTGCTGGCGATCCTTGAGCATCAAGGCCAGCCAGCCAGCACCATTATCGACCCATTGCGCCTCGACAATCGCCTCGGCGGCGAGCCCCAGCGCCTTGCGCACCCGCTCCAGCAGGTCGGCCTCCAGCGGACCGGACTTGAGCAAGGGCGGTGCGAGGAATGCCAACCCACGATCGTTGCGGCGAATCCTGACCAGGCCAACGCCACATTCCTGCACGATCTCCTGCCCTTTCGGCACGCCTCCGGCTTCCAGCCAGGCGTGGCAACTGCCCAGGGTCGGATGCCCGGCAAACGGCAATTCGGTCGAGGTGGTGAAAATACGCACCCGGTAATCGGCCTGCGGGTGCTGCGGCGCCAACAGGAACGTGGTTTCGCTGAGGTTGGTCCAGTTGGCAAAAGCCGCCATGCGCGAATCACTGATCCCATCGGCCCCCAGCACCACCGCCAACGGATTGCCCTTGAGGGGTACGTCGCTGAACACATCCAGTTGCTTGAAATCGAATCGGCGGGGCGGCGGGTTACTCATTCCGGGATCTTCAATCCACGTGCCACAGCCGGTCGGGCCAGGAAACGCTCCAGCACCCGCGTCACATTGGGGAAGTTCTGGATACCGACCAGATCACCGGCCTCATAAAAACCGATCAAGTTGCGTACCCAGGGAAAGGTGGCGATATCGGCAATGGTGTAACGCTCGCCCATGATCCAGTCCCGCCCTTGCAGACGGCCATCGAGCACCTTGAGCAGGCGCTTGCTTTCCTCGACGTAGCGATCGCGCGGCCGCTTGTCTTCGTAGTCCTTGCCGGCGAACTTGTTGAAGAACCCCAGCTGCCCGAACATCGGCCCGATCCCGCCCATCTGGAACATCAACCACTGGATCGTCTCGTAGCGCGCCGCCGATTCCTGGGCCAGCAGCTGTCCGCTCTTGTCCGCCAGATAAATCAGGATCGCCCCCGACTCGAACAACGCCAACGGTTGGTCCCCCGGCCCATGAGGGTCGAGAATCGCCGGGATCTTGTTGTTCGGGTTCAGGGAAAGGAACTCGGGCGACAGCTGATCGTTGCTGGCGAAGTCCACTTTGTGGGGCTCGTATGGCAGGCCGATCTCTTCCAGCATGATCGAGACCTTCACGCCGTTGGGGGTTGGCAGGGAGTAGAGCTGGAGCCACTCCGGGTATTGGGCGGGCCATTTCTGGCTGATGGGGAATGAGGTCAAGTCGGGCATGGGACAGGCTCGGCAATTAAGGAAAGGCCTGAGAATAATCCAAGATGTGCCAGACAGCACCAGCGCATCACGGGTTTCACACCGACCGTTCTTAATTCCGCAACATCCTGTCGCTAAGATTCGACTGACCTCCAAACAGGAGGCCTTACAGTGCACGGGATCAACCGAGATCGAACCAAAGGGCACGAAGAGACTCTGAGCAGTGCCCCTTTGGAACCGAAGCGGAGTAACGACACGGAAAAACACCCGAGGCCAACGCTTCCCGGTGCCCCAGGTTTGTCAGCCTGACTAGAGAGTTCAAAAGAACATTTATTCGATGATGAACCCACTGAATTTCGCCAGACGCTTCAAACGCCGTTCGTGGCTGTTGCTGCCGACGCTGCTTGTGACCTGTGGCCTGGTGCTGTCGCTGGAATCGAGCGTCAGTCGCGCCCAGCCAGTCGATGGCATCCAGACCCTGGTGTTCCTGCGCCACGCCGAGAAACCCGCCGGAGGCCTGGGCCAGCTCAACTGCCAGGGCCTTAACCGCGCCATCGACCTGGCGACCCTGCTGCCAGAAAAATTCGGCAAGGCCGACTACGTGTTCGCAGCCAACCCTACCCGCAATGTCGAAGAGGGTGAGCTGGACAATTCCTATAGCTATATTCGCCCGCTGATGACCATCAGCCCCAGTGCCATCAAGCTCGGGTTGCCGGTGAACATCAATTTTTCGGCCAACGATACCGGCGACCTGGCGGACGAATTGCTGCATGACAAGTACCACAACTCGACCATCTATACCGCATGGTCCCATGGCTACTTGCCGGAGCTGATCAACAAGGTTGCCGGCGAGGCCGTGGGCAAGAAGCAGACCATTACCGATGACTGGGCATCCGGCGATTATGATTCGCTGTATGTGCTGACCCTGACCTGGCACAACGGCAAGGCCAGCCTCACCAGCCAGAGCTACAAGCAAGGCTTGGACAACGGCCAGGAAGCCTGCCCGACTTGACCAAAAAGCCCCCCTGTGGGAGCGAGCCTGCTCGCGATAGCGTTGGCCCCATTGGCATTGATGTGACTGATGCACCGCTATCGCGAGCAGGCTCGCTCCCACCGGGTTAGTATTTTCCAATCATGAGCCCGAACTTGCGAGTTCACCCTCCCCGAACCGCCCGCTCACGCAGATACTCCAACACCGCCGCCTGCTCCCCCGAGAACTCGATCCGCCGCCCCTTCTTTTCCCGCTGGAACGCGTACATCGGGTCGTAATACTCACGCAACAAGCCTTCGATCCAACCGCGATGCAAGTCGACGGCGCCGCTGCTGGCCTGCTCGGCCAGGGCGGTTTCCAGGATGTTCATCAAGCGCCGGTGACGGTCGCCGCCCAGGCGTTTGTGGATATTGTCCAGACTTGCCAGCAACCGCTCGGAAAACAGCGAAAAACCTTCGTCGCCATGCACGGCGACAAACTCCGCACACAGATCGACCACGTAATCGCGCAGGATCCGCTCCACCCGGTGCTCGAGGCTGTCTTCCAGCCAGACCATCGGAACCTGCTGCATACGCTGGTACAAGGACAGCGGCAAGGCGCAACTGCCGACTGCACGGCTCTCATCTTCAAGGATAAATTGTTCGATGCCGGCGGCGCGCTTTTTCAGCACATCCACCGCCAGGCGGTTTTCAAAATCGATGTTGGAAGGCTGGCCGGTGGCGCGTTTGCCGAAGCTCGAACCACGGTGGTTGGCATGCCCTTCCAGATCCAGGCTGTTGCCCAACTGACCCAGCACTTCAGTCTTGCCGGTGCCGGTCATGCCGCCCAGTAGCACCAGGTCGCACTGGCTCACCACCTGCTCGACAGTCTCCAGCAGGAACGTACGCATGGCCTTGTAGCCACCACCGACCCTGGGGTAGTCAATGCCCGCTTCGTCCTTGAGCCACTGCTGGACGATCTGCGAACGCAAGCCTCCGCGAAAGCAATACAGCACACCGTCGGGATGGGCCTTGGCGAACTCGGCCCAGGCCTGGATGCGCTGGGCCTTGGTTTCACCGGATACCAGTTGGTGCCCCAGGACAATGGCGGCCTGCTGTCCCTGTTGTTTGTAGCAGGTACCGACGCGTTGCCGTTCGCTGTCGGTCATCAACGGCAAATTGACCACACCGGGGAAGGCGCCCTTGATGAATTCGACCGGGGCACGGGTGTCCATCATCGGTCGGTCATTGAGGAAGATGTCGCGGTAATCGGTGATGTCATGGCCCATCAAGACACCTCGACCGCGTAGGTCTGTCGCTCGACCAGTTCGCCGATGGGCTCCAGGGCCAGGCCGAGCTCAGCGGCAACCGCAAGAAACTCCGCCTCGCCTTGCGCCGTGACAGCGATCAGCAGGCCGCCGCTGGTCTGCGGATCGCACAGCACGCGCTTGTGCAGTTCCTGGACCCGACCGACCTTGCTGGCATAGCTGTCGTAGTTGCGCAACGTACCGCCCGGCACACACCCCAGGTCGAGGTAGTACTCGACACCCGGCAGACGCGGCACTGCGTCATAGCGGATGCGCGCGGTCAGTTGGCTGCCGTCAGCCATTTCCACCAAGTGCCCAAGCAGGCCGAAACCGGTGACGTCGGTCATCGCCGTCACACCGTCGAGCTTGCCGAAGCGGCTGCCGGGTTTGTTGAGGGTGCACATCCAGTCACGGGCCAGGCCAACATCGGCGGCGCGCAGCTTGCCCTTCTTTTCCGCCGTGGTCAGGATGCCGATGCCCAGGGGCTTGGTCAGGTACAGGCGGCAACCGGCGATAGCCGTGTCGTTGCGTTTCATGTGGCGCTTTTGCACCAGCCCTGTGACCGCCAGGCCGAAAATCGGCTCAGGCGCGTCGATCGAATGTCCGCCAGCCAGGGGGATACCCGCCTCGTCGCACACTGAACGACCACCGCGAATCACTTCCCGGGCAATTTCCGGGGCCAATACATTGACTGGCCAACCGAGGATCGCGATAGCCATCAGCGGGTCACCGCCCATGGCGTAGATGTCGCTGATGGCATTGGTGGCGGCGATGCGACCGAAATCGAACGGGTCATCGACAATCGGCATGAAGAAATCGGTGGTCGAGACCACGCCGCGTTCCTCGTCGATGGCGTATACCGCAGCATCGTCCCGGGAGGCGTTGCCGACCCACAGCTTGGGATCAAGGTTCTGCGCACCGCTGCCGGCCAGGATCACTTCCAGCACCTGGGGCGAAATCTTGCAGCCGCAACCGGCGCCGTGGCTGTACTGGGTCAGGCGAATCGGCTCGCTCATGGGCATACCTCGTGTCAGTCAATTGGAACGAGTCTACCAGCAACGCCGACGGTCCTGTGTCGCTGCACGACAGTGCCCCCTTACGCCCTGCCACCTTTTGGTGCCCCTTCAAGGAACCGGGTAACAGGTCGTGCACGACGCCTGACCATAAGGACAGGAAAAATGTCCTAAATACATGTTTTTCAAGCCAGTACGAAAAACTGGTACAGGATGTGCAAACGTTTGCGAAATCACTCGCAACGCCGAAGCGAGTCGCGTTTTTTCAATCACGGAACCCGGGTTTCGACCCGCACGAACAAGGACTTTCCATGGACTTCAATCCTCGGTGTCACGCCGCGCCCGGCGTATTCGCAGCCGCTGTGCTACTGACCGCCGTTACCGGATTACTCAGCACCACCAGCCAGGCCCAGACGAGCGAAGCATCCGCCCAAGGTGAGGCGCTCAGCCCTGAAGCCACTTCCTCGAAAAAAGGTGTCTACCTGTCCGACTGGTACAACCAGGACCTGACGATCATCGGCAGCAAGGACATCAGCTTCGGCCCGCAACCCGTCGACGACGTCTATCTGGAATACGAATATTTCGGACGCAAGGGGCCGTTCGAGCTGTATGGCTATATCGACATCCCAAAGATCTTCGATATCGGCAACAGCCACGACAAAGGTGTGTGGGATCACGGCTCGCCGGTGTTCATGGAGCATGAACCGCGTATTTCCATCGACTACATGACTGGCCGCAGCCTGGCCATCGGGCCATTCAAGGAGTGGTATGTGGCGTTCGACTGGATCTACGATCACGGCAGCAATAGCGCCAATCGCGCGAACACCTTGTACAGCGGCCTGGGCACCGACATCGATACCCATTCGCGGGTCAACCTGTCGGCCAACTTCTACGGGCGTTATCAATGGGAAAACTACGGCGCCAGCAATGAATATTCCTGGGATGGCTATCGCGCCCAACTCAAATATATCGTGCCGATCAGCCAGTTCAGCAACGGCGCCTCGCTGACGTACATCGGTTTTACCAACTTCGATTTCGGTTCAGACCTGCACAAGGACAACCCGGCCCGCACCGCCAACGCCACAGTCGCCACTAACGTCTTGCTGTATTCGTTCACGCACCTGCGCTTCACCCTGGTGGGCCGTTACTTTCACAACGGCGGCAACTGGCAGGACGGCAGTGAGCTTAACTTTGGCGACGGTAACTTCCGCGCCCGCTCCGATGGGTGGGGATACTACGCGGGTGTCGGCTATCAATTCTGAGCCCCTGCTCGCCCTTT
The DNA here is from genome assembly GCF_018325805.1 of Pseudomonas sp. St290. Taxonomy (NCBI): domain Bacteria; kingdom Pseudomonadati; phylum Pseudomonadota; class Gammaproteobacteria; order Pseudomonadales; family Pseudomonadaceae; genus Pseudomonas; species Pseudomonas sp. St290. The sequence goes on along the minus strand of NZ_AP014703.1, from coordinate 2,317,818 downwards.
TCTAATCCATGGAGGTAACGATTCATGACCAATCGCCTGCTTGCTTCAATCGGTTTGGCCCTGTTCTGCTCGGCCGCCGGGGCCACACCGCCGCTTCAACCCAAAGTCATGCTGATCACGATGTTCGCTCCCGAGGCGCAGAACTGGATCGAACGCCTGCAACTCAAGAATGAGATCCGCGTACCAGGGCTGTCCGCCGAGTATCCAACGATCCGCTGCAATGCCGAGCGGGTTTGCCTGCTGATCACCGGCATGGGCCAGACCAACGCCGCAGCCTCGACACTGGCCCTGGCGCTCTCGCCAGCCGTCGACCTGCGCAAAAGCTATTTCCTGGTGGCCGGGATCGCCGGGATCAACCCGCACCACGGCACCCTCGGGACGACTGCCTGGGCCCATTACCTGGTGGAGTTCGGCACCCAATGGGAGCTTGATTCGCGCGATGTACCCAAGGATTGGCCCACCGGCTACCTGGGCATCAACACCAAGGGGCCGAATGAAAAGCCGCCGCTGGACTACAAGACCGAAGTCTTCGAACTCAACCCGGCCCTGCAAGCCAAGGCATTTGCCCTCAGCCAGAAAGTGGCCCTGACTGAAAGCAAGGAGTCAGCCGCCTGGCGTTTGAAATATCCGTATGCACCGGCCAACCAGCCACCGGTGGTGACCCGCTGCGACACCCTGGCCGGCAACACCTGGTTCTCCGGTACGCGCCTGAGCGAACGCGCCGAGGTCTGGACCCGCCTGCTCACGGATAACAAAGGCGTCTACTGCACCACCCAACAGGAGGACAACTCCACCTACGAGGCCTTGCTGCGAGCCAGCCGAGAAGGTCGGGTCGATATCAACCGGCTGGCCGTACTGCGGGCCGGGTCCGACTTCGATCGTCCCGAACCCGGCGGCAACGAAGTGGACAACCTGCTCAAATACGCTGATCAGGGCGCGTTCGTTCCTGCACTGGAAAACCTCTTCCGCACCGGCAACCCGGTGGTGCAGGACATCGTGAAAAACTGGTCGGCGTGGGAAAACGGTGTGCCTGCTTTGTGATCTGTCGAAGCTCACACCACAGGAAATGTGCAGGGGTGGTGAGCTAGTTTCCATAGCTCACCCGATGGAATTTTCCATTCCAGGCAGGATCACTTGAACATCCACCGAGCGTCCCCAGGAGACCGCCGATGCACATGCCCCTTGCTGCCGACAGCACTCACTTCTATTACGGCCTGGACGCGCTACTTGGGCACCAGACCCAAAATGCCACTTGCCAGTTCGACGTCAAACGCTTCGACGACGCCGAACCGCCATGGTTCGTACTGCACGTACGCCCACCAATGCCGGACGACCTGGATAAAGCCCAGATCGTAGTATTCAGCGCCGAAGGCCGGCAAACCAGTGGCATCGTCCGAAGCACCGAGCGCCTGGACGATGGCAGCCTGCGACTGAACGTCGAAAGCAGCTGAGGCCTTCAGGCCTGCTGCACACTGCTGCGATACATGAACACCAGCGCCAAGGCCAGGCAGGCCATGGCCAGGACCCGGCTACCGGACAACCCGATGGCCGGGTTGCCCAGCCAGCCAAAATTGTCGATCAACATACCCATGCCCAATTGCCCGACGATCACCGCCACCGTCGCCACGCCCGTCCCGACCCGCGGCACCGCACCGACCATCACCATCATGTAGACGACGCCGAACAACGCACCGCTGAGCTGCCATTTCGGCACATCCAGCAAGGTGACCGCGTGGGCCGGTTCGAAAAATACGATCAGCAACCCGGTGACCACAGCGCCCACAGCAAAGGTCAGCAGGCTGCTGCGCAGCACACCGACCGTCTGGCCCAGGCGGCCGTTGATAGCCGCCTGGACACTCAGCACCGCACCCGCAGCGACCACCACCAGCAATAAAATGAACAGACTCATATTCAACCTCGGGCAATCAGGATAAGGGCTACGACTATCAGTGCCAACGCCAGCCAACGTTCGCCGTTGACCCGTTTGCGGCTCGCACCGAACCAGCCGAAATGGTCGATCAAGACACTTTTTCCCACCTGGCCGGAAAGGATCGCGACCATGGTCATGGCGATACCGATGTGGGGCGTGGCGAGCGTCAGCACCACCACGTAGATGGGCCCCAGGAAACCGCCGATCAGTTGCCAGCGTGGCAGTTCATTCAGGGCCGGGCCTTGTTGCCGACCGCTGAGCAGTAATAGCAGGAAGAGAATCGCCGAGCCGACGCCAAAGATGCTCAGGGTGGCCCACAAATGCCCGACCTGGCTCCCAAGCGGCCCCAGCAGGCCGGCCTCTACCGACAAGCCCATACCGGCCAGGATCACCACGGGCAACAATAGCCAGCGCAAGAACGACCGTGGTTGGGCAGCCGTCACCGGACCGGCTTCGTTCAATGAGGAAACCTGCATGCTCAGAACCTGTTTGGAAAAGGAAGGCCGGCATTATCGGCTGGTGTCCCTGTGCGATAAATGGGAGTATCCCGACAACACTTTTGCGTAATACGCACAGGACCGCCACCCCATGCACGGCCTCAATGAACTCGGCTTCAAGGCGCTTCGCTTGTTTGTCGCGGTGCTCGATCACGGCAGTTTCTCGGAGGTGGCCCGGCGCGAAGGCTTGGCTCCGTCATCGATTTCCCGGCAGATCCAACTGATGGAGCAGGCCCTGAACCAGCAATTGCTTTACAGGCACACCCGCGCCGTGTCCCCCACCGAAGCCGGCCGCCTACTGGGGCATCATGCCCGGCTGCTACTGGTGCAATTGGAGGAAGCCGAACAAGCCTTGCAGGAACAGCACAGCGAGCCCTCCGGACTGGTGCGGATCAACGCCCCGGTGGTATTCGGCCAGCGCCACCTGACCCCGTGGCTGGGCCAGTTGTGCGAACGCTACCCAAAGCTGCAATTGGAGATCCAGCAGACCGACAGTTACGTCGACCCACTGCAGGAAGGCGCCGACCTGCTGTTTCGGATCGGCCCGCTGCATGACTCAGGCATGCAGGCGCGGGTCGTCGCCCCCCATCGTTTTCAGATCGCGGCCAGCCCCGCCTACCTGGCTCGCCACGGCGTGCCGCTCAAACCCCAGGATCTGGCGGCCCATCAATGCCTGGCCTACAAAGGCGTGACCGGCCAGCAGCGCTGGTTCTTCCGCCGCCCGGGCCAGGCCTGGACGCCCTACAGCGTCAAGGGCCCGATCACCAGCAACCATGCCGACACCTTGACCCAGGCCGCCGAACAAGGCCTGGGGTTGGTGATGTTTCCATCCTGGCTGATCGGCGAAGCGTTGCGCAATGGCAGGCTGGTCCCGGTACTGGAGGATTACCAGGCCTCCAACAGCCTCGAACCCCAGCAGATCGCCATTCTCTGGCCGGGCAGCCGACGCCTGTCGGTGAAGGTGCGCACGGTCATCGATTTTTTCCTGGAGTGTTTTGGCGAAGTGCCCTATTGGGATCGCTGAGCGCACTGTTAGGCTCAGTCGAACTTGACCAGGTTCAGCACCGGCAGAGGGCCGCCCGGGAACTGGGTCAAGCGTGCGCCTACACTCAGGGGCCCCAGGTCCACGGCGAAGAATCCCAAGCGCTCGATCAACTGCGCGACCTCATCGCGTGCCTGCACGTCGTCACCGCTCAGGAACAGCACCCGCTTGCCGCCTTCGGACGTCGGATCTGCCTCCAGCAGGCGCGCCAGCAAGTGATTGAAGGCCTTGACCACCCGTGCGCCCGGCACCCACTCACTGAACACCTCGGTGGAAGCCCGGCCCTGCAGATCAACCGCCTCGAACTCCGGGACTTTGATTGCATTGTTGGCATCGATCACGATGCGCCCGGCAAAGTCCGGCAAACCACTCAACGCCTCCGGCAGCCTCGACCAATTAACGGCCACCAACACCATCGGCTGGGCCGCGGCTTGCTGCACGGTGCCGGCACGCACGGTGGGCCCCAGATCGGCGACCAGCCCGGCCAGGCTGTCCGGGCCACGGCTGTTGGCAATCACCACGTTGATGTTCTGGCGGGCCAGGGCGCGGGCGAAAGCACTGCCAATGGCGCCGGCGCCGATGATGCCAATGGTTTCGATACTCATGTCGTCTGTCCTCAAAGGTTGGGATAAGCCTGGCGGTGATGTCCGCCGTTGGGGTGCATATTGCTCTTGTCATTCCCGCCTGATTAGCCGGTAATAGCTTGAATAATTTTCAAGCATTGCTATCAGGCAGAACGCCATGGAAACCCTCGCCAACCTTGAATGCTTCGCCCGCAGTGCCGAGACGGGGAGTTTTTCCGCTGCCGCCAGATTGCTGGGCCTGACGCCTGCCGCCGTCAGCCGCAACGTAGCGATGCTCGAGCGCAACCTGGGCGTGCGCCTGTTCCAGCGCTCGACCCGAAAATTGTCCCTGACCGAAAACGGCGAACACTTCCTGGCCAGTATCGGCGCTCACCTCGAAGCCTTGCAGACGGCCATCGGCGCCGTGACCACGGAACGGGGTGAACCGGCCGGGGTATTGCGAGTGAGCCTGTCACCGAGTTTCGGCATCGGGCATGTGTTGCCGCTGATGCCGCAATTCCTGGCTCGCTATCCGCTGATCCGGCCACAATGGCATTTCGAAAACCGCCGGGTAGACCTGATCGCCGAAGGCTTCGACGCGGCGATTGGCGGCGGCTTCGAACTGACGCCCGGCGTCGTCTCGCGCACCTTGGCACCGGCCCATCTGATCGCGGTGGCAAGTCCTGCCTACCTGGTTACACACCCCCGGCCCGCGCATCCAGAAGACCTGGCCCACTTCGATAACATCGTGCTGCGCTCGAGCCTGACCGGTCGCGTGCGCCAGGCCGTGATGCGCAACGCTGCCGGGCTTGAATCGGCGCTGCGGCTGCCCGAATCCATCGTCCTCAACGACCCCGTCGCCATGCGCGAAGCCACCCTGCTGGGCCTGGGTATCTCACTGTTGACGGTGCCGGACGTGCTGCCCTGGCTGGAACGGGGCGAATTGGTGCGGTTACTGCCGGACTGGTACATGGACCTTGGCGCAATCTCCTTGTATTACCCCAGCCGCACATTGATGCCCGCCAAGACCCGGGGCTTTATTGACTTCATCACTGAACATTTCGAACGCGAAGGGCTGGCCAAGCGTTTCTGCGCGCTGGAATCCAGTGCAGCGCCCATGGGATGATCGGCCTCCGAGCACGACCATCCGTGGAGCGTTTCAATGTCATTGCTGAGTAAACAAGCCACCGCCCTGTTGCTGGCGGCCATCGCCAACCTGGTCGTGGTACCTGCCCATGCCGCCCCGGCCAAAACCGCTGGCGATGCACCGGCACAGAAGGTTTCGATGCTGGGTGGCAAGCTTAACTTCACCCTGCCCAAGGGTTTCACGGCGACGCCGCTGCCCGCCGGTGAACTGACCCAGGGCACGGCCGGGGCAACGGGCACGATGTACAGCAATGCCGCCAGCAGAACCGTTGTGATCACCGCTGAAAACACCATCGTCAACGGCGCGAATGTGAAGGACAACGACAATGCCTTTCTCGATACCACCTTCGCCGACTTCGCCGTTCAGAAAACCAAGGCCCTGCCGGACGCCAAGATCCTCGGCGAAAAAAGCCTGACCCAGAAAGGCACCGGCCTGGGTCTGCGCCAGCTCGATACCAGCGCCACCCAGGGCGGCGGGCCAACCCTGGACACCACGTTGATAGGCGCCTCCGGCACGCGCATGGCGGTGGTGCAGATCATCTCCCGGGCCAGCGACAAGACCGGTCATGAAGCGTTGGTGAAACAGATCGCCAGTGGTCAGTGACGGGCACCGCATAGCCCTCAATCGCGAGCAAGCTCGCTCCCACAGGGATTTACAGCGGGTCAGGGGTTGAGTCGCTCCAGCCAGGCTCGCAGGTCCTGCACCTCCTGCGCACTGATGCTGTGGCCCAGGCCCAGGTAGGCATGGAATTCCGGTTCCAGCGCCAGGGTCTTCAGGAATGTGTTGGCCTCGGTGCCATCGTGGTAGGGAATGATCGGGTCTGCCGTACCGTGGCCGATGAATATCGCCAGTGCCCGTCGCGACTCGTCGGGCGTCAGTTCCGCCCGCAGCACCGACAGGACACGCCCACCCATCGCGGCAATGCCGTCGACAGCTTCGGGGTGTCGCAGGGCCACCTCGTAGCTCATCATCGCCCCCTGGCTGAACCCCACCAGGTAGACCTTGCTCGCGTCGGTCGAATATTTGGCCCGGGCCTTGTCGATGAAATCCAGCAGCACCTGGCCGCTGGCCTTCAGGTCCGAGGCGTCACCGTCATAGGCGCCCTCGCCCTTTTTGGCGAACCACTGGTAACGGTCCTGCTCCATGCTCTTCGGCGCCCGCACCGAGAGGTAGTTGTAATCCCGGGGCAGTTCGTCCTTGAGTTCGAACAGGTCCTGTTCGTTGCTGCCGGAGCCGTGCAGGAAGATCACCAGCGGGCGGTTACCGGCTTGCCCATCGACTTGGGCCAGGTAGTTGAGCGGCAAGTCCGTGTGCAGCGAGGGTTGGGCCTGCAACCCGGACGAGACCAGCAACAGAAACAGGGTGAGCGCTTTAAACATCAATCTTCCTCCATCGTTCGATAGCCGCACAGCAGACACGGTGCCGGCGGTAGACAGCGGTTATCAGTGGTTGCTCAATTCGATCCGACACTGCGCTATGATCAGCGGCGACCATCGACAAGCGAGTCAGAAAAAGTGCGTCCATTACCACGGATTGGTGTTGGCCTCAGGGCCCCTCATTATCAAGCGTTCCTGGAGGGCCATCCCGCCGTCGACTGGCTTGAGGTTCATACGGAGAACTACTTGGGGCCTGGCGGCAAGGACCTGCATGTTCTGCGATGCCTGGCGCAAAGATATCCCATCAGCCTACATGGCGTCGGACTGGGCATCGGCTCGGTCCATGGTTTTTCCAGCGCCCATGTCGAACGCATACGACGCCTGGCTGCGGACGTAAATCCGTTCCTGGTATCCGAGCATTTGAGTTGGGGGGCGATTGAAGGACGATGCCTCAACGACCTGCTGCCGCTACCCCTGGTTGAAGCTTCGCTGGACCTGGTCTGTGACCGGGTCGATCAGGTCCAGGATACGTTGGGCCAACAGTTGTTGCTCGAAAACATCTCCACCAGCTTGCGCTACCACGGCGATACCCTGGGCGAAACCCAGTTCCTCGCCGAAGTGGTGGCACGCACCGGAAGTGCAGTGCTACTCGACCTCAATAACCTCCACGTCAATCAGTACAACCATGGTGAATGCGCACTCGCCGCCCTGGAGGCTCTGGATAAATCGGCTGTTCGCGAATTTCATCTGGCGGGCCATAGCCAGGAAGAGGACCTGTTGATCGACGATCATGGCAGCGCGGTGGCGGAACCGGTCTGGGCACTGTATCGCAATGCCTTGCGCCGGTTTGGCCCGGTACCGGTACTGGTTGAATGGGACACACGCCTGCCGCCGCTGGGCGAGTTGCTCGATCAGGTCGAGATCGCTCGGACGATTGCCCGGGAGGTGTTGCATGACACGTGAAGAGTTGGCCGCGCTGCAGATCAGCTTTACCCAGGCGCTGGATAGTTCATCATCGCCCTCTGTCCTGCCACAAGGATGGTTGGAGACGGCAAGCGCTGGGGACCGGCGACGCTTCGCACGCTATCGCAGCGGGCTGTGGCGGCATCAGGAGCAGTCGTTGGCCTTGACCTATCCCGTCATCAAGGCGCTGGTGGGCGATCATTTTTTTCGCTCGCTCGCCTATGACTATGGGCGGCGCTATCCGTCGCGACATCCAGACCTGGGCATGTTCGGCGAGCGCCTGCCGACTTTCCTCGATCAATATCCTTCCGCAGCGCCCTACCCATATTTTGCGGCGGTGGCCTCATTGGAATGGGCCCTCCACCTTGCCTCTCATGCCCGAAAAGCCACGGCACTCGATCCTCGGGCACTGGCCACAATGAGCAGCGCCGAGCTGGATATCCAACGATTCACCTTGTCGCCGGGCTGTGGACTGCTGCCCTGCGAATGGCCGGTGGTCAAGATATGGGCCGCCCATCGCCAGCAGAACCAGCCTCTACCGTCGGTGAACCGCCACGCCTGCACCGCTCTCGTCTATCGAAACGGCTGGAGCGTCGAAGCACGCGAGGTCGAGCCCTGGGAAGCCGCGGCGCTGGAGCGCTTGGCGCAGGGCACGACCCTGGGCGAAGCGTTGATCGCCGCCCAGGAGCGTTACAGCGCGCTGGGGCAGCCCCAACTGGTCGATAGCGCTACCCTGGTCACCCGCTGGTTGAATGATGGCCTGCTGACTGCCGTTCCCTGAGCCCTGCCAAAACACCTGTATCGGGCAATTCTGTCTCCGTGGTCGCGTACTGCTGGGGCCGAACCCCCATTGTAGACAGCCGGCGACATCCTGTTACATCTTGAATCATTTTATAAGCTTATATCGATTAGAAATATTCTGGTCGTGGGCTACAAATAGAAAGCACCTTGCAAACTCCCCAGCAATAGATTCGATTTCGCGGTGAAGATACGACGGGCACATAGCACTTTCGATAGACAACGAGTGCTGTGTAACCTGACAGGAACGGATTCCGAACAAGTCGCCAGACGCGGCCTGTACCAAAAGGGAGCGGTAAATGTATCCAAACAGTTACTTTAGCGAATCAACTCCGCGCAGACGGCGTCCTCTTATCGCTGTTTGCCCCTCGACCTTCATGACTCCCTGCATACGAAGTTCCGGCACGACTTGCTGGTCAAGTTCGCTTGTCGCGGGCACCGTTAAAAACCCATTTAAAAATCAAATAATCCGCTGAACGCCTGATACATGTTTACAGACTGACTGTAATACGGTCCGTTCGTGTGTGCGAAAGACTCATAAAAATTAATGACTGTATAAAACCTTGACCGGGAACTTGCGTGATGAATCTAAAGGATATTCTGGTAGCCACCGCGTTGGCCTCCATCAGCAGTGCTTCGCTGGCCGATGTGGCAACTGATAAAACAGCAGAGACCGAGGTTTGCTACGGCGTAGCCAAGGCAGGTCATAACGATTGCTCCGACAGCAGTTGCCTGCACGACTGCTCGGAAATGAGCAAGGTCGACAACGATCCACTTGAGTGGGTCGCTGTGCCCAAAGGCACCTGCACGCAGATGGGCGGCGTCGTCAAAGCCCAGCCAGACGCCTGCCCGTTCGACGAGCCCGCTGTCGCTGCGACCGTTGACGTTGGCGCCGGGGAACGGCTCTTCAACGCCGGCGATCATGCCCGCGGCATCGTAGCCTGCTCTTCCTGCCACGGCACGGCTGGCGCCTCTGAAAACGCCGAGTACCCAAAACTGGCAGGTCAGTTTGCCAAGTATGTGGAGACACAACTGCGAGCCTTCCGTGATGCCTCGCGTCCATCTCCTGTGATGGTGACCGTGGCCAAGTCCCTCAGCGACCAGGACATCGCCAACGTGGCGCAATATCTGGTCCAGTCTTCGGGCACGGCGCAGCCTCAACCGGGGGTTGTCGCGTCCTCCACAGCACTCATTCATCAAGAAGTGAAGTCGGGCAGCGTGCCTAACTGAATTCACCGTGCTCCTATATACATTTCATTAACCGCTTCAGGCGCCGATAGAGCAGCGTAGAACAATACGCGCTCAACAATAGCGCTTGGCCTGGTTATGCTCGGGACAAAAAACTGCAATTAAAAAATTTGCAGTACGTACACTTTCGCCTTTGAAAAGTACTGAATAAATAAATAAACCAGCACCTTGATTTAAGATAAATATTAAGTATTGTCAGTCTATGGACGCAGCCATCTGAAAGGGACGACACCAAATGTCAAGTAACATTGTGGATTATGACTTTGCTGACATTCCATTAAAGTCATTGATTGCCCATTCTTCTCAGGGCCAACGTCTGAAACCATTACTGTCGCTGCGATATGCCTTTCGAAGTGATGAATTCTGGCGCGACCTGGCTCATTGGAAAGACATTGATGCCCAGTTGTTTCTGAATCATCTGTGGCAAGAAAAAAATGCCATTACCAGCGTTGGTGCACTGGGTGCATTGATCAAGAACAGAATCAGTGCCGCGTTCCTGAAAGACCTTGAAGAAGGTCATCAGATGGCTCCGATGTCTATCCGGCTGACGCCCTATATCCTCTCGCTGATTGACTGGGACAACCCTTACCTGGACCCGTTGCGGCGCCAGTTCCTGCCCCTGGCCTCGGAGATATCCATCGATCATCCCATGGTGAAGCTCGACCCCATGGGCGAGCAGGATGATTCACCGGCCCCGGGGCTGACCCACCGCTACCCGGACCGCGTGTTGTTCCTGGCGACCAATGTCTGTCCGGTCTACTGCCGGTATTGCACCCGCAGCTATGCGGTGGGGCTGGACACCGATGCGGTGACCAAGAAGAAGATCAACGCCCCCGGCGAGCGCTGGGAGCCTGCCCTGCGCTACATAGAAGCCAATTGCAGTGTCGAGGACGTAGTGATCTCGGGCGGCGATGCCTATCGACTCAAGGCCCGGCAGATCACCGAGATCGGTGAACGACTGCTGGACGTTCCCCATGTACGACGCATGCGTTTCGCCACCAAGGGGTTGGCGGTACTGCCGATGAAGATCCAGAGCGATCACGACTGGACCGATGCCATTTCGCGCTTGTCGGACCGGGCGAGGAAGATGCACAAGTCCATTGCGATACACACTCATTTCAACCATCCGAACGAAATAACGGCGATCACCGCCAAGGCCTTGGGAATGCTCTATGAGCGTGGCGTCGAGGTCAGGAACCAGGCCGTCATCCTCAAAGGCGTCAATGACAACCCGCAGACCATGCACCGTTTGAACGAATGCCTTGCCTACCTGAACGTGCGTCCCTACTACTGTTTTCAAGGGGACATGATTCGTGGTGTCGAGGCACTCAGAACCAGCCTTTGCGATTCGATCGCCCTGGAAAAATCCACCCGTGGCCTGATTGCCGGGCATAACACGCCGCATTTCATCGTGGATCTGCCCGGCGGTGGCGGCAAGCGCGATATCCATAGCTACGACTACTACGACCAATACCTGGGTATCGCCGCCTATCGCGCGCCGGCCGTAAAGGAGGACAAGGTTTTTCTTTACTGCGACCCGCTCCATACCCTGACCGCAGACGCCCAAGCCCTCTGGATGAATCCGGCGACGCGGACACAGTTGCTCGAAGATGTACTGAAATCCGTCAAATAAGTGTTCAACCACCGTGAATGGAAGCATAGAAATGAGCGAAACCAACAAGATTGACTGGGTCCACCATACGTCCTACGTCCACGCCATTGAGCAATCCAAATCGACTGGCAAGCCGATACTGATTTATTTCCATAGCCAGTCCTGTAATGGCTGTAATCGCTTGGTGGACAGCGTTTTCAACGACCCCCAGCTTATCGGTGCGGTCAATGAGTCAACGATTCCGGTGTGGGTTGAAGTAGAGAACTCCCAACCCGATCCACGCATCTCCGAGTTGGTCGGGAGCCACATCTTCATCATGTCGCCGGTTCTCCAACTCATTTCCAGCGACGGTGACATCTACCATAAATTCCTCGGTGCTCCGCTCCATACCCGACTCGACCTGGGGTACTGCCGTGTGCATCACGACGTCGAGGGTGATATCGATGCCAGCGAAACCGTTTCCCAACTCTCGGTAGGCCTGGCCAAGCAGGCCATGGCCAGCTTCAACTATTCCATCGCCGAATCGAAATTGCGAAAGGCGCTGAACGCCAGCAGTACGGCCAGCGTGGCGGTGCGGGAAGCGGCGTATTGGCTGCCTATCGTGCAGGCCCGTGGACAATACCCTGAAGACAGCTTGTCCGAAGATGGCATCGCGCAGACAGCCATTGCCCGCGAAGTGCGCCGCTTCTGCAATACGCTGATCCAGGTGCCGGACCATGAACTGATGGCCGACTGGCCGGGCGTCCAGGGCGAAGGCGGCTGGGCCCATTACACTGACTGCCTGCGTGAGTTGTGCCTGGGCATCTACCAGATGCTGCTGGATGTCGCGACCGAAACGGCGCACAAGCGCGCGGCACAAGGCCGCGGGTTGACCCGTGCGCAAATGATCATCCGGGACTGGCAGATTTCCTTCCGAGACCTGCAAGCCAGCCTCATCGGTCTCAAGGGGTCCGAATACGATCAGCAGCACCTGCATCAGAATTACACCCTCGGCAAGCAGCGGACAATTCGCAACAACATCGTCCACTGCGTCATGGCCGAGTTCTGGGCGCACTCCCCTGCTATCCGTTCTACCCTGGAAGCCAGCCGGACGGGCATCCGCCACTCCCAGGACGTCAGCCCGGCGTTGCTCAACTGGAAGATACATGGCCCGGCCCCCTACAACTTCGGCAGCATCCAGTCGTTGCTGACCCTCTGGGAAAAACGCCACCAACAGCTGGTGGAGGAGTTCTCCGGGATCACCGACGCCGAACTCGACGCCTCGCTGAACTGGTGGGAAGACTCGCCTGTCTCGGTGAAATTCCGTCTTTGCCGACTGGGTTGGCACTTCCACGATCATGCCGCGGTCGTCGAAACCATTTGCCAGCGAATCGGCCATGAACGATCGGAAACCGAACTGCTCGCCAAGCTCCTGTTCAACGCACTGGGTCGCGCCGAGGGTGAAATGGTGGGCCTGTCGCGAGACGAGCAGCAAGCGCTTTTCGCCAGCGCCGCCAGCCAACTGAAAACCCGCAGCGATGAGCTTGCCCGCGTCTACGAGGGCTACCTCTACAAGCGGGAAAACGCCTCCTACGCCACGTCGAATACTCAGCCAGTAGCCGCGGCCGTGTAATGAAAAAATGCGGCGCGCAATGCGCGCCGCTTCAAGGATGGAATGCGTGATGAATATTCTGCAGCAGATGTTTGGCGACCAAACCGAGGTGTTCCTCGACACGTGCTGGCCCAAGCGCTCATACGTCGCCGACGGTGCAATGAGCCGCTTTACGCAATTGTCGGCCCTGGAAGAATTCCAGGACATTCGAAAGCTGTTCAATGCGCTGCCTGGGCCCGTCGACCTGCTCTTTGCAGGTGGCAAGCGTATTACCGTGGCCAGGTCCGCCGATGCCCTCGCTCCGTACAACGATGGCGCCGCGATGGTCTATATGAAGGATCTGGAAGCGCTCCCGGCGATATCCCTGGCCTGCGATGAACTGGCGAAGATACTCGACATCCCAAGGCACTATGTCAGCTGCGAGGCGTTCGCGGCCAACCATGGCGTGGAAGTGGCGACGCACTTCGATCATGAAACCAACTTCATGATCCAGATCAAGGGCGAGAAGACCTGGAGGTTCGCCGAAAACACTTCGCTACCAGATCCCATCTATCCATTTTTCCCGAATAACCCGAACCGCTTCTACCAGGAAGGTACGCATCCCTACACCGGCGCCAAATTGCCGCTGACGATGCCCGAAGGCCACGAGGAGCGGCTGGTCAAGCCCGGCACCACGACGTTCATGCCCCGAGGTTATTGGCATGCCACGGTGGCCCACGAAGAGTCCTTTTCCATCGGTTTCGTGATCAACCCGCCGACTGTTGCCGACATCATTACCTATGCACTGCTGGACCGTTTGCATGGGGACGAACGACTCAGGGCTCACCCGCTCGATACGCTGTCGGAGTCTGCACTCCAGCGCATCCTGGGCGATATACAGAGCGGCCTGGACGAAGTCGCGAAGTTGTCCAGGACATTGCCGGCAGAAGCGCTGCTCCAACGCTACAAGCAATCGAGGAAAGGGAACATTCGCACACTTACCTCCCTATGACCGCTTTCTTGATTGGAATCCGTACCATGCGCACTGCACAAGCTCTGTTTGTGGGGATCACGGCGTTGATGCTTGTCAACGTGATCGATGGGCTCAAGGAGGTGTATTTCGGGATCCTGCTGCAACGCCTCGACAGTGTCATCGCGACATTCGTGTTATTCGCCGTCGCCTGGCCTGTGTTCTTTCTCGGCTACATGGCCCGGAAACGCTCGACGCCTGCCCTGCTTTCGAATCCGGAAAAAAAGGCCTCCATCCGACGTTGCCTGCTGATGTTGAACGTCAGCTCCGCCGCACTCTGGATCTCCTTTCTGCTGGCATTGAAATGGGTGGAGCCGGCCATCGTCAGTGCGCTGGTGGGCGGGGTCGGGATAATTTCGACGCTCGTGCTGAACAAGCTGTTGCGTCCGACCGCGATCATGATCCGGGCCGACTATATAGCCGCCCTTGTCATCGCACTGGCCAGCGTCTACCTGGGGTGGGTCTCGATGGACGGACGCACCGCCGTCAGGGATGAGTTCGACAGCAACCAGGTGCTGCTGGGCTACCTGATGATGCTCGTGTGCGGTGTCGCGATGGCATTGACCAGCATTCTCTCGAAGGTCGTCGCGGATCACGGGGCGTCGAGTCACTATCTCTATGCCCATCGGTTCTATCTCTTGCTGGCGGTTACCGGCATCTACACCTCTTTGAACCTGAGCGAGATCGCCGCCGTCATCGATCATCTCGACGCCTTGGTCCTGCTGGCGTTCGTCGGCGTGATCCTGCCCTTGTTATTGCTGCAGGAAGGGATAAAGCGCTGCGAACCCGTCACCACGGAAGCCATCCTGGCGGCCGCTCCCTTGTTCACCATCATTTTTCAAACCGTTGATTCGAGACTGGCCTTTTCAGTGTTCAGTTTCGCGGGAGTGGCCCTGATCTGCCTGGCCGCAACCTACAACGGCTATTGCCACCTTAGTCGCCTTTCAGTCGAAGGAGTTAGAACATGAAATACGCGGTGATCGTCGATGCCTATTCGACCGGGGCAAGCCTTGCGGACGAACTCAAGTTGTATGGAATAACCTGCATCCATGTGCAGACATCCGCCGAAATTCTCGAATATGACGTGGACAGCTACAGGCCAGAGGATTTCCAGCAGCGGTTTGTCGCGACGCAAGATCTCAAGGCGCTGACGGACAAATTGGCTGAATTCGAACCGGCGTTCATCATTCCCGGATGCGAGTCCGGCGTTGAGCTGGCCGACCAGCTCAGCGAGTTGATGGGCACGCCTGGCAACGGCACGGCGCTGTCAGCCTGCCGCCGGGATAAATGGCACATGGCCAAGCGGCTGCATCAGATGGATATCCCGGCGGCACGGGTCGCCTTGATTCATCAGATGAGTGAGGTCGAGGCCGCGATCGAGACGATTGACGGCTGGCCGGTGGTCATTAAGCCGGTCAACAGCGCCGGGGCGGACGGTATTCATTTCTGCTACGAGATGGTGCAGGTGCGTCACGCGGTGGACAAGGAGCTGGGCCGACTCAACGAAATGGGGCTCATCAACGACACGCTGCTGGCGATGGAATACCTGGCTGGCCAGCAGTACCTGGTACAGGCTGTTTCCCGCGACGGTGAACATTTCGTCTTCGAGATCTGGCGCGACAATCGCAAGCCCGTTCCAGGCGCCGGGGTGGTCAACGATCGTGAGGTGCTGATCGACCTGCTCTCGGAAGAAGCGGCTCCCATCATCGCTTATGTTCACCAGTGCCTGGATGCATTCGGCGTCAACATCGGCCCCTCGTTCCTGGAAGTAATGGTGACGGCCAACGGACCGATGCTGATCGAGTGGGCAGCCCGGATGATGGGGACCCAGGAGCTCAGCGCGATGACTCGCGTGCGCGGCGTCAACGCCGTCAATCTCTGCGCGGCCTGCTATGCCGATCCCGAGGTGTTCTATTCGATGCTGGATAAAGTCAACCGATCGAACGCGACGTGCGAAGTCATCGGGATGATCAACAGCGTCGCCGGCCAGGTGATCCATCGCCGTTGGCTCGATGAACTGAGCGCCAGGCCAAGTTTCTTCAAGATGATCAGGGCCCCTGAAATTGGCGACAGCGTCGCGCCTACCATCGGCATCTCGACGAACTACGGCTTTATCTATCTGGTTCACGAAGACCCTGCGGTTACCTATGCCGATTACCTGTGGATCCGGGAAAAGGAAGCCGAGGCCACCGGCTTTTTCGACGTGCAACTCAGCCAGGAAGCTGTCGCGCAAGCCTGCTGACTTTGATCGGGATGGAGCGGACTCAATGAAGCTATATGTGGATCATCAATGCACGTCGCCCTTTGCCATGTGCGCGTTCGTAGCGCTCAAGGAGTGCCGGTTCGATTTTGACCTGCACTACCTCGACCTCTCCCAAGGCGATCACCAGCGGCCGCCATTTACCGGGATCTCGCTCACCCACCGCGTTCCGACGCTGGTGGACGGGACGTTTTCGCTGGCTGAATCGTCCGCCATCGCCGAATACCTGAACGACATTGCGCCGGGCGCCCGCTTGTTCCCGGTTGACGTTCAGGCCCGCGCCCAAGCCCGGCAGGTCCAGGCCTGGCTGAGGAGCGACTTCTTCAACCTGCGCGGCAACCGGCCCACGGAGACCATCTTCATCGCACCGTCGCAGGAACCGCTGGGGCCATTGGCGATGGCCGATGCCCGGCGGCTGGTCGAGACCTTGTCCCATAGCCTTCGGGACGGGAGATCGTTTCTTTTCGACGATTGGAGCATCGCCGACGTCGATGCCGCCGGCATGTTGAACAGGCTCATCTACAACGGCGACCCGGTTCCCGAGACGTTGAAGCATTATGCGCTTCGGGCGTGGGATCGCGAGAGTGTCCATCAATGGCTGGATCTCGACCGACAGGGCAATACGACTTCCTCCGGGCGCTGAGCCCGGTTGGCCCGGGGCATCAATGCCCCCTCAACGCAAGAGTTGGCAATGGAACTATTCAATACACTTGGAAGGACTGTCGTCCCCTTTATTCCGATCGTTGAAAACCATGTAGGCCTCTATGCCTGCGGCCCCACGGTCTACCACTATGCGCACATCGGGAATATGCGCACATACATCTTCGAAGATGTCCTGGCCAAGACCCTGCGTCATCAAGGGCTGGTGGTAAAGCACGTCATGAACATCACGGATGTCGGGCACCTGCAATCCGACGCCGACGCCGGCCATGACAAATTGATGGTGGGTGCCGCTCGCGAGAACAAGACCCCCTGGCAGGTCGCTCAATTCTACGAAGAAGCGTTTTTTCGTCACTGCGGCCTGTTGAATATCACTCGGCCTGACGTGGTCTGCCGGGCGACGCAGCATATTCCCGAAATCATCACGCTGATCGAACGCTTGCTGGAAAAAGGCGTGGCCTATGAAAGTGCCGGCAATGTCTATTTCAGCGTGGAAAAATTTCCTGCCTATCATGAACTTGGACAGCTGGTGCTGGACGAGCAAAGAGCCACTGAGCGTGTCAGTCACGATCCATTGAAGCGGTCGCAAGCGGACTTCGCCTTATGGTTTTCGACCTCGAAGTTTCCTGGTCAGATCATGAAGTGGGAATCTCCCTGGGGCCTGGGATTTCCCGGCTGGCATATCGAGTGCTCAGCCATGGCAAGCAAGTACCTGGGTGAAAGGATCGATATCCATTGCGGTGGTATCGATCATATCAACGTCCACCATTCCAACGAGATCGCGCAATCGGAATGCTGCTTCGGTCACCGTTGGGTCAACTACTGGTTCCACTGCGAGTTTCTCAACGTGGAGGCAGAGAAAATGTCCAAGTCCAGCGGGGAATTCCTCACTGTGGACTCGCTGGTCGACAGAGGCTACGACCCCTGCGCGTTCCGGTTGCTGGTCCTGGGCTCGCATTATCGCAGCGCCCTGGCTTTTTCATGGGAGGCCCTGGATGACGTCGCCACGGCATTGCAAAAAGCTCGGCGACGGATCAGCAGTGCCCTGGAGAACAACAGCCCTCCCGGCGAAGCTTTTTCAGCACTGCATGCCGCGTCCTATCGAAGGTTCTTCGCTGCGCTCGAAAAGGACCTGCACACGCCAAGCGCCATGGCTGAGTTCTGGTGGGTGATCAAGTCCAATGAACTGACTGAGTCGGAACGCATCGACCTGCTACGCAGTTTCAATGCGGTGCTGGACATCGGTTTATTCGACACTCAGGCCACCCACCTGACATCGGAACAAAGCGACTTGATCGCGGCGCGTAAGGTTGCCCGTAACGAAAGGAACTGGGCGGAATCCGATCGAATCAGGGATTTGCTGCTGGCCCAGGGCATCAGCCTCAGCGACCTGAAGGCCTGAACGGCCTCAGTCGCCACCACGAAGGAACGACAGTTTGAATATCGAGCGTATCAGGCAACAGTTTCCGATTTTCTCCCTGGCATCGGCGAGCAATAGCGTGTTTCTCGACAGCGCCGCCGGGACCCAGATGTGCAAGCGCGCCCTGGAGGCGAGCGTCGAGGCGGCGATTGAAAACAATGCCAACCTGGGCGGCCATTTCTCGACATCGGTCATTGCAGAAAAAGCCATCGGCCAGGCACGGTGCGCAGCAGCCGCACTGGTCAATGCCCACTGTGCCGAGGAAATCGTGTTCGGCCAGAACATGACGACGCTGACGTTTCATCTCTCCCGTTGCCTCGGCCGAAGCCTTGGCAAAGGCGACGAGATTGTCCTGACCCAGTCAGATCATGAAGCCAATATTTCGCCCTGGCTCGAATTGGCGAAAGACCTGGAACTGAAAATTCGCTGGCTGCCGTTCGATCCCCTTACCTACGGTTTCAGCACCGCCGACATGGAGTCGATCATTACGGAACGTACCAAGGTCGTCGCGTTGAGCTATGCGAACAACGTCACCGGCACGATCAATGATGTCGCCGCGGTTGCCGCACTGGCCAAGCGCAAAGGCGCAATGGTCTATGTCGATGCGGTTCAGTTCGCCCCCCATGGGGTGATCGATGTGCAGACCCTGGGGTGTGACTTCCTGGTGTGTTCCTCGCACAAACTCCACGGCCCCCATCACGCAATCCTCTGGGGTCGCCTGGCGTTGCTCGAAAGGCTCATGCCCTACAAACCTCGCCCCACTGCCGATAAGCCGCCTTATAAATTCGAAACCGGGAGCAAGAGCCGAGAGGCGATCGCCGGAATCCTGGGGGCCATCGATCATCTGGCATGGATCGGTCGCGAGTTCGGAGCGTGCGGCGAGCAGACTGGCAAGCGACAGCAGATTGTCGCGGGGATGCACGCCATCGTCGAATACGAGCAGCGGCTGGTGCAGTCAGCCCTGGAAGGATTGAGCAGCCTCAAGGGTGTTCATATCCACGGCTACCGAACGTCACATGAACGGGAGCGCCGGGTGCCGACGGTCTCCTTTACCCTGGAGTCGACACCCAGCGAAATGATTTCCCGGCACATGGCCGAACAAGGCATTCGTCTCTGGCATGGTCATCATTTCAGCCCGCAGACCGTTCGCGCCCTGGGCATTGACGAGCATGACGGCGTGGCCAGGATCAGCCTTGCGCAGTACACCTCTGAAGACGACGTTCATCGTTTCCTGTCGGCAATGGATGACCTCGTTCGAATCATGCCCTGAGCAAGCCACCGGACAGCGGATCGGCCTGCCTCAGCAATCGCAGCGAATGACCTGGTCCGCCACGCGCTCCACTGAGCCGGTCAGGCGAAAGCCTTCATCGAGCCAGCCCATGACGCCGCCGATCATTTCCTTGACCGGGTAACCCAAGGTTGCCAGACGCACCGCCGCCTTGTTCGCGCCATTGCAATGGGGGCCGGCGCAATACACCACGAACAGGGTGGTCTTGGCGTAGGCGGCCAGTGCCTGGGCGGTGATCGTGCGAGTTGGCAGGTTGATCGCCCCGGGTACATGGCCGCGCTCGTAGGCCAGTGGTCCGCGTACGTCCACCAACACAAAATCAACGTTGCCGACCTGTTGGCTGGCATGAACGTCGGAACAATCCGTTTCGAATGTCAGGCGACTACTGAAATGCTGCAGGGCGATATCGGACGGGGCAGCAGGCACTTCGCGAACCAGGCTGGTCATGGGTGTGTACTCCAGGATAGATAAGGCATGAAGAGACTTTATCCCCCTGGTGCTTACCGCTACAGTGGCGCACAAGACACTCTGTGGGAATTTTCCGCCAAATGCAGCCTACTCCTGGTCTGGTCGCGATCCTCGCCTACGACGGCCTGTGCACTTTCGAATTCGGTGTTGCCGTCGAGATCTTCGGATTGGAGCGACCGGAATTCGATTTCCCCTGGTACGCGCATCGGATCGTCGCGGTCGATGAAGGGCCGATGCGCGCCATGGGCGGCTTCCAGGTATTGGCCGATGGCGGCATGGAACTGCTCGAAACCGCTCGGACCATTGTCGTGCCAGGTTGGCGCAGCCGCAGCGAGCCACCGTCCCCGGCGTTGCTCGAGGCGCTGCGCAGGGCCCACGCCCGTGGTGCGCGCCTGCTGTCGATCTGCTCCGGGGCCTTCGTACTCGCCGCCGCCGGGCTGCTCGATGGCCTGGGCGCCACGACGCATTGGCGCTACACCGACGAACTGGCCGCAAGCTTTCCCGCCGTGCGGGTAGACCCGGATGTGCTGTATGTGGATTCAGGACAGGTCATCACCTCGGCGGGCAGCGCCGCCGGTATCGATGCCTGCCTGCACCTGGTGGCACGGGACTATGGTGTCCAGGTCGCCAACTCCGTGGCGCGCCGATTGGTGATGTCGCCGCAACGTACGGGCGGCCAGGCCCAGTTCATTCCCTCACCGGTCAGCCGCACGCCACGCAGCGACCTGTCGAGCGTCATGCAATGGGCTCGCGAACGCCTGCATGAACCACTCGGCGTGCGCGAACTGGCCAGCCAGGCGGCCATGAGCGAACGCACCTTCCTGCGCCATTTCACCCAGGCCTGCGGCGTGTCGCCCAAGGCCTGGCTGCAACATGAACGTCTGGCCCGGGCCCGTGAGCTACTGGAAAGCACCGGGGACAACACCGACAACATCGCACAACTGTGTGGCTACCGCTCGGTGGAAAGCTTTCGCGTGGCGTTTCGCAGCGTCGTGGGGTTGGCGCCGTCGGTGTATCGGGAGCGGTTTGGGCGGGGGTAAGTAGCCCATTGGTGATGGAATTGTCGAACGCTGTCATGGCGAGCGAATATATGTGGGAGCAGAGCTTGCTCGCGATATGAGCGCCTCGATTTCTTGAAGCCCTCATCGCCTGTATCGCGGGCAAGCCTTGCTCCCACATACCCCTCGCCACAGGTTGATGGGCAAGCATCATTGGGGCTTGCGCAACAAATACGTATCCATGATCCACCCATTCGCCTCGCGCGCAGCCTTGCGGGTGCGTTCGATGTCATCGGCCACGTCTCCCAGTCGGCCGGCGATAAGGATTTCATCCGGCGTGCCCACATAGGCGCCCCAGTAAATCTGCGTATCGGGATCGCTCACCTGGCGATAGGCGTCCTCGGCATCGAGCATCACCACCATACTCGCCGCATTACCCACCTGCCCTGCCGCCAACCGGCGTCCAGTGGTGATTTCCAGCGCACCACCAATGCTGTTCAACGGCACTTTGTGCCGGGCGGCAAGGGCCTGGACACTGGTGATACCGGGGATCACCTCGAATTCGAAAACGCAGCGGCCCGCATCGAGGATCGCCTGCAGGATGCGCACGGTACTGTCGTACAACGCCGGATCGCCCCACACCAGAAAACCACCCCGCTGACCGTCGGACAGTTCTTCACCGATCAAGCGTTCGAAGGTGGCCTGTTTAGCCCGGTTCAACGCTTCGACGCTGTCCTCGTAGTCCAGGTCGCCGCGTTGGCGCTCCGGGCTGTCGGCTTCGACGAAACGGTAGGTGCGATCAACGATGTAGCGTCGACAGATTTCACGCCGCAGGTCCAACAGTTTGTCCTTGGCCGGGCCCTTGTCCATGAGAAAGACCACGTCCAAGCGGTTCAAGGCTTTCACTGCCTGGATCGTCAAGTGCTCCGGATCGCCGGCCCCAATGCCAATGACTGACAACATCTTCATCGTGGCTACTCCTGGCCAGGTCCCTGGGTGCGCAATCGCCATACGCCGTTGAAACGCAGTTCGAGGGTGGACAACGGTTCGATGTCGATCCGGTTGAATGTGGCGGCCGGGCAACCCAGGACATTCACCAGGGCTGCACGTATGACGAAGGGGTGGGTGACGGCCAGCAGATGTCCTGGTCGGTTTTCCAGGTCGGTCAGCCAATCAGCCACGCGGCGACACAACTGGGCGACAGATTCACCGCCGTGGGGGGCCGCCTCGGCATCGTCGAGCCAGGTTTGCACGGCTTGCGGTTCAGCCTTGAGCAACTCATCGATGGACAGCCCGCGCCAGCGTCCCAGATCGCAATCGACCAGGGCCGGGTCCACCCGGGGTTCGTCGCCGAACAAGGCGGCGGTCTGACGAGTACGCAACTCCGGCCCGCACAGCAGTTGCCGGACATTTCGGTAGCGCTGGGCAACCTGCGCTGAACGCGCCAGCCATTCGGCGTCCAACGATTCGTCCAGACCGAAGCGCGCCTGCTTCTGGGCGACGGTGCGAGCGTGGCAGATCAAGGTCAGTCGAGTGGCTTGCACGCTGGATACTCAGGCAATCGGAAGGGGCGCATGGACGGGATATTCATGCATTTAGTTGTACAGCACCTTATACGAAATCAAATAACCGAGACAAAAAGGCGCTATATCCGACATCACCAGAAGCATCGGCTGACATACCTGGTCTACCCAGTCAGGACCAACTCCTACAGGGGTTTCGCACAATTCTGGAGCATTTTAAACGGAACGTAAAAACCGCTGGACATGTAGCACCAGCTACATAAATACTGTTTTCAGGAGTTATGAAAGAAATTCAACACCCATCCCGGCAAGGAGCACGGATGCCACCCCTCAGAGACCTGATCACTGATCCCGGCCTGGTTTTGACGCCGTCGGAACGCAAGGTCGTACGTGCCCTGCTCGATCACTACCCACGCAACGGCCTCGGTCCGATGTCACGCCTGGCAGACCATGCCGGCGTCAGCGACCCGACCATCGTGCGGCTGGTGAAAAAGCTCGGGTTTGGCGGTTATGCCGAATTCCAGGATGCTCTGCTCAGTGACATGGACCATCGCCTGCGCTCCCCACGCACTCTGTTGCAACCGCGGGCCAAATTGCAGCAAGGCGATACCTGGAGCCAGTACCTGGCCGCCAGTCAACGCAAGCTCATCGACACCCAGGCCCTGACCCAACCCGAAGACGTGCGCATTCTTGTGCAGTGGCTGCTCGACAGCCGCCATCAGGTGCATTGCTTCGGCGGGCGCTTCAGCAGCTTCCTGGCCCACTATCTGCTCAACCATTTGCGTCTGCTGCGCGCTGGCTGTTTCGCCCTGGACGATAACGCCCAACTGCCCGACCGGCTGTTCGACGTGCAACGCCAGGACGTGGTGCTGATCTTCGATTACCGTCGCTACCAGGCCCAAGCCCTGCGCGTGGCCAGCGCGGCCAAGGAGCGCCACGCCCGCGTCGTGCTGTTCAGCGACGTCTATGCCTCGCCCTTGCGCGAGCTGGCCGACCTGATCATCAGCGCCCCGGTGGAATCGATCTCAGCCTTCGACAGCCTGGTGCCGGCGCTGGCCCAGGTCGAGGCACTGATCGCCTGCCTGACCCTGCAATGTCCCGAACTGGCCGAACGCCTGGAAGGCATCGACGCCTTGCGCACGGAATTCAACACGCACCTGTTGGAGGAAAAATAAGGATGTTCTCGCTCCCCCACCGCTCCCCTCGAGATTTGCCGTTCACTCGCGACCACACTGCATTGCTGCTCGTGGACATGCAACGCGCCTGGCTGGAACCGCAATTCGATGCCCACCTGCACACCCGGGAGGCCGAGTACTTCATCCATCGGGCGCGCCAGCAGGTCATCCCCAACCAGCAGCGCATGCTCAATGCGATGCGAAAAGCACAGCACAACGTGTTGCACACCCACATCGAAAGCCTCACCGCCGATGGCCGCGACCGTTCCCTGGACCACAAGCTGTCGGACATGCACCTGCCCAAGGGCAGCCCAGAGGCGCAGATCATTGCCGAACTGGCGCCGCTGGAAAACGAAATCGTGCTGCCCAAGACCTCCTCCGGGGTTTTCAATTCCACCAACATCGACTACGTGCTGCGCAACCTGCAGACCCGACACCTGATCGTTGCCGGCATCGTCACCGACCAGTGCGTCGACATGGCCGTGCGCGACGCCGCCGACCGCGGCTACCTGGTCACGCTGGTGGAAGATGCCTGCGCCACTTACACCGAACAACGGCACCTGGCATGCCTGAACGCGATCAAAGGCTATTGCTGGATCACCGATACCGACACGGTACTCGCGCGTTTGCAGGAGATGCAGCCGTGAGCCGCCTCGATACTGCTAGCGTCCTCGCCCCGTTGCCCGTCACGACGCTGGTGACCACCGACCTGATCGGCGTGACCCGTGGGCGCTCGTTTCCCAGCGATGAATTGCCCCACTACGTCACCGCCGGTTGTGGCTGGGTGCCGGCCAACAGCGCGCTGACGCCCCAGGACATCATCGCTTCGACCAACCCCTGGGG
Source organism: Pseudomonas sp. St290 (assembly GCF_018325805.1). Taxonomy (NCBI): domain Bacteria; kingdom Pseudomonadati; phylum Pseudomonadota; class Gammaproteobacteria; order Pseudomonadales; family Pseudomonadaceae; genus Pseudomonas; species Pseudomonas sp. St290. The sequence continues at coordinate 2,293,407 of NZ_AP014703.1, read as the reverse complement.
CGCCTATGGCGACCTGCGACTGGTGCCGGACCTGTCCAGCCGGGTAACCGTCAACAACGGCCCCGACGCCCAGGCGCCCGCCCTGGACTTCATCCATTGCGACATCCGGGAGACCGATGGCCGCCGCTGGAGCGCCTGCCCGCGCACGCTGCTGCAGGACGAAGTGGAGCGTTATCGCGCCGACCTGGGCTTGCAGGTTTTCGCCGCGTTCGAACATGAATTCAACCTGGTGACCACGCCTGCGCAGCCTGATCGACTGGCCTTCAGCCTCCAGGCCCAGCGCCAGCAGGCCGGGTTCGCCGGGTGGTTGCTCAGCGCCCTGCGCGCTGGCGGCGTCGAACCGGAAATGTTCCTACCTGAATATGGCAAGCAGCAATACGAGATCACTTGCCGCCCGACCTTGGGCGTGGCTGCTGCCGACCGAGCCGTGAACGTACGGGAAATCACCCGCGAGATCGCCCGGCAAATGGGCCTGGAAGTGAGCTTCGCCCCCAAGACCTCGGAACATGCCGTGTGCAACGGCGTGCATTTGCACCTGAGCCTGCAAGACCTGAGCGCAGACCCGGTGCTGCATGACGCCGCCAGCAGCAACGGCTTGTCCAGCCTCGGCCAGCATTGGGCCGCCGGGGTGCTGCACTACCTGCCGGCGCTGTGTGCGCTGACCGCGCCGACGCCAGTGTCCTACGAGCGGCTGCAACCGCATCACTGGAGCGCATCCTATGCGTGCCTGGGACAGCGCAACCGCGAAGCGGCGCTACGTATCTGCCCAACCGTGAGCCTGGGTGGAAAACCGCTGGCGAACCAGTACAACCTGGAGTTCCGCGCCATGGACGCCAGCGCCTCGCCGCACCTGGCGATGGCAGCGCTGTTGATCGCCGGGCGACTGGGCATCCAGCAACGACTGGCGTTGAACGCTGTCACCGATGAAATACCCGATGAGCTGGATGAAGCACAACGTCGTGCCCGTGGCATTATCGCCTTGCCGACAACCCTGGCCGAGGCACTGGACTGCCTTCGCCACAGCGGGGCGCTGCTCGAAACCCTGCCCGGCCCGCTGGTCGAAACCTACTTCGCCTTGAAGGCCCAGGAGCTGGCCTTGACCCAGGCGCTGTCATCTGCCGAGCGTTGTGAGCACTATGCACGAATCTATTGAATGTGCTGAATCAGGTCTCTACACCAAGCCACCTTACCGGCTGGCCCGGGAGGAGTCCGAACATCCGGTGCTGCTGGTGTGCGAACATGCCAGCCGCTTCATTCCCGGTGCGCTGAATGACCTGGGTCTGGATGAAACGGCGTCCCAGGAGCACATCGCCTGGGATATCGGTGCCCTGGCCTTGGCCGAACGCCTGTCCGAAACCCTCGGCGCAACGTTGCTGTCGGCCAACTATTCACGGCTGCTGATCGACCTCAACCGCCCACTGCACGTGCCGGACAGCATTCCAGCCCAGAGCGAGATCTATCAGGTCCCGGGCAACCATGCCCTGAACGAAGCCACTCGCGAATATCGCCGGCAGTGCCTGTTCCACCCCTTCCATGATCGATTGCGGGCGTTGATCGACCAGCGTCTGACCGCCAAGCGACCGGTGCGCGTGGTGGGCATCCACAGTTTCACCCCGGTGTTCTATGGCCAACCGCGCGCCCTGGAAGCGGGCGTGCTGTTCGGCGAAGCCAAGGAATACGCCCAACGTATCGTCGACGGACTGGGCCGGCACTCACTGCGGGCGGCGGGCAACCAGCCCTACAAGATCAACCCCTTGAGCGACATGACGGTCCCGGTGCACGGCGATGGACGCGGCCTGGATTCGGTATTGATCGAAGTGCGCAACGACCTGTTGCGCAGCCCCGAGGCGGTACGGACCTGGAGTGCCTACCTGGCACCCTTGCTGTAGCGCGGCAGCGGCAGGCTCCCAGCGACAGACAGCAAGCAAGAGCAACCCACAGCTGAAAAGGAAAACGGCTCATGAGCATTGAGGCATTTGGCTACAAACAGGAATTGAAGCGCGGCCTGTCGCTGACAGACCTGGTGGTATACGGGATGATTTTCATGATCCCCATCGCACCGTTCGGCGTGTATGGCTACGTCAACGCCGAAGCACCGGGGATGGTGCCGTTGGCGTACATCATCGGCATGGTGGCGATGCTGTTTACTGCCCTGAGCTACGGCAGCATGGCCCGAGCCTTTCCGGTGGCAGGTTCGGTCTATTCCTACGCGCAACGCGGCCTCAACCCACACGTCGGGTTCATCGCCGGCTGGCTGATGCTGCTGGACTATCTACTGATCCCGCCGCTGCTCTATGTCTACGCCGCCATGGCGCTGAACCATTTGTACCCGGACATTCCCAAGGTCGGTTTCATCCTGGCCTTCCTGGTGAGTGCGACCTTCGTGAACCTGCGGGGCATCACCTTCACTGCGCGGATGAACATCATTTTCCTGCTGGCGCAGTTGGTGGTATTGGGGATTTTCCTGTTCTACGCCTGGAATGCCCTGCACGGTGGGGCTGGAAACGGCCAACTGACCCTGGCGCCGCTGTACAGCCCGGAACACTTCAACTTCGCCCTGCTGATGCAAGCCGTGTCCATCGCAGTATTGTCGTTCCTGGGCTTCGATGCCATTTCCACCCTTGCGGAAGAAATCAAGGGCGACCCGGGCCGCAGCGTCGGCAAGGCGGCGCTGGTGACCTTGCTGGTGATGGGGGCGATTTTCGTGGTGCAAACCTGGATCGCCACGGACCTGGCGGCCGGCATGGGTTTCAAGTCCGCCGACACCGCGTTCTATGAAATCGCTGAACTGGCGGCTGGCAGTTGGCTGGCCACCTTGACCGCGGTTGCCACGGCCCTGGCCTGGGGCGTGGCGGTGGCGATCACCTCCCAGGCGGCCGTGTCGCGCCTGTTGTTCGGCATGGCCCGGGACGGCCAGTTGCCCAAGGTGCTGGCCAAGGTCCATCCCAAACACAACACCCCGTATTTGAGCATCTACCTGGTGGCGGTGCTCTCGCTGCTGATCTGCTACCTGTTCATCGACGCCGTGGACACCCTCACCTCCCTGGTCAACTTCGGCGCCCTGAGCGGCTTCATGTTGCTGCACATCACCGTCATCAACCACTACTGGCGCCGCCAGCAGTCCGGCCAGCTGATTCGCCACTTGATCTGCCCATTGATCGGCTTCGTGATCGTCGCGGCCATCATGTACAACATGGGCGTGGCGGCGCAGAAGCTCGGCCTGATCTGGATTGCCGCGGGCGTGGTCTATCTGTGTGTGCTCAATAAATTCGGCACCCCTGGCACCGTGCCCGATCCGGCCGGTCGGTGAGGGCCGGCGGTCGAAGGATTCGGCCAACCATGGTTACAACGCGTGGACATCGACAGTGATCGTCAAGCCCGGTGCCTGTCACCGGGCTCTTGGAACAGGAGTGCAATCCATGCTGGCCTTACGTCCAGTTCAATTAACCGATCTGCCACAATTGCAACAATTGGCCCGTGACAGCCTGGTGGGCGTCACGTCGCTGCCGGACGATAGCGGGCGCCTGGAGGAAAAGATCCTCGATTCGTGCGCCTCGTTCGAGGCCGATGTGCAGAGCCCTGGCGCAGAGAATTACTTTTTTGTCTTGCAGGACCAGGAATCCGGGCGTCTGGTCGGCTGCTCGGAAATTCTCGCCAGCACCGGTTGCAACGAACCGTTCTACAGCTTGCGCAACCGGCCGTTTTCCAGCGAGTCCCGAGAGCTGAACATCCAGCATGGCGTGCCGGCGCTGTCGCTGTGCCAGGACCTCACCGGGCAGACGCTGCTGCGGAGCTTCCACATCGACGCCGAGCGGGTGCGCACGCCGGAATCGGAGCTGTTGTCCCGGGCCCGGCTGATGTTCATCGCGGCTCACCCGCAACGCTTCGCCGAATCGGTCATCACCGAAATCGTCGGTTTCAGCAGCGAAGACGGCCAGTCGCCTTTCTGGGACGCCATCGGCCAGCACTTCTTCGACCTGCCCTACGTCGAAGCCGAACGGTTGTGTGGCTTGCAGAGCCGCACCTTTCTCGCCGAACTGATGCCGCAGTATCCAATCTACGTACCCATGCTCCCCCCAGCGGCCCAGGCCTGTATCGGCCGGGTCCATCCCGACGGCCAGGAAGCCTTCGACATCCTGGCGCGCGAGGGTTTCGAGACCAACAGCTACGTCGATATCTTCGACGGCGGGCCGACCGTGCATGCCCGTATCGCAAACATTCGCACCATCACGCAAAGTCGAATCGCCACGGCCCGGCAAAGCCGGCAGATTGATGCAAGAGGCCATTACCTGGTGAGCAACGACCGCCTTGGAAACTATCGGGCCATCGTCGCCGGGCTGGACGTCAACACCGAGGGGCCCGTGGCTTTGTCGCCTGACATGCTGGCCGCCCTGGACATCATCGATGGCGAGCGGATCCGGGTGGTTGCCCTATGAACCTCACTCGATCCGTTGGCATGCATCGGCGCCCGGGCCGACACGATGAAGGAGCTGCATCATGATTGTCCGTCCGGTCGCCCTCACCGATCTGCCCGCATTGCTGGACCTGGCCCGTTGCGCAGGCCCCGGTTTCACCAGCCTGCCGGCCAGCGAAGAACGCCTGGCCCACCGCGTTCGCTGGGCCCAGCGGACCTTTGCCGGGCAAGTCGAACGTGCCGACGCCGATTATCTGTTCGTGCTCGAAGACGATGACCGGCAGGTGGTGGGTATCAGCGCCCTGACCGGCGCGGTCGGGCTGCGCGAACCCTGGTACAACTATCGGGTCGGACTGACCGTCAGCTCGGCGCCGGAGCTGGGGATCCAGCGGCAGATCCCGACCCTGTTCCTGAACAATGAGATGTCCGGGCAATCGGAAATCTGCTCGTTGTTCCTGCACCCCGAACAACGCCGTGGCCATAACGGACGTCTGTTGTCCTTGGCGCGCCTGTTGTTCGTTGCCGAATATTCCCAGCTGTTCGGTGAAAAACTGATTGCCGAACTGCGGGGCCATGCCGATGAACAGGGTTGTTCGCCGTTCTGGGACAGCCTGGGAAGGCACTTTTTCAAGAAGGATTTCAGCTACGCCGATCAGTTGTCCGGCATGGGCAACAAATCGTTCATCGCCGAGCTGATGCCACGCCAGCCGCTGTATACCTGTCTGCTCACCGAACAGGCCCAGGCGGTGATCGGCAAGGCTCACCCGAACACCGAGCCGGCCATGAAAATCCTCAGCGCCGAGGGTTTCAGCCACAAAGGCTACATCGATATTTTTGACGGTGGCCCGGTGATCGAGGCGCCGGTGTCGAAGATCCGCACCGTACGCGATAGCCAGGCGCTGACCCTGGTCATTGGCACCCCGGACGAACAGGCACCGGTCTGGCTGATCTACAATCGACGCCTGGAAAATTGCCGTGTCACCAGCGCCCGTGCGCACCAGCATGGCAACAAGCTGCTCGTCGATCGCCTCACCGCCAAACGCCTGCAGGTACAACCGGGCGATACGGTGCGCGCCGTGGCATTGCCCAAGTTGGGGCAGCAGGCGGAGGCGGCGTAGCCCTGGGTATCGCCCAGCGTTGGATAATCAATATCATTAAGCAGCAATACTTCTCCACAATTGCATAATTGCCACTCACTAACTCGAGCCCCATACTTTCGCGCACCGCCCCCACTGTAACGGCAATGTTCATGATCAGAAATCTGATTGCCACAAGACTACCGCCCGAATACGTAGCGCAGACAATCACGACATTAGACATGAGCGCGCAAATCAAGCAATTGATCGAAGACCTGTACGCTCAACAAAATTTTGCTACGGCGCAGTCTCGCCGCGCAACCATCATGAACATGACCAACCCGCACACGGGCACCCTCACATTGCACTGCACGGACATTGGCAATATCAGTATCAAGGCACTTGCGTTCAACAATACTTCTTCGCAACTGTACTCGGTGCCCGGCCAGAGTATTTTATTCGCACTGGATCGCCCCTTCGAAGTCCAGCAATACATCCTTGACGGGCATCAACTTGAAAAAGCTGACACTCGGATCATCGACAACAACAATCCTCTGGTCATCGATGGTAGTCGAACCCTGTTCGACTACTCCCAACAGAGCCGAAAACAGGCGGGGTTGATCGGCAGAATTAACTTTCCCGACCGAAGTTCGGACATCAGCGTATTTGACCGTGCCTCATTGCGCAAAACCGCCTGGCTGCCTCATGACGGCAGTGCCGCCCGGTACCTGGTGAGCCTCGAACTGCTCGAAACAATCCAGGACCCAGGAGGCGCCAGGGTTGCCGGGGAGCTGATCTACCACTATCACCCCGCCGTGGCCTGGAAAGCCTTCCAGATGCTTTATCGGGCTGACCCGCAAAACGCGCTGAACTACGTCCCACTGCTGAAAAAACTCAAAAATACGCGCCTGGACAACTTGCTTCGCCCATTGGAGCAGGCGACATGAAGCTGGAAGCTTTTATTGAGCGCCTGAATACCTATGACCTGCAGCGAGACAGAACCAGAATCATTGCGGATTTGCGTCAGTTGGCGTCAAACCGTTGTTTATTGAGCAATCATCTTTATTCCACCCTCCAGCAAGACGGCTTTAGTACACGCAACAACCTCTATAACGCTTATGGTTTTGTTCTGTATAAAAATTCTTTATTCACCCTTCGCCTGGGGTTTTGGTCCCCGGTAAAGACGCAGGATGAGCGCGAAACTTTCATTTACGACCTGAATCACAGTCACGACTTTGAAATTTATTCGGTCGGCTACAGCGGAGATGGCTACACCACCATTACCCGGGAAATACTCGATGATCTACCCCTGCAAAAAGGTAAAAGACCCCGCTTGGGTAAAGCGCGAAGACTTAAACTTGCGCCAGGAAAAGTCTTGTACATGCCTGCCTTGCGGGTAATCCATAAGCAAATAGCCCCGAACACAATGTCTGCATCCCTCAGTCTGCTTATCCATCCCGAACGTTTGGACAAGATCGACGAAGCCTGGTGTTTTGACAGGAATTATTACCCTCTATACCCCGGCGTAGCGGCGCAAGAAATCGCGTTGTTTACCGATACGCTGTCGCTGCTCGATGCCGGTAGCCCTTCACTGTCCAGTAACCAAAGAAAGGAGGAAGAAACTTGAATAAACTGATGAAAGACTGGGAGCAAGCTCCATTGCTGCGGGCAGGTACCGATGTGGTCGATACCGCGGTCCAATTGACGAACGACACTCACTGCACAATTCCTGGATTCCCCACCCGCTTCAACGTCGGAAACATCCATGAGATCAAGCAACTCTGGAGCCTACCGACCGAAGACTGAATAGCTTGATGGCCTTCACCCGGCTGCAGACTTTCCGGGCCTGCGGCCTTTCTTCGATGCCGTAAACGCATCGCCCATACACATTCGTCATCATCTTTGCGCTTGCCACGTGATAGCCTTTGGATCTTTCGGCGTTGACACTTTTGCTCAAGCCTTTCCATTCCATTGGTGGAACTCATATGTCCAGGCTTTCCCATCAAGATTTGCGTCGTGACTTCCGTCAACTGCTGGCTTCCAAGACCTGCTACCACACCGCATCGGTATTTGACCCCATGTCGGCGCGTATCGCCGCCGACCTGGGTTTTGAAGTGGGCATCCTGGGAGGCTCGGTGGCGTCGTTGCAAGTATTGGGCGCGCCGGACTTCGCTCTGATCACCCTGAGCGAATTTGCCGAACAGGCCACCCGCATCGGCCGCGTGGCCCAACTACCGGTCATTGCCGACGCCGACCACGGCTACGGCAATGCCCTGAACGTGATGCGCACCATCGTCGAACTGGAACGTGCCGGCATTGCGGCGTTGACCATCGAGGACACCTTGCTGCCGGCCCAGTTCGGGCGTAAGTCCACCGACCTGATCAGCGTCGCCGAAGGCGTCGGCAAGATTCGTGCAGCCCTGGAGGCGCGAGTCGATTCGGAAATGGCGATCATTGCCCGGACCAACGCCGGTATTCTGCCGGTCCAGGAAATCATCAGCCGGACCCAGCAATATGAACGTGCCGGGGCGGACGGGATTTGCATGGTGGGCGTGCAGGACTTCGATCACCTGGAGAAGATCAGCGAAAACCTGACGGTGCCGCTGATGCTTGTCACTTATGGCAACCCACTGCTGCGCGACGACAAGCGCCTGGCCGAGTTGGGCGTGCGCGTGACCATCGACGGCCACGGCGCCTATTTCGCCGCGATCAAGGCCACGTATGACAGCCTTCGCGAACAACGGCAGATATTCACCCAGGCGTCAGACCTCAACGCCACCGAACTGACTCATACCTACACCCAGCCCGAGGACTACATCCGCTGGGCCGAGGAGTACATGAGCGTCAAGGAGTAAGAGGACTCGCTCCCACAGGATTAGCCTGTGGGAGCAAAGCTTGCTCGCGATGGCGGTGGTACCTCCTACATTGATGCAAGCTGACCCACCGCTATCGCGAGCAAGCTTTGCTCCCACAGAGGCCCTTGGTGGGCCAGATCCTAGCCCTTGCTACGCAACATCTCCCTGGGCACGTACTTGCCAATCTCGAACTTGCCGATGGCGGCGCGGTGGACTTCATCGGGGCCGTCGGCCAGGCGCAGGGTCCGTTGCATGGCGTACATGTAGGCCAGCGGGAAATCGTTGGAGACCCCGGCGCCACCGTGGATCTGGATCGCCCTGTCGATGACTTTCAAGGCCACATTCGGCGCGACGACCTTGATCTGGGCGATTTCGCTTTTCGCCACTTTATTGCCAACGGTGTCCATCATATACGCCGCCTTCAAGGTCAGCAGGCGCGCCATGTCGATTTCCATTCGCGAGTCGGCAATCTTGTCGACGTTACCGCCCAGGCGCGCCAACGGCTGGCCGAAGGCCGTGCGGCTGACGGCCCGCTTGCACATCAATTCCAAGGCGCGCTCGGCCATGCCGATGGAACGCATGCAGTGATGAATGCGACCAGGACCGAGGCGACCCTGGGCAATTTCGAAACCACGTCCTTCACCCAACAAGACATTTTCGTACGGCACCCGCACATTATCGAACAGCACTTCGGCATGCCCGTGCGGCGCATCGTCGTAGCCGAACACCGGCAGTGGCCGGACGATTTTTACCCCAGGCGTATCCACCGGAACCAGGATCATCGAGTGCTGGGCATGCCGTGGCGCATCGGGATTGCTCAGGCCCATGAAGATCAGGATTTTGCAGCGCGGGTCACAGGCCCCTGAAGTCCACCACTTCTTGCCGTTGATCACCCATTCATCACCGTCACGCTCAGCACGGGCGGCCATGTTGGTGGCGTCCGAGGAGGCGACGTCCGGCTCGGTCATGGCAAAGGCCGAGCGAATCTCGCCGCGCAGCAGTGGCTCGAGCCAGCGCTGCTTTTGTTCGTCATTGGCATAACGCACCAGTACTTCCATGTTGCCGGTGTCCGGCGCCGAGCAGTTGAACGGCTCCGGCCCCAACAGCGAACGGCCCATGATCTCCGCTAATGGCGCATATTCCAGGTTGGTCAGGCCGGCACCCAGCTCGGATTCTGGCAGGAACAGGTTCCACAAACCTTCAGCCTTCGCCTTGGCCTTGAGCTCTTCCATGATGGCCGTGGGTTGCCAGCGGTCGCCTTCGGCCACTTGCCGTTCGAACACCGCTTCGGCTGGGTAGACGTAGGCATCCATGAACGCCGTGACACGTTCACGCAGTTCCTGAACCTTGGGGGAATACGCAAAATCCATGAGCAGCACCTTCTGGGCAGAGGTTGTTTTAGGTCATGAAATCGATGCTAGTTCAGCTACGAAAATTTACCTAACCTATTCTCGGCGTGTATTAACATTCATCACCGATATATGTTTCACTGATTCTCATCGCCACCCGGCACCTCACAACAAGCCCAAGAACAAGAGTGCAGCGCCATGAATCTGAGCAAGGTCGACCTCAACCTTTTCATTGTCTTCGATGCGATCTACACCGAAGCCAACCTGACCCGCGCCGGGCAGATCGTCGGCATCACTCAGCCGGCCGTGTCCAATGCCCTGGCCCGCCTGCGGGAGACCTTCAACGACCCACTCTTCGTGCGCACTGCCCAAGGGATGGTGCCGACGCCCATGGCCCAGAACATCATCGGTCCGGTGCGCAACGCCTTGTCGCTGCTGCGGGTATCGGTGCAGGAAAGCCGGATCTTCAACCCGTTGCAGGCGGTCAAGACCTACCGCATCAGCATGACCGACCTCACTGAAGGCGTGATCCTGCCCCTGCTGTTCCAACGCCTGCGCCGCCTGGCACCGACCGTGGCGATCGAAAGCTTCCTCTCCAAGCGCCGTGAAACCACCAAGGAACTGGCCGCCGGCCGCCTCGATTTCGCCGTCGACGCGCCGCTCAACACCGACCCGCAGGTGCGCCACGTCAAGTTGATGGAAGATCGCTACGTGTGCGCCATGCGCAAGGGCCATCCATTGGCGGGCAAGGAAAAGATCAGCCTCGACGATTACCTGGCCCAGACCCACGTGCATATTTCGAGTCGCCGCAACGGCCTGGGTTATGTCGACCTGGCCCTCGGCAAGATGGGCATCCAGCGCAAGATCGCCCTGCGCTCCCAGCACTACCTGATGGCCTCCCAGGTGCTACAGCAGACCGATATGGTCATGACCGTTCCCGAACGCTTTGCCCGTCGTCACGATTTGCACGCCTTCCTGCTCCCGGTCAACGACGTGCCACCGGTGGAAACCCACTTGTACTGGCACGAAAGCACCGACCAGGACCCCGCCAACCGCTGGATGCGCGAGCAGATGATCGAGCTGTGCCAGCAGGTGACGGCCCATGAGAAGAAGCTCGATAAGGTGGTGTAAGGCTATAGACCGCGTCATCGTTCTTCGCGAGCAAGCCCGCTCCCACAGGTTGTGCGCCGTACACAAATGCAGCGTGCACTCAGACCAATGTGGGAGCGGGCTTGCTCGCGAAGGGGCCCGCACGGACAACACACCTGCGACTGCTTGACGCGAACGTCAACCTGCCATTAGCTTAGCGCCAGTCCCTTTCGTTTCGAGCGCGTTCATGAGCAGTCAGACCTACAGCATCTCCGACCTCGCCCGCGAGCTGGATATCACCACCCGGGCCATCCGCTTCTATGAAGAACAAGGCCTGTTGAGCCCGGAGCGACGGGGCCAGGAACGTATTTACTCGCCGCGGGACAAGGTCAGCCTGAAGTTGATCCTGCGGGGCAAACGCATCGGTTTTTCCCTGGCCGAGTGCCGCGAGCTGATCGAACTCTACGATCCCTCCAGCGGCAATCAGAAGCAGTTGCACAGCATGCTGGCGAAAATCGCCGAGCGCCGGGAACAACTCGAACAGCAATTGCTGGACATCGAACAGATGAAGCTGGAACTCGACACCGCTGAAGAACGCTGTATCCAGGCGCTGGAGCAAACGATCAAAGGCGAGGAAATCGTCCAGTAACACTTTCTAAAAAACTGTGGGAGCGAGCCTGCTCGCTCCCACAATGGCTCATCATTGCTCTCGATATATTGGCACCCCCCACCACAGGTCAATCCCCATGTCCCTCCCCTCCTTTGTACGCTTGATCGAAGTCGGCCCTCGTGACGGCCTGCAGAATGAAGCACAGCCCATCAGCGTCGCCGACAAGGTGCGCCTGGTAGATGCCTTGAGCGCCGCCGGCCTGGGCTACATCGAAGTCGGCAGTTTCGTCTCGCCCAAGTGGGTGCCACAAATGGCCGGCTCCGCCGAGGTGTTCGCGCAGATCCAACGCAAGCCGGGTGTGACCTATGGCGCTCTGGCACCAAACCTACGGGGCTTTGAAGACGCGCTGGCGGCGGGCGTAAAAGAAGTCGCGGTATTCGCCGCCGCGTCCGAAGCGTTCTCCCAGCGCAACATCAACTGCTCTATCAAGGAAAGCCTGGAGCGCTTCGCGCCGATCATGGAGGCCGCCAGGCAGCACGGCGTCAGTGTGCGCGGCTACGTGTCCTGCGTACTGGGCTGCCCCTATGAAGGTGCGGTCAAGCCTGAGCAGGTGGCTTGGGTCGCTCGGGAACTGTATGCGATGGGCTGCTACGAGGTCTCCCTGGGTGACACCATCGGCACAGGCACCGCTGGCGCCACACGCCGGATGTTCGAAGTGGTGGGCGCCGAGGTGCCGCGGGACAAGCTCGCCGGACACTTCCACGATACCTACGGCCAGGCCATGGCCAACGTGTACGCCAGCCTGCTGGAAGGCATCGCGGTGTTCGACAGCTCCATCGCCGGCCTTGGCGGCTGCCCTTATGCCAAGGGCGCCAGCGGTAACGTTGCCACCGAAGACGTGCTGTACCTGCTCGATGGGCTGGGTATCGAAACCGGTGTCGATCTGAATGCCCTGATTGCCGCGGGTCGGCAGATCTGTGATGTGCTCGGTCGTCCTAGCGGGTCGCGTGTCGCCAAGGCCCGTAGCGCACAGTGAGGTGTTACCGCTGGCTTTGTAACAGCGGCGAAACGAGTAACACGGAAACAATTTGTCAGGTTTGGCCCGTCAGCTTTTTCAGCCTAAAAACACAACTCATTGATTTATATGAGTTTTTAAAAGTTGGCACGCCACCTGCTATATCTCTGGCATAACAAGAATAAAAAAACGCAGCAAACCCAATAAAAACAAGACGAAACGACTCTGACATAACAAAAACAACACGGCAGAGACGCAGCTAACAGATTTTTTTGGAGAAGATGTGCTTTTCAGGGTGCTTCCAGAAGCAACCCGCAACCGGGCAGAGAATAATAAAACTACCTTCAGGTAGCTCCCGAATCGGTTGGATCGCAAGGCGAAAAAGCAGATCAGCGCTCAAAAAAATACGTTTGCTCTTGATCCCGGATGGGGATCGCCAAAAACAGCGGTAAAGGGCCACGGCTGCCAAAAACAACAACAGGCCGCCCCTCAATAATAAAAAAAGAGCACGCGACGACAAAATTAAAGGGGAGCTTCGGCTCCCCTTTGTGCTGTCTGGGGTTTTGGTTTTTCGGTTGTTTGGAAGGCGGTGTATCAGCCACAGCGCTTTGACCGACACACCGCATCGCGAGCAGGCTCGCGCCCACAGGTCTTGTGGCTAGTCTTCCTTCTTGCGCAGTTCTTCGATGCTGATTTCGCGCATGCGGAATTTCTGGATCTTGCCGGTGACCGTCATCGGGAATTCCTCGACGAATTTGAAATGACGCGGCGTCTTGAAGTGGGCAATACGCTCCTTGCACCAGGCTTGCAGCTCTTGCTCGCTGGCGCTGTGGCCGGGATGGAACTTGATCCAGGCGACGATTTCCTCGCCGTAGCGCGAACACGGGATGCCGATCACTTGCACGTCCGCCACGGCCGGATGGGTGAAGAAGAACTCTTCCAGCTCGCGCGGGTAAACATTCTCGCCACCACGGATGATCATGTCCTTGTTACGTCCGACGATGCGCACATAGCCCTGCTCGTCCATGGTCGCCAGGTCACCGGTGTGCATCCAGCCATCGGAGTCGATGGCATCGGCGGTGCCCTTGGGGTTGTTCCAGTAACCCAGCATCACGCTGTAACCACGGGTACACAGTTCGCCAACGGCGCCACACGGGACGACATTGCCTGCCTCATCGATAATTTTGCTTTCCAGTTGCGGCTGGGTGCGGCCGACGGTGGTCACGCGCAATTCCAGTTCGTCTGAAGGACCAGTCTGCAATGACACCGGGCTGGTTTCCGTCATGCCGTAGGCAATCTGCACTTGCGCCATGTGCATTTCGTTGATGACCCGCCGCATCACTTCGATGGGGCATGTGGCGCCTGCCATGATCCCGGTGCGCAGGCTGGACAAGTCAAAATCACCTCGCAGTGGCTGGTCCAGCATGGCGATGAACATGGTGGGCACGCCATACAGTGCAGTGGCTTTTTCCTCGGCCACGGCCTTTAGCGTCAGCAACGGGTCGAAGGCATCGTTGGGGTAGATCATGGTGCTGCCGTGAGTCATGCAACCCAGGTTGCCCATGACCATGCCGAAGCAATGGTAGAGCGGCACCGGGATCACCAACCGATCGCCAGCGCTCAGGCCCAGGCTTTCGCCGACCATGTAACCGTTATTGAGAATGTTGTGATGGCTGAGGGTCGCGCCCTTGGGAAAGCCGGTGGTGCCGGAGGTGTACTGGATGTTCACCGGCTGATCGAAATGCAGGCTGGCCTGACGCTCGGCCAGTTGTTCAGGCGTAACCGCCGCACCAAGGCCTGCCAATTGCGCCCAGGGCAGAAAGCCTGAAGGCGGCTGGGGATCGAGGCTGATCACGCCTCGCAAATCCGGCAAGCGCTCACTCTGCAGGTGGCCGATCGATTGCTCTGCCAGCTCTGGCGCCAGCGTTTGCAACATGGCGTGATAATCCGAGGTCTTGAACGCCCCGGCACACACCAGCCATTGGCATCCGGATTGTTTGAGCACGTATTCGAGTTCAGAAACCCGATAGGCCGGATTGATGTTGACCAGAATGACGCCGATCTTCGCACTGGCGAACTGGCTGATGCACCACTGGGCGCAATTGGGCGCCCACACGCCAAGGCGATCACCGGTTTTCAAGCCCAACGCCAACAAGGCGCGGGCGTGCAGATCGACGGCCTCGGCCAGTTGTTGCCAGGTATAGCGTAGCGATTGATGGCGAACCACCAGCGCCTCGCCCTCTGGATACCGGGCTACGGTCTGGTCGAAAACCTCGCCGATGGTTTGCGCCAACAAGGCCTTGGCCTGGGAGCCACGGGTGTAGCTGAGCTGCGAATGCGAACCGGGTTGATCCATGACGCCCCCTCTTGTCTTTATTAGTGGGTGTAGCGGTGAACCTGATGCAGAGCACAGTTACTCTCGCTCAAGTTGACGTTAACGTAAAGGGCGATTGACAGCTTCTCGTCGCAGGCTTACGTTAACGTAAAGGTGAGAGCCATCCCGCCACTCTCCACACCCGATAAAAAAGCCAAAGGTGTCCCATGAGCTACCCATCCCTGAATTTTGCCCTCGGCGAAACCATCGACATGCTCCGCGACCAGGTGCAGGCCTTCGTCAAGGCCGAACTGGCGCCGCGAGCAGCGCAGATCGATATCGATAACCTGTTTCCCGCCGACATGTGGCGCAAGTTCGGCGACATGGGCCTGCTGGGCATTACCGTACCGGAAGAATATGGCGGTGCTGGCCTGGGCTACCTGGCCCACGTGGTGGCGATGGAAGAAATCAGTCGCGGCTCGGCCTCGGTCGCCCTCTCCTACGGCGCCCACTCCAACCTCTGCGTGAACCAGATCAACCGCAACGGCAACCACGAACAGAAAACCAAGTACCTGCCCAAGCTGATCAGCGGCGAACACATCGGCGCCCTGGCCATGAGCGAGCCGAACGCCGGCTCCGACGTGGTCTCCATGAAACTGCGGGCCGACAAGCGTGGCGACCGTTACGTGCTCAACGGCAGCAAGACCTGGATCACCAACGGTCCCGATGCCAACACCTATGTGATCTACGCCAAGACCGACCTGGAAAAAGGTCCCCACGGCATCACCGCCTTCATCGTCGAGCGCGACTGGAAAGGCTTCAGCCGCAGCAACAAGTTCGACAAGCTCGGCATGCGTGGCTCCAACACCTGCGAGCTGTTTTTCGATGACGTCGAAGTGCCGGAAGAAAACATCCTCGGTGTGCTCAATGGCGGCGTGAAAGTGCTGATGAGCGGTCTCGATTACGAGCGCGTCGTACTCTCCGGCGGTCCGACCGGGATCATGCAGGCGTGCATGGACCTGATCGTGCCGTACATCCACGACCGCAAGCAATTCGGCCAAAGCATCGGCGAATTCCAGCTGATCCAGGGCAAGGTCGCCGACATGTACACCCAGCTCAACGCCAGCCGCGCTTATCTATATGCCGTGGCCCAGGCCTGCGAGCGCGGCGAAACCACCCGCAAGGACGCCGCCGGGGTGATCCTCTACAGCGCCGAACGCGCCACGCAAATGGCCCTCGACGCCATCCAGATCCTCGGTGGCAACGGCTACATCAATGAATTCCCGGCCGGTCGCCTGCTGCGTGACGCCAAGCTGTACGAAATCGGTGCTGGCACCAGTGAGATTCGTCGGATGTTGATCGGCCGCGAACTGTTCAACGAAACCCGCTAACGGAGCTGACCATGGCCACGCTGCACACTCAGCTCAACCCACGCTCCCCGGAGTTCATAGCCAACCGCGATGCGATGCTCGGACACGTCGAGGCCCTGCGCACCTTGCTCGCGCAAGTGCGCCAAGGCGGCGGCCCCAAGGCCCAGGAACGGCATACGTCGCGGGGCAAGTTGCTGCCCCGTGAGCGCATCAACCGGCTGCTGGATCCGGGCTCGCCGTTTTTGGAGATCAGCCCGTTGGCGGCTCACGAAGTCTATGGCGAAGATGTGCCGGCGGCCGGCGTGATTGCCGGCATTGGTCGCGTGGAAGGCGTCGAATGCATGATTGTCGCCAACGACGCGACGGTCAAAGGTGGCTCTTATTATCCACTGACGGTGAAGAAGCACCTGCGCGCCCAGACCATCGCCCAGCAAAATCGCCTACCGTGCATTTACCTGGTGGATTCGGGCGGCGCCAACCTGCCACGCCAGGACGAAGTGTTCCCGGACCGCGAGCACTTCGGCCGGATCTTCTTCAACCAGGCCAACATGAGTGCCCAGGGCATCCCGCAGATTGCCGTGGTCATGGGTTCCTGCACCGCTGGTGGCGCCTATGTGCCGGCCATGGCGGACGAGGCGATCATGGTCCGCCAGCAGGCGACGATTTTCCTCGCCGGACCACCCTTGGTGAAAGCCGCCACCGGCGAGGTGGTCAGTGCCGAAGACTTGGGCGGTGCCGACGTGCACTGCAAGATTTCCGGCGTGGCCGACCATTACGCCGACAGCGACGAACATGCCCTGGCCCTGGCCCGTCGTAGCGTCGCCAACCTCAACTGGCACAAACAGGGGCAGTTGCAGCAACACCTGCCCATCGCCCCGCTGTACTCGAGCGATGAGCTGTACGGTGTGGTTTCGGCCGACGCCAAGCAACCGTTCGATGTCCGGGAAGTGATCGCGCGCCTGGTGGACGGTTCGGTGTTCGACGAATTCAAGGCGCTGTTCGGAACGACGCTGGTGTGCGGCTTCGCTCACTTGCACGGCTACCCGGTCGCGATCCTCGCCAACAACGGCATCCTCTTCGCCGAGGCCGCGCAGAAAGGCGCGCACTTCATCGAACTGGCGTGTCAGCGCGGGATTCCGCTGCTGTTCCTGCAGAACATCACCGGCTTCATGGTCGGGCAGAAGTACGAAGCGGGCGGCATCGCCAAGCATGGTGCCAAACTGGTGACGGCGGTCGCCTGTGCCAAAGTGCCGAAATTCACCGTGATCATCGGCGGCAGCTTCGGCGCGGGCAACTATGGCATGTGCGGTCGCGCCTACGACCCGCGGTTCCTGTGGATGTGGCCAAACGCGCGGATTGGCGTGATGGGCGCCGAACAGGCGGCCGGCGTGCTGGTGCAGGTCAAGCGCGAGCAGGCCGAACGCAGCGGCCATCCCTTCAGCGCCGAGCAGGAAGCCGAGATCAAGCAGCCGATCCTCGATCAATACGAAGAACAGGGCCACCCCTATTATTCCAGCGCCAGGCTGTGGGACGACGGCGTCATCGACCCGGCCCAGACCCGCGACATACTGGGCCTGGCCTTGTCCGCGTCACTGAACGCGCCTATCGAACCGAGCCGCTTCGGCGTGTTCCGGATGTAAACGGGGAATGACCATGGATAACTTCAACACCCTCGAACTGCACACCGACCCACGGGGCGTTGCCACCCTGTGGCTCAGCCGCGAGTCGAAAAACAACGCGTTCAACGCCGAAATGATCCGCGAACTGATCCTTGCCCTGGACCACGTCAGCAGCGATCCAAACTTGCGTTTCCTGCTGATCCGCGGGCGCGGCAAGCATTTCAGCGCTGGCGCCGACCTGGCCTGGATGCAGCAATCGGCCGAGCTCGACTACCACACCAACCTTGATGATGCCCGGGAACTGGCGGAGCTGATGTACAACCTCGCCAAGCTGAAGATTCCCACGCTAGCCATCGTCCAGGGTGCGGCGTTCGGTGGCGCACTGGGGCTTATCAGCGCCTGTGACATGGCCATTGGCGCCGATGAAGCACAGTTCTGTCTGTCGGAAGTGCGCATTGGCCTGGCGCCGGCGGTGATCAGCCCGTTCGTGGTGCAAGCCATCGGCGAGCGTGCGGCGCGTCGTTATGCCCTGACTGCAGAACGCTTCGACGGGCAACGCGCGAAAGAAATCGGTTTGCTGTCGGAAAGTTACCCGGCCGAAACCCTCGACCAGCAAGTCGAGCAATGGATCGACAATCTGTTGCTCAACAGCCCGGCGGCCATGCGCGCCAGCAAGGAACTGTTGCGCGAAGTCGGTAACGGCGCCCTCACCCCGGCGCTGCGGCGCTACACCGAAAACGCCATCGCCCGTATTCGCGTCAGCCCGGAGGGCCAGGAAGGTCTGCGGGCCTTCCTGCAAAAGCGCGCGCCGAACTGGCAAGCCGAATCGAGTCATAAGGAGCCGCGTCGATGAGCGCCCCCTCCGTCACCACGTTACTGGTTGCCAACCGTGGCGAAATCGCCTGCCGCGTGATGCGCACCGCCAAGGCCATGGGCCTGACCACCGTTGCCGTACACAGCGCCACCGACCGCGATGCCCGCCACAGCCGCGAAGCCGACATTCGCGTCGACCTGGGCGGCAGCAAGGCCGCCGACAGCTACCTGCAAATCGACAAATTGATCGCCGCCGCAAAAGCCAGCGGCGCCCAGGCCATCCACCCCGGCTATGGCTTTCTGTCCGAGAACGCCGGGTTCGCCCGGGCGATTGAAGACGCTGGACTGATCTTCCTTGGTCCACCGGCCTCGGCCATTGATGCCATGGGCAGCAAATCGGCGGCCAAGACCTTGATGGAAACCGCCGGGGTGCCCCTGGTACCCGGTTATCACGGCGAAGCCCAGGACCTGGACACCTTTCGCGACGCCGCCGAGCGCATCGGCTACCCGGTTTTGCTCAAGGCCACAGCCGGCGGTGGCGGCAAGGGCATGAAAGTCGTCGAGGACGTCAGCCAATTGGCCGAAGCCCTGGCCTCGGCCCAGCGTGAAGCGCAGTCCTCGTTCGGCGACTCACGGATGCTGGTGGAAAAATATCTGCTCAAGCCGCGCCATGTGGAAATCCAGGTATTTGCCGACCAGCACGGCAACTGCCTGTACCTCAACGAACGCGATTGCTCGATCCAGCGCCGCCACCAGAAAGTGGTGGAAGAAGCCCCCGCGCCCGGCCTGACCCCGCAACTGCGGCGGGCGATGGGCGAAGCCGCCGTGCGCGCGGCCCAGGCGATTGGTTATGTCGGGGCCGGTACGGTGGAGTTTCTGCTGGATGCGCGGGGCGAGTTTTTCTTCATGGAGATGAACACCCGGTTGCAAGTCGAGCATCCGGTCACCGAAGCGATCACCGGACTGGACCTGGTGGCCTGGCAGATCCGCGTCGCCCAAGGCGAGCCATTGCCGATCACTCAAGCGCAAGTGCCGCTGCTGGGTCACGCCATCGAAGTACGGCTGTATGCCGAGGATCCGGTCAACGATTTCCTGCCGGCCACCGGGCGCCTGGCGTTGTATCGCGAATCGGCCGAGGGGCCGGGGCGGCGGGTCGACAGTGGGGTGGAGGAAGGTGACGAGATCTCGTCGTTCTACGACCCGATGCTCGGCAAGCTGATTGCCTGGGGTGAAGACCGTGAGCAGGCGCGCTTGCGGCTGTTGAGCATGCTCGACGAATTTGCCATTGGCGGGCTGAAAACCAACATTGGTTTTCTGCGACGAATCGTGGCCCACCCCGCTTTTGCGGCGGCGGAGCTGGATACCGGATTTATCCCACGCTACCAGGGGCAATTACTGCCAGAGCCTGGCGAATTGGATGACGCGTTCTGGTCCGCAGCCGCCCAGGGATTCGCCTTGAGCCTGACACCGCGCGTACGCGGTGATGACGCCGATTCACCTTGGGCCAGCACCACCGGGCTGCGCCTGGGGCTGCCCAGGGAAACCACCCTGCACCTGAGCTGCGAAGGCCAGGATCGCGCGATAACGCTGGACATCAGCGCCCGCCGCGCGGAACTCAAGGGCGAGCAACTGATAATCGAGCAACACGGCCTGCGCCGCAGCCATCGGGCCATTCGCCGGGGCGATAGCCTGTATCTGCAATGGGCGGGTGACCTGCACCGGATCGACCTGTACGACCCTCTGGCCGCCGCCGAGGCCAGCCACAGCCATCAAGGTGGCCTGGCTGCGCCCATGAATGGCAGTATCGTGCGGGTATTGGTGAGTGTCGGCCAAACGGTGGAGGCCGGGGCGCAACTGGTGGTACTGGAGGCCATGAAAATGGAGCACAGCATTCGGGCGCCGAAGGCCGGTGTGATCAAGGCACTGTATTGCCAGGAAGGTGAAATGGTCAGCGAGGGCAGTGCCCTGGTGGCGTTCGAAGAATAGAAATCGGCCCGCTCCCAGGGCCGATCCAGTCAGAACCTGATGGTAGCCTGCACCACCACACCGATGAGGCGGCACTGTTCGGTGTACAGGTTTTTCGGGTAAGTCGGATTGAGCGGAACCAGGTAACGCTGACCGCTCTCTTCGATCAATTTGCGAAAGGTCGCGTCACTGCTGCCAGGCAAGCAGGCGACCACCAATTTGCCAGGCACCGCCTCGATGGCCGGATCCACCAGGATCGACATACCCTCGGGAATGCTCAACCCGCTGGGTGCGGTCATCGCATCGCCCACCACTACCAGCCAGAATGCATCGCCCAGGGCGTGGTAGTCCGTCAGCTCGTAGCGCGCCTGGCTGTAGGCGCCAGGATCACCTTCGCGAACCCCGCCAACCTCATGCCATTCACTGACCGGGTAGCGGAAGTACGGGTTGTACTTCTGCGCCAGGGCCATGCCTTCGTCCGTGGAGGTGTCCGGCTCGCGAATCACCATTGCCACCTCCAGAAACTCCAGCCCCAGCTCCCGCAGGACCCGGTTCATGTCTTCGACACTGGGTTGCCGGCGCTTGGTCAGCCAATGGCCGACGCCGCCCTGGGACATTCCCAACCGCTCTGCGAGCACCACTTGCGTGATGCGCAGCTCCTTCATCTTGGCCTTGACCAACTCTATCCATTTATCCATGTGCGGCACGATACGTGGGTGACTGTGACCATTCAAAACACAAATTGTAGTATTTAAATTATCGTCACAATTACGATAAGTACTATTCTGGATTCAGGAGTTCAGCCCCCTACACGGAGATTTCCATCACCATGGATACACCCAGCAAAGACCAGCCCAGCAGCCCTTTCGACGGTACGTTTCCTCCCTTGCAGGATTGTCCGGCGGCCAAACGTGCCCTCGACTACTACCTGAAACCAGGTGTTTCGCAGGCACCGGCAGAACATCGCTTC
The DNA here is from genome assembly GCF_018325805.1 of Pseudomonas sp. St290. Taxonomy (NCBI): domain Bacteria; kingdom Pseudomonadati; phylum Pseudomonadota; class Gammaproteobacteria; order Pseudomonadales; family Pseudomonadaceae; genus Pseudomonas; species Pseudomonas sp. St290. The sequence goes on along the minus strand of NZ_AP014703.1, from coordinate 2,271,948 downwards.
TTCGACGTCAACCACAATATCAGCGCAGAAGAAGCCCTCGTTCATGCGTGCGACCTGCTGCGTTGTGCCGCGGCGACCGCCCACGAGTCCGCCAACCAGTTGAATGGTTCGAGCCGTGACCTGGCATTTTCGGTGGTGCACATGATCGATCTGGTCAAGGTGATGCTTGACCGATCCCTGGATGGTTACCCTGCCCGCTAGGAGTAACACATTGGGAATGTCGTCGCGAACGCGAACGACGAGAAAAATTTTCCAATCGATGCGATAAAACCATTTGACTTGCAAATGATAATGATTATTATTGCATCAGCTGGTCGCGAGATCAGTCGATAGACCAGAAGACCTTAGGTCGGACTTCTGGAATATCTCCTCATCAGGCTAATCACGGTTTTTGACCCGGCTTTTTGCCGGGTCTTTTTTTGCCGATTTTTCGGCTTATGGCTTCAGGCTAATGAAGTCTTTTTGGATGCTGCCAATTCGGTGGCGGCGATGATAGCAAATGAATATCCGTTTACAAGAGCCCTCCCGCCACACAGGCGAAATCTATCGCTAACCAGCACTTGAGAATCAATTGCAGACTCTCTAAGCTGGCTCGGCGTCCAGGGAGGACGCCCCCTCGTTTACGTGACTTAAATCGTCTCGATTCGCCTTCCTTGCGTGTAAAGTAACGGCATGAAAATCCTTTCCAGGAATCGTGACCGTGGCTAAATCTTCCTTTGATATCAGTGCCAATTTCGACAGCGGCAACATCGAGGTCGTCGACATCAGCAACCCGTTGCAGTCGTTGCTCAAGATCAGGCCCGACACCCGCAGTGCCCATTTCCAGTGGTTCCACTTCAAGGCCAGCGGCCTGCATGTCGGCCAGGAATATTCCTTCCGCCTGCTCAACGCCAGTCAATCGTCCTATAACAAGGCCTGGACGGGCTACCAGACCGTTGCCTCCTACGACCACGTCAATTGGTTCCGCATTCCGACCCAGTTTGAAGGCGACGCCCTGCGCTTTCATCTGGAGGCCGAACAACCCCACGCCTGGTTCGCCTACTTCGAACCCTACAGCCGCGGTCGTCATGATTGGCTGATCGAACAAGCGCAGCACAAGGCCGGCACCGAGCTATTGGCCGTCGGTAAAAGCGTGGAAGGCCGTGACATTCAACTGCTGCGCAAGGGCAACGGTGCCGAAGGCCGACGCAAAATCTGGATCATCGCCCAGCAGCACCCCGGTGAGCACATGGCCGAATGGTTCATGGAAGGCGTGATCGAACGCCTCCAGCACCATGACGATGCGCAACTGAACCGGTTGCTCGCCAAGGCCGATCTGTACCTGGTACCGAACATGAACCCCGACGGCGCATTCCACGGTCATCTGCGAACCAACGCCATGGGCCAGGATCTCAACCGTGCCTGGCAGAACGCCAGTCCGGAAATCAGCCCCGAGGTTTTTTTCGTACAACAGCAAATGGAAAAGTACGGCGTCGATCTGTTCCTCGACGCTCACGGCGATGAGGAAATCCCCCACGTCTTCACCGCCGGTTGCGAAGGCAACCCAGGCTACACGCCACGCATCGCCAAACTCGAAGAGCGCTTTCGCAGCCATCTCAAGCACCAGACCAAAGACTTCCAGACAGCTCACGGCTACACCCGCGACGAACCGGGCCAGGCCAACATGACCCTGGCCTGTAATGCGGTCGGGCAGAAATATGACTGCCTGTCCCTGACCCTGGAAATGCCGTTCAAGGACCACAACGATCACCCGAACCCGATCACCGGCTGGTCTGGCAAACGCTCGATGCAACTGGGCAAGGATGTGTTGAGCACCATCGAGGCCATGGTCGACGAGTTGCGCTGAGGTTCCAATACCTGAACCCATCGCCTGTCATGCTGGACATCCTGTGGCGAGGGGATTTATCCCCGCCGGGCTGCGAAGCAGCCCCCTGCTTGCCCTGCGGTGAGTCAGGAAAATCGCATAGCCTTCGTTGGGGTTGCTGCGCAACCCAGCGGGGATAAATCCCCTCGCCACGGGTTATTTGCCTCTCAGAGAGCAACGACCTCAGCCCTTGCCGCGCAACATGCTGTCCAACACCTCATCCCGACGCACCCACGCGTGAAACAACGCCGCCGCCAGATGCACCAGCACAGTCAGGAACAGCAAGTAAGCCAGGTACCCGTGGGCCTTGCGCAGCAGCGCGAACGTCTGGGCGTGCGCTGGCAGGATCGAGGGCAGTTGCAACCAATTGCCGAGCATCACCGGATCCCCCGCCGCCGAAATCATGCCCCAGCCCAGCAGCGGCAGAACCAGCATCAAGGCGTACAGCAATACATGCGAAGCCTTCGCCGCCAACACTTGCCAGCCTGGCAGATCGGCCGGCAGCGGTGGTTGTCGGGTACTGAAGCGCACCACCAGGCGCACGATCACCAACAGCAAAATCGCGATACCCAATGGCTTGTGCAACTGAAGCAGCCATTCATGGCGCTCGGACACCGAGGCGACCATGCCCGCGCCGATAAACAGCATGGCGATGATCATCAATGCCATCAGCCAGTGCAGCAACCGAGCCAGCGGTGCAAAGTGACGAGGGGCGCTCATGGGCGGGACTCCTGGTGGGTGGGCAATTGGTTCACTTCGCTGGTGCGCCGCAGGTAGGAACTGGCATAGGCAGCGGAGCGCGCGACCAGCAGCGGATCGTCGGAACCTTCGATCCCTTGGGGCAAGATCAGCGGGTCATAGTTGATGTCGCGGCATTCGCCGTTGTCCTGCGCCTGGGTACGCTCCAACACCAGCGTGCCGGCATTGAGTACCTTGCGGTCAGCGGGCCAGGCCTTGCTGGCGTCGTTCACCGGATCACCCGGGTTGGCCAAGGTGATGTTCAGTTGCCAGCGCAACGGCCCGGCGGCGAGACGCTTCACCAAGTCTTGCTCGAGGAAGTCGGCCCCCTGGGGTGGCGTCGTATCCGCAGCGTCCTGAGTCATCGGCACCACGCCCCAGCGCACCGCCTGGCGTTGCCCGGCGGGGTTGACCAGATAGAACGCGTTGATGCCGTTGTAAGTTTCGCTGGCATAACTGGCCGACGGCTTGGCGGTCTTGATCCATTGCAGGAATGGCGCGGCTTCGGGGTGAGCGGCAAAGAACGCCGGTACGGCCGCAGGGTTCGGTTTTCCTGTGGCGGGGTCCGGCGACTGGGCTCGCTGCAGTTGGTAGAAGGCTTCGGGCGTGCCCACCGGAAACACCGGCATGCTGTTCATGCCGGTGCGCCACTGCTGGCCGTTGGCCTGGGTAAAACGCAGCGCCAGGCTGCGAATCGGCACGCTTGCGTCCGGTGCATAGGGGTTGCCGCTGGGCAAGGCGAAACGCCCGACCACCGGCGTTTGCGGCTGCGAGAACACTTGGGCGCTGGAATAGGCGCTGGCCTCGCCCGTGCTTTGGAAATAGCCCACGACGCAGACACCTTTGGAGTGGTTACGGCGAAAGCCCGGGTGAACGCCGTTGTTTTTTTCCAGGACATTGACCAGCGCCTGCGGTGTCAGGCGCTGTGGGTCGAGGCTGCCATTGACGTAGGCAAACGCCCCGGCCAACGCGGCAACAATCACGGCGATGCCGCTCAGGCGCAATGTCAGGGCGGCGGCACTCAAGGGTGGCCGGCTCGACGAGGATGAAGGATCAACCATGAGAAAGCTCCAGGGCGCGAGGCCATTCGTTGGAAATGGACCCGTCAGACGAAGGACCGTCAGGTTTATTCCCATGCCTCGTATTTATTTTTCCTGCCCTGGAATAATCTCGTTCGTGGGTCGTCTTTCCAGTCCCGGCGCAGTGACTGCCCACAGAAGCCACACCCTATGAATGCACTCGACGAACAGTTGCGCGAACTCATCCCCAGGCTACGGCGTTTTGCCGTGTCGCTGACGCGCAACCCGAGCAATGCCGACGACCTGGTGCAGATGTGCCTGGAACGGGCGTTGTCCAAATGGACCGACAAGCGCCCGGACGGCGACCTGCGGGCCTGGTTGTTTTCGATTCTGTATCGGCAGTTTCTCGACGGCCATCGCCGCTCCCGGCGGTACGCGCGTATGCTGGAGTTTTTCACCGGTCGCGATGACGCCCATCCTTCGGCCGAGCGTAGCGTGATCGCACAATCGTCCCTGCAGGCCTTCGATCAGCTCACGACGGAACAGCGTGCCCTGTTGCTCTGGGTGTCGGTGGAAGGCTTGAGTTACCAGCAAGTCGCCGACATCCTCGGCGTGCCGACCGGCACGGTAATGTCCCGCCTGTCCCGCGCCCGCCAGGCCTTGCGCCAACTCAGCGACGGCGAAATCACCCGCCCTGCCCTGCGGATACTCAAATGATCAACATCCCCCCCAGCGACAGCGACCTGCACGCCTACGTCGATCGCCAACTGAGCGAGGCCGACCAGCGCCTGGTGCAGGCCTACCTGGCCAACCAGCCTGAAGTCGCCGCCCGGGTCCGAGCCTGGCAACAGGACGCGCAGCACCTGCGCACGGCCCTGAGTGGAACCTTGCAGCAGCCGCCCAACCCGGACCTCGACCCGGCGATGATTCGCCAGCACCTGAAACATCGCTCCCGCCGCCACCTGGCCAGCGCCGCGATGTTGTTGCTGGCCGTCAGCGTGGGAGGCTTCGGTGGCTGGCAAGCGCGGCAAATGACCCTGCTCAGCGCCGCAGCCCCCATGGCCGATGCCCTGCAGGCGTACCGGTTGATTGCCCAGCAAGGTATCCTGCCAGCCGATTACCAGACGGGCGACGAGCGGAGCATGCAAGGCTGGCTCGACCGCTACTTCACCCAGGCCGACCGACTGCCCGACCTGTCGGGCGCGGGCTTCAAGCCGGTCAGCGGGCGCTTGCTCAGCACCGAGCAAGGGGCGGCGGCCATGGTGGTTTACCAGGACCAAAGCGGTCAGAAGATCAGCTTCTACGTGCGCCCACCGGGCCCGAAAAACTTCCTGCTCCCTCGTGGCAGCCGCCGTGACGGCGAGCTGCAAGCCGAGTACTGGTCCGGCCCGGGCTACAACTATGCGATGGTCATACCCAGCGATATGCCGGCAGCGCAGCGGCTCAAGCAGACCCTGAATTTCTGATCCCCGCCGCCGCCCCTGTGGGAGCGAGCCTGCTCGCGATAGCGATGTGTCAGCCGGCACATTACTGACTGGACCACCGCTATCGCGAGCAGGCTCGCTCCCACAAGGGTTCTGCGATAGTTCAGAGGAGTCGGTTCACCCCTGCCCAAACACCTGCGAAGGCCTGCGCAGCAATGGGTCGAACGGGTTGATCCGCGGCCCGATCAGGGCCGCCTCACGCTTGAGCATGTCCACCACCGTCGGCAGGCGATCAGGCCCCAGGCGATCGCTCACCGTCGCCACGCTCAAGGCGGCCACGGCCCGACCGTCACGGTCCAGGATCGGCACGGCCACCCCGGCCATGCCTTGCAATACACCAGTGTTGCGCCCGGCGTAGCCCAGCGTGCGCACGTTCTCCACTTCCGAACGCAGGAAGACTTCATCGTACAAATGGAAATCCTTGAGCCGCGGCAGGTTGTATTGAATCACCGTGTCGCGCTCTTCTTCCGGCAGGAACGCCAGGATCGCCAGGCTGCCCTGCCCCACGCCCAACGCCACGCGCCCCCCAATGTCGCCGGTGAACGTGCGGATCGGAAATGGCCCTTCGCTACGGTCCAGGCAGATGGCATCGAAACCGCTGCGGGCGAGCAAAAATAGCGAGTCTCCCAAGGAAGCCGACAACCGCAGCATGGCCGGGCGCACCAGTTCGCGCAGGTTGCCGGTGTTACCGGCGCGGGCGGCCAGGGCGAAGAACTCCAGGCTCAGGCGATAGCGCTTGCTGCGAGCGTCCTGCTCGACCATGCCCTCGTCCATCAGGCTGCGCAACAAGCGATGGGTGGTGGGTTGGGACAAACCGATGCGCTGGGCCAATTGCGTCACCCGCTCGCCGCCCTCGACGGTGTCACCCAGGCTGCGCAACACGGCAAACAGTCTGGAGACCGCGCTGACACCCACCTCGCCTTTTTCATTATTCCGTTCAGTGGAATTAAACATGCTATTTCTCATTATTAAATTTACTCACTGAATGAAATTGAAAATAGTCTTCTCTTCAGTGAAATAGTCCATTGAGCCCATCCTATTCTTCGTCCTACTCTGCGTCCATACAGGGGCGATTCGAACAACAGCGGCAGCCGACTCAAGGTCGAGCGCCAACGCACCCCAGCAGCACCTTTTCGTATCTGCCCATACAAAAAAGCGCGCCCTTGCGGCGACGCATAACAATCCCAGGTGGAGCGCAGCTATGGCTTTTGTGCAACTTAAAGGACTTGGCAAACGTTACGGCGACATCGACGCCGTGGTCGCCACCAACCTGTCGGTGGAAAAAGGCGAGTTCGTCTCGCTACTGGGGCCTTCGGGCTGCGGCAAGACCACCACCCTGCAAATGATCGCCGGCTTCGTCGAAGTCAGCAGCGGGCGCATCCTGCTGGACGGCCGCGACATCACCCATGCCAAGCCCGCCAGCCGTGGCCTGGGGGTGGTATTCCAGAGCTACGCGCTATTCCCCCACATGACCGTCAGGGACAACGTCGCTTTCGGCCTGCGCATGCGCAAGGTCGCCAATGCCGAGCTGCAACAACGCGTGGATCGAGTGTTGAAGCTGGTGCGCCTGGACCAACACGCCGAACGCTACCCACGGGAACTCTCGGGCGGCCAGCGTCAACGCGTGGCGCTGGCTCGAGCCTTGGTGATCGAGCCGCCGGTGCTGTTGCTCGACGAACCGCTGTCCAACCTCGACGCCAACTTGCGCGAAGAGATGCAATACGAAATCCGCCGCATCCAGCGCGAAGTCGGAATCACTACCCTGATGGTGACCCATGATCAGTCCGAAGCCCTGTCGATCAGCGACCGGGTCGTGGTGATGCAGGCCGGGCGTATCACCCAGATCGACGCGCCGTACACCCTTTACGAGCACCCACGTACCGAATTCATTTCCGGCTTCGTCGGCAAGGCCAACCTGCTGCCCGGCCTGCGCGATGGCGCGGGCGTCGTTCAAGTCTGCAACCGGAGCGACGCTGACCTGACCCTGAGCCTGCGCCCGGAAAAAATCGATCTGCTTGCCTCGGGCTCGGGCCGCCTGCAAGGCACCCTCGTCAGCCGCTTCTTTCTCGGCAGCCAATGGCTGTACGGCGTCACCACCAGCCTGGGTGAACTCTGCGTGGTACGCCGCAACGACGGCTCCGCGCCCTTGGTCGAAGGCACGGCGGTGGGCCTGGACTGGGATCCGGCGCTGCTGCGGGTGCTGAGCACGGACGAGGTGCCGGCATGAAGCTGATCGATGCGATGCGCCGTGGCCGGCAAGGTTACCTGATGTCCGCGCCGGCCCTGGCCTTGTACCTGGGCCTGCTGGTCATTCCCTTGGGCTTGACGCTCGTCCTGTCATTCAACGTCTTCGACTACAGTTCGGGCATCAACAACGACGCCTTTACCTTTGACCACTACACCAGCCTGCTGGGGGACCCGTACTTCTACGAGATATTCCTGCGCACGTTCTGGATCAGCGCCCTGACCACGCTCTTGTGCGTGCTGATCGGTGTGCCCGAGGCATACATCCTCAGCCGCATGGGCGCACCGTGGCGTTCGATTTTCCTGATCCTGATTCTCACGCCGCTGCTGATTTCAGTGGTGGTGCGAGCCTTCGGCTGGAGCCTGCTGCTCGGCGCCGACGGCCTGGTCAACCAGGCTCTGCAAGCCTTCGGTGGCGCACCGATGAAGCTGCTCTATACCCCGTTCGCCGTGGTCATCGCCCTGGTCCACGTGATGTTGCCGTTCATGATCATTCCAGTCTGGACCTCGTTGCAGAAACTCGACCCGGCCGCCGAACAGGCCGCGCTGTCGCTGGGGGCCAGCCAGTTCACGGTGATCCGCAAGGTCGTGCTGCCACAGATCATGCCCGGCGTGCTCTCCGGCACGCTGATCGTGTTCGGCCTCGCCGCCAGTTCCTTCGCCATCCCCGGTCTGCTCGGCGGACGGCGCTTGAAGATGGTCGCCACGTTGATCTACGACCAGTACCTGTCAGAACTGAACTGGCCCATGGGTGCGGCCATTGCTGTCGCCCTGCTGTTGCTCAACCTGCTGATCATGCTGTCGTGGAACCGGATGATCGAAGGCCGCTACAAGAAGTCATTGGGGTAACGGGTCATGTCCAGAAACGGTCCTTTCGCACTGCTGTTCCACGCCCTGGTGGTGATCTTCATGCTCGCGCCGCTGGTGGTGGTCTGCCTCGTCGCCTTCACCCCGGAAAACACCTTGAGCCTGCCGACCACCGAGTTCTCCCTGCGCTGGTTTCGCGCCGTGTTCGAGCGCGCGGACTTTGTCGACGCGTTCTACAACAGCCTGATCCTGGCGTTCTGCGCGGCCTCGCTGGCGACCTTGATTGCAGTGCCGGCGGCCCTGGCGATCACCCGGCTCGAGTTCCCGGGCCGGGATTTCTTCAATGGCCTGTTCCTGTCGCCGATCATCATTCCGCACCTGGTATTGGGGGTGGCGTTACTGCGTTTGTTTGCGCTGATGGGCGTGAGCGGCAGCTTTGCCTGGCTGATCTTCGCCCATGTGCTGGTGATCACGCCGTACGTGCTGCGCCTGGTGCTGGCCTCGGCCATCGGCCTGGACCGCAGCGCCGAGCAGGCCGCGCAATCGTTGGGGGCTGGGCGCTTCACGCTGTTCCGGCAAATCACCCTGCCGATGATCCTGCCGGGGGTGGCCGGAGGCTGGTTGCTGGCGTTCATCAACAGCTTCGATGAAGTCACGCTGTCGATCTTCGTCACCTCGCCGGCCACGCAAACCCTGCCGGTACGCATGTACGTATACGCCACCGAATCCATCGACCCGATGATGGCGGCGGTGTCGGCGCTGGTCATCGGGCTCACCGCGCTGACCATGATTCTGCTCGACCGGGTCTATGGCCTGGATCGAGTCCTGGTAGGCAAACAATGAGGGTGTCATGGCACTGCTGAAACGACTGGCCGAAGGCGACCGCCCGGCCCTGGACTTTACCCTCGACGGCCAGCCCGCCACCGGCCTTCTGGGGGACACCCTGTTGACCGCCGTGCTGACCTGCAGCGAGCACCTGCGCGGCAGTGACTTCAGCGCCGAACCCCGGGCCGGTTTCTGCCTGATGGGTGCCTGCCAGGACTGCTGGGTGCGCCTGGGTGATGGCCGCCGCGTACGCGCCTGCTCGACCCTGCTCGAAGCCGGGCAGCACATCATCCGCGAACCGGGGCGCCAGGTATGAACAATGTAGCCAAATATGCCCCCATCGCGAGCAGGCTCGCTCCCACAGGGGACTTGTGCCGTCCACAAAATCCACGGCCACCGCAAATCCGATGTGGGAGCGAGCTTGCTCGCGATGGCGTCTTTAAAGATATCGCCAATCTCACTGCATCGCCAACGAGGTGGTCATGAAACCCGTCGCCATCATCGGCGCCGGCCCGGCCGGTATCCGTGCCGCACAGACCCTGGTCGCCCACGGCATATACCCCGTCCTGCTGGACGAAGCCACTCGCGGTGGCGGGCAGATCTATCGGCGCCAACCGGCCAACTTCAAGCGCCCGCCAGCCAAGCTCTATGGCTTTGAAGCGTCCAAGGCCAACGCCATCCACCAGACCCTCGACGCGTTGCGTGAACAGCTCGATTACCGTCCCGACACCCTGGTGTGGAACGCCGAGGCCGGCCTGCTCGATACCTTGCATGAAGGTCGCACCGCGCGCCTCGAGTACGCCAGCGTGATCGTCGCCACCGGCGCCACCGACCGGATCCTGCCTGTACCGGGGTGGACCCTGCCCGGGGTGTACAGCCTGGGCGCGGCGCAGATCGCCCTGAAGTTCCAGGGTTGCGCCATTGGTGAACGGGTGGTGTTCGCCGGCAGCGGTCCGTTGTTGTATCTGGTGGCCTATCAATACGCCCGGGCCGGCGCCAAGGTGGTCGCGGTCCTCGACAGTTCGCCCTTTAGCGCCCAGGTTCGTGCCCTGCCCGGCTTGCTGGCACAACCGGTCACCCTCGCCAAGGGCCTCTACTACCGCGCCTGGCTAACCGCCCGCGGCATCGCCGTGCATCAAGGCGCGAGCCTGGCGCGTCTCGATGGAGAACGCCGGGTGCAGTCGCTGCAATGGCACGACGCAAGCGGCGAACACACCCTCGACTGTGACGCGGTGGCGTTCGCCCATGGCTTGCGCAGCGAAACCCAACTGGCCGACCTGTTGGGTTGCGAGTTTGCCTGGAATGCCCTCAACCGCGCCTGGCTGCCACGACGGGACCACGCCGGGCGCAGCAGCGTGCCGGGGATTTACCTGGCCGGTGACGGTGCCGCAATCATGGGCGCGGACGCAGCTGAAATGGCCGGTGAACGGGCGGCCCTGGCCTTGCTCGAAGACAGCGGCTACTCCACCGACCCACAACGTTGCACGCAACTGGAACAAGCCCTTGAACGCATCGGTCGGTTCCGGGAAGGCCTGGAGCGCGCGTTTGCCTTTCCTGAACGCTGGGCCGCCGATGCGGCCGATAACCTGATGATTTGCCGCTGCGAAGAAGTCCGCGCGGGTGACATCCGCCGGGTGGTGGGCGAAGGCCATTGGGAGATCAATCGGGTCAAGGCGCATTGCCGGGTCGGCATGGGTCGTTGCCAGGGCCGGATGTGCGGTGCCGCGGCAGCGGAAATCATTGCGCGCGAAAGTGGCCTCCCCCTCTCCGACATCGGCCGCTTGCGGGCCCAGGCGCCGGTCAAGCCAGTGCCGTTCGGCCTGGAGGTCGAGCCATGATCGAAGTGGATGTGGTGATCATTGGCGGTGGCATTATCGGCGCCTCGGCCGCGTTGTTCCTGAGCAAGGCCGGCCGCCGGGTGGCGCTGCTGGAGCGCGACTTCTGTGGCTCGCACTCCAGTGGCGTGAACTACGGCGGTGTGCGACGCCAGGGCCGGCCATTGTCGCAACTGCCCTTGTCGCAACGAGCCCATGAAATCTGGAGCCAGTTGCCCCAGTTGATCGGCATCGACGGTGAGTACCAGCGCAGCGGTCATCTCAAACTGGCCCGCAGTGCCGATGATCTGCAAGCGTTGCGCGACTACGCCGCCAGCAGCCAGGGCTTTGGCCTGGATTTGCAGTTGCTCGATCAAGAAGAACTGCGGGCTCGCTTTCCGTGGGTCGGTGCTGTCGCGGTCGGGGCATCGCTGTGCCCGGATGACGGCCATGCCAATCCGCGCCTGGTCTCACCAGCGTTTGCCCAGGCCGCTCGCCGACATGGCGCGCAAGTCCACGAACAATGCACCGTCAGTAACGTTGTGCACGACGGCCAGCGCTTTGCCGTAAACACCGCGACAGGTCTGACCTTCCACGCGCCCTGGCTGCTGAACTGCGCCGGAGCCTGGGCCAGCCAGTTCGCCGCGCAGTTCGGCGAAGCGGTGCCCATGCATGCAGGGCACCCGGCGATGCTGGTCACCGAGCCCTTGCCCTTGGTCATGGACGCCAGCACCGGCGTCGAGGGGGGCGGTATCTATGCCCGCCAGGTCGCGCGTGGCAACTGTGTGCTGGGGGGTGGCCAAGGTTTTGCGTTGGACGCTGCTCGCGCCCGTCCCGGCCAGAATGCGGTGATCGAGATCCTGCGCCAGGCTGTCGAGCTCTATCCATTCCTGGAGGGCGCCCAGGCGATTCGTACCTGGAGCGGCACCGAAGGTTACCTGCCCGATCGCCAGCCGGTGATCGGCCACAGCAGCACCCAGCCTGGTCTGTTGCACGCGTTCGGCTTTGCCGGCGCGGGTTTCCAGATCGGCCCGGCGGTGGGCCAGGCGCTCACCGAGATCATCTGCAGCGGGGCTTCGAGCACGCCGCTGGATGCGTTTTCCATCACCCGGTTCCACTCCATCTCCGTTGCTTGATAGAGGAAGGTCGCGCCAATGAATAACGTCAAACGCAGTGCACTGTTCGGTTTCTGCTCGCTGGGCTCCGCTTGCCTGGGCGCCCTGCTCCCGGTCACCCAGGCGTTGGCCGAGCCGACGCTTTACCTGGGCATGAACGGTGGAACCATGGAGCGGCTTTATGCCGACAAGGTCTTGCCTGCTTTCGAAAAAGCCAACAACGTCAAAGTGGTCATCGTACCGGGCACCTCAGCCGATATCCTGGCGAAGGTGCAGGCCAGTAAAGGCAACCCGCAGATGCACGTGATGTTCCTGGATGACGGCATCATGTATCGCGCCATCGCCATGGGGCTGTGCGACAAACTCGAGGACAGCCCGACCCTGGCGCAGATCCCGGCCAAGGGGCGCATCAAGGATCAGGCCGTGGCCGTCAGCCTCGGGGTGACGGGGCTGGCCTACAACACGCGGCTGTTCAAGGAAAAAGGCTGGAATACGCCCACCTCATGGATGGACCTGGCCGATCCACGTTTCAAGGATAAAGTGGTGTTCCAGTCGATGGCCTCCTCCACATTCGGCCTGCACGGTTTCCTGATGTTCAACCGGATCCAGGGCGGCAGCGAAACCGATGTCGAGCCGGGCTTCAAGGCCTGGCCAAACACGGTGGGGCGCAACGTGCTGGAGTACATCCCCAGCTCGGCGAAGATATCCGAAATGCTGCAGACCGACGAAGCCGCCCTGTTTCCGCTGACGCCGACCCAGGTGACCGCGTTGAAACTCAAGGGCATGCCGGTCGAATACGCCCAGCCGAAGGAAGGCGCCGTGGTGCTCAACGTCGCCGAATGCGCCATCGCCCAGAACACCCAGCCGGAACTGGCGCAAAAGCTTGCCGCGTTCCTGCTGACACCTGAAGCCCAGGCCATTGCCCTGGAAGAAGGCGACCAGATCCCCTCCAACCCCAATACCCCGACCACCGACAAGACCCGCGGCCAGGTGGAGGCGATGAAGCAATACCTGGAAACGGCGATTGCCGTGGATTGGGACCAGGTCAACGAACAACGCCCGGCCTGGAACGCGCGGTGGAACCGCAGTATCGAACGCTAGGGCGATCGATTGTGGCCAAGGGAGCAACACTGTTGCTCCCACAGATAAATCCCCTCGCCACAGGGTTTTGTGTTGGGCTGATTATTGGTTAACTGTCTGGCTTCGGACCTTGCGCCCGCCCCTTGATCAACAGCGAACCCCGCCATGCACACCCTCGCCCAACTGCGCGCCGGCCAGCTCTCAGGCATCACCCGACTGGACCTGGCCTGCGGCTTGACAGAGTTTCCCCGGGAAATCTTCGACCTGGCCGACTCCCTCGAAATACTCAACCTCAGCGGCAATCAGTTGGACACGCTGCCCGACGACCTGCATCGGCTGCCCCACCTGCGCGTGCTGTTCTGTTCGGATAACCGCTTCACAGAACTGCCCGAATGCCTGGGCCGTTGCAGCGCGTTGACCATGGTCGGTTTCAAGGCCAACCGTATCGAGCGCGTCACTGGCGCCGCCCTGCCACCGCTGCTGCGCTGGCTGATCCTGACCGACAACCTCGTCAGCCAATTACCCGATGAACTGGGCCAACGCCCACACCTGCAAAAACTGATGCTGGCCGGCAACCGTCTGCAGCAATTGCCTGCAAGCCTGGGCCAGTGTCATCACCTCGAACTGCTGCGCATCGCCGCCAACCAATTGACCGAACTGCCGCAATGGTTGCTGCAACTGCCAAGCCTCAGTTGGTTGGCCTACGCCGGCAATCCGCTGGAAGCCCAAGCCGAAGCGGCCGCCCTGGCTGCCACGACGCCCATCGACTGGGCGCAGTTGCGCTTGCAACAACAATTGGGCGAAGGCGCATCGGGAGTGATTCACCAGGCGCTCTGGCAGCCGCCCGGCCAAATTGCCCGAAACGTTGCAGTGAAGCTGTACAAAGGCCAGATGACCAGCGACGGCTCGCCCCTGCATGAGATGCATGCCTGCATCACTGCCGGTCGACACCCGAACCTGATTGACGTGCTGGGCCAGGTTGACGGGCATCCCGAGCAACAGGCCGGACTGGTGATGGCGCTGATCGCGCCCAACTACCGTAATCTCGCCGGGCTGCCGAGCCTGGCTTCGTGCAGCCGCGACGTGTATGCCGATGAACTGCGCCTGAGCACCCCGGCGGCCTTGCGCATCGCCCACGGCATCGCCTCGGTGGCCGCGCACTTGCACCGCCGGGGCATCACCCATGGGGATCTGTACGGGCACAACATCCTGTACAACGACCAAGGCGATTGCCTGCTGGGAGACTTTGGCGCGGCGTCTTTCCACACCACCACGGACAACGGGCAAACCCGCGCACTGCAACGCATCGAGGTGCGAGCCTTCGGGATTCTGCTGGGGGAATTGCTGGCGCGGATCGAGCCGGGGCTCAGTGCTGTGGACCTGGCAGCGCTGCAGGATCTGCAGGCGCGCTGCTGTCAGCCGGATGTGCTGGCGCGGCCAGAGTTCGATGAGATTGAAAGGTTGCTGAGCGAGTTCAAACACATCGACTAAACCAGCCCCCCAAACTAACAGGCACGCCGCCTATTGTGGTGAGGGGATTTATCTGTGGGAGCAAGGCTTGCCCGCGATGCGGACACCTCGATTTCTCAGAGATCGCGTCGTCTTCATCGCGGGCAAGCCTTGCTCCCACAGAGTTAACCGCACCCAGGGATAAATTCCCTCGCCACAGGGGGTGTAGTGCTTAACCGGCCAACCCGACAAACATGTCCTGCACGTCGTCATGGTTATCGAGGCCTTCGAGGAAAGCTTCGACTTCAGCCATCTGCTCATCGGTCAGGCCGCTGACCGGGTTTTTCGGCTGGTAGCCCAGTTTGGCCGACAACACGGTGAAGCCCTGCTCCGGCAACGCCTTCTGTACGGCATCGAGGTCGGCAGGGTCGGTGAGAAACAAGGTCGCGCCTTCTTCGCCCGGCTCGAAATCCTGGGCACCGGCCTCGATGGCGGCCATTTCCGGATCGGCGTCCGGGCTGTCCGGTGCGGCTTCAATCATGCCGACATGGTTGAAGTCCCACGCCACCGAACCCGAGGCGCCCAGTTGGCCCTTGCGGAACGCGACGCGAATTTCGGCAACGGTACGGTTGATGTTATCGGTCACGCATTCAACGATCAGCGGCACCTGGTGCGGCGCGAACCCTTCATAGGTCACGCGGTGGTACTGCACGGTCTCACCGAGCTGACCAGAACCTTTCTTGATCGCACGCTCCAGGGTCTCGCGGGGCATCGAGGCCTTCTTCGCTTGTTCGACCACCAGGCGCAAGTGCGCGTTGGTAGCGGTATCAGCGCCGTTGCGCGCGGCAATGGTGATTTCCTTCACCAGTTTGCCGAAGATCTTGCCCTTGGCGTTGGCAGCCGCTTCTTTGTGTTTAACCTTCCACTGTGCGCCCATTACTCACTCTCTTGTCTGACGCGCCGAGACATCTGCCGGCCGGCGCTGTGGCGCAAGTTTATACGGCCTAAACCGGCTGATCGACCAAAAATTCACCCTGCTGGATCGACATTTTCACAGCGTGTTGTAGGGCTTTTCTGAAACAGCGACTCACACGCACCGTTCTCCGTCACGGTTTCGTACCCTCTGCGCCTCTCTCCCAGCCAGTAGGAGCTGCGATGCGCAACGACACGGAAAGTCCCTTCAGCCTGACACTCACGCAAAGCGACTTGCAATTGCAAGTATTGCGGTTCAATGGCCGCGAAGCCCTCAACCAGCCGTACCGCTTCGACCTCGAACTGATCGGCCTGGCCCCGCCGATAAACCCCGACCTGCTATTGGGGCATCCGGCCTTCCTGCGCCTGGACGGCGAATCGGGGGTCCATGGGATTGTCCACAGCGTCAGCCTGAACGCCCAGGCGCCGCAGCTCATTGTCTATCGCCTGACACTGGTTCCCTACCTCCAGCAACTGGAACAAGGCCCGCGGCGCCGGGTTTTCCATCAGCTCAGCGTGGTGCAGGTGCTGCAACGCCTGTTGGAAGAACACCCGCTACCCACCGACAGTTACCGTTTCGAACTGCCCCATGGGCAGTATCCGTGTCGCCCGTTTTGCATCCAGTACGACGAAAGCGACCTGACCTTCCTGCAACGACTGTGCGAGGAGGAAGGCATCCACTACCACTTCGAACACGCCCCCCATGGCCATGTCCTGGTGTTTGCCGAAGACCCGAAGAGCTTCCCCGCGCGCGCCATCGAGCTGCCCCTGCGCCCGAGTGACAACCTGCTACCGGCCATCAAGCGCCTGTATTTGCGTCACCACTCGCGAATGCCTGGCCTACCCGTCGGCTTCAGCGACCGGGCCATGCCTGAAGCCGGGGCCACGGCGGCGAATCACCTCCTTGAACAGATCGATCACGAAGCCATGCGCGGCGACCCGGCCTTGGCTCACCGTTACCAGGCCGGACGCCGCCACCTTGAACGACTGCGCTGTCGGCAGCGGGAAATCCATGGCCACAGTACCCAACCTGCCCTGCACGGCGGCGACATCGTACAGGTCTGCGAACACCCGGTTGCCACCTTCAACGATCAATGGCTGATCACCGAGGTCCAGCATCGCGGGCGGCAGTTTTCGATCCTGGAGCCGGACTTGCCCGCCACACCGTCGGCCCGTGACTACCGCAACCGGTTCACCGCCATTCCATGGTCCACCGTATTCAGGCCGGCCCTCAAGCATCCCAAGCCCTGTATCCCCGGGTACCACCTGGCACACGTACTCGGCCGCACCGGCCAGCCAGCCAGGCCCGATGAACGCGGCCAGGTGAGTGTCAGCCTATGGGCGCCGGACCAGGAAGGCATCACGCTGCCCGTGTCGCGACTGACACTGGGTGACAGCCCCAGCCTGATGGCCGGCAGCGAAGTGCTGGTGAGTTTTCTCGATGGCGACCCCGACCGCCCGGTGCTGTGCCCGGGGGCTATCGATACCGGTGCCGGACAAACCGCCGCGCCACCGAAACCGCCCCGTGGCAATCATGATGCCGGGCTGCTGTTGGACTGGCTGCTGAACCCGCCGGACTTCACCCCCTGACTCATCTCTGTGGCTTCATCCCGGCAAAACTGATCTGGCTCATGCAAACCCAGCGAAACGGGCTTACAGTAAACAGACAACGCCGCTCTAGACGGCGCTCTACCCTGATTGTTGGAGATACCCGCAATGCCCTGGAAAAACTCAGAAAGCCGCTACAGTACCGTCACGGTGACCTTGCATTGGTTGATGCTGGTTCTGCTGGCGGTGGTCTATGCCTGCATCGAGTTCCGGGGGATTTTCCCCAAGGGCAGCGGCGGCCGGACCCTGATCAAGGAAGCGCATTTCATGCTCGGCCTGACCGTGTTCGTACTGGTCTGGCTGCGTCTGTTCGCCCGCAGCATGGGTAAGGCCCCGGCGATTTTCCCGGCCTCGCCTGCGTGGCAAACCTTCCTCGCGCGCCTGATGCACTGGGCGCTGTACCTGTTCATGATCGCCATGCCGCTGCTGGGCTGGCTGATCACCAGCGCCGAAGGGCATCAGGTGATGTTCTACGGTTTCGATTTGCCCTTGCTCGTCGATCAGGACAAGGATTTCGCCAAGCAACTGGAAAGCTGGCATGTGCTGGGCGGCACCATCGGCTATTGGTTGATTGGCCTGCATGCCTTGGCGGGGCTGTATCACCACTATGTGGTACGCGACAACACGCTGTTGCGGATGATGCCCAAACGCGGCTGATCGCTGTTATTCGAACCCTCGGCGGCCTTGCAAGCCGCCGGTGTGGACGAAGATCAAGCGGGTGCCTGGGGCAAACCCTCCGGCCTCGACCCGCGCTTTAAGCAACAGCAAGGCTTTGCCGGTGTACAACGGCTCCAGCTCGATGGCCGCCGTGGTTTCGATGAAATCGGTGAGTTCACCATCGACCCGGGCGAAACCGCCACGGCTGCCGTCGAACAGTTCATAAAGCGCACTGCAAAGGCCCGCTTCCCCCAGGATGCTTTCGACTTGCTGCGCCACGCCATGGTCCTGGGGCACCGCCAGTACGCCATAGACCGGGCGCTGCCCGGCTTCGGCCAGCACCAGCCCGGCCAGTGACGTTCCGGTGCCGCAGGCCAGCCACCAGCCGTGATAATCCGCCCATCCCAACGTCGCCAATTGTTCACGGACGCTGGCCGCCCAAGCCATGCAACCTTGTGCACCAGGTAATCCTGAGCCGCCTTCGGGCACCGGATGCAAATGTGGATAGCGGATCTGCCACGACTCCCAGAAATCCACTGCGTGCCGCTCTCGGTATCCGCCATAACCCAGCCAGTGCAGGTCCATGCCAAAGGCTTTCAGGTCGCGTACCGTCGGCGTGTCCTGGGGGTGCCCACGCAAGAGCCCCGCCGTGGGAAAGCCGAAACGCTTGCCCGCCGCAGCCAGTGCATGCAAATGATTGGAATAGGCCCCACCCAGGCTCATGATCCCCTTGGCACCGACCTCATGGGCGGTGCGCAAATGATTGACCAGCTTGAACCACTTGTTGCCGCTGATCAGCGGGTCAATCCGGTCCAGGCGCAACACTGCCACTTCAACACTGGCACGGGCGAGCCAGTCCAGATGAAGGGGTTCAAGTCGGGGTTGGGGATGCCAGTCGAGGGCGGGAAGCAGCATGGTGGCAGGTCGGACAGGAAGACGCCGGTATCTTAACAGCTGGTCGCAGACTCCCTGACGTCGAAAAACCTGTGAGAGCGAGCCTGCTCGCGATAGCGGTGGATCAGCCAGCGCTTCTGAAACTGACTAACCGCCATCGCGAGCAGGCTCGCTCCCACAGGGGATCCGGGTGATACGGGGCGTGAACCTTACAACTGCGCCGCCAACCGCGAACCCTGGTTGATCGCCCGCTTGGCGTCCAGCTCCGCCGCCACGTCGGCACCGCCGATGAGGTGAACGGTCTGCCCCGCGGCTTCCAGTCCTTCCTGCAATTCACGCAGCGGATCCTGGCCGGCGCAGATCACGATGTTGTCCACGGCCAGCACTTGTGGCTCGCCGGTTTCGCCGATGCGAATGTGCAGGCCGTCGTCGTCGATCTTCAGGTACTCGACGCTGTTGAGCATCTGCACCTGCTTGTTCTTCAGGCCCGTGCGGTGAATCCAGCCAGTGGTCTTGCCCAGGCCGTCACCGACCTTGGAAGTCTTGCGTTGCAGCAGGAACACCTGGCGCGCCGGTGCGTGTGGCTGGGCCTTGATCCCGGCCACGCCGCCGCGGGCCTCGAGCCGGGTGTCGATCCCCCACTCCTTCCAGAACGCCTCACGGTCCTGGCTGGTGGCAACGCCCTGATGCACCAGGAATTCCGACACGTCGAAGCCAATACCGCCGGCACCGATCACCGCGACGCGGCTGCCCACTGGCTTGCGCTCCAGGATCACGTCCAGATAACTCAACACCTTGGCATGCTCTACCCCGGGAATCGCCGGCACGCGCGGCGCGATGCCCGTGGCGAGGATGATCTCGTCGTAACCGCCGGCCACCAACTGCGCCACATCCACCCGGGTGTCGAGGCACAACTCGACATGGCTGGTCTGCAATTTGCGCTTGAAATAGCGCAGGGTTTCAAAGAACTCCTCCTTGCCTGGCACGCGCTTGGCGATGTTGAACTGACCACCGATTTCGCTGGCCGAATCGAACAGTGTCACCTGATGCCCACGCTCGGCCGCCACCGTGGCGGCGGACAACCCGGCCGGGCCGGCACCGACCACGGCGATTTTCTTCACCTGGGTCGCCGGCAAGTAGTTGAGTTCGGTTTCGTGGCAAGCCCGTGGGTTGACCAGGCAACTGGTGAGCTTGCCGCCAAAGGTGTGGTCCAGGCACGCCTGGTTGCAGCCGATGCAGGTGTTGATTTCATCGCTGCGCCCTGCGGCCGCCTTATTGACGAACTCCGGGTCGGCCAGGAAAGGCCGCGCCATGGAGACCATGTCGGCATCGCCTTCGGCCAGGATCTGCTCGGCCACTTCCGGAGTGTTGATGCGGTTGGTGGTGATCAGCGGAATGCTCACCGAACCGCGCAGCTTGGCCGTGACCTTGCTGAACGCCGCCCGTGGAACCTTGGTGGCGATAGTGGGAATTCGCGCTTCGTGCCAACCGATACCGGTGTTGATAATCGTCGCGCCGGCCTGCTCGATGGCCTTGGCCAACTGGACGATTTCGTCCCAGGTGCTGCCACCTTCCACCAGATCGAGCATCGACAGACGAAAGATGATGATGAAATTCGGGCCTACCGCCTCGCGTACCCGACGCACGATTTCCACCGGCAGGCGCATGCGGTTTTCATAGCTGCCGCCCCAGCGGTCGGTACGGTGGTTGGTGTGGGCCGCCAGGAACTGGTTAATGAAATAACCTTCCGAGCCCATGATCTCGACGCCGTCGTATTCGGCCTTCTGGGCCAGGACCGAGCAGGTGACGAAATCGCTGATCTGCTTCTCGATCCCCTCTTCGTCCAGCTCCTTGGGCTTGAATGGGTTGATCGGCGCCTGGATCGCGCTCGGTGCCACTTGCTTGGGGCTGTAGGCATAGCGCCCGGCATGGAGAATCTGCATGCAGATCTTGCCACCAGCCTCGTGTACGGCCCGTGTAACGATCTGGTGCTTGAGCGCCTCTTCTTCAGTGGTCAGCTTGGCCGCGCCGGAGTAAACACCGCCCTCGTCGTTCGGCCCGATCCCACCGGTGACCATCAGGCCCACACCGCCCCGGGCGCGCTCGGCGAAATACGCCGCCATGCGTTCGAAGCCGCCCGGCTTCTCTTCCAGGCCGGTGTGCATCGAGCCCATCAGGGTACGGTTGCGCAACGTAGTGAAACCCAGGTCCAGCGGGGCCAGCAGGTGCGGGTAATGAGAGGCGGTCATCGGTAACTCCACAACGGGCGATCACGGAAAAAAGCGCAGGCTCTGCGGCTTGCGTCTGTCATGGCCCACAGCGTAAGAGGCAGAGTTCGAGCGCTCAATGACCGTAACTGACAACTTAATGATCCAAATGTGCAGGACGCCGCTCAGTCGTGCGTGACTCTCACCCGGATGCGCCAGTCCTACCAACGCAGGTCCAGGTGCTCAAACCAATAATAACGTTAACAACACGGTTGTCCTTGCATGCATCCCCAACGAAAAATGCTGCACAACGAGTTGCACGCCCGCCCGTCGTTGTATTTCGACGAACCGGCCCATGTCTTTCACCTGGCGTTTCTGGGTGACACCGCCCAGTGCAACGCACTGCTCGAGCGACTGTGCCCTGATACCGTCGCCGCGCAGGCCGCACAGGGCATCACCCGCCTGGAAGGACATCCGCTAAAGTGGGAACGCCACGCCGAGTTCTTCACGCTGACCCTGGTCGTGCCGGCCAGCAGCAATGAGTTGCAATGGACGACGCTGCCCGAAAGCCTTGCCCGAGGTATCGAAGGTCACGCCCAGCACCTCATCAATGCCGTTCAGGTGGTGGTGCGCGCAGAAGCCGGTCTCGACCTGCCCAGCTACGGTTTCAAGGACCCTTGCGGCTCATGCGTGGGCGGTGGCGATGCGGTGGTCTGGAGCGATTTTCGCCTGACCGAGGACGGCACCAATCGCCTGCTGTTCATCAACCGACGGCTCAACGCTTATCGCCAGGGACGCATGATCCGACGCCTGCTGGAAATCGAGACCTACCGGATGATGGCGTCCTTGTCGCTCAGTACCGCCAAGGCACTGGACCCGCAACTGAACGAATTCGATCGCACCCTGGTGAGCCTGTCCGAACGCAACGCCAATGCCAGCGGCGTGCATGCCAAGGCGCTGCTGGAGGACATCGCCCTGCTGTCTCGCCAGGTGGTCAGCAGCATGGTCAGGAATCGCCACCGCTTCAGCGCGACCCGCGCCTACGCACAACTGGTGTTCGAGCGCCTGGGGGAATTGCGTGAAAGTCACCTGGGGGATTGTCAGCGGCTGGGGGTCTTCATCGAACGACGTTTCAAACCCACGGTGCGCTATTGCGCTGCCACCGAACAGCGCCTCGAACAACTGGCCCTGAGCGTCGCCAACCTGGGCGACTTGCTGCAAGCACGCGTACAGGTCGAAATGGAGGACCAGAACGCCGAGATCCTGCGCAGCCTCAATGCGCGTGCCGATGCACAGATCAAGATCCAGCGCGCGGTGGAAGGCCTGTCGATCATTGCCATCACCTACTACCTGATCAACCTGTTCAAGTTGGTCTATAGCGGGCTGCATACCTTGGGCGCAAACCTCTCGGCCCGCGAAGCCTTGCTGGGCATGACACCGCCAGTGCTGTTGATCATGCTGCTGATTCTGATCAGGATCAGGAAGGCGAAAAGTCATTAGCACGCCTTGCCAGCGCGGATGGCGTCCAACAGCTCCATGGACGCCGTTGCGCTTGCTTGCCGTGAGTACAAATCAGCGCCCGCCCTTCGCTAATCCCTTGTTTTACCGTACCCTGCCCCGTAGCTCCTGATGAAAATCACGAACCTGCACACGGCCGCTGACTGTTCCCCCCATGCGCAAATTTCTGTACCTGCTGTTCACACTGGCCTTGATTGCCGCCCTGATCACCTACGCGCTATGGACGACGGATCGTCCGACGGGTCATTACCTGTCAGACCTGCGGATCAACCTGGCGGTCGACCAGGGTACGCCCGCCGATCGCGGCAACCTGCTGGGCATCCAGCCCGAATTGTTCCCCACCGACTACCAAAGCCCCGAGCGCCTGCATCGCAAACTGGCGGCCTATCTGCAAACGGCTCGCGACCTGGGCTTTCTCAATGCCAAGACCGTGGTGGTCCTGCCCGAGCACATCGGCACCTGGTTGATGGTCGGCGGCGAAAAAGACGAGTTGTACCAGGCCACTACCCTGAAGGAAGCGATGAACTGGCTGGCGATCAGCAATCCGCTGGCGTTTATCCGGGCGCTGGTCAGCGCTCAAGGCGATAACCGACTGGACGATGCCTACCTGCGCATGAAAGCCGAACGCATGGCCCATGACTATCAAGCGCTGTTCGGTGGACTGGCCAAGGAGTTCGGTATCACCCTGGTGGCCGGTTCCATCGTGCTTCCCGAGCCCAGCGTCAGCGAGGGTGAACTGAAGATCGGCCGCGGCGCGTTGTACAACAGCAGCCTGGTATTCGGCAGCGATGGCCGGCCGATCGGCCAGCCACAGCGCCAGCGTCATCCCGTGTTCGAACAGCGAGATGTGCTTGGGGCCAACCATCCGACCGTCCCGCAAGTCATCGACACCCCCGCCGGGCGCCTGGGCGTGCTGATCGGCAGCGACAGTTGGTACCCGCTCCATTACCGGCAACTCAACGACCAAGGCGCGCAACTGATCGCGGTACCTGCCTTCATCATTGGTCGCGATACGTGGGACAAACCCTGGAGCGGTTACAAAGGCCTGTCCACGCCGAGCGAAGTGAGCCTCAAGCCAGGTGAAGTAAGCGAGGGGCAAGCCTGGCATCGCCTGACACTGACCGGCCAATTGCCCATCAGCCAGGCCCGGGGCGGCGTCAGCGTGTTCCTGCGTGGCCAGTTCTGGGACAGCGGCAGCGCCGGCCAGAGCTTCATCAGCCACGACGGCCAACACTTCCCCGATGGCGAAGCCCGTGGTGCCCGCCTGCTGAACCTGTGGTTGTGAACATGAAACCGCAGCCGATGCGCCTGGGGGACTTGTCAGTGGGCTTCGTCCATAGCCTGGCTGACGCGGTCGCCAGCCATGGGCAAGACCCGCAACCCTTGCTTGAACAGTACGGTCTCGATGCCGCGCGCCTGGCCGAGCCTGGGGCTCGATTGTCGATTCCACGCTACATGCGCCTGGGCCACGCCGCGATCCAACAAACCCAGGACCCGGCCCTGGGCCTGCGCATGGGTCAGCTCGGCCGCTTGAGCCAGGCCGGGCTGGCGGGCGTTACCGCGGCCCAGGCACCGACCGTGCGCGAGGCGGCCCGCTGCATGATCCGCTTCGAACCACTGTATGGCTCCAACTATCGCGGCCAATCGAGTTTCCATGAGGATGCCCGGGGCGCTTGGCTACGGTTCTATTCCATCAGCCCGTATAACGCCTATAACCGCTTCGTCGTGGATTCGATCCTTGCCGGCTGGCTGGCGCAGTTGTCCAGCGTCAGCGGCATCGCGCTGCGGCCCGAACGCATCGAAATCGAATTCGAGGAGCCTGCGTACCTGGACGCCTACCGCACGCTCGGTGACTGCCCGATCCAGTTTGGCGCCGAACAGAATCAACTGCGCCTGGGCCTGGACAGCCTCGCCCAGCGCAACCCACAGCATTGCCCCAGCACCTGGCACCATCTGGTTCAATTGTGTGAACGGGAATTGGAACAACTGACCCGCACCCGCAGCCTGCGTGAGCGCATCATTCAACTGCTGGGGCCGTTGCTCAACGGCGGCCGGGAGCCCGACCTGGAGGAAGTGGCGGCTCGCTTGAAGCTGCCGACCTGGACCCTGCGTCGCAAGCTGGCCGAGGAAGGCACGCAGTTTCGCGCCATTCTCAACGACACCCGCCGCGACCTGGCCATGACCTACATACGCGATACCGAACTGGCGTTCGGCGAAATCGCCTATCTGTTGGGATTCGCCTCGGCCGAGGCATTTCAACGGGCCTTCAAGCGCTGGAACGACCAGACGCCTGGGGAGTTTCGTCGTAGTCACAGAGGGAGTTGAGCTTCAAGCGTTTAGCTGAAGCTTGCAACGCCCTTACAACTCCGTCGCATCTTCGGCGGGTTCCAGCGGGTCCAGTTCATAGGCCTGGTATTCCAGCAGCTCTTCCTGATAATCATCCATTACGTGTCCTTCCCCTGTCATTGAGACCATGCCTGATGGCGCTGGCATCAGCATAAAGCTGCTTTATGAACAAAACATGAAGCAAAGGCTTCATGAATTAAACGTAGCACAGGGGCAGGAAATTACCGCGTGAAGTGTGACAGGGCGTAACTCCCTGCCACAGCACCTCAGGAGGCCGGAAGCGGCTGGATCGGCTCGGTCGGGGGCGGCAACGAGCTGGACGGCGGTGGTGGCGGTGTCACGGTTTCCGTCGTCGGCGCAGATTCGAACGACTCGGGCGCAATCGGCGCGGGCTCGCTTGGCGGTGCGACTGGCTCCGATACCGTAGGAGCGGTTTCGACAGGGGCCGGCGTGGCCTCCTCCACCGGTGCAGCTGGCGCGGGGGCAACAGGCTCCGGTGCAGGCGCTGGTCCAGGCACCAGGGCGGCCGGTTCGACCTTGGTTTCCGGAATACCCAGTTCAGCTTTCGGTTTATCGGCGCTCTCGACAGCCTTCTTCGCTTCGGGCGGCAGGAACAGCTCTACCAAGGCAAAGAAACGCTCATAGAACTTGGCCGCCGACACGGTTTCGCTGGCGACCTTGACCATCGAATCGTCCGAAGAGCCGATCGGCATCGATACGGAACCCAGCACGCCCACGCCCAGGCTCGCGGAGTTGTTGATTTTCTTCAGGGCGTAGCGGTCCTGCAAGGCGTTGGCGAACATGGTCGCACGATGCCCTGCCCCACCATCTTCGGCACAGACCAGGTTGAAGCTGATCTCCATGTGGGTGTCGCCGGTCTGCTGGAAACTCTTGTGGCCGCTGACCAGCTTCGGATCGCTGCTGGTGATGATGTAGCCCTGGCTGAGCAACGCCCTACGCCCCGCCTCGCAGGTGGCGGCGTCACTCACTGGATAAGTGCGCGAGAACGTGCCGGAGTCATCGAAGTTCTCGTGCTCGTAAATGGCGGCTTTCTTCGACGAGCAACCGGCTGCGGCGGCCAGCAGCAATGCAAGCCCGACGGTGCGCATGTGAAATGATCTGAACATTGAACATCCTGAGAAAAACGGTCCGGGGCGTATTGTGCAACAGAACGCGACCTGGCAGCGTGGCTAATCTTGTTTCAAGGGGGTTACAAGTCTACTGGGGGTTGTTTGCAGGAAAAAGACGCTGGTCCGGTGGAGCGACGAATACCCCCCGCTTTTGGGCAACAAGCAGATATGAAAACCCTGGCATTTTGGCCTAATGCCGTTTACTTGAGCCGGTTAATGAAGATTTTGACATTCCGCTTCGAGAGGCGTGGTTTTTACCTGGTTTGGTGTGTGTTTCCCCCATCTCCGAAAAAACGAAGCAAAAAAAACGACGCTTCCCATTTCTGAAGAAGCGCCGTTTTTTTCTAACTGAACAGCATCACAACCAAGTTTGAAAAAGCATCACGCAATTAGAACCGCTTGATATCCGCCTGGCTCTCCAACTGCTTGCGATACGCCGCAAAGTCCTGCTGACCAACACGGGACGCAAGGTAACGACGATATTCAGCCTTCTCTTCGTCAGTCGGTGCCGCCGCTTCGTTCACGCCGTTCAGACGTACGACCACCAGGCTGCCGTCAGGCAAGGTCACGCTGCTGAACGTCGGCTTGTCCTTGGATTCAGGCTTGGGCATGCGGAACAGTGCTTGCAGCACCGCCGGGTCGATGCCTTCCTGGTTGCGGGTGGCTGCCTCGGCGGTTTTCCAGCCTTGGCCCTCGATCGGCTTGTCCAATGCAGTCTTGCCGTCGCGCAGGCTGGCGATCAACTCGTCAGCACGGGTCTTGGCCGCTGCGCTGGCGTGCTCCTTGGCCAATTGGGCACGAATGGGCCCTGCCACCTTGTCCAGCGGCAGTTGCTCAGGCTTGCGGTGCTCCTTGGCACGCAGCACCACGACGGTTTCCGGATCCAGCTCGATGGCGGTGCTGTTGGCACCCTCATCCAGCACTTCCGGGCTGAACGCAGCGGTGACCACGGCACGATTGGCCGCAATCCCTTCGCCGCCTTCACGCCCGAACGGAGCCGACGTGTGGACGGTCAGCTTCAGATCCTGGGCTGGTTGCGCCAGGTCGGACGCTTCGAACGAGGCATCCTCCAGTTGCTTGGTCGCCTCGACAAAACGTTGCTCCACCTGCTGGGTTTTCAGCTCGCGGGTCAGCTTGTCCTTGAGACTGGCAAACGTAGGCACTTCAGGCGCCTCGACACCCAGCAGCTTGATCAGGTGCAGGCCGAAATCGGTGCGTACCGGTGCCGAGACCTGGTCCTTGTTCAACGCATACAAGGCCTTTTCGAATTCCGGATCGTAGACGCCTGGACCGGCATAGCCGAGATCGCCACCGTTGTTCGCCGAACCTGGATCCTGGGAAAATTCCTTCGCCAACGCTTCAAACGACTCGCCTTTGGCCAGGC
This sequence comes from Pseudomonas sp. St290, assembly GCF_018325805.1. Classification (NCBI taxonomy): domain Bacteria; kingdom Pseudomonadati; phylum Pseudomonadota; class Gammaproteobacteria; order Pseudomonadales; family Pseudomonadaceae; genus Pseudomonas; species Pseudomonas sp. St290. The sequence continues at coordinate 2,244,793 of NZ_AP014703.1, read as the reverse complement.
GAGCCTGGATCTCTTCGATCTTCGCCTTGGCCTGGGCTTCGGTCACCTTGTCGTTCACTTCAATCAGGATGTGCGCAGCCCGACGCTGTTCGGACAGGTTGGCGATTTCCTTCTGATAGGCCGCTTGCAGGTCTTCGTCCTTGACGCTGACCTGATCGAAGAAAGAGGCTTTCTTCAGTTCGAGGTAATCGATGACCACCTGGTCAGGCGTCATGAATTCCTTCGCGTGTTGGTCGTAGTAAGCCTTGACCTCGTCATCGGTCAGCTTGACGGACGCCGGGTCAGCCTTGATGTTCAAGGTGGAGAAATCACGGGTCTGTTTCTCCAGGCGGGCAAATGCCAGCACTTGGGCATCGGTGACGAAACCGCTGCCTGCCAGGCCTGCGCGCAACTGACCGATCAGCATTTCCTGAGCCAGCATCTGGCGGAACTGCATACGGCTGTAACCCAGCTGGCGGATCACCTGGTCGAAACGCTCGGCGCTGAATTTGCCATCGACCTGGAACTCAGGCGTTTGCAGGATCACTTGATCGAGCGCAGCTTCGGAGAAAGCGAATTTGGCATCGTGTGCGCCCTGCAGCAACAGCTTGCGATCGATCAGGCCCTTGAGCGCCGAATCGCGCAGCATTTTTTCGTCCAGCAGGGAGGCGTCGAAATCCTTGCCCAGCTGTTGCATGAGCTGACGGCGTTGCATGTCGACCGCCTGGCTCAGCTCGTTCTGGCTGATGTTTTCGCCGTTGACCTTGGCCGCTTCGTTGCTGTTGGTGGTGGCTTTGAAAATGGCATCGAAACCGGTCAACGCCATCAATGCGACGATGACCCCGATGATGGTCTTGGCAATCCAGCCTTGTGAATTGTCCCTGATATTCTGCAGCATGCGTCCCCCAGAAACGGTTGAACTTCAAATTTAGGCAACCGTGGAGCGTGGGTAGAATCCGGATAGAAGAAAGGCGCATCCGAGGATGCGCCTTCTCGTAACTGGCGGAGCGGACCGGGCCCTAACCTGCAAGCCCTGGTGTGCCAGGCCGGTTGCAACCGGCCGTGTTACCGCTCCGCTGCCAAGCCAGGCATGACCCCGACCCGGATAAACTCAACGAAACCTTAGTTAACGGCTTCTTTCAGTGCTTTACCAGCTTTGAAGCCTGGCTTTTTGGCAGCAGCGATTTCCAGCGTCTTACCGGTCTGCGGGTTGCGACCGATACGAGCAGGACGATCGGTCACGGAGAAGGTGCCGAAACCAACCAGAACAACGGAGTCGCCAGCCTTCAGAGCGCCAGTGACGGATTCGATTACAGCGTCCAGCGCACGGCCAGCAGCAGCTTTCGGGATATCAGCGGATGCAGCGATAGCATCAATCAGTTCCGACTTGTTCACTCTAAGTCCCCTTATATCTATTTGAGATGATTCTAAGTTTTTTTGGTGAAAGCAAAAAACGAGTGCTGAATGGCCTGCAGACACTTAAGAGCCGCTTTATAACAAGGGCTCTAAAAAACTGTCAAGAAAGCCCCCCAGGCAAATGCGTACTAATGCGTGCTAATTCTTTCCTTAGAGTCAGACTCTCGCTTTTCTTCCTTCGCGACAATCTCCGGAGCCACATCCGGCAAGGGCTCCGGCGCGTATTGCAGCGCAATTTGCAGGACCTCGTCAATCCATTTAACTGGTTTGATCTGAAGATCTTGCTTGATGTTGTCAGGAATTTCCTTCAGGTCGCGGACATTCTCTTCAGGAATGATCACGATCTTGATCCCGCCACGGTGTGCCGCCAGCAGTTTTTCCTTCAGACCGCCGATCGCCAGGACTTGGCCGCGCAACGTGATTTCACCTGTCATCGCGACATCGGCGCGCACCGGAATACCGGTCAACGCCGAGACGAGGGCCGTGCACATGCCTACACCGGCGCTAGGGCCGTCCTTGGGCGTAGCCCCTTCAGGCATGTGGATATGCGTGTCACGCTTCTCATGGAAGTCCAGGGGGATGCCCAGGCTCCGGGCGCGGCTGCGAACCACGGTCAGCGCAGCGGTGATCGACTCGACCATCACGTCGCCCAGGGAACCGGTCTTGATCAACTGCCCCTTGCCCGGCACCACGGCCGCTTCGATGGTCAGCAACTCACCACCGACCTGTGTCCACGCCAGGCCAGTCACCTGGCCGATCTGGTCCTGCTGCTCGGCGAGGCCATAGCGGAACTTGCGTACACCCAGGAAGTGCTCCAGCAGGTCCGAAGTGACCTTGACCGCGAAGCGTTTTTCCAGCGCGTGCTCCTTGACCGCCTTGCGGCAAACCTTGGCAATCTGCCGTTCCAGGCCACGCACACCGGCTTCGCGGGTGTAGTAACGGATGATGTCGCGAATCGCTTCCTCGTCGAATTCCAGCTCGCCTTTTTTCAGGCCGTTGGCCTGGATCTGCTTGGGCGAAAGGTATTTCACGGCAATGTTGATCTTCTCGTCCTCGGTGTAGCCCGGCAGACGAATCACCTCCATCCGGTCCAGCAATGCTGGCGGAATGTTCATGGAGTTGGAGGTGCAGAGGAACATCACGTCCGACAGGTCGTAGTCGACCTCCAGGTAGTGATCGTTGAAATTGTGGTTCTGCTCGGGATCGAGGACTTCGAGCAATGCAGAGGCAGGATCGCCGCGCATGTCGCTACCCATCTTGTCGATTTCATCCAAAAGGAACAGCGGGTTGCGCACGCCAACCTTTGTCATCTTTTGAATCAATCTTCCTGGCATCGAACCGATGTAGGTACGGCGATGACCACGAATCTCCGCCTCGTCGCGCACGCCGCCAAGGGCCATGCGTACGAATTTTCGGTTTGTGGCGTGGGCAATCGACTCCGCCAGGGAGGTTTTACCGACCCCGGGAGGACCGACCAGGCACAGGACAGGGCCACGAATCTTTTTCACGCGTTTCTGCACGGCGAGGTATTCAAGGATGCGCTCCTTGACCTCTTCCAGGCCGTAATGGTCGGCGTCGAGGATGTCTTCGGCTCGCGCCAGGTCCAGGCGTACCTTGCTCTGGGCTTTCCACGGCACCTGGACCAGCCAGTCGATGTAGGAGCGCACCACGGTGGCCTCGGCCGACATCGGCGACATTTGCTTGAGCTTGTTCAGCTCGGCCTGGGCCTTGGCCAGTGCATCCTTGGGCAAACCAGCGGCATCGATGCGCTTTTTCAGCTCTTCGATTTCGTTGTGGCCTTCGTCGCCGTCGCCGAGTTCCTTCTGAATGGCCTTCATCTGCTCATTCAGGTAGTACTCGCGCTGACTGCGCTCCATCTGTTTCTTGACGCGGCCGCGAATGCGTTTCTCGACCTGCAGCAGATCGATTTCGCCGTCGAGCAATGCCAGCACGTGCTCGACACGGGCGGACAAATCGATGATTTCGAGGATTTCCTGTTTCTGCTCGATCTTGAGGGCCATGTGGGCCGCCATCGTATCGACCAGCCGGCCCGGCTCATCGATGCTGTTAAGCGACGACAGGACCTCTGCAGGCACCTTCTTGCCCAGTTGCACGTATTGTTCGAACTGAGACAGCAGGCTGCGGACAAACACCTCTGATTCGCGCTCGGGCGCATCGACTTCTTCGATCAGCGACACTTCGGCCCGGCAATGGCCGTCCACTTCGCTGAAACGCTCCACAGCACCGCGCTGCTCGCCTTCAACCAGGACCTTGACGGTGCCGTCAGGCAGCTTGAGCAGTTGCAGAACCGTTGCAATCGTACCTACGCGATAAAGTGCGTCCTCGCCAGGATCATCGTCAGCAGGGTTCCTCTGAGCCAGCAAGAGAATCTGCTTGTCACCCGTCATCGCAGCCTCGAGGGCTTCGATGGACTTCTCGCGCCCCACGAACAGCGGGATAACCATGTGCGGATACACCACTACATCGCGCAATGGCAGGAGAGGCAATTCGATGGTTGTCTTCATGATTTCGCCTCTACGGCGGCCCTAAGGCCGGAAACAGATGGAAGTAAGCTTGAAACCAAGATGGGGGCAGCCTTGAAAAAAAACAAGCACTAGACACGTCTAAAACGCGCTAAAAGCAAAGGGGCCCGAAGGCCCCTTCTTTGTTCCGGCAGCGGGACGCTCAAGCGTCCGGCGCGGCCTTGGCAGTCGGCTCACTGTTTTCGTAGATATACAGTGGCTTGGACTTGCCTTCTATAACGCTTTCATCGATCACGACTTTACTCACCTCGGACTGCGAGGGGATCTCATACATCGTGTCGAGCAATACACCTTCGAGAATCGAGCGCAACCCACGGGCACCGGTCTTGCGTTCCAGGGCACGTTTGGCGACCGATTTCAGCGCGTCGGAACGGAACTCCAGGTCTACACCTTCCATTTCGAACAGCTTGGCATACTGCTTGGTCAGGGCGTTTTTCGGCTCGGTCAGGATCTGCATCAACGCGGCTTCATCCAACTCGTCCAGCGTTGCCAGGACCGGCAGACGACCGACGAATTCCGGGATCAGACCGAACTTGACCAAATCGTCAGGCTCGACTTCACGCAGGGACTCACCGACTTTCTTGCCTTCTTCCTTGCTGCGCACTTCGGCGTTGAAACCGATGCCACCACGGGTGGAACGGTTTTGAATAACCTTTTCCAGGCCGGAGAACGCACCACCGCAGATGAACAGGATGTTACGGGTGTCGACTTGCAGGAATTCCTGCTGCGGATGCTTGCGACCACCTTGGGGCGGAACGGAAGCGACCGTACCTTCGATCAACTTGAGCAAGGCCTGCTGCACGCCCTCACCGGAAACATCCCGGGTGATGGACGGGTTGTCGGACTTGCGGGAAATCTTGTCGATTTCGTCAATGTAGACAATGCCCATCTGGGCTTTTTCCACATCGTAGTCGCACTTCTGCAACAACTTCTGAATGATGTTCTCGACGTCTTCACCTACATAACCAGCCTCGGTGAGGGTGGTTGCGTCGGCGATGGTGAACGGAACGTTCAGCAAGCGAGCCAGGGTTTCGGCAAGCAGGGTCTTACCCGAGCCTGTCGGGCCGATCAGCAGGATGTTGCTCTTGCCGAGTTCGACCTCATCATTTTTCTTGTCACGCTGGTTCAGGCGCTTGTAGTGGTTGTACACCGCTACGGCCAGTACCTTTTTCGCACGTTCCTGACCAATCACATACTGATCAAGGATGCCGCTGATTTCTTTAGGCGAAGGCAATTTATGCGCGCTGCTCTCGGCCTGGGCTTCCTGCACCTCCTCGCGGATGATGTCATTGCACAGGTCGACGCACTCGTCGCAAATGAAGACCGAGGGGCCGGCAATCAATTTGCGTACTTCATGCTGGCTTTTGCCACAGAAGGAGCAATAAAGCAGTTTGCCGTTGTCCTCGCCGTTGCGGGTGTCAGTCATTCGATCGATCCAAATCCGATAGGCTTGCAACACAAGATGAAGGCAATTGCGGGCTTTTTCAAGCCCGCAGGCGGCCGGTCATCCCAACCACCTGCATTTTGAGCGGCTTAGGCAGGCATTTGACGCTTGTTGATCACGGAGTCGATCAGGCCGTATTCGGCTGCACGCTCGGCGCTCATGAAGTTGTCACGCTCGGTGTCGCGCTCAATGGTTTCGAGGCTTTGGCCCGTATGATGGGCCAGCAATGAATTAAGACGCGAACGAATGTGGAGGATTTCCTTGGCATGGATGTCGATATCCGACGCCTGGCCCTGGAAGCCGCCCAATGGCTGGTGAATCATCATCCGCGAGTTAGGCAGGCAGTGACGCTTGCCCGCTGCGCCGCCGGCGAGCAGGAAGGCGCCCATGCTGCAGGCCTGGCCGATGCAGATGGTGGAAACGTCAGGCTTGATGAACTGCATGGTGTCGTAGATCGACATGCCCGCAGTCACCGAACCGCCAGGTGAGTTGATGTACAGATGGATATCCTTGTCCGGGTTTTCCGCTTCAAGGAACAACAGCTGCGCCGCGACCAGGTTGGCCATGTAGTCTTCAACGGGGCCGATCAGGAAGATGACGCGTTCCTTGAGCAGACGCGAGTAGATGTCATAGGCACGTTCGCCACGGGCGGACTGCTCGATAACCATCGGGACCAGGCCGCCTGCGGCCTGGATGTCAGAGCTCTGCTGATAAAAAGAATTGCGGGACATGTCTCGCAGTCACTCCCAAATAGTTATGTCTTGAATACGCATAAGCCAGCACGAAGGCTGGCTTATGGGTGTTTATTTCTTACCGCAGAACCATCAATCGGCTTGTGGAGCTTCCACCGGCTTGACCGCTTCTTCGTAAGAGACCGCTTTATCGGTCACGCTAGCTTTCTGCAGAACAGTATCCACAACTTGTTCTTCCAGCACAACCGAACGGACTTCGTTCAGTTGCTGGTCGTTCTTGTAGTACCAGGACACGACTTGCTCAGGCTCTTGGTAGGCCGAAGCCATTTCCTGGATCAACTCGCGAACACGGGCTTCGTCAGGCTTGAGTTCGAACTGCTTGACCACTTCGGCGACGATCAGGCCCAGCACGACGCGGCGCTTGGCTTGCTCTTCGAACAGCTCGGCAGGCAGTTGATCCGGCTTGATGTTGCCGCCGAACTGCTGAACAGCCTGGACGCGCAGACGATTCACTTCGTTGTCCAGCAGGGCCTTTGGCACTTCGATCGGGTTGGAAGCCAGCAGACCGTCCATGACCTGGTTCTTGACCTTGGACTTGATGGCCTGGCGCAGCTCACGCTCCATATTCTTGCGAACTTCGGTGCGGAAACCTTCCAGACCAGCTTCCTTGATGCCGAACTGGGCGAAGAACTCTTCGTTCAGCTCAGGCAGTTTCGGCTCGGAAACGCTGTTGACGGTCACGGTGAACTCGGCGGCTTTGCCTGCCAGGTCCAGGTTCTGGTAATCCTCAGGGAAGGTCACGTTCAGAACGCGCTCTTCGCCGGCCTTGGCGCCAACCAGGCCGTCTTCGAAGCCCGGGATCATGCGACCGGAGCCCAGCACCAGCTGGGTAGCCTTGGCGGAACCGCCAGCGAACACTTCACCGTCGACCTTGCCGACGAAATCGATGTTCAACTGGTCTTCGTTCTGGGCAGCACGCTCAGTCACTTCGAAACGAGTGTTCTGCTTGCGCAGGATGTCCAGCATCTTGTCCAGGTCGGCATCCGACACGTCAGCGCTCAGACGCTCGACAGCGATGGATTCGAAACCGGCAACCGTGAACTCAGGAAACACTTCGAACGTGGCGACGAACTCCAGGTCCTTGCCTTTTTCCAGCACTTTCGGCTCGACGGACGGAGCACCGGCCGGGTTCAGCTTCTGCTCGACGACCGCTTCGTAGAACGAAGACTGGATCACATCACCCACGGCTTCCTGACGCGCATCAGCTTCGTAACGCTGACGGATCACGCTCATTGGCACTTTGCCTGGGCGGAAACCTGGGATTTTGGCCTTTTGGGCAGTCTGCTGCAGACGCTTGTTGACCTGAGTCTCGATGCGCTCAGCCGGCACGGTGATGCTCATGCGGCGCTCAAGAGCAGAAGTATTTTCAACAGAAACTTGCATGGATATTCCTCGTTGCACAGACGTTGGCCGGGCGTTTCCGACCCCAGAATCAAGGGCATGCATTCTAGTAGGTCAAACTCAAGAAGTCACCCTACTGAAAACACGCTGGAAACAGGCGCCGGATTTAGGACGAGGCAATCGCTCATGCCCCACCCGGATTGCAAATACAGTCGATTCAGCCCAGGGCTCTGCGCCAATGCTTCTATATATAGAAGCAGCTTGCCCGATGGTGCAGCTCCCGGCCTCACAAGGAGACCGACGGACATACCGCGCATCATCACGAAACATATTCGCGACGAATCGGCCGCTGCGCACAACCCCAAGAAACCGTAACGACGCCAAACACAGAACCACCGAAAACAAAAACGGCGCAGCCCTTTTCAGGTACTGCGCCGTTTTCTGCTATTTAAATAGCGACTTGTATGGTGCGGACGGAGAGACTCGAACTCTCACACCTTGCGGCGCTGGAACCTAAATCCAGTGTGTCTACCAATTCCACCACATCCGCGTATCAAGCTTTTAAAGCAAAGGCGCCAGACCGTTAAATCTGGCGCCTTTCTAGAATATGGGGTGGACGATGGGGATCGAACCCACGACAACGGGAGTCACAATCCCGTGCTCTACCAACTGAGCTACGCCCACCATATTGCCTTGTTGCCTTACTTGTGCCAAAGCTGCCTAATTGGCGCACCCGGCAGGACTCGAACCTGCGACCATCCGCTTAGAAGGCGGATGCTCTATCCAGCTGAGCTACGGGCGCCTTTTTAATCTGTATTCTTGGACGATTACAAACTAAGTGCTTTCAGTTTTACCGAGTTGAAACAACCAACTCCGCTCAACCTTCTTAACCAGTGCTAGGCTGTGCCCGACAAGTGCGACGAATGTTATAGACGGCCTGATAGGTCGTCAACTCTTTTTTAAAAAAAATTCATTTAATTAAAGGGGTTAGGGGAATTTGCAGACCAAGCGCCTTTGCCCTCGCGCCCCGGCATGCGAGAATGCGTTCTCTTTTTTTCCCCTCTCGATGGTTAACCACGCGCAATGACTGCACAACTTATCGACGGCAAATCGATCGCCGCCAGCCTGCGCCAGCAGATCTCCCAACGAGTCACCGAGCGCCGCCAGCAAGGCCTGCGTACGCCCGGCCTTGCGGTGATCCTGGTCGGCAGCGATCCTGCCTCTCAGGTTTATGTCTCGCACAAGCGTAAAGACTGTGAAGAGGTCGGCTTCCTTTCCCAGGCCTACGACCTGCCTTCCGAAACCACCCAGCAAGCGTTGGCCGATCTGATCGATCGCCTGAACGACGACCCTAACATCGACGGCGTTCTGCTCCAACTGCCACTGCCTGAACACCTCGACGCCTCCAAGCTGCTGGAGCGTATCCGCCCGGACAAGGATGTCGACGGCTTCCATCCTTATAACGTCGGGCGCCTGGCCCAGCGTATCCCACTGCTTCGTCCCTGCACCCCCAAAGGCATCATGACATTGCTGGAAAGCACTGGCGTGGACCTGTATGGCCTTGATGCGGTGGTGGTGGGTGCATCCAACATCGTTGGCCGTCCGATGGCCATGGAGCTGCTGCTGGCCGGCTGCACCGTGACCGTGACCCATCGATTCACCAAGGACCTGGCCGGCCATGTCGGCCGCGCTGACCTGGTGGTGGTAGCCGCCGGCAAACCCGGCCTGGTCAGGGGCGAGTGGATCAAGGAAGGCGCCATCGTCATCGACGTGGGCATCAATCGCCAGGAAGACGGCAAGCTGGTGGGCGACGTGGTCTACGAGACCGCCCTGCCCCGCGCCGGCTGGATCACGCCGGTACCCGGCGGCGTAGGCCCGATGACCCGCGCCTGCCTGCTGGAGAACACGTTGTACGCGGCCGAAACGCTGCACAGCTGATACGCGCCAATCAAAACCCTGTGGGAGCGAGCTTGCTCGCGATAGCGGTGGACCGGCCAACCTCCAAGTTGACTGACACGCCGCCATCGCGAGCAAACTCGCTCCCACAGGTGTTTTTGGCAGTCGGATTTGAGCCGCCAGGCCTCGACCGCGTCTTTGGATCGCGCAAATTACGAATTTTTCAGATTCGATTCGCCAAAATCGCCCTTCATTAAACTTTATTTATTCACAAGCCTTGGCGATACAGGCATATAGCGCTGCTGTCGCCCATACTCCTAAAATGCGACGTTTTTTTAAAAGTCGTTGCTCAACGGCACCTTCAACTCTATCGAGTCCACTCGCGTGAAAATCCGTCTTTCGATCCTCAGCCTGTTCTTCGTTTTCACAGGCACCTTCACCACACAGGATGTCTACGCGCAGGAAACCATCGCGGCCCCACGGGATACGTCAAAGCTGCAAGTCGCTTCAGGCAGCGCGATCCTGTTGGATCTCCAGACGGACAAGGTCGTTTATTCAAGCAACCCGGACGTGGTGGTGCCCATCGCGTCGGTGACCAAGCTGATGACCGGTCTGATCGTGCTGGATGCCAAGCAAAACCTGGACGAGTACATTTCCATCACCATCGCCAACACCCCAGAGATGAAGGGGGTGTTTTCCCGGGTCAAGCTCAACAGCGAACTGTCGCGCCGGGACGTGCTGCTGATCGCCCTGATGTCTTCGGAAAACCGCGCCGCCGCCAGCCTCGCCCACCACTATCCGGGCGGCTACGCGGCGTTCATTGCCGCCATGAACGCCAAGGCAAAGGCGTTGGGCATGACCAGCACTCACTACGTCGAACCGACGGGCCTGTCGACCCACAACGTCTCGACCGCCAGGGACCTGACCAAGCTGCTGATCGCCGCACGCAAGTATCCTCTGCTGAGCGAACTGAGCACTACCAAGGAAAAGACCGTTACCTTCCGCAAACCGGTGTATAGCCTGGGCTTTCGCAACACTGATCACTTGGTCCATAAGGCCAATTGGGATATCCAGTTGACCAAGACCGGTTTCACCAACGAGGCCGGCCACTGCCTGGTACTGGTGACGAAGATGAGCAATCGCCCAATGGCGCTGGTGATCCTCGACGCGTTCGGCAAGTACACGCACTTCGCCGATGCCAGCCGGATACGTAGTTGGGTCGAGACCGGGAAAAGCGCCGACGTGCCGGCGGTGGCCCTGCAATACAAGGCCGCCAAGAATCTCAAGAGCCGTCAGACTGGCGTGGTGGAAGCCTCCAAATAATTGCGCGACATAAAAAAGCCCCGACTCGTCGGGGCTTTCTTGTTTATGGCTTCAGGTCACCCAGCGGATCATAGGGCTTGGGCTTGGGCTTGCGCTCATCCTTCTTGTCCAGCGGCGCCTTGGCCGGCCCTATCGGATCGACCTGGGGATCATCGAGATCCGGCGAGTCCGGATCGAAACCCAGGTCGTCGCCGCTGGAATGCTCTGACGAATGTGGCCCCGTAGGTGTTTTCGATTGTGCCATGCGTGCCTTCCTCCAATCGCGGTCGGAAAATGCCCGACCCTGAAGATAAGAGCCTCAGGCCTGCCGGGTTGTGCCCGGCAAGTGACGAACGGGGTGAACGATCAGTGTGCCGCACCCAAGGTCTTGGTGGCTCGTGCGGCTGCTTGCTCCTGCCCTGCCCCAGCCAATTCATCCGCCGCTTTCAGCCAACGCTGTGAATCGACATTGGCCGGAAGCTGCGTGGGACGCTGGAGCAGCACCGCCCAGCCACCCGCGCTCTTGAAGGCCGATTCGAAGGCACTGAAGCTGATCAATTGCCGCCGGTTCATGCCTGATCGCAGCAATACCGTCTGCTTCTGACGGTTGTAGCCGGCGAGAATCCCATACCGAGGCTCGGCCCAGAACGCCGAACCGTCTATGTAGCGCACCAGCACCGGATAACCTGCCGCGACCTGTTCCAACAGCGCGGGCAGCTTGGCGTCGAGGGGATACACCAGCAACCCGTATTCGCGCGCCAGGGTTTGCATATTCTGCTGCAAACCGGTTTCGCCACCCGGCAGGTGCAATGGTTTCTCCAGCAACCCCGGGGTAATTACCGTGCCTTGCAGCGTCAACAGAGCGGCCAGGGACTGCGGGGCGCCCTGGTGCATTTCGCCACGATAGAACGGCACACTGTTGAGTTCCACCCGCTCGGGCAGGCGCTGGATCTGCGGCGACACACTGCCCGCACAGCCCGCCAGGGCGACGAGACAGGACACTGTCAGTACCAGTGATCGAAAAGATGAAATGACCGGCGACATGATGACTCTCTTGTTCAGGCACCCGGCATCCGGGCCAGGCTTGGGTCGACGATCATAAGGCGCGCACAGCCCTGGGTATAGCCATAACAACAGTTTTACGAGCGCGATAGAACGAACCGATCCGTGCCCAACCGCCACGGATCGACTACCTGCAACACTTGAGCGACTAGACTGTCCACTGTACTGAGTGGGTTATCCCGGACCGGGATAAAAGGAGGCACAGATGAGCCTGACAACGACAATTCTGATGCTGATATTCGGCTGGCTGAGCGTAGCCACGGCCATGCTGTGGGGCGTGCTTCGGATCACCCGGCGCCATCACCACGCGCCAGCTGCGCAATCGGAAAAAACCACAAAAGCCGCCCGGCGCCACGCCACCGCACACTGACCACTCGCCATTCAAAACAAAAAAGCCACCCGGGCCTGGACCCGGGTGGCTTCTGTCTGCCTGGCATCAGGCGTTGTTGGCCAACGCCCTTTCCTTGGCCCGTCGGGACAACATGTTCAACACCTCGATCGCCGCCGAGAACGCCATGGCCGCGTAGATATAGCCCTTGGGCACATGGGCACCGAAGCCTTCGGCGATCAGCGTCATGCCGATCATGATCAGGAAGCCCAGGGCCAGCATGACCACGGTCGGGTTGTCGTTGATGAACTTGGCGAGCGGTTCGGCCGCCAGCAGCATCACCAGCACCGACACAACGACTGCAATGATCATGATCGGCAGATGCTCGGTCATGCCCACGGCGGTGATGATGCTGTCGATGGAGAACACCAGGTCCAACATCAGGATCTGACCGATTGCCGCGGCAAAGCCCAGGGTCACACCGGACGTGGCTGTCTTGGGATCATCCGGCGCCGGGTCCATGCTGTGGTGGATTTCGGTGGTGGCTTTCCACAGCAGGAACAGGCCGCCGGCAATCAGGATCATGTCTTTCCAGGAAAACGCCTGGCCCAGGATTTCGATGACCGGCTCGGTCAACTGCACGATGAAAGCAATGGTGCTCAACAAGCCCAGGCGCAGGATCAGCGCCATGCCGATACCGATCCGCCGCGCCTTGGCCCGATGCTGAGCCGGCAATTTGTTGGTCAGAATCGAAATGAAGATCAGGTTATCGATGCCAAGCACGATTTCCATGACCACCAGAGTTGCCAGGGCGATCCACGCGGTGGGGCTGGCGGCGAGCTGTAAAAGATAATCCATGGGTCAGTCCTGACTGATGTGACGGGTTAGATGGTTTCGGTAGAGGATTCTGATTTTTCAGCGTCTTCAGCCGGCTGTTTCTTGGGGCTGATCAACCCGCCGGTGGCTTCGCTGATCGCCTGTTCGGCGGCCTTGTGGGTATCGTCGATGGCCTGCTTGGCGGTTTGCGCAGCTTGCCCCATCAGTTGCTGGGCACTTTTTTCAGCCTGTTCACAGCCCGCCAGTGTCATTGCGGACATCGCCAACAAGGCTGCAAGCCCCACGGATTTGTATGTCATGGAATGAACGCCTCTTGAAAGATATAGAAGGAGCACGAAGTGGCCCACCAATGGCCAGGCATTCTAGAGACGCGAATACTTCAGGAAAATTCGTATTTTCAGCGGTTATACTTCGTTTTTTACGAACTAACGTGAACCCATGCTCAATTACCGACAATTGCATTACTTCTGGGTGGTGGCGAAAACCGGCAGCATCGTGCGAGCGTGCGAGCAGTTGAACCTGACCCCACAGACCATCAGCGGGCAGATTTCCCTGTTCGAGCAGACCTATAACATCAAGCTGTTTCGTCGGGTCGGGCGGCAGTTGGAACTGACCGAGGCCGGCCGCCAGACATTGCCCTACGCCGAACACATGTTCCAGTTGGGCGGCGAATTGGAGCTGATGCTGCGGGCCCAGCCCAACGAACAGCAAACCCTGTTTCGGGTCGGGGTGGCGGATGTGGTGCCCAAATCCATCGTCTATCGATTGTTGGCACCGACCATGGAGTTGAGCGAGCCGCTACGCATCACCTGTCGCGAGGACAAACTCGAACGGTTGCTGGCGGACCTGGCGATCCAGCGTCTGGACCTGGTGATTTCCGACAGCCCGATGCCGACCCACCTGGACATCAAGGGCTACAGCCAGAAGCTGGGGGAATGCGGGATCAGCTTTTTCGCCACCGCCGCGCTGGCCGAACGCTACGGGCAGGATTTCCCCCATGGCCTGCATGACGCTCCGCTGCTGATTCCCGGGCCGGAAACCGTGGTGCGCAGCCGCTTGCAACGCTGGTTCGCCGAACAGCAGATCCAGCCGCGCATCGTCGGCGAGTTCGACGACAGCGCATTGATGCAGGCCTTCGGTCAATCCGGCAGCGGGATTTTCATCGGTCCAAGCGTGATCGCCGAAGAGGTGAAGCGCCAGTACGGCGTAGAAGTGATCGGCCAGACCGATGCGGTGAGCGAATCCTTCTACGCCATTTCCGTGGAACGCAAGGTCAGCCACCCCGGCATCGTCGCGATTGCCGAAGGCGCCCGACGCGAGTTGTTCAGCGCCTAGCAGGTAACCCGGGGCTTGAAGGTCATCAGGAGCAACGCCAGCAGGATCGATACAAAGATGAACCCGGCTGCCGCAAACCCGACACTGCCCAGGCCCAGGGTATCGATGACCCGGCCACCGACCATCGCCCCCAGGCCAATCCCCAGGTTCGCCCCGGCAATGTTCAACGATGCGGCGAACGCCGGAGCCTGTGGGGCCGCCTTCATCAGTCGCACGTGGCTGACCAGGAACAAAGCCGCCTGGGTCACGCCCCAGATGCCCATCGCCGCCGCCAGCGCGAGAGGCGAATGAATGCTCGGCACCAACGCCACCATGCCGCCGATCAGGAACAGGCAGAAGACCATCGATGCGATCAACGGATGCCGGTCCACCGCACGGCCGCCCAGGGAATTGCCCAGCAGCCCGACGGCGCCGAAGCCCATCAGGCACCAGCCCACCAGAGTGCCGTCGAATCCGGCCAGGCGCTCAAGGATATCCGCCAGATAGGTGTAGGCGGTGAACATGCCGCTGAACACCAGGATCGACAACAGCACATGCCCTTGCATCAACGGGCTGCGCAGGATCTTGAATTGCGAACGGAAACTCACCTGATGTTGGTGCAGGTTGGTTTTCGGCAAGTAGATAAACAGCAGCAAGGCCTTGGCGAAGGCAATGACAGCCAGGATCGCGAACGCGCTGCGCCAGCCAAACGCATCGGAAATCAACGTACCCACGGGAATGCCAAACACCGTGGCACAGACGATACCGAAGCCGATCCGGGCGATGGCCCGCCCGGCTAGCTGGGGTCCGACAATGTCCACCGCCGTTTCACTGGCCAGCGCCCAGAACACCGGCAGGCCCAGGGCCGGAATCAACCGGGCAATGGCCATCACCCAGATGTTGGGGGCGAACGCGGCAAGCATGTTGGCCAGACCGAACATGACCAGCACGCTGATAAACAACTTGCGCCGCTCGAAGCGGGCGAACCAGGCGGTCAGGAATGGCCCGAACGCGGCCACCGTAAACGCGAACAACGTCACCAGCAACCCGGCCTGGGGAATAGTGACATGCAGGTCACGGGCGATAGAGGGCAACAGGCCAACGATGACGAATTCCGTGGTCAGCACGGTAAAACCGGCGGCTGACAACAGGAAAATGGGTAACAACATGCAGAACTCCAGCGAAACGACGACACCAGCGTTAGCCCAAGGGCCCGCTGGCGGTAAGAAGGTGAGAACGGCAAAGCCTAACAGAATGCGCGCGTCTTACAAACGCAGGCCATGGTCCGGATAAGGGTGACGGACTGTCACAGGTCCGTCAGATTTTTTACCGGCTGTGATAAAGTCCGCGGCCTGCAAACGCCGTACTTTCTCTCGGTCCGCTCATGTGGCCTGCCCGCTTGTTGCCCTGATTCGTCGACCGTCGCACACAATAAAATCAGAGATGCCGCTATGACAGCTTCGTCCGTTACCCCATTGCAACGCCTTAAACGCACCAGCCTGGTGACGCAAATCATCATCGGCCTGATCGCCGGTATTGTCCTGGCATGGCTGGCGCCCGACCTGGCGAAGGCCACCGCATTCACCGGCAAGGTCTTCGTTTCCGCGCTCAAGGCCGTGGCGCCGATCCTGGTATTCGTGCTGGTCATGGCCTCGATCGCCAACCACAAGCATGGCCAGGAAACCCATATCCGACCGATCCTGTTCCTCTACCTGCTGGGCACTTTCGCCGCTGCGGTGGTCGCGGTGGTGGCCAGTACGCTGTTTCCCTCCAGTCTCGTGCTGTCGACCCAAGACGTCGCGGTCACGGCGCCCGGCGGCATCAGCGAGGTGCTGCAAAGCCTGCTGCTCAGCGTGGTGGACAACCCGGTCCGGGCGCTGATGGACGGTAACTTCATCGGCATCCTGGCCTGGGCCATCGGCATGGGTATCGCCATTCGTCATGCCGGCGAAACCACACGCACTGTGCTCGACGACCTGTCCAACGGCGTGACCGTGATCGTGCGCCTGGTGATCAGCTTCGCCCCGCTGGGGATCTTCGGCCTGGTGGCCTCGACGCTGGCCACTTCCGGCTTCGGCGCCCTGCTCGGCTACCTGCACCTGCTCACCGTGTTGATCGGCTGCATGCTGTTCGTGGCGTTGGTGGTCAACCCACTCATCGTGTTCTGGAAACTGCGTCGCAACCCCTACCCGCTGGTATTCACCTGCCTGCGCGAGAGTGGCATCACGGCGTTTTTCACCCGCAGCTCGGCGGCGAATATTCCGGTGAACCTGGAACTGAGCAAACGCCTGGGCCTGCACGAAGACACCTATTCGGTATCGATCCCACTGGGCGCGACCATCAACATGGCGGGCGCTGCCATTACCATCACCGTACTGACCCTGGCGGCCGTGCATACCCTGGGTATCGCAGTGGATGTGCCAACGGCCGTGCTGCTGAGCGTTGTCGCGGCCATTTGCGCGTGCGGTGCATCCGGGGTGGCTGGCGGTTCGCTGTTGCTGATTCCCCTGGCGTGCAGCCTGTTCGGTATTCCCAGCGAAATCGCCATGCAAGTGGTCGCGGTGGGCTTCATCATTGGTGTCCTGCAGGACTCGGCGGAGACGGCGCTGAACTCGTCGACGGACGTGCTGTTCACGGCGGCGGCTTGCCTGGGTGAGGAAGAGAAGCTCGCGCGTACGGCGTAATCAGGATCGACCTGCCTCTTGTGAGGTCTGTGACGCCGTCATCGCGAGCAGGCTCGCTCCCACAGGAGATTTGTTGTGTAGCGTCTATTGTGCGAGCACCGTTGCCCCCTGTGGGAGCGAGCCTGCTCGCGATAGCGGTGGTACATCCGCCGAGGATGTAACAGACAGCCACAAAAAAGCCCGGGAACGGCCCACACCGTCCCGGGCTTTTTCATGCCTGCGGGGTTAGAACGCGCCCATGTAGTCGCGCTTGCCCACTTCCACACCATTGTGGCGCAGCAATGCGTAGGTGGTGGTGACGTGGAAGAAGAACTGCGGCAGGCCGTAGGTCAGCAAGTAGCTCTGGCCGCTGAAGCGCTTTTCCTTCGGCGTGCCCGGACGGGTAACGATTTCGATACCTTCCTTGCCATCGATCTGCTCAGGGCGGATGCCCTCGATAAAGGCCAATACCTTGGTGATCAGGGCTTGCAGCTCGGCGAAGGTGGTCTCGCTGTCGTCATACTTCGGCACTTCGACCTCAGCCAGGCGTGCAGACACACCTTTGGCGAAGTCCACCGCGATCTGCACCTGGCGCACCAGCGGGAACATGTCCGGGTACAGGCGGGCTTGCAGGAAGGCGTTCGGGTCGATGTTCTTCGCGGTGGCGTGGGCTTCGGCCTTGTTCAGAACGTCGCTCAACGCGTTGAGCATCTGCTTGAAAACCGGGACGGAAGCGGCGTACAGGGAAATAGTCATGGCAATCTCATGCAGGTGGCAGGAAAGAATGAATCAAACGGCTGCGATTATAGCCACGGCTTGTTGCACGGCTTGTCTTTTATTGCGCAAGGATTAGGCTAGGCGGCTTCCACAGCATAGGGAACGCGCGATGAGCATCGAAGAACAACAGCAGGCTGAAGAACCACGGCTCAATAGCACGGAAATCCGCATCCTCGGCGCACTGGTCGAGAAGCAGGCCACCAACCCCGAGACCTACCCGCTGACCCTCAACGCCCTGGTACTGGCCTGCAACCAGAAAACCAGCCGCGAACCGGTGATGAACCTCAACCCGGGCCAGGTTGGCCAGAGCCTGCGGGCGCTGGAAGGTCGCGGCTTTACCAAACTGGTGATGGGCAGCCGCGCCGACCGTTGGGAACATCGGGTCGACAAAGCCCTGGAGCTGGTGCCGGCCCAGGTGGTCCTGATGGGGTTGCTGTTCCTGCGTGGCCCGCAAACGATCAATGAGCTACTGACCCGCAGCGCACGGATGCACGACTTCGAAGATGTCGAACAAGTGCTGCATCAGCTTGAACGCCTGATCGCCCGTGGGTTGGCGCTGCTGGTGCCACGCCAGGCCGGCCAGCGCGAGGACCGCTATGTGCATGCCATGGGCGACCCGGCGGACATCGAAGCGATTCTCGCCGCTCGCCAGCACCCGGTGGAGCGCGGCGCCGGCGGCGGTGTCTCGCTGGAACGCATCGAAGAACTCGAAGCGCGGATCGCGGCACTGGAAGAACGCCTGGCGCGGCTGGAATAGCGGCGTCTACGCCGAGCGGGCGAAGGCAACAGCTTTTTCGAATTGCTCCAGGTTGGGTCGCACGCCGGTGTACAGCACGAACTGCTCCAGGGCCTGGATCGCAATGACTTCCAGCCCGGTGATGACCCGTTTGCCTTCGGCCCGGGCGCGCACGATCAGTGGCGTTTCCGACGGGATCGCCACGACATCGAACACGGTCTCGGCCGCGGCGATGGTCCCGGGTTCGAACGCCAATTGGTCGGCCTCCGGGCCGCCGGTCATGCCGATCGGCGTGACGTTGATCAGCATCTGCGGCTGTCGGCTCCCCAGTTCAGCTTGCCATTCATACCCCAG
Organism: Pseudomonas sp. St290; assembly: GCF_018325805.1. Taxonomy (NCBI): domain Bacteria; kingdom Pseudomonadati; phylum Pseudomonadota; class Gammaproteobacteria; order Pseudomonadales; family Pseudomonadaceae; genus Pseudomonas; species Pseudomonas sp. St290. The sequence continues at coordinate 2,226,049 of NZ_AP014703.1, read as the reverse complement.
GGACTCGGCCAGGGCTCGCCCGGCGGTTTCATTGCGGGCAACGATCAGCCCGTTCTTGTAACCCCCATCACGCAAGGCACTGGCCACAGCCTTGGCCATGCCGCCGCTGCCGCGCAGGGCAAAGGTCGAGTCCTTGGGCACGGCGTGGCTTTGCAGCAACTGGGCGATGGCGATGTAATCCGTGTTGTAGGCCTTCAGATGGCCGTTGGTATTGACGATGGTGTTGATGGATTGGATCGCGGCGGCGGAAGGATCCAGCTCGTCCACCAGGGCGATGCAGGCTTCCTTGAACGGCATCGACACGCCGCAGCCGCGAATGCCCAGGGCGCGGATACCGCCTACCGCTCCAGGCAGGTCCTGGCTGCTGAATGCCTTGTAATAGAAGTTAAGACCCAATTGTTCATACAAATGATTATGAAAGCGCAGGCCGAAGTTTCCGGGACGCCCCGAGAGCGACATGCACAGTTGGGTGTCTTTGTTGGGATTGATCTGCATGCGTGTCTCCTTGCGTTCACTTTCGGACAGACGGAAATACCGTCGCGAAAGGTTTATTCGATGATGATACCGCCCGGCCCGGCCCGATCTCAGGCCCCTGGATGACGCGGCGCGGTAAAGAAAAGCGCTACAGACCTTACACAATATTTACCCAACGGCGTCGCAAATCTTGAGAAAATCGCTGTCATAGCAAGTAACCCCGCGACCCTCATCGGGTCTGTTGCAGACCACAGGCGCCGGGGCCGAAACGAGGAACAGCCATGAATCGTAAACTTCCCATCATCGCCCTGCTCATGGGGGCACTCGCGGTCACCGGCCAGGCATCCGCCCACGGTCGTGGTGGTTGGGAGGGGCCCGCAGTGTTTGGCGCAATCGTCGGTTCGGCCATCGTCGGCTCGGCCATCATCAACCGTGATCGGCCGGTGTATGTGCAGCAACCGGTCTACGTCCAGCCGCAGCCGGTCTACTACCAGCCGCCACCACCGGTCTATTACCAGCCACAGCCGGTGTATGTAGAGCAACCGATCTACTATCGCCCGGCACCGGTGTATTACGGGCCACCACGGGGCTACTACTACGGCCCACCCCGGGGCCATTACGGCCGCTGGTAATCAGCTCTTTCGAGCAGCACAAAAAAGCCTGTGATCCTTGATCACAGGCTTTTTCATGTCCGCTGGATAACCTGTGGCGAGGGGATTTATCCCCGCTGGGGCGCGAAGCGGCCCTAAATGCCGACAACCCAGTGTGTCAGGCAGGTTAAGTTGACTGCTTAGGGGCTGCTGCGCAGCCCAGCGGGGATAAATCCCCTCGCCACAGTGTAATGGTCAGACGTGCTCGCTGCTTTTCAGTCGGATCGGCGCATGCCCTGCCGGCTCGTGAACAGACTCCGCCACCACGGGAATCTCGTTACCATCGCAATCATGCAGCTTGCCGTCGCTGAAGTAATCGCCTTCGCGCAACGCCGCCAGGTCCTGGTAACGCAACACCCGCTCGGTGCCGGCAGCGAAAACCGACTGTTGGTCGGAGTTACCCGCAGTGAGGTGGTTGAACGCCAGGTTCAGCACGATCGCCATGATTGCCGAAGAACTGATGCCCGAATGAAAGATGGTTGCGAACCAGCTCGGGAAATGGTCATAGAAATTCGGTGCGGCAATAGGAATCATGCCAAAGCCGATGGAGGTGGCGACGATGATCAGGTTGACGTTGTTGCGGTAATCGACTTTCGACAGCGTGCGGATGCCACTGGCAGCCACGGTGCCGAACAGCACGATACCGGCACCGCCCAGCACCGAGGTCGGCACCGCCGCGATCACCCGCCCCATGAACGGCAGCAGGCCGAGCACCACCAGAAACACCCCGCCGGTCGCCACTACGAAACGGCTCTTGATCCCGGTCACCGCCACCAGCCCGACGTTCTGGGCAAAGGCACTCTGGGTGAAGGAACCGAAGATCGGCGCGATCATGCTCGACAGCATATCGGCCCGCAAGCCGTTGCCCAGGCGCCTCGAGTCGACTTTGGTGTCGATGATCTCACCCACGGCCAGGATGTCGGCGGAAGTTTCCACCAGGGTCACCATGATCACAATGCACATCGACAGGATCGCGGCGATGTGGAAGGTCGGCATGCCGAAATGGAACGGGGTCGGGAAGCCGAACATCGGGCCTTGGCTGACCGATGAAAAGTCCGCCATGCCGAGGAACACAGCGATGACAGTGCCAATGACCATCGCCAACAGAATCGATAACCGGGAGATGGTGGCGCTGCCCATTTTGCTCAGCAACAACACCAGTACCAAGGTCACCGCAGCCAGGCCGATGTTGGCCATGCTGCCGAAATCTGCGGCGTGACTGTTGCCACCCATCGCCCAACGCGCCGCCACCGGCATCAGGGTCAGGCCGATGGTGGTGATCACGATGCCTGTGACCAAGGGCGGAAAGAACCGGGTGATGCGCGAAAACACCGGGGTAATCAGCAAACCGATCAGCGACGCTGCGATCACCGCACCGAGGATGGCTTGAAAGCCGCCTTCCCCGCCGCTGCCGACAATCGCCACCATGGTCGCGACGCCCGAGAACGATACACCTTGCACCAAGGGCAACTGGCAGCCGAAAAACGGCAAGCCAAGGGTTTGCAGCAACGTCGCCAAGCCCCCTGCGAACAATGACGCGGCAATCAACAGACCGATATCAGCCGGCGAAAGCCCGGCTGCCTGGCCGATGATCAACGGCACGGCGACGATGCCGCCGTACATGGTCAACACATGTTGCAGGCCGTAAGCCATATTCGCGCCGACGCCAAGGTTTTCGTCCTCAGGCCGTGGGAGTGAAACATGGGGCGTTTTCATGGTTCGGGAATTCCCTGTTTTTTGTTATGGGCACACTGTATTCAAAACTCAGGACAAATGTCCATAGAGTTGTATACAACTTGTTACCCTACCCAGGCACAGGATTCCCGCCCAACAGCCTTTTTATGGCTGGAGCAAGCCCACGACTGCTGGCCGCAACAGCTCGCGAGGCGGTACACGCAGGTCGAATTCCTGTTCCAGCACGTCGATCAACTCGTCGGCATCGGTGAGCGATCGTCGTTCACTCTCCTGCCCTATCCGGTGCACGGCATAGCTGTTGCCGTTCAGGGTCTTGCGCAACCCATCACCGGTGCGGGCGACCATCAACCGGCCCATGAACGGCGACTCAGGGTGGCTGCAGACGTACCAATTGCCGAGGGTGTAGTCGATGTCTTCCTGGCGTTGCAGATCGAACAGGTACATCGGCCGCCATTCGTCGGCCACGTTGGCACGCAACAGGTAACCGTCCGCATGGGTCTCGATGCGGTACGGTTCATGGGGCGTGACTTGTGCCTCACGGCTGTCCAGCAGCAGCGGCGCTGTTGGCACCATGCCACCGAAGCCGACGTCGGTGATGTAGCGCACACCCTCGAACGTCACCAGGCTCAGCCGGTGGGTCCGGGCAGTCCAAGTGCCCTCAGGCGCGTTCATCACCACGCGTCCGGTGATGCCCCGGGCCTCGAAACCCAACGTCTGCAACAACGCCAGGAACAATTGGTTGAGTTCATAGCAATAACCGCCGCGTCCTTGCTCGAACACTTTTCGCTCGACCGACTCAAGGTCGATGGGCACGGGTTGGCGCAGCAATGTCGAGAGGGTTTCAAAGGGGAATTCGGCGGTATGGCGCCATTGCAGTTGACGTAACGTGTCGAGGGTCGGCGCGGGGGGCGCATCGAAGCCCAGGCGCCGCAGATAGCGGGCCGTGTCGCTCAGTTGGGAATGACTCATGAGGGTGTCCTTTTCCGGGGGCGGCGCAGCGCTCACGACATACGCACTGCTATTGGGCGCCAGGTATAAGACATTCCCCTCACAGAGACAACAAGCGACCGGAGCGCTTCGCCCGCTCACCGCCGCTTGCGTGAAGCCAGCCGGATCCAGGTGGGCGCGTGGTCGCTGGGGTGGGGTTGGTTACGGACCCAGGCGTCCACGCCGGCCTCGCTCAGGTAGGCGCTGGCCGTCGGGTTGAGCAGCAGGTGATCGATGCGCAGTCCGGAGTTTTTCTGCCAGTGCTGGCGGAAATAATCCCAGAAGGTGTAGATCCGCTCGTCCGGATAGAGGTGGCGCAACGAATCGGTCCAGCCCTGGTCCAGCAGCCGCTGGTAGCACGCGCGGCTTTCAGGCTGCAACAGCGCATCCTTGAGCCAGGAGCGCGGGTTGTAAATGTCCATGTCGGTGGGCACCACATTGTAGTCACCGGCCAGCACCACGGGATGATCACTGGCCTGCAATCCTTGGGCATAGTCGATCAGCCGTTCGAACCACGCCAGCTTGTAGTCGAACTTCGGACCCGGTTGCGGGTTGCCGTTGGGCAGGTAAAGGCAGCCCACCAGCACACCATGGACCGCCGCCTCCAGATAGCGACTGTGGCTGTCGTCATCCCCGCCGGGCAGTCCTCGGCGGCTCTCCAGCGGCTGCGCGTCACGGGCCAGGATCGCGACACCGTTCCAGGACGCCTGCCCGTGCCAGATCGCTCCATACCTCACCGACTCCAACTCCGCCGCCGGGAAATCCTTGTCCACGGCCTTGAGCTCCTGCAAACAGACGATGTCGGGGCTCTCCCGCTCCAGCCATTCCAGCAGGTTGGGCAGCCGGGCACGGATGCCATTGATGTTGAAGGTCGCGATCCGAAGGTTTTTCATAGGTCCAGAATCCGAAAAGCCAAGTCACAGTTGTGACCGACAACCGGACGCAGTGGTTGCACAGGTCTTCAGGAACCCGCGCCCCATCATCGAGATTCCAACCGATCTCAACGATCCGAGCGCGCCAGCGTATCGAGCCCACCTTCCGTCGATAGCACCGCCACGCGGTTGCGGCCGCTGTGCTTGGCCTGGTAAAGCGCCGCATCGGCCCGCTGGATGAAGATTTCGATGCTGTCCAGGCTGCTGGGGACAAAGGCATAGCAGCCCAGGCTTACCGTGAGGTAGCCGGTCGGGGAGCCGGAATGGGTGATGTGCCTGTCGATGACGTTGCGGCGGATCTGCTCGGCCAACGCCATGGCCCCCGAGAGATTGGTGTCGGGCAACAGCACCGCAAACTCTTCGCCACCATAACGTACCGCCAGATCGGCCTTGCGATGGCAACTGCTCTTGAGCACCTTGGCCACTTCCGCCAGGCAATGATCCCCGGCCACGTGTCCATAGGCGTCGTTGTAGCGTTTGAAAAAATCGATATCGAGCATGATCAGGCTCAAGGGGCTGCGCTGACGGGCGCCCCGGCCGAACTCGATGTCCAGGGCCCGCTCGAACAGGCGGCGGTTCGCCAGCCCGGTAAGGCTGTCGTGCGTGGCAATCAGCTCCAACGCTTCCTGGGCCTTGCGCAAGTCCGCCTCGATCCGTTCGCTATTACGGACCTGCCGCACGAATACCCAGCCGAACAAGCAAATGCCCAGCACCACCAGGCCGACAATGAGGCTGGACTGGAAAGCCCTGTCATGCCAGCCCGCCAGGATCGCCTCCTCGGACATCGCCGCGGTGACCACCAACGGATAAGCCTGTAGATGTTGATGCCCATACAGCCTGACGACACCATCGATGGCCGAACGGATGAGTGCATCGCCAGCCATGCCGCTGGCCAGGGCATGGTTGTAGATATGTTCCTCGGACAGCGGATGACCGATCCGTCCCTCATCGAAGGGACGCCGGGCCAAAAGCGTCCCGTCGGACAAAGCCAGGGCCATCTCGCCTTGATCATCCAGATTGAAGCTTTTGAAGAATCGGTCGAAGTACGACATTTTGACGCCGGCCATCAACACGCCCAGGAAGTTGCCATCCTGATCATTCAAGCGTCGGGAAACCGGGATGATCCAGTCGCCGTTTTGCCGACTGCGGATTGCCGGGCCGATATGGGCGACCAGGGAGGCGTTCTGTTGGTGGAAAGCAAAGTACTCCCGATCTGCCACCCCTGGCCCCCTGTGCAGGTTGTCAAAGGAGGTCACGACCCAGTGACCGTGCTTGTCGAACAGGAACAGGCCATGCAATTGCTCAAGCGACTGCACGCGTCGGGCAAAAGTTTGCTGCAAGCGTGGTTGTACCGCGGGGCCGAAGCCGTCGACTTGGATCCAATCCGTCAAACTGGCCAACACCAGATCAGCCTGGAGAAAGGTGTCCTGGGCCTGCTGGGCCATGGCCCGGGCAAGAGTGGCCGAGGCGATGCGGGCCGACTCCAGATCCTGGCTGCGAGACTGCTCCAATTGCAGGTAAAGCAAACCGCACAGGCACAGGCACACCGCCGCGATAAACGTCACCGCTGCCTTGAGCAACGGCAGGCGTTTCAAGGCACCGCCAGGGGCATGGAAAGGATCGAGAATAGGGATAGGCAAGCGAGTTCCTGAAGAGGGCAAAACATGAGCGAATTCGCTCAAAGCCCCCAATATTCGAGAGCTTAGCCTACCGCTTGTGAGGCGGCAATTTGCCTGTGCAGCGGCGCCGATGGGTGGCTTGAGTGGATCCAAAAACCAGCCTGACAGCCGATAAAAATGCCCTCTCCAGGGCCCAGAGTTTCCCGCACCAAAGGCCAGTGGTTTGGGGTGCTCACCGCACAGGCGGCACTCGGATTTCCCCAGCCCGGCACTGTGTCCTGACACCCTTGCCACACGCGGCGAACGCCAGGTCCTTGTCCATGCAAACCCGCACTTCCGACAGCTGCGGTCCGCTACAAATCACCGCAATGCCATCAGGCGCGATGCCTGGATTGTTTTGGCGGAACAGCCGGATGATCTCCTCGGCTTCAAAATAGTACGAGGAATTGAACGGTTGCAGCTGTGGTGGGATTTTCACTGCCCCCAGGGCTTTGTCGGCAACCTCCAGGTAGCCCATGGCGCCGAGGCCGCTGCAAGTACCATGCTTGGACCACTCATGCGCCATCAACTTGCGGGTAGGAAACAAGGTCAGGCCCTTCTTCTGCTCCTCTCTCGTCAAAGGCACCTGAGGCGCACAGGATTGCGGCCAGCCGCCCTTGGTGTATTGCGGCCAGAGGCCATGGAGTACAAAGCCGTAGCCTTTACCGGAGCACTGTGCGTCATTCTGGTGAGTCAGGCAGAACGTCGGTGACCAGGACAGCGCCAGCAGGTAGTAATCGAACACTCCGGCCACGGATTGCGCCCGTGCATTGCCAGATTCGCGGGCATTGCCCACTCCCATGCAGCCCAGTGTCAGTACGATCAGCACGGCCACGGCAAGACGTTGTTTCATTGACCCACTCCTTGGGGCGATTGTGCGAAGACGGGATGATCCGGCGATGACCGTTTCAATTTGGTGTTTCAACTCTCTGGAGGGTTGTTTTTTTACAAGCAAACCTCGCCGGGGGCTATCTAAATTGCGTAACGCCCCATAACGTAGATCGCCCTTGACTTTTAAGTGCCCGTCGCCCATGAGCAAACCGATCCGCCCCCATGACGAACAGCCCCTGAGCAGACCCGACACCGTCAGCCTGCGCGAGGCCTTCTGGTTCTGGCTCAAGCTGGGCTTCATCAGTTTCGGCGGCCCGGCGGGGCAGATCTCGATCATGCACCAGGAGTTGGTGGAGCGCCGACGCTGGATTTCCGAGCGACGATTCCTGCATGCCCTTAATTACTGCATGTTGCTGCCGGGGCCAGAGGCCCAGCAACTGGCGACCTACCTGGGCTGGCTGATGCACCGAAGCTGGGGCGGGGTGATTGCCGGGGCGCTGTTCGTGCTGCCCTCGCTGTTCATCCTCATCGCGTTGTCCTGGCTGTACGTCGCCTTTGGCGAGGTGCCGATAGTGGCGGGCATTTTCTATGGCATCAAGCCGGCCGTGACAGCAATCGTGGCGCATGCAGCCCACCGGATCGGCTCCCGCGCACTGAAGAACAATTGGTTGTGGGCGATCGCCGCGGCATCGTTCACCGCGATATTCGCCTTTGATCTCCCCTTCCCTCTGATCGTCCTGGGTGCGGCTGTCATCGGTTATTTCGGTGGCCGCTGGGCACCGGGGAAATTCAGCCTGGGCGGTCACGATTCCCAGCACCAATCCTTCGGCCCCGCATTGATCGACGACGATACGCCGCCCCCGGAACACGCCCGATTCAGCGCCGCCAGGTTGACCCGTCTGGCCGTCATCGGTGCCCTGCTATGGCTATTGCCGATGGGCCTGCTGACCGCCGTGTTTGGCTGGGGCGGCACGCTTACGCAAATGGCCTGGTTCTTTACCAAGGCCGCGTTGTTGACCTTCGGCGGCGCCTACGCGGTTTTGCCCTACGTGTTCCAAGGGGCCGTCGGACACTTCGGCTGGCTGACGCCGACACAAATGATCGACGGCCTGGCCTTGGGCGAAACCACTCCCGGGCCGCTGATCATGGTCGTGGCCTTTGTCGGTTTCGTCGGCGGTTATGTGATGCAGGTGTTCGGTCCCGAACAGGCCTTTCTCGCCGGGGCCGTCGCCGCCACGCTGGTGACCTGGTTCACGTTCCTGCCTTCGTTCCTGTTCATCCTGGCCGGCGGCCCGCTAGTGGAATCGACGCACAACACGCTGAAATTCACCGCGCCGCTGACGGCGATTACCGCAGCGGTGGTCGGAGTGATCCTCAACCTGGCGTGCTTCTTCGGTTACCACGTGCTCTGGCCCAACGGTTTTGCAGGTGCCCTGGACTGGCCGTCGGCAATCATCGCCCTATTGGCGGCCATTGCGCTGTTTCGCTACAAGCGCGGGGTGATCCAGGTGTTGCTGGCGTGCGGTCTGGCCGGGCTGGCGGTGCATTTGCTGCGCTAGACCAGGCGTTTGCTCAGGTACGTCGCCGAGGCCGGACACAAGGTCTTGAACTGGGCCGTCGCCCTGATCGGAGCGGGCGCCAACGAGCGATCCTGCACCTGATAGCCCTGGTCGGTAAAAAACGCGGCGGCGCTGTCGGTCAACAGGTGCAGCCGTTCTGCCCCCTCACGTTTCGCAAATGCTTCGATAGCGGCCAGCACCGCCGCACCAGTGCCCTTTCCCCGTTGCCCCTCAAGGACAACCAGCGAACGCAGCAACCGGTCGGCGCCCTCCCCCTCGATGCCACCAAACGCCACATCAACGCCTTGTTGGCTGAAGCTAAAGAACTGTCGACCGGGATACGTCAGGTCATCCACGGGTAGACCGGCCTGGGCGAGCGCATCGCGCAATGGTCCCAGGTCGTTATTGCTCAAAGCTGTCATTCGCATGGTTGATGCTCGCTGCAGTGTCCTGCCCTGATCATCGGGCACGCCCGAATTTGGTTACAACTCACCGGGTGCATCGGGGGATGGGGTTCAATAGGATTGCTCGAAAGTAAGCCACTGGCGTACATTAGCAATGATTTTTATTGAAACTCCAATTTTTACCCGTCGGGTCAAAGAACTGATGGATGACGATGATTTCGCTGTCCTACAGAAAATACTGGTCTGCAATCCTTCCGCTGGTGATGTCATGGAAGCCACCGGAGGGATCCGAAAGATTCGTATCGCAGCCAAAGGCCATGGCAAACGGGGTGGGGCCAGGGTGATCTACTACCACTTCGTCCATGCTTCGCGGATCGCATTACTGATGATATATCCGAAAAATGAACAGCAAGACTTGACCGTCGATCAACGCAAAGCATTGAAATTGATTGTCGAGCACTGGAGATAACCATGAGCAAATTTTTCGATGAGCTGATGGAAAGCGTACAACAGATGGATGAAATCGTCCGAGGCGAACGCCAGCCGTCACGGGAGTTCATCGTCGATGCGTTGCAAGTGAAGGAAATACGCAAGGCTACCGGCCTGACCCAAGCCAAGTTCGCAGCACTGATCGATGTCCAACTGGGCACGCTTCGCAACTGGGAGCAGGGACGACGCGAGCCTACCGGCCCCGCTAAAGCACTGCTGCGGGCGATTCATAATGATCCGAAACACGTGATCAGCGCCCTAGCCGTTTAAGCATTGCCGAAATGAACAGAACCTCTCAAGCACTGCTTCCATGGGCGAAGGTGCTCGCTCCCAACACCACCCCATGACCCAGCGCAAATGAACACCCCGCCCCATCAGCTAAGCTCAACCTATCATCACGACAGGGAATCGACATGAGCAAGGCAGACGAGCTAGCGGCCAAACTGCGGAGAACCCAGCAAACCCGCGCCGATACCGACAACTGCGCCGACCTGGCGATCGAGCATTGGCCCGCCCAGGTCTACGAACTGTACCGCCAGATCGAAATCTGGCTGGCGCCGGTGTGCGAGGCTGGCCTGGACATTCGGCGCAATCCCACCCACGTATTTGAAAGTCATTCCAGCGGTTCGACGTATAACTACGCCATCGATCAACTGGTGATCGAAGGCAATCATCACCGCATTTCATTCGATCCGATTGCGCGTTTTTCTCCCCAGGGAGAAGGATGCATCGAGGTCCATATGAAGGGACAGGAGCACTGCATCGTGCGCACACTCGGCGAGCATGGGGAATCGCTATGGCGTCTCCAGCCGCTTCGGTTGACCGGGCAACAACCTGACCCAGTGACACTGGACGAGGACGCCCTGCTCTCCCTGATAGAGGAAGGTCTCGGGCTATAACGCCAATGGGCGACCTTAAGGTCGCCCATTGTTGACGGGTTTACGCCCGCGTGGATTCGCCTTCACGGGCACGCTTTTCCCGTATTCATCCCACCACGCCGTCAGCGCCTCCATCGTCGGCCCGAGCCCACGGGCCTTTTGCGTGATCTCGTATTCAACCCGCGGCGGTACTTCGGCGAAGACAGTGCGCGACACCAGGCCATCCCTCTCCAGTTCACGAAGTTGCGCCGTCAGCATGTGCTGAGTAACGCCGGGAATGGCCTTGCGCAGCTCCCCGAAGCGATAGATCCGCTGATGCAGCAACCACATGATTTCCAGCTTCCACTTGCCCGAGAGCAACGCAAACGCACGGCGCATTTCCTCGTGCATGTTGACCTCGGCATTTTCATTAGTCTGGTTTTCCATACTAACCATCACTTTTTCATCCTTCTTGCGGGCTTTCATGTTAGGCGACATTCTCGCTCTATGTCGATTCAACCCAGCCCACTCAGGAAAATACTCATGATTGAACACTCCCTCTATTGGATCAGTACGACGGCGCTGGCCCTGCTTTACCTGGCGTCCGCAACGCTATACGTCACCAAGAAGGCATGGGTAGGCCAGGCGCTGGCCGACCTCGGTTACCCCAGCTACCTGGTACCGATGCTCACCGTCCTGAAAATCCTCGGAGTAGTTGCCATTCTGTCGCGCACAAGCGTAGCGCTCAGCGACCTGGCCTATGCAGGCATGCTCTATCATTTGCTGCTGTCGGCGTCCGCGCACCTGAGTGTGCGCAAGCCGCGCGGCGCCCTTCCGGCGGCAATAGGCATCCTGTTGCTGATCGCCTCCTTCCTGACCCAGAACACTGTCCGCGAAGTGCCGTCGCCCTATGCTCCTGGCGCGGCGCAGCACCAGGTCCTCCCCGACTGACGGACTTTGCCTCAACCCATCGTGCTATAGGGCGTTGCGTGCGAAGTCGATGAAGACTCCCGAACCGCTGACCGAGCGGCCAGCGCAGTAAGGACAGCGGCAACGCCCAGCACGGCCGCACTGGTTTCGAAGGTCGCACGATAGCCACTCAGATCAAACAGAACACCGCCCACTGTCGCGCCCGCCGCGATGGCGAGCTGGACGATCGCCACCATCAAGCCACCCCCGGCTTCGGCATCGTCCGGTAGCGTACGCGCCAGCCAGGTCCACCAGCCTACGGGAGCCGCGGTGGCCACCAGGCCCCAGAGGCCGAGCAACAGGGCCGTGATCGTCACTGAACCGCCGAACCAAACAAGGGCAATGGCGATGACGGCCATCAACAGGGGAATGACGACGAGCGTCCGATACAGACCGTTTTTCAGGAATGCGCCGATCAGGAATGTTCCCAGGAAGCCTGCCACCCCGATCACCAGCAACAGGATGGAAAGCATGGACACATTCACCTGTGTCACCGTTTCAAGGAACGGTCGCAGATACGTGAACAGCATGAACTGGCCCATGAAAAATGTGCTGACCGCCAGCATGCCCAGCGCGACCGGAGCCCGGGTCATCAACCTGAAGACATTGGTACTGCCCTGCTTCGCCTGCGAAGGCATGGCCGGCAGGCGTAACAGCAGCCAGACCAGAGCGACGGCAGCAACGGGCACGATGCAGAAAAACGCGCCACGCCAACCGATGATCGCCCCAAGGAAGCTGCCCAGCGGCGCAGCAATCACGGTTGCCAGGGCATTGCCACCATTGACGACGGCCAGTGCCTGCGGAACCTGGTTGTCCGGCACCAACCGCATGGCCGTGGCCGCCGACAGCGACCAGAAGCCACCAATCGCAACACCGATCAACGCGCGCGCCACCATGAATGTGGCGTAGTTGGGCGCCAGTGCGGCCACCGTTCCAGAAACGATCATCAACAGGGTCAGTCCTGACAGTAACCACTTACGGTCGACCCGGGCGGCAATCGAAGCAATGAACAGACTGGTGATCAGGGCAAAGGCACCAGAGACGGCAATGCCTTGGCCGGCCTGCCCTTCGCTGACCTGCAGAGCAGCCGCGACCGGCGTCAGCAGGCTGACTGGCATGAACTCCGAAGCAACGAGCACGAACGCGGCAAGGGCCATGGCAAATACCGCGCCCCAGGCGGGCTGGCCTTGTGGCAATGAGTTATCGGTCATTGGGAGAAAATCCTGTGTTTCTTGTGTGGTAGCGAGCCTGCTCGCGATGACGAGGGGCACAACCGACATCACCGTCTCAGGCAGGCCGCTTTCGCAAGCAGTTGGCGAGCGGTCCGGCGGCTGTCTTCAGCCGGCCAAGGTCGCGTTATCGATCACGAAGCGATACTGGACGTCGCCCTTGAGCATGCGCTCGTAGGACTCGTTGATCTGGTCGGCGCACACCAACTCAATGTCGGCGACGATGCCGTGTTGCGCGCAAAAATCGAGCATCTCCTGGGTCTCGGGGATGCCGCCGATCATTGACCCCGCGAGGGTGCGTCGCTTCATGATCAGGTTGAAGACATTCGGCGAAGGATGCGCAGTGGCCGGGGCGCCCACCAGGGTCATCGTGCCGTCACGCTTGAGCAACACCAGCAACGCGTCGAGATCGTGAGGAGCCGCCACGGTGTTCAGGATGAGATCGAAGCTCTTGGTGTGCGCGGCCATTTCTTCGGCATTGCGCGACACGACAACTTCGTCAGCCCCCAACTGCTTGGCCGCCTCGCGCTTGGACTCGGAAGTGGTGAACGCCACGACATGAGCGCCCATCGCATGAGCAATCTTGATACCCATGTGACCTAGCCCACCGATGCCGACCACACCAATCTTCTTGCCCGGCCCGGAGTTCCAATGGCGCAGCGGCGAATAGGTGGTGATGCCGGCGCAGAGCAGTGGCGCAACGGCGGCCAGTTGCTCTTCGGGGTGACGAATGCGCAACACATAGCGCTCATGCACCACGATATTTTGCGAATAGCCACCCAGCGTCCAGCCGGGCTCATCCGGGGTCGGAAAATTGTAGGTCCCGATCATCCCGTCACAGTAGTTTTCCAGGCCGCTGTCGCAGTCATTGCAGTGCTTGCAACTGTCGACGATGCAGCCGACGCCGACCAGGTCGCCGGTCTTGAAGCCGGACACGTGGGCGCCGACCGCCGCTACCCGGCCGACGATCTCGTGGCCTGGCACGCAAGGGAATTGGGTACCCGCCCACTCGGCACGCACCTGGTGCAGGTCCGAATGGCAGATGCCACAGAACGCGATATCGATCTGGACGTCGTGCGCGCCCGGCGTGCGACGAGTGATCTGCAGGGGTTCAAGGGGCTTGTCGCCCGCGTGGGCGCCATAGGCTTGTACACGCATCATAAGACTCCATGCTGGATTGAGTGAGGTTCCATCTTCAGGGCCCAGCCTGGCCGACCAGTAGCGCATTACGCTGAGATGCTTGCCTGATCCTATGAGTTCTTCCATCGCGCGTAGGCAGCGCTTCGTTTGGCAGGTTAATGTTCTGCCTATTGCGCTTGAACCGAGATGACACCCGGACCCGACATGGCCACCCAACGCAGACCCGTACAAGAGACACTGGCGGCCATCATTGGCGCTCGGACCCCACACCCGGGCGACGTTGAAACGCCCATCGCCGGCCTCGCCTTCTTTCGACGGGAAGCGCCGGCCGCACCGGTCATTTGCATGATCGAACCGAGCATCGTGCTGGTGGCCCAGGGCGTGAAGCAGGTATGGATCGGTGGCGAGGCCTATGGCTACGACCCCGGACGATTCCTCATGACCTCCCTGGACATCCCGGCCAATTCCGAAGTGCTGCAGGCAAGCGCGGAACAGCCTTGCCTGGGTCTGGTCCTGAGACTCGACCTGCGCACGGTGGCCGATCTGATCGCCCAGGGCGGCCTGTCGCCGCCCCGTGATCGAGCGGTGGGGATCGGCGCAGGGATCGGCACCGCGACGCCTGACCTGCTGGCGCCGTTCGCGCGCCTGCTGGCGTTGCTGGATGAACCCGAAGCGATTCCCATACTGGCACCGTTGATCCAGCGTGAGATTCACTACCGACTGTTGCTCAGCGACCAGGCGGCCCGGCTGCGGCAGATTTCCTCGGTCGATAGCCAGGGTTACCGGATCGCCAAGGCTATCGACTGGTTGAAATTGAACTACACCGAGCCCGTGCGCGTAGACGACCTCGCGGCGCGGGTGCAAATGAGCACGCCGACGTTTCACCACCACTTCCGTCAGCTCACGGCGATGAGCCCGCTGCAATACCAGAAGTGGCTGCGGTTGAACGAAGCCAAGCGCCTGATGCTCAACGAGCATGTGGACGTGGCGAGTGCAGCCTACAAAGTGGGCTATGAAAGCCCTTCCCAGTTCAGCCGCGAATACGCCCGTTTGTTTGGCCTGTCGCCCAAACGGGACATCGCCGCGTTGCGCGAGCCAGCCAAGGCTGTTTGATTCATCAGTGGGAGCAAAGCTTGCTCGCGATGCAGGCACCTTGGCCTTCGGGAGACCGCGTCGGCTTCATCGCGGGCAAGCCTTGCTCCCACAGAGCTGTGCCTTCTGCGCCAACGCCACACACTTCAACGCCAGGATCATCGTCGGGTCAACAAGCGCCACCGTGTGCCCATTGATATCGAACGCCTCGCAATGCGCCAGTACCAGCGGCAACTCTGTACACCCCAGGATCAATACCCCCGCCCCCAACTCACACAGGTGCTCAGCCGCCAGCAACAATTGCTCCCTGCAGAGCCCTTGCGTGACGCCGGCCTTGATACCGCGCGGTCCGTAGATGGCGTCCATGACCATCGCCTGATAGTCGACACCTGGCGTGAGCACCTGGAGCCCGGCGTGGCGCGCCGCCTGATGATAGACCTGGCTCTGCACCGTACCGGAAGTCGCCAGCAGGCCAATCGCCTTGCCCGAACCATACTTGTGCACAATCCACTCCACCGTCTCGGTCAGCATGTTGACGATGGGTACCCTCAGGTGCGCCTGGATACGCTCGACGAAGGCGTGGGCGGTGTTGCAAGGAATCGCGATGGCGTTGGCACCCGCGCTTTCAAGGCGCTTGCAGGTGGCGTACATCGCCATTGTCGGATCGGTTTCATCCCGTAGCAGGTTCGCCGTCCGGTCCGGTATCTGCGGGTTTTGCTCGACCACCATCTTGATGTGATCCTGGTCCTTTCCCGCTGGTGTATTGGCCACTACCTTGGCCATGAAATCTACCGTAGCGGCAGGACCGACACCGCCGACGATGCCCAATTTGAACGGCGGGCGCCTGGGCTGCTGCTGATCCAGCGTCGCGAAATCGGCGTAGATCTCGTTGATGTCCAGCACGGTTATCCCGCGGCGCTGCAAGTCGGCACAGACCAGGGAAAGCTCGGTCATGCCGGGCAGGATCACCGTCGCCCCCTGGGCCTGCAACGAGAGGCATGCCTGGTAGACCGCTTCAAGCGGCATGCCTTCGAGATGGCCGTCCTTGATGCCATTGAGGCCGTACATTGCCTCCATTAACCCTGCTTGAGCGTCTGCGTCTGGATAAACAATCTGGAAATCCTGCCCAAAATGTCGCTCGAACAATCCGCAATAGCGCACGAAGTCAGAGGCAATCACCCCCAACGTCGTCCGGGGCGGCACCGTTTGGCTGACGTACCGGGTCAAGGCGGCCATCATGTCCAGCACGGGAATGCCCAATTCCTCCTCGATTTCAGCGCGAAAGGTATGGCTGGCGAAGCATGGGAGCATCACCGCATCAAAGCCACTTTCCTCGAACGACTTGCACACCTGGAACACATAAAACTTGCGCGACGTCATGCTCGCCCCCTGGTCCAGTGGCAGCAGCACGTCCTTGAACGGGTGCTGCTCGAACAGGAAGTGATAGCGGCCCTGGTCCTCGAGCACCGCCCGGGACTTGATCAACTTGTAGAACAGATCGCCTCCGGCCAGTGAGCCAAGCCCACCGACGATGCCCAACTTGCGCACAACAGAGGCCTTATGGCTCGACTTCACTTTAGCCTTCATGACCCTCTCCTCAAGCCACCGGCACCGGCTCGGATCGCGACCGAACGGGGGAATGTGCCCCTTCGTCCTCGGCGGCTTCTTCGTGTGGTTCGGACTTGGCGACCACCGCCGTCGCGATGCTGTTACCCACCACGTTGGTGGCCGTGCGGGCCATGTCGAGGAACTGGTCGATACCGATGATCAACAGCAGCCCCGCCTCGGGAAGATTGAACATCGGCAACGTGGCCGCGACCACGACCACCGAGGCCCGCGCGACACCGGCCATGCCCTTGCTAGTGATCATCAACGTCAGAAGAATCAGAATCTGCTGCGTGAAACTCAAATCAATGTTGTAGGCCTGGGCGATGAACAGGATGGCGAACGCCTGGTACATCATGGAGCCGTCGAGGTTGAACGAGTAGCCCAGGGGCAACACGAAGCTGGACACCCGTTTTGGCGCACCGAACTTCTCCAGCGCCTCAATGGTTTTCGGGTAGGCGGACTCGCTGCTGGCGGTGGAAAAGGCCAGGAGAATCGGTTCGCGAATAAGCTTGCCGAGCTGGAAAACAGAGCGACCGAGAAACAGATAGCCGGCGCCGAACAGCAGCGCCCAGAGGATCAGGATCCCCAGGTAGAACTCGGCAATCAGCTTGCCGTAATCCACCAGCAAGCCAAGCCCCTGAGTGGTAATGGCCGAGGCGATGGCGGCAAAAACCCCAATCGGCGCGAAGGCCATCACGTAATCGGTGATCTTGAACATCACCTTCGCCAGCTCTTCGATGGAATCGGTGATCCGGGTGTAGCCCGCCCGTTTCACGCCCGCCAGCGCAAAGCCGAAGAACAGCGAGAACACCACGATCTGCAGGATCTCGTTGTTGGCCATCGCTTCGGCAATGCTGCGCGGAAACACGTGGCCGATGAACGCCTTGAGACTGAAATCGCCGGTATTGACCGGCACAGCCGCCGTTGCGTGCTGGGCCACGTCCATATTCAGCCCGGCACCGGGTTGAAACAGGTTGACCAAGCCCATTCCGATCAGCAGCGATACCACCGAAGCGGTAACGAACCAGGCCATCGCCCGAGCACCAATCCTGCCTACGGAACGGGAGTTACCCATGCTGGCGATACCACCGACCAGCGTCGCAAAGACCAGCGGCGCGATGATCATCTTGATCATGCGCAGGAAAATATCAGTGACCATCGAGAAGTAACTGGCGATCTCTTTGGCACTTTGCTCGCTCCCTGCGAAATGGTGACACGCCCAACCCACCAGCACGCCCAGGGCGATACCCATTGCAATTCGACGTGGGAGCTTATTCTTCTTCACGGTGCTGTCCTCAAGTAGTTATTGGAGTTTTTTACTTGGCAGGGATCAAGTGGATGTACCGATACTCTTGGCGGCATGGGTACTACGGTAATGATTCTAAGGAGCGGATCCGGGGAGATGATGAGTAATCCTGCTAGCTCCATGCGCTTTTGGAATAGTTAACGAAAAGCCGCGCTGGGCCGGGGAGTTGCGACATAAAATGGCGCTCTCACAGCGGGGATCCTGATATGCAACTCAAGTGGCTGGACGATCTACTGGCGATCGCCGAATGGAAAAACTTCTCCCGCGCCGCCGAAGTCCGCTGCGTGACGCAATCGGCCTTGTCGCGCCGAATCCAGTGCCTCGAGGAATGGGTGGGGGTCAAGTTGGTGGACCGGGGCACTTATCCCGTCCAGCTCACTGCCGCAGGCATCACCTTCTGCGACGAAAGCAGAGAAGCCCTCGCCGGCTTACTGAGATTGCGCTCGATGCTGCGTGACGTAGAACGGATGCCGGGACGCTCCATCCAGATCACCGCAGGTCACAGTCTCTCGATGACCTTTCTGCCGAAATGGCTCTCGCAGTTCCAGCAAAACACCGAGCAGTTCAACGCTCGGGTGGTCGCCGCCAATATTCATGACGCCGTTATCGCGCTGGAGGAAGGCAGTTGCGATTTGATGATGGTCTACCACCATCCGCTGGCACCGATCCTGCTGGACGCCGAGCGCTTCGGCAGCCTGACCCTCGGCCACGACGCGTTCATCCCCCTATGTGCACCCAACCCTAAAGGCGAACCGCTGTTCCCCTTGCCGGGCCGCTCCGGCAAACCCGTCCCTTACCTGGCCTACACGGCCACGACATTCCTGGGCCGCGTGGCCGATATCGTCATCAAGAACGGCCCGGCACCGACTGCGCTGGAGCGTTGCTATGAAGCCGACATGGCGATGCTGCTGATGCGCATGGCCATCGAGGGCTACGGCGTGGCCTGGCTGCCGCAAAGCGCGGTGGCCGATGAGTTGGAGCGTGGGTTGCTGGTTCGGGCTGGCAGCGAGGAATGGAGCACGCGGCTGGAGATTCGCTCGTATTGTGCGATTGCCAATCGGAATCCGACGATGCGCAAGCTGTGGAAGACGTTGGAGGGGGCTTCGTTGCATCGCTCGGGCAGCGTACCCGCTGCGCCAGAAGGTACGAACTGATCTTTGAAGGCTATGCGTACAAACCGATCCAGCCGTGGATACCCACGTAGAGACCGACGCCGATGATCAACACGCTGGACAAATAAGGTGCCCGACGCGCCACAGTGCTCAGCCAAGGCCAGCGATTGGAAGCCTGCCTTGCACCCATGGCCGCCGCAGCCCCCACGGTCACCAGGGTAATCGCCAGGCCGATGCTGAAGCACAGGACAAGCAGGCCGCCCAGCGCGACCTCTTTGACCTGCAGGCACAACAGCAGGACGGTAATGGCCGCAGGACAAGGAATCAGCCCGCCCGTCAGGCCGAACAGGATGATCTGGCCCGTGGAGACCTCCCGATTGGTGAAGCGCTTGCGGATGTCGTCGGCATGCGCCTGTTCGTGGGCATCCTGATAGCCCTCCAGCGACAGGCCTTTGGATTCGGGATGCTCGTGGTCGTGTTTGTGGTGATGATCGTGATGATGGTGGTGGTCATGACCTTGCGCGAATCTGAACATCTGCTCGCCACGCCAGGTACGCCACAGCATCCACAGCGCGATGGCAATGATCAGCGCGGAAGACGCCAGTTGGAAATAAGGCTCGGTGGTTTCGGCGTCCAACCCCTGGCCCAGATACATGCCACCCACGGCGACGAGCCACACCACGGCGGTGTGGGAAAGGGTCGCCGCCAAACCCAGCAACACCGCTTGTTTGACCGATCCCCGAATCGCCACGATAAACGCCGCCATCATGGTTTTTGAATGGCCCGGTTCAAGGCCATGCAAGGCGCCCAGCAAGATAGCGCTGGGGAAATACAGCCAGGCGTGAGCGCCACCCTGTTGCAGCAATTCAGCAAAATTGGGCATGTCTGGCCTAGAGGTACTTGGTGATTTGTTTGAAGGCTTCCAGCGGCGCGCGCTCACCCTTGTCCAGCGCCGAAACGGTGTCTTCCAGGCAGTGATCGATATGATCCTGGATCAACGTGCGCTTGGCCTGGCACACCGCTTTCTCCACCGCATGCAACTGCTGGGCGATATCCACGCACTCACGCCCTTCTTCAATCATGGCGATGATGCTGCGCAAATGGCCGTCCGCGCGCTTGAGACGCTTGATGATCGCCACATGGCTTTGGTGGGGATGTTCGTGGTCGTGCGCACTCATGACTTGAGCCCTGGATTTCGGTGAATCAACACCGCCATCCTATCCCCCCAGGGGGGATACAAGCAAACCCATCGAAACGCTGATTAACCTGTGGGAGCGAGCCTGCTCGCGATGACCGCAGCACATCCGACATTTTCATCAAATGACCCACCGCTATCGCGAGCAGGCTCACTCCCACAGAGGATTGAGGGTGTACGCAACATTTGTATACCCACCAAACCCTGTGGGAGCGGGCTTGCTCGCGAAGGCGTCGGCACGGCCAGCATCCTGCAAACTGACACACCGCTTTCGCGAGCAAGCCCGCTCCCACAAATCGCTGCCTGCAAGGGATGGTGAGTCAGGCAGGAGACCTTATGAGATCACCCACTTCCCTTACGACGCCAAAACCTGTGCCTGCAATCGCCGCCCGATCACATCCAGCAAATCACACCCGTCGCGCAGGAGGATCGCTAGCACTTGGGCGAAATCATGGAGTACCACCGCGTCCGTACTGATGTCGGAACGCATGGCGAGGTTTTCCAGCAACTGCGTGACGGCGGCGATGCGGTAAGCGGCGGTGTCGTGCAGCACGTCCAGCGGCGCTTCCGTGTCGATCAGGAGCGCGTGGAAATTATTTTCGATACCGGTGATGGGCATGTAGCGGGACATGAGGGGTTACTCCTGCGGGGATGGAAAGTCAGTGGCGGATTGAAGGACCGCTGATGGAGGGGCCGAATCCGGATTCGGAGCTCGAGGATTGAGCAGGAGGTTGGAATTGATAGATTGGGTGAGGCTGGACGAGAGCCGCTTTTGATTGACTGCGGTACTCGGAGGATTAGGTGTGATCTTCTTCATTGGCAAACTTCCTGAGTTATAGAACGATCTGCCGACATCACTTCCACATGATGGGTGGCAGCTGCACGCGGGTGTGGAAGACCAGCACTCAGGATACCGGCGCGCCCTAGGACGCCCCGCGTACAGCCGCCATAATTTAACAGCAGACATAAGAAAAGCGCCTGCTTTAAATTTTGCGGCGCTACGCGCCTGAGAAGATAAGGGCTTCCACACCCTGTCGCTGAATTTGCAGCGACGGAGAGAACTTAGCGCACGGGTGATTGGGTGGATAGTCAGCGGGGAACGACACAGCGTGAGGGAAACTTCCGATGGGAATGTCCGACGATGGATTCAGAACTTGTTTAATCCTCAACAACAGCACCAACAACTATCCGCTTACCCACTTGCGCCCCTACCTCCAACGCCTGCCCATCCCGCTGCTTGCCCCGCCGCGCCAAACCCACCAGTCGAGGAATCAATTCTCCCTCCGGCAAGTGCTGCCAGAATCGCCCCGGCATGTGCTGACGCAACGCCAGGGGATTGAGCCGCGCCGGGTTGAAGATGTGCTTGTAATAAGTTCGCCACAGCTCAGCGCCAGGATCTTCGGCGTGACGTGCCCAGTGCTGCCATTGCTCGGGACAACGTCGCTGGTAATCCAGCGACTGTCCATCAAAACGGATGCCGTCGCGCGGCGTTGCGATCAGCCAGCGTTGCTGTCCCAACCGCTCGGCAAAATGGCCACTGGCGCTTTCGAGGATGTCATGGGCCGGCTGGTGAAAGGCGACCAGGTCCAGCTGCAATCGCTCGGCCAATGCTCGCGGCAGAGGAATGAAGCGCACGAAGGCATGCAGATGATGAGCCTCGCGTTGGACCTGCTTGATCCGCCGCTGCAACTCACTGCCGAGTCGGTCGCCCGCAAGCATGGCCGTGCGGTCGCCATGGGCAACGCGCCAAAGCACTTCGTACAGCACGTTCCAACGTTGTTCGCCTTGGTAGCGGCCAGCCTGTTCGAGTTGGCTCAGCAAGGCTGCGGGGACCCGCGTACAGAACGGACCCGGCCCCTGAGGCAGCGGCGTCGGCATGGCCAACAGATCGGCCACCGGGCCCTGAGTCCACGTGACATCGCTCGGGTCGATGCCATGGCCGAGCAACGTTCGAGCCTGATCGCGCCACCTGGAGAAATCATCGTCACAATCCAGGGCAATCATCACCAAAGCCCCATCTGCGCCGGCCGCTGGGGGTCACGCAATCGCGCCCGTAGCAAACCACTGCGTACCTGGGCATCGGCAGGCCGGTAATCACTGGTCACAATGAACGGTCGCGCCTTCTCCAACACGCACCGCAACTGCACCAGGTCGTCATAACGCACCCGCCGCTCTCGGCGCAGTGCAACCAGACGTTGCACGCTACGCAGGCCGATACCCGGAATACGCGCCAGCAATGCGGGTTCGGCGCGATTGACGTCCAGCGGGAACACCTCACGATTGGCCAACGCCCACGCCAGCTTGGGGTCGATGTCCAAGTCCAGGTTGTGGGTTTCGCTCAGAAGTTCGCCCGCCTTGTAGCCGTAACCGCGCATGAGGAAATCAGCCTGGTAAAGCCGGTGCTCGCGCAGCAACGGCGGTGCTGCCAGGGGCACGCTGGCGGGGCTGTCGGGAATCGGGCTGAACGCTGAATAGTAAACCCGTCGCAAACCGTACCCCAGGTAGAGCGACTCGGCGTTGCTCAGGATGGCGTGATCATCAGTGGCATCCGCCCCCACAATCACCTGCGTGCTCTGCCCGGCCGGGGCGAAGCGAGGCGCCCGCGGCTCACCGGCCACCGCCTTTTGCCCCTGGTGGATGGTGCCCATGGCCTGGCGGATGGTCGACAACTGCTTTTCCGGTGCCAGACGCTTGAGGCTGATGTCGGAGGACAACTCGATATTCACACTCAAGCGATCAGCCAACCGCCCCGCCTCCTCGATCAACAGCGGATCGGCA
This sequence comes from Pseudomonas sp. St290, assembly GCF_018325805.1. Lineage (NCBI taxonomy): Bacteria > Pseudomonadati > Pseudomonadota > Gammaproteobacteria > Pseudomonadales > Pseudomonadaceae > Pseudomonas > Pseudomonas sp. St290. The sequence goes on along the minus strand of NZ_AP014703.1, from coordinate 2,203,084 downwards.
TCGGGAATGGTCTTGAGGTGAATATAGCCACGAAACTGGTGCTCCTCGCGCAACAACCGCGCCACCCGTATCAACTGCTCCATGGTGTAATCGGCCGAGCGAATGATGCCGGAACTCAAAAACAGCCCACTGATGCAGTTGCGACGATAGAAATCCAAAGTCAGCCGCACCACCTCCTCCGGCGTAAAACGCGCCCTTGGCACATTGCTGGAACGACGGTTGACGCAATACTGGCAGTCGTACAGGCAAAAGTTGGTCAGCAACACCTTCAGCAACGAAACGCAGCGCCCATCCGGCGTATAGCTATGGCAAATGCCCATGCCATCGGTGGCCCCCAGCCCCTCACGGCCTCGGGAGCTACGCTTGGGCGCACCGCTGCTGGCGCAGGAGGCGTCATACTTGGCAGCGTCGGCAAGAATGCCGAGCTTGGCGATAAGCTGCATGAAGCGATCTCGAATACTGGATATAAACACAGTATTTTGAGACGCGCCGCGATGCAAGCGCCATTGGTCAAATTCAATGCCTTATATGAGTCGCCAGGCCACGACGTAGGCCATGCCAACGGGATGGGCTATAATCGGCCAATCAACGCGATTGAGGTCCAGCCCCATGGGCAATGTCAGCCTTGAAACCAAAAAGGCCTATGCCGCCAGGACGCGCAGATCCAACTACGCGGCCAGCCTTCGCCTGGAAGGCTTCAAAGTGACCTTCGCGGACGGCGAACGCAAAATGCCAACCCGTGAGGAGGTCTTGAAGGCCTTCACCCAGACCCGAACCTGATGCCTGACAAATATGGGGTCGGCGAGGACGCTTATTGCTATCCCGGCTCCACGGTCCTTCGCAACAAACTCGACATCCATGACGAAGCGACCCTAAGCGAAGCCGAACAACAACTCTCGGCCATCGCAGCGGACAACGTCGAATTCAGCCCTCCCCCCTACAGCCTGGCTTACCTTCAAAACATTCATCGAATTCTCTTTTCTGACCTGTTCGAATGGGCCGGAGAGCTGCGCACCGTCGGCATGTCCAAACAAGCCACCCGTTTTTGCCAACCCGAATACATGGAGAAAGAAACCAGCAAGATCTTCACAGCCATGGCCGCGGCAAACTGGTTCGAGGGCATGGAACGGGCTGAGCTGATAGCTGCTGTGGCAGAGGCCTATTCCGACATCAACGTCGTACACCCCTTCCGCGAAGGCAATGGCCGTGCGCAACGCATCCTGTTTGAACACCTCATCATGAATGCCGGGTTTGAAATCAGCTGGTGGGGGATTGAGAAAGACGAGTGGATTTTTGCCAACATTGCGGCTTACAACTGCGTCATGGAACCTATGGAACAGGTTTTTGAGAAGTGCATCGGGCAGATGATTCAACCTTGACCCCATGACGGCACGCTCAGCGCCTTACGGTTTATTTCGCCAAGTGATACAGTCGCCGTCAATTAACGTCTGCTAAAGCCGCTGAAAATGTACAGGACGAAATCATTCCCATCTAACAAGGAAGGTCGAGACTTTGTGGTGGGCGACATTCATGGGCATTTCAAACTTCTAACAACGGCCTTAGACAAACTAGACTTTAACACCGAACTGGATCGTATTTTTTCCGTGGGAGACCTCATCGACCGAGGCCCTGACTCCATAGAGGTATTGAATTGGCTTGAGAAGCCGTGGTTCCACGCCGTGCGCGGTAATCATGAGCAGATGCTTATTGACTGTCTCTCCGGCCATGGGGACATACCTCGACATATCCGAAACGGTGGAGCCTGGCTCTACGACTTACAACCACCCATCCAACACGAACTTTTGAAAGCCTTGCAAGCACTCCCATTGATCATTGAAATCAATTTATCAAGCGATCAAACAATTGGAATAGTCCATGCCGAAGCCCCTGTCATCAGGAGTGACGATGGTTGGCAGGAAGCCAAAGACGCTATCACTGGAAGTTTTGGAGAGCAACATCAGCGGCAAGCCTTGAAAACTGCACTGTATTCAAGAGAGAAAATCGAGCAACAAGATCACACTTCCATTAAAGGAATAGACCGGCTCTATGTAGGGCACTCTTCAGTACCCGGTGTTATACGCTTGGGCAATGTTGTCTATATCGACACTGGCTGCTCATTTTCTGATGGTGCATTGAGCCTGGTAGATATCCAGACCGAAACCATGATCAGCATAAGCATGAGCCCGTGAGGTAAGGAGCAATAAAAGTCGAGCGTTTTGTAATCATAGAACAGGCCTGGCCCACTCGACGATGCCCCGCACCAAATGGTGCAGTCGGCACACTATTACTCTCCCAACACCTCCTGCCCTTCCCTGATAAACTGTTCCATCCGCCTCGCTGATTCTGACTCCCAATGCCCCTACAAACTGCCCCACTGTCCCGCCGCTTCTCCGTTGCGCCGATGATGGACTGGACCGACGCCCACTGTCGCTTCTTCCTACGCATCCTCTCCAAACACGCCCTGCTCTACACCGAAATGGTCACCACCGGTGCCCTACTCAACGGTGACCACGAGCGTTTCCTGCGCCACCACGAGTCCGAACACCCCCTGGCCCTGCAACTGGGCGGCAGCGTCCCAACTGACCTGGCCGCCTGCGCCCGTATGGCACAGGAACACGGTTATGACGAGGTGAACCTCAACGTCGGCTGCCCCAGTGACCGAGTGCAGAACAACATGATCGGCGCCTGCCTGATGGGGCATCCGGATTTGGTGGCTGACTGTGTGAAGGCCATGCGCGATGCGGTGTCGATTCCGGTGACGGTCAAGCATCGCATCGGGATCAATGGGCGGGACAGTTACGAGCAGTTGTGTGAGTTTGTCGGGACGGTGCGTGAGGCCGGGTGTACGAGTTTTACCGTGCATGCGCGGATTGCGATTCTGGAGGGGTTGTCGCCGAAGGAGAATCGGGATATCCCGCCGCTGCGTTATGACGTGGCCGCGCGGTTGAAGGCGGATTTTCCGGAGTTGGAGATTGTGCTCAACGGTGGAATCAAGACGCTGGAGGCGTGCCACGAACATCTGCAGACGTTCGACGGTGTGATGCTGGGGCGCGAGGCCTATCACAACCCGTATCTGCTGGCCGAAGTAGATCAGCAGCTGTTTGGCAGCACCGCGCCGATCATCAGCCGGGCCGAGGCGCTGGCGCAGTTGCGGCCTTATATCGCCGATCACCTGGCGGCTGGCGGGGCGATGCACCATATTACCCGTCACGTGTTGGGGCTGGGCACCGGGTTCCCGGGGGCACGGCGGTTTCGGCAGTTGTTGTCGGTGGATATTCATAAAACCAAGGATCCGCTGGCGTTGCTGGATCAGGCGGGACAGTTGCTGGAAGGACGCTGACCGTCACTTGCTTTGAACCTGCGAGCTGTTTTGGCATCGTATCTACCGATACCGCCCCGACCTTTCAAACAACCGTTTTCAGGTTGTTGCCACCGGGGCCGTCGATACCTATTCACGCCCTTGAGTGGCTGCCAGCCCTCGGGTAATGTCAACGGACCCATAGGACAGAGCACGCTCATGACTTCCAAGCTGGAACAACTCAAGCAATTCACCACCGTCGTGGCCGATACCGGCGACTTCGAGGCCATCGCCCGCGTCAAACCCGTGGACGCTACCACCAACCCTTCCCTGCTGCTCAAGGCCTCGGCCATTCAAGGTTATGCCGAGCAACTGAACGCCTGCGTGGCGGACTGCAAGGGCGATGTGGGCCTGGCCAGCGACCGTTTTGCCGTAGCGGTCGGGCAAGAGATTCTGAAAGTGATCCCGGGGCGTATTTCCACTGAAGTGGATGCACGTCTGTCATTCGACACCGAGGCCATGTTGAAGCGTGCGCATCGTCTGATCGATCTGTACGAAAAAGCCGGCGTTGGCCGGGATCGCGTGCTGATCAAGATCGCTTCCACCTGGGAAGGCATTCGTGCCGCCGAGCAACTGGAGCGTGAAGGCATCCAGTGCAACCTGACCCTGCTGTTCTCCTTCGCCCAGGCCGCGGCCTGTGCCGATGCCGGGGTGTTCCTGATTTCGCCGTTCGTGGGCCGTATCTACGATTGGTACAAGAAAGCCAATGGCAACGACTACACCGGCGCCGATGACCCGGGCGTGCAGTCGGTGACGCGTATCTACAACTACTACAAGGCCAATGACTACAAGACCGTGGTCATGGGTGCGAGCTTCCGCAACCTCAACCAGATCGAACAACTGGCCGGCTGCGACCGCTTGACCGTCAGCCCGGACCTGCTGGAAAAACTGGCCGCCGATGAAGGCAAGCTGGAGCGCAAGCTGGCGCCAGGGCAAGCCGGGGAAGCGCGCTTGATTCTCAATGAAGCGCAGTTCCGCTGGTTGTCCAACGAAGACGCCATGGCGACCGAGAAACTGGCCGAAGGTATTCGTCAGTTTGCCCGGGACCAGGAGAAGCTGGAGGCGTTACTGCAAGCCAAGCTTTGAGCGGATTCATGTGAAAAAGGGCGAACCTTGGTGGGTTCGCCCTTTTTTATTGGTTTTGCGCACGGAATGCACTGGCCGGAACGGCCTCATCGCGAGCAGGCTCGCTCCCACAGGGGGTCAGAGTGAATCAGGTATTGCGGCAAAAACAAGTCCTTTGCGGGAGCGAGCCTGCTCGCGACGGGACCTGCTTAGCCGACACAAGACTCAAGCGTCAGGGCCGCTCCAGCGCATTCACCAAGTCGTGAAACGCTTCACGATTGGAGTCATTGAGCCCCATGAGAATCTTGTGGGCTTCGAGCACCTTGATCCGCACTTCTTCTTCAGACTGGTCCTGGTCAGGCAGGTCGTCCAGGCATTCAGGGCATGGCACGGGGTCGCCAACGATGTTGAACACCTGGTCAAAACCCATGGACTGCAGCAGACGGGTGATATCGTTGTGGGTGGTGACAACGGTCGGCAGCAAGCCGACCTTCTGCCGTGACAGGATCGACAACTTGGCCAGCAGGCCCAGGGTGGTGCTGTCGATGCTGCGGGTTTCGGTCAGGTCGATCACGATGGCGCTGAAGTTCAGCGCAGTGAAGATCCGCTCAATAGTCGCATCCAGCGCCGAACACAGGGTCAGGCGCACTTCACCGACAAACTTCAGGACAAAGGTGCCGTCCTGCTCGGCGAACTGGATTCTACCGGTACTCATCAAAGGTTCCTGCTCAACACTAACAGGGCGATATCATCCGGCATCTCCCCGAGCGTGGCTAATCCAAACACTTGACGCAAGCCTTCCAGGCTGCCGCCCGCTGCGCTTACCCGTTCAGGCAAGGCCGCTTCTTTCTCTTTGAGTGTAGGTTCTGTCAAAAGGTCCAAAATGCCATCAGACATCAGCGTCAGGCTGAATGTCGGTGGCAATTCCAGTACGTGGTCTTCGTAGGTGGCCTCGTTGAACAGGCCCACCGGCAAACCTCGCCCTTCCAGGTAACGAACGCTGTCTGGCGTATACAACACAGGCAAAGGCAGGTGACCGCCGATGCTATAGGTCAACAAACCAGTCTCCTCGTCGATGACTCCACCGACCATTGTGACGTGTTTGCCCAGCTTACAACTGATCAGGCCTCGGTTGATATGCCCAAGGACTTCTGACGGCTTGAATTCTGGCAATGTGCCATTGCGCTTGGATTCGAACAACAGGCGCGTGGTCATGAACTTCAACAACACCGTCACGAACGCCGAGGAAGCACCATGGCCGGAAACATCGGCCAGGTAAAAGGCCACTCGTCGTTCGTCGACCCGGAAATAGTCCACGAAATCGCCCGACAGGTACAACGACGGAATGATCTGGTGGGCAAACCGGAAATCGTCGACGGTCCAGGGGCTGACCGGCAGCATGTTCATCTGTACCTGGCGCCCGGCGTTCTGGTCTTCCTGCAACAGGTTCAGGCTGGCTTCCAGCTCGCGGTTGGCGGTTTCCAGCTTTTCACGATAGCGCTGGTTTTCCAGCAACAGCCGCGAACGGTCCAAGGCCCGGCGCACCGAGTGTTCGAGTACCGCGAGGTCTTCAAGGGGCTTGATCAGGTAATCCGCCGCGCCCAGGCGCAACGCCTCGACCGCGTCGTTCATTACGCCCGCGCCCGAAACCACGATCACCGGGGTCTGCGAGGAAATCTCGGTGACCTGGCGAATGAGTTCGAGTCCGCCCATCTGCGGCATGCGCAGGTCGCAGATGACCAGGTCGGGCTTGTCTTGCTCGAATACCTGAAGACCCTGTTGGCCATTGCTGGCCTGCAGGACGCTGAAACCACTGTCTTCCAAGTAGGCTGCGAGGCTGGCTCGCACCACTTCGTCATCATCGATTATCAGCAGCGTGGCACTGGTTTTTGGCATGTGGGCAAACGGCGCCAGAATTAGGTTGGCGTAGCGGGCTGGGCTGTCTGGCCTGGCACGCACTACTGGATTCGCTTTCTAGCCTCTCTGTCGTACCGGTTTCAGGCCTTTGCCCTACACGCAAATACATCAGAGGTGCCCTTCTAAGGCGCAGACGGTACTCCCATCCGCCGGGCGTTTCAAGCTCATGCAGATAGCCGCTTGCCGTCTTTATTTGTCAAAGTACAGAGAGTTATAAGAACCGAGCGAAGCGTAACTCAATGGAAGGATCAAACCACCTCCAAAGCACAGAAGGCGGCCTTTCGGGCCGCCTTCCAGATCTACGAGACGAAATCAGAAATCGTCTTCAACCTGGCCATCCTTGACTTTGAATTCGCGGTTTTGCAGGTAAGCGTTGCGGATGAAGACGTACTTGTCACCGCTCACCATCTTCTCGGCCGACAACAGGCTGGCACGGGTGTCGACGACGTTCAGGCCTCGAATGGAGTTACGCACCGAGACGTTATCGATATAACGATACGGAGCCGTGTAGTCATCGACCAGCTTGGCTGGCGCGTCACGCAGGGTGCTTGGCCCCAACAGCGGCAACATCAAATACGGACCACTGCCCAGGCCCCAGTAGCCCAGGGTCTGGCCGAAATCTTCATCGCTGCGCTGCAGGCCCATCTGGGTGCCCACGTCGAAGAAGCCCAGCAGGCCGAAGGTGGTGTTGAAGATCAATCGGGCGGTGTCGACACCGGCAGCGGCCGGCTTGGCTTGCAGCACGTTGTTGGCCAGGTTGCCCACGTCGCCGATGTTGCGGAACATGTTATGGATGCCGTCTTCGAGGAATTGCGGCGTCACGTATTGATACCCCTGGGCCAGTGGCTTGAGCGCATAGGTATCGAGGGTGTCGTTGAAAGTGAAGATTGGACGGTTGATGCTTTCCCAAGGATCTTCTTCCGTGGCGGCCTGGGCAGCGAACGGAACCAGCAAGACGCTGGCAGATAAACACAGCAGAGCTAGACGATGGCTCCAGCGCATAGGGAAAACTCCTTGGATTATTCAGGCAAGGGCGCCGAGCCCAGGCGGTAAGCTGGCTAGTATAAGACGGAACGCGTAGATAGGCAGCACCGAAAAGCACGCAGATCGTAGGACTTTTCCGCGACCGGCACCCTTCATCTCACTGTCACCGGACTGTCATCGAGGCCCATTAGGCTGCTGGTTATTTCAAGGACGTTCCCATGCCCCGCGCCGAAGCCCTGCCCCTCCCCGCCTCCAGCCTGACCGCCGTACTGTTTGGCCTGAGCGGATGCCTGGTGGATTTCGGCGCACGCATCCGTCAACCAGGGGCTGGGCCAGTCGAGCATGCGCAGCCCACACCTGGCGCCCTTGAGAGCTTGCAGCAGTTGCAGCGCCAGGAAATCCCCTGCGCCTGGCTCGACGAGTTGCCACCTGCCATCAGCCACGCCCTGGCGGCTTCATTGCCGACATGGATCAAACCACCGCAACTTCCTGCAACAAATAATCCTTGGCCGGCGCCGCATGCCTGCTGGCAAGCCTTGATGGCGCTGAACGTCCAGCAACTGGACGGCTGCGTATTGGTCAGTGGCGAACCCAGGCTGTTGCAGTCAGGGCTCAACGCCGGCTTGTGGACCATCGGCCTGGCGTCCTGCGGCTCGCTGTGCGGCTTGGCGCCTGACCAATGGCAGGCGCTGAGCCAACAGGAACGGGAAAACAAGCGCGCCAAGGCCACCGTGCAATTGTTCGGCCTGGGGGTGCATTCGGTGATCGATCACTTGGGCGAACTCGACACCTGCCTGGCGGACATCAGCCAGCGCCGACTCAAAGGCGAGAAGCCATGACCGGGATCATGCAGGGAGCGCGAGGGTAGATTACTCTTAAGGCAAGCCACGGATTTTTGACGCACTGTCGCGGTCCATGGCTGTGCCTATCAATAAAGGGAGTACGCCAATGCCTGCCCGCGAATTGCAAGAACAGCTCAACAAACTGCGCGAGCAATTGGAACAGAATCCACCACTTTCCGAAGCCGAGCGCGATGACCTGCAGGCGCTGATGCAACAGATCGAACTTGAGCTCGAGCTGGAGACCCAGACACAGGATGCCAACCTCGCCGATAATGTGAACTTGGCCGTCGAGCGCTTCGAACTGGAACACCCGACGCTGGCCGGGACCTTGCGCAACATCGTGCAGGCCTTGGGCAACATGGGGATCTGAACCCTTTAAATGCAAAAAGCCCTGCTATCGATAGCAGGGCTTTTTTATGTCGGCAATCTGAAATGCAATCCAGTGTGGGAGCGGGCTTGCTCGCGAAGGCAGTGTGTCAACCAAATGGACGTCGACTGACACACCGCCTTCGCGAGCAAGCCCGCTCCCACATTAGATACTCATTGGCGGACCAAACGATGGTTCGGCAATTGCACCGCTTCAGTACTGCGATACGGGTTGATATCCAGCCCACCACGACGCACATACCGCGCGTACACGGTCAACTTCTCCGGTTTGAGCAAGCGCTGCAGGTCGAGAAAAATCCTCTCCACGCATTGCTCATGGAAATCCGAATGCTGGCGGAAGCTGACGATGTAGGCCAGCAGGCTGGCCGGGTCCAGGGCCGGGCCGCGATACTCCACCACCACGCTGCCCCAGTCCGGCTGACTGGTCACCGGGCAGTTGGACTTGAGCAGGTGGCTGTGCAGGCTTTGCTCGACGATGCGCGATGCATCGCAACGCAACAGCTCCGGGCGCGGGTGCGCGTAGGAATCGACGCTGATGTCCAAATCGTCGATGCACGTACCGGGCAACGCCACGATGCCTTCGCTTTCCACATCCGTGAGGCTGCGGATCCGCACGCCCACCGCTTTGCCGGCGGCTGCCGACAGGTCCTGGCGCAGGGTCGCTTCCAGGCTCGCGGTATCGGCGAACGGCGTCTGGTTCAGGGAATTGAGGTACAGCTTGAAGGATTTGGACTCGATGATGTTCGGCGATTCCGCCGGGATCGCGAACTCACCGATGGCCACCACCGGCTTGCCGGACGGCAACAGCCACGACAGCTCGAAACAGTTCCAGAAATCCACGCCCTTGTACGGCAAGGTCTCGGCCGTCAGGCCCAGTTCCGCCCATTTCGCGGTGCGCGGGATCGGAAACAGCAGTGACGGCGTGTACGTGGCGATGTATTCGCTGGACTTGCCCAGCGGCGAGTGTTCGGCTGCGGGATGCATGACAGAAACCTGACTGAAGAATCAGCGGATTCTATCAGCCTTTGCCGTAGCCTTTGAGTGCTTACTGACTGACTGTCAGGTCGCCCTTCATCCCGGCCTGGTAATGCCCGGGAATATTGCAGGCAAACTCCAGGCGCGTGGCCTTGCTGAAGGTCCAGGTCAGCTCGGCGGTTTTGCCCGGCTCCACCAATACGCTGTTGGGGTCATCGTGGCGCATGCTCGCCTGGTCGTGGCCCATGGCGCCATGGTCCATCCCCGGCTTCATCGCGGTCGGCATCAACTGGCCGCTCTGCTGCATCTTGAGCATTTCCTGTTGGTGGTCGGCGTGCATGACGGCGTCGCCCAGGTTGAATTCGTGGAGCAACTGGCCTTTATTGATCAGCACGAACCGAACCGTCTCGCCGGCCTTGATATCAAGGGCACCGGGATCGAACGTCATGTCGCCCATCACCACCTCGATGCTGCGACTGGCCTTGGCTGCCGGTGCAGGCTGGCCAAAATCGAAATGGCCCGGCGATGCCCACGACGACGCACTGAGGGCCAGTGCGCAAGCGGCCAGGATCAAGCGGTTTCCCATCAACATGTCCATACTCCAATCAGTTTCAGCTTGTGGGAAACTCTATCGCTACAGGCCTGCCAGTCGGCTGACAGTTCGATTACAACTTTGTCAGGTTACACCACGAGCCCGCCTGCCACGGTATAACGCCCTCGTTCCAACCCAGCATTGAGCCGCCCATGAAACTGCTGATCGTCGAAGACCAAACCAAAACCGGCCAATACCTGCGCCAAGGCCTGGGCGAAGCCGGGTTCAACGCCGACCTGGTAGCCGACGGGATCACCGGCCAGCAACTGGCCTTGAGCGGCGAATACGCCTTGCTGATCCTCGACGTGATGTTGCCCGGCCGCGATGGTTGGCAGATCCTGCAAGCCGTTCGCGGAGCCGGGCTGGATACACCGGTGTTGTTCCTCACTGCGCGGGACGCGGTACAGGATCGGGTCCACGGCCTGGAGCTGGGCGCTGATGATTACCTGGTCAAGCCCTTTGCTTTTTCCGAGTTGCTGGCACGGGTGCGCAGCCTGCTGCGTCGAGGCAGCTCGACACAACAGGAAACCGCCCTGCAACTGGCCGACTTGCGCCTGGACCTGATCCGCCGCCGTGTCGAACGCAGCGGTCGACGCATCGATCTCACCGCCAAGGAATTCGCCTTGTTGGAAATGCTCCTGCGCCGTCAGGGCGAAGTGCTGCCCAAGTCGCTGATCGCGTCCCAGGTCTGGGACATGAACTTCGACAGCGACACCAACGTCATCGAAGTCGCGATACGGCGCCTGCGAATCAAGATTGACGATGAGTTCCCCAGCAAACTCATCCACACCGTGCGGGGCATGGGTTATGTGCTTGAAGAGCGCAGCCTGTGAGGGGCCGGTGGTCACTGAGTAGCCGCCTGGCGCTGCTGTTTGCTGCCTGCACCGCCGTGGTGTCATTGTTCGCCGGCATCCTGTTCAGCCGTGGCAGCGAGGCGCACTTCATCGAGCTGGACCAGCAACTGCTCGAAGGCAAGCTGATCGGCCTGCGCCGGACCCTGCAAGATCTCGACGCCGAACAGATCCAGGGCCGCCTGGAAGATGAACTGAGCCGTCAGGCCGATCTGGCGCTGCGCATCAAGGGCAGTGATGGTGTGCGTTGGTACGACAGCTCGATCCGGATCCCGGCTCAATTGCCGGAGCGGCCCGGCCTGTCGACCCTCAGCGATGCCGACAACGACTACCGGGTGTTGAACGCGCCGCTGTATCCCGATCGAGCCAATTCACCACAACTGACCCTGTTGCTGGACATCACTCATCACCAGCATTTCCTGCAACGCATGCAGCGCCTGATCTGGCTGACCGTCGGCCTCTCAGCCCTGGCCACGGCCCTGCTCGGTGCCTGGGCCGCCCGGCGGGCCTTGCGGCCATTGCGACGCATGGGCGCCATCGCCCGCAGCGTCTCGGCCCGCTCTCTCAACGCCCGACTGCCCGAAGAGCAAATGCCTACGGAACTGGCGGAATTGGCCCACAGCATCAATGCCATGCTCGGACGCCTCGACGATGCGTTTCAGCGACTCTCGGCGTTCTCGGCCGACATCGCCCATGAGTTGCGCACGCCGCTGTCCAATTTGCTGACCCATACCCAGGTCACCCTCACCCGCGAGCGCTCCCTGGAGGATTACCGCGAGGCATTGCACAGCAATCTCGAGGAACTGCAATGGATGGCGCAATTGGTCAATGACATGCTGTACCTGGCCAAGGCCGACCACGGCCTGCTGGCGATCAATCGCGAACCGCTGCAATTGGCCGAAGAAGTGGACTTGCTGCTGGACTTCTTCTCGCCCCTGGCCGAAGACACCAACGTACGCCTGAGTCGCGAGGGCGAAAGCCACATCGAGGGCGACCGTAATATGTTGCGTCGGGCCCTTTCCAACCTGCTGGACAACGCCCTGCGCTTCACCCCCGTTGACGGCGAAGTGCGGGTACGAATTGTCGATGAGGTTCAAGGGGTGAGCGTAAGCGTGGAAAACAGTGGCGAGGGGATTCCAGCGGACCTGCTGCCGCGCCTGTTCGACCGTTTCTACCGCGCCGACCCGGCTCGCCAGGAAGGCAGCAGCGAACACGCGGGGCTCGGGCTGGCGATTACCCGCTCGATCATCCGCGCCCATGGCGGGCAGATCCACTGTGAGTCAGCCGATGGCTGGACGCGGTTTGTGATCGAGTTGCCGAAAGAGAATTGAAGGCAGCACACAAACCTGTGGCGAGGGGATTTAGCGAAACGTCGCACCGCCCCGCTGGGCTGCGAAGCAGCCCCAATACAGTCAACTCAACCTGCCTACTACCCCCAGGTGCCAGGGTTTAGGGTCGCTTCGCGACCCAGCGGGGATAAATCCCCTCGCCACAGAGAGCATCCATTTGACACGAGGTTGTGCGACCTCAAGAGTAGCGCAACGCCTGCGCCGGTTCGATCTTAGCCGCGCGCCACGCCGGGTACACGGTGGCGAGGAAGCTCAGGATGAACCCGGCCGAGCAGATCAGCAGAACATCGGCGCGCTGAAGCTCCGAAGGCAGGTTGCTGACAAAGTACACATCGGAACTGAAGATGTGCTGGCCACTGACCCGCTCCAGCCAGCCCACCAGCTCACTGACGTTCAACGCCGCGATCACCCCCAACACGCCGCCGATCAGCGTGCCGACGACGCCAATCACCGTGCCCTGGACCATGAAAATCGCCATGATCTGCCGCGGTGTGGCACCGATGGTGCGCAGGATCGCGATGTCCGCGCCTTTGTCGTTCACCACCATGATCAGCGTGGCGATGATGTTGAACGCCGCCACGGCGACGATCATCAGCAACAGCAAGCCGATCATGGTCTTTTCCATCTTCATGGCACTGAACAGGCTGCCCTGGGTGTGGGTCCAGTCGTCGGCCTTGTAGTTCGCGCCCAGACCGGTGGCGATGTCCCCGGAGACCTTCGGCGCCGCGTACAAATCTTTCACCGCCAGGCGCACGCTTTGCACCTGGTTCGGCTGCCAATGCTGCATCTGCGCGGCGTCGGCCAAGTGGATCAGGGCCATGGAGCCATCCAGTTCGGCACCGACCTTGAATACACCCACCACGTTCAGCCGCTGCATGCGCGGAGTGATACCACCCGGCGCGGTGCTGACTTCCGGCACGATCAGGGTGATTTTATCGCCGACGTTCAGGCGAAAACGCCGCGCGGTGATTTCACCGATCACCACGCCAAACTCGCCCGGCTTCAAGGCATCGAGACGGCCCTGAACGATGTGCTGGGCGACGATGGACACCTTGCCTTCCTGGGCCGGATCGATGCCGCTGATCTGGATCGGCTGCATCGAACCTTTATGGCTCAGCATCCCTTCCATCTCGGTGAACGGCACAGCGGCGGTCACCTCGGGATTTTTCAGCGCCGCGGCGGCCACTGGTTGCCAGTCGTCGATCGGATTGACGCCGACGATGATGGCGTGGGGCACCATGCCGAGGATGCGCGAGCTCATTTCGCGCTGGAAGCCGTTCATCACCGACAACACCACGATCATCGCCAGCACACCCAGGGCGAGGCCGATCATCGAGGTCATGGAAATGAACGAAACAAAGCGATTGCGGCGCTTGGCGCGGGTATAGCGCGTGCCGATAAAGATCGATAACGGTCTGAACATTCGCGGGGCACCGTATGAAAATAAAAGACCCGGCACGGGTTTCAAGTGCCGGGTTTCGGTCGGTCAGATGGGCGTCAGGCAACCTTCCTGCAAGTGCAGGACGCGGTCCATCTGCCGGGCCAGGTTCATGTCGTGGGTCACCACCAGGAACGCCGTGCGCATCGAGGTGCTGAGTTCCAGCATCAGGTCCTGAATGCCTTGGGCGGTGTGGGAGTCGAGGTTACCGGTCGGCTCGTCGAGCATCACCAGGCCAGGCTTGTTGACCAGGGCGCGGGCAATCGCCACACGTTGGCGCTCGCCACCGGACAGTTCCGCCGGCTTGTGCTCCAGGCGATGGCCCAGCCCTACCCGCTCCAGCAACGCCGTAGCGCGCTGACGGGCTTCAGGAATCGCTGTGCGACCGATCAACAGCGGCATGCAGACGTTTTCCAGCGCCGTGAACTCTGGCAGCAAGTGGTGGAACTGGTAGACGAAACCGAGGGAACGGTTGCGCAGCAGGCCACGGGCCTTCTCGTTCAGCGCCGAAAGCTCTTCGCCGGCCAGCCAGACACTGCCGGCGGTCGGCGTGTCGAGGCCGCCCAGCAGGTTGAGCAAGGTACTCTTGCCCGACCCGGAGGTGCCGACAATCGCCACGCGCTCGCCAGGGTGCAACTCCAGTTGCAGGCCCGACAGCACCACCACCGACTCTGGACCTTCCTCGTAGGATTTGCCCAGGTTGCGGCAACTCAAGATAGCTTTTTCACTCATGCCCGACTCACTCATAACGTAACGCCTCCGCAGGCTGTGTGCGCGCGGCACGCCAGGCTGGATACAGGGTGGCGAGGAAACTCAGGACCAACGCAGCGCCGCAGACCATCAACACGTCATCGGCCTGCAATTGCGACGGCAGGTAGTCGATGAAGTACACGTCGGCGTTGAGAAACTTGTGCCCGATCAGGCCTTCGAGGGCAGCAATCGCGGCGCTGACATTCAGCGCGGCGAACATCCCGACCAGGGCGCCGACGAACGTGCCGATCACGCCGATGACCGTGCCCTGGACCATGAAGATCCGCATGATCTGCCCCGGCGTGGCGCCGAGGGTGCGCAGGATGGCGATGTCGCCCTTCTTGTCGTTCACCACCATCACCAACGTGGAGATGATGTTGAACGCCGCCACGGCGACGATCAGCAACAGCAGCAGGCCGATCATGGCCTTTTCCATGCGGATCGCCTGGTACAGGTTGCCATGGGTGCGGGTCCAGTCCCGGGCGTAGTAACGGTCTTCGCCGAGCTGCTGGGCGATGGTCCATGCCACACGCGGGGCCTGGAACAGGTCGTCGAACTTCAACCGCAGGCCCTGGACCTGATCCGGTTTCCAACGATGCAGGCGCGCCAGGTCCTGGAGATTGGTGACGCCCAGGTAACCGTCCAGCTCGCCGGCGCCGACATGGAAAATACCAACCACGGTAAAGCGCTTCATGCGCGGGAACATGCCGCCCGGGGTCACGGTGACCTCCGGGGCGACGAAGGTCAGTTTGTCGCCAATGGCAACGCCGAGCTTCGCCGCGGCCTTGTCGCCAATGACGATGCCGAAACCGCCTGGCGCCAGGTCGTCGAGTTTGCCCTGCTGCATGAAGTTATCGATGATCGATACCTGCCGCTCGAGCTCTGGGTCGATGCCGTTGAGCAACACCTTGGACACCTTGCCGTCGTTGGTCAGCAGCCCCTGCATCTGGGTGAACGGCGCCACGGCCAGCACCTGCGGGTTCTGCTTGACCTTGGCGGCCAGGCTCGGCCAATCACTGATGGCTTCGCCGGTTTCGAGGGTCGCGTGGGGCACCATGCCCAGCACGCGGGTGCGCATCTCATGGTCGAAGCCGTTCATCACCGACAGTACGACGATCATCACGACCACGCCAAGGGCCAGCCCGATGATGGACGTCAGGGAAATGAACGATACGAAATGATTGCGACGCTTTGCACGGGTATAACGCGTGCCGATAAATACGAAGAGAGGTCTGAACATGTCGGGGCTTGTTCGGAGGGAAAAGGAACGTCCTTGTGGCGGGGGTCTCAAACCAGCTTTACACTCAGACCACCGCCGCTACCATGGGTTCGCCATGTCGACATTAGATGAAGAAGATCGCCGCGAATACTACCGTATCGAGGACACGATCGCACTGGAAATTCGGCCCCTGTCCATTCCTGAAGCTGCTGGCCAGGAAGTGTTGCAGGATGCTTCTCCATTGTTCAATCTGCTCAGCGAACTGCACCTGAGCGAATTCGAGTCACAGCACCTGCTGCGCCAGATCAGCGAGCGCGAACGCAGCATCGCGGCGTACCTCAAGGCAATGAACAAACGCATCGACCTGCTCAGCCAGGTCATTGCCCTGACGGTGCTCGGCGAAATCGGTGAACCGCAGCCGGTGATCATTTCCGAAGGCGGCGTCGACTTCCAGTACCCCACACCGATCGCGGTTGGCGCCCATCTGTCGATCAAACTGGTGCTGATGCCGCAAGCTCTCGGCTTACTGCTCCGGGCACGGGTCACCCACTGCGACCCCGAGGGCGGCGGCTACGACGTGGGCACCGAGTTCGAACGCCCGACCGACGCCCAGCGCCAGTTGCTGGCCCGCTACATCCTGCAGAAACAGGCGCAAGAACGACGCCTGGCCCGGGAACTGAACGAATCAGGTATCAATAAGGAAGAACCGTGACCCTCATTTATGGCCACCGCGGCGCCAAGGGCGAAGCGCCGGAAAACACCCTGACCGGTTTTCAGGAGTGCCTCAAGCACGGCGTACGCCGTTGCGAGCTGGACCTGCATCTTTCGATGGACGGCGAGTTGATGGTGATCCACGATCCGACCCTCAAGCGCACAACGGATCGCCGGGGCAAGGTGGTGGAGCATTCCGCCGCCGAACTGGTGACCTACGATGCGCGCAAGGGTGGCCCGGGCTGGATCAAGCCGTGCCCGATCCCACGCCTGGAAGAGTTGTTCGAGAAGTGTGACTTCGAGCATTGGCAACTGGAGGTCAAGAGCGCCTCGCGCACCCGCGCCGCAGCCACGGTATTGGGCATCCGTGAAATGGCCCAGCGTTTTGGGCTGCTGGACAAGATCACCATCACCTCCAGCTCCCGGGAAGTGCTCAAGGCGGCCCTGGACCTGACCCCCGACATCTCTCGCGGACTGGTGGCCGAGTACGCCTGGCTCGACCCGTTGAAGGTCGCCCAGAGCTACGGCTGCGAGATTCTGGCGTTGAACTGGACCCTGTGCACACCGGAACGCCTGGCCAAGGCGCAGCGCCAGGGGCTGCATGTGTCGGTGTGGACCGTCAACGAGCCCGCGCTGATGCGCAGGCTCGCCGACTTTGGCGCTGACAGCCTGATTACAGACTTTCCCGGTTTGGCCACTGCCACGCTCGAGAACTGCTGAAATCGGTCTCCCCGGCCGGCTCAGGCCACCGGCCGGAGCCGCTCAAAAAAGCCGGTTGAGCCCGTCATAGGCCGCTACCCGATAGGCTTCGGCCATGGTCGGGTAGTTGAACGTGGTGTTGACGAAGTACTTCAGCGTGTTCAATTCGCCCGGCTGGTTCATGATCGCCTGGCCGATGTGCACGATCTCCGACGCCTGATAGCCGAAGCAGTGCACGCCCAGCACTTCCAGGGTCTCGCGGTGGAACAGGATCTTCAGCATACCTTGCGGCTCACCGGCGATCTGCGCCCGCGCCATGCTCTTGAAGAACGCCTTGCCCACTTCGTAAGGCACCTTGGCCTGGGTCAGCTCCTGCTCGTTCTTGCCGATCGAGCTGATCTCCGGAATGGTGTAGATGCCGGTCGGCACGTCGTTGACGAAGCGCCAGCTGCCATTGTCGACAATGCTGCCGGCGGCCGAACGGCCCTGGTCGTGGGCGGCACTGGCCAGGCTCGGCCAGCCGATCACGTCACCGGCACCGTAGATGTTCGGTACGCAAGTGCGGTAGTTCTCGTCGACTTCGATCTGGCCACGGCTGTTGACCTTCACGCCGATGTTTTCCAGGCCCAGGGTGTCGGTGTTGCCGGTACGGCCGTTACACCAGAGCAAGGCGTCGGCCTTGATCTTCTTGCCGGACTTGAGGTGCAGGATCACGCCATTGTCGACGCCTTCGACGCGGTCGTAGTCTTCGTTATGGCGCACGGTGATGTTGTTGTTGCTGAAGTGATAGCTCAGGGCCTGGGAGATTTCCGAGTCCAGGAAGCTCAGCAACTGACCACGGTTATCCACCAGCTCCACCAGCACACCCAGGCCGCTGAAGATCGAGGCGTATTCGCAACCGATCACCCCGGCGCCGTAGACGATCAGTTTGCGCGGGGTGTGGCCCAGGCTCAGGATGGTGTCGCTATCGTAGATGCGCGCGTGGTTGAAATCGATGTCGGCCGGGCGATACGGGCGTGAACCGGTGGCGATGATGATGTGCTTGGCCACCAGTTTCTCGACCACACCATTGCCGCAGACCACTTCAACCGTCTGCTCATCGGCGAAGCTGCCGGTGCCGAAGAACACGTCGACACGATTGCGGGCGTAGTAACCGGTGCGCGAGGCCACCTGCTTGGAGATCACCTTCTCGGCACTCTTGAGCACGTCCGGGAAGGAGAACCAGCGCGGCTCGCCGATGGCCCGGAACATCGGGTTGGTGTTGAACTGCATGATCTGCCGGACCGAGTGACGCAAGGCCTTGGACGGGATGGTACCCAAGTGGGTGCAGTTGCCGCCGACCTGCCGACGGCTGTCGACCATCGCCACCTTGCGCCCTGCCTTGGCCGCGTTCATTGCCGCGCCTTCCCCCGCAGGGCCGGAGCCCAGTACCACCACGTCGTAGTTGTAGACAGCCATGCGTACTCCTCAGAACAGGCCGTGGCGCCTCACTTGGCACCGACGGCTAAATCATGCCGGCCTGCGGCATGAAGGAACAATTTGGGGCCGGTTCACGAGCCCGGCCACAGTCTATAGAAGCGTCAACGCCGCGCACATTACCCCTTGGTCGCGTCGTAGGCTAGTTTTGCCTGCGCTATTTCGCCACAGGCATGCTTTCACAGCGCTGTCATCATTGCATGACCTTATCTCAAGTTCGCCTGAATCAATGTGGCGAGGGAGCTTGCTCCCGCTTGAGTGCGAAGCGCTCAAAAAAGAGGGTTGCTGCGCAACCCAGCGGGAGCAAGCTCCCTCGCCACGGATTATTTACGCCCTAAGCGAACAACATTGCTGGCATCACTGGTTTGTTCCACGAATGATCCGTTCAAACACATCGTTGGTGCGGGTGACAAAACGATTGCCATCGCGCACCACGAAAAATACCCCGATACCGTGCTTTTCGGCATAGTCCCAACCCCGTTCAGGCCCGAGAATCAACAACAGCGTCGATAGTCCATCGGCCATCAACGCCGAAGGATGAATCACTGTGACCGACGCGAGGTTGTGTAGGACTGGTGTACCGGTGCGCGCATCAAACGTGTGGGAATAACGCCTGCCACCCTGTTGGAAATATTTGCGGTAGTCACCCGAGGTGGAAACCCCGTAGCCATTGACCTCAATGACACGCTCGGCCACTTGCCGATCATCCCGGGGTTCTTCCAGGGCGATACGCCAGGCCGAGCCATCGGGTTTGCGCCCGACGGCCTTGAGCTCACCGGTGGCTTCGGCCAGGTAACTGTCGACGCCCAAGGCCTGGAGCCTGGCGGCGATGCGGTCGACGGTATAGCCCGCGGCGATACTGTTGAAGTCGACCTCCACCGCGGCGTCCTTGCACAACCGGTCGCCCTCAATACGCAAATGACCGTGACCGACGCGCTGGCGCACCAAGGCCAACGCCTCGGTACTCGGCACTTGTTCTTCCCGGGACTGGGGCCCGAAGCCCCACAGGTTCAGCAACGGCTCCACGGTCAGGTCGAAAGAGCCATCGCTTTGAACCGACAACTGCTCGCCCACGCGGATCAACTCCAGGATCGGGCCAGGCATGATCTGACAGCTATTGGCCGGCAACGCATTGAAACGTTCGACGTCCGAGTCGCTGCGATAGGTCGAGAATTGCCGATCCACTTCGGCAAGGATGTTTTCCACCTCGGCCTGAACCTCTTTCGGACCCGGCCCGGCGGAATGCCTGACGTACTGAATGGAATAATGACTGCCCATGGTCGGCCCATCGAAGCGTTCCAGCGTGTCGCCGTTGCCGCAACCGGACAACACGCCGGCCAGCACCACAACCCCAATCCATCGTCCAGTTAACAAATCTTCATCTCCCCTCAAAACCGCGCCGGCCATTATGAACGCCAGCGCACGCAAAAACCCTGTGGGAGCCGATGGAACCTTGTGGGAGCAAAGCTTGCTCGCGATGAACGATGACACGGTCTCGCAGTTAAACCGTGTCGACTGCATCGCGAGCAAGCTTTGCTCCCACAGGTTCCCACAAGGCTTCCACTGGGGTACGGCGCTTTCATACAAGATTGTCAGAGTGAGTACCTACACATGCCTTCCAATACGAGCAACGGCAAGGCGATTTTTCGCGTTGTCAGCGGCAACTTCCTGGAGATGTTCGACTTCATGGTCTACGGCTTCTACGCCACGGCCATCGCCAAGACGTTCTTCCCCGCCGACAGTGCGTTCGCCTCGCTGATGCTGTCCCTGGCCACGTTTGGTGCAGGGTTCTTGATGCGCCCCCTCGGGGCGATTTTTCTCGGCGCCTACATCGACCGCCACGGACGCCGCAAAGGCTTGATCATCACCCTGATGCTGATGGCCATGGGTACCATACTGATCGCCTGCGTACCGGGCTACGCAGTCCTCGGCGTGGCGGCCCCCTTGCTGGTCCTGCTGGGCCGCTTGCTGCAAGGCTTCTCCGCTGGCGTGGAACTCGGAGGCGTATCGGTTTACCTGGCGGAAATTTCCACGCCCGGGCGCAAGGGTTTCTTTGTCAGTTGGCAATCGGCCAGCCAGCAGGCTGCCGTGGTGTTTGCCGGCCTGTTGGGGGTTGGCCTCAATCACTGGCTGAGTCCCCAGGAGATGGGCGACTGGGGCTGGCGCGTACCGTTCCTGGTGGGCTGCATGATTGTGCCGGCAATATTCATGATCCGTCGTTCACTGGAGGAAACACCTGAGTTCCAGGCGAGAAAACATCGTCCTAGCCTGTCGGAAATTGTCCGCTCCATCGGTCAGAACTTCGGCATCGTCTTGGCAGGCATGGCGCTGGTGGTGATGACCACCGTATCGTTCTACCTGATCACCGCTTACACACCGACCTTCGGCAAGGCCGAGCTGAACCTGTCGGACCTGGATGCACTGCTGGTCACGGTGTGCATCGGCTTGTCGAATTTCTTCTGGCTGCCGGTGATGGGGGCGTTTTCCGACAAGATCGGACGCAAACCCCTGTTGCTCGGTGCGACTGTCCTGGCGATCCTGACGGCCTATCCGGCACTGTCCTGGCTGGTGGCGAACCCCAGCTTCAGCCATTTGCTGATCGTCGAGCTGTGGTTGTCGTTCCTGTATGGATCCTACAACGGTGCCATGGTCGTGGCCTTGACGGAAATCATGCCGGTCGAGGTGCGCACCACCGGTTTCTCCCTGGCCTACAGCCTGGCGACAGCGACGTTCGGCGGGTTTACTCCGGCGGCCTGTACCTACCTGATTCATGTGCTCGACAACAAGGCTGCACCGGGGATATGGCTCAGTGGCGCGGCGGTGCTGGGGTTGATTGCGACCCTGGTGCTGTTCAAGGGCAATCGGCATGAACTGCGCACTGAACAAGCCTCGATAGTCGGCGGCGCCTGAAAAATCGTCATCGCGAGCAGGCTCGCTCCCACATTTGATCACATACATCAACAACAACTCGGTCAACTGTGGGAGCGAGCCTGCTCGCGATGAGGCCAGCCCAGCCAACACAAAACCTGCAGACAAAAAAACGCCCCGACAAGTCGGGGCGTTTTCACAAGCGGCTAAGGCTTAGCGCGGGAACGCTGGCGGGTTGACCCCGGCCATGTCTTCCATCACGCGAACCACCTGGCAGCTGTAACCGAATTCGTTGTCGTACCAGACGTACAGGACAACGCGGTTGTCTTGGCTGATGGTGGCTTCAGCATCCACGACACCGGCGTGGCGCGAGCCCACGAAGTCGGTGGAGACCACTTCCTGGGAATTGACGAAGTCGATCTGCTTATGCAGCTCGGAGTGCAGCGCCATGTAGCGCAGGTACTCGTTCATCTCTTCACGGGTGGCGGCTTTCTCAAGGTTCAGGTTGAGAATGGCCATCGACACGTTCGGCGTCGGCACGCGGATCGCATTGCCGGTCAGCTTGCCGGCCAGTTCAGGCAGGGCCTTGGCGGCGGCGGTGGCGGCACCGGTCTCGGTGATGACCATGTTCAGCGCGGCGCTGCGACCACGGCGGTCGCCCTTGTGGAAGTTATCGATCAGGTTCTGGTCGTTGGTGTACGAGTGAACCGTTTCAACGTGACCGTTGACGATGCCGAACTTGTCGTTCACAGCCTTGAGCACCGGCACGATGGCGTTGGTGGTGCAAGAGGCGGCGGAGACGATCTTGTCGTCAGCGGTGATGTCGCCGTGGTTGATGCCGTGGACGATGTTCTTCAGCTTGCCCTTGCCAGGCGCGGTCAGGACAACGCGGTCGATACCCGGGCAGGCCAGGTGCTGGCCCAGGCCATCGGCGTCACGCCATACGCCGGTGTTGTCCACCAGCAGTGCGTCCTTGATACCGTACTGGGTGTAGTCCACCTCGGTCGGGTTCTTCGCGTAGATCACCTGGATCAGGTTGCCGTTGGCGGTGATGGTGTTGTTTTCTTCGTCGATGGTGATGGTGCCGTTGAACGAACCATGGACCGAATCGCGACGCAGCAGGCTGGCACGCTTGGTCAGGTCGTTCTCGGCGCCCTTGCGCACCACGATGGCACGCAGGCGCAGGCCGTCGCCACCACCGGTTTTTTCGATCAGGATGCGCGCCAGCAGACGGCCGATACGACCGAAGCCGTACAGGACCACGTCGGTGCCTTTGCGAGCCGAAACGTTCTGCTGGCCAACCACATCAGCCAACTCTTCACGAACGAACTGCTCGGCGCTACGGCCGTTGCCTTCGTTGCGGAACTTGAACGCCAACTTGCCCAGATCCACCGAAGCCGCGCCGAGCTTGAGCTCGCTCATGGCTTTGAGCAGAGGGAATGTTTCGTGGACGGAGAGTTCGCTGTCGTCGGAAGAACGGTGGCGAGCAAAGCGGTGGGCTTTGAGGATCGCGATGACAGACTGGTTGATCAGGCTGCGGCCATAGATCGAGCTCACCACGTTGTTATTGCGGTAGAGCTGACCGATGAGAGGGATCATCGCTTCTGCGAGAGCTTCACGATCAATCCATTCACCAAGACACTGGTCGGGCTTCTGAGTCACGGTAACCTTCCACATGTAGGGGCTGAAAAAAGGGGCTACATTATGCCGCCGAGTCCTCGGCTGAGCAATGCGCGCCTGTCGCACCGTGGTTTTCCTGTCTGCCTGGGTAGTCTGCGACTGACAGCAGCCCCCTTCCCCCGCTACAATTGCCGACTTTGTCGCAACGCTGGAGCTCAACCTTCCGTGCCCGTTCTGCGTCTTCCGCTTCTCCCTGCCGCGGCAGGTAAACAGCACTGGGGCAACCTGCCCGGTGCCGCCCTGAGCCTGGCCATCGCCGAGGCTGCCAGCGCTGCAAAGCGTTTCACCCTGCTGCTGACCGCCGACAGCCAAAGCGCCGAGCGGCTGGAACAGGAGCTGAGTTTCTTCGCTCCGGATTTGCCGGTCTTGCATTTCCCGGACTGGGAAACCCTGCCCTACGATCTGTTTTCGCCACACCAGGACATCATTTCCCAGCGAATCGCCAGCCTTTATCGGCTGCCGGAGCTCAGTCATGGCGTTTTGGTAGTGCCGATCACCACGGCCCTACATCGCCTGGCACCGACCCAGTTCCTGCTCGGTAGCAGCCTGGTGCTGGACATCGGCCAGAAGCTCGATGTCGAGCAAATGCGCACCCGCCTCGAGGCCAGTGGCTACCGCTGCGTCGACACGGTGTACGAGCACGGCGAGTTCGCGGTACGCGGCGCCTTGATCGATCTGTTCCCGATGGGCAGCAAGCTGCCTTATCGCATCGACCTGTTCGATGACGAAATCGAGACCCTGCGCACCTTCGATCCGGAAAACCAGCGCTCCATCGACAAAGTGCAGTCGATCCGCCTGTTGCCGGCCAAGGAATTCCCGCTACAGAAGGAAGCCGTGACCCGCTTCAAGGCACGCTTTCGCGAGCGCTTCGATGTGGATTTCCGCCGCTGCCCGATTTTCCAGGACCTGAGCAGCGGGATTACTCCCGCCGGCATCGAGTACTACTTGCCACTGTTTTTCGAAGAAACCTCCACCCTGTTCGATTACCTGCCCCAGGACACCCAGGTGTTCTCCCTGCCGGGCATCGAGCAAGCAGCGGAAAACTTCTGGAACGACGTGCGCAACCGCTACGAAGAGCGTCGCGTCGATCCTTCCCGGCCTTTATTGCCGCCAGCCGAGCTGTTCCTGCCGGTGGAGGACTGTTTTGCCCGCCTCAAGAGCTGGCCGCGGGTGGTGGCGAGCCAGCAGGACGTGGAGACCGGTGTCGGTCGTGAACGCTTCCCGGCCAAAGCGTTGCCGGACCTGGCCATCGAAGCCAAGGCCACGCAGCCACTGGCAGCGCTGGCTGGCTTTCTCGACACATTCCCCGGTCGCGTATTGTTCACCGCCGAAACCGCGGGTCGTCGCGAAGTGCTGTTGGAGCTGCTTGAACGCCTGAAGCTGCGACCGAAGACGGTGGACAACTGGCCGGACTTCGTCGCCGGCAAGGATCGCCTGGCGATTACCATCGCCCCGCTGGACGAAGGACTGGTACTCGATGACCCCGCCCTCGCGCTGGTCGCCGAAAGCCCGTTGTTCGGCCAGCGCGTCATGCAACGTCGCCGTCGCGAGAAACGCGCCGACGCCGCCAACGACGCCGTCATCAAGAACCTCACCGAACTTCGCGAAGGTGCGCCCGTGGTGCACATCGACCACGGCGTGGGCCGCTACCTGGGCCTGGCGACCCTGGAGATCGACAATCAGGCCGCTGAATTCCTCACACTGGAATACGCCGAGGGCGCCAAGCTCTATGTGCCGGTGGCGAACCTGCACCTGATCGCCCGCTACACTGGCAGCGACGACGCCCTGGCCCCACTGCATCGCCTGGGCTCGGAAACCTGGCAGAAAGCCAAGCGCAAGGCGGCCGAACAGGTGCGCGACGTGGCCGCCGAACTGCTGGACATCTACGCCCGGCGCGCAGCTCGTGAGGGCTATGCCTTCGCCGATCCGAAAGCCGACTACGAAACCTTCAGCGCCGGTTTCCCGTTCGAAGAAACCGTCGACCAGCAGACCACCATCGAAGCGGTGCGCGCCGACATGCTCGCGCCCAAGCCCATGGACCGGCTGGTGTGTGGCGACGTCGGCTTCGGCAAGACCGAAGTGGCGATGCGCGCCGCGTTCATCGCCGTGCACGGTGGCAAGCAGGTGGCGATCCTGGTGCCGACCACCCTGCTCGCCCAGCAGCACTACAACAGTTTCCGCGACCGCTTCGCCGACTGGCCGGTGACCGTGGAAGTCATGAGCCGTTTCAAATCCACCAAGGAAGTGAATGCCGCCGTGGCCGACCTGGCCGAAGGCAAGATCGACATCGTCATCGGCACGCACAAGCTGCTGCAGGACGACGTGAAGATCAAAAACCTGGGGCTGGTGATCATCGACGAGGAGCACCGCTTTGGTGTGCGCCAGAAAGAGCAGCTCAAGGCCCTGCGCAGCGAAGTCGACAT
The DNA here is from genome assembly GCF_018325805.1 of Pseudomonas sp. St290. Lineage (NCBI taxonomy): Bacteria > Pseudomonadati > Pseudomonadota > Gammaproteobacteria > Pseudomonadales > Pseudomonadaceae > Pseudomonas > Pseudomonas sp. St290. The sequence goes on along the minus strand of NZ_AP014703.1, from coordinate 2,177,500 downwards.
CCTGACCCTGACGGCCACGCCGATCCCACGCACATTGAACATGGCCGTGTCGGGCATGCGCGACCTGTCGATCATCGCCACGCCGCCGGCCCGGCGCCTGTCAGTGCGCACGTTCGTGATGGAGCAGAACAAAAGCACGGTCAAGGAAGCCTTGCTGCGTGAGCTGCTGCGTGGCGGCCAGGTCTATTACCTGCACAACGACGTGAAGACCATCGAGAAATGCGCCGCCGACCTGGCCGAACTGGTGCCGGAAGCCCGTATCGGCATCGGCCACGGGCAGATGCGCGAACGCGAACTCGAGCAGGTGATGAGCGACTTCTACCACAAGCGCTTCAATGTGCTGATCGCCTCGACCATCATCGAGACCGGCATCGACGTGCCGAGCGCCAACACCATCATCATCGAGCGCGCCGACAAATTCGGCCTGGCCCAGTTGCACCAGCTGCGCGGCCGGGTCGGGCGTAGCCACCACCAAGCCTATGCCTACCTGTTGACCCCGCCACGCCAGCAGATCACCCCGGATGCGGAAAAGCGCCTGGAAGCCATCGCCAATACCCAGGACCTCGGCGCCGGTTTCGTGCTGGCCACCAACGACCTGGAAATCCGTGGCGCCGGCGAATTGCTCGGCGACGGCCAGAGCGGCCAGATCCAGGCCGTCGGTTTCACCCTGTACATGGAAATGCTCGAACGGGCGGTCAAGTCGATCCGCAAGGGCGAACAGCCGAACCTCGACCAACCCCTGGGCGGCGGGCCGGAAATCAACCTGCGGGTGCCGGCACTGATCCCGGAAGACTACCTGCCGGATGTCCACGCGCGGCTGATTCTCTACAAACGCATCGCCTCGGCCAGCGACGAGGAAGGCCTCAAGGACCTGCAAGTGGAGATGATCGACCGCTTCGGCCTGTTGCCGGAACCGACCAAGAACCTGGTGCGCACCACGCTGCTCAAGCTCAAGGCCGAACAGCTGGGCATCAAGAAAGTCGATGGCGGCCCCAACGGTGGCCGGATCGAGTTCGAGGCCCAGACGCCGGTCGACCCACTGGTGCTGATCAAGCTGATCCAGGGCCAACCCAAACGCTACAAGTTCGAAGGCGCCACGATGTTCAAGTTCATGGTGCCCATGGAACGCCCGGAAGAGCGTTTCAATACCGTAGAAGCGCTGTTCGAGCGCCTCACTCCGACCACTGCTTGAAGGACGCCACATGCGCCTGTTTCGCTCACTGACCTTGCTGTTGACCCTGGTCGCCCCCCTGGCGTTTGCCGACGACCTGTATCAGGTTGAAATGATTCTGGTGCGCCAGAATGCCGAGCCGGCGATCATCAGTCGCGCCGCACCGGAAGACTGGGACGCCGGCGCGCAACGCCTGGGTGCCGATAGCCAGCGTACACCGGCCCTGGGCAACATCGTCGAGAAACTCAACGCCAGCGGCCAATACACGGTATTGATGCACAAGGCCTGGCAACAGACCCTCGGTGAACAGGGCCGCAAAGTCGCCATCAGCGACGGAGCCGAGCAGTTCGGGCAATTCCCTATCGAGGGCACCCTGGAGCTGAAACTGGGTCGTTTCACCGACGTGGATGCCGATTTCTGGGTCAACCAGATCAACACCAATGGCCTGGTCACCGCCAGCGAGCGCCTCAAACAGCAAAGCCATACCAAGAATGGCCAACTGAACTTCCTCGACAACGGTCATCTCGGCCTGTTGATCAAGATCACCTCGCTGACCGCGCCCGCGCCACGGCAGGCACCTGAAGTCATTCCGGACTGATTGGCGCGCCTATGCCCTCGCCCCTGAGCAAACCCCTGGCACCTTCCTGGGTCAATCGATTCAAGGAACAAAGCCTGGAGCGCGGGCGCCGTTATGCGCTGGAAAACCGCGTCAGGATCGTCGAGGCCGGCGACAGCACCATCACCGCCAGTTGCGAAGGCTCTGGCGGCAACGTCTACCGTCAGACCATTCGCCTTAAAGAGTCAGCCAAGGGCGCGCTGATTCTGCTCGAAGCCGCTTGCTCCTGCCCGGTGCGTATCAACTGCAAGCATTGCGCGGCAGTGTTGCTGCAAGTCCAGGAAACTCTGGCCTACCCGGCCGCCGAAAAAGACGCGCAGTTGCTGGAGAAACTCCAGGCGGTGCTGGACAACCGCAGCCCCAAGGCCCCGCCGCAAGTGCTGGTGGATAACGTGCAGCCGGTACCGCGTCTGTGGCTCGCCAGTGTCGAGTTCAGCGCCTTCGAGCCACGCAACGGCAAGATGCAACGCTACATCCAACACCGCGCAGCCCTGTCCTTCAGTTATCTGGACGAATACGTCAGCGGCCAGCGCAACACCGACGTACTGATTCGCCAGGAAACTCAGACACTGCGGATAAAACGCCACACCGATGTGGAGCAGTCCTACCGCGAACAGCTGCGAATCCTCGGTTTCAAGGTCGCGACCCGACAAAGCAAGGCCTTGCCGGAAAGCGCCGGGGAACTGTACGAGATGGTCAACGACAGCGCCTGGTTGACCTTCACCCTCAACGACCTGCCGAAACTCCGTAGCCAGGGCTGGGAATTGCAGATCGACGAGGACTTCGGCTTCGACCTGACGGCGGTGGACGAGTGGTACGCCACTGTCGAGGAAACGCCGGAGCGGGACTGGTTCGACCTGGAACTGGGGATCATCGTCAACGGTGAGCGCCTGAGCCTGTTGCCGATCCTGCTGAACCTGATGCGTTCGCACATCGAACTGTTCAACCCGGAACGCCTGGCCCGGCGCCGTGACGACGAACTTATCCTGGTCAACCTGCCCAACCGCCCGAACTCGGAGTTCGGCCCACAGCAAGTGGCGCTGCCCTACGGCCGGCTGAAACCGGTGCTGGCGACCCTGGGCGAGTTTTACCTGCAAGAACCCGGCACCACCAAACTGCGCCTCAACAGTGCGGACGCCTTGCGCCTGAACCCACTGCAGGACATGCCGCTGACCTGGGAAGGTGGCGAACACATTCGCGGCCTGGCCCAACGCCTGCGGGATATCAAGGATTACACCGCCACCGCGCCAGAAGGCCTGAACGCGACACTGCGGCCTTATCAGCTCGAAGGCTTGAGCTGGATGCAATCGCTGCGTCAGCTGGAAGTCGGCGGCATTCTCGCGGACGACATGGGTCTGGGCAAAACCCTACAGACCCTGGCGCACATTCTCAGCGAAAAGAACGCCGGACGCCTCGACCGACCGTGCATGGTGGTCATGCCCACCAGCCTGATTCCCAACTGGCTCGACGAAGCGTCCCACTTCACGCCGCAACTCAAGGTATTGGCGCTTTACGGCGCCGGACGCAAGAAACACTTCGACCGGCTGGCCGACTACGACCTGGTCCTGACCACCTATGCGCTGTTGCCCAAGGATGTCGAGCGCCTCGCGGCGCAGCCGTTGCATGTGCTGATTCTCGACGAAGCCCAGTACATCAAGAATCCTACCAGCAAAGCCGCCCAGGCCGCCCGCGAGCTCAACGCCCGCCAGCGGTTGTGCCTCTCCGGTACACCACTGGAGAATCACCTGGGCGAATTGTGGTCGCTGTTCCACTTCCTGCTGCCGGGGTGGCTTGGGGACGTCAAGAGCTTCAACCGCGATTACCGCGTGCCTATCGAAAAACGTGGCAGCGACGTCAGACTCCAGCACCTCAACGGTCGGATAAAACCTTTCCTGTTGCGCCGGACCAAGGAACAAGTGGCGACGGAACTGCCACCCAAGACCGAGATCATCCATTGGGTCGAACTCAGCGATGCCCAGCGGGACGTCTACGAAACCATGCGCCTGGCGATGGACAAGAAAGTCCGTGACGAGATCACCCGCAAAGGCGTGGCCCGCAGCCAGATCATCATTCTTGAAGCGCTGCTCAAGCTGCGCCAGGTGTGTTGCGATCTACGCCTGATCAACGACGCCGCCCTGCCTGCCCGAGGCAGCACCTCGGGCAAGCTCGACAGCCTGATGGAAATGCTCGAAGAGTTGTTTGAAGAAGGCCGTCGGGTGCTGCTGTTTTCTCAGTTCACGTCCATGTTGGCGCTGATCGAAGATGAGCTGAAAAAGCGCGGGGTCGATTACGCGATCCTGACGGGTCAGACCCGGGACCGACGCACGCCAGTCAAGGAATTCCAGAGCGGCAAGCGTCAGATCTTTCTGATCAGCCTGAAGGCCGGGGGTGTAGGCCTGAACCTGACCGAGGCCGACACGGTGATTCACTACGACCCGTGGTGGAACCCCGCCACCGAAAACCAGGCGACCGACCGTGCCTACCGTATCGGCCAGGAAAAACCAGTGTTCGTCTACAAGCTGATTGCCCGAGGCACGGTGGAAGAGAAAATCCAGCTGCTGCAAAAGGAAAAATCCGACCTCGCGGCCGGCGTGCTGGACGGACGCGTGGCCGGGGATTGGAAATTGCAGAGCGACGATATCGAAGCGTTGTTCGCGCCGCTGCCGGACAAACTGGAAAAGCGCTGATTCACAGCGCTCCCCCATTGCTCAGCGCTAGTCGATCAGTTGGGCAGCTCTCAACGCGCCCAGTGCCGCCAGCCAGCGCGGGTCTTGGCGATATTCCGTGGAAGCGTAGGCCTGGCCGCGCATGCGGGCGATCCGCGCCGAAGGCTTGACCTTCAGGCGTTGGGCGGCGCTCAAGGCCAGCTCCGCGGCAGCGCGGTCATTGCACACAAGGCCCATGTCGCAACCCGCCGTCAACGCTGCCTCGATACGACTGGCAGCATCGCCGACCACATGAGCTCCAGCCATCGACAGGTCATCACTGAAGATCACACCCTCGAATTGCAACTCCCCGCGCAGGATGTCCTGCAACCAGCGACGGGAAAATCCGGCTGGATTGGTGTCAACCTGAGGATAAATGACATGGGCAGGCATGACCGCCGCAAGCTGCTTGCTCAGCTTGGCGAACGGCACCAGGTCGTTGGCGCGAATCTGCTCGAGACTGCGCTCATCGTTGGGAATAGCCACGTGGGAATCGGCCTCGGCCCAGCCATGCCCCGGGAAGTGCTTGCCGGTGGCCGCCATCCCCGCGGCGCTCATGCCACGGATGAAGGCCCCGGCCAGCAACGCCGCGCGCTCGGGGTCGCCTTCAAAGGAACGACTGCCGACGACGGCGCTGCGCTGGTAATCGAGGTCCAGCACCGGGGCAAAACTCAAGTCGAGACCGACCGCCAGCACTTCGGTGGCCATGATCCAGCCACACTGCTCGGCCAGGTATTCGGCATTCGGGTTGTCGGCTATCGCCCGCATCGCCGGTAACCGCACAAACCCCTGGCGCAGGCGCTGCACGCGACCACCCTCCTGATCGACCGCCAGCAAAAGGTCGGGACGGATGGCACGGATCGAGGCGCTCAATTCGCGCACCTGCCGTGGATGTTCGATGTTGCGCGCGAAAATAATCAGGCCACCCACTTCGGGCTGGCGCAACAGGTGGCGATCTTCGGCCGTCAGCCAGGTACCGGCGACATCCACCATCAACGAGCCTTGCAGGCCAGCAGTCATAGTATTTCCTTAATAACGATGAACCCCACAGGCACGACCGTGCCGCCGGGCTGCAGGGCCGGCAGGCAACGATTGTGGAATAAAATACAAAGCAGGTTCGAAACGAGAGTCGGCATGGGCGGCTAGCTTAGCGGATGTAGGCAGCCGCGCCCACCCGTCAAGCCTTGGCCAATACCGGGGCCGGGGCCGATTTGCTACGAGGGCGTAATTGTGCGGCAGCCATGGCCTCATCGGTGACACCGCTTTCGGCACGCATGCCGGCCGCCAGGAACGGCACCATCAGGCGCATCACCTGCTCGATCGACGTGTTCACGCCAAAATCGGTTTCAGCGATGGCCCGCAATGCCTTGATACCGGACATGCTGAATGCCGCAGCACCGAGCATGAAGTGCACCCGCCAGAACAACTCGATCGGCGGAATGCGCGGCGCGGCCTCATTGACCAGCAGCATGTAGCGGCGGAACACCTTGCCGTACATGTCTTCCAGATAACGCCGCAAGTGGCCCTGGCTCTGGCTGAACGCCAAGCCTAGCAAACGCATGAAAATGGAAAGATCGTTACCACTGCGTGGCTGCACGGCAAGCGCTTGCTCGACCAGCATTTCCAGCAGTTCTTCCAGGGTCGGCTTGACGTCAGGCTTGGCCTGGCGCCGCTCCAGCTCGCGATCGAGGCTGAGGCAGAAAGGCCCGAGGAAACGCGAGAAAACCGCCTGGATAAGGGCTTTTTTCGAACCGAAGTGATAGTTCACCGCTGCCAGGTTCACCCCGGCCTTGCTGGTGATCAGACGCAACGAGGTTTCAGCGAAACCTTTTTCCGCGAACAACTGCTCGGCAGCATCGAGAATGCGTTCAACGGTTTCCGACTGGGCCATGGTTACTCCGCCTGACAAACACTTGTTTGAAACATACGTTTCAGCCCATGGGTTGTCAAGCCTGCCGGGGCGTTTTGCGAACGCCCGGTCACGTATTTAACCACACCTTTTCACGGGTGGTAGCCATGACGCGTTCAACAGTCCGACCGACCGTCCAGCGGCCTGTGAAAAAAGGAGGATTGCCAAGCGGCGTCCACTGTATATAATCCCAGTCACTGTATAAAAAGACAGAGCGATCAATATGCTAAAGCTGACGCCACGCCAAGCAGAGATTCTGGCCTTCATCAAACGCTGCCTCGAAGACAACGGCTACCCGCCAACCCGTGCGGAAATCGCCCAGGAACTGGGTTTCAAGTCGCCCAACGCGGCTGAAGAACACCTCAAGGCGCTGGCGCGCAAGGGTGCGATCGAAATGACCCCGGGCGCATCCCGTGGCATTCGCATCCCCGGCTTCGAAGCCAAGGCCGACGAAACCACCTTGCCAATCATCGGCCGGGTGGCGGCAGGCGCACCGATCCTTGCCCAACAGCATGTCGAGGAATCCTGCAACATCAATCCTTCGTTCTTCCATCCTCGGGCCGATTACCTGCTTCGTGTACACGGCATGAGCATGAAGGACATCGGCATCTTCGACGGTGACCTCCTGGCCGTCCACACCACCCGCGAAGCCCGCAATGGCCAGATCGTAGTGGCGCGAATTGGCGACGAAGTGACCGTCAAGCGCTTCAAGCGCGACGGCAGCAAGGTCTGGCTCATCGCCGAGAACCCTGAGTTCGCGCCCATCGAAGTGAACCTGAAAGATCAGGATCTGGTCATCGAAGGCTTGAGTGTCGGCGTCATTCGCCGCTAAAGGAGGCTTTATGCAGTTCCCTCACACACCACAACACACACAACTTCCGCTGTTCGAGGCATTCATGGCTCAACCGCTGGTTCCAGTCCTGAAAGAGGTCATCGAGTCGCCGTGGAGCGTCGAGCCCGAGGCTTTCAGCGAACTGTCGTTACGTGGTGCGGCTGGAAACTGCCTGAACCTGTTGGCGCCGATTCTGCGGGAACTCAGCCAGGACCAGGACGCTCGCTGGTTGACGCTGATCGCGCCGCCGGCCAGCGTTACCCAGGCCTGGCTGCGGGATGCCGGCCTGAACCGCGAACGCATTCTACTGTTGCAGCCGCGAGGCACCCAAAGCGCCCAACAGTTGACCTGCGAAGCATTGCGCCTGGGCCGTAGCCACACCGTGGTCAGTTGGCTCAATCCACTGACCACGACCGCACGGCAACAGTTGATCAGCGCCGCCCGTATTGGGGACGCACAAAGTCTGAATATTCGATTGGGTTAAAACAAACGCGGGGCTTCTCCAAGACAGAGAAGCCGGCCAGTCATACTATTCAAAAAAGCCGACAGGCGGGATCAATGAAGAACCCGCGGCCCCTCTTCCTTGTTGAATTCGCCTTCAACCAGGCGACCTGCCATCTGGACGCCCACGCTCAGCATCGCCTTGGCGACTTCGACGTGTTGCCCCTGGAGGAATACCTTGGCATCTTCGGAGAAGTTCAGGGTAACCAGAGACCCCTCGTCCTCAGCCCTGCGCAGCTCGATGCGGCCATCAGGAAGTTCGACAATTTCTAGAAAGGACGTTGGCATAAAAGTCTGTTCTCCACGAAAGGCGAGGATTATATAGTCATCGGCCAGGCTCCGCTCGGGATCTTGACCAAGCGTCATCAACGAGCGTAACGGGCCGTGGGGAAACTCAGCACTCGTTCAACCCTTCACGAAAGCGTATCGCCAGGCTCTTGAGGTTCTGGCGCCAGCTCTCCAGCTCCTCCCGGCTCAACTCCTGCTCAGGTTCTTGCTCATCCAGATTGACCGCCACGATCAACGGCTGGGTCACGTCCCCCTTGGGCTTGCGCGGGGCTCGGGGCGGCTCGAACAGCGCCGCATGGGCCGCCAATAGCTTCGCCAGCCAGGTTTCCGGATTGTGCGCCAGCTCGACCATTTCGGCCAATTCCGGAATAGCGATGGTTTCCAGCACCTCGCGGGTCAACAACAGCTCGGCCCGCGACGCGTTCGCTTGCGGCAGGCGATAGAAACCGGCGATTTCATGGCACAACCCCAACAGCGCACCGTAAAGGTGAAACAGCGCGGATTCGCGTCCTGCCTGGAGCAACGCCGGGGAATTCATCGCACGCCCATCCTCGGCCCTGGTGAGCGCTTCAAGCGACAGACCGGCGAAATAAATTTTCTGATTGGTGCGGGTATAGAGTTCGTGGGCCATGGTGGCGTCTCCCCAACGAAATGAAAGCTTCAAGCAAGTGGGACAGTGTCGTGGATCAACCGAGGCCACTGCAAGCCAAAAACAAGAAGGCCGCATGAAAACCTACGGGTTGTCATGCGGCCTTTTGCTCAGTTCAGGCTATAGGGACGGCTACGTCGCCCAGCGAGAGCAAGCTGCCTCGCCACGGGGAGCCTCCTAACTCAGGCAAGCGCCAGCGATCAGCGCTTGTCTTCAACCGTCCACTTACCGCCGTCGTAGTAGGCTTTCCAACCGGTCGGCTTGCCGTCGACTTCAGTCTGCACATACTGTTCCTTGGTCTTGCGGCTGTAGCGAATGACCGCTGGACGCCCTTCCGGATCCTTCTGCGGCGCGTCACAAAGAAAATGGTACTTCGGATCGATCTCGTCCTTGTGCGGCACGATCTCCATTACCAACGGTGCACGGGTCTCACGGTTTTTCGGGAACTGGCTGGCCGCCAGGAACAGGCCGGAGGCGCCGTCGCGCAGGATGTAGGTGTCATTGACCTTCTCGCACTTGAGTTCAGGCATCTTCACCGGGTCCATCTTCGGCGGCGCCGCGTCACCGCTCTTGAGCAGTTTGCGGGTGTTCTTGCAGGTCGGATTGGTGCACCCGAAGAACTTGCCGAAACGACCGGTCTTGAGCTGCATCTCACTGCCACACTTGTCGCATTCCAGACTCGGACCTTCGTAGCCCTTGATGCGATAGGTGCCCTCTTCAATCTCGTAGCCGGCACAGTCCGGGTTGTTACCGCAGATGTGCAGCTTGCGCTTTTCATCCAGCAAGTAGGCATCCATTGCCGTACTGCAGATCGGGCAGCGATGCTTGCCGCGCAGCACCAGGGATTCCGACTCGCCCTCGTCGTCCGCGGCGATTTCGTCGCCCGGTACCAGGTTGACCGTCGCCTTGCAGCGCTCCTTGGGTGGCAGGCTGTAGCCCGAGCAACCGAGGAAGACACCTGTCGATGCCGTGCGAATTTGCATCGGACGCCCGCAGGTCAGGCACGGAATGTCGGTCATGACCGGCTGATTGGCCCGCATGCCATTATCGGCGCTTTCAGCCACTTCGAGTTTTTTCTTGAAGTCGCCGTAGAACTCGTCGAGGACGTTTTTCCAGTCCCGCTCGCCCTGGGCCACATCGTCGAGGTTCTCTTCCATGCCGGCGGTGAAACCGTAGTCCATCAGGTTCGAGAAGCTCTCGGACAAACGTTCGGTAACAATGTCGCCCATCTTTTCCGAATAGAAACGACGGTTGTGCAGCGCTACATAGCCGCGATCCTGGATGGTGGAAATGATCGCCGCGTAGGTCGAAGGACGACCGATGCCGCGTTTTTCCATTTCCTTGACCAGGCTGGCTTCCGAATAACGAGCCGGTGGCTTGGTGAAGTGCTGGGTCGGATCAAGCTTGATCAGCTTCATCACGTCACCCTGGGCCATGTCCGGCAGGACGTCGTCATCCCCGGGCTTGGTGATTTGCGGCATGACGCGGGTGTAGCCGTCGAACTTCAAGATGCGGCCCTTGGCGCGCAGCTCGAAGTCGCCAGCACCGACGCTGACGGTAGTCGACAGGTATTGCGCCGGCAGCATCTGGCAGGCCAGGAATTGGCGCCAGATCAACTCGTAGAGACGCTCGGCGTCGCGCTCCATGCCCGACAGCTTGCTTGGCTCGGTATTGGCATCGGACGGACGAATCGCTTCGTGAGCCTCTTGTGCGCCTTCCTTGCTGCTGTAGACGTTCGGCGTGTCCGGCAGGTATTTCTTGCCGAACTCGCTTTCTATATAAGTGCGCGCCATCGCCACGGCATCGGCCGAGAGGTTGGTCGAGTCGGTACGCATATAAGTGATGTAGCCGGCTTCATATAGACGCTGGGCCATCATCATGGTTTTCTTCACGCCAAAACCCAGGCGGTTGCTCGCAGCCTGTTGCAGCGTGGAAGTGATGAACGGCGCCGACGGTTTGCTGCTGGTCGGCTTGTCCTCGCGCTTGACGATGCTGTAGCTGGAAGCCTTGAGCTTCTCCAGCGCAGCCATGGCCTGGGCTTCGTTGAGCGGCTTGAAGGCCTCACCCTTCTCGCGGGCCACCTCGAAACGCACGGTAGCGCCCTTGGCAGTGCCAAGGTCGGCGTGGACTTCCCAGTATTCTTCAGGGATAAACGCGCGGATCTCCCGCTCGCGCTCCACCACCAGCTTCACCGCGACCGACTGCACACGACCGGCAGACAGCCCGCGGGCGATCTTGGCCCACAACAGTGGCGAGACCATGTAGCCCACCACGCGATCGAGGAAACGACGCGCCTGCTGGGCGTTGACCCGATCGATATCCAGCTCGCCCGGCTGAGAGAAGGCTTCCTGGATGGCTTTCTTGGTGATTTCGTTGAACACCACGCGCTTGTAGCGGCTGTCGTCCCCACCGATGGCTTCGCGCAGGTGCCAGGCAATGGCTTCCCCTTCGCGGTCCAAGTCCGTTGCGAGATAGATGGTGTCAGCATCCTTGGCGAGCCGACGCAGCTCTTCGATGACCTTTTCCTTGCCTGGGAGGATCTCGTACTTGGCTTTCCAGCCATGTTCCGGATCGACCCCCATGCGTGAGACCAGCTGCTTGCGCGCCTTGTCTTTCGGCGACAGCGCCGGCGCTTCACCGGCAGCAGCCTTGCCGCGCTTGGCGGCTGGCTCCTTGCTGGCGCTAGCCGAACCGCTGGTGGGCAGGTCTCGGATATGGCCGATACTCGACTTCACCACGTATTGGTTGCCCAGATACTTGTTGATGGTCTTGGCCTTAGCCGGGGATTCCACAATGACCAGCGATTTGCCCATGGATCAGAAAATTCCTGAATTCTAAAAAGTGAAAGGCGGTTGGCGCCTGACGCGGCACCGCTATATATAGTGGCTGCAAGGTGAGGTCAAGCGCAGGGTTGCCCGCATACCGGCCTCAAGGCTTGGAAAAAATGCTCTCCTCGGCCTGCACCAAAGCAAAGCGTGGCACCTGTTCGCCGTCAACCTCGACGGACTCCTGGAACATGCTCAAGGGACGTACCCAAAAGCCGTAATCGCCATACAGGGCTTGATAGAAGACCACTTCTTCCTCGGTCTCGGAATGCCGCGCAATGCTGAATACGCGGTACTGCGGACCTTTGTAATGTTGGTAGAGCCCAGGTTGTATCGGCATGCTTTGGCCCTCACTGAAATCTTTTCAAAATAAAAACAAAAATCTTTTTTACTAAACCCGGAAAAACAAAAACCGGGGCACTTGGCCCCGGCTTCCATCGACGCAACGCTTAGACGCGTTCGAAGACAGTGGCGATGCCCTGGCCGAGGCCAATGCACATGGTGGACACACCAAAGGTGCCGCCATTCTGCTTCATGACGTTGAGCAGCGTGCCGGAGATACGCGCACCGGAGCAACCGAACGGGTGACCCAGGGCGATCGCGCCGCCGTGCAGGTTAACCTTCTCGTTCATCTTGTCGAGCACTTTCAAATCTTTCAGCACTGGCAGGGCCTGTGCGGCGAAAGCTTCGTTGAGCTCGAAGAAGTCGATATCGGCAATACCCAGGCCTGCACGCTTCAAGGCTTTCTGCGTGGCCGGTACTGGACCATAGCCCATGATCGCCGGATCCACACCCGCCACGGCCATCGAACGAATCACCGCCATCGGCTGGATACCCAGGTCCTGGGCGCGCTGGGCCGACATCACGATCATGCACGAGGCACCGTCGGTGATCTGCGACGAAGTACCGGCTGTCACGGTGCCGCCCTTTGGATTGAATGCCGGCTTGAGGGCCGCCAGGCTTTCCAGGGTGGTTTCCGGACGAATGGTTTCGTCGTAGTCGAACAGTTTCAGGAAACCGTTCTCGTCGTAGCCCTGCATCGGGATGATCTCATCCTTGAACTTGCCTTCCACGGTCGCCTTGTGGGCGAGCTGGTGGGAGCGCACGCCAAAGGCGTCCTGCTGCTCGCGGGTGATGCCGTGCATCTTGCCAAGCATTTCCGCGGTCAGGCCCATCATGCCCGAAGCTTTTGCCGCGTACAGCGACATGTGTGGGTTCGGGTCGACACCATGCATCATGCTCACGTGGCCCATGTGCTCGACCCCGCCGACGACGAACACGTCACCGTTGCCAGTCATGATCGCCTGGGCGGCGGTGTGCAACGCACTCATGGACGAACCGCACAGGCGGCTGACAGTCTGGCCGGCCGCCGTGTGAGGGATCTGGGTCATCAGCGAGGCCATGCGGGCGATGTTCCAGCCCTGCTCCAGGGTCTGGTTCACACAGCCCCAGATCACGTCTTCGACTTCGTTGGGGTCGACCTTGACGTTGCGCTCCAGCAGCTTGCTGATCAGGTGCGCCGACATGTCTTCGGCGCGGGTGTTGCGGTGCATGCCGCCCTTGGAGCGGCCCATCGGCGTACGACCGAAGTCGACAATCACGACGTCTCTAGGATTCAAGCTCATAAATGTTCTCTCGCTCTAGTCGTTGGGCGCTTAACCGAAGAAGCTCTGGCCGTTCTTGGCCATTTCACGCAGCTTCGCAGTCGGGTGGTACAGCGCGCCCAGATCAGCGTACTGGTCAGCCAGGGCAACGAACTTGGCCACACCGATCGAATCGATGTAGCGCAGCGCACCACCACGGAATGGAGGGAAACCGATACCGTAGACCAGACCCATGTCGGCTTCGGCGGCGGTTTCGACAATGCCGTCTTCCAGGCAACGCACGGTTTCGAGGCACAGCGGGATCATCATCCAGTTGATGATGTCCTCGTCGGTGACTTCGCGCTGCTCGTAGACGATCGGCTTGAGCACTTCCAGTACCGACGAGTCGGCGACTTTCTTCTGCTTGCCGCGCTTGTCGGTCTCGTAGGCGTAGAAGCCCTTGCCGTTCTTCTGGCCCAGGCGCTTGGCCTCGTAGAGCACGTCGACGGCCGAACGGCGGTCGTCCTTCATGCGATCCGGGAAGCCTTCAGCCATGACGTCGCGACCGTGGTGGCCGGTGTCGATGCCGACCACGTCCATCAGGTACGCCGGGCCCATCGGCCAGCCGAATTTTTCCATGATCTTGTCGATGCGCACGAAGTCCACACCGGCGCTGACCAGCTTGGCGAAACCGCCGAAGTACGGGAATAGCACACGGTTGACCAGAAAGCCCGGGCAGTCGTTGACGACGATCGGGTTCTTGCCCATTTTCTTCGCGTAGGCGACGGTGGTGGCAATCGCATGTTCGCTGGACTTCTCGCCACGGATCACTTCCACCAGCGGCATCATGTGCACCGGGTTGAAGAAGTGCATGCCGACGAAGTTTTCCGGACGCTTGAGGGCCTTGGCCAGCAGCGAAATGGAAATGGTCGAGGTGTTCGAGGCAAGGATAGTGTCCTCCTTGACCTTGTCTTCGACTTCGGCCAGTACCGCTTGCTTGACCTTCGGGTTCTCGACAACGGCTTCGACCACCAGGTCGACATGGCCGAAATCGCCATAGGACAGGGTCGGACGAATGCCATTGAGCACTTCGGCCATCTTCGCAGCGGTCATGCGACCTTTGTCGACGCGGCCGACCAGCAGCTTGGCGGCTTCGGCCAGGCCCTGCTCGATCCCGTGTTCGTTGATGTCCTTCATCAGGATCGGCGTGCCCTTGGACGCCGACTGGTAGGCGATACCGCCACCCATGATGCCGGCGCCGAGCACGGCAGCCTGCTTCACATCACTGGCGATTTCGTCGTAGGCCTTGGCCTTTTTCTTCAGTTCCTGGTCATTGAGGAACAGACCGATCAGGCTTTGCGCAGCCGAGGTCTTGGCCAGTTTGACGAAGCCTGCGGCCTCGACTTCCAGGGCCTTGTCGCGACCGAAGCTCGCGGCTTTCTGGATGGTCTTGATCGCTTCGACTGGTGCCGGGTAGTTCGGGCCTGCCTGACCGGCCACGAAACCCTTGGCGGTTTCGAAGGCCATCATTTGTTCGATGGCGTTGAGCTTGAGCTTCTCCAGCTTCGGCTGACGCTTGGCCTTGTAGTCGAACTCGCCGCTGATAGCGCGCTTGACGGTTTCAAGGGCTGCTTCCTGAAGCTTGCCAGGTTCGACCACGGCATCCACGGCGCCGACTTTCAGCGCGTCTTCAGCACGGTTTTCCTTGCCCGCGGCAATCCACTCGATGGCGTTGTCGGCACCGATCAGGCGCGGCAGGCGCACGGTTCCGCCGAAGCCCGGGTAAATGCCCAGTTTGACTTCCGGCAGGCCGATCTTGGCCGTGGTGGACATGACGCGGTAATCCGCCGCCAGGCACATTTCCAGGCCGCCACCCAGGGCGATGCCGTTGATGGCCACGACGGTCGGTACGTTGAGGTCTTCGAAGTCGCTGAAAATACGGTTGGCTTCGAGGTTGCCAGCGATCAGTTCGGCATCGGGCAGCTTGAAGTTGTCGACGAATTCGGTGATGTCGGCACCGACGATGAATACGTCCTTGCCGCTGCTGACGATCACACCCTTGATCGAAGCATCTGCCTTGATAGTGTCCACGGCCTGACGCAGTTCATTCAGGGTTAGACGGTTGAACTTGTTGACGGACTCACCCTTGAGGTCGAATTTCAGTTCGACGATGCCACTTTCAAGAGCCTTAACCGTGATGGCTTTACCTTCGTAAATCATCAACTGATCTCCACGATATGGAAGCTGAACAGTACACGTTGAACGCTGACCGCAGGTATGGCATTGACGTTTACCGTCGATGCTACGCCAATCCGCCAGGCACACCCGTCAACGCGATAGTCGGGGTCTGTAGGAGCATTCTGAAAATACAAACGCTCAATTCATACGCCCGTTTGATTTGGGTACGTCACCTTCACGGAATTTCCGACAATTGTCAATCGCCCTAAACACAGGCATGAACGCGACTTTACGGTCATTTCCGTACCGTACGGATCCGCAACACGGCCCCGCATGAGCAGCTATTCATAGAATCAATAATTAGAAAAATCGCCCTAATTCCACACATAACGGATCCAACCGACTACGCTGTCGGGTGCGCGATTGAAAATTCAGGAATGAAGGGCGTTACGAACGCACGCCCTGGCACAGCTTGATTACCGGCCTGCCTGGCCAACCCGCCCGATGAGACTGTCGGGCTTTTTTATGTCTC
Source organism: Pseudomonas sp. St290 (assembly GCF_018325805.1). NCBI lineage: Bacteria > Pseudomonadati > Pseudomonadota > Gammaproteobacteria > Pseudomonadales > Pseudomonadaceae > Pseudomonas > Pseudomonas sp. St290. The sequence goes on along the minus strand of NZ_AP014703.1, from coordinate 2,161,711 downwards.
AGGCCAATGCCTTGAGCACATCGGCAATGGCCAGCAACACACTGGCTTCGCCCTTCTCGCCCCAGTACAAGGCAATCATTTGTCGGTCGGCTTCGACCTTGTAGACGTTGGCCGGCAATTTTTCGAAATGATTGAGCAGAGATTCATCCAGGCAGACTTCCCGCCACTGATTGACCCAGACGCCCGGCGCAGTTTGCCAGTAGCTCCAACAGGCTGGTTGGCTGCCTCGCCGAGGCCGGTGGTACTGGGCGCAGGGGTTGGGCGGCTGCTGGCCCAGCCAGTGCGGCCACTCCTGCGGCGCCAGTTGCATGGCCAGGCCCAGGCGTCGTGCTTCCATGCGCAAGGCCATGCGCCCGCTCTGTACACGGGACGGACGCAACCATGCCAGTGGACTTAACACCACCAACAGGATTGACAGCACTATCCAGACCGTCATATTCGTACTCCCCGATTCTGATGAGCCCATTGACCCAGGTCGCGTCAATGCGCTTGAAACCAGCCATACTTACCGTATCGCAATTCTCTGGAGTGCTTTCCATGTACTACAACCACATCCTGGTCGCCGTTGACCTCACTGAAGAATGCGATCCGGTCGTCAAGCGCGCCCTCGCCCTTTGCGAAGGCCGAGACACCCAGCTGTCACTGGTGCACATCGTCGAACCGATGGCCATGGCCTTCGGCGGCGATGTACCGATGGACCTTTCCCAGTTGCAGCAGCAGCAATTCGACCAGGCCAAGGAACGCCTTGACCGACTGATCGTGAAATACCCGGCCCTGAAGAAGGAGTTCAGCCACCTGACCTACGGCCAGCCACGCCAGGAAATCCATCACCTGGCCAAGGAACAGGGTTGCGACCTGATCGTCGTCGGCAGTCATGGCCGCCACGGCCTGGCACTGTTGCTAGGCTCGACCGCCAACGACGTACTGCATGGGGCGCCTTGCGATGTGTTGGCGGTGCACCTGGTCAAGCGCACATAACCCCATACCCTGTGGGAGCGAGCCTGTGGGAGCAAAGCTTGCTCGCGATGAAGGCATCCCAGCCTGTCGAATGACCGCGTTATCGTTCATCGCGAGCAAGCTTTGCTCCCACTGGCTCACCCCTACAGGGGAATAGCGTTTCAAGTAAAAATCCCGGCGTCCATTGCTGAACGCCGGGATTTTTCTCAACGATGGATCAAGCGTCCAGTTCAGCCCAACGCTCGACCAGCGCGTCCAGCTCGGCCTGCAATTGCTCCAGATGCGCGATCACCTTGGCGGTTTCGGCGGCAGGTCGCTGGTAGAACCCGGTGTCGGCCATTTCGGCTTCCACCGCTGCGATCTGCTGTTCCTTCGCGTCAATATCACCCGGCAAGGCTTCCAGTTCACGCTGCAGCTTGTAGCTGAGCTTTTTCTTCGCCGGAGCCGGGGCCGCTGCGGCGGTAACCGGGGCTGGCTCAGCCTTGACCACGGCCGAATTCAGGTCGGCCTTGCCGGACTTGCTTTCGGTCACGCCCAAAAGACGCGGCGAGCCGCCCTGGCGCAGCCAATCCTGATAACCACCCACGTATTCGCGAACCAGGCCTTCGCCTTCGAATACCAGGGTGCTGGTAACCACGTTGTCGAGGAATGCCCGGTCGTGACTGACCATCAGCACAGTGCCGTTGAAGGTCAGCAGCACCTCTTCCAGCAACTCGAGGGTTTCCACGTCCAGGTCGTTGGTCGGTTCGTCGAGCACCAGCAGGTTCGCCGGCTTACTGAACAACTTGGCCAGCAACAGACGGGCACGTTCACCACCGGACAACGCCTTGACCGGCGTACGCGCACGCTGGGGGCTGAACAGGAAATCGCCGAGGTAGCTCAGCACGTGGCGGCTCTGGCCGTCGATATCGATGAAATCGCGACCTTCGGCCACGTTGTCGATCACGGTCTTCTCCAGGTCCAACTGATGGCGCAACTGGTCGAAGTAGGCGACGTCGATCTTCGTGCCCTCTTCCACCTTGCCACTGGTCGGTACCAGGCCACCGAGCATCAGTTTGAGCAAGGTGGTCTTGCCGGTGCCGTTGGCGCCCAGCAGGCCGATGCGGTCGCCACGTTGCAGGACCATGGAGAAGTCCTTGACCAGGAACGGACCGCCTGGATGGGCGAAGCTGACGTTCTCCAGCACCATCACCTGCTTGCCAGACTTGTCAGCCGTTTCCAGCTGGATATTGGCCTTGCCAGTGCGTTCGCGTCGTTCGCTGCGCTCCACGCGCAAGGCCTTGAGGGCCCGTACACGGCCTTCGTTGCGGGTGCGACGGGCCTTGATGCCCTGGCGGATCCAGACTTCTTCCTGGGCCAGACGCTTGTCGAACAGCGCGTTGGCGGTCTCTTCCGCCGCCAGTACCGCTTCCTTGTGCACCAGGAAGCTGGCGTAGTCGCCGTTCCAGTCGATCAGCCCGCCGCGATCCAGCTCGAGGATACGGGTCGCCAGGTTTTGCAGGAAGGACCGGTCGTGGGTGATGAACAGCACCGCCCCCTGGAAGTCTTTCAGGGCTTCTTCAAGCCAGGCGATGGCGCCAATGTCCAGGTGGTTGGTCGGCTCGTCGAGCAGCAGCAGGTCCGGCTCGGACACCAGGGCCTGGGCCAGCAGGACGCGACGACGCCAACCGCCGGACAACTCGGCGAGGGTCTTGTCGGCCGGCAATTGCAGGCGGCTCAGGGTGCTGTCGACCAGCTGCTGCAGGCGCCAGCCATCGCGGGCTTCGAGGTCGTGCTGCACGTGCATCAACTTGTCCAGGTCGGCATCGGTGACGATGTTCTGGCTCAGGTGGTGATACTCGGCCAGCAGCGCGCCGACACCGTCCAGGCCTTCGGCAACCACGTCGAACACGGTCCGCTCGTCGGCCACCGGCAGTTCCTGGGGCAATTCGCCGATTTTCAGGCCTGGCGCGCGCCAGACCGAGCCGTCGTCGGGCTTCTGATCGCCCTTGACCAGCTTCATCATGCTGGACTTGCCAGTGCCGTTGCGGCCGATGATGCACACCCGCTCACCACGGGCGATCTGCCAGGACACCTTGTCCAACAACGGCATAGCGCCGAAAGCAAGGGACACATCGCTGAATTTGAGCAGGGTCATGAGCTTCTCCAAAAACTGGGCGCGCATTCTACCTGAGATGAGCCCTCAAGGGTCCGCCAATTTCGCCACTGAAGCACTCTGCACAACAAATGTTGCGAACTTGCGCCGACAGCCCCGCAAAGCTTTCGCCGGCTGCTGGCAAAAGGCTAAGCTACAGGCAGTTACCCTGGGTTAACCCTTGGGCTTGTCATGTTTTTTCTGCCCGGACGTATCATGCGCAGTCGCCTTTTCAGTGCTTTATCTTGTCTTTTCATCTGTGCCACTGCCTTTCAAACCGCTCAGGCGGTGGATATTTCCACCCAGCGCCAGTATTACGACGAAGCCAAGCGCGCCTTGGCCAAGGGTGATTCCGGCCCCTACTTTCGCTACAGCCAGGCCCTGCGTGATTATCCGCTGGAGCCGTACCTGGCCTATGACGAACTGACCGCCCGCCTCAAGAGCGCCAGCAACGCGGAAATCGAAAAATTCCTCGCCGAACACGGCGACCTGCCCCAGGCCAACTGGATGAAGCTGCGCTGGTTGCGTTGGCTGACCGAACGCGGCGACTGGGAAACCTTCGTCGAGTATTACGACCCCAAGCTCAATTTCACCGAACTGGACTGCCTCAACGCCCAGTACCAACTCAGCCATGGCCTGAAGGCCGAAGGCTACGCCAACACCGAGAAGTTGTGGCTCACCGGCAAATCCCTGCCCCAAGCCTGTGATGCGTTGTTCGGCCTGTGGGCCGGCCAAGGCCAGTTGACCGAACAGAAACGTTGGGAGCGGACAAAACTGGCCGCCCAGGCGCGCAATTATCCCCTGGCCAATAGCCTGGTCAGCGGCCTGACCACCCTCGCCCCCCGTGGCAAGTTGCTGGTGGACGTGGCGCAAAAGCCCGAGTTGCTCAACCAGCCCTCGCGCTTTAGCCCGGCCGATGAACCGATGTCCGACATCGTCAGCCTTGGCCTGCGTCGCCTGGCCCGCCAGGACCCGGAAAAAGCCATGGCGCTGCTGGATGGCTACGCCAGCACCATGCATTTTTCCCGGGATGAAAAAGTCGCGATTGCCCGGGAGATCGGCCTGACCCTGGCCAAGCGCTTCGACGGTCGGGCCCTGGACGTGATGACGAAATACGACCCGGAACTGCGCGACGACACCGTTTCGGAGTGGCGCCTGCGCCTGCTGCTGCGCCTGGCCCGTTGGGACGATGCGTACCAATTGACCCGCCGCCTGCCCGAGTCGCTGGCCAGCACCAACCGCTGGCGGTACTGGCAAGCCCGTACCCTGGAGTTGGCGCAGCCGCAGAACCCCGAGGCCCTGACGCTCTACAAGCACCTGGCCCGTGAGCGGGACTTCTATGGTTTCCTGGCCGCCGACCGTTCCCAGTCGCCGTATTCGTTGGTGAACAAGCCGCTGGTGATGAGCCAGGCATTGATCAATAAGGTGCGCAACACCCCCGGCGTGCGTCGGGCGCTGGAGTTCCATGCCCGCGGAGAGATTGTCGACGGACGCCGCGAGTGGTATCACGTCAGCCGGCATTTCAACCGGGACGAGATGGTCGCCCAGGCGAAGCTGGCCTACGACCTGAAATGGTATTTCCCGGCCATTCGCACCATCAGCCAGGCCAAGTACTGGGACGACCTGGACATCCGCTTCCCGATGGCCCACCGCGACACCCTGGTGCGCGAAGCCAAGATCCGTGGCTTGCATCCAAGCTGGGCGTTCGCCATTACCCGGCAGGAAAGTGCGTTCATGGATGATGCCCGCTCCAGCGTCGGCGCCGCCGGCCTGATGCAACTGATGCCAGGCACCGCCAAGGAAACCGCGCGCAAGTTCAGCATTCCCCTGGCCTCCCCCCAACAAGTGTTGAACCCGGACAAGAACATCCAGTTGGGCGCGGCCTACCTGAGCCAGGTTCACAGCCAGTTCAACGGCAACCGCGTCCTGGCCTCGGCGGCCTACAACGCCGGCCCCGGTCGCGTGCGCCAGTGGCTGCGCGGCGCCGACCACTTGAGTTTCGACGTCTGGGTCGAAAGCATCCCGTTCGACGAAACCCGCCAATACGTGCAGAACGTGTTGTCGTACTCGGTGATCTACGGCCAGAAACTCAACTCGCCGCAACCGCTGGTGGATTGGCATGAGCGGTATTTCGATGATCAGTGAGGGTTAGCGGCAAGCGTTGAGCTTCAAGCGGCAAGCTGTTCCTGAAAAACAAAAAAATGCCCGTTTCGAAAGATACGGGCATTTTTTGTCGGTTACTTGGCCGGGTGCTGGACCCTGTGGGAGCGAGCCTGCTCGCGATAGCGGTGTAACAGTCGACATCATTGTCACTGATCTGACGCTATCGCGAGCAGGCTCGCTCCCACATTGGTTTCGACTCGTCAGGATCTCAACATCAGACTCACTGAACCGCATCACTCTGCTGATTGAACTGCAACGCCGCCAACCGCGCATACAGCGCATTGCTGGCGACAAGTTCCTGGTGAGTGCCCACGGCAACCACCTTGCCCTGGTCCATCACCGCAATCCGATCGGCGTTTTTCACCGTGGCCAGGCGGTGGGCGATCACCAACGTCGTACGGTTTTTCATCAGGCTGGGCAAGGCTTGCTGGATCAGGTGTTCGCTTTGCGCATCGAGGGCGCTGGTGGCTTCGTCCAGCAGCAGGATCGGCGCGTCCACCAGCAAGGCCCGGGCGATGGCCAGGCGTTGACGCTGGCCGCCGGATAGCCCGAGGCCACCGTCACCCAGGTGAGTCTGGTAGCCGTCGGGCATTTTTTCGATGAAGTCGTGGGCGTAGGCGATCTGCGCGGCCTCGCGCACCTGCTCCGACGACGCCTGCGGGTTGCCATAGCGGATGTTCTCTTCGACCGTGCCGAAGAACAGTGCCGGGTTTTGTGAAACCAGGGCGAAGTGGCGGCGCAGGTCCAGTGGATCGAGTCGAGTCAATGGCACATCGTCGATCAGGATCTGCCCTTGCACCGGATCATAGAAACGCAGCAGCAAATCGTAGACCGTCGACTTGCCCGCACCGGAAGGCCCGACCAGGGCCAGGGTCTCACCGGCTTTGATACTCAGGTCGAGACCGTCGACCGCGTAACTGTCCGGCCGGGACGGATAGGAAAAACGCACGCCTTCGAGGCGCAAATCGCCGCGGACCCGCGCCGGCAAGGTCACCAGGCCTGAAGCCGGCGGCTGGATGATGTTTTCCGAACGCAGCAACTCGGCAATACGCTCAGCCGCACCCGCCGCCCGTTGCAGCTCGCCGATCACTTCACTCAGGGTACCGAAGGCGCTGCCGACGATCAGGCTGTAGAACACGAATGCCGCCAGCTCACCGCCGGAAATCCGTCCGGCGATCACATCCATGCCGCCGACCCAGAGCATCACCCCCACCGCGCCCAGCACCAGCACGATCACCAGGGTGATCAGCCAGGCCCGCTGGGCGATGCGTTTGCGAGCGGTATCGAAGGCCTGCTCCACCGTCACGGAGAATCGCTGCTCGTCCTGGACCTGGTGGTTATAAGCCTGCACGGTCTTGATCTGGCCGAGGGTTTCGGAAACGTAGCTGCCTACGTCGGCAATGCGGTCCTGGCTCTGGCGCGACAAACTGCGCACCCGGCGACCAAATACCAGGATCGGCGCCAAGACCAGCGGCAGGGCAATCACCACAATGCTGGTCAACTTGGGATTGGTGATGAACAGCAGCACGATGCCGCCAACCACCATCAAGGCGTTGCGCAAAAACAACGACAGCGACGAACCGATCACCGATTGCAGCAAGGTCGTATCGGCGGTCAACCGCGACTGGATTTCCGAACTGCGGTTGTTTTCGTAGAACCCCGGGTGCAAGTACACCAGATGGTTGAAGACCTGCCGCCGGATATCGGCCACCACCCGCTCGCCGATCCAGGACACTAGGTAAAAACGCGAAAACGTACCGATCGCCAACCCAACCACCAGCACCATGAACAGGCCGATGGATTGATTGAGCAGGTGTGGTGAACGGGTCATGAAGCCCTGGTCCACCAGCAAGCGGATACCTTGGCCCATGGACAAGGTAATACCGGCGGTGACAATCAGGGCCAGCAAAGCGCCGGCGACCTGTTTGCGATAGGGGGCGATGAAGCCGCTGGCCAGGCGTATGGCACGGCGATGTCGGGAAGAAAGCATCAAGAGCATCCGTTAATGCAGCAGGGAAAAGGCCGGCCAGCGACGCCAAAGCGCAGCGGAACCTATTTGAATCAGAATGAGTCAGGTTAAATATGACCACAACGACTAGGGGCTAGATGTTATCGGTCTAAAGTCTGGCTGGAAACGCAACTGTGTTTCTGATTGAGTGGAGGTGTCGCCATGAACCTACAAGGAGTGTCATGGCTCGGTCACCTGGCGACATTAAAGTAGGCACACAACCTGATGAGGAGACAGGCCATGTCCTTGCAACACAGCAGCGACGACAAGATTCAAGTAATCCGCACGCAACCGGATCAGTCTCTGGGCTGCTCGTTCATCGATGCCCAAGGGCGCGAAGTACCGATCACCGAGGACATGATCCAGAAAGCCTGCAGCGAGCTGGAAAAACGACTGGTCAAGCCTGCCGAACAAAAGTGATACAGCCCGTCTCGATTGAACCCGACCTTGATGTCGGGTTTTTTATGCCTGGAAGACAAGGCTGCCATTGATCTCTGGTCCGACACAAAACCTGTGGCGAGGGGATTTATCCCCGCTGGGGTGCGAAGCACTCCCTGAAATCTGACGAATCCGGTGTGTCAGTTTTGAACCATGGGGCTGCTGCGCAGCCCAGCGGGGATAAATCCCCTCGCCACAAAAGGCGTCTAGACGATGGTGGCGCCCAGCGCGGTGACGATCTGCTGCAAGGTCGGGGACTGCCCTTCGATACGAACCTTCAAGCTGTCGATCTCCCGCCGTGGCGGATAATGCTTGCGCAAAGCATCGAACGCGCTGCGTTGCTCGCTGACCGTGCCCACCAGACTGCGACGAAAGTTCGCGTCGTCACCACGCGGGTCGTACACGCTCCGGCACAGCGCCGCCAAGGCCCAGGCCGGGTCGGTTTCGGCGTCCAGGGTGATACCGCCCAGCCAGGGCCGAGGCAACAGGTCGCTGAGGCTGACTTCAACCGGCCGCTCCAGGAAAGCACACAAGGCCTGGTAGATCTGGGCGGTGCCACGCTGGCGACCATCGAGGCTGTAACCGGCAATATGCGGGGTGGCGATCACGCACAAGTCCGCCAGGTCCACGTCCACGGTGGGCTCCTGCTCCCAGACATCCAGCACCGCCTGCAAGTCTTCGCGCTCCAGCAACACCTCGCGCAGCGCAGCGTTATCGATCACCGGCCCACGGGCCGCATTGATCAGCCAGGTCCCGGGCTTGAGTTGGTTCAGACGCGCTTCGTCGAACAGGTGCCAGGTCGGTTGCTCGCCGTCGCGCGTCAACGGTGTGTGCAGGCTGATCACATCGCACTGTTCGATGATCTGTTCCAGGCTCACATAGTCGCCCCCTTCGGCAGCCTGACGCGGCGGATCGCAGACCTTCACGGTCCAGCCAAGCCCCTTGAGCACCTCGATCAACCGCCCGCCCACCTGGCCTGCACCGACCACGCCGAAGGTGCGCTGCTTAAGCTGCACGCCTTCGATTTCCGCCAGGGTCATCAGGCTGCCCAGCACATAGTCCACCACGCCACGGGCATTGCAGCCGGGTGCGCTGGCCCAGCGAATGCCGGCCTCGGCCAGATAATCCAGGTCCAGGTGATCGGTGCCGATGGTGCAGGTGCCGACAAAGCGCACTTTGCTGCCTTCCAGCAAGGCTCGATTGACCTGGCTGACCGAACGCACCAGCAGCACATCGGCTTGCTCGACCATCGTCCGGTCGATCCCCCGGCCCGGGACCCGGCGAATTTCGCCGAACCCTTGGAAAAATGCATCGAGCAGGGGAATGTTTTCGTCGGCGACGATCAGCATGGCGAAGCTCCTTTGGCGGGATGGGCAGTGTAGGCGTTCCGTTGGACCTGTGCATTACCCGGAGCGAATGATGTTGTGGCGAGGGATTATGTGGGAGCAAAGCTTACTCGCGATGCAGGCGCCTCGGTTCCTTGGGAGGCCGCATCAGCTTCATCGCGGGCAAGCCTTGCTCCCACAGGTGCTCGAAAACTGAAAAAGCGATTACAAATCCACAACACAGGTTTTTTCCTGACCACTGCGTCAAAGCGTAGAATTCGCCGCCCTGCGCTTAACCTTTTCGGACGCTTGCCCTGTGAATCCTGTGATCGACACCCCCACCACCCTCTCCCGCCCGGCCCGGGTTCGCCTGGAATTCAAGACGTTGCTGGCCCTGGCCCTGCCGATCATGGTCGCGCAGTTGGCGACCACCGCCATGGGCTTCGTCGATGCGGTGATGGCCGGTCGGGTCGGTCCACGAGACCTGGCGGCGGTGGCACTGGGCAACTCGATCTGGGTGCCGGTGTTCCTGTTGATGACCGGCACATTGCTGGCGACCACGCCAAAAGTTGCCCAGCGTTTCGGTGCCGGGACGTTCAACGAGATCGGGCCGCTGGTACGCCAGGCGCTGTGGTTGGCATTGGTGGTGGGGTTGATCGCGACGCTGGCGCTGTTCAGCGCCGAACCGATCCTGCACGTCATGAAGGTCGATCCTGAATTGATCGGCCCGTGCATGGAATACCTGCGAGGCATCGGCACGGGCCTGCCGGCCGTGGCGCTGTATCACGTGCTGCGCTGCTTCAGCGACGGCCTGGGTCGCACGCGGCCGGCGATGGTGCTGGGGTTGTGCGGGCTGGCGCTGAACATTCCGCTCAATTACATCTTCATCTATGGGCACCTGGGCGTGCCCGCCATGGGCGGCGTCGGGTGTGGCTGGGCCACGGCCATCGTGATGTGGGTCATGGCCCTGGGCATGGCCGGTTGGGCCCGGTGGGCACCGGCCTATCAGTCGAGCCGGTTGTTCAGCCGTTTCGACTGGCCGCAATGGGCCGTCATCAAGCGCCTGCTGGGCATCGGCTTGCCGATCGGCATCGCGGTGTTCGCCGAATCGAGTATTTTCGCAGTGATCGCGTTGCTGATCGGCAGCCTCGGCGCCACGGTGGTGGCCGGGCACCAGATCGCGCTGAACTTCAGTTCATTGGTGTTCATGATCCCCTATTCCCTGGGCATGGCTGTCACCGTGCGGGTCGGCCAGGCGCTGGGCCGGCGCCAGCCCCGCGAAGCGCGCTTCGCCGCCGGGGTGGGGATGGGCACGGCCTTGGCGTACGCCTGTCTGTCGGCAAGCCTGATGTTCGCACTGCGCGGACCTATCGCGGCGATCTATACCGCCGATCCGGTGGTGATCGAGGTGGCGTCGATGCTGATCGTCTACGCGGCGCTGTTCCAGTTTTCCGATGCGATCCAGGTCACGGCGGCGGGCGCGTTGCGCGGCTACCAGGACACCCGGGTGACGATGATCCTGACCTTGTTCGCCTATTGGGGCATCGGCCTGCCGGTAGGTTACGCCTTGGGCCTGACCGACTGGCTCGGCGCGGCCAGCGGCCCGAGCGGGTTGTGGCAAGGCCTGATCGTGGGCTTGAGCTGCGCGGCGCTGATGCTGTCGATCCGCCTGGCACGTAGCGCGCGCAAGCAGATCCGCCTCAGCCGCTCGATGGATTAAGCGAGTTTCTTACGGATCCAGTAGAGGTAAGTGCCCGCCTCTTCCTGCTGGGCCACCAGTTCGTGGTCCAGGAACACGCAAAACTTGGGGATGTCGCGGCGAGTCGATGGGTCGGTGGCGATGACTTTCAGCAGGCCACCGGGGGCCAGGTCGCGGATGTGCTGGTGCAGCATCATCACCGGTTCCGGGCAATTGAGGCCGGTGGCATCCAGCGTGCCGTCGACCGGCGTGTTGTTCATTTCACTCATGTTCTACTCCTGAAACTGGCCGGCATTGTCGCGCAATGTCGGGTGAGAGCAAAGCCTGTGGAATCGCAAACATGTGAAAGCCAAACTGTGGGAGCAAGGCTTGCCCGCGATGCAGGCACCTCAGTTGCCAGACCGTGTCACCGTTCATCGCGAGCAAGCTTTGCTCCCACAGCTTTGCTCCCACGGGGCTTATTGGTATCCAACCGCCGCAGATGGCACGTCACTTCCTCGCGGTCGTGGTACAGCTGCTTGCAACCGATCTCGACCTTGATACCCCGGGCCTTGAAGCCCTCGGCGATGCGTTCGAGCAGGCGTTTGACCTCAGCGTAGCGCTGTTTCATCGGCAGCTTGAGATTGACCACCGCCTCGCGGCAATGCCCTTCGCCAATCCACTCTTCCAGCATCGCCGCGTTGCGCGCCGGTTTCTCGACGATGTCGCAGACCATCCAGTCCACCGGCTGCTTGGGCTTGAATGTGAAGCCATCCGCCATCAGATGCTGCACCAGGCCGGTGTCCATCAGGCTTTCGGCCATCGGACCATTGTCGATGGCCGTCACCAACATGCCCCGGTTGACCAGTTGCCAGGTCCAGCCACCCGGCGCGGCACCAAGGTCCACACCGGTCATGTCACTGTGCAGGCGCTCGTCCCACTGGTCCCGGGGGATGAAATGGTGCCAGGCTTCTTCGAGCTTGAGGGTCGAGCGGCTCGGCGCTTCCCTGGGGAACTTCAAGCGCGGGATGCCCATCGGCCACATCGCCGAATTATCCGCGTCCGCCAGGCCCAGGAAGACTTCGCGGCCACTCTTGAAGGTCAGCAGCAGGCGCGGTTTGCGCGGATCGTCCATCAACTTGCCGGCGCCACTCAATGCCTTGCGCAGCGGGCCTTCGAATTTCTTGCAGAAGTTCGACAGTTCCTTGCCGTCGTTGGTGTCTACCACCTCCAGCCAGAGGCTGCCGCAGGTCGGGAAGTCAGCCATGTGAGCCAGAATCACGCTGATACGGTCGGTTTCCGGTAAATCAATGAACGTGCCACGGGCCCACTGGCGCGGAAAAATCAGCTCGGCAAAACGCTGCCCACGCATCAACCGCTCGGCGCCGTCCTCCTCAGTGCAGACAAATTCGGCGCAGGCGCTGGCCGGTTTGGCCTTGGCGTAGCCGGCCACGTTGAGCCGGGCCGCGTGTTCGGCGATCTCGGAACAGACCTCGCCTTCGAAGCCCGGCCGGCAGTGCATAAAAAGCGTGTTCATTGAAACTCCGTAGCAAAGCCTGTCACGAAAACCGGCGCATCATAGCGGAGTTCGGAACCCCGAACCTGCCTATAGAGTCCAGTGATTAGTCATACGCTCAAAACAGGGCTAGGTTAAAGGCTCTGTCCGTTCCGTCAGTCCGTAGCCGTGCGGACTCAAAGGAGTCATTTCAATGCCGTCCCTCGATAGCCTGAAAACCCTTAAAACCCTGCAAGTCGACGCCAGGACCTACCACTACTTCAGCCTGCCGGATGCCGCCCGAAGCCTGGGCGACCTGGACAAACTGCCCATGTCATTGAAGGTACTGCTGGAAAACCTGCTGCGCTGGGAAGATGAAAAAACCGTCACCGGCACCGACCTCAAGGCCCTGGCCGGGTGGCTCAAGGAACGTCGTTCCGAGCGCGAGATTCAATACCGCCCCGCCCGGGTGTTGATGCAAGACTTCACCGGGGTTCCCGCCGTGGTCGACCTGGCCGCCATGCGCGCCGCCGTGGAAAAGGCCGGCGGCGATCCCCAGCGGATCAACCCGCTGTCGCCGGTGGACCTGGTGATCGACCACTCGGTGATGGTCGACAAGTTCGCCAGCAGCCAGGCGTTCGAGCAGAACGTCGACATCGAAATGCAACGCAACGGCGAACGCTACGCCTTTCTGCGCTGGGGCCAGAGCGCCTTCGACAATTTCAGCGTAGTGCCGCCGGGCACCGGCATCTGCCATCAGGTCAACCTCGAATACCTGGGCCGCACCGTGTGGACCAAAGAGGAAGACGGCCGCACCTACGCCTTCCCGGACACGCTGGTGGGCACCGACTCCCACACCACCATGATCAACGGCCTCGGCGTACTGGGCTGGGGCGTCGGCGGGATCGAGGCGGAAGCCGCCATGCTCGGCCAACCGGTGTCGATGCTGATTCCCGAGGTCATCGGCTTCAAACTCGTCGGCAAGCTGCGCGAAGGCATCACCGCCACCGACCTGGTGCTGACCGTCACGCAGATGCTGCGCAAGAAAGGCGTGGTGGGCAAATTCGTCGAGTTCTATGGCGACGGTCTTGCCGACCTGCCCCTGGCCGACCGCGCCACCATCGCCAATATGGCCCCGGAATATGGCGCCACCTGCGGTTTCTTCCCGGTGGACGATGTGACCCTGGACTACTTGCGCCTGTCGGGGCGGCCAGCGGAAACGGTGAAACTGGTGGAAGCCTATTGCAAGGCCCAGGGCCTGTGGCGCCTGCCCGGCCAGGAGCCGGTGTTCACCGACACACTGGAGCTGGACATGGGCAGCGTAGAAGCCAGCCTCGCCGGCCCCAAACGCCCTCAGGACCGAGTCTCGCTGCCGAATGTCGGCCAGGCTTTCAGTGATTTCCTGGGGTTGCAGGTCAAACCCACCAGCAAGGAAGAAGGTCGTCTGGAAAGCGAAGGTGGCGGTGGCGTCGCGGTAGGCAACGCCGATCAGGTGGGAGAAACCGAATACGAGTTCGAAGGCCACACTCATCGCCTGAAAAACGGCGCGGTGGTGATCGCAGCCATCACTTCCTGCACCAACACCTCCAACCCCAGCGTGATGATGGCCGCCGGACTGCTGGCGAAAAAAGCCGTGGAAAAGGGCCTTACCCGCAAGCCTTGGGTCAAGAGTTCCCTGGCGCCGGGCTCCAAGGTGGTTACCGACTATTACAAGGCGGCCGGCCTGACGGAGTACCTGGATAAACTCGGCTTCGACCTGGTGGGCTATGGTTGCACCACCTGCATCGGCAACTCCGGGCCGCTGCCGGAGCCCATCGAAAAGGCCATCCAGAAAGCCGACCTGACCGTGGCCTCGGTACTGTCGGGCAACCGCAACTTCGAAGGCCGGGTGCATCCGCTGGTGAAGACCAACTGGCTGGCCTCGCCGCCGCTGGTGGTCGCCTATGCCCTGGCCGGCACCGTGCGCATCGACATCAGCAGCGAGCCGCTGGGCAACGACCGGGACGGCAACCCGGTGTACCTGCGGGACATCTGGCCCAGCAGCCAGGAAGTGGCTGCCGCCGTGGCCCAGGTCAACACCAGCATGTTCCACAAGGAATACGCCGCCGTGTTTGCCGGTGACGAACAATGGCAGGCCATCGAAGTGCCGCAAGCGGCGACTTACGTCTGGCAGGACGACTCGACCTACATCCAGCACCCGCCATTCTTCGACAACATCGACGGGCCGCCACCGGTCGTGAGGAACGTCGAGGGCGCCCGGGTCCTGGCCCTGCTGGGCGATTCAGTGACCACCGACCATATCTCCCCGGCGGGCAACATCAAGACCGACAGCCCCGCCGGTCGCTACCTGCGCGAACAGGGCGTAGAGCCGCGAGACTTCAACTCCTATGGCTCCAGACGCGGCAACCACCAAGTGATGATGCGCGGCACCTTCGCCAATATCCGCATTCGCAACGAAATGCTCGACGGCGAAGAAGGCGGCAACACGATCTACATCCCCAGCGGCGAACGAATGCCGATCTACGATGCCGCCATGCTGTACCAGGCCACGGGCACGCCACTGGTGGTGATCGCCGGCCAGGAATATGGCACCGGATCGAGCCGGGACTGGGCAGCCAAGGGCACGAACCTGCTGGGGGTCAAGGCGGTGATCGCCGAAAGCTTCGAGCGCATCCATCGCTCCAACCTGGTGGGCATGGGCGTGCTGCCGCTGCAGTTCAAGCTCGACCAGAACCGCAAGAGCCTGAACCTTACGGGCAAGGAAACCCTGGACATCCTGGGACTCAATGACGTCGAACTGACCCCGCGCATGAACCTGCCCTTGGTCATCACCCGCGAGGACGGCAGCCAAGAGCGAATCGAAGTGTTGTGCCGGATCGATACCTTGAATGAAGTGGAGTATTTCAAGGCCGGCGGGATCCTTCACTATGTCCTACGGCAATTGATTGCAGCGTAAAAAGACCTGTCCTACGAAAACACCGCCGCTTAAGGGCGGTGTTTTCGTTTGGGCCTGCCTATAATCCCGCCGGTTCCGACCGCCCTGCCCGCTACAACTGTTCATCAGCCTCAAAAGGATGTGATATGCCTGCCCTACCCTGGCCCTACCTGGCCCTCCTCTCCATTGGCTATACCCTGGCCCTGGCCTACGGCCAGCTGGCCTGGACCGCGGTCATTTCCATTGCGCTGTTGCTGTTTGCCGGGTATGCGGTTCGTCAACAGCAGATGCCGGTGGGTCGGTTTCTCGGACACGTCCTTTTCGCGGTGATGGCATTGGCGTTGGCCATGCACTGGATGCCCGGGTTCTTCAATGGGCGCGTGATCCCGGCGCAACGCCTGACCGACGATGCCGCACCGTTCGCGATGTACCTGAACCAGGACAAGCCGCTGATCGGTTTCTGGCTGTTACTGGCCTGCCCCTGGATCGTCGGCCGGCGCCCATTGCGCCTGTCGGTCCAGGCCACGGCGCTGGGCCTGGCGGTGAGTGCGCTGCTGGCCCTCGGCGGAGCCGTGCTGCTGGGCATGGTCCACTGGGCGCCGAAGTGGCCGGATCACGCCTGGTTGTGGATGCTCAATAATCTTTTATTGGTGACGCTCGTGGAGGAAGCGCTGTTTCGTGGCTACATTCAGGGGAGCTTGATCCAGCGCTTCAAACATTTGGCCCATGGCGACACTCTGGCGTTGCTCCTGGCCTCGCTGCTGTTCGGCCTGGTACACGCCGGCGCAGGGTGGCAATGGGTGCTGCTGTCGGGCTTGGCGGGGGTCGGTTATGGCCTGGCGTATCGTTTTGGTGGCCTGGGAGCGGCGATTGCCACGCACTTTCTGCTCAACCTGCTTCATTTCGCCCTATTTACCTACCCGATGCTCGCGTGATAGCGACAGGCAAAAATAACTTCAACTAAAACCTGACGACGCCGACAACCTTTCATAGCCTTTCAAAGCCTTGCGGATCTACACACCATGCGTAATAACCAACCCGTCACACAACGCGAAAGGACCTTCCCGGCCCAGCAACGACTTATTTCTACCACCGACACCAAGGGCGTAATCACCTACTGCAACGACGCGTTCGTCGAGATCAGCGGGTATTCGAAGGAAGAACTGATCCGTTCGCCGCACAACCTGGTGCGCCATCCCGATGTCCCATCCGCTGTGTTCGCGCACATGTGGGGCATGCTCAAACAAGGCTTGCCATGGATGGGCATCGTCAAGAATCGCAGCAAGAACGGTGACCATTACTGGGTCAACGCCTACGTCACGCCCGTGTTCGAGGGCAATCAGGTGGTCGGCTACGAATCGGTGCGGGTCAAACCTTCCGCCGAGCAGATCAGCCGCGCCGAAGCCCTTTACCTACGCATCAACCAAGGCAAGTCCGCGGTTCCGGGCAGCGACAAATGGCTGCCGATGCTACAGGACTGGCTGCCGTTCATTCTGGTCAGCCAACTGAGCTTCGTCGTGGGTGCCTTCCTGAATTCCCACTGGGGCTTTGCCCTGGCGGCCGTGCTGTCAGTGCCCTTGGGGCTGATGGGCCTGCAATGGCAGCAACGCGGGATCAAGCGCCTGCTGCGCCTGGCCGAACAAACCACGTCCGACCCGCTGATCGCCCGGATGTACACCGACAGCCGCGGCGTCCAGGCACGCCTGGAGATGTCGATCCTCAGCCAGGAAGCGCGCCTGAAGACCTGCCTGACCCGTCTGCAGGACACCGCCGAGCACCTTAACGAACAGGCTCGCCAGTCCAACAACCTGGCCCATGACAGCTCCAACGGCCTGGAGCGCCAGCGGGTAGAGACCGAACAGGTCGCCACGGCTGTCAACCAGATGGCGGCAACGACCCAGGAAGTCGCCAGCCACGTGCAGCGCACCGCCGATGCCACCCAGGAAGCCAATCGCCTGACCAGCCGCGGCCGCGATATCGCCGGGGAAACCCGTGACGCCATCGAGCGTCTGTCGGTGGTGGTCGGCGAAACGGGCCAGACCGTGACCCAACTGGCCAAGGACAGCGACGAGATCGGCGGCGTGGTGGACGTGATCAAAGGCATCGCCGACCAGACCAACCTGCTGGCCCTCAACGCCGCCATCGAAGCGGCCCGCGCCGGGGAAATGGGCCGCGGCTTTGCCGTAGTGGCCGATGAAGTGCGGCAATTGGCGCAACGCACCAGCGAATCCACCGGGCAGATCCACGCCCTGATCGCCAAGCTCCAGCAGACCGCCACCAACGCCGTGCAGACCATGGACGCCGGCCATCGGCAGGCCGAAGAAGGCGTGGCGCGGGTCATGGAGGCGGACGCGGCGCTGGTGGGGATCAGCGAAGCAGTGGCCAACATCACCGACATGACCACACAGATCGCTGCCGCTACCGAAGAGCAGAGTTCGGTGGCCGAAGAGATCAGCCGCAACATCAGCAACATCTCGGAACTGGCCGACCAGACCTCGGGCCAGGCCCACAGCTCGGCGTTGCTGAGCGAAGAACTGACCCGCACGGCCAATACGCAGTATTCGTTGGTGGAGCGGTTTAACCGCTGATCGTTGGCTGGAACAGAAAAACCCGGACAGCGAAAGCGTCCGGTTTTTTTATTGCCTGGCGGGCCGCCATCGCGAGCAGGCTCGCTCCCACAGGGGTTGTGAGTCGCTCATTCAAATGAATTCCACTGCGGGAGCGAGCGTGCTCGCGATGAGGCCATGACTGGCAGCATCAGTCTTGAGACAGGAACCCGGCCACTCCCTGCGCCGCCGCCTCCAGATGCTGCTCATGGCTAAACCCCGAAGCCTTCAGCGGTTTCAAATCATGATCGCCCGCCACCAACCACATCACCTCGATGCTGGGTGACAATGTATATCCCTGCACCGCCCCACGATTGCCCAACGCATCGCGCTCGCCCTGGACGATCAAGGCCCGGGTCTTCAACGTCGCCAGGTGCTCGACTCGCGGTTTCTGCGGCTTGCCCACCGCATAGAAGGGATAGCCCAGGCACACCAACGCGTCGGCCCCCAATTCGTCGGCCAGCAAACTCGCCATCCGCCCGCCCATGGACTTGCCGCCAATGGCCAGCCGTCCAGCGACATAAGGCCGCACCGTGGCGTACACCTCACGCCAGCATTCCAGCAGCTTAGGTGTCGGGTTGGGTGGGCGCCGGCCCCCATCCAGGCGCCGCAGGGCCATGTAGGGGAACTCGAAACGCAACACGTTGACCCCATGCGCGGCAAGGCGCGCGGCCATTTCTTCCATGAAACCGCTGTCCATCGGAGCACCGGCACCGTGGGCCAGGATCAGGGTCGCGGGCGTGGCGCGAACGCCCGGCTGCGCGGCCGTCCACAGCCAGCCATGTTCTTCCACGCACCGCCCCCATTGATCCCCGTCAATACTGGCCTTGTGCTGTTTGTCCATGCTTGCCTCGCTTTTAGTCTGCCTATAACTCCAGGCGAAGACGCCGCACTGCCTTGCGCAGGCGCTCACTTCGGCTGAACCGTGGATGGGGAACCATGAACACTTCTATCAGTACCGCCTACAACTACAAGGTGGTCCGCCAATTCGCCATTATGACGGTGGTGTGGGGCATCGTCGGCATGGGGCTCGGGGTTTTTCTCGCCGCCCAATTGGTCTGGCCACAGCTCAACTTCGATTTGCCCTGGACCAGCTTCGGCCGACTGCGCCCACTGCACACCAACGCAGTGATCTTCGCCTTTGGCGGCTGTGCGTTGTTTGCCAGTTCGTTCTACTCGGTGCAACGCACCTGCCAGACACAGCTGTTCGCGCCGAAAATCGCCGCGTTCTGCTTCTGGGGCTGGCAACTGGTGATCCTGCTGGCGGCCATCAGCCTGCCACTGGGCTACACCAGTTCCAAGGAATACGCCGAACTGGAATGGCCGATCGACATCCTGATCACCATCGTCTGGGTGGCCTACGCCATCGTGTTCTTCGGTACCGTGGCCAAGCGCAACACCAAGCACATCTACGTCGGTAACTGGTTCTTCGGCGGCTTCATCCTGACTGTGGCGATCCTGCACATCGTCAACAACCTGGAACTGCCGGTGAGCTTCACCAAATCCTACTCGGTGTACGCCGGGGCCACGGATGCGATGGTGCAATGGTGGTACGGCCACAACGCCGTGGGCTTTTTCCTCACCGCAGGCTTTCTGGGGATGATGTACTACTTCGTGCCGAAGCAGGCCGAACGTCCGGTGTATTCCTATCGCCTGTCCATCGTCCACTTCTGGGCGCTGATCACCCTGTATATCTGGGCCGGCCCACACCACCTGCACTACACCGCGCTGCCGGACTGGGCACAGTCCCTGGGCATGGTGATGTCGCTGATCCTGCTGGCGCCAAGCTGGGGCGGCATGATCAACGGCATGATGACCCTGTCGGGTGCCTGGCATAAGTTGCGCAGCGACCCGATCCTGCGGTTCCTGGTGGTGTCCCTGGCGTTCTACGGCATGTCGACCTTCGAAGGTCCGATGATGGCGATCAAGACCGTCAACGCCCTCTCCCACTACACCGACTGGACCATCGGCCACGTACATGCCGGTGCACTCGGCTGGGTGGCGATGATTTCCATCGGTGCGCTGTACCACATGATCCCGAAAGTCTTCGGCCGGCCACAGATGCACAGCATCGGCCTGATCAATGCGCACTTCTGGCTCGCGACCATCGGCACCGTGCTCTACATCGCCTCGATGTGGGTCAACGGCATCGCCCAGGGCCTGATGTGGCGCGCAGTGAACGAGGACGGCACGCTCACCTACTCCTTCGTCGAAACCCTGGTGGCCAGCCACCCTGGCTTCATCGTACGGCTGGCGGGCGGGGCGATCTTCCTCCTCGGCATGCTGCTGATGGCCTACAACACCTGGCGCACCGTGCGGGCCTACCAGCCTGCCGAAGCCGCCGCTGCCGCGCAGATGGCCTGAGGAGTCCACCATGAAACACGAAACAATCGAAAAAAACGTCGGCCTGCTGATGCTGCTGATGGTCCTGGCCGTGAGCATTGGTGGCCTGACCCAGATCGTCCCGCTGTTCTTCCAGGACGTGACCAACAAGCCGGTGGACGGCATGAAGCCCTACACCGCCCTGCAACTGGAAGGCCGCGACATCTACATCCGCGAAGGCTGCGTCGGCTGCCACTCGCAGATGATCCGTCCGTTCCGCGCCGAGACCGAGCGCTACGGCCACTACTCGGTGGCCGGCGAAAGCGTCTGGGACCACCCGTTCCTGTGGGGTTCCAAGCGGACCGGACCGGACCTGGCCCGGGTCGGCGCGCGTTACTCCGATGACTGGCACCGCGCCCACTTGTACAACCCGCGCAACGTCGTGCCCGAATCGAAAATGCCGGCCTATCCATGGCTGGTTAGCCAAGCGGTGGACAGCAGCCACACCGAAGGCAAGCTGCGCGCCATGCGCACCCTGGGCGTGCCGTACACCGACGACGACATCACGGGCAGCGTGGCCTCGCTCAAGGGCAAGACCGAAATGGACGCGCTGGTGGCCTACCTGCAAGTGCTCGGCACTGCCATCAAGAGCAAGAGGTGAGCCATGGTTCTTGAAATGAGTACAGGAATGATCCGCGGCCTGGGCACCGTCGTGGTGTTCATCGCCTTCATCGGCCTGACCCTGTGGGTATTCAGCAGCAAGCGCGGGCCGGAATTCGCCCAGGCGCGCCTGCTGCCGTTCGCCGACGAGCCGTCCGCCGATATCGCCACCCCCCAAGACCCTGCAACAAGGAGTACCCGGCCATGACCACCTTCTGGAGTACGTGGATCTGCGTACTGACCATCGGCAGCCTCATCGGCCTGACGTGGCTGCTGATCGGCACTCGCAAGGGCGAGACCAAGGGCAGCGTCGACCAGACCATGGGCCACAGCTTCGACGGCATCGAGGAGTACGACAACCCGCTGCCGCAGTGGTGGTTCCTGTTGTTCGCCGGCACCCTGGTGTTTTCCGTCGGCTACCTGGTCCTCTATCCAGGCCTGGGCAACTGGAAAGGCATCCTGCCAGGCTACGAGAACGGCTGGACCGGCGCCCATGAATGGGAAAAGGAAATGGCCAAGGCCGACGCCAAGTTCGGGCCGATCTTCGCCAAATTCGCTGCCATGCCCGTGGAAGAAGTCGCCAAGGACCCACAGGCCCTGAAGATGGGTGGCCGTTTGTTCGCCTCCAACTGCTCGGTCTGCCACGGCTCGGACGCCAAGGGCGCCTTCGGCTTCCCGAACCTGGCCGACAGCAACTGGCGCTGGGGTGGCGCTGCCGACACCATCAAGACCACCATCATGGGCGGTCGCATGGCGGCAATGCCGGCCTGGGGTGAAGTGCTGGGGGAGGCCGGAGTCAAGAACGTGGCCGCGTACGTACGCCACGACTTGGCCGGCCTGCCGCTGCCAGCGGACAGCGGTGCCGACCTGCAAGCCGGCCAGCAGGCCTTCAACACCACCTGTGTCGCCTGCCACGGGGCCAATGGCCAAGGGACCGAAGCCATGGGTGCGCCGAACCTGACGCAACCGGCCGGCTTCATCTACGGCACCAGCCTGGCCCAATTGCAGCAGACCATTCGCCATGGTCGCCAGGGCCATATGCCCGCGCAGAGTGAGTTGTTGGGCAATGACAAGGTGCAGTTGCTTGCCGCCTACGTCTACAGCCTGTCCCACACGGCCGGTGCAGAGCGCCTGCAAGCCGAACACAAAAGCGAATAAATCCTGACCGCATAAACAGCCGCATTCATCTGGATGCGGCTGTTTTGTGTCCCTGCGCGACGCATTGTCGCACCCCTCCCATAGTCTTCCTTTCGGTTCCCCGCAATCGCGTCTAAGCTTGCCTTTGCGTGCGCTGGCGACTGCCGGTTTCAGGTCGACCCGACCCGATGCGTTCGACAATCGTTCGTCAAAAAGGCCGCAAAGGCAGGTGAATACCGGCTGTTGCGACAGTTGCCTGGCATCACCCGAACGTTGTGTTCGAACACACCCCGTTACAACCGACCTGCCCCCCTCGCCTCTTTCCTTCGTTGCGACATTTTGCCGTGGGCCATTTTTGTCCCTACACGGAACATGGAAAGGCCGCAGAATCAGCTTCGGAAAGCATTGACCCAGGTCATGGCGCGTTGCAATGACCCCCCGCTTTCTCCATACTTGCGACCGATTTTTATCCTAATAAAACACCCAAACCGTGGAACCTTAGAATGAGCACAGCAATCAGTCCGACTGCTTATAACTATAAGGTAGTCCGCCAGTTCGCCATCATGACGGTGGTCTGGGGGATCCTTGGCATGGGGCTCGGTGTCTTCATCGCCTCGCAACTGGTCTGGCCGGAGTTGAACTTCGATCTGCCATGGACGACATTTGGACGCCTGCGCCCGCTGCACACCAACCTGGTGATCTTCGCCTTCGGTGGTTGTGCATTGTTTGCCACTTCTTACTACGTCGTGCAGCGAACCTGCCAAACGCGACTGATCTCCGACAGCCTCGCCGCCTTCACCTTCTGGGGCTGGCAAGCGGTTATCGTGGGTGCGATCGTGACCCTGCCACTGGGTTACACCACCACCAAGGAATACGCTGAGCTGGAATGGCCCCTGGCTATCCTGCTGGCCATTGTCTGGGTGACCTACGGTCTGGTGTTCTTCGGCACCATCGTCAAGCGCAAGACCAAGCACATCTACGTCGGTAACTGGTTCTACGGTGCCTTCATCGTCGTGACTGCCATGCTGCACATCGTCAACCACGCTTCCCTGCCGGTCAGCTTCTTCAAGTCGTACTCGGCCTACTCGGGCGCGACGGATGCGATGATCCAGTGGTGGTATGGCCACAACGCCGTGGGCTTCTTCCTGACCACCGGCTTCCTGGGGATGATGTACTACTTCGTGCCGAAACAGGCCGAGCGTCCGATCTATTCCTATCGCCTGTCCATCGTGCACTTCTGGGCGCTGATCACCCTGTACATCTGGGCCGGTCCCCACCACCTGCACTACACCGCACTGCCAGACTGGGCCCAGTCCCTGGGCATGGCGATGTCGATCATCCTGCTGGCACCAAGCTGGGGCGGCATGATCAACGGCATGATGACCCTGTCGGGCGCCTGGCATAAGCTGCGCACCGACCCGATCCTGCGCTTTTTGGTGGTGTCGCTGGCGTTCTACGGCATGTCGACCTTCGAAGGTCCGATGATGGCGATCAAGACCGTCAACTCCCTGAGCCACTACACCGACTGGACCATCGGCCACGTACACGCCGGTGCGCTCGGCTGGGTGGCGATGATCTCCATCGGCGCCATCTACCACATGATCCCGAAACTGTTCGGTCGTGCGCAGATGCACAGCACCGGCCTGATCAACGCGCACTTCTGGCTCGCAACCATCGGCACCGTGCTCTACATCGCCTCGATGTGGGTCAACGGCATCACCCAGGGCCTGATGTGGCGTGCGATCAACGACGACGGCACCCTGACCTACTCGTTCGTCGAAGCGCTGCAAGCCAGCCATCCTGGCTTCATCGTCCGTGCCCTGGGCGGCGCGTTCTTCGCCAGCGGCATGCTGTTGATGGCCTACAACGTGTACCGCACCGTTCGTGCCTCTGACCCGGCTGAAGCTGAAGCCGCCGCCAAGATCGCCGTAGTTGGAGCTCACTGATGAAGCACGAAGCAGTAGAGAAGAATATCGGCCTGCTGGCCTTCTTCATGGTCATCGCCGTGAGCATCGGCGGCCTGACCCAGATCGTCCCGCTGTTCTTCCAGGACGTGACCAACAAGCCGGTCGAAGGCATGAAGCCGCGGACCGCCCTTGAACTGGAAGGCCGCGACATCTATATCGCCAACGGTTGTGTCGGCTGCCATTCGCAGATGATCCGTCCGTTCCGCGCCGAGACCGAACGCTACGGTCATTACTCGGTGGCCGGTGAAAGCGTCTGGGACCACCCGTTCCTGTGGGGTTCCAAGCGTACTGGTCCGGACCTGGCCCGCGTTGGCGGCCGCTACTCCGACGACTGGCAGCGTGCGCACTTGTACAACCCGCGCAACGTGGTGCCCGAGTCGAAAATGCCGGCCTACCCGTTCCTCGTAGAAAACAAGCTCGACGGCAAAGACACCGCCAAGAAAATGGAAGTCCTGCGCACCCTGGGCGTGCCTTACACCGACGAAGACATCGCCGGTGCCAAGGATGCGGTCAAGGGCAAGACTGAAATGGACGCGCTGGTGGCCTATCTGCAAGGCCTGGGCACCATCATCAAAAGCAAACGGTGATTTAGATGGATATCGGGATGATTCGTGGCCTGGGCACCGTCGTCGTGATGGTGGCCTTCATCGGTCTGGCCCTGTGGGTGTTCAGCCCCAAGCGCAAGTCGGAGTTTGACGACGCGACCTTGCTGCCGTTCGCGGATGATCCCGAAGCCATCAAGCACGTCGAGCAAGCTTCTAGGAGTAACAAAGAATGACTACATTCTGGAGTCTGTACGTCACAGTCCTCAGCCTGGGAACGATCTTCGCCCTGACCTGGCTGTTGCTGTCGACCCGCAAGGGCCAGCGCGCCGAGCAAACGGACGAGACCGTCGGTCACTCGTTCGACGGGATCGAGGAGTACGACAACCCGCTGCCGAAATGGTGGTTCATGCTGTTCGTGGGCACCATCGTGTTCGCCCTCGGTTACCTGGTGCTCTACCCTGGCCTGGGCAACTGGAAAGGCCTGCTGCCCGGCTATAACTACCTGGACACCGAAAAGCAGACCGCCTTCGCCAACGGCCAGACCGGCTGGACAGGCGTTCATGAGTGGGAAAAGGAAATGGCCCGCTCGGACGCCAAGTTCGGGCCGATCTTCGCCAAATTCGCCTCCATGCCGATCGAAGAAGTCGCCAAGGACCCGCAAGCCCTGAAGATGGGTGGCCGCCTGTTCGCCTCCAACTGCTCGGTCTGCCACGGTTCCGACGCCAAGGGTGCCTATGGCTTCCCCAACCTGACCGACGCCGACTGGCGCTGGGGCGGTGAGCCGGAAACCATCAAGACCACCATCATGGGCGGCCGTCACGCCGTGATGCCGGGCTGGGCTGCCGTGGTTGGCGAACAGGGCGTGGCCGACGTGGCTTCCTACCTGGTGACCAGCCTGCACGGTCGCAAACTGCCGGAAGGCGCCAAGGCCGATCCGGCCAATGGCCAGAAGCTGTTCGCGGCCAACTGCGTGGCCTGCCACGGTCCAGCCGGCAAGGGTACGCCTGCCATGGGCGCACCTGACCTGACGCATCCGGCGGCGTTCATCTACGGTTCGAGCTTCGCTCAACTGCAGCAGACCATCCGCTACGGCCGTCAGGGCCAGATGCCGGCCCAGGCCGACCTGCAAGGGAACGACAAGGTCCACCTGCTGGCGGCCTATGTCTACAGCCTGTCACACGGCGAAAAGGCTCCGGCCGCTGACGCCCAGTAAGGCAAGTAGCTGATACACCAAAGGCCCCGCCAATCCGATTGGCGGGGCCTTTTTGTTGCCGGCTGAAAAACCTGGGCAAATCTGTTGCGCTTGCCGCCCCTCCACACGAGTAGTAACGTGCCTACATTGGAATTCAAAACGAGGGCACCCCATGTCCATCACTACTATCTCCAGCCGCGAATTCAACCACGACACAAGTGGTGCCAAAAAAGCCACCCGTGAAGGGCCGGTTATCATCACCGACCGTGGCAAGCCGGCCCATGTGCTGCTAAGCATTGAGGAGTACCAGAAACTGACCGGCATCGGCACCAGCATTGTCGAGTTACTGGTCATGCCCGATGCGTCGGATATCGACTTCGAGACCGAGCGCGCCGTCATCACTCCCCGCTCGGTAGACCTGTCCTGAATGTTTCTACTCGATACCAATGTCATTTCCGAACTGCGCAAATCCCAGGCAGACAAAAACGTCCAGGCCTGGGCACGCAGCGTTCCCGCTCCCAGCCTGTATGTCTCGGCGATTACCGTACTGGAACTGGAAACCGGTGTGCTGCGCTTCGAACGCAAGGACCCGGCGCAAGGCAGCCGCCTGCGGGCATGGCTGGACAATCACGTGATGCCTGCCTTTGCCGGCAGGATCCTGGCCGTTGACCGCGCCGTCGCACTGCGCTGCGCTCGCCTGCATGTGCCTGACCGCAGCAATGAATGTGACGCTTTGATTGCCGCTACCGCCCTGGTCCATGGGCTGACCGTGGTGACCCGTAACGTGAGCGATTTCCAGAGCAGCGGCGTGGCGGTACTCAACCCGTGGTCAGGCGATGAAAAGAACCAGATCTGAAGCTTCAGCAAACCGAGCTTGAGGGCTTCTCCTGTCTACTAACTGGCCCACAATCACCCTTTCTTTTTTCGCCAGAGCAACGGGCTGTCTATAGTCAATTGATCTGGGTCATGAACTTGTTACATCCGCTACACCATTCTATGCACCGCCCCAACGCGACCAAAGGTCGCACCCTTGGGCCAGAGCGACAGGCGTATCATTGCGCCACCGCAACACCCTTTCTGACCGTGGTCGGCACGTACTGGCCCCGGCACTTTTCCACTGCCGTGGGATGCATTTGATGAGCAACCAGATTCCGGTACATGACGTTACCCCGCCTGCCAAGGACGCGACCAAAAGCGTCGACCTGTATGCCTCCCGGGAAAAAATCTACACCCGCGCCTTCACCGGCCTGTTCCGTAACCTGCGGATGCTTGGCGGAGCGTTCCTGTTCCTGCTGTATTTCGGTACGGTATGGTTGAACTGGGGCGGTCACCAGGCCGTCTGGTGGAACCTGCCGGAACGCAAGTTCTTCATTTTTGGCGCGACCTTCTGGCCCCAGGATTTCATCCTGTTGTCCGGGATGCTGATCATTGCGGCATTTGGCCTGTTTTTCATCACGGTCTATGCCGGACGAGTGTGGTGCGGCTATACCTGCCCACAGAGCGTGTGGACCTGGATCTTCATGTGGTGCGAAAAAGTCACCGAAGGCGATCGCAACCAACGCATCAAGCTCGACAAGGCCCCCATGGGCGCCAACAAGTTCCTGCGCAAGTTCGCCAAGCACAGCCTGTGGTTGCTGATCGGCTTCGTCACCGGCATGACCTTTGTCGGTTACTTCACGCCGATCCGCGAACTGGTATTCGAGTTCTTCACCGGCCAGGCCGATGGCTGGTCGTACTTCTGGGTCGGTTTCTTCACCCTCGCCACCTACGGCAATGCCGGCTGGCTGCGTGAACAGGTGTGCATCTACATGTGCCCTTACGCGCGCTTCCAGAGCGTGATGTTCGACAAGGACACCTTGATCGTTTCCTACGACCCGCGCCGTGGCGAAAGCCGTGGCCCCCGCAAGAAGGGCGTTGACTACAAGGCCCTGGGCCTTGGCGATTGCATCGACTGCACCATGTGCGTCCAGGTCTGCCCTACCGGCATCGACATCCGCGACGGCCTGCAGATCGAGTGTATCGGCTGCGCAGCCTGCATCGATGCCTGCGACAACATCATGGACAAAATGGATTATCCACGCGGCCTGATCAGCTACACCACCGAACACAACCTCTCGGGGCAGAAAACCCATAAACTGCGCCCGCGCCTGATCGGTTATGCCGTGGTGCTGCTGGCCATGATCAGCCTGCTGGCGGCGGCGTTCTTCATGCGCTCGCTGGTGGGTTTCGACGTCAGCAAGGACCGGGTGCTGTACCGCGAAAACGCCGAAGGCCGGATCGAGAACGTCTACAGCCTGAAGATCATGAACAAAGACCAACGCGACCATACGTACGTCCTGGAAGCCGCCGGCCTGCCCGACCTCAAGTTGCAAGGCCGCCGGGAGATCAAGGTCGCGGCCGGCGAGATCTACAGCCAGCCGGTCGAGCTGTCCAGCGCACCTGAGCAACTGCCATCGAGCACCAACGAGGTGACCTTCATCCTCAAGGACGCCGATGACAGCAGCGTACATGTCGAAGCCAAGAGCCGGTTCATCGGCCCACAAACTCGTTGAGAGAAATGAACATGCCTGCAGCAACCGCCACCAGCCCTTGGTACAAGCACCTCTGGCCGTGGATCATCATCGCGATCCTGACCTGTTCGGTGACACTGAGCCTGACGATGGTGACCATTGCGGTGAAGAATCCGGACAACCTGGTCAACGACAACTATTACGAAGCCGGCAAGGGCATCAACCGCTCTCTGGAGCGCGAACTGCTGGCCCAGACCCTGCAACTGCATGCCAACGTGCAACTGGATGATGTGACCGGCGAAGTGAACCTGCGCCTGAACGGCGACAGCCGCCCCCAGACCCTGGAACTGAGCCTGATCTCGCCAACCCAGCCGGAGAAAGATCGCAAAATTGTCCTGACCCGCAACGACAGCGAGCCGGGGCGCTACGTCGGCCAGTTGACGGACAAGATCGAAGGCCGGCGCTTTGTCGAATTGCTGGGCGTGGAGAACGACAAGACCTGGCGCCTGTTCGAAGAAGAACAGATCAGCCACGACCAGGACATCCTGCTCGGCGATGAACCGCTGCAAGGCGCTGAAGACCTGAAGAAATAGCGGCTGCGTTTCGCGCAATCGCGAGCAGGCTCGCTCCCACATCAGGTTTATGTCACCACGACATTCCAATGTGGGAGCGAGCCTGCTCGCGAAGAGGCCTTCAGATGCCAGCAAGTTTCAATATGTGAATACCCATGACCACTCCACAGCCCTGCTACCACTGCGCCCTGCCCGTTCCTCCCGGCAGCCGCTTCACCGCCGTTGTCCTCGGTGAAACCCGCGAGCTGTGCTGCCCGGGCTGCCAGGCGGTGGCCGAGGCGATTGTCGCCGGCGGCCTGGAAAGCTATTACCTGCATCGCAGCGAAGCGTCGGCCAACCCCGAAACCCTGCCTGTCCAACTGACCGATGAACTGGCGCTGTACGATCGCCCCGACGTGCAGCAATCGTTCGTGCGCCATGAAGGCGAACTGGCCGAAACCACCTTGTTGATGGAAGGCATCAGTTGCGCCGCCTGTGGCTGGTTGATCGAAAAACAGCTGCGCAACCTGCCGGCCGTGGCCGAAGCACGGCTGAACCTGTCCAATCATCGCCTGCATGTACGCTGGGCCGACGCCCAATTGCCGCTGAGCACGTTGCTCGCCGAGTTGCGCCAGATCGGTTACGTCGCCCACCCGTACCAAGCCGACCAGGCTTGCGAGCAACTCGCCGCACAAAACCGCCTGGCCCTGCGCCAATTGGGCGTGGCCGGCCTGTTGTGGTTCCAGGCAATGATGGCGACCATGGCCACCTGGCCGGAATTCAACATCGACCTGAGCCCGGAGATGCACACCATCCTGCGCTGGGTCGCGCTGTTCCTCACCACCCCTATCGTCTTCTACAGCTGCGCGCCATTCTTCAAAGGCGCCATGCGCGACCTGCGCACCCGGCATCTGACCATGGACGTTTCGGTGTCCCTGGCCATCGGCAGCGCCTACATTGCCGGGATCTGGACATCGATTACCGGCGTCGGCGAGTTGTACTTCGATGCCGTCGGCATGTTCGCCCTGTTCCTGCTGGCCGGCCGCTACCTGGAACGCCGCGCCCGGGAGCGCACCGCCGCCGCCACCGCCCAATTGGTCAACCTGCTGCCGGCCTCGTGTCTGCGCCTGGAGGCGAACGGCCAGAGCGAGCGCATCCTGCTCAGCGAATTGCGCACCGGTGACCGGGTACTGGTGCATCCGGGGGCGGTCCTGCCGGCCGACGGCAAGATCCTCGATGGGCAGTCCAGCATCGACGAATCGCTGCTGACCGGCGAATACCTGCCACAACCTCGCCAAGTGGGCGATGCGGTCACTGCGGGCACGCTGAACGTCGAAGGGGCCCTGACGGTCGAGGTACTGGCCCTCGGGCAAGACACCCGATTGTCGGCCATCGTGCGGCTTTTGGAGCGGGCCCAGGCCGAGAAGCCGCGGCTGGCGGAAATCGCCGATCGTGCCGCCCAATGGTTCCTGTTGTTCTCGCTGGTCGCGGCGGCAGCCATCGGCCTGTTGTGGTGGCAGCTGGATGCCTCGCGGGCCTTCTGGATCGTACTGGCGATGCTCGTCGCCACCTGCCCTTGCGCGCTGTCCCTGGCCACACCGACGGCCCTCACCGCTGCCACCGGCACCTTGCACAAACTCGGCCTGCTGCTGACGCGCGGTCATGTGCTGGAAGGCCTGAATCAGATCGACACGGTGATTTTCGACAAGACCGGCACCCTCACCGAAGGCCGCCTGGCGTTACGCGCGATTCGGCCATTGGCGGTCCTCGACAGCGATCAATGCCTGGCCTTGGCCGCAGCCCTG
Organism: Pseudomonas sp. St290; assembly: GCF_018325805.1. Lineage (NCBI taxonomy): Bacteria > Pseudomonadati > Pseudomonadota > Gammaproteobacteria > Pseudomonadales > Pseudomonadaceae > Pseudomonas > Pseudomonas sp. St290. Next base: position 2,131,283 of record NZ_AP014703.1, on the reverse strand, counting down.
GAAAACCGTTCGGAACACCCCATCGCCCGCGCCTTCGGCCGCGCCCCCTTGGCCGCCGAGCAAGTGCAGAGTACCCCGGGGCTGGGGCTGGAAGGGCTGGTGGCCGCACAACGCCTGCGCATCGGCCAGCCCGGTTTTGTCTGCGAACTGAGTGGCGCTTCCGTACCGCTGATGCCGGACGAACCCGGGCAATGGCTGTTGCTGGGCGATGAGATCGGGCCGCTGGCCTGGTTCGTCCTCGATGACCGCTTGCGCGTCGATGCCCCTGCCCTGCTGGCGGCCTGCAAGGCGCAGGGCTGGCGCACGCTGCTGTTGTCGGGTGACAGTTCGCCGATGGTTGCCAGCGTCGCTGCCGAACTGGGTATCGATGAAGCCCGGGGCGGCCTGCGCCCGGACGACAAACTGGCCGTGTTGCAACAGTTGCACCAACAGGGCCGCAAGGTGCTGATGCTCGGTGATGGTGTGAATGACGTGCCAGTGTTGGCGGCGGCGGACATCAGTGTCGCCATGGGCTCGGCCACCGACCTGGCCAAGACCAGCGCCGACGCGGTGTTGCTGTCCAACCGCCTCGACGCCCTGGTCCATGCATTCAGCCTGGCCCGACGCACCCGCCGGGTGATCATAGAGAACCTGGTGTGGGCAGGGCTGTACAATGGCCTCATGTTGCCGTTCGCCGCCCTCGGCTGGATTACGCCGGTGTGGGCCGCGGTCGGCATGTCCATCAGTTCGTTGACCGTGGTGTTGAATGCGCTGAGGCTGACCCGTCAGCCCAAGGTGCAGGTTATCGACGCCACGCCCGATACCCGCCCGCTGCCGGCCTGAGCCGCGCGGGCATGGAGTTCCGACATGCCAGCTCTCTACGTGATGATTCCGGCCGCGCTGCTGATCGTGGCCATCGCCGTGTACATTTTCTTCTGGGCCGTGGACAGCGGGCAGTACGACGACCTCGACGGCCCGGCCCACAGCATTCTGTTCGACGATCAGGACCCGAACCACAAGGCGGCGGTGGACGAAGCCAGTGGCGAGCCCCGCAAGCCGGACGACAAGGCCCCACCCCATGCTTGACCTGGCGCCCCTGTTGGTTTCGGCGCTCATCCTCGGCCTGCTCGGCGGCGGCCATTGCCTGGGCATGTGCGGCGGCCTGATGGGCGCCCTGACCCTGGCAATTCCCAAGGAACAGCGCAGCCGGCGCTTCCGGTTGCTACTGGCGTACAACCTGGGGCGGATCCTGAGCTATGCCACCGCCGGGTTGTTGATCGGCCTGGCCGGTTGGGCCGTCTCCAACAGCCCGGCAGCGATGATCATGCGGGTGCTGGCCGGCCTGCTGTTGATTGCCATGGGCCTGTACCTGGCGGGTTGGTGGAGCGGCCTGACCCGTATCGAAAGCGTCGGGCGTGGCTTGTGGCGGCACATCCAGCCTGTCGCCAACCGTTTGCTGCCGGTGTCGAGCCTGCCCCGGGCCTTGCTGCTTGGCGCGCTGTGGGGTTGGTTGCCGTGTGGGTTGGTCTACAGCACCCTGTTGTGGTCCGCCAGCCAGGGCAATGCCTTGGACAGCGCATTGCTGATGCTCGCCTTCGGCCTCGGCACCTGGCCGGTGCTGCTCGCCACCGGGCTGGCCGCCGAACGCGTCACCGCCCTGCTGCGCAAACGCAGCGTGCGCATGGCCGGTGGCTTGCTGGTGATTATTTTCGGGATCTGGACACTGCCCGGGCCGCATCAGCATTGGCTCATGGGGCATTGACCGAGTCGCCGCCAATCGCGAGCGGGCTCGCTCCCACAGTCTCCTGTGGGAGCGAGCTTGCTCGCGATGAGGCCAGCACCGATGCCCCGTTGACGCAAATCAAAACGGCCTTGCCCACAGCCCCCTAGACTCGCCCCATGCCAGTCTATCCGGGAAATGCCCGCATGCTCGACACCATTCGTTGGGACTCAAATCTCATCCGCCGTTACGACCTGGCGGGACCACGCTATACCTCGTACCCCACCGCCGCACAGTTCGGCGGCCAGGTGGGCACCTTCGACCTGCTCCACGCCCTGCGTGACAGCCGCAAGGCCCTGCGGCCGCTGTCGCTGTATGTGCACATACCGTTCTGCGCGAACATTTGCTACTACTGCGCCTGCAACAAAGTCATCACCAAGGACCGTGGCCGCGCCCACGCCTATCTGCAACGCCTGGAACAGGAAATCCAGCTGATCGGCTGCCACCTGGACCCCACCCAACGCGTGGAACAGTTGCACTTTGGCGGTGGCACCCCGACGTTCCTCAGCCACGACGAACTGCGCCAACTGATGGCCAAGTTGCGCAAGCATTTGAACCTGTTGGATGACGATTCCGGCGACTACAGCATTGAAATCGACCCCCGGGAAGCCGATTGGTCGACCATGGGCCTGCTGCGTGAATTGGGTTTCAACCGGGTCAGTATCGGCGTGCAAGACCTTGACCCGGCGGTGCAACGAGCCGTCAATCGCCTGCAAAGCCTGGAAGAAACCCGTGCCGTGGTCGAAGCCGCCCGGACCTTGCAGTTCCGCTCGATCAATATCGACCTGATCTACGGACTGCCCAAGCAGACGCCGGAAAACTTCGCTCGCACCGTCCAGGAAGTCATCCATCTGCAACCGGACCGGCTCTCGGTATTCAACTACGCCCACCTACCGGAACGCTTCATGCCCCAGCGGCGCATCGACAGCCAGGACTTGCCGAACCCGGAGCAGAAACTGGCGATGCTGCAAGGCACCATCGAACAACTGACCGCCGCCGGTTACCGCTACGTAGGCATGGACCACTTCGCCCTGCCCGACGACGAACTGGCAATCGCCCAGGAAGAGGCCACGCTGCAGCGCAACTTCCAGGGCTACACCACCCATGGTCATTGCGACCTGATCGGTCTGGGCGTTTCAGCCATCAGCCAGATCGGCGATTTGTACTGCCAGAACAGCAGTGACCTGAACCATTACCAGAACACCCTCGCCGACGGGCAACTGGCGACCAGCCGCGGACTGATATGCAACGCCGACGACCGCCTGCGGCGCGCGGTGATCCAGCAGTTGATCTGCCATTTCCACCTGGCTTTCGCCGAGATCGAACAAGGCTTCAACATCGATTTCCGTGGCTATTTCGCGTCGTTGTGGCCGCAGTTGCAAGCCATGGCCAAGGACGGCCTGATCGAACTGGACAGCACACATATCAAAGTACTGCCGGCGGGTCGCCTGCTGGTGCGATCCGTGTGCATGGTGTTCGATGCCTATCTGGAGCAACAAAACCGACAGCGCTTCTCCCGAGTCATCTGAGCGCGACAATTTGACGACGAAAGCACACTGGTCGGGGCGACTACGCTGGGGTACCCTTACGCCTTATGTGTGATTTCCCACAAGGATTTAAGAAATGTCCGAGCCAGTCAAACTGCGCGCCCATAACCAGGCCCATTGCAAGGATTGCAGCCTGGCGCCCCTCTGCCTGCCACTTTCGCTGAACCTGGAGGACATGGATGCGCTGGACGACATCGTGAAGCGGGGCCGACCTTTGAAAAAAGGTGAGTTCCTGTTTCGCCAGGGCGACGCCTTCGACTCCGTTTATGCCGTGCGCTCGGGCGCCTTGAAAACCTTCAACTTGAGCGATGGCGGCGAAGAGCAGCTCACTGGCTTCCACCTGCCCAGCGAGCTGGTAGGCCTATCCGGCATGGACACCGAGAGCCATCCGGTCTCGGCCCAGGCGCTGGAAACCACCTCGGTGTGTGAAATCCCCTTCGATCGCCTGGACGAGCTGGCCTTGCAACTGCCACAACTGCGCCGCCAGTTGATGCGAGTCATGAGCCGGGAAATCCGTGACGATCAGCAAATGATGCTGCTGCTCTCGAAAAAAACCGCCGACGAGCGTATCGCCACGTTCCTGGTCAACCTCTCGGCACGCTTTCGCGCCCGCGGGTTCTCAGCCAACCAGTTCCGCCTGAGCATGTCGCGCAACGAAATCGGCAACTACCTGGGCCTGGCGGTGGAAACCGTGTCCCGAGTGTTCACCCGTTTCCAACAAAACGAGCTGATTGCCGCCGAAGGCAAGGAAATTCACATTCTCGACCCGATCCAACTGTGCGCCCTGGCCGGCGGTTCGATCGAAGGCTGATGGACCCGCGCGGCTGAGGGATTTGTCTCGCCGCGCTATACTGCCGCGTTTGCAGCCCTGCCAGGACACCTCCACGATGGTCTTTGACTCCTTCGACATCAAATCCCTGATCCGCCCCGTGATCGATTTCCCCAAGCCCGGCGTGATCTTTCGCGACATTACTCCACTGTTCCAATCCCCGACCGCCCTGCGGCTGGTCATGGACAGTTTCGCCCACCGGTATGTCGAGGCCGAGTTCACTCACATCGGCGCGATGGATGCCCGAGGCTTCCTGATCGGCTCGATCCTGGCCTATCAGCTGAACAAGCCGCTGGTCTTGTTCCGCAAGCAAGGCAAGCTGCCGGCCGATGTGCTGGCCGAGGGTTACCAGACCGAGTACGGCGAAGCCTTCCTGGAAGTGCACGCCGATAGCTTGTGCGAGGGGGACTCGGTGGTGATGTTCGATGACCTGATCGCCACTGGCGGCACGCTGATCGCCGCCGCCAACCTGATCCGCCGCATGGGCGCCAAGGTCCACGAGGCCGCGGCGATCATCGACTTGCCAGAATTGCTCGGCTCCCAGCGCCTGGAGGACATGGGGATCCCGACGTTCTGCCTGACGCAGTTCTCGCTCAGCGAAAAATAATCCTCACCCACAACACATAACCCTTGTGGGAGCGAGCCTGCTCGCGATAGCGATAAATCAACCAGTATTGATGTTGACTGACACACCGCTATCGCGAGCAGGCTCGCTCCCACAAGGATTGTTGGGTTGATGTTATAAGGCGATCGGCTTGCGCCCCGCAAACGAATGCGCCAACGTGCCGCCATCCACCAACTCAAGCTCCCCACCCAACGGCACGCCGTGGGCAATGCGCGAGGCGATCAGGCCTTTGTTGTTCAGCAGTTGGGCGATGTAATGGGCGGTCGCTTCGCCTTCGACCGTCGGGTTCGTGGCGAGGATAACCTCCGTGAACGTACCCGCCTCTTCGATCCGCGCGATCAACTGTGGAATGCCGATGGCTTCAGGCCCCAAGCCATCGAGCGGTGACAGATGGCCCTTGAGCACGAAATAACGACCGCGAAAACCGGTCTGCTCCACCGCATACACATCCATCGGGCCTTCCACGACGCACAGCAGGCTGTCGTCCCGACGCGGATCGGCGCATTGCGGGCAAAGATCGTCTTCGGTGAGGGTTCGGCATAAACGGCAATGCCCTACACCTTCCATGGCCTGGCTAAGAGCCTGGGCCAGGCGCGAACCGCCGCTGCGATCACGCTCGAGCAATTGCAACGCCATGCGCTGGGCAGTTTTCTGACCCACACCCGGTAACGTTCGCAGGGCATCGATCAGTTGGCGAATCAAAGGGCTAAAGCTCATGGAGGAAATGTCCGACATAACAACGAGACGCGGTTTATACCCGCGCCTCCGATTAGCGTCAAATACTCAATCCTGCGCGACCCGAACCACCAACTTGCCGAAGTTGCGCCCTTCCAGCAGGCCGATAAACGCCTGTGGCGCATTCTCGAGGCCATCGACCACGTCCTCGCGGAACTTGACCTTGCCATCGCGCACCCAAGGCGCCATGGCACTGATGAACTCCGGCTGACGATCACCGTAGTCGTCAAACACAATGAATCCCTGGATCCGCACGCGCTTGGTCAGCAAGGTGCGCTGCAGTTGTGGCAAACGGTCCGGGCCGCTCGGTGCCTGTTGATCATTGTAGGACGCGATCAGGCCACAGAGCGGGATCCGGGCCTTGGCATTGAGCAACGGCACGACGGCATCGAAGACTTTGCCCCCGACGTTTTCGTAATAGATGTCGATGCCCTTGTCGCAGGCCTGCGCCAGTTCCTCGGCAAAATTCGCGCTTTTATGATCGACACAGGCGTCAAAGCCCAGTTCGTCGACCACGTACTTGCATTTTTCGCGGCCGCCCGCAACGCCAATGACACGCAGGCCCTTGATTTTCGCCACCTGGCCGACCACCGAGCCCACCGCACCGGAGGCGGCCGCGACCACCAGGGTTTCCCCGGCCTTGGGTTGGCCAATGTCCATCAATCCCATGTAAGCGGTCATGCCCGGCATGCCCAGCACCCCAAGGGCCATCGACGGGCTAGGCAGCCCGGCGGGGATGGGCATCACATTGCGCCCATCGCTGATGCTGTGGCTCTGCCATCCCGTGGCGCCCACCACCAGATCACCCTCCTGGAATTTCGGGTGCAGCGAGCGCTCCACGCGGCTGACGGCGCCTCCGGTCATCACCCCATCGATTTCCACCGGCGCGGCGTAGGAAGGCGCGTCGCTCATTCGTCCGCGCATGTAGGGGTCCAGGGACAGGAACAGCGTCTTGAGCAGGATTTGCCCGTCCACCAGGTCCGGTAGGTTGATCTGCTCGAAGCGAAAATTGTCCGGGGTGGGTGCGCCTTTGGGTCGGGAGGCGAGGACGATGCGTTGGTTGGAGGTCGACGCTTGTGACATGGAAAGGTCTCCTTGATCGTTGATCGGCTCTTTATAAGGAGCAGACCCTTTTGAAGGGGGTGTGTTCGATGCTCTTGCCGTTGGACCGCGGTGCCAGCATCGCGAGCAGGCTCGCTCCCGCAGGATGACGGTGGCAGACCTGGATTTTGTTAGTACCTTCAGACACTGTGGGAGCGAGCCTGCTCGCGATAGCGGTTTAACAGCCACCGAGGCTTTGGAGCAGAAACAAAAATGCCAGGCGCGATGCCTGGCATTGTGTGTAGCCCATCCCGACCGGGATGGCGAATCAGAACGGCAGCTTCATGCCCGGCGGCAGCTGCATGCCGGCGGTCATGCCGGACATCTTGTCCTGGCTGTTGGCTTCGATCTTGCGCACCGCGTCATTGACGGCGGCGGCGAACAGCGCTTCGAGCATTTCCTTGTCGTCTTCGCTCAGGCCTTCGACCACGCTTGGGTCGATGCTCACGCGCTTGATGTCGTGGCGACCGGTCATGACCACGGTCACCATATCGCCGCCGGACTTGCCGGTGACTTCGGCGTTGGCCAGTTCTTCCTGCATCTTGGCCATTTTTTCCTGCATCTGCTGCGCCTGCTTCATCAGGCCGGCCATGCCACCTTTCATCATGGGAATCACCTCGAAAGTACTTGGATAAACAACGCGCCCGGCCCGTTGGACCCGACGCCTTCAGTTATGAGCCCTGGGTGACCGGGGCCTCGACAGGTTCGATAGTATCGTGACGGACCACGGCGCCGAACTGTTGCATCATCTGCTGGATGAATGGATCACTGTGGATCGACTCTTCGGCTTCGCGCTGACGGTCGGCACGGCGACGGGACGCGGCCTGGGCCGGGGTCTCCTGCTCGGGCTTGATCAGCTCGATGGTCAACGTCAGGGTGCGCTGGTGGTACTGGTTCAGTGCATCGTTGAGGCGACGCTGCTGGGTCGCGTTGAACAAGGCGCTGTGGGCCGGGTCCAGGTGCAACAGCCAGTGGTCGCCTTCCACGGAAATCAGCGTGCAGTTGGCGGCGATGCTACCGGTCATGCCGCTGATCGGCAGTCGAGGGAACAGTTCCAGCCATTGCAGGGCCAGCCCGGTGGCCGGCATCGCCGCCGGTTCCGGCTCGGGCTCCGGGGCCGGCTCGGCGGCGTGCTCGCTGGCCAGGTCGTCCAGGTAGCTGTAGGCCGAATCCATGTCCGGCTCGATGTAATCCTCGTCCAGCGGCGGCTCATCGTCCAGGTCGATGCCCGGCGTGGCGACGTCGACGTCGGCCACTGTTGGCTCGGGCACTGGCGCGACGACCCACTCCGGCGCATCGGGTACCACGCTGTCGGGCGTTGGCAATGGCATCGGCGGCAACTCAGGCTGCTCGGCGATGGTCTCCAGGACCGGCTCCACGGCGGGTTGCTGGACAACCTCCGGCTCGACCGGATCGTTCCAGGGCAGGTCGACCACGGCTTCGACGACAGGTTCGGGCGCCGCCTCGACGACCGGTTCGGGTTCTGGCTCAGGGGCCGTGACAACGGGTGTCGGGGTCGGTTGTGCCACAGGCGCGTCCGGAGCCGAAGCCACTGCCGGCGCAACGACGGGCGCGGCAGCCACTGGCTTGGCGGAATCAGCTGTGGCCTGGCTGATCCCCACTGGCTTTAGCGGCTGCCTCGGGGCGTCCGCCGTGTCGGCTGGCCGGAATGCCAGCATTCGCAACAGGACCATTTCGAAGCCGCCGCGCGGATCCGGCGCCAGGGGCAGGTCGCGACGGCCAATCAGGCCCATCTGGTAATAGAACTGCACGTCTTCGGCCGGCAGTGCCTGGGCCAGGGCCAGTACGCGATCACGGTCGCCATGGCCGTTGTCGACGCCATCCGGCAAGGCCTGGGCGATGGCGACACGGTGCAGCACGTTGAGGATTTCCGAGAGCACGCCATTCCAGTCCGGCCCCTGCTCGGCCAGGTGACGCACGGCCTCGAGCAGCGCCTTGGCGTCGCCTTCGATCAGCGCCTGCAACACGTCATAGACCTGACCGTGATCGAGAGTGCCGAGCATGGCCCGGACATCGGCGGCCATGACCTTGCCTTCACCGAAAGCGATGGCCTGGTCGGTCAGGCTCATGGCATCGCGCATCGAACCATCGGCGGCGCGGCCCAGCAGCCACAGTGCATCGTCCTCGAAGGGCACGTTCTCGACGCCCAGTACGTGCGTCAGGTGCTCGACGACCCGTTCCGGCGTCATGTTCTTGAGGGAGAACTGCAGGCATCGCGACAAAATCGTTGCAGGAAGTTTCTGCGGGTCAGTGGTCGCCAGGATGAACTTGACGTAGGGCGGCGGCTCCTCGAGGGTCTTGAGCAGCGCATTGAAAGAATGGCTGGAGAGCATGTGCACTTCGTCGATCAGGTAGACCTTGAAGCGCCCACGGCTCGGCGCGTACTGCACGTTATCGAGCAGCTCGCGGGTGTCTTCGACCTTGGTGCGGCTGGCGGCGTCGATCTCGATCAGGTCGACGAAACGGCCCTCGTCGATTTCCCGGCAGACCGAGCACTCGCCGCAAGGCGTCGAGGTGATGCCGGTTTCACAGTTCAGGCACTTGGCGATGATCCGCGCGATGGTGGTCTTGCCCACGCCGCGGGTACCCGTGAACAGGTAGGCATGGTGCAGCCGCTGGCTGTCCAAGGCATTGATCAGAGCCTTGAGCACATGGGTCTGGCCGACCATTTCGCGGAACGAGCGCGGACGCCATTTACGTGCAAGAACCTGATAACTCATCGAAAACCGTCGCAACGAAGGAACATAAGCGGCTAATGCTAGCGGAGCAGGGGCGAAATTGCATCCGGTGTGCTCGTCTAATCTGACTAAGATTGGTCAAGGACTCGGTTGTCGACGCGGTTTTGTACAGTCAGGAGAGTTTATGCGCTCAGCCATGGGGGCTTTGCTGTTGTTGGGTACCAGTTGCTTTGCCGAGGAAGGCCCCTTGCGCTTCGCCGTTACCGACGGCTGGGCGATGCCCATGGTGCAGATCGAACGAGGTCGGCCGACTCAGGGCATCATTCCCGACATCATGACAAGCCTGGCGACCCAGGTAGGGCTGCCGGCGCAATTCCACGTCCTGTCCCGCGCCCGGCTGGACGGCGCCATGAAACACGGCGAAATCGACCTGCGCTGTTATGTCAGCCCCGACTGGGTGAAGGACAGTGGCGATTATTTGTGGAGCATCCCGTTGTTTTTCCAGCGTGACCTGCTCGTCGCCACGGCAAGCACCCCTGCGGCGGTCACACCCGCAACGTTGCCGGAACAAGCCATCGGCACGGTGCTCGGCTATACCTACCCGACCTTGCAACCCTTGTTCGACAGCGGCCAACTGCACCGCGACGACGCCCGCAGCCAGGAACAAGTGCTGGCGAAACTGCTGGCCGGACGTTATCGCTACGGGATCAGTAACCAATGGGCACTGGACTGGTTCAATCAACGCCATACCGCCGATCGACAACTCCACGAAGTGGCGGTACTCCAGGAACAGCAGTTGAGCTGTTACGTGCGCAACGATCCGAGCATCCCGGCGCAACGCATCCTGAGGACATTGCTGACCATGAAGACATCCGGGGAGATCGACGCAATCATCCAGCTTTATACCGGTCGCAGTGACGTATCGCCGGCCAGCAGCAACACACCCTCTCCCTGATCGCCGGGTCGCTGCCGCCATTGCGCCGGCGGGATGAACCCCAGGACCCAGTCGGGGATCTGTTCGGGCGGCATGGGCCGGGCGATGAAGTAACCTTGGGCCACCTCACAGCCCAGGCGCAGCAGCAACTGGCCATGCTCCAGGCTGTCCAGGCCCTCGGCGACCACCTCACGGCCAAACGCCCGGGCCAGGCCGATCACCGCTTCGGTCAGCGCCAGGTCGTCCTGGTCGTCGAGAATGTCGCGGACAAAGGTCTTGTCGATCTTGATGGTCTGCGTGCGCAGGTGCTTGAGGTCGTTGAGCGAGCAGTAGCCGGTGCCGAAACCACCCAGTGAAAAACCCACGCCCAACGCCTGGCAGGCCTGGAGGCAAGCGCTGACGTGTGCAAGGTTCTCCACCGCGACGGATTCGACAATCTGCAGATCCAACAGCCGTGGCGGTACCGCCGGATGCCGCTCCAGCACCTGACGCAACCGCTCGACAAAATCCGCCCGCTGGAAATGCCGCGCCGAGATATTGATGCTCACCGGCCAGCCCTGCCCCGCCTGCTGCCATTGCTGCAATTGGATGAGTACCTGCTCCATGACCCACTCGCCGATCTCGACGATCAGGTCAGTCTCTTCCACCAGGGGCAGGAACTCCCGAGGCGGCACCAGGCCACGTTGCGGGTGCTTCCAGCGCAGCAGCGCCTCGAGGCCGACCACGGTGCCATGACGCATATTGACCTTGGGCTGGAAATGCAGCCGCAGCTCATTACCGGCCAATGCCTGGCGGACCCGCTCGACAGTCTGGTAAGTGGCTCGCACTTCCTTGTCCCGGGACACATCGAACAAGTGGAAACGATTGCGACCGCTTTGCTTGGCCACGTACATCGCCTGGTCAGCGTGGCGCAACAAGGTCTCGGCGTCTTCGTTGTCCCATGGGAACAGCGTGACACCAATGCTGGCGAAAACCTTGATGTCCTTGCCGTCGATGCCATAAGGCATGGAAACGGCGATCAACACCCGGTTCAAGGCAGCATGTAATTCATCCATCCCACGCACATGGCGCAGCACCAGCACGAACTCGTCCCCACCCAGCCGTGCTACCACGTCCTCGCCACGCACAATGCTGCGCAGGCGCCTGGCAACTTCCACCAGCAGCCGATCGCCGCTGGCATGACCATAGCCGTCATTGACGGCCTTGAAGCCATCGAGGTCGAGCATGCACACCGCCAGGGGCAGGTTCTCCGCGCGTGAAAACTCCAGGGCCTGGTCCAGCAGTTCGGACAGATAAGTGCGGTTGGGCAGCCCGGTCAGCACATCGTGCCCTACCCGCCATTGCAGCGAATGCAGCAGGCGCCGCTTTTCGCTGACGTCGAAGCGAATCGCCAGGTAGCGTTCAATTTGCCCGGTCTCGTCGTCGATCACCGGCACCAACGTGGTGTCGACCCAGTGCAGCGTACCGTCCTTGGCCCGGTTGCAGATCTCCCCTTTCCAGACCTGGCCCAGGGCAATGGTGCGCCACATGGCGCTGAAGAACTCGTCAGGGTGTTGGCCGGAATTGAGCAGGCGATGGTTCGCTCCCAACAACTCATCGCGCCGGTAACCAAAAAGGCTGCAAAATTGATCGTTGACGTAGGTGATGCGCCCGCTCAGATCGGTTTCGGAAAAAATCGCGGCGGCGTCAACGGCTCTGCGGTACTTCTTATCCATCGAAGCAGTCATCCATGAGTCAGGCTCATTTGTCGCGCGCGGTTGCACCGCCTTCAAGACAGGCGAAAATCAACTAGGCTCAAACACTTTGAGAAAAGCCGGAGCGCGGGTCCTGGTGGTGCCAAGGTAAGGCTTCAGCCCTTGCCTTGTATCGCGGCAAGAAACGCAAGGACCGGTCTGCGCGCACACCCAGGCTTCTGAAGCAGGTCACCAAATGCCCGTGCCAAAGGCCGATTCTACGAAACACATCACACTTTGCAAAGCAAGGTGATGGATCACGCGGTTGCCTAATGCGAAAATCTATCGTTAAGTTCTTGATTCTAAATGGGAATTAAGCGATGCAAATTTCAAGTTTGGGTCCAGCCATCAGACGCTACCGCAAAGTAGCGGGGCTTACTCAGGCTGAACTTGGCGAAAAAACCGGTTTTGACCCCAAAACCATCAGCCGCTTCGAAACCGGCACCTACACCCCCAGCGTCGAAGCCTTGTTCCTGCTTGCCAATGTGCTGGATGTACAACTGAAAGCCTTTTTTGCCGACATGGGCGATGAGGACGAACAGCGGGCGTATCTATTCGGTGTCATACACAGAGCCACCCCGAAGGATCTGGGAAAGCTGATCGCAGCGGTCGACCAGGCCTTGTCCAAGCCTTGACGCCATGAAAGAGAAGCCTGGCCTGTCAATGCGAGACAGGCCAGGCTTCTCTTTGCTCGCTTGCCCAATTCCGAGGGCGACGCAAGACATAATGTCACGTTGACATCGTCCACCACGAACCCGGACTATCAACGCGCTGATTCCTGCGTCCCTATGACGCCTACGACTCGTCTACACAATAAAATCCCAGGGGACACCGTGCATAAACTTTCGATCATTCTTGTTTCGATACTCGCCACCGGCTGCACCGCCAAATACGCGCAACAAGAAGTATTCCCCAACCCTGGAAAACTTGATCGGCAAATGCCAGTCACCATCGCCACACCAGTTGACGGCCGCTACGAAACGACACCCTATACTGCCTCCGGAGATATGACAGCTGCCGCCATCAAGACGGCATTCTCTTATTACACCAACCGTGTGACGGTAACGGGCACGTGCCATGAATTGAACTGCCTGAGGCAGAACAACCCTTCGGGCTACTACGTCATCCCGGAAATCCTCCATTGGGAAGAACGCGCCACAGAATGGTCGGGCCTCCCCGACAAGATTGAAGTGAAGCTCGCCATTTATGGCTCGACTGGAGCACAGCCGCTGGGGTCTGCGATCCTGTCCGGTAAAAGCAAGTGGGCGACTTTCGGCGGGGATCATCCACAGGATCTTTTACAAGAGCCGATTAATGAGTATGTGAAAGCTCAGTACTGACTGTAGGGGCCCGTCCTGCCGGTGCACAGGGCCGCCCTCCTTATCGACGCTCGATTGCCCTGCCCGGCCAAAAACCGGACAGCAGAAAGCACCGATCGATATCGATCAGCAAAATGAAAGGAAATTCTGAATTTGGCAAACCTTGCGAACGAAGGCTTGGGCGTTATGGAGGCAACCCCACCAGCCACACCCCGGCACACAATGTTCCCGCTGTGGCTGCTTCCTTCCGGATCTGACCAGGTTCACGGGTAATCGTTGCGGGGGGACCGATGGGGTCACCATAACGATGCCCGCCTGACGGCGAGCCGCGCCATTGTACCTATCTGACGAGAAGTTACAACCGTTCGTACCAGATAAAAAAACTGAAGATGTTCAAGCACTTGCTGTGGGGTGCTTGCTATGGCGTCGGCACATCCGACAGGAAGGCAAGCTAACCTGCCGCCATCGTGAGCAAGCTCGCTCCCACATGAGTGTTCACAGATCCAGCGCTCTGCCCAGTTCCCTTGTGGGAGCGAGCCTGCTCGCGATAGCGGTGGATCAGCTTGCATTGATGTTGAATGAACTCCGTCATCGCGAGCAGGCTCGCTCCCACAGAAAAACTGCGGTAAAGCTTTAATCGATTGAATCTTTTAACCAATACTTACGAACAACTACAAACATTGCATCATTGTCGATATTAAATGGCCGGTCATGACGACGTATTACAAACCACCACTGGACAGAACGGCCCATACTCACCATTGGAAGCTTGAGCCCGAACTTGAACATTGAAATAAACAGGCCGGGATCCCCCACTGACGCCTATCTCATGCCGGTACCAGCCGCGTCCGTCCGGTTTCACTTGGGTTGCGGGAACGAACTGCGGCTGTCCAGTTGCCACCGCTGTTACTTTAAACGTGTGCCCCGCAATCTGATCGGGCCGGACATTATCCGAAATTTGCCAGGCTAATATAATGGTGTATTGGCTCTGTCCGGCCTGGGAAAGTCTCCGAGGCGCATTGGGAATGGTTGTCGCTTTATCTGCTTCATCATGTTTCATCGTATTATCCATAATAAATATAGCCATCATCCATGGCGGCCTTAGGGTAAAGGAAAACTTGAATATAAAACCACCATCAAAACAAATAGCATTACTTTAACGCTGCCTAGCCTCCCAACGAGGCAGGCAAACTTAGTGCGAAAACAAAGTTACATAAGCACCTCATCCGCCCGACCACCCTCCTCCTGAATAACCAGATGGATGAAATGCAGCTTGGTGATGACGGCGGCGGGTACGACGAACGGATAGAAATCCGGCTGGCCCATGCTGCGGGACAGTTCGTTGAGCATGCCAGCCAGCTCGATCCAGGCGTTGACGAATGACAGGAAGGCCGTCCCCCCAGCGTGCTCGGGGTCGTACAAGGTCTCGGGCGGAAAAGGCTGGTAGTCGATATCCATTTCCCGAGCACTCATGCCAAAACCCAGCGCCGTGTCCACCGCATCCATCATGTGCAGATAGTGAGCCCAGGTTTCCGCCCAGTCTTCCCAGGGATGCATGGTGGCGTAGGCGCTGACGTAATGGGTTTGCCAGTCCAGCGGCGCTCCCTGCTGATAATGCCGCTCCAAGGCTGCGGAATAACTGGCGCGCTCATCGCCGAACAGCTCACGAAACGCCTCGAGCCAGTGAGTGTTGGCGATCAGCCGATCCCAGTAGTAGTGCCCCACCTCATGCCGGAAATGTCCGAGCAAGGTGCGATACGGTTCGCGCATCTGCTGGCGCACGTACTCGCGATGGGCATCGTCGGCTTCTTTGATATCGAGGGTGACCAGTCCGCTGGCGTGACCTGTGGTCGGAGGCGTGCCATCGGGATCGACGCCAATGAAATCGAAAGCCAGGCCGATATGTTCATCGACGGTTTTCGGGATCACCGGCAAGCCAAGGGTGATCAGTTGCGCCACCAACCGGCGCTTGGCGGTTTCGACCTTGCGCCAGCGCTCGGGGTTTTCCGGGATCGACAAATCGGGGATGGTGCGATTCAGGCTGCAGGCAATGCACAAGGCATCATGTCCATTGGCTGGCAACAGCCAGTTGCACGCCGCCGGGGTGTCGAGGTTGGCGCAGCGGCGGAACAGCCCGGCTTGCGGGTCGGCGTCCAGCGTCCAGGTGTCGGGGTGCTCGCCCGGTTGCAAGGACGACAGGCGACTTTGTTCAGGCTGATAGCCCAGCGCCGCCAGGCAAGCCAGGCATTGGCTGTTGCGAAAAAACAGCGACTGGCCGCAGCGACACGACCAGATTTTGCTATTGCGCGAACGATCACCCATGAAAGGCGCGGCAATGCGTGAGGTCAGTTGTTCGAAGAAGCGGTACATGGCGATCTCTCCCTGGAGCCTGCAAGACTAGATCATCCTCTGCCCACGATCGTTCCCATGCATTGCCTGACCGGTGCTGCCGAGCGGGAGCAAGCTCCCTCGCCACAAAAAACCAGAGTATTGCCCGAAGGAGCGCTCACGGTTAAACCGTGATGCCATGCTTACTCAAGAAAGCGACAAACGCCTCTTCGTCGAGCACCTTGAGCCCCAGCTCATTGGCCTTGGTCAGCTTCGACCCCGCCCCCGGCCCGGCTACCACGCAATGGGTTTTCGCCGACACGGAACCGGCGACCTTGGCCCCCAGGCTTTCCAGCTTGTCCTTGGCAACATCGCGGCTCATCAGCTCCAACGACCCGGTCAACACCCAGGTATGCCCCGCCTCGGGCAAGCCTTCGACGACTTTCTTCTCGCTCTGCCAATGCATGCCGAAGTCCCGCAGCTGTTGTTCCGCAGCTTGGGCCTGCTGGCGATTGGCGGCGACAGCGAAGAACTCGCGTACGGCGTTGGCCTGTTTTTCCGGCAGGGCCTGGCGCATGTCCAGCCAGTCGGCGTTCATCACGGCTTCGAGTGAACCGAACTTGTCCGCCAGTTTCTGTGCCCCGCCCGGCCCGACCGAGGGAATGTGCAGTTTGTCTAGAAAGCCGCCCAGGGTGGTGCTGGCGGAGAATTCGGCGCCCAACTCGCCCTGATCCTGGATATCGAGACCATGGCGTAGCAGATCCTTGATCACCTCGCGATTGTGCGGGTCTTCGAAGAAGCTGTGGATCTCGTGGGCCACTTCCAGGCCGACGTCGGGCAAGTAGGTGAGCACCTGAGGCAAGGCCGCCTGCACGCGCTCCAGCGAACCGAGGGAGCGGGCCAGGACCTTGGCGGTCTCCTCGCCCACGTCGGGGATGCCGAGGGCGTAGATGAACCGCGCCAGGCTTGGCTTCTTGCTGTCGACGATGGCCGCCAGCAGGTTTTTGCTCGACAGTTCGGCGAAGCCTTCCAGGTCGACCACCTGCTCGAAAGTCAGGGCATACAGATCGGCAGGCGAACCCACCAGCCCCTCGTCCACCAACTGCTCCACGCTCTTTTCACCCAGCCCCTCGATGTCCATGGCCCGGCGCGACACGAAGTGAATGATCGCCTGCTTGAGCTGCGCGCCGCAGGCCAGGCGACCGACGCAACGGTACACCGCGCCTTCGCTGATGGTTTCACGACCCTTGCTGCGCTTGATCAGTTGCGTGCGCTCGACATGGGAGCCGCAGACTGGACATTGCTGGGGAATTTCAACGGGACGGGCGTTTTCCGGGCGACGTTCGGTGACCACTTGCACCACTTGCGGGATCACGTCCCCGGCACGACGGATGATCACGGTGTCGCCGATCATCAGGCCCAGGCGCGCCACTTCGTCCATGTTGTGCAGGGTGGCGTTGGCCACGGTCACGCCTGCCACCTTGACCGGCTTGAGCCGCGCCACAGGTGTCACGGCGCCAGTGCGACCGACCTGGAACTCGACGTCCAACAGCTCGGTGAGCTCTTCAGAAGCCGGGAATTTATGGGCGATGGCCCAGCGCGGCTCCCGGGCGCGAAAACCCAGTTCGCGCTGGGAGGCGATGCTGTTGACCTTGAACACCACGCCATCGATTTCATAAGGCAACGCGTTGCGCCGTTCGCCAATGTCGCGGTAGTAATCCAGGCATTCGTCGATGCCATGGGCGAGTTTCAGTTCGCGACTGATGGGCAGGCCCCAGGCCTTGAGCTGCTTGAGATTGCCGATGTGGGTATCGGCAATGTCCGCGGTCACCTGGCCGATGCCGTAGCAGCAGAATTCCAGCGGGCGGTTGGCGGTGATCCTCGAATCCAGCTGGCGCAGGCTGCCGGCCGCCGCGTTGCGCGGGTTGGCGAAGGTCTTGCCGCCCGCCTCCAGTTGCGTGGCGTTGAGGCGCTCGAAGCCGGCCTTGGACATATACACTTCGCCGCGCACTTCCAGCAGAGGCGGCCAGCCGCTGCCCTGTAACTTGAGGGGGATGTTGCGCACGGTGCGCACGTTGACGCTGATGTCTTCGCCGGTAGTGCCGTCACCGCGCGTGGCACCGCGCACCAGCATGCCATCCTGGTACAGCAGGCTGACCGCCAGGCCATCGAGCTTCGGCTCGCAGCTGTATTCCACCGCCGCGCCGCCGCCCAGCAAGTCGCCCATGGGCAGGTCGAGACCTTCGGTCACCCTGCGGTCGAACTCGCGCATGGTGGTTTCGTCGAAGGCGTTGCCCAGGCTGAGCATCGGGATCTCGTGACGGACCTGGCTGAAGGCCGACAGCGCCACGCTGCCGACCCGCTGCGTCGGGGAATCGCTTGTCACCAGCTCCGGATGCTGCTCCTCCAAAGCCTTGAGCTCGTGGAACAAGCGGTCGTACTCGGCGTCCGGGATGCTCGGCTCATCGAGGACGTGATAGCGATAGTTGTGCTGGTCCAGCTCGGTGCGCAGCTGTTGGATGCGGGTTTCAACGGCATTCATGGGTGTTCTCTCATAAAGCAAAAGAGCAGCCGAGGCTGCTCAATCTCTTGAAATCATCGGCAGTCGGACCTGAGCCCGCCGAACATACAACCTGTGGCGAGGGGATTTATCCCCGCTGGGCTGCGAAGCAGTCCCAAAGCTAACGACTCAACTAGCTGATAAGGCCAAGGCGCCAGGATTTAGGGCCGCTGCGCAGCCCAGCGGGGATAAATCCCCTCGCCACAAAAGCCCTTCAGCCAGAAAAATTCGCCGACTTTAGCGCTTCTGGGTCAGCGCCCGGCGCTCGAATTCGACGATACGCTGGCGGTAGTGTTCGATGGTCTGGGCGGTCAGCACGCTGCGCTGGTCGTCCTTCAACTCGCCATTGAGCTCCTGGGACAGCTTGCGCGCCGCGGCCACCATCACGTCGAAGGCTTGCTTGGGATGACGTGGGCCTGGCAGGCCGAGGAAGAAGCTGACGGCTGGGGTACTGAAATGGTCGATGTCGTCCAGGTCGAACACGCCTGGCTTGACCGCGTTGGCCATGGAGAACAACACCTCGCCATTGCCGGCCATGCTCTCGTGACGGTGGAAAATGTCCATCTCGCCGAAACGCAAGCCACTTTCCAGGATGTTCTGCAACAACGCCGGCCCCTTGAAGCCAGCCGGGTCGCGGCAGATCACGCTGATCACCAGCACTTCCTCAGCCTGGGCCTGGTCTTTGTCGGCGCTCGATGCCTTGTTCTCGTCCGGGAAATCGTTGTCGCGACTGCTGAAGCTCGGGCCACCATCCAGGTCGAGATTCAGGTTCAAATCCCCCTGGGACGGCTCGCTGTTGCGCTTGCCGCGCTTGGAACCCGACTCCCGCGGCTCACGTGCAGGCGCGCTCATCGACGGCAGGTCGTGCTCGTCCAGCTGTGGCTCCTTGTGGGTGTCCAGCACCCGGGGCGGGCCCAGCAGCTCGGCGTTGTCATCCTCATCGGGCAGGTTCGACAGGCTGCGATCCAGGCGAAACTTCAGTTTCCCCTTGCCGCCGCGCATGCGACGCCAGCCGTCGAAAAGAATACCGGCAATGACAATGATGCCGATGACGATCAGCCACTCGCGCAGACCGATTTCCATGTAATCCCGTGCCTCTATAAAAATGCTGAAAAATAAGGGGTTTAGCTATTTGCAAACCGCTTTAAAACGTGGCGCCAACTCTATGTTCTGAATGGCGTTTTGCCCACGCACACGAAAAATTGACATTAAACTAGCACGACCAAAGATAACTTTACACCGTCTGTCGCACAGGCTCGTGCCCAAACTGTGAATTGAACAACAGGCACAAGGGTAAAAAATACCTACATCGTTCCCGGTAAATGCCCTACAGCCCGCGCTTCAGGCATCCACCATTGCCATGGCCTCCTCCACATCCACCGCCACCAGCCGCGAACAGCCTGGCTCATGCATCGTCACACCCATCAGCTGATCGGCCATTTCCATGGCGATCTTGTTGTGGGTGATGTAGATGAATTGCACCGTTTCGGACATCTCCTTCACCAGCCGTGCGTAACGGCCTACGTTAGCGTCATCCAACGGTGCATCGACTTCGTCGAGCATGCAGAACGGCGCCGGGTTCAATTTGAAGATGGCAAATACCAGGGCCAATGCGGTCAGCGCCTTCTCGCCACCGGAGAGCAAATGGATGGTGCTGTTCTTCTTGCCAGGAGGACGCGCCATGATGGTCACCCCTGTATCGAGTAAATCTTCGCCCGTCAGTTCCAAGTAGGCGCTGCCTCCACCGAAAACTTTTGGGAAAAGTGCCTGCAAACCGCCGTTGATCTGATCAAAGGTATCCTTGAAGCGGTTGCGGGTTTCCTTGTCGATCTTGCGAATGACGTTTTCCAGGGTCTCCAGCGCTTCCACCAGATCGTCGTTCTGGGCATCCAGGTAGCGCTTGCGCTCGGACTGTTGCTGGTATTCGTCGATGGCCGCCAGGTTGATCGCCCCCAGGCGCTGGATGCGCTGGGCAATGCGCTCCAGTTCCTCCTCGGCTTCCTTTTCGTTCGCCCCGGCCACCAGGGTGGCGAGTACGCCATCAAGGTCGTAGCCGTCTTCCAGCAATTGGTCCTGCAAGGCTTTGCGCCGCACCGTCAGCGCCTGCCATTCCATGCGCTGCTGCTCCATCTGGCCGCGGATCAGTTGCGATTGCTGCTCGGCCTGGCTGCGGCGCTTCTCGGCGTCGCGCAGTTCGCGGTCGGCGTCCTCCAGAGCGATCTGCGCCGTCTTGAGCTCCTCGTCGACGCTCATGCGTTTGTCGAGCAACTCTTCGAGCTTGAGACGCAGCTCTTCCAGCGGCGCTTCGCCCTCTTCCAGATTGAGGCTCAACTGCTCGCGCTTTTCAGTAAGACGCTCGGACTGCATTTCCAGCCGCTCCAAAGCCTGGCGCGTGGAATCGTGCTGGGCCTTGAGCGAGCCCAGGCGCACCGCCAACTGATGGGCATGATCCTTGTGCTGGCGTGCTTCCTGACGTACCCGGTCAAGGCGTTCGCGCAGGCTGTCGCGCTGGGCCAGCAGCAGTTCGCGTTGTTCGGTGTCCAGGGCCATGGCATCGAGGGCTTCCTGCAATTGCAGGCGCGCCTCGCCGATCTGTTCGTGTTCCAGCGCCCGCTGCTCGCCCAACTCGGCAATTTCTTCTTCGAGACGGGTGCGGCGCAGCGCCAGCTGTTCGACCTTGGCCTTGCCAGCCGACAACTGCGCCTTGAGCTCGCCTTGCTGGCGCGCTTCGTCCTGCAACAGCCGCCGCAAGTGTTCGCGGCCGTTCTCCTGTTGACGCTGTTGCGCCCGCAGGTTCTGCAATTCGGTTTCCAGGGCTTCGACGCTGGCCTCGCGCTCTTCGCGCTCGGCACTCAGGTGTTGGATTTCCTGGCCGCGGGCGAGCATGCCGCTCTCGGCTTCGCTGGCCCGGCGCACCCGCAGGAAATGCCGGCCAACCCAGTACCCGTCGCGGCTGATCAGGCTTTCACCAACGGCCAGTTGCCCGCGCAAGGCCAAGGCCTGTTCAAGACTGTCCACCGGCTTGACCTGCCCCAACCACGGTGACAGATCGACCTGGGCCTCGACCTTGTCCAGCAGACTGCCGGGGATTCGTACCCCGTCGCCAGCCGGGCTGAGCAGACGCAGATCGCCCTGGGTGAAACCTGACAGGTCGAAGCCGCCAAAGTCATCCACCAGCACCGCTTGCAAGTCGGCGCCCAGCACGGTTTCCACCGCCAGTTCCCAACCGGCATCGACCTTCAAACCTTCGGCCAGTCGCGGACGTTCGGCCAGGTGCTGGTCGCGCAGCCATTCGGCGGTGCCGGTGCCCGGGTCCAACGCGGCTTGTTGCAAGGCCTCCAGCGAGGCCAGGCGCCCGTTGAGCCGCTGCAATTCGCCCTGGGCCTGTTGTTGGTTCTGCAAGGCCAGTTGCAAGGCCTGGCGAAGCTGCTCAAGCCGTTCGACCTGGGCATCCTCACTGGCCTGCAAGTCTTCGAGGGTGGCTTCGCTGGTCGCCAGTTGCTCGCTCAGATCCAGAATCGCGGCGTCTTCCGGGTCCGCCGCGAGCAAGGCGCGTTCTTCGGCCAGGCGACGCTGACGTTCGGCCAGGCGCTCCATGCTGGTTTCCAACTGCTGGATACGCGACTGCTGGACTTCAGCCTGACGACGCGGCTCGGCCGAGGTCAGGTTGAAGCTGTCCCATTGTTCTTGCCAGCCGTGCATGCTCAGCTCAGCTTCTTCCAGGGCCGCGGCAGCCTCTTCAGCGGCGGCACTGGTGATTTCCTGTTCCGGTGTGAGCCGGTCCAGTTCCTCGCCAAGGGTCAGCAGCAGCGTACGGTCGTGGCCCAGGTGCGATTCGGTCTCCAGACGCGCCCGCTCGGCTTCCTTCAAATCATCCTGCAACTGCCGCAGCCGTTGCTGGCCATGCTGGATGCTCTGCTCGACCCGGGCGATGTCGCCGCCCACGGAATAGAAGCGCCCCTGCACCAGATTGAAGCGTTCGGACAGGTCATGGTGCCCGTCACGCAGGCGCTCGATGGCGGCATCGGCGTTACGCTGCTCAGCCACCAGCGCTTCGAAGCTGACCTCCTGGTTGCCGATGATCGCCTCACGCTGGCCGACCTGCTCATTCAACGCCTGCCAACGCAGGGCCGAGAGCTGCGCCTTGAGCTGGCGCTCCTCGCCCTTGTACTCCTGATACTTCTTGGCCGCCTCGGCCTGACGGTGCAGACGCTCCAACTGGCGCTCGAGCTCTTCGCGCAGGTCGGTCAGGCGCGCGAGGTTTTCGTGGGTGCGACGAATACGGTTTTCAGTCTCGCGGCGGCGCTCCTTGTATTTGGAGATGCCGGCGGCTTCTTCGATGAAGTTGCGCAGGTCCTCGGGCTTGGCCTCGATCAGCTTGGAGATCATGCCCTGTTCGATGATCGAGTAGCTGCGCGGGCCCAGGCCGGTGCCGAGGAAAATATCGGTGATGTCGCGACGTCGGCACTTGGCACCGTTGAGGAAATAACTGTTCTGGCTGTCGCGGGTCACTTTGCGACGAATGGAGATTTCCGCATAGGCCGCGTACTCGCCCACCAGGGTGCTGTCGGAGTTGTCGAACACCAGCTCGATGCTGGCCTGGCTCACCGGCTTGCGGCTGGTGGAGCCGTTGAAGATGACGTCGGTCATCGACTCGCCGCGCAGGTTCTTGGCCGAGCTCTCGCCCATCACCCAACGCACGGCGTCGATGATGTTCGACTTGCCGCACCCATTGGGCCCGACCACCGCCGCCATGTTACTGGGGAAGTTCACCGTGGTCGGGTCGACGAAGGATTTGAACCCCGCCAGCTTGATGCACTTGAGCCGCACGTCAGGCCGCCGTCAGGGCAGAAACCACCAGATCGCAGCTGCGCTGGGCGTAGGCCGTGAGCACGATGCGGATCTGCGGCAAATCACGGGCCAGCACGGCGGCAAGCAGGCGCTGGAACAGGTCGAGGAACTCGCTCATTTCCGCCTTGCGCTGCTCCAGAGCCAGGAAATAGGCACGGCTCATGGCCGGCTGCAGGTTCTCGACGGTTTCCTGCAGGTACGGGTTGTTGGCAAAGGGATAGGCGGCGCGCATCACGCTGAAGCTTTCATCGACGAAGGTGCGGATGTCCTGACGCGCGTAGGCCTCGTTGAGACGCTGCTGGATCGCCACGAACGGCGCCATGTCGGCTTGTTCTTTCCAACCATGGGCCACGGCGTTGCCCAGCAGGATGTACAGCTCGCTCATCAACGCGCAGAGGCTGCGCACCTTGTGTTCGGTGAGCTCGGTGACGTGGGCGCCACGGCGCGGCAGGATCGCGATCAAATGGCGTCGCTCCAGGATCAGCAAGGCCTCGCGGACCGAGCCGCGGCTGACGTTGAGCGCCAGCGTGACCTTCTGCTCCTGGATGCGCTCTCCCGGTTTCATTTCGCCGCGAATGATGCGTTCGGCGAGGTGATGGGCGATTTGCTCGGCGAGGCTGTCCGGGGCCTTGAACGTCATGGTTGTCCTTCAAACTCTTCGATCTGCACAAGCGGCGCAGTGTAGCGCACTCGACACGTCATGGCGCAGGGCCTGCACCGGGTTTTTGGCACGATTCAAGCAAAAAGTTTGAGCCTCATCCTGAAACAGAACCTGTGGAAGAACCTGTGGGAGCGAGCTTGCTCCGGGCGGCGTTCCGACGATAGCGGCCTGTCAGCTTGCATCCATACTGAATGTACCGCCGTCATCGCGAGCAAGCTCGGCTCCCACAGGGTTCTACAGTATCCATAGAGCGCTGTTCATCGACCAAATGAACTTTCCTGACCTTTAAGTCAGAAAATCGTTGACCGAAAAGTCAGACCTGATAAATTCAGGCCCAGTCGGTACAACAATAATGAGTCTGCGAGGCCTTCCGTGATCCAGTTTTTACTCAACCAGGAACTCCGTAGCGAGCACGCCCTGGACCCGAACCTGACCGTGCTCAACTATTTGCGCGAACACGTTGGTAAACCAGGCACCAAGGAAGGCTGCGCCAGCGGCGACTGTGGCGCGTGCACTGTGGTGGTGGGCGAATTGCACACGGACGAAAAAGGCCAGGCGCGCATTCGCTATCGCAGCCTCAATTCGTGCCTGACTTTCGTCTCGTCCTTGCACGGCAAGCAACTGATCAGCGTCGAAGACCTCAAGCACCAGGGCCAATTGCACAGCGTCCAGCAGGCGATGGTCGATTGCCACGGCTCGCAATGCGGCTTCTGCACACCGGGCTTCGTCATGTCGCTGTTCGCCCTGCAAAAAAACAGCGAACAACCCGATGCCCACAAGGCTCACGAAGCCCTGGCCGGCAACCTCTGTCGTTGCACCGGCTACCGGCCGATCCTGGCCGCCGCCGAGCAGGCCTGCTGCGGCAAGCCAGCGGACCAGTTCGACGCCCGTGAAACCGAGACCATCGCCCGTCTCAAAGCCATCGCCCCGACCGAGACCGGCGAGCTCAATAGCGGCGACAAGCGCTGCCTGGTGCCGCTGACCGTGGCCGACCTGGCCGATCTCTACGACGCTTACCCCCAGGCACGGCTGTTGGCCGGTGGTACCGACCTGGCCCTGGAAGTCACGCAGTTCCACCGGACCCTGCCGGTGATGATCTACGTAGGCAACGTCGCTGAACTCAAGCGCATCGAGCGTTTCGACGATCGCCTGGAGATCGGCGCCGCCACTCCGCTTTCCGATTGCTACGAGGCCTTGAAAGCCGAATACCCGGACTTCGGCGAACTGCTGCAGCGCTTCGCCTCGCTGCAAATCCGCAACCAGGGCACCCTGGGCGGCAACATCGGCAACGCCTCGCCGATTGGCGACTCGCCGCCCCTGCTGATCGCCCTCGGCGCGCAGATCGTGTTGTGCAAAGGCCAGACCCGTCGCACCCTGGCCCTGGAAGACTATTTCATCGATTACCGGGTCACCGCCCGCCAGGAAAGCGAATTCATCGAAAAGATCATCGTGCCCCGGGCCAGTGCCGAACAGGCGTTCCGCGCCTACAAGGTATCCAAGCGCCTGGATGATGACATTTCCGCCGTGTGCGCGGCGTTCAACCTGCGCATCGACAACGGCGTGGTCCGCGACGCCCGCGTGGCCTTCGGCGGGATGGCCGCGACACCCAAGCGCGCCACGCATTGTGAAGCCGCCTTGATCGGCGCCCAGTGGAACGACAGCACGGTCGAGCGCGCCTGCGCGGCCCTGGCCGAGGATTTCACACCACTGTCGGATTTCCGCGCCAGCAAGGAATACCGCCTGCTCAGCGCCCGCAATCTGTTGCGCAAGTACTTCATCGAACTGCAAACGCCGCACATCGAGACTCGGGTGACCGCTTATGTCTAACCATCACGCCGTAGAAAAGACCCAAGCCGAACTGGCCGAGCTGTTCGCCCGCGACCTGAGCACCGGCGTGGGCCGCAGCGTCAAGCATGACAGCGCCGCCAAGCATGTGTCCGGCGAGGCGCAGTACATCGATGACCGCCTGGAATTCCCCAACCAGTTGCACGTCTATGCCCGGCTGTCGGACCGCGCTCACGCCCGGATCCTGCGCATCGACACTGCGCCCTGCTACGCCTTCGAAGGCGTGCGCATCGCCATCACCCACGCAGACATTCCGGGCCTGAAGGACATCGGCCCGTTGCTGCCCGGCGATCCGCTGCTGGCCATCGATGACGTGCAGTTCGTCGGCCAACCGGTGCTGGCCGTCGCCGCCAAGGATCTGGAAACCGCGCGCAAGGCCGCGATGGCGGCCATCGTCGAATACGAAGACCTGGAACCCGTGCTCGACGTAGTCGAAGCCTTGCGCAAACGACACTTCGTGCTCGACAGCCACACCCACCAACGGGGTGATTCGGCCACGGCCCTGGCAAGCGCCGAGCACCGTATCCAAGGCTCGCTGCACATCGGCGGCCAGGAACACTTTTACCTGGAAACCCAGATTTCCTCGGTGATGCCCACCGAAGACGGCGGCATGCTCGTCTACTGCTCGACACAGAATCCCACCGAGGTGCAGAAGCTGGTGGCCGAGGTACTGGGCGTGTCGATGAACAAAGTCGTGGTGGACATGCGCCGCATGGGCGGCGGCTTTGGCGGCAAGGAAACCCAGGCCGCCAGCCCGGCATGCCTGTGCGCGGTCATCGCCCACCTCACCGGCCAGCCGACCAAGATGCGCCTGCCGCGTGTGGAAGACATGCTGATGACCGGCAAGCGCCACCCGTTCTACATCGAATACGACGTGGGCTTCGACAGCACCGGGCGCCTGCACGGCATCGCCCTGGAACTGGCCGGCAACTGCGGTTGCTCGCCGGACCTGTCGGCGTCGATTGTCGACCGGGCGATGTTCCATGCCGACAACGCCTATTACCTGGGCGACGCGACCATCAACGGCCACCGTTGCAAGACCAATACCGCGTCGAACACCGCCTACCGGGGTTTCGGCGGGCCGCAAGGCATGGTTGCCATCGAAGAGGTGATGGACGCCATCGCCCGGCACCTGGGTCTCGATCCGCTGGCGGTGCGCAAGGCCAACTACTACGGCAAGACCGAGCGCAACGTCACTCACTACTACCAGACCGTCGAGCACAACATGCTCGAGGAAATGACCGCCGAACTTGAGCAAAGCAGCCAGTACGCCGAACGCCGCGAAGCGATCCGTCGCTACAACGCCAACAGCCCTGTGCTGAAAAAAGGCTTGGCGCTGACCCCGGTAAAATTCGGTATTTCGTTCACCGCCAGTTTCCTCAACCAGGCAGGTGCCTTGATCCACGTCTACACCGACGGCAGCATCCACCTGAACCATGGCGGCACGGAAATGGGCCAGGGCCTGAACACCAAGGTCGCGCAAGTGGTGGCCGAGGTATTCCAGGTGGAAATGGACCGAGTGCAGATCACCGCGACCAACACCGACAAGGTGCCAAACACCTCGCCCACCGCCGCATCCAGTGGCGCCGACCTGAACGGCAAGGCCGCGCAGAATGCCGCCGAAACCATCAAGCGGCGCCTGGTGGAGTTCGCCGCGCGGCAATACAAGGTCAGCGAAGAAGACGTGGAATTCCACAACGGCCATGTGCGGGTGCGCGATCACATCCTGACGTTCGAGGCGCTGGTGCAGCAGGCGTATTTCGCCCAGGTCTCGTTGTCGAGCACCGGTTTCTACAAGACCCCGAAAATCTACTACGACCGCAGCCAGGCCCGTGGCCGGCCGTTCTATTACTACGCCTTTGGCGCGGCCTGTGCCGAAGTGATCGTCGACACCCTCACCGGCGAGTACAAGATGCTGCGCACCGACATCCTCCACGACGTCGGCGCCTCGCTGAACCCGGCCATCGACATCGGCCAGGTCGAGGGCGGCTTCATCCAGGGCATGGGCTGGCTGACCATGGAAGAGCTGGTGTGGAACGACAAGGGCAAGCTGATGACCAACGGTCCGGCCAGCTACAAGATTCCCGCCGTGGCCGACATGCCACTGGATCTGCGGGTCAAGCTGGTGGAAAACCGCAAGAACCCCGAAGACACGGTGTTCCACTCCAAGGCCGTGGGCGAACCGCCGTTCATGCTTGGCATCGCCGCGTGGTGCGCGATCAAGGACGCCGTGGCGAGCCTGGGGGATTACCAGCACCAACCGAAAATCGACGCCCCGGCGACACCGGAGCGGGTGTTGTGGGGGTGCGAGCAGATGCGCGGGTTGAGGGTGGCGAAGGTTGGGGAAGCTGAAACCGAGTTGGCTTCGCTCTAGGACCGTGGCGCAGCCTCATCGCGAGCAGGCTCGCTCCCACAGAGAATTGTGAACACCAGCCAATGTGGGAGCGAGCCTGCTCGCGATGAGGCCCGAACAGACAACAGAAATGTTGAGGTGAACTATGTACAACTGGATCAGCGCCCTCGCCGACCTGCAAGATCGCGGCGAACCCTGCGTGCTGGTGACGATCATCGAAGAGCTTGGCTCCACCCCGCGCAACGCCGGTTCGAAGATGGTCATCAGCGCCAGCCAGGCGTTCGACACCATCGGTGGCGGGCACCTGGAATACAAGGCCATGGAGATTGCCCGGGACATGCTCGCCAGCGGCCAGCAAAGCACCCATCTGGAACGCTTCAGCCTCGGCGCCAGCCTGGGCCAGTGCTGCGGCGGTGTGACCGTGTTGTTGTTCGAACCCATGGGTCAGGTCCAGGCGCAGATCGCCGTGTTCGGCGCCGGCCATGTCGGTCGTGCCTTGGTGCCGTTGCTGGCGAGCCTGCCCTGCAAGGTGCGCTGGATCGACTCACGGGAAGCCGAGTTTCCCGACCACCTGCCCCACGGCGTGCGCAAGATCGTGACTGAAGACCCGCTGGATGAAGTCGACGAATTGCCCGCTGGCAGTTACTGCATCGTCATGACCCACAACCACCAGCTCGACCTGGAGCTGAGCGCCGCGATTCTCAAGCGCAACGATTTTGCCTACTTCGGCCTGATCGGCTCGAAGACCAAGCGGGTCAAGTTTGAACATCGCCTGCGTGATCGGGGTTTCGACAGCACCACCTTGCAGCGCATGCGCTGCCCGATGGGCATCGGCGAAGTCAAAGGCAAATTGCCTGTGGAAATCGCCATCTCTATCGCCGGCGAAATCATCGCCACCTATAACGCCGATTTCGGCCAGCACACCGCCCGCGCCGAACCGATTGCCAAGCTGCTACCGGCCTCGCGCCGTAGCCAGGCGAACCGTTGAACAATCGTTGAGTATCCCCATGCCCCTGACACGCAAAGCCTACCGCGCCGCCCTGCTCCACAGCCTCGCCGACCCCGCCGAAGTCGGCATCGAGGCGTCCTATGAATATTTCGAAGACGGTTTGCTGGTGGTGGAAAACGGCCAGATCAGCGCCATCGGCCACGCCCACGACCTGCTGCCGACCCTGGCGGCGGACATCGAAATCAAGCATTACCCGGATGCGCTGATCACCCCCGGCTTCATCGACACCCACATTCACCTGCCACAGACCGGCATGGTCGGTGCCTACGGCGAGCAATTGCTCGACTGGCTCAATACCTACACTTTCCCCTGCGAAAGCCAGTTCGCCGACCAGGCCCACGCCGATGCGGTGGCCGATATTTTCGTCAAGGAACTGCTGCGCAACGGCACCACCACCGCACTGGTGTTCGGCAGCGTGCACCCGCAATCGGTGAACTCGTTTTTCGAAGTGGCCCAGAAGCTCGACCTGCGCATGATCGCCGGCAAAGTAATGATGGACCGCAACGCCCCGGACTATCTGGTCGACACCGCCGAATCGAGCTACACCGAAAGCAAGGCGCTGATCGAGCGCTGGCACGGCAAGGGCCGGCTGCACTATGCCGTGACCCCGCGCTTCGCGCCTACCAGCACGCCGGAACAATTGGCCCTGGCCGGTCAGTTGCTGGGGGAATATCCAGACCTGTACATGCAGACTCACATCAGTGAAAACCTGCAGGAAGTGCAGTGGGTCAAGGAACTCTTTCCGGAGCGCAAGGGTTACCTGGACGTCTATGATCATTACCAACTGCTCGGCGAGCGCTCGGTGTTCGCCCATGGCGTGCATTTGTGCGACGACGAATGTGCGCGCCTGGCCGAGACCGGTTCGGCCATCGCCTTCTGCCCGACCTCGAACTTTTTCCTCGGCAGCGGCCTGTTCAATCTGCCTATGGCCGAGAAGCACAAGGTGAACGTAGGGTTGGGCACGGACGTGGGCGGCGGCACCAGTTTTTCGCTGCTGCAAACTTTGAACGAAGCCTACAAGGTGATGCAGTTGCAGGGCGCGCGGCTGAGCCCGTTCAAGTCGCTGTACCTGGCCACCCTCGGCGGCGCCCGGGCCCTGCGCCTGGAGGACAAGATCGGGACTTTGCAGCCGGGTACCGATGCGGACTTTCTTGTGCTGGATTACAACGCCACGCCGCTGCTGGGCTATCGCCTCAAGCAGGCCCGGGACATTGCCGAGAAGTTGTTTGTGTTGATGACGCTGGGGGATGACCGGACGGTGGCGCAAACTTATGCGGCTGGCCGGTTGGTGCATCAGCGCTAGATTCTTGTTGCCTGTCAGATCGCCAATCGCGAGCAGGCTCGCTCCCACAGGGGAATGTGAACGACACAAATCCACTGTGGGAGCGAGCCTGCTCGCGATAGAAGGCGACTCGGTATAACTGGCTCAATCCATCAGAGTTTGGCCGTCGACCGCCCCGGCTTCTTGCTCTGCAACAAATGCGAGAACACCGCATGCAAGTCATCCGACGCGCTTTCCTCGTCGAGGTTGAGCTTGCTGTCGATGTGATCCATGTGATGCATCATCAGGTCCACGGCCAGCGTGGCGTCGCGGGCCTCGATGGCGTCGATCAGCTGGGTGTGTTCGTCGTAGGAACAGTGGGAACGGTTGCCGCTTTCGTATTGGGCAATGATCAACGAAGTCTGCGACACCAGGCTGCGTTGGAAGCTGATCAACGGCGCGTTCTTCGCCGCTTCGGCGAGCTTGAGGTGGAACTCGCCCGACAGGCGGATGCCCGCGCCGCGGTCGCCACGGGAGAAGCTGTCGCGTTCGTCGCTGACCATCTGTCGTAACTCAGCCAATTGTTCGGCCGTGGCGTGCTGCACCGCCAGTTCAGTGATCGCCCTTTCCACCAGGCGACGGGCCATGAACACCTGGCGCGCCTCTTCGACACTCGGGCTCGCCACCACGGCACCGCGATTGGGCCGCAGCAGCACCACGCCTTCGTGGGCCAGGCGTGACAGCGCCCGGCGAATGATCGTGCGGCTGACCCCGAAAATCTCCCCCAGTGCCTCTTCGCTCAACTTTGTACCGGGCGCCAGGCGTTGTTCGAGGATGGCCTCGAAGATATGCGCATAGACAATATCGTCCTGGGTTCCGCTGCGGCCGGCTTTACCTGCTCGCGGTTGTTTCTTGAGGGGCTGCAACTGTTCGTTCATGGGCACTCGAGTCGGGAGAACTGCGGCGAATTGACCGTGACTGTAATACGGCACAGCGGGTCGCTGGCAAGTATCGCGTAAAAAACAGCTCGATTGTACACAACCTCTGATGGCAACACGACTGTATGGCTGTTTGCGGGCATGGCTGTATTGCAATCGGTGACTTCGTTGAGTTTAGGCTTAAACCCGCAATCCGTGGCTCCACCAGGCCAGGCAAATCTACAATAAGGACCACTCTGCACCATGACCGAAGTCACGACCACGCCACTTCGCCCGCTGGCCGACACCTCGCCCTCGGCCATCGTCGCCGGGTTCATCGCGATGATGACCGGCTACACCAGTTCCCTGGTACTGATGTTCCAGGCCGGGCAGGCAGCGGGGTTGAGCAGCGGGCAGATTTCCTCGTGGATCTGGGCGATTTCCATCGGCATGGCGGTGTGCTCCATCGGCCTGTCGTTGCGTTATCGCACACCGATCACCATCGCCTGGTCGACACCCGGCGCGGCGCTGCTCATCACCAGCCTGGGCGGCGTGAGTTACGGCGAGGCCATCGGCGCCTACATCACCTGTGCGGTATTGGTGACGGTCTGCGGCCTGACCGGCAGTTTCGAGCGCCTGGTCAAGCGGATTCCGGCCTCACTGGCGGCGGCGTTGCTGGCGGGGATCCTGTTCAAGATCGGCAGCGAAATCTTCATCGCCACCCAACATCGCACCGGCCTGGTACTGGGGATGTTTTTCACCTACCTGTTCGTCAAGCGCCTGTCGCCGCGCTACGCGGTACTGGCGGCACTGTTGATCGGTACGGCGTTGTCGGGCCTGATGGGGTTGCTGGACTTCAGCGGCTTTGTCCTGGAAGTCGCGACGCCCGTCTGGACCACACCACACTTTTCCCTGGCGGCCACCATCAGCATCGGCATTCCGCTGTTCGTGGTGGCGATGACCTCGCAGAACATGCCCGGCATCGCCGTGCTGCGGGCCGACGGCTACAACGTACCGGCATCGCCGCTGATCACCAGCACTGGCATCGCTTCGTTGCTGCTGGCGCCGTTCGGTTCCCATGGCATCAATCTGGCGGCCATCAGCGCGGCCATCTGCACCGGGCCGCATGCCCACGAAGATCGCAACAAGCGCTACACGGCGGCGCTCTGGTGCGGGGTTTTCTACGGGATCGCCGGAGTGTTCGGCGCAACGCTGGCAGCGTTGTTCGCGGCGCTGCCCAAGGAATTGGTGCTGTCCATCGCGGCCTTGGCGCTGTTCGGGTCGATCATCAACGGCTTGAGCATCGCCATGAGCGAAGTGAAGGAACGGGAAGCGGCGCTGATCACCTTCATGGTCACGGCGTCGGGGATGACGCTGTTTTCCATCGGCTCGGCGTTCTGGGGGATTGTGGCGGGGGTGTTGACCTTGCTGATCCTGAACTGGCGCAACGCTTAAAAGCATCGCGAGCAGGCTCGCTCCCACAGGGTTGTTGTGAACGACACAGATCCCTCTGTGGGAGCGAGCCTGCTCGCGATGGCGGCCTGAAGGACAACATCTACCCAACAGACAGGCACAAAAAAACCGGCGCCCGGAAGGGCTGCCGGTTTTTTTACATCAAGCGACCGGATTGATCGGCTTTTCCGGGTACCAGACGTCCATCAGCGGGCTGACTTCCACACTGGTCAGCTCAGGACGCGCCTTGAGCCAGGCTTCAACGGCAGCACGTTGCTCCTGGGTGACCGAGCCGCGCTTCTGCAGGCAAACCAGACCGTAGTCGTCACCGCCGACATAGCCCAGGCCGTTGGCTTCCATGGCTTCTTTCAGGAAAGCGTCGAGGAAAGCGTCAATAGCCTCATCGGCCAGATCTTCTTTGAAATCCAGGTTCAGTTCGAAACCCAGCTCTTGAAATTCATCCACGCACAGTTTTTTGCGCAGACGCTGGGAACGGTTAGTCGCCATTGGAACAATCCTCATAAGTAATAACGGCCGGCACTTTACCAGTTTGGTGCGTCGATTGCCCGACTGATCGGGCGTATCGGCCTACCGTCGGTAAAAAATAGCATTCGAAGGGCTCAGGCACGGCCCATGCCGTTGCGGCTTGGGGCATAATGCCGACACTTTCATGACCGTTGAGGACGTTCATTTTCATGTCCTCGTCTTTTCCCCCTCGCCCGTAGGGTTTTATTTCAAATGATCAAATCTTTGCGTCCACTGCTTCTGGCCAGCCTTCTTCTTCCCCTGGCCCTCCCTGTCACCACCCACGCCGCCACGATCAATACCGCCCTGTCGCCCAACGTGCAAAAGGCCCTCAAGGCCAGCAAGCTGCAGGATGACGCCCTGTCCCTGGTAATGATCCCGCTCAACGGCCCCGGTACCCCGACCCTGTACAACGCCGACGTTTCGGTGAACCCGGCGTCCACCATGAAACTGGTGACCACCTACGCGGCCCTGGAAATGCTCGGTCCCAATCACCAGTGGAAAACCGAGTTCTATACCGACGGCACCCTCAGCGGCGGGATTCTCAACGGCAACCTGTACCTCAAGGGCGGCGGCGACCCCAAGCTGAACATGGAAAAACTCTGGCTGCTGATGCGCGACCTGCGGGCCAACGGCGTGCAGCAAGTCACCGGCGACCTGGTGCTCGATCGCGGCTTCTTCATCCAGCCGCAACTGCCCGAGTTCAACGACGACGGCAACGACGAAAACAAACCGTTCCTGGTCAAGCCCGACTCGCTGTTGGTCAACCTCAAGGCCCTGCGCTTCGTCGCCCGCAATGACGGCGGCCGGGTGCTGGTGTCGGTAGAGCCACCGATTGCCAGCATTCGCATCGAAAACCAGGTCAAGGCCGTCAATTCCAAGCAATGCGCTGGCGGCGTGCGCTACAACCCGGTGACCCAGCCGGACGGCAGCGTGACGGTTACCGTCGGCGGCCAGCTCGGCGACGGTTGCAGCTCGCAGACTTATCTGTCGCTGCTGGACCACGCCACCTACACCGCCGGTGCGGTGCGGGCGATCTGGAAGGAACTGGGCGGCAGCATCCAGGGCCAGGACCGCCTGGCCGCGACCCCAAGCAACGCCAAGGTGCTGGCCCGGGCGTTCTCCCCGGACCTGGCGGAGATCATCCGCGACATCAACAAATACAGTAACAACACCATGGCCCAGCAGCTGTTCCTGAGCCTGGGCGCGCAGTTCCGTAACGAAGCCGACGGTGATGACGCCAAGGCGGCGCAGCGGGTGGTGCGCCAGTGGCTGGCCAAGAAAGGCATCACTGCGCCGCACCTGGTGATGGAGAACGGCTCCGGCCTGTCCCGCGCCGAACGAGTCAGCGCCCGGGAAATGGCGGCGATGCTGCAAGCCGCCTGGAACAGCCCGTATGCGGCGGAGTACATCAGCTCGATGCCAATCGCCGGCACCGACGGCACCATGCGCAAACGCCTCAAGACCACCGCCATGGCCGGTGAAGCCCACATCAAGACCGGCACCCTGAATACCGTCCGTGCCATCGCCGGCTTCAGCCGTGACATCAATGGCAACACCTGGGCGGTGGTGGCGATCCTCAATGATCCAAAACCATGGGGTGCGTCATCGGTACTGGACCAAGTGCTGCTGGACCTGTACCGCCAGCCGAAACTGCCGCAGACGGCTTCGGTGCTCTGACCCGGCACAAACCCAGTGTGGGAGCGAGCCTGCTCGCGATTCGGTCGGTCAGCAAACATCGATGTTGATGACACACCGCTATCGCGAGCAGGCTCGCTCCCACAGTGAATCTGCGTCGTACACGGATTTGTGCCCACAGAAGATCGATAGGGGCTAGCCCAACTGCACTTCGACCCGATCCCGCCCGGCCTGCTTGGCTGCATAAACGCCAGAGTCAGCCCTTAGCAGCAACGCATCGGCGCCCTCCCCGGCGCGCCAGGTGGCGATACCGAAGCTGGCGGTGACAAAACCCACATCCTCGATGGGCGCTGCCCGCAAGCCTTCCCACAGCCCCAGCGCCAGGGAATAGGCACTGTCGCTGTCGGTGTCCGGGCACAGCACTACGAACTCTTCGCCACCCAGCCGGCAGAATACATCGGTGCGACGCAACCGTTGGGCGACGCGCTGGCAGACCACCTGCAGCACCCGGTCGCCCACCGCGTGGCCATGCTGGTCGTTGATGCGCTTGAAGTGATCGATGTCGAGCATGATCACCGCCAGCCCCCCGGAACCGCGTTCGACTCGGGCCATCTCCGAGGTCAGGCGTTCCTGGAAGTAGCGGCGGTTGCGGATGCCGGTCAAGGCGTCGGTCACGGACAAGGCTCGCAGCTCTTCCTCCACCCGCTTGAGATCGGAAATATCCGAGATATAGCCGTGCCACAACACCCCGCCGCCGGGCAGTTCCTCGGGCGTGGCCTCGCCGCGCACCCAGCGCAGGCCGCGCAAGGGCAACTGCACCCGATACTCTTCCCGCCACGGGCTCAAGGTGTGAGCCGAAGAACGGATCGAAGCGCGAACACGCGTGCTGTCCAGTGGGTGGATGCGCGAGAAGATCGCCTCGGCGTTCTGCACCAGCACATCGGGCTCCAATTCATAGATGTCGCGAATGCCGTCGCTGGCATAGATCACACTGAAACGGCCGTTGAAATCCATTTTGAACTGGTAGATGCCTCCGGGCACATGGGCGCTGAGCTTTTTCAACAACAGGTCTCGGGCGGCCAATGCTTCGTGGACACGCTTGCGTTCGGTGATGTCAATACAGATTGCCAGGTGCCCGACCCACAGCCCCTGGTCATCGAGCATCGGAGTGGCGAGCATGTTCACGGTCAGGTGGCTGCCATCGCGGCGCACCAGGGTCCACTCCCGCGCCTGTTGTCCGCCCTGCTCGCCGCCCTCGAGCAGCATCGCATGACACGTGGGAATCGGTTTGCCAAAGCGCGCGCCGAGTTGCGCGGCGCGGGCCTGGAGTTCGCGCGGTACATGCAGGCCTTCCAGGGTCATGCTTTGCAGGACCTCGCAGCTTTGGTAGCCGAGCATCTGCTCGGCACCGGCGTTAAAGGTGGTAATGACGCCGCGCAGGTCAGTGGCGATGATCGCGACCTGGGTCGCGGCATCCAGCACACCGCGCAATTGGCCGTGGGTACCGCGCAGTTCCTGCTCTCGGGCGCGCAGTTCACGGGTGCGTTGCTCCACCAGCTCCAAGGCTCGCTGCCGCTGGCTGACCAGTACATAGAGCAAGGCACTGAGCAGCAGGCTGAGCAAGCCACCGAGTATCACCATGCTGGTGACCGACGAATGATTGCTCGACAGGAACACCCGGCTGGGCCGCAACTCCACCCGGAAGTCGCGATCAGCCAGGCGCAACAGGCGGGTCGCCGACAAATCACTACGACCCGTTGGGTTGTGGGACTCGAACAGCGCCTCTTCCGCGTTTTCGACAGACAGGTCCATGATACGCATCGACAGATTGTCGTGACCGGGCGCGGGCAGTCCATCACCCACCAGTTGCCGCATGCTGATGGCCGCCACCACGTACCCGAACGGTTCGCTGGCCGATTTCCGAATAACCGGCGCAACCAGCAGTACCCCGCGGGCAAACACCGGGTCGGCGCCCATCAGGTCCACGGGTTGCGAGACCACCAGCCCGCCACGCTGACGGGCACGTTCGAGGGTGGCACGGCGCAAGGGTTCGGAAAGCAGATCCAGGCCCAGTGGTGCCCCGTAGGGAGTCCGACTGTGGATATAGAGCACAGGGGCGTATTCATCCCGCTCGGCGGCCGGCCGCAGGCCGCCGCTGCCGTCCGCCTCACGGATCGCAAACTGGCTGTCCCCTTCGGCCCGCGCCTGCTGTTCGAACGCTTGCCGTTCGTCGCGTAGCACCCTGGGTGCCCAGGCGAAGGCCCGGGTACGGCGCAACAGTGCGTCGGCGTAACCAT
The DNA here is from genome assembly GCF_018325805.1 of Pseudomonas sp. St290. Lineage (NCBI taxonomy): Bacteria > Pseudomonadati > Pseudomonadota > Gammaproteobacteria > Pseudomonadales > Pseudomonadaceae > Pseudomonas > Pseudomonas sp. St290. The sequence goes on along the minus strand of NZ_AP014703.1, from coordinate 2,094,305 downwards.
GGAATTCGCTGTCGGAGACATCTTCGGAGTTGGCAAAGAAGCGTCCCAGGCTGTCGAGGAGTAGCTCCTCGTCCTGGAAATGTTCCTCGATGCGGCTGAAACGCTCCTCTGCTTGCAGTTCGAAGCGCTGGCGCAATTGCTGATTGAACAGGTTCATCATCGCCCAGGTCAGCAAGCCGGTCAGGACCGTACCGGCCAGCAGGACCAGCGAAGCCACCAGCCAGGCCGACACATCTTCGCTGATAAAGCCCAGTATCCTGGGGCGCACCTGATGCAATGCCATAAATACAACTCAGAAAGGAGCCAGGCATAGGCACAGCCCTGGACACAGCCTAAGTTATAGCTATTAGCCATTACTTTGACCAGTCCCCAAATGAGGCCAGAAGCCTTGAAATACAAGGCTTCATGGATCCAATCAGCTACGAGTCAACGAGACATGATCTTCCAGGCACGGTGGATCTTACCGTTGCGTGCAAAATCCGGATCAATGGTCTTGGCTGTGATCTCTTCCACCGCATAACGCTCGCCGAGGTTATCTTCGAGCTGGAACTTGCGGAAGTTGTTGGAGAAGTACAGCACACCGCCCGGTGCCAGGCGCGCCATGGCCAGGTCCAGCAACTGGACATGATCGCGCTGCACGTCGAACACTCCCTCCATGCGCTTGGAATTGGAGAAGGTCGGCGGATCGATGAAAATCAGGTCGTACTCATCACGGCTGGCTTCAAGCCAGGCCATCACATCGCCCTGTTCCAGACGGTTCTTGTCGGAAAAACCATTGAGCGACAGGTTGCGCCGCGCCCAATCCAGGTAGGTTTTCGACAAATCGACACTGGTGGTGCTGCGCGCCCCGCCCTTGGCCGCGTGGACGCTGGCAGTCGCGGTGTAACAGAACAGGTTGAGGAAACGCTTGCCAGCCGCTTCCTTCTGGATCCGCAGGCGCATCGGCCGGTGATCGAGGAACAGCCCGGTGTCCAGGTAATCGGTGAGGTTGACCAGCAGCTTCACCCCGCCTTCGTTGACCTCGGTGAACTTGCCCTGGGCGCTCTGGCGCTCGTACTGCTTGGTGCCGCTCTGACGCTCGCGGCGCTTGATCACCACGCGGCTCTTGTCGATGTTCAGTGCCTGGGGAATGGCCGCCAGGGCGTCGAACAAACGGGCCGAGGCTTTTTCCGGGTCGATGGACTTTGGCGCAACGTACTCCTGAACGTGCACCCAGTCGTGGTACAGGTCAATGGCCATGGAGTATTCCGGCATGTCGGCATCGTAGACCCGGTAGCACTCAACGCCTTCACGCTTGGCCCACTTACTCAGCGACTTGAGGTTTTTTTGCAGGCGATTGGCGAACATCTGCCCGCCTTCGCTCAACCGCGCCTGCTCGACCACAGGGGCTGGCGACGGGGCCGGTTTGATCGGGTTGCCGTTCTTGTTGTACTGGCGCTCTTGCGGCACTTCCGGGGTTTGATCGTAGGCGGCCTGCTCACGCTCGGCCTGACGCTGTTCCGGGCTACGGCGCTCGCCGGTGACGAACTGATCCGGCAACACCTTGATCAGCAGTAACTTGCACGGCAAGGCCCCGTTCCAGAACGAATACTGCTTGTGGCTGCGAATACCCATGCGCTTGCCCAGGTCCGGCGCACCAGTAAACACCGCCGCCTCCCAATTCAGGCAGGCCTGGCGCAGGCGCTCGCCCAGGTTCTGGTAGAGGTAAAGCAGGCTGGCTTCATCGCCCAGACGCTCACCGTACGGAGGGTTGCAGATCACCAGGCCCTTCTGGTTCTGGTCCGGACGGGGTTCAAAGGTGGCGACTTCGCCTTGATAGATCTTGATCCACTCGCTCAAGCCTGCCCGCTCGACGTTGTTGCGGCCCGGCTGGATCAGCCGCGGGTCGGCCTCGTAGCCACGAATCCACAACGGCGGCTTGGCCAGCCCGGCGGCGGCGCGGGCGGTCGCCTCTTCGTGGAGCTTCTTCCACAGCGCCGGCACGTGGCCGAGCCAGGCGGTGAAGCCCCATTGCTGGCGGCGCAGGTTCGGCGCCATGTCGGCGGCGATCATCCCGGCCTCCACCAGGAACGTGCCGACACCGCACATCGGGTCGGCCAGCGCCCCGCCTTCAGCGGCAATACGCGGCCAACCGGCGCGGATCAGGATCGCGGCGGCGAGGTTTTCCTTCAGCGGCGCAGCGCCCTGCTGCAAACGATAGCCGCGCTGGTGCAGGCTGTGGCCAGAAAGATCCAGGGAGAGGATCGCTTCGCCACGGTCCAGGCGCAGGTGGATGCGCAGGTCCGGGTTGAGCTTGTCGATGGACGGTCGCTCGCCTGTCGGGGTGCGCAGCTTGTCGACGATGGCATCCTTGACTTTCAAGGCGCCGAAGTGGGTGTTGTCGATGCCCGAGCCGTGGCCGCTGAACTCCACCGCCAAGGTGCCATCAGCGAGCATGTGGTCTTGCCAGTCGACGTCCAGCACGCCGTGGTACAGGTCTTCGGCGTCCTTCATCGGGAAGCGCTTGAGTACCAGCAACACGCGGTTGGCCAGGCGCGACCAGAGGCACAGGCGATAAGCCGTTTCCATGTCGGCCATGCCACGCACGGCGGAGGTGTGCTCGCGCGCCTCTTCAAGGCCAAGCCCGACGGCTTCCTCGATGAGCAGGCCTTCGAGGCCCTTGGGGCAAGTGAGGAAGAGTTCGAAACGATCGGACATGGGATTTCCAGAGCCTTTGGCTAAGTGGACCGGGCAACGCATTGCCGGGTCGGGTTCAATCAGGTGCTTTTCTCAAGAGCACCCGCGTGGCACGAGAGTGTGCCGTCCCGCCCTCGCCGCTCAGGTTAGAAGAGCTTGGATGCGAAGGCAGATAAAAAATTCTGTGCAACAAATTGTGAAAACTCGACCCTTTCGTCGAATAGTACCTGAGTGCAACAGGGGGACATTCTCATTCGAAGGAAGACTGCCCCTTTGGCGCAGGGCCGATCATACAGGGGTCTTGCTCAAAAGCGGTCAACGAACATCAAGTTACTTATCGCCCTAACATCTTTATTGTTACGTGCTTATGACAAAACGATCATTCCATCCATGTGACGCTTTGGTTAGAACTCAACACAGGTTGACGTCGCAACGGCGCCAACACCTTGGCTCGTCACGCCGGCAACGAGCCACCAACGGCAGAATGATTCTGCCCCGGCCTCGATAGAGGTCGACGCGAAGCAACAGTCAACAAGTGAGGGAAACACCCTATGAGAAGACTTAAGCGTGATCCGTTGGAAAGAGCATTTTTACGTGGTTACCAATATGGCGTTGGTGGTAAATCCCGTGAGCTTTGCCCCTTTACTCTACCGTCGGTACGTCAAGCCTGGATCAATGGCTGGCGAGAAGGACGCGGCGACAATTGGGACGGTATGACCGGCACTGCGGGTATCCATAGACTCAACGAACTTCACGCCGTCGGCTGACACAGGGCTTAATACTCAAGAACTCGACAATTTGACACCCATATCGATTTAACCACGCACGTCCCATCCGGACGGCGGGCTACGGCCCAGGGGGCTCCTTCGAGGAGCCCTTTTTAATGCCTGGGTTTTCTGAACACTGTGAATACCTGGACTGCAAACACTCTTGTGGGCGAACCCCACCTTCTGTGGGAGCAAGGCTTGCCCGCGATGAAGACGACACGGTCTATCTGGAACCGAGGTGCCCGTATCGCGAGCAAGCTTTGCTCCCACAAAAAAACCTGCTCGCCACAATAGAGCCGAGCGCGCCTGAATCAACGCAACGCCGCAATCGCATCCACTGATTCACGAATCAGCGCCGGCCCTTTGTAGATAAAACCCGAATAAATCTGCACCAGGCTCGCCCCGGCGGTGATTTTCTCGGCGGCATGCCGGCCCTCGGTGATGCCTCCCGCCGCAATGATCGGCAAACGCCCTGCCAACTCATCAGCCAGCACTTTCACGGTGTGAGTGCTCTTGTCACGCACCGGCGCACCGGACAAGCCACCCGCCTCGTCACCGTGCTCCAGCCCTTCGACACCTTCGCGACCCAGGGTCGTGTTGGTGGCAATCACCGCGTCCATGCCGGTCTCGATCAGGGCCTGGGCGACTTGGATAGTCTCTTCGTCGGTCATGTCCGGGGCGATCTTGATCGCCAGTGGCACGTGCCGGCCGTGGGTCAACGCCAGCTCCGCGCGACGCTGGGCCAGGTCGGCCAGCAGTTGCTTGAGGGAATCACCGAATTGCAGGCTGCGCAGGCCCGGGGTGTTGGGGGAGCTGACGTTGACGGTCACGTAGCTGGCGTGGGCGTAGACCTTGTCCAGGCAGATCAGGTAGTCGTCGACGGCACGCTCCACCGGGGTGTCGAAATTCTTGCCGATGTTGATGCCCAGCACGCCTTTGTACTTGGCGGCGGCCACCCGGGCCAGCAGATGGTCGACGCCCAGGTTGTTGAAGCCCATGCGGTTGATGATCGCCTCGGCTTGCGGCAGGCGGAAAAGCCGTGGCTTGGGGTTGCCGGGCTGTGGGCGCGGGGTCACGGTACCGATCTCCACAAAACCGAAACCCAGCTGGGCGAACCCGTCGATGGCAGCGCCATTCTTGTCCAGGCCCGCCGCCAACCCGACCGGGTTGGGAAACTCCAGGCCCATGACCGTCACCGGTAACTTCGCCGGCGCCTTGCACAGTAAACCGTTGAGGCCCAAACGTCCGCCCGCGCCGATCAGGTCCAGGGACAGATCGTGGGAGGTTTCCGGGGAAAGTTTGAACAGCAGCTCACGGGCCAGGGTGTACATGGGTGGGTTTGACTCGATCGGAGAAATGAGGCGCGGATTATAGCCGGGGTGGAGGGATGGGAGCGAGCAACCGATGGTTGCCCACTCTTGGGGTTGGATCAAGACGTGGTCGTTTCCTGCAGAGCATAAGTGTTGTTGGTTTGCTTTAGGTTGGCAAAGATGAGTGGAAAGTAAAGAAGCGCAACCATCACGGCGAAACAACCATTGAGAACATGGCCTTGGGTATCCTCACCCATCTCGTCACCCAACAAGGCCGTTACCGCACCTACGAACAAGCTGACAGCGTGCCCAAACGAGAGCCGTGCCCCCGCAACATTCACAAATGCATCGGCCAATTGAGTGCGGGTGGGCCACTGAACACCAACGCGCACCTCCAGGGCCATTTGTTGTAAAGACTCCGGATCAGAAAAGACCGAATCCAGTCCTCGCTGGGGCGATAGCACATGCCAACTTTTGCAGGCAATCAAGGTAGCCACATCGGCTACCATTCCGAGAGCATTCAACCCGGCTTGAATAGCATCCGCCCCGAAATCGTAACCAAGCCCCTCGGCGGCCCTGGCAGGACCACTCAATGGCATGGCCTTGCCCAGTTCCGCCAGCGCAAATTGGCCTGCGCCATAAGCCGCGGCTGTAACTCCGGTTGCCGCTAAGTTCGCGGGACCTGCGTTGTCTTTCAAAGGGAAGAAGGATTGAGCCACGGCCCTGGCCGTGATGTAGACCACTGAGCCGGTCATTGCAGGGAAGAGCTTTGACGCCGCTCCCGTGAGAACGGCTCCGAGCGCGGCTCCCATCACCGCGCTCGCCATGCATAAACACGCCACCCGCGACTTCCAGCTCGCCTCCCCTGAAAACTCCCTGCGGATGGCCCCCATCAGCGTCAACGCAGGCCCGATCATCGCCAGCGCAACCGCCGCCCACGCCCGAGAAGCCTCGGGGGCGTCACCTTCACGCATAGCGTTCTCGACGAGATAGCCAACGTACTGGCGCAAACAGGTGGCCAGTGCAATGATCATCCCCGTGTGTCCAGCGATATTCAGCAGGTTGAGCCCTGGCCCCTTGGTGGCTTCGAGCAGTTCCATGCCAGCCTCGAGCATAGCTTTCAATCGATCTACACGGCTTTCGGCGCCCGTGGCGTTCCCTCCGTCGATTAAGTTAAAAACTCCGTTACGTTCAGGCTCAGCAGGCATTTCACCTGATTCGATAAAGCGTTCAATTTCAATTTTCGCGCCTAGATCATGTTCTCCCAGATCGCACTCCGGAGAGGGATACTCCGTTGCGCGACTGATATGTTCAAAAGCCGCTTTGAGTTGCCTGGGTGATCCCAACTGGCTCGGTTGAAACCCTGTAATGTCCAACGCTGCAGGGTCAAGCTTCGCTAAAGACCCTGTCGAGATATTTGAAACTGAAGCAACGTCGCCCCAAGCAGCAGCGGGTATGCCGGTCCCTCCTGTAATATGCATGGTCATTTCTCCTTGTAGTCATACGAACAGTCAAATTTTTCAAGTGTTTTTCACCACTCACTCTTCTCCCACGCCTCATCCCCCATCGGTTGAAACACATCGCGCATGAAGTTTTTGGTAAACAGATCCATCGCGAACGCCAGGCCATTGGCACCGCTGACCTTTTTATAGAGCTGGGACTTTTCCAGCCCGTCATTCTTCAAGCGAACCAAAACCTGTAGCGTGATCGCCAGCAACGCCTGGGCCGTGGGGTACGCCGCCGTGGCGCCATCGGCCCCCCGCAGCGTGCGTAAAAATTCATGGATCGCTTTCTCCCCCTGCCCTTCCATGGCTAGCAGCAATTGATACAAGTGCTCGAACTCAGGATCCGGACGTTTGCTCTCAGGCACTTGCTCACGGGCAGCCAGTAGCCGTGATTCCAACGGTTCTACCGACGAATTCGCGTCGCGATCCAGAACGCTGGGAGTTGTCGTGGGCTCAATCTTCATGGCGAACCTCGGCCAGGCCGGCGGGCGTGGAATCGGTGAAGCTGGCGCACAGGTCCACCAGCGCCTGTCTCGATGCCTGATCCAGCAAACGCACCGTCTCCGGCAGGTTGGCCAGGCTTGCCAACAACCGCGGCGCCAGCCGTTCCCGGGTCGCCTCGACATCGAACTCCAGCAGTTGATCCGCCAGCCGCAGCACATAGCGGTCTTGCGGGTGATACTCCAGGATCAGTTCGCCGGCCCATTGCCTGCCCACGCTCTCACGCAGCGCCTGGCCGCGCGGACGACAGTGCAGTGGCAATAACAGGTGCAAGACCGCGCCCGAGTCGCTCGCTTGCCCGGCCAGCCAACGCTCCATTATTTCGTCCAGCCACTCGGGGCGACTCAAGGCTTGCGCGAGCAGATCACCGGCGGCCTGGGCCAGACCGTTGCGCAATTGCTGCGCCAGGGTTTGCGTCTTCAGCAAGGCCTCGGCCAGATGCCCGCTCGCCCGCAGGACGCCCTCGGCGTAGCCCTGTTGAAACGCCTGCGCCTGCACGGCCTCGGCCTCACGCTGGGCCTGCTCGACACATTCCCGTGCCCGGTGCCGGGCCTCGCGCTGCAAGGCCTGACGGCGACGGGCGGCGGTGATGTCTTCGCGGACCAGGTGCACGTCTTCGCCAACGGGCACATCAGTCAGGGTTCGGATGGAGTCGAGCATGCTGCACCGCCAAAAAGAATAGGGTTGGATCAGGTTTCGTGACGGGCCACTGCCGGTGCAGGTGAACGACCGGCTCGCAGAATTGCAGGTCCAGGCGTTCGAGCAACGGGGACGGGACGACCCCGTGCCAGCTCCACAACGCGTTGAGGCCGGCCGCTTGTACCTGCTCCAGCGAAACCGGCGAAGATTCGATCGGCAGGCGCTCCCGAGCCCCCAGGTTGAAGCGAGCGAACCGGCGAACCGTCTCTGGCAAGCACAACAGCGCTGCGCCACGCGCCAGTTCGGACCGCAAGCGACAGGCGCCCATCAGCGAGGCGATGTAGGGCAATTGCCGCCAATGACGCACCCATTGTTTCGCCACGCCGGTCAGTGGCACAGACGGCCACGGTCCTTGCAACTCCAGCCCCTCAAGCACGATGCGATTGAGCAGCCTTCGGGCCGCGGCATCCTCGAATCCCGCCGGTATCACTAGACGTCGAGGGTGCAGATAAGCCAGCGGCTCGGCGAGGATCTGCTGTAACCCCTCAGTGTCCGACATCGCGCCGCCCTGCGTTTGACTGATGGAAAACCCAGGCTGCGCCGCCAGCCAGCAGCACGCCGCCGATCACGGCGAACAACCAAGGCCAGCGCGACGGTCCCTGCGGTACGGCCAGCGACGGCGCGACATGCTGGGTCGGCGAACGCTTGGACAGCACCACCGAGATGTTCTCGTACTCCACCACCGCAAAACTGTTCTTGAGGAAACGCTTGATGTCAGTGATCAGCAATTGCGCTTCGATATCGCGCTCATGCAGCACCAACGCCGAAAGATGGATAGGCGCCGGCTTGCGTCCACCCTCGCCGGCGTCCAGGTCGTAACTGACATGCACCCGTGCGGAAACCACGCCTTCGAGTACCCCCAAGGACTGTTCGATGCGCTGCTCCAATGCCGAATACAAGCGGGCCTTTTCCGCGCGGGGTGAAACCACCAGGGAGTCGGACGGGAACATCTCGGCGACTTGCAGGCGTGGCCGGGACGGCAAGGAATAGAGGTTGAGCAGATCGACCGCGGCGGAAAAATCCAGCTGATCGATTTTCACCGCGTAGCCGGCTTTGCCGCCGTCGACTTTCACCGCCGCGATGTTGTTGCGTTGCAGCACCGAAAGCACTTCGTTGGCCTGCTGCTGATCCAGCCCTTCCAGCAGACTCGGCTGGCGACACCCCACCAGCGCCAGACAAAACAGCAGCCACAACAGGCCTGGCTTCAACGTCATGACGCACGCAACAAGGTTTCTGCCGTGCCCACCGCTTTGCGCACCAGCACGTTGAGCAAGTTGATGTCGACGTTGTATTGCCCGGTCAACTCCTGCAACTGGGTCAACACTTCAGGGGCGGTGATATCCGGGCGCTGGATCAGCTGGTTGATCGCCGAGACGTCTTGCGCGCTGTCGACGACGGAACCGGCAAACGCTTCGATCAAGCGCGATTCCAAAGAAACGATCGGGCCTTCCTGCGGCCCGCGCAATTCAACGAAGGCTGACCGCGCGACAAGCAACGGGGAAATACTCTGGATGGGCATACTCAGGCACTCATGAAAATGGCCATCGTCACGAGCGATGGCTAGCCAAAAGAGGAAGCGTCAACGAGCCGCCTGGATGATCGCCATGTCGATATCCTTGAAGCCCTTGATCGTGTTGGTCTGGGCGTTGCGAAAGACCGTGTATGAGGAAAACGCGGTTTGGTAGGCCGCTAGTTTTCCAGGGTCCGAGGCATCGAGCTTAAGGTCCTCCAGCGCTTGATCCAGTGCCGCTTTAAGGCCTTGGGCGCCACGCTCGAACGCAGCGGCCTGCTCTCCGAGAAAGTCATCGGGAAATTCGGGAAACACGATCGGGATACCAGCCATACGTCACCTGCTCTGCTTGTTTGAAAAAAGCCAGGACGAAGGACTCGTCTTGACATAGCCCTGGGGGCCGGTTTGAAACGACTTGCCCTTGAGCGCGTCGTCCCTGAGCTCGACAGTGAAATGCACGTAGCGGCCACCCCACTGCCGGTAAAAATCGTCGACGTACTGGCGAGCGGCGGCCAGCTCGGCGTCCTGCAGGTTGCCCTCGACGGCAAACGTTACGCTGTCCTGGTGTTCGACCCGGCTGAAGGCCAGCGAAAGACGCTGCAAACCGCCCTGGGCGAGATCGGCGAGCAGCCTGTCATCCTGCATCTGCACCACGACGTCGCGGGCATAAGGTGCTGCCGCGAGCAACGTATCGAGCAGTTGGGCTTGCTTGCCGGGCGTCAGCAAATTGCGTTGGGTGCTGAGCAGCAGTCGCGGCACCGACGGGTCCTTGAGGTCCAGGAAATGCCAGGCCAGTTGCGGATCGTGGTCGACCAGCACCTGCTCCAGCCGGCGACGCTCCTGGTCGATCATCAGCACCTGGCCGTCCAGGTTGTTGTGGCGGGTCAACACCTGGCGACTCCAACCGGCATCACGCTCGGAAGACACCAAGACGTAGACCGACTGATCACGACCGCGCAGCACCTGGACCTGGGCACTGGCGCCATTGATCAGCGCACGGATATCGGTTTCCGGCGCGGGCCCCGGCGTTGACCAAAAGCCAATCGCAACGAACAGCGCCACCAGCGCCAGACCGCCAGCGATCCATCGCGTCAACGCGACACGTCCCTTCATGAAATGGGTTGGCTTGGCTGAAGCGCCGGGCCCATGGCCGAGAAGCTCCGGCGCCCAAGGCTGGTCATCAGGACGCAAGGCGATGTGCAGGCCGCCAATCTGCACCCGGGCTTGAAAGGCACAGTGACGCACTTCCACCGAATCACTGAGCAGTCGCAGCGGCAGGCCGTCCGGCGTGGCCTGATCGGCCAGCACCTCGAAATTGCATCCACCTTGATCCAGGGGAACGAAGATCGCATCCGCCGGAACACTGGCCGACAACGCGCCGTCCCCGAGCACCTCCACCGCGCCGACCACGAACAAGGTAGTGCCTTGGCCTAGCGCAAATTCGCAGCCCTGCAACGGACCATTGAGGATCCGCAGGACGCAGGGCTTTAGGGTGGGGGCCGTCGGGACTGTCACCGTCCAAACTCCAGGGCAGTCGAATGAGCACTCAGGGTAGAAAGGCCGGCGGCAGGATTCCTGATCGAATTCTGTCGATTGCCTCCGGCAAAGGATCAGAATCCTGCGCCAGCCCGCTCATCGCGCCGATTGTCGAGCCTGGGTGAGCACTCGATAGCGTTGCCAGACTTTGCGCGCGTAGCGAAGCCGCGCGGCTTGCCGGTGGGGTGAATTGCCAGCGTTGTAGGCGCCGACCGCCGTCCAGTTGTAGCCATGACGGGCGATAAACTCGGCCAGCACCGACGCACCGACCTCCACCGACAGGCACGGCTCATCCAGCAGGCGTTGCTCGGTAATGCCTCGGGCACGCAATCGAGGCAGATGAATGCTGTTGATCTGCATCAACCCGATATCGCGGGTGCCATTGCGGTTGTGGTTGATCGCATCTGGCCGCTGCCCGGATTCGACATCGGCAATCGCTTGCAGCAGTTCCGGTTCGATGGCATGCAACTGCCCCGCCCTGCTCCAGCACCAGGCATGCGCCTGGGCCATTCCAAGCCCCAGGCCCAGACACACCGGCCAGCACAACCATTTGCTCCTGCGCCGCCTCATGCCAGGCGCCGCTCGCGGATCCACGTCAGTTGTTCGTGAATACGCACCCGCATGATCTGCGCCCGTACACAACCCGGATCATGCTCCAGGCATTGGTCGATCATGTCCGCCGCCTGCTCGTTGCGCCGCCAGAACCAGTGATGCCAGGCATGAAAGTACAGCACGTCGGCCTGATCGGCCGACAACAGGCAGCGGCGGAACAACACCTGGGCCGCCTGCTCGCAGCCGCGCAAACTGGTGAGCAACGCCAGGCGCGTCAATGCCGGGATGCTGCCGGGGTCCAGCGCCAATGCATTGGAAACCGCCGAATGCGCCTCTTCGATGGCGCGCTCCGGGTCGCCCAGGCCCATCATCGCCTGCCCCAGCCACACATCCGCCAAACCGCACCAGGGCGGCGCGTAGCCGGCATCGAGTTTCAAACACTGCCTGAACAGCACAAGAGCATCGCGCAGGCTTTGCGCCGTGTGCTGCTGCACACTGCACAAGCCATTGAGATACGCCACCGCCACCGCATAAGACCCACAGCGCTCACCCACCGGACGCAACCCGGGTACGCGCTGCGCCACCAGACACGTCAACGCGCCCAGCGCCTCCCCCGGATCCCAGGCATCCAACGTCTGTCCATGCAGCAGCGCCTGGTCGCGTCCACGAATCAACTCGATCGACCAGTGTTGCAACCCGCCCGCACCGATAAAACGACCGTTCAAGCAATAATCCGCCGACAACCGCCCGGCCAACGAGCGCACATCGCCCGACGCCCCGCAGGCCGCGATCAGCCCCGAGGGAATGACATGCAGCGCCTCACCGAACGCCGCGGTCAGTTGGCGGATCATCAGATCCTGCAGATCCAGCGCCGCGATCTCGTCCAGATTGCGAAAAGGCAAGACCGCCAGCGAAGGCGCCATCACCCTCGCCTGGCTCGGCACGTCGAGCTCGACCACGGAACCGGTAAACCTATAACCCTGGCCGTAAACCGTCGCAATGTAACCCTTGTTCTCCTTGAACAACTTGCGCAAGGCATAGATACACCGGGTCAACGACTCCTCCGCCGCATCCATCCTTGGCCAGACATGATCAAGCAGATAATCCTTACTCACGACCGTACCCGCCGACGTCAACAACAGGCGCAGCACGTGCAGCTCTTTGGGAGGAACATGAACTCCTTGTCCATCTCGCATCAGCGTTCCATCGCTTTGCAATAGCCAGTGGTCAAAAACGAATGACTTCACCGGCGGTTGATCAGTTGCACTGTCCATACTCAGGATTTCTCTATAGAAAGTTACTGAAGCGCGATTGAGCCTGTGGTGTGACAGGCTCGGGATGACGAGCTTCGTGACTATAGGAAGATGCGTAGGAGGATTCCGTAGGGTACTGAATGCTATTAACGTAGGAAACAGAGACGAGAACCGTAGGAAGGAACTCAATGAAATCAAGCTAGAACACTTAACCAGACCGGGATGGGCGAATAAACACAGCGATGCACTTAAAAAAGCGCTGCCCACCCGAACAGGTACCCATCAAGGGCTACTCTCCATGTGCCTGCGCACCGAATCGACGACATCCTGCATCGTCCTCCATTCCTCCACTTCAGCTTCGGACAACTCAATACCGAAAGCGTTATTCAGCTCCAAAACAAGCTCGACCAGACTCATGGAATCGATAGACAGGTCTTCGACCAACCGCGAACCACCGCCAATGACTCGACCACGAAGGGGCATACCCACCACCAACGACTTGATGATCGCGTGGATACTTTCAAACCGATCAATTGGATTTTCTGACATTTTTTCTTTCCTAAGAAATCTGGCGGACGTGGAACATGTACACGCCAAGCCAGACTCAATATCGTCGCTGTCGCTAATCCTAGAAATTCAACATCGCCCTCAACATATCCGCAAACTGATTCAAATGCGCCGACAAGGTCTTATTGAAATTGTCATGATACGAATTGGCATTCGAGTACTTCTGCGTCAACGACTGCAGCATGTTTTTCAAGCGTTCCTCCTGGGCGTTGAAGCCGGTTTGCCATTGGTTGTATTTGGCGGTATCCCAGGTCACCGTGCCGCTGGAGGGCAGGTCTTTTTTCATTAACGTCAGCGGCCCGGTATCGATGACCACGCACCAAGTACCGTCGCCGTTTGGTTTAAGGCAATTAGCAGGCAAGCCCAGTGCTTGACGCCATTTGTCTGCTTCTTCCTCGCTGGCTTCTTCGCCCGGTTTCGGAAACAGAATGGAGGCCGGGTTCGGATGGCTGTAATCGGCGATCAGTTGCGTCAACGCAGCGTGCAGTGCACCCGCGTTCAACCTGACATCTTTACCGTCGTTCGCCCCTTCGACCCAATTTTTCATCATCGCGGTGATTCGGGCATTGAAGGCGGCGAAGAAGTCCGTATAGGCCGAGATGATATGTTCGTAACCGGCGAGGTAGCCGTTCTTGATCAGGTCGATCAGTTCAAGGAGTTTTTCGAAGAAGTCATTCGATGAATTTATCGTTGCATCCAAGGCCTCTGCGATCTCAAGGGGCTTGTGCTCTTCCAAATGTCGTTCGAGGGCGTGGAGGATTTGGTTGTGTTCGTCATCGACCTGCTGGAGTTGGCTTTCGTCCAACAGCCCGGCTTTCAGACTGTGGGTCATCACGGCACAGCACTGGCGCAGCTGCATGGCCAACATTTGCGCTCGGTCACGCTTGGCGTGGATCTGTTCGACAAACTCCGCGATGAACGGCTGCGCTGTCGCCTCGCTGGTCATGCCGTCCATCTGCTTGGCGGTGATTGACGGGCACTTGAGCATTTGGCCGAGGCCGCGATTCATGGCGTTCATGGACCGGTCCAGCAGATGGGTCAGGGAACTGACCGTTTGAACTTCAACGGGTACCTCGAGAGGCGGTGCCGTATCAGTGATGGTCTCCACGTTCGGCAGCAATACGATAGGGGGACGAGTAAATGGCGCGATCTCCATGGGGCTCTTCTCCTCAAGCCGTCAGGGCGCGAATGACATCGCTGCGCCCTTGAAAAAGCTGCATCACCATGTCCATCAGTTTTTGCAAGAGCGCCGCATCGGCCGCGTCTTTCTGGCCGACTTCATCGCTCAGGCTCTTCTGGCTGTTCTGCGCACTTTGCTGCAGCACTTCTTTTTCCCGGGCGGCGTGCTCGGTCAGGCGCACCATGCTCGCCACCACCTGACTCAAGCTCATCGACATGGCGCTGAGCGCGCGGCCGATTTCCAGTTTCTTGTCGATCCCCTTGCTGCCCATCTGGCTCAACCAATCAGAGGTCTCACTGACCTTTTGCGCGTTGAGGATTTGCTTGTCGAACCAGGCTTGATCCTGGGATGACAGGGACGAAGCCTTGGGTTTGAAATCGACCGTCGTCGGGCGACCGAAGTCATCCACGGTCTTGATCTTGTAGGTGGTCTGCGGATTCCACTCGGTACGGTTGCGCTCAAGCTTGAGGTCGCGTTCGATATCGCGAGCGTCCATGGCGTTGCGCTTGTGCAAGTCGATGTCCGCATGCCTCAACTTCTGGCCCTGGAAAGTCTTGAGCAGGGCGAATCCGGAAATGGCTCCGGACACGATTGCCCCAGTGATGGCGCTGTACATCGCCGCCTTGCCGGACTCGACAATCGCCGCGCCTTGGGCCTTGGCCGCATCGGAGGCCATGACGCTGAAATGCCCGCGCAGTTGCGCGTTGGCCACTCGGGCGATGTTCAGCGCGATGATCGCGGCCACCAACACGTTGGCGTGTTTCTCCCATGCACCGGGGTCGAATATCAGGTCGTTGCGCACGTCATCGCTAAGCATCATCAAGGCCTCACCGAAGTCCTCCCAGTCCGATTCGGTGGGTGGGTAGGCGTTGATTTCACTCTCGAGCTCCGCAGCCGAGGGCGCTGCGAAGCCGTCGTGCTTGAGTACTTGCTTGGCGATGCTGTTGTCGGAAATCCGAGCCCCCAAGAGGGACTTGGCCTTGAGATCCTTTGAAAACTGCTCTTGAGCGACCAGCTCGCTCAACCCTGAGTCGTTGGTCAAATCGTGGTCAATGACAACGGGGGCGATTCTGATTGGAGCGTGAATAGTGGTCATCATGGATACCTGTTGTAGGTGATTTCAAACATGCCGAACCATTTGCAGGCTGACGGAATGGCTGCGTTGCATGTCGGCAAATAGCTGCTCGATCTGGCGGGTTCGTTCGTGCATCGCCTGACCGTAGTGCTCGACCACCTGAGTCAGGTAGGCGCTGATTTCCTCGCTGATTGCCATGCGTACCCGCACATTGGCCAGGTGCACGGCAGCCTGGGCCTGGTGTTGGCCGCTTTTGATTTGCAGCCCGCCTTGTACCGCGACATTGCCGAACTCGGTGACGGCCTGGGCGATCTCCAGGTTGGCGGCATAACGGGCCAGCGATACCGCATCGGCGCCGTTGGTGATGAACCCGCGCAACTGCGTGAGTAGCTGGGTCAGCGAGTTGCCCACCGAAGTTGCCATCTGCTTCATGGCTTGCATGGCGACAGGCGCGGCCTGGGCGGCCACCGATGCCAGTTTCGAGGCGACGGCGCTGATCATCGGCCCGATCACCTGCGCCCCGACCATGACCACCAGCGCGACGGCGGCCAGCGTCGAAACGACGCCCTGGATCATGCCGGCGATCTGCCCGATTTCCTTAGCCTTGTCTTCATCAACGCCCAGGTCTATCAGCATTTGGGTGTACATCTCGGAGAACCGCTTGATGGCTTCCTGCATGACGAAGGTCAGCGGTTTCATCGCTTCGGCCATGAACGACTTGCCGGTTTTTTCCTCGACCACCGCATCGGCAATCATCACCCCCGCGCCAATCACACCCACCACAATCAGCACCGGGTTGGCGGTCAACACCCCGGCAACAATGGTTGCCGCGCTCAAGATCGCCCCGACGATCTTGCCGATGCAGCCCATGGTTTTCTGCAATGCCTCGGCCTTGCGGACTTCTTCCAGGTATTTATCCGACTCCCGCTTCATGTGTTCCTGAAGCTTGACCTGCAACGCTTGGAACAACTCCTGGCTGAGTTCCTCTTTGTTCTGCGCCGCCTCGCCGAGCAGTTCGATGATCTTCAAGCGATTGAGCAACGCCAGGGCACTGCTGCTGAGGGCTTTTTCATCGGTGTCCTTGAGGGCGGGGCCGCTGGTGCCGGACACCACCAGCACCTTCGCGACCACCCCGCTCAGGGTTTTGGCAAAGGCATTGGCGATCTCGATCAGCTTCAGATGAGCGTCGACTGCCACATTGAATGCTTGGGTATGGCTCGCCAGTTCGCCTTTGAGCTGATCGCGACGGGCCAGCTCCTGGGCGTACTCCGGCGAATCAGGGTCCAACTGCGCCAGGCGCGCTTCGCTGTCTTCCAGCAGGCCCTGGACCTGCTGGACTCGTTCACGCAACTGTTCGAGGTGTCCCTGGCTGCTGCCGACCTGGCCCTCGGCAGCCTCCAAGGCCTGGACGGCTGCGGCGTATTCAGCCGAGAGGTTGGCATAGCCCTGCTGCTTGGCACCGGCCATGCTCTGCAACATCGCCAAGCGGTTGCTCAGTTTCTTGACGTCGACCTCACCGATCAGCTCACTGATCATCGCCATCAACAGCGTGAACAGATCACCGTTGGTTTCCTGTTTATTGCCATCGGCGCGCAGCGCTGGCGCATGCAGCACGGGCCGGCCAGTAGCGGCGACGGACGGGCCATTCTGACCTTCGTATTTCACCGACATCAGGTCCGCCAGGGCTTGCTTGCCGGCCGCCTGAAAATCGGCGGTCCTGACGGCCTTGCTGGCCGCCGCACCATATTTTTCAAAGGCTTCGCTGCGACTCATCCCCCCCTGGAATGCGGGGCTTGGGGTGCTTCTGATTTCACTCATGTTCAGTCCTCCGAACATTGCTGTTCCATGTGGGCCAAGGTGTCGAGATACACCTTGGCCTGCTCGCGCAGATCGTCTTGCGTGGCTTGCTCAAGCACGTATTCGAAACACAACCGGGCCTTGCCGATCCTGCCCAGGGCCAGATGGCATTGGCCGGTGTACAACATCGGTCGGTAATCGTTCTTGCCTTGGGCAAAAGCGATGGCATACAGGTCGATGGCCTTCTGGTGGTTTTGCTTGAGCTGGTGCACCGCAGCCAGTCCCATCCAGTAATGGCTGTTGTAGAAGTCGTAGATGCACAGGAAGTGAAAGAACTTCTCGGCATCATCCAGTCGCCCTTGTTCGTAGAACTGGAAAGCGAAGGCATAGAGACTGTCCATGTGCTCGTCACTGAGGCCTTGCACATCTTTCAACGCCGCCCCACCGAGCATCGCGTCGACGACGTCCAGGGCCACCTGCTCGTCTTGTTTGTTGTCGCGACTCATCAGCCATACTCCTGAAAAAAGTCAGCGTCGCTGACCGGTGCCATTGAGCCAAAACGTCGGGAGGCCCGCTGCCAAATTGCGCTCATGCCGTTGTTGAAACGCGCAAGAACCTCCTGCCTGGCGAGAATGCTTTTGTGGCTAGGGGATTTCTGTGGGAGCAAGGCTTGCCCGCGATGAGGACCGCGCGGTCTCAGGGGAAACGAGGCGCCTGCATCGCGGGCAAGCCTTGCTCCCACAGCCCCTCCTTGCCACCAGGGTTGGGCTGGGCCTCAAGCCTGTTCAACCTGCTCCAGCCAGATCAACAACCGCAGCACTTCCTCGATCTCCTGTACCTGCAGAAAGCTGTAGCGCTGGTGGGTCTTGAAAATCCGCCGGGCCAGTGCGACGTCGTTGATCACCGGCACCCCGACCTCCTTGGCATACGCCCGTACGGCCAGTGCGCGCTGGTTGGTTTCCATCAGGGAGATGAACGGCAGCAGGGTGATTTCCGGGCGGAAATACACGCCGATGGCAATGTGGGTGGGGTTGGCGATGATCATGCGTGAGCTGCGCACATCGGACTTGACCTGCTCCGACAGCAGCTCCATGTGCAGGTCACGGCGGCGGCCCTTGATCTGCGGGTTGCCGTCCTGCTCCTTGTGTTCGCGCTTGACCGAATCCTTGTCCATCATCTGGTCTTTCATGAACAACCAGTATTCGCTGAGGGCATCGAGCACGACGATCAGCAGGATGCAGGCCAGGAATGCCAACACCAGCACCAGCAACAAGTGTCCCCAGATCGCGAACAGGTCCGGCGCCTGGGCGAACAGTTGGGCGAATAGCAATTGCCGCTGGGTGACCCAGACGAGCCACAGCGCCATGGCGAAACTGCCCAGGTACAACAGCGCCTTGAACGTGTCCTTGACGGTGCGCAGGCTGAACAGTTTCTTGAAGCCATTGATCGGGTTCAACGCACCGAGGTTCAGCTTCAATGCTTCGCTGGCCAGGGCAAAACCGCTTTGCAGCAGGGCCGGCAAGGCACTGGTCAACACGCACACCAACAACAGCGGCAGCAACGCCTTGAGGCCGACCTGCACCAGCATCGCCGAGTAGGCTTGCAGATCCGCGTCAAAGTCGCTGGCGATGATGCGCCGGTAAACCTCCATGATCTCGCCCAGCGAGCTGTTGAAAACCATGTAGCTGATGCCACACAACGTCAGGCAGGTGATGACCAGGTCCTTGGCCTTGAACGTCTGGCCTTTGCGCGCGGCATCCCGGAGACGCTTGGCGGTGGGTTTTTCAGTCTTCGAGGCGCTGGACGACATGCCCGCCCTCCCCGCCACCCAGATAGCGGGCCAACCCATCGGACGTTGTGCCCATGCGCAAGACTTCATCCGGCAGATGCACGCCGAAATACAACATCAACACCACCAGCGCCACCAGGCTCTTGACCGTCAGCGACACCGAGAAGGCGTTCATTTGCGGCGCATACCGCGAGAGCAAACCGAGCAATGCTTCGCTGACCAGCAAGGTAGCGACCACCGGTGCGCTGATCACCAGGGTCTTGCTCACCAACCCATCGAGCAAACCATAGAGGGCCGGCAGGTGCATCTGGCAGTCGTTCGCCGGCGTGCAAATGCGATAACTGTGACCGACGGTTTCGAGCATCAGCAACATGCCGCCACCTTCGAGGTACACCGCTGCCGCAAACAGCTGGAGAAAATTCGCCAACTCCGAGGTATCGACACCGTTGGCCGGGTCCACCGTGCTGCTGAGCATGGCCCCGCGCTGGTTGTCGATCAGGTTGCCCATGGCGTGCAGCACCCAGAACGGCCAGCACAGCAGCACCCCCAGCAACACGCCGATACCCGCCTCGCGCAACACCAGGCCAAGAAAGGCCACGCTGTCGAGGGCCGGCGCGGGCACGCCAACGTAGCGCCAGAACCCCAGCGCGACCAAGACGATCACCGCTTGGCGCGCCACGCCGGTCAGCACACCGCTGTTGAGAAACGGCAACATGAAGAAAATCGGCGCCAGGCGCGCCACCCCCAACAGCGCCGCAGCGAACCAGGCGTACAGCTCGAAGAACAACGTCACCGACATCGCCTAACCCAACGCCAGCCGAATGACTTCACGACTGAAATCCAGCAGGGTTTCGCCGTACCAGCCCGAGAGCAAAAACAGGCACGCGGCGACCGCCACCAGCTTGAAGCCGAATGGCAGTGTCTGCTCCTGCAACTGGGTCACAGTCTGGACCAAGCCGACCACCAGGCCGACCACGGTGGCGACAATGATCGGCCAGGCCACCATCAGCAGGATCAGGTACAGGGTCTTGTTACCGGCATAGACCAGTTCATTCATGGGCGTGGGCCTATGCCAGCAAAGTCAGGTATTGCTTGACCAGCCCGGTGGACAGCAGTGCCCAGCCGTCGAGGGCGACGAACAGCACCAGTTTGATCGGCACCGAAATGATCACCGGGCTCATCATCATCATGCCCAGCGCCAGCAGGATGCTGGAGATCACCAGGTCGACGATCACAAAGGGCAGGTACAGGTAGAAACCGATCCTGAAGGCGCTCTTGATTTCGCTCAGGGCATAGGCCGGCAGCAGCGAAAACAACGACGGCGCCAGTTCTTCATCGGCGGGCCAGTCGGCGTCGGTTTCATCCTGGACCACCTGGGCCCGTTCGAAAAACAGCGCCAGCTCCGGGTCGGTGTACTTGCGCAGGTAGTCCTTGTAGCTGCCCAGGCCGTTCTCGGCGAAACTCACCACCGACTCGATGTCGGTGAAGGCCACCGCCTCGCGCTTGTAGTAGTCATGGCCCTGTTTCATGACCGGCGTCATGACGAAAATAGCCAGCATCAGCGCAATCGCATTGAGCGCCATGTTCGACGGCACTTGTTGCAGGCCCAAGGCGTTGCGCACGATGACGAAGACGATGGAGAACTTGAGGTAGCAGGTGCCCGCCGCCACCAGGAACGGCAACAGCGAAGCGAATGCCAGCAGCGCGATCAGCGAGACGTCATTCATCGCCGTCGTTCCGATAGACCTTCAGCAGCTCGACGCCCAACTGGTCGTCCAGCTGCACCAACTCTCCCAGGGCAATCGGCTTGCCGTTGGCGCGAACCTCGATGTGTCGCACGGCGTTCTCAGCCAACGGGATCAGTTGCCCGGCGATGATGTGCGACAACGTCGCCAGGTCGGTGTCGTGGGTCGCGAGCAGGAACTCCAGGCGTACCGGGAGCGCACTGAAATCGATGTCCACGTCAGGTTCGGGCGTGTTCTCTGGATGGGCATCGGCCACGGTCGATTGCATGTGTAAACCCTCTTCGCTAAAGGTAAAAACGCCAAGGCAGCAATCCGCCAGAAAACAGCGTTGAGCCCGCTGGGTGATGCGCAGCACATCGCCTTCACCCAGGCGCATCCGACTGGCAAGACTCAGGTGGCTGACGCCGAGCATCAGCGCCAGGCGCACCGGCAAGTCCCTCAGCCATGAGTCAGCACCCAACGGAGCACGCACGGCGATGCGGGACGGCAATTGGGTCAACCACACGCGCCCTCGCGGTGTGTCGAGCCACGGCAAGTCGTGCGTTGGCAATCGCGTCGGGGCCACGCATTCGACGTCCGTCAGCGTGCGGTAACGCAACTCCTCCACCTCCAGCAACAAGGGCCGTGGCACCGCCTGGAACAGTTCGACGATGCTCGGCAACGGGCATTCGAGCACCAGCAACGATTGCAAGGTCGGGAGCGTGTGATGCAGCCAGTCGCGGGCGAGGATCAGCCCCCGCCAATCCGCGCCATCAGCCGCTGCGCAAAAACCCAGGTAGCCGGAGCGCACCGGCACCTTGCCCAACCCCGCGTCCCGACCGGTGCGCCGCCAGCGTTGAATCGCCTGCGCGCGGGCATGGGCGACAGAATCGATCCGACGGAGCCGCAATGCGCTCACGCTTCAAACCCGGACTGTTCATCCTGATCTTCATCCGGCTGCTGCTGTGAACCCTGGCGCTGCTGCTCGCCACCACTATCAGCCAACCGCCAGGCAGGTTCCCGGGCCAGTTCGAAAGGCGCCTTGAGTTGCTCGAACACCTGGGCATTGCTGGGGCTGAGCGTCAGTTGCCGAGTGGGTTCCTCGGGCAACCGACTGATCGTTACTTGGCCGCTGGCCGCCCCTCTGTTGAAAGGCACTTGCAGCAAGCCCCGGTCGGCACCCGACAAGGGCTCGACCATGACCTCGGGCGTTGGCAGCGCTACCGATGTCGCCGCTGGCGGGATCGATACAGGGGCAACCGCAGGCGCATGGCGCATGCTGTGAAGGCTCTGCGGCGCTTGGGGCAATGGCTCATCGAAGCCCGATATCGAGCGCGCATCGGCAGCGGTGAAAGGATCGAGCGCCATCGGCTCGACCGACGCTGGGGATGTCGGCGCCGCCAGGTGATCGCGGGTGGAAGCACCCGGCTCCAGGCGTTGGGGCAACGCCTGTTGCATCGCTTTATTGAACAGCAGATCGGCGTGTGGAAAAGGCATCGCATTGCGGGCTGCCGGTCGTGCTCTATCAGGTTCCAGGTCCGTCGTTATCGGGACAATCGATCGTGCTTCATCGTGATCGACATCCACCGCCGCCTGGGCCATGTTCATCGAATGCCCCGTCACTGCCCGGGCGTTCTCCATCGTCGGTTGTCGCTGCCGAATCAGCGCAACCACAAGATCCAGCACGCCTTGCGGCAGCTCATCCTCTTGCACTGGGACGAGCGGGTCTTGCAGCTCGTCGATTGGGCCTTCATCGACGGGGTCCAGGGTTTGCACCGGTCGAGCAGGCACCACAGATATTTCTTTCATCGCCGAACCCCAATCGTCTCTTCCAACTCTCGTTCTTCCCGGCGCACCGCCTCGAGCCGTTGCGCACGCAACAATTGCTGGACTGAACGCACGTACTTGTCATGCTTGCGCTGGAGCAAGCGCAGGTGTTCATGCTGCTCCTGCAACTGCTGCTCGACCTGCCGGCACTGCTGCTCCAAGCGGCCGCGCTCGACACGCAGCAGATCGATCCGCCGCCGGATCACCGCCTGGGTGCGCAACAGCGCCAATAGCTGCCCGTGATCCAGCACACAGTCATTGGCCCGATGACTGGTCAACAAGCGTTGCAGCGCGGCCTCCTGTTCCTCGAAGCCACCGCGCTCGGCAAGCAGCGGCTGCAACTGGCGCTGGACCCGCAGCACGGCCTGTTCGCCGCGTTGCCGGCGGAACTGACTGAAGGCCAACAGGCGCCGCTGGTCAGGCAATGATTTCATGCAGGCTCCGCAAGGTTTCGTCCGGCGCGCAACACTCGCCCGTTGGCTGGCGCAACCACTGACTGAGGGCTTCGCGACGCTGCATGGCGTGGTCATTGGCCGCGTCCGCGCCCGGGCTGTACTCGCCCATGTCGAGAAAGACCTGCAGTTGCTCAAGACGCGCCAGGGTTTCCCGGGTCGACGCTGCCAGTTGCTGGACCTGCGGCGTAGTGACTTGCGTCGCCACGCGGCTAACGCTGCGCAACACATCGATGGCCGGATAATGCCCTCTGGCCGCCAGGGCGCGACTGAGGTAGACGTGGCCGTCGAGAATCGAGCGGATTTCCTCGGCAATCGGGTCCGGTTCATCGTCACTTTCCAACAGCACCGTGTACCAGGCGGTGATGCTGCCGCTCGCCGTCACGCCGGGGCGCTCCAGCAAGCGCGGCAAGGCATCGAACACCGAGGCCGGATAGCCGCGCCGAGCCGGTGCTTCACCGGCCGCCAGGGCCAGGTCGCGGCGAGCGCGGGCGTAGCGGGTCAACGAATCCAGCAGCAACACCACGCGCTTTCCCTGGTCGCGGAAATACTCGGCGATAGCCGTGGCTTGCAGCGCCGAGTTGCAGCGGTCCACCGAGGAAAAATCCGAAGTGGCGTACACCACCACACACCGGGCGCACTTGGGTGATTGGCGCAAATGCTCGATGAACTCGGTCACTTCACGGCCGCGTTCGCCAATCAGGCCAATCACGAACACATCCGCGTCCGTGTGTTCGATCAGCATATTGATCAAAGTGGTCTTGCCGGACCCGGCGGCGGCAAAAATTCCGATGCGCTGGCCGACACCGCAGGTCAGCAAGCCGTCGATCACGCGAATGCCGGTGCTCAAGGGTTCCGCCACCGGGCGCCGTTGCTGGTACGTCGGCGGGTCGGCATCCACTGGACGGTCCTGTTGCGCCACCGCCGTCGACGGTGCCAGGCGCTCGACAATCGTGCCCTGGGGATCCACCACGCTGCCGAGCAAGGCATCACTACAAGTCAGCTGCAGGATCGCGCCCGTGGGCACGATCATCGATTCCCGGGACAGGCCTTTGGCATCGCCCAGCAAACTGAGCAAAACCACGCCGGGTTTGAAACCGATCACCTGCGCCCGCGCCGTGACCTCGGGCAAACGCCAATGCCGGCGCACGTCACAGACTTCGCCGATCACCACCCCGTCCAGCGCCGCTTCGATCAAGGGCCCGCTCAAACGCAAGGGATGGGCGGCCTGCTTTTCCAGTCGCAGGTTCATCGCCCGGCGATATCCATCGGTAGCATTTTCAACCTCACAGGGTCTTGATGACATTGACCGAGACCGTCTCGGAGATTTCGCCGAACGACATCACGTCCAGCTCCCGGAAGCGTCCCTCGATCAGTTTCTTGATATAGCGCCGCACATCCACCGAACACAGCAGCACCATGTCCTTGTGGGCGATGTGCACACTGTTCAGGCCGACGCTGAGGCGGTCCATCAGCTCTTCGGACTCGGCCGGTTCCAGGTTGAGGAAACTGCCGCCCGAGGTTTGCCGGATGCCCCGGCGTACCACGTCTTCGAACTCCGCCGACAGCAACAGCACCCGCAGATCGTTGCCCTGGGCAAACTTGTTGCTGATGTAGCGGGCCATCGCGCCGCGTACGTGCTCGACCAGCGCCAGCACGTCCTTTTCCCGGGAGGCCCAATGGGCGAGGGATTCGAGGATGAGCTTCATGTTGCGCACGGAGATACGCTCGCCAATCAGGCGTTGCAGCACTTCGGCGATCTTCTGCACCGTGACGTGGCGATAGACTTCTTTGAGCAGGTCGGGGTAGCGCACCTCCATTTCGTCGAGCAACTGCTTGGTTTCCTGCACACCGAAAAACTCCTGGATGTTGCGCGCCAGCAACGTGACCAGGCAGCGATAGCATTCTTCATCTGCCGCGCGCAGGTGATAGCCCAACTGCTGCACTCGCTCGCGGTCGGCTGCGGTGACCCAGACGCCGCCCAGGCGATTGCTGTCGTTGCCGCGCACCAGGGCAAAACCCAAGGGTTCCAGTTCCGGGGAATAGTCCAGCAGGCGCCAGTGCTCGAAATGAATATCGAACTGCTCGGCGCGCACCTCATTGATCAGCACCGCCACTTGATGGGCCGGCAGTGCCTCGCTGGCCCGTAGCTGCGGTTCGGGAATGCGCAGTCCGTAATCGACGAAGAACTGGCTGCGAAAGCGCGCCGCCCAACGGTCCTTCTCCAGCGCTTGCAGGCGCGCAGAGGGCACCAGCAGCATCAGGGCGACGGTTTCGGTGGCAATGTTGTCGACATCCTCCAGCAGCCCGGAATCGCTCGGCAACGCGTCCTGCTCGGCGGGTGCGGCACGGCTTTCCCCCGAGCCGGCCGGGCGCGAGGATCGGCGATGGCGCACAAACACCACCAGCCCCAGCACACAAGCGATCGAGAGAAAGGTCAACAGCGGAAACCCCGGCAACAGGCCCACGCCCACCGCCAGCAACGCGGTGACGCCGAGGACGAACGGGTTGCCCAGCATCTGGGCGAGCATGTTGCGCCCCAGGTTGCTGTCATCGCCGTTGACCCGGGTGACGATGAAACCGGCGCCGATGGCGATCAGCAACGCGGGGATCTGCGCTACCAGGCCATCGCCGATGGTCAACAGGGTGTAGGTCGACAGGGCCGTGGACATGTCCATGCCCAGTTGCCCGACGCCGATGGCCATGCCGCCGATGAAGTTGACGAAAATAATGATGATGCCGGCGATGGCATCGCCCTTGATGAACTTCATCGCGCCGTCGAAAGAGCCGTACAACTGGCTTTCACGCTCCAGCACGCTGCGTTTTTCCCGGGCCTGGGCCGCGTCGATGGCGCCGGCCTTGAGGTCACCGTCGATGCTCATCTGCTTGCCGGGCATGCCGTCCAGGGAGAAGCGCGCCGCCACCTCAGCGACCCGTTCCGAGCCTTTGGTGATGACGATGAACTGGACAATGGTGACGATGGAGAAAATCACGAAGCCCACCACCAGGCTTTCGCCGATGACGAAGTCACCGAACGACGCGATGATCTCGCCGGCATCGGCCTGGCTGAGAATCAAGCGGCTGGTGCTGATCGACAGCGCCAGGCGAAACAACGTCGTCAACAGCAGCAACGCCGGGAACGTCGAATAGCTGAGGATGCGCTCGATGTAGAACGAGCCCATGAACACCAACAGCGAGATGACGATGTTCAGGCCGATGAGAAAATCCACCAGCACGGTCGGCAGGGGGATGATCAGCATGGCGATGATCATCACCATCAAGGTCAGGATCAGCAGTTCCGGGCGAGCGCCGACGTTGCGCAAAAATACATTGAGCATTCAGGACTGGCTCCGGGACAACATCATGGATGACCGTCGGCGCGGCGCTGGTCGATGCACTCGTGGGCATAGGCCACGTCCGCCAGGCGCGTGAATTGTGTGGCCAGGCGCAACGGTGCCTCTTCATCGGCAAACAGCGGTGGCGGTAATCGCAGGCTGAGCCGACGTAGGGTCTGGAGCAGTGTCGAGCGTTCACGGTGGGCACTGAGCAGCACACCCTCCCCCAACGCGCCGAGCAACAGCTGGTCGAGTTCGTCGGGATAGGTCAACACGCCGAACAGGAACACCAGCCAGTCGGACTCATCGGGGTTGTGCCGACAGATGAGTGCATCGTCGAGCAGCGCGCCGATAAACAGTTCATCGGCTGAGCGCAGGCGCTTGAGGTCGGTCACCCGGCCCAGCAGTTGGCCGAACTCGGTGCGCGAGCAGCTGGGGTCCTGGGCGCTGATATCAGTGAGCAGCGCGGCTTCGATGAAGGCCAGCACGCTCATGCGCTGTGCCGGGCCGTACAGGGCAATCCAGTCCTGGTAGCAACTGAGCGGGCCGTCGTCGGACTCGAGAAAATCCCGGTAGGTCTCACGCAACAGGCCGGCCCGTACCGCCATGCTCTTGCCGAACAGCCTGGCCTTGAGCGCGGCGTTGATCCCGGCGTTCATGCGCTTGGGAGAGCCTTGGGCAATCACCGTCTGCAAGAGCGTTTCGAGCCGCTGCCGTGTGCGCGCCTCCAATGTCCTTCGGCGCAGCAACGCCCGCAGCACCAGCGCCAGGTCGCTGTCATCGGGGAACAGTTGTCGCGTCATTTGCAGCAACCAGGTGACGGGTTTATCCGCCAGCCGCGCCAGGCTCAGCACCTGCCGGGCCTTGGGCACGGTGTCGTCCTCCAGTACGCGTTCGAAGGTGTCGGTCAACCCCTCGGACTTTTGCTCGAACAAGCGCCGGCCACGAAATTGCGTCAGCGCCGCTGACAACTCGTCGCTGATCTGCACGAGGCGCTGCGCCACCGCCGCCGTTGCGCTGTCGTCCAGCCCTGTCTCGGCCTCCATTTGCGGCTGGGGATGTTCGGCGGCCTTCTCGGCATTCAGGCGGGCCTGGGCCGCTCGCCCTCCCAGGGAGATCGGCGGCAGGATCATGGTTCTGACAATCGGAAATAGGAGCGGCGCAGGCGCTCGTACTGCTCCGGGCTCAGCAACTGCGCGCCGTGTTCGACGGTGGCAGGCTCAAAGCCGTCGCGAATCTCCTTGGGCTGGATCAGGAACACCCGCACGGTGTTGGCCGAACGGTTCTGGCGATAGCTGAACAAGCGTCCGATCCACGGAATCGAACCCAACATCGGTACGCGTCCAATCTGTTCGCCGTGGTCATCGCGGGTGAAGCCGCCCACCAGCAGGCTCTTGCCCTGGGGCACCCGCGCCACCGTACTGATGCGGGTACGGCCAACCGTCGGCAACGCACCCAGGCGCTCGCCCTGCCCCGAGTCGACTTCGCTGCCGTCCTCTATATTGAGCGACATCTCGATCTCGTCCGCCTGGGCGAAACGCGGCAGCACGCTCACCAGGGTGCCGTAGGTCACGTGTTGCAGGTCGACACTGCGCTCGCCGACCAGCGGGGCATAAAACGTGCGGTTGTTGTCGAAGATCGCCGGCACGTTCTCCTGGGTCAGGATGACCGGGCGCGAAACCACATTCGCTCGCTGGGTCCGCTCCATCGCCATGACCTGGGTCACGAACGATGCGCCATCGAGGGTGGTCGCCGAGCCGGCGCTGAGCGATGCGCTGAAGGTGCCCCCGGACTTCACGGCGCCTTGCCAGTTGATGCCCAACTGGTTGAGTTCATCCTTGTGCAGATCGATGATCCACAACGACAATTCGACGTGTCGTTTCGGCGTATCCAGGGCATTGACCAGGTTTTCGATAAAACGCACCTGCTCCGGCAAGCCCTTGACCAACAGGCTGTTGGTGTCCGGATAGGCCACCACGCGGATGTTGCCGGCGGCCACTTCTCGGGCAATGACCCGCGGCGCCGTCGGGTCTTGCTCCGAGGCGGTGCTCGCCAGGCCCTCCAGGGGAAATACCGGCATCGCTCCCCGCGCTCGCGGCTCGGGGGCTTGCGCCACCGACGGCTCGACCTCGTGCTTTTCGCCGCGCAACAATGCCTCGATCACCGTGGCCAGCCCGGGAATGGTCACTTTATCGTCGCGCAGTTCATATTGACGGTCGTTGACGAAGGTATTGCGCACATGGATGACGCCAATCTGTTGCTTGCCGAGCAACAGTTCGGAGCGCTGGTTGTCCATCAACCCCGCCGCTTGCAGCACCAGGTCGACGTAGATGGGCGGCCCGGAGACGTGAAAGGTGCGCAACCCATCAGTGCGTAGCGGATAGCGCACATCATGCAATCCGGACTGCTTGAGAAACCCCAGCAACTTGGCCACGGTCAAGGTCTGCAACGAGGCCATGGCACTTTTGATTTCCGAAGCGTCATACAGGTAAATCGCCTGGCCATCGCTGTACCAGATCAGCCCCATCTGCACGCTGATGCGTTCAAAAGTCTGTTGCGGCGTGCGCAGATCGAACGTACCGCCAATCCGCTTGGTGGCGGCGGCCTTGCTGACAATGACCGGCTTGCCCAACGACCCGGACAGTTCGCTGAAGAAGGTGCGCGCGCTCTGTTCACGGGCTTCGAAGGTATAGACATCGGCCCGCGCGGCAACGGGTACGAGCAGCGACACGGTACTCAAGCAGACGGATAAAAGGGACAGGAATATCCATCGGCGGCTCATCGGATCAATGACCGGAAAGGCAGGTGATGTCGGCGAGATTGCTGGGGGCAAAGCCCACCAATTCGCGGACTTCCTTGGAGAAATGCGAAGAAGAGGCAAAACCGAACTCCAGTGCCACATCAGTCAGCGAGCCGCCTTGAAGGCTCATGTTCAACAGCGCCTGGGCTGTGCGCCAGCCACGCAGGGCCGGCTTGGCCGCACTGCCCAGGGCCTGACGGCAAAGCCTGCGAAAATGCGAAACCGATACGCCATAACGCTGCGCCAGGGTCTGCAGTTTTTCGCTGCGGGTGCCCTGCTCCAACAAAAACCGCACGAGCCCGTAGCTCTCGTGATGCCGCAGCAGGTTGGCGACTGCGTGATAATCCGGGGTACCGCCCATCGCTTGCTCGATGTACCAGCGCTCGAGTCGTTCCCCGGATCCAACGATCTCATCTTCCAACGGCAACACCGCCCACGGCGCAACCTCCGTTCTCTGGCTGGCGAAGGCATCGCTCATGTCGAAAAAAGCCTGCAGCTTCACCAGCGGCGCTGCGCAAACCGGCAATACGTGTAGCTCGCCGCCGGTGAATTGCAGCGAATCGCGCAACACCAGCAATCCTTGCCAGCCGACCGGCAGGCAGCGATCGAGCCCAAGCCCCGCGGCGTCCAGTCGAACCGGGCTTTGGGCGACACGCAGGTACAGCACGCGTTCGCGCAGATCAGGCCATGCCGTGGCGCGAATGGATTTGTTTTGCACAGCCGTCTCCTTTGCTACGTGGCGGTGGAAGCAGCGACAGGATGAAAGACAGGGCGCCTTGAATCTTGATGGAAAGGTGATGAGCAACCGGGCTGGCATATGCCTTGCACCATTACTGTTCATCGGCGCCCATGCCAATGGCGGAATGAGTGCCACACTGTTTTTAGGGACAACGGCGTCGTCATCCGGCCCTGCTCTGGCAATCGGCCGGGTACGGCGCTTTTTTTATGTAGAAGGTGATGCGCGATGAATGAAGTTCCAGCCAATCCCCTGGCCTGGGTCAACGGCAGCGATGCCCCGGAAAAGAGCGCGGTCAACCTTGGCTTCATGGCTTTGAGCGACTGCGCCCCGGTGGTCGTGGCCGCGACCCAAGGTTTCGCCCAACCCTACGGCCTGACCCTGAACCTCAAGCGCCAGGCGTCCTGGGCCAACCTGCGGGACAAGCTGGTGAGCGGTGAAATCGACGCCGCCCACAGCCTGTACGGCCTGATCTATGCCGTGCACCTGGGCATCGGCGGCGTCGCATCGACCGACATGGCCGTGCTGATGGGGCTGAACCAGAACGGCCAGAGCATCAACCTGTCCCATGGCCTCCAGGCCCAGGGCGTGACCAGTCCTGAAGCACTGGAACGGCACGTGCACCAAACTCGCCCGAAACTGACCTTCGCCCAGACCTTCCCCACCGGCACCCACGCCATGTGGCTGTATTACTGGCTCGCCGCCCAGGGCATCCACCCGTTGTCGGATGTCGACAGCGTGGTGGTGCCGCCGCCGCAAATGATTGCGCACCTGCAAGCCGGGCGTATCGACGGGTTTTGCGTCGGCGAGCCTTGGTGCGCCAGCGCGGTGAAGCAGAACCTCGGTTTCACCCTGGCGACCACTCAGACCATCTGGCCCGACCACCCGGAAAAAGTCCTGGGCTGCACCCGCGCGTTCGTCGAGCAGTACCCCAATACCGCCCGGGCCTTAGTCATGGCGATCCTCGAGGCCAGTCGTTTTATCGAACAAAGCAGCGAAAACCGCCGCAGCACCGCACAATTGTTGAGCGCGCCCGAATATCTCGACGCGCCGCTGGACTGCATCGAGCCGCGCCTGCTGGGCATCTATGCCGACGGCTTGGGCAATAGCTGGCAGGATCCTCACGCGATGCGCTTCCATGGCAACGGCGAGGTGAACCTACCGTACCTGTCCGACGGCATGTGGTTCATGACCCAGTTCCGTCGCTGGGGCCTGCTGCGCGAAGACCCGGATTACCTGGCCGTGGCGCAGGAAGTCCAACAACTGAAGCTGTACCGTGAAGCCTGCGCGGCGCTGGATATCGCGTCCCCGCGCCAGGACATGCGCAGCAGCCAACTGATCGACGGCACTATCTGGGACGGCTCGGACCCGGCCGGGTATGCCAAGAGCTTCAAACTGCACGCCTTGAGCGATGCGGCTCCCCTTCTCGCCAGCCGCTGACAGGAGCCACGACCATGCTGCGTATCCTGCTGATCAACGACACCGCGAAAAAAGTCGGCCGTCTCAAGGCCGCCCTGATTGAGGCCGGCTTCGAAGTCATCGATGAATCCGGCTTGACCATCGACCTGCCAGCGCGCGTCGAAACGGTGCGTCCGGACGTGATCCTGATCGATACCGAGTCACCCGGGCGCGATGTGATGGAGCAAGTGGTGTTGGTCAGTCGCGACCAACCACGACCGATCGTCATGTTTACCGACGAGCACGACCCCAATGTGATGCGCCAGGCGATCAAGTCGGGCGTGAGCGCCTACATCGTCGAAGGCATCCACGCCGCGCGCCTGCAACCGATCCTCGACGTCGCCATGGCCCGCTTCGAAAGCGACCAGGCCCTGCGCGCCCAACTCCTGGCCCGCGACCAGCAACTGGCCGAACGCAAGCGCATCGAACTGGCCAAGGGCATGCTGATGAAAATGAAGGAATGCAACGAGGAACAGGCCTACACCCTGATGCGCCGCCAGGCCATGAGCCGCCAGCAGAAGCTGATCCAGGTGGCGGAGCAGATCATTGCCATGAACGAGTTGCTCGGCTGAAAACCTTGTAGCGCCTGGCCTGGCGCCATCGCGAGCAGGCTCGCTCCCACAAGTCCTGTAGCCACTGAAGTTCCAATGTGGGAGCGGGCTTGCTCGCGAAAGCGGCTTTCCATTCAACATCGATGTCGACTGACCGGACACCTTCGCGAGCAAGCCCGCTCCCACAGGTATTGTGTCCACTAACGATCCATTGTGGGAGCGAGCCTGCTCGCGATAGGCCTCCCCACAATCCCCGGGTTGGCACAGATCTCGCTTAAGCAAACCCACAGGTAACCAACGGCGGTTGCCCCACCTACGACAAAGACGTCGCATACCCTCCTTGCCTCTCTGGCAATCCGGGTTGCGGCGTTTTTTTGTTTTGGCCTCTCGGGGCCGGTGGTGCGACCACAGATGGCGCACTGCTCAAAGCACTGACTCATTTCTCGAGACTTTTACAGCTGAGGTGCGCGATGAATTCAAGCTTCTGGAAATCCGGCCACACCCCGACACTGTTCGCGGCCTTCCTTTATTTCGACCTGAGCTTCATGGTCTGGTACCTGCTCGGCCCACTGGCGGTACAGATCTCCGCCGACCTGCACCTGACTACCCAGCAACGCGGCCTGATGGTCGCTACGCCGATCCTGGCCGGCGCCGTACTGCGCTTGTTCATGGGCTTGCTGGCCGACCGGATCTCGCCAAAGACCGCCGGCATGGTGGGCCAGGTGATCGTGATCGGCGCGCTGTTCTGCGCCTGGAAACTGGGCATCCACAGCTATGAACAAGCCTTGCTGCTGGGCCTGTTCCTCGGTGTGGCCGGCGCTTCGTTTGCCGTGGCGCTGCCGCTGGCCTCCCAGTGGTATCCACCACAACACCAAGGCAAGGCCATGGGCATTGCCGGTGCCGGTAACTCGGGCACCGTGCTCGCGGCGCTGATCGCACCGGTCATGGCGGTGGCCTTCGGCTGGACCAATGTGTTCGGCTTCGCACTGATCCCGCTGGTGCTGACCCTGGTGCTCTTCGCCTGGCTGGCCAAGAACGCCCCCGAACGGCCAAAAGCCAAATCGATGGCCGACTACCTCAAGGCCCTGGGCGACCGGGACAGCTGGTGGTTCATGTTCTTCTACAGCGTGACCTTCGGCGGTTTCATCGGCCTGGCCAGCGCCCTGCCCGGCTACTTCAACGACCAGTACGGCCTGAGCCCGGTCACCGCCGGCTACTACACCGCCGCCTGCGTCTTCGGTGGCAGCCTGATGCGGCCATTGGGCGGCGCCTTGGCGGACCGTTTCGGCGGTATCCGCACCTTGCTCGGCATGTACACCGTTGCTGCCGTCTGCATCGCCGCGGTGGGCTTCAATCTGCCGAGTTCCTACGCGGCCCTGGCCCTGTTCGTCTGCACCATGCTCGGTTTGGGTGCGGGCAACGGCGCGGTATTCCAACTGGTGCCACAACGTTTCCGTCGCGAAATCGGCGTGATGACCGGGCTGATCGGCATGGCCGGCGGCATCGGTGGCTTTGCCCTGGCGGCGGGCATGGGCGCGATCAAGCAGAGCACCGGCAGCTATCAACTGGCCCTGTGGTTGTTCGCCAGCCTCGGGGTCCTGGCCTGGTTCGGCCTGCACGGCGTCAAGCGTCGCTGGAGAACCACTTGGGGTTCGGCCGCTGTCACCGCTGCCCGGGTATAACCTGCAACCATGAGCCTGCAATTGAGTTTCGCCGAAGCCAGTGCCATCGGCCCGCGGGAAGAAAACCAGGACGCCCTGCGCCTGGTCACCCCGGCCCCGGCCCTGGCCGCCAGCAAGGGTTACCTGTTCGCCATCGCCGACGGCGTGAGCCAATGCGCCGATGGCGGGCTGGCCGCCCGTTCGACCTTGCAGGCGCTGGCCCTGGACTACTACTCCACACCGCAGACCTGGGGTGTGGCCCAGGCGCTTGACCGCTTGCTGCTGGCGCAGAATCGCTGGCTGCAGGCCAACGGTGGCGGGCAACCGCTGCTCACCACCGTCAGCGCCCTGGTGCTGCGGGGCCGACGCTTCACCCTCGCTCATGTCGGCGATTGCCGGGTCTACCGCTGGCATGCCGATCATCTGCAACGGGTCAGCGAGGATCACGTCTGGGAACAACAAGGCATGCAGCACGTGCTCAAGCGTGCCCTGGGCCTGGATCAACACCTGATCCTGGACTTTCTCGACGGCGAGTTACGCATCGACGAAACCTTTGTGCTGCTCAGCGACGGTGTCTGGGCAGTCCTGGGGGACACGGCCATCGCCGGCATTCTTCGCGACCAGCCGGACCTGGACCTTGCGGCGCAGACGCTGGTCAATGCCGCGCACCTGGCCGGTAGCCAGGACAACGCCAGCGCCTTGTTGGTGCGGGTCGATGCCGTGGGCGAAGCGAGCATCGGCGATGCCCTGATCCAACTGCAGCAATGGCCCCTGCCGCCGGCATTGAAACCGGGCCAGGTGTTCGAAGGCTGGCAGATCGAAGGCCTGCTCGGCCAGAGCCAACAATCGTTGCTCTATCGGGTACACGACGGTCAGGACCAGCCCTGGCTGCTGAAAACCTTGCCGACTCAGTTGCGCGACGATAGCCGGGCCGCACAGGCATTGCTCTCGGAAGAATGGTTTCTCAAACGGGTCGCCGGGCGACAATTTCCCGAGGTCCATGGCGTTCCCCAGCGTCAGCATCTCTACTACGTGATGCGCGAATATTCGGGCGTGACCCTGGCCGAGCTGTTCAACCAGGACGGGCCAC
This sequence comes from Pseudomonas sp. St290, assembly GCF_018325805.1. Taxonomy (NCBI): domain Bacteria; kingdom Pseudomonadati; phylum Pseudomonadota; class Gammaproteobacteria; order Pseudomonadales; family Pseudomonadaceae; genus Pseudomonas; species Pseudomonas sp. St290. The sequence goes on along the minus strand of NZ_AP014703.1, from coordinate 2,059,954 downwards.
TACCTCTCGCCCAATGGTTGGAGCTGGCGCAGCGGCTGGTGCGGGCGGTGGGCCTGTTGCATCGAAGGCAGATCTACCACCGCGACATCAAGCCGGAAAACCTGCACCTGGGTGACGACGGGGAGTTGCGCTTGCTGGATTTCGGCCTGGCGTACTGCCCGGGCTTGTCCGAGGACCAGGCCAACGTGCTGCCCGGCACGCCCAGTTACATCGCTCCGGAAGCCTTCGCCGGCACCGCGCCAACCGCGCAACAGGATTTATATGCCGTTGGTGTGACCTTGTACTTCCTGCTGACCGGGCATTATCCCTACGGCGAAATCGAAGCCTTCCAACGCCCGCGTTTTGGCGCGCCGGTCGGTGCCAGCCGCTATCGGCCGGACTTGCCCGAATGGCTCGGGCAGAGCCTGGAACGGGCCGTCGCGGCGGATCCGGATCAACGCTTTGAAACCGCCGAGGAATGGTTGTTGCTGTTGGAACAGGGCGAACGCCGCAGTTTGAGCGTCAGGCCCCGGCCATTGTTGGAAAGAGAACCGCTGAAGGTCTGGCGAACGTTGGCGCTGGTGTCGTTGGTGGTGAACATCGTGCTGCTGTTTTTGGTATTTCATGGCTGAGATCCAGTCGCGCCCATCGCGAGCAGGATCGCTCCCACAGGTTTTGTGGCCACCACAGATCCAATGTGGGAGCGGGCTTGCTCGCGAAGGCGGCGGCACATTCAGCATTGATGCAAGCTGATCCACCGCGTTCGCGAGCAAGCCCGCTCCCACAGGGGATTTGCTTGGTATGCAGTTGCAGCATGCACTGAAGCCCTCTGTGGGAGCGAGCCTGCTCGCGAAGGCGGCCTAGCTGTCACTACAAAGCTATCGGCTACCACGCTCCATTACCGGGCAACACGCTTTGATTCGGTGCAATAAATCCCTCCCCCAATCGTGCAATCAGTCGTTCCCCCACTAAATCCGCGCCCTCAAGCCACTTGGCACAACCACTGCATAACCTCTCTCACCATACATACAGCAACGCCTCCAACGATGAAGGCGGTGCTTCCCGAGAGAACGGGACCAGGACAAAGGCGTCCTCGCTAGGCAACTAGCGGGACGCCTTTTTTTGTTTTCGAAAAAATTGCCGAGCCAGCCCGATCACCGTGATGAAACGGGCCTGAACTTGCGGAGAACCCTGATGAAAAAACTCAAACTGGTAATGATCGGCAACGGCATGGCCGGGGTTCGAACCCTCGAGGAGCTGCTCAAGCTGAGCAACGAGCTGTACGACATCACGGTGTTCGGCGCCGAGCCCCACACCAACTACAACCGCATCCTGCTTTCGCCGGTGCTGGCCGGCGAGCAGACCTTCGAAGAGATCGTACTCAACGACCTGAGCTGGTACCTGGACAACAACATCAAGCTGCTGCTCAATCGCAAGGTGGTGGAGATCGATCGGGTCAAGCGCCGGGTCATCGCCGAAGACGGCAGCGAAGCCGAATACGATCGCCTGCTGATCGCTACCGGCTCCACGCCTTTCATCCTGCCGATCCCCGGCAACACCCTGGAGGGTGTGATCGGCTACCGCGACATCGCCGACACCCAGGCCATGATCGACACCGCCAAGACCCACAAGCACGCCGTGGTGATCGGTGGCGGCTTGCTCGGCCTGGAAGCCGCCAACGGCCTGAAGCTGCGGGGCATGGACGTGACCGTGGTGCACCTGGGCGAATGGCTGCTGGAGCGGCAACTGGACAAGACCAGCGGCCAACTGCTGCAAACCGCCCTGGAAAATCGCGGCCTGAAATTCCGCCTCAGCGAACAGACCCAGGCCCTGCACGACGCCGGCAATGGCCGGGTCGGCTCGGTCCAGTTCAAGAACGGCGACATCATCCCTGCGGACCTGGTGGTGATGGCCGCCGGCATCCGCCCCAACACCGAGCTGGCGGAAAAGTCCGGCATCCCGTGCAACCGCGGGATCCTGGTCAACGACACGATGCAGACCTACGATCCGCGCATCTACGCCATCGGTGAATGCGCCAGCCACCGTGGCACCGCCTACGGCCTGGTAGCACCGTTGTTCGAACAGGCCAAGGTCTGCGCCAACCACCTCGCGCAACTGGGCTTCGCCACTTACAAGGGCTCGGTCACCTCGACCAAATTGAAAGTCACCGGCATCGACCTGTTCTCCGCCGGCGACTTCATGGGCGGCGAAGGCACCGAAACCATCACCCTTTCCGACCCGATTGGCGGCGTCTACAAAAAGCTGGTGATCAAGGATGACGTGCTGGTCGGCGCCTGTCTGTACGGCGATACGGCGGACGGTGGTTGGTATTTCCGCCAGATCCGTGAGAACCATGCCATCGGCGAGATCCGCGATCACCTGATGTTCGGGGAAAACGCCCTGGGCGATGTAGGCCACCAAGGCCAGGACAAAGCCATGAGCATGGCCGACAGCGCCGAAGTCTGCGGCTGCAACGGCGTGTGCAAGGGCACCATCGTCAAGGCGATCCAGGAACACGGGCTGTTCAGCGTCGATGACGTGAAGAAACACACCAAGGCCGCCAGCTCCTGCGGCTCCTGCGCCGGCCTGGTGGAGCAGATCCTGATCAACACCGTCGGCGGCGCGGCGGACGTCAAGCCGAAAAGCGAAAAAGCCATCTGCGGTTGCAGCGACCTCAACCATGGCCAGATCCGCCAGGCAATCCGCGATCAGCACCTGCTGACCATCGCCGGGGCCATGAGCTACCTGAACTGGCGCACGCCGAACGGCTGCGCCACCTGCCGGCCAGCGCTTAATTACTACCTGATTTCCACCTGGCCCGGCGAGGCTCAAGACGATCCACAATCACGCCTGATCAACGAACGCGCCCACGCCAACATCCAGAAAGATGGCACCTACTCGGTCGTCCCGCGGATGTGGGGCGGCGTGACCAACCCTTCCGAGCTGCGGCGCATCGCCGACGTGGCCGACAAGTACAACGTGCCGATGGTCAAGGTCACCGGCGGGCAGCGCATCGATTTGCTGGGGATCAAAAAGCAGGACCTGCCCGGCGTGTGGAAAGACCTCGACATGCCCTCCGGCCACGCCTACGGCAAATCCATCCGCACCGTGAAAACCTGCGTGGGCAGTGAGTTTTGCCGCTTCGGCACGCAGAACTCGACCCAACTGGGCATCGAGCTGGAACACGACCTGTTCAACATGTGGTCGCCGCACAAGGTGAAACTGGCCGTCTCCGGTTGCCCACGCAACTGCTCGGAAGCCGGCATCAAGGACGTTGGCATCATCGGCGTCGATTCCGGCTGGGAGATGTACATCGGCGGCAACGGCGGGATCAAGACCGAAGTGGCCGAGTTTTTCGTCAAGCTCAAGACCGCCGAGGAAGTGCGCGAATACAACGGCGCCTTCCTGCAGCTGTACCGCGAGGAAGCTTTCTACCTCGAACGCACCGTGCACTACATGCAGCGGGTCGGCATGGAGCACATCAAGAAAGCCGTGCTGGAAGATCCCGAGCGGCGCAAGGCCCTCCACGAACGCCTGAAGTTTTCCCTCTCGCTGGAGCAAGACCCCTGGAAACAGCGCCTGGAACAGCCACTGCTGAAAAAAGAGTTTGAAGTCATCCCCGTGAAAAACCTGGAGGTGCCGGCATGAACTGGTTGGATATCTGCGCACTGGAAGAAATCAACATCCTCGGTTCGCGCATCATCAATGGCCCCAAAGGCGATATCGCGATATTCCGCACCAGCGATGACGAGGTGTTCGCACTCGATGACCGTTGCCCGCACAAGGGCGGCCCGTTGTCCCAAGGCTTGGTCTACGGCAAGCGCGTGGCCTGCCCGCTGCACAACTGGCAGATCGACCTGGAGAACGGCCAGGCCCAGGCGCCGGATGTGGGTTGCGCCCATCACCATTCGGCCCGGGTCGAAAACGGCCGGGTGCAACTGGCCCTGCGGGACGCAAGCTGATGGACCGCCAGATCACTGCCTCGACCTGCTGTTATTGCGGGGTCGGTTGCGGCGTGCTGATCGAGCATGACGACGAGCGCATCCTCGGCGTCAGTGGCGATCCCGCCCATCCGGCCAACTTCGGCAAACTGTGCAGCAAGGGCTCCACCCTGCACCTGACCGGCGACCTCGCCGCACGCGCCCTCTACCCCGAACTGCGCCTGGGCAAAGGTCTGGCCCGGGCCCGCAGCGACTGGGACAGCGCCCTGGATCACGCCGCCAGCGTCTTCGCCGAGACCATCGCCGAACACGGCCCCGACAGCGTGGCGTTCTACATCTCCGGCCAATTGCTCACCGAGGATTACTACGCCTTCAACAAACTCGCCCGGGCATTGGTGGGCACCAACAACATCGACAGCAATTCGCGGCTGTGCATGTCCTCCGCCGTGGTGGGCTACAAGCGCAGCCTCGGCGCCGACGCCCCACCTTGCAGCTACGAAGACCTGGAACTGAGCGACTGCGTGATGATCGTCGGCAGTAACATGGCCTACGCCCATCCCATCCTGTTTCGCCGTCTCGAAGAGGCCAAATCCCGCCGACCGCAGATGAAAATCATCGTCATCGACCCGCGGCGCACCGACACCTGCGACCTGGCGGACCTGCACCTGGCGATCCTGCCCGGTACCGATGTCGCCTTGTTCCATGGGATTTTGCACCTGCTGCTGTGGGAAGACTGGGTCGACCGCGACTTCATCAAGGCCCATACCGAAGGCCTGGCGGACCTGAAGAACCTGGTACGCGACTACACCCCGGCGATGGTCGCGCAGTTGTGCGGCATCAGCGTCGAACAACTGCACCAGTGTGCCGAATGGGTCGGCACCTCGCCGAGCTTCCTGTCGCTGTGGTGCATGGGCTTGAACCAGTCCACCGCCGGCAGCGCCAAGAACAGCGCGCTGATCAACCTGCACTTGGCCACCGGGCAGATCGGGCGGCCGGGCGCGGGGCCCTTCTCGCTGACCGGTCAACCCAACGCCATGGGCGGACGGGAAACCGGCAGCCTGTCGAACCTGCTGCCGGGCCATCGCGAAGCCGCCAACCCGGAACATCGCGCCGAAGTCGCCCGCTATTGGGGCGTCGAGCAATTGCCCGCCACCATCGGTTTGAGCGCCATCGAGCTGTTCGAGCAGGTTCGCAGTGGCAAGATCAAGGCCTTGTGGATCGCCTGCACCAACCCAGCCCAATCGATGCCAGACCAGACGGCGGTACGTGAAGCGCTGCAAGCTTGCCCATTCGTGGTGTTGCAGGAAGCCTTCCGCACCACCGAGACCGCTGCCTTTGCCGACCTGCTGCTGCCGGCGGCCAGTTGGGGCGAGAAAGAAGGCTCGGTGACCAACTCCGAACGGCGTATTTCCCACGTCCGTCGGGCCATCGGCGCACCGGGGGAGGCTCGTGCGGACTGGGCAATCACAGTGGATTTCGCACAACGCCTGGAGAAACGCCTGCGGCCGGGGCAGCCCAGCCTGTTTGCCTTTGCAGCCCCAGCCGAACTGTTCGATGAATACAAACAACTGACCCGCGGCCGCGACCTGGACTTGTCCGGCATCAGTCATGCCCTGATCGACCAACTCGGTCCTCAGCAATGGCCTTTCCCGGACGGCGCCACTGTCGGGACGGCGCGCCTGTACGTGGACGGGATTTTCCCGACCGACAGCGGCCGTGCCCGGTTTGTGGCCGACCCCTATCGGGCCGCCAAGGAACTGCGTGACGCCCGCTACCCATTGACCCTGAACACTGGCCGCTTGCGTGACCAGTGGCACGGCATGAGCCGCACCGGTACCGCCGCGCAGTTGTTCGGTCATGTGAACGAAGCGGTACTCAGCCTGCATCCCGACGAACTGCTCCGGCATCGCCTGCAGGCGGGCGACCTGGTCAACCTCAAGAGCCGTCGCGGCAGCGTGATCGTGGCCGTGGACAGCGACGACAGCGTGCGCCCTGGCCAGGCGTTCCTGCCCATGCACTGGGGCGATCGGTTCCTCAAGGGCGGGGTCAATACCCTGACTCAACCGGCCTTCGATCCGTTGTCGAAACAACCGGAACTCAAGCACAGCGGTGTGCGCCTGGAACCGGTGAACCTGCCTTGGCAGCTTTTCGCCCTGATCGAAGGCGATGTTCAACAGCATCTGGAGGCGCTGCGCCCCCTGTGTGAGGCGTTTTCCTACGTCAGCCTGAGCCTGACCGGCCGTGAGCGTCCCGCGTTGCTGATTCGCGCGGCCAGCGCTGTTGCCCCCGAACCGCAGCTGCTCCAGGCGATCGACGAGCAATTGGGCCTGATCGATGGGCCGGTACTGGCCTATGACGATCCCCGTCGCTCTATCGGTAAACGGGTTCGAATCGAAAACGGCCGCATCACCGCCATTCGCCTGGCTGGCGAAACCCTGGCTCGGCACTGGCTGCAGAACCTGTGGCTGGAAGGTCGTGCCGATGAACAACTGCGACGCTGGCTGCTGGCGCCTCTGAGCGCGCCGCCGGGCAATGTCGGCGCCACGACGGGGGGCAGCAAAACGCTGTGCAACTGTATGAACGTCAGCCAGCGTGCGATCTGCGCAGGCATTGAACGTGGCCTGGACTTGCAGGGACTCAAACAGGAACTGGGCTGTGGCACGCAATGCGGCTCCTGCGTACCGGAAATCAAGCGCCTGCTGGTTGCCACTGCGCAACCACTGGCGGCTATCTCGTGAGGAAAACACTATGAACGCAAAAGTCTGGCTGGTGGGTGCGGGTCCCGGTGACCCTGAGTTGCTGACCCTCAAAGCCGTGCGCGCCCTGGGTGAGGCCGACGTGGTGTTGATCGACGATCTGGTCAATACCGCAGTGCTGGAGCATTGCCCCGATGCGCGCATCATTGCCGTCGGCAAGCGCGGCGGCTGCCGCTCCACGCCCCAGGCGTTCATTCATCGATTGATGCTGCGCTATGCTCGCCAGGGCAAATGCGTGGTGCGTCTCAAGGGCGGCGACCCCTGCATCTTCGGTCGCGGCGGTGAAGAAGCCCAATGGCTGCGCGAGCATGGCGTCGAGGTCGAACTGGTCAATGGCATCACCGCCGGCCTCGCGGGGGCGACCCAGTGCGATATTCCACTGACTCTGCGCGGGGTTGCTCGGGGCGTGACGTTGGTGACGGCCCACACCCAGGATGGCAGCAGCCTGAACTGGCAAGCCTTGGCACAAAGCGGCACGACGCTGGTGGTGTACATGGGCGTGGCGAAACTGAGCGAGATTCGTGAGCAATTGCTGGCCGGCGGCCTGGCGGCGAATACGCCAGTGGCCATGATCGAAAACGCCTCCCTGCCCCATCAGCGTGATTGCCGCAGTGACCTGGCTTCGATGGAAGCCGATGCAGGCACCTTTCAACTCAAGAGCCCGGCAATCCTGGTGATTGGCGCAGTGGCAGGCGCGACCGAATGTGCAGGGTCGCAGCCTTCGTGGGTTCAGGCTTCGGCGCTGTAACAAACAACACCCAACCACCGAACCTGTGGGAGCAAAGCTTGCTCGCGATAGCGGTGTGTCAGCCCATATGAATGTTGCTGGCCCTACCCCATCGCGAGCAAGCTTTGCTCCCACAGGTTCGGTGTTTTAAGCAGCCACACTGTGGCGACACCAAGGCTCTTTCAATAAATCGCAGGCAAAGAAAAGCCCGGCCTAAGCCGGGCTTTTCCAAAGCTGTGGGCTAATTACTTAGCTTGGGCTTCAACCTGCGCTTCTACGCGACGGTTAACTGCACGACCAGCTTCAGTGGCGTTGTCAGCAACTGGGCGGGATTCGCCGTAGCCAACAGACTGAACGCGGGACGATTCAACACCGTACTGGTTGGTCAGAACTTGCTTAACGGCGTTTGCACGACGCTCAGACAGTTTCTGGTTGTAAGCGTCAGGACCGACGGAGTCAGTGTGACCTTCAACAGTAGTGGTGGTGGATGGGTACTGCTTCATGAAGTCAGCCAGGTTCTTGATATCGCCGTAGCTGTTAGGCTTGACGACCGACTTGTCGAAGTCGAACTTGACGTCCAGCTCAACACGAACGACTTCAGCAACAGCTGGGCAGCCATCAGCGTCAACGGTTACGTTGGCTGGGGTGTCAGGGCACTTGTCGACGTTGTCGCAGACGCCATCGTTGTCGCTGTCGGAGCAGACTTCAGCCGGAGCTGGAACTGGAGCAGCGGCAGGCTTGGAACCGCCACCGAAGTTCACACCGATACCGACGCTTGGAGCCCACTCGGTGTCGCCTTGGTCGATGTTGTACTGAGCTTCAACGCCAGCACGGGCGTAGAAGTTCTCGGTGAAGTACAGCTTGGCACCGCCGCCAACGTTGGCGAAGGTGGAACGGTTACGACCGTTGCTGCCATTCTGGTCGATGCTCTGGTCCGAGAAACCGGCAGAGACGTAAGGACGCAGCATGTCGCCTGGGTTGTTGAAGTGGTACAGAGCGTCCAGAGCGGTGTTGGCGCCTTTGACGTTGGTGCCGTCGTCAGTACGGGCGTTGTGCACTTCGTCGTAGGCCAGACGCAGTTCAACGTCGTCGGTCAGGAAGTAACCAACCGAACCGCCGAACAGGTTGCCGTTGTTCTTGAAGTTACGAGCGCTGTCGAATTGTTCTTTCTTGGCGAAGCCTTCGATTTCAACTGCGCCTTGGCCTTGTGCCAGAGCGCCGAACGAAGTGGCAGCAATCAAAGAACCAATGGCAAAGCCCAAGGTGTTTTTCAGTTTCATCCGTTAAATCCCCATCTGGTGATTGTGAAGCAGTCCCGCAAACCGGGGGACAACTCGGCGGCAAGTCTATCAGAACTTGCCTACACGTAAGAGATATTTGCGCCGAACTAAGTTTCAGCAATGCCCGCAAATTTCTCACGCAATTTGTCTAGAGCGCGCTTGTAACGCATTTTTGTCGCGCTCAAACCCATATGCATTATGTCTGCGATCTCCTGGAATTCCAGCTCTGCGACAAATCGTAGCACCAGAATCTCCCGATCGATCGGGTTCACATGGACCAGCCAGCGATCGAGTCCACCCTTTTCCTCGGGCTTGGGCGCCTTGTCTTCAGACGCTTCCTCGAGAGGGTCCAGGCTCAACGCGTCCATCAAGCGACGCTTTCGCCGTTCCTTGCGATACTGCGTGATGCATTCGTTGTACGTGATGCTGTAGAGCCAGGTCTTGAACTTCGATTTCCCCTCGAAGTTCTTCAGGCCATACAGCACCTTCAACATCACCTCCTGACAGACATCATCAGCGTCGCGATCGTTCCCGAGATATCGTGCACAAACGTTAAATAATGTCCTCTGGTAACGGCGCATCAATTCTTCGTATGCACGCGTTACGTGGAATAACTCCGTATGCGCGCGCGCGACCAACTCCTCATCGGAGAGATCACGGGGGTCGTAGCGCGTGGATAGCGATTGGGGTTTGTTCAAAACAAGTCGGGCCGACAGTCTAGGTCAATGTGCGCCGCAGCCTGCCGTATCGGGCATTTTGCGGCGGCATACATTAGCAGGGTTTGCCGGGTTAGCGGCTACTCACATGCTGTTCCAGCAGGATCCGATTGGAAAGCGACACCAGTTCGCCCTCCTCGGTCAGCAATGTGGTTTTCACCGTGCCGATCTCTTCGATCTGGCCTTCGACCTCGCCAACACGCACTTGTTGCCCAACCTCATACAATTCACGCACATAGATTCCCGCCAGGATCTGCCCGGCGATTTCACGACTTCCCAACCCCATTGCCAGCGCAATCGCCAGACCAACGGTAATCAATACGATCACGATCACGTGGTTGAGCAGGTCAGTCTTGACCTCCAACTGGCTGATCGCCACCGAAATACTGATGATGATCACCAGGCCCTGGGCAATTCGCCCCACGCCAGCGGCGTAGTCCAGCCCAACGCCCTCGGCCGCGCCGCGCACCAGCCCGTTGGCCAGTTGCGCCAGCAGAACGCCGACCAGCAACACCAGCGCGGCACCAAAAACCTTCGGCAAATACAGCGCAAGCATGTCGAGCGTAGCCGAAACTCGCTCGAGGCCAAGGGATTCTGCAGCGGAAACCAGGAAAATCAGCAGTACGAACCAATACACGATCTTGCCGACCAGGGTCGAGATCGGTACCTGGATGCCGCCACGGGACAACAGTTTGGTCAGGCCGGTGCCCCCCATCAGGCGGTCGAGACCCAATTTGGCGAGCAGCTTGGACAGCAGCGTGTCCAGCAGCTTGGCCACGACAAAACCCAGCAACAGCACCACCAGAGCGCCGAACAGGTTCGGGATGAAGTTAGCCACCTTGGTCCACAACGCAGTCATTGCCGTGACGAGGCTCTGGGTCCAGAGATCAAGTTCCATATTCAATCAGCCTTATCAGCGGTGCGAGTAACAGGTTTACGGCGGGAAACCGGCGAGACATGGGCCGATCCGTTATTCAGGGCGATCATCAGCGCGGGCAACCAGCGGCCCAGCAGGCTGAACAGATCGCCCGCACCGACCTGGCGGTTGGCGGTTTTCAGTACACGTCCCAGGCACGCATCATCGTCCCGGCTGGACGGCGAAGCCTTGAGCATGTCGCGCAAAGACTGTTCAAACGGATCGTGCATACGCACCTCTCGTGATGTCTGTGGAAGACGCGATCAAATTTCGTCGGGTCACATGAAACCCCATCACACCCAGCGCAAGCGGCGGAACAACCACCACTGCCCGAGCGCCACGCAGATCATCAACAGGCAGGCAATCATGAAACCGTAGGGGCTTTCGGAAAACGGAATGCCGCCGACATTGATGCCCAGAAGGCCGGTGAGAAAACTCATCGGCAGGAAAATCCCGGTGACGATGCCGAAGCGGTACATGGTGCGGTTCATGCGCACCGAAAGGCGCCGGTCTTCGGCCTCCAGCACAAGCCCCACGCGCTCTCGGGTCAATTCCAGTTCCTCGAGGTAACGGGTCAGGCTGTTGTTCAATTCGTTCCAATAGTCGCTGTCATCGTCGAAAAACCACGGCAGCTTGAGTCGCGTCATCTGGCCGAAAATGTCCCGCTGTGGCGCCAGGAAGCGCTTGAGTCCGGCGGCCCGTCGCCGGATGTGCAAAATGGCATCGTGCTCGGGGGTATACCGTTCGTCGGTATCAAGTTTTTCTTCCTCGGTATCGACGATCTCAGAGAGACAAGTGACCAGGTCCTGCACTTTGTTGGTGAGGTACTGCGCCATATAAAGGATGAGTTCCGACGCGTTTTTCGGTCCTTTGCCCTCGGCCAACTGCGCCAGCAGTTCATCGGTAGCGCGCAACGGACGCAGGCGCAGAGAGATCACCCGCTGGGCGGATGCAAAGATCCGTACCGAGACCATGTCTTCCGGCTCGGCACCCGGGTTGAGGTTGATGCCTCGAAGAAACAGCAGCAACTCGGCGTTGGGCAATGGCAACAGGCGCGGACGAGTATTCTCCTCGAGCAGCAGGTCGCAGTTGAATTCGCTCAAGCCGCTGGATTTGCGCAGCCAGGTGTGGGTTTGCGGATGACTGCGATCCCAGTGCAGCCACAGGCTTTCATGGGCCTGCAACTGCAAATCGTCGAGTTCGGTCCGGGCTATGGAACGCGCGCCGCCTTTACCGTCCAGCACCAGGGCATGCACCAGCCCCCACTGCGCGTTTTCTTCCTCGAACATCCTCATCCCTTATGGCAGTGGTGCTTCATTCAGGCATTTTCAGCGGGCTAGGCGAGACGATCACGCCGTTGTTGTCCGCGTAGACATACTCGCCTGGACGAAACGTCACGCCGGCAAAGGTCACCGGCACATTGAGTTCGCCGACGCCACGCCGGTCGGTTTTCATCGGGTGGCTGGCCAGGGCCTGGACCCCGAGGTCGGTCTGGGCAATAACGTCTACGTCACGGATGCAACCGTAGATCACCAGCCCTTCCCAACCATTTTTCGCGGCTTTTTCCGCCAGCATGTCCCCCAGCAGCGCCCGACGCAGGGAGCCGCCGCCGTCGACGACCAGCACCTTGCCGTTGCCCTCGAGTTCAACCTGCTCCTTGACCCGTGAGTTGTCTTCGAAGCACTTGATGGTCACGATTTCGCCGCCGAAGGAGTCGCGGCCACCAAAATTGCTGAACATCGGCTCCAACACCTGCACCAGTTCCGGGTAGGCGTCGCACAGGTCGGGCGTGAGGTAATGGTTCATCGAACAACTCCTGAAAGGCTGGAACGTCGGACTGAATGAGCAACCGTTTGTGACTGGAACCGCGTCAAGCGTCATATCTTAGCCGCAAGCCGACCAGAGCGAAATGCCCATGTCAGAGCCTTTCCCTCAAACCGCCTCGGCCAGGGCGGGCAGACTTTCCAGCAACGGCGCCTGCTGATCCTGCAGCCAACGGGCTACCAGAGGCCAGACCTCAGCCTGTGCCGCTTTGCTGACCAGCATCTCGACGTGGCCGAAATCGCCCTTGAAACCCTGCTCCTGGCCCAGGCAGACAAACTGCTTGTGCTCGGAACCGATCTGCTCGAAGAGCTTGCGGCAAGCCCAGGTAGGGTCCTGGTGATCGCCAGCGGCACTCACCGCCAGCACCGGCAACTGGACATCGGCCAGCCCGGCCCACCAGTTCTTCTCAGCATCGCCGAACCGTCCGAACAGGCCGTACCAGCGCATGCTTTCCAGCGCCAGGCCGATGGGCTCGTCCTCGGGGCCGCGCTTGAGCCTTGAGCCGGACAACTGGGCAAAGCGCTTGAGGATGAACCGGCCGCTCCACTCCACCGGCGGGATCTTCAACGGCCAGTAGGTGCGGCTGACCTGGGTACCGAAAAACGCCGCCGAAGCCACCGCAGGTTCGCCCAGGTAATGGCCACCCAAGGCTGCCGCGAGGGTAATACCTCCCAAGGAGTGACCGATCCAGTGGGGCACTTGCCCGCTCTGCTCACGCACGAAGGCACCGATGGCCGGCAAGTCGTAGCGGGCATAGTCGGCCACCCGATTGTTGCGATAGGCCTGGTTGCGCTGGGATAACCCATGGCCGCGCATCTCGGGAATCCACACATCGAAGCCCAGGCGTGCCAGGTAGGCTCCCAGCCCCAGGCCCTTGGGCGAATACCAGAAGCGTCGATTGGAAAAACTGCCGTGCAACAGGATCACCGGGACGCCACGGATTTCGCTGGCATCGGCCATGCCCAGCCGGGTGACGGCCAGTTCGACGCTGGCGTCGGGGCTGTTGCCGGGTTTCAAGCGATAGACATCTTCACTCAGATCACCGCGCCGCTCGGCGCTGATCAGAGCGACAGGAAAGAGGTTGCTGCTGCTTTGCATAATGCTCTTGCACAAAAAAGGGCGGCATCCGTCAGGAGCCCGCCCTACTTCAATCAAAAGGGACCGGGGAGTTTGATAGCCGCGGACCTGTGGGAGCGAGCCTGCTCGCGATCGCAGAGTGTCAGCCGAGACTAATCTTGCTGATCCAACGCTATCGCGAGCAGGCTCGCTCCCACAAGGTCGTCCGGCTTACATTACCGGTGAGGCCCCTTCACTCAATCAGACCGCAGCCTGTCCCTCAGCCAGGAAGAACCAGGTTTCCAGCACAGAGTCCGGGTTCAACGAAACGCTTTCGATGCCCTGCTCCATCAGCCATTTGGCCAGGTCCGGGTGGTCCGAAGGACCCTGGCCGCAGATGCCGATGTACTTGCCGGCCTTGTTGCAGGCGGCAATGGCGTTGGCCAGCAGCTTCTTGACCGCCGGGTTACGCTCGTCGAACAGATGGGCGATGATCCCGGAGTCGCGGTCCAGGCCCAAGGTCAGTTGGGTCAGGTCGTTGGAACCGATGGAGAAACCGTCGAAGAACTCGAGGAATTCTTCCGCCAGGATCGCGTTGGACGGCAGCTCGCACATCATGATCACGCGCAGGCCATTGTCGCCACGGGCCAGGCCGTTTTCCGCCAGCAGGTCCACGACCTGGCTCGCTTCGCCCAGGGTCCGGACGAACGGCACCATGATCTCGACGTTGGTCAGGCCCATCTCGTTACGCACGCGCTTGAGGGCACGGCATTCGAGCTCGAAGCAGTCGCGGAACGATTCGCTGATGTAGCGCGAAGCACCACGGAAGCCCAGCATCGGGTTTTCTTCTTCCGGCTCGTAGAGCTTGCCGCCGATCAGGTTGGCGTATTCGTTGGACTTGAAGTCCGACAGCCGCACAATGACCTTTTTCGGCCAGAACGCCGCCGCCAGGGTGCTGATGCCTTCCACCAGCTTCTCGACATAGAAGCCGACCGGATCGTTGTAGCCGGCAATACGCTTGTCGACGCTGTCCTTGATTTCCTGCGGCAGGCCGTCGTAGTTCAGCAATGCCTTGGGGTGCACGCCGATCATGCGGTTGATGATGAACTCCAGGCGGGCCAGGCCCACGCCAGCGTTCGGCAACTGTGCGAAGTCAAAAGCACGGTCCGGGTTGCCGACGTTCATCATGATCTTGAACGGCAGGTCCGGCATGGCGTCCACGGAGTTCTTCTTGATGTCGAAGCCCAGTTCGCCTTCGAAAATGTAGCCGGTATCGCCTTCAGCGCAGGAAACGGTCACGCCCTGGCCGTCCTTGAGCAATTCGGTGGCGTTGCCGCAACCCACCACTGCCGGGATACCCAGTTCACGGGCAATGATCGCCGCGTGGCAGGTACGACCACCACGGTTGGTGACGATGGCGCTGGCGCGCTTCATCACCGGTTCCCAATCCGGGTCGGTCATGTCGGAAACCAGTACGTCACCGGCCTGGACCTTGTCCATTTCCGAGACGTCCTTGATGATCCGCACCTTGCCGGCGCCGATGCGCTGGCCGATGGCACGGCCTTCCACCAGCACGGTGCCGGTTTCCTTGAGCAGGTAGCGCTCCATGACGTTGGCCTGGGTGCGGCTCTTCACGGTTTCCGGACGGGCTTGCACGATGTACAGCTTGCCGTCGTCACCGTCCTTGGCCCACTCGATGTCCATCGGGCACTTGTAGTGCTTCTCGATGATCATCGCCTGCTTGGCCAGCTCGCTGACTTCGGCGTCGGTCAGGCAGAAACGCGCGCGCTCGGCCTTGTCCACGTCGACGGTTTTCACCGAACGACCGGCCTTGGCTTCGTCGCCGTAGATCATCTTGATGGCCTTGCTGCCCAGGTTGCGCCGCAGGATGGCCGGGCGGCCGGCTTCCAGCGTGCCTTTGTGGACGTAGAACTCATCCGGGTTCACGGCGCCCTGCACGACGGTTTCACCCAGGCCATAGGCGCCGGTGATGAACACCACGTCACGGAAGCCCGACTCGGTGTCGAGGGTGAACATCACGCCGGCGGTGCCGGTTTCGGAGCGGACCATGCGCTGCACACCCGCGGACAGGGCAACCAGCTTGTGGTCGAAGCCCTGGTGCACGCGGTAGGAAATGGCACGGTCGTTAAAGAGAGAGGCGAAGACTTCCTTGGCGGCACGGATGACGTTTTCCACGCCACGAATGTTCAGGAAGGTCTCCTGCTGGCCAGCGAAGGAGGCGTCCGGCAGGTCTTCGGCGGTGGCCGAGGAACGCACGGCGACGGCGACATCGGGATTGCCCTCGGACAACTTGGCGAACGCGGTGCGGATCTCGGCATTCAGTTTCTCGGGGAACTCGGCTTCCATGATCCATTGGCGGATCTGGGCACCGGTCTTGGCCAAGGCATTGACGTCATCGACGTCCAGGGCATCGAGCGCATCGTGGATCTGCTTGTTCAGGCCGCTCAGTTCCAGGAAATCACGATAAGCCTGAGCGGTCGTGGCGAAGCCACCTGGCACCGATACGCCGGCACCGGCGAGGTTGCTGATCATCTCGCCCAGGGATGCGTTCTTGCCCCCCACATGCTCCACATCATGGACGCCGAGCTTATCGAGGGAAACTACGTACTCTACCAAGGTGATCTCTCCACTAACTGTGTTGGAAAAGCTCAAGGCACCGGAGGCTCCAGGGGAGCGATTACCGGCGATATGGCCTGGACCTGGAAAATAAGTGAGAATGCGGGCCACTGGCGGCCAGCAAATCGCGCCTATCATATCCAAGAATCGTTACTAGCTTAAGGCCCAAGGCGCAAATGAAACGATCTGCTTTCTTTATCTCCGACGGCACCGGCATCACGGCCGAAACGCTAGGCCAAAGCCTGTTGGCGCAATTCGAAAACATTACCTTCACCAAAGTGACACGTCCGTACATCGACAACGTCGACAAGGCGCGGGCCATGGTACAGCAAATCAATAAAGCCGCCGAAAACGACGGTTTCCGCCCGATCATCTTCGATACCATCGTCAATCAGGACATCCGTGAGATTCTCGCAACGTCCAATGGTTTCATGATCGACATTTTTTCCACCTTCCTGGCCCCCCTGGAGCAGGAACTGAGCGAGCACTCGTCCTACTCGGTCGGCAAGTCCCATTCCATTGGACACAACTCCAACTACATGGAGCGGATCGAGGCAGTCAATTTCGCGCTGGACAACGATGACGGCGCGCGCACGCATTATTACGACAAGGCCGACCTGATCCTAGTGGGCGTGTCGCGCTGTGGTAAGACACCGACGTGCCTATACATGGCGATGCAATTCGGTATCCGCGCGGCCAACTATCCGCTGACCGAAGACGACATGGAGCGCCTGCAACTACCCAGCGCCCTGCGCGCCCACCAGCACAAGCTGTTCGGCCTGACCATCGACCCGGACCGCCTTACCGCGATCCGCAACGAGCGCAAGCCCAACAGCCGCTATTCGAGCTACGCCCAGTGCGAATTCGAAGTGCGCGAGGTGGAAAACCTGTTCCGGCGGGAGAACATTCCCCATATCAATTCCACGCATTTTTCCGTGGAAGAGATTTCGGCGAAGATCCTGGTGGAGAAAGGGGTGGAGCGGCGGTTCAAATAAACCCATCCCCCCTGTGGGAGCGAGCCTGCTCGCGATAGCCGAGTGTCAGCCAACATTAATGTTGCTGATCCACCGCAATCGCGAGCAGGCTCGCTCCCACAAAAGAACCTGTGGCGTTCCTGGTCAGCGCTTCAACCGCTTGACCAACGCCTGCCCCACCTCCAGCGCCGACGCCGGGTTTTGTCCCGTGATCAATTCCCGATCCGTCACCACATGGGACGTCCACGGCGCGGTGTTGCTGCTGTAGTGCCCACCGGCCTGCTCCAACGCGGTTTGTGGATAGAACTTCATGCTCCCGCCGCCCAGCAGCCCCTTGGCCAGCTCTTCTTCCTGATTGCTGATCACCGTCATCTTGTACCCCGCGTAGATCCAGTCGGCCTGGGCCCAGGCCTGACCATTGGCGGCCAACTGGCCAGTGAAGCCCTTGGCGTCGGCCAGGGTCGACAGCAACGCTATCGGCCCGTGGCAAACCAGCGCGGTGGTCTTGCCCTGGGCATGGAAGTGCGTCAGCACCCGGCCCAGCGGTGCGCTCGTGAGCAAATCCTGCATCGGTGCATGCCCACCGGGGATGTACAGGGCGTCGAACTGCTCCAGGCCGATCTGCTCGGCACGAGCCAGACTGATCACCGGAGAGTCCTTGGCCGACGTGATGTTCAACTGCGCCAGCAACGCCTGGTAGCGCTCCAGCTCCGCCGAGTCGTTATTGAAGTACATCTTGTCCAGCGAGGACCGATCCAGCGTCGGCGCCTTGCCCTCGGGCGTCGCGAACGTCACCTGGTGACCGGCATCCAGCAGCAGTTTCACCGGTTGCAGCAATTCGTTGAGGTAAAACCCGGTGGAGAAGACCTTGCCATTTTTCAGATCCAGATGATCGGAATCGGACAGGACCACCAGCACGTTATCGGCATGGGCCACGACACTGATGCCTGCCAGTACAACAGATGTTGCCAAGGACGTGAGCTTTTTCATGATGACTCCAGGACGCTTCGATAAAAGATGCGCTCACTGTATTGATGCGCCTACCGGCGATAAACTGGCGCCTCGGAACATCACCTGGCCCCTGGAGGCAACAATGCCCCGTCGATTCGATTACCTGGCCGACGTGGAAGCCTTCGTCACGGTCGTGGAAAAAGGCACCCTCAGCGCCGGAGCCGTGACGCTGGGGACCACGCCTTCGGTCCTGAGCCGCGCCATCTCCCGCCTCGAAGCCCGGCTCGGGGTGCAACTGCTACGACGCACGACACGGCGGCTGAACCTGACCGATGCCGGTGCCCTGTACCTGGAACAGTCGCGCTCGGCCTTTGCCCTGATTGACGATGCCGAGCGACGAATCCAGGGCCAGGACGGCGTCCTGTCCGGTCGCGTGCGCTTGAGCGTGCCGACCACCTACGGCCATTACCGCTTGCCATCGCTGCTGTCGCGCTTCGGCCAGGCTTTTCCACAGGTACGGGTCGAGCTGAGCATTACCAACCGCAATGTCGATCTGGTGGCTGAGGGGTATGACTTGGCGATTCGTCTCGGGCCGCTGCCGGACAGCGGATTGGTCGGCCGCAAGCTCGAAGACGCCCGCCTTTGCCTGGTAGCCGCGCCGCAATACCTGGAACGCGCCGGAACGCCCCGGCACCTCGACGAATTGGCAACCCACGCCTGCCTGCCCTTCGTGATGCCCAGCAGCGGACGCATCGCACCCTGGCTGTTTCGCATAAACCATGAAGATCGGGAATGGCTGCCGGCGGGCAATGTCCAGGTGTCCGACGATGTGCTGGGTATCGTGTCCCTGGCCCAGGCCGGGATGGGGATCTGCCAGACCTATGACTTCATCGTCCGGGAACGAATCGCGCGGGGGGAATTGGTGGCGTTGCTGGAGGACGTTGGCGGACGCAGCCGACCGTTTTCAATCATTTACCCGCCCCATCGACAATTGCCGGCGGCGGCACGGGCGTTGATTGATTTTTTGATCGGGCAATAGCTGGTAACGCCGGCCGGTCCCTGTGGGAGCGAGCTTGCTCGCAATGGCGGCGTGTCAGCCGGCATCGATGTTGCTGATCCGCCGCCATCGCGAGCAAGCCCGCTCCCACATGGATTCCGATGTGACTGCAGGATTTGCATCCTCCCGCAGCCATCCTGTGGAAAGCTTCCTTGCTGCCACAGGTTCTACATTCAATGAACCGCAGCCGCCTGCTCTTCCATCTTCTTGCGCAAGCTCAACGGGCGCATGTCGGTCCAGACTTCTTCGATGTAGGCCAGGCAGTCCTTCTTGAATCCGCTTTTGCCGACGGTACGCCAGCCTTCGGGGACGGCCTTGTAGTCTGGCCAGATCGAGTACTGTTCTTCGTGGTTGACCACGACCTGAAAGACGATGTCCTCGCGGTCGAATACTGAAGTCATGGGTGTTTCTCCATCGTTGCTCGAGGTTCGCTACGTCGTATGCGCAGCGGGATATGAAAGGAACGTACGGGACCGGGTGAAAATTAGGCGCCAGCGACAGCAGCAGCCAAGGCGCGTCCGAAAATCTCGGCGACCCGGTCGATTTCCGCTGCCGTGATGATCAGCGGCGGCAGAAACCGCACCACGCCGCCCTGCCGGCCACCCAGCTCCAGGATCAGCCCGCGCTTGAGGCATTCGCGTTGCAGCCGTGGTGCCAGTCGCGCATGCACCGGCGGATGGCCCAGGGCATCCGACTTACCCGTCGGCTCCACCAGTTCGACCCCGAGCATCAGCCCGCGACCACGGATATCGCCCAACTGCGGGAAATCCCGCTGCAGGATGTGCAGGTGCTCACTCAAGCGCTCGCCCATGGCGGCGGCGTGAGCCGACAGGTCGTGCTCCAACAGATAGCGCATTACCGCGGAACCGGCGGCCATGGCCATCTGATTGCCGCGGAAGGTCCCGGCATGGGCGCCCGGCAGCCAGGTGTCGAGCCAGTCGCGATAAACCACCACCGCCAGCGGCAGGCTGCCGCCGATGGCCTTGGACAGCACCACCACGTCCGGGATGATCCCGGCATGCTCGAACGCAAACATTTTGCCGGTACGGCCGAAGCCGCTCTGGATTTCGTCGACGATCAACGCCACTCCCGCCTGCTCGGTGATTCGCCGCAAGCCACGCAGCCAATCCAGATCAGCCGGAATCACCCCGCCCTCGCCCTGCACCACCTCGACGATCACCGCCGCCGGCAATTGCACGCCAGCCTCGGGGTCACTCAGCAGGTTTTCCAGGTAATGCAAGTTGGCCTTCACGCCCGCCACACCGCCCAGCCCGAACGGGCAGCGGTAATCGTAGGGGTATGGCATGAACTGCACACCGCTGCTGAGCAAAGCGCCCAGGGGTTTCTTCGGCCCCAGGCTGCCCATCAGGCTCAACGCCCCCTGGCTCATGCCGTGGTAGCCGCCCTGGAACGACAGCACGGTGCTGCGTCCGGTGGCGGTGCGCACCAGCTTGAGGGCGGCTTCCACCGCGTCGGTGCCGGTGGGACCGCAGAACTGGATCTTCGCCTCGGCGGCCAATTGCGCCGGCAACAGGCCGAACAGGTCCTGGACGAAACGGTCCTTGACCGGCGTGGTCAGGTCCAGGGTATGCAAGGGCAGCTCGTCGGCCAGCACCTGCTGGATCGCTTCGATCACCACCGGGTGGTTATGCCCCAGCGCCAGTGTGCCGGCACCAGCCAGGCAATCGATGAAGGTGCGGCCCTCGACGTCCTCGACATACACCCCCTTGGCGCGCTTGAGGGCCAGGGGAATGCGCCGTGGATAACTGCGGGCATTGGACTCCTGCCGACTCTGGCGAGCCAGCAACGGCGACTCATTGAACTGGTAGAGCGTCTCGGCCGGTGCCGGGCTGACCCGGGCCGGTTGTGCTTCGATAAGGCTGTTGGCGACTGACATCTCTCGACCCCGCAATAATGACCCAAACGACACACCGGGCAGGTGCGCATCCGGTCGAGGCGCACGTGCAGGTTTCCTGTTGTGGAAACGCATCAGCCGCGAAGGGATTTACTCTCGGCCAGAACTTTCGCCGTCGGCGCGATCAATGGCTTGTGCATCGCAATGGCCTTGACCCCACCGATGGCGAAGGCGTCCGAGCTCTGCTCGAACCCCAGGCGTCGATAGAAGGCACAGCTGGTACGCGTGCTGTTGAGGCGCACCCGGGTCACCCCACGCCCGCGCAGCCACGCCTCGATGTCCCGCACCAGCGCCTCGCCGACACCACGGCGAAAAGACTCCGGCTGCACGTAGCAGAAGGCGATCCGGCCGCTGACCGAAGCCATGGCGACACCCACCGGCCGCCCCTGCAAACGCGCCACGGTCAGGCGCAACCGTGGATCGGCCAGCCAGGGGTGGATATGAGTGAAGGTGTTGTTGCGTACCCAGGCGGCCACGATGCCGGGGTCGTTACGGTGTTCGGCGGCACACCCGACCCGGATGGAGCGCTCGGCGATCCGGCTGATGATGCCAGCATCGCTGGGGGTGGCCGTGCAGATTTCGATGAAGGTATCCATGGCGCGGTTTTCCTCAGTCCTTGAGTCGAGCTGAAAAAAACATAGACCCGGATCAGGTGGGCGCGCCAATGGCAGGTCGTTACAGCAGATGTATGCGAAGGAGCAAAACGAGGGGGAATTGAACCTGTGGGAGCAAAGCTTGCGCGCGATGGCATCACCTTGCTCAGCAATCAGACCGAGGTGCCTGCATCGCGAGCAAGCTTTGCTCCCACAGGTTTGGCACCGGCAGGTTGTGTTTGCACAGGGGATTAACCCGGCAACACCTGCACCGGCATCGTCAGCTCGACCCGCAACCCATCCGGGCGGCTATCGAAATGCAGGCCGCAGCCGCAACGCTGGACGATGGCCTGGACGATCGCCAACCCCAGCCCGCAGCCGGTGCTCTGGCCGTTGCGCCAGAAGCGTTGGGTCAGGTGCTGGATGTCGTCGGCGGCGATGCCGGGGCCATGATCGCGGACCTGGAAGCGCACGCGCTGGCCGATCATCTCCAGGCTCAATTCCACGTCGGTATCGACCGGGGTATGGCGCAGGGCGTTATCCAGCAGGTTGCGCAAGGCGGCGATGGAGAGCACCGCTGGCATCTGCACCGGTGCGTCGGACACCCCTGGAGAAAGATGCAGCTTGATTCGCCGGGAATCACTGCTGGCCGCATCCTGAATCGCCAACCGCGCCACCTGTTCGGCATTGCATTGCACGCCATCGTCGAACGACAGGCTGCCTTCGACCCGGGCCAGCAGCAGCAATTGTTCGAGCGTGCGGTGCAAGCGGTCGGCTCCCTCCTCGGCCCGGGCCAGGGATTGGTCGCGGGCGACGCCCTCGGTCATGCGCGCCACTTGCAGGTGGGTCTTGATGGCGGTCAGCGGGCTGCGCAGCTCGTGGGCGGCATCGCCAGTCAGCCGGCGCTCGCGCTCGATGGTCTTGCCGATGCGCTGGAACAATTGGTTCTGGGTTTCCAGCAACGGTCGCAACTCACTGGGCAGCGGATGGATCTGCAAGGGTTCCAGTGAATCGGCACTGCGCCGCATCAACGCATCGCGCATGCGATTGAGTGGCGCCAGGCCCTGTCCGATACCCAGCCAAAGCAAGCACAGGCAACCGAGCAACGCCACGCCCACCGGCACCGAGGCGGCCAGCAGTATCGACATGTTCAAGGCTTCGCGTTCGATCTGGCGGTCGGCGGTGGTGATGCGCAGATCGCCCCGGGCCAGGGTGAAGCTGCGCCAGGGCGCGCCGTCGATCATCTGGTCGTGAAAGCCCATTTTCTCGGCTTCCAGGGTCTGTTCCGGGGTGCCGTGGCTGCGGGCCAGAATCTCCCCGCGCAAGGAGCTGACCTGGCAGGCCATGCCGCCGGGAATGCTCAATTGCTCGGAGCTCAAATGCGTGCCGTCGCCCTTGCTGGGCAACGGCGGCATCTGCTCCAGCAACCCGGCGACCATCCGCGCCGAGGCCACCAGGCGTTGATCGAGGGAAAACATCATCTGGTTGCGCAGGTCGCTGAGCATCCACGCCGCGGCCAGCGCCCAGATCAAGGCAAAGGCCGCGCCGAGGGTCAGGCTCAGGCGCAGTCGCAGGCTCATCACTTGGAGGTTTCTCCACCGTCGGCCGGCCCCAGGCGATAGCCCAGGCCGCGCACGGTCTCGACAATCCCGTTACCCAACTTGCGCCGCAGGTGATGGATATGGACATTGAGGGCGTTGCTTTCCAGTTCGTCGTTGAACCCGTAGACACTGTCCTTGAGTTGCTCGGTGGACAGCACCCGGCCACGACTGTGCAGCAGTGCCTGCAACAGCGATTGCTCGCGCCGGGACAGATCCACCGGTTGGCCGTCCAGGGTGGTTTCCCGGCTGCTGGGATCGTAGGTCAGGCGGCCGTGCTCGATCAGGTTGACGCTGCGCCCCGCCACGCGCCGCAGCAACGTGTGCAGGCGCGCCGCCAGTTCGCGCAGGTCGAAGGGCTTGAGCAGATAGTCGTCGGCACCGGCCTGCAAGCCGTCGACCCGGTCGGTCACCGAGTCCCGGGCGGTGAGGATCAGCACCGGCGTCTCCAGCCCCTGCTGGCGCAGTTGCCTGAGCAGCTTGAGACCGTCCTCGTCGGGCAGGCCCAGGTCCAGCACCATGACATCAAACTCCGCCACGCCGACCATCGCCCGCGCCGCCGATGCGGTGGCGACGTGTTCGACAGTCAGGCCCTGCGCCGTAAGGCCGGCAACGATCCCGCTGGCAATCAACTCATCGTCTTCGCAAACCAGTACGCGCATGGGTAAGCCCCGTGGAAAAAGGTACATTAGGCCGCCGGCCGATTAAGCCGACATTATGCGACGAGTACGGCAAACATGGGCGATCATCGCTACCTGCCGGTCGTCGTCGGGTTAATCGACGGTTAATCGCCAGCCGCCATTGTGTTTTCCACTCGCTTCGTTCTAAGGCTTTATCCATGCGTCGATTGTTTTTGCTGTGGCTGTTCCTGATCTCGGGCCTGGCCCAGGCCGCCAATCCCTTCGAAACCAAACCGGACTTCCTGCCGGTGGAAAAGGCATTCGTGTTTACCTCCGAACGCCTGGATTCCGGTGAAACCCAGCTGTTCTGGCAAATCGCCGATGGGTACTACCTGTATCAGCAGCGGCTCAAGTTCGATGGCCTGGCCGAGGCCCAGAAACCGAAATTGCCCGAGGGCGAGGCCCACAGCGACGAGTTTTTCGGCGACCAGCAAGTCTACCGCCAAGCGCTGGAGCTGAAGATACCCGCCGGTGCCACGGGCAAGATCAAGGTTGGCTTCCAGGGCTGCGCCGACGCGGGCCTGTGCTATCCCCCCCAAACCCAGGTGGTAGACCTGGGTGGCAACGCACCTGTGGCGGCCACTGGCGAGGCGCCAGACCAGGCCCTGGCCAGCGGCCTGCAACAACGGGCCTTGGGCTGGAGCCTGCTGGTGTTCTTCGGTTTGGGCCTGCTGCTGGCGTTCACCCCTTGCTCGCTGCCGATGCTGCCGATCCTGGCCGGGCTGGTGGTGGGCAGCGGCGCCGGGCCAAGACGCGGCCTGGCCTTGGCCGGCAGCTACGTGATCAGCATGGCCCTGGTGTATGCGGCCATGGGCGTGCTCGCCGCGCTGCTGGGGGCCAACCTTCAGGCGCTGCTGCAACAACCGTGGCTGCTGGGCAGCTTCGCGGCCGTATTCGTGTTGCTGGCGTTACCCATGTTCGGCTTCTTCGAATTGCAATTGCCGGCGGCCCTGCGTGACCGCCTGGAAAACGCCGGACGCCGGCGGCGCGGCGGCAGCCTGGTGGGTGCCGGTATTCTCGGGGCTCTGTCCGGCCTGTTGGTAGGCCCGTGCATGACCGCTCCGCTGGCCGGCGCGCTGCTGTATATCGCCCAGAGCGGCAATGCGCTGCACGGCGGGCTGATCCTGTTCACCATGGGCATCGGCATGGGCTTGCCGCTGTTGCTGCTGGTGACTGTGGGCAACCGCTTCCTGCCCAAGCCCGGCGCCTGGATGAACCTGCTCAAGGGCGTGTTCGGCTTCCTGTTCCTGGGCACCGCGCTGCTGATGATTCGCCCGATCATCGATGGCTCGTTGTGGGTCGGCCTGTGGGGCGTGCTGTTGTTGATCGCCGCCTACAGCGCCTGGCGCCAGACCGAAGGGTTCGGTCGCATTGCCTACGTCTGCGGCAGTGCTTCGCTGCTGTTCGGCCTGTGGGGCAGCCTGCTGGTGATTGGCGCCGCGGGCGGTGGCGATGATTTCTTCCAGCCCCTGAAGGTGTACGCCGGTACCAAGGGAAGTGCGACCGTCAGTGCCCATGACGCGTTCGTCACGGTCAGCGAGCCCGCCGCCCTGCAACGGGAACTGGACGCCGCCAAGGCCCAGGGCCAATGGGTGCTGCTGGACTACTACGCCGACTGGTGCGTGTCCTGCAAGATCATGGAAAAACAGGTATTCGGCCGCGCCGAGGTGCTGGACGCCCTGAAAGGCGTGCGCCTGGTGCGTCTGGACGTCACCGCCGACAGCCCCGCCAGCCGCGAACTGCTGAGCCGTTACCAGGTGCCGGGGCCGCCGAGCCTGCTGTGGATCGGTGCCGACGGTGCAGAGCGCCGCAGCCAGCGGATCACCGGGGAAGTCGATGCCAAGGTGTTCCTGGAGCGCTGGAACCTCACTCGGGACGCGCGCTGATGCTGACGCTCACCCTGGGCACCTTTGCCATCGCCCTTAACCACCTGTTGCTGATCAGCGCCCTGGCGCTGGCGACCTTCGTGGGCTGGCGGGTGGCCAAGCGTGGTGGCGAAAACCCCGAGTCGGTGCTGTTCGTGCTGTTTTTGCTGGGCCTGCTGGCGGCGCGGATCGGTTTCGTCGCCGCCTATTGGCAACATTACCGGGATGACCCGTGGCAGATCGTCGACCTGCGCGACGGCGGCTTCCTGGCCTGGCCGGGCATCGTGGCGCTGCTGATTGGCGCCTTGTCGTGGGCCCGGCACCGCCCGGCCCTGCGTCGACCGTTGGGCTTCGGCGTCGGCAGCGGCCTGCTGTTCTGGCTGGTGGCGACCCTGTCGCTGACGATTTATGAACAGGGCACCCGACTGCCGGACATCAACCTGCGCACCGCCACCGGCGAGACCGTAAAGCTCACCGATTACCAAGGTGGCCCACTGGTGATCAATCTATGGGCCACCTGGTGCCCGCCCTGCCGGCGTGAAATGCCAGTGCTGGAAGAAGCCCAGCAACAGCGTCCGGACCTGACGTTCCTGTTCGTCAATCAGGCCGAAAGCATGCAAAGCGTCAGCACCTACCTCGCCACCCAAGGCTTGAGCCTGACCAATGTGCTGTTCGATGGCAGTGGCCGCCTCGGCCAGGCCGTCGGTTCCATGGCCCTGCCGACCACCCTGTTCTACAGCGCCGATGGCCGCCTGCTGGGCAGCCACCTGGGTGAATTGTCGGAAGCGAGCCTGGCTCGTGCCCTGGAAAACTTCGAAACGCCGGACTCGTCCACGAAGCCCCACTCCGCCACAAGGAAACTGCCATGCCCCGCCTCCGCCACCTGCTGACCCTGGCCGTTGCCGCCACCCTGTCGCAGGCCCCGCTGCTCCAGGCCGAAGAATTGCCTGCGGCCATCAAGAAGATCGAAGCCAAGGGCGCGAAAATCGTCGGCACCTTCGAGGCGCCGGACGGGTTGCGCGGTTACGCGGCGCAATACCAGAACCGGGGCATGGCGCTGTACCTGACCCCGGATGGGCAGCACGTCCTGTTGGGCAACCTGTACGACGCCGACGGCAAGGACCTGAGCGCCGAGCCTCTGCAAAAACTGGTCTATGCACCGATGGCCAAGCAAATCTGGGCGAAGATGGAAGCCAGTAACTGGATCGCCGACGGCAACAAGGACGCACCGCGCACGGTGTACCTGTTCAGCGACCCGAACTGCCCTTACTGCAACATGTTCTGGGAGCAGGCACGGCCCTGGGTCAAGGCCGGCAAGGTGCAGTTGCGGCACATCATGGTGGGCATCATCCGCGAAGACAGCCCAGGCAAATCCGCCGCCTTGCTGGCGGCCAAGGACCCGGAAAAAACCCTGGCCGAGCATGAAAAGGCCGGCAAGGGCAGCCCGCTCAAACCGCTCAAGGACATACCGCCCGCCATCCAGGCCAAACTGGATGCCAACCAGCAGTTGATGGACGAGCTGGAACTGTCCGCCACCCCGGCGATTTTCTATCTGGATGAAAAAGGCGACCTGCAGCAGCAACAAGGCGCGCCGTCGCCGGACAAGCTGGTGAAGATTCTCGGGCCGAAGTGATACAAAAGCCCAAAACAGCTCTTGTGGCGAGGGAGCTTGCTCCCGCTGGGGTACGAAGCACCCCTTGGGTTTCTCGCAGCGGTTCGTCAGGTTGACTGCATTTGTTTTTTGGGGCCGCTACGTAGCCCAGCGGGAGCAAGCCCCCTCGCCACAGTTAGCCAGCCATCAGTGTTTGCGCGCCAGGAACTCCAGCAATGCCTCGGTCACGAACTCCGGATTCTCCAGGTTGGAGATATGCCCCGCCTCCGGAATCAACACATGGGGGCAGCCGATCAGCTCGGCCATTTCCAACGCCTCGGACGGTGGACGTGGCTTGTCCTGGTCGCCGCACATCACCACTGTACGCTTGGCATCCAGCGCATGCAGGCGCGGCAGGATGTCGTCCCGACCGAAAATGATCCGCCCCAGCGGCACGATGCTGTCGCGCAGGCGATCGGTCGGCAACGCGGCCAATGTGGCGCGGAACTGTTGATAGAGCGCCGACTGCGGGTCGATACCCGGCCGGAAGAAGATCGGCACGACGATGTCCAGCAACGGCTCGGGAATGCTGCCACTGGCTTCGATCTTGTCGAACAGTGAAAAATAATAAAGGCGGGTCGGCTCCGGCTCGACGCCGACGTAGGTGTCCATCAATACCAGCGACTGCACGCGCTCAGGTGCCGCCAGCGCCAGCCGAGCGCCCCACATCCCGCCCACCGAAAGCCCCACCAGGTGGAAGCAGTCGATGTCCAGGTGATCCATCAACGTCAATGCCTGGCGGGCCAGGTCGTCCAGGGAGGTCATGCCCTCAGGCAACTGCCCGGACTGACCGTGGCCCCATAGATCCAGGGCAATGACCCGAAAATGCCGGGACAACACCTCGATCTGCGGCGCCCACATGGTGTGGTCCCACAGATAGCTGCTGCCCAGCAACACCACCGGGCCTTGGCCTTGGTCCAGGTAGTGAAGCGGTTGTCCGTCGATCGTTGCAAAGGGCATGGGTGACCTCCTTGTTTGAGTCTGGAAAAAAAGCCTTGGAAGACTGAGCTGCGCAGGCTGAGCAGTCAACCTTTGAGCCGGCAGTGCCTGTGCTGTCCCCATCGCGGGCAAGCCTTGCTCCCACAGGGATTGCTGCTTGAACACAAACAATCTGCTCGCAGCCGATCCCTGTGGGAGCAAGGCTTGCCCGCGATGAGGTCTTCATAGACGCCGCAAAACTACAATCCTTCCAATTGCGCCATCAAATCATTCAACCGATCCACCTTCTCCTCAGTGATCTCACTGGCCGCCAACCCATCGATGTACTCGGCCAGTTCCTGCACCGTGCTGCATTCGAACATCGCCCGCAGCGGCACGTTGCGTTGCAGGGCCTTTTGCACCCGCGAGGCGATTTGTGTCGCCAGCAAGGAATGACCGCCCAGCTCGAAGAAGTTGTCCCGCACCCCCACCCGCTCGACTTTCAGCACCTGGGCCCAGATGTCCGCCAGGGTCTGTTCCAACTCATTGCCGGGGGCTTGATAGTCCTGGCTTTGCAACTGGCCGATCTCCAGGGCTGGCAAGGCCTTGCGGTCGAGCTTGCCGTTGGCGTTGAGGGGCAGGCGATCGAGCCACAGCCAGTGCAGCGGCACCATGTATTCCGGCAGCTCGGTCCGCAGGCGCTGCTTGATACGCTCCAGGCGTTCGGCGGGCTTCAGCGCCGAGTCGGTGGCAACGAGGTAGCCCACCAGATGCTTGCCATTGGCGCCCTCCTGCACACCCACCGCCCCATCGCGCACTTCCGGTTGTTCATGCAAGCGCGCTTCGATTTCCCCCAGTTCGATGCGGTAGCCGCGGATTTTCACCTGATGGTCGATACGCCCGACGTACTCCAGAATCCCGTCGCTGCGCCGCCGCGCCAGGTCACCGGTGCGGTACAGCCGTTCTCCCGGCGCCCCGAACGGGTTCGGTACAAAGACCGGGGCGGTGCGCAACGGATCGCTGACATAACCGCGCCCCACCCCGGTGCCGGCCACGCATAACTCACCCACCGCGCCCAACGGCACCAGGTCCAGCGCGCCATCGAGCAGGTACAGGCGATTGTTGTCGGTGGGCGTGCCAATCGGCAGGTAAGTGCCACGGGTCGAGGCCAGGTCGACCCGGAAAAACGCCACGTCATCGGAGCATTCCGCCGGGCCGTAGGCGTTGACCAGGCCAATGTCCGGGTAACGCAACAACCACTGATGGGCCAGTTCCGGCGGCATCGCTTCGCCGGTGGGCAACATCCAGCGCAGGCCATCCAGGCCGATGCGCTCCTGGGCGAGCATGCCCTGGATCAGCGACGGCACGCTTTCCAGCACGGTGATGCCTTGCTGCTGCACATGCTCGAGCAGCCCTTGCGGATCGTGAGCGATGGCGTTGGGCACAATGTCGACCCGGGCACCGAACAACGGCGCGGCCAGGAACTGCCACACGGAAATATCGAAGCTCTGGGACGCCGTCTGGGCGATCACATCCGCCTCGCTCAGCGCCAGGTACGGCACTTTGCTGAGCTGGTTGTTGAGCATGCCCCGCTGTTCCACCATCACGCCTTTGGGCAGGCCGGTGGAGCCGGAGGTGTAGATCACGTAGGCGAGGTTGTCCGGCCCGCTACGGACGCCAGGGTTTTGTGGTGAAAAGTCGCCGGCCTGGACGTTTTCCCATACCAGCAACTTTGGCCGCCCGGCACAGGCGAACTCGTCCAGCAACGCCTCGGCCTGGGCCTGGCAGGCCTGAGTGCAGACCAACAACGGCGTGCGGCTCAGTTCGATGATGCGGCTCAGGCGCTGGCTCGGCAGCCCCGGATCCAGCGGCAGGTAGCCGGCACCGGCCTTGAAGCTGCCGATGATCATGCCCAGCAGGTCTGCATCCCGTTCAGCCAGCAGTGCCACCGGCTGATCCAGGCCGACGCCGGCAGCGATCAGGGCGTGGCCGAGGCGGTTGCTGCGGGCATTCAACTCGGCGTAGCTGTAGCTCGTATCCAGGCAACTGACGGCGATGCGTTGCGGATGGGCCGCCACCCGGGCCTCGAACAGCTCGACGTAACTTTGCTCCAGCGGATAGGCATGCTCGCTCTGGTTGCAGCCGTCGATCAGGAAATCCTGTTCTTCGGCACCGATCAGCGGCAGCTCGGCCATGTCACCGTGCAAACCTTCCATCAGCGCCAGCAGCAAGCGCTTGAACTCGCCGAGCAAACCCTGGACGGTGGACTCATCGAAGTAGCGCTGGTCATACGAAAGGTGCAGCCCCAGGTCATCCCCCGGATAGCAGACCGCCGTCAGCGGGAAGTTGGTGTGGGTACGGCCCGAGTCGGAGGTGGCGTTGAGGCTTTGGGCGCGGTCCAGCACCGAGACTTCCACTGGGGCGTTCTCGAACACGAACAGGCTGTCGAACAGCGGCTGGCCCTTGGGCAGTTCGCTGACCTCCTGGATACTCACCAGCGGCAGGTATTCGTACTCGCGCAGTTGCATGTTGCTGTCCAGCAAAGTGCTGAGCCATTGGCGCACGCTGCACGGCTGATGGTCTTCAGGCATCCGCACCCGCAAGGCGATGCTGTTGATGAACAGCCCCACGGTGCGTTGCATCTGCGGCAGCTCCACCGGACGCCCGGCGACGGTGACGCCGAACAGTACGTCGCGATCACCGCTGACTCGCCGCAGCACCAACGCCCACGCCGCCTGGGCGAAGGTGTTGACCGTCAGTTGATGGGCCTGGGCCAGTTCCCGCAACCGCGCACCGTCCCGGGCATCGAGACGGGTGTAGCAGTCACCGACGATCATGCCGCCGCTGTCACCGGCGTGCTCACGCAGGAACGGCCGGTCGCTGGGGATCGGGGTGGTCCGCTCGAAGCCTTGCAGGTTGTGCTTCCACCACTGCCGGGCTTCGGCCAGGCTCTGGTGTTGCAGCCAACCGATGTAGTCGCGATAGCGCGGCGGCACGGCCAACTGTGGTTCGCGGTTTTCACCCTGGGCGGTGTAGATCTCGAAGAAGTCGTCCATCAGCAGCGAACGGCACCAGGCATCGATCAGGATGTGATGGTTGCTCATCATGAACCAGTAGCGTGCCGCGTCGACCCGGATCAGCCGCAGGTGGAACGGCGCCTGGTTCAACAGATCGAAACCGGCCTCGCGCTCGTTCTTGAGCAGCGCCTGGAGCTTGGCTTCCTGGGCGTCTTCGGGCACTTGCGACCAGTCGAGATACTCCACCGGCGAGCTGCCAGGCTTGTGGATGATTTGCAGCATGTCTTCGCCGACGTTCCAGCAGAACGAGGCGCGCAAGGCTTCATGCCGGGCGATCACCGCCTGCCAGGCCCGGGCGAAACGCTGCGGGTCCAGTTCGCTGTTGATGCGGTAGCGGTCCTGCATGTAGTACAGGCCCGTGCCCGGCTCCAGCAAGGTGTGCAGGAGCATGCCTTCCTGCATCGGTGTCAGCGGGTAGACGTCTTCGATTTGCCCGGCCGGTACGGGCAGGCTGTCGAGCTGGCCCTGGGTCAGCTTCGCCAGGGGGAAGTCCGATGGCGTCAGACCGCCCGCCTCGTCCGTCAGGCAATGTTCGATCAGGCGTTGCAGCTCGTCGAGGTAGGCCTCGGCCAATGTGGCAATGACTTGTCGATCATGGCGCTCGGCACTGAAGGTCCAGCGCAGCACCAGCTCGCCACCGCTGACCTGGCTGTCGACGCTCAGTTCATTGGGGAGCGGCGCGGCGGGATCGTGGATCGCGCCCAACGGCGTATCCAGCGGCTGGAGCAGCGCAGCTTGACCCAGGGTCTGGTCGAGTTGGCCCAGGTAGTTGAAGGTGATCGCCGCTTGCGGCAGGCCGGCCATCGCCTCGCGAGTCGCCGCGTCCGCCAGGTAGCGCAGCACACCATGGCCGAGGCCCTTGTGGGGCACTGCGCGCAGTTGCTCCTTGATGGCCTTGATCGAGGCACTCAAGCCTTCGGCCGCCGGACTCAGGCGCACGGGATAGACGCTGGTGAACCAACCCACGGTGCGGGTCAGGTCGATGTCGTCGAACAGAGCTTCACGGCCATGGCCTTCGAGCTGGACCAGGACCGATGCATGGCCGCTCCAATGGCACAGCACCCGGGCCAACGCGGTAAGCAGCAAGTCGTTGACCTGGGTACGGTAGGCACTCGGCGCCTGTTGCAGCAGTTGCCGGGTACGCTCGGCGTCCAGGCGCACACTGACGGTTTGCGCGTGAAGCTCCTGGAGCCCGCCGTCGGGATTCGCGCACGGCAGCGCCCCCTGCGCGCCACTCAACTGCGCTTGCCACCAACCCAGTTCCTCGCGCAGGGATTCGCTGCCGGCGTAGGCCTGCAAGCGCGCGGCCCAGTCCCGCAAGGGGCTGGTCTTGGCCGGCAACTGCGCCTCCCGCCCAGCGGTGAGCTGGCGATAAATGGTTTGCAGATCGTCCATCAGCACCCGCCACGACACGCCATCCACCACCAGGTGATGGATGACGATCAGCAACCGTTGCTGACCATCAAGGAGCTGCGCCAGCACTGCGCGCAGCAATGGCCCGGTCGATAGATTGAAACGGCTTTGCGTCTCGGCAAACAACGCTTCACAAGCCTGCACGGTGTCTACCGACAGGTGCTGCAACAGCGCAACGTCAGACAATGGTTGGTGCTCGGCGCGCCAGTGCCCGGCGGTTTCGCCGAAGCCCAGGCGCAGGGCATCGTGGTGCTGGAAGACAGTGCGCAGCGCCTGCTCCAGGAGTAGCGGCTCCAGGGCCGAGGTCGGTTCCAGCACCAGCGCCTGGTTCCAGTGATGCCGGTTGGGGATCTGGCGCTCGAAGAACCAGTGCTGGATCGGCGTCAACCCCGATTCACCCTGCAACAGGCCCTGCTCGGCGTGCACCTGCTGGCTGCGCGTGGCAACGGCGGCCAGGGTCTGTACGGTCTGGTGCTGGAACAAGTCCCGGGGCGTGAAATGAATGCCTTGCTGCCGGGCGCGGCTGACCACCTGGATGGACAGGATCGAATCGCCGCCCAGCTCGAAGAAGTTATCGTTGAGGCCCACCTGCCCCACGTTCAGCACCTCGCACCAGATCGCCGCCAGGGTCTGCTCCAGGGCGTTGCTCGGCGCCACGTAATGTTGGCGATTGAGCTCAGGATCAGGCATTGGCAAGGCGCGGCGGTCGAGCTTGCCGTTGGCGGTCAGCGGCATGCTCGCCAGCAGGATCAGATGGGTGGGCACCATGTAGTCCGGCAACTGGGCCTTGAGGTGATTTTTCAACGCTTCGCGCAGGGCTGCTTGTTGCTCGCCATCCTGGCTGGCGATGTCGCTCACCAGGTAGCCGGCCAGTTGCTTGCCTCCGGGCGCGTCGAGGGCCAGTACCACGGCTTCGCGCACCGCCTCATGCTCCAGCAGGCGGCTTTCGATTTCCCCCAGTTCGATACGGAAACCACGGATTTTCACCTGATGGTCGATGCGTCCGAGGTATTCCACCAAGCCATCGGTACGCTGGCGCACCAGGTCGCCGGTGCGATAAAGGCGTCCGCCGGCGGTGGCGAACGGGTCGGCAACGAAGCGCTCGGCAGTCATGCCCGGACGCTGGTGATAACCCTGGGCCAATCCCGCGCCGCCGACGTACAACTCACCCGTGGCGCCTTGCGGCACCAGCGCCAGGTCGGCGTCGAGGATGTACGCCACCCGGGCGCCAATCACACTGCCAATCGGCACACTGGCCGCGCCCTCTTCCAGTTGCTCCGGGGCCAGGCTCGCCAGTGGCATGACCACGGTTTCGGTCGGGCCATAGGCATTGAAGAACTGACTCGGGCTGAATGCCGCGCGAATGCGTTGCAAATGCTCACCGGTCAGGGCCTCGCCACCGGTGATGCACATGCGCACCGACAGGGTTTGCCCTTGGGTCGCCAACCATTGCGCCAACTGGCTGCCGTAGCTGGGGGTAAAACCGAGGATGTTGACGCGATGCTGGCGAATCAGCCCGCAGATTTCCTCGGCATCCCATTGGCCCTGGGCCCGCAGCACCACCTGGGCACCAGTGAGCAGCGGCACCAGCAGGCGCTCGGTGGCGGCGTCGAAGTTGATGGAATAAAAATGCAGCTCGCAATCGTCCGGGCGCATGCCGAAACGCTGGATCACTGCCTGGCAATGCATGGCGATTTCACCGTGGGACACCACCACGCCCTTGGGCTTGCCGGTGGAACCGGAGGTGTAGATCAGGTACGCCTGGTGCTGCGGCAGATTGATCAATGGCAACGGGTGATCCGGGTATTGCGCCAGGGCCGCCGAATCGTCTTCCAGGCACCAGCAACCCAAACCCTCGGGCAACGCACCGAGGGCCTGGAACATCGCCCGGTCACTGAGCAGCAAACCGACGCCGCTGTCCTCGATCATGTAGCTCAAGCGGTCCAGCGGGTATTCCGGGTCCAGCGGCACATAGGCACCGCCGGCCTTGAGGATCGCCAGCAGACCGATGACCATCTCCAGCGAGCGCTCCAGGGCCAGGCCGACCCGCACCTGCGGCCCGACGCCTCGCTCACGCAGCATCCAGGCCAGGCGATTGGCGCGGCTGTTCAGTTGCCCATACGTCAGGGTCTGTCCGGCGAAAGTCAGGGCCGGCGCGTCGGGTCGAGCCTTGGCCTGTTCGTCGAACAGTGGGTGAATGCATTGATCCAGGCGATGCGCACCGGGCTCGACACCCAGGCTATCGAGCATCCGTTGCTGTTCGCCAGCGTCCAGCAATGGCAGCTCGCTCAGTCGTCGGCTTGGATCGACCAGCAAGGCTTCCAACAGATTGCGCCAGTGCCCGGCCATGCGCGCGATGCGCGGTTCGTCGAACAGGTCGGTGCTGTAGGTCAGACAGCAGCCCAGGCGCTGGTCGAGGTCGGTGACTTCAAGGTTGAGGTCGAACTTGGTGGCGCGGGCGTCGTTGACCAGGTATTCAACCGTCATGCCGGCCAGCGTACGGCTCTGCTGAAACTCCCAGCGCTGCACGTTGCACATCACTTGGAACAGCGGGTTATAGGCGGCGCTGCGCGGTGGTTGCAGGGCTTCCACCAGATGATCGAAGGGCAAATCCTGATGGGACTGGCCTTCGATGACGGTGTGGCGCACTTGTTCGAACAGTTCGCCCACCGACATCTGTCCGTCGAGCTGGCAACGCAACACCTGGGTGTTGAGGAACGCCCCGATCAGCCCTTCGCTTTCCGGGCGGATACGGTTGGCCACCGGCGCGCCGATGCGCAGGTCGGTCTGGCCGCTGTAGCGATAGAGCAGCACGGCCAGGGCGGCGGTCATGGTCATGAACAGGGTCAGGCCCTGTTGCGCGTTGAAGGCGCGGACCCGCGCGGCCAGGTCATCGCTGAGGTCGAAACGGAACAGTTCACCGCGGTGGCTTTGCACCGGCGGGCGCGGGCGGTCGCCGGGCAGTTCCAGCAACGGATGTTCGCGGCCCAGTTGCGCGGTCCAGTAGTCCAACTGCCGCTGGCGCTCGCCCGATTCCAGCCACTGGCGCTGCCAGACGCTGTAGTCCAGGTACTGCACCGGCAAGGGTTCCAGCGGCGACTCACGGTCGTCGATAAAGGCCTCGTACAGCGCGCTCAATTCACGAGCGAAAATGTCCATCGCCCAGCCTTCGGTGACGATGTGATGCAGCGTCAGCACAAAGTAATGCTCATGCTCGGCGGTCTTGACCAGGCAGGCTCGCAGCAGCGGCCCGGTTTCCAGGTCGAAGGGCTTGTGAGCCTCGCTATCGGCCAATTGCTGGACCCGCTGTTCGCGGATGTCAGCAGCCAGCATCGAGAAATCCTTCCAGTCCATGCGCAGGCCTGTCTCGCTGTGCACCTGCTGGCGGGCCACGCCGTCGACGCTCGGGAACGTGGTGCGCAGGGTCTCGTGGCGCAGGATCAACGCCTGCAACGCAGCCTCGAAACGCCCGACATCCAGCACCCCGCGCAAGCGCGCCATGCCACCGACGTTGTAGGCCGGGCTGTCGGGCTCCAGCTGCCAGAGGAACCACATGCGCTGCTGGGAATACGACAGCGGCACCGGTTGGCTGCGGTCGACCATCTCGATGGGCGGCTGGCGGTTGGTCTGGCCACTGGCCTGGATCAAGCGCACCTGTTCGGCGAACGCCCCCAGTTCACTGGCCTCGAACAGCGCCCGCAACGGCAGCTCGACATCACAGGCCTGGCGGGTACGGGAAATGATCTGGGTCGCCAGCAGCGAATGGCCGCCGAGGGCAAAGAAATCGTCCCGCAGGCCGATACGCTCCAACCCCAGCACGTCGCGCCAGATGCCGGCGATTTGCTGCTCCAGGGCGCTGGCCGGCTCGACGTGTTCGCGCACCTGCCACTGCGGCTCGGGCAAGGCGCTGCGGTCGAGCTTGCCGCTCGGGCTCAGGGGCATGGCGTCCAGGCGCAGCAGTTGGGCAGGCACCATGTAATCCGGCAGTTCGGCGGCCAGGGCGGTCTTGAGCCGGCGGTTCAACTCGTCCTGGTCTTGAGCGACCTCCGGGGCGGTGTAGTAGCCGATCAACTGCGGGCCGGCCGAGGTGGCGCGCACCAGCACCGCCACTTGGGCGACGCCGTCCTGGGCCAGCAGGCGCGCTTCGATTTCCTGCGGTTCGACCCGGAAGCCGCGCAGCTTGACCTGCTGGTCGAGACGGCCGAGGTATTCGATCACGCCGTCGGCATTCCAGCGTGCCCGGTCACCGGTCCGGTACAACCGTGCACCGGCCAGCCCCAATGGGTCGACGACGAAACGCTCGGCGCTCAGGCCAGGACGGCCGAGGTAACCCCGGGCCAGGCCCAGGCCGCCGATGCACAGCTCGCCCGGGACACCGGCCGGTACGGGATTGAGGTCGCTGTCGAGCACCCGGCACAGCACGTTGCCCAGGGGCCGACCGATCGGCGAGCGCTCGCCATCGGCTTCGGTGCAATGCCAATGGGTGACGTTGATCGCGGTTTCGGTCGGGCCATAGCGATTGTGCAGCTCTGCCAACGGCAGTTGCGCCAACACCCGGTTGCGCAACTCGGCCGGCAAGGCTTCGCCGCCAGAGAACACCCGGCGCAGGCTGGTGCAGCGGGCGCTCAGCGGTTCATCGACAAACAGGTTGAGCAACGGCGGCACGAAGTGCAGCGTGGTGACGCCAAACTGCTGGACCAACTGGGCGATGCGGTGCGGGTCACGGTGTTCGCCAGGGCCGGCCAGTACCAGTTGGCTGCCGGTGATCAGTGGCCAGAAGCACTCCCATACCGACACGTCGAAGCTGATGGGGGCTTTTTGCATCAGCACGTCGGTTTCATCCAGCGCGTAAGTGGCCTGCATCCATTGCAGGCGCTCGGCCAGGGCGGCGTGGGTGTTGCCGACGCCCTTGGGTTGGCCGGTGGAGCCGGAGGTGTAGATCACGTAGGCCAGGTGATCGCCGTGCAAGTGCAGGCCCGGCGGATTGCTCGGCCATTGCTCCAGGTGCAGGGCGTCCATGGCGATGACACTGACGCCCTCGCAGGCCGGCAAGCGTTCGAGCAACGCGGTTTGCGTCAGCAGCAGATCGACACCGCTGTCGGCCAGCATGTAGGCCAGGCGCTCGGCCGGATAGTCGGCATCCAACGGTACGTAGGCACCACCGGCCTTGATGATCGCCAGCACACCGATAAGCAGTTGCGGCGAGCGCTCGGCGGCAATCGCCACACACACGTCCGGGCCAACGCCCTTGTCCCGCAGGTAATGAGCCAGGCGATTGGCCTGGGCATGCAGCTCGGCATACTCGAGTTGACCACCGTCCCAGCGCAGGGCGAGCCGTTGCGGCGTGCAGCGGGCCTGCTCGTTCAACAGCTCCGGCAGCCATTGGCTGGCCGGCACGCACGGAGCCGCGCCCCACTGACGCTGTTGGCTGTGTTCATCGGCGGTCAATAACGGCACGTCGCCGATCGCTTGTTGCGGATCCGCGCAGACTGCCCTCAACAGGTTGCAGTAATGCACCGCCAGCCGCTCGATGGTCGCCGCCTCGAACAGTTCATCGGCGTAGTCGAACGACAGCGTCAACCGGCCGTTGCGATCTTCTTCGCTGTGCAGTTGCAGGTCGAACTTGGCTTCGCGGCTGTGCCACGGCAACTCCTCGGCCAGCAACCCCGGCAGGCGCCGCAACGCCCCCAGGTCACGTTGCTGGTGGTTGAACATCACCTGGAACAGGCCTTGCTCGCGCGCCTGGGGAAACGCTTCGAGCAGTTGTTCGAACGGCAGGTCCTGGTGGGCCTGGGCACCGAGCGTGGCTTCCCGGGCCTGGGCCAGCAGCGCAGCGAACGGCTGACGCGAATCGACCTGCCCGCGCAGGACCTGGGTGTTGATGAAGAAGCCGATCAACCCCTGGGTCTCCAGGCGCGGGCGGTTGGCGTTGGGCACACCGATGCGAACGTCGGATTGCCCGGTGTAACGCTGCAACAGCGCCTGGAAGGCTGCCAGCAACAGCATGAACGGGGTTGCGTCATGGGCTTGGGCCACTTGGCGCAGGGCATCACCGAGACCTTTATCCAGACGCAGGCTATGGCGTGCGGCGCTGCGCTGGTGTTGCGCGCTACGGGGATGATCCGTGCTCAGCGCCAGGGCCGGATGTTCGTCGCCCAGTTGTTGCTTCCAGTACGTCAGCTGACGCTCGGCCTCCCCTTGGGCCAGCCACTGGCGCTGCCAACTGCCGTAGTCGGCGTATTGCAAAGGCAACGGCGCCAGCCCGGCGACCTGGCCTTGGGATGCAGCGGCGTACAACCGGGAGAACTCTTCGATCAACACATTCATCGACCAGCCATCGGCGATGATGTGGTGCAGCGTCACCAACAACTGATGGTCATCCTCGTCGCGGCGCAACAGGGTGACGCGCAGCAGCGGCCCCTTCTCCAGATCGAACGGCATGGCCGCTTCGTCTTCTCGAATCTGCTGCGCCCGGGTTTCACGCACGTCGTCAGGCAGGTCGCCGAGGTCGATTACATGCAGCTTGAATTCGCCCGCCGGATAGACCTGTTGCAGGGCCACGCCGTCACGTTCCAGGAAGCGCGTGCGCAAGGACTCATGACGCTCGATCAGTTGCTGGAAGCTGGCGCGCAGCGCGTCTTCGTCCAGTTCGCCGCGCAGGTGCAAGGCGCCAGGAATGTTGTAGGCGAGGCTCGTCGGATCAAGCTGCCAGGTGATCCACAAACGGTTCTGCGCCAGGGATTGTGGCAGTGGCGCATGGCGCGGCAACGCACTGATCGCACCCAGGGCCTGGCCACCGCCCTGTTGCAGGTTCGCCACCGCTGCCGTGAACGCGGCCAGGGTCGGGGCTTCGAACAGCAGGCGCAAATTGAGCGTCAGCCCCAAGGTTTCGCTCAGGCGTGCGATCACCTGGGTGGCGGCGATGGAGTTACCGCCCAGCAGGAAAAAATGGTCGTCAGCCTGGACTCGCTCGATCTGCAATTGCTCACGCCAGACCTGGCCGATGAGGATTTGCAACTCGGATGACGGCGCAGGTTCATCAGCCACATCCACTTCGGCTGATGGAAACTGTGCATAACTGTCCAAGCTGCCGTCGGCCCATCGGGTGCGGCAGGCCGAGCGCTGCAACTTGCCGCTGGAAGTCTTGGGCAATGCGCCGGGATTGAGCAGCAGCACCACGCTCGGGGCTTGCTGGCAGGCCTCGGACACGGCCTGGCGAATGGCTTTGATCAAGGCTTCCGGCGGCAGAATTTTCTGCACGCTGCGGCTGATTTCCGCAGCGATGCCGATGCCTTCCTCGCCATTGTCGTTGACCGCGAACGCCGCCACCCGGCCCTTGCGCACCACCTCCACTTCGCGCTCGATGGTTTGCTCGATGTCTTGGGGATAGAGGTTATGCCCTCGCACGATCAGCAGGTCTTTCAGGCGACCGGTGATGAACAGCTCGCCGTCGCGCAGGAAGCCCAGGTCGCCGGTGCGCAGCCAGGTCCGACCGTCGTGCTGGACAAAGGTCTTGGCGCTGGCTTCGGGGTTGCGCCAATAGCCCAGGGCAATGCTCGGGCCGGCGGCCCAGACTTCACCGACCTGATTGTCGGCCAGCGGCTGCAACGTGGCCGGTTCGACGATCAGCACCGCGTGCCCGGGCTGGCTCACACCACAACTCATCACCGCACTGCCCTGCCCCGGCTCGGCACGGTTTTGCGCCAAGGCCGCGTCATCCACCCGCAGCGAAGGGATGCCCTGGCGACGTGGCGTGCCAGCGACGAACAAGGTCGCTTCGGCCAAGCCATAGGAGGCCATGAAATTGTCCGGCGTGAAGCCGCACGGGGCGAACTTCTCGGCAAAACGCTCCAGTGTGTCGAGGCGGATCGGCTCGGAGCCGGAATAGGCCACGCGCCAGCCGCTCAGGTCCAGACGCTGGAGGGCCGAGTCACTGATCCGTTCGCTGCACAATCGATAGGCGAAGTCCGGTCCGCCGCTGATGGTGCCACCGTATTCGCTGATCGCTTCGAGCCAGCGCAGGGGCCGGGCCAGGAAGTAGGCCGGCGACATCAATACGCATGGGACGCCGCTGAACACCGGCTGCAACAAGCCGCCGATCAAGCCCATGTCGTGGTACAGCGGCAGCCAGCTGACGATGACGTCATCGGGGTTCAAGTCGATACCAAAGCCATGGCGGATCAGCGATTCGTTGGCCACCAGGTTGCCGTGGCTGACCTGCACCCCCTTGGGCAATGCGGTGGAGCCGGAGGTGTATTGCAAAAAGGCAATGTCATCGTCCTGCAGCACCGGCATCCGCCAGTGCCCGGCACGGGCCGGGTCGAGGGTATCGACGCACAACACCGGCGGCGCCGCTTCGATGGCTTGCAACGGCTCGCGCAGATCGCTGCTGGTGAGCAACAGGCGCGGTTCGGCGTCTTGGATGATCGACAGCAAGCGCTCCTGATGATGGCGACGGGCGGACTCCGGTGGATAGGCCGGCACCGCAATCACCCCGGCATAGAGGCAGCCGAAGAATGCCGCGACGTAATCCGGGCCGCTGGGGAACAGCAGCACGGCGCGATCGCCCAGCGCCGCTTCGGCTTGCAAGGCGGCGGCGATGGTTCGGGCACGCAGGTCCAGGTCGCGATAACTCAACACCACACCCTGCCCGGGGGTGTCGGCGAGGAAGCGCAGGGCCACCCGGTCCGGCGTCAACGCGGCGCGGCGCTGGAGGGCATGAGCCAGGGTGCTGGGGAGTTCGAACGCGTCGGTCATGGGGGTTTCCTGCCTGAATTCGGCTTGCAAGTTGTCACCCATGGGAACGGATAGCGCCGGCAAATAATTAGTCGGGGCGCCCTCTCACCGAAGCCTGCGGCGCAGCAGCCAACCGCCATGCGCCGCGGCAATGGGTCGCGGCACCGAGGCTGGACTTTGTTGCATCAATAATTCTTCTTCTCAATTGACAATCATTATCATTAAGCCTAATTTGGCCGTCGATGTGTAGGACGGGTCCGGCATCCGGCCGTCCTGCTAACTTTTTGCAGCAAGGTGAATTCCATGACGGAACAAGTATCCACAAGCAGGTGCGACTCACCGTTACTCCAGGCATTCGTCGATAATCGAATGATTCTGGTCAAGATCGCGGCGCGCATTACCGGCTGCCGGTCCCGCGCGGAAGATGTAGTGCAGGACGCGTTTTTCCGGCTGCAATCGGCGCCCCAGATCACCTCCTCGTTCAAGGCACAGCTCAGCTACCTGTTCCAGATCGTGCGCAACCTGGCGATCGATCACTACCGCAAGCAGGCGCTGGAACAGAAATACTCGGGGCCGGAAGAGGAAGGGTTGAACGTGGTGATCCAGGGTGCTTCGCCAGAAACCTCCCACATCAACTTCTCCACCCTGGAGCACATCGCCGACGCGCTGACCGAACTGCCCAGCCGCACCCGCTATGCCTTCGAGATGTACCGCCTGCACGGCGTGCCACAGAAGGACATCGCCAAGGAACTGGGCGTCTCGCCGACCCTGGTGAATTTCATGATCCGCGATGCCCTGGTGCATTGCCGCAAGGTGTCGGGGGTTCGGGGGGATACCTTCGCCCGGCGGTAATGCGGGCAGCAGTTCCGGCCCCATCGCGGGCAAGCCTTGCTCCCACAGGTTACCTGTTCACAAAAAGGTGCCTGATAGAGATCCTGTGGGAGCAAGGCTTGCCCGCGATAGCGTCCTGACGGCCGCCACTTGTGCCGAGCTGAACCTCACATCAACCCACACCGATCAAAAAACCGCTCACGCCCCAGGATCATCAGCGCCGCGCGCTTGTGGGGAAAATCGAATTCCTTTTCACAATGGAAACACTGGTTGTGCAGGTGCCCAATCATCCTGGCATTGTCGGCCCGGGGCTCGGCCACCACGCGCTGGGTGCGCGGGTCGTCCAGGAACAGGTAATGCACCAGCGCCGACAACCAACTCGCTACCTTGTGCGGCCCCCGGTGTTGCTCTTCGCCCACCAGCATGTGGATACCGCGATCATAGTTCCCGGCGTCATAGAACGGCGCGATGCGGTCTTCCTTGGCCCAATAGGCTTCGAAATAAGCGAACGGTTGATCATCGAAACAACCGATCAGGGTCAAGACCCGGGGATCGGCCTGCAATTTGCCCAGGTACTCGCGATGCTGTTCCAGGCTGCCCTCCTCCTGCCAGAAGCTCGCCACCCGAGGGCTGTTTTGCCAGCGGTTGAAACGCTCCAGGTCCTGCTCGATTTCCAAGGTACGCAAGGACACCCAGGCCCCCAGCCGCGCATCAAAACGCCGATACACCTCGCCACGCGGCTTCATGGGCCGGCGTGGATGACGCTGGCCATCGGTGATGATCATGTGCTGTGGGTAACTGCCGTTGAACGATTCCCCCAGCCAGGGCTGCGGCAGTTGCCAGAACATCGTGCGCTCGCAAATGTATTCACCGGTGCGCTCGGTGCCCGTCAACAAACCGCTCAGCAAGGCTTCGCCAGGACGCTCGTCGAGGTGCCAGGTCAGGCGCTGGCAGTCGGGATCGCGAGCAAACAGCCAATAGCAGGCCGCCCACAGCGCCGGGCCTACCGGGCGGTCATGGATTTCCTGCAAGTGCACATGCAACTGCGGGCCACGCACAAGGCGCAGCCGGATCAGCGGCGCACCTTCGAGCATCAGGCTCAGGTGGCGTTCGGTTTCATCGGCGCCGAGACGACGACCGCCAGGCAAGGGCAGCGTCGTCGGCTGATTGAGGTTGGACATGGAAGGGGCTCGCGTATTCGTCGGTAGTCAACGTGGGACGTGAGCCGGGAAGGGAAATTTAGTGTCACCTTCAATGGGAGTGCGCGGGCACCAGATGAATCTGGTAGGGCTGGAAAATTTTCAGCAACTGACCGTCATCCCGCAGCTTTTGCAGCAACTGTGCAAACGCCTCACTGGAGATGGGCGCCTGCGGTCGGATCAGCGCGTAATGGTGGTAAATCTGATCGATACGTTCCGATACCAGCAATTGCGGGCCGACTTCAGGATTGCGCAACACGTAATCGTTGAGGTACGAACGGGTCACCAGGGCGATATCCGCGCGCCCTCGCAACACCATCAACAAGTTGCTGTCGTGGGAATAGGTCAGCGTGGCGTTGTATTGGCCAGCGAGGAACTTGGGGTCGGCGTTGAACTGGGCGAAGGCGTAGTGATAGCCGCTGAACAGGGCCAGGCGCTTGCCCCTGAGGTCTTCGAAATAACTTTGCTGGCGATCCGCCTGGCGCTGGGAGACGAAGACTTCCGCATCTTCCAGGCCCATGTCTACCGAGGTATGCGGCACATCCTGCCAACCCCATTCGGGGTTTTCGAAAATCGCCATGTCGACCCGGCCCTGCTTGAAATCATTGAACCGGCGCGGGATCGACGTCGGCACCAGCACGAACTGATAGTCGGTTTGCGACTGGTTCAAGGCCTCCACCATTTGCGGCAACAGGCCCGTGTCGGCGCCGTTCTCGGGACGAACGGTATAAGGCGGAAAATGTGCCGCGCCGATCCGCACCAGTTGCGCCGCCTCGATGGGCAACGCCAGGAAAACGGCCAGAGCAGCCAGCAGCAGACGCAAGGTCATCCCCATCGATGAAAACGTCAAGATAACCCACTCCCCAAAAGTCCCCATCAATACAATCAAGCTAGGCGGTTTCAGCCACTTAGCCAGCCACACGATCGTTTAAGGCACTGTTCGACTATTGTTTTTCTTCAAGCACCAGGATCAAGGCTTGCTCGGCCAGCTCATCGAGACTCAGGCTGCCTTCGGTGCGAAACCAGGTGGTGGTCCAGGATAGCGCTCCCGTGAGGAACCGCCGGGTAATGAACACGTCCCCGCGAATATACCCGGCCTCCTTGGCCTGGCCCAGGACCTCG
This sequence comes from Pseudomonas sp. St290, assembly GCF_018325805.1. NCBI lineage: Bacteria > Pseudomonadati > Pseudomonadota > Gammaproteobacteria > Pseudomonadales > Pseudomonadaceae > Pseudomonas > Pseudomonas sp. St290. The sequence goes on along the minus strand of NZ_AP014703.1, from coordinate 2,015,542 downwards.
AGCCACAAGTCTTCATAAATATCACGCAGGGCCAACACCTGCCGTTGCCCTTGCTCCGATAGCGAACGCCATTCATAGACCAGCACCGCCATGGCCTCGCCGGTGCCGCCCATGATCGACTGCAATTCGCAGCGGATCAGCGCCAGTACCCGCTCGCGCACGCTATCGGCCTCGGCCAGGGCGGCGCGCATCAGGGCGGTGTTGTAGCGGATGGTTTCTTCCATCACCGCCCGCAGGATCTCATCCTTACTCTTGAAATGGTGAAAGATGCTTCCCGATTGAATGCCCACGGCACTGGCCAGGTCACGCACCGTGGTGCGCTCGAAGCCTTTGTTGCGAAACAGGTGGGCGGCGGTCTGGAGCAGTTTGCCGCGAGCACTGTCCGGGTCGGTCAGTTGCCCGTTGTCGACCAGCTCACGCATCACGCCCAGGGCTTTTTGCTCGTCCACCCATTCTCTCCTACAGTCGATCAACCAACGCGCGGGCATTGCACACCAAATCATCAGTGGCGCGGGCAATTTAAGCCGAGCGAGCCAACCAAGCAAGCGCTCGGCAGAAGAACCCGCGGTCGTTTACAGACCAAGCGCTTGCTTGGTAGTCTCGATCCACCTTTGCCGGAGTCAACGCCATGCCAAAAACGATCCGTATCGGTTGCGCCAGCGCCTTCTGGGGCGATACCTGTACCGCGGCGGCGCAACTGGTCGAGGGCGGGGCTCTGGATTACCTGGTGTTCGACTATCTGGCCGAGGTGACGATGTCGATCATGGCCGGCGCGCGCCTGAAGGACCCGCTGAGCGGCTATGCCACGGACTTCATCGAGGTCCTCACACCGCTGCTGCAGCGTTTGCATGCCGATGGGATCCGCGTCATCAGCAACGCCGGCGGGGTCAACCCCCAAGCCTGTGCGAAGGCCCTGCAAGCGGCCTGCGACCAGGCGGGCGTGCCGTTGAAGATCGCCGTGCTGCTGGGCGATGACCTGCAACCGCAATTCGAACAACTCGCCGCCCAGGGCATCCGTGAAATGTTCAGTGGCGAGTCCCTGCCATCGGCGTGCGTCTCCATCAACGCCTACCTCGGCGCGCCCGGCATCGTCGAAGCGTTGCGCCTGGGGGCCGATGTCGTGATCACCGGTCGCGTGGTGGACAGCGCCGTGGTCAGCGCCGCCCTGATACATGAGTTCGGCTGGGCCTGGCACGATTACGACAGATTGGCCCAGGCCGCGCTGGCCGGGCATCTGATCGAATGCGGCGCCCAGTGCACGGGCGGCAACTTCACCGACTGGCAGGACGTACCGGATTACGAACACATCGGCTTTCCCATCGTCGAGGTCAGCGCCGACGGCCAGTTCCTGGTCACCAAGGCCGAAGGCAGCGGCGGGTTGATCACGCCGTTGACCGTTGCTGAGCAGTTGCTTTACGAAATCGGCGACCCGCAAGGCTATCTGCTGCCGGACGTGATCTGTGATTTCAGCCAGGTCAGGTTGGTCCAGCAAGGCAGGCACGCCGTACGGGTCCACGGGGCCAAGGGCCTGCCACCCACCGACCAGTACAAGGTTTGCGCCACCTGGCCGGACGGCTGGCGCTGCACCGCCACCTGCCTGATCGCCGGCATCGATGCGGTGACCAAGGCTGGCCGAGTCAGTAAGGCGATCATCAACAAGACTTCGCAAATGTTCGATCAGCGTGGCTGGGCGCCCTACAGCGAAGTGAATGTCGAACTGCTGGGCAGCGAAGCCACTTACGGCCAGCATGGCCGGCGTCGGGACAGCCGTGAGATCGTCATCAAGCTGGCGGTACGGCACCCGGACAAGCAGCCGCTGACGCTGTTTTCCAGGGAAATCGCCCAAGCCGCCACCGGCATGGCGCCAGGGCTGACCGGCCTGGTCGGCGGCCGGCCGACGGTGTCCCCGTTGATTCGCCTGTTCTCGTTCCTCATCGACAAAGCCAATTGCCAGCCCGAAATCGAAATCGACGGCCAACGCCACCCTTGTCCCCTGCCCACTTTCGAACCACTGGACACCGCCGACCTGCCAGTCGCCCCGGACCTGCCCAAACCCCAGGGCCGGGCCGATGCCAGCGTGCCGCTGGTCAAACTGGCGGTGGCGCGCTCCGGCGACAAGGGCAACCACAGCAACATTGGCGTGATCGCCCGCAAGCCCGAATACCTGCCCTGGATCGCCGAAGTGCTGACGCCGCAGGTGCTGGTCGACTGGATGAGCCACGTGCTCGACCCGCGATTGGGCCGAGTCGAACGCTGGTACCTGCCGGGCACTCACAGTTTGAATTTCCTGCTGGAAAACGCCCTTGGTGGCGGCGGTGTCGCCAGCCTGCGCATCGATCCCCAGGGCAAGGCGTTCGCCCAGCAGTTGCTGGAGATCCAGATACCGGTGCCGCAGCACATTGCAGACCGGGTCAACTAAGGGATGGTCGCCATGGCCTATGTCAGTCACACATGATGAGCAGGTTGAATTGAATCTGTGGCGAGGGGATTTATCCCCGCTGGGCTGCGCAGCAGCCCCCAAAACAGTCAACTCAAACCATTGCACGCATTTAGGGCCGCTTCGCGCCCCAGCGGGGATAAATCCCCTCGCCACAGGGTTCTGCGCTAATCCGTTTGAAAGGAGGCTGCATGCCGGTCATCGAATCGCACCTGGATCCCCACAGCGCTGACTTCGCGCGCAACCACGCGGCGATGCTGGCCGGCGTCGAACAGTTGCGCCAGCTCGAACAGGCCGTGGTGGACAAAGCCACCCAGGCCCAGGGCAAGTTCGACCAGCGCGGCCAACTGTTGCCGCGCCAGCGCCTGAACCTGCTGCTCGACCCTGGCGCCCCGTTCCTCGAGCTGGCGAGCCTGGCCGGCTACAAACTTCATGACGACAAGGATGGCAGCCAGGCCGGCGGCGGCCTGATCGCCGGGATCGGCTACGTGTCCGGAGTGCGGGTGCTGGTGGTGGCCAACAACAGCGCGATCAAGGGCGGCACTATTTCCCCCAGTGGCCTGTACAAGACCCTGCGCCTGCAACAGATCGCCATGGAAAACAAACTGCCGGTCATTACCCTCGCCGAAAGTGGCGGTGCCAATCTCAATTACGCCGCGCAGATTTTCGTCGAAGGCGCGCGCTGCTTCGCCAATCAGGCGCGGATGTCGGCCATGGGTTTGCCGCAGATCACCGTGGTGCATGGCTCGGCCACCGCGGGCGGTGCCTATCAGCCGGGTCTGTCGGATTACGTGGTGGTGGTGCGCGACAAGGCGCGACTGTTCCTGGCCGGGCCGCCATTGCTCAAGGCCGCGACCGGCGAAGTCGCCACCGAGGAAGAACTGGGCGGCGCACAAATGCATGCGCAAGTGGCGGGCACCGCCGAATACCTGGCCGAGAACGACGCCGACGGCATCCGCCTGGCCCGGGAAATCCTCGGCCTGCTGCCCTGGAACAGGCAACTGCCGCCACAGTCCGAACCACGCTGGGCGGAGCCACGGTATCCAGCCGAAGAACTGCTGGGATTGATCCCCGACGACCCGAAGAAGCCCTACGACGTGCGGGAAATCATCGCGCGCATTGCCGACGGCTCGAATTTCCTCGAATTCAAAGGCGAATTCGATCCACAGACCATCTGCGGCCACCTGCACATTCGCGGTCATGCCTGCGGCCTGATCGGCAACAACGGACCGATCACGCCCCAGGGCGCGAGCAAGGCCGCACAGTTCATCCAGTTGTGCGACCAGAGCCGCACGCCGTTGCTGTTTTTGCACAACACCACCGGGTTCATGGTCGGCACCGAGTCGGAACGCCAGGGGGTGATCAAGCACGGTGCCAAGATGATCCAGGCCGTGGCCAATGCCCGGGTGCCCAAGCTGACCGTCGTGGTGGGCGGTTCCTATGGCGCCGGCAATTACGCCATGTGCGGTCGCGGGCTCGACCCGCGCTTCATCTTCGCCTGGCCCAACAGCCGCACCGCCGTGATGGGCGGTGCCCAGGCCGGCAAGGTGCTGCGCATGGTCACCGAAGCTACCCAGCTCAAAAACGGCCTGACCCCGGACCCGAAGATGCTGGACCTGCTCGAACAGACCACTGCGCAGAAACTCGACAGCCAGTCCACCGCCCTCTACGGCAGCGCCAACCTGTGGGACGACGGGCTCATCGACCCGCGCGACACCCGCACGCTACTGGGCTATTTGCTGGACATCTGTCACGAGGCCGAGCACCGGCCACTGCAAGCCAACAGCTTCGGCGTGGCCCGTTTCTGAGGACGCTCCACGACTCACAGGAGAACAATAAAAATGATCTTCACCCAGGAACACGAAGCACTGCGGCGCACCGTTCGCCAGTTTGTCGAGCATGACATCAACCCCTACGTCGACGAATGGGAGAAGGCCGGGCGTTTCCCCATCCACGAGATTTTCCGCAAGGCTGGCGAGCTGGGCCTGTTGGGTATTTCCAAGCCACCGGCATTCGGCGGCATGGGCCTGGACTACAGCTATTCGATCGTCGCAGCCGAGGAATTCGGCACCATTCATTGCGGCGGCGTACCGATGTCCATCGGCGTGCAAACCGACATGTGCACCCCTGCCCTGGCCCGCTTCGGCTCCGATGAACTGCGCGAAGCATTCCTGCGCCCGGCCATCCGCGGCGAACAGGTGGGCTGCATCGGTGTCTCGGAGGTCGGCGCCGGCTCCGATGTCGCCGGGCTCAAGACCACGGCGCGCAAGGACGGCGACGACTACGTCATCAACGGCAGCAAGATGTGGATCACCAACTCACCAAGCGCCGATTTCATTTGCCTGCTGGCCAACACCTCGGATGACAAACCCCACGTCAACAAATCGCTGATCATGGTACCGATGCACAGCCCCGGCATCAGCCTCGGTCAGCACCTGGACAAACTCGGCATGCGCAGCTCGGAAACCGCCCAGGTGTTTTTCGATGACGTGCGGGTGCCGCAACGCAATCGTATCGGCCAGGAAGGGGCCGGATTCATGATGCAGATGCTGCAGTTCCAGGAAGAACGCCTGTTCGGCGCGGCCAACATGATCAAGGGCCTGGAGCATTGCATCGACAGCACCATCGAGTACTGCAAGGAGCGCAAGACCTTCGGCACGGCCCTGATCGACAACCAGGTGATCCATTTTCGCCTGGCGGAACTGGCCAGCGAGATCGAATGCCTGCGAGCGCTGGTCTACCAGGCCACCGAGCAGTACATCAACGGCCAGGACGTCACGCGGCTGGCGTCGATGGCCAAGCTCAAGGCCGGGCGCCTGGCCCGGGAAACCACCGACAGTTGCCTGCAATACTGGGGCGGCATGGGCTTCATGTGGGACAACCCGGTGGCCCGGGCCTATCGCGACGTGCGACTGGTGTCCATTGGCGCCGGTGCGGACGAGATCATGCTGGGGATCATCTGCAAACTCATGGGGATTTTGCCGGGGAAAAAATAATGAATACATCGCCTGCCAGGCTGCCATCGCGAGCAAGCTTTGCTCCCACAGGCGAATGCACTCACCAGGCATTGTGGGAGCAAAGCTTGCTCGCGATGAGGCCCTGATAGCCACCGCAAACCCCAGGAGTGACCATGCCCACCTTCAGCAAGATCCTCATCGCCAACCGCGGCGAAATCGCCTGCCGGATCCAGCGCACTGCCCAGGCCCTGGGTTATCGCACGGTGGCGGTATTCAGCGAAGCCGACGCCGACGCGCTGCACGTGCGCATGGCCGATGAAGCCGTGCTGATCGGCCCGGCTCCGGTGCAGCAATCCTACCTCGACCCTTCGGCCATTCTCGATGCAGCCCGGCGCTGCGGTGCCGATGCGATCCATCCCGGCTATGGCTTGCTCTCGGAAAATGCCGGCTTCGCCAAGGCCTGCGCCGAGGCAAGTCTCGTGTTCATCGGCCCCAGCCCCGAGGCCATCGACCTGATGGGCAGCAAACGTCGCTCGAAAATCGCCATGATCGAAGCCGGCGTTCCCTGTATCACCGGCTACCAGGGCGCCGCCCAGGACGATGACACGCTGCAGCGCGAAGCCGGGCGCATCGGCTACCCGTTGATGATCAAGGCCAGCGCCGGTGGCGGAGGCCGAGGGATGCGCCTGGTCCAGCGCGCCGAGGATCTGCTGGAGCAGTTACGCAGCGCGCGCTCGGAGGCCTTGCACGGCTTCGGCAACGACGAGTTGATCCTCGAACAGGCCTTGCTCGATCCGCGTCATGTGGAGGTACAGATTTTCGGCGACCACCACGGCCAACTGATCCACCTGGGCGAACGCGACTGCTCGATCCAGCGTCGCCACCAGAAAATCATCGAGGAAGCGCCCTGCCCGGTCATGACCGCCGAACTGCGCCAGGCCATGGGCGACGCGGCGCTCAAGGCGGGGCGCGCGGTGAGTTACGTCGGTGCCGGCACCGTGGAGTTCCTGCTCGCTGGGGACGGCCGGTTTTACTTCCTGGAGATGAACACGCGCCTGCAGGTCGAACACCCGGTCACCGAGCTGATCACCGGCCTGGATCTGGTGGCCTGGCAATTGGACGTCGCCGCCGGCAGGCCCCTGCCCCTGCGCCAGGACCAGGTGACGCTCAGCGGCCATGCCATGCAAGTGCGGCTGTACGCCGAAGACCCGGCGGCGGATTTCCTGCCCCAGACCGGTCGACTGATCGGCTGGGAGCCGCCCATACGGGACGGCGTGCGAGTCGACCATGGCCTGTTGGAGGGCCAGGCCATCACCCCGTTCTACGATTCGATGCTGGGCAAACTCATCGTTCACGGCGCCACACGCGAGGAGGCCCGGCGCAAATTGTTGCGAACGGTGGAAGATTGCGTATTGCTTGGCGTCCAGAGCAACCAGCGATTGCTCGCCGCGTTGCTGGCACATCCGCAGTTCATCGACGGCGACTTCAGCACCGGCTTCATCGGGCAGCACTTGGCCAATCATCCGGCGCTCCTGCCTCTTGAGCCCTCGGCCGAACAGCTCGCCATCGCCGCGGCGGCGTTTTATCAAGCCTCACAGGCACGCTATGCCCCTGGCCTGGGCGGATGGCACAACAACATCGGCGCGGAGCTGCACTACCGGATCGGCGCTGGGGAGCACGACTGGGTGCTGAGCCTGGTGGCCGAAACCGGCGGGAGGCTCAGCATCCGCAGTGCAGGGCGCTTGATCGAACTGAAACTGCTCGACGTTGACCTCCATGGCGCAACGCTGGTCATCGACGGGATTCGCCGCCGGCATGGGTGGCGCCTCGATGGCCACGATCTTTGGCTGTCTACCCGCCCCGGTGGCCTGCACTTGCAAGACCGGACCCACGCCCCCATCGCCGCCAAGGCCAGTGCCAGCGACGGGACACTCGAGGCGCCAATGGACGGCGCCATCGTCGAGCTGCTGGTCAGTGAAGGCAGCACGGTGCGCCAAGGCCAACTGCTGATAGTGCTTGAGGCGATGAAAATGGAGCACCCGCTCAAGGCCGGCATCGACGGCGTGGTCAGGCAATTGCAGGTCATGCGGGGTGATCAGGTGAAAAACCGTCAGGTTTTGTTGCGTGTCGAAACAGGCCACTAGTCGGATGCCAAGGGTTTGACTACGCTCAAACCCATCAGCACGCCGACACCGGGAACCCTGCGATGCCTCACTGGCTGGTGATTGATCTGGAGGCCACCACCGATGAAGGTGGCTGGCCGGTAACCGAAATGGAAATTATCGAAATCGGCGCCACGCTGGTGAATCGTGACGGCCGCGAGGTGGATCATTTCCAGCGCTTCGTGCGGCCCTTGAGACGACCGCTGCTAACGCCTTTCTGTCGCGAACTGACCCACATTACCCAGGCCAATATCGACGGTGCCGCGCCCTTGACCGAGGTCTGGCCGGCATTCGAGCGCTGGCTGGCGCCGTATCACCCGAATCTGGAAAGCTGGGTCAGTTGGGGCGATTACGACCGCAAGCAACTGCTTCAGGAATGGCAGCACCAGCAATTGCACAGTGTCCTCGGCCAGGTACCGCACATGAACCTCAAGCAACGCTTCGCCAAGGCCCGTCGGCTGGAACGACCACTGGGGCTCAACGGCGCGTTGCAACTGGCTGGCCTGCAGTTCTGCGGTCAACAGCACCGTGCGCTGGAAGATGCCCGCAATACCGCACGGTTATTGCCCCTGGTACTTCCCGGTTGAGCGGCAACCACCTACCGGCCGACAGATGACGAATGTTGAAGCCTTGTGCATACTGGCCGGCCTTTTTCAGCCCCTTTTTCGAGGAATCGCCCATGTTCAAAGTCAACGAGTACTTCGACGGCACCGTCAAGTCGATCGCTTTTGGCACTGCCGAAGGCCCTGCGACCATCGGCGTCATGGCACCGGGCGAATATGAGTTCGGCACGGCCCAACGTGAAATCATGCACGTCGTCTCCGGCGCCCTGACCGTGAAGCTGCCTGACAGCACCGACTGGGAAACCTACGAGGCCGGCAGCCAGTTCAATGTGCCGGCCAACAGCAAGTTCCAGCTCAAAGTGGCCGTCGATACCGCCTACCTGTGTGAATACCGCGGCTGATTCGGCAGATAACCCTGTGGCGAGGGGATTTATCCCCTCGCCACAAAAGCCCTGGCATGGCATCGGGGCATTTTTGTTCACGGATTTTTTTATTCGAGCACTTCAACCGGCATGCCGACTTCAAGCCGACCGTCGCTGTCGTTGACCAGGTTCTGGCCGAACATCGCACCGTCCGGGGTCGAACGGTATCGCTGCAACGTGGCAAAGGGTTCGCGATTCGGATCGCGCTCGCCGGTCTGCGGATCGACCGTGGTCATGATGCAACGCGAACATGGCTTGACCAGGCGGAATTCCACCTCACCGATACGAATACGCTTCCAGCCGTCCTCGGCAAACGCCTCGCTGCCCTCGACCACCAGGTTGGGACGAAAGCGCAACATTTCCAGCGGGCGACCGACCCGGCTCGACAGGTCCTGCAAGGACGCCTGACCAATCAGCAGCAGCGGGAAACCATCGGCAAAGGCGACCTTGTCGTCATCCTTGCCATAACCGGCTGCCGTGGTGCGCGCCAGTTCCACAGGCACGTGCACCAACCGGGTAGGATTGCCGATGAACTCGCTGACCCAGGCCGCAGCCTCGTCACCGGCATCCGGCACACGCAAAGTGTCACGCCAGATGATCACCCCGCGCCGCTGCTCCTCCAGGACCGGCGGCAGCGGCACATCGATGGCCTCATGGCCCGGCGCACTGAGCGTCAGGCCGCCGGCCTCGTTCCACAGGGCCGAAAGCTGGCTCATCTTCGCCACGGCGCGCTGGGTCAGGAAACGACCGGTGCCCTCATCCACCAGCATCCAGCGCCGGTCACCGTCCAGCCCGAGCTTGTCCAGGCCAATCCCTTGCAAGGGCTGGCCCTTGCCGGACTTCAACGGATACCGATACAGCGCGCTCAGCCGCAACATGGTCAACTTCCCTGGTGGCGAAAAAATGCCACCTTATACGAGCCGGCCATTGAAGCAAACCACCATCAGCTTCAGTCGAGCATCAGCCGCTGACGCACCACATCGACCAGCTTGTCCGGCTGGAATTTGGAGAGGAAATTGTCGCAACCGACCTTCTTGACCATCGAATCGTTGAAGCTGCCGGACAGCGAGGTGTGCAGTACCACATAGAGCCCACGCAAGCGCGGATCGTTGCGGATTTCGGTGGTCAGGCGGTAGCCGTCCATTTCCGGCATTTCCGCATCGGTGAAGATCATCAGCAATTTATCGGTCATCACCTCGCCACTATCGGCCCAGGCCTTGAGCATGTTCAGCGCTTTCAGGCCGTCGCTGGCGATGTGCATCTTCACGCCCAGCTGACCCAAGGTATCGCGCAGTTGCGAGAGCGCGACGTTGGAGTCATCCACCAGCAACACTTCGCGGCCACGAGCGCGCTCCAGCACCGGGTCTTCGAGTTTGTCCCGGGAGACCTTGGCGTTGTATGGCACGATTTCGGCCAGGACTTTTTCCACGTCGATGATTTCCACCAACTGATCGTCCACCTTGCTGATGGCCGTCAGGTAATGCTCGCGACCAGCGCTGGTCGGCGGTGGCAGGATGGCTTCCCAGTTCATGTTGACGATGCGGTCGACTCCACCCACCAGGAATGCCTGAACCGAGCGGTTGTATTCGGTCACGATAATCGTGCTGTTCGGACCCGGCACCAGCGGACGCATGCCAATGGCCTGGGACAGGTCGATCACAGGCAACGTCTGGCCCCGTAGATTGACCACACCGCACACGAACGGGTGACGCTGCGGCATGAGGGTCAGCTTGGGCAGTTGCAGGACTTCCTGGACCTTGAACACGTTAATGGCGAACAACTGTCGACCCGCGAGGCGGAACATGAGAATTTCCAGGCGATTCTCACCCACCAGTTGGGTTCGCTGATCTACTGTGTCGAGAATGCCGGCCATCGATGACTCCTGGGCTTGTTCGGTTGAATCCAATAAAAGAGATATCGGCTGCACGAACCGAATCTTGACCCCGGATAAAATACGAGCGAGGGGCATTGATGTCACATTAACATCATGCTTTACTGGCTTCATGATTTTCACCTGCAATTTCCCCTGCCGCGCGACCCTGGTTCGCGTGCAAAGTTCCCTTGTCTAAGGGATTCCCCTAGGCACAATCAGGTCCAACCTGATATTCCCGTTATCCAATAGCCATTAATGTGACGCCATTCTCATTGCTGAACGGAGTCAGGCTTTTGTGCGCGACCACAGGACATCGGACCTGCAGCCTCTCGGCCGATCCCGCCCGTGCAATCGTTAGCGAATTTGCCTTCGCTGAACGGCCCGGGCATGTCGCCGTGCGTCCGTTCGCGGTCGTCCTTGAGATCCAGCCGTTCGCCATACGCGGTTTTCTTTCGCCTGACATGATGTTGTGGAGATAAGCATGCCGAACGATCGTAGAAACTGGAGTCAGCGTCTTCCCGAGCTTCTGATCGAGGCCGAGACGCTGTTGGCCAAGTCGGAGGAATGCCTGAGCCATCTGCAATTGATCAACAACGACAAGGATGCCATCGATTGCATGCTCAGCACCTTGCTGAAACTCTCGAACAAGGCCAATGCCCTGGCGCTGGAAGCCGTTTCGGAGTTTTCTCTGCACATCCATGGCTTGCTCAGCCACGCGCAGAACCACATGCAGTTGCATGACCAGGCCCTGGATGCCCTGAAGGATTGCCTCACCCTGATGGCCTGGCAATTGGAACTGGTCGATCACACCACCGGCCAGCTGAGCCTGGACAGCAGCGAACAGATCTCGTTGATCGAAGCATTTGCCTTCCAGGTAGGCCAGAGTCCTGGCCAGGCATTGGCAGCGTCACGTCCGCTGGCGCTGGTACCCTACTCCCAGAAACAAGCCTGATACGATGATGCCGGCTCAATGCGGAGTGCCTGGTCCATAGCGCTTTCGTCGCGCCATGCCGAACGCGACCAACGAAATGTGAAGTGGTACTATCTCCCGCGTCAGCCACTTCAAGACAGCGCCGTAAAAGCCGCCAACCGAAGCAGCCCTCGACCTGAAACGTTTACCCGACCCGGCCTGTCAGATGCGCTGACCGGCCAGCCCGCAGCGAACATTCATTGGCTCCATCCGCTATGCACGCCAGCCTCAAGTCATTTATCACCTGGCCTCCCTCCCGAGAAAACGCCCGTCGCTTCACATTATTATTGTGCATCTGCTCGACCCTCGGCTGCCTGTTGACCTACCTGTACGCCCATACGGTGCCGTTGAGCTTGCTGGCATTGAATGTCGCGGCAATGACCTGTGTCTGGATCCACCATCGATTGTCGCGCAAATCCATCAAGTTCCAGCCGCAGGAACTGGCCGAGCGGTTGCTCGAGGTCCAGGAAAACGAGCGTCATCGGCTCAGCCGCGAACTGCACGACGACATTGGCCAGTTGCTGACTGCGGCGAAACTGCAAGGCGAATGGCTCAAGCGCCGGATGCCGGAAGAATTGCAGGGCCAGTGCGCGCTCCTGTGCGAGACCCTGGACGAAACCCTCAACAAGGTCCGCGATGTATCGGCGATCCTCAACCCCAGGGAACTGGCCAGCCTCGGGCTTGAAGCCAGCCTGCGGGCGCATTTGCTCAAGACCCTGGCCAATGCCCCGGTAAAATGGAGCCTCGATTGCCAACAGCGCATGACAGGCATCCCCGAGGAGATGTCGGTCGCGGTGTTCCGGATCACCCAGGAGGCGGTCACCAACATCTTGCGCCATGCCCGGGCGACGAATCTGCTGGTACGCTTGCAACGCCTGCCCGACGGCCTGACCCTGCTGATCAGCGACGACGGCCAGGGGTTTGTCCCGGCCACCCACCCCGCTCGTGAAGGTCAACGGGGCATGGCCGGCATGTCGGAACGGGTCGAACAATTGGGCGGTACCCTCAAGATCATCAGCGAAGCCGGCAAAGGCACGCACATCGAAGCACGCTTTCCCTGGGCGCCGCGTGCCCTGGAGCGAGCCAGTAAGAATAAGGTTCTCCTTTGATTTGTAATTTGCTTCTGGTAGATGACCACTCCCTGATCAGGGCTGGCGTACGTGCGCTGGTCACGGACATCCCGGGCTATGCCGTCATCGGCGAAGCCAATGACGGCACGCAATTGGTGGAATTGGTAGAACGGCTGAACCCCGACATCGTGCTGCTGGACATTTCCATGAAGGACACCAGCGGCCTGGATGCCTTGCAACAGCTCAAGCGGGTGCGCCCCCATAGCAAGGTGCTGATCCTGTCCATGCATACGGATCCAGCACTGATCATGCAGGCGCTGGAATCCGGAGCCCATGGCTACCTGCTCAAGGACACCAGCGCCAATGAGCTCAAACACGCCCTGGAGGCGCTGCGCAACAACGAACGCTACCTGAGCCCGGCCATCGCCCATACCGTGATCAACCAGGCACTGATCCGCGTCCAGAAGCAGCAGCCGGACCCCGCCCAGGCCCATAACCTGACCGCACGCCAACTGGAAATATTGCGGCTGATCGTGCGCGGCAAGTCCACCCGGGAAATTGCCAACGGCCTGAACCTGAGCATCAAGACCGTCGAAACCCACCGGGCGCAAATCATGAAGCGCCTGCAGATCCACGACGTGGCCGGACTTGTGCTGTTCGCCGTGCGCGAAAAAATCATCAGCCTGGACGATTGAGCGCCGCCGCAGCGCCCAACAGCGGCGAATCGGACGGCAAGTGCACGCGCAGTGCCTTCGGGCGGACAGTGAAACGCAGGGTGTCCACCTGCAACGGCTCACCATCGAGATTGATATCCAGGCCTTGGGCGACCTTGATCTCCACCCATGGCAAGCGTGCGCGGACAAACATGTTATCGATGCCCAGGCCTCCCGCCAGCAAGTCCTTCAACGTACTGACCACTTCCTGAGGCGCCGGCAGGATGCTGATGTCCAGCAACCCATCATCGGCCAAGGCCTGCGGGCACAGCACATGACCTCCCCCCGCCTGCCGGCCATTGCCGATACCCAGCGCGAGCAAATCGCCTCGCCAGTGGAAATCGGGACCCTGCAACTCGCCATAGGCGGCACTCAGCTCACTGAATCGCGATAGGCCGGTGAACAGGTAGGCCGCGCCCCCCAGAACTTTCTTGAGGTCCTCGGAGGTGTTCGCCGTCACCTGGCTGCCGAAACCGCCGGTGGCCATGTTCAGGAAAATCCGGCCGCAGACTTCACCCACATCCACGGCCTGCGGCGCAACGTCGAGCAAATCCAGGGCCTGCGCAGGCTCCAACGGAACACCGGCGGCCCGGGCAAAATCGTTGGCAGTACCCAACGGCAGCAGTACCAGGCTGGCATCGCTCGACTTGAGGACGATCGCTTCGGCGATATCACGCAAGGTTCCATCACCGCCGCCGGCGATCAGTCGCGTGTAACCGGCCCGCAGCGCCTCATCGACGCATCGTTGGGCATCACCGGCCTCCCAGGTCAACCGTACCGCCAGGTCCCAGCCCTGCTCGCGCTTGAGCATCACGGCCGTGCGAACCTCTTCGTTGAGCGCTTGCTTGCCATGCAAAATCAACAGTGCCTTGCCTTTGCTCATCGTTGTCTCCGTCATTGGAAGGTTCAGGAAATGGGACCGCTCATTTGACCGAAAAAGTCTCGGTGCACCTCAATTTATTAAAAAGGGCAGGAGGTTTGCCCCAGGAGAGAACCCGTTGGGCCGCTCGCCTGATCGGTACGCCTTGATTCGAAGAGTTTTCTTACAAGACCTGGCGAATCAGCTCAATTGACCCTCTAGCGGTATTGAGACACCTTGGCCCTCTGTTTTGCTGGAACGCTAAAACCTCATCACACAAGGAAGCACTTACCCATGGATGGATACATCACGGCTCGCCGGGGCCGGCTCAGTCGTTCGAACAGTTATGGCCAAAGGGATGAACCGTCCCATGCATAACCGTGAATACAAGCTGCTGCCCCGGCAGCGCGCGCCCTTTGAGGGCGGGCAGGCCGATACTCGAAACGAATGCAAAAGTTGCAGTAATCCCGTTGGAGGAATTGATTTGGAACCGCGCGTCGTTGAGCTGGAAACCCACCTCAAATACATCCGCAAAGACATGGATGAAATTCGCACCGATGTAAAGGTGATCCGCCACAGGCTGGCCTATTCGGCTGGCGCCGCAGCGGTGGTGCTCGGCCTGTTGGGCTGGATTGCCAACAATCGATTCGATCAACTGGTGATGCTGCTCACGCGCTGAAGGTGAGGTGCATGAAGGCCCGGGTACCCGACTCGGGCCGGAGAACAGCTAACCCAGGACTTCGCTCAAGGGAATGAAACCCACTTCATCGCCCTCAACCAGCGTCTGCCCCTCGAGCACTTCGACCAGCCCCTCGGCCCAGGCCGCGCTGCGTAGGACACCCGAGCTTTGATTGCGGTAGATGATCGCTCGACCATTCTCCATGCGACCGCGCAAATACTCTCGTCGACTGCCCGCCTTCGGCCAGGCGAAACCGGCCGGCACCTTGAACTTGAGCGGTGCCACCGACTGGACGCCTTGGCGCCTTAGCAGGTAGGGCCTTGCCAACAGCGCGAAAGTCACGAGGGTCGAGGCAGGGTTTCCAGGCAGGCCTATGACTGGCACGCCACGGTAATGCCCGAACGTCAGCGGCTTACCCGGCTTGATAGCGAGCTTCCAAAGCGCCAGCTCGCCGTCCTCGCGCAAGGCGATGCCCAGGAAGTCCGCCTCGCCCACCGATACCCCGCCGGTGGACAGGATCAGATCGACATCTGACAACTGTGCCAGGCGCTCACGGGTGGCCGATAAATCGTCGGGGAGGATACCCGCGTCAACCACTTCACAGCCCAGGTGTTGCAGCCAGCCACACAGCAGCACGCGGTTGCTGTTATAGATCTGGCCTGGGCCCAGCGCCTGACCGGGTTCGACCAGTTCATCCCCCGTGGACAGGACCGCAACGCGGACCTTGCGCACCACTTCCAGCGTTGCACAGCCCAAGGATGCCGCCAGCCCCAGCTCGATCGGCCCCAAGCGAGTGCCGGCAGCAAGAACCTGCTCCCCAACGGTAGCTTCCTGTCCCTGGGGGCGAATGTTCTGTCCGCTGACCATGGGCTCGGTAAACCGCACGCGCTGGTCGCTTTCAACCACGGCGTTTTCCTGCATCTCGACGCAATCGGCGCCGGCCGGGACTGGCGCCCCCGTGAAGATCCGCGCACACGTGCCAGCGGCCAGCGGTTCCGGTGCCTGCCCGGCAAAAACCCGCTGGCTGACCCTCAACGGCTCGCCATTCCAGTCAGCCAGCCGCAAGGCATAGCCGTCCATGGCGCTGTTGGGCCATGGCGGCAAATCAAGGGTCGACACCAGGTCCTCAGCCAGCACTCGCCCTAGCGCTGCGGCCAAAGGCAAATGCTCACGCTGGACAATCGGTGTGGCCGCCGCCATCTCCAGCAGCCGCTCCAACGCAACCTCAACGGCCATCAAGGCACCGCCCTTGCCCGGTTTACCCACGGGATTCACACGGATCTGCCTGTTTCAAATGAGCCACGAAATTGCACGGCCGATGCCGCACATCCAGCTGTTCAGCCAGGATGCCATCCCATCCGGTACGCACCGCGTTGGTCGAACCCGGCAGGCAACATACCAGCGTGCCATTGGCCAGGCCTGCCAGCGCGCGGGACTGCACGGTGGAAGTGCCGATGTCAGCCACGGATATCTGCCGGAACAACTCGCCGAAGCCATCGACCTGCTTGTCCAGCAGGCAGGTGACGGCTTCCGGCGTGCTGTCACGCCCAGTGAAGCCGGTGCCGCCAGTGATCAGCACCACCTGCACCACGTCCTCGGCAATCCAGGTCGCGACTTGCGCACGGATCTTGTACAAATCATCTTTGAGCAGGACCCGCGCCGCCAGGTTGTGGCCGGCCGCTGTGAGCCGATCGACGAAGACCTGCCCGGACGTATCGGTTTCCAGGGTACGGGTATCACTGACAGTCAGCACCGCGATATTGAGCGGCACGAAAGGTACATCAGCCTTGGCTTTCATAGGCTCGTCCAGTTGTGGAGGAAACAGCCCGGTGTTATATCACAGCGCTTCATTTTTTCGCCCGTGCGGAGACACGCCATGACCTCGAACACGCCACTGCCCTCCTGCTCCATCCTGCTCTTGGCGGGCGGACGCGGACAACGCATGGGCGGCCAGGACAAAGGCCTGGTGCACTGGCAGGGCGAACCGCTGATAGCCCATCTCCATCGCCAGACCCGCGCCATGAGCGACGACCTGATCATCTCTTGCAACCGCAATAGGCAACATTATGCGATGTATGCCGATCAGTTGGTGCATGACGAGGAAGGCGACTTCCCCGGGCCGCTGGCGGGCATCCGGGCAGGCCTCAAGGCAGCGAAGCATCCATATTTGCTGGTGCTGCCATGCGACGTACCGCAAATCGACTCAAGCCTGCTCGACAACATGCGCAAGATGGCCAGCCAACACCCCGACAAACCACTGATGGTGCGGCACGGCGAGCACTGGGAGCCGCTGCTGTGCGTCATTCCGTTGGTCCTGGCAGGAAGCTTCGAACACGCCTGGAGCGAAGGCGAACGCAGCCCCGGCCGAATCATGCGCGCACTCCACGCCGTTGCATTGCAATGCCCGGCCGACGATCCCCGGCTGGCCAACCTGAACACGCCGGAGTTACTGGCCCAACATAAAGGCGTGTCAGATTGACACTAGCCAGGAACTTGCGCGCGATGTATACGTCTGAAGGTCAGTAACTTGAAGAATCCATTTCGGAGAAACACCATGATACAACGGACCCTCGCCACGTTCATGCTCGCTCTGGGCCTCGCCACCCTTGCCGGGTGCGCATCGCCAACAGTGATCACCTTGAATGACGGTCGCGAAATCCAGGCCGTCGATACTCCACATTACGATGAAGAAAGCGGCTTCTACGAATTTGAGCAACTGGATGGCAAGCAGACTCGTGTGAACAAGGATCAGGTTCGTACCGTTAAGGATTTGTAATCTGTAACGTTGCTGCCCGATGTTGCTGGAAAAACCGGCGCTTCCTGAAGAGGGAAGCGCCGGTTTTTTTTGGGGCTTGGGGCTTGGGTGTATATCCGTTGCTGCGGTAACGGCCACTTAGGGTTCCGCCCTTACGGCCATCCCTTTCAAGGTCTTTTCGTTTTGGCGGCCTTGATTACCCGGTCCGTTGAAACATGTGCATGCACCGCAGTGCCTTGCACCCATGTTTTGGGTTTAGGCACCTTGGGGCCCCGGGGATTTTTCGCAACTTGTTTTGGTTGGATGTTTCTGGCCAGTTCCAACAAGCGCTGGGCCAGTTTTTCCAGAGGTATGACGGGAAAACATTCCGAGGGCAGCGCAATTTGCAGGCCTTCATAACCACTCCGGACCTGAACCGCCAAGTGATAGGTTGAGGCTTCCCAGCCGTCAGGCTGGGAAGCCTGATGGGCTTGCTCGACGCTTCGTTTGAGTACGGCCAGGACGTTGTAGGCCAACACCGCAGTAGTGAACCCGAGCAATGCAGCCTTTGGGCTACCAAGGGTTTCGATTTCACTTTCCAGGATTGTTTCCAGTCGCTGGAACATGCCTTCAATGCTCCAGCGGCGGCGATAGAGTTCCGCGATCTGCTGCGCGCTGACGCCTTCAGGCAGGTTGCTCCAGAACATCAAGCTGCTGTCACCCGAGTCTGTTGGCGAATGAAGCGTCAGTTCGACACGCCGACACTGATAACCGCCTCTGACCTGAATGATCTGCTCACGCACAGTGCCTGTTTCCACAGGCACTGGCTCTTGCCACTCACCCTCTTGAATCAAGCGTGGATGCTTGGCTTGCTGACGAATGACAAAGGAGGTTTGGACCTGCTCACAAGCCTCCATAACCGGGAGCGTGCAATAGAGTCGATCAGCCAGCCACACTTGGCCTGGCTCGGCATTGGCCAATAGGGGCAGCACACAAACGCGCTCGCTTGCGTAGGCATCTTCACATGCCTGCAGGTCGATGACTTGATCCAGGTCGGGGTCGTAGACAACCACCGAAAACCCGGGCCGAGCGGCGCCGCGCTCGTGGCGTAAAGCCCCCAGTCGTTTCTCAGTGGATGCCAAGTGATTACCGTCCACCACCCGAACCTGCCAACCCGGCAACATCGTCGTGCAACCCAACTCCTTGATGGTTGGAGCCAGGCGCTGCGCACAGCCCGTGACCAGGGCGCGCAACAAAGCTGGCTCGGTACGACTGATCTTGTCGTAGAGGGCCGCCAGGCTGACAGGAAGATCTTCCAGTTGCCGCGCGGCGGCGTGAAGGGACGGCTTCAAGCCCAATGAAACAAGGGACATCAGCTTGATGATGGTCGAGAACAGTAGCTCACGAGAATACTGCCGTTGCCGATGTTCTTCGAAGACCTGATCGACCCACTCAGGGGCAATAGCGTGCTCCAGCGCCAATTTGGCCATAACGCTGGCAGGTGCTTTTTTCTCGAAACGCTCCAGAACATCGGCCCACATCGTTCGGGTATCCCTGATAGAAACTTCAGGGGATTTTACCTAAGACCTTGAAAGGGATGGCCCTTACGGCGGCTCACTTTTGAAGAGCGCAAAAGTAAGCAAAACGCTTTTGCCCCACCACTCGGTGCCTCGCTTAGGCTCGGCATGCCTGAACGAAGGCATTGCTCCGTGGGCCGCCGCGAAGGGCCATCCATGGCCCAGCGCGGCTAACCCGGCATCCATGCCGGGTTGCCCACTGCGCAATACCTTCGTTCAGCCAGCGTGGTTAACGGGGCGCCGAGATCAACGTCCACCGCGAGGCGGCCTAACAGCCGACCTGGCTCTTGGTGAGACCGCGTTTCTCCTGTGGGAGCGAGCCTGCTCGCGATGGCGGTGGTTCAGTCACAGGGATGTTGGGTTTGCTCGCGATAGCGGCGGCTCAGCCACATAGATGCCGGCATGTGCCCCGCTCTTGCTCTTGCTCTTGCTCTTGCTCTTGCTTTGGATCTTGATCTTGAGGCCCCGTTAAACCACGCTGGCCGAACGCAGGCATTGTGGAGTGGGCATCCCGGCATGGATGCCGGGTTAGCCGCGCTGGGCCATGGACGGCCCTTCGCGGCGGGCCCACGGAGCAATGCCGGAGTGAGGGCATGCCGAGCCTTAGCGAGGCACCGAGTGGTGGGGCATGCGTTTTTGGTTACTTTTGGCGCTCTTCCAAAAGTGACCCGCCGTAAGGGCGGAACCATAAGCCGCCGTTACCTAAATAACGGATATACACACCATACCCTGAACAAAAAAACTACCACTGCAGCGAAATACCGCTCTCGAACACCCGCTCCTGCCCCGTAACCGGATCAACAAAACGCAACCCCTGAGCCAGCAGCTTAAGCGGATTAGCATAATCATCCTCAACATCCCGAAGCACATCAGGATAAAACGGATCGTTGCAAATCCCCGCCCCAAGGGCATTCATGTGAACCCGCAACTGATGCTTCTTGCCCGTAACCGGATACAAGCCATACCGCCACAGCTCGCCATTGCGCTCCAGCACTTCGATGGCCGTTTCGGTATTGGGCTCGCCCGGCCCTTCCTGCATCCGGAAGAACGGCTCGCCATCGATCATCCGGCTTTTATGCACCCGGGGAAAGGTCAACCCGGGCAATGCACGGGCAATGGCCTGGTAGCGTTTCTCGATCTGCCGCGTCGGGAATAACGACTGATAGGCCGAACGTGTGTGCGGGTTGGCCGAAAACAACACCAGCCCGGCCGTATGCCGGTCGATGCGGTGCAAGGGCACCAGATGCGGATTGTCCAGCCGCCGGATCAATCGCCGCAACAAGGTTTGCTCGACGTATTCGCCCGCCGGGGTGACAGGCAGAAAATGCGGTTTGTCTGCCACCACCAAGTGCTCGTCGACATACAGGATCGACTCCACCACCGGGATCGGCTTCTCGTCGGGCACTTCACGGAAGTAGTGAATGCGCAGGCCTTCGCGGTACGGCAAATCGACAGGGATGGCCTTGCCCTCCCCATCCAATACCCGGCCCCGGGCGATCCGGTCCAACCACTGCTCGCGACTGATGGCGCTGAAATGCTCGCACAGGCACTCCAACACCGTCGACCAGGAACCGGGCGGCAGATACAGCGTACTGGCCTGATGATGAGCGGCGGAAAACGATGGACCGGACATTGAAAACTCTTAGGCATTTTTTGCAGGGCGGCATTATCCGACAGTCGCACCAGCCAGCCCAGCGATGATTGCTTTACGCCGTGACTGACGTCGATTTTGCCGCCGCTTCGGTGAACTCCTTCAACCAGCGCAGCACCTCCACCGGCTCCCAGCGACCTGGATCGTACAGCGCGTAGAGCAAGCCCTGGTAACCCACCACATCCAATTGTTTGTGATAGCCGGCGCGCTGGAACAACGCTTCGATCTCGGCAAAACAGGTGTTGAAATGCAGCTTATTGAACGGCGTCTTGCCTTCGGTCACCAGGCCATCCAGGCGCAGTTCCAGGACTGCCTCACGCACAACGTCCGCGGACATCCTGTTTACACTGCTTTTCAGTTGTTCGACATTGACCAAGGGGGAACACTCCAGATAGCTGTATGCACATACAGTAACCGAAGCACACTAGTTTCGCCAACCGCCGTATCAGGAACCGACGGACGAACCGCTCAACGGAGGAAGGTCACGATCTGTTCGGCCTCGAAGGGCCATTCCAGCTCGGCACCGGTATCCAGCCTGCGCAGCACGGGGATACGCAGCGCATAATCGTCCACCCAGTCTTCACGCTCTGAAATGTCTACCAGCTCCACCAACAATCCATGTTCGACGAAAGGCATCAGCACCCCTTCTGCAACTTCACATAGATGACACCCCAGGGTGCCGAACAGCTGGCATTCAGGAAGCATGGTGGGTAGACCCAAAAAAGATAGACGGTCATTCTAGGCCCACCCCGGGAAACCGTCGAGTCGCTGGCTCGCTCCAGGGTGTTTCGGTAAAACGCTGATGCAAATCACTGAACACAAATGCTTTTCCAGCGACGCTTGGCGCATTTTCCCCTCTACGCTGTAGGTTGTAGCCTTGAAACGGAGTTCCCCTTGTTCGCCAATCTGCTGATCATCCTTGCCTCGTCCCTGGTGGTCATCGCCTTGTTCAGGCGGCTGCGCCTGCCACCCGTGCTGGGTTATCTCTGCGTCGGGTTGGCGGTCGGGCCTACCGCGCTGGACTGGGTGAACGACAGCGAAGAATTGCCAGACCTGGCCGAGCTCGGGGTGGTGTTCCTGCTGTTCTCGCTGGGGCTGGAGTTTTCCCTGTCGAAAATGCTCGAACTGCGTCGGGTCGTGTTCGGCCTGGGCAGCCTGCAGGTGCTGTGCTCGGGAGCGGTCCTGGCGGGATTGCTGGCATTGTGTGGCGCGCCGGTGATCGCCGCGTTGCTGCTCGGCGCAGGCCTGGCGTTGTCCTCCACTGCTATCGTCAGCAAGGAATTGACCAGCCTGGGAGAGATCTTCAGCAGCCACGGCCAGAACGCCATCGGCGTGTTGTTGTTCCAGGACGTTGTCGCGGTGCTGTTGTTGACCTTGGTGCCGGTATTCGCTGGCAGCAGCGAGCACCCGTGGTACTGGGCGCTGCCCTTGACCCTGGGCAAGACCCTGGTTTTGTTCGGTGGCCTGCTGCTGACCAGTCGGCTGCTGTTGCCCAGGCTGTTCCATGAGGTGGCTGCGTCCCGGTCCGCCGAACTGTTCGTGCTGCTTGCCCTGGTAATCGTGTTGCTGACGGCGTGGCTGACCCATCTGCTCGGTTTGTCGCCGGCCCTGGGGGCTTTCCTGGCGGGCATGTTGCTGGGGGAAAGCCACTATCGGCATCAGATCGAAGCTGACATACGCCCGTTTCGCGACATCCTGCTGGGGCTGTTCTTCGTCAGCATCGGCATGCTGATCGACCTGCAGCTGTTCCTCGATGACGGCTTGTTGATCCTGGGTTTGACCCTCGGCTTGATGCTCATCAAGGGCTGCGTGGTCGCCGCCCTGGTGAAATGGCGCGGCAGCGACGGTGAAACGGCCTGGCGCAGCGGCCTGGCCCTGGCCCAAGGTGGTGAGTTCTGCTTTGCCCTGATGGCACAGATGCAGCAAAACCGCCTCATGCCCGCCGACATCAGCGGCCTGCTGCTGGCCGCGACATTCTGCTCGATGCTACTGACCCCGCTGTTGCTGCGCGCGGCACCACGCATCGCTGCGCGCCTGCATCGCAAACCCAACGAAGAAGCACAACTGGACCAGATCAGCGCACTCAATGCCGGCTTGTCGGGTCACGTAGTCATTTGCGGCTACGGTCGCGTCGGCCAGTCCATCGGGCGCTTCCTGCGCCGCGAAGGCCAGGCGTTCGTCGCCCTGGATGACGACCCGGTGATCATCCAGGAAGCCACCGTCGGGGAAAACTGCGTGCATTATGGAGATTCGCGACGAAGTGACCTGCTTGCGGCCGTTGGCTTGAGCCGCGCCAGGTTGCTGGTGATCGCGGTGGACAAGACCGACATCGCTATCACCGTGCTCAAGGCGGCTCGACAGGTCAACCACCAGGTACCCATCCTGGTGCGTACCCGTGACGACAGCCAACTGGCCGAGTTGCAGGCTGCCGGGGCCAGCGAAGTGGTCCCGGAACTGTTGGAGTCGAGCCTGATGCTGGCCTCCCACGCCCTGATCATGCTGGGCCTGCCCGAGCAACAGGTCCGGCATCATGTGGATCAGGTGCGTCACGACCGTTACCGTCTGCTCCATGGCTTTTATCCCGGTAACCAGGACAAGGAGCCTTAGTGGCCTGTGTGGTTAGTTCGTTAGTGCGACGATCAGTCCTGGCTGACCGCGCCGATCTTGTGAATCGACAGGTCGGCGCCGTAATACTCTTCTTCCTGGGTCAGGCGCAGCCCCAGCACAGCCTTGATCACCCCATAGACCGCAAAGCCTCCGGCCAGGGCGACGACAACACCCAGCACCGTGCCGAACAACTGGCTGATCAGGCTGACCCCACCCAGGCCACCCAGGGCAGTCTGGCCAAAGATGCCACAGGCAATACCGCCCCAGACCCCGCACAATCCGTGCAATGGCCAGACGCCGAGCACATCGTCGATCTTCCACTTGCCCTGGGCCGCAGTGAAGCACCAGACAAACAAGGCACCGGCAATGGCACCGGTGGCCAGCGCACCGACCGGGTGCATCAGGTCGGAACCGGCACAGACGGCCACCAACCCGGCCAGCGGGCCGTTGTGCAGGAAACCTGGGTCATTGCGCCCGACAATCAATGCCGCCACGGTACCGCCCACCATGGCCATCAACGAATTGACTGCCACCAGCCCGCTCACCCCGGGCAAGGTCTGGGCGCTCATCACGTTGAAACCGAACCAGCCGACAATCAGGATCCACGAACCCAAGGCCAGGAATGGAATGCTCGAAGGCGCGAATGCCACCAGGCGACCGTCCCGGTAGCGGCCGTTACGCGGCCCCAGCAAGAGCACGGCAGCCAGCGCCAGCCAGCCGCCCATGGCATGCACCACCACGGAGCCGGCGAAGTCATGGAAACTGGCGCCGAACCGGGCTTGCAGCCAGGCTTGCAGACCCAAATTGCCGTTCCAGACCAAGCCTTCGAAAAACGGATAGACAAACGCCACGATCAGCACCGTGGCACACAACTGCGGTGCGAACCGCGCACGCTCGGCAATACCGCCGGAGATGATGGCTGGGATCGCGGCGGCAAAGGTCAGCAGGAAGAAGAACTTCACCAGGCTGTAGCCATGATCGGTACTGAGCGCCGCCGCCGGTTGCAGGAAAGTCACACCGTAGGAAATCCAATAGCCTATGAAGAAATAGGCCAGGGTCGAGACCGCGAAATCGCTGAGGATTTTCGACAGCGCATTGACCTGGTTCTTTTGCCGGACCGTTCCCACTTCAAGGAACGCAAAGCCGGCATGCATGGCCAGAACCATGACTGCGCCAAGCAGGATGAACAGCGTGTTGGAGCTGTGGACCAGACTGTCCACGGCACTTTGCATATTTTCCATGGTATTGGCAGACCTGAAAAAGTTGAAAAAAGCACCAAACCGGCTCGCTCACCCCGCAAGCGCACCAAACTGAAACAGCTCATCTGCCGAACGCAGGCCGATGAACCGCTTTGGTGCGCAAGAACGGGCAAAACGAAATCCCGCCTGGAGGTGCTTCGCGGGTTTTGATTATTTGGGTTAAGGTTTTGCGGGCTTTCGCCCAGCTTCAGCGCACTGGCGCAGGCTGACGCACCAGTACATGGCAAAAGCCTGAGCAAAAGTTGTACCAGTCACTTGTACTGAACCTTCGCGCAAGGCTCATACTCGAACGTTTCAGACGTCACTTACGGAGATCCACCGATGGCCAGAACCCAGGCAAAGACTGCTCAAGAAATCCTGATGGAAGATTTCCAGACGCTGGTCAGCGACACGGAGCGGTTGCTCGATCACACCGCGACGCTGGCAGGCGATCAAGCCGATGCACTGCGCAGCCAGATCCACGAAACCCTCTTGCGCGCCCGCGAAACACTAAAGCTGACGGAAGATTCCATGCGTGAACGCGGCCAGGCTGCCGTGGTCGCCACCGAGGAATACGTACAGGCCAACCCTTGGCAATCGGTAGGCATTGCCGCGGGCGTTGGCTTTCTGATTGGTTTGCTGGCGACACGGCGCTGATGATGGGTATCGACGAATCCGGCTCGTCCGAAGCGGGCACCCAACCGACTGCACGCCGCCTCGGCGCGGCGTTTCTTGGCTTGTTGCACAGCCACGTCGAATTGTTCGGCATGGAGCTGCAGGAACAGAAGGCACGCACCGTCAGCCTCCTGCTGTTCGCCGGCCTGGCGCTGGTGTTCGGCTTGCTGCTGTTGGTCGGGCTTTCGGCGTTGGTACTGATCCTGGTATGGGACACCTATCGCCTGGCGGGCATTATCGGCCTGTGCCTGTTCTATCTGCTGGCGGCGCTGTTCTGCGGTCTGCGGCTCAAGGCAGCGATCTATGACGAGTCCTCCCCTTTCAACGCCACCCTCGAAGAATTGGCCAATGACCGGGAGCGCCTGCTGCCATGAGCCTGCCTGATATCCCTCAAGCCCGGACACGACAGGAAATGCGCAAGGCGCTGGTGCGTCTGCGCATGGAAATGCATCGCCAGGAAATCCGTCAGGAAACCCGCCAGTTGCTGCAACCCTTGCAGCGGGTGCGCGGCTTGACGCAAAGCTGGCACGAAGGTTTCGGCATCAAGCACGCGCCACTGTGGGGCGTGGCCGCAGTGACCTTACTCGGCTTCATCACCGGCAAACGCAGTCGCAGCGGCGGCTTGACCAGCCTGATCCGGTTGGCAACGACGCTGTTGCCGTTGATCAAGCTGGCCAAGAGTGTGCGCAAGCCCTGAGGCTCGCGCCACAGGGTTTTGTACTTGACCATCTTGCGACCCTGCACAAGCCCTTGGACCTTGCAGGACGCCCCACGAACCGGGAAGCTAGGGCATCGACCTCATCACACGGAGTAACCGGCCTTGGATTGGCACACCCTGCTGACTCGCGAACGCCTCGGAAAACCGCTGCACAGTCCGCAAGAGCTGGGCCGCAGTCCCTTCCACAAGGACCACGACCGCATCATCTTTTCCGGCGCCTTCCGCCGTCTCGGACGCAAGACACAAGTGCATCCGGTCTCCAGCAACGACCACATCCACACACGCCTGACCCACTCCCTGGAAGTCAGTTGCGTCGGGCGTTCCCTGGGCATGCGCGTGGGAGAAACCATTCGCAGTGCCCTGCCTGACTGGTGTGAGCCCAGCGACCTGGGCATGGTCGTGCAATCGGCCTGCCTGGCCCACGACATCGGCAACCCACCGTTCGGTCATTCCGGCGAGGACGCTATTCGTTATTGGTTCCAGCAGGCCGCCGGCCGTGGTTGGCTTGATGCCATGAGCGAAGCCGAGCGCAACGACTTCCTCAACTTCGAAGGCAACGCCCAGGGATTCCGCGTCCTCACGCAGCTTGAATACCATCAGTTCGACGGCGGGACCCGGCTGACCTACGCCACCCTCGGCACCTATTTGAAATACCCCTGGACCGCCCGCCACGCCGACTCGCTGGGCTACAAGAAACACAAGTTCGGTTGCTACCAGAGCGAACTGCCGCTGTTGGAGCAGATTGCCCACAAGCTCGGCCTGCCACAGATCGAGGATCAACGCTGGGCGCGGCATCCCCTGGTGTACCTGATGGAAGCCGCCGATGACATCTGCTACGCGCTGATCGACCTGGAAGACGGCGTGGAGATGGATCTTCTGGAATACCCGCAGGTGGAGTCGCTGCTCCTGGACCTGGTGGGCGACGATCTTCCGGACACCTACCGGCAGCTTGGGCCACTGGATTCGCGGCGGCGCAAACTGGCGATCCTGCGGGGCAAGGCCATCGAACACCTGACCAACGCCGCCGCCCGGGCTTTTGTCGAACAGCAGGAAGCGCTGCTTGCCGGCACGCTGCCAGGGGATCTGGTGGAGCATATGCATGGCCCGGCAAAACGCTGCGTGTTGAATGCCAAGGACATGGCGCGGCGGAAAATTTTCCAGGACAAGCGCAAGACCCTGCATGAAATCGGCGCCTACACCACGCTGGAAATCCTGCTCAACGGATTCTGCGGAGCCGCCCTCGAACAGCACGGTGGCCGCACGCCTTCGTTCAAGAACCGTCGCATTCTCGACCTGCTGGGGAATAACGCGCCGGATCCCAACGGCCCCTTGCATGGCGCTTTCCTACGCATGATCGATTTCATCGCCGGGATGACCGACAGCTACGCCAGCGAAATGGCTCAGGAGATGACGGGCCGCACGCGCCAATAATAGGTGGGAGCGGGCTTGTTCGCGAAAGCGGCGGGTCAAGCTGCGACGATGTTGAATGAGCCTGCGCCTTCCCGAGCGAGCCCGCTTCCACAATGGCTTCATCGTACAAGTTCCACGGCATGAAACTTTCCACGCAATATTGAACAAATCCGTCACACTTGTTTGGATAAACATCCCGTCGAAAGAAATATCCTTTCACAAACGGCCAGTAACCCTCACCGTCTTATTTCAATCGCCTACTAAAAACCCGATTACATCGTAATATCTTGCCTCTTTTTTTGTAGGAAACTTCTGAAATTGAAGTTGCATGCCTGTCTCTTCGTACGGCCCGGGTGGTAAGTGGGCTAAGGTGCGCGCTTTATTCAAGTTCGCAGGGTAATTTATTCATGAACTCCGTTTTCATTGTTGACGATCATCCGGTCATCCGCCTCGCCGTTCGCATGCTTCTGGAGCATGAGGGCTATAAGGTCGTAGGAGAAACTGACAACGGCGTCGACGCGATGCAAATGGTGCGCGAATGCATGCCAGACCTGGTTATCCTGGACATCAGCATTCCCAAACTCGATGGACTGGAAATCCTTTCGCGCTTCAACGCCATGACGACTCCGCTCAAGACGCTGGTGCTCACGGCCCAGTCGCCGACGCTCTTCGGCATTCGATGCATGCAATCCGGTGCCTCTGGTTACGTTTGCAAACAAGAAGACCTCAGCGAACTTGTCAGCGCGATCAAAGCGGTATTGTCCGGCTATAACTATTTCCCCAGCCAGGCGCTGAATCCGGTGCGCCCGGATGATCCACGCAGTATCGAGCTGGACCTTTTCAAAAGTGTCAATGATCGGGAACTGATGGTGCTGCAACTTTTTGCACAGGGACGTACCAACAAGGAAATAGCCAAGGGAATGTTTCTCAGCAATAAGACCGTCAGTACTTATAAGAAACGGCTGATGCAGAAACTCAAGGTCAAGTCCCTGGTCGAGTTGATTGAAATGGCGAAGCGCAACGCGCTGGTGTGAGAAAAAAGGATGCTCAGACGCCTATCGGAATGCCTCTTGCTGATCAGCGCAGCGTTATATACGGGAGTACTCGCGGCGGCACCGGATACGCCCGAGCGATACACGCTGCTGGGTCGTTCCTCCATGACCCATACCGAGATCAAGCTCGATGATGTTCAGCGCGCCTGGCTACAGGATCGACAGAACCTGGTCCTGGGAACTTCCGCCCCGGATTACCCGCCCTTCGACCTCTCCACCAGTGGACGCGACTACGAGGGCCTGACCGCCGATTATGCCGATATCATCGCCAAGGCCACCGGCCTGCCCATCAGCGTCCTGCGCTTTGGTTCCCGCGAGGCGGCCATGGCCGCACTCATGGAGGGGCAAATCGATATGCTTGGCACCGCCAACGGTTTCGAAGCCCGCAACCCCGACATCGTGCTGTCGACGCCGTACGCCGTGGACCAACCCGTTCTCGTCACCCGAACGAATGAAAGCCGATCCCTGACCGACGATCTCGAGGGGTTGCGGCTGAGCATGGTCTATCACTACCTGCCGCTACAGGAAATTGAAAAACTCTACCCCAAGGCACTCATCACCACCTACCCTTCCTACCAGAACGCCATCAACGCCGTCGCCTTCGGCCAGGCCGATGTATTTCTCGGCGATACCCTTTCCACCCATTACATGATCAACAATGGATACTTGGGCAATATCCGCATGGCCAGCTTCGGCAAGCATGAATCCCACGGGTTCGGGTTCGCCGTACGACGCAGCGATACCCGCTTGCTGGACGTCATCAACGCTACGTTGAACCAGGTCCCCATTGCCGAGCAGGCAGCCATCTCCAAGCGCTGGAGCGCAGGTAGCGACCTGTACCTCACGGACCACAGGATACAACTGACCGAACGCGAGCAACGCTGGCTGGCGAAGCATCCGGTGGTCCGGGTGGCGGTGAACGAAACGTCCGCACCCTTCACCTTCTTCGATTCTGACGGCGACTTTCGCGGCATCAGTGCCGATCTGCTGGAACTGATCCGGCTGCGCACCGGCCTGCGCCTGGACATCCAGCGCCGCCAGAACGACAGCGAAATGATTGCTGCGGTCCTGAACGATCAAGCCGACATGATCGCTGCACTGTTGCCCAGCAATGAACGACAACTCCAACTGAAATTCAGTCGCCCCTACATCACCAGTTCATTCGTCCTGCTGACCCGCAAACAGTCCGATACGCCCACGACACTCGATCAGTTCGGCCACGCAAGCCTGGCAATCGCCAAAGGCAACCCGGTCATTGAATGGTTACGCAACCAGTACCCGAGCATCCAAATCATCGAAACGGACGGCCCCTTGCGCGCCGTGGAAATGCTCGCCCATGGCCAGGTCGACGGCAGCGTGAACTCACAAGTGATGGCCAACTATTTCATCGCCTCCCACGTGTTGCGGGACCGGTTGCAAATCAGCAGCACGGTGGGCACCCAACAGGCCATGTTCGCGCTGGCCACGGCGAAAAACGCCACCGAGTTGAATGCCATTCTCGACAAGGCCCTGACCAGCATCGACCCCGACGAACTGGGCGTCATCAACAACCGTTGGCGCGGTTATGTCTCACCCTCGGAACACACCTGGCGCACCTACAACCGTCTGTTCTTCCAGATCGTCGCGGGCGTCGGCCTGTTGCTGCTGCTTTCCCTGGCGTGGAACGCCTACATGCAGCGCCAGATCAGGCAACGCCAGCGGGCGGAACTGGCCCTCAATGATCAACTCGAGTTCATGCATTCGCTGCTCAACGGCACCCCTCATCCCATCTACGTAAGGGATCGCAACGGCATCCTGCAAAGTTGCAACGACAGTTACCTGCAAGCGTTCGCCGCAAAACGCGAAGACGTCATTGGCAAGAGCCTGATGCCGGGCTCCATGAGCAACGCCTTCGAAGCGCAGGAGTACCAGGCGGACTACCAGCGCGTCATGGCCGAAGGCACCGCCCTGATCGTGGATCGTCCCCTGCACATCGGGGACAGGAAACTGACGATCTATCACTGGATCCTGCCCTACCGAAACTCCGCCGGCGAAGTGCAAGGCATCATCGGCGGCTGGATCGACATCAGTGAACGGCGCCAGCTGTTCGAGGAACTGCGCGCGTCCAAGCAACAGGCCGATGACGCCAACCGCGCCAAAAGCACGTTCCTGGCGACCATGAGCCATGAAATCCGCACCCCCATGAACGCGGTGATCGGCATGCTCGAACTGGCCCTCAAACACGCCGACAAGGGCCACGTCGACCGCTCGACCATCGAAGTCGCGTACGAGTCGGCCTCCGGCATGCTCGAGCTGATAGGCGATATCCTGGACATCGCGCGTATCGAATCAGGCCATCTGAGCCTGGCCCCCGAACGAGTCAACCTCAGGGCCCTGCTGCAATCGGTGATACGGGTATTCGAGGGCGTGGCCCGGCAGAAAAACCTGGCGTTGACGCTGCAATTCGACACTGCCGAGGGCAACCCTGACGTATTGATCGACCCGTTGCGATTCAAGCAGGTGCTGTCGAACCTGATCAGCAATGCCCTCAAATTCACCGAGCAGGGCCAGGTTCTGATCAAGGTCCGGCTGTCTCCAACCGACCGGGACGACGTGCTGCAAATGCACCTGGAGGTCAACGACAGCGGCATCGGCATCAGCCCGGCGGACCTGCAACGTTTGTTCGAGCCTTTTGCCCAGGTCGACAATAGCGGCCGGATGGCCCGTACGGGTGCGGGACTGGGGCTGGTGATCAGTCGCAACCTGTGCCGGATGATGGGCGGCAGCCTGCACATGAACAGCCAGCCCGGCACCGGAACCCAGGTCCGGATCTGCCTGCACCTGAACATCCTGCCGCCGACAAACGCTTGCGCTGCGCTTGAGCCGGCCATCGAAACGGCCGAAGCCGCCTTGAATGTGCTGGTCGTGGACGATCATCCGGCCAACCGCCTGCTGATGTCGCAGCAACTGGAGTATCTGGGTCACCACTACCAGGTCGCCTACGATGGTGCGCATGGGCTCAAGGTTTGGCAGGATGGGCATTTCGATCTGGTCATCGCCGATTGCAACATGCCCATCATGAGCGGCTACGATCTGGCCCGGTCGATTCGTCGCAACGAGTCCGAGCAGCAACGGCCGCCCTGCACCGTCCTGGGCTTCACGGCCAATGCCCAACCGGAGGAAAAACAACGCTGCCAGGACGCTGGAATGGACGATTGCCTGTTCAAGCCGATCAGCCTGAGCGCCTTGAGCCAATGGATCAAGGCGGTCAAACCCGCCGGCCACCCCACGATTTTCAGCGTACAAAGCCTACAGGCATTGACTGGCGGCGACCCTTCGTCCAACCGGCGCCTGTTGGCCGAACTGCTCAGTAGCAGCCGCTCGGACCGCCAGGAGTTGCTGGGCGTCGCCCACGGCACAAACCGGCAAGCATTGACTGAAACGGCACACAAGATAAAAGGCGTCGCCCGCATCGTCCAGGCGACCTCGCTGATCCAGCGGTGCGAGGCTTTGGAACAGGCTTGTCAGCAGGCACAGGCGCCTGAGCGAATCAGCGCTTGCGCCGACGCCCTCGACCGCGCCATGAGCGAACTGGAGCGGGCCCTGGAAACGGAGATCGCCAAGGCAAAATAATCCAGCGTTTACTATGCTGTTCGCTCAGCAGTGCGTACATGGGGGGGTTCTCGATCGGTTTCCCTTGCACGCGCAAACACCCATCGAGAACGCCCCCCGACACTTGGAGTGACTGCAATGCCCAGCGCACCGCGTCCGAAAAAACGCCGGTTCCCCCTGCACGTCCACATCAGCGTGATGTTTACCCTGCTTTTGCTGCTGACCGGGGTGGTGCTGGGTATTTTCAATTACCGGCAAACCACGCAAATCATCCTCTCCAGCAGTGAAAAACTGTTCAACCGCATTGAACAGGATGTGCGCCTGGATTTGTACGACACCTACGAACCGATCCGCCATCTGCTGAGCCTGCTGGCCGACTACCCGGCGACGCGCACGCCGCAGATGGCGCAACGCCTGGCCCTGCTCGTGCCTTTCAGTCAGGCGCTACGGGATAATCCGAACCTGGCGTCGTTGTACCTGGGCGATCGTCACGGCAACTTCCTGATGGTCCGGCCATTGCGCACCGCTGCCCTCAAAGCCGCCCTGCAGGCACCGGCCGAGGCGGCCTACCAGGTCTGGACCGTGGAACGGACAACCGAGCAGACGCCGATACTCGCCCAATCACTGTTTTACGATGAAACCCTGACGCTCATCGAACGCCGGGACATTACCGGTGAAACCTACGATCCACGCAACCGCGGCTGGTTTCGCAGCGCCGTCGGCAGCACTGAGCAGATCACCACCGAGCCCTACGTTTTTTTCTCCATCCATAACGTCGGCACCACCCTCGCCCGGCGCAGCGGCGAACAGGCTGTCATTGGCGCCGACCTGACCCTGGCGGCCTTGTCCCAAACCCTGGCCAAGCACAAGGTGACCAGCGGCACCGAAATCGTCTTGCTCGACCCCAAGGGCAACGCAGTGGGTTATCCCGACAGCGGCCGGCTGCTCGTCGATGCCCAGTCGGCACGCCTGATCAAGGCTCGCGACCTCAGCCCCGCGATCGCCGCTGCGCTCGATGACAACACCGATGCGACGCGCCTGGAGGCGGCCGGACGCCAGTGGATCGTTTCTCGCAGCCATATGCAGGAAGGCGGGCCCCACGGCCTGGAACTGGCATTGCTGGTCCCTGAGGATGAGCTGCTGGCCAATGCCTATCGCATGCGCTGGCAAGGCGCGCTCATCACCCTCGCCACCTTGCTGCTGTGCCTGCCGCTGGGCTGGCTGACGTCCAGAATCCTGGTCAAGCCCTTGCGCGAACTGGTGCAGGAGGCCGATGCCATTCGCAGCTTTGATTTCAACTATCCGGTGTCGCGTCGTTCCCCGGTGCTGGAGGTCGATCAATTGAGCGTATCGATGGCGCGCATGAAAGAGACCTTGGCAAGTTTCTTTGAAATCACCGCCAGCCTGCGCGCCGAAACCCGCTTCGTCCCATTGCTGGAGCGGGTGTTATTTGAAACCGTGAAAATCGGCCAGGCCCAGGCCGGTCTGATCTACCTGCGCGAGAACGACGACAATCGGGTCAAGCCACATGGGCTGGTGATCGACGGCGCACCTCGGGATCTCGATGACTTCAAACTGCGCGGTCATGAGTTGCAAGCGGGCGACAGCCCTCAATGGCTCCAGCAACTGGCCGTCTCGGAAAATTTCGTGACATCCCTGGGCTTCGAGCAGGCGGGCGACTTGCAGGGCGTCCTGCGGGAACTGGACTCGCCGCGGGTCCACCTGATCGGTATCCGTCTGCGCAATCGGCACCAGGAAACCGTCGGCGTACTGGTATTGCTGATCACCGACAGTGGCACCGAAGCCGACCTGGAAAAACTGCAGCCCGACCGCATCGCCTTCCTGCAGGCCGTATCCGGTGCCGCCACCGTGAGCATCGAGAGCCAGCGCCTGCAAGCCAGGCAAAAGCAATTGCTGGACGCATTCATCCAATTGCTGGCCGGCGCGATCGATGCCAAGAGTCCCTATACCGGCGGCCATTGCCAGCGGGTGCCGGTGCTGACCCTGATGCTCGCCCAGGCCGCCGCCGCCAGCCAGGCACCGGCATTCGACACCTATCAGCCAACGGAAGATGAATGGGAAGCTCTGCACATCGCCGCCTGGCTGCACGATTGCGGCAAGGTCACTACCCCCGAATACGTCGTCGACAAAGCCACCAAGCTGGAAACCCTGAACGACCGGATCCACGAGATACGCACCCGTTTCGAAGTGCTCAAGCGCGATGCCTGGGTCGATTACTGGCAGGCCGTGGCAAGCGGCGGCGAGGCCTCATCCCTGGCGCAACGGCGCGACGCGACATTGGCGGCCCTGGATGACGACTTTGCCTTCGTCGCCCATTGCAACCAAGGCAGCGAAGCCATGGCCGAGGCCGACCTGCAACGCTTGCAACAGATTGCCCAACGCCCCTGGACGCGGACCCTCGACGATCGCCTGGGAGTTTCCTGGGAAGAGAACCGTCGCCAGGCCCGCACGCCCAAGCCGACACTACCAGTCACTGAGCGGCTGTTGGCGGACAAGCCCGAGCACCTGTTCGAGCGCCACGCGAGCGAACTGATCCCGGCGGACAATCCGTGGGGCTTCCAGCTCGATGTACCGGCCTGGAAATACAACCGCGGCGAACTCTACAACCTGAGCATCACCCGAGGCACGCTGACCCGCGAGGAGCGCTACGTCATCAACCATCACATGGTGCAGACGATCCTGATGCTCAGCCAGTTGCCCTTCCCCAGCCACCTGGAAAACGTGGCGGAGATAGCCGGCGGTCATCACGAGAAGATGGATGGCAGCGGTTATCCCAAGCGCCTCAAACGCGAAGAGATGAGCCTGCCGGCACGCATGATGGCCATTGCCGATATTTTCGAAGCGCTGACGGCGGCCGACCGCCCCTACAAGAAAGCGAAGAAACTGAGCGAAGCCCTGGGCATCATGGCCACCATGTGCCGTGACGCCCATATCGATCCCGAACTGTTCGGGCTCTTCATCGATGAAAAGGTCTACCTGAGCTACGCCAATCAGTTCCTCGACCCGCACCAGATCGATGAAGTCGACCCCGATGCCCTGCTGGTCAAGGCCGGGCTGAAGGCATGATCAGCAATCCGTCAGGCGCAGGAATATCGCAGCCAACGCTTCAATGCCAGCCTGGTCATGTTCGGTAAAGCGCGCCAGTTTCGGGCTGTCCAGGTCCAGCACGCCAATCAGGCGCCCGTCCTTGACCAACGGCACCACCAGCTCGCTGTTCGACGCACTGTCGCAGGCGATGTGCCCGGCGAAGGCATGGACATCTTCGACGCGCTGAGTCTGCCGGGTCGCTGCCGCCGTGCCACACACGCCGCGGCCAAAGGGAATCCGCACGCAGGCGATCTGGCCCTGGAACGGCCCCAGGACCAGCTCTTCGTTGCGATTGAGGTAGAAACCGGCCCAGTTCAGGTCGTCCAGCTGACTGGACAGGAAAGCCGAGAACTGCGCCGCGTTGGCGATGAAGTCACGCTCATCGGCCAGCAAGGATTCCAGCTGTGCCGATAACAACGCGTAGCCGTCCAGGCCAACTCCGGTGCCCTTCAAATCGATCATGCCTTGTGCTCCAACAATTTCAGGCCTACCCAATAACGGGCAAACTGGTAGGCGCAACGTCCGTTGCGGTTGCCGCGACCGGTTGCCCAACGCACCGCCAGCACATCCAGCGCTTCGTCGCGCTGCCAGGCCAGCCCGGCCTTGGTCGCCAGTTCGCTGATCCAGTGCTCCACCACGTTGAGGAAATGCTCCTGGGTAAAGGGATAAAACGACAGCCACAAGCCAAAGCGGTCGGACAAGGCGATCTTGTCCTCCACCGCTTCGCTGGGGTGAAGTTCGCCGTCGACCCGTTTCCAGTTCTCGTTGTCGCTTTCCTTTTCCGGCACCAGGTGCCGACGGTTGGAGGTGGCATACAACAGCACGTTGTCCGGTGCCTGCTCCAGGGATCCATCCAACACGCTCTTGAGCACCCGGTAATCGCCCTCACCGGATTCGAACGACAGGTCATCACAGAACAACACGAAACGCTGTGGCAGTTTCGCAACCTGCTCGACCACCCGGGGCAGATCGGCCAGGTGATCGCGTTCGATCTCGATCAACCGCAGGCCTTGCTGGGCATGTTCGGCCAACAGGGCACGCACCAGGGAAGACTTGCCGGTGCCACGCGAGCCCCAGAGCAAGGCATGGTTGGCGGGCATGCCATCGAGGAACTGCCGCGTGTTGCGGCCCAGTTGTTCGACCTGGCGGTCCACGCCGATCAGGTCCGACAGGCGCATGTCGAGGCTGACCTGCAGCGGCAGCAGATAGCCGCTACGTCCATCACGCTGCCAGCGGGCGGCCAGGGTCTGGGTCCAATCGATGGCGGGCCGGGGCGCCGGCAGCAAAGGCTCGATCCGGGCCAGCACGGCATCGGCACGCTCAAGAAAAGCATTCAATCGCGAGTCCACGTCTTTTCCTCGGACAGGTTCACAGTAATGATGGCGCTCGGGCTACGAAACGCCGTAGCCAATGGCGGGTCTACTTCACACAATACACACCGGCTGCACCGGTATTCAGAGATGATCAGCTATGCTTGACCGGCGAAGGGAAACGTAAGTGGTTCATCACTCAATGGACATCAGATTCACCCAACGGCTTTCCTATAAGCAGGCCCGCCTGACCGTCCTGGTGGGCTTCGTGTTGGGCACCTTGCTCAGCCTGATGCAGATCGGCATCGATTATGCCAGTGAAGACGCGTCGATCAACCGTGAAATCCTCTCGCTGCTGGAAATCAGCCACAACCCGGCTTCGCGCATCGCCTACAACATCGACGCCGAGCTCGCCCAGGAACTGTCCATGGGCCTGTTGCGCTCACCGGCCATCATCGGGGCCGAGTTGATCGACAATAACAATACGGTGCTGGCCAGCGTCAAGCGGCCTGAGCTGCAAAGCAGCTATCGGTTCATCAGTGACTTCCTGTTCGGCGCCCAGCGGCAGTTCGAGGACCGGCTCTACCTGGACCACCTGCCCGGAGAATCCCTGGGCATGCTGCGACTGGACGTCGACACCTATGCGTTCGGCAGTCGTTTCCTGCGCCGTGCCGAGGTCACCTTGCTCAATGGCTTCGCCCGCAGCCTGATCCTGACCGGCCTGTTGCTGGCGCTGTTCTACGTGATGCTGACCAAGCCCCTGGTGCGGGTCATCCGCGAACTGAGCAGCCGCGACCCGAGCAGCAGCGAACAGAACCGCCTGGAATGCCCTTCCGGCCACCAGTCCGATGAGATCGGCGTGCTGGTGTCCGTCGCCAACCAGCAGTTCGAAAATATCTCCACCGAAATCCAGCAACGACGCACGGCCGAAAATCGCCTCACTGAATACCTGGCGCAACTGGAAAACATCGTCTCGGCCCGCACCGCCGAACTCAAGGCCATCAATGCCCGCCTCAGCCAGTCCAACGAGGAGCTGGAGGTGGCCCGGCGCACCGCCCTGGACATGGCCGAAGCCCGCTCCGTGTTCCTCGCTAACATGAGCCACGAGATCCGCACACCGCTCAACGGCCTGCTGGGAATGATCGCCCTGTCCCTGGACGGCCCCCTGACGGCCGAACAACAGCAGCAGCTATCGATTGCCCATGACTCGGGCAAGGTATTGGTCGAACTGCTCAACGACATCCTCGACCTGTCGAAATTCGACGCCGGCCAACTGGAGCTCGAACGCATTCCGTTCGACCTCGGCTCCCTGGTGGAGGACACCGCCAACCTGCTTTCCCAGAACGCGGCCCCCAGTGTCGAACTGGCCTGCCTGATCGACCCGCAGTTCCCGGCGCAGGTATTGGGCGACCCGACCCGGGTGCGCCAGATCGTCAGCAACCTGTTGTCCAACGCACTGAAATTCACGCGCTTCGGCCGGGTCGACGTGAAGTTGAGCCATTACGAAGGCGGCGTGCGAATCGAGGTCTGCGACACGGGCATTGGCATCCCCCAGGAAGCCCAGGCAAGAATCCTGCAGCCGTTCACCCAGGCTGGCGCCGGGATTACCCGCCAATTCGGTGGCACCGGGCTGGGCCTGGCACTGACCTACAACCTCTGCGAAGCCATGCAGGGCCGGTTGACGATCAGTTCCGAAGCCGGCTTTGGCAGTCAGTTCTGTGCCGACCTGCCCCTGCCTTGCCATCTCCCTGCGCCGCCGGTCGAGCCGTTGCACGGCAACGTCGTCGCCATCACCGCCAGCAGCAGCGGGCTGGCCGAGTTGCTGGGCATGCTGTTGCCGGGATGGGGACTGGATTATGTACAACGCTCCATCGACGACGGGTTGCTGGGGCTCACGCCCGACGTGCTGATTACCGACTGCCCGGAATGCCTGTTCAACCTGCGGCCCACCTTTGACGCACCGATCCTGCTGGTGACCGCCTATGGCAGTTTCATGCCCGGCGAAGAAGCCGCCGCCCTCGCGCCGCTGATCCAACAGGCCCGGCCACTGGCGCGCCATGCGCTGTACCAGATTCTGCGGCGTGCCATGCAGAGCGAGGCGACCATCATCAATGACGCACAGATCGAAGCCCTGGCGCCGTCCTTGCGTGGACGGGTGCTGCTGGTGGAAGACAACCCGGTCAATCAACTGGTGGCCAAGGGGATGCTGGTGAAACTGGGCTGCGAAGTCACCGTCGCGGCCCACGGCGCCGAAGCCCTGGCTCAACTGGAACAGCGGGTTTTCGACCTGGTGTTGATGGACTGCAACATGCCGGTGATGGATGGCTACGAAGCCAGCCGGCAGATCCGCCGCAGCGGGCGCTGGTCGGACCTGCCGATTGTTGCCCTGACAGCCAATGCGATGCCCGAGGAACGCGAGCGCTGCCGCGCGGCCGGCATGAACGACTACCTGTCCAAGCCGTTCCGCCGCGAAGAGCTGGCGGCGGTGCTGGACCAGTGGGTGCCCACTACGTCAGCGCTTTGATCTGGCCCAGCAGGTGATCCAGACCATCTCGCAACGTCCCCAGGCGGTCCAGGTCGATACCGCTGTCGCACAACAACCGGGCCTTGAGCGGGCCAACCTGTTCACGCAGGGCTCGCCCGGCAGTCGACAGGCTCAAGTGCACCTCCCGCTCGTCCAGGGCCGAACGCTGGCGCTGGACCAGATCCAGCTGTTCCAGGCGCTTGAGCAGCGGCGTCAGCGTGCCGGAATCCAACAGCAAACGCTCCCCCAGGGCCTTGACCGTTGGTTGTTGCGGGGCGGCGTCCTGCCATTCCCACAACACCAGCATCGCCAGGTATTGCGGATAGGTCAGGCCGAGTTGATCGAGCATGGGTTTGTAGCCACGGATCACCGCGCGCGAAGCGGCGTACAGCTTGAAGCACAACTGGCTGTCGAGCTTCAGCGAATCGACTGACAGGTCATTCATTTGAGCAGCGCTTCGATCTCACCGGTCAAATCCTCGGGCTTGGTGGTCGGGGCAAAACGCTTGACCACCTGACCGTCCTTGCCGATCAGGAACTTGGTGAAATTCCACTTGATGCCTTTGGACCCCAGCACGCCGGGCGCCCGCTGTTTAAGCTGGACGAACAGAGGATGAGCGTTGGCACCGTTGACTTCTATTTTCTTGAACAGCGGAAAACTCACGCCGAAGTTCAGTTCGCAGAACTCGGTGATCGCCCCCTCGTTGCCTGGCTCCTGCTTGCCGAACTGATTGCAGGGAAAGCCCAACACCACCAGGCCCTGGTCCTTGTAGGTCTGCCACAACGCCTCGAGGCCCTTGTATTGCGGGGTGAATCCGCACTGGCTGGCGGTGTTGACGACAAGCACAGCCTTGCCGGCGAAATCGGCGAGGGTCTTTTGCTCACCCTTGATGGTGGTACAGGGGATGCTCAGCAGGTTGTCGCTCATGGCAAGGCTCCGAAAATGTATGGGATAGGCGGCGAAGATAGCGAACGATTCAATTGTGTGCAATTTAATTGTCCGAAACCATGACTTCAGCCCTCCGGGCTTTTGTGGCGAGGGAGCTTGCTCCCGCTCGGCGGCGCAGCCGTCGTAAAACCGGCCGACGCGGTCTGCCAGGAGAACTATGCCAGGCCGTTTTGGGGCGGCTGTGCCGCCCAGCGGGAGCAAGCTCCCTCGCCACAGGAGGATTGTGGTGAACAGTCCCTACCGAGGCACGAGATCCAGGCACACCGAGTTGATGCAGTACCGCAGCCCCGTCGGCGGCGGACCGTCGGGGAAGACGTGGCCCAAGTGGGCATCACATTTGGCACAGACCACCTCGGTACGGATCATGCCGTGGCTGACGTCCCGCACCTCGACCACCGCGCTGCCTTCGATCGGCGCGTAGAAACTCGGCCAGCCGCAGCCAGAGTCAAATTTGGTCCGCGAATCGAACAACGGTTCATTGCAGCAGATGCAGTGGTACACACCGTCGGTCTTGGTGGCGTTGTACTTACCGGAGAACGGTCGTTCGGTGCCCTTCAACCGACAGACGTTGTACTGCTCCGGGTCGAGCATGGCGCGCCATTCTTCAAGGGTTTTCTGCAACTTTTCCATCGTCCTACCTCGGCAATTGAAAAAGCCCGATCCGATGCTTTTCCGCAGATCGGGCGGCACGTATGATTGCGCCTCGTCAGACGCCAGTCTGGCAGTCACGTCATGCGCATTCAAACGGATTGTGGCGCCTATTACCGCGTCAGGCCTGGGCACAGACGCAGGATCCCCAGTACGGTAGTTCATACGCCGCCTGGATCGTTCATTTTCGGGAACACATCGCCATGCAGGTCAGCAAATCGAACAAGCTCGCCAACGTCTGCTACGACATTCGCGGCCCGGTGCTCAAGCACGCCAAACGCCTGGAAGAGGAAGGCCATCGCATCCTCAAGCTGAACATCGGCAACCCGGCGCCCTTTGGTTTCGAAGCGCCCGATGAAATTCTCCAGGACGTCATCCGCAACCTGCCGACGGCCCAGGGCTACAGCGACTCCAAGGGCCTGTTCAGTGCCCGTAAGGCCGTGATGCAGTACTACCAGCAGAAGCAGGTCGAAGGGATCGGCATCGAGGACATCTACCTGGGCAACGGCGTGTCCGAGCTGATCGTGATGTCCATGCAGGCGCTGCTCAACAACGGCGACGAAGTGCTGGTGCCGGCGCCGGACTATCCGCTGTGGACCGCTGCCGTGAGCCTGTCCGGTGGCAACCCGGTGCATTACCTGTGCGACGAACAGGCCAACTGGTTCCCCGACCTGGCGGACATCAAGGCCAAGATCACGCCCAATACCAAGGCACTGGTGATCATCAACCCGAACAACCCGACCGGCGCCGTGTATTCCAGGGAAGTGCTGCTGGGCATGCTGGAACTGGCCCGCCAGCACAACCTGGTGGTGTTCTCCGACGAGATCTACGACAAGATCCTCTACGACGATGCCGTGCATGTCTGCACCGCGTCCCTGGCGCCGGACCTGCTGTGCCTGACTTTCAACGGCCTGTCCAAATCCTATCGGGTCGCCGGTTTCCGCTCCGGCTGGATCGCTATCTCCGGGCCCAAGCACCACGCCCAGAGCTACATCGAAGGCATCGACATGCTGGCCAACATGCGCCTGTGCGCCAACGTGCCGAGCCAGCATGCGATCCAGACGGCGCTGGGCGGCTACCAGAGCATCAACGACCTGGTCCTGCCCCAGGGCCGGCTGCTGGAACAGCGCAATCGCACCTGGGAATTGCTCAACGATATTCCTGGCGTCAGTTGCGTCAAGCCGATGGGCGCGCTGTATGCCTTCCCACGGATCGACCCGAAGGTCTGCCCGATCCACAACGATGAAAAATTCGTCCTCGACCTGCTGCTGTCCGAAAAGCTGCTGGTGGTCCAGGGAACGGCGTTCAACTGGCCGTGGCCGGACCACTTCCGCGTCGTGACCCTGCCGCGGGTCGATGACCTCGACCAGGCCATTGGCCGGATCGGCAACTTCCTCAAGTCCTACCGTCAATAAGCCAGGCAGCGTGCGGGGAGTCCTCGCCTCGCACGCTGTTTGATTCAGCAACATATCCGTTCTGCCGACTCCGCCAGGCCTTCTACACTAGGGACTGGAGAGCCAACGGGCACCCCGGCTCAACGTTCACGGGGTGCAGGCGCCGTATTTCTTTTCCCCAGTCACTTTCAGAAAAGTCTTTCAAACATTTAGGACAGCTGTAGGACACAGTTTGAAATAGTCGGTGAGTTGAATAGCCTGCGGCAGCACCTTATATACCCCGCATAACGCTACATCTTTAGCACGAGGAGATTTCCACAACCATGATGCGCATCCTGCTGTTCTTGGCCACTAACCTGGCGGTCGTGCTGATTGCCAGCATCACCCTGAGCCTCTTCGGCTTCAACGGGTTCATGGCGGCCAACGGGGTTGACCTCAACCTCAATCAGCTGCTGATTTTCTGTGCGGTGTTCGGTTTCGCCGGTTCCCTGTTCTCGCTGTTCATCTCCAAGTGGATGGCGAAGATGAGCACCAGCACCCAGATCATCAGCCAGCCGCGCACTCGCCACGAGCAATGGCTGCTGCAAACCGTCGAGCAGTTGTCCCGCGAAGCCGGTATCAAGATGCCGGAAGTCGGTATCTTCCCGGCCTACGAGGCCAACGCCTTCGCCACCGGCTGGAACAAGAACGACGCCCTGGTCGCCGTCAGCCAGGGTTTGCTCGAGCGGTTCTCGCCCGATGAAGTCAAGGCCGTGCTGGCCCACGAGATCGGCCACGTCGCCAACGGCGACATGGTGACTCTGGCGCTGATCCAGGGCGTGGTGAACACCTTCGTGATGTTCTTCGCCCGCATCATCGGCAACTTCGTCGACAAGGTGATCTTCAAGAACGAAGAGGGCCAAGGCATCGCCTACTACGTGGCGACCATCTTCGCCGAGTTGGTACTGGGCATCCTCGCCAGCGCCATCGTCATGTGGTTCTCGCGCAAGCGCGAGTTCCGCGCCGACGACGCCGGTGCACGCCTGGCTGGTACCAGCGCCATGATCGGTGCCCTGCAACGCCTGCGCGCCGAGCAAGGCTTGCCGGTGCACATGCCCGACACCCTGAATGCCTTTGGCATCAACGGTGGCATCAAGCAGGGCCTGGCGCGCATGTTCATGAGCCACCCGCCGCTGGAAGAGCGTATCGACGCACTGCGTCGTCGCGGCTGACTGAAGCCTCAAGAGAAAGCCCGCAGCGATGCGGGCTTTTTTTGTCTGCTGGTTTAGGCACGCCAGCACAAACACTCACTTCAACGACTGGAAATCCGATACACCCGCTCATCCAGCCGCTTCACTCCAGCCTGCAAGAACTTCCAGCTTTCCCCCAGCACATCCTGTTCCTGCAAGACCTCCAGCCGCCAGACATTTCCCAGCAGCCGCAGCACCTCATCATTTCCTACGGAGAAAGGTGGGCCAGGCATTTCATCCTGGTTGTAATCTAGGGTAATCAGCAATCCCACGCACGCGGGCATGATTTTCTGCAAATGAACCGCATACCGCTCTCGCATCGCCACCGGCAAGGCAATCAACGCAGCACGGTCGTACAACGCCGCGCAATCGGCCACATCTGCAGCACTCAAGGCAAAGAAATCACCACAGCGGATTTCGACACCCTCGGCACGGAAGACCTTGAACGCGCCCTCCTCACTTACGCTCGGCTCAAGCTGACGTTCAAGAAAAAAATCAGTGGCGGCTTTTTCCGACAACTCCACGCCAAGCACTGAGTACCCCTGATGGGCAAGCCACAACAGATCCAGGCTTTTCCCACACAACGGCACCAGCACTCGACTACCCTGCGCCAGACCCAGTTGCGGCCAGAAACGTTGCAGGTAGGGGTTCACCTCTGGCAAGTGAAAACCAATCTGGTTCGATGACCAGCGCTTGTGCCAAAACTCGGGCTCCATGATTCACTCCAAAAAACTCGATCAAAACGGGCTAAAACTTATATTAGATTTAGATCATTGACCTGACGGAAGATGATCACATCTTAACGCTCAGGAGCCCCTTCATGCTGCCCAGCCTGTTTATCTCCCATGGCTCACCCATGCTCGCTCTGGAACCCGGCGACAGCGGTCCGGCATTGGCTCGCCTGGCCGCTCAATTGCCCAAGCCCAAGGCCATCGTCATCGTATCCGCCCACTGGGAAAGCAATGAACTGTTGGTCAGTGCCAATCCGCAGCCGCGCACCTGGCACGACTTCGGCGGCTTTCCACCGGCGCTGTATGAGGTGCAGTACCCCGCGCCTGGTGATCCTCAACTGGCGACGCAAGTGGCAGACATGCTCAATGCCGCGCACCTGCCGGCACGCCTCGACCCTCAACGGCCCTCCGACCATGGCGTCTGGGTGCCATTGTCGTTGATGTACCCGGAGGCCGACATTCCGGTGGTGCAGGTTTCCCTGCCCAGCCGCCAAGGGCCGGCATTGCAGACACAGGTCGGCCAAGCCCTGGCGAGCCTGCGCCAGCAAGACATCCTGTTGATCGGCTCCGGCAGCATCACCCATAACCTGCGCGACCTGGACTGGAACGCTGGCCCCGACAGTATCGAGCCTTGGGCCAAGGCCTTTCGTGATTGGATAGTCGAGAAGTTGGCGACCGACGATGAGACCGCGCTGCACGACTACCGGCGCCAAGCACCGAACGCCGTGCGCAGCCACCCCAGCGACGAGCATTTGTTGCCGCTGTATTTCGCCCGGGGTGCGGGTGGGAAGTTCAGCGTTGCCCACCAAGGCTTCACGATGGGGACGTTGGGGATGGATATCTATCGGTTTGACTGACAGATAGACCGGGTCGCTCCAATCGCGAGCAGGCTCGCTCCCACATTGGATTTTCGGCGCTCACAAAACCCCTGTGGGAGCGAGCCTGCT
The DNA here is from genome assembly GCF_018325805.1 of Pseudomonas sp. St290. NCBI lineage: Bacteria > Pseudomonadati > Pseudomonadota > Gammaproteobacteria > Pseudomonadales > Pseudomonadaceae > Pseudomonas > Pseudomonas sp. St290. The sequence goes on along the minus strand of NZ_AP014703.1, from coordinate 1,970,745 downwards.
CGCGATTGGCGTCCACACCACTCTCCTGAAGGCACGCCAAACAACAGACAAAAAAATCCCCGAACCAGTCGGGGATTTTTCATGTTCGATCAATCAGCCCAAGAGCCGATCAATCTTCGCGATAGCGGCGCAGCTTGAGCTGCTTGCCGGCCACGCGGGTGTCTTTCAGCTTGGTCAGCAACTTCTCCAGACCATCTTCCGGCAGCTCGACCAGGCTGAAGCTGTCACGCACCTGGATGCGGCCGATGGCTTCGCGGGCCAGGCCGCCTTCGTTGAGGATGGCACCCAGCAGGTTCTTGGCCGCGATGCCGTCACGGGCACCCAGCGCGGTACGGCAGCGAGCACGACCTTCGGCCAGCGGGATCGGGGCACGACGCTCGCGATCACCACGGTCCGGACGATCACCGGTGCGCTCAGGACGATCGCCACGCGGGGCGCTGTTCGGCACCAGGGGACGTTCCTTCTCGATTGCAGCCAGGTTCAGCGCTTGGCCGTTGGTGGCCTTGCGCAGCAGTGCGGCGGCCAGTGCGCGCGGGGTGCAACCGATGTCGGCGGTCAGGCGATCGAGCAGATCACCGTGGGTCGATTCGGCGTCAGCCACCAGTGGCGACAGGCTGTTGGTCAGTTTCTTGATGCGGGCATCGAGAACAGCCTGAGCGTCCGGCAGGCGAACTTCAGCGACTTTCTGACCAGTCACACGCTCGATCACTTGCAGCATGCGGCGCTCGCGCGGGGTAACCAGCAGCAGCGCGCGGCCTTCGCGACCGGCACGGCCGGTACGGCCGATACGGTGAACGTAGGATTCCGGGTCGTACGGCATGTCCACGTTGAACACGTGGGTGATGCGCGGAACGTCCAGGCCACGGGCCGCGACGTCGGTCGCGACCACGATGTCCAGGCGGCCATCCTTGAGGGAGTCGATCACGCGCTCACGCTGGTTCTGGGCAATGTCACCATTCAGCGCAGCGGCTTTGTAGCCTTTGGCTTCCAGGGCGCTGGCCAGGTCCAGGGTCGCTTGCTTGGTGCGCACGAACATGATCAGGGCGTCGAAGTCTTCCACTTCCAGCAAGCTGAGAACGGCGGAAGTCTTCTGGTCAGCGTGAACCAGCAGGTGAGCCTGCTCGATCGCGGTAACGGTCTGGGTCTTGGTCTGGATCTTCACGTGCTGCGGATCGCGCAGGTGGCGCTCGGCAATGGCACGGATCGATTGCGGCAGGGTGGCCGAGAACAATACGGTCTGGCGGGTAGCCGGCAGGGCCTTGAAGATGACTTCCAGGTCGTCCATGAAACCCAGCTTGAGCATTTCGTCGGCTTCGTCCAGAACCAGGTGGTTCACGGTGGCCAGGACTTTTTCGTCACGACGCAGGTGATCGCACAGACGACCCGGAGTGGCGACAACGATCTGCGCACCATTACGGATGGCTTTCAGTTGTGGGCCCATCGGCGCGCCGCCGTAGACGGCCACAACGGTAACGCCAGGCATCTGCTTGGAATAGGTTTCGAAAGCGGTTGCTACTTGCAGCGCCAACTCACGAGTTGGCGCCAGGATCAGGGCTTGCGGTTCGCGCTTTGCAGGATCGATGCGATGCAGGATCGGCAGGGCGAACGCAGCGGTTTTACCCGTACCGGTTTGCGCCTGGCCAATCATGTCGTGGCCGGCCATGATGATCGGGATCGATTGCTGCTGAATAGCCGAAGGTTCTTCGTAGCCGGTCGCAGTGACGGCGGCAAGAATGTTCGGGTTGAGATTAAAAGCGGCGAAGCCGCCGGTTTCCTGGGTCATGGGTCTGCCTCTAAGTGCATCCGCAAAGACCCATGCTCCAAAGCTGCGCGTGCCGTGTTGAGACTCAAGAGTCGCCCTGGCTGCTTTGTCGGCGGGGATTTGCGAAAACGAATGAATGGAAAAAGAACGTCGTGGAAGCATCCGTTGTGCGGACATGCAACCGAAGCTGACTTCGGGGAATTGCGCTACCTTGACGCGGCCCGGCTAAAGGCCGGCGCGCACTATACCGGAATTCGCCCGAAAAGGGAGCTTTTTTTATCGCCAGACCCCGTTATGGGGCTCTCTGCCACGGGCCCTGGGATTAACGGTACAACCGTTTGTTTTGCGAAGGCTCGGCGTTGCGGGGGTGGGGTGCTAAAACGGTTCATCTTTCCCCTGTGGGAGCAAAGCTCGCTCGCGATGAACACAACTCAGCACTCTCGGGAATTGCAGTGCCTGTATCGCGAGCAAGCTTTGCTCCCACAGGGTTTATCACACCTGGCTTGTATCACGTTGCCGGACGGATGGCCTTGATCAACGACTGCAACGAATAACCCAGCCTCGGCGCCAGCCCTTCGGCCCTGGCGACCAGTCCTTGCATGTCCAGCTCCTGGTCCAGGTCCGCCGGCACGATCAGGATCACATTGCCCTCCTTCACCGGCAGTTCCCAGTAATGCCGGTGGTACAAACCGCGCAACAGCGCCGCACCCAATGGCTTGCCGTCATCGGTGGCCCACTGGTTGATCACCAGCCAGCCGCCCGGGTTGAGGCGCTTCTGGCAGTTTTCCAGGAACCCCCAGGCCAGATGCCCGACGCCTGGGCCGACATCGGTATAGAGGTCGACGAAAATCAGATCCGCCGGCTCCGCCGTTTCAAGCAATTCCAAGGCATCGCCAACGCGGATGTACAGTCGCGGGTCGTCGTCCAACCCCAGGTATTCGATGGCCAGGCGCGGCACGTCGGGGCGCAGTTCGATGGCTTCGACATCTTCCAGCGGCAGGAACTTGAGGCAGGCCTGGGTCAGCGTACCGGCGCCCAACCCCAGGAACAGCGCGCTTTCCGGCTGCTCGTGACACAACGCACCGATGAGCATGGCGCGGGTGTAGTCGTATTCGAGCCAGCTCGGATCAGCCGTGAACACGCAGCTCTGCTCAATGGCATCGCCGAACTCAAGAAACCGGTAGTCGGCCACTTCGAAGACCCGGATCATGCCGAACTCGTCGTGCACTTCGGCGAGCAGATGCTCGACGCGCTCCTCTGTCATTTCATCTCCTGATGGTCGCCGGACGGACTGCGGCAACGCGCTGGACTGTACGCAAGTTGTACAAAGGGGCAATTGTCCGCGAAGCGACGCAAACAGGTCACGCACTAATTTGCTGATAACATGGCCGTCCGAGCGTAAATCACCTAGAGATCATGATGAGCCAACCCTGGAGCCCTGACAGCTGGCGCGCCCTGCCGATCCAGCAACAACCCCGCTACCCCGACGCCGCGCACCTGTTGCAGGTAGAGCAGACCTTGGCCAGTTATCCGCCACTGGTGTTTGCCGGTGAAGCCCGGGAGTTGCGCCGTCAGTTCGCCGAAGTGACCCAGGGCCGGGCGTTCCTGCTGCAAGGCGGTGATTGCGCCGAGAGCTTTGCCGAGTTCTCGGCGGCCAAGATCCGCGACACCTTCAAGGTGCTCTTGCAGATGGCAATCGTCATGACCTTTGCCGCCGGTTGCCCGGTGGTCAAGGTCGGCCGCATGGCCGGGCAGTTCGCCAAGCCACGTTCGGCCAACGACGAAACCATCGATGGCGTGACCCTGCCGGCCTACCGGGGCGACATCGTCAATGGCATCGGTTTCGACGAGAAAAGCCGCGTGCCGGACCCGGAGCGGTTGCTGCAGTCCTACCACCAGTCCACCGCCACCTTGAACCTGCTGCGCGCCTTCGCCCAGGGCGGGTTCGCCGACCTGCACCAGGTACACAAGTGGAACCTGGACTTCATCGCCAATTCGGCCCTGGCGGAAAAATACAGCCACCTGGCCGACCGCATCGACGAAACCCTGGCGTTCATGCGCGCCTGCGGCATGGACAGCTCGCCGCAACTGCGCGAAACCAGTTTCTTCACTGCCCACGAAGCGTTGCTGCTCAATTACGAAGAAGCCTTCGTGCGCCGTGACAGCCTGACCAACGACTATTACGACTGCTCGGCCCACATGCTGTGGATCGGCGACCGCACCCGTCAACTGGACGGCGCCCATGTCGAATTCCTGCGCGGGGTGAACAACCCGATCGGGGTCAAGGTTGGCCCGAGCATGGACCCGGACGACCTGATCCGCCTGATCGACGTGCTCAACCCGGACAACGACCCCGGCCGACTGAACCTGATCGCCCGGATGGGCGCCAACAAGGTCGGCGAACACTTGCCACCCCTGTTGCGCGCCGTACAGCGTGAAGGCAAGCAGGTGCTGTGGAGCAGCGACCCGATGCACGGCAACACCATCAAGGCCAGCAGCGGCTACAAGACCCGGGACTTCGCGCAGATCCTCGGCGAGGTGAAGCAGTTCTTCCAGGTCCACGAAGCCGAAGGCACCTATGCCGGCGGAATTCACATCGAAATGACTGGGCAAAACGTCACCGAATGCATCGGCGGTGCACGGCCGATTACCGAGGACGGGCTGTCGGACCGCTACCATACCCATTGCGATCCGCGGATGAATGCCGACCAGTCGCTGGAGTTGGCGTTTTTGATTGCCGAGACGTTGAAGCAGGTTCGGCGGTGAGGCAGTAAGCTCTTCTTCGCCGGTTAAAATGTCATCGCGAGCAGGCTCGCTCCCACATTGGATCTGCTGTGAACATAAAAGCTGTGGTCACCCGAGATCCCTTGTGGGAGCGAGCCTGCTCGCGATAGCGTCGGGTCAGCCATCACTTGACTGAGCCAATGCCCGGGCCAACCGAACCCCACTCACTCGCTGGCAATTAAGCTGAACCCGCTCCAACCCCAACCACTGGGCCATGCGCCGCAGGTTCAGCGCCAGGGCCTGCATCCCCTCCTCGTCCAGCCCCGACGCATCTTCGTGCACGGCATGCACCGCCAGGCGCCCCAAAGCCCGCTCCGCTCGCAGATCGACCCGCGCCGCAATGCGCTCGTGATGCAGGAACGGCAGCACGTAGTAGCCGTACACCCGCTTGTGAGCAGGCGTGTAGATTTCCAACCGGTAGCGAAAGTCGAACAGCCGCTCGGTACGGCCTCGTTCCCAGACCAGCGAATCGAACGGCGACAACAAGGCACTGGCGGCTACCTTGCGCGGGATTTTCGCCCCGGGTCGGCACCAGCCCGGTTGTTTCCATCCCTGCACTTCGCAGCGCAGCAGGTCCCCGGCCTCCTCCAGCTCGGCCAGTCGCGCCCGGCTGTCGGCCGGGTCGAGGCGAAAGTAGTCGCGCAGGTCTTTCTCGGTCGCAATGCCCAAGGCCTCGGCAGCATGTACCAGCAAAGCGCGTTGTGCCTGGGCTTCGTCCGGCAACGGTTGTTGCAGGATCGATTCCGGTAGCACCCGTTCCGGCAAGTCGTAGAGCCTCTCGAAACCGCGTCGCCCCGCCACCGTGACTTCGCCTGCGGCGAACAACCATTCCAGCGCATGCTTCTCCGCACTCCAGTCCCACCACGGCCCGGCCTTGTCCTGGCGCGTGGACAAGCTGCCCGCACCAATGGCGCCCTGCTCCTGCACCGAAGCCAAAACGCGGCGAATAACATCCTGGCGCTCATGACCGAACCGCGCCAACTGCTGATAAATACCTTCGCCACGAGATGCACGACTCATGCGCCAGCGCATCAGCGGATACATCGACATCGGCAGCAACGACGCTTCATGCCCCCAGTATTCGAACAGCGTGCGACGTCGGCCCTGGCTCCAGGCTGCCTGGTCGAGCAAATCGCGATTGTAGTGACCGAGGCGGGAAAACAGCGGGAGGTAATGCGAGCGCACCAGCGCATTGACGGAGTCGATCTGCAGGACGCCGAGGCGTTCGATCAGGCGGTTGAGGCGCGAAGGTTGCACCGAAGCTGGCGGCGACCGCCCATCGAATCCTTGGGCGGCCAACGCCAGACGCCGGGCCTGTTTGAGGGTAAAGGACAGAGTCGCGGGCATGGAGATCTCCTTGTCTGCTCGCAACCTACCTCACCAATAAGGGGTTTGTGTAGGAAAGGATGGCTCATTTGTGCATTGGGTCATCCCAGAATGGCCGGACCACTTCCTGTTCCACGTCGGCCCGACTCACGCCGATGTCCTTGAGCGCCTCGTCGCTCATTCCAGCCAGCAGTTCACGTTCGTGGTGCAATTCGTACCAGCGGCTAAACTTGTGCAGCAAGGCGCTGATGGAAAAGCCGTGGGAGAGTTTGTCTATCAGTAGATAACCTTTTTGACCTTTCATCGTGATGTCCTCCGTTGGGGATGGTTCAAGTCTCGCGCTAACGCTAAGATCAATCCAACGAATGTTTCTTATGCAATACATCTCGGAGATTGATCAATTGTCGAGTTACCCGAGCATCGATACGGAAGTGCTGCGTACCTTTGTCGCCATCGCCGACCAGGGCGGTTTCACCCGGGCCGGGGAATTGGTCAATCGCACCCAGTCTGCCGTCAGCATGCAGATGAAGCGGCTGGAAGAGGACGTGTTGCAACGGCGGTTGTTCGAGCGTGACGGGCGCCAGGTCAAGCTCACCGCCGAAGGCCAGGTGCTGCTGGGCTACGCCCGGCGGATCCTCAAACTGCACAGCGAGGTGTTCAATACCCTGCGTGAACCGCACATGGTCGGCACGGTGCGCATCGGCACGCCGGACGATTACGTGATGCGCTTCCTGCCAGGCATCCTGCAACGCTTCGCCCAGTTCTACCCCTTGATCGAAATCGAAGTGCACTGCGAGTCGTCCAAGCAGTTGCTGCTGCGCCAGGACCTGGACCTGTCCATCGTCACCCGCAAACCGGGGGACGAAATCGGCCAGCTGCTGCGCAAGGAGCGCTTTGTCTGGGCCGAAGCCGCCTGCTTCAACGTCCACGAACAAACACCGCTGCCGCTGGCGATGTTCAACAGTGACTGTTTCTGCCGGCAATGGGCCTGCAATGCGCTGGATGCCATGGGCCGCGATTATCGCGTGGCGTACAACAGCTCGAGCCTGTCGGCGCTCATGGCGGTGGTGGGCGCCGGCCTGGCAATCACGGCGCAACTGGAAAGCCTGCTGACCCCGGACATGCGCGTCCTGGGCGAGGCCGAAGACCTGCCGGAACTGCCCGAGGCCAGCATCATGCTGATCCGCAACCTGCATAATCCATCGCCGATCACCGAGTGCCTGGCCGAGCACATCATCGAGGGCTTCAAACTTTAAAGGCGAGCAGCACCGCGCACAGCACCAGGAAACCGCAGAACAGCCCGCGCAACAGTCGCTCCGGCAAGGCGTGGGCGACTTTCACTCCCCAACTGATGCTCAGCAGGCCACCGACGGCCAGCGGCAGGCCGATGCTCCAATCCACCTCATGGTGAAACGCATAGGTGGCGAGGGTCACGCCGGTACTGGGCAAGGCCAGTGCCAGGGACAGCCCTTGGGCAACCACCTGGCTGGTGCCAAAAATGCTGGTCAGGATCGGGGTCGCGACAACGGCCCCGCCAACACCGAAAAGACCACCCATGGTGCCTGATGCGGCCCCCAGTACCCCGAGCCACGGCCAGCCATAACGCATCTGCCCCGAAGCCGGTGCGGTAGCGACGAACATCCGCGCCAGGTTGTAGAGTGTCAACGCGATCAGGAACGCTACGAAGCCGATCCGCATGCTGTCCGCATCGATCCCCACCGCCCAGATCGAGCCGAGCCAGGCAAAGCAGAAACCCATGGAAGCCAACGGCAGGACATGGCGCAACTCGATGCGATTGCGCTGGTGATAGCGCCACAACGCGAGCATCACGTTGGGGACTACCATGACCAATGCCGTACCTTGGGCCAATTGCTGGTCGAGACCGAACCAGACGCCTAGCACTGGAATGGCAATCAGGCCGCCACCAATCCCGAACAATCCCCCCAAGGTGCCCAATGCGGCACCAAACACCAAAAACAGCACAAATTCGAACAAGACGATTCCCCTTTCCTCAAGGCGCTTATCCTACGCAGTCGGCACCAGCGGGGAAACGTAACATCTGATCAGAACGTCAGAATTATCTGGCGCATTAAAGATTCGCCCGCTAGATTCATCACGATCATTGATTGAAGGTTTTTGCCATGAGCACCCTGCGCGATACCCCCGAAGCCTGCGAAGCCCTGTTGCTCGACAACCAGGTCTGTTTCGCCCTGCACTCCACGTCGCTACTGATGACCAAGGTCTATAAGCCGCTGCTACAAGCCCTGGGCCTGACGTATCCGCAATACCTGGCGATGATGGTGTTGTGGGAAAAGGATGGTTTGACCGTCGGTGAAATCAGCACGCGCCTGCTGACAGACCCCGGCTCGTTGACACCACTGCTCAAGCGCCTGGAGGCCGAAGGCCTGCTGAGCCGCACCCGCAGCCGGGAAGACGAGCGCGTGGTGATTGTCGAACTCACCGAACAGGGCCGTGCCCTGCGGGAAAAAGCCCTCGGCATCCCCCAATGCATCCTCGCCGCCAGCGGCCAGACCCTGGAGCAGTTGAAGAAACTGCAGCTTGATCTGCAGGCACTGCGCGGGCATTTGCAAGACAGTCTCTGACTTTCCCTGTAGAGCGAGGCTGACCCACCGCTATCGCGAGCAGGCTCGCTCCCACAGGTACTGAGTCAAACCCAAACGCTGTGAACACCACAAATCCAATGTGGGAGCGGGCTTGCTCGCGAAGACGGCGGCACATCCTGAATCATCTCTGACTGACCCACCGCTTTCGCGAGCAAGCCCGCTCCCACAGGAGAATCGTGGCGAGCCTGAATTGCGTTCAGCCTGGCGTCACTAAAAAAAAACAACCCTCTGAAACAGCTCTATCTCAAGGGTTGCACGCCCTTTCAGCGCTTAAAACCGAACTCGTCTCGAAAATTTAACTTGCGCACTAAATATTAGCGCTATACATTCTCTTCACACCTACTTAGCGCGCAAACATTTAGCGCAAAAAAACCAACCCAGAAACGAGGCTCTCACCATGCAAACTCTCTACACCGCAATCGCAACCTCCACTGGCGGCCGTGATGGTCGTGCCATTTCCAGCGACAACGTTCTCGACGTGAAACTCGCCACGCCCAAGGAGCTCGGCGGTGCCGGCGGTGCGGCGACCAACCCTGAGCAACTGTTCGCCGCCGGCTATTCGGCCTGCTTCATCGGCGCGCTGAAATTCGTGGCCAGCCAGAGCAAACGCAAGATCCCGGACGACGCCTCGATTACCGCCCATGTCGGCATCGGCCAGATTCCCGGCGGTTTCGGCCTCGACATCGATCTGCACATCAGCCTGCCAGGCCTGGACCAGGCCGACGCGCAAAGCCTGGTGGAGGCGGCTCACCAAGTCTGCCCGTACTCCAACGCCACCCGCGGCAACGTCGATGTGCGCCTGCACGTGACCGTCTGACCCGACCCTGGACCCGAACTTAAGGAGATGCACATGAACACGCTCAGCAAAGCCCTTACCGGCACCCTTCTCGCCCTCAGCGTCAGCAGCGCCTTCGCCGATGGCATCGTCGAACACAACACTCAGGCGTTTCTCGACGCGCTCAATGCCGGCACCGGCAAGCCCCTGGAGCAACTGTCACCCAAGGACGCCCGCGCCGTATTGGTTGGCGCCCAGGCCGGTGTGAAGCTGACACTGCCCAAGGCCGACGTCAGTGAGAAGACCATTCAGGTCGATGGTCAGCCGATCAGCCTGACCATTGTTCGTCCGGCCGGAGTCAAGGGTGAGTTGCCCGTGTTCATGTTCTTCCACGGCGGTGGCTGGGTCTTGGGCGACTTCCCGACCCACGAACGACTGGTTCGGGATCTGGTGGCCGGTTCGGGCGCTGTCGCGGTGTTCGTCAACTACACGCCTTCACCCGAGGCGCATTACCCGGTGGCGATCAACCAGGCCTACGCCGCGACGAAATGGGTGGCCGAACACGGCAAGCAAATCAACGTCGATGGCAAGCGCCTGGCCGTGGTGGGCAACAGCGTCGGCGGCAATATGGCAGCAGTCGTGGCACTGATGGCCAAGGACAAGGGCACGCCGGCGATCCGTTTCCAGGCATTGCTGTGGCCGGTGACCGATGCCAGCTTCGAGACGGCGTCCTACAACCAGTTCGCCGAAGGACACTTCCTCAGCAAAAACATGATGAAGTGGTTCTGGGACAACTACACCACCGATGCCGGGCAACGCAGCGAGATCTATGCCTCGCCGCTGCGCGCCAGCACCGCGCAACTCAAGGGCCTGCCGCCCGCGCTGGTACAGACCGCCGAGGCCGACGTCTTGCGCGATGAGGGTGAAGCTTATGCCCGCAAGCTGGACGCAGCCGGGGTGCCCGTCACTGCCGTACGCTACAACGGTATGATCCACGACTACGGTTTGCTCAACGTGGTGAGCCAGGTGCCAGCGGTGCGTTCGGCGATGCTGCAGGTGTCCGAAGAGCTCAAGCAGCACTTGAAGTAACTGGGCTCCGGAGCCTTTGTGGCGAGGGCTGTGGGAGCAAGGCTTGCCCGCGATGAAAGCGGCGCGGTGCCTCTGGAATCGAGGTGTCTGTATCGCGAGCAAGCTTTGCTCCCACACAAGCTCCCGCCGTCCCCCGGTCTAACAGAAGACAGCGCAAATAAAAAAGCCCGACTCAATGGTCGGGCTTTTTCATACACAAGGCTTCGCTTATTTAGCGCGGCCTTTGTAGGAACCGCCTTCGCGGGTATCGATCTCGATCATGTCGCCGATTTCGATGAAGTCAGCTACCGACAGCTCGGTACCGTTCTTCAGTTTGGCAGGCTTCATGACCTTGCCGGAAGTGTCGCCGCGAGCAGAACCTTCGGTGTAGTCAACCTGACGCACGATGGTGGTCGGCAGTTCTACGGAAACCAGGCGCTCTTCGAAGAACACGGCTTCGCAGACGTCGGTCATGCCTTCTTCGATGAACGGCAGAACGCTTTCGATGTCTTCGGCGTTCAGCTCGTACATGGTGTAGTCAGTGGTGTCCATGAACGTGTAAGTGTCGCCGCTGATGAAGGACAGGGTCGCTTCTTTGCGGTCGAGGATCACGTCGTCCAGTTTGTCGTCAGCGCTGTAGACGATCTCGGTCTTGTAACCGGTCAGCAGGTTCTTCAGCTTGGTCTTCATGATCGCGCTGTTACGACCCGACTTGGTGAACTCAGCTTTCTGAACCAGCCAAGGATCGTTTTCGAGACGGATCACGGTCCCGGGTTTCAGTTCTTTACCAGTTTTCATTGCGAATATCCGAATTTGGATGGGATTTACAAAAATCTAGGCCGCGTATCATATCCAATTTCCATAAAACTTCACCAGCGCTGCGGCAAGATCGGCTCGCGAGGCCTGTTCCAGACACCATGCCTGGGCATGTTCGGCCAGTTCCTGCTGCTGTTCACGGGTGGCTTTCCAGTGTTCGGCCATGTCCTGGCCGGCATTCCAGGCCCGCCAAAGACCGCTGATCGCTTTTTGCGCCGCTTGCGAAAGCCCCTGGGTGTAGAGCCTGAGAAACGCCTCGAGTTTTTCCAGGTGGACGTCTTCTTCCTGCTGGTAGATGTGCCAGAGCAGCGGCCGGCCAGCCCACTGGGCACGGACGAAAGAGTCTTCGCCACGCACGGCATTGAAATCGCAGCACCATAACAGTTGATCGTACTGATCCTGGCGGACGAACGGCAGCACCTGCACCGTCAACGCCCCGCGTCGATGCAACGCTCCGACCTTCAGACCGTCGATCCCGAGCCAACGCTCGACATCGCCCAGTACCCGTCCTTCGGGAACCAGCACATGAAACGCCTGGGTATCGCTTGCCATTGCGTCAAACCAACTCGCCACCCCGGCGTTCTCGTAGGCAAACAGCGAGATCAGGCAAGTATCCGGCGCCCGTTCGACACCCAATTCCTGCAGGAAAATTCGTTGCGCCCCGGCATCCTGTTGAAATTGCCGACGACGCTCCAGAAGACCGGCCTCACGCAGCAGGCCACCGGTTCCCGCCTGGAAGCCTGGGAAAAAGAAATATTTCTGCACATGTTTATATTTGACCGACGGCAAGCCGTGGCAACCGATCACCCAGTCCTCGGCGCTCAAATAATCGAGGTTCATCCACAATGGCGTTGTCTGACGCTCGGCCATCGCATCCATGTAGGCACTCGGCAACTGGCAGGCGAATGCGGCAATCACCACATCGGCGGCTTCGGTGGGCACCCACTCCCCGGGCCAGTGACGCACTTGCACGCCCTGCTGCCATTGCTCGGACAGGGTGACGTCGATTTCTGGACACAACCGCTCGAAGGCACGCAGGTCATCGACCCACAGTCGCACCGCGCATCGATGCTCGGCCACCAACTGCCGAGCCAGGCGCCAAGTGACACCAATGTCGCCATAGTTATCGACGACGGTGCAAAAAATATCCCAGCGCACGGCCATTCCCGACTCCCTGTGACAAAGGCCCGATTGTCCCGAATAAAGCGATGATGCAGAAGAGCCGACGGCGATTAATCTTCATGCGACAATCACCGCCTCCATGCCCCTGCCAGGAAGCAGCCATGCCCGATCACTCGCCCCCCTCGCGCCTTACGGCTTTGCAATTGACCCTCAGCATTGCCCTGGGCCTGTGGCTGGGGTTCCTCGCCATCGTATTGACGGGCTGGCTGCTGTCCAGATTCCTGTTCAACGAACAACTGGCCCCGGTGGCCGCCGCCGTCCATCAACTGGCGCAACCACCGGCAGTGCAACCAGCCCCAGAGCCGCCCACGCCAATGTTCGAGCAGTATCAGCAGAACCTGCAAAGGAACGAGCAGCGCCAGGCCCTCGATCAGGCCCGCAACAACCCGCGCAACCTGTCCAACCCCAAGTGCCAGTTCTGGTTGCAACAGGACCAGAACGCGCCCAGCGAAAAAAGCCGCGCCAACGTTTTGCAGTTCTGTGAATAACCATGAACAAACAGACCGTCCACCAGTTGATTCTCGACAAGCTCAGGATTGATCTCGACATCGCCGAACGCGCCGCCCAGACCGCCTACGAAACCGCGACCCACGAAGAAAACATCGCCGAGAACAAGTACGACACCCTGGGCCTGGAAGCTTCTTACCTCGCCGCCGGGCAAGCCAGGCGCGTGGAAGAAATCCGCCAGGCCCTGGCCCTCTGCCAAAACCTGACGCTAAGGCCATACGACGATCAACGCGGCATTCAGGTTGGCACATTGATCGGGCTGGAGGATGAGGACGGCCGCCAGCAATGGCTGTTCCTGGGGCCGGATGCGGCGGGCTTGAAGGTCTCGCTGGTAGGCCAGCCAATCACGGTCATCACCCCTCGCTCACCGCTGGGCCGAGGCCTGCTGGGCAAGTTCGAAGGGGATGAAGTGGAGATCGTGGTAGCGGGCGCCCGGCAACAGTTCGCTGTCACCGAGGCGATCTAGGAGGGCTTTAGTGCACCGGTAGTTCGACGCCGTCGAACAGCTCTTCGAGCTCCTGCTTGTTGTGGCACTGGATGGCCTTGGCCATGACTTCCCGAGTCAGGTGCGGTGCGAATTTCTCGATGAAATCGCACATGAAACCCCGCAGGAAGGTGCCACGACGGAAGCCGATCTTGGTCACGCTGGATTCGAACAACTCGCTGGCATCCAGCACCACCAGATCACTGTCGAGCTTGGTATCGACGGCCATCTTCGCGACGATGCCCACGCCCAGGCCCAGGCGAACGTAAGTCTTGATCACGTCGGCGTCGGCGGCGGTGAACACCACTTTCGGCGTCAGGCCACGATGGCTGAAGGCTTCGTCGAGCTTGGAACGACCGGTGAAACCAAACACGTAGGTCACGATCGGGTATTCGGCCAGGGCTTCGAGGGTCAGCTTTGGCAGCTTGGTCAACGGATGTCCCTGGGGCACGACCACGCAGCGGTTCCAGCGATAGCACGGCATCATCACCAAGTCCCCGAACAACTCCAGGGCCTCGGTGGCAATGGCGAAATCCACCGTGCCGTCGGCCGCCATCTCGGCGATCTGCATCGGCGATCCCTGGTGCATGTGCAGCGCCACGTCGGGGTATTGCTTGATGAAATTGCTGATCACCGGTGGCAGCGCATAGCGGGCCTGGGTGTGAGTGGTGGCGATCGACAGGGTGCCTTTTTTCTCGTTGGAGAATTCCTGGGCGATCTGCTTGATGCTTTCGACCTTGCGCAAAATCTCGCCAGCCGTGGTGATGATGCGCTCGCCGGCCGGTGTCACGCGGGTCAGGTGTTTGCCGCTACGGGCGAAGACTTCGACGCCCAGTTCATCTTCCAACAGGCGGATCTGCTTGCTGATGCCGGGTTGCGACGTGTAGAGGCTTTGGGCAGTAGCGGAAACGTTGAGGTCGTGGTGCGCCACTTCCCAGATGTAGCGCAGTTGTTGAAGCTTCATATGTATCCCTCAAAGCAATTGGACGCCACGGGCATCAGCGACGGTATATAACTATATGAAAGGTTTCGACAATAAATCTAGAACTTTTTATAAAAAGCCATCATTTAGCCTCAAGCCTCTCCCTGGCGTCGGCGCTGTACCAGCGGTACCAGGTAGACCGGCACCCGGGATAGCTGCAATACCCGCGCAGCCGTCCTGCCCAAGGGGGTTTCACCGCTTGCCCCTTGGCAATGACTGCCTACGATCAGCAAATCGACAGAGAGTTTCGCAGCCTGCTCCAGAATGACCTGGGAAGGATCACCCTGGTACACCCTGACCGATTTGATCAGTTTCAAATCCTGCTGCCCTTCTCCCAACTCCTCGCGGAAACTGTCGAGCACTCGCTGTTCGATATTGGCCATCACCGTATTCAGACCCTGACGGTGAAATTCGTTCAGCGCCTGCTCGTCGAGATAGCTTTGCAACACCGACTCGGCGAACAGCCCCATCGGTTCTACCGCATGCACCACATACAACTCGGCTTCAAACGTCCGTGCCAGCGCCAAGGCATGCTGCATCACATAAGGGGCATAGAGACCCAGGTCTGTGGCGTACAGCATCGAACGAATCATGTGACCTCCTCGCGTGCCAAGATGGCGGAGATTGATTCAGCTTAGCAGCGCCTTGGGGACTGCGACGTGCGGCTTGACGTCCTGGACCTGAGGCACTCAGGGCTTAATTTCGTTACTGATACCGTGGGGCACGTGGCCGGTGGCGACGACCTCTCTGGCCAGTTCGCAGTGGCCGGTCTGGTCATCGAAAAACACATCGGCGGCGAAGGCTTCGAGGAAGGCCGATTTGGTCAGGCCGCCGAGAAACAATGACTCATCCAGACGAATATCCCATTCACGCAAGGTCCTGATGACCCGCTCGTGGGCCGGTGCAGAACGGGCCGTCACCAACGCCGTGCGGATTGGGCAGGCGTCTTCGGGAAACTCGCGCTGCAGTGCATTGAGCGCGGCCAGGAACCCCTTGAACGGCCCGCCTCGCAGCGGCTCGCGGGCAGCCTGTCGCTCGCGGGCCTGGAAGGCTTCCAGACCGGCGGCCTGATAGACGCGCTCCGATTCATCGGAAAACAGCACCGCATCGCCGTCGAAGGCGATGCGCAGTTCTTCACTGGCGGCGCGGCTGGCACCGCCCGACAGAATGGTTGCTGCGGCAAACCCGGCGTCCAGGGCGCTGCGTACGTCTTCAGCGTGGGTGGACAAAAACAGATCGCAACCGAATGCCTTGAGATACGGGTAAGGGCTGCGCCCGCCAACGAAGGCCGCGCGTGAAATCGCCAGCCCATAATGATGAATCGAGTTGAATACGCGAAGGCCGGTGTCGGCACTGTTGCGCGAGACCAGGACCACCTCGACCCGGGCCCGGCCCAGGTGTTCGTTGAGGTTCAGCAGTTTTTGCACCAGAGCGAAGGCGTCCCCTGGCGCGAGGACTTCGTCTTCATGCTCGATCTGGTATTGCCGATAGGCCTCGACACCACTCGACAGGTACACCTTATGGCTTTCGCTCAGGTCGAACAGCGCTCGCGACGAAATCGCCAGCACCAGTTTGTCGTCGATGTTACTTGCCATGCCGCTCCCCCTTACGCCCGTTCAACGGTTATACCGGTCCACGAACGCCAACGCCTGGTACAAGGCTTCGATTTTCGGCAGTCCATACCCGGCCGCTTTCGCCGCCGCCAGTGGCCGGCCGTAGATCGCGTCCAGCTCCAGCGCACGCTTGTGAGAATAATCGTGGTACATGCTCGGCCAGTAGTCGGGCATCTTCTCGGTCATCGTGAACAGATACTCGGCATAGCCCGGCGTGATGTGATGCCCGCAGGCTTGCGCACCGCGGACCACCTCTCCCATCAGTGCCTGGATCAATTCGCGGCTATGATCGTTGGCCATCAACGGTGTAGTACTGGCGCCCAACAGAACCGAAAGACCGTTATACGGTACATTCCACACCAGCTTTTGCCAGCGGGCCAACTGCAGGCACGGCATGGCCTGGGCGTCGATACCGGCGTTGCGAAACAACGTCGCCGCCTCTTCGACGATCACCATGCGTTGCGCCTGATCGGCGCAGGGACCACTGTGGTAACCGACGTTGACCGCGCCGAGCGCCTGGTGGGCGATGACGCCAGGGCCGACACGGTGCACGCAGATCAGGCACAGGCCGCCCAACAGGTGCAACGAATCGGGCAGCAAGGGTCGGAGGTCGTCTTCGACATCCAGGCCGTTCTGCAGCAACAGGACTTTTGCACCATCAGCGGCAGCCTGGGTAATGGCCGGGGCCAGTTCGGCATTGCTGGTGGTCTTGGCGCCTACCAGCAGCCAGTCGCAGGGCGGCATTTCGACGGCCGAGCGATAGGCCTGGGCTGGGTTGAGGCTCAGCGCGCCATGCACCGCGCTGTCGATCTGCAAACCGTTTTCGGCCACGGCACCGAACTCGCTGCGCAGTAAAAAGTGCACGTCATAACCGGCACGCGCCAGCATCACCCCATAGAATCCGCCGATCGCCCCGGTGCCGATCATCCCGATCCGCGGCTTAACGCCTGACTGCATCTTTGCAACTCCTCTGGTAAACGGCCCTGCACACTATCAGCGGGAGCGGCATGGCATGCAATCTCCATTACATCTGCTCACGATTCTGTTGCTGCCCCCTCTTCAAGGCTTTTCCCCAGCCTGTAGGGCATTAAACCGCCCCCAGCCCATTGTCGAGCCACCTCGGAACGCGATAAGGTTCGGCTCCCCGACGCGCTTAACATTCGCTGTGCACCGCCGCGCGGGGATCGCTGGCGGCCGGCACCCGTGACCTGACGAGTAACACGATGGCTGATTTACCGATCAATGACCTTAACGTCGCCTCCAACGAGACCCTCATCACGCCTGACCAGCTCAAGCGCGATATCCCCCTGAGCGACGCTGCCCTGCGCACCGTGACCAAGGGCCGGGAAGTCATTCGCAACATTCTCGACGGCACCGACCATCGCCTGTTCGTGGTCATCGGGCCCTGCTCGATCCATGACATCAAGGCCGCCCACGAATATGCCGAGCGCCTGAAGGTGCTGGCGGCGGAAGTCTCCGACACCTTGTACCTGGTGATGCGGGTGTATTTCGAAAAGCCGCGGACCACCGTCGGCTGGAAAGGCCTGATCAACGACCCGTACCTGGACGACTCCTTCAAGATCCAGGACGGCCTGCACATCGGTCGCCAACTGCTGCTGGACTTGGCGGAAATGGGCCTGCCCACGGCCACCGAAGCCCTGGATCCGATTTCGCCGCAATACTTGCAGGACCTGATCAGTTGGTCGGCCATCGGCGCACGCACCACCGAATCCCAGACTCACCGCGAAATGGCCTCCGGCCTGTCCTCGGCGGTAGGCTTCAAGAATGGTACCGACGGCGGCCTCACCGTAGCGATCAACGCCTTGCAGTCGGTTTCCAGCCCGCACCGTTTCCTGGGCATCAACCAGGAAGGTGGCGTGTCGATCGTCACCACCAAGGGCAACGCCTACGGTCACGTGGTGCTGCGCGGTGGCAACGGCAAGCCGAACTACGACTCGGTCAGCGTCGCGCTGTGTGAACAGGCGCTGAACAAAGCCAAGATCAAGCCGAATATCATGGTCGACTGCAGCCACGCCAACTCCAACAAGGACCCGGCGCTGCAACCGCTGGTGATGGAGAACGTGGCCAACCAGATCCTGGAAGGCAACCAGTCGATTATCGGCCTGATGGTCGAAAGCCACTTGAACTGGGGCTGCCAGGCGATTCCGAAAGACCTCGGAGACTTGCAGTACGGCGTCTCCATCACCGATGCCTGCATCGACTGGAGCGCGACCGAAAACACCCTGCGCAGCATGCACGCCAAACTCAAGGACGTGCTGCCAAAGCGTCAACGCAGCTGATCGACCTGCTTCAACGCATAAAAAGCAACGCATAAAAAAACGCCGGGCTTCTCAGTCCGGCGTTTTTATTGGGAATCCGTTTTCTCAGAGCTTCGCCGCGTGCCGCTGGTGACGCTCCATGTAGCGCTCCACGTAGGAGCAGGACGGGATCACCGTGTAGCCCATTTCTTCGGCGTACTGCAGCGCTCTTTCGGTCAACGCCGCCGCGATGCCACGGCCGCGCAAGGCATTGGGCACGAAGGTGCGATAGATATCCAGGGTCTGCTTGCCCAGGTCCATGTAGGTCAGATAGGCACGATGACCGTCCACATTGGTCTCGAACTGATGACCAGCCTGGTCATGGTGGATGGTAACCGCCTCGCTCATCACTACTCCTCGCGGGTCTGAATGCTGACCCCTACCTTACCGATGTTTTTCCGGCGAAGGAACATCTACGCCACCCCGTGCCTTCCTGGTCACCGAGCGCCAAAACCGAACCGCTCAAACCCGAGCACGTCGTGAATAGTAGGCACCAATGACGCAAATGCTCAAGGCACGCCTGTCATCGAAGGGGTAAACCTCGTCGGGTTTATCGATTGAGCGCCATCGTCGCGCTGTAGTCGGTCACGGTGCAATAGCTGAACATCGCCAGTTGTTGAGTCTTGAGACGAGCGCGCGTAGTTAAAGTCACCGCCAATACCAATAAAGATGCCTGGGGCATTTGCACAAAAAATGTACAAAAGTGTAGGTGAATCAATAAACAACGACGTTAGCGAGGGCCGTAAGAGTTCTCCCCCACTGCGGAACTTTTTTTCGTCGACGCGCTCCAGCCAAGGGCTTGGAGCTGTATATTTTTTAAACAGCCCTAAGAAAAGTTGCTCGAAAAAGAATCACCGCCTACAATTTTTTTGCTTCTTGCGCTACGTCAGTTTACTTACTACAAGTAATGGGTAGTATGTACGCCGGCTAACTCCTCAGTCTGGGGAGACAGTCACTAATAGAAAGTCCTTGAAGGGGAAACCGATGAACAACGTTCTGAAATTCTCTGCTCTGGCCCTGGCCGCAGTTCTGGCTACCGGTTGCAGCAGCGCATCGAAAGAAACCGAAGCACGTCTGACTGCTACCGAAGACGCAGCAGCTCGCGCCCAGGCTCGTGCAGACGAAGCCTACCGTAAAGCTGATGAAGCTCTGGCTGCTGCTCAAAAAGCACAACAGACTGCTGACGAAGCTAACGAGCGTGCTCTGCGCATGCTGGAAAAAGCTAGCCGCAAGTAATAGTCCTTCGGGATTGTTACCGAGCCGACCCATTTTTTGGGTCGGCTTTTTATTGCCCGGTGTTTTCCCAGGCAATAAAAAACCCGCCGACATCGCGAAACGTCGGCGGGTTGTTTTGGAGCTTTTTACTGCTGCAAGTCGATCGGCGCACTCGTGACCATCGGTGCCGAAGTATTCGGAACAGCGATTTCCACCGGCAGACCATCTTCAGCCGCCACCACGTCCCGTACCACGTCCCAGTTCATGCGCAGGTTGCTGGTGATGTCTTCGCGCTTGAGCATCGCATTGATCACTGCGGTGTGCTTGTCCACCACCGATGGGTTGCCTTTGTCGTCCAACGGTGTGTGAGCTTCCAGGTACACCTTGCCGCCGCTCAAACCCAGCTTGTAGGGGTCGTTGATGATCCGTACCGACGTGCCCACCGGCACCATGCTGGCCATTTCCAGTACGTTGTTGTTGAACATCCGGAAGCAGCCGTGACTGGTACGCATGCCAATGCCGAACTTCTTGTTCGAACCATGGATCAGGTAGCCCGGGGTGCCCAGGGTGAATTTGAAGGGGCCCAGCGGGTTATCGGGACCAGCCGGCACTACATTGGGCAAGGGGTCGCCGTCGGCGGCGTGTTCGGCCTTGATCGATGCAGGCGGAGTCCAGGTCGGGTTCGGCGTCTTGGCGATGATGCTGGTGTGAGCGATCGGCGATCCCCAGCCCTCACGTCCAATCCCCAGCGGGAAGGTGTAGACCACGTTCCGCCCCTTGGGGAAATAGTAGAGACGGTACTCGGCCAGGTTGATCACGATGCCCTCGCGCGGGCCCGGCGGCAGGATGAAACGAGTCGGCAGCACGATCTCGGTGCCAGCACCCGGCAACCAGGGATCGACCCCCGGGTTGGCGGCGACCATCTCACTGTAGCCCAGGTCATAGGTAGTGCCCAGGTCGGCGAAGGTATCTTCGTACTTGGCCTTGATGACCTGTACCTGGCCAATGATGTCTTCACCCGGCGGTGGCAGTGGCAGCTCCAGGGCGGCAACGGGGCCCGCCATACACAGGGCGGCAAGAGACAGGCAGCGGGCGACGGCAGGCAAGCGCGGCAACATCCGGGAAATCCTTCGCAGATCGAACAGGAGGTATGAAAGCGGCGATTGTACACTGCCACCTGTTATTTCGGGGAGAGCGGTACAGAGGCGTCCGATGCGCAGCATGTCTGGAACTGAAATGAGACCTGTGGGAGCGATTACAACTCGAACCGCAGCTCCGGCCAGATCGGCGAGGTGCCGCGCTTCTGGGACTCCAGGATCGCCCGGCACAGCGAGCACAGGCGATGGTCCTGGAAAATCTTGCGATCGACGCTCGACCAGCGCGGTTGGGCCGGCAGCAGGCTGCCACAGAGGGTCCGGTCGGCCGAACCACCGAGCTCCAGCTGCCGGGTCACCAGGTGCACCCGTACTTCCTGGCAGGCGAACAGATCCAGCTGCTCGTCAGGCTCGATCAGTTGGTAGGCAAACAGGGACCAGGCGGGACGCGGCATCGGGGGCTCCAAATCGGGGGCGCCACATTAGCCGAAAGCCCGCCTGTAGAAAAGCGTCAAAGCAGCGGTTTGAGCGTCGGCCAGACATTTTCCAGCAACTTGCCCTGGGCCGCGACGGACGGGTGCAATCCGTCGCCCTGCATCATTGTTGGAATGCCACCGACGTCCTTGAGGAAAAACGGCACCAACGGCACTTTTTTCTCCTCGGCCAGGGTGCTGTAGACCCGGGCAAAGGCATCGGTGTAGCGCCGCCCATAGTTAGGGGGCAGCTGCATGCCCAGCAAAAGCACCTTGGCACCACTCGCGCGGGCACTGTCGATCATCGCTGCAAGGTTTTGTTGCAATTGTGTTGGCGGCTGTCCGCGCAAGCCATCGTTGCCGCCCAGTTCCAGGATCACCACGTCCGGCTTATGGGCTGCAAGCAGCGCCGGCAGCCGCGCCTGGCCTCCCGCGCTGGTGTCGCCACTGATGGAAGCATTGACCACTTTATCGTCAAAACCCTCGGCCTTGAGCCGTTGTTCGAGCAACGACACCCACCCTTGCCGGGTATCCAGGCCGAAAGCCGCGCTGATACTATCGCCAACGATCAGGACTGTACCCGCCGCTGCGCTCTGGGCCATGCACATCAGGGCCAGGCCGGCACTCAAAAACCACACACGCATCGGATTCTCCATGGGCTCAAGCATTCTCACCGCGACGGACCTTAGCAAAGTGGTCTCCAGCGCGGAAGGTGAACTGACCATCCTGCACGAACTCAGCCTGGAACTGAACAAAGGCGACAGCCTGGCCATCGTCGGCGCGTCCGGTTCCGGCAAATCCACCCTCCTGGGCCTGCTGGCCGGCCTTGACCTGCCCAGCGGCGGCGAAGTGACCCTCGCCGGTCAGGCCCTCAGCGCACTGGATGAAGACCAGCGTGCACGGATCCGCGCCGAACATGTCGGTTTCGTCTTCCAGTCGTTCCAACTGCTCGACAGCCTCAATGCCTTGGAAAACGTCATGCTGCCGCTGGAACTGGACGGCCGCAAGGATGCCCGCGAGCGCGCCACGCAACTGTTGCAGCGCGTTGGCCTGGGGCAGCGCCTGACCCACTCGCCGCGCCAGCTCTCCGGCGGCGAACAGCAACGCGTGGCGATTGCCCGCGCCTTTGCCGCCGAACCCGACGTGCTGTTTGCCGACGAACCCACCGGCAACCTCGACAGCCACACCGGCGAGCGTATCAGCGACCTGCTGTTCGAACTGAACAAGGAACGCGGCACGACCCTGGTACTGGTGACCCATGATGAACGCCTGGCCCACCGCTGCCGGCGCCTGATCCGACTTGAAGCCGGCCAGATGGTCGCCCCCCTGGAGCCTTGATGGCACGCTTGCCGCTGTTGCGCCTGTTCAGTCTCGCTATCCGTCAATTGCTTCGCGATGCCCGCGCCGGGGAATTGCGGGTGTTGTTCTTCGCCCTGCTGGTGGCGGTGGCGGCCAGTACCGCCATCGGTTACTTCGGTGCCCGCCTCAACGGCGCGATGATGATGCGCGCCACCGAGTTCCTCGGTGCCGACCTGCTGCTCGAAGGCAGCTCCCCCGCCCGTCCGGAGCAGATCCGCAGCGGCACCGAGCTGGGGCTGGACCACGCTCGGGTGGTGGAGTTTTCCAGTGTCGTGGCCACCGACAATGGCATCCAGCTGTCCAGCGTCAAGGCGGCCGATGACAGCTACCCATTGCGCGGTGAGCTCAAGAGCGCGCCGGCGCCGTTCGCCCCGGAAGAAACCGGCGGACGGCCGAACCCTGGCGAGGCCTGGGTCGAAGCACGGCTGCTGACGGCACTGGACCTGAAGATCGGCGACAGCATCGACGTCGGCAACCAGACCCTGCGCCTGACCCGGGTGCTGACTTATGAACCGGATCGCGCCGGCAATTTCTACAGCCTCACCCCGCGGGTGCTGATCAACCTCAAGGACCTGGAGGCCACTGGCGTGGTCCAACCGGGCAGCCGTGTCAGCTATCGCGACCTGTGGCGCGGCCCGGCACCGGCGCTGCAAACCTACCGCGACCTGCTCAAGCCTGGCCTTGAAGCCAATCAGCGCCTGCAGGATGCCCGCGACGGCAACCGGCAGATCGGTGGCGCCCTGGGCAAGGCCGAACGCTACCTGAACATGGCCAGCCTGGTGGCGGTGCTGCTGTCCGGTGTCGCCGTCGCGCTCTCGGCCAACCGTTTTGCCACCCGACGTTTCGATGCCAGCGCGCTGCTGCGTTGCCTGGGCCTGTCACGCCGGGAAACCATGGTGCTGTTCAGCCTGCAATTGACCGTGCTGGGCCTGCTCGCCAGCCTCAGTGGCGCCCTGCTCGGCTGGATTGCCCAACTGGGCCTGTTCGCCCTGCTGCATGACCTGCTGCCCACCGCGGTGCCACCGGGCGGGCTGTTGCCGGCAATCGCCGGGATCGGTACTGGGTTGGTGGCGCTGGCGGGGTTCGCCCTGCCGCCACTGGCGGCGCTGGGCCGGGTACCGCCGTTGCGCGTGCTGCGCCGGGACATGCTGCCGATCCCCTCCAGCTCCTGGGTGATCTACGGTGCCGCCTTGGGTGCCCTGGGCCTGATCATGTGGCGCCTGAGCCTGGACCTGGTCCTCACCTTCGCCTTGCTGGGCGGTGGTGTCGTTGCCGCACTGGTACTCGGCGGCTTGTTGTTGCTGCTGCTTCAGAGCCTGCGGCGCCTGCTGGCCCGCGCCTCCCTGCCCTGGCGGTTGGGTCTGGGCCAATTGCTGCGCCATCCCTTGGCGGCGGCCGGCCAGGCCCTGGCGTTCGGCCTGATCCTGCTGTCCATGGCGTTGATCGCGCTGCTGCGCGGCGAGTTGCTGGACACCTGGCAAAACCAGCTGCCCAAAAACGCGCCGAACTATTTCGCCCTGAACATCCTGCCCAACGACAAGCAGGCCTTCACCGACAAGCTGCTGGAATTGTCCGCGCAATCGGCCCCGCTCTACCCCGTGGTGCCCGGGCGCCTGATCAGCATCAATGGCGAGCCGGCCACGGAGTTCGTCACCAAGGACTCTGCGGGTGACCGGGCGCTGCAACGCGACCTGAGCCTGACCTGGGCCGCGGACCTGCCGCAGGGCAACGTCGTCACCGCAGGGACCTGGTGGCCGCAGCAACCTCCAGACGATGTCCCAGGGGTTTCGGTGGAAGGCAAAGTGGCCGAGAACCTCAAGATCAAGTTGGGCGACCGCCTGGTCTTCAGCGTGGGCGGCGTCAATCGTGAAGCGAAGGTCACCAGCCTGCGGGAAATCAACTGGGACAACTTCCAGCCCAATTTCTTCATGATCTTCCAGCCCGGCACCTTGAAGGATCTGCCGGCCACTTATCTCACCAGTTTCTACCTGGCGCCAGGCCATGACCAACAGATCGTCGACCTGTCCCGAGCCTTTCCGGCGGTGACGATCCTGCAAGTCGAGGCCCTGCTCGAACAGCTGCGCAGCATCCTGGCCCAGGTGACCCTGGCGGTGGAGTATGTGTTGCTGTTTGTGCTGGCGGCGGGAATGGCAGTGCTGTTTTCCGGCCTGCAGGCGACCCTCGACGAACGGATTCGCCAAGGCGCGCTGTTGCGTGCACTGGGTGCCGAACGCCCCTTGCTGGTCAAGGCTCGGCGCATCGAGTTCGGCCTGCTGGGCGCGGTCAGTGGCCTGCTCGCGGCCCTGGGTTCGGAGCTGGTGAGCCTGGTGCTTTATCGGTACGCCTTCGACCTGCCCTGGCATCCACATCCATGGCTGTTGGTATTGCCACTGCTGGGAGCCTTGTTGATCGGCGCGGCCGGGGTGTTTGGCACCCGTCGAGCGCTCAACGCCAGCCCGCTGACAGTATTGCGCGAGGGTTGATAGACTCCCGACTTCGCTCCTACAAGAAGTTGCCATGAGCCGTTATCGCCCACCCCGCACCGCCGGCACCGCGCTGATCACCCCCGAAGGTGAAGCGCGGATGCGCGCCGAATTCCATGAGCTGTGGCATGTGCGCCGCCCCCAGGTGACCCAGGCGGTCAGCGAGGCGGCGGCCCAGGGTGATCGTTCGGAAAATGCCGAATACACCTACGGCAAGAAAATGCTGCGGGAAATCGACAGTCGCGTGCGCTTCCTCACCAAGCGCCTCGAGGCGCTCAAAGTGGTCAGTGAAAAACCCAGCGATCCGAACAAGGTGTACTTCGGCGCCTGGGTGACGGTGGAAGATGAGGATGGCAAGGAATCACGCTATCGCATCGTCGGCCCGGACGAGCTGGACCTGAAACAGAACCTGATCAGCATCGACTCACCGTTGGCACGGGCACTGATTGGCAAGGCCCTGGACGCCGAGGTCAGCGTCCAGACGCCTACGGGAGAGAAGAGGGTCTACATCGTGAACATCGCTTATCCATAGCCTTCAGACCGGATATCTCAGCGGCGAGTGATCAAGCCCTGTCGCGCGATACGAGTCAGTTGTCGGATCATTTCAGGAGCGTCCACTACGCTGGGGGACTGGATGACGGCCAGGTCGAAACTGTCATTGGCGAACCGCGTCAGTGACTCGCCGTCTTCGACAAACTGGATCAGGAAAGCGGCGGGCCCATGGTTACGGCGCGGCCAACCGTCGAGATAGCGCAAGAGCGTTGGCTGGTGAGTACCGCCCAGGAGAATTTTCGGGTTGCGCTGCACAAGGTTCGCCGTGATCGGCGCAAGACGTACAAGGGGGCTGGGTGCGTTCATCGTGTCGTGTCTCTGCCTCAAAAGTCTGCATGGCAGGTGAGAGGCAACACCGAACCAGCGCTTTAGCGGTATTTCGAAGCCTTGTCTCCGGCTTCTATCGGCAACTGGATGAGTCACCTGGCGCCCCGCAAGTAGCTGTTTAAATCGGCGCATGAGCGGCATCCTAGAGAAGCTGACCGGCCAGTGTCAAGAATCACCGCCCACAAAAAAGGCCCGTACAAGACGGGCCTCGAATTCAAATCGTGCAATCAATCCGCGATGGCACGATCGACCGACAGCTTGCCCGCGCCCTCGATCAGCACGGCAATACTGCCCGCCAGCAACGTCAGGGCAAACTCATAACCGTTGTTGGCCATGAACAAGCCGTTACCGATGTGCACGGAGAAAATCGCTACCAGCGACAGGAAAGCCAGGCCCAATGCCGCGGGACGCGCGAGCAAACCGATGATCAGCGCCAGCCCGGCGAAAAACTCGGTACCGCCGGCCAGTGTCGCCATCACGTAGCCCGGGGTCAGGCCGATGCTTTCCATCCACTGCGCCGTGCCCGCCAAGCCGTAGCCACCGAACAGGCCGAAGAGTTTCTGCGAGCCGTGGGCGGCGAAAACGATGCCGACAACGATGCGCAAGACCGTCAGGCCGTAGCCGGCGCGGGTAAACAAGACTTTGTTGATCAATGAGCTCATGCGGGTTCATCCCTAGATGTGTGGTTGTTGGTCGCCATATTAATCAAAAAAACTTGTACTAAAAGCGCAAAAAATGCGAGATACCAATCGAATTAATAGATCACTTTCGCAGGGCGACTTTTTGATCTCCAGGCTCCAGCGACTCTCGTTCACGATCGAATGCCAAATAGTACTTATTGACACTATTAACGTAGCTGACGGCGCCCATTCCCACCTGCTCCATGGCAATGCGCTCGACCTGGAAGAACCACTGGTTGGGATTCAGCCCCCGCCGCCGGGCCTCGGCTCGCATGCCTTGGACGCGCTCGGGCCCCATGTTGTAGGCAGCCAGGACGAAGGCCATGCGCTCGCGCTCGTTGAGCTTGGGGCTGGCAAAAAACTTGCGGCGGATGAGGGCCAGGTACTTGGCGCCTGCCAGCACATTGGCATCCAGGTTCTGGATGTTATCGACCCCGACTCGCTGGGCCGCCGCCGGGGTGATCTGCATCAGGCCGGTGGGGCCGCTGCCGCTGCGGGCATTGGGTTGCAGGGCTGATTCCTTGAAGGCCAGGGCCGCCAGGTTGAGCCAGTCCATGCCTTGGGTCTCGGCATGTTTTTGCAGCACCGGGCGCAGTTTTTCCAAGCGCTGGCGATCGGCCCGGGCCAACGGATAGTGGACCTGGTACAAACGACGGTAGATCCGCAGGAATGCCGCATCCTGGTTGGAAGGTACCTTGTAGGTCGCCAGGAATCGATCGATGCTCGCCCGTAGCATGGCGGCGTCACGGCGCACGAACCAATACTCGTCAGCCGGCTCGCCGATCAGTACCTGACGGTCCAGGCGCAGCTTGGGCAGGATCTTGCCCCAACGCTCGGCGATGGGTTGCTCGACGATGGTCAAATGGAAAATCCCGCCCTGGACCATTTCCAGGACATCCTCTACAGCCAGGGTGGGATCGACCCATTCGATCTTCACTGGCGGCAGCTTGAGCAGCGCCAGCTTCTGGTTGATCTGGCTCACCGCATCCCCTGCCGCACTGCCGTTGGGCAGCGCCAGGGTCTTGCCGGAGAGTTGCTCCACCCGCGTGTAGCGTTTCTCGCCCTTGATACCCACGAGCAGCAAAGGCACGTCGGTACGGATCGGATCGCTGGCGCTGACCGCATGACCGGCCTGGGGTTCGAGCAGCTCCCCAGGCGCCACGAGGTCGCCCTCCCCGCGTTGCAAGGCGCCGAGCAGTTGGTCCTTGGCCTTGGGAATGATCTTGAGGGTGATTTCCTGGCCATCCCGGGCGTGGCCGTTGAGGTATTGTTCGAAGGCACGCAGCCGATGATATTCGACGCCAATGGGTTGCCCCTGGACTTCACCGGAGCTGTTGCGACTCTGGTTGACCAGGACCTTCAACTCCCGACTGCTGCGGATCTGCGCCAGGTCGCGCACCGCGCCCGGAGCCACCGCTTGCACCGGGCCGGGCAGCCGCGCTTCGGCCGGCATTGGCAACAACAGCGAACAACACAACAGTAGCAACACCAGGGGACGTGTCATCCACTCTCCGGAAGGAATACTGCGGACCGCCTCCGTGAAAAAACGAGGCTGAGTCGACAGAAACAGAGCGCCTGGGGCGCTGAAAAAGTGCGAAAGACTGGCACAGTGATGGCTTTTATACCAACCCGACGTGTCTCGCGGCCTTAACAGACAGCCTCAACTCTTTGTAGTTCTTGGCTTTTCTTATAAATCTACAGCTCTGATATGCTTTCCGGCCTTTGGGCCGAGGTAGCACCATGCAACTCATCGATATCGGCGTCAACCTGACCAACCCCAGTTTCGCCGACAAACACCAGGCGGTGCTTGAGCGCGCCTATGAATCCGGGGTCTGCCAACTGGTCTTGACCGGTACCAGCATCGAGGGCAGCGAGCAGGCCCTGGAACTGTGCGATCACCTCGACGACACTGGCGAGCGACTGTTTTCCACCGCCGGCATTCACCCCCACAGCGCCAGTGAGTGGACCGCCGACAGCGCCCGGCACCTCAAGGATCTGCTGATGCACAGCCGCGTGCGCGCGGTGGGTGAATGCGGGCTGGATTTCAACCGGGACTTCTCTCCCCGACCGCAACAGGAAAAGGTCCTGGAAGAACACCTCGCGTTGGCCGTCCAGTTGCAATTACCGGTTTTTCTGCACGAACGTGACGCCGACCAACGCTTGCTGGACATCCTCCGGGATTTTCGCGATCAGTTGCCGGCAGCGGTGGTGCACTGCTTTACCGGTGAAAAAAAGGCGCTGTTCAGTTATCTCGACCTGGACCTGCACATCGGCATCACCGGCTGGATCTGCGATGAACGCCGGGGTACGCACCTGCATCCGTTGGTGCGCGAGATACCCCGTGGCCGGCTGATGCTCGAAAGCGACGCGCCGTACCTGCTGCCCCGCACGCTGCGGCCAAAACCCAAGAGTGGTCGCAACGAGCCGGCCTACCTGAGGGAGGTCCTGCGCGAAGTGGCCTTGCACCGGAGCGAAACCCAGGAAGACCTGGCAGCCCACAGCACCGCGTGCGCCCGGGCGTTTTTCGGATTGCCCATCCTTTCCGAATGAACCCACACCCCCCTGTGGGAGCGGGCTTGCTCGCTCCCACAGGGGGGTTGGTTATCTGTTGGTCCCTATTAAAATCCCCGACACCTATATCGTCTGTTGACCCATATCAAAATCCCGTCACCTGAGTAGCGGCAGAATAATGGCACCTTGCCAATGCTGTTTCCGCTATCAGAGAAGACCTTCCATGGGTGCCTGGCTTAGCAATATCTCGTTGAAATACAAATTCTGGGCGGTCAATGCGGTCGCCTTTGTCACTACCCTGCTGCTGGTGCTCTACGCGGTGCACCTTGAACAGCAGGCGCGCAACCATGCGGCCCAGGCGAACGCCCAGGCCCAGGCGCACGTGCTCGCTGCCTGGCCTGCCGGGCAGCCCCTGCCCAAGGCCGAAGGCCTCTTGGCATTGCAGCGCGACCAGGTGCCGGTGTTCAACGAACAACCGTTGCCTTCGCTGGCGCAGGCCGATGGCTGGGTAGACCTCGATGCCGGGTTGCTGCTTGATAACGATCCGCTGCTGGGCGCCCAAGTGATCCGTCGAGGGGACGGTCAACAGCTCGCCGTGCTGGCCCAGGGTGTAAGCCTGGGTCAAGTGTTCGGTGAACGCTTCAGCCAATACGCCGTGGCAGTGTTCGTGCTGATGCTGGCGATGCTGGGCGCATCACAACTGTTGATCCGCTTTTTGCTCAGCCAGCTCAACACGCTCAAAGACGTGATGCTGCACGTGGAGAAAACCGGTGACCTGTCCGCCCGCGTTCCCCTGGCGTGCAGGGACGAAGTGGGTCAGATGGCGGCCGCGTTCAACGCCATGCAGGCCGGTTATCAACGGGTGGTAGACACTGTTGCCAGCACCGCCCGGCAGTTGGACAGTGGTGCGGCGCGCCTGGCATCGAGCATGAACGATGTGCGCCACGGCATGCTGGGCCAGCAAAGCGAAACCGATCAGGCAGCCACGGCGATCAACGAAATGTCCGCCACGGTTTATCACATCGCCCAGCATGCCGGCGCCACCCGCGACCTGTCGAAAACCGCCGACACCCTGGCCGGCAACGGTCACGAAGTGGTTGGCCGGGTGCAACAGTCGATCACCGGGCTGTCTTCGGGTGTGCAGCAGACCGCCGAAATGATCCAGCGCCTGGCCGAAGACAGCCAGAAGATCAACGGCGTGGTCAGCGTGATCCACAGCATTGCCGAACAAACCAATCTGCTGGCCCTGAACGCGGCGATCGAAGCGGCGCGGGCCGGGGAAATGGGCCGGGGATTTGCCGTGGTGGCCGACGAGGTGCGCAACCTGGCCAAGCGGGTACAGACCTCCACGGATGAAATCACCACCATGGTTTCGGCCCTGCAAGCCGGGACCCGGGACGCGGTGGACTTCATGCAGGAGAGTTCGCTCAAGGCCGACGATTGCGTGCAACAGGCCCGCGAGGCCGGCGACGCCCTGGCACAGATCACCGCAGCGGTGGCGCAAATGCGTGAGAGCAACACTCAGATCGCTGTCGCGGCCGAGCAGCAAAGCCACGTCGCCGAGGAAATGAACCGGGCGGTGGTGAGCATTCGCGACGTGACCGAGAACACCGTACGCCAGACCGTGGATTCAGCCACCACCAGCGATGAATTGGCAACGTTGGCGGGCGAGTTGAGCAAGGCGATCGGGCAGTTGAAACTGTAGAACGCTGGCTTGCCCGACTCCCTGCTGAGGGAATTCCCTCTGTGGGAGCAAGGCTTGCCCGCGATGGAGGCAGCTCGGTTCACCAAAGACCGTATCGCGTCCATCGCGGGCAAGCCTTGCTCCCACAGCCGTGCTCCCACA
Source organism: Pseudomonas sp. St290 (assembly GCF_018325805.1). Taxonomy (NCBI): domain Bacteria; kingdom Pseudomonadati; phylum Pseudomonadota; class Gammaproteobacteria; order Pseudomonadales; family Pseudomonadaceae; genus Pseudomonas; species Pseudomonas sp. St290. The sequence continues at coordinate 1,939,964 of NZ_AP014703.1, read as the reverse complement.
AACAAGTCCCCTCGCCACAACAGCAAAACTGTATGGCCATCTATCGCTTCGATAGCCAACCGCCATTCGCCGCGCCGCCCGCCCGGACCTATCCTTGGGTCATTCGGTTTCGTTCAAGGAATAGCATCATGGGCAAACGTCATCCCAATCTTCCGGCCTGGCAATGGCGCGCCTACCCTGACAGTCATCGCCACCCCACCAACCTGGTGCTGCACCTGATTGCCGTGCCGCTGTTCATCGTCGCGTTTCTGCTGATTGTGTCGGGGGTGTTCAGCTTGAGCCTGGGCGATGTCGCCATCGGCATCATCGGCCTGCTCGCGGCACTCGGCTTGCAGCGTCACGGCCACAGCCTGGAGGCCCAAGCCAGCGAACCGTTCAGCGATCGCAAGGATGCCGTCTCGCGCCTGTTGGTGGAACAGTTCCTGACTTTCCCGCGGTTCTTCCTCAGCGGTGGCTGGTGGCGCGCCTGGCGGGATCGCCACCGTCACAACCACAAGCCTTAGCCGAAGCAAGCCATGCCCGCAGCGGCCTTACCCGAAGATGGTCACCGTCTGCCGGCTCATGGCGATCAAGCGACCATCGGCGCTCCAGAACTTCGCGGCGACATGGCCGTAACCGTCCTGGGCATGCTCGATCTCAGCCAGGTACTTGCACCAGTCCAGTGTCGTGAGTTCCAGCAGCGGCTGGACGAACTCGATGGTCCAGGTGAGCGTACTGCCCGGGGCCATTTGCGAAAGGTGAGGCAACAAGGCCGGCGGCCAGGCATCCACCAAGGCCAGGATATGGCTTTCGTTCAGTGGCTCCTCCTGCACATCGCCGCGCAAACGCACCCAGCCGCCCATGCTCCGGGACTTATTGCCGCTGAACGGCAAGCCTCCAACGCTCCAGCGCATCGCCAGATGCCGCATGAACTCCGGCGTAGCGCCCTTGACGTAGGGCAGTTCCTGGCATTGCTCCACACTTTTGAATTCCGGCGCGGGGTCGGCCTGCACCGCCACCACCGATGAGCGCGATGCGCCGAAACTGCCTTGCACCACGGTCACCACTTGGCCGTTCTGCACTGCGCGTCCGAGCACCTGGCTGACGGCCTTGCCTTCACGCAACACGTCGACTTCGAAGCTGACAGGCACATCGGGTTCGACCGGGCCGACAAAGGTAATCGCCAGCGAGCGCACCGGGCGATCCGCCGGCACCTTGGCACGCATCGCCTCATATTGCAGCGCCGCCACCAGCCCACCAAAACTGGCCCGCCCCTGGCCCCATTCAGGCGCGATGCTCACCGCACCGGGCTGCCGGCGCACGGCATCGATCAAATCGGAAAAGCGCATGACGACCTCGAAAACAGGGAAAAGGATGAAGGGATCTTAACCAGCCTGGGCTGGCGGCACAGGGCTCATTCCGGCCAAAGAGGCTGACAGAAAAGCCGAGGATCTTGAATTGCTCCCCTGTGGGAGCGAGCCTGCTCGCGATAGCGGTGTATCAGTCGATAGATAGGCAAGTTGACCCACCGTCATCGCGAGCAGGCTCGCTCCCCACAGGGGGTAAGTGCAAGGTTCAGGATTTTTCGAAGCAACTCGCAATCAGCTTGTCGAGCACCTTGTCGGACTTGGCCTCGGCCTTTTCCATCGTGGCGTGCCAGGTAGGCACACAAGATTGCAGATCGGTTTCCTCCCTGGCCCGGGCCAGCCATTGCCAGCAATCGTGCCAGTCGCCCAGCGCAGCCTGGGCGGACTTGAGCCGTGGCATGGCAGCTTCAGGCAGGCGGTCGAGTTCAGGGTAGGCTTCGAGGGCGTAGCGAACGCGCTTGATCAGCAGGCGCAACCGGTGACGGTCATGGGCTGGATCGCGCAGGGCTTCGCCGAGTTTCTTCCATTGTTTGTCCAGGCGCTTTTCAATGCGTTTGCGCAAGCCCTTCAGCAGGCCCTCACGCTGGGCGGCGCGAATGAAGCGCGGGAAGGCATCGAGGATCATCAGCAACTGCGCCAACTCAACACTCGCGGCCACGGCGGGATAGGCATCGGCCATTTGCACCTGGCGTCGCCGCGCCGCCTCGGCCTGGCCATGCTGCTCAAGGTAAGCGGCCAGGACTTCCCGGTCGCGCAAGGGCGTGGTCAGGGTGCCCACCGCCGAAGCAGCCGTTTCCAGTTGTTGGACGCCGGGCAACCCGCGCAACGGGCGAAGCAGGCTGCGTAAACGACGTACCGTGGTCCGCAGGTCATGCAGCGCTTCGCTGTCGGTATGGGCATTCAAGCGGGCCTGACAGGCCAACAGGCGGACTTCCAGGCCCAGTATCCGGGCCACCAGCCGATCGATCATGGACGTACTCCGTACGCAGCTTCAAGCGATAAGCCTCAAGCTGCAAGGGAGGATCGCGTCGCCCGCTCCTTCCTTGTAGCTCGCAGCTTAAAGCTTGTCGCTGTTCTTATCGTCCCGCGCGGGATTCGCGGATGTAGAAACGTGCTTTCTCGGCTTTTTTGGTACAGCCTTCGAATGCTTCGAATTGCTGCTGGGTCTTGGCGCCCGTCAGCAGGGACAGGGCCTTGGAGTAGCTGACGGTGCCGGCGAAACCTTCGGCCTTGGCCAGGTCCAGTTCACGCCAGGCGCTGTCGAGTTGGCTGCCACAGCTGTCACGGTAAGCGGTTTTGCCTGCGCAACCGGCCAGGGCCAGAACCATCAGGGATGCCACCAGGGGCAGGCAGATCCGGGCTTTCATCGATTACACCTCAAGTCAGGAAAACAGTCGTGCTGGTAAGACGGTCGCGCCTGGAAAAAGTGCCAAGGCCCGACCGTGTAAATTCAGTGTGGATGAGAATACGCAAATGCCACGCCGGCGTGTCAAAAAACGACGCTTGCGCCACAACGATTGAGCCAAGCTGTCGATAAGTGCATTGTTGAAACCTGTTCGACAAGAGGCCGGGTCATGACAAAACGTGTCGCATTGGTATTGGGCTCCGGTGGTGCCCGGGGCTATGCCCATATCGGGGTGATCGAAGAAATCGAACGACGTGGCTACGACATCGCCTGCGTCGCCGGGTGTTCCATGGGTGCTGTCGTGGGCGGGATCTATGCCGCGGGCAAGCTCAAGGATTATCGCAACTGGATCGAAAGCCTCGATTACCTGGACGTCCTGCGCCTGGTGGACGTCAGCTTCCGCCTCGGCGCGATTCGTGGCGAGAAGGTCTTCGGGCAGATCCGCAAGATCGTTGGCGAACTCAACATCGAAGATTTGCGCATCCCCTATACCGCCGTGGCCACCGACCTGACCAACCAACAGGAAATCTGGTTCCAGGAAGGTTGCCTGCATCAGGCAATGCGCGCTTCGGCGGCGATTCCCAGCCTGTTCACGCCCGTGATGCAAGGCAACCGCATGCTGGTGGATGGCGGCCTGCTCAACCCGTTGCCGATCGTGCCGGTGGTGTCGAGCCACTGCGACCTGATCATCGCGGTCAACCTCAACGCCACCAACCAGAAACAGTATCGATTACCGGTGATCCCACGCCCCGCCGCTTTCAGGCGCCGCTTCGACACCTTGGTCAGCTCCCTGGGTTCGCGCCTGCCGTTTCGCCGCAAGCAGGCCGAACAATTGTTGCTCCTGGAACAGGAAGCCTTGAAGGCCGAAGCCGCCGACATCAACCCATGGATCGACTCGGCCGAGCCCGAAGGCCAACAACCGGCTGCCGCGCCAGAAAACGAAGGCGCACCGAAATCCGCCACCGGCTCGTTCATCATCGACAACGTCGGCCCGGCCTCGTTGCTGGACTTGATCAACCAGAGCTTCGAAGTGATGCAGACCTCGCTGGCCCAGTACAAGATCGCCGGTTATCCGCCGGATGTGCTGATCAACGTGCCGAAGCGGGTGTGCCGGTTCTTCGAGTTCTACAAGGCGCCGGAGTTGATCGCATTGGGACGGGAGATTGCCAGCGACACCCTGGATCGGTATGAGAGTGACCAGAACTGAATCTGTGGCGAGGGGATTTATCCCCGTTGGGCTGCGAAGCAGCCCTAAAACCTGAACCCGCGGTGTGTCAGGTCCAAATCATGTCTGAAGCTTTTTGGGGCCGCTTCGCAGCCCAACGGGGATAAATCCCCTCGCCACAAAAGCGCTTGGCTTAAACCTTGTGATTAAACACCACCCTCCCCCAACAACCGATACCCCACCCCCGCCTCGGTCGCAATGAACCGCGGCCGGGTCGGGTCGTCGGCCAGTTTCTGGCGCAGGTGACCGACCACGATCCGCAGGTAGTGACTGTCTTCGGTGTGGGTCGGGCCCCAGATGTCCTTGAGCAGTTGCTGCTGGGTGATGACCCGCCCCGGATGCCGCGCCAGTTGCGCCAGCACGGCGTACTCCTTGCGGGTCAGGGCCACTTCGGTGCCGTCCAGCAGCACCCGCCGATACGCCAGGTCCACCGTCAGCGGGCCGAACTTCAGCGCAGCTTCCTGTGGCTCGCCCGCCGGAGCCTGGCGCAACAAGGCACGGATGCGGGCAAGGAATTCCTGGATGCCGAACGGCTTGGTCACGTAATCGTTGGCGCCGTTGTCCAGTGCCTCGACCTTCTGTGCTTCGCTGGCCCGCACCGAGAGTACCAGTACCGGCACCGTCGACCATTGGCGAAACTCGCGCAACACCTGTTGGCCATCCATATCCGGCAGGCCCAGGTCGAGTACCAGCAGATCAGGCTTGTTCAACGCCGCTTGGGCAAGCCCTTCAGCGCCGGTACCGGCTTCCAGCACCTTGTAGCCTTGGGAGCTCAGGCTGATGCGCAGGAATTTGCGAATCTGCGGTTCGTCATCGATGACCAAAAGGGTCGCGGTCTGGCTCATGAGGCTCGTTCGTTGCAGTCAGGTGGAAAGGTAAGCAGGTCACAAGCTGCCGGTCACAAAAGAGTATCGCAACCCGGCTCAAGCTTCATCGTCCATGCCCGGTTGTGCCTGCAGGGGCAGGTGCAACGTGATGCAGGTGCCGCGCCCGTCGAGGCCATCGGCCACACTGATGCGCCCGCCATGGGCACCGACCATGCCCTGGCAGATCGCCAAGCCCAGACCCGTGCCCTGCCCGCCTCGATCACCGCGCGCGGCGGTATAGAACATGTCGAAGATTTTCTCCCGTTCTTGTTCAGGGATCCCTGGCCCCTCGTCGGCCACGGCAAAAAACACTTCGCTGTCGGACGCCCCGGCGCTCAAAAGCAACCGCCCCTGGGTCGGCGAGAATCGCGCGGCGTTCTCCAGCACGTTCACCAGGGCCTGTTCGATCAACGCTGCATGGACATACAGCAGGGGCAATTCAGCGGGCACCTCGACACTGAGCGCCAGCGGCGCCAGCACCGCCCGAAGGCGGTTCAGCGCGCTGCCGACGATGTCGGCCGGAGCCACCCAGTCCCGCGCCAGCTTCAGGGCGCCGTGGCCCAGGCGGGTCATGTCCAGGAGATTCTGGATGTAACGATCCAACCGCTCGGCTTCATCGCGGGTGCCTTCGAGCAGTTCGCGACGATCGGCCAGCGGGATGGCCTCCCCCAATGCCAGCAGACTGTCGATGCTGCCGCGCATGGCCGTCAGCGGCGTGCGCAGATCGTGGGACACTGAAGCCAGCAAAGCACTGCGCAGTTGCTCGGTTTCACCGTGCAGACGCGCGGCTTCCAGATCCTGAGCCAACTGCGCCCGAGCCAACGCCTGGGCCAATGGTTGGCTGAGGGCCGTCAATAAACGCCGACGCTGGCCACTCAGCGGCTTGCCTTCTTTCGGGCAAACGCCCAACAAGGCCAGCGGCCCGCCCTCCGCCGACAACGGCCACCACCACCAACGCCCGGACGGCAGCGTTCCGGTGCCGGCACCGGCCGGTTGATCGTGCTGCCAGGACCAGTCCGCCGCCGCGCGCTCGGCCTCGGTGAACGTCAATGGCTCACCGCTCTCGACTTTCCAGCCGCCCTGGCTGTCGCGGTTGAGCAGGCACAGTTGCAGGTCGTGCCAACCGTTGAGGTGCTGCGCGGCGGCGCTGATCACCGCCTGGCGGTCGGTGGCGGCGGTGAGTTTGCGCGACAGGTCGAGCAGTTCGCCGGTTTCCTGCTGGGTATCGCGCAGGGCCTGCAACTGGCGACGCTGGCGCGCGGCAAGGTTGCCGGTCAGGGCTGCCATGAGCAGGAAAAACACCAGCGTCAGCACGTCCTCTTCGCGCTGGATGGTGAAAGAAAAATTCGGCGGAATGAACAGGAAGTCATAAGCCAGGAACGACAGCGCTGCGCAGGCCAGCGCCGGGCCGAGGCTGCTGCGTACCGCCACCAGCAACACCGCCATCAGGAACACCAGGGAGATATTGGGCAATGCCAGCAGCCCCGAGATCCCCCAGGCCAATGCGCTGGCCGCCACAGTCGCCAGCAACGCCAGCACATAATCGAACCCGGTCTGGACAGCTGTTGAGTGCACGCGGGCGGGACGCGGTTGCTCATCGCTGTCCAACACGTTGATTTCCAGGCCCCGGGCATCGCGCAGCAGACGCGACGCGAGGCCGCCGCCAAACAGCCGTCGGCGCAGGCGTGGCCGAGACTGGCCTACCAGCACCAGCGTGGCGCGCCGTTCGCTGGCATGCTGGATCAGCGTCCTGGCCACCTCACCGGCCCGCAGCAGCACCACTTCGCCACCGAGGCGTTCGGCCAGTTGCTGGGCATTCTGCAAGCGCTGGCGCGAGGCCTCGTCGCGAGCGCTACCGTTGTCCACATGCACCAGGCTCCACGGCAGATGTCGACGCTGGGCAACGCGACTGGCATGACGCACCAGCCGTTCAGCCTGGACGTCACCGTCCACCCCCACCAGCAAGCGTCCGCGCACCGCCGGCGCGGCCTGCCCCAGTTGTCGGTAGCCCAGGGCCAGGTCGTTGTCGACCTGGGCGGCGGCGGTCTGCATGGCCAGCTCACGCAACGCGGTCAGGTTGGTCTGGGTGAAGAACGCATCGATTGCCGCCCGGGCCTGCTCCGGCACGTAGACCTTGCCATCACGCAGGCGCTCCAGCAGCTCGCGTGGTGGCAGGTCGATCAGCAGCAGTTCATCGGCTTCCTGCAGGACCCAATCCGGCAGCGTCTCGCGCACCTGCACGCCGGTGATGCCACGCACTTGGTCGTTGAGGCTTTCCAGATGCTGGACATTGACCGTGGTATAGACATCGATGCCCGCCGCGAGCAGTTCCTGAATGTCCTGCCAGCGTTTGGCATGGCGACTGCCGGGCGCGTTGCTGTGGGCCAGTTCGTCCACCAGGACCAACGTCGGGCGGGCGGCGAGCAAACCGTCGAGGTCCATTTCCTCGAGCATCACGCCGCGATATTCCGAGCGCACCAAAGGCTGCTGCGCCAGGCCGCCGAGCAGCGCTTCGGTTTCACTTCGGCCGTGCGTCTCCACCACCCCGGCGATGACCTTCACGCCTTGACGCAATTGGCTGTGGGCCGCTTGCAACATGGCGTAGGTCTTGCCCACGCCTGGGGCCGCGCCCAGAAAGACCTTGAGCCGGCCACGGTCGTTGCGAGGCAGATTGGCTAACAGTGCGTCGGCGCGGCCGGAATCGCTCATGGCGTGGAAATCTCTTTCAAATATTGATCAAACACCCTGTGGGGAGCCGGACCGGTGGGAGCAAAGCTTGCTCGCGACCAAGGCGATACGGTTCAACTGATGAACGCGTTATCGTTCATCGCGAGCAAGCTTTGCTCCCACAGGCTTTGCTCTCACAGGCGCCACTCCCACAGGTTCTTACAGCTTTTCCAGGGCCAGGTTCAGCGCCAGCACATTCACTACCGGTGGCCCCACCAAGGGTTGCTCGATGTTGTCGTCGAGCAATTGCTGCAAGGTCGAGGACGGCAGGTTGCGTGCGGCGGCGACACGCGCCAGTTGATAGGCAATCGCCGCTGGAGGCAAGTGCGGATCCAGCCCGCTGGCGGAGGTGGTCAGCAATGCCAGCGGCACCGGGCCCTGAGCGGGCACCTGGAGTTTGCGGGCGTCATCGATCACCCGTGTGGCCAGGGCCGGATTGCTCGGGGAAAGATTGCTGGCGCCGCTGGCGACCGTGGCAAAGACACCGGCCGATGGCCGTGGATGAAACCAGGCATCGCCGGTGAAATCCTGGGCGATCAGCGTCGAGCCACGAATCTTGCCGGCGGCATCGACGATCAGGCTGCCGTTGGCCTGGACGGGAAAGGCGACTTGCGCCACGCCGGTGACCACCAATGGATACGCGACACCGGTGATCAGGGTCATCAGCAATAGCAGGCTCAAGGCCGGGCGAATTAATGTGGACATCCAGAATTCCTCAGTTGAAAACACATCGATGGCATTAACAGGCTCAAACCAAACCCAATGCCGTCAGCAACATATCGATCGCCTTGATCCCCACGAACGGCACCACGATCCCGCCCAGGCCATAGATCAACAGATTGCGCCGCAACAACGCCGCCGCGCTTGCCGCTTGCACTCGCACGCCGCGCAGGGCCAGGGGGATCAGCACGACGATGATCAAGGCATTGAAGACAATGGCCGACACGATCGCGCTCTGCGGGCTGCTCAGGTGCATCACGTTCAACACGCCGAGCTGTGGATAAATCGAGGCGAACAGCGCCGGCAGGATCGCGAAGTACTTGGCGATGTCATTGGCGATGGAAAAGGTGGTCAGCGCCCCACGGGTCACCAGTAGCTCCTTGCCGATCTGCACCACATCCAGCAGTTTGGTCGGGTCGCTGTCGAGATCGACCATGTTGGCCGCTTCCCGCGCGGCCTGGGTGCCGTCGTTCATCGCCATGCCGACATCGGCCTGGGCCAGGGCCGGGGCGTCGTTGGCACCGTCGCCGCACATCGCCACCAGCCGACCGTCATTCTGCTCATGACGGATGCGCGCCAGTTTTTTCTCCGGCGTGGCTTCTGCCAGTACGTCGTCGACACCCGCCTCGGCGGCAATCGCGGCGGCGGTCAACGGGTTGTCACCGGTGACCATCACCGTGCGAATCCCCAGCTTGCGCAGCTCGGCGAAACGCTCGCGGATGCCGGGCTTGACCACGTCCTTCAGATGAATGGCACCCAGCAGCCTGCCATCGGCACACACCAGCAATGGCGTGCCACCGCTCTGGGCAATCTTGTCGACTTCCCGGGCCAGCGCTGACGGCAACTCGGTTTTCGCCAGACCGATAAAGCTCAGCAGCGAATCCACGGCGCCCTTGCGGTAGATGCGGCCCTGATAGTCGACCCCGGACAAACGGGTTTCGGCACTGAACGGCACGGCCACCAATGCTTCGACGCCGGGCTCAGGCTGTGGATGCAAACCACGCAGGTATTCGACGATGGACCTGCCCTCGGCCGTGTCGTCAGCCAGCGAGGCGAACAACGCGCCTTCGGCCAGTTCCTTGGCACTCACACCGGGGGCGGCATAGACCGCCGTACAACGACGGTTGCCAAAGGTGATGGTGCCGGTCTTGTCCAGCATCAGCACATGCACATCCCCCGCCGCCTCGACCGCACGGCCGGATTTGGCGATCACGTTCAGGCGCACCAACCGGTCCATCCCGGCGATGCCGATGGCCGACAGCAGCCCGCCGATGGTAGTGGGAATCAAGGTGACCAGCAGCGCCACCAGAAACACCAGCGGCAGGCTGGCGTTGGCGAAATGGGCGAACGGTTGCAGCGTCACCACCACCAACAGGAAGATCAGCGTCAGGCCGATCAGCAGGATATCCAGCGCCACCTCGTTCGGGGTTTTCTGGCGCTTGGCGCCTTCGACCAAGGCGATCATGCGGTCCAGGGTGGACTCGCCGGGATTGCTGGTGATGCGCACCAGCAGCCAGTCGGAGACTAGCCGTGTATTACCGGTGACGGCCGAGCGATCACCGCCAGACTCGCGGATGACCGGCGCCGATTCGCCAGTGATCGCCGCCTCGTTGACCGCGGCGATGCCTTCGATCACTTCGCCGTCGCCGGGGATCATGTCGCCGGCCTCGACGCGCACCACATCGCCCTTGCGCAGACGGGTGGCGGGAATCATTTCAAACCCACTGGCGGTCTGGCGACGTGCCTGGAGGCCTTCGCTGCCAGCCTTGAGACTGTCGGCCCGGGCTTTGCCGCGGCCTTCGGCCAACGCTTCGGCGAAGTTGGCAAACAGCACGGTGAACCATAGCCACAGGGCAATTTGCGCAGCGACGAACGTCGGCACGGCACTGTCGGGGATGAAGCACAGCACGGTGGTGAGGATCGCGGTCAGCTCCACCACCAGCATCACCGGCGCGCGGTGCAACTGGCGTGGATCGAGCTTGACGAAGGCTTGTACCAACGCCGGCCGCCAGAGGGCCGACAGGTGGGTCTTCGGTTGTTCCGGTGCCTTGGCGGCGACGGTTTTGCTCATCGGCATATTCATTATCAGGTCCTCAGAAGCCCATGCTCAGGTGTTCGGCAATCGGCCCCAGTGCCAGGGTCGGCAGGAAGGTCAAGCCGCCCACCAGCACAATGGTCACGGTCAACAGGGTCACGAACAGCGGGCCGTGGGTTGGAAAGCTGTTCTGACCAATCGGCGCGGTCTTCTTCAAGGCCAGGCTGCCGGCCAACGCCAGCACCGGCAGGATGTAACCGAACCGACCAATCAACATGCCCAGGCCCAGCACCAGGTTGTGGAAGGGTGTGTTGGCGCCGAAACCACCGAATGCCGAACCGTTATTCGCCCCCGCCGAGGTGTAGGCGTACAACAACTGGCTGAAGCCATGGGCGCCCGGGTTACTCACGGCAGCGGCCGGCCCGGGCAGGCTCGCGGCGACAGCCCCCAACACCAGCACACTCACGGGCATCACCAGCAGGGTTGCCACCAGCAGTTGCACCTCCCGGGCGCCGAGCTTCTTGCCCAGATATTCAGGGGTGCGACCGATCATCAAGCCGGCCAGGAACACCGCGATCAGCACGTTCAGCAACATGCCGTAGAGCCCGGCGCCGACACCGCCAAAGATCACTTCGCCGACCATCATATTCACCAGTGACACCATGCCACTGAGCGGGTTGAGGCTGTCGTGCATGGCGTTGACCGAGCCGTTGGATGCCGCCGTGGTGGTCACCGACCACAGCACCGTGGCGGTGGTGCCGAAGCGTGTTTCCTTGCCTTCCAGCGGTGCGGTTTGCTCGACGGCCGCGTCATTCAGGGCCGGGTTGGGCTGGTATTCGGCCCACAGCGACGTGGCGCCGCCGATCAAGAACAGCACGAGCATGCAAGCGATGATCGCCCGGCTCTGGCGCTGGTCCTTGACGTAATGGCCGAAGGTGAACACCAGCGCGACGGGGATCAGGATAATCGAGACGACTTCAAACAGATTGCTCCAGGCCGTCGGGTTCTCGAACGGGTGCGCCGAGTTGACGCCGAAAAAACCGCCGCCGTTGGTACCTAGTTGCTTGATCGCGATCTGGCTGGCTGCCGGCCCCAGCGGAATGACTTGGTCGGCGCCCTGCATCGTGACGCTGTGCACGTAGTGCGCAAAGGTCTGCGGCACGCCCTGCCAGACCAGGAACAACGCCAGCAGCAGGCACAGCGGCAGCAGCCCGTAGAGGGTGGCGCGGGTCATGTCGACCCAGAAGTTACCCAGCGTCGCGGCGGACTTACGCCCGATTCCGCGACAAAGCGCCACCAGCACCGCCAGGCCGGTGGCGGCGCTGACAAAGTTCTGCACGGTCAGGCCGACCATCTGGCTCAGGTAGCTCAGGGACGCTTCACCGCTGTAGGACTGCCAGTTGGTGTTGGTCATGAAACTCACGGCCGTGTTGAAGGCCTGGGTCCATTCCATGCCGGGCAGTTGCTCGGTATTGAGGGGCAGATATCCTTGCAGCAGGAGAATCGCAAACAGCAATACAAAACCCGCCAGGTTGAACGCGAGCAAGGCCAGGGTGTATTTCTGCCAGCTCTGCTCAGCAGTGGGATCGACTCCCGCCAGGCGATAGCAACCGCGCTCCACCGGGCCGAGGATCGGTGAAAGCCAAGTGCGCTGGCCTTCCATCACCCGATAGTAAAAACGCCCCAGGAACGGTGCCGGAATCAGCACCAGGGCGAAAAAGGCGAGGATCAGCCCGTAGTCATAACCGTGCATAGCCGCTCCTAGTTCCGATCTGCGCGCAACAGCGCAACCAGCAGATAAATGAACAGCGCCACTGCCAGCAGCAGCGACACCCCGTCCAGAACATTCATGGGATTTCTCCGTGGTACGGCGTCGTGCCGTGTGTGGAGTGATTGTCGGCAGGGAGGCTGTAAAGGAACGAGATCGAGAGAGGGGGTGGGGGATAAAGAATCTGTAAAAAATGAACTTATGGCGTTGTTATGGCGGCGATCGGAAGGGCCTCTTCGCGAGCAAGCCCGCTCCCACACTGGACTTGCGGTGAGCAGTCGATTTCATCCACACCACAAATCCAGTGTGAGAGCGGGCTTGCTCGCGAAGGCGGCATCATCAGCGCCAACGCCCTCAACTGGCGCACAACAGGGGCACATCAAGCAAGGAACATCCCCGATACGACACGATTTCACCCATTACGACCGCCCTCGCCACACTGGCACGCCCACTGCACTGCCCTCTTCCAGCGCTTTTGCTATGGATCGAGGGGAGCCACCGATGAACACACAACTCAAACCCACCCTGGGCACCCTGCATTTATGGGGCATTGCCGTCGGCCTGGTGATTTCCGGCGAATATTTCGGCTGGAGCTACGGCTGGGGCGTGGCCGGGACACTGGGGTTCCTGGTGACGTCCTTCATGGTGGCGGCCATGTACACCTGCTTCATCTTCAGCTTCACCGAACTGACCACCGCCATTCCCCATGCCGGCGGACCGTTTGCCTACAGCCGACGGGCCTTTGGTGAAAAAGGCGGGTTGATCGCCGGGCTGGCGACGCTGATCGAATTCGTCTTCGCGCCGCCGGCCATTGCCCTGGCCATCGGCGCCTACCTGAACGTGCAGTTCCCGGCCCTGGACCCGAAACACGCGGCGGTCGGAGCCTATATCGTGTTCATGGGCCTGAACATCCTCGGGGTCAAATTGGCCGCGACGTTCGAGTTGATTGTCTGCGTACTGGCGGTGGCCGAGCTGCTGGTGTTCATGGGCGTCGTGGCCCCGGCGTTCAGCTTCAGCAGCTTCGCTCTGAACGGCTGGGCCGGTTCCGATACGTTCGGCGCGCCAGCCATCGCCGGAATGTTCGCCGCGATCCCCTTCGCGATCTGGTTCTTCCTGGCCATCGAAGGCGCGGCCATGGCCGCCGAAGAAGCCAAGGACCCGAAACGCACGATTCCCAAGGCCTACATCAGCGGCATCCTGACCCTGGTGGTCCTGGCCATGGGCGTGATGTTCTTCGCTGGCGGCGTTGGCGACTGGCGCACCCTGTCGAACATCAACGATCCGCTGCCCCAAGCCATGAAAACCGTGGTCGGCGAAAGCTCCGGCTGGTTGCACATGCTGGTGTGGATCGGCCTGTTCGGCCTGGTGGCGAGTTTCCACGGCATTATTCTTGGCTATTCGCGGCAATTCTTCGCCCTGGCCCGCGCCGGCTACCTGCCCGCCTCCCTCGCCAAATTGTCCCGTTTCCAGACCCCACACCGGGCCATCATCGCCGGTGGGCTGATCGGCATCGCAGCGATCTACAGCGACGGCCTGATCAACCTCGGCGGCATGACCCTGACCGCGGCGATGATCACCATGGCCGTGTTCGGCGCCATCGTCATGTACATCATGAGCATGCTCAGCCTGTTCAAGTTACGTAAAACCGAACCCAACCTGGAACGCACTTTCCGCGCACCGGGTTATCCGCTTGTACCCGGCGTCGCCCTGGTATTGGCCGTGGTTTGCCTGGTGGCGATGGCCTGGTTCAACGCCTTGATCGGGCTGATCTTCCTCGGCTTCATGGTGGTGGGTTTCGTCTACTTCATCCTCACCGCACAACTGCGTGCAGACGCTCCCGCCGACGCGATGCTGACCGGGCTTTGAGGTGAAGCCGGCCGAACGGGCGTAGTATTGAACCACTGCGAACAACCTTCGCTCATAAGTGGTAGGTGCGATGGATCGGCGAAATGTTCGTCCGTCCATCGCCCCCTCAAGGAGAGCCCTATGCCCTGGTATGCCTGGTTGATTCTGATTGTTGCAATCGGCTCGATCATTGGTGGTCTGATGATGTTGCGCGACACCGCCACCAAGGTCGAACTGACAGATGAACAGCGCAAGCGTGTTGCCGAGCGCAACGCGGAAATGGATGCGAAGGAGGCCAAGGATCGTTGAGCTATTACCTGTCCCGGCTACATAGTGCTTTTGTGGCGAGGGAGCTTGCTCCCGCTGGGGCGCGAAGCGGCCCTAAACCTGCTGGCGCGGAGTGTCAGGCTAATCGGGTTTTAGCCGTTGGGGCTGCTACGCAGCCCAGCGGGAGCAAGCTCCCTCGCCACAAAAAGCCCGCGCCTTCGGCTTCACTTTTCCCAATCCGCCTTGGCGATATGCAAGCCATGCAACCCCTTGTACGCCGCCCGCTCAGGCTGGCTCCAGCCTTGCAGCAATGATTCCTCCAGCCGATAGATCTCCACTCCCAGCGGACGACAGACGCTGAGTGGATCCTGTGCATCCGGCCCCCACATCGCCAACGACAGGTCACCACCCGGGCAGGTGGACAGGGCACACAACAGATCAATCTCGGCAAAGAATTCCAGGTAATCACCCTTCTGCGCCGGACAGGCCTTCATGAAGTACATGTCGTCATGATTGAGGCCCGTGCACTGGAAAATATTCAGTACGTCATGCACATCGAACTCCGTCAGGCCGTGGGGCAGCACCGCGCGGGTCAGGTTCGAGTGGCAATGATGGTGAAAGTCCTCCTCGGTGAGCATCCGGTTCACATACGGATCACAGCGCGTGCCCAGCAGATCGTGCAATCGTCCGCCATGCTCATCGATGCCGTAGCCGGCCAGACTGTCATCGGTGATGGTCACTAATGGCCGCAGGAATGGCAGGTTCGACCACAACCGATCATGGGTGCTGACATGGGCACCCTGAAGTTGGCGCGTACGCGCCGCCCACAGGCGTTCCCGCGGATCATGAGCGTTCCAGACGTTGAAGTCTCCCACCTGCGGGCCCACCGGTGTGGTGACGCGGAATACATGCCCGGCGGGTACGTGCCAGGCGCGGCCGGTACGGATCGGCACTTCGAACTGCTCAATCAGCGTGCGCTTGTCCTGCTGGGTGCGGATGCGGTCGTAGAAGGGTTTGTCCACCTGCAGGGCTGAGCCTTTGCTGACCTGGTAGGCGGCTGGGTAGTCTTTGTACATGGCGCGGATCCTTGATCAGTGGTGAGGGGTGGGCGTCAGCAACTGCAAAAGCAGTCGCTCGGAATCGTCGAGGTAAAGGCTCATGGCTTCGTGAGCCGCAAGCTTGTCGCCTTCGGCCAGCCAATCATGGATACGTCGATCACGGGCCAGCCACGGTGCCTGGAAACGCGCCTCATCAGGCGCGGAGCTAAATACCAGACGCAGTTGCGCGACCACATTGGTGAAAAACTCATCCAGCAGCGGACTGCGCATCAATCCAACGATGTGCTGATGAAAGGCCAGCCCATGGGTACCGACCGAACGCCAGTCCTCACGCTCGCGAGCCAAATCCGCAGCCTCGAGGGCTTCGAGCATCCGGTCGGATTGATACTCACGCAATGGTTGGCTGCCCAGGATGGCTTGCAGTTCCAGGGTGCGACGGACCTTGAACAGATCTCGCACGTCATCGACACCTAACCTGCGGACCATCACTCCTTTGTTGCGCACGTAACGGGTCAACCCTTCCTGGCCCAGGCGGTGTAACGCTTCGCGGATGGTGTTGCGCGAGGCGTTGTAGGCCGAGACCAGGTTGTTCTCCACCAATGCCATGCCTGGCAGCAGGCGACCGTTGATGATGTCGGCGCGCAGCTCCAAGGTAATGTGGTCAGCGAGGGAGAGTGTGTTGATCATGAAATGGAAACCTCAGATTGTTGAACAATCGATTGGCTGTAGGTAATCATTATTTGTGCCAAAGGGAGGCGCTTGCAGAATTCGTCCAGGATTTGCATCCACCAGAAAGCAAAAAGGCCAGTCAATTCGACCGGCCTCCTTCAATCACAAACTCAATTCACTTCCAGCTTGTCACGGTTCCTGTCGAGAATCGCCTTGCCGATTCCCTTGACCTCCAATAATTCTTCTACCGAAGAGAACGGCCCATTACTCTCCCGATACGCAACAATTGCTTCAGCCTTGCCCTTGCCTATCCCTGACAGCTCGCGCTGCAGAGTTGCAGCATCCGCCCCGTTCAAATCGACCTTGGTACTCTGCGTTTTGGCTGGCTGCTCCAATACCTGCGGCGTAGCGATAGGCTCGGATTTGACCGCGGGAGCGGCTATAGCCGCAATCGAGGCGCTGGTCAGAAGGGTAAAAATCAGAGAGTAGAAATAGCCTGTACGCATAAATGACGCTCCATGACATCGTTAAAGGAGAGAAGCAGCTTTTCCGAAGCTGCTTCTCAAACTTAGGCGATGATGTATCGCTGTCAAAAATGTGTACGTTACAGCGTATGTAACAATCAGGGTTCGAGACGGCGTTGCTGACTCATCCAGTCGACAATTTCGCCATCAGGCGCATAGCCATTGACCGTCTCGCGCAACAACTGACGCACCCGTCCATAATCGTCAGCCTCAATGGCACTGAGAAGGTCATTAAGTTTCAGCTTTAAAACGTCCCAAGGCAGATGGTCCTCACGGGCCGCCATGATCATGGGATGATCAGTCGCAGCGACATTATCTCCGATCAACAGTTCTTCATACAGTTTTTCACCGGGCCGCAGACCGGTGAACTCAATGGAGATATCACCCTGGGGATTACGTTCTGAACGAATGCTCAAGCCTGACAGGTGAATCATTTTCTCGGCCAGCTCGACAATCTTCACCGGCTCCCCCATATCCAGCATAAACACATCCCCGCCCTGCCCCATCGAACCGGCCTGAATCACCAGCTGTGCAGCTTCAGGGATAGTCATGAAGTATCGGGTGATTTTCGGATGAGTGACCGTCAGAGGCCCGCCAGCTTTGATCTGGCGATGAAATAGAGGAATGACCGAGCCGGATGAGCCCAGAACATTGCCAAAACGAACCATTGTGAAACGGGTTTTGTTTACCCGCGAAATATTGGTCGCGTCGCCAAATAGCACCGGAGCAACTTCTCTACTCAAAGCTTGAAGGGTTAACTCGGCCAAACGCTTAGTACTGCCCATGACATTCGTCGGCCTTACGGCCTTGTCCGAGGAAATCAACACAAAGTTGGAAACACCCGACTGCAAGGCTGCCTGAGCAGTGTTAAGCGTACCGATGACATTATTTAACATACCCTCGGCAATATTGTGCTCGATCATGGGCACATGTTTGTAGGCAGCGGCATGATAAACCGTATCAACTTTCCAGGTTTTCATCACATCAAGCAGTTTCTCTTGATGACGGATGGATCCTAGAATGGGTAACAGCTTGACCGACATAGCTTGCTGACAGGCAGGCGGCTCCAGCTCAGAAAGAATGCTATAGAGATTGAACTCACTGTGTTCGAACAGCAAAAGCGTGCTTGGTCCCAAGGAAAAAATTTGCCGGCATAATTCCGAACCAATCGACCCGCCTGCCCCCGTCACCATCACCGTCTTGCCCTTGATACAGCGCTCGAGCAAATTGGTCTGCGCTGGTACGGCGTCGCGGCCGAGCAAGTCTGCAATATCCACTTCTTGGATATCATCCACTTTCACCCGTCCACTGGCCAAATCCATGAAATTCGGCACGCTACGAACGTGAAGCGGAAAACCTTCCAACAAGCTCAGAATCTCCCTGCGACGCGCACGAGTAGATGAAGGTAGGGCCAAAAGGATTTCCTGAGCACCAGTGACATTGATCATCCTTTGGATATGCTTGGGCTTGTAAACCTGGAGGCCCGAGATAGAGCGATAAGCGATACTTGGATCGTCGTCGATGAATGCAACGGGACGCATCATTCGGCCCATGCGCAACGCAGCAACCAACTGATTACCCGCCACACCCGCACCATAGATGGCAACTTTGGTCAGACCATCATCGCGACTGGTGAACGGTACGTGCTGAGCAGCAGCAAACCAGTCGCCCATGAAGTATTGGCGCATACACAGACGCAGCCCGCCGATGATCAGCAAGCTCAGCCACCAATAAATGAAGATGATGGAGCGTGGGACAAGAGCTTGGTGGTTGCTGTACCAATAGACGACAACAGTCAGGATCAGAGATGAAAGACTCACCGCCTTGACGATGGTGATCAGCGCATCATTTCCGAAATAGCGCATGACGGCGCGATACATGCCCAAGCGTATGAAAAGCGGGATGGAGACAAGTGGAGCAAAGATGAAAAGCCACAAATGAACCCGAACGGGGTTATACATGTCATCAATGCCAAGACGGATCATGAATGCCAGCAACAAAGCAAGCCACACCAACACCGTGTCGGTGGCAACCTGGATCAATCGTTTTTGCCACCAGCGAAGCCCAAGCAAATACGTTCTGACTTTATCCATATCCGCCCGTCACCTGTAATTTCCGCTATTCTGGCTGACCCGCCCGGTACTTAATTACCAATAAAATCAATGGGATATAAGCCAAGGCGATACCCCCGACACCATTCAGTTTGTAATGAACCACACAAAACGCAATCGGCAGTAGCCAAAACAGATTGATAAGGCCTACCGCCAAGGTTACGGGCAGATGCTTGCCATATCGACGCGAAGCAAATTGATAAGCGTGAGCCCGATGTGCTTCGTAAACTTTTTCCCCCCGAACCAAACGACGTAGCAGCGTAAACGTCGCATCCACGATGAAAATGCCTAACAGTATCAACCAGCCCCAAAACAGGCTGAGCGAAACCCAGGCAGCCTGAAGCGTCAGCATACCGATCACCAACCCCAAAAAACCACTACCAGCATCCCCCATGAAGATCTTTGCCGGTGGAAAGTTCCAACAGAGGAACCCTGAAACACAAGCCGCCAGCAAAATCGGGGACCAAATTTGATCCGGCGTATTGTTCAGCCAATACAATAGACAAGCGCCAAGGCAGGCTGTCACTGCTTCAACACCGGCGATGCCATCGATGCCGTCCATGAAATTGTACAAATTGATCATCCAGACCAGGTATATCACCGCCAGCAGACAACCGTACCAACCCAGCTCAATGCTGACACCAAACACGTTGATAGCCGGTAATCCTCCGAGCCAGTAAATTCCCCAGATCGCCGACAGAAAATGCGCCAGCAACCGCCATCGCGCGGCAACATGCCCACGATCGTCGAGAAAACCAATAACAGCGGTTAGCGCTCCGGCGCCCACAAGAGCCAAAAAAAATGTCCGAGCTAGCAGGCCTCCCATAGACAGAACTACCAACGCTCCGAGAAACGTCAGTACGATCGCCAGCCCGCCACCACGCGGCATGGCTACCGAGTGGGAACTGCGGTCATTAGGGACATCCAGCACACGATTTGAAAGAGCGTAGCGGCGCCAAATGGCAGTAAGCGCATAGGAAAGGCCGAACAGTACCGGAATGAGCCACCAATAATTCATCGTTTGCGGGACTCCAATAATGTCCTCCCCATCGCCGGATCAAAGGTCGGATTCACAACGGATGGATGGTCGGAGCAAGACACTGGGGCAGATTTGCTCCTACAATCCAAAAGTCAGACGATCACATTATCTGTTTCAATAGTGGTTGAGATTTTAGGTATCCCGAAAATTCTGAAATCCCATGGTTCGTAAGATGTTGCAGGTCAAACAGTAACGGATCCCCGTATCGGTTATCAACCCACAGCCTACACTGCTCGGCGGGGCAGAAAAAATCCAACACATTGACAAAAAAGACATTATGCTTTTCAGCCATCTTGCGGGCATCATTGGCGAGATCCTGATAACTCCAGCGAATAATGTTTTTATTATCCGCAGGGTAGAATAGAGGTACAGATTGACCATCAGGCAAGGATTTTATGTAGTCCGCCGAGTTCATACCTAACAGCGGCGCCACCCCCAGCATGATCACATTACTAGTTACGGATTTTGCCGCCAACAATCCAGACTCTACATCTATCCATTCCCGCGGCCGGTACTGGAAATTTATTACAATTGCTTTTATATCTATTGCACTCGCAACGCGCTTCAGCAACTCTTCCAATTGTGGAAAGCACTTAGCCTTAACATCCCCCGGCGGGCAACTTGACTGGTGAAGCATTATAAAATTCGTACCCGGAAACGCCCTTCTTAACGCATGCAAAGTGTCTCTTCCGACACTATCCCCCATAACAAGAACGTTTTCCGCCTTGGCTTGAGATATCAAACACTGAAATAAACGCTCAATCGTATTACCCTGATCATAACTACATGTCCAGCCGCTATGAATTTTAGGATCATATTGCGAAATTCTACCATGGAAATTTACATTTAAATCTTTCATATAAATGGCAGTTTCTTCCTCAATCCGAGAAAGCATAGTCGCCTTGTCACCATTGTATAACTTGGCACGAGTCTCAGTAAACGCAGACAATTGAATTGCGGCAAACTTCGGAGTTGAACCCACATACACGAGTGCTGCGGCCCCAATCAAGAAGGTTGCTGCCATTGCGTACGCTTGGCGCGTTGATCCGATAACAATTTTCTTCCTGACTGGCTGCTCGATGAGAAAATACGAAGCTAGCGCCAGTACAAAGGCAATTAAGAGACCAACAGACAGTTCCCCCAAGGTAGCTGCAGGTTTACCTGTGCGGATTGCAACGAGGATAGGCCAGTGCCATAGATATAGTGAATAAGAAACTAAACCGACCCAAACGAAAGGTCTAGACTTCAGTACAACAGAGACTACTCTTCCGCGTCCTTGAGCAGCAATTATAAGCGCAGTTCCAACCGTCGGAAGCAATGCCGTCGCCCCTGGAAAAATAGTATCTTTAGAGTAGGTGAACGCCGATACCAAAATCAGCGATAATCCTATGACCTCTAAAGCATCAACAGCTAATATCCTACGAGGTGCCCGCACCGCGGAGATAGCAAGTATTGCTCCGACTAGAAGCTCCCAAAATCTTGCTAAGGAGCTGTAAAAAGCAGTTTCCCGCTCAAACTCCTCGATTAGATATATCGAGTATATGAGTGAAATAAGCGCAAGGAAGATACTGATAGAGAGTAGACGCTTGCGATTTAATTTACATGCTGCCAGCAAAAGTATAGGAAAAACAAAATAAAACTGCTCCTCAACAGACAGAGACCATATATGAAGCAGCGGGGTTAGTTCCCCTGGACCGTCAAAATAAGAAACCTCTGACAAGAAGAACCAATTAGAAACAAAGCCAAGCGCAGCATACACGCTACGGCAAAAGTCACTAAACTGCTGATCATTGAAAAGAAAAAATGAAAAAAACCATGCTGCGATAAAAACCGGAATGAGGGGTGGCAGTAGACGACGAGCACGACGCTCATAGAAGTTCGAAAATGAGAACTTTCCGTCATCCATCTCTTTTACAATCATGGATGTAATCAAATAGCCAGAGATGACAAAGAAAACATCTACACCTACAAAACCTCCCGGTACGAAACTAAAGCCCGCATGGAAGAGTACAACACTGACCACCGCTATCGCCCGCAGTCCGTCAATCTCCGACCTGTAACCAATCATTCTACCGCCGACTCCTTTAGTATGGCACCTGCTCCCACGGTCAGATGCATGATTCCCAAGAAACCGCCGCGCTCACGAGAAAAAATGAAATGGCGTGGACGGTATGGGGGGACCATTCATGATGGCCGTGCTCCGTCTCCGCTATCCCCTAGATGAACTATCCAATGCAAATTCTTTGGATCTAGTTTTCACTGCTAGCAAAATTGCGACAGGTAACCAAAATACGGTCCAGTAACTTCCTGGACGGGTGAAGATGCGTTCGACGTCGGTCAACATCACGATCAAAGCGTACACAAGCGCTGGAAATGCCAATCGAACCCAAGGATTGCTTCGGCAGCACCAAGCTTTATAACACACACCAAACAAGCCTGTACCCAGCATCACTATTGACACCAAACCACTATCATATATCTGTTGAAGATAAAGGCTATGAGCATGGGGCGAAGAAGTTTTACCGTCGGGCCAATCATAATTAAATGGAGTTCCCAAGCCGTATCCAAATGTCCAATGCTCTCGCATCACAGCAAAGTAGTAATCCCAAATTGGGCCCCTACCGGACAATTGACGCTTAAATAACTCATTGAGTAAGTGCTCCCACCAAACAACAGTCGCAACAACTACCACAATGGAACACAAGCCCAAAACCCACCAACCTCTCCGAGAATTTTGCAGCAGCACGGCAACAAAACAACCTACGCCTAGACCGATCCACGCACCACGGGCATATGTCAGAAGCACATACAGCACCAACACAACAAAAGCCAAAAACCAAAACAGAGCCTTACGCAGACTAGTACGTTGACCTATAGTAACCCCGAAGACCCATATAGCTATTGCCCCATGAAAAATGCCAGCAGCCACTGGATATCGATAGTTTGCAAACTCTCCAATACCTAAACGATCAACACGAAAAGCCCGGTAGGACAGCGGACGATCAAGCCATCCAAATTGATAAACCAGTGTCGCTAGAGCGCCCAATGAAACGAGCAATATGCCGGCTAACAGAGCCCTACGAAGTAAGGCTTCGCCTCTATCCATAAGCAAGAACACGGCAAGCAGAAACAAGGCGATAAAAAGGCCTCGCTTAGCAAAAGAGAGAGGGCTTGTTTCCGAGTTGCTCGCCCATATACTACTTAACGCTCCCCACACTAGAAACGCAACCCAAGGTAGGTACTGGATCTCTAGTCGCACCCGGCTTCGGCTTAAAACTGCACAGACTGAAAAAATCAATGCTGGAAGCAATAACCAAAGATATATCTGCGTATTTCGTGCACTTCCTGAAACCATCCAAACCATACCACTTATTTGGATGAATAGTCCTATCGCCAGCGCCCAAAGCAAAACGACCTGCCACTTAGCGCTAACAGAACTTCCGGCAACAAGCCGAACACCATTCACCATAATAATACCTTTATTCAAAAAGCTCAAAATGCGTTCTTATTGACAAAACCTTTGAATACCGTGAGAAAAATTATTTTCATGTCTATCCACAAAGACCAATTGTCGATATACCACAGGTCATATTCAACGCGCTTTTGCATCTTATCCAAAGTATCCGTTTCACCTCGATAGCCACTAACCTGTGCCCAGCCGGTGATGCCTGGTTT
The DNA here is from genome assembly GCF_018325805.1 of Pseudomonas sp. St290. Taxonomy (NCBI): domain Bacteria; kingdom Pseudomonadati; phylum Pseudomonadota; class Gammaproteobacteria; order Pseudomonadales; family Pseudomonadaceae; genus Pseudomonas; species Pseudomonas sp. St290. The sequence continues at coordinate 1,916,684 of NZ_AP014703.1, read as the reverse complement.
GACCTTGTGCCGTTGCATATATGATTCAACTAAATCTTTGTAATATTCATTATGAGCCAACGCATGAGGTCGCGGCCCGACGATAGACATACGACCTTGTAGAACGTTAAAAAACTGAGGTAACTCGTCAAGGCTAGTTCGTCTTAAAAATGCTCCAATACGCGTCACTCGGCTATCGTTGCGAGAGGCCTGTGTCACGTCGCCGCCACTTTCATTATGAACGACCATTGAACGAAATTTGTAAACCTTAAAGTGTTTACCATTGATCCCCATACGGTATTGCTTAAATAAAATGGGTCCTGGCGAGCTTAATTTAATCGCGACACCTATTAACAAACACAATGGAAATATTAATAAGCTGATCAAACCACCAATCACTAAATCCTCAAGTCGCTTCAGTACCTGTGCCGGCCCGTCGATAGGGCTGCAGCTCAAGTCCAGGGAGTAAAGGCCAGCAATATGGCTTACCCGGTGATTAAGTAGTCTAATATCTCCCCATTCGGGAATAAAACGCACAGCAACCGTGTGGTGGCGTAGAGCGTAAAGAATTGAGCGTATCGCTCCTCCCTCGCTAAGCGGTAAACATAGCCAAACTTCATGCACACTGTGCTGATCTACCCTTTCAGCCAGGCACTTTAACCAGTCTTCATCAGGGCTGTACTTAAGATTCGTTGCGACTCTAAAACCGTACCCGTCCAATGCTCGCCCGCTACGTAGCTGCCCTGCGGACTCGCCTCCCGAGTCAACCAGCAATACTGTCTTCAAGTTCATCCCAGAAGAACGTAAGCGGCGCAATAGTAGATATACCGCCAAACGCAGCAACAGGCACAGAACACCACCGGTAACTAGCATCAAAGAAAACCAAATTCTGGAATAGTTATCTGACACTTTAAGGAAGAACGACAATGATAGAAGGATTCCGGCGGCCGAGCACCAACAAACCAATAACACACCTAATTGTCGCCAGAATGTATATCCCCGTTGCGAACCGTAGACCCCGCCGGAGGCCATACAAACCACTACAACAATCGCAGTAATCATGGTTGCGGTATTATACCGCCCCATCATGTCAAAGGTGCTAAAACGGTACTCATGGGCCACCAGCCCTGCGGCGATTACAATGAGCATATCCAGCAGTGCCACAAAAAAAGGCACAGGATAACGCTCCGCAAAGGTAGGCTGATAGCGATGAATGACTTGCATGTCCTTTACACAATCTCCGAGGTTATAGGGACCGAATAGCGAATACTAAAGCTCGACAAGCTTAATATCCAAATAAAAACAAAAAAATATCGGCACCAGCATTTTACCTAACAAGATATGGATAGGATTGCAAACCTAAAAATGCTACCCAATGCTCCATTCGGGCTCATTTAGGCTTGACACGCCCGTATTTGTCTTCCAAACGTACAATATCGTCCTCACCCAGATAGGATCCAGATTGCACCTCAATGAGCTCGAGCGGGATAACGCCCGGATTCTCAAGAGCATGAACCTGACCTATTGGTATGTAGGTCGACTGATTCTCAGTGACCAAGTAGGTTTTTTCACCATTGGTAACCCGCGCAGTCCCGCTCACCACGATCCAATGCTCCGCACGGTGGTGATGCAGCTGAACAGAAAGCTTCGCGCCTGGGTTGACAGTAATACGCTTGACCTGATAGCGGGCCCCATTATCGATGCAATCGTAAGCCCCCCAAGGGCGATAGACCTCACGGTGGTTGGCATGCTCGTGACGCTTTATGCTTTTTAGTTGCTCGACTATCTTCTTGACATCCTGCACATGACTTTTCTGGGTTACCAAGACTGCATCCTTGGTTTCCACTATTACAATGTCAGTTACGCCCACCGCAGCAACCAGGCGATGTTCAGCATACACGTAACTACTACTGATACCCTCATGAAGCACATCACCAACAAAGACATTTCCATTACTGTCCTTCGGGTTAACATCCCAAAGCGCAGACCACGAGCCAATATCACTCCAGCCGGCCTCCAGAGGCACCATGACTGCATCGGCAGTCTGTTCCATCACAGCGTAGTCAATCGAGTCGTCAGGGCACTTCATGAACGACTCAGCATTAACCCGAGTAAAGTACATGTCCTGTTCGCCCCCCGCGAGAGCTTCACGACAGGCAATAACAATTTCTGGTCGATGTAACGTAAGCTCTTCCAAATAGCGGCTAGCACGAAACATGAACATACCGCTATTCCAAAAATAGTTCCCGGAAGCAATATAACTCTCAGCAGTTTGTAGATCGGGCTTCTCCACAAAACGGCTGACCCTATATCCGTTTTGTCCGACCGATTTACCCCTCTCTATATAGCCATAGCCCGTTTCTGGGCAAGTCGGAACCACGCCAAAGGTAACTAATTTACCCGCCTTAGCGAAAGCCAAGGCGGCCTGAACACTTGAGTGAAAAGCTTGAACATCTTGAATGAGATGGTCAGCTGCCAGTACGAATAGTATCGGATCCTCCTCATTACTTAGCGCTTGCAACGCAGCCAACGCAATTGCCGGAGCTGTATTCCGTCCAACGGGCTCAAGAATAATATTGGCTTGCTCCATCCCTAGCTCACGCAACTGCTCGGCAGCGAGAAATCGATGCTGCTCGTTACATATCAAGCGAGGCTCTGCGGCCGCCAAACCTTCAAGTCGCTTAATCGTCTCTTGCAGCATCGAATACTCAGAGTTAACGAGCGGTAAAAATTGCTTAGGTTTGAGTTGCCGAGATAGCGGCCAAAGGCGCGAGCCTGACCCACCAGCCATAATTATGGGATACAACATAAAAATACACCTTATATAATAATTATCATGCTAATGGGCAATTAGACTTACACAACTCAGCAACCATCAGCTAGTGCCCGCCCATGAGCAAAGCCAACTAATCTTAACGCGATAAAGCGAACAGTACTGAACAGGCTATTTAAAGATAAAAAATTCGGTACATTTCTGATCCACAAATGCCTTGAATTTGCGTCTAAAAACGCTAGTTGCAAATGTTTCAGCATGAGCACGAATTGCTAGCGGATCAAAAACAAAGTCTGCTTCAAATCTACCCACGGCATCCTTTATCGAGCCCTCGGTTTGCTCGTGAAAAAAAACTCCTGTTTTTTCCTCCAGAACAGTTTCAAGTGCCCCACCCTTACCATAAGCGATCACCGGAGTACCGCACGCCTGCGCTTCAACAGGAATGATTCCAAAATCCTCTTCAGCCGCGAAAACGAACGCCTTTGCACGCTGCATATGATCCCGTAAGACATTAAAAGGTTGATACCCCATAATAGTTACATTTGGACCAGCAGCATGTTTAACTTTTTCGAACTGGGGACCATCACCTATAACAATCAGTTTTTTATCTGGCATACCCGAGAATGCCTTGACGATCAAATCCATTTTTTTATAAGGAACCATACGTGAAGCCGTAAGGTAAAAATCGTCTTTACTTTCAACAACATTAAAATCTTCAACCGCAACATTAGGATGAATAGTTATAGACTCTCGCTTATATACCTTACTGATGCGGCGCCCAATATAGTCACTATTTGCGACAAAAAACTCCACATTATTCGCTGTCCTACTATCCCACCCCCTGATTTTATATAACATATAGCGAGCCAACCAACCTTTCAGTCCACGCTCCAGACCGGACTCTGCTAGATACTGCCCCTGCATATCCCAAGCATAGCGAATGGGTGAGTGACAATAACATACATGCAGTTGATCAGGACCAGTAATAACACCCTTAGCAACAGCATGACTGCTACTTATAACAAGATCATATGCAGAGAGATCTAACTGTTCAATCGCAAGAGGCATCAACGGTAAATATAGCTGATACCGGGTGCGGGCTCTAGGGAGATGTTGAATAAATGTTGTCTTGGAGGGTTTCCCTCCAAGTTTCTCTCGATCGCTAGCAGACAGAAAATCAACAACAGAGAAAAGATCAGCCTCAGGCCAAAGACAAATAATCTCCGCCAATACTTTTTCAGCCCCCGCAAAAGTAACAAGCCAATCGTGAACTATAGCAACCTTCATACCCACCCCTACAAAAATAAAAATATAACCGCAACTTTTCTAAATTATGAGCATATTACCCGCAAGGGTCGCACTTTAAGAACAACTTGGAAAAGCACAACCTAATTATTACTCCCAATAAAAGCGCAGCAATCATTGCATATTGTCCGAGGCCGGTCGAAAACAAGTTTACCACTGCAAAAAAAGGTATAAAGGCGCAGAAAGTCAAATATATTGGCAACCAGTATAATTTCTGGTTCATTACATTGCGCGCCACCATTCCAATTACTATAGCAAAAAGCAAACAAGCAAAGCCCGCGCCTAGAGGGCCAAAATCATAAAGCACTGGCCCGAATAGTGTGGTGTAAACACCTGGCCTGACTACGCCTGCAGTTAAAATATCCTCGATCTTACCTGCTTCTGCTAAAGACATAACAATTTTCGATGGAATATAAAAGCTTTGTAAGCCATAAGTCGTCGCGCTGTCAGTCAACCCGCAAAGATAAAAAAACTCATAAACCCCATGAGTAACATACTGAGAAAAGTGAGTAAAGGCATATATAATCCCAGATATACCGGCGCTACCATTGTTCGTCAGATAGTTGACAACGCCCTCACTTGCAGGCGCAAATCGCGCATAACCTGAAAGCTCCATAGAGGCTATCGGATCAACTCCCATTTGCACTGTTCTCACCCAAAAAACCATACCTGCGAACCAAACCAAAGCAATCGCCGCGACCACTCCTAAAAAAACATTCCTCAAAGAAATCTTGATATACCCTGTCATCAGAACTGAGAGCAAACATACGGCCATGAATATGACCATTCCACTTCGGGATCCTTGGAGAACCACATCAAAAACAGCAAATACAGCAGATAGAATCAGCATCGGAAAGTGACTGACTCTCCGAATACCTGCGCTTCTCATGAAAACAATCAGAAACGGTAGGAACAAAAACATCGACGAAAGTAAAGCCCCAACCAAAGCGACACTTCCCATACCTCCTGATGCAATCATCTCCCTGTTGGCCATGAAATCAGAACTAATATTTCCTCCCGCCCGAATAAAAATGCGCTCAAAAACCCGAAGAACCAAACCAGACATACCCAGAAAAAAAACGAGCCAAGTCAGCCTACGTAAGAGCGAGACATTAAAATGCACATGAAGCACTTTTCCTCGCATTCGCCCGCAAGATAAAAAAAGCCCAAAACAGAAAATAAATATATATGCAAATAAAACAAGTACCGAAAAGTCGCCCCCCTCATAACTATAGTCAATAGGCGCCAGTAACCAGATAAAAAAATATAGACCACCGCCCATCAAAAAAATTTTATGCGGACAGAACACTGTTAGCTTCAAGACTGAAGCAGTCATATCATCACCTTTTTAGTTTTAGAAGCAAAGCTATCAACTAAAGAGCCTCGCCCTAAACACAAATATAAACTGTAGAACAACTATGCTGACAAAACCCGCAGCCCACGCGATCGTAAGCGAAAGTTTGTAATGATCGTTCCCCCAGAAATAAAAATATCCAAAGACTATTAAAGAAACAATCAATCCCAAAGCTACACTGATTGATTGCGACATGACCCTGCCTGCACTATTCAGAACCCCCTCAAGACAGGCACTTGTGGACCATAAAATCATTATTCCGGCCATCGACCAAATCAGCCATACATCGTTAGAGTCAGGCAAAGGAATATCAGTCGAACGAATAGCATGAGACGATACCGTGAGTGCAATGACGACAGCAGATATCGCCACCAACCCTACGCACCCCAAAATAGCAAATTTTCTTTTAGTTGGGTCTCCGCCGTAGATCCGCATAAAATAGTAAGTATTAATAAATTGATGAATTACTATTGCTATAGACAGCCAGCGGAAAACTATCGAAAAAGCCGCAACCAGGCTCTCATCACTAACCCATCCCATCAACAATCTAGGCCCTGCCATAAAAGCCCCCATCAATGCGCCACCGATGAGAAATCTGTAGCTAAGAGAGAACGTTTTTTTATAGTCCTCATGACGCCAGCAACTAACCCTAGGCAGATCTGACACTTTAATCAAAAGCCATAACATAAAAGATTCGACGACTATCATCACCGACATGAATCCAGATACAAAATCCACGCCCACTAGCGCCAATAACAACGAGAACAGCAGAGATATATATAGAGCGCTTTCTGCTAGTGAAGCCCAGGCGCCCTTCCCTAGCCCCTTCAAACGAGCAGACAGTACCAACTGCAGAACGACTATTGAACTTTGTAACGCCACCACACTGACATAGGAGATCTTCCACCCTGCTCCGACTACGGATAACAGCAAAGCAAAGAGCAGTGTAGAAGAACAAACAAAAAAGATATATATAACGGCAGCTCTTACATAGGGAGAAAACATTCCTCCCAAAGAACCATAAGCAACGACACCTTGAGCGCCCAAGGTCATTATGGGACCGATAGTCATTGATAGTGAAAGCCACCACTCAAGGGCGCCATATTGACTTTTACTTAATAACCATGCAGCCAAGAAGGGAGCAAACAACACTGAAGATTTCGACACACCAAATAAGACAGCGTGACCTGAAAGTTTTCTTACAATTTGTCCCAATTTCAGTCTCCCGGTTTCTTATTGAAAACCGTTTCAACTAAACCATTAACTTTTACTTCGGGATAACGGTGCTTGGCAGCATCATAATCAGCGCCAATCCATCTCAGCGCCTGACTCACATACAACCCTGGCAATACGAGGGATTTTGAAACGCAAGAGGCGGCGCCGACCGTTATGCCATTATGAATTTTCACCCCAGCATTAATGACACATGCAGAACCTATATAAACATTGTTTCCGATCTTTATGCTGCCATCAATCCTAAATCGATCCAAGCCTGTTGGGGCATGGAGATATCCGTGGGTCCAAATTTGGCTTGCCACACCTGCAATCGTGGAGTAATCACCCAATCTAACGCTACGAGTACAATCAACAAGATGCCTAGATGTAAGTTTAGAGAAAACACCTAAACGCAAAACTGATCGCCCCCAAGTAACACCTCGCCTGGCTCTTATTACTCTATTAAAGTTACCAATTGCCGCGCTCTCTTGCAAAAACACCCAAACATCACCTTTAATCTGGTTGAAGTGCTGAATATACGAGCCCTCTCTTAAAACCAGAGTCTTACATGATATATAGTTTCCATGACCAATCTTAACCGAGTCTCGCAAAATGATTTTTCTACTTTCGACCCAGGAAAAACCAATCTTACAGCCCCTTCCAATCTCCCAACCAAGAAGGCGTAACAGAACGTTTTTGAAGACCATCGGTGGACATAACAAGCTAATAGTAGCCGAAACTTTTCTCTTCAGATGCATCGCTCAGCCACCCTTATCAAATTCTCGCCAACCTGTATTATATTCTTCGAATCTAGCACCGAGGGCAAACTGGCTGGATCAGAGATAAAACCTGGAAAGGTAGTAAAGTAAAGTTTTTTCACCAATTCGGTTCTGCCTTGGTCATCAGCTAACTGAAACTGCGCAACTTCAATGCGTGCGATAACATCCTTAATCTCCACAACACTATTGGCATGCGCATAGCCAGCCTCATCAGAGAGTATCCCCGGGCCAAACTGAACAACAGGCTTACAAGAAAGAATACTTTCAACAGCAATAGTTCCGGTAACGGTACACACCAAATGAACTCGACTAAATATTTTATCCATTCCCATTTCAAAAGGGATTGGAATAATGCGATGATTCACTGAGAGTATGTTTATCAAGGTATCGTCTAACTCATACTTTGACTTAGGATTTAGCTTTACAAGTAGTTTCCACCCCGGAGGCAAGATATCTGCAAGGTCACTTATAAGCCTTGACTGCTCCCGGTACTCCTGCCCCCACAGATCAAGATTCGACTCCGGTTGCATTTGCATCGGATATAAGAGATAACGACATCCGTCATCCAATTTAAATTTTTCTACGCAAATTTCGCTCCACCTAATAAGGCGCCGCGACACGGCCTTGTCCAACTTTCGCTTCCGCCAAGGAGAAGGAGTATTAAATCGCTCTCCGCGAAGATAGCTTTTTATTAGTAGCAACCGATTCGCAAAGGAGCCATGGACAGGGAATGTACGTCCATGGTCAGTAGGTAATGATGGCCGCATGTAATCCGGGATACGCTCACGCTTACGTATCGCCTCTGCAAGTGAATAACACTCTTCATCCGAAGGTAAATCTGTTGCCCCGCCAATCGCATCCTTGGTATCACCAAGATATATGCTGTATCGCCCGCCCGGGTAACCCGGCATTGATGGGTGAAAAAATGGCACATCATTTTTCTTGCACCAGTCTACGGCCATCAACTCATGAAATAGCGTCGCCTCACCAATTACGAGTTCAGGTTTTTCCTTTAAAAGAATGCGCTCTATTTCGGCATAGTAGTACTCATAGTGAGAAGTATCCCCTCCAAAATAGTTGATATATCTGTCTGACCTGACAATTTTCTCGAGGCCGTAAGATTTTGAAAGAGCCCTTGCATCCCTAGACGAAGGAAAAGCTATTACATTGGCCACGCCATTTTTAGGCATGAAACTAGGATTCTGCACCACCCAAGCGACAACATGTCCTTGCTCGATAAAGTATTCGGCCAACGCATCCCAGAAAAAAGTCTTATATCTATTTTCCAGCATTACAATTTTCATGAGTTAATACTTTTCTTTTCGTTCAATAAATCTGAAACCAGGACCAACGACAATCGAGTTCTCTGGAATACTTTTGCTTACGACTACACCCGCACCAATGACGGAGTTTTTGCCAATTGAAACCCCACCCAAAATGATACTGTGTGCACCAATCCACACTCCATCCCCTATAGTAATTGGCTTGGCTATGTGTTTATAAGGCAAATCACCATTAACATCTAGAGAAGCTGTCTCCAGATGCACCCCTTGAGAAAGTCTAACTTCGTTACCAAATGAAACCGGAGACATAGCCCCAATCACACAACCAGGACTCAACATTACTCTCCCTGAGAAATGTATATTCTCAGGATATTTGAAAACAACGCTCCAATGACAGTTACTCCCTTTAGGTATATCCACCAGGGCTCTTACCTTAGCAAAGGCCCAAACTCGTCCGCAACCGCTCCCAAGCTTGACCAGCATTCTAAAAAAATATCTAACGATAAAAATACGAAAAAACGACTCAGCGACACTTTTCAATTTATTCTTCATTTTATATAAAGCCGATTTATATATAAATCCACGTTTGGAGCTTTATCTCTATCTAGCGGCACCGGGTTGTAATCATATATTCCTATCGGGTGGAGGGAATACTGCGCCTGAAACAAAAGTCTCCGCTCCGAGGAGGGGAGCTGACCTTTATGCAAACCAAATGTATTTTCTAAAAAGGCAGTCCCTCTAGCGCCAGTAAAATATTTTATACCATCCTTTCCAAAACCAGCCTCAACCTCCTCGTCGGTGTACCTTCGAATTGTCCTAAACGTTGGGTCTCTATGACTAGTAGGAACGAAGACATGCGGGCCTGAACCGAGCCCCACATCCGTCATATATATAAATAACTTAATAAACCGTAGATCATCTACATCACGATGAAAACTTTCTGCTTCCTGAGGGGCATCATGACCTGGATAGGACCACCAAACACTCAAATTTGATAGCGTAGGCTTCACACCCAAAATGCTCTCCACAACTTTAAGCACTCTCTCATCATTGATCCACTTTATTGCATGTGGTGAGTTGACAATATCTTCAGTTGAAAAAGGCGCGGTATGACAATCTGCTGGAGGAACTTCGGGATCGAAATAACCGCTACTCGCATTCCAACGATCAAAAACTTTCTTGTCTGAGAACCACTCAACCATTTCCTCAACTTCGCTGTCCTTCACTAAATTATCCAGCGCCACATATCCTGCTTTATGTAAAGAGGCCGCCTCATCCTCATAAGGAGTAACAGAAAATGTTTTACTCGGCAACCGCTTACAGGCCAGGGCAGAGATAAGTTCTCTGCCCCTTGGATTCATCATGAGTCTCTGACTGAAAAAAGCAAGTCTTCTTAATGGATAAACTCGACCTAATATTTTCTTTAACTTTGTTTCAGTCATAACTCAGTCCTTTCGTTAAACCCTACGATAACGTTGCCGATTATATTCGAGCACCCTTAGCTCAACGTACAATCATCCAGCAAATTCCAAGAGCACCTCCCCGAAAAACCAGCAGAGTAGCTAATTGAATACAACCTTACACCACCCTGCTCAATCAAATTCAATATCTATGTCTTCAAATCGCACTGGAGTATTTTTATTGACTCCAACCTTGACTCTTCCCCCAATTATTTTACTCATATATTTCGGAGGTATCCCAAACCCAGGCCTAACACTCCTTACTGAATCCTCAGTAACAATATCGTTTGCCTGCAGAGCTTTGACAAAATAAAGAGAACGTCGAAACTGAGCATTACCTTGCTCACTGGATTTGCGACCATAATCAACTTTGCCCAAGGCCGCCCATGCGGTTTTACTATCACGACATAAAGCCACAAGTTCGACCGGTTCCAGTGAGAAGCTATCGTCGGGGCCACCACCACTACGATCAAGGGTGAAATGCTTTTCGATAATAGATGCGCCTAACGCCACGCTGGTAATCGCGGTTGTATTATCCAGTGTATGGTCTGACAAACCAGTGACAAGACCGAAATTTCGCATCATGTCAGGAATGGTACGAAGGTTGTAATCCGCGGCTGGAGCTGGATATCCACTTACACAGTGCAGTATGGCCAGCTCCTTACAACCTCCATCACGCGCTGCATCAACGGCCTCCTGAATCTCCTCAGCGTCAGCCATTCCTGTTGAGATAATCATCGGCTTGCCGGTACTGGCCACGTACTTTATCAACGGAAGGTCGATCGCTTCAAAAGAAGCAATTTTATAAGCTGGGGCATTGAGGCTTTCGAGTAAATCTACTGCCGTTGTGTCAAAAGGCGAACTAAATATAGTAATACCAATTTTTCTAGCATACTCAAATAGAGGCTCGTGCCACTCCCATGGCATATGCGCTTCTTGATATAGCTCATATAATGTGCGGCCATCCCAAAGCCCGCCACTGATCTGAAAATCCTTTGAGTCACAATCAAGAGTTATAGTGTCAGCGGTATAGGTCTGCAGCTTTACCGCATCAGCACCTGCCCTCTTGGCCTCGTCTATGATTTTTATAGCCGTTTCGAACCTACCGTTGTGATTAGCGGATAATTCCGCAATGATATAGGGAGGTTCATCGGTTCCAATTTTCCGACCGGCAATGCTGATGCTAGGACTTGACATGTTTGTCTTTCTCACAGGGACGCGGCCATTCGTGGCTTATCAAACCAAAGCAGATTACCGCATGATAGTTTTTACCATCGTGATATTGGTCACGCAGAATTCCTTCTTGCTGAAATCCAAGACCACGATGAAATTTTATTGAACGCTCATTGAAGGCAAGTGCTTGCCCGCAGACTTTATGCAGACCAATAGTTTCGAAGGCATACGTCAAAGCCATCTGCCCCAATTGTCGCCCGGTGCCTTTAATTGCTTCAGGCGCAATATAAAATCCCCAATCTGCTATCCCACCCGAATTTAGCGTGGTGATATTGATATAACCTTGAGGAAGTCCATTCATCTCAAAAATCAGTAAATGCTTACGTGTATCCAGAGAGGCTTTTTCGAACCAAGCACTATGCTCTGCAAAACCTATCTCATGCTGAGTGTACATATATCGACGAATTTCAGGATGATTACGCCATGCCAACACACATCCCAGATCACTCGTCGTCATCTTGCGTATGGACGCACCTGTTCGTGGTGAATCAGACATAATTAGCACTCATCTTTTCAATAACACGCTTGACACCACTTCCATCACTCACCAAGCGCGCAGACTTACTCATTCGAAGCAACACGTCACTACACTTTAGTTGTTCAATGATCTCAGGTAGGCGAAGGGCTATATCTCCAACATCTTCAATCAACATAACACTGCCTGACAACTGCAGAGCATGGGCACTGGGTTTCTGATTTTCAGCCAAAACAACCATTATCGTTGGTACCCCTAAACAGCATCTCTCCCAAGAGGTACTACCTGCTGCCCCGACAATAAGGTCAGAATCAGCCATACGCTGAGCCATATCGTTTACATTCACCACCACATTCGTTGGCCATGGCATGGTGGCCGCAGTTTCGGTCACCTCAGCAAGCCAAGGAGCCTTCAACCCCATTACCACACTAATAGTGCAACCGTCTGGGAGCGAGCAGGTTCGCAACGCCTGAAGTGCGGTCCCTGTCGCGTTAGCTTGGTCAACACCCCCCATCGTTATCAACAGGTGATTGAGTCGTGCTGAGCCGCGCTGCTCCAAACTTCGTTGGCGAAGCCTGGAGAATTCCGGGCGGAGAAGAGCGTATTGAGCCCCTAATAAAAGCTCGCAACCGGCAGGTACAAGCCCGGAATAGTCGTCTGTGTTGCGGCCTAAAGTCTGGTCAAGAAGAATATTACAAAGGTGCTGACGATCTGCCAGGTCATCTATAACCATCAATCTTTTAACACACACCTGCAAGGAAGCCTCCCAATCGGCATCCAATGCATAATGATCGACTACCAACCAATCAGGTTGCAATGCTTTCAACACTTTGGCGCTTTCTTTAGCATCCTCTGCCTGGCTTGTGCCTAACCAATGTGCATGCGCTAGTGGGTTTGTATCTAATTCAAGTAAGTCGCTATGCTGTAGGTCTATATCAAGACTGAGACTGTATACGTCAAACCCTCTACTCCGAATAACATCGGACAAATTTCCGGGATGCTCCCGACAAATAAAATGGCACTCAGCCCCCTCGGCCCTTAGTGCTTCAGCCAAGGTCAGGCAACGCATGACATGCCCGCTGCCTATTTGCAGTGAGGCATCAGCTCGAAAAACCACCTTCATCGCTTTCACGAAGGGTTCGACTCAGCTTGAAAGGCTTTGTACAGCCATTCTGCTCGAACCCAATCCTCGGGTGTATCGATGTCCTGCACGCGGTGACGCGGTAACAGGACTGCGCTGGACTCGGGACTGAAGATCATTTCGCCTTTCAGCCAGGCATCGGCCAGCCCCCAATAGAACTGCCCGGCATCGTGATAGCTTTCTTCAAGATCTTGGGAGCGGGTATTGAAAAGCTCAGGATTGAACATCTCCACTCGTCCGGCCCCAGTCAGGCGAACCGCCCGCTGAATAGGGAATGCATAGCTGGTGACCGAGAACGCATACTGGCTTCCCGACAGCTCGAGCGTGCTCAATCCACGCCGCAGATCCTCGGGGCTCACGAAGGGCGCAGTCGCATACAGACAGCAAACCTGTCGAGCGTAGAATCCATTCGTGTTGCACCACTCGATGGCCTGCTGAATTACCGGAATAGTCCCGGTGTAATCGTCAGACAGTTCTGCCGGTCGCGTGAACGGAACGCTTGCACCGTACTGTCGGGCAACTTCAGCGATCTCTTCATCGTCGGTGGAAACAATTATTTTATCAAAGCAGCCACTTTCTAATGCCGCCTGGATCGACCAGGCGATCATCGGTTTTCCGCAAAACACCTTGATGTTTTTTCGTGGAATACGTTTGCTGCCACCCCGGGCAGGAATGACGGCGAGTCTCATGCTTGCAGGGCCTTGGCGATTGCTGCCACTACCTGGTCCTGCTGCTCGTTGGTCATGGTCTGGAACATCGGAATACTGATGGCTTCACGGTAGTAGTCTTGTGCAACTGGGAAGTCCTCAGGCTTGAAACCCATCCGCGCGTAATAAGGTTGGGTGTGCACTGGAATATAATGCAGGTTCACGCCAATCCCTTGTTCTCGCAAGGACTCGAATACTTGGCGGTGAGTCTTGGTGATTTTTTCCAATTGCAGACGAATCACATAGAGATGCAAACCCGAATAACTATCGCCATGTTGCCACGGCGTGCTCACCGGTAACGTCGCCAGCAGATCGTTATAGCGGGCGGCCAATTGATGCCGACGAGCGATGTACTGATCCAGGCGCTCCATCTGGCTGACGCCTAAAGCAGCCTGCAGTTCGGTCATCCGGTAGTTGAACCCCAGGTCAATCTGTTGGTAGTACCAGGGCCCGTCTGCTTCGTGAGTCATCTGTTGCGGATCACGGGTAATACCGTGGCTGCGCAACAGGGCCATTTTGCTGGCCAACTCGGCATCGTTGGTCAGAGCCATGCCACCCTCAGCGGTGGTGATGATTTTGACCGGATGAAAACTGAATACAGTGATGTCGCTGTACTTACCGTTCCCGATGAATTCACCTTTGTATTTGCCGCCAATGGCGTGCGAGGCGTCTTCAATAATCTTGAAACCATAACGGCGGGCCAGTGCATGAATCGCCTGCATGTCGCAGGGCTGACCACATAAATGTACTGGCACGACGATTGTTGGCAAGGTTCCTTCGCGCTCAGCCTGTTCCAGCTTACGCTCAAGCGCTTGCGGGCACAGGTTATAGGTACGTGGATCAATATCCACGAAGTCGACCTGCGCACCGCAATACAAACCGCAGTTGGCAGAAGCAACGAAGGTAACCGGGCTCGTCCACAGGCGGTCACCAGGACCGAGACCCAGCGCAAGGCAAGCGATGTGCAACGCCGAAGTGGCACTGTTCACAGCTAGCGCATGACTGGCGCCCACATGGTGCGCAACCTGCTGTTCGAATCGAGGCACCATCGGGCCTTGAGTGAGAAAGTCAGATTGCAACACCCCAATCACCGCATCGATGTCAGCTTGGGTTACGTCCTGGCGACCGTAGGGAATCATGTATCAGATGCTCCCAATTTTGGCTTCGTTGGCGGTGATCCAGCTCTGCAAATCTTCGTCACTCATCCATTCGGTGTTGTTGTCACTCGCGTAAACAAAACCTTCAGGGACTTTCTTGCCATCCTTGATCCGTTTTGCGCAGCTTGCCCACTCGTTGATCACTGGCAGGATCTTGAAGTGTTCCGGGTACTCGTAGGTGTAATAGGAGTCCTCGGCGCTGATCATCTGCTCATGCAGTTTTTCGCCTGGGCGGATACCGACGATTTTTTGCGTGGCATCCGGTGCAACGACACGGGCAAGATCCGTGACCTTCATGGACGGGATCTTCTTCACGTAGATCTCGCCGCCTTCCATGTCTTCGAAAGCATGCCAAACCAACTCGACGCCCTCTTCCAGAGAGATCATGAACCGGGTCATGCGCTCGTCGGTAATAGGTAGTTCGCCACTGTCCTTGATCGACATGAAGAAGGGGATTACCGAGCCACGCGAGCCCATGACGTTGCCATAGCGCACTACTGCCATGCGGGTCTCGTGGCCACCGGCATAAGAGTTACCGGCAACGAAAAGTTTGTCGGATGCAAGTTTGGTTGCACCGTACAGGTTGATCGGGCTGCTGGCCTTGTCAGTAGACAATGCGACAACGCGCTTGATGCCTTTGTCGATGCAGGCATCGATCAGATTCATGGCGCCGTTGATGTTGGTCTTGATGCACTCGAACGGGTTGTACTCAGCAGTGGGTACGATCTTGGTCGCAGCCGCGTGAACCACATAGTCAACACCATCAAGGGCACGATACAAGCGCTCTTTGTCGCGAACGTCGCCGATAAAGAAACGAACACGCGAATCACCCTCGAACTTTTTGGCCATATCCCACTGTTTCATTTCATCCCGGGAGAAGATGATGATCTTTTTCGGGTTGTACTTGGCCAAGGTCATTGGCACGAAGGTATTCCCGAAAGAGCCAGTACCGCCTGTGATGAGAATGGTTTTGTTGGTGAACATTTAACGCGTCCCTTGGTTGCTTCCTGAATGATGTCAGGATTGGAATAAACGGTAAGGTGCCGGAGCCGGGCAGTAAAGTCACCCATGAGATCCAGCACAATATGAAAAAGAAGCTCAGATACAACCCGTTCAGTAAAGCCAGCAGTGGCTAGGATTACGCAAGCTTCAAATTGTGAGAATGAAAACGCTCATGTCGGTAGTGGCTATGCGTAATCCACCGATCGGGGATATGGCCTAGCGAGGAACACCGTTAAACCCCTTCTGCCGAGCTCATTCACGCTACCGCCCCAGGATTTACCGTTGGCTTCCTGAAAACGCAAACATCTATCATTCATCGCCTCCCTCCTTCGGCGAGCTTGGAATTATTCTATTGCTAAGCAGAAACGATGTTTGCCAACGGCACACTGATTTGCTGTTGACGATTCAGCATATTGACGAGCAGGATAACCCGCTCCGCACCGTCCATTGCCATAAACACGGCGTCAATCTCCGAGAGGCCACTGCCTAGGATGAGGACATTATCGCCGCAACTGAAATTCTTCTTGATTTCGGATTCTGATCGCTGCCGCAACTGGTAAATCAGTTCGTCGGCTACGCGCAATGGCTGCCCACCAAATGCGACCACTCGAGCGATACCGCGAGTCGAACGCAATGGTGCCCAGCTGGAATTGTCAGACATCTGGATGAATAGATACCCAGGGAACAGGGATTCAATGCTTATTTGCCGCTGTCCTCGTACGACGCGTTCGCGTCTACACATCGGACGCGCGCACTCATAGCCTTGTCGACTTAGGTTGTCTTCGGCACGCTCGTCCTGGCGAGGCTTGCATTGCACCAGGTACCAGTTTCGATTCTGAATCATCGGGTATTATGGCAACGCGATTTAGCTTTCATTTCCCCACTCTTCTCAGGCACGTTAGATTGACCGATATTATGCCTGTTATCGTTTCACATGGCTCGTCGATCTGAACGCATACCGCTTCCCGAATCAGCACTGCTTGGGCTGCCGATTTTGCCAATTTCCGCACGCCCGTTGAAACCTCCCACCCTCTCCCTTCAGAGCAAAGCCCCTACGGAGTCACCCTCATGAAAGACAGGAAATCCATTGATGACAAATGAAATATTGGGCACCGCCTAGGATCTTTATTACTGAACCCCATCAAGGGCAGATTCAGCCTGGAGAGCCGTCGACGCTCAACGGCCCCCCCAGGCACCTTGCTCGCTTGCTTAGGCTCACCTTCGAGACGCGCCTGAACATCTCAAGCCTCAGTCAACGACCTCACCAAGCAACTTCGAGATTGACGCAACCGCAGCACGCTCAGCTCGACACCTCAAGCTATTGCGCATAACGCATGAGAAGAGCCCAATTGATGCGCAAACTGGACGATCAATTCGCAACTCGCGCAATCCAAACCCCAGCGGACGTCGAAAAAAGGGAACCGGATGAACTCCATGTGACTGCATGACAACACGCCTAACCACATTCGCGGTGAGCTGATGAGCAATACCCACTGCTAGTGCGATTGCTTTTCCTGCCTTCAACAGCCCGACCTACCTCATTCAGCAAGTCGCTACCTGACGGGGATGTCGCACCCGCCCAGTTCGGGCGCCCTTAAAACACTGCCTCTACTACCGAAAAGGCTCGTGTCGAGGCATTGAGCTACGCGAACGCCCTGCATTCGAATGCAGACTGCACGCCAGGAAAGAACGCAAGCCAAAGCCCACTCTGAACACCGCCATCGCAAACAGCAAACTCTAGCCAGGGGAAGAAAGTCGGCGAATCGCCGCGCGCCTCGACAAGCTTGCAACAAGGTGGAGGGCAACGGTTCCGCTTACTTGCCTCACGTGACTTCCACCATATTATTTTTCGCATAGTACCGAGCAAGAATCGCTGGCGGCACTGCGGTAAGGCCACTTGGAAAGCGAGTTGATCTCGTACAACCAAAGGGCAAAAAAACTACCAAACGATGCGAAAATTACCTCTTGACTGACTCATTTGTTTTTTGACCCTCAGAGATCCGAGTCAACGTGACCCGCATCAAAGCAAGGAGGCCGCCTAACATCAAACCCACAACGATACCCAAAACCACAATAAAAGCTTTTTTCGGTTTTATCGGACTTTCTGGAATCTCAACACTACCATCTTGCCTGTAAACTGAAATGCTTTCAGGATCAATACTCAACTTACGATAAAAACTATATCGCATCTGAAGCGAACGCAAATCTGATATGAAAGCGTCGTCAGAAGCTCTCGACTCGAGCGCATTCACTTCCGCAGTCAAGGCTTTACTACCTCGCTGGTAATCCATTTTATTACCTGTTTCCACTGTTATATCAACAGCCGCCGTGGAGTTTATACTCGGACTAGTGAGACCAATTGCTTCAGCGATTTTTAGTGCCTCACGCAACTGCTGAATCCGATCTTCACGTATTCGCTGCGCATTCTCGCGCAAACCGACAATACGCTGCTCAAGATTACGAGCTCTTACCGCAGCCTCAGCCGAAACGTTCTTGATCAGCTCGGACTCCGCTGCCTCACTGGCGCGCGCAACATAAGCCTTCGCCCATTCCGTAGCTCGAACGGGATCTCCTCCCTGGACCGTTACCGAATAGCGGTCCGGTGTATCTTTACCAGGCCCCTTTATCACTAACTCTCGAGAAAAACGCTCATACAAACGGTCGAGGGCGCCCTTTCGCTGAGACTCATCAAGTGAAGGAAGATAAACCTCATTGAAGAATTTCTGACGAAGAGATTCACCCTGTAAGTTTCGGGCAAATACGTCATAGACATGCTTGATGGAATAAGGATCCAGCTCAGTGCTTTTCCCTCGACCATAGTTCAACTCAGCAATTCCGTTCTGAGTAGGCGGCATGATAAAAAGCTGGGCTTGATAAACCGGCTTACTGAGATACGCATAAGCAGCTGCCCCCGAGGTAACCAATAAGGTGACCCCAATAATCAACCACTTTTGTGCCCATAACCCACGCACAAGTGCAACCAGATCGATCTCATCGGTGCTCTGGTTTTCAATAGAATTATTTGACATGGGCGATTCCGCCTCCTTTTTTTGGCATTGCGTCTGCAGACACGCCGAGCTTATTAAAAGGCAAGACAGGCACAGCCCCGAAGAGCATATCGGTAAACCGAATCAAGTTAAATTTGAACAAAACGCACCCAAAGTCAGAAAAAATTATTGGCCGTGATCCTTACACCAAGACGACTGGGCTCACATATCCATTATTTTGGCCGTCTGCGCATTCCCAGGAACCACGCAAGCGACGGCCCGATCATCATACCAGCGAGAAGCGCCAGGATCACGAAAACCGAGACAGGAAGCTGCGGAGCTGACCAACCCAGAAACAGGAGTGCGACAGGCTGGTTGTTTTCAAGCACGAACAGGACGATAGCCGAGGCCACGAGCAGCGCAAGTACGACAAGGGCTAGACGTTTAAAGTTCCGCATGAGAATTCCTTTGTTTTAGCGCTCCGTCAGAGCTCATCCCCCTCCTCCTCATTCACACGATCCCTAAGCTCCTTACCAGGTTTGAAATGAGGAACAAACTTTCCGTCAAGACTGACAGACTGGCCGGTCTTCGGATTACGACCTACCCGCGGAGCTCGGTAATGCAGGGAAAAGCTGCCAAAACCACGGATTTCAATACGATCCCCCGTCGCCAGGCACTGGGACATTTGTTCAAGCATGGTCTTGATGGCCAGCTCCACATCCTTGGATGAGAGTAGCCCTTGATGGGTGACAATTCGTTCGATCAACTCCGACTTCGTCATATTTTTCCCTTCTTTTTCAAGCAGCTAGGAAAATCGCTTGAAAAGGTTTTAGCATGACCGGAGGGATTTGAACAGCCCAAGTATTGACATTCTTCTTTGCTCCCTTGTCGCCTCTTTCCATGCAGATAGGGAGATTTTCTCAAGCTATCGACAGATGACCAGCATCGTGCGAGTCAGATAGCCAGCGGGATTGAAACCAAAAGGGTACTGATCGTCATCCTTGGCATCGTCTGATCGGGTAATGACCTTGTAGCCAGCACCCTGGCACTCCCTTGCAGCCCTCTTATGGCACTTCTCCCAGCCAGAGCCCAATCCTGAACAGTCGACCTCGATACCGCTGACTCCACGCACTGCATGAGTCTTGGCGCTCGTAGAGCAACCCGCCAATACCAAGACACCCAACACCAAAAAGAGCCTGTTCATTCAGTTCCTTTAGACAGAGACCCGGATCGATCATTTATACAAATCAGAGCCTGGCCCTGATTGGATTAATGATCTGCTTCATAAAAGAGACACCTTGGTTGCAAGGTTGGTTTCGCAACGCCCCGAATGAACTCCACCATCGACAACGGCTTATAGGGAGCAGAGCGCTTGTAGATATTGCGCCCACAAAAAAGGGCGACCGAAGTCGCCCTTTTTCTATGGTCTGACAGAACTCAGTTCTGTTTTTCCATTTGTGCACGCAACAGGTCGCCCAGAGTGGTAGGACCAGCAGCAATGTCAGCAGCTGGCTTGTCGCGCAGGCTCTGGATTGCTTCTTTCTCTTCAGCATCGTCTTTCGACTTGATGGAGAGCTGGATTACGCGGCTCTTGCGGTCAACGCTGATGATCTTGGCTTCTACTTCTTCGCCTTCTTTCAGCACGTTGCGCGCGTCTTCAACGCGGTCACGGCTGATTTCGGAGGCTTTCAGAGTCGCTTCGATATCGTCGGCCAGGGTGATGATGGCGCCTTTGGCGTCAACTTCTTTCACGATGCCCTTAACGATTGCGCCTTTGTCGTTCTCTTGAACGTACTCGGAGAACGGATCGCTTTCCAGTTGCTTGATACCCAGGGAGATGCGCTCGCGCTCTGGGTCAACCGACAGGATAACGGTGTCCAGCTCGTCGCCCTTCTTGAAACGACGTACGGCTTCTTCGCCCACTTCGTTCCAGGAGATGTCGGACAGGTGAACCAGGCCGTCGATGCCGCCGTCCAGACCAATGAAGATACCGAAATCGGTGATCGACTTGATGGTGCCGGAGATTTTATCGCCCTTGTTGAACTGGCCAGAGAAGTCTTCCCATGGGTTGGACTTGCACTGCTTGATGCCGAGGGAGATACGACGACGCTCTTCGTCGATGTCCAGAACCATGACTTCCACTTCGTCGCCGACTTGTACGACTTTCGAAGGGTGGATGTTCTTGTTGGTCCAGTCCATTTCGGAAACGTGCACCAGGCCTTCAACGCCTTCTTCCAGCTCAGCGAAGCAGCCGTAGTCGGTCAGGTTGGTAACACGAGCGGTGACGCGGGTGCCTTCTGGGTAACGGGCTTTGATAGCAACCCATGGGTCTTCGCCCAGTTGCTTCAGGCCCAGGGAAACACGATTGCGCTCGCGATCGTACTTCAGAACCTTGACATCGATCTCGTCGCCAACGTTGACGATTTCCGAAGGATGCTTGATACGCTTCCAGGCCATGTCGGTGATGTGCAGCAGGCCATCGACGCCACCCAGATCGACGAATGCGCCGTAATCGGTGAGGTTCTTGACGATACCCTTGACCTGCTGGCCTTCCTGCAGCGATTCCAGCAGAGCTTCACGCTCGGCGGAGTTCTCGGCTTCCAGGACACTGCGACGGGAAACGACAACGTTGTTGCGCTTCTGGTCCAGCTTGATGACCTTGAATTCCAGCTCTTTGCCTTCCAGGTGCGTGGTGTCGCGCACTGGACGGACGTCAACCAGGGAACCTGGCAGGAACGCACGGATGCCGTTAACGTCGACAGTGAAGCCGCCTTTAACCTTACCGTTGATAACGCCCTTGACCACTTCCTCAGCTGCGAAGGCCGCTTCCAGAACGATCCAGCATTCAGCGCGCTTGGCTTTTTCACGGGACAGCTTGGTTTCACCGAAACCATCTTCAACCGAGTCCAGCGCAACGTGAACTTCATCACCAACATTGATGTTCAGTTCGCCAGCGTCGTTGTAGAACTGCTCAAGCGGGATGAGTGCTTCAGACTTCAGACCAGCGTGAACGGTTACCCAGCGAGCTTGGTAATCGATATCAACGATAACGCCGGTGATGATGGAGCCTGCCTGAAGGTTCAGGGTTTTCAAGCTTTCTTCAAAGAGTTCCGCAAAGCTTTCGCTCATTTTAATTCCTGTTGATTAGGGCGAAGAATACGCCCGCCTCCACACCCCAGACGGTGTGGGTTAGTTTCATATAAAAGAAGCACCGCAGGACTATGACTGGTCCCCTGCGGAGCTTCCTGGTCACCCGGCGATATCGCGAATGGCGATCTCGCTCATGATGCGTTGCAACACCTGATCGATGGACAACTCCGTGGAATCCAGCTGTATCGCATCGGCCGCCGGTTTGAGCGGGGCCACTGCGCGCTGGGTGTCACGCTCATCGCGTGCACGGATCTCATCTAGCAGACTCGACAGACTAACATCCTCGCCTTTGCCCTTCAACTGCAAATATCGGCGACGCGCCCGCTCCTCCGCACTGGCGGTGAGGAAAATCTTCAGCGGCGCGTCGGGAAATACCACAGTGCCCATGTCGCGACCATCGGCCACCAGCCCCGGAGGCTCCTGGAAGGCGCGCTGGCGTTGCAGCAAGGCTTCGCGCACCGCCGGCAGCGCGGCGACCTGGGAGGCCCCGGCGCCCACGCTTTCGGTACGGATGACGTCGCTGACTTCGTCACCCTCCAGAATGATGCGCTGGAGCTGACCGTCGGTCGCCGCGATGAATTGCACGTCCAGATGAGCCGCCAATGCCTTGAGCAACTCTTCATTGGTCAAGTCGACGCCATGGTTGGCGGCGGCGAATGCCAGCAGACGGTACAAGGCACCCGAATCGAGCAGGTTCCAGCCCAACTGCCTGGCCAGGATTCCGGCGACGGTGCCCTTGCCCGAACCGCTTGGGCCATCGATGGTGATGACCGGTGCCTTGATGTTCACGACTGTGCCTCTTGCGCTACTCGGATACCGACCTGTGCGCACAGCGCCAGGAAGTTCGGGAACGACGTCGCGACGTTGGCGCAATCATGGATGCGAATCGGCGCACTGGCGCGCAAAGACGCAACACTGAAGGCCATGGCGATACGGTGATCGCCGTGGCCATGGACTTCGCCGCCGCCGATCTGGCCGCCGTCGATGATGATGCCGTCCGGCGTTGGCTGGCACTTGACGCCCAGGGCGAGCAAGCCATCAGCCATCACCTGGATACGATCCGATTCCTTGACCCGCAGCTCTTCGGCGCCAGTCAACACAGTGCGCCCTTCTGCACAGGCGGCCGCCACGAACAGCACCGGGAATTCGTCGATAGCCAGTGGGACCAACGCCTCGGGAATCTTGATACCCTTGAGTTTAGCTGCTCGTACGTGCAAGTCCGCTACTGGCTCGCCGCCGACTTCACGCTGATTTTCCAGCGTGATGTCGGCACCCATCAGGCGCAGGATGTCGATCACGCCAGTACGGGTCGGATTGATGCCGACGTGTTCGAGCACCAGGTCGGAGCCTTCGGCAATCGAAGCGGCCACCAGGAAGAAGGCGGACGAGGAGATATCGCCCGGCACTTCGATGTGGGTCGCGGACAGCTTGCTGCCAGACTCGACGGACGCCGTGGCGCCATCGACAGTGACTGGATAGCCGAAGCCGCGCAGCATGCGCTCGGTGTGGTCGCGGGTCGGAGCCGGTTCGGTGACGGTGGTCTTGCCTTCGGCATAGAGGCCGGCCAGCAGCAGACAGGATTTCACCTGGGCACTGGCCATCGGCATGGTGTAGGTCAGGCCCTTGAGCTTGTGGCCACCGCGAATGGTCATCGGCGGACGACCGTCGGCGGCCGTCTCGATGACCGCGCCCATTTCCCGCAACGGGTTGGCGACGCGATTCATCGGGCGCTTGGACAGCGAGGCGTCGCCGGTCAGGGTGCTGTCGAAGTCCTGGGCGGCCAGCAGGCCGGACAACAGGCGCATCGAGGTCCCGGAGTTACCCAGGTAGATCGGCCCCGGGG
Source organism: Pseudomonas sp. St290 (assembly GCF_018325805.1). NCBI lineage: Bacteria > Pseudomonadati > Pseudomonadota > Gammaproteobacteria > Pseudomonadales > Pseudomonadaceae > Pseudomonas > Pseudomonas sp. St290. The sequence goes on along the minus strand of NZ_AP014703.1, from coordinate 1,892,841 downwards.
CAGGCTTGAGGCCGTGCAGGCCGACACCATGGATGGTCACGCGGCCGTGGTGCGGGCCTTCGATGACCACGCCCATATCGCGAAACGCTTGCAACGTCGCCAGGGCATCTTCGCCCTCGAGGAAGCCTTCCACCTCGGTCACGCCTTCGGCCAGGGAGCCGAGCATGATCGAACGGTGGGAAATCGATTTATCGCCCGGTACACGAATACGCCCACTCAGGGAGCCACCAGGTTGTGCCAGGAAAATCAGATCATTGGAGTTCATAGCGTCCACATAGGCCCGACGGGCCAGGATTTTACTGAAATGCTCGCGGGCCACCCTGGCGCGCGTGAAAACGCCCAGCAATTGGTGCCCGTCCCCTGCATCGACCGCGTCGCGCAAGGCGTCGAGATCGCTGCGAAATGTATCGAGTGTGCGCAAGACAGCTTCGCGGTTGGCGAGGAAGATGTCGTGCCACATGACCGGGTCGCTTCCAGCGATTCTCGTGAAATCGCGGAAACCGCCGGCAGCGTAACGGAAGATCTCAAGATTTTCATTGCGTTTGGCCAACGAATCCACCAGGCCGAACGCCAACAGGTGCGGCAAATGGCTGGTAGCGGCCAACACTTCATCATGACGCTCGACCTGCATGTGCTCGACATCGGCGCCCAGTTCGCGCCACAAACGGTCAACCACCGCCAGCGCGGCTGGATCCGTCTGGTCCAGCGGCGTGAGGATCACTTTGTGACGACGAAACAGTTCGGCGTTGGAGGCTTCCACCCCGCTCTGCTCGGAACCGGCAATCGGATGACCGGGCACGAAACGCGCCGGCATTCCGCCGAAAGCCTCGGTAGCCGCGCGCACGACATTACCCTTGGCGCTGCCAACGTCGGTCAGAATCGCTTGCCCCAGGTTCATGGTCGCCAGGCGCGCCAGCAGCTTTTCCATGGCCAGGATCGGCACCGCCAGCTGGATCACGTCCGCGCCCTGGCAGGCGATCGCCAGGTCATCCTCGCAGCGATCGACCACACCCAGCTCCACGGCCAGCTTGCGCGACTGCGGATCCAGGTCGACACCGACCACTTCGCGGCACAGGCCGCTTTCACGCAAGCCCTTGGCGAACGAACCACCGATCAACCCCAGGCCAACCACCACCAGGCGACCGATCATAGGGGCAGCAGGTTGCAGCGAGGTGACATCAACCACGAACCAGGGCCTTGCTCAACGCCTCAAGGAAACGGCTGTTTTCCGCTGGCAGGCCAATGGTGATGCGCAAGTGGTTCGGCATGCCGTAATTGGCCACCGGACGCACGATCACGCCTTCGCGCAACAACCCCTGGTACACCGGTGCGGCGACACGCCCCAGGTCGACGCAGATGAAATTGCCTTTGGATGGAATCCAGCCCAAGCCCAGCTCAAGCAACCCCGCTTCCAACTGCTGCATACCGGCCGCGTTCAGGCGACGACTTTCCGCCAGGTAATCCTCATCCTGCAATGCCGCACAAGCAGCGGCCAAGGCAAAACTGTTGACGTTGAATGGCTGGCGCACGCGGTTCAGCACATCGGCCACCACAGCAGTGGACAAGCCGTAGCCAACCCGTAGTGAAGCCAGGCCGTAGGCTTTGGAGAACGTGCGCGAAACCAGCAGGTTCGGGTAGGCCGCGAGGAAATCCAGGCCATCGGGCAAATCACTGCCTTCGGCGTATTCGATGTAGGCCTCGTCCAGCACCACCAGCACGTGCGCGGGCACGTCTTGCAGGAAGTCGTCCAGGGCCTGGGCATCGAACCAGGTGCCGGTCGGATTGTTCGGGTTGGCAATGAAAACCACCCGGGTGTTGACGTCGATGGCGGCCAGCATGGCCGGCAGATCGTGCCCCCAATCCTTGGCCGGAACCACATGGGCATCGGCGCCGACGGCCTGGGTGGCAATCGGATAGACCGCAAACGCATGTTCGCTGAACACAGCGTTGAGACCTGGCGCCAGGTATGCACGGGCGACCAGCTCAAGAATGTCGTTGGAGCCATTGCCCAGTGTCACCTGGTTCAGCTCGACGCCACAGCGCTCGGCCAGCAGGCTTTTCAATGCAAACCCATTGCCATCGGGGTAGCGGGTCAGCTCGGCCAATTCGTCGCGGATCGCCGCCAGCGCCTTGGGGCTCGCACCCAGCGGATTTTCGTTGCTCGCCAACTTGACGATGCTGGCCGGATCCAGGTCCAGCTCGCGGGCCAGTTCGTCCACGGGTTTGCCCGGAACGTAAGGCGAGAGTTGTTGCACGCCTGGCTGAGCCAGAGCGAGGAAGTTGCCACTCATTTGCTATCCGCCCTTAAAGAACTGCCTTGGGGTAGGAACCCAGCACCTTGAGTGCCACTGCTTCCTGACTGATTTTTTCCAGCACACCTTTTACCAGTGGATCACGGTGGTGGCCGACAAAATCGATGAAGAACACGTAGGTCCATTTACCGCTGCGCGACGGACGGGTCTCGATCCGCGTCAGGTCGATACCGTTGTCATGGAACGGCACCAGCAGTTCATGGAGCGCGCCGGGCTTGTTGCTCATGGACACGATGATCGAGGTCTTGTCGTCGCCGGTCGGCGGCACTTCCTGGCTGCCGATCATCAGGAACCGCGTGGAGTTGTCCGGGCGGTCCTCGATTTTCTCGGCCAGGCGAGTCAGCCCATAGAGGCCGGCCGCCATGTCGCCAGCGATCGCCGCCGAGTTCCACTCGCCCTTGACCCGCTTGGCCGCTTCGGCGTTGCTCGATACAGCCACGCGCTCGACGTTCGGGTAATGGGCGTCCAGCCACTTGCGGCACTGGGCCAACGACTGGGCGTGGGAATAGATCCGGCTGATGCTGTCAGTCTTGGTGTTCTCGCCGACCAACAGGTGGTGGTGGATACGCAGCTCGACTTCGCCGCAGATCACCATGTCATGCTCGAGGAAGCTGTCCAGCGTGTGGTTGACCGCGCCTTCGGTGGAGTTCTCCACCGGCACCACGCCGAAATTCACGGCCCCGGCCGCCACTTCACGGAAGACTTCGTCGATGGCCGCCATCGGCTTGCTGATCACGGCGTGGCCGAAGTGTTTCATGGCGGCAGCCTGGGTGAAGGTGCCTTCCGGGCCCAGGTAGGCGACCTTCAGTGGCTGCTCGAGGGCCAGGCACGAAGACATGATTTCGCGGAACAGACGCGCCATCTCTTCGTTGCCCAGCGGCCCCTTGTTGCGCTCCATGACACGCTTGAGCACCTGCGCTTCACGCTCGGGGCGATAGAACACTGGTACTTCGCCTTCGGCCAGGGAAGCCATCTTCACCCGGGCGACTTCCTGGGCGCAGCGCGCGCGCTCGCTGATCAGCTCCAGGACCTTTTCGTCCAGGGCATCGATGCGCAGGCGCAGCGCCTTGAGTTCTTGCTCAGACATCAGCCATGTTCCTTCTCGAACTCTGCCATGTAGGCGATCAGCGCATTGACGGCGTTGATGTCGACGGCGTTATAGATGGAAGCGCGCATGCCACCGACCGAACGATGGCCCTTGAGGTTCAGCAGGCCACGTTCGTCGGCACCGACCAGGAACGGCTTGTCCAGACGGTCATCGGCCAGGCGGAACGGCACGTTCATCCACGAACGATCGGTCTTGTTGATCGGGTTGCTGTAGAGGCCGCTGGCATCGATGAAGTCATATAGCGTGCGCTGCTTCACTTCGTTGAGCTTGCCGATGGCTTCGACACCGCCCTGCTCTTTCAGCCATTCGAACACCAGGCCGGACAGATACCAGGCCAGGGTCGGCGGCGTGTTGTACATCGAGCCGTTGTCGGCCGCGACCTTGTAGTTGAGCATGGTCGGGCACAGGGAACGGGCGCGACCCAGCAGGTCTTCGCGAATGATGCTGACCAGGATGCCGCTCGGGCCGATGTTCTTCTGCGCTCCGGCGTAGATCATGCCGAAACGGGAGATATCCACAGGACGCGAGAGAATGTCCGAGGACATATCGGCCACCAGGGGCACGTCGCCGGTTTCCGGGATCCAGTTGAATTCCAGGCCACCGATGGTTTCGTTCGGCGCGTAGTGAACATAGGCCGCGTCCTTGGACAGCTTCCACTCGTTCTGGCCGGGAATCGCGAAGTAGTCGTAGGGCTTGGCGGTAGCCGCCACATTGACGTGACCGTAGCGCGAAGCTTCTTCGATGGCTTTCTGCGACCAGATACCGGTGTCGATGTAGTCGGCGCTGCCGCTTTCCGGCAGCAGGTTCAGCGGAACCTGGGCGAACTGCTGGCTGGCGCCGCCCTGCAGGAACAACACCTTGTAATTGGACGGGATGTTCAGCAGATCACGCAGGTCCTGCTCGGCCTTGGTGGCAATGGACACGAACTCATCGCTGCGATGGCTCATTTCCATGACGGACAGGCCCTTGCCATGCCAGTCGAGAAGTTCACCCTGGGCACGTTTCAGGACCGCTTCAGGCAACGCCGCCGGGCCGGCACAGAAGTTATAGGCTCTCTTGCTCACATCCAATCTCGCTCTGATCTGGTGGTTCACGCAATTAATACGGTATCAGGTGGTGCGCATTGTGGACCTAGGGCGGGAGAGCAAAGGTGTGGGAGCAAGGCTTGCCCGCGATAGCAGACTGTCATCCAACATTGATGTTGACTGGTCTACCGCCATCGCGGGCAAGCCTTGCTCCCACAAGCTTTGCTCCCACACAAGCCTTGCTCTCACAAAGCTGCAATTTGATACGAAATTTCAAACAGAACAAACAACAAGGGGGCGAATCTTCATCCGCCCCCTGCGTGTCCGCTTAGTCCTGCGGTTCTTCTTCGTCTGCGGCAGCGTCGAGCGATTGGTCGCCGGTCACATCGTCGACATCGGCGCCCAGGGCACCGTCGAACACCGCGCCATCCTCGCCTTCCAGCTCCTCGCCCTCGACTTCCGACGGTTCCTGGACCCGCTCAAGCCCTACCAGCGTTTCGTCGCTGGCCAGCTTGATCAGCGTCACACCCTGGGTGTTACGACCCAGGCTCGACACTTCAGCGACTCGCGTACGCACCAAGGTGCCCTGGTCGGAGATCAACATGATCTCCTCGCCATCGAGCACCTGGACGGCGCCGACCAGGCGGCCGTTACGCTCGTTGCTGACCATGGCGATCACGCCCTGGCCGCCACGCTTGTACTCAGGGAACTCGCTGATGGCCGTGCGCTTGCCATAACCACGCGCCGAAGCGGTGAGGATCTGGCTGCCTTCTTCAGGGATCAGCATGGAAATCAGTTTCTGGCCTTCCGGCAGGCGCATGCCGCGTACACCGCGGGCGGTACGGCCCATGGCACGAACATCGGACTCCTTGAAGCGAGTCACCTTGCCACCGTCGGAGAACAGCATCACTTCACGCTCGCCATCGGTGATGGCAGCGGAAATCAGCACGTCGCCTTCGTCCAGCTCCAGTGCGATCAGGCCGACACTGCGCTGGCGGCTGAAGGATTCCAGCGGGGTCTTCTTCACGGTGCCGTTGGCGGTAGCCATGAAGATGTAGTGACCCTCGGTGTACTCCTCCACCGGCAGCATGGTGGTGATGTATTCACCATCGTCCAGCGGCAGCAGGTTGACCAGCGGACGGCCGCGGGCGGCACGGGACGCTTCCGGGATTTCGTAGGTCTTGAGCCAGTACACCTTGCCCTTGCTGGAGAACAGCAGCAGCGTAGTGTGACTGTTGGCGACCAGCAGGTGAGCGATGTAGTCCTCGTCCTTGACGCCTGTCGCCGACTTGCCTTTGCCACCGCGACGCTGGGCCTGGTAGGCAGCCAGCGGCTGGGTCTTGGCGTAGCCGCCATGGGAAATGGTCACCACGCGCTCTTCTTCCGGGATCATGTCACCCAGGGTCAGGTCCAGGCGCGCATCGAGGATCTCGGTGCGGCGCACGTCGCCGTATTCGGCGCGGATCACTTCCAGCTCTTCGCGGATCACTTCCATCAGGCGCGTGGCGCTGTTGAGGATGCGGATCAGCTCACCGATCTGGTTGAGGATTTCCTGGTACTCGGCCAGCAGCTTCTCATGCTCCAGTCCGGTCAGGCGGTGCAGGCGCAGTTCAAGGATGGCTTGCGCCTGTTCCGGGGACAGGAAGTACTTGCCATCGCGCAGGCCGTATTGCGGATCAAGGTTCTCCGGGCGGCACGAATCGGCGCCGGCGCGCTCGACCATTGCCACCACCGCGGAGGACTCCCAAGGAGTGCTGACCAGCGCTTCCTTGGCTTCCGACGGCGTTGGCGAAGCCTTGATCAAGGCGATCACCGGGTCGATGTTCGACAGGGCAACGGCCTGGCCTTCGAGAATGTGACCACGCTCGCGAGCCTTGCGCAGTTCGAACACCGTGCGACGGGTGACCACTTCGCGGCGGTGACGCACGAAGGCTTCCAGCAGGTCCTTGAGGTTCAGGATCCGCGGACGGCCGTCGATCAGCGCGACGATGTTGATACCGAACACGCTTTGCAGCTGGGTCTGGGCGTAGAGGTTGTTGAGGATCACCTCAGGCACTTCGCCACGACGCAACTCGATCACGACGCGCATGCCGTCCTTGTCGGATTCGTCACGCAGCTCGGTGATGCCTTCGAGCTTCTTCTCTTTCACCAGCTCGGCGATCTTCTCGATCAGGCGAGCCTTGTTCAGTTGGTACGGCAGCTCGGTGATGACGATCTGCTGGCGACCGCCAACCTTGTCGATGTCTTCGACGGTCGAACGGGCACGCATGTAAATGCGGCCACGACCGGTGCGGTAGGCCTCGATGATGCCGGCACGACCATTGATGATCGCGGCGGTCGGAAAGTCCGGGCCCGGGATGTACTGCATCAGCTCATCGACGGTCAGCTCGGGATTGTCGATGAGGGCCAGGCAACCGTCGATGACTTCACCGAGGTTGTGCGGCGGGATGTTGGTCGCCATGCCCACGGCGATACCGCTGGAGCCGTTGACCAGCAGGTTCGGGATACGGGTCGGCATGACCGCCGGGATCATTTCGGTGCCGTCGTAGTTCGGCACCCAGTCCACGGTTTCCTTGTGCAGGTCGGCCAGCAGTTCGTGGGCCAGCTTGGTCATGCGCACTTCGGTGTATCGCATGGCCGCGGCGTTGTCGCCGTCCACGGAACCGAAGTTGCCCTGGCCGTCTACCAGCAGGTAGCGCAAGGAGAATGGCTGCGCCATACGAACGATGGTGTCGTACACGGCAGTGTCGCCGTGGGGGTGATACTTACCGATCACGTCGCCGACGACACGGGCGGATTTCTTGTACGGCTTGTTGAAGTCGTTGCCCAGTTCGCTCATCGCGAACAGCACGCGCCGGTGCACGGGCTTCAAGCCATCGCGCGCATCCGGCAGCGCCCGCCCGACGATTACGCTCATTGCGTAGTCGAGGTAGGACTGTTTCAGCTCGTCTTCGATATTGACCGGGAGGATTTCTTTGGCCAGTTCGCCCATGAGAAGCCTGATTCCTTTTTCTGGTGAAACCTCGTCACATCCAGATGGGACGAACGAAGCTCGCCGCTGCAGAACAAGTGCCGTGCAGCGACTTACGACAAATCAACGAGTTATGCCATGGATCTGCGCAGTAAAGGCCACCTCGCGAGGCAGCCCTGGAAACCGCCGGATGTTATCACAAGAGCCGCCACGCACCTATCCCCCAGATGCGCATGGTGCGTAGTTAGTTGACCGGTGACAGGCTGATATGGGACCAGAGGGGCTCAGAAGCGCTGTGGATGAAGAATTGAAGGGCAAATGCAAGGCATTTGTTGACTTTCTGGACTCTATCGCGAGCAGGCTCGCCCCCACAGGGAGTTTTGGTGTGCCCAGGATTCAGGACATAACACCGATCCAATGTGTGAGCGAGCCTGCTCGCGATAGCGCTATGCCTGACGACAAGCGGCTCAGTGCAACCGCTTGCGGCACATCAGCTGCGCCAGCTTCGCGGAATCCGGGCGCTCGATGATGCCCTTTTCCGTGACGATGACATCAATCAGGTCCGCCGGGGTGACATCGAATACCGGATTGAAGGCATCCACATCCGCGCCGAGCCACTTGCCACCGATTTCCAACAGTTCGCGCCCATCACACTCCTCGATCGGGATGTCATCCCCGCTGGCCAGGCTCATGTCGATGGTCGAGCTCGGCGCCACCACCATGAAGCGTACGCCATGGTGCATGGCGCAGACCGCCAGTTGATAAGTGCCGATCTTGTTCGCTACGTCACCATTGGCGGCGATGCAATCGGCACCGACGATCACCCAGGTCACACCCTTGGTCTTCATGATGTGGGCTGCAGCGGAATCGGCGTTGAGGGTCACCGGGATGCCCTCACGAGCCATCTCCCATGCCGTCAGGCGCGAGCCCTGCAGCCATGGACGGGTTTCGTCGGCATAGACCCGCTCGACCATGCCTTCGATATACGCACCACGGATGACCCCCAAGGCCGTGCCGAAGCCGCCGGTCGCCAGGGCGCCGGTGTTGGAATGGGTCAGGATGGCCTGGGCATTGCCCTGGTGCTTGCGGATCAGGTCGACACCGAGCTGGGCCATGGTCAGGTTGGCTTCACGGTCACTCTCGTGGATCGCGATGGCTTCGGCCTCAAGCACAGCCAGCGGCTCGGCGTGCTCTTTCAAGCGCCCCAGCCGATCGCGCATCCGGTCCAGCGCCCAGAAGAGGTTCGCCGCCGTCGGCCGGGCCTCGGCCAGCAAGGCAAAATCAGCCTCCAGCGCCGCTTGCCAGTTATCCCCCTCAGCCATCCTGGCCCGCGCTGCCAGCACGACGCCATAGGCCGCACTGATGCCGATGACCGGTGCGCCGCGCACCACCCTCGAGCCAATGGCCTCGGCCACATCGGCGGCACGGGTGCAAGCAATCCAGTTTTCCTCGAACGGCAAGCTACGCTGATCCAGCAGGTACAGGACGCCATCGCGCCAATCGATGGCTTTCACCTTCTCCGCAGCCAATAGTCGATCGCGCATCCTTCACCCCGCACTCATGAACAAAAGCCGCCGATTATAGCGATCCCTCCGCGAAGACGCTCGGGTATACTTCGCCATCCTTTATACCCCATGGAACCGTTCCACGATGCCCAAGCCTGCCGTTGCGCTCGACTTATTATTGCTGCCGACCTGGTTGGTGCCTGTCGAACCCGCCGGTGTGGTGCTCAAGGACCATGGCCTGGGCATTCGCGACGGTTGCATCGTGTTCATCGGCCCCCGAGCCGAAGCCCTGAAGTGCGACGCCGCACAGGTCCGCGAGCTGCCCGGCATGCTGCTCAGCCCCGGCCTGATCAATGCCCACGGCCACGCGGCCATGACCCTGTTTCGCGGCCTGGCCGATGACTTGCCCTTGATGACCTGGCTCGAACAGCACATCTGGCCGGCAGAAGCCAAATGGGTCGATGAAGATTTCGTCCGCGATGGCACCGACCTGGCAATCGCCGAGCAGATCAAGGGCGGCATCACTTGCTTCTCCGACATGTATTTCTACCCCAAGGTCGCCAGCGAGTGCGTCCACGACAGTGGCATTCGTGCGCAAATCGCCATTCCGATCCTCGACTTTCCGATCCCCGGTGCCGCCAGTGCCGACGAAGCCATTCGTCAGGGCATCGAATTGTTTGGCGACCTCAAGCACCATCCGCGGATCAAAGTCGCATTCGGCCCGCACGCGCCCTACACGGTGGGCGACGAGAACCTGGAGAAAATCCGCGTGATAGCCGAGGAGCTGGACGCGGCCATTCATATGCATGTCCACGAAACCGCCTTCGAAGTACAGCAGGCTGTGGATAACACCGCTGAGCGGCCGATGGCGCGCCTGGGACGACTGGGTCTGCTGGGGCCACGCTTCCAGGCCGTGCACATGACTCAGATCAGCGACGAAGACCAGGCCTTGCTGGTAGAAAGCAATTGCAGCGTGATTCATTGCCCCGAATCGAACCTGAAGCTGGCCAGCGGCTTCTGCCCGGTGGAGCGCCTGTGGCAGGCCGGCGTCAATGTCGCCCTCGGTACCGACGGCGCGGCGAGCAACAACGACCTGGATCTGCTCGGCGAAACCCGCACCGCCGCCCTACTGGCCAAGGCCGTCGCCGGCTCGGCCACCGCCCTGGATGCCCATCGGGCACTGCGCATGGCCACGCTCAATGGCGCCCGGGCGCTGGGCATCGAGGCGACAGTCGGCTCGCTGGAAGTGGGCAAGGCCGCCGACCTGGTGGCCTTCGATCTGTCGGGACTGGCCCAGCAGCCGATCTACGACCCGGTGTCGCAGTTGATCTATGCCACCGGTCGCGATTGCGTCAAACACCTGTGGGTGGGCGGCAAGCCGTTACTGGAGGATGGCCGGCTGACTCGCATGGACGAATCAAGCCTGATCGCCAGGGCCCAGGCCTGGGGTCGCCGCATCAGCGGTCACAACGAATAACCACGCCCCTTGAGCCGCGGCTCGGGGCACCTGATTTTCCAAGCTTTTCGAGGATCTGCACATGAGCAACGTCGACCACGCCGAAATCGCCAAATTCGAAGCCCTGGCCCATCGCTGGTGGGACCGTGAAAGCGAATTCAAACCGCTGCATGACATCAACCCGCTGCGGGTCAACTGGATTGACGAACGGGTCAACCTGGCCGGCAAGAAGGTCCTCGACGTCGGTTGCGGCGGCGGCATCCTCAGCGAGGCCATGGCCCAGCGCGGGGCGACGGTAATGGGCATCGACATGGGCGAAGCGCCGCTGGCGGTTGCGCAACTGCACCAGCTGGAATCCGGCGTCAACGTGGAATACCGGCAGATCACCGCCGAAGCCCTGGCCGAAGAAATGCCCGGTCAATTCGACGTGGTCACCTGCCTGGAAATGCTCGAACACGTGCCAGACCCGTCCTCGGTCATCCGCGCTTGCTTTAGCATGGTCAAGCCCGGCGGCCAGGTGTTCTTCTCCACGATCAACCGCAACCCGAAAGCCTACTTGTTCGCCATCATCGGCGCCGAATACATCATGAAGCTGCTGCCACGCGGCACCCACGACTTCAAGAAATTCATCCGCCCTTCCGAGCTGGGCGCCTGGAGCCGCATGGCCGGGCTGACCGTCAAGGACATCATTGGCCTGACCTACAACCCGCTGACCAAGCACTACAAGCTGGCCGCCGATGTTGACGTCAACTACATGGTCCAGACCCTGCGCGAGGAGTAAGTCGATGCGTCTCAAAGCGGTTCTTTTCGACATGGACGGCACGCTGCTCGACACCGCGCCGGATTTCATCGCCATCTGCCAGGCCATGCGCGCCGACCGTGGCTTGCCACCGATGAACACGCAGCACATTCGCGACGAGATTTCCGGCGGCGCCCGGGCGATGGTCGCGGTGACCTTTTCCATGGACCCGGAATCACCGGGGTTCGAGGACCTGCGCCAGGAATTCCTCGACCGCTACCTCAAGGGTTGCGCGGTCCACAGCCACCTGTTCGACGGCATGGCCCAGGTGCTGGCCGATATCGAAGCGGCCAACCTGATCTGGGGCGTGGTCACCAACAAACCGGTGCGTTTCGCCGAACCGATCATGCAGCAACTGGGCCTGGCCGAGCGTTCGAAAGTGCTGATCTGCCCTGACCACGTGAAAAACAGCAAGCCGGACCCGGAACCGCTGACCCTGGCGTGCAAGCTGCTCGACCTGGACCCGGCCAGCGTGTTGTTCGTGGGCGATGACCTGCGGGACATCGAGTCCGGCCGCAGCGCCGGCACCAAGACCTGCGCGGTGACCTACGGCTACATCCACCCGGACGACAACCCCCGGCACTGGGGCGCGGATGTGGTGATCGATCACCCGTTGGCGCTGCGCGAGGTGCTGGATAACGCGTTGTGCAGTTGCTGATCTGACTGTTCTTGTGGTGACGGGATTTTTGTGGGAGCAAGGCTTGCCCGCGATGAAGGCGATGCGGTCTTTCAGAAATCGCGACGCCTGTTCGCGAGCAAGCCCTGCTCCCACAGCCTACTCCCACATAGCGGGGAAAATCCCCTCGCCACACAGCGTCTGCCAACAGATTGACTTGTTGAGGTTTTTTTATGTTTGATTATTCCGCCCGCCCCGACCTGCTCAATGGCCGGGTGATTCTGGTCACCGGCGCCGGTCGCGGGATCGGTGCCGCTGCGGCGAAAGCCTACGCCGCCCACGGTGCCACTGTGCTGTTGCTGGGCAAGACCGAAGCCAACCTGACCCAGGTCTACGATGAGATCGAGGCGGCCGGTCATCCGCAGCCAGCGGTGATCCCGTTCAACCTCGAAACGGCGTTGCCTCATCAGTACGATGAACTGGCGGCGATGATCGAAACCGAGTTCGGTCATCTGGACGGCCTGCTGCACAACGCCTCGATCATCGGCCCGCGCACACCGCTGGAACAGTTGTCCGGCGAGAACTTCATGCGCGTGATGCATGTGAACGTCAACGCCATGTTCATGCTCACCAGCACCTTGCTGCCCCTGCTCAAGCTGTCCAAGGACGCCTCCGTGGTATTCACTTCCAGCAGCGTCGGGCGCAAGGGCCGGGCGTACTGGGGCGCCTATGGCGTGTCCAAGTTCGCCACCGAAGGGCTGATGCAGACCCTGGCCGACGAAGTCGATACCGTCGCCGCAGTGCGCGCCAACAGCATCAACCCCGGCGCTACCCGCACCAGCATGCGTGCCCAGGCCTATCCAGGGGAAAACCCACTCAACAATCCGACGCCTGAAGAGATCATGCCGGTCTATCTGTACCTCATGGGCCCGGACAGTACCGGTATCAACGGCCAAGCCTTCAACGCGCAATAACTGCCTTTCTCCGCGTCGCGACGATTTACCGTCGCGACGCGGGCTCCTTCAATAGCCTGCCAGGCGAAACGCCAAGTCCACGCCGCCCAAATGCTGGCGCGGCGCTCGCTCATAAGCATCAATTCATTGATTTCTCTAGATTTTTATTCTAATGAACTGAATGGCACGACTTTCGCTCTAAATATCCTCAAACACGCCATGTTCGGCGGGGAACGGACGTTGAGACGAGTCTTACGCCTGACAGGGAAAGCGGTCTAAACTCAAATCAGATGTCCTACGGGACTGAAGGATCAGTACGACACGCTACCTTAAGCGGCATCACCCAGCCCGGCAGGACAGATTTAGCTTAGGGGCTAACGCCAAATGAAAACGCCCACCCAGATCAACGCGATAGACTTCGACAGCGCCAAGTTGCAGCGCCTGGGCTTCGGCCAGCCGTCGCCACTCGTGCCACGCTCGGTCAGCCTTTCGCAATTGCGCAAGCAACTGGGCCAACAATTGCAGACCAGCCTGGAACCACAACGCATCCTGGGCCTGTTTTTCCGGGAAGTTCAGCGATTGGTGCCCCTGGATGCATTGGCCTATCAACACAAGCCCAGCGATCTGCGTCTCGAACTCGGGCAGCGGGGCCATCACACCCTCAGCTACAACCTCAGCCATGAAGGCGAACACTTGGGCGAGTTGGTATTCCGGCGCAACCAACGCTTCTCTGAGGCGGAACAGGCCGACTTGGAATCGGTGCTCTCGACATTGCTGTATCCATTGCGCAACGCGCTGCTTTATCGAGCCGCCACTCAAAGCGCGCTGCGCGATCCGCTGACCGGCACCGGTAACCGCATCGCCATGGACCAGACCCTGGTTCGTGAAATCGACATGGCCAGGCGGCATCTACAACCCTTGTCGCTGCTGATGCTCGACATCGATCATTTCAAGCGTATCAACGACAGCCATGGGCATGGCGTCGGCGACGAAGTGCTCAAGGCCGTGGCCGAGTCGATCAAGAGCCAACTGCGCAATGTGGACATGGTGTTCAGGTTCGGCGGTGAAGAATTTCTGATTCTGCTGGCCAATACCAGCCGCGACGCTGCGGCCATGGTCGGTGAACGGCTGCGTTATGCCGCCCAGGCCCAGGATTATTTCGCCGCTGGCACACGGATCGAACTGACGGTGAGCCTGGGTTGCGCGACGTTGCTACCGGGGGAGTCTTCGGAAAGCCTGCTACGCAGGGCCGACAGCGCGCTGTACGTCGCCAAGCGCGAAGGCCGCAATCGGCTGGCGATGGCAGGCTGAAAATAACTGTGGGAGCGAGCTTGCTCGCGATAGTGGTCTAGCCGTCAACCTCCCCGTCGACTGCCAGGCCTCTTCGCGAGCAGGCTCGCTCCCACATGGGTGCAGCTACCTGTAGCGGTAGAAATCAGCTCCCGGCCAGCGCCAGGCGCTCACGGGTGGAAGAAGATTTGCCCACGGACTCCGACTGCTCCAGTTGCATGCAACGCTCCAGGAACAGGTACATGTAGTCGTAGCTCTTGCACACGGCCTGTCGCAGCTCCGTTTGCAGGGCCTTGCTCGGATTCATCCCCGCCAGCGTACAGATGATTTCCAGGGCCTCCCAAGGATGGGCGTCATCGTACTGGGCATGCATCTTCAGCCATTTCATGGCCCGCTTGCGATCTTCCTCGGCGAAAGCCGCCGCATAGACGCCGGTGGAACACACCAGCGCCGACCACTCTCCCGTCGCTCCCTCAATGGCATAGTTGGTCGCGGCGATGGCCACGATCAGCGAATCCGAGGAGCTGGTGTGCCAGCACCAGTGGCTCAAGGCATGAAGCTCGGGTGGCACATGCTGGGCTTGCAGGTCTTCCAGGCTCACGCCATGGGCGGCGCTCCAGTTCACCCAGTAGTCGGCATGGTTGAGTTCGACACGAATGTTACGCATCAGCCAGCGACGCGCCATGTCCTCGCCGGGATGGCGGGCGAAGCGGGTCTTGGTGAGGTTCTGTGCCATGTATAAGGCGAACTGTTCGACGACCGGCCAACCACCAATGAGGTAGTGGCGCATGGTCTTGGCGCTGAGCTTGTTGTCGCGCATGCGCTGATACAGTTCGTGTTCGACAACCCGGCGCTTGCTCTCGCTGCAATCGGTAATGAGCTGCTGTGCCCATTTCGGATAGCTCGTGGGGTCCATGAGCGGGCCTGTTCGGTTGAATGTGTCGATCACTGTCGGGCTCCTTTTGATTGTGATTTTCCGGATCAACAAGAGGTTCAGCGGAACGTGCCGGGGGCCTTGAATAACAACGGCTGGGGCCGGGCCGGCCGACATTGCAACGTGTCGCAGGTAAACAATTGCGGGCGTTCGATCACATACCCCTGAGCGTAGTCCACCCCAATCTCCAGCAATGCCTGCTCGATCTGGGCGGTTTCAACAAACTCGGCAATCGTGCGCTTACCCATGACGTGACCGATGTGATTGATCACCTCGACCATTGCACGGTTAATCGGGTCGTCCAGCATATCCTTTACGAAACTCCCATCGATCTTCAGGAAGTCTACAGGTAAATGTTTCAGGTAAGCGAATGAAGACATTCCGGCGCAAAAGTCATCCAGCGAGAAGTAACAGCCCAAGCTCTTGAGTTCATTGATAAAGCGGATCGCACTGCCCAAATTCGAAATAGCGCTGGTTTCTGTAATTTCAAAACAAATCATTTCTGGCGGAATCGAGTAGGCCGCAAACTGTTTACGCAGGAAATCGAGAAACGCCTGATCTCCGATAGTAGTGCCTGACAGATTGATCGCACACATCGCCATGGGTCCCTGTCGCGAATCATTCAGGCATTGGCGAATGATCTTGAAGACATTTTCCACCACCCAACGGTCCAGGGACGTCATCAGGCCATAGCGTTCCGCTGCGGGAATGAAGCTGTCCGGCAGGATCATCCGCCCGGCTTCATCGTGCAGGCGCAGCAGGATTTCAATGTGCCCGCCACCATGATCGCCCGGCCCCAGCGCGGCGATTTCCTGGGCATAGAGGCAGAAGCGATTTTCCTCCAGGGCCATATGCAAGCGCTGGACCCAGGCCATCTCGCCAAAACGCAGGGACAGCTCCGAGTCGTCGGCGTGATAGACCTGGACCCGGTTACGCCCCTTTTCCTTGGCCATGTAGCAGGCCATGTCGGCAGCCCGCAGGGACGCCTCCAGGGTGGTCGGCGTCTGGGCGATATGCACCAGGCCGATGCTCACAGTGGTCACGAACGGCCGCCCCTTCCAGACAAAGTGCAGGTTCTGCACGGTCTGGCGCAGCCCTTCGGCGATCTTTTCCGCCGCTTCCGGCGAACAGTTCTCCAGCAAGATCCCGAACTCATCCCCGCCCAACCGGGCCAGGGTGTCGTTTTCCCGCAGCCCTGATTGCAGCAAGGCGCAGATATGACGCAACAATTCGTCGCCCGCGGCATGGCCGCAGGTGTCGTTGACCAGCTTGAACTGGTCCAGGTCGAGAAACATCAAGGCATGGCGCCCGACCTGGCGGGTAAGGTTGTGCAAGGCCTGCTCGAGGCGATACTCGAACTCCCGGCGGTTCGCCAGGCCAGTCAGGGCGTCATGGGTGGCCTGCCACGACAGGTTGGCGATGTATTGACGCTCCTGGGTCATGTCATGCAGCACCAGCACGGCGCCGCTGACCTTGCCCGCATGACGGATCGGCGCGCCCACCAAGGTGACCGACACGGTGCTGCCGTCCAGGCGCTGGATCAGTTTCGAATGCTCGCTGGCGCCGCTGAGCCGGCCGCTGAGGATGTGCTCGATCAGGGTCAGCCCCTCGGTCTGGGCATTGTCATCGAGCAAATTGAACAGCGCGGCCAGGGGCAGGCCCGTCGCGTGTTCGGTTTTCCAATGGGTCATCGCCTCGGCAGCGGGGTTCATATAGGCGATGGCACCCTCGACGTCGGTGGTGATGACCCCGTCGCCAATGGATTGCAGGGTGATCTGCGCCCGTTCTTTCTCCATCTGCAGCGCATTGGCGAACACTTGTCGCTGGGCCAGCAGTTTATGGGTACGCAACAACGCCAGGACGATCAACCCCAGGGCGGTGGCGAAATTGGTCACCAGCAAGAGCCGCAGGATGAAACGCGAACCCTCGCCCAATGCATCGCTGAAGGCCTTGGCGGCCGGGGTGACGGAGTCATTGATCGCAAAAATCTGGGCCTTCCAGCCCCGGATATCCAGCTCCGACGCCAGGCCTGCGCTAATGCTGCCGTGCATCTGCCGGGCGACGTTGTCCAGCTCGATCAGGTAGCCGTCGCCCACCGTCCAGAGATCGATGGCTTCTTCCAGGTAGCTGAAGTGACGAAAATTCAGATAAAGCCAGATCAGGCTGGACACATCGTCCGGATGATTGCCGCCCTTGAGGATGCCCGCCCTTGCCGCTTTCAGGTCCGGTGGTTCGCGGTCCAGCGCCACTCGCAACTCATGGCCGCCCTCAGGGACGGCGATGGCTTGCTGGTATTTGCGAAAAATTGTCTCGTCACGGCTGTCGGCGTAGAGATTGAGGTAATAGATGGCGTCTTTCTGGCCCTTGGACCAGAGGCTCTCCCCCGCCACGTAGCCGCGAACGGCGGACAGCACGTAAAGACTGACGCCGCCAAGCAATGCCTGAAATAGCACAACGGCGATAAAGGGCCAGACGATGCCCAGCAGCCGAGGTGTTCCGAGAGTCTGCTTTTGCTTCATGAGGTCCCTTGCACAGGTATTGCCGGACGAACACCCGCCAGAATTCCGCTCCTGACTCAATAGCCTAGGCTAGTTTTCAACCCTTCGAATGAATGGATGAACAGATCGACAGGCTTTGCGTGGAATTGGGAAAAATCGGCGTGTTTGCCTGCTTTTTTCCGATACTAAGCGCAGAAAAGTTGCGCAAACTCAAGGCTGCTGTATCTGTTGCAAGTGACCGTAGAGTCGGGCGTAGAGACCGCCCTCGGCAATCAACTGCAAATGGTCGCCGTCTTCGGCGATTTGCCCACCGTCGAACACCAATACCCGATCGGCCTGCTTCACCGCCGAGAGCCGGTGGGCGATGATCAGTGTGGTGCGTGCACTCAAAAAGCGCGCCAGTGCCTGGTGGAGGTTGTACTCGGTGGCAGCGTCCAGTGCCGAGGTGGCTTCGTCGAGAATCACCACCCGAGGGTTGGCCAGTACCATGCGGGCGATGGCCAGCCGTTGACGCTGCCCGCCCGACAACCGCACCCCGGAACGCCCTACTACACTCTCCAGGCCCAGGGGCAGCGCCCGTACAGTGACATCGAGCTGGGCGATTTCCAGTGCCCGCCAGCAGTCGTCGTCACTGCACTCACGCCCCATGGAGAGGTTCGCACGCACCGTGTCGTTGAACAGCGCCGGATGTTGCAACACCACTGCAACATTCTCCCGAATAGTCTCCAGGCCGATCTCCTGCTGCGTGGCGCCACCAAAACGAATGCTGCCCGATTGCGGCGTGTACAACCCCAGCAACAACTGCACCAGGGTGCTCTTGCCGCCGCCGCTGGCACCGACGATAGCGACTTTCTCGCCAGGCGAGATGGACAGGTTCAACTGGTCGAGCACCAGTTCTTCACCGTAACCGAAACTCAACCCCTGGATATCGATGCCTACGGTGTCACGCCCCTTGAACGGATCGACGACACCCGTGTACTGAGGCTCGTCGGCCCGGGCCAGCAGTTCATTGATCCGGTTCAAGGCACCGCCAGCGGCATAAAAGGCGTATTGCAGATTGAGCAACTGCTCGACCGGACCGATCATGAACCAGAGATAGCTGAATACCGCCAGCATCTGGCCGATGGACAGGTCGGAAAAAACTACGGTGAGCATGGCCGCCGCGCGAAAAATATCGATGCCGAACTGGAACAGCAAACCACTGGCGCGGTTCGAGGCGTCGGTTTTCCACTGCGAACTCACGGCGTAATCACGGACCTCCTTGGCACGCATCCCCAAGCGGCCAAGGAAATAACCCTGGCGGTTACCGGCGCGCACTTCCTGGATGGCATCCAGGGTTTCGGTCAAGGCCTGGGTGAAGCGCGAGGTGCTGTCGTTCTCCAGTTTCTTGAGATGCTTGACCCGCTTGCCCAACTGCACCGTGGCGTAGATCACCAGCGGGTTGAACAGCAGGATCAACAGCGCCAGTTCCCAGTGCATCCATACCAGGATCCCGGCCGTGCCCACCAGGGTCAGCATCGCCACCAGGAAACGGCTGAGGGTTTCACCGATGAATTTGTCGAGGGTGTCCAGGTCGGTGACCAGATGGGCTGCCACGGTACCGCTGCCCAGGCTTTCGTACTCGCCCAGGGAGATTCGCTTGAGACGCTCGATCAGCCGGATGCGAATGCGATAGACGATGTCCTTGGCCAACCTGGCGAACAGGCGCGCCTGCACCACGTTGAACAGCAATGCGCCACAGCGCAGGGCCAGGGTCACCAGCAACATCAGCCCGATATAACCGGCAGCACGCTGCCAACCCATGGGCAATGCATGGTTCATGACTTTCAAGGCGGCATCGCCATGACCCAGCAGCACTTCGTCGACCAGCAATGGCAACAGCAACGGGATCGGCACGCTGCACAGCGTCGCCAGCACAGCCACGCCGTTGGCGATCCACAGGGCTTTTTTATGCTTGAGGGCCAGGCGACGGATTTCCGTCCAGCTCAACCGGTCGATACGCGGCGAAGCCGATGTAGCTTGCGGCCGCTCAGGCACAGGCCGCGCGCTCGAGCCAGCGACCAAGCAAAGGCGACAGTTGGCTCAGGGGCTGGTAACCGTTGGTCAGCAAGGCCAACTGGCCGTCACGCTCGGCCAACAACGTGGGGAACCCGGCAATGCCCAAGTCCTGCACCCAGGTGAAATCCGCAGCGGTGGCCACATGTTGGTCGGCGCGGTCGAAAGCCGCGGCGAATTCGATGCGTGGCAGCCCGGCCTGTTCGGCCAGCTCCACCAGGACGCTGGCGTGGGTGACGTCACGGCCTTGCACATAAAAGGCCTCCTGGATCAGCCTCAACAGCTTCCAGGCCAGGTCCGGGGCCAGGCTGCGGGCCGTCACCAGTGCCCGACAGGCAGGCTCTGTGTCGTAGACGAAACCGTCCGGCAACGCACCTTCAAGCTTGAAGGGTTGGCCGGTGGCCTGGGTGACGGCCTGCCAGTGTTCAAGAATGTAGCGGCGGGTGGTCGGCTCCAGCGCCGAACCGCTGCCGGTGCGCAAGCCGCCCACCACCAGGTGCAACTCCACCCCCGCGGCATGCGCCTGCCCCACCAATGCCTCGGCCACCGGCGCAAAGCCCCAGCACCAGGAACACATCGGGTCCATCACATAGAGCAAGCGTGACGCCATGGTTCAGGCCTCGGAAGATGTCTGCTTATAGTTGTAGCCGATCGGGTGCGGCATGTTGCGAGCCTTGGCCAATTCGATCTGCTTCTGCCGGTCGATGGCGCTGCGCCGGGTTTTCTCGCTCAGCTTATCCCAGCAATGTGGGCAACTGATGCCAGGTACATAGTGCTCCGAGGCGCGGTCTTCGACGCTGACCGGAGTACGACAAGCGTGACATTGATCGTAGTCGCCTTCGCTGAGGTCGTGGCGAACGGTGACGCGGTTGTCGAACACGAAGCAGTCGCCGCGCCACTTGGTTTCTTCCTGAGGCACCTCTTCGAGGTATTTCAGGATGCCGCCCTTGAGGTGATAGACCTCGTCGAACCCCTGGCCAAGCATGTAGCTGGAGGCTTTTTCACAACGAATGCCGCCGGTGCAGAACATCGCGACTTTCTTGTGCCGGGCCGGGTCGAAGTTGGCTTTGATGTACTCGGGGAATTCGCGGAAGCTGGTGGTCTTGGGATCGACGGCGCCTTCGAAGGTGCCGATGGCCACTTCGTAATCGTTGCGGGTATCGATCAGCAGCACTTCCGGATCGCTGATCAGTGCGTTCCAGTCCTGCGGTTCGACATAGGTGCCGACCTGCTTGTTCGGATCCACGCCTTCAACGCCCAGGGTGACGATTTCTTTCTTTAGCTTGACCTTGGTGCGGTAGAACGGCTGCTCGTCGCAGTACGACTCTTTATGGTCGATGTCGATCATGCGCGGATCGTTCTTGAGCCATGCCAGCAGGCCATCGATGCCTTCACGAGTACCGGAAACCGTGCCGTTGATGCCTTCTTCGGCGATCAGCAACGTGCCTTTGATGCCGTTGTCGAGCATGGCCTTGAGCAGGGGCTCACGCAGCTCGACGTAATCTTCCAGGGTGACGAACTTATACAGTGCCGCCACGACAATGGGTTGTGCCATGGGTGTTTCTCCAGGTGGCTACCCTCGTAAAGGGTGAACCGGATGCGAAAAAAAACGCGCCGGGTGAGCGGCGCGTTGCGGATTCTAACAAAAACAATGTGGCTTTAGGAGCGAAGTGCCCTGAAGCGAAGCGCTTATCGTGGCGAGGGAGCTTGCTCCCGCTCGACGGCAAAGCCGTCGCTCAGGGGGCCGCTTCGCAGCCCAGCGGGAGCAAGCTCCCTCGCCACAAAAACTTGTTCACCCAAAAGCAGGTTGCCCGCTCAGTGCTTGCTACCACCGGCACAGGTCGGCGAAGCCGGGGCGGCGTCGA
Organism: Pseudomonas sp. St290; assembly: GCF_018325805.1. Lineage (NCBI taxonomy): Bacteria > Pseudomonadati > Pseudomonadota > Gammaproteobacteria > Pseudomonadales > Pseudomonadaceae > Pseudomonas > Pseudomonas sp. St290. The sequence continues at coordinate 1,871,454 of NZ_AP014703.1, read as the reverse complement.
TCTGCGCCCATTCTTCAGGGGTGTAGGTGTGCAGCGCCAACGCATGGAATTCGCCCATCAGTTCGCCCAGCGTGCCGTAGACCTTCTGGTGACGCTTGACGCGATTGAGCCCTTCGAACTGCTGGCTGACCACCACGGCCTTGAAGTGGGTCTGCAGGCCACGGCTGTGCATGTGGCTTTCATCCAGCACTTGCAAGTGCTCAGGCTGCAAGAGCCCGAGTGTCGATTCGATGCGTTGTTGCATGCTCATACCGGGCTCCGCTTACGGCTTTTTCTTGGCAGGGGCAGCGGCTTTTGGCTCGAGCTCGGCCGTCATGTCGGCCAGCAGCTTGTTCACCACCGGCACCGCGCTTTCCAGCTTGGCTTGGGTCAGTTGGGCCGATTGCTGGGTCAACTGCGGCATTTTTTCCAGGACTTTCTTGCCCAATGGCGATTGGTAGAAGGCTACCAGGTCCTTGAGCTCCGACTCGCTGAAGTTGCTGGTGTAGAGCTTGACCATGTCCGGCTTGAGCTTGTTCCAGCCGATGGCCTGGTCCAGCGCGGCATTGGCCTTGGCCTGGTAGGTTTCCAGGGTGGCTTTTTTCGACTCAGGGGCCTTGGTCTGTTCAAAGCGCTGGGCAAACATCTGCTGCACTTGCATGTACACCGGAGTGCCCAGTTTGTCAGCGTGCGCCAGGGTCAGGAACGCTTCGGCGCTGGCGTTGTGGCTGGCGGTATCGGCGAAAACAGGGCCGCTGGCACACACCAGAGCAACTGCGGTACAGATGGCACGAAGACGGGTCATCGAGTTTCCTTTCATTACAGGCGAGGTAAAACCCCAAGGGCGACCATTCTGCGCCTAAAAAACGCCGGGCCTCAACCCCGATGCTTGTCGGGTCCGATTGACGGGCCGAATCCGCCACGCCTAGATTGAGGGAAGATTGAGGGAACCGGTACCGCCCATCTGGGCCTAAACTGCGCATTCAGCCTTTAAGGAGTTTGACCCGATGAGCCGTATCGAAACCGACAGCCTGGGCCAGGTTGAAGTCCCGGACGACGCCTACTGGGGCGCCCAGACACAGCGTTCCATGATTAATTTTGCCATTGGCAACGAACGCATGCCGCTGTCGGTGCTGCACGCCTTGGCACTGATCAAGAAAGCCGCCGCGCGGGTCAATGACCGCAACGGCGACCTGCCCGCCGACATCGCCCGCCTGATCGAACAGGCCGCCGACGAAGTGCTGGCCGGCCAGCATGACGACCAGTTCCCGCTGGTGGTCTGGCAGACCGGCAGCGGCACCCAGAGCAACATGAACGTCAACGAGGTAATCGCCGGGCGTGCCAACGAACTGGCCGGCAACCCCCGCGGCGGCAAGAGCCCGGTGCACCCCAACGACCACGTCAACCGCTCCCAGAGTTCCAACGACTGCTTCCCCACCGCGATGCACATTGCCGCCGCCCAGGCCGTCCACCAGCAATTGCTCCCGGCCATCAGCGAGCTGTCCGGTGGCCTGGCGGAACTGGCGGCGCGCCATATGAAGCTGGTCAAGACCGGCCGTACCCACATGATGGATGCCACGCCGATCACCTTTGGCCAGGAACTGTCGGCGTTCATTGCCCAACTCGATTACGCCGAACGGGCGATCCGCGCGGCGTTGCCGGCGGTCTGCGAATTGGCCCAGGGCGGCACGGCGGTCGGCACCGGGCTCAATTCGCCCCATGGTTTCGGTGAAGCGATCGCCGCTGAACTGGCGGCGCTGTCAGGCCTGCCATTTGTCACCGCACCGAACAAGTTTGCCGCGCTGGCCGGCCATGAACCCCTGACGTCCCTGTCCGGCGCACTGAAAACCCTCGCCGTGACCCTGATGAAAATCGCCAACGACCTGCGCCTGCTGGGCTCAGGACCACGGGCCGGGTTCGCCGAAGTGAAGTTGCCGGCCAACGAACCGGGCAGTTCGATCATGCCCGGCAAGGTCAACCCGACCCAGTGCGAAGCCTTGTCGATGCTGGCCTGCCAGGTCATGGGCAACGACGTGACTATCGGCTTTGCCGCCAGCCAGGGTCATTTACAGTTGAACGTGTTCAAACCGGTGATCATCCACAACCTGCTGCAATCGATTCGCCTGCTGGCCGATGGTTGCAGCAACTTCCAGCAGCATTGCATCGCCGGACTGGAGCCGGACGCCGAGCAGATGGCCGCGCACCTGGAGCGTGGGTTGATGCTGGTGACCGCGCTGAACCCGCACATCGGCTACGACAAGTCAGCGGAAATCGCCAAGAAAGCCTACGGCGAAGGGCTGACCCTGCGTGAGGCCGCGTTGCAGCTCGGGTACCTGACCGATGAAGAGTTCGATGCCTGGGTGAGGCCGGAGAATATGCTGGAGGCGGGTAGCCAGGGCTAACGCCGGACCCCATGTGGGAGCGAGCCTGCTCGCGATAGCGACGTATGAGTCGACTCTTCATCGACTGTCAGGCCGCATCGCGAGCAGGCTCGCTCCCACAGTGGATTCATGTCGGACATGCGACCGTCTATCGCTCTACAGCAAGCCGCTCGCGTCGGGCCCTGAGCCCGGCCATCAGCGACGGCCCCAGCGCCACTAGCGCCGACCCCAGCACCACCAGCACCGCCCCGCCATAGCCCAATAGATTGATCTGCTCGGCATGGACATAGTCGGGCCACCACCAGGCCGCCATCGCCACTGCGGCAAAGGTCACCAACGGCGTGATCGCCAGGGTCGCACTGACCCGTGACGCTTCCCAATGAGCCAGGGCTTCGGCAAACGCGCCATAGGCAATCAGGGTGTTGAGGCAGCAGGCGAGCAACAACCAGCCTTGCAACGGGCTCAATTGCAGCGCCTCCAACGGATGTACCCAGGGGGTGAGCAGCAACGCGCAGAACAGGTAGATCACCATCATCACCTGCAACGAGTTCCACACCGTCAACAGTTGCTTCTGGCCCAAGGCATAGAACGTCCAGACCGTCGACGCCAGCAACACCATCAGGACCCCGGCGGTGTAGTCGCTCAGGGACATCAGCAACTCGCCCAGGCGCTGGTTGAAAAACAACGTGAAGCCAATCAACAGCACCAGCAGGCCGATGCCCTGCCCCACGCTGAAACGCTCCTTGAACACGAACAGACTGGCGACCAGCAACATGATCGGCCCCATCTGCACCACCAGTTGTGCGGTGCCAGGGCTCAAGCGGTTCAGGCCCATCAGGTACAACACGTAGTTGCCCACCAGCCCGAGCACCGCCATCGCCACCAGCCAGCCACCGCGAGGGCCCAGGACCTTGCGACTGGGCAGACGCCGGGTGGCCGCCAAATAGATGAACAACAACCCGCCGGACACCAGCAAGCGAAACCAGGTCACGGTGACCGGGTCCATCACTTGCAACACTTGCTTGAGCTTGATCGGCAGGATGCCCCACAGCAAGGCGGTCAACAGGGCGAGGAACAGACCATAGACCCAGCGACCGGACGATATGTGCATGCAACCCTCGAAGCTCAAGACATGAACGGCCATTCTAGGCGTCTATCGCTGCACGACACAGGGACAGTTAGGCGTCGGGCGCTCATGGGATTGTATGGGTCGCAGCCGTCGATCGGCTGGACAGGCGAGAATCAGGGACTGCACATATGCTCATTTGAAACTGACCTCGCTGCACCCTGGAGACCCGACATGCTTGGCAAACGCGCCCTGGATCCCGCCCCTACGACCATTTTTCGCAGCGACCGGATCTGCCGGGTCAATGGCGAGTTCTATTTCAATACCCGCGAAGGCACCCAGGAAGGGCCATTCGCCAGTCGCGAGGATGCCTTGCGGGAAGTGGAGGCGTATGTGCAGCGCATGCTGCAACTGACCCAGGTTGCCAGCTAAACACTCCCACGGCTGGCGCAACATTTTTGTGGCGAGGGAGCTTGCTCCCGCTGGGTCGCGAAGCGGCCCCCCTGCCGATTAATAAACCGCACCGATCGGCGCCTGCTTCGCAGTCGAGCGGGAGCAAGCTCCCTCGCCACAAAAGCGCTTGCGGTTAGCTCACCACCTCGAACAACCCAGTAGCCCCCATCCCGCCGCCCACGCACATGGTCACGATGCCGTAGCGCAGGTTGCGTCGTTGCAGCTCACGCACCAGGTGCCCCACTTGCCGCGAGCCGGTCATGCCGAACGGATGGCCGATGGAGATCGAGCCGCCATTGACGTTGTACTTTTCCGGATCGATTTCCAGCCGGTTGCGGCTGTACAGGCACTGGGAGGCAAACGCCTCGTTGAGTTCCCACAGGTCGATATCGGCAATCTGCAAGCCCTTGGCCTTGAGCAGCTTGGGCACTGAAAACACCGGGCCGATGCCCATCTCGTCCGGCTCGCAACCAGCCACGGTGAAACCACGGAAAAACGCCTTGGGCTTGAGCCCCAGCGCCAGAGCTTTTTCCAGGCTCATCACCAAGGTCATCGAGGCCCCGTCGGACAACTGCGACGAGTTGCCCGCCGTCACCGATCCGTCTTCGGCAAACACCGGTTTCAGGCCGGCCAGGCTCTCGTAGGTGGTGTCCGGGCGGTTGCAATCATCGCGATCGACCACGCCATCGAGAATCTGCACCGCGCCGGTCTGCTTGTCCTCGACCCGGTATTTGACCGCCATCGGGATAATTTCGTCATCGAACAACCCGGCCGCCTGGGCCTTGGCGGTGCGCATCTGGCTCTGCAAGGCGTAGCGGTCCTGCTCTTCGCGGCTGACCTGGTAACGGCGGGCGACGATCTCGGCCGTCTGGCCCATGGGGAAATAGATCCCGGGCACCTGCTCCTTGAGCAGCGGGTTGATCAGGTTGTCGGTGTTGACGCTTTTCATCGTCAGGCTGATGGACTCCACGCCGCCGGCCACGATGATGTCGCTGCAACCGGAAGCGATCTGGTTGGCCGCGATGGCGATGGCTTGCAGGCCCGAGGAACAGAAACGGTTGAGGGTCATGCCGGCGGTGCCGATGCCCAATTGCGAGAGCACCGCCACGTTGCGCCCAATGTTGTAACCCTGGGCGCCTTCATTGGACCCGGCCCCGACGATGCAGTCCTCGACACTGGCCGGGTTGATGTCATTGCGCGCCAGCAGGGCGTTGACGCAGTGAGCCGCCATGTCGTCCGGACGGGTCATGTTGAACTTGCCGCGAAAGGACTTGGCCAGGCCGGTCCGTACGCTGTCGACGATCACCACTTCACGCATGGCTGTACCTCATTGTTGTAGTCGGTTGAGAGTGAATCGAGCATAGATCCACTGCATAACCGACCGCGACAATCATTCACCTCGCGTATGCGTGCTCATCGTCCTAGCGCTTCTTCTTGCGAGCCTGTCGTGCGCTGCGCTCGAAAGCCGCCTCCAGCGCCTGGTTGAGGGTGCGCAACACCTTGACCCGCGCCCAGCGCTTGTCGTTGGCTTCCACCAATGTCCAAGGGGAAATCTCAGTGCTGGTGCGGTCTACCATGTCGCACACCGCGGCGCGGTAGGCGTCCCACTTGTCGCGGTTGCGCCAGTCATCCTCGGTGATCTTGAAACGCTTGAACGGGATGTCCTCACGCTCCTGGAAACGCTCCAACTGCGTTTCCTTGTCGATGGCCAGCCAGAACTTGACCACCACCACGCCGGCATCGGCGAGCTGCTCCTCGAAGTCGTTGATTTCACCGTAGGCCCGCAGCCAGTCGGCCTGGCTGCAAAACCCTTCGACCCGCTCCACCAGCACCCGGCCGTACCAGGAGCGGTCGAACATGGTGAACTTGCCGCGCGCGGGAATATGCCGCCAGAATCGCCACATGTAAGGGTGGGCGCGCTCTTCTTCCGTGGGGGCGGCAATCGGCACGATGCTGTATTGGCGCGGGTCCAGGGCCGCCGTGACCCGTCGGATCGCGCCGCCCTTGCCCGCCGCGTCATTGCCTTCGAACACCGCCACCAGGGCATGCTGGCGCATGCGTTTGTCCCGCAGCAGGCCAGCGAAGCGCGCCTGCTCGGTGATCAGCTGTTCTTCGTAGTCGGCCTTGTCCAGGCGCCGGGTCATGTCCAGGCTGTCGAGCAAGGTGATCTGGCCATCCAACTCCGGCAGCGGCGCCACACTGACCTTTTGCGGCTTGACCTTCGACCGGTCCAGGGCCTGGCGCAAGCCGTCGAGCAGGATCCGTCCGACGGTGAGGCTGCGATAACAACTGTCCATGCCTTCGATCACATGCCACGGTGCGTAATCGCGACTGGTGCGGCGCAGCACCCGCTCACCGTACTTGACGAACTTGTCGTAGGTCTGGGACTGCTGCCAGTCCAGCGGGCTGATGCGCCAGCTGTGCAGCGGATCATCCTTGAGCCCCTTGAGCCGGGCCTTCATCTGTTTCTTGGACAGGTGGAACCAGAACTTGAAGATCAGCGCGCCTTCGTCACAGAGCATTTTTTCCAGGCGCTCGGCACCGGCGATCGCCTGGTCGAGCCGCGGGTCCTTGAACTCGCCATGGACCCGGCCCTGCAGCATCTGGCTGTACCAGTTGCCGAAGAAAATCCCCATGCGCCCCTTCGCCGGCAGCATCCGCCAATAACGCCAGGCCGGTGGCCGCGCCAGTTCCTCGTCGGTCTGCTGGTCGAAGGTGCGCACTTCGATCAGCCGCGGGTCCATCCACTCGTTGAGCAACTTCACCGTCTCGCCCTTGCCCGCGCCTTCGATGCCGTTGATCAGCACGATGACCGGAAACCGGCCCTGCTGCTGCAACTCGAACTGCGCCTCCAGCAGCGCCTCACGCAGGGCCGGTACCTCGGCCTCAAAGGTGTCTTTATCAATGGCATGACCGATTTCAGCGGATTCAAACATGGGCAGCTCCTTCCGGGGATGGGCCAAGACTAGCGGATTGGATGCGGCCCTGTGCAGCAGATTCCATCCAGATGCGCGCTCTATTGCGATGGGTCAAGCAAGCCCATACCGATCGGCTAGAATGGCCGCTCAGTTTTGACCGAGCCTGCCATGACGCCCATCCAGCAACACGCCCAACTCGACTGGGATGACCAGGGGCGCCCGCGCTCGCGGGTGTTCGATGATGTGTATTTTTCCGACCAGTCGGGCCTGGACGAAACCCGTTATGTGTTCCTCGAGCAGAACAATCTGGCCGAGCGTTTCGCGGCCCTGGCCGATGACGGGCGGCTGGTGATCGGCGAAACCGGATTTGGCACCGGCTTGAATTTCCTCTGCGCCTGGCAGTTGTTCGAGCAGTGCGCACCGACCGGGGCGCGGCTGCATTTCATCAGTGTCGAAAAATACCCCTTGAGCCCCCGGGACCTGCGCCGGGCACTGGAGCTGTGGCCGCAACTCAAGCATCAGGCGGAGCAATTGCTTGAGCAGTACGTTGCGGTCCACCAGGGCTTCCAGCGGCTGACTTTGGCGGGTGGACGAGTGACACTGACCTTGTTGATCGGCGATGCCCTGGAGCAGTTGCCGCAACTGGACGGGCAGATCGACGCCTGGTTCCTGGATGGCTTCGCCCCGGCGAAGAACCCCGAGATGTGGACCGCCGAGCTGTTCGCCGAACTGGCCCGGCTGGCCGCACCCGACGCCACCCTCAGCACCTTCACCAGCACCGGTTGGGTCCGTCGATCGCTGAACGCGGCGGGCTTCAAGATGAAGCGCACGCCAGGCATCGGCCATAAATGGGAAATCCTTCGTGGCGTGTTTCTTGGCTGGCCGGAGCAGACACCCGCACCAGCCCCGGCAAAACCCTGGTACGCCCGCCCGACCACTCTGATCGGCGAGCGCCGGGCACTGGTGATCGGCGGCGGCCTGGCCGGTTGCGCCAGCGCGGCCAGCCTCGCCGCCCGCGGCTGGCAGGTGACGCTGCTGGAGCGTCATGCCGGGTTGGCCGAGGAAGCCTCCGGCAACCCCCAGGGCGTGCTGTACCTCAAGCTGTCGGCCCACGGCACCGCTTTATCGCAGATGATCCTCAGCGGCTTCGGCTACACCCGGCGCGTGCTCGAACAACTGCAACGCGGCGTTGACTGGGACGCCTGCGGCGTCTTGCAATTGGCCTTCAACGGCAAGGAAGCCGAGCGTCAGGCGCAACTGGCCGAGGCGTTCCCAAGGGATTTGCTGCACACCCTGGATCAGTCGGAGGCGCAGGTTCGGTCCGGCATCGACCTGGCCTGTGGTGGCTTGTTTTATCCCGAGGGTGGTTGGGTGCATCCGCCGGCGTTGTGTCGCTGGCAAGCCTCGCAGCCAGGGATTGATGTGCAACCCCATCATGAAGTGCTGCAACTGCGCCGAATCGACGGCCAATGGCAGGCATGGGACGGCGAACGCTGCCTGGCCAGTGCGCCGGTGGCGATCCTCGCCAGCGCGGCCGAGATCAAGCGTTTCGAACCGGCCGCCGAGTTGCCGCTCAAGCGCATTCGCGGGCAAATCACCCGCCTGCCGCAAACCAGCCGCAGCCAGAGCCTGGCGACCGTGGTTTGCGCCGAAGGGTATGTGGCCCCGCCACGGCTGGGCGAACACACCCTGGGCGCCAGTTTCGACTTCAACAGCGACGACCTGACCCCCACCGCCGCCGAGCACGCCGGCAATCTGCGGATGCTCGAAGAAATTTCCCAAGACCTGGTGGAGCGCCTGAACGCCGCCACCCTGGACCCGCAACACCTCGAAGGCCGCGCGGCGTTCCGTTGCACCAGCCCGGATTACCTGCCGATCGTCGGACCGTTGGCCGACCGCCAGGCCTTTACCGAGGCTTATGCAGCGCTGGGCAAGGACGCCCGCCAGGTGCCGGATACCCCCTGTCCGTGGCTCGATGGCCTGTACATCAACAGCGGTCACGGTTCCCGCGGCCTGATCACCGCGCCCCTATCGGGCGAACTGATCGCCGCCTGGCTGGACAACGAACCGCTGCCACTGCCCCGCAGCGTGGCCGAGGCCTGCCATCCGAACCGGTTTGCGTTGCGAGCATTGATTCGGGGCAAGGCCTGACGCCGATTTTTGCCCCCACCACAAATCCTGTGGGAGCGAGCCTGCTCGCGATCGCGGTGGCTCAGATGGTACCTGGGTTGACTGACACACCGCGATCGCGAGCAGGCTCGCTCCCACATATCCTTGAGTTATACGGCAGACCAAGCGGCCGCCACCCGTCGCCTTATAACGCATCGATCTAAAACTCACAGCAATCCCCCCGGTCAGTTTCAGGGTACCCGCCATGTCGGCGCGTGCTGCTTGACCCCTCCCCAACGGAAAAACCGGTAAGGACTTATGTGCGGATTAGCTGGAGAGTTACGTTTCGATCAACAACCTGCGGACCTTGCGGCCGTAGAGCGAATCACCCATCACCTGGCCCCACGCGGCCCCGACGCCTGGGGCTTTCATAGCCAGGGGCCGATTGCCCTGGGCCATCGGCGCCTGAAAATCATGGATCTGTCGGACGGCTCCGCCCAGCCGATGATCGACAATCAACTGGGCCTGTCCCTGGCTTTCAACGGCGCGATCTACAACTACCCCGAACTGCGCACTGAACTCGAAGGCCTGGGCTACACCTTCTATTCCGGTGGCGACACCGAAGTGCTGCTCAAGGGCTACCACGCTTGGGGCGAAGCGCTGCTGCCCAAGCTCAACGGCATGTTCGCGTTCGCCATCTGGGAGCGCGATGCCAAGCGGCTGTTCATCGCCCGCGACCGCCTCGGCGTCAAGCCGCTGTACCTGTCGCGCACCGGCCAGCGGCTGCGTTTCGCCTCGGCGTTGCCGGCACTGCTCAAGGGCGGTGATATCAACCCCGTACTCGACCCGGTGGCGCTCAACCATTACCTGAATTTCCACGCGGTGGTCCCGGCGCCTCGCACCTTGCTGGCCGGCATTGAAAAACTGCCGCCCGCCACCTGGATGCGGATCGAAGCCGACGGCAGCACCGAGCAGAAAACCTGGTGGACCCTGCCCTACGGTCCCCGGGCCGACGAACAGCACCTGAACCTGGAAGACTGGATCGACCGCGTGCTCGACAGCACCCGTGAAGCGGTCGCCATTCGCCAGCGCGCCGCCGTGGATGTCGGCGTGCTGCTTTCCGGCGGGGTGGATTCGAGCATGCTGGTGGGTCTGTTGCGCGAAGTTGGTGTTGAAGACCTGTCCACGTTCTCCATTGGTTTCCAGGATGCCGGCGGCGAGCGCGGTGACGAGTTCCAATATTCGGACCTGATTGCCAAGCACTACGGCACCCGTCATAACCAACTGCGCATCGACGAGAAAGAGATCATCGAGCAACTGCCGGCAGCATTCCGTGCCATGAGCGAGCCGATGGTCAGCCACGACTGCATCGCCTTCTACCTGCTCTCACGGGAAGTGGCCAAGCATTGCAAAGTGGTGCAAAGCGGCCAGGGCGCCGACGAGCTGTTCGCCGGTTACCACTGGTACCCGCAGGTCGATGGCGCCAGCGATCCGTACGCGGCCTATCGCGCCGCCTTCTTCGATCGCAGCTACGAAGAATATGCCGCCACGGTGCAACCCAAATGGCTGACGGCCAACGATGCCGCCGGTGATTTCGTCAAGGAGCATTTCGCCCAGCCGGGCGCCAATGCGGCGGTGGACAAGGCTCTGCGCCTGGACAGCACGGTGATGCTGGTGGACGACCCGGTCAAACGCGTCGACAACATGACCATGGCCTGGGGCCTGGAAGCGCGCACGCCCTTCCTGGATTACCGCTTGGTAGAACTCTCGGCCCGGGTCCCGGCGAAATTCAAGCTGCCCGATGGCGGCAAGCAGGTGCTCAAGGAAGCCGCCAGGCGGGTGATCCCTAGCGAGGTGATCGACCGCAAGAAGGGGTATTTCCCGGTGCCTGGCCTCAAGCACCTGGAAGGCAACACGCTGGCCTGGGTCCGCGAACTGCTGCTCGATCCGAGCCAGGATCGCGGCCTGTTCAACCCGGCCATGCTCGACCGCCTGCTGACCGACCCCAACGGCCAGCTCACGCCGTTGCGCGGGTCGCGGCTGTGGCAGTTGGCGGCGCTGAACCTGTGGCTCAGCGAGCAAGGAATCTGATCGATGAAACCTTACGCAACCGTTCACAACCAACGCCTCTTGCGTGGCCAGGCACCGTCCTACGAACGCCTGCAGGCGCGCCTGGCCGAAGACGGCAGCGAATTGGGCGCCGACCCGATCGCGGTGCATTGCGGCTGGGGCCGACTGCTGATCGGCCACACCTTCCCGGACCCGGCGAGCCTGGCCCGGGAACTGCTCAACGAACAACCCGGCGAACGCGACATTGCCTTGTACGTTGCCGCGCCCCAGCAAGTGCTGGGGCTGGAACCGGCGCAACTGTTCCTCGACCCATCCGACACTTTGCGCCTGTGGTTCAGCGACTATCGCCAGGCCACGCGGGTGTTTCGCGGGTTCCGCATCCGTCGGGCCCAGGGCGAGACCGATTGGCAGGCCATCAACCAGCTCTACCAAGCCCGGGGCATGCTGCCCATCGACCCGCAGCGACTGACCCCACGTCATGAAGGCGGCCCGGTCTATTGGTTGGCCGAAGACGATGACACCGGTGCGGTGATCGGCAGCGTCATGGGCCTGAATCATCAGAAGGCCTTCAACGACCCGGAAAACGGCAGCAGCCTCTGGTGCCTGGCCGTCGATCCGCAATGTCAGCGGCCCGGTGTTGGCGAAGTGCTGGTGCGCCACCTCGTCGAGCATTTCATGAGCCGTGGCTTGAGTTACCTCGACCTGTCGGTGTTGCATGACAATCGCCAGGCGAAAAACCTCTACGCCAAACTCGGCTTTCGCAACCTCTCGACCTTCGCCATCAAACGCAAGAACGGTATCAACCAGCCGTTGTTCCTCGGGCCAGGTCCCGAAGCGCAGTTCAATCCTTATGCGCGAATCATTGTCGAAGAAGCTCACCGGCGTGGCATCGAAGTGCAGGTAGACGATGCCGAGGCCGGCTTGTTCACCCTGGTTCACGGCAGCCGTCGGGTGCGCTGCCGCGAGTCCCTGAGCGACCTGACCAGCGCCATCAGCATGACTCTTTGCCAGAACAAAAGCCTGACCCACAAGGTACTGAAGAATGCCGGCCTGAACCTGCCGGCCCAGCAGTTGGCGGGCAATGCCGATGACAACCTGGCGTTTCTCGACGAGCACGAACGGGTGGTGGTCAAGCCGCTGGACGGTGAACAAGGCCAAGGCGTGGCAGTGGACCTGCGCACCATCGAGGAGGTGCAAAGCGCCATCGAAGCGGCTCGGCGGTTCGACAGCCGGGTGCTGCTGGAAAGCTTCCACGAAGGATTGGACCTGCGGATCCTGGTAATCGGTTTTGAAGTGGTGGCGGCAGCGATCCGGCGCCCGGCGGAGGTGATCGGCGATGGCCGGCACACCATCGGCGCGTTGATCGAAGCCCAGAGTCGCCGACGGCAAGCGGCCACGGGCGGCGAAAGCAAAATCCCGATGGATGCCGAAACCTTGCGCACGCTCAGCGCGGCGGGGTTCGACTATGACAGCGTGTTGCCCGCCGGGGAGCATCTGTTCGTACGACGCACGGCGAACCTTCATACCGGAGGCGTGCTGGAGGATGTCACCAGCATCCTGCATCCGACCCTTGTCGATGCGGCGGTGCGCGCCGCGCGGGCGCTGCACATCCCCATGGTCGGCCTCGACCTGCTGGTGCCGGCGGCCGATCAACCCGAGTACGTATTCATCGAAGCCAACGAACGCGCAGGCCTGGCCAACCACGAACCACAACCCACCGCCGAGCGTTTTGTGGATTTGTTGTTTCCCCATAGCCAGGCGGTGGCCTAGCCCTTCTTCCGTGGCGAGGGAGCTTGCTCCCGCTGGGCTGCGAAGCGGCCCTTCTCCGCGGCCCTCCGGGTTTTTGCATCGACCTGGAGCTCAAAAGGGACCGCTCCGCGGTCCAGCGGGAGCAAGCTCCCTCGCCACAGGTTCCCTACTTCAATTTAATGTTCCGTGAGGAGTTTCCATGATCAGCAAAATTCCCGAACCGGATCTCGAATACCTGCAAAAGGTCCTGCTGGAGATGCTCGCCATTCCCAGCCCCACCGGATTCACCGACACCATCGTGCGCTATGTCGCCGAACGACTCGAAGAGCTGGGTATCGCTTTTGAAATGACCCGCCGCGGCACGATCCGCGCCACGCTCAAGGGCCGCAAGAGCAGCCCCGACCGAGCAGTATCGGCCCACTTGGACACCATCGGCGCTGCCGTGCGGGCCATCAAGGACAACGGCCGCCTGACCCTGGCCCCGGTGGGTTGCTGGTCCAGTCGGTTTGCCGAAGGCAGCCGGGTCAGCCTGTTTACCGACACCGGCGTGATTCGGGGCAGCGTGTTGCCGTTGATGGCCTCCGGGCACGCATTCAACACCGCCGTGGATGAAATGCCCATCAGTTGGGACCACATCGAGCTGCGCCTGGACGCCTATTGCGCCACCCGCGCCGATTGCGAAAGCCTGGGGGTGGGCATCGGCGATTACGTGGCCTTCGATCCCTTGCCGGAATTCACCGAAAGCGGTCATATCAGCGCCCGGCACCTGGACGACAAGGCCGGGGTCGCGGCGCTGCTGGCGGCGCTCAAGGCGATTGTCGACAGCGGCGAAGAACTGCTGATCGATTGTCACCCCCTGTTCACCATCACCGAGGAAACCGGCAGCGGTGCGGCGGCTGCACTGCCCTGGGATGTGAGCGAATTCGTCGGCATCGACATCGCGCCCGTCGCACCTGGCCAGCATTCGAGCGAACATGCGGTCAGCGTGGCGATGCAAGACTCCGGGGGCCCTTACGACTATCACCTGTCGCGACACTTGTTGAAACTGGCCAAGGAAAACGAGGTACCCGCACGCCGCGACCTGTTCCGCTACTACTTCAGCGACGCCCATTCGGCCATCACCGCCGGCCATGACATCCGCACCGCCCTGCTCGCCTTCGGCTGCGACGCCACCCATGGCTACGAACGTACCCACATCGACAGCCTGGCCGCCCTCAGCCGCCTGCTCGGCGCCTACATCCTCAGCCCGCCGGTATTCGCCAGCGACGCGCAACCGGCCCAGGGCTCGCTGGACCGCTTCAGCCACCAGATCGAGCACGATGCACAGATGGAAAGCGATACCCGGGTACCGTCGGTGGATAGCCTGGTGGGGCAGCGTTCCGATAACTGACCCAGCATTTTCACGACCTGGAATATCGCCATCGCGAGCAGGCTCGCTCCCACATTGAGTTTTCAGTGCGACTCAAAAACCCTGGGGGGAGCTTGCTCCGGGCGGCGTTCCGACGATGAGGCCGGAACAAACAACCGTAAAACCCAGGCTAGCCGCAAAAGCCCATTGGCCGTAGCATCGCCTCATTGTCTAGCCGAGGTACCCCATGCTCATCCCCCACGACCAACTCGAAGTCGACACGCTCACTCGCCTGATCGAAGATTTCGTGACCCGCGACGGCACCGACAATGGTGACGACACGCCCCTGGAAACACGGGTTCTACGAGTCAGACAAGCCCTGACCAAAGGCCAGGCGTTGATCGTCTTCGACCCCGAAAGTGAACAGTGCCAACTGATGCTCAAGCACGACGTGCCCAAGCACCTATTCGACTGAACAGGCCTTGCGAGTGGCTTGGGCCTTTCTCTTCTGGATCTTGTCGTAGATTTCGGAGCGATGGACATCGACGTGCCGTGGCGCTTCCACGCCAAAACGCACGGTGCCACCGCTGACCGACAGCACACGGACGGAAATATCGTCACCGATGGAAATCAACTCACCTACAGCGCGGCTTAGTACAAGCATGGTTCTTGTCCTTAAGAATGTCTGGACCCTGACCATGCCCGGCCTGTTTCCTGTTCTCAAGACACCCGCGAGAATTCAGTAAGGCCCTACAAGCAAAGCTCCTGTGACTGACGGAAACTTCCTGCAAAACCCTGTCGGATCGCAGGTGGTTTCAGGGCGCCGAGAGTCGTGGGCCGAATAGAATCACACTCGCCCCCAACACGCAGAGCGCCACGCCAATCCAGTCGGAACCCAATGGCCGCACCCGCTCCACCATGGCCAGCCAGCCGATCGAGGCAATGATATAGATACCGCCATAGGCGGCGTAGGCGCGCCCGGCGTACGTCGCTTCGATGCGGGTCAGTAACAGGGCGAACAACGTGAGGCTGAGCAATGCCGGGACGATCCACCAGGCGCTCTTGCCCTGGCGCAGCCACAACCAGAAGGCGTAGCAGCCCGCGATCTCAAACAGCGCGGCGAGAAAAAACCACAGGTAATTGAGCATGCAGATGTCCATCAGGAAGGCCGAATGGCGCCATCCTGAGGACATCGGGCAGCCAGGTCAATTCAGGTTTTGCCGGGCCTTGGCGCGCATCTTGTCGGCCATGACGGTCATTTCGTCGTACAGCAATTGTGGGTTCTTCTGCTTGAGGGCCCACGCCATGCGCCCCTGTTCATGAGGCAGGATCATGAACTGGCCCTGGGCGACTTGCTGGTAGATGTAGTCGGCAATATCCGCGGCGCTGATCGGTGAGCTTTCCAGCAACTTGCCAACCTGGGCCTTCATGGCCGGGGTCGGGCCACGGAAGGAGTCCAGTAGATTGGTCTGGAAGAACGACGGGCACACCACGTGTACGCCAATTTCCTGCTGCGCCAGTTCCACCAACAGGCTTTCCGACAATGCCACTACTCCAGCCTTGGCCACGTTGTAGTTGCTCATGGCAGGCCCCTGCATCAGGGCCGCCATGGAGGCGATGTTGATGATCTTGCCGCGGCTTTTCTCCAGCAGCGGCAAGAACGCCTTGCAGCCCTTGACCACGCCCATCAGGTTGATTGCGATCTGCCAGTCCCAATCCTCCAGGGAAAGTTCACTGAAGAACCCGCCCGAGGCAACGCCGGCATTGTTGACGATGATATCGATGCCACCGAGCTTCTCTTCGCAAGCCTGGGCGAACGCAGTCAATTGGCTGTAGTCGCGCACATCGCAACGCTGGGTGAAGCCGTCGCCACCGGCGGCGCGCACCAGCTTGAGGGTTTCCACAAGGCCTGGCTCGCTGACATCCGACAAGGCCAGACGCCAGCCTTCGCGGGCCCAGCGCAGCGCGATTTCGCGACCCAGGCCGGAGCCGGCACCAGTGATCATCATGCGATTTTGCATAGCAAACAGCCTTGTTCCGGGAGAGATAGGCCGAGTGTAGCGAAGGAGTTCTGCGGACCCACGCTCCATCAGATTGCTGAATGGCGAGGGCAAACCGTAATAGGTTTTGATCGAGGAGCGCCCTTTGTGGGTATTGGGCTGCACAATTGCACTTTCATACGACCACAAAAAACTTTGAATTTTTTACAGGACGTTACGGTCGGACTTATTAAGCCGCCCGGATTTAACGCATGCGCGCTGGCAGTTGAAAGTTGTATCACCCCAGAACTGACCAATAAGGAAATCTACAATGGGCACAATTCTTATCATTATCCTGATCCTCCTGCTGATCGGTGGTCTTCCGGTCTTCCCGCACTCCAGAAGTTGGGGTTACGGTCCGTCCGGTATCATTGGTGTAGTGTTGGTGGTGCTGTTGGTCCTGCTATTACTGGGCAAGATATAAACCACCAAGTAAGTGCAAAAAAAAGAGGCCTCTACAGGCCTCTTTTTTATGCTCGCCGTTTTATCAATCCGGCTTGCCGTCAACGACGCCAGCGGTGTTATCCAACAGGCTCTTGGTCGCCGTTTGCAGGAACGATTCGAGCTTGAGTTTCATCTGCGCGGTATCCGCTGCATCCGGGATGATTTCCGCATGCGGGTTGGCGCCCAGCTCATAGCGATACATCTTCGGCGCCATTTCCTTCTCCTTCGGCAGTACCAGGATCTGGTCATCGCGGATGATCGCCGTGGTCTGTTCGCTGCCCGACGGCTTGATCACACCAAAACCAGGGTCGCCTTGCGGCAGGTTCAGCAGGTCGCGGCCCCAGCACTGGTTGCGCACTTGCCCGCCGATGCGGCCCATGATGGTCGGCACGATGTCGACTTGAGTGCCCACGGTATGGTTACGCTGGCCGAATTTTTCCTGGATGCCCGGGCCGATCAGCAGCATCGGCACGTTGAAACGGCCCAGGTCCATTTCGGTGATCTGGCGTTCGTTGCCAAAACCATGATCGCCGACCACCACGAACAGGGTTTCCTTGAAGTACGGCTCCTTGCGGGCCTTCTCGAAGAACTGGCCCAGTGCCCAGTCGGCGTAGCGCATGGCGGTCAGGTGTTCGTTCAGGCTGCCGCGGTCGGTGACCCGCTCCACGGGCAACGGTGTCGGCAGAGCATACGGCGTGTGGTTGGACAGGGTTTGCAGCAAGGCATAGAACGGCTTGCCATTTTCCCGCGCCTTGAGCTCGATCAGGCCACGGTCGAACATGTCCTGGTCGGACACGCCCCAGGTCGGATCGGAGAACACCGGGTTCACGAAGTCGTTACGCCCGATGAAGTTGGTCATGCCCTGGCTGCTGAAGAACCCCGACTGGTTGTCCCAGGCGAAATCGCCGTTGTAGACATACACGTCGTCGTAGTCACGGGCGCTGAGCAGTTGCGGCAGGCCCGACAGCTTGTGGCTGCCCTCCGGCGTCTGCATCAGGTATTCGAAACCCGGCAGGTTCGGGAAGCACGCCATGGTGGCGAACATGCCTTGGTGGGTGTGGGTGCCGTTGGAGAAGAAACGGTCGAACAACAGGCCTTCCTTGGACAGCTTGTCCAGGTAAGGCGTGATGTTGCCCGGCGCGCCCAGGGCGCCCACCGAGTGACCGGCCATGCTTTCCATGAGGATCACAACCACGTTCTTGATCGGCAGGGTCTTGTCCGCTGGCGGCGTGTAGTCGCGGCGCACGGCGGCGGTCTCGGTGTCCACGAGTTTATCGTCAGGCATCACCAGCATGTCCCGCACGGTCTGCTGTGCCAGCGGTTGTTCAAGGGTGGCTTTCCAGATGTTGTCGCGGTCTTCGGACATCCGGCTCTTGGCCGCCGCCACCAGCGACAACGTACCGTTGAGGCCCAACTGGTTGGCGAAGTTCGAATCAGTGGTGTAAACGTCACCCCAACGCAGCGGCGGGCCTTGGCGCAAGGTGCCGCGAGCGGCGGCCACGGCCACCAGCAGGCAAACCATGAACACCGCGACACGCCCATACCACGGAGCGATCTGCCGGGTACCGATGGTGCCGCCACTGAACGGCCCACGGGGCCGGGTGGCGCGGTCAGCGCCCTTGAAAGCAAGGCTCAGGATGAGGGTGCCGCCGACCCAGGCCAGCAGGTAGCGCACCACCGGGAAACCGTACCAGAGCATGCTCATCACGGTTTTCGGGTCTTCCTTTACATACTGGAAGACCAGGCCGTTGAGGCGCTGGTGGAATTCACGGTAGAAATCCATCTCCATCAAGCCCAGGAACAGCGCGATGCTGGAGGTGACGGTCAGCCAGAAACGAAAGAACCCACGGGCCGCCATGGCCCTGGCGCTGAACAACGCCAGCAGCAACGGGATGCAGAGGTAGACCACCAGGCGCAGGTCGAAACGCAGGCCGTTGACGAACGCTTCAACGAAGGTCGAGGCCGGGGTGTCGAGGATCATCTCGCGGTTATAGACCAGCAGCGCCACGCGCAGCAGGCTGAACATGACCATCATCACCAGGGCGCAAAGCAACGTATAGGCCAGGTGCGATTTGACGGTCGGTTGCAGCAGGCGATGCGTATTGCGCTGCTGACTCAGGGCGTCCGGGATTGCCATGTCGTTTAAGGACCCTATTGGAGTTGGAGTGACAAAAGAAACAACGGCGCGCCCTCTGTTGACCAAAGCCTGGCCTCGGGGCTTGCGCGAGAGCGCAAATGTTGCACGAACGGCTATGGCATTGCCATTAAATAACCGGCGGCGATATAAGCGCGGGGGATTGTCCGCAAGATTTTGTGAAAATTTTGTTCAAAGAATACCCGGAAACACAAAAAAGCCCGGCCGATTGATGAAGTTGAGCCGAACGCTATTGTGGCAAAAGGATTTATCTGTGGGAGCAAAGCTTGCTCGCGAAACAGGCGCCTCGATTTCTGAAAGACCGCATTGCCTTTATCGCGAGCAAGCTTTGCTCCCACAGATGCCCTCTGGCTCCAGGGGCCCGTGCTTAGTGGAATTGCCGCCCCAAGCCCGCCGGCACACCTTCGATGGTGGTGTCTTCCCATGGGCCATTGGGGCTGACTGAACGGCTCCAACCGTTGTTCCAGCGATAATAGGTACGCTGGCGATAGAACGTGTTCGTCTGGTTGTCCAACACATAGACCCCAAGCTTGGCGTCCCAGTGGCTATTGCCACCCGGCGGCGGGGCGAAACTGGCGGAGGTACGTGGCACCGGCTTGGCCGGTTTGTTCGGGATGACAGGCTTGCCCGGCGGTGTGGACGGGGCCGGCTTGGTGGTCGGGGTCGACGGAGGGATCGGTGGCAGCGGCGCCGAGGGCTCCGACGGACGCTGGACCGCACAAGCGCTCAGGCCCATGACGAGCGTGAGCAGGGTGATACGAGCGATGGCGGTCATGGTGCGAATTCCTGTTATTTGTCCGGGCTGTCGATGGTCAGTTGTTGCTGCGCCGTGGTGCTGCTCGCCAGGGGCTGGCTGCGGCCGATCCACTCACCGGCGGTCGGCTGGCCGGCCCGGGAGATGCGCGCCACCAGTTGGACTTCGGGGAAGTTCGACAGTTTCAACTGCGGCATCATTGCGTCCGCGTCACCCAGCTCCACCGTGATCGGCAGATCGGCGACGGTCATGCGCTTGGCCGCCAGCGGCGCCGGCGGGCCGCTGACGGCGCGGGCGAAGATGAACACGCTGTCGCCCGGCTGCACCTTGGCCTTGAGTGCCGGCGCCAGGTCGACACGCACCTTGAGCAGTGCCGCAGCCTTGGTCACAGGAGCCTGGACGACCTTGCCGCCGCTGGCTTGCAGCTTCTCGGTGGCCCGGGTAATACCGCCCTGCAGCGCCTCACGGGACTTGTCACCCTCCGGCAGTTCCACCAGCAGGCGCCCCCAGTAATCGATCGCATCCTGATAGCGCTCGCCTTCGAACGCGGCGATACCCAGCAGGCCAAGACTGGTGACCTCCTTGGGATCGAGTTTCAGCGCTTCATCGGTCAGGGTCTGGACCTTGTTCGACCATTTCTTGCCATCGGCGAAATACTGCGCCTGGGCCCACTGCCCGAGCAGCTCGGGCTGGCGGCCGGCCAGCGCCACGGTGCGCTCGAAAATCTTCGCCGCATCCGCCGGCCGATCCTGGGCCATGTAGGTACGGCCGAGGAAATACAAGCCCTCGGCGGAGTCCGGCTGCGCCGCCACCGCCCGTTCCAGGCGCTGGGTCATTTCCTCCATCGACTGCGGCGCCTGGGCGAATTCACGGGTCAGCTCGACCTTGTCGCTGGCGCCGAAGTGCAGGTACAGCGCCAGGCCCAACAGCGGCACCAGCACGGCGGCGAGCAACGGCAATGGCTTGCCCAATCGGGACTCCCGTGGCGCATCGGCGCCCTCGGTGTCGGCGAGCAGCTCGCGGGCGGCTTCGGCGCGACCAGTGTCCAGTTGCGCGGCGTTGAGCACGCCCTCCTCTTGCTCGGCCTGCAACTCGGCGATGCGTTCCTGGTACAGCGCCACGTTGAGCGCGGTACGGTCCTCCTCTCGTTGAGCGCGACGACCACGCAGCACAGGGATCAACAGAAAACTCAGGGCAACCAGAAGAAGCAGACCTGCGGCGAGCCAGAAATCAATCATGCTTGGTTTTATCCAACAGTTGGTCGAGGCGCTGGCGCTCTTCGACAGAAAGCGTGTCCGGGGCGGCCGTGCGCTGGACCCGGCGCCGACGCACGATCACCGCGATGACCACGAAACCACCCAGCAGCAGCCCGGCGGGGCCGAACCAGAGCAGCGCGGTCTTGGAGGACAGGGCGGGGTTGTAGCGCACGAACTCACCGTAGCGATCGACCATGAAGTCGATGATCTGCTGGTTGTCCTTGCCCTCGCCGAGCATGCGGAAGATTTCCTTGCGCAGGTCGGCGGCAATCGGTGCATTGGAGTCGGCGATGTCCTGGTTCTGGCACTTGGGGCAGCGCAGTTCCTTGGTCAGTTCGCGAAACCGTTCGCGCTCGCCGTCGTTGGCGAATTCGTAGGTGTCGATGGCGGCATGGGCCACACCGACCAGGCTCAAGCCGAGGACGGCAGCCGCTAACCAGCGCTTCATAGCTTGGCCTCGTCCACCAGGGCTTGATACTTGGCAGCCAGTTTCTCGCGCCAGACCTGTTCGTCGATCACGCCGACGAACTTGTCGCGGATGACACCCTTGGCATCGATGAGGAAAGTTTCCGGTGCGCCGTAGACCCCCAGGTTCAGGCCCAGGGAGCCGTCTTCGTCACGAATGTCCAGTTGATACGGATTGTGGAACTCGGCCAGCCACTTCAAGGCGTCGGCATTGACGTCCTTGTAATTGACGCCGTAGATCACCACGCCGTTCTGGGCCAGCTTGTTCAACACCGGGTGCTCGACCCGGCAGGAAATGCACCAGGTGCCCCATACGTTGACCAGCGCCGGTTTGCCCAGCAGGTCGGCGCGGGTAAGGGTCTTGTCGCCTTGCACCGATGGCAGGGAAAACTCCGGGAACGGTTTGCCGATCATCGCCGAGGGCAACTCGGTCGGATTCAGGTACAGCCCCCGGTACAAGAACACCGCCATCAGCAGGAACAGCGCCAGCGGCACCAACATCAACCAACGTTTCATGCAGTGGCTCCCGTCACGCCCAGGGCTTCACGCACCCGGGTTTTCACCTTGACTCGATATCGACGATCCAGCGCCGCCAGCACCCCACCCAGGCCGGTGAGCAAGCCACCGAACCAGATCCAGCGCACGAACGGCTTGACGTGGACTCGGACCGCCCACGCGCCGTCGCCCAGGGACTCGCCCAGCGCCACGTAGAGATCGCGGGTGAAACCGGCATCGATCCCGGCTTCGGTCATGACCGAGTTCTGCACGGTGTAGAGGCGCTTTTCCGGATGCAGCACGGTAATTTCCTCGCCGTTGCGAAGGACCCGCACAGTGCCTTTGTCGGACGTGAAATTCGGCCCCTCGAAGTGTTTGGCGCCCTCGAAAACGAACTGATAGCCGGCCAGGTCCATGGACTCTCCCGGCGCCAGGCGCAGGTCACGCTCGGCGCTGTTCTGGCTGGACAGCACCACGCCCAGGGCGCAGACGGCGATGCCCAGGTGGGCGACCTGCATGCCCCAGTAACTGCGGGTCAGGGTCGGCAGGCCCTTGATCAGGCCTTTGTGACGAGTCTTGTCGAAGATATCCCGTACGCCCGCCAGCAACACCCAGGCCGCCAGCACGAACGTCGCCAGCACCGCCCAATTGAAGTCGCCATAGGCCACGCCGGCCACCACGGCCAGGGCGGCCGTGCCCAGCAGTACCGGGGTCAACATGCCCAGCAGCCACTTGAGCGGGGTGTCTTTCCAGCGCACCAGCACACCGATAGCCATGACCACCATCAGGATTGCCATCAGCGGGATAAACAGCGCATTGAAGTACGGCGGCCCGACCGACAGCTTGGCGCCGGACAACGCATCGAGTACCAGCGGGTACAACGTCCCCAGCAGAATCATCGACGCGGCCACCACCAGCACCAGGTTGTTGCCCAGCAGCAGGGTTTCCCGGGACCAGAGGTTGAAGCCGACCTGGCTCTTGACCACCGGTGCACGCAGGGCGAACAACGTCAGGGAACCGCCGACCACGAACAACAGGAACATCAGGATGAACACGCCACGTTCAGGGTCCGAGGCGAAGGCATGCACCGACGTCAGCACGCCGGAACGCACCAGGAACGTCCCCAGCAGGCTCAGCGAGAACGCCGCGATGGCCAGCAGCACGGTCCAGCTCTTGAACACACCGCGTTTTTCCGTGACGGCCAGGGAGTGGATCAGTGCCGTGCCCACCAACCAGGGCATGAACGAGGCGTTTTCCACCGGGTCCCAGAACCACCAGCCGCCCCAGCCGAGTTCGTAGTAGGCCCACCACGATCCCAAGGTGATGCCAATGCCGAGGAAAGCCCAGGCGACGATGGTCCACGGACGCGACCAGCGTGCCCACGCGGCATCGAGGCGACCGCCAAGCAATGCGGCGATGGCGAAGGCGAAGGCCACGGAAAAACCGACGTAGCCCATGTAGAGCATCGGCGGGTGAACGATCAGGCCGATGTCTTGCAGCAATGGGTTGAGGTCGCGACCATCCATCGGCATCTGCGGCAGGATGCGCTTGAACGGGTTGGACGTGACGATCAGGAATAGCAGGAAACCGGTGCTGATCATGCCCATCACCGCCAGCACCCGGGCCAGCATCACCTGGGGCAACTGCCGGGAGAACACCGAGACGGCGAAGGTCCAGCCAGCGAGGATCAACGCCCAAAGCAACAGCGAGCCTTCGTGGGCGCCCCACACGGCACTGAACTTGTAGTACCAGGGCAAAGCACTGTTGGAGTTGCTGGCGACGTACTCCACGGAAAAGTCGTCGGCCATGAACGCATAGGTCAGGCAACCGAAGGCGAACAGCATAAAGACGAACTGGCCCCACGCCGCCGGCTGGGCCAGGCTCATCCACAATCGGTCACCACGCCAGGCCCCCAGCAACGGCACCACGGCTTGCACCAGGGCAAAGCACAGGGCCAGGATCATCGCCAGGTGGCCCAGCTCGGGAATAAAGATGCCGGTAGTCATCGATCAACCCTCTTTCACGGGAGCGGGCGCCGACTGGCCGCTGTCTTTCAAGGCCTTGGTCACTTCCGGCGGCATGTATTTTTCGTCGTGCTTGGCCAGCACTTCGTCGGCCACCACCACGCCATCGGCGTTGAGCTTGCCCAGGGCGACGATGCCCTGCCCTTCGCGGAACAGGTCCGGGAGGATGCCGCGATAGGTGATGGTCACGGTCTTGTTGAAGTCGGTGACATTGAATTTCACGTCCAGCGAATCCCCGGAGCGCACCAGCGAGCCTTTTTCCACCATGCCGCCGGCGCGGATGCGGGTGTCCTTGGGCGCTTCGCCGTTGGCGATCTGGGTCGGGGTGTAGAACAGGTTGATATTCTGCTGCAAGGCACTCAGGGCCAGGGCGACCGCGGCACCGACACCCACCAGGATCGCAAGAATGATGACAAGACGTTTTTTGCGCAGCGGATTCACTGACCGTTCTCCCGGCGCAGACGACGCGCCTCTTGTTGCAGATACCGCTTGCGGGCCAGGATCGGCACCGCCACGTTGAGGCCCAGCACCACCAGGCAGATGCCATAGGCTGACCAGACATACAGGCCATGATGGCCCATGGCGAGGAAATCGCCGAATGAAGCGAAACTCATCGAGCGACCTCCAGGCTGTTCTGTACTTCGGCCTTCACCCAACTGGTCCGGGACTCACGCTTGAGCACTTCCAGGCGCATGCGCAGCAGCAGCACCGCGCCGAAGAAACAGTAGAAACCCAGCACGGTCAGCAACAGCGGCAGCCACATTTCGACGGGCATCGCCGGTTTTTCGGTGAGGGTGAAGGTCGCGCCCTGGTGCAGGGTGTTCCACCACTCCACCGAGTACTTGATGATCGGGATGTTGATCACGCCGACAATCGCCAGCACCGCACAGGCCTTGGCGGCACTGTCACGATTGCTGATGGCGTTGCCCAGCGCAATAAGACCGAAGTACAGGAACAGCAGGATCAGCATCGACGTCAGTCGCGCATCCCAGACCCACCACGAACCCCAGGTCGGCTTGCCCCAGATCGCACCGGTGACCAGCGCCACCGCGGTCATCCAGGCACCGATGGGCGCGGCGCACTGCAAGGCCACGTCGGCCAGCTTCATCTTCCACACCAGCCCGACCACACCGCACACCGCCAGCATCACGTAGACGGACTGGGCCAGCATCGCCGTGGGCACGTGGATGTAGATGATGCGGAAGCTGTTGCCTTGCTGGTAGTCCGGCGGTGCGAAGGCCAGGCCCCAGACCACGCCAGAACCAATCAGCAACAGTGCCGCGATGCTCAACCATGGGAGCAGTTTGCCGCTGATGCCGTAGAACCACTTGGGTGAGCCGAGCTTATGAAACCAGGTCCAGTTCATTACTGTTTCCATCACGGTTGCGGCTCGCCATCACGAACCGCCGGGGCGGCCTTTACTTCCAAAGAAGTGGTCAGTTTCTGACCAGGCCTCGTTATTATTCGCCGACGCTGATCTTCAGGCCAGCGGCTATTGCAAAGGGTGTCAAGGTTATCGCCAGGGCGGTCAGGCTCCCAAGCCACAGCAGATAACCGATCGCGGGCATGCCTTGCAATGCCGCCTGCAAGGCACCACTGCCCAGGATCAGGACCGGGATATACAACGGCAGGATCAGCAACGCCAGCAACAGGCCGCCGCGCTTCAACCCCACCGTCAACGCCGCGCCCACCGCACCAAGCAGGCTCAGCACCGGCGTGCCCAACAACAGCGATACCAGCAGCACCGGCATGCACGCGCCGGGCAGCCCCAGCATCATCGCCAGCAGCGGCGAGAGCAGCACCAGTGCCAGTCCGGAAAAAACCCAGTGTGCCAGTACCTTGGCCAAAACCAGAAGGGCCAGGGGGTGCGACGAAAGGACCCACTGTTCCAGTGAACCGTCTTCGAAATCACTGCGGAAAAGCCCGTCCAGCGAGAGCAGGACCGATAAAAGCGCGGCGACCCAGACCAGTCCCGGAGACAAGGTTTGCAACAATTGAGTTTCTGGACCGACCGCCAACGGGAACAGTGCGATGACGATCGCGAAGAACACCAGTGGATTGGCCAATTCGGCCGGACGACGGAACAGCAGGCGCGCCTCGCGGGCAAGCAACAGGCCAAACACACTCATACGGCCCAGTTCCCCAGATCAATGTTGCGATAACCGGCTGGCATTCGCGCCAGCGTGTGGTGGGTGGTCAAGAGCACCATGCCGCCGTTTTCACAGTGCCGGGCCAGGTGTTCCTCGAGCTGGGCGACGCCCTGCTTGTCCAGGGCGGTGAACGGTTCGTCGAGAATCCACAACGGCGGGCTGTCCAGGTACAACCGGGCCAGGGCCACTCGGCGCTGCTGACCGGCGGACAAGGTGTGGCTCGGCACGTCTTCGAAACCGCGCAGCCCTACAGCCGCCAACGCCTGCCAGATCGCCTCGCGCCCGACCGGCGTATGCAACGCGCACAGCCAACTGAGGTTTTCTTCGGGGGTCAGCAAATCCTTGATACCGGCGGCATGGCCGATCCAGAGCAGGTTACGGGCCAGTTCGCTGCGCTGGCTGTGCAAGGGCTGGCCATTGAGCAACACCTGGCCTGCGGTGGGCTGCATCAGGCCGGCCAGCAGGCGCAGCAGGCTGGTCTTGCCGCTGCCGTTGGGACCACTGATCTGCACCATATCGCCACGCGAGAGTCTCAATTCGAGATTTTCGAAAAGCAGTCGCAAGTCTCGCTCACAGGCGAGGCCAACGGTTTGCAGGAGAGGACTGGTCAAGGGATCGCGGGCCTTATACGGTTCAAGTCGGCGGTGCAGCGGCCGTTAAAGAGGTGCAGCATAGATGCTTTGACGACCTGTTCCACAGAGCTGCGTCAAACAATTGCAAGGTTTTCGCCACTCCCTGAAAGACGGGCGGCATTATACATGTCATGCCCTACTCTAAAGAGGGCTTATTTTCCCAGGTAAGACCGCAAATGACAGGCGACATGAACATCCTGCCGCTGCCCCAGCCCACCGCGACGACGCGTACGCCGGTGGTCAGTGGCGAGCTGCTCAAACTGCTGGTGCCGACCGAAGGTCTGATCAGCTCGGGCCAGACCGCCCAGGCCGAAGTGCTCTCGCTCAAGCAGGCCGACCAGACTTTCCAGTTGCTGCTCAAGGTCACCCTGGAGAGCGGCCGCCAGACCACCGTGCAGGCCACCAGCAGCCAGCCACTGCCCCAGGGCACCAGCCTGGCCGTGACCCAGCCGTCCGCCAGCAACCTGGCGATCGCCGTGCAACAGGCCGTGGCCTCCAGCGTCGCCACCTTGACCCGCATCGACACGGCGCAAATGCCGGTCGGCACGTTGCTGCAAGGCAAGGTACTGACCAGCCAGGCGCTGCCCTCATTGCCCGGGCAGCCGGCGGTCTATCGATCATTGGTGAGCCTGCTCAACACCGCCCAGGCTGGCAGCACCCTGGACATCGACAGCCCGCAACCGCTGCGCATCGGCACGCTCTTGAGCGCTCAGGTGCAAGATGCCCAGACGCTGAAATTCGTTCCTCTGAGCAACCGCCACGAGCAATTGGCGGTGAGCCAGCAACTGGTCACCCAAGTGAGCCGCCAGGGTTCGCTGGACAGCCTGATCACCGCCCTGCAAAACCTGCCGGTCACTGACGACACCGGCACCGAGCTGCGCGCCGCGGTGACTCGTTTGCTGGCTGGCCTGCCGGATGTCCAGCAACTGAGCACGCCCAAAGGCCTGGCCCAGGCCATGGTCGCCAGCGGGGTGTTCCTGGAAAGCAAATTGCTCGCCGGGCAACCACCGAGCCTGGCGCCGGACATGAAAGGCGACCTGCTGAAACTGATCGCCCAACTGACACCGGCCCTGCCCGCCTCCACCAACCTCGGCGCCATCATTGCCGCCAACACGCTGGCCCAGGTCCTGCCCAGTTTCGTGCGCAGCGCCCTGGGGATGCTCGGCCAGGTCAGCGCCAAACCGCAACCCACCAGCTTTCCACTGCCCTCGCGCCTGTTGAAAGAGCAGGACGAAGGCGGCGACCTGGAACACCTGCTACGCCTGGCCGCAGCCGCTGTGTCACGCCTGCAAAGCCATCAGTTGTCGAGCCTGGAACAGACCGGCCTGACCGACGACGGTCGGCTGATGAGCACCTGGCAATTGGAAATCCCGATGCGCAACCTGCAGGACATCGTGCCGTTGCAGGTCAAGTTCCAGCGCGAGGAAACCCCGCCCCGGGAGCAACCACAGGATCGCCGGGAAGAACGCGAGCCGAAACAGCAGCTCTGGCGGGTGGAATTGGCGTTCGACATGGAACCGCTCGGCCCGTTGCAGGTTCAGGCACAGTTGCTCAGCGGCAGCCTGTCCAGCCAGTTGTGGGCAGAGCGGCCGTACACCGCAAGCCTGATCGAAAGCAACCTGACCGCATTACGCGAGCGCCTGGTAACCTGCGGCCTGAACGTCGGCGAACTGGATTGCCACCTCGGCACCCCGCCCCAAGGCCCCAAGACTCGCCTGGAACAACGCTGGGTGGACGAAACCGCATGACAACCCACACCGAACCCCGCCAGGCCATCGCCCTCAAGTACGATGGCCATCACGCCCCGACCCTCACCGCCAAGGGCGACGAAGCCCTGGCCGAGGAAATCCTGCGCATCGCCCGCGAAAGCGAAGTACCGATCTATGAAAACGCCGAGTTGGTGAAGTTGTTGGCGCGGATGGAACTGGGGGACAGCATTCCAGAAGAGCTGTACCGCACGATTGCCGAGATCATCGCGTTTGCCTGGAACCTCAAGGGCAAGTTTCCCCAGGGCTATGACCCGAATGCGCCGAGTGTCGAGAAGGATGTGACCGAGCGTGGCGACGATTACTGATCACAGCCACCAGGGCGGTGTGCTGGCTGGAACGATCAGTGTGTGAGCACTAGAAAAACCTGTGGGAGCGAGCTCGCTCGCGATGAGGTCCTGCCAGCCAACATTGATATTGACTGACACACCGCTATCGCGAGCAGGCTCGCTCCCACAGTTGGATCGAGGTAAAGCGATCAGCCGCCCCGGTGCAGCTTGCTCATCAACTCCGCCTCGGCCTGGGTCAGGCCGCAGGCTTGGGTCAGTTCATCGACGCTGGCGCCCATGCCCACCAGGCGGGCGGCCTGGGCGAAGGACAGGCTGGAGGGGTCGCGCTGTTCCAGCTGGGCAAGTTTATCCGGCAACGGCGCGACCACGGCACGCAGCTCATGGAGCGCTTCGCCCATGCGCACGGTGCCGTTCTGGTAATCGTCGACGCGCTTGGCCAGGTCCTTGATGCGCTGGTCGCGCAGCGCATCGCCCTGGGCCTGTTGAGCGGCGATCTGCCGCTGGCCGCGTATGTACGCCAGGAACATCGCCAGCGTGCCTGCCCAGAAAAGGAACAGGACAATGACTGCTACCTCAAGAATCAATCAGATACTCTCCAGTTCCGACCACTCTTCTTCGCTCATCATCTTGTCCAGTTCAACCAGGATCAGCAACTCGTTGTTCTTGTTGCACACGCCCTGGATGAACTTGGCCGACTCTTCGTTACCCACGTTCGGCGCAGTCTCGATTTCCGACTGGCGCAGGTAAACCACTTCGGCGACGCTGTCGACCATGATGCCAACCACTTGCTTGTCGGCTTCGATGATGACGATCCGGGTGTTGTCGCTGATCTCGGCATTCATCAGGCCGAAGCGCTGACGGGTATCGATCACGGTGACCACGTTGCCACGCAGGTTGATGATGCCCAGCACGTAGCTCGGTGCACCCGGTACCGGGGCGATCTCGGTATAGCGCAGCACTTCCTGAACGCGCATCACGTTGATGCCGTAGGTTTCGTTATCGAGCTTGAAGGTCACCCATTGCAGAATCGGATCTTCAGAACCCTTTTGAGACGACGCCTTATCATTCATACCCTGACCCCTCGAAAAACCGCCTGTGGCGGCGTGTATTCTGTCCGGCGACGCTGCGCGCCACCGGTTGTCTTATTTCGGTTTCCGGACCGGCTTGCTGCCGCCCAGGTGTTTTGCCCCGCCGCTGGCGATCAGTTCCGCCAGTTCGGAAACGTCCAGCAAGGCGCACATGTGTTCGATCACCGTACCGGCCAGCCATGGCCGTTGCCCTCGATGGCTGCGCCACTTGATCTCGTTCGGGTCCAGGCGCAGCGAACGGCTGACCTGATGCACCGCCAACCCCCACTCGTACCCCTGCACCGAAATCACGTATTGCAGGCCCTGGCGAAAGTCATCGCGATAACGGTCCGGCATGACCCAGCGCGCGGTATCCAGCACCTTCAGGTTGCCGGCCTGGCTCGGCAGGATCCCGAGGAACCATTCCGGCTGGCCGAACAACGGCGTCAATTCCTGCCCGGCCAGGGAATAAATCGATCCCAGGCATACCAGCGGTACCGCCAGGGTCAACCCGGCCACATCGAACAACAAACACTCGAACGGCTCGGCAGCCCAGGCCGGACGGTCGTCGCCCGGCACCGGTGGCGGCGGATTGCTCGGCGGCAAGTGGACTTCCACCACCGGCGTCACCAGGCCCTGCAACAGCGGGGCAACGGTGGAGACCGGCGCCAGGATCGGCGCAGGCGCATCCATTACCGCCACCTGAGGCTTGATAAACGGTGCCTCGACCGCTGCCGCCATTACTGATTTCTGTGCGTCACGGGCCTGCTCTTCGAGCACGGCCGCTTGAAATTCGTCCAGCACACCCTTGGCTTCGACGTGCTCGGGCAACGCCTCGATCACGCTTGGCTGCGGTGGCAATTCTTCGGTCGCTTCCTGCAACAGCCCATCCAGATAGGATTGCAGGGCCATTTGCGGACGCGAGGTTGTCTTAATCGGGCGGCTCATGGGAACAGTGCGCCACTTGAAGAGGTTATCGGCATGAATGCGGTAGGACTTGAGCGTTCGCAAGCGAACACAGTGCCAGTGGAAAGCCTCGTCACGTTAAGCCACCTGCTGCGGAACAAGCTGCTGGGCCAGCAGGTGCTTGAGCAGCGCCCGGTAGGCCAACACGCCACGGCTCTTGCCATCGAACTGCGAAGGGGTCACTCCGGCACGACTGGCGTCGCGCAGACGGGTATCGACGGGGATATAGCCTTGCCAGATGTCATCCGGGTACATGTCCCGCAACACGCGCAGGGTACCCAGGGACGCCTGGGTGCGACGATCGAACAAGGTCGGCACGATGTTGAAGGCCAGCGTCTGCTTGCGCGAGCGGTTGACCATCGCCAGGGTATTGACCATCCGCTCCAGGCCTTTGACCGCCAAGTGCTCGGTCTGTACCGGGATCACCAGTTGCTGGCTGGCAGCCAAGGCATTGACCATCAGCAAACCCAGCAACGGCGGGCTGTCGATGATCGCGTAATCGAAATCCTGCCACAGCTGCGCCAGACTCTTGGCGATCACCAGGCCCAGGCCGCTCTGCCCGGGCGACTGTCGCTCCAGGGTGGCCAAGGCGGTGCTCGAGGGCAACAGGGAAATTCGCTCGTCGCTGGTGGACAACAGCAACTGCCCCGGCAAGCCCTCGGGCACAACGCCCTTGTGCAGGAACAGGTCGTAGTTGCTGTGCTCCAGGCTATCGGGATCGTAGCCGAAATAGCTGGTCATCGAGCCATGGGGGTCCAGGTCGACGATGACCACGCGCTTGCCCGCCTCGGCCAGCAACCCGGCTAAAGCGATGGAAGATGTGGTCTTGCCCACACCACCTTTTTGATTGGCGACTGCCCAGACTCTCATTCGGATCGTTCCTCCCGGCCGAAACAGGCTCGACCGAGAAATAGCTCGGTTATAAAGCGGGTGACGGAGAATTGACGGCACTCTGTCTTCCCGGCGGCTTGACCGGAGCCGGTGCAGTTTGTGTGCCAGCCCGCTTCAATGCCGCATCCGGGGTTGCATTGGCCGTACCGGTACCGGTCAGGCTGCGACGCACATCGAGGTTACGCGACACCACCAGCACCACCCGCCGGTTGCGCGCACGCCCCTCGGCAGTGGCGTTGTTGGCGACCGGCTGGAACTCGCCGTAGCCCACCGATGCCAGGCGCCCAGGGTTCACACCCTGCATCGCCAGCATGCGCACGATGCTCGCCGAACGGGCCGAGGACAGTTCCCAGTTGGTCGGGTACTGCGCAGTACGGATCGGCTGGTCGTCGGTAAAGCCTTCGACATGGATCGGATTGTCAAAGGGCCTCAGGATCGCCGCCACCTTGTCGATGATGTTG
The DNA here is from genome assembly GCF_018325805.1 of Pseudomonas sp. St290. NCBI lineage: Bacteria > Pseudomonadati > Pseudomonadota > Gammaproteobacteria > Pseudomonadales > Pseudomonadaceae > Pseudomonas > Pseudomonas sp. St290. The sequence goes on along the minus strand of NZ_AP014703.1, from coordinate 1,839,526 downwards.
AAGGCCATGTCGCTGGGCATCGCGTCGCCGCTGCCGAACAACAGGCTGGAATTGAGCTCGATCTCGACCCACAACTCGTTGCCGCGTACGGTCATCTGGTTGGAGCTGATCAAGTCACCGAACGCGGCGCTGATGTCGTCGGCGATGCTTTTCAACGGGTCGCTGCCACCGGCGATACCGGCATCGACCTGTTCGCTGTCCTTGATCAAAGGTTTGGCCGGGGTGCTGCTCTTGGGCCGCTCGTCGCCGATAGGGATCGGCTTGAGGGCGCGGTCGGAGTCGGTAAAAACGCCGATCAACGCCTCGGAAATGACTTTGTACTTGCCTTCGTTGACCGACGAAATCGAATACATGACCACGAAAAAGGCGAACAGCAACGTAATGAAATCGGCATAGGAAACCAGCCAGCGTTCATGGTTGACGTGTTCTTCACGATGCCTGCGACGTGCCATGGTCCATGCTCCCCATCAGTCCATGAAGCCTTGCAGCTTCAATTCAATGGAACGTGGGTTTTCACCTTCGGCGATCGACAGGATCCCTTCCAGCAGCATTTCGCGATAGCGCGACTGGCGCAACGCGATGGACTTGAGCTTGGCCGCGATGGGCAACAGCACCAGGTTGGCACTCGCCACACCGTAGATCGTGGCGACGAACGCCACGGCAATGCCGCTGCCCAGCTGCGACGGATCGGCCAGGTTGCCCATTACATGGATCAGCCCCATCACCGCACCGATAATACCAATGGTCGGCGCGTAGCCGCCCATGCTCTCGAATACCTTGGCCGCCTCGATATCGCGGCTTTCCTGGGTGTAGAAGTCCACTTCCAGGATGCTGCGGATGGCTTCCGGCTCGGCACCGTCCACCAGCAATTGCAGGCCTTTGCGCGAATAGCTGTCGGGTTCGGCATCGGCCACCCCTTCCAGCCCCAGCAAGCCTTCCTTGCGAGCGGTCAGGCTCCAGTTCACTACCCGGTCGATACCGCCGGCCAGGTCGACCCGCGGCGGAAACAGGATCCAGATCAGCACTTGCATGGCGCGCTTGAAAGCACTCATGGGCGACTGCAACAACGCAGCGCCAATGGTGCCACCGAGCACGATCAATGCCGCCGGGCCGTTGGCCAGCGCCCCCAGGTGACCGCCTTCCAGATAATTGCCGCCAATGATGGCGACGAACGCCATGATGATGCCGATCAGGCTGAGCACATCCATTACAGGCAGGCCTCGACCAGGTGTCTACCGATGTCGTCCAACCCGTACACTGCGTCGGCAAGATCAGCTTTTACGATGGCCATCGGCATGCCGTAGATCACGCAGCTGGCTTCGTCCTGGGCCCAGATCGCACTGCCGCCCTGCTTGAGCAGGCGCGCACCTTCACGACCGTCGGCGCCCATGCCGGTGAGCACCACCGCCAGAACTTTGTCACCGTAGGACTTGGCCGCGGAACCGAAGGTAATGTCCACGCAAGGCTTGTAGTTCAGGCGCTCGTCGCCCGGCAGGATTTTCACCGCGCCACGGCCGTCGATCATCATCTGCTTGCCACCTGGCGCCAACAACGCCAGGCCGGGACGCAGGATGTCGCCATCCTCGGCTTCCTTGACGCTGATGTTGCACAGCTTGTCCAGGCGTTCGGCAAAAGCCTTGGTGAACGCCGCCGGCATGTGCTGGATCAACACGATGGGGGCCGGGAAATTGGCCGGCAACTGGGTCAGGACCCGTTGCAGCGCCACCGGGCCACCCGTGGACGTGCCGATGGCGACCAGCTTGTAGGCTTTACGCTTGGGGGCCGGCGACGACGCAGTGGCGGCGGGCGCCGGACGGGCAGGAGTCGGTGCCGGAGCGCTGCGTACCGGGGCTGGATTGAAGCTGCCCGACGACGTCGGCGCCGGGCTTGGCGCCACGACAGGGGCTGGCGCGGGTGCGCTGTAGGCACTGACACGCCGGTTGCTGCGGGAAATACTGTGGACCTTTTCGCACAGCAACTGCCGGACCTTGTCGGGGTTGCGCGAAATGTCTTCGAAATTTTTCGGCAGGAAATCCACCGCCCCGGCATCCAGCGCATCGAGGGTTACCCGGGCGCCTTCATGAGTCAGGGACGAGAACATCAATACCGGAGTCGGGCAGCGCTGCATGATATGCCGCACGGCCGTGATGCCATCCATCATCGGCATCTCGTAGTCCATGGTAATCACGTCCGGCTTGAGTGCCAGGGCCTGATCGATCGCCTCTTTGCCGTTGGTCGCGGTACCGACGACCTGAATGCTCGTGTCCGCCGAAAGAATTTCCGAGACGCGGCGGCGGAAAAACCCCGAATCGTCCACCACCAGGACTTTAACTACCATAAACACTCCGTTAGACGAGGCGCGGCCCTGGGCCACGCCCCTCCAGAATCAAATACGCCGGGCGGCGTAACGCTTGAGCATGCTTGGCACATCGAGAATCAACGCGATGCGGCCGTCGCCGGTGATGGTGGCGCCGGACATGCCCGGGGTGCCCTGGAGCATCTTGCCCAACGGCTTGATGACCACTTCTTCCTGGCCCACCAACTGGTCGACGACGAAGCCGATCCGCTGGGTGCCCACCGAAAGGATCACCACATGGCCTTCGCCCTGCTCCACATGGGCCGCGGAGCTGACCAGCCAGCGCTTGAGGTAGAACAGTGGCAGTGCCTTGTCCCGCACGATCACCACTTCCTGGCCGTCCACCACGTTGGTGCGCGACAGGTCGAGGTGGAAGATCTCGTTGACGTTGACCAGCGGGAAAGCGAAGGCCTGGTTGCCCAGCATCACCATCAGGGTCGGCATGATCGCCAGGGTCAACGGAACCTTGATGACAATCTTCGAGCCCTGGCCCTTGGTCGAGTAGATATTGATCGAACCGTTGAGCTGGGAAATCTTGGTTTTCACCACGTCCATGCCCACGCCACGGCCCGACACGTCGGAAATCTCGGTCTTGGTCGAGAAGCCCGGGGCAAAGATCAGGTTGTAGCACTCAGTGTCGCTCAGGCGGTCGGCGGCATCCTTGTCCATCACACCGCGTTTCACCGCGATGGAACGCAATACGTTCGGGTCCATGCCTTTGCCATCGTCGGAGATCGACAGCAGGATGTGGTCGCCCTCCTGCTCGGCAGCCAGGATCACCCTGCCGCTGCGGACCTTGCCTGAAGCTTCGCGCTCTTCCGGCGACTCGATACCGTGGTCGACCGCGTTGCGCACCAAGTGGACCAGCGGGTCGGCCAGGGCCTCGACAAGGTTCTTGTCGAGATCGGTCTCTTCACCCACCAGTTCCAGGTTGATTTCTTTCTTGAGCTGGCGAGCCAGGTCACGAACCAGGCGCGGGAAGCGCCCGAAGACTTTCTTGATCGGCTGCATGCGGGTCTTCATGACCGCGGTCTGCAGGTCCGCCGTGACCACGTCGAGGTTCGACACGGCCTTGGACATGGCTTCGTCCTGGCTGTTGAGGCCCAGGCGCACCAGACGGTTACGCACCAGCACCAGCTCGCCGACCATGTTCATGATCTCGTCCAGGCGTGCGGTATCGACCCGAACGGTGGTTTCGGCTTCGCTGGCCGGTTTTTCCGCTGGCGCAGCCGCTGGAGCGCGGGCGGGTGCCGGGGCAGCAGCGGCGGGCTTGGCGGGCTCGGCCTTGGGTTCCGGTGCCTTGGCCGCGGGTTTGGGCACAGCCTTGGCCGCGGGTGCTGCCGCAGTGGCGGCGGCAGGCGCGGCAGAAGCGGTACCGACTTCGCTGAACTTGCCCTTGCCATGCAGCTCATCGAGCAGTGATTCGAATTCGTGGTCGCTGATCAGGTCGCTACCCGCGGCAGCGGCAGCAGGCTTGGCCGGTGTCGGCGCCGAAGCGATGGCCGAATCCAGTGCGTCCACGGCAAAGGTGCCCTTGCCATGCAACTGATCGAGCAATGCTTCGAATTCGTCGTCGGTGATGTCCGAGCTGTCGCCCGCGGCTTTCGGGGCGGCCGGGGCCGCCGACGGGACGACGGCATCAGGTGCGAACTGGCCCTTGCCATGAAGCTGGTCGAGCAGCGACTCGAACTCGGCATCGGTGATTTCATCGCTGGCAGCCCCATCGGCGGCCGGCGCAGCGGGTGCAACCGGAGCGGCCGGCGCCTCGGCCTGGGCCTTGACGGTGTTGAGGGAGTCCAGCAGTTGTTCGAATTCGTTATCGGTGATGTCGCCCGATTCCTCGGCGACCGGTTCTTCGACCACTGCCTCGGCAACCGGCGCCGCTTCGTCAGCCGATTGCGGCTCGGCCAGGCGCGACAGCGCGGCGAGCAGCTCGGGGGTGGCAGGGGTAATCGGCGAGCGCTCACGCACTTCGCTGAACATACTGTTGACCGCATCCAGCGCTTCAAGCACCACGTCCATCAGTTCCGAATCAACGCGACGCTCACCCTTGCGCAGGATGTCGAACACGTTCTCGGCAATGTGACAGCACTCCACCAGCTCGTTGAGCTGGAGGAAGCCGGCGCCTCCTTTTACAGTGTGGAAACCGCGAAAAATTGCATTGAGCAGATCCGCATCATCAGGTCGGCTTTCCAGCTCGACCAGCTGTTCGGACAGTTGCTCTAGAATCTCGCCGGCCTCAACCAGGAAATCCTGAAGGATCTCTTCATCGGCGCCGAAGCTCATTAATGGCTGCTCCTAAAACAGGGCTAAAACTCAGAATCCAAGGCTGGACAGCAAATCGTCCACATCGTCCTGACCGGACATAACGTCTTCTCTTTTATCGGCATGAATTTGCGGACCTTCACCCTGAGAGAGATGTTTTTGTGGATCTTTTTCAGCAAGCATCGCTTCACGGTCGTGTTCGATACCTGCAAAGCGGTCGACCTGGCTGGCCATCAACACCAGTTTGAGCAGGTTGCTTTCCACTTCGGTGACCAGTTGGGTCACACGCTTGATCACTTGGCCGGTCAGGTCCTGATAGTCCTGGGCCAGCAGAATGTCGTTGAGGTTGCTTGCTACGGCGCGGTTCTCGGTGCTGCTGCGCGTCAGGAAACCGTCGACCCGACGGGCCAGTTCCCGAAACTCTTCAGCGCCGACTTCTCGACGCATGAACCGACCCCAGTCGGTGCTCAAGGCCTGGGCTTCTTCGCTCAGGCCATTGACCAGCGGCGTTGCGCTTTCCACCAGGTCCATGGTGCGGTTGGCCGCGGCCTCGGTCAGCTTGACCACATACCCCAGACGCTCGGTGGCGTCGGTGATCTGCGAGACTTCCTCGGCCTGCGGCATATGCGGGTCGATCTGGAAATTGACAATCGCGCTGTGCAGTTCACGCGTGAGCTTGCCCACTTCCTGATACAGACCGCGGTCACGGGTCTGGTTGAGCTCATGGATCATTTGAACCGCATCGCCAAAGCGACCTTTTTCAAGGCTGTCGACCAGTTCGCGGGCATGTTTTTTCAGGGTCGATTCGAAATCGCCCATTGAAGATTCGTTGTCCATAGCTCCCCCGTGGCGCCGTTAACCGATGCGTTCGAAGATTTTTTCGATCTTCTCTTTCAACGCCTGGGCCGTGAAGGGTTTGACCACATAGCCGTTGACACCGGCCTGGGCCGCTTCGATGATCTGCTCGCGCTTGGCTTCGGCAGTGACCATCAGCACCGGAAGATGCTTGAGTTTTTCGTCGGCACGCACCTGACGCAGCAGGTCGATACCGGTCATGCCCGGCATGTTCCAGTCGGTGACCAGAAAATCGAAGTTGCCACTGTGCAACATCGGGAGCGCAGTGGTCCCGTCATCTGCCTCGGCCGTGTTGGTGAACCCAAGGTCACGCAACAGGTTTTTTATGATCCGCCGCATCGTTGAGAAGTCATCAACGATGAGGATTTTCATGTTCTTGTCCAATTCGACCTCCAAGCAGTCTTAAACGCGCCCAGCACCTGGACGCGCCATTTCAATCAATCCGGCACAACACTCGACAACGGTCTGGAGCACAACGGATGGAGACTGGCGCAGTACTTGCCAGGCCAGCCTCGTTCGCAGTGTCCCCACACTGCCTGTCAACGCGCTCGCCACTCCCCCAAACGCCCCCGCAAACGGGCCGCGCACTGGCTGTGTAACTGGCTGACCCGCGATTCGCTGACCCCCAGGACCTCACCGATTTCCTTGAGGTTCAGCTCTTCGTCGTAGTACAGCGCCAAGACCAGTCGCTCACGCTCCGGCAAATTGGCAATCGCATCCGCCAGCGCGCTCTGGAAACGTTCATCTTCCAGGTCACGCGATGGCTCCATGTGAGCACTCGCGCCATCCTCGTGCAGTCCCTCGTGTTCACCACCGTCCTGCAACAGGTCGTCGAAACTGAACAGGCGGCTGCCCAAGGTATCGTTCAAAATCCCGTAATAATCATCGAGACTCAACTGGAGTTCGGCCGCAACCTCGTGATCTTTAGCGTCACGCCCGGTTTTAGCTTCAATTGCCCGAATTGCATCGCTGACCATGCGGGTATTGCGGTGCACCGAGCGTGGCGCCCAATCGCCCTTGCGGACTTCATCGAGCATGGCCCCGCGAATGCGAATACCGGCATACGTCTCGAAACTGGCGCCCTTGCTCGCGTCGTATTTGTTCGACACTTCGAGCAGGCCGATCATGCCCGCCTGGATCAAGTCTTCGACCTGGACACTGGCCGGCAACCGCGCCAGCAAGTGGTAGGCGATACGCTTGACCAGTGGCGCGTAACGCTCGATCAATTCGTACTGGGCGTCCCGTGCCGATTTTTTGTAGAGATGGTTGTAACCGCTGGCTGTCATAGCACGGGCCCTGCTGTTTGTTGCACAAGACGCTCGACGAAAAATTCCAGATGCCCGCGCGGGTTGGCCGGCAACGGCCAGGTATCGACCTTCTGGGCGATCGCCTTGAACGCCAGCGCGCATTTGGAACGTGGAAAGGCTTCATAAACGGCACGTTGCTTCTGGACGGCCTTGCGTACGCTTTCGTCGTAGGGCACGGCGCCGACGTATTGTAGGGCGACGTCCAGGAAGCGATCCGTGACCTTTGTCAACTTGGCGAACAGGTTGCGGCCCTCCTGCGGGCTCTGGGCCATGTTGGCCAGGACGCGGAAGCGGTTCATGCCATAGTCGCGGTTCAGCAGCTTGATCAAGGCATAGGCGTCGGTGATGGACGTCGGTTCGTCGCAGACCACCAGCAACACTTCCTGGGCCGCGCGTACGAAACTGACGACCGAGTCGCCGATACCGGCCGCGGTGTCGATCACCAGCACATCGAGGTTGTCGCCGATGTCGCTGAAAGCCTGGATCAGGCCGGCGTGCTGGGCCGGGGTCAGGTGAACCATGCTCTGGGTGCCGGAGGCAGCCGGCACGATGCGAATCCCGCCTGGCCCCTGCAACAGCACGTCGCGCAATTCACAACGGCCTTCGATCACGTCCGCCAGGGTGCGTTTGGGTGTAAGCCCCAAGAGCACGTCGACGTTCGCCAGGCCCAGGTCGGCGTCCAGCAGCATGACCCGTCGGCCAAGCTCTGCCAGAGCCAGGGACAAGTTCACTGACACGTTAGTCTTCCCGACGCCACCTTTGCCGCCGGTCACCGCGATCACCTGTACGGGATGCATGCTGCCCATGTTCGTTCTTTACCTTGTCTTACTTAGACGGAGGCCACATTACTGGCTGCGCGTTCGCATACGGAACAATGCATGGCAGACCATCGATGTAGGTACAAAAAATATTCATGATTACCTCAGCCAACCTGCTTGGTCGGGCTGTGGTAGATATCAGCGAACATATCAGCCATGGCTTCTTCGCTGGGTTCTTCCTGCATTTGCACACTCACGGCACGGCTGACCAGTTGATGACGGCGCGGCAGATGCAAATCATCCGGGATCCGCGGCCCGTCGGTCAGGTAGGCCACCGGTAGTTCATGACCGATCGCCAGGCTCAACACCTCGCCCAGGCTTGCCGTTTCGTCCAGCTTAGTCAGGATGCAGCCGGCCAGCCCGCAGCGTTTGTAGCTGTGGTATGCGGCGGTTAGAACCTGTTTCTGGCTGGTGGTTGCCAACACGAGATAATTTTTTGACTTGATGCCGCGTCCGGCCAGGCTTTCGAGCTGCATGCGCAGGGCCGGATCGCTGGCTTGCAGGCCGGCGGTATCGATCAGTACGACGCGCTTGCGCAGCAACGGTTCCAATGCCTGGGCCAGGGACTGGCCCGGATCCACATGGGTCACCGACACGTTGAGGATCCGTCCCAGGGTCTTGAGTTGCTCCTGGGCACCGATGCGGAAACTGTCCATGCTCACCAGGGCGATGCTCTGGGCGCCGTACTTGAGTACGTAGCGGGCGGCGAGCTTGGCCAGGGTGGTGGTCTTGCCCATGCCGGCAGGACCGACCATGGCAATCACCCCGCCCTCTTCCAGCGGCTCGACTTCCGGCGTGGCAATCATCCGCGCCAGGTGCGCCAGCAACATGCGCCAGGCCTGGCGAGGTTCTTCGATACCATTGATCAATGCCAGCAGGTCCCGGGACAACGGACCGGACAGGCCGATGCGTTGCAGGCGACGCCACAGGTTAGCCTGGGCTGGACGACTGCCTTGCAGCTGGTTCCAGGCCAGGGAGCCGAGCTGGACTTCCATCAGCTCGCGCAGGCTGTTGAGCTCGAAGCGCATCGAGTCCAGGGCGCGCGGATCGACCCCACGGGCAGGCGCGGCGGGTGCCGGCTCTGGACGACGCGGTTCGGCCTGGGCCTGCTCGATCAGCGGCTCGGCAGCGGTCAACGGCAAGCCGGCGGTCAGTGGCTGACCGGCGAACAATTGACGATTGGTGCCCGCGGCACCCTCGCCTTCGCTGCTACGCAGGCTCAGTTCGGCCTGGGCGCTGGCGATGCGCGATTGAGTCTTGCGCAGCTCATCTTCGAGTTCCATGTTCGGAACCCGCGGGGCCAGCGCAGACAGTTTGTAATCCAGGGCCGCCGTCAGCTCGACACCGCCGGCGATACGACGGTTGCCAATGATGGCTGCTTCAGCGCCCAGCTCGTCACGAACCAGTTTCATGGCCTGACGCATGTCGGCGGCGAAAAAACGCTTCACTTGCATAAACCACTACCTCAGCCGTTGGGCCCTACTGTCGCAACGATGGTCACTTGCTTGTTGTCCGGTATTTCCTGGTACGCCAGCACATGCAGCCCCGGGACCGCGAGGCGCCCGAATCGCGAGAGCATCGCGCGAATCGGACCGGCCACCAGCAGGATCACCGGCTGGCCTTGCATCTCTTGCCGCTGGGCTGCTTCGATCAGCGAACGCTGCAGCTTCTCGGCCATGCTTGGCTCCAGCAGGACACCCTCTTCCGAGCCTTGCCCTGCCTTCTGCAGACTATTGAGCAATATCTGTTCCAACCTTGGTTCCAGAGTGATCACAGGCAGCTCGGACTCAGTGCCTACAATGCTTTGGACGATTGCGCGGGACACGCCGACCCGAACAGCTGCCACCAAGGCGGCGGTATCTTGACTCTTGGAAGCGTTGTTGGCGATAGCTTCGGCAATACTGCGTATGTCGCGCACAGGCACTTGTTCGGCCAACAGCGCCTGCAGCACCTTGAGCAACTGCGACAACGAAACCACACCCGGCACCAGCTCTTCGGCCAGCTTCGGCGAGCCTTTTGCCAGTACTTGCAGGAGCTGCTGGACTTCTTCGTGGCCGATCAGCTCGCTGGAGTGCTTGTACAGGATCTGGTTCAAGTGGGTCGCCACCACCGTACTGGCGTCTACCACGGTATAGCCGAGGGACTGGGCCTGGGCCCGCTGGCTGATTTCGATCCACACCGCTTCCAGGCCGAAAGCCGGATCCTTGGCGGTGATGCCGTTGAGGCTGCCGTAGACCTGTCCGGGGTTGATCGCCAGTTCGCGGTCGGGGTAGATCTCGGCTTCGGCCAGGATCACCCCCATCAAGGTCAGGCGATAAGCGCTCGGCGCCAGGTCGAGGTTGTCGCGGATATGCACGGTGGGCATCAGGAAGCCCAGGTCCTGGGAGAGCTTCTTGCGCACCCCCTTGATCCGCGCCAGCAACTGCCCCCCCTGGTTGCGATCGACCAAAGGAATCAGGCGATAGCCGACTTCCAGGCCGATCATGTCGATCGGGGTCACGTCATCCCAGCCCAGCTCCTTGGTTTCCATGGCACGAGCCGGCGACGGCAGCAGTTCCTGCTGGCGCTTGACCTCTTGCAGGGCCTGGACTTTCTGCACGTTCTGCTTCTTCCAGAACAGGTAGGCGCCACCGGCCGCCAGGGCAGCCATGGTCAGAAAGGAAAAGTGCGGCATGCCAGGCACCAGGCCCATCACCGCCATCAGGCCGGCAGCAACGGCCAGGGCCTTGGGCGAGGCGAACATTTGCCGGCCGATCTGCTTGCCCATGTCTTCGGAGCCCGAAGCACGGGTCACCATGATCGCGGCCGCTGTGGATAACAACAGTGATGGCAATTGCGCCACCAAACCGTCACCGATGGTCAACAAGGCGTAAACCCTGCCAGCGTCGCCGAAGGTCATGTCGTGCTGGAAGATACCGACGGCCATGCCGCCGATCAGGTTGATGAACAGAATCAGCAGGCCGGCGATGGCGTCACCGCGCACGAACTTGCTGGCACCGTCCATGGAACCGTAGAACTCGGCTTCCTGGGCCACTTCCAGGCGACGCAGCTTGGCCTGGCTCTGGTCGATCAGGCCGGCGTTGAGATCGGCGTCGATCGCCATCTGCTTGCCCGGCATCGCATCGAGGGTGAAACGCGCGCTCACCTCGGAAATCCGCCCGGCGCCCTTGGTCACCACGACGAAGTTGATGATCATCAAGATGGCGAAGACCACGATACCGACCACGTAGTTACCGCCGATCACCACCTCACCGAAGGCCTGGATCACCTTACCGGCGGCAGCGTGCCCGTCCTGGCCGTGGAGCATGACCACCCGGGTGGACGCCACGTTCAGCGCCAGGCGCAACAGCGTGGCCACCAGCAGGATGGTCGGGAATACGGCGAAATCCAGCGGCCGCAGGGCGTATACGCACACCAGCAGCACGACAATCGACAGGGCGATGTTGAACGTGAAAAACACGTCCAGCAGGAACGGCGGTACCGGCAGCATCATCATGGCGAGCATGACCAGCAGCAACAGCGGCACGCCCAGATTACCCCGGCTGAGGTCTACGACATTGCTGCGCGCGGTGCTGAGTAACTGAGAGCGATCCACCAATATTCCCCGTGCCTGTTAAGCAAACTTTTGACGCCTGCAGCGTCATACGGCCTGCTTTTGCAAAAACCCGTCCAACTTTGCCAGGAACTGAAAAATCGGCAGAACACTCGACCCGCTATCACCTTATCAACTCAGCGTCAACCTAACAGTTCTAAGAGTGGTTGGCGCCAACATGGAGGTATTGAATAAGCACTTGAGCGGCTGCGCGGACAATGAAGTCGCCTCTACTGCAGCGCACCTTGCGGAGACCTGTCATGACCGAGAATATCTCCCTTAACGAACTTGCAGAACAAATGGGCGTGCATCCAGATGACCTGGACGAACATGGCGTGTTGAAACCATATGTGCCGACAGTGTTAGCCCCCTATCCTCCCGCCGAATATCCCGATACCGAACACCCCACCCGTTGTGAACCCGCTCCAGGCGATGAACCGCTCTCAACGCCCAGGATAGGCTGGTGCCCCAGTGGCTCCATCAGCGGCGGTATCTGTTCGCCTTTCAACAATGTGCGACCGAATTGGATGGGCTACTACCCCGGTGCCACCGCCAGTCTGCGGATTGACGAAATGATACTGCCCGGCACCCACAACTCTGGCTCGGACAAACAAGCCGACTACACCAACAGCTATGACACTTGCCAGGACGTATCACCTCATGCCCAATTACAAACAGGTATCAGGGTGCTCGACCTGAGGGTGCGATTTTACCCGGGCTACCCGGCAGGCGATTGGAAAAGATTCATGATTTACCACAGTCTCGACTCTGGAAGAACCGTCCGCGGCGACATCCTGCAAGCAGCGATGAATCTTTACAAGGCCTACCCTAAAGAGGTCGTTATCCTGGACTTTCATCAGTTCAGTAACTTCACCGACGCCGCACATCGCGAACTGGCCAACGTTATAAAACAGACCTTCGGCGATAAATTGATAGAGCCCAAATGGAAGCCGCTGGTGCTCAGGCAACTCTGGGCCTTACAGAAAAATGTCGTGATTGTTTATGACGATAACCGACGAGACCCGCAGTTCTGGCCGGGGGTCAATCAGCGTTGGATAGGAAAGGACATACCCTCCAGCAGCGAGCTGAAAAGTTTTATCGACCGCGTCGGCAATGAGACAAAGCCAGAGTATGAACTGCGTGCCATCCAGGCCCACAAATACACGCTGGTCGGACAACCCGACGATATGTCATCGGACGTCATGAGCTGGTTTGCGGCGGGCGACGCCAATTCTCCCATCATGAAATTCCACATCATCAACACCGACTGGTCGCTACGTCACCGGCATATCGACAACTGCATTCATGCGAACAGTTTCAGAAGCAAAATAGGCACCTCCCTTTACCTCAATCCCACGGATCTTGCCGCCGACGGCTACATTCCCCGTGGACACCGGGCGGTCGCCCTGGAGACATATAATGGTAATTGGAGATCCTCGATAGGCCTCCCGATAACGGGATTCCACGGTGCCACCGTACTCATCATCTGCAAAGCTAATTTACCGACAGACCTGCGGGTTTCCAACAGTGACTTTCCGCTCCCCCAACTGAGTTTAGTGCAAGGCGATGTGCTGCTATTCCAGTTCGATAGCTTCCAGCAAAAATGGCTGTTGCAAGATGTCCCTACCTATTCCCCCAACACGTCTGGGGAGACGGTTCCCACCCCGCGTACCGATGAAAAACTCGTCAGATACCAGACAGCAGATTACAACTGGACCGAACATATCAGCCTGCCGACCACTGCACCGGACAGTAGCTATATCGAGGTATCTTCCGTAATTACGGCAGTCGAAGGCTGGCACAGCCAGATCCATCGCAAACCCGCGGAGCGCGTCTACCGCTGCCAACGAGGCGACAAATATCTCTTCAGGTTTGGACAAGGCAGTTGGTGGCCCCTCCAGACGCCCGTACATACCTACGGCGCAGCCAAGGCCGGAGCCCAAATGGAAGATACCGGCACCGAAAAAACCCAGGTGCATTTCCGGGATGGCGACTGGATTGCGCAAATTACCCTTCCCCTCACAGCCTGGGAAAACGACGAAGTCACCTTGACCTCCAACGCCACCTATACGACAACCATCATGGGCACTAATCTCGTATCCGGTACCTCCATGCAACTTAGAAAAGGGGATACCCTCAAGTTCAGATACGTTGCTAACACCCGGAAATGGCGCTCTTCGAACTAGGTGAACGCGCTCAAAATCATCCCAGGCTCGACGGCCTATCAGGAATCACGCCGCAAATCCGGCGGAATCGGCAAGTCCTTGAGCGGCTCTGGACGCTTGCCTTTACCCGCGCGGTGCTGGCGGATCTGGTAGACGTAGGCCAGCACCTGGGCCACGGCCAGATACAAGCCCCCGGGGATTTCCTGGTCGAGTTCAGTGGAGTAGTAGATCGACCGCGCCAACGCCGGGGATTCGAGCAGCATCACTTCATTGGCCACGGCGATTTCACGAATCTTCAGCGCCAGGAAATCACTGCCCTTTGCCAGCAACACGGGGGCGTTGCCTTTCTCGGGGTCATACTTGAGGGCGACGGCGTAGTGGGTCGGGTTGGTGATGACCACATCGGCATCGGGAATCGCCGCCATCATCCGCCGCTGGGAGACCTCACGCTGCAACTGCCGGATCCGCTGCTTGACCTCTGGCTTGCCCTCCGAGTCCTTGTGCTCGTCGCGCACTTCCTGCTTGGTCATCATCAGCTTCTGCTTGCTCTGATAGAGCTGGATCGGCACGTCGATGGCGGCGATCAGGATCAGGCCGCAAGCCATCCACAACGTACTCCAGCCCACCAACTGCACGCTGTGGATAATCGCCTGCTCCAGCGGTTCGTGAGCAATGCGCAGCAGATCATCGATATCGGCCTGCAACACTGTCAGCGCGACGAACAGGACCAACAGGAATTTCCCGAAAGCCTTGAGCAACTCCATCAGCGCCGAGGTAGAAAACATGCGCTTGAGGCCTGCGGCCGGGTTCATTCGACTGAATTTTGGGGCCAGGCTACCGGCGGCGAACAACCAGCCGCCCAGTGAAATCGGGCCAATCACGGCGGCCAGCAGCAAACAGATCAGGACCGGCTGCACCGCCAGGATCGCGATCTTGCCCGAGTGCAGCAGGTGTTGGGACATGGAACCGGGAGAAAGCAGCACCTCACGGGGCAGGGAGAAATTCAGGCGCATGATTTCCAGCAGGTCCAGGGCCAACCCGCCGCCATAAACCAGCAATCCGCCCGCCCCCGCCAGCATCACCGCCAGCGTGTTGAGTTCCTTGGACCGGGCAGTCTCACCCTTTTCCCGGGATTCGCGCAGGCGCTTTTCCGTAGGGTCTTCTGTCTTGTCCTGACCACTCTCGCTCTCGGCCATGGTTCAGCGTGCCTGTGCCATGTCGCGTAAAAGCTGCAAGGCCTGGGTGGCCAGCGGCTGATACTGGTTGAGGATATCCCCCAGGCTGACCCAGAAAATCACCATGCCCAGCACGAGGGTCAGCGGAAAGCCGATGGAGAAAATATTCAATTGCGGTGCCGCGCGGGTCATCACGCCAAAGGCGATGTTGACCACCAGCAACGCGGTGATCGCCGGCAATACCAGCACCATCGCCGCGCCCAGGACCCAGCCGAGCTTACCGGCGATCTCCCAGAAATGATTGATCAGGAACGCATTGCCCACCGGCATGGTGGTAAAGCTCTCGGTCAAGACCTCGAAGACCACCAGATGCCCATTCATGGCGAGGAACAACAGGGTCACCAGCATCGTCAGGAACTGACCGATCACTGCCGTCGTCACGCCATTGGTGGGGTCGACCATCGACGCGAAGGCCATGCCCATCTGGATCGAAATGATTTGCCCAGCCACCACGAAGGCCTGGAAGAACAGCTGTAGCGAGAAGCCCATCAAGGCGCCGATGAGAATTTGCTCGGCCACCAGCATCAGTGCACTGAGGTCCAGGGCATGGACCGGCGGCATCGGCGGGAGTCCGGGCGCGATGACAACCGTGATCGCCAGGGCGAAATACAGGCGCACGCGCCGGGGCACCAGGGTCGTGCCGAAGACCGGCATGCTCATCAGCACCGCGGTGACGCGAAACAGCGGCAGGATGAACGATGCCACCCAGGAACTGATCTGGGTGTCCGTAAGCTCGAGCATCGACATGCGGTCAGCCGATCAACTGCGGAATACTGCCGTACAACTGCAGGATGTATTCCATGAAGGTTTGTACCATCCAGGGGCCGGCGACGATCAGCGTCACCAGCATCACCAACAGGCGTGGCAGGAAGCTCAAGGTCTGTTCGTTGATCTGGGTCGCGGCCTGGAACATCGCCACCAGCAATCCGACCAGGAGGCTGGGGATCACCAGGATGGCAACCATCATGGTCGTCAACCAGAGCGCTTCACGGAACAGGTCTACCGCTACTTCAGGCGTCATATCGTCCTACCCGCACAAAAGGCCTAAACACCGCCGAAACTGCCCGCCAGGGTACCGATGATCAACGCCCAGCCATCCACCAGCACAAACAGCATGATCTTGAACGGCAGGGAAATGATCAGCGGCGAGAGCATCATCATGCCCATGGCCATCAGTACGCTGGCGACCACCAGGTCGATGATCAGGAACGGGATGAAAATCATGAAGCCGATCTGGAAAGCGGTCTTGAGCTCGGAGGTCACGAACGCCGGCACCAGGATGGTCAATGGCGCCTGATCGGCACTGGGGATATCGGTGCGCTTGGACAGGCGCATGAACAGCTCCAGGTCGCTGCTGCGAGTCTGGGCCAGCATGAAATCCTTGATCGGCACTTCAGCCTTGGCCACGGCATCCTGAGCAGTGATTTTTTCCGCCAGGTAGGGTTGCAGCGCATCCTGGTTCACCCGGTCGAACACCGGCGCCATGATGAACATGGTCAGGAACAGCGCCATGCCGGTGAGGATCTGGTTCGAGGGGGTCTGTTGCAGGCCCAGGGCCTGGCGCAGGATCGAAAAGACAATGATGATCCGGGTGAAACTGGTCATCAGCATGACGAACGCCGGGATGAAACTCAGCGCGGTCATGATCAGCAGGATCTGCAGGCTGACCGAGTATTCCTGGGCCCCTTCGGCGTTGGTTCCGAGGGTGATCGCCGGAATCGACAGTGGATCGGCGGCGAACGCCAACGGTGCGGCCAGCATCAGGGCCAATGCCAACAGAATGCGCAACGGCATTACTTTTTATCCTTCTGGTCTTTACCCAACAGTTCCATGAGACGCTGGGCAAACTCGGGACTTGCCTGCTCGGCGGAGGGCACCTGCACCGGCTCCTTGAGGACATGCAAGGCGGTAATGGTGCCCGGGCTCAGGCCCAGGAGAATCTGCTCGTTGCCGACCTGCACCAGCACCAGCCGGTCCCGCGGCCCGAGCGCGCGGGAGCCGATGATGTCGATGACCTGGCCTTTGCCGGCTGGCCCGGCCTGCTGCACCCGACGCAGCATCCAGGCGAGGAAGAAGATCAAGCCCAGCACCAGCAGCAAACCCAGCACCAGCTGTGCCAATTGCCCGGCCACGCCACTGCCGGCAGCCGGCGCAGCGGCGGCCGTGGCAACCGGCTCGGCCGCCAGCACGCTCAATGGCAGCATCGCGGCTGCTGCGAAGAAACCTTTCACTCAGCGCAGCTTCTTGATGCGTTCGCTCGGACTGATCACGTCCGTCAGGCGAATGCCGAACTTCTCGTTGACCACCACCACTTCGCCATGGGCGATCAAGGTACCGTTGACCAGCACGTCGAGTGGTTCGCCGGCCAGGCGGTCCAGCTCGATCACCGAGCCCTGGTTGAGCTGCAGCAGGTTGCGGATGTTGATGTCGGTGCTGCCCACTTCCATGGAAATCGACACCGGGATATCGAGGATCACATCCAGGTTCGGGCCATCGAGCGTTACCGGCTCATGACTCTTCGGCACGCTGCCAAATTCTTCCATCTGCAGGCGGCTGGACGCATGAGCGCCACTGTCGGCCGCCAGCAAGGCGTCGATGTCGGCTTGCCCGGCATCACCGGTTTCTTCCAGGGCTGCGGCCCATTCGTCGGCAAGCGCCTGGTCATCCTGGGTATTCATATCGTCAGCCATCATTTGTCCTCGGCGGGCAAAAATCAGTTAAAAACGTAAAATCCGTTACAAACTCAAGGGGTTCGACCCCGCTCAGCGGCGTTCGATCGGCTCGATCACCTGCAACGCCAGGTTGCCTTTGTGAGAGCCCATCTTGACCTTGAAGGCCGGTACGCCATTGGCGCGCATGATCATGTCTTCCGGCATCTCGACGGGGATGATGTCACCCGGCTGCATGTGCAGGATGTCCCGCAGGCGCAGTTGGCGCCGGGCAACCGTCGCGCCGATCGGCACGTCGACATCCAGCACATCCTGGCGCAGCGCATTGATCCAGCGCTCGTCCTGGTCGTCGAGGTCCGACTGGAAACCGGCATCGAGCATTTCTCGCACCGGCTCGATCATCGAGTACGGCATGGTCACGTGCAGGTCGCCGCCACCGCCATCGAGCTCGATGTGGAAGGTCGAGACCACGATGGCCTCGCTCGGGCCGACGATGTTGGCCATGGCCGGGTTCACTTCCGAGTTGATGTACTCGAAGTTCACTTCCATGATCGCTTGCCAGGCTTCCTTCAAGTCGACGAAAGCCTGCTCCAGCACCATGCGCACGACCCGCAGCTCGGTCGGGGTGAATTCACGCCCCTCGATCTTGGCGTGACGACCGTCGCCGCCGAAGAAGTTGTCCACCAGCTTGAACACCAGCTTGGCGTCAAGAATGAACAATGCGGTGCCGCGCAACGGCTTGATCTTCACCAGGTTGAGGCTGGTAGGCACGTACAGCGAGTGCACGTACTCACCGAACTTCATCACCTGCACGCCACCGACGGCCACGTCGGCCGAGCGGCGCAGCATGTTGAACATGCTGATGCGGGTATAGCGGGCGAAACGCTCGTTGATCATTTCCAGGGTCGGCATGCGTCCACGAACGATGCGATCCTGGCTGGTCAGGTCGTAGCTTTTGACGCTGCCCGGTTCAGCAGCGTTCTCGGTCTGCACCAGGCCATCGTCGACACCATGTAGCAGCGCGTCGATTTCGTCCTGGGACAACAGGTCCTGCACGGCCATGTCGTGTTCCTACTGCAATACGAAGTTAGTGAAAAGCAACTGTTCGATCACCACTTTGCCAAGCTCTTTCTGAGCCACTTCCTGCACGCTGGCCGTGGCTTTCTGACGCAGCATTTCCTGACCGACCGGGGTGGCCAGGGTGTCGAAATTCTGTCCGGAAAACAGCATCACCAGGTTATTGCGGATCAGCGGCATGTGCACCCGCAGCGCTTCCAGGTCAGCCTGGTTGCGACCCAGCAGGGTGATGCTGACCTGCATGTAGCGTTGACGACCGTTCTGGGTGTAGTTGGCCACGAAGGCTGGCGCCATCGGCTCGAAAATCGCCGGTTGCTTGCCCACTGGTGCGGCTTCGACCGCCACCGCCGGCTTGCTTTGGGCGCTGTGCATGAAATACCAGGTCGCCCCCACCGAAACGCCGATCGCCAGGAGCAAACCCACCACGATCATGATGATCAGCTTGAGTTTGCCTTTGGTTGCAGGGTCTTTTACAGCTGCTGCTTCACTCTTCGCCATGCCAATAATCCGTCACTAATCGGGGTTTTCACTGTTGCACGGCAAGGCAGGAGCAAGTGTTATGCCAGAAGTGTCGGCGCTTAAGATGACGGGCAGACGCGATCTTCAATCCCCATAAAAACAAAGTGGGAGCGAGCCTGCTCGCGATAGCAGTGGATCAGCCCACGCAAGGGTGACTGACAATCCGCTATCGCGAGCAGGCTCGCTCCCACAGGGGCGAGCATCGTTGGGTCAGGCGTAGTAATCGACCGCGCTGGTGCCGATGACACTGGTCGTGCTGACGGCCGCTTCAGCAATGCTGGCCGTGCCAGCGTCGTCCGCCGAATCCACCCGCCCACCGGACGACGTGGTGCGCCCCGCCTGGGCTTGCTGCTGGGCCTGCTGCCCCTGGTTCTGCGAGCCACGGGACTGGTCCGATACACTGACGTCGACCTGGCCCATGCCCTGCTGGGCAAAACTGTCCCGCAGGCGATGCAACTGGCCTTCGAGGGCTTCGCGAACGCCGGAGTGGGCGCTCATGAACGTGACCTGGGTCTGTTGGTCCGGAACCATGTTCACCCGGATATCCAGGCGCCCGAGCTCGGCGGGTTGCAACTGGATATCGGCCGCCTTGAGATTGACGCTGGACAGGTACATCACCCGGTTGACCACCTCTTCGGTCCAACCGTTCTGATTCATTGCGATAGGCTGGTTGACCGGCACCGCATTGGCGGTTTTGGGCGTAGCGGCCTGGGTCAGTGCGGCCAAGCGGTTGGCGAAATCGTCCACGCGAGTATCACTGGAAGCGGCGCCCAGGTCCTTGAGGCCTTCGCTGATCAAGCCACCGAATGCCTTGTCGCCACCCTGGCTGCCGGGCCCGGTACTGTTCTGGTCGGCTTGCACAGTAAGCATGCTCGCCATACCGGCGGCAAAGGTTTGTGCCGAAGTCGGCTCACCATCGAGCGACGCCGGGGCCGCGCTCTTGGGTTGGGCCTGGCTGGTGGCGGAAACATGGCCGCCCTGCTCCATCGCCAAGCGCAAGGCTGGCAACGCGTCGAGTGGGTCGGCTTCAGGATCGAAGGCGGGATCATCCACCGGGACCGCCGCCTGGGTCACCTGGACCGGTGCGGCCAAGGGGGCAACCGGCGCCGCTACTGCCGTACCCAGCTGGGTGTCAGTCGTGACCGCCACAGGTGCAGGTTCCGCCGTGGCTGTCGCCACCGGCACCGCCATGTCCGGCAGCAGTCCTGGATCAAGGCTCGGATCGATAGGCGCAGCATCGGCAACTGGCGTTTGCGCAGGGTCGGCGTTGTCGTCACTGGCGGCGTTATCGTCGGCGCTGGCCGGTTTTTCCGTGGGCAAGGGTTTGCCGCTATCGGCAACCGTCGGCTCCGGGGCGGCAGGGGTCTGGTTGCCAGTGTCTTTTTTGACGGTGTTGTCGGCAGCCTTGTCGCGTACCGATTTCACCGATGGCTCAGGGGCCGCAGCCGATTTGGCAGGCGCCTGCTTGGCGAAGACTTGAGCGAAGCTGGAGGCTCTATCCCCGAGTTCCGGGGCCGCTGCCGGTGAATTGACGGCGACCTGGGGCTTGGCCTGGACAGAGGCCTGAAGCAGTGTGTTGGGGGTAACAGGCATAAAAGGGTCTCCGCTGCACTGGAATCATAGGTACAGTCGAGACTAGGCAATGCAAGGCACGGGCCAACGTCTGCCCGACCGTCGAATCTCAGCAGTGAAAGCCTTCACGCTCTTCCCTGCAAAGCTTGCGGACATGAGCAAATTCATTGTCGATTTCGTTGACCAGCTTTTCGATACCGCCCAATGACGGTTGCTTGGCACGCTGTTCCAGCTCGCCGCACAGCTCGGCCAGGCGGATGGCGCCCATGTTGCTGCTGCTGCCCTTGAAGCTGTGGGCCGTGGCGCTCAGTTTTTCAGCATCCCGTGCTTCATGCAGCACCCGCAAGCGAGCCTCGGAGTCGTTGAGAAACGTATCCAGCAACTCCAGATACCCCTCCTCCATGACTTCCTTCAACGTGCTGAGCACGTCGCGGTCCAGATGAATCTCGTTCACTTGTTCGCTCCCTGATCAAGAATGGCCCCGATTATGCCAGAGCCTCCCAGAAAAACTCCACGCGCGCACTACGACCATCGTCTGACCAACTGGCCTGGTGGCTCAACTGGCGTACCAGGCTCACGCCGCGCCCCGACAACCGATCACTGTCAACGGGCCGCGCCAGCACCCTGGCGACATCAAAACCCTCGCCACTGTCTTCGACTTCGATGGCCAGGCGACCACCCTCGCCATCTGGTGAAACATGCAAATGCACCCGCACGTAACCGTCGCTCAGTTCATCCAGGCGCGTATTGCGCTCCCGGTAGTAGCGGGCAAAACCCGCCGCGTCACGCTTGAGGCTCGAGTCGAGCCCCAGCACCCCATGATCCAGGGCATTGGAGTAGAGCTCCGACATGACGCTGTAAAGGGCGCCACTCTGCGCCCTGAGTCCATGGACCTCGAGCAACAACTGCAACAGGTAAGGCATCGGGTTGAAGCGCTTGAGTGTCTGCGCCCGGAACTCGAAGCTCACCGACCAATCCAGCGGGCTGGACTGGCCGCTATCGGAATAGACCGGCGGCGGCGGATTGAGTTGCGTCGGTGCGACCAGCCGTACCTCGACCATACTGAAGTCGTCCCGAGCCTCGCCGCGAAAGTCCCGCAGGGCCTGCTGGATATCTTCGAAAAGAAGATCGGGCTCACGGTTGGCTGCAAACACCTGCTGCAACCCCTCCACGCCAAACGGCCGATCATGGTCGTCACTGGTTTCGATTACGCCGTCAGACAACAGGAACACCCGGTCCCCCAACGACATGGCGTGCACTTCGGTGCGATCATCGAATAGCTGGGGCGAGAGCACACCCAACGGCAGGTGCCGCGCCGGCAATGGCGTGCGCACGCCGCTGAGGCTGTCATGCAGGTAACCCTCGGGCATGCCGCCATTCCAGACTTCCACCGTGCACCGCTGGAAACTCAGGCATAGCAACGTCGCGCAACAGAACATGTCCACTGGCAGGATGCGTTTAAGCTTGGCATTCATCTCCCGCAGGATCTGCGCCAGGCCGTAGCCCTTGGCGGTCATCCCGTAGAACACTTCCGCCAGCGGCATCGCACCGACCGCCGCCGGCAAACCGTGCCCGGTGAAATCCCCCAGCAGGACGTGCATGTCGCCGGCCGGATTGAACGCCGCCAGCAGCAAATCACCGTTGAACAAGGCATAAGGCGATTGCAAGTAGCGGATGTTCGGCGCGCTCAGGCAGCCGGAGTGGGCGATCTTGTCGAATACAGCCTTGGCGACCCGTTGTTCGTTGAGCAGGTAGTCATGGTGCCTGGCGATCTGGTCGCGCTGCTCCACCACCGTGGCCTGCAACCGACGCAAGCGGTCCATGGCCTTGATCTTGGCCGCCAGGATCACTTGGTTGTAGGGTTTGGCCAGGAAATCGTCACCGCCCGCTTCCAGGCAACGGGCCAGGGCTTCGCTCTCGGTCAACGAGGTGAGGAAAATGATCGGGACCAACTGGTCCCCGGCCAACTGCTTGATTTTCTGCGCGGCTTCAAAGCCGTCCATCACTGGCATCATCGCATCCATCAGCACCAGGTGCGGACGTTGCTCCAGATAGACATCGACCGCTTCGGCGCCATCGGCCGCAGTGAGCACATGATGCCCCTGGCGGCGGACAATGGTCGACAACAGCAGTCGATCAGCGGCACTGTCTTCGGCAATCAGGACCGTCAGCGGCTCCGACGACGATTGCATGGCCGTCAACTGATGTCGAACAGCTTGTCGAAATTGGAGATCGCGAGGATTTTCTTGACGTCATTGCTGCTGTTGACGACACGGATATCCGACTGGTCGCCACCGGCATGATCGCGCAACAACAAAAGCATGCCCAAGGCGGAACTGTCGAGATAAGTGGCTTCTTTCAAATCCACCACGATGGAGTCAGGTTTCTGATTGAGCCGTTCATAGGACTCACGAAACTCCTGATGCCGTCCGAAATCGAATCGACCTTTGATCGAGATCGTCAGCTTGTGCCCATCGGGGGATACTTCGGTAACGACTGACATGATCGGCTTCCTTGTCATGGACATACGTGTACAAGGTGTAGCATCTGGTAAAGGTCTGAGCAAGGTTTTGTCAGAATCTGCCGACAAAATCCCGGTTTCGCATCAATAGGGATTCTGCCGCGGCAGGCGCTGGGACAACTCATCGAGCAGTTTCTGTTCGCGCTTGTCTTCCAGTTGCCGTGCCTCATCGATATAGCGCTGCACCAGCTTGCGCAACCCTTCGACCCGGGCAAACGCCTCTTGCCAGCTCTGGCGAGCCTTCTCTAGGTTGTTCTGGTGCCAGACCAGGCTCTGGCGCTGCTGGTCGATAGCGGTACCCAACTGCGCAAGAAAGCCTTGGTAGCCCAACAACCACTGCCCGGAAACCCCGTGGGCACCACGGGCGATCCACTGTTCCTGATATTCGAGTCGAAAGTTTTCGAGGTCTGCCAGCTTGCTTTCGGCGACTTTGACCTGGCCCTGGAAATACGCCAGTCGCTGGACGGCGGTCTTCTCGGCCTTTTCCGCCATGTCCACCACGGGGGCCAGGCGGGCCGCACGACTCGTGGCCATGGTCGGTTAAGTGCCTGAGATCGGGGCGAAAAGGGTCTGCAAGTGCGCCTCACTGGCGCCCATGCCGATGTTGTCGTTCAGGCTCTGGCGCAGGTAGACGGCCATCGACGGGTGCAGGTTGATCGCGGTGTCGGTCTCGCGGTCGCCGCCAGGCACATAGGCGCCGACGCTGATCAAGTCACGGCTTTGCTGGTAGCGCGACCAATACTGCTTGAACTGCTGGGCCCGCTTCATGTGTTCGGCACTGATGACCGACGGCATGACCCGGCTGATGGAAGCCTCGATATCGATGGCCGGGTAATGCCCTTCTTCGGCCAGGCGCCTGGACAGCACGATGTGGCCGTCGAGTACGCCCCGGGCCGAGTCAGCGATAGGGTCTTGCTGGTCATCGCCTTCGGACAGCACGGTATAGAACGCGGTGATCGAACCACCGCCCTTTTCCGCATTGCCGGCACGTTCCACCAGTTTCGGCAGCTTGGCGAATACCGAAGGCGGATAGCCCTTGGTGGCTGGCGGTTCGCCGATGGCCAGGGCGATTTCCCGCTGGGCCTGGGCGAAACGGGTCAGCGAATCCATCAGCAACAGGACGTTCTTGCCCTTGTCACGGAAATACTCGGCGATACGTGTGCAATACATGGCCGCTCGCAAGCGCATCAACGGCGCATCATCCGCTGGCGAAGCCACCACCACCGAACGCTTGAGCCCTTCCTCGCCAAGGATGTGCTCGATGAATTCCTTCACCTCACGACCCCGTTCGCCGATCAGCCCCACCACGATGATGTCGGCTTCGGTGAAACGGGTCATCATGCCCAGCAGCACGCTCTTGCCCACCCCGGTACCGGCGAACAGGCCCAGGCGCTGGCCGCGTCCGACCGTCAATAAGCCGTTGATGCAGCGGATACCCACGTCCAGCGGTACGCTGATGGGGTCGCGCTTGAGCGGGTTGATCGTCGGGCCGTCCATCGGCACCCAGTCTTCAGCCTTCATACCGCCCTTGCCGTCCAAGGCCCGTCCGGCTCCGTCCAGCACGCGCCCGAGCATGCTCATGCCCATGGGCAGGCGACCGTTGTCGGCCAAGGGCACCACGCGCGCGCCGGGGGCGATGCCGGCGACACTGCCCACCGGCATCAAGAAGACCTTGCTGCCAGAGAAGCCCATGACTTCGGCTTCGACTTGCACCGGGTGATAACTGTCGTCGTTGATCACCATGCAGCGGCTGCCCATGGCGGCACGCAGGCCTTCGGCTTCGAGGGTCAGGCCGACCATGCGCAGCAGACGCCCTTCCAGGATCGGTTGACCGGCCAGTTCGCTGGCCTCGGCGTAGCTGCCCAGGCGCTTGCCGAAGCTGGTTCGCTCAAGGCGCATCGCGGCTGTCCGGTGCAGAGGCGTCAAATTCAGGTACATCCAACCCGGCATCGGTCGGCGCGGCATCCGCACTGACCGGAGGTTCGTCCGGCAACTCCAGGCTCAGGTCGGCAGCGGCCGGGTGCAAGGCCTGTTCGTGCAACTGGTCGAACAATTTGGCCATGATCTGGCTGATGCGAGTTTCAACGGTTGCGTCGATGCGACTGTGTTCGGTTTCCACACGGCAACCGCCCGGCAGCAGCGCCGCGTCCTCGACGATGCGCCAGGTTTCTTCATGGCGTTCGCGCAGGGCCTTGACCAGCTCGAAGTCCTGGGGATTGATGTACAACCGCACGTTACCCACGCCCAACGGCAACAACTTGAGCGCTTCACGCATGACATGTTCGATCTGGCTCGAATCGATAGCCAGTTCGCGCTGGATCACTTGTTTGGCGATGTGTTGCACCAGCCCCACCAGGGATTTCTCGATCTGGGTGTCCTGCTCGGCGATGGGGTCGAACAGGTTGAGCATCAGCGATTCCAGCGCGCGAAGCTTGGCCGTCAGCGCCACGTCGGCTTCCTGGCGGACCTTGAGCGTGGTGCTGTGGAAGCCTTCCTTTTCGCCCACGGCAAAGCCTTCGTTGTAGGCTTCCTGGCGAATGCTCTCGACTTCCTCGAGGGTCAGTGGCTGGACTTCCTCCAGCGGCACTTCCTCCATTTCCGGCAGCTCTTCCTCCGGCTCAGGCTCAGGCTCGGGCACGTGGGGATCGAAGCTGGGCAGCGACCAGACGTCGAAACCACCGACGTCCCGGGCGCGGATCAGGTCGCTGGGTGCTTCATCACTCTTGGCAGACATAACGACCTTAGATCATCTCTTCGCCGCCCTTGCCACCGAGAACGATCTCCCCGGCTTCGGCCATGCGGCGGGCGATGGTGAGGATTTCCTTCTGTGCGGTTTCCACGTCGCTGACGCGCACCGGGCCCTTGGCCTCGAGATCGTCGCGCAACAGTTCGGCCGCCCGTTTGGACATGTTCTTGAAGATCTTTTCCTTGACGCCTTCGTCCGAGCCCTTGAGGGCCAGTACCAGCACGTCGGACGACACTTCGCGCAACAGGGCCTGGATGCCACGATCGTCGACATCGGACAGGTTGTTGAACACGAACATGAGGTCTTCGATCTGACCGGACAGGTCTTCGTCGAACTCGCGGATCGAGTCCATCAACTGACCTTCGATCGAACTGTCGAGGAAGTTCATGATGTCCGCCGCACGCTTGATACCACCCAAGGTGGTGCGCGAGGCATTGGAGTTGCCCGAGAACTGCTTCTCGAGAATCTGGTTCAATTCTTTCAGGGCCGCCGGCTGCACGGTGTTGAGCGAAGACACCCGCAGGATGATGTCCAGGCGCACCTTGTGGTCGAAGTTGCCCAGGACTTCACCGGCCTGGTCCGGGTCGAGGTAAGCCACCACGATCGCCTGGATCTGCGGGTGCTCGTAACGGATCACGTCGGCAACCGCCCGCGGTTCCATCCACTTGAGGCTGTCCAGGCCGCTGGTATTGCCACCCAGCAGGATCCGGTCGATGAGGCCGTTGGCCTTGTCCTCGCCCAGTGCCTGGGTGAGCATCTTGCGCACGTAGTCGTCGGAACCGACGCCGAGGCTGGTCTGATCGCCGACGATGTCGACGAACTCGCTCATCACCTGCTCGACCTGCTCGCGGTGCACGTTGCCCATCTGGGCCATTGCCACGCCCACGCGCTGGACCTCCTTGGGCCCCATGTGGCGCAGCACTTGGGCAGCGTCGGTAGAACCCAGGGACAGCAGCAGGATCGCGGCTTTGTCGACCCGGGACAATTTGGCAACAGCGGCTCGATTATCACTCATCTGCGTTAATCCACTCTTTCACGACCTGGGCCACACGACCCGGGTCTTCTGCCACCAGACTCTTGATGGCGTTCAACTGAGCGTCATAGCCTTCGCTCGGGCTTGGCAGCAGGATGCTCTGCGGCCCGCCGAGGCTGACGCGATCGTTGGCCAATTCGCCATCCAGGCCGCCCATGCCTCCCAGCTCGACATCACCGAAACCTGCCAACTGCTTGTTCTTGCCGCCACCGGTGATGTTGTTGAGCACCGGACGCAGCACGCCAAACACCAGTACCAGGATGAACAGCACACCCAATACTTGCTTGACCACATCCCAGAACCAGGGTTGCGAATAAAACGGAATATCGGCGACCACTTCACCGCGCTCGAGGGAGAACGGTACGTTGATCACGCTGACGCTGTCGCCGCGGCTGGCGTCAAAACCGACGGCGTCCTGCACCAGGCGAGTGAAACGCGCCAATTCGTCGGCGCTCCACGGCGCACGACTGGTTTCGCCATTGGCCGGGTTGACCTTGACCTGATCGTCCACCACCACGGCGACCGACAGGCGATTCAAACGACCCTGTTGTTGCTTGGTGTGACTGATGGAACGGTCGAGTTCGAAGTTCTTGGTCGACTGCTGACGCTTGTCGGCCGGGTACGGCGCCAACATCGGCTGACCGGTGGCCGGGTCCATGATCTGCTGGCCATTGGCATCGATCAGCGGCTGGCCTGGCTGCACCATGCCAGCGGCCGCGGTGGCGCCCCCGGTGGTCTGCGGCGCGCTGGCCGGCGACGGCGGCTGGTTGCTCAGGGCTCCCGGTACGCCTTGCGGGCCATTGCTGGCGGTGCGTTGTTCATTGACCGACTGCTCGCTGCGCAACGCCGGCTGGTCCGGGTTGAACTGCTCGGAGGTCGACTCGACGGCACTGAAGTCGACATCGGCCGACACTTCGGCCTTATAGCGATCATTGCCCAGAATCGGTTGCAGGATGTTGTGCACCCGCTGGGTCAGCATGCCTTCCATGCGACGGCTGTAATCGAATTGCTTGCCGGCCATGGTCAGTTCGGAGTTCTCCGCCTGATCGGACAGCAGGTTGCCTTTCTGGTCGACCACGGTGATCTGCGACTTGCTCAGCTCAGGTACGCTGGTCGCCACCAGATTGACGATGGCAACGACCTGGCCTGGCTCCAGGGAGCGGCCCGAATACAGCTCGACCAGTACCGAAGCGCTGGGCTTGCGCTCATCGCGCACGAACACCGAGCTTTTCGGAATCGCCAGGTGCACGCGGGCACCCTTGACATTGTTCAGGCTGGAAATGGTCCGCGCCAGCTCACCTTCCAGGCCGCGACGATAACGGGTCGCTTCCATGAATTGGCTGGTGCCCAGGCCCTGGTCCTTGTCGAGGATCTCGAAACCGATGTTGCCATCGGTAGGCGTCACGCCGGCCGCGGCGAGCTTGAGGCGCGCACGGGCGACGTCATCGGCCTTGACCAGCAAGGCGCCGGAATTAGGTTCGACGGTATAAGGAATGTCGGCGGAAGCCAGGGTTTCCATGACTTGCTTGGCGTCCATGCCCGCCAGGCTGCCGTACAGCGGACGGTAGTCCGGCTGCTGGGACCACAGTACCACGGCAAAACCAATCGCCACGCTGGCAGCCAGGCCGACCAACAGGCCTACCTGACGCAGCATGGTCATCTCGGAGAGATTTTCCAGGAAGGACAGACCGAACAGCGGCGGTTTGCCGTCTACCGGAGTGGCCTTGGCTGGAACGTTATCAACGGCTGCTTCTGCCATGACTCAATAATTTCCTTAGACCGGCATCTGCATGATGTCTTGGTAGGCTTGAACCAGTTTGTTGCGAACCTGGGTCAACGCCTGAAACGAGACACTGGCTTTCTGCGAGGAGATCATTACATCCGTCAGGTCGACGCCACTTTTGCCAATCTCGAAAGCACTGGCCAACTGATTCGATGCCTGCTGGGTATCGTTCACTTTATTGACGGCCTGACCGAGCAAGTCGGAAAAGCTGCTGCCACCCACCTGGGGGACCGCGACCGATTTAGGCTGGGCCATGGCGTCCATCTGCATGGCCCGCATGTCCAACATCAACCGATTAAATTCAATACCTTGGCTCATGGTCTACTCTCTCTGGCGGCCCGCATTTTTTTGACACTTACTCAGCGGGTATTCAGGTATTAGCAACAAGGGTGCCAGCTCCATGGCCGCAAAAAACAAATGCGTGTGGGAGCGGGCTTGCTCGCGAAAGCGGTGGTTCAGTCAATGCAACGGTGACTGGTAAATCGCTTTCGCGAGCAAGCCCGCTCCCACAAGGGGTATTCGGTGCACATCACTCAACTGGCGAACAGATAGGCCTCGACATCCATTCCGGCGTCGCGCATCTGCGCCAACTTGTAGCGCAGGGTGCGCGGGCTGATGCCCAGGCGTTCGGCCGCCTCCTTGCGACGACCGCGCTCGGCGCGCAGGGTGTCGATGATCATCTGGAACTCGCGACGACGCAGGTCATCGCCCAAGGCGCCGGCCGACTCACCCTCGACTTCCAGCGGGGGCGCGAAGGCCGCCGTTGGTACCGGCGACAATGCAGGCAATGGTGCACAAGCGACCGGACCGGCCAGGCAGAAGTCCTCCGGCTGGATCAAGCCGCCCTGCTGCAGGATCAAGGCCCGCTGAATGGCGTTATCGAGCTCTCGGACATTGCCCGGCCATGGGTAGGCAACCAGGCAGGCCCGAGCCTCGGCCGAAAGCCGGGCCGCCGCATGCTTCATTTTATTGACGTGCTTGTTCAGCAGACGCTCGGCCAGCGGCAGGATATCGGCGGTGCGCTCGCGCAGCGGACGCCAAGCCAGCGGGAAGACCGACAGACGGTAATAGAGGTCTTCACGGAAACGCCCCGCCGCCACTTCGCCGGCCAGGTCGCGGTTGGTGGTTGCCACCACGCGAATATCCAGGCTGATGGGTTTGCGCGCACCGACCCGCTCCACTTCCCGCTCCTGCAATACGCGCAACAGCTTGGCCTGCAGGCCCAACGGCATTTCGGAAATCTCATCGAGCAGAATCGTGCCGCCGTCAGCCTGCTCGAACTTGCCAGCCTGGGCCGCAATGGCCCCCGTGAACGAGCCCTTTTCGTGGCCAAACAGCGTCGCCTCGAGCATGTTGTCAGGGATTGCCGCGCAATTGATGGCAATGAACGGTTCGTTGGCGCGCCGGGACTGTTGATGAATGTAGCGCGCCAGCACTTCCTTGCCCGTACCGGACTCGCCGGAAATCAACACAGTTGAATCGCTGCGGGCCACCCGCGCGGCCAACTCCAGCAATTGCGCACTGGCCGGTTCGATGGCCACCGGACCTTCACCCTCGACCGCGAGACTACCCAAGGCATGGCGCGCGACCAGATCCAGCAGTGCTTTGGGCTCGAACGGCTTGACCAGGTAATCCGCGGCACCTTGACGCATGGCATCCACCGCTCGCTCGACGGCGCCGTGGGCGGTCATCAGCAAGACCGGCAGTTGCGGCTGACGGGCGCGCAACAGGCCGAGCAATTGATGGCCATCCATGCCCGGCATGTTGACGTCACTGACCACCAGGCCGAACGCTTCGCGGCCCACGGCAAGCAGCGCCTCTTCCGCCGAACCGACGGCGGCGTAGTCGTGGCCAGCCAAGACCAGCGTATCGGCCAGCGCCTCACGCAGCGCCCGGTCATCCTCAACCAGCAACACCTTGATCGCCATTGCTTTCACTCCACCCCTGGCGCATTGGAAAACAACGGCAAGCACACCGTCGCACAAGTGCCACGCCCCAGCCGCGAGCGCAGTTGCAATTCTCCCTGATGGGCACGGGCCACAGCCTTGACCACGGTCAGGCCCAAGCCGGTGCCGGTGGTCTTGGTGGTAAAGAATGGCTCACCCAGGCGTGCCAGCACGGCCGGCTCGATACCACTGCCGCTGTCGCTGACACACAGGCGCAAGATGTTGTCGCGGGTATACAAGTGCACTTTCAGCCGGACGTCGCCGCCGCTGGCCTGGATCGCGTTTTCGATGAGATTCAACACCGCACCCACCAACGTGTCGCGGTTACACAACACTTCGCCGACATGGCTGTCGCACTGCCAGCGAATCGGCAGATCCTGCACATGAGTCAACGCCGCGGCCTGCAACGATTGCAGCAAGGACTTGGGGGTGACACGGTCGGTCAACGGCAGCTCGCCGCGAGCGAAGACCAGCATGTCGCGCACCTGGTGCTCCAGCTCATGCAGGCGCTCTTTCAAGCGTCCGGCAAAGCGTTGCTGGGTTTCCATCGGCAATTGCTGTTCAGTCAGGTGACTGGCATAGAGCAGCGCGGCGGAAAGCGGCGTACGAATCTGGTGGGCCAACGAGGCCACCATCCGCCCCAGGGAAGACAGACGCTCATGGCGAGCCAACTGGTCTTGCAGGTGACGGGTTTCAGTCAAGTCATTGAGCAGCACCAACTGCCCAGGCTCGGCATCCAGCGAGCGCGTCGAGATGGACAGGCGCCGACCGTCCTTGAGGGACACTTCATGGCCGTCGTCTTCACGGGGCGCAAAGCAACGGGCGATGACATGCCGCCACAGCTCCCCCTCCAACGGCAGGCCGAGCAATTCGCAAGCCGCCGGGTTGGCTTCGCGCACACGGCCGTGGGCATCGATGACGATCACGCCACCGGGCAACAGGTCGAGGAGATTTTGCAGGCGATTGGCCAAGCGTTCCTTTTCCGCCAGCTCCTGCATGCGCTGGGCGCTGACCACGGCCAATTCACCCTTGAGCTCGGTGACCCGGGCTTCGAGCAGGCTGTAGGAATCAGTCAGTTGGCTGGACATCTGGTTGAACAGCGAAAATGCCTGCTCAAGTCCAAGCCGGCTTGCCTGCTCGGCGGACGGCCTGTGTTCCAGCTCGGGGACAGGAGACATCTGGGCGACTTGGGTCATCGGGCTCTCTCGCTTGGCTGACCGTCAGTTAAACGGAACGTTGCGAGGGCTATAGCAATACCCGTGCCGAAAAAAAACCGCCTGAAAATCAGGCGGTTGGAAAACAGGCGTCAATCATCCGCCTGTTCATCTCCTTCGCGACGGCTCATGCCGTACTTGCGCATCTTCTCCACCAGGGTGGTACGACGGATGCGCAGGCGTTCTGCGGCGCGGGCCACGATACCGTTGGCATCGTCCAGCGCCTGCTGGATCAACCCTTGTTCCAGGCCTCCCAGGTAATCCTTGAGATCCAGGCCTTCGGGCGGCAGCAAGGCATTGGCAGTGAAATCCGGCGTGTGGCCGTTGATTGCCACCCGCTCCTCCAGATCGCTGCGCAGGCTATCGACCATTTGCTCGTCTTCGTCGTCGACGTAGCGGAATTTCTTCGGTAGCTCGTTCACGCCGATCACCCCGTACGGGTGCATGATCGCCATGCGCTCCACCAGGTTGGCCAGCTCACGGACGTTGCCCGGCCAGCCATGGCGGCACAGGGACATGATCGCCGCCGAATTGAAGCGGATCGAACCGCGCTTTTCGTGCTCCATGCGCGAGATCAGCTCGTTCATCAGCAACGGGATGTCTTCGACCCGCTCACGCAGCGGCGCCATTTCGATCGGGAAAACGTTGAGGCGGTAATAGAGGTCTTCGCGGAAACTGCCGACCTCGATCATGCTCTCGAGATTCTTGTGCGTGGCGGCAATGATTCGTACATCGACGCTCTGGGTCTTGTTGCTGCCCACGCGTTCGAAGGTGCGCTCCTGCAGCACTCGCAGCAGCTTGACCTGCATCGGCAACGGCATGTCGCCGATTTCGTCGAGAAACAGCGTACCGCCGTTGGCCAGTTCGAAACGCCCGGCGCGGCTGGTGATCGCGCCGGTGAAGGCACCCTTCTCATGACCAAACAGCTCGCTCTCCAGCAACTCGGCCGGGATCGCGCCGCAGTTGACCGGCACGAACGGCGCTTCGCGGCGCTTGGAGTGGTAATGCAGGTTGCGCGCGACCACTTCCTTGCCGGTGCCCGACTCGCCCAGGATCAGCACGCTGGCGTCGGTATCGGCGACCTGCTGCATCATCTGGCGCACATGCTGGATCGCCCGGCTGGTGCCGACAAGGCTGCGGAACAGGTTGGGTTCGCGATGCCGGCCGCGCTCGCGGGCCTGATCGTACATCTCGCGATAAACCTGCGCGCGATGCAGCGAATCGAGCAGCTTGCTGTAGCTGGGCGGCATTTCGAGCGTGGAAAGTACCCGTCGGCGCTGGTCTTCAGGCAAGTCAAGGGAAGAATTTTCGCCCATTAACAAAACCGGAAGGAACTCATCCCAGGTTGAGAGTGTCTTTAGCAAGCCCAAAAGCGTTGCGGGAGCATTCACGGTCCCGATAAGGACACAAATGACTTCACGACTGGACGACAAAGAGCCGACGGCCTGCTGCCAGTCATGGCTTCCGCAGGGTAAATTTTCTTCGCCAAGAAAATTTAAGATCACCGCCAAGTCGCGGCGGCGGACGCTATCGTCATCGATCAGGAGAATTTTGGTTTCACGCCACATGCAATAGCAACTTCCCTAGTCAACCCAATGCCCGAAATTAGGGGGCAAGCTAGACGCTTGCAGACTTGTCATGCCTGTAGACGCCTTAAATCTGTAAACAGCTACTAGTTAAGTCAAAAAACCGTGCACAGTCAAATTTATGGCGCAACGGGCTCGGATTAACTGAGCATTAACCGAACAGATGGTAAACCTTTGCCGCGTTCTGTGCTTGATGGATCTGTTGCATCTCGTCGACGATCGCCTGACGCTCCCCCGTCGCCGCCTCCAGCAATTGCCGATATACCCCCAGCAACTCCTCAAGATTTGTTCGCAAGGCTGCCTCATCCACCTGAGGCTCGCCCAGGACGTCTTCCATGCAGGAACGGCAAGCCAGGTCCAACTGACCGATGGCTTCCCAGTTACGCTCGGCCAGGGCATCAACCAGGGCGTCACGGGTTTGTTCGATTCGCTGCAGGACAAGACTCATGAGAGCACTCCTTAGAATTGCGGACCAGGCGCGGCAATGGCATCCCAGCCTTCCTTGACCGTGCGAAGCAGATCGGTGACTTCGTCGAGGATCTTCGGATCGGCCTTGACGTTGGCTTCGGCCAGACGTTTCATCATGTAAGCGTAAAGAGTATCCAACTCAGCGACCGACTCGGCCTGGTTTTCCAGGTCCAGGCCTTCACGCAAACCACCGACGATGCCGATGGCCTTGCTGATCAGAATGCCTCTGTTTGCAATATCCTTGCGCTCCATCGCGCCCTTGGCCTGGGCAATACGATCCAGCCCGCCTTCCATGAGCATCTGCACCAGACGATGGGGACTTGCTTCGGAGGTTTGCGCCTGGGCGCCAATCTTCTGGTATTGGCGAAGGGCTAACATCGGATTCATGTTCTACCTCATCAAAAAACTTCGGTTCGTATAAACAGCGTATCGACGCTGCGTCAAAAAACTTTAGGTCGAAAAGCCGAAAGCCCGGAACGTTGTCAAAACGTTGCCGGGCTTTTTGCATCGGTCGAAAATCAGCTGTTTTTCTGTTGTGCCGTCAATGCTTCGAACATCGAGGTGATGTTGCTGGCGGTGGCCTTCAGCTTGCCGACCAGGGTATCCATGTCATTGTACTTCTTGGTCAGTGTGGCGGTCAGGGTCACAACCCGGCGATCCAGAGCCTCCTGATCGTTCTTCAGGCGGGTCTGGGTCTTGGTCAGCGTGCTAGTGCGCTGATCCAGGATGCCGCCGGTCTGGCTATAGGGTTCGATCGCCTTGCCCATGCGCTCCAGCAGGCCATTGGTGCCCGTGAACAACGTTTGGACTTCACCGCTGAGCTTTTTATCGTTCATCGCTGCGGTGAATTTGACGGTATCGAAGTTCAACGCACCCGTCTTCTGATCAGTGGTAATACCCAACTGGGCCAACGACGTCAGCTTGTCGCCAGCGCCGGTTTCAGACAAGGGCGTTCGAATCGCCGCCAGCAGCGAGCGAGGCAACGCGTCACCGGTCAATTTTGCCGACACCGTCAGCTTCCCATCATCGTCGAGCGACGGCTTGGTCAGTGCGGTGATGCTATTGGCGATCGCGTTATAGGCATCGACAAATTTCTGGATCGAGGCTTTCAGGCCATCGTTGTTTGGCGCGACGGTGACGGTTGAGCTGGCGCTCGGCCCGCCACTGAGCAAATTCAAGGTCAACCCAGAAATCGCCGTGCTGACCGTATTGCTCTTGCTGGTCAGCGCCATGCCATCGACGGAGAACTTGGCATCCTGGGCCAGGGCACCGATGGCACCCGCCGAAGTGGCCGTCAGAGCAGCTCCACCAGCACCCACGACGTTCGTCCCATCGATCTCTAGCCCGGCAATGCCGCTCACCGAGATGTCGGAACCAGCGCCGGTCGTGCTTGAACCCAGTACCAGGCGCGAACCGAAAGAGTCGGTGATGATGTTGGCACTGAAACCCGCAGCCTTGAGCGACGTGTCGGCATTGATCGCGTCACGAACCGATTGCAGGGTGGCACCGGCCCCCACATTGAGGTTGTAGTTGACACCGTTCTGCGCGATGGTCAGCGTGCCGCTCGGGATGGCACTGCTAGCGCCACCGGCGAAGGCCGCCGAGGTGACCTTGGAAGCCGTCGCGATATTCTCGACCTTGATTGCATAGGTACCGCCCACCGCAGAGTTGCTGGCGGTTGCCGTCAAAACAGTTGGGGTCGAGGAAGTCGCAGCAAAACCCGAGAATTGCGGGGTCGTTGTGCTGGACAAGTCCTTCATCGCGGTATTGAAAGCCGCCAACAGCGACTTCAGGGTTCCCACCCCGGAGATGCTGTTGGTAGTCGTCGTCGTCGCTCGGGTGATCTGACCTTGCTTGGCGGCCTTGTCGGAATCGACCAGCGCCTTGACGATCGCGGTGGTGTCAAGGCCAGAGCCTAGACCCAAGCCAGGTAGAATTGGACTTGCCATGTGGGACTCCCTTCAGTGTGTCGCCGGCCTTTTGACCTTTACAACGCCCAAAAGAACATAACAACAAAATTCGTGCCGGTTGTCAGGCTTCGGCGCTGAACAACAAGCTGTTTGCATCATTCAAACTGTTGGCCAGCTTCAGAACTTCTTCGTTCGGGATCTGGCGAATCACTTCGCCGGAACCACTGGCAATCACTTTGACCACTACTTTGCCTGAAGGCTCATCAATAGAGAACTCCAGGTTGCGCTTTACCGACTGGACGAACTTCTCGATTTCCTGAACGGCCTTCTTCAGTTTGTCCTGCTCGGCGGCAGCGTCTTTGGGAGTTTCCTTCACCGGAGCCACGATAGCAGCGTCGGCTTGAGGCTTCTCCACCGGCTTGTCGACCACCGTGGGAGCTGGCTTCGCCGCTGGATAAGACAAGTTCAGCTTCACGCTCATATCCATGTCCATCACCTCTTGAACGGAAAAAGCGAGAGAGCACGCAAGCGCACTCCCCCGCTAAAACTCATCCAGCTATTACTGAAGCAGCTTCAGTACAGCGGACGGCAGTTGGTTGGCCTGGGCCAGAACCGAGGTAGACGCTTGCTGCAGAGTCTGCTGCTTGGTCAGTTGTGCAGTTTCAGCAGCGAAGTCGGTATCTTGTACGCGACCCAGTGCAGCACTGGCGTTTTCGTTGATGTTCTGCAGGTTGGAGATGGTGCTGTTCAGACGGTTCTGAGCAGCACCGAGGTCGGCACGAGCACTGTTGATAGTGTCGATCGCGCTGGTGATTGCATCCATGGCGGCCGAGAAGTTGGTTTCCGAAGTAGCGCTGTCGGAACCAACGATGGTGATTGCCGAGTCAACACCCAGGGTAGCAGCGTCGAAGCTGGCGCTCAGGGTCAGGGTGATCTGGTTGTCAGAACCGTTGTTGGAACCGACCTGGAAGGTCATGGTGCTGGCGGTACCGTCAAGCAGGTTCTTGCCGTTCAGGTTGGTGCTGTTGGCGATACGGGTCAGTTCGTCGCTCATCTGCGAGAACTCTTTGTTCAGAGCGATACGGTCATCTGCGCTGTTGCTATCGTTACGAGCCTGGATGGCCAGTTCACGCATACGCTGCAGAATGTTGGTCTGCTCCTGCATCGCGCCTTCAGCGGTCTGCGCCATGGAGATACCGTCGTTGGCGTTCTTGATCGCCATGTTCTGACCGCGGATTTGCGAGGTCATGCGGGTAGCGATCTGCAGGCCGGCGGCGTCGTCTTTGGCGCTGTTGATTTTCAGGCCGGAAGACAGGCGGGTCATCGAAGTGGACAGAGCATCGGAAGCCTTGTTCAGGTTCTTCTGAACGTTCAACGATGTGACGTTAGTGTTTACTGTTAAAGCCATGACGAATTCCTCGTTGGTTGGGTACTGCGGCTTCCGGCCCTGGCAACCGCCGGGTGTGGCCTAGAGAACCTTCGTAATAGTTATCGTCGGGTTAGGCACTTGCTTGAGGGCTTTTTTCAAAAAATTTGCTAGCAGACTGCCACCCCTTGCGAAACAAGGGTTTAGCCGCGGGCAAAGGCCCGAAAAATGGCGTCAAGAAACCGCGAAACAAAGTCACGGGCAAAAAAAAAGCGCCACAGGCCAGCCTGAAGCGCTATTGGGAAAAACGTAATTCGGTCAATCGCGATAAAGAATCGCCGAGCCCCACGACAGGCCCACACCGAAACCGCTGATTGCCACGCGTTTCCAGTCAGCATCCAGAACGTGCTTTTCCAGCAGCAGCGGAATGCTCGACGACACGGTATTGCCGGTCTCGACCATGTCCTTGATGAACTTCTCAGGCTCACCCTCGAAACGCCGCGCCACGGCATCGACAATCGCCGCGCTGCCCTGGTGGATGCAGAACGCATCGATATCACTGGCTTGCAGTGACGACTCGTCCAGCAATTCGTGCAAATGAGCGGGCACTTTCAACAAGGCAAAGTTGAAGACCTGGCGACCGTTCATGAAAAACACCCCGTCGCTGACCTTAAGGTGTGGCGCGCCGGAACCATCGGTGCCGAACTTGGCCTTGCCCAACTGCCAGGCCGCGTCGTCGGCCATCCAGGTGGCCGTGGCGGCGTCACCGAACAACATGGTGGTGTTGCGGTCTTCAGGATCGACGATCTTCGAATACGGGTCGGCGGTGACCAGCAGCCCGTTCTTCAGCCCTGCGGCCTCCATGAAGCCTTTCAGGGCATAGATGCCGTATACGTAGCCCGAGCAGCCCAGCGATATATCGAACGCCGCCACATGGGTCGGCAGCCCGAGTTTGTCCTGCACGATGGCGGCAGTATGCGGCAACCCCTCTTCATCACCGTTCTGGGTGACAACGATCAACGCGTCGATAGATTCGCGCGAAAGCTGCGGGTTGTTGGCGAACAATGCATTCACCGCCTCGACACACAGGTCCGAGGTCTCCTGGTCAGCGTCTTTGCGCGGCAGGAACGCCGAACCAATCTTGCCAAGGATGAATTCTTCATCCTTCTCGAATTTGGCACCCTGAGCGTAGTTATCCACACCAGCGGTCGGCACATAACTCGCTATGCTTTTTATGCCAATCATCATGGCTTCCCGATCATGTACTGCGACTAGGTTCACCCCCAAAAGCTCAGGGGCGCTTCAAAATAGTTGATTTTCCAAGGGGCGGACGCCTTGTCCAGCAAACGAACAGGCCTCCACTCCGGGGAATACAATACAGTGAAGATGCACTTTATGACCTATGCGTCACGCCGTTTTGTTCTGGAAAGGCATTTTTTCATGACAAACGAAGCCATGTCATTTCCCGCGACGGTATTGGACACTGGACAGGAATCTTGAGGATGGCGGTGCAATTGGGCAAGAACGCCGGCAGTCTTACCTGCCGGCGTCAATGGAACGCCTTGCAAGGCGGAGTTATGCCAGCAATTCGGTCCAGGGTACGTTGCGCACCGGCCCCAGGGTAAAACCAGCACCTTGCAACGCCAGGTTCCCATTGTAGAAACGATCCTGGGCGAGTGCCTCGAACCACTTCTCACGCAGCGCCGCACGCGCCTGCGGCGTACTCGCCAGCACGCCGGACTGGATTACCTGCACGTGTGGCGTCCATACCGTCAGGTACCCGGCCTGGCCGACTCGGAGGCACAGGTCCACGTCACCCAAGGCCGCGTCGAACAAATCGCTGTCTATGCCGTCAGCAGCATTGAACAACTGCTTGGAAATCATCAAGCAGGCAAAAGACACCGCCGAGCAATTCTGCTCGACGACCAACCGGTTCATGTAGCCTCTGGCGGTCTTCGGCTCGCCGATGAAAGCCGAGCCAACGACGTCATTCAAGCCCAGGATCAGGCCGGCCTGGGTGATACGGCCATCGCGTTCGGTCAGCTTGGCACCGACCACGCCCACTTCCGGACGCAAGGCCTGATTGAGCAACGATTCGATCCAGTTGACGTTGAGCACTTCGCTGTCCGCCGCCAGGGTAACCAGATACTCGCCCTTGGCTTCCTGGCTGGCAGCGTTGATCAAGGACCCGGTTGCCATGTCCGGCTCGATATCCAACAAGCGAACGCGACTGGCCTGGTGCCCCTGCCCCTGAAGCCAGGTGCGCAGCACGGCGCTGTCTGCCGCAACGGCGCCGAGCAATACCTCGTAGCGCTGATAGCGGGTGCGCTGCAGCACGCTGAGCAGGCAACGCTGTAGCGTCGGCAGATCGCCAACGCCATGGACGATGATCGACACCAGGGGGCGCTCGGCAAAGCGGTAGTCGATTTTGTGCGTGCCCGGCACGACCGCACTCACGTCAGCCTGATAACCCCGAACCGCCAGATGACGCAGCAATGTCTTGCGCTCATCGGCGTTATCTTCCACCGCAGGCGCCTGGCAAATCAGCAGGGGCTCATCCAGATGGGCAAGCCCCTCCAGGCCGTCCTGCTCGATCAAACGCAACAGCAGGTCGAACTCCATCGCGTTCCTGAACTCGCGCGAATAACCGCCGAGCCTTACCAATGTCTCGCGGCGTACCAGCCAATGACGGGCCATCAAGGCCGGGGCGCTTTGCAACAAGTCAAGGTTGAACCCTGGCCGGAAGACATCGGCCAGCGTCCCGTCAGGCTGGCGCTGGAACTCATCCATTGCCACAGCCTGGCACTGTGGAGCGGCCAGCAATTCCACACCCGCGCGGAACAGGCCGGTCGGCGTCAATTCGTCACCGACCTCAGCCAATACCATCCAATCGCAATCGCTGTGGCTGACCACCTGATTGATCTTGTCGACGTAATTGCTTTCGTTGACCTTGACGAAATGCAGGACGTTCTGTGGCGTCGTCTCGGCGGGCAGGTCGCCGGTGGTAAACACGATGATCTTGAACGCCCGGCAATAGCCATTAATGATGCTGTCGAAAGTGGCCTGCATCTTGAAGACGTCGGCGTCCAGGTCCAGGATCAAAATGCCAAACGTGGGGCCACCGTTGCGAGCGGCCAGGTATTTAGACACTTTCTGGGCTTCACTGGCGCTCGGCTCACGCGCCTCGAGCCAGTGCAGCAATTGTCCGGAGCGCGTAGCGTCGAACAACCTTGCGGTATTTTCAAACGCCGCTGCCTTGAGCCGTGGCTCCCAGGCCTGGAGCATTTGCACGTAGCGCGTGTCACCCTTGGCCTGCATGACCTCGAGCAGTTGCTTCACCAGATCCTGGTTGAAGGCATAGCTCAGGAAAGCCCTCGCCAGTTGTTCATCAAGCGGCTCGGCGCTGGTGTTGCGCTGGGGGCGAGACAGCTCTTTCTGCTTGAGCATGACTGCTTCCAGCTCCTTCAACTGCACCAGCCCGCTTGGCGCCGCATGAAGCAGGAATTCCAGAGTGGCGAGCACGTCAAAAAAAGCCTGGTTATAGAAAGGCATTTCAACGTATTGCGTTGGTTCGAAACGACGAACCGGTTCGCCACGTCGCGAATCCCAGGTCGACTCAAGCAGTTTTTGGGTCTGCGGCACCGAACGCTCATCCAGCTTTTTGATGATGGCCCTGGCGTACTCTCGCGCAGGATCCGTACCAAAGGCACTGGCCAACGCCGTGGCAAAACGCTCCTGTTCAGCGACCGCACGCAAGTCCGGAGAGCCGGGCGCCGTAGCGACCAGGCTCGGCGGCTTCGCCACGCGACTGCGTTCATGCAGGCCATAAGGAATGGCCAGCAAACGGACGTTTGCATCTGCCACCAGCCCATAGCAATGGCCGGCCTCCTGCAACCGCGAATCAAAACCGGCGGGCAGCGAAGCGCAACTGCGTCGCAAGGCTTCAGTACGCGTGAGTGCACTCACCAACCATGGGCAATCCTCGGCAAACACGGCCAGCCGGGCATCGGCCGATCCTCCGCAGTAGTCTTCAGCCCCTTTGCGATCGAGCAAGTAATAGTCGATACGGTCGGCATGGGCTTCGAACGCCAGGCTATAGCCTTGACAGGCACTGTATTCGGAGTGCGAGTCCAGGAAACTCAGCGCTTGTTCGAGTGCCTGGGGCAGCAGGAAACTCTCGACATCGGCAATCGCCAGGTAAGGCGTGGCGACTCGCTCGACAGCCTGGCGAACCTTGTCACCGAAACCACTCGCCTCAGGCACGTGCAGATACTGCACAGCGGGGAATGCTGCCTCGATATCAGCGTCGATCCGGCTCGATGAGTCGATAACCAATACGGCGAACGAACTCTCGCTGTAGTAGCGCAACGCCCGCCGCAGGGCAGTCGACTGGTCGTGGGCGAGCAGCACCAGGGTGAACCGTTCATTCAACGGCGCAGTCGATCCTGTTGAGACATTGCTTAGCATATTGATTCCTTAACGAGTGGATGGCCGTATCAGCGACACCGGGAGTTCGAGGTCGAACTCATCAATCCGGCAACCAACCATTGGCCCAGTACTGCAAGTTATCGCCGCGCAATACAAAGTCGCGCAGCACCACTTCACGTAATTCATCGCCCATCCGATAACTGGCAATCGGATCCGCCAGGTGCATACGGATGGCCTCCAGCCATTCTTCGGTGCTGTTGGTAAGGACCCGGGTGCAAGGCAGGTGCCCCCGGTAAGCCTCGGTATCCGAACAAATGACCGGATAGCCGCACGCACCGTATTCCAACAGGCGAAGGTTGCTTTTGCAGTCGTTGAAAATATGGAATTCCAGCGGCGCCAGGGCCAGGTCGAGATTCAGGCTGGCCAGCTTCGCCGGATAAGCCGCCAGGCTCACGCCAGGATGAAACTCATGGACATAGGGCTTGAGCAGATCCGGGCACATGCCGAAGAACACCCATTCGACTTCGTCAGCCAGTTCGCGCACGACATCAGCAATGAGCTCCAGGTCGCCACGGTGGCTGGTGCCGCCGCCCCAACCGATACGCGGTTTGCTTGAGGTGGCACGCTGGCTTCTGAGCTGGTGCCACAGGCCGGCAGCCAGCATGTTCGGCACCACTCGGATGTCGTGGTGCATGCTGGACAAGACGTCCGCCAGCGGATGGGTGGACACCACGACCCGATCACACAGGCCGATCCCTTGGCGCAGCAAGTCCTCAAGGTTGTCCGGCATATTGCGGCGGTGTTCGTTTTTTTCCGGGACCCTGGCGATGTAGTCATCCAATTCGTAGATGCGCATGGCGTTGGAGTAAGTCTTGACTTGAGTGATGTCCTTGAACTTACCCACGTTATAGCGACCCTGAAGGATGATCACATCCGGTGACTGGCGCTCGATGTCGATGATCGAGGGTGTATCGTAGGCAACACGCCCCACGATTCGCCCAGCCGCTTCCAGTTCGAATAACGGTTGGCTGACCCGGTAGTGCCCCACCGCCGAGGTATTGACCGCCATACCCAGGATCGAAGGTACGTTGCGGGTAATCAACGGATTCCATCCGGTGCGTGGCCCGGGCTCGAGACTGAAGCTTTTCCCGGTCAGGGTCAGGTTACGGTTGTAGGCCGGATCGTTGGCGATCCTGGGCAACCAGCGCTGATAGAACGCCTCTTGTTCGTGCTCCAACCGCTGCTTCCACGAAGAATCACGACTCGTTTCCACGCCGGATGCCAGCACGACATCACTGTAAGGTGTGGTGACGAGCAGGTAACCGTTTTTTCCGACCTGCTGGCATAACTCCAGAGAGTTGATGCGCTGCGTGGTGATCGACTCATCGAACCCACCGGCCTCCTCCAGGACTTGCTTGCGTATCAACAGACAGTGGTCGCCGACGGCGCTCCAGTTCTGCACCGTCTGCAAGCGTTGCATATAGCCGCCAGACGTTACCGATTCGTTGACGAAAGCCCTGCCCGCCAACCCACCCAGTCCCATGATCATGCCGGAGTCAATGACCCGGCCCTGTTGGTTGAGTGTGCGAGGTCCAACGATACCGACCTCGGGACGTTGTCCATGATTGAGCAGTTCTTCCAGCCAGGTGGCTTCCAGCACGATGCAATTGGGGTTGAGCAACAACAGGTATTCGCCGCGGGCCTGTTGCGCGGCGAAATTGCGAATCACGGCTTCGCTGCCGCTTGCCGGGTGCAGGAATATTCGCAATTTTTCACTGCCCAGCTCGGCCATGGCCCGCAGCCAATGCTGCAGCTCGGCGTTTTCACTGGCGTTATCGACAATGATGATTTCGTAGTGCGGATACGCGGTCGTGCTGATCAGGCTGTTGACGCAACGCTCCAGCGCGCCCAGGTCATCCTTGACGCTGATGACGATCGACACCAGGGGGCGCTCGGCGAACAGGTATTCGATGCGCGGGACCAACGCCAGGATCGGCCCCGGATGAAGCCGGTGCGGCACGCCGATACGCTGTAGATGAGCGCCGATCAGCCCGGCGTTTTGCTCGATGACTTGCGGCAACGACAGCCACTGGGCAAACGAAAACGTCGACTCGACCTGGACTTCCGGAATGTGACCGATGACCTGCGGCCCATCCGTCTCCACCAGTCGCCAGATCAAGTCATGGGGCGCCAGTTCGCCCAGGCTCGGATCGAACCCACCGGAGGCCAGGAATCGGGCACGCTCGAAAGCCAGTGTCCGACCGACATAGGGATAACCGCGCATCAGGTCGAGATTGAAGTCTGGCTTGAAGATCGGCTCCACCGACTTGTCATCCACCAGCGCACCTTCATCGCTGTAGAGACAGGCAACGGCCGGCGAGCTGACAATCCGATCGGCCATTATCAGGAGCGCGGACTCGGTCAAGCGATCGCCGGCACGCAGCAGGTAGAACCAGTCGGCGCCGTCCAGTTGAGGCAACAGCCCGTTGAGCTGTTGTGCCCAGTCCGCTTGCAGGCCAAGGCGCAGGACATGGTTGTCCACAGCCTGGCGACCGTTGGACAGTAGCAGCACCGATTCGCAGGCATAGGCCTGGGCAGCGATACTCTGCAGGGTAATACTCAACGCATAAGGATCGTCCTGCGCGTCGATGATGATAGGGATGATCATCGGACGATAGGCCCAGCGGGAGATCTGCCGGGACAAGACTTGCTTGCGCAATGGACTGAAACGTCGACACGTCAACCACTGGGCATAGAGGTCCGCGTAGCTTTCGATGTCAGTGCCGACTTGCGAGCCGATGACGCCCTGCCGAGTCGCAATGACCGAGTAGACGTTGATTTCTTCCCACTCCGATGCCCCTGGCTCCTTGGGCTGCCCCAGCGTCTGGTAGCGCACCCAGCCACTGGCGGGCGCCGGCTCGCCACTGCGCTGGGCCAGCATTTCCTTGAGCCATGTCAGCTCCACCGTAGCCGCATCAAGCATCTTGGCCTGACGCGCCAAGCGCTCCGGATGCAACCGTTGGCCACTTCCCTCGG
Organism: Pseudomonas sp. St290; assembly: GCF_018325805.1. NCBI lineage: Bacteria > Pseudomonadati > Pseudomonadota > Gammaproteobacteria > Pseudomonadales > Pseudomonadaceae > Pseudomonas > Pseudomonas sp. St290. The sequence goes on along the minus strand of NZ_AP014703.1, from coordinate 1,795,059 downwards.
CGTAGAGCTGGACCAGATTACCCCGGCGCAACAGGCAGATGAACAAGGCAAAATCGAGCACTGCCTCGAAGCCTTCACCCGGCCGCGCCAAAGCCGGCAGCAAGGCCTCGACATCGGTGCGGCGCATCAATGCGCCACTCAAACCGCCGAGAATATTCCGGGTGGTCTTTTCAAAATACGCCAGCATGTCAGTGCCGTTGAACAGCGCATCGAACTGCGTGATGCCCGTGTTTTCCACGCGGATCGGCAAGGCGTAATTGTCGGCATCGATCAAGTGATGCTTGTTGACCACCAACGATACTTGCGCATGCTCCTGCAGGATGGCCGCCTGCTGACTGACGCAGAACGCCAGCAACTGATCGTCATCACACAGGAACTTGATGTACTCGCCCCGCGACTCTTCAAGGCAGCGCAACAGGTTCTGCTGGAACCCCAGCCGAGTCGGGTTGCACAGGTAACGCACCGCCACATTGGCGCCAACGCTCAGTTCCTGGACGATCTGCTCGATTTCATCGCTGCGGCAATCGTCGCAGATGACAATCTCCAGGTTCTCGTAGGTCTGCTCGAGCGCGCTTTGCAAAGCGAGACGGAAAAAGCGTGGATTGAACGCGGGGATGGCAATACTGACAAGAGGAGCTGATTTCACACGCATGGCTCTCAACCGGCGGGCGTCAACTCAGGCGAGAGCAGGACGTCCTGAATCGTATAAAGGAACGGGTCAGGGACCGCTTATAGCGTCACGGTCCCTGCCCTGGATCAGATTTTGTTGAACAATCCCAATTGAGTGATTTTGCTGAACGCCAACTGTGACGCCTGCAGCATAGTCTGCTGCAAGGTCAGGCGCGTCATCACTTCGGCCGGATCGGAATCACGAATCGCCGACTGGGTCTGCGAGTTGGCAAGGACGAAGCTCTGATTGGTATCGCTCTGGGTATCGAGCGACTGGCCACGACCACCAACCGAACTCAATGCACTGGTCAACTGGTCAGTACCGCTGGCCAGGTTACCTATAGCCGAAGCCAATGACGCATTCAGTTTCTGGATGGCGATGTTGTCGCCATCTGCCGGCGTGTTCAAAGCAGTCCGCAACTGGTTCACGGTGTCCAGGATGTTCTGCGTCTCGTGGGTATTGACCGAAATGCTGAACTGGTCGTTGGCGGCCGGAGCACCGTTGAGCGTGAAACTCACGCCGGATGCGGTGGCAACGTTGCCCGCCAGGGTGCCGCTGGACACCGGCTTGCTGTCCGCGTTCAAGGGCGCTGCGTACAGGTCGAAATCCGTGGCACTGGTGAACTTCAGCACCGCCGCCCCCGTCGGGAAACTGGCGTGGTAGGCCACCGGGTCAGTGATCTGGCTACCGGTGATCTGAGTCGCGGTGGCGTTGCCCGGGCTGCGGGCCGGAGTGAACGTATCGGGCTTGGCGGCCAGGGTGAAGGTATGGCCGGGCAGTATCGTGCCGGCAACGTCGCCCGCATGAAGGTTGACGTTCAAGGTCAGGTCGACGCCGCGAAAGCTCACGGTCTGCCCGACCTGGTTATTAGGCTCGATGACACCGCCCTTGCTGGCTTCGGCGGTCACATCGTTGCCGCCCGAATCAGTGATTTTCAACTGGGTGCCGCTGACAAATTCCACCGTGTACGGCTCGCCACTGCGGAACTGGCTGTTGTAGGTCACGCTGGACGACACTTGGCCGTTGGTCAACACAACACGCCCATCGTCCACCGCCGGCGCGGTCATGGTGACTTGGCTACGACTGGTGTTGACGGCTTGCTGGAACGCTTCCCAGCCGGTGCTGTTGGTGGCCATCGTCATGGTGTCGCCGATCGGCAGGTCAAGGGTGACCTGGTCGCCGTTGTAGCTGTAGGTGCCATCACCGTTGCGGGTGAACGGTACGACATCGCCCTTGGAACCGGCAAAGATATATTTGCCGTTTTCATCCTTGGTGTTCATCAGGCTCAGCAACTGATCTTCGATCGAGCCCAATTCCGAAGCGACCGCTTTACGGTCCGCGTCGGTGTAAGCGGCGTTACCGGCACTCACAGCCAATTCCTTGGCGCGCTGCAGCACGTTGCCGATGCTGGTCATGACCGCTTCGGTCGTGCCCAGGGTCGCCTTGATGGTGGTGACGTTGGCTTCATATTGGGACAGCATCGAAGCCTGGTTGCCCAGTTGCAGCAGGCGCGAAGCCCCCACCGGATCATCAGCGGCGGTGTTCACCCGCACCAGGCTGCTGGCCTCTTCGCTGGTCTTGACCACCTTGGAGAAGTTTTTCTGGTAGTTCGCAGCCGAAGATTCGTAAAACTGCGAGGTAGAAATGCGCATGGGCTACGGCTCCTTAAAGACTGCTGATCAATGTGTTGAAGATTTGCTGCGCCGCCTTGATGATCTGCGAAGACGCCGTGTAGTACTGCTGGAACTTGACCAGATTGCCGGTTTCTTCATCCAGGTCCACGCCCGACAACGAATCGCGGGCGGTCTTGGCGTTGTCCAGGATCGCACCGGTGGCGGCACTGTCGAGCTTGCCCTGGGCGGCCTTGGCGCCGACGCCTTCCACCAGCTTGCCGTAGGCATCATTCAGGGAAATACCCTTGCTGGAGGAACCGGTGTCGACGGTCTTGGCAGTCTGCAAGCCGGCCAGGACGGTGCCGTTACGGTTGTCCAGGCTACCGGCCTGGCTGAGGCTGATATTGATGGAGGCACCGTTGGACGGGGCTCCAGCAATGGACATGTCGAACGTGACGGTGCGTTGCACCGGCGGTACGGACGAATCCATGATCGGGTTGCCACTGGCGTCCTTGAGCGGAACACTCAGGCTCAGGGTGTTGCTTTCGCCGGGCTTGATCGTCCCGCTGCTGATCGGGGAGCCCTTGGCATCGAGCAGTTGGTAAGCCTGGCTGGTGCCATCGGCGGACGTCGCGCCGAACACCACCTTGACCGGCATGGAGTTCTTGATGCCGTTCTGGATGATGGTCGTGGTGGCTGCGTCGTAGATGTCCAGCTTGGTGGTCATGCTCGGCTGGCCGCTGGCCGGGATGGTCAGCGTACCGCTGCCACCTGGCACGATGGCGGCACCCAACGGCGCGGCAATCGCCAGCCGCTTGGAGTCGGTCATCTCGGTCTTGATGTTGGCCGCAGCGTTTCGGGTCGGGGTGAGCCTGAACGAGTCGCCGGCGGCTGCGGTGCCGTTGGCAAACGTCATCGAAAAACCGTCGATCACCGGTGGCGGCGTGGTGGCGGTGTTGAACGCGCCCATCGAGGTGCCGTCGGGCAGGCGCTGGACGGTGTAGTCAGTGCCGCTGGTGAACGTCACCTTGTAGTCGTTGGTGGTCAACTTGCCGGAGTCTTCGATGGCGATGTTGAAGTTGCCGGAGCCAGCGCTGTTGTTCAACGAGGCGACGCTGCGCTGGCTGATCTGCGCGGCGCTGTTGATGTTGCTGAACAGGTTGGAGCCGAAGGCCCCGTTCATGTCGATGCCCGAGGCCTGGATGCTGTTCATCTGGTCGGCGACCACCAGGGCCACGCGCCCCAGCTCGTTCATGGCCGGGTCGAGCACGGTACTGCGGTAGCGCATCAGACCGCCAATTTCGCCGCCAGTGAGCACCGAAGTCAGGTCCATGGAGCTGGAACCACTGTTGAGTTGGATGCCAATACGCCCCGGATCGTTCTTGTCCGGCACCGCTTCCAGGGTATTGACGATATTGCCCATCACCAACGGCTGGCCGGAGCCCAGGTAGATGTCCAGGCTGCTGCCGTTCTCGACGACCTGGGTGCCGGTGAACGTGGACAGTTGGCGGATGGTTTCGCTGCGGGCGTCTAGCAGGTCGTTCGGCGCGCCGCCGGCGTTGGAGACCTCGGCGATTTTCTTGTTCAACTGCGCAACGGTGGCGGCCAGGTTATTGACCTGGTCGACCATGTTCGACAGGTTGCCGTTGATGTTCTGGCTCTGTTCCGTCAACTGGCTGGCAACCGAATTGAAACGGTTGCTCAGGGCCTGGGCATCGCTGAGCAGCAGTTGACGGGACGCATCGTCACCGGGCTTGGCATTGACGTTCTGCACCGAGGCGAAAAACTTGGTCAGTGCGCCATTGAGGCCAGTACCGCTGTCCGACAGCAGGGAGTCCAACGGGGTGATCTGTCCTTGGTAGGCCGCCGCGTCACTGTTGAGCGACGTGGTGGTTTTCAGTTGCGCTTCAAGATACGAGTTATACACCCGACGTACATCGGCCAAGGTCGTGCCGGAACCGATGAACACGTTGCCGTACTGATTCGACGCCTTGGTGGTCTGCACGGTCTGCTGGCGCGAATAACCGGCGGTATCGACGTTGGCGATGTTGTTACCCGTGGTCACCAACGCAGTCTGGCTTGCTGACAGACCCGACATCCCTATATTGAGCAAACTCATGGTTCAGACCTTATAAAGTCGTGGTGGCGCCTGCGGAAGCGTAGTTTTGATAACTCGTCATCTGCCGGGCTATGTTCGAAATCTTGCTGGCGTAGTGCGGATCAGTGGCGTAACCGGCTTTCTGCAACTCGCGTACAAACTGTTCCGGGTTATCGGCCGACTTCAACACATCTTGATAGCGACTGTTGCTTTGCAGCAGGTTGACCAAGTCGTGGAAGCTGTCGCGATACGAGGCATAGGAACGGAACTCGGCCGTCTCCTTGACCATCGCGCCATTGCGGAATTCGCTGGTGATCGCCCGCGCCGAATCGCCCTTCCAATTGGCGCTGGCCTTGATGCCGAACAGGTTGTGGCTGCTGCTGCCATCGGGCTGGCGCATGACCGATTTGCCCCAACCGGTTTCCAAGGCAGCCTGGGCCACCAGGTAACGCGGGTCGACACCGATGCGGTCGGCGGCTTCCTTGGCCATTGGCAGCATGGCGTTGACGAATTCATCGGCATCGCGGAAGGCCTTGCGCGCCGGGGCCAGCGGTGGCTGGGCCACGGCACGACCATAGACCTGCATGTCGCCTTTGGGCTCGGCAGCCTTGAGCGCGGCCAGCCAGTCGCCATTGGCCAGTTCGCCGGTGGCCGGCTTGACGGCGGCGATGGTGCGATCCGGCAGCAGGTTCTGTGCGGGCACATCGGTATTGGCCGACGCCGAAGGCACCAGGCCGGCGAGCAGACGGTCAGCCAGTTTCGGCGGCAAGGCCAGGCGGCGCTGGTTGAGCAATTCCATGTCGTTGCGGTGGACACCCTCGGCCCCTTGCGGCGCACTCACGGCCCGCGACGCCCACAATGGACGTTGGCCGCTGGTACGCGACAATGGACCGTCAGTAGGCAGGGTCCCGGCAGCCACCGGTGTCGGCACCGGTGCCTTGGCGACCTTGTCCAGCGCCTCTTGTTGCTTGGCAGCCGACAACGTGGCCGCCTCACCGGGCGCCAGCGGTTTGTTCTTGGACATCTGGCGCAGCAGCACATCGGCCAGGCCGATACCGCCGCCCTCGCGGGACATGGAAACGGCCAATTGCTGGTCGTACATTTCCTGGTATTGCTTGGCCTCGGGCGTATTCATGGGGTTGTCCTTGCCCAGGGCCTCGGTGGCCGAACGCATGGACTTGAGCATTTCGCCGAGAAACAGCGACTCGAATTCCTGCGCCACTTTACGCAGGTTGCCGTCGCTGTTCTTGTCGCCAACCTTGAGCTGGTTCAAGCGGTTCAGGTCCGAGTAGGAACCCGAATCCCCGCTGATCAAAGCGCCCTTGCGCATATCCATGGCTCGCCCCTCAAATCACGATCAGGTCGGCTTGCAACGCGCCGGCCTGCTTCAAGGCTTCGAGGATCGCCATCAAGTCGCCCGGCGCCGCGCCGACCTGGTTCACCGCCCGGACGATTTCATCCAAGGTGGTGCCCGGGCCGAACTTGAACATCGGCTTGGCTTCCTGTTCGGCATTGACCCGCGAACGCGGGACCACGGCGGTCTGGCCGTTGGACAGCGGCCCCGGCTGGCTGACGATCGGGTCTTCGGTGATGGTCACCGTCAGGCTGCCGTGGGTCACGGCGGCCGGAGATACCTTGACGTTCTGGCCGATCACGATGGTGCCGGTGCGCGAATTGATGATGACTTTCGCCACCGCCTGGCCCGGATCGACCTCAAGGTTTTCCAGGATCGACAGGTAGTCGACTCGCTGGCTCGGATCCAGCGGCGCAGTGACGCGGATCGAGCCACCGTCAATGGCCTGGGCCACGCCCGGGCCAAGCATGTCGTTGATCTTGTCGACGATGCGCTTGGCGGTGGTGAAGTCGGAACGGTTGAGGTTCAGCGTCAGGCTGTTGCCCTGGTTGAAACCGCTCGGCACCGAACGCTCTACCATCGCACCACCAGGGATTCGACCCGCCGACGGAACGTTGACGGTGATCTTCGAACCATCGCGCCCCTCGGCATCGAAACCACCCACCACCAGGTTGCCCTGGGCGATGGCGTAGACGTTGCCGTCGATACCCTTGAGTGGCGTCAGCAGCAAGGTGCCGCCGCGCAGGCTCTTGGAGTTACCGATGGACGAGACGGTGATATCCACCTGCTGGCCAGGCTTGGCGAACGCCGGCAGATCGGCACTGATCGACACCGCCGCGACGTTCTTCAGCTGTACGTTGCCGGAACCGGCCGGCACCTTGATGCCGAACTGCGACAACATGTTGTTGAAGGTCTGCAGGGTGAACGGGGTCTGGGTGGTCTGGTCGCCGGTGCCGTTCAGGCCCACGACCAGGCCGTAGCCGATCAACTGGTTGGAACGCACGCCGGAAATGCTGGCGATGTCCTTCAAGCGCTCGGCCTGAGCGGTAAAGGCCGCCGACATCAGCAGGGCTCCGATCAACAGCTGCTTAAGATTCAACTGGGCCACCTAGAAAGGGAACTTCGGGCTAAGGAAGAAACGGTCGAACCAACCCGGCTGACTCGCATCGGCAAAGGCGCCGGTACCCGAGTAAGTGATGCGAGCATCGGCCACACGGGTTGACGGAACAGTGTTGTCGGTGGAGATGTCATCGGCACGGACCATACCGGCGATGCGCACCAGTTCGTCGCCGGTATTGAGGGTCAGCCACTTCTCGCCCCGCACGGCAATGATGCCGTTGGGCAACACGTCGGCGACGGTCACGGTGATCGAACCGGTCAGGCTGTTGCTCTGGCCGGACTGACTATCGCCCTTGGTAGCCCGGTCGGCGCTGTAACCGGCGTTGAGGCTCAGGTCATTACTCCCGATCGGGTTGTTGGTGGTCAGGCTGGAGCCGAACAGCGAGGTCAGGCCGACGCTGGTCTCGCTGGTCTTGTCGATCTGCGAGTTGGCGTTCTTGCTGGCCTGGGTCCGCTCGTTCAGGGTGATGGTGATAATGTCACCGACCCGGAAGGCCTTGCGGTCGCTGTACAGGTTCTGTTCGAAACCGGCCTGGTAGATCGAGCCATTGTTGGCCGCAGCCGGCAACGGCGTACGCGGCAACACCGGGGCGTAATACGGGTCATTGGGCCTGGGTGTCGGTGCGACACAGCCCGCGAGTGCGGTGATCCCACTCAGTGCCAGAACAGATGCGAAGCGTTTCATGACCCTACCTCTTGGTGTTGCAGGCGACCCTGGGGCCGCCCTGTCTACGTAATGACGGACGTTGCGACGCGATTACAGGTTCTGCGTAACGAACGAGAGCATCTGGTCGGCGGTGGAAATCACCTTGGAGTTCATCTCGTAGGCACGCTGGGTCGTGATCATGTTGACCATCTCCTCGACGGTGCTCACGTTGGATGTTTCCAGGGTGTTCTGCAGCGTGGTGCCGAAACCGTTCAGGCCCGGGGTGCCGACTTGCGGCGCGCCACTTGCGGCGGTTTCCAGGAACAGGTTGTTGCCCACCGCTTGCAGGCCGGCCGGGTTGATGAAGTCGGCGGTCTGCAGGTTGCCGATCACCTGGGCGGCCGGGTTGCCCGCCACGGTGATGGATACGGTGCCGTCACGGCCCACGGTAAAGGTCTGGGCATCGTTCGGGATGATGATGGCCGGCTCCAGGGCGAAACCGCTGGCGTTGACGATCTGGCCATTGGAGTCGAGGTGGAACGTACCGTCACGGGTGTAGGACGTGGTGCCGTCCGGCTGCAGGATCTGGAAGAAACCGCGACCGTCGATGGCCATGTCCAGCGGCTGCTCGGTGGTTTGCAGGCTACCGGCGTTGAAGTTTTTCTGGGTGCCGACGATGCGTACACCGGTACCCACTTGCAGGCCCGACGGCAATTCGCTGTCCTGGGTCGACTGGGCACCAGGCTGGCGTTTTACCTGATACAGCAGGTCCTGGAACTCGGCGCGATCACGTTTGAAACCCGTGGTCGAGACGTTCGCCAGGTTGTTGGAAATGGTCGTCAGGTTGGTGTCCTGGGCGGACAGACCTGTTTTGGCAACCCATAGAGCCGGAAGCATTCGATTCTCCTCGTACGCCTGTTTTTCGGCGCGACGCTTTAATTAATGGTTAGATCTGCAAGACCCGAGCCATGGCCTCGTCGCCTTCTTTGGCGGTGTTCATCATCTTGACGTGAAGCTCGAACTGCTTGGCCAGGGCCAGCACCGAGGTCATTTCATCCACGGCATTGACGTTGCTCGCCTCCTGGAAGCCCGACACCAACTGCACGTTGGCATCGATGGGCGCCGGCTGGCCATCCTTGGTACGGATCGAACCGTCCAGGCCCTTGGTCATGTTCTTGAGATCCGGATTGACCAGCTTGATGCGGTCCACTTCAGCCATCACGCGCGGGCCTTCGCCCATGGCGCGGATGCTGATGGTGCCGTCCTGGCCGATTTCGATTTTCTGCTCGGGCGGCACGGCGATCGGACCGCCGTTGCCCATCACTGGCATGCCGTTGCCGGCCCGCAGCACGCCCAGGGCGTCGACGTTGAGGCTTCCTGTGCGCACGTAGCTTTCGCCGCCGTCAGGGTTCTGCACGGCCATCCAGCCTGGGCCGCTGACCGCGACGTCGAGGTCACGACCGGTTTCCACCAGCGCCCCCGGGGTGAAATCCGTGGCAGGCCGTTCGGACAGGGCAAAGGCCCGCGCCGGAAAGCTGTCGCCAAACACCGGCATCGAGCGAGCCTGCTCCAGGTCTTTCTGAAAACCATTGGTGGAGATGTTCGCCAGGTTGTTGGCATGGGCCCGTTGCGCCAGTGCGTTCTGGCTGGCGCCGGTCATTGCCACATAAAGGTACTTGTCCACTGTCGTTCCTCTGCATGCCGGACGTTTGCCGCCCACTGCTGTGTTGCACAGCCTTAAGCAATTTGCAGACCAACTTTTTTCTGGCGGGCCCAGGCCCTAAAAACAAAGGGCTCTGGGTATTCAGGGGGCACTGTCGAGTTGTGTCGAAGACGAAAAACCGGCGGTGTCATGCCGCTAAGTGGCAAGGCCTGCCAAAGCACTGCCGAGAACATCCACCACCCGGTCCTGCTGCTCAGTGGTCAAACCGAGCCACATTGGCAAACGCAACAGGCGCTCGGAGTAACCATCAGTGATATCCATCGAGCCGTGCGCACGCCCATAGCGTGCGCCCCCAGGCGATGAATGCAGCGGCACGTAATGGAACACTGCGTAGATTGCGTGGCTCTTGAGTACCTCGAGAACAGCCTGGCGCTCCACTCCAGGGGCGAGGAGTACGTAATACATGTGCGCGTTGTGCTGGCAATTTTCAGGCACTATCGGACGTCGCAATACCCCTTGCCGCTCAAGCCCTGCCAGAGCCGCATGATAATTGTCCCAGATCGCCAGGCGGCGATTGGTGATGGCTTGAGCGTCTTCCAACTGGGCCCAGAGGAAGGCCGCGGTCATTTCTCCGGGTAGAAACGAGGAGCCCACCTCTTGCCAGGTATATTTGTCCACCTCGCCCCTGAAGAATCGACTGCGATCGGTACCTTTCTCCCGGATGATCTCGGCTCGCAATGCCATGACTGGGTCATTGGCCAGCAAGGCCCCGCCCTCCCCCGAAATGACATTCTTGGTTTCGTGGAAGCTGAACGCCCCAAGGTCACCGATACTGCCCAGCGCTCGGCCGTTATAGGTTGACATCACTCCTTGCGCAGCATCTTCGACCACGGCCAGTCCGTGCTTGCGCGCAATGGCCATGATCGTGTCCATCTCGCAGGCCACACCGGCGTAATGGACAGGCACGATCGCCTTGGTCCGTGACGTGATCGCCGCCTCGATCAGGCGCTCGTCCAGGTTCAGGGTATCGGGACGTATATCGACGAAGACTGGCACCGCGCCACGCAATACGAAAGCATTGGCCGTGGAGACGAAGGTATAGGAAGGCAAGATGACTTCGTCGCCCGGCTGGATGTCCAGCAGCAAGGCCGCCATTTCCAGCGCAGCGGTACAGGAGTGGGTGAGCAATGCCTTGTTGCATCCCGTTTGCGACTCCAGCCAGCGGTGACAACGCTTGGTGAATGGGCCATCACCGGCGAGCATGTTGCCGAACTTGGCCTGGGCAATGTAATCCAGCTCTTTGCCGGTCATATACGGGCGGTTGAATAATATCGTTTCATTGCTCATTGCAAACTTCCCTGGGTGGGCATGGTAATTAGTGGCGCACAGCACAAAACCTCAAACCGCACTGATCCGGCCACCTATCTGACTGCCTGTATCAAGATTTTCGTAGAAGTACGGGGTGAACCCGGCCCTCTGCATTGCCTGCTGGGTTTCACCAATATCGTATTCAATCCGATGCAGGGCGAAGACTTCACCGTCCCAGGTCGCGAAACCTGCCCGCGCATCACCATCACGTGGCTGGCCGACTGAACCGGGGTTGCAATAGACCTTGTCCTCGCCACGCCACAAGTACTGGACATGGGTATGGCCGGATGCGAAGTACCGGCCAGGCAACGGCGCGAAATACGCTAGTGATGGCCGCACATATTCATCCAGCGGATCGTTCCAGCCGCCGTGGACAATGCTCAATCCATGCTGGATCGAGCGCTCCGGAAGCGATCCCAACCAGGCCAGGTTCCGCGCAGTGATGATGCCCTGTTGATAGTCCAGGCAAGCATTGGCGCTATTGGAACGGGGGCATCGCTCATTCCTGGCCAGATACCAGTCATGATTGCCCATTACGGAGAAGATGTTTCGCTCGCGCAGGGCCTCGCAACACTCGTTGACTTGGCTGTAATAACCGGCCGTGTCACCCAGACAGATAATCTGCGACACACCCAGTTCATCTAGCTTGGCAAGCACTGTCCGCAGGGCACTGTAATTGCCATGTACGTCAGAAATGATTCCGATCATAGACAATGAAATCCTCTATATAACGAACAGCGAAACCACTACGAATGGTTGTCTGGGCCGGTGTCTTGCCATCGAGGTAGTAATCCAGGCACATGGCGGCTTCGTTGTAACCAAATGCGCGACGTATCGAACTGGTCGAGGATATTCGTGGATTGATCTCAAGCAGGCTCCAGGAGCCGTCGCTGCCACGCCGGAACTGCAAGTTGGTCGGCCCCACCGGTTTGAAGGCACGGCACAGTCTGCTAACCACCTGGTCCAGTGAGTCATCCTGGTACACCCAAGCCTTGGCGGTGGAGCCGTCTGAGGCCAGCTTGCGCTGGAAAGCGATGATCGGCCCCGTGTCGCCACGGCCATCGCCAAACGCTGCCACGGTGAATTCGTCGGCCGCGCTGCCAATGATGGGTTGCGCCATGAGGTAATCACCGAGCAGTGCCGCGTGAGGCGTAAAATCACGCTCGTCGCGAACCCAGACCAACCCTTTGGAGGCGTAGCTTCTACGCGGTTTGAGCAGAAACGGCAGGCCCAGGGCAGCCTTGAGTGAGTGAAAATCACCCGACAGCAAGGTAGGAATACGACTGGCATCCTCCAGCGCCAGCAGCGCCTGGTGCATCGCCCACTTATCCTTGGAAAGGTCGATCAACTCCTGGTTGTTGAGCACGACCTGACAATCGAATGCCGCCAACAACGCACGGTTGTCCGACAGCCAATGGACATCCTGTTCAATCCCGGGAATCAGCAGGTCAACCTTGTGCCTGGCCAGCGTATCGCCCAACCACTGGCCGTAGCCTGGGTCAGCGGTCAAAGGGGCCTGCACGAACACATCGCTCCAGCCGCGGCCGACAGCGTCGTCGTAGATATCCGTGCCGACCAGCCGAACAGAGGGGGCCTCCTCGCGCAACGACTTGAGCAGGCCGTAGCCCATGATGGCGCCTACGCCAGTCACCATGACGGTCTTCATGACAGATTCTCCCGGTGCGCCCTCATCAGCTCAAAGCCCCGGCGAACATCTATTCGCGGAGTAAAACCTATTTGCTCGTACAGCTGATGCGCGCAGTCAAAGGGCGGCAGATCGGGAATATCGCTTTTTTCCGGTAGGAAGCGGACATCCACCGGCTTGCCAAACGCCTCGAATGCGGCCTGGGCAATTTCGGAAAGACGGAGAGATTCGGGATGGCCGCAGTTGTACAAACCAGCAACGCCCCGTTCTGCCAGCCGCGCGCAAACCTCGGCAAGATCACTCAGATGCACGTAGTTGCGCCTGGCGTCGTTGCTGCCATACAGCTCGACGGTTCGCCCTACCTGCGCCTTGTCGGCGATGGCGTATAACAACGGCTGATGAAGTCTGCACTGCCCACCGTCATCGTAGACCTGACTGATACGCAGGACAGTCAACGCCATACCGCGTTCCTGGCAATACAGGCTCGCTACTTCCTCGGCATGGCGCTTGGACAGCGAGTAGATGCCAAAGTAGGGATCCGTCGTCTGGTCGCAGGCCGAACGCGACGACAACAAAATAAAATGACGCGCCCCGCATTGTTCGGCCAGGCGGCAGGCCGCCAATGCACCGACACTGTTGACCAGTTCGGCGCGAACCAGGTCATCTGGCTGACGGCCGCCGAAATCGGCAGCGGCCAGCACGACGACGTCGAAGTGCTCGTCGCAAGCGCAGGGCACCGGGCTGCTCAAGTCAAAGGTGATATCCGCCTCCCGGCGCCCCGCCAACTTGACCGGCCCACAGCGCGACAACGCTTGGGCGACCGCCTTGCCTACGACCGAGGTACTTCCGATGACCAGGCTTTTCATAAATCGGCGACTGTCGCTTCGAGCATCAGCGCACAACTCAGCTCTGGGTAATCGATGCCCACGGTGCACATGGCTTGAATGATGTCCGGGCCCAAGTTCAAGTCTTTCAATTGTCCAGTGGTGAAGGGCTTGAGAAACACACCTTCCTTGCGCACTACCTGGAGCCCGGCGGCTTCCAGTTCAGCGGTCAAGGTCTGTAGCGAGTAGCTGCGCACATGACCCAGTTCCAGATCGCCACGCCCCAGCGCCATCATGTCGTCAAGCAGTCCGGCGGCATGACCGAACCGCCGATGCAGGGACTCGCCATTCGGCACCAGCACGAAGCAACGACCACCCGGTGCAAGAAAGCGCTTGAACCTTTGCAGTACGGTTTGAGGGTCATCGACATGTTCAAGGACAAACCCCATCACGATGAGATCGAAACGCTTGTCGGTGTCGAATGTCTCGAAATAACTTTCGACGACCGCAGCCGTATTGTCCGGGTACTGGGCCTTGAACTGGGCGATCACCGATGCGGAGCCATCGATGACTGTGTGTTCACTGAAGAACTGCGAGAAGCGGTGGGTGCTGAAACCATGGCCAACACCGAGTTCCAGCAGGCTTTCCCCCTGGGTACACAGCGCCATGATGCGTTGGGGATACCAATTGAGAATGATGTTGTTGTCATACGAGTAGCCAAAGCTGTCGCTGTAGGCCGCGATGAAGGTATCGAGATCGTTGCTCATGTCACATGCACTCCGCTGGGCGGCCAAGGTAGTCATTAGTACACATCAATCGGCCAACCAGGCCCGTCGCCAGGCGTCCAGGCGCTCGCCTTCGAGCAGCCACTGCGCCCGCACCGTCGACTGCAAGGCATCCCCCAGCGTCGCGGAGGCCTCACGGTCTTCCAGATGCAAGCGAATCGCCCGAATCCAGTCTTGCGCCTCATTACTGACCCGGGACAACGGCAATACCTCGCCGCCGACAAAACCCGGCACCCGGCTGCAAATGACCGGATGGCCGCACGCGGCATGCTGCAGGACACGCAGGTCACCCGAGCAGGCATTGCCCAGGGTTTCAGCCATGGGTACCAGCGCAAGATCCAGATTCAAGGCTGCCATGGCCCCAGCCAACTGCTGCTGCGCGACAGCTGGGTGCAGTTCCTTCAGAAAAGGCTGCAGTGACGCGGGGCACTCGCCGAGCACCACCCAGTCAACTTCGCCAGCGAACGCGGGCAGCACGTCGGCCAGCAGTTGGGTATCCTTGCCGCCCAGCCAGCCCAGGCGCGGCTTGGCCCCCGTGCGGCGCTTGCTTTGTACACGCCCCCAGGCGGCCGGCAGCAGGGTTTCCAGCACGCGGATGTCGTCATGCTGGCCCTGCAACAGCTCGGCCAGCGCCGGCGTGGGGACCAACACCCGATCAGCATGCAACATCCCGAACCGCAGGCGCTCCAGCAGCTCATCGGTGGAGTAATCGCCTTTCAATTCCATCTGCGGCAGATAACCGTCCAGATCGTAGACCGTGAACGCCTTGGAAAACGCTCTCAAGCGGCTCAGGGCCAATAGCCCGGCGTCATCCAGAGGGCGCTGCAACACCACGGTGGTCGGCGCCAGGCGTTCGATCTCCACCGGCGACAGCAAACTCGAAACAGCCGCGCCTTCGATCTGCCCCGTTTCAAGCAATGTGCTGAACGGCTGAACCAGTCGCGAGTATGCCCCCACCTGCTGTTCAGTGACGCAGACCAGCACCCTTGGCACGCTGCCTTGTAGCGGATACCAGCACAGGTCGGTGTTTTCCCGGGCAAAACCCTCGCCGGCGCGCAGCGAAAAGTTGGCATTGTAGGCAGGGTCGCGGGCCAACTGCGGCAACCAGCGCGCGAGCATGGCGTCCTCTTGCTCGCTACTTGCACGGGTATCTGGCACAGCGTCGATTAACAGACGTGCGTAAGGCGTCCAGACGTTCAGGTAACCCGCCTGCTGCAGCTTCAGACACAGGTCAACGTGTGCCCAGGGCGCCAGCAACGGATCGGTGTCGAAGCCATCGGCCTCAAGGAAAAGCGCTCGCCGCAGCATCAGGCATTCACCGCCCACGGCGGAGCAGTTCTGCTCAAGCTCAAGCCGTCCCATGTAACCCTCCGCCAGGGACGACAAGCCTTCAAAAGCCCGACCGACAATCCCCCCCTGCCCCAACACCAGGCCCGCCTGGCGTATGCGCCCCTGGCTATCCTGCAGCTTGCCTCCCACGGCGCCGACTTCCGGGCGCTGGGCATGATTGAGCAAAGCTTGCAGCCACCCTGGCTCAAGCACAGTGCTTTGCGCATCGAGCCAGAGTAGATACTCGCCACGTGCCTCCTGCGCCGCCGCATTGCACATGGCCGCACGAGACTGCCCCGGCATGAATCGCAACACCTGGAAGCGGCCTTCCCCCATCTCCTCGACCAGCCCCAGCCACTCCAGCAACGCGGGGTCGTCGCCGCCCGGCTCAATCAGCAAGACTTCGAAGTCCACAGCATTGGTCTGTATCAACAGGCTTTCCAGGCAACGCTGGAACTGTCCCAATTGTCCATCCAGGTAAATCAGAATACTGACCGAGGCCTGCCGCTCGTGGCCATAGTCGATGCGATAGCGGCCCGGCTCCTTTTCCAGTGCAATCGCTTGCGCCTGAGCGTAGCCACGCTCTTGCAGGTGCGCATCAATGACCGCCCGCTCATCAGCGCATTGTGACTGCCGCACGTCGTTGGCGATCAGCAGGGGTTCGCTGACATGTCCGATACTCGCCACCCCGTGCTCGCTGATCAGGCGCAGTTGGTAGGCCAATTCAAAGGCGTCACCGCAAGCATTGTCAAAACCGCTCAAGCGCACCAGCGACTCACGGCGGTACATCCAGTGCCGGGAAAGACTGGCCGGGAACGCCAAGAGCAGATCCAGATTCAGATCGGGCCGCAACGAGAGGTTGACCACCCCTCCCATGCGCAGCGCCTCGTCGGCGTATACCGCCAGGCAACTGTCAGGCGCTTCAAGCAGATTCTGAGCCGTCACCAGCAACCCCGCCGCGACAAACTCCTCCCCCGCCTCGACCAACATGAACCAGTCGCTCTGGACGCTCTCGAGCAAACCATTGATCGCGGCCGCAGGTAGCTTCGGATCACACGCCAACCATTGAACGTTGGCACGTCCCGGGTCAGCATCACCCATCACGCACACATGGATGCGTTGGTACAACTGTCGATCCAGGCTGTCCAGGGTGTGAGCCAGGGCCAATTGATTGCCGTCATCGCGAACCAGGACCGTGAAGGCAGGTGCCGCCGGGTTCGCCAACCGTTCATTGACCAGACGCAACTGCTGCGCCGTAGGGTAGCGTTGGCGCAACCAGTCGAGCGCCCCCAGACGGTTGCCGACCGCCTCACGAGCGGCAGTCGCCTGGGTTTTGGCAATGAATACGTCCAGTTGCTGCCAGAAAGACGCGGTGCGTTCAACGTAACGTTGCAGCGCGTCACCGAGACTTGCCCGCGCATGTCCCAACGGGTCCGGCTGATCGAGCATGGCAAAACCGACACTGCCGAAGAAACTGGTGTCGAGCAGTGGCTGGTCGACGCCATGCCCCGGAATGAAGATCACCGGACAGCCACACAGCACGGCCATGACGCAGGTCATTGACCACTCGTAGCTGTACATCACCTCGGCATTGCGCAGCAGCTCGGCCAGCTCAGGCAGGGCCAGGGGATTGGCCATGCTCAGCAGACGGATATCCGCCGGCAGTTGCGAGTAGTCGATCTGATCCAACGGGTGGCGGTTCTGGTAGAGATAGCTGCCCTTGCGCACGGCGCCAGCGCCCACCGTCGAGAACATTTCGATATCGATCGCCGGCAGGCACAGCAAATCACCGTCATGGTCGCCACGGTGCTCGGCGAGTCGGGCTGCGTAATAGAAAAACAAGTCGGTGGGCGCGGCGTCCATGCCTTTTCCCGTGAGAAACCCCTCGAAATTCAGTAGGAAACGCGCCACGACCGAACAGTTGAGCGGATTGCCGGGGAACACCTCGGGATAAACCGCGATTGGCACCTTGCCCGCGGCGATATGGCGCTGTTTGATTGCCGAATTGATCACCGGGGTCTTGAGGTTTGGATTGACTACCTCGGTGCCGCAGATGTAGGCCTCACGCCCACTGAGATTGAGCATATGGCAGAGGTAGTGCAGCGAGACGACGCCCGACGACGATTCACGGTAAGCAGGCGCCAGGAAGTAGTAAGGATGCTCGGGTTTGGCATACATCAGCCGCAGACGCGCCAACGCCTGTTCGAACGAGTAAGCGTCCATCTGCGAAAGGTTCGACATCGGGTGCAGTCTCCAGAATCAAGTCAAAAGGGTTGTCAGTGGCAAGGCCCGCTCAGGCAGCCCTTTTATTCAGAAAAGCCGATGCATCCGCGCCGGTATTGAACAACAGGTCGATGACGCTGACCGCGTGCTGGAAGTCGCCGTACACCTGCGGATACTCGGGATAGCCGGCATAGCTCATGTACGACACGGCAATCCCTTCGGCGGCGAACGCCGCTTCGTCGAGGTAGTGACTGGCCGCCGGCCCAGAGAGGTATTCGTTGGCCCCGAGGGCCTGGCATAGATGGATCAGGCGTTCATTCTTGCCCTCTACGCCCCCCAGATCCTCGGAACGGTGAAGCGGCGTATGGATGCCCAGCAGGGGGCACAAACCGGCGATGAACAGGTGGTTGATGCGGGACAGATGGGTGAGGTCGGCAGCCTGCTCGTAGAGCGCGCGAATCGGCGCCTCCATCTGGGTAAAGCACGGTGCGCGCCGGTAGCTCTGCTCAATGGTCTTCCAGTGCGCCGCGGCCCAATCCGGGCTGCTGACCTGGACTTCGTTGATCAACTGTCCGAGACGGCCCTTCTTCCTGACCGCAATACTCAGCCAATGCTCACCCTGGGCAGTCTTGATCTTGTTGCGGTTGCGCCAGTCACTCCGGGTGTACTGGACATCGTCGTACAGGATGAACGCGTCGACGCTGCGGATCAGATCGAAATAGCCCTTCCAGGGAATGTAATTCGACTGCACCACAGCTATCTTCTTTTGCATCCTGAACCTCACATACGCAGCGGGAATCGGGGCTCTGCCCTTGTCAAAAAATCGCCACCAAATATGAATAAGCGTGGACAGTTCTCGATGTAGCAAATCCCATACCAGCGAAAACAATGCCCGCTAAGGCGCAGCCTTGCCCACCTCGTACTCCCGCAACTTATTGGCGATGGTGGTGTGGGAAACCCCCAGCCGCTTGCCCAATTGCCGACTGCTGGGATGTTCGGAGTAAAGACGTTCCAGCACCGCTTTCTCAAAACGCCCAACGATCTCGTCCAATCCGCCCTCGAGGGAAAAATCGCCAAGGGGTTGGCGCACACCATAGTCCGGCAGGCGAATATGCTCGGCCTTCACCGTCCCGCCGTCGCACAGGGAAACGGCCTGGAACAACACGTTTTCCAACTGCCGGACGTTGCCCGGCCAGTGGTAGTGACTCAGACGCTCCATCGCCGCCGGCGCCAGCCTGGGCAGCGCACAGCCGATCTGGCGGCTGGCCTGGTCGAGGAAGTGCTCCACCAGCGGCGCCAGGCCATCGAGGCATTCGCGCAGCGGCGGGATGTGCAAGGAAAGGACGTTCAAGCGGTGGTACAAGTCCTGACGGAATTCTCCCCGGGCACAGAGTTCGGACAAGTCCACCTGGGTAGCGCAGATCACCCGGACGTCCAGGTACACCTCTTCATCGCTGCCTACGCGACGGAAGCAACCGTCCTGCAGAAAGCGCAGCAGTTTCACTTGCAGGCGCGAGCTCATCTCCCCGACGCCATCGAGGAACAACGTTCCCCCGGCAGTCAGTTCCAGCAGGCCAAGCTTGCCTTCGGCCCGGGCACCTTCGAAAGCACCGGGGCCGTAGCCGAACAGTTCGGTCTCGGCCATGGACTCCGGCAACCCGGCACAGTTGAGCGCCATCAATGGCGATTGCCCGCGCGGACTGGCCAGGTGACAGGCGCGTGCCAGCAATTCCTTACCGGTGCCGGTTTCGCCTTCTATCAACAGCGGCGCGTCCAGCGGTGCCATACGCCGGGCCTCACGCACTACCGCCGCCATCACCTTGGAACTCTGGAAAATACTGTCGAAGCCGCGAAGCTCCTGTTTGCGCACGTTATAGATTCGCTCGCCGACCCGGTCGGCCCGGTGCAACGTCAGTACCGCGCCGGCCATGGCCTCGCTGTCGTCGTGCTCCGATTGCAACGGGGCGATGTCGGCCAGGAACACATCGCCCTTGACCTTGACCCGCAGCCCGTTGATCCGCGACTGGTTGGCGCGCACCAGTTCAGGCAAATCGAAATCCTCGGCGTAGCGGGACAGTGGAATCCCGGGCACCTCGTCCACCCGCACCCCGAGCAACTGCGCCGCCGCCCGGTTGGCCGCGACGATGGAGCCGCCCATGTCGATGGACAGCACCGGAAACTCCAAGGCACCGAGCAGGGCATTGAGCTCCATGTGCCGACGCTCGCTAGGCATTAATCCTACGCGCTTGACGCCAAATACCCCGGCGATGCCTTCGAATTTCGGACGTAGCGCCTGGAACTGAATGTTGATCAGGTTCGGGCAATGCAGGTAGATCGCGTTGCCATGCTCACCCCCGACCTCGCCCCGGGCAACGTTGATGCCGTACTCCACCAGCAGGTTGAGGATGTCTCGCAGGATGCCGATGCGGTTTTGGCAATGGACTTTGATGCGCATGAAAAGGCCCGATATCGATGTGTATGCAAGCATGGGGAGGAGGTTGCTGCGCAGCCAGCGCAAGCAAGCTTCCTCGCCACAAGGTTTTCTGCATGGCAGCGCAAATAAACGTCAAGATTATGTGACAGCTGTAGGCCATTTCCCAGCTGAAAATCTCGACAACACTGGCACACCGCCCAATACGTAACGAAAACTTTACGAATTTATGCCTTTATCGCAATCCATCCCTTCGTCTGCCTGCTGCACACATCCCTGCTTCGAGTTATCTCTAATGCATCGCTGGACATAAAAACAAACAGCCTTCCCCCCTGAGGGAAATCAGCAGGAGAGCAGCATGAAGCAGACGCAGTACGTGGCCCGCGAGCCCGATGCGCAAGGTTTTATCCACTACCCCGCCGAAGAACATGCGGTGTGGAACACGCTGATCACCCGCCAGCTGAAAGTCATCGAAGGCCGCGCGTGCCAGGAATACCTGGACGGCATCGACAAGCTTGGCCTGCCCCACGACCGTATCCCGCAACTGGGCGAAATCAACAAGGTGCTGGGCGAAACCACGGGTTGGCAAGTCGCCCGGGTGCCGGCCTTGATCCCCTTCCAGACCTTCTTCGAACTGCTCGCCAGCAAGCAGTTTCCGGTAGCGACCTTTATTCGTACCCGCGAAGAACTGGACTACCTGCAAGAACCTGACATTTTCCACGAGATTTTTGGCCACTGTCCGCTGTTGACCAACCCCTGGTTTGCCGAATTCACCCACACCTACGGCAAACTCGGCCTACAGGCCTCCAAGGAAGAACGCGTCTATCTGGCGCGCCTGTATTGGATGACCATCGAGTTCGGCCTGGTGGAGACCCCGCAGGGCCGGCGTATCTACGGTGGCGGCATCCTGTCTTCGCCCAAGGAAACCGTTTACTGCCTGTCGGACGAGCCTGAACACCAGCCTTTTGATCCGTTGGAAGCGATGCGCACGCCATACCGCATCGACATCCTGCAGCCGGTGTATTTCGTGCTGCCCGAGCTCAAGCGCCTGTTCGACCTGGCCCACGAAGACATCATGGGCATGGTCAAGCGCGGTCGGGAACTGGGCTTGCACGCCCCGAAATTCCCACCCAAGGCAGCGTGAACCGCGTCTTTTAATCTCAATTGAGTCTGTTGCACAACGCGGCTTTGCTTTAGCGTGGGTGCATCGACGTTTTTCAAATATTCGATCCAGGAACACACCATGAACACTCTGAACCAAGCCCATTGCGAAGCCTGCCGCGCCGATGCCCCGCAAGTCAGCGACGAAGAACTGCCGGCGCTGATCAAGCAGATCCCCGACTGGAACATCGAAGTGCGCGACGGCGTGATGCAGCTGGAAAAAGTTTTCCTGTTCAAAAACTTCAAGCACGCCCTGGCCTTCACCAACGCCGTCGGTGAAATCTCGGAGGCCGAAGGCCACCACCCAGGCCTGCTCACCGAATGGGGCAAAGTCACCGTGACCTGGTGGAGCCACTCCATCAAGGGTCTGCACCGCAACGACTTCATCATGGCCGCCCGCACCGATGACGTGGCCAAGACCGCCGAGGGCCGCAAGTAATGCATTTCGATGCCATCGGCCGGGTACCCGGCGACCCGATCCTCGGCCTGATGGAGGCCTACGGCGCGGACAGCAATCCGAGCAAGTTCGACCTGGGCGTGGGTGTCTACAAGGACGCCCAGGGCCTGACGCCGATTCTTCAATCCGTGAAGCAGGCCGAACAATGGCTGGTGGATCGCCAGACCACCAAGACCTACATCGGCGGCCATGGCGACCCCGCGTTCGGCCAGTTGATCAATGAACTGGTGCTGGGCACCGACTCGCCGCTGATCAGCGCAAAGCGCGCTGGCGTCACCCAGACACCGGGCGGCACTGGTGCCCTGCGCCTGAGTGCCGACTTCATCGCCCAATGCCTGCCTGGCCGTGGCGTCTGGCTGAGCAATCCGACCTGGCCGATCCACGAAACCATCTTCGCCGCGGCTGGCGTCAAGGCCAGTCATTACCCTTATGTGGGCGCCGACAACCGCTTGGATTTCGAGGCGATGCTGGCGACCCTGAACCAGGCGCCCAAAGGCGATGTGGTGCTGCTGCATGCCTGCTGCCACAACCCCACCGGCTTTGACCTGTCCCATGAGCAATGGCGCCAGGTGTTGGAAGTGGTACGCAGCCGCGACCTGCTGCCGCTGATCGATTTCGCTTACCAGGGCTTCGGCGATGGGCTGGAGCAGGACGCCTGGGCAGTTCGGCTGTTTGCCGATGCGTTGCCGGAAGTGCTGGTCACCAGTTCCTGTTCGAAGAATTTCGGCCTGTACCGCGACCGCACCGGTGCGTTGATCGTCTGCGCCCGGGACGGTGAAAAACTGCTGGACGTGCGCAGCCAACTGGCCAACATCGCCCGTAACCTGTGGTCGACGCCGCCGGACCATGGAGCGGCTGTGGTGGCGACCATCCTCGGCAATCCGGAACTCAAAAGCCTGTGGGCCGATGAAGTCCAGGCCATGCGCCTGCGCATCGCGCAATTGCGCAGCGGCTTGCTGGAGGCCCTCGAACCCCATGGCCTGCGCGAGCGCTTCGCCCATATCGGCGTGCAACGCGGGATGTTCTCCTACACCGGCCTGACGCCGGAACAGGTCAAGCACCTGCGCGAACGCCACAGCGTCTATATGGTTGGCACCGGCCGGGCCAACGTCGCCGGCATCGACGCCACGCGCCTGGACCTGCTGGCCGAGGCGATTGCGGACGCGTGTAAATAACGCCACCGTCGGCTGTTGATTTTATGGCGAGGGAGCTTGCTCCCGCTCGGCTGCGCAGCAGTCGTAAACAGGCCTGGCGCGGTGTGCTTGGAAGACTGCGTTGTTCCACTGGGGGCGGCTTCGCCGCCCAGCGGGAGCAAGCTCCCTCGCCACAGTGGATCAATCCAGCCTCAAGCAATCCGCTGCCCTTGCGAGGTTACGCGCCCGTCCACTCGCGGACAAACTGCCCGACATCTTCCTGCGGCGCCGTACGCGCTTCTTTCTGCGGCGTGCCGAGGTAGAGGAAGCCAATGACCTCTTCCCCGTCTTCAAGGCCAAGCCCCCTGGCCACATGCGGCGAGTACGCCAGCTCACCGGTACGCCACACGCCACCAATCCCTTGGGCATAAGCCGCCAGCAGGATGCCATGGGCCGCACAGCCGGCCGCCAGCAATTGCTCGGATTTAGGGATCTTGAAATGGTCCTGCAGACGGGCAATCACCACCACGACCAGAGGCGCGCGCAATGGGCCATTGAGGGCCTTTTCCACGATCGCGTCCGGTACCAGCGGGTCACTGAACCGCGCCGCTTCGGCCAGCAGCTCGCCCATGCGATGCCGCGCCTGCCCTTCGACCGTCAGAAAACGCCATGGGCGCAACTGGCCATGATCCGGTGCCCGCATGGCCGCGGCGAACATGAGTTCGCGCTGTTCGGACGTGGGGGCCGGGTCTACCAGGCGCGGGACGGAAACACGGTTGAGCAAAGCGTCGAGAGCCTGCATCGGCCACCTCCTGAAAGAATGTCCGGCTATTCTAGTGGCTGTTTGACGAGTTCGTTAGTTCAAATTCCGTTGCCACGCGCCCACGCCCCGCAAGCGCCGCCGGGTGCCGGTTTACATGACGCTTGCCACAGGTAGAATGGCGCCCTTCCCTTTCAGCCTGAGCGGACTTCATGGCGTTGCCGACCCTGCGGATCATTGGTTTCATCATCGGCATCTTCCTGATCACCCTGGCGATCTTCATGGTCGTGCCCATGGCCACCCTGGTGGTCTTCGAGCGCACCCACGAGCTGCCGTCGTTCCTGTGGTCGAGCATGATCACCTTCGTCGCCGGCCTGGCCCTGGTGCTTCCCGGGCGCCCGGAACACATCCACCTGCGCCCGCGCGACATGTACCTGCTGACCGTCAGCAGTTGGCTGGTGGTGTGTATCTTCGCCGCGCTGCCGTTCCTGCTGACCCAACACATCAGCTATACCGACTCGTTTTTCGAAAGCATGTCCGGCATTACCGCCACCGGCGCCACAGTCCTCAGTGGCCTGGACAACATGTCCCCGGGCATCCTGATGTGGCGCTCGCTGCTGCACTGGCTCGGCGGTATCGGCTTCATCGGCATGGCGGTGGCGATCCTGCCCCTGCTGCGTATCGGTGGCATGCGGCTGTTCCAGACCGAATCGTCGGATCGTTCGGAAAAAGTCATGCCCCGTTCCCACATGGTGGCACGGCTGATCGTGGCGTCCTACGTGGGCATCACCATTCTCGGCACCCTGGCGCTCTGGTGGGCCGGGATGAGCCTGTTCGACGCCATCAACCATTCGATGTCGGCGATCTCCACCGGCGGTTTCTCCACTTCGGACCTGTCCCTGGCCAAATGGACCCAGCCAGCCGTGCATTGGGTCGCCATCGTCATCATGATTCTTGGCAGCCTGCCGTTTGCCCTGTACGTCTCGACGCTGCGGGGCAATCGCCGGGCGCTGATCAAGGACCAGCAGGTCCAGGGGCTTATCGGCGTGCTGCTGGTGACCTGGCTGGTGCTCGGCACCTGGTATTGGGCAACCACCGACCTGCATTGGCTGGATGCCCTGCGGCACGTGGCGCTGAACGTGACGTCCATCATCACCACCACCGGCTTCGCCCTGGGCGACTACAGCCTGTGGGGAAACTTTTCGCTGATGCTGTTCTTTTATCTGGGATTCGTCGGCGGTTGTTCAGGCTCGACGGCCGGCGGGATCAAGATCTTCCGCTTCCAGGTCGCCTACATCCTGCTGCGGGCCAACCTTAATCAACTGATCCACCCTCGTGCAGTGATCAAGCAGAAATACAACGGTCATCGCCTCGACGAAGAAATCGTCCGCTCGATCCTCACGTTCTCGTTCTTCTTCGCCATCACCATCTGCGTGATCGCCCTGCTGCTGTCGCTGCTGGGCGTGGAATGGATGACGGCGCTGACCGGCGCGGCCAGTACCGTGTCGGGCGTCGGCCCGGGGCTGGGGGAAACCATCGGGCCGGCGGGCAATTTCGCACCGCTGCCGGACGCAGCCAAGTGGATTCTGTCGGGGGGCATGTTGCTGGGCCGTCTGGAGATCATCACAGTGTTCGTGCTGTGTATCCCGGCGTTCTGGCGTCACTGACCGGTGCAGGCTGGCTCGCCAGGCGTGCCCGGTATTCACCAGGCGTGGTGTCGAACCAACGGCGAAAGGCCCGGAAAAAATTGCTCGGGTCGGCAAACCCCAGCAGGTAGGCGATTTCCAGCAACGTCATGCCCGGCTGCGCCAGGTACTGCTCGGCCAGTTCGCGCCGGGTGTCTTCGAGCAGGTTCTGGAAACTCGTGCCCTCCTCTTGCAGGCGCCGCTGCAAGGTGCGCTGCGACAGGTGCAGCGTCTGCGCCACCACGTCACGCTTGGGCTCACCCTGGGGCAACAACCGGCACAACACCTGTCGCGCCTTGTGGGTCACGCGGCTTTCCGAAAAGCGCGCGAGGTACTCACCGGCAAACCGGTCGTGAAGCTGCGCCATGGCTTCGTTGGCCGTCGGCAGTGGCGCCTCCATGTCGGTCGGTTCAAAAATCAGCGCATCATAAGGCGCGCCGAACACCAGCGGCGCGGGGAAGGCTCGGTGATAAGGCCCCAGGTCCAACGGCTCGGCCCCCTGAAACAGCACCTTCACCGGGTGCAGGGTGCGCCCGGTCAACCAACTGCACAGGGCCAGCGCACAGGCCAGGGAGGCTTCGGCACTTTGGCGAGTGGGGGGCAGATGGTCGCCATGCACCGTCAGGATCAGCCCGTAGCCTTCTTCCAAGCGACGAAAACTCAAGTCGGCGCTTTCGGCAATGATCCGCTGGTAACGCACCAGCCGCTGGAAGCCCTCTGCCAGGGTGCGACTGGACATCAAGGCATAGCCAACCACATGGAACGAGGCCGGACGCACCACTTTGCCCATGTTCAAGCCAATGGCCGGGTTACCCGACAACTCGACCGCCCGTTGCCAGAGCCGCGTCATCGAGTCCTGGGGGAAACGGGCATCCGGATCGTCCAGGGCCTCGAAGTCCAGCCCCAACTGCTTGAACAGCGCCCGGCAATCGACGCCGTCCATTTCCAATGCCTTGACGATCCCCATCGCCCAGCTTGAAGAAGTCGTTCGTTCGCTCATGACGTTTTTACTTGCATGACGAGCCGCAGGGTACGGCTGGATTGGCGAAGGATAGCAGTGTCTTTCATTACAAAAACAAGGGGTATTTGTAACACAGGACACTAGAGTGGCGCCCATTGTCACTAGCCGCTGTCCATGATCGCTCTAGACTTCAATAAACAACAATGACCACAGAGCTCGCAGTCGTGGAAAACGCCAGACGATTCAATACGTTCACTGAGTTCTACCCGTATTACCTCAGCGAACACAGCAACAGCACCTGCCGACGCCTGCACTTCGTCGGTACTTCCCTGCTCTTTGTGATTCTCGCCGTGGCGCTCGTCGCGGGCACCTGGTGGTGGTTGATCGCCCTGCCAGTCGCTGGCTACGGCTTTGCCTGGGTCGGGCATTTTTTCTTCGAAAAGAACCGGCCTGCCACGTTCCAGCATCCGTTCTACAGCCTGCTTGGCGATTTCGTCATGTACCGCGACATGCTGCTGGGCAAGGTGGCGTTCTAAGCGTTGAATGCCCATGAGCCAAAGGACCCTCGATGAATACGCATGCACGCTTTACCCACATGCAGGACGGCACCCAGGAAGACTGGGCGATCATCGCAGCCGATTTCAGCGCCTACGCGCGACAGTTGCCGGGCCGGATCCTGGCCCACTTGAAATTGCTGGACGGCGACTTCGGCGGGTTCCCGGTGGATCGCCTGACCCATTCCCTGCAAACCGCCACCCGTGCCTACCGCGACGGGCGCGACGAGGAATACGTGGTCTGCGCCCTGCTTCACGACATCGGTGACACCCTGGGCTCATACAACCACCCGGATATCGCGGCGGCGATCCTCAAGCCATTCGTCAGCGCCGAGAACCTATGGATGGTGGAGAAACACGGGATTTTCCAGGGCTATTACTTCTTCCATCACCTGGGCATGGACCGTCACCTGCGCGAGCAGTTTTGCGAACATCCGCAGTACCAGGCGACGATCGACTTTTGTGCGAAATATGACGCGGCGGCGTTCGATCCGGAGTACGACACACTGCCGTTGAGTTTCTTCGAGCCGATGCTGGAAAGGGTGTTTGCCACGCCGAAGCAATCGATCTACAAGGCGGCGATGGCTGAACAGCCCATGCTCTGACAGACACAGAAAATCCCTGTGGTGAGGGGATTTATCCCCTCGCCACAATGGTGTAAGGCTCACGCAGGTTCGGCGACTTTCAGTGCCTTCAACTGCGCCTCCCGCGCCTGGGCGTCCGCCAACCGATACAACTCGATCGACCCATCCCAATGCTCGATCAACGCCGTGCACGACTCGACCCAATCACCGCAATTGAGATACTCCACCTCCCCCACCTTGCGCATCTCGGCATGGTGGATATGCCCACAGACCACACCGTGCAGTTCGCGCTTCACGCATTCATGGGCGATAGCTTCTTCGAAATCGCTGATGAAGCTGACGGCGGTCTTGACCTTATGCTTGAGGTACGCCGACAACGACCAGTAACCGTAGCCGTAACGGGCCCGCCAATGGTTGAGCCAGCGGTTCAGCGTGAGGGTGAACTCGTAGGCCGAATCGCCGAGGAACGCCAGCCAACGGTGGTAGCGGGTGATGACATCGAACTGATCGCCATGGATCACCAACAGGTGCCGACCATCGGCGGTGACGTGCACCGCTTCGTCCACCAACTGGATATTGCCCAGGATCAGCTTTGAATAGCGCCGCAGGAACTCGTCATGATTGCCGGTGACGTAGATCACTTCGGTGCCGCGCTTGCTCATGGTCAGCAAGCGGCGAATGACGTTGGTGTGGGCCTGGGGCCAATACATGCCACCGCGCAGTTTCCAGCCATCGATGATGTCTCCTACCAGGTAGATCTTGTCGGCGTGGTAACCCTTGAGGAACTGCGACAAGTGCTCGGCCTGGCAATCCCGGGTGCCCAGGTGCACATCGGAAATCCACAGGGTGCGAACACGCTGTTTGCGGCTGGGTCTGGCGAGCTCGGCGCTGGTCATTGGGCAACCCTCTGATCGTTTTTGCCACTGTGCACGCCAGCGGTTAATGGCCCATGACAAACACAAGTCCATTGCATGACAGCGCCGGGCGTTGCGCCCTAGGTGTATGCTGGCGGCCTGACACGGGAGACCGCGATGAGACCGATCCTCACGCTACGCCACTACAGCCACGACTTGATCGTCCACAGCCATGACCACGCGCAACTGGTGTTCGGGTTGTCTGGCGCGCTGGATTTCGAGGTCGAAGGCCAGGGCAGCCAGGTGGTGCAACAAAGCTTCGTGGTGATACCGGCCGGTGCGCATCACGCCTGTGGCAGCCCCCATGGCAGTCGTTGCCTGGTGCTGGATGTGCCCAGTGATGATTGGGTCGGGCAATGCCTGGGGGATCACGCCGACGCCAGCCGCCGCTTGCTCGACGACACCGCGCGCCTGCCCCTGGATGCGGGGCAAAGCCAGTTGGTCACCTGGTTGGCCGGCAGCCCGGTGGACGACCCGGTGATCGCCCAGCAAGGCGCGGTGCTGCTGCTGGCGAGTCTCAATGGTGCTCGCCAGGAAACCCTCGGTGGCCGGCGCCTGCCTTATGCCGCACTCAACGCCCATATCGACCGGTACGCGGCCTATCCGCTGCAAGTGGCGGACCTGGCGCAGGTCGCCGGTCTCTCCAGCGCCCGCCTGCATGCGCGCTTCGTCGCCGAGTGCGGGCAAACCCCGATGGATTACATCCGCAGCCGCCGCTTGCACAAGGCCGTGGCGTTGTTGCGTGATTCGCAATTGCCCATCGGCGAGATCGGCCAACGGGTCGGCTACAGCTCCCAGAGTGCCTTCGCCGCAGCGGTACTGCGCGAATTCGGCGTCTCGCCGGGCAAGCTGCGGCGTCAGCGCTAGATTCGCGCTAAAAATCGCTAGGATCGCGACAGACAGAAGCGCTCGGCAACAGGTTCAATACCCTGACGCTCAACCGTTGGACAAGGATTGAAATGACGCCCCGTACTGCCCTCGGCGCCCTGCATATTGGCGCACTCATGTTTGGCCTGACCGGTGTATTCGGCAAACTCGCCGCGGCTTCACCAGCGGTCATCGTGTTCGGTCGCGCCGTCTTCGCTGTGCTCGCCCTGGCGATGTTTGCCCGGTTTGCCAGCAGCAGCCGCTGGCAAAAACTGCGGGCACAGGATGGCCGGCGGTTGCTGCTCGGGGGGCTGTTGCTGGCCGGGCACTGGGTGAGTTTCTTCATTGCCGTGAAGGTTGCCGGCGTGGCGATCGCCACGTTGGGGTTCGCCAGTTTCCCGGCCTTCACGGTATTGCTCGAGGGGCTGATTTTCCGCGAGCGGATTCGCGCCAATGAAATCTGGCTGGTGGTGCTGGTGAGCATTGGCCTGGTGTTGGTCACGCCGAACTTCGACCTGGCCAGCGGCGCCACCACCGGTTTGCTGTGGGCCGTGGCCTCGGGGTTGCTGTTTTCCCTGTTGTCATTGACCAACCGCGCCGGCTCGGCGCACGTACCGCCCGTACAGGCCGCGCTGTGCCAGAACGTGGTGGTCGGGTTGTGCCTGTTGCCAATGGCCGCGCCACAATTGAGCGACGTGCGCCCCA
The DNA here is from genome assembly GCF_018325805.1 of Pseudomonas sp. St290. NCBI lineage: Bacteria > Pseudomonadati > Pseudomonadota > Gammaproteobacteria > Pseudomonadales > Pseudomonadaceae > Pseudomonas > Pseudomonas sp. St290. The sequence continues at coordinate 1,765,510 of NZ_AP014703.1, read as the reverse complement.
TCGACTGGTTGTGGATCGGCTTGCTCGGCGTGTTCTGCACTGGCCTGGCCCACAGCCTGTTCGTCGCCAGCCTGGCGGTGATCAAGGCCCGCACAGCGGCGGTAGTCTTCGCCATGGAGCCGGTCTACGGCATCGCCATGGCCTGGTGGCTGTTCGATGAAAACCCGACACTGCGCATGCTGCTGGGCGGCGTGGTGATCATCGCGGCCATCGTGATCTCAAGCCAACTGGGCGGTTCGAAGAAACCGGGGGTTGGCGCTCAAGCCGCGTCTCACTGAACCCGATCGTTGTGGCCCAGGTCCCGCGCCGGGTCGATTTGGTCGCGGACCCGCTGCTTGAGGACCTTGGCTTCGGGAAAACCGCCATCGGCCTTGCGCTCCCAGATCTGCGTGCCGTCGCAACTGATGTGGAACACACCACCAGTACCCGGCACCAGGGACACTTTGCCCAAGTCATCGGCGAAGGTGCTGAGCAGTTCCTGGGCCAGCCAGGCGGCGCGCAACAGCCATTGGCACTGGGTGCAATACGTGATGACGACTTCCGGTTTGTGTTCGGTCATTGCGGGTGAACTCCTGGGTTCGAAGGCGTCGTTATAATACCTGCCTTTGATCGCCCGCCCCCGAGATTGACGATGCGCCGCCTGCTGCCCCTCCTGCTTCTGCTGCTGTTGCCCTTTTTCGTCCAGGCCGTCGAAACGCCACGCCCGAAAATCGGCCTGGTGCTATCCGGCGGCGCGGCACGGGGGCTGGCCCACATCGGTGTGCTCAAGGCCCTGGAAGAGCAAGGCATCAAGATCGATGCCATCGCCGGCACCAGCATGGGCGCGGTGATCGGCGGGCTGTACGCCTCGGGCTACAAGATCGACGAACTGGAAAAACTCGCCCTGGGCATCGACTGGCAACAGGCGTTGTCCGACGCCCCACCGCGCAAGGACGTGCCCTTCCGGCGCAAACAGGATGACCGCGACTTCCTGGTCAAACAGAAACTGAGCTTTCGCGACGACGGCAGCCTTGGCCTGCCCTTGGGGGTCATCCAGGGCCAGAACCTGGCCTTGCTGCTCGAAAGCCTGCTGGCCCACGCCAGCGACACCCGGGACTTCGACAAACTGCCGATCCCTTTCCGTGCAGTTGCCACCGACATCGCCAGCGGCGAAAAAGTGGTGTTCCGCAAAGGCCACCTGCCCAAGGTCATCCGCGCCAGCATGTCCATCCCGGCGGTGTTCGCCCCGGTGGAACTGGACGGCCGGCTGCTGGTGGACGGCGGCATGACCGACAACATCCCGCTGGATGTGGCCCGGGAAATGGGCGTGGACGTGGCCATCGTGGTCGATATCGGTACGCCCCTGCGCAACCGCAAGCAACTGGTCACGGTGGTCGACGTGTTGAACCAGTCGACCACCTTGATGACTCGGCGCAACTCTGAAGAGCAACTGGCAACCCTGAAAAAAGACGACGTCCTGATCCAGCCGGCCCTGGCAAGCTTCGGCTCCACTGACTTCGGCCGGGCCCGGGAGATGATCGACGCCGGCTACCGCGCCACCCGGATACTCGAGGCGCGCCTGGCCCCTCTACGCCCTTCCGAAGCGCCCGACGCCGAACTCATGGCCGCACGCACCCCAAGCGAACGCACGCCGGTCATCACCGCCATTCGTGTGGAGAACGATTCGAAAGTCGGCGATGACGTGATCCGCTATTATATTCGCCAGCAGATTGGCGAGCCGCTGGACCTGGGGCGCCTGCAGACCGACATGGGCACGCTCTACGGCCTGGATTATTTCGAACAGGTGCAATACCGCGTGGTCCGCAAGGGCCCGGACCACACACTGGTCATCAGCGCCCGGGGCCGACGCACCGGCACCGACTACCTGCGGCTGGGGCTGAGCCTGTCGGACGACATGCGCGGCGACAGCGCGTTCAACCTGGGGGCCAGCTATCGGGTCAACGGTATCAACCGCCTGGGCGCCGAATGGCTGACCCGGGCGCAGATCGGCGACAGGCAGGAGTTGTACAGCGAGTTCTACCAGCCGTTGGATGTCGGCTCACGCTACTTCATCGCCCCTTATGGGCAGTTTGAATCGCGAAACGTGGAATCCATCCTGGACAACGATCCGGTGGCCCAGTATCGCGTCGAACGCTATGGCTTCGGCCTGAACGTCGGCCGACAGATCGGCAACAGCGGCGAAATCCGCCTGGGTGTCGGCCAGGCCTGGGGCAAGGCGGATGTGCGCATTGGCGATCACGACCAGCCCAGCGAAAACTTCAATGAAGGCTTCTATGACCTCAAGTACTCCTTCGACTCCTTCGACAACGTGTACTTCCCCCATGAAGGGGAGGACATCGGCCTGACCTGGCGCCAATACGAACCGGGGCTGGGTTCCGACCAGCGTTACCGCCAGTGGGAATTCAAACTGGACAAGGCCCTGAGCAGCGGCCCGGACACCTTCATCCTGGGCGGGCGCTACGGCCGGACAATGGACACCGCGGAGGTCGTGACATCCAGCTTTGTACTCGGCGGCGCACGGCAACTGTCGGGCTTTCGCGAAGACGGGGTCTCCGGGCAGAACATCAGCCTGATGCGCGCCGTGTATTACCGCCGGCTCACACCGCGGGCCTACCTGCCGCTGGACTTGCCGCTGTACATCGGCGGCTCATTGGAACGCGGCAGGGCCTGGAACAACGACAACGAATTCGACAGCGGCTACATCAACGCCGCCAGTATTTTCCTGGGGTTCGATACACCGCTGGGGCCCCTGAATTTCAGCTATGGCTTTAACGACGATGATGAACAGGCGGTTTATCTGAACCTGGGGCAGACGTTCTGATAGCGATGCGGTATTGGATTATCCGCCGCCGATCCATTGTGGGAGCGAGCCTGCTCGCGATAGCGTCGGCACATTCAATATCGAACAAGCTGCCCCACCGCAATCGCGAGCAGGCTTGCTCCCACACGGGCTCGCTGGGGTTCACCAATCCGAAGTTCAGCGAATCCCGGCCAATAGCACTCGCGCAGTCTGCTTCAAAGGTTCGTCCCCCTCTTCGAGCAGTTCTTCAAGCAGGGAGACGGCGGTCTTCAGGTCCCCATCATCGATGCAATTCTGCGCCTGCTCCAGCTTGAGCGAGTGTTCCGGAGCCTGGGGTTCGAGGGGCATGGCGTCCAGGGAAACAGGTTCAAGGGTCAGCGGCTCAAGCTCCAGCGACTGCTCCTCATCGGCAAAACCGTCGAGAAAGGCATCGTCCAATGACTCGGTTTCCAGCGGCGCTTCCCATTGCAAGTCCGGTTCGTCGAAGCCTGAAAGCGACAAGCCATCGGCCACATCGGCGGCAAGGGGAGAATCAGCGTCTTTTCTGACAGTGTTGTCCTGGGCATCGGCCAGGTCCCAACTGGTTTCCATGGACAGTGCATCCAGGTCCAACTCGAATTCGTCACTGGGCACCGGCTCACGTTCGGGAGCAGATGCAGGAACCGGTACCTGAGGTTGCGCCGATGCCACTGTCGGTGCAGCGATCGCGGCAACCTTGGGGTAACGACCACGGATTTCCGCCAACATCCCGGCATCGATACCCTGTGCCAGTAGATGATGTTCCTGGGCCTGGAAACCGATGACATCGCCCTGCTTGCCCAGTACCTCCAGCAACTTGAGACCCAGGTCGGTGCGTTCCGGCTCCGCCAGCAACGCGGCACGCAACAGCCCCGCGGCTTCGGCGAAACGACCGTAGGTCAGGTAAATCCCGACGCCCTCCAGCACATCACCCAAGGGCGCATCCCCATTATTGAACGATGCCGCGGGCTCGGACGGCTCCGTATCGGGAATTGATGCAAAGGTTTCGTCGCCCTCCTCCAGCATCGGCCCGGGACGCCCGCTTATCGGCTCCAACTCGGCCTGCTGCTGCCGGCGCCGAACCAATAGCAACAGCGCCAGCAACCCCAACAGGCCCACCAACCCCGCCACCCATGACCAATTGATGCCCTCTGGCTCGACAACCGGCTCTGTAGCGGGCAGTGCGTCCGGTGCCGGTTCCGATGCGGGGAGCTGCGGCTGCGGTTGCGCCGCTGCAACGGGGGCTGGCGCCACTTCGGCCAACCGGGTCTGCAATTCGCTGATCTGCTTGCGCTGGCCAGCGATTTCCTCATCCTGGGCCTGGAGCCGGGCTTGCAGTTCATCGATGGTTTTCTGTTGCTGCTGGTTTTGCAGCACGCTGGCGGCCAGTTGTTCATCGGACGCAACGGATGCCTGGCCGGCGCTGGTTGCAGCAGACGTCGGCAGCACGGCTGAGTCAGGCAATAACAAGCGCTGGCCGATGGAAAGCCGGTCGCTGCCGGGGTTCAAGGCCTGGATGCCCTGCATCAGTTCATTGACCGACGCATTGCTACCGGCATCATGCAGGCGCTTGGCGATGATCCAGGGGTTGTCTCCCGGCACCACCGTGTAGCGCTTGCCCTGTAGCGCCGGGGGCGGCTTGATCGCCGGCATCGCGGGCTGCGGGGCCTCGGCAGGTTCGTCACGGACCGGCATGATACCCGGTGTGCCCGGCGGGTCGATCAGTACGGTGTATTCGCGCAACAGGCGCCCGTTGGGCTGATTGAGCTGCACCAGGAAATTGAGAAACGGTTCCTCCACCGGTTTGCTGGAAGTCACCCGAATGAAGCTGCGCTCCCCGCGCAATACCGGGGTGAAGCGCAAGTTATTGAGAAAGAACACCCGCTCCACACCCGCACGACTGAAATCGTCCGGGCTCGCCAGACTGGCCGACAGATCGCCCTCGCCGATCCCAGCCACATCGACCAAGGCGATATCGGCGCGCAACGGCTGGTTCAGGGCAGAATGGAGCGTGATCTCGCCAAGCCCCAGCGCTGACGCCAAGGCCGAATACCCCAGGGCACCCACGACGACCGACACGTTGACCCAACTGCGCAACGTGGACTGCAAACTTTCAAGCATGGGCATCCCTTTCGATTACCAGAACCAACCTCGGCGTAAACGCCCCCAATAGGAACGCTTACTACTGGTTATAGTTCGCTAACCGGCGAATCTCAAAAGTCTGACGCCAGGGATCTGCCTCAGGATTTTTCCAGGTTGGCCAGGATCGTACCGTGGACCCGCATGCACACGCGCATGTCCGCCTCGTCGACACCCTCGAACAACTCACGACGCAATTGCGTGGCGATGGTTTCGATTTGTTCGATCAACGGTAGGGCCGGTGCGCACAGCACGATTTTCTTGGCCCGGCGATCCTCGGCCACGGCCTGGCGCTGCACCAGCCCCTGGGTTTCCAGGCTGTCGAGCAACCGGGCCAGGGTCGGCCCCTCGACGGCGACACTCTGGGCCAGTTCACGTTGGGTCGGTGCCTGTTCGAAACGGGCCAGGTGCAGCAGCACCAGCCAACGCGCCTGGGACAAGCCCAACCCGGCCAGGCGACGGTCCAGTTCGGCACGCCAGCCGCGAGACATTTGCGCCAACTGCATGCCAAAACGGTGTTGATCGGTTAACGGCATAAAAAACTCATCAGATCTGAAATAGAGAAAAACTAATTATTAGTCAGCTAAGCATGAGCTTTGGATTCAAGCAAGGTTCGCCTTGCACTGAATCGTTAAAGGAACGCAACTGACTGATCAGACTTCAAATTCCGACTGCAACGCAGCCCTGACGCAGTACAGCACGCCTTCGGGAACTCGTCCGACAAACAATGCAGCGACTTCAGACACTGGCGGTAACTCGCCTTCGCCATCCAGGAACGCGTCCTGTACCTCTCCCATCAGCTCTTCGGGCAGATCCAGTGCCTGTTCCAGGGATAACTGCTGTTTGCCGATGGCCTCGGCCAGCATCGTGTAGACGTTCTTTTCCGAGCACTGCAATTGCCCGGCGATCTGCAACGGCGTCATGCCGGCGCGAGCCAGGGTGATGAGTTCGTGGCGTACATCGGCCACCGCTTTCGGTGCTTCGGCCTCGCCGCCCAGTACCTGGAGGAAGGCCTCGCCATAGCGTTCCAGCTTGCGCGCGCCGACGCCACTGACCCGGGCCATTTCCGCCAGGGAGGTGGGCTGGCTGCGGAGCATTTCCAGCAGCGTCGAGTCGGGGAAGATGACGTACGGCGGCACGCCGTGTTCTTCGGCCAGCTTGCGACGCAAGGCGCGCAAGGCTTCCCATTGATCGCGCTCTTCGCCGCGCACCAGTTGGCTGGCCTGGCTCTTGCTGCTCTTGATCGCCGTTGCCGGCTTGAGGTCGCGGCGCAGTTCGAGGGTGACCTCACCCTTGAGCAAAGGCCGGCAGGTTTCAGACAAACGCAGGCCGCCGTAGCCTTCCAGGTCGATGTCGGCCAGGCCGCGGGCCACGAGTTGTCGGAACAATGAACGCCATTCACTCTCGGTGCGGGCCTTGCCCACCCCGAATACCGAAAGGTGCTGATGACCGAAGTTGCGGATCTTCTCGTTGTCCTTGCCCAGCAACACGTCCACCAGATGCCCCACGCCATAGCGCTGGCCAGTGCGAAAAATCGCCGACAGGGCCTGGCGGGCCGGCTCGGTGGCGTCCCAGGTTTCCACGCCATCGACGCAGTTGTCGCAATGACCGCACGGCTGAGGCATGTCTTCATCGAAATAGGCCAGCAGGGTCTGGCGACGGCAGCGGGTTTCTTCGCACAGCGAGAGCATGGCGTCGAGCTTGTGCTGTTCCAGGCGCTTGTGGCGCTCATCGCCTTCGGAGTTCTGCAGCATCTGCTTGAGCATCACCACGTCTTGCAGGCCGTAGGCCATCCAGGCGTCGGCCGGCAAGCCATCACGGCCGGCCCGCCCGGTTTCCTGGTAATACGCCTCGAGGGACTTGGGCAGGTCCAGGTGCGCGACAAAGCGCACGTTGGGCTTGTCGATACCCATGCCGAACGCAATGGTGGCCACCATGATCAGGCCTTCCTCGTTGAGGAAGCGCTTCTGGTGATAGGCCCGCAGGTCGTTGGGCAGGCCCGCGTGATATGGCAACGCCGGGAACCCCTGCTCACACAGAAACGCTGCCACTTCATCGACTTTTTTGCGCGACAGGCAATAGACAATGCCTGCATCGCTACGGCGCTCGGCGAGGAACGCCAGCAACTGCTTGCGCGGCTGCTCCTTGGGCACGATGCGGTAGAAAATATTGGGACGGTCGAAGCTCGACAGGAACCGCTCGGCATCCTGCAAGTGCAGGCGCTCGACGATTTCTTCGCGGGTGCGCTTGTCGGCGGTGGCGGTCAGGGCGATGCGCGGCACGTCGGGGAACAGTTCCGCCAGTTGCCCCAGTTGCAGGTATTCACGGCGGAAATCATGGCCCCACTGGGACACGCAGTGGGCTTCGTCGATGGCGAACAGGGCGATCTCCAGGCTCTGCAGGAACGCCAGCATGCGCGGCTGCACCAGGCGTTCCGGGGCCAGGTACAACATCTTCACTTCGCCGCGCTTGATGCGCGTCGCCAGGTCCCGCTGTTGCTCGGCGCTGAGGGTGGAGTTCAGCGAAGCGGCGGCGACACCCAGCTCCTCGAGGGTCGCGACCTGGTCGTCCATCAGCGCGATCAGCGGCGAAACCACCACCGCCAGGCCGTTGCGCAGAAGCGCCGGCACCTGGAAGCACAAGGACTTGCCGCCGCCGGTGGGCATCAGCACCAGGGCATCGCCACCGCTGGCCACGCGCTCAATAATGGCACCCTGGCGGCCACGGAAACTGTCGTAGCCGAAGATGTCCTTGAGGACGCGTTGAGCCTGTTCGAGCATAGAAACTCCAAAAATCACCGAAACATCCCTGCAAGGCTGGTTCAGAATCGCAAAAGCTGCACCGGCGAATCGTAAGTGCGCGTTTCAGACCGGCGGACGCCGCAGGGCATCACAAAACGCGGCAGTATACCCGAGGCCTTCGTTGCGAAGGGCGTCGCTGACAAGAGGCTCTTTGGACTTTGAAGATAAGGAAGCCGAACACTGCATGTGTGGCGAGGGGATTTATCCCCGCCGGGCTGCGCAGCAGCCCTCTCGGCTTACCAGGTGGATCGCAAACTCAGGTGGCCATTTTGGGTCTGCTGCGCAGCCCAACGGGGACAAATCCCCTCGCCACAGGGACCGAGTTCAGCCCTTCTTTTTCGGTACGCCCCCCAACCCTGCCCTCATGGGCAAGGCAAATACACCACGCGGCTGGCCTGGGCGCTCAAGAAGGCCTAGAATTCCCGCATTGTTTATTCCCCAAGGTAGCCCGTAATGTCCTTCGCTGAGCAACTGACCCGCCTGCAAGTCTTCCTCGATGCCGATGAGCTGCACGATGAAGCGCTGGACTACGTGGCCGCTCATGGCTACCTGACCGCCCTGTCCATCTGCTCCGAACAGGTGCCGGACCGTGAGTGGATCGACGCCCTGTTCGCCGAAGAGCCGCATTACGCCAGCGAAGCCCAGCGCGCCGAAATCGAATCCACGCTGGTCGGCCTCAAGGCCCACATCGCCCGCCAACTGGCCTCCGACGAAGAATTCGAACTGCCCTGCGAACTGGACCTGGGCGATGACCCGGACGATTCGGAACTGCGTGGCTGGTGCATCGGTTTCATGGAAGGCGTGTTCCTGCGCGAAGCCGCCTGGTTCGAAACCGCCGAAGAGGAAGTCAGCGAAATGCTGCTGCCGATCATGGTCGGTTCCGGCCTGTTCGACGAACAACCGGAGTTCTCCGACATCGCCGCCGATGCGAACCTGATGGACGACATGATCGTCCAGATCCCCGAAGCCCTCACCGCCCTGTACCTGCTGTGCAACGCCCCGGACGAGAAACCGGCGATCCTCAAGCCTCGTCACCACTGAGTAACCGGGTGTCCGCGCCCATCGGCAACCGCCCGTTGATCCTGCGTTACGCTCTACTGGCCATCGGCTGGTTGAGCGTGGTGCTGGGGGTCATCGGCATCTTCGTCCCCGTACTGCCCACCACCCCTTTCCTGCTGCTGGCCGCAGCGTGCTTCGCCCGCAGCTCGCCGCGCTTCTACCAATGGCTGGTGGAACATCCCCGCCTCGGCCCGTGGATCCGCGACTACCTCAGCGGCAACGGCATCCCGCTCAAGGGCAAGGTCTACGCCATTGGGCTGATGTGGGCGAGCATCCTCTTTTCCTGCTACCTGGTGCCCTTGCCGTGGGCGCGAGGGTTCATGCTTACCAGTGCGGTGCTGGTGACGGTTTATATCCTCAGGCAGAAGACATTGCGAAAACCCTGAGTATGAGTGCGGCGCATTCCCCTGTGGCGAGGGGATTTATCCCCGCTGGGTTGCAAAGCAACCCCAAAACCAGACGCCGCGCAGCGACAGATGGCCCCTACCGACCGGTTTGCGACTGCTGCGCAGCCGAACGGGGATAAATCCCCTCGCCACAGCAGCCCTCACACCGTGTCCACCTTCAACGAATGGTCATTCAACATGCCGTTAATGATGGTCGCCGTGTCCGCGCCCGCGATCATCCCGTCCGCGCCCGGCGTGACGCCATAGTGGCTGGCAAGGTTGACGCCGGCCAGGTCGATGGTCTGGCTTGGCGTAGCGCCAGCGGTGGCGCTGACGTCGATACTGGTCACGAGCGACGCACCGCTACCGGTGACAGAGAAGTGCAGGTAATCGTCCAGTGACGCCGCACTGCCGTTTTCCCCCTGCAACAGTTGGGACAAGTCGAGTTTATCGAGGCCAGGCGTGAAGTCGGTGATCACGTCATGGCCGCTGTTACCCGCTTGCCACTGGAAGGTATCGGCACCGCTGCCGCCAGTCAGGGTGTTGTTGCCCAGGCCGCCGATCAGCAAGTCGTCGCCGCCACCACCATTGAGCACGTCATGGCCCAATCCGCCGTTGATGCGGTTACTGGCGCCGTCGCCGGTGAGGGTGTCATTGAAGTTCGAACCGATCAGGTTTTCGATACCGGTCAGCGTGTCGGTGCCGGCGCCCAAGGTGTTCTGCGCCGCCAGCAGGCCCAGGTTGACGGTGACCCCGGCGGTCGCATGAGCATAGCTCGCGGTGTCATTGCCCGTACCTCCATCGAGCAGGTCGTTGCCCGCGCCGCTGTAGAGCAAGTCATTGCCTGCCCCGCCGTGCAAGGTATTGTTGCCCGAACCGGCGCTGAGTATGTCGTTGCCGTCGCCAGCATTGAGGGTGTTGTCACCGCCGCCGGCCATCAGCACATCGTCCCCGGCGGTGCCCGTCAGGGTATGGCCGGCCTGGTAACTGATGCCTACCGACGCGCTATCACTGCCGCCATGATTGTCGCTGGCGGTGTAGCTGCCGTGGTAATCCGACGTGCTGTCCTGCGCCCCGGCGTAGTTGACGGTCAGGGTCAGTTGATAGTTTTCCGCAGCGTTGGCGTTTCCACCGCCCGCATTGGGGATGTTGGTGACGTGGATCTGGTAGTTGCCATCCGCTGCCGCGGTGAAAGAAGCGCCGTCACTGATCGCGATGAAAGGCCCGCCGTTGAGTGAATACTCCATGGCAATGCGACCGGCCGCCAGGTTGTGGTCCAGGGTGAGGGTTTCACCCTGCTTGAGGCTGATGTTGAGCCGGTCCTCATCGTTGGCATTGTTATTGGACACCATCCCCAGTGCACCGCTGACCACCAGCGCCGCCGTCATGCTCGCGGTATTGGCGACAAAGGCGCTGCGGCTGAGGTTGATTGACTGCACGTTGTTACCGGTGAAACTGACCGTGCCGGTACTGCCGGTAAAGTCCGAGCCCTTGGCGGCCCAGCCGGTATTGAAGCTGGTGGGCGAAGCGGTGAGCGGATCGCCGTTGGCGTCGCTGTCGTTACCCAGCAGCAGCTCACCCGGGATCACAATGTTGCCCGACAGCACGTTGGTGATGATGTTGTCGTCGACGGCGATCGGTGGGCTGTTGGGCACGACATTGATCACCAGGTTGGAGCTCGCCAGGTCACCGTCATTGTCGCTGACGGTGTAGCCGATGTGCTCGGTGATCAAGGTGCTGGTGGCAGTCTGGGAGGTGTAGCTGAACGCACCGGTATCCAGGTTGACCACCAGGGTACCGTCGTGATCGGTGGCGATGCTCAACGTGTTGGTGACGGTATTGAAAGAGCCGTGGTTGGCCCCGCCACTGGCGCTCAGTGCACCTTGGCCACTGTTGGCCGCCGGGTCGTAGCTGTACGTGGTGCCGTCGACCACCAGGCTTTTGACAAACCCGCCATCGGCGCCGAACGAGCCCCCCTCGCCCAGCAGGTTGCCAGTGACCGGCGCACCTTGCACGGTGTCGGAAAGCACCGAGTTGAGCTGGCTCAGGTCGGTGACCACCACCGCGTTGGTGTTGGTGTGGGCGCTGCCGTCGTAGGCCAGCGGGTCGAGGTGGGCGTTGCTGACGCCACTGCCCAGGCCAATGGCGTAGTTCTTGATGCCGTTGGCGTCGAGGAAGGCTTTCCAGGCGGCCTCGTCTGCCGAGCCGATTTCACCCAAGGTCGGCTTGCCGTCGGAGAAGAAATAGCCGACGTTCTGTGCGCCGGTCAGTTGGCCTGGATTTTCGAACGCAGTCTTGGCCATCGCCACGGCAGCATCATAATTGGTGTCACCGTGCGCGCTCAGCGCCGAGATCAGCGTCTTGGCAGTTGCCACATCCACCCACAGGGTGCTCTGGTCGGTGGCACTGCCGCTGAAGGTCACGAGCTGGACTTTCACATCGCCCATGTCGTCGTATTTGTCGAGCAAGGCGCTGATCGCCTGTTTCGCCAGGTCCATCCGCGAGAGCCCCGGCACGCCGGAGGCATCTTTCATGCTGCCAGAGACGTCGAGCACGATCAGCAGGTTGGTATCGATCTCCACCGCCGTGACCGAACGCTCGGACGCAACGGCCTTTGGCACGTCATCGACGATGCTGACCACCAGGTTACCGGTGGTGCTGTTGCCCAAGGCGTCTGTGGCCTGATAGGTGAAGCTTTCGCTCAAGGCATTCGGACCATCGTTGGCGTGGGGCGTGGTGCTGGCCGGCGAGGTCAGGGTGTAGGTGTACGACCCATCAGGATGGAGCAGCAACTGGCCGTAGGCGCCCGTGGCGTTGCCCACCAGGGTAAAGGTGACGGCGCCCGTGGCACCGCTGACCGACCCGACCAAGCTGCCACTGGCGGTTTCCCCGGTGGCGCTCGGGTCACTGCCGGTGACGGTGCCGGGGGCCAGGTCCTGGCCATCCTGGGTCAGGTCCAGGGCTTTTTCATAGACGGTAATCTCGTGATCGGTTTCCGCAACGAGGCAGCTGTTGTGCACGTCAATGGTGATGGTCGTGGTGCTTTCATCGCCATCGGCGTCGCGCACGGTATAGGTGAAGACATCGGTCGCGCCCGGAGCACTGACGGTATTCGGGTTGCTGTGGTAGACGGCGTTGCCGTTGGCGTCCAGGGTCAGGTAGCCGTAGGTGCCGTTGATTTGAGTGTTCAAGCCGCCAATCGCCGGGTTCGAGGTGTCGTTGCCGGCGCGCACACCAATGACTGCACCGCCGTCGGCACCGAGTACGTCGTTGTCCAGCACATTGCCGCTGACCGTGCCGCCCTCCAGCACCGAGGCAACATCGGCATGGGCGCTGGGCACGTCGTCGACGATGTCGATGACGATGGTGCTGGTGACCGTATTGCCCAACGAGTCCGTCGCCTGATAGGTGAAGCTTTCGCTCAACACATTCGGGCCATCGTTGGCGTGAGGCGTGGTGGCGGCTGGCGCCGTCAGGGTGTAGGTGTAGGAACCGTCGGGCTGAAGCGACAGTTGACCGTAGGCTCCGGTGGCGTTGCCCACCAGCGCGAAGGTCACTGCGCCCACGGCGCCGCTGACCGAGCCGACAAGGCTGCCGCTGGCGGTCTCGCTGGTGGCGCTCGGGGCGCTGCCGGTGACGGTGCCGGGGGCCAGGTCCTGGCCGTCCTGGTTCAGGTCGAGGGCTTTTTCGTAGACGCTGATTTCCTGGTCCGATGTGGCGACGAGGCAGCTTTCGTGAACATCGATGGTGATGGTGGTGGTGCTTTCATCGCCGTCGGCGTCACGCACGGTGTAGGTGAAGACATCGGTGGCACCCGGAGCACTGACGGTATTCGGGTTGCTGTGGTAGACGGCGTTGCCGTTGGCGTCCAGGGTCAGGTAGCCGTAGGTGCCGTTGATTTGAGTGTTCAAGCCGCCAATCGCCGGGTTCGAGGTGTCGTTGCCGGCGCGCACACCAATCACCATGCCGCCGTCGGCGCCAAGTACGTCGTTGTCCAGCACATTGCCGCTGACCGTGCCGCCCTCCAGCACCGAGGCAACATCGGCATGGGCGCTGGGCACGTCGTCGACGATCTCGATAACGATGGTGCTGGTGACGGTATTGCCCAACGAGTCTGTGGCCTGGTAGGTGAAGCTTTCGCTCAACACATTCGGGCCGTCGTTGGCGTGAGGCGTGGTGGTGGCTGGCGCAGTCAATGTGTAGGTATAGGAACCGTCGGGCTGAAGCGACAGTTGACCGTAGGCACCGGTGGCGTTGCCCACTAGCGCGAACGCGACTGCGCCAACGGCGCCGCTGACCGAACCGACAAGGCTGCCGCTGGCGGTCTCGCTGGTGGCGCTTGGGGCGCTGCCGGTGACGGTGCCGGGCGCCAGGTCCTGGCCGTCCTGGTTCAGGTCGAGGGCTTTTTCGTAGACGCTGACTTCCTGGTCTGGCGTAGCGACGAGGCAGACATCGTGGACATCGATGGTGATGGTGGTGGTGCTTTCATCGCCGTCGGCGTCGCGCACGGTGTAGGTGAACACATCGGTGGCACCCGGGGCGCTGACGGTGTTCGGGTTGCTGTGGTAGACGGCGTTGCCGTTGGCGTCCAGGGTCAGGTAGCCATAGGTGCCGTTGATCTGGGTATTCAAGCCGCCAATCGCCGGGGTCGAGGTGTCGTTGCCAGCGCGCACGCCAATCACCGCCCCACTCGCGGCCGGCCCGTCGGCACCGCCTTCGTCGTTATTCAGGACGTTGCCACTGACCGTCCCGCCTTCATCCACCGAGGCGGAATCAGCGTGGGCAGTCGGCAGGTCGTCGACGATGTTCACGTCGAGGTTGCCGTTGGCGGTGGTGCCGTTGTCGTCGGTGACAACTACGGCAAATTGCTCGCTCAGGCTGTTGGCACCATTGGCGTTTGGATGGGCTTCATTGTCCAGCAGCGTGTAGCTGTAGCTGACCACGCCTGTGGTGGCGTTGTAGCCGGTGATGGTCAGGGTGTTGCCCAGCGCGGTGGTAATCGATTGTGGGAAACCGGCTGCCACGCCGCCGGTGACGACGTTGATGCCGCCGACGCTCAAGGTCTGCACACCGTCCAAAGCAGTAATCGTAAAAGTACCGCTTTGCGTCAGGGCCGGCGCATCCGGGCTGCTGCCGTCGCTGAGGTTTTTCTCCTGGACCGTCAGCTCACCGCCTTCGGTGTCGAGGCCAGTGATGATCACCGGGTCGTCGTTGTTGTGCACTTGCAACACCAGGTTCGCGGTACTGGTGTCGCCATCGGCATCGGTCAGGGTGTAGGTGAAGGTCTCGCTGCCATTGCCGCCGCCGTGCAAACCTTTGAAATCGGCGTCGGCAGTGTTGAGGGTGTAGGTGTATGAGCCGTCGGCGTTGAGCACCAGGGTGCCGTAGGTGCCGGTGAAAGTGCCAGGGGTGATCGGACCGGAGGCCACGTGATCCGCGCCTTGGGTGTCATTGGTCAGCACGCTGCCGGTCAGGGTCAGGTTGGTTTCCGAAGCGGTGCTGGCGTTGCTGTCGTCCACGGCTTTTGGCAGATCGTCAACGATGTTCACGTCGAGGTTGCCGTTGGCGGTGGTGCCGTTGTCGTCGGTGACAACCACGGCAAATTGCTCGCTCAGGCTGTTGGCACCGTTGGCGTTTGGATGGGCTTCATTGTCCAGCAGCGTGTAGCTGTAGCTGACCACGCCCGTGGTGGCGTTGTAGCCGGTGATGGTCAACGTATTGCCGAGTGCGGTGGTAATCGATTGCGGGAAACCGGCTGCCACGCCGCCGGTGACGACGTTGATGCCGCCGACGCTCAAGGTCTGCACACCGTCCAAAGCAGTAATCGTAAAAGTACCGCTTTGCGTCAGGGCCGGCGCATCCGGGCTGCTGCCGTCGCTGAGGTTTTTTTCCTGGACCGCCAACTCGCCACCCTCGGTGTCGAGGCCGGTGATGATCACCGGGTCGTCGTTGTTGTGCACTTGCAGTACCAGGTTCGCGGTACTGGTGTCGCCATCGGCATCGGTCAGGGTGTAGGTGAAGGTCTCGCTGCCATTGCCGCCGCCGTGCAAACCTTTGAAATCGGCGTCGGCAGTGTTGAGGGTGTAGGTGTATGAGCCGTCGGCGTTGAGCACCAGGGTGCCGTAGGTGCCGGTGAAAGTGCCAGGGGTGATCGGACCGGAGGCCACGTGATCCGCGCCTTGGGTGTCATTGGTCAGCACGCTGCCGGTCAGGGTCAGGTTGGTTTCCGAAGCGGTGCTGGCGTTGCTGTCGTCCACGGCTTTCGGCAGGTCGTCAACGATGTTCACGTCGAGGTTGCCGTTGGCGGTGGTGCCGTTGTCATCGGTGACAACGACGGCAAATTGCTCGCTCAGGCTGTTGGCACCATTGGCGTTTGGATGGGCTTCATTGTCCAGCAGCGTGTAGCTGTAGCTGACCACGCCTGTGGTGGCGTTGTAGCCGGTGATGGTCAGGGTGTTGCCCAGCGCGGTGGTAATCGATTGTGGGAAACCGGCTGCCACGCCGCCGGTGACGACGTTGATGCCGCCGACGCTCAAGGTCTGCACACCGTCCAAAGCAGTAATCGTAAAAGTACCGCTTTGCGTCAGGGCCGGCGCATCCGGGCTGCTGCCGTCGCTGAGGTTTTTCTCCTGGACCGTCAGCTCACCGCCTTCGGTGTCGAGGCCAGTGATGATCACCGGGTCGTCGTTGTTGTGCACTTGCAACACCAGGTTCGCGGTACTGGTGTCGCCATCGGCATCGGTCAGGGTGTAGGTGAAGGTCTCGCTGCCATTGCCGCCGCCGTGCAAACCTTTGAAATCGGCGTCGGCAGTGTTGAGGGTGTAGGTGTATGAGCCGTCGGCGTTGAGCACCAGGGTGCCGTAGGTGCCGGTGAAAGTGCCAGGGGTGATCGGACCGGAGGCCACGTGATCCGCGCCTTGGGTGTCATTGGTCAGCACGCTGCCGGTCAGGGTCAGGTTGGTTTCCGAAGCGGTGCTGGCGTTGCTGTCGTCCACGGCTTTCGGCAGGTCGTCGACGATGTTCACGTCGAGGTTGCCGTTGGCGGTGGTGCCGTTGTCGTCGGTGACAACGACGGCAAATTGCTCGCTCAGGTTGTTGGCACCGTTGGCGTTTGGATGGGCTTCATTGTCCAGCAGCGTGTAGCTGTAGCTGACCACGCCCGTGGTGGCGTTGTAGCCGGTGATGGTCAACGTATTGCCGAGTGCGGTGGTAATCGATTGCGGGAAACCGGCTGCCACGCCGCCGGTGACGACGTTGATGCCGCCGACGCTCAAGGTCTGCACACCGTCCAAAGCAGTAATCGTAAAAGTACCGCTTTGCGTCAGGGCCGGCGCATCCGGGCTGCTGCCGTCGCTGAGGTTTTTTTCCTGGACCGCCAACTCGCCACCCTCGGTGTCGAGGCCAGTGATGATCACCGGGTCGTCGTTGTTGTGCACTTGCAACACCAAGTTCGCGGTACTGGTATCGCCATCGGCATCGGTCAGGGTGTAGGTGAACGTCTCGGTGCCGCTTCCGCCACCGTGCAACGCGACGAATTGCGGGTCGCTGGTGTTCAGGGTGTAGGTGTACGTGCCATTGGGGTTTAGCACCAGAGTGCCGTAGGTACCGGTGAACGTCCCGCCAATGATCGGCCCACTGTCGGGACCGGTGGGGATCCGGTCGGCGCCCTGGTGATCGTTGGTCAATACGTTACCCGTGAGGGTGACGAGGGTTTCCGAGGCTGTGTTGGCGTGGCTGTCGTCGATCGCCTGGGGCACGTCGTCGGTGATGTTGACATCCAGGGTCCCGGTAGCGGTGTCGCCATCGGAATCGACGGCAACGACCGGGAACTGTTCGGTGATGTTGTTGGCACCGCCACCGGCAGGATGGGTTTCATTGTCCGTCAGAGTGTAGGTGTAGCTGACCACGCCGGTAGTCGGGTTGTAGCCGGTGATGGTCAACGTGTTGCCCAGCGCCGAGGTGATGGTTTGAGGGAAACCTGCGGGCACACCGCCAGCAATCACGCTGATGCCGCCGATGCTCAGGCTGCTCAGCCCATCGGGGGCAGAAACCGTGAAGGTGCCGCTTTGCACCAGTGCACTTGGGTTGCTCGCCGAACCATCGGCCAGATTGGCCTCATTGGTGGTCAGTTCGCCGCCTTCCACGTCCACGCCATCCAAGGTCACGGGGTTGTCTGGTGTTTCGGGGGTGACTGGCGGCACGGTGCTATCGCCGTCGTTATCCGGATCACCGGCCAGGCGCAGTTGCGGAAACTCGGGTATCCCGTTGAACCCGGCCGTGGGGAAGCCAATCTGCGGATCGACCTCGCCACCGACTTCTTCCAACAACACGAAACTGTGCCCGCCGCCCACGCCTCCGGGGTTACCACCCTCGGGGCCCGCGGCCGTGGCTTCGCCGGTCTGGGTCGGGTCGGCACCGGCGGCGATGGCTTGTTGCAGTTTTTGTACGTCGGTCAGTTGCGCGTTACTCGGTGTCAGCGCTTCAGGCGTGTCGACATGGGGCGCGTGGTTGGCAAGCAGCTGTGGGGTGAGGGTCAGGTTGCTTCCGCGTCCCAAGGTCAATTCCTGGCCATTTTGCAGATGCACCGCCACGGCCCCTTCGCCCCCGGTGATCAGGTGTTCGCCGGCATAGAGCCGGTCGCCTTCGACCAAAGGCCGCCGCAGGCCACCGGCCGCTTCTGCGAAAACCTGCCCGACCACTTTACTGACGATACCGATGAGCGCTGCCATGTGCATTTCCTCCGTTGCCGACCGCAATCGGCACCTGTCTGGGTGAAGAATCCGTCCTCAGGTTGGCGACCGGGAAAGCTGGAAAATCTGCCAGCTTTCGTGAAAGCGGAAGGTGCTGGCAATTCGCCAAAACGACAAAAAACCGTCACACAACCTTGCTTCTCACATCGCCCTTTCGGCACTTCTTCACATCGCTTAAAAAACTGAACGGAACTTTTATTGACGCCTAAAAGCCGTCAGAACCCGCGAATTCAAAGGCTTTCGCTTTGAACAATGTGCTGGTTTTTTTCAAGTACATAAGTTTTTTTCGGCATAAGCGTTATGAGAAATTCTTCTTAGGTTTTGCGCAGGATGTTCTTAGCTGTGTTGTTACAAGGTTGAAACGGTTTTGATCTTAAATACGTCAATATATTGGCGACAACGAAGCACTACAGCCCTCAGGAGATGCACCCCATGCGCGTTCTAACCCCCCTCTGCAGCGCGGTTTTGCTGGCCATGGCCTGCTCTTCTCAGGCGCAGGCCATGTCCTTGACCGAAGCGATCCAGAGCACCATCGCTACCCACCCGGAGCTGGCACAACGGGTGGACAGCCGTCTGTCGGCCAATGAAGACGTCAAGGTCGCCAGGGGGGGCTTTTTCCCGTCGGTGGATCTCAATGCCGGTTACGGTCGCGGCTACAGCGACAACACCAACACCCGGGCCTTGGGCAACCACCACACCAATATCCTGACCTACACCCAATCAGAGCTGCGCCTGCGGCAGATGATCTTCGACGGGTTCAACACCGCCAATGAAGTGGAACGTACCCAGGGCGTGGTCAACTCCCGGGCCTATTACGCCCAGGGCACCGCCCAGGATCTGGCGCTACGTACCATCGAGGTCTACCTGGAAGTGCTCAAGCGTCGCGAACTGGTGACCCTGGCCAAGAACAACCTGCAGGCGCACCTGCGGGTCAACGACCAGATCGGCCTGCGCACCGAACGTGGGGTGGGCAGCACCGCCGACTCCGACCAATCCAATGCCCGTCGAGCCCTGGCGGAAAACAACTACGACACCGCCCAGGTGGACCTGGCCGACGCCGAGGCGAATTTCTACAGCGTGGTCGGGCGCATGCCCGATGAGTTGGAAATGCCGCCCTCGACCAAGGGCGAAATCCCCGCCGATCTGCGCGAAGCCCAGCAAAGCATGGTGGATAACAACCCGTACCTGAAATCGGCCCAGGCCGACATACAGTCCGCCGAAAGCCAGTACGAAGTGGCGAAGTCACCGTTCTACCCCCGTTTCGATGCCGAGGCGGCGGTGGGCGCCAATAACAACATCGGTGGCGAAGAAGGCCATGACAACAACTGGCGGGTCGGCGTGGTGATGAACTACAACCTGTTCCGCGGTGGCAGCGACAAGGCGCGGCTGGCCTCCAACGCCCACCAGATCAACCAGGCCATGGACATCCGCAACAATGCCCTGCGCCAGCTCAACGAAGACACGCGCCTGGCCTGGAACGCAATGCTCAACGCTCGCAAACAGACGCCTACCGCCCGGGAATACGCCGAAACCACTTCCCGTGTGCGGGCCGCCTACCAGGATCAGTTCGGTCTCGGTCAGCGCACCCTGCTCGACCTGCTCGACAGCGAAAACGAGCTGTACAACGCCAACCGTCGCTACACCGAGGTGCGTTACACCGAGGAATACTCGATGTACCGGGTGCTGGCGAACATGGGCCTGCTGTTGCACAAGCAACGGATCGTGCTGCCGGCCGACGCGGTCGCGCAGACCGAAGTCAAGAATCAGGCCCGGCTGCCGGAACTGAAGTAGTCCCCCCGAAAAATGGGAGCGATCAATGTGACCAGCATGGAACCTGCAACCCCCGGCGCTGATCCGCGGCTGAATTTCGATGATCCCTTGCTGGACGGCCTGTTGATCCTCTGCAAACTCCATGGCGCGACGGTCAGCCGCGCCAGCCTCAGCGCCGGGCTTCCTATGGCGCACCAACGCTTGAGCCTGGACCTGCTGCCACGCGCAGCGGCCCGGGCGAGCTTGCAGGCGCGACTGTTGCGTCGTGAGCTGGCGGATATCTCGCCCCTGAACCTGCCGGTGATGCTGGTCCTGGTGGGCGGCCGCTGTGCGGTATTGCGGCGCTGGGGTGAGGATGGCAAGGCGCTGATCCTGCCCAGCGAAGCCGACGGCGGCGAACAATGGGTCAGTCGCGAGGAACTGGCCCTCGATTACAGCGGCCAGGCCTTGTTCGCCCGGCCGCGCCATGAACTCGAAGACCTGCGCTCGCCTTTGGTGCCGCGGGTCGAGGCGTGGTTTCGCGACACCTTGAAACTGTCGCGCTGGCTGTACAGCGACGCGATCCTGGCGAGTTTCCTGATCAATCTGCTGGGCCTGATGGTGCCGCTGTTCGTCATGCAGACCTACGATCGCGTGGTGCCGAACCAGGCCACGTCAACCTTGTGGGTGCTGGCCGTGGGGCTGCTGATCGGCACTGGTTTCGAACTGGTGTTGCGGGTGGTGCGAGCCCATCTGCTGGACACTGCCGGCAAGAAAACCGACGTGGTTCTTTCCGCCACCCTGTTCGAGCGCATCACCGGCATGGCGATGAAGGCCAAGCCGGTGACCATCGGCGGCTTCGCCCAGAGCATCCATGACTTCCAGGGCCTGCGGGAGTTTCTCACCGCCGTAACCCTCACCAGCCTCATCGACCTGCCCTTCGCCCTGCTGATGCTGGTGGTGATCGGCCTGCTCGGTGGCTGGCTGGTGGTGATTCCAGTGGTGGCGTTTCCCATCACCATTGTCTTCGCGATGATCATCCAGGTGCGCCTGCGCGACACCGTGCAAAAAAGCCTGGCCCTGGGTGCCCAGCGCCAAGCCTTGTTGATTGAAACCCTCGGCGGCCTGGAAACCCTCAAGGCCTGCAGTGCCGAAAGCGAACGCCAGCATCAGTGGGAAAGCACCCACGGCGCCCTCACCCGCCTGGACAGCCATGCGCGCAACCTCTCGGCATTGGCGACCAACGGCACGTTGTTCCTGCAACAACTGGCCGGCATGGCGACCATCGTCGCCGGGGTCTACAGCATCATCGCCGGCAACCTCAGCGTCGGCGCACTGGTGGCGACCTACATGCTCGGCAGCCGGGTGCTCGCCCCTCTCGGGCAGATCGCCGGGCTGATCACTCGCTACCAACAAGCCCAGCTCACCATGCGCAGCACCGATGCCTTGATGGCATTGCCCCAGGAGCGTGACGCCAAGCAACGGCCACTGGATCGCACCCAATTGCAGGGCGCGCTGGAGGTCAACGGCGTGACCTTCCATTACAACGGCCAGAGCTCCCCCGCACTGGCCAATATCAGCTTCAGCCTCAAGCCCGGCGAACGGGTCGGGATCATCGGTCGCAGCGGTTCGGGCAAGAGCACCCTGGCGCGCCTGGTGATGGGCTTCTACGCGCCGGAGGAAGGCCAGTTGCTGCTGGACGGCCTGGACCTGCGGCAACTGGACGTCGCCGACCTGCGCCAACAGATCGGCTACGTCGCCCATGACCTGCCGCTGCTGGCCGGTAGCCTGCGGGACAATCTCACCCTCGGCGCCCGCTACATCAGCGACGCGCGCATGCTGGAAGTGGCGGAACTGACCGGCGTCACGGAACTGGCGCGCCAACACCCCCAAGGCTTCGACCGCCCAGTGGGCGAACGTGGGCAGTTGCTTTCCGGAGGCCAACGCCAGGCCGTGCTGCTGGCCCGGGCCTTGTTGCTCGACCCGCCGATCCTGCTGCTGGACGAACCCACCAGCGCCATGGACAACAGCAGCGAAGACGTTTTGCGACAAAAGCTCCACACCCACGTACAGGGCAAGACCGTGCTGCTGGTGACCCACCGCACCTCGATGCTGAGTCTGGTGGATCGGTTGGTGGTGTTGGACAACGGCCGGATCGTGGCGGATGGACCGAAGGACGCGGTGATCGATGCATTGCGCAAGGGACGGGTGGGGTCTGCGGCGGTATAGCTGCCAACACAGCAACCTGTGGGAGCAAGCCTTGCTCTCACAGATAACCCTCTCAAGCCACAGGTATGTGTTCGGCTTTATTTCACTTAACTGACGGGTACCGCCCCATGTCTGCTCAAACCCCGGATTCAGCCGCCCGAAGCTACTTCGGCAGTTTCAGCAAAAGCGCCGAAAGCGAGTTCATGGCGGAAACCGCCGGCGCCACATTGCAGGATTCGCCGCGCCGCTCGCGGGTCACCGTGTGGCTGGCCGCCGGCTTGATCGTCACCGGGCTGGTCTGGGCCAAACTGGCGGTCTTGCAAGAAGTCACCACAGGCGAAGGCAAGGCGATTCCGTCGAGCAAGGTCCAGGTGATCCAGAACCTGGAGGGCGGCATCGTCACCGAGATTTTCGTGCGCGAAGGGCAGATGGTGAACAAGGGCGACACCCTGCTGCGCCTGGACGATACGCGGTTCCTGTCGAACAAGGGTGAAAGCGAGGCTGACCGTTATGCGCTGACGGCCCAGGTCGAGCGTCTGTCGGCCGAGGCCGAGGGGCGCCCGTTCGCGCTCTCGGCAGAGGTCACCGCCAAGGCGCCGCAAGTGGCCGAGGACGAACGCTCCCTGTACGAACAACGGCAACGGCGCCTGGCCAGCGAACAACGGACCCTGACCGAACAACTGCGGCAGAAGACCCAGGAACTGGCGGAGTTTCGCTCCAAGCAAGGCCAGTTCAGCTCCGCCCTGGCCTTGTTGCAAGAGGAAATGAACATGTCCGCGCCGCTGGTACGCACCGGAGCGGTGTCGCCGGTGGAGATCCTGCGGCTCAAACGCAGCGCGGTGGAAATCCGCGGCTCACTCAACGCCACCACCCTGGCCATTCCCCGGGCCGAATCGGCTATCAACGAGATCAAGAGCAAGATCGACGAATCGGAACAGACCTTCCGCTCCGAAGCGGCCAAGGACCTCAACGAGAAACGCACCGAACTGTCGAAAATCACCGCCTCGAGCATCGCCATCGACGACCGCGTGACCCGCACCACCGTGGTCTCGCCGGTGCATGGGGTGATCAAGCAACTGAAGGTCAATACCATCGGCGGCGTGGTGCAGCCGGGCAACGACATGGTGGAAATCGTGCCCCTGGAAGACAACCTGCTGATCGAAGCCAAGGTTCGCCCCCAGGACGTGGCGTTCCTGCATCCGGGCCAGAAAGCCATGGTCAAATTCAGCGCCTACGACTACACCATCTATGGCGGACTGAGCGCCAAGCTCGAACTGATCGGCGCCGACACCATCACCGACGACAAGGGCAACAGCTTCTACCTGATCCAGGTGCGCACCGATAAAAATCATTTGGGCGGGGATGCCAAACCGTTGCTGATCATTCCGGGGATGGTGGCGACGGTGGATATCATTACCGGGGAGAAAAGCGTGCTGGATTACTTGCTCAAGCCGGTGTTGAAGGCGCGGACCGAGGCGATGCGCGAGCGGTAGCCCCTGAGCTGAGACTTCATTGATTGTTCTACCACTATCGCGAGCAGGCTCGCTCCCACAGTTGATCTCCAGTGCATGCACAAATCTGCTAACACCACAGATCCAATGTGGGAGCGAGCCTGCTCGCGATGAGGCCAGCACAGTCACGACCTATTCTCAGCATGGTTACGCTGGTAGGTCTCCTCCCCCATCGCCGCAATCTGCCCCTCGATCAATGCCTCGAACGGCCTGAGCAACGGCTCGAAGCTGCTTGGCGCTTCCAATGTCTGCAACGCCTGGACAATCGCCTCCACCGTCGACAACGCCCCCGGCCCCGGGGCCTTGCGCAAGCGATAACGGGACACGCCGCCTTCGGCCAAGGTCACCCTCGGCAGCGCCGCCAACAACGGGTTGAGGTGCAGCAGCTTGCGCGCCTTGCGCCAGGTACCGTCGGGCACGACCAACAGCAGCGGCTCCTCGGACGGAACATAAGCCTGCAGCGGCTGCGCATCCTCACTGGGAAACAGCAACCGCGCCCGATAACCCGGTGGATTGAGCAGCCTGGGCAAGTCCTCGAACACCTCGCCCACGATCAACTCGGCATTGTTGAGCCCCAGCGCCGCCAGCCTGGCCGTGTTCAAGGCATGGTCCACTTCGCTGGGATGCTGCAACAGCAAGACCCGGGTGCGGCTGTCGAGGCTGGGGATCAACGGGCACAAGCAATGGCTTTGCGGTCGTTGGCAGCGCGAGCATTGAGTTCTGGACATGGTCAGGCCTGATTCAGTTGAGCTTTGAGCAAATCACGGAATGTCTGGATCAGCGGCTCGCGGCTGCGACCACGGCGCACGATCATCGAAAACGGCGCCTGATAACCGAAGGTCGCCGGCAGCAACACACGCAAATCGCCCTTGTCGACCCACGCCTGGGCATAGTGCTCAGGCAGGTAACCGACGTAGGCGCCGGACAACACCAGGATCAACTGCGCCTCCATGCTCTCCACCGTCGCCGCGCTGTGCTTGAAGCCATGGCGGGCCAGCTCGGCCTGGCTCCAGTAACCGCGCCCGACCATGCGCTGCTGGGTGATGACTTGCTCGGGGATGCGCCGCTCGTTGAACAGCGGGTGGCGGTTGCTGCAATACAACCAGTGCTGCTCGCGGTACAGCGGCATGTAGACCAGCCCGCTCATGCGCGTGGAAAACGCACCGATGGCCAGGTCCAGGCGGTTGTCCTGCACGCCGAGTTGCAGTTCGTAAGGGCTCATGACCGACAGGTGCAAATGCACCGCCGGATGCTCCTGGCTGTAGGCGCCGATGGCTTCGGCGAATGGCAAGGCCTTGTCGCTGACCGTGGAGTCGATCACCCCCAGGTTCAACGTGCCGCGCAATTCGCCCTTGAGCGCGGCGGCGTACTGCTCGAACCCTTCGAGTTCGCCCAGCAGGCGCAGGGTTTCCTGATGGAACAACTCGCCCTTGCTGGTCAGGCTGAACCCGCCCCGGCCGCGATGACACAACACCAGGCCCAGGGCTGATTCAAGCTGGCTCATATAGGTGCTGATGGCCGACGTGGAAAGGTTGAGTTCGTGCTGGGCATTGGCGAACCCCTGGTGCCGGACCACGCTGACGAAAATGCGCAGCAGTTTCAGGTCGGGTAGAGCGTTGGCCATTGGGTGTCTCCCGATCACATATGGATAGCACTTGTCGCGCTGTTGTGGCGAGGGAGCTTGCTCCCGCTCGGCGGCGCAGCCGTCGTAAACCTGGCGACGCGGTCTGTCTGATTCACCGAGGTGAATGGTTTTGGGGCCGCTTCGCTGCCCAGCGGGAGCAAGCTCCCTCGCCACAGGGGCATCCTGTCCTCCAGGACTGCACTGCTGCGAAGTCTATCGCCCTCTCCCACATTAGTTTAGAAAAATCTGAACTAAGTATTTGCCCCCAGCGATTCTTCCCCTCCCAGGCTTTTCGCAGAATCGGCCCCTGATAAATAAAACAACGATGAGGCCCTACCCGTGGACAAGATTCTTCACCAACCACTGGGCGGCAACGAAATGCCGCGCTTCGGCGGCATCGCCACCATGATGCGACTCCCCCATTTGCAGACCGCTGCCGGCCTGGACGCAGCCTTCGTCGGCGTGCCGCTGGACATTGGCACCTCCCTTCGCGCTGGCACCCGTTTCGGGCCGCGGGAGATTCGCGCCGAATCCGTGATGATCCGCCCCTACAACATGGCCACTGGCGCCGCGCCGTTCGACTCGCTGTCGGTGGCCGACATCGGAGACGTGGCGATCAACACCTTCAACCTGCTGGATGCGGTGCGGATCATCGAGGAGTCGTACCACAAGATCCTCAAACACAACGTCATTCCCCTGACCCTGGGCGGCGACCACACCATCACCCTGCCGATCCTGCGGGCGATCCACAAGAAACACGGCAAGGTCGGCCTGGTGCACATCGACGCCCACGCCGATGTGAACGACCACATGTTCGGCGAGAAAATCGCCCACGGCACCACCTTCCGCCGCGCCGTGGAAGAAGGCTTGCTCGACTGCGACCGCGTGGTCCAGATCGGCCTGCGGGCCCAGGGCTATACGGCCGATGATTTCAACTGGAGCCGCAACCAGGGTTTCCGCGTGGTCCAGGCCGAAGAGTGCTGGCACAAATCCCTGGCCCCGCTGATGGCCGAAGTGCGCGAGAAAGTCGGCGGCGGTCCGGTGTACCTGAGCTTCGACATCGACGGCATCGACCCTGCCTGGGCCCCTGGCACCGGCACCCCGGAAATCGGCGGCCTGACCACTATCCAGGCAATCGAAATCGTGCGCGGCTGCCAGGGTCTCGACCTGGTCGGTTGCGATCTGGTAGAAGTCTCGCCACCGTACGACACCACCGGCAACACTTCGCTGTTGGGCGCCAACCTGCTGTACGAGATGCTCTGCGTACTGCCCGGCGTGGTTCATCGCTGAGGTGCGCCCATGAACCAACAGGACCAAGTACGCCAGGCCGCCGCACAACTGGTGTCGGCCTTCGCCCGTAATGACCGTGACGCCTACTTCGGCGCGTTCACGGCCGATGCGA
This sequence comes from Pseudomonas sp. St290, assembly GCF_018325805.1. NCBI lineage: Bacteria > Pseudomonadati > Pseudomonadota > Gammaproteobacteria > Pseudomonadales > Pseudomonadaceae > Pseudomonas > Pseudomonas sp. St290. The sequence continues at coordinate 1,739,063 of NZ_AP014703.1, read as the reverse complement.
GTTTCGTGTTCCACACCCTCGAACAGCCCCTGCTGTCACGCGATGCCTACCAGGCGTTGTGGGACCGCTGGCGCTCCGAGGATGGCTTCGAGGTGCTGGACTGCACCTCAAGCAACGCCTTCGTCAGCCTGCAAGGGGACGTGGCGGTTTTCATCCATGACGTGGCCACCGAGCTGCGCATGCAAGGGGAGCTTCACTTTAGCCAGGAGCGCGAAACCATTGTGTTTCGCCAAGAACAACAAGGCCTATGGCTGGCCTGTCACGAACATTTGTCCGCAATGCCGGAAGGGCTGCCAATCCCTTAGCCAAACAGGCGACGCTCACACTCGATGAGCGCGCCTTTATGATCGGAGCAGATCATGAATAACAATAACGACAACAGCCTTACGCAAATCGAAACCTTCGGGGTCGAACAGATCCCCGACCACGAACGCACCGCCGGCCCAGGCGATCTGTTTCGCCTGATCTTCGGCGGCGCCAATACCTTTGCCACCGCAGTGCTCGGCAGTTTCCCGGTGCTGTTCGGCCTGTCATTCCAGGCTGGAGTCTGGGCGATTGTGCTGGGGGTATTGGTGGGTTCGATCATCCTCGCGCCGATGGGCCTGTTCGGCCCGCTCAACGGCACCAACAACGCGGTGTCTTCCGGTGCGCACTTCGGCGTGCACGGACGGATCGTCGGTTCGTTCCTGTCACTGTTGACCGCCATCGCGTTCTTTTCACTGTCGGTGTGGAGTTCCGGAGACGCATTGATCGGCGGTGCCAAGCGGTTGATCGGCGTACCGGAAACCGACCTGAGCCTGGGCCTGGCCTACGGCCTGTTCGCCTTGCTGGTCTTGACCGTGTGCATCTACGGCTTTCGCTTCATGCTGTGGGTCAACCGCATCGCCGTGTGGGCCGCCAGCCTGTTGTTCTTGCTGGGCATCGTGGCCTTCGCGCCGACCTTCGACAGCCAGTTCGCCGGCACCGTCAGCCTCGGCCAGCCGGGCTTCTATGCCGCCTTCATCGGCGCGGCGCTGGTGGCCATGAGCAACCCGATTTCCTTCGGTGCGTTCCTCGGTGACTGGTCGCGCTACATCCCGCGCAACACGCCCAAGCGCCGCATCATGCTGGCGGTGATCGCCGCGCAACTGGCGACGCTGATTCCGTTCCTGTTCGGCCTCGCCACCGCCACCATCGTGGCGATCAAGGCGCCGGACTACATCGCGGCCAACAACTACGTAGGCGGCCTGCTGGCGGTCTCGCCGAGCTGGTTCTTCCTGCCGGTGTGCCTGATCGCGGTGATCGGCGGCATGTCCACCGGCACCACGTCGCTGTACGGCACCGGCCTGGACATGTCCAGCGTGTTCCCACGGGTGCTGTCGCGGGTCAAGGCGACACTGCTGATCGGCGTGCTGTCGATTGCCTTCATCTTCATCGGCCGCTTCGCCGCGAACCTGGTGCAAAGCGTGTCCACCTTCGCCGTACTGATCATCACCTGCACCACGCCGTGGATGGTGATCATGATCATCGGCCTGCTGATACGCCGCGGCTTCTACTGCCCGGATGACCTGCAAGTGTTCACCCGTGGCGAAACCGGCGGGCGCTACTGGTTCAGCCACGGCTGGAACTGGCGCGGCCTGGGGGCGTGGATCCCTAGCGCGTTGGTGGGCTTGTGCTTCGTCAACCTGCCGGGCCAGTTCGTCGGGCCGCTGGGGGAACTGGCCGGCGGGATCGACATCAGCCTGCCGGTGACCCTGGGTTTGGCTTCGGTGGTGTACCTGGTGTTGCTGGGGCTGTTTCCAGAGCCGGCAGCGGTGTATGGGCCGGGGGATCCGCGTAGCAAGGGTGCTGCGGAGCCAATCGATAAACCCTCCCTCAGCCAGACCGCCTGACCCGAGATCAACGAAAGACCCGTGGCGAGGGAGCTTGCTCCCGCTGGGGCGCGTCGCGGCCGCTGATGGCGACTGCTGCGCAGTCGAGCGGGAGCAAGCTCCCTCGCCACAAAAAGCGCGCTCACGCAGGGGTTGAGGTGCCAGGGACGGCAGCACCCCGACTCACTATAAAAAAGACAATCGGAGACACGCCACCATGGCTTTGGACTTAATCGTCGTTCTTATCTACGCTGCCGGCATGATCGCCCTCGGCTGGTACGGCATGCGCCGCGCCAAGACCCGTGACGACTACCTGGTCGCCGGGCGCAACCTCGGCCCGGGCTTTTACCTGGGCACCATGGCCGCTACCGTACTGGGCGGTGCGTCCACCATCGGCACCGTACGCCTGGGCTACGTCTACGGCATCTCTGGATTCTGGCTGTGCGGCGCCATCGGCCTGGGCATCGTCGGCCTCAGCCTGTTTCTCGCCAAGCCGTTGCTCAAGCTCAAGATCTACACCGTGACCCAAGTGCTGGAGCGTCGCTACAACCCCGCCGCGCGCCAGGCCAGTGCGCTGATCATGCTGGTTTACGCATTGATGATCGGTGCCACCTCGACCATCGCCATTGGTACCGTGATGCAGGTGCTGTTCGGCCTGCCGTTCTGGGTTTCGATCCTGGTGGGCGGCGGCGTGGTGGTGTTGTATTCCACCATTGGCGGCATGTGGTCGCTGACCCTCACCGACATCGTGCAATTCTTGATCATGACCGTTGGCCTGGTGTTCCTGCTGATGCCGATGTCCATCGTCGATGCCGGCGGCTGGGACGCCATGGTGGCCAAGCTGCCGGCCAGCTACTTCGATTTCACCGCCATTGGCTGGGACACCATCCTCACCTACTTCCTGATCTACTTCTTCGGCATCTTCATCGGCCAGGACATCTGGCAACGGGTGTTCACCGCCCGCAGCGAAGGCGTGGCCAAGGTCGCCGGCACCGCCGCCGGCCTGTACTGCGTGCTGTACGGCCTGGCCGGGGCGTTGATCGGCATGGCGGCCAAGGTCTTGCTGCCGGACCTTGCGAACGTCAACAACGCCTTTGCCAGCGTCGTCCAGACCAGCCTGCCCAACGGCATTCGCGGGCTGGTGATCGCCGCGGCCCTGGCGGCCTTGATGTCCACCGCCGCGGCAGGCCTGCTCGCGGCGTCCACCACGGTGGTCCAGGATTTGCTGCCACGCCTGCGCCAGGGCCGTGAAAGCGGCAGTGGCGACGTCCACGAAAACCGTATCGCGACCCTGCTGATGGGGGCCGTGGTGCTGGTGATCGCCCTGGTGGTCAGCGACGTCATCAGCGCCCTGACCCTGGCCTACAACCTGTTGGTGGGCGGCATGCTGATCCCGCTGATCGGCGCCATCTACTGGAAGCGCGCCACCACTGCCGGCGCGATCACCAGCATGTCGCTGGGCTTCTTGACCGCCTTGTTCTTCATGCTCAAGGATGGCCTGGACGCGAACACGCCGATCTACTACAGCCTGAGCGTGGCGCTGGTGAGTTTTGTGCTGGTGAGTGTGTTGGCGCCACGCCCGGAGGTGGTGGCCAAGGCGGTTTGATCGACAACTGAAATCAAGCCGAACGCAGTTGTGGCGAGGGGATTTATCCCCGTTGGGCTGCGAAGCAGCCCAAAACAGTCAATTCAATCTGTCTGCCACACCGAAGTGTCAGCGTTTGGGACCGCTGCGCGCTCCAGCGGGGATAAATCCCCTCGCCACAAGTAAACCCCCTCACCATAGGGTTGCCCTGGAAATAAAAAGATCGCAGTTCCGGCCCATCTCAATGAAATGGTCCGGAACTGCGATCTCTCCAAATTCTGCGGTGTGTTTACCGGCGGCGCGATTGACGGCGGCGTTGCTCGTCATCGGTGCGGATCGGTACCGGTTGCATTGGCGGCTCGATCAGCCCCAGCGCGACACCCAGGTCGTGAAGCCAGTTCTGGATTTTCTCTTTCATCGTGGTGCCCCCTCAGGGTGGTGCGAGCGGCAGATTTCTGTGGCCCCTTCGCACTGATAATAGTCCGATGTTCTACGCAATGCTCGTCTCAGTTTGCAATGATCTGTTACTGAATTGATCCAAATCCACCTCCCGGAGTTCAAGCCGATTGCGCCGTGATCATTGGCCCTCGCGGCCAGGCCTGTTGTTGCAATTCGATCCAGGCGTTCAGGTTGGCCCCGACCATGCCTTTGCGCCACATCAGCCAGGTGGTGGCGCTGGCGAACGGCTCGGCCAGCGGATGCACCGTCACCCGCTCGCGACCCGGCAGGCTGGCCAGCATCGACTCGGACATCAACGCCACCCCAGACCCGGCGATCACACACGCCAGCATCCCCTGGTAAGACTCGATTTCCATCGCCCGGCCCATGGTCGCATGGTCATGGGCAAACCAGGCTTCCAAGCGCATCCGGTAGGAGCAACCACGCCGGAACGTGAACACCGCGCGGCCCTGCACATCCAGCGCGCTGCGTACCGGCGGATGATCGGCCTCGGTAATCAGCACCAACCGCTCGTCGCACAACGGCACGCCATCGAGCCCCGCCAGCTCCAGTGGACCGTCCACCAACGCTGCGTCGAGACGATTGGTGAGCAGGCCTTCGAGCAATTCACCACTGGGCCCGGATTGCACTTGCAGGTTCACCGCCGGATACGCCCGGTGATAGGCCGCCAACAGGTCCGGCAAATGCGTCGCCGCCGTGCTGTACATAGTGCCCAGTAGAAAATCCCCGGCTGGCTGCCCGCCCTGCACGGCAGCATGGGCTTCGTCGTGCAGGGCAAAAAGCTTGGCCGCATAGTCCAGCAGGACTTTTCCTGCCGGTGACAACTGCAAACGCTGACGCTCCCGCAGGAAAAGGTCCACGCCCAGTTGCTCCTCAAGCTGCTTGAGCCGGGTCGAGAGGTTCGACGGCACCCGGTGCAAGCGCTCGGCGGCCCGGGTGATGGAACCTTCCTCGGCCACGGCCTGGAAAATCCGTAATTGGCTGAACTCCACGACATTCTCCAAAAAAGAACAAGTTACTCACTATTATTCATTTTTAATGAAAGTCAATCAGTCCTAGCCTGACGGTCATTCGCCCCGATACCCGGAGAACGACCATGTCACCTCTTACTCGCCTGCTCGGCAGCTTCATCGCCCTGATGATGGCCATGGGCATTGGCCGCTTCGCCCTTACACCCCAGTTACCTCATTTGATCGGCGAAGGTCAGCTCGACTTGACCGCCGCCGGTCTGATTGCCGCCGCCAACTACCTGGGTTACTTCCTCGGCGCGCTGGACGCCATGTTCGCCCACCGCCCGGAACAGGTGCGCCGGCGCTTGCTCGGTGGCCTGTGGCTGTGCGTACTGCTGACCCTGGCGTCGTTCTGGGCCTGGGGCTTCTGGCCACACCTGGCATTGCGCTTTGGCACTGGCGTGGCGAGCGCCTGGGTACTGGTGATGATCACCGCCCTGAGCCAACCCTTGGCAGCAGCAGCGGGACGTCCACGGCTCGGCGCCCTGGTGTTTGCCGGCCCTGGGTTGGGGATTTTCCTGACCGGCCTGCTCGCCCTGGCTTCGAACCTGTTGGGGCAAACGTCCGCGACCCTGTGGCTAGTGTATGCCGGCGTGGCACTGGCGATGCTGCTGGTGATTCTGCCGATCCTGCCGCAACCCGCCGCAGCCGCGACCGTTGCCGCGCCAGTGAGCGCCTCGCCGAACCGTGGCATCGCTCGACTTGGCGTGGTGTACGCCCTGTACGGCGTGGGCTACATCATCCCGGCAACGTTCCTGTCGCAGATGGCCTCGGCGCAGTTCCATGGGCAATGGCAAGCCGACCTGTTCTGGCCCTGCTTCGGCCTGACCGCTGCCACTGGCGTGTTGCTGGTCAGCCTGCGTCGCCCCAACCCGAACACCACCGGCCGCTGGCTGATTGGTACACTCTGGCTGCAAGCCGCCGGGGTGTTCGCCTGCCTGCTGGGCAGCGGGCCGGGGCTGGCGTTGGGCGTGATCCTGTGTGGCGCACCGTTCCTGGCCTGCATGCAGCTGGTGATGCAGCACTCCCGGGAACTGGCGCCCCACGCCACCCAGCGCAACGCGGGCCTGTTGACCGCCTGCTTTGCCGTGGGCCAGCTCAGCGGGCCACTGCTGGCGGCGTTGAGCAGCCATTTCAGCGGCGGCCTGCAACCGGCGCTGATCATTGCCGGCAGTGGCCTGCTGCTGGCCGGCGGGCTGTTGCTGCGGCCCGCCAGCCGGGGCGCGGTGAGCCCTTGCGTCCAGACCGCCCTGCGTTGATCAGGCCTGGCTGAGCGATGAACTCAAGTGCGTGACTGGCTCACGTCGTGCCAAGGCGAAATACAACACCCCGCCGAGGAAGCAACCGGTGAACCAGGCGAAGTTGGCCATCGGTTGCAGCAGTGGCGTGAAGGTGATCGCCACCCCCATCAACGTTGCCGGGATCAGCGCCTTGACCGCGGTCCAGTTGATACCGCCGCTGTAGTAATAGCGCCCGCTCGGCCCATCATTGAACAGCGCGTCGACGTCGATCTGCTGTTTTTTGATCAAGTAGTAATCCACCAGCAGGATCCCGAACAGCGGGCCGATGAACGCCGCCAGTACGTCCAGGGTGTAGTGGATCACTTCGGGGTTGTTGAACAGGTTCCACGGCGTGATGAAAATCGAGGCCACTGCCGCGATCATGCCGCCGGCGCGCCAACTGATCTTGCTGGGCGCGACGTTGGCGAAATCAAAGGCCGGAGAGACGAAGTTGGCGACAATGTTGATGCCGATGGTGGCAGTCACGAAGGCAAAGGCACCCAGCAAGACCGCCACATCGTTGTCGATGCGCGCCACGGTGGCGATCGGGTCATGGAGCATTTCGCCGAACACCGGCAAGGTCCCGGAAACAATCACTACGGTGACCAGGGAGAACGCCAGGAAATTCACCGGCAGCCCCCAGAAATTGCCCCGGCGTACGTCAGACATGCTCCGGCAGTAACGGCTGAAATCGCCGAAATTCAGGGTTGGGCCGGAAAAGTACGACACCACCAGAGCCGTGGCCACGATCACCTGGCCGAACGCCTGCCAACCGGACAACGACTTCTCCGCCAAGGTGAAGCTGATATTGCTCCAACCGGCCTTCCAGACGATCCAGCCGGCCAACAGAAACATCACCGCATACACCACCGGCCCGGCCCAGTCGATGAAGCGACGGATCGACTCCATGCCTGTCCAGAACACCAGCGCCTGGACGAACCACAGGCTGAGGAAACCGAACCAACCCAGGTAGGACAAACCGGCAAAATGCGCCGTTGCGTAGACTTCCATCGAAGGAAAAAACCGCAGCACCACGATGATCAACGCGCTGGACGCCAGGTACGTCTGAATGCCGTACCAGGCCACGGCGATCAAGCCCCGGATCACCGCAGGAATATTTGCCCCGAACACCCCGAACGCCAGCCGACAGATTACCGGATACGGCACCGCCGCCTGCTGGCTCGGCCTGGCGACCAGGTTGGCGATCAACTGCACGATGCAAATCCCACCGAGCAAGGCGATCAACACCTGCCAACTCGCCAGGCCCAACGCGAACAGGCTGGCGGCGAAGACATAACCGCCGACGCTGTGCACATCGCTCATCCAGAACGCGAAGATGTTGTACCAATTCCATTTCTGCGGCAGCGGGCCCAAGTCCTCGTTATAGAGGCGGGGGCTGTAGCCGTTGGGCAATTGCTCGGACATTGCGGGGCTCCTTTTGAGTACCGCCGTGCCCCCGCATCAACCTGCTCACCATACTGCGCACGGGAGCCGGCATGGTTTGTATACGCGTTGCCACGCAGAATGCGTGCCATAGCGGCGAAATGTGAGACAAACCGGGGTGTGTAGCGGGAGTAAAAGCCGAGCAAGAGCAGACATGCGCCCACGAACAGGGCGCGGATGCATGCTAAAGGTGCAGGGTTTTGTATACAGAGGGAAGTCGCAGTACGTCGCTATTATGTGGGAGCAAAGCTTGCTCGCGAAACAGGCGCCTCGGTTTCAGAAAAGACCGCATCGCCTTCATCGCGGGCAAGCCTTGCTCCCACAGCTAGGCCTCCCTGGCCACATAAACCCTTACTTGCCACGGATGCTGTGACTCGGCTGAAGATCAGCTCAATTCAATGCGATCAGCATGAATGACAATCTGCCCATTCTTGTACAGCGCGCCAATGGCTTTCTTGAAGTTGCCCTTGCTCACGCCAAACAGGCTGCTGATCAGCGCCGGGTCGCTCTTGTCGCTGACTGCCAGCGTGCCGTTGTTCTCGCGCAACTTGGCGAGGATCTTGGCGTTCAGGCTGGTGGCGGCTTCCTGGCCCACCGGCTGCAAGCTCAGGCTGATCTTGCCGTCCGGGCGGATTTCCTTGATGAAGCCTTTTTCCTGTTTGCCGGCGCGCATGAACTTGAAGATTTCGTTCTTGTGGATCAAGCCCCAATGCTTGTTATTGATGATCGCCTTGAACCCCATGTCGGTGGCTTCGGCGACCAACAAATCCACTTCCTGCCCTGGCGTGTAGTTGGCCGGAGTCTTGTCCAGATAACGATCCAGGCGCGCCGTGGCGGTGATGCGACGGGTGTGTTTGTCGAGGTAGACATGCACCACGCAGTATTCGCCAGCGGTCATCTGGCGCTTTTCTTCGGAATACGGCAGCAGCAGATCCTTGGGCAGGCCCCAGTCCAGGAACACCCCGATGCTGTTGACCTCGACCACTTTCAGGCTGGCGAACTCACCCACCTGCACTTTTGGTTTTTCCGTGGTGGCGATCAGTTTGTCGTCGCTGTCCAGATAAATGAAAACATTGAGCCAATCTTCATCTTCACTGGGAATATCCTTGGGAATATATCGGTTGGGCAGCAGGATTTCGCCGTCCGCACCGCCGTCCAGATATAAACCGAAGTTAGTGTGTTTAACCACTTGCAAACTGTTGTAGCGCCCGACTAAAGCCATTTCCAATACCCTCATTGCGTGGGCGGCATTCTACCCGGTTTTGCAGCGCGATTCGTGGCCGCCAGCAAGGTTTGCCGGCAAGCCCCTGCGCAATCATTGATTTTCCTGGGTTTTCCCCCGGCACACGGCCATTCGTCAGGCCGGCGACGGTGCATACCGCTCGCCATCAGCACCCTATTTCTTTCACGGTTGTTATTTAAAACAGAGGCTTAGGGCAATAATTGCAGGGTAATCGCGCATTATTGCCGTCACCATAGCGATAATTGAGAAGGATATTTGCCAAGCAATTGTCAAGTATTTACTGTACGATGCCTGGCCCAATTAATTATTTACAGGTTAATGGTCGTCATGCGCGTAAAAGCATCCAACAGCAAATCGAAGCCAGCTCCAGCCGTTGAAACCAGCGAGTCGATCAACGATCAGATCGCTGCGTTCCTCAAGTCCGGCGGTGAGATCCAGCAAATTGCCAAAGGCGTCAGCGGCCAGACATTCGGCGCGTCCAAGCAGATCAGCCTGGGCAAGAAGTAACCTGCGTGTCACCTGGTCCCAAGGCGCTTTGAACTTCGAAGCGCTTGGACTGGAACCCTCCCCGCCCCACCCATTTCCCATGAATCGACGAACGGCCTTCGCTGCCGAGCATTCGCCGGTATGCTTTCACCTCTCTAGCTCAAGCGTTTCAGCTTAATACCGATCCTGCTTCTCGCTATTCATGGAGGAAGCATGCGCAGCTCTATCGTTCTGCTGATGATCAGCCTACTGACATGTTCCCTCGCTCAGGGGCAGGTGTTCCAACGCGAACTCGGCGACTTCGACCTCAAACTCGGCACCACGCCCAGCCGCAGCATGGCCGAAGGTTTGGTCACACCGTCGAGCACCGGTTCGTTTCATGGCGGCCTGGACCTGAGCCACGACAGCGGCTGGTACGTCGGCCAATGGTCACCCAGCGCCGGCCTCACACCTTCCACCGAACTGGAAGTCGATTCCTACATGGGCTTTAAACAACCCTTCGACCAGACCCTGGGCTACGAGGTCGGCCTGATCCACTACAGCTATCCCACCGCCGATACCCTCGATAGCCAGGAGTTCTACGGCGGCCTGACCGTGCTCGGCAGCCGTTTCGGCGCGGCCCTGAGCAACGATCCGGACAAACAGAACAGCACGCTGTTTGCCGACCTGGGCGGCAACGTGCCGTTTGGCATTGGCATCAGCGCCAAATACACCACCCACCAGCTCAATACACCGGTCTCGGTCGAGAACGGCTATGTAGGCAGTTTCAGCGACTGGTCATTGAAAATTTCCCGTCCCTGGAAAGGCATCGACCTGGACCTGATCTACAGCGACTCAAGCCTCAGCGGCAGCAGTTGCTCGGCATACTCCGGCCACAACAGCGAATGCGACAGCCTGCTGACCCTCAAGATGGCCCATCCTTTTTACTAAGCGTTACTTATTCGATCGGCTGAACTGCCGCGCGCCTGCCATGCTCAAACAAAGCACCTACGCCTTCGCAAGGACTCGCTCATGCCGCGCTGGTTGACTCGCACTGCCATGTTCATCGCCCTGCTGCTGACGCTTACCGCCTGCAGCCGTGTAGGCCTGGCCTACCGCAACCTCGACCTGATCATCCCCTGGACCCTCAACGACTACCTGGAGATCAATGGCGAGAAAAAAGACTGGTTCAACGAACGTCTCAAGGAGCACCTGAGCTGGCATTGCACCACGCAACTGCCCGGCTACCTCGACTGGCTGGATCGCCTCAAGACCATGGTGCAAACCGACCAGGTGACCGACGAAGCCCTGCAACAGCGTACCCGGGAAGCCAAGGCCGCCATCGCCGAGACCGCCCGGGAAATCACCCCCTCGGCCATTGAACTGCTGCAAGGCTTGAGCGACGACCAGGTCGACGACATGGACGCAGCCTTCGTCAAGGACCAGCGCAAACGCCAGCAGCAATACCTCAAGCCGACGTTGCAGGAACAGATCCAGGAGCGCAGCGAACGCATGATCAAACGCCTGGACGACTGGCTCGGCCCACTCAACGACGCCCAGCGCCAACGAGTAATGGCCTGGTCCACTGCCCTGGGCGACCAGAACCAGCAATGGATCGCCAACCGCGCCCACTGGCAAAACCAGTTCAGCGAAACCGTGGCCCAACGCCACAGCCCCGACTTCCCCAAACGCATCGAGCAACTGCTGGTCAACCGCGAAAGCCTCTGGACCCCCGCCTACCGCGAGGCCTTCAGCAAAACCGAAGCCCAGGCTCGCAGCCTGCTGGTGGACCTGATGGCCGAAAGCACCCCAGCCCAGCGCGAACAGCTGCTGAAGAAAATCGACGGGGTGAAGAAGGACTTCACTGACTTGAAGTGCCTGAAAGCGGCACAAAGCTGAATAAGCACGAACTTGAAAACACAGAGATCCTATGTGGGAGCGAGCCTGCTCGCGATAGCATTCCGACAGGCAACTTATCTATGACTGTCAGGCCGCTATTGCGAGCAGGCTCGCTCCCACATCAGGAATCGATGCAGACCTGTCAGGCAATCTGCGCCTTCGAAGCCAAATCATCAAAGGTAAACTCATCCAGCGCATCCTCCTGCTCATCCAACACCTGGCGCGGATGATCATTGCCCGGAATGCTGCTGTCGATCAGGCTTAACAACCGCGAGCCACGCGGTGTCAGCACAAAGTTCTCGCCATTACCGCCCTCTTCCTCCGGCCGCGGCTCGATATAGTTACGCTCCAACAGCAGCTTTTCGTACTCCCCGGCGACCGCTTTCAGATGATCGAGGTTCTCGATCGCCTCGCCTGCGGCTGCTTTCTCCGCCGCGTACTGCTCCGCATAAGGCCGAGGGGTAAAGCTGTGGCCGGCGCCGTTCTGCACTTCGTGCAACAACCGTTCGATCAAGTCCCAGTTATAAGTCGTCATCCTGGTCCATCCTCCAAAGAGTGAGATGCCTACTTAAGGTGTGACCGAGGCGCTGCGTCGCCGTTCAGCCGGGTTTCCGGGCGGTCTCCGTCTTGAGCCGACCAACGGCCTGTCGAATTCTTCCAAGGCCGAACGACCACCTGTTGAAAGCCGATTTCGCAGCTCAGCCACAGGAGAAATCACCATGAACGTAGAGAATCATCCAGTCGTCTCGCGGGAAGAATGGCTCGCCGCCCGCCGCCAACACCTGGCCCACGAAAAAGCCTTCACCCGCGAACGGGATAAACTCAGCGCCGAACGCCGCGCCCTGCCCTGGGTAAAAATCGACAAACCCTACCGCTTCCAAGGCCCCCACGGCGAACTGAACCTGGCCGACCTGTTCGGCGGCCGCAGCCAACTGATCGTCTACCACTTCATGTTCGGCCCCGGCTGGACCGAAGGCTGCCAAGGTTGCTCGTTCCTGTCCGACCACATCGACGGAGCCAACCAACACCTGGCCCACCATGACGTGGCCGTGGTGGCCGTCTCCCGCGCGCCCTTCGCCGAATTCCAACCCTTCAAGCGCCGCATGGGCTGGGACTTCGACTGGGTCTCGTCCAACGGCTGCGACTTCAACTACGACTTCGGCGTCAGCTTCAAAACCGAAGACACCGCCACCGAAAAAGCCACCTACAACTACGAAAAAACCGACACCACCGAAGGCGAACTCCCCGGCCTGAGCGTCTTCTATCGCAACGCAGCCGGCGACATCTTCCACACCTACTCCACCTATGCCCGCGGCCTGGACATATTGGTCGGCACCTACAACTACCTCGACCTGACGCCCAAGGGCCGCAACGAAGACGAAATCATGGACTGGGTGCGGCATCACGATAAATACGAAGAGGCCAAGCCCCATGGCTGCTGCCATGGCTGATACGCCAACCCAAGTCGAGCACCGCCCCCTGTGGCGAGGGAGCTTGCTCCCGCTCGACTGCGCAGCAGTCGTTTGCTTTACCTCAGCCAAAGCCGACAACTGCCAGGCCAAACGTCCTACATGAAGCACGGAAAGCGGCGTCTTGTGGCTCAAGAGCGGATCGCCCTATAGTCCCTCGTCGCCTAAAAAGGCAGCCGGGTTTGGCGACCCGATCTACAGAGAGACTCATCAACTTTCGAGGCTCTGCTTATGACCAGATACATGCCCATCACCGGAATCGACTGCACCCCGGCCACCCTGCTCATCGACACCGAAGCTCCGCTCGACGTCCTCTTCGAAACCGCCGACTACCGCATCCGCACCGTGACCCAACTGCTGGAAAACATCGCGTTCCGCTCGGATATCAGCTCCGATACGGTGGTGCTTTCTGACTTTTGCAAGATGCTGACGATAGCGTTACGAGATGGGTGTGATGTGATGGATGTGATTGGGAGACGGTTGCGGGTACAGGCTGCTGAGTAACGAAAACGGGCGACCTTTGGTCGCCCGTTTTTCACATGCGCGAGAGCAAAATTATTGAGACCTTTACAGAGTTTAACCCTGCAGACTTGGCGTCTACGATTCGCTCGGGCTGTGTCCTCGCTTGATCGATGTGTAGCCCCCTTTTCCAGACTCTCTTGAATCCGCGTCCATTAAACAACCATACTTTTTTTATACACCACACCTTCCCCTTCATTGAACGCATAGACGCTATCGTATTGAAAGGAAAGAACAAAGCGCGCCGAAGATTTCAAAGATAACGCTTCCATGACATATTTAATCTCGCGCCAACTCTGCTCCAGTTCATGCAGGGGGCAATGAAACGCCCCCATGACACCGACAAGCCAATCCACGACCCAGCCCTCAGCCGACACGGTACTAGGCGGTTCAACCAATTCAAAATAAAAGAAACTGTTCGAATCGGAAAAATAGCCTTCTAACGAGTTTTTCTCCACCGTTACAGCACTGGCTACGTCCTGCACAATATGCCGGATAGTTTCCAGCGTGGCGCCAGCCTCAATTTCCATGAACATAGTGATCGTCATCGCTGAACCTCAATGATCCGCTTGTTGTCACCCTTCATAACAAACAACCGTTTCAGCTTGTCAATAGGGTTCACTTTCAATGCCTGCTCTATCGCCTCGATACTCAACGGTGAGTCCGCAAGATTGATAACAATATTATCAGCTTGCTTTTGTACTTTATAAGCAACAGTTTTCAACACCGAGATAGCGCTCGTCGAAGTCGGTGAATATACATCAGCGAGCTCTCCATTTATTCGGACTGAAAAAGGGGACAGATTTATTTTCTCAAATCAATCCTCCGCCTACCCTGACCTCGCCGCTCTTGGCCACGTTGCACAACGTGGTGCGGATGACTTATCCGTCCGTGGAATTTTTCAGCGTGGCAAAGAATCAAAAAATAAATCTGTCCCCTTTTTCCTGCTTTTTTTAAAATCTTCCATCCTCACTAAAAGCTTGTCGAATATGCTCTGTTAGGCCTACCAAATCGTCGTAAGCGGTTACCCCAAACTTCGGTTCATATTCGGCAAAATACTCATCTGGGGCTAGCCCCAGCTTTAAAGCCTCCTCGCCAATCTCTCTGACTCGGCGTGGCTTTATTGTCCAGTTTCTTCCTGACAATCCATCTCTCTTATGCTCAATCAAACTCCAAGAAACTTTCCCGAGATAGCTCTCTACTGCCAACCTCAGTTTCGCTATAACCACGTCACTCTCAACTACAAATCTAAATGAAATATAGGGTGGATATCCACTGCGGTCTACTTTCTGAAAACGATTTGCGACCCGAATCTCTGGGTACCGCTGTTGATATTTCCGCCACTCAAGCGGGCTGACCTCATAGAGCACATTTAATAAGTCCCCCTCAGGCGCCGTAATCTTATGCACAGTCATTTTAGCCCCTTTAGCTTATTAGAAATGGTGATCCCATCAGGGTTCATTCCCTTAATATGTTTCTCCCAGTCGCCCTTAGCAGTGAAAAGGGGACAGATTTACTTTCTCAAATCAATCCTCCGTCTACCCTGACCTCGCCGCTCTTGGCCACGTAGCACAACGTGGTACGGATGACTCATCCGTGGAAGCTTTCAGCGTAGCAAAAGAGAAAATAAATCTGCCCCCTTTTTTTCAACTCCCAACCTCTTGATTTCTCGTAAGAAAAATCGGGGGTTTCTCAGAATCCGTCCCCTTTTTCTTTTCTTTTTTGCATTACCTCACTGGTGCACAAGATAAAGGTCCCAACATATCATTAGTGAAATATCGAGTTTCGACATCGATAGCTGGCTCTAACCCACCGTAAAACTTTGTCACCCCAAAAAACTTAGACAAATTGCTCGCATATCTCTGCACATCCAGCATCACACTATCAACACCAAGAGTAACGATACCATCAAAAGATAACTCGACATCGGTACCGCCCCCATACTTGACTACTCTCAACAGAACCGAAGGAAGCGTCAATGCCGGCGAAACATGGAAACCACCAAGACACTCCGATAGACATGCATCCTCTTCACGGACACAAAAATCATCTATCAATTCTTTACAAACACCGCTTTTACTTAAAAGCTCGACAGGCTCCGACACTGTCAGATCCGAGAGCGTATCAGCATTACCTTCGATCACTTTTAAAAGTGCAAACAACACTTTGTCGGGCACACCCTCAAAAATCACTTCATAAGATTCAGTAGTCATAATCAATCCACGAACCCTTTAAATGTTCCATCCATATTCAGGCGTATGCCCCGACCATCCGTCAAGCGCTTCTCCAAGAAAGGAATTCCCTTGTCTGTTGTAATTGGCTTGGACAAAAGGGGACAGATTTATTTTTCCAAATCAATCCTTGGCCGGCCCTGCCCTCGCTGCTCTATTCGTACACCAACAATCCGCTCTACCTCGTCCACAAAACGGCTCGTCCCCGTCAACTGACCTCGCTGCAAAGCATCGCGAATTAACCTGATCTCATCCGCCGGAACGGCTTGGCGTACGAACGCCTCATACCCACGACAACGCTCCGCAGCTGTATTACCCAGAGCAACAAAGCATGGATCAGCGTCCAGCCAACGGCCATCTGGCACCTCACCTACCCGGATTCGATAGCTCGACCATGGGTAATCCACAGCATCAGCCACCATACGAGTCCGTACAGGATTCAATTCAATGTAACGACTACAGGCAAGCAAGTAAGGAAAAAGGGGACAGATTTATTTTCTCAAATCAATCCTCCGTCTATCCTGACCTCGCCGCTCTTGGTCACGTAGCACAACGTGGTGCGGATGACTCATCCGTCCGTGGAAGCGTGGAAGCGTGGAAGCTTTCAGCGTAGCAAAAGAGAAAATAAATCTGTCCCCTTTTTTCCCATCAACTGCCCCAACCCAGCGACCGACTCCCCCGGAGCCCGCCCCAAGGGCCGCCCCGTTTTCTCTCTTTCAGATCCCTTAAAAATTAATGACACCAGTAAAGCTAGCAACTAAGCGTACATGCTCAAGCATCAGCTTGTCGTCTTCATCACTACCGCTACCTAACCCAAGCTCAGACAGTTTAGAGTACGCATCGCTGAGCTCTTCGAAAACATCATCTGTAAAAGGATCATTCCTAGCAAACGTCACTCCCTCCCTTATCGCCACAAAAAATAAAGCGGTGAAGGCCTGAATCCTTACCCTGTAAGCTTTGGAATGCAAAAGCGCATCCATCTCATCATAAGCGTAAGCAAAGGCCTGATAGATTGTTAGACCTTTATTATTAGTAGCTTCACCATACGAAGCCTGCATCTCATACAACATATCGAAATAACTCAAAGAACCTCCAAACCAAACTCAATCACGTGCAAATACATTCAACTGGATATTTGGATAACGCTCCCTAAATTGTAACGGAATTCGGGGACAGACCACTATTAAAATACTAGACTGCTACCGGTCAACCCCTAATCGTGGTCTGTCCCCGTTTATTCCGGTCAACCCCTAATCGTGGTCTGTCCCCGTTTATTATTTTTGCTGAAAAACAATGACCTGTTGCCCGCCTTGATGCTGCTGACAACGTGGATATCACCATAATTTTCCGCTGCACTGCTAATACGCCGACGACATCGCCGAACGTGGACTAGATAAGACCGAAGCTTTCGACCAGAAAAAATCATCATAAAATCAATAGGTTATTCTTAGCACTTACTCAGCAAAGAGAGCAGAAATAATACAAATTGCTCACAGAGCTTCCATCCTCTCCGAATAAATCGCAAAATATCCATAGTAAAAAATAGACCCACGGGACCACCATGATGACTCAACAACTCGATGAAACCAGCAAGTTCCTTAGCTATGTTCTCAGGCATGAACCGCAAGCTATCGGCTTGCAGTTAGACAGCGAAGGCTGGGGAGAAATTGACTCCTTAATAGCTGGAGCGGCCAAACTTGGGCAAGCGTTGGATATTTCACTTATTCAAACCGTAGTTAACAGCAGCGATAAAAAACGTTTCAGCATTTCGGATGATGGGCTACGCATTCGTGCTGTACAGGGGCACTCAACAGCCAATGTGAGGCTTCGATATACAGAGAAAACACCACCGGAATTTCTCTACCACGGCACTGCGAGTCGGTTTCTGAACTCAATTTGGCAGCAAGGATTGGTTGCAGGTTCACGTCATTATGTGCACTTATCGCAGGATATGACGACAGCCATCAATGTCGGCAAGCGTTATGGAAGTCCTGTCTTATTAAAAATCAAAGCCTTTCATATGTGCCAGCAGGGCTTCAAATTTTACCAAGCAGATAACGGTGTCTGGCTTGTCAACAATGTTCCAGCGGCTCAATTAATCCTATGCCCCCTTCCCTAATCTGAAAGTTCAAAAGATTTTGCCACTACATACAGCGCCACTCCCACCGAGTGCAGAAACAAGCGATAGTGCCTGTAATCAGCTACTCCGAGGGTCCTACCATCAATATCCAACAGCTCTGAACACTCATACTCAACTAGGGAATTAAGCAAGGAAATATCCCCATCATCCGGACAAACGAAAATATTATGCCCCGGAAATGGAGACTTAAAAAAATATTTGGCGCGTAAAAATCGAATGCTTTTTTTTGCTATTCCTTCAGCAGCCTCCCCCACCTCATAAAATACGTCCAGATTTAAATCACCATCTGAATAATTTATATCAACTCTTTCCTCACCATCAAGAGGCAAAAAACTATCCATATCAAGTACCTTCTTTGGCCTGGACAACTTCATACTTCATCACCTTCTGGCATTTGAGACTGAACCACCATAGTTTTTATTTAGCTGATCTTGCACCAACTTATCAAAAGTCACATCACCAAAAGCTTTAACACCAGTCTTGTCAACCCCGTACCATTGGCTCTTAGGTATCCCGGCATTTATAAGCGCCGTCGAACTTCTCGTATTAGCGATAACTTTCTGACCATCAATAACAACATAATCCAAGGGTATTTGACTCGGTTTAATCACCCCTTGCATCAAAGCTTCAGTGAGATCACTAACGGTGTTAATTGACCGCCCTGCGGCTTGCGAATAAATCACTTTCCCCTCGTCACTAAATGCCTTAGTTGGCTTGGCTAAAACTTGTGCAAAAGCTCCTTCATCCAGAACTCCTACTACTGGGGTTTTCGCTACTCCGCTGAGTATTGAGCCACCCAGCCCCCATGCATTTAACAGCCCCTGTATTCCCCACATGACACGTTCGGTATTGGTAGCCGTCTCCCCCGTAATCGGATTCTCTCCACCTGCCGCCATGTAGCCCTGGCACCCTATCCCAACCAGACCGCTCCCGCCACAACCAGCCGTGAACAGCTCGTTAGAAAGCCCCTTAAGCTCAGCCTTCGTAGTAGCTGCATTCAAATCGCTTCTGGCTTTCCCTCCCTCAGCCTGCTCAAACGACGCTGGTTGCAGGACCCATTCCTCTCCCCGATCCGTTGTGATCGACTTATCGGTAGCCACGCAATAGCCATTGGGCGAAGTGGCGCAGGAGACCACATCCCCCGGGTTGGTCGTCCAAACAAAGGCACGCGTAAAATCGCTATCCTCTGCTATCGGCTCGTTCTTGAGAACGCTAAAGCCTTTGGCAATAAGCGCTGCAATGTCATCAGACAGGCCCTGGCAATGACTTGACGTAGAGCCTTTGCACGACGCGTCATACTCTTTCTGGAGCCCCGCAAGCGAGATCCTTTCTATATCGCTCAGATGATTGTTCTCAACGGCATTTTTCGCCGTTCCAGCCCCCAACGCAGCGTCAAAGGCACCGCCTCCAGCAAGCGCACCGGATAACCCACCGGCCAAAGTCGACAGGGCTGCGACGGTTTGCTTTTCCGCGTCCGTCAGCTGATCACTGGACTTGCCTGGGTAGAGCTGACGGGCGATCAGCTCACCCGCAGTGGCGCCTGCAGCACCGGCCAGCGCCGAGCCTCCCTGCGCTTTTGCCAAAACAGCACCGAGCACGGCATGTGCCATCAGGTTGGCGGTGTCGTCTCCTTCCGTCAGCTGTTTAACGGCTTGAGCCAGGTAAGGAGCTGCCCCTCCTCCCACGATAGCTCCAATGTCTCCAGTCAGGATGCCTTGGACAATCCCAGCGACCGCCTGGCTGGCCTTTTGAAAACTACTGCCTGTTCCGTAATCACGCTGAACCTGTTGACTGATTTGCTCGGGCGTCGGGTCAGCTACACCGCTGTCGTTCAACTTTTCACGCGCAACCTGGTAGGCCTCGCTATTTGGATCTTGAGCCTCCTTGATTCTCTCCGCAGCAACCACGCTGCTGATTCCTTTCACCAACTCCACCGAACTCTTCACCAGCTCGATGCGCTCATTCATGGCGTCTTCATCAGGCTTGTCGAGCTTCTCGTTGGCATTGGCTGTATCGCGGTTCAACCCGACAACATCCTTGGCGCCCTCCGGGTTGCGAACGATGATCGTGCCGTCGCTCACCGCGCTACGTGTGTGGCTCTTGTCGGATTCGCTTAGAGCAATGCCGTACAAACCACCCACCGAGGCGCTCGCCCCAGCACCACCGTAACTGCCCGAGATGCTGATACCTGCGGACTGAGCCTCGATTTCACTGACGTTCTTGATGTCGCGCGCGATGAGTCGGTCGGTGATCAGCGTGTTTTTATCCGCCGAGGCGTCACTGGCGATCACACCGCCTTCAAGGGTGGTGGTCTTACCGACATCAACGGTGTAGCCACCGGTACCTGCGAACAGGCCGGTTTGCTCGGTGACGCCTTTGTATTCGCTATTCATCTTGCCGGCAGCCAAGTTGGCTGAGGCCGCTACGGTCGTGCCGTAGCAGAACGGTGGAACGCAAATGCTTGCGCCGAAACCGCCGCTGCTTTGCTTGCTTTTCTGGTCCTGGGTGTCCTGACGGGAAATGATGTTGAGGTTGCCGTCGATCAGCGCGTTGATTTCATCAGCATGAACCTGAGCACCCGCCAGCGTGGTGTCGCCGCCGCTACGCAACAGCAGCGAACCGGTATCGACCGTCGTATTGACCTGCGTGACAGAA
Source organism: Pseudomonas sp. St290 (assembly GCF_018325805.1). Lineage (NCBI taxonomy): Bacteria > Pseudomonadati > Pseudomonadota > Gammaproteobacteria > Pseudomonadales > Pseudomonadaceae > Pseudomonas > Pseudomonas sp. St290. The sequence goes on along the minus strand of NZ_AP014703.1, from coordinate 1,718,815 downwards.
CTGCCGTTACCCATGCCTTTTGCAAGCTGGGCACCAAGGTCCAGGGTAAAGCCGTTCTGCTGGCCGATGTTGAAGCTGGCACCGATAGCGGTTTTGTTGTTGCTGTTGCGATTGGACCAGTCAGCCGTGTTCTGCGCGCTTTCCAGAATGATGTTATTGCTGGCAAGCAACGAGGTATTAGCTGCTTTGATACTGCTGCCGATGACGTGCAAATCACCATCGTTCTCCGCCGCACTGCCATTGGCAATGATCGACAAAGTAGCGCCCGCGTTAAGGGTGCTTTGCTTGGCAGTTTGGCTGGCGTAATTGCTAGTGCTTTTGCTGTGGGTATTGGCCAACTCGGTGCCAATTTTGATCAGCGAACCATTACTGGCGGTACCGCCTTGCTTGTCGGCGAAGCCGGTTTTCTGATCATCAGCGTCCGATGCCATGCCACCGAGGTTATAGGCTGCCAGGGCGGCCTGGGCCAGTTTTACGGCTTTGAGTCGAGGATCGTCTGCGTCCTTCGCGGCCTCGACCGAGGAACGAATGGTATTGACAGTGTCGATGATCGCACCACCAATAACGCGCCCTACAGCCAAGCTATTGGATTTATCGACGGTACTTTGCGCCGCCGTTTCCATGCCCGCGGTGATGGTGACGTTCGAACCACGAAGACTCATGTCTTTGGTGCTGACCAAATCGCTGGCGATGACATTAAGGTCCCCGCCGGCAACGAGGCTGACATTGCCTTTGCTGGAGCCGATGGTGCTGCCGGTCAGGGTAGTTTGCGACGCCGTGCCGTTGTGTTTCTGGCTACTGATCGACAGGTGCTGGTTACCGGTAATGTCGTCGAGGCCCAGATTATTGCCCGTCAAGGCACCCGTCAGGTCGCGATTTTTCTCCTTGTGCATCTGAGTGCGGGAAAAGGTGTTCTCCGCTGCGTCGATGGTCAGGTCACGTCCCGCACGTACTGCCAGATCGTTGGTGCTGACCAATGCCGAGCCGGTGACGGTGGCATCGCGTTTGGCGTTGACAGCGATGGTGTCGCCAGAGATCAGGCTGCCAATAGCGGTTGTCTGAGTTTCGACCAACTTGTCCTGGATCTTGCTCGACTTCAAACCGCCCCAACTGCTTTTGCTTTTACTGCGCTCGTGACGAGCGCTCTCGGAATCGGTAACGGCAACAATTTCTACATCATTACCGGCATTGAGGCCTACGCCGCCTTTTTCGGAGATTACGTTGCTGCCTTTGATCATCAGATCATTGCCAGCGCTCAGCACGTTGTTGCCTCCGGATGTGACTGAGCTGGCGACATTGGTGACAGAGCTGGTTTCGTCGAGTTGGAATTTCTTCCCTGACGACGACTTCTTGGTCTTGCTATAGAAGCTGTAATCCGAATCCTCAGCCGATTGCAGCACCAGGTTCGCACCCGCTACCAGATAAGCCTCATCCCCCGCACTCACCCGACTGGCAATCAGCCCCAAATCCTTCCCTGCATTCAGCGTCACATTCCCACCGGCTGTCACAACAGTGGACACCTGTCTGACGTGGTCTTCCTGTGTAGTGACCCGTTTGCTTCTACTAAGGGAGTGCTGTTCATCCGCAGCCGAAGCCAGTGTCAAATCATCTTTGGCACTCATGCTGACGTCGCGTTTGGCATCGATCTGACTGGCAATTGCGGCGAGGTCTCGACCTGCGCTTATAGTCAGGTCCCGGCCGGCATCAAGCGTAGAGCCGTATTGAGTGATGCTGGAGGTCTGCTTTCCGAGAGTTGAGCTGTTGCGCTGCTCCGCCGTTGCGATACTGACGTCACGTCCAGCGTTGATGCTAGTGTCTCGCCCACTCACCAATACGCCGCCGTTACTGATGAAGTCCCGGCCGGTTTTGATACTCAAATCATTAGCAGCCTCGATACGCGCGGCACTGTCGACGTACTCTCGATGCAGATGCGTGTTGTCGCCTGTTGCAGTAATGGTGCGTTCATTGACCACATCACCCGCCGTGGTGACCAAGCTCACATCACGTCCAGAAATGACACCTCCTGCCTTGTTAACGATGTTATTACCCGCCAACAAATCCAGCCTGCCCCCCGCTTCGACCAAACCACTGTTCACCAAATCGTTGGTAGCCTTGGCACTGAGGTTATTAGTCGCACGCAAAGTACCGGAGTTTTTCAGATCCTGACCGGCAATCAAGGTGACATCCGCCCCCTGAATCAACGCCCCATTAGGCGCCAGGCGATTGTTGACCTGGGCCATGTACAACACTGGCACCAAGACTTTCTCGCCATTCACCACGTGCTCTTCAAGCCAGACAATATCGTGGGTCAGCGCCGCGACTTGCTCTGAGGTCAGCGTCACGCCCATCGACAAGCCAAGTTCTTGCTTGCTGGCGATGGCGTTGTTCATCAGGTACTTGAACATGTCCTCGTTGGAGGTCTGGCCGTCGATGAAGCGCTGGCCGGTGCGGGCGACGACGGCTTCCTGGATCATCCTCTGCTCATAGAAACCATCGCCTAGACGCTTGGCGCTGACATCCGGGTCGTAACCGAGCTTTTCCAGCAGGTAGTCCGAGCTCATGAACGGCTTGAGGTCGGTGAGCACCGGGTTGGTTTCGATGAGGTATTTTTGTGGGTTGGTTTTGAACGAGGTGTCCGGCAAGCCCTGAACCCGCGTGACGGTCTGGCTGGCCGTTGGCGTGGTGACCACATTACCCGCCAGCGGGACGAGGTTGGTGGTTGGGGTCGGGCTGGCGCCATCGACATTGACGGCACCCACTTGGGTGACGATGACAGCGCCGCTGTTGTGGGCCGGCATTGGCGTTGAGTGGCCGCTTTCGACGGGCGCACTGACATTGAGGGCACTGGCGCTGACACTACTGTCGGTGGTTTGACGAGTGGTCGTGCTCAGTTGTCGGTCGCTGGAGGCCACTGAGGCGCTCGCACCGATCTGCACGCTACGCGCCTGGGTATCCGGCAAGTCCTGCTGACGCTGGGCCGTGCTGATCGAGGCGCTGCTCATGCTCCAGCTTTGTGGCCCGGTATTAGCTTGGGTCGCTTGCTGGGCCGATCCCCCTTGGCCGCTCAAACGAAACAGGCCGTTTTGCCCCGTGGGTAGGCTGAAGCCCGGCAAGGTCAGTGGGTTGACCTGTTGTTGGGCGAGATTGGGTGGGAGCTGGCCATTGATCTGTATGACGGCCGGCGTTACCTGGCCGCCAATTTGGGTAGAGCCGACCCTCGACGCACCACTGTTTACAGTGACACCTTCGCGAACGACGCTGTTGGTGAGGTTCTGGGTTGCATTGATGTGAACAGTACCGCCAGCTTGCACAACGGCGCTGGCGAAGTTCGAGGGATTGTCATAGGTGATCGTGTTTTCGAAGAAAGCGCCGTTTCGGACAAAAGCTGGGGCGTCGGTCCGAACGCCATCACTGTAATGTGCGGGGGCGAACCCGTTGAAGCCATCAATTTCCACCCATATCGAGCCGAATCTGAGGTAACGCATCGCTTCACCGCCAGCGAGACGCCCACCTACGCGGGAAATGGACTCAACACCTTGGTTGTTCCATACATGCAAGTTAGGACTGACCAAGTCGCCATTCCGATACCCAGCGGCTCCGGGATCATAGGAAGGATCATTGGCGGCGTTGTAAGCCATAATTTCCAGCCACAGAGGCAGGTACTTTATCTCTGTGTCAGGTGCACCGAACGAGCGCCTTACACTGTAATTGCCAACTGCCGCTCCCTCGTTGGTGAAATTCTGCAAGTTCAACGTCAGGTCGTTGGCTGCACTGATAGTGGAGGCATTATTCAGCAGTTCCCGACCGTTACCGATAAAATTTCGACCGGCCGTCAAACTGGCAGATGCCGAATCTTGAACGATCTGCGATTGGTAATTTTCCTCCCAAACCAGATAAGCGGGGAAATGGGGTTGAAAACCATCAAACGATGAACACGAATAACACTGCACCCCGATGTAACCCGAAACCAACCCACCCGTAGCCTCAAACACATCCTTACGGTTCTCGATACGATCAGCAGCCAGTGTCAAGTCACCGCCGCTCTCAATCGAGGCCGAGATATTGGCAATCGAAGCACTCCAGCCATTATTGTCATCGCGGCTGATGCTGACGTTGCCAATGCCATACACATCGGCAAAACGGTTGGTGAAGTTGTTGACGCGCAGCGCCATGTCACCGCCGCTGAAGATCAAGCCGTTCTGGTTCAGCAGGCTGGACGCTACCAAGCGAAGATTGCCGCTGCTGCCCAGGGTTCCGAAGTTATTGATTGAGCCGGCATCGACGTTCATTCCAGAAGCGGAAGTCATCCGACCATAGTTGTTGAGTTGCCCTCTGACATCGATCGTGGAGGTCCCGCCGCTGGCAACACTGCCCGCACTGCCCAGGCTCATCGAGGCCGCCGTGAGTGCCAGGTCACCCCGGCTGCTATAGCGCCCACTACCGCTATAACTGCCGCTCAGCGTAAGGCTGGCCGTACCATCAGTGGCAATCAGCCCCTCGTTGGTCCAGTTGACCCCGTTGCCCTCCAGACGGGTGGAAGCCAGTAATTGCCCAGTGCTGGTCTGGGTCAGGTTGTTGACGTTGATCGTCAGCCTTCCCGCCTGGATCACGCTGCTGTTGGTCCAGTTGTCGGCGGTGAGCGTCAGCCCGCCGTGCGTAACGAGGCTGCCACCGGCATTAGAGATGTTGGCCGTGGAAATATCAAAGGTGCCGCCGCCCACGTGCAATAAGTTGCCACCCAGATTCTGGAAGCTCGTGGCATTGAGGGTCAGGTCACTGTTAGCGGTTTCCAGGGTGCCGTTGCGGTTGTCGAACAGCCCACCAATCTGGAAGTTGGTCTTGCCACTGGAGCCCAAGGCTCGTAGCTGTCCGGTCTGGTTATCCAGGCTAGCGGCTTTGATCACCAAGGTGCTGTCACTCTCAATGATACCCAGGCGGTTATTCAGCGCGCCGGTCAGGTCCAGGCCGATCTGGCTGCCCGCGATCTGGCCGTCGTTGTCGCCACTGTTATCAAAGTTATTACCGGTAACGTTGACCTTGCCTTTGGCGTACAGGCCGCCGTTGCGGTTGTCGAAATTGCGGGTGTCGACGATGGCATCGCCCGTTTGCGCCGAAATCCGTCCGCCATAGTTGTCGAGGTCGCCCCGGGCCGTCAGTTCCAGGCGCTGAGCTTGAATGATGCCGCCCTGGCGGTTGTTGCTCAGGTCGTAGCCGTTTTTCAGCACGCCGGTCAGTTGCGTAGAGAGCAGACCTTGCAGGCTGGCGAGCACGCCACCACGGTTATCGAAATGGCGACCCGTTACGGTCACATCGCCGCCCTTGGCTTGGATTCGACCGCTCTGGTTATCGATGTCCGCATCGACGGTGAGTTTCAAATCCCCTTGGCTTTGCACTACACCCTTGCCGTTGGTAAGGCTGGCCGCGTCGATTTGCACGCCGCCGTTCTGGCTGTAGATCAAGCCGTCGGCGTCGTTCTGCACCGTGCCGGAGGTGTTCAAGACCAATAGGTCATTGGCCGCGACGGTGCCGCGATTGCGGTTGTCCAGGCCATCGGTGAGCAAGGTCAACAAGCCCTGGCTGACGATCTGGCCGCCCTGGTTGTTGATTTGCGTAGCCCGTTCGACCCGCAGCGGGCCAACGCTGGCGATCTTGCCGTTGGTGTTGGTCAGGGCGCCGAGCAGGTCCAGGGTCACGGCGGCATTGCCGATCAGGTTGCCGCCGCTGTTGTCCAGGGAGGTGCCGGTGAAGCTCAAGGCTTTTTGCGCGTTGACGGTGCCGCCGGCGTTGCCCAGGGTCATGGCGTTCATGACCAGGAGGGCGCCGCTGTCGATCAGGCCGCCTTGGGCGTTGTTCAACAGACCGCCAGTGACGGTCAGGGTCTGGTCACCACCGCTGGACAGAATCCCGCCGCTGCTGTTGTCCAGGCTGGCAGCGCTGACGGTGAGTTTGTTCTGGCCGGCCAACGCACCGGCACCGCTGTTGAGTAGCGCACCGCTGAGGGTTACGCCGACGTCTCCATTGCGGCTGGAGAGCGTGCCGTTGTTGCGGTTGTCGAGGCTGGTACCGCTGACGTCCAGCCCCTGCCAGCCGGACATCAGGCCGCTCTGGTTGAGCAGGCGGGTGGCGTCGAGGCTGAGCAGGTTGCTGCTGATCAGCTTGCCGCCCGTGTTGTCGAGAGTGCGTCCGGCCAGGGTGAAGCTCTGCCCGCTGGAAACTTCACCGCCCTGGTTATCCAGGTCACGCAACCCGTTGACGGTCAGCGGACCTTTGGCAGTGATCAGGCCATTGCGGTTGTTCAGGTCATGGCCACCCAGGTTCAGCGTAAGGGCTTTCTCGCCCAGCAGGCGCCCGCCGTTCTGGGTCAGCGCCGCCAGGGTCAGGTTCATGTCGCCCTTGGCCGACACTTCGCCGCCGTTGCTGGAGTCGAGCGAATCGGCGTCCAGGGTGAGGTTTCCCTGGGCATTGATCAGGCCATTGGCGCTGTTGTTCAGGGCCATGGCATCGAGGAGCAAGGCGCCGCCCGCCAGCACACTGCCGCCCTGGTTGTTAAGGTCGCCACTTAGGAGCGTGAGCGACTGCGCGGCGCTGATAAGCCCCTGGGCCTGATTATCCAGTTGTTGATCAACCCCCAAGACGAGGTTGCCGCGGCTGGTGAGTGTGCCGCCGTTGTTGTTCAGGCTTTGGGCGTGGGCATCGACGCTGGCCGCACCGATCATGCCTTTGACATTGTTCAGCGCTTGGGTGATGCGCAGGGTCAGGCCCTGGTTGCTGAGCAGCCGGCCGCTTTCGTTGTTGAGGTTTTCAGCCGCCAGGGTGAAGGCTTGGGCGCTGGAAATTTCGCCGCCCTGGTTGTTCACACCGTTGAGGTTGTTCAACAGCAACGTGCCAGGGGCGTTGATCAAACCGTTCTGATTGTTGAGCTGGCCGTGGTTCATGTCCAGGCTCAGCGACGTATTGCTGAACAGCTGGCCGCCCTGCTGGTCCAGCTCGGAAACAGAGGCGGTCAACGCGCCCTGACTGCCAATGCGGCCGCCATCCTGGTTAGTGACCTGGGCTGCGGTGAGGTTCAGCGTACCGCCGGCGTTGAGACGGCCATTCTGGCTGTTGTCAAAAGCACCGGTGATGACGCTCACCGCACCTTTGCCGCTGATGTTGCCCTGCTGGCGATTGTCCAGTGCCGCACTGGTAAGCAGCAATGCGCCGTCGGTGATCAGTTCGCCGCCCTGGTTCTCGACCCGGCCCAGACTGTTCACCGTGAGGTCCGCCGCGCTGGACAGGCTCCCACCGGTGTTGGTCAGGTTGGCGGCGGTGACACTCAACGTGCCTTCGCTGCTGAGTTGGCCTTGGACGTTGAGCAGATCGCGGCTCAGGTTGATGCGCTGGTTCTGCTGGCTGATCAGGTAACCGCCGCTGTTGTCCAGGGAACCGCCATCGAGGCTCAACTGCGTCTTGGCACTGAGCAGGCCCTTGGTGCGGTTGAGCAGTTTATCCACGGTCAGTTTCAGCGCTTGCCCGGCGAACACCTGACCGCCATCGCTGTTGTCGAGGTTCTGGCTGACCAGCGTGACGTCAGCATTGGCCGACAGCTCACCGCCACGGTTGTCGAGATCGTCAACGTCCAGATCCAGCGCGTTTGTCGCGCCGATCAGACCGGCTTGACGGTTGTCGAGGTTGGACGCTTTCAACGTCAGATCGGTGGAGCTGATCAGCGTGCCTTGACGGTTATCCAAGGTGGTGACGATAGCGTTGACCCCGGCCTTGCCGGCGATGCTGCCAGCGCGGTTGTCCAGGCGATCAGCGACCAGCAGCAGCGCACCGTCGGCAATTACCGAACCGCGCTGGTTGTCGAATGCGGTTTGCACGTTCAGGTCGAGTTGAGCGCGGCTGCTGATCAGGCCGTCGCTGTTGTCCAGGCCGTTGCTACGACTGTCCAACGACGCTGCCGAAATGACGCCCCGGGCATTGTTCAGGGCCTGGGCGGTTCTCAGCACCAGGCCTTGGTTGCTGAGCAATTTACCGCCGCTGTTATCGAGATTTTGCGCCGCCAGGGTAAAGGCTTGCTGGCTGGAGATTTCACCGCCCTGGTTGTTGACGTCCTTGAGGTTGCTCAACAGCAACGCTCCCGAAGCGTTGATCAGGCCGCCCTGATTGTTCAACTGGCCCTGGTTCATGTCCAGGCTCAGGCGGGTGTTGCTGAACAATTCACCTTGCTGTTGATCCAGCCCGGTAACCGACGCGGTCAAGGCTTGGCTGCTGGCGATACGGCCTGCGGCGTTATTCACCTGCGTGGCGCTGAGCTTGAGTGTATTGCCTGAGGTCAGGCGCCCGCCCTGACTATTGTTGAGGGCGCCGGTAGTGATTTGGGTCGCGGCGTTGCCCGAGATAATGCCTTTTTGGCTGTTGTCCAGACTGGCGCTATTGAGCGTCAGGGCGGCATCGGTGCTGATGGAGCCGCCCTGGTTGGTCAACCCGCCATTGCTCACAATCGACAACGCCCCGGCGCTGCCCAGGTTGCCAGCGGAGTTATCGACGCTGCCTGCGTTGACGCTCAGTTCACCTTCGCTGCTGATCAAGCCTTTGCTGTTCAACAGTGCGTTATCGAGAGTGATCACCAGGCCGTTGAGGCTAGCGAGCGCGCCATCGGTGTTGTCCAGCGTGCCGCCGCTGAGCGTCATGTTGCCTTGAGCGTGGATCAACCCCTTGCTCTGGTTGATGAGTTGAGCGACTTTCAATTCCAGATCGGTGCCGGCGATGAGTTTGCCGCCAGCGCTGTTGTCCAGCCGTTGACCGCCAACCTTCACGCCAAGCCCTGCGGACAATTCGCCCGCCCGGTTATCGATCTGCCCAACCTGCAAATCCAGCGCTTTTGTGCTGCCGACCAAACCGCCGTTGCGGTTATCCAGTGTGTTGCCGGTAAGGCTCAGGTTGCCTTGGGCCACTAGCGCACCGCCCTGTTGTTGCAGGGTATCGATAACGGCAGTGAGGTCGGTTTGGCTGGAGATGCGCCCGAGGCCGTTCTGCACTTCGCCGGCCTTCAAGGTCAGCGGACCTGCGCTTGTCAGCAGGCCGCCGCTGTTGTCCAGACGCGAGCCTTCGAAGTAGGTGCCAGCCTTGCCGGCGATGATGCCGTTGCTCCGGTTGTCCAGTTGATCAACCGTCAATTGCAGCGTCTTGTCGGCACGGATATTCCCGCCCCGGTTGTCGAGCGAATCGCTGTGCAACGTCAGCAGGTCATTACCGGACAGGCGACCGCTACGGTTGTCGAGGGCGCCGGTTTGCAGGTCGAGCGCGCCTTTGGCCGCCACTTCGCCCAGGCCCTGATTATTCAGAAGACCGCTGATGCGCGCGGTCAGGGTGCCGTCGCTGATCACTTGCCCGCCATTGCTGTTGTTCAGGCTGGCCGCCTGGATATCCACGGCCTTGCCCGAACCCAGCACACCCTGGCGGTTGTCCAGCGCACCGCCGAGGGTAATGTTCAAAGCGTTGTCGCCCAGGACTTGGCCATTGCCGTTATTCAGGGCCATCGCGTTGAGCCGGGTCAGGCCCGCGCTGGAAATTTCGCCATTGAGGTTGGTCAGGGTCCCGTCGACATTCACGGTCAGGTCGGCATCGCTGCCCAGGGTACCGCCGCCGTTGTCCAGACTGGCGGCACGTACCTCAAGGCCATGGGCCGAGATCAGGCCTTTGGTGTTGTTCAAGGCCTGGGCAACGACCAGATTGAGGCTTTGCTTGCTGGCAATCGAACCGGCGCTGTTGTCCAGGCTCGTGGCGTTCAGGCTGAAGGCCTGGTCGCTGGAAATCTCGCCGTCACGGTTGTTCACTGCTGCGAGGTTTTTCAGCAGCAGACTGCCTGGGGCATTGATCAATCCGCCCTGGTTGTTCAACTGCCCATGGTTAAGGTCGAGGGAAAGACTGGTGTTGCTGACCAATTGACCGTTCTGTTGATCCAGACCGCTGACGCTGGCATCCAAGGCTTTAGCGCTGGCGATGCGACCGCCGGCGTTATTCACCTGGCCGGCCTTCAATAGCAGCGTATCGCCGCTGATTACGCTACCACCCAGGTTGCTCAGGGTTGAGGCGCTGTCGATGGCCAGTGCGCCGATACTGGATAGCTGACCGGCGTCGTTGTTCATCTCGGCCGCTTTGACGCTGGCCGTGGTGTCGCTTTTCACACTGCCCTGGGCGTTGAGCAATTGACCGCGCAGGTCCAGATTCAACCCTTGTCGGGCATATAGCGATCCCTGGCGGTTATCCACTTGACCCGCGTTGATAGTCAAGGCGGTACGAGTGGAGACCAATCCTTTACTCTGGTTGATCAGGCGTTCGAGCGTCAGGCGCAAGTCACCATAGGCAATCACTTTGCCGCTGTTGCTGTTGTCCAGTTCGGTGCCGGTCAGCGCCAGGACACCCTGGCTCGACACTTCGCCGCCTCGGTTATCCAGCATGCCTACGCTGAGGCTGGCGGCCTGGGTTGTGGTGACGACGCCGCTCTGCCGGTTGTCCAGACTCGCCGCGTTGAGGGTCAGCAGCCCGGCCGATGACAGCAACCCGGCCTGGTTGAGCAACTGCGCCGAGATGCTTGCGGTGAGCGCGCCGTCACTGAGCAAGCGACCTGCCGTGTTATCCAGCGACCCGACATTCAGCTGGACGCTCTTGCTTGCGGTAAGCCGCCCGCCTCTATTGTTCACCCGGCCACTGGCATTGATATCCAGTCCTTGCCCCGCCGCCACCAAACCCGCAACGTTATCCAAAGACGCAACGCGCAACTTAACGTTACTCAAGCTGTTGAGTTCGCCGCTGCTGTTGTTCAGTTGCCCGACATGGGCCGTGAGGTTGCCATTGCTGCTGACCAGGCCCTGAGCGTTGATGAGCTTATCGGCGGTGACATCCAGGGTGCCGCTGCTCAACACCCGTCCCTTGTTCTGGTTGTCCAGGGTCGCGGCTTTTACCGTGCCGGTTTGTCCAGCGCTCAAGGTCCCGCCCTGGTTGCTCAACGTCTGTGCAACATTGGCCGTCAGGTTGCGGCTGGCAATAACGCTGCCGCTGTTACCGAGGTTCTGCGCCGTCAGGCTCACATCACCGGTTGCGTTACGGGTGTTATCAGCCTTGACCCCGGCTTCGATGATGCCGTTGTTGGTCAACTGCCCACCCGCGTTCAGGGTGATGCTGTCCCGCGCCGCGAGGGTTTTCTGGTTGTTCAGGTTGCCCTGGGTCTGGGCGTTCAAGGTGGTGCCGGCGTAGACCGCGCCCTGGGCGTCAAGGCTGGCGGCCTTGACGTTGATGGCGCCGCTGGCCGAGGTCTCGGCCAGGCTCAGGCGGCCGTTGGCATCGAGTTGGATGTCGCCGCCGCTGGCGATCAGTTTACCGTCCAGCTTCACCCCGACGCCGGCCTCGGTGCCCACCAGTTTGATGGCGCCCGCGTACATGCCGCCCAGGGCCGAGGAGTCGATGGCCAGTTGTGGTTTGGCACTGCCGTCGTCGGCGCGGGCAGTGGCGTTGAGGGTGTCGGCGTTGACGTCGTTGCGCCCGGCGACGATGGTCAGGTTCTTGGCCTGGATCTCGGCGTTGATCTTGGCGCTGCGGGTGATGATTTCGAAGTGATCGACGTTGTTGGCGTTGAGGCCTACGCCTTCAATGGCAACGCTGCCCTGGTCGACTTGATAACGCTCCAGCCGGCCGTTTTCCACGATCGGTTTGCCGGTGCTCAAGGTCACTTTCGGGCTGTTGATAAAACCGCAGCCGTTACAGGTGATGCCGTAAGGGTTGGCAACAATCACCCGCGCCGATTGCCCCGCCACTTCGGTGTAGCCGCGCAGTTGGCTGGGGTTGCCACCGTTGACTTCGTTGAGGATGGTGGAGGCGGCCACGCCGTTGAGGTTCGGGTTGCCGAGGATGATCCCGCCCAACTGCGTGGACTGGGTGCGGGCGGTGGCGTTGTTGAGGATCACGCCGTTGCTGCCGACGTTGTAATCCGTGAACTGGTTGTGAGACAGGCCGTTGCCATTGGGCCTGGCGATATTGACGATGGGCACGCCGTTGCCCGCCCGGTCGAGGCCGGTGCCCGGCGCACTGACCACGATGCCGTCGGCCTGGGCCCACATCGGTTGCCAGAACATGGCGTTGGCCAACAGGAACGCCAGGCCGCGCTTGGGCATGCCCCAGAACTGCTCGCGGGGTTGCAGGGCAGCGGAGGGTTGGCGGGCCAGGGAAGTGTATTGGCGATCGTCCATGTTCAGGTCTCGTTGCAGCAGAATTTGTTTAAAGGAGTACATCCACGCGGAAGTAGACCGGCGCTTCGCGCTCGGTCAGGGCATCCGGACGTTCCAGGGAATGGGCGAAGGTGACGCTGGTGTTCAGGTGCTCACCGCGGGCGAACAGCTCCAGCGAGTTGCTCGACATGCGCCCGTGCTGGTCGCCGTTGTAGCGATCACCACGAATCACGCCCTGGTCATAACCGAGGCTGGTGCCGTATTCGGCGAACACCGGGCGCAGCCATTCCAGCGTCACCGGGCGGCTCCAACGCAGGTCGTTGCGCCAGTAGCCACCGCTGTCGCCGGACAGGGATTGGTCCTTGTAGCCGCGAATCGACGACTGCCCGCCCAGGCTCATGCGCTGCGGACTGAACAACACGTCCTCGCTGCGTTGGCCAGTCATCAGGCTGCTGAAGCTGAACGATTCGCCCCACACCTGGAACGGTTGCAGATAGCTGAGGGTGGCGGTGTATTTGCGGTAACGGGCATCGGCCTGGCCGGGCCCCGGATCGTTGTCACCCTGGGCATCGAAGGCACCGATGCCTTGCTGCATGCCCAGGTCAAGGTTGACGAAGGCGCTGCCGATGCGCCGGCCATGGTTGATGCCGAACTGCGCTTCGCTGAGACGGTTACTGCTCACCGCCAGCTTGCTGTCTTCGATGAAGTTGTTGGTGCGCAGGTAAGCCAGGCCGGTGTTGAGAGAGGTCTTGCTCAGGGCATCGCGATGGATCACCCGCTCGACCCGCAACTGATGGTTCTGGCTGTCGCCGGTCTGCTTGAAGTTGAAACCGTTGGCCGGGATCTGCGAGCGGTACTCGCTCTGGCTGTAGGTGTAACTGACGTTCCACCAACCCCAGGGCAAGTTGTAATAGAGCATGGCGTTGTTGGAAGTGTGCTGGTGGTCGGTCATCCCATCGTGACCGCCACGCAACATCAACTGGTCAGCCAAGCCCAGCGGACTGTCCCATTCAAAGCTGGAGCCCCACTGTTGCTCGCCCGTGCTGCGCTGGCCGTCGTTGCTGCGCGACAGTCCAACCCGCCAGGGCTTTTGTGGCTCATTGGTGACACGCACTTCGCTACCGCCGACGTTCTGGCCGGGTGTCAGCTCCATCTTGGCCTGGTTCGATGGCAGGCGGTTGAGCTGGTCCACCATCTGCTCGATCTCCCGCAGGTTGACCAGATCGCCGGTCGCGCCGGGAAATGCCATTGCCAACTCTCGGTCCGATAGCTGGCTATTCTCGGCGCCCTTCAAACCTTCGAGCCGCCCTTCCACCACCAGCACGCTCAAATGCCCGCCGGACAGGTCCTGCTGTGGCAGATAGGCGCGGCTGGTGACCAGGCCCTTTTCGATGTAGTGGTCGGTGATGACTTTGAGCAGTTCGTTAAGCTGCGGCACGCCCAGGCATTGGCCGATGTAGGGCTTGAGCAGTTCCTCGCGCTCGCTGGCGGAAAGACTGTCGGCACCCTTGAGCTCGATGGTCTTGATGGGGAAGCAACGGGTATCGACAGGTGCGCTCGGCTGGGTCGGCTTCGCCTCCTTGCCGGGCAGGTCCTTGAGTTCCTCCAGGCGACGGCGCTGCTCTTCGAGCAAACGGTTCTGGCGCTCGCGGATCAGGTCCGTGTCACCAGGCGTGGGGGCGGCGTGAGCCTGGGTAAGTGGAGAAAGGCACAGCAAAGCCACGCACAACCTCGCCCAAAAGGCGGGTGAGGACATGTTCGATCCCTCGAGCAGAAAGTGACATCAAAATAGTGGCGCGATATTAGTGAGCCATCATTTTGACGTCAACTAAATGGATTTGGCTTTGAGGCTATTGCTGGAACCATTCGTCTGAAATCAGATGGCTCCGGTACGGAGGTACGAAAGGTCCCGAGGCATATCTGTAAACCTCCTACAAAACGTACCAGCAGCACTCGTCCACGGTTTCGCGCTTCAGCTGTAGCCCTCGTCCATCCCATAAAAAAACCGGACTCAAGGTCCGGTTTTTTATCGAAAGGGCTATGGCGCCCGCCTCAGAAAGCGGGGTTTTCCTGCTTCGAAGAGGTTTACGACTACTTGTTTGCCTCCTCGACTGCCTCCGTATTCCGAGGACCAAACGAATATTTCAGGGCCCTTGCCTTCGAGGTCCGCGGATCAGGTAAACCTACGGTCTCTGGGCCCGCAAAGCCGGTGACACCTTTGCTGAGCGTGGGATTGATGGCATCGAACAGGAAACTGAAACCTTGTTTGAGCGAGCTCTGGGCGATGCCGTGACACCCCATGCAACCGCCCATGGTCAGGCTTTGAGTGCTGTGATCATAATCCGGCACCTTGATGTTCGGTTGGTTGCGCGCATTGGTCAGGGTGTTGTTATTCGGGATGGGGAATACGTTGCTCCCGCGAAACAGCTGGATTCCCGGCTGGCTGCTTTCGACCATGATATTGGCCAGGTAATAATCCGGGTCGGTTTGAGTGCTCGACGGGATGGCCTGCACCCCTTTGAGCTGATAGTGCTTCCAGACCGAATTATTGAATTCGCTGCTGCCGTCCATCAGCTGCTTGACCTGATTGTTCACCGCTGCAACTTCGGAATGCATGGTGAGCGGTTGCACGACCCGGATCGGGCCGGCCTGCCCTTCGGGGATCCCGTTACGGCCGGAGTAGACCGGCGGAATAAGGGCTGCGTTTGCGACATCGCCCGCCTTCGGCAGGGAAACCGTGTAGGTCTTGTTGCCGTCAGAGAAGGTGGCGGTCGGGGGATTGTTTATAGCGAAGCCGGGATAATCAATCTTGTTGTAGTTGGCGATGTAGTAGAGCCCGGTTGGTGATTTACCGTCGGCCAGCGTCAGGGCGTCCTCGTGCTCGAACGTGGCGAAGATGAAGGTCGGGTAGTTGGGCGTCTTATGGATGATATGCAAGGCGACCAGTGCGTAGTCTTCGTTTTGCGCCACAGGGTCACTGTCGAGGCCCTTATAAGTCACCACCGTCGCCGTATGGTAGCGCCCACGATTCTGTACCGGGATGTCTGCCAGCTTGCGCCATGTCGCCTTGACCTCCAGCGCGCCGTCGGGCAGTACTACATGAGTATCCGGGAAGCTGCTCAGGCCTTTCGCATACTCGTAGACAACGGGGTTCGCCTTGGCCTCGAACAGGATCTGGCTGTCGTTTGAAGGGGCATAATCGCTCCCTGTCTTCGCCACATTTGGCGGATTGACCGGGAAGAAAATAGCGTTTTGTCCTATTTGGGTTGCTTCATCCAGGTTGTTGTAATGGTTAAAGGTGGCGCCTGGCGCCAAACGAATACCCTTGGGAAATTTTATATAGCTGTATTGCGGGTCAGAACCAAACGGGCGCGTCGGACCACCTGCGGTGTTTTTTTCTGGTCCCGCTGGAAACAACTCGGTGCGGTGGGCGAAGGTTTGCCACAACAAGGGGCTTGGAGATTGTGGCACCTTGCCCGAATCCGCAAAGCTGCTGGCAGGGTTACCGACGCCACGGTTGGCCGGCAACGGCGCCTTGGCCGTATTGTTCAGTGCGAAAAAACTCCGCCAGGCGAAAGTGGCATAGTCGGTATGGCTGAGGCCTGTGGCCAGGTCCGACGGTAGTTGCGGGTTGCGTACGGTTAGATCGTTTTCGGTAATGCCATAGGAAACGCCCAATCCCGAGGGATAGGCAGAACGCCCGGAAAAAGCGAAATAGGGCGCCCATTTGAGGCCATCGGTTGAATAAAAAGTAGTGGCGCCACTGCTGATGAACAGGCGCTCATTGACCATCGCAGCGCTGTTGAGGAAGCCCTTTTCAGGTATACCGGTCAGCCCCTGCTTCGCACCCCAGTTACCACCCCGGTCATAAGTGCGTTCGAACAGGCCGCCGTTAAAAAAAGTGTAATAGACCCTCAAGTCACCGTTATAGACCACGGGTACCAGGTTCAAGATCGTGTCGGCGGTTTCCTGAAACGCTGTTTTTTCCGGACTCCACTTAAGGCCATCGTAGGTCACGTAGTAAACAGCCTTGCCGCCGTTTTCGTTATACAAAACGAACAACTGGCCGTTGTACACGACGGCTTTGTTATTCAGGGCGGTATGGCGAGTATTGATCGAATCAACAGGTGACCAATTGATGCCGTCGTCGGAACTGATGCTCTTTAACTGTTGGCGCGGGGCGTCGGCAAAGGTCAGTACCAGTTTTTGCTTGAAGACGGTGGCGGAGACGCCACTGTAGATGTTATCGACCGGGATGGGCTTCGGCGCGGACCAGACCTTCCCCTCTGCTGAAGAGGAAAAATAGATATTTTTTTGATCATTGTTGCTGGCCCAGAACATGTAGACCTTGCCCTTGAACGACTGCACCACGGGGACAAAGTACGATGAACTGTAGCGCACCACGCTCGTTGAAGAGGGTTTGCCACTTGAGGCATCTGGATTATCAAATACATTGACTTCGATCCCCACGCCTTGTTGCGGCGTCGCAACAATCACACTCTCCGCATAGGCCGAGGAGATAATAAATAAACCACACAAGCACAACATCAGCCGACTGAGTATTGCTTTAACGCTCATAGATTCATTCCTTGAGTGAGTGGCTACTCCAGGCCATACGTGTGCCTGGGTAATTATTCCATTGCTAAAGCGTGATCGATACCGACAGCGAAGTGTCCAGGTTCAACTCACCTCCGTTGTTATTCGGGGATACGCATGGGGTGGAAGGCATCGACTGCAGGCACGCTCCGTGTTTTGCAGCGGATGTGCGGCAGGCGCATCCTCCATGGTAGTCGACTGTTTAATATCGGCTAGGAGAACGCCAAAAAAGACCTCAAGCGGTGGCGACTCAAGATGAACTTTCCAGCCAACCCGGGCCTCAACCCATTACCTGCCCAACAAGGAATATGAGGCCCTGCCATGAAAACCCTCTTGAAACTCACCTTGGCCGCCACCCTTACCTGCGCCCTGCCCGCCTGGGCCTGCACCCCCGAGGAAGCCACCGCCAAGCGAGAGCAACTGGCCCAGGAAGTGAGCAAACTCACCGAGCAGAACCCGGCCAAGGCCAAGGAGATCAACGACGAGTTGCAGAACATGGACCTGAAAACCGCCAGCAAGGATTTGCCGGACAAGTGCCAGTTGATCGATAAGCGTCTGGAAGAGTTGAAGAACGCAGAGAAGAAGGCTGGGTGATCAGCCAAAGCCGCACAACCCGCTTTGGTGGCGAGGGGATTTGTGGGAGCAAGGCTTGCCCGCGATGAAGGCGATGCGGTCTTTCAGAAATCGAGGCGTCTGTGTCGCGAGCAAGCTTTGCTCCCACAAATCTGCCTCGCCACGGGGTTTTGCGTCAGATTCAGTTACCCATAAAAAAACCGGACTCAACGTCCGGTTTTTTATCAAGCACTAACGCCGACTCACTCAGCCGCCGGTGCCTCTGGCTTGCGGCGCTTGAGCGGGGCCATGCCGTCCTTGCTGACCAGCGATGGAGCGTCGCTCTTCGGGCGGTTGGCGGTCTTGCGCTTGGTCGGGGCCTTGGCGCCGGTTTTCTTCTTGTCGCCCTTGGCGTCGACCTTTTTCTTCTTCACGCCAACAGCCTTGCCCGAGGCCTTGACCTTCTTCGGTCCGCCGTAGGTGCCTTTGACTTCCTTGATGGTGCGGCGCTCGAAGCTCTGCTTGAGGTAGCGCTCGATGCTCGACATCAGGTTCCAGTCGCCGTGGCAGATCAGCGAGATCGCCAGGCCATCGTTACCGGCACGACCGGTACGACCGATGCGGTGCACGTACTCGTCGCCGCTGCGGGGCATGTCGAAGTTGATGACCATGTCCAGGCCTTCCACGTCCAGGCCGCGGGCGGCGACGTCGGTGGCGACGAGGATTTTCACCCCGCCCTGCTTGAGGCGGTCGATGGCCAGCTTGCGGTCCTTCTGGTCTTTCTCGCCGTGCAGGACGAACGCCTTGTATTCCTGGGCCACCAGGCGGCCATAGATACGGTCGGCCATGGCCCGGGTGTTGGTGAACACGATGGCTTTTTCGTAGGTCTCGTTGGCCAGCAACCAGTTCACGATCTGCTCTTTGTGCTGGTTGTGGTCGGCGGTAATGATCTGCTGGCGGGTGGTGGAGTTCAGTTGGCTGACCGCGTTGAGCTGCAAGTGCTCGGGGTTGTTCAGCACCTTGGCGATCATCTCGCGCAGGCCCGAACCGCCGGTGGTGGCGGAGAACAACATGGTCTGCTGGCGGTTGACGCATTCGTCCACCAGGCGCTGCACGTCTTCGGCAAAGCCCATGTCGAGCATACGGTCGGCTTCGTCCAGCACCAGTACTTCGACTTCCTTGAGGTCGAGGTTGCCGGCGTTCAACTGCTCGATCATCCGCCCAGGAGTGCCGATCAGGATGTCCGGCACCTTGCGCAGCATGGCGGCCTGGACCTTGAAGTCTTCGCCGCCGGTGATCAGGCCGGACTTGATGAAGGTGAACTGCGAGAAACGCTCCACTTCCTTCAAGGTCTGCTGGGCCAGTTCACGGGTCGGCAACAGGATCAGGGTCTTGATGCTGACGCGGACCTTGGCCGGGCCGATCAGGCGGTTGAGGATCGGCAGCACGAACGCGGCGGTCTTGCCGCTGCCGGTCTGCGCCGTCACCCGCAGATCACGCCCCTGGAGCGCGAGCGGAATGGCCGCTGCCTGCACCGGCGTTGGCTCGACAAATTTAAGCTCGGCCACGGCTTTGAGCAGGCGTTCGTGCAGGGCGAATTGGGAAAACACGGGTGCTACCTCGAAGAAATGCAAAAAAACAGCTGCATAGGGTAACGGTTTCGAGCGCGAAGGCCGAGTTTCTTTATACAAACGGCGGTAAATCAGTGCATTTTTATCAGCCGTTATTGCATCAACGGTCACTTGAGCAGGCTTAAATGCTCTAATCGCCACGTCGCATCTTTATAGAAGAACCGTTTCGTCCATGGACATCAAACAACTCTGGGTCAACATCCAAGACCTCTGGGGTGCCCTTGACCAGCACCCGCTCCTGCATTCCAGCCTCGCCCTGGTGTTGCTGCTGGTCATCGCCCTGGTGCTTGGGCGCGTGGCGCGCTACCTGATTTTGCATGCCGCCAAGTTGCTGGGGCGCCAACCGGCCCTGAACTGGGTCAACGACCTGCGCCAGAACAAAGTGTTCCATCGCCTGGCGCAGATGACGCCGTCACTGATCATCCAGTTCGGCCTGCACCTGGTGCCGGAACTGAGCAAGACCAGCATGATTTTCCTCGGCAATGTCGCCCTGGCTTTCACCATCTTGTTCATGGTGCTGAGCCTCAGTGCCCTGCTCAGCGCCATGCTGGATGTATACGCACGCACCGAACATGCGCGTACCCGTTCGATCAAAGGCTACGTGCAACTGACGAAGATGGTGCTGTATGTGTTTGGGGCGATCATCATCGTCGCCACCCTGATCGACCGTTCGCCACTGTTGTTGCTATCGGGCCTGGGTGCGATGTCGGCGGTGATCCTGTTGGTCTACAAGGACACCTTGCTGTCGTTCGTCGCCAGTGTGCAGTTGACCAGCAACGACATGCTGCGGGTCGGCGACTGGATCGAGATGCCCCAGGTCGGCGCCGACGGTGACGTGGTGGACATCACGCTGCACACGGTCAAGGTGCAGAATTTCGACAAGACCATTGTCTCGATCCCGACCTGGCGCCTGATGTCCGAATCGTTCAAGAACTGGCGCGGCATGCAGCAATCCGGTGGACGGCGGATCAAGCGCAGTCTGTTCATCGATGCCAGCGGCGTGCGTTTCCTGCACGACGAGGAAGAACAGCGCCTGACCCAGGTTCGCCTGCTGACCGACTACATCGGCCGCAAGCAAGCCGAACTCAAGGCCTGGAACGAGGCCCAGGGCAACGTCGCGGCGATGTCGGCCAACCGTCGGCGAATGACCAACCTGGGCACCTTCCGCGCCTATGCCCTGGCGTATTTGAAGAGCCACCCGGAAATCCAGCCGAACATGACTTGCATGGTCCGGCAGATGCAGACCACCGCCCAAGGCATCCCGCTGGAAATCTACTGCTTCACCCGCACCACTGCGTGGACCGACTACGAGCGCATCCAGGGGGATATTTTCGATTACCTGCTGGCGGTGATGCCGGAGTTCGGCTTGAACCTGTACCAACAGCCGAGCGGCATGGACCTGCGCTCGGGACTGCTGCCGGCGGTGCTGGGGGCGAGCCATCTGCCGGAGCCGCAGAAGCAGGTGGTCTGACCCTCAACCATCCAAGATCCCTTGTGGGAGCGAGCCTGCTCGCGAAAGCGGAGTGCCAGACAACAGATATACCGACTGATATGACGCCTTCGCGAGCAGGCTCGCTCCCACAGAGAGTCAGCGTGTGACTAGCGGTTGGCGCACGCCCAACCGACTGATCCACACCGCCACCAGTATCACCGACCCACCCAGCAGCAATCGCCCAAGTTCCTCGTGCTGGTTCCAGATCAGCAGGTTCACCAGCAGCCCTACCGGCACGTGCAGGTTGTTCATCACCGCCAGCGTCCCGCCGTTGACCAGGCACGCGCCTTTGTTCCACCAGTACAGCCCCAGCGCGGTGGAGACCAGGCCGAGGAACACCAGCACGCCCCATTGCAGCGGCGCTTCGGGCCAGAAATCCGCCTTGCCGAACAGCAGGAAAGCCGGCAACGCCACCATCAGCGCACCAAGATAGAAATAACCGAAACGCCGGTAATGCGGCAGGTCGCTCGGGTGACGGGCCACTAGGTGCTTGTACAGCACCTGTCCGGCCGCATAGGTGAAGTTGGCCAGTTGCAGCAGCAAAAAGCCCATGAAGAAATCCGGGTTGATCCGGTCGTAGCGAATCACCGCCGCGCCGGCCACGGCCACCAGCGCCGCGATCAGCGCCCAGGGATTGAAGCGACGGTTCAACGCGTCTTCGATCAAGGTCACGTGCAAAGGCGTAAGGATGGTGAACAGCAGCACCTCGGGCACCGTCAAGACCCGGAAGCTCAAGTACAGGCATACGTAGGTCACGCCGAACTGCAAGGCACCGATCAACAGCATGCCGCGCATGAACGATGGCTCCACCTGGCGCCAGCGCGTCAGCGGAATGAACACCAGCCCGGCCAGCAGCACCCGCACCAACACCGCGAAATAACTGTCCACATGTCCGGCCAGGTACTCACCGATCAAGCTGAAGGAAAACGCCTGGATCAGCGTCACAAAAAGTAGATAGCCCATAAGCTCCTCGTTTCGAATGGCGGCGAAGATAGCGGTTTTGAGGGATGGGCGCGAGCGTGATGGGCCGCAAGTTTCGGGTCACGGGTATGCACAGGAAGGCTGAGCGCAGTACTGTCCGATCAGCATCGCTCAAAGTTTCGCCAAGGATAAGGAAGCCCCTCCATGCAACGTATTGAGTTTCGAAAAGTCATCGACCTCAGCCACATCATCAGCCCGGACATTCCGCTCTGGCCTGGCGATCCTCCGGTGACGTTCGATGAGGTGGCATCACCGGAAAAGGACGGGTATTACCTGCGCCGTTTCGCCATGGGCGAGCACAGTGCAACCCATATGAACGCGCCGAACAGCTTTCACCCCAATGCCATCGGGATTGATGCCTATGAGCCGGCGTCCCTGGTCCGGCCGGCCGTCGTGATCGATCTACGCATCCAGGCGCGGGACAATCCAGATTACGTGATCGGCATCCAAGACATCGAAAAATGGGAACAGGCTCACGGACGCATCGATCAGGGCAGCGTCGTGCTTTTTTACACGGGGTGGCAGACCCTGTGGGACGACCCCAGGCGTTTTATCAATGCGGATGACAAGGGCCCGCACTTTCCCGGCATAGGTGCCGCAACCACCACATTTCTGCTTGAGCAACGCCGTATAGCTGGCGTTGGTATCGATACCCATGGCGCCGATCCGGGCCAGGACACGGTTTACGCCACCAACAGCCAGATCCTGGCAAATGAGGGCATCGTCCTGGAATGCCTGACCAATCTCGATCAGTTGCCCGCGAAAGGCACGACGCTGGTGATTGGCGTGCTTCGACTGAAAAAGGGTTCGGGCTCTCCTGTTTCCGTCATGGCGTTTGTACCCTGAGCCCAGTCAGGCGCAGATCATCGAGGCAAAAAAAAGCCCGATCTCGCTAACGCGTTCAATCGGGCTGATGCACTCAGGAGCAATAAGTGCAAAGGGAGGTTCGATGCGCAAAACGGTTTGAAGGGAAGCGCCAGGACACTAGACCACCTGGCGATTACCCGAGGATTAACGGATCAGGCGACCTGGGACAGTTTGGCGTTGGCCTGATTCAGGCCCTTCTCCTGGAAGTCGCCGCCCAGGTTCATGCCCTCGGCATGGATGAAGGTCACGTCGTGGATCCCGATGAAGCCCATGACCTGACGCAGGTAGGGTTCCTGGTGGTCAGTGCTGCCACCGGCATGAATGCCGCCACGGGCAGTCAGCACGAAGGCGCGCTTGTCGGCCAGCAGGCCTTGGGGACCGGTTGGAGTGTATTTGAACGTCACGCCGGCACGCAGTACATGGTCGAGCCAGGCTTTCAAAGTGCTGGGGATGGCGAAGTTGTACATCGGCGCAGCCATCACCAGTACGTCGGCGGCCAGCAGCTCATCGGTCAGTTGGTTGGAGCGCTCCAGCGAGGCATTTTCAACCTCGTTGCGCTGCTCGACAGGCTTCATCCAGCCACCCAGCAGATTGGCATCCAGATGCGGCACCGGATTGATGGCCAGGTCGCGAACGCTGATTTCGTCGGCCGGGTGTGCAGCTTTCCACTGGCTGATGAAGGTCTGGGTCAGTTGACGGGAAACCGAGTCTTGCTGGCGGGCACTGCTTTCGATGATCAGAACGCGGGACATGGCTTGTAGGCTCCATCTGAGAATGTTGTCAGTCGATGGAGTGAAGGTTAAACGCGAGCTTATCGATGAAAAAGCGCAAATAACTGCTGTAAAGCATCGATAATTTCGTTTATAAGCGGAGCAAGCCATGTCGCTTGCCCCGCTGCCGGGTTATTTCGGCTGGCAGGTCAGCTTGATGCGCAACTTGATGATGTTGCGGTTGAACTTGGCCGTGGCGTTCTTGAACTTGCCGGCGGCGACTTCGATCTTGCGGGTACGAGGCGCCTCGGGGCCATTGTTGAAGACCACGGTACAGGCCGCGTCGACGTTGCCGTAGTTGTTCACCTGGATAGAGCCGATGTCGGCATCGGTGTCATAGGCGTTGTAGTCGATGCTCAGGCCGTTGAGGTGTTTTTCCACATCGATCGGGTAGGCAAACGCAGTCAGCGGCAGCAAGGCCAGCACCGCACAACAGATTTTTTTCATTCGGCAGTCTCCACCAAGGGACCGCCAGCTTAGGACAAGAGGAGCTCATTATGAAAGCGCCCCGCGTGACCCTTGATCAATGGCGCACCCTGCAGGCCGTGGTCGACCATGGCGGTTTCGCCCAGGCCGCCGAAGTGCTGCATCGCTCCCAGTCATCAGTGAGCTACACCGTGGCCCGCATGCAGGATCAGCTCGGTGTACCGCTGCTGCGCATCGATGGGCGCAAGGCCGTGTTGACCGAAGCCGGCGGCGTGCTGCTGCGCCGCTCGCGGCAACTGGTGAAACAGGCCAGCCAACTGGAAGACCTGGCCCACCACATGGAGCAAGGTTGGGAAGCGGAAGTGCGCCTGGTGGTCGACGCGGCCTACCCCAACGCCCGCCTCGTTCGCGCCTTGACCGCGTTCATGCCACAAAGCCGTGGCTGCCGGGTGCGGCTGCGCGAAGAAGTGTTGTCGGGTGTCGAAGAAGTGCTGCTCGAAGGCGTGGCCGACCTGGCCATCAGTGGCTTCAGCATTCCCGGTTACCTGGGCGCGGAACTGAGCGATGTGGAGTTCATTGCGGTGGCCCACCCCGAGCATGCCTTGCACCGCCTCAATCGCGAGTTGAATTTCCAGGACCTGGAAAGCCAGTTGCAAGTGGTTATCCGCGATTCCGGCCGCCAGCAACCCCGGGACGTCGGCTGGCTCGGCGCCGAACAGCGCTGGACCGTGGGCAGCCTGGCCACCGCCGCCTCCTTTGTCGGCAGCGGCCTGGGATTCGCCTGGTTGCCCCGGCACATGATCGAACGGGAACTCAAGGAAGGCTTGCTCAAGCGTCTACCCTTGGAACAGGGAGGCAGCCGCAATTCGACCTTCTATCTTTTTTCAAACAAGGAAAAACCCCTGGGCCCGGCCACGCAAATCCTGATCGAATTGCTGCGCACCTTCGACACCGCGCCGCTGGATGCGCCGTTCGCCGCCCCTGAACAAGCCTGACAAGGACTTCGCCGATGGCCTACTTCGAACACGAAGGTTGCAACCTGCACTACGAGGAATACGGCCACGGCACGCCCCTGGTGCTGGTCCACGGGCTGGGCTCCAGCACTCGGGACTGGGAAAAGCAGATCCCGGTGCTGTCCGCCCATTACCATCTGATCGTAGTGGATGTGCGCGGTCACGGTCGCTCCGACAAACCACGGGAGCGCTACAGCATCAAAGGCTTCAGCGCCGACCTGAGCGCCCTGATCGAACACCTGGACCTTGGCCCGGTGCACTTGGTGGGCTGGTCCATGGGCGGCATGATCTGCTTTCAACTGGCCGTGGATGAACCCGGGCGAATCAAGAGCCTGTGCATCGTCAACAGCGCCCCTGAAGTCAAGGTCCGCACGCCCGACGACTGCTGGCAGTGGTTCAAGCGCTGGAGCCTGATGCGTCTGCTCAGCCTGAAAACCATCGGCAAGGCCCTGGGCGCCAAGTTGTTCCCCAAGCCAGAGCAAACCGAGTTACGCCTGGAAATGGCCCGACGCTGGGCAAAGAACGACAAACGTGCTTATCTCGCCAGCTTCGATGCGATCGTAGGGTGGGGCGTTCAGGAACGACTTTCACAGGTCGCCTGTCCAACCCTCGTCATCTGCGCCGACCACGACTACACCCCGGTGGCGCTGAAAGAAGCCTATGTAAAGCTGCTGCCCGATGCACGGCTGGCGGTCATCGCCGATTCACGGCACGCTACCCCGCTGGATCAACCCGAACGCTTCAACCAGACCCTGCTCGAATTTTTGACTGCAACCGATTCCACCACTCAGGATCACTGACCCCATGCTGAAAAAAATCGCCCTCGCCGCCGGCACCGTACTGTTTGCTGCCAACCTGATGGCCGCCACGCCTGCCAAGGCACCCCATGTATTGCTGGACACCACCAACGGCCAGATCGAAATCGAACTGGACCCCGTCAAGGCCCCCATCAGTACCAAGAACTTCCTTGAGTACGTGGACAGTGGTTTCTACACCAACACGATTTTCCACCGCGTGATCCCGGGCTTCATGGCCCAGGGCGGCGGCTTTACCGCACAGATGCAACAAAAAGACACCAAGGCACCGATCAAGAACGAAGCCAGCAATGGCCTGCACAACGTTCGCGGTACCTTGTCGATGGCTCGCACCTCCAACCCGGACTCGGCCACCAGCCAGTTCTTCATCAACGTCGCCGACAACGCCTTCCTCGACCCGGGCCGCGACGCCGGTTACGCGGTGTTCGCCAAAGTGGTCAAAGGCATGGATGTGGTGGACATCATCGTCAACTCCCAGACCACCACTAAACAAGGCATGCAAAACGTGCCGGTCGACCCTGTGATCATCAAGTCGGCCAAGCGCATCGACTGAAGAGGCACACGGCAAGCCTGGGCGGCGCGGTGATCCCGTGCCGCCCATAGCAATAAGGAGAGCCCCTGCCAGGGCATTTACAAATGGTTTATCGCCGCTTCGAAACACTGATCGATATCTTCCGCGACGCCCCGACCTCGGCCCCACCGAACCGCGTCCTGCCCTTCTACACGTATTACCTGAAACAGGTCTGGCCCAGCTTCGCCGTGCTGCTGGTGGTCGGCCTGATCGGCGCGCTGATCGAAGTGGCACTGTTCAGCTACCTGAGCCGCATCATCGACCTGACCCAGGGCACGCCCAATGTCGACTTCTTCAAGATCCATGGCCTGGAACTGGCCTGGATGGCCGTGGTGGCGCTGATCTTCCGCCCCATTTTCGTGGCCCTGCATGACCTGCTGGTGCACCAGACCCTGAGCCCCAGTATGACCAGCCTGATCCGCTGGCAGAATCACAGCTACGTGCTCAAGCAGAGCCTGAACTTCTTCCAGAACGACTTTGCCGGGCGCATCGCCCAGCGCATCATGCAGACCGGCAACTCCCTGCGCGACTCGGCGGTCCAGGCCGTGGATGCCCTGTGGCATGTGCTGATCTACGCCGTCAGTTCCCTGGTGCTGTTTGCCGAAGCCGATTGGCGCCTGATGATTCCCTTGCTGCTCTGGATCGCCGGTTACATCGGCGCCCTTTATTACTTCGTGCCACGGGTCAAGGAACGCTCTGTGGTGTCTTCCGACGCCCGTTCCAAGCTCATGGGACGGATTGTCGATGGCTACACCAACATCACCACCCTGAAGCTGTTCGCCCACACCAACTTCGAACAGCAATACGCCCGCGAAGCCATCGAGGAACAGACCGAGAAGGCCCAACTGGCCGGCCGCGTGGTGACGAGCATGGACGTGGCCATCACCAGCATGAACGGGTTACTGATCGTCGGCACCACGGCGCTGGCGCTGTGGTTGTGGACCCAGTCGCTGATCAGCGTCGGCGCTATCGCGTTGGCCACCGGCCTGGTGATCCGCATCGTCAACATGTCCGGTTGGATCATGTGGGTCGTCACCGGCATTTTCGAAAACATCGGCATGGTCCAGGACGGCCTGCAGACCATTTCCCAGCCCGTCAGCGTCACTGACCGCGACCAGGCCAAGCCCCTGGCCGTGGGCCGGGGCGAGGTACGCTTCGAGCATGTGGATTTCCACTATGGCAAGAAAAGCGGCGTGATCGGCGACCTCAACCTGACCATCAGGCCTGGCGAAAAAATCGGCCTGATCGGCCCGTCCGGCGCGGGTAAATCCACCTTGGTCAACCTGCTGCTGCGCCTCTATGACGTGCAAGGCGGGCGTATTCTCATCGACGGCCAGGACATCGCCGAAGTTGGTCAGGAAAGCCTGCGCGAGCGCATCGGCATGATCACCCAGGACACCTCGCTGCTGCATCGCTCGATTCGTGACAACCTGCTCTACGGCAAGCCCGACGCCACCGACGCGCAACTCTGGGAAGCCGTGCGCAAGGCCCGGGCCGACGAGTTCATCCCACTGCTGTCGGACGCCGAAGGCCGCACCGGCTTCGATGCCCATGTGGGCGAGCGCGGCGTGAAATTGTCCGGTGGCCAGCGCCAGCGCATCGCTATCGCGCGGGTGCTGCTCAAGGACGCGCCGATCCTGATCATGGACGAAGCGACGTCAGCACTGGATTCGGAAGTCGAGGCCGCGATCCAGGAAAGTCTCGAGACTCTGATGCAAGGCAAGACCGTGATCGCCATCGCCCACCGCCTCTCCACCATCGCCCGGATGGACCGCTTGGTGGTGCTGGAGAATGGGCGTATCGCCGAAACGGGTAGCCATGCTGAACTGCTGGCCCATGGCGGGTTGTATGCACGGTTGTGGCAGCATCAGACGGGTGGGTTTGTGGGGATCGACTGAGCTCTACCTGACACAGCCAAACCCTGTGGCGAGGGAGCTTGCTCCCGCTGGGGCGCGAAGCGCCCCCCAAATCTGCGCCCCAACGCAATCAATAGGTTGGACACCCAGCCTTATTGGGGCTGCTGCGCAGCCCAGCGGGAGCAAGCTCCCTCGCCACGGGGATCCGGTTTGAATCAGCAATACTGAAAAATTCTGTCCAGAATCCATTTAGCCCACATAGCAACGACATACTCCCCGCCGACCACGGCCAAGACCGCCACAGTCCCTGACGCTGGCGGTTTTTTGTGCCGCTGGATTTGTCGATAAACCCTGCTGTACTCAGCTCAGGTTCTGGAGATGAACCTGTCGTAATTCTGCTGGATGCATAACCGATCATCACGACTGTTTTATCAAGGATGCTTATGTCTTTACTCAAACGTTCAACGACTGAGTTGTTGGGTACGTTCTGGCTGGTACTGGGCGGCTGCGGCAGCGCGGTATTGGCCGCTTCCGGGATCGGCGTGCTGGGGGTAGCCCTGGCGTTCGGCCTGACGGTGTTGACCATGGCATTCGCCATCGGTCATATCTCGGGTTGCCATTTGAACCCCGCCGTTTCACTGGGCTTGTACGTGGGCGGGCGGTTTCCGGCCAGGGAGTTGCCTGCCTACATCATCGCCCAGGTTATCGGGGGGGGGCTGGCCGCCGCGTTGATCTACTTCATCGCCAGCGGCAAGGAAGGCTTTGACCTGGCCGCTTCCGGCCTGGCAGCGAACGGTTACGGCGAGCATTCGCCCGGTGGGTACTCGATGGCGGCGGGCTTTGTCACCGAGCTGGTCATGACGGCAATGTTCATCCTGATCATCCTCGGCGCCACCGATAAACGTGCGCCGGCCGGGCTGGCACCGATTGCCATCGGCCTGGCCCTGACGCTGATTCACCTGATCTCGATCCCGGTCACCAACACTTCGGTCAACCCGGCCCGCAGTACCGGTCCGGCGCTGATCGTCGGTGGTTGGGCCATCGAGCAACTATGGCTGTTTTGGGTGGCGCCGCTGCTGGGCGCGGTCATCGGCGGAGTCTCGTACCGCTGGCTAGGCCAGGAAAGCCGCTGAGTCACGCCTTCAAGGATCAGCACTGCCGATAAGGCAGTGCTGTTTTCGCTTCTTCGGCATATGCCAGCACCCCCTCATGCTCGCGCACGAGGAAATCCGCCACCGCTGCTTTCAGCCCCGGATGACGCAGGTAATGCCATGAGCGGGTAATCACCGGTTCGAACCCGCGAATCAATTTGTGCTCGCCCTGGGCACCGGCATCGAAACGCTGCAAGCCATGGGCAATCGCGTAGTCCATGCCCTGGTAGAAACAAGTCTCGAAGTGCAAACGGTCAAACTCCGCCAGGCAGCCCCAATAGCGCCCGTAGAAACTGTCGCCGCCCACCAGGCTGAACGCCATCGCCACTGGCCGCGAACCTTGCTTGGCCAGCACCACACGAATGGCCTCGGGCATGCGTTCGGCCAGCAGGCTGAAGAATGCCCGGGTCAAATAGGGCGCCTGCCGTCGTATCGCATAAGTGTTGGAATAACAGGCGTAGACAAAATCCCACTGCGCCTCGTCCAACTGATGACCTTCGAGCCATTCGAACTCGATGCCCTGCCCCGCCACCTGTTCACGCTCCTTGCGCATCTGCTTGCGCTTGCGGGAACTGAGCGCATCGAGAAAGTCCTGGAAGTCCCGGTAACCGCGATTTTGCCAGTGGTACTGGCAGCCGATCCGCTGCAGCCAACCTTCCTGCCCGGCCAGCGCCGAATCGGTGAAAGCATCGGTGAAGTTGATATGGGCGCTGGAAAGCCCTTCGATTTCCAGATAACCCGGCAGGCTGCCCAGCAGTTCCAAGCCATCTTCGGCGCGCGCCGCCAGCAACCGCGGGCCACTGACCGGACTGAACGGCACCGCCGTCAGCAGCTTGGGGTAATACTCGATCCCGGCCCGGGCGCAAGCGTCGGCCCAGCCGTGGTCGAACACGTATTCACCATAGGAATGCCACTTGCGGTAACTGGGCAAGGCTGCCAGCAGACGACCGTCTTCAATGTGCAGCAAATGCTCGGGTTGCCAACCGGATTGCGGGTCCAGGCTGGCGCTGTCTTCCAGGGTACCGAGGAAGGCGTGGCGCAGGAACGGTTGATTGGCGGGCACCAGCGCGTCCCACTCGTGCGGGGCGATGGCGGACAGGCTATCCAAGACGTGAAGCGGCATGCGGTTCCTCGATATCCAGACGGCGGATGGGGCGAGTATCGCCGATCCTGAGCGGCCGGGCACAAAAAAAACCCCGCCAGGGGCGGGGTTCAAAGGAGCGCTTTAACGGATGAAGTCAGAGCGGTGTATCAAGTCAGCGCGATTCAGAACACGTACTGGGCACGGACTACGAAACCGTCGCCATCGTCATCGCCATTGGCGTTGGTGACTTTGTCGGTCTTGGCCTTGACGTAGGCACCGGTGATTTTCACCGCTTCGTTGGCGTACCAGTTCACGCCCAGGTTGTGCACCTTGGCTTCGGCATCGCCCACTTCACGGGTCGCCGAGGCAGTGGTGATGTTGTCGTCTTCGACGGTCATGCTGTCGAAGCGGTAGAACACTTCCCAGGCGCCAATGGATTTGTTCTGAGGTTTGATCGCGTCAAACTTGCCGACCTTGTAACCACGGGACTCACCGGTGATGGTGTAGGCACCCTGGACGTAGAAGCCGTGGCCTTTGAGGTCTTCGAAGGCGTCGCTGTCAGCCTTGGTCTTACGGGAGATGTACTCACCCTGGATCGACGCAGGCCCCATGGCGAACGCGGCTTCCAGGCCGAAAGCGGTATCAGTGTCGTAAGAGCCGGCTGGCGAGTTGTTGGCGCCGCCCAGTACCGGACGGTTGCCGTTAGGACCGGCGTCGTTACCACCCAGGGTTTCAACACCACGCATGCCCAGACGGGAGCGATAACGCGCATCGAACGCGGTATCCGAAACGTCACGGGAGGCTACGTTCAAACCGAAGTGCAGCACGTTGCCCGCTTCGTGCATCGGGGCGAACACGAAGCGACCGTTGACTTGCTTGACGCTGTCGCCGTCGGTGTCGTCGGTGTCCTTGCTGAACACGCCGGCCGAAGCATAGAACGAATCGGCGAAGGTGCTGGACGCCTGGATGCCCAGGCCGTTCTGATGGCTGTTGGCCCAGTCGATCAGGTCGTAGGCAGCGTTACGCTCAGGCGCGGTCACCCACTTGGAGCTGGTGGCTTTTTCCAGGCCGAAGTCGGGGTCGAAGCGACCGACCTTGATCGACACCGGCTTGAAGCCGTTGTAGGCCAGGGACGCTTCGTCGAAATAGCCGTTATCGGAGTCGCCACTGTTGTGGGACATGTCGTAGTTGATGGTGTAGGCCCAATCCGTGTACAGCACGCCGGACAGTTCAAGGAACGCACGGCGGATGTAAGCGGCGTCGGCCGATTTGCCGTTGTCGGTGTAGATACCGTCGAACTGGCTGTAGTCAGCCTGCACACGACCACCGAGCTTGAAGCTGAACTCTTTGTCAGTGGTAGCGACCTCAAGGCCGCCCTTGGTCTTGACCACGATATCGGCGCCATCGGTGGTGACGGTGCCGGCGAAAGCCTGGGCGGTTACTGCCATTGCCAGTGCGCTGGCGGCAACACCTGCGAAGTGCTTACGGATCATCGAAGAATTCCCCTGTTGGTAGTCTATGCGTTAGAAAACACGCGGAACTGGGCCCGCTGGTGTTGGGAGGGGATCTTGGCGGCCGGTTGTGTCAGGCGAGTTGCTATCACATAAAGATTTTATGACAGCGGAACTTTTTACTTCGAATGGGAATATAACCAACACAAACATAAACCCCTGTGGGAGCGAGCCTGCTCGCGATAGCGGTGGGTCAGTCAACACAACGCTGGCTGATCCGCCGTTATCGCGAGCAGGCTCGCTCCCACAGGGGGTCGGTGGTGTATCGAAGATTACTTAGATGTTTTGCGACGCTCGGCGGCGAGTTTCTCGGCGAGGTGATCCAGGTCGGGAACCGGCGGATGCGGCAGTTTTCTGAGGGTCGCCTGCATCAGGCGCATCTGGCGGATGAATCGTCGGCAATTGGGGCAGAACATCAGGTGATGGCGCACCATCAGGCGTTCACGAAAGCTTAACTGGCCGTCGAGATAATCGCTGGAGCGCGCCACTTGTTCCTTGCAGGTCAGCATTCGCCGGTTTCCTCGAAATGTTCAACAGTCGCGAAGACCTTCAGTCGGGCGCGATGCAGCAGCACGCGGACATTGGAGAGCGAAATGCCCAGCAGATTACAGATTTCGTCCAGTTCCAGGCCCTGTTGTTCCCGCAGAGTCAGCACGCTGCCTTGCAGTTCCGACAGGCTGAGCAACGTATGCTCCAGGCAATCACGCAACTCACGCTCGGTGAGCAACGCTTCGGGCGTGTCCTGGTGCCAGGCGAACGGCGCCAGCAGCCAATGCCCATCGGCGGCGAAACGATCATCGCCAAGGGTGCCGTGGGGCGACGGCAGATCGTCGAGCAGCACTTCCCGACGGTTCTGTTTGTAGCGGCCCTTGGCGGCATTGGCCGTGATGGTCAACAACCAGGTCTTGAGGCTGGAACGCCCCTGGAAACTGCTGAGATTGCGCACCACCGACAGCCAGGCGTCCTGCACCACTTCGTCGGCATGACGGCTGCCAACGATGGCATAGGCCACGGCGCGCATCGGGCTCTGGTAGGTGCTGACCAGTTCCTTGAAGGCCTGCTGCTCACCGGCCAGGAGGCGTTGGAGCAGGTGGGTGTCGTCGGTGACCGTCATTCAACGCCCTATGGCTGGATAGATCGCTGTTGTGGCATGGGAATTCATGTGGGAGCAAGGCTTGCCCGCGATACAGGCGACGAGGTCTTCCATAAACCAAGTCGCCTGTTTCGCGAGCAAGCTTTGCTCCCACATGGCCTTGCTCCACAAAAAATTTCGGCGTAGCAACAGTGGATCAACGCTTGCGCAAAATCACGCTACCAATCGAATACCCTGCGCCGAACGAGCTGAGCACGGCGACCGAACCGCTGGGCAAGTCGTCCTGGTACTTGTGGAACGCAATCACCGACCCCGCCGAACTGGTGTTGGCATAGCGGTCGAGGATCACCGGGGCTTCCTCTTCGGTGGCTTCACGCCCCAGCAGTTTGCGTACGATCAGGTGGTTCATGCTCAGGTTGGCCTGGTGCAACCAGAAGCGCTTGACCTCGCCAACGTTCAACTGGTTTTCCTCCAGGTGGGCACCGATCAGTTCGGCCACCATCGGGCAGACGTCACGGAACACCTTGCGGCCTTCCTGGACGAACAACTTGTCGCGGCTGCCGATGCCTTCTTCTGCGGCGCGGTTGAGGAAGCCGAAGTTGTTGCGGATGTTGTTGGAGAACTTGGTCAGCAGCTTGGTGCTGACCACGTCGAACTGGTACGGCGAGGTCGCCAGGTCCGCACGCTCGATGATCACGGCGGTGGCCGCGTCGCCAAAGATGAAGTGGCTGTCACGGTCGCGGAAGTTCAGGTGGCCGGTGCACACTTCCGGGTTGACCATCAGGATCGCCCGGGCCTGGCCCAGTTGCACGCTGTTGGCCGCGGCCTGGATGCCGAAGGTGGCCGAGGAACAGGCCACGTTCATGTCGAAACCGAAACCTTCGATGCCCAGGGCTTCCTGGACTTCAATGGCAATGGCCGGGTACGCGCGCTGCAGGTTGGAGCAGGCGACGATCACGCCATCGATGTCGGCGGCGGTGCGACCGGCGCGTTCCAACGCCTGTTTTGCCGCGCCGACAGCCATTTCACACAGCACCGACCACTCGTCGTTGGAGCGCTCGGGCAAACGGGGGGTCATGCGTTGCGGGTCGAGGATGCCGTCCTTGTCCATGACGAAGCGGCTCTTGATGCCCGAGGCCTTTTCGATGAACGCGGCGTTGGATTCGGTCAACGCCTCGACTTCACCGCGCTCGATGGCCTCGGCGTTGTCGGCGTTGAATTGCGCGACATAGGTATTGAAAGATTGCACCAGCTCTTCGTTGGAGATGCTGTTGGCCGGGGTGTACAGGCCGGTGCCGCTGATGACGACGTTATGCATGGTCGTGTCTCTGATCTGTTCAGGCAGAAAGCATTGGCACCGACGTACCAATACACAAAGGGACTTTTCCCATCCGGGGAAGCAGTCCTGGCATCGCTTTATTCCGATCCGCCCGGGGCATTGAAGCTCAAAACCACGGGACCGGCATTTATAGCCGCGAAGTTTG
Organism: Pseudomonas sp. St290; assembly: GCF_018325805.1. NCBI lineage: Bacteria > Pseudomonadati > Pseudomonadota > Gammaproteobacteria > Pseudomonadales > Pseudomonadaceae > Pseudomonas > Pseudomonas sp. St290. The sequence continues at coordinate 1,684,713 of NZ_AP014703.1, read as the reverse complement.
CCACAAACGCTGGCGTTTGGCCCATTCTCAGTGAGCTACACCAACTAACCCTGTGGGAGCGAGCCTGCTCGCGATAGCGGTGGTTTACTCAGTATTTATGTCGACTGACACAACGCTATCGCGAGCAGGCTCGCTCCCACAGGGGTTAGTAGTGTTCATCTGGTTTGTGGCATCAGGCCTCCACCTGCCCCCACTGCTTACTCAAGCGCTTATCGGAAATCGGCACCTTGGTCCCCAACTGCTGGGCGAACAGCGACACCCGGTACTCCTCCAGCCACCAGCGATACAGCTCCAGTTGCGGATCGCGCTTGCCTTCCTGGAGGTGTTTGCTGGCGCGGGTCTGGTATTGGGCCCAGAGGTTCGACAGTTCGCCGCTCCAGACCCGGTCTTTCTGCACCTGGCTGCCCAGTTTCTCGAAGCGTTGCTCGATGGCCTTGAGGTAGCGCGGCAGTTCCTTGAGCCATTGATGGGGGGTTTCGCGGACGAAGCCCGGATACACCAGGTGGCTGAGCTGTTGCTTGATGTCGTTCAACGCCACGGCCTGGGCCAGGTCGATCTTGCCCTTGAAGCGTTTTTGCAGGCCGTGCCAGAGCTTGAGGATGTCCAGGGTCAGCTTCGCCAGGCGTTCGGCGTGTTCGGTCCAGCCGCCACGCTTGCGCTCGGCCAGGGAAGCCAGCGCTGCGCCGTCACGGGGCAGGCTCGCTTCGCCTTCGAGCACGCAACTGTCGAGGCTGACCAGCAGGATGTCTTCCACCAGGCTGTCGATGCGACCCAGGTCGCGGTACAACAGGCCCAGCTCCGTCAGGCCGGGCAGCTTGCCGCGCAGGAACTTGGCCGACTCGGCCAATTGCTGCATCAACAAGCGCGGCAAGGCACGGCGATGCTGGAACTCGGCTTCGGCCGGGGTCGGGAATCGCCCTTCCTTGACCACGCCGCCCTCTTCCACCAGCGCCGGGTAGACCGTCATCGACAGCCCGGCGATCTTCTGTTGGGTTTTCTCCGCCACCGGTGCGAAAACCTTCGCCTCCACCGGTGCCTGGCTCTTCGCCGTTTGCGGCACGGCCAAGGCCGCCTGGCTGGCTTCGGCAAAGCGCGCCGTCAGTTCGGCCAGGTCGCGACCTTCGCCAAGGAACTTGCCCTGGCCGTCGACGATTTCCAGGTTCATACGCAGATGGCTTTCCACCTGCTGCGCCGCTTCCGCCCAGGCTTCGTCGCTGACCCGCGCGCCGGTCATGCGCAGCAGTTCGCGGCCCAGGGATTGCGGCAACGAGCCTTCGGCGAAGGTGATGCGTTGCAGTGCGGCCTTGACGAAGTCCGGCACCGGCACGAAGTTCTTGCGCAAGGCCTTGGGCAGGTTGCGCACCAGGGCGATGCACTTGGCCTCGATCATTCCCGGCACCAACCATTCCAGGCGCTCCGGCGGCAGCATCGGCAACAGCGGCGCTGGTACCCGCAGCGTCACGCCATCACGAGGATGGTTGGGCTCGAAGTGATAGCTCAGCGGCAAGGTCAGATCGCCGACGCGCAATGTGTCCGGGTAGTACGCGGCCGTGACTTCACTGGCCTCGCGGGCCAGCACGTCTTCTTCGCGCATGATCAGTAGCTGCGGGTCTTTCTGGCTGTTGATCCGGTACCAGCTGTCGAAGGTCGCGGTCTGGTGGATCTCGGCCGGCAAACGCGCATCGTAGAAAGCGAACAGGGTTTCTTCGTCCGCCAGGATGTCACGGCGGCGGGCCTTGGCTTCCAGTTCGTCGAGCTGCTCCAGCAACTTGGTATTGGCGTCCAGGCACTTGGCCTTGGACTGGATCTCACCGCGCACCAACGCCTCACGGATGAACAGCTCCCGCGACACCACCGGGTCCACCGGCCCGTAATGCACCGGTCGCCGACCGACGACAATCAGCCCGAACAGGGTGATCTGCTCATACGCCACCACTTGCCCGCGCTTCTTCTCCCAATGGGGTTCGAAGTGGTTTTTCTTGATCAAGTGCCCGGCCAGCGGCTCGATCCAGTCCGGCTCGATCTTGGCCACCATGCGCGCGTAGAGCTTGGTGGTTTCCACCAGCTCAGCGGTCATCAACCACTGCGGACGCTTCTTGCCCAGGCCCGACGAGGGGTGGACCCAGAACCGCCGCTGACGGGCGCCGAGGTAGTCGCCGTCTTCGGTTTTCTGGCCGATCTGGCTCAACAGGCCCGAGAGCACCGCCTTGTGCAGTTTCGGGTAATCGGCCGGTTCTTTGTTGAGGCTCAACTGCATGTCGCGGCAGATCAGACTCAACTGGCGATGGGAATCACGCCATTCACGCAGGCGCAGGTAGTTGAGGAAGTTCTTGCGACACCAGTTGCGCAGCGGGCTGGCGGTCAGGGCCTGGCGCTGCTCTTCGAAACCGCGCCACAGGTTGACCAGCCCGGCGAAGTCCGAGTCCGCATCCTTCCACTGGGCGTGGGCCTGGTCGGCCGCTTGTTGACGCTCAGGCGGGCGCTCGCGCGGGTCCTGGATCGACATGGCGCTGGCGACGATCAGCACTTCCTGCAAACTGCCCAGCTTCGCCGCTTCCAGCAGCATGCGGCCCATGCGCGGGTCCACCGGCAGGCGCGCCAACTGGCGACCGAGTGGGGTCAGTTGACTGTTGCGGTCCACCGCCGACAATTCTTGCAGCAGGTTGAAACCGTCGCTGATGGCCTTGCCGTCCGGCGGCTCGATGAACGGGAAATCGGTGATCTCGCCAAGGCGCAGGTGCAACATCTGCAGGATCACCGCCGCCAGGTTGGTGCGCAGGATCTCCGGGTCGGTGAATTCCGGCCGACCGAGGAAATCCTCTTCGCTGTACAACCGCACACAAATCCCCGGCTCGACCCGTCCGCAGCGACCCTTGCGCTGGTTGGCGCTGGCCTGGGAAATGGCTTCGATGGGCAGGCGCTGGACCTTGGCCCGATAGCTGTAGCGGCTGATGCGCGCGGTGCCGCTGTCGATCACGTAGCGGATGCCCGGCACGGTCAGCGAGGTTTCGGCGACGTTGGTCGCCAGGACCACGCGACGGCCTGGGTGGGACTGGAAGATCCGTTGCTGTTCGGCCGGCGACAGGCGCGCGTACAGCGGCAGAATCTCGGTGTGCTTGAGTTGGGCCTTGCGCAGCATTTCGGCTGCGTCGCGAATCTCCCGTTCGCCCGGCAGGAACACCAGCACATCCCCGGGGCTGCGGCGCTCGCTGCGCTCGTAGGCGGCGATTTCATCGAGGGTGGCGAGAATCGCCTGGTCGACGGTCAAGTCGTCCTCGACGCGGTTGCCTTCTTCGTCCTGCTCCAGGGTCAGCGGGCGATACCAGGTTTCCACCGGGAAGGTGCGGCCCGAGACTTCCACGATCGGCGCGTCATCGAAATGCTTGGAAAAGCGCTCCAGGTCGATGGTCGCCGAGGTGATGATGACTTTCAGGTCCGGGCGGCGCGGCAGCAGGGTCTTGAGGTAGCCGAGCAGGAAGTCGATGTTCAGGCTGCGCTCGTGGGCTTCGTCGACAATGATCGTGTCGTAGCGTTCGAGGTAGCGGTCGTTCTGGGTCTCGGCCAGCAGGATGCCGTCGGTCATCAACTTGATCAGGGTGTTGGCGTCGCTCTGGTCCTCGAACCGCACCTGATAACCCACCAGCGCCCCCAAGGGGGTGGCCAGTTCCTCGGCCACCCGACTGGCGACGCTGCGGGCAGCGATCCGGCGCGGCTGGGTGTGACCGATCAAGCCATGCTGGCCGCGACCGATTTCCAGGCAGATCTTCGGCAACTGCGTGGTTTTCCCCGAGCCGGTTTCGCCGGCGATGATCAACACCTGATGCTTGAGCAACGCCTGCTTGATTTCGTCGCGCTTGGCGGCAATCGGCAAATTGTCGTCATAGCGGATCACCGGCAAGCTCGCCTTGCGCGCCAGCACCTGATCGCACGACGCCTGCATGCGCGTCACCCACTGGGCCAGCTTGGCCTCGTCGGGCTTCTTGCGCAGCTCGAGCAACTGCCGCCGCAACCGGTGACGGTCGGCGAGCATGGCGTGGTCGAGGTTTTTCAGCAGCTTGTCGATAGCGGGGGCTTGGTCAGTCATCAGGTACGCAAGGGTCGTCGGTTTTGTGCAGGGGGCCGATTGTCGCAGATTTGCGCACATGTGGGAGCAAGGCTTGCCCGCGATGAAGATGACGCGGTCTCCCAGGGGACCGAGGCGCCTGCATCGCGAGCAAGCTTTGCTCCCACAGGTTTTTTGAGGGCCCTTACCGGATTATTCGTTGTCCGGATCCTTGCGCCGATACGGGAACACATCGATCACCTTCCCCGCCCGAATCGCCTCCTGCAGGCCTTTCCAGTAATCGGCGTTGTACAACTCACCGTGCAACTGGTCAAACAGCTTGCGCTGCCCGGCGTCGGCGAACAGGAACGGCGGAAATTCTTCGGGGAACACGTCCAGCGGGCCGATGGAATACCAGGGCTCGGAAGCCATTTCGTCTTCCGGCGTGCGGGGCTGGGGGATGTGGCGGAAGTTGGCTTCGGTGAGGAAGCAGATTTCATCATAGTCGTAGAACACCACGCGGCCGTGGCGGGTCACGCCGAAGTTCTTGAGCAGCATGTCGCCGGGGAAGATATTCGCCGCCGCCAGTTGCTTGATCGCCAGGCCATAGTCTTCCAGGGCCTCGCGCACCTGGGCGTCGTTGGCGTTTTCCAGGTACAGGTTCAACGGTGTCATCCGGCGTTCGGTCCAGCAGTGACGGATCAGCACCGTATCGCCTTCCACCGACACCGTGGACGGCGCCACTTCCAGCAGTTCCTCAAGGCACGCCGGCTCGAATTTGCTCAGGGGAAAACGAAAATCGGCGAACTCCTGGGTATCGGCCATGCGCCCGACCCGGTCGACGCTTTTCACTAATCGGTACTTCTCGATCACCGTGGCCCGGTCGACGTTTTTCGACGGCGAGAACCGGTCCTTGATGATCTTGAACACCGTGTTGAAGCCCGGCAGGGTGAACACGCTCATGACCATGCCACGCACACCGGGGGCCATGATGAACTGGTCGTCGGTGTTCGCCAGGTGATTGATCAGTGCCCGGTAGAACTCCGATTTGCCGTGCTTGTAGAAACCGATGGAGGTGTACAACTCGGCGATGTGTTTGCCCGGCAGGATGCGCTTGAGAAAGCCGATGAATTCCGCCGGCACTGGCACGTCTACCATGAAGTACGAGCGGGTGAACGAGAAGATGATCGAGACCTGCGCCTCGTCGGTGATCAGCGCATCGATCTGGATACCCCGGCCCTCACGGTGCAACAGCGGGATCACCAGCGGCCATTGATCGTCGCGGGTGTAGATCCGCCCCACCAGATAGGCCCCCTTGTTGCGATAGAGCACCGAAGAAAACAGCTCCACCGTCAGTTCCGGATCCTTGCAGACCCAGTCCGGCAGGTTCTCGCGCAACTGCGCTTCGAGGCGTTGCAGGTCGCCCGGCAAATCGGCGTAGTCCTCGCTGAAACGGTAGTCGGCGAACACGCTCGCCAGTATCCGGTCCAACTGCCCCTGAGGCTTGTAGGTGCGGGTCTGGGCAGCGCGGGCCCGACGCAGGCTGGGCCGGGTGGTGTGGATGAACATGGTGCCGTCGCTGATCAGGTCGTGGCTGAACAACCCGCAGAAGATCGAGTTGTACCAGGTTTCCGACAGCTCATCGTCGAAGCGCAGGTCGATCAGGCTGATGTAGGCGCTTTTGACCAGCGGCCAGCAGCCCACATCCATCAGGGTTTCGGCATCGAAGGCCTTGTGCAGCTTGGCGACGGTTTCGAAGACTTTTTCTTCATACAAGTTGATGCGCGCCGCCGAAGCCGCTTGCGCCTCCAGCCACAGGGCCTGCTCGAACCGGGCGCGGGCGCCATCGGTAATCTGCCGGAAATGCTCACGATAATCGTCGAAGCCGTCGAGGATCGAACGGGCGATTTCAATGGCGGGCCATGGCTGCGGCATAGGTAAACCTCGGCGGGTCATGCTTGTTATTGGCGACTGAGCTTAGAGGCCAATCAGGCGGCAACGCAACCATTGCCATCGCTATTCAGGACGGCGACACTTGCCGCCCGATCAAGGAAGGAATGACTCGTGAACCTCGTCGATATCCTGCGTTTACTGTCACTGGCCGCCATCTGGGGGGCCAGTTTCCTGTTCATGCGCATTATCGCCCCCGTCATTGGCACAATCCCCACTGCTTTTTTTCGCGTGTCCATCGCCTTCGTCGGGTTGCTGGTGATCCTGGCCCTGATGCGCGTCGACTGGAATTTTCGCGGCAAGCTCAAAGTCGTGATGGGGCTGGGCCTGATCAACTCGGGCATTCCGGCAACGTTCTATTCAGTGGCGGCCCAGGTGCTGCCGGCCGGTTACTCGGCGATCTTCAACGCCACCACGCCGTTGATGGGGGTGTTGATCGGCGGCCTGTTCTTCAGCGAAAAACTCACCCTGGCCAAGGTCAGCGGTGTCTGCCTGGGGCTGCTGGGTGTTGGCATCCTGACCCGCGCCGGCCCGGTGGCGTTCGACCTGCAGCTGTTGATGGGCGCCCTCGCCTGCCTGCTGGCCACGACCTGCTACGGCTTTGCCGGTTTCCTCACCCGGCGCTGGCTCGATCACCAAGGAGGCCTGGACAGCCGTCTCTCGGCCCTGGGCAGCATGTTCGGTGCCACGGTGTTCTTGCTGCCGCTGTTTGGGTACAGCGTCATCAGCCAGCCACCGGCCAGCTGGGGTGGCTGGAGCGTCTGGCTGTCACTGCTGGGGCTGGGCCTGGTGTGTACCGCCCTGGCATACATTCTTTACTTCCGCTTGCTCAGTTCCATCGGTCCGGTCAAATCGATGACCGTGACCTTCCTGATTCCGCCGTTCGGCGTGTTGTGGGGGGCGTTGCTGCTGGATGAGCCGTTGGGGATGGCGCATTTGTATGGCGGGGTGTTGATTGCGGCGGCGTTGTGGTTGGTGCTCAAGCCCGCTGCGGCGAAACCGGCTGAAGTGTCTGCCCGGTAGTTCATCGGTGTGGCTGAAAATGCCATCGCGGGCAAGCCTTGCTCCCACAAGGACTACACATAACCTGTGGGAGCAGGCTTGTACATAACCTGTGGGAGCAAGGCTTGCCCGCGATAGCGGTTGTTCAGTCAGCGAGCATCCAAGGCTCAGCGACTTTTACGAAACACAAACACCAATCCCACGATGATCAGCACCATCCCCAGCAAGCTCAACAACGCCAGCCGATTGCCAAACACCAGGTAGTCCATGATCGCCGTCACCGCCGGCACCAGGTAGAACAGGCTGGTGACATTCACCAGGTTGCCACGGGCGATCAGTCGGTACAGCAGCAACGTCGCCAGCACCGATACCACCAGCCCCATCCACAACACCGGCACGAAGAACCCCGTGCTGTATTCGAAGTGAAACGGCTGGAACGGCACGAACACCGCGCACAGTAACAATCCGGCCAGGTATTGCACCGGCAGCGTACCCAGTGGGTTGTCGATGATGCGCTTCTGCATGATGGAACCGGCCGTCATGCTCACCAGTGCCAGCAACCCGCACACCATCCCCGCCAGGGACATGCCCGCCAGGCCAATGCCTTGGTACACCACCATGACCAATCCGACCAACCCCAGCACCAGGCCGAACATCCGCGACCAGGATCGCTGACGTTCCATGAGCACCACGGTCAGGATCGGTTGCACGCCCATCAGGGTTGCCATGACCCCGGGCGTGACACTCATTTGCAGCGCCAGCAGATAAAAAATCTGGTAGGCGCCCAGCAGCACCAACCCGGTGGTTGCCGCGTACAGCATCGGCTTGCCGGTCTTGGGCAGCTTGAACTTGAGCAACGGAATCAACAGCACCAACGCAAACAGCGCAATGGCAAAACGGATCAGCAAAAAGGCGAAGGGTGAAGCGTGGGCCAGGCCCAGCTTGGAAAAGATCGCCCCACTGCTCCACAGCAAAACGAACAGGCTCGTGGAAGCCGCCGCCAATAAGGCGTTTTTGGAAAGGGAAAACATGGATACCACCTGTAGTCAGGCAAAAAGCCAACTCAGCCGAGGCTGAAGTCCAGTAGTTTTTTTCAGGCGGGCACAGGGGATGGCAACAGTTGCCGATCAGCCCTGAATGCCAACACCCGGCGGTGATACGACGGCGTACACCGATGAGCTACGGACAGGTGGGGGGTATTGACCGATCTGCGCAGGCTGCTGATTCCCACACGGCACGACGCCAGCGTTGAACGCTGGAACCACGACCGCGATGACAGGGGATGCAGGCATGAGCCGATCTCTTGAAGAGTGGGTTCGAAAACCCGAAGAGCGCTGACTATAACCAGCGCCCGAGGGACTATGCAATATTTAAACGAACAACCAATAACCAAGCGCCGTGAGCACCACCACCGCCAACACGGGCCGCATCACCCGGTACGCCTTGGGATGCTTGCGCTTGAATTGCTTGACCCGGCCACTGATGCCGTCGCTGAACGACTTGCTCCAGGCATACGCCCGGTTGATGCCGCCGACGTGTTCATCGTCCAGGTTCTGCGGCGCGGTGGCGCGGCCGAGGAAAGCGCTGATGGTACGGTTGAGGCGGGTCATCAAGCGGCTTTTCAAGGGCCGCTCGACATCACAGAACAGGATCACGCGGGTCTGCGGGGTTTCGTTCTTCACCCAGTGCACATAGGTTTCATCGAACATGACGTCTTCGCCATCGCGCCAGGCGTAGATCTGGCCGTCGACGAAGATCCGGCAATCATCGGAATTGGGCGTGGACAGCCCCAGGTGATAACGCAACGAACCGGCGAAGGGGTCTCGATGTGGGTTCAGGTGGCTGCCACCCGGCAGCAGGGCAAACATCGCGCCCCGCACGTTGGGGATCCGGTTGACCAGCTCGACAGTCCTGGGGCACAGCAACTCAGCCGACGGCAGCGGTTTGTCGTACCACTTGAGGTAGAAACGCTTCCAGCCCTTCTTGAAGAACGAGCCGAAACCGGCATCGTTGTTCTTCTCGGCGGCACGAATGTAACCCTCGTCGAACAGGTGCATGGCCTCGTCGCGAATGACTTGCCAGTTATCCTTGAGCACATCCAGCTCGGGAAACTTGCTGCGGTCCAGGTAAGGCTTCGAGGGTACGCCGGAGAACAGGTACATCAAGGTGTTATAGGGGGCGAACAGCGCCGAGTGGTTGACGAACTGGCGCAACATCGGCAAACGCGCCTTGCCACGCAAATGCACATAAAGCGTACTGCCCAAAAACAGCAGCAACACTGAGGCCTTGGCGGCAAACGAAACGGTCATTTTACAACTCCTTGTCCAAAAACAACTTACGCAACGCCAACTGCCCGACGTAGCCGAGGGCCATGGTAAAGCCTCATGGCCCAGGTAAAAACCGTCTGACGCAACATTTTCTGTTGAGTGAAACGCAACAATCACTTTCTAACAGGGGCCGCCTGAACCTTGGCTGACGCCGGGTCAAACAACCCTCTTCTTAGACCTTGTATTACCCTGTGGCGAGGGGATTTATCCCCGTTGGGTTGCGAAGCAGCCCCCAAACCTGACACCTCGTCTATTGAGAGTAACTGGTCCTCCGAGGGACTGCTACGCAGTCCAACGGGGATAAATCCCCTCGCCACAACAAGATCCACTCACCACCGCAAAGGTCCACTCACCACCGCAGTGAATCCACCGTCACTGCTGAATCTCCTGCTCGGTAAACAGATCACTGAACAACATGCTCGACAAGTACCGCTCGCCCGAGTCCGGCAGGATCACGACGATGGTCTTGCCCTGCATTTCCGGTTTCTCCGCCAGGCGCACGGCCACGGCCATCGCCGCGCCACAAGAGATCCCGCAGAGGATTCCCTCCTCCTGCATCAAGCGCAGGGCCATCGCCTTGGACTCGTCGTCGGAGACCCGCTCGACCTGGTCGACGATCGACAGATCGAGGTTCTTCGGCACGAACCCGGCACCGATCCCCTGGATCTTGTGAGGGCTGGGCTTGATCTCCTGGCCCGCCATCGCCTGGGTAATCACCGGCGAAACCTCGGGTTCTACCGCCACCGACAGGATCGGTTTGCCACAGGTGTTCTTGATATACCGCGAAACCCCGGTAATGGTTCCGCCGGTGCCCACGCCCGCGACGAGCACATCCACCGCGCCATCGGTGTCGTTCCAGATTTCCGGTCCGGTGGTTTTTTCGTGGATCGCCGGGTTCGCCGGGTTATCGAACTGCTGCGGCATGAAGTATTTGGATGGATCGCTGGCCAGGATCTCGGTGGCTTTCTCGATGGCACCCTTCATTCCCTTCGCCGGCTCGGTGAGCACCAGCTCAGCACCCAGGGCCTTGAGCACCTTGCGCCGCTCGATGCTCATGGAAGCGGGCATGGTCAGCATCAGCTTGTAGCCACGGGCGGCGGCGACGAACGCCAGGCCAATACCGGTGTTGCCCGAAGTCGGTTCGACGATGGTCATGCCAGGCTTGAGTTTGCCCGAGCTTTCAGCGTCCCAGATCATGTTCGCGCCGATCCGGCATTTGACCGAATACCCCGGGTTACGCCCCTCGATCTTGGCCAGGATGGTCACACCGCGCGGCGCAATGCGGTTGATCTGTACCAGTGGCGTATTACCGATGGAATGGGCGTTGTCAGCGAATATACGGCTCATGGCTGGGTCCTTAATGCGGCGGGAATTTAAGCCTTTAAAGGTATGCCTGTTGCCCATGGGCGTCCAGTTTCACCGAACGTTCCCATTGTTGCGACAGTCAATGGCAGTAGAAGGCGCTCCCCCAACAAACGCTGGAGACTGACTGACATGAAGCGTCGATACAGCTGGCCACTGTGGGTTTTCGCCACCATCGTCGCGGTGCTGGTGGCCCTGCATTTCACCCTGCCTTATCTGGTGCGCAACTATCTGAACGACAAACTGGCCGACATGGGCGACTACCGCGGCCAGGTTCTCGATGTAGACCTGGCGCTTTGGCGCGGGGCCTACCGGATCAATGGCCTGAAAATCGTCAAGGTCGACGGCAAGGTCCCGGTGCCGTTCGTCGATGCGCCGTTGATCGACTTGTCCGTGAGCTGGCATTCGCTGTGGTACGACCATGCGGTGGTGGCCGAAGTGGAGTTTGCCCGTCCCGAAGTGAACTTCGTCGACGGTGGGGCCAACCGACAGAACTCCCAGACCGGTCAAGGCACCAACTGGCGCGAGCAACTGGAAAAACTGCTGCCCATCACCTTCAACGAAGTGCGCATCAGGGATGGCAAGGTCACCTTTCGCAATTTCAATTCCAAGCCACCGGTCAACCTGCGGGCCACCGACGTCAACGCCAGCTTCTACAACCTGACCAACGTGGTCGACACAAAAGGCAAGCGCGACGCCCGTTTCGAAGGCAAGGCCCTGGTGGCCGAACATGCGCCCCTGGAAATGCAGGCCACCTTCGACCCCTTGAGCAATTTCGAAGATTTCGATTTTCGCCTGCGGGCCAGGAACATCGAACTCAGGCGCCTTAACGACTTCGCCGCGGCCTATGGCAAATTCGATTTCAACGCCGGCCGCGGCGACCTGGTGGTCGAGGCCGAAGCCGACAATGCCCGGCTCAGCGGCTACATCAAGCCATTGCTGCGTGATGTCGATGTGTTCGACTGGCAGCAGGACGTGGAAAACCAGAACAAAAACATCTTCCGCTCGGTCTGGGAAGCGCTGGTCGGCACAGGCGAAACGGCCCTCAAGAACCAGCGCAAGAACCAATTCGCCACTCGGGTGGAACTCAGCGGCAATGTTCACCAGCAGGACATCAGCGCCTTCGAAGCCTTCCTGCAGATTTTGCGCAACGGTTTCGTCCAGGCCTTCAATGCCCGTTATGAACAACCACCGCCGGCGACCGACTAGGTGTCCGTGGCTTTTTTGTGGCGAGGGGATTTATCCCCGTTGGGCTGCGCAGCTCAACGGGGATAAATCCCCTCGCCACAAGACTGAGTCAACATGTGACGCTCCATTCAGAGACTGAACAAGGGATATTCGTGGAGCCCTTCTAAACCGGGGCTTTCGGACGTGTTCAGGGCTGGCGCTGCACACTTGCGCCCGCTGCATGTGCCCCAATAGTGCGTGGATGGTTGGCCTCGCCCTGTTGTCATTTAGATGGCAGCACTTAGCCACCTCAGCTACATTGGCGCACCAATCTAAGCAATTAAAACAGGGGAAAGCATGCGAATAATGGGATGGATACTGACAGCGCTAGGCTGGCTATGGGCCTTTTCAGGTGTGGTACGCATCATTGCCGCTGTAGTTGGAGCATTGCCCGGCAGCAGCGGCGTACATCTCATAACGGGCTCACTAACCCTTGGCCTAGCTTGGCTATCAATCTGGGGTGGTGGCAAGCTCCGCGCCAGGGCTAGAAGTAAAGCGGCCCAAAGCGGGGTGTAGGCGGTGATTCAGGCCGCCGTCAGCCTGTCACCGTGGTTGGCGAACTCATGGTGTAATGCTTCACGAGTGGTGCGTAGCCACTGGATAGCCTCAGCCTTCTGATCGGCGGGGAACGACCGGGTAGCACGTTCGCCATTGATACCTACCTCACAGCGCCAGCGGTTGCGCACTGCCCAGTAGCTCAGACCCTTGATGCCGCTCCGATTGTGTCGGGCAAGTGTCTGGTTCTGGGTGTTCTGAGCGACGGAGGATAGCCGCAGGTTCAACGGACAGTTGTTCGCCCGGTTGCCGTCTCGGTGGTCCACCAAAGCTGGGCCAGGGTCTACGCCATAGTGCAGCGTGTACAAGACCCGATTGGCCCGCAGGGAAACTCCGCCGCATCGCACTTGGTAGTAACCGCGCCCGTTTGAGCTGCCCGCAACACTCCCCAACCTGACGCTATTATTTGGCCGAGCCTTCCAACGTAGGCCGGTAGGTGATGTGGTGTCGATGGTGAGGTACCTTCGCACCCAGTCCAATGGGATTGGATGATGATTCATTGGTTTGCCTCAAATCTCGGGCAGCCGCTTGCCTCCCAGCATGTAGGGTGATGGCGACCGCCTGAAAGTGTTTGTTAGATGGTACGGCGGCGTGCAGCGTCCAAGCTGCTGGAACCGTCGTCTACGGCGTCGTGGAAGCGGTGAGGAATACCGGCCAAGCGCTCGTCAATAATCGCCTGCGCGCTCATAAGCGCGGCCTCCGAACCTGCCACCAACGCCAGCCGCGCCAGGAGCGTAGTTCCCTGTTGCGGTGTTGTTGCCTCGGTACAAAGCACAGCGGCTTGGGTATCCACTTGGATAAGGCTACGCCCCACGCGAATGCTCAGCGGGGCGTGGCGCTGTCCAAAGCCTTTAAGACCTTCGGGATAGACCGCGAACCCTGCCAGGGCGGCGACTTGTTCAAGGTCCCGATGTTCAAGGTCAGCCGGCGGGATACCAGCCTGCGCCAAGGTCATCAACCCACGGCCAGCAGCTACGGTGTTCAACTCCGATGCGGCAGCAGCGTTGACGGTCTCCCGTACCATCAAGTCCAGGGCCACAGCCGCCAAGGTCTTGTTGCTGGCCTCGGCAGCGTCTTTAACAGCATCAACCCCGACAACATCACGGATGGCTAGTACGTCGAGTAGGTCTTGCAGCCACTCGCGGACCTGTTCGCCGAGGCGTTCTGCCCTGGCGCTGGACGAGCGAACGTAGCTGTCCTGCATGTTACGGGCGCGGTCGCGCTCCTTACGGTACGTCAGCACTTTTGCCAATTCCGCGAAGTCAAAGCCGGCATCCTGCGCACTGGAAAGAACCTGCAACAGTTCGTGTTCCACATCGTCGACGCTGGTGCGGCGCCCCTCTGCTCGTGCTGGGTCGGTGAACTGGGCCGTCATGCGCTCGACTCCGCGTTGGATATCAGGATATGAAGCAGGCATATCCGGCACGACAATATCAGGAGCTGTATCGCGGGTCAGTTCGATGGTGGTGGACATCAACGCCACGAGTGCGCGAGCACGTTCGTTGTCGATAGCGGTTACGGTAGAGTTCTTTTTGATAGTCATGGGGGGTTCCATTTTGATTGGCGCAAGATGCGCGGATAAAGTTCGGGAGTATTTGAATCGGGAGTACAGCGATTACATCAAGTCAAGGTCGGTTATCGGAGCAAAGGTAAGTCTTCGAACTTTCGCCCTCGCCCCACCCACTTGTTCGCACTCTTCAATGCGTAGTGGGCGGTTCGATAGGGCTGTTCACGGAGATAATGACTGAGTACAACTACAAGGCGCTGATCAGCAGTCAAGAAGGGATAAGAGGCTTCCATATATTTCCTTTATGTTGCCCACCGTGCCACCTCCCGGATGGGTGGTAACTATTGGCGTTGTTTTATTAAGGCTGTACACGGCAGGTGTACATATGTGTACAGCCGATCTGGGCGGATTCCTCTAGTACTACGTACTTAAAGCCTCACCCTTGCTTTGCCGATTGCTGGCGAAGAATAAATTGGCTAACAGTGCTGCGGCCCTGCCCAGTAGATTTGGCGATAGCACCATAGGAAGCGCCATCAGCACGCATACGGGCCGCTACCTCATGCCAATGACCACCCGCCTCGGCTATTTCATGTCGAGCCTCAGATGCGGTTGCACGGGCTTCCAGTGCGGCCAAGCGAGCCTTGAGGTCGGCCACCTCCAGTACCAGTACATCCTGTTGCTCCAGACGCTTGGCTACATCTGCGCGCCGGTATAGTTCTGCAACGCTGCCTGCCATAGACGCTCCGGTAATCGCGGCAATATCACGTGCGCCACGTAACCCCTGCTTCTCTAGACGCTTACTCGTGGGGTGGCTCTGTAGTTCACTCAGGGCGCGCCGGGTGTGCTTCTTAGGGACACGTTTGGCAAACGTGACAACTACCTCTTGATCAGTGTGCAAGCCACGCAGTATCTCGCGACCACTTGGGCGCACCGCTTCGAACGCGCTATCGTGGGCTGCCGTCAACATGTCTTTAACTGCATGGTAGGTCGGATACAACGCCTTGTGCCCAATGGCAGTCAGCTCTTTCTGTGCCTGTCTACGTGACGCCTGCTCGCGCTTGAAATGTTCGCGGTAAACGGACTGAGCATCACCACCACCGCGCGCTGTCCAGCCCGCCAATTCGCCATGCTTGAGTTTGTACTGTTCAGCCTTCGCTACGTAGTGACTGAGCTGCGCCAGTGAGATACCCGCGTCTTTCAATGCCCGTATTACAAAAGAGACATCAGTTTGTTCGTGCCACTTACAGGCCGGGAGTACAGGTGTCGCAGCGTGGGCTTGCTGTTGTAACTCTTCTAGCTTTGTCATCATCAATCCATCAGTTACCATTCCCGTACAACGCAGCGATATCTTCGGGAGTTTGTGTTGTGCCAATCGACCTGCGCTCGGTAAATGCTTTGCGCTGGGCAGCCAAATCTAATGTTTGATCATCCTCGGTCAAAGAGCCTTTCGCCTCGACAAGTTTTAGCAATGACACCGACGCACTGATAAGGGCAGCTTCACACGGATAGTCATCTCGCATGGCATCCTCAAACCGCTTATTAGTTGCCCGAAGTGTTAAGTCTAGAAGCTCTAATGCGCTTGTCTTTACTGTCTCGGTCGTCACCTTCCGTTTACGCGCCATTAGTTAATACCGCCTTAGCTTGTTCATGTTCGGAGAGCATCAGCAAGGCGGTGTTCTCCATTTTGGTGTAGTAACGCAGATCGGTATCGCTGAGATTGACACCTACCCGGTGGGCATACGTCGCCAGGGTGTACGTGTTGATTGATGGTGCCCCATCCAACGGATTGGGGATCAGGCCAGCGGTACGAACCAACGAGGCCAGCCCGGCCATAAGTGTGCTGCGGGACAAGCTTGGTTCTTGGCGGCGGATGGCACCGGCTGTTGCTGGTTCCTGACGTGCGTTTAAAGCACGCAACGCCCGGATAATCATTGCTTGGCCGATGGGTTTGCGCCCACCAGCGAGGTAGTTCGCTTTCATCTTGTTGTACTCCTTGGAATACGTGAGCTACAGAAACGGCAAAAGGGAATCACCAGACAGGCTGGGTCCTCCAAGCGAGTGGTGATAGGTTCAATGCAGGTTGTCCACAGGGCGCGGACGAGAGATGTAGCAGTACAGGAACGGCTTGTTTACGGGGTGGTGCGAGGATTGGTGCTGACGCGTTCACGACACGAGCGAAAGAGCTTGCGAGTGCAGACGGTCACGTGATCGGGCTTAGGATTAGGTGGTGCGACAGCAGCCGAACGTACAACGACTGCTGCTTAACCACCCATGACAGCGGTGCACCTAAACTTGGACGGCGGTCGAGGCTGGGTTCCCCTCTCCGCTGTATGAGACATTTCCCTAATGCCCGAACAAGAAGGTGCCATCCATTTTGCGCTGGGCTACGTTCATCGTCTCGTCGAAGCCTCGTGAGACCATCCGGCCCAGTTCATAGCGCTTGCGTCCTTACCACTGTATGTAACTTCAAACCATACAGGGTGTATCGAGTGCTTATTGCCAACCTCAAACCGCTGCACAGGCACGCTTGACCGACGCTACTGAGATATTGAAGTGCTCCGCAGTGGCCTTGATGCTGGCGCTATTGGCCTTACGCCACTCGCTGACCTGCGCGTCGTTGATAATTTTCTCACGCCCCAGGGCCTTACCTTCGGCCTTTGCACGTTCAATACCCGCCATCTGACGGGCTTTGATATTCGAACGCTCCAGCTCCGCCACAGCGGCCAGCATGGTCAACATCGCTTTCCCCATGGGCGTGCCTAGGTCGAAACCCTCGCGCTTGGAAATGATGCCTACGCCCTTACCCTGCAATACCTCGACGGTGTGTAGGATGTCCAGGGTATCGCGCCCCAAGCGGTCTACGGCGCTGACCACGAGCGTATCGCCGCGCCGGACGTACGCAGCCAGGGCAGCAAAGCCAGGACGCTCTAGCGCCTTCACAGCGCCAGATACACCACTGTCCTCATACCATTCATCAACGTTGTATGTTTCGGTCAGTGCGTGCTTTTGAGCATCGACGCTTTGGTCGTGAGTGGAGACGCGTACATATCCGATGGTAGCCATGCCTAATACCTGAGTGGTTGGCCTGAATAGCTCAGAACCTATAGCTCAAATAATCATACATAGCTCAATGCATGTCAACACCTATGAGCCATGTTACGCAGATGATTTACTAATAGTTCACAGGGTGTACCTTATGAGCCATATCGAGCCCTGCGACTTTCGATCCATAGACACGTCTTCAACGCGACTGATAGCGTGTCGCCATCGCTACACCCGGTAGCGATAATCCAAGGAGAGAAATCGCATGGCAGATGTCGCGTACTTCTACATCTACAAGGACAAGAGCAGCGAGTGGCGTTGGCGATTCACGGCCAAGAATGAAAAGATTATCGCCGTGAGCTCTGAGGGCTATAACAACCTAGTGGACTGTGAGCACTCTGTTAAATTGCTCAAGGAACAAGGACCAAGTGGCCCAGTTATCGGCGACGATGATTACGACCGATTGAGACCGTAACCGCTGTTTGGCCCATTGCGGCTCTGGATGGGCCTTTGCCACAGTGGATATTCCCGGCAGTCGCTGAGCTGCCCATGGCGCCAACACCCCTACGGGGGAGAAACACGTGATTGAATCGGAGAAGCCCTAGCGCACGGAGTCAGCATTTTTAGGCCGCGTATAGAACTCCACTTCCCAACTCAGGGCAGCAGGTCACGAACCGCCGAGAGTAATGCCCGTGGCCGGTCAAGCGGTGCAGTTCCGCCATAAATGCTAGTGGCCTTCGATCCTCCAGCGGTATGCCCAAGAATGCCGCCGACCTCTTCACCAGATGCACCCACGGCGCGCAGAAGATCAGCGCAGGTATGCCGAAGGCTGTACAAGCTCAACCGCTCAGGTTGGCCGCGCAATCCGATACGAACCGCTGCGCTCAGTCGTGAGACTCGTTGCCTAGCCCTTCGCTCGCGCTCCGTTTTAGTTGCCGAGTCGGGAATGCCGATACCACCAAGCACCAGTTCGAAGGCTTTCACATCATCCGCATGTACTGGCAAATCGCGGCGGCTGGCTGCGTTCTTTGCGCCGGACAATCCCGCACGAAACACTAGCTCCCGCTTGCCGAGGATATCCACCCTCTCCGTTAATGCTGCCTGCCCCTCCTGCAATAACTCAATGGGGCGTAAACCGTACCGAACCAGTAGCTTGGCTGCCGTCGCGTCTACAACATCGCCGCGAGCATCAAGGCTTGCCTGTACCACCTTCACCACATCCAACGGCATAGGGTCGCGGGCCTCCTTGGATAACGCACCACCAGCGCGTACCGCTCGTGCTACCGCGCCAGTCTTTGGCAAGCTGATACCAGACCAGCCGGGCACCTCCCGGAGAATAGTGATAAGTCCCGCAGCCTGGGTATGCACGGAGGACGCCTTACCACCGCCGGATAATTTACCCTCGGCGTACCGCATAATCCTTTCGACCTGCTCCGCTTGGGTACTCGGCCAGCGCAACACGTCCTTGCAAAGCTTGCGCATGATTGCAACGCGACCAGAGCTGACCCGCTCACAGTAACCGTCGAGTGCCTCCGCGAACTCAGCAGCAGTACGGCTATCAGGACCGGGGGTAGCGGGGCTTTCTTGCGGCAACTTCGGTTCAACTGGCGCGTGTGCATCTGTCGTCACAACCAAAGGCGAACCGTCACGTACAGCCCGCAACGCTTTTAAAGCGGTCATTGCTTCAAGCACGTGAGTCTCTGCGGCGCCTGGGTGCGTGCCGTCGATGATCGCTAGCAGCGCCCTCTCCTGCCAATCGAACTCCGTCTTCCAGTCCTTAGCTACCCGTCGCCCTCTTGGGTGCATCGCCTCAACGGCGACGGTAGTCACCCTGTCCACGACGTCCTGCAAGCCCCTCAAAACGGACCGAGCGTCCATGGGCGGTGTAGGGTTGGCTTGCCCCTGTAGCATCCGGGAGACGGGTACCAAGGCATCAGAACAGATGCGGTCGAACTCGACTGATACCTGCCGAGCAAGCCGCAGAGCCTCGGTCCTATCAGCAGTACCCAGCGCCTTGCGAAACTCTGCACGCCCCACTAGTTCGGCTACATCGGCGGGGAAGCGGCGGCGGTAGTGGTAGCGACCATCGCGGCGGGACAAATAGGACATGCAGGATTCTCCGGGGCACGTGGTACGGTCGTGTGGTGGTGGCGCGGGACGCATCCAAGCGCTGAATGCTCGGGCATGTGTCACAGGACAGAACCGCTGCGAACCTTATTCTACAAGGCTTCCAACGGACTCGACAGTTTGCAAGTGTACCGATCAGTCAGAGACTGAATACAGCGTCTGCGTTCACAGTCGGCGGGGCGTCGCGTTATAGTCGGGCACGATATTTATTTCGCGCGCCCCGCCTCGCCGGGCCGGCGACACGTTCGAGGAAATTGCAGATGAAGTTCGAAGGCACCAGCGCCTACGTGGCCACCGATGACCTGAAACTGGCCGTGAACGCCGCCATCACCCTGGAGCGGCCGTTGCTGGTCAAGGGCGAACCGGGCACCGGCAAGACCATGCTGGCCGAACAACTGGCCGAGTCCTTCGGCGCGCGCCTGATCACCTGGCACATCAAGTCCACCACCAAAGCCCACCAGGGCCTGTACGAGTACGACGCGGTCAGCCGCCTGCGGGACTCGCAGTTGGGCGTGGACAAAGTCCACGACGTACGCAACTACCTGAAGAAGGGCAAGCTCTGGGAAGCCTTCGAGTCCGAAGAGCGGGTGATCCTGCTGATCGACGAAATCGACAAGGCCGACATCGAATTCCCCAATGACCTGCTGCAAGAACTCGACAAGATGGAGTTCTACGTCTACGAGACCGACGAAACCATCAAGGCCAAGCAGCGGCCGATCATCATCATTACCTCCAACAACGAAAAAGAGCTGCCGGACGCGTTCCTGCGCCGCTGCTTCTTCCACTACATCGCCTTCCCCGACCGCGTCACCCTGCAGAAAATCGTCGATGTGCATTACCCGGACATCAAGAAAGACCTGGTCAGCGAAGCGCTGGACGTGTTCTTCGACGTGCGCAAAGTGCCGGGCCTGAAGAAGAAACCTTCCACTTCCGAACTGGTGGACTGGCTCAAGCTGCTGATGGCCGACAACATCGGTGAAGCGGTACTGCGCGAGCGAGATCCGACCAAGGCCATCCCGCCGCTGGCCGGTGCCCTGGTCAAGAACGAACAGGACGTGCAATTGCTCGAGCGCCTGGCGTTCATGAGCCGTCGCGGCACTCGCTGATCCTCTTCGTTTAACAAGAGCGAGGGCGATTGCCATGCTGCTTAACCTGTTCAATGAGATGCGCGCCGCCAAGGTGCCCGTGTCGGTGCGTGAACTGCTGGACCTGATCAACGCGCTGAAACAGCGGGTGACCTTCGCCGACATGGATGAGTTCTATTACCTGTCCCGGGCGATCCTGGTGAAGGACGAACGGCATTTCGACAAGTTCGACCGGGCCTTCGCCGCGTACTTCAATGG
Source organism: Pseudomonas sp. St290 (assembly GCF_018325805.1). Lineage (NCBI taxonomy): Bacteria > Pseudomonadati > Pseudomonadota > Gammaproteobacteria > Pseudomonadales > Pseudomonadaceae > Pseudomonas > Pseudomonas sp. St290. The sequence goes on along the minus strand of NZ_AP014703.1, from coordinate 1,664,229 downwards.
CCTGGAAAAACTCGACGATCATCTCCAGGCCTTGATTCCCGAAGACTGGCTACGCAAGGAGTTCGAGCGCTCGCTGACCGATGAAGAGCGGGCGCAGATCCAGTCCCTCGGTGGCCTGGACAAGCTGATCGAAGAATTCAAGAAGCGCCTGGAGGAACAGAAGGAACGCCATGCCGGCGGTAACAAGTGGATCGGCACTGGCGGCACCAGCCCATTCGGCTCCGGCGGCTTCAACCCCGAGGGCATTCGTGTCGGCGACGCCGGCAAGCGCCAGGGCAAGGCCGTGAAGGTCTGGGACCAGCGTGAGTACAAGAACCTCGACGACCAGGTGGAACTGGGCACACGCAATATCAAGATCGCCCTGCGCCGCCTGCGCAAGTTCGCCCGCCAGGGTGCGGCCGAAGAGCTGGACATCGACGGCACCATCGACCACACCGCCCGGGACGCCGGCTTGTTGAACATCCAGATGCGCCCGGAGCGACGCAACACGGTCAAGTTGTTGCTGCTGTTCGACATCGGCGGCTCGATGGATGCCCACGTGAAGATCTGCGAAGAACTGTTCTCGGCCTGCAAGACCGAGTTCAAGCACCTGGAGTATTTCTATTTCCACAACTTCGTCTACGAATCGGTGTGGAAGAACAATCTGCGCCGCACTTCGGAGCGCACCTCGACCCAGGACTTGCTGCACAAATACGGCGCCGACTACAAAGTGATCTTCATCGGTGACGCCGCCATGGCGCCCTATGAAATCACCCAGGCCGGCGGCAGCGTCGAACACTGGAACGAAGAAGCCGGTTATGTGTGGATGCAGCGCTTCATGGAAAAGTACAAGAAGCTTATCTGGATCAACCCTTATCCCAAGGACACCTGGGGTTACACCGCCTCGACCAATATCGTGCGCGAGTTGGTGGAAGACCGGATGTATCCGCTGACCTTGCGGGGGTTGGAGGAAGGAATGCGGTTTCTTTCCAAATAAGATTTATTGGTGCCCTTCAGGGCCTCATCGCGAGCAGGCTCGCTCCCACAAGGGGTCTTGTGTACGACGAAGATCCAGTGTGGGAGCGAGCCTGCTCGCGAAGCTTTTCAGCTCTTCAACAGCCCCCGCAGGCACTCCACCTGCTGCCGATGCGCAACCTCCTGCATCACTGGCCGCAAGCGCACCTGCGTCCCCGGCAGGCATTGCGCCAGCCGAGCCAGGGCCAATGGGGTCAAGGCACCCAGACGTGGGTAGCCACCGATGGTTTGCCGATCGTTGAGCAGCACGATCGGCTGGCCGTCCGGCGGCACCTGCACAGCGCCCAGGGGGATGCCTTCGGAAATCATCGCCGGCCCCTGATACTCCAGGGCCGTGCCCAGCAAGCGGATGCCCATGCGGTCGGCGCGACTGTCCAGCGTCCACGGCGCGTTAAACGCATCGAACAGGCTCCGTCCACTGAACGCCCCGTTCTGCGCCCCCAGGATCAGGTCCAGCGGCTGTGCTGGCTGGAAATCCGGAATCAGCGCGTGCGGCATGGGCCGAGGCATCGCCGAGCCTGAATAGCTCAAGTGCGCACCGCGACTCAACGCCCGCCCTCGTCCATCCAGGCCACCGAGTTCCTCACGCACCACCGTCGCCCGGCTGCCCAGCACCGCCGGCGCGTTGAAACCGCCGGGGGCTGCCAGGTAGGCCCGGGCACCGAGCACGGGCTGGGTGAGCGCCAGCACCTGGCCTTTGCGCAAGCTGAAAAAGCGCCAGGACGCCACCGCCTGGCCGTCTATCCGTGCACCCAGGTCCGCACCGGCCAGCGCCAGCACGCAATCCTCTTCGGCCACTACGGTGAAGCCGCCGAGGGTAATTTCCACCACCGTCGCCCCCAGGGCATTGCCAAGCATCCAATTGGCCCAGGCCATCGACAACCAGTCCGCCGCGCCGCCCTGGGTCACGCCCAGATGCCTCACGCCAAAACGACCGGCGTCCTGCAACAGGCACAGTGGGGTACTGGCCTCGATCAACAAGCGGCTCATGCCTGGGCCTCCAACGGTGTGTCGTCGCCACCCAGCGCGATGAATTCGCCATGGTCCACCGGAGCAAAACGCACCGTGTCCCCCGGCTGCATCAGGCTGTAGCCGTCGCGCTCGCGATCAAACAGTTTGGCCGGGGTGCGACCGATCAGGTTCCAGCCGCCGGGCGACACCACCGGATACGCCGCAGTCTGGCGCTCGGCGATGCCGACGCTGCCTGCCGCCACGCGTTTGCGCGGCGTGCCTAAGCGCGGTGCGGCCAGTTCCTCGTCCACCAGCCCCATGAAGGCGAAGCCGGGGGCGAAACCCAAGGCAAACACCTGGTACTCGCGCTCGCTATGGCGGCGGATCACCTGGGCGACCGTCAAGCCACTGCGGCTCGCCAGCAGGTCCAGCTCAGGTCCGACACGGGGGTCGTACCACACCGGCAGCACGTGACACTGGCCGGCAGCCTGGGCATCCGGTGAAAGATTATTCAGCGCCTCGCCGACCAGATCACGCGCCTGCGCCGGGGTCAGGGCGAGCAAATCGTAGTGCATCATCAACGTGGTATAGGACGGCACCAGGTCGATCAGATCCTCGGCAAACACCGCCCGCAGGCGTTCGCTGGCGGCGAGCATCCAGGGCATGTTGGCCTCGGCGATCTCATCGAACAGGCGCACCATCAGGCAGTCCACCGCCACCACTTCCAAGCGTGGTTTCATGGTGCACTCTGCCGGTCCAGGGATTCGCGGATGCGTTGCACGGCCGCCACGGAGCTGGCGTTGTCGCCGTGCACACACAGGGTGTTGGCCTTCAGGTGCAAGGCGCTGCCATCACTGGCGGTCAACGCATCGCCGCGGGCGATGGTCAGGGCCTGCCCGATAATCACCTCGGGCTCGTGGTGCACCGCACCCGGCGTTTGCCGCGAAACCAGGCGACCGGCACTGTCATAGGCGCGATCAGCGAAGGCTTCGAACCACAGGGTCAGGCCGTATTCGTCGCCCAGGGCCTGGGCGGCACTGTTGTCCCGGGTCGCCATGAGCATCAACGGCAACTGCCGATCATAGGCTGCGACGGCCTGGATCACGGCACGCAGTTGCGTCGGGTTGGCCATCATGTCGTTGTACATCGCCCCATGAGGCTTGACGTAGCTGACCCGTCCGCCCTGAGCCCGGCAAATGCCGTCAAGGGCGCCGATCTGGTAGTGCAGCAAGTCCTGCAACTCCTGGGCGCCATAGGCCATGGAGCGGCGACCAAAGCCCGCCAGGTCCTGATAGGCCGGGTGCGCACCGATCCGCACGCCGTGGCTCAGGGCCAGGCTGACGGTTTTGCGCATGATGCTCGGGTCGCCGGCGTGAAAGCCGCAGGCGATGTTGGCGCAATCGATGAAGGGCATCACCTCGGCGTCCAGACCCATGGTCCAGCTGCCGAAGCTTTCGCCGATGTCGCAGTTCAATAGCAGGCGGTTCACGGTGAACGCTCCTGTAGGTTCTTTCTTTGTTTAACTGTGAGGCACGTGCCCCGCAGGTTATCAGTTACTCGGCTTCCAACTGCTTGCCCTGGGTTTCCGGCAGGCTCAGGGCCGCCAGAATCACGACGCCATAGGACACCGCCGCAAATGCGCCGATACCCACGCTCAGCGGCACCTTCTGGCTCAAAATACCGATCAACAGCGGGAACAATGCCGCCACCGCCCGGCCAATGTTGTAGCAGAAACCCTGACCCGAACCACGAATGCGTGTAGGGAACAGTTCGGTGAGGAACGAGCCCATGCCGCTGAACATCCCCGACGCGAAGAACCCCAGGGGAAAGCCCAGCCAGAGCATCACGTTATTGCTCACCGGCACCTGGGTATACAGGAGGACGATGGTGAACGAGCCGATGGCGTACAGGACGAAGTTCTTTTTCCGACCCAGGATATCCGACAGGTACGCGCTGATGACGTAACCCACGTAGGAACCGACGATCACCATCGCCAGGTAGCCACCGGTACTCAATACACTCAATCCACGTTCATTCTTGAGGAACGTCGGCAGCCAGGACGTGATGGCGTAGTAGCCGCCCAGGGCCCCGGTGGTCAGCAGCGAGGCGCGAAGGGTGGTAAAGAGGATGCCGGGGGCAAAAATCTCGTAGAACTTCGCGGGGTTTTCCGGCGTCAACCGGGCCTTGGTCTGGTTATAGACTTCCGGATCCTTGACCAGCCGGCGAACGAAAATCACGAACACCGCCGGGACAATGCCAAGGATGAACAAGGCACGCCAGGCATCCTCCGGTGGCAGCACCGAGAACAGCAACGCATATAAAATCGCCGTCATGCCCCAGCCCAGCGCCCAGCCCGACTGCACCATGCCCACTGCCTTGCCGCGATCCTTGGCGCGGATCACCTCGCCCATCAACACCGCGCCGGCAGTCCATTCACCGCCGAAGCCAAAGCCCATCAGCGTGCGGGCGATCAACAGTTGTTCATAGTTCTGGGCAAAGCCACAGAGGAAAGTGAAGAACGCGAACCACAGCACCGTCAGCTGCAGGGTGCGCACCCGACCGATGCGGTCGGAAAGTATGCCCGCCACCCAGCCACCGATGGCCGAAGCGATCAAGGTGCTGGTGTGGATCAGCCCTGCCTGGCCGGTGGTGATGCCCCACATCGCGATCAGGGTCGGCACCACGAAACTGAGCATTTGCGTGTCCATGCCGTCCAGGGCGTAGCCGATCTTGCAACTCCAGAAGGTGCGACGTTCCTGCTGGTTGATGTTGCGATACCAATCGAACGGGCCAGAACGGGCCTGGGGTTGGGGGACGCCGAGCGTGTCGGGTGCACTCATGGTGGTTCTCCACGGTTTTATTGTTCTTGAGTCTCGACGACGCTGACGTGGAGACCGTTGCCCCGATTCTTGAGCGCACGGCCGATCCCGTCCAACGAATAAAACCTTGGCTGGGTCATAAGAAAAACTTGATTGGAGGAGCAGGGATGAAGAAATGACATTGCCGGAACGCAATGAACACAGTTGTGGCGAGGGGATTTATCCCCGCTGGGCTGCGAAGCGGCCCCCCCGACAAGGCCACCTTATGTATCAGGCAGGATCATTCAATTGACTGCAATGAGGGGGCTGCTTCGCAGCCCAACGGGGATAAATCCCCTCGCCACAGAGGCTCGCTGCGGCGCTATAGCCCGCGCAAATCCCGCTCTTCAATCGGCCGGCTCTGGCGCAGACGCTTGCCGCCCAACACCACCCAATCGATCAGGCGGAACAGGCATTCCAGGCCGAACGACAGCAGCATCGCACCGCTGATGCCCCAGATCATCGCCTCGGGAGTCAGCAGGATCTGGTAGCTGTAGCCGTTCCAGGTTTCCTTGCGAATGTCCGGGTCGGCGGCCAGCGCCACTTGCAGAAAGCGGATGTACCACGGGCCTTGCATCGCCTGGAATTGCTTGTCCAAGGCCTGCTGGCGCACGAGCAAGGTGTTCAGGCTGTCGGCATCGCTGCGGAAGATCGGGTCCTCGCTGGCGCGGTAATGGGCCACCAGGGCCTGCATGTCGCCCTTGAAGAACTGGTTGGCGGTGCCCTGGAACCCTTGCAGGCCGGTTTGCGCCTCGATCAGGTGAGCCTCGACCCGCTTGGCGTAATCATTGATGAAGCCCGGCACCTGGACCCCAACCAGCAGGCCCACCGCGAACAACACCAGGCGTAGATAACTGAGCAACATAACGTGACGTCCTTATTCGGTCCGACCGTGACTGACACATTCGCCGCGTCGCCACAGGCTCCATTGGCCCGGTTCGTAGCGGGTCCAGGTTTCGTTTTCGGTCAAGGGTTCGGTGGCGATCACCGTGACCACGTCGTTGGGCGTGGTTTCAGCCTGGAAATCGACAATCACATCCACATCCTTGAGCCGTGCCGGGCCGAACGGCGCGCGACGGGTAATCTGGGCCAGTTTGGTCGAGCAATAGCAGAACAGCCAGTCGCCATCGCTGAGCAGGCAGTTGAACACGCCCTTGCTGCGGTATTCGGTGCAGGCCTGGATTAACGACGGTAGCAACTGTTCCACCTCCACCGGCTCGGGGAAGGCCTGGCGCACGCGGTTGAGCAAATCGCAAAAGGCCGCTTCGCTGTCGGTGTCGCCCACTGGCCGGTAGAAACTGACTTCAGGCTGGAAACCAGCGAGCTGGCCGTTGTGGGCAAAGCACCAGTTGCGCCCCCACAACTCACGCACGAACGGGTGCGTGTTGGACAGGCAGACCTTTCCGACATTGGCCTGGCGAATATGCCCGATCACCACTTCGCTCTTGATCGGATAGCGCTGCACCAGGTTCGCCACTTCCGATTCGCTGCTGGCGGCCGGGTCCTGGAACAGGCGCAGGCCGCGGCCTTCATAGAAGGCGATGCCCCAACCGTCCCGGTGCGGCCCGGTCTTGCCGCCGCGCTGCATCAGCCCGGTAAAGCTGAACACGATGTCGGTCGGCACATTGGCGCTCATGCCCAATAACTCACACATGCTCGAACTCTCGCTTCAAAGGGCAGGCCCGGTTACAGGCGCGGTTCGATACGCGAACGCTGGGGGTTACTCGGCACGGGCGGGCGACCGTAACGGTCATCACCGGCCACGCCGAACGGCGGCTCATCGTCGGGTTCATCGGCCGCAGCGGCGGCTTTTGCGGCGGCGGCCCGTTCCTTGCGAGCGTTGGCGGAACGTTCGATGGGGAAGCGGATCAACACGATCACCAGGTAGAGGCCGAAGGCAATCATGCCGTACATGAGCAGATCGGACGCTGCTCGCCAGACGTTGTTGCCGACCTTGAACAGTACGTCCAGGGCGACAATGGCCAAGGCCGGGGCAACTTTGTCCTTCACTGGGTCGACGATGGTGGGGCTGAACAGCAACACCGCCATCAGCAACCGCAGCGGTTCGCGCAACCAGCGCCACATCCAGCGGGTCATGCGCATCCACACCAGCAGGCAGCCCAGGGCGGCGAAGGCGTAGAGGCCCCAGGCGATCAGATAGTCATTCTCGGTCATGGTGTCCATGGCAAGGCAGGCAAAGAGACGCTTATAGTAACGGCTTTTCGCTCGTCAGGCTGCCCCGGCGTCTGGCGAATGGCCTGTGTGGTTGCTTCTGCCCAGGCCACGCGCCCCTTTTCGTACAACGTTCGAGAGCCTTTCATGTCCCTATCTGCCCACGTTTCCAACGCCCCGATTGCCCGCAGGGACCCCGGTGTTGACCCGTACGCCTGGCTGCAGGAACGCGACACCGACGCCGTGCTCGACTACCTCAAGGCCGAAAACAGCTACCAGCAGGCGCAACTGGCCGATCAGGCCGAACTGCGCGAAACCCTGTTCCAGGAGATCAAGGGCCGGATCCTCGAGACCGATCTGTCGCTGCCGTCGCCCTGGGGTCCGTACCTGTATTACACCCGCACCACGGCCGGTGACGAATACCCGCGCCACTACCGCTGCCCGCGCCCGACCGATGACAGCCTGACCGTGGATGAAAGCCGCGAACAACTGCTGCTGGACCCGAACGCGTTGGCCGGCGGCGGCTTCTTCTCCCTGGGCGCCTTCAGCATCAGCCCCGACCACCAGCGCCTGGCCTACAGCCTGGACACCACAGGCGACGAGATCTACACCCTGTTCGTGAAGGAACTGTCCAACGACAAGGTCAGTGAACTGTCCTTCGACGATTGCGACGGCAGCATGACCTGGGCCAATGACAGCCTGACGCTGTTTTTTGGCGAGCTGGACGACACCCACCGTCCTCACAAACTCTGGCGCTACCGCCTGGACGGCACGGCCGCCGAGGAGGTGTTCCATGAGCCGGACGGGCGCTTCTTCCTGCATTGCTATCGTTCGAGCTCGGAACAGCAGTTGATCCTGTCCCTGGGCAGCAAGACCACCAGCGAAGTCTGGGTGCTGGACGCCACGCAGCCGCAACAGCCCTTCACCTGCCTGACGCCTCGGCGGGAAGACCACGAGTATGACGTCGACCATGGCCTGCTCGATGGCCAATGGACCTGGTTGATCCGCAGCAACCGCGACGGGATCAACTTCGCCCTGTACCAAGCCGTCGACACCGGCGTCGCGCCGACCGAGGCCGACTGGCAGAACCTGATCCCCCACAGCGACACGGTGATGATCGACGGCCTGAGCCTGAACGCAGGGGCCATGACCCTGAGCCTGCGTGAAGGTGGCCTGCCGATCATCGAGGTTCACCCCCAGGGTTTGCCGGCCTATCGGGTGCAATTGCCGGACGCGGCCTACAGCCTGCATGTGCAGAACAGCCTGGAATTCATCAGTGATCGCATTCGCCTGCGCTACGAAGCCCTGAACCGCCCGGCGCAGATCCGTCAGTTGGACCTGGCCAGCGGCGAACAGGTCGTACTCAAGCAAACCCCGGTACTAGGCCCGTTCGACGCCGACGCCTACGTCAGCCAGCGACTTTGGGCAACGGCACCGGACGGCACCCAGGTGCCCATCAGCCTGGTGGTCAAGCGCGAAGCCCTCGGCCGGCCCGTACCGCTGTACCTGTACGGCTACGGAGCCTATGGCGAGAGTCTCGACCCTTGGTTTTCCCACGCGCGGCTGAGCCTGCTCGACCGTGGTGTGGCGTTTGCCATCGCCCACGTGCGCGGCGGCGGAGAGCTGGGAGAAGCCTGGTACCGCGCCGGCAAGCAGGAGCACAAGCACAACACCTTCAGCGACTTCATCGCCTGTGCCGAACATTTGATCGCCAACGGTTTCACCACCGCCGGACAACTGGCGATCAGCGGCGGCAGCGCCGGTGGCCTGCTGATTGGCGCAGTACTCAATCAACGCCCGGAGCTGTTCAAGGTGGCGATTGCCGAAGTGCCGTTCGTCGATGTGCTCAACACCATGCTCGACCCGGACTTGCCATTGACCGTCACTGAATACGACGAATGGGGCAACCCCGAGGAACCAGACGTTTATGATCGGATCCGGGCCTACGCCCCGTACGAAAACGTCAGCGCCCAGGCCTATCCGGCGCTGCTGGTGATCGCCGGGTACAACGACAGCCGCGTGCAGTACTGGGAAGCGGCCAAGTGGGTGGCGAAATTGCGCGCCACCAAGACCGATGACAACCCTTTGCTGCTCAAGACCGAACTGGACGCCGGCCACGGCGGGATGAGTGGGCGCTACCAGGGATTGCGTGACGTAGCGCTCGAATATGCATTTGTCTTGAAAGTTTTGGGGTTGGGTTGAGGAACTCCATCGGATCGCCGGGTCTTAGCTCCATGCGCAGGCTCTGATGCAACCACAGTCCAATGTGGGAACGAGCTTGCTCCCACATTGGATCTTCTTACATCCAGGCCAACCCGAAACCGCAACAAACACAAGAAAAAGACCGTGACAACATGTCAGAACCGACCTTACTGAACAAAGAAATCCGCGACTGGCTGATGGACTGCGGTCTGTTCGACCAGTTGCTGCCTGTCGACTTCGCCGCGGCGTCTGGCTATTTCAGCATCAGCGCCATCGCCGAGGGTGAAGCGATTTTCCGCGAAGGGGATGCCGGCAGTTTCATGTGCATCATCCACACCGGCCAAGTGGCCGTGCAGAAAACCGGCCCCGACGGCCAACCCGTGACCATCGCCACGTTGCGCAGCGGACGGGCCTTCGGCGAAATGGCCGTGCTCGACGGCGAACGACGCTCGGCCAGCTGCATCGCGGCCAGTGATTGCCAGTTGCTGAACCTGGGCAAGGACTCCCTGGAAAAAATGCTCAACGATGCCCCGAAGATCGCCGCCAAGATCATCCGCGCCCTCGCCGTCTCCCTGTCCAAGCGTCTGCGCATGGCCGATGGGCAGTTGCTGTCGCAGCAGGTCTAGCTCACCTCCAGTTGAAATACAGAATCTGTGGGAGCGAGCCTGCTCGCGATAGCGTCGGATCAGCCAGTATCCATGTTGACTGGTATATCGCTATCGCGAGCAGGCTCGCTCCCACAGGTCTTTGCCATTCAGTTGTTTCACCGACTGGCTACAAGCCTATCCCCCGGGCGTCTTGGCCTTCACCGGCTGAGGCTCCATGCCCGGTATCGGCTGGTCCTTGGGCGGCTTGGGCATTTCGATCGGTGGCAGCAACGGCGGCCCACCACTTCCAGCACCGGACTTGGGTATGCCGTTGGGCGTGACCGGCGGATACGGCATCGGGGTCGCGGTGCCAGGCGACCCGGGGATACTGGGTGGGTTGACCGGAATCGTCGGTTGTTGGGCCTGGGCGCAACTTATTGAGAGCGTCGCCAGGGCAATGGCCGTTAGAATGATGCACTTCATCAATGGCTCCGTGGCTATTGTCTGCTTTAAGGCTAGTCGTTGCCGCGCCGGTTCGCCCTCCTACGAGATTTCCATGAAACGTTTCGTCCTGCTCGACACCACGCCCATCCCTGATAACGGCGGTGCCCTGTGCCTGTTCGAGTACGGCGAAGACTTCGTCATCAAGATCCAGGGCGGTGACGGCGGGCAGTTGATGAACACCCGTATGCACGGTTCCGAAGACGCCCTGGCGGAAATTCCCTGCCGCAAGGTCGCCGGCCGCCCCGGCTCGCGCGTGCTGATCGGCGGCCTCGGCATGGGCTTCACCCTCGCCTCGGCCCTCAAGCACCTGGGCAAGACTGCCGAAGTGGTGGTGGCCGAGCTGGTGCCCGGCGTGGTGGAGTGGAACCGTGGCCCTTTGGGTGAAAAGGCCGGGCGCCCCTTGTCGGACCCGCGCACGGTGATCCGCATGGAAGACGTGGCCAAGGTGCTGCAAGCCGAGCCCCAGGGTTTCGACGCGATCATGCTGGATGTCGACAACGGCCCGGAAGGCCTGACCCAGAAAGCTAACAGTTGGCTGTATTCGGCAGGAGGCCTGGCTGCCTGCGCCAAGGCCCTGCGGCCCAAGGGCGTGCTGGCGGTGTGGTCGGCCAGCGCTGACCGGCAGTTTTCCGACAAGCTGAAGAAAGCCGGCTTCAAGGCCGAAGAGGTGCAGGTGTTCGCCCATGGCAACAAAGGCACCCGCCACACCATCTGGATTGCCGAGAAGCTCAAGGGCTGAGCTAAACTCTGTCCAACCGTCATCAGTCTTTTCTACAAAGGTGGACCCATGAGTTCGTCAACACCGCCGTCCAACACCGCCAAGCTGGACCGCATCCTCGCCGATGCCCAGCGCGACCGGGAGATGGGCTATCGCGACAAAGCCCTGAAAATGTACCCCCATGTCTGTGGCCGCTGCGCCCGCGAATTTTCCGGCAAGCGCCTGAGCGAACTGACCGTTCACCACCGCGACCACAACCACGACAACAATCCGCAGGACGGTTCCAACTGGGAACTGCTGTGCCTGTACTGCCACGACAACGAGCACTCGCGCTACACCGACCAGCAATACTTCGGCGACGGCTCCCTGAGCACGCCGAAAATCGCCAAGGCCACCCACAACCCCTTCGCCGCGCTGGCCGGGTTGATGAAGAAAGACGAATAGTCAGCCATTGCGGCGAGGGTGTTTATCTTGCGCTGCAACGTTTTGCGCCCAGATAACCCCCTCGCCACACGTGGCCCACTCGACTGCCCATGCCGCTCGCATGGACCCGCTGACAAATCTGCAATGTCCCCGTCAGGTCGCTGACAGCCTCGCACCTTTAGCATGCCCGTTGCTTCCCTCATTCAGAGGTGAAGTAAGCCAAGGTTGATGAATGTCAATCTGCCAAAGCACGCCCTGCCTATGCTGTGGCTATGGGTGGCTCGCCCGGCCTGAAGGAGCGATACCATGAACACTCATCAACCCCCATCTGCTGGCGCAACGCCATTCTGGCGGAACAAGACCGGCATTGTATTGATCATGCTGTTGGCCATCGGCCTCTTCTATCTGACGCGAGAACACTTCAGCCACATCGCGGGGAATTGGCCGTACCTGATTCTCCTGATGTGTCCCTTGATGCATGTCTTCGGACACGGCCACAGCGGTCACGGACGACATGACGAGCCACCCGTAGACGGCAAGGATGAGGAAGGCCGCTGACCATGTCCGACACTCCCGCGCACCTTCACCACAGCGCCGCAGCGCTCAGCGGCGACATGGCGACTGAATACACCTGTCCCATGCACCCGGAAATACGCCAACCCGGCCCCGGTACCTGCCCCAAGTGCGGCATGACGCTGGAGGCGGTGATGCCCGCGCTGGAAGAAGAGGGCAATCCAGAACTCAAGGATTTCACCCGCCGCTTCTGGTGGTCCCTGCCGTTGACGGTGATCGTCACCGTGCTCGCCATGGCGGGGCACGCCTTGTCGCTGTTCCACGGTGTCACGCAAAATTTCGTCGAGTTTTTTCTGGCCACGCCAGTGGTCCTGTGGGCAGGCTGGCCGTTTTTTGTGCGGGGAGTGGCCTCTGTTCGCCAGCGCAGCCCGAACATGTGGACCCTGATTGGCCTGGGCACTGCGGCGGCCTATCTCTACAGTGTCGCCGCCACGTTTTGGCCTGGAGGATTTCCCGCCACGTTCATGCAAGAGGGGCGTATCGGCGTCTACTTTGAAGCCGCCGCGGTGATCATCTCCCTCACATTGCTGGGGCAGATGCTGGAGCTCAAGGCTCGCTCACAGACGTCGGCCGCCATCAAGTCGCTGCTGGGGCTGTCACCCAAGACCGCGCGCCGGATCAATGCCGATGGCCAGGAGCAAGACATCCCCCTGAGCCACGTCCATCGGGGTGACCACCTGAGGATCAGGCCCGGTGAGAAGGTCCCGGTCGATGGTACGGTGCTCGAAGGCGAAAGTGCCGTTGACGAGTCGATGCTCACCGGCGAGCCGGTTCCGGTGATCAAACGCGCCGGGGACAGCCTGATCGGGGCCACGATCAACACCCACGGCAGCTTGGTGATGACGGCCCAGAAGGTCGGTGCCGAGACCGTCCTGGCGCAGATTGTTCAGATGGTCGCCCGGGCCCAACGCTCGAAAGCACCGATGCAGCGCATGGCCGACGTGATCGCTGGTTATTTCGTCATGGGCGTGATTGCCATCGCCGTACTGACCTTTTTCGGCTGGGGGCTGTTGGGTCCCGAACCTGGCTGGGTCTTCGGGTTGATCAATGCCGTCGCCGTGCTGATCATCGCCTGCCCCTGTGCGTTGGGGCTCGCAACCCCCATGTCGATCATGGTGTCCACCGGCAAGGCGGCCAGCCTGGGCGTGCTTTTCCGGGACGCCAGCGCCATCGAGAACTTATGCAGGATCGACACGCTGATCGTCGACAAGACCGGCACCCTGACCGAAGGGCGCCCGGCTTTTCACAGCGTAAAAGCCACCCAGGGCTTCGACGGCCGCCAAGTGCTGCTGTTGGCCGCCAGCCTCGACCAGGGCAGCGAGCATCCCCTGGCCCACGCCATCGTCGATCACGCCCGATCCGAGCATCTTGAACTGATCAAGCCGGCTTCATTTGAATCCGCCAGTGGCATCGGTGTCAGTGGCCGGGTGGACGGCAAACTGGTCCACGTGGGCAATACCGCGCTGATGAATGCCGTCAGCATCAGCGTTTATCCATTGCAGCAACAGGCCGAGCAGCTACGCGCCCAAGGCATCAGCATTATCTACATGGCGATCGACGGCGTGCTGGCCGGGCTACTGGCCGTCTCGGACCCGATCAAGCCGACCTCCAGGGAAGCGGTCAACCGCCTCAAGGCTCACGACATAAAAATCATCATGGCCACCGGCGACGGCCTCACCACTGCACGCGCCGTGGCCATGGAGATGGGCATTGAAGAGGTCCATGGCGAAGTCAAACCCGAGGACAAAGAGCGCCTGGTGGCGGACCTGCAACGCGATGGCCGCCAGGTCGCGATGGCGGGTGACGGGATAAACGACGCACCGGCCCTGGCTCGGGCGAACGTAGGCATTGCAATGGGGACAGGCACGGACGTCGCGATGAACAGCGCCCAACTGACCTTGGTAAAAGGCGATTTGATGGGGATCTTGCGAGCCCGCACCCTTTCGGTGGCAACCGTCAGGAACATGCGCCAGAACCTCGGCTTTGCCTTCCTCTACAACTCGATGGGTATTCCGTTGGCTGCCGGCCTGCTGTACCCCCTGACCGGTCACTTGCTCTCGCCCATGATTGCCGCCATCGCCATGAGCGTAAGTTCGGCATCGGTGGTGTTCAATGCCTTGAGGTTGCGTAACACGCCAGCACAATAATCCGGCGCACATAAAAAACAGGCGCCACCAGGGCGCCTGACCGTCTCAAAACCAAAGGAGAACAAACGAGACGGTAATCAGCCGCCCTTCGGACAGTTATCACCCAGGAGCCTGTATTCCACGGTGTTGAGCTTGCCGTTCGAATCTTCGTAAGTCATACGCGACGGTCCGACACCACAGCCTTTAATGGCCGGTGTAATGCTCACCACTTTTTTTACATCGAGTTTCATGCCGTATTCGTAATGAACGATTTCGGCGACGGCTTTGCCGTTTTCGGCGGCGAATTGGGCCATGGCTTGTTGATTGTTCTGGATCATCCGGCCATAAACCCGGTCACCTCCTCCTTCCGCCAAGGCAAGGGAAGAAAGGGACAGGATCGAAACGGCGAGCAAGGCATCAAGGGTTTTCATAGGGAACTCCGGCAGTCATTTGTCAGGCAAACCATAACGACTGGCGCCTTTCACGACGCTGGCGGGGACGTTACCGATTGGTCAGGTTCGTGATAGGTAACCGACCATCAGTCCCCACTCACAAACTGAACACGCAGCCCCATTCCCCGTATAATCGCGCCTTTTCCCAAAGGCACCCCGTCCGTGGCCAACAAACGCTATAGCTGCATCGGTCTGTTCAACCCCAAGTCACCGGAAAACGTCGGTTCGGTCATGCGTGCCGCCGGCTGCTACGGCGTGGCGTCGGTGTTCTACACCGGCAAGCGCTATGAGCGTGCCGCCGACTTCGTCACCGACACCAAGAAAGTCCACTACGACATCCCGCTGATCGGTATCGACGACCTGAAGAAGATCCTGCCCCTGGGTTGCGTACCGGTGGCCGTGGAACTGGTGGAGGGCGCTCGTCCACTGCCCGAATACACCCACCCGGACCGGGCGTTGTACATCTTCGGTCCCGAGGACGGTTCACTGGATAAAGACATTCGCGATTGGTGCGAGGACGTGGTGTACATCCCCACCACCGGCTGCATGAACCTGGCCGCCACGGTCAACGTCGTGCTGTATGACCGCATGGCCAAAGGCAACAACACCCGTTCGGGGCCGCAATTCCGCTGACCGGCGCTAAATCCAATTGAACAAGGCAATCGCTCGGGCAGTCAGTTTTATACCAACCCCCACACCGGAGACAGATCATGAGCGATAACAACCCGTTCGAGCCGATTGAGACCACCCCTTTCCAATCTCATCCGCCGCAAAACGTACATGGTTGGGAACGCATTGGCTCACTGGCCGGCGGTGTCCTGATGATGGGCAAGGGCTTGCGTCGTGGTGGTGTGATCGGCCTGGCCCAACTGGCGATCGGCGGCATGGCGCTGGCGCGGGGGATCACCGGGCATTGTTCGGCCAAGGCCTTGCTGGAAAAGAACCGTCAGAACCTCAGCGACGCCCGCGCCCGCATCGAGCAGGCCGGCGACGAGCTGAGCCGCCTGAAGGCCAATGCCGAGGCGGCGACCGGTACGGCTACGGTGACGGGGAATGATTCGCTGGTTTCACCCAAAGTTGGGCTCTGATTTTTTGCGGTGGGGCTGATGGCCTCACCGCGGGCAAGCCTTGCTCCCACAGGATCGAGTCGTATCCAATAGCTCATCCGGCGAAGATTCAGTGTGGGAGCAAGGCTTGCCCGCGATAGCGATATTACTGAAGTAACTTGGTATCCAGCACTGCAGAGTTCCCACCCAGGACACTTTCACTGAGCTGCACAAACTCCTGGGTATCAACTGTTTCCAGCCGCATCGCCCCCTGCAACACATCATCCAGCGAACGCTTGTTACGGGTTTTCAAGCGAATCTCGCGGTCCAGCTCCTGTAGCAGCAATACCGCCTTGGCCACTGTCGCGGTGCCGACCCGCTCACCGCGCAAGGTGGTGACGCCTTTGCTGTCGCGGGCGAGGCGGTCATTGAAGGCCTGATAGCGCTCATCACTCAGGCCGCCAGCGCGGCGCAGCAGTTCGACGGCGTAGTACTCGGTCAGTCCCTCGCTGATCCAATCGCTGCGATCATGATCGTTGATACGCGCCAGCGCCTGCACCAATTCGCGCAACAACGGGCTGCTGCCCCGCTCGCTGACCAGCGGCGGACGGCTGTGCAGATAAATCGAATCATGCCCGGCCTGGGCACCACGCCACAACGGATCACCGGCACCGACAATCAGCAACTTGGCAGGATGGCGCGGCACCAGCGCCTGCACCTGCGGCCAGACAAAAGTCAGTAGCGTCAGCACATCCATCCGGCGCATGCCCTGACCTCGGGGCGAGGCCACTGTCACTTCGGTTTCGCCCAGGCGTGTGCGCCGGCTCCCCAGTTTGCCGGCGAGCATCCAGCCGGTGGGACGGTCGAACAGGCGCGAGGGGTTGTCGATGCGAAAGCGTTGCTTGCCGATGCGTGGCCAAGGGGTCTCTATGCTTTTCCAGCCATCGGGCAATTCAACTTCGAGACGGGCCACCAATTCGACGCCGTCCTGCTGATCGAGTTTGGCCGACGGCACCAGATCGTCGCCGCGCAACAACGCCCACGTCGGGGTCATGCGGGTTTCGAAGGTCGCGCTCTTGCGCGCATGGCTGATGCGTACGCGGTAGCTCAGGCTGGCCTTGTCGGCGGCCGGGCGCCAGACGCCACGCGCCTCATTGCCGGGGGTGAGCTGCCATTGGCCGTCGGCCTTGAAATCGCTATAGCGGCTGCCGTCGCCGAGGTCGAAGTCCAGGCTGCGCACCGCCGAACCCCGGGCCAGGGTCAGGCGCACCTCAGCCTGATCGCTTTGCGGCAGCAGGTGCACGTGATAATCCAGATCGACTTTCTGCGCCGCCCACAGCGGCCCGCACATTACCAGCAGCCCGACTGCCAGCATCCGTTTCAATCCTGCCGCCATGGGGTCTCCCTGAGGGTGCGATGCCCGGCGGTTCAGCCGGCGCGGAAAATCAGATGATCTTCCCAATCTTCTTCCGGCACACTGCCTTCGGCCAGCATACGCCCGGACTGGGAAATGCGTTCGTGGTGCACGGCATCGCGATCACCGCAGACCAGGTGGTGCCACAACGGCAAGTCCTTGCCCTCGCTGACCAGCCGATAACCGCAGGTCGGCGGCAGCCATTTGAACTCATCGGCCTTGCCCGGCGTGAGCTGGATGCAATCGGGCACGAACTCACGGCGGTTGGGGTAGTCGCTGCACTGGCAGGTTTTCAGGTCCAGCAGTTTGCAGGCGATACGCGTGTAATAGACGCTGTTGTCGTCTTCGTCTTCGAGTTTTTGCAGGCAGCACAGGCCACAGCCGTCGCACAGCGATTCCCACTCCTGCGGATCGAGCTGATCGAGGGTTTTGCGTATCCAGAACGGTTCGACTTTGGCGGCCATGGCTCGAGCATCAACATCAGGTGGTGAAAAGGCCGACAGTCTAGTGCCGGGGCCTCTTCAGGCCAAGCGTTGGCGACTGTCGGTAAACTGGGGGCTTGTCAGGCTCGGCGCCGGGACGTAGGTTGCTTTATCCACTTTCCCTATCCCTTCAAGGTAATCCCATGAGCGCCAATCCCCGCATCGCCGATTACGCTATCCACCCTCAGTTTATCGAACGCTGGTCGCCTCGTGCCTTTACCGGCGAGAGCATTGCAGAAGAAACCCTGCTGGGCTTTTTCGAAGCCGCCCGCTGGGCACCATCGGCCTACAACTCGCAGCCGTGGCGTTTCCTGTATGCGCGCCGCGATACGCCGAATTGGGAGCGGTTCCTGGGCCTGCTCAATGAATTCAACCGCGGCTGGGCCCAACACGCCTCGGCATTGGTGATCGTCGTTTCGAAAACCACCTTCGCCGTGCCCGGCGCCACTGAAGAAACCCCAGCACAGAGCCACACCTTTGACACGGGCGCGGCCTGGGGCCACCTGGCGCTGCAAGCCAGCCTCAGCGGCTGGCACACCCACGGCATGGCCGGTTTCGACCAGGAACTGACCCGCAAGGAACTGAAGATCCCGCAAGGCTACGACCTGCACGCCGCCGTGGCGATTGGCAAGCTGGGGGACAAATCGACACTGGCTGAGTACCTCCAGGCCCGTGAAGTCCCAAGCTCGCGCCGGCCGTTGAGCGAACTGGTGGCTGAGGGTGATTTCAGCCTGTAACCCCAACTTTGTGACCGCTGAAGATCAACTGTGGGAGCGGGCTTGCTCGCGAAAGCGAAATGTCAGTCAACATAATTGTTGAATGTATCGGCCCCTTCGCGAGCAAGCCCGCTCCCACAAGTTGATTGGGGCAGTGTCAGTAGCCCCGGGTGAAATCCACTTCCCCGCGTAACGCTTCGCCGGCCTGATAGGCCCGCAGGTTTTCCAGGAACAACTGCACCATCATCGTCGGCGAGGTCGGTGCCGAGCTATGCCCGGTCAACAACAGCCCCCAGGCGGTCCAGAATGGATGGCGCTGCGGCAGCGGCTCCTGGCGGCATACGTCGATCACCGCACCGGCCAGGTGCCCTTCCTTCAAGGCTTGCACCAGATCCGCATCCACTACCGCCACGCCGCGTCCGACATTGATGAACAGCCCGGTTGGCTTGAATTGCTTGAACAGCGCCGCGTCGTATACATCATGAGTGTTGGGCGTGTTGGGCAGCAGGTTGATGACGTAGTCCACTTCGCCCACCAAGCGCGGCAGATCCTGCAGTGCCCCGACTTCGATGAACGGCGCCAGCTCCCGGGCTTCGCTGGCGATGCCGTACAGCTGCACGCCAAACGGCACCAGGAACTGCGCCACGCGCTGGCCGATATCGCCGGTGCCGACGATCAGCACCTTGCGCCCGGCCAGGCCTTGCCCCTGGCGGTTGTCCCACTTGCGCTCGACCTGGCTGACCAACCGCGCCAGTACCTCGCGCTCATGGCCGAGCATGTAGGTGAGCACGTACTCAGCCATCACCTGGCCGAAAATGCCTACCGCGCGGGTCAGGCGGTAATTGCGCGTCAAGCCCTCGGCCAACAGCGGCGTGATGCCTGCCCAGGTCGATTGCAGCCAACGGGGTTTATGGCCTTGACGCAACAGGGTGGCCAGCAGATCGGGCTGGCCAAGCCAGACCGGGCAATCGGTGGCCAGTCGCGACAGTTCGGCGGAATCGCCGCTGGTCAGCACTTCAATATCGGGTGCAGCCTGGCGCAGAAGCTGGGCATACACCGCGTGGTCGTGTTCGGCAATCAGAACGCGCATGAATCAAACCTTTCAAAAACAGTGCAGACAACCGCCGACAGAGTGTCGCTCCATCCATGCGATCGTCGTCAATAAACCATTCCAGTGTGTTTCAAGAGGCCCCCAGAACAGGCACCTCCGATTACCGTCAGACCGGGTCGTTGCGGCGCAACAACTCTTCGGGTAAATGCTCGATGTACTCGTCTTCGGCCGGCGGCATCTGCAAGTGATAGCCCTGGGTGTCGAGGTTTTCCAGCACCTTGTTGATGTCTTCCCGGGACAGCTCCCGTTCGGGGCTCAGCACCAGGTCGAAGGCGTGGATAGCCTTGCCAAAGGCAGCCATCAGGGGCTCCGGCACACGCTTCAAGGCATCGCTCTTGAGCACATACAGGTACATCTCGTTTTTCTTCGAGCTTCGGTAGATGGAACAGATACGTTTCAAGGCTGTTCTCCGGCAGTGGCCAGGCTGTCGAGCAGCGCCTGGCCCATCAATTCGCGGCGCCAGCCACGCAGCGAATCGGGCAATTGGTAAGGGCCCTCGGGAAAGCCGCTCTTGATCAGCGCTTCGAGGGTTTTCTTGCGTAGCATCAACTCCGGGGCGATCCCCAGGCGCTCGGCTTCAGCCTGCCCCAGCGCCTTTAGACGCTTGACCAGCGCCGACGCCTCGATGGGCAACGGCTCGGCCACGGCCGGTGGCCATTGCTCGGGCGGCACGCTGGCGGCGCGCTGGATCAGGTCCAGCAGAAACTGGCCGTCCTGGCGCACGGTGCGCGGGTGCATGTCTTCAATTTTCGCCAGCGCGCCGAGGTTATCCGGCTGGGTGCGGGCCAGGGGCCACAGCGAATGCTCGCGAATGATGCGATTGCGCGGCAGGTCACGGGCCCGCGCCTCGCGTTCGCGCCAGGCGCACAGCTCGCGCAGCACGGCCAATTGGGCGCGGGACAGTTTCCAGGCGAGCTTGGCCTCGCGGTAGACCTCGTACGGGTCGACTTCGCGACGCAGGTTGGCCACCAGTTCGGCACCATCCTCCAGGACCCAACTGTATTTTTCGTCGGAAAGCTTCGGGCGCAGCTGTACGAAAACTTCTGCCAGATGCACGGCATCCTCTGCCGCGTAGCTGATCTGCGTCTCGGATAGCGGCCGTTGCAACCAGTCGGAACGGGTCTCGCCCTTGGGCAGCTCGATACCCAGCACTTCCTGCACCAGCCGCGAATAGCCCATGGAGAAACCCAGGTTCAGGTAAGCGGCAGCCAGTTGAGTATCGAACAGCGGCGCAGGCAGGCTGCCAGTCAAACGCAGCAGCACTTCAAGATCTTCGCTGCAGGCGTGCAACACCTTGAGCACCGCCGGGTTTTCCAGCAGCGCGGCCAAGGGTTGCCAATTGTCGATGGTCAAGGGGTCGATGAGGTAGGCACGCTTGCCGTCGCCGATCTGCAATAAACCGGCAATAGGATAAAAGGTGTCGACCCGCATGAATTCGGTGTCGAGGGCGACGAATGGCAACTGCTGCCACTCGGCGCAAAACTGACCGAGGCTATCGTTGTCGCGAATCCAGTGAATATCGATGGCCACACGGCTCTCCCTTGAAGAATGGCGCGCAGTATATATCGCCGCCGGCGATTGCGAGCATCCATAGAGCAGCAGCCTAAGAGAAATCGCCTGCGAAAAAGCAAGAATAGTCCTACATCAGGACTTAACCGGTCTTACGCAGTACATAAACACGCGTCAGCGCAAAACCGGGCAGGAAATCCTGATACCAGAGCACGCTAAAACCGGCCTGGCGAAACTCGGCTTCGACATCGGCCTTGTCGGCCAGGCTTCGTTGCGGCGCCTGGCCAATCTTGAGACGCCCTTCGATTTGCAGCGAAACGATGACCGTATCGCGACTGACCCGATGAAATTCGCGCAACAGCGCCAGGCGATGTTCGCTGGCGCTGACATGACGGAACAGTTGCAGACAACAAATACAATCCACCGCGTTGGCCGACAGCCCGATGGTGAACGCCGAACTCGGGAAGGTCTTGACCCGCTGGAGCAACGCGCCGCCATGGTGAGTGAGCGCGTGTTCGAGCATGTCCGGCGACGGGTCCGCCGCCAGGATCACCCGGTTGGCGTGCTCGGCCAGCACCGGCCAGAACCGCCCCGCCCCACAGGCCACATCCAGCACCAACCCAGGCTCACCCGCCACTTTCAGGGCGTTGCGCACCATTTGCTCGTCGCGCCAGAACGCCAGGCGCAACCGCCGAGGCGCCGGCTGGCAGCAGATCTGCGCATGTTCCTGGTCATGCTGCCTGGCGAACTCAAGCTCGACGGTGGAAGGGGGTAGCCTGGACATACAAACGGCTCTTGGAAAAGATTGGATGACAGGTTAATCAACGCCACGTGAAAAAAAGGTCCAGGCCATCACTCCCGCGCCAGGACACCGTCAATCACCGCGCCGCGACAGTTGGCGAACAGGTCCAGGTCCCGGTTGTAGACCTGGCTGTTGACTTCCAGCAACCCGAGCATCGAGTGAAACAGGTTGTCCTGGCTCAGAGGCTTTTCCCGGCTCAGTTGCAGGCAATGGGTATCGACCGAGAAAGACTTCTGATAACTGTCGGAGAACCAGGCGAGCATCGCCACATGCTTTTGTTGCTCCGGGGCGAGCATGTAGGGCGTGCCGTGGAGAAACAGGTTGTATTCGCCCAGGGACTCGCCGTGGTCCGACAGGTACAGCATGGCCGTGTCGACCTTGTCCTGGTTGGCCCGCAGCAGATCGATCAGGGTCGACAGCACATGATCGGTATACACCAGCGTGTTGTCGTAGCCGTTGACGATGCTTTCGCGACTGCAATTGTTCAGCGCGTTGCTTTCACACACCGGGGTGAAATGTTCGTACTCCTTGGGATAGCGCTTGAAATACTCCGGCCCATGGCTACCCATTTGGTGCAGCACCAGCACCGTGTCTTTGTCGAGCGTGTCGATGAAATGCTGCAACCCCTGGAGCAGGATCTCGTCGCGGCACTCACTGTTGGCGCACAGGTCCGGGTCCTTGAGATTGCTGACATCCTGCAACGTGACCCGATCGCAAGTGCCCTTGCAACCGGACTGGTTATCCCGCCAGATCACCTCCAGCCCGGCGCGCTTGAGCACATCCAACAGGCCTTCTTCATTTCTGGCCTTGCTGGCGTCGTAGTTCTTGCGCCCCATGTTGGAAAACATGCAGGGCACCGACACGGCGGTTTCAGTGCCGCAGGAATGCACGTCGGTGAAGGCGATCAACCCAGCCTCTTTATCCAGTGTCGGCGTGGTATCACGGTTATAGCCGAGGATGCCGAAGTTCTCGGCCCGGGCGCTCTCGCCCACCACCAATACGGTCAGGGATTTGCGGCCATGGGTTTGCCAGGCCGGGTTGCGACTGGCGTCCTCGCCCAGCGTGATGAATGGCTGCTTGGCCGACGCGACCTGCTCACGCAAGTACCCGAGCGAAGCACCGATGTAGTTGCTCGGCACCACCATCAAGCGCAACTCGTGGTGGTTGCGAAACAACGAAGACAGGCCTTGGTAGTTGACCAGGGCAACCATGCCTATCACCGCAGCCGAGGCCACGCCGACCACCAACTTACTTATTAACTCTTTAGGCCAGCGACGATAGTTGATCGGTGTCTTGAACAACAACCAACAAGGCACCACGCCCAATAACCCGAGGTAGATAAACAACTTCAGCGACAATAGGTCGCGGACTTCCGTGGCATTGGTTTCAGCAAAGTTGCGAAACATGCCGGCGTCGATCAATACGCCGTACTGGGCCATGAAATAGGCCACGCCGGCGCTGATCATGAACAGCAGCATCAACACCGGCTTGAGTAGTGGACGGAAAGCCACGAGCGTCAACACCAGGTTAAACGCGCAGAAGATCATCACGCCGAACGCCACGCACATCAGCAGGCCGCGGGCGTCAGCCGTCGTGATCGCCAGCAAGTGTTGCCAGAGAACGAGGTTGAAGCCCACTAATAAAAAGGCACTGGCGGCCAGCGTCACCCACTCGGGGCGCACGGCTTTAATGGTCAGCATGATGGTTGACGGCTTCCTGAAAGTTGCTCTTTTAAAAAGAAGTGCCGTAGGAAATGTGAAAAATTCATTTCCTACGGCAACACAAACTTTAGGTAGCTCACCATCAATTTTTCGTGAAAAAGTTGCTACTAAATAATTATTTAAGAAACAGGCGGCCAGCCGTTTTCAAGCCTGATTCAGGTACCAGCGCCAATCCTGCTCCCCGACTTCCCCCATGAATTGACGGTACTCGGCGCGCTTGACCGCCAGATAAACGCCAAGAAATTCAGCGCCAAATGCTTCCCGCGCCCAGGCCGACGCTTCGAGGGTATGCAGGGTGGTGAGCCAGTCGGTGGGCAACAGCTCAGTCGCCTGGGCATAGCCGTTGCCTTCGACAGGTTCCCCAGGGTCGCACTGCTCACGTATGCCGCGATGAATGCCGGCCAGTATCGCCGCCGCAGCCAGGTAAGGGTTGGCATCGGCACCGCAGATGCGATGCTCGATGTGCCGCGAGAATGCCGGGCCGCCCGGCACTCTCAGGCTCACGGTGCGGTTGTCCACGCCCCAGGTCGCCGCCAGCGGTGCATAGCTGTTGCTTTGGAATCGCCGGTAGGAGTTGGCGTTCGGACAAAACATCAACAGCGAATCGAGCAAGGTGTCGAGCATCCCGCCCACCGCCTGGCGCAACAGCGGCGTGCCGTCGCCAGCCTCACTGGCGAACAGGTTGTGGCCATCGCGGTCCGCCAGGCTGACATGCATGTGCATGCCGGAGCCCGCCAGGTGATCGAACGGCTTGGCCATGAAGCACGCCTGCATGCCATGCTTGTGGGCCACCCCCTTGACCAGTCGCTTGTAACGCACCGCCTCGTCCATGGCTTGCAACGCATCGCTGCGGTGTTCGAGGGTGATCTCCACTTGCCCCGGTGCGTATTCGGAAATGGCGGTCCGGGCTGGAATGCCTTGCAGCTTGCACGCAGCGTACAGGTCGGCCAGGAACGGCTCGATCTGTTCCAGCTCGCGCAAACCGTAGACCTGGGTAGCGCGCGGTCGACCGCCGTCGGCGTCCGGCGCCGGCTGTGGTCGGCCTTGGCTGTCGCGTTGCGTGTCCAGCAGATAAAACTCCAGCTCCGCCGCCATAACCGGGTAATAACCGTCGGCCTGCAAGGCCTCTATCACCCGGCTGAGCAGATAACGCGGATCGGCGATGGCCGCCGGCATTCCCTCCTGGGGATGCATGCCAACCTGCACGGCAGCCGTGGGAATCGACCGCCACGGCATGCGCTGCAAGCTGCCGCTGATGGGATAGGCACGACAATCGATGTCACCGACGTCCCACACCAGCCCGGAATTTTCCACATCGTCGCCATTGATGGTCAGCCCGAGAATCGTACTGGGCAGCGGCCGGCCACTTTCAAAGACCGCCAGCAACTCGTCCCGGTGCAACAACTTGCCCCGGGGCACGCCGTTGTTGTCGAGAATGAACAGCTCGAACAGTTCAATATCGGGGTTCTGGGCAAGGAACGCCTGGGCGTGCTCTACGGGTGCGAAAGAAATCTTGGCAAGGCTCATGAGAAGGCTCGTATTTCCATGTCGGACGGGCGACAAGGCGCCGTCAGTCTGTGCTCGCCACTGCGCGAGCACCGTGAATGATCAACAGGAAATACGAATATCTGGAGGACGCGCGTGACGGCAATGCCAGAGCGCCCAAAAGGCCAGCTCGGAGGGCAACGCACTGAGGGTCGGGGCCGTGGCAGGCGTGAACCTGCCGACCGGATCGACTGCGGCGGATGAAGGGTATTGCACTGCCAGGGGCCAACCGTCCATGAGCGCATCACAGGAAACACATCGGGCAAGCGTCCCACGGCATCCTGGCAGGTTAAACCTGGATTTGATGGAGCTTGGATCACAGCGAGCTAAACATAGGTCAACGAATCAGTCGTTGATCGAGACGTCGTGTTCCCTACATTATCTGTCCCGTTCCCGACCATGAAAGCGCCTGCCCGGCATTCTCTTGGCACGATCGTTCCGCTAGGATCGTCAGCCTGGTTTGCGCAAAGTCCGCGCAAGGAGCACAGCGAGAGACAGAACGGATGCTGAACAGTAACTCCCTCAGAAAGCTCGACATGCAAGACCTCATGGTGTTTAGCGCCGTGTACGAGCAAAGCAGTGTCACCGGCGTGTCCGAGGCATTGTGCGTCAGCCAGTCAACCGTCAGTTATTGCCTCAAGAAACTGCGAACCTGTTTCGAAGACGAGTTGTTCATCAACACCCGCACGGGCATGCGTCCCACCTACAAGGCCGAGGGCATGTACGATCACGTGCGCGCCATTTTGCAAAGCATCAACCTGTGCCATGCCGGTACGCCAACCTTCGATCCGACCCGACAAGCCATTACTTTCAACATCTGCGCACCGGAATATTTCGAACAACTGATCCTGCCGCCACTGCTGCAAAGCTTCGATTACGCCAACTTGCCGGTGGTGGTGAACGTGCACAAGCTCGAAGCCGACATTCCCGCCGAAGAACTGCGCGACGGCAGCCTGGACCTGGTGATCTGCTTCGGCCCGAATTTCCACAGCAACCATGCCGATTTCAAATCCCGGCAGTTACTGGAGGAAGACCTGGTTTGTGTCGTGGACAAACGGGCGACACCACTTGAGCCGCAACTGAGCCTTCAATCTTTCGTACAGCGCCGACACGTGTTTCCGACACCCTGGACGTCAGCGACCAACATGGTGGACGGCTGGCTGTCGCAACAGGCGCACCAACGCCAGATTGCCGCGCGCGCCAACAGCTACGGTGCCGCACTGAAGATGATCACCGGCACCGACTTCATCCTGACCCTGCCCCGCCGCATCCAGAAACTGCTGGCCAACGAGGCGATCTTCAATCACCACGAAGTGCCCAAGGGTCTGCCGGGGTTTACCTTGAACATGCAATGGAGCCTGGCCGTCGATCAGGACAGTGCCAACGCCTGGCTGCGCGAACAGATCATCAAGGCCTGCGTCCCACCCGACGCCTGATCGTCATTGACCGATCAAGGCCTTGGCATACGACTCCCGGTCGATGTCGAGGATCTCCACGCACAGCTGCACGCTGACCCCAGCCGGCCATGGCCCCAGGTCCTGGATCACCGCCAGCAGGCTAGCGGACAGTTGTTTCTTGATTTCCGGCGAGCGACCGCTCAGCAAGGCCAGCTTCACGTGTACGAAACCCCGCTCGCCCAGACTCGTACCCACCCGGAAAGTCTCGTGCTTCACGGCCCGGCTCTTGATATCCAACTCGGCGCCAAATTGACCGGAGGCCACCAGCGCATTGTTCAGGCGCATCAGCGCGGAATCGGCCTTCAGCTCAGGCAGGTTGGCGGTGTACTCCAGGTGCAGGTGAGGCATGTGTTCGACTCCGATTCGAAAATATGACGAGGTGATGTCAGCCATCACAACCTTACCTCGACTTTCTTGATTGAGGCAGGTTTTGTTTCGCCACGGGCCGGTGTCAGGCGTGCGCCGAGACCCCACGTTCGCCCATGAAGGCCTCCAACCGCGACCGCAACCAGCGTTCGGCCGGGTCACTGTCGACATGGCTCAGCCAGACCATGGATAAATCCAGGGTTGGAGTCTTGAAGGGAAAGGGTTCGTTGAACAGTTGCCCCGAGGCGGCCATGGCGGCGGCGGTATAGTCCGGCAGGCTGGCGATCAAGTCCGTGCCGGCCAGCAACGCCGGCAATGCGCTGTATTGCGGCACCGACAGCACGACCTGGCGCTTGCGTCCGATCTCGGCCAGCCATTCGTCAGCAAAACCGGCGACGTTCGCGGTATGGGACACCAGCACATGAGGCCGCGCGCAGTATTCGTCCAGGCTCAGCGGTGTGTCCGACGCATCGGCACGCAGCACGCGGGGCTGGATGTGTCGTAACAGCTTGCGCTTGGCATTGGCCGGCAGCCCGCGAGTCTGGCTGATGCCCACGGTGATATCGCCCGAGGCCAGCAAGTCGGGGATGCGCCAGTAATCGACATGCTGGACCACAAACACGATTTGCGGCGCCTCTTGCCGCAAGCTGCTCAACAGTGGCGGCAGCAGGCCGAACTCGACGTCGTCCGACAGGCCGATGCGAAACGTCATGGTGCTGCTGGAGGGGTCGAAGTCGTGGGTCAGGCTCAAAGCCACCGACAGCGAATCGAGCGCTGGGGATAGATGCCGGATGATTTCCTCGGCCCTTGCCGTCGGCTCCATGCGGTGGCCGACGCGAATGAACAGCGGGTCGTTGAACATCTTGCGCAAGCGATTGAGGGCCGAGCTGATGGTCGGCTGGCCCAGGAACAGTTTTTCCGCCACCCGTGTCACGTTACGCTCAAGCATCAGCGTTTCGAAAACCACCATCAGGTTGATGTCGGCCTTGCGCAATTCGTTGCGGTTCATCCACTGCCCCCTGATTCCTTGACTGGATGCAGTGTAGAAATGCTGGGGGTCGTGCGTCTATGCGCAAAAGGCCCATGGCCTGCGCAATACCATCCAAAGAGTTGGAAGAGGCCCCCTGCTTTTGTGGCGAGGGAGCTTGCTCCCGCTCGGTTGCGCGGCAACCGCAAAGTCTTGGAGCCGCTTCGCCCGAAGCGTCGGACCGGCCCAGCGGGAGCAAGCTCCCTCGCCACGGTGAACAGCTACTTAACCGTTAGCGATTTCAGTCCCAGCCCCATGACTCGCTCGTCACTCCCCAACTCCAGCGCCTTGGGACTGATGGCATCGGGTAATTGGAACTGCACGCGCAACCGCCCATCCGCGCCAATCGTTTCACGAATGGCCGGAGTCAGGAACAGTTCAAGGGTGTTGTCTTGCAAGCGCGTGAACTGCGTCGACAGCGCCTCGACACCGTTGATCGAGACCTTCACCCGCTGACGCATGTGCGAGGGCTGCACGAACGCCGCCGCTTCGATCGAGATGGCGCGCGCCTCTGGCGGTATGCGCAAAACAACCTCGGCCTCGGTTCCTTCCGACCAGGTGCCCCACTCCTCGACGCGTCCCCAGCCGTCGGCCAACATGGCGTTGATTCGGCTGAACACCTGGCGCTCACCGAGCTTGACCTGCACATCCAGCGTCTCGTTGGTAAACGGCGGACATTGGGCGCACGTTTTCCAGCCCGGCGCCAACACCACGAGGCCATCGACACGGGTCAACAGGTCGGTTTGGCGGTTGACGGTTTTCGTCGCCTGGAGCGCGGCGCGAGGGTCGAGGATGTACAGCGAATCCGCCGCGTACTGGCCGCTGGCGAGCATCTGCTCAGTGTGTCGCTGGGCCTGCTCGATCGCCCGGTCGCTCATGCGTCCCAGGTACACGCCATCGATTTCCAGGCCATGCGTCAGGGCGTATTGACTGGTCAGCAGCCAGTTGTCCGGCTGGTTCTGCGGCAACAGCGTCCGGACTTTCGAATAATGGCGGGCCGCGCTGGCCCAGAACGGATCATTCATGGACGTGGGCCAACTCGAGGCGACCGGCGTCATCCGACTGTGACGCAGGCCGGCCCATCCCGCGCGGGTGTCCAGGACTTGTACCACCAGCGCGATAGCCAGCAGGCACGCCGCTGCCCGTGGCTTGTTGCCGCGGATCACCGCGAAGATGACGACAAATACGATGGCGTAGAACACCGGCCAGAACATCCGGCCAGCCGCGCGAAAGACGTTTGCCAGAAGCTCGAGGGGCTTGGGCAGCCAGTAATGCATATTCTGCATGCCGATGCCGAGGTGGTTGGTCAGCGAGAACAGCGTCAGTCCGATCAATGCCAACAGCAACAGTCGCCGGTGGCGCACGGCCTTCGCCAGACCGGTGTTGCCCTGCAGCAATGCCACGCCGGCGCAGATCGCCAGCAGGAGGACGCCCAATCCCAGGTAATTGAAACCTTCGTAGTCCCCGGGGCCCTGGGGCATGTCGCGCAAGGTGTAAGACCAGCCGCTGGGGTTGACCAGCGACATGACGTTGAGGCGATACAACCCATAGCCGCCCGCCACGGTCCCGCCGCCCACGCTGAAATAACCCGCCTGCCAGCAGCAGAATGCGACGAGCAGGAACAAGCCGCACAACTCGACCAAGGCATTGCGCCGGGATAACCGAGCCTTGACGGCCCTGCTGGCAAGATCGGCCAGCCAGATCAACGCCACCATGGCCAGCAGATACGCATGCACCAGCGCCGTAGCAGCCAACAACCCGCCCCAGGCCAGCCGACGCTTCTCCAGGCCGGGCCGCAGCGCCAGATACAGGGCCGCCAGGATCAGGAAGTGCCCGGACAGCGACAGGTGCCCGCCCATGCGCAGGAACATCGGCGGCGAAAACACAAACAGGCCCGCCCCCAACAACCTGATCCACACCGACGGTGTCAGCAGGCCGACGAGTTTCCAGGCGAACCAGGCTTGCAGGATGAAACAGGCCAGCAACCAGAGACCGAAATACTGGAATGTCTCGGGAAGCCAGGCGTTGAAGGGTTTGAACAGAAACGCCAACAGCGGATTGGAATCGGAAAAAATGATGCCGTTGCCCAACTCCAAACCATAGGACGGGTTCATGCCCAACGGAAAGGTCCAGGGCGAACTGCGGAAGAACGCCCAGCCCATGTAGTGGGTCGCCGCATCGCCCTCCCCCAGCCAGGCGATGTTCGTCGGGTCCAGGACCCGCGGGCCGATCACCAGCAGAAATGCCAGCGCCCCCAACAGTATGGGCAACAGGGAAAGCGAGTAATGCTTGCCGCGAGCAGTCATCGATACGTCCAGAAATTATGCAGGATGAAGGTGAACACGGGGATGATCAGCGCGACGGCCGCGATGCCAGCCAGGTAACCCAGGCCGAGGCTCTGGGCCACCCAGGCCACCAGCATCGCCAGCCCGAACCCACCGGCCGAGACCACCAGGAACCGGCCAAGAGTCCGCCCATGCAAGCGGCTGGAAAAACTCCAGAGGGTGTTGATCAGGTACGACACCACGGTCGCCACCACAAAGGCGAAACCATTGGCCAGCGGCGGGTTTTCCAGGATCAGGTGCACGAACAGCACGGCAGCCACCACATGGACCGCAGTGACCACCAGGCCCGTCATGGCAAAGCGAAAGGCACGTCGCAGCAACGGCGAGTGCGTCCAGGTCACGGCTTCTGCGCCAGGCAGAACACCGTCAGACCGGCAATACGATTGGCGCCCATGATCGGACGTTCCAGGCTACACAGTGACCTCAACACGCCATTGACCAGCGGATGATGCCGCGCAAGCTGCGACTTGGGTGCCCCGTGGGATTTGCGCTGCAACAGGCGCAGGCCGGCGGCAATGGGGAATACCAGGCCGAAGTAATAGGCACCTTGCTGGACCTGCAAACCGGCCTGTGCCACGACGGCTTCCAACTGTTTGAGGGTGTAACGGCGCTTGTGCTCGAGAAAATCGTCATGGCCGCTCCAGAGGAACTGGAATGCCGGCACGGTGATCAGGAAGCGGCTGCCGGACGGCACTTTGTCGACATAAGACTTGAGCAGCCCCACGTCATCGTCCACGTGCTCCAGCACATCCATCAGCAGCACCAGGTCGGCGTCCAGCGAGTCCACCGCCCGACGATAACGCACCGGTTTCCCGGCGGTGCTGGCATCGGAGTCGGCCGGGTAACTGATGTCTACGCACCAGGCCTGAGCCGTTGCGGTATGGGTCAGCAGGTGATGGGAAAAAAAACCCGACCCGGCGCCCACGTCCAGTAGCGTATTGGCTGAAGTGCCCTTGAGCATGTGCAGCATGGCGCGCGCTTTCGACCGGTAGTACCAATGCTGCCCGATATCGGGGCCCAGGATGTCGGTTTCCTTGAGGTCCATGGTCAGTCCTTGGCGTCATAGATGCGCCGCACCAGAAAAACCGGTCGGCGCTTGGATTCGATATAGGTGCGGCCCAGGTATTCACCCAGTACGCCGATGCCGATCAGTTGCAACCCGCCCAGGAAGGTGACCGCCACCATCAGCGAGGCATAACCTGGCAGGTCAACTCCGGAAATCAGGGTTCGCAGCACGATGAAGATGGCGAACGCAAAGGACACCAGCGAGACGCAAAGTCCCAGGTAGGTCCAGATACGCAGCGGTTCGGTGCTGAAGCTGGTGATGCCTTCAAGGGCAAAATTCCATAGGCGCCAGCCATTGAACTTGCTTACGCCGGCCGCCCGTTCAGGTCTGACGTAGTCCACGTAGGTGGTCCGGAACCCGACCCAGGCGAACAGCCCTTTCATGAAGCGGCGCGATTCAGGCAGGGTTTGCAACGCATCGACCACGCAGCGATCCATCAAGCGAAAATCGCCGACATTTTCCGGCAACTTGTGGTCGGCGATTTTATTGTGCAGCCGGTAAAACCCGTTGGCGGAAACCTGCTTGGCCCAGGAGTCGGAGTCGCGGTTGATCCGGTGCCCCAGCACCACTTCGGCACCGTTGCGCCAATGGGCGATCATTTCCAGGATCACTTCGGGAGGGTCTTGCAGATCGACATCGATCGGCACCACCGCCTGGCCACGGGCGGCTTGCAGGCCGGCACTCAACGCCGCCTCCTTGCCAAAGTTGCGACTCAGGTCGACGATCCGGATGCGCGGGTCGGTCTTCTGCCGTTCCAGCAGCAGCACCAATGTGTCGTCCACACTGCCGTCGTTGACGAACACCAGCTCCAGGTCCAACAGCGATTCATGGGCAAAGACCTGGTCGATCCTGGCCATGAACACATCGATGGACTGGACTTCGTTGTAGACCGGAATGACAAGCGAAAGCGCTAGACGACCTTGCAGATCCACTCCTGGATATTCAGTCACTTGATGGCTCTTTTTCTTATAGTGTTTTCAGTCCCATCGGGCTTCCGGCCCTTGGCGTCGAAACGTATTAAGCAGGACCGGAGAAGGCAACGCAAGGATCAAACTGGAACTTCAGCAGACTGCATGCTCGCAACATGACTTTTTCCACGCATAAAGTCGAATACTCGATCCGGGCTCATACCCAGCAATATTTGATAACCAATGGAAACGAATTCCCCGTAGCCAAAACCACCCACTTGGATAGGCTTGCAGCCACATGTCCAACGCATGTCTTGACTGAATGAATCGCAGGGAGCGAACCCATGTATTTTGAAATCTATCGACAGACCCGAGGCACCCCCAGCACCGGAAAAGGCCAATGGCGCTGGCGCTTGAGGGCCGGCAACCATGAAACGATCGCCAGTGGCGAATCCTATGTGAACAAGAGTGATTGCCTACACGTCATCGGGCTGATCAAGAATGTCCAGGGTGAAACGCCGGTAAAAGAGATCTGAACTGTGCTGTGTGGGATTGGCCGACAAGCTGCTCGACGAACGGGCAGCTTGCGGGCTCGACCTGAGCTCATCTTCACCGGCTTGTCTGATCGATCATTGTGGCGAGGGGATTTATCCCCGCTGGGCTGCGCAGCAGCCCTAAAGCAGTGAACTCAATCCTCCTGGCACACCGAGTTGCCTGGTTTGGGGGCCGCTGCGCAGCCCAACGGGGATAAATCCCCTCGCCACAGGCTCAATCGCCTCAAGTGAACAGGCGGAGTTTTTTTGCTGTGACGAAAGTTTTCAGGCAGGTAGGGTATACGGACAACAGCAGGAGGCCGGTGCAATGACTCGATCAATCCCTAACCGCGACTGGCTGGTGCGGGCGCCCGAGTCGAGGAACATGGAGCGTATCGAGGCCTATTTCAGCGGGCATGGCTATACCACCCATCGCCATGACACCTACGCCATCGGAATTACGCTTTCGGGCGTGCAGAGCTTCAACTACCGCCACAGCAAACGCCACAGTCAGCCCGGCGGAACCATCGTCCTGCACCCGGACGAGGTACACGATGGCGAAGCAGGGACGAGCGAGGGTTTTCGCTACAGGATGTTCTACATAGAACCGTCGGTGATCCAGCACGTGCTGGGGGGCAAGCCATTGCCCTTTATCGAAGGTGGATTGTCCAACGACCCTCGCCTCAACATCGCGACCCGTCGACTGTTGAACAGCCTGGATCATCCCCTCGACCCGCTGGAAGAAGAAGACGCCATCTACGATGTGGCCCAGGCACTGGATATCGCGGCAGGCAACAGGCGGGGACGGCGGCTGATCGACTACCCGGCGGCAGAGCGTGCCCGCCTGTTCATCCACGACGCCCTCGACCAGGTGATCACCTTGGACGACCTGGTGCAGGCCAGCGGCCGGGATCGATGGAGCCTGTCCCGGGATTTCCGGGCGCTGTACGGCACCAGCCCCTATCGCTACATCACCCAGCGGCGCTTGAGCGAAGCCCGGCGCCTGGCCTTCCACGGCACGCCCTTGAGCGAAGTGGCCCTGGCCTGTGGTTTTTTCGATCAGAGCCACATGACCCGATTGCATACCCAGGCCTTCGGTATTTCACCGGCACGCTGGCTGAACATGCTGCGCTAAGACAGCGACTGCGCGCCGCGAAAAGCTGCACGATCATCCAATACGCGACGTTGGCTCGAGCAATAAAGTAGGACGCACCACCCACCAAGGAGCATCCTCGATGACCCGTTACGCCCCCATCAACTTCGCCCAGAAATACACCCTGTTCCAGGAACAGTGGATGCCAAAAGTCGTGGCCGAAATGAACGACTACCAATTCAAGATCGCCCGGCTCGAAGGCGACTTCGTCTGGCACGCCCACGCCGATACGGATGAAACCTTCATCGTGCTGGAGGGCGAGCTGCGCATCGACTTTCGCGACGGTGCGGTGACGATTGGCCCGGGCGAGATGTATGTGGTCAAGAAAGGTGTGGAGCATAAGCCCTGCGCCGCCCAGGAAGTGAAACTGCTGTTGATCGAGCCTCGCGGCGTCATCAATACCGGCGACGAAACCAATGAACGAACGGCGGTCAACGATGTGTGGATCTGACTGAGCCAGGCTCAATCGTATTCAGCTTCCTGGTGCTCGCCCAATAACCGCCGCTGGCGAGGTGTCGCGGCGGCCAGGACCTCAGGATTGAACTGCCAGTGCAGATAGGGTGAGAACTTCTGCGCGACCATCCGCCGACCGTAGTGCACCTGGAGCAGGTACCGCGTGCGGTCGACGGTGCGGTTGTCACTGCCGGCATGCCATAGTTCGCTGCGCAGAATCAGCACATCGCCCGCCCTGCACAGTACTGGCTGCGCGGGGCGCCCTTGCCATTGCGTTTCGCCCGCTAGCGGTGCTCGACCGGCCTTGTGGCTGCCAGGAATCACCTGGGTCGGGCTCAAGTCGGCGTCGATGTCATCCAGGTAAAACTGCGCGGTGAACACCTGCATCGGCAGGTCAAAGGTCGGGTCAGCCAACAGGTTGGGCGGCAACGCCATCGCCAGGTGATCCAGGTGCAACGGTGCCCCGGCAAAACCGGGATGGCAGCGCCAGGCCGTCTGGCCGATGACATGGCAATCATCGCCCAGGGCCGCCTCGGCCAGTTCGATCACCCCGGCCACATCCAGGAACGGTAGCCAGAACGGATCACGATTGAACACACATTTGTAATGATCGATGACGCCGCTGTAGTCCCAATGCTCAGGCTTCAACTGGTCGATGGCGTGGCGCAGGTCGGCAACCTGTGTGGCGCTCAGTACCGCGGGCAGCAGGACGAAACCGTCCTGATGCAACGCTTGGAGACTGTCGTTGGTGTCCACCGCGCACCTGCCTCAGGTGCGGAAGCGACCGATCAACCCTGCCAGGTTTTGTGACAGGGTGGAAAGCTGTTGGCTGGCCTGCATGCTCTGGGCGGAATTCGCTGCCGCTTCGTTGGACAAGTCGCGGATGTCGGAAATGTTGCGGGCAATCTCCTCGGTGACGCTGCTCTGCTCCTCACAAGCGTTGGCGATTTGCGCGGCCATGTCGTTGATCCGCTGGATCGAGCCGCTGGTGCCACTGAGCACCTGATCGACGCCCGCGGCGCGCTCGACACTGTCACGAGCCTTGCTGCTACCGACCTGCATGGCTTGCACGGCCTTGGCGACACCGCTTTGCAAGCGCTCGATGCGAACCTGGATGTCCTTGGTCGAATCCTGGGTACGTGCCGCCAGGGCCCTGACTTCATCGGCCACGACAGCAAAACCACGGCCTTGCTCGCCCGCTCGTGCAGCCTCGATAGCAGCGTTCAGCGCCAGCAGGTTGGTCTGTTCGGCAATGCCGCGGATCACCTCGAGCACGGCACCGATGCTGGAAGTTTCCTGGGCCAAAGCCTCGATGGTGCCCGAGGCGCTCTCCACTTCCTGGGCCAACTGACGGATCGATTCGATGGTGCTGCTGACCACTTCAGTGCCATCGCGAGACTGGCTGCTGGCTTGCTGTGCGGCGTCCGACGCGTTCACGGCATTGTGTGCCACTTCATGCACAGCGGCACTCATCTGGGTCGCGGCGGTACTGACCTGGTCGAGCGCCGCATGTTCGCTGCTGATCAGTTGATCATTGGTCGCGGCCATATTCGCCATGGCGCGGGCCGCGGCATCGACCTCCCCGGTCACCCGGCCCACTTCGGCAATCAGCGGCTGAAGCTTATCGAGGAAGCGGTTGAACGCGCTGCCAAGCTGACCCAACTCATCAGCCGAACGCACTTCGAGACGGCCCTTCAGATCACCACCGCCCTCGGCGATCTGCTCGACACGGTGCAGCAGGCGACGCATTGGACGCAGCACGACCATCGGCAAGGCAACGATCAGCAGGATGCAACCCAGCAGACCCACCAACAAGATACCGCCCTGCTGCACCCCAACCGCCTGGCCACGGTCAATCGCTGCTTGCCCCTCGCGCAGCGACGCTTCGTCTTCCAGCTCACCCAGCTTATCGATGGCATCACGCATGGTGTCGAACTTACTTTCGCCGTCACCAAAACTCAGCGCACTGGCCGCCTGCGGATTGCTCGCGGCCTGCTCGACGACCTGCCGCGAAACCTGCGACCACTGTGCAAAACGATCATTGAACTGACTGACCAGCGCCAACGCCTCGGCGCTGGGTTGCATCGCGGCATATTTCTGCACACGATCATAAGCTTGCTTCAGATTATCTCGATGACTGGCCCGCAGTGCCTCGGAATGACTGCCCGCATTCCCCCCAAGCAGGCTGCGCTCGGCGACAAAGGCCTGGTAGAGATCGCGATCGGCGTTGAGCAACAGGCTGATGGCCGGCAGATAGCGCTTGGTCAGTTGCGTGCTGGACTCCGTCACCTGGCCGATGCCCCGCATGCCCGACCACCCCATCAGCACCAACAGCAGCGCCAGGAACGCAATGGGCAGGGTGATTTTCCAGCGGAAGCCTAGATCGGCGAAAAACCGCAACATGGGGTGACACTCCTTTCATGGGGGTTAGCTTGCCTATCGGCAGCCATGCCTTGAGCTATAGACCATTTGTCCAATTGTTACAAAGCTTTGGGTGTTGGGAAGGCTGTGGTTATGCAGGTTACGGAGTGGGTTGGGCGGACTAAAAAAACCGGGGGGACGTAATTGCAGCGGGGAATTTTCTGACATTTCTCACCCGCATAATTTAGGGAATTTTCTGACTCATCATCTGATTGATGATTTCTACAGAAGGGCTCTAAAGTCCTAGCGTCGTTCGTAAGAGCGGCTTGGGTTTGGCGACTCGATGACAAATGGTAAGAAGGTCCTCAATCATGGAAGTTAAAAAATGAATAGATACATGGCTCTTACCAGCAATGCCGATGATCAACCCCTCTTCGTCGATACCTCTGCGCCTTTGCACATCTTGCTTGACACGGCAGGCTATAGAATTCGCGCGGTCACCCAGCTTTTAGAGAACCTCGTCATGCGAGGGTACATTCCAAGTGACTCAGTCGTCCTCCAAGACTTTGCACAACTGTGCTGCATCTCCTTGAGGGACGGTTGCGACGTGCTTGATGTCATAGCCCGACGCTTGGACGCAGAGCCGGCCTAGATCAAAAGGCATCTACGTGGAGATGCCGATCAGTTAAATCTGTAATCACCGGCAACCTTCCTATTACAAAGTAGACCTGCCGAAAAGCTCCGAACTTATCGCAGGGCGATCCCTTTCAAGCGTCGTCGTACTGAGCCAGCCAAGTAGGTCACGGGGAAGTTCTTGCCTCGTTGGCATTCGGGCAGGCCCATGTTCAACCAGTTCTCGACAAACTCCATGTCGTAACGTGGCTCATCCGTAAACGAGGCAAAACCGCGGCGCACATCATAGGTCAGGCGATCCGCGCCCCCGAAGTTCACGCTCGCAATACTGTCGCGCAATCCATATCGCCGCGCTCCCGTACGCGACAAAACGCCAGAAACGAAAAAGCCCAGCGGATACGCCGGGCTTTTATGGAAAACGGATGGCTTTATTCTTCCTCCGTTCCTGTCGTAGAACTTCCATATTCCAAGACTCCGCAAGCCGCGACGAGGTCGGTGTAGGAATTAGGCATTTTCCCGTTTAGGAGCATTGCGGTAAAAACTGCATACACATCATTTTTATCGCCATCCTTCCTCAACGTTTTCTCATCATTGAGCCACGCGTAGATGATGGTCTTCGGCGCCTCGGATCTGAACTGAAAAAACAGGCGATATCGTGGAGGTATCCCTTGCTTCTTCACTCGAAACCAATGTTTGAAGTCACGCCCTAGCGTGTTCCCCTGGCGATAGCAGGTATGGGCCGGATCAGACGGAACATTTATCAGGATATTCACGCTCACTGCATCGAAAAGCTTGTAGACCGGATGATGGTGAAAGCCTTCCGGGTCATTAGCCATCGCCCTCTCAACAGCGACGGTGATTTCTTCGAGGCGCGCAATGAATAACGGGTGAGCATAAAGTGCCCACCCGTTTTCGATATGAATCGTGCTTTCAGTCACGCTTAGCCTTCTTGAAGCTCGCGGCGACGATTGTCGTCTGCCTGATTGCGAATTGCTTGAATTCGCTGCAGCAGGCCGCGAGGAATAGGCTGGATACCTTCAGGATTTTCCTTGATATCCCTGTCAAGCAGATCAAGGAACTCGATACCTGTTTGAATCTCCGCCTTTCTGTCGGTAAACGAGACGACATTGCCTTTAGACATGACTTCTCTCCATCGCAAATTTTCCTGCACTTTCAGCAGGACATGGCCTGAACGCTTCATGGCGAGCATGACCTTATGGGGTGTATCCGTGCCCTCTGTAGGATCACTGTAGATCACTATGGTTCACGAGGAGTGCATTTAACACCATCAAAGCCGAATAAAGGAAGCGTGATGATGTAACAGATAGCGAAGCCTGTGCGAATGACCAGACAAGACGAAAATGTCATATCAGACGCCGACTTGTGTGCCTCTGTGCGGCAATACAAGTCGGGTACGATCATGCCGTGGCCCACTGAATACAATTATTTCGGATGGACGGCCATTCAGGTGGTGCAACAGAAAGGCCAAGCAGTGACGGGGCGGAACCGAGGACGATTCCAGCATGGTGGGGGAAATGACATCCGCCCCCATTCCCCCATAATTCCCCCAAATACAAAAAAACCCCGAGGCGGTTAAGCGCTCGGGGCCTTTAAATATGGCGGAGAGATAGGGATTTGAACCCTAGGTACTGTCGCCAGTACAACGGATTTCGAATCCGTCCCGTTCGGCCACTCCGGCATCTCTCCAGTGGCGCGCATCATACCAGCACATTCGCCGGAAGCGAACCCCCGAGCGAAATTTTTTCCGTGCTATCAGATGCTTGCGTCGATTACAGCGGCACACCCAGGCGATGGGCGACTTCTTCGTAGGCTTCGATGACATCACCGAGGCCCTGGCGGAAGCGGTCCTTGTCCATCTTCTTCTTGGTGTCCTTGTCCCAGAGGCGGCAGCCGTCCGGGCTGAATTCATCGCCCAGGACGATGGAGCCGTCGCTGAACACGCCGAATTCAAGCTTGAAGTCCACCAGCAGCAGGCCGGCGTCGTCAAACAGTTTGGTCAGCACTTCGTTGACCTTGAGGGACAGCTCCTTCATGCGCGCCAGTTGCTCGGCGGTGCCCCAACCGAATGCCACGACGTGGGATTCGTTGATGAACGGATCGCCCTTGGCGTCGTCCTTCAGGAACAGCTCGAAGGTGTAAGGGTTGAGCTTCATGCCCTCTTCCACGCCCAGGCGCTTGACCAGGCTGCCGGCGGCGTAGTTACGCACGACGCATTCGACCGGGATCATGTCCAGTTTCTTGACCAGGCATTCGTTGTCGCCCAGCAGCTTGTCGAACTGGGTCGGCACACCGGCGGCTTCGAGCTTCTGCATGATGAAGGCATTGAACTTGTTGTTCACCATGCCTTTACGATCCAGCTGTTCGATGCGCTTGCCGTCGAACGCCGAGGTGTCGTTGCGAAACAGCAGGATCAAGCGGTCAGCATCGTCGGTCTTGTAAACCGACTTGGCTTTGCCGCGGTAGAGTTCTTCACGTTTTTCCATGATGGGCTCCGCTTGCTAAGTAGTGGGCTAGGCGATATGTCGCCAGTCGAGCCCTGAATCTTGATCGGCCAATTGTAGCCAGTCCGGGTCGCACCCGAGGGTGTCGACAAAACATTGCCGGGCCAGCTGCGGCAGGTTGTTCTTGCTGCTCAGATGGGCCAGGACCAGGTGTTGCAGGCCTTGCCAGCCCAACTCGGCCACCAGGAACGCTGCCTGGTGGTTGTTCAAATGTCCGTGCTCCCCGCCTACCCGCTGCTTGAGAAAGTACGGGTAATAACCACGGGCCAGCATGTCGCGGCAGTGGTTGGACTCGATCATCAATGCATCGAGGTCCCGGTAACTGTCCATGACCCTGTCGCAGTACGAACCCAGGTCGGTCAACAACCCGAAACGTCGCTCACCGTCGCTGAACACATACTGCGTCGGTTCCCGGGCATCGTGTGCCACGCTGACCACGCTGATATCCAGACTACCGATGCGCAGTTGCTCGCCACCGGCCACGAAACCGGCCGGCTCGATGGGTTTGCGCAGGCCTTCCAGTGTTCCACGGCTCAGGTACACCGGCAGATTGTAGCGCCGAGACAGCAAACCCACGCCATGCACATGGTCGGCATGTTCGTGGGTCACGAGTATCGCGCTCAGTTGCGCCGGGTGCACACCTAGGCGCAACAGGCGCTTCTCGGTTTCCCGCAGGGAGAAACCACAATCGACCAGCACATACGTACCAGCGCTGGCTACCAGCGTGCCGTTCCCTTGGCTACCGCTGCCGAGAACGGCGAAACGCATCGGATCAGCCCAGGTTGTCCTGAATCACACTCAACACCTTGCGGGCCACATCGGCCGGCGCCACGGTGTTGATGTTCTTCTCGACGGTGACCTGGACGTTGTCGCCGACCTTGCTCAGGCGAACCTGATAACGCTCGGCGCGGGCTTCGATTTCTTCCTTGTCCGGCTTGCTACCGAACAGGCTACCGAAGAAGCCAGGCTTCTCGTCTTTCTTCTCGGCTTTCTCGGCCAGGTTGATGTAGTACAGGCCCAGGCTGCGGTTGATGTCTTCAACCCGCCACTCACCCTGCTCCAGCGCACGGCCAACGCTCGACCAGGCACGGTCCAGGTCGGAGCCGACGTTGAGCACCGGGTTGCCGCTGCCGTCTTCGCTCAGGCTGACGCGGCTCGGCGCATCGAACTCCTTGGACGCCAGCATCGAGACCGAACCGCCCTGCTCTGCGGTACGACTCATGCTGGCAAGCATGTCGTCCACCAGCGCAGCGTCGAGGCCGGTGTTGACCGAACGGTTGGTGAAGGCCACGTCGGCGGTACTGCCGGCAGGTCGCTCGGCGCTGACCACATAGACTTCACTGGTGTTGCGCTGCACGCCCGGCTCGATACGCACTCGCACGCGGGTTTCGCTGTCGGCCGCGACACCGGCGGCGCTCAGGCGCTTGGCCATAGCGGCGGACAGTTCATCGGAACGCTGCCAGGTGGTGGTGAATTCGCCAGTTTGCGGGCGCTGTTCGTCCAGGCGGAAACCGTTGTCCTGGAAGAACTGGATCGCCACGGGCCAGACTTCGGCCGGTGGATGCTGGCCCATGACCCAGCTGGAATCGCCGCTCTTCTGCAGGGTGTAGTCGCTGGCGTCGGCCACGGCCGACAGCGGCTGTGGACGTGGGACGATGTACTCGCCCTTGACGCTGTCGTCGGCGACGTTGCGTGGAATCGGCAGCAGCGGATCCAGGCGCTTGGCGACGTTGACGTCTTGCGGCAGTTGCATCGGTGCAGTCTGTTGCGCTTGCAGGTAATCGCTACCCCGGTCGCGGAAATAACCTTCCGGCCCCCAGATCCATCCGCAGCCGCTGGTGCTGGAGATAATCAAGGCAAGTGCGGAAAGTCCGGCCATTCGCTTCATGCGTTGTACTTCCTCAATTAAACCAGGACGCCGGACTGGCGCATGGCCTGCCGCAGCGGTTCTTGACAAGGGGTGCTCAGCCAGGTCAGTGGCAGGCGGATACCTTCGTGCATCAGGCCCATTTCAACCAAGGCCCACTTCACCGGAATCGGGTTGGCCTCGATGAACAGGTCCTTGTGCAACGGCATCAGTTTTTCGTTGATTGCCCGTGCAGTCTCGGCGTCGCCCTTGAGCGCGGCCTCGCACAGGTCGGCCATTTCGCGCGGGGCAACGTTGGCCGTGACGGAGATGTTGCCCTTGCCGCCCAGCAGGATCAGCTCGACCGCGGTCGGATCATCGCCGGACAGCACGATGAAGTCCTTGCTCACGCCATCGAGAATGGCCTTGGCGCGCTTCATGTCGCCGGTGGCTTCCTTGATGCCGATGATGTTCGGCACGGTGGACAGGCGGATCACGGTCTCGGCCTGCATGTCGCAGGAGGTGCGGCCGGGAACGTTATAGAGGATCTGCGGGATGTCGACGGCTTCGGCAATGTGCTTGAAGTGCTGGTACAAGCCTTCCTGGGTCGGCTTGTTGTAGTACGGAACGACCAGCAGGCAGGCGTCGGCACCGGCTTCCTTGGCGTTGCGGGTCAGCTCGACGGCCTCGCGGGTCGAGTTGGCGCCGGTGCCGGCGATGACGGGGATGCGACCGTTGACCTGCTTGACCACGGCACGGATGACTTCGATGTGCTCATTGACGTCGAGGGTTGCCGACTCGCCGGTAGTACCGACGGCGACAATGGCATGGGTGCCGTTCTCAAGGTGGAAGTCCACGAGTTTGCTGAGGCTGGCCCAGTCAAGATGCCCTTGTGCATCCATGGGTGTGACCAGTGCCACCATACTGCCCGCAATCATGAAACCGCTCCTGCCGGAAAAAGAGAGCGGTAATGGTACTGGCGCCAAGATGCTTGTACAAGCGAACTACCATTCCCCTTGGCGATGGTTTTCGCTACCCTTCAGGCTTTGATCGGTACTGATAAGCTCATTCACCGGTTCCCAGCCTCCGTTTTCGTCGCCACAAGCCCCGATCCTGCGTTTGTCCTGATGCATTCCCGCCGTCCTCGGAATGCAGCGCAACCCAGGCACAGGGCTTGAGTCGTTCGTTTATCCGGGCCTGACGCCGTGTCGAGCTGCAGAAGTACCGACCGCTCATCGCTTTAGGAATGCTGCATGTCCACCCCCACAGTCCGCGAACAATTCCTTGTTATCAGTGCCCTTGGCGCCAACCCCATGGAGCTGACTAACGTCCTGTGCCGCGCCAGCCATGAAAATCGCTGCGCAGTCGTAACCTCACGCCTGACCCGTCATGGCGAATGCAGTGCGCTCGTGCTCGAGATTTCCGGCAGCTGGGACGCCCTGGCTCGCCTGGAAGGCAGCCTGCCGGTGCTGGCCAAGAAGCATGCCTTCACCGTCAACGTGGTGCGTAGCGCCGCGCTGGAGAACCGTCCCCAGGCCCTGCCCTACGTGGCCTATGTGAGCTCGGCCTACCGTCCGGACATCATCAACGAGCTGTGCCAGTTCTTCATGGACCATCACGTCGAGCTGGAAAACCTGACCTGCGATACCTATCAGGCACCACAGACCGGCGGCACCATGCTCAATGCCACGTTCACCGTGACCCTGCCGGCCGGCACCCAGATCAGTTGGCTGCGCGATCAGTTCCTGGACTTCGCCGATGCGATGAACCTGGATGCCCTGATCGAACCGTGGCGCCCACAAAACCCAATGTAAGGAAGCGTTCATGGCCGTTGCCGTCGACCAGCCGGTTACCGATTTCCAGGCGCCCGCCACCAGCGGGCAGACCGTCAGCCTCGCCGCCCTCAAGGGCAAGCAGGTGGTGATCTACTTCTACCCCAAGGACAGCACCCCCGGCTGCACCACCGAGGGCCAGGGTTTTCGCGACCAGTACGCGCAGTTCCAGGCCGCCAACACCGAAGTGTTCGGCATCTCCCGGGACAGCCTCAAGTCCCACGAGAACTTCAAGTGCAAACAGGAGTTCCCGTTCGAACTGATCAGCGACAAGGACGAAGCCGTCTGCCAGCTGTTCGATGTGATCAAGCTGAAAAAGCTTTATGGCAAGGAATACCTGGGCGTTGACCGCAGCACCTTCCTGATCGACAAGAACGGCGTGCTGCGCCAGGAATGGCGTGGCGTGAAAGTGCCGGGGCATGTGGATGCGGTGTTGGCGGCGGCCCAGTCCCTCAACAAAGGCTGAAATTTTTGCTGCCTGGACTGGCGCTATCGCGAGCAGGCTCGCTCCCACAGGGAATTGATTAACACCCTCAGTCCAATGTGGGAGCGAGCCTGCTCGCGATGAGGCCATCAGAATCAGCTATAGAAGCGGCGCCACAACCGGCTCCTTGCTCGGCCACGCATCCAGCACAGCCTTGAATAGCGTCGCCAGGGGAATCGCAAAGAACACCCCCCAGAATCCCCACAGCCCGCCAAACAGCAGCACCGCACAGATGATCGCCACCGGATGCAGGTTCACCGCCTCGGAGAACAGCAGCGGGACGAGCACGTTGCCATCCAGCGTCTGGATGATCCCGTAGACCGCCATCAGGTAGATGAACTGATCGCTCCAGCCCCACTGGAACAGCGCAATCAAGGCCACCGGCACGGTCACCACCACGGTGCCGACATAAGGCACCACCACCGAAATGCCCACCAGCAGCGCCAGCAGGGCAGCATAATTGAGCCCCAGGGCGACGAAGCCGATATAAGTCACGCCGCCACAGATGAAAATCTCGATGACTTTGCCGCGGATGTAGTTGGCGATCTGCCGATTCATCTCCTGGGCCACCCGGGTAATCAGCGCCCGCTCGCGCGGCAGGTAGCCACGGACCCAACGCCCGATCATTTCCCGGTCCTTGAGGAAGAAAAACACCAGGATCGGTACCAGCACCAGGTAGATCATGATGTTGACCAGAAGCGGAAGGCTGGACAGCGAAAACGTCAGTGCCCATTGGCCGAACTTGCCAATCTCACCGCGCACCACTTC
The DNA here is from genome assembly GCF_018325805.1 of Pseudomonas sp. St290. NCBI lineage: Bacteria > Pseudomonadati > Pseudomonadota > Gammaproteobacteria > Pseudomonadales > Pseudomonadaceae > Pseudomonas > Pseudomonas sp. St290. Next base: position 1,619,549 of record NZ_AP014703.1, on the reverse strand, counting down.
GATGGTCTGCAGCACCTGTTCATCGGACACCAGGTGCGGATAGCGCTCAGGCAACAGCAACAGCAGGGACTGCCATTTGGCGAGCATCCCTGGTAACTCGTTGAATAAGGTCACCAGTTGATGCCAGAGCAGCGGCACGATCACCACGACAAACACCACCAGCACACCCATGAACAGGGCGAACACCAGTCCAACCGCTGCCGTGCCGGGTAGCCGCAGACGCTCCAGCGTCGTGACCAACCCTTGCATCAGGTACGCCAGCACCATCCCCGCCAACACCGGCGCCAACATGCCACCCAGGGTGAGCACGGCGGTGAAGGCCAGGAACAGCAGCACCGCCAGGACCACAGCCTCTTCATCGGAGAAGTAGCGCTGAATCCAGTCGCGTAACACTTTGAACATTAAAAATCCTTAAGAGACGCTGTTGGTTTTTTCAAGCCTTTTTCAGCCAGTAACGGTAGACGCCGTTTTCGTCTTCTTCATGCAGCAGCGTATGACCGGCCAATCGGGCGAAGGTGCGAAAGTCACGCTGGGAGCCCGCATCCGTGGCAATTACCTTGAGCACACTGCCACTGGCCAGGCGATTGAGCTCCAGCTTGGCCTTGAGTAGCGGCAACGGACAGTTCAGGCCGCTGGCGTCCAGTTCGGCATCGTGGGCTACAGCATCAGTCATGGGTTCACTCCGCGGCAGGTCGTTGAGCGGCCTAGAATATCTGGTCCCGGGCCCGGTGTCCGGCTACAGTAAGGTCTTTGTCGACTAAGGCTTCGTGCATGACATTTCTGCGCCCCACCCTGCTGACGCTCGCTTGCCTGCTTGCCTCACCGGGCTTCGCCGACGACCTGCCGTCACTTGGCGACGCCAGTTCTGCCATCGTCTCGCCAGAACAGGAGCACCAACTGGGCCGCGCCTGGCTGGCCCTGCTGCGCAGCCAGGTTTCACAGCTCAACGATCCACAGCTCAAGGACTACGTCGAATCCAGCGTCTATAAGCTGGTGGAAACCAGCCAGGTCAACGACCGGCGCCTGGAATTCATCCTGATCAACAGCCCGCAACTCAACGCCTTCGCCGCACCTGGTGGAATCGTCGGGGTCAACGGCGGCTTGTTCCTCAATGCGCAGACCGAAGGCGAGTACGCCTCGGTCATGGCTCACGAACTCGCGCACTTGTCGCAACGCCACTTTGCCCGCGGTGTGGAAGCCCAGCAACGCATGCAGGTGCCGATGATGGCCGCACTGCTGGCTGGCATCGTGATTGCCGCCGCCGGTGGCGGTGACGCCGGGATCGCGGCCATTGCCGGGACCCAGGCCGCCGCCATTCAAGAACAACGGCGTTTTTCCCGGCAGAACGAACAGGAAGCCGACCGTATCGGCATCCAGAACCTGGAGAAAGCCGGCTACGATCCGCGCTCCATGCCAACCATGTTCGAGCGCCTGATGCGTCAGTACCGGTTCGACGCCAGGCCGCCGGAATTCCTGCTGACTCACCCGGTGACCGAATCCCGGATCGCCGACACCCGCAACCGCGCCGAACAGGCCAAGCCGGGGGGCATCGAGGACAGTGTGCGTTATCAACTGATTCGCGCTCGGGTCCAACTGACCTATGAAGAAACCCCAGGCCTGGGCGCCAAGCGCTTCCGGGCACAGCTGGATGAGAATCCGAAGAACGACGTGGCGCGCTATGGCCTGGCGATCGCGCAGATCAAGGGCGGCCAGTTGAATGAAGCACGGGAGAATCTCAAGCCGTTGCTGGCCAAATCACCCAACGAGATCATCTACAACCTCGCCCAGGTGGACCTGGATATCACCAGCAACAAGCTGGCCGACGCTCAGGCCCGTGTCGACCGGATGCTGAGCCAATACCCGGGCAACTATCCGCTCAACCAGGTGCGCGTCGACCTGCTGCTCAAGCAGAACCGCCCCGCCGATGCCGAGAAAGCCCTGGAAACCCTGCTCAAGACCCGCCCGGACGATCCGGACGTCTGGTACATGGTGGCCGAGACCCGCGGGCTGTCAGGCAACATCATTGGCCTGCACCAGGCCCGTGCCGAGTACTTCGCCCTGGTGGGCGATTACCGTCAGGCCATCCAGCAACTGGACTTCGCCAAACGGCGAGCCGGCACCAACTTCCCCCTGTCTTCACGCATCGATGCCCGCCAGCGGGAACTCATGGAGCAGGAACGCATGGTCAAGGACATGATGGGCTGAGCACTGGCCAGGCAATAAAAAACCGCCTCTCTCGAGGCGGTTTTTTATGAGCCGCTAACCGGTCATTCGGCCAGTTTGAAGGTAATGAAGCTCGCACGCCCTTGACGCAGGACCCGCATCGAAACCGAACGATTCTTCGGCAACGCCTTGGCGATGTCGGTGAATTCCTTGGCGGAACCGATGGCTTGATTGTTCAGGTGCGTGATGATGTCGCCCGGCTGAAGGCCGATCATCGCGGCAGGACCATCCTGTACCTCCTTGATCACCACACCACCCTGCAGTTCCAGGGTACGTTTCTGCTCTTCGGTCAGTTCGGCCACCGCAACACCCAGACGGTTGCTGCTACGCTCGACGCCAGACTTGGGCAGCGAATCCAGCTCCTTGCCTTCTTCAGGAATGGCCCCAACGGTCAATTCGACGTTCTTGCGCTTGCCTTCGCGAATCACTTCCAGATTGGCCTTGGCACCAGCCTTGAGGGCACCCACCAAGTGCGGCAGGTCGGCGGACATGACGATCGGTTGACCGTTCATGCTCAGGATCACGTCACCCACTTGCAGACCGCCCTTGGCAGCCGGGCCACCTTCCTGGATCTGCGCCACCAGTGCACCGGCGGGTTTCTCCAACCCGAACGATTCGGCCAGGTCCTTGTTCACTTCCTGGATCACCACGCCCAACCAGCCACGGCTGACCTTGCCTTCGCTTTTCAGTTGGTTGGAGACATCCATGGCAACGTCGATCGGAATCGCGAAGGACACTCCCATGAAGCCGCCCGAGCGGGTATAGATCTGGGAGTTGATGCCGACCACTTCACCCGCAAGGTTGAACAGCGGGCCACCGGAGTTACCCGGGTTGATCGGCACGTCGGTCTGGATGAACGGCACGTAGTTTTCGTTCGGCAGGCTGCGACCGATGGCGCTGACAATCCCCTGGGTCACGGTGTGGTCGAAGCCGAACGGCGAACCGATGGCCACGACCCATTGGCCGGCTTTCAGGTCCTGGGATTTGCCCAGCTTGAGCACTGGCAGGTCCTTGCCCTCGATTTTCAACAGCGCCACGTCGGAACGTGGATCGGTACCGATCAGCTTGGCCTTGAGTTCGCTGCGATCAGCCAGGCGTACCAGGATTTCGTCGGCATCGGCGATCACGTGATTATTGGTCAGGATGTAGCCGTCAGGCGAAATGATGAAACCCGAACCCAGGGATTGCGCTTCACGCTGACGACCACCGCCGGGAGAACGTGGCTGTTGCGGCATTCCGCGCTCGAAGAACTCCCGCAGCATCGGCGGCAAGCCTTCCAGGTCCGGCATCTGCTGGTCCGATACACGACGGTCCGGCAGTTTCTGGGTGGTGCTGATGTTCACCACGGCGGGCGACGCCTGCTCGACCAGTTGCGTGAAATCGGGCAATTCGACCGCCACGGCAGGAACGGCCTGGCCGAGCACAAGCACGGTGGCAAAAATGGAGAGATAGGTTTTCAAGCGTGGTATCGACATACGGCTCCCGTTACGACGAGCATGGTTAAGCGATATGGAGCAAGGAATACCGGGAAAAGATACGCCAGTATTTTTGTTCCGGGAACAGACAAGGCCAGGGCCGAGCGGCTCTGACCTATAGAAAAAAAGCTGGTTTTTTGCAAATGAAAATGCTGACAGGAAGTTTCGGCATTTCGATCAAGCCCTGGCATCATCAGCCTCTCGCGCAATCGAACCACCCGTGCAGTCGGCAAGCTATTGGGTCGTAGTGACGTCGGAGCGCATGGAAAGCGCGATCCGTTCCGCCGTACCGATAGGAATCTCACCGACCACCGTGACCATCATTTCGCCCTGGGGCGTCGTGAGCCTACGGGAGACGGCAGCCGTCGGGCCGAGTTGAGTGCGGGTATCGGTGGCGTTGGCACCGTTCAACGGCTCCAGGAACACCGAAAAGCGCGCCAGGCCATCATCGTACATCAAGCTGTTGACCTGGACCTGGGTGTCCGGGTCCTTGCGCGCAGCACTGCTAATCAGTTCAAAGCCAGGCGGAAGCCAGTCCGAGTGCCAGGCGGTTTTCACCGCGACGGCCTTGCCCGGATCCTGCGCGACAGCCTTGCATTCGGAGCTGACTTGCAGATCACCGTCTGTCGGCGCCCCGACGCTCAAGCGGGTGAACTGGAAACGCTCGAGCAACTGGCCCTTGTCATTGAGCAACAGGGACTTGAGCGGCAGGCCGGTCTCTTTGTCCAAGTGCAGTTCGAAGCCATAGCGATGCTGATCCTTGGGCGTCAACGCCACAATGACCGCTTGACGCCCAGCCACGCGCGACTTGCCAATGACGGCAAGGTCATACCAATTCTTGAGTTTCTGCGGATCAAGCGTACGTGAGGAGCCGTCAGGTGTATTGCCCAGCCCCGCGATCAAGGAGCCGCTGACGCATTGAGTATGCCCATCAATGCGCAGGACTTCCTGTGCCGAGCCGTCGAGCTGGAGTAACCGCTCGCGGACTTTGCCATCCTGGACTCGATGCCAGATGTTATGGGTAGAGAAACTACCGTTGCGCTCGTAAACGAAAGTGCCCTGGAAGCTCTGCTGTTGCTCGGCTTGACTCAGGCGGTTCAACCAATCCTGTGCCTCATCGGCATAGGCTGGAATCGCACACCAGCCACCAAGCAGAAGCGTGAATAGAGGTATGGCGCGCAATGGTTTTCCTTATTAACGGTTTTCCAGGCTGGCGGCACGGGCATAAGGCAGTGCGCTTTCAGTACCTTTCAGGGCAGCTTGCTGAGCATGCTGACGCAGGTAGTTGGGCAGACGCTGATCATGCCAGCCAGGTTGGCCTTGCAGAACACCATTGACCATCGGGCCTGCGGTTTCCGAGCTCTCGCTGTAACCGGCCAGTACCGCTGGGCCCTTGACCTGTGGAGCAGCCAGGCTTGGCTGGTTGGATTGCTGCGCCATTTGCACGCCGGCAATCTCATCCTGGTTGTACAGGCGCACACCGGCCAGCACGGCCACGGTGACCGAAGCGGCTACCGCCAGGCGACCCAGGCTGCGCCATGGTCCGCGAGAAGCTTTTGCCGGTACGGCTTCGTCAGCCAAGGCAGCAGAAACGGCCGCAGCGATGTCCAGGCGTGGAAGCAACAAGTCCTTGTGCATCACAGCCCGGGCGATCTGGTAACGAGCCCAGGTCTCACGGGTTTCAACATCGTCGAAGGCATTCAATACCCGACGCAATTCCAGTTCGTCCGCTTCGTTATCCATCACTGCGGACAGCGATTCCTGCAGGGCTTCACGACTCATGGCGTTCCTCTCTTGGCTGTCGCCGCTGTCTCTAGTTTTCCTGCAACAAAGGTTGCAGGGCTTTATCAATGGCCTCCCGGGCGCGGAAGATCCGGGAGCGCACGGTGCCTACAGGACATTGCATGACGCTCGCAATGTCTTCGTAACTCAGACCGTCGAACTCACGTAAAGTTAAAGCCGTACGCAAATCTTCGGGCAATTGCTGGATGGTTCGATGGACAGTGCCTTCGATCTCATCCCGCAGCAACGCACGTTCCGGTGATTCGAGATCCTTGAGGCCATGATCGCCATCATAGAACTCGGCATCCTCAGAACTTACATCGCTATCCGGCGGCCGGCGGCCGCGTGAAACCAGATAGTTTTTCGCCGTGTTGATGGCGATGCGGTAAAGCCACGTGTAAAACGCGCTGTCCCCGCGAAAATTACCAAGTGCACGGTAGGCCTTGATGAAGGCTTCCTGAGCAACATCCTGCGCTTCATGGGTGTCGTGCACGAAACGCACGATCAACCCGAGAATTTTGTGCTGGTATTTCAGCACTAGCAGATCGAAAGCTCGCTTGTCGCCGCGTTGCACGCGCTCGACCAGCTGCTGATCCTCTTCCTGGGTTAGCATGAACACTCCTCGATAAGCTCGAAGGAGGCTTGCATTACTAATTGACCGGGCTTGCAAACATAGACTCGGGCTTTTCGCAAAAGTTCTCCCCCTTCCAAGCAAGTTTCCGGCGCGCTCTGATCTCGGCACGCACGAAAAACGCAGCAGGAGATTCCCCGGCTGCGCGAATAATCTGTCACCGGGTCTGCTGGCAGAGACCCCAATCGAAATCTTGCACCAACCCGACGCTGCTCCCTTTTGCAGACAACCGTCTATTGAACGTAGGCGCTTGGCAAAAGTTCCCACTATTTATAGCGTTGTGCACTGAATATCAGGCAACCGTGACGAGATAAACAGCGTTCTGTCCTCGAAACGGCGGCCTTATCGCCCTTTCACCAAAACCGGCGATCCGACGAAGCGTGCCACTTTTCTGTCACGCTGGTTTCACATTGCCATGTACGCCCGGCTATTGTGCCGATCCCCCCCTCTATATACTAGTGGGCTGCGTGGCTGCCTGACCCGTTGAAGCGGTGTCTTGCGCCAACCCCGACCCGGGTCGCCTTGAGCGGAAACCATTCGAATGAGCCAACAGTTTCAACACGATGTTCTGGTAATCGGCAGCGGAGCCGCCGGATTGAGCCTTGCCCTGACTTTGCCTGCACATTTGCGCATTGCAGTACTGAGCAAGGGCGACCTGGCCAACGGTTCGACCTTCTGGGCCCAGGGCGGCGTCGCAGCCGTGCTGGACGATACCGACACCATTGAATCCCATGTCGAGGATACCCTCAACGCCGGCGGCGGCCTCTGCAATCGGCAAGCGGTGCGTTTCACCGTGGAACACAGCAGGGAAGCCATCCAGTGGCTGATCGACCAGGGTGTACCGTTTACCCGTGACGAACAATCGGGCACCGAAGACGGCGGCTTCGAGTTCCACCTCACGCGCGAAGGCGGTCATAGCCACCGGCGCATCATTCACGCGGCTGATGCTACCGGCGCGGCGATCTTCAAGACCCTGCTGGCCAAGGCTCGGCAACGGCCGAACATCGAATTGCTGGAGCAGCGCGTCGCGATCGACCTGATCACTGAAAAACGCCTGGGCCTGGACGGTGATCGCTGCCTGGGCGCCTACGTGCTCAATCGCGGCACCGGTGAAGTCGACACCTACGGCGCGCGCTTCGTCATCCTGGCGTCCGGTGGCGCGGCGAAAGTCTACCTTTATACCAGTAACCCCGACGGTGCCTGCGGCGATGGCATCGCCATGGCCTGGCGTTCGGGTTGCCGAGTGGCGAACCTGGAGTTCAACCAGTTCCACCCCACCTGCCTCTATCACCCGCTGGCCAAGAGTTTCCTGGTGACCGAGGCCCTGCGTGGCGAAGGCGCACACTTGAAGCTTCCCAACGGCGAACGCTTCATGCAGCGCTTCGATCCGCGCGCCGAACTGGCGCCAAGGGACATCGTCGCCCGGGCCATCGACCATGAAATGAAGCGCCTGGGCATCGATTGCGTTTACCTGGACATCAGCCACAAACCCGAAGCGTTCATCAAGAGCCACTTCCCGACGGTGTACGAGCGCTGCCTGGAATTTTCCATCGATATCACCAAGCAACCGATCCCGGTGGTGCCGGCGGCGCATTACACCTGCGGTGGCGTGATGGTCGATCAGCGGGGGCGTACCGACGTGCCAGGCCTGTACGCCATCGGCGAAACCAGCTTCACCGGCCTGCACGGCGCCAACCGCATGGCCAGCAACTCACTGCTGGAGTGCTTCGTCTATGCCCGCTCGGCGGCGGCAGACATCCTGGAACAATTACCGCAGGTCGTCATTCCGGCCGCCCTGCCCTCATGGGACGCCAGCCAGGTCACCGACTCGGACGAAGACGTGATCATTGCCCACAACTGGGACGAACTGCGGCGCTTCATGTGGGACTATGTTGGCATCGTGCGCACCAACAAGCGCCTGCAACGGGCGCAGCACCGTGTGCGCTTGCTGCTGGATGAGATCGATGAGTTCTACAGCAACTATAAAGTCAGCCGCGACCTCATCGAACTGCGCAACCTGGCCCAGGTGGCCGAACTGATGATTCGCTCGGCCATGGAACGCAAGGAAAGCCGGGGGCTGCATTACACCCTCGACTACCCGAACCTGCTGCCCGAGGCACGGGACACTATCCTGGTGCCGCCCACCTACGCCGACTGAACCTGAGCCGCACGCGCAGGCGCCGATGGATATCCGGTGCCAGCGCGTCGCGCGGTACGCACAACGACCGGACCCGCCGTTCACCCTGCAAGCGAAAACGCAGCACGATGATCATCGGCAGCGCCAAGCTATCGGGGCGCAGCTGCACCGCCCGCCACCCATCGGCCCGACTCCAGAGCTGCCAGCCAGCGGCATTACGACGCAACCCGCAAAAGGCCCGGCGATGGGTCAGCAACAAATGTCGGGGAATCACCCAGGCGCCATGGGCCAGGCACAATACAACGCCAAGCGCTGCGAACCCGGACGGGACAGACAACAGGAACAACGACCCCAGGGCGAACACCTGGGCCAGCAGATAGGCCGCCAGCAGTTGCCCGGAGGCCTGCCAGCGGCATTCGAAGCGATTACTTGGGCTGGACACGGTCCAGAATCATCCGGACCATGCGCTGCAACTCTGGGTCTTCGGATTCGCTGCGCTCCATGAACCAGCCGAACATGTCCTGATCCTCGCATTCGAGCAGGCGGACATAGCAGGCACGATCCACTTCATTGAGATGGGGATAAACCTCTTTCACGAACGGCACCAGCAACACATCCAGTTCCAGCATGCCGCGGCGGCTGTGCCAGTAGAGGCGATTGAGTTCAACATCTTCGACCATGGAGCGCTCCTCAAATAGTGCGCAAGTATACAGGCCCCGCGGCACTGGAACAGACGGCTTTGGTCGGGCACCACCGATCCTTTGTGAACTACCCATTTCAAGGGCGTCCCCTTATGATGTCTACCAGACTTTTTACCCTGCGATGACCCATGGCTGATTCCGCTTTTTTCTGCACCCTGTCCCACGAAGGCGTTCTCGCGGTCCGCGGCGTGGACGCCGGCAAATTCCTGCAAGGCCAATTGACCTGCAACCTCGACTACCTGAGCGACAGCCGGGCCAGCCTCGGTGCCCGCTGCACCCAGAAAGGCCGGATGCAATCGAGCTTCCGCATCCTGCTCGAAGGTGACGGCGTGTTGATGGCCATGGCCAGCGAATTGCTCGAACCGCAACTGGCCGACCTGAAAAAATATGCCGTGTTCTCCAAATCCAAGCTCACCGACGAAAGTGCAGCCTGGGTTCGCTTCGGCCTGGAAAACGCCGACAAGATGCTGGCTGGCCTGGGCCTCGAACTGCCGAGCGAGACCGACAGCGTGGCACGCCACGAATCCTTGATCGCCATCCGCGTCTCTCCCGGCCGCACCGAACTATGGGCGCCCGCCGAACAGGCACAGACGCTGCAAACCCGCCTGCGGGCAGAACTGACCGAGGCAGACCTGAACCAGTGGCTACTGGGGCAGATCCGTGCCGGGATCGGCCAGGTCATGCCGGCCACCCGTGAACTGTTCATCCCACAGATGCTCAACCTGCAAGCCGTCGGTGGCGTCAGTTTCAAGAAAGGTTGCTACACCGGCCAGGAAATCGTCGCCCGCATGCAATACCTGGGCAAGCTCAAGCGGCGCCTGTATCGCCTGCAACTGGACGCCAGCCAATTGCCAGAACCCGGGACCGCGCTATTCTCCCCCACGCACGGCAGCTCCATCGGCGAAGTGGTGATTGCCGCCCGCGGCGAGGGAAACATTGAACTGCTGGCGGTATTACAGGCCGAAGCAGCAGAAGACGACAATTTGCACCTCGGCACCTTGGAAGGCCCACGCCTTCAAATGTTGGACCTGCCTTACGAACTGGACCGCGACCGCGAAATCCAGCGCTGATCGCAGCATTTGCCGCAATACCCTAGAGAACCGAAATGAGCGATTTGGCGGATAAGGTCCAACGGGATTTGGTGCAGGCCATCGATAACGATGACTTGGTTCTGCCAACATTACCGGAAGTGGCCCTGCAGATTCGCCGGGCCGCCGAAGACCCGGAAATCAGCGTCAGCAACCTGAGCAAAGTGATCGGCCGCGATACAGCTCTCTCGGCACGCCTGATAAAAGTGGTCAACAGTCCACTGCTACGCGCGACCCAGGAAGTCACGGACCTGCACACGGCCATCACTCGACTGGGCGTCAACTACAGCAGCAACCTGGCCATCGGCCTGGTCATGGAGCAGATTTTCCACGCCCGCTCCGAAGTGGTGGAACTGAAGATGCGCGAAGTCTGGCGCAGGAGCCTGCAGATCGCGGGCGTCAGCTATGCCCTGTGTCGCGGTTATACCCAACTCAAGCCCGATCAGGCCGCTTTGGGTGGGCTGGTGCACCAGATCGGCGTGCTGCCGATCCTGACGTATGCCCAAGACAACAATGAATTGCTGTCGGACCCGGTCAGCCTCAACCACGTCATCGAGACGATTCACCCGGTGCTGGGAGACAAACTCCTCAGTGTCTGGGAGTTTCCGGAACGGTTGGTGAAGCTCCCAGGGTTGTATCTGGACTTCACCCGGGACTCGAAGCACATCGATTACGTCGACCTCGTGCAGGTCGCTGCGCTGTATTGCTACAAGGAAACCGACCATCCCCTCAGCGATGTCGATCTGTTCTCCGTCCCGGCTTTCAGGAAGCTGGGTATCGACCTGGACAACAAGGCTCGCTGCGCGGATATCGAAGAAGCGCGGTCGATGTTCTATTAGGTAGCCCAGACTGACGGTCAATGAAATTGAGCCAGCCACGGAATCGAGTTGGCTCCGGCTCAGTCTGAGCCAGGGATGAAACTGACTCGCACCTTCAAGCCACGCTCTTGTCCGTCATGCAGGGTGATCTGCGCCAAGTGCGCGCGGCAGATTTCGCCGACGATCGCCAACCCCAGCCCGGAGCCGGCCACTTGCTGGTTACGTCGATAGAAGCGCTCGAACACCCGGTCCCGCTCATGCAGCGGAATACCAGGCCCATCGTCTTCGACTTCCAGCACCGCCGGTGCGGTGACCCGCAAGATCACGTTGCCGCCGGAGGGGGTGTGGGCCAGGGCGTTGTCCACCAGGTTGCTCAGCAACTCATTCAGCAGGGTCGGCTCGCCTCGCAGCCATACCGGCTCATCGGCTTCCAGGGCCAGTGCCACGCCCCGGGCATGGGCCAGCGGGGCCATGGCCATGCCCAATTCCCGGGCCAGTTGGCTCAGGTCAAGCAACTGCGCGCCGCCTTCGGCAATGGCCCGGGCGCCGTTTTCCACGCGAGCCAGGGAAAGCAATTGGTTGGCCAGATGGGTCAGCCGGTCGGTGCCTTGGGCGGCCGTTTCCAGGGTCTCGCGCCAAGTTGCCGGTTCGCTGGCACGCAAGCCCAGCTCAAGACGCGCCTTGAGCGCGGCCAAGGGCGTGCGCAGCTCATGGGAGGCATCGGCGATGAACTGTGCCTGCCGTTCGAATTGCTCGCGCAGACGCTCGGTGAAATGGTTGAGCGCCCTCACCAGCGGCCATAACTCGTGCTGCACCTCCACCAGCGGCAACGGCCGCAAATCGTCCGGCTGGCGCTCCTCCACCGCCGTGCGCAAACGCTCCAGAGGGCGCAACGCTGCACTGACCGCGAACCACACCAACAGCAGCGCGCCCACGGCCAGCATGCCCAAGCGCAACAGCGTGTCGGCCATCAGGCTGCGAGCCATGCTGACCCGGGCCTCTTCAGTCTCCGCCACGCGAATTTCCGCCATGCCGTTCATGTTCGGCTCGCTCACCGCCTTGAGCAGGCTCACCACCCGCACGGTCTGCCCCTGGTATTGGGCGTTATAGAAGCGCGCCAGGGCTGGGTAATCGTCCGTGCGGGGCGTTCCGGGTGGCGGACCGGGGAGGTTTTCGTAGCCGGAAATCAACTTCTTGTCGATGTCATTGACCTGGTAATAAATGCGCCCGGCGCTGTCGTAGGCGAAGGTATCCAGGGCCACGTAGGGCACGTCCGCGCTGAGGCTGCCATCGCGCTGGGAAAGGCCCGCGGCGATGGTCCGGGCCGAGGCCAGCAGGGTCCGGTCATAGGCGGTGTCCGCTGCTTCGCGACCGTTCCAGTAGGCGCTCAAGCCGCTGGCGAGCATCAGCACCACCAGCAGCAATGCCAGGTTCCATAGCAGCCGCCAGCGCAGGCTGTCGGGCTTATGCATTGCGGTTTTCCAGCAGGTAGCCCAGGCCGCGGAACGTCACGATCGCCACCGCATGACCATCGAGTTTCTTGCGCAAGCGATGCACGTAGATTTCGATGGCGTCGGGGCTGGCCTCTTCGTCCAGGCCGAACACCTGGGCCGCCAGTTGCTCCTTGCTCATCACCCGTCCTGGCCGGGCGATCAACGCCTCCAGCACGGCTTGCTCGCGAGACGTCAGGGTCAACAATTCATCGTCGAGGGTGAAGCGGCGAGTGTCCAGGTCATAGATCAGCCCACCACAGCGCTGCTGGCGTTCGCCGCCCAGTACGCTGCGGCGCAACAGTGCCTTGACCCGGGCCTCCAGCTCAGTGAGTTCGAAGGGCTTGGCCAGGTAATCGTCGGCGCCGAGGTTCAGGCCATGGACGCGGTCCTTGACGTCGCTGCGGGCGGTCAACATCAGCACCGGCAAGGTCTTGCCGCGGGCGCGCAGACGCGCCAGCACCTCGAAACCGTCCATGCGTGGCAGCCCGACATCAAGGATCGCCACGGCGTACTCCTCGCTGCTCAGAGCCAGGTCGGCCGCGACGCCGTCGTGCAGCACGTCCACGGTCAAACCGGTGCTCTTGAGCGCCTGGGCAACGCTTTCGGCGAGCTGCAGATGGTCTTCGACGAGCAGAACACGCATGGGTTATTCCTCGATTCAGGGATGGCCGGCGCCATTCTTTGGCGCGGAGTTTACAGCCGCATCCGCCGCTGTGAAGCCAAAAAACACGCTGAAAGCTTTTGAAAGGTTAGCGAAAGGTTGAGCCATTAGAGTCCCTTTACGGATAGTTTCGACTGCCCGCCGCGACGCCAGCTCGCGAATGAAAAATGCCACGAAGCGTTTTCGTCCTAATAAGAAAAATAAAAGCGGAGTATTCACCATGCTGTCCATGCAGCTCCAGGCCCCAGTGCCTGCTCGCCCTTCTCGCTTGAACCAGACCACCTTGCATTCAGTCCCGGTAACGACCTGTGCACCCTATCAGCGATGACCTGGGCGGGGATTCGTCCACGACACATTTTCACCACACACAACAACAATTCCTGTGGAGACAACAATGAACCTATCACTGCGTAAAGTAGCCCTGGCCGCCGGATGCCTGATGTTCGCCGGGCAGTTGCTCGCCGCTGATCCATCCAAAGAACCCAAGCGCCCCGAGTGCATCGCCCCGGCCTCCCCCGGCGGCGGTTTCGACCTGACGTGCAAGCTGGCACAAAGCGCGCTGGTCAACCAGAAGCTGCTGACCAAGCCAATGCGCGTCACCTACATGCCCGGCGGTGTCGGCGCGGTGGCCTACAACGCAGTGGTTGCCCAACGCCCGGCCGACGCTGGCACGCTGGTGGCCTGGTCCAGTGGTTCGCTGTTGAACCTGGCCCAGGGCAAGTTCGGTCGTTTCGATGAAAGCGCGGTGCGCTGGCTGGCCGCCGTGGGCACCAGCTATGGCGCCATCGCCGTGAAGAGCGATTCGCCCTACAAGACCCTCGACGATCTGGTACAAGCCCTGAAGAAGGATCCTGGCTCGGTGGTGATCGGCTCCGGCGGCACCGTGGGTAGCCAGGACTGGATGCAGACCGCCCTCATCGCCAAGGCCGCCGGCATCAACCCTCGCGACCTGCGCTACGTGGCCCTCGAAGGCGGCGGCGAAATCGCCACCGCGCTGCTCGGTGGGCACATCCAGGTCGGCAGTACGGATATTTCCGACTCCATGCCGCACATCCAGAGCGGCGACATGCGCCTGCTCGCCGTGTTTGCCGAGAAACGCATCGACGAGCCGGAAATGAAAGACATTCCGACCGCCAAGGAACAAGGCTACGACATCGTCTGGCCGGTGGTCCGCGGCTTCTACCTGGGGCCAAAGGTCAGCGACGAAGACTATGCCTGGTGGAAAGACGCTTTCGACAAACTGCTCGCTTCCGAGGAGTTCGCCAAGCTGCGTGACCAGCGCGAGCTGTTCCCGTTTGCCATGACCGGTCCGGAACTGGACACCTACGTGAAGAAGCAAGTGGCTGATTACAAGGTACTGGCCAAAGAGTTCGGCCTGATCCAGTAACCGTCTCTGTTCTCGCGGCGGCGCTGGCAGTGCCTGCGCCGCCCAGGAGTTAGTCATGCTCACCATCCAACGTATTTTTGCCGCGGTGCTGCTACTGGTCTGTATCGGCCTGGCACTGATGGCCTGGCCCTATCAGGCTGCTTTTTCCTATGAACCGGTCGGCCCGCGGGCCTTCCCCTTGCTGATGCTCGGGCTGATGGGGTTGGCGTTGCTGTACATGCTGTTTCGTCCGACACCCATCGTGCACAGCGAGGAAGACCCCCAACTGGACCGTGAAACCCTGCAGAAGATCGGCATCTGCGTGGTGCTGCTGCTGGTCTTCGCCGGAACCTTCGAACCCCTGGGCTTCATCGTCGCCAGCATCCTGATCGGTGTGCCGATGGCGCGCCTGTATGGCGGTCGCTGGGTACCGAGCGTGGTGATCATCAGCCTGATGGCCATCGGTCTTTATCTGTTGTTCGACAAGCTGATGGACGTGCCGCTGCCCCTGGGCCTGCTCGACGTCCTGGAGAATTGATATGGATACCCTGAATTATCTCGGCCAGGGTTTTGGCGTTGCACTGACCCCCTACAACCTCGTCACGGCACTGAGCGGCACCTTGATCGGCACCGTGGTCGGCCTGCTGCCGGGCCTGGGCCCGATCAACGGCGTGGCGCTGCTGATTCCGATTGCCTTCGCGCTGGGGTTGCCGCCGGAATCGGCGCTGATCCTGCTGGCAGCGGTGTACCTGGGGTGTGAATACGGCGGACGTATCAGCTCGATCCTGCTCAACATCCCCGGTGAAGCCTCCACTGTGATGACCACCCTCGACGGCTATCCGATGGCCCGTCAGGGCCTGGCCGGCGTGGCGTTGTCGCTGTCGGCGTGGAGTTCGTTCATCGGCGCGTTCATCGCCACCTGCGGCATGGTGTTGTTCGCACCGCTACTGGCCAAATGGGCGATTGCGTTCGGGCCGGCGGAATACTTCGTCCTGATGGTATTCGCCATTGTCTGCCTCGGCGGCATGGCCGGCGACCGACCACTCAAGACCTTCATCGCGGCGCTGATCGGCCTGTTCCTGTCCAGTGTCGGGATCGATGCCAACAGCGGCGTCTACCGCTTCACCGGTGACAACATCCACTTGACCGACGGGATTCAGTTCGTCGTGCTGGTGTTGGGCCTGTTCTCCATCAGTGAAATCCTGTTGCTGCTGGAGAAAACCCATCGCGGCCAGGAAGCGGTGGAAGCCACCGGACGGATGATGTTCAACTTCAAGGAAGCGGCGTCGGTGTTCGTCGTGAACCTGCGTTGCGGCGTGCTCGGTTTCATCATGGGCGTGCTGCCGGGTGCCGGTGCGACCCTGGCCAGCGCCGTGGCCTATATGACCGAGAAACGCATCGCCGGTGCCAGTGGCACGTTCGGCCAGGGTGACAAGCGCGGCCTTGCCGCTCCGGAAACCGCCATCGGCGGCGCAGCCTGCGGTGCGCTGGTGCCGATGCTGACCCTCGGGGTTCCCGGCTCGGGCACCACGGCGGTGATGATCGGCGCCCTGTCGCTGTACAACATCACCCCCGGTCCCCTGCTGTTCCAGCAACAGCCGGATATCGTCTGGGGCCTGATCGCGTCGTTGTTCGTCGCCAACATCATGCTGGTGATTCTCAATATCCCGATGATCCGCATCTTCACCCGCATCCTGGCGGTGCCGAACTGGGCGTTGGTGCCGGTCATCGCAATCATCACCGGGATCGGTGTCTATGCGGTGCATGCCACCACGTTCGACCTGTTCCTGATGATCGGCATCGGCATCTTCGGCTACATCCTGCGCAAGTTGGACTTCCCGCTGTCGCCTGTGCTGCTGGGCTTCATCCTTGGTGGGCTGATGGAGCAGAACCTGCGGCGTGCGCTGTCGATCTCCAACGGTGCGCTGGAGATCCTCTGGTCGAGCCCGATCACCTTCGGCTGCTGGGTACTGACGGCGATCATGTTGTTCATGCCGCTGCTGCGGATCTGGCGTCGCCGCGCCGCACAACGTCGCGCCCTGGCCAATGTCTGAAGCAACTTTCAGACAATGGTGGGGAACACCGCTGGTCGGCCTGGCCGGCGGTTACCTGGCCAGCCTGATCGGCTGGCCTTTGCCCTGGATGGTCGGCTCGTTGCTGGCGATCATTCTGGTGCGCTGTCTCACGCCGTGGCAGTTGATGGAAATCCCCGGCGGCCGTAAATGCGGCCAATGGGTGGTGGGCATCGGCATCGGCCTGCACTTCACCCCGCTGGTGATGGAGCAGGTGCTGGGCCACTTCGGCCTGATCTTCTTCGGCGCGCTGATCACCAGCGTGTCCAGCGTGGTAAGTGTCTGGCTGATGCGTCGCACCGGCGAGGACCGCGCCACCGCGTTTTTCTCGAGCATGCCGGGCGGTTCCGGCGAAATGGTCAACCTCGGTGCCCGCAACGGCGCGGATCTCAGCCGTGTCGCGGCGGGCCAGAGCCTGAGGGTGCTGGTGGTGGTGCTGTGCGTGCCGGCGGCCTTCAAGTATCTGTTGGGCGAAGGCGAGCCGGTGCAACACGCCACGACGGTGGACTGGCTGTGGCTGGCGATCCTGTTCCCGGCGGGCGCTCTGCTCGCCCGGGTCTGGGAGCGCTTGCGCCAACCCAATCCCTGGTTGTTCGGGCCGTTGCTGGTGAGTGCGGCGGTCAGCATCGGTGGGGACCTGCACATTGGCCTGCCCAATGGCGCCAGCCAGGTCGGCCAGTGGCTGATCGGCAGCGGCCTGGGCTGTCATTTCAACCGGCAGTTCTTTCGTCGGGCACCATCGTTCATGGGGCGCACCCTGGTCGGCACGGTATTGACGATGCTGATCGCCACCCTGGCGGCCTTGGGCCTGAGTACCCTGACCCATCTGGACCTGCGCTCGCTGACACTGGGCATGATGCCCGGCGGCATTGCGGAAATGAGCCTGACAGCGGAGACGCTGCAACTGTCGGTGCCATTGGTGACGGCGTTGCAGGTGATGCGATTGCTGTTCGTGCTGTTTCTGGCGGAGCCGTTGTTCAGGTATTGGATGCGCAGGCCGGGTTCGGATCTATAGACCGAGTCGCCATCATCGCGAGCAGGCTCGCTCCCACAGGGATATGTGTTGCCTGTGGGAGCGAGCCTGCTCGCGATGAGGCCTTCATTGCCAACCGTTCAAACCGGTGGCAACCGCCAGTCGATCGGCTTCTCACCCTGCTGCTGGAGAAATTTGTTGGTCCGGCTGAAATGCCCACAGCCGATGAAGCCTCGGTGGGCCGACAGCGGCGACGGGTGGACCGAGGTCAACACCAGATGCTTGGTCGCATCGATCAACTTCTGCTTGCTCTGGGCATGGGCACCCCACAACAGGAACACCAAGTGCGGCTGGTGTTCGCTGACGACTTCAATGATCCTGTCGGTAAAGTGCTGCCAACCTTTTTTGGCGTGGGCGTTGGCATTGGCGCGCTCCACGGTCAGGGTCGTGTTGAGCAGCAACACGCCCTGGTCGGCCCAGCTTTGCAGGTAGCCGTGATTCGGAATGTCGATGTTCAGATCGCGCTTCAATTCCTTGTAGATGTTCACCAGCGACGGCGGAGTCGGCACGCCCGGTTGCACCGAGAAGCACAAACCGTGGGCCTGGCCCGGGCCGTGGTACGGGTCCTGGCCGAGAATCACCACCTTGACCTTATCCAGCGGCGTGGAATTGAGGGCATTGAAAATCAACGATGCCGGTGGATAAATCTCCTTGCCGGCGGCGTATTCCCGACGCAGGAATTCGCGCAACTCTGCCATGTAGGGCTGGTCGAACTCGGCACGCAGTGCCTGCTTCCAGCTCGGTTCGAGTTTGATACGGTCGTCAGCAGTCATGGTCGCATCCGGTAAAAACAATGGGCGCACCCTAGGAAAGCCTACATGGCTTGTCAATTGATCTGACGCAGAACCGGCACTTTCCTACGCAGCGGTCATACTGATCATTCAAATTTCTGATCGAGGTCACGAATGAATCTGCACTTCGAAGAACTCACCGGCATCGACGGTGCTCGTATTGGCGTCGCCACCCTGGACGCCGAAAAATCCCTGAACGCCCTGTCCCTGCCAATGATCAACGCCTTGCGTGATCGTCTCGATACCTGGGCCAGGGAGCCGCAGGTCGTTTGTGTGTTACTGCGCGGCAATGGTGCCAAGGCATTTTGCGCCGGCGGTGAAGTGCGCAGCCTGGTGGAGGCCTGCCGTGCCCACCCCGGCGAGGTACCGCCGCTGGCTGCGCAATTCTTTGCGGCGGAGTACCGCCTGGACTTCAATCTGCACACCTACCCAAAACCCTTGCTGTGCTGGGGCCACGGTTATGTGCTGGGCGGCGGCATGGGGCTGCTGCAAGGCGCAAGTACCCGTATCGTCACCCCAAGCAGTCGCCTGGCAATGCCGGAAATCAGCATCGGCCTGTACCCGGATGTCGGCGCCAGTTGGTTTCTGTCACGCCTGCCCGGCAAGCTCGGGCTGTTTCTCGGCCTGACCGGCGCCCACATGAATGCCCGGGATGCCATCGACCTGGGCCTGGCCGATCGCTTCCTGCTGGATGAACAACAGGACGACTTGATCGAAGGCCTGCTGCAACTCAACTGGCAGGAGCAGACCGAGATGCAGCTCAACAGTTTGCTCAAGGCCCTGCAGCAGGAAGCCATCGGCCAATTGCCCGAAGCCCAATGGCTGCCACGGCGGCAGAAAATCGATGAATGGCTGGATGTCAGCGATGTGCGCTGCGCCTGGAAAGCCCTCAGCCTGCTGGTGGACCACCCGGATCCGTTGATCGCCCGCGCCGCCAAGACCATGACCGACGGCTCGCCGTTGACCGCTCATCTGGTCTGGGAGCAGATCGCCCGGGCCCGGCATTTGTCCTTGGCCGGTGTGTTCCGGATGGAATACACCTTGAGCCTCAACTGCTGCCGTCATCCCGAATTCAGCGAAGGCGTGCGGGCGCGTCTGATCGACAAGGACCACAAGCCTCGCTGGCACTGGCCGGACATCAACCATGTGCCCGAAGCGGCGGTCGAGGCGCACTTCCACAAGGCGTGGGAAGGGCGGCATCCGTTGGCGGATTTGTCCAACGAGTAAAGATCCGGGTGACATTCTGGGAGAGTGACATCTGTGGAGCAAAGCTTGCTCGCGATGACAGGGTATCAGTCAGCCTCCCTGTGACTGGCATACCGCTATCGCGAGCAAGCTTTGCTCCCACAAGCGTTGTCCTATCGGGTTTATTACAGGCATAAAAAAGCGGCGCTCAATGCGCCGCTTCTTGTTGCCCAAAGATCAGCGGTGGCCGCCCCGTCCATCGTGATCGCCGCGTCCCCGATGATCACGCCCGCCTCGACCACCGCCTCGGTCGTCATTCCAGCCGCCCCGGTTGTGGCCGTCCCAGCCACCCCGATTCGGATAAGACCGGTACGCCGCTCGCGGTGGCGAGTAGTAGCGCGGCCCTGGTTGGTAGTAGCGCGGTGCCGAGTAATAGCGCGGCGCCGGTTGGTAATACCGCGGGGCGTAATAGCCACGCGGTGCCGAATAATAACTCCCGCCACCGTAACCGTAATAGACCGGCGCCGGTGAGGTGTAGACCTCGGAACGGTAGTAGCTCGAGTCTCCGTCGTAATAAGGCACGCATGCCGAAAGAGTCAAACCGAGAAACGCAATGAGCAGCAGTCGTCGATACATGGCGGCCTCCTGGACCGCGGATGGGCCACATCAGCGACGCTGATGGGCGGCAGTCAACTTTGTGTGACTGACGAATATTCAGACAGCAAATTCGGAATCTGGTGCGATTCGGCAACAACTAGAAACATGTCCCTCGTCGCCCTCTTCCGGTGCGCGATGGCACCACAAGCAAGCACAAATGTGCCCTCAATCATCCCCTCCCAACACCTGCCCTCTCTGGCCCGGGCCTTTGGCAGACTTGGCACGGCTCTCGCTTTAACAAACGCTGTGCAGGAGTCATCACAGGTTCGCGGCACCACAATTTGCAATGGCTGACTAGGGTTCCGGCTCGCTTCTGGCGAGTGGCTGGTCCGAGAGTTGGCGACCTCCAGTTGAGGTTACACGGCGGGACAAAAGCCCGGGAGACAAGCCACCGTTCGCGGTGCCGCGTTGCTCCTGTCCGCCCTTGATCAACTGGAGAACCACCATGTTCAAGCTTCGTCTGTCCGCCCTGCTCCTCGCCGCGCTCTCGGCCCTCATGAGCTTCTCGTCCGCCGCCGCACAAAAAGACCACTTCAGCGTCTGCTGGACCATCTACGCCGGCTGGATGCCCTGGGAATACGCCGGCAGCCAAGGGATTGTCGACAAGTGGGCGAAAAAGTACGGTATCAAGATCGATGTCGTGCAGCTCAACGATTACGTCGAATCCATCAACCAGTACACCGCCGGTCAGTTCGACGGCTGCACCATGACCAACATGGACGCCCTGACCATTCCCGCCGCCGGTGGCGTGGACAGCACCGCGCTGATCGTCAGCGACTTCTCCAACGGCAACGACGGCATCGTCCTCAAGGGTGAGGGCAAGAAGGTCGCTGACCTCAAGGGCATGGACGTCAACCTGGTCGAACTGTCGGTCTCCCATTACCTGCTGGCCCGCGCCCTCGATTCGGTCGGTCTCACCGAGAAAGACCTGAAAGTGGTCAACACCTCCGACGCCGATATTTCCGCCGCCTTCAACACCGACCAGGTCAAGGCCGTCACCACCTGGAACCCGATGCTCTCGGACATCAAGGCCCAACCCGACGTGAGCGAGGTGTTCAACTCCAGCCAGATCCCCGGCGAGATCATGGACATGATGGTGGTCAACACCCAGACCCTCCACGACAACCCGGCCCTGGGCAAGGCGTTGACCGGTGCCTGGTTTGAAGTGGTGGCGCTGATGAACGCGAAAAACGCCGCAAGCAAGGCAGCACTGGAGCACATGGCCAAGGCCTCGGGCACCGACCTGGCCGGTTTCCAATCGCAACTGGACACCACCAAGCTGTTCGCCACGCCCAAGGAAGCGCTCGACTTCGCCACCAGCGAACAACTGCCCGCCACCATGGGCAAGGTGGCCGCGTTCTCGTTCCAGCACGGCTTGTTGGGCGAAGGCGCCAAGAGCACCGACGCGGTCGGCATGACATTCGCCAATGGCGTGACCCGCGGCGACAAGGCCAACCTCAAGCTGCGCTTTAATCCGACCTACGTGCAGCTGGCCGCCGACGCCAAGCTGTAGACCGGAGGACCTGGCATGCGCCTGATCAACCGCTACCCGGATCGGCCCAGCCGCTTGTTGCTGGTGATCCTGCCATTCGCGCTGGTGTTGTTCGCCTACTTCATGGGCTCGGCCGAACGGTTGACGGATAACCCCAACGACAAACTGCTGCCCAGCGCCGTACAAATGGCCGATGCGGTCAAACGCCTGGCCTTCACCGCCGATGCCCGCAGCGGCGAATACCTGCTCTGGCAAGACACCGCGTCGAGCCTGCGGCGGTTGGCCATCGGCCTGGGCATCAGCGCCCTGGCCGGACTGTGCCTGGGCATCGCCGCCGGCACGTTGCCGCTGTTGGGCGCGCCGTTATCGCCGCTGCTCACCGTGGTGTCGATGGTGCCGCCGCTGGCGATCCTGCCGATCCTGTTCATCGTCTTCGGCCTGGGGGAACTGTCGAAAGTGATGCTGATCGTGATTGGCATCACGCCGTGCCTGGCCCGGGACCTGGAACAGCGCGCCCGGGAAATTCCGCCCGAGCTGCTGATCAAGGCCCAGACCCTCGGCGCTTCGACCTGGACCCTGATGCTGCGGGTGGTGCTACCGCAGTTGCTGCCACGCCTGTTGATTTCCCTGCGGCTGATGCTCGGTTCGGCCTGGCTGTTTCTGATCGCTGCCGAAGCCATCGCCTCCACCGATGGCTTGGGCTATCGGATTTTCCTGGTACGACGTTACCTGGCGATGGACGTGATCTTGCCGTACGTGGTGTGGATCACCCTGCTCGCCTGGCTGATGGACTGGGGCCTCAAGCACCTGACCCGGCAAGCGTTCCCGTGGTATGAGGGGGCGAAGGCATGAGTTTCATCACAGTGAACAATGTCTGGCAACAGTACGCCGATCAGGTAGTGCTCGAACGCTTGAACCTGAGGGTCGCCGAGGGTGAGTTCTGCACACTCGTGGGCGCGTCCGGTTGCGGCAAGTCGACCTTCCTGCGCTTGCTGCTGGGCCAGGAGCGCGCCAGCCGCGGACAGATTCTCCTGGATGGCGAGCCGTTAGCCGGAGAACCGGATGCCAGCCGGGGCGTGGTGTTCCAACGCTACTCGGTGTTCCCGCATCTGACCGTGCTGGACAACGTAGTCCTGGGCCTGGAATTGCCGCGTTCGGCGCTGCTGGGACGGCTGTTTGGCAACGCCAAGCGTCAGGCCCGTGAAGAGGCTGCGCAACTGCTGGAAAAGGTCGGCCTCGGCCACGCGCTGGACAAATACCCGGCGCAGTTGTCCGGCGGCATGCAACAGCGCCTGGCCATTGCCCAGGCGCTGATCATGAAACCCCGGGTGCTGCTGCTGGACGAACCTTTCGGCGCCCTCGACCCGGGCATCCGCAAAGACATGCACGCCCTGTTGCTGGAGCTGTGGCGCGAAACCCGTCTGACGGTGTTCATGGTCACCCATGACCTGTCCGAAGGTTTCAGCCTCGGCACACGCCTGCTGGTGTTCGACAAAGTCCGCGTCGACCCGCATGCCCCCAGCGCCTATGGCGCACGCATCACCTACGACATTCCATTGAACAGCGACCGCCGCACCGCCCGTGCCGCCGTCGACGCCCTGCCCGCCGAACTGGCCGGCACGTTGCGTATCGCTTGAAAGGAGTTTTGCCATGACCGATTCGATCTCTATGTTTCCACCCTTCGCCGAAGAACTGCTGCCCGGTGGCGGCCACCGTTCCTTCGTGCTCAAGCGCGGCCAACTGCTGCGCCTGACCGATCTGCGCGGCGGAGCCAACGTGAGCCTGACGCTGCTCAATGCCCACGAAAAAACCGAACGCCTGAACCTGCCCGACAGCCTCAAATGCCAACACACCGCCAAGCTCACCGCCGGCCATTGCCTGTATTCGGACATGGGCCGGGTACTGGCGGCCATCACCGCCGACACCTGCGGCTGGAGCGACAGCCTGGGCGGTGTGCTCTGCGCCGAGGAAGTCGCTGAAAAATACGGCCAGGGCCGCTACCAGGAACTGCGCAACGGCTTCTTTCGCAACGGCACCGACAACCTGCTGGTGGAATTGGGCAAATGGGGGCTGGGCCTGTCCGACCTGCTGATGACCCTCAATCTGTTCAGCCGGGTCGATGTCGATGAGGCCGGAGGCTTTCATTTCGTTGAAGGCAACTCCCAGGCCGGCGACTACATCGAGCTCTATGCACCGATGGACACCCTGGTGGTGCTGACCGCGCTGCAACATCCGATGGACCCGAATCCACAATACGCCCCGCAACCGCTCAAGCTCAGCTGGATGAACGCTGACCCCAGCGTCGCCGAGCACTGCCGCCAGTCGCGCCCGGAAAACCAGCGCGGCTTCATCAACACCGACCGCCTGTTCGCCTGAGGATCGCTGCCATGTCACCCGCCATCGCCACCGTACAAAAGCAGCCTGAAAGCGCTATCTACCGCGCCACCATTCCCGCCGGGGAGCCCTGGCTGACGGAAGTCAAGAAGGGCCAGACCCTGCGCATCCTCGACCTGGAAGGCAACCAGGCGGTCGATACGCTGTTCTACAGCCTGGCCAACCCCAAGGAGCGCTATGACGTACAGCGCACCCTGCGCCGACAAAACAGCGTTTACCTGAGCACCGGCAGCGTCCTGTACTCCAACCTCGGCCAGCCGATGCTGACCATCGTCGAAGACACTTGCGGACGCCACGACACCCTCGGCGGTGCCTGCGCCCAGGAAAGCAACACCGTGCGCTACGCCCTGGAAAAACGCTACATGCACAGCTGCCGCGACAACTACCTGCGGGCCTGTGCCCACGACGGGCGCCTGGGCAAGGGCGACATCGGGCCGAACATCAATTTTTTCATGAACGTGCCGGTCACCGCCGACGGCGGCCTGACCTTCGAAGACGGCATCTCGGCACCGGGCAAATACGTCGACCTGCGGGCCGAGATGGATGTGATCGTCCTGATCTCCAACTGCCCACAACTGAACAACCCGTGCAACGCCTACAACCCCACGCCAGCGGAGCTCTTGATATGGAACTGAAATTCAGCCGCCTGCGGCGCTGGCTGTTTGTGTTGTGCCAGAGCCGGTCGGGGCAGTGCATTAAATAAACACAGATTTTATGAACACCACCAATCCCCTGTGGGAGCGAGCCTGCTCGCGATAGCGATCTGTCAGTCACATTGATGTTGGATGTACCACCGCTATCGCGAGCAGGCTCGCTCCCACAAGGGGTGCAGTGGTGTTTGGAAGTTTGCCGCCAGGGACGACCCCGGCGGCCATCGAAAACTGCGGGACGGCCCGCATCCCAGTTCAGGCAGCGCTCATGCCTGAAGGGGTAATGCCATGTTCGAAAAAATCCTCATCGCCAACCGTGGCGCCATCGCCTGCCGCATTCTGCGGACCTTGCGCGAACTGAAAGTCGAAGGCGTCGCGGTGTATTCCCAGGCCGACGCCGCCAGCTTGCATATCCTCCAGGCCGATGAAGCCCACTGCCTGGGCGACGGCGCGGCGGCCGCTACTTACCTGGCGGTGGACAAGCTCCTGGCGATCGCCAAAAGCAGCGGCGCGACGGCGATTCACCCCGGCTACGGTTTCCTCTCGGAAAACGCCGCCTTCGCCGAAGCCTGCGAGGCTGCCGGAATCGCCTTCATCGGTCCGACGCCAGAGCAACTGCGGGTGTTCGGCCTCAAGCACACCGCCCGCGACCTGGCGCGCCGACACGGCGTACCACTGCTCGAAGGCACCGAACTGCTCGACAGCCTCGACGCCGCGCTGCTGGCGGGGACGCAGGTCGGTTATCCGGTGATGCTCAAAAGCACTGCCGGCGGCGGCGGCATCGGCATGCGCGTGTGTCGCAGTGCCGCCGAGCTGAGCGAATCCTTCGAAACAGTGAAGCGCCTGGGCCAGAACAACTTCAGCGATGCCGGGGTGTTCATCGAGAAGTACATCGAGCGCGCGCGGCATCTTGAGGTGCAGGTGTTCGGCGACGGCCAGGGCCAGGTGATCGCCCTGGGCGTGCGCGACTGCTCGGTGCAACGGCGCAACCAGAAAGTCCTCGAAGAAACGCCTGCGCCGAATCTGCCCGAGGGCATGGCTGACGAGCTCTGCGCAGCGGCGATCCAACTGGCCAAGGCCGTGAACTACCGCAGCGCCGGCACTGTGGAGTTCGTCTTCGACAGCGACGCGGGACGCTTCTATTTCCTGGAAGTGAACACCCGCCTGCAAGTGGAGCACGGCGTCACCGAGCAGGTGTGGGGCGTGGACCTGGTGCGTTGGATGGTGCAACTGGCCGCCGGTGATCTGCCGCCACTGAGCGAATTGAGCCAGGGTCTGAAAGCCGAGGGCCACGCGATCCAGGCGCGCTTGTACGCCGAAGATCCGGGCCGGGATTTCCAGCCGAGTCCAGGGCTGCTGACTGCCGTGAATTTCCCCCAGGCCGACGGTACACAACTGCGAATCGACACGTGGGTCGAGGCCGGTTGCCAGATCCCGCCCTATTTCGACCCGATGATCGCCAAAGTCATTCGCTGGGCGCCGACCCGCGAGCAGGCGCGCCTGGGCTTGCATCAAGCGCTGGACGAAAGCCTGTTGTACGGCGTCGAAACCAACCGCCAATACCTGCAACAGATTCTCCTCGACGCGCCGTTCGCCAGCGGCCAGCCGTGGACGCGTTGCCTGGAAGCGTTGGTCTATCGCGCCAATACCGTTGAAGTCCTCAGCCCCGGCACCCAGACCAGCGTCCAGGACTATCCTGGCCGGCTCGGTTATTGGGCGGTGGGGGTGCCGCCGTCAGGGCCGATGGACAGCCGTTCGCTGCGCCTGGGCAATCGCCTGCTGGGCAACGAAGACGGGGCAGCGGCATTGGAAATCACCATGAACGGGCCGCTGCTGCGTTTCAACTGCGCTGCCCGGGTGGCAGTGACCGGTGCGGCGATTGCCCTCACGCTCAATGGTGAAGCCGTGCCGATGAACACCCCGTTGTCGATTGACGCCGGTGCTACCCTCGCGATCGGCAATATCTCTGGCGCCGGCGCGCGCAGCTACCTGTGCCTGCAAGGCGGCGTGCAAGTGCCGGATTACCTGGGCAGTAAAAGCACCTTCACCCTCGGCCAGTTTGGCGGCCACGGCGGACGAGCGCTGTGCACCGGTGACGTGCTGCACCTGGCGCAGCTGGATGAGCACTCGACCTTGCCGCCAACGAGCGCGCCGCTTCTGGACTTGCCGAGCGTACGCCAGGTCCGCGTGATCTACGGCCCGCACGGCGCGCCCGAATACTTCACCGAGCGCTACATCCAGACATTCTTCGACACGGCCTGGGAAGTGCACTTCAACTCCAGCCGCACCGGTGTCCGCCTGATCGGGCCGAAACCCGAATGGGTACGCGTCGACGGTGGCGAGGCCGGGCTGCATCCTTCCAACATCCATGACAACCCCTACGCCATCGGGGCCGTGGACTTCACCGGCGACATGCCTGTCATCCTCGGCCCCGACGGCCCGAGCCTGGGGGGATTCGTCTGCCCGGTGACGGTGATCGAGGCAGACCTCTGGCAATTGGGGCAACTCAAGGCTGGGGACAAGGTGCGATTTGTACCTGTGGACCTGAAAACTGCCCGCTCACTGGCCTTGGAATGGGATCAATGTGGGAGCGAGCCTGCTCGCGATGAAGTTGATGCGGTGTCTGATATGGCCCCATCGCGAGCAGGCTCGCTCCCACAGGGGTTGGGGTCGCCTGTGGTGTTGGATATCGCCCAGGACGATACCCGCCTCGTGGCGAGATTAGCCGGCGACACCCATCTGCTGCTGGAAATCGGCGCCCCCGAACTGGACCTGGCACTGCGCTTTCGCGGCCACGCCTTGATGCAGGCTTTGGAACACAAGCAACTGCCTGGCGTGATCGACCTCACGCCGGGCATTCGCTCATTGCAAGTGCACTACCAACCCGAGCGAATGCCCCTGGCCGATCTGTTGAGCATCATTGTCGGTGAATGGGACGCGGTGTGCGCCGCACAGGACCTGCAAGTACCCTCGCGCATCGTCCACCTGCCATTGTCCTGGGATGATCCGGCCTGCCAACTGGCCATCGAAAAATACATGACCACGGTGCGCAAGGACGCGCCCTGGTGCCCGAGCAACCTAGAGTTCATCCGACGCATCAACGACCTGCCCAACCTCGACGAAGTGCAACGCACGGTGTTTGACGCCAGCTACCTGGTGATGGGCCTGGGGGACGTCTACCTCGGCGCACCGGTCGCCACGCCGCTGGACCCACGTCATCGGCTGGTGACCACCAAATACAACCCGGCCCGGACCTGGACCGCGGAAAACTCGGTGGGCATCGGCGGTGCTTATATGTGCGTGTACGGCATGGAAGGTCCCGGCGGCTATCAGTTCGTCGGCCGCACGTTGCAGATGTGGAATCGTTATCGGGATGTCGCCGCATTCGACGGCAAGCCCTGGCTGCTGCGGTTTTTCGACCAGATCCGCTTCTACCCGGTCAGCGCCGATGAACTGCTGCGCATTCGCCGGGATTTCCCCCTGGGCCGTTTCGACCTGAACATCGAACACAGCCAGCTGAACCTTGCTGACTATCAGCGTTTCCTGATGCAGGAGGCGGACAGCATCGCCGCGTTCCGACAGCAGCAACAACGCGCCTTCGATGCCGAGCGCGAGCGCTGGATCGCCAGTGGCCAGGCGCACTTCGACAGTGAAGAAGCGGCCATCGCGCCAAGCGAAGATTCGCTGCTGAGCGAGAATCAACTGAGCGTCGACAGCCACATCGCCGGCAACCTCTGGCAGGTTCAGGTGGATGTTGGCGCGCGGGTCGCCGCCGGTGATGTGCTGGTGATTCTGGAGTCGATGAAGATGGAAATCCCGTTGCTTGCGCCCTCGGCCGGCGTGGTGCGCGAAGTGCGCGTGCAGCCCGGTTCGGCGGTGCGCGCCGGACAGCGCGTCGTGGTACTGGACCGTGACTGAACTCAATCAAAGGATTAACACCATGAACCTCTCTCTTCGCTTGGACGACCTGCGCAATACCTACCGCAGCGGCGAACTGACGCCACGCACATTGCTATTGGGCCTGCGGGAAAAAGCCGCGGCGTTGAATCCGGACTATCACCTGTTTATCCACCTGCTCACGGTCGAAGAACTGGAACCCTACCTGGCCGCGTTGGAAAGCCGCGACCTGGAAAGCCTGCCCCTGTACGGTGTTCCTTTTGCCATCAAGGACAACATCGACCTGGCCGGCATTGCGACCACGGCCGCCTGCCCGGCGTTTGCCTACGTGCCGGACCGTTCGGCCACCGTCGTCGAGCAATTGCTGGCACTGGGCGCGATCCCCCTGGGCAAGACCAACCTCGACCAATTCGCCACCGGGCTCAATGGCACTCGCTCGCCCTACGGCGCATGCCGCAACAGCGTGTTGCCCGACTACCCGGCAGGCGGTTCGAGCGCCGGCTCGTCGCTGGCCGTGGCCCTGGGCGTGGCGAGCTTTGCCTTGGGCACCGATACCGCCGGCTCCGGTCGAGTGCCAGCAGCACTGAATAACCTGGTGGGGTTGAAGGCCACCCTGGGGTTGATCTCTACGGCGGGCGTGGTCCCGGCCTGTCGCACACTGGACTGCGTCACGACCTTCACGGCCACGGCGAAAGAAGCCAGCCAGTTACTGGCGCTGACGGCCCGTCCAGACCCTCGTGACGACTACAGCCGCCACAACCCGCAGTGGAACGATGGCTCTGCGTTCGGCGCGCCCCGGCGCTTTCGCTTCGGCGTGCCGCGCCAGCAGGACCTGGCATTTTTCGGCTGCCCTGAAGGTCCGCAACTGTTTATGGAAACCATCGAACGACTTGAACGCCTGGGCGGCGAAGCCGTGGAACTGGACTTGTCGCCATTCCTGGAAGCGGCGCGGTTGCTTTATGAAGGACCTTGGGTAGCCGAACGCTACAGCGTTGCCGGCCCATTGATAGAGCGCGAGCCGCAAGCCGTACTGCCGGTCATCCGCGCCGTCCTGGCGAAAGCGCCGACGGTAGATGGCGTACAGACCTTCCGCGCCCGGTACCGTTTGCAAGCGCTCAAAGCTCAATGCGACCGCGCCATGGACGCGCTCGATTGCGTGCTCACACCCACCATCGGCCGTCCGGTGACCCTCGCCGAACTGGCCGCCGAACCTGTGCTACGCAACTCGGAGCTGGGTTACTACACCAATTTCATGAATCTGCTGGACTACGCCGCCGTCGCCGTTCCCTGTGCGTTCATGGCCAACGGCTTGCCTTGGGGAGTGACGCTGTTCGGTCGGGCCTTTACCGATCAATACCTCTTGAGCGTGGCCGATGCCTTGCAGCGTCAACGGGACAAGGCCTTGCCAGTTCCCGATGCCCCGGCTCGCCACGACCGCGCGCGGCTGGTGGTGTGTGGCGCACACCTGGACGGGTTGGCGCTGAACTGGCAGCTCAAGCAACGCGGTGCCCGGCTGATCGAGGTCACCCAAAGCTCGGCGGACTACCGCCTTTATGCCTTGGCCGGCGGCCCACCCTTGCGTCCCGGCATGCTTCGGGTCGACGAAGGCGGCGTGGCGATCGAGGTCGAGGTCTGGGAACTGCCGAGCAGTGAACTGGGCTCATTCCTGACTGGCATCCCCGCACCGTTGGGACTGGGCAAGGTGCAACTGGCCGATGGCCGCTGGGAAAGCGGATTCATCTGCGAGGCATATGGTTTGGAGGGCGCGCAGGACATCAGTCATTTGGGGGGATGGCGGGCTTATCTAAATTACCCTTGAGTAAACAGTACTCTGTGGCGAGGGGATTTATCCCCGCTGGGCTGCGCAGCAGCCCCAAAACCTGTCAGCGCGGTGTATCAGACAGAGTGCATTGGGGCCGCTTCGCGACCCAGCGGGGATAAATCCCCTCGCCACAATCTTGCAAACCTGCAAATCCGAGCACCTTTTCCCACAGGGCCACTAAACTGATTTCATTGGGTCTGCGCCAAGGGAAACGCCATGTCGCTCCGTTCGCCGTTGTATTCCCAGCACAAGCCGCTCCTGGCCGTGGCGGCGCTGCTCGGTACAGGATTCCTGATCATTGCATTACTGGGCTATTACGCAGCCCATGCCTCAGTACGCGACCACATGCTCAAGACGCTGTACTTGAACCTGCTGATCGGCGCCCTCGTGATGCTGGTTGTCCTGACAATCGTTTATCGGCTGATCAACAGCTACCAACAGCGCATTGATGCCCAAGCGACTCTCGACAGCCTGACCGAACTGCCAAACCGCCGTGGCTTCGACCTGCTGGCCGTGCAAGCCCTGCATGAAGCCCAGCGCGAGCCAAAACCCTTGACTGCGCTGCTGCTGGAACTGGACGATTTCAAACGGTTGGATACCCTCCATGGTCATATCGCCACCGATCAACTACTGACCGGATTCGCTCGCGACCTGACGCAAAGCCTGCGGCATTCGGACATCGTATGTCGTTGGAGCACTGAAGCCTTTGTCGTTCTGCTCAAGGACACCGATGGACAGACCGGTCTGAAAATCGCTGAGAAAATTCGTCAGTACATCGAAAAGCAGCGCTATTTCTGCAGTGGAAAACAACTGCTGGTCACCGTCAGTCTCGGCCTCACCACCTTGCAGGACAAAGACACCTTGCACAGCCTGCTGTCGCGGACCGATCATGCACTGCAACGCGCCCGGCAAACCGGGTGCAACCGAACCTGCGTGGAAATGCCTCACTCCAGTTATGAATAAACCCGACCTTTGCCCGGCCTGCGGTGGCGCCAATGACTGCACCCTGGCCGACCCACGAACCGTCGACCGGGCCTGCTGGTGTTTCGGCGTGAGCATCGACCCGGCCGTGCTCGAGGCATTGCCAGCCGAGCTGCGTGATCGCGCCTGCCTGTGCCCGCGTTGCGCGCAGGTCGAAGCCCAGTTGCGCGCCAAGCCTCGACCAATCGCGTAAGATACCCGCCCTCCGCTGCCCTGCCTGAACTGCCCATGCGCGTCGACCGTTTCCTCAGTAATCTGCCGCGATTCAATCGCCAACAAGTACGCCTGTTGCTGGTGGAGCGCCGGGTGCGGATCGATGGCCAAGTCGTCAGCGATCCCCATGCTTCCGTACGTGAATTCAGTCGCGTTGAAATCGACGATGAAGTGCTGCAAGCAGGCCGCCCCGCGCGCTACTTCATGCTGCACAAGCCACCCGGCTGCGTCAGTGCGACCCGCGATCCGCAACACTCCACTGTCCTCGACTGGCTGGACGAAGCGGACAAGGATGACCTGCACATCGCCGGGCGCCTGGATTTCAACACCACCGGGCTGATGCTGATCACCAATGACGGCACCTGGTCACGGCGCCTGACCCAACCGCAGACCAAACTGCCCAAGGTCTACTACGTCGAAACCGAGCAAATCATTACCGCCGAATATGCCGACACCTTCGCCCGGGGCCTGTACTTTGCCTTCGAAGACCTCACCACCCAACCGGCAGAACTGACGCTGCTGGGGGAAAGATCGGCGCGCCTGAGCATCGTTGAAGGGCGCTACCATCAGGTCAAGCGCATGTTCGGCCACTTCAACAACAAGGTGCTGCGCCTGCATCGCGAGCGCATGGGCCCGCTGACGTTGGACGCCGATCTCGAACCGGGCCAATACCGCGCCCTGAGCTCCGAAGAAGTCCATCTCATCTGAACCCGCTACCGCTGGGCAGAAGTGTCGAACAATTTTCCAAGAGGTACTTGCGCAACGCTCGTCCCCCTGCTTGAATCAAACCGTCGGCCGAAATGTGACCGATGAGTCACAACATACTTCCAAGAAACTTTTTGCCGGCTGGAACCCTCAGGTTCCGCCTTGTGCCGCCGGCGAACTGCCCGCCTATAACAACACCCGTCGACCATTTTTCTGGATCGACATGGGCCTTATCTTCCAGGCGTATGCCTACCTGTCACATTGCCCGTGCAATCTCATTGCGCGCATACCCGCTTGCCAGGAGTCTTATGACATGAGGCCAGAAATCGCTGTGCTGGATATACAGGGTCAGTATCGGGTTTACACGGAGTTCTATCGCGCAGACGCCGCACAAAAGACCATCATTCTGGTCAACGGCTCAATGGCCACCACCGCGTCGTTTGCACAGACCGCCAAAAACCTCTACCCGCAATTCAATGTCGTGCTGTACGACCAGCCCTACGCGGGCAAGTCCAAGGCCCACAATCGGCACGAGAAAATGCTGACGAAGGAGGTCGAAGGGCAGATCCTCCTGGAACTGATCGACCACTTCGCCGCCGAGCACGTGCTGTCGTTTTCCTGGGGTGGCGCCGCCACGCTGAGCGCCTTGGCCCACCGGCCACGACGCATCGAAAAAGCGGTGATCAGCTCGTTCTCGCCAGTGCTCAATGCGCCGATGCGCGACTACCTTGAACGCGGTGTGGATTACCTGGGCAGCCTGGACGGCGACCGTGTCGGGCACTTGGTCAACAGCACCATCGGCAAGCATTTGCCGCCACTGTTCAAGCGCTTCAACTATCGCCATGTCAGCAGTCTGGCCGAACATGAGTACGGGCAGATGCGCTTCCACATCACCGACGTGCTCAACAGCGACCAGCAGTGCTACATCAATGCGGCCAAGAAAATCAACGTACCGGTGCTGTTCCTGAACGGCGAATGGGACGAATACACCTCGGCCGACGACGCCAGGCTCTTCGCCAACCATGTCGAGCACAGCACCTTCAGCACGCTGCAAGCCACCGGGCACTTCCTGGACATGGAACACAAAGCCGCCTGCCGCGACAGCCGCAACGCCTTGATGGGTTTCCTCACACCGGAACACCACGAAAGCCGTCCGCGCTATAGCAATGTGCAGAGCTACCATGCACTGGCCATCTGAAACCGAGTCCTGGCGAGCAAGCCCCATCCTGCGCCTTCAGCAACGGGGCTTGCCCGCCAACGACCGCTCTGGTTTGAGGCTCGCATAGACGACTGACCGCACGCCATGTGAAGAAAAACTTCAAATCCGTGCCCACATCTGGTACAAAGTCAGCCGCTCTGAGCGGGTGTCGTATAATGGCATTACTCCAGCTTCCCAAGCTGATAACGAGGGTTCGATTCCCTTCACCCGCTCCAATCGAATTCTGGTCCCGCGCTGTGTGTTGGCGAGGGATAAAAAAACCGGCCCTTGGTGGCCGGTTTTTTTTGGTCTGGTGTTTGTGGAGGTTGCGCCCCTGACGGTCGCGCCGAGGATTTAGGGCGGTAAGCGTGCCTACCCAACCGGATTGGGCTATGCCGAAAGCCCCGGCGTTTTCGTAGCGGGGCTTTTTGTATCTTGGCCGCCTACTTGTGTCGTTCATTGCTCAGCCCCAGTTATGGGCCGTGGACTGTCGGCAAACGATGTTTAACGGAGGCAAATGAAATCTGACTTCCTGTCGCAGCCTGTCTTCAAGCGTGCACTTCACGATCAAGAACATCGGCCACCCACTGGTTGATGCTCTTGTGGGCGAGCTGAGCTTTCACGGCGACTGTTGCATGGAGCGCGGGGGCTAGGCGTAAGCTGAGATTGCCAGAATAGGGCTTCTGCGGTGCTCGCCCCAGCTTGGCACAGGTTTCCAGATAATCAGTCACCGCCTCTTCAAACGCGGCTCGAAGCTCGCTGACAGATTCGCCGTGAAACCCGACGACATCCTTAATACCAGCGATATGGCCCACAAACAGACCGTCTTCATCACTGTAGTCGATCCGGGCGGCGTAGCCCTGATAATTCATAACGTTCACGGGGTAACTCCTGCTTGTTCAAGGAAAGCCCGAGCATCACGTATTTGGTAGGGCTTTGCTTCTTTGTCTGGGTGGGGCCGGTGGAACGTTGCGACCACGCCATTCAATTCAAAACGTACACGCGATCCACTGCCTTCAATGGTCTTGGCACCCGCTGCGCCAAGCAGCGACTCAATACGAGCCCACTCCAGCGTTGAAGGCGTCGGCCTGGAAAATATGGCTCTGAGCGTGCTGTGCTGCTTATTGTTCATGGTATTACACCGTGATACCAAAAAAAAGATTTATCACCTGCGCTGACGACGCCGACGTGTGAGTAGCACCGATTAATAAAGTCAAGATGCGGACATGGTCATCCTTTCGGTTTTAACCAGCCCTCCAGCCCCACCTTTCGCGAAGCCGGCAAAATATGTCGGACGTCAATCGCTTATCACTAATCGTGCAGTCCGTTCTGCGGGGCACTATTTCCTATCTACCCTGCTGTGGATAGCGGGTAACTCCCGCTTCGTCTGTAGGCAAGATCAGAGAGTTGCGTGCGACAGAGAATCAACTGTTTTTCGGTCAGTTGATCGGATTGTTGGCCCTTGTTTTTTAAGTAGAGCCAACCTCGGAGATAGTCCTGAGAACAAATGAGTCCTCGCCACGTATCGCATGGCCCCAAAGGAGATTTGTAGGCAAAATCCGAGAATTACGTAGGGGGTGCGCTTACTTCGCTTTTCGGCGAGTTTTCGCCTTGTTGCCCTTGTCCTTCGGTGGCTACTCTCCCAAACGTCGCTGCAAATTCAGCGACCGGGCCTAGGAACCCGTTGAATTCAAGGCGCACAACGCCCATAAAATTGCAGGCGCTTTTTGTGTTTGCGATGATGTTCTATGGCGGCTGTGCGTGGGACACCCTCGGGTGTGCCGGGTGCCTTGATTCCCGGTTCCTAGCCCACGTACGGCCGCCACCCGAATCTAGGAAAGGATGGCGGCGGTTTCTCAAGTCAAGGAGTGAAACTATGCGAAACGCAATTCCATCCTATTTCCGCTCTTACCGAACCAAGCTTCAGCTTCGGGCCAACGACCTTCCGATCCTCAGAGGCAGGCCATGAACGAAAACACTGAGCTAAAAACCATCGGCTACACCCCCTTCAACTATTCCGCTGATCGAGCGCTGTTCCGTGTCAACGGCGGCGTCCCCATCCAAGAGGCATTGGAACGGGCGTCGGACCTTTTGCATCTCGCTCACCGGTTGGCCGAAGACGCGGCGTTTGAAAAGAGCACCGACCGCTACGCCTGGGCTGCGCATTTTTTGTTGGAAATGAGCAAGGCGGTGATTGATGACGTTGTGAAAGTCATTACGCCTAGACAAAAAGTTGAAGTTAGAAAAAAAGCCGAGAAACAATAGATAGACCGTACGTTTGAGAATGGGAGCCACGAGACTCCCACCTAACGACAAGACAAAAAGCCCCGGTGTTTTTCACAGCGGGGCTTTTGGGATCTTGGCCGCCCACTTGTGTCGTTCATTGCTCAGTGCCCGGCAAATGCCCCAACGGCAACGCCCCCGGCGTCTTCACCGTATGGATCGCAAAGTTGCTGCGGATATCGCTCACCCCCGGCAGTTTCAGCAGCCGCCCGGTGAGAAAACGGTCGTAGGCCCGCAAATCCGGCACCACCACTTGCAACAGAAAATCCGATTCACCCGACACCAGAAAAGCCGAGATCACCTCCGGCAATGCCGTAACCGCCTGGCGAAACGCTTCGGCTTGTTCGTCGTTGTGCCGTTCAACCTTCACGCCGACAAAGATCGTCAGTCCGAGCCCCACTTCATCACGGTCGAGGATGGCTTGGTAACCGCGAATGACACCGGCCTCTTCGAGCATCCGCACCCGGCGCAGGCAGGGTGACGGGGACAGGCCGATTTCTTCGGCCAGTTGCACGTTGCTCAGGCGGCCGTCGCGTTGCAGCGCGGCGAGGATTTTGCGATCGAAGGCATCCAGCTTCATGAATTGGCAGTTTCCGATGGAATGGTGCGAATAGCTGGCAGATTATGCCAATTAATGAAGCTTTAGAAGCTGACTTCGCAACCACCTGCCCTGCCCCTACGCCATAGACTGGGCACTCGCGAATCGTCGATGAAGGGGGTGTGGCATGGCAGAGCTCTGGTTGTTCCTGATGGCCTTGATGGTGGTCTACGTGTTGCCCGGGCCGGACATGATCCTGCTGCTGCAAACCGGTGCCCGTCAGGGCAGAGGCGCGGCGCTGGCGACGGCGGTGGGCCTGGGAATTGCTCGTGGGTGTCATGTTGCATTGGCAGCGTTGGGGCTCTCGGCCTTGTTCAAGACCGCGCCATGGACCTTTGATATGGTGCGTCTGGCCGGGGCCGCCTACCTGTTATGGATCGGTTTTCAATGCTTGCGGAGCACGTTGTTGCCGAGTTTTGAAAACACCACTGTCGAGGCCGGAAAGCGGCGCTGGTACCAGGCGATTCGGCGTGGGCTGCTGACCAATCTGCTCAACCCCAAGGCCTTGCTGTTTTGTTCAGTGTTGTTACCGCAATTCATCGATCCACAGGGCGGGCCGGTGCTGGGGCAATTCGCGACCCTGGGCGTGGTGCTGGTCGGCGTCGGCCTGCTCTTCGATAGCACTTACGCCTTGGTGGGTGTCGCACTTGGACGCTGGCTTCAGCGATCGCCTTCGGCCCAGCGTGTACAGCAGTGGTTGTTCGGGAGTCTTCTGATTGGTTTTGCTGTACGGCTGACGTTTGTGCAGCAGTCATAGCGACCGCAGCTTCGCGGAGTGGCTCCTGGTGTTTGAGCTGTAAATCCAGGGCTGCTTCGCCCCCCACCGGGAGCAAGCTCCCTCGCCCCACCCGCATTTTTCGCCCTGTCTCACATCCCGAAATAAACCCACCCTGCCCCTCTGCCGCCCTTGTACAACACCGCTTCTAGACTTCGTTGCAATGCCTGCGCGAACCCACCAGTGGCGTCCCTGGTAGGTATAGTGTTGATCATTAATTTTCAGTAGGTATAGTACCCACCAAGCACACCACACGGAGGTGTTGTGAATAGCCGATTTTTGATAAGCCAGATCGTTGCAGACGGGTGGTATCTGGTGCGGGTTCGGGGCAGTCACCATCACTTCAAGCACCCGACCAAACCGGGATTGGTCACGGTTCCTCATCCGAAGAAAGATCTGCTCAAGAAGACGGCCATCAGTATTTTGCAACAGGCGCTGCTTCAGCCGGCTCGTTGCGCGACGTTCCCGGAGGACGATGAATATGCTTTACCCGATTGCGATTTCCATGGGCGATGACAAGCACGCCTGGGGTGTTGAAGTGCCGGATATTCCCGGTTGTTTTTCTGCAGGCGACGACCTGGACGAGGCCATGGCGATGGCCCGTGAGGCCATTGAGGGACACTTCGAGATTTTGGCTGAAGATGGTTCGCCGATTCCACCGGCCAACACCGTTACCTTGCACGCAGCCAATCCGAAATTTGCCGGCTGCACCTGGGCGCTGGTGGACATCGATGTGACCAAGTACCTGGGCAAGGCGCAGAAACTCAACATCACGCTGCCCGGCTACCTGCTCAATCGTATTGATGAATATGTGTTGCACCATCCTGAAGAGAAGAGCCGATCCGGCTTCCTCGCTTCGGCAGCGCTGAAGGTGTTGCAGCAAGGCCGGTGAGAAAACCGCCACAACCTGTGGGAGCGAGCTCCCACAGGTTTCAGCTATACGTTATTTGCTCTCCTTTCCAGACTCTTGCATCTGCACCGAAGACTTGGTGCCATCAGTGTTGTCCTTGGTCTCGTTATCCGAGTTGTCGAAACAGCCTTGCAGGGCGAACAAAGCGCAGGCGAGGCAAAAAGTACGGGCGAGATTCATGATGTACTCCGATACCGAGGGCTTTCAGCAGTGACCTGCGAGAGTGGCAATCGTTGCGACTGTCATCGTGCCGGCCGATGAACGTCGACGGATGTTGGCGACTGAAATGTAAGTAGAATTTTCATCGTTTCATTGCTGTCACACCAGACAGGTGCATCCATAAGGAACACAGCAATGACCTTCGCAAAAATCGCTCAAAAACTGGCTCTCTGGGCGGGAAGCCCAAAGACATTTCTGGGGGCCATCGTGTTGTTGGTGCTCTGGGCCCTTAGCGGACCTCTTTTCCAGTTCAATGACACGTGGCAACTGATCATCAACACGTCAACCACGATCATTACCTTCCTGATGGTGTTCCTGATCCAAAACACGCAGAACCGCGATACCGACATCCTGCACCTCAAGGTCGATGAGTTATTGCGAGCAACCAAGGAGGCGCAGAATGCAATGCTCGGGCTCGAGTCGCTGGACCTCAAGCAACTGGAGGCGCTGAGAAAGCACTACCAAGCCATGGGCCAGGGCGAAGCCAAGAACCTTGAAGGCCTGGAAGAAAAGAACAAAGTGGACCTGAACCAGTGCTGACGCAGATGCGCTGAAAGGTTCTCCTTCGACAGGCAAAAATCAACCGGGACGCGAACGTCCCGGTCCTGGATACAAAAACCAGCGGATCAGCGGCTGGCTTGCAACGCCCTGGCCATTTCGAGATGGGTCTGCAACTTAGGCAGGGTCTCATCGGCGAAGGCCTTGATTTCCGGCACTTCGGTGGTCTGGGCCTGCTGCTGGATCTGCGCGATGGCCTCTTCAGTGGCCTTGACCTGGCTGGCGGCATAAGCAGCCTCGAAGGACTCGCCTTCCTGGACCTGCGGCATCAAGGCCTTGGCCTTGTCAGCCACTTCCTCCCGGGGAGCGACAGGCAAGTCGAGTTTCTTGGCGATCTTCGCCAGGTGTTGATTAGCGGTGGTACGGTCATTGATCACCATGATGGTGTAATCCTTGACCTCTCTGGATTCGGCTTTCCCGTGGGCCATGCGACTGGCCTCGATGTCGGCCATGCCTTTGGCTGAAGCATCGTTGATGAATTCGGCAGGCGATTGGGCCCAGGCACTGTTGGCCCCCAGGCCCATCAGCACAATGACGCTGGTGGTGCGAAAAAAGCTGGCCATACGGCTCATGGTCGCGCCCTCCTCTGATAAAAGTTCTGGCGGGGTACCCGCCTCTGAATCAGAACCCACCCGATTTCGCTTTCCGCTGAGTAGCTGTCAACAGCCGCGAGGAGGGTTCTCCTACTTCTGCGACCCGCTTCAAGCCTCTTCGTTCGATCATGGACGATGTTTCCGGCGAGCGGAGCCCGCCTG
The DNA here is from genome assembly GCF_018325805.1 of Pseudomonas sp. St290. Taxonomy (NCBI): domain Bacteria; kingdom Pseudomonadati; phylum Pseudomonadota; class Gammaproteobacteria; order Pseudomonadales; family Pseudomonadaceae; genus Pseudomonas; species Pseudomonas sp. St290. The sequence goes on along the minus strand of NZ_AP014703.1, from coordinate 1,579,986 downwards.
ACATCTGAAAAGGACAACGCTCGAAAGGTTGAAAAAAGCCAGCGGCACCACGACGAACGGTGGTGCGCTATTAGATACCGAACGCCCTGTGATTGTGGCGTTTGGCGGCATACATCGCCTCGTCGGCATGGCGAAACAGTGCGACATCTTCCGTGCCATGGTCAGGGAAACAGGCCACACCGATACTCGGTTCGATGCTCAGGCAGTGGCCGTCCAGACGCAGTGGCTGGACCAGTGCATGACGGATTTTTTCTTGTACGCCGTGGGCATCCTCCAGGGCCTGGATGCTATGCAGCAAGACCACGAACTCATCTCCGCCAATACGCGCCACAGTATCGGTGTCGCGTATACAGCCCTTGAGCCGATTAGCCACCGCTTGTAACAGCATGTCGCCAACCCCATGGCCATAGGTGTCATTGACCTGCTTGAAACGGTCCAGGTCGATGTACAACAAGGCCATGCGCCCGGACGCAGCGCGGGCGGTCGCCAGTGCACACTTGAACCGTTCACGGAGTAATTCGCGGTTGGGTACCTGGGTCAGCTGATCGTACTGAGCCATGTGCTGCAACCGGGCATGCAACTGCTTGCGTTCGATGGCGATGGTGATCTGTGCACAGACATATTGGAGCAGTTCCTTGTCCTGCTCGGTATACCGCTCGGTGTCCGGCGCACTCCTGACGATCAGCGCGCCAATCGTGCCGCTTTGCGAGTTCAGCGGCACGCCCAGCCAACACGGCGCGTCCGGCTGCGCCACAAGGTCGGCGAACCCCGACGGCAGCTGGCTGCTACCGGGCGTCAGCAGGATTGGCTGTCCGCTGCGAATCACCTCGGCGCACAAACGTCCGGTGACGGTGCCCGGCAGTTCAGGCTGCCCTTCCCGGTCGTCAACGTGATAGGGAAAATTCAGTTGCGCGCATTGCTCGTCATACAGTGCCACCGAGAAATTCAGCGCCGGCAGCCACTCGCCAATAATCAGGTGGATGCGCTTGAACAACGCCAGCAAGTCGGCCGCGGCATGGGCCGCCTCGGAAATCGCATACAACGCCGCCTGGCGGGACTCGGCCTGCTTGCGTTCGGTGATGTCCCGGGCCACGGCAATGCGCAGTTGATCCGCCGGCGACCAGCGTGCCGACCACAGGATATGCACCACCCGACCGTCCTTGCGCAGGTAGCGGTTCTCGAAATTGAGCTTGGGCTCACCGTTCATGATCTCCCGCGCCGCCTCGAGGGTTCGCAGGCGGTCGGCGGGATGCACCAAGTCAATCATTGGTTGGCCGATCAGCTCCTGCGGGGTGTAGCCAAAAATGCGTTCGCAGGCGGCACTGACAAACACGAAACGCCCTTGACCGTCGACGGCACACACGGCGTCCAGCAGAAGGTCGATGTAGCTGGCCAGCGGCGCGGAGCTTCGAGTGTCCATGGGGCAGGAGGTCATCCGGACAATGCGGCGGTGAGTGAACCGGGGATCGCCGGTTCACCACGCTGGTACAGCGTGCGGACCCGACGCGCACCCATCATACGATGAGGATAGCGTAGGTGATCAGTATGCAAACTGCGCGAGATAAGCAGGGCTCATCGCCTGATGTCACGACTCCAGAGAGCCGCCTCGTCACGGCTCCGTAAAAAACTCCATTCCGGCATAAGGAGCATGCCGACAGGCCTTCAGCCTGGATGCCAGGTCTCCCACGTGAACCTCGAGTTTGTGCCCATCCGGGTCGAGAAAGTAGAACGAATTCCCTTCGCTGCGATTATCCCGCCACGACGCCACCCGGGCCGCGTTCAGCCGCGCCACCAGCACCGGGAAATCCTCGGCGTTGGTGCTGAAAGCGTAATGGGTGTAGTCCGACGCCAGCTCGGTCCTGCGCAACGGGTCAAAAGACAGGCACAACCACAATCCCGGCAGCGACAAATAGGCCCCGCTGTTCCACTTGGCCTCAAGACGCAGCTGCAACAGCTCGCCATAAAAAACCACACTGCGATCCAGGTCGGTGACGGCAAGGGTCAGATGATTGAGGCCAGAAAGCATCAGCAAGCAACCTTCAGAAAAATAGTGATAACCCAGCGGGCTTGGGGCGAACCCATGACGTTCCCAAGCTCCGACGTCGCCGATGGATTCCCCGCCCAAGGCCTTAGGCAAAGTCCTACGCAGAAATCTCCAGTGACACTCAAACACGCCGGAAACAGCCGATTCAAAGCCCTGCACAACAATCTGTAAAGTCTGGAAACACACCGCTATTGAAACACCCCACGGACAGCACCACTCACCAAGGAATGTAATCGCACCATGAACCAGACTGCTCAAGCGCCCCACCACTTCACCAACTATCGCAAGGTCATTTCCCTCGCAGACCAGAACTGGCAGAGCACCGAGGCCGGAAAAGTCTCAGGGCTGAATGTCGAGGTCAAGACACCCAACGTGCTGGTCGACCAATACGGTCGCACCTTCCATCACTTCTGCACCACTTCCTACCTGGGCCTGGACTACCACCCCGCATTGCTGGACGGCGCCATGACCACACTGTGGGAAACCGGAACCCTTCGGGTCGCCAATTCAAAGAATCGCTGCAAGCTGGCGATCCTGGACCAGTACGAAACCCAATTGTCGGAGCTGTTTGGCGCCAGTTGTCTCAGTGCCCTGTCGTGCAGCGCGGCGAGCGCTGGAATCCTGCCACTGCTGGCCAGCGGTGCGTTCACCAACAATTGTTCGCCCGTCATGGTGTTCGACAAACACGCCCATTACTCGATGAACCACAACAAGGCTGCCTGCGCCGATGAAACCCAGGTCATCACCTGCCCCCACAACGACATGGATTTCATTGAAGACATGTGCAAACGCCAGCGCAGCGTGGCGTACGTGGCTGACGGCGCCTACAGCATGGGCGGGTTGGCGGACCTCGACAGCCTGATGTATCTCAAGCAACGCTACGGTCTGTTTCTCTATCTGGATGACTCCCACGCATTGTCCGCGGTCGGGGAGTCCGGAGCGGGCCTGGTCCGTTCGCGCCTCCCTGCCGTGGACGAGCGCACCCTGATCGTGGCTTCCCTGGCCAAGTCATTTGGCGCCAGTGGCGGGCTGGTCATGTTTGGCAGTGAACGGCACAAGGCGCTGGTGCAGCGTTACGGTGGGCCGAGCAATTGGTCCCAGAGCCTGAACGCAGCAGCCATCGGCGCCGGCATGGCCTCGATCCGCCTGCACCGCAGCCGGGAATTCAGCACCTTGCAGGAGCGCTTACAGGCTAATATTCGCCTCTTCGACAGCCTCGTGCGTACCGAACAGCGCGGCAACCCCATGGCAATCCGTATGGTGCCTTGCGGTGAAGCGGCCCTGGCCAACAGCCTGGCGGTCGAACTGGCCGAACTGGGGTATTTCACCTCGGCGGTCTTTTTCCCCGTGGTGCCGCAAGGCAAGGCGGCTATTCGCATTACCCTGCGCGCCGACATGGAGCCGAACGTGATTCGCTCGTTTTGCGAAAAGATCACCGAACTGCTGCTGACCCACGGGCGTGACATCCGCCCTTGAGACAGGACGCTCGATGAAGAACCGTACAACCCTGATCGTCACCTGCACCACCGTCTTCCTGGCACAACTGGGCATGAGCATCTACTTGCCGGCCCTGCCCGATATAGCCCGGGACCTGGGCGCCGATGCGTCCCGGGTTTCCTGGGGTTTGTCGGTGTATCTGATTGGCATGGCGCTGCCCATGTTGCTGTGGGGCAGCCTGAGCCAACGCCTGGGGCGCAAGCCGGTCTTGCTGGCGGCCTTGGGGTTATACGGCCTGGGTAACCTGGCCCTTCCAATGGGCACAACCGTGGAGGCGTTCCTGACGCTCAGGTTGATCCAGGGCATCGGCGCCAGCGGTATCTCGGTGATGGCGCGAGTATTGATCCGTGACAGTTTCAGCGGCGACCTGTTGGCCAAGGCGCTGTCATGGATATCCATCGCCTTTGTGATTGCCCTCGGGATCGGCCAGTACCTGGGCTCGCTGATCCAGGCCGCTTTCGGTTGGGAAGCGATTTTCCAGGGCTTGGGCGCCGTCAGCCTGGCCATGGCGGCAGCGGTGTCCCGGGCTCGGTTCCCGGTGCTGGTAAACGCCAGCAACGGGCAATCGGCGTGGGGTATCTACGGGCAAATACTCCGACAGCGCGCGTTCCTGATGCCGGCATTGGCCGGTGGGCTGGGTTACGGCGTGATCGTCGCGTTCAATACCGCAGCGCCGCTGATCCTGCAGGAGAGCTTCCACTGGTCGCCCATTGAATACGGCCTGCTGGGCTGGCCGGTCAGTGCGGCGTACTTGCTCGGGGCGCTGGCGGTGAACGCTTTTGTACTGCGTACCGGCCAACGACGAATGATGGGCTGGGGCATCGCGCTGGTGCTGGGCGGCAGCGCGACCATGCTGGCAGGCAGCCTTACCCTGGACAGCATCGCGTTGCTCTTCTGGCTGCCGTATTGTTTCGCGGTGTTTGGCCAGTCATTGACCTACCCCATCAGCCTGTCCCTGGCCAACGAAGGCTCACCGGTGGCCGGCGCCTATGCCATGGCGTTGAGCGGGTTTCTGCATCAACTGATGGCCTCGGTGATCGGCGCCATGGCCAGCCTGTCGTTGAGCCAACAGGCCTGGCCGCTGGCGGCGTTGTGCGTACTGCTGGGGGCGGCGGCGATGCTCTGTGTGAGGTGCGTGCCGCCCCGGGCCGCTTAAAACGCGCTGCGGAAAATCTCTTCGATCTGCCGCTGGTCCGCCGCCCGTGGGTTGGTCAGGCCGCAGGCGTCTTTCAAGGCGTTGGCGGCCAGCACCGGTACGTCGTTGAGGCGTACGCCCAGGTCACGCAAACCGGCCGGAATGTCCACGTCATGAGCCAGGCTGCGGATCGCCGCAATGGCGTCCCGGGCCCCCTCTTCCGGGCTGGTTCCGTGTGTATCGACGCCCATGGCATGGGCCACGTCGGTCAGGCGAGCAGCGCATACCGAGGCGTTGAAACTCTGCACATGAGGCAACAGCACCGCGTTGCACACACCGTGAGGCAAGTCGTAGAAACCACCCAGTTGATGCGCCATGGCGTGGACGAAACCCAACGACGCATTGTTGAACGCCATCCCTGCGAGAAACTGCGCGTAGGCCATGTTCTCCCGGGCTGGCAGATCGCTGCCGTCGCGCACAGCCAGGCGCAGGTTGTTGCTGATCAAGGTGATGGCCTTCAGCGCACAGGCATCGGTAATCGGCGTGGCGGCGGTGGAGACATAAGCCTCGATCGCGTGGGTCAGCGCATCCATACCGGTGGCGGCCGTCAGGCCCTTGGGCATTGCCACCATCAGCGCCGGATCATTGACCGACATCAAGGGGGTCACGTTACGATCGACAATCGCCATTTTCACGTGGCGCGTCTCGTCGGTGATAATGCAAAAACGGGTCATCTCGCTGGCGGTGCCTGCCGTGGTGTTGATGGCGATCAACGGCAATTGCGGTTTGCTCGAACGATCGACGCCTTCATAGTCACGAATCTGCCCGCCATTGGTGGCGCACAGGGCGATGCCCTTGGCACAGTCGTGGGGCGAACCGCCACCCAGGGACACGACGAAGTCACACTGGCTCTCCTTCAGCAGCCCCAGCCCGAGTTCGACATTGGCAATGCTTGGGTTGGGCTTGGCACCGTCGAAAACCACCGAGTCGACATCCTGGAGTGCCAGCAGCTCAGCCACCTTGCTGGCGACACCGGCCTTGGCCAGCCCCGCGTCGGTGACGATCAGGGCCTTGCGAAAGCCGTAGTTGCGAATGGCGGTCATTGCTTCATCGAGGCAGCCCAGCCCCATGATGTTCACGGCGGGAATGAAAAAAGTGCTGCTCATGAGGTCATGCTCCAGGATAGAGGCCGGATCGGCGGGCCTACAGAATGACCCAGTAGTCATGACGTATCTTGATCTGGCTCAAGACTGGGTCGTGATAAAGTCGCGACCTGCCTTTGCCACGTTTTTGAGATGACCCTTGCGATGACCGATTTCCAGGAATACGACACCCGGCTCGAAGACTGGGAGGCCGTGCGCGCCGATACCGCCTTCAGCGGCCTGCTGGTGGGCAATGGAGCCAGCCGCGCGGTGTGGGACGATTTCGGCTATGACTCGCTGTTCGAAAATGCCCGCGTTGTCGAAGAAAAACCCCTGAGCCCGTCGGAGCTGAGCGTGTTCGACGCGATGCAAACCCGCAGTTTCGAACAGGTGCTCGGTGCGCTGAAAACCACCAGTCGGATCAACAAGGCCCTGGCCGTCAGCTCTGCCGCCCCGCGCAATCGCTACTACGCGATCAAGGAAGCGCTGATCAACACCGTACATGCGGTGCATATCCCATGGCGCCTGGTGCAACCCTCGACCCTGGCGACGCTCAACCAGGAGCTGGGACGCTACCGCACGGTGTTCACCACCAACTACGACCTGCTCAACTACTGGGCGATCCAGCACGCGCCCGAGACCATCAGCGACCTATTCCTGGGCGATGACCACAGTTTCGACCTGAGCCAGGCGACCACGGACAAACCGCGCCTGCTGTACTTGCACGGCGGCCTGCACCTGGTGCGTAACCAGGACGGCACGGCGCGCAAGCTCACCTCCACCGAAGGCACCTTGCTCGGCAGTTTCGCCATCAACAACACCCTCAAGACCCTCGACGACGTGCCGCTGTTCGTCAATGAAGGCCCCAGCAGCGACAAGCTCAAGACCATCCGCAGCAGCGACTACCTGTCGTTCTGCTATGAGCAGTTGCTGCAGCACGGCGACAACTTGTGTCTGTTCGGCCAGGCCCTGGGCGAGCAAGACCGGCATATTGTCCATGCCCTGCGCCTGGCCGCACCGAAAACCGTGGCGATTTCGATCTATCCCCGTAGCCAGGCGTTCATCCAGCATCAGAAGCGCCATTACGCCAAGGTGTTCCAGGGACTGGAGGTGCAATTGCGCTTCTTCGATGCCAAGAGCCACCCGCTGGGCGATCCGAAGCTGTCGGTGCCAGTGGAGGTTTAAAGGCAGGGTAAACCTGAGTGGCAAGGGGTTCACTTGTGGGAGCAAAGCTTGCTCGCGATGAGCGATAACTCGGCTAGCCTGCACAATCGCAGCGCCTGCATCGCGGGCAAGCCTTGCTCCCACAGGTCCCCTCGTCACAGATCCTCTTATTACCGTCCTGTCAGAGCGCTACCACGGTCTTGTCCTTGATCACGGTCGTCGGTCCGTTGGCCTTGACGCTGGCGATGCCTTTGTCCCGGGCGGCGTCCGATGAATACGCCTCACTGCTGCCAATCACTTCGTGGTTGGCCGCCTTGAGGTTGAAGTACGGGTGGCCGTCCTTGGTGTTCTTGAGTTCATAGCGCTCGGCCAACGGACTGTTTTTCTGCACCGAAGCAATGCCACCATCGGCACCGCTGCGGGTGGTGTACAGCTCGCTGGTCAAAATGGTCTCGGCGTTGGCCGCCTTGAGCACAAACCGAAACTGGCCGCTGCTGCTTTTGCTGATTTCGTACCATCCGGACATGATTTTTCTCCTGGCAATGAAGACATGCCCCGAGAGTAAAGACCCGCTGCGCTTGTCCTGCCAGTGCGCTATGCAGCGTTTACAAAGTGATGGCCGTGCCCAGCAAAGTCAGGAACCCCGCCAGCCAGCTTGGATGCGCAGGCCAGGCCGGTGCGGTCGCCAGGTTGCCCTGGACATGGCCTTGGGTCACGGGAATGTCGATATAGGTCCCGCCCGCCAGCCGTACTTCCGGGGCACACGCGGGGTAGGCGCTGCATTCGCGCCCTTCGAGGATGCCCGCCGCCGCCAGCAGTTGCGCGCCATGGCATACGGCGGCGATTGGCTTGCCCGCCAGGTCGAAATCACGCACCAGTTGCAGGACGGTTTCATTCAGGCGCAGGTATTCCGGCGCGCGTCCACCCGGCACCAGCAATGCGTCGTAGTCGGTGGCCTGGACGTTGGCGAAGTCATGGTTGAGGGCGAACAAGTGCCCCGGTTTTTCACTGTAGGTCTGGTCACCTTCGAAATCATGGATCGCTGTGCGCACCGTCTGCCCCGCGGTTTTGTCCGGGCACACGGCATGCACGGTGTGGCCGACCATCTGCAAGGCCTGGAACGGCACCATGACTTCATAATCTTCGACGTAATCGCCGACCAGCATCAGGATTTTCTTGGCCGCCATGGGAAGGGCTCCTTTGGGAATGCGTGAGGGGTTAACGCATTAAAGGTAGACCGGCACGTCGGTAGATGAGGGATAAGCGGCGATTACCTGACGGGCTGCATCGATACGCTGGTCTCACAGGCCAAACTCAACCTTGTGGGAGCAAAGCTTGCTCGCGATGCAGGCACCACGACTCGACAGTAGAACCGAGTCATCCTTCGTCGCTAGCAAGCTTTGCTCCCACAGTCCCCTATCACAGGAGTTGGCGTAAACAGGAGTCAGGCGAGATAACCATCCGCCCGCAACAGCGTTTCGAGGCAGTGCTCGGAGATGTGGTAGAAGGCCTTGAGCTCCTGGATCTTGGCCAGCAGCTCGGTGGGGTCCGCCGGTTCGGCGCGTTTGACGGCCAGAATCATCTTGTTCTTGTTGGTGTGCTCCAGGGAGATGAACTCGAAAACCTTGGTCTCGTAGCCGCAGGCTTCCAGGAACAGCGCCCGCAAACTGTCGGTAACCATTTCCGCCTGCTGGCCCAGGTGCAGGCCATATTGCAGCATCGGCTTGAGCAAGGCCGGGCTCTGGATCTGCAGGCGGATCTGCTTGTGGCAGCACGGCGAGCACATGATGATCGAGGCGCCCGAACGAATGCCCATGTGGATCGCGTAATCAGTGGCGATATCACAGGCGTGCAAGGCGATCATCACATCCACCGCGCTTGGCGCCACGCTGCGCACGTCACCGTGCTGGAAGCTCAGGCCAGGATGTTCCAGGCGCGCGGCGGCTTCGTTGCACAGCTTGACCATGTCTTCGCGCAACTCGACACCGGTCACCACGCCTTCGGCCTGCAAGGTGTTGCGCAAGTAATCATGGATGGCGAAGGTCAGGTAACCCTTGCCCGAACCGAAATCCGAGACCCGCACCGGTTTGTCCAGGGCCAGCGGCGAAGACGTCAGCGCATGGCTGAAGACCTCGATGAACTTGTTGATCTGCTTCCACTTGCGCGACATCGCCGGGATCAGCTCGTGCTTGTGGTTGGTCACGCCCAGGTCGGCCAAAAAAGGCCGGCTCAGGTCGAGGAAGCGGTTTTTCTCGCGATTGTGCTCGGCAGACGGCACTTCCCGTAGTTGCTGGGGCTTGCTCTTGAACAGCGAACTCTTGCCCTTTTTGCTGTATTCCAACTGCGCCTCGTCGGTGACCGCCAGCAAATGCGCGTTCTTGAACGACGCTGGCAACAGCGCGGCGATGGTGTCCACGCCTTCGGCCAGCGGGAAATTCTTGGTGATGTCGCGGGTCTTGTAGCGGTAGACGAAGGACAGGCACGGCTGGTCCTTGACCGTCAGTTGCTTGATGATCAGCCGCTGCAGGTCCGCCTCATCCCCGACATACTTGGCCAGCACCAGTTTGATGAAAGTGTTTTGCGCAAGGCTGGCGTTCAGCAGCTCGATGAACTGGGCGTGGTGATTCGGCGCGGAACGGGCGGGGGTTGCAGTGGCGGACATGAACAAGCGGCCTCGGGGCGGGCGAATCGGGAATGGCGGGTATTTTAGGGGGGATGGGCAGCGAGGGCACGGAAAAGTTCGTGTAGTGAGCAGTAGCCTCTGTGGGAGCAAGGCTTGCCCGCGATGAATACGCCGCGATAGTGCAGGCTCACCGCGTTATCGTTCATCGCGAGCAAGCTTTGCTCCCACAGGCTTGTGCTGGCGGGAAATTTTCAGCCCAGCACCACCAACCGATTCGGCAATTCATTGCGCTCCTGGGTCACCGGCACGTGCTCCTTGAGCAATTCGCCGCAGGCCTCGATACACGTCACGAAGCCCTGCAACGTCTGCCCCTGGCGGACCTGCTGGGTGAACGCCGCGACGATGGCGTCCCAGTTCTTGTTGTCGAGGCGCTTGGAAATACCTTCGTCCACCAGGATTTCCACATAGCGCTCGGCCTCGCAAACAAAGATCAGCATGCCTGTGCTGCCCACGGTGTGGTGCAGGTTCTGCTCGAGAAATTGCCGGCGCGCCAGGTTGGAGGCCCGCCAGTGACGCACGGAACGGGGGATCAGGTGCGTGGTGATCCTGGGGATGCGAAACACCAGGCACAGCACAATGAAACTGACCCACTGCACCAGCAACAGACTGTGCATGGCCAGCCAGCCGGTGAGGTAATGGACCACGCCGGGCACCACCAGAGCCAACAGGCTGGCCCAAAGCAATGGGATGTAGGCGTAGTCGTCGGCGCGAGCGGCCAACACGGTGACCAGCTCGGCGTCGGTATCTCGCTCGACCCGGGCAATGGCTTCGGCGACCTTGCGTTGTTCGTGTTCAGTCAGTAATGCCATGGTCAAAAGTGCCTGCTCATTATTATTGTCACCAGCCGCCCGACGAACCGCCGCCCCCGAAACTGCCACCGCCACCACTGAAGCCCCCACCGCCTCCACCGCCGAAGCCTCCACCGCCTCCGCCCGAACGGCTGGAGCCACCGCTTCCGCTCGGCAGGATACCGAGCATCTGGCACACCAATATCGTCAAAATAAACAGGATCACCAGAAAGATGAACAGCCCCGGATGGCGCTCGACGAAATCACCCTGCTCCTGCTGCCCGTCCGCACTGTATGCCGGCGCCGGTTCATCCAGCGGACTGCCGCCCAACACCACCAGCATCGCCGCGACGCCATCACTGATGCCTTTGTTGAAATTGCCCGTCTTGAAGGCCGGGGTAATCACCTGGTTGATGATCACCGAACTCTGGGCGTCGGTCAGGCGATCCTCCAGACCGTAGCCCACTTCGATGCGCAGTTTACGGTCATCCCGGGCGACGATCAGCAGCGCGCCGTTGTTTTTGTCCTTCTGCCCGATGCCCCAGTGGCGTCCCAGTTGATAGCCGAAGTCTTCGATGCTGCTGCCTTGCAGGTCCGCCAGCGTGACCACTACCACTTGTTCGCCAGTGGCCTGTTCATGGGCCTTGAGCTGCGCCTCCAGTTGCCCGCGCACCGACGGGTCAAGCATCTGGGCGGTGTCCACCACCCGCCCGGTCAGCGCCGGAAACTTCAATTCGGCCTGGGCCGTGACTGCAAACACCCAGAGCAACAGCACCAGGCCAATTTTCAACACTCGCATCGTAACTCCTGTGTGGGAGCGAGCGGGTGTGGGAGCTGAGCTTGCTCGCGACGAAGGCACCTCGGTCTTTCTAATGACCGCGTTATCGTTCATCGCGAGCAAGCTTTGCTCCCACAGGCTCGCTCCCACAGTTTTTTCAGAACTTCACCTCAGGCGCTTTCTCGGCATTGGGGCTGGTCGCCTCGAAGGTTTCGCGGATCGGCAAGTCGCTGTACATCACGCTGTGCCACAGGCGTCCCGGGAACGTGCGGATCTCGGTGTTGTACTTCTGCACCGCCAGGATAAAGTCGCGGCGGGCCACGGCGATGCGGTTCTCGGTGCCTTCGAGCTGCGATTGCAGGGCCAGGAAGTTCTGGTTGGCCTTGAGGTCCGGATAACGCTCGACCACCACCATCAGCCGGCTCAACGCACCGCTCAACTGGTCCTGGGCCTGCTGGAACTGCTTGAGTTTTTCCGGGTTGTCCAAGGTGCTGGCGTCCACCTGGATCGACGTGGCCTTGGCCCGCGCCTCAACCACCGCGGTCAGGGTGTCCTGTTCGTGCTGGGCATAGCCCTTGACGGTTTCCACCAGGTTGGGGATCAGGTCGGCGCGGCGCTGGTACTGGTTCTGCACTTGGCCCCAGGCGGCCTTGGCCTGTTCGTCCAGGGTCGGGATGTTATTGATGCCACAACCGGCCAGCAGCGTGGTGAACAGCATCAAGGCCAGCATCGGCAGGCTGCGAAGGTGGTTCAGTCGTGGATTCATGGGATGAAGCGCTCCCTGGCATGACATTGGAAAAACCCGGCACCTATCTCACAGGCGTCTGGGGCATAATCTGCCGCCGCACTGGATTGAATCGGGTCGATGGGCTAAAAGATGCGCAGTGCGAAACTAAGTTCAGCCCAATGGGTTCGAAAGTGTGCTGCATTTAACTGAACAACAATAGCCGCTCCTCACATTTTGGCTGACCGGCGTGGCGTGATCCCCGCCCTTTAGGCTTGCGAGAAAACTATTCATGAAGAAGCTGTGTTTGCTGGGCCTGTTTGTCAGTCTGGCCAGTCAATCCGTATTTGCCGACAACCTGCCAGCCCCCATAGAGAACAAGGACGCGTTCATCAGTAACCTGATGAAGCAAATGACCCTCGAAGAGAAGATCGGCCAGTTGCGCCTGATCAGCATCGGCCCGGAAATGCCTCGGGAGATGATCCGCAAGGAAATCGCCGCCGGCAATATCGGTGGCACGTTCAACTCCATCACTCGCGATGAAAACCGTCCGATGCAGGACGCGGCCATGCGCAGCCGGTTGAAGATCCCGATGTTCTTCGCCTACGACGTGATCCACGGCCACCGCACCATTTTCCCGATCCCCCTGGCCCTGGCCTCGAGCTGGGACATGGACGCCATTTACCACTCCGGCCGCATCGCCGCCCAGGAAGCCGCGGCCGACAGCCTGGACATTACCTTCGCGCCGATGGTCGACATTTCCCGCGACCCGCGCTGGGGCCGGACCTCCGAAGGTTTCGGCGAGGACACCTACCTGGTGTCGCGCATCGCCGGGGTGATGGTCAAGGCGTTCCAGGGCAACGGCGCCAACGCGGCCGACAGCATCATGGCCAGCGTCAAGCACTTCGCCTTGTACGGCGCGGTGGAAGGCGGTCGGGACTACAACACCGTGGACATGAGCCCGGTGAAAATGTACCAGGACTACTTGCCCCCCTATCGTGCCGCCATCGACGCCGGAGCTGGCGGGGTGATGGTCGCGCTGAACTCCATCAACGGCGTGCCCGCCACCGCCAATACCTGGCTGATGCACGACCTGCTGCGCAAGGAGTGGGGCTTCAAGGGCCTGGCGGTCAGTGACCACGGCGCCATCTTCGAATTGATCAAGCACGGCGTCGCCAAGGACGGTCGCGAAGCGGCGAAGCTGGCGATCAAGGCTGGCATCGACATGAGCATGAACGACTCGCTCTACGGCAAGGAGCTACCGGGGCTGCTCAAGGCCGGTGAGATCGAGCAGAGCGACATCGACAACGCGGTACGGGAAGTGCTCGCGGCCAAATACGACATGGGTCTGTTCAAGGACCCGTACCTGCGCATCGGCAAGGCCGAGGATGACCCGGCCGACACCTACGCCGAAAGCCGCATGCACCGCTCCGATGCCCGTGACGTGGCGCGCCGCAGCCTGGTCCTGCTGGAAAACCGCAACCAGACCCTGCCCCTGAAGAAGACGGCGAAAATCGCCCTGGTCGGCCCACTGGCCAAGGCACCGATCGACATGATGGGCAGTTGGGCCGCCGCCGGGCGTCCTGCGCAATCGGTCACCCTGTTCGATGGCATGACTCGCGCCCTGGGTGCTGAGTCGAAGCTGATCTATGCCCGTGGCGCCAACATCACCAGCGACAAGAAGGTGCTCGACTACCTGAACTTCCTCAACTTCGATGCCCCGGAAGTGGTGGACGACCCGCGCCCGGCCCAGGTGCTGATCGACGAAGCGGTAAAAGCCGCCAAGGATGCCGATGTGGTGGTGGCCGCCGTGGGTGAGTCCCGCGGCATGTCCCATGAGTCGTCGAGCCGTACCGAACTGAACATCCCGGCCAGCCAGCGCGAGTTGATCAAGGCCCTGAAGGCCACCGGCAAGCCGTTGGTACTGGTGCTGATGAATGGCCGTCCGCTGTCGTTGCTGGAAGAAAAACAGCAGGCCGATGCGATCCTGGAAACCTGGTTCAGCGGCACCGAAGGCGGCAACGCCATCGCCGACGTGCTGTTCGGCGACTACAACCCGTCGGGCAAGCTGCCGATTACCTTCCCTCGTTCGGTGGGGCAGATTCCGACCTACTACAACCACCTGAGCATCGGCCGGCCGTTCACACCGGGCAAGCCGGGCAACTACACCTCGCAATATTTCGATGACACCACCGGCCCGCTCTATCCGTTCGGCTATGGCCTGAGCTACACCGAATTCAGCCTGTCGGACATGGCCCTGTCATCCACCACGCTGAACAAGACCGGCAAGCTCGACGCCAGCGTAACCCTGGAAAACACCGGCAAGCGTGACGGCGAAACCGTGGTGCAGCTGTACATCCAGGACGTGACCGGCTCGATCATCCGCCCGGTGAAGGAGCTGAAGAACTTCCGCAAGGTGATGCTCAAGGCCGGCGAGAAGAAAGTCATCCACTTCACCATCACCGAAGACGACTTGAAGTTCTTCAATGCCCAGCTCAAGTACGCGGCTGAGCCGGGCAAGTTCAACGTGCAGATCGGCCTGGACTCCCAGGACGTGAAGCAGCAGAGTTTTGAGTTGCTCTGACCCTCAGGCAACACAAACTCCCTGTGGGAGCGGGCTTGCTCGCGAAGGCGGTGGATCAGTCAGCAATGGAGTCGACTGACACACCGCCTTCGCGAGCAAGCCCGCTCCCACATTGGGGCCCAGTGTTTTAAAGAATTGCGCTTACCCCCGCCGATCCAACAGATTCACCACCACCCGATCCACCAACCCCCACACCCGCTGCTTGAACCGCTTCCACAGCGGCCGGCGCTGCCAGGCGTCGAGGCTGACCTGCAGGCTCTGGGCGAAGTCCCGTTCGAAACTGGCCGCCACTGCGCCACTGAGCCTGGAATCCAGGGCTTCGAGGTTGGCTTCCAGATTGAAACGCAGGTTCCAGTGATCGAAATTGCAGGAGCCGATGCTGACCCAGTCGTCCACCAACACCATCTTCAGGTGCAGGAAACACGGCTGGTATTCGAAGATCTGTACGCCGGCCTTGAGCAATCGTGGGTAATAACGATGCCCGGCGTAGCGCACGGATGGGTGATCGGTACGCGGGCCGGTCAGCAGCAGGCGCACGTCGATACCCCGGGCGGCGGCCTTGCGCAAGGAACGGCGCACGTTCCAGGTCGGCAAGAAATACGGCGTCGCCATCCAGATGCGTTTCTGGCCGCTGTTCAGTGCACGGGACAGCGATTGCAGGATGTCGCGATGCTGGCGGGCGTCGGCATACGCCACACGCCCCATGCCCTCGCCCACCGGAGGAACGCGCGGCAGGCGCGGCAAGCCGAAGTTGGACGCCGGTTTCCAGGCTCTCCGATGACGGTTGGCGAGCCACTGGCGGTCAAACAGCAATTGCCAGTCGAGCACCAGCGGACCGACGATTTCCACCATCACTTCGTGCCACTCACTGCGGTCGTCGAGGGGGTTCCAGAATTCATCGGTCACTCCGGTGCCACCGACCACGGCCAGGCGCTGGTCCACCAACAGCAGCTTGCGGTGATCCCGGTAGAGGTTGCGCACCCAACGGCGCCAGCTCAGCCGATTGTAGAAACGCAACTCCACTCCGGCCTCGGTCAGGCGCTTGCGCAGGGCCAGGGTAAACGCCAGGCTGCCGTAGTCATCGAACAGGCAACGCACGCGAACGCCACGTTCGGCGGCCTGGACCAGAGCCTGGACCATCGCTTCGGCGCAAGCGCCCGCCTCCACCAGGTACAGCTCCAGCTCGACCTGTTCCTGGGCACGGGCGATTTCCACCAGCATGCGCGGGAAGAACTGCGGGCCGTCGATCAACAGCTCGAAGCGATTGCCTTCACGCCAGGGGAATACCGGGCCACTCATGTCAGCGCGCCGTGAAAATCAGCACCGCATTCACCGGCACCGAGAGGCTGATGGCCGACAACCCGGCCAGGTTTCGCAGTTTTTCCAGCCCCGGCGCCAGATAGAAATCCGCCGCGTTGAGCACCACCGGTTCCAGGGTCACCACTTGGAAGCGGCGTTCGTCCAGGCGCGTGGCCAGCAGTTCGACAGGGTACTCGTGCTGTTTGCCGTGCAGGTTCACCGTCAGCGGCAGGCGCAACTCCAACTGCGCGCCGTTGGCCAGGTCCTGGATCGGCATCAGGTCGATTTGTGCGGTGATGGTGGCTTCGGCAAATTGCTTGATCTCGAACAGCTCGGCGCGCATGCGCTCATCGCGCAGGGGGATGCCGCTGTTGACGGATTCCAGCTCCACTTCCAGGCGGGCCAGGCCGTTGGGCTGCACTTGGCCGTGAAGTACCAGGAAACGCTGGACCTCGGAGACATTGCCATTTTTGCTGCTGATAAACGACAGCCGCGAAGACTCGCCGTCCAGGTACCAGTCGGCCTGGGCCGGCAGCGCTGCGCAGGCCAGCAGCAAGCTGGCGACAGCGTGAGGGAAAAACCGCTTGAACATACACACTCGCAGGGCACATAAACCTGTGGCGAACCTTAACCGGGCCGAGGGCACTTGCAAACTGTCTGTTTCAATAACTGCAGGAACACACAGAACCTGTGGTAAAGGGATTCGTTTGTGGGAGCAAGGCTTGCCCGCGATGGCGTTTTTGGAATCGCCATCGCGGGCAAGCCTTGCTCCCACAATAGAACCGGAGTCAGGCCTTACTCCAACCGACACCCTTGCCGCGCGCCCATCCACCGCGCACTGTGGCTACGCCCCAACCCACTGACGGTGATGCGTTTCGCCTCAGGGGTCTCGAGAAAATCGCTGACGGGCACTGACTGTTGCACATAGCCATGGCAATACTCGGCCGGTTGCTGCATCACATAGCGGCACGAGCAATATTCCTTGGCGGTGTAGGCACTGATGATGTCGGGAAAGGCCCGCAACGCCACCCGCTCGAGCCAGACCCAACCGAACAAGGCAATGAGCAGCACCGACAGCAGGCTAAGCAAGATTTTGCGCTTCATGGCTGCACCTTTGCGGCGAACGCCGCCATGGCGCGCTTGAGCAGTTCGTTATGGCGATAGCTACCGTCGCGGTCGTCGCCGTAACGCACGATCACCAGTTTGGCGCTGGGGATGATGTACAGCGCCTGGCCCCAATGGCCCAGCGCGGCGAAGGTGTCCGGCGGCGCGTCGGGCCAGGGGTGGATTGCCGGGTCGACAGCGCGGTTGAGCCACCAATGCCCGCCGGGCACGGCCTCGTCCTGGCCGGCCTGGAAGTGGGCGAAAGGTTCACGATTGAACGCGACCCACTCCCTGGGGATCAGTTGCCGTTGGCCCCAGCGGCCGTCCCGCTGCATCAACAACCCGACACGCGCCAAGTCCCGCGCCGTGAGGTAGGCGTAGGACGATCCCACGAAGGTGCCGCTGGCATCGGTTTCCCAGGTAGCATGGCGGATGCCCAGGGGGTCGAACAAAGCCGTCCAGGGATAGTCGGAGTAGCGCGCCGGGCCGACGATGTTTTTCAACGCGCCAGCCAGCAGGTTGCTGTCGCCGCTGGAATAACGGAACGCCTGGCCTGGCGGACCGGCGCTTTCATGCTCCGCGGTGAATCCCGCCATGTCGCGCCGTCCACGGGTATACAGCATTGCCACCACCGAGGAGTTGAGCGGCGCGTATTCGTAGTCTTCCTGCCAGTCCAGGCCCGAGGCCCAATGGAAAAGATCGGCCAGGGTCAGCCCCGGGTGCCGGCTCAGGGGCGGGTAGTACTTGGCTGCCGGATCATCCAGGGCAAAGCGCTTTTCCCCGTAGGCGACGCCGAACACCGTCGCCAGCAGGCTTTTGCTGATGGACCAGGTCAGGTGCGGGGTCTGGGCAGTGGTTGGCCCGGCGTAGCGTTCGTAGACCAGCCGACCGTCCCGGATCACCAGCAGCGCGTCGGTGCGGATGCCTCGGCGGGTGACGTCGTCCCGGGGTGGGAAGGCATATTGCTCCAAGGCTTCGATGGCCGGCCCGGTAGGGGTCGGAGCGGTTGGCCACTGCTCGCTGGGCCAATCTTCGGCGTGAGCGCCCAAGGTGAGCAACAGGAGTGGGATCAGGAACCAGCCTTTGGACATGCTTGGGGCTCGCAGGATTGAACCTGATGAGCTTAGGTAGGCTTGATGACAGTTTGGATGTTTGTGCCGACAGTACCGACGCCATCGCAGGCAAGCCTTGCTCTCACAGGTCTACGACAGACTGTCATTTAACACTGAACCTGTGGGAGCAAGGCTTGCCCGCGATGAGGCTCGTCAAGCCAATGAAGATTCCAGAGCCTTGGCCAACCGCTTGGCCCGCGCGCCCGCTGCCATCTCCATCACTGCCTTATCCCGCGTCCACATCTCGCACCACGTTGCAGGCCCGGCGGCCAGTGCGTCCTTCAGCTCGCCAGCGAGCCCGTCAAACTGGGCGAACAACCCACCCAGCAGCACATGCCCGGCAGCACTCGAAGGGTTGTGACGGCTCACCTCCGCGCAACCGGCCAGCAGCCCCAGCAGGCGCAATTGCAACGCCTGGGGCCAGGCACACTCTTGTCCGACGCCATACAACCAGGCGGTCATCGCGCTGAGCACATAAAGGTCTTCCAGGGTGCGGAACGGCTTGACGTAGGCATCCCAACCGTCGCCTGCCAGCAACTCGCACAGCGCGCCATCGAGCAGGACGCGGCCATGGCTGACGTCCGGCATCAGGGCAATGGCCGGGAGTTTTTCCAGGGTCACGCCCGGCTCACCGGGATAGACCACCGCCAGGTTCAGTCGCGGCGTTTCACCGGACGCTTCGCAGCGGGCGGCAATCAGCAACCACTCGGCGGCGTCGCCGGCGGTGACGAAATCCTTGCGCCCGCTCAGGCGCAAATCACTGAGGCGGGTCTGCATGTCCGCCGGGCGCAAGCTGCGTTGTTCGGTGGCGCACAAGGCGCCGAGGCTCTGGGGCGCGCTGGGCCAAAGCACCCGCAGCGCCGCCTGGTACCCCACCAGGAACGCCAGCCCCGGTGTCGCCATCAACCGCGCCCCGGCCACGGCCAGTTCGAACGGCGTCACCGGCCCCAGGCGTTGCAACAAGGTCGCATAACCTTCGGCCAGGTCCGGATGGGCAGGCAGGCGCTCGCCGCGTTCGATCAGAGTGTGCCAGGGCATGGGGGACTCCTTGAGGGCTGTCATATAAGCATCACCAAAGCTTCATGGCGATGACACCGGGGCTACATAGCCTGACTTTGCACAACATGGCTGCATAAAGAAAGTCGACAGGCTGCAACTGAACAGCCCGCACGGAGATTCGCTATGACCCAGATCGCCCGCATCAGCGACACCGGCAATGAACGCCGCCTGCAAGCCGAACGCCTGATCGGCGCCCACGCCTTGCAAGAAGCCCAGGCCCTGCGCTTCAACGTCTTCAGTGGCGAATTCAACGCCAAGCTCAAAGGCGCGGAAAAGGGTCTGGACATGGATGACTATGATGTTCACTGCGCCCACATCGGCGTACGCGACCTGAACACCGGTCGCCTCGTGGCGACCACTCGCCTGCTCGACCACCAGGCCGCCAGCAGCCTGGGCCGGTTCTACAGCGAAGAAGAATTCAGCCTCCACGGCCTGGTCCATCTCAAGGGCCCGATCCTGGAAATCGGCCGTACCTGCGTCGACCCGGCCTACCGCAACGGCGGCACCATCGCCGTACTGTGGGGCGAACTGGCCGAGGTCCTGAACGAAGGCGGCTACAGCTACCTGATGGGTTGCGCGAGCATTCCGATGCAGGATGGTGGCGTCCAGGCCCAGGCGATCATGCAGCGCCTGCGCGAACGCTACCTGTGCACCGAGCACCTGCAAGCCGTACCGAAAAAACCGCTGCCGAGCCTGGACGTACCGTCCAACGTCATTGCCGAGATGCCGCCGCTGCTCAAGGCCTATATGCGCCTGGGCGCGAAGATTTGCGGCGAGCCATGCTGGGACGAGGATTTCCAGGTGGCCGACGTGTTCATCCTGCTCAAGCGCGACGAACTCTGCCCGCGCTACGCCCGCCACTTCAAGGCAGCGGTGTAATGAGCCGGTTGCGGGTGTACGCGCGTATCGCGCGAGTCTTGCTGGTGGTGACCCTGGGCCTGAGCATGGCCAGCGTGTTCGGCCTGTTCGAACGCCTGGGGGTCGCCAACTCGATGGTCCGTCGCCAGCGCTGGTCGCGGTTCTTCATGGCGCGGCTGAGCCATGCCCTGCCCTTTTCAGTCACCGTCCATGGTCAACTGCCACAACGGCCAATGCTGTGGGTCAGTAACCATGTGTCCTGGACCGACATCCCGTTGCTGGGCATGCTCACGCCGATGTCATTCCTGTCCAAGGCCGAAGTGCGTACCTGGCCGGTCGCCGGATGGCTGGCCGCCAAGGCCGGCAGCCTGTTTATCCGACGCGGTTCGGGCGACAGCCAATTGATCCGCAAGCAAATGAGCCGCCATCTGGAGCAGGCCCATCCGCTGTTGATGTTCCCGGAAGGCACCACCACCGATGGTCGCTCCCTGCGCACCTTCCACGGTCGCTTGTTGTCGGCGGCCATCGATGCCGATGTGGCGTTGCAGCCGGTGGCGATCCGTTATGTGCGTAACGGTGAACCTGACGCGTTGGCACCGTTCATTGGCGATGATGATTTGCTGTCGCACCTGATGCGCTTGTTTGCCAACGATCGGGGCGAGGTGCACATCCACCTGCTGCAACCCATCGCCTGCCACGGCCAGGAGCGTGCGGCGCTGGCGTTCCAGGCGCAACAGGCGGTGCACAAGGCGTTGTTCGGGGCGATCCCGGAGAAGCAGCAAGCCCCGATGCGACCTGCCATTGCGGCCTGATCCGAGAACCTGTGGAAATCCCTTGTGGGAGCGGGCTTGCTCGCGATAGCGGCTTAACATTCAGCAGAGATGTTGACTGGACCGCCGCTTTCGCGAGCAAGCCCGCTCCCACAATTAGTTTTGTGGTGCAATCTGGCTCAGCGCAAAATCCTGAAGCTGTGGGTAGAACAACCGGAAATCCTCGCTCAACGGTTCATAGAGCCTGACCAGTTCCGGCATCGCTCCAGCCAGTTCCTCCGGCCGGGACAGACGCCGGGAAATCCCGCGCAGTACCTGCCCAAGCACTTCGAACTCCCGGTAAGACCCCAGCCAGTCATCCGCCGCCATATGAGGCGCGATGTGCGCCAGGCGCCCTGGTAGCTGCGGTTCGGTATTGAGTACCTGGTACACCCGGGCCGTGAAGTCCAGCAGCGGCCCTTCGCCGTACAACGTCCAGTCCCGGGCCAGGCAGTGATCGAAAAACACATCGAGCACGATCCCGGCATACCGCCTGCGCACCGTGGAAAAACGCGACAGGGCAATATCCACCAAGGGATGGCGGTCGGTGTACATGTCGATGCGCCGATGCAGGGCAATCGCCGCTTCGATCCGTGGATCGTAGAGCCCTTGCAGCGGCCCTTTGACGAAATCGCCGTAGAGGCTGCCGAGCAGTTGTTCCCGGCCGGGGCCGCCGAGATGCAGGTGCGCGAGATAGTTCATGGCCCGCAGCTTAGCACCACCGCGCCCATATCGTTATAACCCGATATAGCGATTTGTTCGGTATTCAGATCAAATCCATATTGGTGTATCGCGAAATAACGATTTAAGGTTCGCTCCATCGCGATATAGCGTTTTACCCATCCCGAGCTTGCCACCATGACCCTCGACCTCGACGAAATAATAAAAGCCCTGGCGCACCCAGTACGGCGAGACATCCTCAACTGGCTCAAGGACCCCAAGGTCCAGTTCCCCGACCAGTTGCACAACCACGAGTTCGGCATTTGCGCCGGGCAGATCGACCAGCGTTGCGGCCTGTCGCAATCCACGGTGTCTGCGCACTTGGCGGTATTGCAACGGGCGGGGCTGATCACCAGCCAGAAGGTCGGTCAATGGCACTTCTTCAAACGCAACGAGGAAGTGATCCAGCAGTTCCTCAAGCAAATGAGCCAAGAGCTCTGACCTGACAAGGACCCATCATGCCCCTCTCACTTCTCATCCTGGCCCTGAGCGCCTTCGCCATCGGCACCACCGAGTTCGTCATCATGGGCCTGTTGCCCGATGTCGCGGCCGACCTGGGCGTGTCGATTCCTGGCGCCGGCTGGCTGGTCACCGGCTACGCCCTGGGCGTGGCCATCGGTGCACCGTTCATGGCCCTGGCCACCGCGCGGCTGCCGCGCAAGGCCGCCCTGGTGGTGTTGATGGGGATCTTCATCATCGGTAACCTGCTTTGCGCGATTGCCAGCGACTACAACGTGCTGATGTTCGCCCGGGTCGTCACCGCCCTGTGCCACGGCGCGTTCTTCGGCATTGGTTCGGTAGTGGCCGCCGGCCTGGTGGCACCCAACAAGCGCGCCTCGGCCGTGGCCCTGATGTTCACCGGTCTGACCCTGGCCAACGTACTCGGCGTGCCGCTGGGCACCGCACTGGGCCAGGAAGCCGGCTGGCGTTCGACTTTCTGGGCGGTGACTGTCATTGGCGTGGTGGCGCTGATCGGCCTGATTCGCTTCCTGCCGGCCAAGCGCGATGAAGAAAAACTCGACATGCGCTCGGAACTGGTGGCGCTCAAGGGGGCCGGCCTGTGGCTGTCCCTGAGCATGACCGCGCTGTTCTCCGCCTCGGTGTTCACCCTGTTCACCTACGTCGCCCCGCTGCTGGGCGAAGTGACCGGCGTGTCGCCCCGTGGCGTGACCTGGACCCTGGTGCTGATCGGCCTGGGCCTGACCCTGGGCAACATCATCGGCGGCAAGCTGGCGGACAAGAGCCTGGCGAACACGCTAATGGGCGTCTTCCTCACCATGGCCGTGGTGTCCACCGTGCTGAGCTGGACCAGCGTGGCGCTGATCCCCAGCGAAATCACCCTGTTCCTCTGGGCCACCGCCTGCTTCGCCGCCGTGCCGGCCCTGCAAGTCAACGTGGTGACCTTCGGCAAAGCCGCGCCCAACCTGGTGTCCACCTTGAACATCGGCGCCTTCAACATCGGCAACGCCCTGGGCGCCTGGGTCGGCGGCAGCGTCATCGACCACGGCCTGGGGCTGACCTCCGTGCCCCTGGCCGCCGGCGCGCTGGCTGTGTTGGCGCTGCTGATCACCCTGATCACTTTCCGCCAGGGCGGCAATGCCGACCTGGCCCCGGCAACTCACTGACTTTTAATCCTTCCACTTTCGAGGTTGTATTCCATGGCGACTATTTTCGACCCCATCAAACTCGGCGACATCGAGTTGAAGAACCGCATCATCATGGCCCCGCTCACCCGCTGCCGCGCCGACGCAGGTCGCGTGCCTAACGCGTTGATGGCCGAGTACTACGTGCAACGTGCCTCCGCTGGCCTGATCCTCAGCGAAGCGACCTCCGTCACCCCGATGGGCGTGGGCTACCCGGACACCCCGGGCATCTGGTCCAACGACCAGGTGCGCGGCTGGGCCAACGTCACCAAGGCGATCCACGGCGCCGGCGGCAAGATCTTCCTGCAACTGTGGCACGTGGGCCGGATCTCCCACCCGTCGTACCTGAACGGCGAAACCCCGGTGGCGCCTAGCGCGATCCAGCCCAAGGGCCACGTGAGCCTGGTCCGCCCCCTGGCCGACTACCCAACGCCGCGCGCGCTGGAAACCGCTGAGATCGCCGACATCGTCGACGCTTATCGTGTCGGTGCCGAGAACGCCAAGGCCGCCGGTTTCGACGGCGTGGAAATCCACGGCGCCAACGGCTACCTGCTCGACCAGTTCCTGCAAAGCAGCACCAACCAGCGCACCGACAACTACGGCGGCTCCCTGGAAAACCGTGCCCGCCTGCTGCTGGAAGTGACCGACGCGGCCATCGAAGTCTGGGGCGCCGGCCGGGTGGGCGTGCACCTGGCGCCACGCGCCGACTCCCATGACATGGGCGACGAGAACCGTCTGGAGACCTTCAGCTACGTGGCTCGCGAACTGGGCAAGCGTGGCATTGCCTTCATCTGCTCTCGCGAGAAGGAAGGCGAAGACAGCATTGGCCCACAACTCAAGCAAGCTTTCGGCGGCCCGTACATTGCCAACGAACGTTTCACCAAGGACAGCGCCAACGCCTGGCTGGCCGAGGGCAAGGCCGATGCCGTCGCCTTCGGTGTGCCGTTCATTGCCAACCCGGACCTGCCGGCGCGCTTGAAAGCCGATGCACCGCTGAACGAAGCGCATCCGGAAACGTTTTATGGCAAGGGACCGGTGGGCTACATCGATTACCCCGTACTCTAAGTCGTAAAAAACGAAAGCCCTGGTTCGAAAGAACCAGGGCTTTTTTATATGCGCTAAATAACCAGTCAAACATCCAAACTTCTAAAACCTCTCTAACTATCCATATTATCGCCAACAACAAGGCAACACGTCTTGCCGCTTGCAATCACTCTCTTTGAAAAGGATTTCAAATGAACACCACCCCTGAAAATAACCAACAGACCGACAATGGCATTTATGAACTGATCGCCTCTCAATTCAGTTGGGCACCGTTGGCCGTGTTGTACCAATACCTCAAATCACTCGACACGCAAGAATATATGCCGATGCTCACGGCACTGATAGAGAAAGCGAACCTGAATGATAAGGTCAACAAGCAGGTTCAAGCCTGGGAACAGGAGCACATCAACCCAAACCGCACCCGTGTCATCGTAAAGTTGATCAACCATACCGACTTGGATTTTGAAATCGGTGAACGCACGCTGCAGTTGAATGCGGACGAACAACACGCCACACAGATTCGTCCCTGGGATATCCAAGCCTGGAAGTTCGACCTCGCATATACCCGACGCCTGGGCAGTCGCAGTAAAGAGATGTTCAAACACTTCATTGTGTTCGGCGATGAAGAGTTTGGTTTTCGCTTTGACTTCGGTCTGCACGTCAATACGTCCTTCGGTGTTATATCACCGACGCTGACACCCGTCCGGAGCCACACACTGACCTCGATTGGAATGAGCCCAATCCAATGCACGACACGAATCACTCGCACAGCCAGTGAAGAGCCCTATGGTTTTACCGTGGAACTCACGCTGAGCTGAAAATCCGGCCTCGCCAGGGCAGTCTGGCGAGGCATCGGCCGATCCGTTCGGATGACCCTGCCGAGCGGATTTTTCCCGCCCTTCACCAGAGCGAAACAAATTTCCTACAAAATTCGCCACCGACTGCCTATCAACCGCGCCAGTGTCGGTTTATAAAAGCATCCTTACGCGCTCGTATTGACACAAACCGACGCAATTACGCATTTTGTTTCATTTGCGCAGGCTGGGGCTCAGGCGCAGCATGTCCAGCCCGATCTCCACCCAGCGCTCGGCCTCACCCGCCAGGGCGAAGCTGTCGGGGGCCAGCAGCCACTGGTACAAAATGCCATCGATGTAGGCATGAATGGCGACTGCGGCCCTTTCAGGGTCCAGATCATCCGGCAACTGGCCGCGTTTCATCGCATTGCGCAACGACAGGGCGATGCGCACATTGCAGTCGAGGCTGACCTCGCGCCGCTGCTGGCGCAGATCGCACATTTCATCGGTGAATTCACACTTATGGAACAGAATCTCATTAATGCGGCGGGTTTTCGGGTCCAGGGCCACCTGCTGGAACAACTGGACCAGCAGTTTGCGAATACAGCCCAGCGGATCAAGCTCCTCTTCACTCTCACTGGCACGGGCCAACTCGTCGAGCGGCTCGTGCAGGGTGTCGAGCATGGCCTGGAGCAGGTCTGCCTTGTTACTGAAATGCCAATAGATGGCACCCCGCGTCACACCCGCCAGTGTCGCGATGTCGGCCAGGGTCGTACGCGCCACGCCACGCTCGAAAAAGGCCTTTTCGGCCGCTTCGAGGATCTGGCTGCGAGTCTCCTGGGCTTCCTCTTTGGTACGACGGACCATGGCAGTAAACACCTCAATCAGGATGCGGTCAGCAATGCGTAAGAATCAGCTGAACAAAATATGAGGCGACGTCTCTTTGGAACGCGTCCCCGATCTACGCTGGCCTTTGTCAGGCTTTTGTAAATCCGGATGTTACGCAATCTGGCTGTTTACAAACAACCGTGTACGTAAGTATATTTCTTAGCATCCTACTAATTGAAAAAATGCTCCTTTTTTACCCTTCCACCTTTCGAGTGCGCCAGTTACGCGCCTGGACCCGAGGATTTCCATGCAATTCAAGCCAGCTGTTACTGCTCTGGTCACTGCCATCGCCCTGGCATCGCTGCTCAGCGGATGCAAAAAGGAAGAGGCTGCACCCGCTCCTCCCCCTCCTCAGGTCGGCGTCGTAA
Organism: Pseudomonas sp. St290; assembly: GCF_018325805.1. Taxonomy (NCBI): domain Bacteria; kingdom Pseudomonadati; phylum Pseudomonadota; class Gammaproteobacteria; order Pseudomonadales; family Pseudomonadaceae; genus Pseudomonas; species Pseudomonas sp. St290. Next base: position 1,553,749 of record NZ_AP014703.1, on the reverse strand, counting down.
CCCTCAAGACCCAGCCCTTCACCCTGACCTCGGAGCTTCCGGGGCGCACCAGCGCATTCCGTGTCGCCGAAGTTCGCCCACAGGTCAACGGCATCATCCTCAAGCGCCTGTTCAAAGAAGGCGCTGACGTCAAGGCCGGCCAGCAGCTGTATCAGATCGACCCGGCCGTCTATGAAGCGACCCTCAAGAGCGCCGAGGCCAACCTGCGCTCCACCAAGTCGATTGCCGACCGCTACAAGCAACTGGTGGATGAACAGGCGGTGAGCCGTCAGGAATACGACACCGCCGTGGCCAATCGCCTGGAGTCGGAGGCCAACCTGCAGACTGCCCAGATCAACGTGCGCTACACCAAGGTCTATGCACCGATTTCCGGTCGCATCGGCCGGTCCTCGGTCACTGAGGGAGCATTGGTGAGCAACGGCCAGGCCGACGCGCTGGCGACCATCCAGCAACTGGACCCGATCTATGTCGACGTGACGCAGAGCTCGGTCGAACTGCTGCAACTTCGCCGCGAACTGGAAAGCGGCCGCTTGCAAAAGGCCGGCGAAAACGCCGCCATGGTCAAACTGACCCTGGAAGACGGCAGCCTGTATCCACACGAAGGCAAGCTGGAGTTCTCCGAAGTGTCGGTCGACCAGACCACCGGTTCCGTGACCTTGCGCGCCGTGTTCCCCAACCCTGACCACACCCTGTTGCCGGGCATGTTCGTCCACGCGCAATTGCAAGCTGGTGTGAACAGCGCGGCGATCCTGGCACCACAGCAAGGCGTGACCCGCGACCTGAAGGGTACGCCGACCGCCCTGGTCGTTGGCGCTGACAACAAGGTCGAACTGCGTCAGCTCAAGGCCAGCCGCACCGTCGGCAGCCAATGGCTGATCGAAGACGGGCTCAAGGCCGGCGATCGCCTGATCACCGAAGGGTTGCAGTTCGTACGCCCTGGCGTGGAAGTCAAAGCCACCGAAGCCACCAACGTTGGCACCAAGAACCCGGTCCCCGCACAGGCAGCTGATAAAGCCGCCGGCGGCAAAGGGGAGTAAACCATGTCGAAATTCTTTATCGACCGTCCGATTTTCGCCTGGGTGATCGCCCTGGTGATCATGCTGGTCGGGGCTCTCTCGATCCTCAAGTTGCCGATCAACCAGTACCCGAGCATTGCACCGCCGGCCATCGCGATCCAAGTGACCTACCCGGGCGCGTCCGCGCAAACCGTGCAGGACACCGTGGTACAGGTGATCGAGCAGCAGCTCAACGGCATCGACAACCTGCGTTATGTGTCCTCGGAAAGTAACTCCGATGGCAGCATGACCATCACGGCCACCTTCGAGCAAGGCACCAACTCCGATACCGCGCAGGTCCAGGTCCAGAACAAACTGAACCTGGCCACCCCGCTGCTGCCGCAAGAAGTGCAGCAACAGGGCATCCGCGTGACCAAGTCAGTGAGAAACTTCCTGATGGTGATCGGCGTGGTGTCGCGCGACGGCAGCATGACTCGGGAAGACTTGTCCAACTACATCGTCTCCAACATGCAGGACCCGATCTCGCGCACCGCTGGTGTCGGTGACTTCCAGGTCTTCGGCGCCCAATACGCGATGCGGATCTGGCTCGACCCGGCCAAGCTGAACAACTTCAACCTGACCCCGGTGGATGTGAGCACGGCCATTTCCGCGCAGAACGTCCAGATCGCGTCCGGCCAGCTCGGCGGCCTGCCGGCCATGCCCGGCCAACAACTGAACGCCACCATCATCGGCAAGACCCGCCTGCAGACCGCCGAGCAGTTCAAGGCGATCCTGCTCAAGGTCAACCCGGACGGCTCGCAAGTGCGTGTCGGCGATGTGGCCGATGTCGCCCTGGGTGGCGAGAACTACAGCATCAATGCCCAGTTCAACGGCGCTCCGGCCTCCGGCCTGGCCGTGCGGCTGGCAACTGGCGCCAACGCCCTCGATACCGCCAAGGCCCTGCGCAAGACCGTCGACGACCTCAAGCCGTTCTTCCCCCAAGGCCTGGAAGTAGTGTTCCCCTACGACACCACCCCGGTAGTGAGCGAATCGATCAAAGGTGTGGTTGAAACCCTGGTCGAGGCGGTCGCCCTGGTGTTCCTGGTGATGTTCCTGTTCCTGCAAAACTTCCGCGCCACCATCATCACCACGATGACCGTGCCGGTGGTACTGCTGGGCACCTTCGGGATCCTCGCGGCGTTCGGCTTCAGCATCAACACCCTGACCATGTTCGGCATGGTGCTGGCCATCGGCTTGCTGGTGGACGACGCCATCGTCGTGGTGGAAAACGTCGAACGGGTGATGAGCGAAGAAGGCCTGTCGCCCAAGGAAGCCACCAAGAAATCCATGGGCCAGATCCAGGGCGCCCTGGTGGGCATCGCCCTGGTGCTCTCGGCGGTACTGCTGCCGATGGCATTCTTCGGCGGCTCCACCGGTGTGATCTACAAGCAGTTCTCCATCACCATCGTTTCGGCCATGGCCCTGTCGGTCATGGTGGCATTGATCTTTACGCCGGCCCTGTGCGCCACCATGCTCAAGCCAATCCCCAAGGGTGAGCACGGCACACCGAAACGCGGCTTCTTCGGCTGGTTCAACCGCACCTTCGACCGTGGTGTCAGGAGCTACGAACGGGGCGTGGGCAACATGCTCAAGCACAAGGCCCCGTATCTGCTGGCCTATATCATCATCGTGGTTGGCATGGTCTGGCTGTTCACCCGCATCCCGACGGCGTTCCTGCCGGAAGAAGACCAGGGCGTATTGTTTGCCCAGGTACAGACACCGGCGGGTTCCAGCGCCGAGCGTACCCAGGTGGTGGTGGACAAGATGCGTGAGTTCCTGCTGCGACCCAGCAAGGACGGCGGCGAAGGCGATGGCGTGGCCTCGGTGTTCACCGTGACCGGCTTCAACTTTGCCGGCCGTGGCCAGAGCTCCGGCCTGGCGTTCATCATGCTCAAGCCGTGGGAAGAACGTAACGCTGACAATAGCGTGTTCAAGATCGCCGGTCGGGCCCAGCAACACTTCTTCACCTTCCGCGACGCGATGGTGTTCGCCTTCGCACCGCCAGCGGTGATGGAACTGGGTAACGCCACCGGTTTCGACGTGTTCCTGCAGGACCGTGCCGGTATCGGCCACGACAAGCTGATGGAAGCCCGCAACCAGTTCCTGGGCATGGCGTCCCAGAGCAAGATACTGGCCCAGGTGCGTCCGAACGGTCTGAACGATGAACCGCAATACCAGTTGGAAATCGATGACGAGAAGGCCAGTGCCCTGGGCATTACCCTTTCGGAAATCAACAACACCCTGTCGATTGCCTTGGGCAGTAGCTATGTGAACGACTTCATCGACCGTGGTCGAGTGAAACGGGTGTACGTCCAGGGCCAGCCGAATGCGCGCATGAGTCCCGAAGACCTGAAGAAGTGGTACGTGCGCAACAGCGCCGGAACCATGGTGCCGTTCACTGCGTTCGCCAAGGGTGAGTGGGTCTACGGCTCGCCGAAACTGGCCCGTTACAACGGCGTGGAAGCCATGGAAATCCTCGGCACCCCGGCGCCTGGATACTCCACCGGTGAAGCCATGGCCGAGGTTGAGGCCATCGCCAAGAAGCTGCCGGCCGGTGTCGGTATTTCCTGGACGGGCCTGTCCTACGAGGAACGTCTGTCGGGCTCCCAGGCGCCAGCGCTGTACGCCCTGTCGCTGCTGATGGTCTTCCTGTGCCTGGCGGCACTGTATGAAAGCTGGTCGATTCCGATCGCGGTCATGCTCGTGGTGCCACTGGGGATCATCGGTGCCTTGATGGCGACCAGCCTGCGTGGCCTGTCCAACGACGTGTACTTCCAGGTGGGCTTGCTGACAACCATCGGTTTGGCGGCGAAAAACGCCATTCTGATTGTAGAGTTCGCCAAGGAGCTCCATGAACAGGGCCGAACCTTGGTGGAGGCCGCCATTGAAGCCTGTAGGATGCGTCTGAGACCGATCATCATGACGTCCCTGGCGTTCGTCCTCGGCGTGGTTCCGCTGGCGATTTCCACTGGCGCCGGTTCAGGCAGCCAGCACGCCATCGGTACCGGCGTGATTGGCGGTATGCTCACCGCGACCATCCTGGCAATCTTCTGGGTGCCACTGTTCTTCGTGACCGTGTCGTCGATAGGCCGTCGCAAAAATACCGATGGGCACGACACTCCTGAAACTTCCAAAGAGGCTGGCCAATGAGCAAGTCGCTACTCTCCCTGACCATCGCCGCCGTCGTGCTCAGCGGTTGCTCGCTGATCCCCGACTATCAGCGGCCCGAAGCACCGGTCGCGGCGCAATACCCGCAAGGGCTGGCCTACGACTCGGCCAATGCGCCCGGCCAGGCCGCCGCCGAGCAAGGCTGGAAACAGTTTTTCCATGACCCGGCGTTGCAACAGCTGATCCAGGTTGCCCTGGAAAACAACCGCGACCTGCGTGTCGCGGCGCTGAACATCGATGCCTATGCCGCGCAATATCGCATCCAGCGCGCAGACCTGTTCCCGGCGGTCTCGGCCACCGGTTCCGCCAGCCGCCAGCGCGTGCCGGCACGGGCCTCGCAAACTGGTGAAGCGGCCATCAGCAGCTCCTACTCGGCCACCCTGGGCATCAGCGCCTACGAGCTGGACCTGTTCGGCCGGGTTCGCAGCCTGAGCGAGCAAGCGCTGCAGAGCTACTTCGCCACCGAAGAAGCCCGTCGCAGCACCCAGATCAGCCTGGTGGCCAACGTCGCCAATGCCTACCTGACCTGGCAGGCCGACAAGGAACTGCTCAAGCTGACCCAGGAAACCCTCGGGGCCTACGAGCAAAGCTTCAAGCTGACCTCACGCAGCGCCGAAGTCGGCGTGGCCTCGGCCCTGGACCTGAGCCAGGCACGCACCGCGGTAGAAAATGCCCGCGTGCAACTGGCGCGCTACACCCGCCAGGTCGCCCAGGACGAAAACAGCCTGACCCTGCTGCTGGGCACCGGCCTGCCGGCCAACCTGAACACGCAACCGCTGAGCGATGACCTGCTCAGCGAAGTGCCGCCCGGGTTGCCGTCGGACTTGCTGCAACGTCGTCCGGACATTCTCCAGGCCGAACGTAACCTGCTGGCTGCCAATGCCAACATCGGCGCCGCGCGGGCCGCGTTCTTCCCGAGCATCAGCCTGACGGCCAACGCCGGCACCTTGAGCCCGGACCTGTCCGGCTTGTTCAAGGGCGGTTCGGGCACCTGGACCTTCGCTCCGCAAATCAACCTGCCGATCTTCAACGCCGGCAGCCTGCGGGCGAGCCTGGATTACGCGAAGATCCAAAAAGACATCAACGTTGCCAATTACGAGAAGGCCATTCAGACGGGGTTCCAAGAAGTCTCCGATGGCTTGGCCGCACGCCGGACCTACAACGAACAGTTGCAGGCCCAGACCGCCTACGTTGCTTCCAACCAGGACTACTACCGCCTGGCCGAGCGGCGCTACCGCATTGGTGTCGACAGCAACCTGACCTTCCTCGACGCCCAACGCCAACTGTTCAGCGCGCAACAATCGCTGATCACCGACCGCCTGGCGCAACTGACCAGCGAGGTCAATTTGTACAAGGCACTGGGCGGTGGCTGGAACGCCGAGACGGGCAAGAACGAACCGGTGAAAGAAGAAGCGCCGAAGATGAAGCTGTTCTGATTGATGTTTGAACGCTGAACATGAAGCCCACCGAAAGGTGGGCTTTTTGTTTGTGTGCGCTTTAACGCTGGCCTATGTGGGAGCAAGGCTTGCCCGCGATGGAGGCGATGCGGTCTTTCAGGAACCGAGGCGCCTGTTTCGCGAGCAAGCTTTGCTCCCACAGCCCAGCGGGGCGATGCGACGCTTCGCTAAATCCCCTCGCCACACTTGGTTAACGCGGGTCGACGAGATCCAGCGCTCGATTGGCCAACAACTCACTCAAGTCAATCATCTGCACCACGCCGAGCGCGACATGCCGCCGAGAGCCTTTCAGGTCGAACGCCAGGTCGTTGACCATCGCACTGGCCGAGGCCAGGGTTTCGCTGAGATTTGCTAGTAGGCACTCGGTGTCGAGGGTATCGATGACGGTGAAAACTTGAGTTGAGGTTTTGGGTTTGGGATCAGGGTGGGTGCCCAGATGGTAATCGAGTGCTCGGTCTGCGGCCTCTTGGAGCTTTTCTGGATCGGGGTCGTTGTAGGGGAAGGTGCTCTCTGATGGCGAAGAAGGATGGTGTTTGTTCATAACGGCGCTCCTGCATCAATTGGAGCCCGAGACGTTGGGTCCGGGCGCTGGCGCCTAACGAATTCGGCGGGCTTGCAGACCCGGTCGCTGGATTGGCAGCGACATGAACAAGCTAGAGATGCCGCTTCCGAGCAGCAACCTTAAAACCTCGTCGGAAAAGTCACCGCGTCTGTCAGACCGACCACGAATTCTGTGGGAGCGAGCCTGCTCGCGATGGCGGTAGACCAGACTGCATCAGCGTTGGATGTACCTCCGTATTCGCGAGCAAGCCCGCTCCCACATTGGGTCAGTGGCGACCTATGAATTTGCGGCCACCGAAAATCCCTGTGGGAGCGAGCCTGCTCGCGAATACGGTGGATCAGCCTGCATCAGTGTTGGATGTACCGCCGTATTCGCGAGCAGGCTCGCTCCCACAGGTTCTTCATCCAGCCAATCGGCCCTTTTTGCTGTTCGATAATCGCCCAAAACCCGCAAACGCCAATTGAAGCGATCCCAGGCAGCCCTTCACCATCCCTCGCACAAAACCAATAACAACAGGTTCGACGCCATGCCCCTACGCCCCGCCTCACCCGGCTGATCCCTCGATCGCCTAAACACCCAAGTTACACCACACCGTCTGCAACCCAAGGTTGCGGCAACGACCCGTTTTGCCCATAAAAATCAGAGACACGCCATGAAACCCACACAGCACTTTTTCCCCAGCCTCATTGCCGTAGCCCTGACCACTACCGCCCTGCCCGTCCTGGCCGCAGAATCGGGGTTTGTCGAAGATGCCAAGTCCACGCTGAACCTGCGCAACTTCTACTTCAACCGCAACTTCACCAACCCGAACAATGCCCAAGGCAAAGCCGAGGAATGGACGCAGAGTTTCATCCTCGACGCCAAGTCCGGTTTCACCCAGGGCGTGGTCGGTTTTGGCGTGGATGTGCTGGGCACGTACTCGCTCAAGCTCGACGGCGGGCGCGGCACGGCGGGCACCCAGTTGCTGCCGGTGCACGATGACGGCCGTCCTGCCGATGACTTCGGTCGCCTGGGCGTGGCTCTCAAGGCCAAGGTGTCGAAGACCGAACTGAAGGTCGGCGAATGGATGCCAGTGCTGCCAATCCTGCGCTCCGACGACGGCCGCTCCCTGCCGCAAACCTTCCGTGGCGGCCAGGTGACCTCCACCGAAATCAGCGGTTTGACCCTCTACGGCGGCCAGTTCCGCGCCAACAGCCCGCGCAACGACGCGAGCATGGAAGACATGTCGATGAACGGCCGCGGCGCCTTCACGTCCGACCGCTTCAACTTCGGCGGCGGCGAATATGCCTTCAACGACAAGCGCACTCAGGTTGGCGTCTGGTACGCGGAACTGTCCGACATCTACCAGCAGCAATATTTCAACCTGACCCACAGCCAGCCCATCGGCGACTGGACCCTGGGCGCCAACCTTGGCTACTTCATCGGCAAGGAAGACGGCAGCGCGCTGGCCGGCGACCTGGACAACAAGACCGCGTTCGCCATGCTCTCGGCCAAATACGGCGGCAACACCTTCTACGTCGGCCTGCAGAAAGTCAGCGGCGATGATGCCTGGATGCGCGTGAATGGCACCAGCGGCGGCACCCTGGCCAACGACAGCTACAACTCCAGCTATGACAACGCCAAGGAAAAATCCTGGCAATTGCGCCACGACTTCAACTTCGCCGCCGTCGGCGTGCCGGGCCTGACCCTGATGAACCGCTACATCAGCGGCGACAATGTGCACACCGCCACGGTCGACGATGGCAAGGAATGGGGCCGGGAAAGTGAGCTGGCCTACACCGTACAGAGCGGCGCGCTCAAGAGTCTGAATGTGAAATGGCGTAACTCGACGATGCGTCGGGACTACAGCACTAATGAGTTCGATGAAAACCGGTTGATTGTCAGCTATCCGATCAGCCTGTTGTAAAAACCAACATGGGTCGAGGCAGTCCCACCGTCATCGCGAGCAGGCTCGCTCCCACAGAGGGATCAGCATCGGGCACAAAATTTGTACTCACTGAAGATCCAATGTGGGAGCGAGCCTGCTCGCGATGGCGTCAGCACATTCAGCATCGATGCAAGCTGCCCCACCGCTTTCGCGAGCAAGCCCACTCCCACAGGGAATGAAGTAACCCCTTAACCCCGTGATTCGACACCCAGCTCATCCCACACCGACTCGGCCAGGTGGAAGGTGGCGTTGGCCGCCGGAATGCCGCAGTAGATCGCGCTCTGCATGATCACTTCCTTGATCTCGCTGCGGCTCACGCCGTTGTTGGCGGCGGCGCGCAGGTGCAGCTTGAGTTCCTCATTACGGTTCATGCCGATCAGCATGGCGATGGTGATCAGGCTGCGAGTGTGGCGCGGCAGGCCCGGGCGGGTCCAGATGTCGCCCCAGGCGTGACGGGTGATCATCTCCTGGAATTCGCTGTTGAACTCGGTCAAGGCATTGAGGCTGCGGTCGACATGGGCATCGCCCAGCACCGCGCGGCGTACCTGCATGCCTTCGTCGTAACGTTGTTTCTCGTCCACAAAAAACTCCTCAGGCTCGGCCAGAATCAAGCAGGAAATCCAGCACCCGGGCGCTGAACGCAGCGCCGGCCTGGACGTTGGACAGGTGCGCGGCATAAAACTCGGCGTACTCGGCGCCACTGACCCGCTCCTGGATAAAGTGCCCACCCGACGGCGGCGTCACAGCATCTTCAGTGCCGGTAATCACCAGCAGCGGCACCTGGATCGACGACAGTTGCTCGCGAAAATCGGCATCGCGCACCGCCGCACAGTTGGCCGCATAGCCCTGGGGCGAAGTGGCGGCGAGCATGTCAGTGATTTGTTTCACCGTCGCAGGCTGCGCCTCGGCGAAGTCTGGGGTAAACCAACGGGCAATCGAGGCATCGCGCAACGCCACCATCGCCGCCTTGCCATCACGCAGCACGGTTTCGATGCGCGGGTTCCATACCGAGGGGTCACCGATCTTCGCGGCAGTGTTGCACACCACCAGTTTATGTAGCCGCTCACCGGCATTGATCCCCAACCATTGGCCGATCAACCCGCCCATGGACAAGCCACAGAAATGCACCTTGTCGATGCCCAACTGATCAAGCATCGCCAGCACATCGCGGCCCAGTTGTTCGATGCTATAGGGCCCTTCGGTGACCAGCGACTGGCCATGACCACGGGTGTCAAAACGCAATACGCGAAAGTGTTCGCTGAAAGCCGGGACCTGCGCATCCCACATGTGCAGGTCAGTGCCGAGAGAGTTTGAAAGCACCAGCACCGGGGCCTCTTGCGGCCCGTCCAATCGGTAATTCAGATCGCCCTCGGCGAGTTTGACGAATCCCACAACAATCTCCTTTCAGGCGTTCAAGGCAAGGTGTTCGGCCACCGCTCGGGCGACCCAGGTCTGGGCCTGGCCGAGGTAGTGAGCGGGGTTGAGTAGATGATCGATTTCAGCAGCGGACAACTGTGCAGTGACCTGGGGTTCGTCCCCCAACACGTCCCGCAGATGCCGTTGTTCGGCCACGGCGCGCTTGCAACATTGCTCCAGCAGATGATGCGCCGTGTCGCGCCCCACCCGCTGGGCCAGGACGATGCTTACCGCTTCGGCGAGCACCAATCCCTGGGTCAGTTCCAGGTTGCGGGCCATGCGCGCCGCGTCGACTTCCAGCCCATCAGCCAGCAGCCGTGCCTGCTGCAAGGCACCGGATACCAGGCAGCAGATCTCCGGCAAGGTTTCCCATTCGGCGTGCCACAGGCCCAGGCTGCGCTCGTGTTCCTGAGGCATGGCACTGAACAGCGTCGATAACAAACCAGGCACTCGCGTCGCCGCGCCGATCAGCACCGCCGCGCCCACCGGGTTGCGTTTGTGGGGCATGGTCGACGAACCGCCCTTGCCCGGCGCCGACGGTTCGAACGCTTCGCCAGCCTCGGTCTGCATCAACAGGCTGATGTCGCGGCCCAGCTTGCCCAGGCTGCCGGCGATCAAACCCAACACCGAGCCGAACTCCACCAGGCGGTCGCGCTGGGTGTGCCACGGTTGTTCCGGCAGGTTCAGTTGTAGCTCGGCAGCCAAGGCTTCGGCGATGGGCAAGGCGTGTTCGCCCAAGGCGGCGAGCGTTCCAGAGGCGCCGCCAAATTGCAGCACCAGCAAGCGTGGCTTGAGTTCTTTCAGACGTTGCCGACTGCGGGTGATCGCTCCCAGCCAACCAGCGATTTTCATACCCAGGGTCACCGGCGTGGCATGCTGCAACCAGGTACGCCCGGCCAGCGGAGTGGCGGCGTAGCGTTCGGCTTGGCGGGCCAGGGTGCCGGCCAGCTGGGCCAGTTCTGCCTCGATCAAGCCCAACGCCTGGCGCAGTTGCAGCACCAACCCGCTGTCCATCACGTCCTGGCTGGTTGCGCCCAGGTGCACGTAGCGTTCGGCTTCAGCATCCTCGGCGGCGATGCGTTTGCCCAACGCCTTGACCAGCGGGATCGCCGAATTGCCGGCACTGGCGATCGCTTCGCTCAAGGCCGAAAAATCGTAAAGCTGGGCACGACAGGCCTGCTCGATCGGCGCCACCGCGCTCTGGGGAATCAAACCCACCCGCGCTTCGGCCCGGGCCAATGCCGCCTCGACGTCGAGCATGGCCTGGAGCCGGCCCGTATCGCAGAACACCTCGCGCATGTCGCGGGCGGTGAAGTAGGCATCGAACAGTTGATTGCCCAGTCGGTCGCTCATAAACAGTCCTTGGGAGCGCCGGCCTCAAGGGCCGGCGCAGTTGAGTCAAAGGTCGTGATGCAAGTATGCCGGTTGCTTGGGCAGACGCAGGCTGAACAGGAACGCCACCACCATCATCACCGTGACATACCAGTAAAAGGCGTTCTCCATGCCCTGTGCCTTCAGGCTCAAGGCGACGTACTCGGCCGAGCCGCCAAAAATCGCATTGGCCACCGCGTACGCCAACCCTACTCCCAGCGCCCGCACTTCAGGGGGAAACATTTCCGCTTTCACCAGGCCACTGATCGACGTGTAGAAACTGACGATCGCCAGCGCCAACGTGATCAGGACGAACGCCAGGAACGGGCTGCTGATGCTTTTGAGGGTCAGCAGGATCGGCACCGTGCACAACGCCCCCAGGCCACCGAACCAGAGCATGGAATTACGCCGGCCGATCTTGTCCGCCAGCATGCCGAACAGCGGCTGCATGCACATATAGAGGAACAACGCACCAGTCATGATGTAGCTGGCGGTCTTGGCGTGCAGGCCGGCGGTGTTCACCAGGTATTTCTGCATGTAGGTGGTGAAGGTATAGAAAATCAGCGAGCCGCCAGCGGTGTAGCCCAGCACGGTGATGAACGCGGCCTTGTGGTCGCGAAACAGCGCCGCGATGCTGCCGGCGTCCTTGTTCTCGCGCATTTCCTTGCTGCTGGTTTCCTTCAGTGAGCGCCGCAGGAACAGGGAGATCAACGCAGCCAGGGCGCCCACCACGAACGGGATCCGCCAGCCATAGGCGCGCAGTTCGTCCTCGTTGAGAAACTGCTGCAGGATCACCACCAACGACACCGCCAGCAGTTGCCCGCCGATCAGCGTCACGTACTGGAACGAAGCAAAAAAACCACGCTGGCCCTTAAGGGCGACTTCGCTCATGTAAGTAGCGGTGGTGCCGTACTCGCCACCCACCGACAAGCCTTGTAACAGGCGTGCGAACAACAGCAGCACCGGCGCCCAGACGCCGATGTCTTTATAGGTGGGCAGGCACGCGATGAGCAACGAGCCGAAGCACATCATCAGCACCGAAATCATCATCGAATTCTTGCGCCCGTGACGGTCCGCCACCCGGCCGAAAATCCAGCCACCGATGGGTCGCATCAGGAACCCGGCGGCGAACACACCTGCCGTGTTGACCAGTTGCACCGTGGGGTTGTCCGACGGAAAAAACGCCGGCGCGAAATAAATCGCACAAAACGCATAGACATAGAAGTCGAACCATTCGACCAGGTTGCCGGATGAGGCACCGACGATGGCGAAGATGCGCTTGCTGCGTTCTTCACCGGTGTAGTGGCTGATTGGGATGGTCATGGGCTATTCACTCGTTGGGGACTGGACAGAGTCTAGACACACTTCGTAACAGTCCCGTTCCACAGTATTGCATTGCCTGTGCCGCCGCCATGTGGGAGCGAGCCTGCTCGCGATGAGGGCGGCACATTCAATAATGGATGCAAGCTGACCCACCGCTATCGCGAGCAGGCTCGCTCCCACAGGTGTAATCACTCAATAATCGAAGAACACCGTCTCGGCATCCGTGCCCTGCAGGATCACGTTCCACTGATACACGCCCGAGGCATCGGGTTTGCTCACAATGGTGGCACGACGTTCCTCGGGCACGCAGGCCAACAGCGGGTCGGTTTCGTTGGTCGGCTCGCCATCGAAGTAGATGCGCGTCAGCAAATGCTTGACCAACCCGCGGGCGAACACCAGCACTACCAGGTGCGGTGCCTGGGTCGTGCCGCTCAACCCTGGCACTGTGCCTGGCTTGATGGTGGTGAAGCGAAAGCGCCCTTCAGCGTCCACCGGCACCCGACCGAAGCCTTCGAAATGCGGGTCCAGGGGCTTGTCCTGGTCGTCTTCGGGGTGGGCGTATTTACCGGCGGCGTTGGCCTGCCAGACTTCCAGCATGGCGTCGTTGACGAATTCACCATTGCCGTCGACCACCTGCCCGGTGATCGCCACGCGTTGGCCAAGGGTTTGGGCAACAGTCAGGTCTTCACGGTTCAGCCAGGTCAGGCCGATATGGTAGTAAGGGCCAACGGTGTGGGATGTGGTGGCGGTGAGCGTCATCTTATTTCTCCATCGGCGTGGCATCGCGGCCGCGCAAGACGATGTCCCAGCGGTAACCGAGGGCGTAGTGAGGGACGGTTTTTTCCAGGTCGAAACTGGCGATCAGGCGTTCCTTGGCGCTGGTGTCCGGCACGCAGTTATAGATCGGGTCGTAGGCCAGCAACGGATCGCCGGGGAAATACATCTGCGTCACCAGGCGCGTCAGAATGCTCGGCCCGAACAGTGAGAAATGGATATGCGCCGGGCGCCAGGCATTATGGTGGTTGCCCCACGGATAAGCACCGGGCTTGATGGTCTGGAACTGATACCAACCGTCGGCGTCGGTAATGGTGCGACCGGTGCCGGTGAAGTTCGGGTCCAGCGGCGCGTCATGGTTGTCACGGTCATGGTTGTAGCGACCGGCGGCGTTGGCCTGCCAGATCTCCACGAGAATGCCCGGCACCGGCTGGCCGTGCTCATCCAGCACCCGTCCGTGAATGATGATCCGTTCCCCCAACGGCTCGCCGGCATGCTGGGCGGTCAGGTCGTTGTCCTTCTCCTGCACGCGGTCGGCGCCTATGGTCGGACCGGTGATTTCCGACAGCGAGTGAGGCAGATACACCAACGGCTTGGATGGCGAGCGCAGGTTGGTGGACTGGTACGGCGGGTGCAGATACTCCGGCTGGGTGCCCGCTTGAGGGCGACGATAACCAGGCTTGTCAGTCATGTAGCATTCCTCGGTTTCTTATTAGTAGAACGACGCGTCAGACGCGTTCGATTGCCAATGCCAGACCCTGGCCGACGCCGACGCACATGGTCGCCAGGCCTTTCTTGCCACCGGTCTTTTCCAAGTGGTGCAGCGCCGTCATCACCAAGCGCGCCCCGCTCATGCCCAACGGATGGCCCAGGGCAATGGCGCCGCCGTTAGGGTTGACCTGCGGCGCATCGTCCGCCAGCCCCAGTTCGCGCAGCACCGCCAGGCCCTGGCTGGCGAAGGCTTCATTGAGTTCGATCACATCGAAATCGGCGACCGCCAGGCCCAGGCGCTCAGTGAGCTTGCGCACCGCCGGCACCGGGCCGATGCCCATCACCCGTGGCGCCACGCCGGCACTGGCCATGCCCAGCACTTTGCCCCGTGGCGTCAGGCCGTGTTTCTTCACCGCTTCGGCCGACGCCAGGATCAACGCCGCCGCGCCATCGTTCACACCCGAGGCGTTGCCGGCAGTGACGGTCTTGTCCGGGCCATTGACCGGTTTGAGTTTGCTCAAGGTTTCCAGCGTGGTGTCAGCGCGAGGGTGCTCGTCCTGCTCGACCACGGTTTCGCCTTTCTTATGAGCAATGCGCACCGCAACGATTTCCTCGGCGAAAAATCCTGCGGCCTGGGCCGCTGCCGTGCGTTGTTGGCTGCGCAGGGCGAAAGCATCCTGGTCGGCGCGCGACACGGCGTAATCGTCGGCCACGTTGTCCGCCGTCTGTGGCATCGCGTCCACACCGTACTGGGCTTTCATCAATGGGTTGATGAAGCGCCAGCCGATGGTGGTGTCTTCCAGTTTCATGTTGCGCGAGAACGCCGAGTCGGCCTTGCCCATCACGAACGGTGCGCGGGACATCGACTCCACGCCGCCAGCGATGGCCAAATCCATTTCACCGCTGGCAATGGCGCGAAACGCCGTGCCGACGGCGTCCATGCCCGAGGCACAGAGGCGGTTGAGGGTCACCCCGGGAATGCTCTCTGGCAGGCCTGCCAGCAACAGCGCCATGCGCGCCACGTTGCGGTTGTCTTCACCCGCCTGGTTGGCGCAGCCCAGGAACACCTCGTCCACCGAGCTCCAGTCCACCGATGGGTTGCGCTCCATCAGCGCCTTGATCGGCACGGCCGCCAGGTCATCGGCGCGCACGGCGGACAAGCCGCCGCCAAACCGGCCGATGGGGGTTCGAATCGCATCACAGATATACACGTCGCGCATCAGGCTTCTCCCGGTGCCTGGCCGTGGGCCGCCGCGGTACGAGCTTCAAGATCGCGCAATGCGCGCAACTCCACCTCGGTCGGTTCGGCGGTGGTTTGCACCTGGTCGGCGAAACGGATCGCCCACCCGGTGGCGGCAATGACTTGCTCGCGGGTCACGCCGGGGTGCAGCGCGGTGACCACGAACTCATGGCTGCCGGCTTCCGGCTCCATGATGCACAGGTCGGTGATGATGCCCACGGGACCGGCACCTGGCAGGCCCAAGCGCTTGCGCGAATCGCCACCCTCGCCATGACCGACCGAGGTGATGAAGTCCAGCTTGTCGACAAACGAACGTGCCGACTGCTTGAGGATGATCAACACGCTCTTGGCCGAACCGGCGATTTCCGGTGCGCCACCAGCACCCGGCAGGCGGACTTTCGGCTGATGATAGTCGCCCACCACCGTGGTGTTGATGTTGCCGAAGCGGTCGACCTGGGCAGCGCCGAGGAAACCGACGTCAATACGCCCGCCCTGCAACCAGTAGCGGAAAATCTCCCCGGTCGGGACGACGGTATCGGCGGTTTCCGCCAGCTCACCGTCGCCAATGGACAACGGCAGCACGCTGGGCTTGGCACCGATCGGACCGGACTCGTAGATCAGTACTACATCCGGCGACGAGGTCAGCCGCGCCAGGTTGGCCGCTTTCGACGGCAGGCCGATGCCAACGAAGCATACGGCGTTGTTCTGCAAGCGACGCGCCGCGGCGACGGTCATCATTTCATTGGTGGAGTAAGTCATGATTTCACCTGCGAAGCGGCTGCCAGTCTGGCCTGGAACTCACTGAAATCCTTGGTGCCATGGATGTATTCATCGATCCATGCAGTAAACGTCTCACGATCCCGGGCGATCGGATCCCACGCCTGGTAGAAACGATTGTCACGTTCGGTGTAGCCATGGGCGTAGGACGGATGGGCCCCGCCCGGTACCAGGCACACGGCGCTCAACGCCCAGGTCGGCAGGACACAGGCGTTCATCGGCGCATTCAGGTCGTCGACGATCTCTTCCACGGTGACGATGCAACGCTTGGCGGCCAGGGCGGCTTCTTTCTGCACGCCGAGAATGCCCCACAGCAACACATTGCCCTTGCGGTCGGCTTTCTGGGCGTGGATCACCGTGATGTCCGGGCGCACCGAAGGTACAGCGGCCAGGACTTCACCGGTGAAGGGACAGGTCACGCTCTTGATCAACGGGTTGACCTTCGGCAGGTCGGAGCCGGCGTAGGCCCGCAACACCGCGAACGGCAGGCCGGAGGCGCCAGCGACGTAGGCGTTGGCCAGGTCGGCATGGCTGTGTTCCTCGATCTCCAGCGGGTGCGGCCATTGTTTCTCCACTGCATCGCGCAGGCGGTGCAACGACCCGACGCCAGGGTTGCCGCCCCAGGAAAAAATCAACTTGCGAGCACAGCCGGCGCCGATCAACTGGTCGTAGATCAGGTCAGGCGTCATGCGCACCAGGGTCAGGTCTTTCTTGCCCTGACGAATGATTTCATGACCCGCCGCCGTCGGAATCAGATGAGTGAAGCCTTCGAGCGCGACGGTATCGCCGTCGTTGACGAATTGCTTCACCGCGTCGTGCAGCGAAAGGATTTCAGCCATGGGGCAGGCTCCCGTTTTCCAGTAGACCGACATGAAGAAAAAGGCGCGAGGTTAGGCGCCGGAGTGACTGAAGATTAAGCTGCGGGAAAAGGTCGAACAATCCGATAATCGACTGAGTGTTCGTTTATCGAACAGATTGTTGTTTGGCTATCGATTTTTTCAGACACTCCGATCCTTGTGGGAGCGAGCCGGCTCGCGATAGCGGTGTGTCAGCCACCGCATGTGGGGCTGACCCGACGTTTCGCGAGCAGGCTCGCTCCCACAGATCCATCACAGGACTCATAGTCCTTGGATCAGGTCGCATCCGCATGACTGACCATGCCCTTGATCACCACCGCCGTGGTGGCCAGGGCCGCCGGGATCACCAAGGCAGTCAGGACCTGTTCGAAATTCCAGCCCAGGCCCAGCAGGGTCGCGCCCATCCAGGCGCCGAGGATCGCGCCGAAACGACCGATACCCAGCATCCACGACACACCGGTGGCACGGCCCTGGGTCGGGTAGAAACGCGCGGCCAGGGATGGCATCGCCGATTGCGCGCCGTTGACACACATGCCCGCCACCAGCACTAGCGTGGCGAGCAAGGTGATGTTGCCCAGGCTCTGTCCCACCGCGTAGGCAAACAACCCGGCCATCAGATAGAAAAGGCCGATGACCTTGTGCGGATTGAACCGGTCCATCGCCCAACCCACTCCAACGGCGCTCAATACGCCGCCGAACTGGAACAACGCACCGATAAACGCGGCCTGTTCCATGCTCGCGCCGCTGTCGCGCATCAGGGTCGGCAACCAACTGGTCAACAGGTAGACGATCACCAGGCCCATGAAATAGGTCAGCCACAGCAATAACGTACCGACGCTGTAGGTGCCGGAGAAAATCACCGCGAGCACGTTGCGGGCCTTCACAGTTTTCTGTTCCGGCACACTGAAGCTCGCCGCTTGGGCGACGATGGCCGGATCGATCGGCGCCAAGGTCTTGCGCACTTTGTCGCTGCCGCGATTGCGCACCACCAGGTAACGCGCCGACTCCGGCAGCCACAACAGCAGGACGACCGTCAGGATCAATGGCAGGATCCCGCCGATCAGCAACAGGCTGTGCCAGCCGAACGCCGGGATCAGCTTGGCGGAGATGAACCCGCCGCCGGCCATGCCCAGGTTGAAGCCGCAGAACATGCTGGTCACCAACAGGGATTTCTTGCGCTCCGGGGTGTATTCCGAGAGCAAGGTGGTAGCGTTCGGCATCCCGGCGCCTAATCCCAGGCCAGTGAGGAAGCGCAACACCAACAATTGATCGACGCTGGTGCTGTAGGCCGACGCCAGGCTGAATGCGCCAAACAGCAGGACCGCGCCCACCAATACGACTTTTCGCCCGAAGCGGTCAGCCAATGGCCCGGAACCTAGCGCGCCGAAGACCATGCCAATCAGCGCGGCACTCATCACCGGGCCAAGGCTGGCGCGATCGATCCCCCAATCCTGGGACAGGGCCGGGGCGATGAAACCCATGGCCGCCGTATCGAGGCCGTCGAGGAAGACAATCAGGAAACAGAGAATCACCACCCGCCATTGGTAGCGCGAAATGGGCTGGGCATTGATGAAGGACTGCACATCGAGGCAGGAGCCTACGGAGGTCTGGGGCTGGTTCATTTTATTTTTATTCCACGCAAGAAACGCAGGCGAACGGACAGAGACCGGCGAAACTCGCCGGATGACGCTGCGCGACATTAATGAGGCCAGGCAAAGACCGTCAATTCATCGCCGCTGACTGTGTGCGTTTATCGAACAGCTTAAGTGAACAGCTGCGCGCTCAGGTCGCGACTGGCCCCCAACAGACCGGGCAGGAAGCGTTGTTCCAACTCATTGCGGCTGACCCGTCCGGCGTGGGTACTGACATTCAGTGCCGCTACCACCTGGCCGGAAGCGTCGTAGACCGGCACGGCAATCGAACGCAGGCCCTGCTCCAGTTCCTGGTCAACGATGCACCAGCCCTGCTGCCGTACCTGTTGCAGGCACTCAAGCAACGCTTCGGGGGTGTGCAAGGTCCGGCTGGTCTTGGCTTGCAGGTCGGCGTGGTCGAGGTAGTCACGCAACGATGCATCATCCAGGGCGGCCAGGAGAATCCTGCCCATTGAAGTGCAATAGGCTGGCAGACGCCCGCCAACCGATAGATCGACCGAAATCAGGCGCTGGGTAGTGGCGGACCGGGCGATATAGAGGATGTCGTCGCCTTCGAGCGTCGCCATGTTGCAGGCTTCGTGCAGTTGCTCGCTCATGCGGTCCAGATACGGCTGGGCGGAAACGGCCAGGGGCGTCGAGGACAGATAGGCGTGCCCCAGGGTCAGCACTTTGGGCAGCAGCGAATAGGTGCGCCCGTCCGTGGTGGCGTAGCCAAGCTTGATCAAGGTATGCAGGCAACGCCGGACGGCGGCGCGAGGAATTTCCGTGCGGTGGCTGATCTGGGCGATCGTCAGGTGCCGCTTGCGCTCCTGGAAGGCCTGGACTACGGCCAACCCGCGGGCCAGGGACGTCATGAAGTCGGGATCACCGGTCAGGGCCTGGATCCGTTTGGCCGGCGAGGCGACGATCGGTGGCGCGACTGAAGTGAAGGCATTGCGCAATTGGTCGTTCATGTCTGGTCCTTCCCCGGGAATGACGGCTATTACAAGCGGCTGCCTGACGGATCGACAAGGGCCAGACCGCCAACAGCGTTCGATTATCGAACCGACGACCGATAATCGCAATCCTGTCGCCAGCCGGCGAACTCGCGATAACAAGTTGAGCGACAGTGGCAGCGGTTTGAGGTGAAGAATGCGGGCGATATTGAACTTGTCGCCTTGAACGGTATCAGGATACCGGCACTCGCCAGCATCTTCTGAAACCTCATTGACACAAGTTTGGACATACAAACATCGACTCACAAAACAGCAGGCCCTTTAAATTTTTCCCGATAGTGTTATTCAGCTAGACCGCTATAATGCAATTCAGCGACGGTGCGGCCAATCGACCGCTCCCATACGCAGGCGCCGTGGTTGATACCGTGGTGCCCGAAGCATCTTCAAGGATCGCTTCCCCTGTATTGGCAACAACACGAAGCCCTGATGCTACGTCAGCTGTCAGCTCTGGTGCCGTGGCCGTCTGCATGTCTACATGCAGTGCGTATCACCAGATTCAATTTCAATTAATTAGGTAGAACTGTGACGAAAGACGAACTGCGCGCGGAACTTGAGCGCCAGGAACAACGTTACAAGGAAGTTTACGGCGGGGAAATCACCACCTACGCCGCGCAACCTGAACCGGAACGCAAACCCTGGCGTAAGCGCGCCACCGTTCAGGACCAGGCCTTCACCCAGGAACTCCAGAAGATGGAAAAAGAACTCAAAGCCGAAGAGCAGTGACGCTCTGGGCCAGATGTTCTTGTGAAGAGGTCTCCGGTCGCCACCCAGGCTGGAAACCGTAGTGCACGCCCGCCATGAGCGGGCCGCCATCCTTTCCCCGCCCGACGGCTGGGAAGCGTCTATGGCCGACCTTCTTTCAGATATTTCTACAACCGCGTGAGGCGCTCGTCAGCTTGCGACGATCCTGTTCGGGTGCGCTTTGCGCCCCTGAATCAAAGGGTTACGTACCCCGCGGAAAACCTGGCACCAGAGGCTTTCCTACAAATTATTTCGTTGAAGAATGTTACCGATGAGCAGGCAATGCATCGATTGCCAAGGTTTTCTGGCATAATCGCGCCCCCTTACGACCGGGTCAGAAAACCTTCATGATCGATTTATTCAGCGGACTGGATGCTTGGGTGCTTGTGAGCCTCTTGCTCGCCCTGGCTTTTGTCCTCGCCTTCGAGTTCATCAACGGCTTTCATGACACCGCTAACGCGGTTGCCACTGTTATCTACACCAAAGCCATGCCGCCCCATCTGGCGGTGTTCTTTTCCGGTGTGTTCAATTTCCTCGGTGTACTGCTGGGCGGCGTGGGGGTGGCGTACGCCATCGTTCACCTGCTGCCCGTGGAGCTGCTGATCAATGTGAACACCGGACACGGGCTGGCCATGGTGTTTTCGCTGCTCGCAGCGGCCATCACCTGGAACCTGGGCACCTGGTACTTCGGTATCCCGGCGTCCAGCTCCCATACCTTGATCGGCTCGATCCTCGGCGTGGGCCTGGCCAACGCGTTGATCAACGATATCCCGTTGGCCGACGGGGTAAACTGGCAGAAGGCGATCGATATCGGCGCCTCCCTGGTGTTCTCGCCCATGGCCGGCTTCCTGATCGCCGCCCTGGTGCTGATCGGCCTGAAGTGGTGGCGTCCGCTGTCGAAGATGCACAAGACGCCTGAGCAGCGCCGCAAGATCGACGACAAGAAACACCCGCCGTTCTGGAACCGCCTGGTGCTGGTGATCTCGGCCATGGCCGTCAGCTTTGTCCACGGCTCCAACGATGGTCAAAAAGGTATCGGCTTGATCATGCTGGTGCTGATCGGCATCGTGCCTTCGCAGTTCGTCCTCGACCTGAGCAGCACCACCTATCAGATCGAACGGACCCGCGATGCGACCTTGCACCTGAGCCAGTTCTACCAGCGCAACAGCGAATCCCTGGGGGAATTCCTGGCTCTGGGTAAAAGCGTGGAAGGCGATCTGCCGGAGAAATTCCGCTGCAACCCGCAACAGACCGAACCCACCATCGACGCGCTGCTCAGCACCCTCAAAGGTGTGGCGGACTACCATTCGCTGCCGTCAGAAAGCCGTATCGAAGTACGTCGCTACCTGCTCTGCCTGGATGACACGGCGAAGAAGGTCGGCAAGTTGCCTGGCTTGGCCGCCCGTGAAAAAGACGACCTGAACAAGCTGCGCAAGGACCTGACCGGTACCACCGAATACGCCCCGTTCTGGGTGATCCTGGCGGTCGCCCTGGCGCTGGGCCTGGGTACCATGGTCGGCTGGAAGCGTGTGGTGCTCACCATCGGTGAGAAGATCGGCAAACAAGGCATGACCTACGCCCAGGGTATGTCGGCCCAGATCACCACCGCGTGCATGATTGGCATGGCGAACATCTTCAGCCTGCCGGTCTCCACCACTCACGTACTGTCCTCGGGCGTGGCCGGCACCATGGTCGCGAACAAGAGCGGCCTGCAAGGTGGCACTGTGCGCAACATCCTGCTGGCCTGGGTATTGACCCTGCCGGCAACGGTGGCGCTGTCGGCCGGGTTGTTCTGGCTGGCGTCCAAGGCCTTGGGTAGCTGATTCCCGCGGCTTACAAAAAAGGTGCGATCCTTGCGGATCGCACCTTTTTTTATGCCCAAAACCACCACTTTCCTTGTGGGAGCGGGCTTGCTCGCGAAGGCGTTGGGTCAGCTACCTGTACAGTGGTTGACACACCGTTTTCGCGAGCAAGCCCGCTCCCACAGGAGTTCGGTGTAGGCCTGAAAAATCGCCAAAAAAAAAGGGCGACCGAAGTCGCCCAAAATGCCTTGCGTGCTCGTTGCCGCTGGAAAGACCTACGGCTTTTTGCGCTTGTGCGCGTCTTTCCAGATGAATAATCCAAAGCCTGCGAAAAATACGAACATGAGGCCGACCGTCAACACCCCGGCAAACACCACATTATCGAAAAACATGACTGACCTCCTGGTCTTGCCCCTGTTGCGATGGGTTCAAGTTAACCAATCAGGCCTGGATGAAAATTGACCGGGGTCAATAACGCCCGCAACGGGGCGAAAAGGAGGGGCAATAACTGATCTGCATCAATGGATCGAGGGGGTTCAGCGCTTTTTCGGTTTGTTTTTCGGCTTTTTCTTGGGCTTGCCCAAAGGCATGGCCTGTTCGAAAGCCTGACGGACTTCGTTAAGGCGTTTTTCATTGAGGTCGTGAACGCGCTTGGCGCGCTCGGCACTGAGGTCGATCAGCTTGTCGTCTTGGCTCATGGCGTGTGGGCATCGTGCAGTGAATTGCGGTGTGCCCATGATGCGTGCTGTTGGCGGCGTTGACCAGCCTGTGCGGGAGGGCAAACGCCTGAATCAGATCTGGATATCGACCCACAGGCCCTGGCGGGACTCTTCGTCTATCAGCGGCACCACCGGCACGGTGTTGTCGGCATTGAGTTCGGTACCCGGTACGGCCAGATGTTCTTCAGGGTCTTGATCGGCCTCGCGGCGGCGCCTTTGGCGCTCCTGCTGGCGACGCTGTTCTTCGCGCAACAGCAGCGCGGCCTCTTCCGGGTCGCGATTTTGCAGGTCGATGGTGCTTTCGTTAGAGCTCTGCTGCACCGGGACCACGGGCGGTATGTCCGGTCGCTGGCGAACCGGATCCTGTTGAGCGGTGATGGGTACGGCGCTCAAAGGGAGCATGGGTGGCAACATAAAGGTCTCCTGTCTTCAGGTTGTCGGCTAGGATAGTGGCAGCTTGAACCGCCGGTCTGAAACTTGTGACCCTGTTGGCATTGCTGCAATCCCCGGGGCCGAGCTTGTTTGATCGCAGGGCAAGCTTAAGTTCCGTGTCGTCGGTAATGAATCAGCGTGCGTAAATCCTTTGGTCTGAAGGTTCCTTCCGTTAAGATAACCGGCTTTTTCAAGGCGGGAGTCAGGCAGCATGGCGCAGCAGTATCAACCGGGGCAACGCTGGATCAGTGACAGCGAAGCCGAGCTGGGTTTAGGCACCGTTCTGGCACAGGACGGCCGCTTGTTGACCGTGCTCTATCCGGCCACTGGCGACACTCGCCAGTACGCGCTACGGAATGCGCCGCTCACCCGTGTACGGTTTTCCCCGGGCGATGTGATCACTCACTTCGAAGGCTGGAAAATGACCGTGCGCGAAGTCGATGATGTCGATGGGCTGCTGGTCTACCACGGCCTCAATGGGCAGAACGAAGTCGTCACCCTGCCGGAAACCCAGCTCTCGAATTTCATCCAGTTCCGCCTGGCCAGCGACCGTCTGTTCGCCGGTCAGATCGACCCACTGGCCTGGTTCTCCCTGCGCTACCACACCCTGGAGCACACCAGTCGCCAGTTGCAGTCTTCGCTCTGGGGCCTGGGCGGCGTACGCGCACAGCCAATCGCCCACCAGTTGCACATTGCCCGTGAAGTGGCCGACCGCATCGCACCACGGGTGTTGCTGGCGGACGAAGTCGGCCTGGGCAAGACCATCGAAGCCGGCCTGGTGATCCACCGTCAACTGCTCTCCGGCCGTGCCAATCGCGTACTGATCCTGGTTCCGGAAAACCTCCAGCATCAGTGGCTGGTGGAAATGCGTCGGCGTTTCAACCTGCAAGTCGCGCTGTTCGACGAAGAACGCTTCATCGAAAGCGATGCCAGCAACCCGTTCGAAGACACCCAGTTGGCCCTGGTGGCGCTGGAGTGGCTGGTGGACGACGAGAAGGCCCAGGACGCGCTGTTCGCCGCCGGCTGGGACCTGATGGTGGTCGACGAAGCTCACCATCTGGTTTGGCACGAAGACCAGGTCAGCCCGCAGTACGCCTTGGTCGAACAGCTCGCCGAGACGATCCCGGGCGTGCTGCTGCTGACCGCGACCCCGGAACAACTGGGCCAGGACAGCCACTTCGCCCGCCTGCGCCTGCTGGACCCCAATCGCTTCCATGACCTGAAGGCCTTCCGCGCCGAGAGCGAAAACTATCGCCCGGTGGCCGAAGCCGTGCAGGAATTACTGGACAAGGGCCGTCTCTCGCCCGAAGCCCACAAGACCATCCACGGCTTCCTGGGCAACGAAGGCGAAGCCTTGCTGACCGCCGTCAATGACGGCGATGTCGAAGCCAGTGCCCGCCTGGTGCGCGAATTGCTGGACCGCCACGGCACCGGCCGCGTGCTGTTCCGCAATACTCGCGCCGCGGTGCAGGGCTTCCCGGAGCGCAAGCTACACGCCTACCCGCTGCCCTGCCCGGACGAATACCTCGAGCTGCCGTTGGGCGATCATGCCGAGCTGTACCCGGAAGTCAGCTTCCAGGCCCAGCCGGACGCCAGCGAAGAAGAGCGCTGGTGGCGTTTCGACCCGCGGGTCGAGTGGCTGATCGACACCCTGAAAATGCTCAAGCGCACTAAAGTGCTGGTGATCTGCGCCCACGCCGAAACCGCCATGGACCTGGAAGACGCCCTGCGCGTGCGTTCCGGCATCCCGGCCACGGTGTTCCACGAAGGCATGAACATCCTGGAGCGCGACCGCGCGGCAGCCTATTTCGCCGACGAAGAATTCGGCGCCCAGGTGCTGATCTGCTCGGAAATCGGCAGTGAAGGCCGTAACTTCCAATTCGCCCATCATTTGGTGCTGTTCGACCTGCCGTCCCACCCGGACTTGCTGGAGCAGCGCATCGGCCGTCTGGACCGGATCGGCCAGAAACACACCATCGAGCTGCATGTGCCGTACCTGGAAACCAGCCCGCAAGCGCGCTTGTTCCAGTGGTATCACGAAGCCCTGAATGCCTTCCTCAACACCTGCCCGACCGGTAACGCCTTGCAGCATCAGTTCGGCCCGCGCCTGCTGCCCTTGCTGGAAGAAGCCGACGATGGCCAGTGGCAAGCGCTGATCGACGAGGCCCGCGCCGAACGCGAGCGCCTGGAGGCTGAGCTGCACACCGGCCGCGACCGTTTGCTGGAGCTCAACTCCGGCGGCGCGGGTGAAGGCGATGCGCTGGTGGAAGCCATTCTCGAGCAGGACGACCAGTTCACCCTGCCGATCTACATGGAAACCCTGTTCGACGCGTTCGGCATCGACAGCGAGGACCACTCGGAAAACGCCCTGATCCTCAAGCCAAGTGAAAAGATGCTCGACGCCAGCTTCCCGCTGGGCGACGACGAAGGCGTGACCATCACCTACGACCGCAACCAGGCGCTGTCTCGCGAAGACATGCAATTCATCACCTGGGAGCATCCGATGGTGCAAGGCGGCATGGACCTGGTGTTGTCCGGCTCCATGGGCAACACCGCCGTGGCGCTGATCAAGAACAAGGCCCTCAAGCCTGGCACCGTGTTGCTGGAATTGCTCTACGTCAGTGAAGTGGTAGCCCCACGCTCACTGCAACTGGGCCGTTACCTGCCACCGGCCGCCCTGCGCTGCCTGCTGGACGCCAACGGCAACGACCTGGCCGCCCGGGTCTCGTTCGAAACCCTGAACGACCAGCTCGAAAGCGTGCCCCGTGCCAGCGCCAACAAGTTCATCCAGGCCCAGCGCGACCAACTGACGCCACGGATCAACGCCGGCGAAGAGAAAATCGCCCCGCGTCATGCCGAACGCGTGGCCGAGGCCCAGCGCCGCCTGGCCGCCGATACCGACGAGGAACTGGCGCGCCTGACCGCCCTGCAAGCGGTCAACCCGACCGTGCGCGACAGCGAACTGGTGGCCCTGCGCCAACAGCGTGAGCAGGGCCTGGCGATGCTTGAGAAGGCCGCGTTGCGCCTGGAGGCGATTCGGGTGTTGGTGGCGGGCTGATTGCCGCAGCAACCCGACAAAAGGCCCGCAGCGATGCGGGCCTTTTTTTGTGGAACCTGCCATACACAGAACTGTTTAGACCGGAGACATGATCACTGTGGCGAGGGGATTTATCCCCGCTGGGTTGCGCAGCAACCCTCTGCGTTCTAACTAATGATCGTGTTGGTTGATGGATTATGGGGCTGCTGCGCAGCCCAACGGGGATAAATCCCCTCGCCACAAATACACGCGCCTCGGTGCCAGCCTCAAGGACTGTAATACCCCACCGCCACCAGGAAATGCCCGACCTTCTTCAGGTACGCGTGCTTGTCCTCGACCTTGCCGGTCACCGGGTTCTTCCAGCGATATTCATACTCCCCCACGTCCTGCTTGCCGATCATGGCCAGGATCGGTTCCCCCACTGGCTTGCCATCGGGGTCCTTGACCTTGGCGAAGTCGGTATTGATCAATCGCAGGTTGGTGCCGTGGCCGACATAGCGCCGGGTATTGAGATCGACGACAAAGACATACAAGTCATCCTGCAGATAACCGCCCTTAAGGGAGTTAACCGCCGTCAGCGTGGCTTTTTCGTTTTTCAGTAAATCGCTCGAAGCCTTGTCCAGCAAGGCCCTGGCCTGCTCGGCAGAGGCCCGTGGCAGGTAGTAGCCGACGGCCAGGATTCGCTCGCCGACGCGTTGGAAATACACATGCTTGCGCTCGACCTTGCCATCCGCCCAGTTCTGCCAACGGTACTCGGCTTGCTGGATGCCACTGGCCTCGGGGGTTTTCAAGGCGTCCTTGAAGGCTTTGCGCAGATCCGGTCCCAACACTTCGGAAACGTCTCGCCCGATCAGCGCCGAGGAAGGCCCGCCGCTGGCGAGCATCACACCCTGGGTGTCCACCACGAAGACGTAGCGATCCTTGTCGACGAATTCCCCTTGGCGACTGAAGGCGGCAAAAGCTTTGTCGCCGTTGTCGTGGTAATAGGCCAAGGCTTTCTCCAGCAGCGCCCGGGCCGCCTGGCCGTCATCAGGTGTCGCTGCATGAGCCTGTGCCAACCCCAACACAAGCATTACCCCCAGCCAGGCCATCCTGCGAAAAAAACCCATATACGCGCCCCTCGTTCTTGTTGGTATTTCAAGAGCGTAGACGGCGTGGGGTGATGTACGAGTATTCAGGGGATTGCTGGGGGAAATCAGTGGATATGGACATTGACTGAGATGGCGCTATCGCGAGCAAGCTCGCTCCCACACTGGACCGCGTTGGTGGGAGCGAGCTTGCTCGCGATGGCGGTGGCACATTCACCCATGATGCCACTGGCCCTGCGCTATCGCAGGCACGCTCACTTTCACTGGCTCACTGAGCCCGAGCGTTGAGCTGCTGCTGCAAATGCTGGATCTGCGCTTGCAAAGTGTTGATGTTACGGGTGACCTGGCCGCGAAAGGCGTCGAACTCGGCGGTGTTGCCGCCCTTATCCTGCTGGCTCTTGAGCACGATCACGTCCTGTTCCAGACGGTCGATGGCAGAATTGGAGGTGGCTCTTTTCAGGGCGGTGATGTCGGCGCCGATGCTCTTGAGCTGGGCATCCAGGGCACCGCCCTCGCCCTGGCTTTTCAGGGCGGTAACTTCAGTCGCCAGCGTCTTGACCTGGGCCTGGAGCTCCTTGTTGGCCGCTTGCAGTTGAGTGTTGGTGTTCTGCTGTTCAGAGGCCTGGGCAATGAGCTGGGCCAGTTCCTTGTCCAGGTCGGCGGACGGGCCGAAGGTGGCTTGCTGTTGCTTGTACTGCTCCAGCAGTTTGCTGTCGAATTGCCTGCCCTGATCCTGCAGCTTGCTTTCCAACTGCTTGATCTGCAGTTTCAAGGCCTCACTGTCGCTCATCACATTGGACTGACCGGCGACGACCTTGCCGGAAAACTCCTGCAGGCGCCCCGCCGCATCTTCACTGATCCGGGCGAAGCTTTCCTGGGTAGCCACCAATTGCTGCTCCATCATGGAAATCTGCTGGAAGCTCCACCAGGCCAGGAAACCGAACGCACACAGCAGCGCGCCGACCAATGCCCACAGCGGCCCGGTGCTGGGACCCTTGACCTTGGCCGCAGCCACGGGCGCCGGGCGCGCTTGCACGTGGGGCTGGCGGTTGGGCAGGAAATCATCGTCATCGGGAATGTCGGCCCGCATCCGCAGGCTCGGTACATCATCGAAGTCGTCGTTGGCATCGTTACGCATGGGCATGGATTCAACCTTTGAGAAACCGGTGATGGCGTGATGCGGCGAGTATAACCCCCTCGCCCGCCGCACCGATTGACCCCGAACATGACACTCGGTTCATGACGGGCCGATCAGCGGGCATTTTGGACCCTCCACCAAGCGCAAAATTCATCGAGGGCGGTCCACAGGCTGACTTGCGGATCGTAATCCAGATAATGCCGCGCCCGGCTGATGTCCAGGGTGAAACTTTTGTTCATGACCTGCATGCCCAGGCGCGACAGCGTCGGTTCGGGGCGGCCCGGCCACAGCTTGCAGAAACCTTCATTCAAGGCCGCGACACTGTAAGCCAAGCCGTAGGAACGATAACGCCGGACCTGTGGGACTTCCATCTGACGCATCACATAATTGACCACGTCCCATAGCGGAACCGGTGCCCCGTTGCTGATGTTGTAGGCCTTGCCCAAGGCTGAATCGGTCGCCAGCAGGCTGCTGAGCAATGCTTCATTGAGGTTTTGCACGCTGGTGAAATCCACCCTGTTCAACCCGTTGCCAACAATGGCCAGGCGCCCCTTGCGCTGCATTTTCAACAGGCGCGGGAAAATGCTCATATCACCGGCGCCGGTCACGAAACGCGGGCGCAGGGCCAGCACTTCGAGGCCGAATTCCTGGGCGCCGAAGACCTTCTGCTCGGCCAGGTACTTGGTGGCGGCGTAGGGGTGCTTGAAGCGCTTGGGCACTTGTTCTTCGGTCAGCCCGAGGTGATCACGGCCGTCGAAGTAGATGGACGGCGAGGACAGATGAACCAGGCGGCGAACCTTCTGCTTGAGGCAGGCCTCGACGACATTTTCCGTCACCTGGACATTGCCCTGGTGAAAATCCTGGTAGCGGCCCCAAAGCCCCACGGAGCCGGCGCAATGCACGACGGCCTCGACATCCAGGCACAAATCGCGGGCCAGCAGCGGGTCGCTCAGATCCCCTTGGACAAACTGTGCACCGCGCCGCACCAGGTGCTCCACGCTCTCGGCCCGGCGACCGTTGACCCGTACATCCAGGCCTTGCTCCAGGGCGAAACGCGCAAAGCGCCCGCCGATGAAGCCGCTCGCGCCGGTGACCAGAATTTTCATGAATGCTCCTAAGAAATGCGGTTACGAGCCTCAAGCTACAACCTGCAAATTAATCTGTGCGCTGCTTATTTAGTTGCAGCTTGACGTCTATTGCGGCTCCCAAGGCACCAGCCATTGCCGGGAGGATTGAATCAACTGTTCGGTCAATGAACCGAGCAACTGCCCGCCGTTGCGCCAATAATGCCAGTACAGCGGCACATCGATCGGTTTATCTGCCAACAACTCCACCAGCTCGCCTCGTTCCAGTTGCCCACGCACTTGCAGCTCCGGCGCCAGCCCCCAGCCGAGGCCGGCCTCGGCAAGACGGATGAATCCTTCGGACGACGGGCACAGATGGTGCTCGAAACCGCCCTCCACCCCCAGGGACGCGAGGTAGCGGTGTTGCAGGAAATCGTCCGGGCCAAACACCAGTGCCGGCGTATGGGCCAACTGATCAGCGCGCGCGCCATCGGGGAAATGCCTGGCTATGAACGCCGGACTGGCCAGGGCCCGATAACGCATGGCCCCCAGCAATACGCTGCGGGCGCCAGCCACAGGACGCTCACTGGCGCAAACACACGCCGCCACTTCGCCAGCGCGCATGCGCTTGAGGCCGACGGTCTGGTCTTCTACCACCAAGTCGAGCAACAGATGATGCCGGGCGCAGAAATCGCCCACAGCCGCTGCCCACCACGTCGCCAGGCTGTCGGCATTCAAGGCGATGCGCAGGCGTTCGGGCAGGCCCTCTTCATCCAGTGCCGGTACCAAACTTTGCAGGTCACGCTCTAACAGACGCACCTGTTGCACATGGTTGAGCAAGCGGCGACCGATCTCGGTCGGCGCAGGCGGCGTGGCACGCACCAGTACGGGCTGGCCGACCCGCGCCTCGAGCAGTTTGATGCGCTGGGAAATCGCCGATTGCGACAGCCCCAGTACCTGGGCGGCCCGCTCGAAACCGGCTTGCTCGACGACCGCCGCCAGGGCGGAAAGCAATTTGTAATCGAACATCAGTTTTCCTAATGAGCAATCAGCAAGATTGGTTTTTCTTATACAGCTTGCCACCGGAGAATGGCCAGCATTCAAGCATCGACGGGGGAGTAAAAATCATGTGGCAAAGCTACGTTAACGGACTGCTGGTGGCACTTGGGCTGATCATGGCCATTGGCGCGCAGAACGCGTTTGTGCTGGCCCAGAGCCTGCGTCGCGAGCATCACTTGCCGGTAGCGGCGCTGTGTATCACCTGCGATGCGTTGCTGGTCGCCGCCGGCGTGTTCGGGCTGGCGACCTTGCTGGCTCAAAGCCCGTTGCTGCTGTCGATCGCTCGCTGGGGCGGCGCGATATTCCTGCTCTGGTACGGCAGCCAGGCGTTGCGTCGGGCCTGCTCGAAACAGAGCCTGCAACAAGGGGAAAAACAGGCCGTGCGCTCGCTACGGGCGGTACTGCTCAGCGCGCTGGCGGTGACGCTGCTCAATCCCCACGTGTACCTCGATACCGTGTTGCTGATCGGCTCCCTCGGTGCCCAGCAAAGTGTCCCCGGTGCCTATGTGGTGGGGGCGGCCAGCGCCTCACTGCTGTGGTTCTTCACCCTGGCCTTCGGTGCCGCGTGGCTGGCACCCTGGCTGGCTCGTCCAAGCACCTGGCGGATTCTCGACCTGCTGGTGGCGGCGATGATGTTTACCGTGGCGGTGCAATTGATCGTCAACGGCTGATTATTCCAAACCGCTCTGGAACCTCTATCCCACACAGTTGTTGCGTGGTTATGCCGCACCCCCGGTGCTATGATCCGACTCCTGCGCCGCAAAGAGTACAAACTCCCCGGCGCTAGTCTGGCCGCCCGTGATCGGCCTTGCGCTCACCGCAACTGACCTGATTAGGAGAATCACCATGGCTTTCGAATTGCCGCCGCTGCCCTATCCACACGACGCACTGGCGCCGCACATCTCCAAAGAAACTCTGGAATTCCACCACGACAAGCACCACAACACCTATGTCGTGAACCTGAACAACCTGGTGCCAGGCACCGAGTTCGAAGGCAAGTCCCTGGAAGAAATCGTCAAGACTTCCTCGGGCGGTATCTTCAACAACGCCGCTCAGGTCTGGAACCACACCTTCTACTGGAACTGCCTGGCGCCAAACGCCGGCGGTCAACCAACCGGCGAATTGGCCGAAGCCATCAACAAGGCCTTCGGTTCGTTCGACAAGTTCAAGGAAGAGTTCAGCAAGACTTCCATCGGCACCTTCGGTTCCGGCTGGGGCTGGCTGGTGAAAAAGGCTGACGGATCCCTGGCCCTGGCCAGCACCATCGGCGCCGGCAACCCGCTGACCAGCGGCGACACCCCGCTGCTGACTTGCGACGTCTGGGAACACGCCTACTACATCGACTACCGTAACCTTCGTCCGAAATACGTCGAAGCGTTCTGGAACCTGGTCAATTGGGAATTCGTGGCCGAGCAGTTCAAAGGCAGCAAGGCCTTCGCCGCGTAAGTCGCGATGCCAGACAAAAGAACCCGGCACCGCGCCGGGTTTTTTTCGCCGGGTAAAAATGTCCGCAGGCAAAATACCTCGCGTCTGGAACCCAAGAAAAAATCCCTGGAGGCCTCAAGTTGCGGCCCCTTCCAACCGACACAATGGTCATAGAGCAAACACTCTGGAAAAAACGTACATCGGTCAGGTTTCAAGCGAAAACCCTTGTGTTTGATTGTCCCTTTGACTGCCATCACAGGATTGCCAATACTCATGGCAACTTGACGCTACCCGCACGGAACAAGGAACCACTCTTTGAAGCTGGAACTCAAGAACAGCTTGTCTGTGAAGTTGCTCCGGGTCGTGCTCCTCTCGGCATTGATCGTTGGCATGATCTTGAGCTGCGCCCAGATCGTGTTCGATGCCTATAAAACCAACCAGGCTGTCGCCAGTGACGCCCACCGTATCCTCGATATGTTCCGCGATCCTTCGACCCAGGCCGTCTACAGCCTGGACCGGGAAATGGGCATGCAAGTGATCGAGGGCCTGTTCCAGGACAAAGCCGTGCGCATGGCTTCCATCGGCCATCCCCGCGAAACCATGCTCGCCGAAAAAACCCGGCCCTTGCAGCACTCCGAAAGCCGCTGGCTGACCGACCTGATCCTGGGCAAGGAGCGCACTTACACCACGCAACTGGTAGGACGCGGGCCCTACAGTGAATATTACGGCGACCTGAGCATTACGCTCGACACCGCCACCTACGGCGAGGGTTTCATCGTCAATTCGGTGATCATCTTCATTTCCGGGATGCTGCGGGCCCTGGCCATGGGCCTGGTGTTGTACCTGGTCTATCACTGGCTGCTGACCAAACCGTTGTCGCGGATCATCGAGCACCTGACTGAAATCAACCCGGATCGCCCCAGCGAGCACAAGATCCCGCAGTTGCGAGGCCACGAGCAAAACGAGCTGGGCCTGTGGATCAATACGGCCAACCAATTGCTCGAATCCATCGAGCGCAACACGCACCTGCGCCACGAAGCGGAAAACAGCCTGCTGCGAATGGCCCAGTACGACTTTCTCACCGGCCTGCCCAACCGCCAGCAGCTTCAACAGCAACTGGACAAGATCCTGGTGGATGCCGGGCGCCTGCAACGCCGGGTAGCGGTGCTGTGTGTGGGGCTGGATGATTTCAAGGGTATCAACGAACAGTTCAGCTACCAGACCGGCGACCAGTTGCTGCTGGCCTTGGCCGATCGGCTGCGGGCCCACAGTGGCCGGCTCGGCGCCCTGGCGCGACTGGGGGGCGACCAGTTCGCCCTGGTCCAGGCCGACATCGAACAGCCTTACGAGGCCGCCGAGCTGGCCCAGAGCATCCTCGATGACCTGGAAGCGCCGTTCGTCATCGACGACCAGCAAATCCGCCTGCGGGCCACCATCGGTATCACCCTCTTCCCCGAAGATGGCGACAGCACCGAGAAACTGTTGCAGAAAGCCGAGCAGACCATGACCCTGGCCAAGAGTCGCTCACGCAATCGCTACCAGTTCTACATCGCCAGCGTCGACAGCGAAATGCGCCGCCGGCGTGAACTGGAAAAAGACTTGCGCGAGGCCCTGGCCCGCGAGCAGTTCTCCCTGGTGTACCAGCCACAGATCAGTTACCGCGACCTGCGCGTGGTGGGCACCGAAGCCCTGATCCGCTGGCATCATCCCGAGCACGGCCTGGTGCCGCCGGACCTGTTCATTCCCCTGGCCGAGCAGAACGGCACCATCATCGCCATTGGCGAATGGGTACTGGACCAGGCTTGCAGTCAATTGCGCGAATGGCACGACCAGGGCTTCGTCGACCTGCGCATGGCGGTCAACCTGTCGACGGTGCAACTGCACCACGCCGAATTGCCACGGGTGGTGAACAATCTCCTGCAAATGTACCGGCTGCCGCCGCGCAGCCTGGAGCTGGAAGTCACCGAAACCGGCCTGATGGAAGACATCACCACCGCTGCCCAGCATTTGCTGAGCCTGCGCCGTTCCGGGGCGCTGATTGCCATCGATGACTTCGGGACCGGCTATTCGTCCCTGAGCTACCTCAAGAGCCTGCCGCTGGACAAGATCAAGATCGACAAGAGCTTCGTCCAGGACCTGCTCGACGACGAGGACGACGCCACCATCGTCCGGGCCATCATCCAATTGGGCAAGAGCCTGGGGATGCAGGTCATTGCCGAGGGCGTCGAGACAGTCGAGCAGGAAGCCTACATCATCGCCGAGGGCTGCCACGAAGGTCAGGGGTATTACTACAGCAAACCACTGCCGGCACGGGAATTGGGCGCTTATCTGAAGCAGGCCGAGCGCAGCAAGGTTTCCATCATCTGATTCCCCCTCCCAGGCGCCTACAGACGCTGCCGAAAGGCAGCGATCCGCATCATTAAATAAGAAATATTTACAACCATAACCCTTTACACATAATGCAAATCTTTCGCATTATGTCGCAGTTTTTGCGCACCCTCGCGCCTGTCCCATCCATCACCGAAGCAGGATGTTCGCCATGATTCGTATGCCCCTGGCTACCGCCAGTCTGCTGGCCATCGCTATTTCCCTCGCCGGTTGCGGCGAAGGCAAAGACAAGGCCGCCGCGCCGCAAGCGCCAACGCCTGCCGCCAGCACCGCGGCACCGGTCGCCCCTGCTGCTGCCGGCAAAGTCGACGAAGCCGCCGCCAAGGCCGTTGTCGCGCACTATGCCGACATCGTCTATGCCGTCTACAGCGATGCCGAATCCACTGCGAAGACCCTGCAAACCGCCGTCGACGCGTTCCTGGCCAAGCCGAACGCCGAGACCCTGAAAGCCGCCAGGGCTGCCTGGGTCGCCGCACGCGTGCCGTACCTGCAAAGCGAAGTGTTCCGCTTCGGCAACACCATCATCGACGACTGGGAAGGCCAGGTGAACGCCTGGCCCCTGGACGAAGGCCTGATCGACTACGTCGACAAGTCCTACGAGCACGCCCTGGGCAACCCGGGCGCCACCGCCAACATCATCGCCAACACTGAAGTCCAGGTGGGCGAAGACAAGGTCGACGTGAAGGACATCACCCCGGAAAAACTCGCCAGTCTCAACGAGCTGGGCGGTTCCGAGGCGAACGTCGCCACCGGCTACCACGCCATCGAATTCCTGCTGTGGGGCCAGGACCTCAACGGCACCGGCCCTGGCGCGGGCAACCGTCCGGCTTCGGACTACCTGCAAGGTGCCGGCGCCACGGGCGGCCACAACGACCGTCGCCGTGCCTACCTCAAGTCCGTGACCCAATTGCTGGTCAGCGACCTGGAAGAAATGGTCGGCAACTGGAAGCCGAACGTGACCGACAACTACCGCGCCACCCTGGAAGCCGAACCAGCCGAAAGCGGCCTGCGCAAGATGCTGTTCGGCATGGGCAGCCTGTCCCTGGGCGAACTGGCGGGCGAGCGCATGAAGGTGTCCCTGGAGGCCAACTCGCCAGAAGACGAGCAGGATTGCTTCAGCGACAACACCCACAACTCGCACTTCTACGATGCCAAGGGCGTGCGCAACGTGTACCTGGGCGAATACACCCGCGTCGACGGTACCAAGATGACCGGTGCCAGCCTTTCGTCCCTGGTGGCCAAGGCCGACCCGGCCGCCGACACCGCGCTCAAGGCCGACCTGGCGGATACCGAGGCCAAGATCCAGGTCATGGTCGATCACGCCAACAAGGGTGAGCACTACGACCAACTGATCGCCGCAGGCAACACTGCCGGCAATCAGATCGTGCGCGACGCCATCGCCGCACTGGTCAAGCAGACCGGTTCGATCGAACAGGCTGCGGGCAAGCTGGGCATCAGCGACCTGAACCCGGACAACGCTGATCACGAGTTCTGATCAACGCGAGAAACAAAACCTGTGGGAGCGAGCCTGCTCGCGATGAGGGCATATCAGTCGACATCACGGTTGGCTGATCCGCCGCTATCGCGAGCAGGCTCGCTCCCACAGTTGATTTCAGCTGTTCACAAAAGTGATGCCAGCCACAGACCCTGTGGGAGCGGGCTTGCTCGCGAAGACGTCGGCACAGTCGACATTGATGTAGCCTGACACTCAGCCTTCGCGAGCAAGCCCGCTCCCACAGGAACTTCGTTGTTTGTGGTTCATCGCTGCAATCCAGCAAGCCGCCCTTCGATAAATCGCCGTTCGGGCAGTTGCTGCGTCAGTTCGAGCGCACGTCGGTACGCGGCCCTGGCCTCGTCCACTTGCCCCAACTGCCGACAGAACTCCGCCCGTGCCGAATAGGCCAGGTGATAGTCAGTCAAATCCCCCCTGGCGAGTATCCCGTCAACGAGGCGCAAGCCTGCTTCCGGTCCGTCGCGCTTGGCCAGGGCGGCGGCGCGATTGAGCTCGATTACCGGCGACGGCACAGCCCGCAACAAAACATCATAAAGCCCGACGATCTGCGGCCAGTCGGTCTGCTCCGCCGTCGGCGCTTCGGCATGCACCGCCGCAATCGCCGCTTGCAGGCAGTACGGCCCGAACCGCCGGGTCTTCAGCGCGGCTTCCACCAACCCACAGCCCTCGGCGATCATCTCGGCGTCCCACAACGAGCGCTCTTGCTCATCCAGCAGGATCAGCTCGCCAGTCGACGACGTTCGCGCCGGTCGCCGGGACTCGTGCAGCAACATCAACGCCAGCAACCCCATGACCTCGGCCTCGGGCAGCAACTCCATCAACAAACGCCCAAGGCGGATGGCTTCGCGGGTCAGGTCTTCGCGAGTCAACTCAGCGCCCATCGACGCCGAATAACCTTCGTTGAACACCAGGTAGATCACCCGCAGCACGCTGTCCAACCGTTCCGGCAGCTCCGCACGAGACGGCACCTGGTAAGGGATCCCGGCATCGCGGATTTTCGCCTTGGCCCGCACGATGCGTTGGGCTATGGCCGCCGGGGCGGCGAGGAAAGCCCGGGCGATTTGCTCGGTGGTCAGGTCGCAGACTTCCCGCAGCGTCAGGGGCACCTGGGTATCAGCCGCCAGGGCCGGGTGGCAACAGGTAAAAATCAGCCGCAGGCGATCGTCTTCCACGTCTTCCTCACTCCATTGGCCCTGTTCCAGCTCTTCGAGCTGGGCGATCAACATCGGCCGGGACGCGGCGAAACGCGCGCGCCTGCGCAAACTGTCGATGGCCTTGAAACGCCCGGCAGACACCAGCCAAGCCCGCGGGTTGTCCGGCACACCGTCGCGCTGCCAGCGCTCGACCGCAATGAAGAAGGCCTCGTGCAAGGCTTCTTCGGCGAGGTCGAAGTCCCCCAGCAGGCGAATCAGCGTCGCCAGGATCCGCCGCGAGTCTTGCCGATAAACCTGCTCGACGCGCGCCTTGACCGTTTCGGCCGACATCAGTCGGGCATGCCTTGGGTAACCAGTGCCTCAAGCCGATCCAAGCTCTGGCCCCACCCCTCATGGAAGCCCATGGCTTCGTGCGCCTGACGGTCCTCCTCGCTCCAGTGCAGCGCACGGGCGGTGTAATGGGTTTTGCCGTCCACCTCCTCGAGCAGCACCTCTGCGGTCATGAAGGCCTTACCGGAGGGGATCCAACCGGGCACGAACGCATCGGTGAACACCAGGCGCCGCGGGGCGAGGATTTCCAGGAACACGCCCATGGTCGGGTATTCACTGCCGTCGGGCGCATGCATCAGGGTGCGAAACTGGCCGCCGACCCATAGGTCCATTTCGCACTCTGGCGTGGTCATGCCATGGGGGCCCCACCATTGGACCAGCAAGGCCGGCTCGGTCCAGGCGCGGAAAATCTTCTGGCGCGGGGCATCGATCACCCGGCTGATGGATAACGCGTAAGCGGCAGCTGCAAGGTTCATGAATGAAATCCTGTTTGTGCTTGTTGTTCAGGGGTTCAGTTGGCGAACCGGTCGTACTTCGACGCAGCCGACCCGGGCCGCCGGAATATTGCCGGCGACCTGGATGGCTTCGTTGAGGTCCTTGGCATCGATCAGGTAGAAGCCCGCCAGTTGCTCCTTGGTTTCGGCGAACGGACCGTCGGTGATCGACAGCTTGCCGCCGCGCATGCGCACCGTGGTAGCGGTCTGCACCGACTCCAGGGCCTCGGCGGCGAGCATGCGCCCACTGCCTTGGATCGATTCGGCATAGGCCATGCACTCGGCGTCCTCCGGGCTGTCGGGCGAGTTATGCAGCGTGTGTTCGTTGCTATACACCAGGCATAGGTACTTCATGGAAGGCTCCGTGATCGAACTGATCAACTATGAACGGCTGGAAGACACTCGGCGAAAAAACCGACGATCAGGGTTGCAGGTCGAACAGCGCCGTACCGGCCATCGGATCGAACGGCGCGGACCAATGCTCATGGACGATCCGCCATTGCCCGGCTGCACGCTGGTAGCAGGCCGTCACACGCATCCAGCAGGCCTGTTCTTCGCCTTTGTCGTTGGTGCCGCCGCAATAGGCCAGCCAGTGGGCGAAGGCGATGTTCTCAGCCGAGGTGATCTTGACCTGGTGGAAATCGAACTTGTGCGGGCCGGGGCACATTTCCATGCAGGCTTGCCAATGGGCCCGGTAAGCGGCCTTACCCTTGAATTGCAAGGCCTGGATGGCGTCGAACGAGACAATGTTCTCGTCGTAGAGCGCCATGACCTTGTCAACGTCCTTGGCCATGACGGCTTGGCGATAGGTGTCGATCAGGGCCTGGATCTGGGTTTCAGTGGCTTGGGTATTCATGGTGATTCTCCGCAGGTTTTTATTGAAGACACCCTTCGTCGTTTGGAGAAACAGCGAATCGACAACCCAACAAAAATAATTCAAGGAA
The DNA here is from genome assembly GCF_018325805.1 of Pseudomonas sp. St290. Lineage (NCBI taxonomy): Bacteria > Pseudomonadati > Pseudomonadota > Gammaproteobacteria > Pseudomonadales > Pseudomonadaceae > Pseudomonas > Pseudomonas sp. St290. The sequence goes on along the minus strand of NZ_AP014703.1, from coordinate 1,515,136 downwards.
AAAATTCGCTAGAATCCAAATCCAATTCTGCCGGCAGACAACGGACGTTTTTGTGACCGTTCAGCTCGTACCCTACGAAGACCTGACCCCGCTTCAACGCGAACAGGTCAGCGCCATCGAAATCCACCCCGAACAGATCAAGTTCGCCGGCGATATCCACGGTGCCCTGCACACGCTGCTGTCCAAGCCCGGCCCCGGGGTCAGGGGCTTTGCACTATTGGCTGAGCAGGTGCCGGTGGCCTTCCTGCTGCTCAAGCGCCCGCCGGTACTGCCCGCCTGGGCCAATGAACACAGCGCCACCCTGCATGCCCTGCAAGTCGACTATCGGGCCCAGGGCAAAGGTTATGGCAAGGCCTGCCTGCAGGCGCTACCCGCCGTGGCGCGAGCCGCCTGGCCGGAAATCCGCGGGCTGGAACTCTCGGTGGACGCCGACAACGACTCGGCCATCGGCCTGTACACCCGGCTGGGCTGGGTCGACAGTGGCGAGGCCTACAGGGGCCGCATCGGTTATGAGCGGCGGATGGGGTTGGTGTTTTGACCAAGGCATGACACTTCTGTGGCAGCGAGCGCGATAGCGGTGGCACATCCAACCTCAATGCAAGCTGGCCCACCCCAATCGCGAGCAGGCTCGCTCCCACAGGTTTCCCATTGCGCAAAAAGGGTGATGATCAGCTCGGCTTGAGCGGGATCCAGATCTCCAGGGTGCCTTGGCCGGTCCTGGGGTTGAAGTCTTCGCTGTAGCGTTCGAATTCCGGTGTGCAGGCCCCTTCATGACCGGACTGCGGTAACCACTCGCTCCAGATGTACTGGAAAGTTTGCGGCAGTGTCTTCAACGGGCCCCGATGTTCGAACACGGCGTAGCGCCCGGGCGGGATTTCGATCCAATGGTATTGTTCCGGCAGATCGTCGAGCCGGCTGATTTCCACGCCGGCAATGTATTCGAACCCGCCCTCCTCGTCCGGGTTGCAACACACACCGTAGGTCACTTCATCTTTCTGCCCTGGCACCTTGCCGAGCCAGGGCAGGAACTTTTCCCAAAGCAAAGGGATATCTTGGGCAGTGTCCTGGGTAAAACGAGCACCGAAGCCGGCGATGAGCTGAAAACGTCCCTGTTCAAAGCGTGGTTCGGCTGTGTAATCGCGTTTATGCTTTTCCATGCGGCAACACTCCAGCAAAACTTGAAGTCGGGCTTGGCAGTATAGAAGCCAAACGGTGATTGCCAGGGCCGTTTCGCTTATCAGATGCCAGGCAAGGCGCCGGCGACGGTTTTTCCTACAAACTCGTTGTAGCCAGAAACAATCACATACACCGCAAAATAACAGAAGATCGCAGCGGATGCCCAATAGGAGTAACGCAACAGTTTATCCCCCAACAGTCTGCCGCCCTGGGTCGCTGCCAGGCACAGAGCCGCACACCACAGCAGCCCGGCGCAGAGAAAACCGCTGAGAAACAGCGCCGAACTGAGCAAGGTCCCGCCACCCGAACGAGCGATCAACGTACCACCCACCGCCGCGAACCAGAGAATGGCACTGGGCGATGACATGGCCAGGAAAATCCCGCGAAAAAACTCCTGGCGCGAGGAGTTGCCCTGCACCTCGCCAGCCTCGGCCAGCACTGCGCTGTGATAGATCGCCGAATGGATCATCTTCGCCGCGAAATACAGCAACAGCACCGAGCCACCGAGCCACAACACCCAACGCACCGCTTCGTATTGCAGCAGCACGGTCATGCCGGCCAGGGCCAGGACCGCATAGACCAGGTCGCCCACGCAGGTGCCCAGGCCCAGGGCGAAACCCTGGAAATAGCCGCGCTGCATCGCCAGGGTGATCATCGCGATATTGGCCACGCCAATGTCCAGGCACAGGGAGAGACTCAGCAGGAAACCGCTGGAAAATTCCATCATTCATTCCGTTCGATTGGGGTGCGGCGAATTCAACTGCCCGCAGCCGTCATTGATGGCCGCGCGGCGAGGCCGACAGTGTCGTCGAAAATAGTTGCGCGCCGCTACTGGACAATTGGCCATCAGCGCCATTATCTTCCGCCACAGGCCACCGCAGTGGCCAACGTCGCTCGGACGGTTCCGGGCGCTCACGTATCTCGAGGCAACAATGGCCGAACAAGGTTCGCCGCGCCGCTTTGCGCGCATCGATCGACTCCCCCCCTATGTATTCAATATCACTGCCGAGCTGAAGATGGCTGCGCGTCGGCGCGGCGAAGACATCATCGACTTGAGCATGGGTAACCCCGACGGCGCCACGCCCCCGCACATCGTGGAAAAACTGGTCACCGTCGCCCAGCGTGAAGATACCCACGGTTATTCCACCTCCAAAGGCATCCCGCGCCTGCGCCGCGCCATTTCGCGCTGGTACAAGGACCGCTATGAGGTGGACATCGACCCGGAAACCGAAGCCATCGTTACCATCGGCTCCAAGGAGGGGCTGGCCCACCTGATGCTGGCGACCCTGGACCAGGGCGACACGGTACTGGTGCCCAACCCCAGCTATCCGATCCACATCTACGGTGCGGTGATCGCCGGCGCCCAGGTGCGTTCAGTGCCGCTGGTGCCGGGCGTGGATTTCTTCGACGAACTGGAACGGGCCATTCGCGGCTCGATCCCCAAGCCAAAGATGATGATTCTCGGCTTTCCCTCCAACCCCACCGCCCAGTGCGTGGAGCTGGACTTCTTCGAACGGGTCATCGCCCTGGCCAAGCAATACGACGTACTGGTAATCCACGACCTGGCCTACGCCGACATCGTCTACGACGGCTGGAAAGCCCCGTCGATCATGCAGGTACCCGGCGCGAAAGATATCGCGGTGGAATTCTTCACCCTGTCCAAGAGCTACAACATGGCCGGCTGGCGCATCGGTTTCATGGTGGGCAACCCGGAACTGGTCAGCGCCCTGGCGCGGATCAAGAGCTACCACGACTACGGCACCTTCACGCCGCTGCAAGTGGCCGCCATCGCCGCCCTTGAAGGCGACCAGCAATGTGTGCGCGACATCGCCGAACAGTACCGCCAGCGCCGCAATGTGCTGGTCAAGGGCCTGCATGAACTGGGCTGGATGGTGGAAAACCCCAAGGCGTCGATGTATGTCTGGGCCAAGATCCCCGAGGCTTATGCACATCTGGGTTCACTGGAGTTCGCCAAGAAGCTGTTGGCCGAAGCCAAGGTCTGCGTCTCGCCAGGGGTGGGTTTCGGGGAATATGGGGATGATCACGTGCGCTTTGCGCTGATCGAAAACCAGGACCGGATTCGCCAGGCTGTCCGTGGCATCCGTGGGATGTTCCGGGCGGATGGCTTGATAAACAAACCTGGCGCCTGAAACAAAACCAGGCTGATCAGCAGAAACAATGTGGGAGCGAGCTTGCTCGCGATGGCAGACAGACAGTCAATACTTGTGTCGACTGTCACACCGCTATCGCGAGCAGGCTCGCTCCCACAGTTGTTATGCGCTGCTGTAAGTCAGACCACCAGCGACAGCAACAGGATAAAGATCAAGCCCACCACGGACAGGATGGTTTCCATCGCGGTCCAGGTCTTGAAGGTTTCGGCCACGGTCATGTTGAAGTACTGCTTGACCAGCCAGAAGCCTGCGTCGTTGACGTGAGACAGGATCAACGAACCGGCACCGGTCGCCAGGACCAGCAGCTCACGGTTCACGCCTGGAATCATCCCCACCACCGGCACCACGATCCCGGCACCGGTAATGGTCGCCACCGTCGCCGAGCCCGTCGCAATACGAATCACCGCTGCCACCAGCCAAGCCAGCAGGATCGGGGAAATCTGCGCACTCACCGCCATGTGACCGATCACATCGCCCACGCCGCTGGTGACCAGCATCTGCTTGAAGCCACCACCGGCACCAATGATCAGGATGATCGCAGCGGTCGGCGCAAGGCTGGCGTCCAGCCATTTGAGCATCTGGCTGGAACCGATGCCTTGTTTGTAGCCGAAGGTGTACAGCGACAGCAACAGCGCCAGCAGCAAGGCCGAGATCGGGTGGCCGATCATGTCCATCCAGGCGCGGAAGAGGTTGCCGTCCGGCAGCGCCACGTCAGCGAAAGTCTTGAGCAGCATCAGGAATACCGGCGACAGTACGGTGATCAGGGTGATGCTGAAGCTTGGCAGCTCGGCGGAGTTCGTCTCGCGAGCCAGTTGGTCCACCAGTTCCTGATTCGGGTGACCGGGGATGTGCTTGGCAATGAACGTACCGAAGATCGGCCCGGCAATGATGGCGGTTGGCAGCGCGACGATCAGGCCATAGAGAATGGTCTTGCCGATGTCGGCGCCAAACACACCAATCGCCAGCAGCGGCCCCGGGTGCGGTGGCACCAGGCCGTGGACCGCGGAAAGACCGGCCAGCAGCGGGATACCGATCTTGATGATGGACACGCCAGTGCGGCGCGCGACGATGAACACCAGCGGGATCAGCAACACGAAGCCGATTTCGAAGAACAGTGGGATGCCCACCAGGAACGCGGCGAACATCATGGCCCACTGCACCTTGTCCTTGCCGAAGGCGCGGATCAGGGTCTGGGCGATCTGATCGGCCCCGCCCGACTCGGCCATCATTTTGCCGAGCATCGTGCCCAGCGCCAGGATGATGCCGACAAAGCCCAGCACGCCACCGAAGCCGTCCTGGAACGCCTTGATGATGGTGCCGGTCGGCATGCCCGACGTCAGGCCGAGGAACGCGGCGGCGATGGTCAGGGCAATGAACGGGTGGAACTTGAACTTGGTGATGAGGATGATGAGTCCGATCACCGTGACCACTGCATCGAGCAGCAGGAACGTCTCGTGGGACATGCCGAACATGGGAGGTGTCTCCTGATTTGTTGTTGTTATTGAAGCAGTTATTGGTTAGCCGTCGGGGTAGCGCTATCTTTCTGACGCAAACTTTTGAAACTCAGCTGGCAAGCTTCAAACCATGGTCCAACCACCAGACGTAAGCCTGATGCGCCAGTTCATCCACACTGTGGCTGGACGCATCCAGAGCCAGGGTCAGGGGCTCGCCGACAGGGGATTGAAGGGTGGCAAACTGGCTGTCGATCAGGGTCGACGGCATGAAATGGCCGGGACGATGGGAAACGCGATCGGCGGCCACTTCGGGGGTCAATTCAAGGAATACGAAGCCCAGGCCTGGCAAGGCGCTGCGCAGACGCTCGCGATAACTGTGCTTGAGGGCCGAGCAGGTCAGCACCGGGCGCTCGCCCAAGGCATCGACACGGCGCAACTCGTCGCAGAGGCTGTCGAGCCAGCCGGCACGGTCGTCGTCGTTCAAGGGGATACCGGCGCTCATCTTCTGGATGTTGGCCGCGGGGTGGAACGTGTCGCCTTCGATGGCGGTGGCGCCGCTCAACTGGCACAGGGCCTGGCTGACGCAGGTTTTGCCGCAACCGGCAACGCCCATGATGACCAGGGCGGAGATGGGATTATTCATGTAACACCTCAGCGCGCAGACAGCGCTACCTTTGCCAGTTATGACACCGCAGCAAAAGCAGAAGTTGCCGACGCCTTCTTGTCATTTTTGTGGTTGCAGCATGTTCGTTCACGACGCCAACGGACGGGGCTCAGGCAAACCCCACTCACGCATTTGCAGACGCGTCGAGACAGCGCTACCTTAGTGCCTTGATTTTTGTTTGGCAAGCCGCCCTGATGACCGCCCCTAAAAACGATAAGAATACTCGCACCACTGGTCGCCCTACGCTCAACGAAGTCGCACGCCTGGCCGGTGTCAGCCCGATCACCGCCTCCCGTGCCCTGCGTGGCGTCAGCACCGTCGCCACTGAGCTGGTGGAAAAAGTCCGCCAGGCCGCCGTGGAGCTCAACTACGTCGTCAACCCCGCCGCCCGAGCCCTGGCTTCGGCCCAGAGCCATTCGGTGGTGGTGCTGGTGCCGTCGTTGTCCAACCTGTTGTTCATCGACACCCTGGAAGCCATTCATCGGGTGCTGCGACCCAAGGGCTTCGAAGTGGTGATCGGCAATTACCACTATTCCCGGGACGAAGAAGAAGACCTGTTGCGCAACTACATGGCCTACCAGCCGCGTGGTTTGCTGTTGACCGGTTTCGACCGCACCGAAAGCGCCCGACGCATGATCGAGGCCAGCAATATCCCGTGCGTGTACATGATGGAGCTGGACCCTGGCGCGGGGCTCAACTGCGTCGGTTTTTCCCAGCTCAAGGCCGGCGAAACGGCGGCCGAGCACTTGATTTCCAAAGGGCGCAAGCGCCTGGCCTACATCGGCGCGCAACTGGATCAGCGCACCCTGCTGCGCGGCGAAGGCTTTCGTCGCGCCCTGCAGAGCGCCGGGTTGTATGACCCGGACCTGGAAGTGCTGACGCCGCGCCCGTCCTCGGTGGGCCTGGGCGGCGAGCTGTTCCTGCAACTGCTGGCCAGTCATCCGGACGTCGATGCGATCTTCTTCGGCAACGACGACCTGGCCCACGGCGCCTTGTTCGAGGCACTTCGCTGCGGCATCAAGATTCCCGAGCAAGTCTCGGTCCTGGGTTTCAACGACCTGCCCGCCTCGGCCCACATGGTGCCGCGCCTGAGCAGCATCAGCACCCCACGGGAAGCCATCGGCCGCCGCGCCGCCGAACAAATGCTGACGTTGATGGCTGGCAACCGCATCACGCAGCCGGTGGTGGACATGGGCTTTGAGCTCAAGGTCCGCGAAAGCACCTGATACCCACAAACGCGGTCGATCCATGCCGTCCGCCGGCAAGGGTTGGCCGCCCCGCCCGCCGACCGCCTGCGCACAACCCATGACACAGAGGCCTTGCGGCGACGGCACGGGAATTGCTCCTGCCCATCGCTCAGCCATTACCCACAGGTGTTCATCATGTTGGTCAGTGCAAAACAGCAAGCGATGGTCTTGCCGCTCAAACGCCCGGGCGAAGACCCTACCGCCGAAGCCGCCAGCGGCCTGCAAAGCGCCGCGTTGCAGGCGTTGCGCGATAACGTCCAGGCCCAGGCGAGCCAGGGCAGTGCCCAGGTCCAGGACTCCTTCACCCGACAAGCCACGCAACAGGTCAACGCCGCCACCGCCATCAGCGACAAGGTGGACGAGGCCTTCGCCAAGACCCGCGTACAATTGCAGACCGTGGCTTCGCCAACGGCCGAAGAAACCAAGGCGCTTGGCGGCTCCGCGACAGCAGCATTCAAGGACTACATGAGCAAGACGCCCGAAGAGCGCCTGCGCGACAGCATCCTTGAAGAAATGGGCATTACCGAGGAAGAGTTCGAGGCAATGCCGCCCGAGAAGCAGATGGCGGTCAGCCAGGAAATTGCCCAGCGTATGCAGGACAAGTCGGCGATGGCGCAAGTGGAAAAGGCCCAGGAAAGCCGCACCGACGACAAAATCTCGGCCACGGACATGTTTCTGGCTTCGCTTTGAGCCTCGACGCATTGCATAGCGTTTGAGCTGGGGTTAGCGCCCCAGCTCATCCTGAGGTCAATCAAGACGGTAGCGGTTCAATGACCGAACAGGTTCACCTTCTTGGTTTTTTTGTCGGCGCGTTTTTCATCGGCGGTCTTCGCCGGTTTTTTCTTTGCCGCTTTTTTTGAATCCATGCCTTTGGCCATGATACGTACTCCAGTCATACGGGATGTGAAGTCAGGTATACACCTATCGCCGCACTCGCGTTCTTTTATAATCGCCCTCCCCTTATCGCCCTCGACCCTGCCATGTCCGAAATCCACTACACACAGCTCCAAGAGCCGCTGTGGCCGCTGATGAACAAGTTTTACCGCACCCACCAATCCTCGATGAAAGCGGTTCGGGAAGCGCAGCTATGGGTGGCGCGGCGGGATGAAATCGTCGCCGCACTGTGCTTGCGACCGGTGTCGGGCGGGCATTGGTTGACGGGGTTGTTGGTCGACCCGGCGTATCGCGAACAAGGGATTGCGGCGCGGTTGATCGCTGAAGCGGTGAAGGGTGTCGAAGGACCGGTGTGGCTGTTCTGCCACCCGGATTTGCGCGGCTTTTATGAGCGACGTGGTTTCAGCTTCGACCCTGAACTGCCCTATGCGATGGCTGAGCGTCTGAGCCGGTATGCGCGCAGCAAGCCGATGATTGCGATGGGGCTTGAGTCAAAAGTACTCTTCTGAAATTCAATACAATCCATTGTGGGAGCGAGCCTGCTCGCGATTCCGGTTTAACATCCAGCAGATGAGCTGACAGGTACACCGCTATCGCGAGCAGGCTCGCTCCCACAGGGGGGGGGTGGTGATTCGTCAGTCGTCCGCAGTCGGGTCCAGGTCGGGAAACATCACCTCGGTAAACCCGAACTTGCTGAAATCCGTTATCCGCGAAGGGTACAACCGCCCGATCAGGTGATCGCACTCATGCTGCACCACCCGCGCATGGAACCCCGAGGCCACTCGCACGATCGGCTCGCCCTTCGGATCAAAACCTTCGTAGCGAATGTGCTGGTAGCGATCCACCGCCCCACGCAAGCCAGGCACCGACAGGCAGCCTTCGAAGCCCTCCTCCATCAGTGGACTCAGCGGGGTAATCAACGGATTGATCAGGATGGTCTGGGGCACTGCCTCGGCGTCGGGGTAACGCTCGCTGTGCTCGAAGCCGAAGATCACCAGTTGCAGGTCGACGCCGATCTGCGGCGCCGCCAGGCCGACACCGCCAACGCTTTCCATGGTCTGGAACATATCGTCGATCAATTGCCACAACTCTGGGCTGTCGAACATTTCGACAGGCACCGGCGGGGCGATGCGCAGTAGGCGTTCGTCGCCCATTTTCAGGATTTCACGGATCATGGTCGGGCTTCGTCAGGATGGGTGAGAGGAATGGAATGGTCGCGGCCCAGGCCCGACACATGCTGTTTTTCGTGCTCGCCCGCGCTCTTTTCGCCCGGGTTCTTGCCCTCGCTAGACATGTGTTCGATCACCGCATTCATCTCCGCGCCAAGCAACAGCACCGCCGAAGAAATATAGAAATACAGCAACAACACGATGATCGCGCCGATGCTGCCGTACATGGCGTTGTAGTTGGCAAAGGTCTTGACGTAAAACGCGAAGCCCAGGGAAGCGATGATCCACACCACCACCGCCAGCACCGACCCCGGCGTGATGAAGCGAAACTCCTGCTTGACGTCGGGCATCACGTAATAGATCAGGGCCACGGCCACCATCAGCAAGATCACGATCACCGGCCAGCGCACGATGGTCCAGAGCGTGACGATGAACTCCTCCAGGCCGACCTGGGCCGCGATCCAGCCCATCACTTGCGGCCCGAGCACCATCAGCGCCGCAGCCGCCAGCAGCATGCCGGCGATGCCGACCGTGTAGAAGATCGATAGCGGAAAGCGTTTCCAGGCCGGGCGGCCTTCCACCACATCGTAGGCGGCGTTCATCGCGCTCATCATCAGCCGCACGCCCGCCGAGGCGGTCCACAGGGCAATGACGATACCCACCGACAACAACCCGCCCTTGGATTGCTGGAGCTGGTCGATCACCGGGTTGACCTGCTCCAGGGCCTGGGGTGGCAGCACCAGCTCCGATTGCAGGCGCAGCCAGGAGAAGAAGTCCGGCAGGTGCAGGAAGCCGATCAACGCGATCAAAAAGAGAATGAACGGAAACAGCGAGAACAGCATCTGGTACGCCAATGCCGAGGCGTAGGTCGACATCTCGTCGTCGAGAAACTCGGTCACGGTACGCATCATCACACGATGCAAGGGCAAGCCTTTCAAGGCCGGGAACATCATGTGCGTCTCCTTTCGCCGCAAAAAAGGAAGGTCGCCTGGCGACTCACGGGTTTGCTATCCAAGACAAAAGTAACCTGTTTGGCGACTTTGGAACAATTTCCCCGGTGCAAGTTCGAGCCGACATGAAAACGGCCACCCGCAGATGGCCGTTTCAATCGATTTTTCAACAGGCCGGTTATGCCTCGTCAACGCCTTTCTTGACTGCATCCTTGGCCTTGCCCACGGTTTGCTGGGCTTCACCTTTTTTCTCCTGGACCACGCCCTCGGCGCGCATGCGGTCATTGTCGGTGGCCTTGCCGACGCCTTGCTTGATGTTGCCGACGGCTTCGTTGGCAACGCCCTTCACTTTATCGCTCGTGCTACCCATGATGTTTCTCCTGTGAACAACTGTACGAAAAGTCATTACATAAGGGTTGACCGAGGCCGTTTGCGGGGAGTTTCATTTTTTCAGCAGCGCATTTCATCGTCAGATGCAGGTTGCGCTTTATGTTTGCCGATCCACCCCCGAGAATGCCCCACGTATTCAGGCTGCGCCCTGAAGCTCCAATCTCGTAGGAACGTTATGAAACTCGATAAAAAGCAGGCCATCGCCCGCAGAAACCAGGAACTGGGCGGCGCCGTACTGGGCGTCAATAACTGCCACTTCAGCGAATTGAACCGCAATCGCAACATCTTCTGGTTCGATATCCCGGTGGCGCGCCTGGCCATCGGTCAATACGAATGGATTCATCTGTTGCTACACACGCCAGCCACCGATGAGCTGCTGCACCTGAAGGTGCCGACCGTGTTCCTGCGCGAGAAGATGGAAGGCCTGGAAGTGCGCAACCAGGGCAAGCGCAAGGCAGCCCTGAGCCTGGAACTGAGTGCCGACAAGGATTCCTACCTGCAAGACATGCGGCCCGGTGGCACCAACCTGGATTTTGCGCAGTTCCGGTTGTAGCGGGTAGCGGCGCAGGGGCTTAATCCCCTCCTCACAGGTTTTGTGCTTTGCAAGAAAAATCCGATACCTGACCAGGTGTCGGATTTTTTTATGCGTCTCGCTTGGGCACTGGAACTGCCCAACACCCTCGAACAGGCCCTTGAACAACCCTGCACCAGCAACGCGGTTCCCGCGCTGCGGCTCGTTCATTTCTCATCGTTGCGTCTGATACCAAACTGATACCGAGCTGATACCGCCGTGGCCTGTCGCCATGAGCGTCGTCGCCTCATATTGGCTCCACCCGATAAGGCCAAGACAAGGCATACATCTATCAATCCATTATTGGGCAGGAGCAAACCATGAATAACAAAATGGATATACCAGGCGTCCTCCAAGCCGCGGATTACAACAAGCTCAACGGCGATCTCGGCTATGGTCGAAACCGCCTCAGCGCAGCCCGGGCACCGGATGAACGCGTATTTGACCCGACCTCCGGCGCCGGCATCAAACGGCACACGGATACCCGACGCGAAGATTACTCATCGTTCTTCCAATCGATTCTGGACTATCGCCACACAACAAAGGCCGAATTCAATTCGAGTGCCAGCTACGGTGAATTTTCCGCCGAATTTCACCTCAACTTTGAAAAGAAATATACCTCTCACCAAGACAACACGGCCGCCGTGCGGACCCTGCGCCTCATCTTCGGCGGCGCGAAACTCGATGCGGTCTCGGACGCGGCGCTCTCGCCCAGGTTCAGCGAAGAAGTCGCCCGCCTGCCGACGGCGTTCACCCCCCAGGACGCGCATGAGTTCTATCGGTTCTTCGACCTGTTCGGGACCGACGTGGTGACCTCGATCACCCTGGGCGGCAATCTGTACTTCCAGGCCCTGGTGCAGAAATCCAAAGTGACGGAACTCGAAAAGATCAAGGTCGAACTGGAGGCCGAGTACGGCATCTTCTTCACGGCCGACGGTTCGATCGACGATACGGTCGAGCGCAAGCAATACATGGAGAGCCGCGACGCCTCGGTCACCACTGAGGGCGGCGACAACGACATCTTCTCCGACGTCATCTTCACCAAGCCGAAAAAGTATGACGGTAAGACGAACCAATGGATCGCTTCGGTGGGGAAAAAACCGGTAGTCGTCGGGCGAGAATTCAAGCCTGTCTACGCCTTCATTGCCGACAAGCAGCGGCGCATCGCGGCACAGACGGCCTTGGAACACTATAGGGGCCGCTCGCTGAGCGTCCATTCGACCTGGCGCTACAGCAGCCTCGACGTCGGCAACGTGACACGGCAAGCGCTTGCGAGCGGAGCCGTCGGCACGCCCGGGATCAAGGTGCGGGTGGTTGATCGCAAGACATTGCAGGGCCGGGAAGAGCATTTCGCAGCCCCCGCCATCGGTAGCGCCGTGTCCGACATCAACCAGTTCTGGAATACGTTCAAGTCCGGTGTCGAGTCCATGGGACTTGAGCACGCCATCGTACTGCTGGCGACGCAATTCTGGCCGCGGGAAAGCCGCTATAGCCCGCCGGATCACATCATCGCGTTCCTGAAGAATAAATGCGGCGGCTCGGAGGCGACACTGCATCGCTGGCGCGACGATTCCCTTCGCTGCGTGCCATGCCCCTATGCCGGAGCCAGCTATGGGCTGATCGGCTACGGCAACGGCACATCCCATGACAAAGGTGGGGATGTCTACGTGATCGGCTTCGGCGATCCGGAACGAACACTGCGCACGGAGCTAGAGATTGACGCCGACCTCTATACCACTGAAGACGGTACGGCGAAGTTCACTTGCAACGACATCTTCAAGGGGCAAGCCATCCCCTTCGTGAAGTTCCGCAGCCACCATTGGAACACCTGGCAGATCGCCGTCGACCCCCATGTCCCGGAGCGCATCACATTGGAAGACGATAGCGCGGGCGATGGCGCCAAGGCGCTGTGGTACGCGCAGCCGGCGGGGCCAAAATACGGCATGCACCCCTTCTATCTGATCAACGCCCAGACCTGCGGGGTTCTGCAATGGGACAGTGGCGGCGCGGCCCAGGAGAAGGAAGCCGTGTTGCGCCCCTTCGTGCCCAATCTCGATATCAACCTGTGGGACCTGCGCTACCCCTACATTTTGTGCCTGTCTTACCAGCCGAATTGGGACCTGCGCGCCTTTGGAGATCGGCGCGTGAAGGTGGCGTCGTACCGTGGCCAGGACACGGAAATGCGCTGGTCGCCAAGTAACGTCAGTCGTGTGCTCTGACCCCTATTTGAAACTCTATCTGAAAGGAGTATTGAAATGCCTAAGGGATACCAGTCGTTTCTGCAGAAATCGACCCGCACTACCTACTGCAGCAAAGAGAAATATGCCAATCACGACCTCTCTGCAGTATGGGTCGCCGCTGCATTGAAGCACTTTAAAATCGAGGCCTCGGACACCAAGGACTATAAATTCCCTCTCGACAGCCAGCCGGCCCGAGCCAAGATCTGGCCGGCCTGAACGCAAGTGTTCCAGGTGCCGTGAAGGAAGGAGCTGACCCGCCACTTCGTTCACCGGCGGGAATGTAAAAAACCCGGTTCTTGGCGGCAATGCCAGTCAGTCAAGTTGACTGGCATTGCCGCCAAGAACCGGGCTTTTCATTGGCAACGGTCTTACTTCTTCAGCCCCAGCTTCCTGAGCTCTTCGTCACGCAATTCGCGCCGCAGGATCTTGCCCACGTTGGTGGTCGGCAACGCGTCGCGGAACTCCACGGCCTTGGGCACCTTGTAGCCGGTGACGTTGGCGCGCATGTGTTCCATCACCTGTTCCTTGGTCAACGTGACACCCGGCCGTGCGACGATGAAGATCTTGATCGCCTCGCCGGACTTCTCGTCCGGGATGCCGATGGCCGCGCATTGCAGCACGCCCGGCAGGGTTGCCAACACATCTTCCAGCTCATTGGGGTACACGTTGAAGCCGGAGATCAGGATCATGTCTTTCTTGCGATCGACGATGCGCATGTAGCCGTCTGGCTGGATCACCGCGATATCGCCGGTCTTGAGCCAACCTTCGCTGTCGAGGATCTCGTCGGTGGCTTCCTGGCGCTGCCAGTAGCCCTTCATGACCTGCGGACCTTTCACACACAATTCGCCGATTTCGCCCAACGGCTGTTCGACGCCCGCGTCATTGATCACCTTGCACAGCGTCGACGGCACCGGAATGCCGATGGTGCCGACCTGGATGTTCTGGATCGGGTTGACGGTAGCCACCGGGCTGGTTTCGGTCATGCCATAGCCTTCGCAGATCGGGCAGCCGGTCACCGCTTTCCAACGTTCAGCCGCTGCCAGTTGCAGGGCCATGCCGCCGGACAGGGTGACTTTCAGTGCCGAGAAGTCCAGCTTGCGGAAGGCTTCGTTGTTGCACAGGGCCACGAACAGCGTATTGAGGCCGACGAAACCGCTGAACTTCCACTTCGACAACTCCTTGACCATCGCCGAAAGGTCGCGCGGGTTGCTGATCAGGATGTTGTGGTTGCCGATCAGCATCATCGCCATGCAATGAAAGGTGAAGGCATAGATGTGGTACAGCGGCAGCGGCGTGATCAGCACTTCGCAACCTTCATTGAGGTTGGAGCCCATCAGCGCCTTGCACTGCAACATGTTCGCCACCAGGTTGCGGTGGCTGAGCATCGCGCCCTTGGCCACGCCAGTGGTGCCGCCGGTGTATTGCAGCACAGCCACATCGTCGCTGGTGGGGTTGGCTTCGTTCACGGGTTGGCCATGACCTTTGCTCAGCACGTCGTTGAACTTGACGGCCTTGGGCAAGTGGTAGGCCGGGACCATCTTCTTGACGTACTTGATCACGCTGTTGATCAACAGGCGCTTGAGCGGCGGCAGCAGGTCGGCGACTTCGGTGACGATGACGTGCTTGACGCCCGTCTTGGGCACCACAGTCTCGGCCAGGTGCGCCATGTTCGCCAGGCACACCAGCGCCTTGGCCCCGGAGTCGTTGAACTGGTGTTCCATTTCCCGCGCGGTGTACAGCGGGTTGGTATTGACCACGATCAGCCCGGCGCGAATAGCACCGAACACGGCCACCGGATACTGGAGAACGTTGGGCAGTTGCACAGCGATTCGATCGCCCGGCTGTAAATCGGTATGCTGTTGCAGGTATGCGGCAAAGGCCCCGGACAACTCGTAGAGTTCACCGTAGGTGATCGTCTTGCCGAGGTTGCTGAATGCCGGCTTGTCGGCAAAGCGTTGGCAGGACTGCTTCAACACCGCCTGAATATTCGGATACTCATCTGGATTGATGTCGGCAGCAATCCCAGCTGGGTACTTATCCTTCCAAAAGTCTTCGATCATGGAAGCCCACTCCTCAGCAACGCGAATTCTCACCGCATTTGATGCGATTATTATTGGTGTGTTTATTGGTGAATCTGGCTTGAATCAAGGCCGAGAAGTCACAAAAGCGCGCCGAGAGTAGCAGCTTTGCCAAGGGTCGCCTAGAGCCAAAAGTGGGCCTAACGGTCATAAACATGACTCAAGAATGTGCAATGGTCACTTTTAGAGTAAAAATTCCAAAACTCACTAAATCGCTCTGAATACACAAACAGCTGTGGGAGCGAGCCTGCTCGCGATTGCGGTGTACCAGTCAACATCTCTGTCACTGATATACCGCAATCGCGAGCAGGCTCGCTCCCACAGGGTCTTCTACGGGACCTCTCTGGCGTCAGGCGATATCCCGCAACTCCCGCCGCAGGATCTTGCCCACCGGCGTCATCGGCAGCGACTCTCGCAACACGATGTGCTTGGGAATCTTGTAGCCGGTGAAATTCTCCTTGCAGTAGGCCTTGAGCTCTTCAAGGCTGACCCCGCTTTCGCGCGCCACCACGAACAGTTTTACCGCCTCCCCCGAGCGCTCGTCCGGCACACCGATCACCGCACAGTTGGCCACCTTGGGGTGGGCCATCACCACGTCTTCGATCTCGTTGGGGTACACATTGAAACCCGAGACGATGATCATGTCCTTCTTGCGGTCGACGATGCGCACGAAACCGTCCGGGTCGATCACCGCGATATCGCCTGACTTGAACCAGCCCTCACTGTCCAGCACTTCGGCCGTGGCCTCGGGCTTGTTCCAGTAGCCTTTCATGATCTGCGGGCCCTTGATACACAGCTCGCCGCGCTCGCCCAGGGGCTGTTCGACACCTGCGTCGTCGATCACTTTCATCAGCGTGCCTGGCACCGGCATTCCCACGGTACCTAGCCGGGACTTGCCGCCATAGGGATTGGCACAGGCTACCGGCGAGGTTTCGGTCAGGCCATAACCTTCGGTAATGCCGCAGCCGGTGATCTGCTCCCAGCGCTCGGCGGTGGCCTTGATCAGCGCAGTGCCGCCAGAGTTGGTGACCTTGAGGTGGGAAAAATCCAGGGTCTTGAAATCCGGATGATCCATCAGCGCCACGAACAGCGTGTTGAGCCCCAGCAGCAACGAGAAACGCCAGTTCTTCAGTTCCTTGATGAAACCACCGATGTCCCGTGGATTGGTGATCAGCACGTTGTGGTTACCGGTCACCATCATGCACATGCAGTTCGCCGTGAACGCATAGATATGATAAAGCGGCAGCGGCGCGATCATGACTTCCTGGCCTTCGCGCAGCAGTGGATGACCGTCATCGCCGAGCTGCCCCAGGCAAGCCCGGGCCTGTTGCATGTTGGCCACCAGGTTGCCGTGGGTCAGCATCGCGCCCTTGGCCAACCCGGTGGTGCCGCCGGTGTATTGCAGCACTGCAATATCATCGAGACTGACTTTCAGCGGCTTGATGCCCTGGCCACGTCCCAGGCGCAAGGCGCTCTTGAAGGAAATGGCCTGGGGCAGCGAATAGGCCGGGACCATTTTCTTGACCTTGCTTACCATCGTGTTGACCAGCCAGCCCTTGGCGCCGGGCATCAGGTCGCCCATCTTCGCTTCGATCAGGTACTGCAGGTCCGTATCGGGCAGCACCTCCTGGACCTTCTGCCCGAACATGTTCAAGTACACCAGCGCGCGAGCACCGGAGTCCTTGAACTGATGACGCATTTCCCGCGCGGTGTACAGCGGGTTGGTATTGACCACGATCAGCCCGGCGCGCAAGGCACCGAACACGGCGATCGGGTATTGCAGGATGTTGGGCATCTGTACCGCGATACGATCGCCCGGTGCCAGGTCGGTATGGGCTTGCAGGTAACCGGCGAAGGCCGCGCTGTAGCGTTCGAGCTCGGCATACGTGAGGGTTACCCCCATGTTGCTGAACGCCGGACGGTCGGCGAATTTCTTGCAGGAACGCTCGAACACCTCGACCACCGACTTGTAGCCCCCAAGGTCAACATCCAGGGGCACGCCGGCCGGGCGTTTGTCATTCCAGAAATCAGGCTGCATTGTTTTTGTCCTCTTTACCTGAGCGTATCCGGGCCGCTTCTGTGTCGCTTGCAGAGGCGGAGCTCTTGGGACACTAGCAGCTATGGCCAATCAGGCAAATATGGCGACCTGCGTCATAGATTGTGTGAATCTTCCTGCCTCGGTTCAGACGAGACGCAACGGATGCGCTATACAATGCTGCGACGCTGCGTCTGACCTTGTGCAAAGGAATCGCCATGATCCACCAAACGTTCTGGCTGACAGCAACCGACCATAGCCGCCTGTTCGTCAACCAGTGGTTGCCCGACACCGCCCCATTGGCGGTGATCATGCTGGCCCACGGCATGGCCGAACACAGCGGTCGCTACGCACGCCTGGCCCAGGCGCTGTGCGACGCCGGCTACGGCGTCTGCGCCATGGATCTGCGCGGCCACGGCAAGACCGGCGAGCAAGCGATTCTCGGCCATTTTGCCGACGAGGACGGCTGGGCCAAGGTCGTGGGCGACCTGGCCAGCCTCAACCACCATATCGTCCAGCAATACCCCGATACCCCCATCCTGCTGCTGGGCCACAGCATGGGCAGCTACATCGCCCAGGGTTACCTGTTACATCACAGCGCCAGCCTGCACGGGGCGATCCTCAGCGGCTCGAACTTTCAGCCGGTGGCGCTTTACCGCAGCGCTCGCCTGATCGCCCGCTTCGAACGCTGGCGCCAGGGTGCCACGGGGCGCAGTGCCCTGATCGAGTGGCTGTCGTTCGGCAGTTTCAACAAGAAATTCAAACCCACGCGTACCCCCTTCGACTGGCTCAGTCGCGATCCGGCCGAAGTCGACAAGTATGTCCACGATCCGCTGTGCGGCTTTCGCTGCACCAATCAACTGTGGGTCGATCTGCTCGGCGGGTTGCAGCAAATCAGCAAAGCGTCCAATCTCGCCCAAATCGATCCGGGCCTGCCCCTGCTGGTGATCGGTGGCGAATGTGATCCGGTGAGCGAAGGCAAGCGTCTGAAGGATCTGGCTGACGCTCTGCGTGACGCCGGCAGCCAGCACCTGCAATTGACGATTTACCCGCAGGCCCGGCACGAATTGTTCAATGAAACCAACCGCGATGAAGTGACCGCCGATGTGCTGGCCTGGATAGCCCAGGCCCTGAGCCACAAACGGCCGCCACGCAGCGAGTAGGCTTGCAGCATTTTTCCTTTACTCTGTCACAGGATCTGAAACAGATGACCCAGGTTACCAACACCCCTTACGAAGCCCTCGAAATCGGCCAGACCGCCAGCTACAGCAAGACCGTCGAAGAGCGTGACATCCAACTGTTCGCGGCGATGTCGGGCGATCACAACCCGGTGCACCTGGACGCCGAGTTCGCCGCAGCGAGCATGTTCAAGGAGCGCATCGCCCATGGCATGTTCAGCGGTGCGCTGATCAGCGCGGCGGTGGCCTGCGAGTTGCCTGGGCCGGGCACCATCTATATCGGCCAGCAGATGAGCTTCCAGAAACCGGTAAAGATCGGCGACACCCTGACCGTGCGCCTGGAAATCCTGGAGAAAATGCCGAAGTTCCGTGTGCGCATCGCCACGCGCGTATTCAACCAGCGCGATGAACTGGTGGTGGACGGCGAAGCCGAAATCCTCGCCCCGCGCAAACAGCAGACCGTGACCTTGCCGACGTTGCCGGCGATCACAGTCGGCTGATTACCACCCTCTAAAGTGAATGACATGTGGCGAGCCACTGTGTGGGAGCAAAGCTTGCTCGCGATGCAAGCGCCTCGGTTCCCTGAGAGACCGAGTCATCTTCATCGCGGGCAAGCCTTGCTCCCACATTTATGGCTGGTCTTCGCGCACCTGCACGCTCGCCGTCATCCCGGCACTCAGATTCACCCCTTCCGGCACCTTGTCCAGCTTGATCCGCACCGGTATCCGCTGGGCCAGGCGCACCCAATTGAAGGTCGGCTCGACCTCTGCCAGCAACTGCGCATCGGGGTTGGTGTTGCGGTCGGTAATGCCACGGCTGATGCTTTCGACATGGCCTTCCAAGGCATGGCCGGCACTCATCAGCCAGATCTTGACCGGATCGCCCACACGAATCCTGGGTAATTTGGTTTCTTCGAAATAGGCCTGCACATAGAACGTCGAGTCATCGATCAGTGCCATGACCGGCTGCCCGGCATTCACGTAGTTGCCTTCGGCCAGGCGCAAGTTGGTGATGTGGCCGTTGCGTGGGGCCAGGACCTGACTGCGGGCCAGGTTGAGCTCGGCCACCTTGGTCTCGGCCTGGGCTTCGCGCAGTTCGCCTCGGGCGATGCCAGCGTTGATCTGGGCGTTTTCCCGCAGTTCGGCACTGATGGCCTGAGGCCCCAGGGCCGCGCGGCGACTGGCTTCGTGTTCGCGCAGGCTCAGTTGCTGCTGGCGCGTCTGGACCACCGCCCGGGCTTTCTCCAGCGCCGCCTCGAAACGCTCACGGTCGATACTCAGCAACACATCGCCGGCCTTGACCTGCTGATTGTCCACAGCCTTGAGTTCGCGCACCCAACCCGACACATCGGGTGCAATCACCACCACGTCGGCACGGATCCGCGCATCACGGGTCCAGGGCGTGAGCATGTAGTACTGCCACAGGTGAAACCCGGCGAAGATCGCCACGGCCACCATGCACAGCGTGACGGCAACACGTACGGAGGTACGCATGTTCAACTCCTATAGCGGCCCGAGGACCACGGTAATAACGGTCAGGACACAGACATACAGGGCGCAGTCGAACAAGGCTTCATGCCAGATCCAGCGCCCGGCCGGCACCAGGCTGAGCAACAGGCGCAACGCGCCGGTCACCAGCAACGCCAGCACCACATAAATCAGGAACGGGCTGAGCAACACCCCGCCAATCGACCACTCACGCAAGCCCATGGCTGTGCTCCCGTCGTTCAGGTTCGTGCTGGTGGCACCAGGCGCGCCAGCTGTTTTGCAATTGCACCACCGCGCCCTGGGCCAGCTTCAAGGCGTCACCGGGTGGTTGGGTCGACAACACGTTCAGGAACTCCGTGCTCGCCGCAGCCAACGCATCGGCCTGGTCACCGGCCGGGCCGCGTTCGAGCACCTGCTCCAGCGCTTCGAAATAACGCCGCTGCGCCCGGGTATCGGGTACTTGGGCGACGGCCAGGCTCAGGCGCAGATGCAACAGCTCATCGCCAATGTCCAGGCCAAGCAAACCATCATCCCAACGGCTGCGCGCCTGCACCGGCAACTCAGGGTAATGCCGCGCCAACTGCAACAGCCGGTCGGCCATGCGCCCGCCGAACCAGCTCTCGGCACCACGCAGGCTGCGACGGGTCAGGCGCACCAGATCGTGGAGGGTCGCGGCCAGCAGACGGCGGCTGTGCCAGGCCGGATTGCGCAAAATCAGCAGGTTGAAAGCCAGCACCGCCGCGCCTACGCCAATCATCATTGCCTGGGCATTGTTGAAGAACGCCGCGACGTCGTATTTCATGGTATTGAGTGGTGAAACCAGCACGACAAAATGCAGGCAGAACGATGTCGCGGTGGCGAAGATCTGCGGCTTGGCCATACCCAGCGCACCGAAAAACAACGGCACGCCCATGGCCATGCAGAGCATCGCAAAACTGCTCCATTGCGGTAGCACGAGCTCACCGATCACAAATGCCGTCGGCACGGCCAACAGGATGCCCCGCAGAAAACTCATGCCAATCTGCGCGCCGTTTTCGCGACTGGCAAACAGGCTGCACACCACGCACGTCAGCACCAGCGCACCCGATGCGGCGGGCCAGGCGGTCGCCAGCCAGAAACAGGCGACCGCCAGGAATGCCAGGGCGCTGCGAGCACCGAAGACCATAGCCAGGGACAGATCACGATGGGGCGCCAGGGTTCGCGGCGGATCCGCCGCTTCCCTGCCCTCCTGTACCGCCGTCAAGGCGGCGCAGGCGGCCAGGGCGGTATCGAGCAACAAGGCGAACCGTGCCAGGCAGTAACTTTGCGCCGAGCTCATCTGGGGGTCGTGAGACGCATCCCATACCCGGGGGCGCAAGGCTTGCAAGGTCGCACTGTCGGCGTCGAGGGCTTGCCGCACCTCGTTCATCCACGGCTGGAGGGCCTGCGCCTCCTCGGGCTCAAGCTGTTTCCACTGCCGGCGCACCGAACGCGAAAGGCGCAGCAGCATCAGCAATTTCTGGCTCAAGCCGCTGATGGCCCGGGCTCGCTGTCGGCCACGGCTACCTTCGAACCAGGCATGCTCGCGCTGGGCATCCACCGCGACAATCCTGCCAAGAATTTCCAGCAAGCCTTTACGGGCCTGGGCATCGCCAGCCAGGGTGGCACGGGCGGCCTGCATGCCACTCTGCCAGGCAGCAAAAGCCTGGCCGGCCAACTGGCGCTCGACCCGCAACGGCCAGAGCAAGGCACTGGCCGCCGTGGCGCAGACGATGCCCAGGCTGATCTCAGTGCAGCGCGCCACCGCCTGGTCGAACACACTCAGCGGATGGGAAATGGCCGGCAGCGCAATAATCGCCACCGTGTAACCGGCCAACACGAATGAGTACGACCAGGCACTGCGCAGCAGCGTCGAACAGGCGGTGCACAACCCCAGCCAGAGCGCCAGGGCCAGCAGGAACAGCCACGGCGCCTGGGCAAACAGCCCCATGAACAGCACCGACATGACGGTGCCCACCAGCGTGCCGACCAATCGCGCCAAGCCCTTCTGTATCACCATCCCGGACAGGGGCTGAGCGACGATGATCGCGGTCATCAGCGCCCATGACGGCTGCTCCAGACCCCAGCGCAACGCCAGCCACAACGCCAGCCCAGCGCCAAGCACGGTCTTGGTGGCGAACTGCAAAGCGAGGCGGTCAGGGGCAAACAAGGCCTGGAAGGTTATGGGCACGCGAAAAACTCTTTGGGGGACGCCAGTAACAATAGATGCAATGCGGGGAGATAGCCGATGCAATTATTAGCTAGCTACCTATTAAGAGTCCACAGCTGATTATTGTGGATTCAACAACACACTGTTTCTATCTGGCGCCACAACAGTGGTCACCTTGAGCCTGAGTCGTCCCCATAAAAAAAACGCCAGGCAAGCTGGCGTTTTCTGGATCAGGACGCGTTATTTAGCTGGCACGTGCCTGGTTGCGCAGAGCCTTGACCTGGTCATGGTTGCGTTGCACACCGTGGTACTGACGCTCAACCAGGTCACGAATACCGACCAGGTTGTGCTTGGTGATTTTCTCCAGTGCTTCCTTGTAGGCCTTGAGCGCATGGTCCTCGCCACGCTCGGCTTCGTTGAGCACCGCTTCTTCATCCTTGCCGGTGAACATGGACTTCACGTCCACCCAACGACGGTGCAGGTCACCGGCGACGCTGGTGGAGGTTTCCGGATCGCCACCCAGCGAGCGAACGGCAGCTTGCAGCTCGGCCGCCGCGGTTGCGCAATCAGCGGCACGTTGAACGAACAGAGACTTGAGTTCCGGATGCTTGATGTCTTCAGCGCAGGTCTTGAAGCCTTCCTGGCCATCTTTACTGGTCTCGATCAGGTCGTTCAAGACGGAGATGGATTCTTTGTTGATGTCAGTCATTTTTCAGTTCCTTTGCTTGGTGAATAGAAAACCTGCAAGGGATATTGCATCGGCCGTGCCAGCCGAATAATCGATATAATTCCGTTTAAAATCAATCAGTTATCAAAAAAGAAGAAATCTGTATCCGCGTTATTTGCATGATCTGTCATTTGGCCTGCATGCAGAATGCCTGTATTTTCCAAGCTGTTTGAATCAAGACGATTGCCATGAACCCGGAAAAGCTCGAACTGCTGGTCACGCGCCAGATGCCCTTCGGTAAATACAAGGGTCGAATCCTGGCTGACCTGCCTGGTCAATACCTGAACTGGTTCGCCCGCGAGGGTTTCCCTCACGGTGAACTGGGTGGTTTGCTGGCACTGATGCAGGAAATCGATCATAACGGACTGTCGGACCTGCTCGATCCATTGCGCGCCAAACACGGCAAACCCAAGCCTCGCCCCTGACCAGTTGAGCCCCCGTCATGCCCGAAAACACGCTACGCGCCCACGATGAAGCTTTCTGGCAGACGTTTGTCGGTCGCTACGACGTCGATCCCGCCGGGCCACTCAATCTGGAGAACGGCTACTTCGGCCGCATGTCCCGTACCGTGGTGGAGGAATACCAGCGCCATATCGAATTCATCAATCGGGGCAATTCGGTGTACGTGCGCCAGCATTTCGACCGTGGACACGGTGAAGCCATTCGTCAGCAGATCGCCCGGCTGATCCACGCTTCCCCCCAGAGCGTGGCGTTGGCCGGCAGCGCGGTGGATGCCTTGCAGACGCTGATTCGCAACTACAACGGTCTGAAGCCGGGCGACCAAGTGCTGATCTGCGATCTGGAATATGCCTCGGTCAAAAGCGCAATGCGCTGGCTGGCTCGCCAGCGGGGCGTGGAGGTGATCGAAATCGTCCACCAGCACCCTGCCAGTTTCGAAAGCCTGGTGGGCACTTATCGCGAAGCATTCATTCGCTACCCGCGTCTCAGGCTGATGGCACTGACCTACGTTAACCACCTCACCGGCCTGGTCATGCCGGTCCAGGCCATTGCCGAGAGCGCCCGGGAGTTTGCCGTCGATATCATTCTCGACGGTGCCCACGCCCTGGGCCAGATTGATTTCGACCTGAAGAAGCTGGGGATCGAATTTGCCGGGTTCAACCTGCAGAAATGGATCGGCGGCCCTCTCTCCCAGGGCTTCCTGTACATCGCGCCGCAGCGGTTGGCCGACATCGCCCCGGACATGGACGAAGACAGCTACCCCTCCACCGACGTCCGCTCGCGCACGCCCCACAGCACGCCCAATATCCCGGCCTTGCTCACCCTGCCCCTGGTCTTCGAAGAACACCGGAGCCTGGGCGGCGCCTTGGCCAAAGGCGCGCGCCTGTGCTACCTGCGCGACCTGTGGGTGAATGCCGTGCGCGATGTGCCGGGCATCGAAGTCATGACCCCGGATGACCGGCGTCTCTATTGCGGCATCACGGCGATGCGCTTCACCGCCCATGTCGATCAACAGGCGATGGCCGATCGACTGCTCAATGAGCACGGGATCTTCACCGTGGTGCGCAATACCAGCGTCGGGCCGTGCATCCGCATAACCCCGGGGCTGATTACCTTGGCCAGTGATATCGAGCGGTTGACTGCGGCGCTGATCAGCCTGAGCCAGACATAGTTGTGGCGAGGGAGCTTGCTCCCGCTGGGCTGCGCAGCAGCCCCAAAAAGGCACGATGAGATTGACCTGGCGGACCGTGGTGACAGGTTTCAGGACTGCTTCGCAGCCCAGCGGGAGCAAGCTCCCTCGCCACAGGAAATCTGTGCCGGCACAAAAACCCGGGCAAAAAAACGGCGCGCCGACCAAGCGCACCGTAAAGCCGTAGAACACCCAACGAGGTTTCGGTAAAGCAATCAGTCCAGCAGCGCCAGGGCCTCGGCGGTGCATTCCTGGATGCGAGCCCAGTCGCCGTTCTTGATCCACTCCGGATCAAGCATCCAGCTTCCGCCCACACACATCACGTTCTTCAACGCCATGTAGCTCTTGATGTTGGCCGGGCTCACGCCGCCGGTCGGGCAGAACTTCACTTCGCCGAACGGGCCGCCCAAGGCCTTGATGGCCGCGACACCGCCGCTGACTTCGGCCGGGAACAGTTTGAAGCGACGATAGCCCAGGCCGTAGCCCTCCATGATGCCCGAAGCGTTGCTGATACCTGGCAGCAACGGGATCGAGCTATGGACGCTGGCCTCAAGCAAATCACGGGTGATGCCTGGGGTGACGATGAACTGCGAGCCCGCGACCTCGGCGGCCTCCAACATGTGACGGTCAAGCACCGTGCCCGCGCCGGTCACCAGTTCCGGACGCTGCTCGCGCAGCACCTGGATGGCCTTGAGGCCGTATTGGGAGCGCAGCGTCACTTCCAGCGCCGTCAGGCCACCGGCGGCCAGGGCATCGGCCAGTGGCAGGATGTCCTGTTCGCGGGCGATGGTGATCACCGGCAGGATCCGCGCCTTGGCGCAGAGGCTGTCGATCAGGGCAACTTTGTCCGCCATGGAAACGGTCGGGGATGGGTTTGTCATAGCGGCTGATCCTTGGTTCATGGGCACCAGTAAATCTCTAACGTAGGTTGCAAAAACGCGCGGATTGGCATTTCGGCGACATCGTCACCCGCCACCGCGGCGTTCAGAGTGGTCAATTTCGACTGACCGGAAATCGACAGCACTTTGTGTTGCGCCGAAGCCAGCAAGGCGCGGCTCATGGTCAAGCGCTGGTGTGGCACGGTCGGCGCCAGCATCGGCCAGCAACGGCGCGTGCCGTTGGCATCCAGGGCTTGCGCCAGGTTCGGGCTGTCAGGGAACAGCGAGGCGGTGTGCCCGTCATCGCCCATGCCCAGTACCAGTACATCGATAGGCGGCAGCTCGGCCAGCAAACGATCGGCCTGCTCGGCAGCCGCTTCCAGGTTGGCGCTGGCGCTGTAGAGGCTGAGGAACTGGGCCTTGGCCGCGGCGCCTTGCAGCAGGTAACGCTTGAGCAGGCCGGCGTTGCTGTCAGCGTGTTCAACCGGTACCCAGCGCTCGTCGGCCAGGCTGACCACCACTTTGGACCAGTCCAATGCCTGCTTGGCCAGGTGCTGGAAGAACGCCACCGGGCTGCGGCCACCGGATACCACCAGGGTCGCCGTACCGCGCGCGTCTATCGCGTTGCGCAACTGCTCGGCCACGTTCAGCGCCATGCCTTCAGCCAGCAGCACCGGATTCTTGAATTCATGGGCGCTGACGCCCTGGGGCAGTTTCACTTCAGATATCGCCATACCACGACCTCCCATCCCGCGTGATCAGTGCAATGGAGCTCATCGGCCCCCAGGACCCGGCCGCATAGGGCTTGGGCGCATCGCCGGATTTTTTCCACCCGGCGATCAACTGGTCACACCACGTCCACGCGGCTTCAATTTCGTCTTTACGGACAAACAGGTTCTGATTGCCGTTCATGACTTCCAGCAACAACCGCTCGTAGGCATCGGGAATCCGTGCGCTGCGATAAGTGTCGGAGAAGTTGAGTTGCAGCGGACCGCTGCGCAATTGCATGCCCTTGTCCAGGCCCTGCTCCTTGGTCATCACCCGCAAGGAAATCCCTTCGTCCGGTTGCAGGCGGATGATCAGCTTGTTGCTGATCTGCAAACGCTGCTCGGGGGCGAAGATGTAGTGGGACGGTTCCTTGAAGTGGATGACGATCTGCGACAGCTTCTGCGGCATGCGCTTGCCGGTACGCAGGTAAAACGGCACCCCGGCCCAACGCCAGTTGCGGATGTCGGCGCGCAGGGCGACGAACGTCTCGGTGTCGCTCTGGGTGTTGGAGTTGGGTTCTTCGAGGTAGCCCGGCACCGCCTTGCCCTCGCTGTGACCCGCGATGTACTGGCCGCGCACCACCTGGGTGGTCAGGCCTTCCGGGCTGATCGGCGCCAAGGCCTTGAGCACCTTGACCTTCTCGTCACGGATGCTGTCGGCGGACAAATCGGCCGGTGGGTCCATGGCGATCAGGCAAAGCAGCTGCAGCAAGTGGTTCTGGATCATGTCCCGCAGTTGGCCGGCCTTGTCGAAATAGCCCCAGCGGCCTTCAATGCCGACCTTCTCGGCCACGGTGATTTCCACGTGGGAAATGTAATTCTGGTTCCACTGGGTTTCGAACAGGCTGTTGGCGAAGCGCAGCGCGATCAGGTTCTGGACCGTCTCTTTGCCCAGGTAATGGTCAATGCGATAGGTGCGGTTTTCCGGGAAGAACTGCGCCACGGCATCGTTGACCTTGCGCGAGGACTCCAGGTCCGAGCCGATGGGTTTTTCCAGCACGACCCGAGTGTTTTCGCTCAAACCGACCTTCGCCAGGTTCTCGCAGATCGCCCCATACACCGCCGCAGGGGTGGCGAAATAGGCAATGACCTGCTGGGTCGAACCGACCGCTTCGGCCAGGGCGACATAATCGTCGGCCTTGAGGAAATCCACGTGCAGGTAGGTCAATCGTGCCAGGAAGCGCTCGAGTACGGCTTCGTCCAGGTCTTTTTCACCCACGTAACGACGCAGCTCGGCGGCGATGAATGTCAGGTGCTGCTGCTCGCTACCGGGTTCACGGGCCAGCGCAATGATCCGCGTGTCCTCGTGCAACAATTGGGCGCCATCGAGCTGATACAGGGCAGGAAAAAGCTTGCGCAAGGCCAGATCGCCCAACGCGCCGAACAAGGCAAAGGTGCACGGTTCAACCGTAATCGAAGGCATGATGTTTGTTCTTTTATCAAGTTAAACTACAAATACCTTTTTTCAAGGTATCACTCAAGGAAAAATGTAGTAATAACCACAACATTTTTCGAAAATACCGATTCCGAGTGGTGGTCCGCCGGAGCCATCAGTAGGATAGGCCACCGCAAAGGGTCGTATCAAAGACCCGTCTTTCTAGGAATCTTGTATGGACCGCGTGCGAAATTTACTGGAACAGATCCAGAGTCGCCTTGAAGACCTGAACAAGGCTGAACGCAAGGTGGCCGAGATCATCCTGCTCAACCCGCAGCAGGCGACCCGCTTCAGCATCGCCGCCCTCGCCCAGGCCGCTTCGGTCAGCGAACCGACCGTCAACCGTTTCTGCCGCTCGTTCGGCGTCAGCGGCTACCCGGAGCTCAAGCTGCAACTGGCCCAAAGCCTGGCCAGCGGCGCCGCTTATGTCAGCCGTGCGGTGGAAGCCGACGACAACCCGGAAGCCTATACCCGGAAAATCTTTGGCAGTGCCATTGCCTCGTTGGACAGCGCCTGCCAGGCCCTTGATCCCAATTTGATCAGTCGTGCCGTGGACCTGTTGATCCAGGCCCGGCAGATCCACTTCTTCGGCCTCGGCGCCTCCGCCCCGGTGGCGCTGGATGCCCAGCACAAGTTTTTCCGCTTCAATCTGGCGGTGACCGCCCACGCCGACGTGCTGATGCAGCGCATGATCGCCTCGGTGGCCCATACCGGCGAACTGTTCGTGATCATTTCCTACACTGGCCGCACCCGTGAGCTGGTGGAAGTGGCGCGCATCGCTCGGGAAAACGGCGCTTCGGTGCTGGGCCTGACCGCCGAAGGCTCGCCCTTGGCCAAGGCCAGTACCCTGAGCCTGAACATTCCGTTGCCCGAGGACACCGACATCTATATGCCGATGACCTCACGGATCATCCAGCTCACCGTGCTGGACGTGCTCGCCACCGGTATGACCTTGCGCCGAGGCGTGGACTTCCAGCCACACCTGCGCAAGATCAAGGAAAGCCTGAATGCCAGCCGGTATCCGGTGGGGGATGAGTTCAACTGATCGGACCTGAGTGCTTTATTGCCTGACAGGCCGTCATCGCGAG
Organism: Pseudomonas sp. St290; assembly: GCF_018325805.1. Lineage (NCBI taxonomy): Bacteria > Pseudomonadati > Pseudomonadota > Gammaproteobacteria > Pseudomonadales > Pseudomonadaceae > Pseudomonas > Pseudomonas sp. St290. The sequence continues at coordinate 1,486,701 of NZ_AP014703.1, read as the reverse complement.
CAGGCTCGCTCCCACAACTGGATCTTTGGCGTTCACAAAACCCTGTGGGAGCGGGCTTGCTCGCGAAGGGGCCAGCCGCCACACCAGAGATCCTGATCTAAGCCCCCACCCACGCCTGCAAACTCAGATGCGCCCGCTCCCCCGGCGCCAGGCACAGGCTGTCGGTGCCGCCACTGGCGGCTTCGACGCAGACGAATTCGCTGACCTCATCCCAACTCACCCCCAGCAACGGCCGCGCGCCGGGATGCCAGACCACGGTGTCGGCGCTGTCACCGGTGTCGATGCACAATTCGCGCTGCCAAGCGTGGTCCTTGAGCTGCAATTCGCCCTCATGCTGAAACACCCGCTGACAACCGCCCTCGACGCGCAACTCGCCTTCCTGCTGACAAGCCGCACGGTTCAACTGGTCGTAACCCTGTGCACCTTCGAGCCCAGACAGCGCTACCTCACCAACGTCACCAATACGCCAGTAGGCGTGCAAAGCCTGGCTCAACTGGCACGGCAGGCTGTCCTGGTGCTCGGTGCTCAAGCGCAGTTCCATGCGTTCACCCAGGTCCGCATGCAGGTCAACCTGCCAGTCGCACAACTGCAATTGCCAATGCAGGTGCACACCCTCTTCGTCACTACGGCTGTCGAGCAGCTTCCAATCGATCAACCGCGCCCAACCGTGGGACGGCCAGGCGTTTTCGCTCGGATGGCGGCCATACCACGGCCAGCACACCGGCACCCCGCCGCGGATCGCCCCGACTTGCGGCCACTTGGCCGCGCACCACAACCAGGGCTTCTGGCCCTTGGGCTGAAAATGCAGCAACTGTGCGCCCTGACGACTGAACACCGCCTGGCACAACGGGTGATCGATCACCAACACGTCGCGCTGTCGATAGCGCTCCCAGGCGAACACCGGGCGCTCGCGCAAGGATCTGAAAAAGCGTTGTAGCGGATGCTCATGCATGGGCCGCAGTCCTGGAAATCATTGAGTTGCTCATCTGTTTGCAACGCTTGTTGTGGCAAGGCGATTGAGCTGTGGGAGCAAAGCTTGCTCGCGATGAAAGCGCCTCGCTTCCCTGGGAGACCGCGTTGCCTTCATCGCGGGCAAGCCTTGCTCCCACAGGCCCCTCGCCACAGGTTCTGCGCTAGCCAAACGCACACCCCAAAAAAAAGCGGACAGCCTTGGCCATCCGCAAATATGCGCACATAGAGAGGAGCTTATCGCAACAGCGTTAGAACACCGACTGAATTTTCAGGCCGGCCACCAGCGCGTTGTCCACTTCATCCACACCGCCTGGATGAGTGATGTATTGCAGGTTAGGACGTACGGTCAGCCAGTTGGTGACATGGATGCCGTAATTGAGCTCGTAGTTGTACTCAGTGCTACGCAACGGCGCGAACAGTGGATCGTTGTAGTCAGACACACCATTGGCAGCGTTGGTCAGCTCAGCGTTTTTCTTCACGTCTTCGTTGACATGGATGCGGGCGAAGCCAATCCCGATGTCATCCTTGGGACGTGCGTCGAACGGCCCCTTGTACACGAACATCAGCGACTGGTAGTTGTCGACGACGTTGGTGTCCTTGTCGTGGAAGGTCGCATTGGCTGCGATGTTCAGGCCGCGGGAAGCGTCACCGTTGTGGGTCGTGAGTTGTTGCTGCGCCACGAACCAGTAGCCGTGCTTGCTGCTGTGGCTGCGATAGGCGTTACCGGTGGTCGCCGCATCGTCGCCGTTGTCGTCCTCACGGACGTCATCAGCCTTGGCCGTGCTCTTGTAGTAGCCGACACGGTATTCGCCCGGCAGGTTGTTGACCTTCGGCGACCAGACCAGCTCGACCGGAATGACGGTGCCCTTGGTACCACTGCCGCTGAGCTTGAAGCCGTTGCCGTGTTCCAGTTGCGAGGGGTTCTGGTTGTACGCACCGATCTGCGCATAGAACTCAGGCGTGATGTTGTACTTCACGCGGATCGCGGCCTGCATGACCGGCCAGTTGTACCAGATACCGGTCGCCCAGTTACCCACTTGAGAGCCGCAGAAGGCCAGGTTCTGGAATTCGCAAGGGAAGGTGTTGAAGTCTTCGCCTTCGCCGAAGTAACCGGCCTTGACGTCCAGTTTGTTATCGAGGAACTGGTGCTTGATCCACAACTGGGTCAGACGGACCATGTGACCCCGGCCATAGACTTCCTGAGAGGAACTCAAGGTCCCGGCACGCGGATCGCCGACACGGTCGTTGGAGATGTTCTCGCCATTACGATTGGTCAGCTGGATCTTGGCCTGGGTGTTATCCCAACCCCACAGCTTTTCCAGGTCCAGCGCTACGCCCAGGCCAAACTGGTCGGAGTAACGCGCGGTCTTGTCGTTGTTGTAGCCGCCATGCAGGTTGGCGCCCATTTCGCCGACGTAGTCGGCCTTGATGTCGATACCCTGCTCGATCAGCTTGGTCCGTTCGCCACCCCAGTCACCCGTCATCCACTGCGAATCGGCGCTGAACGCGTCGGCAGCCTGTGCGCTACCGACCAGCATCATCGCCGCAACGGCTGACAACTGGCAGATAAGCTGGGCGTTATTTTTCTTCTTCATCCCTACATCCTCGTCTTTATTGTTATTAACTGTTTTTATCTAACGCGGTTTACAACGATTGCGATGGGTGGTCCCCCACTCACCGCATACTCCTTTTCCTGTTGGAGCGGCTTGCTCCCACACAGGCCTCTCATCGGCCTTTGAACTGCGCGACGTTTGCGCTCCGGGCATCTGTTTGCGCCTGGCCGGCCACGCCCAGGCGTTCGCCGGACTGGGCATCGAACAGCAGCACTTTCGACGGATCGAATTGCAGCGTCAGGGTTTCTCCAACCTGCGGCGCCACGTCCGGCGCCAGGCGGCAGCAGACCTTGGTGTCGTTGAGGTTGACGAATACCAGGGTGTCCGGCCCGGTAGGCTCGGTGACCTGGACTTCGGCGCGGATGGTCGGCAAGCCATTGGGCTCGCTGCCTGCCAGCATGATCTGCTCCGGGCGCATGCCCAGGATCACTTCGCGGTCTTCCAGGCCGGCGTCCTGCATGCCCATCGGCAGCTCGCAACGGGCCTGGCCGCTGTCGAGCAGCGCCAGCAGGCGACCGTCCTTGCGTTGCAGGCGCAACGGGATGAAGTTCATCGGAGGCGAACCTATGAAACTCGCCACGAACAGGTTGGCCGGGTTGGTATAGATCTCTTTCGGCGTGCCGAACTGTTGGATGATCCCGTCCTTCATCACCGCCACTTTGTCGCCCAGGGTCATGGCTTCGATCTGGTCGTGGGTCACGTAGACCGTGGTGGTCTTCAGGCGTTGGTGCATCAGCTTCATTTCAGTACGCATCTCGACCCGCAGCTTGGCGTCGAGGTTGGACAGCGGTTCGTCGAACAGGTAGATCTTCGGCCGCCGCGCCAGCGCCCGGCCCATGGCCACACGCTGTTGCTGGCCGCCGGAAAGCTGGCCGGGCTTGCGGTTGAGCAGGTGTTCGATCTGCAGCAGCTTGGCCACGCGCGCGACTTCTTCGTCGATGGCAGCCTGGTTCATCTTGCGGATTTTCAGACCGAACTCGATGTTCTCGCGCACGCTCATGGTCGGGTACAGCGCGTAGGACTGGAACACCATGGCGATGTCACGATCCTTCGGGCTCATGCCGCTGACATCCTGGTCACCGATCATGATCGCGCCGCCGGTGATGGTCTCAAGGCCAGCGATGCAGTTCATCAGTGTGGACTTGCCGCAGCCCGAAGGTCCGACGAGGATCAGGAACTCACCGTCCTTGATCGACAACTCGATGTTCTTCAGGGTGTCCGGCAGGCCGGCACCATAGGTCTTGTTTACGTTGCGAAGTTCAAGCGTTGCCATGATTACCCCTTGACTGCGCCGGCCGTCAGACCGCGCACGAAATACTTGCCTGCGACCACATAGACCAGCAGGGTCGGCAGCCCGGCGATCATCGCCGCCGCCATGTCCACGTTGTATTCCTTGGCCCCGGTACTGGTGTTGACCAAGTTGTTCAGCGCCACCGTGATGGGCTGCGAATCACCACTGGAGAACACCACGCCGAACAGGAAGTCGTTCCAGATCTGGGTGAACTGCCAGATCAGGCAGACCATGATGATCGGGGTGGACATCGGCAGGATGATCCGCCGGAAAATGGTGAAGAACCCCGCACCGTCCAGTCGCGCCGCCTTCACCAGTGCATCGGGAATGCTGACGTAGTAGTTGCGGAAGAACAGCGTGGTGAACGCCAGGCCGTAGACCACATGCACGAACACCAGGCCCGTGGTGGTACTGGCCAGGCCCATCTTGCCGAGGGTGAACGAGGCCGGCAGCAGGACGGTCTGGAACGGCAGGAAGCAACCGAACAGCAACAGGCCGAAGAACAACTGCGAACCGCGAAAACGCCACATCGACAACACGTAGCCGTTCAAGGCACCGATGGCGGTAGAGATCAGCACCGCCGGGACGGTGATCTTGATCGAGTTCCAGAAGTAGCCGTCCACCGTGGCCCAGGCCTTGACCCAGCCGATGCCGCTGACCACGGTCGGCCAGCTCAGCAGGTTGCCGGTGCTGATGTCTTCCGGCGTCTTGAAGCTGGTCAACAGCATGACCACCAACGGCACCAGGTAAAGCAGTACGGCGAGGATCAGCACCGCGTAGATCGCGATGCGGCTCAGGCTGATGGAAGGTTTGGCAGCGAGACTAGTCATGACGCTTGGTCCTCAGCTCGGAGTACAGGTAAGGCACGATGATTGCGAGAATCGCACCGAGCATCAGGATTGCACTGGCCGAGCCCATGCCCATCTGGCCGCGACTGAAGGTGAAGGAATACATGAACATGGCTGGCAGGTCGGAGGAGTAACCCGGGCCGCCGGCCGTCATCGCCGCCACCAGGTCGAAGCTCTTGATCGCGATGTGCGCCAGGATCATCACCGCACTGAAGAACACCGGGCGCAGGCTCGGCAGCACCACTTTCCAGTAGATGCGCGGCATGCTCGCGCCATCGATCTGCGCGGCCCGGATGATCGATTGATCGACACCCCGCAGGCCGGCCAGGAACATCGCCATGATGAAGCCCGAGGCCTGCCACACTGCCGCGATCACCAGGCAGTACACCACGCGATCCGGGTCGATCAGCCAATCGAGGCGGAAGCCTTCCCAGCCCCAGTCCCGCAATAATTTGTCCAGGCCCATGCCCGGGTTGAGCAACCATTTCCAGGCCGTACCGGTAACGATCATCGAAAGCGCCATCGGGTACAGGTAGATGGTGCGGATGAAACCTTCGCGACGAATGCGCTGGTCAAGAAACACCGCCAGCAGCACGCCGATCACCAGGGTGATACCGATGAACATGCCGCCAAAGAGCACCAGGTTCTTGCTCGCCACCCACCAGCGATCGTTGTCCATCAGCCGCGCATACTGCGCCAGGCCTGCCCACTTGTAGTTCGGCAAGAAGGTCGAGGTGGTGAACGACAGGACGAACGTCCACAAGATATAGCCATAGAAGCCCACCAGAACGATGAACATGCTCGGCGCCAGCACCAGTTTTGGGAGCCAGCGCTGCAATGCATCGAACGGCGAGGCCTTGCTGAACACAGCAACAGAACTCATGGGAAGATCCAGTACAAGAGAAAAAGACTACAAAACATTCCCTTTGTGGGAGCGAGCTTGCTCACTCCCACAAAGGGACCGCGGCGCTAATTACTTGGCAGCCTGCACCGCTGCGCCCAGTTTCTTGGCGGCATCGGCAGGGTCGGCTTTCGGGTCGTTGATGTAGTTGGTCACCACGTCAAAGAACGCACCTTGTACCGCCAGCGTGGTCGCCATGTTGTGCGCCATGCTCGGCTGCAGGCCGCCGGACTTGGCGTCCGCCAGGAAGTCCTTGGCAGCGGTCTGGGCGCAGGAATCGAACCCATACTTGGCCATGTCGCCGAGCATGTCGTTGCGCACCGGGATCGAGCCCTTGTTGATGCTGAAGACTTTCTGGAAGTTCTCACCCAGCACGACCTTGGCGATATCCTGCTGACCAGCCGCAGTGCCTTTGTCTTTCTGCTTGAACACCGCCAGGGAGTCGATGTTGTAGGTGAACGCCTTGTCGGTCCCCGGGAACGCTACGCACTCGTAGTCCTTGCCGGCGACTTTCTTCGCGGCGGTCCACTCGCTCTTGGCCCAGTCACCCATGATCTGCATGCCGGCCTTGCCGTTGATGACCTTGGCCGCTTCCAGGTTCCAGTCCTGGCCCTTGCCGTCGGCGTCCATGTAGGTCGCGACTTTCTTCAACTCGGTCAAAGCCTTGACCATTTCCGGACCGGTCAGCGCCTTGTTGTCCAGGTCGACCAGGGCCTTCTTGTAACCATCGGCGCCCATGACCGAGAGCACCACGGCTTCGAACACGGTGCTGTCCTGCCAAGGTTGACCACCGTGGGCAAGCGCAATGAAGCCCGCGGCCTTGAGCTTGTCACCGGCGGCGTAGAACTCTTCGAGGGTGGTCGGGTTCTTGGTGATACCGGCTTTCTTGAAGACTTCCGGGTTGATCCACAGCCAGTTGACGCGGTGGATGTTCACCGGCACGGCGACGTAGTCACCGTCGTACTTCACGGTATCGGAGACTTTCTTGTCGAGCAGGCTGTCCCACTTCTCTTCTTTGGCGACGTCTTTCAGGATGTCGGTGTCGAGCAGCCCGGTGGACGCCCACTCCTGGATGTCCGGGCCCTTGATCTGGGCGACACCCGGTGGGTTGCCAGCCACGGCGCGGCTCTTGAGCACGGTCATGGCAGTGGAACCACCACCGCCGGCGACAGCGCCGTCCTTCCAGGTAAAGCCGTCTTTCTCTACCTGGGCCTTGAGCACATCGACCGCGGCTTTTTCGCCACCCGACGTCCACCAGTGGACGACTTCCACGGAACCTTTGGATTCGGCGGCAAGGGTGCTGACAGGGAATGCTGCGACGGGAAGCAGGGAAGCAAGAGAAATGACAGTAGCGAGGCGAGAAATCGCATTCATCTAGAAGTACCTTTCTTGTTGTTATGCATGCAAGTCTGGTGCTTGCGCTGCATGGATTCTAAACAGGGGAAATCCCTTCGCAGGTAACGAAGGGACGCGTAAATGTCACGACATGGTTACACAGGCGCGGGACTGGAAAGTTTCGCCAGGGCCGTGGCCATGCTCGGTGCCAGGGGCAAGCGCGGAATCAGCACCGCCTGCCAGGCGTGATACAGGTCCGGCTTGCCTGGCCAGATGTCGGCGCTGGGGCGGTTTTGCGGGTCGAGTTCGTGATGCCAACTGCCATTGCAGCGGTCGATGAAGTGTTTGTCACAGAACTCCCAGAAGCGCCGATACCAGGCTTCGTATTTTGCCTCGTCGGTACGCTTGAGCAAGGCGCTGGCGGCCGCCGCCGCTTCAGCGTGAACCCAATGCAGGCGATGGCGAACCACGGCGCGGTTGTCCCAGTCCAGGGTGTAGACGATGCCTGGCGCACCATCGACGTCCCAGCCATGGCGGCAGTTCTGGTCGAAGAGTTTCTGCGCGTCCTGGGCCAGCCAACCCGGGGTCAGCATGCCGATCTGCACCCGGGCAGCTTCAAGGTGCAACAGCAGCCGCGCCCATTCGAAACCGTGGCCGGGGGTGGTGCCGTAGGGGCGGAAACCGTCGGCGGGATTGTCCTGGTTGTACTCGCGCAAAGGCTGCCAATGGCGATCGAAATGCTCCACCACCAGGTAATCGTTGGCGGCGGCATGGCCGTGGATGACCCGTTCGACGATGTGCAGGGCGCGAGCCAGCCAGCGAGGATCATCGGTGGCATCGGCCAGGGCCAGGAAGGCTTCGGTGGCGTGCATGTTGCTGTTGGCACCGCGATAGGCCTCTTCGACGCTCCAGTCGCGACTGAAGGACTCGCGCAGGGCGCCCTCTTCTTCACTCCAGAAATGCGTGTCGATGATCCGCACCGCTTCGTCCAGCAACGCTGGCGCGCCGGGACGCTGGGCCACCACCGCGGAACTGGCGGCCAGGGCGACGAAGGCATGCAGGTAGGCAGCCTTGTCGGCGCCGTCTTCATCGGGTCGCGTCGTGGCAAACCAGCCACCGTGCTCGGCGTCGCGCAACGGGCCGCTGAGGGCCTGGATACCGTGATCCACCAGCTCGGCGAAGCCCGGCAGGCCCTGAATGTGGGCCATGGCGAAGCTGTGGGTCATGCGCGCGGTGTTCATGGTTTCGGCCCGGGCGTCGGCCGGCAGATGGCCGTGCTCGTCCAGGTTGCCAAAGCCGTCCGGCAGCTTCGAGGCCTTGGCGAACGCCAGCAGCCGCAAGCCTTCGTCGGCGAGCCAGCGCTGGTGGGCAGGCGCGTTCAGCCAACTGCTGAAGGCCGGTTGGAAGGTGTCCATCGGGAGGTACCTTTTTTGTTGTTTTGACGCAGGGAGTCTAAACAAGGGATGACGGGCGGCAGGTAACGAAAGGGACGAGCTATGTCACCGACTTGTGACATTTCCCTGGAGAGATGTATTGAGGTTCATGGCGCCATCGCGAGCAGTCTCGTTCCTACATTGAGCGCCATGGTGTACACAATTTTTGTGTCCACCACTGAACCCTGTGGGAGCGAGCCTGCTCGCGATGAACGATAACGCAGTCCAATCAATCCACACTGCGCGGCAACTGCAACGTCACCCGCAACCCACCCTCGCGCAGGTTCTGCAAGCTCACTTCACCACCATGGCTGTGGGCGATGTTGCGAGCGATGCCCAGGCCCAGGCCATAGCCCTGCTGTTGCCCGGCGAGGCGAAAGTGCGGTTCGAAGACTTGCTCCAGGCGCTGTTCCGGTACGCCCGGACCTTCGTCGTCGACGTGCAGGATGAACGCGGTTTCATCGTCATCGATATGCAGGTGGGCGTTCTGCCCGTATTTCAAGGCGTTGTCGATCAGGTTGCCTATGCAGCGTTTGAGGGCCAGCGGCTTGCCGGGATACGGCGCCAGTGCCCGACCATCCTGGGTTACCCGGCCGTTGCCGTTGGGCGCCAGGTAAGGTTCGACCAGGCAATCGAGCACATGGTTGAGATCCACCGGCTCGATATTCTCGTGAATGTCGGTGTCCTTGACGCATTGCAGCGCGCCTTTGACCAACAACTCCAGTTCGTCCAGGTCGCGGCCGAACTTGGCTTGCAGGTTTTCGTCCTCCAGCAGTTCGACCCGCAAGCGCAGCCGCGTGATTGGCGTGCGCAAGTCATGGGAAATCGCGCTGAACAACTGGCTGCGTTCAGTGAGGTAACGGCTGATGCGTTCGCGCATGGCATTGAACGCCCGCCCCACCTCCACCACTTCGCTGCCGCCGCCCTCGGCCACCGGCTCCACTTCGGCGCCCAGGGACATGTCCCGCGCCGCCCGCGCCAAACGCTTGAGGGGCCGGCTCTGCCAATGCACCAGCAAACCAATGAACAGCAGCAACAAGCTACTGGTGAGCACGATGAAACCGACCTGTTGCTTGGGCAGGTCTTGTTCTTCAAGGCTGGTGTAGGGCTCGGGCAGCAACGAAGCGATGTACAGCCATTCGCCTGGCGCCATCTGGATCTGCGTGACCAGCACCGGAGGGTTCACGGGCTCTAGGGTCAGGGCATAGTGAGCCCACGAGCGGGGCAATTCATCGAGCTTGAGCCCGGCGTTGAAAATCCGCAGGTCGTCGGGGCTGACAAAATTCACCGAGATATCGGCGTTACTGCCCAACGAGCGCCGCAGCACATCGTCCACCGCCTTGAGCACCGCCAGCTTGCGCGGCGTGACCGGCAGCACGTCCATGCCCAGGGGCTTATCGTTGAGCGTCACGACAAACCGCGTACCGCCCATGCTGCGCAGCTGGTCCAGCACCAACGGCCGGTACGCCACGGGTAGCGAACGCAAGTAACTGACGCTGGCAGTCATCGAATGGGCCAGGCTGCGGGCGCTGGTGACCAGGCCTTCGAGCTGGGTAGCGCGCAGTTGCGAGACCCAGATCAGGCTGGACAGGGTCTGGGCGAACAGCACCACCAGCAAGGTCAGCAGTAGCATCCGTCCCAGCAATGAGCGCGGTAACGGCACCCGCCGAGCGACTTTCTTGACCCAATCAATGACCATTGCTGGCAACCACACTGGCCGCCAGTTGATAGCCGCTGCCACGCACCGTGCGAATCAGCCGCGGCGGCTTTTCGGTGTCACGCAGGCGCTGGCGCAGGCGACTGACCGCCATGTCGACGATCCGATCCAGAGGCATCAGGTCACGCCCACGGGTCGCATTGCCGATGGTGTCGCGATCGAGGATTTCCTGGGGATGGTCGAGAAACAACTTGAGCAGGGCGAAGTCGGCACCGGAGAGAATCACCTCTTCACCGTCAGTGTGGAACAGCCGATGGCTGACCATGTCCAGCCGCCATTCATCGAAGGCCAGCACTTCGCTGCCGGAGCGCTCCTGGCCGAACTGCGCCCGGCGCAGCAGAGCCTTGATGCGTGCCTGTAATTCACGCGGGCTGAAAGGCTTGCCCAAGTAATCATCGGCGCCCAATTCAAGGCCGATAACCCGATCGGCCTCGTCGGAACTGGCGGTGAGCATGATGATCGGCACATGGGCCTGGCGTGGGTGCTGGCGAACCCAGCGACAAAGGCTGAAGCCGTCTTCATCGGGCAGCATCACATCGAGGATTACCAGGTCGCTCGGCGCCTCGTTCAGCGCCTGGCGAAACCCGGCGCCGTCGGGCGTGGTACGCACGTGGAAACCCGCACGACTGAGGTAAGTGTCCAGCAGTTCGCGAATCTCCTGGTCGTCGTCGACCAACAAAATCGATTTGTTCACTGAACTCACGGGGCCTCGTCCTTGTTGTTTGGATTGCGGCGATTATGCCTGATGGATGAGGACTACAAACATCGCTAAACCATTGTGGGAGCGGGCTTGCTCGCGAAGGCAGTGTGTCAGACAACGAAAATATTGAATGACACACCGCCTTCGCGAGCAAGCCCGCTCCCACAGGAGACCACATTTTCAACTTTAAACGGGGGTCGATTGCTCCAACGCCACGCCCGCTCCCATCAGGCCGGAGTACGGCGCAGTCACCAGCCAGACCGGAATGCCCTTGAAGTAGTCGCTCATGCAACCCTTGTCGGCGAAACAGCGGGCGAAGCCGCTTTCGAGGAAGAAATCGGCGAACCGCGGGACCACGCCACCGACGATGTAGACGCCGCCGCGCCCGCCCAGCGTCAATACGTTGTTGCCGGCCACGCGCCCCAGCCAGCGGCAGAACTGCTCGAGCACTTCCAGGGCAATGGGATCGCCAGCCAGGCCAGCTGCGGTGATGGACTCGGGAGTGTCGAGCACCGGCACATGGCCGTCCACCGCGCAAATGGCCCGGTACACCCGCGGCAAACCGCTGCCGCTCAGGGCAGTTTCGGCGCTGACGTGGCCGATCTCGTTGTAGATGTGCTGCCACAGCTGGGTTTCCCGCGGGCTGCTCATGGGCAGGTCGACATGGCCACCCTCCCCCGGCAACGCCGCGAAACGGCCTTCCCCCAGATCCAACAGCGTACCGACGCCCAGCCCGGTGCCCGGCCCGATCACCACCGCCGGACGCATCGGCTCCGGGGTACCTTCGCAGACGACCCGGTATTCATCGGGACGCAAACGGATCATGCCCAGGGCCATGGCCGAGAAGTCGTTGACCAGCAACAGCTTCTCCACCTGCAGGGTCTCGCAGAACGCCAGGTTGCTCAGGCGCCAGTGATTGTTGGTGAAACGAAACTCATCGCCGCTCACGGGACCGGCCACCGACAGGCACACCGAACCGATGGCGCCCGGTTTCAAGCCCAAGCCGCTCAGGTAAACCTGGATAGCATCTTCCGGGCAGGCGTAATCCGCCGTCGCCAGCACCTGGATGTTTTCCAGGTTGTGGTTCTTCCACAACGCGAAACGTGCGTTGGTCCCACCGATATCACCGACCAAAGCCAGTTTCAATTAAGCGTCTCCAGGGCAGAAGTGAAGGCGCTGGCGCCCTGCTCCGCCGAGCTGAAGGCCATGCGCATGAAACCGAACAGCTCACGACCGGTGCCGATGTTGTTGCCCAACAGGCCCTTGGCCGGCGTGCGCGCGGCGAATTCCTCGGCGTCCACCTTCAATTCCAAGGTGCCTTTGACGCCATCGACGCGGATGATATCGCCCTCCTGCACCCGGGCCAACGCACCGCCGACATAAGCTTCGGGGCTGACGTGAATGGCCGCCGGGATTTTCCCCGACGCGCCGGACATGCGCCCATCGGTCACCAGCGCCACTTTGAAGCCACGGTCCTGCAACACACCGAGGAATGGCGTCATCTTGTGCAGCTCCGGCATGCCGTTGGAGCGCGGGCCCTGGAAGCGCATCACCGCGACGAAATCCTTCTCCAGCAAACCGGCCTTGAATGCATCGGCCAGGTCCTGCTGATCCTGGAACACCATCGCCGGCGCCTCGACAATCTGGTTTTCCAGGGCCACGGCCGAGACCTTCATCACCCCACGCCCCAGGTTGCCTTCCATCACCCGCAGGCCGCCTTCAGGCGAGAACGCGCGGGCTACCGGGCGCAGGATGTTTTCGTCGAGGCTTTCGATCGGGCCGTCGCGCCACACCAGCTCGCCATCCTCCAGGAACGGTTCCTGGGTATAGCGGCTCAAGCCATGACCGAGCACGGTGTTGACGTTTTCGTGGAGCAAACCGGCTTCCAGCAGTTCACGGATCAGGAACGACATACCGCCCGCAGCCTGGAAGTGGTTGATGTCGGCCTTGCCGTTCGGGTAGACGTGGCTCAGGGTCGGCACCACCTCGGAAAGGTCGGCCATGTCCTGCCAGGTCAACTGGATGCCTGCCGCCATGGCGATGGCCGGCATGTGCAGGGTGTGGTTGGTGGAGCCGCCGGTGGCGTGCAGCGCAACGATGGAGTTGACCAGCGAGCGCTCGTCGACGATCTCGCCGATGGGCATGAAGTTGCCGCTTTGCTTGGTCATGCGCGTGACCTGGAACGCCGCTTCGCGGGTCAGGGCATCGCGCAACGGCGTGTTCGGGTTGACGAACGAGGCGCCAGGCAAGTGCAGGCCCATCACTTCCATCAGCAACTGGTTGGTGTTGGCGGTGCCGTAGAAGGTGCAGGTGCCAGGGCTGTGGTAGGACTTCATCTCCGATTCCAGCAGCTCTTCGCGGGTGGCCTTGCCTTCGGCATAGCGCTGGCGCACGTCGGCTTTTTCCTTGTTGGAAATGCCCGAGACCATCGGCCCGCCCGGCACGAAGATCGTCGGCAAGTGACCGAAGCGCAGCGCGCCCATCATCAGGCCCGGCACGATCTTGTCGCAGATGCCAAGCATCAGCGCGCCATCAAACATGTTGTGGGACAGCGCCACCGCCGTGGAGAGCGCGATCACTTCGCGGCTCGGCAGGCTCAGTTCCATCCCCGCCTCGCCCTGGGTCACGCCGTCGCACATCGCTGGCGTACCGCCGGCAAACTGGCCGACCGAGCCGATTTCGCGCAGGGCTTTCTTGATCTGTTCCGGGAAGGTTTCGTAGGGCTGGTGGGCCGAGAGCATGTCGTTATAGGACGACACGATGGCGATGTTGGCGGCGTTCATCATCCGCAGGTGGTGTTTGTCTTCGGTGCCGCAACCGGCCACACCGTGAGCGAAGTTGGCGCACTGCAGCTTGCCGCGCATCGGACCATCGCTGGCTGCACCGTGGATCAATGCAAGGTAAGCCTGACGCGTGGCGCGGCTGCGGGCGATAAGCCGTTCGGTGACCTCAAGAACGCGGGGATGCATGTGTAGAACTCCAGGCTAACGGGTGTGGCGACCTGATTGTCTATGCTGGTCAAAAGCCCGCCGCACGCTGTGTAAAGGCTAGGCGGCAGACTGTTTATTGACCGTTCGGACCAGTTGATTCAGGTCACTCGTTGTAGATAAAACAAAATATTGCCACTAAAAAGGCTTGTTTTCTATTTTTATGCGAATAATCTTGTAATTCCAACAACAAATCGACGGCGGCGCAGTTAATGACTCTTCGAATCGCAATCAATGGTTTTGGCCGCATCGGCCGCAACGTCCTCCGAGCACTGTATACCCAAGGCTATCGTCGCGACTTGCAGATCGTCGCCATCAACGATCTGGGCGACAGTGCGATCAATGCCCATCTGCTCAAGTTCGACACCGTCCACGGCACCTTCGATGCCGACGTACAGCATGATCACGAAAGCCTGACAGTCAATGGCGACCGCATCTCGGTCAGTGCCATCCGCAACCCGGCCGAACTGCCTTGGGCCGCTGAAAAAATCGACGTTGTGTTCGAATGCACCGGTCTGTTCACCGACCGTTCCAAAGCGGCGGCCCATATCAGCGCCGGCGCGCGCAAGGTGATCATCTCGGCCCCGGCCAAGGGCGCCGATGCCACCGTGGTGTATGGCGTGAACCACGACATCCTGCGCCAGTCCCATCAGATCATCTCCAACGCTTCGTGCACCACCAACTGCCTGGCCCCGGTAGCCCAGGTGCTGCACCGCGAACTGGGCATCGAAAGCGGCCTGATGACCACCATTCATGCCTACACCAACGACCAGAACCTGACCGACGTCTACCACAGCGACCCGTACCGCGCCCGTTCGGCCACCCAGAACATGATCCCGAGCAAGACCGGCGCCGCCGAAGCGGTGGGCCTGGTGCTGCCGGAACTGGCGGGCAAGTTGACCGGCATGGCGGTACGTGTACCGGTGATCAACGTGTCCCTGGTCGACCTCACCGTGCAGCTCAAGCGCGAAGCATCGGCCGAAGACGTCAACGAACTGCTGCGCCACGCCAGCCAGCATTCCAAGATCCTCGGCTACAACACCCTGCCGCTGGTCTCCAGTGACTTCAACCACAACCCGCTGTCGTCGATCTTCGACGCCAACCACACCAAGGTCAGCGGCAAGCTGCTCAAGGTACTGGCCTGGTATGACAACGAATGGGGCTTCTCCAACCGCATGCTCGATAACTGCCTGGCGTTGTGTAACGCCGAGTAATCCTCGCAGAGCCGGCCGCGCCTTGTCGTGTGGGAGCGAGCCTGCTCGCGATAGCGGTCTATCAGTCAACACTGTGCTGGCTGATACGACGCTATCGCGAGCAGGCTCGCTCCCACATTTGCTTCGGCGCCAATGAATGAACGCTTGACCCGCTCCGTAGATGATAAGCATTATCATCTACTCAAACCGGATCGGGCCTTACCGTGAGTCAATCGCGCTTTCATCACGTCTTCCTCGCCCAGCGCACGCCGCTGCTGCGCACCCTTGAGCGCATGGTCAGCAACCCCAGCACCGCCGAAGACCTGCTTCAGGAAACCTACCTGCGCGTGACCCGCGCACTGGGCGAACGCACGGTCGAACACCTCGAACCCTTTGTTTTCCAGACCGCCCGCAACCTGGCGCGGGACCATCTGCGTGCCCGGCGTATCCAGTCACGGACCTTGCTCGATGACGTGCCGCTGGAAGTCGTCCACAACGTCGTCGCCCCCCAGAGCAGTGCCGAGGACGCCGCCCACGCCCAGCAACTGCTCGAGCGCCTGAATGTCAGCCTGCAGGCCCTGAGCTCGCGACAGCAGCAGATCTTCATCCTCAGCCGCCTGCATGGCCACAGTTATCAGGAAATCGCCGAACGGCTGGGCGTGTCCCTGAGTACCGTGCAAAAGGAACTGAAACTGATCATGGCGATCTGTGTGGGTGTGGCGGAACGCAGCCACGGTGAGCAGTGACCTGCCTCACGCTTCAGGCCATGAACTGCCTACAGACTTGCCACTTGCTGCGTCCAACTTGTAGCTTGGGCCCGTGCCGCTAATACCGAGATCCCACTGTGACGGACAATCACCGCTCTGCTGAGCCGACTGCGACGCAGGAAACCGCCCATGCCATGGAACAGGCGCTGGACTGGCTGATCCTGCTAGACAACCCCAGCGAGGAACAGACGCGGCAGTTCCACGCCTGGCTGGCGGCCGATCCACGCCATGGCGAGGCGTTCGCCCGGGCCCAGGCGATCTGGAACGGCCCGCAGGTGATGGAAAGTGCCCGTCGACTCGACGCCACGCCCAGGGTCACCGCGCTGTCGCGCCTGCGTGCCCACTGGAAGCCCCTGGCCACCGCCGCCGTGCTGCTTCTCGGCCTGTTCAATTTCAGTGACCTGCCCCTGCGCTTGCAGGCCGACCACCTGACCGTGGTCGGTGAGCGCCAGCGCCTGCAATTGGAGGACGGCTCCCAGGTCCTGCTCAACACCGATTCGGCCTTCTCCAGCACGTTCAATGAACAACGGCACGTGGCGCGCCTGTACAAGGGCGAGGCGTTTTTCGAAGTACCGGGCAACCGCAACTTGCCGCTGCAAATCGATGCCGGCCCCGTCACGGCCAGCGTCAGCGACACCACCTTCGCCGTGCGTTACCTCGACGGCGTGGCCCAGGTCCAGGTCCAGCGCGGCGATGTGGACCTGCGGGCCAACCGCAACGACACCCATGTACGGCTGTCCGCTGGCGAAAGCATCCGCATCGGTCCCAACGGCTTCGACCGCCCGGCCCGGCTCGATGCCAACACTGACCTGGCCTGGGTCCAGGGTCGGCTGGTGTTCGAGAACCGGCCACTGAGCCAGGTACTGGCCGAGCTGCGCCGTTACTACCCCGGCTGGATCATCAACAGCAACGAACAGTTGGCCAACGTTGCCGTGACCGGCAATTACCGCCTCGACCAGCCGTTGGACGTGGTGCGCTCGCTGGCCCACATCACCTCGGCGCGGCTCCAGGAGTTCCCGGCGCTGGTGATCCTGAACTGAATGAGAATTATTTTTACTCGATAGGCTTCGCTGGTTCGTCTCGTTATAGCCAATGCAATTGATTCGCATCCACGGATGTGAGTCTGCACCTATAACAGATGCGACACGGAGCGCTATCGATGTCCTCTCGCCTTACTTGCCGGTTTCTTGCCCCCTCTTGCACGCTGTCACTGCTGACCGCCGCCATCCTGATGGCCGGCACCGCGCCGCTCGCCCTGGCCGCCGCCACGGTGCAACCCCCTTCGCGCAACATGGGCGACTACACCTTTGCCATTGCCCGGCAGCCATTGGTCTCGGCCCTGAATGCATTCACCGCTATCACAGGCTGGCAAGTCGGCATGCCGGCGGAACTGGCCGAAGGCGTCGCCTCGCCAGGGGTGAGCGGCTCGCTGCCACCAGACAAAGCCCTGGAGCGCCTGTTGGTGGGGACCAACCTGAGCTACCGCAAGCTGGGCGACAACAGCATCATCCTGCAAAAGCGCAGTACCGGCAGCACGCTGGAGTTGCAACAGGTAACCATCAGCGCCACCCGCCAGGAACAGGACATCACCAGCGTACCGAGCACGGTCACTGTCCACGACCGCCAGGAACTGGACCGCAACAACGTCAACACCCTCAAGGACCTGGTGCGCTATGAACCGGGCGTATCGGTGGGCGGCGCGGGCCAGCGCGGCGGCATCAGCGGCTACAACATCCGCGGCATCGACGGCAACCGGATCCTGACCCAGGTCGACGGCGTGGAAGTACCCGATGGTTTTTTCAACGGTCCCTATGCCAAGACCCAGCGCAACTACGTCGACCCGGAAATCGTCAAGCGTGTGGAAATCCTGCGCGGCCCGGCCTCGGTGCTGTACGGCAGCAATGCCATTGGCGGTGCCGTCAGCTACTTCACCCTCGATCCGGATGACATCATCAAACCAGGCCAGGACGTTGGCGCTCGCCTGAAGACCGGCTACAGCTCCGCCGACGAGAGCTGGCTCAAGTCCGCCACCGTCGCCGGTCGCAGCGGGCCGTTCGACGGCCTGTTGCACTACAGCCAACGCGACGGTCACGAAACCGAATCCTACGGCAGCCACAACGGCACCGGCCTGGACCGTACCGCCGCCAACCCGGAAGACGTGCGCGCCAACAACGTGCTGGCCAAGCTCGGCTGGAACTACAACGACGACGCGCGCCTGAGCCTGGTCTACGAGAAATACAAGGACGACCGCGACACCGATCTGAAAAGCGCCTATGGCGGCCCCTACTCCAACGGCCGCCCCACAATCCCCACCTCCATGCTGCCCGGCGGCATGTACCAGTGGCGCACCGGCAACGACACCATCAGCCGCGAGCGTTTCGGCCTGGAGCACAGCTTCGCCCTCGACAGCCTGCTGGCCGATCACGTCAAGTGGAGCCTGAACCACCAGATCGCCAAGACCGACCAGAGCACCGCCGAGTTCTACTTCCCGATCACCCGCCAGGTGCTGCGCACCCGGGACACCCTCTACGAAGAAAAACAGTGGGTCTTCGACGCGCAACTGGACAAGGCCTTCAACGTCGCCGACACCGATCACGCCCTGACCTACGGCACCACGATCAAGCAACAGAAAGTCACCGGTTCGCGCAGTGGCAATGGCGTGTGCCTGGCGGTAGGCGTGGGTTGTTCAGCAGTGGGCGCCATCAGCACCCGGGACGTGCTGGCAAAAGCCAGTGATTTCCCGGATCCGACCATCGACACCTACAGCCTGTTCGCCCAGGACCAGATCAGTTGGGACCGCTGGACCTTCACACCCGGCCTGCGCTACGACTACACCCGCCTCAAACCTCACCTGACCGAGGAGTTCCTCAACACCGTGGACCCAACCAGTGGCGGTGAAGTCAGCGACAAGAACAAGACCTGGCACCGCGTCTCGCCCAAGTTCGGCATGACCTATGCCCTGACCGACCAGTACACCTGGTACGGTCAGTACGCCGAGGGTTTCCGCACCCCGACCGCCAAGGCCTTGTACGGGCGTTTCGACAACCCCGGCGCTGGCTACAGCGTGGAGCCCAACCCCGACCTGGAGCCGGAAAAAAGCAAAAGCTACGAGACTGGCCTGCGCGGCCGTTTCGACGCCGGCTCGTTCGACGTGGCGGTGTTCTACAACAAGTACCGCGACTTCATCAACGAGGACGCCATCACCCCCGGCGCCAACCAGTTGACCTTCCAGAGCAACAACATCAAGCACGCCACCATCAAGGGCGTCGAAGCCAGGGGACGCCTGGAACTGGACGTGCTGGGCGCGCCAAAGGGCCTGTACACCCAAGGCTCGGTGGCTTACGCCTACGGACGCAACGCCGACACCGGCGAACCGCTCAACAGCGTCAACCCGCTGACCGGCGTGTTCGGCCTGGGTTACGACCAGGACCACTACGGCACCTTGCTCAGCTGGACCCTGGTCAAGAAAAAGGACCGCGTCGACGACAGCAACTTCAACTCGCCCGATGGCGTGAGCAGCCAGTTCAAGACCCCGGGTTTCGGCATTCTCGACCTGAGCGGCTTCTACAAGGTGACCGACGACATCACCGTCAGCGGCGGTCTCTACAACCTCACCGACAAGAAGTACTGGCTGTGGGATGACGTGCGCGGCTACGACAGCGTCGGCGAAGCGGCGGTGCTGAACCCCGCCAACCTCGATCGCCTGACGGCGCCCGGGCGTAACTTCGCGGTGAACCTGATCTGGGATATCTGACTCGGTTGCCCAGGCCAAACAAATACCCGTAGTGAGGAGGGTCATGTGGGAGCAAGGCTTGCCCGCGATGAAGGCCATGCGGTCTTTCCAGAGATCGAGGCGCCTGTTCGCGAGCAAGCTTTGCTCCCACAGCCCCTCGCCACACCGTTCTAATTCGAAGGAGTTTCCATGACCACACAACATCCCACTTCACGCTCCCAACGCCTGAACCAGATCACCCACGAGCCCCACAGCAAGCTCGACGCACTGGTCAAGGCCCACGCCCCGTTCGAAACCCCGGCCAGCTTCGCCCGCTTCGTCGTGGCCCAGTACCTGTTCCAATCGGAACTGGTGGCGCTGTACAACGATGCCGAACTGTCCACCCTGATCCCCGACCTGCCGGCCCGTTGCCGGGCAGAAGCGGCCAAGGCGGATCTGGCAGACCTGGACACCGAAGTCCCCATGCCAGTGACCGGAGCGGTGAAAAACCCGACCCTGGCCGAAGCCCTGGGCTGGCTGTTCGTCTCCGAAGGCTCCAAGCTCGGCGCCGCATTCTTGATCAAGCGTGCCGTGGGCCTGGGGCTGAGCGAAACCTTCGGCGCCCGGCACCTGGCGGAACCCGCTGGCGGGCGCGCCGAAGGCTGGAAAACCTTCACCCGCACCCTCGATGGCCTGGCCTTCACCGAGCAGCAGGAAGCCGAGGCGGACCAAGGCGCGCTGGATGCCTTCAACCGCTTTACGGTGTTGCTAGAGCATGCCTATGCGGTCGAGTTGGCCTGAAAATTCACCGCTGTCCCTTGTGGGAGCGAGCCTGCTCGCGATTGCAGTGTGTCAGCTCCAATGATGGCGCCTGACACACCGCTATCGCGAGCAGGCTCGCTCCCACGAGGACATGCGTATGCGTGAAAGATACTGATGAACCGTCCCACGAAACTCACCCAACTGCTCTTCGCCCTGCTCGCCTACACCAGCCTGGCCATCGGCCTGGTCGCCATCGTCGTGCCCGGCCTGCCGACGACCGAGTTCATCCTGTTGGCCGCCTGGGCCGCAACCCGCAGTTCGCCGCGCCTGAGCGCCTGGCTGGAGAACCATCGGTTGTTCGGGCCGATGCTGCACAACTGGCGCAACGGAAAAATCATCCCGCGCCGGGCCAAGCTCGGTGCCACCGCCAGCATGCTGTTCTGCGCCGGACTGATGCTGGTGATGCTTGACCACGGCTGGCCGGTTTATCTGGCACTCATGGGCATGGGCCTGGGCAACCTGTGGATCTGGTCGCGACCGGAACAGGTACAGGGCACTTGTTCCCGCTGGGCCGCAAAGCAGCCCCCAACGGGATTTTGAACTATGATCGCCCTCTCGTACCGGAGGGCTTTCGATGTCAGTTCTGCTCACGTCCATGCAAGCCGCGCTTGGTTTGCCCACGACCCCGATCACCTTCACCGGCGACGGTGCCCTGCCCTCGGCGTTCGCCGTCACGGAACTGGCTTGCGCCAGCATCGCCGCGGCCGGCCAGGCCGCCGCCGAGCTCATCCACCAACAAACCGGCCGCCTGCCGCCCGTGGAGGTCGATCGGCGCCTGGCGTCGTTCTGGTTCTCCACCTCCCTGCGCCCCGTCGGCTGGAGCGTGCCGCCGATGTGGGATCCGGTGGCCGGCGACTATGCCAGCGCCGACGGCTGGATTCGCCTGCACACCAACGCGCCGCATCATCGTCTGGCCGCGGAAAAAGTCCTCGGCACCTGCACCGACCGCGCCGACATGGCGGCCAGGGTGGCCCGCTGGAACAAGGCCGAGCTGGAGCAGGCGGTGGTCGACGCGGGCGGTTGCGCCGCCGAGATGCGTTCATGGCAGGCATGGCAAACCCACCCTCAAGGCCTGGCAGTCAATGCCGAGCCGCTGGTGCACCTGAGTGAAACGCCTGGAGAGCAGCGCAAGCCCTGGCTCGGCTCCGTGACCCAGCCACTGGCGGGCCTCAAGGTACTGGACCTGACCCGCGTACTGGCCGGCCCCGTCGCCAGTCGCTTCCTCGCGGGCCTGGGGGCCGACGTGCTGCGCATCGACCCACCGACCTGGAACGAACCCGGCGTAGTGCCGGAAGTCACCCTGGGCAAACGCTGCGCTCGCCTGGATTTGCACCAAGCTGAAGATCGCGTGGCATTCGAGGCTCTGCTCAAGGACACCGACATCCTCCTGCACGGCTACCGTGCCGACGCCCTGGAACGCCTGGGCTATGGCGCCGAGCAGCGCCGGCAGATAGCCTCGGGCCTGATCGACGTCAGCCTCAACGCCTACGGCTGGAGCGGCCCGTGGCAGAACCGGCGCGGCTTCGACAGTCTGGTGCAGATGAGCAGCGGCATTGCCGACGCCGGCATGGGCTGGAAACACACCGACAAACCGACACCGCTGCCGGTGCAAGCGCTGGATCACGGCACCGGCTATCTGCTGGCGGCCAGCGTCCTGGTGTTGTTGTCCCGGCGCCTGGCAAGCGGTCACGGCGGCTCGGCACGCTTGTCACTCGCGCGTACGGCGAAGCTGTTGATCGAGCATGGCGCAGGGGACCCAACCCCATTGCGCGCCGAGGCCGCCGATGATCAGGGACTGCTGGTCGAGCAGACACCCTGGGGACCGGCCCATCGCCTGCAGGTGCCCTTGAAAATTACCGGGACACCGCTGCAATGGACCTTGCCGGCGGCTGAACTGGGTGCACATCGCGCGCAGTGGTGATAGCCGCCGATGCGAGCAAGACGTTGTGGCGAGGGGATTTATCCCCGCTGGGGCGCGAAGCGGCCCCCCAAGAGCAGGTTAGTGATTTTCCTGGCACACCGAGGCGCCAGGTTTCAGGGCCGCTTCGCGCCCCAACGGGGATAAATCCCCTCGCCACAACGGCCGCCTCTAACCCGCCGCAAAGGTGACCTTCGCCTCACAGTGTCAAAAACCCACTGTACAACCCATAAGCCGCCAAGCCCGCCCCGGACATCACACACGCAAAGACGCCCTTCTCCACGTGAGTGAACAACGGCTGCCGCTGCTCACGCTTGGCCTGGGCAAACAGGATCACCCCCGGCGCATACAACAGCGCCGACAGCAGCAGGTATTTCACCCCACCGGCATACAGCAGCCACACCGCATAGCACAGCGCAACGCCACCGATGCACAGGTCTTTCATGCGCCGGGCCGAGGCCTGTTCATAGGTTTCCCCGCGGGCGCACAGCAGCACCGCATAGGCCGCCGACCACAGGTACGGCACCAGGATCATCGACGAGGCGAGATAGATCAGGCTGGTGTAGGTGCCTGCGGAAAACAGGGTGATCAACAAAAACAGCTGGATCATGCCATTGGTCAGCCACAGCGCATTGACCGGAGCATGGTTGGCATTCTCCTTGGTCAGGAACGCGGGCATGGTCTTGTCCCGGGCGGTGGCGTAGAGAATTTCCGCGCACAGCAACGCCCAGGACAGCAGAGCGCCGAGCAGTGACACCGCCAATCCGACACTGATCAGCAAGGCGCCCCACGGCCCGACAATGTGCTCCAGGACGCCAGCCAGGGACGGGTTCTGCAACTGCGCCAGTTCAGGCTGGCTCATGACCCCCAGGGACAACACATTCACCAGTACCAGCAGCGCCAATACCCCGAGGAACCCGATCACCGTCGCACGCCCTACGTCCGCACGTTTTTCTGCCCGTGCCGAATACACGCTGGCGCCTTCGATACCGATGAACACGAACACCGTGATCAGCATCATGTGCCGCACCTGGTCCATCACACTGCCCAGGTCCGGGCTCAGCACGCCCCAGATATCGCGGGTGAAAATCTCTGCCTTGAAGGCCACGGCGGCCATGACGATGAACATCAACAGCGGCACGACCTTGGCCACAGTGGTCACCAGGTTGATGAACGCCGCCTCCTTGATCCCACGCAGCACCAGGAAATGCACCGCCCACAGCAGCAACGATGCACACCCGATAGCCACCGGCGTATTGCCTTGACCGAACACCGGGAAGAAATAGCCCAAGGTACTGAACAACAATACGAAGTAACCGACGTTGCCCATCCAGGCGCTGATCCAGTAGCCCCAGGCGGACGAGAAGCCCATGTAGTCACCGAACCCGGCCTTGGCATAGGCATACACGCCCGAGTCCAATTCCGGCTTGCGGTTGGCCAGGGTCTGGAACACGAAGGCCAGGGTCAGCATGCCGACGGCGGTAATGGCCCAGCCGATCAGCACCGCACCGACGTCGGCCCGAGCCGCCATGTTTTGCGGCAGGGAAAAGATCCCACCTCCGATCATCGACCCCACCACCAGGGCGACCAGGGCGCCAAGTGGCAACTTTTCAATCGGCTGCGACATGTTCTCTCACTATTAAATAAGTAAATAAAGCGACATAACGTTTTTGAATAACGTCACCCCCGCAAAGTCCAAAAGCTTATGTCCTGTCCATTATCCAAGACGTTAATTTAAAAGACCATGCGGCACGATTATTTCTGTCATGCAGGCAGCCTACAAAATAGTTGCGACTCAGTGAAAATCAACTAGCGTGAATAATCCCAAGGCGAGGAAAACTTCCAACACCCTCGCCGAAGCCGCACGAAACGGGCCTTCCAAGCACTACAGACACCCACGGACGCTGTTAACTTCTTCATTAACAATGGAATGTTGCCATGCACTGATCCAGATCAGCTATTCAACTTTCAAATCGACTTAGTCTGTTGACTCTCTTCTCCTGCGCTGGAGTCTCGCAAATGTCTGATACCCCCGCAAAACTTCGATTGGGTGCATTGGTTGCACTGGTGGTCGGCTCGATGATCGGTGGCGGGATCTTTTCCTTGCCACAAAACATGGCGGCCAGTGCCGATGTCGGTGCGGTGCTGATCGGCTGGGCCATCACCGCCGTCGGCATGCTGACCCTGGCTTTCGTGTTCCAGACCCTGGCTAACCGCAAACCCGATCTGGACAGCGGTGTGTATGCCTATGCCAAGGCCGGGTTCGGCGACTACATGGGTTTCTCGTCGGCCTGGGGCTACTGGATCAGCGCCTGGCTGGGCAACGTCGGTTACTTCGTACTGTTGTTCAGCACCCTGGGCTACTTCTTCCCGATTTTTGGTGAGGGCAACACCGTCGCCGCGGTAATTGGCGCCTCGGTGTTGTTATGGGCGGTGCATTGGCTGGTGCTGCGCGGCATCAAGGAAGCGGCGTTCATCAACCTGGTGACCACCGTCGCCAAGATCGTACCGCTGGTGCTGTTCGTGCTGATCGCGGTGTTCGCCTTCAAGCTCGATATTTTCACCGCCGACATCTGGGGCCTGAAGAACCCGGATCTGGGCAGTGTGATGAACCAGGTGCGCAACATGATGCTGGTCACCGTGTGGGTGTTCATCGGCATCGAAGGTGCGAGTATTTTTTCCGCCCGGGCCGAGAAACGTACCGACGTGGGCAAGGCCACCGTGATCGGTTTCATCACCGTGCTGCTGTTCCTGGTGCTGGTGAACGTATTGTCCCTGGGCATCATGACCCAGCCTGAATTGGCAAAATTGCAGAACCCGTCCATGGCCGCCGTGCTGGAGCATGTGGTGGGGCACTGGGGCGCGGTGCTGATCAGCGTCGGCCTGATCATCTCGCTGCTCGGCGCCCTGCTGTCCTGGGTGTTGCTGTGCGCCGAGATCATGTTCGCCGCCGCCAAGGACCACACCATGCCCGAGTTCCTGCGCCGGGAGAACGCCAACCACGTACCGGCCAACGCCCTGTGGCTGACCAATGCGATGGTCCAGCTGTTTTTGGTCATCACCCTGTTCTCGGCCAGCACTTACCTGTCTCTGATCTATCTCGCCACCTCGATGATCCTGGTGCCTTACCTGTGGTCGGCGGCCTACGCAGTGCTGCTGGCGGTGCGCGGCGAGACCTACGAAAACGCCCTGGCCGAACGCCGCAAGGACCTGATCATCGGTGCCATCGCCCTGATTTACGCGATGTGGTTGCTGTATGCCGGTGGGGTCAAGTACTTGCTGCTCTCCGCCCTGCTCTACGCCCCCGGCGCGATCC
This sequence comes from Pseudomonas sp. St290, assembly GCF_018325805.1. Taxonomy (NCBI): domain Bacteria; kingdom Pseudomonadati; phylum Pseudomonadota; class Gammaproteobacteria; order Pseudomonadales; family Pseudomonadaceae; genus Pseudomonas; species Pseudomonas sp. St290. The sequence continues at coordinate 1,461,176 of NZ_AP014703.1, read as the reverse complement.
TGTTCGCCAAAGCCAAGCACGAGCTGGGCAAACCGGTTTTCACCTCTGTCGAGAAGCTGATTTTCGCCGCAGTGATCGCAGGCGCCCTGGTGGCTGCCTATGGGCTCTACGACGGCTTCCTGACCTTGTAGCTGGCTGATTGTTTTAACTGGAGGATTTGTAATGACCACGGAAAAAGTGAAATACGGCGTTCATTCCGAAGCCGGTAAATTACGTAAAGTCATGGTGTGTTCCCCAGGCCTGGCCCATCAGCGGTTGACCCCGAACAACTGTGACGAGCTGCTGTTCGATGACGTGATCTGGGTCAACCAGGCCAAGCGCGACCATTTCGATTTCGTCACCAAGATGCGCGAGCGTGACATCGACGTACTGGAAATGCACAACCTGCTGACCGACATCGTCGCCATCCCCGAAGCCCTCGACTGGATCCTGGAGCGCAAGATCACCGCCAACTCGGTGGGCCTGGGCCTGGTGAATGAAGTCGGCTCGTGGCTGCGCAGCCTGGAGCCACGCCATATCGCCGAATTCCTGATCGGCGGCGTCTCGGCCGATGACCTGCCGGACAGCTTCGGTGGCAAGACCATCCAGATGTTCCGCGACTTCCTCGGGCACTCCAGCTTCATCCTGCCACCGCTGCCCAACACCCAGTTCACCCGCGATACCACTTGCTGGATCTACGGCGGCGTGACGCTGAACCCGATGTACTGGCCGGCGCGCCGCCAGGAAACCCTGCTGGCCAGCGCCATCTACAAATTCCACCCCGAGTTCACCCAGGCTGACTTCCAGATCTGGTACGGCGACCCGGACCAGGATCACGGCAACGCGACCCTCGAAGGCGGCGACGTGATGCCCATCGGCAACGGCGTGGTGCTGATCGGCATGGGCGAACGTTCGTCCCGCCAGGCCATCGGCCAACTGGGGCTGAACCTGTTCAAGCACAAGGCCGTGGAACGGGTGATCGTCGCCGGCTTGCCGAAATCCCGCGCCGCCATGCACCTGGACACCGTGTTCAGCTTCTGCGATCGCGACCTGGTGACGGTTTTCCCGGAAGTGGTGAGCCAGATCGTCGCCTTCTCCCTGCGCCCCGACGAAAGCAAGCCCGGCGGTATCGATATACGTCGCGAGGAAGGCAGCTTCCTCGACACCGTCGCCTCGGCCCTCAGGCTGAAGGCGCTGCGAGTAGTGGAAACCGGCGGCAACAGCTTCGCCGCCGAGCGCGAGCAATGGGATGACGGCAACAACGTGGTGGCCGTGGAGCCGGGCGTGGTGATCGGCTACGACCGCAACACCTACACCAACACCCTGCTGCGCAAGGCCGGTGTGGAAGTCATCACCATCAGCGCCAGCGAACTGGGCCGGGGCCGGGGCGGTGGTCACTGCATGACCTGCCCGATCATCCGCGACCCGATCGACTACTGACCTTTGAGCCTGGACCGGCACCGCTCTCCATCCCACGGCAGAGACCGGCCCAGGGGATAACCGAACCCAAGGAGATCCAAATCATGGCTTTCAACATGCGCAACCGCAGCCTGCTGAGCTTGATGCATCACACCAACCGCGAGCTGCACTATCTGCTGGACCTGTCCCGCGACCTCAAGCGTGCCAAGTACACCGGCACCGAACAGCCGCACCTCAAGGGCAAGAACATCGCGCTGATCTTCGAGAAAACCTCGACCCGCACCCGCTGCGCCTTCGAAGTCGCGGCCCATGACCAGGGCGCCCACGTCACCTACATCGACCCGGTGTCGTCGCAGATCGGCCACAAGGAAAGCATGAAAGACACCGCCCGGGTGCTGGGGCGGATGTTCGACGCCATCGAATACCGTGGCTTCGAACAGGAGATCGTCGAGGAACTGGCCAAGTTCGCCGGGGTGCCGGTGTTCAACGGCCTGACCGCCGAATTCCACCCCACCCAGATGATCGCCGACACCCTGACCATGCGCGAGCACAGCGACAAGCCGTTGCATGACATCAGCTACGCGTACCTGGGCGACGCACGCTACAACATGGGCAATTCGCTGCTGATGATCGGCGCCAAGCTGGGCATGGACGTACGCATCGGCGCACCGAAAGCACTCTGGCCGCATCAGGACTTCATCGACCAGTGCCAGGCCTTCGCCGCCGAAAGTGGCGGGCGCATCACCATCACCGAGGACCCGAAGGAAGCGGTCAAGGGCGTGGACTTCATCCACACCGACATCTGGGTGTCCATGGGCGAGCCAGTGGAAGCCTGGGATGAGCGCATCGAGCAATTGCTGCCCTACCAGGTCAACGCGCAAATGATGAAGGCCTCGGGCAATCCGCGGGTGAAATTCATGCACTGCCTGCCGGCGTTCCATAACAGCGAAACCAAGGTTGGCAAGGACATCGCCGCCCGCTATCCGAACCTGGCCAACGGTGTGGAAGTGACCGAAGAGGTCTTCGAATCGCCGGCCAACATCGCCTTCGAGCAAGCGGAAAACCGCATGCACACCATCAAGGCGATCCTGGTGTCGGCGCTGGCGGATATCTAGAACCTCATGCAGTTGTGGGAGCAAGGCTTGCCCGCGATGGCATCGCCCCGGTCCATCAGTTAACACCGAGGTGTTTGCATCGCGGGCAAGCCTTGCTCCCACAGGCCAGCTTCCACAAGGGAACAGCATTGTTCGATCCATTTTTGAAAGGACAGCATCATGCGTATCGTCGTTGCCCTGGGCGGTAACGCCCTCCTGCGTCGGGGTGAACCCATGACCGCAGACAACCAGCGCATCAATATCCGTACCGCGACCGAACAGATCGCGAAGATCCACCCCGGCAACCAACTGGTCATCGCCCACGGCAACGGCCCGCAGGTCGGCCTGCTGTCATTGCAGGCGGCAGCCTACACCTCGGTCACGCCGTATCCGCTGGACGTGCTCGGCGCCGAAACCGAAGGCATGATCGGCTACATCATCGAACAGGAATTGGGCAACCTGCTGGACTTCGAAGTGCCCTTCGCAACGCTGCTGACCCAAGTCGAAGTCGACGCCAACGATCCGGCTTTCAAGAACCCGACCAAACCGATCGGCCCAGTCTACGACAAGGTCGAAGCCGAAAAACTGGCCGCCGCAAAAGGCTGGGCCATCGCCCCGGACGGCGACAAGTTCCGCCGCGTGGTCGCAAGCCCCAGGCCCAAGCGCATCTTTGAAATCCGCCCGATCAAATGGCTGCTGGAAAAGGGCAGCATCGTGATCTGCGCCGGCGGTGGCGGCATCCCGACGATGTATGACGCCGACGGCAAGCTGCAAGGCGTGGAAGCGGTGATCGACAAGGACCTGTGCTCGGCGCTGCTGGCCGAGCAGCTGGAAAGCGATCTGCTGGTGATCGCCACCGACGTCAATGCCGCGTTCATCGACTTCGGTAAACCGACCCAGAAAGCCATCGCCCAGGCCCACCCCGACGAAATGGAAAAACTCGGCTTCGCCGCCGGTTCCATGGGGCCGAAGGTGCAAGCGGCCTGCGAGTTCGCGCGCAACACTGGCAAGGTCGCGGTGATCGGTTCACTCTCGGACATCGACGCGATCGTCCAGGGCAAGGCCGGCACCCGCATCAGCACGGCGACACCGGGCATCGCTTATCGATAACAGGAAACTTGTCGGGCAGATCCAGGGTCTGCCCTACTCCCATGCCTTCGAAGGAGAGTCGCTTATGGCCATGTTCGAACCCGGTCACCTGCACATGGAACGCCATGCACTGAACAAGGATGATTTCAGCTACAACCTGTGCATCGACTACAAGGTCGACCAGGACGAAAAGGAAGGCACGGGCATGTCGTTCCGGGTGCATGGCACCGTCGAAGACAAGCCCCTGGACGAGACGTTCTTCCTGGCCAAGGACCAGGCCTTCGACTTCGCCCGCCATGCCACGCGCATCGCCCAGAAATACGGCTTGCCCAAGACCGCCAGCATCGGCTCGATGCACAAGTACTACGACGAAATGTTCGAAGACGTGCGCAAGCAACTGGACGTCAAGCCAGGGGATCCGATGAAGCCTGAACACCTGGAATAACCCGGTTAAAAGACCACCCCAGTCCCCTGTGGAACTGATCTGTGGGAGCAAGGCTTGCCTGCGATGGCATCGCCTCGGTTTATCCGCTACACCGAGGTGTCTGCATCGCGGGCAAGCCTTGCTCCCACAAGCTCGCTTCCACAGGGGAGTATCAGCGATCTGAATATCGGGTTAAATGCAACACCTGCCTGGCTGGCATCCCACCACGGCTGACCTATGCTCAATGTAGTACCCCCGGGTATTCGTTCAGAGGTCACCGCCATGAACATCAAAACAAGAAGACGCCTCGCCATCTTCGTCACCTGCGCCGCCACGCTTGCGCTATATGGCACTGCGGCCTACCGGGTCGAGCAGGCCAGGCAACTGCCCCGTGAATACGCCAGTTGCAACTTCGAACGTTGCATCCCCCACAGTGCGACCCTGAACGCCCTGCGCTAAGGCGTGGTCAGTCGTCCTGTTGATCGGTCTTGAGCCGGTCCCGGAACGCCTTGGGCGAGATGCCGACGCGCCGGCGGAATAGCCGGGTGAAGTTGGTCGGGTCGGAAAACCCGAGCATTTCGGAAATCTCGTAGATGGTCATGCCGGTGTAGGTCAGCAGCCGCTTGGCTTCCAGCAACTGACGCTCGTGCATGATCTGCAACGCCGGTTGCCCCGCCAATTCCCGACAGGTGCCATTGAGGTGCGACACGGAAATGCCCAGGCGATGGGCCAGGTCTTCGACCTTGACGTGCTCGCGATAGGTTTCTTCCACCAACTGAATGAACCCGTTGAGGTATTCCCGGGCCCGTTGCGGGCGCTGGGCCTGGGTGTGGCGCTGCATCACCTGGCGGCTGACCCAGACCATGATCACGCTGACCAGTGCATGCATCAGCATTTCCCGGGCCGGTTGATGCCCCACGTACTCATTCTGCAAGGCGCTGAACAGGCTATTGAGGTACTCGGCATTCTCAAGGGCGGGGTAGCTTTCGGCCTGGGCCAGGACATTGACCGAATGCCCCAGTTGCGCTTGCAGGTGCGTGACCAGCGGTGCAGCCAGGGTCACCACGTAACCTTCCACATCCTCGGAAAAACGAAAGCCATGGACCGACAACGGCGGCAGGATCTGCACCGCCGGTTCGGTGAGTAGCGTGCGCCGGCCTTCGATCTCCAGTTCCGCCTGGCCCTTGAAGACAAACAGCAACTGGCACAGATCCGCATGCCGATGGGGTTTGATTTCCCATTGATGCTCGCGGCTGCGCTTGGAGATGGTTTCGCAATGCAACAGGTCCGGCGTCGGCCATTCCTGGCTTTCACCGTAGAGCTTGAACACCGGGATCGAAGGCAGGTCAGGTTTTTTCATAACGTGGATCCGGGCCTGGGGTGGCGGGCGATAATCGCACCAATTGGCGAAAAGAACAGGTATCGGCTCAGTTTTCCCCTTCAACTGACAGGTCCGCAAGCGAAAAATGTAGGCACTCGATTTCTAATAATCAACACCGACCCTGGTCGCGTGCTTCGTGCGAGTCATAAGAACAATGAAAACCCTCAAGACCCAAGTCGCTATTATCGGCGCCGGCCCCTCTGGCCTGCTGCTCGGCCAGTTGCTGCACAACGCCGGGATCGACACTGTCATCCTCGAACGCCAAACCCCGGAATACGTACTGAGCCGCATCCGCGCCGGTGTGCTGGAGCAAGGCATGGTCGAGCTGCTGCGCCAGGCCGGCGTTGGCCAACGCATGGACGCCGAAGGCCTGCCCCATGACGGCTTTGAACTGGTGCTCAACGATCGGCGGGTACACATCGACCTCAAGGGCCTGACCGGTGGCAAAAACGTCATGGTCTACGGCCAGACCGAAGTCACCCGAGACTTGATGGCCGCCCGCGAAGCCGCCGGCGCCCGGACCCTGTACCTGGCCAGCAACGCCCAGCCCCACGACATGCAAACCGAACAGCCCTTCGTGACCTTTGAGCATGAAGGGCAATCCTGGCGCCTGGACTGCGACTACATTGCCGGTTGCGACGGTTTCCACGGCGTGGCGCGACAGTCCATTCCTGCGGAAAAACTCAAGGTCTTCGAGCGCGTCTACCCGTTTGGCTGGCTCGGCGTGCTGGCCGACACGCCGCCGGTCCACGAAGAACTGGTCTACGCTCGTCACACCCGCGGTTTTGCCCTGTGCAGCATGCGCTCCAAGACCCGCACCCGTTATTACCTGCAAGTACCCGCCGAGGAGCAAGTGGCCGACTGGCCGGACGAGCGCTTCTGGCAGGAGCTGAAAAACCGCCTGCCCTTTGATCTGGCCGAAGCCCTGGTGACCGGCCCTTCCATCGAGAAAAGCATCGCACCGCTGCGCAGCTTCGTGGTCGAGCCGATGCAATACGGGCGTATGTTCCTGGTGGGCGATGCCGCCCATATCGTCCCGCCCACCGGCGCCAAGGGGCTGAACCTGGCGGCCAGCGATGTCAGCACGCTGTTCAACATCCTGCTCAAGGTCTATCGCGACGGGCGGGTGGATTTGCTTGAAAAGTATTCGGCCATCTGCCTGCGCCGCGTCTGGAAAGCCGAACGGTTCTCCTGGTGGATGACCTCGATGCTGCACCGCTTCGACGACGATGCCTTCAACCAGCGCATCAGCGAAGCCGAGCTGGAATATTTCGTCGACTCCGAAGCCGGTCGCAAAACCATCGCGGAAAATTACGTCGGCCTTCCTTACGAGGCTATCGAATAGCCGGCTACCGATTTAAACTGCGGGCCTTGTCTCATTCGCCTCTACGGCCCGCAGGTTCTGCCGTGACTCAGTTCAATACGCTCCAAGCCCCGAAGCCGGCCATCCGCAGCGTGCTGGTGGCGCTGATGCTGGCGATTTTCCTGGGTGCACTGGACCAGACCATCGTCGCCGTTTCGATGCCGGCCATCTCCGCCCAATTTGCCGACGTCAGCCTGCTGGCCTGGGTGATTTCCGGCTACATGGTCGCCATGACCGTGGCGGTGCCGATCTACGGCAAGCTCGGCGACCTCTATGGGCGCCGGCCGCTGATGCTGTTCGGCATGGGCCTGTTCACCCTGGCCTCGCTGTTCTGTGGCCTGGCGCAAAACATGGAACAACTGGTGCTGGCGCGGATTTTCCAGGGCATCGGCGCCGGCGGGATGATTTCGGTGAGCCAGGCGATCATCGGCGACATCATCCCGCCCCGCGAGCGTGGCCGCTACCAGGGCTATTTCAGCAGCATGTACGCGGTGGCCAGCGTGGCCGGGCCGGTGCTCGGCGGCTATATGACCGAATACCTGTCGTGGCGCTGGGTGTTCTGGATCAACCTGCCGCTGGGGCTCGCGGCCTGGTGGGTGGCCCGGCGCACCCTGGTCGGGCTGCCGGTGCCGCAACGCACGCCGATCATCGATTACTTGGGTACCGTGCTGCTGATCATCGGCCTGACGGCGCTTTTACTGGGGATCACCCAGGTCGGCCAGGGCCATGCCTGGCACAGCCAGGAAGTACTGGGGTTACTCGGTTGTGCGGGGGTAACGCTGGGGGTGTTCGCCTGGCACGAGCGCCGGGCTCGGGAACCATTGCTGCCAATGCACCTGTTCGCCAACCGCAGCGCGGTGTTGTGTTGGTGCACGGTGTTCTTCACCAGTTTCCAGGCGATTTCCCTGACCGTGCTGGTTCCGTTGCGCTTCCAGAGCGTGACCGGCGCGGGTGCCGATAGCGCGGCGTTGCACTTGTTGCCGCTGGCGATAGGGCTGCCGATAGGCGCGTACTTCGCTGGACGCCGGACCTCAATCACGGGGCGCTACAAACCGATGATCCTGAGCGGTGCCCTGCTCTTCCCGCTCGCCATCCTCGGCATGGCCTTCACCCCGCCCGCCGCGTTCTGGCTCAGCAGCCTGTTCATGCTGCTCTCTGGCATCGCCTCCGGCATGCAATTCCCCACTTCGTTGGTGGGTTCGCAAAACTCCGTAGACCAACAGGACATCGGCGTCGCCACCAGCACCACCAACCTGTTCCGCTCCCTCGGCGGTGCGGTGGGCGTGGCACTGATGTCGGCGTTGCTGCTGGCGTTGCTGCAGGATTCAAGCTTCGCCCAGATCGCCAGCTCGTCGCTGATCGGCGAAGGGCATTCCGGCAATGTCTTGCTGGACGGCCTGAACGCCGCCCCGGGCGAGGCCCAGAGTGCCTTGCGCCAGGCATTGCAGGCGACGTTCCGGCATTTGCTGCTGATCAGCGCGGCGGTGTCGCTGTTGGGGCTGGCAGCGGCGGTGGCGATGCCTGATCGCTTGCTGCGGGGACGGGATGAAAAGGTTGGATAACCTGTAAGACACGATCTGTGGCGAGGGAGCTTGCTCCCGTTGGGGCGCGAAGCGGCCCCAAAAATGTTGCGGTCGCTGCGCAACCGAGCGGGAGCAAGCTCCCTCGCCACAAAAGCATTGTTGTCACAAAATCTCTTCAGGCCGTCGCCGCGACACCCTCCGGCATCACCTCCGCGCTCATCCCGTCCTTCATCCGCTTGGCATCGCGCACGAAGCAGCGTGACGCCAGGAACAGGAACACCATGGTCAGGAGCAGCGCCACCGGGATCAGGTACATCGCGTCGTGCAGGCCGATGGCCTTGAACGCTTCGGTCATCTGGTCGACACCCGCGGTTGCCATGGCCGTGCGGGCAAAGTAGTCGGACAAGCCGCCCACCACCACCGGCCCCAAACCGCCACCGAGCAAATACAGCCCGGCAAAGTACAACGCCATCGCCGTGGCGCGCAGGCGCGGTTCCACCACGTCCTGGATCGCAGTGTAGACACAGGTGTAGAAGTTATAGGCAAACAGCCAACCGACGCTGAACACCGCCACGAACACGCCGATTTCAATGCGCCCGGCATGCAGGGCCCACGCTGTGGTGACCGTCGAGATCGCCAGGCTGAACGCTGCGAACAGCAGCCGGCCGTTGGGCACGCGCTGGTGGATCTTGTCCGCGACCCAGCCACCCAGGGTGAGCCCGAACAGCCCCGTCACACCCACCATGATCCCGGTGGCCACGGCCGCCTCGTGCAGCGGCATCAGGAAATAACGTTGCAGCATCGGCACCAGGAACGAGTTGCAAGCATAGGTGGCGAAGTTGAAGCACAGCCCGGCCAGCACCAGCCATAGGAAAGTGGGAATCGCCAGTACCCGGCGAACCGGCCTGTCGATCTTTTCCTGGGACACCTGCACGGTTTCCGCCGCGCCGCGCTTGGGTTCCTTGATGAAAAACATGAACACCGCCAGCACCAGCCCCGGCACCGCCGCAATGAAGAACGGCGCACGCCAGCTGTCGAACGCCTTGACCATCGCGCCAATGGTGAAAAACGCCAACAGCAGGCCCAGCGGCAGCCCCAGCATGAAGATGCCCATGGCCCGCGCCCGACGGTGGGCCGGGAACAGATCGCCAATCAGTGAGTTGGCGGCTGGCGCGTAGCTGGCCTCGCCGATGCCGACGCCCATGCGCACCACCAGGAACGCCCAGAAACTGCCCACCAGGCCGTTCACCGCGGTCAGTCCGCTCCAGGCTGCCAGGCCCCAGCCCATCAACTTGCTGCGCGAACCGGTATCGGCCATGCGCCCCAACGGCAACCCGGCAATGGCGTAGACGATGGTGAAGGCGGTGCCGATGATGCCGATCTGGAAGTCGCTGAGGCTCCACTCCATACGGATCGGCTCGATGATGATCGCCGGGATGGTGCGGTCGAAAAAGTTGAACAGGTTGGCCAGGAACAGCAGGAACAGAATGCGCCAGGCATTCGCCGCTTGGGTCGAGTTCTGCATGGGTCCGTCTCTTTATTGTTATGGGGGCAACGGCGAGGCATCCGAGCCCGAAGTCTGCAATCTAGACAGCGGCGCGTGGACTGTCTCCAATCATTCGCAAGGTTGATACCCGCCCATGGCGAGGGGCGTGTTTATTGATAGCGGTCAATTTCCTGTAACAATTGCCATCATTTTGCCCGTTCTTGATTAAAGATCGTCTCCAGGTGGCCGATTCAACCTATCAGGAAAGAATCTCCCGAGCGGCGCTCAGGCACAGTCCTGAACGCTCGGGCCGACCTTCGCGCCATCCAAGGACGCGAGCTCCCATCCGCGACGGTTCGATGACAGCGCTCGTCGAACCAACCAGTTCAGGCATATGGCGCACAATGACTTCCAAAAAAACAGCCACTGCGGTATCCGATCTGACCCTGAGCCCGGCCGCCAACGGCCCTGAAGTCTCGAAACCCTCGAGCAGCTCGCGTCCCCTGTCGACTCAGCAGTATCTGTATTTCACCGAAACCAACACCGATCGGATCCTCGACAACCTCGATGGCCTGCGCGACGCGGTGTTCCCGCGTCCGCCTCATCTGGTAGAAGACGAGAGCGACCGTACCCAGCAGGAATTCCCGTCGGTGTGCCTGATCGGCCTGGGGCGCTGCGGCTCCAACATTGCCCTGGACGTGGCCGAGCTGGTGTACAACGCCCGCAAGTTCTACCTCAACGAATTCAACGCCGAAGACAAGGCCTACAGCGACAAGGGCTACAGCCCCGCGCAGTGGATCCGCAACAATCTGCGCCTGGGCACCAGCAAGGCCAGCAAACCGGTGTTCCTGGTGGAACCGCTGGTAATGCTCGGCGACCTGGACAAGGACATCGCCGGGCGCATCCGCTTCTCGCGCAAGGGTGAGAAAAGCGGCTTTTTGCGCGACTACAGCAAAATGAAAATCATGGACCTGTCGGAAGTCCACGCCGGTGGTGCCGGTAACGCGCCGATCCTGGGCCAGTACCTGGCCAAGATCATCCTGAACAAGGACACCCAGCGCTTCTCCAGCCCTGACTGGAAAATGATCCACTCGTACCTGATCGACAGCTGCGGCATCAAGGCCAACCAGTCGCGCCTGTACTTCTCGATCTTCAGTGCCGGCGGCGGTACCGGTTCGGGCATGGCCTCGGAGTTCGGCCTGGCCCAGCAATACTCGTACATGAACAAGACGTTCGACACCAAGCCGATGGACGAACACGACAGCAAGAGCGGTCATTCCTTCGTCTTCGAACCGATCTTCACCAGCGGCATCTGCGTGCTGCCGAACATTTCCGACCACCGCAGCGAAATGTCCGAGGCCCTGCACATCAACGCCGGACGCCTGCTGTGCAAGTACCTGTCGGAAGAATGGGATTTCTCGTACAACTTCGCCAACGAAGACAGCAGCGAAGCCAGCGTCATGGGCCGCATCCGCCCGTGGAACGCGATGATGCTGATTTCCAACGACATCATGCGCTACGCCGAAGAAAGCGATGACGGCAACATCCAGAACATTGATGTCAATGCCATGGAGAAGCACGCCAACCAGTACATCTCCCAACAGATCTTCAACATCCTGACGGCCCAGGCGGTCACGACCGATTACGACCAGAACTACTTCAGGCGTGCCGGCATCGACATCGGCGAAACCATTCGCCTGGACGCCAACGACCTGTTCATGAGCCTGGCCGGGCCGGTAGCGATTGCCTACGCCGAATCCGTGGTCCCGGAAACCCCGGCGCCAAGCGGCGACAAGTTCAAGGTGTTCGAGAAAGAGCCACCACGCCTGAACATCGACGACCTGTTCTTCCGCTCCATCGACCTGCCGCACTTCAACAAAGTCACCCAGGCCATCGAAGGCATCAGCCTGTTGCCGATCGAATCCAAGCGCTACCGCGCCTCGCTGGAGCAGTACAAGAATTCCGGCTACGACGCAGCCGCCCTGCACGACCTGCACTTCTTCAAGAACTGCTCGTCGGTGGTGTCCATCGTCTCGTTGCCCAAGGACTACAAGCTGTCCTACATGGACCTGAACCGGCTCAAGACCCATCTCAACAGCCTGTTCCCCAACACGACCCTCAAGCGTTACGCGTTGGTGATCGGCGCCTCGGCCAACCTGTCGCTGACCACCCTGATCGCCAAGAGCCCGTGCCTGTCGGACGACTTCCTGACCCTGATCGTGGCCTTCATCAAACGCTGCTTCGCCCGCACCCCGTACCGTTTCGACGACACCCTGGACAACTCGATCCTGGACTTCATCATCAATGAAGACTTCGACGAAGAACGGATCGACGATCTGCTCAACGAATTCGAGAACCCGGCGAAGATCCTCGACACCAACTGGTACGCGATCAAGCCGATGTACGAGAAGAAATACCGCGAGCTGATCAATGACAAGGACAAGTTCGTCTCGATCAACGATATCCGCCTGTCCCGTGACTGCGTGAAGAAGTCCATCAAGTACCTGCGCGAGATCTACCGTCACCGCATTGGCAAGACCAAGGTTATTTCCCTTAATAACCATACTGGCAGAACTTATTGAGGTAGGCGCAAGAGCGCGTCGCCCCGAATCGCGAGCAGGCTCGCTCCCACATTTGATCGCGTTCTTCCTGAAGAAACTCGGTCTACTGTGGGAGCGAGCCTGCTCGCGATGGCGATCTCAAATACACTACACAACAACATCCAGAAACAATTAACCAGCCCCACGGCTGGTCCAGAAACTGTTCCCGTTACGTATACGTCACCCTCTCCTGTGGCGTTTCGCCACGGCAGGACGCCATCACGCTACTCACCTACACACTTTCATTCGACAAAAATCACGAACCAAGTTGGTGCGCCGATCAGTTCGACGCCCTTTCCTGGATCATAATCCAGGGCGAAACCACCACCGCCCAAAGCTGCGGATCACGCTCCAGAAAATCCAGCGCCCGCGTTTCAGACAGCTTGGCGAGCTGGTCGGCGGCCAGCCAGACAGCGACTTTGGTACCTTCGTCCTGGGCAACGGCTTCGGCGGCGGCGATCAAATCCAGTGCCGGATCGACCCACAATAGGGCACCCTTGGCAAAGAACGGCTCCAGCTCTTTCCAGGTGATGGATGCGGTTTCACCAAGCAGCTTGGCATAGAGGGTGCTAGGTTCTTGATTCATGGGACCTGTCCGGAAAAGAAATCGGCGCGAATGATAACGTCGGTGGTCTGGCAGAAAAACCCGGTAGTAATTGCAGCACCGATTGAAAAGCGCAGGAAAGCCAAGGATTGCCGATATGACCGGACAACCCCCGCCGCCATTCTGTCTTTTTCTTTCAATTAAGCGACACCCTCAGGTTTTGCCCCCAAGCGCCAGCTTCCCTTGCCAACAACCGGCGCTCTACACTGTACCGGTACAGTTGCCGGGGGCATTTCCGCGAGGGTATCCAAGATATCTGACCCGGTTCTGCTGCTACGGCGCCAGGACTATAAAAACTACAACAGCATGAGTGGAGCACTATGACTAAGGCTACTAAGCAGATTTCCAAACTGTTTGCCGCTATGGTTCTGGCCGGGGTTGCCAGCCATTCGTTCGCCGCCGACACCATCACCATCGGCATTGCCGGTCCGAAAACCGGTCCGGTCACCCAGTACGGCGACATGCAATTCATTGGCGCGAAACAAGCCATCAAGGACATCAACGCCAAGGGCGGCGTCGATGGCAAGATGCTCGAAGTCAAGGAATACGATGACGCTTGCGATCCTAAACAGGCCGTTGCCGTGGCCAACAAAGTGGTCAACGATGGCGTCAAGTTCGTCGTCGGCCACCTGTGCTCCAGCTCCACCCAGCCAGCTTCGGACATCTATGAAGACGAAGGCGTGATCATGATCACTCCGGCAGCCACCAGCCCGGACATCACCACTCGTGGCTACAAGATGATTTTCCGCACCATCGGCCTGGACAGCGCCCAGGGCCCTGCCGCCGGCAACTACATCGCCGACCACGTCAAGCCGAAAGTCGTCGCTGTACTGCACGACAAACAGCAGTACGGTGAAGGCATCGCCAGCGCCGTGAAGAAAACCCTCGAGGCCAAAGGCGTCAAAGTAGCCGTATTCGAAGGCCTGAACGCTGGCGACAAGGACTTCTCCTCGATCATCCAGCGCCTCAAGCAAAACAACGTCGACTTCGTCTACTACGGCGGCTACCACCCTGAACTGGGTCTGATCCTGCGTCAGTCCAAGGAAAAAGGCCTGAAAGCCAAGTTCATGGGCCCGGAAGGTGTCGGCAACGACTCCATCTCGCAAATCGCCCAGGACGCCTCCGAAGGCCTGCTGGTCACCCTGCCGAAGTCCTTCGATGCCGATCCGGCGAACAAGGCCGTCGTCGACGCCATCAAGGCCGACGGCAAGGATCCGAGCGGTCCGTTCGTGTTCCCGGCCTACTCCGCGGTCCAACTGATCGCCGAAGGCATCAAGGCAGCCAAGAGCGAAGACACTGCCAAGGTCGCCGAGGCCATCCACAAAGGCACCTTCAAGACCCCGACCGGCGACCTGTCGTTCGACGCGAAGGGCGACCTGAAGGACTTCCAGTTCGTGGTCTACGAATGGCACTTCAACAAACCGAAGACTGAAGTCTCCCCTCAGTAAGCCAGGCCTTACTGGTCAACAAGCCCACTGTGCGAGCAGTGGGCTTTGTTTTACGAGGTTTATGGGCCAGGCACCCGCGATCCGGGAGCTGGTTCACCTGAAAATCTTAAAACCGTCACCAGCGGTTCGCTGGCAAACGCTCGGGGCGAATGTGATCAGAGAACACAGCACCGGGCCGGAACATGACTCCACCAGTGAAATGCGTATCGGGTTTTTAGGAGCGCTGTAATGCCTGAGATCTATCATTTTTTCCAACAGCTGGTTAATGGCCTGACCATTGGCAGCACCTATGCCTTGATAGCCATTGGCTACACAATGGTCTACGGCATCATTGGAATGATTAACTTCGCCCATGGCGAGGTCTACATGATCGGTTCCTACGTGGCTTTCATCGCCCTTGCCGGGCTGGCCATGATGGGTATCGATTCACTGCCGCTGTTAATGACCGCCGCGTTCGTGGCGTCGATCATCGTAACCAGTGCCTATGGCTACAGTATCGAGCGCGTTGCCTACCGCCCCTTGCGTAGCAGCAACCGATTGATCCCGCTGATCTCCGCCATCGGCATGTCGATCTTCCTGCAGAACACCGTATTGCTGTCCCAGGACTCCAAGGACAAGTCGATTCCCAACCTGATCCCGGGGAGCTTCTCCTTCGGCCCGGGCGGCGCCGAAGAAGTACTGGTTTCCTACATGCAGATCCTGGTGTTCATCGTGACCCTGGTCGCCATGCTCGGGCTGACGCTGTTCATCTCCCGTTCCCGCCTTGGCCGCGCCTGCCGCGCCTGCGCCGAGGACATCAAGATGGCCAACCTGCTGGGCATCAACACCAATAACATCATCGCCCTCACCTTCGTCATCGGTGCCGCGCTGGCGGCTGTCGCCGCGGTGCTGCTGAGCATGCAGTACGGCGTGATCAACCCCAACGCCGGTTTCCTGGTGGGCCTGAAGGCCTTTACCGCAGCGGTACTGGGTGGCATCGGCAGCATTCCGGGCGCGATGCTCGGCGGGCTGGTGCTTGGGGTGGCCGAAGCGTTCGGTGCCGATATCTTTGGCGACCAGTACAAGGACGTCGTGGCGTTCGGTCTCCTGGTCCTGGTCCTGTTGTTCCGGCCGACCGGCATCCTGGGCCGTCCGGAGGTTGAGAAAGTATGAACAAATATCTTAAACAGGCGCTGTTCAGCGCCGCGCTGGTCTGGGCCGTGGCCTTCCCTGTGCTGGGCCTCAAGCTGAGCATCGTCGGGGTCAACCTTGAAGTGCATGGCACCGGTCCCCTGACATTGAGCGTGATTGCCCTGTGCTCGGTGCTGATGTTCCTGCGGGTGCTGTTCAGCCAACAGGTCGGCACGCTGTTGCGCTCCAACCGTGGCCCGCTGGTTTCGCCCAAGGTCAGCCAGTTCCTGTCCCTGCCTCGCACCCAGCGCCAGATCATCATCGCGTTGATCGTGGTTGCGCTGGTCTGGCCGTTCTTCGGCTCCCGCGGCGCGGTGGACATCGCCACGCTGATCCTGATCTATGTCCTGCTGGGACTGGGCCTGAACATCGTGGTCGGCCTGGCCGGCCTGCTCGACCTGGGTTATGTGGGCTTCTACGCCGTCGGTGCCTACAGCTATGCGCTGCTGTCCCATTACTTTGGCCTGAGCTTCTGGATCTGCCTGCCCATCGCCGGGATGATGGCGGCCACCTTCGGCTTCCTGCTGGGCTTCCCGGTGCTGCGGCTGCGGGGCGACTACCTGGCCATCGTGACCCTGGGCTTCGGCGAGATCATCCGGTTGTTCCTGCGTAACCTCACCGACCTCACCGGCGGCCCCAACGGCATCAGCAACATTCCCAAGCCGACGTTCTTCGGGCTGAGCTTCGACCGCACCGCGGCCGAGGGCATGCAGACCTTCCACCAGTTCTTCGGGCTGACCTACAACCCCGTCAGCAAGGTGGTGTTCCTCTACCTGGTCGCGCTGTTGCTGGCCCTGGCCGCGCTGTTCGTCATCAACCGCCTGTTGCGCATGCCAATCGGCCGTGCATGGGAAGCGTTGCGTGAAGACGAAATCGCCTGCCGTGCCCTGGGTCTCAACCCAACCGTGATCAAGCTGTCGGCCTTCACCCTCGGTGCCGCCTTCGCTGGTTTTGCCGGTAGCTTCTTCGCCGCCCGCCAGGGCCTGGTGACGCCGGAATCCTTCACCTTCATCGAATCGGCGATCATCCTCGCCATCGTGGTACTGGGTGGGATGGGCTCGCAGCTGGGCGTGATCCTGGCAGCCATCGTGATGATCCTGCTGCCCGAAATGATGCGTGAATTCAGTGAATACCGCATGTTGATGTTCGGCGCCTTGATGGTGCTGATGATGATTTGGCGTCCTCAAGGTCTGCTGCCTATGCAACGCCCCCACATGGAGCTGCGCAAATGAGCCGCGAGATCCTCAAAGTCGAAAACTTGAGCATGCGCTTCGGCGGCTTGCTGGCGGTCAACGGCGTGGCCCTGACCGTGAAAGAGAAACAAGTGGTTGCGCTGATCGGACCGAACGGCGCGGGCAAGACCACCGTGTTCAACTGCCTGACCGGCTTCTACCAGCCCACCGGCGGCACCATCGTGCTGGACGGCGAGCCGATCCAGGGCCTGCCCGGCCACCAGATCGCCCGCAAGGGTGTAGTGCGCACCTTTCAGAACGTGCGGCTGTTCAAGGACATGACGGCGGTCGAGAACCTGTTGATCGCCCAGCATCGTCACCTGAACACCAACTTCTTTGCCGGCCTGTTCAAGACCCCGGCGTTCCGCAAAAGCGAACGCGAGGCCATGGAGTACGCCGAGTACTGGCTGGAGAAGGTCAACCTCAAGGAGTTCGCCAACCGTACCGCCGGGACCCTGGCCTACGGTCAGCAACGGCGCCTGGAAATCGCCCGCTGCATGATGACCCGTCCGCGGATCCTCATGCTCGACGAGCCGGCCGCCGGCCTGAACCCCAAGGAAACCGAAGACCTCAAAGCCCTGATCGGCGTGTTGCGTGAAGAGCACAATGTCACCGTGCTGCTGATCGAGCACGACATGAAGCTGGTCATGAGCATTTCCGACCACATCGTCGTGATCAACCAGGGCACGCCCCTGGCCAACGGCTCGCCGGAACAGATCCGCGACAATCCTGAAGTGATCAAAGCCTACCTGGGGGAAGCGTAAATGCTGCAGTTCGAAAACGTTTCCACCTTCTATGGCAAGATCCAGGCCCTGCACAGCGTCAACGTGGAGGTCCGCCAGGGCGAAATCGTGACGCTGATCGGAGCCAACGGCGCCGGCAAGTCCACCCTGCTGATGACGCTCTGCGGTTCGCCCCAGGCCCACAGCGGCAGCATCCGCTACATGGGTGAGGAACTGGTGGGCCAGGACTCGTCACACATCATGCGCAAGAGCATCGCGGTGGTGCCGGAAGGCCGTCGGGTCTTTGCCCGTCTGACCGTGGAAGAAAACCTCGCCATGGGCGGGTTCTTCACCGACAAGGGCGACTATCAGGAGCAAATGGACAAGGTGCTGCACCTTTTCCCCCGCCTGAAAGAACGCTTTACCCAGCGCGGCGGTACCATGTCCGGCGGCGAACAGCAAATGCTCGCCATCGGCCGCGCACTGATGAGCAAGCCCAAGCTGCTGCTGCTCGACGAGCCTTCGTTGGGCCTGGCGCCGATCATCATCCAGCAGATCTTCGACATCATCGAACAACTGCGCAAGGATGGCGTGACGGTGTTCCTGGTGGAGCAGAACGCCAACCAGGCGCTGAAAATCGCCGACCGGGCGTACGTGCTGGAGAACGGTCGCGTGGTGATGCAAGGCACCGGTGAAGCGCTGCTGATCGACCCGAAAGTGCGCGAGGCGTACTTGGGCGGTTGAGTCTGTCGCAATGAAAAAACGGCCTTCGGGCCGTTTTTTTTTGGGGCAAGCCTTGCTCCCACAAAAACCTACCCTCACCCCATTGGGTTTCGAAATAAAAAATCGAGAACCGCTGTAACACTTCCCCACGCCCCTTCTCTAGTTCAGCAGACCGGCGCTAACGCCGGTTCATTTCCCTGAAGAACTGGAGAATCACCATGACTGCTTCGACTCGCACCCTGTCCGCCACCGCCCTGATCCTGGCCCTGGGTTCTGCCCTGAGCATGACGGCCGTCTCGTCCGCCCACGCAGCCGACGACAACATGGAAAAATGCTTCGGCGTCGCCCTCAAAGGCATGAACAACTGCGCCGCCGGTGCCGGCACCACCTGCGCCGGCACCGCGAAAATGGACTATCAAGGCAACGCGTGGAAATCGGTCCCTAAAGGCACTTGCACCACCCTTGAAAGCAAGACCTCCCCCACCGGCTTCGGCCAACTCCAAGCGTTCAAAGCCAAGTCCTGATCACATCTGCCTGAGGCTCACTGCCATGTCCACTGCGCTTTTCCTCGCCACTGATACCCGATTGCCGCCAAGGGCGGGTCTGGGGCTCAAGGCCGAGCATTTCCATGAAGTACTCCAGACCCAACCGGATCTGGGCTTCTTCGAAGTGCATGCGGAAAACTACATGGTGGCTGGTGGGCCGTTTCATCACTACCTGGGGCGGATACGCGAACAGTACCCGCTGTCGCTGCACGGCGTCGGCCTGTCGATCGGTGGCGAAGGGCCGCTGGATGTCACGCATTTGCGGCGCCTGGCCACACTGATCGAACGCTATCAGCCCCAGTCCTTTTCCGAACACCTGGCCTGGTCCAGCCATGGCCCGGTGTTCCTCAATGACCTGCTGCCCCTGGCCTACGACCAGGCGAGCCTCGACCGTGTCTGCGAACACGTCGATCAGGTGCAGTCCAGCCTCAAATGCCGGCTGTTGCTGGAAAACCCGGCCACTTATCTGACGTTCGAGGAATCGACCCTCGACGAACCTCACTTCATTGGCGAAGTCATTCGTCGCACCGGCTGCGGCCTGCTATTGGATGTGAACAACGTCTACGTTTCGTGCATCAACCACAGCCGCGATCCACAGGTCTACCTCGACGCCCTGCCCTTGCAAGCCACCCGCGAGATTCATCTGGCCGGGTTTGCCGAAGACGCCGACAGCCTTGGCGAGCGCCTGCTGATAGACGATCACGGGGCGCCCATCGCCAACGAAGTCTGGCAGCTGTATCGCAAGGCACTGGCGCGAACCGGGCCGGTAGCCACCCTGATCGAGCGAGACAACCACGTCCCTGCATTCGAGGTGCTGCTGGCCGAAGCGCGCCAGGCCGAGCGACTGCTAAGCGCCGCCGGAGCCCGGCCATGAGCCGCCAGAGCGAATTTGCCGCGGCCCTGCTCGATCCGCGCCAGGCCTGTCCGCCGGGCCTGATCAGCGCTAATGGCGCCGACTCCGAGAGCCGCTTCGCGGTGTACCGCAACAACGTGCTCAGCTCATTGATCAACGCCCTGGCCGACAACTATCCAGTGGTGACACAACTGGTGGGCGAGGAATTCTTCCGGGGCATGGCCGGTGTCTATGTCCAGTCGGCGGCACCACGGAGCCCGATCATGAGCGACTACGGTGCCGATTTTTCCGGTTTCATCGAACGCTTCGAACCCGCCGCCGGCGTGCCCTATCTCGCGGACGTGGCTCGCCTGGAACGGCTGCAAATCGAGGCCGGGCATGCAGCCGACGCCCAGCCCATGAGCGCGGAACGAGTCGTGGAATTACTGTCCTGCCCCACCCTCGCAGCGCATCTGAAGATCGCCTTCCACCCATCGCTGCGCCTGCTGAAATCACCTTTCGCCGTGGTCACGATCTGGGCTGCCCATCAACAAAAGCCTCTCGTAGCGTTCGAGCCGCGCGCCGCACAAAACGCCCTGGTACTGCGCAATGGCCTCGACGTGGAAGTGCTCGCGATCAGCCATGGTGCCCATGCCTTCATCACCTCCCTGCAGCAAGGCCTACCCCTGACAGCGGCAATCGAGCGCTACACCGACCTCGACCTGGAGCACCTCCTGGGGAGGCTCATCCGCCACCAGGCCATCACTGGCCTCCTATCTGAACAGGTAACCCAATGAACGCCCTGATTACTGGTTTCATTCAATGGCTGGAGAAAATCCCCCACAGCCTGATCGCCTTTATTGCCCGTTTCTCCATCGCCGCGGTGTTCTGGAAGTCCGGCCAGACCAAAATCGAAGGCCTGGCCATCGACCTGTTCGACGGCACCTTCCAGATCGGCCTGCCGCATCTGGCGGACTCGACCATTCCCCTGTTCAAAAGCGAATACGCCCTGCCGTTGCTGTCGCCGGAACTGGCGGCGCATCTGGCGGCCTCTGCTGAACATGTATTCCCGGTGTTGATTCTGTTTGGCCTGGCAACACGTTTCTCGGCGATGGCCTTGCTGGGCATGACCTTGACCATTCAGCTGTTTGTCTACCCGGACGCCTACCCCACCCACGGCACTTGGGCAGCGGTATTGCTCTACCTGATGGCCCGCGGACCGGGGTTGCTGTCCATCGACCACCTGATCGCCAGGCGTTACACCCACTGACTAAACCCAGCACACCCTGTGGGAGCGGGCTTGCTCGCGAGGGCGGTGGGTCAGCTTGCATAAATGCTGGATGTACCGCCGCCTTCGCGAGCAAGCCCGCTCCCACAAGAGGCCCAATGGCCGGGCTATCGCTGCAACCGATCCAACACCTCGCCACTGCGCTTGAACCAATCGATCAAGTAATCGGCCAACACCTGGGTGCGCTTGGGCAATCCGCCCTGGTACGGATGCACCAGGTACATCGGCATACGCCGAGTCTGGTAATCGCGTAGCACCCAGCGCAGGCGCCCGTCAGCCAATTCTTCATGCAGCAGATACGACGGCAGCCGGGCGATTCCGGCGCCGGCCAGGGCGGCTTTTTTCAGCAAGCTGTAGTGATTGCTGGCAAACGGCCCCGACACGCGGACCCGCAGCAGTTCGTGTTGCTGGTGATAGAGCCATTCTTCCCGGCCGCTGTAGTGGCTGTTGAGCAGGCAGCGGTGTTCGGCCAGGACCTGGGGGGTCGCGGGTTCGCCATAGTGTTCGAGATAGGCAGGGCTGGCGCAGGTCATTTCGTGCCACGCCAGCAACGGCCGGGCCACCAGCCGCTCATCGATGGCGGCGTCGGAGCGGATCGCCAGGTCGAAGCCGTCGCGGGTCAGGTCACGGTAACCGTTGTTGAGCTCCAGTTCGATCTGCACATCGGGATAGGTGCGAGCGAACTCCATCAGCAAGCCTTCGAAGAAGGTTTCGCCCAACGAAACCGGAACCGTCATACGCACCGGTCCAGAAACATCATCCTTCAATCGAGCCAATGCCTGACGTGCCCTTTCCACTTGCACCAGCAGCGCCTGGGCCTGGGGTAACAACGCCGCCCCTGCCGCCGTGAGGCTCAAGCGCCGGGTGGTACGTTGCAGCAACACCACCGAAAATCGGCTCTCCAACAGGCTGATGCGCTTGGACAACTGGCCTTTGCTGCAGCCCAACTGTTGGGCCGCCAGGGTGAAACTGCCGGCCTCTATCAACACGGCAAACGCCGCCAGGTCATCCATTTCGCTCATTAGATTGTTTCCAATTGAAAACCAAAGGTTGCCTATTAGCATGATTATCCAAGGAAAGAACCCCTCTAGACTGAAAACTCATTCAACCCATTGAGGAACAGCTCATGAAAATCCTGTTGATCGGCGCTAACGGCACCATCGGTTCGGCCATTGATAAGGAACTGTCGCCCCGCCACGAAATCATTCGGATCGGCCGCCACAGTGGTGAACTGCAGGTGGATATCAGCGACAGCGCCTCGATTCGCGCGCTGTTCGCAAAGACCGGCCGTTTTGATGCCCTGGTCTGCGCAGCGGGCAATGTCACCTTTGCCCCCCTGGCCGACATGACCGAAGACAGCTTTGCCCTGGGTTTGAAAGACAAGCTGATGGGCCAGGTGAACCTGCTGCTGATCGGCCGCGAATTCGCCAACGACGGCGCATCCTTCACCTTCACCACCGGCGTGCTCAGCCACGATCCGATCAAGAGCGGCGCGTCGGCGGCCCTGGTCAACGGTGCCCTGGACAGTTTCGTGCGCGCCGCGGCAATCGAGTTGCCACGGGGCTTGCGAGTCAACTCGGTGAGCCCGAACGTGTTGGTGGAAGCCATGGGCAAATACGCCCCCTACTTCCGTGGCTACAAACCGGTGCCAGCCGTCGATGTGGCATTGGCCTACGCCAAGAGTGTCGAAGGCCTACAAACCGGTCAGACCTTTCACGTGGGCTGACACCCCTTGTGATGCAGGAACAGTCTGAGTAACGTGGCGGCACTTGTCTGGAGACCCAATGATGCGTGCCGCCCGCTCCCTGCTGTTTGTCGCCCTCCTGCCGCTCTTTGCCGGCTGCCAATTGCTCGACGCCCCGCGCCAGAGCGTGTCCCACGCCGACCAGACGCGCATGCAGGGCGAACTCACGGCGGCCAATGGCAAGCTGGTGTTCCAGCCATGCCAGGAACAGCGCCGCTACATCGTCAACGACAGCGGTGGTACCAGCGTGCTGCAACAGGCCGCCAGCCTGGCCGATGACCAGGGCAAACTGTTTGCCGATATGCGCGGTCGTATCGGCTCCAGCGCGGCGGCCGGCACCGATAGCCAGTTGGAGGTGGAGCAGCTGTATCGCCTGGAACGGTCGAGCACCGCATGCAATGACGAAAATTTCAGACTGTTGATCCTGCGCGCCGCCGGCCATGGCCCCGAGTGGAACCTCAAGGCCAGCGGCAAGGGCCTGGTGCTCGAACGTGATGGCCAGCCACCACTGGCGGTGCCTTACATGGAGGAGCAACTGGGTGATGGTCGCCTCAACATCAGCACCGAAGCCAACGGCCAGAAGGTCGAGCTCTGGCTGGCCACCCAGCGCTGCGTCGACAGCGTCACCGGCAGTGTGCAACACATGAGCGCCGAACTGCGGGTCAACGGACAGGTCCAGCGCGGCTGCGCCTATTTCGGCGGCGCGCGCAACGACTGACTCACAGGTTTTGGCTTATAATCGCCGGTTCACGCCCTGATGCAGTTGTGCATCCCGCGAACCGGACCCCGCCATGTTACGAATCACCGAACTCAAGCTGCCAATCGATCATCCCGAAGAAGACCTGCGCCCCGCCATCGTGCAACGCCTGGGCATCGCCAGCGATGATCTG
Organism: Pseudomonas sp. St290; assembly: GCF_018325805.1. Lineage (NCBI taxonomy): Bacteria > Pseudomonadati > Pseudomonadota > Gammaproteobacteria > Pseudomonadales > Pseudomonadaceae > Pseudomonas > Pseudomonas sp. St290. The sequence continues at coordinate 1,437,620 of NZ_AP014703.1, read as the reverse complement.
CTCGATTTCACCTTGTTCAAGCGCAGCTACGACGCGCGCAAGAAATCCTCCGAACTGTGCTTCATCTACACCATCGACCTGACGGTGCGCGATGAAGCCAGCCTGCTGCGCAAGTTCGCCGATGACCGTAACGTCAACGAGGCGCCGGATGTCAGCTACAAAGTGGTCGGCCAGGCACCAGCCGACCTGAGCGAACGGCCAATCGTGGTCGGCTTTGGCCCGTGCGGGATCTTCGCCGCCATGTTGCTGGCACAGATGGGCTTCAAGCCGATCATCCTCGAACGCGGCCCGGAAGTGCGCCAGCGCACCAAGGACACCTGGGGCCTGTGGCGCAAAAGCGTGCTCAACCCCGAGTCCAACGTGCAGTTCGGTGAAGGCGGCGCGGGGACGTTTTCCGACGGCAAGCTCTACAGCCAGATCAAGGATCCGAAATTCCTCGGTCGCAAGGTCCTGCACGAATTCGTCAAGGCCGGCGCACCGGAAGAAATCCTCTACGTCAGCAAGCCGCACATCGGTACGTTCCGCCTGACAGGCGTAGTGGAAAACATGCGTGAGCAAATTCGCGCCCTGGGCGGTGAAGTGCGCTTCCAGCAGCGCGTCACCGATGTGCTGATCGAGGACGGCCAGTTGGTCGGCGTCGAACTGGCCAGCGGTGAACGGATTCATTCCAGGCATGTGATCCTGGCCCTGGGCCACAGCGCCCGGGACACCTTCCGCATGCTCCACAGCCGTGGCGTGTACATGGAAGCCAAACCGTTCTCGGTGGGTTTCCGGATCGAACACCCGCAATCGCTGATCGACAGCGCACGCCTGGGCAAGTACGCCGGCCACCCGAAACTGGGGGCCGCCGACTACAAACTGGTGCACCACGCCAAGAACGGTCGCTCGGTGTACAGCTTCTGCATGTGCCCGGGCGGTACCGTGGTGGCCGCGACCTCCGAGCCGAACCGCGTCGTGACCAACGGCATGAGCCAGTATTCACGCAACGAGCGCAACGCCAACTCCGGCATCGTCGTCGGCATTACTCCGGAAGTGGATTATCCGGGTGGCCCACTGGCCGGGATCGAGTTGCAGGAGCGCCTGGAGTCCCACGCGTTCGTGCTCGGCGGCAGCAACTACGAGGCCCCGGCGCAACTGGTGGGCGATTTCATCGCCGGCAAGCCGTCCACGGCACTGGGCAGCGTCGAACCGTCCTACAAACCCGGCGTCTCCCTGGGCGACCTGGCCCTGGCCCTGCCGGACTTCGCCATCGAAGCCATCCGTGAAGCCCTGCCGGCGTTCGAGAAACAGATTCGCGGTTATTCGCTGCATGATGCGGTGCTGACCGGGATCGAAACCCGCACCTCGTCGCCCCTGCGCATTACCCGCAACGAATCGCTGCAGAGCCTGAACGTCAAGGGCTTGTTTCCTGCCGGTGAAGGCGCCGGTTATGCGGGCGGGATTTTGTCGGCGGGCGTGGACGGGATCCGGATTGCCGAGGCGGTGGCGCGGGATATCCTGGGGCTGGAGGCCTGACAGAAGCGTCCTTGTGAGGGCAATGCTGTTCACTCAAGGCCGAATTTGCTTAAGTGAACAGCATGACCCTGTGGGAGCGAGCCTGCTCGCGATGGCGGCCTGGCATTCAACACAGATGTTGACTGGTCCGCCGCTATCGCGAGCAGGCTCGCTCCCTCAAGGGATTCCGGTGTTTTCAAGGTTCAGATATTCGCCCGCAACACACTCTCCGGCAGCGCCTCACCCCGCTCCACACTCGCCGCCACGGCTGCCATCAGCCCGCTCAACTCATAGCCCTGGGCCTTGAGCCACGCCGGGTCGTAATAGGTCGTGGCATAGCGCTCGCCGCCGTCACACAAGATCGCCACGATCGACCCTGACTCCCCCGCCTCCATCATCTGCTTCGCGGCGATCAACGCACCGATCAGGTTGGTACCGCTGGAACCACCAACCCGTCGTCCCAAGCGCTCGGCCAGGTAATGCATGGCCGCCAGTGACAGGGCGTCCGGGACCTTGACCATCGCATCGATGACTTTGGGCAAGAACGACGCCTCGACCCGTGGCCGGCCGATACCCTCGATGCGCGAGCCGCAATCCATGCGCAGATTGGCATCGCCGCTGCGGTAGTAGTCGAAGAACACCGAACGCTCGGCGTCGGCACACAACACCCGGGTGCCGTGCTGGCGATAACGCACGTAGCGCCCCAGGGTGGCCGTGGTGCCGCCCGTGCCGGGACTGGAAATCAGCCAGCTTGGCTCCGGATGCCGCTCGAAGCGCATCTGCTGGAAGATCGATTCGGCAATGTTGTTATTGGCCCGCCAGTCCGTGGCGCGCTCGGCATAGGTGAACTGGTCGATGAAATGCCCGTCATGCTCGCGGGCCAGGCGTTCGGATTCGGCGTAGATCTGCGTCGGATCGTCCACCAGATGGCTCTGGCCGCCATAGAAGGCGATCTGTGCGATTTTTTCCCTGGAGGTGGTCGCTGGCATCACTGCAATGAACGGCAGGCCCAGCAGACGGGCAAAGTACGCCTCCGAAATGGCTGTCGAACCGCTGGAAGCTTCGATCACCGGCGCCCCAGGCTTGAGCCAACCGTTACACAACGCATAGAGAAACAGCGAACGGGCCAGCCGATGCTTGAGGCTGCCAGTGGGATGGCTGGACTCATCCTTGAAATACAGTTCGATGCCCGGCAGGCCAGGCAGCGATAGCGGAATCAGGTGGGTATCGGCGCTGCGCTGGAAGTCAGCCTCGATGATGCGGATCGCTTCGCGCGCCCACTGGCGGTGGTCGTTCATGGTGTTTTCTCACTGGATCGGTTCGACGCGGGGAACCTGACGGTCATGCAGGCGCGACTTTGGTCTCGGAAAAACCAGGCACAAGCTTAGGAAAAAACCGACAGCGCGCACAGGTACAGCTAAGGTCCAATATGCGCCGTAACTGCCCGACCGCGCCGTGCAGGCGTTGTAACGCCATATAACAAAAAAGAATATAACTTTTGTTTTAACAACTAACAGTACGGGTTAGGGTGTGCCATCTTTTTGATTCGATGAATGGAGAGCGATCGTGGCTCTACGTAATTCTCTGACACGTTTTTTCCAGCTGGAAGCGGCCAGTGGCCTGCTACTGATCGCTGCCGCCGTACTGGCCCTGGCCATCAATAATTCGCCGCTGTCCTGGCTGTATAATGGCCTGCTGGACACCCCGGTGGTGGCCCAGGTCGGCGCGCTGAAAATCGCCAAACCCTTGCTGCTATGGATCAATGACGGCCTGATGGCGATGTTCTTCCTGCTCATCGGCCTGGAGGTCAAGCGCGAGGTCCTCGACGGGCAACTGTCGAAACCTTCGCAAATCGTCCTGCCGGGCGCGGCGGCGATTGGCGGCATGGTGGTGCCGGCGCTGATCTACTGGTTCCTCAACCGCGACAATCCCCCCGCCCTCGCTGGCTGGGCAATCCCGACGGCCACCGACATCGCGTTCGCCCTCGGCGTGCTGGCCTTGCTCGGCAAGCGGGTGCCGGTGTCGCTCAAGCTGTTCCTGATGACCCTGGCGATCATCGACGACCTGGGCGCCATTATCATCATCGCCATCTTCTACTCCGGCGCACTGTCGACCTTGTCGCTCATGCTGGCAGCTGCCTGCATCGCCGCATTGGTGGCGATGAACAGGATGGGCGTGGTCAAGCTCGGCCCCTACATGGTCGTGGGCCTGATTCTCTGGGTCTGCGTACTCAAGAGCGGTGTCCACGCCACCTTGGCCGGTGTGACCCTGGCGTTCTGCATCCCGCTGCGCACGAAGAATGCCGAATCTTCACCGCTGCTGAGCCTGGAGCATGCACTGCATCCCTGGGTGGCCTACGGTATCCTGCCGCTGTTCGCCTTCGCCAACGCCGGCCTGTCCCTGAGTGGCGTCACCGTCGAAAGCTTCACCCATCACGTGCCGATGGGTATCGCGATCGGCCTGTTACTGGGCAAGACCGTCGGCGTCTTCGGCCTGACCTGGCTGGCCGTGAAAATCGGCATTGCCAGCCTGCCCGCCGGCGCCAATTGGGGTCAGGTACTGGGCGTGGCGATCCTGTGTGGCATCGGGTTCACCATGAGCCTGTTCGTCGGCTCCCTGGCGTTCGAGCCTGGCGTGAGTGACTACGCCGGCATGGATCGGATGGGGATTCTCACCGGTTCGATCCTCGCGGCGTTGTTGGGTTACGCGGTGACAGCGGCGTCCAGTCGCAAGCAGCCTGCATTGCCAAGCTGATTCCTGGCTGCCTGAGGTGTGTGTGTATCCATTGCTGCGGTAACGGCTATGTACACCGCCCCGCCCCCGGAAACAAAGCCATAAAAAAACGGCGCCTTCCGTCCAGGACAAGGCGCCGTTTTCTCAAACAATTCCAGCTTAGTGGGATACGCGACTCGTACCATCCACAGTGGAAATACGAACCCGCTCACCCACACGGAACACCTCGTTTTCCTGAACCTGCTGCACATAGGCACGCATGCTGCCGTCATCTTCACGAACGGTGATTTCCACACCCTGGGTACGGGTCAGGCCTTCTTCGGTGGCGGAGCCGATCAGGCCACCGGCCACAGCGCCAATCACTGCGGCGACGATGCTGCCACGACCGCCACCGATGGCGCTACCGCCTACACCACCGACCACGGCACCGGCCGCACCGCCGATAGGGGTCTTGGTGCCTTCGATCTTGACCGGACGCAGGGATTCGATGGTCCCCATGCGAATCGTCTGCACGCGACGCGCTTCGTCACGGGAATAGGAGTCACCGGTCAGGCTCGACTGACAGCCAGTGAGCAACATCGCCATCGTGGAAAAGGAAGCAACCAGCAAAACAGACTTACGCATAGCATCAACTCCAAAAGACAGGGATTCATTAAACTCCGCGACTTGACGCCTGTCACGGTCTCGCCGGGATAAAATTGTTTTCATTCAGGTGGGATACAGGCGCACCGGAAAAATTCACCCAACAGTAGCGCCAATTTCCAAAACCTGCGTCATCAACCCGGGGATTTTTCATGGATTATTTCATTATCGTCGCGATCACCGTGGCCGGCTTGTACTTCCACTGGTGGTTGTACGTACGGATCAAACGCTGGATGGACCGCGACCTGGCGCTGTCCCTGGCGGGGCAGGATGAACGGAAAAAGACCTACATGCTGCAACAACTGGCCCGCGCCCGGGAGCAAGGCATCAAGCGCCGGGACTTGCCGCAATGGCTTCAAACCGCTGCGGCAGGTTATCGCGGCTAAGGCGCCAGACGCTCGCGAATCCAGTTCGTCCCTTGCAGACGATAGTTGAGGCGATCGTGCAGGCGGCTCGGACGGCCTTGCCAGAACTCGATGCGCTCGGGCAGCAAACGATAACCACCCCAATGCTCCGGGCAGTGCGGCTGGCTGTCGCTGAAACGTTGTTCGGTGGCCTTGAGCAAGTCGTCCAGCTCAGCGCGCCCTGAAATCACCCGGCTCTGGGGGGAAGCCCAGGCGCCGAGACGGCTGCCCAGCGGGCGAACCTGATAATAGGCGTCCGACTCCTGCGCCGTGACCTTGACCACTTTGCCTTCGATGCGCACCTGGCGTTCCAGGGCCGGCCAGAAAAACGTCATGGCCGCGAATGGATTCGCGGCCAGTTGCTGGCCCTTGGCGCTGTCGTAGTTGGTGAAGAACGTGAAGCCCAAGGCATCCAGGCCCTTGAGCAGCAGAATTCGACAGTGCGGTCGCCCTTGTGCATCCACCGTGGCCAGGGTCATGGCGTTAGCCTCAACCGGAGCCTGTTCGGTTTTCACCGCGTCGGCGAACCATTGGTGGAACAATGCAAACGGCTCGGCCGGGGCTTGTGCCTCGGTCAAGCCATCGCGGGTGTAGTCGCGGCGCATATCAGCCAGCGGTTGGGTCATGGCGCGTTCCTTGTGGTTAGCCCATCACTGCTTGGGAGTATCGGCGGCCGCGACTTTCTTGGTATCGGTGGCGGCTTTGGCCGGTTGGGGTTTCTTCGCCGCAGTAGTGGCCTTGGCTAGCGCTTTCTTCGCCGGAGCCTTGGCCGCGGCTTTTTTGGCCGGAGCCTTCTTGGCCGTTGAGGTCACGGCTTTTTTAGCCGCAGGCGCTGGGGTCGGGGCTGCGGGCTTCACGTCCTGGGCCGCCACCAGCGTCACCGGCGCAGGGGCCGGCATGTTGTACTTGCTCAGCAGCGCAACCATGGTGTTGGCCGGCGTGACCAGCAGTTCCACGCGACGGTTCAAGGCACGGCCTTCCACGCTGTCGTTGGCCGCACGAGGTGCCACTGCGCCCATGCCACGCAGCATCAGGCGATCACGTTGCAGGCCGCTGAGACGGAAAATCGCCGCCACGGACTGGGCACGCTCCTGGCTGAGCTTCAAGTTCGCAGGCGCGGCGCCCGAAGTATCGGCGTGGCCGAGGATCAGCACGGCGGTCTTCGGGTCGGCTTCAAGGATCTTCGCCACGCGTGTGAACGGGCCGAGGGTCACGGGCAGCAGCATGGCCGGACGGTCTGGGTTGAAGGAGCCGTCCACGGGCGCGGTGACCACCAACACGTTGTCGCGACGTTCGAGTTCGAGCTTGCTGTCCTTGATGGCTGTGCGCAGCTTCGGTTCGTAGTCGTCGAGCCAGGCCTGGGTGACTTTCGGATCGGGCATCGGCACCGCCTTGGCGGTTTCCTGGTCCTTGCCGCCGAACGGCCACCACCACTTGCCGTTGCTTTCGGCTTCGGCCTTGGCAACGGCCGGCGCCTTGGCTTCAGGCTTGTCTTGAGGCTTGACGTCATCTTTCTTCGCGACGTCAGCAGCCTCATCGGAAGAGAACGGCCACCACCAGTGCGTAGCGCTCTCGGCCTTGGCTTGCGGAGCGACGGCGGCCGGTTTCAGGGGCGCCGCCGGTGTCGTTTCCTTGGCTACCACCTTGTCGGAAGAGCCGAACGGCCACCAGCTACTGCCGGCCTCGGCATCATTTTGTGGGGTTTGTGCGCAACCGGTGATAGCGAAGCACAGCGCCAGAGCGAGGGTTTTATTCGATGACATTGGATATCCACAAAATGATCTAAATGAAAAAACAAAAGGCCATGTTCGGGCCGCATAAACAGACGCTTGGAAACTGAAAAGGACACGAGGTTCCGGTGTCCGCTGCCTTCAATGGCGTTTTACAGACAAGTGGCTAACACCCTCGCCAGGTTCTGCGCGCGCGGATCCATCAGCACATAAGGCCCGAGTGTGTTGGTCACGAAACCAAAGGCAACATCCTGTTCCGGATCGGCAAACCCGATGGAGCCTCCCGCCCCCGGATGGCCGAATGCCCGTGGGCCGAGGCCGTAGGTCGCGTTCGGTACATCCGGTTGATCGAGCATGCAACCCAGGCCGAAACGGGTCCGGGTCAACAGTGTCTTGTCCTCGCCGAGGCTGTGCTGGCGAGTCAGTTCGTCGAGCATTTCGCCTTCCAGCAGGCTGCCGTCCAACAGACCGGCGTAGAACCCGGCCAGGCTGCGGGCATTGCCGTGACCGTTGGCCGCCGGTTGCTGCATGCGTCGCCACTCCGGCTTGTTGGTGCTGGTCATGATCGACGGCGGGTTGGTGAAGGCCCGGGTGGTCATGGCCGTGGGCTCGCGCATCGTCACCTGCAACAGGCGCTGGGCCGCTGCATCCCCCACGTTGCCTTTGCCACGGGCAATGTGGGCCACGCGATGAAACTCCTCATCGGCCAGGCCGACATGGAAATCCAGGCCCAATGGCTTGGCAACGCGGGCCACGATGGAGTCCCCCGGGCCACGCCCATCGGCCCGGCGCAGCAGCTCGCCGACCAGCCAGCCATAAGTGATCGCCGCGTAGCCATGGCCTTCGCCCGGCGTCCACCACGGCGTTTCAGCGGCCAGGGCATCGACCATGGCTTGCCAATCATAAAGCGCCTCGGGCGGCAGCAATTCATGCAGAGCTGGTAGTCCAGCCTGATGGCAGAGCAACTGGCGCAGGGTGATGGATTGCTTGCCGGCGGCGGCAAATTCCGGCCAATAGCGGGCAACCGGGGCATCCAGTTGCAGCTTGCCCTCGGCTACCAGTTGCAAGGCAGTGACGGCGGTAAATGTCTTGGTGCAGGAAAACAGATTGGCGATGGTGTCGCTGTGCCAGGCTTCGCTGCCATCCTTATCGGCGGTACCGGCCCACAGATCGACGACAGTCCGGCCACCCACTTGAATGCACAACGCGGCGCCACGCTCCTGGGGATCATCGAACAGCGCCGCGAAGGCTTCACGCACCGCCTCGAACTGAAGTTCATAATGGCCTTGAATCTGCACCCGCAACTCCTTTGAAACAAACACTTTTTAAAGTGCTGGCATTGTTTCAGCCATTCAGGCTTTTGGGAACCGCCGCAAGACGGCTGACCGGACTGACACAGCCCCCGTCAAGCAAATCACCAGAATCTAGGAAATCTCCCGCCGAAACGGTGGCAGCGCATTGAGGATCGCCTTGCCGTAGCGCTGGGTTACCAGCCTGCGGTCAAGCAAGGTGATGGTGCCGCGGTCCTCTTCGGTACGCAGCAAGCGGCCACAGGCCTGGACCAGTTTCAGCGATGCGTCCGGCACGGAGATTTCCATGAACGGGTTGCCGCCACGGGCTTCGATCCACTCGGCCAGCGCGGCTTCCACCGGATCGTCAGGGACGGAGAACGGGATCTTGGCGATCACCACGTGCTCGCAATAGGCACCGGGCAAATCCACGCCTTCGGCAAAACTCGCCAGGCCGAAGAGCACGCTGGAGTCCCCGCCGTCGACCCGCGCCTTGTGCTTGTTCAGGGTTTCCTGCTTCGACAGGTTGCCCTGGATGAACACCTGTTTGCGCCAGTCACGGTCAAGCCCATCGAACACGTCCTGCATCTGTTTACGCGAGGAAAACAACACCAGGGTGCCCCGCGAGCCTTCCACCAATTCCGGCAAGTCACGAATGATCGCCGCAGTGTGGGCGGCGGCATCCCGTGGGTCGGCCTTGAGGTCTGGCACCCGCAACACGCCGGCATCGGCGTGATGGAAGGGGCTCGGGACCACCGCGGTCACGGCTTTCTTCGGCAGGCCGGCGCGCATGCGGAAACGGTCGAACGTGCCCAGGGCGGTCAGCGTCGCGGACGTCACCAACGCACCGTAGGCCACGTTCCACAGGTTGCGCCGCAGCATTTCCGCCGCCAGGATCGGGCTGGCATTGACCTCGATGTCAAACAGCGAACCGCTTTCGGCCAGGGTCAGCCACCGGGCCATCGGCGGGTTGTCCTCCGGGTCTTCGGCGGTGAAGGCCGTCCACAGTTCCCAGTTGCCCTGGGAGCGGGACAACAGGCTGCCAAATAGCGGGTACCATTCCTCGGCCTGGTTGCTGGCGATGCCGATGTTGACCTCGCCATCCATGCCTTCCTTGAGCAGGTCGGTCAGGCGGGTGAACAGATCGGTCAGGCGGGCGAAGCCTTTCTTGAGCTCGATGCCCATTTCGCGCATGTGTTCAGGAATCACCCCGCCGACGAAGCGATGGCGTGGCCGCTCGCGGCCCTCGACGTCTTCGCCGGGCTTGAAGTCGGCCACTTGCTCGCAGGCGGTGAACATGAACTGCTGGTTCGTCTTGATTTCCCGCGCCAGCTCCGGCACTTGCTCGATGAACTTGCCCAGGTCACCCGGCAATGGATGCTGGGCCAGCAGTTTGGTGAGGTTCTTGGCGGTGGTTTCCAGCCAGTCGGCGGTGGAGCGTAGCCGGGTGTAATGGGCGAAATGGCCGATGGCCTTGTCCGGCAGGTGATGGCCTTCGTCGAATACGTAGATCGTGTCGCGCGGGTCCGGCAGCACCGCGCCACCGCCCAGGGCCAGGTCGGCCAGGACCATGTCGTGGTTGGTGACGATGACGTCGACCTTGCCCATGCCTTCGCGGGCCTTGTAGAAGGCGCACTGGCCGAAGTTCGGGCAATGGCGGTTGGTGCATTGGCTATGGTCTGTGGTCAGGCGCGACCAGTCGGCGTCTTCCAGGGCCGTGGACCAGCTGTCGCGGTCGCCGTCCCACTTATTGCCGGCCAGTTTCTCGATCATGCTGGTAAACAGCTTCTGGCTGGCTTCATCGACTTCGATCTTGAAGCCTTCTTCTTCGAACAGCTGGGCCGTGGCGGTCTGCGCCTGGCCTTCCTGGAGCAGCATGTCGAGCTTGGACAGGCACATGTAGCGCCCACGGCCCTTGGCCAGCGCGAACGTGAAGTTCAGGCCGCTATTGCGCATCAGGTCGGGCAGGTCCTTGTAGACGATCTGCTCCTGCAGGGCGACGGTCGCGGTGGCAATCACCAGGCGCTTGCCGGCGGCCTTGGCGGTGGGGATCGCCGCAAGGCTGTAGGCCACGGTCTTGCCGGTACCGGTGCCGGCCTCCACCGCCACGACGGCGGGCTCGCCACTGCGCCGGCCTTCGTCATCGGTGTCGATGTCACCCAGGACTTTTGCCACTTCGGCAATCATCAGGCGCTGGCCATATCGCGGCTTGAGGCTCTTGGCTTCGAGAAAACGCGAATAGGCGCCCTGGATCGTGGTTTTGAGTTCGGTGCTGATCATGAATGGTCGGGCGCTAAAAACGCTGGATAAATTTTCAGTGGTTCGGATCGGCGGCTATCATACCCCGCTAATGAATCCTGCGCAGAACGGAGTAACCCAATGACACCCTTTGCCCTTGTCTACACCCTGCATTTGCTGGCGGCCCTGGTTTGGGTCGGCGGCATGTTCTTCGCCTGGATGATCCTGCGCCCCGCCGCAATGACGGCACTTGAGGGCCCTGCCCGGCTCAAATTGTGGGTAGAAGTGTTTCAACGTTTTTTCGTCTGGGTCTGGGTGGCGGTGGTGCTTTTGCCGATCAGCGGTGTAGGCCTGATCCACGTGCGCTTCGCCGGCTTCGAAACCGCGCCGCGTTATGTGCAGATCATGATGGGCCTGTATGTGGTGATGGCGGCGCTGTTTATCCGCATCCAGGGCCTGCAACTGCCTTCGTTGCGTAACGCTGTGACTGCGCAGGATTGGCCGACGGGTGCGGCGGTGCTGGGGAGAATTCGCAAACTGGTGGGGATCAATTTGCTGATCGGGCTGCTGGTGGTGGCGATTGGCGCGGCGCGGCCGATGTTCTGAAAATATTGCACCTAACCCTGTGGGAGCGAGCTTGCTCGCGATGGCGGCACATCAGGCAATACTTGATCGACTGACCCAATGCCATCGCGAGCAGGCTCGCTCCTACAAGTCGGGATCAGATTTTCTTCAGAACCGCTGCACCGTCACCGCCCCCGCCGCGCCGGCAGGCCCCGGCTGGCCATCGGCACCCGGACGGCCGCTCTTGCCGCCGTCAGCGGTATAGACCAGACAACCCTTGGCCTTGCCACCGACACCGGGTTTGCCGCCGTGCCCAGCCGCGCCACCGGCGCCGCCGTCCACCGTCACCTTGATCTGCTCGGCAGGATAGGCGCGGGGCAGCTCAAGACGCACCAGTGCACCGGCCGCACCGGGCTGGCCATCGCTGCCGTTGCTGCCGTCGGCCCCGCGACCGGCCGCCCCCCAGGTGCAACCTGGCGCCTGGCCATTGGCGCCGTCCAGGCCGACGAAACCCGGCGCACCGGTGCCACCACGGGCATCCACCGACAACAGCGGCGCATTCAAGGCATTGAAGCGCAGGTTCAGATCCCGCCCCGGCCGCGCCGCTTTGGTGTAGGTACCCGGTGCGCCGCGTGAAGTGATCTGGCTGCCCTCGGCCAACTCAGCCTGGGCCACTTTCATTTCCAATACCTGCTGCGCCGGCACGATGGCGATCCGTGCCTCACGTCCCAGGTGCAATTGGTCGATGGTCAGTTCCGTGACATTGGAAGGCACCAGCAGCGTGCCGTAGTCGGCCACGTCCAGCCGCTCCAGGGTCAGGGTACTGGTGGTGTTGGGCAGACGCATCAACGAATGGCTTTCGACCTGGACCACTTGGGCCGAAGCCCATGGGCATACGAGTGCGGCGAGCAGACACAATTTACGCATGGGAAGCCTCTGGCGCGGTCGGGAGGGTTTGCAGATGGAAGATGCCGAACAGCAGCACTCTGAGGCGATCGCGGCCAGGCGCGGGACGGCCACGAAAACTGGCCCTGAACACCAGCAGTTCCAATAGATGGAGCGCCAGTAAAAACGCTGCGGCGAAATTGACCAGCAGATGCAACGGATGGACGAACGGCACAATCAGGTTGACCAGCACCACCAGCCAGAACAGTAGGGTCAGTAAACGCCCCAGCCCCCAAAACACCTTCATATGCCCCCCCGATGAGTATTATTCTTTGGCCGCACAGTAACGGCTTGCGCGCAGGATAAGCCAGAGGGCAAGGCAAATTTAATTTACCGCCGGCCAGCGACCGCCGAACCGCCCTCCTCGCGATCCGACGGCTCTGGCTCAGGGCTCAACGCTGGATATGCAGCTCGACCCGACGGTTCTGTGCCCGCCCTTCGTCGGTTTCATTGTCAGCCACCGGCTCGCTTTCGCCCTTGCCTTCACTGGTGAGTTTGTCGGGAGCCAGCCCCTGGGTCAGCAAATATTCGACGACGCTGCTGGCCCGACGTTCGGACAGCCCCTGGTTATAGGCATCAGTGCCGACACTGTCGGTGTGCCCCACCACCCGGATGCTGGCGACATTGGCATGGCTGAGTTTGCCCATCAGCCCATCGAGTTGGCTTCGGGCTTGCGCGGTGAGATCGGATTTGTCGAAATCGAACAGCACCTTGCCGGCATCGTTAAGGGTGATGACTTCGGTGGCCGGTGCTTCAGGCTCGACCGGCGGGGCGCTGGCCGGGTATTGCGGCAGCGGGCAGCCGTGATGCTCGACGGGAGTATTGGCCGGCGTATCGGGGCAACGGTCGCGGCGGTCGAACACCCCGTCGTTGTCTTCATCGCCATCTTGGGCGTAGCAGATCAAACCACCGCCCAGCAGCCCCAACGCGGCGCCACCGGCGGCCCAGCCGCTGCTTTCGATGGCCCCCAATCCGCCACCGACCAAGCCGCCGATCAGGCTACAGATCGGCCAGGTGCGTTGATTGAGGGGGGCGCTGCCATCGCTGTGCGTGGCACAACCGGACAACACGCTGCTGGCCAGCAGCACCGGTAAGACGGCCTTGATAAGAACGTTCATGGTGAAGGCTCCTGTGTCACCGGCCCATACCGGTCACACAGGAGTAAAGACTGTCATCCGCCACTCTACAAGCCGCGGATGGCAAGGGTTTTAGCGATTTATCCGGATTTCCGTGCGACGGTTCTGGGCGCGTCCGTCGGCGGTCTTGTTGTCGGCCACTGGCTGGCTTTCCCCGGCACCACTCACCGAGACGAAACTGGCGCGAGGCACGCCTTGATCGACCAGGTAGTTCACCACCGAATTGGCCCGTTTCTCTGACAGGCGTTGGTTATAGGCATCGCTGCCGACGCTGTCGGTATGGCCGGTGACGCGCAATTGCGCGGTGGACGTTTCCTGTTTCAGCCGGGTGGCGACTGTGCTCAGGACCTCTTTGTCGCCCGGGGTCAACGTGGCTTTGTTGAATTCAAAGTGCACATCGCGGATCACGATGGTTTCTTCCTTGACCACTGCGGGTTCTTCAACCACCGGCGCTGGAGCGGGCGGTGGGCAACCGTCGGCATCGACCTGCACGCCCTTCGGTGTACCCGGGCACTTGTCGCGGCTGTCCGGCACGCCATCGCCGTCTTCGTCGCCGTCGCCATGGGCCCAGCACCAGCCCGCCGCAACGGTGCCGGCCACCAGCGCTCCCGGGCCGATCCAGGAACTGCTTTCGATGGCGCCCAGTCCCGCGCCGACAACACCACCAGTGGCCGCACAGATCGGCCAGTCGGTTTTCTGCAAACCTGCGCAACCAGTCAACACACTGGTTAGCAGAACCAGGGGTAACGCTGTCCGAACTATGCTCATTGGGTTTTCTCCTTGAGGGATCGGCTCTGCGCCGATTCAGGGGAGTAAAGACCCGTCTGCGGATCTGCGCCAGCCTGAGCAATCGCGGGTTTTCGCCCCGTGTTTGCGACGTTTGCGCCCATTCAGGGACAAACCGCTCTAGGCCAGGATGTCCGGGCAGGCTATCGTGACGCTTCTGACTGAGGAACTTCGATGACCGTTGCCATTTCTTCGCGTACGCCCCAGCAAGCCCTGGCGGCCGTGCTTGACCGTTATGCCCCGCAAAAACTGCTGTTGATCGGTGCCAGTGGCTTTCCCGCACTCGAAGCGTTCCAGCAGGCCCACCCCGACACCGAAGTGGTCCATGCCGGCCCAGGCGCGCTGCCGGCGGACGTGGCGGCGCGGCGTTTTGACCTGGCCCTGGCGCTCGATTGCCTGGAGCATTTGCCCAAGCGCGACGGTCTGAACCTGTTGGGCGGCATCCGCAATCTCAACGCCAGCCGTATCGCCGTGCTGGCAGACCTCAACGCCTGCGGCTGGCAAGAGACGGACTTTTTTTCCCTGGCCCTGCAAGCCAGCGAGCGATTCCAGCGCGAAGAGCAGGTGCTGACCCTGTTTACCTATGATCTGCTTGAATACAAGCAAGTCCCCGACTGGCTCAACTCGCGCTTTTGGGCCAACCCGGAAAACTTTGGAAAATATTGGTGGTAGCCGTGAACACAAGCCCGCACACACCCATTTGCCCCTGCGGCAGTGGCAACACACTGGACGCCTGCTGCGGCCATTACCACGACGGTCACCCGGCGCCTTGCGCCGAAGCCTTGATGCGCTCGCGCTACAGCGCCTACGTGCTGGGCCTGGTGGATTATCTGGTCGCCACCACCCTGCCCGCCCAGCAGCAAGGGCTCGATCGCCAGTCGATCAGCGAGTGGAGCGCCAACAGCACCTGGTTGGGACTGGAGGTGGAAAGCAGCGAAGTGTTCGGCGGGCAACCTGAGCACGCCTTTGTCACGTTCACGGCGCGCTGGCACGACGGCCAGGGGGAGCACAGCCACCGTGAACAATCTTCGTTCGTACAGAACAACGGGCGCTGGTACTTCATCGACCCGACCGTGCCAGTCAAGACTGGCCGCAACGACAACTGCCCGTGCGGCAGCGGGCACAAATTCAAGAAGTGCTGCGCCGGCTACTTCAATCGCTGACTTTTCGGAAACGTCCGACGCTCGTCCATCGGCCCATAGGGCTAGACTGGGGATAAACCAGAGGCACGGACATGACCCCACCATCACTCTTGCTGCGCATCACCTGCCTGCTGCTATTCGTCGGGCTCGGCGGCTGCGCGTCCTGGTGGGGTGAAGAAGCCCCTGAGCCACAAGTGCATCTGGTCAAGGTCGAGGTGGTGCGGGCCCGGCTGCTGGAACAGAAGTTCATGCTGCACTTTCGCGTCGACAACCCGGGCGACAGCGACCTGACCGTTCGCGGCCTGACGTATCGCATCCACCTGGGCGACCTGTTGCTGACCGAAGGTGAGCATGAACACTGGTTCACCGTACGCCCCAGACACAGTGCCTACTTCAAGGTGCCGATCCGCACCAACCTGTGGCCGCAGGTGCGGGATGTGGTGAAGTTGCTGGAGAAACCCCGGGAACAGATCCCCTATCGTCTGGAAGGTGAGCTGGAAACCGGATTATTCATCGCCCACTACGTGCACCTTGAGCGCAATGGCGTGATAATCGCCGCCGATTTTATTGCGGAGTAACCCCGATGACCCAGCAACCCCATGTCCACGGCCCTGATTGCAACCACGATCACGACCATCATCACGATCATGACCACGGCCACGTCCACGGCCCGAACTGCGGCCACGCCCACCAGGAACCGGTACGCAACGCCCTGAAGGATGTCGGCCGCAACGACCCTTGCCCATGCGGTAATGGCAAGAAATTCAAGAAGTGCCACGGGGCTTGAAGGTTCGGGCGCAGATAATCTTCGCCTGTTGAATCGCTATCGCGAGCAGGCTCGCTCCCACAGGGGGTCTGCGACGCTCGTAAGGCCGGGGCTCACCACCGACTTCTGTGGGAGCGGGCTTGCTCGCGAATGCGGCGGGTCAGTTGGCATTGATTAACCTGACACACCCTCTTCGCGAGCAAGCCCGCTCCCACAAGGGCATTGCGGTGAAGCGATATTCCATGATCAGTGCAGAATCCAGTGTGGGAGCGAGCCTGCTCGCGATGAGGCCGGCACTTTCAATGCCTGTCTATCAGACTGCCTCAAGAACCCGCTTCACACTGACCACCGTCGCATACTCGCCATGCAAGTTGCCCAGGGACATGGCGTGCACCTCGCCAGCCGAACGGGCATTGCCGAAATAGTCGGTCTTGTCGAAGGTAAAGCAGGCATCCTCGACCACCCACGTGTCGAACCCCAGATTACCGGCCGTACGCGCCGTGGACTCCACCGAGTTGTGCGTCGCCACGCCGACGATCACCAGTTGCCCGATGCCTGCCCTGCGCAGGTCTTCTTCCAGGGGCGTGCCACTGAACGCATCCGGCACCTGTTTTTGAATCAACCACTCCCCGGCCATCGGCTCGAACCGTGGCTGGACCTCCACGCCCGACTGTCCCGGCCAGAACACCGAATCCGGCGAGCGGGACAAGTGGTGGACATGAATCACCGGTCGAACCGTGTGCCGCCAGAAAGCCAGAAGCTCCAGCATCCGCAGTTCTGCCTCGGGGTTGTTGCGAGGGCCGAGCCTGGGGTGAAGAATGCCTTTTTGTTGATCGATGAGGATCAGCGCTGCGTTGATCTGTAGCTCCATGCCGATTTCCTCTTGCTCAGTCATTGAATTTCCACACTTGGGCATCACCTCTTCCTGACAGGCAAGCCCTCGAGCGAAAGAGCTTACCCGAGCCCTGGGTTTTGTCGCCAAATCAACAAATAACCCTCGCCCCCGCTTGCGCGCCCCCCTCCTGCTCACTAACGTAGCGCCTTTATTGCCGCCACCCCCTCCCGCAGGAGCTTTGCCATGGCCTCGCCAGCCTCTATTTCCTTCATCCCCCGGCTCGGCGTTGCCGCCGCGGTGGCCAGTGTGCTCGGTTTGAGCGGATGCCAGACCTGGAATGCCCAGGACACTGTCCCGCCCACTTCCGGCGTGCAGCCGCTCAAGGGGCTGGCGCAGAACGTCTCGGTCCGCCGCAATGCCACGGGCATGCCGCTGATCGAAAGCAACAGTTTTCATGACGCCCTGTTCACCCTCGGCTACGTCCATGCCAGTGACCGCATCACCCAGATGGTGACCCTGCGTCTGCTGGCCCAGGGGCGGTTGGCAGAGATGTCCGGCGCCGAACGGCTGGACGTCGACCGCTACATGCGCGCCGTCAACCTGAAGAAAAACGCCGATGAGCTGTACAAGGCGTCTTCGCCACGGCTCAAGCGCTTCTTCGAAGTCTATGCCCGCGGCGTCAACGCCTACCTGTTCCGCTACCGCGACAAGTTGCCGGCGGACTTGGCCGCCACCGGTTACAAACCCGAGTACTGGAAACCGGAAGACTCGGCGCTGATGTTCTGCCTGCTGAATTTCAGCCAATCGGCCAACCTGCCGGAAGAAATCGCTAGCCTGGTGCTGGCCCAGACGGTCACCAACGACAAACTCGCCTGGCTGAGCCCATCCTATCCGGATGAACAACTGCCCCAGGCCGAAGCCGACAAGCTTCAGGGCGTGCGGCTCAACGGCCAGATTCCGGGCCTGAACGAGATCAGCAAGGCCACCAGCCAGTTGGCCGGGCTGAACCTTTTGAGTGCTGCCTCTTCGAGTAACTGGGCCATCGCGCCGCAACGCAGCCGCAGCGGCAAGAGTCTGTTGGCCAGCGACAGCCATGGCCCGCTGGGCATGCCAGGACTGTGGAGCCCCGTACAGATCCGGGCGCCCAAGTACCAGGCGGCCGGGGTTTCCGTGGCGGGCATTCCGATGATCCTGGCCGGTTTCAACGGCAAAGTGGCCTGGAGCATGACCAGCGTGCTGGGCGATAACCAGGACCTGTTCCTGGAAAAAATCCGGCGCCAGGGCAACGGCTTGTCCTACGAGGCCAACGGCAAATGGCAACCGGCAATCGTGCGCAACGAAACCTATTTCATCAAAGGCCAGCGGCCGATTCGTGAAGCGGTGTTCGAGACCCGCCACGGCCCGCTGCTCAACAGCGCCCAGGGCCCGGCCATGGCCAACGGCTTTGGCCTGGCGTTGCAGATGCCGAGCCTGGGCGACGACAAGACCCTGGATGCCTTCTTCGACCTGTCCCGGGCACAAAACGTCGAGAAAGCCTCCGATGCCAGCCGGGAAATCCGCGCCATGGCCGTGAATATGGTATTCGCCGACGCCAGCAACATCGGCTGGCAAGTCACCGGTCGCTACCCCAACCGCCGCGAAGGCGAAGGCCTGTTACCGTCCCCAGGCTGGGATGGTCGCTACGATTGGGACGGTTACGCCGACCCGATGCTGCACCCGTACGACCAGGATCCGGCCCAAGGCTGGCTCGGCACAGCCAACCAGCGGGTCATTCCCCACGGCTACGGCATGCAGTTGTCCAACTCCTGGGCCGCACCGGAGCGTGGCGAGCGCCTGGCCGAACTGGCCAGCGCGGGCAAGCACGACTCCCGCAGCCTGACCGCCATGCAATACGACCAGACCACGACCTTCGCCGCCAAACTCAAGAAGGTCTTCGAAGCCCCGGGCATGTCCCAACCGCTCAAACAGGCGATCGAAGCCCTGCCGGTGGCTGACCGGGCCAAGGCCCGCGAAGCCTATACCCGCTTGATGGCATTCGATGGCCGGCTCAGCCCGACCTCCGCCGATGCGGCGATCTATGAGCTGTTCCTGCAGGAAAGCATGAAACAGATCTTCCTCGACGAACTGGGCCCGGACAGCAGCCCGGCGTGGAAAGCGCTGATCGCCAATGGCCAATTGTCCTACTCGGCCCAGGCCGATCATCTGCTGGCTCGCGAGGACAGCCCGTTCTGGGACGACGTGCGGACACCGCAGAAGGAAGACAAGGCCGTCATCCTGGCCCGCAGCCTCGCCGCGACCATCAGCGCCGGTGACAGCCAGTTGGGCGGTGACCACAAGGCTTGGCAGTGGGGCAAGTTGCATCGCTACGAGTGGAAGAACAGTAACGGCCAGATCGTGCGCGGACCGCTGCCGGCCGGTGGCGACGCCACCACGCTCAACACCGCGGCGTACGCCGTGGGGCAGGATTTCAATACCACCCTGGCACCGGCCATGCGTTTTATCGTTGACTTCGGCCAACCTGAACCGCTGATGATCCAGGACGGCACCGGCCAGTCCGGCAACCCGGTCAGCCCGAACTATGCCAATGGCATCGATCCGTGGATCAAGGGGCAATATCAGAACCTGCCCTTGCAGCCGCAGAACTTCGATCGGGCCTATGGCAAGACGCGGTTGACCCTGGTGCCGGGCAAATAGACTCTCCACTGTGGCGAGGGGATTTAGCGAAACGTCGCACCGCCCCGCTGGGCTGCGAAGCAGCCCTGAAACCAAGCAACTCGATCTTTCAGGCAAATTGAGTTGGCTGATTTGGGACTGCTTCGCAGTCCAGCGGGGATAAATCCCCTCGCCACATTTTTCCCTCCTGTCACCTGATCCTGTCCGCCAACAATCCGATAGAACTTCCCCTCTCGCCTGAGCCTCTACCTGACAAGCCCATCGCCCCGGTGACTGCATGGATCTTGTCATTGCCCGCCCCGAAGGCCTGTACTGTCCGCCTGGAGATTTCTACATCGACCCGTGGCGCCCGGTCGAACGTTCGGTTATCACCCACGCCCACGGCGATCATGCCCGCATCGGCAACCAACACTACCTGGCAGCGGCACCCGGCGAAGGCATTCTGCGCTCACGCCTGGGCCAGGACATCAACTTGCAAACCCTGCCCTACGGCGAGCGCTTGCGGCATCACGGCGTGACCTTGAGTTTCCATCCCGCCGGCCATGTACTGGGTTCGGCCCAGGTGCGGCTGGAATACCAAGGTGAGGTCTGGGTGGCATCGGGGGATTACAAGGTCGAGCCCGACGGTACCTGTGCGCCGTTCGAACCGGTGAAATGTCATACATTCATTACGGAATCGACCTTCGGCCTGCCCATCTATCGCTGGCAGCCCCAGGCGCAAGTCTTCGACGAGATCAACCAATGGTGGCGCGGGAACATCGCGGTCGGTCGCGCCAGCGTGTTGTTCTGCTATTCCTTTGGCAAGGCCCAGCGGATTCTCCACGGCATCGATGAAAGCCTCGGACCGATCCTGGCCCATGGCGCGGTGGAACCGCTGAACCGGGTCTACCGCGAGGCCGGCGTGCGGCTACCGCCGACGATCTATGCCGGCGACGTGAAGAAGAACGACCCGATCATGGGCCAGGCGCTGGTCATCGCCCCGCCCTCCGCCGGGGGGAGCAGTTGGATGCGCCGTTTCGGTGACTACAGCGACGCCTTCGCCAGCGGCTGGATGCGCCTGCGCGGTACACGTCGGCGGCGTGGCGTGGACCGGGGGTTCGTGCTGTCCGATCACGCCGACTGGCCCGGCCTTCTCTGGGCCATCGAACAGACCGGCGCCGAACGGGTAATGGTCACCCATGGCTCGGTCGGCGTGCTAGTGCGCCATTTGTGCGAGCAAGGCCTCGACGCCCAGGGTTTCATCACCGAATACGGCGACGATGAAGAAGAGCTCGGTGCCGACACCAGCGAGGGGGCGTCATGAAGGCCTTCGCCGAGCTGTACGCTGAATTGGACGCTACGACCTCCAGCAACGCCAAGCTTGCCGCCATGCAAAATTATTTCACCCTGGCCCCGCCCCAGGACGCCGCGTGGGCCGTGTATTTCCTTTCCGGTGGACGCCCACGGCAACTGGTGCCGGTCAAGATTCTGCGGGAATTGGCAGTGCAGGTGTCGGGCTTGTCGACGTGGTTGTTCGAAGAGAGCTACCAGGCCGTGGGCGACTTGGCCGAAACCATTTCGCTGGTATTGCCGGAATCGCCCCACAGCTCCGACGAAGGCCTGGCGCTGTGGATCGAGGAGAAATTGCTGCCGTTGCGCGGCGAATCGCCCGAGGTGTTGGCGCAGCGGCTGCCAGCATTGTGGGCACAACTGGACCGACCGAGCCTGATGCTGTGTATCAAGCTCATCACCGGCAGTTTCCGCGTCGGCGTATCCAAACTGCTGGTAACCCGGGCCCTGGCCGGCATGGCCAACCTGGACAGCAAGCGGGTGGCCCAGCGCCTGGTGGGCTATACCGATCTGTCCCATCGTCCGACTGCCGCCGGCTACCTCAAGTTGATCGCCGCCGAATCCGCCGATGAGCACGCCCAGCGCGGCGGCCAGCCTTATCCATTCTTCCTGGCCCATGGGTTGTCCGCACCGGTGGAGCAATTCGACGCGCTGCTGGGGCCGGCCAGTGACTGGCAAGTGGAATGGAAGTGGGATGGCATCCGCTCCCAGGTGGTCAAGCGTGACGGCCAGCTCTGGGTCTGGTCCAGGGGTGAGGACCTGGTAACCGAGCGCTTCCCTGAATTGCAGGTGTTGGCCCAGGCGCTGCCCGACGGCACGGTCATCGACGGAGAAATCGTCGTGTGGAAAACCACCGAGCCGTTGACCGAAGACGCCTTCGACCCGGATGCGCCGCTGCAACCGGCGGTGCAACCCTTCGCCCTGCTGCAACAGCGCATCGGGCGCAAGACCCTGGGCAAGAAAATCCTCGAGGATGCGCCCGTGGTGGTGATGGCCTACGACCTTCTGGAATGGCAAGGCGAAGACTGGCGCAGCCGCCCCCAGGTCGAGCGCCGCGAGCAACTGGAAGCGCTGATTGCCCGCGCCCATAGCCCGGTGCTATTGCCATCGCCGATCGTCACCGGCCCGGATTGGTTCGACCTCGCCCGGCAACGCGAAGCCTCTCGCAGCCTCGGTGTCGAAGGCATGATGCTCAAGGCCCGCGATGCCCTGTACGGCGTCGGTCGGACCAAGGACATGGGCGTGTGGTGGAAGTGGAAGATCGACCCGTTCAGTGTCGACGCGGTGTTGATCTATGCCCAGCGCGGCCACGGTCGGCGCGCCAGCCTCTACAGCGACTACACCTTCGCGGTGTGGGACAACCCGCCGGGCAGTCGCGAACGCAGCCTGGTGCCCTTCGCCAAGGCGTATTCGGGGCTGACCGATGAAGAAATGCGCCAGGTCGACAGCATCGTGCGCAAGACCACCGTGGAAAAGTTCGGCCCGGTGAGCAGTGTCACGCCGACCCTGGTATTCGAGCTGGGCTTCGAGGGCATCGCCCTGTCCAAGCGCCACAAGAGTGGGATCGCGGTGCGCTTTCCGCGGATGTTGCGCTGGCGCCAGGACAAGCGCGTCGACGAAGCCGACACATTGGCAACGCTCCAGGACCTACTGAAATAGCAGGCACTCCCTTTGTGGCGAGGGGATTTATCCCCGCTGGGCTGCGAAGCAGCCCCAAAAAGCCTGAGATGAACAACCTGACACTCCGAGGCGGCTGACTGTTGGGTCTGCTGCGCAGCCCAGCGGGGATAATCCCCTCGCCACAAATAATTGCTCCCCCCATAGTGTTTCCCCAAACAACGCACGCTCCATCCCGGTGCGCTTTTTGATGTACGCTCACCCTCGCGCACCATCGCGTTCCGTCCACAGCCGTCCGTGCTTTTAAAACACTTGTTCGGCACTCTGGTTCGGAAATTGCTACCTTTATGCCGTCATACCGTTCTCGCCTTCACCGGTAACAATACTTACGCGCCACAAGCGCTCATATTGGTTTTAGGGATTGAATAATGAAAAAAGCACTGCTGACCCTTTCTGCACTGGCGTTGTGCATGGCCGCCGGCGTCGCCACGGCCAAGGAATACAAGGAACTGCGTTTTGGTGTCGACCCCTCCTACGCCCCGTTTGAATCCAAGGCCGCCGACGGCAGCCTGGTCGGTTTCGACATTGACCTGGGCAATGCGATCTGCGCGGAACTGAAGGTCAAATGCAAATGGGTCGAAAGCGATTTCGACGGCATGATCCCTGGCCTGAAAGCCAATAAGTTCGACGGTGTGATCTCTTCCATGACCGTGACCCCGGCCCGCGAAAAAGTCATCGACTTCTCCAGCGAGCTGTTCTCCGGCCCGACGGCGTATGTGTTCAAGAAAGGTTCAGGCTTGAGCGAAGACGTTGCCTCGCTCAAAGGCAAAACCGTCGGCTACGAACAAGGCACCATCCAGGAAGCCTACGCCAAGGCCGTGCTGGACAAGGCCGGCGTCAAGACCCAGGCCTACCAGAACCAGGACCAGGTCTATTCCGACCTGACCTCCGGCCGCCTCGATGCAGCGATCCAGGACATGCTGCAAGCCGAGCTGGGCTTCCTGAAATCGCCAAAAGGCGAAGGCTATGAAATCAGCAAGCCAGTGGACAGCGAACTGCTGCCGGCCAAGACCGCCATCGGTATCAAGAAAGGTAACACCGAGCTGAAGGCTCTTTTGGACAAAGGTATCAAAGCGTTACACGACGACGGCAAGTACGCCGAAATCCAGAAAAAACACTTTGGCGATCTGAATCTGTACAGCGGCAAATAATGCGCGGCGCCCATCCGGCCTCGGATGGGCGCTTTTCTCCTGCCAAAGGCCTCTTTCATGTTCGAACAACTCCTACAAAATCTGGGGCTCTCCGCCTTCAGCCTGCAGGGCTTTGGCCCGTTGCTGATGCAAGGCACCTGGATGACCATCAAGCTGTCGGCCCTGTCCTTGTTGCTGAGCGTCTTGCTCGGCCTGCTGGGCGCCAGCGCCAAGCTGTCCAGCGTCAAACTGCTGCGAATTCCTGCCCAGCTCTACACCACGCTGATTCGCGGCGTGCCGGACCTGGTGCTGATGCTGCTGATTTTCTACAGCCTGCAAACCTGGCTGACCTCGTTTACCGACTTCATGGAATGGGAATACATCGAAATCGACCCATTCGGCGCCGGGGTGATCACCCTGGGTTTCATCTATGGCGCGTACTTCACCGAAACCTTTCGCGGCGCGATCCTCGCGGTCCCCCGGGGCCAGGTCGAAGCCGCCACCGCGTATGGCCTCAAGCGTGGCCAGCGCTTTCGCTTCGTGGTGTTTCCACAAATGATGCGCTTTGCCCTGCCGGGTATCGGCAACAACTGGATGGTGATGCTCAAGGCCACCGCGCTGGTGTCGATCATCGGCCTGGCCGACCTGGTCAAGGCCGCCCAGGATGCGGGCAAGAGCACCTACCAACTGTTTTACTTCCTGGTACTGGCGGCACTGATCTACCTGCTGATCACCAGCGCGTCCAATTTCGTCCTGCGCTGGCTTGAACGTCGCTACGCCGCCGGAGCCCGGGAGGCGGTGCGATGATCGAACTTCTGCAAGAATACTGGCGGCCGTTCCTTTACAGCGATGGCGTCAACGTCACGGGCCTGGCCATGACCCTGTGGCTGCTCAGCGCCTCGCTGCTGATCGGTTTCGTGGTGTCGATCCCACTATCCATCGCCCGGGTTTCACCCAAGTTCTACGTACGCTGGCCGGTGCAGTTCTACACCTACCTGTTCCGTGGCACGCCGCTTTATATCCAATTGCTGATCTGCTACACCGGCATCTATAGCATCGCAGCGGTGCGCGCCCAGCCATTGCTCGACAGCTTCTTCCGCGATGCGATGAACTGCACGATCCTGGCCTTCGCCTTGAACACCTGCGCCTACACCACGGAGATTTTCGCCGGGGCGATCCGCAGCATGAACCATGGCGAAGTCGAAGCGGCCAAGGCTTACGGCCTCACCGGCTGGAAGCTGTACGCCTACGTGATCATGCCCTCGGCCCTGCGTCGTTCGCTGCCGTACTACAGCAACGAAGTGATCCTGATGCTGCACTCGACGACCGTGGCGTTCACCGCTACCGTTCCTGATGTGCTGAAAGTCGCCCGGGACGCCAACTCGGCCACGTTCCTGACGTTCCAGTCGTTTGGCATCGCCGCGTTGATCTACCTGACCGTCACCTTTGCACTGGTGGGCCTCTTCCGCCTCGCCGAACGCCGCTGGCTGGCCTTTCTCGGGCCGACCCACTAGGGCTTTTGTTCCAGGAAACACACGCAAATGCGCCACCAGATCCATGACTTGCTGGGGCCCGTACCGGGGACCGCGCGCAAGATCCACAGCTTCCACTTCGGCCCGGAAAAAGCCGAGGGCAAGATCTACATCCAGTCGTCCCTGCACGCCGATGAACTGCCCGGCATGCTGGTCGCCTGGCACCTCAAGCAGCGCCTGGCCGAACTCGAAGCGTCGGGCCACCTGCGGCACGAGATCGTGCTGGTGCCCGTCGCCAACCCCATCGGCCTCGAACAGGTGTTGATGGACGTGCCCCTGGGCCGCTACGAAACCGAGAGCGGGCAGAACTTCAACCGGCGCTTCGTCGACCTGAGCGAAGAGATCGGCAACGACATCCAGGACCTGCTCACCGACGATCCGCAGCACAACCTGATGCTGATCCGCACCAGCTTGCGCGACGCTCTCGCCCGGCAGACCCCAGGCACGCAATTGCAATCCCTGCGCCTGACCCTGCAACGGCTGGCCTGCGACGCCGACATGGTGCTGGACCTGCATTGCGACTTCGAAGCCGTGGCCCATCTCTACACCACGCCCGAAGCCTGGCCGCAGGTCGAGCCGCTGGCGCGCTACATCGGTGCCGAAGCCAGCCTGCTGGCGACCGATTCGGGTGGCCAGTCGTTCGACGAATGCTTCACCCTGCTCTGGTGGCAACTCAAGGAACGCTTCGGCGAACGCTACGAGATCCCCCTGGGCAGCTTTTCGGTCACAGTGGAATTGCGTGGCCAGGGTGACGTCAACCACGGGCTGGCGAGCCTCGACTGCCAGGCCCTGATCGAGTACCTGATCCGTTTCGGCGCCATCGACGGCGAACCGATGCCAATGCCAGAACTGCCCTACCCTGCCACGCCGCTGGCCGCTGTCGAGCCGGTGGCAACGCCCGTGGGCGGGTTGCTGGTCTATAGCGCCCTGCCCGGCGAGTATCTGGAGGCGGGGCAACTGGTGGCGGAAGTCATTGACCCGGTCAACGACACTGTCACCCCTGTCCATTGCCGTAACGCCGGGCTGATGTACGCCCGCTCGCTGCGCCGCATGGCGACTGCCGGCATGGTCATCGCCCATGTCGCCGGCACCGAAGCCTACCGCAGCGGCTACTTACTTTCGCCTTGAGGATGCATGCTCCATGTACAAACTGACCATCGAAGGCCTGCATAAAAGCTATGGCGAACATGAAGTGCTCAAGGGCGTTTCGCTCAAGGCCAAGACCGGCGACGTCATCAGCCTCATCGGCGCCAGCGGCTCAGGCAAAAGCACGTTTTTGCGCTGCATCAACTTCCTGGAACAACCCAACGACGGCGCCATGAGCCTGGACGGCCAGCCGATCCAGATGATCAAGGACCGCCACGGCATGCACGTGGCCGACGCCAACGAACTGCAACGCATCCGCACGCGCCTGGCCATGGTGTTCCAGCACTTCAACCTGTGGAGCCACATGACCGTGCTGGAAAACATCACCATGGCGCCGCGCCGGGTGCTGGGTGTCAGCAAACAGGAAGCCGACGACCGCGCCCGTCGTTATCTCGACAAGGTCGGCCTGCCGGCGCGGGTTGCCGAGCAGTACCCGGCGTTCCTCTCCGGCGGCCAGCAACAGCGCGTGGCCATTGCTCGCGCCCTGGCGATGGAGCCGGAGGTGATGCTGTTCGACGAACCGACCTCGGCCCTGGA
This sequence comes from Pseudomonas sp. St290, assembly GCF_018325805.1. Lineage (NCBI taxonomy): Bacteria > Pseudomonadati > Pseudomonadota > Gammaproteobacteria > Pseudomonadales > Pseudomonadaceae > Pseudomonas > Pseudomonas sp. St290. The sequence continues at coordinate 1,410,892 of NZ_AP014703.1, read as the reverse complement.
CCCGGAGCTGGTGGGCGAGGTGCTGAAGGTGATCCAGGGCCTGGCCGAAGAAGGCCGGACCATGATCATGGTGACCCACGAAATGAGCTTCGCCCGCAAAGTCTCGAATCAGGTGCTGTTCCTGCACCAGGGCCTGGTGGAAGAAGAAGGCAGGCCGGAAGACGTGCTGGGCAATCCCACCAGCGAACGCCTCAAGCAGTTTCTCAGTGGCAACCTGAAATAAACCTTGTGGCAAGGGGATTTTGTGGGAGCAAGCTTTGCTCCCACAGGCCCCCTGCACTGACTCCCCATTAAACCTTTCATCGCTCGCCGTGGTCACTGAAGAAGGACTTTCAGGGCGCACACGGCAGGCATGGCGACATCCAACGACTTCGCAAACCAGTGGTTCAGCGCCCGCGGCTGGAAGCCGTTCGCCTTTCAGAAGCAGGTCTGGACCGCCGTCAAGCGAGGACAATCCGGTTTACTGCATGCCAGCACCGGTGCCGGCAAGACCTACGCCGTGTGGTTCGCCGCCCTCAACCGCTACGCCCGCCCCGCCCCACCGCCGGATAAACCGCGCAAACGCAAACCGCCGGCCGAGCCGCTCACGGTGCTGTGGATCACGCCAATGCGGGCGCTGGCTGCCGACACTGGCAAAGCCCTCGAAACGCCCCTGGCAGACCTGAACCTGCCGTGGAGCGTCGGCCTGCGTACCGGCGACACCAGTGCCAGCGAACGCGCCCGCCAGGGCCGGCGCCTGCCAACCGCGTTGATCACCACTCCCGAAAGCCTGACCCTGATCCTCGCCCGGGCCGATGCGCAAGTCGCCGTCTCGAGCCTGCGCATGGTCGTGGTGGATGAATGGCACGAGTTGCTCGGCAATAAACGTGGTGTGCAATTGCAACTGGCCCTGGCGCGCTTGCGGCACTGGCATCCCGAACTCATCGTCTGGGGCGTGTCCGCGACCCTGGGCAACCAGGCCCACGCCGAACAGGTATTGATCCCGCAGGGCAACGGGGTCAGCGTGCAGGGGGCCGACGGCAAGGCACTGCAGGTCGACACGCTGATACCCCCGGCCCTCGAACGCTTCCCTTGGGCCGGGCACATCGGCCTGAAAATGCTGCCCCAGGTCGTTGCCGAAATCGACGCCAGCAGCAGTTGCCTGGTCTTCACCAATACCCGGGCACAGTCGGAAATCTGGTATCAGGCGCTTCTTGAGGCGAGGCCCGATTGGGCCGGGCTGATCGCCCTGCACCACAGCTCGCTGTCGCGTGATACCCGGGACTGGGTGGAACAGGCATTGAAGGACGGCCAGCTCAAGGCGGTGGTCTGTACGTCCAGCCTGGACCTGGGGGTGGATTTCCTGCCAGTGGAACGGGTACTGCAGATCGGTTCGGCCAAGGGCGTAGCACGTCTGATGCAACGGGCCGGGCGCTCCGGCCACGCACCGGGGCGCGCCTCGCGGGTGACGCTGGTGCCGACCCACAGTCTGGAGTTGATCGAGGCCGCCGCCGCACAGGACGCCGTGGCCCAACGGCGCATCGAACCTCGCGAATCGCCCCACAAGCCGCTGGATGTCCTGGTGCAGCACTTGGTCAGCATGGCCCTGGGTGGCGGCTTCGTGCCCGATGAACTGTTTCGGGAAGTGCGCGGCGCCTGGGCCTACCGCGATCTCAACCCAGCCGAATGGGCCTGGGCCCTGGCTTTCGTACGTCATGGCGGCCTGTCCTTGACCGCCTACCCTGACTACCGACGGGTCGAGCCGGACGAACACGGGATCTGGCGCGTCCCCGACGCACGCCTGGCCCGCCGCCACCGCATGAGCATCGGCACCATCGTCAGCGATGCCAGCCTGCAATTGAAGTTCTGGAGCAAGGGCGGAGGCGGCAAGCCCCTGGGCAGCGTAGAGGAAGGCTTCATCGCCCGCCTGCGCCCCGGTGACGGTTTCCTGTTCGCCGGGCGGCTGCTGGAATTGGTCCGGGTCGAAGACATGACCGCCTACGTGCGACGCAGCCAGGCCAAGAAAGCCGCCGTACCGCGCTGGAACGGCGGACGCATGCCGCTCTCCAGCGAACTGGCGGCCGCCGTCGTGGCCCGTTTGAGCGAAGCCGCCGCGGGCCGTTTCGAGGGCCCGGAGATGCAGGCCGTGCAGCCCTTGCTGCTGACTCAGCAACGCTGGTCCGGGTTGCCCACGCAAAGCACATTACTGGCCGAAGCCCTCAAGTCCCGGGAAGGCTGGCATCTGTTCCTCTACCCATTTGCCGGACGCCAGGTTCATCTGGGCCTGGCCAGCCTGCTGGCATGGCGTGTCAGTCGGCAACAACCGCTGACGTTTTCCATTGCGGTCAACGATTACGGCCTGGAGCTGCTCAGTGCCACGGCAGTGGATTGGTCGCAGTACCTGACCCCGGGACTGCTGAGCGTCGATCACCTGCTCGCCGACGTGCTTGCGAGCCTGAATGCCGGGGAACTGGCCCTCAGGCGCTTTCGCGAAATCGCCAGGATCGCCGGGCTGGTCTTCGCCGGCTACCCCGGTGCGCCGAAAAGCACCCGGCAAGTGCAGGCGTCCAGTGGGCTGTTCTTCCAGGTGTTCAAGCAATACGACGCCGACAATCTGTTGCTGGCCCAGGCTGGGGAGGAAGTTCTGCGTGAAGAATTGGATATCCATCGACTGGAGCAGACCTTGCAACGCCTCGATACCTTGACGCTGGACCTGCACGTGATCAAGCGCCCCACCCCACTCGGGTTCCCGCTACTGGTGGAGCGGTTCCGGGAAAGCATGAGCTCGGAAAAGCTCGCCGACCGCATCCGGCGAATGGTCAGCGAGCTGGAAAAGACTGCCGATCGCGGTGACGCCTGATGCCAGCGCCCTATCCTGTCAGCCTGGCCGGAGAAGAACTCTGGTTGCTCCCGGAAAAAGCCCTGTACTGGCCCGCCCAGGAAACCCTGATGGTGGCCGACGTTCATTTCGGCAAGGCCGCCGCCTACCGCAGCCTCGGGCAACCGGTACCCCATGGCACCACCGCCAGCAACATCGCCGTACTCGATGCAATACTGGCCAGCCTGCCGTGTCGACAGTTGCTTTTCCTCGGGGATTTTCTCCACGGCCCGGGCTCCCACGCGCCCGGCACCTTGCAGGCCCTTGCCGATTGGCGTGAGCGACATCCGCACCTGGCCATGACGCTGATTCGGGGCAACCATGACAAACGCGCCGGCGACCCACCGCCAGCGCTGAATATTCGCGTCGTACCGGAGCCCCTGCTGCTGGGCCCTTTCGCCGTACAACACGAGCCTGACCCGCACCCCAGCCGCCATGTGCTGGCCGGTCACGTGCACCCGGTCTACCACCTGAGCGGCAAAGGCCGGCAACGCCTGCGCCTGGCCTGCTTTCGACTGGGCAGCGAGATCAGCCTGCTACCGGCCTTCGGTGCGTTCACGGGCGGCTATCGAGTCGAGCACGACAGCGATTGCAGGATTTTTGTCCTCGGCGATAACGAAATATGGCCCGTCAACTGAAGCACGCGGTGCTATCGCTGCCGGGCCATCGTCTCATCAGGCAACAGGCGCAGGAGGCGGCTCATCCGGCAAGGTCGGTTCGCCGGGTTCAGTGGGATCGTTGGGTTGTTCGTTGGGAGTATCGGGATCGGGCTGGCCGGGAATGCCACCCGCCGCTTCGGCAGGATGGGCCAGCAATGACCAGGCCATGACGCCGATCTGATTGGGCTCAAGCCTTGCCAGTTCGGCACTGATTCGCGGATCGATCTTCATAGAGCAACTCCTGAGCGAAGGCCCGCTGCGCTGACGCACAAAAAACGGGCAGTACACGCAATAGAGTGCCTACCCGCCCAGGAATTCCAGCAGCTCGTCAGATTCAGGTACGCGGCAGCGTTACACCGCGCTGGCCCTGGTATTTGCCGCCACGATCCTTGTAGGACACTTCGCACTCTTCATCGGATTCGAGGAACAGCATCTGCGCCACACCCTCGTTGGCGTAGATTTTCGCCGGCAAGGTCGTGGTGTTGGAGAATTCCAGGGTCACGTGGCCTTCCCACTCCGGTTCCAGCGGCGTGACGTTGACGATGATGCCGCAACGGGCGTAGGTGCTCTTGCCCAGGCAAATGGTCAGCACGTTGCGCGGAATGCGGAAGTACTCGACAGTGCGGGCCAGTGCGAAGGAGTTCGGCGGGATGATGCAGACATCGCTCTTGACGTCGACAAAGCTCTTCTCGTCGAAGTTCTTCGGGTCGACGGTAGCCGAATTGATATTGGTGAACACCTTGAATTCGTCGGCGCAGCGCACGTCGTAGCCGTAGCTGGAGACACCGAAGGAGATCAGCCGGTCGGCGCCTTCGCCACGCATCTGGCGCTCGACGAAGGGCTCGATCATGCCGTGCTCTTGCGCCATGCGGCGAATCCACTTGTCCGATTTGATGCTCATGGCGGTTTCCTGAAATAGCGAGGTGGAAAAAATACGTCCGGCATCTTACCGGGGCACGGGGCCGGGTTCAAAGCGCGACACGCAATTCTCGCCGATCCACCTTGATTTCCGGGTCCTGACGGCAATACCGCGCACCGCCAGTCACTAAATCCGAGAAACCTTCGCAAAGACCATTGGCACGTTCCGGAAAAAGGGTTAAGGTGGCGCCACTGTGCTGCTTGTGTCACTGAGAATCTCTACACGATATGTTGAATTTCGATCCAACCATCTACAAGAATTTTTCCTGCTCTTTGCACTCAGTCTCGGCCAGGGTTCTTCCTGAGTCGCAGTTATCTTTGTTCAAGGAGTTACACCATGTCTAATCGCCAAACCGGTACCGTTAAGTGGTTCAACGATGAAAAAGGCTTCGGCTTCATCACTCCACAATCCGGTGACGACCTGTTCGTTCACTTCAAAGCTATCCAATCCGACGGCTTCAAAAGCCTGAAAGAAGGCCAACAGGTTTCTTTCATCGCTACCCGCGGTCAGAAAGGCATGCAAGCTGAAGAAGTTCAAGTTATCTAACTTGTCCTTGCTTTAGTAAAAGGCCCCGCCCTCAAAAGCGGGGCTTTTTTGTGCCTGTCAGTTTTCTACTGTGCACAAAAAACTGTGGGAGCGGGCTTGCTCGCGAAAGCGGTGGATCAGCAACATCAACGTTGACTGACACACCGCTTTCGCGAGCAAGCCCGCTCCCACATGGGTTTGCTGGTTAGCCTGGGACTACCAGGTAACGCCAAACCCAGCCGTGTAGCGCGTCTTGCTCAAGTCGCTGTCTTCGGTACCCTCGATGACATCCTTCTCGGCCTTGAGGTTGAGCGACGCCCAATCGGTCACCTTATAGCGCAACCCGATCTCTGCGTCGTAAGCGTAATCCGCCACATCGGACAGCGGTTTGCCCACTTCGCCGTTGGTGAAGAACTCGACGCGCTTGCCAATCAGGTAGCGGTTGTAGTCCCACTTCATGGCGACGGAATAGAAGTTGTCCTTGCCGCCGTCACGGTATTCATAATCGGTGCGGTTCAACAGCGAACCCAGCGAGAACGCACCCAGCTCGTCATCCCAGAATTGATAGCCCGGACCGGTACCCACCACGCGCTGGCGCGCCAGGTCTTCGACTTTGTCCCGCTTGTAGTTCAGGCGGCCTTGCCAGAACCACTTGTCCGTCAGGAACCGGTCGAGGGAATACTCCAAGCGCCAGTTATCGGCGGAAACCACATCGTCCTGGAACTCACGGTTGTATTCGCCTTCGGCTGTGTGCCGCCATCTGCCGTGGCGTGCCGAAGTCTTGAAGTCGATGTCGTAATCGTCGGTATCGTTTTCCGCACGCTGGTAATCCAGCGCGGCATCGATATTGCCTTTCCACACCAGGTCCTCGACCACCGGCTTGGGCTTGAGAATCTGCTGGATACTGGCCAGCTCGACGGTCTTGGGCGCATCACCGTTGGCCAAAGTGACCTTGCCATCCTCGGCCGCCTGCAACGCCTTGGCTTTCTCGCCGGTATAGGCATCCTGCTTGACCAGGAGTTGCTGGTCACTCTCCAGGGTCTTGACCTGTTTCCAGTCAATGGGAATCGCACCGGCGTAATCGGTCTGGATCAGCAGCTTGCCGCCATCGAAAACGGTAATCTTGCCACTGAGTTTGTCCCCATTCTTCAACCAGACAGTGTCGGCGAGCAAGGGCGTAGAGGCGCTGGCAACAGCCAGGCATAGCAGGGTTCTAGACAACATAAGCGATAAAGGGCTCAAGTTTGCGGTGAAAAGGCGGCATTATCCCCCAGGATGACACCTCAGCAAGGACTGACCCGTGTATGGGTGATGAGTTCATTTCTCAATCAACCTTGTAGGAATTAATCTACAGACGGACACCCGAGGAGCCCCCAACGTGACTGATACCCCAGCGGATACCGAGAACGCTGCCCAAATCCGCCGCACCACCCTCTACCTGACCCTGGCACAAGTGCCGGCGGGCAAGGTCGTCACCTACGGCCAACTCGCCGAAATGGCCGGCCTGGGCCGTGCGGCGCGCTGGGTCGGGCGGACCCTCAGCCAATTGCCGAATGACACCAAGCTGCCCTGGCACCGAGTCTTGGGTGCCGGCGGTCGGATCAGTCTGCCGGTGGGCAGCTCTTCAGGAGATGAACAGCGCGCACGCCTGCGCATGGAGGGAGTCAGTGTCCTGAACAATCGTGTTGATATTCAGCGCCATGGCTGGCGCCCGGTAGAGCACAGCGGTTAGAGTGCGCGCTTTGTTTTCGCAATTTTTGAGGCAGACTCCAGCCCATGCCCCGTAAAACCTGGCGCGCCGCCCTCGCCGCCTATGCCAGTCCCTCGACGCTCGTGCTGTTGCTGCTTGGCTTCGCCGCCGGCTTGCCCTACATGCTGGTGTTTTCCACGCTTTCGGTCTGGTTGCGCGAGGCCGGCGTGGCCCGCGAAACCATTGGCTATGCGAGCCTGATCGGCCTGGCGTATGCCTTCAAGTGGGTCTGGTCGCCGCTGCTCGACCAATGGCGCCTGCCGCTACTGGGCAAACTGGGGCGTCGCCGCTCATGGCTGGTGCTCTCCCAGGCCTTGGTGATCCTCGGCCTGATCGGCATGGGCTTTTGCGACCCACAAAAACACCTGTCCTGGTTGATCGCCATCGCCGTCATCGTCGCCTTCGCCTCCGCGACGCAGGACATCGCCGTCGACGCCTATCGCCTGGAGATCGCCGACGACACCCGCCAGGCCGCCCTCGCCGCCAGCTACATGTCCGGTTATCGCATCGCCGCGCTATTGGCCACCGCTGGCGCCCTGTTCTTCGCCGAAGGATTTGGCTCCACCGGCTTCAGCTACAAGCACTCGGCCTGGGCCGGTACCTACCTGCTGTTCGGCGTATTGATGGTCCCGGCGCTGCTGACCTCGCTGTTCATGCGCGAGCCGCCAGTGCCGCTGCGCACCCAATTGCAGGCCGGACGCTACACGTTCGTTCATCAGTTGGCGTCGGTGTTCGTGCTCATCGTGCTGCTGGTGTCAGTCCCGGCGATGTTCACCCAACTCTACAACACCGATTTCGCCAGCGTGCTGTTCGAGGGCGTCAGCCTGCTCGACCTGCTGCTCGAAGACCGTGCGTTCCTGCGGGCCATCCTCTACATCATCCTGACTGCCCTGTGCCTGTCGGCCATGGGTCGCCGTGGACTGGCGCCAGTGCTGACGCCGGTCAACGATTTCATCCTCCGTTACCGCTGGCAGGCCCTGCTGCTGCTCGGGCTGATCGCAACCTATCGGATGTCCGACACGGTCATGGGCGTCATGGCCAACGTGTTCTACATCGACCAGGGCTTCACCAAGGACCAGATCGCCAGCGTCAGCAAGATTTTCGGGCTGATCATGACCCTCGTCGGTGCCGGCATGGGCGGCCTGCTGATCGTCCGTTTCGGCATCCTGCCCATCCTGTTCATAGGCGGTGTCGCCTCGGCCGGCACCAACATCCTCTTCCTGATGCTCACCGACATGGGCGCCAACCTGAAGATGTTGATCGTCACCATCTCCCTGGACAACTTCAGCTCCGGCCTGGCCACTTCAGCGTTCGTCGCCTATCTGTCGAGTCTTACAAACCTGAAATTCTCCGCCACCCAATACGCCCTGCTCAGCTCGATCATGCTGTTGCTGCCGCGCTTGATCGGTGGTTATTCAGGGGTGATGGTGGAGAAGTTCGGTTATCACAACTTCTTCCTGATCACCGCCCTGCTTGGCGTGCCGACCCTGGTGCTGATCGCCCTGCACTGGTTCCAGGAGAACCGGCGCCAAGATTCGCCCCCGACCGAGGAACCGGCGCCCACCCGGCCCGCAGAAGAGTCGTAGGAAACTTCAGCAAACGCCGGGGAAACCGGCGTTCGCACCTGGCGACCGGCCACGCGCCTGTACGCCAGGGCATCTCGCCCGTACAATGCTCCGTCACTTCTCGTCATCAGCAACCGACAACGGCCAACCATGCGCACCAGTCAATTTTTGCTCGCCACACAGAAAGAAACGCCTTCCGACGCCGTCGTGATCAGCCATCAGTTGATGCTGCGTGCCGGCATGATCCGCAAACTCGCCTCGGGCCTGTACACCTGGCTGCCGATGGGCCTGCGGGTCATGCGCAAGGTGGAAGCCATCGTTCGCGAAGAGATGGACGCCGCCGGTTCCCTGGAAGTGTTGATGCCGGGCACCCAACCGGCCGAGCTGTGGCAGGAATCGGGGCGCTGGGAAGAGTACGGCCCTGAGCTGCTGCGCATCAAAGACCGTCACGGTCGCGACTTCTGTGCAGGCCCGACCCACGAAGAAGTGATCACCGACCTGATGCGCAACGAGTTGAGCAGCTACAAGCAGTTGCCGATCAACCTGTACCAGATCCAGACCAAGTTCCGTGACGAGATTCGTCCACGCTTCGGCCTGATGCGCGGTCGCGAATTCATCATGAAGGACGCCTACTCGTTCCATACCGACCTGGCCTCGCTGCAAGTCACCTACGACCGCATGCACCAGGCGTATTGCAACGTGTTCACCCGCCTGGGCCTGAAATTCCGCCCGGTTGAAGCCGACAACGGCTCCATCGGCGGTGCCGGCTCCCACGAGTTCCACGTACTGGCCGAGTCCGGCGAAGACGACATCGTCTTCAGCAATGGCTCCGATTACGCCGCCAACATCGAGAAAGCCGAAGCCGTGCCGCGGGAAACCTCCCGCGCCGCGCCGACCGAAGAGCTGCGCCTGGTGGACACTCCGAACGCCAAGACCATTGCCCAGTTGGTGGAAGGCCACAACCTGCCGATCGAACGGACCATCAAGACCCTGATCGTCCGCGCGGAAGAAGCCGGCAAGCTGATTGCCCTGATCATCCGTGGCGATCATGAGCTGAACGAAATCAAGGCCGCCAACCAGCCTGGCGTCGCCAGCCCGCTGGTCATGGCCACCGACGCCGAACTGCGCGACGCCATCGGCGCCGGTGCCGGTTCCCTCGGCCCGCTGAACCTGCCGCTGCCGATCATCATCGACCGCTCGGTGGCGTTGATGAGCGACTTCGCCATCGGTGCCAACATCGATGACAAGCACTATTTCGGCGTGAACTGGGAACGCGACCTGCCGGTGCCAACCGTCGCGGACCTGCGCAACGTCGTGGCCGGCGATCCGAGCCCGGACGGCAAGGGCACCCTGGAAATCAAGCGCGGCATCGAAGTCGGGCACATCTTCCAGCTGGGTAACAAGTACAGCAAGGCGATGAAGTGCGAAGTGCTGGGCGAGAACGGCAAGCCGGTCACCCTGGAAATGGGTTGCTACGGCATCGGCGTTTCCCGCGTGGTGGCAGCCGCCATCGAGCAGAACAACGACGAGAAAGGCATCATCTGGAGCGACACACTGGCGCCTTTCCAGATTGCCTTGGTGCCGCTGCGCTATGAAACCGACCTGGTGCGTGAAGCCACCGACAAGCTCTACGCCGAATTGACGGCCGCCGGCTTCGAAGTGCTGCTGGACGACCGCGACAAGAAAACCAGCCCCGGCATCAAGTTCGCGGACATGGAACTGATCGGCATCCCCCATCGGATCGTCGTCAGTGACCGTGGCCTGGCCGAAGGCAACCTGGAATACAAGAGCCGCACCGAGGCCGAGCCGCAAGCGCTGCCGGTCGCCGACGTGCTGTCGTTCCTCCAGGCCCGTATCCGCCGCTGACACCAGATAGAGACGTCATGTTCAAGCGAAACACCTTAGGCCTCGGTGGCGCCGCCCTGTGTGGCGCCCTGCTGGTCAGCGGCTGTGCCAACCAGATGTCACAACGCAGCGAGCACGAAGAGCGGGTCGAGCGTAAATTGCTCGACCACAGCCTGCAGATCGACGTGGGCGAACCCAAGGTGCTCGACCTGCCCCAGCGGCGGGTGCGAATCAACGAGCAGAAGACTTTCGAAGTCACTGAGTTCGAGGTCACGCGCCATTACGATCGTTACACGCCGTACCAACCCTGGCGGGAGATTTACGAAATCCCCTTGGGTGCCGTGGCCGTGGTGGCCGGTGTCGGCGCGAACGTGGTCAATGTGTTCGCCCTCGGCAGCCTGCCGGACACCGTGACCCGTGACTGGATCAGCTATGGTTTCGCCGGGCTCAACCCATTCATGAACGTCCCTTCCCATGGTCGTGCCCAGCAGAACCTGGCGGGCATCGACGAAGTCCAGCGCGACAAGCGCACGGAACACTCGAGCCTGCCTTGGAGCGAACGCCCGGTGGAGGTCAAGGCCGCCCGGCAGACCTTCGAGCTGAGCACCGACCGTAACGGCGTGCTGCGCTTGAACCTGCTGGAAAGCCCGTTCGCCGAACAGGATCTGAGCCAGTTCGGCAAATTGCAGATCAGCGTGACGGATGCCCAGGACGAAGTGCACACCGACTCATCCCTGAGCATCAGCAGCACCTTGCGCAGCAAGCTGCTGGAAGCCCATGCGTTGATCTACGACGACCTGGAAGACGACGAAGTGAGCCAGTGGGTTCATCGAGTCAAGCGCCTGTCGGAGCTGGGACTGGAAGAAGAAGCCAGCGAACTGGAGCAGAGCCTGATCGAACTGACCCGCAATGATCCAGAGCTGCAAGCCGAATTCATGAAAGCGCTGACCAAGGATGGCGGGCGGCTGGTGGCGGATCCTGGCGTGAATTGAAATACCTCCTGCGGCAGGAGGTTGTGTGAAGGAGAGACCTGTGGGAGCAGGGCTTGCCCGCGAGGGCGGTCTCAAGGATGCCATCGCGAGCAAGCCTTGCTCCTACAGGATTCCCTTGCCACAAGGACCGCGCCAAGCAGGGCACTCATCGTCAGCCTCACCGCTCAAACAACTCCAACTGCTCGAACCCACCGCGCAAATCTTCCAACCGCACGCCTATCCCCAATAATCGCACCGGTTTACCACCGCGGTTGAACGCCTGGGTCAACAGCAATTGGTAACTGCCCAGGTCCCGCCCCGCCCCAGCCTGCTCCAGAGTGGTCTGGGTGAAGTCGTGGAACTTCACTTTGACGAACGGCTTGCCCGGCCGATAACTGCTGTCGATCCGCGCCATGCGTCCGCTGAGGGTTTCCATCAGTTCCGGCAGCTTGTCTAGACAGCTCACCAGGTCGGGCAGGTCGACATCGTAGGTATTTTCCACACTGATGGACTGCCGTCGGCTGTCGTTGTGCACCAGACGCTCATCGATCCCACGGGCCAGGCTCCAGAGCCGCTCACCGAAACTGCCGAATTCGCGCACCAGCGCCAACTTGTCCCATTGACGCAATTGCAGGCAATCGACGATACCAAGCCGGTTCAGCTTATCGGCGGTGACTTTTCCAACACCGTGGAGCTTGCTGACCGGCAGGGCCGAGACGAAGTCCTCGACCTGGTCCGGGGTGATGACGAACAGGCCGTTGGGCTTTTTCCAGTCACTGGCGATCTTGGCCAGGAACTTGTTCGGCGCGACGCCTGCGGACACGGTGATGTGCAACTGGTTGGAAACGCGTCGGCGAATATCCTGGGCGATGCGGGTGGCGCTGCCACCGAAATGAGCGCTGGCGGAGACGTCCAGGTAAGCCTCGTCCAGCGACAGCGGCTCGATCAGGTCAGTGTAATCGCTGAAAATCGTATGAATTTCCCTCGACGCTTCCCTGTAGGCATCCATTCGTGGCTTGACGATAGTGAGATCCGGACAGAGCTTCAACGCGTGACCGGAGGACATGGCCGAGCGTACGCCATAGGCACGAGCCTCATAATTACAGGTGGCAATCACGCCCCGCCGATCCGCCGAACCACCCACCGCCAGGGGCTTGCCGGCCAGCCGCGGGTCATCGCGCATCTCGATAGCGGCATAGAAGCAGTCACAGTCGACGTGGATGATTTTACGTTGCGTCATAAAGAAGCGGAGTGTGCGACGAATCGGGTCACCAGTATCGCACTCGCACCTGTATATAGCACCAGTAGTTTGAAAGATCCTTCGCTCAGTAAGGAAAGTGCCTACATAAATTTATTTATTCAATCGCAGCGAATCATCCGATAGAGCGCCAGCCCTTGCCAGGCCTGCGTCACAGCGCTGTCACAATGCCCTTTACCAAGTCTAAGCGCTTGAAGCGGAACAGGTTTTTATGACGCCGGGGTTGACAGCAAGGCGATCCTCTGTAGAATGCCGCCACACAGACGCGGGATGGAGCAGTCTGGTAGCTCGTCGGGCTCATAACCCGAAGGTCGTCGGTTCAAATCCGGCTCCCGCAACCAAACATCAAGAAAGGCTACTCGAGAGAGTGGCCTTTTTTGTGCGTGCTCGTTTTTGACTACATGATCAGAGAGTCGCCGCCTGCGCCCCTCCACGCCCCCCCCCAAGTTGTAGGACAATTCCCTTACATTCCGAGCATTTAGGAAGACCAGGTGTGGATCGCTCGTTTATTTGGCCCCATCGCCTTTTAACGGTTGACACTCGGGCGTTCGCCTGTAGAATGCCGCCACACAGACGCGGGATGGAGCAGTCTGGTAGCTCGTCGGGCTCATAACCCGAAGGTCGTCGGTTCAAATCCGGCTCCCGCAACCAAATATCAAGAAAGGCTGCTCGAAAGAGTGGCCTTTTTTGTGTCTGGCGAAAAAGACTTCATTACAAATGTTTTGTAATTATTTTCTGCCGCAGGGATTGGTAACTTGGCTGGATACCCCCATCCTGTCGCGCATAGCTCAAGAGGTGATTGATGCGCGCCCACTCGTCTGACCCGCAAGACTCCGCTACTGCGACACAACCGATCAAGGCCGAGCGACTGCGTTGGCTGGATCGGATCAGCCAGTACCGCCAGCCCATCGGCCTCGCCGTCACGCTGCTGCTGTTTGCGATTGCATTGATTGCCTGCCGCCACCTGCTGAGCGAGCTCGATCTGTACGCCCTGCACGACTCTATTCTGGAGGTGCCCCGGCCAGCCCTGCTCGGTGCGATCGCCGCCACGGTGGCCGGTTTCATCATTCTCCTGGGCTACGAATGGTCCGCCAGCCGTTACGCCGGAGTGACGCTGCCACCACAAACCATGGTCCTGGGCGGATTCACCGCGTTCGCCATCGGCAATGCCATTGGCCTGTCACTGCTGTCGGGCGGTTCGGTGCGCTACCGCCTGTATGCGCGTCATGGCCTGGGGGCCTCGGATGTCGCCCACATGACGCTGTTCGCCAGCCTGTCCCTGGGCTGCGCGTTGCCGCCGCTGGCGGCCCTGGCGACCCTCAGCAACCTGCCCGCCGCGTCCGCCGCGCTGCACCTGCCTGCGACTTTGCTGGGGGCCATTTCCGTGGCGGTGCTGCTGCTCACCAGCGTGTTGGCCATCGGCATTTACCGCCGGCGCCTGCCGGAACAGCCTCATCGGGACAGCCTGTTGGTCAAGGCCGGGCGCCGCACACTGCGCCTGCCGGGCCGACGCCTGACCTTTCTGCAACTGGTGATCACCGCGCTGGACGTCGCCGCCGCCGCCACCGTGTTGTATCTGTTGCTGCCCGAGGCGCCGCCGTTCGGCGCTTTCCTGCTGGTGTACCTGCTGGCGCTGGCCGCCGGGGTGCTCAGCCATGTACCGGGCGGTGTCGGCGTGTTCGAAGCGATCCTGCTGGCCGCGTTTGCCGACAAACTCGGCGCCGCCCCACTGGCCGCCGCGCTGTTGCTGTATCGCTTGATCTACGTGCTGCTGCCGATGCTGGTGGCTTGTGTATTGCTGCTGATCAATGAAGCGCAACGGCTGTTCCAGACGCGCCAGACCCTGCGGGCGGCATCGGGCTTCGCGGCACCGATCCTGGCAGTGCTGGTGTTCCTCTCGGGCGTGGTGCTGCTGTTTTCCGGGGTGACACCAGAAATCGACACCCGCCTGGAGCACATCGGTTTCCTCATCCCTCATCGGCTGGTCGACGCTTCGCACTTCGGTGCCAGCCTGGTGGGCGTGTTGTGCCTGTTGCTCGCCCAGGGGCTGCGTCGCCGCCTGTCGGCGGCCTGGATGCTGACCACTATTTTGCTGCTGGTGGGCGCCCTGCTCTCCCTACTCAAGGGTTTTGACTGGGAAGAAGCCACGTTGTTGACGCTGACGGCCTCCCTGCTGGCGGTATTCCGACGTTCCTTCTATCGTCCGAGTCGCCTGACCGAGCTGCCGTTTTCCCCACTGTTCCTGATCGCCAGCCTTTGCGTGCTTGGCGCGTCGATCTGGCTGTTGCTGTTTGCTTACCAGGACGTGCCCTACAGCCATCAACTCTGGTGGCAGTTCACCCTCGACGCCGACGCCCCTCGTGGCCTGCGCTCGCTGCTGGGGGCGGCAGTGCTGCTGGTGGTGGTGTCCCTGACCTGGCTGCTGCGCACCGCCCGGCCGGTGATCCATTTGCCGACCGCAGAAGAACTGGAGCGGGCCAAGACGATCCTCATGGCGTCTTCGCAACCCGACGGTGGCCTGGCCCTGACCGGTGACAAGGCATTGCTGTTTCACCCCAACGACGAAGCCTTCCTGATGTATGCCCGCCGTGGTCGCAGCCTGGTGGCGTTGTATGACCCTATCGGGCCAACCCAACAACGGGCCGAAATGATCTGGCAGTTCCGTGACCTGTGTGACATCCACCATGCCCGCCCGGTGTTCTACCAGGTGCGTGCCGAGAACCTGCCGTACTACATGGACATCGGCCTGACAGCCATCAAGCTGGGCGAGGAAGCACGGGTCGACCTCAAGCGTTTCGATCTCGAAGCCAAGGGCAAAGAGATGAAGGACTTGCGTTACACCTGGAACCGCGGCACCCGTGACGGGCTTTCGCTGGAGATCCACGAACCGGGCCAGGCGCCGATGGATGAGCTCAAGGTCATTTCCGATGCCTGGCTGACCGGCAAGAACGTGCGCGAGAAAGGTTTTTCCCTGGGCCGTTTCAGCGACGACTACCTCAAGCACTTTCGTATCGCGGTGATTCGATTCGAAGGCCGCCCGGTCGCATTCGCCAACCTGCTGGAGACCCACAGCCATGATCTGGCCAGCCTCGACCTGATGCGCGCCCACCCCGAAGCCCCGAAGCTGACCATGGAGTTCATGATGGTCGGCCTCATCCAACACTATAAGAACCATGACTTTGCCCGTTTCAGCCTGGGCATGGTCCCACTGTCGGGCCTGCAGCCGCGTCGTGGCGCACCGCTGACCCAGCGCCTAGGCTCGATGGTGTTCCGCCGTGGCGAGCAGCTCTACAACTTCCAGGGGCTGCGCCGCTTCAAAGATAAATTCCAGCCTGACTGGGAACCTCGTTACATGGCCGTGCCCGCCGGACTCGATCCGCTGGTGGCGCTGGCCGATACTGCCGCCCTGATTGCAGGCGGCCTGACTGGACTGGTGAAACGCTGATGATGCAACGCTCCTGGCGATACGTAGTGGCCGCCCTGCTGGTGCTGGCGGTGATTCTCGGTGGCGGTTACTGGTACTGGAACCGCCCGGCCCCGCAACCCACCCTGGAACAACTGGCGCCCGCCGACGGCGTGGCAATGACCCGGGTCATCCCTGGCACCAAGCCACGTGCCCAGGTGCTGGTGGCGGTCAATGAAGACCAGAAGCTCAGCGACACCCAATTGACGACCCTCAGCCGCAGCGGCTCGGCACAGATCGTCCAGGTGATCCTGCCCAAGGACTGCATGCTGCAAGGCCGCGCCCTGCAAGCGGGCCTGCGGCAGCTCCAGGGGCCGGCCACGCTGGTTAGCGGCATCGGCCCTGGCGCCGTACTGGCCTGGCGCTGGCTGGCCGAGCAGAAAGACGACAAGGCCAAGGCCGTTTCGGTGGACCTGGCCCTGGAAAAACCCGGCTGCACGCACTTGCTGCCCAAAAGCGCGGCCCATGGCCACTGGCTGGTGGCGTGGAACGATAACCCTGACGACACCAGCGCCGGTTTCGTACGGGATCAGAAAAATGCCGAAACCAGCATCAGCGACTACGACATCAACCTGCCGCAAGTGCTGAACAACGAACTGCGCAAGATCCTGGTAGGCGCCGACAAGGGCAAGGGTGGCCTGAGCATCCCGGTGGTGGAAGTCCCAGCCAGCCAGGCGCGGGACACCGTAACCCTGTTCCTCTCCGGCGACGGTGGCTGGCGTGACCTGGACCGCGACGTGGCCGATGAAATGGCCAAGATCGGCTACCCAGTGGTCGGTATCGACACCCTGCGCTACTACTGGCAGCACAAGAGCCCTGAGCAGAGCGCGGTCGACCTGGCCGAACTGATGCAGCACTACCGTCAGATCTGGGGCACCAAGCGCTTCATCCTGACCGGCTACTCCTTCGGCGCCGACGTGCTGCCGGCCATCTACAATCGCCTGCCAGCCACCGAACAACAGCGGGTCGATGCGATCATCCTGCTGGCCTTCGCCCGCACCGGCAGCTTCGAGATCGAAGTCGAAGGCTGGCTCGGCAACGCCGGCACCGAGGCGGCCACCGGCCCGGAAATGGCCAAGCTGCCTGCCGAGAAAGTGGTGTGCATCTATGGCGGCGAAGAGGCTGACGAAAGCGGTTGCACCGACAAGACCGCCGTGGGCGAAGCCATCAAACTGCCTGGCGGCCACCACTTTGACGAAAACTACCCGGCCCTGGCCAAGCGCCTGATCGATGAGATCAACAAGCGCCAGAGCAAGCCTGCCGACCAGTGACCTGATGCAGGCTTAACGAGAAGCCCCTGCAGCCTTTACGGATGCAGGGGCTTTTTTGTGGTCGTTCGATTTGCACATACCCCTGTTGGAGCGAGCCTGCTCGCGATGACGGCAGCACAGTCAACATCACCGTCAACTGACCCTCAGCTATCGCGAGCAGGCTCGCTCCCACAAGGATTCATTAGCATCTTACATTTGGGTCGCCCACAAAAAAGCCACCGCCGCCGCAAGGCAACGGGGGCTTCTTGCCCAGGCTTACATTTCGACCTGCGTTCCCAATTCAATCACCCGGTTCAGCGGCAGATTGAAGAAGCGCAGATTGCCGTTGGCATTTTTCAGCATGAAGGCGAACAGTATCTCGCGCCAGCGGGCCATACCCTCGAGCTTGGAGGCAATGACGGTCTCGCGGCTGAGGAAGTAGGTCGTGCGCATCGGACTGAAGTCCAGGTCATCCAGATGGCAAAGCTTGAGCGCCTGCGGGACGTCCGGCTCGTCGGTAAAGCCGAAGTGCAGGATCACCCGGAAGAACCCTTCGCCATAGGCGTCGACCTCGAAGCGCCGTTGCGGCGGCACCCGGGGGATATCTTCATAGACCACCGTCAGCAGTACGACTTGCTCATGCAGCACCTGATTGTGCAACAGGTTGTGCAACAACGCGTGGGGCACTGCGTCCGAACGCGCGGTCAGGAACACGGCGGTACCCTGGACACGGTGAGGGGGCTGCACGCGGATGCTGCTAATGAAGATCGGCAGCGGCAGCGCCCCTTCATCCAGGCGATCCACCAGCAACTGCTTGCCGCGCTTCCAGGTGGTCATCAGCACGAACAAGGCAATGCCGGCGATGACCGGGAAAGCGCCGCCCTGGATGATCTTCGGCACGTTGGCAGCGAAGTACAGGCCGTCCACCAGCAGGAAACCGAACAACAGCGGCACCGCCAGAAACGGCGGCCATTTCCACAACAGCAGGATCACCGAGGACACCAGGATCGTGGTCATCAGCATGGTACCGGTCACTGCCACGCCGTAGGCCGAGGCCAGCGCGCCGGAAGACTCGAAACCCAGTACCAGCAGCACCACGCCGACCATCAGCGACCAGTTCACCGCACCGATGTAGATCTGGCCCTGCTCGGCGCTGGAGGTGTGCTGGATGTACATGCGCGGGATATAACCGAGCTGAATCGCCTGACGCGTCAGGGAGAACGCGCCGGAAATCACCGCTTGCGAAGCGATCACCGTGGCCAGGGTCGACAGGCCCACCAACGGGATCAGTGCCCAGCTTGGCGCCAGCAGATAGAACGGGTTGCGCGCCGCTTCCGGGTCACCCAGCAGCAACGCCCCCTGGCCGAAATAATTGAGCACCAGCGCCGGCAACACCAAGATGAACCAAGCCCGGGCGATCGGTTTGCGGCCGAAGTGGCCCATGTCGGCGTACAGGGCTTCGGCGCCGGTCAGTGCCAGCACCACCGCGCCAAGGATCGCCACACCCATGCCAGGATGGACGACAAAAAAGCGCACAGCCCAGGCCGGGTTGATCGCATGCATCACTTCCGGTTGCTGACTGATGCCGTAAACGCCAAGAGCGCCGAGCACCAGGAACCAGGTGACCATGATCGGGCCAAACAGGATGCCAATCCGTGCGGTACCGTGGCGCTGGATCAGGAACAACCCCACCAGCACCACCAACGACAACGGCACCACCCAGTGATCGATGCCTTCGAACGCCAGGCCAAGGCCTTCAATTGCCGAGAGTACGGAAATCGCCGGGGTGATCATGCTGTCGCCGTAGAACAGCGCCGCACCGATCAAGCCGCAGACCACCAGGAATGTCCGCAGTCGTGCCTTTCCCGCCGCCGCTCGCCGCGCCAGGGCAGTGAGCGCCATGATCCCGCCCTCGCCCTGGTTGTCGGCGCGCAGGACGAACATCATGTACTTGATCGACACGACCCAGATCAGCGACCAGAAAATCAGCGAGAGAATCCCCAGCACCCCATCGTGATTGACAGGCACGCCATAGGCACCGGAAAACACTTCCTTGAGGGTGTACAACGGGCTTGTGCCGATATCGCCATAAACCACTCCGACCGCCGCGACCAGCATGCTCAGCGGCTTCGCTGCCGAATGCTCGGCACCCGCCGCCTGACTACTTGCATGACCCATCCAACACTCCCGATTCCCAGACCTGTCTTCTTGAACGAAGCACTTTGTTTTGCTGAAGCAGCATGCGCTGTTTTACGTATTGTTACAGACGTTTCGTTGACTGTAGCAATCGTCAGAACGCAAAGGCGCGAAGCATAGCGCAGCACTCGTCGCATTTCCCGGTATAAAGCTGGTCAAGTGCGTCGGCCATGGATAGAATTGCGCACTTTTTGATCAGAGGCGCGCCAGGCGCCCTGTCTCGGCAAGAGACGATCCCCCTACACCGAGGTTAGACATGTCCACCACTACCGCGCCAGCCAATCCGAAGGTTGGCTTCGTATCCCTGGGTTGCCCGAAGGCTCTGGTCGACTCCGAGCGCATCCTGACCCAACTGCGCATGGAAGGCTATGACGTAGTGTCCACTTACCAGGACGCCGACGTGGTGGTGGTCAACACCTGCGGCTTCATCGATTCGGCCAAGGCCGAGTCCCTGGAAGTGATCGGCGAAGCCATCAAGGAAAACGGCAAGGTCATCGTCACCGGCTGCATGGGCGTGGAAGAAGGCAACATCCGCAACGTGCACCCGAGCGTGTTGTCCGTAACCGGTCCGCAGCAGTACGAGCAAGTGGTCAACGCCGTCCATGACGTGGTGCCACCGCGCCAGGACCACAACCCGCTGATCGACCTGGTGCCGCCGCAAGGCATCAAGCTGACCCCGCGCCACTATGCCTACCTGAAGATTTCCGAAGGCTGCAATCACAGCTGCAGCTTCTGCATCATCCCGTCGATGCGCGGCAAGTTGGTGAGCCGCCCGGTAGGTGATGTGCTCGACGAGGCCCAGCGCCTGGTCAAGGCCGGCGTCAAGGAGCTGCTGGTAATCTCCCAGGACACCAGCGCCTACGGTGTCGACGTGAAATACCGCACCGGCTTCTGGAACGGCGCGCCGGTGAAAACCCGCATGACCGAACTGTGCGAAGCCCTTAGCACCCTCGGCGTCTGGGTCCGCCTGCATTACGTCTACCCGTACCCGCATGTCGACGAACTGATCCCGCTGATGGCCGCCGGCAAGATCCTGCCGTACCTGGACATCCCGTTCCAGCACGCCAGCCCGAAGGTCCTCAAGGCCATGAAGCGCCCGGCGTTCGAAGACAAGACCCTGGCTCGGATCAAGAACTGGCGCGAAATCTGCCCCGACCTGATCATCCGCTCGACCTTCATCGTCGGCTTCCCCGGTGAAACCGAAGAAGACTTCCAGTACCTCCTGGACTGGCTGACCGAAGCCCAGCTCGACCGCGTCGGCTGCTTCCAGTACTCGCCCGTCGAAGGCGCACCGGCTAACGACCTGGACCTGGACGTGGTGCCGGACGACGTCAAGCAGGACCGTTGGGAACGTTTCATGGCGCACCAGCAAGCCATCAGTTCGGCGCGCCTGCAAATGCGCATCGGCCGTGAAATCGAAGTGCTGGTGGATGAAGTGGACGAGCAAGGTGCCGTGGGCCGCTGCTTCTTCGACGCCCCGGAAATCGATGGCAACGTCTTCATCGACAATGGCAGCAACCTCAAGCCGGGTGACAAGGTCTGGTGCAAGGTGACCGACGCCGACGAATACGACTTGTGGGCTGAACAGATCGGTTGATCTGCCGCGCTTTACAGGCTGCTGCATGACCTGTGGGAGCCGAGCTTGCTCGCGATGGCGGTGTATCAGTCAGCATGAAAGTTGGCTGACACGACGCCATCGCGAGCAAGCTCGGCTCCCACAGATGCTTTCACAAGCCGAAAAATTGAAAAGCCCTGCCTTGCGACAAGATGCGGGGCTTTTTTACGGCTATCGTATGAAGAAATCCGGGACATCCAGCACAAGGAACTGACGGGCATGCGCCAGCATTCGGTCATCCACACCCCCAAACCCAGCGATTATCAGGAACTGACCCAGGTCTGGGAGGCTTCGGTGCGGGCCACTCATGACTTTCTGCCGGACAGCTATATCGAGCTGCTGAAAAACCTGGTGCTCACCCGTTACCTCGATGCGGTCATGCTCATTTGCACCCGGGATACTCGCCAGCGAATCACCGGTTTCGCCGGTGTTGCCGCCGGCAAGATCGAGATGCTCTTCATCGACCCGCAACACCGTGGCCAGGGCCTGGGCAAACAACTGCTGCACTACGCCATGGAACACCTGAACGCCGATCAACTGGACGTCAACGAACAGAACCCGCAAGCCCTGGGCTTTTACCTCAAGCAGGGGTTCGAAGTGATTGGGCGCTCGGCACGGGATGGCATGAACCAGCCTTATCCACTGCTGCACATGCGCTACAAACAGCCCGACCTGAAGGCCCGACGCGGCTAAAAGCCACACGAGGCAAATGGACCCGCGATTAACCCGCGCCAGGCAGGTACAATGCCCACCCTCTTTTTGTTACGGCCCTGTCATGACTGACCCGATTCGTCTCTCCAAACGCCTCATCGAACTCGTCGGCTGCTCCCGTCGGGAGGCTGAGCTGTTCATCGAGGGCGGCTGGGTCACCGTGGATGGCGAAGTGATCGATGAACCGCAGTTCAAGGTCACTACCCAGAAAGTCGAACTCGATCCCGAGGCCAAGGCCACCGCGCCGGAGCCGGTGACCCTGCTGCTGAACGTCCCGGCAGGCACCGATGTAGACACTGCAATGGCCTCCCTTGGACCGCAGACCCTGAGCGAAGAACATCGCTTCGGCAAGCGGCCGCTCAAGGGCCACTTCCTGCGCCTGACCGCCAGCGCCGACCTGCAGGCCAACGCCAGCGGGCTGCTGGTGTTCACCCAGGACTGGAAGATCCTGCGCAAGCTCACCGCCGACGCCGCCAAGATCGAGCAGGAATACGTGGTCGAAGTCGAAGGCGAGATGGTCGCCCATGGCCTCAATCGCCTGAACCATGGCTTGAGCTACAAGGGCAAGGAACTGCCGGCGGTCAAGGCCAGCTGGCAGAACGAGAACCGCCTGCGCTTCGCCATGAAAAACCCGCAACCGGGTGTGATCGCACTGTTTTGCCAGGCGGTCGGCCTCAAGGTGGTCGCCATCCGCCGCATCCGCATCGGCGGCGTGTCCATCGGCAAGGTGCCGCTGGGCCAGTGGCGCTACCTGTCCGCCAAAGAGAAATTCTAATTTTCCGGCGCCCCGCAGAGCCGGGGCGCCCATTGCCGATTGATCAGGACTGCACACATGATTCACAACGACGTACTGCGCAGCGTGCGCTACATGCTCGACATCAGCGACAAGAAAGTCATCGAGATCATCAAGCTCGGCGGCCTGGAAGTCTCCCTGGCGGACCTGGCGGGCTACCTCAAGAAAGACGAGGAAGAAGGCTTCGTGTTCTGCCCTGACGAGGTCATGGCGCATTTTCTCGACGGTCTGGTGATTTTCAAGCGTGGCAAGGACGAAAGTCGTCCGCCGCAGCCGATCGAAGTGCCGGTGACCAATAACATCATCCTCAAGAAACTGCGGGTGGCCTTCGAACTGAAGGAAGACGACATGCACGCCATCCTCAAGGCCGCCGAGTTCCCGGTGTCCAAGCCGGAGCTGAGCGCGCTGTTCCGCAAATTCGGACATACCAACTACCGCCCTTGCGGCGACCAGTTGCTGCGCAACTTCCTCAAGGGCCTGACGCTGCGCGTGCGCGGCTGACCTTGAAGGGCCGCTGATTCTTGAATATCTGCTGACTTTTGCAGAGCTGTTGTGGCGAGGGGATTTATCCCCGCTGGGCTGCGAAGCGGCCCCCAAACCAGACAACTCGGTGTAACAGGAAGATTGAGTTCACTTCTTTTAGGACTGCTGCGCAGCCCAACGGGGATAAATCCCCTCGCCACAAAAAAGTTCTCGCCATACGAACAGTGTCAATCTTGGCCGCGCGTTATGATGCTCTTTCAACCTCGCCCCGATCCCTGCCCATGACCTACACCGTCTCCCCCATCGGCTTCGTCCGCTCCTGCTTCAAGGAGAAGTTCGCCATCCCCCGTCAACCGCAACTGGCCCCGGCCGCGCGCGGTGTGCTGGAGCTGGTGGCGCCGTTCGACCAGGGAGATGCGGTGCAAGGGCTGGAGCAGGTCAGTCATGTCTGGCTGCTGTTCCTGTTCCATCAGGCCTTGGAAGACAAGCCACGGTTGAAGGTTCGTCCACCGCGCCTGGGCGGCAATAAGTCCATGGGCGTATTCGCCACCCGCGCCACCCACCGACCCAACGGCATCGGCCAGTCGGTGGTGAAGCTGGAACGGGTCGAAGCCGGGCGCCTGTGGATCTCGGGTATCGATTTGCTGGACGGCACGCCAGTGCTGGACATCAAGCCCTACGTGCCCTACGCCGACATCATCGATTCGGCGTCCAACGACATTGCCAGCGCCGCGCCTGAGCTGATCCCCGTGCAATGGGCGGACACCGCCCTGCTGCAGGCCCAAGATCACGCCACGCGCCTGGAAGAGCCCTTGGTGGCGCTGATTGAACAGTGCCTGGCCCAAGACCCACGCCCGGCGTACCAGATTCCTACAGCCGAGCGGGAGTACGGCGCGCAGTTCTGGGACCTGGACGTTCGCTGGCATTACCCACAGCCGGGGGTGATCCGGGTGCTGGAAGTGATTCCGGCGAAATCGTAACCGCCAGAAACGAAAAAGCCCGCGCTGCCTTCTTCAGGTAGCGCGGGCTTTTTTTGGCTGTCTGGACCGAGTCACGACCATCGCGAGCAGTCTCGCTCCCACATTTGATCTGCAGTGGATACGAGATTTGTGTTCACACAGGATTCATTGTGGGAGCGAGCCTGCTCGCGATGGCGATCATTCAGCCACCGCAGATGTCGAGGTTTACTTCTCTACAAACGCCCGCTCGATCAGGTAGTCACCCGGCTCGCGCATACGCGGCGAAACGGTCAGGCCGAAGCTGTTGAGCACTTCGCTGGTCTCGTCGAGCATGCTTGGGCTGCCGCACAACATGGCGCGGTCGTCCTGCGGATTGATCGGCGGCAGGCCGATGTCGCGGAACAGCTTGCCACTGCGCATCAGGTCGGTCAGGCGACCTTCGTTCTCGAACGGTTCGCGCGTCACGGTCGGGTAGTAGATCAGCTTTTCACGCAGCGCTTCGCCGAAGAACTCGTTCTGCGGCAAGTGCTCGGTGATGAATTCGCGATAGGCGACTTCATTGACGTAACGTACGCCGTGGCACAGGATCACCTTTTCGAAACGCTCGTAGGTTTCCGGATCCTGGATGACGCTCATGAACGGCGCCAGGCCAGTGCCGGTGCTGAGCAGGTACAAATGCTTGCCAGGCTTGAGATCGTCCAGCACCAGCGTGCCAGTGGGCTTCTTGCTGATGATGATCTCGTCGCCTTCCTTCAAGTGCTGCAACTGGGAGGTCAGCGGACCGTCAGGCACCTTGATGCTGAAGAACTCGAGATGCTCTTCCCAGTTCGGGCTGGCAATCGAGTAAGCGCGCATGAGCGGGCGGCCGTTGGGCTGTTGCAGGCCGATCATCACGAACTGGCCGTTCTCGAAGCGCAGGCCCGGATCGCGGGTGCACTTGAAGCTGAACAGAGTGTCGTTCCAGTGATGAACACTGAGGACACGCTCGTGGTTCATGTTGCTCATGTACGGTGACTCCTGGGGAATGATGCCTGCGTCGTTAATTTGCGCAATTGCATCGCATTCTAATGGCGGCGACAATATCTGTTAAATGGATTATTAAGATAAGGGTTATCGGTTATATCGATATGCGATTTACTCTTCGTCAACTTCAAGTCTTCGTCGCCGTCGCTCAGCAAGAGAGTGTGTCCCGTGCTGCGGGCCTGCTCAATCTATCGCAGTCGGCCGCCAGCACCTCCATCACTGAACTGGAGCGCCAATCCAGCTGCCAGTTGTTCGACCGCGCCGGCAAACGCCTGAGCCTCAATGCCCTGGGCAAACAGCTGCTGCCCCAGGCCGTGGCGCTGCTGGACCAGGCCAAGGAGATCGAAGACCTGCTCAATGGCAAGTCCGGTTTCGGCTCATTGGCGGTCGGCGCCACGCTGACCATCGGCAATTACCTGGCGACCCTGCTGATCGGCGGCTTCATGCAGCGCCATCCGGAAAGCCAGGTGAAGCTGCACGTGCAGAACACTGCCAATATCGTGCACCAGGTTGCCCACTATGAAATTGATCTGGGTCTAATCGAAGGTGACTGCAGCCATCCGGACATCGAGGTGCAGAGCTGGGTCGAGGACGAACTGGTGGTGTTCTGCGCCCCCCAACACCCGCTGGCCAAGCGCGGCCAGGCGACCATGGAGGAACTGACCCATGAGGCCTGGATCCTGCGGGAACAGGGTTCCGGCACCCGCCTGACCTTCGACCAAGCCATGCGCCACCACCGCAGTGCGCTGAACATCCGCCTGGAACTGGAACACACCGAAGCGATCAAGCGCGCCGTGGAGTCCGGCCTGGGCATTGGCTGCATTTCACGCCTGGCCCTGCGCGACGCCTTCCGCCGCGGCAGCCTCGTCGCGGTGGAAACCCCGGACATGGACCTGGCGCGGCAGTTTTATTTCATCTGGCATAAACAGAAGTACCAGACCTCGGCCATGCGTGAATTCCTCGAACTGTGCCGAGCGTTCACCGCCGGAGCCCAACGCAGCGACGAAATCGTGCTACCGGCCATTGCGTGAGCCGCTACAACAGCACCACGCCCCAGACCAACGCGATCATTGTCAGGGCGACGAACTGGGCGGCGCTGCCCATGTCCTTGGCGTTTTTCGACAATGGGTGCAGTTCCAGGGAGATGCGGTCGATGGCCGCCTCCACCGCCGAGTTGAGCAGCTCCACGATCAATGCCAGCAGACACACGGCTATCAGCAGCGCCTGCTCGACACGACTGACGTTCAGGAAGAATGACAACGGAATCAGCACGACGTTGAGCAGCACCAGCTGACGGAAAGCCGCTTCGCCGACAAAAGCCGCACGCAGTCCGTCCAAGGAATAGCCGGAGGCGTTGAGGATGCGTTTCAGGCCGGTCTGGCCTTTAAAAGGTGACATAGAGTGGGCAACTGATCGAAAAGGAGTGGAGAAGCTAATTCAAACCCGGTCAAAAAAGCGTGAATCAGAACACTAAGCCTGCGGTGAAATTGACTCAAGTTGTTGCAACAGCAAGGCTGCCTGGGTCCGGGTGCGCACGTTCAGCTTACGAAAGATCGCCGTGACGTGGGCCTTGATGGTGGCCTCCGACACGTTCAGCTCATAGGCAATCTGCTTGTTCAGCAGGCCTTCGCAGACCATGGTCAACACCCGAAACTGCTGCGGCGTGAGGCTGGCCAGCCCCTCGCTGGCGGCCTTGGCTTCCTCGGACACGCTCACTGCTTCGAACGCCTGGGGCGGCCAGCAGACATCGCCGTCCAGGACCGCTTTCACAGCCTTCTGGATCATCTCCAGGGAACTGGACTTGGGTATGAAGCCACTGGCACCGAACTCCCGGGCCTTGACCATCACCGAGGCTTCTTCCTGGGCCGAGACCATGACCACGGGGATCTGCGGGTATTGGCCGCGCAACAGCACCAGCCCGGAAAACCCATAGGCACCGGGCATGTTCAGATCCAGCAGCACCAGGTCCCAATCGGCCTTCGCCGTCAGTTGGACCTCCAGTTCCGCGATACTGGCCACCTCCGTCAACCGGACAGCCGGGCCAAGGCCCAGGGTCACTGCCTGATGCAACGCGCTGCGAAAGAGCGGGTGGTCATCGGCAATCAGGATTTCGTATGTGGCCATTTTTCCAATGATCCTGTTTTTAATGGCAGGCCCGATGCATTCGCGCCTCGCCAAGACAACTCAAGACACCGCCATGCAGCGGCATCCACAGGGGCACGTTCAACGCCAAACATGGCGTTTCAAACATCGGCTGCACCCGGGTCGGCGCCAAGCATGCCCAGCGAAGCCGGGGTGGTCAAGCAGCACGGCCGCCCCTGTGTCCAGTATGGGCCACTATTGGGCCAATACCGCCTGCGGTGTACCGATAAAGGCTTGCAACTGCGCGTGCGCCGGGGTCGACACGTTCACCTCCTGCTGCCCCTTGGCCCCCAGGTAATGCTGGCTGAACACATCGAAATAGGCGTCCAGGGCCGACGCGGCGTCGGTGTCCCCCGCCAGTTCCAGACACAACGCCGCCACTTCGGCGGTGCATAGGTGCTCGCTACGGGTCGAACGGCGCAAGCGGTAGCGCGACAGTCTGTCGGGTAGCAGGCTCAGGATCGGCAGCCGGTCGAAATACGGGCTTTTACGGAAAATCTTCCGCGCCTCCGTCCAGGTCGCGTCCAGCAGAATGAACAACGGGCGCTTGCCATGATCTAGGTCAACCGTGTGGGTAACCCGCGATGGCTCGACGTATTCGCCAGGAAACACCAGGTACGGTTGCCATTGCGGATCGTTCAGCAATGCCAGCAGTTGTTCATCAACGTCGGTGCGCGACCAGATGAATGCATGATTGTCGCGCACCACATCGGCAATCAGCCAACCGGTGTTGCTCGGCTTGAACACTTCCTTGTTGGTCATGATCAGGCAGACCCCGGAGCGGGTCTCGACGCTAGGACGCCAGGCGCACAGGCAATGGCTCTCGATCACTCGGCAAGCGCTGCAACGGGGGGCGCGCCAACCACGGGCCTGGATCGGCTTGATTCCTTCGTCGATGCGCTGGTCGCGCAGGCGGGCTACGGCGTTAGGGGCATGATTCATCGTGGGTGACGCCGACAGACAGGAAAACTCGACACGAACGACACTCGGCAGGGCAATAAAGGCCGGCAGTCTACCAGAGCGCACGAGCCTGTACCGTCCACCCGGGCTCCCCTATAATTCCCGGCCACTGAACGCACAGTCATGTGATCGGTCGAACCACCAGTCACTGAACCAGGAGAGTTTCATGCTGCGCCTTATCGTCCCTACCGTTGCCGTTTTGCTGGCAACGTCCCTCAGCGCTCAGGCTGCCTCGCTGAAAGAACTCGAACTGAACAAGATGCTGCAGAACGTCGCCAGGGAAAGTAGCGTCGGTACGCCACGGGCGATCAACGAAGACATCCTAGACCAGGGCTATACCGTCGAAGGCACCGAGTTGATCAATCACCTGAGCGTGCAAAGCAGCCATGCGCAGAAAATGCGTGCTGACCCCAAGGCCGTGTATTTCCAGTTGGGCTCCACGGTGTGCACCAATCCGGGCTTTCGCAAGTTGATGGCCAAGGGCGCGACCATGCGCTACGAATTCACCGAAGTTAAGACCAACCGCCCGGTCGCGACCGAGCGCTTCCAGGAATCGGACTGCCCGAAACCGGCCAAGACCAAGAAGTAATCAACCCAAGCGTGCGCGCCGCTGCTCATCGTCGGCGCGCAGTTCGGCTACCAGCGCTTGCAGATAACGCGAGCGCCAGGTCCGGCCTTCCAGCCGTCGGCAGCATTCCTCTTCAAGACTTACCTGATTGGCCTTAGCCGCTTCCAACAACGTCAGGTATAACTGCCTGTCGAGTTCCAGAGTCACCCTGGCCATCTCTCCCGCCTCCATGCCCTATCCGCTTCAGTCCATCGCCTGACGCCCAGCCCTGAGCGCCGAATTGCATTGGCACGCTTGTTATCAGTAAATCAGAGCGGCACGTAGCCAGTCGCTAATCTGACGAGCGGTGGGGTATTTCAGCGGTTGCCAACGGTCACTTTTGAGCGCCATGATCAGGGCTACGAAGATCAGCTAGATTCAGAAGTATCTTTTGTCATCGGGCAGAACGAGGCTGCCCTGCCAGTACCTTGCCGTGTGATTGTTTTCATCCAAGGGAAAAACGGAACCTGTTGGATGGCTTGATCGCTTTGTTGCAGACCGCGTCGAGCCAGGTCGAACGTCCAGGCACGGGCCTGGGCCGACAACGACACACGGGGTGTCGTGGCCCTGACGAATCTCTCGTTCGGGCCAGGGTTCTGTTAAGAAGGAGAAGTTGAATGCCTTACAAACCGAATGACCTGCTCAGTCGTCATTTTGAGAACCACGGCCACGACCTCACCCGCAAGGTCGAAGAGCAACTCAACCTGGTATCCCCCAACAGTCCCAACCTCCCCATTTACCGAGACATGATCCTGACCGTGCTGCGCATGGCCCAGGAAGATCACAACCGCTGGAATGCCAAGATCACGCTACAGGCCCTGCGGGAACTGGAGCACGCCTTCCGTACGCTCGAACAGTTCAAGGGCCGGCGCAAGGTCACCGTCTTCGGCTCGGCCCGAACACCCATCGAACATCCTTTGTATGGCCTGGCCCGAGAGCTGGGGGCTGCGCTGGCCCGCTCGGACATGATGGTCATCACCGGTGCAGGCGGTGGCATCATGGCAGCTGCCCACGAAGGCGCGGGGCGTGACCATAGCCTGGGATTCAATATCACCCTGCCTTTCGAACAACACGCAAACCCGACCGTTGAAGGCACGCCGAACCTGCTGCCGTTCCACTTCTTCTTCACCCGCAAACTGTTTTTCGTCAAAGAGGCCGATGCACTGGTGCTCTGCCCCGGCGGTTTCGGCACGCTAGATGAGGCTCTGGAAGTCCTGACGCTGGTACAGACAGGCAAGAGTCCGCTGGTACCGGTGGTGCTGCTGGATGTCCCAGGGGGCAAGTTCTGGCAAGGTGCCCTGGATTTTATCCGTGAGCAATTGGAGCAAAACCGCTACATCCTGCCCACAGACATGAAACTGATGCGCCTGGTGTACAACGCTGAAGACGCCGTGGAAGAGATCAACCAGTTCTACCGCAACTTCCACTCCAGTCGCTGGCTCAAGCATCAGTTCGTGATCCGCATGAATCACAAGCTAAGCGAACAGGCATTGCAGCAGATGCAGGCGGATTTTGCCGACCTGTGCCTGAACGACTGCTTCCATCAACATGAGTACAGCGGTGAAGAGCACGACGAGCCCCGCTTCAGTCATCTGACGCGACTGGCGTTTACTTTCAATGCCCGCGATCACGGCCGCTTGAGGGAACTGGTGGACTTCATCAATTTGCCGGAAAACTGGGCCCAACCCGCCCAAAAGCCCCATCCCCTCACGTGGGAGCCGATCAAGGTAACCTGAGCCCATAAAAAACGGCCCGCTATCGAAATAGCGGGCCGTTTTATTTAATCGTCCATACCGCGACCGCTGAACAAGCGGTTGATCATTTCAATGGAGTAGCCTCGGTACGCCAGGAAACGCCCTTGCTTCGCGCGTTCTCGTGCATCGATAGGCAAATGCCCTGAGAACTTGCGCCGCCAGGTGTCCCTCAGTTGCTCCTGCCAATCGATACCGCTTTCGCGCAAGGCGAGTTCGATATCCGGGCGCTGCAAACCACGCTGGCCCAGCTCCTCACGAATGCGCAAAGGCCCATAGCCGGAGCGGGCGCGATAAGAGACGAAGCTTTCCAGGTAACGGGACTCCGACAGCAGGCCCTCTTCAGTCAAACGATCAAGGGCCGTGTCGATCAACTCATCAGGCGCGCCACGCTGACGAAGTTTACGCGTCAGCTCGACTCGACCGTGCTCGCGTCTGGCGAGCAGGTCCATCGCGGTTCGCCGCACCGCGACGAGGGTATCGAGTACGGCGGTCATTGGATCGATCAGATGTCAGCGTCAGCCAGGTCGTCAGCGGTCTCGCGGTTGGCGACTGACTTGACGTCTGCCACTGGGCTCAGCAGCTTGTCACGCAGTTGCTTCTCGAGAGCCGCGGCAACTTCCGGATTATCTGCCAGGAACTTGGCCGAGTTGGCCTTGCCCTGACCGATCTTGGTGCCGTTGTAGGCATACCATGCGCCGGATTTTTCGACGAAACCGTGCAACACACCCAGGTCGATCATCTCGCCATTGAGGTAGATGCCCTTGCCATAAAGAATCTGGAACTCGGCCTGACGGAACGGCGAAGCCACCTTGTTCTTCACGACCTTGACGCGGGTTTCGCTGCCGACAACCTCATCACCTTCTTTCACCGCGCCAGTACGGCGGATGTCCAGGCGGACCGAGGCGTAGAACTTCAGCGCGTTACCACCAGTGGTGGTTTCCGGGCTGCCGAACATCACGCCGATCTTCATACGGATCTGGTTGATGAAGATCACCAGGCAGTTGGCATTCTTGATGTTACCGGTGATCTTGCGCAGGGCCTGGGACATCAGGCGAGCCTGGAGGCCCACGTGCATGTCGCCCATTTCACCTTCGATTTCAGCTTTAGGTACCAGCGCCGCCACGGAGTCGACGATGATCACGTCAACCGCGTTGGAACGCACCAGCATGTCGGTGATTTCCAGGGCCTGCTCGCCGGTGTCCGGCTGGGAAACCAGCAGGTCATCGACGTTGACCCCCAGTTTGCCTGCGTATTCAGGGTCCAGGGCGTGTTCGGCGTCGACGAAGGCGCAGGTCGCGCCGGCTTTTTGGGCCTGGGCGATCACGGACAAGGTCAGTGTGGTTTTACCGGACGACTCAGGACCGTAGATCTCAACGATACGGCCTTTTGGCAGACCGCCGATGCCCAGTGCGATGTCCAGACCCAGGGAGCCAGTGGAGATGGAAGGAATAGCCTGACGGTCCTGATCGCCCATACGCATTACGGCACCCTTGCCGAATTGACGTTCGATCTGACCCAAGGCCGCAGCCAAGGCTTTCTTCTTGTTGTCGTCCATTAAAGTCCTCACGTAATCAATAAGGCCTGACGGCCAACACCTGTATAAGTAGCCAGTATTATTCCACAGCGTTCGAAGATCGCCTACCCCTGATTTGAGATTTCTACAGCGGCATGTTGCAGCAGCCCCTCTAGCGCGGCCTTCACCGTTTGTCGGCGAACCTCGTCGCGGTTGCCAGGAAAGAATTGCTGCTCGCTGACGACCTTCTCGCCAACGCCCCAGGCCAGCCAAACGGTGCCCACCGGTTTGTTCGGCGAACCACCGTCCGGTCCCGCGACTCCACTGACCGCCACAGCAAAACGCGCCAGGCTCTTGTGCTGGGCGCCCCGCACCATAGCCTCGACCACCTCGCGGCTGACCGCCCCGACCTTCTCGAACAACTCGGCCGGCACCTCCAGTTGCTGGCTCTTCTGGCGATTGGAATAAGTGACGTAACCGGCCTCGAACCAGGCCGAACTCCCGGGAATCCGGGTAATCGCCTCGGCAATCCCCCCGCCCGTACAGGATTCGGCCGTGGTCACATGGGCATTGAGCAATTGCAGGCGCCTGCCCAGTTCGGCGGCCAGTTCGGTAATGTCGTCCATGATGCTCTCCTGATTCGACACAATGGGGCCTACCGTACACGAGCAGCCGAAGCTTGCAAGGCTCGCCGGATTACCGACCCAGCGCTCTGATATAGGCCTGACAGGCCTGCAAGGCAATCAATCCGCGATCACCGGCGTCGGTGATGGCGATAATTCGTTGAGCATGCGCCGGGTCAAGTCGGGCGCGTGGGGCGCCATGATCCACGCCGCCGGGGCGGGTGGTGGCAGGCACTGCACAGCCGGCGGCAACATCATCGGCGTCGAGGAGGACTGACAGCCGGACATCGGCAGTAGCAAGGCGATCGCGCAGGCGATCCTGGTCACGTTGGGCATCGCTCAGGGCTCGGTAATGGGTTTGTTCGCTGGTGGAGAGTTGTTGCTCAAGGGCGAGGCGTTTGTCCTGCTCGGCCTTTTGCTGCACCGCGGTCGCCTGGGTGATTTGATTCAGGGTTTCGGCCTGGGCCTGTGCGAGTCGGGCCAGTTGATGACCGTAGCGCCAGTCCTGGAACCGCCACGCAAGCATCCCTGAACCGCCGGCCAGCAGCGCGAGTAGCACAACAATGCCCAGAGTGCGGGACGAAAAAGGCATCAAGTCGAAGGTTGGCATAACACCGCCCTCGCCCGTGCCCAGAGTTGCAGACGATCCTCCAATCCGTTCAAGCCGCCGTTGATACGGCGGGTGATAGTGTTGAACTGATCGCGGTCAGCCAGTTCGTTCAAGCCACCCTGCTGCCAGAACCATGCAGCGGACTCCGCGGCCCATTGCGGTTGTTCCAGCAACTCCGGCAATACCAGCAGACGTGCGTCGCCAAACACCCCTTGGCTGCAACGAAGGTAATTGTCGCGGCCAGTAATCTGGATCAGTCCTCGACCGCGATACTTCTGGCCGTCACCGTCAGCCTGGGGCGTGTTACCCAGGCGCAAGGCCAATAGGCCGGTATCATATTTCGACAGATAGGCATTGTTGCCCAGTTCTCGCACGTAACGCAGTTGGCCGGACTCATGCCCCACCTGGGCAATGAACGCGGCAACACGCTTCGGGCCGATGATCTGATAACGACCCATGGCTACATTTAGTACAGGTGCAAAAACGCCGGCGTTTGCGCCGGCGTTCGGGAGGATATGCAGCAGTTGTGCCTGCGTGATTGGCATGGCGTTCTCCTTAACGCGATGGAATTACAACGCGATTACACAAAGGTTTTGATAGTTGAGAATGACGGGTAGGGCATTGCGCGGAGGCAAATTTCAATACTTGAATTTAAGCGGAGCCTGTTGATAGGTCAGTAAAAAAAATCAAATATTCAACACTACAGACCAATCGACGCCAGCGGTCGCCGAGGCTGTAAAAGGCGCTGCATCTGTCGTTGCGACAATGGCAACAAACCCTGCGGTAGCGTCTGCCTGATGCCCTGTAACAACTCGTTTCCCTCCCACGGTCGGGCTTACCGTACTGCACCGGACAGACGGTACACGGGGGTATGCATGACGGAACGAGACTGCCGATGTCGACAGACTCGTTGACGTGGTGACTGGGACGTTGACGGTACCGTCCTGACGCGGCAACTCATAACCCGACACAATCGGAGATCCAACCTCAACAGCGTATGCACAACCGGTCGAAGGCAACCCGCTCACTTCTGGCATACACACGGAGCCGAACCTACCAGTCGTCCCGAATTGGCGCAATCGAAGGACTTGGGTGAGCGCTACAGCGGCAGTAAATGTTAGTCCTCCCTTGAATGAGATATTTACGCTCGCGGACGTACCATTGAGCGCGAAAAGTATCGGAAAAACCGTGGTCGACGGACACTTTATAGAGGTGCCTGTGAAAATGAAGTGGCACTCCCCCGTCACGTTTGCATTGAAGTTCTGAAAACTCAATATTCCATTCCCACTGGGATTTGGATCTACAGACGTTTCAACAGAAAGCCCGATAAATTCAAACATCCCCGATACCACTTCGCCCATGTAAACGGCAATCCCTGCGTTAGTCCTACCTCTTGCTTTGCAACCGATCCATTTGTGGTTCTTGCCTGCGACTACCAGACCGTTCGCTCCCGAAACGCCATGGAACCGGATATCCTCGGTGTTCCCATGAAGGTCAATCGCATTGATATTGGCGTCAAGCGCCTTGTAATTGGCATAGATGTCGATATCTCGGCAGGATACCGATCCAACGCTGGGGCTACCACCAAGAGAAATGGAGTGGCGGGTTCCATAGTAGACCCCTCTTATCGATCCGCCCTGGCAGTTACCCACCGCCAGGCCATAGTTATTTCCGCTCGGGGCACTCGCTTGCCTGGCCCGGGTATCCATGTTCAAGTCAAAACACCGACGAACATCAATACCGGCATACAACCCACCGCTGGCGAGCACATTGAAGACAACCGGAGAATCAATAAGGTCTATCACCAATCCAGCATTGTTGGTGGCCGGCTGCTTGATCTGAAAATCCCGAAATGTGGACTGAGTGCCCACCAGCTTATAAAGCTGTACGGATGCCGCAATGTACGTGTCATACGTCAGCCCCCAGAGAGTTGCCTGGTTGCCAGAAACAGTGGCCACACGGGCCCATTCACCCGCGTGATACTCGGGCCTCCAAGTGGACCAGGATGAATCGGTTGGATTCCAGATAAGTACAACTTCACCACTCACCAGAGAGGGCGCCGAGACAAAGGACAACGTGTTAGTGCTGAGGGGGACAGAAGATGCGAGGGCAGGCAGTGGAACCAAGGATCCGCTCACAGATACACAACGCAGTGCGCCGCCAATTCCTCCAGTGAAGTCAATAACTGATAATTCGCCGTCTCCGTAGACGTAATCACCCGGATTGAAAATCAACTCTTGGGAACACTTGTAGACACCGGCTGGAATGTACTTGCGTACAGCCGTACCACTTGCAGCCCAGCTGATAAGTGCCGCAGTATCATCGGTTACGCCATCTCCCGTGGCGCCGTAATCGGATGGGGTGATGGCATGAGAAAGTTCACCATTTATGACGACGGAGGAAGGGCAGGAAAGATCGCTTGAGTCGGTGGAACTCTCTTGTTCTATTGGATTACCGGCGTCTTGTTGCATGTTCTTCTCCATGTGAAAAATCGCAATCCACTATCGAAAAAGTTGCGAAATGCTTGGGGTGAAAAATGGCTAAGATCCTCACAAGGAATCTAGGCGTGCGCAGCGAGCATGCGCCACACAGTTCAAGCTCGCTACCACAAGGGCTGGTGGCGTCAGGCCCTGGCATCCAGGCAGGTCGCTTCAATGCTGCAGCGATAGCTTTTTTCCCGGTCACCGCTGGCAGTGACCTTGTCAATCGACCAGCGACCGCGCATGAAATCCGGCCAGGTAGGGTCCAACAGCACGATGCCTTCAGCAGATAATCCCGGATTGCCAGGGCATTCGATCGTCACCTTGAGGGCCTCGCGCATCATCCGCCGCACCTCGCCTTCGCCAGCGGCGCGGGCATCGTCTGCGCTCTGGAAACGTTGGCGCAGGGTCTTGAACGGCGCGAGGCCGCTCTCTTCGACACGCACTTTGCCGGCCGCCGCGTCCCACCAACTGGTCTTGCAGCCCTGGTATTTCGCCCGGGCGGTTTCTTCCAGCTTGGCCGAGATAAAGGCGTTATCCCCCGGGCGATTGTTGGTGGTCACCGACAACTTTATCTCCGGCAAGACCTTGCCCGACAACGACTTCGCCTGACCGCGCCGAGCCAGCACATACAACTCGTTGATTGGCTTGGCGACGGCGTCATAACGGTGGGCCAGGCGCGTCAGGAACCCCATGTCGGTTTCGTTGGACTGGTCGACGTGCTCGATTTTTATCAGCGACAGATCCGGCGCGACACGAGGAGAAAAGCCGTGCCTGCTGGTCAATTGCCGAAACAACGCCCCCAGGGTCGTCGGGCCATGGCTGACGGATCGGCGTTGCTTGAACCCGCTCTGGTCCGCCGCGCTGAACGGCGCGGCCATGGCCACCAGGACCAGTTGCAGGGGAAACAGAATCGGTGTACGTCGGGTAATAACGAACTCGCCTTTATCCACCAGCCCCGACTCCAGGTAACCGATCCGTAGGCCGATTTTTCCGCCCAGGCTGGGCAACCCTTCAAGCCCGTCCAGACTGATCGTCAGCGTCAGTTGATCGGACTCGATCCCCGCCGCGTCGACGTGCGACCACTTGAGCAAGCGTTCGTTGAGCAGTGCCGCGTTTGCACCATAAATTTCCACCGCCGGCGTGAAACCCAATGACATGTTGCCTCCTTAATCCCAGGCCGAAACCGGTGTCGGTGCGACAGGCTTGAGATCCACTTCCGGCAGGATCACCCACACCCCGGCCGGCAAGACCGGGCCCCATTCGGCCAGCGTCGGATTGAGCAGCCAGAGCGCCTCTTCGGTGGAATCGTCGCAACGCTCCAACTCGCGGTACAGCAACAGATTCACCGAATCACCGGCGATGCTTCGAACCCTACGCATTGGCGAACTCCACTAATTCAATGACCCAGCCGACCACCATCGCGGTGCCGTCATCAATGATCTCGGTCTGGGTTTCCGTGACCTTGTTGATTTGCCACAGGCCCCAGTTGCGACCAATGCCATCAACCAACGGCACTGGGACGCGCTGCGCCTGCAATGCCCGCAATTCATCGAGACGGTCCATGGCAATCGCGTACATCGACTTGCCGGTGATCGTCAGCCCTTGCAGGCCTTGGCCGACCTGACTGGACTTGGGTTTGCTGGTGAGGATGTCGATGCTCTTCCAGCCGCCGTCCGAGGTGCGTACCAGACTGTGGTACGCGAAGTTTCTCGACAGGCCAAAAATGAAACTGCCCAATGCCATTTGTTGGCGCATCACGTACCTCCATCGGTCAGGGCCGCGTCACTGCGCATGGCGAGTGTGTTGGGCATGGTCGTTAAGCCGAATTGGCCCGAGAGCTGCTGCACCACCAGGTTGGCCAATTGACTGGCGCTGGCCTGGTCCTGGCCGTTGATGTAGATGTTCGCGGTCATGGTGTTCTGTGCCGTGGTGGCCTGGGCATTGGTCAGCGCCTTGGCGGCCTGATCCGGAGGGGGGAGCTTGTCGGCGGGCGTGGCGAGTTGGTCACCCAGCCAGGAGCCCGACTCTCCACCGATCCAGCTACCGGCCAGTCCGCCAACGACCGCGCCAAGTGCTCCGCCAATGGCGGTGCCGAGCGGGCCGAAAAAAGTACCGACAGTGGCTCCGGCGGTAGCGCCAGCCGACGCCCCTGCCCAGCCGCCGCCAGCGGTTCCGAGGCCAGCACCGATCATTCGAGCGTCGCCGCTCATCGCGCCTTCGACCACCTCGGGGGCGGCACTCAGCGCGAACGCCCCGGGTATAAAGCGGGTAACCGTGCGTATCGAAGCACCCACGCCGACCAGGGAACCGCTGGCACTCACCCCAGCTCCAACGCTCGCAGCCCCCAATACGCGCTTGGCCGCTTGGTTACTCAGCTCATCCGTAACCGCCTTGAGCAACGCACTCACCAGCGGTTTGATCGCTGCGGCGACAAGCACAATTGCCGCGGTGGCTTTAGGTGAGGACTCAGCCAATTCACTCATGCCATCGGCCAGCGAACCCAACGCCTGAAGCGAGCTATCCGCCACGGGCGCCAGGGCATTGCCCGTGGTCACCGACAGACGCTCAGCACGTGCACCCAAGACATTCCACTGGCCTTGCTGGGTATTCGACAGCGCCAACGCGTCCTGCCTTACCGACCCCTTATCACCCAACTGCGACGTGGCGTATTGGGCCGGGTCTTTCACTTGTCCGAAGGCTTCATTCACATCGGCCAGTTTCTGCGCCATGCGCAGCACCGATTCATCCCCACTGCCAAACAGCGAAGAAGCAAGGGTCAAGCGTTTATCAGCAGGTTGGGCGTTCAAGGCCGCGAGCACCGTCATCACCGTGCCAGACGTCGTGTCCTTGTCACGCAAGCCGCTCGCCACCGCGTTCGGCTCCAGGCCCAGTTGCTTCCAGGCCGCTTGCTCGGTGGCAGAGGCCCGATCCCCCTTGCCCAGGGCAGTCGTGAAGTGATCAAGCGCCACGCCGGCTTCAGCCTGTTGCGTGCCGGTATTGAGCAATGCCGCCGTCAACGCTGCCGCTTGCGCAGGAGCCAGGCCCGCCGTCGTCGCCGCCGCACCGTCACGCTGCAAGACGGCGCCGATGTCTCCCGGTTTCGCCCCACCGGGGATCTTGCTCAACTGGTTGATGGCATCCGCCAGGTCAAAGGCTTGAGCGCCGCTGAGCTTCATGGAGGTGCGCCAGCCGACCATCATCTCGGCGACTTCCATGGCCGGTTTTCTGAACGCCGATGCAGTGACACCAACATCACTGGCAAAGCGCAACAGTTCGAACTGTCGGTCCGATGCATGGGGCAGATCGCGACCGATGCCAGCACTGGCTGCCAGGCTTTCGATTCTCACCAGGTCAACCGCTTTGGTTCCGCCGGCTGCTACCAGCGGTGCGCGGGCGATCTGCTGAGTCGGCTCAGCCATCTCTGCGATCTGGCGAGGGGTAAACTGGGTGGCCAGCTTCAGATCGGCCATGGCCGAATCCATCGCTATCGCGGGTTTGAGCGACTCGGGTGGTTCGATACCGCCACCCGACTTGCCCTTTGGCTCATTGGCCGACTCGCCCTTGGCGCCGACGCCCATCGTTTGGGAGAACAATCGTTGCGCCGACAGCTTCACGGTCAGCGACTCGATCGCCGTGGTCAGCAGCCCGAGCTTGAGCCCGAGCGTTTCCAGCGCCAGATCGAGACTCGACAGCTGGTCCCTGGCAAACGCGCCCTGTGCCGACACGCCACTGGCGAGGCTGGTATTACCGAACGCCAGCCCACTCTCATTGAAGGCTGCGTATTTGAGCGAATATCTATCGTCCGCCATCCCGCTCTACTCCTGTTTCACGCCAAGGCGAGTGATCGCGATGTCGTAACGGCGCAAGGCCTTGCCGGCGTCCCACTCCAGGATTTCCGCCTCACTTACCGAGTAAATGAGCGGCACCACATCGAGAATCACTTCGATGTCGCGCTCCGAAAGTAGTCCGCCGGTTTGTTTAAAAAATCGTCGATGCGCACCTGAAGTTGCGTCCAGTCGGGCACGCTCAGCAGGTCCAGGTCGGGAATCATCAGGCCGGTGCAATGGGCGGTGATGAACTCGGCGCGTTCCTTGGCCGTCTTCAGTTTCTTCATCGCCTTGGTGGCACGCAGCACCGGCATTTCCAACGTCAGCGACGTCAGGCTGCGGCCCGCCACGTTCAGCGGTTGCAGCAGTTGCACCTGGTCGGGGTCGGTCTGCGGATCATCCAGAAAATACGACGCCGGGCGCGTGGACATGTCGTGCACGTACTGGGCAATGCTGACGTAGTCCGGGCGCTTGAGCTGATCCAGCTCCTTGACCGACAGGCCGGTGGCCAATTTGGCCAGCTCGAAAAACTGATCGTCTTCGTCATCGCCGGCACGGGCCAGGGCGTCTTTCTGCGCGGCGTAGAACAAGGGTTTGAGTTGGAGCTGCTCGATCTGCGACTCGTCATCAGCGGTGATCGGCGACAACAGCTCATGGATAGGAGGCATCCAGGACATGAAATCAATTCCTTGGTGAATCAGGGGACAACCTGTGGGAGCGAGCCTGCTCGCGATGACGGAGGTACATTCAGCATCGAGATGTCTGATACACCGCTATCGCGAGCAGGCTCGCTCCCACAGGGGTTTTGTTCAGCCGGCTGGCGGGTGTTTAAGGCAACAGCACCGCACGGCGCGCATCGCCGAGAATGTCGACGCCGTTGAGCACGAACTTCTGGGTGCGCACGTCGATGTCGATCACCGGGACGCCGTTTTCCAGACGGTTGTAGGTGCGGCAGGACAGCTCAAGGTTGGTCTTGGGCTTCTCGCTCATTTTCAGCGGCGTCTCCTCGAGGGATTTCAACTTGCCGCCGACCGTGTGGTAAGTGAACCAAGTGTTGCCGTCCTGATCCTGACCGGCTTCACGAACGTTCAGCAGAATGTCGTCGCCCACGCTCACGCCCAGCGCCAGCATGATTTCCGGGCCGAGACCTTGCAGCGTCAACTTGGCCGTCAGCACCTTGCCGCTCTTGACCATTTCCTCGCCAATGAAACGGCCGCCACGCATATCTTCCATGTCGAATTCGATCTTCGGCGGGCTGAACTCTTCCACGGTCGCCGACAACGGCAAGCCTTGCAGGGTGGCCGCGATGGCCTGTCTTACGCGGTTGGTAAACATTAGAGAACGTCCTCCAGGAACTGCTCGATGATTTCATCGCGGGCATTGAGTTGATAAATCATGTGTTCGTTCGGCGCGTAGCGGCCGTAGTCGATGACCACGTACCAGGTGCCGTTCTTGTACTTCTCGACGCTGTTCAATTCCGGGTGCAGGTACACGCTGCCGCCGGGGATGGTTTCGTCGGCGACCAGGGTTTGCAGCCAGTCGTTGATGCGCTTGACCTCCTGGTCCATGAACGACTTGGTCAGGTTCTTGGCCATGGCCTTCTGGCCGGCTTTCACCAGCTTGCGGCTGATGGCATCTTCCAGGCCGACGTAGCTGATGAACTTGCCGGTGATGGAGCGGTTACCCAGCAGCGAGAAGCCGCCGAGGATGGTCCGGGCGTAGTAGCTGACGCCGTAGCGGTTGAGCAGATCGCCTTCGGTGGAGGTGTCGAGGATGTTGTATTCGACGGTGCGCGAGACGTCTTCGGCGAAGGTCACCTGGTTACCCGGGCTCTCCCATTGCTTGACCTTGGCCAGCGCGGCGATGGCCAGGCTCGACGGGGCCAGGAAGACGTTTTTCTTCGCCGCCTTGGAGTACACCGCCGGCATGTTGTGCACCACCAGGCAACGGTCGAAACCCAGGTCGGCGCCGCCCAGCTCCTGGCTGTAAGTCACTTGATCAGCGACCGAGGCGTCCTTGCCATCGAGCACCACACGCGCCTTGATGCGCTTGCCGAACGAGGCGAACTCGCTGGCTACGGCCTTGGTGCCGGTGAAGCCCGGCGCGCCGATGATGGTCAGGTCTTCGGCAACGCCACTCAACGCCGCCAGGCCCAGCTTGCGACCGGTCTGCGCTTCGATGCCGCCAATGACGTTGTTCTGTGTATCGGCTGGTGTCGCGCCCTCTTCGACGATGACCACGTACACCGGCACCTTGACCACTTTGAGGATCTGGTAGACCGCCTGGAACAGCGTGCCCGCCTCGGCACCGGTCGGGTCCAACTGGGCCTGGGTGGTGAAGCTGTTGATGCGGAACGGGGTATTTTTCGGAATCAGCAAGTTGGCATTCGGCGCGGTGCCGACCAGCCCGATGACGTTGTCACCCAGGCCACCCATGGCCTCGGGAGATTCAGTGGCATTGACGGTAATGCCGTTGTGCTCGAAGTTCAAAACCTCAGCCATGGTTATTCAGCCTTTTTGGTTGTGGCCTTTTTGGCCGGTTGGGTTGGGATGGCTTGCGTGTCGACAGCCTGTTTGTGCGCCTCCAGGACGCTGGTCAGCTCAAGGCGACCAGCACTGCGCAAGGCATTAGCCTCGACATCCAGCAGTTCGAGCTTCTGGCCGATGCTCGACCAGTGGCCGCCGCCGGCAGGGAATGGCAACAGCACGGTGTATTGCTTACGAATGGGCATCTACGGGGTCTCCAGACGCGAAAAACACAAAAGCCCCGTCACGGGGCTTATTGCGGGCGAAAAAAAACCGCTGTCGCGGTTGGGGTTACTTGACGAAGGTCGGTAGCACGGGCCAGACCAGGTTCGATTGATCCTCGATCTGCTCGGGGATATCCCGCAGGGCTTGGCGGTAGGACTTAACCTCGGCGCGCTGTGCGTCTGTCGCTGGGTAGTCCGGCAGTTGAGTGAAATCCGTGTCCCGCAGAAGCTGGTTGCGACGGTTGCGAATGGCAGCCCATTCGATTTCACGCGACGGTACGGCGAGTGGAATTTCAAGCGTATCAGCGTTGGATATATCAGACATGTTCGTTCCTTAACTGAAGACAACGGTTTCGGCCAAGGACAATTTGGTGCTCAAGTCGCCCAGATTGAACAATCGACCATTACCCACCCGCATCGTGTCGATGCGCACGGTGGTGTAGTAGATATTGGGAACCAGAATCCGCATGACAATATTGCCGTTTGTATCGGCATAGACAGCGGGGGTCATATTCCCGAAGGTCGAGACATTTTGCAGGACCCGCGTAGGCTGATAGCAATACCCCACCAACGTCTCGTCGATTATCTTTGCCGTGCCGTAGCTGTACCCCTTTATGTTGAACCAGAACATCTCCGAATTGACATTGATGTTAAGCGGCACTTTGAAATGCATGTACACGTTTGTGCTGACGCCCAGGTTGGTGGAGACAAAATCACCCTGTGCCGTGGCGCCATAGACGCCGCCAGTCCCGTAAACATGTCCTTGCAGTACGTTGCGGCGGATCGTGCCAAGAGCGTTCGGATCCCCTTCCACATCCTTCAGGCTTCGCCATTCATTGAACTGAACCAAAGCCGTGGCCATGGTCGTGTTGATACTGCCGATCTTTCCATTGACCACCGTGGTCAAGTTGTTGGCCGCTGTCACCAGCGACGCGATAGTGGTTTCCAGACTCACGTTTCAAGTTCCTTGTGCTATTGATTTATTTGGCTTCAAGCGTCATCACACGAAACATCAAACCGACATGCCGGGCCATGTTGTCGATGTTAGCCGTCGCCAGCGCGGCGATTTCCTCACTCAACAGAATGTTCAGATCGTCAGACCCAACCACCACCGTGACGCTTTGCGCTGGCAGCGGTGAGATATCCAGTGTGAATTTTTGCAATACGCGCGCAGCAGCGGCTTTGTAAGTCAGCAACTTTCCAGCCACCGAGTACACGGCCAACAGCGTTCCGGTGGAGAGATAAAAACCGAATTCGCCGATCTCGTATTCATCAGGCCCGTCGAACAAGGCGGCCATTCTCAGTTGCCCTGGATCGAGGTCTTCGTAATCCACGATCGCCACGCGCTGCCGTTCATTGCGAAGCGCCGTTTCCGATCCGTTGGGATCGTAGCGAGCGGTACCGGCACCGATGTGAGTGATCTCACCTTTCAAGCCTTGGTTCTTTGCCTGCAACACTTCCGCCAGACCGGCGGAAGTGAAGCGAACCAAGCGCGTAATATCTTCTGTCATGGCTGCGCCCTGAGGTCGTAATCGTTAATGGTGTAGCGTTGGGAAATCCCAATGCCGATAAGCCGCGCACCGAGATCGAGTAGCGGCAGTGCCCCGCACAAAAACAGCTCACCGTCGCTCAGCGGTCCGTGCAAAACTGCCGCCGCTGCCAGGCCGCCGCCCGTTTGATGCACGAGGGTGATGGTGGCCTGGTCGCGCTCGCTCTTGGCGGCATTGATTCGCTGTATCAAGCGATTGTGATCACCACTGGCCCAGCCTTGACCGATGATGGCTTGCACATCAAAAGTGTATGGATGGGCATTGGGCTGCTGTTCGTACCAGGCAGTGACATGGGGCGTGAACCCCAGAGACTCGACAGCGTGGTTCAAGGCCTGGCGAGTGCCGGCCTGGCGCTGGATCTGCCAGGACAGCGAAACCGTCAAACGTTTTTCCAGGTCGCTGGCGGCCGCATCCCACTCGCTGACGCCGCGATCCGCCGCCAGATAAGGCAGGAAAGCGGATGGGGTCTGATTCGCGTTCATCAACTCAGGAAACGGCGGATCAACGCGCTCGAGCAACCGGGCGAAGCCCAGATCGAGCGCCCTTTCCAGCGCCGAGCTGTTGGCCGGCAACAGGCTTGGGCGAGGTGTGTCGTCACTCATAACGTATCCACCTCGACCTCGACGCCCGTGCAGTACGGGGCTTGGAAAGCCGTCGTCACAATCGGCGCCAGCGGTTCGAGAATCTGCAACTGAACCGCGCCCGCACTGTGCAGCGTGTAGTCGATCCAGCTCGGATCCACTCGCCCTTCCAGGCGATGACAGGCCTCGGCGTACGT
Source organism: Pseudomonas sp. St290 (assembly GCF_018325805.1). Lineage (NCBI taxonomy): Bacteria > Pseudomonadati > Pseudomonadota > Gammaproteobacteria > Pseudomonadales > Pseudomonadaceae > Pseudomonas > Pseudomonas sp. St290. The sequence goes on along the minus strand of NZ_AP014703.1, from coordinate 1,366,454 downwards.
CCGCAATTGCTGCTCGGCAGCGACCTTGGTCAAACCTGAATCAGGACCGGCATTGATCTTCGCCACGACGCGGATTTTGTAGGGTTTGATTTGCGCGGCCTGGACGATGACCAGGTCGGTTTCCGGTCGCACATCAGACCGGGCGAAATGCTGGCGAACGCCCTCGAGCAGCGCCTCGGACGGTGTGCCATTGCCCTCTCGGGACAGCACCGTGACCGTGACTTCGCCCGGCGCGGTACGGCGTCCGTTGCCGTCCTTGACCTGCGCCGCATGGCCATCCGGGTCGAAGGTGTAGGTGACCGTCACTACGCCCGCCGAGGCGTTTTCCACCTTCACCACGGGCCGTTCACCCAAGGTAAAAATCTCCCGTCGATACTGCATGCGCGAACCGGCCGCCGGGGCATGGGGCGCCAGGTAATAGCGCAAGCGGGCATCGTCATCGCTCTCGTAGACCGGTGGAATGGGCGGGAACGCCGCCGGATCGCCGGGATCGAGCAACTGGCGCTCAAGGCCCATGTCCGCGAGGCGCGCATCGAGGTTGGTGCCAGTGGCCCACCACGCGAGCATCTGCTTGATGCGGGCGTTGTATTTGCGTTCGTGGGTTTGCAGCCGAACACAGAACGCCTCAAGGGCCAGGGTCAGCAGTTCGCTTTCGTTTTCCAGGCTGTTTACAAGCTTGGCCGCGCTCTCAGGAGAACGGGCACCGACGTACTCGACCACGAAAGTCTTGAATTCGGCGAGCAGATCCTCGAACGCGTCGACGGTGACGATGGCCGGTTCAGCCAACTGGTTCTGGCCAGGTATCAACATGCTCATGTCACCACCTCGAAAGTCTGTTTGCGGTTTTTCCAGATGCCGGCGAAGCGCAACAACAAACCGGCGCCCTGTCGGCTGGCGACAATGACCTGCGGCTCGAAATCACCGATGCCATTGTCCGGGTTGTAGAACGCTTGGGCCGCGTGGCTCTGGGCCAGAATCAGCAAGTCATCGCCGAGGTTCTGCCCGAGCAATTGCGTGAGTGCACAGCCATACAAAGGGCGCTTCTGCCGCGTGCCCAACGGCGTGGTCAACGCCCGAGTGGCGCGCTGGACAAATTGCAGCCAGTCGTCGACCGTGGCGCCGGTATTTCGATCGATTCCAATCATGGGGAAATCTCTTATGCGGTACTGATGACACGTCCCTGGTGATCCACCACCGGGCCGCTCAGGTGCACACCGGAGGCGTCGAGCCGAATGCCGACGGCGCCCAGTTGCAAGTCGATAGCCTCGGGCGTCATCGCCAACCTCGCCGGGCCAATGCTTAATTGGAGCGACTCACGAGAGCCGGTAAATGCCGCCGGACCGTTTTGCCAGTGCAGGACATGGCTGGCATGGTCGTAGCCGTTTTCCGTACCATCCTGATAGAGGCGACGCGTCAACGTGGCCTGGGTCGAGACGGGCGGAAACTGACCGCCGTTGAGGCCGAACAACGCCACCGCCTGCCCGCCGCCCTCGCCGCCGCCATGGTTCAGCAACAGGCACTGCTCACCCACGGACGGAATCCGCGACTCGCTCTGGGCGCCGGCACTCGGGTTGAAAAAGCGGATCGCCGGGGTCAGCAACCCACCATGGCTGACCTTGCAGGTGTTGCTGGCCGCATCGACTTCCTGGCAAACGCCGATACGGCAGAAACTCTCCGCACGCCGATGCAAGTCTTCCAACTCGGTTTCCATCTCGGCCAGACGCTCGATGATCGGCCCCAGATGCATCCGTAACAGCGCATCAAACATGGCTCAACCCTCGAGTGCGGTGTATTGGTCCGGGTCGTCGATGTTCGAGACTTCCCAGGTACGGGCAAACTTCGGGATGCCCAGCGGGTCCTCCAGCAGCGTCGGACCGAGGTACAGGGTTTGACTGAAGGAAAGGGTCCAGGCGGTGTATGCCCGCGCCGGGTTAATGAACGTGGATGGCAGGCCATCGAGCTCCGTGGGCAGATCGCATTGATTGGCCGACAGCCCCCAGCGGTTATCCACAACCAGGTGTTTCAGCTCAGCGGCCAAGTCGCAGGCATCCCAGCCCGGAACAGCCATGACCACTTGCAGGGAAACCGTCAGGACATGGGCGATACGCCCGTCGTTGGCACGGTGGCCAGGCCCATCACGCTCAAGGGCAATCAGCACCCAGGGTTGGTCGTCGGTGCCATCGAAATCCTGGGGGCTGCCGATTTTCAAAGTGGGGTAAGTGGCGCGCAGCGTCTGGGCAACGGCGGCGAACAGCTGCGACGGTTTTTCGAGGACGGCAGGCATCAAGGCCTCCTGTTTTTTATGGCGGCACGAAGATCACCAGCGAGGGATCAGTGTTGGTCGGAACGGGGATCGCGCGGCGGCAGCTCACTGACGCCCATCCGCTTGGCGGCCCAGCGTTCGTAAAGACCGATGGCCACGTCCGCCCCGGCCATCGCCGTCAGGCAACCAAAGGCACCAGCGGCCCAGATCGACAAGCCCATGGCGTACAACAGCATGATCGCCGAGACGCCGCAGACCATGCAGGCGCCGGAACGCAGGGCCAGGCGACGTAGCAGCGACCAGCCTCGGGCGCCCTCCTTGTCGGCACGCCACATCTCGCCAGTCACCCCACCCACCAGGGCGAGCACGATGACCAGCCAGATCGGCATGTCCAGCAACGCTTGTTGCTCGTTTGTCATGTCACGCTTCCTGGGGGGTGAGGGATGAGTGCTTGGGGGCGGCGGGTCTTCGCAGGACAATCGTTGGTTTACAGTGGCTCAACGCTGACGTTGTCGATGAAGGCGAAGTGGGCGTAAGGGTTCTGCTCATTGGAGAACGCCAAAGTCGTTTGGGCCGAAGTGGCCGTGAAGTCATACGTGATGGTGCTCCACTCCACTGCGGTACCTTTGGCCGACGGCGTGTCGAAGGTGACACTCTGCCCCGCCACCTTGACCTGGATGGTGCCGTCGCCGGAGCGGCTGGCGTAGCGCGAATTACCCGCGCTGAAGGTCAATCGATACTTGGCGCCGACTGCGGTAGCGAAGTTCTGCTGGATACCACCGCCGTTGCCGTAGACATAATTGGCCAGGTCGACAATCACAACGCCATCCGCAGCCACGGAACCCCCGATCGAAGCGGGCATATTGAAGTACTCGGCACCGGACAGAAACGTCGTCCAACCGGTGATGAAATTGGCTTTCGCCGGGGTATCGAGGATGCAACTGCCGCTGCAGCCTGGCTGTTCGAAGCTGCCGTTGACCAGAAGGTTGGCGGCGCTCGCGTTGCTCCCAACGCCGAGCAGCGCAATGGAGAGCAACAGCGGGGCGACGTATTTCTTGAAACGATTCATGATTCACCTCTTGAGTTATTGATTGATCGCGCGCTTGATCAACAGCGCTCATCTCGCTCTCTGGCGATCACTCGAGGCTCAAGGGCCTGCACATGATTCAACGTCCCGCATCGGGCACATTTGATCTGGAGTTCGGTGTTCTCGCCCATCCGGGCCAGAAGTCGTTTGCAGTGACCGCATCTGAAATCCTTCAGCATCGAAAGCCCTCCCATTGGCGGCGGTTTGAAGTGCCTCACGGCACAGGCATTCCAAAAAGCCCGGTTACCCAGGCTTTTCAGTAATGCGCTTGATCTTTCGGCGCGACTGGCGCGGTACGGATCCATTCAAATTGTTCCTCCGGCCGCGGTCCCTGCCCGCCGGATAACTGCTTCTGGTGCTTTACGCTGCACACCCGGGTCAGTTGCCAACCCTCTGAACCGTTAAGGCCGGTTCATCGCTGCCTGTTGGTGGAACTAAAGAGCTTTGTTGCCAGCCGCTTTGTCGAGCGGCTTGGACACAGAATATGCATGGATGCATATACAGTCAATGCGTAAATGCATTTATTTATGCATTTAGAATGCGCAAATGCATGAAACCCTTGTAAGTACAGGGGTTGCAGGTTTTCAGGAGGCGAAAAAAAACCCGCACGGCGGCGGGTTTTATCTGACAGCGGAGGGGTTAGCGGGCGTACATGCCCCACCAGAAGACGTGACCGAGGATGACGATTTGCTCATCCTGCATTTCCTGGAAGGTGTAGTCCTCATCCGGATGCTCGTCGCGGTTGAAGCTGCGCAGGCGGATGCCGGTGGGCAGGCGATAAAGCTGCTTCACCCGCAGTTGGCCGTTGTGGTTGATGGCATAGAGGTCGCCGTCGACGATGTCGCCGATCCCGCATTTGCCTGCATTCACCCCGACCGTTGCCCCATCGCGCAGCACTGGCAACATGCTGTTGCCGCGCACCGTCACGCATTTGGCCTGGTCGAACTGCACGCCGTTATGGCGCAGGCTGCGTTTGCCAAAGCGCAGGCTAGAGCGCTCACTTTCCTCGATGACGAATCTTCCTGATCCAGCAGCCAATTCAACCTCACGCAGAAAAGGGACCGACACCTCGTCTTCTTCGACGGGTGTTTCGTCGTCCCACAGGCTTATGTCCTTGAGTTCGGAATGCGGCTCATCGCGGCGAGCATTGCCGGCGGGCACAACGTCCGCACGCCCGCGCAACTGATCGGTGCTCACGGCGAAGTATTCGGCGATCTTCGAGATGTGTTTATCCGAAGGATCGACGATCTTGCCGCTGAGGATCCGCGAGAGAGTGGACTGAGGCACGCCGGTACGCCGGTGAAGCTCCGTGGGGGAGATCCCGTGCTGATCGAGCAATGCTCTTAATACGGTAGAAACGTTGCGTTTTTGCATAACGCGCATGATGCTTGTTCTTTTTGCAGAAGACAAATGCTGTTTTGCATAAATAGGCAATACGCCTCACTTAAGCCTCACTTGATTCACTGTGGCGAGGGGATTTATCCCCGCTGGGACGCGAAGCGGCCCTAAATTCCACCCCAGGCGCACTAGCCACTTAGGGGCTGCTACGCAGCCCAACGGGGATAAATCCCCTCGCCACAGGAGCTTGGCTCCATATTTGATGCCCCTGCTGATCACATGGGGAATTCGCCCTACACGTCCCTAGGAAAAGACTTCAAATCCGTCCTTCAAAAGCGCAACACAAGGCTACGTTGCCTTGCGTCTCTGCCTACACCTACGCCAGAATCCGCCGGCTTGTGCGCTTTGGGGCCCATCGGTACTTTTGATCCTGTCACTGCCCATCAGTGATCGGGTTTAGTCGCTCGGTATTCCAAGGTGCTCATTGCTCCATTCAGTCAGGTACTTCTATTCCTGCACTTGATGGTAGCTGTGCGCAGGGCGCCCTCGGGCGCGCCGGTTTCTTGGATCCCCGGTCGACTAACCTGCGTACAGCTGCCACCCCTCGTTTAGTCGCGAGTGAGTGGTGGCTCAACTTCAAGGATCCATAGAATGCCGAAGAACACACCAAATCCCCCAGACGATCACATCTCCCGCAGCCAATCGGCCAACGCCAAAAAACTCGACGACGCGGCCACTCGTGCCCTGGACTATTACCTCAAACCCAAAGCAGACAAAGAAACCGGCGACACACCCGACACCCTTTTCATCATCGCCCCGAACATCGACGCCGAATGCCTGCTCGCCAACCTCAGCGAAACCCTGGCCTCGGCCAACGCCATGGTCAGCGACCTGGCATTCGACCTGAAGGGCTCGCGACGAAATATCGCCCTGGGGGTTCAGCAGATGATTGAGCTCAGTCAGTTGCTGGCGAACCGGGCGTTGGATGTGGTTGAGGTGAGGTAAGCATTCATGATGCAAGCCGAGACCTAAGAGAAGCCCGAGCAATCACTGTGGGAGCGAGCTTGCTCGCGATAGCGGTAGTCCAGTGACAACTAAGTTGTTTTGGCTGCCGTCATCGCGAGCAGGCTCGCTCCCACAATTGGATCGGCGTACAGCCAGAGAACCAGGCCGGCTGTCAGGCCGTCTCGCGAGCAAGCTTTGCTCCCACAGATATGATGGGTGTACGACCGGGAGAGCCAGGCCGGCTGTCAGGCCGCCTCGCGAGCAAGCTTTGCTCCCACAGATATGATGGGTGTACGACCGAGAGAGCCAGGCCGGCTGTCAGGCCGCCTCGCGAGCAAGCTTTGCTCCCACAGATATGATGGGTGTACGACCGGGAGAGCCAGGCCGGCTGTCAGGCCGCCTCGCGGTGGACGTTGATCTCGGCGCCCCGTTAACCACGATGGCTGAACGAAGGTATTGCGCAGTGGGCAACCCGGCATGGATGCCGGGTTAGCCGCGCTGGGCCATGGATGGCCCTTCGCGGCGGCCCACGGAGCAATGCCTTTGTTCAGGCATGCCGAGCCTAAGCGAGGCACCGAGTGGTGGGGCAGAAGCGCTTTGGTTACTTTCGCGCTTTTCGAAAGTGACCCGCCGTCAGGGCGGAACCCTAAGTGGCCGTTACCGCAGCAACGGATATGCACTCAATCCCAAACACACCAAAGTCCCAAAAACCACTCACATATGGGTAGCACCAGACCGCCCATGTTAACCTTGCGCCCATCGCGGAAAAGCCGGGCCAATGCCCCTCCTTTTGCCCCAAACCTTTCAACGAGCCTGCCTGACACCCATGAATACAGCCGTGAACGACCTCTCCAGCCACACGCCGATGATGCAGCAATACTGGCGCCTGAAGAACCAGCACCCCGACCAGCTGATGTTCTACCGCATGGGCGACTTCTACGAGATCTTCTACGAAGATGCGAAGAAAGCCGCCAAGTTGTTGGACATCACCCTGACGGCGCGTGGGCAATCGGCGGGCATGGCGATTCCGATGTGTGGGATTCCTTACCACGCGGCGGAAGGCTACCTGGCGAAGCTGGTCAAGCTCGGCGAGTCCGTGGTGATCTGCGAGCAAGTCGGCGACCCGGCCACCAGTAAAGGGCCGGTGGAACGCCAAGTCGTACGTATCATCACACCGGGCACAGTCAGTGATGAAGCCCTGCTGGATGAACGCCGGGACAACCTGATCGCCGCAGTCCTGGGCGATGAGCGCCTGTTCGGCCTGGCGGTGCTGGACATCACCAGCGGCAATTTCTCGGTGCTGGAAATCAAGGGCTGGGAAAACCTGCTGGCGGAGCTCGAACGAGTCAACCCGGTAGAACTGTTGATCCCGGATGACTGGCCCAAAGACCTGCCGGCAGAAAAACGCCGTGGTGTGCGGCGTCGGGCGCCGTGGGATTTTGAACGTGATTCGGCGCTGAAAAGTCTCTGCCAGCAGTTTTCCACCCAGGACCTCAAGGGCTTCGGCTGCGAGAACCTGACCCTGGCCATCGGCGCGGCCGGTTGCCTGCTGGCCTACGCCAAGGAAACCCAGCGCACCGCCCTGCCCCACTTGCGCAGCCTGCGCCACGAACGCCTGGATGACACGGTGGTGCTGGACGGCGCGAGCCGGCGCAACCTGGAACTGGATACCAACCTGGCCGGCGGGCGCGACAATACTCTGCAATCGGTGGTCGACCGTTGCCAGACCGCCATGGGCAGCCGCCTGCTGACCCGCTGGCTGAACCGCCCACTGCGGGACCTGACGGTGCTGCTGGCGCGCCAGTCCTCCATTACCTGCCTGCTGGATCGTTATCGCTTCGAGCAGTTGCAGCCGCAGCTCAAGGAAATCGGCGACATCGAGCGCATCCTCGCCCGTATCGGCCTGCGCAATGCCCGTCCCCGTGACCTGGCACGCCTGCGTGATGCCCTCGGCGCCCTGCCCGAGCTGCAAGTGGCGATGACCGACCTCGAAGCACCGCACCTGCAGCAACTGGCGCGCACCACCAGCACCTACCCGGAGCTGGCCGCGCTGTTGGAAAAAGCCATTATCGATAACCCTCCGGCGGTGATCCGTGACGGTGGCGTGCTGAAAACCGGCTACGACGCCGAACTCGACGAACTGCAAGCGCTGAGCGAAAACGCCGGCCAGTTCCTGATCGACCTTGAAGCCCGGGAAAAAGCCCGCACCGGCCTGGCCAACCTCAAGGTCGGCTACAACCGCATCCACGGTTATTTCATCGAGTTGCCGAGCAAGCAGGCCGAACAGGCCCCGGCGGACTATGTTCGCCGCCAGACCCTCAAGGGTGCCGAGCGCTTCATCACTCCAGAACTCAAGGCGTTCGAAGACAAGGCGTTGTCGGCCAAGAGCCGCGCCCTGGCTCGGGAAAAGATGCTCTATGAAGCACTGCTCGAGGACCTGATCAGCCAACTGCCGCCCTTGCAGGACACCGCCAGTGCCCTGGCGGAACTGGACGTGCTGAGCAACCTGGCCGAACGCGCACTGAACCTGGACCTGAACTGCCCACGCTTCGTCAGCGAACCGTGCATGCGCATCAGCCAGGGTCGTCACCCGGTGGTCGAGCAAGTGTTGACCACGCCGTTCGTGGCCAACGACCTGAGCCTGGACGACAACACCCGCATGCTGGTGATCACCGGTCCGAACATGGGTGGTAAATCCACCTACATGCGCCAGACTGCCTTGATCGTGCTGCTGGCCCACATCGGCAGCTTCGTCCCGGCGGCCAGTTGCGAATTGTCCCTGGTGGACCGGATTTTCACCCGGATCGGCTCCAGCGATGACCTGGCCGGTGGGCGCTCGACCTTCATGGTGGAAATGAGCGAAACCGCGAACATCCTGCACAACGCCACCGAACGCAGCCTGGTGCTGATGGACGAAGTCGGACGCGGTACCAGCACCTTCGATGGCCTGTCCCTGGCCTGGGCGGCGGCCGAACGGCTGGCGCATTTGCGAGCCTACACCCTGTTCGCCACCCACTACTTCGAGCTGACGGTACTACCGGAAAGCCAGCCGCTGGTGGCCAACGTGCACCTCAACGCCACCGAGCACAACGAACGCATCGTTTTCCTGCACCACGTGCTGCCCGGCCCGGCCAGCCAGAGCTACGGCCTGGCAGTGGCGCAGCTGGCCGGCGTGCCGAGCGAAGTGATCAGCCGTGCTCGCGAGCACCTGAGCCGCCTGGAAACTACCAGCCTGCCCCACGAAGCACCGCGCCCGACCAAAGGCAAACCGGCCGCTCCACAGCAAAGCGACCTGTTCGCCAGCCTGCCCCATCCGGTGCTCGATGAACTGGCCAAGCTCGATCTGGACGACCTGACTCCACGTCGGGCGCTGGATTTACTCTATACATTGAAGACACGGATCTAACGCACAGGCTTTCAAGCTGTTAGAATCTCGCGCGGTTTGGGATGCTGCGGACTATTAGCCTGGTTCGCAGACTACCGCTCCCGAACCTGGCGACCCCACCCGTGAAGGGGATTCGCTGCCGCCGCCTGAGGAGAGAATTAGAAATGACCTTCGTCGTCACCGACAACTGCATCAAGTGCAAGTACACCGACTGCGTAGAAGTCTGTCCGGTGGACTGCTTTTACGAAGGCCCGAACTTCCTGGTCATTCACCCGGACGAGTGCATCGACTGCGCCCTGTGTGAACCGGAATGCCCGGCGAATGCCATTTTCTCGGAGGACGAAGTGCCGACCGGCATGGAGAACTTCATCGAGCTGAACGCCGAGCTGGCGGATATCTGGCCGAATATCACCGAGAGGAAAGACGCCCTGCCGGACGCCGCAGAGTGGGATGGCAAGCCTGGCAAGATCGCAGACCTCGAACGCTGATTACCCCTGCGCTCCTCGAAAGGCCCCTCGTGGGCCTTTTTGCTGCCTCGAACAAAATCGCAGGCAAAAAAAAGGGGCGGTTTGACCCGCCCACATTTTTTCCCTAATCCCTTTAATCCTATTCATCATCCTGATGAATCGCGTCCTGCGATGTCCTTCCTTCCCATCGTCCTTGACGGGTGTGTCTGTCCGTCGACACAGGACTGATATTAGTGTTTTCCCGGACGAGTGCAATTCACCTGATACGGTCAACGCACGTTGTCACACCACGTTCATCAATTAAATTTTCCTTTAAAATCATGAAAGTACAGAAAATTTTACGGTTTCCATAGTCGTCTATCCCTTCAATGGGAAACCAAACACTTACGCAATACTAGGCAAAAGCTTACAAGCTGAAACTACAAATAGAATGAGATTGGAAAGCAGTCACCGCAGAAACGAAAAAGCCCCGAACCAGTCGGGGCTTTCGCTGTTGCACTGAGCTTCATGTCACTGGAACAGCGACTCGCTCGACAAGCCGTTTTTCTCCAGGATCTCTCGCAGACGCTTGAGGCCTTCTACCTGGATCTGCCGGACCCGCTCACGGGTCAGGCCAATCTCCAGACCAACATCTTCCAGGGTGCTGCTTTCATGCCCCCGCAAACCGAAGCGGCGAATCACCACTTCCCGTTGCTTGTCGGTCAGTTCCGAAAGCCACTGGTCAATGCTCTGGGAAAGGTCATCATCCTGAAGTAGCTCGCACGGGTCCGTGGGGCGATCGTCGGTGAGGGTGTCGAGCAGGGTTTTATCCGAGTCCGGCCCCAGCGAAACGTCCACCGAGGACACCCGCTCGTTGAGCCCAAGCATTCGCTTGACCTCACCTACCGGTTTCTCCAGCAGGTTGGCGATTTCTTCGGGTGAGGGTTCATGGTCAAGTTTCTGGGTCAACTCACGGGCGGCCCGCAGGTAGACGTTCAGTTCCTTGACCACATGGATCGGCAACCGGATGGTCCGGGTCTGATTCATGATCGCCCGTTCGATGGTCTGGCGGATCCACCAAGTGGCGTAGGTCGAGAAACGGAAGCCGCGTTCGGGGTCGAATTTTTCCACGGCGCGAATCAGGCCCAAGTTGCCCTCTTCGATCAGGTCCAGCAGCGAAAGCCCGCGATTGACATAGCGTCGGGCGATTTTCACCACCAGGCGCAAGTTGCTTTCAATCATGCGTTTTCGACCGGCCGGGTCGCCACTTTGCGACAGCCGCGCAAAATGAACTTCTTCCTCGGGGGAGAGCAGCGGCGAGAACCCGATTTCGTTGAGGTACAGCTGAGTGGCGTCCAGCGCCCGGGTGTAATCGATGTACTTATGTTGTTTAAGTGAAGCGGAGTGTCTGGATTTGGCACGAACGGAAGGTGGAGTCGCCCCTTCATCATTCGACATCGAATCCATAGCGATGCCGGTCTCCATAAGGAGAACCTCATCGTCGATGTCAAACTCCGGCACTTCTTTACTGAGAGCCATTGTTATAGTCCTTTGGTGAGTTCGACCTCAAGCTCAAGCGACGCCTTTATCCTTGGCAACGCTGGAGCCTGTTCCCTCTACGTGACGGAACAGGCTGACAATCAAATCAACGACGTGGCAGGAATTGCAGCGGATCTACTGGTTTACCTTGTCGGCGAATCTCAAAGTGCAGTTTCACCCGGTCCGTTCCCGTCGATCCCATTTCGGCAATTGTCTGTCCGACCTTGACCTGCTGCCCCTCCCGAACCAACAGCCTGCGGTTGTGACCGTAGGCACTGACGTAGGTATCGCTGTGTTTGATGATCACGAGTTCGCCGTAGCCCCTCAAACCACTCCCGGCGTACACAACCGTGCCATCAGACGCGGCTAAAACAGGCTGTCCCAAATCCCCGGCGATATCAATTCCTTTATTCAAACTACCGTTTGAAGAGAATTTTCCAATAAGAACGCCATTAGAAGGCCATCCCCAGCCTGTCGGGGCGGGGCCTGCCGGAGGCATCGGAGCGGGGGTCGGTTTGCTCGCGACGGACGGTACTGTCGCCGTTGCAGCCCCCGCCGGGCGGCGAATGACCGTGGTTTTACTCGACGACGATGCCGTCGATCCCGACTGCGTCACCACTGCGGTAGGCGTTGAACCGCTACGGCCATCGAAGCGAATCGTCTGACCGGGGTGGATCGTATAAGGCGCAGGAATGTTGTTACGCGCCGCGAGGGCCTTGTAGTCCCAGCCATAGCGAAAAGCGATGGAAAACAGCGTATCGCCGCGACGGACTACATACTGGCCGGTCGTTACTGTAGGACGTTGTGGTGCTGCACTGTTGCGATCGACAACCCGGACATTACCCGATGGTGTACTGGAACATCCGACCAGCAAAGTGCTCAAGACAAGGCCAGTCAACAGGCGCTGAAAGCTCGTGATACCCATACGCTGCGCAATGACTGTGAGACTCACCCGCCGCTCCCTTTGTGGTGGCTGAAAAATGGGAAACTGCCTGTCCAGGCAGAAATACATACAAATATAGCTGGCAGCGAACGCGTCTCTATTAATGAGGCGCCAAGTGCCGCCGCACACGTTTGCTCGATACCGTTGCCCGCTGTTTCATAAAGCAGCGCCGCTGTAAGACACAACCGATGCCGCAGAATTCAGCGTCTGTTTATAAATGCTCAGGCCAACGGCCCGTTGAGCAACGGCACGAATCGCACCGCACCCAGGACATGCCGCGAGAAACCGTGTTCTTCACGCACGATCAGCATCAATTGCTGAACCTCGCCGGCCCCTACTGGAATGACCAGCCGCCCACCAGGAGCAAGTTGATCCAACAGGGCCTGGGGTACATCGGTGGCCACCGCGGTCACAATGATGCCGTTATACGGCGCCAGGGCCGGCCAGCCTTCCCAGCCATCGCCCCAACGAAACACCACGTTGCGCAGGTTCAACTCAACCAGGCGCTCCTTGGCGCGATCCTGCAATACCTTGATCCGCTCAACGGAAAACACCCGTTCCACCAACTGCGACAACACCGCCGTCTGGTAACCCGAACCGGTACCGATCTCCAACACCTTGTCCAGCGGCCCCGCCTCCAGCAGCAACTCGCTCATGCGGGCCACCATGTACGGCTGGGAAATGGTCTGGTTGTGGCCGATCGGCAATGCCGTATCTTCATAGGCGCGATGAGCCAGGGCTTCATCGACGAACAGATGACGCGGCGTTCGGCGAATCACCTCCAACACCTGGGCGTTGGACAGGCCTTCTTCGTAGAGACGCTGGATCAGTCGTTCACGGGTGCGCTGGGAGGTCATGCCGATTCCGCGGCGCAGCATATCGTCTTGCTCACGAGCCATCAGCGCAGCCCCTCCAGCCAGCCATCGAGATTTCGAAAGGCGTCGTTGAAGGTACGGTCCAGTTGCAACGGCGTGATCGAGACATAACCTTGCATGACCGCATGGAAATCGGTGCCCGGCCCACCGTCTTCGGCATCACCGGCGGCGGCGATCCAGTAACCGGCCTTGCCGCGCGGGTCGACGACGTGCATCGGTTTGGCGGCGCGGGCACGGTGGCCCAGGCGAGTGAGCTGGATGCCGCGGATGTGATCGAGCGGCAGGTTGGGGATATTCACGTTCAGCACCGTGCGTGGCGGCAGGTCCAGCGCACCGTGGGCCTCGACCAATTTACGGGCGAAGTAGGCGGCGGTAGGCAAGTTGTCGACCTGGCGTGAAACAAACGAAAAGGCAAACGATGGTTTTTCCAGGAAGCGTCCCTCCAGGGCCGCGGCGACCGTGCCGGAATACAGCACGTCATCCCCCAGGTTGGCCCCCAGGTTGATGCCCGACACCACCATGTCCGGCGCGCGTTCCAGCAACCCGTTGATCCCCAGGTGCACGCAATCGGTCGGTGTGCCGTTGAGGCTGATGAAACCGTTGTCCAGATAGCAGGGGTGCAACGGACGGTCGAGCGTCAGCGAGCTGCTGGCGCCGCTTTTGTCCTGGTCCGGGGCGATGACCACGCACTCGGCAAAATCCGCCAGCGCAGCATAAAGCGCGGCAAGACCGGGTGCAGTCACCCCGTCGTCGTTAGAAATCAGAATACGCATGGGCTGTCCGTCTGCCCCACCGGCACCAGATCGACGAGTTCGCGCACCAAGACAGTGGCGAAACATCCGGCCGGCAGGACGAATTCCAGTTGCAGAATGTCAGGCGAGGGATAATGCCACGACAGCCCGCCAATGGGCAGTCGCAGGATGCGACGTTCGTGACTCATTCCCGTGTTTATCAACCAGTCGCGCAAATCGGCCTCGCCCGCTGCGACGGCTTGTTCCAGCTCGAACGTCGCACCGGCGGCAGGCGAAGGCCCCTCGCCCCACTGCGGCCCGGTCGGGTGCAGATCGAGGATCGCCAGGCGTGGATCGCTGCACTCAGCCTCGCCGGCCGGGAAGAAGCTGCGACTATCGGTGAATGCGAGCAAGTCGCCCACCTGGGCTTTCTGCCAGGTACCGTCGGCGACCCGCGCCGCCAACACCCGGTTGAACAGAAAACTGCGGGCGGTAGACAGCAGCCGCGAGCGCACATTGCGCTGCTCCGGCAAGGCCTTGCGCGCCGCCCAGGCACGGGCATCGACGACATTGCCACCGTCATGCCCGAAGCGCTGGGCGCCAAAATAGTTGGGGATGCCCTGACGGACAATCTGTTGCAGGCGCGCGTCGATCGCCGCTGTGTCGCCCTTGAATTGGGTCAGGCGCAAGGTAAAGCCGTTGGCCGAGTGCGCGCCGCGTTGCAGCTTGCGCCTGTGGCGTGCGATCTTGAGGATCTTCAGTGTGTCATTCTCTGCCGCCGACAAGTCCGGATCGGCCTTGCCCGGCAATTGGACGCTGAACCACTGGCGGGTCAAGGCCTGGCGGTCCTTGAGCCCGGCGTAGCTGACAGTGCGCAACGGCACGCCAGCGGCCTTGGCGATTCGCCGGGCCGCTTCTTCGGTGTTCAAGCCACGTTTTTCAACCCAGATCCACAAGTGCTCGCCATCGCCGCTCAACGGGATATCCAGCACTTCATCGACCTGGAAATCTTCAGCGCTGGCCTTGAGTACCGCGCTGCCCAACGACTCGCCATAGGCCCGCGGCCCCAACAGTTCCAGTTCAGTCATGGGCGCAGCAACAAGGCAACGGAGTGGACGGCAATGCCTTCTTCGCGACCGACGAAACCCAGCTTCTCGGTGGTGGTGGCTTTCACGTTCACTTGGTCCAACTCAACTTGAAGATCCTCGGCGATCAACCGGCGCATCGCTTCGATGTGCGGCGCCATCTTGGGGGCCTGGGCAACGATGGTGTTATCGACATTGCCGACTTTCCAGCCCTTGGCGTGGATCAGCGAGACCACATGCCGCAGCAGCACGCGGCTGTCGGCGCCCTTGAATTGCGGGTCGGTGTCGGGGAAGTGCTTGCCGATGTCACCCAGGGCAGCCGCGCCGAGCAAGGCATCGCTCAAGGCGTGCAGCAGGACATCACCGTCAGAATGCGCGAGCAGCCCGAAGCCGTGTGCGATCCGCACGCCGCCCAGAGTAATGAAGTCGCCTTCAGCGAAACGGTGAACATCGTAGCCGTGGCCAATACGCATAAAAAAACGCCCCGATTTTTGTCAGGGCGTGATTCTACCTGCATTAGGCGTTTAGAGCGCGCGCATGATGCTGCAAGTGGTCGTCAATGAAGCTGGCGATGAAGAAGTAGCTGTGGTCGTAGCCCGGTTGCAGGCGCAACTCCAGCGGATGACCAGCGGCCTTGGCGGCTTGCTGCAGGGCTTCGGGCTTGAGCTGATTAGCCAGGAAGTCATCGCGATCGCCCTGATCCACCAGCAATGGCAGTTTCTCGTCGGCTTCGGAGATCAGCGCGCAGGCATCCCATTCGCGCCATTTCGAGCGGTCTTCCCCCAGGTAACGAGAGAACGCTTTCTGGCCCCATGGGCAATCCATCGGATTGTTGATCGGCGAAAAGGCCGACACCGAACGGTAACGCCCCGGGTTGCGCAAGGCACAGATCAACGCGCCATGGCCACCCATGGAATGACCACTGATGCCGCGTTTATCCGAGGCCGGGAAATGCGCCTCGACGAGTGTCGGCAATTCCTGCACCACGTAGTCATGCATCCGATAGTGCCGGGCCCACGGCTCCTGCGTGGCGTTCAGATAAAAGCCCGCCCCCAGGCCGAAATCCCAGGCACCGTCCGGATCGCCCGGCACATCGGCGCCTCGTGGGCTGGTGTCCGGCGCAACGATGATCAACCCCAGCTCGGCGGCCATGCGCTGGGCACCGGCCTTTTGCATGAAGTTTTCGTCGGTGCAGGTTAACCCGGACAACCAATACAGCACCGGCAACTTGCCGCCCTGCTCGGCTTGCGGCGGCAGGTATACGGCAAACACCATGTCGCACCCGAGCACTTCGGAACGGTGCCGGTAACGCTTGTGCCAGCCGCCGAAGCTTTTCTGGCAGGAAATGTTTTCCAGACTCATGACCGACCTCAGAAATGGATGACGGTGCGGATGCTCTTGCCTTCATGCATCAGGTCGAATGCCTTGTTGATATCTTCCAGGCCCATGGTGTGGGTGATGAAAGTATCCAGCGGAATCTCGCCCTTCTCGGCCATTTCCACATAGCTTGGCAACTCGCTGCGACCACGCACGCCGCCAAACGCCGAGCCGCGCCAGACGCGTCCGGTCACCAACTGGAATGGACGGGTGGCGATTTCCTGGCCGGCCCCGGCGACACCGATGATCACCGACTCGCCCCAACCTTTGTGGCAGCACTCCAGCGCAGCACGCATCAATTGGACATTGCCGATGCACTCGAAGGAAAAGTCCACGCCGCCGTCAGTCATATCCACGATGACTTCCTGGATCGGACGGTCGAAGTCTTTCGGGTTGACGCAATCGGTGGCGCCCAGTTGTTTGGCGATTTCGAACTTGGCCGGGTTGATGTCGATGGCGATGATCCGCGAGGCCTTGGCCTTCACCGCGCCAATCACCGCCGACAGGCCGATGCCGCCCAGGCCGAAGATCGCCACGGTGTCACCCGGCTTGACCTTGGCGGTGTTGATCACCGCGCCAATGCCAGTGGTGACGCCACAACCCAGCAGGCAGACTTTTTCCAGCGGCGCTTCTTTTGGGATCTTCGCGACGGAGATCTCCGGCAACACGGTGTACTCCGAGAACGTCGAGGTGCCCATGTAGTGGAAAATCGTCTCGCCTTTGTAGGAAAAACGCGAAGTACCGTCCGGCATCAGGCCTTTGCCCTGGGTGGCGCGAATCGCCTGGCACAGGTTGGTCTTGCCCGACTTACAGAATTTGCACTGGCCGCACTCCGGCGTGTACAGCGGGATCACATGGTCACCCACCGCCACCGACGTCACGCCTTCGCCGATGGCTTCGACAATGGCGCCGCCTTCATGGCCGAGGATCGACGGGAAGATTCCTTCCGGGTCAGCGCCCGACAAGGTATAGGCATCGGTGTGGCAGACACCGGAAGCCACCACACGCAACAGCACTTCGCCCGCCTTGGGCATGGCGACGTCGACTTCAACGATTTCCAGGGGTTTCTTGGCCTCGAAGGCAACGGCAGCGCGCGACTTGATCATCCGGGTTCTCCAGCAAATAAAAACAAGACCGGGAGTGTAATCCTCCACTGGACGATGAATAATCCAACCAAAAGCAAAACATTATTGCTGTACAGGGATAATCGTTATGTCCGACAACCGCTGGGAAGGGATCGACGAGTTCGTCGCCGTGGCCGAATGCAGTCAATTCACCGCCGCAGCCGAACGTCTTGGGGTTTCGTCTTCCCATATCAGTCGACAAATCGTACGGCTGGAAGAACGCCTTCAGACACGGTTGCTCTACCGCAGCACCCGCCGGGTCACCCTCACCGAGGCCGGGCAGACTTTTTTGCAGCACTGCCAGCGCCTGCAGGATGGCCGCGAGGAAGCGTTGCGAGCGGTGGGCGATCTCACCAGCGAACCCAAGGGCATGCTGCGAATGACCTGCGCCGTGGCCTATGGCGAACGGTTTATCGTGCCGCTGGTGACGCGGTTCATGGGCCTTTATCCACAGTTGCGGGTAGACATCGAGCTGAGCAACCGGCCTTTGGACTTGGTGCATGAGGGCCTGGACCTGGCGATTCGCCTGGGTCGCTTGCAGGACTCGCGCCTGGTCGCTACGCGTCTGGCACCCCGGCGCATGTACTTGTGCGCTTCACCTTCTTATCTGGAACGCTATGGCCGACCCCATAGTTTGTCGGAACTGAGCCGCCACAATTGCTTGATCGGCAGTTCCGACATTTGGCAGTTAGAGCAGAACGGGCGGGAATTTTCCCAGCGGGTACAAGGAAACTGGCGCTGCAACAGTGGGCAAGCGGTGCTCGATGCGGCGCTGCAAGGGGTCGGGTTGTGCCAACTGCCGGATTATTACGTGCTGGAACATCTGCACAGCGGCGCGTTGATCTCGCTGCTGGAGGCTCATCAGCCGCCGAATACGGCGGTGTGGGCGCTATATCCGCAGCAGCGGCATCTGTCGCCGAAGGTGCGCAAGTTGGTGGATTACTTGAAGGAGGGATTGGCGCAGCGACCGGAGTATCGAGGGTAGCACTGGTTTTTCGGGTTGTCTGAGCGATTGCTATCGCGAGCAGGCTCGCTCCCACATTGGATCTTCAGTGCCTGCAAATTTTGTGTACAGCCAAGATCCCTTGTGGGAGCGAGCCTGCTCGCGATGGCGATTCAGGACGTGCCGCATCTCTGGTTAATGCCGATTCGCCCAGCGCTGGCGCAACCACTCCAGATCTTCCGGCCGAGTGACCTTGATGTTATCGGCCCGCCCTTCGATCAACCGTGGCGCCTGCCCCGCCCATTCCATGGCGGACGCTTCGTCGGTAATCAGCGCATCCGCCACCAGGCTATCGGCGAGGGCCCGATGCAAGGCACCGAGGCGGAACATCTGTGGCGTGTAGGCTTGCCAGATCACACTGCGATCAACGGTTTCCAGCACGCGGCCCTGCTTGTCGACACGCTTGAGGGTATCGCGCGCCGGGACGGCCAGCAGGCCGCCGACCGGGTCGTTCGCCAGTTCACTGAGCAATGTATCCAGGTCATCCCGGGCCAGGTTGGGCCGGGCGGCGTCATGCACCAGCACCCAATCGTAATCGTCGGCACCCTGTTCGTGCAGATGCAGCAAAGCATTGAGCACGGAGTCCGAACGCTGCTCGCCACCGTCCACGCGCTGGATGCGCGGGTCGTTGGCGCAGGCCAGGGTCGGCCAGTAAGGATCATCGTGAGCAACGCTGACCACCACGCCTTTAACGGTCGGGTGATCGAGGAAACAGCCAAGGCTGTGTTCGAGAATTGTGCGCCCGCCCAACTGCAGGTATTGCTTGGGACGGTCCGCGGCCATACGGGCACCGACGCCCGCGGCAGGAATCACGGCCCAGAAGGCCGGCAAACGGATACTCATTGGGCCAACTGGTAGAGGGTTTCACCCTCCTTGACCATGCCCAGTTCATGGCGAGCCCGCTCTTCAACGGTCTCCATGCCTTTTTTCAACTCGCTGACCTCAGCGTCCATCACCCGATTGCGCTCCAGCAATGCTTCGTTTTCCGCATGCTGATCGGCTATTTGCTGAGTCAGGTCGGCCACTTGCGCCAGACTGCCATTGCCCACCCACAGGCGGTACTGCAGGCCGGCCAGCAACAGGAGCAAGACAAGAAACAACCAATTGGGACTGCGCATCGAATATCAGGTATCCAGTGAAAAAAGACAGCCATGCCAAACTTTGAAACGTCTGATAGCACGAAGCCTGGAAAAACCAGGCTTGTGCTTGATAAGGCATCAGATTAGAAGCAAAACCGCCGCCAAGGCGACCTTTTCGACACAATCCGCTGTCTTTTTACCATTTACTGCTTAGCCGCGAAACTCGGCGCGACCGTTGTACTTGGCCTTGCCGTTCAACTGCTCTTCGATACGCAGCAGTTGGTTGTACTTGGAAACGCGGTCGGAACGGCACAGCGAACCGGTCTTGATCTGGCCCGCCGCAGTGCCCACGGCCAGGTCGGCGATGGTCGAATCTTCGGTTTCGCCGGAGCGGTGGGAGATCACGGCAGTGTAGCCGGCGGCCTTGGCCATCTGGATGGCTTCCAGGGTTTCGGTCAGGGTGCCGATCTGGTTGAACTTGATCAGGATCGAGTTGGCAATCTTCTTGTCGATGCCCTCTTTCAGGATCTTGGTGTTGGTCACGAACAGGTCGTCACCCACCAGCTGGGTTTTCTCGCCGATCTTGTCGGTGAGGATTTTCCAGCCAGCCCAGTCGGATTCGTCCAGACCGTCCTCGATGGAGATGATCGGGTAACGCTCGGTCAGGCCCTTGAGGTAGTCGGCGAAACCTTCGGCGGTGAACACCTGGCCTTCGCCAGACAGGTTGTATTTACCGTCTTCGAAGAACTCACTGGCGGCGCAGTCCAGGGCCAGGGTCACGTCGGTGCCCAGCTTGTAGCCAGCGTTGGCCACGGCTTCGGAGATCACTTTCAGCGCGTCTTCGTTGGAGGCCAGGTTCGGAGCGAAACCACCTTCGTCGCCAACAGCGGTGCTCAGGCCACGGGCTTTGAGCACAGCCTTGAGGTGATGGAAAATCTCGGTGCCCATGCGCAGGCCTTCGGAGAAGGTCTTGGCGCCAACCGGCTGCACCATGAATTCCTGGATGTCGACGTTGTTATCGGCGTGCTCGCCACCGTTGATGATGTTCATCATCGGCACCGGCATCGAGTAGACGCCCGGGGTACCGTTGAGGTTGGCGATGTGGGCGTACAGCGGCAGGTCCTGGTCCTGGGCAGCGGCCTTGGCAGCGGCCAGGGATACGGCGAGGATCGCGTTGGCGCCCAGGGTGGCTTTGTTTTCAGTACCGTCGAGCTTGATCATTGCGTGATCGAGGGCTTTCTGGTCGGCAGGATCCTTGCCCAGCAACAGCTCACGGATCGGACCGTTGATGTTGGCGACGGCTTTGAGCACGCCCTTGCCCAGGTAACGGCTCTTGTCGCCATCACGCAGCTCCAGCGCTTCGCGCGAGCCAGTGGAAGCACCGGACGGCGCGCAGGCGCTGCCGATGATGCCGTTGTCGAGAAGCACGTCCGCTTCGACAGTGGGGTTGCCACGGGAGTCGAGAACTTCACGACCTTTGATGTCGACGATTTTTGCCATTGTTGTAAACACTCCAAAGTTGACGAAAACGCTGTGGGAGCACGGCTTGCCGGCGATGGGGGCCTCAAGGACGCCATCGCTGGCAAGCCATGCTCCCACAAGAGCAGTGCGGCCAGCGGGCCAGAGCGATAATCGAGCGGTACTCTACCGGAGAAAACCGCGTTACGCGGTTTCTATCGTCGGAAAACTCTTGACCAGCTCATCCAATGCCTTGAGCTGAGACAGGAAAGGTTCCAGCTTGTTCAAGCGCAAGGCACAAGGGCCGTCGCACTTGGCGTTGTCCGGATCGGGGTGGGCCTCGAGGAACAGACCGGCCAGGGACTGGCTCATGCCAGCCTTGGCCAAGTCGGTGACCTGGGCGCGACGACCGCCGGCGGAGTCGGAGCGACCGCCCGGCATCTGCAAGGCGTGCGTCACGTCGAAGAGCACCGGGTATTCGAACTGCTTCATGATGCCGAAGCCGAGCATGTCCACCACCAGGTTGTTGTAGCCGAAACTCGAACCACGCTCGCAGAGGATCAACTGGTCATTGCCGGCTTCTTCACACTTGCTCAGGATGTGTTTCATCTCCTGGGGCGCGAGGAATTGGGCTTTCTTGATGTTGATCACCGCACCGGTCTTGGCCATCGCGACCACCAGGTCGGTCTGGCGCGACAGGAAGGCCGGCAACTGGATGACGTCGCAGACCTCGGCGGCGACCGCGGCCTGGACTGGCTCGTGGACGTCGGTGATGATCGGCACGCCAAAGGCTTGCTTGATGTCCTGGAAGATCCGCATGCCTTCTTCCAGGCCCGGGCCACGGTAGGACGTCACGGACGAGCGGTTGGCCTTGTCGAAGCTGGCCTTGAAGACATAAGGGATACCCAGTTTCTGGGTGACCTTCACGTATTCCTCGCAGACCTGCATCGCCATGTCGCGGCTTTCCAGCACGTTCATGCCGCCAAACAGCACCATGGGCTTGTCGTTGGCAACCTCGATGTCGCCGACACGAATGATCTTCTGGGCCATCGTCTTATGCCTTTTTCTGGTGTTGAGCCAAAGCGGCTTTCACGAAACCACTGAACAGTGGATGACCGTCCCGTGGCGTCGAGGTGAACTCGGGGTGGAATTGGCAGGCGACGAACCATGGATGATCCGGCGCCTCGACCACTTCCACCAACGCGCCGTCACCGGAACGACCGGAGATCTTCAGGCCGGCCTCGATCAGTTGCGGCAGCAGGTTGTTGTTCACTTCGTAGCGATGACGGTGACGCTCGACGATCACATCCTTGGCGTAGCAATCGTGCACCTTGGAGCCGGATTCGAGCAGGCATTCCTGGGCACCGAGGCGCATGGTGCCGCCCAGGTCCGAACTTTCGGTGCGCACTTCCACGGCGCCGGTGGCGTCTTCCCACTCGGTGATCAGGCCCACGACCGGATGGCCGCTGGCACGGTCGAACTCGGTGGAGTTGGCGTCTTTCCAGCCCAATACGTTACGGGCGAACTCGATGACCGCCACTTGCATGCCCAGGCAGATACCCAGGTAAGGCACCTTGTTTTCGCGAGCGTACTGCACGGCCGTGATCTTGCCTTCCACGCCCCGCAGGCCGAAGCCGCCCGGCACGAGGATCGCATCGGCGCCCTCGAGCAGGCCGGTGCCCTGGTTCTCGATGTCTTCGGAATCGATGTAGCGCAGGTTGACCTTGGTACGGTTGCTGATACCGGCGTGACTCATCGCTTCGATCAGCGACTTGTAGGCGTCCAGCAGTTCCATGTACTTGCCGACCATGGCGATGGTGACTTCGTGTTCCGGGTTGAGCTTGGCATCGACCACGGCATCCCATTCGGACAGGTCGGCGCCAGCGCACTGCAGGCCGAAGCGCTCGACGACGAAATCGTCCAGGCCCTGGGAGTGCAGGATGCCCGGGATCTTGTAGATGGTGTCGGCGTCTTCCAGGCCGATGACCGCGCGCTCTTCAACGTTGGTGAACTGGGCGATCTTGCGACGCGAAGAAATGTCGATCGGGTGATCGGAGCGGCAGATCAGCACATCCGGCTGCAGGCCGATGGAACGCAGTTCCTTGACCGAGTGCTGGGTTGGCTTGGTCTTGGTTTCACCCGCGGTGGCGATGTACGGCACCAGCGTCAGGTGCATCAGCATCGCGCGCTTGGCGCCGATCTCGAAACGCAACTGGCGGATGGCTTCGAGGAACGGTTGCGACTCGATGTCGCCCACGGTGCCGCCGATCTCGACCATCGCCACGTCGGCATCGCCAGCACCCTTGATGATGCGGCGCTTGATTTCGTCGGTGATGTGCGGGATGACCTGGATGGTCGCGCCCAGGTAGTCACCACGGCGCTCTTTGCGCAGCACGTGTTCGTAGACACGGCCGGTGGTGAAGTTGTTGTTCTGGGTCATGGTCGTGCGGATGAACCGCTCGTAGTGGCCCAGGTCCAGGTCGGTCTCGGCGCCGTCGTGGGTGACGAACACTTCACCGTGCTGGAACGGGCTCATGGTGCCCGGGTCAACGTTGATGTACGGGTCCAGCTTGAGCATGGTGACCTTAAGTCCCCGCGCCTCCAGGATGGCCGCCAATGAAGCCGAGGCAATGCCTTTCCCCAATGAAGAAACAACACCGCCCGTGACGAATATGTAGCGCGTCATGAAAAACCCTAGAAGTCTGCGTTAAAGCGGTCCGAGCCGCCGGGGAAAGCGAAGGAAGGCCGAAGCCCCCGATCACCTGCATTAATCACAGTGCACCTTTCAAAAAAACCGCCGCGTTGGGACAGACCGGAAGTGAAATCACCGGTACGTTGCTCGCTACACATTTTTTGGAATCGCCCAGCAAAGACTGCTTGGTAATCGGCAACTCCTGCAATTCAGGCGAATCCACAGAAGTTGTATCAAGAAGGGAGCGTAGTCTACCGGAAAGCCCCTTTCAGCTCAAACCCAGATCTTGGCTTCCTGGCGTCCAGATCAATTGCCAACTGCCATCAACCGGCGCATCGAGCCCGGCCAGGTTGGCCACCGCCAGCAATTGCTCGCCCTGATACAGCAGCGGCAATCGGCCGCGAACGAACGCCGGCACGCCCTTTTCATTGAGCAAACGCTTGAGGTCACGATGACCACGACCCGGTAACGCCATCACCTCGCTGCCTTGACGATAGCGCACGCAAAGCGGTCCCGCAGGTGGCTTGCCGTTGAGTGCCACCCGACCATTGCCCGGCAAGTACAGCGCAACCACCGGATCCGCCCAGCCGACGGCGCCTGACACCGGACATAGCCAGTGGTCGGATAACCACCAGACCCGCCCGGCGGCCCGGTGCAACTCACCACCGGCCAGCCGCCAGATCGGCCGGGCATCGTCTGCGGCATCGCGCAACGAATCCCAGCCCGACCAGTGATCGCTGTCGGGCAGCAGGGTCATCGGCGCCAACCAATGGCTCAACGCGTTACGCTGACGGGCCGGCGACAACGCCCGCAAAGGCGCCAGCGCCAGGGATTGCAGACCAAGCCAATCGAACGCGTCCGGGGGCGCGGCCTGGGCCAGGTCGATCCGCGCCAGATCATCCAGCAAACCTTGGGCTTCGCCCATGTGCGCAGCGCTGCGGGCCAGGGTCGCCGAAGCTTGCGGCCATTGCTCGGCCAGCACTGGAAAAACCCGTTGGCGCAGATAATTGCGCGCGTAACGGTGGTCGTCGTTGGAGGGATCTTCGATCCAGCTCAAGCCTTGTTGCGTCGCATAGGCCTCCAGCTCAGCGCGGGACACGTCGAGCAGGGGTCGCAGCAAACAGCCCTGGCCCAGCGGACGCTGCCTCGGCATCGCCGCCAAGCCCCTCACCCCTGCCCCACGCAGCAAACGAAACAACAGGGTTTCGGCCTGGTCGTCGCGGTGCTGGGCGGTAAGCAGCACTTCATTGCTGCGGAGCGCCGCCACGAAGGCACCATAACGAGCGTCCCGGGCAGCGCGCTCGATGCTGGCGCCGGGCTGGACCTGCACGCTCACTACCTCAAGCGGTACTCCAAGCGCGTTGCAGACCGAACGACAATGGTCCGGCCATGCATCGGCCACAGCCTGGAGGCCATGATGGATGTGGATAGCACTCAGGGGCGGCAGGGTTTGGTTTTTTGCCAGGGACGCAAGCAGGTGCAGCAGGACGGTGGAATCGAGGCCGCCGGAGAAGGCGATGCGCCAGGTAGCGGCGTTGCGCCAGGGGGATAGCTGTGTGAGGAGCCGGGTGGGCAGGTCGATGCTTGTGTTCATGGGTATCAGCCTTGGCACAAATCAAATGTGGGAGCGGGCTTGCTCGCGAAGGCGGTGAATCAGTCAACACATGGGTTGAATGTTAAACCGCTTTCGCGAGCAAGCCCGCTCCCACACTGGCCCCCACAACTGCTGGAAGCTTGGTCAGATCAGAGACCGTAGCTCATCAACCGCTCGTAACGACGAGCCAGCAGCGCGTCGTTGTCGAACTTCTTGAGCATCGACAGTTGCGAACTCAGCTCGGCGCGGATCAGTGCCGCCGCCGCAGCCGGGTCGCGGTGGGCGCCGCCCACTGGCTCGTTGATCACTTTGTCGACGATGCCCAGGCCTTTGAGACGCTCGGCAGTAATGCCCATGGCTTCAGCCGCGTCCGGGGCCTTCTCGGCGGTTTTCCACAGGATCGAGGCGCAGCCTTCCGGCGAGATCACCGCGTAAGTGGAATATTGCAGCATATTCAGTTGATCGCAGACACCGATGGCCAGCGCACCGCCGGAACCACCTTCGCCGATCACAGTGGCGATGATCGGGGTTTTCAGGCGAGCCATGACCCGCAGGTTCCAGGCAATCGCCTCGCTCTGGTTGCGCTCTTCGGCGTCGATGCCCGGGTAGGCGCCAGGTGTATCGATGAACGTCAGGATCGGCATCTTGAAGCGCTCGGCCATTTCCATCAGGCGACAGGCCTTGCGGTAGCCTTCCGGACGCGGCATGCCGAAGTTGCGGCGTACCTTCTCGCGCACTTCACGGCCTTTCTGGTGACCGATCACCATCACCGGCTGGTCTTCCAGGCGGGCGACACCGCCGACGATCGCGGCGTCGTCGGAGAAGTGACGGTCGCCATGCAACTCATCGAACTCGGTAAAGATGTGCTCGATGTAGTCCAGGGTGTAGGGACGACGTGGATGACGCGCCAGGCGGGCGATCTGCCAGCTGGTCAGCTTGCCGAAGATGTCTTCGGTCAGCGTGCGGCTTTTGTCCTGCAGACGAGAGATTTCATCGCCGATATTCAGCGAATTGTCATTACCGACCAAGCGCAACTCTTCGATCTTGGCTTGCAGGTCGGCGATCGGCTGTTCGAAATCTAGAAAATTCGGGTTCATAGGCGTCCGTCTTGGGTCGACGTCCAAGAGAGCTTGGGCCGGCCGGTTGTCTATTCGCGCCTACCTTAAGGGAGAGGCGCGTTCAGGTCGAGATTAAAAATTCGGGTCGAGATCAGGGGCATTCCGGTTTCAAGAATGGCCCCTGGCCGTCAACGGTATTGGAGGAAGACGTTGTCTTTGCCGAACTGGTCACGCAAGGCTTGAATCAACGCATCCGCCGGATCGATTCGCCAGCCCTCGCCGAACTGCAGCACAGCCTTGGCATCGGGGCGCACGTACTCCATGGTGATCGGGCAGGCACCGCGATGGCGCTTGAACAATTCGCCCAACCAGCGTAGCTGATCGCCCTTGAGATCCTGGGTCTGCAACTTCAGGCGCAGGCTCTCGGCCAGGTTGGTACGGGCATCTTCCATGCTCATCACCCGCTTGACCCGCAGCCGCAGGCCACCGGAAAAGTCATCATTGCTGACCTCGCCTTCCACCACCACCATCGCGTCGGTCTGCAGCAGCGATTGCGCCGAGTGGAACGCATCGGCGAACAACGAAGCCTCGATGCGCCCGGAGCGGTCGTCGAGGGTGATGAAGCCCATCTTGTCGCCCTTTTTGTTCTTCATCACCCGCAGGGCGATGATCATGCCGGCGACGGTCTGCGTATCGCGAGCCGGCTTGAGGTCGATGATGCGCTGGCGGGCGAAGCGGCGGATCTCGCCTTCGTATTCATCGATCGGGTGCCCGGTGAGGTACAGGCCCAAGGTGTCTTTCTCACCCTTGAGGCGTTCCTTGAGGGTCAGTTCCTTGGCCTTGCGATGGTTGCCGTAGACATCGGCGTCCTCTTCGACGAACAGCCCGCCAAACAGGTCGGCGTGACCGCTATCGTGGGTGCGGGCGGTCTGTTCGGCGGCCTTGATCGCTTCTTCCATGGCTGCCAGCAACACCGCGCGATTGCGGTCGATGTTGGCCTGGTAGGCCTTGGGCTCATCCTGGAAGTATGGCCCCAGGCGGTCCAATGCCCCGCTGCGGATCAAACCGTCGAGGGTGCGCTTGTTGATGCGCTTGAGGTCGACCCGGGCGCAGAAATCGAACAGGTCCTTGAACGGCCCGTCCTGGCGCGCTTCGGTGATGGCCTCCACCGGGCCCTCGCCCACGCCCTTGATCGCACCGAGACCGTAGATGATGCGACCTTCGTCGTTCACCGTGAACTTGAACTCCGAAGCGTTCACGTCCGGTGCGTCGAGGCGCAGCTTCATGGTCCGCACTTCTTCGATCAAGGTCACGACCTTGTCGGTGTTGTGCATATCCGCCGACAGTACCGCGGCCATGAACGGCGCTGGATAATGGGCCTTCAGCCACGCGGTCTGGTAGGACACCAGGCCATAGGCGGCGGAGTGGGATTTGTTGAAGCCATAGCCAGCGAACTTTTCCACCAGGTCGAAGATGTTACCGGCCAGGTCCGCATCGATACCGTTGTTCGCGCAACCTTCAATGAAACCGCCACGCTGCTTGGCCATTTCCTCGGGCTTTTTCTTACCCATGGCTCGGCGCAGCATGTCCGCGCCACCGAGGGTGTAGCCGGCCATCACCTGGGCAATCTGCATCACCTGTTCCTGGTACAGGATGATGCCGTAGGTCGGCGCCAGCACCGGCTTGAGGCCGTCGTACTGGTAGTCGGGATGCGGATACGCCAGTTCGGCGCGACCGTGCTTACGGTTGATGAAGTCGTCCACCATGCCCGACTGCAACGGGCCCGGACGGAACAGGGCCACCAGTGCGATCAGGTCTTCCAGGCAGTCGGGCTTGAGCTTTTTGATCAGCTCTTTCATGCCCCGGGATTCGAGCTGGAACACCGCCGTGGTTTCGGCTTTTTGCAGCAGGCTGTAGGTCGGCTTGTCATCCAGCGGGATGAAGGCGATGTCCAGCGGCTCTTCGCCGACCTTGGCCCGGTCACGGTTGATGGTCTTCAGGGCCCAGTCGATGATGGTCAGGGTCCGCAGGCCGAGGAAGTCGAACTTCACCAGGCCCGCCGCCTCGACGTCATCCTTGTCGAACTGGGTCACCAGGCCGTCGCCCTCTTCGTCGCAATAGATCGGCGAGAAGTCCGTCAGCTTGGTCGGCGCGATCACCACGCCCCCGGCGTGCTTGCCGACGTTACGCACCACGCCTTCGAGCTTGCGCGCCATCTCCCAGATTTCCGCGGCTTCTTCATCGACCTTGATGAAGTCCCGCAGGATTTCTTCCTGCTCGTAGGCTTTTTCCAGGGTCATGCCGACTTCGAACGGGATCATCTTCGACAGACGATCCGCCAAACCGTAGGACTTGCCCTGCACCCGCGCCACGTCGCGCACCACAGCCTTGGCGGCCATGGAACCGAAAGTGATGATCTGGCTCACCGCGTTGCGACCGTATTTCTCGGCCACGTAGTCGATCACCCGGTCGCGACCGTCCATGCAGAAGTCGACGTCGAAGTCGGGCATGGACACCCGTTCCGGGTTGAGGAAACGTTCGAACAGCAGGTCATATTCCAGCGGATCGAGGTCGGTGATCTTCTGTACGTAGGCCACCAGCGACCCGGCGCCCGACCCACGGCCAGGGCCCACCGGCACGCCGTTGTTCTTGGCCCACTGGATGAAGTCCATCACGATCAGGAAGTAACCGGGGAACCCCATCTGGATGATGATATCCAGCTCGAAATTCAAGCGGTCGACATAGACCTGGCGCTTGGCTTCATAATCTTCAGTGGTGTCCTTGGGCAGCAGGACGCTGAGGCGTTCCTCCAGGCCGTCGAAGGACACTTTGCGGAAATACTCGTCGATGGTCATGCCATCGGGAATCGGGAAGTTGGGCAGGAAGTGCTTGCCCAGCTTCACTTCGATGTTGCAGCGCTTGGCGATTTCGACGGTGTTTTCCAGCGCCTCGGGCAGGTCGCTGAACAACTCGGCCATTTCCTCGGCGCTCTTGAGGTATTGCTGGTCGCTGTAGTTCTTTGGACGTCGCGGGTCATCGAGGGCGCGACCTTCACCGATGCAGACACGGGTTTCGTGGGCCTCGAAGTCTTCCTGCTTGATGAAGCGCACGTCGTTGGTCGCCACCAGCGGCGCGCCGATCTTGTCGGCCAGGGCCACGGCGGCATGCAGGTGCTCTTCGTCGTTGGGACGATTGGTGCGCTGCACCTCGATGTAGAAGCGGTCCGGGAACACCGACATCCAGTCACGGGCCAGGGTCTCGGCTTCCTCGGGGTTGCCACTGAGCAGGGCCAGGCCGATTTCACCTTCCTTGGCCGCCGACAGCATGATCAGCCCTTCGCTGGCCTCGGCCACCCACTCGCGCTCGATGATGATCGAACCATTGCGCTGGCCGTCGATAAAGCCACGGGAGATCAGCTCGGTGAGGTTGCGATAACCCACGGCGTTCATCACCAGCAGGCTGATACGGCTCAGCGGGGCATCCGGGTCCTTGTTCGACAGCCACAGGTCGGCCCCACAGATCGGCTTGATCCCGGCACCCATGGAGGCCTTGTAGAACTTGACCAGCGAACACATGTTGTTCTGGTCGGTGACCGCCACGGCAGGCATGTTCATGCCCACCAGGGTCTTGACCAGGGGCTTGATCCGCACCAGACCGTCGACCAGGGAGTATTCAGTGTGCAGGCGTAGATGAACGAATGAAGCCGGCATAGTGATCCTGCGTTAAGTCATGAAAACAACAAGGCCCGGATTGTACCGGGCCTTGGGTAAAACATCAGCCATGAGCATCCTGCCAGGCAAACATGCACACTACTTTGTGGCGAGGGGATTTATCCCCACTGGGCTGCGAAACGGCCCCTGGATCTTGAGAACTCGTTGTGTCAGGCAGACTTTTCGGGCCGCTTCGCGCCCCAGCGGGGATAAATCCCCTCGCCACAAACAGCCTGCATCAAGAAACCGTAATCTGACCACGCACGATCAAGCCATCACGGGCTTCATAAGCCAGCCGCACCGGCGCGAACGAACGCCGGTGGATCGGCGTTGGCCCCAGGCGCGCCAGGGCTTCCAGATGAACGGGGGTTGGATAGCCCTTGTGGCTACCGATGCCGTAGCCCGGGTAGATCAGCTCGAAGGCGCTCATTTCCCGATCGCGGCTGACCTTTGCCAGGATCGAGGCCGCCGCGATGGCCGGTACCTTGCCGTCGCCCTGGATGACCGCTTCGGCGCGCATCGACAGTTTCGGGCAGCGATTGCCATCGATCATCGCCAGCTTCGGCGTGATATGCAGCCCCTGCACGGCACGCTGCATGGCGAGCATGGTGGCGTGCAGGATATTGAGTTCATCGATTTCTTCGACTTCGGCCCGGGCGATGCACCAGCTCAGGGCTTTCTCGCAGATCTCGTCGTAGAGTTTTTCCCGACGAGCCTCAGTGAGTTTTTTCGAATCGTTGAGGCCAAGGATCGGCCGCTTCGGGTCGAGAATCACCGCCGCCGTCACCACTGCGCCGCACAATGGGCCACGCCCCACCTCATCGACACCGGCCACCAGCTCTTCCACTTCGGCAACCAGGTTGAAGTCCAGGCCCATCTGTAGCTTCGAGTTACTCATGGTTTTGCGCCGATCAGGGTCAGTACTGCGTCTGCGGCCTGGTTGGAGGCATCGCGACGCAGGGTACGGTGGATTTCGTCAAAGCCCCGGGTCTGCTCCTCACCGCCGTCGAGCAAGGGCGACAGCGTGTTGGCCAACGCCTCGGCGGTCGCTTCGTCCTGCAGCAGCTCCGGCACCAACAGGCGCTGGGCCAACAGGTTCGGCAAGGAAACGTAGGGACTCTTGACCATGCGCTTGAGAATCCAGAACGTCAGCGGTGCCAGGCGATAGGCGACCACCATCGGGCGTTTATACAACAATGCCTCAAGGGTAGCAGTACCGGAGGCAATCAACACCGCATCGCAAGCCGCCAGCGCTTCATGGGAACGGCCGTCGAGCAACGTCACCGGCAAATCGCGGCCGACCAGCAGCGCTTCCAACTGAGCCCGGCGCAGTGCACTGGCACACGGCAAGACAAAACGCACACCTGGGCGCAGCGCCCGAAGGCGTTCGGCGGCGTCAAAGAACAAGCCACCCAGGCGACTCACCTCGCCGCCCCGACTGCCGGGCATCAAGGCCACCAGAGGCCCTTCGGGCAGGCCCAACGCCTGGCGAGCCGCATCGCGGTCGGCTTCCAGGGGAATGGTATCGGCCAGGGTGTGCCCGACGAACCGCACCGGTACACCCTTCTCTTCGTAGAACCGGGCTTCGAACGGCAGCAACGTCAACATCAGGTCGCAGCCTTCGCGAATCTTCAGCACCCGCTTCTGCCGCCAGGCCCAGACCGACGGGCTGACGTAGTGCACGGTCTTGATCCCGGCCTGACGCAACTTGAGTTCGATATTGAGGGTGAAATCCGGGGCATCGATGCCGATGAACACATCCGGCTTTTCATCGATCAGGGTCTGGATCAGCTTCTTGCGTCGGGCCAGCAGCTCGCGCAGGCGACCGAGCACTTCCACCAGCCCCATGACCGACAAACGCTCCATCGGAAAATAGGACGTCAGCCCCTCGGCCTCCATCAACGGCCCGCCGACACCGATGAATTCGACCGCCGGATGCTGCGCCTTGAGCGCCCGCATCAGACCGGCGCCCAGAATGTCACCGGAAGCCTCTCCCGCCACCAGTGCAACACGCAAGTTAGCCATGGTCAGCGAGTGATGCCGCGGGTCGAAGACTGGATGGAGTCGCGGAAGATCGCGACTTCCGGGTACTGCGTCGAGGCCTCGGCCAGTTCGGCGAGCGCCTGCTCGACCGTCAGGCCCTGGCGATACACGACCTTGTAGGCACGACGCAGCGCCGTAATAGCCTCTTCGCTGAAACCACGGCGACGCATGCCTTCGAAGTTCATGCTTCGGGCTTCGGCCGGGTTACCGAACACCGTGACATAGGCCGGGACGTCCTTGCCAATGGCCGTGCCCATGCCAGAGAAGCTATGGGCGCCGATATGGCAATACTGGTGCACCAGGGTGAACCCGGACAGGATCGCCCAATCATCCACGTGCACATGGCCGGCCAGCGCGGTGTTGTTGACCAGGATGCAATGGTTGCCGATCACGCTGTCATGGCCGATGTGCGCATAGGCCATGATCAGGTTGTGGTCGCCCAGGGTCGTTTCGGAGCGGTCCTGAACGGTGCCACGGTGAATCGTCACGCCTTCACGGATCACGTTGTGATCGCCGATGACCAGACGGGTCTCTTCACCTTTGTATTTGAGATCGGGCGTATCCTCGCCTACCGAAGAAAACTGGTAGATGCGATTGTGACGACCAATCCGGGTCGGGCCCTTGAGCACTACGTGGGGGCCGATCACCGTACCCTCGCCGATTTCCACACCTGCGCCGACAATCGACCACGGGCCGACCTCGACATCGGCGGCCAGGACGGCCGTCGGATCGATGATTGCGCGAGGGTCAATCAAACTCATAGCTTGCGTTCCGCACAGATGATTTCAGCGGAGCAGACTGGCTTGCCGTCGACCGAAGCCTGGCATTCGAATTTCCAGATCTGGCGCTTGCAACTGATGAACTTGGCTTCGAGGATCAACTGATCGCCCGGGGTGACCGGCTGGCGGAAACGCAGCTTGTCGGAACCGACGAAGTAATAGAGCGTGCCGTCGGCAGGCTTTACGTCGAGCATTTTGAAACCAAGGATCCCGGCAGCCTGAGCCATTGCCTCGATGATCAGCACGCCCGGCATGATCGGATGCGCGGGGAAGTGGCCATTGAAGAACGGCTCGTTGATGCTGACATTCTTGTAGGCGCGAATGCGCTTGCCTTCAACGTCCAGGTCCACCACCCGATCCACCAGCAGGAACGGGTAACGGTGAGGCAGGTATTCGCGAATCTCGTTGATGTCCATCATTTCGGGGGGAAGCCTATGTAAAGATTGGGAGCGCACGAGTGACGCGCACTCCGCTAGCAAATCAAGAAGCCCTAACGGCTGTGCACACTTGATATGGAAATGGTATCAGCCATCTGATGAAGCATTACCGCCAGGGGTCACGTCCCCTACACGCTTTTCCACCTGCTTGAGGCGCCGCGCGATGTCATCGAGCTGGCGGATACGGGCCGCGCTCTTGCGCCATTCGGCTGCCGGTTGCATGGCCGTACCGGAAGAATAGGCACCCGGCTCGGTAATCGAGTGGGTCACCATGGTCATCCCGGTCAGGAACACGTTGTCACAGATATCGATATGCCCCACCAACCCCACGCCACCGGCGAGCATGCAGTGCTTGCCGATCCTGGTGCTGCCGGAGATGCCCACGCAGGCCGCCATGGCGGTGTGATCACCGACCTGGACGTTGTGGGCGATCTGGATCTGGTTGTCGAGCTTGACGCCATTACCGATGACCGTGTCGGCCAGGGCACCACGGTCGATCGCGGTGTTGACGCCGATCTCCACATCATCGCCAACGGTGACGCCACCAATCTGGGCGATCTTTTGCCAGATGCCTTTTTCGTTGGCGAAACCGAACCCTTCACCGCCCAGCACTGCGCCGGACTGAATCACGACCCGTTTGCCGATGCGCACATCGTGGTACAGGGTGACCCGTGGTGCCAGCCAGCCGCCTTCGCCGATCTCGCTGCGCGCGCCGATGACACAATGGGCGCCCAGCGTAACGCCGGCACCGATTCGGGCCGCGCTTTCGATGACCACGAACGGACCGACGCTGGCCGTGGGATCGACCACGGCATCCGCCGCAATCACTGCGCTGGGATGAATACCAGCAGCCGACTTGGGCTTGGGGTCGAACAGGTGGGAGATTCGTGCATACGCCAGGTACGGATCAGGCACGATCAGGGCATCGCCGGCAAACCCATCGGCATCAGCGGCCTTGAGCAACAGCGCGGCAGCCCGGCTGTCGGCCAGGTACTTGCGGTATTGGGGATTTGCCAGAAAGCTCAACTGAGCTGGGCCAGCCTCTTGCAAAGTGGCTAGCCCAGTAATTGCCTTCTCCGGGTCGCCACGCAGGGTGGCGCCGAGGAACTCGGCCAATTGGCCGAGCTTGATAGTCGCTGTCATGGATTACTTCAGCTGATTCATGCGCTCGATCACCTGGCGCGTGATGTCGTATTGAGGCTTGACATCGATCACTGCGCCACGCTCGAACACCAGGTCAAAACCACCTTTCTTGATGACTTCTTCCACGGCGCTGTCGAGTTTCGGCTTGAGTTGCTTGAGCATTTCGCGGTCAGCAACGGCTTTCGCTTCGTTCAGCTCCTTGGACTGGAACTGGAAGTCACGGGCCTTTTGCTTGAATTCAAGCTCCAGACGCTCGCGCTCGCCCTGGGCCATCTTGTCGCCACCGGCTACCAGACGATCCTGGATGCCCTTGGCGCTGCTTTCCAGGCCCTTGAGCTTGGTCAGTTGCGGGCCGAACTTTTTCTCCGCATCCACGGCGTATTTCTTCGCCGCGTCGGACTCCAGCAAGGCCATCTGATAATTCAGCACGGCGATCTTCATGTCGGCAAAAGCCGGACCTGCGACCAGTACGGTCGCCAGGAGAACCAATTGAGTCAACTTACGCACGATGTACTCCTACAAAATCCATTGTCGTTATCTTGGGCCAGATACTTAGAACGTCTGGCCGAGGGAGAATTGGAACACTTGGGTTTCAGCGTCATCCGGTTTCTTGATCGGCATTGCCAGCGCGAAACTCAATGGACCCAGCGCGGTGACCCAGGTCACGCCCACACCAACGGAACTGGCCATGTTGCTCAGGCTGATGTCGTTGCACTGTGTGTTGGACCTGGTGCCGTTGGCGTTAGTGGTGTCGCTGCACTTGGAGTCGAATACGTTACCCACGTCCCAGAATACCGAGGTACGCAGGGAGCGTTGATCCTTGACGAACGGCATCGGGAACAAGACCTCGAGGCCACCCTGGATCAGTACGTTGCCGCCGAACGGTAGTGGATCCTGGTCCGGGTCGGCAATTGTGCCTGGGTTGTTGCCTCGGCTCGGCGTACTGCGCGGGCCCAGGGTACTGTCCTTGAAGCCACGTACCGAGTTGAAACCGCCGGCGTAGTAGTTCTCGTAGAACGGCAGGCCATCGGTCGAACCGTAGCCGTCACCATAGCCCAGTTCAGTGTGCAGGCGCATGGTGTAGTTATCAGACAGCGGCTGGAACAACTGGCCACGGTAGTCGAGCTTGAAGAACGACAGGTCGCTGCCAGGAGTGGTGGTTTCGAACACCAGGCTCTGGGAATGGCCACGGGTCGCCAACACACCTTTGTTCAGGGTCGACTCGGACCAGCCGGCGGACGCCTTGAAGTTCAGGTAGCTGTCGCCTTCCTTGTTAACGAAATCGAAGATCTCGTCGACGGTGTAGCGACCGGTGTTGATCTTGTCCTGCTGGGCAGTCAGACCGAACGTCAGGCGCGAAGTCTCGCTGATCGGGTAGCCCACGTTGGCGCCGACACCGTAGCTGTCCACCGCGTAGCTGGAGATGTCGGAATCGAGCTCGTCATAGTCGGTGGTGCGATAGAAGGCGTTGTAGCCCAGGCTCACACCGTCAGCAGTCCAGTAGGGGTCCACGAAGCCGAAGTTGTAGCGGGTCTGGTACTCACTGCGGGTCAAGCCGATGCTGACCTTGTTACCGGTACCCAGGAAGTTGTTCTGGGTGATCGAGCCACCGAGGATCAGGCCGGCGCTCTGGGCGAAACCGACACTGGCGGTGATCGAGCCGGAAGCCTGCTCCTCGACGCTGTAGTTCACGTCGACCTGGTCATCGACGCCCGGTACGGCCGGCGTCTCGACGTTGACTTCCTTGAAGAAGCCCAGGCGCTCGAGGCGGGTCTTGGACTGGTCGATCAGGTAGGTCGAGGCCCAGCCACCTTCCATCTGGCGCATTTCACGGCGCAGCACTTCGTCCTCGGACTTGGTGTTGCCACGGAAGTTGATGCGGTTGACGTAGGCACGCTTGCCCGGGTCCACGGCGAAGGTGATGTCGACGGTATGGTCTTCATCGTGGGGCTGTGGCACGCCGTTGACGTTGGCGAAGGTGTAGCCCTCGTTGCCCAGGCGGCGGGTGATCAGCTCGGAGGTGGTGGTCATCAGCTTGCGCGAGAACACCTGGCCCTTCTGCACCAGCAACAGCGACTTGACCTGGTCTTCAGGGACCTTCAGGTCACCGCTGAGCTTGACGTCACGAACGGTGTATTTCTCGCCTTCGTTGACGTTGACGGTGATGTAGACGTGCTTCTTGTCCGGGGTGATGGACACCTGGGTCGAAGCGATGTCCATGTTGATGTAGCCACGGTCCAGGTAGTAGGAACGCAGGCGCTCCAGGTCACCGGAGAGCTTTTCACGGGCGTACTTGTCGTCGTTCTTGAAGAACGACAGCCAGTTGGTGGTCTTGAGTTCGAACAGGTCGATCAGGTCTTCATCCGGGAAAACCGTGTTGCCCACCACGTTGATGTGCTGGATGGCCGCCACGGTGCCTTCGTTGATGTTGACCTTCAGGCCGACGCGGTTGCGCGGCTGCGGCACCACTTCGGTGTCGACAGTGGCCGAGTAGCGGCCCTGGGCAACGTACTGGCGTTGCAGCTCGTTACGCACACCTTCGAGGGTGGCGCGCTGGAAGATCTCGCCTTCGGCCAGGCCGGACTGCTTGAGGCCCTTCATCAGGTCTTCAGTGGAGATCGCCTTGTTGCCTTCGATCTCGATACTGGCGACCGACGGACGCTCGACAACGGTGATGACCAGGACATTGCCGTCACGGCCCAGTTGGATATCTTGAAAGAAGCCGGTCTTGAACAGCGCACGAGTGGATTCCACCAGGCGCCGATCA
This sequence comes from Pseudomonas sp. St290, assembly GCF_018325805.1. Classification (NCBI taxonomy): domain Bacteria; kingdom Pseudomonadati; phylum Pseudomonadota; class Gammaproteobacteria; order Pseudomonadales; family Pseudomonadaceae; genus Pseudomonas; species Pseudomonas sp. St290. The sequence continues at coordinate 1,329,493 of NZ_AP014703.1, read as the reverse complement.
TCCGCCTGCTCGCCGACGTTCAACGGCAAGGCACCAAAGACGCTACCCGCGGAGACCCGCTGGAGGCCATTGACGCGAATATCAGAGATAGTGAAGGACTCGGCGTGAACTTCGGCGATCATCAATACGGTGAGAACCGCAGTTAGCAGCAGACGTTTCATGAAGTCCTTTCTTATTCCAACTGGCAATAAACAAACTGCCGCAAAATGCGGCAGATTCGCAATTCAGCGAAGCGTTACAGACGACCCAGATCGTTGACGAGGGCAAGCAACATGACCCCGACCACCAAGCTGATGCCGATCTGTATCCCCCAACCTTGCACCCGATCCGACAAGGGACGACCACGCGCCCACTCGATCAGATAAAACAGCAGATGCCCCCCATCCAGTACCGGGATAGGCAGCAAATTCAGAACCCCCAGGCTAATGCTCAGATAAGCAAGGAAATTCAGGAAATCAGCGACGCCCGACTGGGCAGAAGCGCCCGCCACTTTAGCAATGGTTATCGGTCCACTCAAGTTTTTTACCGAGAGCTCGCCGAACAACATTTTCTTGAGCGAGTCCAGCGTCAGGACGCTCATGGTCCAGGTACGACGCGCACCCTCGCCAATCGCCGCCACAGGGCCGAAACTGACCTCGCGGATCATTTCCGGCGGCCAGTCGACCGCCTTGACACCCGCCCCCAGGTAACCGGTCGGCGCCTTGCTTTCGCCACGGGCGGCCAGGGTCACCGGGACGTCGATTGGAGCACCGTCGCGCTCGATGCGCAGCACAATTTTGGTATCAGGACGTACGCGAACCGAATCGACCACCTGCTGCCAATCGCTGACCGGCTGGCCATCGAGTGCCAGCAACCGATCGCCGGTTTTCAGGCCAGCAGCCTGGGCCGGGCCTTTCGGGTCGAGTTCTGCGAGTATCGGTGGCAACGCTGGCCGCCATGGCCGAATCCCCAGGGATCGGATCGGATCGGGCTCGTCGGCACCTTTGAGCCAGTTATCCAATGCCAGTTCGCGAGGTGAATCCACCGTGGAGCCCTGCTCGCGCACCATCAATTGCAACGAACCGCTCTCACCCAGGCGCCGCACCAGTTGCAGATTGACAGCAGCCCAGCCCGACGTCGGCTCGCCGTCGATAGCGACGATTTCCTGCCCGGCACCCAACCCGGCGCGGGCGGCAACGCTGCCAGCCTCCACCGCACCGATGACCGGACGCACTTGTTCGCTGCCCAGCATGGCCAGGGCCCAGAAAAACACCATGGCCAGCAGGAAGTTGGCAATCGGCCCCGCCGCGACGATGGCAATGCGCTGACGGACGGCCTTGCGATTGAAGGATTGGTCGAGCTGATCAGCAGGCACTTCGCCTTCACGCTCGTCGAGCATTTTCACGTAGCCGCCCAGCGGGATGGCCGCCACGACGAACTCGGTGCCTTTCTTGTCGTGCCAGCGCAGCAAGGGCATGCCGAAGCCCACGGAAAAACGCAGGACCTTGACGCCACAGCGACGTGCGACCCAGAAATGACCGAATTCGTGAAATGTGACCAACACCCCCAAGGCAACCAGGGTGCCGACAATCATATAGAGCGCGCTCATCTGTTTTCTCCGCAATCCTGTCCAGGGTAGCCCTGGCTAACGTATCGCAGCTTCAACGCCCGTGGCGCTGCAGCCATTGGCCCGCCAACTCACGAGCCCTGGCATCCGCCGTAAACACTGTATCGAGGTCATCGACCGAAACCACGGCCTCGAGATTCAAGACTTCCTCGATGATACTCGCGATCTCGAGGTAACGGACACGTCCATCGAGAAACGCTGCAACCGCCACTTCATTGGCGGCGTTAAGCATGGCCGGGGCACTGTCGCCCGCCTCGGCCGCCTGGCGCGCCAGGCGCAGGCAAGGGAAACGCTGCTCATCGGGAGCCTGGAAATCCAGGCGGGCGATGGCGAACAGGTCCAGCGGCGCAACGCCCGAATCGATGCGCTCTGGCCAGGCCAGGGCATTGGCGATCGGGGTGCGCATATCCGGGTTGCCCAACTGGGCCAGTACCGAACCGTCGACGTAGTCCACCAGGGAGTGAATCACGCTCTGGGGATGAATCACCACCTCGACCTGGGACGGCTTGGCATCGAACAGCCAGCAGGCCTCGATCAGCTCCAGGCCTTTGTTCATCATGCTGGCCGAATCCACGGAAATCTTGCGCCCCATGGACCAGTTCGGGTGCGCACAGGCCTGCTCGGGTGAAACATGCATCAATTCTTCCAGCGGCGTCTGCCGGAACGGACCACCGGAGGCTGTCAGCAAAATCCGCCGGACCCCCACAGCACCGAGGCCACGGGAAAAGTCCTGCGGCATGCACTGGAAAATCGCATTGTGCTCGCTGTCGATGGGCAGCAACACCGAACCGCTTTTGCGCACGGCCTGCATGAACAGTGCGCCGGACATCACCAGCGCCTCTTTGTTGGCCAGCAGGATCTTCTTGCCGGCCTCCACCGCCGCCAGCGTCGGACGCAAGCCCGCCGCACCGACGATTGCCGCCATCACGGCGTCGACTTCAGGGTCTGAGGCCACTTGGCAGAGCCCTTCCTCCCCCACCAGCACGCGAGTGTGCAAACCGGCTGCGCGCAGATCGTCCTGCAACGCCCGCGCCACGCCGGCCTCAGGCACTACGGCAAACCGTGGCGTGTGGCGTATGCACAATGCCAGCAATTCACTCAAGCGCGTAAAGCCGCTGAGGGCGAACACCTGGTAACGCTCCGGATGCCGGCCGATGACGTCAAGCGTACTCAGGCCGATCGAACCGGTCGCGCCAAGGACGGTGATCTGCTGGGGGCGACTCACGATGCCGCCATCCACAACAGCACGGCAAAGATCGGGATCGCGGCGGTAAGACTGTCGATACGGTCCAGCACGCCACCGTGACCGGGCAACAGGTTACTGCTGTCCTTGATCCCGGATTGGCGCTTGAACATGCTTTCGGTCAGGTCGCCGACCACGGACACAAATACGATCAGGGCTGCACCAATGAGCCCCATCAGCAGTTGCGCCACCGTCCAGTCCCGCACGAAGCCGACCACGGTGGTGATCACCAGGCTCAAGGCCAGGCCACCATAGACGCCCTCCCAACTCTTGCCGGGACTGACTTTCGGCGCCAGCTTGCGCTTGCCGAAGGCCTTGCCGGAGAAATAGGCGCCAACATCGGCCCCCCAGACCAGCACCATCACGGCCATGATCTGCCAGTTACCCAGCGGGCCTTGCTTGATCCAGATAAGCCCTTGCCAGGCCGGCAGCAGGATCAACAGGCCGATCACCAGCTTGGTCGCTGCGTTGGCCCAATGATGGGTCGTGCGCGGATAAGTCAGGACCAGGAAGGTCGCTGTCGCCCACCACAGCACCGCAGCGCCCAGCACCCAAGGCGCGAGGCCGGGCACCACGTACATGATGAACAGCATGGCCGCCACGGCCACGGCGTAAGCCACGCGGGCCGACTGCGCAGGAAAACCCGCCAACCGCGCCCACTCCCACGCCCCCAAGGTCACGACCAGGCCGATGAACAGCGCAAAACTGGCGCCTTCGAGCAGGAAAAAACCACCCAGGGCAATGGGCAACAGGATCAGGGCAGTGATGATTCGTTGTTTGAGCATTAAACCCGGGCTCCAGCTTCGATCTGCTCGCTCGTTTTACCGAAGCGACGCTGACGGGAAGCGAAATCGGCCAGCGCGGTGCGCATGGCTTCGTGTTTGAAGTCCGGCCAGAACAGGTCGGAGAAGTACAGCTCGGCATAAGCCAGCTGCCAGAGCAGGAAGTTGCTGATGCGATGCTCGCCACCGGTACGGATGCACAGGTCCGGCAACGGCAGGTCGCCGGTCGCCAGGCAGGTCTGCAGCAGTTGCGGCGTGATGTCTTCCGGACGCAGGTGCCCAGCCTGGACTTCCCGCGCCAACCGCTGGGCAGCCTGGGCAATGTCCCACTGACCGCCATAGTTGGCGGCGATCTGCAGGACAAAGCGATCGGCACCTGCTGTCGCGGCCTCGGCTTCACGCATCGCAGCCTGCAACTCGGGATGGAAACGCGAACGATCGCCGATGATACGCAAGCTGATCTTGTTGTCGTTGAGGCGTTTGGCCTCACGACGCAGGGCCTTGAGGAACAGGTCCATCAAGGCGCTGACTTCATCGGCCGGCCGCTGCCAGTTCTCGCTGGAGAAGGCGAACAGGGTCAGCACCTCGACCCCTGCCTCGGCGCACACCTCGATGACCGCACGAACCGCATCGACCCCCGCCTTGTGCCCGGCAACGCCAGGCATAAAGCGCTTCTTGGCCCAGCGGTTGTTGCCGTCCATGATGATCGCCACGTGGCGCGGCACCGCGAACGGCACGGCCTGCTTGGTCTTTTCCATGAAAACGAGACCCTTATACGGCCATCAGGTCTTTTTCTTTCTGCGCCAAATCCGCGTCGATCTTAGCCACGTATTTCTTGGTCAGGTCGTCAATCTCACCAGTGGCGCGGCGCTCTTCGTCTTCGCTGATTTCCTTTTCCTTGACCAGGTCCTTGAGCTGGCTGTTGGCATCGCGACGAATGTTGCGTACGGCAACACGGGCATCTTCAGCCACATCACGTGCCTGCTTCGTGAAGCCCCTGCGGGTTTCCTCGGTCAGGGCCGGCATGGAGATCAGCAGCAGTTCACCCAGGTTGGTCGGGTTCAGGTTCAGGCCGGCACTGCCAATGGCCTTGTCGACCGCGCCCAGCATATTGCGTTCAAAGGCTACGACCTGCAGGGTACGAGCGTCCTTGACGGTGATGTTGGCCACCTGCTTGATCGGGGTGTCAGCGCCATAGTACGGCACCATCACGCCTTCAAGGATGCTCGGGTGTGCCTGGCCGGTGCGGATGCGACCGAAGTTGTGCGCCAGGGACTCCAGGGATTTCTGCATGCGCTGTTCAGCGTCTTTCTTGATTTCATTGATCATTGTTGAGCTTCCTCGATCAGTGTTCCTTCGGCGCCACCATGGACGATATTCAGCAGGGCACCGGGCTTGTTCATGTTAAATACGCGCAACGGCATCTTGTGGTCGCGGCACAGGCAGATAGCCGTCAGATCCATTACACCCAGCTTGCGATCCAGCACTTCATCGTAGGTCAGATGATCGAACTTCTCGGCATGCGGGTCCTTGAACGGGTCAGCGGTATAGACGCCATCGACCTTGGTTGCCTTGAGCACGACATCGGCATCGATCTCGATCGCTCGCAGGCAGGCGGCCGAATCCGTGGTGAAGAACGGATTACCGGTACCGGCGGCAAAAATCACCACTTCCTTGGAGTTGAGGTGGCGCATGGCTTTGCGGCGGTCGTAGTGATCGGTCACGCCAACCATGGAAATGGCCGACATCACGATGGCCGAGATATTGGCACGCTCCAGCGCGTCACGCATAGCCAGGGCGTTCATCACAGTGGCCAGCATGCCCATGTGGTCGCCTGTGACCCGATCCATGCCGGCCGCGCTCAGCGCTGCGCCGCGGAACAGGTTGCCGCCGCCGATGACCAGGCCGACCTGCACACCGATCCCGACCAACTGGCCAACTTCCAGGGCCATGCGATCCAGCACTTTCGGATCGATCCCGAACTCTTCCGAGCCCATCAGGGCCTCGCCGCTAAGCTTGAGTAGAATGCGTTTATAGCGAGCCTGATAACCACTGCCCTGCTGAGCCATTGCGAATCTCTCCTGCGGCGTATTTTCGAAAATTTTTGCAGGCTGTTTGCAGCCTGCATCTACTCTAGGCTTTGAACGAAAAATGCCTGCGCGACTTTTCGTTCAAAGCCTGGTTTGACGCTGACACAGCGCCATCGGAACACGGCTTTGTAAGCCAGTTCCGACAGGAAACCAATAAAAATCGGCATCCCCATCCAAAAAGAGGCTGCGCGCGTTAAGCGGGCAGCCTCTTCAGGGCGACAGTTGTAAGAACCGTCTTATTGCTTGGCAGCAGCCAATTGGGCAGCAACTTCTTCAGCGAAGTTGTCGACCGGCTTCTCGATGCCTTCGCCTACCTTGAAGTAGGTGAAAGAAACGATTTCAGCACCGGCTTTCTTCGCCAGGTCGCCGACCTTGATTTCCGGGTTCTTGACGAAAGCCTGCTCAACCAGGCTGGCTTCGGCCAGGAACTTGGAGATACGACCGCTGACCATTTTTTCTGCGATTTCAGCAGGCTTGCCTTTGAGCTTCTCTTCGTTCAGCTGCAGGAAGACGCTCTTCTCGCGCTCGATCGCTTCAGCCGAAACGTCCGAAGGCAGCAGGAACTCAGGGTTGGTTGCTGCAACGTGCATGGCGATGTCTTTTGCCAGCTCGGTATCGCCGCCCTTGAGGACAACCGCAACACCGATCTTGTTGCCGTGCAGGTAGGTACCGACCACGTCACCTTCAACGCGAACCAGACGACGGATGTTGACGTTCTCGCCGGTCTTGCCAACCAGGACCAGGCGCGCTTCTTCCTGAGACTCGATCAGCGGAGCTGCGTCGGTCAGTTTGTCAGCGAAGGCTTTTTCGACGCTGGCAGCGACGAATGCCTTGAAGTCATCCTGCAAAGCCAGGAAGTCGGTCTGGGAGTTGACTTCCAGCAGCACGGCTGCCTTGCCGTCGTCCTTGATGGCGATGGCGCCTTCAGCGGCAACGTTGCCCGCTTTCTTGGCAGCCTTGATGGCGCCCGAAGCACGCATGTCATCAATGGCTTTCTCGATGTCGCCGCCAGCCTTGGTCAAGGCCTTCTTGCAGTCCATCATGCCTTCGCCGGTACGCTCGCGCAGTTCTTTGACCAACGCTGCAGTAATCTCTGCCATTTCAAAATCCTCTTGGATAGGTTTTCAACCATTCCACCCGATCGAACGGGCGATCAATTCTTCCTGGAAAACCACTGCTTATAGGCCGCGGCAGGTTACAAACAGGTCACTGCGCTGGCGGCAAATGGTTTTCGAGGTGGCAAAAAGGGGGCCAAGCCCCCTTTTTGCTTACTGAGTCAACGCCAGGGGCGTCGATTACTCAGCGGCTGCTGCCGGAGCTTCTTCAGCGAAGACTTCGGTGCCGCCGTTCACGTTGTTGCGACCACGGATAACAGCGTCTGCCATCGAACCCATGTACAGCTGGATGGCGCGGATGGCGTCATCGTTGCCTGGGATGATGTAGTCAACGCCTTCCGGGCTGCTGTTGGTATCGACAACGCCGATGACCGGGATACCCAGCTTGTTGGCTTCGGTGATCGCGATGCGCTCGTGGTCAACGTCGATCACGAACAGTGCGTCAGGCAGACCGCCCATGTCCTTGATACCGCCCAGGGAGCGGTCCAGCTTCTCAAGATCGCGAGTGCGCATCAGCGCTTCTTTCTTGGTCAGCTTGGCGAAAGTACCGTCTTCGGACTGGACTTCAAGGTCACGCAGACGCTTGATGGACGCGCGAATGGTCTTGAAGTTGGTCAGCATGCCGCCCAACCAGCGGTGATCGACGTACGGCGAACCGCAACGTGCTGCTTCTTCAGCAACGATCTTGCCAGCGGAACGCTTGGTGCCGACGAACAGAATCTTGTTTTTGCCCTGGGCCAGGCGCTCTACGAAGGTCAGTGCTTCGTTGAACATCGGCAGGGTTTTTTCAAGGTTGATGATGTGGATCTTGTTACGCGCGCCGAAAATGTATTTACCCATTTTCGGGTTCCAGTAACGGGTCTGGTGACCGAAGTGCACACCGGCCTTCAGCATATCGCGCATGTTGACTTGGGACATGATAGTTCCTTGATAAGTCGGGTTTGGCCTCCACGTATCCCAATGACCAACCAGCGGCTTATATAAGCCGAGGCACCCAGGTCATCGTGTCGACACGTGTGTGGATTTAAGCTTACGGGGTCATCCCCGGAAAGCGGCGCATTTTATACCACAGCAAGGGCGAAAACGGAACACGGATTCTGAAATCCTGGTGAAGCCCCCCTCCCACAGCCCTTTCATGGGCAATGAATGCACACCCTTATAGAGAGAAGCGATGCATGTGGACGCGGATTTGCGCTGATCGTCTGTTAGAATCGCCTCTTTCAGGGCCACGTGAATCATCATCCGCCGCCCATTTCGCTTTGAACAGCGCCGTCGGGCGCAGAGAGAGCCTGTATGACCGTTACCCTCAAGACCCCCGAGGACATCGCCAAAATGCGTGTCGCCGGCAAACTTGCCGCCGAAGTGCTGGAGATGATCGCCGACTACGTCAAGCCTGGCGTGACCACCGAAGAGCTGGACCGCATCTGCCACGACTATATCGTCAACGAGCAGAAGGCCATCCCTGCCCCGCTCAACTACAAAGGTTTCCCGAAGTCGATCTGCACCTCGATCAACCACGTGGTCTGCCACGGCATCCCCAACGAAAAACCGTTGAAGGATGGCGACACCCTGAACATCGACGTCACCGTCATCAAGGACGGTTACCACGGCGACACCAGCCGCATGTTCCATGTCGGCAACGTGCCGGAGTGGGCCGAGCGCCTGTCGAAAGTCACCCAGGAATGCATGTACATGGCCATCGAACTGGTGAAACCGGGCTGCCGCCTGGGTGACATCGGCGAAGTGATCCAGAAGCACGCACAGAAGAACGGCTTTTCGGTGGTGCGTGAGTTCTGCGGCCACGGTATCGGCAAGGTGTTCCACGAAGAGCCACAAATCCTGCACTACGGCCGTGCCGGCACCGGCATGGAGCTGCAAGCGGGCATGACCTTCACCATCGAGCCGATGATCAACCAGGGCCGCGCCGACACCAAGGTGCTGGGCGACGGCTGGACCGCCATCACCAAGGACCGCAAGCTGTCGGCCCAGTGGGAGCACACCTTGCTGGTCACCGAGACCGGCTACGAGATCTTCACCCTGCGCAGCGATGACACCATCCCGCGCGTTTCCGCCTGATCCGAACCCAGCCTATAGCTATAGATAGAAAGGAAAGCCATTCAATGCCGCAGGTGGACCCCGAACTCTTCGACCGCGGCCAGTTCCAGGCTGAACTGGCCCTGAAGGCAAGCCCCATCTCGGCGTTCAAGAAGGCGATCCGCCAGGCCCACGAAGTGCTCGACCAGCGCTTTCGCAATGGCCGGGACATTCGTCGGCTGATCGAGGACCGCGCCTGGTTCGTCGATAACATCCTGCAAAAGGCCTGGGAGCAGTTCGACTGGAGCGAAGACGCCGACATCGCCCTGGTGGCGGTCGGCGGCTATGGGCGCGGTGAGCTGCACCCCTACTCCGACATCGATCTGCTGATCCTGCTGGACAGCGCCGATCATGAGGTTTTCCGCGACTCCATCGAGCGGTTCCTGACGCTGCTGTGGGACATCGGCCTGGAAGTCGGCCAGAGCGTGCGCTCGGTGCAGGAATGTGCCGACGAAGCCCGCGCCGACCTGACGGTGATCACCAACCTGATGGAAAGCCGCACCATCGCCGGCCCCGAACGCCTGCGCCAGCGCATGCTCGATGTCACCAGCACGGAGCACATGTGGCCGAGCAAGGACTTCTTCCTGGCCAAGCACGCCGAGCAGAAGGCCCGTCACCACAAGTACAACGACACCGAGTACAACCTGGAGCCCAACGTCAAGGGCTCGCCCGGTGGGCTGCGGGACATCCAGACGATCCTCTGGGTTGCCCGCCGCCAGTACGGCACGCTGAACCTGCGGGCCCTGGCTGGCGAAGGGTTCCTGGTGGAAAGCGAAAACGCCTTGCTGGCCTCGTCCCAGGAATTCCTGTGGAAGGTTCGCTACGCCCTGCACATGCTGGCCGGGCGTGCCGAAGACCGCCTGCTGTTCGATCACCAGCGCTCCATCGCCGGCCTGCTGGGCTTCGAGGGCCAGGACGCCAAGCAGTCCATCGAAAACTTCATGCAGCAGTATTACCGGGTGGTGATGAGCATCGCCCAGCTCAGCGAACTGATCATCCAGCACTTCGAGGAGGTCATCCTCGCCCCAGAAGACGAAGAACCGCCGCAGCCGATCAACTCTCGCTTCCAGCTCCACGACGGCTACATCGAAGCTCGCAACGCCAATGTGTTCCGCCGCACGCCGTTCGCCATGCTGGAAATCTTCGTGCTCATGGCCCAGCAGCCGGAAATCAAGGGCGTGCGCGCCGATACCATTCGCCTGCTGCGGGAAAACCGTCATCTGATCGACGAGGATTTCCGCCACGACATCCGCAACACCAGCCTGTTCATCGAGCTGTTCAAGTGCAAGATCGGCGTGCACCGCAACCTGCGGCGCATGAACCGCTACGGGATCCTCGGGCGCTATCTGCCGGAGTTCGGCTTCATCGTCGGACAGATGCAGCACGACCTGTTCCATATCTACACGGTCGATGCCCACACCCTGAACCTGATCAAACACCTGCGTAAACTCCAGTACACCCAGGTCTCGGAGAAATTCCCGCTGGCCAGCAAGCTCATGGGCAAACTGCCCAAGCCCGAGCTGATCTACATGGCGGGGCTGTACCACGACATCGGCAAGGGCCGCCAGGGCGATCACTCCGAGATCGGCGCGGTGGATGCCGAAGCGTTCTGCCAGCGCCATCAACTGCCGGTATGGGACAGCCGGCTGATCGTCTGGCTGGTGCAGAACCACCTGGTGATGTCGACCACCGCCCAGCGCAAGGATTTGTCCGACCCGCAGGTGATCCACGACTTCGCCCAGATCGTTGGCGATGAAACGCGCCTGGATTACCTCTACGTGCTGACCGTGGCCGACATCAACGCCACCAACCCGACCCTGTGGAACTCCTGGCGCGCCAGCCTGTTGCGCCAGTTGTACACCGAGACCAAACGGGCCTTGCGCCGTGGCCTGGAAAACCCGGTGGACCGCGAAGAACAGATCCGCCGGACCCAGAGCGCAGCCCTGGACATCCTGGTGCGCGGCGGTACCGACCCGGACGATGTCGAGCAACTCTGGTCACAACTGGGCGACGACTATTTCCTGCGCCATACCGCCGGCGACGTGGCCTGGCACAGCGACGCGATCCTCCAGCAACCGGCCGACGGCGGGCCGCTGGTGCTGATCAAGGAAACCACCCAACGCGAGTTCGAAGGCGGCACGCAGATCTTCATCTACGCCCCGGACCAGCACGACTTCTTCGCCGTGACCGTGGCGGCGATGGACCAGCTCAACCTCAACATCCATGATGCGCGGATTATCACCTCCAGCAGCCAGTTCACCCTCGACACCTATATCGTGCTCGACACCGACGGCGATTCGATTGGCGATAACCCGGCACGGGTCAAGCAGATCCGCGACGGCCTCACCGAGGCCCTGCGCAACCCGGCGGACTACCCGACCATCATCCAGCGCCGGGTGCCACGCCAGCTCAAGCATTTCGCCTTTGCGCCCCAGGTGACGATCCACAACGATGCCCAGCGTCAGATCACAGTGCTGGAACTCAGCGCCCCGGATCGTCCCGGCCTGCTGGCGCGGATCGGGCATATCTTCCTGGAGTTCGACCTGTCGCTGCAGAACGCCAAGATCGCCACCCTCGGCGAACGGGTGGAAGACGTGTTCTTCATCACCGACGCCCATGGCCAACCGCTGTCCGACCCACAGTTGTGCAGCCGCCTGCAGGAAGCGATCGTGCGGCATTTGAGCGTCAACCAGGAACCCGATGCCCACCTGACACGCATCAGCATCTGAACGAACAAATTTCCCCCTGTGGGAGCGAGCTTGCTCGCGAAAGCGGTGTGTCAATCAACATAATCACTAACTGACACACCGCTTTCGCGAGCAAGCCCGCTCCCACATTGAACGAGGCCCTCCGATGAACAACGCCCTGAACCAGCTGCAGCCCTATCCGTTCGAGAAGCTCCGCGCCCTGCTCGGCAGCGTCACGCCCAACCCCGACAAGCGCCCGATCGCGTTGTCCATCGGCGAGCCCAAGCACCGTTCGCCGAGCTTCGTGGCCGAGGCCCTGGCCAGCAATCTGGAAAAGATGGCCGTGTACCCGACCACCCTCGGTATCCCGGAATTGCGTGAAGCCATCACCGGCTGGTGCGAGCACCGTTTCAACGTGCCGAACGGCTGGCTGGACCCGGCGCGCCATGTGCTGCCGGTCAACGGCACCCGTGAGGCCTTGTTCGCCTTCACCCAGACCGTGGTCAACCGTGGCGATGAAGCCCTGGTGGTCAGCCCGAACCCGTTCTACCAGATCTACGAAGGCGCAGCGTTCCTGGCCGGCGCCAAGCCGCACTACCTGCCGTGCCTGGACGCGAATGGCTTCAACCCGGATTTCGACGCGGTTTCGCCGGACATCTGGAAACGCTGCCAGATCCTGTTCCTGTGCTCACCTGGCAACCCGACCGGCGCGCTGATTCCGGTGGATGTACTGAAGAAACTCATCGCCCTGGCTGACGAATATGACTTCGTCATCGCCGCGGACGAGTGCTACAGCGAACTGTACTTCGACGAGCAGACCCCGCCGCCAGGGCTGCTCAGCGCCTGCGTCGAACTGGGCCGCAAGGATTTCAAACGCTGCGTGGTTTTCCACAGCCTGTCCAAACGCTCCAACCTGCCCGGCCTGCGCTCCGGTTTCGTCGCTGGCGACGCGGACATCCTCAAGGGTTTCCTGCTGTACCGCACCTACCACGGCTGTGCGATGCCGGTTCAGACCCAACTGGCAAGCATCGCGGCGTGGAACGACGAAGTGCACGTGCGCGCCAACCGCGCGCTGTACCGGGAAAAGTTCGACGCTGTGCTGGAAATCCTCAGCCCGGTACTGGATGTACAGCGTCCCGATGGCAGCTTCTACTTGTGGCCGAATGTGGCGGGCGATGATGCAGCCTTCTGCCGTGACCTGTTCGAACAGGAACACGTGACCGTGGTGCCGGGCTCGTACCTGTCTCGCGATGTGGATGGCGTCAACCCAGGCGCCGGGCGTGTGCGCATGGCCCTGGTCGCGCCATTGGCTGAATGCGTGGAAGCGGCCGAGCGGATTCGCGCGTTCATTCAGCGTCGGGGTTAATGACTGTATCGGGGCTGTTGTGGCGAGGGGATTTATCCCCGCTGGGCTGCGAAGCGGCCCCCAAGCCAGCCAACTCGGTGTGCCAGGAAGATTGAGTTCACTGCTCTAGGGCTGCTGCGCAGCCCAGCGGGGATAAATCCCCTCGCCACAGGTCCAGTGCTTCACAGGTATTTTTGTGTTTGCCTTTCGATTTATCGCGAGCAAGCTTTGCTTCCACAGTGGACTTGTGTGGCTCTCACAACCTGTGATCGATACCGGACCCTGTGGGAGCAAAGCTTGCTCGCGATGAGGCCGGCATTTATTGCATCAAGTCCGAAGCTCTACCCGATCCAAAGCCTTGGGCAGCGACACCCAGAGGCTAGAGCCCTCGCTTCCGACGGACAACCTTAAAAACTTGTCGGAAACTTCGGCGCGTCTGACAGACCACGGTCTGTCTGCTCAGACAAGAAAAGACATAAAACGTACCGCGAACGCCAAGCCGTTGATTTCGCTTACTTTGTACACCGAAAGATCTCATTCAACCCTGTTGCGAGGGTTCAAGCTGGCTTGAATTCGCTATCCCCTGTAGCCATAATCCTCCCCGTCACCAGCGAAAGCTGGCAGGAGTCTGGGTCCCTCTCGAGGTTGACCCAGCGGCGCAGAAAGGGCGAAGCAAGCTCAACTGCGTGTCGATTGAAGCCGCCTTCGGGCGGCTTTGCTTTTTATGAGGATAAGGAATGCCTCTCTATTACCATCCCAAGCAAGGCGATGTTCTTCTTTGCGACTTCACGCGGGGCTTTGTTGCACCTGAAATGCTGAAGATCCGCAAGGTGGTAGTGATCTCCCCTACCGCCACACACAGTCGCAAGCTCTGTACCGTAGTGCCGATTTCCTCCACAACTCCACAAACTCAGCAGGACTGGCACCACCTGCTCCGCACCAACCCCCTCCAGTCCGATGGCTACAAAGAGCTTTGGGTGAAGTGCGACATGATTTATACCGTGAGTTTTGAACGTCTGGACAAGCTGCACAGAAAGACTCGATCCAAGGGCCGAGAGTAGCTCGTTCCTCGCCTGGGCTCTGAAGACATGCAAGGCGTGATCGCCGGTGTGAAGGCCTACCTTCCGCTCTAACCCCAACCGTTATTTACCCAACCCCAAATTCGCCTCCGCCAGATCCAACTCCCCCAGCACCTCACGCAACACGTCATCCCCAATCTGGTGATGACGGCTGAGGCGATACAGCTCCAGCCGCTGCGCCCGAAAAGCCTTCAAGCGCAGCCGGCGTTCCAGCAGGTCCATCTCGAACGCCAACGCCTGGGCTTCGGCGGAGTCGTTGAACACCTCCAACTGATGGCGATATTCAGACATCAACCGCGCCTTGACCTCGGTCGCCAACGCCGCCTGGGCCGCATCCGGCGTACTGGTCGCTTCGGTCGGCTCCTCCACTTCCAGCGCATGGATCGCCGCTTCAGCGGTTTTGCGCCAAGCCTCGCGAACTTCGTTGCGACGCTTGTCGTCGGGGCTCTTCTCGATACCCCGCAGCAGCAGTGGCAGGGCGATGCAGGCCGCAATCAGCGACAGCAGAATCACCCCGGCGGCAATGAAGATCAGCAAGTTCCGCTCGGGAAATGCCTCCCCCGCCCCCAGCAACAATGGCACCGACAACACACCTGCCAACGTCACCGCCCCGCGCACACCGCCGAAGGTCAGCAACCAGCAGGAACGCGCCGTCGGCACCAGGGTCAACTCGCCCTTGCCGCGCCAGCGGCGCAACAGCCCGGACACGCGCCAGATGCTTTGCACCCAGACAAACCGCAGCACCAACAACACCAGGAAAATCGCCACCACGTCCAGGCAGCGATAGAACAACGTAGGCCACAACGTCGGCTCATGGCTGGTCACGGCCTTGATGATGTCCGGCAATTGCAAGCCCAGCAGCAGGAAGATCAAGCCGTTGAAGGCGAATTCCAACAGCGACCAGACACTGCGATTGAGCAATCGCGTGCCGGTCTGGCGCGGCAGCAGGTCGAGCCAGCTCTGCATCATGCCTGCCGCCACCGCCGAGAGAATCCCCGAGGCGCCCAAGCGTTCAGCCAGCACATAGGCTGCGAATGGCAGTAGCAACATGAACACCACGTGAGTGGCCGGATCGTCCCAGCTCCGGGCAATCATCCAGGCCCGCAAGCGGCCCACCAGCCAACTCAACACCACGCCCACCAACAAGCCACCGACCGCCACCAGGACAAAGGCCAGGCTCGCCCCCGCCAGGGAAAACACGCCAGTGATCGCCGCCGCCAGGGCGAACTTGAAGGTCACCAGGCCCGACGCATCGTTCATCAACGCTTCGCCCTGGAGCATGTGCATCAATGGCGCGGGCAAGCGGTCCCGGGCAATCGCCGAGACCGCCACGGCGTCGGTCGGTGACAGGACAGCCGCCAGGGCGAAGGTCACCGGCAACGGGATACCGGGCAGCAGCCAATGAATGAAATACCCCGCCCCAACTACCGTAAACAGCACCAACCCTACCGCCAGCGTCAGGATCGGCCCGCGCAGGCGCCAGAATTCGCGCTTGGGCATGCGCCAACCATCGGAGAACAGCAGTGGCGGCAGGAACAGAAACAGAAACAACTCGGGATCAAGCGCCACATGCAGCCCCAGTGAGGGCCAGGCCAGCACGGCGCCGGCGCCGATCTGCACCAGGGGCAACGGCAGCGGAATCAACCGTCCGATCAGGCGCGACACGCCCACCAGCATCAACAGGATCAGGACGGTATAGGCGCTTTGCATAACGGACTTCCAATGACAGCCATACACATCTGCGGCAACAGCTGGCCGGTGAAGTGCCATATTAACTGCCAAGGTGAACCGCTGCCGTTGCACATTGGTCGCACCTGAGCGGCGTCAATGCGCAGTCGCCCCTTGGTCGCTCCCAACCTCCACGCGGCAGGAGCGACCGGCGACTATCCGAAGCTAAACAGCTCGCTCAGCGGCATTGAGGGTCGGGCGGCCCGAGACAACATCGACGCCGTCACCCTCATTGTCGCTGTCTTCCCCGATCTGTTCGGCCGCCGACATTTCGACCAAGGGCAACATTCCCTGCAGCTCATCCGGATGAGCGGGACCGGCAGATAGCCTGTCCAACGCGGCGGAGGCCTCGTCCGCCAACGGCTGGGTCATCACTCCCGTCGTCACCCAGGCGGCGAGCACCGGGGCCATCGTGGCCGTAACCGTCGCCTTGCCAGCCGCCGCAACACCCGCAGGCGAAATCCCGGCGTTCCTGGCTGCATTGACAGCGGCGGTCTGGGCCATGCCGATCGCGGTAATCCCGCCGGCCAACGCTCCAAGACCACTGGTCAAGCCGGTCGGCGTAACCAGGGCTTGCAGCGATTTGCTGCCATCGCGCATCGCGTCCAGCGGCAGGCTGCCGACCCGCTTCGCAATGCCCATCGCAGCACTTCCTACGCCATAATTCTTGAGATCCTTGTAACGCTGGTGCCAGTCTTGACGCCCCAACAGGTATTGCGGGCCAATCCGGTGTTTCGATTTATCGATGGAATGTTGCAGGTCATAGGCGGCCATGCCTGAA
Source organism: Pseudomonas sp. St290 (assembly GCF_018325805.1). Classification (NCBI taxonomy): domain Bacteria; kingdom Pseudomonadati; phylum Pseudomonadota; class Gammaproteobacteria; order Pseudomonadales; family Pseudomonadaceae; genus Pseudomonas; species Pseudomonas sp. St290. Next base: position 1,312,943 of record NZ_AP014703.1, on the reverse strand, counting down.
AGCGGAGAACCGACGGCAGCTATCACAGAGTCCACCCTGCTGCCCGTTTGCGCATCGACGAGATGCGTCACGACGGGTTGGACGACCGTGCGCAACGCGTTTCGCGCGCTGAAGGTCTGGAAAGTCAGGCTGCCTTCGATAGCCCGGGTCGTCAGGCTCGGCTTCGCCGCCTGGGCGGATTCCCGCATGACCGGTTCCAGATCGGCATCTTCGGCCACCAGCCACTGGGTGTCGCTGGTGGCGCGCTGGATCAGGCCATTGCCGACCGTGTCGGCGGCGCTGCTGACCAGGCCGGCAATCGCCGACAGCGCCAACGGCGCGGTAATCGAGCCATTGCCGGTCACCGCCGGGACGAAGTCCAGCGCAATGGACGCCACGCCGAAGGGAACCGAACGAACGAATCCAACAGTGTCATGGGCCGCGCGATCCAGCCGCGAGCCTTTGGTCAGTACGGCATCGACGCTTTCCGCGGTTTCCCCGTCATTGGCCAAGGTGCGCGAACGATCGTCGATCAGTGCTTCGAAGGCCTCGCGATTGGCACCGTTTATATGCGGCTCGAATACCCGGGTGAGCTGGGCCTTGATTGCACCAGTGCGATTTGCCAGGTCCTGTTCAGCCGTGACAGGACCGATCGGGACGGCTGCGGCGGTCCCGGTGGTCGATGTCGTTGAATGGAGCGGGGGGGTCAGGGAAATAGGATCCATGGGCTGCTCTCTCGTGCGCAAAAGTGTTGGGTTTACCTGTGCTGTGTGGTCGCCTCTTTTCTATCGGTTCCGCCTTGTCCGATCCGTCGCGACAGTCAAGGCACTGAAAGGAACGACGTGGCATAATCGTCCGCTGATTTTCAGGACGATACCGGGAACGTTTTGGAGGAGCATTCATGCCCAGGGAAAACAAGCATTTACAGCTTTTCGGCATCAAAGCCTGCGATACGATGAAAAAAGCGCGTACCTGGCTCGATGAGCACGCGGTGCGCTATGACTTTCACGATTACAAAACTGCCGGCATCGACCGTGAGCACCTGACCCAATGGTGCAACGAACATGGCTGGCAAGTGGTGTTGAACCGTGCCGGTACGACCTTTCGCAAACTCGACGACGAACGCAAAGCCGATCTCGACCAGACGAAAGCCATCGAACTGATGCTCGCCCAACCCTCGATGATCAAGCGCCCGGTGCTTGATCTCGGTGACCGAACCCTGATTGGCTTCAAGCCAGATATTTATGCGGCAGAGATCAAGTAAGCCTGCCCAGTCCATTCTGTAGAGGTAATTTCATGTCCACTACCCTGTTCAGCCTGGCCTTCGGTGTCGGCACTCAAAACCGTCAAGGCGCCTGGCTGGAAGTGTTCTACGCACAGCCGCTGCTCAACCCGTCGGCTGACATCGTCAAAGCCATCGCGCCGATCCTTGGCTACAGCGAAGGCAACCAGGCCATCACCTTCACCACCGCCCAGGCCTCGCAACTGGCTGAAGCGCTCAAGGGCGTCGATGCCGCGCAAGCCGCCCTGCTGACCCGCCTGGCCGAAAGCCACAAGCCGCTGGTCGCCACGCTGCTGGCCGAAGATGCCCAACTGAGCTCCACGCCTGAGGCTTACCTCAAGCTGCACCTGCTGTCCCATCGCCTGGTCAAGCCCCATGGCCTGAACCTGGCCGGCATCTTCCCGCTGCTGCCGAACGTGGCCTGGACCAGCCAGGGCGCGATCGACCTGAGCGAACTGGCCGAGCACCAGCTCGAAGCCCGCCTGCGTGGCGAGTTGCTGGAAGTGTTCTCGGTGGACAAGTTCCCGAAAATGACTGACTACGTGGTTCCGGCTGGCGTACGGATCGCCGATGCCGCACGGATCCGCCTGGGCGCCTACGTGGGCGAAGGCACCACCGTGATGCACGAAGGTTTCGTCAACTTCAACGCTGGCACCGAAGGCCCGGGCATGATCGAAGGCCGCGTGTCGGCTGGCGTGTTTGTCGGCAAGGGCTCGGACCTGGGCGGCGGTTGCTCGACCATGGGCACCCTGTCGGGCGGCGGCAACATCGTGATCAAGGTTGGCGAAGGCTGCCTGATCGGCGCCAACGCCGGCATCGGTATCCCGCTGGGCGACCGCAACACCGTGGAGTCGGGCCTGTACGTGACCGCCGGCACCAAGGTCGCGCTGCTGGACGAGAACAACCAACTGGTCAAGGTGGTCAAGGCCCGTGAACTGGCTGGCCAACCCGACCTGTTGTTCCGCCGCAACTCCGAGACTGGCGCGGTGGAATGCAAGACCCATAAATCGGCCATCGAGCTGAACGAAGCGCTGCACGCCCACAACTAAGTCGCTTCACCCCCTCACCTGTGGGAGCGAGTTTGCTCCCACAGGGTCCGGCGTAACTCCAGCAGGGCCCGAAAGCATGTTGATCCCATCCCCTTGGCGCGCCGACTTCCCGGCCATCGCCGCCCTGCAACGGCAAGGCCAGACCTACCTGGACAGCGCCGCCACCACGCAAAAACCCCAAGCCCTGCTCGATGCCCTGACGCATTACTACGCCAATGGCGCCGCCAATGTGCACCGTGCACAACACCTACCCGGCGCCCACGCCACACAGGCGTTCGAAGACAGCCGCCTCAAGGTGGCGCAATGGCTCAACGCCGGGGATTGCGGGCAGATCGTCTTCACCCATGGCGCCACTTCGGCGCTGAACCTGCTGGCCTACGGGCTGGAACATCTGTTCAACCCGGGCGATGAAATTGTCATCAGCGCCCTGGAACACCACGCCAATCTGCTGCCCTGGCAGCAACTGGCCGAGCGCCGCTCGTTGACCCTGGTGGTGTTGCCGCTAGACGCTGACGGGGTGATCGATCCTGGCGCCGCCGCCGAACTGATCGGCCCGCGTACCCGCTTGCTGGCGGTGAGCCAGTTGTCCAATGTGCTGGGAGCCTGGCAGCCAGTGCCTACGCTGCTGGCGCTGGCCAAGGCCCAGGGCGCACTGACAGTGATCGACGGCGCCCAAGGCGTGGTCCATGGTCGCCACGACGTTCAGGCACTGGGCTGCGACTTTTATGTGTTTTCCAGCCACAAACTCTACGGCCCCGACGGGCTGGGCGTGCTGTTTGGTCGTACCGAGGCCCTTGGCAACCTGCGCCATTGGCAGTTCGGTGGCGAAATGGTGCAACAGGCCGATTACCACAACGCCACGTTCCGCCCGGCGCCGCTGGGCTTCGAGGCCGGCACGCCGCCGATTGCCAGCGTGATCGGGTTGGGCGCGACCCTGGACTACCTGTCCACTCTTGATCCGCAAGCGGTCATTGACCATGAGGCGGCGCTGCATGACTACCTGCTCCATGGTTTGTTGGCTCGCAACGGCGTGCGCCTGGTAGGCAACCCACGGCTGGCCCTGGCCAGCTTCGTGGTTGAAGGCGTGCACAACGCCGACCTGGCCCATCTGCTGACCGAACAAGGCATCGCCGTGCGCGCCGGGCATCACTGCGCCATGCCGCTGTTCAAGCATTTGAAGCTGTCCGGGGCGATTCGGGTGTCACTGGCGCTGTACAACGACTCCGCCGATATCGAACGCTTCTTCGAAGCGCTGGATCAGGCCTTGGAGATGCTTCGATGAATCTACCCGCCGATGCCGCCGCAGCGTTGCAGATTTTCCAGGACGCCTCGGGCTGGGAACAACGCGCCCGGCTGCTGATGCAATGGGGCGAGCGCCTGCCGCCCCTGAGTGACGCAGACAAATGCGACGCCAACCTCGTTCATGGCTGTGAGAGCCAGGTGTGGTTGGTGGGCCAGTTGCACGACGGACATTGGCAGTTTGCCGCCAGCAGCGATGCAAGGTTGATCCGTGGGTTGGTGGCGTTGTTGCTGGCGCGGGTCAACGGGTTATCCACTGACGAGTTGCAGCAGGTGGATTTGCCGGATTGGTTCAATCAGCTGGGATTGTCGCGACAGTTGTCGCCGTCGCGTAGCAATGGCTTGAATGCGGTGTTAAAGCGGATGCGCGAATTGACACAATAACCGTGGCGAGGGAGCTTGCTCCCGCTGGACTGCGCAGCAGTCCCAAAAGCAGTCAACTCAATCTGTCTGACATACCGCGTTGCCCGGTTTCAGGGCCGCTTCGCGACCCAGCGGGAGCAAGCTCCCTCGCCACAAAGGCCGTTACTGCCCGCCCTTGAGCCGATCCGCCGGCCGCCGCACACCCGCCACGATCTTATCCACAGCCTTGGTCGCCGCGACCATGCCGAACGTCGCCGTGACCATCATCACCGCGCCAAACCCACCGGCGCAGTCGAGCTTGACGCCGTCGCCGACAAAACTCTTCTGCAGGCAAATGCTGCCATCCGGTTTGGGGTAGCGCAGTTGTTCGGTAGAGAACACGCAGGGCACGCTGTAGTGGCGGGTCACGGTGCGGGAAAAACCATAGTCGCGGCGCAAGGTGGAGCGCACTTTCGAGGCCAGGGGATCGTTGAACGTGCGGTTCAAGTCGCAGACCTGGATCAGCGTCGGATCGATCTGCCCACCCGCCCCGCCCGTGGTGATGATCTGGATCTTGCGGCGCTTGCACCAGGCGATCAGCGCAGCCTTGGCGTTGACGCTGTCGATGCAGTCGATAACACAGTCGATGTTCGGCGTGATGTATTCGGCCATGGTCTCGCGGGTGACGAAGTCCGCCACCGCGTGCACCGTGCAGTCGGGGTTGATCCCCCGCAGCCGCTCGGCCATCACGTCGACCTTGGGCTTGCCGACGGTGCTGTCCAGGGCGTGCAACTGGCGGTTGGCGTTGCTGACGCAGACATCGTCCAGGTCGAACAGCGAAATCTCGCCCACACCACAACGGGCAATGGCTTCCGCCGCCCAGGAACCGACCCCACCCACCCCGACGATCGCCACATGGGCCGCCCGCAGGCGCTCCAGGCCTTCGATGCCATACAAACGGGCGATACCGGCAAACCGTGGATCTTCTGTACTCATGACCATTACCCCAAAAACCGGCGCGCATTATAGGGCTTTGTCTCGGCAATTTAAGCAAAACCTCTGTGGGAGCGAGCCTGCTCGCGATGGCGGTGGATCAGTGGCAGTGATGTTGACTGACACACCGCCATCGCGAGCAGGCTCGCTCCCACAGGTTTTGTGCTCCAACTGACCAGCACCAGGGGCCCATGCCAGTCGTTTTGCTATAAGATAACCGCCATTTTGTGGGTGTCAGCCAGCCCCCACACAAGCCTTGCGTTCATACTAAATATTCCCGGAGTTTCCATGACGGCCCACGCCGACCTCTCGCCGACCCTGCAACTCGCCTGCGACCTGATCCGCCGTCCGTCCGTGACGCCGGTGGATGCTGATTGCCAGAAACTGATGATGCAGCGCCTGGGTAATGCGGGTTTTGCGCTCGAGCCGATGCGCATCGAGGATGTGGATAACTTCTGGGCCAGCCATGGCAAGCATGACGGTCCGGTGCTGTGCTTCGCCGGGCACACCGACGTGGTGCCGACCGGCCCGGTGCAGGCCTGGCAGCTCGACCCGTTCGACGCGGTCATCGATGAGCACGGCATGCTTTGTGGCCGTGGCGCAGCGGACATGAAGGGCAGTCTGGCGGCGATGGTGGTGGCGGCCGAACGGTTCGTCGCCGACTATCCGGACCACAAGGGCTCGGTCACCTTCCTGATCACCAGCGATGAAGAAGGCCCGGCCCACCACGGCACCAAGGCCGTGGTCGAACGTCTCAAGGCCCGTCAGGAGCGGCTGGACTGGTGCATCGTCGGCGAGCCATCGAGCACCACCTTGGTGGGCGATGTGGTCAAGAACGGCCGGCGCGGTTCCCTCGGCGCGAAGCTGACCGTGCGTGGCAAGCAAGGCCACGTGGCCTATCCACACCTGGCGAAGAACCCGATTCACCTGGCTGCCCCGGCGCTGGCTGAATTGGCCGCCGAGCATTGGGACCACGGCAACGACTTCTTCCCGCCGACCAGTTTCCAGATCTCCAACCTCAACGCTGGCACCGGCGCGACCAACGTGATCCCCGGTGACCTGGTGGCGGTGTTCAACTTCCGTTTTTCCACCGAGTCCACCGTCGAAGGCCTGCAACAGCGCGTCGCCGACATTCTCGACAAACATCAACTGGACTGGCACATCGACTGGGCGTTGTCCGGCCTGCCGTTCCTCACCGAACCGGGTGCATTGCTCGACGCGGTGTCGTCGAGCATCAAGGACGTCACCGGTCGCGAGACCCAGGCGTCTACCAGCGGCGGCACCTCCGATGGTCGCTTCATCGCCACCATGGGCACGCAAGTGGTAGAGCTGGGGCCGGTCAACGCGACCATCCACCAGGTCAATGAACGAGTGCTGGCAGCCGATCTCGAGGTGCTGACCGAGATCTACTACAAGACGCTGATCAAGTTGCTCGCCTGATGCTTGCTTGCCCGATCTGCAGTGAGCCGCTGAACGCGGTGGACAACGGTGTGGTGTGCCCGGCCGGCCACCGCTTCGACCGCGCGCGGCAGGGTTACCTGAACCTGCTGCCGGTGCAGCACAAGAACAGCCGCGACCCCGGCGACAACCAGGCGATGGTCGAAGCCCGCCGCGATTTTCTCAACGCCGGGCATTACGCCCCCGTCGCCCGGCGTCTGGCGGAACTGGCCGCCGAACGTGCGCCCGGACGCTGGCTGGACATCGGCTGTGGCGAGGGCTACTACACCGCGCAAATCGCTGAAGCGTTACCCAATGCCGATGGTTATGCCCTGGACATCTCCCGAGAGGCGGTCAAGCGTGCCTGCAAACGCAACCCACAACTGACCTGGTTGATCGCCAGCATGGCCCGCGTGCCCTTGGCGGACGGCTGCTGTCAGTTCCTGGCCAGCGTGTTCAGCCCGCTGGACTGGCAGGAAGCCAAGCGTTTACTCAGCCCCGGTGGCGGCCTGATGAAAGTCGGCCCCACCGCCGGCCATCTGATGGAATTGCGCGAACGCCTGTACGACGAAGTTCGCCAGTACACCGATGACAAGCACCTGGCCCTGGTGCCTTCGGGCATGGCGCTCGATCACAGCGAAACCCTCGAATTCAAGCTGACGCTCGACAGCGGCCAGGACCGCGCCAACCTGCTGGCCATGACGCCCCACGGCTGGCGTGCCAGTGCCGAACGCCGTGCCAGCGTGATCGAGCAGGCCGAGCCGTTCGAAGTCACGGTGTCGATGCGCTACGATTATTTCGTTCTTCAATAACCCTTTTGTTTCCGGGCCCGGGCAACCGTCCGGGGCCAGTTAAATCCGCGAATGGATTTTTCAAGACCGCAGTGAGGACATCCATGCGCCAACCCGATATCGAGATTTACCTCAAGGACGCCGACGTCGACCACAAGGCCATCGCCGCCTGGCTCGGCCAGGCCCTGGGCCCATGCAGCGAATGGGTACAGAAAGGCCAGACCTACAAGTGCAAGGCCGGCAGCATCCCGGTGACCTGGCTGCCCAAGGCCGTGGGCAAATGGAACAGCCTGTACCTGGAAAGCGACCAGACCCCGTGGGAAGACGACATCGCCTGCGCCCGCGCCGCCTTCGCCGCCCTGAATGTCGAAGTGCGCTGCGCGCCTGGGTCGTGGGTGGAAGAAGAAGGTGAAGAGTCGGCGGATCGCTGGATTCGCATCAGCGCCGATGGGGAAGAAGAGATTACCTGGAAGACGGCGTGACCCTAGTCTCAGGTGCAGCCTAGATCCAAATGTGGGAGCACTGTGGGAGCAAAGCTTGCTCGCGATGGCTGAAGTACATTCAACATTGATGCAAGCTGACCTATCACTATCGCGAGCAAGCTTTGCTCCCACAGGGATCTACCTGGGCTTCAAGCGTGCGTGGGGTTACAACCCCACCACATCCTCAGCCTGCAAGCCCTTCTGCCCTTCCACAACCGCGTACTCGACCTGCTGGCCTTCGGTCAGTGAACGGTGGCCTTCGCCACGAATGGCGCGGTAATGCACGAACACATCCGCGCCGCCTTCACGCTGGATGAAGCCGTAGCCCTTGGCGTCGTTGAACCACTTCACACTGCCGGTTTCCCGTGCTGCCATGATGCTCACTCCCATTTTTATTTTTTAAGTCGGCTTTTCGAAGGAAAGCCGTACGAACGTTAGCTGCCGTCCAGCCGTCCAAAGGTGGCCGTGGCAGTCACTGGCCGAGTATATGACACACGTAAAAACTCTCAACTGACTTTACTTCGGTGCTTTTTTGCCGATTTTCGATGAATCCGGCACACTAGCCAGCCCGAGCAGCCGCTCGGTTTTATCCACTCATGCAGAAGCCGTATGACCCGCTCCCCGTTCCGCCGTCTTGTGTTTGGCACCCTGCGCCGACTGTTGTACCTCTGGGTTCGCTCCGAGACCATCAACCAGTCGTCCTTCACCCTCAACCTCGACCGCAGTCGTCCGGTGTTCTACGTCCTGCAAGATCCTTCGCTCACCGACCTGGCGGTGCTCGACACCGAATGCACCAAGGCTGGCCTGCCCCGTCCGGTGCTGCCAGTCTCGGTGGGTAACCTGCTGGAACCGGCGGCGTTTTTCTACCTGACGCCAGCACCGGACTGGATCGGGCGCCAGGACAAGCGCGGCGCGCCACCGACCCTGACGCGGCTGGTCAATGCCCTGACCCACAACGCCGCCGAAGATGCACAGATCATCCCGGTCAGCGTGTTCTGGGGACAGTCGCCCGACAGCGAATCGAGCCCCTGGAAGCTGTTGTTCGCCGACAGCTGGGCTGTCACCGGGCGTCTGCGCCGCCTGTTGAGCATCATGATCCTGGGACGCAAGACCCGCGTGCAGTTCTCCGCGCCGATCCATCTGCGCGAACTGATCGAACACGACAAGGGCCACGAACGCACCGTGCGCATGGCCCAGCGGATCCTGCGGGTGCACTTCCGCAATTTGAAAGCAGCGGTCATCGGCCCGGACATTTCCCACCGCCGCAACCTGGTCAAGGGCCTGCTGAACCAGCCACTGGTCAAGCAGGCGATTGCCGAGGAAGCCGAGCGGGAAAAAATCTCCGCGGAAAAAGCCAAGGCCCAGGCCCTGCGCTACGGCAACGAGATCGCCTCGGACTACACCTACACCGCGATCCGGTTCCTGGAAGTGGTGCTGAGCTGGTTCTGGAACAAAATCTACGACGGCATCAAGGTCAACCACATCGAAGGCGTGCAGAACATCGCCCAGGGCCACGAAGTCATCTACGTGCCGTGCCACCGCAGTCACATCGACTACCTGCTGCTGTCGTATCTGCTGTTTCGCAACGGCCTGACCCCACCGCACATCGCCGCCGGCATCAACCTCAACATGCCGGTGATCGGCGGCCTGCTGCGCCGTGGCGGGGCGTTCTTCATGCGCCGCACCTTCAAGGGCAACCCGCTCTACACCGCCGTGTTCAACGAATACCTGCACACGCTGTTCACCAAAGGCTTCCCGGTGGAGTACTTCGTCGAGGGCGGTCGCTCGCGCACCGGGCGCATGCTGCAACCCAAGACCGGCATGCTCGCCATCACCTTGCGCAGCTTCCTGCGCTCTTCGCGCATGCCCATCGTCTTCGTGCCGGTCTACATCGGTTATGAGCGTGTACTCGAAGGCCGTACCTACCTGGGCGAATTGCGCGGGGCCAGCAAGAAAAAGGAATCGATCTTCGACATCTTCAAGGTCATCGGCGCCCTCAAGCAACGCTTCGGCCAGGTGGCGGTGAACTTCGGCGAACCGATCAAGCTGGCGGAATTCCTCGACGGCGAACAGCCGGATTGGCGCCAACAGGAACTGGGCCCGCAATTCAAACCGGCCTGGCTCAACGCGACCACCCACCGCCTCGGCGAGCGCGTGGCCCGACATCTGAACGAGGCCGCGGCCATCAACCCGGTCAACCTCGTCGCCCTGGCGCTGCTGTCAACCAGTCGCCTAGCCCTGGACGACCGCGCCATGGCCCGGGTGTTGGACCTGTACCTGGCGCTGCTGCGAAAAGTCCCGTACTCGCCCCACACCACCCTGCCCGAAGGCGATGGCCAGGCGCTGATCGAGCACGTGAAGGGCATGGACCTGCTGTCGGAACAGAGTGATGCCCTGGGCAAGATTCTGTACCTGGACGAGCAGAACGCGGTACTGATGACCTACTACCGCAACAACGTGCTGCACATCTTCGCCCTGCCGGCGTTGCTGGCGAGTTTCTTCCAGAGCAGCTCGCGCATGAGCCGCGAACAGATCCTGCGCTACACCCATGCGCTGTACCCGTACCTGCAATCGGAGTTGTTCATTCGCTGGTCGCTGGAAGAACTGGATGGCGTGGTCGACCAGTGGCTCGAAGCGTTCGTCGAACAGGGCCTGCTGCGTTTCGAAAACGACCTGTACCTGCGTCCGGCGCCGAGCTCGCGGCACTTCGTGCTGCTGACCCTGCTGTCCAAAAGCATCGCCCAGACCTTGCAGCGCTTCTACATGACCGTCTCGCTACTGCTCAACAGCGGCCAGAACACCATCAGCGCCGAAGAACTGGAGGACCTCTGCACCGTCATGGCCCAGCGCCTGTCGATCCTGCATGGCCTGAACGCGCCGGAGTTCTTCGACAAGAGCCTGTTCCGCCACTTCATCCAGACGATGCTGGACCTCGATGTGCTGCGCCGCGACGAAGCCGGCAAACTCAGCTACCACGAGCTGCTGGGCGAACTGGCCGAAGGCGCGGCCAAGCGGGTGCTGCCGGCGGAAATTCGCCTGTCGATCCGCCAGGTGGCGCTGCATCGCAGTGAAGATGCGGCGGAGGTGGCCGCCAGTCCTGGCGTTTGAAACTTTCCGATCACTCACCCAGAACCATGGAGCGGTTTCGGTGAGCTGATGGGGGCATCAAGGAACTTACTCCGACGCTGCGCAGCGGCTAAAGCGACGTCAAACGAAGAAAAGACCTACAGAGAACTTTGGAGCAGGCTTCTAGGATGAGGCCACGTCAATGTCGACGTACTGAAAAGGAATTCAGCATGAATATCATCACGTTAACCATGCAACTGCCCGAAGGCCATCAACTTCCCGAAGCCGGCCGCACCGAAGTCAGTGTTCTAAATGCAGCCGGTGCGCAGATCAGCGTCAGCGGCGGCCAGGGCTCCAACGTGGCACCCAAGGAACCGGGGGCCCAGCAGCCTTGGCAATATCGCTTTCTTGTCGATTCCAAGACGACGCGTGTAGGGGAAGAGCTCCTGGTAAAGGCACGAGTGTACCGAGCCGACACCGCTCTTTTTCTTGAGGCCGAACAGGCCTTCACCTGGGATGGCGGCAATCAACACGTTGACATCCCCCTGAGCCTGGCGCCAGCATCGCTGGCTGAAACTGTTCAAGCGCCCGCGTTCGGCTCCTGAGCCGCAACGTTGCGAATGGGTGCTTGGACGCAAACCCGCTAAATGCCCATTGACGCCTGTGTGTTGCTGGCGTCAATGGGCAAGGTGCTTCCAATGAAAAAAATAGCTCTGCTTGCATCCATGGCGTTACTGGCCGCTTGCCAATCGGCAACGCCACCCTCCACCACCGCATCCCTGGATGGCGAAGTGTTCTACCTGCAACGCATCGCCCTGCCGCCCAACGCTACCTTGAGCGTGAGCCTGCAGGACGTTTCCCTGGCCGACGCCCCCGCCGTGGTGCTCGATGAGCAGAGCGGCCCGATCAAAGGCCAGGTCCCGCTGCCGTTCCACCTCAGTTATGATCCCGCCCAGGTCAAGCCCGGCCATCGTTATGCCGTGAGCGCCCGCATCGAAGTGGACGGCCAGTTGATGTTCATCACTACCGAACAGCACGCCGTACAACTCGATGGCAAGGATCCGCAGCCGTTGAAGGTCCGCGTCAACGCCGCACGCTGATCGCTTTTTCCAAATTTCTTCAAGGACGCCATCATGCTTCGCTCTACCCTCCGTTTCACCGGCCTGTGCGCAGGCCTGTTGATCTGCGCCAATGCCATGGCCCTGTCCCTGGGCGACCTGTCGCAAAAAGACGCCGCGGGCGGCCTCAAGGATGCCTTGACCCAAGGCGCACAGGTTGCGGTCAAGCAACTGGGTACACCCGGCGGCTTCAGCAACAACCCGGATGTGAAGATCGAACTGCCAGGCAAGCTGGGCAAAGTCGCCAGCAAGATGAAAGCCTTCGGCATGGGAGACCAGGTCGATCAATTGGAAACCAGCATGAACCAGGCCGCCGAAGCCGCCGTGGTCCAGGCCCAGCCGATCCTGGTCAATGCCGTGAAGAACATGAGCGTGGACGATGCCAAGGGGATCTTGAGCGGCGGTAACGACTCGGCGACGCAATACCTGAACAAGAGCAGTCGCGAACAGATCCGCGCCAAGTTCCTGCCCATCGTCAAGCAAGCCACCGACAAGGTCGGCCTGGCGCAGAAGTACAACGCCTTCGCCGGCCAGGCCGCGACCTTCGGCGTGCTCGACACCAAAAGCGCCAACATCGAAAACTACGTGACCGAGCAGGCGCTGGACGGATTGTTCGAGATGATCGGCAAGCAGGAAGCCGCCATTCGCCAGAACCCGGCAGCTGCAGCGACCAGTTTGGCGAAGAAGGTTTTCGGTACGCTCTAGGATTGCGCGCAAAACACCTGTGGGAGCGAGCCTGCTCGCGATTGCGGTATCAGCCATAGCATCTCTGTTGGCTGTTACATCGCTATCGCGAGCAGGCTCGCTCCCACATTTGATCTTCAGTGTTATCCGAATCGCGTCAAGTCTTCTTGACCCTGAACCACGCCGCATACAACGCCGGCAGGAACAACAGCGTCAACGCCGTCGCCACGATCAAGCCCCCCATGATTGCCACGGCCATCGGCCCGAAGAACAGGCTGCGCGACAGCGGGATCATGGCCAGCACCGCCGCCAGCGCGGTGAGTACGATCGGGCGGAAGCGGCGGACCGTCGCTTCGATGATCGCCTGCCAGGGCGACAGCCCCGCCTTGATGTCCTGTTCGATCTGGTCCACCAGGATCACCGAGTTGCGCATGATCATCCCCGACAGCGCGATAGTGCCGAGCATGGCGACGAAACCGAACGGCTGGCGGAACACCAGCAGGAACAGGGTGACGCCGATCAGCCCCAAGGGCGCGGTAAGAAACACCATGGCCGTGCGCGAGAAGCTGCGCAGTTGCAGCATCAGCAACGTCAACACCACCACGATGAACAGCGGCACACCGGCATTCACCGATTTCTGGCCGCGAGCCGAATCCTCTACTGTACCGCCCACCTCGAGCAAGTAACCGGACGGCAGTTCGGCACGAATCGGGTCCAGGGTCGGGAAGATCTGCTGCACCAGGGTCGCCGGTTGCTCCTTGCCATAGATATCGGCCCGTACGGTCACGCTCGGCAGACGGTTGCGGTGCCAGATCACCCCCTCTTCGAAACCGTATTCCAAGGTCGCGATCTGCGACAGGGCAACGCTCCTGCCGTTGTCGGTCGGCACCGCCAGGCTCGACAGCAATGACAATTCGGTGCGCTCATGCACCGTGCCGCGCAGCAGGATTTCGATCAGCTCATTGTCTTCGCGATACTGGCTGACGCTGGAGCCCGTGAGGGAGCTGCGCAGGAAACTCGCCAGATTGGCGGTGCTGACACCCAGGGCCCGGGCACGGTCCTGGTCGACGTTCAGGTACACCACCTTGCTCGGCTCTTCCCAGTCCAGATGCACATTGGCCACGTAAGGGTTTTCTCGAACTTTCGTCGCCACTTTGCGTGCCAGGGCCCGGACCACTTCGATGTGTTCACCAGTAACGCGGAACTGCACCGGGTAGCCGACCGGCGGGCCGTTTTCCAGGCGTGTGACCCGCGAGCGCAGGGTCGGGAACTGTTCGTTCAGGGTAGTGATCAGCCAACTGCGCAACGGCTCGCGATCTTCGATGGTCTTGGCCAGCACCACGAACTGGGCGAAGCTGGACGCTGGCAGTTGTTGATCCAGCGGCAGGTAGAAACGCGGTGAACCGGTGCCGACATAAGCCACGTAATTGTCGATGCCGGCGTGGTCCTTGAGCAGCGCTTCAAGGCGCTTGACCTGCTCGGCGGTGTTGCTCAGGGAGGCACCTTCCTGCAGTTTCAGGTCCACCATCAACTCCAGCCGTCCCGACGCCGGGAAGAATTGCTGCGGCACGAAACGGAACAACACCACCGAGCCCACGAACAACAGCACGGTCAGGGTGAGGACGGTTTTGCGACGACGCACGCACCACTCCACCATCCGCCGGACACGCTGATAAAACGGCGTGCCGTAAGGGTCGGTCTGGCCGTCAGCCGTGCCATGTTTGGCCGCGTGAATTTTCGCCAGGTCCGGCAGGAGTTTTTCCCCCAGGTACGGCACAAACACCACGGCAGCCACCCAGGACGCCAGCAATGCCAAGGTCACGACCTGGAAAATCGAACGGGTGTACTCGCCGGTGCCCGATTGCGCGGTGGCGATCGGCAAGAACCCCGCCGCCGTGATCAACGTACCGGTGAGCATCGGGAACGCCGTGCTGGTCCACGCAAAACTGGCGGCCTTGATCCGGTCGAAGCCCTGCTCCATCTTGATCGCCATCATCTCCACCGCGATGATCGCATCGTCCACCAGCAGCCCCAGCGCCAGTACCAGCGCGCCGAGGGAAATCTTGTGCAGGCCGATCCCCAGGTAATACATCGCCGCGAAGGTCATCGCCAGCACCAGCGGAATCGCCAGGGCCACCACCATCCCGGTGCGCAGGCCCAGGGAGAAGAAGCTCACCAGCAATACAATCGTCAGCGCTTCCACCAGCACCTGGACGAACTCACCGACCCCGGTCTTCACCGCCGCCGGCTGGTCCGACACCTTGCGCAATTGCATGCCGGCCGGGAGCGTATCCTGGATACGGGCAAAATCGACCTCAAGGGCCTTGCCCAGGACCAGGATGTCACCACCGTCCTTCATCGCCACGGCCAGGCCGATGGCGTCTTCGCCCATGAAACGCATGCGTGGCGCCGGTGGGTCGTTGAAACCCCGGCGCACATCCGCCACATCACTGATACGGAACGTACGATCGGCGACCCGGATCGGGAAGTTGCGGATCTCTTCCACGCTCTGGAAATTCCCCGAAACCCGTAGCTGCAATCGCTCGCTGTCGGTTTCGAAGAAGCCCGCGGTCGATACCGCATTCTGCTCCTCCAGGGCCTGCTGTACCGCCGCCAAGGGCAGGCCAAGGGTCGCCAGCTTCACGTTCGACAGCTCGATCCAGATCTTCTCGTCCTGCAAACCGATCAGTTCGACCTTGCCCACGTCCTTGACCCGCTGCAGCTGGATCTGGATGCGATCGGCGTAGTCCTTGAGCACGGCGTAGTCGAAACCATCGCCGGTCAAGGCGTAGATATTGCCGAAGGTAGTCCCGAACTCATCGTTGAAAAATGGCCCCTGGATACCCGGCGGCAAGGTATGGCGGATGTCACTGATCTTCTTGCGGATCTGGTACCACAGCTCCGGGATCTGCGCCGAATGCAGGGAGTCGCGCGCCATGAAAGTCACTTGGGACTCCCCCGGCCGGGAGAACGAAACGATCCTTTCGTAATCGCCGGTTTCCATCAGCTTCTTTTCGATGCGCTCAGTGACCTGGCGCGAGACTTCCTCGGCCGTGGCGCCCGGCCAGTTGGTACGGATCACCATGGCCTTGAAAGTGAATGGCGGGTCTTCGCTCTGGCCGAGCTTGGTGTAGGAAAGCGCGCCAACGATGGCCAGCAACAGCATCAGGAACAGTACGATCTGGCGGTTGCGCAGCGCCCATTCGGAAAGATTGAAACCCATCGTGGATTACTCCTTCGCCGTCAGGTTGACCACGCGGTTGGAGCGATCCACCGGCCGCACCTGCTGGCCGTCGAGGAGCACATGCACGCCGGCCGCCACCACCCAGTCGTCGGGGCTGAGGCCTTCAAGCACCGGAACGGTCTTTTCGCCGAAGGCGCCGACCCGGACCGGGACCTTTTTCAGCGTGTTGTCGGCGTTGACGACCCAGACATAGGTCGCGCCATTTTCAGCCGTCAGGGCCGACAACGGCACCGACAGCGGCACCTTGTCGGCGGTCTGGATAAATACCCGGGCACTCTGGCCCAGCTCGGCCGGAACACTGCCGGCAGTGAAGGCCACCCGGGCGGCGAAGGTACGGGACCTGGGGTCGGCGGCCGGCGACAGTTCGCGAATGCGTCCGCTGAAACGCTGGTTGGGCTGGCTCCACAGTTCGACCGAAACCGGCTGGCCGATCTTGAACCGGCCAAACCCCTGTTCCGGGAGGCTGATCAACACTTCACGCTCGCCATCGGTGGCCAGGGTGAAGACGGTTTGCCCGGCCGACACCACCTGCCCAACCTCCACCGAACGCCGGGCGACCACGCCATCCTGGGGCGCACGCAGCACCGAATAACTGGCCTGGTTGTTGGCGACATCGAACTCGGCCTTGATCTGCTTGAGCCGCGCAGAGCCTGAGCGGTAAAGGTTTTCGGCGTTGTCGTATTGGGAACGGCTGACCATCTGCCGCTCCATCAAGGTCTTGTAGCGATCACGCTCGGCGCGGACCAGGTTCAGGTTGGCCTCGGCGGCGGCGACCTGGGCACGGGTCGCTTCCAGTTGCAGGCGCACATCCTCGGGATCGAGTTCGGCCAGCGGTTGATTGGCCTTGACCCGCTGCCCCTCTTCGACCAGCCGTCGGCTCACCTTGCCGCCAATGCGAAAGGCCAGGTCAGGCTCGAATCGGGCCCGCACTTCGCCAGGGTAACTGTCCATCGCCTGGGCCGACGGCTCGGGCTTGACCACCATGGCGGGGCGCACGGCGACGGGCACCGGCTCGTCATGACCACACGCAGACAATAAAAAAGCCAGGGTGACTGGCACGGCGAGGGGCAGGGCATAGCGGAACATGGCGAGTGACCTTTCGCTAATGGTGCTTGGAATAATTATACTGACGAGTATGTTATTAATAGCAAACTCACCAGTCCAGTATTAAAGCGAAGAAATGTCGAACAATCTTTCACCCCCCAGCGGCCCCGGTCGCCCGAAGGATCTGGCCAAGCGCCAGGCCATTCTCGACGCGGCGAAGCGGCTATTCGTGAGCATGGGTTACGCCAGCACCAGCATGGATGCCGTCGCCACCGAGGCGGGCGTGTCGAAGCTGACCGTCTACAGCCACTTCACCGACAAGGAAACGTTGTTTTCCGCTGCCGTGATCGCCAAGTGCGAAGAACAGGTGCCGCCGCTGTTTTTCGAATGGCCGGACGGCGTTCTGATCGAACACGTGTTGCTGAACATTGCCCGTGGTTTTCACCAGCTCGTCAGCAGCGAGGAATCGGTGAACCTGCATCGGGTGATCATGGCCCTGGGTAGCCAGGATCCGAAACTCTCGGCGATTTTCTACGAAGCCGGCCCGCAGCGGATGCTCTCAGGCATGGAACGCCTGTTGACCAAGGTCAACCAGAGCGGCGCCCTGAGCATCGACAAACCGCGCAATGCCGCCGAGCATTTCTTCTGTCTGATCAAGGGCGCGGCGAACTTTCGCCTATTGTATGGCTGCGGCGCGCCACTGGAGCCTGAAGCGGCCGAGAGTCATGTGCAGGAAGTGGTGGGGTTGTTTATGCGGGCTTATCGGCCTTAGCTCGACCAATGGCCCTTCGCTAGCTGGAAGGGCCTCATCGCGAGCAAGCTTGCTCCCACAGTTTGATCGAGAAGGCTCACAGAGTCTGTGTTCACCAGCGATTCCTGTGGGAGCGAGCCTGCTCGCGATGCAAACGCCGCGGTCTCAGGCCTTGAGCGCTTTCTTGGGGTAGATGTCGTAGCGACTGGACTTGCCATCAAGCCCATGGCTCGGCTTCGGCCCTTCGATGCACGGGGCCTTGCGCGGACGCTTGACCACCACCCGGTGAGTCGCCAGCGCCAGGGCCGCGGCGAGCAGCGCCGGGGCGTCCGGGTCATCGCCCACCAGGGGCCGGAACAGGCGCATTTCCTTCTTCACCAGGGCGGTTTTCTCACGATGGGGAAACATCGGGTCCAGGTAGATCACCTGGGGCGGTTCGCCTTCCCAGTTGCGCATCACTTCGATGGAGTTGCCCTGGAGCAAACGCATGCGCGCCACGATCGGCGCCACGTCGAAGTCTTCCGCCCCACGGGCCAGGCCATCCTCCAGCAGGGCCCCGATCAGCGGTTGACGCTCGATCAGGCTCATTTCGCAGCCCAGGCTGGCCAGCACGAACGCGTCCTTGCCCAACCCGGCCGTGGCATCCAGCACCCGCGGGCGCACACCCTGGGCGACCCCGACGGCCTTGGCGATCATCTGACCACTGCCACCGCCGTACAACCGACGATGAGCCGCCCCGCCCTCGACGAAGTCCACCCGCACCGGTCCTGGCGCGTCCGGGCCCAGTTGCTGCAGTTGCAGGCCCTGCTCGCCGACCTGCAAGGCAAACTCGCCATCGTCCACCTGCAAAGGCAGGCCAAGCCGCTGCGCCCAACGCTCGGCCTGCGGCTGGAAGGCCGGGGCCAGGGCTTCGACATGGATGCGGCAGGCCACAGGTTGCTCACTCATGAAAAACACGCTCAAAAAATTAATGATCGGCAAAAATGGCCGATAACAAAGGTGAACGG
This sequence comes from Pseudomonas sp. St290, assembly GCF_018325805.1. Lineage (NCBI taxonomy): Bacteria > Pseudomonadati > Pseudomonadota > Gammaproteobacteria > Pseudomonadales > Pseudomonadaceae > Pseudomonas > Pseudomonas sp. St290. The sequence goes on along the minus strand of NZ_AP014703.1, from coordinate 1,294,375 downwards.
CATTTTGCCAGAGCTGAGCGTCGACCGAGAAAAATGTCAGACATTCAATCCACATCGATAGGCGTTATCTCCCCTTACGGCGATTACAGCCTGCGTAACACCCAAGCGCTGAGCGGCGTCAGTCACCTGTGGCAGGACTTTTTTGCCCGGGCCCTGGCCGATCAACTGGGGGATAACGCACCGGCGCCTGGCAGCTACCAGCCAGTGGCCCTCGATGAGGCTGTTGAACCGACCCTCGGCGCTGAGCTGCTGGAGCACATCGTCAGCCAACGCACCTGCGAAGTGACCGAAACACCGGTCAAGCCGCCTGAGCCGTTGTTCCTGCCCATCGCCGAATTCGAACTCGACCTGCTGGACAAGCCCTTCCCGCCCTTCCCAGAGGAAGAAATCGCTGCCCAGCAAAAACAGCAGACCTTCGAGAGCAACTGGGTTCGCCCACTCGTCCTCGCCGCTGGCCAACCGCTGCCGGAACCCGGCCCGGCACCGCAACCGCGCCCATTGCACCTGCCGATTGCCGAGTTCGAACTCGACCTGCTGGACAAGCCGTTCCCGCCCTTCCCGGAAGAGGAATTGGTGGCGCAACAGAAGCAACTGGACTTCGACATCCGCTGGGCACGCCCGATCGTGCTGCAGAACCTGCGTATCGCCGCCTGACCCGCTCAGGACACTAGCGGCAGATCCACCATGGACCCACATCCAGATGAAAATGGTTGCGGTGCGCCGCGTTGTAATCCGGACTCAAGACCACACTGAACATATCGCAGGCGCCATCGCGGGCCTGGCGTAGAAACCGTGCATCGGCATTGTCCTTGGGCCAGTCCCTGAGCACGCTGACCGTGCGGCCATCGGCCAGGCGAAACCCGGCGATGTCCAACGCACTGGCGGTAGCATGCTGGCTGCGCGCGCCGCTCTCACGCCCGTACATGTTGCGGCAGGCGAAACTGCCCAGGTGATCGACCCGCGTCACTTTCTGCCCGTAGACCGCCATTGCCGCCGGCTGCAACCCATGGCGCTCGAACAGCGCGAACGCTACCGCCAACGGGCAACTGGCGAGGAAACTGCTGCTCAGCGCCACCTCACCGCCCTGCACCCTCAGCACGTTGGTCAGCGGGCACGTCGAATTGGCGCCGCTGTCCGCCTGGCGAGCGGTGCGCAGCCCCGAGGTGGCGAGGGCCTGATCGCACAGCTGCGGGTCGTTGCGCAGGGCCATGAGCTTGAAGCGGGTCAGCAGGTTGGGCGCGAGATTGACGTCCAGGGGCGCCCAGGGATTCCATTGCGGCGGCAGCGCCACCCAACCGCGCCATACCCCCAGCCCTGCGAAACCAACAATCAGTGCCACTACCGCAAGAGCTTTCCAAAACCGCACGACAATGCCTCGGGCATCAACCCTTGAATAATTGATTGGCCTGCTTGAACGGCATCGAGCGGCGGGTGAAAGTGAACGTGCCCTGTTGCTGGATTTCCTCGGCGGCGCGGAAGAATTCACCATACGCGGCCAGGGCCAACGCCGATCCAACGCTGATGCGCTTGACGCCCAATTCGCTCAACTGCGCGACGGTCAGGTCCAGCGCCCCGGACATCAGCACGTTCACCGGTTTCGGCGCCACGGCCCGCACCACCGCAAGTACTTGTTCGGCGCTGCTCAGCCCCGGGGCGTACAACACGTCGGCCCCCGCGTCCGCGAAGGCCTTCAGACGGCCAATGGTGTCATCCAGGTCCGGATTGCCGTGCAGGAAGTTTTCCGCCCGGGCCGTCAGCAGGAAGGGATACGGCAAACCGCGTACGGCGTCGGCAGCGGCCTTGACCCGCGCCACGGCATGTTCGAAGCAATAGATCGGGCTGTCTTCGCGCCCCGTGGCATCCTCGATCGAACCACCCACCGCACCGGCCTTCGCCGCACGGAGCAAGTTACGCGCACACTCCTCGGGCGCATCGGCAAAACCGTTCTCCAGATCGACGGCCACCGGCAGATCAGTAGCGGCCACAATCGCTCGCACGTTAGCCAATGTGTCATCCAGGCCCAGTGCACCATCGGGCCGTCCCAAGGAAAAGGCATGGCCGGCACTGGTGGTCGCCAGGGCTTCAAAGCCGAGGCTGGCCAGCATTTTGGCCGAACCGGCATCCCATGGGTTGGGAATGACAAAAGCCCCTTCGCGTTCGTGCAAGGCCTTGAACGCCTGGGCTCGACGGGTTTGCGCATCCATGAGTTCGCTCCTGAGCAGAGAGGAAGTGGCCTCAGAGCAAACCCAGTTGCTCGGCGGCGGGCTCTCTATATAGCTCAGGCAGGGCCGGCAAGCCAGGCAATCGACGCATCAATCGGCTGTGGAAGTGTTGCGCGAGCCGGGCCGCCAGCAGATTGTCGGCGGTGTGCAGGAAAATATAGGGCGTGCGCCCTTCTTCGATCCACCCGGCGATTTTTTCCACCCAGGGCGTCAGGAACGGCTCGTTGGCTTCCAGCACCGGATGGCCGATGAAGCGCACTTGCGGACATTGGGTGAACGCCGCAGGCCGGGGCGGTACACGGGGCTTTTTCGATTGTGCGTGGAGCACGGCGGGATCGGGCGAAGTGCAACTGAACAAGGCCCGGGAATCGAGGCAGATGCGTTCGACACCGCGATCGAGCAACAGGCGATTGAGACGTCGTTCGGCATCGCCCTTGGCGAAGAACTCATCATGACGGACCTCCACGGCCAAGGGCCGCTGCAAGGCGTCGATGAACCCCGCCAGCTCCGGCAACCGATTCGGGGTAAAGGCCTTGGACAGTTGCAGCCAGTACGGCGAGACACGCTCGCCCAAAGGGCTGAGCAGTTGCAGGAAGGTTTCGGTGGCCGTCAGGCGCTCACGCAAATCACCGTTGTGGCTGATGTCACCGGGAAACTTGGCGGTGAAGCGAAAGTGCTCGGGCATGGTTTCTGCCCACCGCTGCACGACGGCCGCAGATGGGCTGGCGTAGAAGGTCGTATTGCCTTCCACGGCATTGAACACTTGGCAATAGAGATTCAGGAAGTCGGTGCTTTTGGCGTCCTGGGGATAAAGATAATCGCGCCAGGCGTTTTCGCTCCAGGAGGGGCAGCCCAGGTAGTAAGGCAATACCATCAGATGTAGAGATCGAGTCCCAGCACTTCCATATCCCAATCGACGAAACCGGCGGTGCTCAGGTAGCTGGCCAGGGCCGTGGCGACACTGCGGCTCATCGCACGGTGATAAAGCATGTCTTGCTGACGGGCGGGAAGATTGCTCAGGCGTTGCGCGGAGGCTTTGGCGGCACGGGCGGCCAGCTGCTCTTCAGACGGAAACTCCAGTTCGCCATCGATATCATCGAAGGACTCCTGCTCAGCGATTTTGCCTGCACGAGGCTTGCGCTTGATGGGGTAGGACTGGGATGAAACGCCGTCTATACGCATAACAGAATGCTCGGTATCAATGATGGCAATTTAGCGGCACTTTCGCAGCCGCGCAAATGCGCAAGTGATAACTAGAACACATAAAGCCTAAAAGGTTTAAAAACGGGCTGAAAAAGTGACGACTGGCAATATCAGGCGTGACTTTTGGGTGAGGAAATGACTTTTTAAGCGGAATGATTTTGTTGCAGGGCGACTGACTTGGGGGCTGAGGGTGGGGAATGCCTTTGTGGCGAGGGGATTTATCCCCGCTGGGTGCGAAGCGCCCCCCCGACATCTATGTGCCATGCACACATGGCGAGTGCTACGCACTCGAGCGGGGATAAATCCCCTCGCCACAGTGTGCTCATTTGAGAATGGGGTGAGTTTTTTTACCGCTCGGACTTGGGCGTTGCGACCTTGTCCCGCAGGTACACCGGTTGCGCATCGTCAGCCCGGATGGCTTCGCCACGCGCCCAGGCGAAGCGGGCCAGGGTTAGCAGGTCTTCGGCATGGGGCAGCATCGAGGCGTCCTGGCCGGTCAGGCTGACGGCAATCCGCTCGCCATAACCCCAACCGGTACCGGCGCCGAACCAGTCACCGTCGGCCCCGCTCGGCAAAGCCGCGGCTTCGGGTGGCAGTACTGCCTCAGCACCGACCAGGCGCATCTCACCGTCGGTTTCGCGATAGCAGCCCCAATACACCTCGTCCATGCGCGCATCGATGGCCGCCGCGACTTGGCGCGCTCCCTGTTCGCGCAAGGCACGCTGGGCCAGCACCGCCAGGTTCGACACCGGCAACACCGGCCGCTCCAACGCAAACGCCAGCCCCTGCACCACACCAATGGCGATGCGCACGCCGGTGAAAGCCCCCGGCCCGCGGCCAAAAGCAATCGCGTCCACGGCCTGCAAGGTCGTCCCGGCATCGCTGAGCAATTGCTGGATCATCGGCAACAGCTTCTGCGCGTGCAGGCGCGGGATCACCTCGTAATGGCTCGTGACCGTGCCGTCGTGCAGCAAGGCAACGGAGCAAGCTTCAGTCGCGGTGTCCAGGGCCAGCAAGGTACTCATCGATGTGTCCGTAAATCAGGTGGAAAAAAGTGCGCCAGTATAAACAACTACGGCCCGCAAGCGGGCCGTAGTTAGTGCAACTGATCAGACTTTTCAGCTCAAGGCTGCAAGCACCTTGGCAGTGATCGCTTCAACCGAACCGACGCCTTCGATATGGCTGTACTTCGGCTTGCCATTGGCAGCCGACAGTTTCTGGTAAAAATCCACCAGCGGCTTGGTCTGGGAATGGTAGACCGACAGGCGATGACGCACGGTTTCTTCGGTGTCGTCCTTGCGCTGCACCAGGTCTTCACCCGTCACATCGTCCTTGCCTTCGGTTTTCGGCGGGTTATAGACGGTGTGGTAAACACGACCGGAAGGCTCATGAACGCGTCGACCGGCGATACGCTGGACGATTTCCTCGTCTTCGACGGCGATTTCAACCACCGCATCGAGCTCGACACCAGCAGTCACCAGGGCTTCGGCCTGGGGAATGGTGCGCGGGAAACCGTCGAACAGGAACCCCTTGGCGCAGTCGGGCTGAGCGATGCGATCCTTGACCAGGGCAATGATCAGGTCATCCGACACGAGGCCGCCGGCATCCATGATGCTCTTGGCCTTGACGCCCAGCTCGGTGCCCGCCTTGACTGCGGCACGCAGCATGTCGCCAGTGGAAATTTGCGGGATACCGAATTTCTCGGTGATGAACTTTGCCTGAGTACCTTTACCGGCCCCGGGAGCTCCCAGCAGAATGACGCGCATCGATGTGCTCCTCAATTTTTTTATGTAAACGCTCGGATTCGCCTCGTGGGGCCAATCGCGGAAAACAGGATCGTGACCGCCCAAACGGCCAAAGGCTGATCAAGATACACAGCAGGCCCGACCCACACAAGCCGCCGAAAGTCGGAGGAACCCGCGCCCGATACGACCTTCGGAGGGGGTAGCGAGAGTCGCAACCGGGCAACAAACTGTCGCCCGGCCGACCTGCTCCCTCCCCCACCGGACAACGCCCGGGAACGCCGGGCGAGCCGTTTCGGTGCGCTGCCTAACCTTAGCCGGTATTGCGCAAACCGGCGGCAATCCCCGCCACAGACACCAGCAACGCCTGTTCCACGGGGCTGCCCTGGGCCCCATCCTGTTGCCGCGAGCGTGCCAACAGTTCGGCTTGCAACAGGTGCAGCGGGTCAAGGTAGGTGTTGCGCAGGCGAATGAATTCCAGTGTGGCTGGGCTATGTGCCAGTAGCTGCGACTGACCGGTCAACCCCAGGACCACGGAACAGGCCTGCGACAATAGGTCGCGTAAATGCGCACCCAAAGATAGGAGCCCCGGCTCCACCAGACGCTCGTCGTAGGAGCGGGCAATATCGGCGTCAGCCTTGGCCAGCACCATTTCCAACATATCGATGCGGGTACGGAAGAACGGCCATTGCTCGCGCATCTGCCCCAGCAATTCACCTTCGCCGCGCTCCAAGGCCTTGCTCAGCGCGGTTTCCCAGCCGAGCCAGGCCGGCAGCATCAGGCGGGTCTGGGTCCAGCCGAAGATCCACGGGATCGCCCGCAGGCTTTCGATACCGCCGGCGCGACGCTTGGCCGGACGGCTGCCCAGGGGCAGGCGCCCCAGTTCCTGTTCCGGCGTGGACTGGCGGAAGTACTCGACGAATTGCGGATTTTCCCGCACCACGGCGCGGTAGGCACTGACGCCGTCGGCCGCCAGTTCGTCCATCAGGTGTCGCCACTGGGGCGTGGGTGGCGGCGGTGGCAGCAGCGTCGCTTCAAGCACCGCGGCGAGGTAAAGATTGAGGTTCTGTTCGGCGATGTCCGGCAGGCCGAATTTGAAACGAATCATTTCGCCTTGCTCGGTGGTGCGGAAACGCCCGGCCACCGAACCCGGTGGCTGGGACAGGATCGCGGCATGCGCCGGACCACCACCACGGCCCACGGTGCCGCCACGACCGTGGAACAACAGCAGTTCGACTTGCTGCTCGCGGCAGATGTCCACCAGTCGTTCCTGGGCCCGATACTGCGCCCAGGCCGCCGCCGTGGTCCCGGCATCCTTGGCCGAGTCGGAATAGCCGATCATCACTTCCTGGGGGCCTTGCAGCCGCGAGCGATAGCCGGGCAGCCGCAACAGGCGCTCGATCACCGGCCCGGCGTTATCCAGGTCGGCCAGGGTCTCGAACAACGGCACCACCCGCATCGGCCGCAATACACCGGCCTCCTTCAACAACAGCTGCACGGCGAGGACATCAGAAGCCGCGCCGGCCATGGAGATCACGTAGGAACCCAGGGACGCCGCCGGCGCCGCGGCCACTTCCCGGCACGTCGCCAACACTTCCGCGGTGTCGGCCGACGGCTTGAAATGGGCCGGCAGCAACGGACGCCGGTTGTTCAGCTCCTCCAGCAAGAAGCTGATGCGCTGATCCTCGTTCCAATCTTCAAAGCGCCCCAGGCCCAGGTAGTCGGTTATTTCCGTCATGGCGGCGGTATGGCGCGTCGAGTCCTGGCGTACATCGAGGCGCACCAGGAACAAGCCGAACGTCACCGCCCGGCGCAGGCAATCGAGCAGCGGCCCATCGGCAATCACGCCCATGCCGCATTGGTGCAACGAGTGGTAGCACAGCTCCAGCGGGTCCAGCAGCTCGCGGTTGTGCTGCAACACATCGGCGCCTGGCGGCGTGGCGGCGGTCAGGGAGGCGTGGGCCCAGTTGCGGGTGGCGCGCAGGCGCTCACGCAGTTGCTTGAGCACGGCGCGATAAGGCTCGGCGCTGTCGCCAGCCTGGGCACGCAAGGCCTCGCTGGCGTGCTGCATCGACAGCTCGGCCGCCAGTTGATCGACGTCACGCAAGTACAGGTCCGCCGCCATCCAGCGCGCCAGCAGCAATACCTCGCGGGTCACGGCAGCGGTGACATTCGGGTTGCCGTCACGGTCGCCGCCCATCCACGAGGCAAAGCGGATCGGCGCCGCCTCCAGTGGCAGGCGCAACCCGGTGGCGGCATGCAGGGCCTGGTCGGCCTTGCGCAGGTAATTGGGAATGGCCTGCCACAGCGAATGCTCGATCACCGCGAACCCCCACTTGGCTTCATCCACCGGAGTCGGCCGGGTGCGGCGGATTTCTTCGGTGTGCCAGGCTTCGGCGATCAATCGTTGCAGGCGCTCGTGGATCTGCGCGCGCTCGGCGCTGGTCAGGTCGCGGTGATCCTGTGCCGCCAATTGCGCAGCGATGGCGTCGTACTTCTGGATCAGCGTACGGCGGGCCACTTCCGTCGGGTGAGCCGTGAGGACCAATTCGATTTCCAGCCGCCCCAGTTGCCGGGCCAGGGCCTCGGCGCCATGGCCCTCGGCTCGCAACCTTGCAAGCAGTTCGGGCAGCACCCGCGCCTCGAAGGGTTGCGGCTGTGACTCTTCGCGACGATGGATAAGTTGATATTGCTCAGCGATGTTGGCCAGGTTGAGAAACTGGTTGAACGCCCGCGCCACCGGCAGCAGTTCGTCCTCGCTCAACTGGTTGAGGCTGGCGCTGAGCTCGGCATCCACGGAACCGCGCCGGTCAGCCTTGGCGCCCTTGCGGATCTGCTCGATCTTGTCGAGAAACGTGTCCCCATACTGTTCGCGGATGGTATTGCCCAGCAGTTCGCCGAGCAGGTGGACATCCTCGCGCAAGCGGGCATCGATATCGGTCATCAGCATTTCTCCAGCAAAAAAGTCCGGACAGCTCTTGCATTAGAGAGTGCCGATGCCCGTCGCTTATGACAAGCGACGAAGGGACTTTAAACCTTACACAACGAAGCTAGTCTCATGAGTAAGCCACACAACGGCTTGTCACTCACCGCGCCTGCCACGAGCAGGCTGATTGAGGTCATCATGAAAATTCGTGAACTTGCCCAGCATTGGGAAGAAAACGCCAAGGGCCGCCTGACCCAGACCGGCTACACGATCCATCTGGACGTGGAAGCCGCCGCACGGCTGGCGGCGATCTGCGATATGTACCCCAAGCGCCAGCCCGAAGAGCTGCTGGGCGAACTGATCGGGGCGGCGCTGGAAGAGCTGGAAGCAAGCTTCCCCTACATCAAGGGTTCGCAAGTCGTCGCCACCGATGAAGAAGGCGACCCGCTGTACGAAGACGTGGGCCCGACGCCACGGTTCCTCGCGTTGTCCCGTCGGCATCTGCACGAACTTTCCTCGCAGAACGACAAATCCAAACACTGACGTCCTTCATTTCCAGGTTGCGATTTTGCGGCGCGGTGTCTCTTTCCACTGCGCCGCAATACCGCTGCGCGCCTGGAAAGTTCAGCTTTTCTGCCACTGACCGATCAGTCAGTAATTCTTTTGGCGAATGGCCATCCTCGCTGAACTTTTGAAAAACGCCTTGGGTCACACCGAGTAACCATACTGGAACGGTCGTTTAAATAAACGCGCCTTGGCGCCCGCGCCAACCCACACGTCACAGCTTCGGTCCCAGCATGGATTTGTAGTTTTTTCAGGAGTTTTCCAATGGAGTTGAAGCCTATGAATACCTGCACTGCCAAACCCTCATCCACTGGCCTGCGCGGCCTGAAGTTGGCTGCCCTGGCTATCGGTAGCAGCTTCATCCTCGCCGGTTGTGCCGGCAATCCACCTTCGGAGCAGTACGCGGTGACCCAATCGGCGGTCAACAGCGCCGTCAGCGCCGGCGGTACCGAATTCGCCGCGGTGGAAATGAAATCGGCCCAGGACAAGCTCAAGCAGGCCGAGATCGCCATGCATGACAAGAACTACGCAGAAGCCAAGCGTCTGGCCGAACAGGCCGAGTGGGACGCCCGCGTCGCCGAGCGCAAGGCCCAGGCCGCCAAGGCCGAACAAGCCCTCAAGGACTCTCAGAAAGGGGTTCAGGAACTGCGTCAGGAAGGCATGAACAAGGTTCAGTAAACCGTTCACGCCACGACGTACTTCTCATTGATAAAAGGACGACAGACTATGATGCACAAACACTTGATGATGCCCGCCCTGCTCGCTGCCTGCGTAGCCCTGGCCGCTTGCTCCCACGACCCGAACGCGAACCTGGAACAGGCTCGCACCAACTACAACGGTCTGCAGGCTGACCCGGCGGCAACGAAAGTGGCCGCATTGGAAACCAAAGACGCCGCCGACTTCCTGGCCAAGGCCGACAAGGCCTACCTGGACAAGGAAGACGAAGCCAAGGTCGACCAGTTGGCCTACCTGACCAACCAACGCGTTGAAGTGGCCAAGCAGACCATCGCCCTGCGCAACGCCGAAGCCGAGCTGAAAAACGCCGGTGACGAACGCGCCCGTGCCCTGCTCGATGCGCGTAATGCGCAGATCAAGCAATTGCAGGACAGCCTGAACGCCAAGCAGACCGAACGCGGTACGCTGGTGACCTTCGGTGACGTGCTGTTCGCCACCAACAAGTCCGACCTGCGCGCCAGCGGCATGACGAATGTGAGCAAACTGGCGCAGTTCCTCCAGGAAAACCCGGACCGCAAGGTGATCATCGAAGGCTACACCGACAGCACCGGTTCGGATTCCTACAACCAGTCGCTGTCCGAACGCCGCGCCAGTTCCGTGCAACTCGCGCTGGTGAAAATGGGCGTCGATCCGGCCCGTATCGTGACCCAGGGTTACGGCAAGGAATTCCCGGTGGCCGACAACACCAGTGTCTCGGGCCGTGCCATGAACCGTCGGGTGGAAGTGACCATTTCCAACGACAACCAGCCAGTGGCCCCGCGTTCGACCATGAGCGCCAACTGATCGGCTGAGTGCAACACAAAAGCCCCGTCTGAGTTAATCAGGCGGGGCTTTTTCATGCCCGCACACATTCTTCGAGCCAGCCATATTCCCTGTGGGAGCGAGCCTGCTCGCGATAGCGGTGGTTCAGTAAACACCTATACAGCTGACCTGCCGCCATCGCGAGCAGGCTCGCTCCCACAGGGGGGTTGCTTATGGCTGCAATTTTTGTGGCGTCTCCTGCCCCATGCAACGCACCGCGCGCTTCTTCTCGTTGATCAGCACGCCGGTCAGGCCTTTCTGTTCGGTGTCGAACAACACCAGCACGCCGTCGATGCACTGGGCCACCTGCGGCGCCGGTTCCAGGGCGACTTTGTAGTCCTCGCCCGGCACGGTCTTGAGCATGGTGAATTCATTGAGCAGCAACGCGTCCTCGGGTTTGGCGAAGTGCAGGTAGCCGTAGTACCAGAGCACCGCGACGGTGCCGAGGATGCTGCAGATACCGGTGATGATCAGGGGGATGGCGTTACGTTCTTCGCTCATTGCGGGCTCTCTGAAGATTCAACGGGTGATTTCGGATAATTCGGGACTTCGCCCAGGCGGCGCAGGCCGTCAAAGTGCTGGGGGTCGTCAAGGTAACGCAGCATCACTGTGCGCCAGACCGGGTCGGCGAATGTCTGCACATGTCCGCCGCGGGTCAATTGCAGGACCCGCGGCGGCGGCGCAGCTTGATACAGACGGATGCCGTTGGAAAGAGGCACGATGGGATCATCCAGGCTGTGGTAGATCAATTTCGGTACGCCGGTCAATTGCGCAACGGAGGCAATCGCGCTGTCACCGTCGGGCACCAGCCAGGACAGCGGCACCTGGAACGCCCAGGTCAGACACGAAGTGCTCAGGGCGAAACGCCCGACGTCGCGATAGCTGGCCGGCACGCCATCGAGCACCAGGGCCTTGAGCTGCCGTTGGCGCTGGGGATGCTCGACCAGATAATGCACCGCCAGCGCGCCGCCCAGGCTCTGGCCGAGCAGTACCAGTGGCCTGCCTTGGACATCAGGAGATTGATCGAGCCATTTGAACGCGGCGTCGATGTCCTGGTAAATCGCCGGCAGGCTCGGCTCGCCTTCGGACACGCCGTAACCACGGTAGTCGACCATCAACACCTGGTAACCACGCTCCGGCAACCACCAACTCCCACCCAGGTGCCAGGCCAGGTTGCCGCCATTGCCGTGCAGATGCAGCACCGTGCCCTTGACCTCCACGCCGGGTTTGACCGGCAGCCACCAACCACGCAGCTTGAGACCGTCGGCGGTGGTCAGGGTGACGTCGCGGTACTCGAGCTTGGCCCGCTCCGGGGTGAACGGCAGGCCGCGCTCGGGGTAGAACAGCAGGGAGCTGCAACCGCTCAGGGCCAGCAGCAGGCAAATGATGCCGAGGGTTCGCATCCGGTGAAGCCTCGCAAAATCAGAAGTTATAAACAGTCCCCCTGTGGGAGCGAGCCTGCTCGCGATAGCGGTCGGACATTCAACATCAATGTTGACTGGAACACCGCTATCGCGAGCAGGCTCGCTCCCACATCTTTAACCGCATCGCATTGTGTTCAAAGGATGTTGGAATAATCCGCTTCGATCCGATCCAGGCTCAGGTGGTTCAGGAAGTTGGAGAAACACATCCAGGCCGACAGCGCGTTCATGTCGCGAAACTGCTCGGGCAGGTACTTGGGCGGTACGACCAGGCCTTCGTCCACCAGTTGCCGCAACGTGCGCATGTCCTCAAGCGTGGTCTTGCCGCAGAACAGTAGTGGCACCTGTTCCAGCTTGCCCTTGCGCACGGCCAACTGAATGTAGTTGTAAACCATGATGAAGCCCTTGAGGTAGGACAAGTCTTTGGTGAATGGCAGCCCGGTCGGCACCGAGCCACGGAACACCCGGCTGGCGTTACCGTAGCTTTCAGCCATTTCAAAGCCCTGCTCGCGGAAGAACTCGAAGATCTGCAGGAAATCGGCCCCCTCCTCCACCATATGAATGGCGCGGGTGCGGTTGGTGAGTTTGCGCAGACGACTGGGGTAGGAGGCGAAAGTGATGATCTCCATCAGGATCGCCAGGCCTTCCTGAGTCACGGTGGATGAGGGCGGCCCCTTGGACAGGAAGGTGCAGATCGGTTGGTTCAGGCCGTTGAGGGTGGTGCCGACATGCACCAGCCCTTCGTGGACCTCCAGCGCCCGCACGTCACGCTCGTTGAACATCGCATCGGTGCGGATCTTGATGTAGTCCGCCCCCGCCGCCGCATCGGCCACGATGCCATCGGACTCGAACACGCGGATGGTTTCCTCGGCTTCGCCGAACACCCGGTTGAGCCGATGCTGCAGCAAGCTGACAGCGTCCTTGGCGGTGAGGATCTTCGGCTCGTCCTTCAGGTCGCCACGGCCATCGATGTTGTTCAGGTAGTCGGACAGCATCAACCCCAGGTCTGCCAGGGTCGGGTCGCCGGCGTGGAACGCATCGGAAGCCGCACCGTACAGCTCCTGGGAAATCAGCCCGAAATCCTCGGTGCCGCGCGCTTCGAGCATGCGCACCACCATGCGGTATTCCTTGCACATGCGCCGCATGATCTGGCCGACCGGGTTGAACTGCCCGAGTTGGCGGGTGATGTCACGCTCGATGTTCTGGAACTCCAGCTTCACCTTGCTGGAATCGAAGGACAACGGCCGGTTGAGGTAATAGTCGCGGTCCACGGCGGGCATTTCCTTGCCCTTGGCCTTGAGGAATCCCTTACGGATGCTGTCATCCCATTTCACCGCGTCGAGAATGCGAATCGGCGTTTGCGCCAGCACAATGCGATCGGACAAGGTGCGTATCGTCTGCTGGTAATCGTCCACCCGGAACTCCTGTGAAAAAACGTCCGCTTGTTGCTGTTATTGGGTTGTTGCTTATTGGGATTTGAGCAGCCGCTGGTAACGCACGGCCTCCGAGAACACATCGGAATTGGCCGGGTCGTCGAGGTAACTGAAGACCTTGTTCATGTCGCTGTCCACCAGCACGCCGTCGCCTTCTTCGCTCGGGTTCGGCTGGCCACTGAGGCGTTTCTGGTCGATGGCCTGGTTAATCTGCTCCAGGTCCAGGTTGTAGACCACCAGCTCCTGTTTATCGGTCAGTTCAAAACCGGCGATCACGAAATGCCCGCCATACCGTGCCGGCACCTTGGCCGACAGGTACCAGCGGCTGCCATGACGGGAGACGGTTAGCGGGATGGCTTCGCGCTCGTGGGGCCTGGCCCTGAAGTAGCTGATGGCCTGGTAGTGGTGTTTGCCGATCTCGGTCAACTCCAGGTTCAACGGCTCACCCCAGGCGTTGGTGCTGGTCCAGTGACCGAGCAAGCCCTTGGGCGCCGCTTCGCTCTCCGGCAACGGAGCCTTGAAGGACACCAGGCAGCCACTGAGCAGCAGCAACGACATGGCCAGTACGGCGGCACGCCAGGCTTTCATTGGAACTCCCTATGGCACAGGTTGCCTGTGTCCTCTGTGGCGAGGGGATTTATCCCCGTTGGGCTGCGAAGCAGCCCCCTTGCAGTCAGCTCAGTTAGCCAGATGTACCGAGTTGGCTGGTTTTGGGGCTGCTTTGCAGCCCAGCGGGGATAAATCCCCTCGCCACAGGGGCTGTGGTGAACCCATCGGGGTTACACCGACGCCAGTACCAGGTGCATGTAGCGGGTCAGGATACCGAGCATATCTTCATCGGCTACCGGCTCGGCGCCATTGAGCAAGCCCTGATATTCCATCCGTCCGATAATCGCCGTCAACACTTTGGCATCCTGTTGCGGCTCGCGGGAGCCTAATACCTGGAAAAACTGACACGTGCCGTGCAGCAAAATCTGCTGGTGGGAACGCACCAACTCCGCCAGGCGTGGGTTGAGCAGCGCTTCCTGGCGAAAGGCCTGTTCGGCCATCAGGTACTCGCGGCGACTGTCCAGTTGGTGCTGTACATAGTCAGCGGTCATCCGGGCGATGTCGTCCGCCAGTTGCGAGCGTGATTGGGCGCTGCCGTCACCGTAGGCGACCATTTCCCGCAGCAGGCCTTCGTTGTTGGTCCACAGCTTGGCCATGAATGCCGCACTGCGTTCCACGTACTGGGCAAAGGTGTCGGTGAGCAGGTCATCGATGTCCTTGAAATAGTACGTGGTGGCCGACAGCGGCACGCCGGCTTCGGCAGCCACGGCGCGATGGCGTACGGCTCGCACGCCATCGCGCACCACGATGCGCATGGCCGCGTCGAGAATTTCCTGGCGACGCTGCTCACTGCCCTGTCGGCTGGCCTTGCGGCCCTGGTACTGAACACTTTCAGCGACAGCCGTGGCGACGCCCGCTGCACCTTCTGAAGCCATTGCACGATTCACGACAGGTCTTCCTCTTTTTTTCAAAAGTAACCAATTGATACGTTTGTACCAGACAGGCAATAAAAAGCCGCCCTTCCAGGCGGCTTTTTAGTTGAAACACTTACGCTTGAGGCCGCATGTGCGGGAAGAGAATCACATCCCGGATCGACGGTGAGTTGGTCAACAACATCACCAGGCGATCGATGCCGATGCCTTCACCAGCGGTCGGCGGCATGCCGTACTCCAGGGCACGCACGAAGTCGGCATCGTAGTGCATGGCTTCGTCGTCGCCGGCGTCCTTGTCGGCCACCTGGGCCATGAAGCGCTCGGCCTGGTCTTCGGCATCGTTGAGCTCGGAGTAGGCATTGGCGATCTCGCGGCCACCGATGAACAGCTCGAAACGGTCGGTCACGCTAGGGTTCTCGTCGTTACGACGGGCCAGCGGCGACACTTCGAACGGGTACTGGGTGATGAAGTGCGGCTGTTCCAGCTTGTGCTCGACCAGCTCTTCGAAAATCATCACTTGCAGCTTGCCCAGGCCTTCGAAGCCGAGCACCTTGGCCCCGGCCTTCTTGGCGATGGTACGGGCCTTGTCGATGTCGTTCAGGTCAGCGGCGCTGATCTCGGGGTTGTACTTGAGAATCGAGTCGAACACCGACAGGCGCACGAACGGTTCGCCGAAGTGGAACACCTTGTCGCCATACGGCACGTCGGTGGTCCCGAGAACAAGCTGCGCCAGCTCGCGGAACAGCTCCTCGGTGAGGTCCATGTTGTCTTCGTAGTCGGCGTAGGCCTGGTAGAACTCGAGCATGGTGAACTCGGGGTTGTGCCGGGTCGAAACACCTTCGTTACGGAAGTTGCGGTTGATCTCGAAGACTTTCTCGAAGCCGCCGACAACCAGGCGCTTGAGGTACAGCTCCGGCGCGATACGCAGGAACATTTCCATGTCCAGGGCGTTGTGGTGGGTTTCGAACGGCTTGGCCGCCGCGCCACCGGGGATGGTCTGCAGCATCGGCGTCTCGACTTCCAGGAAGTCGCGCTTCATCAGGAAGCTGCGGATGTGGGCGATGACTTGCGAGCGCACGCGGAACGTCTGGCGCACGTCTTCGTTGACGATCAGGTCGACGTAGCGCTGGCGATAGCGCTGCTCGGTGTCGGTCAGGCCGTGGTGCTTGTCCGGTAGTGGGCGCAGGGACTTGGTCAGCAGGCGCACGCTGGTCATTTCGACGTACAGGTCACCCTTGCCGGAACGGGCCAGGGTACCTTCGGCGGCAATGATGTCACCCAGGTCCCAGGTCTTGACGGCGGCCAGGGTTTCTTCCGGCAGGGTCTTGCGGTTGACGTAGACCTGGATGCGCCCGGTCATGTCCTGGATCACCATGAACGAACCGCGATTGAGCATGATGCGACCGGCCACCTTGACTGGAATCGCCGCCTCGGCCAGCTCTTCCTTGGTCTTGTCCGCGTACGTCTTCTGCAAGACGTCGCAGTAGGCGTCGCGGCGGAAGTCGTTGGGGAAGGCCTGGCCCTTGGCACGCTCGGCAGCAAGCTTTTCCTTGCGCAGGGCGATCAGGGAGTTTTCTTCCTGTTGCAGGGCTTGCGGGTCGAGTTCTAGGTCGCTCATGTCTTTAAGGATTCCATCACAGGTTCGTTGCCCCCGGCCCCGGGGCCGGAGTTTGCGGGCGAGCCGCGCTCCCTGGTGGAAGCGTGCCTGCCCGCCGCATGGGTGTCGCGTTACAGCCCTTGTTTGAGGCTGGCGATCAGGTATTCATCGATATCGCCGTCGAGCACCTTGTCGCAATCGCTGCGTTCGATGCTGGTACGCAGGTCCTTGATCCGCGAGGCATCGAGCACGTACGAACGGATCTGGTGACCCCAGCCGATATCCGACTTGGTGTCTTCCAGCGCCTGGGACGCCGCATTGCGCTTCTGCACTTCCTGCTCGTACAGGCGGGCCCGCAGCATCTTCATCGCGGTGTCTTTGTTGGCGTGCTGGGAACGCTCGTTCTGGCAGCTGACCACGGTGTTGGTCGGTACGTGGGTAATCCGTACGGCCGAGTCGGTGGTGTTAACGTGCTGGCCACCGGCCCCGGAGGAGCGGTAGGTATCGATGCGCAGGTCCGCCGGGTTGATCTCGATCTCGATGTTGTCATCGATTTCCGGCGAGACGAACACCGCCGAGAACGAGGTATGGCGACGGTTGCCGGAGTCGAACGGGCTCTTGCGCACCAGGCGGTGCACGCCGATCTCGGTACGCAGCCAGCCAAAGGCATATTCGCCCTTGATGTGCACGGTGGCGCCCTTGATCCCGGCGACTTCACCGGCCGACAGCTCCATGATGGTGGCGTCGAAACCGCGTTTGTCAGCCCAGCGCAGGTACATGCGCAGCAGGATGTTGGCCCAGTCCTGGGCTTCGGTGCCGCCGGAACCGGCCTGGATATCCAGGTAGGCGTTGTTCATGTCCATCTCGCCGCTGAACATGCGACGGAATTCCAGCTTGGCGAGGTTCTCGTCAAGGCGTGTCAGCTCGGCGACGACATCGCCGACCGCGCCTTCATCGTTCTCTTCGACAGCCATGTCCAGCAGGTCGCGGCAATCGGCCAGGCCGCTGGACAGTTCATCCAGGGTCTCGACGATCTGCGCCAGCGCAGAACGCTCGCGGCCCAGTTCCTGGGCGTACGAAGGGTTGTTCCAGACATTCGGATCTTCAAGCTCGCGATTGACTTCGGTCAGGCGCTCATGCTTTTGATCGTAGTCAAAGATACCCCCGAATAGTTTCGGAGCGCTCGGACAGGTCCTTGATGGTGTTAAGGATCGGGTTGATTTCCATGGCGGGCAGCACTCGTTGGCGAACTTTTGAAAGCCGGCGAGTATAACGTAATCAAGCGCCAGCGGCAGCCCGCCTGGCGGCTTTAGGGGCAATGAGGTTCAGGGGGGATTCTGCACAATACCCCTGTGGCGAGGGGATTTATCCCCGCTGGGCTGCGAAGCAGCCCTAAAAACCCGACAACTCGGTGTGCCAGGCAAATTGAGTTGACTGTATTTGGGGCTGCTACGCAGCCCAGCGGGGATAAATCCCCTCGCCACAATAAGCCCCTCAGCCACAAAGGCGTTCCAGTCGACATCCAGGGTGATCTATTCAACCCCCACCCGATTGCGCCCACTGTGCTTGGCCACGTACAGCCCCTTGTCCGCCGCCGAGATCAATTGCCGGCTATCGCTACCCTGCTGTGGGGTAAAGGTCGAGACGCCGATGCTGATAGTCAGGTTCTCGCCGCCGTCGGGCGTGGCGTGGGGGATTTTCAGGGCGACGACGTTCTGGCGCAGTTTCTCGGCCATCAGCCGGGCGCCGCCAGGCGAGGTGCCGGGCAGTACCAAGGCAAACTCTTCGCCGCCGTAGCGGGCCGGCAAGTCGGACGGACGGCTGCACGCCTCGCGGATCGCCGTGGCGACCTTGCGCAAGGCTTCGTCGCCCTCCAGGTGACCGAAGTTGTCGTTGTAGGACTTGAAGTAATCCACGTCGATCATCAGCAGCGACAATTGACTCTGGTCGCGCATCGCCCTGCGCCATTCCAGCTCCAGGTACTCGTCGAAGTGCCGGCGATTGGACAGCCCGGTCAGGCCATCGGAGTTCATCAGGCGTTGCAGCACCAGGTTGGTGTCGAGCAGTTGCTGCTGGCTGACCCGCAGCGCGCGATAGGCCGCGTCGCGCTGCAACAGCATCATGTAGGAACGCGAGTGATAGCGGATGCGCGCCACCAGTTCGATGTTGTCCGGCAACTTGACCAGATAGTCGTTGGCCCCGGCGGCAAACGCCGCGCTCTTGACCAGCGGGTCCTCCTTGGTGGACAGGACGATGATCGGGATATCACGGGTGGCCGGATGGTTACGGTACTCGCGCACCAGGCTCAGGCCATCGAGGCCAGGCATCACCAAATCCTGGAGAATCACCGTCGGCTTGATGCGAACCGCGTGGGCGATGGCCTGGTGCGGGTCGGCGCAGAAGTGGAAGTCGATGTTTTCTTCATTCGACAGCCCGCGCCGCACCGCTTCGCCGATCATCGCCTGGTCGTCGACGAGCAAGACCATGGCGGCGTTCTCATCGCGCTTGAATTCGTCGAGCTGCAGATCATTCATGGTGGCTTACCTGAATACGGCCTGGGGCAAAGCTGGCGGGGTTCTTCATGGGGTAAAAATCTCCAACAACCGTGGCGCGATAGCGTCCAGGGCAAGAATATGGGCGGCGGCGTCGATGGCGGCGGCCGCTTTGGGCATCCCGTACACCGCACTGCTGCGCTGGTCCTGGGCGATGGTCACATAGCCCTGCTGGCGCATGAGTTTAAGCCCTTGTGCACCATCACGGCCCATGCCAGTGAGCAATACGCCCACCGCGTCGCCACTCCAGTACTGGGCGACACTGTCGAAAAACACGTCGATGGAGGGCCGGTAGATCTCGTTCACCGGCTCGGCGGTGTAGGCCAGGGTGCCATCCTTCAACAAACGCAAATGATGGTTGGTCCCGGCCAGCAACACGGTACCGCTCTGCGGTGTCTCGCCGTGCCGGGCCAGGCGCACCGTATGGCCCGATACACTGCCCAGCCACTCGGCCATGCCTGCGGCGAACACCTCGTCCACATGCTGGACCAGCACGATGGCCGGGGCAAAGTCACGCGGCAGCGCCTTGAGCAGCACCTCCAGCGCCGCCGGCCCGCCCGCGGACGATCCGATGGCCACCAGGCTCTTGCGCGACACTGCCGCACGCTGCGGCGCTGGCGCGGGTCGTTCACGCTTGTTGCGCTCACCGATCAGCCAGCCGATGTTGGTGATCTTGCGCAGCAACGGCGCCGCCGCGTCCGCCGGGTTACCGACGCCCAGGGCCGGGGTATCGACCACATCCAGCGCGCCATGGCCCATCGCCTCGAACACCCGGTGAACGTTCTGCTGGCTGTCACCAGTGACAATCACGATCGCACAGGGGCTGTCGGCCATGATCCGTCGGGTGGCCTCCACGCCATCCATGATCGGCATGAGCAAGTCCATCAGGATCAGGTCCGGGGTGTATTCGGCGCAGCGCTGCACCGCCTCGGCCCCGTTGCTGGCCACCCAGACCAGTTGATGCGCCGGCTCGAACGCCAGGGCGCGGCGCAGGGCCTCGACCGCCAGGGGCATGTCATTGACGATGGCGATCTTCAAGCGCGTGCCCCTCCGATCAATTCGACCACGGCGTCGAGCAAGGCGTCGTCATGGAAACTCGCCTTGGCCAGATAATAGTCGGCGCCAGCGTCCAGGCCACGGCGGCGATCTTCTTCGCGATCCTTGTAGGACACCACCATCACCGGTAGCGATTGCAAACGGTTGTCACGCCGCAACAGCGACACCAACTCGATACCGTCCATGCGCGGCATGTCGATGTCAGTGATCAGCAGATCGAAATCCTCCGAGCGCAAGGCGTTCCAGCCGTCCATGCCATCCACCGCCACGGCCACGTCGTAGCCGCGACCCCGCAACAACTTGCGCTGCAGCTCGCGCACGGTCAGGGAATCGTCCACCACCAGGATCCGCTTGCGCGGGGCCTGGGCCTGGTCCTGCCGGGCAATGCGTTCCAGGCGCCCGGTATCGAGCAACTTGTCCACCGAACGCAGCAGGTCTTCGACATCGACGATCAACACCACCGAGCCATCGTCGAGCAAGGCCCCGGAAGAAATGTCCTGGACCTTGCCCAGGCGTTCGTCCAAGGGCAAGACCACCAGGGTCCGCTCACCGATGAAGCGCTCCACCGCCACGCCGTAGATCGTCTCGCGCTCGCGGATCACCACGACCTTGAGGGTCTGGCCGTTGTTCTGCGTGGCCGGGCGATTGAGCAACTGGCTGGCGGCGACCAGCCCCACGTGCCGGCCTTCATGCCAGAAGTGCTGGCGGCCTTCGACCTGCACGATGTCTTCCGGCGCCAGGTCGCACATGCGTTCGATGTGGGCCAGGGGAAAGGCATACGCTTCATCGCCGACTTCCACCACCAGGCTGCGCACCACCGATAGCGTCAGCGGCACCTCGAGATGGAAACGACTGCCCTCGCCTGCCGCCTGCTCCAGCACCACCGCGCCGCGCAACTGCCGGACCATGTGCTGGACGGCGTCCAGGCCGACGCCGCGCCCGGACACTTCGGTGACGGTGTCGCGCAGGCTGAACCCGGGCAGGAACAGGAAGGTCAGCAGCTCCTCTTCGCTCAGGCTGGCGGCGGTTTGCTCAGGAGAAAGACCGCGCTCGACGATGCTGCGGCGCACCCGCTCCAGGTCCACCCCGGCGCCGTCGTCCGCCAGCTCCAACACCAGCAGACCGGCCTGATGAGAGGCGCGCAGGCGGATCAGGCCTTCGGCGGGCTTGCCGGCCAGCAGCCGTTGCTCCGGGGTTTCGATGCCATGGTCCACGGCGTTGCGCAACAAGTGGGTCAGCGGTGCTTCGAGCTTTTCCAGCACATCACGGTCGACCTGGGTTTTCTCGCCTTCAATCTCCAGGCGCACCTGTTTGCCCAGGCTGCGGCCCAGGTCACGGACCATTCGTGCCTGACCCGAAAGCACGTCGGCGAACGGCCGCATGCGACAGGCCAGTGCGGTGTCGTAGAGCACCTGCGCCCGCTGACTGGCCTGCCAGGCGAATTCATCCAGCTCGGCGGTTTTCTGCGCCAACAACTGCTGGGTTTCGGCGAGCAAGCGGCGGGCATCACCAAGGGCTTCCTGGGCTTGCAGGCTCAGGGGGTGAGCCTTGAGGTGCACGTTCAGCTCTTCAAGGGCGCGCAAGCCACTGCCTTGCTGGCGCTTGAGCCGTTGCAGCGTCGCCAGCCAGGGCTTGAGGCGCTGCGTCTCCACCAAGGACTTGCTCGACAGGTCGAGCAGACTGTTGAGGCGCTCAGCCGTGACCCGCAGGACCCGCTCGCCGCCTTCGGTGACCCGCTTGCGTTTCGGCGCCGGTTCCATTGCCTCGGGCGATGGCGCTTGCGACAGCTCGACGCGTACCGGCTCGACTGGCGTCTCGATGATCGGTGGCGCCACCGCCGGGACCTGTGGCGCGTTGGGATCGAGCAGACGCCCCATCAACGCCACGTAGGCATCGATGTCCGGGGCGCCGACGCTGTTGCCCGGGGTGGCGATGCGTGTCAGCAGGTCAGTGCCTTGCAGCAAGGCGTCGATATGTTCGGCGCCCAGCACCAGGCGCCGCTCCTGGGCGCTGACCAGGCAATCTTCCATCACATGGGCCACGCTGACCCCGGCGTCCACCCCGACAATACGCGCCGCGCCCTTGAGGGAATGCGCCGCACGCATGCACGATTCAAGATGATCGGCCTGGGTCGGATCGCGCTCCAGGGCCAGCAGGCCGGCGCTCAGCACCTGGACCTGGGCTTCGGCTTCCAGGCTGAACAGCTCCAGCAACGAGGTGTCGCGCATCTGATCGGGGGTCATGACAGGCTCCGGGCCACAGCGGACAGCAACTGTTCTTCATCCAGCCAGCGCAGACTGCGGCCCTTATAGGGCAGCACGCCCCGGGTGTACTTGGCCGCCGATTGCGAAGCACCCGCCAGGATGCGCTCATCGATGGCGTGGATGCCGTCCACCTCATCCACCGGCACCACCACTGGCCCGCCCTTGGCCGCGACAATCAACATGCGTGGCATCACCCGTGCGCCGGAAACTGCCGCCACGCCGGATTCCAGGTCCAACAGTTCCACCAGCGACAAGCAAGCCACCAGCGCCCCGCGCACGTTCGCCACGCCCAGCAAGGCCCGTGAACGCTGGTGAGGCAAGGAATGGATCGGCTGCAACGGCGCCACTTCCACCAGGCTGCGCGTCGTCAGGCCCAGCCATTCCTCGCCGAGGCGGAACATCAGCAGCGAGCGCGTGACAACATCGCTGTCTACCGGGGCAAGGGACAAATCCCGCTGATCGTGCGGCAAGGCATAACGGTCGAGCAGCCGGGTGGCGGCCGCCGAATACACTGAACAATTACGGCAGTGGATATGCTCGGCCAACAACGGACAGGATTTGTCGCCATGCACACCGATGCGATTCCAGCAGTCGTCGATTGCCTGGGCATCGTCATGGGTGACGGTGTAAGAAGCCGAACCGCTCATCGTTTGTGCTCACTGTCTGCCGTGCGCCCGCTGCGGGCGGCACGTTCCTGCAATCGACGGGCTCCGGCCGCGTCTCCCTGGGAAGCCAGCAGCGCCGCCAGATGCACCAGGGCCTCGGCGTGTTGCGGTTCAAGATAAAGCGCCTTGCGATAAAAACCCTGGGCTTCCAGCGCGCTGCCGGCCATGTCGCTGAGCAGGCCCAACCAATAGAACACCTGGGCGTTTGGCGCGTGGCTGCGCAAGTATTCTTCGCAAGTCGCACGGGCCTCGGCGCTTTTGCCGCCGTTGGCCAGGGCGGCGATATTGGCCAGCAAGGTCGCGGCATCGCTGCCTTTGGGCTCGGCAATCGGCGTCACGCTCGCCGCAAACGGTCGCGGCCGAATCACCGGCGGGACAACGCGCGACGGTGGCTGCCGAACCGGCAACGGGGTCGACATCAACGCCGGCACTGGCTGTGGCTCGGGAGCCCCCTGGCGGCTGAAAGCGAACGATTGAGCAATCCCGATCGAGCGCATGCCCAGTCGTCCCAGCAAGCTGCCCTCGGCAGGGCCGATAAACAGCACGCCGTCCTGATGGGTCAGGCGCTTGAGTACCTCGAACACTTGCTGTTGGGTCGGCTGGTCGAAATAGATCAGCAGGTTGCGACAGAACACAAAATCGTAAGGTGCCTCGTTCACCAGCAGGGCCGGATCCAGCAGGTTGCCCACTTGCAAGCGCACCTGTTCACGCACCCGTTCGCTGAGGCGGTAGCCCTCGTCTTCGGCGTCGAAATACCGCTCGCGAAAACCCAGCTCCGCACCACGAAAGGAATTCCTGCCGTAACGTGCCTCCTTGGCCCGCGCCACCGACAGCGGGCTGACGTCCAGGCCGTCCACCTTGAACTGATGTGGCCCCAGGCCGGCGTCGAGCAAGGCCATGGCAATAGAGTAAGGCTCTTCACCGGTGGAGCACGGCAAGCTGAGAATGCGCAGGGCCCGCAGGTGCTTGATCTCGGCCAGGCGCTTGACGGCCAGCCTGGCGAGGGTCGCGAAGGATTCGGGATAGCGGAAGAACCAGGTCTCCGGAACGATCACTGCTTCGATCAGCGCCTGCTGCTCCTGGGCCGAATGCTGCAGGCCCTGCCAATATTCATCGGCGGTACGCCCGGGCACGGCAATGATGCGCTGGCGCACGGCCCGCTCAATGATCGCGGTGCCGACGGAGGTCACATCCAGGCCGATGCGCTCCTTGAGAAAATCGAAAAACCGCTGGTCGTTGTTCATGGCAGAGCCTCGAGGTCATCGAGGTTCAGCGGCGACGCAGGAAACAGCAGCCCACGCACTGACTCATCGAGCAGGTCATTGACCCGTACCCATTGCAACAACCCATGGGCATCTTCGCGGACCGGACCGAGGTACGGCGCCTGCCGATTGTCCAGGCCGTAGGGTTTGAAATCGGTCGGGTCACAGCGCACGGTGTCGGTCGCCTGTTCCAGGATCAGGCCCAACACCTGTTCCGTTTGTTGTGCGTCGCACTGATAGCGCACCAGCACCAGTCGCGTGCTGGTCCTGGCCTCGGCACTCTGGCCAAAGGTCAGGGCGCACAGGTCGATCACCGGCACCACCGTCCCGCGCCAGGCAAACACCCCCGCCACCCAGGACGGCGCCCGGGCGATCGGCTTGAGGGGCAGGCGCGGCAGCACTTCCACCACATCGATGGCCTGCAGGGCATAACGCTCGCTGCCGATGCGGAACTCCAGGAACAACGTCTGGCGGGCCGTCGGTGCGGCACCACGCCGGGTCTCGAACTCGCCCATCAGACTTTGAAACGCGAGACGCCGCTGCGCAGCCCCACGGCGACCTGGCTCAGCTCGTCGATGGCGGAACTGGCCTGGCGCAGGGACTCCACGGTCTGGCTGCTGGCATCGCCCAGTTGCACCAGGGCGTGGTTGATCTGCTCAGCCCCCGTGGCCTGGGCCTGCATGCCCTCGTTGACCATCAACACCCGCGGCGCCAAGGCCTGGACCTGATGGATGATCTGCGACAGTTGCTCGCCGACCTGCTGCACTTCGGCCATGCCCCGGCGCACTTCTTCGGAGAACTTGTCCATGCCCATCACGCCGGCCGATACAGCGGACTGGATCTCGCGCACCATCTGCTCGATGTCATAGGTCGCCACGGCGGTCTGGTCGGCCAAGCGTCGGACTTCAGTCGCCACCACGGCGAAACCGCGACCGTACTCACCGGCCTTCTCGGCCTCGATGGCCGCGTTGAGGGACAGCAGGTTGGTCTGGTCGGCCACTTTGACGATGGTCACCACCACCTGGTTGATGTTGCCCGCCTTCTCGTTGAGGATCGCCAGTTTGGCGTTCACCAGGTCGGCGGCGCCCATCACCGAATGCATGGTTTCTTCCATGCGCGCCAAGCCTTGCTGGCCGGAACCGGCGGCCACCGAGGCCTGGTCGGCGGCGGTGGAGACTTCGGTCATGGTGCGCACCAGGTCGCGAGAGGTGGCGGCGATTTCCCGGGACGTCGCGCCGATCTCGGTGGTGGTCGCGGCGGTTTCGGTGGCCGTGGCCTGTTGCTGGCGCGAGGTGGCGGCGATCTCGGTGACCGAGGTGGTGACCTGCACCGACGAGCGTTGGGCCTGGGACACCAGTGAGGTCAGCTCGGCCATCATGTCGTTGAAGCCGGTTTCCACGGCACCGAACTCGTCTTTGCGCGCCAGGTTCAGGCGCCCGCTCAGGTCACCGCTGCGCATGATCTCGAGGATTTCGACGATACGGTTCATCGGCGCCATGATCGCGCGCATCAGCAACAGGCCACACAGTACAGCGATAATCAGCGCGACCAGGAACGACAGGCCCATGGCGACCTTGGCCGCCGTCACCGCATCACCGATGGTCTGGGTGGCGTCTTCCGCCAGTTCACGATTGCGCTCGATAATGTGATTCAGATGCCCGCGACCGCCGATCCATGCCGGCGTCAGCTCTTTATCCAGCGCCAGCCGGGCACCTTCGTAGTCCTTGCGCTGGTACAAGTCCAGGACCTTTGCCATGGCCTGGTTGAATGCCAGGTGATTGGCCTCGAACTCATCGAAAGAGGCCTGGTCGGCGGGGTTCTGGATCAGCTTTTGATAGTTCTGTATTTCTTCGCGCAGGTGCTGCTCGAAGCCCTGGTAGCGGGCCTTGTCCTCGGCGGTGATTTCCCGGTTCCCCGAGAGACCGACAATTTGCTGGGTCAAGACGTAGCTGTCGACCCAGCCACCGCGAATCATGGAACTGTAATACACCCCCGGCACCGCATCGGCCCGCACCTTTTCTTCACTGTCCTGGATCTTCAACAACCGTGAATAAGAGACCACCACCATCAGCAACATAATGGCGATGATCACCGCAAAACTCGCCAGGATGCGTTGGCGCAATGTCCAATTCTTCACAGTAAAACCTCGGGCACTTGAAAATGCTGGGGAGTATAGCCGAGGGCGGCGTCGCATCTGTATGGCGCTGTGGGGTGATTTTGGCGAGGCCGAAGTTCACCGTTTTCTCAAAATGAGCAATGCCCCCTTGTGGGAGCGAGCTTGCTCGCGATAGCGGTGTATCAGCCAATGATGCTGTGACTGACCGGGCGCCATCGCGAGCAAGCTCGCTCCCACAGGAAAATGCGTTGGATACAAGACTGTCAAACGACACTAAACCAGTGTGGGAGCGAGCCCGCTCGCGATAGCGGTGTATCAGCCAATGATGCTGTGACTGACCAGGCGCCATCGCGAGCAGGCTCGCTCCCACAGGGAATAGCGTTGGGGCTGTTCTATACGGTCGCCTGGCGCACCTGTTTCTCCAGTTCCACCTTCAACCCCGGTTCCAGCTTGAGTTGGCGCGCCAGTTCATCGAGGTAGGACTTCTCCATGAAGTTTTCCTCGTCCACCAGCATCACGCTGGCGATGTACATTTCCGCGGCCATTTCCGGGGTGCTGGCGGCGCGGGCGACGTCAGTGGGGTCCAGGGGCTTGTTGAGTTCGGCGTGCAGCCAGTGTTGCAGTTCCTGGTCGTTGTCGAGCTTGGTGAACTCACCTTCGATCAACTGCCGCTCACGTTCGTCCACATGGCCGTCGGCCTTGGCCGCCGCCACCAGCGCCTTGAGGATCGCCTGGCTGTGCTGTTCGACCTGCGCCGGCGGAACGCGGTCGAGGGTCTGCGGTTCGGTTTTCGGTGCGCTGCCCTGCTGGGCCTGCCAGTTGCCGTAAGCCTTGTAGGCGATCACGCCCAAGGCCGCCAGGCCACCATAGGCCAGGGCCTTGCCGCCGAAGTTGCGGGCTTTCTTGTTGCCCAGCAACAGGCCCATGGCCCCGGCGGCCAATGCCCCGCCGCCCGCACCGGAAAGCATTCCGCCCAGGTTGCCGGAGCCGCCGAGCAATCCGCCCAGGCCGCCGGACGATTTGCCCTGGGAGCCGCCCGCCTTGTTCTGCAACATTTCCTGGCCGGACTTGAGAAGCTGATCGAGCAATCCACGAGTGTTCATTTGCTGCCTCCACGCATTCGGAGTAACCGGATCATTAAGGCCATCAGCCTAGATCGAAAGTGCCCCGCCGCCTTCGGCGAGATTGCTTCGAGATGTTGCCTGTCGACTCGCTACCCATTGAAAAAAACGATATACACTGGAGCTCATCGATAAAACCGCTCAGCGGGCAATCCCCATGATGACGTTGCGTCAGATTCGCCATTTCATCGCCGTGGCCGAAACCGGCTCCATCTCTGCCGCTGCGCAAACGGCCTTCATTTCCCAGTCGACCTTGACCCTGGCCATCCAGCAATTGGAGCAGGAGATCGGCGTCAACCTGTTCAATCGCCACGCCAAGGGCATGACCCTGACGCACCAGGGCCACCAATTCCTGCGCCAGGCCCACTTGATTCTGGCCACCGTCGACAACGCCAAGCGCAGCCTGCAACAAAGCACCGACCAGGTTGCCGGCCAAGTCACCATCGGCGTCACCAGCCTGGTCGCCGGGTATTACTTGGCGGACCTGCTGACCCGTTTCCAGCGCGCCTATCCCAACGTGGAAATCCGCGTCATGGAGGACGAGCGGCCCTACATCGAGCATCTGCTGGTCAGCGGCGAAATCGATGTCGGGGTGCTGATCCTGTCCAACCTGGAAGACCGCCACGCCTTGCAGACCGAAGTCCTGACCCATTCGCCCCATCGCTTGTGGCTGCCGGCGCAGCATCCGCTGCTGGAACACGACAGCATCAACCTGGCCGACGTCGCCCGCGAACCGCTGATCCAGTTGAACGTCGATGAAATGGACCGCAACGCCCAGCGCCTGTGGCGCGGTGCCGGCCTGCAACCGAAGGTCACCCTGCGCACCGCCTCGACCGAAGCGGTGCGCAGCCTGGTGGCGGCGGGATTGGGCGTGTCGATCCAGCCGGACATGACGTACCGCCCATGGTCGCTGGAAGGCGACATCATCGAAGCGCGACCGATTGCCGACCTCAACCAGACCCTCGACGTCGGCCTGGCCTGGCGCCGGGGCACGGCGCGACCGGCGTCGGTCGACCCGTTCCTGGCCGTCGCCCGGGAACAGCCCCATGGCGGACGCAAGCCATCTATTTAATCGAACGAAGCCTTGAGTATTTCGAATTTGTCGGCCTTGAGGCTGAGCACTAGTCTTGCTGCATCACCACATTCCATTGTGGGAGTGAGCAGGCTCGCTCCCACAGGTTCTTTGTTTCCACTGAGACCTATAAAAAAATGGCAGGCACGCAAACCCCGTTATGCACCGCGTTGCTGATAGACGGGGAACTCGCTCCTGGTGAGGGCATTGTCGAGCCGATCCTCAACCCGGCCACCGGCGAAGTGTTGGCTCACATCGCCGAGGCCAGCACCGAGCAGGTCGAAGCCGCGATTCTCGCCGCCTATCACGCCTTCGATGGCTGGTCGCGGACCACGCCACAACAGCGTTCGAACCTGCTGTTGGAGATTGCCAGTGCCATCGAGAAAAACGCCGATGAGCTGGCCCGCCTCGAATCCCTGAACTGCGGCAAGCCACTGCACCTGGCGCGCCAGGATGACCTGAGCGCCACGGTGGATGTATTTCGTTTCTTCGCTGGTGCCGTGCGCTGCCAGACCGGCCAGCTCAGCGGCGAATACCTGCCCGGCTACACCAGCATGGTGCGCCGCGACCCAATCGGTGTAGTGGCGTCCATTGCGCCATGGAATTACCCGATCATGATGGCCGCGTGGAAAATCGCCCCGGCCCTGGCCGCCGGCAATACGCTGGTGTTCAAACCCTCGGAACACACGCCGCTGTCGATCCTGGCCTTGGCTCCAACGCTGGCCGAGATCCTGCCACGGGGCGTGATCAACATCGTCTGCGGGGGTGGCGAAGGTGTGGGCAGCCATCTGGTCAGCCATCCGAAAGTGCGCATGGTCTCGCTGACCGGCGATATCGTCACCGGGCAGAAAATCCTCCAGGCGGCGGCGAAAACCCTCAAGCGCACGCACTTGGAGCTCGGAGGCAAGGCGCCGGTGATCGTGTGCAACGACGCCGACCTCCAGGCGGTGGTCGAAGGCGTGCGTACCTACGGTTATTACAACGCTGGGCAGGATTGCACCGCGGCGTGCCGGATTTACGCCCAAGGGGCGATTCATGACCGGCTGGTGGCCGAACTCGGCGCAGCAGTCAGCAGCCTGCGCTTTGCCGGCAAGCGCGATGCCGACAATGAAATCGGCCCGCTGATCAGCACCCGCCAGCGCGACCGGGTTGCCAGTTTTGTCGAGCGCGCCCTCGGCCAGCCGCACATCGAACGCATCACTGGCGCGGCGGTGCATTCCGGTGCCGGTTTCTATTACCAGCCCACGCTGCTGGCCGGCTGCAAGCAAAGCGATGAAATCGTCCAGCGCGAGGTGTTCGGCCCGGTGGTCACCGTGACCCGCTTCGACGAACTCAGCCAGGCGGTGGACTGGGCCAACGATTCCGAATACGGCCTGGCATCCTCGGTATGGACCCAGAACCTGGACAAGGCCATGCAGGTAGCGGCGCGGCTGCAATACGGCTGCACCTGGATCAACAGCCACTTCATGCTGGTCAGCGAAATGCCCCACGGCGGCCTGAAACGGTCCGGTTATGGCAAAGACCTGTCCAGCGATTCGCTCCAGGACTACAGCGTGGTGCGCCACATCATGGCCCGCCACGGCCAGCATCTGTAGATAACAGCACTACTCTAATAACAGGCCTTCAATGGCGCTTCACCCCGTTGAAACACTGCCCCGACCATAATTAAAGCAAGAGGGATTTCCATGTACGCGCACAAGACCGTATTGCTCAGTGCAATCACCACGGCGCTGCTGACCAGCGTCAGCCTCCAGGCCGCCGAACCGCTCAAGGCCATCGGCGCCGGCGAGGGCCAACTGGATATCGTCGCCTGGCCGGGTTACATCGAACGCGGCGAAAGCGACAAGGCCTACGACTGGGTGACCGGTTTCGAGAAGGAAACCGGCTGCAAGGTCAATGTGAAAACCGCCGCGACGTCCGACGAAATGGTCAGCCTGATGACCAAGGGCGGCTACGACCTGGTCACCGCGTCGGGCGACGCCTCGCTGCGGCTGATTGCCGGCAAGCGCGTGCAACCGATCAACACCGCGCTGATCGCCAACTGGAAAAACCTCGACCCGCGCCTCAAGGATGCGCCGTGGTACGTGGTCAACCAGCAGACCTACGGAACCCCGTATCAGTGGGGCCCGAACGTGTTGATGTACAACACCGAAGTATTCAAGCAGGCGCCCACCAGTTGGGGCGTGCTGTTCAACGCCCAGAACCTGCCCGACGGCAAGCCGAACAAGGGACGCGTGCAAGCCTACGATGGCCCGATCTACATCGCCGACGCGGCGCTGTACCTCAAGACCGCCAAGCCTGAGCTGGGCATCAAGGACCCCTACCAACTCGACGAAGCGCAGTACAAGGCCGTGCTGGAATTGTTGCGGGCCCAGCAACCGTTGATCCATCGCTACTGGCACGACACCACCGTGCAGATGAGCGATTTCAAGAACGAAGGCGTGGTGGCGTCCGGCGCCTGGCCGTATCAGGTCAACGGCCTGATGAACGAAAAACAACCGATCGCCTCGACCATTCCAAAAGAAGGTGCCACCGGTTGGGCCGACACCACGATGCTGCACGCCGAGGCCAAGCACCCCAACTGCGCGTACAAATGGATGGACTGGTCGCTGCAACCGAAAGTCCAGGGTGACGTGGCCGCATGGTTCGGCTCGTTGCCAGCGGTACCGGCGGCGTGCAAGGGCAGCGAACTGCTCGGTGCCGAAGGCTGCAAGACCAACGGCTTCGACCAGTTCGACAAGATCGCCTTCTGGAAAACCCCGCAGGCCGAGGGCGGCAAGTTCGTGCCGTACAGCCGCTGGACCCAGGACTACATTGCGATCATGGGTGGGCGGTAAGCCTCAGTCGGCTTAGGAAACTGAACACCGCTCTTGTGTGGGAGCAAGGCTTGCCCGCGATGAAGATGATGCGGTCTTTCGGGGAACCGAGGTGCCTGTATCGCGAGCAAGCTTTGCTCCCACAGCGCTGTTCCCACAGGTCCAGTGTCCGGCCCACCACCAACAATCCAACGGAAGTCGCGCTTTTTGGAGCCCCGCACCATGACGCTTGCAGTCCAATTCACCCAGGTATCCCGTCAGTTTGGCGAAGTGAAGGCCGTTGACCGGGTTTCCATCGACATACAGGACGGCGAGTTCTTTTCCATGCTGGGCCCCTCCGGCTCGGGCAAGACCACCTGCCTGCGCTTGATCGCCGGGTTCGAACAACCCAGTGCCGGCTCGATCCGCATCCACGGCGAAGAAGCCGCCGGACTCCCGCCCTATCAACGGGACGTCAACACGGTGTTCCAGGATTACGCGCTTTTCCCGCACATGAATGTGCGCGACAACGTCGCCTACGGCTTGAAAGTCAAAGGCGTCGCCAAGGCCGAGCGCATCAAGCGCGCCGATGAAGCACTGGAGATGGTGGCCCTGGGCGGTTATGGCGAACGCAAGCCCGTGCAACTCTCCGGCGGCCAGCGTCAACGCGTGGCCCTCGCCCGTGCACTGGTCAATCGCCCGCGGGTGTTGCTGCTGGACGAACCCTTGGGCGCCTTGGACCTGAAGCTGCGCGAGCAGATGCAAGGCGAGTTGAAGAAACTGCAACGCCAGCTGGGCATCACCTTCATTTTCGTCACCCACGACCAGACCGAAGCCTTGTCGATGTCCGATCGCGTGGCAGTGTTCAACAAGGGCCGGATCGAACAGGTCGACACGCCGCGCAACCTGTACATGAAACCGGCGACCACCTTCGTCGCCGAGTTCGTCGGTACTTCCAATGTGATTCGCGGCGAACTGGCCCGGGAACTGAGCGGTTATCCACAGCCGTTCTCGATCCGTCCGGAACACGTACGCTTCGCCGAAGGTCCGTTGGCCGCCCATGAAATCGAAGTCCACGGCCTGCTGCACGACATCCAGTACCAGGGCAGCGCCACGCGCTACGAGTTGAAACTTGCCAACGGCCAGACCCTGAACCTCAGCCAGGCCAACACCCAGTGGCTCGACAACACCGCCCAGCACCAGACTGGCCAGCCCCTCAGCGTACGCTGGGCGCGGGAGGCGATGGTCGCGCTGCATGACACTGTCGGCGGTGAGGTGTGAGATGAACACCCTGACCATCAACCAAACGCCTGCGTCCGGTTCACCGTTGCGGCGTTTTTCCAACCTGCTGTATCGGCGGCCCAACCTGTACCTGTCGATGTTGCTGGTGCCGCCGCTGATCTGGTTCGGCGCGATCTACCTGGGCTCGCTGCTGACCTTGCTGTGGCAGGGCTTCTACACCTTCGATGACTTCACCATGGCGGTCACCCCCGACCTGACCCTGGCGAATTTCACCGCACTGTTCCAGCCCTCGAACTTCGACATCATCCTGCGCACCTTGAGCATGGCCATTGTCGTGTCCATCGCCAGCGCCATCGTCGCGTTCCCGATTGCCTACTACATGGCGCGCTACACCAGCGGCAAGACCAAGGCGTTTTTCTACATCGCAGTGATGTTGCCAATGTGGGCCAGCTACATCGTCAAGGCCTATGCCTGGACGCTGCTGCTGGCCAAGGGTGGCGTAGCGCAGTGGTTCGTCCAGCACCTGGGGCTGGAACCGCTGTTGCAGTTCGTACTGGGGATCCCCGGAGTGGGCGGCAGCACCTTGTCCACCTCACACCTGGGACGTTTCCTGGTGTTCGTCTACATCTGGCTGCCGTTCATGATCCTGCCGATCCAGGCCTCACTGGAGCGCCTGCCGCCATCGCTGCTGCAAGCCTCGGCGGACCTGGGCGCCAGACCACGCCAGACGTTCATGCAGGTGATCTTGCCGCTGTCGATCCCGGGCATTGCCGCCGGCTCGATCTTCACCTTCTCGCTGACCCTGGGGGATTTCATCGTGCCGCAACTGGTGGGCCCGCCGGGCTACTTCGTCGGCAGCATGGTCTACGCCCAGCAAGGCGCCATCGGCAACATGCCCATGGCTGCGGCGTTCACGCTGGTACCCATCGTGCTGATTGCCATCTACCTGTCTATCGTCAAGCGCCTGGGGGCTTTCGATGCACTCTGAAAAATCCTCCTGGGGCCTGAAGATCGCCGCATGGGGCGGGCTGGTGTTCCTGCATTTCCCGATCCTGATCATCTTCCTCTACGCCTTCAACACCGAAGACGCAGCCTTCAGCTTTCCGCCCAAGGGCCTGACCCTGAAGTGGTTCAGCGTCGCCTTCGCGCGCCCGGATGTGCTCGAAGCTATCAAGCTGTCGTTGCAGATCGCGGCCATCGCCACGCTCATCGCCATGGTGCTCGGTACGCTGGCCTCGGCAGCGCTGTACCGCCGGGATTTCTTCGGCAAGCAGGGCATTTCGCTGATGCTGATCCTGCCGATTGCCCTGCCAGGGATCATCACCGGCATTGCCCTGTTGGCGACCTTCAAGACCCTGGGCATCGAACCGGGCATGTTCACCATCATCGTCGGCCACGCGACCTTTTGCGTGGTGATCGTCTACAACAACGTCATCGCCCGCCTGCGCCGCACCTCCCACAGCCTGATCGAAGCCTCGATGGACCTGGGCGCCGACGGTTGGCAAACCTTCCGCTACATCATCCTGCCCAACCTCGGCTCGGCACTGCTGGCCGGAGGGATGCTGGCGTTTGCGCTGTCGTTCGACGAAATCATCGTTACCACCTTCACCGCCGGCCACGAACGCACGCTGCCGCTGTGGCTGCTCAACCAGCTCAGCCGCCCCCGCGACGTGCCGGTGACCAACGTGGTGGCGATGCTGGTGATGATCGTGACGATGCTACCGATACTCGGCGCTTATTACCTGACCCGCGGGGGTGAGAGCGTGGCGGGGAGTGGCGGGAAATGAATCTGATACTAACGATGACCACCCAATGTGGGAGCGAGCCTGCTCGCGATGGCGTTTCTGAAGGCGCCAAAAGCTTCGCGAGCAGGCTCGCTCCCACAGAAAAACGGCGACAGACGAGGATATGCACATGCAAACCAAACTGCTGATCAACGGCCACCTGGTAAACGGCGAAGGCCCCGGCCAGGCGGTGTTCAACCCGGCACTGGGGCGGGTTCTGGTGGAAATCAACGAAGCCAGCGAGGCCCAGGTCGATGCCGCCGTGCGTGCGGCCGACAGTGCCTTCGAAAGCTGGTCCCAAGTCTCGCCCAAGGACCGTTCCCTGCTCCTGCTCAAACTGGCCGATGCCATCGAAGCCCACGGCGAAGAACTGGCAAAGCTCGAATCGGACAATTGCGGTAAACCCTTGAGCGCCGCGCTGAACGACGAGATCCCGGCAATCGCCGACGTGTTCCGCTTCTTTGCCGGCGCCAGCCGCTGCATGAACGGCTCGGCGGGCGGCGAATACCTGCCGGGGCACACCTCGATGATCCGCCGCGACCCGGTGGGGGTCATCGCCTCCATCGCGCCATGGAACTACCCGTTGATGATGGTTGCCTGGAAAATCGCCCCGGCCCTGGCCGCTGGTAATACCGTGGTGCTCAAGCCATCGGAACAGACCCCGCTGACCGCGTTGCGCCTGGCGGAACTGGCGTCGGAAATTTTCCCAGCGGGTGTGCTCAACGTGGTGTTCGGTCGTGGGCAAACCGTCGGCCAACCGCTGGTGACTCATCCGAAAGTGCGCATGGTGTCGCTGACCGGCTCCATCGCCACCGGTTCGAACATCATTTCCAGCACCGCCGACAGCGTCAAGCGCACGCACATGGAACTGGGCGGCAAGGCCCCGGTGATCATTTTCGACGACGCCGACATCGACGCGGCGGTGGAAGGCATCCGCACCTTCGGGTTCTACAACGCCGGCCAGGATTGCACGGCCGCATGCCGCATCTATGCCCAGCAAGGCATCTACGACCGCTTCGTCGAGAAGCTCGGCGCCGCGGTGGGCAGTATCAAGTACGGCCTGCAAACGGCGCCAGACACCGAGATGGGCCCGCTGATCACCGCCCAGCACCGTGACCGCGTCGCCGGCTTCGTCGAACGCGCCATCGCCCAGCCGCATATCCGCCTGGTCACCGGCGGCAAGGCCGTGGACGGCAACGGGTTCTTCTTCGAACCAACGGTGCTGGCCGACGCGCAGCAGGATGACGAAGTCGTCCGCCGCGAAGTCTTCGGGCCGGTGGTGTCCGTCACGCCGTTCCTCGACGAAGCGCAAGTGCTGGCCTGGGCCAACGATTCGGACTACGGCCTGGCTTCATCGGTGTGGACCGCCGACGTCGGCCGCGCCCATCGCCTGTCGGCACGCCTGCAATACGGCTGCACCTGGGTCAACACGCACTTCATGCTCGTCAGCGAAATGCCCCATGGCGGTCAGAAACGTTCCGGCTATGGCAAGGACATGTCCATGTACGGGCTGGAGGATTACACGGTGGTGCGGCATGTGATGTTCAAGCATTGAAGCCAAGACAACGTTAGCAACACATGCTCGCGCCCGCCCTGCCTGCACGCTGCTAAGGTTTTCGTCGACGGGCGCACGCTCGCCGGTTGACGGAAATCCTGGCAGGACCTAGGGTGTCTACAACGTATACAGCTTGGAGATTAGCCATGGCCTCGCCCGTTTTGTCCTTTCGTGTGGAAGAAGGTCTGGCCCAACAGCTGGATTTGCTGGCTGCCGCCACCGACCGCGACCGTCAATATCACCTCAAGCGTGCACTGGTTCGATATGTAGAGGCCGAGTCCTGGCATCTGCAAGCCATTAGCGAAGGCATAGCAGACGCCGATGCTGGAAATCTGACCGATCTGGATGCCGTGAAGGCTAAGTGGGCAAAACGTGCCGAGCATCGTACTGACCGATAAAGCACAGAGTGACCTCGACTCAATTCATGAACATTACCAAAGCGCTATCGGCACACAAGGCGCTGACGATGGCATCATCGCCATCCTGGAGACGCTGCGACAATTGCAGCGTTTTCCCGGTTCAGGCCGTCCTTCAGTCGTTCCCGATATTCGAGAGCTGGTGCTGACACGCTATCCATTCGTTGCGCCTTACCGACTCGTACAGGGGCAATTGCAAATCCTGCGGATATTGCACCAGCGCGGCGAACGGCCCCAGGATTGGTCGATGGAGTAACTTTGGCCGGTGCTCTCCTGGCCCGGCCATCATCACCGCGCTTGATCAGAATCTGGAAACACTGCGCATCGCATCCACCAGGTAACGCATGGCGATGCGGTCGTTTTCCGACAGTTCCCGATAGCGCTCCACCAGCCTTAACTCTTCCAGGCTGAGCCGTCGTGTCCTGCGTCCATTGGTCAGGCCTGGAAAGATCCCCAGCATTTCGGTAATGCCCTGTATTTTTGTCATGAACTGTCCTTCTTTACGTCGAGTTGACCTGATAGCGCCGTCTGAATCCGGGTTGAATCGTCTATCACGCTAAAGAATAGGGAGGATTCAAAGCGTGAAAAGGGAGTTTTAGAGTAATTAGTCAAAAAAAGTTGGAATCGACATAAAAAAAGAAATAACTGTAAGAAAATTTGACCACGCCACGCTTTCCCTTTCTCTCCAAGCCTGCATTTCCCCTATGATTTTGCGCCTCGGTGAACCGATCCAGCTCTCAGGCATCTGTTCTAACGTTCGTCGCGTTTGGCCAAAGGCATGTCCGAACTCCTTTACCAATCTCTGTTGCCAGGATCGGCTCGGGATTGTTTCGAGAAAGGTTGTATTTATGCACCGCAGGAATCTGCTCAAGGCCTCCATGGCTTTCGCCGCCTACACTGGGCTATCGGCCTCCGGGCTCATGGCCGCCCGCGCCTGGGCCGCCGATCAGACTGCCGACGGCGAAGCCCGTCCCTTCGATTTCAACGGTTTGAAGGATCAGGCCCGGCGGCTGGCCGAGAGCCGCTACGTCGACACCAAGCAAGTCCTGCCACCGACCCTGGCCCAAATGTCGCCGCTGCAGTTCAACGCCATCCGTTATGACGCCAATCATTCGCTGTGGAATGAGCTGGACGGGCAACTGGACGCACAATTCTTCCACGTCGGCATGGGTTTCAAGCAGCCGGTGCGCATGTACAGCGTCGACCCGAAGACGCGTATGGCCCGTGAGGTGCACTTTCGTCCGGAACTGTTCAACTATGAGAAAACCACGGTCAACACCTCGCAGTTGACGGGTGACCTGGGCTTCGCCGGCTTCCGTGTCTTCAAGGCGCCGGAACTGGACCGGCACGACATCGTTTCTTTCCTGGGGGCCAGCTATTTCCGCGCCGTGGACGCCAGCGGCCAGTACGGGCTGTCGGCACGCGGCCTGGCCATCGACACCTATGCCAAGAAGCGTGAGGAATTCCCGGACTTCACCAAGTTCTGGTTCGAAACCCCGGAGAAGAACAGCACCCGGTTCGTGGTCTACGCCCTGCTCGACTCCCCCAGCGCCACCGGTGCCTATCGGTTTGATATCGATTGCCAGCCGACCCGGGTGGTGATGGAGATCGACGCGCACATCAATGCCCGTACCGCCATCGAGCAACTGGGCATTGCGCCCATGACCAGCATGTTCAGCTGCGGCACCGTCGAGCGGCGCATGTGCGACACCATCCATCCGCAAATCCACGATTCCGACCGGCTGGCCATGTGGCGCGGCAACGGCGAGTGGGTCTGCCGCCCGTTGAACAACCCCGCCAACCTGCAGTTCAATGCCTACGCCGACAAGGACCCGAAAGGCTTCGGCCTGGTGCAGACCGACCATGACTTTGCCAGCTACCAGGACACCGTGGACTGGTACAGCAAGCGCCCGAGCCTGTGGGTCGAGCCTACGACGGCCTGGGGCGAAGGCTCGGTCGACCTGCTAGAGATCCCTACCACCGGCGAAACCCTGGATAACATCGTTGCGTTCTGGACACCGAAAAAACCGGTGGCTGCCGGTGACTCGCTGAACTACGGCTACAAGCTTTACTGGAGCGCGCTGCCACCCGTGAGCACGGACCTGGCCCACGTCGACGCCACCCGCTCAGGCATGGGCGGTTTCATCGAGGGCTGGGCGCCTGGCGAGCATTACCCGACCGTCTGGGCCCGTCGCTTTGCCGTGGACTTCAGCGGCGGCGGCCTCGACCAATTGCCGCCGGGCACCGGCATCGAACCGGTGGTGACCTGTTCCCACGGCGAGGTGAAGGACTTCAACGTGCTGGTGCTGGATGCGATCAAGGGCTACCGCATCACCTTCGACTGGTACCCGACCGACGACCGTGTGGACCCGGTGCAGATGCGCCTGTTCATTCGCACCAAGGACCGGACCTTGAGCGAGACCTGGTTGTACCAGTACTTCCCGCCGGCGCCGGATAAGCGCAAGTATCCCTGAGCCCTGCTGTGTCAGGAATGACGCCTTCGCGAGCAGGCTCGCTCCCACATTGAGCCTTGTTGTGAACGCTATCCGCGCCACACAACAGATCCACTGAGGGAGCGAGCCTGCTCGCGATGAGGCCGGTACAAGCACCAATTTTTTTCAAACAAACCCAAAGCCCCGGCCAATGACGACCGGGGCTTTGGGTTTTACCAAGCACTCAATCCCGCAAATCCGACTCATGGATCGGCTGGTCCCGATGCGTGGCCCGCTGGTACTGCGCCGGCCATGTAGCCTTGCGTCCACCCAAGTCATCATCGGCATGCAGGGCCCAGTACGGATCGCGCAACAATTCCCGGGCGAGGAAAATGATGTCGGCCTGGCAGGTACGCAGGATGTGCTCGGCCTGGGCCGGCTCGGTAATCATGCCGACAGTGCCGGTGGCGATTTCCGACTCCTTGCGAACCCGTTCGGCAAAGCGTGTCTGGTAGCCCGGGCCGGTGGGAATTTCCGCATTCGCGGCGGTGCCGCCCGATGACACATCGATCAAGTCCACTCCCAGGGCCCTGAAGCGTCGCGCCAGCTCCACGGTTTCATCCGGGTTCCAACCATCCTCGACCCAGTCGGTAGCGGAGACACGAACGAACACCGGCAACTCTTCAGGCCATACGGCCCGCACCGCCTCGGTCACTTGCAGCACCAGGCGGATGCGGTTCTCGAACGAGCCGCCGTATTGATCGCGGCGCTGATTGCTCAAGGGCGACAGGAATTGATGCAGCAGATAGCCATGGGCCGCGTGGACCTCGACCACCTTGAAGCCGGCCGCGAGCGCACGCTTGGCCGCATCGACGAAGGCCTGGATCACGCCGGCGATCTGCCCTTCGTCCAACTGCACCGGCTGGGTGTGTTGCGGGTCGAAGGCTATCGGCGACGGACCGACCGGCACCCAACCGCCGTCCGCTGGTTTGACGCTGCCATGCTTGCCCAGCCAGGGCCGCCAAGTGCTGGCCTTGCGCCCGGCATGGGCCAGCTGTATGCCCGGCACGGCCCCTTGGGCGGTGATGAACCGGGTGATGCGTTGCAAGGGTTCGATCTGTTCGTCGTTCCACAGCCCCAGGTCCTGGGCGGTGATGCGGCCGTCGGCGGTAACGGCGGTCGCTTCGGTGAACACCAGGCCGGCACCGCCCACGGCGCGGCTGCCCAAGTGCACCAGGTGCCAATCGTT
The DNA here is from genome assembly GCF_018325805.1 of Pseudomonas sp. St290. NCBI lineage: Bacteria > Pseudomonadati > Pseudomonadota > Gammaproteobacteria > Pseudomonadales > Pseudomonadaceae > Pseudomonas > Pseudomonas sp. St290. Next base: position 1,254,669 of record NZ_AP014703.1, on the reverse strand, counting down.
GGCCAGGCCATCGGTGCTCGAATACTGGCACATCGGCGATACCGCGATGCGATTGGGCAGGGTCAATTGGCGAAGAGTATAGGGTTCCAGCAGCAGACTCATGGGGCACCTCTCGAATCAGTGGGCAGGCTCCAGGGTTCTGTTTGAAAAGTCGACGAGTGACAAAAGGTGCAACACCCGCCCCCGCGGGCAACGAAAATCGACAAGACGTCACAACGGCTATCAAGCAGTGCTTAGAGCCTAGTCGACAACCCGGGAGGCGGGAGGGTTCAGAACTTAAAAACCGACGGTGTGACGAGAGGGCTTGCTCCCGCTTGGGTCGGTCACTGTGTAGCGAGGGGATTTATCCCCGCTGGGCTGCGCAGCAGCCCCTAAATATTCCTGCACCGCATTTCCTCAGCCAAACGGCGCTGGCCGGTTCCACGACTGCTTCGCAGCCGAGCGGGGATAAATCCCCTCGCCACAAGTGCTATCACCTGATAGATAACACTTGTATCTACCGCGGCTCGATATGGGCAATCATCAACTGCACCGTTTCCTGGCCGCGGAACTCGTTGAGGTCGAGCTTATAGGCCAGTTCCACCCAGCGCACGGTTGGGTTGGGCCAGATCTCGCGGTCAATGCCAAAGGCGATGCCATCAAGCTTCACCGAACCGCATTCGCTCTTGAGCACCACCTTCAAGTGCCGCTCGCCCACCACCCGCTGTTCGACCAACTGGAACACGCCGTGGAACATCGGCTCCGGGAAATGCTGGCCCCAGGGCCCGGCGTGACGCAGCGCCCGGGCCAGTTCCAAGTGGAATTCCTCCACCGCCAGGGTGCCGTCCGACAACAGCCGACCGGTCAGGTCTTCTTCGCGCAATTGCCGGCGCACTTCCGCGTCGAACGCCTCGGCGAACAATGGGAAATTCGCTTCTGGCAAGGTCAGGCCCGCCGCCATGGCGTGACCGCCGTACTTGCTGATCAGGGTCGGATGCTGCGCCGCCACCACGCTCAGCGCATCGCGAATGTGGAAGCCCGGCACCGAGCGACCCGAGCCCTTGAGCAAACCGTCGCCGGCATCGGCAAAGGCGATGGTCGGGCGGAAATAGCGCTCTTTCATCCGCGAGGCAAGGATACCGATCACGCCCTGGTGCCACTGCGGATCGAACAGGCACAAGCCGAATGGCATCGACTCCACCGGCAGGTCCTTGAGCTGGGCCAGGGCTTCGCGCTGCATGCCCTGCTCGATGGATTTGCGGTCCTGGTTCATGCCGTCCAGTTGCGCCGCCATCTCCCGCGCCAGGGCGGCATCGTCGGTGAGCAGGCACTCGATACCCAGGCTCATGTCGTCCAGGCGCCCCGCCGCATTCAGACGCGGACCGAGGATAAACCCGAGGTCCGTGGAGGTAATGCGCGAATGGTCACGCTTGGCCACTTCGAGAATGGCCTTGATCCCGGGACGGGCACGCCCAGCACGAATCCGCTCCAGGCCCTGGTGCACCAGAATGCGATTATTGGCGTCCAGGGGCACCACGTCAGCCACGCTGCCCAGGGCCACCAGGTCCAACAGCTCACCAATGTTCGGCTGGGGTTTGCTGGTGTACCAACCCAGGCTGCGCAGACGGGCACGCAACGCCATCAGCACGTAAAAAATAACCCCGACACCCGCCAGCGCCTTGCTCGGGAATTCGCAGCCCGGCTGGTTCGGATTGACGATCGCATCGGCCAGCGGCAGTTCGAGGCCCGGCAAGTGGTGGTCGGTGACCAGCACCTTGAGCCCCGCCGCTTTCGCCGCCGCCACGCCTTCCACGCTGGATATGCCGTTGTCCACGGTGATCAGCAACTGCGGCTCGCGAGTCAGCGCGACTTCGACTATTTCCGGGGTCAGCCCATAGCCATATTCGAAGCGGTTGGGCACCAGATAGTCGACATGGGCCGCGCCGAGCAGACGCAGCCCCAGCATGCCGACGGTGCTGGCGGTCGCGCCATCGGCATCGAAGTCACCGACGATCAGGATGCGCTGGCGTTCTTCCAGCGCCGTCACCAGCAGATCCACCGCGGCGTCGATCCCCTTGAGTTGCTGATAAGGAATCAAGCGCGCCAGGCTCTTGTCCAGTTCAGCCTCGGACTGCACGCCACGCGCTGCGTACAGGCGGGTCAACAGCGGCGGCAGGTCACCGAGAAATGGCAGGGTGTCGGGTAACTGGCGGGGTTCTATGCGCATGGGGGAACGGACATTTCTCTATTTTTTGGAATCCTGGACTGTGGCGAGGGAGCTTGCTCCCGCTGGGCTGCGTAGCGGCCCCCTTTTGTGGGTGCTGCGCACCCAAGCGGGAGCAAGCTCCCTCGCCACAATGAGTTCACTCAATACCGGGTCAATGGCTCAACCACGCTCGCCCAGCAGCCATTGCAGCTGGACTTCATGCTGACCACGGTCGTCGGTGACGAAAATCGTACCCTCGCTGATCATCACATCCCACTTGATCACGCGAGGCATGTCCTGGGCCAGGGTTTCCAGCACTTCCTGAGGCACGGCGGCGATGTTGACGTTCTTCAGGTTTTTGACGGCCGGGATCACCTTGCCTTCCCACACTCGCAGGCTGCCGTAGGCCAGCAGGCTGGTACGCTCGGTGCGACGCGAACACCAGGTCAGGCGATCGGCGTCGGGCTGGCCGACTTCGATCCAGTGCAAAACACGGTCATCCAGGCTTTTTTCCCACAGCGCGGGTTCATCGACGTCTGACAGACCACGACCAAACGCCAGCAGCTCGTTGTACCAGAACGCGTAGGCCAACAGGCGCACGGTCATGCGCTCTTCGGTCTCCGAAGGATGGCGGGCGATGGTCTGCTTCACATTCTCATACACACTGCGGTCGAGGTCGGTGAGGTTCAGTTCAAACTTATAAGTCGTGGACGGCTGGGCCATGAACGGGCTTCTTGATACGAGGAAAGGCGGCAAGTCTAACCGATGACGCGGGCAATCCACGAATTGCCGACCATCAACCTGCGGCGACCAGCCTTGGCCTATGATAAAACGCTCTATTCGTTCTGCCTTTGTCCTACAGGATCTGTCATGTCGCTTACTGCCAAACCCCTTGCCGGCGTCAAAGTCGTCGAACTCGGCACCTTGATCGCCGGGCCCTTCGCCTCGCGCATCTGCGGCGAATTCGGTGCCGAGATCATCAAGGTCGAATCGCCCGATGGCGGTGATCCGCTGCGCAAGTGGCGCAAGCTGTACGAGGGCACTTCGCTGTGGTGGTTCGTCCAGGCACGCAACAAGAAGTCCCTGACCTTGAACCTCAAACACCCCGAAGGCCTGGCGATCCTGAAAAAACTGCTCGGCGAAGCCGACATCCTGATCGAGAATTTCCGCCCTGGGGTGTTGGAAAAGCTCGGCCTGGGCTGGGATGTCCTGCATGCACTGAACCCGAAACTGGTGATGGTGCGGCTTTCGGGCTTCGGCCAGACCGGGCCGATGAAAGATCAGCCAGGATTTGGCGCGGTGGGCGAATCCATGGGCGGCCTGCGCTACATCACCGGCTTCGAGGATCGCCCGCCCGTGCGCACCGGGATTTCCATCGGCGACTCCATCGCCGCCCTCTGGGGCGTGATTGGCGCATTGATGGCCCTGCGTCACCGCGAGATCAACGGCGGAACCGGGCAAGTGGTGGACGTAGCCTTGTACGAGGCAATTTTCGCCATGATGGAAAGCATGGTGCCGGAATTCGACGTGTTCGGATTCATCCGCGAACGCACCGGCAACATCATGCCCGGCATCACCCCCTCGTCCATCCACACCAGCGCCGACGGCAAGCACGTGCAAATTGGCGCCAATGGCGACGCGATCTTCAAGCGTTTCATGCAAATCATCGGCCGCGACGACTTGGCCAACGACCCGCAACTGGCCAGCAATGATGGCCGTGACGAGCGCCGTGATGAGCTGTACGGGGTCATCGATCGCTGGGTCAACTCACTGCCGCTCGATACTGTCATCGACCAATTGAACCAGGCCGAGGTCCCGGCCAGCCGGATCTTCAGTGCCGAGGATATGTTCAGCGACCCGCAATTCCTGGCCCGTGAAATGTTCCTGCAGGCCAAGCTGCCGGACGGCAAGGCGTTCAAGATGCCGGGAATCGTACCGAAGCTTTCCGACACCCCGGGCACCTCCGAATGGGTCGGACCAGCGCTGGGGGAACACAACGCCCTGGTGCTCGGCGAGCTGGGCTACGACGCGCAGCAGATCGCCAAGCTGCGCAGCGACGGCGCCATTTGATGCACCATGCTGCGAGCGAAAACCGGCGGTCCACTGAAAATCAACTGTGGGAGGCGAGCTTGCTCGCGATAGCATCGGTTCAGCCGACTTGATGTTGACTGGCACACCGCAATCGCGAGCAGGCTCGCTCCCACAATGGGATTGGTGTGCGACCGGGAGAACCAGGCCGGCTGTCAGGCCGCCTTCGCGAGCAAGCTCGCTCCCACAAAGACTCCAGCACCTGCCCCAACACGCTAAAACGTAAACGCCAGGCAAAAAGAAACCCCGAGAAGTGGGGAGACAACTCGGGGTTAAACGTGACCATTCAAGGTCCGTACAACAAGCGACAAGCACCGGAGCACAATGCTCGCTCTTGTTGGTAAAGAGTCTGACTCATTAGGCAGTAGGAAGGTTCCCACAAAATCCCGGTCAATTCGCCGCGCCCATGACCTTGTCGCGCGCCAGATTACGCAGCGCCGCAATCACACAAGGCTCCAGGCGACCCTCGGCAATCAGCACATCGCGATGCAGGCCATCGACCACATCCGTCAACTGACGCTTGTCGGTCAATTGGGCCTGATTGAACACTCGCTCGACCATAATGGCCCCGGAGGCATTCTTCAGCGTCACCAGGCATTCGCCCTTGGCGCCGGAGGGAGTCAGCGTGACCTGATACGGGCTCAAAGCCTCACCCAGCAATAGGCTGATACTTTCCATTCGCTCACCCTTCAATAGTCCGAAAACAACTGCATGTTCACAGTAAGTGACCGTGGGCCGCAGCAGAAAGTTCGTCAGCGCACCGAACCGGCACGCCTTCAACCTGTTCAACCAAGCATGCGCGTCCAATATGACAGGCAAACAACAGCTTTCTCTAGCAGCCTTTGCGTGGTGACGGTCGGCATCAAGCCATGAACCTGTCGCAACGGCGCAAACGCCGCCCGACATCGGACCAGCCCCCCAGGATGCCGCGCAATTGCCCATCGGCCCCATAGAAAGGCACCGACCAATGATAGATTTCCCGCAATTGGCCGCTGAACATCAATTGCCGGTCGAAGAACCGAGACTGGCCAGTGCGCAATTGCTCCATCACCTCCCCATGCAGCAACTGCGCGGTGGCTGGCGGGAATGCTGCCGAATCCGTCAGCCGCGTGCCCCGAAGCTTTTCGAAGCGGGTCGCAAACTGGTCCTCGTAGCTTTTGTTGCACATGATCAGGCGCCCCTCCAGATCACGGATGAAAATCGGGTCGGGAATGGCATCCATCAAGGCCCGCTGGAGCATCAACTGGTCCTTGAGAACCGCTTCGGCCTTGAGGCGTTGATCGATCTGAATCTGCAGGCGGCGGTTCCACAGCAGGGACAAGAGGCCAAAGACCACGACCACGGTCACACACCAGTAACCCCATCGAGACAGCCGCTCCCAGATCGATGGCGCCTGGACCGGCGTAATGCCGGCCATCCACTTGGTGCGCAGCGCGCGCATGTCCTCGGCCGGAAAAGCTTCCAAGGCTTTATTCAAGATGCTCAACAGCGCGGACAGGTCCTGGCGTACCGCCAGGTAGTCCGGTTCCCACTTGCCCTCGAGGCCGCTGCCTACCTGCAATTGCCCGGCTGGATAGAGATGCACCCCGGTTTCATTTTCGATGGTGGCATAGGCTTCCCGGCTCTCTACCAGCGCCCGCGCCTCACCATAGGTCTTGGTCGTACGCAATTTGATCGCCGGGTAATCGCGCCTGATTTCCGCTTCCAATGCATGCCGTGCCGGCAATGCCAGGACCTTCCCTTCAAGCTGCTCCAGCGAATGAAGAGACGATTCCCCGTCACGGCCGACGAATACCCAGCCGGAACCGCCGAATGCATGACTGAAACTCAGAAAATCCCTACGTTCTTCATTCATCGCCAGCAGGGTCGTCATGTCGGCCTCGCCATTCTCCAGCATCGTCAGCAACTCGCCGGGGGAGAACGACTCCCGATGCACGAACTCAAGGCCGGTCATTTGCGCGATGCGCTGGAGAATGTCGTGGTTCAGTCCGTTCCACTGCCCCTGTTCATTCTTGAACAGGTACAACGGAAACTGCATCGTCGCCACGATGACCCTGGGGTTCTCCTTGATCCACTTCAATTCCTGCGCATCCAGCATCAGGCGCTCGCCAGGATTGAACGGCGGCGTTTCGAAAGCCGCCAACTGCGCCGCGTTCCCCCCCTGCACCGAGTACATCAGCGCCAGGCCCATTACCCAGCCCAAGGCGGGCTTGCCTTTGATAAAAAACGACATCTGCATTTCCTTCGAGATGACTCGCCCGTTCCTCCAAGGGCGAAACCCGACCAGTTTGGCATGCAGAAACAAGAAAGCCCGTCAGGAGACGGGCTTCAAAATGTGACAGATTTACGCGGTCAGAGCGGCTTGCCGCGGTTGCCATGCTGGCTGACAAAGGCCTGCACGGCCTTCAAGTCGTTAGGCAACACGGTGCAACGCTCATCTCGTTCAAACAAATCAGAAAGATGCGCAGGTAGTTCGAGCGCTTTTCCTACACCTGCTTTCTCCACCGCTTCCGGGAACTTGACCGGGTGAGCCGTGCCCAGGATTACCATCGGGATGTCCAGGCTGCGACGGCACTCCCGGGCGGCCCTGACGCCGATGGCCGTGTGCGGATCGAGCAGTTCACCGCTCTGACCAAACACCTCGGCGATGGTTTCGCAGGTCTGTTCATCGTCCACGGCCAGGGAATCGAACAGCTTGCGGGCTTCGGTCCAGCGCTCAGGCTCGACGCTGAAACCACCACCCTGGCGGAAGCTGTCCATCAGGCCGGCAATCGCCGCCCCATTGCGACCGTGCAGATCGAACAGCAGGCGCTCGAAGTTCGACGACACCATGATGTCCATCGAAGGCGACAGCGTGGCATGCAGGGTTTCCTTGACGTACTGGTTGCCACTCATGAAGCGATGCAGGATGTCGTTGCGGTTGGTGGCGACGATCAATTGGTTGATCGGCAGACCCATGTTGCGCGCCAGGTAGCCGGCGAAGATATCGCCGAAGTTGCCGGTCGGCACCGAGAACGACACCGAGCGGGCCGGGCCGCCCAATTGCAGGGCCGCGTGGAAGTAATAAACGATCTGGGCCATGATCCGCGCCCAGTTGATCGAGTTCACCGCCACCAACCGCGTGCCCTTGAGGAAGCTCTGGTCGGCGAAACTGGCCTTGACCATTTCCTGGCAGTCATCGAAGTTGCCTTCGATGGCGATGTTGTGGATGTTATCGCCAAAAATCGTCGTCATCTGCCGACGCTGCACTTCCGAGACCCGGTTGTGCGGGTGCAGGATGAAAATGTCGACGTTCTCGCAATGCTTGCAGCCTTCGATGGCCGCCGAGCCGGTGTCGCCAGAGGTGGCACCGACGATCACCACACGCTCGCCACGCTTTTGCAGCACGTAGTCCAGCAGGCGACCGAGCAATTGCAGAGCGAAGTCCTTGAACGCCAGGGTCGGGCCGTGGAACAGCTCCATGACCCATTCGTTACCGTTGAGCTGACGCAGCGGCGCGATGGCGTTGTGGGAAAAGACGCCATAGGTCTCTTCCAGGATCTTTTTGAAATCGGCGTCCGGGATGCTGCCGGTGACGAACGGGCGCATGACCCGGAAGGCCAGCTCGTGATACGGCAGGCCAGCCCAGGAAGCGATTTCTTCCTGGGTGAAGCGCGGCAGGTTTTCCGGCACATAGAGACCGCCGTCCGTGGCCAGGCCGGCCAGGAGGACATCTTCGAAATTCAGGGCCGGTGCCTGGCCGCGGGTGCTGATATAGCGCATGGGGCAAACCTTCGGTTTGGGCTTCAAGCGTTGAAGTTGCAAGCTACACATCAAAGGCACGTTTGCCTTCGTTCGCGGCCTGCAACTTATCCGCTTGCCGCTAAATTAATTCAAATGTTCAACGCGGATACGGACCACCGGGCCAACGACCCCCTGGAGCGCTTCCAGCGCCGCAATCGCATCGTTGATGCGCTGCTCGACCACACGGTGGGTCAGCAGGATCATCGGCACCAGGCCGTCGTGTTCCTCGACTTCCTTCTGCATGATCGACTCGATGTTGATGCCGCGTTCCGAGAGGATACTCGCCACTTGGGCCAGCACGCCCGGATGGTCCTTGGCCTGGATGCGCAGGTAGTAGGAGCTTTCGCACGCTTCGATCGGAAGAATCGGGTGAGCCGACAGCGAGTCTGGCTGGAAGGCCAGGTGCGGCACACGGTTTTCCGGGTCCGAAGTCATGGCGCGAACCACGTCCACCAGGTCGGCAATCACCGAAGAGGCCGTCGGTTCCATGCCCGCACCAGCGCCGTAGAACAACGTCGAGCCGGAGGCATCACCGTTGACCATCACCGCGTTCATCACGCCGTTGACGTTGGCGATCAGGCGATCGGCCGGGATCAAGGTCGGGTGCACACGCAGCTCGATGCCGTTGGCGGTGCTGCGCGCCACGCCCAGGTGCTTGATGCGATAGCCCAGGGCTTCGGCGTAATTCACGTCAGCGGTGGTCAGCTTGGTGATGCCTTCGGTGTAGGCCTTGTCGAACTGCAATGGAATGCCAAACGCAATGGAGGCCAGGATCGTCAGCTTGTGCGCTGCGTCGATGCCTTCCACGTCGAATGTCGGATCCGCCTCGGCGTAGCCCAGGGCCTGAGCTTCGGCTAGCACATCCTCGAAGGTGCGACCCTTTTCGCGCATCTCGGTGAGGATGAAGTTGCCGGTGCCGTTGATGATCCCCGCGACCCAGTTGATACGGTTGGCCGACAGGCCTTCGCGGATCGCCTTGATCACCGGGATGCCACCGGCCACGGCGGCTTCGAAAGCCACGATCACGCCCTTCTCCCGGGCCTTGGCAAAAATTTCATTACCGTGAACAGCGATAAGCGCCTTGTTCGCGGTGACCACATGCTTGCCATTCTCGATGGCCTTGAGTACCAACTCGCGGGCAACGGTATAGCCGCCCACCAGCTCTATGACGATGTCGATCTCAGGGTTCGTGGCCACTTCGAAGACATCGTTGGTAATCGCAATACCGGTCGTCTGGAACTGAGGCTTTGGCGTGCGCATGGCAATTTGTGCCACTTCGATCCCACGCCCGGCACGACGAGCAATTTCCTCGGCGTTGCGCTGAAGTACGTTGAAGGTGCCGCCACCGACGGTACCTAACCCACAGATGCCTACTTTGACCGGATTCACTCTTGACTCCCCATGAAACGGCCGACGCAAGGTCGGCCGTGAAATACAGCCGCGCAGCAACGCGACTTTTTGTTTAACGGCCCGACGAAGGTTTTCGCCGAGCCGTGATCTTCAGAAGCGAATCGCCCATGATCATTTCGCGCCCAGTGCCAGTTTGGCGACTTGTGGCGCCGGCTGGTAGCCCGGAATCACCTGGCCGTCGGCCAAAACGATGGCCGGCGTACCGTTCACGCCAATGGACTGGCCCAAGGCGAACTGCTTGGAGACCGGGTTCTCGCACTTGGCGGCCTTGATTTCCTTGCCATCGACCATCTTGTCCATGGCCGCTTTCTTGTCCTTGGAGCACCAGACCGCCTGCAACTGCTCATCGCCCGGCGAGCCCAGGCCCTGACGCGGGAACGCGACATAGCGCACTTCGATGCCGCGCTTGTTCAGCTCGGGCACTTCGGCGTGCAGTTTGTGGCAATACGGGCAGGTGGTGTCAGTGAACACCGTGATGTGGGACTTGGTTTCGCCAATCGCCGGATAAACCACGGTTTCAGCGACTGGAATGCCGTTGATCAACTTGGAAATGCCCTGGCGCTCGGTCATTTCGGTGAGATTGACCGGCTTGCCATCCTTGAGCTCGAACAGGTTGCCCTGGACGATGTACTGACCGTCGGCGCTGGCGTAGAGCACGCGGCTGCCCTTGAGCTTGACCTCATACAGGCCGGCCATGGGGCTGGCCGAAATGGTTTCGATCGGCACTTCGAGCTGAAGGTTTTCCAGGCTCTTGCGGATAGCCTTGTCGGCCGCGTCGTCGGCGATGGCAAAGGTACTGGCCAACGCAATGGCGGCGGCGGTGAACATCTGGATCAAACGCATGGGGACTCCTGAGGCGAACAAATGAGACGGGAAACGCCGACCCGCAGATTCGGGTTCCAACCGCCCACTGTGCAAACCGACAAAGCCTACCACATAAGGCTCGCGTGACCGAATGCCGCTGACGCAAGACATTGGTGGCGGCTTTTCCGTGGGAGCGGGCGTGTGGGAGCAAGGCTTGCCCGCGATGGCCGCGCCGCGGTGTAACAACGGAGCCGCGTTATCGTTCATCGCGGACAAGCCTTGCTCCCACAGGGGATTTTATTCAGCCACGCGGGTGATGCCTGGCATGCAGATCCTGCAACCGCGCCCGGGCAACGTGAGTGTAGATCTGGGTGGTGGACAGGTCGCTATGGCCGAGCAACATCTGCACCACTCGCAGGTCGGCGCCGTGGTTGAGCAGGTGCGTGGCGAAGGCGTGGCGCAAGGTGTGAGGCGAAAGAGATTTGTTGATCCCGGCCACCTTGGCCTGGTGCTTGATACGGTGCCAGAAGGTCTGACGGGTCATCTGCTCGCCGCGCAGGCTGGGAAACAGCACGTCGCTGGGACGCCCACCCAGCAATTCATGGCGGGCATCGCGCATGTAGCGCTCGACCCAGACAATCGCTTCCTCCCCCATCGGCACCAGGCGTTCCTTGCTACCTTTGCCCATCACCCGCAGCACACCCTGGCGCAAATTGACCTGCTCCAGCGTCAAGCTGATCAACTCGGTGACACGCAGGCCGCAGGCATACAGGACTTCCAACATGGCCCGGTCGCGCTGACCGATGGCTTCGCTGAGGTCGGGCGCCGCCAGCAACGCTTCCACATCGGCTTCCGACAGGGATTTGGGCAACGGGCGCCCCAATTGCGGCATTTCCACGCGCAAGGTCGGGTCCACCGCAATCAGCTTTTCCCGCAGCAAGTAGCGATAAAACCCACGCAAACCGGAGAGAAACCGCGCGGTCGAGCGTGGTTTGTAGTTCTGCTCCAGGCGCCAGGCCAAGTGATCGAGGATCAACTCCCGGCCGGCATTGACCAGCTCCAGGTGGTTTTCCTGCAACCAGCCGTTGAACAGCGCCAGGTCGCTGCGATAGGCATCGCGGGTGTTATCGGACAGCCCCTTCTCCAGCCACAGGGCGTCGAGAAACTGGTCTATCAGCGGATGATCGATGGCTGGCATAAAGACTCTTGAAGGATGCGGGCACACGGCATCGAAAGGGGAAATGAAGCCATGCAGGGTGCTCAAAGCGCAAATCGCAGGCAACAAAAAAGCAGCCCGCAGGCTGCTTTTTTTTGCATCGGAAGCTGGACTTAAGCCAGTTTTTCCTTGATGCGAGCTGCTTTACCGGACAGGTCACGCAGGTAGTACAGCTTGGCTTTACGCACGTCGCCGCGACGTTTCACAGCCATGCTGTCGATTTGCGGGCTGTAGGTCTGGAAAGTACGCTCTACGCCGACACCGTTGGAGATTTTACGAACGGTGAATGCACTGTTCACGCCACGGTTACGCTTGGCGATAACGACGCCTTCGAACGCTTGCAGACGGGAACGGTCGCCTTCCTTCACTTTCACCTGAACGACAATGGTGTCGCCCGGGGCAAAGGTAGGGATTTCTTTGGTCATCTGCTCTGCTTCGAGTGCAAGGATGATTTTGTTAGTCATGCTGTGCTCCTAAGGCAAGTCGTCGGACTCACCATCGATACGTTGTTAACTATCGTCCCGCTCGCGGATGTATTCCTCGAGCAGCTTCTTCTCTTCTCCAGAAAGCGAGCGGCTTTCCAGAAGATCGGCGCGTCGTTCATAGGTCCGACCAAGGGACTGCTGTAAACGCCAACGCCGGATGTGCGCGTGGTTGCCACTTAGCAACACGTCGGGAACACGCTGATCCGCATACACCTCCGGTCGGGTGTAGTGCGGGCAATCCAGCAGACCATCCGTAAAGGAATCTTCCTCAGCGGAATCTGCATGCCCTAAAGCTCCAGGCAGCAGTCGTGTAACCGCATCGATCAGGACCATCGCCGGCAGCTCGCCGCCAGACAGTACATAGTCGCCAATCGACCACTCTTCATCGACATGAGCTTCAATGAAACGCTCGTCAATGCCTTCGTAACGGCCGGCAATCAGGATCAATGCATCCGAATTCGCCAGCTCGCGTACCGCCGACTGAGTCAGCTGGCGGCCTTGGGGCGACAGGTAGATCACCTTCGCGCCCTCCCCGGCTGCGGTTCTGGCCTGAACCAGAGCGTCTTCCAGGGGCTTGATCTTCATCACCATGCCCGGACCACCGCCAAACGGGCGATCGTCCACAGTGTGATGTCGATCCGTGGTGTAGTCCCGCGGATTCCAACAAGTGAGCTGCAACAGCTCCTGTTTCACCGCGCGGCTGGTTATGCCGTACTCGCTGATGGCGGAAAACATCTCGGGAAACAATGTGATGACTTCAACGCGCAAATTAGCCACGTTTAGAAATCCGCATCCCATTCCACCTTCATCTCGCCTGCGGCAAGGTCGACGGCCAACACGCATTGCTCGGTATAGGGCAACAGGCGTTCGCGATCATCCAGGCTGCCGACGCAAGGCTTGACCACCATGACATCGTTCGAACCGGTCTCGAGCAGGTGATCGATTTTCCCGAGCAATTGCCCGAGGTGGTCGATGACCTTCAGACCCACCAGCTGGTACCAGTAGTACTCGCCGTCGGTCAGTTCAGGGAACAGGTTGCGCGGCACGCAGATCTCATAACCGGCCAGAAGACGCGCTTCTTCACGATCATCGAGACCCTTGAGCTTTGCGACCAGGAACTTGTCGTTCCCACGTCCGCTGACCAGCTCCACCTGTTTCACGCTACCTTCGCGCTTGAGCGTCCAGGTTTTGTAATCCAACAGGTTCTTGATCGGATCAGTAAAGGAATACACCTTCACTTCGCCGCGAACGCCATGTACAGAATAGATCTTGCCGACAACGATCAAATCACCGGCATCTTTTGGCGTCGCGTTCATATTGCTCAGGCCGCAGCCTTAGCCGATTCCTTCAACAACTGAGCAACGCGCTCAGAAGGTTGTGCACCAACGCTCAGCCAGTAGGCTACGCGCTCTTGGTTCACGGACAGACGAACTTCCTGACCACGGGCAACAGGGTTGAAGAAACCAACCTGCTCCTTGTGGGAACCGTCACGCGGGTTGCGGCTGTCGGTTACGGTCAGGTGGTAAAACGGGCGCTTTTTGGAGCCGCCAAGGGCAAGACGGATTGTTAGCATGTGAACATCGTTCCTGTAGTCGGTGCTGCAAATCTAAATGCACAGCGGGCATAGGTGCCCGAAAGGCCGCATATTCTAAGGAATATCCGGCCTTTTGCAAATGTCTTTTTCCGGCGCCTGGGCCGTGCGATCAAGATTTGCCATGGAGCCGTCATGAAAAACGGCAGGTCAGCTCCCGTGCAGCACGGGTTTGCTGGAGATCCCCGCATCCGTGCGGGGCAACGCCGACATGACAGCCGGCGCAGATTCTTTACATTTTCGGCATGCCGCCGCCGGGCAACATACCGCCCATGCCGCGCATCATCTTGGCCATCCCGCCCTTGGCGGAGAATTTCTTCATCATCTTCTGCATCTGCTTGTGTTGCTTGATCAAGCGACCGATGTCCTGCACCTGGGTGCCGGAACCCATGGCGATACGACGCTTGCGCGAACCGCTGATCAGCTCAGGGTCGCGGCGCTCGGCCGGGGTCATGGAGTTGATGATGGCTTCCATCTGCTTGAACTGCTTTTCAGCCGCGCCCTGGGCATTGCCCATCTGCGCCAGGTTCACACCACCGATGTTCGGCAGTTTGTCCATGAGCCCGCCAAGACCGCCCATGTTCTTCATTTGTTGCAGTTGGTCGCGGAAGTCCTCGAGATCGAAGCCCTTGCCCTTCTTCAGCTTCTTGGCCAGTTTGTCGGCCTTGTCCTTGTCGAGCGTCTGCTCGGCCTGCTCGATCAGGCTGAGCACGTCGCCCATGCCGAGGATGCGTGAAGCGATACGTTCGGGGTGGAACGGCTCGAGCGCTTCGCTCTTCTCGCCCATACCGATGAACTTGATCGGCTTGCCGGTGATGGCGCGCACCGACAGCGCGGCACCGCCACGGGCATCGCCGTCGACCTTGGTCAGGATCACGCCGGTCAACGGCAGTGCGTCACCGAACGCCTTGGCGGTGTTAGCCGCGTCCTGGCCGGTCATGGCATCGACCACGAACAGGGTTTCCACCGGGTTGATCGCGGCATGCAACGCCTTGATCTCGCCCATCATCTCTTCATCGATGTGCAGGCGACCGGCGGTATCGACGATGACCACGTCGATGAATTTCAGTTTTGCTTCTTTAATAGCCGCCTGGGCGATGTCCACCGGCTTCTGGCTCAGGTCGGACGGGAAGAACGTCACGCCGATATCGTTGGCCAGGGTTTCCAGCTGCTTGATGGCCGCCGGACGATAGATGTCCGCGGACACCACCATCACCGACTTTTTCTTGCGCTCTTTAAGGAAGCGAGCCAGCTTGCCGGCCGTCGTGGTCTTGCCCGCGCCTTGCAGACCTGCCATCAGCACCACCGCTGGCGGTACGGCGGCGAGGTTCAGGTCTTCGTTGGCGGCGCCCATGAGGCTTTCGAGTTCGGCCTGGACGATCTTCACGAACGCCTGGCCCGGCGTCAGGCTGCGCGACACTTCGGTGCCGACGGCGCGTTCCTTGACCGAATTGACGAAGTCCTTGACCACCGGCAGGGCGACGTCGGCTTCGAGCAACGCCATGCGCACTTCGCGCAGGGTGTCTTTGATGTTGTCCTCGGTCAGTTTCGCCTTGCCGGTGACATGGCGCAGCGTCTGCGAGAGACGGTCGGTTAGGTTTTCAAACATGCGCGATCCTTTCAGGCCCAGATGAGACCGGGATAATGGCGGCCCAGACCGTGAAAAATGTGCTCGGCGAGCCTGCGGCGTGGGCAGGTCGCGGATTATAGCGAAGAAGCGGGCGACGTACACCTTACTGTCAGTTGCGGTGGTCTTTCGTGCGGAGGGGGTTCTATGCCAAACTCAGCGCCTTTCGGGCTTGCCTAACAGGATTTATGCTCCCCTTGTCACCCAGCTTGTTTGCCACGCTCGCCGCCGCTTGCCTTTATGCCGCTGCGACCCTCTATCAAGGCTCACGCCTGGCCACCGGTGCCAAGGCGAACAAACGCCTGCTGGTCACGCTTGGCGTGCTGGCGGTGCTCGGCCATGCGGCCAGCCTTTATACCCACCTGATGACGCCGATCGGCCTGGGCCTGGACTTTTTCAACGCCGCCAGCCTGATCGCCGTCGCCGTGATCGCCCTGACACTAGTGGCCTGCTCGCGCATCCCGGTGGAAAACCTGCTGGTGCTGCTGTTCCCGCTGGGGCTGGCCACGGTGCTGCTGGCGCAGTTCGCGCCGTCGGGTACAGTGCAGATCATCGATGAAGAGCCGGGCATCCTCGCCCACATCCTGCTGTCGATCCTGGCCTATGGCCTGTTCACCATCGCGGTGTTCCAGGCCCTGCTGTTACTGGTGCAGGACCATCAGCTCAAGAACAAGCACCCGTCCGGGCTGATCCGCAATTTCCCGCCGCTGCAAACCATGGAGAGCCTGCTGTTCGGCTTCCTCTGGGCCGGTTGGGGCTTGCTGTCACTGTCGCTGATCTCCGGCTGGTTGTTCGTCGAGAACCTGTTCGCCCAGCACCTGGTGCACAAGACCCTGCTCGCCTGCCTGGCATGGATAGTCTTCAGCGTGCTGCTGTGGGGCCGCAACCGCCTCGGCTGGCGCGGGCACAAGGCGATTCGCTGGACCCTTGCCGGTTTCTGCCTGCTGATGCTCGCGTACTTCGGCAGCAAGCTGGTCCGCGAATACATCCTGCATGTGTGACGGACGGCCCTGATGGATACGTTGCCCGTGGCGCCGCTGTTTGCCGTGCTGGTGGTGCTGATCCTCTGGTCGGCCCTGTTCACCGCGATCGAAGCCGCCCAGCAACACCTGCTGGCCCAGCGTACGGCCTCGCGCGCCACTGACAAACCGCTGGCGACGCTGACATTCCCGCTGGCTAGCCTGATCCTGTGCAATACCCTCTGCCGCACCCTGGCCGTGGTCATCGGCACCTTGCTGGCGATTTTTACCTGGCTGGAAAACGGCCCCTGGGTGGCCTGGCTCGGCACCAGCGCCGCCCTGCTGGTGTTTGCCGACTACCTGCCGCGCACCTTGGCCACTCGCCAGCCCGAAGCGGTGCTGGCACTAGGCAACACCTTGCTGGGCATACCGTTGAAGATCCTCTATCCGTTTGCCTGGCTGTTGAATGGCGCCAGCCAATTGCTGCTGCGCCCATTTGCCCGCAAGGCCAGCATGGTGCAACAGAGCGACGACGAAATGCCCGCGCCACCGCGTAGCGAGCATGAACCGGAGCACAACAGCGGCCGGCTGCACCCGATTTCCGGCATCCACGCCCTGGACAACATCACCGTCAACGATATCCTCGTGCCCCGCAGCGAGGTCGATGGCATCAACCTCGACGACCCCATCGGCGAGATCATCGAACAGCTACGCCTGAACCGTCGTACCCGCCTGCCGGTGTTCCACAGCGACATCAACCAGGTCGAAGCGGTGCTCAACACCCGCCAGATCCGCCACCTGCTGGCGGACGCGAGCCTGACCAAGGAAGCGCTGCTGGCCGCCTCCCACGATCCCTACTTCGTGCCCGAGAGCACACCACTGCAGCTGCAATTGCTGAATTTCCACAAGCAGCAGCGGCGCCTGGGCATGGTGGTGGACGAATACGGCGAAGTGCTGGGCATCGTCACCCTGGAAGACATCCTCGAAGAAATCGTCGGCGAATTCGAAAGCGAGCACAGCCTCGACAATCCCCATGTCCATCCCCAGCCCGATGGCCGCCTGATGATCGATGGCGCGGCGTCGATTCGTGAGTTGAACAGGACCCTGGGCTGGCACCTGCCTTGCGACGGCCCCAAAACCCTCAACGGGCTGGTGACCGAAGCCCTGGAAACCATTCCCGAAAGCCCGGTATGCCTGAAGATCGGGCGGTATCGACTGGAAATCATCGAAACCGTGGACAACCGTGTGAGCCAGGTGCTGGCGTGGCATAACAGCTCGGTGCCTGCTGTTTCCTGAATCCCAAGTGAAACACCGTTGTGGCGAGGGGATTTATCCCCGCTGGGCTGCAAAGCAGCCCCAAATACAGTCAACTCAATTTTGCCTGGCGCACCGAGTTGTCGGGTTTTAGGGCTGCTGCGCAGCCCAGCGGGGATAAATCCCCTCGCCACAGAAGCTCAGCGCACGCTTCAATATTGTGTGCGGGCTCTCTTGTTGATTCGTTAGCCTCCTTCCTATACTCAAGCCGCTTACCGGACCCTGCGTCTACCCTGCACTCAGCCGGTTCCGGTCCGACCATCGGCGAAATCCGCATCAGCCCTGCGACTGTTCCTACCCGAAACAGCGAAAGGGTACCCGCCCACATCCCTGGGCGTTCGACCATAATAATTCGCTCCAACGGAGCACATGACTGTCAGGGATAACCGCATGACGACCACTACCTGCAACGAGGCTGTGCCTGTCCAGCCGACAAATTCCGCCACCCGCGTGGCGACCGCAAGCTTCATCGGCACCGCCATCGAGTTCTACGATTTCTACGTCTATGCCACGGCGGCGGCCCTGGTGATCGGGCCGGTGTTCTTCCCGCAAACTTCTGGTACGGCACAGATGCTGTCGTCTTTCCTGACGTTCGGCATCGCCTTCCTCGCCCGGCCGCTGGGCTCGGCGCTGTTCGGCCACTTCGGCGACCGGATCGGGCGCAAGTCCACGCTGGTGGCGTCCCTGCTGCTGATGGGGGTGTGCACCACGCTCATCGGCGTGCTGCCCGGTTATGCCAGCATTGGCGCCTGGGCACCGGTCCTGCTGTGCCTGCTGCGTTTCGGCCAGGGCCTGGGCTTGGGCGGTGAATGGGGCGGGGCGGCGCTGCTTGCCACCGAGAACGCGCCCAAAGGCAAGCGTGCCTGGTTCGGCATGTTCCCCCAGTTGGGGCCGTCCATCGGCTTCCTGGCGGCCAATGGGCTGTTCCTGACCCTGGCCATGAGCCTGGACGATGAGCAATTCCGCTCCTGGGGCTGGCGGATTCCGTTCCTGCTCAGCGCCGTGCTGGTGATCGTCGGCCTCTATGTGCGGCTCAAACTCCATGAAACCCCGGTATTCGCCAATGCCATGGCCCGCCAGGAGCGGGTCAAGGTGCCGTTGGTCGAGCTGTTCAGCCAGTACTGGGCGCCGACGCTGCTGGGCGCGGCGGCGATGGTGGTGTGTTACGCGCTGTTCTATATCTCGACGGTGTTTTCCCTGAGCTACGGCGTGTCCACCCTCGGCTACAGCCGCGAGACATTCCTGGGCCTGCTGTGCTTTGCCGTGCTGTTCATGGCCGCCGCTACCCCCCTGTCGGCCTGGGCCAGCGACCGCTACGGCCGCAAACCGATATTGATCCTCGGCGGTGTGCTGGCAATTGCCTCGGGTTTCCTCATGGAACCCTTGCTGACCCACGGGTCGACCGGGGGCGTGGCACTGTTCCTGTGCATCGAGCTGTTCCTGATGGGTGTGACCTTTGCCCCCATGGGCGCCTTGCTCCCGGAGCTGTTTCCGACCCACGTGCGTTACACCGGCGCCTCGGCCGCCTACAACCTGGGCGGTATCGTCGGTGCCTCGGCCGCGCCGTTCTTCGCCCAGAAACTGGTGGCGATGGGCGGTTTGAGTTATGTCGGAGGCTATGTTTCAGCAGCCGCGCTGCTCAGCGTGATCGCCGTGCTGTGCCTGAAGGAGACGCGCCACAACGACTTGAACCGGGTCGCCTAGGTTGAGGCCCGTGGCGAGCGCTGCATGCCTCGCCACGGGAAGCTGTCGCAAGCCTGAACACCCGCCAATGAAATAACCGCTAACAGTCGCTTACCATTGAAACCACCCCCCACCTGCCCCATCTAAGACCCATACCCCATTGCGCAGGTGCCCCATGAGCGACCAGCACTCTACTGAAGCCACTCACGATTACGACGCTGACTCCGAACACATCGAACACACCTCGTCCGGTACCGGCCTGGCCCTGCCTGGCCAGAACCTGCCGGACAAGGTCTATATCATCCCCATCCACAATCGCCCCTTCTTCCCGGCCCAGGTGTTGCCGGTCATCGTCAACGAAGAACCGTGGGCCGAGACCCTGGAGCTGGTGGCCAAGTCCGAACACCACTCCCTGGCACTGTTCTTCATGGACACGCCCCAGGAAGACCCGCGCCATTTCGACACCTCGAAACTGCCGCTGTACGGCACGCTGGTGAAGGTGCATCACGCCAGCCGGGAAGGCGGCAAGCTGCAGTTCGTCGCCCAGGGCCTGACTCGCGTGCGCATCCGCACCTGGCTCAAGCACCATCGCCCACCGTATCTGGTGGAAGTCGAATACCCGCACCAGCCGAGCGAGCCGACCGACGAGGTCAAGGCCTACGGCATGGCGCTGATCAACGCGATCAAGGAACTGCTGCCACTCAACCCGCTGTATAGCGAAGAGCTGAAGAACTACCTCAACCGCTTCAGCCCCAACGACCCATCGCCACTGACCGACTTTGCCGCCGCGCTCACCTCCGCCACCGGCAGCGAACTGCAGGAAGTGCTCGACTGCGTGCCCATGCTCAAGCGCATGGAAAAAGTGCTGCCGATGCTGCGCAAGGAAGTCGAAGTGGCGCGGCTGCAGAAAGAGATTTCCGCCGAGGTCAACAACAAGATCGGCGAGCATCAGCGCGAGTTCTTCCTCAAGGAACAGCTCAAGGTCATCCAGCAGGAGCTGGGGCTGACCAAGGACGACCGCAGCGCCGATATCGAACAGTTCGAGCAACGGCTGGAAGGCAAGGTGCTGTCGGCCCAGGCGCAGAAGCGCATCGAAGAGGAGATGAACAAACTCTCCATCCTGGAAACCGGCTCGCCGGAATACGCCGTTACCCGCAATTACCTGGATTGGGCAACCTCGGTGCCGTGGGGCGTGTACGGCCAGGACAAACTTGACCTCAAGCATGCCCGCAAGGTTCTCGACCAGCACCACGCCGGCCTGGACGACATCAAGGACCGTATCCTGGAATTCCTCGCCGTCGGTGCCTACAAAGGCGAGATCAGCGGCTCTATCGTGTTGCTGGTGGGCCCGCCGGGCGTGGGCAAGACCAGCGTCGGCAAGTCCATCGCCGAGTCCCTGGGGCGGCCGTTCTACCGTTTCAGCGTTGGCGGCATGCGCGACGAAGCCGAGATCAAGGGCCATCGGCGCACCTACATCGGTGCCCAGCCGGGCAAGCTGGTACAGGCGCTCAAGGATGTCGAGGTAATGAACCCGGTGATCATGCTCGATGAGATCGACAAGATGGGCCAGAGCTACCAGGGCGACCCGGCGTCGGCCCTGCTCGAGACCCTCGACCCGGAACAGAACGTCGAATTTCTCGATCACTACCTGGACCTGCGCCTGGATCTGTCGAAAGTGCTCTTCATCTGCACCGCCAACACCCTGGACTCGATCCCCGGCCCCTTGCTGGACCGGATGGAAGTGATCCGCCTGTCGGGTTACATCACCGAAGAAAAAGTCGCCATCGCCAAGCGCCACTTGTGGCCCAAGCAGTTGGCCAAGGCCGGCGTGTCCAAGGGCAGCCTGAGCATCAACGACAGCGCCCTCAAAGCCCTGATCGACGGCTACGCCCGTGAAGCCGGGGTGCGGCAGTTGGAGAAACAACTGGGCAAACTGGTGCGCAAGGCGGTGATGAAGCTGATCGACGACCCCAAAGCGGTGATCAAGCTCGGGCCGAAAGACCTGGAGGCCTCCCTGGGCAAACCGGTGTTCCGCAACGAGCAGGTGTTGTCCGGCGTCGGAGTGATTACCGGCCTGGCCTGGACCAGCATGGGCGGCGCGACCTTACCCATCGAGGCAACGCGCATCCACACCCTCAATCGCGGTTTCAAGCTGACCGGGCAACTGGGCGACGTGATGAAAGAGTCGGCGGAAATCGCCCACAGCTACGTCAGTTCGCACCTGAAGCAATTCGGCGGCGATCCGAAATTCTTCGACGAGGCCTTCGTTCACCTGCACGTACCGGAAGGCGCCACGCCCAAGGACGGCCCGAGCGCCGGGGTCACCATGGCCAGCGCCCTGCTGTCCCTGGCCCGTAACCAGCCACCGAAAAAAGGCGTGGCCATGACCGGCGAACTGACCCTTACCGGGCATGTACTGCCGATCGGCGGCGTGCGCGAGAAAGTGATCGCGGCGCGACGGCAGAAAATCAATGAACTGATCCTGCCGGAAGCCAACCGGGGCAATTTCGAAGAACTGCCGGACTACCTCAAGGAAGGCGTCACGGTGCACTTTGCCAAGCGGTTTGCGGATGTGGCCAAGGTGTTGTTCTGATAGAACTGTAGCGCTTATGCGGGCCCCATCGCGGGCAAGCCTTGCTCCCACAGGGTTTAATGTCGCTCACAGAGTCAGTGTGCGACAAAGATCCATTGTGGGAGCAAGGCTTGCCCGCGATAGCGTCATCAGCGACAGCACTTCCCCAGCTGACACACCTGGTAGCATCTTCGGTTATGCTCGCCGTTCGTCGTGAATGCCGGAGTCATCACCCTTATGTCCATCACCCGCCTGCTCGTCCCCTTGAGCCTCGCCCTGCTGAGCGCCTGCGCCACGCAAAGCGGACGCAACGTGACCGTGGAAAAACTGAGCCAGTGCCCGGTGCGGCTCAATAACGGGCAGAACCTGATTTTGAGCTTGCCGAGCAACCCCACCACCGGTTATCGCTGGGCGATCCAGGATTCGGCCGGCGGCGTGCTCAAAGGCCTCGGCCCCGAGGTTTATCGCAACCCGGAAGACGCCGGCATCGTCGGCGCCGCCGGGGTCTCGACCTGGCGCTTCCAGGCGTTCAACGCCGGCACTGGGCGTCTGCGCCTGACTTATCAACAACCCTGGGCTCCGGAAGTACCGCCCGTGGAAACCTTCGACTGCGCCATTGCGGTGAATTGACCGTGGGTTGGCTGATCCTTGCACTGATGGGCGCAGCCACTTACCTGTACGGCCTGGCCATGCACGCCACGCTGCTGTGTCTGCTGGTCAAGCCTATGCCGGTGCTGGCCCTGCTCGGTTGGCTGCACGATGCGCCGCCAGGCGAGTATCGGCGCTGGATCAGCCTCGGGCTGATTTTTTCGCTGGTGGGCGATGTGTTACTGGCCTGGCCGGGGGATCTGTTCGTGTTCGGCCTTGGCGCGTTTCTGCTGGCGCACCTGGCTTACCTGAAAGCTTACCTGAGCGACTGTCACCGTCCGGCGCTGCTGCCATTGGCCCTGGCCTTGGGCATCGGCGCAGTGCTGTTGGGGATACTGCTGTCGAGCGGTCTCGGGCCGTTGCTGGTGCCGGTGATTGTCTACGGCCTGGCTATCAGCGCCATGCTCTGGCGAGCCCTGGCACGGTTGGGTACCGAGGTGCCGAAACGCTCGGCCTGGCTGGCCGCCGCCGGGGCGCTGGCCTTTGTGTTTTCCGACAGCCTGATCGGCATCAACCGGTTCATACAGCCCTTCCATGCCGCGCCTTATCTGATCATCATCAGTTATTGGCTGGGCCAATGGGGCATCACGGCGTCAGCGTTCCCGCAAAAGCAGCGCTGAACAAAGATCAATGTGGGAGCGAGCAAGCTCGCTCCCACCGGTTTTTTGGTTAAAATGCCGGCCTTTTCACCACCCATGCCGCTGGAACCGCCGTGAGCAAAGAACCCGATCGCCTATTCGCCCAACCCCTGGCCCAAGTGCCGGACTTCGCCTTCAACGAGGACGTGGTGCGGGTGTTTCCGGACATGATCAAGCGTTCGGTGCCGGGTTACCCGACCATCGTCGAAAACCTCGGCGTGCTCGCCGCGCAATTCGCCCAACCCAATAGCGTGCTCTATGACCTGGGTTCGTCCCTGGGTGCGGTGACCCAGGCCCTGCGCCGCCACGTGCGCACCGACGGTTGCCGTGTCATCGCTGTGGATAACTCGGCGGCCATGGTCGAGCGTTGCCGCGAATACCTCAACGGCCAGGACTCGATGTTCCAGGAGTTGCTGCCCGTTGAGGTGATCGAAGGCGACATCCTCGCCCTGACGTTCCAGCCCGCCTCGGTGGTGGCGCTGAACTTCACCCTGCAATTCATCGCGCCGGACCAGCGCACCGCGCTGTTGAGCCGCATTCGCCAGTCGCTGCTGCCCGGCGGCGCCCTGATCCTGTCGGAAAAACTGCGCTTCAACGATGTCGAGGAACACGCCCTGCTCACCGACCTGCACGTGGCGTTCAAGCGCGCCAACGGCTACAGCGAGCTGGAGATTGCCCAGAAACGCAGCGCCATCGAAAACGTCATGAAGCCCGATAGCCTCGAAGAACACCGCGAACGCCTGTTGGCGGCCGGGTTCTCGAAAGTCGTGCCGTGGTTCCAGTGTCTTAACTTCGCCTCGTTGATTGCCCTGCCATGATCGATCTGTCTCCCCTCGCCCGCCGCCTGGCCGGTACCCCCTTGGCCGATTGGGCCGCGACCCTGCAGACGCAACTCGACAGCAAAATGGAAAAAGGCCATGGCGACCTGGAGCGCTGGCAGAACGCTCTCGACGCCTTGCCAATGCTGCAACCGACTGAAATCGACCTGCTGAACGGGCTGACCCTCGACACCGATTGCTCTGACGAAACCCGGGCACGAATGCGCACGGCGTTGATGGGCCTGTCGCCGTGGCGCAAAGGGCCGTTCGACCTGTTTGGCGTGCACGTGGACACCGAATGGCGCTCGGACTGGAAGTGGTCGCGGGTCGCACCGCACCTGGATCTCAAAGGCAAGCGCATCCTCGACGTGGGCTGCGGCAATGGTTACTACATGTGGCGCATGCTCGGCGCCGGGGCCGACACGGTGATCGGCGTCGACCCCAACTGGCTGTTCTTCTGCCAGTTCCAGGCCGTGCAGCGTTACCTGTCACAGCCCAATGCCTGGCACCTGCCATTCCCCTTCGAAGCCTTGCCCGCGGAGCTGGAAGGCTTCGACACGGTGTTCTCCATGGGCGTGTTCTACCATCGCCGCTCGCCGATCGAACACCTGCTGGCCCTCAAGGACTGCCTGGTCAAAGGCGGCGAACTGGTGCTGGAAACCCTGGTGATCGAAGGCGACGAACATCAGGTGCTGGTGCCCGAGGACCGCTACGCGCAGATGCGCAACGTGTGGTTCCTGCCCTCGGTCCCGGCCCTGGAACGCTGGCTGCGCCGCGCCGGGTTCAGCGATGTGCGTTGTGTGGACGTGAGCCTGACCACCGTGGAAGAACAGCGCAGCACCGAGTGGATGAAATACCAGTCGTTGAGTGACTTCCTCGATCCCGCCGACCACAGCAAGACCATCGAAGGACTGCCGGCACCAATGCGGGCAGTGATTGTGGCGCGGAAATAAATCGCCCCGCTGTGTGCAAGCTTCTGTAGGAATGAACCTGTGGGAGCAAGGCTTGCCCGCGATGGCGGCACCGCGGTCTATAGCAAGACCGCGTTATCGTTCATCGCGGGCAAGCCTTGCTCCCACAGAGATTCACTCCCACATTAGGGGGAAAGGTGTCAGTCTGAGGATTTGGCTCTACGGGCCTTGAAGAACTCACTCAACACCGTACTGCACTCTTCAGCCAGCACCCCGCCTTCGAACATCACCCGATGGTTCAGGAAACCCTGGCTGAAAAACTGCCCCTGGCTCTGCACGATCCCGGCCTTGGGCTCCAGGGCGCCGTAGACGACCCGGGCGATACGCGAATGGACGATGAGGCCGGCGCACATGCTGCAGGGCTCCAGCGTCACATAAAGGGTACTGCCGGGCAGGCGATAGTTGCTCACCGCCTGGGCGGCGGCGCGGATGGCGACCATTTCCGCATGGGCGCTGGGGTCGTGGCCGCTGATCGGGCAGTTGAAGCCGCGCCCGATGATCTCGCCATCCTGCACCAGCACCGCGCCCACCGGCACTTCGCCCAGGGCCGCGCCCTGTGCGGCGAGGGCCAGGGCTTCGCGCATGAAGTCCTGGTCACGGCTGCGGTCGATGATTCTGGCGGGGCGAATCTGGCGCATCAAGCCACCTCGATGGCGGCCATCAGGCCGGTTTCCATGTGGTCGATGACATGGCAGTGGAACATCCACACCCCCGGATTATCCGCCACCAGCGCCACCTGCGCCCGCTCGTTCTTGCCCAGCAGGTAAGTGTCGGTGAAGTACGGCACGACCTTGTGCCGGTTCGATGCAATCACCTTGAAGCTCATTCCGTGCAAATGGATCGGATGCTGGTACTGGGTCATGTTCTTCAATTCGAAAATGTAGCTCTGGCCTTTTTTCAGCGTGGCGATTGGCCGGTCGGCGCAGGTCTTGTCGGTGATGTCCCAGGCTTTGCCGTTGATCTGCCACAGACTCGGCGGCTTGCCATTGTCGACGTTGACCGACACCGAGCCGACCCATTCGAAATTGAAGTTGAGTTTCTCGGCATTGGCCAGGTCCGGCTCGGACACCGGGTTGGGTGGCAGCGCCGGCGGCCACTGGGTCGGTGCGTCACTGTTAGGCACCGAACGCAAAGTCCCCAGGCGCACCGGGCCATTGCGCAACGACAGCTCTTCCCCGGCCGGCGGCGCCTTGATCGCCAGGCAAATGCGCATGCCCGGGCCAAGCCAGTATTCCTTGCCCAGCGGGCGCGGTTCGACGGGGTTGCCGTCCAGCGCATAGATCTGCGCTTCAACGCCTGGAATATTGATCCGGTAGGTCAGGGTGTTATCCAGGTTGAGCAAACGCACCCGAGTGATCTGCCCGGCCGGCAGCTCAATCACCGCCTCCGGCACGCCATTGATGGTCGCCAGGCGCCCGGCCGTGCCACCTCGCGCGGCTTCGCGAGGAATGCTGAATGCCACGAACTGGCCTTGCTCGTCCACATGCCAGCTCTTGAGACTCAGGGTTTGTTCGTACTTGAACCCGGTAGGCTCGCGCTCTTCGATGATCAGCGGCCCCACCAGCCCACGCCCGAGCTCCTCGCTGCTGTTGACGTGGGGGTGATACCAATAGCTGCCGGCATCCGGCACGCGGAACTTGTAATCGAAATACTCGCCCGGCAGAACCGGCAGTTGCGAGACATACGGCACGCCGTCCATCTCCAACGGCAAACGGATCCCGTGCCAATGAATGGTGGTGGCAACCGGCAGGTGATTGATGAAGCGCACCCGCAACCATTCGCCCTGGCGCACCCGGAGCTCGGTGCCCGGCGCCGACGGGCCAAAGGCCCAGGCCTGGGTCTTGTGCCCGGCCACCAGCTCGACGTCCAGGGGCGCCGCGATCAATTCATAGTCATGGCCGGCCTCGGCATCCGCCATCTTGCCCAGCCAATACCGCGAAGCACCTCCCGCACCCACACCAACGACAACAAGACCGGCCAGGCCACCGAGTATTTGGCGACGGGTAAAGGACATGAACGCAAGCACCTCTTGAATCCGCGGCGAACCGTTGGGCCCGCAAAAGGCGAATACGATACACCCGCAGATGAGAAACAGTAAGGGCGGCGAAAATGAAAAAAGCCTCATGGAAGTTATCCACAAGGCCTTGGATTACCGCCGCACTGAGGGTCAATCAGGCAGCAAATGCGCTTTCTCGCCCCGCGGTGTTAAGAATGCCAGCACCACTGCGACAATGAGCAACGTAGGCACATCGCCCAATAGATGGCCGTACTGGCTTGCCCCGTCCATCCCGATGCCAAACGACTGCACAGCCATGATCGCGCCATGCACGACGCTCGACCACACCGTGAACCAGATCAAGCTCAGGTGTTTCAGCGGATCGCGGGATGCCAGCAGCAGGAACACACCGAGCGTCGCATAGATGCCGACCATCATCAGCGGATAATCGGAATGGCCGCTGTGCCACGCCCAACCGGACGGCCACAGAACCATCAACGGCCAGAACGCGAAGACGGCGATCAGACCGACTACGATCAAGACGATGCGCAAGGCGGCAAGTTTTTGAGTGTCATTCATGGCAGGCTCCTTATTGCGACCTGTTCATCGCCGCAATGGGTGCCGAGAGTATAGAACTCATCTGGGACGCATACCTTGCTATCCCCCCCGACTAAATCAGGCGCAACCTCGATCAGTCTGGCCGATGGCACTGCGCGGCGAACGTCGCTCAGCGCACTAAGCACGGCTTCAACCGCGTCAGGCGCATCGCGCGTGAACTCAAGCGCAAGCCGCCCCGGCTGCCCGATGCCTACCAAGGCATCATCGCAGCCCGCTTCACCCAGCCGCTCGACCAGTTCATCCGGAGCGCAGCCATCGTCAGCAAGCTGATATTTCAAGGTATTCTGGCCGTCGGGTACTGCCGGAAGGCGCGATTGGCAGTCGCGAAGCATAGACAACGTATTTGTACAGGGTTGGTTTACCGAAAGACCGCTTCCGTAAGCCCTTGCGATTCAATCCACAGCCTCGCAGCGACGCTCGCATCCAGTGCTTGCGCAGGAATCTTGGCAACGGCCGGATAGCCGCGTATTTCGCCGAGCCTGTCCGGGCCGTAATAGACACCGCCTTGAGCCTGCGGTGAAGTCGCGGCGAAGATGGTCGGCAACGCCCCCTGCGCTGCCGGCTGGAACAGGAACCACATGTAACGACGAGCCATACCCGGAACGCTCCATGCGCCGGCGCCATTGGGCAACAGATCGGTGCGCGAAATGCCAGGATGGGCAGCGATGCTCTGGATGCCCCAGCCCGCAGCATCGCTGCGGCGTTGCAATTCAAGGGCGAACATCAGGCAAGCGAGTTTCGATTGGCTGTAAACCGGCATCGGCCTGTAGCTGCGCTGAGCTTGCAGATCATCGAAGTTGATCGTGCCGCTTCGAGCGGCGACGCTTGAAAGGCTGACCACGCGCGCTTGTTGCCCTTGCGCAACAGCGGCAGCAATTGGGCCGTCAAGGCGAAGTGACCCAGGTAGTTCGTGCCGAACTGCAACTCGAATCCGTCGCAAGTCACCTGACGCTTCGGCGGCGCCATCACTGCCGCGTTGTTGATCAGCAAGTCCAGGCTGTCGCGCGAACTCCGCAGACGCTCACCAAACGACTCGATGGATTCGAGGCTGGCGAGGTCCAGTGCCCCGAAAGTCACATTCGCGCCGGGAACACTTTGGCGAATCTGATCGACTGCCGCCGCCCCTTTCGACGGATTTCGACCTGCGATGATGACATTCGCACCGGCCCGGGCCAGTGCCAGCGCGTCTTGGAATCCAAGGCCGCCAGTACCGGTGACGACCGCCGTACGGCCGCGTTGGGAAGGGATGTCGGAAACTGTCCAGTGGGTCATGATCCTTGCCTGTCGAGAAGTTGAAATATACACTAGGTGCATATAAATATGCACTCAGTGCTAACTCTGCTGCACTTAGTGCAGAAATGCAACAGGCCATTGGAATGTCAGAATCCTTCCCCCCCGCAGATGCAGCACCCACAGAAGGCTTGCGCGAAAGCAAGCGCCGCGAAACACGCCAGCGCATCGCCGAGGCCGGCCAGCGCCTGTTCCTCGCCAACGGGTACGAAGGCACAACGCTGGACACCATCGCGGCAGCGGCTGGCATCTCGCGCCGCACGTTTTTCTCGTACTTCAAATCGAAGGACGACATCATCTTGTTCTGGCAGGACGCCGATTCGGCCAGGCTGATTGCCGATCTGCTGAAGACATCGCCCGACGTACCGCCACTCGATGCTGTTCGCGATGTGATGGTCAAGCACATCGCGCGCTATACGACCGAGCAGATGACAGCCGTGGACAATCTCATGCGTTCGAGCGAGTCGCTTCTTGCGCGCAAGCAGGCGTACTACGCGGAACAGGAGCAAGCGCTGTTCAACGCGCTGTGTGAGGTCTGGCGGCAGCCTGAGCGGCGGTTGGCCCTTCGGATGGTGGCTGTGGTGTCCGTCGGTGCGATGAGACTCGCGCTTCAGGCGTGGCGGGATCAGACCGGCCAGCGAAAACCGGTGGCCAAATTCCTGGAGGACGCCTTTGACAGTTTGAGAGCAGAGCTTTGACTGTAGCGACGGGGCGTTTGCGGGTGGACATTGATACCGGACGCGGCAGACCTGCCACGTCCGGTTCGGGAAAGCCTCGGCGCCTGCCGGGGCCATGCTGCGAGGTCACGCGCCCCGTGTTCAGCCAGTCGCGGCTGTTGGCTAAAGAGTCGGAACGGTGCCGCCGTCGATCCGATACTCGGACCCTGCGATCGAAGCGGACCGAGGGGACGCCAGGAAAGCGATCAAATCGGCCACCTCTTGTGGTGTGGCCGGTCGGCCCACTGGAATTCCTCCCAGCCAATCCATGACGATTTTCTTGCCGCCCTCGTAATCCGTTCCGGCGTCTGCCGCCATCCGCTGCGCAAACGCTACGGAAGCCTCAGTCTCAATCCAGCCCGGCGCAACGCTCAGCACGCGAACGCCCTTCGGCGTCACCTCTCTCGCCAGAGACTTGCTGTAGGTCGTGAGGGCTCCCTTGGCTGCGGCGTAGGCGGTGGTGGACTCGGGCAAAGGCAGCACGCGCTGGATGGAGCTGACGTGGATGATGACGCCGGAGCCCTGAGCCAGCATCGCTGGCAGCAACGCACGGTCCAGGCGTACGGCAGGCATCAAGTTCAGGTTCAGCTCGGCGAACCAGTGCTCATCACTGATCGCGGCGAAACCGCCACCGGGGGTCTTCGAACCGCCGAGCACGTTGATCAGGATATCGACGCCGCCCCAGTCCTGCAGGACGGTCTGAGCAAGGTGATTCGTACCTTGCGCCGTCGACAGATCGGCAGCCACGTAGGTGACGCCCTCCACCGGCTCCGCTGGCACGGTGCGCGCGGATGTCGCCACCCGAGCGCCGGCCTCTACAAGGGTTTTCACGACTGCAGCGCCAAGGCCCAGCGTGCCGCCGGTGACCAATGTCCGCAGGCCATTCAGATGAAGGTCGAAGCTCATGCCGTGATCTCCAGCGATGCGATCAGGCCGCGTTCAAGGCGAAAGCGGTAGGACAGGACGATCGGGCTGCCAGGGAAGTTGCCGGTGACGTTGGCGCGGACAAGTTGAAAGCCGTCCTCTCCCTCAATGGCGAATGGCACGCTCGTCGCGCTGTACTTGGCCGATGCCTCGGCCATAAAGGCCTTGATGGCGTTGATGCCCGTGTAGGTACGGCCGTCGTCCTTCATGACGGCTTGCGCGGTGAAGCAACGCGCCAAGGCGTCGGGGTTGTGTTCGGCCGCGAAGTACGCGGCAATAGGCTCAGGAAGGGTCAAGGTGTTCAATTTTTGGCTCCATGGGGTCAGCGAAGGCCTCAGGATGCGCGTCTACTTGAATTCAGTGAATACGCTAGAATCTTTATAGGTTGCTTAGGAAACGATACATAATGCGCGGATCCGACTTCGCTGAACTGAAGGCTTTCGTAGCCGTCGTGGAACGCCAGAGCTTTGCCCGAGCTGCAGAGCATTTGGGCCTATCGCCGTCGGCACTCAGCCAGACCATCCGGCAACTCGAAGGCCGCATCGGCGCTCGCCTTCTGAATCGCACAACTCGAAGCGTCGCGCCATCGGCCAGTGGCGAACTGCTCTACAGGCGCATAGCGCCATTGTTTCGGGAGATGGCTGCTGCAGTCGCCCAAGCCAGTGAGGCGACAGGACAGATGAGCGGCACGCTTCGCATCAACACGCTGGGGATCGCAGCGCGGACCATCATCGCGCCCCGGCTTTCACGCTTCCATCAAGCACACCCTGACGTGGTTCTCGACATCGTGGTCGACGACGCGCTCGCCGATATCGTCGCGGGCCGCTTTGATGCGGGCATCCGCGTGGGTGGGCAGCTCGAGAAAGACATGGTTGCCGTCCGCCTCACGCCGGACCTGAACATGGTGGCCGTGGCCTCCCCGGACTATATCGCCCGTAGAGGAACCCCCAAGTCGCCCGCCGATTTGCATAACCATACATGCATCAACTGGCGGCTCCAGATGGACGGCAGGCAATATCGCTGGGAGTTCAAGAAACGAGGGCAACGACTCGAAGTGGCGGTGGACGGCCCCGTCGTCACCAATCATGCTGACATCGGCATTGCTGCTGCGCTGAACGGGCTCGGCATTGCCTATCACTTTGAGCGAGATGGCGTGGGCGAGCTCTTGACCCAGGGGCGGCTGGTCCAGGTCCTGCCGGACTGGTCGATTTCGCGCCCGGGGCTGTTCCTCTACTATCCGAGCCGCCAGCATCGACCAGCCCTCCTAGGGGCGTTCATCGACTGTCTCCTGGATCGAAAACCGTTCGATCAGCTCTAGGCCCCCAGGAAGGGTCACCCTAGCGTCGGCAAACAGCATGGAGTGGGCTATGGAAAACACGGTCTCGGCGATGCACAAAGCGGCCAGAACTGGCCAGCCCAAAAAAGCCAAAAGCCCGCAATTACGCGGGCTTCAGGGCATTTTCTGCTAATGGGTGCCGGACAATGTCGGACGCCCCATCATTCCCACTCAATCGTCGCCGGCGGCTTGCTCGACACGTCATACGTGACGCGGGAGATGCCTTCGATTTCGTTGATGATGCGCCCGGAAACGGTTTCCAGCAGCTCGTACGGCAGGTGTGCCCAGCGAGCGGTCATGAAGTCGATGGTTTCCACGGCACGCAGGGCCACGACCCAGGCGTAACGACGGCCATCGCCAACCACGCCCACCGATTTCACCGGTTGGAACACCACGAAGGCCTGGCTGACCTTGTGGTACCAGTCGGCCTTGCGCAGTTCTTCGATGAAGATGTGGTCGGCGCGACGCAGCAGGTCGGCGTATTCCTTCTTCACTTCACCGAGGATCCGCACGCCCAGGCCCGGGCCCGGGAATGGGTGGCGGTAGACCATGTCGTACGGCAGGCCCAGCTCCAGGCCGAGGCGACGTACTTCGTCCTTGAACAGTTCGCGCAGCGGCTCGACCAGCTTGAGGTTCATCTCTTCCGGCAGGCCACCGACGTTGTGGTGGGACTTGATCACGTGGGCCTTGCCGCTCTTGGCGCCGGCCGACTCGATCACGTCGGGGTAGATGGTGCCCTGGGCCAGGTACTTGATGTTGTCCAGCTTGCAGGATTCGGCATCGAACACGTCGATGAAGGTACGGCCGATGATCTTGCGCTTCTTCTCCGGGTCGGACTCGCCGGCCAGGTTGTTCAGGAACTGCTCTTCGGCGTTGGCGCGGATCACCTTGACGCCCATGTTCTCGGCGAACATGGCCATCACTTGCTCGCCTTCGTGCAGGCGCAGCAGGCCGTTGTCGACGAAGACGCAGGTCAGCTGGTCGCCAATGGCCTTGTGCAACAGCGCCGCGACCACAGAGGAGTCCACACCGCCGGACAGGCCCAGCAGCACGTTGTCGGTGCCGACTTGAGCACGGACCTGGGCGATGGCGTCTTCCGCGATTTTCGACGGGGTCCACAGGGCTTCGCATCCGCAGATGTCGAGGATGAAGCGCGACAGGATGCGGCCGCCTTGCTTGGTGTGGGTCACTTCCGGGTGGAACTGCACGCCGTAGTAGCGACGATCATCGTTGAACATACCGGCAATCGGGCAGCTCGGGGTGCTGGCCAGGATGTGGAAGTCTTCCGGCATCTTGGTGACCTTGTCACCGTGGCTCATCCATACGTCCAGGCCGAACAGGCCGTCGGCGTCGACGTGGTCCTCGATGCCGTCCAGCAGGCGGCTCTTGCCGACCACATCGACGCGGGCATAACCGAACTCACGCAGGTCGGAACCTTCGACCTTGCCGCCCAGTTGTTCAGCCATGGTCTGCATGCCGTAGCAGATACCGAAGACCGGCACGCCCAGGTCGAACACCGCTTGCGGGCAGCGCGGGCTGTCGGCTTCGTGCACGGACTCGGGGCCGCCAGCGAGGATGACGCCTTTAGGCGCGAATTCGCGAATCGCTTCGTCATCCATGTCGAACGGATGCAATTCGCAGTACACGCCGATTTCACGCACGCGGCGGGCGATCAGCTGGGTGTACTGGGAACCGAAGTCGAGGATCAGGATGCGGTGAGCGTGAATGTCGAGGGCCATGACTCATTCTCATGTAGTGAATCAGAAACAACTCGGGGCTGAATGAACAGCCCCGGTGATTAACGTTTTGCTGGAAGCCTTAACCTACGCGGTAGTTCGGCGCTTCCTTGGTGATCTGCACGTCGTGGACATGGGACTCGGCCATACCGGCACCGGTGATGCGCACGAATTCCGGCTTGGTGCGCATCTCTTCGATGTTGGCGCTGCCGGTGTAGCCCATGGAAGAGCGCAGGCCGCCCATCAGTTGATGGATGATGGCGCTCAGGGTGCCTTTGTACGGCACGCGACCTTCGATGCCTTCCGGCACCAGCTTCTCGGCACCCGCGGAGGAGTCCTGGAAGTAACGGTCGGAAGAGCCCTGGGCCTGGGACATGGCGCCCAGCGAACCCATGCCGCGGTAGGCCTTGTAGCTACGGCCCTGGAACAGTTCGATCTCGCCCGGTGCTTCTTCGGTACCGGCGAACATCGAACCCATCATCACACAGGAGGCACCGGCGACGATGGCCTTGGACAGGTCACCGGAGAACCGGATGCCGCCGTCGGCGATCAACGGTACGCCAGTGCCTTCAAGGGCAGCGGCGACGTTGGCGATGGCGCTGATCTGTGGCACGCCGACACCGGCGACGATGCGGGTGGTGCAGATCGAGCCTGGGCCGATACCGACCTTGACCGCGTCGGCGCCGGCTTCGGCCAGGGCCTTGGCCGCAGCGCCGGTGGCAATGTTGCCGCCGATCACCTGCACTTCCGGGAAGTTCTGCTTGACCCAGCGAACGCGGTCGATCACGCCTTTGGAGTGACCGTGGGCGGTGTCGACCACCACCACGTCGACGCCGGCATTGACCAGGGCGGCGACACGATCACCGGTGTCCTTGCCGGTGCCGACCGCAGCGCCGACGCGCAGACGACCCTGGTCGTCCTTGCTCGCCAGCGGGTAGGCCTTGGCTTTTTCGATGTCGTTGACGGTCATCATGCCCTTGAGGGCGAATTTGTCGTCGACGATCAGCACGCGCTCGATGCGGTGCTTGTGCAGCAACTCACGAACTTCGTCCTTGCTGGTGCCTTCCTTGACCGTGACCAGGCGCTCTTTAGGCGTCATCACTTGGCGGACGGTGGCATCCAGGCGGTTCTCGAAGCGCACGTCGCGAGAGGTGACGATGCCGACCAGGTCGCCATCGTGCAGCACCGGAACGCCGGAGATGTTGTGCATGCGGGTCAGTTCGAACAGATCCCGGACCGTGGCGTCAGCCTCGATGGTGATCGGATCCTTGACCACGCCAGCCTCGAACCGCTTGACCTTGCGCACTTCGGCGGCCTGCTGTTCGATGGTCATGTTCTTGTGGATGATACCGATACCGCCTTCCTGGGCCATGGCAATGGCCAGACGGGCTTCGGTCACGGTGTCCATGGCGGCGGAAACCAGGGGGATATTCAGTTCGATGCCACGGGTGAGACGGGTTTTGAGACTGACTTCGTTAGGCAGTACCTCGGAATAACCGGGCACTAGGAGAATGTCGTCGAAGGTCAGAGCTTCTTGGCTGATACGCAGCATCGCGGGGGCTCCCGAGCGGGAAAATGGAAGCGCGCCATTATACTCATGGACCCCGTCTGGCTCAATGTAAAACTCTGTCTATTATTGGCGGGGTGATTGACGGGCTAAATCACTGCACTCCGACCATACGCCGAACCCGTGGCGAGGGAGCTTGCTCCCGC
The DNA here is from genome assembly GCF_018325805.1 of Pseudomonas sp. St290. NCBI lineage: Bacteria > Pseudomonadati > Pseudomonadota > Gammaproteobacteria > Pseudomonadales > Pseudomonadaceae > Pseudomonas > Pseudomonas sp. St290. Next base: position 1,219,548 of record NZ_AP014703.1, on the reverse strand, counting down.
TCGATTGCGCAGCGACCGCAAACATCTCAGGGCCGCTTCGCAGCCCAGCGGGAGCAAGCTCCCTCGCCACAGGGGTTGTGTATTCATCGCCCCAGTGTGTGTTGCTCGCTACAACTCCACCTTCACCCAACTCACCGGCTGATCCAGCCAATCGGCGAATTCATCCAGAAACGCCTGCTTGAACCCCGCCTCCAGCCAGTTGTTGAAGATGAACCCCAGGTTGGAAAAGCCGCAGGGCTGCAGAAACAGAAATCCATTGATGTCATCTTCATGGCCACATTCGGGACAAGTGAAGTTGTCGGTACGCGCCGGCATCCAGTCTTCCAGGCTCTCGAACAGCGCTTCGCCGATTTCCTTGCGGCACTCGGCGCAGCCGGCCTCTTCGAGAAAGCCCTTGGCCGGCGTATAGATGCACCGCTTGGTGATGATCTCCAGGCCATTGATCGACTCACCGAACGGCAAGGCTTCGGGGTGCATGACCACTTCGCGGGCACCAGAGGCGATGGCGTGGGCCATGCGATTGCCGGTGCGCCCGCAGGTGGTCAGCTGTTCTTCGACGATATTCTTGCGCACCAGCCAGCGCACGATCGCCCGGGCCCGAGGCTCGTGGACCGGCAGGGTGGAAATTTTCGGAACAATGATGCTTTGCGAGTTCATGGCGAGGCCTGGCTGTTTCCCTGGCAGGGTCTGATCGAAGGCCGGCAGCTTAATCCCTGGCGGGGCCAGGTCAAGCACTCAGGTAGCGCACAATCAACGCAAGGCCGCTGGCAAGCACCAGCCAGGTGACCAACCGCACGAACGCCTCTCGTGACATCTTCATGGTCAAGCGCCGCCCTACCCACAACCCCAGCGCCATGGCCGGCAACAAACACAGCGCCAGTACCAACAAGGGTAGCTCGGCATACACCCCGGCCACGATAAACAGGCTCAAGCGCACCACCGTGCTGCAACTGATCAAGGCACTTTGCGTGGCGCGGGCCGCGTCCTTCGGCAGACGGCTGTTCAGGTAGATCGCATATAAAAAGCCGCCGCTGCCAAACAATGCGCCGAACATCCCGCCCACCGTGCCCATCGGGAACGCCCACAGCGATGACAGCTGCTTCGGCCGGGTTTTTATCGACAGGCTATAGATCGCATAACTGCTGATGAACAGCCCCATCAACAGCAACAACAGGTCGGACTTGAGGTTGAGCAGGAAAATCACCCCCAGGGTGCAGCCCACCGCCATGCACGGCAGCAACCGCAACAGTTCAGGCCGAGACACGTCCCGGCGCGATGGCAACAGGTTGCCGAAGGCCGCGACAAAATCGAGCAAGACCAGCAACGGGATGATTTTCGACAGTGGCATGAACAGCAGCAGGACGGGGGCGGCCACCAACGCCGTGCCGAACCCGGCGATGCCGAACACGATGTAGGCCAGGGTGATGGCCAGGCCGATCACCAGCCATTGCGTTGGCGCGAATGCCCATTGGCCTAGCCATGACAGAAGATTCATCCGGCACTTCCTTGATGGGGAGAGCGGCGACTTTAGCCAGATGTGTCGGGGCATATCCAGTATTTGTGGTGGCTGATACACCGCTATCGCGAGCAGGCTCGCTCCCACAGGGGATCTGTGTCGCAGCGAAGATCCAGTGTGGGAGCGAGCCTGCTCGCGATGCAGACGACTCGGTCTAATTGTCTGCACGCATGGAGATTCATCGGCGAATGCCCTTATCATGCCGCCCATGATTAAAGATCCCTTTGCCCGACTGGGCCTGGACCGCGAGGTCCTGACTGTCAGCCAGCTCAACGGCCGCGCGCGGGTGTTGCTCGAAGACGTGTTCAGCAACATCTGGGTCGAGGGCGAGATCTCCAACCTTGCCCGCCCGGCGTCCGGCCATGTGTATTTCACCCTCAAGGACAGCGGCGCCCAGGTGCGCTGCGCGCTGTTCCGGCAGAACGCCGCGCGGGTGCGCCAGGCCTTGAAGGACGGGCTGGCGGTGAAGGTGCGCGGCAAGGTCTCGCTGTTCGAGGGCCGTGGCGACTACCAACTGATCCTCGACACCGTGGAGCCGGCCGGCGATGGCGCCCTGCGCCTGGCCTTTGAGGCGCTGAAGGAAAAGCTCAGCGCCGAAGGCCTGTTCAGTGCCGAGCGCAAGGTGCCGCTGCCGGCCCACCCGCAACGCATTGGCATCATCAGTTCGCCCACCGGCGCGGTGATCCGCGACATCATCAGCGTCTTTCGCCGCCGTGCGCCGCAGATATCCCTGACCTTGATTCCCACCGCAGTGCAGGGCCGCGAAGCCACCGCGCAAATCGTCCGCGCCCTGAAACTGGCCGATGCCCGTGGCTTCGATGCGCTGATCCTGGCCCGGGGCGGCGGTTCGCTGGAAGACTTGTGGTGCTTCAACGAAGAGGCCGTGGCCCGGGCGGTGGATGCCTGCGTCACGCCGATCGTCAGCGCCGTGGGCCATGAAACCGACGTATCTATCAGCGATTTCGTCGCCGACGTGCGTGCCCCGACCCCGTCCGCCGCCGCCGAATTGCTGGCTCCCGATGCCGGCGACCTGGTGCGCCGGGTCGAAAGCCTGCATCGCCGGCTGGTGATGCGCATGCGCGACCGGTTGATGCGCGATCAACTGCGCCTCGAAGGCCTCACCCGGCGCCTGCGTCATCCCGGTGAACGCCTGCGCCAGCAAGCCCAGCGCCTCGACGACCTGGACATGCGCCTGCGCCGGGCCTTCGAACGCAGCCTCAATACCCGCCGCGAACGCCTGATCCGCCTGGAAACCCGCCTGGCCGGGCAACACCCGGGCCGGCAACTGGCATTGCTGCGCCAGCGCCTGGACAGCCTGGCCGAACGCCTGCCCCGGGCCATGCGCGAAGGCCTGAAAACACGCCGCGTGCAATTGCACAACCAGATGCAGACGTTGCACATCGTCAGCCCCCTGGCGACCCTCGGTCGGGGCTACAGCATTTTGCTCGACGAGCGCGGCCATGCCATCCGTAGCGCCGGGCAAACCCAGACCGGCCAACGCCTGACTGCCAAGCTGGGCGAAGGCGAACTGCTGGTGCGGGTCGAAGACAATCACCTGACGCCGGTCACCCTTTCTTTACTGGATTGATTCATGCCGCGATATCTCGCCCCATTGCTCTTGCTGTGCCTGACCTTCAACGCCCACGCCGACAGTTACATCTCCCGCCTGTTGAACAAACCGGTGCCCGGCGGCGTCGCTGTGGTGGACCTGGGCAGCGCAGCCAAGGCGCCGAAGGCCAGTTACCAGGGCAAACCGGTGTTGGTGGTCAAGGAACAGGACAACTGGCTGGCGATTGTCGGCATCCCGCTGACGGTCCAGCCCGGCACTCAGCAGATCAGCAGTGGCGGCAGCACCCAACCGTTCGTGGTCGGCTATAAAAAGTACCCTGAGCAACACATCACCCTGAAGAACAAACGCCAGGTCAACCCGAACCCGGCGGATCTCAAGCGCATCGACGCCGAACTGGCCGTGCAACTGAAGGCCTACCGCAGCTTCAGCCCGAACATCCCCAGTAACCTGCTGCTGGACAAACCGGTCAACGGCCCGCTGTCGAGCAAGTTCGGCGTGCGCCGGTTCTTCAACGGCGAAGAACGCAACCCCCACGCCGGCCTGGACTTCGCCGTGCCCGCCGGCACGCCGATCAAGACCCCGGCCGCCGGCAAGGTGATCCTCACTGGCAATTACTTCTTCAATGGAAACACGGTATTCGTCGATCACGGCCAAGGCTTCATCAGCATGTTCTGCCACATGTCGAAGATCGACGTGAAAGTCGGCCAGCAACTGGCCCGCGGCACGGTGGTGGGCAAGGTTGGCGCCACCGGTCGGGCGACCGGGCCGCACATGCACTGGAACATCAGCCTGAACGATGCGCGGGTGGATCCGGCGATTTTCATTGGCGCGTTTCAACCCTGAGTTTTTGCGGTGAGGCTACTGGCCTCATCGCGAGCGGGCTCGCTCCCACATTTGGATCTCTTGTAAATACAACATTGTGCCCAACAGAAATCCCTGTGGGAGCGAGCCTGCTCGCGATGACGGCAGCCATATCACCGCGACTCCAGGAATTGCCAAGCTCTAAACATCAACGCAATTCCCAAGACAAATATTCGAGATATGAGCGATTAAATCTCGCAAACCTCCGCAAAAACAGAACTTCTCTCAATTTTTTCCGACTGCTTGCGATCCGCCCCTCACGCGGTTAGGGTTGAGGGCATGAAAACCTCTCACACCCTCATCCAGCTTCGCCAGCACCGCAGCCTGTGCCTCGTCAGCGCACGACTGCCGGGCTGAATCGCGGCACCTCGTCCCGGCTGCGAAGCCACCCCATTCGAACCACCGGCAGGCCGCCTTTTTCCGGCCACGACAATAAGGATTTCCCCATGAGCATGCTCAAAGACCCGTCTTCCAAATACCGCGCCTTCCCGACCATCAACCTGCCGGATCGCACCTGGCCGTCGAAGACCATCACCGCCGCGCCGATCTGGTGCAGCTCCGACCTGCGCGACGGCAACCAGTCGCTGATCGAGCCGATGGACGCGGTCAAGAAGCTGCGCTTCTGGAAAACCCTGGTCGCGGTGGGCGTGAAGGAAATCGAGGCGTCGTTCCCAGCCGCTTCGCAGACCGATTTCGACTTCGTGCGCACTCTCATCGAAGAAGGCCACATCCCGGACGACACCACCATCCAGGTGCTGACCCAGGCCCGTGAAGACCTGATCGCCCGTACCTTCGAGTCCCTGCGCGGCGCGAAAAAAGCCATCGTCCACCTGTATAACGCCACCTGCCCGTCGTTCCGCCGCATTGTGTTCAACCAGGACAAGGAAGGCGTGAAGGAAATCGCGGTGAACGCGGCCAAGCTGTTCGTCAAATACGCCGCGCAGCAGCCGGAAACCCAGTGGCAGTTCGAGTATTCGCCAGAAACCTTCAGCGCCACCGAGCTGGAGTTCGCCAAGGAAGTCTGCGACGCGGTGATCGAAGTGTGGAACCCGACGCCCGAGCGCAAGGTGATCCTCAACCTGCCCGCCACCGTGGAAGTCGCCACCCCGAACATCTACGCCGACCAGATCGAGTGGTTCCACCGCAACATCACTCGTCGTGACAGCGTGCTCATCAGCCTGCACACCCACAACGACCGTGGCACCGGCGTGGCCGCCACCGAGCTGGGCCTGATGGCCGGCGCCGACCGTGTCGAAGGCTGCCTGTTCGGCAACGGCGAGCGCACCGGTAACGTCGACCTGGTGACCGTGGCACTGAACCTTTACACCCAGGGCATCGACCCTGAGCTGGACTTCTCCGACATCGACGGCGTGCGCAAAGTGGTCGAGGAATGCAACCAGATCCCGGTGCACCCGCGTCATCCGTACGTTGGCGACCTGGTTCACACCGCGTTCTCCGGCTCGCACCAGGACGCCATTCGCAAAGGTTTTGCCCAGCAGAAACCGGACACCCTGTGGGAAGTCCCGTACCTGCCGATCGACCCGGCCGACATCGGCCGCAGCTACGAGGCGGTGATTCGCGTCAACAGCCAGTCCGGCAAGGGCGGTATCGCCTACCTGCTGGAACAGGAATACGGCATCAGCCTGCCGCGTCGCATGCAGATCGAGTTCAGCCAGGTGGTGCAGCGCGAAACCGATCGCCTGGGCCTGGAAATGACTGCCCAGCAGATCCACGCCCTGCTCCACAGCGAGTACCTGCAAGCCAACACCCCGTACGCGCTGGTCAGCCATCGCCTGCAGGAAGAAAACGGCCACAGCGCCGTGGAAGTGGAAGTGGCGAGCAAAGGCCAGGGCGAGACCAACCTGCACTGGCGCGGCAAGGGCAACGGCGCGCTGGAAGCGCTGGTGGCCGGGCTGCCAATTCCGGTGGAGATCATGGACTACAACGAACACGCCATCGGCGCCGGCACCAATGCCAAGGCGGCGGCGTACATCGAACTGCGGGTCAACGGCGAGCGTGCGGTGCACGGCGTGGGGATCGATGAAAACATCACCACGGCGAGCTTCAAGGCGCTGTTCAGCGCGCTGAACCGATCGCTGAGCCAGCCAGAGGCCAAGGCCGCCTGATCTATCGATGAAATGCAAAAGGCCCCGGGGTGTGAACCTCGGGGCCTTTTGTTTGGCTGATGTTATTGCGCTGGCTGTTCCGACCTCATCGCGAGCAGGCTCGCTCCCACACTGGATCTTCAGTGGGGCCGAAATCCTGTGCCCACCTCAGACTCCCTGTGGGAGCGAGCCTGCTCGCGATGGCGGCCTCTCAGGCAACCGAGATGTCAGGCATGGGTATCGATCGAAACGGTCATCGCCTGCAACAGCGCGGCCTGCAAGGTCTGCAAAGTCGCTTGGGTCGCCATGATCTGGGTCTGAATCGCCATGGTTTCCTGGGCTTTCTGCTCCTCATCAGCCCGGCTTTTTTGTACCCGAGCCAGCTGAGCTTGCTGTTCGGCCAGCAACTTCTCGGTCTGCTCGATCTGCTTCTTCAGTTGTTCGATAACATCGCCGCTGCCACTGCTGCCGCCCGCACCTGCGATATTCGCGCCGCTGGTGTCGACTTCCAGCTTCTTGTCCTTGTCTTCGCTGCTGTCAGCCGATGCCACTGGACTGACCGCTTTCTCCTCTTCAGCCCCGCGAATGGAGACTTTAGGGGCTGACAATGGGTAAGGGTTTACGGTGGTTGCGCTGATACTGGTCATAGGGACTTCTCTCCTTGGCTGACCGGTTATCGGCACGCAACACTGCTCCTTGAGGCTGAATCGTTTCAATTCGTGAATTCGAAGCGATCGGCATCCAGGTTCGCCGGAAACCGCGTGCGATAGGCCGCCAGGTCCACCGCCTTCAAACACACCGTAAATACCCCATCGGCCTCGCCGGCGCTGAGCAGGGTCTCGCCCTGGAAATCCAGCACCTGACTATCACCGGTGTAGGCAAAACCCTTGCCGTCGGTGCCGATGCGGTTGACCGCCGCCACGTAGCACAGGTTCTCGATCGCCCGGGCCGGCAGCAGCCGGTTCCAGTGCATACGCCGCGCGCCGGGCCAGTTGGCGGTGTACAGCAGCAGGTCGGTGTCCTCGGCATCGCGGCTCCACACCGGAAAGCGCAGGTCGTAGCAGATCAGCGGACGAATGCGCCAGCCCTTGAGTTCGAACAGCACCTGGCGGTCACCCGGCGTGTAGTGATTGTGTTCCCCCGCCATGCGAAACAGATGACGCTTGTCGTAATGCAGCACCTCACCGTCCGACCGCGCCCAGAGCAGGCGATTGCGATGGCTGCCGTCAGCGGCCTGGATGATCACACTGCCGGTGATCACCGCATCCAGCTTCGCGGCTTGGGCCTTGAGCCATTGGCGTGTCGGGCCGTTCTCCGCTTCCGCCAAGGTCTCGGACTCCATGGAAAAGCCCGTGGTGAACATCTCCGGCAGGATAATCAGGTCCGCGCCACGCGCCTGCTCCAGCAAACCTTCGAAATGCTCCAGGTTGGCCCGGCGGTCGTGCCAGGCCAAGGTGGTCTGGACCAAGGCGATATTGAGGTCGGGCAATGTGCTCAGATCACGCATAGTTTTTCCGCCGCTTCGCGCAGCGTCTCCTCGCGCTTGGCAAAGCACAGGCGCACCAGGCGCTGGCCTTGTGGTGGGTTCTGGTAGAACACCGAGATTGGAATCGTTGCCACGCCGTGCTCGCGGGTCATCCACACCGCCATGTCGACGTCGTTCAGGTCCGGACGGATTTGCGAATAATCCACCAACTGGAAATAAGTGCCGGCCACCCGCTTGAAGCTGAACCGCGACGGCGCCAGCAGATCGCAGAACAGGTCGCGCTTGGCCTGGTAGAAGTCCGGCAGTTCATCGACGTGTTCCGGATGTTCGGCCATGTAGTCGGCCAGGGCGTATTGCAACGGCGTCACGCCACAGAAGCTGACGTACTGGTGCACCTTGCGCAGTTCCGCCGTCAGGGCCGCTGGCGCCACCACGTAGCCGGTTTTCCAACCGGTGACGTGGTAGGTCTTGCCGAACGAACTGACCACGAAGGCGCGCCGGTACAGCTCCTCATGGGCCAGGACGCTGGCGTGGGCGACGCCGTCGAACACCAGGTGTTCGTAGACCTCGTCGCTGACCAGGTAAATGTCGCGGTCACGAATCAGCGCCGCCAACTGGTCCAGTTCAGTGTGGCTGATCAGGGCGCCGCTGGGGTTGTGGGGGCTGTTGAGGATGATCATCCGCGTGCGCGGGCTCAGGGCTTGGCCGAGCTTTTCAAAATCGATGGCGAAGTCATCCAGGCCCAATGGCACGTGCACGCAACGCCCACCAGCCAATTGCACGGCAGGTTCGTAGCTGTCGTAGCTGGGGTCGAAGACGATCACTTCGTCGCCGCTGTGCACAACGGCCGCAATGGCACAGAAAATCGCCTGGGTCGCGCCGGGGGTCACGGTCACTTCTTGATCGGCATCGACGCTGACGCCATAACTGCGGGCAATCTTCGCCGCGATCTGCTCGCGCAGCGCCGGCAAGCCGGTCATGGGCGAGTATTGGTTATGACCTTGAGCAATATGCCGGCCAACTGCATCGCGCAGGGCCTGCGGACCATCGAAATCGGGAAACCCCTGGGACAGATTGAGCGCGCCGGTCTGCGCGGCGAGCTGGGACATCTGGGTGAAAATAGTGATGCCGACATTCGGCAACTTGCTGGTGATCATCGAGGGTTCCCTGGTCTGCACCCGGCTCAGGTGCGGCGCGGGAGAGCTCGAGGATAGCCCAATCGCCGGGCATGAAAAAGGGTGCCACACAGGGCACCCTTTTCATGCTGAATACTCATGCCTGTGGGAGCAAGGCTTGCCCGCGATGAACGATAACGCGGTTCAGCTGTTACACCGCGGCGCGGTCATCGCGGGCAAGCCTTGCTCCCACAGATCAACATCCCAACTTTCAGATCCAGACTGGATCAGCGCTTGTCACGACGCTTCTTGTCAGCCTTCTTGTGGTGCGACATCAAGCGGCGCTTCTTGTTGACCTGGCGGTCGGTGAGCGTGTTCTTGTTGCCTTCATACGGGTTCTCACCGCCCTTGAACTCGATGCGGATCGGCGTGCCGACCAGCTTCAGGACGCGGCGATAGGTGTTTTCCAGGTAGCGGACGTACGACTTGGGCACCTTCTCGATCTGGTTACCGTGAATCACGATAATCGGCGGGTTGGCACCACCCAAGTGGGCGTAACGCAGCTTGATCCGGCGGTTGTTGACCATCGGTGGCGCGTGCTCGCCTACCGCGTCTTCGAGGATCTGGGTCAGGCGGTTGGTCGGCCAACGGGTGACCGCCGACTTGAACGAGTTCTGCACCGACGCATAGAGGTTGCCCACGCCGGTACCGTGCAGGGCCGAGATGAAGTGGATGTCGGCGAAGTCGACGAAGAACAGCCGACGCTGCAATTCGACCTTGACGAAATCCCGCTCGCTCGGCGTCATGCCGTCCCACTTGTTGATCGCGATGACCAGCGCACGACCGGCTTCCAGGGCGAAGCCCAGCAGGTTGAGGTCGTGATCGACCACGCCCTCGCGGGCGTCCATCACGAAGATCACCACGTTGGCGTCTTTGATCGCCTGCAGGGTCTTGACCACGGAGAACTTTTCGACTTCTTCGTGGATCTTGCCGCGCTTGCGCACACCGGCCGTGTCGATCAGCGTGTACTTCTCTTCGTTACGCTCGAAGGGAATGTAGATGCTGTCACGGGTGGTGCCAGGTTGGTCGTAGACGATGACCCGGTCTTCACCGAGCATGCGGTTGACCAGCGTCGACTTGCCCACGTTCGGGCGGCCGATGATGGCGATCTTGATCCCGTCTTTTTCGCTCGGGCCCGGAATGCGCTTGGCTTCCTCGCCTTCGGCAACGATCTCTTCCTCGCCCTCTTCCGGTTCTTCCACGTCGTCCTTCGGGAAGCTCTCCAGAGCGATTTCCAGCATCTGGGTGATGCCACGGCCGTGGGCACCGGCGATCGGGATCGCCTGACCCATGCCCAACGGGGCGAACTCGGCGCGGGCCATGTCCGGGTCGATGTTATCGACCTTGTTGGCGACCACATAGGAACGCTTGTTACGTTTGCGCAAATGCTCGGCGATCATCTGGTCGGCGGCGGTAAAACCGGCCTTGGCGTCTACCAGGAACAGCACCACATCGGCTTCTTCGATGGCGAGCAGCGACTGCTCGGCCATTTTTTCGTCCATGCCGTGTTCATCACCGGAGATGCCGCCGGTGTCGACCAGAATATAGGTACGCCCTTGCCACTTGGCCTCACCGTATTGGCGATCACGGGTCAGACCGGACAAGTCGCCGACGATGGCGTCGCGAGTCCTGGTCAGGCGATTGAACAAGGTGGACTTGCCGACGTTCGGTCGGCCCACCAGGGCGATTACGGGAACCATACGGCTCTCCACTTCGTTATTTCAGAAAATACAAAAGCCGCTGCGAGGCAGCGGCTGGTGCTCGGGGCAGTCTGGGCAAGCACTGCAAACCTTGTGAACAAGGCCGCTTGGGGGATTAGCCCCAAGCATAGTCTTACTTGATGGTCAGGGCTTCCAGTTTGCCGCTGTTGCCATACACATAGATCATGTTGCCCACCACCAGCGGACGGGCACGCAGGCCGTCGCTGTCGATGCGCTCACGGCCAACGAAACGACCGTCCACCTGGCTGAGCAGGTGCAGGTAACCTTCCAGGTCACCCACTGCAACGTAGCTGGAGAACACTTCCGGGGCCGACAGTTGACGACGGGCCAGGGAGTCGTTGCTCCACAGTGCGGTGGTGGAACGCTCGTCAACGCCTTCGACGGTGCCCGAGGACAGGCTCACGTAGACGCTGCCAAAGCCTTGGGCGACACCGGCGTAGCTGGACGCATCGCGCTGCCACAGCGGACGACCGCTTTCCAGGTCCAGTGCCGCAACACGGCCCTGGTAGCTGGCGACGTACAGTGTACCGCCGGACAGCAGCAAGCCGCCGTCGATGTCGACCACACGCTCCAGCTCCGAACGACCTTGCGGGATCGCCACGCGCTGTTCCCACACCGGCACGCCATTGGAAATATCCAGGGCAACCACTTTACCGGTCGACAAGCCAGCCACCGCCAGGCGGTTGGTGACGACTGGCGCACTGGTGCCACGCAGGGTCAGGACCGCCGGGGTGCTGTCATACAACCAGCGCTGGTTGCCGGTAGCGGCATCCAGGCCGATCAGACGGTCGTCCTGGGTCTGGACCACGACCACGTCACCGTTGGTGGCCGGCGGTGCGAGCACTTCACTGGTCACGCGGGCGCGCCATTTCTCTTCACCGCTGCTCGCGTCCAGGGCGACGATCTCGCCCTTGAGCGTGCCGATCATGACCAGGCCATAACCCACGCCAACGGCGCCGGAAACAGGCAGTTCAAGATCTTTCTTCCATTTGACGTCGCCGTTGCTGCGATCCATCGCCATCACCACACCGGTGACGTCGCCTGCATAGATGGTGTCGCCATCGATAGCCGGCACCAGCATGTTGTAGGTTTCACCCTGGCCATCGCCGATGGAACGGCTCCACTGCTTCTGCAGCACGACTTCTTCTTTGAAGTCGGTCAGCTCGGCCGGAGGCAGTTCTTTCTTGCTGTTGCTGCTGCAACCCGCGGCCAGAATGGCCAGGGCCAGCAATGCTGCATGTTTCCAACGGATCACGTCACGCATCCCCTTTGGCCAGGTCGTCCAGCTTGATTTGCAGGCCACCGACTGCGGCTTCATCCGACAGCGCAGCCTTGGCTTTTTGGTAGGCCGCATAGGCCTCATCGGCACGACCCAGCTGTACCAGCAGGTCGCCCTTGAGTTCTTCGCGAGTCGCCAGGAACGCCTTGTCGGCATCGCCGGCGAGCAGTTTCAGGGCGTCTTCGGCCTTGTTCTGTGCCGCCAGCACCTGCGCCAGGCGCTGACGCGCCACTTCGCCCAGGGTCGGGTTGGCCGGTTTGTCGACGATACCTTTGAGCTCGGTGGCCGCGTCGTCCAGCTTGCCGCTGTCCACCGCCACCTTGGCCACGAACAGGCGACCGTACTGCGCGTAGGCGGTGCCGCCGAATTCCTTGTCCAGCTTGCCGGCCAGGTCCGCCACGCGGGCCGCGTCAGGCTTGCCGTCCGGGGTCAGGGTGGTTTCCAGCAATTGCTGGTAGAGCACCGAGGCGCCTTGCGACTGGTTGCTCTGGTATTTCTGGTAGGCCTGCCAGCCGAACACGATGACCAGCGCCAACAGGCCGCCAGTGACCAGCGGCTTGCCGTTGCGCGTCCACCAGTCCTTCAAATCCGCCAGCTGTTCATCTTCGGTACTCGACACCCCAATACTCCTTAATCGCTAAATCGGCTGTTTGACAGCTTCAACCCTGCACGACGCAGGTGGCCAGGTGTGCAGCAAGCGCATCCCAGGCAATGCTTTGTTGTTCGCCCTGGCCACGCAGGGGTTTGAAACCTACCACTTGTTGGGCCAGTTCGTCGTCACCGAGGATCAGTGCGTACAGCGCACCGCTCTTGTCGGCCTTCTTGAATTGGCTCTTGAAGCTACCGGCGCCGGCGTTGATCTGCAGGCGCAGGTTGGGCAACTGGTCGCGGATCCGCTCGCTCAAGGCCAGGGCTGCCAGTTCGGCGGCCTCGCCAAAGGCGCACAGGTAGACGTCGACCTGGCGGGAAAGCTCTTCAGGCACCTTGTCCAGGGCTTCGAGCATCAACACCAGCCGCTCGATACCCATGGCAAAGCCCACGCCCGGGGTCGGCTTGCCGCCCATCTGTTCCACCAACCCGTCGTAGCGGCCGCCGGCACACACGGTGCCCTGGGCGCCGAGCTTGTCGGTGACCCATTCGAAGACGGTCTTGCTGTAGTAATCCAGGCCGCGAACCAACTTGGGGTTGATCACGTAAGGAATGCCAACGGCGTCCAGGCGTGCCTTCAGCCCCTCGAAGTGCGCACGGGATTCGTCGTCGAGGTAGTCGGCCATTTTCGGCGCATCGACCAGGACCGCCTGGGTCTCGGCATTCTTGGTGTCGAGCACGCGTAGCGGATTGGTCTTCAGACGGCGCTGGCTGTCTTCGTCGAGCTTGTCCAGGTGGGCGGAAAGAAACTCCACCAATGCCTCGCGGTAGCGGCCACGGGACTCGCTGGTACCCAGGCTGTTGAGCTCGAGCTTGACCGCGTCGCGCAGCCCCAGCTCGCCCCACAGACGCCAGGTCATGACGATCAGCTCGGCGTCGATGTCCGGCCCCTCGAGGTTGAACACCTCGAGACCAATCTGGTGGAACTGGCGATAACGGCCCTTCTGCGGGCGCTCGTGACGGAACATCGGGCCGATGTACCAGAGTTTCTGCACCTGGCCGCCGCCGGTGATACCGTGTTCGAGCACCGCACGCACGCACGCCGCTGTGCCTTCGGGGCGCAGGGTCAGGGAATCGCCGTTGCGGTCGTCGAAGGTGTACATCTCTTTTTCGACGATGTCGGTCACTTCGCCGATGGAGCGCTTGAACAGCTCGGTGAACTCGACGATCGGCATACGGATCTGCCGGTAACCGTAGTTATCCAGCAAACGCGCCACGGTGCCCTCGAAATAGCGCCACAGGGGCGTCTGCTCGGGCAGGATGTCGTTCATGCCACGAATGGCTTGCAGGGACTTGCTCACAGGTAATCCTTAAATTCGTTCGACTCAACCACGCGCAATCACTGCGGCGTCGGCTTCGACCTTTTCGGCCGCTTTCTGGCGAATCAGCCGTTCCAGCTCATCCACCAGATTGTCATTCGTCAGTTTCTGCGACGGCTTGCCGTCGATGTAAATCAGGTTCGGTGTGCCGCCAGTCAGGCCGATATGGGCCTCCTTGGCTTCGCCCGGCCCGTTGACCACGCAACCGATCACCGCGACATCCAGCGGCACCAGCAGGTCTTCGAGGCGCCCTTCCAGCTCGTTCATGGTCTTGACCACATCGAAGTTCTGCCGCGAGCAGCTCGGGCAGGCGATGAAGTTGATCCCACGGGAGCGCAGGTGCAGGGACTTGAGAATGTCGTAGCCGACTTTCACTTCCTCGACCGGGTCGGCCGCCAACGAGATGCGGATGGTATCGCCAATCCCTTCGGCGAGCAGCATACCGAGGCCGACGGCGGATTTCACCGTGCCCGAACGCAACCCACCGGCTTCGGTGATGCCCAGGTGCAGCGGCTGGACGATTTCCTTGGCCAGCAGGCGGTAGGCTTCGACGGCCATGAACACGTCGGACGCCTTCACGCTGACCTTGAAGTCCTGGAAATTCAGGCGCTCCAGGTGCTCGACATGGCGCAGGGCAGACTCCACCAGCGCCGCCGGGGTCGGTTCGCCGTATTTCTTTTGCAGGTCTTTTTCCAGGGAACCGGCGTTCACGCCGATGCGAATCGGAATGCCCCGGTCGCGGGCGGCATCCACCACGGCACGGACACGGTCTTCGCGACCGATGTTGCCCGGGTTGATACGCAGGCAATCGACACCCAATTCGGCCACACGCAGGGCGATGCGGTAGTCGAAGTGGATGTCGGCCACCAGGGGGGCCTTGACCAATTGCTTGATCTTGCCGAACGCCTCGGCGGCGTCCATGTCCGGCACCGATACCCGCACGATGTCGACACCGGCGGCTTCCAGGCGGTTAATCTGCGCGACCGTGGCGGCCACGTCATTGGTGTCGCTGTTGGTCATGCTCTGCACAGCGATAGGCGCATCGCCGCCCACGGGCACGTTACCGACCCAGATCTTCCGGGATTCGCGACGCTTGATTGGAGATTCGCCGTGCATGACTTATTGACCCAACTTCAGGCGAGCGGTCTCGCCACTGGTGAACGGAGCCACATCGACCGGCTGGCCGTTGTAGCTGACCTGCGCGCCACGGGCATAACCCAGGCGTACGGCAAAGGGTGGCTTGCCGTTGATGGAGGTGCTGTCGCCCTTGCGCTTGAGGCCACTGAACAGCACCTTGCCGTTGCCGTCGGTGATCTGCGTCCAGCAGTCGGCGACAAACTGAATCTGTACCTGGCCTTCACCTGCGGCAGGCGCCACCGGAACCACTGGCGCTGCCGGAACGACTGGCGCGGCTGGCGCGGTGTGGGTCGTCGGCGCAGCGACGTTTGGCGCTGGCGCGGTCGGTGCGGCAGGTGCCGTGGCAATCGGTGCGCTGCCAGTGCCCGGTGCAACTGGCGCTGCGGGCGCAGGGGCTGGAACAGCCGGCTCGGCGCCCGCCTCGGCATCGGCGGCATCCGGGCTCTGTGGCAACGCCAGGGCAGTTTCGCCTTCGGTCTGGCCTTCGACGACCGCCTGGTCTTCCGGCTCGTCCAGCGGATGGATCTGGGTGGTGCCGTCGGCACCCTCGACCTCGACATGCTCAGGGTTCAAGGCGACCGGCTCCTTGTTGCGCAAGGAAGCCTGGTCCTGCCACCAGACAAAACCACCACCAATCACCGCGATCAGCAGCAACAGGCTGACGATTCGCAAAATGGTGTGGGAAACGCGAACCGGCTCTTCGATGCGACCCAGGCTGTGCACGCTGCTGCCCTGGGCATCGGAACCGGTGTATTGATCGAATTGCTGGACCAGCAAGGTCTGGTCCATGCCGAGCAATTTGGCATAGGCACGGATATAGCCCCGGGCGAAGGTATGCCCCGGCAGCTTGTCGAACGCGCCCGCTTCCAGGTTGCCCAGGGAAGCCGCGGTGAGATTGAGCTTGAGGGCCACTTCGGCCAGCGACCAACCATTGCTTTCGCGGGCTTGACGCAGGGTCTCACCGGGATTTACGCGAGTCGCTGCTACAACTTCGGGATGCGCCGCTTTCATCATTGCTCCGACAGGTATTGCTGATATTCCGGCGTACCGGGATAGAGTCTTTTAAGTTGCAGGCCGTAACTTGCAGCCTTGTCGCGATCTTCAAACACATGTGCCAGCCGAACGCCGAGCAATAGACTACGTGCATTTTGCTCGCTCAGCAGGCTAAAACGCTCGTAGTAGTCACGTGCGGGCACATAATGCCTGTCTTCGTAAGACAACTCAGCCATTTCCAGCAGTGCCCGCGGCTGCTGGCGGTTGAGCCGCAGCGCTTTTTCCAACTGCTGGCGCGCCAGGTCGCGTTGGCCGAGCTGCGCAGCCGTCATGCCGAGGTTTTCGAAAACCCGCGAGCGCTCAGGGTAAAGGGTGTCGGCGGCAGCCTGCTCGAAGCGCTCGTAGGCTTCCTTGTAGCGTTTCTGCTCGTAAAGAAAACTGCCGTAGTTGTTCAGGATCCGTGCATCCTGAGGCCGGGCCGACAGCGCCTTGCGAAAATGTTCGTCAGCCAGTTCCGGCTCCATCTCGGCCTGGAACACCAGGGCCAGGGCCGCATTGGCATCGGCGTCGGAACTGTCCAGCTCCAGGGCTTTCTTGAGCGGGACCTTGGCCCGCTCGGTCATGCCCTGCTGCAAGTAACCAATGCCCAGTTGCACATAGGCCACACGTGCCTCGTCGCGCCCTTTGCTGGTCTTCATCGGGTTGTAGTCACCCGACAGGACACAACCGGAACAAAGGCCGGCCAACAGCAAAACGAGCGCGAAGCGCAGGGACATAGAGTTCCTCTCTTAGTGACTGTTCGCAGCGTTTTGCACCGCATCGTCCGCGGCGTTCAACTCACGCACGGCAATGTAGCGCTCGCTGCGACGGGTGCGATCCAGCACCTGTCCTACCAATTGGCCACAAGCGGCGTCGATGTCTTCGCCGCGGGTGGTGCGCACGGTGACGTTGAAGCCAGCGTGGTGAAGCTGATCCTGGAAGCGACGAATCGCGTTGTTGCTCGGACGCTCGTAACCGGAATGCGGGAACGGGTTGAACGGGATCAGGTTGATCTTGCACGGGATGTTCTTGAGCAACTCGATCATCTCGACCGCGTGCTCGACCTTGTCGTTCACGTCCTTGAGCAGCGTGTATTCGATGGTCAGCACGCGCTTTTCGCCCAGGGACGACATGTAGCGCTGGCACGACTCCAGCAGCATCTTAAGCGGATACTTCTTGTTGATCGGCACCAATTGGTTACGCAATGCGTCGTTGGGTGCGTGCAGCGACAACGCCAGGGAGACGTCGATGTGCTTGGCCAGCTCATCGATCATCGGCACCACGCCCGAGGTGGACAGGGTCACCCGGCGCTTGGAGATGCCATAGCCCAGGTCATCCATCATCAGGTGCATGGCGGCGATGACGTTGTCGAAATTCAGCAGCGGCTCACCCATGCCCATCATCACCACGTTGGTGATGGCACGGTCGACGGTCGCCGGGACGCTGCCAAAGGATTTGTTGGCAATCCACACCTGGCCGATCACTTCGGCGGCGGTGAGGTTGCTGTTGAAGCCTTGCTTGCCGGTGGAGCAGAAACTGCAATCCAGGGCACAGCCTGCCTGGGACGAAACGCACAAGGTGCCGCGTTTGCCCTGGGGAATGTAGACGGTCTCGACGCAGCTGCCGGACGCCACGCGCACCACCCACTTACGGGTGCCGTCGCTGGAGATGTCCTCGCTGACCACTTCGGGGCCGCGAATCTCGGCAACAGCCTTGAGCTTTTCGCGCAGGGCCTTGCCGACATTCGTCATGGCGTCGAAGTCGTCGACGCCAAAGTGGTGAATCCATTTCATCACCTGGCCGGCACGGAAACGCTTCTCCCCGATCGAGTCGAAGAATTTCTCCATTTCCGGCTGGGTCAGGCCCAACAGGTTGGTTTTGCCGTTCGATGTAGTCATGGATTCACCTTCACTCAAAAGCCTGGGCTTAGCGAGTGGTTACTTCAGTAGCGGAGAAAAAGTAAGCGATTTCGCGAGCGGCAGCGGCTTCGGAGTCCGAACCGTGGACGGCATTGGCGTCGATCGACTCGGCGAAGTCAGCGCGGATGGTACCGGCAGCGGCTTCTTTAGGGTTGGTAGCGCCCATCAGCTCACGGTTGCGAGCGATAGCGTTTTCGCCTTCCAGCACCTGAACGACAACCGGACCGGAAGTCATGAAGGCAACCAGTTCACCGAAGAAACCGCGCTCGCTGTGCTCAGCGTAGAAGCCTTCGGCTTCGGCTTTGGACAGTTGCTTCATTTTCGAAGCTACAACGCGCAGGCCAGCGTCTTCGAAACGGGTAACGATCTTGCCGATCACGTTTTTAGCAACGGCGTCAGGCTTGATGATGGAGAAAGTACGTTGAACAGCCATGGTGTAACTCCAGAAACGGTAATTTGCGAAAAATTAAACCCGCGAATTATACGCGGGTTCAGGGGTATTGCCTAACCTGCCGGGTAGATCAGTCGATTTCTTCGATCCAGAGCGTCTGGACCGCTTCCAAGACCTTCTCGCCACAACGGCCAGAGGTATTGTCGAAATCGGGAAGCTCCATGATCCAGCGCTGCAAATCGACAAAATTCACAGTCAGCGGATTCACGTCCGGCTTGGCTTCGGCCAGTTCTTCTGCGATGCGTTGTACATCATTCCAACCATAGCTCATGACAGTGTCACCATCAGTGCGGCGCTTCAGCCGCATGGTTAAGCGAATATTTCGGGATTTCGACGGTCAGGTCTTCGGTACCGACGATGGCTTGGCAGCCCAGCCGCGATTGGGCTTCCAGGCCCCAGGCCTTATCGAGGAAATCTTCCTCCAACTCATCCGCTTCTTCCAGCGAATCGAAGCCCTCACGAATAATGCAATGACAGGTGGTGCACGCACAGACGCCACCACAGGCACTTTCCATCTCGATGTGATGCTCATGGGCCAGCTCGAGAATGGAAATCCCGGGCTCAGCCTCCACGACCATGCCCTCCGGGCAGAACTTCTCGTGGGGCAGAAAAATCACCTGCGGCATCAGTTACTCCTCGATTTCATTCAGGTTGCGCCCCGCCAGGGCGGCTTTCACCGTCGAGTCCAGGCGGCGGGCAGCAAAGGCATCGGTGACTTGCGACAGACGCTTGGTCTGCTGCTCGATGGCATAACCATCGGTGCCCTTGATCAATTCGGACAGTTCCTGCATTTGCAGCTCGATGACCATGCGCTCTTCGGCGTCGAGCAAGCGCTCGCCGTCGGCTTCAAGGGCACCTTGCACGGCTTCGATCAGGCGCTGGGCGTCGACCTGCTGCTCGCGCAGCACGCGGGCCACCTTGTCGTCGCTGGCGTGCCGGAAGGAATCCTTGAGCATCTTGGCGATTTCGCCGTCGGTCAGGCCGTAGGACGGCTTGACCTGGATGCTCGCCTCGACGCCCGAACCCAGTTCGCGAGCGGAGACATTGAGCAGGCCATCGGCATCGACCTGGAAGGTCACGCGAATCTTCGCCGCACCGGCCACCATCGGTGGGATGCCGCGCAATTCGAAGCGCGCCAGGGAACGGCAGTCGCTGATCAGTTCACGCTCGCCTTGCAGCACGTGGACCATCATCGCCGACTGGCCGTCTTTATAAGTAGTGAAGTCCTGGGCGCGGGCAACGGGGATGGTGGTGTTGCGTGGAATCACCTTCTCCATCAGGCCGCCCATGGTTTCCAGGCCCAGGGACAGCGGAATCACGTCGAGCAACAGCAGCTCGCCACCATCGCGCTTGTTACCGGCGAGGGTATCGGCCTGGATCGCGGCGCCGATGGCGACCACTTGGTCTGGGTCGATTTCGGTCAGCGGCTGGCGGCCAAAGGCCTCGGCAACGGCTTCGCGAACCCGAGGCACGCGGGTTGAACCACCGACCATGACCACGGCCTTGACGTCTTCCAGCTCCACGCCGGAATCGCGCACGGCCCGGCGGCAAGCCTTGAGGCTGCGGGCGACCATGGGTTCGATCAGGGCATTGAAGGCTTCACGGGTCAGCGAGGCTTTCCAGTCGCCGTAGACGACTTCAACCCTCGCAGCGTCGGTCAAGGCTTCCTTGGCCGCGCAGGCGGTTTGCAGCAAGTGACGCTGGGCACCCGGATCGAGATCGGCGGACAGGCCCGCTTGCTCGATGATCCAGCCAGCAATAGCGTGATCGAAGTCATCGCCGCCCAGGGCACTGTCGCCACCGGTAGCCAGGACTTCGAAGACTCCGCCGGTCAGGCGCAGAATAGAGATATCGAAGGTACCGCCGCCCAGGTCGTAGATAGCTACGAGGCCTTCGGCGTGCTGGTCGAGGCCGTACGCCACCGCAGCGGCGGTCGGCTCGTTGAGCAGGCGCAGCACGTTCAAGCCGGCCAGCTTGGCGGCATCCTTGGTGGCTTGGCGCTGGGCGTCATCGAAATAGGCCGGGACGGTAATGACCGCGCCCACCAGCTCACCGCCCAACGCCGCTTCGGCACGCTGGCGCAACACCTTGAGGATATCGGCGGAAACCTCTACCGGGCTTTTCGGGCCCTGCACGGTTTCGATGAACGGCATGTGGGATTCGCCGCCAACGAAGCGGTACGGCAGTTGATCGCCCAATTGCTTGACGTCGGACAGACCACGACCCATCAGGCGCTTGACCGAGACAATGGTGTTCAGCGGATCGGTAGCGGCGGCCAGCTTGGCCGACTCGCCCACTTCGACGCGATCGGCGTGATAACGCACGGCGGAAGGCAGGATCACCCGCCCCTGCTCGTCGGCCAACGGTTCGGAAAGACCGCTGCGCAAGGCAGCGACCAGGGAATTGGTGGTACCCAAGTCGATCCCGACAGCCAGGCGACGCTGGTGCGGTTGTGGACTTTGGCCGGGTTCGGCGATCTGCAGTAGGGCCATCGTAATCAGGACTTATCTGTAATCAGGCGTGCGACCGGAGCGGCACTGGGTTAATCGTCGAGGCGCTCTTCGAGCTGGCGCACTTCATAGGTGAGCTTGTCGAGGAACTGCATGCGCCGCATCAGGCGTTCGGCCTGTTCGCGTTGCGCGGCATCGTTCCAGCAGGCTGCGAAGCTTTCGTTCAATGTGTGCTGGGCGTCTTTCAAGCGGCGCTTGAATACCGCGACACCGGCCAGGTCGGCGCTGTCCTGCAGGTCTTCGAGCTCTTCGCGCCATTGCATCTGCTGCAAAAGAAACTCGGGATCGTGGACCGTGACTTCCAGGGGCAACTCATGACCGCTGATGGCGAGCAGGTAACGCGCGCGCTTGGCAGGACTCTTGAGCGTCTGGTAGGCCTCGTTGAGGTTCGCAGACTGCTCGAGCGCCCGCCGCTGTTCAGCTTCGGAGGCGTCAGCAAAACGGTCCGGGTGGACACCACGGGCCAATTCCAGGTAACGCGCGGATAACTGATCGAGATCCAGCTGGAACGCAGGCTGCATCTGGAACAAAGCAAAATGACAAGGAGTACCCACAAGCCGCCTCAGATGTTGAAGCTTTCGCCGCAGCCACATTCACCGCGTACGTTGGGGTTGTTGAACTTGAAGCCTTCGTTCAACCCTTCCTTGACGAAATCCAGCTCGGTGCCGTCCAGGTACGTCAGGCTTTTCGGGTCGATGATCACTTTCTGACCATGACTCTCGAATACCTGATCGTCTTCGCCCACTTCGTCGACGAATTCCAGCACGTAGGCAAGGCCAGAACAGCCTGTGGTGCGAACACCCAGGCGGATACCCTCGCCCTTGCCGCGCCCCGCGAGGGAGCGCTGCACATGCTTAGCTGCCGCTTCTGTCATCTGGATAGCCATGGAAACTCCTTACCTGTGCACAGATCAGATCAAGCCTTTTTTCTGCTTGTAATCGCGAACGGCGGCCTTGATGGCGTCTTCGGCGAGTACCGAGCAGTGGATCTTCACGGGCGGCAGGGCCAGTTCTTCAGCCAGCTGGGTGTTCTTGATGGTTTCGGCTTCATCAAGGGTCTTGCCCTTCATCCACTCGGTGGCCAGGGAGCTGGACGCGATGGCGGAACCGCAGCCATAGGTCTTGAACTTGGCATCCTCGATGATGCCTTGCTCGTTGACCTTGATCTGCAGGCGCATGACGTCGCCGCACGCCGGGGCGCCGACCATGCCGGTGCCAACATCAGGATCCTGCGCGTCCATCTTGCCGACGTTGCGCGGGTTCTCGTAGTGGTCGATGACCTTTTCGCTATATGCCATTTGCTTCAATCCTCATCAGTGAGTCGCTCTGGTGGCGACTTCTTCAGTGCGCCGCCCACTCGATTTTCGAAATGTCGACGCCGTCTTTGTACATGTCCCACAGCGGCGACAGAGCGCGCAGCTTGGTGACGGCCTCGCAGACTTTCTGCGCGGCGTAATCGATTTCTTCTTCGGTGGTGAAGCGGCCGAAGGTGAAGCGGATCGAGCTGTGGGCCAGTTCGTCGTTGCGGCCCAGGGCGCGCAGTACGTACGAAGGCTCAAGGGATGCCGAGGTGCACGCCGAACCGGACGACACGGCCAGATCCTTGAGTGCCATGATCAGCGACTCGCCTTCAACATAGTTGAAGCTCAGGTTCAGGTTGTGCGGTACGCGGGCGATCATGCTGCCGTTGACGTAAAGCTCTTCCAGGTGCTCGACCTGCTTGAAGAAACGGTCACTCAGGGCCTTGATGCGCACGTTCTCCGCAGCCATGTCTTCCTTGGCCACGCGGAAGGCTTCGCCCATGCCGACGATCTGGTGGGTCGCCAGGGTGCCGGAACGCATGCCACGCTCGTGACCGCCGCCGTGCATGGTCGCTTCGAGGCGAACGCGCGGCTTGCGGCTGACGTACAGGGCGCCGATGCCTTTAGGACCGTAGGTCTTGTGGGCGGAGAACGACATCAGGTCGACTTTCAGCTGCGACAGGTCGATCGCGACCTTGCCGGTGGACTGCGCCGCGTCGACGTGGAACAGGACGCCCTTGGAGCGGGTCAGTTCGCCGATGGCCGCGATGTCGTTGACGGTGCCGATTTCGTTGTTCACGTGCATGATCGAAACCAGGATGGTGTCGTCGCGCAGGGCGGCTTCGACCATGGCCGGGGTGATGATGCCGTCTTCACCGGGCTCGATGTAAGTGACTTCGAAGCCTTCACGCTCCAGTTGGCGCATGGTGTCCAGGACAGCCTTGTGCTCGATCTTGGAGGTGATCAGGTGCTTGCCCTTGGTGTGATAGAAGTGCGCGACACCCTTGATTGCCAGGTTGTCGGACTCGGTGGCACCGGAGGTCCAGACGATTTCACGCGGGTCGGCGTTGACCAGGTCGGCGACCTGGCGACGGGCGTTTTCGACCGACTCTTCGGCTTTCCAGCCGAACACGTGGGAGCGGGACGCCGGGTTACCGAAGTTTCCGTCGACCAGCAGGCATTCACTCATTTTTTGCGCGACACGCGGATCAACCGGGGTGGTCGCGGAGTAATCAAGGTAAATCGGCAATTTCATGGACTCTCTCCTAAATCAGGCTGGCTGGCGTTCCGCTTGCTCTGCGGCGGTCATTCGACGGCGGACGCTTCAATCTTGTCCAGGTGCGGCGCCTTGCTATTGCAACGGCGCTGGTCCTGACGCTGGGCTACTTCTTGCACCTCACGGCGAGTTACAAGGTCAGCCAAGCTGATACCGCTCAGAAATTCGTGGATCTGCAGGCTGAGGTCGCACCACAAGTGGTGGGTCAGGCAAGTATCGCCGCCATGGCAGTCGCCAAGGCCCTGGCATTTGGTCGCATCGACCGATTCGTTCACCGCATCGATCACCTGGGCAACCTGGATGCCCTGCATGTCGCGCGACAGCTGGTAGCCGCCACCCGGGCCGCGAACGCTGGAAACCAGGTTGCTACGGCGCAGCTTGGCGAACAGCTGCTCAAGATAAGACAGGGAAATGCCCTGGCGCTCGGAGATATCGGCCAGGGACACCGGCCCGTGCTGCGCGTGCAATGCCAGATCCAGCATCGCGGTCACGGCGTATCGGCCTTTTGTAGTCAGTCGCATGGACAATTACCACGGAGTTCGGAATGGGGGCGAGTATGCAATTCCCGAGTATTTAAGTCAAGTATAAGACCTAGTGGGTTACTCGGGTTTACCCGCGAAAGAGCGCGCGCATGATAGCAAAGGTAGGCGACTAACGACCAGCTATACCGCGTTATCGTTCATCGCGAGCAAGCTTTGCTCCCACAGGACGCCTGCGAAACAGGACTCCTGTGGGGCAAGGTTTTGTGGGAGCAAGGCTTGCCCGCGATGCAGGCGCCTCGGCTCAGCTGGCCTGAGTC
This sequence comes from Pseudomonas sp. St290, assembly GCF_018325805.1. Taxonomy (NCBI): domain Bacteria; kingdom Pseudomonadati; phylum Pseudomonadota; class Gammaproteobacteria; order Pseudomonadales; family Pseudomonadaceae; genus Pseudomonas; species Pseudomonas sp. St290. Next base: position 1,195,444 of record NZ_AP014703.1, on the reverse strand, counting down.
TCATCCTTGTCCTTCACACACGCGAAATCTTCCTCGCGCAGTTCAGGCAGATCCTTGGCACGGTAATTACTCCCCAGCTCCTTCAGGGCCCCACACATTCCCTCCAGGCGCCCATCGACGGCTTGCAGGTGATCGAGCAACTGGTTGATGGCTCGGGCCACCGGGTCGGGCATGTCTTCGCCGACACCGTAGGCGTCGAAGCCGATCTTCTCGGCCATGGCCTTGCGCCGGGCGTCTTGCTCGTCATCGGACTTGACGATGATCCGCCCCGGAATACCGACCACGGTCGCGCCAGGCGGCACCGCCTTGGTGACCACGGCGTTGGAGCCGACTTTCGCCCCCGCCCCTACCGTGAACGGCCCGAGCACCTTGGCGCCGGCGCCCACCACCACGCCGTCTTCCAGGGTCGGGTGGCGCTTGCCCTTGTTCCAACTGGTGCCGCCGAGGGTCACGCCCTGATACAGGGTCACGTCATCGCCGATCTCGGCGGTTTCGCCGATGACGATGCCCATGCCGTGGTCGATGAAGAACCGGCGACCGACCTTGGCCCCGGGATGGATCTCGATCCCGGTCAGCCAGCGGCCGAAATTCGACACCAGCCGCGCCAGCCACTTCCAGCCCATGTTCCACAAGGCGCCGGACAAACGATGGATCCAGATCGCGTGCATCCCGGGATAGCAGGTCAGCACTTCAAAGGCATTGCGCGCCGCCGGGTCACGATGGAAAACACTTTGGATATCTTCACGCAAACGTTCGAACATTTTATTTCTTCCGCTTAATCAGCTCGCCACGGGCCGCCTTCTGGGTTTCCGTGAGGATGCCGCGCAATATATTCATCTCCGCCCGGCTCACCGAGCTTCGTCCGTACAACCGACGCAGGCGCGCCATCAAGTGTCGCGGCTTTTCCGGGTCGAGGAACTCGATGTCCACCAGGGTCTGCTCCAGGTGCTCATAGAATCGCTCCAGTTCGTCCATGGTCGCCATTGTCTCACTGCGCGGCGACGTGACTTCGGTTTTTTCGACCTTGCTGGGCTGCCCTTCAGCCGCCAGCCAGGCCATGCGCACCTCATAGCTCAACACCTGCACCGCCGCCCCGAGGTTCAAGGAACTGAACTCGGGGTCGGAAGGGATATGCACGTGAAAGTGACATCGCTGCAGCTCGTCATTGGTCAGGCCGGAGTCTTCACGACCGAACACCAGGGCGATTTCAAAGCCTTGCGCGGCTTCCTCGACCACTTTGGTCCCGCATTCGCGGGGGTCGAGCAGCGGCCACGGAATGCGGCGGTCGCGGGCGCTGGTGCCGAGCACCAGGTTGCACCCCACCAAGGCGTCTTCGAGGGTGGCGACGACCTGGGCATTGGCAAGGATGTCGCCGGCGCCGGAGGCACGGGCATCGGCCTCGTGATGGGGAAACAGGCGCGGTTCGACCAGCACCAGCCGCGACAAGCCCATGTTCTTCATGGCCCGCGCAGCTCCGCCGATGTTACCCGGATGGCTGGTATTGACCAGGACGACACGAATGTTCTGCAACAAGGGAGGCGCTCTCGAACACGATAAAGGGAGCAAATCTTACATAAGCACCTACCGTTAAGCTATGAAAGCGAACACCAACCTTCTCCTCGGAAAACTTTCTGATAGAATGCGCGGCTTTCTTTAACAACCTTAGGTGACACATCCATGCAGCCCATGCTGAATATCGCGCTGCGCGCCGCCCGCAGCGCCAGTGAACTGATCTTCCGCTCCATCGAGCGCCTGGATACCATCAAGGTCGATGAAAAAGACGCCAAGGACTACGTGTCCGAGGTTGATCGCGCCGCCGAGCAAAAAATCGTCGACGCCCTGCGCAAGGCTTACCCGAACCACTCGATCCTCGGTGAAGAGACCGGCATGCACGCCGGTACGGGCATCGAAGGCGAAGAGTACCTGTGGATCATCGATCCGCTGGACGGCACCACCAACTTCCTGCGTGGCATTCCTCACTTCGCTGTCAGCATCGCCTGCAAATACCGCGGCCGCCTGGAACACGCCGTCGTGCTGGACCCGGTTCGCCAGGAAGAATTTACCGCCAGCCGTGGCCGTGGCGCCCAACTGAACGGTCGTCGCCTGCGCGTCAGCGGCCGCACCAGCCTGGACGGCGCCCTGCTGGGCACCGGCTTCCCGTTCCGTGACGACCAGATGGACAACCTGGACAACTACCTGGGCATGTTCCGCGCCCTGGTCGGCCAGACCGCCGGCATCCGCCGCGCCGGCGCTGCGAGCCTGGACCTGGCCTACGTGGCGGCTGGCCGTTTCGATGCGTTCTGGGAATCGGGCCTGTCCGAGTGGGACATGGCCGCAGGCGCCCTGCTGATCCAGGAAGCCGGTGGTTTGGTGAGCGACTTCACCGGCGGCCACGACTTCCTTGAAAAAGGCCACATCGTTGCCGGTAACACCAAATGCTTCAAGGCTGTGCTGACAGCTATCCAGCCGCACTTGCCGGCTTCGCTGAAGCGCTAAGCAACCGGCTACACAAAAAAGCACCCTTCGGGGTGCTTTTTTTATGCCTGGATTTTGCCACAGCCGAACCACTGTGGGAGCAAAGACTGTGGGAGCAAAGCTTGCTCGCGATGCAGTGGCACACTCAACAGAGAGGCCACCTGACCCACCGCTATCGCGAGCAAGCTATGCTCCCACAGCCATCTCACAGGATATTTGAGGGATGAGCCATAAAATGCGGGCATAAAAAAAGCACCCCGAAGGGTGCTTTTTTCATAGCGGATGGATCACTGAGCCGGTTCGTTCTGCCCCAGGATCAGCTGGCCTTCCTTGTTCACCGGGATCTGGTTGCCCGGGTCGCGGTCCATGCGAACTTTGCCTTCTTTGCCGTCGAGCATGTAGCGAACGTCGTAGCCCACAACCTTGTCGCTGATGTCATTGACCGTGTTGCAGCGAGTCTGGGTGGTGGTGTAGGTGTCGCGTTCCTGCATGCCTTCCTGAATCTTGTTACCGGCATAACCGCCGCCGGCCGCACCCGCCACGGTGGCGATTTTCTTGCCGGTGCCGCCGCCGACCTGGTTACCCAGCAGGCCACCGGCCAGGGCGCCGATCACTGTGCCGGCGATCTGGTGTTGGTCCTGGACTGGCTTCTGCCGAGTCACGGTGACGTCCTTGCACACTTCACGCGGGGTCTTGATCTGGGTCTTGACCGGTTCCACGGCCAATACTTGCGCATACTCAGGGCCACTTTTTACCAAGCTGTAGGTCGCGACCGCACCACCGGCAGTTACACCGACAGCACCCAATACCGCACCAACCAGCATCGATTTGTTCACTTGAACCTCCTGACCATCACAAGCGGATTAATCCGCGCTTCTCCCAGCCTTGGAGCATAAAAAAAGGCGCGAGTTCAACTCGCGCCTTTTCAGCAGTGACGGATGGGGCGATGAGCCTTACGGGCGGTCGTCCACTTCCGTTTCGGTGGCCGCAGGAGGAATCAGGTCCTCGGTGCTCAGGTTCAGCCAGATCAGCACCACGTTGGCGATGTAGATCGACGAGTAAGTACCCGCCAACACACCGACAAACAGCGCGATGGAGAAACCGAACAGGTTGTCGCCACCAAAGAACAGCAGCGCGGCAATCGCCAGCAAGGTGGAGATCGACGTCGCCATGGTCCGCAGCAGGGTCTGGGTGGTCGAGATGTTGATGTTCTCGATCAGCGAGGCCTTGCGCAGCACACGGAAGTTCTCACGCACCCGGTCGAACACCACGATGGTGTCGTTGAGCGAGTAGCCGATGATCGCCAGCACCGCCGCCAGCACCGTAAGGTCGAAGGTGATCTGGAAGAACGACAGGATGCCCACGGTCACGATCACGTCGTGGATCAGCGAGACAATGGCGCCCACCGCGAACTTCCACTGAAAGCGGAAGGCCAGGTAGATCAGGATGCCGCCCAGCGCCATCAGCATGCCGAGGCCGCCCTGGTCGCGCAGCTCTTCACCCACCTGCGGGCCGACGAACTCGACGCGCTTGACCTGGGCCGGGTTGTCGCCGCCAGCCTTCTGCAAGGCTTCGGCCACCTGGTGGCCCAGCTGCGGATCTTCACCCGGCATGCGCACCAGCAGGTCGGTAGTCGCACCGAAGCTCTGCACGATGGCATCGCTGTAGCCCGACGTCGCCAGTTGCTCACGCACCTTGGTGACGTCGGCCGGACGCTCGTAGGTCAGCTCGATGAGCGTACCGCCGGTGAAGTCCAGGCCGTAGTTCAGGCCCTTGTGGAACCAGCTGAACAACGCCAGTACGGTAAGGAACAATGTGACGCCGAACGCAACGTTGCGAACGCCCATGAAGTTGATTGTACGTAACATGGCAGCCCCTTAAATCCACAACTTCTTGAAGTCACGACCACCAAAGATCAGGTTGACCATTGCGCGGGTCACCATGATGGCCGTGAACATCGAGGTAAAGATCCCGAGGGACATGGTCACTGCGAAGCCCTTGACCGGGCCGGTGCCCATGGCGAAGAGAATCCCGCCCACCAGCAACGTGGTCAGGTTGGCGTCGAGGATCGCGGTGAATGCCCGGCCGAAGCCTTCGTTGATTGCCCGCTGGATCGACATGCCCGCGGCGATCTCTTCACGTATCCGCGAGAAGATCAGCACGTTGGCGTCCACCGCCATACCCATGGTCAATACGATACCGGCGATACCGGGCAGGGTCAGCGTAGCCCCCAGCAGCGACATCAGCGCCAGCAGCATCACCATGTTCACCGCCAGCGCGACGGTGGCGATGATGCCGAAGAAGCGGTAGATGGCGATGATGAACAGCGACACGAACAGCATGCCCCACAGCGAAGCATCGATACCCTTGGTGATGTTGTCGGCACCCAGGCTCGGGCCAATGGTGCGCTCTTCGGCGAAGTACATCGGCGCGGCCAGACCACCGGCACGCAGCAGCAGGGCCAGCTCCGAGGATTCACCCTGGCCGTTCAGGCCGGTGATGCGGAACTGGCTGCCCAGCGGCGACTGGATGGTCGCCAGGCTGATGATCTTCTTCTCTTCCTTGAAGGTCTGCACCGCGACGTCTTTCTCGACACCGTCGACCACTTGCTTGGTGTAAGTGGTGGTCGGCTTCTGCTCGATGAAGATCACCGCCATGCTGCGCCCGACGTTGCTGCGCGTGGCGCGGCTCATCAGTTCGCCGCCATGGCCGTCCAGGCGAATGTTCACCTGTGGGCGACCCTGCTCGTCGAAGCCCGCCTGGGCGTCGGTTACCTGGTCACCGGTGATGATCAGGCCACGCTCGATCTGCGCCGCCGGACGCCCGCCTTCACGGAACTCGAAGCTCTCGGAAGTGGCCTTGGAAGCACCCGGCTCAGCGGCCAGGCGGAATTCCAGGTTGGCGGTCTTGCCGAGGATACGCTTGGCTTCGGCGGTGTCCTGCACGCCTGGCAGCTCAACCACGATGCGGTTGGCGCCCTGGCGCTGCACGATCGGCTCGGCCACACCCAGCTCGTTGACGCGGTTACGCACCGTGGTCAAGTTCTGCTTGATGGAGTATTCGCGGATTTCCGCCAGCTTGGCCGGGGTCATCGCCAGACGCAGCACCGCCTGACCATTGAGGTCGGCCGGCACAATGTCGAAATCGTTGAAGTTCTTGCGAATCAGCGCACGGGCCTGCTCGCGGGTATCGGTGTCGCTGAAGCCCAGCTGGATGGCACCGTCGAGTTGCGGCAGGCTGCGATAACGCAGGCGCTCTTTGCGCAACAGGCTCTTGACGTCGCCTTCGTAGACTTTCATCCGCGCGTCGAGGGCTTTTTCCATGTCCACTTCCAGCAGGAAGTGCACACCGCCGGACAAGTCCAGGCCCAGCTTCATCGGATGCGCGCCAAGCTTGCGCAACCATTGCGGAGTGGTCTGGGCCAGGTTCAGGGCTACGACGTAATCGTCACCCAACGCCTTGCGCACCACGTCCTTGGCTGGCAGTTGGTCTTCCGCCTTGACCAGGCGCAACAGGCCGCCCTTGCCGTTTTCGGCGATGGACGCAGCCTTGACCTCGATATTGGACGCCTTGAGCGCAGCGCTCGCACGGTCCAGATCGGCCTGGGTGACCTGCAGCGCAGTGCTTGCGCCACTGACCTGAATGGCCGGGTCATCCGGGTATAGATTGGGAGCGGAATAAATCAGACCGACCGCCAGCACCGCCAGGATCAGTACATATTTCCACAGAGGGTATTTGTTCAGCATCACGCCGCCCGCTTATGACGCGGGGCGCCTTGCGCGCCCCGTCGATTGAATAGAAGTTGTTACTTAGATCGCTTTCAGCGTGCCTTTTGGCAGCGTGGCCGCGATAGCGCCCTTCTGGAACTTCATTTCAACAGTGTCGGACACTTCCAGAACCACGAAGTCATCGGCCACTTTGGTGATCTTGCCAGCGATACCGCCGGTGGTGACCACTTCATCGCCCTTTTGCAGGCTGCTGAGCAGGTTCTTCTGCTCTTTGGCGCGCTTGGCCTGTGGACGCCAGATCATCAGGTAGAAGATGACCAGGAAGCCGACCAGGAAAATCCACTCGAAACCGCCGCCCATAGGGCCGGCAGCAGCAGGTGCAGCCGCGTCAGCCATGGCATTAGAGATAAAAAAGCTCATTTAGCACTCCAGTTGCAAGTATTGAATCTAGGGATCGGAAAACTCAGTCCAAGGGCGGTACAGGCAACCCGCGCTTGGCATAGAAGGCCTCGACAAAGGCGGCCAATGTACCCTGTTGAATAGCCTCGCGCAAACCAGCCATAAGCACCTGGTAATGGCGCAAATTGTGGATGGTATTGAGCATACTGCCGAGCATTTCGCCGCACTTGTCCAAATGATGCAGATAAGCGCGGGAGAAGTTCTGGCAGGTGTAGCAATCGCAGGTCGGATCCAGCGGCGAATCATCATGGCGATGGAACGCGTTACGGATCTTCAGCACGCCAGTGTCGATGAACAGATGCCCATTGCGGGCATTACGGGTTGGCATCACGCAATCGAACATGTCCACACCGCGGCGCACACCCTCAACCAGATCTTCCGGTTTGCCAACGCCCATAAGGTAACGAGGTTTGTCAGCGGGCATCTGGCCCGGCAGGTAATCGAGCACCTTGATCATTTCGTGCTTGGGTTCGCCCACCGACAAACCGCCAATGGCCAGGCCGTCGAAGCCGATCTTGTCGAGGCCTTCCAGCGAACGCATGCGCAGATCCTGGTGCATGCCACCCTGCACGATGCCAAACAGCGCCGCAGTGTTATCCGCATGGGCATTCTTCGAACGCTGAGCCCAGCGCAACGACAGCTCCATGGACACCCGCGCCACGTCCTCATCGGCCGGATACGGCGTGCACTCGTCAAAGATCATCACGATGTCCGAGCCCAGGTCACGCTGGACCTGCATCGACTCTTCCGGCCCCATGAACACCTTGGCGCCGTCCACCGGAGAAGCGAAGGTCACGCCCTCCTCCTTGATCTTGCGCATGGCACCGAGGCTGAACACCTGGAAGCCGCCGGAGTCGGTCAGGATCGGGCCTTTCCACTGCATGAAATCGTGCAAGTCACCGTGGGCCTTGATCACTTCCATGCCCGGGCGCAGCCACAGGTGGAAGGTATTACCGAGGATGATCTCCGCACCCGTGGCGACGATGTCCCGTGGCAGCATGCCCTTGACCGTACCGTAGGTGCCCACCGGCATGAACGCCGGGGTTTCCACGGTACCGCGGGGGAAGGTCAGACGACCGCGACGAGCCTTGCCATCGGTGGCGAGCAACTCGAAGGACATGCGACAGGTGCGACTCATACTGTTTCCTCGGGTCCGCGTGGCGCGGGGTTACGGGTGATGAACATCGCATCACCGTAGCTGAAAAAGCGGTATCCATGCTCGACGGCGGCCTTGTAGGCGGCCATGGCTTCGGGATAACCGGCGAACGCCGAAACCAGCATCAACAGCGTGGATTCGGGCAAATGAAAATTGGTGACCAGGGCATCGACCACATGAAACGGCCGACCCGGGTAGATAAAGATGTCGGTGTCGCCACTGAACGGTTTGAGCACGCCATCGCGGGCAGCGCTTTCCAGGGACCGCACACTGGTAGTCCCCACCGCCACCACCCGACCACCGCGGGCGCGACAGGCCGCGACGGCATCAACGACTTCCTGGCTCACTTCCAGCCATTCGTTGTGCATGTGGTGGTCTTCGATACGCTCCACACGCACCGGTTGAAACGTACCGGCGCCAACATGCAGCGTCACGAACGCCGTCTCCACGCCCTTGGCGGCAATCGCCTCCAGCAACGGCTGATCGAAATGCAGCCCCGCCGTCGGCGCCGCCACCGCCCCCAGGCGCTCGGCGTACACAGTCTGATAACGCTCGCGGTCCGAACCTTCGTCCGGGCGGTCTATATAAGGAGGCAACGGCATGTGCCCGACACGGTCGAGCAGCGGCAACACCTCTTCGGCAAATTCCAGCTCGAACAACGCATCATGCCGCGCCACCATCACCGCCTCGCCGCCACCGTCGATGAGGATCGACGAACCCGGCTTGGGCGACTTGCTGGAGCGCACATGGGCCAGCACACGATGACTGTCCAGCACCCGCTCCACCAGAATCTCCAGCTTGCCGCCGGAGGCCTTCTGGCCAAACAACCGCGCCGGAATCACCCGGGTATTGTTGAACACCATCAAATCGCCCGGGCGCAAATGCTCAAGCAAATCAGTGAATTGACGGTGAGCCATGGCACCGCTGACCCCGTCCAGGGTCAACAGTCGACTGGCGCGACGCTCGGCCAGAGGGTGGCGAGCGATCAGCGAATCCGGGAGTTCGAAGGTAAAGTCAGCAACACGCATGATGGGGTTCGTCTAGCAGGGCCGGAAAGTCTAGCGGAAATATCAAAAATTCACCATGAAACGTGATTGACCAACGGTAGGCACCTCTCTATACTTCGCCGCCATTGAGCCCTGATGGCGGAATTGGTAGACGCGGCGGATTCAAAATCCGTTTTCGAAAGGAGTGGGAGTTCGAGTCTCCCTCGGGGCACCATCTTAAAGAAAGACCTTGAAATTCAAGGTCTTTTTTTTCGTCTGTAGGAAAGTGGTTTTTCGCGGCTCACGCAGATCCCATTCAATCCCCGATCCCCTTTTGTGGTGAGGGGTCCCCTTTGTGGCGAGGGGATTTATCCCCGCTGGGCCGCGAAGCGGCCCCCCATGGCGCCCCCTTGATGAGGAAGAACCTGGGTCAACGAAGAACCGGTGGTAGAGAAGAACCTGTGGCAGAGAACTACTGTGGCGAGGGAGCTTGCTCCCGCTTGAGCGCGAAGCGCTCACAAAAAAGTCACCACCCCCACCGATACTTCGAGCTGCCACCGCCAAGGCATAAACCATCAACCCAACTCCACCCTCCTCACCCAGTCACTAAGGATTTCACCCCATGGAATTGCTACTGGAAACGGTCGCTCTCTACTCCCTCAAGCTGGCTTATGAGACAGAGGGTCACAGCCCGATCCTGCGAGATGATCCGTTGATGGGCAGTTGCGACCGTGAGGTTTTTGAGCTGTTGATACGGCGGGGCGATGTAGCAGGGATTCAGGGCGAAATCGGTCGATGCCTGGATTTAGCGATGGGAGCGATTGGTGGGGTGGATACAGTGCTGGGCCGAGAGCTGCATCGTTTGGCTGCGGATTTCAACGCAGTGCAGAAAATGGATGATCTTTACGCTCCGCTCATCGCGCTTAACAGTTATGTGAAAGATATTCTATAAACCCCAGCGCTCGTTCCCACGCTCCGCGTGGTAACGCATCCCGCGACGCTCCGCGTTGCAGCCCTACAGGCAAAACACGCTCCTACGCAGGTAATTCATGGACGACATCATCACAGCGATAGGCAGTTGGCTGACCGAAACCCATGAAGCGAAACAGCGGATGGTGAGCAACCTGGAAATGCTCTTCTGGATCGCCGTCGCAATTGTCGGCGCACTCGCCGCGAAGGATTACGCTGCGAAGCGTAAAGCGCTGATGACGCGAACGGAGCAAGCCTTGCCGGAGAGGGACCTGATCGCGACGTCGTTGAATGACGAACAGGGTCGTTCAGTTAAATATGTTGGCACCCTGCGGCGGGTTGAGGGCGGATATACCGTTAGCCTGATTCGGGAGGTCGACGGGGAGCGCATCGAGTCGTGTAGCGAGGTGATGCCGTCGTTGGGGAAGGTTGAGGTTTATCTTACAAGTTGCACTTCGTTTGTTTTGTCGGATTTCAAAGGCTGAGTTGTTGTAAACGGTGCTTAAGGCTGCGCGGACGATGGAACGGCTCGATACCTTTCTCACCGCGCTTTTTGAGGATAATCTGGAAGACGTGTAGCGGGCGCTACCATCCCCCCTTCCCGCTCAATTATCCAATTGATTTTAATGATAATTTTACTTATCGATATATGCCCTTAGCACCATAGTCAGCTCTGTTGCAGGCTGGGATCTTCCTTCCAATAATCCCGACTGCTAACACGGACGTTTCCACTCGCAGCCAGAAACTCCAGCGCCCCGCCAAAACGGGACAGCCCTCGCCTTTCCTTCTATCTTCGAGCGATTACGCTCCATTATTCAGAGCGAAAAAATTAAATGCAAACCAAAAGCATTCACATCAACGAAACGGACTGTCCAAGCGGACATGTCTGTAGTAGCGTTATGCCGTCCCTCCCCATCTTAATCGTACGGGAGTGAAGCCCTACTTTCTCTTCAGGGCTAAATGCGACTGGCTTCAATTGGCGGCCCTTGAATAGGACTTTAGGGTTATGGATATAGGACATAGTATTAAACGAATCATGCCCTACCGCTTTTCTTATAACGGGACTCAAGGAGGAAACTAATGGAACAGGCATGTTTATTTGGACCAAAATTTTTAGAGAAATTTGTTGGGCGCAATATTCTGTACGACCCTAAAGTAGCTATTGTCGAATTAATTGCGAATTCATGGGACGCAGGAGCAAGCGAAGTCAAAATAATTTGGCCCACTCCGGAAAATGAACAATATTTTTCCATCAGCGACAATGGCACAGGGATGTCCGAGGAAGAATTTATTTCTCGATGGAGAACTTTGGCATACGATAGAATCTCATCTCAAGGCGACAACATAATTATTAATAATAAAAAACGCACAGTTTTTGGAAAAAACGGGATAGGAAGGTTTGCAGGTTTTTGTTTTGGAGAGCGTTACGTAGTAGAAACCATAAATGATGGAACATTAATTCAGTACGAAGTAACCATAGAGAACGTCTCGACGCCCTTCAGAACCAACAAACTTAAGTCAGAAAAAACCTCAAAACCTAATGGAACTCGCATTTTCGTATCCGAGGCAGCCCCCTCCAGAATTCCAGAAAGTACGATTTTGTCTGAAATAGGCATGAGATTTTTGACAGACCCCTCATTCTCTTGTTACGTAAATGGCGTAAAAGTCGACTTCTCCAACATACCCGAAACAAATATCTCAGTTAATGAAATCAATCTCGAAAAAGATAAAAAACTCAAAATAACAATAATAGACACAATAGAATCCGACAAAACAACAAAACAGCACGGCGTAGCTTGGCATGTGAATGGTCGGTTAGTAGGCGAAGCAAATTGGAAAGATAATGGTTTCGACGAAATAATTGACGGAAGATCTGCCGAAGCCAAACGCCATACATTTATTATTGATGCAGACTTCCTCAGCAAACAAGACGCAATCAAGGCTGACTGGACAGGCTTCAACGACACGCCAGATTTTAATAAAGCTCGAGACGCAAGCTTTGAATTCATAAAAGCTCACATTCTAGGTCAAACACAACAAAAGCGGGACCAAACCTTAAGCAGCATCAAACAGAAGCAAAACATTCAGATAAGCAACTTAACCCCTCTGCGGAAGGAACGCTGGGAAAAGGTAATTATAAAAGTCCAAGAAGAGTGCCCCAGTCTTTCAGAAAAAGATTTATTAAAAATCTCCGAGATATTAGTAAGTCTAGAAAAATCAGATAACAAGTACTCATTGATAAGCAAGCTGCACGAGTTGAAACCTGACCAGCTAGACAGCTTGCACAATATCCTCAACGATTGGAGTCTAGATTTAGCCAAAGAGGTATTAGACGAGTTACAGATTCGCCTTAAACTTCTTGACGAACTAAAAGAAAGAGTTTTAGACACCAACACTAGAGAAGTTCAAGACCTACAACCGCTCTTCCATCAGGGCCTTTGGATTTTCGGACCCGAGTATGAAACAATCGAATTCACCTCAAATGAAGGAATGACAAAAGTAATACAAAAGCTGTTTAAATCTGACAATACGGGAAGTAGGAATCGACCGGACTTTGCGATTCTTCCAGATAGTACCGTGGGGACCTACTGTTATCCAACATATGATAGCGATGGCGGCGAAATAGGGATTGACAAATTAGTAGTAGTTGAGCTTAAAAAGCCAGGAATAGCGATCAGCACAGACGAAAAAGCTCAATGTTGGAAGTATGTGAGTGAGCTGATAAAAAAAGGACTGATTAGTAGAAGCACGAGAGTTACGTGCTTTGTTTTGGGCAACGAAGTGGATCCCTTCGAGAAAGAGGCTCGGCGAGACAACGACAATTGCATTATCCAACCCATGGATTATCAAATTGTTATAGCAAGAGCTAAAAGTCGTCTTTTGAAACTTTATGATCGAGTCAAGGGAGCCCCTTTTTTAGAGGAGCAACGCATCGCGCTTGGACAGTCAATACAAAACCAACTTCCTTTTTTAGAAGATGATAATGTATACGCAACCCAACGGCTCCAGGCCACAAATTCTGGGGCACCACTAATTTAAAAGAGGGTATCGCCTCGACGAAACCTACTAAAACACTAAATATTACAGAATTAAGTTCCGCCCAGATCCAATTTTAGGGAGCTAATGATGAGTATAGCTAACGTAAATCCAGCAGAACGGCTGAGCGGTACCGCCTTGGAAGGTGGATGGCAGGTAGGAAATATGATTCCTACAGGGCGTCGCAGCGGCGGCACGGGCGGATTTTTCTCAGTTTCATATGAAGTAGCAAGTGGTGAACGAAAAGCTTTTTTGAAAGCATTTGATATATTAACACCTATTAATAACGCGGTAGCCGCCGGAGAAACTTTCACCACTACGCTATTGGCTCATTTGCAGGCTTACGAATTCGAAACTAAGCTTCATTCGATCTGCGCCGATAAAAACATGAAAAGGATAGTTAAAATACTATCACACGGACAAGTAAACCTACCTCCCTTTCCAGGCGAGCAAATTAGTGCAGTACCATACATGATAATGGAATTGGCGGATGGTGGGGACATTAGGAATTACATAGGCAGCTCTGAATATATCGATTTATCAGTAAAACTATATTACTTGCGAGATGTAGCATCGGGACTAATACAATTACACGGGGCCGAAATCGCTCACCAAGACCTCAAGCCTTCCAACGTAATGATTTTTGGTGGTGCCACAGCTAAAATTGGCGACCTGGGCCGTGCAAGCAAGCGAGACATAAATAGTAGTAATGACCTCTATAAAATAGCAGGAGACTATGCATATGCCCCTCCAGAACAGCTATACGGCTACCAACTAGACAATTGGTATGATCGACGTCAAAGATGCGACCTGTATCAATTTGCCTCATTGATAAGCTACTTACTCTTCTCCGCAAGCTTGAATACCATGTTAAAAAACAGGCTCCCCTCACAATTAGTGCCAATAGCATGGGGAGGAGCGCATGCTTCCTACATCGACGCACTTCCTCATCTAATAAAAATATTTAACGAGGTGCTTCAGGAGTGGGAAAAAGAACTTCCGAATTGGCTAGCCCCTGAAATCATCGACATTCTTCAGCAATGTGGCACCCCATCTTTTAGTGAGAGAGGATCAAAAAAAACTTTAAGCTCTAACCCCTCTAACCTTGGGCTTAATAGGTTTGTCTCACAATTTGACAGGCTTGGTTTCAAAGCCACTATCGAAGCTCGCAAAATCTTGAAAGTTACAAAACCCTGAGGATGCATTATGAAGCATCTTGACACAGATAGAGATGTATTACCCGCTTGGATGACATCACACAGCGTGGCGGGAATGCCTGAATTAAATTCGGTAAAAAAAAATAAAGCGCACTTCAACATAGAGAAATCAGCGCCAGATATCCTTAAAGAGTTCCATACTACCCAAACCGTCGGTATTGCTACAGAACTTCTCAACGTCGCAATCATAGAGAATGATCAAAAAAATGCCGACATCGCTGCACAATTCCTTAAAAACAAACGACTTCTATCGTCCTCATTAATAAAGCTCTTACATAACCCTTGGGACTTTCAAGTTCCGGACAAGCCCACCGAACACCCAATATCGATATTAAAGAAACAGCTTAAGCTTTCAAATAACAACCCCCTCATATGGGCCGATTTATCCAGAGAATATGCCATCTTCGGAGAACAGGAGCGATCCATAAAAGCAATGCTTGCGGCTCTACATTATGCGAACGATCACCGTTGGATCACCCGTATTGGAGCAAGAGTTTTTGTGCACTTTAACGAACCCGACCGGGCCCATTACACACTGTTAAAAAATCCCAGCATAAAAGCTGACCCATGGCTAATTGCTACCGAAATGGCTGTTTCCCGTAAGGCCAACAGACAATCCAAACTGCTTTCAAACGGAAGGAACTTATTAGACTCGAACATTCCGCCCATACACATGTCTGAATTAGCAAGCTCTTTTGGCACTTTAGAACTTTTGAATGGCGCAGAAAAAAAAGCAAAAAGTTTTTTCAAACAATCACTGCTGGCCCCTAATCAAAACTCTCTAGCGCAAGCTAAATGGGCAGAGCGCAATTCGAGATTAAAAAATCTAGTCAACGTATCCTTAGATTCACATATAGTTGCCTATGAAGCTCAGTACTGGGAGGCCTATAGCAAGCAAAACATTCCGCTTGCTATGGACTTCGCGAAAGCATGGTACAACCAAGAGCCTTACTCAAGCGGCCCAGCAATTGCGATATCATATTTGGCCGCCCTGCTGGACGATTATAAACTTCTACTACAGATCACTACTAAGGGACTAATTGCCAACCCACAAAACCTGACATTAAAACTAAATCAGATATTTGCTTGGATCGCAAGCACTGACATAAACCGAATCGCTAGCGAACAACCTGACTTTATTGATAAGACTCTACGAACTCTTAACTTGTTAGCAGAGAGTGATGACTGGTCACTAAAAGCTCATGCCTTAGCAAACACTGGAATGTTCCACTACCGTACAGGCAATTTAGAAACTGGACAACAGCAATACAATCTAGCTGAAGAAATATATGAACGACATGCTCCAAATTTTAGACTTGTACTTTTGGTCAATCATCTACGAGAAGCTTTAATATCAGATGCAAACTGGGCTCCAGAAATAATGATGAAAGCTGCTGCACTTACAAAAAAGATAGACATCACGGAAAACCCTGGCGCAGTTTTTTATTTCAGAAAAATTGAAAAACTATCTAACAAGCCTGGCAGCTGGCTATTCAAGTTCAAACATGAAGGAGCCACACACTTAATTGCAGACGAACTGAGCATTGAGCACTCCAACACAAAGCAATTAACGCATGTAGACCTGGAATCAAAATTCTGGCTACCTGAGCGCTTTTCCAGTAAAGAAATTTTTCGCCCATTTACTCTAAGCGCTCCCCCAACAAAAAACAAACCATAAAGAAGGCCAGGTACCACACCAAACGTACGACGTTTTAAATTTAAACTCAAAGCAGCACTCAACGTAAAAACATACAGTTAATGCAGACCTATAAAAACACAAAATCCTCTTATACGCCTCGCGTATAATCTTACTCGGGCATTAACAACCTCACAAAATTAGGTACTTCATGCCCGGGTGCTCCTTACCTCACCTCACAATTATCCAGAGCCCGATTCGCCAACAGCTCACTCATCTTTATCACCTGATAAAAAAAATCCAAACGCAGCACACGGCCTAGACCCATTCAAATCAATGCTAAATCACTAATCATGGCATTCGCCGAATGCCAGGTTTTCACTCAGATTTACAAGCAAACATTCATAGTCCACCCCGGATCAATTCGAAAAATAGGGTTGGATTTTTTAGACGTTTCGTTCTTAGGCTTCAGATTAAAAATCCAACGCTCGCGTGGCAGCGTCGGTGATTTTCTACGGGAAGTGGGTCGAGGATAATGGTATTTTCCCACTTTAAAGGCGAGCCCCAGTATGCCTTCGCTCAATCGCTGCTATCTCTACGCATACCTTCAGTTGGAATATGTATGACGCCAGAATGTACCGGTCGCGGCAAAACCGTCGCACAGTTGATACAAGAGCTTCGTTCTTTCGAGGATCAGAGTCTGGAGGTTCGCATTCCATTGATCGGGGCGAATCCTCGCAGCCTATTTCTCTTGTTACGAAGAGGAGGAGAATACGCTGTGCTAGAGAACCACTAGGACGTGCCCACAGTCGTTCATCACGGTGATTAACGATCCAAATTTTCCAAGAACATCCAAGGAAGCAGCGCGATACTGCCCTGCAACTACATAATTTAGCTGCGAGTCACGTGATATATGGAGGCCTACGGTCTCCCTCGGGCACAAAAAAGGTCTTGCTAGGCAAGACCTTTTTTCCAATCCGGGCGGCAGGTAGCACTGCTGCCCTACCTCACCTCAACAATATCCAAGGCCCGATTCGCCAACAGCTCACTCACCTCAATCACTTGCAAAATCCCCAACGCAACACGCCGCCGCGACCCATCCAGATCAAACGCCAAATCACTGATCATCGCGTTCGCCGAAGCCAGATTCTCACTGAGATTCGCCAACAAACACTCAGAGTCCACCCCCGGATCAATCCGGAAAATGGAGTCAGTCTTGTCAGACGTTTCGCCCTTAGGCTTGGGCTTCAGGTAGTAATCCAACGCGCGGGTAGCCGCTTCCTCGAGCTTTTTGTTGCAGGCAGACTGTGCACGAGACGTGGGGTCATCTGTACCTGGAGGATTCGGTGTAATTTTGACCATAGCCTTAGCTCTCTTTGGTTGAGGCTACTTCCCGTTCGCGACTAAACGATTGGGAGGCAGCTGTACGCAGGTTAGTCGACCGACGAGCTAAGAAATCGGCGCGCCCGGAGGCGCCCTGCGCACAGCCACCATCAAGTGCAGGCATGGGATGCCTGACTGACGGATACTTGAGCGACTTAGCAACGACGGGCGACTAAACCCGATCACTGATGAGCAGTGACAGGTCCCAAGCTACCGACGCAACCCAAGGCGAACAAGCCGGCGGATTCTGGCGTAGTTGTAGGCAAAGGCGCAAGGCGACGTCGGCTGGCGAGTTGCGGTTGCCCAATGGCTGACAGCCCCGGCTGACGCTTCAGATTGTTCCAGCCCCCAATAGCCAGCCCTACCTGTATTGAGGAAACCGGAACAACCACTTCAAGAAACCTCCTACATCGCGCCCCTCTCTTCCCGCGTTAGCGTCTGTCCTGCCTTTACCGGACGAGACTCACTAAGTGGTGACACGCAAAAAAGACATCCCCCAGGTTCGAAACCCGCCCGGCGGCGACGGGCATTACGTCACCTATCGGGACATGACGGCCGCCGAACTGGCCGAGCGCGAAGCTCGACAGCAGGCTTATGAAGCCATGCTTGCCCGGTAGGCAGCCTATGAGCAAGAACGCTGGGCCACGGTGGATAAGAAGCCTTTACCCATCGTGACCGGAAGCGTGTTTGCCAAAAGCTGCAAGCTGCCCAACGGCATCATCGATTACAGCAACCCCAACGGCTACGTCCCGGCAGATCTGGTCAAGCAGTACGGCGATCTCATGTGGCTCGGTGGCCGGAGCGCCGACCCATCCGGCACGATCCCCCTCAAGCGGATTGGTGCGGGCGCGGTTCCGGTTAACTTGGGCCGACTCGCGCTGGGCGGTTCGGCAACTTCTGCGGCTGCAACTGCCGGCGGCACCGTCGGCGCGGCCCTGCTGACCGGCCTCGTCGCCCTGCTCTGGCCCTCCAGCCTGGATGACAGCGCGCTCTACAGCGAAGACCAGTTACGCAATCTCAAACAGGCCCGCAGCCGCATGCGCCTGAGCATCGAGCAGCAGGCCGATGGCAGTCTCAAGGGCTACGGCTTCTACACCGGCCAGAACCGCGGTTGGGAAATGGTCGACGTTGTCCAGTTCACCCCGCGAGCCGACCAGTTCATCGCCGACTTGGGTGATGGCATCGAATTGATCTGGACCCCGGCCACTAATCCAGCCGACACCCTCGGCATTCCTGCCCTGGAAGCTGCGCCTCAGGCACCGCCTATTTGGATCTACCCGCCGACGCCAGTGGCCGACAGCATTATCGTCGACCCGATCTATCCGCCGGAGTACAGGGATTTCATTCTGGTGTTTCCGGTGGATTCGGGGGTTCGGCCGGTTTATGTGGTTTTGAGTGTTCCTGGGGATCATAAGTACTACAAGCCCCCGTCGCTGCTTCCAGCGTTTCCAGAAGCCAAGATTGCTCCATCCAAAACGTTTGTACGTGGAGGTGGCGTTAAACGTCGAAGATGGAAGGATCGTAAAGGCAAGATTTATGAATGGGACTCACAGCATGGCGCTGTAGAGCTATACACAAAACAAGGTCAACACCTTGGCGAGTTCGATCCAATAACTGGCGAACAAACCAAACCCGCCGATCCGACAAGGAAAGTAGAAAAATGAAGCCCGTCGTTGAAATTTTTGACCAGACTACCGAAGAGCTAATACAGACCGTGGAAGTCCCAAGCGTATACATGGACCCATTGGCCGCACTTATGGGCTGGACAAAGCCTGAAGATTTTTGCTTTGTCTACGACCTGTCACCACAGCAGATAAAAACCATAGAAGAGTGGACTCACACAACCATTCATGGTGATAACCGCATCATTCAAATCGTCTGCCTTGAATGACGATCGCGGCCATTTTTGAAAAAGGTCTTGTTAGACAAGACCTTTTTCTTATACCGCTGTAGCTGAGTCGCTACCTCACCTCAACAATATCCAAAGCCCGATTCGCCAATAACTCACTCACCTCAATCACCTGCAAAATCCCCAACGCCACATGCCGCCTCGACCCATCCAGATCAAACGCCAAATCACTGATCATGGCATTCGCCGAAGCCAGGTTCTCACTCAGATTCGCCAGCAGACACTCAGAGTCCACATCCGGATCAATCCGAAAAATGGAATCAGACTTATCAGACGCTTCGCCCTTAGGCTTGGGTTTCAGGTAAAAATCCAACGCCCGCGTTGCAGCGTCATCAATTTTCTTGTTGCGGGCAGACTGAGCACGGGAGACGTGTTCGTTCGTATCAGGGGGATTCGGAGTATCTTTTGCCATTATCTTGCTTCCTGTAGTTGGAGCCATCACCCGCTCGCGACTAAACGATGGGAGGCAGCTGTACGCAGGTTAGTCGACCGGGGAAACAAGAAACCGGCGCGTCCGAGGACGCCCTGCGCACAGCCACCATCGAGTGCAGGATGGGAATCCCGACTGGATGACGCCTTGCACAACCTGTTTCACCCTGGGCGACTAAACCCGATCACTGATGAGCAGTGACAGGCCCCAAACTACCGACGCAACCCAAGGCGAACAAGCCGGCGGATTCTGGCGTAGTTGTAGGCAAAGGCGCAAGGCGACGTCGGCTGGCGAGTTGCGGTTGCCCAATGGCTGACAGCCCCGGCTGACGCTTCAGATTGTTCCGCCCCTCAATAGCCAACCCTACCTGTTTTGAGGAAACCGGAACAACCACTTCAAGAAACCTCCTACATCGCGCCCCGCTCTTCCCGCGTTAGCGTCTGTCCTGCATTTAGCGGACGAGATTCACTACGTGGCGACACGCAAAAAAGACATCCCCCAGGTTCGAAACCCGCCCGGCGGCGACGGGCATCACGTCACCTATCGGGACATGACGGCCACCGAACTAGCCGAGCGCGAAGCCCGACAGCAGGCTCATGAAGCCATGCTCGCCCGGCAGGCAGCCTATGAACAGGAACGCTGGGCCACGGTGGTCAAGAAGCCCGTATTCACCATGACTGGAAGCGTGTTTGCCAAAAGCTGCAAGCTGCCCAACGGCATCATCGATTACAGCAACCCCAGCGGCTACGTCCCGGCGGATCTGGTCAAGCAGTACGGCGATCTTATGTGGCTCGGCGGCCGGAGCACCGATCCATCCGGCGCCATTCCTCTCAAGCGGATTGGCGCGGGCTCGGTTCCGGTTAACTTGGGTCGGTTGGCGCTGGGCGGTTCGGCAACTTCCACGGTTGCCGCTGCCGGCGGCACCGTCGGCGCGGCCCTGCTGACCGGTGTCGTTGCCCTGCTCTGGCCGTCCAGCCTGGGCGACAGCGCACTTTACAGCGAAGACCAGCTACGTGACCTCAAGCAAGCCCGCAGCCGCATGCGCTTGAGCGTCGAGCAGCAGGCCGATGGCAGCCTCAAGGGCTACGGTTTCTACACCGGCCAGAACCGCGATTGGGAAATGGTCGACGTTGTCCAGTTCACCCCGCGAGGCGACCAGTTTATCGCCAACTTGGGTGACGGCATCGAACTGATCTGGACACCAGCCACCAACCCGTCCGACACCCTCGGCATTCCCGCCCTGGAAGCGGCGCCCCAGGCACCTCCCATCTGGATCTATCCGCCGACGCCGATGGCCGACAGCATTATCGTCGACCCGATCTATCCGCCGGAGTACAGGGATTTCATTCTGGTGTTTCCGGTGGATTCGGGGGTTCGGCCGGTTTATGTGGTTTTGAGTGTTCCGGGGGATCATAAGTACTACGAAGCTCCAACATTGCTACCGGCCTTCCCCGATGCCGTAAGGGTAAAATCAAAGTCCTCCGTACAAGGCGGGAGCAAAAAAAGACGACGTTGGGTTGATCGGAAGGGTCGTATTTATGAATGGGACTCCAAAAGTAATGCCGTAGAAAAGTACGACAAGCTAGGAAGCCATCTGGGCGAATACGACCACTTAACAGGTCGCCAAACAAAACCTGCCAAACCCGGCAGAACCACCCCACGACAATAAAAGAGGAACATCATGCCTAGCTTCTCAATAACAGGTTTCTACCCAGATGACAAAAAGGACGACTCATTACAGTTCGAGATTTATATAGAAGACGCCGAACAAAATGAAGCGTTGGCGCAAATAACTGAAGCCAAACCCTTCAACGAAATTGAACCAGGAGAGCTGGAGATAACAGAGGAACAGCTCAGAGAAATAGAAAAAGTTCTAGATATAAAATTTCCTGACGGGCTGGAGTATTACATCGGAACTTGCGCTGACTAGCCATCAACAGAAATCGGACAAAAATCCATTCAATGCAAATCAACGGATCAAGCACCTATCTATAACCAATCATTCTAACCCTCGACAAAACCGCCCCCAAAAAAACTAATAACCTGTCACTCCTGACAGTATGCAGCTAAGCGTCCCAGCCTTATGTTTCATTTGTCTCGAGCAAAGGAAAGCCTGGTGTATCCAACGATACGAGGCGCACTCGTTGCTTGAGGCTCGAAAAATGCTGCCTGACTGGAGGAGAATAGTCATGTTGACTAAAGATGATTTCAAGTACTTCAAGGCGGGTGATAAGGTGCAGATCAGGCTTGACCCCAACAGCAAAACAACCCAATGGGTTTATTTTCATGAGATTTTTGCCGAGCGCCTGGAATATCATGATTTGAATTACAGGGAGTATTCAGTTGAGCTTTCGGCACTTACATCTCCGACAGACTCTTAATCGCCGAAATGGATGATTGTAGCGATCCTCATGTCCAATCGACGCCAACAGGAGTTGGGTGGGTTGGATTTTCAGAAAATAAAAATAAAATAAAAATCAGAAGCTAGGGGTGTGGTTTTATTACAGAAAGTCTTATTGGACAAGACATTCTCCTTATACATCGATAGCTGAGCTACTACAAATTAGAAGGGCAGATAAATGCGAAACTTACCCACAACGGGCTTTTACTTAGATAAAAAACGACGTTTCCTTGCCACTTCAAAGATCCATTAAAGATGGAAATTTAATGCAGCATTAGCTGAACCTAGGCTTTCGACAGGGTTTGCTATGGCTTCTGGCGATCCATCACGATATGGCGCCCCTCTCAACGCTCCTTCCCAAACAACCGCTCGGCAATCTGCCGACCTCGCTCCAACCCTTCGTCCGTCAACCAGATCGACTTGTTCTTGTTTACCGGATCGCTGATGAGGCCTTGCTCATGCAATCGGTTCATGACCTCGAAGTCAAAACCTTTCCAGGTGTTGCCGCTGTCGGAGCTGAAGGCTGCCAACAAGGCAAGCACAGCTTCTTCTATCAATTTGTCGTCGTATTCCATGGTCGCTGCTCCGCTCGTGTTTAGCCGGTAGCGCTCAACTCGTGCATTAGCGCCCCTGACCTTCTCTGCTCATGAGCAGAGAGTTTAGCCATCCGGCAGGGCTTGTTGGTCGCTATCCAACATTTGAATGCCTGGTTGCCAACCTCACCGGCTTGCTCCAACGCCAAGGTGGCAGGAAAGGTCGAGCTATGCAGACCTTTCCTGTACTGAGGCGAACGCCTCGGCTACCTCACCTCAACAATATCCAAAGCCCGATTCGCCAACAGCTCACTCACCTCAATCACCTGCAAAATCCCCAACGCCACATGCCGCCTCGATCCATCCAGATCAAACGCCAAATCACTAATCATCGCGTTCGCCGAGGCCAGATTCTCACTGAGGTTCGCAAGCAAACACTCAGAATCAACCCCAGGGTCAATCCGTAAAATGGAGTCGGACTTATCAGACGTTTCGTTCTGAGGCTTGGGCTTCAGATAAAAATCCAACGCTCGCGTGGCAGCGTCGTCGATTTTCTTGTTGCGGGCGGACTGGGCGCGGGATGTGGGTTCGTCTGCCGCAGGAGGATTCGGAGTCACTTTTACCATCTTCTTGCTTCCTGTCATTGGAGCCATCACCCACTCGCTGCTAAACGATGGGAGGCAGCTGTACGCAGGTTAGCAGACCGGGGAAACAAGAAACCGGCGCGTCCGGGGACGCCCTGCGCACAGCCACCATCAAGTGCAGGATGGAGATTCCTGACTGGATGACGCCTTGCACAACCTGTTTCACCGCGAGCTGCTAAACCCGATCACTGATGAGCAGTGACAGGCCCCAAACTACCGACGCAACTCCAGGCGAACAAGCCGGCGGATTCTGGCGTAGTTGTAGGCAAAGGCGCAAGGCGACGTCGGCTGGCGAGTCCCGTCTGCCCAATGGCTGACAGTCCCGACTGACGTTCCTACACCCCACCCAAAAAATCTTTCCAATCCATCCCTTCCCGCAAAGCTCCCATCCGCTCCAGCAAAGCTCCCCATCAATTCCCACCTCGATAATGCTTTCTTCAATCACCCCCTACCGCTGCAACCGAGCACCGCGTACCCCCCATGAACCTACGCACCTTCATCCGGAGCCACTGCCACAACTCCAGGCTCGCCACGAACGCCCTGACCCGGCTGCACAAGGCGCTGTCCTCCCTGGCCGGTTATCTGGCGCAGCAAGGTTTCGATTCCAATACATGGCCGACCACCCGTGACGAAGCCACGCTGGACCGTCGCCTCAACACCGTCTGCCCAGAACTCGCCGCCACGGTGTTCAGCCACGCCCGCGAAGGCATCATCCTGGTCGACCCTTTCGGCAGGGTCATCGCCGTGAACGAGGCCTTCACCCGGCTCACCGGTTACGGGCAGGAAGAGATACAGGGCCGCGAGTTGAATTCCCATCGCATGGTGCGGCGGCTCGCGGCGTTTTATGGGCCGATGAAGAACGCGCTGGATTTTCACGGGCATTGGTCCGGCGAGATTCAAAGCAGCCACAAGGATGGCCGGGAGATGACGTCGCGGATCAGCGTCAGTGCGGTGCATGACCGTCACGGCAACGTCCAGCACTATGTGGCGCTGCTCAGCGATATGACGCAGATGAAGCAGCGGCTGCAGTTGCTGGAGCGTGATGCGCGGTATGACGCGCTCACGCAGTTGCCCAATCGGTTGTTGTTGGCCGAGCGGATGCGTCAGGCGTTGGGCAGGGCGCGGATTCACCAGCACAAGGTGGCCATCGCGTTCATTGACCTGGATGGGTTCAAGGCGCTGAACGACAGTTATGGGCATGACTGGGGGGATCGGGTGTTGCAGATTGTCGCGGCGCGGATCAATGCGACGTTGCGTGAGGGCGATACCTTGGCGCGACTGGGGGGTGATGAGTTTGTCGCCGGGCTGGTGGGGTTGCAGGCGGTGGAGGACAGCGAGCCGTTGCTCAAGCGGATGCTGGCGGCGGCGAATGCGCCGATTTTGATTGGTGCGCAGACGGTGGAGATTGCCGCGAGTATCGGGGTGGCGTTTTTCCCCGAGCATGGGCATGAGGTCGATGGGCTGATCAGCAAGGCGGATCAGGCGATGTACCTGTCGAAAAAGGCCGGCGGTAACCGTTTGGCGTTTTGTCCGACGCGGTTTATTTCCCTCAATAGCGAAGCCTGACGGTGGTGCCGACGGTTCGTTCGCTGCCGGTCATGACGCCGTAGTCGCCGGAGCCGAGCAGTGAATACACGGCGGTGATGTACTGACGGTCGAAGACGTTGCGCACCCAGCCTTCCACTTCCCAGGCACGGTCCTGGCTGCGCAGGCCCAGGCGCAAATTGGTGAGGCCGTAGCTGGGTTGATAGCTGCCTTCGCCGCCTTCGAGGGTGCCGGAGTAGCCGGTGCGAAAGCTGTAGTCGATGCCGCTGTAGGCTTCCAGCCCGTAGGGCAGCGGGTGGGTATGGTCGAGGCCGCTGCTGAGGCTCCATTCCGGCGCGTTGTAGAGGCGGTCGCCGCTGAGGTCGCAGGTCCATTGGCCCGACTCTGGTGGGCACGGTGCGTTGGGAAAGCTACGGTAGCGGGCGTCGCTCCAGGCCAGGCCCAGGCGCCAGGTGAGCTGCGGGTGGAGTTGCCAGGCGGAATCGAGTTCGATGCCGCGCAGGCGGACTTTGCCGACGTTGATCAGGTTGTCGCGCAGGGGTGGCGCGAACACGGACGTGGGCGGGCTGTAGGTGAGCGCTTGGTAGTTGTCGACGTCGGTCTGGTAGACGGCGAGGTCGAGCAATGCGCGCTCATCCCAGAAGCGTGTTTTCATGCCCAGCTCCAGGGACGTGGCCCGCTCCGGTTCGAAGGTGGGCGCGGTGAACGGGCCGACCACGTCGAAGTTGATGCCGCCGGCCTTGTAGCCCCGCGACCAACTCACGTAGCCCATCACCGCATCGCTGAAGCGGTAACTGGCGCTGGCGAGGCTGGAGATATTGTCTTCCTCGATCGAATCCTCACGGTAGTAACCGCCACCGAGGGCGATGTCGCGCAGCAATTGCCCACCCGACTGGAACACCGGTGGTAAGCCGGTCAGCGGGGCCAGGTTGCTGACGTCGCGGGAGATCCAGCCGTCCTTGCGCTCCTGGCTGTAGCGCAGGCCGCCGGTGAGCTCCAGCGGCTCAATCGGACGCCAGGAGAGCTGGCCGAAAATCGCCCGGCTGTCGCCTTTCTGTTCACCGTCATAGCGTTGCCGGGCGCCGTCCAGCAGCATGGCCGGCACCTGGCTCGGATCGGTGATGTTAATGCCCAGTTTCTTCAGTTGCTCCACTTGATCGCCGACGAACCAGGGCGCGGCGTCCTTGCCGAATTCGGTGTCGATCCGGCGGTCGAGCTGTTGGCGCAGGTAGTAGAGACCGGCGACATAGTCGATGGACGAGCCGGCCGTGCCGGACAGGCGCCATTCCTGGCTGAACTGGCGGTGGCCCAGCTCGGTTTCGGATTGGATCACCGACAGCGCGGTGCTGTCGCTATCGCGGGTGGCGCGGTAGTCCCAGTCGCGGTAGGCGGTGATGCTGGTGAAGCGCATTGCCTCGTCGAGGTCCCAGTTCAATTCCAGTGAGACACCGTTCTGCAGGGTTTGCGGATGACCCGGCGCGTCGATCCGCGTTTCGCGTTGGTAGGGGTCGGGCTCGGTCAGCGGGTAGCCGAGGAACTTGGCGCGTTTGCGGGTTTGCTCGCTGTAGTGATTGACCAGCAGGACGTTGCCGGCTTCGTTTTGCTCGGCATAGTCAGCGATCAGGCGGGCGCTGAAGTCGGCGTTCGGCGTCCACAGCAACTGGCCCCGCAGGCCTTGGCTGTCGGCGTCGCCGAGGCGGGCACCGTCTTGCAGGTTTTCCACCGCGCCATCGGTGGAGCTGTCGAAAATGTTCAGTCGCCCAGCCAGCACATCGTCCTGCAACGGCCCGGAAATCGTCCCGCGAAACTCACGCAAACCGTGTTCACCGTAGCTGGCTTCGAGGTTGGCTTCGGGCTGGAACGTCGGTTGCCGGGTGACGATGTTCAACGCGCCCGCGGTGGTGTTCTTGCCGAACAAGGTGCCTTGCGGCCCGCGCAATACTTCGATGCGCTCGATGTCCATCAACTCGGTGAAGGCCATGCCCTGGCGCGCCTGGTAGACACCATCGACATAGGTGCCGACGCTGCCTTCCAGGCCATCGTTGTAGGCGGTCGCGCCGAACCCGCGCAGGCCGAAGCCGGCATAGCGAGAGTCGTGCCCGGACACCACCAGGCCGGGGACGCGCTGTTGGATGTCTTGCAGCCGATGCAGGCCAGCCTCGTCCAGTTGCTCACCGTAGAGGACGTTGATCGGGATCGGCACCTGCTGCGGGTCTTCTTCGCGGCGGCGAGCGGTGACGGTGGTTTCGTCGAGTGTGAGGGCGCTGGGTGCCTCTTGTTCGGCCTGGACCGACGCCCAGGGCAACGTCGAAAGGCTGCCGAGCAAGAGCAGTCGGTAACCCAAACCCGACATGCTAGAACTCCCGAGCCATTTCGCGACGCACTGTGTCCGGGCAGACCAGTGCCTTGACGCAGGCCAGCAATTCGCGGCTGTCGGCGGGCTTGAGCAGCACTGCGTCGAAGGTGAGGTCCTTCGGATAGCCCTCCGGTCTGCGTGGCGGGACCGCTGAGTAAAGCATCACGGGCAGATGATCCCAACGCTCGCGCACGTGGCGCAGCAGCTCCCAACCGTCCATGCCGGGCATCATCTGGTCGCTGATCAGCAGGTCGACCGACTGTTCAGCCAGGCAGGCCAAGGCGTCTTCGCCGTTCGCCGCCATGCTCACGTCAAAACCGTAACCGGCCAGCAGGTCGTAGAGCCATTCGCTGTTCTGCTCGATGTCGTCCACCAGCAGGACATGCTTGCCCTGGCCATCGAACGGCGTGACGTTGTTGTCGACGATACCGTTTTCCAGGTCGTGTTCCTGGGCGCAATTCAGTTGCAGACGAAAACTGAAGTGGCTGCCCTGCCCGGTGGCCTGGGGTTCGAGGCGGCTGTCCATGCGCTCCAGCAGTTGGGTGACGATGGACAAACCCAGCCCGCTGCCTTCATAGCGTTGCGCATTGCGACCGCGACGGAACGGTTGCAGCAGTTGTTCGAACTCTTGCGGGTCGATGCCGATTCCGGTGTCGATCACACTGAAGCGAAGTTCCACTGTGTCAGGAGCCGCCCCGGGGCAGGCGCTCACTTCGAAACGGATCTGGCCGTTGCGGGTGAATTTTGCCGCGTTCGCCAGGAGGTTCATGAGGACCTGTCGAAGGCGTTTGAAATCGGCCTCCACCAGCGGCGGCAGGTCATCCGCCAACACCGCCTCGAACGTGTTGCCCTGGCGCGCGGCAAGAAAGCCCGCCTCGTCTGCGATCTCTTTCAGGAAACCGTACAAATAGCCTGCGGCGAGGGTCAGTTGCATCTGCTCCAACTCGCCACGGGAAAATTCGAGCATCTCGTCGATCAGCTCCAGTTGCTGGCGGGCGTTGCGCTCGATCGTGGCCTGATAGTCGCGGTTGGGCCCGGCGTGCAACAGGCGCGCATAGTCGATGATGCGCACCAGCGGCGAGCGCAGGTCATGGCTGATGCGGGCCATCAACGCACTGCGGGCCGCCAGGGATTCGCGCAACTGCGCCGTGCGCAGTGCCACGGTGCTTTCCAGGCGTTCGTGCTCGGCCTGGCGTTGTTGTTCGAGGCTGGACAGGGCGTGTTTTTCCCGGTTGCGGCTGCGGCTGACTTCCATGATCAATGTGCACACCAGCAACGCCACGCCCGGCAACGTGGACGATAAGCTGTATTTGCTTTGCGGCGACTGCCAGAGCAACTGTTCCTGGGGGAAGAAATACCGCATCGACAATTGCGCAAGCAGCAGCCCGGGTACCAGCCAGGCCATCCAGTTGTAGCTGAGCCGCCCGCGCCAGGCCATGAACAGCGTGGCAAACAGCGCACCGTAGAAACTCAACATGGATATCTGGACTATCTGCGCGCCCTGGACCGGATCGACCTTCAGCCACCAGAGTCGGCCGAAGACACAGCCCAGCAAAGGTATCCAATAGCTCCAGCCAACGACTTTGGGCAATCGGGAAACCTGTAGCAGCACACGCATGTAGGCCAGGAAAAGAACGAACGCGATCGCGCTGGTGCAGACCAGCAGCTCGCGTGTCCAGCTGAGCGCCGCCGGCCAGTAGATCAGGTAGCCGTTCAAGATGCAGGTCAGCAGGATGTAGCTCAGTACCGCCCCCGCATTCACGGAAAGCAGTCGGGAGCGGAGAATCCAGCCGACAATGAGGCCGAACGGGACGACCAGCAGGACGATGCCCAAGGTGAGCCCATCGCTCAGGTAAGTCCGTTGCTGACTGCGCAGCAGCGCCGGTTCGGCCCACAATTGCGGCTCCAGCAGCATCTGGAAATTGCTTGCCACCCGGACGTACAACGTGACGTTCCGCCCTGCCGCCAGCGTGACTGGAAACGCCGGCTGACGTACCGTCGGCTGGGGCCATTCGGCCAAGGGATGGGCAACTCCGGCATGAGCATCACGCCCCGGTTGGTAGACGCGGATATCCTCCAGGCGCGGCGCCCCGACCACCAGCAAGCGCGAACACGCCACGGGGCTTGAGTTGGTGAGCTGCACTTTCAACCAGAAGGCCGAGCGGCTATAGCCTTGCGTCGGCCAGCTCGCGGTTGCAGCGTTGAATTGCGTATCGGGCAGTTGAGCGACTTGCTCCAGGCTCAAGCTGGCCTGGGTGTCTTCGAAAATGTTTATGGCGGGCATCAGGTCCAGGTGGTCAGCCTGGCAGACATCCACGGGCGCCGCGCGTAACAGGCCTGCGGACAACATCGCCATCGCCAGCAATAGCACCTGTAGAAGCCGCATCAGGCGTGCCCGGCCGACTCTGCATCGGCAACGCCCAGGGTTTGCTGGCGAAACTGGCTGGGGGTCATGCCGATGCGCTGGCGAAAGGCGGTGGTGAAGTTGCAGGCATTGCGAAAGCCCACCAGATCGGCAACGTCCTGCACGCTCAGGGCGCTTTCGGACAGCAACGCCTGGCCGCGCCGCAATCGCGCGTCGCGAATGTAGGCGAACACGGTCAGCCCCAGGTGTTCGCGAAATATCCGCGAGAGACGTTTCTCATGGGTGCCGACTTTTTGCGCCAGTTGCACCAGCGAAGGCATGTCGTCGAGGTGTTCGTCAATCAAGCGCATCGCGACCCGCAGCACGATCTCGTCGCCCTGCGGCTCCGGGTCTGCCGGGTTGTGTTGGCTGGGTGGCGGCGCGCGCCAGGTCAATTGCAGGTGGATCTTGATACGCGCCAGCACTTCCTCGGGGGCGCAGGATTTGGGGATGTAATCGACCCCGCCGACGGTCAGCCCTTCCAGGCGCTCGATTGAGCTGTTGGCCGACGACAGAAACAGGATCGGAATCTGGCGGGTCGACGGTGCCTCACGCAGAAGCCGACACAGACTGAAACCGTTCATTTGCGGCATGTGCACGTCCAGCACGATCAGGTCCGGACGCAATGCCAGTGCCCGCTGATAGCCCTGGTGGGCATCGCTGGCCAGGGAAATGCGCCAGGGTTGCGCCTTGAGCAGGACGAGCGTCGCACGGATATCCTCCGGGACGTCGTCGATCAGCAGAATATGCGGCGGCTCGGCCGACGCCGCGCCTTCAGCCGTAGCCGCCTGCCTTTCGTATCGTCCGTCGTCCATGCGCTACGCTCTCTTGTCGTGCGTTTGCCAATTAATTGCCGCAAAGCAAAGGTTTTGCAAAACCAATCGATGGATCGCTGAAAATCGTTATACCGATAGCGGCAGGTCCGGCAAAGACTTGAAGACGCTGGATGCCCCTGACCGCCCCACCGCTGGCGGCCTATGCTGAAACGCTTCCCCTTCGACAGGCAGGTTTTTGATGATTCAGTGCAAACGCGCCTATGAAACAGCGAGCGCCGAAGATGGCGTACGCGTCCTGGTGGACCGTTTGTGGCCGCGCAATTGTCGCAAGGATGCGCTGGCTATTGCCGAGTGGCTACCGGAGGTTGGTCCTTCTCATGAGCTGCGCAAGGCGTTCAAGGCGGGGACGGTTTCGTTTGAGCAGTTCAAAATCGCCTATCGCAAGGAACTGGCCGCGCAGCCGCAGTGTTGGTGGCGGTTGGTGGATGTTGCACAGGGCGGCAACCTCACCTTGGTGTATGCCGCCAAATCCACGGTCGAGAACAATGCCGTGGTGTTGGCTGAATGGTTGGAGGATGAGGTGGAGAAACGGGCAGACGCGAGTTCACCCGTTTGCTATCGATCCGAGTTCCCCGGCCATTGATGTCAATTGAATTCATCGCCGATCAGTGCGGTGCTGCGGCTCCTTGGAACGCCCCGAATTCATCCTCGTGATCAAACTCCAATAGGTAGCTCTCGGTCACATGCCCGCCGGGAGCGACGTAGCTCGCCAACAGCGCGTGCAGGTCGTTGCACAGGTCGGTTCGCGATTGATAGGCGCCGACGCCGTAGTTGGGATCGAAGAGTCGCCCCGTCTGGCCGTCGTCAAAGGACGCTGCGATGGCGTGACCACCGCCGCCCTCCGGGCCATCGACGTAGTAGAACGAAATAATGAAGTGATGGGCCCCGGACCGCTGGAGGATGTCGAGGATGATGTGGCTGGCGACCCCGCCGACGTAGCTCATTACTCTGCTCGGAGCGCGCCCGATGATCGACTCGGCAGTGTCCTCCAGCGCAATGCTCACACCGAGAAACATATTGGCAGTCAGCCCCTGCTGAGCATCAGCGATCGCCTCCTTTCTGGCCTGCAACGCGTCGAAACAGTCATAGGGCGCACCGATATCGACCCAGAGTGTACTGAAACCGAAGCACACGCCCAGGCTATCCCCGCCATACCAGGGAAGCCCTCCGCCGAATAGAGTGCCTTGGCCTTCCCACCTTCTGTTCTGGTGTGCTCGGGGGAAGGTGAACATGGGGGCTTTCTCCAGGGGGGCGGTTTCCGTCAACGGTAGACGAGGGGTAGCCTGGGCGCCATTTTTCTGGTGTGTTGTGTTGGAGGGTTTGGGGCTGCTGCGCAGCCCAGCGTGGATGAATCCCATCACCACAGGGTTGCGTTGCTGGTCTGGGGGCGTGGTCGACGCGAATTTTGCCCCTGGAATGAGGTATAAGAAAAACTCGCATGAAGGCGTGCAAAGGACTGAAACGTGAGCGCAATACGATCATGGTTGGACAGGTTGAAGAACAAGCAGACGCCTGTGCTCTCTTGGGCCGATCGTCGGCAGAACGAAGCGCTGGAAGCGCTCGCGCAGGCAGGGCCCCACGCAACGTGGACAGAGCTCAGCAATCACTACAACGGTTTCGTCCGGGAAATCGCCGTAAGGGAACTGTGCAGGCATCCCTCGCCTGAAGCGTTGGTCGCGTTGATTGAGCGGTTGAATGACTGGGTCCCGCAAATCCGCGACTTAGCCACTGCCGGGCTGGAGCATTACCTTTCGCCCGAGCACATCCAGGCATTGCTGTTTGCGGTGGAGCCCCTCTTGGCTTTGGCCGCGCGTCGTAGAGCTGATCACGGCAAGCCCCTGCAAGCCGCTCGTGCTGTTTTACAGTCGCCTGTTATCCGACAGACAGTCCACGCGAATTTCCTGACACGACAGGGTAAAGCTGCCCGCTATTTGTTCGAACTTTTGCTCGAAAATGATCCTGCCCCGCAAGCACTGCTACGCAGTGCACTCGCCCATCGTGAAGTGACCGTAAAGTTGATGGCCGTTTCTGCCTGTCAGCAAATGCCGGGCGCCCATGCTCGGCTTTTGCTGCTTGAAGCCCTGTCTCAGCCCGGTGCCAAGTTTCGCGTTTGCGTGCTGCGCGCGCTGCTTCCTCTGCTTGATGATCCGCGGCCTGTTGTGTGTGAGGCCTTGCTTGACGCATCACCCTCGATTCGTAGCCTCGCGCGTTGGGCTGCGCCAAACAGCAATGTCGATGCGGCGACGATCCTGGCTGACCGACTGAAACAGGAGATGCCCATCAGAAAGCGGGACTGGCTTGGTGTGCTTGGCCTTGCAGCGGAGCTCAACATCGAGCTGGAAGCGCAGTGGCAAAAAGAAGCGCTGCGTTGCCCCTATTCAACGGTGAGGCATGCCGCTGTCAGCACCGTATCCGATAGCCTGCTGCCGGAACTGCTCAGGGCGCTTGATGACCCGTCGGACAACGTTTTTGCCGCAGCAATCGCGCGCTTGAACAAACATCCCTGGTCTTTAGTGAAAGCTGGGGTAGACGCCAAGCTGGATCGAGATTGGCATGACCTTTCACCAAAACGCCGAGACGCGATTTTCCGGTTGCGACCGCTATGGCAGCAGGCTGAGTACCTGTTGGCTCGGCTGGACGCGGAACCAACGATGCAAGCATTTTGGCTTCGTCAACTGAACCTATGGTGCGATCGTCAATATCAGATGGTCGATCCGGTCACGCCCAAGGCCGAGCGAGCAGCGCTTACAGAGCGACTCCGAGCGTTGGCCGCGCAAGGCCGTATTGGTCGCAACAGCGTTGCACGCGTTGTTTAGCCACAAACCCATTGGCCGGGCACCGCAAACACAATCACAAGGAAGACAGCCGTGATGCAATCGCCATTTGACCCGTTGGTTCATATCGATTGGAAAACACCGGGCGGCGAGTTGCTCGGGTTGTTGCAGCATTACTATCCCGACATCGATGTGTTTACCGGCCCAGGGTTCGAAGCGTTGTTGGATGAGCTGTCCAACGAGATGCCCGAGGTCTGTTTCGAGGCGTTGGCACCCGTGTTGGCGGGTCAGGGTTATGACTTGTGGAACCTGGATGCCGGTGGCGATGATTACCGGCCGGTGATTGTCCCGGTCGGTCAGCGCGAGGCGTTCGCCCAGCGCTGGCAGGGCCAGCGCGGCGAGCCGAGGTTCACCGCGAGTTTGATCGAGCCGCAGAAACCCGCCCCTGTCGCACGCAAACCGGCCAAACCCAAGCGCAGCAAGGTGAAGTGGCTGCAGGAAGTCCATGACTATCCCGGCGCCACCTATGTGCATGAATACAACTACCGCAACGGTTGGGCCGCGATTACCGAGCAGGACGAAGACCAGTGGCTGTGCTTCTTGATCGATTACAACCCATGGCCGCCCACCGAGCAGGACATGCTCGAGCATCGAACCGATGGGGTTGATGGTGCTGACCTGACGCTCATCGATGCCAATGCCCAGCGAACGCTGTGGCGACGCCAGGTCAAGCGCGGTGATTACAGCGCAGATGACCGGTACCAATACGAGATCCGTCAGGGCGATGACATTGCGGTGTTCGGACCTGCCGACGTGCAATGGCCAGGCTTTGAAGAGCCCTGCGTGGTGGTGGGTGCCGAGGTATTCGAGCGTCAGCGCATTTACGAACCCGAGCATCTGACGCGGATCTGGCGGATCACGGCGGACAGCAGCGAGGTGATTTTCGAGGACACCGATGACCTGACCATCCTGCCCATCGGCCCTCGCCGCTTGCTGTTCATGCAGCACAACGGCCCCAAGTGCTGGATTTGGCATCAAGACCCGCCGCACCAAACCATCGCCGCCCAACCAATGCCCGCCGACGCCTACAAGCTGCGGGCATCAACCGCGTACCTGGGGGGTGACGAGATTCTGCTGTTCAGCGAAGGCGCACGGCAGAACGTCGAGCATTCGGGTTATCAGGAGACGGTGCTGTTGGCGTGGCGCTTCAACTTCATCACCGGCGCCAAGACCAAGGCGGCGCTGGACGGTTTCGGCAGTGAACTGCGCCAGGACACACGCCTGCTCGTCACCCAGCCCAAGCAGGTCATCACCTTGCGCACGTTTCATGGGCAGCTGCATGTGGCCCGGGGGCATGGGGATTGGTGGGTGTGGAGTTATCGCGCCAATACCTTTGGCACACAGACGCTGGCGTGGTTTTGGAATCAAAACAGCAATGAAGTGGTGAAACTGACCTCAAAGGACATGCCGCGGATCAAGCCGGATGTTCGTTATGTGGCGGCACAGGATCGGTACCTGGCGTTTGAAACCGGGTTTGTGGCGCGGTTGCCGGTGTTTGACGAGATGGTTGAAGCCAAGGGGTGTGAGATCCTGGTTTTTGAGTGACGCATTTTTGCTGCGTGCGAAAAAAACAAGAAAGGGCTCCTGAGAGCCCTTTCCAGCTGACGTTACTCTATGACCGGATACCACGTCGCATAGTTATCGCTAAAGTCGTCCAGCAGAGGAAACTCCTCATTGCGGGCACCTGCCACGACTGCTTTTTTTCGCTCAAAAGCTTCTTTCATGTGCTCCTTGCAGAGCTCAGCAGAGATGTAACACAGTCCGTGCCAGCGATGGCGCCATGCGATTAACTGGCGATCGGTTTCTACGATAAAGACGGTTTTATTAAGCGACTTGCGTAGACGGGGAGCCGACTCGCCATGCAACGACCTGGGCACCCGGACTTCCTGTCCAAATTTGTCCCAGCCCGCCCATTGGCTATAAAACCTTAGCCGAGTGTCGTTGTTGATCGAGAGGAATTCATAGTAAGCGACGTCTGGCTTGGGTTGAGCCACCTCGCAATACCGACGCATCAGCGTGGTGCTGATATTGCCTATCAGGTCTTCGGGAAGATGTTCTAAGACTTTGCGAAAGTGATGGAAATTATTGAAACCGAACTCTTTGCAGATGTGGGTCAATCGCTGGCAATACGTGTATTCGCCAATGACCGAGACTCGAGCCAATCCTTTAAGGTCGTCGACACACTCAGCAGCACTTGAACGGGACATAGCTCACTCCTTTAGCCAAATCAAAGACGTGCTTCGACTAGCATGCTGCTTGCAGTGGCTAAATAAGTGGGTAAGTTCACTTAGATTTTTCGTATTTCCCATCGCAGCAGGGAGGCTACTTGTGCCTGCACGTATAAAAACACAGAGCCACCTATGACGTAAACCACCTGATGAATCACTCGCTAACGCCGAACCATTGTGGCCAGAGCTTGCTCTCGCTCGGCTGCGCAGCAGTCGTAAAACCTGCCAACTGTTTTTCCTGGCGCGTCCGTGCTGATGGGTTTGGGGCTGCTTCGCAGATCAACGGGAATAAATCCCTTCGCCACAATTCATTGGCTCAAATACGCAGCACGCCACGAAACCCGCGCGCCGCATAATACGACTGCACGCCATTGTGGTAGATGAACACCCGACCATAGCGGTAATCGCCAAAAATCGCTCCATCGAGCGCGCGAAGTTCTGGAGGGGTTGCCAGCCAACTGGACGTCTTCGCATCAAATTCGCCAAGCTTCTGCAGGGCTCGATATTGGTCTTCCGTCAGCAGGGCGATGCCCATCTCTTCGGCCATTTCGATGGCACTGCCTTTGGGTTTGTTCTCCTTGCGCGCATCCAGGGCAGCGCGGTCGTAGCACAGGCTGCGGCGACCGGTCGGGCTCTCCTTGGCGCAATCGCAGAAGGTAACGGCGCCGGTCTTCGGGTCGAGGCCGATCACGTCCGGCTCGCCGCCAGTGGCTTCCATGGCCTGGAGGGACTTCAGGGCATTGGGGTGGTTGTCGAGCCGGGTCTGGACGTCGTCCCACTGGATGTCCGGGTGACGGTTCGGGTTCTGTTCGAAGCGGGTTTTCAGGGTTTGGATAAGGTTGTCTTGTTCTTGTTTTTTCATGGTATGGAAGTCCATGGGTGATCGGTTGCCGATTCCGCGCCTGGTTCAAGACTACCTAGGATAGACGTGCAGCAGGTCTTCACCAGAAGACCTCGCCGCTTTTTGTGGGAGCGAGCTTGCTCGCGATGGCGGTGAATCAGTCAGCAGATTGGTTGGATGTGAATCTGCTATGGCGAGCAAGTGCGTGTTTCACCCTGCCATTCGAGAAGCCTTCGGCCTCGTTTGCTCAGGTTTTTCGCACGGTATCAGCTACCTTGATAGCGTGCGCAAATCCTGTTCAAAGCGACTCGCCCACCAGGCTATCGCTGTGCCTCCCCCTGTGGATAAGCATCACTGACATTCAACGACAACTGCGCTGCCACTTCGTAGCCATCGGCCTTGCTGAAGTTCAACTGGAACTCCTGATAGGCCGGCCCGGCCAACCAGCGGTTGACTTGCAGGTCCTGGTACCTGGAGCTCTCCCCGGGCGTGAGTTGCCCGAACAGCGGGAAGCCTGCATCGGCAAAAATCCGGTCGGCCTCGAACCAGTCCATCTCGTTATCGAACTTCACACTTGAGCCCACCGCCGCCCACGCCTCTGGCGTGACTTTCTGGCCGACGTCCAGGAAGACCACTTTGCTTTCTTTCGCGGCGATCAGGAAGGGCAAGGCAATGGGTGTTCCGGTCGAGTCGAGGAGCTTGAATTTCATACCGGCGTACTCGCCGCCACCATCTTCCCTGCGCTCCCATATTCGCCAGTCGATGACACTTTCCGGGTTGAAGCTGTTGTTGGTGAGGATGATTTTGTAGCGCTGCTTGAAGAGTACGAATGGGAAATCGGCGAAGGGTTTGTAGAACGACACTTTGCTGTGTTCGGCGCCAACCCGGATGATGATCGGCGTTCTGCGGCTGGCGACGCTGTCCTGGTATTGCTGGTAGCTGAAGTAGGCAGAGGCGATGGAGACGATCAGGGCCAGTGTTGCAATGGCATCTGTCCGAGTGAGGGTTTTGAACCATTTCATCATGAGGTGGCGTGTCCAGGCGTTGGTGGCGGCTAAAAGTGGAGACATCGTGAGCAGGCTCGCTCCCACAGGAGGTCGGCGGTGGACGCGATAGTGGCACTTCAGTAGCATTCGCCCACTTTATCGATCCTTCAAGGATGCCCCATGCTCGCCCTGCCTCGCTATCCTGCCCCGTTGCTAGCATTGTCCGCGTTGTTTGTATTGCTCGGCGGTTGCAGCGTCAATGGCAGTTATCCCGATGCCATCGAACCGGACGCCGCCAAGTTGCGGTTCGTTGCCAATACCAGCAACGCCACGCTGGATTATTTCGATGCCGCCCATTGCGACGGGCAAACCACGGGTATTCTCAACAATCTGCTGCTTAGCGATACCGCGCGGCGGGTGGGGATGAGCGTTCCGGCGCCCAAGGATGCCAAGGGCTACCTGGAGGTCAAGCTCAAGCCCGGTGAGCAGATTTACCTGCGCACCAACATGAACAGCGGTTATGCCGTGTGCGGCAAGGGCTTCAACTTTACCCCCGAGGCCAATGCCGAATACGAGGTGACGTTCAAGTCCGAGAAAAATTTCTGCCTGACTCAGTTGCAACGCTTGCAACGAGTCGACGGCAAGGACGTGCGCACACCGATCCCGATCCTGAAAAAAGACTTCCCCGCCTGTGCTGGCCGCAATGCGCTGTTTCCCCAGACTTACCCGGACACGCCTCATCGCCTGGAGCTGATGAACCGGGTCATCGATAAAAGCCTGGTCGTCACCGTGAAGACGGATCCGGCCAAGGAGAAAGTCGAGAGCTATTCGCCAGAGAAACTGGACACGCTGATCAGCGAACGCAAGGCCAAGCTCGGCTTCGACCTGCCGCCTGACTACTGGACGCTGTACCGGGAAAACCTGAAGACGTTTGGCGATGACATGGCGCAGAACAAGGCGCGCTCGCTGGAACGCTTCAAGGACGAATACCAGACGCGCCTGCGGCAGGTGAAGGACGAGCAACTGGAACAGTGGGCATTGCCGAAAAGCACCAATGCCAAGCCGGAAAAGGCCGAGATCGATCTGGACGTCGCAATGATGGTGGAGTACTTCCGGATCGGGAATGGGGTGACGGGCGAAGCGGTAGGTCATCACCTGGAGCGGATGGCGCAGATGGATGAGCGTTACGGGGTATGCGCGCGGTTTGCCGAGTGCTGGAACCGCAACTAGCAAGACCGCTGCCCCCGAATGCCGGATGTCCCGTCGTCACGATCGCCTGTTCGGCGGTTGCTCTGCACGGGACGAAGTTCTGCGGTGACATTCCGGCATGGGCAGCTATGGTGAAGTAACCCATTGGCGGCATCACTGAACATGAGGCCTGTATGAGGAACTTCACGATCCAGCGCATCGACCATATCGTCCTGCGCGTAAAAGACATCGAGCGCAGCCTGGCTTTCTATACCTCGGTGCTCGGTTGCGAGCTCAAGAAGCGCCGGGACGATCTTGGCATGGTCCACCTTGGCACCGGTGTTTCGATGATTGATCTGGTGGCTGTCGATGGGCCGCTTGGTCGCGAGGGGGGGCCAGCGGCGGGCAAGCAAGGGAGAAATGTCGACCACTTCTGCCTGCGCATCGAGCCGTTCGATGAACAAGCCCTCCTCGCTCATTTGGCCTCAGTTGGCCTGAATGTTGAGAAAGCGCAGATGCGCTATGGCGCGGAGGGTAAGGGCTGGTCGATCTACTGCTTCGATCCGGATGGTAATCAGATTGAGCTGAAGGGACCGGCGCTGGAGCCTTGAGCTTCAACTTGGCAGGAACCGCAGGGCACAAAATCTGTGAACCCGGCGATCAAAAACTGTGGGAGCGAGCTTGCTCGCGATGGCGGTGAATCAGTCAGCAGATTGGTTGGATGCGCCGCCGTCATCGCGAGCAGGCTCGCTCCCACAGGGGATCGGGAAAAGCCATGGGGGGTTATTGCGCCGTCAACTCAACCGCACCCCGAATCCGCTGCAGCATATTGATCAAATGCAACCGCATCGACGCCCTCGCCGCCTCGGCATCATGGCGCGCCAGTGCGGCATAAATCTGTTCACGCTCGCGAACCACCAACGCCCGATGCTCAACCGTGACGGCAGGCCCGGCCTGTTGCACGACCGCGATCAATGCATTGCCCACATGGGCCATGGCGTCGATGAAGAAGCTGTTGCCGGTGCACTGGGCGATCTGCAAGTGAAATTCGAAATCCACCCGGGTGCTTTCGTCATCCGCCGCCTCAAGAGCATTCGCCGCATCCAGCGCTTCGCGCATCGCCTGCAGCTGTTCCGGCGTGGAACGTTGTGCGGCAATGCCCGCCGCTTCCACTTCCAGACTCAGGCGCAGTTCGATCACGGCCAGTGCGTCGTAGGCGCCGCCCTTGACGTGTTTGCTGCCCTGGAAGTCCCCGGGGCGGGCGGTGTCGACCACGAAGGTGCCGATGCCGTGACGGGTTTCGACCAGGCCTTCGGCCTGCAGCCGCGACATGGCTTCGCGCACCACTGTCCGACTGACGCCGCGCTCCTTGATGATCACCTGCTCGGTCGGCAGCTTGCTGCCCGCGGGCAGCTCGCCGGCCAGTATCTGCTGCGTCAGGTCGACCACCAATTGCTGAGTCATGCTCAGGCGTCGATCGGGTGTGACACGGTCCATTGCACCTATCCATTAAAGCCAGACGATCGCGGCATTATAGCCGCGACCTTGCGCTAAAACTCACTATAATGCCCGCTGATCACACTAGAGCACGCCGATGACGGATCAAGCGTTATCTCCACTGAACAAGCCGCGCCGCCTCGCCGAAACACTGGTCGACCGCTTTGCCCAGCGCATGCGTGAAGGTGTTCTCAAGCGCGGCGAAAAGCTCCCCACCGAAGTGCACATCATGGAGGCCGAAGGCGTCAGTCGTTCGGTGGTCCGCGAAGCGCTGTCGCGCTTGCAGGCAGCGGGGCTGGTGGAGACGCGGCATGGCGTCGGCACCTTTGTCCTGGACATGCCGGCACCGGAGGGCTTCACCCTGGGGCCGGCGACCATTGCCACGTTGTCGGATGTGCTCAACCTGCTGGAGTTTCGCCTGAGCCTGGAAGTGCAGGCCGCTGGCATGGCCGCCGAGCGCGCGACGCCTGAAGCCCTGGCCGAACTGGCCCAGGCGCTGGAGGCGCTGCTGCAAG
The DNA here is from genome assembly GCF_018325805.1 of Pseudomonas sp. St290. Taxonomy (NCBI): domain Bacteria; kingdom Pseudomonadati; phylum Pseudomonadota; class Gammaproteobacteria; order Pseudomonadales; family Pseudomonadaceae; genus Pseudomonas; species Pseudomonas sp. St290. The sequence goes on along the minus strand of NZ_AP014703.1, from coordinate 1,155,252 downwards.
GGCCGGAGAAGTCCGGTACCACCATCAATGCCGATTTCCAGTTCCACCTGAAAATCGCCAAGGCCGCCGGCAATTACTACCTGATCGACATCATGAAGCACCTGGGCACCAAGCTGATCCCGCGTACGCGCATGAACTCCGCCTACTCCGGGCAAAGTGATCGCAGCGCTTACCTGCAAGGGATCAACGCCGAACACCAGCAGATCTTCGACGCCATCGCCAGTGGCAATGTCGATGCGGCGCGGGCGGCCATGTACCTGCATTTGAGCAATAGCCGCATGCGCCTGTGTGAAACCCAGCAACGCCAGGCTTTTTACAACGAATAAATGCTCACTGATCCTGTGGGAGCGAGCCTGCTCGCGATGGCAGTGGGTCAGTCAACATGGATGCCAGCTGATCCGACGCTATCGCGAGCAAGCTCGCTCCCACAAGTTGATCTCAGTGCTTCAACTACTTAGAAGAAGTTGTATTGAATGCCGACTCGCAGCCGCAACTGCCGATCACTGTCGACCGAGTTGACCTTGATATCGCCCACTTCGAAAAACGGCGCCCAGCGCTTATCCCACTTGTACTTGACCACGGCATTCTGTTCATAGTCGTCAGTGCCGCCGTTATAACGGATGTAGTTGGCATCGAAGTACGTCAGTTGATATTCATACGCCCACGGCCCCTGGTTGGCATAGTTGATGTACACGTCGTAGCGATGGATCTTCTGGTCGTCCTGGCCGTTGTCCGGTACGTCATGGTCAACCTTGTCGCGGTCGAGCTTGGATGAATCGTAACGGTAGCGTCCGGCAATGCTCAGTTCCTTGGTGATCTTGTAGCCCAGGCGCATGCCCATCTTGTAGGTGGTGGATTCCTCGTCGCTTTCCATGGCGAACGAGGGCGTCAGCGTCCAGCGGTCATTGAGCTTGTGCTGGTAATTGACGGTGAATTCATGGCCGCTGCCGACGGTGTTGTCGAAGGCGACGTCTTCACGATCACCGGCGGTCTTGTACTTGAGTTCACCTTCGAGCCCCACGCCGTTGTCCAGCCGCATGCCGAACTTGGCGCGGTCGGCGTGCATGCGGGTTTGTTCCGCATACTGGTGGCGTACGTTGATGTAACCGGTATCGGCCACGGCAACCACTGAAGTGAACAAGGAAACGAGGGACAGCACGACGAGTGTCTTTTTCATGTTTTTTATTCTTGTTAGTTGAATGATTAGTTGGGTTGAACGCCAAATCACAGGCGAGCGCGTGCGCAGCAGTGAAACCTGCGGTTCAACGTCTTCTGCGGGTTAAAACAAGTGCAACGAACGCCTTACTTCAGACAGCGATAGGTATTCGCTGTATGTCGCGACTGGCTTGCACCAGCAAACGGGTGTACGCATGGGCGGCGCCATCGCTCGCCAGGAGCTGACTGTCGAGCGTCTCCACCACCCTGCCCTGCTGCATCACCGCCAGCCGATCACACAAATGCGCCACCACTGCCAGGTCATGGGTGACCATGAGGTAGGTCAGCCCTTCCTGGCGGCGCAAGTCGGCCAGCAGGTTGAGGATTTCCGCCTGCACCGAGACGTCCAGCGCCGAAGTCGGTTCGTCCAGCAACAGCACCCGGGGACGCAGGATCAGCGCCCGGGCTATCGCCACCCGTTGGCGCTGGCCACCGGACAACTGGTGCGGGTAGCGGAAGCGGAAACTGTCGTTCAAACCGACCTTGCGCAGAATCTCGCTGACTTTCTGTGCACGCCCATCGATGCCATGGATGCGCAGCGGTTCTTGCAGCGCGGCATCGACGGTGTAGCGCGGGTGCAACGAGGCATACGGGTCCTGGAACACCATCTGCACGGTGCGGTAGTGGTTCAGTGGCAAATTGCGAGTCACCGCTTGGCCGGCGACCCGCAGTTGCCCGCTCCAGTGCTGGTACTGCCCGGCCAGGCAACGCAGCACGGTGGTCTTGCCCGAACCGGACTCCCCCACCAGACCAAATGCCTCGCCTTCGGCCACGCTCAAATCAACGTCGTGCAATACCGCGTTCAGTGCCGCGCCCGTGCCAAAACTGAGGTTCAGGCCGGTGATTTCAATCATGCTCATGACAGGCTCCTCAAACGTTCAACCAGAGTGGGTCGCGCTGCAGCACCGGCAGCGTGGCGCGCGGATGGTCCAGGCTCGGCAATGCGGCCAACAGACCTTGGGTGTAGGGATGGACGGCTTGGTCCAGGTTGGCGGCGGCAATGGACTCGACCACGCGACCGGCGTACATCACCAGCACGCGGTCACAGAAATGCCGCACCAGATTCAAATCGTGACTGATGAAAATCAGCCCCAGGTCCCGCTCGCTGACCAACTCTTCCAGCACGTTGAGCACCTGCCGGCGCACCGACACGTCCAGGGCCGAGGTGGGTTCGTCGGCGATGATCACCTGGGGATCGGTGATCACCATCATGGCGATCATGATCCGCTGGCCCATGCCGCCCGAGACTTCATGGGGGTACAGGTCATAGACCCGCCGGGGGTCGCGAATGTGCACCTTGGCGAGCATGTCCAGGGCGCGTTCGCGGGCCTCGCGATGGGGCACTTTGTGATGGGCCAGATAGGCCTCGGCGATTTGTTCGCCGACCCGCACCACCGGGTTCAGCGAGTACTTGGGGTCTTGCATGATCATTGACATGCGCGCACCGCGAATCGCCTGGATCTGCTTTTCGCTGGCGGCCAACAGGTCGATATCGGCGAAGCGCAATGTCTTGGCGGTGACCCGCGCCGTCGGTGGATGCAGACGCAAAAGGCTGCGGCCGACGGTGGATTTGCCCGAGCCGGATTCGCCGACGATGGCGAGTTTCTCCCGGCCCAGGGTGAACGACACGTCACGCACGGCCAGGGAGGTTTTGCCGGCGTTGCGGAATTCCACGCACAAATCCTGTACCGCAAGTTTTATCTCAGTCATGGGGCTGCTCCTCAGGATTGGCTGCGGGGGTCGAGGACGTCGCGCAAGCCGTCGCCCAACAGGTTGAAGGCCAGGCTGACCAGCATGATCGCCGCACCGGGCGCCGCCACCAGCCACCAGCTTTCGAGCATGTAGCGCCGCCCGGTGGAAATCATCGCGCCCCACTCCGGCAACGGTGCCTGGGCGCCGAGGCCGAGAAAACCCAGGGCGGCGGCGGTGAGGATGATGCTCGCCATGTTCATGGTCAGGCGGATGATCACCGACGACAGGCACATCGGGATGATGTGACGCAGGATGACCCGGGTACTCGATGCGCCCTGTAGCTGTACCGCGACGACGAAGTCAGCGTTGCGCAGCGGCAGGGTTTCGGCACGGGCGAGCCGGGCAATCGGCGGCCAGGCCGTCAGCGCGATGGCGATCACCGCATGCTCCAGGCCTGGGCCGAGGGCGGCGATGAAGGCCAACGCCAGGACCAGGCTGGGGAACGAGATGAAGATGTCGGTGATGCGCATGAACAGGCTGTCGACCCAACCGCCGAAGTAGCCGGACACTGTGCCGACCAACAGGCCGATGGGGCCGACGATCACCGTCACCAGCAAGACGATGTACAGCGTGATGCGCGAGCCATACACCAGCCGGGCGAAGACATCGCGACCGTATTCGTCAGTGCCGAACCAGTGCGCGCTGCTCGGTGCCTGCAACGCGCCGGCGAGGTTCTGCAACAGCGGATCGTGGCCGGCGATCCAGGGCGCGAAAGCCGCGACCAGCATCAGGGTCGAGACCACGACCAGGCCAGCGAAGGTCATCGGGTTGCGCAGCAAAAAACGCAGCAGACGCAGGGTGCTGGCGGCCATCGCTGCGGTACTGGAAGCGGGCAGCGCGGCGGCGCCGGGTGCGCTGGAAGCCAGGGGCAGGTTCATTAGCGAGTCCTCGGGTCGAAGATCTTGTACAGCGCGTCGCTGATCAGGTTCAGCGTCACGAAGATGAGGCCGATCAGCAGCACGCAAGCCATCACCGCGTTCATGTCACCGAGCAGCAAACTGCTGGTCAGGTACTGGCCGAAGCCCGGCCAGGCAAACACGGTTTCGATCAACACCGCGCCCTCCAGCAGACCGCCGTAGGCCAGCGCGACGATGGTCAACAGCTGCACGCGGATGTTGCCGAAGGCGTGACCCCAGACAATGCGCCGCTGGGACAAACCCTTGACCCGGGCGGTGATGATGTACTCCTGGGACAGTTGCTCGAGCATGAAGCTGCGGGTCATGCGGCTGATGTAGGCCACCGAGTTGAAACTGAGGATCACCGCTGGCAGCAGGATGTGCCGTAACGCACTACGAAAGGCCTCCCAGTCGCCGGACCAGGCGGTGTCGATCAACAACAGCCCGGTGTGTTTCGGGATCAGCCCGTCATAGGCCAGGCCAATGCGCCCGACGCCACCGGCCCAACCCAACCAGGCGTAGAACACCAGGAAAGCCATCATGCCGATCCAGAAAATCGGCGTGGAATAACCGAACAGCGTGATCAGTCGCGCGATATGGTCCCCGGTGCGGCCTTGGTGGGTCGCGGCGTAGACACCCAGCGGCAGGCCCGCCAGCACACCGAACAGAATCGCCAGGGTGGCCAGTTCCAAGGTGGCCGGGAAGACTCGGGCAATGTCGGTGATGACCGGGTTGCCGGTCAGCAAGGCCATGCCGAAGTCACCGTGCAGCAGGTCGCCTAAATAGATCGCGAACTGGGTCCACAACGGTTTATCCAGGCCCAGTTCCTGGTACACCTGGGCATAGGCCGAGGCGTCGGCGTCCGGGCCGACGATGGCCAGCACCGGGTCCAGCGGCATCACTCGCCCGATGAAAAAGGTCAGCAGCAGCAACCCCAGCAGCGTCACCGCCACCGAGCCGCCGCGCCGGGTCGCCGAAGCGGCCCGGGTGCTCCAGATTGAAAAGGATGCAGTCGACATGTTCATTCCTGCCTTGGCCCTGTGGCCGTCGATTTCAGCGCTGCTTGTAAACGTCCCGAAGACGTGTGGTGGCGGCGGTGTGGCCAATGTAGTTGCGCACATCCGCATGGATCACCACTTCGTCCACCATCTGTGAGACCGGCATGATCGCCCCGGCCTGTTGGTCGTAGAGGGTCTGGATCTGCGCGTAGATTTCGCGCTGGCGCTCAGGGTCACGCTCGCGCTCGGCCTGCTCGATCAGTTGATTGAGCTGCGGATTGAAGAACGAGGTGCGCCAGCCCTGGAAGTTGCTCAGCTTGGCTTCGGTGCGGTTGTCCGGGTTGTAGACCAGGGCCCGCAGGCTCGAATGCGGATGACGCTCCGCCCCACCGCCGCCACGACCGACGAGGATGTCGAACTGGCGGTCGCGCATCGCCCCATAGATCTGGTTGCCGGTGCCGGTGATGATCGTCGCCTGGATACCGGCCTGGGCCAGTGTCGCTTGCAGGCTGGTGGCGATGTTGATAAACGGCGGATCGGTCAGCGAGCGAATGCTCACCTTGAAGCCTTCGGCATGCCCCGCCTCTGCCAGCAGGCGCTTGGCCTCGGCCACGTCCAGGCGATAACCCGGATCGTCCAGACGCGCCGGCAACCCCAGTTGCAACGGTCGCTGATTGATCACGCCGTAGTGCGGCATCACCACGTCATTGATGCCTTGGTAATCGATCAGCAGGCGGATGGCCTGGCGCACGCGGATGTCCTGGAACACCGGCTGCTGCATGCTCATCGCCACGTAGTACAGCGTGCCGCGGGCGATGCTCTGGATGCGCACTTCATCGACCTTGCCCAACGCCTTGATGTCGGTGGCGGCCATGCCCCGGGCGACGTCCAGGTCACCGCGCTCGACCATCAGGCGCAGGGCCTGGGACTCGGTCATGTTGCGCATGATCACCCGACGCAATTTCGCAGGACCACGCCAATAGTCCTCATTGCGACTCATCAGGATCACATCGTTGGCGCGCCAGATGTCGAGCTTGAACGCGCCGGAGCCAGCCGTGTGGGTCGCCAGCCACGCCGCGCCTTGGTCGTCGCCGACCTGATGCTGCAAGGCGACACTGCGATCGATGATGAAGGCACTGGGCGAGGTCGCCAGGGTGTTGAGTACCAGCATCGGGTCGGTGCTGCGCGGCAACTCCATGACAAAGGTGTGCGGCCCTTCGGCGCGCATCAGTTTGACGACGTTGTCGGCGGTGAAACCGTAGGCTTTCCAGGTGGAAGCCAGGGCGCGGTTGAGGGTGACTACGCGCTGCAATGACCAGGCGACGTCATGGGCGGTGAGCGCTGCGCCGGAGTGAAAACGCACGTCATCGCGCAATTGGAAGGTCAGCCGCATGCGGTCGGGGCTGACGTCCCAGGTTTTCGCCAGGGCGGGGATCAGCGTGTCCGGCTGCGCCGCGTCCTGCTCCAGGAGCATGTCATAGACATTGGCGTTGACTTCGGCGACCTCCAGCCCCGTCGCCGCGGCAGGGTCCAGGGACAGCAGGTTGATCATGCTCATGCCCACCACCAATTGGTCGGGGGGCGTTTCGCCTTGGGCCAGGCTGACGGGCACCTGCACGGCGCACAGGGCCACGGTGACACACAGCAGCCTGGTCAGGCGCTTGGGCCAGAGTTTCATGGTTCAGTCCTTTCTTATATTTATAAAGACTTTGTTGCCCGGGCAGCCATCAGCCTCAGGCGTGGAACAGGATCAATGTCGCGACAGGGTGTTGGCTTCGATATACGCGAAGTTGATGTCCTCGCCCAACCCGGGCCGATCGGACAGGTGCACAAAACCGTCGGCGTCCATGGGGTCGACGATGCTGTTGAGGTGCGCCGGGACTTCTTCGTAGTCGAGGAACGGGTGCAGCAGGCCACGCTCGTACCAACGACAGTTGCTGATGGCGCCAACTACCGCCAGGTTCGCCGCGCCATTGCCGTGGACTTCGCAATCCATGCCGAACGACTCTGCCAGGTGCGCCACCTTCAGGCACGGCCCGATCCCCCCGACCCCGGCCACGCCGGCGCGCAGGATGTCACAGGACTTCTGGGTCACCCAACTGGCGCGGCTGTGGAACTTGCCGGCGATACTTTCCGGGCCCAGCACCGGGATGTCCAGGTTGGCCGCCAACCACGCATAGGACTCTGCCGAGTCTTCCATCATCGGTTCTTCAAACCAGGCGAAATTCAGTTCCTGTAGCGCCTTGCCGATGGTCAGCGCATCCATGCGGCTGTACCAGTGGTAACCGTCGAGCATCAACGCGATGCTGGGACCGACCGCCTCACGCACGGCGGCGCAGGCCTGGATGTCCATTTGTGGATTCGGCGCGAAGGAAATCGGCGGCATCCAAGTGTGCAACTTGATGGCCTTGTAGCCGCGCTGGACCAGTTTCTCGGCGAACTGGCCGTACTCGTCCGGCGTCGACAATCCACCCGGCAAATCGTCGCCGCACATCGTCGAGCCGTATGCCGGGACCTTGTCGCGATAGCCGCCAATCAACTTGTGCACCGGCAACTTGAGCTTACGCCCGGCCAAGTCCCACAACGCCTGCTCCACCAGCGCCAGCGCCCGGTCGGTGAACTGCCCGGCACTGCCGCGCTGCCAGTGCGCCAGGTCTTGCCAGATGCTTTCGCGGTCCATCGGGTCGCGACCGACCAGCACTTTGCGCACGAAGGATTCGATGATGTGCGGACGAATCAACTCCGGCGGACCAAAGGCATAACCCTCGGAGCCATCGTCACAACCGATTCGCAGCAAGGCCATCTTGATCATGACCTCATCGCCCGGATGGGCGTGACCGGCGCTGTCCTGGGCGCGGCGCGAAGGGGTGGAAAAGACTTCGACGTGAACGCCTGTGATTCTCATAGAGGGAGCACCCTGTTGTTATTGTTTATTTGTATGTCGTCATACAACGTGACGGATTATTCTGACGTTTCACGTAGACTGTCAACACACAAACTCAATAAAAATTACGGACAACAGCGATTCCTCACGCAAATGAGGTTATTTTTCTTGAAGTGAATCTAGAATGTCGTCATACCACAAAGCAAAAATGATACGACTCTTCGCGGGAGGGCCGCGACGACTGGAAGACGGGAAACCTGTGGGAGCGAGCCGGCTCGCGATAGCGGTCTGTCTGGGTCGGTGATGTTGGATGTGCAGCCGTCATCGCGAGCAAGCTCGCTCCCACAGAGGGCGGCAGCGGGCACTGGATCTGTGAATCGTTCGTCGGGTGATTTTTCCCCTAGACTTGTTGCTGTTTGCTGTACGCCGGGCTTCGAAGAGGCCCGTACGATAAATACAAATGCAAAGGGAATTTCGCAATGCTCAAACCTGTGTGGAAAGCACTCGCCTGCACTCTGGCTTTCGGGGCGTGGGGCACGCTCATGGCCGCTGAGCCGATCGTCATCAAATTCTCCCACGTGGTGGCCGAACAAACGCCCAAGGGCCAGGGCGCGTTGATGTTCAAGAAGCTGGTGGACGAACGACTGCCGGGCAAGGTGAAGGTCGAGGTGTATCCCAACTCCACGCTGTATGGCGATGACAAGGAGTTGGAAGCCTTGCTCCTTGGAGAGGTGCAGATCATTGCGCGGTCGCTGGCCAAGTTCGATCAGTACACCAAGACCGTGCAATTGTTCGACTTGCCGTTCCTGTTTGACGACATCAACGCTGTGGACCGTTTTCAACAGAGCCCCGAAGGCCAGAAGTTGCTCAAGTCCATGGAAAGCAAGAACATTACCGGCCTGGCCTATTGGCATAACGGCATGAAGCAGCTATCGGCCAACAAGCCCCTGCGCCAGCCCGAGGATGCCCGCGGCCTGACGTTCCGGATACAGACCTCCGCGGTGCTGGAGGAGCAGTTCAAAGCGGTGGAAGCCAACGCCAAACCGATGATTTTTTCGGTGGTGTACCAGGGTTTGCGCACCGGTTTGGTCAACGGCACGGAAAACACCTATTCGAACTTCTACAACCAGAAGCTCAATGAAGTACAGAAATACGTCACCGAGTCCAACCACGGCGTCCTCGATTACATGCTCATCACCACGTCGGACTTCTGGAACGGCCTGCCGCCGGATATCCGCAGCGAACTGGACAAGATCGTGGTCGAATCCACCGCCTATGCCAACAAGGAAGCGGAACGATTCAACCAGCAGGACAAGCAGCATGTGCTAGACGCCAAGACCACCGAGATCATTGCCCTCACGCCGCAGGAGCGTAATGCCTGGCGCGACAAGATGAAACCGGTGTGGGCCAAGTTCGAAAATCAGATCGGGCCGGACTTGATCAAGGCGGCCGAGGCTTCCAACAAGGCCCAGTGATGTACCAAGGCCGGGGATACTTGATGCCCCCTGTGGCGAGGGGATTTATCCCCGTTGGGGTGCGCAGCGCCCCTAAAATCTGACACTGCGATGTACCTGCATAATTGCCGGGGGGCTGCTTCGCAGCCCAGCGGGGATAAATCCCCTCGCCACAGAAGCGGGATCATCGCACGTTGAACCTACCGTCCCCAGCAACCCGGCACATTGCGCTATGATCCCCGCCTCGCCCTGAACAGAGCTTTTTCCCGCGAATGCTGCCGTCCACTCCCGACACCATCCCTCTGCCCCCCGTCCTGGTCGGCCCGCTGTTACGGCGGCTGGAGCCTGCGCGCCTGGTGATGTGGCTGGTGGGGACGCAAGCGTTGGCGTTGACGCTACGCATTGACGGTGTCGGCGACCTGGCACTGGATGCGTCGCGCTGCACCGTGGTGCCGGTGGGGCAGCGGGCGTTTGTGCACTTGATCGATGTGATGCTCGACACTCCCCTGCCCCAGGACGTGGCGATTGACTACGACCTGCTGGTGGACGGCACCCCCATCGCCGAGTGGGCACCACATCTGTTGTATGACGGCGCACAATGCCCGAACTTCATGTTGCACTCGCGCATCGAGCAATTGGTCCACGGCTCCTGCCGCAAACCCCACTACCCGGCCAACGACGGCCTGCTTTGCGTCGACCGGCTGTTGGCGCAAGCCCCGGCACAACGCCCGGCCCTGCTGATGATGAGCGGCGACCAAGTCTATGCCGACGACGTCGCCGGACCCATGCTGCGGGCGATCCATGGGCTGATCGAGCGCTTGGGGCTGTTCGAGGAATGCCTTGAGGGTGCCGTGGTGCAAGACAGCGCCAAGCTCTATCGACACCCGGCCAGTTATTACCATCGCGCCGATCTGTTACCGGCACTGGAAAGCAACGAAACCCTGCGCGAGCGATTTTTCGGTGGGGCACGCAAGCCGATTTTCACCAGCAGCAGCGCCGACAATCACCTGGTGACCTTCGCCGAAGTCATGGCAATGTACCTGCTGGTGTGGTCGCCGGTGCCCTGGACACTGATCGCCGTGCAGCCGCCCGAACTGACCGTCGAACGGCGCCAGCGCTACGACCTGGAACAGCGACGCATCGATGCGTTCAAGACCGGGCTGGGCGGCGTGGCGCGGGTGTTTGCGCACTTGTCGTGCCTGATGATTTTCGATGACCATGACATTACCGATGACTGGAACCTGTCCGCACAGTGGGAGGAAACGGCCTACGGTCATCCATTCTCCAAACGCATCATCGGCAACGCCTTGATCGCCTACATGCTCTGCCAGGGCTGGGGCAACAACCCCGATGCCTTTGCGGACGTGCTCCCGCAAACCCTGGCCCTGAGCAACACCGCCCGGGACCGCTACCTCGACAGCGAACCCCAGGACAAACTGATCGACACCCTGCTGGGGTTCCAGCGCTGGCATTACGTGTTGCCAAGCACCCCGGCCCTGGTGGTGCTCGACACTCGTACCCGCCGCTGGCGCAGCGAGAACAACCTCAAGCAGCCTTCCGGCCTGTTGGATTGGGAGGCCTTGAGCGAGTTGCAGCAGGAGTTGTTGGACCATCCGTCAGCGATCATCGTCTCACCGGCACCGATCTTCGGCGTGAAGCTGATCGAAACCGTGCAGCGGGCGTTCAGTTGGTGCGGTTATCCGCTGTTGGTGGATGCGGAAAACTGGATGGCCCATCGCGGCGCGGCCCAGGTGATCCTGAACATTTTCCGCCATTCGCGTACCCCCGGTAATTACGTGGTGCTGTCAGGGGACGTGCATTATTCCTTTGTCTACGAAGTGTTGATCCCACACCGCAAGGGCGGTCCGCGTATCTGGCAGATCACCAGCAGCGGCATCAAGAATGAATTCCCGCCCGTGCTGCTGGAATGGTTCGATCGCCTGAACCGCTGGCTCTACTCGCCGCGTTCGCCCCTGAACTGGTTCACCAAGCGCCGGAGCATGCGCATCGTCCCCCACACCCCGGAACACGCCGAAGCGGGCGAACGGTTGTGGAACAGCGCCGGTATTGGCCAAGTGTTTTTCAATGACCAGGGCCAGCCCGCGCAAATCTACCAGCACAATGCCAACGGCCAGCCACCGACGCGAATGTTGCCACCGAAACCACCGCAACCCTGAAGAACACTCGGACAACTGTGGGAGCGAGCCTGCTCGCGATGACGGCGGCACAGTCGACATCATCAGTAACTGACCCACCGCTATCGCGAGCAGGCTCGCTCCCACAGGGGATTGGGGGAGTGTCCAAAACTCAGAACGCCAATTGCAGGGACTGCTGGCCTTCCAGCCTCAGGAGGAACTGTTTGGCCGCCAGGCCGCCAGCAAAGCCGGTGAGGCTGCCGGAGCTGCCGATGACCCGGTGGCAAGGGGCGATGATCGAGATGGGGTTGCGGCCATTGGCGGCGCCGACGGCCCGAACCGCCGTCGGTTGGCCGATCTGGATGGCGATGTCGCGGTAGCTGCGGGTTTCTCCGAAGGGGATGGACAACAGGGCCTGCCAGACCCGGATCTGGAAATCAGTGCCCGCGAAGTCCAGCTCCAGCTCGAAACGACGGCGCTGGCCGGCGAAGTATTCGAGCAACTGACGCTCGGTTTCCTTGAGGACCGGATGCTGAATGTCCTCCTCCAACGGCCCGAGGCGCACCCGATTGAGCCGCTCGTTTTCCCACAGGATGGCCGCCAGTCTTGTCTCCCGGGCGACGAGGATCAGTTGGCCGACGGGGGATGGGATGGTTTTGTACAGAGGCAACATCGGGGGATCCTTATCAAAGCCTTTGTGGCGAGGGAGCTTGCTCCCGCTGGGTTGCGAAGCGACCCTAAACTTGGCACCGCGGTGTGTCAGATTATCAGTTGGGGCTGCTTCGCAGCCCAGCGGGAGCAAGCTCCCTCGCCACAGGGTTCTCACCGGCCCCGTCAGCTCAACAACCCCAACGCCTTCGCCCGCGCCACCGCTTGGGTGCGGCGCTCCACGCCGAGCTTGCTGTTGATGTGGCTGGCGTGAGTCTTGACGGTGTGCAGCGAGATGAACAATTGCTCGCTGATCTCCTGGTTCGAGCAACCTTGGGCAATCAGTTGCAACACCGCCCGCTCGCGACTGCTGAGGGTTTCCACGGGCGCCGTCGGGTCGGCAGGCTGGGCCGCCGTCGAGGGAAGGCGTTCGAGCAGATGATCGCGCAAGGAACTGGGTGGTGCGTGCAGCAGTTGTTCGCGCAACCATTCACGGTGCTCGCCGAACAACCATTCGAAAGGTTGCAACACGCCGCCGCTGGCGGCTTCGAAAGCCTGGGCCAGGGTCCGTCGGGCTTCGGGTTCGCGCCCGATACTCAGCAGCAAGGCGACTTTCTGGTTGAGGGCCATCACGCTGAGCATCTGCCGGCCGGTTTGTTGACCGTGTTCAAGCAAGGCATCGAGCCGTCCTTGGGCGAGCATCGGTTGACCCCGGATGGACTCCAGCACCGCCTGCTGCAGTTCCACATGCAAGGGCAGTTGCGGGTGGAATTCCGGTGGCGCGGCAGCCCGCTCGCCCGTGTAGGTCTGGCCCAGACGGGCCAGCCAGGCGTCCGCCAGGTCGGTGCGCCCCTGGGCCAGCCAGAGTTCGCATTTGACCAGGGTGATCATCGCCAGATAGTAGATCGGCGGAACGTCCCAGATGTGCATCAGGCGCTCGGCCTCAGCCAGTTCGGCGAAGGCACGGGCGAACTCGCCACGGTAGCCCTCGATGCGCGCAATCACGCAATGACCGATCAGCACGCTGATGTCGCGGCAGGCGCGGGCTTCGGTGAGGCCCGCCTGCAACCGCGCAAGGCCGGCCTGGGGTTGCATGCGCAAGGTCAGCAGGAAACCTTCGTACATGATCAACCGCGCCCGCACCGCATAGAGCCGCTGGGGCGACAGCGCGTGCAAACGTTGCAGGCCCTGGTGCACTTCATCCAGCGCCCGCAGGATCTCTCCCCGCGCTTGCAAGACCCGGGCACGATCGTAATGGGCCAGGGCCTCGAACAGTGGGTTGCCGACCCGCTGCGCCAGCTCCAGGGAGTCACGGTTCAGGTTCCGCGCACGCCACAGGTCGCCGTCGGCAATCGCCAGGTTCGACAGCGTGGACAGGCACATCAGGCGCTGGCCGTAGCGTTTATGGGGCAGGCTCTCCAGGGCTTCGCTGCAATAACGCACGGTGGCCTCGCGATCCCCGCGGCCACGGGCGACAATCCCACTCAGGGCCAGCCATTGGGCGAGCATGGATTTTTGCGCGGTGGCCGAAGGGGCCGGCAGGAAACGACTCAAGTGCGCCGCCAGCTCTTCGGCCGCGTCCAGTTGGCAGGCCAGGCCCAACGCCCAGCTATAGAGCACGATCAGCCGCGGGGTGCTGATGAGCAGGCTGTCGGGCAAGTCCATTTTCCAGCGCAGCAACATGCCGACGTTCTGTTCGGCCAGCAGTTGCTCCTCCGAGAGGTTCTGCACCAGGTTCGCCGCCACGTCCAGGTGCCCGGCCCGCAGGGCCTGTTCCACGGCTTCGTCGATCAGGCCCTGGGCGTTGAACCAGCGACAGGCCCGCAGATGCAGGGTCGCGGCCGGCACCATGGCCGGCGCACTGGGACGACTGCGCAGAAGGTCGGAAAACAGGTGGTGGTAACGGTACCAATGACCGTGCTCGTCCAGCGGCACCAGGAACACCTGGTGGGCCGCCAGGTAACGCAGGATTTCGGCGCTGTCATGGGCCTCGCGCACCGCGTCGCACAGTTCGCTGCAAAAGCGTTCCTGGGGGGCCGTGTCGTAGAGAAACGCCTGGACCTCGGTGGGCAGGCAGTCGATAACCTCTTCGAGCAGGTAATCGCGAATCAGCCCTTCACCACCGTGCAGGGCCTGGGGCAGCAAACCTTCGGTCCCGGCTTCGGAAGCGGCGAGCAGCCAGAAACGCAGCCCGGCCACCCAACCTTCGCTACGCTGGATGAGGTTTTCCAGCGCCTCACCGCGCAACGAACTGCTGTGATGCTGGAGCAGGGTCAGGGCTTCGTCATGAGTCAGGCGCAGGTCTTGCTCATTGAGTTCGAGCAGTTGCCGGGACAGGCGCAGGCGCGCCAAATGCCAGTCCGGGCGCTGACGGCTGGTGACGAGCACCAGCAGACCGTCGGGCAGGTGATTGAGGAAAAACTGTAGGCAGCGATCCAGCACCTGGCTTTGCGCCAGGTGGTAGTCGTCGAGGACCAACAGCAAGGGTTCGCGGGGCGATAAATGCGTGGACAATTCGTCCAGCAGACCGTCGAGCCATTCTTCGAAGGCGAACGGTTGATGGCGCTGGCGCATTTTCAGCAGCCCCAGTGCCCGACCGCCCAGTTGCGGGAAAAACGCCTGGAGCCCTTCGAGTAGCCGTTCCAGGAAACGCCCGGGGTCGTTGTCCCGGGCGCTGAGCCCCAGCCAGAGGCTCTGCCAATGGGCCGGCAGACCCTGGCAGAACTCCACCGCCAGGGAGCTTTTACCGAACCCCGCCGGGGCACTGACCAACAGCAACCGCCCGCCGAGCCCTGCGCTCAAACGCTCGCACAACCGCGGCCGCACAACGTGACCGTCGGGCAAGGGCGGGCGGTAGAAGCGCCCGTCCTGTACCGCGATGGCTGCGCGGGCAGAATCCGGAAGTGAAGACAAATCAGTCATGGCCGGCTCTTGTTGAAATGCGGGTGGCGGCGTTGCAGATGTCCGCAGACTAGCGGTAAACGAGGACGTATTGAAGGGAGTGCTACAAATGGCTACAAAAAGACTACAAGCCGATTGACTTGAAAAATTCAGGCAGCCACCGCTCTTGTGGCGAGGGAGCTTGCTCCCGCTGGGTGGCGAAGCCGCCACAAAAAAGCGATGAGCGCTTCGCACTCAAGCGGGAGCAAGCTCCCTCGCCACAGGTTTTGTGTTGACTGATCGAGCAAAAAAACGCCCCGAACCAGTCGGGGCGTTGTTTCGAGGATGCGGCCTCGGGTGCAGCGGTTTAGCGGATGCCGTCCTGGCGCAATGCGTTCGGAGTGAAGTCGGCAGTGGTAGCGGTGAAGCCGAAGTCGTAGGCCGATTTCTCTTCGTTCTTCATGCCCAGTGCCAGGTAGCGGCCGGACTGCAGGTCGTAGAGGGTTTCCAGGGCGTACCACGGCACTTGCTTGTCGTAGTAGTTCTCGGCATGGGCCTCGGCCACGCGCCACAGTTGGCCACGGCCGTCGTAGTGGTCGATCACCGCGGCTTGCCAAGTGTCTTCGTCGATGTAGAAGTCACGCTTGGCGTAGATGTGGCGCTGGCCTTCCTTCAGGGTCGCGGTCACATGCCAGACACGACGCAGCTCGTAGCGGGTCAGGTCCTGGTTGATGTGGCCGGCCTTGATGATGTCGGCGTACTTGAGTTGTGGCGAATCGATCCTGTAGCTGTTGGCAGCGATGTATAGCTCTTTCTTGCCTTCCAGCTTCCAGTCGTAGCGGTCCGGCGCACCGTTGTACATGTCCAGGTTGTCGGAGGTACGCAGGCCGTCGGCCGCCGTGCCCGGGCCGTCATAGGACACTTGCGGGGCACGGCGCACACGGCGCTGGCCAGCGTTGTAGACCCACGCCGAACGCGGCTCCTTCACTTGGTCGAGGGTTTCGTGCACCAGCAGCACGCCACCGGCCAGGCGTGCCGGCGCGGTCACTTGCTGCTTGAAGTAGAACAGGATGTTGCCAGGGTTGGCCGGATCGAAATCCTTCATTTTGTCGCGGAACACGAATTGGTCGCGGAAGTACACCAGGCTGTACGAACCGTTGGGCTGCGGGGTGGCCTGGGTGACCAGGCGTGTCACGCTGCCGCCACGATAGCGGGTGATGTGGTTCCAGATGACTTCCACGCCACTCTGGGGAATCGGGAACGGCACGGCCGTCTCGAAGTTTTCCAGGCCGTTGCCGCCGGACACCAGCTTGGTGTTGACCGCGTTTTTCTTGATGGAGGCGAACACCTCGTCCGGCACGGTGGCGCCGCGATGGGTCGGGTAGACCGGCATCTTGAAGGTTTCCGGGTAGCGCTTGAACATCGCGTACTGGCCCGGGGCGAGTTTGGCCTTGTACTGCTCGACGTTCTGCGCCGTGATGGTGAACAGCGGTTTTTCCGTCGGGAATGGATCGGCGAGGAAGCCCTTGCTGTCCACGGCACCGGCATTCTTGGCCATGGGTTTCCAGGCCGAGATCGAGCCGTCGGCATTGCCGGCCATCTCGGCGCCCATCGGCGTCAGGCTCTTGCCCAGTTTGTCGGCCTCGGCGGCGGGTACTGCCGCCATGACGCTGGCGGCCAGCAGGGATAGCCCCAGAACACCGACCTGCAACAGATTCTTTGTTATTTTCATAGTGTGTCGTCCTGAAATTCGGTGCTTAGAAGGTCACGCCGACGCTGAGCGCCAGGAAGTCACGATCGTCCACGGTACTGAAGTCGCCACCAAAGAAGTTGGTGTAGGCCAGGCTGGCGTTGTAGGTGTTCTGGTACTCGGCATCCAGCCCGAGGCTGACGGCTTTGCGGCCTTCTTCGAAGTTGCCGCCAGGGCCTGGCGAGTAACCCTTGACGTCATGGGACCAGGCCACGTTGGGCTTGAGGTTCACACCGGCGAAGACGTCCGGGTATTCCCAGATGGCGCGAGCGCGGTAGCCCCAGGACGTGGAGGTGGTGAAGCCGTCGTTGTTGCAGTTGCTGTTCACGTCGTTGATGGTCTGGCCGCCACCTGTGGCGGTAGCGCCGTTGAGCCTGTCACAGGCTCCGGCGGGCAGTTGACCCGGGCCAAAGACAGGGTCACGACCGTAGCGAAGGTCCGACTTGCTTTCCAAGCCTCCAACATGGGTAACGCCGACTTCACCTACCAGTGTGAGGCGACTGGCGCCCATGACCTGATCCAAGAAGTGAGTGAAGGTGGTCTGGAACTGAGTGATTTCCTTGCGGCGATAACCATGCAGATCCTGGCCTGGCACACCCGTAAGCAGCGAAGCATTGCCCAACGTAGGACCACCGAGCGGGCGAACGCCGGCGAACAGGATATCGGTGGTGCTCAATTGCACCGGTGCATTCGGGCGATAGCTCAACTCACCGCTCCACGCCGTACCGGTAGGCAGCGTGGTGGAAAAGCTCAGGCCGTAGAGTCGAATGTCTTCCGGGTATTCAACAAAATAGTTGGAGTTGCCCGCCACGATCAGCGGTGCCAATTGACCAAAGAGAGGCGCGCTGTTGTAAACCGACTGAGGAGCACCGGTAGCACTGAAAATCGGCGCACGGCTGTGGTAGTTCATGAAGTAGGCACCGAACTCGGTATCCAGCGGTTCGAACATGTACTTCAACGATGCACCCCACTGGCCGCTGTCGCGGGCGTCACGGTCCGGGCCACGCCGTACCAGCACACCTTCTTCGTTGATGTCGACGCCCTGACCTTCCAATATCGGGAGAACGATGCCCGGGAACGGAATGCTTGAACGCTTGTTCAGCACCCGCAGGTTATCGGTACACCCATCGGCAATCACATCCGGCTGGGAGAAGAACGTACCGCAGTTATCCACCACGGTCTGGTCCCATTCAATCTGGTAGAACGCCTCGGCCGACAGGTTGTCGGTCAGGCTCTGGGAGACGTAGAACATGTTGACCGGGATCAGGCCTTCCTTGATCTCGGCACCAGGGCGACGGAACGCGGACACGTCGACCGGGTTGATGGAGTTGATGCCGCCCTGGATGAAGGTACTTTCACCCCAGCTGACCACTTGCTTGCCCAGGCGGACCGAACCCGGCTGATCGGCAATGGCGTAGTTGTGGTAGACGAATGCGTCGAGGATCTGCCCGCCGGAGGACTTGGCGCCTTCCTTGCGGTTGCTGTCGCTGATGTCCTTGTACAGGCGGTGTTCGTCCTTGAGTTCGAAGTCGTACCAGTACTTGCCGCGCACGAACACGCCGGTATCGCCGTATTTCAGCTCCAGGTCATGGATGCCCTTGAAGATCTTCGAGAAGGTTTCCCCTCGCTTGAAGTTCAAGTGACCGTCGTCGGAGGTCTGCGACAGGCCCTTGCCACCATTGTTGACACCGATCAGGTCCTTGTTGGCGTTGGCCGTGGACCAGCTCGCGCCGACCGACAGGGACGAGTCGAACTGGCCCTCGATTTCACCGATGTTGAAACTGACGCCGAATGCTGGCCCGGCGAGCGAAGAGGCGAGACTGACCGCCAGAGGCAGTTTTGCCCGGCGCCAGAACGTGGTTGCTGAGGTCATCGACGCTACTCCATGTGCATTATTGTTATGGCAGTGGACATTTCAAGAACACCTCGATGGCTGGGAGCGGCAGCGTCCCGACATCCATCAAGGTCGCATCGCCCTTTCGTGCGTGCGCCCCGTTCTTGAGAATCCGTGAGCGGACTATAGCCAGCAGGTAGTACGGCTTGATCCCTCTAAAGTGTGATTTGCAGCCCTCGACCACTCTGGAACAGTCCTTTCGCCAGGCCGACAGATGCCGGCACGGCAAGGATGGCTGAAATTTGCGGTTTGACAAGGCAAGCGCTTGCTTGGTGGGGCTGCCGTGCCCTTTCGGGCACGGCAAAAAGGCCTAAAGCGTGGACAGGAAGGTGCTGTTGTTGCTCTGCCATTCGGTGATGTCGACGCGGATGCGCTTCTTGTCGAGCTTGCCGACGCTGGTCTTGGGAATTTCAGTAACAAGGGCGATCTGGCTCGGGATCGCCCACTTGCTCAGGTGCCCCAGCTCGACGAACGGCTTGAGGTGTTCCTTGAGCTCACGAGCCCCGATCTCATGCCCTTCGCGAATCACCAGCAAGGCAAACGGCCGCTCGCCCCACTGCGGATCGGGGATGCCGACCACTGCTACTTCGCGTACCGCCACGTGACGGCTGATGAGGTCCTCCAGGTCCAGGGAGGAGATCCATTCGCCACCGGTCTTGATCACGTCCTTGATGCGGTCACGGATGTCGATGAAGCCCATGTTGTCCAGGGTGGCGACGTCACCGGTGTGCAGCCAGCCGCCGGCCCAGAGCTCGGCGCCCTTCTGCGGCTCGTTGAAGTAACCCTCGGTGAGCCACGGCGCGCGCAGCACCAGTTCGCCCTGGGTCTCGCCGTCGGCCGGCAGGAAGCGGCCCTCGCTGTCGACGATCGCCGCTTCCACCAATGGCCCCGGCACGCCGGCCTTGATCCGGTAGGTGGTGCGTTCGTCCTCGCTGCCGGCCATCAACTCGTCGTTGAGGTGGGCGCAGGACACCAGCGGGCCGGTTTCCGACATGCCATAGGCGGCGGTGAGCTGGATGCCCCGGGCCTTGGCCGCTTCGTACAGGCTGCGGTTCAGCGCGCTGCCACCGATGACGATTTTCCAGCCGCCGAAATCGGTGTCCTGGGCGCCCTTGGCATTGAGGACCATCTGCAGGATGGTCGGCACGCAATGGGAAAAGGTGACCTTTTCCTTGCGCCACAGCTGGACCAGGAATTCGGGGTCGTAGCGACCCGGGTAGACCTGCTTGAGCCCGAGCATGGTCGCCACGTACGGCAGACCCCAGGCATGGACATGGAACATCGGCGTAATGGGCATGTACACGTCGTTGGTGCCCAGCAGCCGCACGCTGTCGATGGAGCCCATGATGGTCGCCACGCCCATGGTGTGCAGCACCAGTTGCCGATGGGTGAAATACACGCCCTTGGGGTTGCCCGTGGTGCCGGTGGTGTAGAACGTGGTGGCGACGGAGTTTTCGTCGAAATCCTGGAAGTCGTAGGTGGGGGCGGCGGCGGCCAGCAGTTGCTCGTATTCACCCACCAGGTTCGGCAGGTCAGCGGTTTTTTCCGGCAGGTCGGTCAGCAGCAGGGTCTTGTCCACCGTGGTCAGGTGCCCGGCAATCGCCTGGTACAAACCGACGAACTCGCTGTTGACCAGCACGAAGCGGTCCTCGGCGTGGTTCATGGTGTAGACGATCTGCTCCGGTGACAGGCGCACATTGATGGTGTGGATCACCGCGCCGATCATCGGGATCGCGAACATGCACTCCAGGTAGCGATGGCTGTCCCAGTCCATCACCGCCACGGTATCACCGGCCTTGACCCCGGCTTCGGTCAGCACATTGGCCAGCCGCGCGACCCGCTCTATCAACGTCGGATAGCTGTAGCGCAACTGGTCACGGTAGATGATCTCGCGGGTTTTCTCGTAACGCGTGCCGGACATCAGCAGCCGCTTGATCAGCAGCGGGTATTGATAGGCGCCTTCGGCTGGAGGAATAACGCGAGTCTGCAACATAAGAGTCCCTTTTCTGACTGCACGGTCTTGGCTGGAAGCAAGCACTCTAGAGCGCTTATACACGGATCAAATCAGCCAAAGGAATGATTTGATTCGCGCGCAAATACTAGCCTTGAGCCATCTTCCCCCCGGGTTTCGCAAGCATTGCGTAACCAAACCTTGTCAGAACGGGATCCAACAGCGAGCATAGGTGTCACGCTTGTTACAAAAGCCTGTGGGGGAAATGCCCTGGCAGGTGCCCAGCATGCCACCACTTTTTGACAGAAAATAATGAACACCGAACCGACCTCTTCCCAGGCCACCGTGCCTCAGGGCGCGCCGCTTGTGTCGATCGTGGCCCCCTGCTACAACGCCGGAAAATACCTGGAAGAAGCGATCCACAGCCTCTTTGCCCAGGATTACCCGAACATTGAGGTCATCGTGGTCGACGACGGCTCCACCGACGACAGCCTCGCCATGCTCCGGCAGTTGCAGCAAACCTACGATTTCCAGCTCTACGCCCAGGAGAACCAGGGCGTGAGCGCGGCGCTCAACCACGGGCTGAAGTATGCCAAGGGCACGTACGTAGCGACCCCGGACCTTGACGACGTGATGTTGCCCCATTCGATCCGGGTCCGCGCCCACTACCTGGACGAACATCCGCAGGTGGGCTGCGTCGGCGCGCTGATCGTCTACATGGACAGCGAAGGCCGGACCATCAAGGAGCAACAGCACGATCACCTCCAGGTACATACCTTCGATGACCTGCTGCGCAACGCCGCCGTCATCGGCGCGCCCACGGCCCTGTACCGTATGAGTGCCCTGCGGGACGCCGGTTTTTATGATCCGCAGCTAAGGGTCCAGGATTTCCAGATCACCCTGCGGATCGCCCACCAGGGTTATGAAATCCATGAACTACCGATCTGCGTCACGCGCTATCGGCGCCACCCCAATAACCTGTCGAGAAAATACCGCTTGATGCTCAAGACGGACCTGCAGGCCATCGAGCCCTATCGGGACCACCCAGGCTACGAGTCGGCCCGCACGGTACTGGTGCACAAAGCACTGAAGTACGCCGTGGTCGAAGACCGCAAAGAAGCCTGGCAACTGTTGCGCAGCATCCCCTGGCGCCACTGGAACAAAACCAGCTTCAAGCGCCTCAGGCGGCTGGTCTTGCGATTGCCGATGACAAGGACCAAATCATGAAGTTCTTGCAGAAATTCAAGGAGCGCAAAGTACGAAAGCACCTCAAGCGCCTGGAAAAACTCGAACGAGCGCCGGAAAAAATCCGCCTGCGCTATCCGAAATACCAGGTTGGGGTGGGTACGTATGGCATTCCCGAGGTGATGGAGTTCGGCGACGACACGGTCCTCAAGGTCGGCTCTTATACGTCGATCGCCGAAGGGGTGAAGATACTGTTGGGTGGTGGGCATCGCACCGACTGGGTCAGCACGTTTCCATTCCCGCGGATGATCGACGAAGCCCGGGATATTCCTGGTAGCTACTCGACCAAAGGCGACGTGGTGATTGGCAGCGACTGCTGGATCTGCGCTGAAGCGATGATCCTGTCGGGCGTGACCATCGGCCATGGCGCCGTGGTCGCGGCCGGCGCGGTGGTGATACGCGATGTCGAGCCTTACGCCATGGTGGGTGGCAATCCGTGCCGGTTCATTCGCTGGCGTTTCGACGAGCCGGTGCGTCAGGCCCTGCTTGAGTCGGCCTGGTGGGAATGGCCGATGGAAGAGGTCAAGGCGGTGTCGCCACTGCTGTGCAATGACAACATCGACGCCTTCCTGGATTACGTCCGCCAACGGCATTGATCGCCCCACATTCGCGTGGTGCGATCAAAGGAAAGACCGAAACGGTCAGTGCGCCTCGGTAAACGCCAGCTTCACTCCAATGGCGACGAGCACCGCGCCCATGGTCCGGTCGAACCAGTGACCCATGCGCGCGAAACCGGCGCGCACCCGTTGCTGGCTGAACAGCAGCGCCACCAGGCAGAACCAGACGGCCGTGGCGACCGCCAGGTACACGCCGTAACCGGCCTGGATCGCCAATGGCGTATGGGGGTTGATCACCACAGTGAACAGCGACAGGAAAAACAGCGTCGCCTTGGGATTCAGGCCATTGGTGACGAAGCCCGAAATGAACGCGCCACGGGCGGTCCGTTCACCGACTTCCTTGTGCAGGTTTTCCTCGGCCGGCTTGGCCGGTTGCGCCCGCAGTGCCTTGAAGCCGATGTACAGCAGGTACGCGGCGGCGGCCCACTTCAGCGCGTTGAACAGCACGATCGATTGCGACACGATCAGGCCGATGCCCAGCAACGAATAGCCCACATGCAGGAAAATCGCCGTGCCGACGCCCAGCGCCGTCCAGGTGCCGGCGCGCCGGCCATGGGTCACGCTTTCACGTACCACCACGGCAAAATCCGGCCCGGGGCTGGCAACGGCGAGCAGGTGGATCAGGGCGACGGTGAGGAATTCGGTGAGGTACATGGTGGCGCTCCTTGGCTAGCTCGAATCTCAAAACAAACATCATTGTGTAGCAAATGAATCTGTGGCGAGGGGATTTATCCCCGTTGGGCTGCGGAGCAGCCCCAAGAAGCTTCAGACACTTCTTGTCTGACACACCCAGTGTTCAGGTTTCAGGGCTGCTTCGCAGCCCAACGGGGATAAATCCCCTCGCCACAAAGTTCTTCATAGGCCCCAACATTCGGGCCAAGCCATGGCTGTAACGCATCTGATAGGCTCGCCACATTACGCCTTCGGTTCTTGACATAAAAGGTACAGCTGATGACGAACACCGCCCGCGCAGTTTTCCTCGACCACCCTTCCCTGGACCTCGGCGACCTGGACCTGGGCCCGCTGCGCAGTTGCTTCAGCGACCTGCAACTGTTCGCCCGGACCACGCCGGATCAGGTCATCGAGCGGCTCAAGGGCGCCACCGTGGCGATCACCAACAAGATCGTGATCGATGCCCAGGCCATGGCGGCCAGCCCCGAACTGAAGCTGATCCTGATCAGTGCCACTGGCACCAATAACGTCGACTTGGAAGCCGCCCGCCGCCACGGCATCACGGTATGCAATTGCCAGGGCTACGGCACACCGTCGGTGGCCCAGCATACGATCATGCTGTTGCTGAACCTGGCGACGCGCCTGGCCGATTATCAAAAAGCGGTGGGCGAAGGTCGCTGGCAGCAGGCTTCGCAGTTCTGTCTGCTGGACTATCCGATTGTCGAACTGGAAGGCAAGACCCTGGGTCTGCTGGGCCATGGCGAACTGGGCAGCGCCGTCGGGCGGCTGGCCGAAGCCTTTGGCATGCGTGTGTTGCTGGGGCAGATCCCCGGGCGCCCGCCTCGCCCCGACCGTTTGCCATTGGAGCAATTATTGCCGCAAATCGATGCCCTGACCCTGCACTGCCCGCTCAACGAACACACCCGGAACTTCATCGGCGCCCGCGAGCTGGCGCTGCTCAAGCCGGGTGCGTTCGTGGTCAATACCGCCCGCGGTGGTCTGATCGACGAACAGGCCTTGGCCGAGGCGCTGCGCAGCGGTCACTTGGGCGGCGCCGCCACCGACGTGCTCAGCGTAGAGCCGCCGGTCCAAGGCAACCCGCTGCTGTCCAGCGATATCCCACGGTTGATCGTCACACCGCACAACGCCTGGGGCAGTCGCGAGGCGCGGCAACGGATCGTCGGTCAAATGAGCGAAAACGCCCAGGGCTTTTTCAGCGGTACAGCGCGGCGTGTCGTCAGTTGATAAACTGCCGCACTTTTTTTTCAAGGAGCAGACCATGGATCCGCGCAGTGAAGTACTGCTTCGTCAGGCCGAGTTATTCCAGGGCTCGGTGTTGTTGGCCGGCCTGCCCGCCGACGACCTGCTCGGCCGCTTGCCCGAGGCCCATGGCTGGTGCTGGCATGCCGGCGATCAGGCGGCGCTGGACGCGCGTTTTCCCGGGCGCAGCCACTTTGGCGTGAACGTCCCCGAGCTGGGGTTCGACACCGCCGTGGTGTTCCTGCCCAAGGCCAAGGACCTCACCGACTACCTCCTCAATGCCGTGGCCGCGCGCCTGGCCGGGCGCGAGGTGTACCTGGTGGGGGAAAAACGCAGCGGCATCGAAGGTGCGTCCAAGCAGCTCAACCCGTTCGGCAAGCCACGCAAGCTCGACAGCGCCCGGCACTGCCAACTGTGGCAAGTCACGGTCGCCAACGCGCCTGAGGCCAAGCCTCTGGAAAGCCTGGCCCAGACCTACGAGCTGCCCCTGGCCGAAGGCCCGTTGAAGGTCATCAGCCTGCCGGGGGTGTTCAGCCACGGTCGCCTGGATCGCGGCAGTGCGCTGCTGTTGGAGCACCTGGATAAACTGCCCAGCGGGCATTTGCTCGACTTCGGTTGCGGTGCCGGGGTGCTGGGGGCGGCGGTCAAGCGTCGCTATCCACACAACACCGTCACCCTGTTGGACGTGGACGCGTTCGCCGCCGCCAGCAGTCGCCTGACCCTGGCCGCCAATGGCCTGGAAGCCGAGGTGCTGACCGGTGACGGCATCGACGCCGCTCCCATGGGCTTGAGCGCGATCCTGAGCAATCCACCGTTCCATGTCGGCGTGCACACCGATTACCACGCCACGGAAAACCTGCTACGAAAAGCAGCCAAACATCTGAAAAATGGCGGCGAACTTCGGTTGGTGGCGAACAGTTTCCTCAAGTACCAGCCGTTGATCGAAGAGCATCTGGGCGTGTGTGCGATCAAGGCCGAAGGCCAAGGCTTTCGCATCTACCGAGCCAAGCGCGGCTGAAGCATTTTTAAGAAACAGCACTTGCCCAATCGGATTTGCCTAGGCAGAATCCGCTCCGTCCTAGGGGAGTAGTCTCCCGCGAGCGCCATGCTCGCCCGGCATACGTCAACATACTTGGTCAGCAGACCATGGCGTATGCGGCCCAAGCGTCCACGCAGATGGTCGCTGGGTTTGACAAGACCTATGACACGCACACCTTACCCGGGGCGGGAAGGTTGTACGTGTCATAGCCGTGTCGACCCGCCCCTTTAGGAACTCCTGATGCTGGACTCACTCCTCGTACCTACCGCTATCGTTGCGTTGGCCGAAATCGGCGACAAGACGCAATTGCTCGCGCTCATCCTGGCGGCTCGCTTTCGCAAACCCTGGCCAATCATCGCAGGCATCGTTGCCGCGACACTCGCCAACCATGCGGCAGCCGGCGCGGTCGGCGCCTGGGTCAGCGGTTTTTTCTCCGACGCGGTCTTGCACTGGATACTGGCGGCAAGCTTCACGGCCACGGCACTGTGGACCCTGGTCCCCGACAAGCTGGACGATGAAGAAACGAACACGGCCCGTAAGTTCGGACCGTTCCTGACCACGCTGATTGCGTTCTTCCTGGCGGAAATCGGCGACAAGACGCAGATCGCCACGGTGATGCTCGCTGCGCAATACCCGGAGTTGTGGCTGGTGATCATCGGTACCACGGTGGGCATGTTGATCGCCAACGTGCCGGTGGTCCTGGCCGGCAACTTCGCCGCCGAGAAACTACCCCTTACCTTGATCCGCCGCCTGGCCGCCTCGGCATTCTTCGTCCTGGCGATCGTGGCGGTGTACAAGGCGATGCAGAGTAGTGGGTGGGTTTGACCCTGTGTCACACCTTGGGCTGAGGATAACTGTGGGAGCATAGCTTGCTCGCGATAAACGATGACGCGGTCTGATTGACGTCTGCGCCACCCCTGTCGCGAGCAAGCTTTGCTCCCACAACAATGCTTACTTCTTGGCCTGCTGATACAGCGGCATCACCTTCGGAATCGCCGCCTGCAACGAAGCGATACGGCTGCTCGACGAAGGGTGGGTACTCATGAACTCCGGCGGCGCGCCTTCCGAGGCCTTGGCCATCTTGTTCCACAAGGTGATCGCGGCGTTCGGGTCGTAGCCGGCGCGGGCAGCCAGTTCGAGGCCGATCAGGTCGGCTTCGTTCTCGTTGCCACGGCTGTTGGGCAAGGTCATGCCGTAGTTGGCGACGGTGTCGGCCAACGCCAGGCTGTCCTGGCCCAGGCCGAACAAGGCGCCAGCGCCCTGCTTGGCCATCTCGATGCCATAGGCCTTGGACATCGCTTCGCGCCCGTGCTCGCGCAGGGCGTGGGCGATTTCGTGGCCCATGATCGCGGCAATCTCAGCGTCGGTCAGCTTCAACTGGTCGATCAGGCCGGTGTAGAACATGATCTTGCCGCCAGGGCCGCAATTGGCGTTGAGTTCATCGCTCTTGATCAGGTTCACTTCCCAGTTCCACTGCGCCGAATCCGGGCGGAACACCGGTGCCTGGGCGATCAAGCGGTCGGCAATGACCTGGATGCGCTTGGCATCGTTGCTGGTCTTGTCCAGCGCGCCCTGGGCGCTCGCCTCACCCATCGTCTTTTGGTAGGACTGGGCGTACATCTGGTTGACCTGCTCGGTCGACAGCATGCTGAACATATACTGCTTGCGCTCCACGCCCACGGCTCCGCCGCTGGTGGTATTGACCGACTGGCAACCGGCGAGCAGCAGAGCCGCGCTCAGAGCACTCACCATCAATGTCTTGTTCATGTAAAAGAAGCTCCCTGGAAACGTGGGCGTATCCTAGGCCTTGATTTGTATCGGCGCCAGATACACAACGAGCGATTACAGATTTTTCGGACAGGGCCTACCCAGTTCATTTGCGACACCCACGCAGCTAAAACAGTCAACCGACGAACAGCGCCTCATGCCGCGCCACAGAAACGCCGATAAAGACTCCAGACGTCATTTCCGCGTCCGGAGCCTTTATGAAATTCAGATCGATCCAGTTTTCCGTGGCCGCCCTGGCCGGTGCCATCGTGCTCAGCGTGGTCGGCGCCCTTGTGCTGTACGCACTGTTTGCCGGCGCCCGCACCCAAGAGATGGTGCAACAGCGAACCACGGCGCAGTTCGAACAACTCATCGAACAACGCCTCAGTGCCTTGGCGCGCACCCAGGCCAGCCTGATCCAGCGGGAACTGGAAGCACCGCTGCTGCTCGCCCGTGGCCTGGCCACCAGCAACGCCTTGATGGGCATGAACGGCGCGGACGGCAACCCGCAATTGAAGGTGCCCCGCGAGCAAATGATCAGCCTGTTGCGCGAAACCGTGGTACGTAACCCGAAGATCCTCGGCGCCTACATCGCCTGGGAGCCGAATGCCATCGACCACGATGACGCCAATTATGTGAACAGTCAGGTGTTGGGCATGGAAACCAACGGGCGTTTCCTGCCTTGGTGGTTTCGTAACCAGGACGGCTCCCTGGGCCTGGAAAAACTCGCCGACGTGACCGACCAGAAACTGCTCTCCACCGGCATCCGCGCCAGTGAGTACTACCTGTGCTCCCAGGACAGCAAGAAAGCCTGCGTGATCGACCCGGCGCCCTATCGCGTTGGCAACACGATGACCATGCTCGCCTCGTTCATCGAACCGATCATGATCGATGGCAAGTTCCAGGGCATCGTCGGTGCCGACCTGTCGGTGAACTTCATCCAGGACATGCTCGTGGCCGCCGACGGCAAGCTGTACGACGGCGCCGGGGAAATGGCCTTGCTCTCGAGCAACAACCGGCTGGTGGCCTTCACCAAGGACCCGAGCAAACTCGGGGAAAAGGCCAGCGACCTGCTGGATGCCAGTGAACTGGATAACCTCGCCAAGCTTGGCATTGGCGAGGTGCGCTATGACATCGACGAAGAACACGGGCATATCGAGGTGTACATGCCGTTCGGCATCGGCGAGACCAACGCCCGCTGGACGTTGATGCTGCAACTGCCGCTGAATGCGGTCATGGCCGACCTGCAAGCCCTGCAAAAAGACCTCGACCATCAGCGCCAGGCCGATATCTTCGGCATGGCGATGGTGGGCCTGGTGATTGCCGGCATCGGTCTGCTGGTGATCTGGCTGGTGGGCCACGGCATTGCCCGGCCACTCAAGCAAATGGTGGCGATGCTCGATGACATCGCCCAGGGCGAAGGCGACCTGACCCGGCGCCTGGTCAGCGACCGCGCCGATGAACTGGGAGCGATCGCCAGGGGCTTCAACACGTTCCTGAGCAAATTGCAGGGCATGATCACCCAGGTGGTGACTTCGGTGCAGAGCGTCAGCGACTCATCGGAGCACACGGCCGATATCGCGATCCGCACCAACCAGGGCGTGCACAAGCAGATGTCTGAGATCGATCAGGTCGCCACTGCCGTGCACGAAATGACCACTACCGCCCAGGACGTGGCCCGCAACGCGACCCAAGCCGCCCAGGCCGCCAGTCATGCAGACCAGGCCGCCAGCCAGGGCATGCAGATCGTGCGGGACACCTCCACTTCCATCGGTGCCCTGGCCGTGGAAATCGGTAAGGCAGTGGGTGTGGTGCAGACCCTGGCCAAGGACAGCGAGAACATCAACGCGATCCTCACCGCCATCCGTGGGATCGCCGAGCAGACCAACCTGCTGGCCCTCAACGCCGCCATCGAAGCCGCACGGGCCGGTGAACAGGGCCGTGGCTTCGCGGTGGTCGCCGATGAAGTGCGCAACCTGGCACAGAAGACGCAGCAGGCGACCGAAGAAATCCAGGCGATGATCCAACAGTTGCAACAAGGCACCCGGGACGTGGTGCGCGTGATGGAAGATAGCCAGCACCGTACCGATGAAAGCGTGCAGCATGCGGCGAAAGCGGCCCAGGCCCTGGAAACGATCACCCAGGCCGTGTCGGTGATCAACGACATGAACACCCAGATCGCCAGTGCCGCCGAAGAACAAAGCGCCGTCGCCGATGATATCAACCGCAACGTGATCAACATCGGGCAAGTGGCGAACGAGGTGGCCAGCGGTGCCGACGAGTCCAGCGCGGCCAGCGCCGGGCTGACCAAACTGGCAGAGCAGCAGCGGCGGTTGATCAATCAGTTCAGGGTCTGATCCAAAGGCCTCATCGCGAGCAGGCTCGCTCCCACAGGGGATTTGCGGTGGAATTCCAACCTTGCTACCCCCCCAAAAAACTGTGGGAGCAAAGCTTGCTCGCGATAGCGTCAGGTCAGCCGACATTGAGGTGACTGACACACCGCCTTCGCGAGCAAGCCCGCTCCCACAGGGGATTTGCGGTGGAATGTCGACCTTGCGAACACCCCAAAACAACTGTGGGAGCAAAGCTTGCTCGCGATAGCGTCAGGTCAGCCGACATTGAGGTGACTGACACACCGCCTTCGCGAGCAAGCCCGCTCCCACAGGGGGATTTGCAGTGGAATGTCGACCTTGCGAACACCCCAAAACAACTGTGGGAGCGAGCCTGCTCGCGATGGCGTCGGGTCAGCCACATAGAGACTGACTGATAAACCGCCTTCGCGAGCAAGCCCGCTCCCACAGAGGATTTGCGGTGGAATTCCGACCTTGCTAACACCCAAAAAACTGTGGGAGCAAAGCTTGCTCGCGATAGCGTCAGATCAGCCAACATTGAGGTGACTGACACACTATCGCGAGCAAGCTTTGCTCCCACAGACTCCCACAGGTTCAATGCAGGACTCTAGAGTTCGCCGAGGGCTTCGATCAGGGCCTGGTTCTGCTCCGGTGTGCCGATGCTGATCCGCAGGAACTGGGCAATCCGCTCCTGCTTGAAGTGCCGCACGATCACGCCCTGCTCCCGCAGTTTCGCCGCCAACCCTGCCGCATCGTGCCCAGGGTGGCGGGCGAAGATGAAGTTGGCCGCCGAGGGCAACACTTCAAAACCCTTGGCTTGCAGTTGCGCCACGACCCATTCACGGTGCTCGATGACCAACTGGCAGGTCCGCTCGAAATACTCACGATCATCGAACGCCGCCGCGCCGCCGACATTCGCCAGGCGATCCAGCGGGTAGGAGTTGAAGCTGTTCTTGATCCGCTCCAGCGCTTCGATCAGGTCCGGATGCCCCACCGCCAGGCCCACTCGCAGCCCCGCCAAGGAGCGGGACTTGGACAGGGTCTGGGTCACCAGCAGGTTCGGATAACGGTCCACCAGGCTGATGGCCGTCTCGCCGCCGAAGTCGATATAGGCCTCGTCGACCACCACCACCGAATCCGGGCTGGCCTTGAGGATTTGCTCGACCGCTTCCAGCGCCAGCAGGCAGCCGGTCGGCGCGTTCGGGTTGGGAAAAATGATCCCGCCGTTGGGCTTGGCGTAGTCGGCCGGGTCGATCTGGAATTGCTCATCCAGCGGCACCGCATCGAACTTAATGCCGTACAGCCCGCAATACACCGGATAGAAGCTGTAGCTGATGTCCGGGAACAACAGCGGCTGGTCGTGCTGTAACAGGCCGTGAAAGATGTGCGCCAGCACTTCATCCGAGCCGTTGCCCAGGAACACCTGGTTGCTCTGCACCCCGTAATACCGGGCCACGGCGTTTTTCAGCAGGTCGCTGTTGGGATCCGGATACAGGCGCAGGTTGTCGTTCAGCTCGGTCTGCATCGCCGCCAAGGCCTTGGGCGATGGGCCGTAGGGGTTCTCGTTGGTGTTGAGCTTGACCAGGCGAGTCAGCTTCGGCTGTTCACCCGGCACATAGGGCACCAGGTTCTTGACGAACGGGCTCCAGAATTTACTCATTTCAGTTCCCCTGCCCGTCAATGGCGTTCTCATCAAGAATGCGGTACTCGGCGCTGCGGGCGTGGGCACTCAGCGATTCGCCACGGGCTAGCACCGAAGCGGTCTTGCCCAGTTCGGACGCGCCCTGTTCGGAACAGAAGATGATCGACGAACGCTTCTGGAAGTCATACACCCCCAGCGGCGACGAGAAGCGCGCGGTGCCGGACGTCGGCAATACGTGGTTGGGACCTGCGCAGTAGTCGCCCAGGGCTTCGCTCGTGTGGCGGCCCATGAAGATCGCACCGGCGTGGCGGATCTGCGGCAACCAGGCCTGCGGGTCGGCGACCGACAGTTCCAGGTGTTCCGGCGCGATGCGGTTGGCGACCTCGATGGCCTGCGCCATGTCATCGACCTTGATCAGCGCACCACGGCCATTGATCGACGTGTTGATGATCTCGGCGCGGTCCATGGTCGGCAGCAGTTTATCGATGCTGGCGGCCACCTTGTCGAGGAACTCGGCGTCCGGGCTGACCAGGATCGCCTGGGCGTCTTCATCGTGCTCGGCCTGGGAAAACAGGTCCATGGCGATCCAGTCCGGGTCGGTCTGGCCGTCGCACACCACCAGGATCTCCGAAGGCCCGGCGATCATGTCGATGCCGACCTGGCCAAACACGTGACGCTTGGCGGTGGCGACATAGATATTGCCCGGCCCGACCACCTTGTCGACCCGTGGCACGCTTTCGGTGCCATAGGCCAGTGCAGCCACGGCCTGGGCACCGCCGATGGTGAACACCCGGTCCACGCCAGCGATGCAGGCAGCGGCCAGCACCAGTTCGTTGATTTCACCGCGCGGAGTCGGGACCACCATGACCACTTCGGTCACGCCGGCGACCTTGGCCGGAATGGCGTTCATCAACACCGAGGACGGGTAGGACGCCTTGCCACCCGGCACGTACAGGCCGGCGCGGTCCAGCGGCGTGACCTTCTGGCCCAGCACCGTGCCGTCGGCTTCGGTGTAACTCCAGGAGTCCTGTTTCTGCCTCTCGTGGTAGTCGCGCACCCGCGATGCGGCTTTTTCCAGGGCTTCGCGCTGGGGCACGGTGATCCGGGTCAGGGCCAGTTCCAGACGCTCGCGCGGCAGGATCAGGTCGGCCATGGACGCCACTTGCAGGCCATCGAATTTCTGGGTGAATTCCACCAAAGCGGCATCACCACGCTCGCGCACGGCCTTGATGATGTCCAGCACCCGCTGATTGACCGAGTCGTCAGACACACTTTCCCAGCTCAGCAGATGATCCAGATGATGTGCGAAATCCGGGTCGGCAGCGTTGAGTCGGCGAATCGAAGTGGGAGCGGTCATAGCGAGGGCCTCATTAATGGCAAATGCTCAGGCGCCCTAAGCTACCAGTCCATTCGCGTGGGCACCTGAGAAAATTGGCTATGACACGGATAGACGGGCGCGACTCAAGGTCGCGCAGGTGAATCAGCCGCGGTGTCGCGATTCCACTGCCTTGCGCAGGGTATCGATCAGAGCCTGGATACGGGCATGCTGCATTTTCATCGAAGCCTTGTTGACGATCAGCCGGGAGGTGATGTCAGCGATGAAATCCTGGGGTTCCAGACCGTTGGCCCGCAGGGTGTTACCGGTGTCGACCACGTCGATGATCTTGTCCGCCAGGCCGATCAGCGGCGCCAGCTCCATCGAACCGTACAACTTGATGATATCGACCTGGCGGCCCTGCTCGGCGTAGTAACGCTTGGCAATGTTGACGAACTTGGTCGCCACGCGCAAACGCCCCTTGGGCTCCGGCGCGCCGACTTTACCGGCGGTCATCAGCTTGCAACGGGCGATCCGCAGATCCAGGGGCTCGTACAGGCCCTGGCCGCCGTATTCCATCAACACGTCCTTGCCGGCAACGCCCAGGTCGGCGGCGCCATGTTCCACGTAGGTCGGCACATCGGTGGCACGCACGATCAGCAAGCGCACGTCGGCCTGGGTCGTGGGGATGATCAGCTTGCGGCTCTTGTCCGGATTCTCGGTCGGCACAATGCCCGCTTCAGCCAGAAGCGGCAGGGTGTCGTCAAGGATGCGGCCCTTGGACAGTGCGATGGTCAACATGGGAAACGTCAGTCCTTATCAAGGTACTCATGCCCGGTCGCAAGCGGCGCCGGACACACATCGAGGGTGCAAACACCCTCGATTTGAAACTATTCAACAGGCACATCCTTGTGCCCATGCAGCCGGGACTAGCCCGGTACGCGGCGGATCTTGGCGCCGAGCATCTGCAGTTTTTCTTCGATGCACTCGTAGCCACGGTCGATGTGGTAGATGCGGTCGATCAGGGTATCGCCTTCGGCAATCAGGGCCGAGATGACCAGGCTGGCCGAGGCCCGAAGGTCGGTGGCCATGACGGGCGCGCCCTTGAGCTTCTCGGTACCGGTAACGATGGCAGTGTTGCCTTCGACCTGGATCTTGGCACCCATGCGATGCAGTTCGTAGACGTGCATGAAGCGGTTTTCGAAGATCGTCTCGATCACTGCGCCCGTGCCTTCGGCAATGGCGTTGAGGGAGATGAACTGCGCCTGCATGTCGGTCGGGAACGCCGGGTACGGAGCGGTCCGCACGTTGACGGCTTTTGGCCGCTTGCCGTGCATGTTCACTTCGATCCAGTCTTCACCGCAGGTGACTTCGGCACCGGCTTCCTTGAGTTTTTCCAGGACGGCTTCGAGGATGGTCGGATCGGTGTCCTTGACCTTGACGCGGCCACCGGTGACGGCGGCGGCTACCAGGTAGGTACCGGTTTCGATCCGGTCGGGCATCACTTTGTAGGTGGCCGAATGCAGGCGCTCGACGCCATCGATGGTGATGGTGTCGGTGCCGGCACCGCTGATCTTGGCGCCCATGGCGATCAGGAAGTTCGCCAGGTCGACCACTTCAGGCTCGCGGGCGGCGTTTTGCAGTACGCTGCGGCCCTTGGCCAGTGCGGCGGCCATCATGATGTTCTCGGTACCGGTCACGCTGACGGTATCGAAGAAGAAGTGCGCGCCGCGCAAGCCGCCTTCCGGCGCCTTGGCCTTGATGTAGCCGCCTTCGACGTCGATCACCGCGCCCATGGCTTCCAGGCCGCGAATGTGCAGGTCCACCGGACGCGAGCCAATGGCGCAACCGCCAGGCAAGGCGACTTCGGCTTCACCGAAACGGGCGACCATCGGGCCCAATACCAGGATCGACGCACGCATGGTTTTCACCAGCTCGTACGGAGCGACCAGGGTCTTGATGGTACGCGGGTCGATCTCGACGCTGAGCTTCTCGTCGATCACCGGCTCGATGCCCATGCGGCCGAACAGCTCGATCATCGTGGTGATGTCGTGCAGGTGCGGCAGGTTGGCCACGGTCACCGGGCCATCGCACAGCAAGGTTGCGGCCAGGATCGGCAGGGCGGAGTTCTTTGCCCCGGAAATACGGATTTCGCCATCAAGACGAACGCCGCCGGTAATAATCAGTTTATCCATAAGAATCTCGAGGCCCTTGGGCTCAGGTGCGCTCGGCCCAGGCCGCGCTGCTGAAAAATTTCATCGTGACCGCGTGGATGCTGCCATCGGCGATCCATGGGTTCAAATGGGCATAGATGCTCTGCTGACGCTTCACTGGGCTCAATGCCGCCAGTTCATCGCTGATCACGTTCAACTGGAAGTTGCAGCCTTCGCCTTCAACTTCCACCTGCGTACCAGGCAGCTTTCCTTCAAGGAAGCTCTTCACTTCTACAGCCTGCATGCTCAACCTCAATCGGCGCCCTGTGCGCGCGGGTCGCACATCATACAAAAAAGCCCCGCGCCTGCGAACCCCGCGAAGCAGGACTCTGACGGGGGGACTTTTCCAACGACGTGGGTCAGGGGTGCGCCAACAACTCGGTCAATTCGCTGACCTGGGCTATTTCGCGCATGTCTTCGGGCATCCCACGGATGCTCCACGTTTTTCCGGCAGCCTTGGCGTCGCGCATGAAGCACAGCAGCAGCGACAAGCCGACGCTGCTGGACTTCTGCACCGCCGAGCAGTCAATGACCACCTCGGCGGCACTGACGGACTTGATCAGCGCCTGGCCCTGCTTGCGCAGGGCCGGGCCGGTGCGGTAATCCAGCACGCCACTGAGCAACAGCTCACCAGCCCCGCTCAGACGAACGGCCGACTCACTCACCGACTCGATCATTGTGCCTGCTTCTCTTGGGCATCTTCAGCCACTTCCTTGGCCTTGGCGACCTCACCGGCCCAACCGTTGATGGTCTTGTCCAGGTCATTGCCATTGCGCTGCATCGCGTCGGCGAACTGATCACGGAACAGCTTGCCGATATTGATGCCATTGATGATCACGTTGCGCACTTTCCACTCGTCGTTGATTTTCTCGAGCGTGTAGGACACAGGATAGATCGCGCCGTTGTTGCCCTTGACCTGCATGTCGACACTGGTGCGGGTACCGCTTTCGTCCTTGGCCGGCGAAACGGTGATGCCCTGGTTGTTGTATTCAAGCAAGGCATTGCCATAGAACTGCATCAGGCTGCGCTTGAAGTTCTCCTGGAAGCGGGTCATCTGCGCCGGGGTTGCCTTGCGCGAGTACTTGACGGTCATGATGCTCTTGGAGATGCCATCGGCGTCGACCACAGGGCCGACGATGCCGTTGAGGGCGTCATAGAACGCACTTGGGTCCTGCTTGTATTTCTCTTTGTTGGCGGCAAGGTCCGCCAGCAGCCGGGTGGTCGTGTCCTGGATGATGTCATGGGCCGAAGGCGCCGCCACGGCGTTAGCCATCAACGGCAGCGCCGCGAGCAACACCAACAGGCCACGTCGCAAGATAGAGATCATTCAAAAGCTCCTCATTTGGCGTCTTTGCTAACGGTATTGAGCAGGAATTTACCGATCAGGTCCTCGAGCACCAGGGACGACTGCGTGTCGTGGATGACGCCACCGTCCTTGAGCACGGTGTCTTCCCCACCCACGCTGATGCCAATGTATTTTTCACCCAGCAGCCCAGCCGTGAGGATAGATGCAGTGGAGTCAGTCGGCAGGTTATCCACGCGCTTTTCCAGCTGCAGCGTTACCCGCCCGGTGAAATCCTCGCGATTCAGATCGATTGCCGTGACCTTGCCGATAGTGACACCGGCCATGGTCACCTTGGCTCTGACCGTCAAACCGGCGATATTGTCAAAGTTTGCGTAAAGTTTATAAGTATCGGTGCTTGCCGTCGGCGCCAGTCCACTGACCCGCAGGGCCAGCAACAGCAAAGCCAGGATGCCAGCCAGCAAGAAAAGGCCGACACCGATTTCCAGGGTGCGGTTTTGCATCAGAAATCTCCAAACATCAAGGCGGTCAGAATAAAGTCAAGGCCCAGGACCGCCAGCGAGGCGTACACCACGGTCTTGGTTGTGGCACGGCTGATCCCCTCTGACGTGGGCTCACAGTCATAGCCTTGAAACACGGCGATCCAGGTCACGACGAAAGCGAATACGGCACTTTTGATCACGCCATTGAGGACATCGTCGAGAAAGTCGACGCTGTTTTGCATGTTGGCCCAGTAGGATCCTTCATAGACCCCCAGCCAGTCGACGGCCACCCACGAGCCGCCCCAGATCCCCACGACGCTGAAAATCATCGCCAGCACCGGCAGGGAAATGAAGCCGGCCCACAGGCGGGGGGCGATGATGTACTTGAGCGGGTCGACACCGATCATTTCCAGGCTGGACAACTGCTCGGTGGACTTCATGTTACCGATTTCAGCCGTCAGCGCCGAACCGGCACGCCCGGCGAACAACAGCGCGGTCACCACGGGGCCGAGCTCACGCAGCAGCGTCAGCGCCACCATCTGCCCGACCGCTTGCTCCGAACCGTAGCTGGACAAGATGCTGAAGCCCTGCAGCGCCAGCACCATGCCGATGAAGATCCCGGAGACCACGATGATCACCAGGGACATCACCCCCACCGAGTGCAACTGCTTGACCAGCAGGCCAAAGCCGCCGCCCGTCGAGTTGCGACCGAGCAAGGCGTGCATCAGGAACAACGAAGAACGACCCAGTACCGCCACCACGTCGATGCCGGAGCGGCCGAACAGGCGAATTCTTTCCAATAGCGATTTCTTGCGCATCAGCGCTTCCCCAACAGATCGGTACGGTAATCCGTGGCCGGAAAATGGAACGCCACGGGCCCGTCCGGATCACCCTTCATGAATTGGCGAATACGCGGGTTGTCCGAATCCGCCAGTTCCTGCGGCGTGCCCTGCCCCAGCACCTGGCCATCGCCGACCACATAGATGTAGTCCGCGATGCTCGCGGTTTCGGCCAGGTCGTGGGAGACCACGATACTGGTGATGCCCAGCGCATCGTTGAGCAGGCGGATCAGGCGCACGAGCACACCCATGGCGATCGGGTCCTGGCCGACAAAGGGTTCGTCGTACATGAGGATCTTCGGATCGAGGGCAATCGCCCGCGCCAGCGCGACCCGACGCTTCATGCCACCGGACAGCTCGTCGGGCATCAGGTCGAGGGCACCCCGCAGCCCGACTGCCTGCAACTTGAGCAGCACGATGTCGCGGATCATCTCTTCCGGCAGGTCGGTATGGACCCGTAGCGGGAACGCCACGTTCTCGAATACGTCGAGATCGGTAAACAGCGCGCCGCTCTGGAACAGCACGCCCATGTGCTTGCGCGCATCGAACAGGTCGCTGCGAGACAACTCGGGAAGATTCTGACCATTGACCCAGACTTCGCCGGCGCTGGGCCGCAGTTGTGCGCCCATCAACCTCAGCAGCGTGGTCTTGCCACACCCGGAAGGCCCCATGATGCCGGTGACCTTGCCGCGCGGAATGCGAATATCGATGTCATTGAAAATGCTGCGCGTCCCTCGCTTGAAGGACAGTCCCTTCAGCTCGACCGCGTAGGCGTTGTCGGCACTCATCTAAACTCCTTGCGATGCAGCCTCACATTCGAATGCCCTGGCAGCCGACAAGCGCCGGTACCGCCGGGCGTGCGAACCGGCGGCGAACTATATCACTGCAACAGCCAAGCGCCCAAGGCCACCTCCCCGTCCGTTAAGCCTGGCTTAAGGTAAAAAGCTACATTTTATGTCGAACATTGCGGCTCCTCGAACAAAGCATGACGAACTTACGTGAGGGAATTGTTCATTGCCGCTATAATCGCCGCCTTTTCATCGGGCTATACGATTTCTGACATGAGCCAATCCAGCGACCTGATTCAATCGGCACAACGTACCATCCGCCTCGAGCTCGAAGCCGTGCAAGGCTTGCTGCCCCATATCGACGCTGATTTCGTACGCGCCTGCGAGATGATTCTGGCCAGCAAGGGCCGCGTGGTCGTGGTCGGCATGGGCAAGTCCGGGCACATCGGCAACAAGATCGCCGCCACGCTCGCCAGTACCGGCACCACGGCTTTTTTTGTCCATCCGGCCGAAGCCAGCCACGGGGACATGGGCATGATCACCCGGGACGACATCATCCTGGCCCTGTCCAACTCCGGCTCCACCAATGAGATCATCACCCTGCTGCCGCTGATCAAGCGCCTGGGCATCCAGTTGATCAGCATCACCGGCAACCCGGACTCGCCGCTGGCCAAGGCCGCCGAAGTGAATCTCAATGTCCATGTCGAGCACGAAGCCTGCCCGTTGAACCTGGCACCGACCTCCTCCACTACCGCCGCCCTGGTCATGGGCGATGCCCTGGCCGTGGCGCTGCTGGAAGCCCGGGGCTTCACCGCCGAAGACTTCGCTTTCTCCCATCCCGGTGGCGCCCTTGGCCGTCGCCTGCTGCTGAAAGTCGAAAACGTGATGCACGCCGGCGAGGAGTTGCCGCAGGTGCTGCGCGGCACGCTGCTCAAGGACGCGCTCATGGAGATGACCCGCAAGGGACTGGGCATGACCGTTATCCTGGAGGCCGACGGCAAGCTCGCCGGGATCTTTACCGACGGCGACCTGCGCCGCACCCTGGACCGCACCATCGACATCCACAGCGCGACCATCGAGCAAGTCATGACGCCCCACGGCAAGACCGCCCGCGCCGAGATGCTCGCCGCCGAGGCCCTGAAAATCATGGAAGACCACAAGATCAGCGCCCTGGTGGTCGTCGACGACGAAGACCGTCCGGTGGGCGCCCTGAACATGCACGATCTGCTGCGTGCCGGAGTCATGTAAATGAACACAGACCTGTTGCAACGCGGCAAAGCCATCAAGCTGGCGGTTTTCGATGTGGATGGCGTACTGACCGACGGACGCCTGTATTTCCTCGAAGACGGCAGCGAGTTCAAGACGTTCAACACCCTCGACGGCCAAGGCATCAAGATGTTGATGGCCGCTGGCGTGCAGACCGCTATCATCAGCGGCCGCAAGACCCCGGTGGTCGAGCGACGCGCGAAGAACCTCGGTATCCCGCATCTTTACCAGGGGCGCGAAGACAAACTGGTGGTGCTGGACGAGCTTCTGGGGCAACTCAACCTAAGCTATGAACAGGTGGCCTACCTCGGTGACGACCTGCCAGACCTGCCGGTGATTCGCCGGGTCGGCCTGGGCATGGCGGTCGCCAACGCGGCCAGCTTCGTACGCGAGCATGCCCACGGCGTCACCACGGCGCGAGGCGGCGAAGGTGCGGCCCGCGAATTCTGTGAACTGATCCTGCGCGCCCAGGGCCGCCTCGAAGCGGCCAACGCCGCGTACCTGTGAGCCATTTATGCTGAGCAAGAAGATTCGCACCATTGTGGTGTTCGGCTGTATCGCAGCGATTTTTGCGGCGGTGGGCTATTGGAACATCAGCCCCGAACAGTTTCTCGACCAGCCTGCGGCCCAGGTCGAGGAAAAGATCGACTGGTACGCGACCAACACGCACACCCTGCAGTACCTGCCCGACGGCAAGGTGCAGTACGAGATGACCTCGGACAAGGTCGACCACGTGAAGGCCACTGATATTACCCTGGTGACCAAGCCGGACCTGAACATGTTCCGCGGCACCGAGTTTCCGTGGCATGTGCAGAGCGAGCACGCCGAAGTCAACTCCGGCGGCACCGAAGTGGAACTGATCGACTCGGTACGCGTCGCCCGAACCGACGAGAAAAACCGTACGACCATCATCACCAGCACACGCATGACCGTGTTCCCACAGCAAGAATATGCGCAGACCGAGCAACCCGTTAGAATCGACGGCGCCGGGGGTGTATCGACCGGCACGGGAATGAAAGCGTATTTGAAGGAAAGCAGGATACACCTGCTATCGAACGTAAGAGGACAGTATGAAGCTCGCTAAAACCCTCCCTATTTTGCTCAGTCTGGGCGCAGCACTGGGAAGCGCGAGCGCCTGGGCTCTTCCCGACGACCGCAACCAACCTATCCGTATCCAGGCCGACGATGCCCAGCTCGACGACAAGAATGGCGTCGCCACCTATAAAGGCGACGTGATCATCACCCAGGGCTCGATGAAGGTTACCGGCAATACCGTGACCATCACCCGCACCCAGTCCGGCGATATCGACGTAGTGACCTCGGTGGGCAACCTGGCCTATTTCGAGCAGTTGCAAACCGCGGGCGACACCAAGCCTGTGCAGGGCTACGGGGTAACCATCCAGTACCACGCCTCCCAGGATCGCGTCGTGCTGATCGACCGTGCCAAGGTGGTCGACAAGGACAACAACGTGACCCAAGGCGAGAAGATCGTCTACGACACCAACAAGAAACTCGCCAGCGCCGGTCGCGCCACCGGCAGCAAGGTGACCGAGTCGCGTCCGCGGATCGATATGGTGATCCAGCCGAAAAAGAAAACCGAACAGAAGGCCCAGTAATGGCAACTCTGAAAGCTCAGCACCTGGCCAAGAGCTACAAGAGCCGCCAAGTCGTGCGTGATGTCAGCCTGTCCATCGACAGCGGCCAGATCGTCGGCCTGCTCGGCCCCAACGGCGCAGGCAAGACCACCTGCTTCTACATGATCGTCGGCCTGGTCCAGGCCGATCAGGGCCGCGTGCTGATCGACGATCTGGATGTCAGCCACCAGCCGATGCACGGCCGGGCGAAGGCCGGTATCGGCTATTTGCCGCAAGAAGCGTCGATCTTCCGCAAACTGTCGGTTGCCGACAACATCATGGCGATCCTCGAGACCCGCAAGGAACTCGACAAGGCCGGCCGTCGCCAGGAGCTGGAAAGCCTGTTGCAGGAGTTCCACATCAGCCACATTCGCGACAACCTGGGCATGAGCCTGTCCGGTGGCGAACGGCGTCGCGTGGAAATCGCCCGCGCCCTGGCCACCGCGCCGAAGTTCATACTGCTCGACGAACCGTTCGCCGGCGTGGACCCGATCTCGGTGGGCGACATCAAGCAGATCATCCATCACCTCAAGGCCAAGGGAATCGGCGTGCTGATCACCGACCACAACGTGCGCGAGACGTTGGATATCTGCGAAACCGCCTACATTGTCAATGACGGCCAGCTGATCGCCGAAGGCGATTCCGCAGCCATCCTGGCCAATGACCTGGTCAAGGAAGTGTATCTGGGCCACGAGTTCCGCCTGTAAGCACAAGTGTCTGGCGAATCGCTCGAGCGTCGTTTAATTTTATTATGGCGACGCTCTAGGCAAACACTTCAGTTTCAGGCATATAATTTGCTTAAGTTTGGCGCCTCGGCGCCCTGTAGTGGATGGCGCATGTGCGCCGGCGAATAAGGTGTTAAGCCCCTGCCATGAAACCATCGCTAGTCTTGAGAATGGGCCAGCAGCTGACGATGACACCGCAGCTGCAACAGGCCATCCGCCTGCTCCAATTGTCGACCCTGGACCTGCAACAGGAAATCCAGGAGGCCCTGGAGTCCAATCCGATGCTCGAACGCCAGGAAGAAGGCGACGACTTCGACAACACCGATCCGCTGGCCGACAACGTCGAGCAGAAGACCAACACCGAAATCCCGGAACCGTCCTACCAGGAAGCCGCCCCGACGGTGGATAACCTCGAGGATGGCGAATGGAACGAACGCATCCCCAACGAACTACCCGTGGACACGGCCTGGGAAGACGTCTACCAGACCAGCGCCAGCAACCTGCCGAGCAGCGATGACGACGAGTGGGACTTCACCACCCGCACCTCGGCCGGCGAGAGTCTGCAAAGCCACCTGCTGTGGCAACTGAACCTGGCACCGATGTCCGACACCGATCGCCTGATCGCCGTGACCCTGATCGATTGCATCAACAACCAGGGCTACCTGGACGAGACCCTCGAGGAAATCCTCGAAGCCTTCGACCCCGAGCTCGACATCGAGCTGGACGAGATCGAAGCTGTCCTGCATCGCATCCAGCAGTTCGAGCCAGCCGGCATCGGCGCCCGCAACCTGGGCGAGTGCCTGTTGCTGCAACTGCGCCAGTTGTCCGCCAAGACACCCTGGCTGACCGAAGCCAAGCGACTGGTCACCGATTACATCGACCTGCTGGGTGGCCGCGACTACAGCCAACTGATGCGGCGCATGAAGCTCAAGGAAGATGAGCTGCGCCAGGTCATCGAACTGGTGCAGAGCCTCAACCCACGCCCCGGCTCGCAGATCGAATCCACCGAACCCGAATACGTGGTCCCCGACGTGATCGTGCGCAAGCACAACGATCGCTGGCTGGTGGAGCTCAACCAGGAGTCGGTGCCCAAGCTGCGGGTCAACGCCCAGTACGCCGGATTCGTGAAACGCGCCGACACCAGCGCCGACAACACCTTCATGCGCAACCAGTTGCAGGAAGCGCGCTGGTTCATCAAGAGCCTGCAAAGCCGCAACGAAACCCTGATGAAAGTGGCCACCCAGATCGTCGAGCATCAGCGCGGCTTCCTGGAGTATGGCGACGAAGCGATGAAACCGTTGGTCCTGCATGACATTGCCGAGGCAGTGGGCATGCACGAGTCGACGATTTCCCGGGTAACCACCCAGAAATTCATGCATACCCCTCGGGGCATCTATGAATTGAAATACTTTTTCTCCAGCCACGTCAGCACCTCCGAAGGCGGCGAATGCTCGTCCACGGCCATCCGCGCGATCATCAAAAAACTGGTGGCCGCGGAAAATCAGAAAAAGCCGTTGAGTGACAGCAAGATCGCTGGTTTACTGGAGGCACAAGGCATTCAGGTGGCCCGCCGCACCGTCGCCAAATACCGCGAATCCCTCGGGATCGCGCCTTCGAGCGAACGCAAGCGGTTGATGTAACGGGCCACGCCACAGCGTTCCAGTGGCAGGCATTTCTGCCTGCCGCTTTATGCACTGGCAACGAAGGAGAAGCTGTATGCAAGTCAACATCAGTGGACACCAACTGGAAGTGACCGAACCCCTGCGCACCTACATCGGCGAAAAACTCGACCGATTGGAGAGGCATTTCGACAAGATCACCAACGTGCAGGTCACGATGAACGTCGAGAAGCTGCTGCAGAAAATCGAAGCCACGCTGCATATCCCCGGCGGAGAAGTGGTTGCCAACGCAGAGCACACAGACATGTATGCCGCGATTGACCTGCTGACCGACAAGCTGGATCGCCAACTCAAAAAGCATAAGGAAAAGACCCAGAGCCTCCTCCAGGGCGCAACCGGTCGTTAACCCCCCCAATCCATGATCCGACTAGAATCCATCCTGACCCCCGGCCGTTCCCTGGTGAACGCGCCGGGTGGCAGTAAAAAGAAAGCCCTCGAACAAATTGCCAACCTGATCCACCGCGAAGTGCCGGATCTGGAAATGCAGGACGTCTTCGAGGCCCTGGTTGCCCGTGAAAAACTCGGTTCCACCGGTTTTGGCAACGGTATCGCCATTCCCCACTGCCGCCTCAAGGGTTGTGCCGCACCGATCAGCGCACTGCTGCACCTTGAAGCCGCCATAGATTTCGACGCCATCGACGGCGCCCCGGTCGACCTGCTGTTTGTATTGCTGGTACCGGAAGCGGCGACCGATGCGCACCTCGAGCTGCTGCGCCAGATTGCCAGCATGCTGGACCGCAAGGAAGTGCGCGAAAAACTGCGCAGCGCACCGAGTAACGAAGCTTTGTACCAGGTGGTCCTGGACGAGCAGAACGGTCATTAAAAATGCGCATGATCATCGTCAGTGGCCGCTCCGGCTCCGGTAAAAGCACTGCCCTCAATGTGCTTGAGGACAGCGGCTACTATTGCATCGACAACCTGCCCGCCGGCCTGCTGCCGGAACTGGCCGAGCGCGCCCTGATCCACACCGAGCTGGC
This sequence comes from Pseudomonas sp. St290, assembly GCF_018325805.1. NCBI lineage: Bacteria > Pseudomonadati > Pseudomonadota > Gammaproteobacteria > Pseudomonadales > Pseudomonadaceae > Pseudomonas > Pseudomonas sp. St290. The sequence continues at coordinate 1,110,981 of NZ_AP014703.1, read as the reverse complement.
GCAGCCGCTGGTGGCGGTGTCCATCGATGCGCGCAACCTGCCAAGCCACCTGTCGCGTTTTCCTGAACTGCTCGAGGAAGTGCGCAGCCGGCATATCCAGTGCGACGTGCTGTACCTGGATGCCGATGAAGAGACACTGCTCAAGCGCTTTTCCGAAACCCGTCGGCGCCATCCGCTGAGCAATGCCAACCGCTCCCTGGCCGAAGCCATCGAGGATGAAAGCCAGCTGTTGGGGCCAATCGCCGACCTGGCGGACCTGAAGGTCAACACCACGCACCTGAACCTGTATCAGTTGCGCGACACGATCAAGCTGCGCCTGCTCAACCAGCCGGAGCCGGGCACGGCGTTCCTGGTGGAGTCGTTCGGCTTCAAGCGTGGCATGCCAGTAGACGCCGACCTGGTATTCGATGTGCGCTGCCTGCCCAACCCTTATTGGAAACCGGAATTGCGCGAGCAGTCCGGGCTCGACCAGCCGGTGATCGACTACCTGGCCGCACAGCCGGATGTCGAGGAAATGTACCAGGACATCTCCAGCTACCTGCTCAAATGGCTGCCCCGCTTTGCCGCGAGCAACCGGGCCTATGTCACGATCGCCATCGGTTGCACCGGCGGCCATCACCGCTCCGTCTACCTGACCGAACGCCTGGGCCAACTCCTGCAACAATCCCTGAAGAATGTCCAGGTTCGCCACCGCGACCTCAGCTAAAGGATTCACATCGCGATGCCTGCTCGGGAAATTGAAATCATCAACAAGCTGGGTTTGCATGCCCGAGCGTCGGCCAAGTTCGTCGGGGTTGCCGGCCAGTTCCAGGACACCACCATCAGGGTTGGCCGCACACCCGAGACGGCGGTCGACGGTAAAAGCATTATGGCGATGATGATGCTCGCCGCCGGCAAGGGCACCAAGATCCACCTGAGCACTGAAGGGGAGCAAGCGCAAGAAGCGATGGATGCCCTGGTGGACTTGATCAACAGATACTTCGACGAAGGCGAGTAACCGACCCAAGCTCAGGGCAGACTCATTGTGACGAGAGGATTTCTTGTGGGAGCAAAGCTTGCTCGCGATGAACGATAACTCGGCTGACCTGCACAATCGCAGCGCCTGCATCGCGGGCAAGCCTTGCTCCCACAGATCCCCTCGCCACGGATAAACCACGCCAGCACAGATGCCGGTGTTCACGCCCCGTCGCTTGTCACGCCAACGCAGTATCCAGCACCATCATCAGACAAAACCCCACCAACAGCCCCAGGCTTGCCAGTTTCTCGTGGCCATTGCGACGGGATTCGGGAATGACCTCGTGAGTCACCACCAAGAGCATCGCCCCGGCTGCCAACGCCAGCCCCAAGGGCAAGAGCATCTCGGCCAGGCTCACCAACCAGGCGCACAGCAGCGCGAACGCTGGTTCGACCAGCCCTGACGCCGCGCCAATCAGGAATGCCTTGACCCGCGACATTCCCGCCGCAGCCAGCACCAGGGCGATCACCAGCCCCTCGGGTACATCCTGCAAGGCGATACCCATCGCCAGGCTGTCGGCATCCGGCATACCGCCACCCGCCGACACACCCACCGCCATGCCCTCGGGAATGTTGTGGGCGATGATGGCAAACACGAATAACCATATCCTCGGCGCAATGATCGGCCGTCCTGATACCGCGACAAGCCTTTCGGGGCTGGCCGAGACCTTGCGGTCCACCAGGTACAGCCCGAACGCGCCCAATAGAATGCCGAAACTGATGAGACCGCTGGAGGCCCAAGGGGTTAGCCCCAACTGCTCGGCCGCCGCAATGCCCGGCACGATCAGCGAAAATGCCGTGGCGGCGAGCATCACCCCGGCACCGAAGCCCAGCAACAAATCGCTGACGGCCTGGGGCATGCGCCGGATGACCAACACCGGCACGGCCCCCAGCGCGGTGCCCAAGGCGCACAGCCCGCCGCCCTCGAGCGCACGCAACAGCCTTGGCTCCAGGTCCAGCCATGCCAGGCCCTGCGCCGCCAACAACGTCATCCCGGCCAACAGCAACAACGATCCCAAGGCATAGCGGAACATCCGTCCGCTTCCAATCGCCAGTGTTTGAGTATCCATAGTCAGCCTTGGGTTATTTTCAGGAAGGGCTCGTAGCCAGCGCAGCCTGGTAGCGCCGGGCGACCTCAGGCCAGTTGATCACGTTGTAGAAGGCGCTGATGTATTCCGGACGACGGTTCTGGTAGCGCAGGTAATAGGCGTGCTCCCAGACGTCCAGGCCAAGAATCGGTGTGTTGCCGTTCATCAGCGGGCTGTCCTGGTTGCCGCTGCTTTCTACCACCAGGGTCTTTTGCGCAGTCACGCTCAACCAGGCCCAGCCGCTGCCGAAACGGGTCAGCGCCGCTTTGGTGAAGGCTTCCTTGAAACGCTCGATACCGCCCAGTTGCGCCTCGATCGCCGCCGCCAGGGCGCCCTCGGGCTGGCCGCCGCCCTGAGGCGTCATCACTTCCCAGAACAACGAATGGTTGGCATGACCACCGCCCTGGTTGATCACCGCAGCCCGCAGGCTTGGCGGCAACTGTTCCACGCTGGACACCAGCTTTTCGATGGGCCACCCGGCGTATTCAGTGCCGTCCACCGCCGCGTTGAGGTTATTGATATAGGTCTGGTGATGCTTGGTGTAGTGGATCTCCATGGTTTGCGCATCGATGTGCGGTTCCAGGGCGTCGTAGGCGTAGGGCAATGCAGGCAAGGTAAAAGCCATTTTCAATGAACTCCATGGTGAAGAGGGGCATTGCGCTGCCGGGGCTTGGCGGCGTTGCAGTGCAGCAGGCGCTGGGTGCGAGGGTATTCACCGTGCTCGCTGATGAAACTCAGCAGTTCGACATAGGTCTTGTGGCTCTGGCGCAGCGCGGCGGCGCGCAGGGCCGGCGCCAGACGTTCGTCCTGGATCGTCTGCAACAACCGTTGGTGGATCGCACACAAGTACTCGGCGCTCTCCTCCGGCTGGTTCAGGCGCAAGTGCAGGTCCGCCAGGTTGTGGTGGGAGACGACGCAGGCGGCCACGGCTTCGTCGGCATCCGCCCAGCGCTCGAACAGCACCTGTGCCAGGGCCAGGGCTTGCAGGTAGGCTTCGCGGGCATCTACCAGCTCACCCTGCATGAAACAGCGATTGGCCCGTTCGATCGTACGTTTCCAGTGTTCCATGATGAGTCCTCCACACAGGTGTCGGGATTACACGCCGCCGGCGGTGAGCTTCTCCGGGTCCAGCAGGACTTCGAGTTCGCTGCGTGTCAGGTCGGTGTGTTCCAGGGCGACATCGATGACCGGCCGGCCTTGCTGGTAAGCCTTCTTGGCGATTTCAGCGGCCTTCTGGTAACCGATGATCGGATTCAGGGCGGTCACCAGGATCGGGTTGCGTGACAACGCTTCCTTGAGTCTGGCCTCGTTGACCTTGAATGTGGCGATGGCCTTGTCCGCCAGCAAGCGGCTGGCGGTGGACATCAGGGCGATGCTGCTCAGCAGGTTCTGGGCAATGATCGGCAGCATCACGTTCAATTCGAAGTTGCCCGATTGACCGGCGATAGTGATCACCGTGTCGTTGCCGATCACCTGGGCCGCAACCATCGCGGTGGCCTCCGGAATCACCGGATTGACCTTGCCGGGCATGATCGAGGAACCCGGCTGCAGGCCTTCGAGTTCGATCTCCCCCAGGCCCGCCAACGGTCCGGAATTCATCCAGCGCAGGTCGTTGGCGATTTTCATCAGCGACACGGCGGTGGTCTTGAGCTGCCCGGAAACCGCAACGGCGGTGTCCTGGGAACCGATCAGCGCGAACAGGTTCTTGCCCGGGGTGAATTGCACCTGGGTCAATTGCGTCAGTTGTTGGCTGAACAGTTCGGCGAAGCGTGGATGGGCGTTGACCCCGGTACCGACCGCCGTGCCGCCCTGGGCCAGGGATTGCAGGCTCGGGAGCAAATCCTGCAAGTGACCGATATTGGCCTTGAGCTGCTGCGCCCAACCGTCTAGCACCTGGCTCAGGCGCACCGGCATGGCATCCATCAGGTGGGTGCGGCCGGTCTTGATGAACGGGTGGACCTGTTCGGCCTTGCGCTCGATCACCTGCACCAGGTGCAACAGCGCCGGCAGCAACTGCTCATGCAAGGCCAGCGCAGCGCTGACATGAATGCTGGTGGGGATGATGTCGTTGCTGCTCTGGCCGCAATTGACGTGGTCGTTCGGATTGATCACTTCTCCCAGCAGGCGACTGGCGAGGGTGGCGATCACTTCGTTGGCGTTCATGTTGGAGCTGGTGCCGGAGCCGGTCTGGAAGATGTCCACCGGAAAATGGTCCATGAACCGGCCTTCGAGCAGCCCCAGGGACGCATCGACGATGGCCTTGCCCTGGGCTGGACTGATTTGCTCCAGTTCTACGTTGGCCCGGGCGGCCGCCGCCTTGGCCAGGATCAGGGCGCGGATGAACTGCGCCGGCATGCGCTGGCCGCTGACCGGGAAGTTATCCACAGCACGCTGGGTCTGTGCACCGTAGAGGGCGTCCACCGGGACTTGCAGTTCGCCCATGCTGTCGCGTTCGATACGGGTATTACTCATCGGGAGATCCTTGCACCAGTTCAATAAGAGAAATCGACGGCTCCAGGGCGCAGGTCGCCAGCGCCCAGGCATGGCGCTGCCAGCGCTCGAGGCGGCAGCGGCACAGTGATTGTCGTTCGAGGTCGCGCAAGGGGCGCCAGGCCTGGTCGAGGCAGAGATTGCGCCAATGCCAGGGCAGCGCGACGTCGGAGGCGGTGTCGAGCAACAAGCGCAAGGCGGTTTCGGAAATCATCCACGGCGATGTCGTGGTGCAGCAGGCCAGATAGCGGCCCTCAGCCAGGTAGTGCTCGATCAGCCGCGGCTCGTCGGGGTTCAGCGCGCAACGGATCTGGCGACTCATCCAGCGCCAGCTTTCAAGGTAGGGTTGTTCGTGCAGGGCAGAACTCATGACCGGGGGCTCGCTCGGCGAATGAGATTCATTATTAGATGATAATAAGAAGCAACACAAGCCTGATGAAGATCGCATTGTGGCGAGGGGATTTATCCCCGCTGGGGCGCGTAGCGGCCCCCCAACAATCTTCCAGACGCACCGCTGTGTCAGTTTTTTGGGGGCGCTTCGCACCCCAGCGGGGATAAATCCCCTCGCCACAAGGATTTCCGCGGACACAAAAAAGGCGCGTCACCCAGCGGATGACGCGCCTTTTTCTATGGGATGAGTATCAGCTACCCGCCACCATCATCCGCTCGATCAGCACCGAGCCCGTGCGGATGTTGCTGCGCAGTTCCAGGTCGTTGCCCACGGCCAGGATCTGCTTGAACATATCGCGCATGTTCCCGGCGATGGTCACTTCCTGGACCGGGAACTGGATCTCGCCATTCTCGACCCAGAAACCCGCCGCGCCACGGGAATAGTCCCCGGTGACCATGTTCAGGCCGTGGCCCATCAGTTCGGTCACCAGCAGGCCACGCCCCATGCGTCGCAGCAAGGCCGCCTGGTCTTCTTCGCCATGGGTCACGAACAGGTTATGCACGCCACCGGCATTGGCCGTACTCGGCATGCCGAGCTTGCGGCCCGAATAGGTGCCGAGGATGTAGGACACCAGTTCGCCGTTTTCCACGAACGGCTTGGCGTAGGTGGCCAGGCCATCGCCGTCGAACGCCGAACTGCCCATGGCCTGCATCAGGTGCGGACGTTCGTCGATGGTCATCCATTCCGGAAACAGTTTCTGGCCCAGGGCGCCCTCGAGGAACGACGATTTGCGGTACAGGTTGCCGCCGGACACCGCCGACAGGAAGCTGCCAAACAAGCCACCGGCCAGCTCGGCGGCAAACAGCACCGGCACTTCGCAGGTCGGCACCGGCCGCGCGCCCAGGCGGCTGGCTGCCCGTTGCGCTGCTTTCTGGCCGATGCTTACCGGGTCCGCCAGCAGGGTGCCCTGGCGGTTCACGTCATACCAGTAATCGCGCTGCATCTGGCCGTCGGCTTCGGCGATCATGACGCAACTGAGGCTGTGGCGGGTCGACGCATAACCGCCGATGAAGCCGTGGCTGTTACCGTAGACCCGGCAGCCCTGGTGAGTATTGAGCGTCGTGCCGTCGGCGTTCTTGATCCGCGAGTCGGCATCGAATGCCGCCGCTTCGCAGCGCAGTGCCTGCTCGATGGCCTGTTCAGGGGTGATGTCCCAGGCGTGGAACAGGTCGAAGTCTCGCTGTTCCTTGCACATCAGTGCGGCGTCGGCCAGGCCCGAGGCTTCGTCTTCGGAGGTGTGCTTGGCAATCGCCAGTGCCGCGGCGACGGTTTCACGAATGGCCTCCGGACCGCTGGCCGAGGTGCTGGCCGAGCCCTTGCGCTGGCCCACGTACAAGGTGATGCCAAAGCCCTGGTCGCGATTGAATTCGACGGTTTCCACCTCGCGCTGGCGCACCGAGGTCGACAGCCCCTGCTCCAGGGACACCGCCACCTCACAGGCACTGGCGCCCTGTCGCTTGGCTTCGGCAAGGATCTGCTCGACTTGTTCCTGCAGTGCCGGCAATGCTTGCGGGCCGACGCTCTGAACTGCACTCATGGTGTTCTCCACTCAAATTCTGCTCTCGGTAATGGCCTTCGAGCGACCGGGCCGGACAAGCGGCCCCCGACTGGTTATCATGGCGGCGTTTCTTTGCGGACTGCCACCATGGTTGATTCTTACGACGACTCCCTCTACGAGGGTGAAAAAAGCAAATCCCAGGTCAAACGCGAGCTGCATGCTCTGGTTGACCTCGGCGAGCGCCTGACAACACTCAAGCCTGACTTGCTGGCCAAACTGCCTTTGACCGACGCCTTGCGCCGGGCCCTGGCCGATGCGCCCAAGCACACCGCGAATATCGCGCGTAAACGGCACCTGCAATTCATCGGCAAACTGATGCGCGATCAGGACACTGACGCCATCCTGGTTCTGCTCGATCAACTCGATGCCTCCACCCGGCAGTACAACGAACGCTTCCATAACCTGGAACGCTGGCGCGATCGCTTGATCGCCGGCGATGACGGTGTGCTGGAAAAATTCGTCATCGACTACCCGGAGGCCGATCGCCAGCAATTGCGCTCCCTGATCCGTCAGGCCCAGCACGAACTGGCGCAAAACAAGCCACCAGCCTCGAGCCGTAAAATCTTCAAATACATCCGTGAGCTGGACGAGACTCAACGCGGCTTGCGCTGATCACTAACAGCTTTACCCTCCTGCAAGAGGTTTCCGTGGCGAGGGAGCTTGCTCCCGCTCGGTTGCGCAGCAACCGCATCGGGGCTACTGCGTAGCCCAGCGGGAGCAAGCTCCCTCGCCACGATGACTCGCGCAAGCCCCTGAGCATTTTCATGCGCCCGTGCCACCCACGGTAATCGCATCGATCTTCAGGGTCGGTTGGCCGACGCCTACCGGCACCGATTGCCCATCCTTGCCACACGTCCCCACGCCACTGTCCAGCGCCAGGTCGTTACCGACCATCGACACCTTGCTCATCGCCTCCGGCCCATTGCCGATCAGGGTCGCGCCCTTGACCGGCGCGGTGATCTTGCCGTCCTCGATCAGGTAGGCCTCGCTGGTGGAGAACACGAACTTGCCGCTGGTGATGTCCACTTGGCCACCGCCGAGGTTGGCGCAATAGATGCCTTTTTTCACCGAGGCAATGATTTCCGCCGGATCGCTTTGGCCACCCAGCATGTAGGTGTTGGTCATGCGCGGCATCGGCAGGTGCGCGTAGGATTCGCGGCGACCGTTGCCGGTACGGGCCACGCCCATCAGGCGGGCGTTGAGCTTGTCTTGCATGTAGCCCTTGAGCACGCCGTTCTCGATCAGCGTGGTGCACTCGGTCGGCGTGCCTTCGTCATCGACGCTCAGGGAACCGCGACGTCCGGCCAGGGTGCCGTCATCGACAATGGTGCAGAGTTTCGAGGCGACCATTTCACCCATGCGCCCGCTGTAGGCCGAGCTGCCCTTGCGGTTGAAATCGCCTTCCAGGCCGTGCCCCACCGCTTCGTGCAGGAGCACGCCGGACCAGCCGGAACCCAATACCACCGGCAATGTACCGGCCGGGGCCGGGATCGCCTCCAGGTTGACCAGCGCCTGGCGCAGCGCTTCGCGGGCGTAACCCATGGCGCGGTCTTCGCTGAGGAAATAACGGTAGTCGGTGCGTCCACCGCCGCCATGGCCGCCACGCTCACGACGACCGTTCTGCTCGACGATCACGCTGACGTTGAACCGCACCAGGGGCCGCACGTCCGCCGCCAGGCCGCCGTCGGTGGAGGCCACGAGGATCCGTTCCCAGACCCCGGCCATGCTCACCGTCACTTGCTGGATGCGCGGGTCGAGGGCCCGGGTCGCGACGTCGATGCGCTTGAGCAACTCGACTTTTTCGGCGCGGCTCATGACTTCCAGCGGGTTGTCCGGCGCATACAACTGCGCCACGTCCTGGCTGCTGAACGCCTGGACCGTGCCATTCTGCCCGGCCCGGGAGATCGAGCGGGCCGCACGGGCAGCGGCACCGAGGGCTTCGAGGGTGATGGCGTTGCTATAGGCAAAACCGGTCTTTTCCCCGGACTGGGCGCGCACGCCCACGCCCTGGTCAAGGTTGAAACTGCCTTCCTTGACGATGCCGTCTTCCAGCGACCAGGACTCGGAGATCTGCCCCTGGAAATACAGGTCGGCGGCATCGATGCCCGGGCCGGCCAGGTCGCCCAGCACGCCTTGCAGGCTTTCGAGGGTTACGCCGCCGGGGGCTAAAAGGTGTTCACTGACTGAGGACAACAACCCGCTCATATGATTTACGCCTTGAATTCGTCGTCTTGGACAGGTCGCTGTCGAGCGCCCTGCGAGAAAAAGCGCCGATGGCTAGCCACCGGCATGCGCGCCCGGATGGACGCCTGTTCATTGTTGTCGCGCTCGGCCAGCAGCACGGCCTCGCCTTGATCCTGTTGTGCCAGCACGCGGCCCCACGGGTCGACAATCGCGGCATGGCCAAAGGTTTCCCGTGGCCCCGGATGCAGGCCGCCCTGGGCAGCCGCCAGCACATAGCACTGGGTCTCGATCGCCCGGGCGCGGATCAGCACGTCCCAATGGGCGGCGCCAGTCACCGCGGTGAACGCCGAGGGCGCCGTGATCAGCTCGGCCCCGGCAGCTCGCAGCTCGCTGTAGAGCTCCGGGAACCGCAAGTCATAACAGACCGTCAGGCCCACCCGCCCCACTGGAGTATCGGCAACCACCACGTTGGCACCATAAGCATAGTCATCCGACTCGCGATAGCGCCCGCGATTGTCCGCCACATCCACATCGAACAGGTGCAGCTTGTCGTAGCGCGCGACGATCTGGCCTTGGTCGTCCACCAGCAACGAACAGGCATGGGACCTGGCCTCGGGCTGATCCACCGGCGGTAACGGCAACGTGCCGGCCACAATCCATAACTTGAGGTCACGGGCGACCTGTTTCAACCAGGGCAGGATCGGTCCCTGACCAAAGGCTTCGGCACGACCGATCTCGGCGATGTCCCGGCGTCCCATCGCGGCAAAATTCTCGGGCAGCACTGCCAGCCTCGCGCCGCCGGCGGCAGCCTGCTCCAGCAGCACACGGGCGCGCGCCAGGTTGGCGAGCACATCGCTTTGGCTGACCATTTGAATCACTGCGACTGGCATGGTGCATCCCTCATTTTTGTCCTCGCCCAAGGCGGGTGTGGGAGCAAAGCTTGCTCGCGATGAGGCAGGTACATCCAACATATAGGCTGGTTGATACACCGCAATCGCGAGCAAACTTTTCTCCCACAGGCCCGCTCCCACAAGGGGGTTGGCGTCGAACTGTCAGAACGGCTTGTCGAAGGTGATCTTCGGCTCTTTCCACGGCCCCTTGACGTCGTATCTTACGCTGGCAAATCGCGCGACGCGGTCACCGATCAGTTTGTCGATCAGAAACAGCGCCCCACCCACCGCCGGTGCGCCAACGATCAGCGCGGCGATCGGCAGGTTGTTGGTCACCGGCAGCGTCACCAGCAGCTTGGCGTCGACCCGGTCGGCCACCATGTCCAGCGTGCCGTTGAGTTCCAGGTTGCTCGACGGCCCGGTCAGGGTAATGGGTTCGCGGGTTACGTATACACCGTCGCTCGCCACCAGCAGCCCCTTGACCCGATCGTAGCTCAAGCCCTTGCCGAACAGGTCGGAGAAGTCCAGGCGCAAGCGTCGGCCGATGGAGTTGAAGTTCAGCAGGCCAAATACCCGCAACGCCTGGGCGCTGCCTTCGACTTCGACGAACTGGCCCTTGCTCAGCGACGCGTCGAGGCTGCCGGAAAAGCGCTTGGTGGCAACCCACGCCGGCGAACCGGGCCAGCGACCATCGACATCCAGGCGGAATTCCTGGCTGGTCACGCTCGGGGCAAAGCCCCAGCCCTTGAGCACATCGCCCAGGTTCTTGCCGCTGATACGGCCCTTGTACCAACTGCTGGTGGAACCGGGCACGCCTTCCCAGCCGCCACTGCCGTTCAACACCATGCCCTTGAGGCCCATGTCCAGATTGTTCAGCGCGATGCCCTTGGCGGTCGGGCGCACTTTCAACGACCACGCACCGATAAGATCGGGGCCCTGGAACAATTGGTCGATGGCAATATCCATGGCCGGGATTTTCCCGGGATCGACCGACGCCAACGGGTCCGGTGCGTTTTCATCCGCCTGGACCGTCGGGTCCGTGGCTGGCAGGCGAACATAATCAAGCTTGATACCAATCGGGGCGGCCTTCGCATCCGGCAGGCTGACGTTGCCCTTGGCCTGCTGGCTGTCGAGGCGCAAGGCCCAGGCGTCCGGCTTGCGGTCCAGTTGCACCGACGCCTGGTCCAGGGTGGTGCCCATGGCCGTGAGCTTGCCGACGCTCAGATCGACGCTGCTGAGCAGTTGCTTGGCGCTGCCGCCCGGATCCTGACCGGCGTACTTGTTCACCAGGTCCTGCCACGGGCTTACGTCCAGTTCCGACAGTTTGCCGCGCAGTCGCAACCCCTTGGCCCCAGGCAGGACCGCATCACCGGCACCCAGCAACAACTCGCCGCGACCGTCGGCGATTTTCCCGCTCGGTGCAGCGTAAGTGAAGCTGGCCAGGTCGCCATAATCGACCCAATAACGCCGCTCCGGCCCTTGCAGGGTCATGCGAAACACCGTGTCACGCCCGACATCGGCGGCCATGCCAAAAGGTGCCGGCAGGTCGACGGCCACGCCCTTGAGGTTGGAACTGACCGACAACTGGCTGTCGGCACCGTCGAGGATTACTTGCAACTGGTAGGGCACGACACCGGATACCGGCAACGGCTGGGTGACATTCAGCCAACTGCTGAGTTTCTTGATCTCCACCTGCCCGGACGCAGCGACCCGCGTATTGAGCGCGCCGGCACGGCCCTCAGCGAAAATCTGCGCGGTCACAGGCCGGTCGAATGCCCGGGCGCTGATGCCCTTGCCGCTCAAGCCCTTGTTGCTGTCGAAGCGGAAATCGCCCTTGAGCTGAGTCAGCTCCAACGCCGGTTCGCTGAGCTTGAGGCGGGCCTTGTCGGTGGCGAAGTCCACCAGGATCTTCGGTTGCTCGCCTTTGACCAGCGGGATATCGAGCTTCACGCTGCCTTGCAGGTCGCCCTCGCCTTCCCAGCCGGCGAACGTCTCGGCGGTCCCGATCGGTGCCGTCTGGAGGATTTTCAGGCCGTCGCCCAGCCCTCCGGCGAACCCGCCGTCCAGCAGCAGATGAGAACTCTGCCCGGTCGGCACATGGGGAATGTTCACCGACACATCCTTGACCTGGGTATCGAGCAGTTGCCCTTGGCTGGCGAAGATGCGCACGCCGCTGTCTTCGACGAAGACATCGCCGCTGACCTTGCTGACCGAAGGCCAGCCCGGCTGGAACGCCAGCTCGGCGTCATGCACCTTGAAAAACAGGCTGATGCTGCGGTCCGCGTCCCCGGCACCTTTATTCAGCGAGCCTTGGTACTGGAAAAAGCCCTCGTCCACCGCGCCCTTGACGATGGCCGTGCGCAGCCACTCATCCAGCGCCGGGCTGAGGACCGCCGGCAGGTACTTGGCGGTGTAGCGTCCGTCACCGTCCACCAGGCCGACCCGCAGGTCCATGTAGTCTTCCTGGCTGTGGTCGAAATGCAGGCGGATCAGGAAGTCGCCGGCAATCCGGCCCTCCTCGCCCAGCACCTTCAGATACGGCGCGATCAGGGTGAATCCTTGCTTGTCGAGCTTCCAGGTCAGCCGGGCGTTGGCCTGCAGGTACTGCCAGGGCTTGGCGAAGATCGGGTCCAGGTGCAGGGAAAAATCCTTGCTGTCCATGCGCAGCTCGCCGCCGCCCAGGTCACCGCTCAAGCTCCCGGAGACGTTGCGCGCCGCCGGAGCACCGCGATAGGCATCAAAGCCCACGGTGTCCAGGTTGGTGGCGAAGCTGATTTTCTGGTCACCGGTGTTCTGCGGCCGGTAGTCCAGCAACACGTTGCGCAGGCCACCGGTGACCTTGAGACGGTCAATGGTCGTCGCCAGGCCCTCGGGCAGCGGTGCCAGGGCATTGAGCAAAGGCGTGAGCGGGGTCAAGTCGAGGCGGTCGGCCTGCAGATGCCAGCGCTCCTCGGTCTTTTCGCTGGCGGCACTCTGTTGCAGCTGCAGGCGCGATTCCCAGCGGGTCTCGCCCAGGTTCATCGCCAGGGAATCGAAGGTTGCGGTGAACCCTTGGCTGCCGCGCTGGAAATAGCCGTTGAGGGCCAGGTTGTGGATCTGCACAGGCTTGCGTTCGCCGTAGGCGCCCTGGAGCTGCGGTGCGTTCAAGCGCATGGCCGCGCTTTGCACCGTGCCCTCGCCCCAACTGAGCCAGAACTCACCGCCGGCCTTGATCTGGGAGAAATTCCATTGCTGGGTCAGGCGTTTCGGCAGCCATTTGGACCAGTCGCTTTGCGGCAGGCTCAAGTAGGCATCGGCCTGACCATTCTTCCAGTCGCTGGCACGCAGGCGGGTACGCAGGTTGATCGCCACCGGCTGGCCGTCCGGCAGGGTCAGGCGGGCATCCAGGCGCTGGCGGGTGGCGCCGATGCGCAGACTCAAGCCGACGTAGGTCAGGGTCAGCGGTGGTTGCTCGACGGGTTGCAAGGTCACCTGGCTATCGAGCACCGAGAGCTTGGAAACCATTTGCATGCGTTCGAGCAATTGCTGCGGATCGAGGGGCTGATCGCCCTGCACCGGCAAGCCTTCCAGGGCCCACTTGCCGTCGGCGCTCTCCTTGAGGCTGATCTTCAGACCGCTGACTTCCAGGTGGGCGATGCGCACCTGACGTGCCAACAGGCTGTCCCACAGGTCAGGTACGGCCCGCACCTGGTCCAGGTGCAGGGCGTTGGGGCCTTCGCCAACCACCACGTCGCGCGCCGCCAGGATCGGCGCCAGGCCGCTCCAGCTACCGTCGAGGCTGCCGATGTGCACGGGCATGCCCAGGGCTGCGCCGGCCCGGGTCTCGACCTCGGCACGGTATTCGGCTACCAGCGGGACCAGCTCGCGACCGAGGCTGACGTACAACGCCAGCAGCACCAACAGCAGCGCGCACAGACCCAGCCCCCAACGGGTCAGCGTCGCCATCATGCGTGTCAGACGCTCCATGTCAGTGGGCTCCCCTGGCAAAGACAATCAAATCCGCGGGCCCGCCGCTTCCCAAGCTCTTCAGAGCAACACCACGTCGTATTGTTCCTGGGAATACATGGTTTCCACCTGGAAGCGAATCGTGCGCCCGATAAATGCTTCCAACTCCGCGACATTACCTGACTCCTCGTCGAGCAGGCGATCGACCACTTTCTGGTTGGCCAACACTCTATAGCCGGTCGCCTGGTAGGCGCGCGCCTCCCGGAGGATTTCGCGGAAGATTTCGTAACACACGGTTTCCGGAGTCTTGAGCTTGCCGCGGCCCTGGCAACTGCTGCACGGTTCGCACAGCACCTGCTCAAGGCTTTCGCGGGTGCGCTTGCGGGTCATCTGCACCAGGCCCAACTCGGTGATCCCGATGATGTTGGTCTTGGCGTGATCGCGTTCGAGTTGTTTTTCCAGGGTCCGCAGCACCTGGCGCTGGTGCTCTTCATCTTCCATGTCGATGAAGTCGATGATGATGATCCCGCCCAGGTTACGCAGGCGCAGTTGCCGGGCGATAGCGGTGGCGGCTTCCAGGTTGGTCTTGAAGATGGTTTCTTCCAGGTTGCGATGGCCGACGAACGCCCCGGTGTTGACGTCGATGGTGCTCATGGCTTCGGCCGGATCGACCACCAGGTAACCGCCGGACTTGAGCGGCACCTTGCGTTCCAGGGCTTTCTGGATTTCATCTTCGACGCCATACAGATCGAAAATCGGTCGCTCGCCAGGGTAATGCTCGAGGCGGTCGGCGATTTCCGGCATCAGCTCGGCGACGAACTGGGTGGTTTTCTGGAAGGTTTCCCGGGAGTCGATGCGAATTTTCTCGATCTTGGGGCTGACCAGATCCCGCAGCGTACGTAGCGCCAGGCCCAGGTCTTCGTAGATCACGCTGGGGGTGGCGATGGTCTTGATCTGCGCGGCGATCTGGTCCCAGAGCCTGCGCAGGTAGCGGATGTCCATGAGGATTTCATCGGCCCCGGCCCCTTCGGCGGCGGTACGCAGGATGAAACCACCGGCTTCCTTGATGCCTTCTTTTTCCACGCAGTCGCTGACCACCTGCTTGAGGCGCTCGCGCTCGGCTTCGTCTTCGATTTTCAGGGAAATGCCGACATGGGCGGTGCGCGGCATGTACACCAGGTAGCGCGACGGAATCGACAGTTGCGTGGTCAGGCGCGCGCCCTTGGAGCCGATGGGGTCCTTGGTGACCTGCACTACCAGACTCTGGCCTTCATGGACCAGCGCGCTGATGCTCTCCACGGCCGGCCCTTCGCGCATGGAAATTTCCGACGCATGGATGAACGCCGCGCGGTCCAGGCCTATATCGACGAAGGCCGCCTGCATGCCCGGCAGCACCCGCACCACCTTGCCTTTATAGATATTGCCGACGATGCCACGCTTTTGCGTGCGCTCGACGTGGACCTCTTGCAGCACACCGTTTTCAACCACCGCCACGCGCGATTCCATCGGCGTGATGTTGATCAGGATCTCTTCACTCATGGCAGGGTCTCGTTCAGGCATGTTCACGATTATGGCCGCATCAGTCAGACGGCGCTCAGCGCGCGCTCAAGGTTTGCCAACAGGGTATGCCGAAATGGCCCAGTAGTTCTGCGGTTTCGCACAGCGGCAGGCCGACCACGGCCGAATAACTGCCCTCAAGCCCGGCGACAAAAACCGCCCCCAAACCCTGGATGCCATAGCCGCCGGCCTTGTCCCGGGGTTCGCCACTGGCCCAGTAGGCCGCCGCTTCCTGCTCCGTGATCGAACGAAAGCGCACCAGGCTGCGCACCACGCGAGATTCGCAATGCTGCCCATCCAGTATGGCGATGGCAGTCAGTACTTCATGTTCGCGACCGGACAGGCTCAAGAGCATCGTCATGGCGTCGGCCTGGTCCAGTGGCTTGCCGAGAATCCGCCCGTCCAGCACCACGGCGGTGTCCGCACCTAGCACGCAGCCATCCACATCGGCGCGCAAGGCCCGTCGCCCGGCCTCGGCCTTGCCGCGCGCCAGGCGCTCGACATAAGCCGATGGGGTTTCGTGAGCCAGGGGAGTTTCGTCGATGTCCGCGCTGACGGCGGTAAACGGTACGCCGATCTGCGTGAGCAGCTCACGCCGACGCGGTGAGCCTGAGGCGAGGTAAAGCGGCTTCATCAAGACATCTCCCTATCAAGGCCAATGCCTGACCGAATCAGTTGATTTTGAAACGCAGACGCAGGCCACGCAAACCGAAGCTCACCCAAGGCCAGAGCAAGGCGCTGACCAGAGCCGGCAGCACCAGGGCCAGGGTCGGCTGGCGATTGCCGGTCAGTGCGCTGAGCCACAGTTGCACCAGTTGCGCCAGGCCAAAGATCACCAGGATCACCAGGCACTGTTGCCACATGGGGAACATTCGCAGGCGTTGTTGCAGCGACAGCACCAGGAAGGTGATCAACGTCAGGATCAGCGCGTTCTGCCCCAGCAGCGTGCCATAGAGCACATCCTCGGCCAGGCCCAGACACCAGGCGGTGACCATGCCGACCTTGTGCGGCAAGGCCAGTGCCCAGAAGGCCAGCAACAGGGCTAGCCACAGTGGGCGCAGGATTTCCATGAACTGCGGCAGCGGCGAAACGCTGAGCAACAGGCCGATGGCGAAGGTCAGCCAGACCATCCAGCCGTTACCGGATTGGGTACTGCTCATTCTTCTCGTGCTCCCCTGGTGGCTGGCGCGGTGTCCGGCGTGGAGGCTGGCGGCTTGGCGGCGGGCCGGGCAGGCTGGGACGCCGGCGCGTGAGTGCTCGAACGGGTCGGTTTCACAGCGGGCGTAGCCGGTGCAGCGGCCGGCGCGGGTGCGGGTGCCGGTGCAGCCGATGCAGGCGCTTGTGGTTTTGGCACGGTGGCAGGGACTGGCGCCGGAACTGCTGGCGCCGGGGCGACCGACTCACCGCCCTGCCGGTCCTGGGCTTCCTGGGCCGCGGCGGCATCGTTGGCGCGCTCTTCCGGGGTGCGGTTATCGCTGAAGACCAGCAGCAGATAGCGGCTGCGATTCAGGGCCGCCGTCGGCACCGCGCGCACGATGGCGAACGGCTGGCCAGAGTCATGGATGACCTCCTTGACCGTCGCCACCGGATACCCAGCCGGGAAGCGCTGGCCAAGACCGGAGCTGACCAGCAGGTCGCCTTCCTTGATGTCGGCGGTATCGGCCACGTGCCGCAGCTCCAGGCGTTCCGGGTTGCCGGTGCCGCTGGCGATCGCCCGCAGGCCGTTGCGGTTGACCTGCACCGGAATGCTGTGGGTGGTATCGGTCAGCAACAGGACGCGGGAGGTATAAGGCATCAACTCCACCACCTGGCCCATCAGGCCACGGGCATCGAGCACCGGCTGGCCGAGGACCACACCGTCACGCTCGCCCTTGTTGATCAGGATGCGGTGGGTGAAGGGGTTGGGGTCCATGCCGATCAACTCGGCCACTTCGACCTTCTCGTTGACCAGCGCGGAAGAGTTGAGCAACTCGCGCAGCCGAACGTTCTGCTCGGTGAGGGCCGCCAGCTTCTGCATGCGTCCCTGCAACAGCAGGTTTTCGGTCTTGAGTTTTTCGTTTTCGGCGACCAGCTCGGTCCGGCTGCCAAACTGACTGGCCACACCTTGCCACAACCGCTGCGGTAGATCGGTGATCCAGTAGGATTCCATCAACACCAGCGACATCTGGCTGCGCACTGGCTTGAGCACCGTGAAACGGGCATCGACCACCATCAGCGCGACCGATAGCACGGTCAGCACCAACAGGCGCACACCCAATGAGGGGCCTTTGGCGAAAAGCGGTTTAATAGGCCGCTCCTCCCAGGCAAATGTTTTCTTTATTCATACGGCATCAAACCGGCCTGGATACGAATGACAGAAGATAAACGCCAACGGGCAGCACTGCAAAGTGCTGCCCGGGAGCGAACAACATAGACGATCCAGCCAACTTATTCGCTGGAGAGCAGGTCCATGGTGTGCTTGTCCATCATTTCCAATGCACGGCCACCGCCGCGGGCAACGCAGGTCAACGGGTCTTCGGCCACGATCACCGGCAGGCCGGTTTCCTGGGCCAGCAGTTTGTCGAGGTCACGCAGCAGTGCGCCACCACCGGTCAGCACCAGGCCGCGCTCGGCGATATCCGATGCCAGCTCCGGCGGCGACTGTTCCAGGGCGCTCTTGACGGCCTGGACGATGGTCGCCAACGACTCTTGCAGCGCTTCGAGCACTTCGTTGGAGTTGAGGGTAAAGGCCCGTGGAACGCCTTCGGCCAGGTTACGGCCGCGTACGTCGACTTCACGCACTTCACCGCCCGGGTAGGCCGTGCCGATTTCCTGCTTGATACGCTCGGCGGTGGATTCGCCGATCAGGCTGCCGTAGTTGCGACGCACATAAGTGATGATCGCTTCGTCGAAACGGTCGCCGCCCACACGCACGGATTCGGCATAGACCACACCGTTGAGGGAGATCAGCGCGATTTCAGTGGTACCGCCACCGATGTCAACGACCATCGAGCCACGGGCTTCTTCCACCGGCAGACCGGCACCGATGGCAGCGGCCATGGGTTCTTCGATCAGGAACACTTCACGGGCACCGGCACCGAGGGCCGACTCACGGATAGCCCGACGCTCTACCTGGGTGGACTTGCATGGAACGCAGATCAGCACGCGAGGGCTGGGCTGCAGGAAGCTGTTTTCGTGAACCTTGTTGATGAAGTACTGCAGCATCTTTTCGCAGACGCTGAAGTCGGCGATCACGCCGTCCTTCATCGGACGAATGGCCGCGATGTTGCCCGGTGTACGGCCCAGCATGCGCTTGGCTTCGGTGCCGACAGCCACGACGCTCTTCTGGTTACCGTGGGTGCGGATGGCCACGACCGAGGGTTCATTCAGGACGATACCGCGCTCGCGCACGTAAATAAGGGTGTTGGCAGTGCCCAGGTCAATGGAGAGATCGCTGGAAAACATGCCACGCAGTTTCTTGAACATGGGAAAGGGACCCTAGGCAACGCGTGGGTAAAAAAGTGCGGCAAACTCTAACAACGACAGGGATTTTGGGCAAGGCGCCAATATGTTAAATTGGCCGCTTTTCTGTGCACCAAACCCCACAATCGCGGCCGTAAGGCCGTAGAAATGCGGTAGTGTTCCGACAATCTAACACACGGACAGACTGCGTCCGTTTTGTTTTCCACTGGAGAATCCCATGGCGCTTGAACGCTCCGACGTGGAAAAAATCGCTCATCTGGCCTGTCTGGGCCTCAATGAAGCCGATCTTCCACACATCACTTCTGCCCTGAACAGCATTCTGGGGCTGGTCGACGAGATGCAGGCGGTCAATACCGACGGCATCGAACCACTGGCTCACCCACTGGAAGCCAGCCAGCGCCTGCGCGCCGACGTCGTGACCGAGTCCAATCACCGCGAGGCCTACCAGTCCATCGCACCAGCGGTCGAAAACGGCCTGTACCTGGTTCCGAAAGTCATCGACTAAAGGGAAAGAGCCTCTCATGCATCACATGACCCTGGCCGAGATCGCCCGCGGACTCGCCGACAAGAAGTTTTCCTCCGAAGAACTGACCAAGGTCCTGCTGGCGCGCATCGCCCAGCTCGACCCGCAGCTCAACAGCTTCATCAGCCTCACCGAAGAGCTGGCCCTGGGCCAGGCCAAGGCCGCCGACGCCCGGCGCGCCAACGGTGAGAGCGGCGCCCTGCTCGGTGCGCCGATCGCCCATAAAGACCTGTTCTGCACCCAGGGCATCCGTACCAGTTGCGGCTCGAAGATGCTCGACAACTTCAAGGCACCGTACGACGCCACCGTGGTCGCCAAGCTGGCCGCCGCCGGCACCGTGACCCTGGGCAAGACCAACATGGACGAATTCGCCATGGGCTCGGCCAACGAGTCGAGCTACTACGGCGCGGTCAAGAACCCGTGGAACCGGGAACACGTACCGGGCGGTTCGTCCGGCGGTTCGGCCGCCGCCGTGGCCGCGCGCCTGCTGCCAGCCGCTACCGCCACCGACACCGGCGGCTCGATTCGCCAACCAGCGGCGTTCACCAACCTCACAGGCCTCAAGCCCACCTACGGCCGCGTCTCGCGCTGGGGCATGATCGCCTACGCCTCCAGCCTCGACCAGGGTGGCCCGCTGGCGCGCACTGCCGAAGACTGCGCGATCCTGCTGCAAGGCATGGCTGGCTTCGACCCGAACGACTCCACCAGCATCGATGAACCGGTGCCGGACTACAGCGCCAGCCTAAACGGCTCGCTGCAAGGCCTGCGCATCGGCGTACCGAAGGAATACTTCAGCGCCGGTCTCGACCCGCGCATCGCCGAGCTGGTGCACAATAGCGTCAAGGAGTTGGAGAAGCTCGGCGCGGTCATCAAGGAAATCAGCCTGCCGAACATGCAGCACGCAATTCCCGCGTACTACGTGATCGCCCCGGCGGAAGCGTCCTCGAACCTGTCGCGCTTCGACGGCGTGCGCTTCGGCTATCGCTGCGAGAACCCGGAAAACCTGATCGACCTGTACAAGCGTTCCCGCGGCGAAGGCTTCGGCGCCGAAGTGCAGCGCCGGATCATGGTCGGCGCCTACGCGCTGTCCGCCGGCTACTACGATGCCTACTACCTCAAGGCGCAGAAAATCCGCCGCCTGGTGAAGAACGACTTCATGGCCGCCTTCAACGAAGTCGACATCATCCTCGGCCCGACCACGCCGAACCCGGCCTGGAAACTCGGCGCCAAGAACAGCGACCCGGTCGCCGAGTACCTGGAAGACGTCTACACCATCACCGCCAACCTCGCGGGGCTGCCGGGCCTGTCCATGCCGGCCGGCTTCGTCGATGGCCTGCCGGTGGGCGTACAGCTGCTCGCACCGTATTTCCAGGAAGGTCGTCTGCTCAATGTGGCCCACCAGTATCAGTTGAACACTGACTGGCATACCCGCACCCCAACCGGCTTCTGAGGAGAAACACATGCAATGGGAAGTCGTGATCGGGCTGGAGATTCATACCCAGCTCACCACCCGGTCGAAAATCTTTTCCGGTAGCTCCACCACGTTCGGCTCCGAGCCCAACACCCAGGCCAGCCTGGTCGACCTGGGCATGCCCGGCGTGCTGCCGGTGCTCAACGCCGAAGCGGTGCGCATGGCGGTGATGTTCGGCCTGGCGATTGACGCCGAGATCGGCCAGCACAACGTGTTCGCCCGCAAGAACTACTTCTACCCGGACCTGCCCAAGGGCTACCAGATCAGCCAGATGGAACTGCCGATCGTTGGCAAGGGCCACCTGGACATTGCCCTGGAAGACGGCACGGTCAAGCGCGTCGGCATCACCCGGGCGCACCTGGAAGAAGACGCCGGCAAGAGCCTGCACGAAGAATTCAACGGCGCCACCGGCATCGACCTGAACCGTGCCGGCACGCCGCTGCTGGAAATCGTCTCCGAGCCGGACATGCGCAGCGCCAAGGAGGCCGTGGCCTACGTCAAGGCGATCCACGCGCTGGTGCGTTACCTGGGTATCTGCGACGGCAACATGGCCGAAGGCTCGCTGCGCTGCGACTGCAACGTGTCGATCCGCCCCAAGGGCCAGGCCGAGTTCGGCACCCGCTGCGAGATCAAGAACGTCAACTCGTTCCGCTTCATCGAGAAGGCGATCAACAGCGAGATCCAGCGCCAGATCGAACTGATCGAGGACGGCGGCAAGGTCATCCAGCAGACCCGTCTGTACGACCCGAACAAGGACGAGACCCGTCCGATGCGCAGCAAGGAAGAAGCCAACGACTACCGTTACTTCCCCGATCCGGACCTGCTGCCGGTGGTCATCGAGGACTCGTTCCTCAATGATGTACGCGCCACCCTGCCGGAGCTGCCACCGCAGAAACGCGAGCGCTTCCAGGCGCAGTTCGGGCTGTCGAGCTATGACGCCAACGTCCTGGCCACCAGCCGCGAACAGGCCGATTACTTCGAGAAAGTCGTGAGCATCGGCGGCGACGCCAAGCTGGCGGCCAACTGGGTGATGGTGGAGCTGGGCAGCCTGTTGAACAAGCAGGGCCTGGAAATCGACCAGTCGCCGGTCTCGGCCGAGCAATTGGGCGGCATGCTGCTGCGGATCAAGGACAACACCATCTCCGGCAAGATCGCCAAGATGGTCTTCGAAGCCATGGCCAATGGTGAAGGCAGCGCCGACGAGATCATCGAGAAGCGCGGCCTGAAGCAAGTCACCGACACCGGTGCGATCAGCGCCGTGCTCGATGAAATGCTCGCGGCCAACGCCGAGCAGGTCGAACAGTACCGTGCGGCAGACGAAGCCAAGCGCGGCAAGATGTTCGGCTTCTTCGTCGGCCAGGCCATGAAAGCCTCCAAGGGCAAGGCCAACCCGCAGCAGGTCAACGAACTGCTCAAAAGCAAGCTCGAGGGCTGATAGCCATGGAGCCAGTACCGGTATCTGGCTCGGACACCTGTGGCGAGGGAGCTTGCTCCCGCTGGGCTGCGCAGCAGCCCCTCAATCCGGCAGCGGAAATGGGGGCCGCTGCGCGCCCCAGTGGGAGCAAGCTCCCTCGCCACAATGCATTCCACAACCCCATTGATGTGGGAACCCCGAACATGAAGCGTCTCCTCGGCGCCTGCGCCCTGCTGTCCCTGCTGGCCGGTTGCGCCAGCCAGAGCGGGACGGTCGATCCACACGGCTACGACCAGACCGGCGTCGCCTCTTATTACGGTGCAAAACACCACGGCAAGCGCACCGCCAGCGGCGAGCGTTTCAACCAGAATGGCCTGACCGCCGCCCACCGCCAGTTGCCGTTCGGCACACGGGTGAAAATCACCAACCTGGGCAACAATAACAGTGTGGTGGTGCGCATCAACGACCGTGGCCCATACTCCCGAGGCCGCCTGATCGACGTATCCCGCGAAGCAGCCGAGCAACTGGGCATGTTGCGCAGCGGCACCGCACGGGTGCGCGTGCAAGCCCTCGACGATTGATAGACGGAGCCCGGCCATTTCCCTACTCACCGCCCTACCGCTGCTCAGCCTGATCGAACTGTTCGGCGCCCTGCTGTTGCTGGTCGGCGGTGCCGAGCTACTGGTACGCGCCGCCGTGGGCCTGGCGGCACGCTTGCAAATCCGGCCGCTGATCATCGGCCTGAGCGTCGTAGCCTTCGGCAGCAGTGCGCCGCAAATGGCCGTCAGCCTGCAGGCGACCCTGGCGCAGAACGCCGACATCGCCGTGGGCAGCGTGATCGGTAGCAGCATCTTCAACATCCTCGTCACCCTCGGGCTGTCGGCGCTGATCATTCCGTTGCGCGTTTCGCGCCAACTGGTGCGCCTGGACATCCCGTTGATGATCGGTGCCAGCCTGCTGGTGTTCGTGCTGGCCTGGAACGAAGAACTGACCCGACTGGACGGCGTATGGCTGCTGGTGGCCCTGGCGGTGTACCTGGGCCTGTTGCTGCGCCAGTCCCGGCATTCGGCGCGACCGCACACCGTGGGTATCGACATGGCGCAGATGTCCTGGCCCAAAAGCCTGGCGATGATCGTGACGGGCCTGACGATGCTGGTTTTCGCCGGGCACCTGCTGTTGGGTGCGGCGGTGGAAGTGGCGACGGACCTGGGGCTGTCGGAGCGAATCATCGGCCTGACCATCGTCGCCGTCAGTACCTCACTGCCGGAACTCGCCACCTCGCTGATCGCCGCCCTGCGGGGGCAGCGGGACATCGCGGTGGGCAACGTGATCGGCAGCAACCTGTTCAACCTGCTGGGTGTACTGGGGGTGACCGCCCTGGCGGCACCCTCGCCATTGTCGGTCTCGCCCAACGCCCTGGATTTCGACCTGCCGGTAATGCTCGGCGTCGCCGTGCTGTGCCTGCCGGTGTTCTATTCCGGTTACCGTGTCACCCGTGCCGAAGGCCTGCTGTTCCTGGGCTTGTACCTGGCCTATGGGCTGCATGTGGTGGCGTTCACCACCGGCATGCCCCTGGCCGGCCAACTGGAACGGCTGATGCTGTTCTATGTGCTGCCGACCCTGCTCGCGTTTTTGCTGTTCACCTCCCTGCGCGCCTGGCGCCGCCAACACCACAAGAGGGATTTGCCATGACCGACACTCCAAAGACCGGCCTGGACATGCGTCGCCAGGTCATGGGCGACGCGTTCGTCGACCGCGCCCTGGGCAACGCCACCGAATTCACCCAACCGTTGCAGGACTTCGTCAACGAACATGCCTGGGGCAGCGTCTGGAGCCGCGAAGGCCTGCCGCTGAAGACCCGCAGCCTGATCACCCTGGCCGCCCTCGCCGCCCTCAAATGCCCGCAGGAATTGAAAGGCCACGTACGTGGCGCGCTGAACAATGGCTGCACGGTGGAAGAGATTCGCGAGGCGTTGCTGCATTGCGCGGTGTATGCGGGCGTGCCGGCGGCAATCGATGCGTTTCGGGCGGCGCAGGAAGTGATCGATAGTTATCAGAAATCTGAGTGACCGTTAGATCGCTATCGCGAGCAGGCTCGCTCCCACAGTGGATTTTCGGTGTACATAAAATTCCGATACACCTGCTCTGTGGGAGCGAGCCTGCTCGCGATTGGGCCTAAAGAACACCACAACCTTCGAACCTAGATCCACCCACCCCACTGCAACACAAAAATCCCCAGGTTGGTGGTAATCGCTGCCATCAAGGTGGTGATGACGATGATCGCCGCCGCCAGTTCATGGTTGCCATCGGCTGCCCGGGCCATGACGAAGCTGGCGGCGGCGGTGGGGCTGCCGAAGTACAGGAACAGGATCCCCAGCTCCGCCCCGCGAAAGCCCCAGAGCCATGCGCCGAGGGTGGTCAACAGTGGCAAGCCGACCATTTTCACCAGGCTCGAACTCAAGGCCATCTTGCCGCTCTTGCGCAAGGCCGCCAGCGACAGTGTGCCGCCGATGCAGATCAGCGCCAGGGGCAAGGTCATTTGCGACAAGTACTTGGCCGAGGTCTCGAACCAGTTCGGCAGGCCGATCTGCCAGTAGGCGAACGGCGTGGCGACAATCACACTGATGATCAGCGGGTTGCTGATCACGCTTTTGCAGATGCTCCACGGGTCGGACTTGATCACTGGGCTGTAGACCGCCAGCACGATGGTCGACAAGGTGTTGTAGAACAGGATCACCAGCGCCGCGAGAATCGCCCCCAGGGAAATCCCGTAGTCGCCGTACATGCTCGCCGCCAGCGCCAAGCCGATGACGCCGTTGTTGCCGCGAAACGCACCTTGGGTGTAGATGCCGCGATCTTCCCGCGGGCATCGCCAGATCGCCCAGCCCCAGGCCATGGCGAAACTCGCCAGGGTAGCGACGGAGAAATAGATCAGCAGGTCAGGCTGCAACGCCGCATGCAGGTCGGCATGGAGGATGCCGAGGAACAACAGCGCCGGCATGGTGACGTTGAACACCAGGGACGAGGCGATGTGGATGAAGTTGTCGTTGATCCAGTCGATGCGCTTGAGCAACACCCCCAGAAACAGCATGGCAAACACCGGCGCGGTGACGTTCAGGGTTTCGAGGAAAATTGCCAGCATGCCGAGGACCTTCAGAGGGGTGTCGTTAGGTGGCTAATGATAAGCCACTCACGGCATTGGCGTCTGGTAGAGCGTTATCGCGAGCAGGCTCGCTCCCACATTTTTTTTGGGGGCTCACAGAAACTGAATTCACTCCAGTCCCTGTGGGAGCGAGCCTGCTCGCGATAACGGCGGCACATGCAACATCAATCCAAGCTGAACCACCGCTATCGCGAGCAAGCTCGCTCCCACACTGGATCTCCAGCGATCACGAAATCATCAGGTAATCGGCGCCGGGTTGAACAAGGTGATGTCGTTGTACAGCTTGTGCCGCTCGGCCCAGGTCTGTTTCTTGCCGCTGGCCACGTCCAGGTAGTAGTGGAACAGCTCCCAGCCCAGCTCCTCGATGGTGGCGCGTCCGGTGGCAATCCGGCCGGCGTCGATGTCGATCAGGTCCGGCCAGCGCTGGGCCAGTTCGGTGCGGGTCGAGACCTTCACCACTGGGGCCATGGCCAAGCCGTACGGCGTGCCGCGACCGGTAGTGAAGACATGCAGGTTCATCCCCGCCGCCAGTTGCAGCGTGCCGCAGACGAAATCACTGGCCGGTGTGGCGCAAAAGATCAGGCCCTTTTGCTTGAACCGCTCGCCCGGGCCGAGCACGCCATTGATCGCGCTGCTGCCCGACTTGACGATCGAGCCGAGGGATTTCTCGACGATGTTCGACAGCCCGCCCTTCTTGTTGCCCGGCGTGGTGTTGGCGCTGCGATCGGCCTCGCCCTTGGCCAGGTAGCGGTCGTACCAGTCCATTTCCCGCACCAGTTCCTGGGCCACCTCCTGGGTTTGTGCCCGGGAGGTCAGCAGGTAGATCGCATCGCGCACTTCGGTGACTTCGGAGAACATCACCGTCGCCCCCGCGCGCAACAGCAGGTCCGAGGCATAGCCCAGCGCCGGGTTGGCGGTGATGCCGGAAAACGCATCGCTGCCACCGCACTGCATGCCCAGGATCAGCTCCGAGGCTGGCACGGTTTCGCGACGGCGCTGGTCGAGCTTCTTCAAGCGAGTCTCGGCCAGCTCCATGATCTGTTCGATCATTTCGGTGAAGCCGTGACTGGAATCCTGCAAGCGATACAACCACGGCTCGCTGAGGTCCACCGAACTGTCGTTCTCATGCATCACCTGCCCGGCCTGCAATTTCTCGCAGCCCAGGCTGATCACCAGTGCTTCGCCACCCAGGTTCGGGTTGCGCGCCAGGTTACGCACGGTGCGGATCGGGATGTAGGCGTCGGTGGCGGTGATCGCCACGCCGCAGCCGTAGCTGTGGGTCAGCGCCACCACGTCATCGACGTTCGGGTATTTGGGCAGCAATTCGTCCTTGATGCGCTTGACCGCGTGGTCCAACACACCGGTGACGCACTGCACGGTGGTGGTGATGCCCAGGATGTTGCGCGTGCCGACGGTACCGTCGGCGTTACGATAGCCCTCGAAGGTGTAGCCCTCCAGCGGCGCATCGGCCGTCGGCACGTCGGTGGACAGCGGCAAGCTGTCCAACGGCGGCGCGGTGGGCATGCGCAACTGGTCTTCCTTGACCCAACTGCCACGGGGGATCGGTTGCAGCGCGTAGCCAATGACCTGGCCGTAGCGGATCACCTCGCCACCCTCGGGAATGTCTTGCAAGGTGACTTTATGACTCTGCGGCACAAAGTCGACGGTGACCAGGCCATCCGGGAACTCGGTCCCGGCTGGTACGCCCTGGTCATTGACGACGATCACCACGTTATCTCGCTCGTGCAGGCGGATGTAACGGGGCGAATCGGCATGTTCAATCAGTTGCATTGACGCCGCTCCTTCAGGATTTAGCTTCAGACAGGCTGGAGATGTCGGCATCCTTGGCCGTGGGTTCCTTGAGCACGACACGCTTGATCGGCCCGACGATGACCAGGTAGCTGAACACCGCCACCAGCGCGTTGCAACCAACGAACACCAGTGCCCACTTGAACGAACCGGTGGCGCTGATGATGTAGCCGATGACGATTGGTGTCGTGATCGATGCCAGGTTGCCGAAGGTGTTGAACAGGCCACCGCTCAGGCCAGCGATCTGTTTTGGCGACGTATCGGAGACCACGGCCCAGCCCAGTGCGCCGACGCCTTTACCGAAGAAGGCCAGGGCCATGAAGCCCACTACCATCCATTCGATATCGACGTAGTTGCACGCCACGATGCTGCTGGACACCAGCAGGCCGGCGATGATCGGCGTCTTGCGGGCGAAGGTCAGCGAGTGGCCCTTGCGCAGCAGGTAATCGGAAATCACCCCGCCCAGCACGCCGCCGATGAAACCGCAGATCGCCGGCAAGGACGCAATGAAACCGGCCTTGAGGATGGTCATGCCACGTTCCTGCACCAGGTACACCGGGAACCAGGTCAGGAAGAAGTAGGTGATACCGTTGATGCAGTATTGGCCCAGGTACACGCCGAGCATCATGCGGTTGGTCAGCAGTTGGCGGATGTAATCCCACTTCGGACCGTCGGCTTTCTTTTCCTTGCCCTTGTCCTGGTCCATATCGACCATCGCACCATTGGCAGCGATGTGATTGAACTCGGCCTCGTTGATCATCGGATGCTGACGCGGGCTGTAGATCACCTTCAGCCAGATCAGCGAGAACACGATGCCGATCACACCCATCACGATGAACACGTGCTGCCAGCCGAAGCGGTAGACGATCCAGCCCATCAGCGGTGCGAACAACACGGTGGCGAAATACTGCGCCGAGTTGAAGATCGCCGAGGCGGTGCCGCGTTCTGCGGTAGGGAACCAGGCGGCGACGATCCGTGCGTTGCCGGGGAAGGACGGCGCTTCGGCCAGCCCTACCAGGAAGCGCAGCATGAACAGCGCAACCACAGCCGTGGACATGCCGAATTCACCGACATAGCCTTGCAGCACGGTGAACAGCGACCAGGTGAAAATGCTCAAGGCATAGATTTTTTTCGACCCGAAACGGTCGAGCAGCCAGCCGCCGGGAATCTGCCCGGCCACGTAGGCCCAGCCGAAAGCGGAGAAGATATAACCGAGGGTGACGGCGTCGATGCCGAGGTCTTTTTGCAGGCTGGAGCCTGCGATGGCGATGGTGGCACGGTCGGCATAGTTGATCGTCGTCACCAGGAACAGCATGAGCAGGATCAAATAGCGGACGTGAGTCGGCTTGGTCGCTTGCATGTAAAAGTACTCCCACTATTTATTTTTATGCGGGTCAGCAGATTGTACGGCCGGGGCTGGAAATCCAGCTCCGGCCGGTGTTGCGTTTACGATCCGATGTAAGAGGTCTTCACCACGGTGTAGAACTCTTGCGCGTAGCGACCTTGCTCACGCGAACCATAGGACGAACCTTTGCGCCCGCCGAATGGCACGTGGTAATCCACGCCGGCGGTCGGCAGGTTGACCATCACCATGCCCGCCTGGGAATGGCGCTTGAAGTGATTGGCATACTTCAACGAGGTGGTGGCGATACCGGCGGACAGACCGAACTCGGTGTCGTTGGCCATCGCCAGCGCCGCCTCGTAGTCGGCCACACGCACGACGTTTGCCACCGGGCCGAAGATCTCTTCGCGGCTGATGCGCATAGAGGCTTCGCTGTCGGCGAACAGGGTCGGCGCCAGGAAATAACCTTCGGTGTCGCACGTCACCAGGCCACCGCCGCTGACCAGCCGCGCGCCTTCACTCTGGCCGATGTCGATGTACTTCAAGTCCTGGCTGAGCTGGGCTTCGGAAACCACGGGGCCAATGTCAGTACCAGCCTTCAACGCATGACCGACCTTGATCGACTGCATGCGCTCGGCCATGGCCGCGACGAACTTGTCGTGGATGCCGGCGGTGACGATCAGGCGGCTCGAAGCCGTGCAACGCTGGCCGGTGGAGTAGAACGCGCTCTGCACCGCCAGTTCGACGGCCTGCTTGAGGTCGGCGTCGTCGAGGATGATCTGCGGGTTCTTGCCGCCCATCTCCAACTGCACCTTGGCTTGGCGCGACACGCAGTTGACCGCGATCTGCCGGCCCACACCCACCGAACCGGTAAAGCTGATGCCGTCGACTTTCGGGCTGTTG
Source organism: Pseudomonas sp. St290 (assembly GCF_018325805.1). NCBI lineage: Bacteria > Pseudomonadati > Pseudomonadota > Gammaproteobacteria > Pseudomonadales > Pseudomonadaceae > Pseudomonas > Pseudomonas sp. St290. The sequence goes on along the minus strand of NZ_AP014703.1, from coordinate 1,081,717 downwards.
ACCAGCACTTCGCCGACCACGCGGCCGCTGCCCATCACCAGGTTGAACGCACCGGCCGGGAAACCGGCGCGGGAAATGATCTCGGCCAGGGCCCAGGCGCAGCCCGGCACCAACTCGGCGGGTTTGATCACCACGCAGTTACCGTAGGCCAGGGCCGGAGCGATTTTCCACGCGGGGATGGCGATCGGGAAGTTCCACGGGGTGATCAGACCGACCACACCGAGGGCTTCGCGGGTCACTTCGACGTTGACGCCCGGGCGCACCGACGGCACGTAATCGCCCGAAAGGCGCAGGCATTCACCGGCGAAGAACTTGAAGATGTTACCGGCGCGGGTCACTTCGCCAATGGCTTCGGGCAGGGTCTTGCCCTCTTCCCGGGCCAGCAGTTGGCCGAGTTCTTCACGGCGGGCGAGGATCTCGCTGCCGACTTTGTCCAGCGCATCATGACGGGCCTGGATGCCCGAGGTCGACCAGGCCGGGAACGCGGCGCGGGCGGCTTCGATGGCGGCATTGACTTGCGCTGCATCAGCCTTGGCGTATTCACCAATGACATCGGACAAGTCAGACGGGTTGATGTTGGTGCAATAGTCGGCACCGGCCACCCACTGACCGTTGATGTAGTTATCGAAACGCTTTGAATCTGCCACGGAGCTACTCCTTCTACAAAAGCTGTCTAGGGACGCATAGCGTCCCTGGTGGCATTCCCACCTGGAGCGTGGGGACGAACAAACCTTACGTAAAAAGCCGCTGATTACTCAGCGGCCTCATCGGGTTTGTTACTGCTTGCCTTGCTTGTCGATCAGCGCGGCCAGGGCTTCGTATTCTTCTGGCAGCAGGTCGGTCAGCGGGGTGCGCACAGGGCCCGCGTCATAGCCAACGATCTTCGCGCCAGCCTTGACGATGCTCACCGCGTAACCGGCCTTGCGGTTGCGGATGTCCAGGTAAGGCAGGAAGAAGTCGTCGATGATCTTGCCCACGGTTTCGTGATCGTCGCGGGCAATGGCGTGGTAGAAGTCCATCGCGGTTTTCGGGATGAAGTTGAACACCGCCGAGGAGTACACCGGCACGCCCAGGGCCTTGTAGGCCGCGGCGTAGACTTCCGCAGTCGGCAGGCCGCCCAGGTAGCTGAAGCGATCGCCAAGACGACGACGGATCGACACCATCAGTTCGATATCGCCCAGGCCATCCTTGTAGCCGATCAGGTTCGGGCAGCGCTCGGCCAGTTGTTCCAGCTGAGTGGCGTTCAGGCGGCAGACGTTGCGGTTGTACACCACCACGCCGATCTTCACCGATTTGCACACGGCTTCAACGTGGGCGGCAACGCCGTCCTGGCTGGCTTCGGTCAGGTAGTGCGGCAGCAGCAACAGGCCTTTGGCACCCAGGCGCTCGGCTTCTTGAGCGTATTCGATGGCCTGGCGGGTGGCACCGCCGACACCGGCAAGGATTGGCACGCTGGTGGCGCAGGTATCGACAGCGGTCTTGATGACCTGCGAATACTCGCTGGCGGCCAGGGAGAAGAATTCACCGGTGCCGCCCGCTGCGAACAGTGCAGAGGCGCCATACGGGGCCAGCCACTCGAGGCGCTTGATGTAGCTGTCGCGATTGAAATCGCCTTGGGCAGTGAAATCGGTGACCGGGAACGACAGCAGGCCAGACGAGAGGATGGACTTCAGTTCTTGTGGATTCATTATTCGAACACCCTGGGACGCAAATGATGTGTATGAAATGGTTAAGCTTCGGCCAGAAGTTGTAGGTCATCGTACAACTTAAAATGTGAACGTCAACTGCATTTCGTCTTTTGTCGGGTGCCGGGGCTGGGGGATTTGTCGCGAAGCCTTGTAAATCGGGACTTTGAGGGGATTGGAAGAGGATGAAACTTGTCGGCCGAGGCCGGGACCATTCATCGCCACTGTCAACTCTGCCAGTAGGCATCGCCACAGCAAGGGGGGCATAACCCCCGTATGGCCGCGCCACGCCCGGCCGTAGTCCTTTTCTCAATCGTTTTAGTGAGCCCGCCCGCACGCGACGACCAGGGCCGCCTCACAGGGAGTGAAATCATGACGACGTATGCGAAGCCGACGCTTCAGGATTTTCCAGCCAATGAAGAGGTCACGATCCGCTTGTCGAAGATCGAGACGTTGACCATAGAGATTCCGAATGCAGATTTCGAACCGAACTCGTCAGCCCAATTGACCCTCGACTCCAAACGTGTGGGCGCTTTTGCCGCCCTGACTGAGGGCGAGGAGTCTACGCCACGCAAGGATGTGACATTGACTTTAACCAACGCCGACTTGATGGCATTCGAAGGCAAATTGGTTGAGCTTCGTTACGAGGTCAGTTACGAGGCCGGCTGGGACAACGATCAATCCGAGCCGCAAATGTTGCGGGTTGAGGCATAAGGCTGGTCGCCTACTATCAGACAGACACCCAGATACAAAGCCAGACACCATTCTCTTGTGGCGAGGGGATTTATCCCCGCTGGGGCGCGAAGCGCCCCCAAACTGATACCTCTGGATATCAGGATTGGGTCGACTGCTTTGGGGCTGCTTCGCAGCCCAGCGGGGATAAATCCCCTCGCCACAGAAATCATGCCCCGGTCCAGCCAGAACAGTGACTCACCTCTTCTCAACTGGCAGAACCTAACCCTGCGCCTGCGCCTCTTCATGGGCCTGGCGCAGCCGCTCACGGCTGTTGGTCAGGTGCAAGCGCATGGCCGCCCGGGCGGCGTCGGAGTCCTGGCGGGCGATGGCTTCGTAGATTTCCTCGTGCTCGCGGCTCAGGCGATCCATGTAGTGCTGGTGGTCATCGTGGGCCAGGCGCGCCGAGTTCAGCCGGGTGCGCGGGATGATGCTGGTGCCCAGGTGGGTCATGATGTCGGTGAAATAACGGTTGCCGGTGGACAGGGCGATTTCCAGGTGGAAGGCGAAGTCCGAAGCCACCGCATCGCTGGCATGGGCGGCGCTTTCCTTCAAGGCATCGAGGGCGGCGCGCATCGTCGCCAGTTGCTCATCGCTACGGCGCTGCGCCGCCAGCCCCGCGGACTCCACTTCCAGGCTGATGCGCAACTCCAGGATCGCCAGCACGTCCCGCAAGGTGACCACCGTGGCCGGGTCGATGCGGAAACCGCTCGGGCTCGGGGTGTCCAGCACGAAGGTGCCGATGCCGTGGCGGGTTTCCACCTGGCCGGCCGCCTGCAACCGGGAAATCGCCTCGCGCACCACGGTGCGGCTGACGCCATGGGCTTCCATGATCGCCGACTCGGTTGGCAATTTATCGCCACGCTTGAGCAGACCGTCGCGAATCTGCTCGGTCAGCACCGTCACCAGCTCCTGCGCCAGGCTGCGGCGTTTGCGGGGAAGGCGTGGTACGTCGATCGGGTTTTCCATGGGTCTGTGTCTCGGCAAGCGGCTGAATGGCATCATCATAGCGCAACGTGGTTGTACGATCACCGTGGGTGCGGTGGCAAGTCTGGTACTGACACCGAGTCGCCTTCATCGCGAGCAGGCTCGCTCCCACATTGGATAGGTTGCGTAGCTAAATATCACGATCAACACAAATCCAGTGTGGGAGCGGGCTTGCTCGCGAAAGCGGTTGTCCGATACATCAATATCAACTGACCCACCGCCTTCGCGAGCAAGCTCGCTCCCACAGGTTTTGTAGTGTTCAGGCGGTCACGGTGCGCTCCACCAGTTGGCCATTTTCGATCCGCACATGTCGCGGGTGGAAACGTTTCAAACTGCTTCGATGGCCAACGCTGACAATGCTCAGGCCCGGCAACTGGTCGATCAGCGCCTGGTACAGCGTCGCCTCGTCTTCTTCATCCATCGCCGACGTGGCTTCGTCCATGTACAACCATTGCGGGGCATAAAGCAATGCGCGAGCAAACGCCAGGCGCTGTTGCTCACCGGGCGAGAGCATGCGCTGCCAGTGGTTGCTTTCATCCAGCCGCGGGACCAGGTGCGGCAGGCGGCAGGTTTCCAGCACCTGTGCATAACGTTCGTTGGGGTAGACGTCGCCAGCCTGTGGATAACTCAGTACTTCGCGCAGGCTGCCAATCGGCAGATAGGGTTTCTGCGGCAGGAACAGATAACGCGCCGCCGGAAGCCGGATCGTCCCGTGCCCCGCTGGCCACAAATGCCCCATCGCGCGAAACAGGGTGGATTTGCCGCTGCCGGAACGACCGCTGAGCATGACCCGCTCGCCCGGCGCCACGCTCATATCGGCGTTATCAAGTAAATGACGGCCGTCGGCCAGGTCCAGCCCCAGGTTGCGCACCTTCAATGCGTCGCCCTGGTTTTGCACGTCGATGGCCGGCACACGGTCTTCGTTGTCGCTCATGGCCTGGCGGAAGCTCAGCAGACGATCACAGGTGGCGCGCCACGCGGCGAGGTCGGCGTAGGCACTGATGAACCAGCTGAAATTCTCCTGCACATTGCCGAACGCCGAGTTGATCTGCATGAGCTCGCCCAGTTGGATCTTGCCGGCGAAGTAACGCGGCGCGGCGACGATGAACGGGAAGATGATCGCGATCTGGCCATAGCCGGAAGTGAAGAACGTCAGGCGCTTGGACACTCGCATGATGTCCCAGAAGTTATGCCAGACCAGGCCGAAACGCCCGCTCAGGCGACGGTTCTCGTTCGGTTCGCCGTTGTACAGCGCAATGCTCTCGGCGTTTTCACGCACCCGGACCATGGAGAAACGCAGGTCGGCTTCGAAGCGTTGCTGGTTGTTGTTCAGCCCGATCAGGCGACGGCCGATCAGGTGCGTCAGCCAACTGCCCACCGCCGCGTACACCAGTGCGCACCAGAACATGTAGCCCGGGATGGTGTAGCCGAACACTTCGATGCTGCCCGAAACGCCCCACAAAATGATCGAGAACGACACCAGGCTGACCACGGTCCGCAGCAGCCCCAAGCCCAGGCTCAGGGTATTGGTGGTGAAGCTGTTGAGGTCTTCGGAAATCCGCTGGTCCGGGTTATCGGTATAACCGCCCTGCTCCAGCCGGTAATAGTTCTTGTCATTGAGCCAACGGGCAAAGTGCTGCTCCGTCAGCCAGGCCCGCCAGCGAATGGTGAGCATCTGCGTCAGGTACAAGCGGTACACCGCGCCCAGGATCGCCACCGCCGCAATGCCGCAGAAATACAGGATCAACTGCCAGAACGCCGCGCTGTTCTTCTCTTGCAGGGCGTTGTAGAAATCCTTGTACCAACTGTTGATCCACACCGAGATCGCCACGCTGAACAGCGACAGTGCGATGACAGCGATCAACAACGTCCAGGCCTTGCCCTTCTCCTCACTGCGCCAGTATGGCGTGGTCATTTGCCAGACACGACGGAAAAACTGCCCGCGCACCGCGTCATTGACCGCGGAATATTCAGCGTTCTGATTCATGGTTAAGGCTCAATAGAGAAAAGAACTCGGGCCGATCATAGAGCAACGGCCCGATTTATCGCGAGGGTGGACAACATTTGTTCAGCGCAGGTTCAGCGACGCACGGGGCGCTTCTGCAATTTGCGCTGCAAGGTCCGCCGGTGCATGCCCAGGGCGCGGGCCGTCGCGGAGATATTGCCTTCGTGTTCAGTCAGCACCCGCTGGATGTGTTCCCATTGCAGGCGATCCACCGACATGGGGTTTTCCGGCACCAGGGTGTCGAGGTCGGCATGCTCGGACAACAGCGCCGCCAACACGTCATCGGCGTCCGCCGGTTTGCACAGGTAATTGCACGCACCGCGCTTGATCGCCTCGACCGCGGTGGCGATGCTCGAATAGCCGGTGAGGATCACCACGCGCATCTCCGGATCCAGCTCCAGCAACTTGGGCAGCAACACCAGGCCGGAATCGCCGTCCATTTTCAGGTCCAGGGCGGCGTAGTCCGGCAGGTCGGCCTGGGCGAGGGCCAGGCCCTCCTCGGCGGAGCCGGCGGTGCTCACGCGAAAGCCGCGACGGGACATGGCCCGGGCCATCACGCGGGTGAACGTGGCGTCGTCATCCACCAGCAACAGGTGCGGCAGTTCTTCGCCGTCGACTTGGATCTCGTCACTCATGTTTCGTCTCCTCGGTCGGCATGGGGCAAGCGCAGCTCGGTGAGCGTGCCGCCTTCCTCATGGGGGTAGAGTTTCACCGAGCCGCCGGCGCGTGTCACGCTGGCTTTGCTCAAAAACAGGCCGAGGCCGAAGCCTTTGCCCTTGGTGGTGTAGAACGGCTTGCCGATCTGCTCGGCGATCGCCAACGGGACACCGGCGCCGTGGTCGCGGATGCTGATGGTCAGCTCATAGGCGTTCCAGTCCAGCGCCACTTCCAGCCCTTCGGGGCAGGCATCGGCAGCGTTGTTCAACAGGTTCAGCAACGCCTGGGTCAGGTCCGGCGGCGGTGCCATGCGCGGCACCGGGCCCTGGCCCAGGCGCTGGAAGCGGTAACTGGCTTCCGGGCGCATCAGGTGCCAGCGGTTCAGCGCCTCATCGAGCCAGTCAGTGACGTCCTGCATATCGATGGCCAGCCGGCGATTGGCCTCGGCGGCGCGCACCAGGTACTGCAGGGTTTCCTTGCAGAGCTTGACCTGATCCTGCAACACGCCCAGGTCCTCTTGCAGTGCCGGGTCGTGATGATCCTGGCGCATCTCCTTGAGCAACACGCTCATGGTCGCCAGCGGCGTGCCCAATTCATGGGCGGCGCCAGCGGCCTGGGTCGCCACGGCCAGCAATTGCTCATCGCGCAGGCCCTCTTCGCGGCGGATGGCCCGCAGTTCTTCCTGGCGGCGCAGTTCCTCGGCCATGCGCGCGGCAAAAAACGTGATCACCGCCGCGGCCAGGGCGAAACTCAGCCACATGCCGTAGATCTGCAGGTTTTCCCGGGCGATGGGGAAGGTTTCCAGCGGGTAGAAACGCGCCAGCAGCAAGGTGTACAGCGCCAGGGCGATGCCCGAAAGGATCAGCGAAAACCGCCATGGCAACGTCACCGCGGCGATGGTCAGCGGCACCAGGTAATAGGAAACGAAGGGGTTGGTGGAACCGCCGGAGAAATACAGCAACGCGCTGTGGATAAACAGGTCACAGGCCAGTTGCACGGCGTATTCGAGCTCGGTCACCGGCCACGAAGTGCGCAGGCGAATCGCCGTCAGCGCGCAAAGCACACTGGAACAGACCAGGGTGATCGCCAATTGCAGCCAGGGTAGCGGCAACAGGTCGAACCAATAGGCGAGCCCCACGGACCCGGCCTGGGCCGCCAGGACCAGAATGCGGATAAACGTCAGGCGCCAGAGGTTCTGGCGAGAGGCGGAAGTCATTTGCAAAGGGGCGAGCATGAGCTCTCCTGATGAGCGCTCCAGGCGGATCGCACGGAGTATAACCAAGGCACGGGTTGCAGCGGCAGATATGCGGCAAAGCGCCACAGCTTCCAGCCTCGCGGCATGACCTTGTGGCGAGGGGATTTATCCCCGCTGGCGCGCGAAGCGCCCCCAAAAGATCAGCCATCACACTGAACCAGTGTCATGACACTATTGGGGCTGCTGCGCAGCCCAGCGGGGATAAATCCCCTCGCCACAAAAAGCCTCCCACCCGCAATCTGTATAGAAGTTGTAACTGTGCGAACCCGCCCATAAAAGCTAGAGTCTTACCGTTCACGCAGGCCCGGACCTTACCCCTGCGCCTCATCCCAAGGAGCTTTCATGCACACGTTCAGTCGCCCCGCCGCCCTGCTCGCCCTCAGCCTCGGCACCCTCGCCAGCCTGCCGGCCCTGGCCGCCGATGAGCTGCATTACAACCAGATTTCCCTACGCGCCGAAGTCAACAAGGACGTGGCGCGCGACCTGATGATCGTCACCCTCTACACCGAGGAACAGAACACCGACCCGGCCAAACTCGCCGCAGCCGTCAGCACCACACTGAACAAAGCCATCGGCCAGGCCAAACAGGTCAAGGACATCACCCTGCGCCAGGGCAGCCGCAGCAGCTACCCGATCTACGACAACAAAGGCGGGAAAATCACCGGCTGGCGTGAACGCGCCGAACTGCGCCTGGAAAGCGCCGACTTCGCCGCCCTGTCCAAACTCACCGGCGAATTGCTCACCGATATGAAAATGGGCGGCATGGACTTCGCCATCTCGACCGCCGTGCGCCAAAGCAGCGAAGACGCCCTGCTCAAAGACGCCGTCAACGCCTTCAAGGCCCGCGCCCAACTGGCCACCGACGCCCTGGGCGGCAAGGGCTACAAAATCGTCAACCTGAACTTCAACACCAACGGTTATCCACAGCCGTTCATGCGCCCACAGATGATGATGAAAGCGGCGTCCATGGATGCTGAGTCGGTTACGCCGGAAGTGGAAGCGGGCACCAGCCAAGTGACGATGGCGGCGGATGGGGTGATTGAGGTGTTGATGCAGTAACCCGCCTGATCGTTCCCACGCCCGCGTGGGAACGATCAAATTGCCTGCTGCATTGTTTACTTCAGCAAAGGCACCGCCGCCTGCGCGAGTTGGGTGAGCAACTCAATATCTTGCCCGTCGCGCGCGCCATCCTCGTTTAAATCAGTTTTTATCCCCACCTTGTCGTAGTGGCCATCCTTCAGAGAGGACGACACAAAGGTATCGAGGTAACACTGTTCGTCACGGTAGAACTTGAGCCGAACCTCAGGGTTTTCATCACGATCAAGATCTTTAAGTGATATGCGGATTTCGTTAGCGGCCATCATCGAACCTCATCCGTTAAGTTAGATCGGTACGGCATCGCTGCTTTGAATAAAGCACGCCCGTATCCAGCATCCTAACCACGCCCCCGAGACCGTCTACTGTCAGAGCTGACAGGTGGACGCCCATACAGACCGAACCGCTCAAACTTGCGAGGAGAAACCCGGTGGCGAGGGGATTTATCCCCGCTGGGCTGCGCAGCAGCCCCAAACCTGACACCTCGCTGTATCAGCTGGATGCAGTCGCTGCTGTTGGGGCCGCTTCGCGCCCCAGCGGGAGCAAGCTCCTTCGCCACGATTTTGTGGTCGACCAGCAATTTGAGGTTGGCCCTCAGGCCGCCATCGCGAGCAAGCTCGCTCCCACAGGGGAACGCGGTCCCACCAAGAACCAGGTCGGCTGTTAGGCCGCCTCGCGGTGGACGTTGATCTCGGCGCCCCGTTAACCACGATGGCCGAACGCAGGCATTGTGGAGTGGGCATCCCGGCATGGATGCCGGGATAGCCGCGCTGGGCCATGGATGGCCCTTCGCGGCGGGCCCACGGAGCAATGCCGGAGTGAGGGCACACCGAGCCTAAGCGAGGTGCCGAGTGGTGGGGCAAAAGCGCTTTGCTTACTTTCGCGCTCTTCGAAAGTGAGTCGCTGTAAAAGCGAAACCATAAGTGGCCGTTACCGCAGCAATGGATATGTACCCGGTCAACAACATCCTGGCCGGCTGTCAGGCCGCCATCGCGAGCAAGCTTTGCTCCCACAGACCTGACAGATGTACAGGGAGGGAGAGGCAGGCCGGCTGTCAGGCCGCCTCGTCCAAAGCGCTATACCCAAACCCAACAGTCCCCCTCACTTTTCGATATTTCCAACACCCCCACCCACAACGCTACCCTCCTGAAAACCGTCACCACCCCAAGGGATTTCATGGACAGAACCACCTTCAAGCCCCTCCTGCTCACCCTAGCCCTGATCAGCAGCGCCCCAATAGCCCAAGCCGCCACCACCCTGGTCTACTGCTCCGAAGCCAGCCCCGCCGGGTTCGACCCCAGCCAATACACCAGCGGCACCGACTTCGATGCCTCGGCCGAAACCGTCTTCAACCGCCTCACCCAATTCAAGCGCGGCGGCACCGAGGTCGAACCCGGGTTGGCCACGAGCTGGGACGTGTCACCCGACGGCCTGGCCTACACCTTCCACCTGCGCAACGGCGTGAAATTCCACACCACCGACACTTTCACCCCCACCCGCGACTTCAACGCCGACGACGTGCTGTTCACCTTCCAGCGCCTGCTCAACCCGCAACACCCATTCCGCCAGGCCTACCCCACCGAGTCGCCGTACTTCACCGACATGGGCCTGAACACCACGATCAAAAGCGTCGAGAAAGTCGACGAGCACACCGTGCGCTTCAACCTGAACAACGTCGACGCGGCTTTCGTGCAAAACCTGGCGATGAGTTTTGCATCCGTACAATCCGCCGAGTACGCAGCGCAGTTGCTGAAGGAAGGCAAGGCCAGCGACCTCAACCAGAAACCCGTCGGCACCGGTCCGTTCGTGTTCAAGCGCTACCAGAAGGACTCGCAGATCCGCTACGCCGCCAATCCGGCGTACTGGAAACCCGAGGACGTGAAGCTCGACAACCTGATTTTCTCCATCACCCCGGACGCCGCCGTACGCCTGCAAAAACTCAAGCGTGGCGAATGCCAGGTCAGTGGTTACCCACGCCCGGCCGACATCGAAGTGATCGAGCAAGACCCGAACCTGCAAGTGCTCAAGCAGCCAGGTTTCAACCTGGGTTTCCTGGCCTACAACGTCACGCACCCGCCCCTGGACCAGCTCAAGGTCCGTCAGGCGCTGGACATGGCCATCGACAAGCCGGCAATCATCAAGGCCGTGTACCAGAGCGCCGGGCAATTGGCACAGAACGCCTTGCCGCCGGCCCAGTGGTCGTTCGACCCGAGCATCCAGGACGCGCCCCACGACGTGACCAAGGCCAAGGCGCTACTCAAGGAAGCCGGGGTTGCACCGGGTACCACCATCGATTTATGGGCGATGACGGTGCAGCGTGCCTCCAACCCCAATGCGCGAATGTCTGCGCAGATGATCCAGCAGGATTGGGCCAAGATCGGGATCAAGGCCAACATCGTCAGTTATGAATGGGGCGAGTACATCAAGCGTGCAAAAAATGGCGAACACGATGCAATGATCTACGGCTGGACCGGCGACAACGGCGACCCCGACAACTGGCTGGGCGTGCTGTACAGCTGCGCGGCGGTCAAGGGCAGCAACTACGCCAAGTGGTGCGACCCGGCGTATGACCGCTTGATCCAGCAAGCCAAGGTCTCGACCGACCGCCAGCAACGTATCGATCTGTACCGACAAGCGCAGAAAATCCTCAAGCAACAGGTGCCGATCACCCCGATCGCCAACTCCACGGTATTCCAGCCGATAAACAGGCAAGTGGTGGATTTCAAACTCAGCCCATTCGGCCTCACACCCTTCTACGGCGTGGGTTTGAAGAAGTAACACCCGCCCATTTCCGGTGCATTGCGGCTGTGCAGCGCACCGGGAAAGGGCGCGTTTTTCCTCAAAAAAACACGCGCAAACGATCAAATGCGTCGGAAGTTACACAGATGCGACATTAAGGTACGTTCGTGCCACTGTTTCGGACTTGTGACCGCTCTGGATCTTGCATTGGGTATGGGGCCTGCATAAGTATCCGCAGGACGACTCACGAGGTCGCCCTCAAATCCAAAAATGACAACAAATCATGAGGCCAACATGCTTAAACAAGCGGTCATTCCGTTTTTAGTCGGCGCCAGCTTACTAGCCAGCGCACCTTTCGCCCAAGCCGCGACTAACCTGGTGTTCTGCTCCGAAGGGAGCCCGGCCGGTTTTGACCCTGGTCAGTACACCACCGGAACCGACTTCGACGCCTCTGCAGAGACCATGTTCAACCGCCTGACCCAGTTCGAACGCGGCGGCACCGCTGTGATTCCTGGCCTGGCGACCAAGTGGGATATTTCCCAAGACGGCCTGACCTACACCTTCCACCTGCGTGAAGGCGTCAAGTTCCACACCACCCCGTACTTCAAGCCGACCCGCGAATTCAACGCCGACGACGTGCTGTTCACCTTCAACCGCATGATCAACAAGGACGACCCGTTCCGTAAGGCGTACCCGACCGAATTCCCGTACTTCACCGACATGGGGATGGACACCAACATCACCAAGATCGACAAAGTCGACGACCACACCGTCAAGTTCACCCTCAAGGATGTCGACGCCGCGTTCATCCAGAACATGGCCATGAGCTTCGCCTCGATCCAGTCCGCCGAGTACGCTGCCCAGCTGCTCAAGGAAGGCAAGGCACCCGACATCAACCAGAAGCCGGTCGGCACCGGCCCGTTCGTGTTCAAGAGCTACCAGAAAGACTCCAACATCCGCTACACCGGGAACAAGGATTACTGGAAGCCTGAGGACGTGAAGATCGACAACCTGATCTTCGCCATCACCACCGACCCGTCGGTGCGCATGCAGAAACTCAAGAAAAACGAATGCCAGATCACCCTCTTCCCACGCCCGGCCGACCTCAAGGCCCTGAAGGAAGACAAGACGCTGAAGATGCCTGACCAGGCCGGTTTCAACCTGGGCTACATCGCCTATAACGTGATGGACAAGATCAAGGGCAGCAACGAGCCGAACGTGCTGGCTGACCTGAAAGTCCGCCAGGCGCTGGACATGGCGGTCAACAAGCCGCAGATCATCGATTCGGTCTACCAGGGTGCCGGCCAGTTGGCCGTCAACGCCATGCCACCGACCCAATGGTCCTACGACACCACCATCAAGGACGCCAAGTACGACCCTGAGAAAGCCAAGGCGCTGCTCAAGGAAGCCGGCGTCAAGGAAGGCACCAACATCACCCTGTGGGCGATGCCGGTCCAGCGTCCGTATAACCCGAACGCCAAGTTGATGGCCGAGATGCTGCAGTCCGACTGGAAGAAGATCGGCCTGAACGTCAACATCGTCAGCTATGAATGGGGTGAGTACATCAAGCGCTCCAAAGGCGGCGAGAACCAGGCGATGATCATCGGCTGGAGCGGTGACAACGGTGACCCGGACAACTGGCTCAACGTGCTGTTCGGCTGCGACTCGCTGGCCGGTAACAACTTCTCCAAATGGTGCGACAAGAAGTTCGATGGCCTGGTCAAGGAAGCCAAGCGCACCACCGACCAGTCCAAGCGCACCGAACTGTACAAACAGGCACAACACGTCCTCAAGGATGCCGTGCCGATGACACCTATCGCTCACTCGACGGTGTATCAACCCATGCGCGCCAACGTGCAGGATTTCAAGATCAGCCCATTCGGCTTGAACTCCTTCTACGGCGTCAGCGTCAGCAAATAAAGATAGGCAACGGCGGCGTCTTCAACGTCGCCGTTGCTTTATCGGCCGAGACCAAGACTCAGGAAATCGCCTACATCCAAAAACACTGCGTACCACAGCAGTTGGTTTAGGACGTATCGCCTTTTCCCACAAGTCTTTCAGGCATTACGCATTTACCGACCGGTCCACGACTCATACCGTCGAGGCCTGGACGGCTTGCCTGCCCTGCGGCATCGCTACGCAATGGAATGAGCTCAGTGCTCCGGACCTGTCCCCGGACAAATACCGGTTCACTGTTAAAACACCCCGAACGAGAGAGGGAGCCACATGCGCCATACCTTGGTTTTATCCGCATTGCTGGGCACCGGCCTGCTGGCCGCGACATCCGCAGCCCAGGCCGCTGACGGCAGCCTGGTGTTCTGTTCCGAAGGCAGCCCCGCCGGTTTCGACACCGCGCAATACACCACGGCCACCGACAACGATGCCGCCGAACCGCTGTACAACCGCCTGGCCGAGTTCGAAAAAGGCGCGACCAATGTCGTTCCGGGCCTGGCGACCAGCTGGGACATTTCCGAGGACGGCCTGAAATACACCTTTCACCTGCGTGAAGGCGTGAAGTTTCATACCACCGACTACTTCACCCCGACCCGGGACTTCAACGCCGACGACGTGCTGTTCACCTTCAACCGCATGCTCGATCCGCAGCATCCGTTCCGCAAGGCCTACCCCACCGAGTTCCCGTACTTCAACGGCATGAGCCTGAACAAGAACATCGCCAAGGTGGAAGCGACCGGGCCGTTGACGGTGGTCATGACCCTCAACAGCGTGGACGCCGCGTTCATCCAGAACATCGCCATGAGTTTCGCCGCGATCCTGTCGGCCGAATACGCCGACCAGTTGCTCAAGAACGGCAAGCCGAGCGACATCAACCAGAAACCGATCGGCACCGGGCCATTCGAGTTCAAGAGCTACCAGAAAGACTCCAACATCCGCTACGTCGCCAACAAGCAGTACTGGGCGCCGGAACGGGTCAAGCTGAACAACCTGATCTTCTCCATCAACACCGATGCCTCGGTACGGGTGCAGAAGCTCAAGGCCAACGAATGCCAGGTCACCCTGCATCCGCGCCCGGCCGACGTGCCGGCCTTGAAAAACGACCCCAAGCTGCAGTTGATCGAGAAGCCCGGCTTCAACCTTGGCTACATCGCCTATAACACCCGCCACAAGCCGTTCGACCAGGTCGAGGTGCGGCGGGCGCTGGACATGGCGGTGAACAAGCACGGCATTCTCAATGCCGTGTACCAGGGCGCGGGGCAACTGGCGGTCAACGCCATGCCGCCGACCCAATGGTCCTACGACGATACGATCAAGGACACCGCCTACAACCCGGAAAAGGCCAAGGAATTGCTCAAGGCCGCCGGGGTCAAGGAAGGTACCGAAATCACCCTCTGGGCCATGCCCGTGCAACGCCCGTACAACCCCAACGCCAAGCTGATGGCCGAGATGCTCCAGGCCGACTGGGCGAAGATCGGCCTGAAGGTGAAGATCGTCAGCTACGAATGGGGCGAGTACATCAAGCGCACCAAGAACGGCGAGCACGACATCAGCCTGATCGGCTGGACCGGCGACAATGGCGACCCGGACAACTGGCTGGGCACGCTGTACAGCTGCGACGCCATTGGTGGCAACAACTACTCCATGTGGTGTGACCAGGATTACGACAAGCTGATCAAGCAGGCCAAGGTCGTCACCGACCGCGACCAGCGCACCGTGCTCTACAAACAGGCCCAGCAGTTGCTCAAGCAGCAAGTGCCGATCACCCCTGTTGCCCACTCGACGGTCAACCAGCCGCTGAGTGCCAAAGTCGAAGGGTTCAAAGTCAGCCCCTTCGGTCGCAACGTGTTCTCGGGCGTCAGCCTGAACCCATAACCGTATAGCCACGCAGCGAGGGTTTCCTCTGGAAGCCCTCTCGCAGACGTCTTGCCTGAATTCGCCGATCAGGCGCCATGCAAACGTTTGCCAGCTGTGAATGAGTTGTAAAAACCAATAGCCGTATCACCAAAAAAGACCGGCATTAAAAAAGAAAGAAAAGGAGCTTTACCCATGAAACTGAGCAGCACCGCGATACTGGCCCTGGCCATCAGCAGCATCACCGCGACAGCCTATGCAGAATCCCAGAGCCAGGCGGTCACTCCAGTGACCCTCAAGACCACCAGCGAGCAAAGCGAAGCCAAGGGCTTCATCGAAGGCCAGTCCATCAGTGGCACCACTCGCAACTGGTACGCCAACGAGCAATTCAAGCGCGGCGCGAAACTCACCTATCGCAAGAACGGCGAAGCACGCGAGACCGACCGGCGTATCAACTGGGTGCAAGGCACTATCATCAAGTACAACTCGGGCTTCACCGAAGGCACCGTAGGCTTCAGCACCGAATTGGCCGCCTACAACGCCATCGCCCTGGACCAGGACCGCAAGGACCTGGCGTCCAACAATGGCGGCGCACCGACCACCCGTCCTGGCGCCGGCAACAACCGTACCCTGACCCGCGAAGGCGGTGACGCCGTAGGCCAGTGGAGCAAACTGGGCCTGGCCAACGTCAAGGCCCGCGTTTCCAACACCACCCTGACCGCTGGCCGCCAGAACTTCAGCAGCCCGATGGTCGACGTCATCGGCAACCGTGCCCTGCCTTCCAGCTTCCAGGGTGTGAGCCTGCACAGCGAAGAGTTCGAAAACCTGGGCTTTGACATCGCCACCTTCGACCGCAACTCGCCGCGTACCGAAGAGAGCCTGCGCAAGTTCCGTTCCGAATACGGCGACAGCAGCGTTGAAACCGATCACGTCAACACCGCCGGTATCACCTACCAGCCCCTGGCCAGCCTGAAGACCAGCCTCTGGGCGACCCAGGCCGAGGACATGTGGAACCAGTACTACTTCGGCGCCACCCATGAACTGGGCGACAGCTCGGTGCTGAGCCTGACCACCGGCCTGAACTACTACAAGACCGTGGACTCGGGCAAAAGCAAGCTCGGCGAGATCGACAACGACACCTACTCCCTGTCGTTCGGCCTGACGCACCAGGCCCATAGCCTGACCTTCTCGTACCAGGAAGTGAACGGCAACGAGTACTTCGACTACCTGCACGAAACCAACGGCATCTACCTGGCCAACTCCCTGCTGTCGGACTTCAACGGCCCGAACGAGAAATCCTTCCAGATCGCCTACGGCCTGAACATGGCCGAATACGGCGTGCCTGGCCTGAAGTTCAACATCTACCAGGCGCGCGGCTGGGGCATCGACGGTACCCACTACAACAGCACTGGCTATAGCGACGTGCGGGCCATGGACGGTGAGCACCACTATGAATACGGCGTCGGCGCGTCCTATGCCGTACAGAGCGGTCCTCTGAAAGCCACCGCGATCCGTGCGACCTACACCGCACACCGCGCCAGCGAAAACCAGGCCGACGGCAGCCTCAACGAGTTCCGCCTGGTCACCACCATTCCGTTCAACATTCTCTAAACTCCCACCGGGCGGTCGACTCACAAGGTCAACCGCCCGGTCTTTTGCCATTTACCCGATTGCAGAGGATTGACGATGAACATGATCCCCCTACGCGCAGCCATCGCCGCTGCGTTGCTGAGTGTCGCCGTTGGCGCCGCGGCCAAACCCCTGGTGGTTTGTACAGAAGCCAGCCCGGAAGGCTTCGACATGGTCCAGTACACGACTGCAGTCACTGCCGACGCCGTGGCAGAAACCATTTTCAACCGCCTGGCCGACTTCAAGCCCGGCACCACCGAAGTGATTCCGGCCCTGGCCGAATCCTGGGACATCAGTGACGATGGCCTGACGTACACCTTCCACCTGCGCAAGGGCGTCAAGTTCCACACCACCGAATACTTCAAGCCGACCCGCGACATGAACGCCGACGACGTGGTCTGGAGCTTCCAGCGCCAGCTGGACCCGAATCACCCATGGCACAAGCTGTCGAGCGTGGGCTTCCCGTACTTTGAAAGCATGGGCTTCAAAGAGCTGCTCAAGAGCGTCGAGAAAGTCGACGAGCACACGGTCAAGTTCAGCCTGACCCGCCGCGAAGCGCCGTTCCTGGCCGACATCGCCATGGCCTTCTCCTCGATCTACCCGGCCGAATACGCCGACCAGTTGCTCAAGGCAGGCAAGGCCGGCGATCTCAACAGCAAGCCGGTCGGCACCGGGCCGTTCATCTTCCAGCGCTACAACAAGGACGCCCAGGTGCGCTTCAAGGCCAACCCGGACTACTTCCGTGGCAAGCCGCCGGCCGATGCCCTGGTGCTGGCCATCGCCACCGACAACAACGTGCGCATGCAAAAACTCAAGACCAACGAGTGCCAGATCGCGCTGTATCCAAAACCGGATGACATCCCCAGCATCAAGAAAGACCCGAACCTGAAGGTCGCTGAACTGGACGCGATGACCGTCTCCTACACCGCCCTGAACACCAGCCACAAATACATGAGCGACGTGCGGGTGCGCAAAGCCATCGACCTGGCCTTCGACAAGGAAGCCTACGTCAACGCGCTGTTCGGCAAGGGCAACGCCACCGTGGCCGTCAACCCGTATCCGCCAACCCTGCTGGGCTTCAACCACGACCTGAAGAACCCGCCTCGCAACCTGGACAAGGCCCGTGAGTTGCTCAAGGAAGCCGGTGTGCCGGAAGGCACCGTATTCACCCTGTTCACCCGCAACGGTGGCGGCCCGACCAACCCCAACCCGATGCTCGGCGCGCAGATGATGCAGGCCGACCTGGCCAAGGTCGGAATCAAGGTCGACATCCGCGTGATGGAATGGGGCGAAATGCTCAAGCGCGCGAAAAACGGCGAGCACGACATGGTTTCCGCCGGATGGGCGGGCGACAACGGCGACCCGGATAACTTCCTGACGCCTATGCTCAGTTGCGAGGCGGCCAAGAACGGCGAAAACTACGCGCGCTGGTGCAATGAGAAATTCCAGGCGCTGATCGACCAGGCTCGCGCCACAGTGAACCCTGAGGAACGCATCAAGCTCTATGAACAGGCCCAGGTGCTTTTCAACCAGGACCTGCCATGGATCAGCATGGCCCACACCCGCATGTTCACCGCAATGCGCAACAACGTAGAGGGTTATGTGATTAGCCCGCTCACCACCAACAACTTCGCCACCACCCAGGTGAAGTAGATAAGAAAACGCCCGGCCGCTCTTGACCCAAGAGTTGCCGGGCACGCCTAACCGGCTGATGAGGTACACCTGAAGATGTTTAGTTTTATTGCCCGCCGACTGGGATTACTGATCCCCACGTTCTTCGGCATCACCTTGCTGACCTTCGCGTTGATTCGCATGATCCCCGGCGATCCCGTGGAAGTGATGATGGGCGAACGTCGGGTCGATCCCGAAATGCATGCACAGGCAATGGAACGCCTTGGCCTCAATAAACCGCTGTATGCCCAGTACCTGGACTACATCGGCAAACTGGCCCACGGCGACCTCGGCGAATCGCTGCGTACCCGTGAAAGCGTATGGACCGAGTTCAGCTCTCTGTTTCCCGCGACCCTGGAACTGTCCATGGCCGCCCTGTTGTTCGCCGGCATCCTGGGCCTTTTGGCCGGGGTGATCGCGGCACTCAAGCGAGGATCCCTGTTCGACCATGGGGTGATGGGCGTCTCCCTGGCGGGGTATTCGATGCCGATCTTCTGGTGGGGCCTGATCCTGATCATGTTCTTCTCGGTGTCCCTGGGCTGGACGCCGGTGTCGGGGCGGATCGACCTGCTCTACGACATCGAGCCGCGGACCGGCTTCATGCTGATCGACACGCTGCTGGCCGATGAGCCCGGCGCGTTCCTCGATGCGCTGCACCACCTGATCCTGCCGGCCATCGTGCTGGGCACCATTCCGCTGGCGGTAATCGCCCGCATGACCCGCTCCTCGATGCTCGAAGTGCTGCGCGAAGACTACATCCGTACCGCCCGAGCCAAGGGCCTGTCGCCTTCGCGCGTGGTATTCGTGCATGGCCTGCGCAACGCGCTGATCCCGGTGCTGACCGTGGTCGGCCTGCAAGTCGGCACGCTGCTGGCCGGTGCGGTCCTGACTGAAACGATCTTCTCCTGGCCGGGCATCGGCAAGTGGCTGATCGAAGCCATCGGCGCCCGGGACTACCCCGTGGTGCAGAACGGCATCCTGTTAATCGCCTGCCTGGTGATTCTGGTCAACTTCGTCGTGGACATCCTCTACGGCTTTGCCAACCCACGCATCCGTCACCAGCGCTGAGATCAAAACCATGAGTACTCCAACTACCGCGGTAGCAGTCGATCAAAGCCTGCTGTATCCGTCCCCGTACAAAGAATTCTGGCAGGCGTTTTCCCGTAACAAGGGCGCCGTGGCCGGGCTGCTGTTCATGATCCTGGTGGTGTTCTGTGCGATCTTCGCGCCGTGGGTCGCGCCTCACGACCCGAGCGAGCAATACCGCGACTTCCTGCTGACGCCGCCGGCGTGGCTCGAGGGCGGGCAGATCCAGTTCCTGCTGGGCACCGACGAGCTGGGCCGCGATTTGCTCTCGCGCCTGATCCAGGGCTCGCGCCTGTCGCTGCTGATCGGCTTGTCGTCGGTGGTGATGTCGCTGATCCCGGGCATCCTGCTGGGGCTGTTCGCCGGGTTCTTCCCGCGCCTGCTCGGCCCGACCATCATGCGCTTGATGGACATCATGCTGGCCCTGCCCTCGCTGCTGCTGGCCGTGGCGATCGTCGCCATCCTCGGCCCAGGCCTGATCAACACCGTGATCGCCATCGCCATCGTCTCGCTGCCGTCCTACGTGCGCCTGACCCGCGCCGCCGTGATGGGCGAGCTGAACCGCGACTACGTGACCGCCGCCCGCCTCGCCGGTGCCGGCCTGCCACGCCTGATGTTCATCACCGTGCTGCCCAACTGCATGGCGCCGCTGATCGTGCAGGCGACCCTGAGCTTTTCCTCGGCGATCCTCGACGCCGCCGCCCTGGGCTTCCTCGGCCTCGGCGTACAACCGCCAACCCCGGAGTGGGGCACCATGCTGGCCTCGGCCCGCGACTACATCGAACGCGCCTGGTGGGTCGTGAGCCTGCCTGGCTTGACCATTTTGCTCAGCGTGCTGGCAATCAACCTGATGGGCGACGGTTTGCGCGATGCGCTGGACCCGAAACTCAAGAATGCCGCCTGAGGAGATTCCCATGTCACTGCTAGAAATCAAGAATCTCAACGTTCGCTTCGGCGACGCCACCGCCGTGCCGGTGGTCGACGGCCTGGACCTGACCGTGGAAAAGGGCGAAGTACTGGCCATCGTCGGCGAATCGGGCTCGGGCAAATCCGTGACCATGATGGCGCTGATGGGCCTGATCGAGCACCCCGGCATCGTCACCGCCGATGCACTGAACTTCGACGGCAAGAACATGCTCAAGCTGAGCAGCCGCCAGCGCCGGCAGATCGTCGGCAAGGACCTGGCGATGGTCTTCCAGGACCCGATGACCGCGCTCAACCCCAGCTACACCGTGGGTTTCCAGATTGAAGAAGTGCTGCGCCTGCACCTGAAGATGTCCGGCAAGGCCGCCCGCAAGCGCGCCATCGAGCTGCTGGAAAAGGTCGAGATCCCCGGCGCGGCCAGCCGCATGGACGCCTACCCGCATCAACTGTCCGGCGGCATGAGCCAGCGCGTGGCGATTGCCATGGCGATTGCCGGCGAGCCGAAACTGTTGATCGCCGACGAACCGACCACCGCCCTGGACGTGACCATCCAGGCGCAGATCATGGACCTGCTGCTGGCCCTGCAAAAAGAGCAGGACATGGGCCTGGTGCTGATCACCCACGACCTGGCCGTGGTGGCTGAAACCGCCCAGCGCGTGTGCGTGATGTACGCCGGCCAAGCGGTGGAAGTGGGCAAGGTGCCGGAGCTGTTCGACATCCCCGCCCACCCGTACAGCGAAGCGTTGCTGGCGGCGATTCCGGAGCACAGCATGGGCGCCGAGCGCCTGGCGACCTTGCCCGGCATCGTCCCCGGTCGCTACGACCGTCCGCAAGGCTGCCTGCTGTCACCGCGCTGCCCCTATGTGCAGGACAACTGCCGCCAGCAACGCCCGGCCCTTGATCCGAAATCCAACAGCCTCGCCCGCTGCTTCTACCCGTTGAACCAGGAGGTGGCGTGATGGCCGTCGTACTTACCGCCCGTGACCTGACCCGTCATTACGAAGTGTCCCGTGGCATGTTCAAGGGCCATGCGACCGTGCGCGCCCTCAACGGTGTGTCATTCGAACTGGAAGCTGGCAAGACCCTGGCCGTGGTGGGTGAATCCGGCTGCGGCAAATCCACCCTCGCCCGGGCCCTGACGCTGATCGAAGAACCGTCCTCCGGCTCCTTGAAAATCGCCGGCCAGGAAGTGACCGGTGCCAACAAGGCCGAGCGCAAGCAATTGCGTAAAGACGTGCAGATGGTCTTCCAGAGCCCGTATGCGTCCCTCAACCCGCGGCAGAAAATCGGTGATCAGCTGGCCGAGCCGTTGCTGATCAACACCAGCCTGTCGGCCACCGAGCGGCGGGAAAAAGTCCAGGCGATGATGAAGCAGGTGGGCCTGCGCCCCGAGCATTACCAGCGCTACCCGCACATGTTCTCCGGCGGCCAGCGCCAGCGCATCGCCCTGGCCCGCGCCATGATGTTGCAACCCAAGGTGCTGGTGGCGGACGAACCGACGTCGGCGCTGGACGTGTCGATCCAGGCCCAGGTGCTGAACCTGTTCATGGACTTGCAGGAGGAATTCAACACCGCCTACGTATTCATTTCCCACAACCTGGCGGTGGTGCAACACGTGGCCGACGACGTGATGGTGATGTACCTCGGTCGCCCGGTGGAAATGGGCCCCAACGAGTCGATCTACAGTCGCCCGCTGCACCCGTACACCCAGGCGCTGCTGTCGGCCACCCCGACCATCCACCCGGACCCGAACAAGCCGAAGATCAAGATCGTCGGCGAACTGCCCAACCCGCTCAACCCACCGTCCGGCTGCGCCTTCCACAAGCGCTGCCCGTACGCAACCGAGCGCTGCAAGACGGAAGAACCGGCCCTGCGCTTGCTCGATAACCGGCAGGTAGCGTGTCACTACGCCGAGCAGTTCCTCGAAGGCGCGGCGTAACAGCCAGCACTCGCCACAAGGGTAAGTCTTCGCCTGGGGTCATGCGCCCGGCCTAAAAAACCCCTCCAGTCCCGACTGAGTATCAGTTGGGGCTGGAGGGGTTTTCTTTAGGTCAGAAATCTACGTCTGGCTATCGCCCTCTGCATCCTCATCGTCATCTGGCGTGTCGATTGGCGCACCATCATCGTCCTCGCCATCGTCCGAATCACCTGCGTCCGCATCGGTCGCGGCAAGCATCCACTCACCGTGCACCACCGAGCCACTCGACGCGTGCTGCTCGTGCTCATCGCATTCCGCCCACGCAGCCGTGGAACCCAGAGACAGCATCACCAGCACCTTCAGCAAAAACATCATGCGTAGAAGCTTGTTCATAGCCAATTCCTTCTTTTCCGGATAAAGCCGGGGCCTGACGGCGCTCAAGAAAATCTAGTTCTGAACAGGCCGGTTCACCAGATAGGACGCTTAAGAACAACCAGAAATGCCGCTGCCCGACAGATTGGTTTCGAATAAGGGTTATCTCCAAACCTACTAACGCCCGTATGGGGGCAGGTTTGCTCTCACAAGGAGATCTGTGCCGAACACAAGTATTTGCCCATGAAGATCCAGTGTGGGAGCGAGCCTGCTCGCGATGACGGCGGCACATCCGACATAGATGCTGACTGACCCACCGCTATCGCGAGCAGGCTCGCTCCCACAGTGAGTTATTTATGTTCAGAACATGGGACAAGCCATAAAAAACCCCCGCTGTTTTCACAACGGGGGTTTTGATTTGCAGCTCAGCGTTTAGTGATGCTCGCGGGTCGCGCGGAATTTCACATCCGGCCAGCGCTCTTCCATCAGCGCCAGGTTGACCCGGGTCGGGGCCAGGTAGGTCAGATGACCGCCACCGTCGAGCGCGAGGTTTTCCACGGCCTTGTTGGAAAACTCCTCGAGTTTCTTCTTGTCGCCACATTCAACCCAACGGGCGGAATACACGGTGATCGGTTCATAGGAACATTCGACCTTGTATTCCTCTTTCAAGCGGCTGGCGACGACGTCGAACTGCAGCACACCGACGGCGCCGAGGATGATGTCGTTGCTGCGCTCCGGGAAGAACACCTGGGTGGCGCCCTCCTCGGCCAGTTGCTGCAGGCCCTGGCGCAGTTGCTTGGACTTGAGCGGGTCTTTCAGGCGCACGCGGCGGAACAGTTCCGGGGCGAAGTGCGGAATGCCGGTGAAACCCAAGGCTTCGCCTTCGGTGAAGGTGTCGCCGATCTGGATGGTGCCGTGGTTATGCAAACCGATGATGTCGCCGGCGAAGGCCTCTTCCAGTTGCTCGCGCTCCGAGGAGAAAAAGGTCAGGGCGTCGCCGATGCGCACGTCCTTGCCGGTACGCACGTGGCGCATCTTCATGCCTTTTTCGTACTTGCCGGAGCAAATGCGCATGAAGGCGATGCGGTCGCGGTGCTTGGGGTCCATGTTCGCCTGGATCTTGAACACGAAGCCCGAGAACTTCTCCTCCACCGGTTCCACGGTGCGCTCGTTGGCGACGCGGGCCAGCGGGCGCGGGGCCCAATCGACCACGGCGTCGAGCACATGGTCGACACCGAAGTTGCCCAGGGCGGTACCGAAGAACACCGGGGTCAGTTGGCCGTCGAGGAATTCCTGCTGGTCGAATTCATGGCAGGCGCCCTGCACCAGTTCCAGTTGCTCGACAAAACGCTCGTACTCGTCGCCCAAGTGCGCGCGAGCCTCGTCGGAGTCGAGCTTCTCGATGATCTTGACTTCGGTGCGCTCATGGCCGTGACCGGCGGTGTAGACGATGATGTAGTCGTCGGCCAGGTGGTACACGCCCTTGAAGTCGCGGTAGCAACCGATCGGCCAGGTGATCGGCGCCGCCTTGATCTTCAGGACCGCTTCGATCTCGTCGAGCAGTTCGATCGGGTCGCGGATGTCGCGGTCGAGTTTGTTGATGAAGCTGACAATCGGCGTGTCCCGCAGACGGCAGACGTCCATCAGCGCGATGGTCCGTGGCTCGACGCCTTTACCGCCGTCGAGGACCATCAGCGCCGAGTCCACCGCCGTCAGGGTGCGGTAGGTGTCTTCGGAGAAGTCTTCGTGGCCCGGGGTGTCGAGCAGGTTGATCATGTGCTCGCGATACGGGAACTGCATGACCGACGTGGTAATGGAAATACCCCGTTGTTTTTCCATTTCCATCCAGTCGGAGGTGGCATGGCGGTCGGACTTGCGAGATTTCACCGTGCCGGCGACCGCAATCGCCTTGCCCATCAGCAAGAGCTTCTCGGTGATGGTGGTCTTACCGGCATCGGGGTGGGAAATAATGGCGAAAGTGCGGCGTTTCGCGACTTCGGCGGCCTGTTTGGTCATGGGAAATCGCCTGGCAGGTGATTCAAAAAAGGGCGGCGATTATAGCTCAACTTGCGCCAGGAACCGAACCGTTGAGCACATCCAGGGTGGCCAGATCTTCCCTGGCATGGGAACCTTTTGCCGCGTGGAGGCGTCCACCCCCCTGTTACGGCTATTCGTCAGGGTCTGAAAAATCAGCAAGTTAGCCTGACGAGGCTGCGCTCATGGCTCGATTTGGCGGCCGTTTACCGGCATCCAAAGAGCTGCTTCTCGCGAACGTTTTCCCGGCAACCAGTGATGGTTCGCCGCCCGGGAAAGCGTGCGCCGACTGAAAGACAAAGGAGTCCGCCTGTGGCTATCCGCTATGGCAAAGGGCTTATCGGGGGTGCGGTCGTCGTCGCTCTCCTGGCCCTGTTGGTCCACTGGATCGGCATCGATACGATCCAACGCTACCACGACGACCTACTGTTCTACCTGCAAGCGCACCTGATGCTTGTATTGGCCTCCATGCTGGCGGCCCTGATTGTCGGCATCCCCGCCGGCATCGCCTTAAGCCGCCCCAGCCTGGTCGGGCGCGCCGAACGCTTCATGCAAGTGTTCAACATCGGTAACACCGTACCGCCCCTGGCCGTACTGGCCATCGCCCTGGGCATCCTGGGCATCGGCAGCGGGCCCGCTATCTTCGCCCTGTTCCTCGCCTCGTTGCTGCCCATCGTGCGCAACACCTATGAAGGCCTGAAGAATGTCCAGGGCTCCCTCAAGGAAGCCGCCGTCGGCATCGGCATGACCCCGCGCCAGGTGCTGTGGAAAGTCGAATTGCCCAATGCCGTGCCGATCATCATCGGCGGCGTGCGCGTGGCCCTGGCGATCAACGTCGGCACCGCGCCCCTGGCGTTCCTGATCGGCGCCAACAGCCTCGGCAGCCTGATCTTCCCCGGCATTGCCTTGAACAACCAGCCGCAGTTGCTGCTCGGCGCGGCCTGCACCGCCCTGCTGGCGTTGCTGCTCGACGGCCTGGTGACACTGGCCAGCCGCCTCTGGCTGGAACGCGGCCTGCGCCCGTCATAAGCCTGGCCGGATAAAGGAAATCGTTATGAAGAAGTTGAGCTTGATACTGGGCTGTGTCCTGCTGTTCGCGGGATTAGCCCAAGCCGCTGAAAAACCGCTGATCCGCCTCGGCGCGCGGGTGTTCACCGAACAGACGCTGCTGGCGGAAATCACCGCGCAATACCTGCGCAGCAAGGGCTACGACGCACAGATCACCGGTGGCCTGGGCAGTAACCTGGCCCGCAGCGCCCATGAAACCGGGCAATTGGACCTGCTGTGGGAATACACCGGCGTGTCGCTGGTGGCCTACAACCACGTCACCGAGAAACTCGACAGCGCCCAGTCCTACGCTCGAGTGAAAGAACTCGACGCGAAAAAAGGCCTGGCCTGGCTGGCGCCGTCGAAGTTCAGCAACACCTACGCCCTGGCCCTGCCGGAAAAAATCGCCCGCCAATACCCGCAGATCAACAGCATCAGCCAGTTGAACACGGTGTTGCAGGCCGAAGCCGATGACAATCACCTGGTAGCCCTGGACACCGAGTTCGCCAACCGCTCCGACGGCCTGGCGGGCATGGTCGAGCAGTACGGCATGAACCTGACCCGCAAGAATATCCGGCAGATGGACGCGGGCCTGGTCTACACCGCCTTGCGCAACGGCCAGGTATTCGCCGGGCTGGTGTACACCACCGACGGTCGGCTGAACGCGTTCAAGCTGAAATTGCTGGAAGACGACAAGCATTACTTCCCCGACTACACCGCCGCGCCAGTGGTGCGCCAGGCGTTCCTCGACGCCCATCCGCAACTGGCCGCACTGCTCAAGCCTCTGGCCGAACTGTTCGACGATGCAACCATGCGCCAGCTCAACGCCCGCGTGGACGTCAACCACGAAAGCCCTTCCACCGTTGCCGCCGATTTCCTGCGCCAGCATTCCCTGCTCTCAACCCAATGACCTGGAGGAAAAGCCATGGATTTTCTTGACGCCTTTTCCCATCTGGACTGGCCGCTGGTGCTGCACCTGACTTGGCAGCACATCACCCTGGTGGGCATCGCCGTGACCCTGGCGATTGTCGTCGGCGTGCCGCTGGGCATCTTCATGACCCGCTTTCCGGCGCTCGCCGGCCCATTGCAGGCCAGCGCCACGGTGCTGCTGACGATTCCGTCGATTGCCCTGTTCGGCCTGTTGCTGCCGTTCTATTCCAAATTCGGCCAGGGCCTGGGGCCGATGCCGGCGATCACCGCCGTGTTCCTCTATTCCCTGCTGCCAATCATGCGCAACACCTACCTGGCCCTCACCGGCGTCGAACCGGGCATCCGTGAAGCCGCCCGTGGCATCGGCATGACCTTCGGCCAGCGCCTGCGCATGGTCGAACTGCCCATCGCCGTGCCGGTGATTCTGGCCGGCGTGCGCACCGCCGTGGTCATGAACATCGGTGTCATGACCATCGCCGCCACCATCGGTGCCGGTGGCCTGGGCGTACTCATCCTCGCTTCCATCAGCCGCAGCGACATGTCGATGCTGATCGTCGGCGCCGTGCTGGTCAGTCTCCTGGCCATCTTCGCCGACCTGCTTCTGCAATGGCTGCAACGCTCGCTGACCCCAAAAGGACTATTGAAATGATCGAACTTCAAAACCTCAGCAAAACCTTCAAGAGCAACGGCAAAGACGTCAAGGCCGTGGACTCGGTGAACCTGATCGTCAACGAAGGCGAGATCTGCGTGTTCCTCGGGCCGTCGGGCTGTGGCAAAAGCACCACGCTGAAGATGATCAATCGTCTGATCCCGCCCACCTCGGGCAAAGTCCTGATCAATGGCGAGGACACCACCGGCCTGGACGAAGTGACCCTGCGTCGCAACATCGGCTACGTGATCCAGCAGATCGGCCTGTTCCCGAACATGACCATCGAGGAAAACATCACCGTGGTCCCGCGCCTGCTCGGCTGGGACAAGCAGAAATGCCACGACCGTGCCCGCGAGTTGATGAGCATGATCAAGCTCGAGCCCAAGCAATACCTGCATCGCTACCCCCGCGAACTGTCAGGCGGCCAGCAGCAACGGATCGGCGTGATCCGCGCCCTGGCGGCCGATGCGCCACTGCTGCTGATGGACGAACCCTTCGGCGCGGTGGACCCGATCAACCGCGAGATGATCCAGAACGAGTTTTTCGAGATGCAACGGGCGCTGAACAAGACCGTGATCATGGTCAGCCACGACATCGACGAAGCCATCAAGCTGGGGGACAAGATCGCGATCTTCCGCGCCGGCAAGCTGGTCCAGTGCGATCACCCGGACACCCTGCTGGCGCATCCTGCCGATGAGTTCGTCAGCAACTTCGTCGGCCAGGACAGCACCCTCAAGCGCCTGTTGCTGGTCAAGGCCGAGGACGCGGCGGACAACGCTCCGTCGGTCAGCCCCGAGACGCCGGTGAATGAGGCCCTGGAGCTGATGGACGAACATGACCGCCGCTACGTGGTGGTCACCTGTGCCGAGAACAAGGCCCTGGGCTATGTCCGCCGTCGCGACCTGTACCGCCAGGCCGGCACGTGCGGCCAATACCTGCGCGAATTCAACGCCACCGCCGCCTACGACGAACACCTGCGGATCCTGTTGTCGCGCATGTACGAGTTCAACCGGTCGTGGCTGCCGGTGATGGACGCCGAGCGGGTGTTCCTCGGTGAAGTGACCCAGGAATCGATTGCCGAGTACCTGAGCTCCGGTAAATCCCGTGGGGGCAAGACCAGCATTGTTTCGCCGGCCGAGACAGCGTTGGTCTGATCAGGCACCGCAGGCTTTGTGGCGAGGTTTTTGTGGCGAGGGAGCTTGCTCCCGCTGGGTCGCGAAGCGGCCCCCAAAAAAGCGATGAGCGCTTCGCACTCAAGCGGGAGCAAGCTCCATCGCCACAAAGCCCCCCCCATTGAATAGCCTCAATAAACCTATTGAGGGGAACATCAATCTGTCACGCCGGTCGGTTACATCATGAGCTGTCGCGGGCCGCACGACGGATGTGTGCAAAAACGCGACATTTTTAGTTGATCTCAGGCCCCTCACGCCCTAAAGTTCGCGCCGAACGTCCATGCTGGAAACGATCCATCCGGCTCAAGTACTGACGACGAGACAGCAAGGCCAAGGGAATCATGCATCCCATGGCCTTTTTGCTTTCGGCGACATGCCTTGGGAAGTAGGCGAACCAAAGTGGGGATACGGAGGACGTTCACGAGGGCTGCTTGCCCTCACACCCATTGATCCTGATGTTTGCCAGTAGGAGTCCCAAGTATGTCGATCCAGGTCGAAGATTATTTCGCGCGCGAAACCTTCCAGAAAATGAAGGCGTTCGCCGACAAGCAGGAAACCCCGTTCGTGGTGATCGACACCGCGATGATCGCCCAGGCCTATGACGACCTGCGCGCCGGTTTCGAATTCGCCAAGGTCTACTACGCCGTCAAGGCCAACCCGGCGGTGGAAATCATCGACCTGCTCAAGGATAAAGGCTCGAACTTCGACATCGCCTCGATCTACGAGCTGGACAAGGTCATGAGCCGCGGCGTGGGCCCGGATCAGATCAGCTATGGCAACACCATCAAGAAATCCCGCGACATTCGCTACTTCTACGAGAAGGGCGTGCGCCTGTACGCCACCGACTCCGAAGCCGACCTGCGCAACATCGCCAAGGCTGCGCCGGGCTCGAAAGTCTATGTGCGCATTCTCACCGAAGGCTCGACCACCGCTGACTGGCCGTTGTCGCGCAAGTTCGGCTGCCAGACCGACATGGCCATGGACCTGCTGATCCTGGCTCGCGACCTGGGCCTGGTGCCGTATGGCATTTCGTTCCACGTTGGCTCGCAACAGCGCGACATCAGCGTCTGGGACGCAGCCATCGCCAAGGTCAAGGTGATCTTCGAGCGTTTGAAAGAAGAAGACGGCATCGTCCTGAAGCTGATCAACATGGGTGGCGGCTTCCCGGCCAACTACATCACCCGTACCAACAGCCTGGAAACCTACGCCGAGGAGATCATCCGCTTCCTCAAGGAAGACTTCGGCGACGATCTGCCGGAAATCATCCTGGAGCCGGGCCGTTCGTTGATCGCCAACGCCGGTATCCTGGTCAGCGAAGTGGTGCTGGTGGCGCGCAAGTCCCGTACCGCCGTCGAGCGTTGGGTATACACCGATGTGGGCAAGTTCTCCGGCCTGATCGAAACCATGGACGAAGCCATCAAGTTCCCGATCTGGACCGAGAAAAAAGGCGAGATGGAAGAAGTGGTCATCGCCGGCCCGACCTGCGACAGCGCCGACATCATGTACGAAAACTACAAGTACGGTTTGCCGCTGAACCTGGCCATCGGTGACCGCCTGTACTGGCTGTCGACCGGTGCCTACACCACCAGTTACAGCGCGGTGGAATTCAATGGCTTCCCGCCGCTGAAGTCGTTCTACGTATAACGCGCTGATCGCCGGCCCCGAAAGCCCGTGACTGTGTCACGGGCTTTTTTGTGGGAGCAAGACTTGCCCGCGATGGAAGCGGTTTTCCAGAAGTCGAGGCGCCTGTTTCGCGAGCAAGCTTTGCTCCCACAGTCCAGCGGGGCGATGCGACGTTTCGATAGATCTCCTCGCCACAAGGAGGTGTTCGATACATCATCCACTTAGACAATCGGCCACAAAATAGCCCCGTTCATCCCCATAGAGCATGGCTTTTATGTGTGTTTATTAATGATTCTCGATAACATGCGCGCCGTGATGAACAGTAATGACTCAAAGGCGGGCGACGTGTTGAAGAAAACCCTGTTCCAGTTGCACTGGTTTTTCGGCATCAGTGCCGGGCTGGTCCTGGCGTTGATGGGCGTTA
The DNA here is from genome assembly GCF_018325805.1 of Pseudomonas sp. St290. NCBI lineage: Bacteria > Pseudomonadati > Pseudomonadota > Gammaproteobacteria > Pseudomonadales > Pseudomonadaceae > Pseudomonas > Pseudomonas sp. St290. Next base: position 1,051,276 of record NZ_AP014703.1, on the reverse strand, counting down.
CCGGGGCGGCGGTGTCGTTTCAGGATGAAATCCTGCGAGCCTTGAATCCGCAGGTACTGACGGTCGAGAAGCAACCGGCCGGCGTCCTGCCGCCCGCCGAACTGGTGGAACAGATCGAGGCCGTCACCGGCAAGACCGTCGCCATGCTCTGGGTCGAGACTGACAGCGGCAACGCCGCGCGGGTGATCTTCGCGGCACCGCCTGGGGAAAAGCGCGGGCCAATGCGCTATTTCAATCCGTACAACGCTCAGTTCATGGGTGATGTGGTGGGCCAGGATTTCTTCGGCCTGCTGCTCAGGCTGCACCGCGTCCTGACCCTGGATGACGTGGGCCGGCAAATCACCGGTGCCTGCACGTTGATCCTGGTGTTTTTCTGCCTGTCCGGGCTGTACTTGCGTTGGCCGCGCCAATGGAAAAGCTGGCGCGCCTGGCTGACCCTCGACTGGGGGAAAAAAGGTCGTAGCTTCAATTGGGACCTGCACTCGGTGGCAGGCACCTGGTGCCTGCTGTTCTACCTGCTGGCGGCACTGACCGGGCTGACCTGGTCCTACGAGTGGTACAACAAAGGCGTGACCCGCCTGCTCTCGGACTCGCCCAAGGAAGAACGGGTGCGCAATCGCGGCCCGGCTCCTGAGGGCCCGCCGCCGATCGCCGATTACCGGGCGATGTGGAGCAGCATCTACAGCGCCGCCGGCCCGGGTTTGTCCGCCTATAACGTGCGCATGCCGCCCGTGGCCGGGCAGCCGGCCACCGTGTTCTACTTGCTGAAAAACTCGCCCCATGACCGGGCACTGAACCAGCTCATCCTCGACCCGGCCACCGGCGTTGTCAGCCGACACAGCCGCTACAGCGACAAGAGCCTCAAGGCGCAATTGCTGACCAGTGTGTATGCCCTGCATGTCGGCAGTTACTTCGGCCTGGTCGGGCGGATCCTGGTGACCGTCGCCGCGCTGACCATGCCGCTGTTCTTCATTACCGGCTGGTTGTTGTACCTGGACCGCCGCCGCAAGAAACGCCAAGTCCGGCAAGCCCGCCAGGCACTCATCGCGCCCCCGGACCATGCACCGGCCTGGCTGATCGGCTTCGCCAGCCAAAGCGGTTTCGCCGAGCGCCTGGCCTGGCAGACCGCCGGCCAACTCCAGGCGGCCGGCCTGCCGGTGAAGGTCCAGCCGCTGGCTGATGTTCGTGAGCAGGACTTGAACGACACCACCCACGCGCTGTTTGTCGTCAGCACTTTTGGCGACGGCGAAGGGCCGGACAGTGCCCGCGGTTTCGAACGCAAGGTGCTGGGCCAGGCCTTGAGCCTGGAGCGCCTGCAATATTCGGTGCTGGGCCTGGGCGACCGGCAATATGAACACTTCTGTGGTTTCGCCCGACGCCTGCACGCCTGGCTGGCGGAACACGGCGGCAAGACCCTGTTCGCGCCGGTGGAAGTCGACAGCGGCGACCCTTACGCCCTGCGCCACTGGCAACAACAACTGGCCGAACTGACCGGCCAGGCGCCAGTGGACACCTGGCAGGCACCCAGCTTCGAAAACTGGACCCTCAGCCAACGCACCCTGCTCAACCCCGCCAGCAGCGGCTCGGGCGTGTACCTGCTGGGCCTCACCGCCCCCGGCCCGAGCAGTTGGCTGGCCGGTGACCTGGTGGAAATCCTGCCGCGCAATGACCTGTGGGCCATCGAGCATTTCCTCGACGGGCTCGGCCTCTCCGGCCACGCACGCGTGCAAGTCGATGGCCTGGCCCAGAGCCTCGTTCAGGCGCTGGCGACCCGCCAACTGCCGGAGAACCGCTCCCATCTGGTTGGCCTGCATGCCCAGGCACTGGTGGATGCGCTGGCGCCGCTGGCAATGCGCGAGTATTCCATCGCCTCGATCCCGGCCGACGGAGTGCTGGAGCTGATCGTACGCCAGGAGCGCCATGCCGACGGCAGCCTGGGCGTCGGTTCCGGCTGGCTGACCGAACACGCACCGCTGGGCAGCGCCATCAGCCTGCGGCTGCGTCGCAACAGTAGCTTCCATCTGCCGGCCCAGGGCGTGCCGATGATCCTGCTGGGCAACGGCACCGGCCTGGCCGGCCTGCGCAGCCTGCTCAAGGCCCGCGTCGCCGAGGGCATGCAACGCAACTGGTTGCTGTTCGGCGAACGCAACCGCGAACACGACTTCCACTGCCGCGACGAACTGCAGGAATGGGTGACTTCCGGCGACCTGGAACGCCTGGACCTGGCGTTCTCCCGGGATCAGCAACAGAAAATCTACGTCCAGGATCGCCTGCTGGAATCGGCCGCACTGCTCAAGCAATGGCTGGCCGACGGTGCGGTGATCTATGTCTGCGGCAGCTTGCAGGGCATGGCGTCAGGGGTGGATCACGTGCTCAACATGGTGCTGGGGCGCGAGGAAGTGGAGCGGCTGATCGAGCAGGGGCGGTATCGGCGGGATGTCTACTGACAGACCCTCATCCACAGCCACACACCATCCCCTGTGGGAGCGAGCCTGCTCGCGATAGCGGAGTATCAGACAGCCTATGTGTCGGCTGACAAACCGCATCGCGAGCAGGCTCGCTCCCACAGAAGATAACTACAGCCAATCATCAAACCGGCTGCAACTTCTTCTCGAACACCGCCACGCCTTCCAGATCCCGCAACACCACGCTCATCTCCCCGCTCGGCCCGTCGATGTTCACTTCGCCAAAGAACTGATACCCGGCGAACGGCGAGGTGTTCTGGGCCGGTGGGGCTTTCTGGAACACCACCTCGGGGCCGAAGGTCTTGTCCAGGGCATTGGGCCCGAAGCTGCCAGCGTTCAATGGTCCGGCGACGAATTCCCAGAACGGTTCGAAATCCTGGAACGCGGCTTGTTCGGGGTGGTAGTGGTGAGCGGCGCAATAGTGGACATCGGCGGTGAGCCAGACGTAGTTGCGCACTTGATGCTTACGCAGGTAACCGAGCAATTCGGCGATTTCCAGCTCACGCCCCTGGGCCGCGCCCGGGTCACCGTTGGCGACCGCTTCCCAGCGCGGCACGCCGGGGCTGACCTCGCCATCCGGCACGCCCAGGCCGATGGGCATGTCGGCGGCGATGACTTTCCACTGGGCACGGGAGTGCTTCAATTCGCGCTTGAGCCAATTCAATTGCTCACGCCCCAGGAACGGTTTGGCCGCGCCGAGGTTGGCGTCATTGGCTCCGCGGTAACTGCGCATGTCCAGCACGAACACATCCAGCAGCGGCCCGTAACCGAGCTTGCGGTAGATGCGCCCACCGCCGTCGGCCTTCTGCCGGCGCATCGGTGCGTATTCCAGCCAGGCCTGTCGCGCCCGGCCGACGAGGCTGTGGATATCCTTGGTCTGGTAGCGCTCGTCCAGTTGCTTGCCCGGCGACCAGTTGTTGACCACTTCATGGTCGTCCCACTGCCAGATCTGTGGCACTTCGGCGTTGAAGCGGCGCACGTTTTCGTCCATCAAGTTGTAGCGATAGTTGCCGCGATATTCATCCAGGGTCTCGGCGACCTTGCTCTTGGCTGCGGTGGTGAGGTTGCGCCAGACGCGTCCACCCTCGGTGGTGATCTGCGCCGGCACCGGGCCGTCAGCGTAGATGGTGTCGCCGCTGTGGATAAAAAAGTCCGGCAGGCGCAGGCGCATGGCTTCGTAGATGCGCATGCCGCCGATGTCCGGGTTGATCCCGAAACCCTGGCCGACGGTATCGCCGCTCCAGACAAAGCGGATGTTGCGCTTGAACTGCGGCACGCTGCGCAGGTGGCCAAGCCAGGGCTCACTGGCGACGCCGCTCTGGGCGTCTTCGAAATGCACGCGGTAGAAAATCGCCTGGTCGGGCGGCAAGCCGGTGAGTTCGACCCGGGCGGTGAAATCGCTGCGCGAGTCGGCCAGTGGCGAGACGAAGCGGCGGGGATTGCTGAATTTGCTGCGGGTGTCCCACTCCACCACCATCCGCGCCGGGCGGTCGCTGCGGCTCCAGATCATCGCCCGGTCGCCCTGCAAGTCGCCCGACTGCACCCCCTCGGTGAGCACCGGCCGATCCTTGACCGAAGCCATCACCGCCGGCGCCAGCCCCGGCAACAACAACCCCGCCCCCACGGCTTGCATCACACGGCGACGGCCCAGGTCGAATTCGCTCATGGTGTTCTCCCTTGAAATGGGAAAACTTAAGCATGGCTCTGTGAAATGGCTGTGACAGGAATTTTATAACCACCCCAAAACCACTGTGGGAGCGAGCCTGCTCGCGATTGCAGAGTGTCAGGCAACCCATTTGTCGACTGACACACCGCTATCGCGAGCAGGCTCGCTCCCACAGGGAATTTCATTGCTCAAATAAAAGTGATCAAGCCTTCGCCGGCTCCAACGCCATCTCCACCACCTCAGGCCGCTTGAGCAGCGCATACGCCACTCCCGTCAGCAGGCTCCCCGCCACGATCGCCAGCAAATACAACAGCGCATGGTTGATGGCGTTGGGGATCAGCATCACGAACAGGCCGCCGTGAGGGGCCATGAGCTTGCAGCCGAAGTACATCGACAGCGCACCGGTCAGCGCGCCGCCGGCGATGCTGGCCGGGATCACCCGCAGCGGGTCCTTGGCGGCGAACGGAATCGCCCCTTCGGAGATGAAGCACAGCCCCAGCACCAGCGCCGCTTTACCGGCCTCGCGCTCGGTCTGGGCGAATTTACGCCGGGCGATGAAGGTGGCGATGCCCAGGCCAATCGGCGGCACCATGCCGGCGGCCATGGTCGCGGCCATCGGCGCATAACTCTGCGACGCCAGCAGCCCAACCGAAAACGCATAGGCGGCCTTGTTGATCGGCCCGCCGAGGTCGACGCACATCATCGCCCCCAACAGCACGCCCAGCAGAATCGCATTGGTGGTACCCATGCTGTCGAGGAAATGGGTCAGCCCTTCGAGCATGCCCGCCACCGGTTTGCCGACGATGTAGATCATCACCAGGCCGGTGATCAGGCTCGCCAATAGTGGGATGATCAGGATCGGCTTGAGCGCTTCCAGGCTCTGGGGCAGGCGCGCGTAGCGGTTGATCGCCTTCGCCACGTAACCGGCCAGGAAACCGGCGATGATCCCGCCAATGAAACCGGCGCCCAAGGTGCTCGCGAGCAGCCCGCCGATCATGCCCGGCGCCAGGCCCGGGCGGTCGGCGATGGAATAGGCGATGTAGCCGGCCAACAATGGCACCATCAATTTGAACGCGGTGTCGCCGCCGATCTGCATCAGCGCGGCCGCCAGCGTGCCGGGCTCCTTGAAGGCGGTGATGCCGAACACGAACGACAAGGCGATCAACAGACCACCGGCCACCACCATCGGCAGCATGAACGACACACCCGTCAGCAGGTGCTTGTAGACGCCGGTCTTCTCCGACTTGGCCGGGGCGCTGGCGCCGCTCGACGCACTTTCCTGGCGACCTTCGACCAACGCCTTGTTCAGCGTCGCTTCGGCCTGTTTCAAGGCAATGCCCGTGCTGCAGCGGTAGATTTTCTTGCCGGCAAAACGCTCGGTGGCGACTTCGATGTCGGTCGCCAGCAGCACCACGTCCGCCTCGGCGATGGCCTCGGGGCTCAGCGGGTTGCGTGCGCCCACCGAACCCTGGGTTTCCACTTGCAGGTCGTAGCCCAGCTTCTTCGCTGCCTGCTGCAATGCCTCGGCGGCCATGAAGGTATGGGCAACGCCTGTCGGGCAGGCGGTGATAGCGACCAGGCGTGGCGCGCGTTCGCTCGACACCGTTGGCACCTGCTCCACGACATCCGAGGCGAGAAAGACCTTGGCCTCTTCGGCGCCGCGCCGCAGCACCGAATCGACGTCTTGCAGGGCCTGGGCCGGCGTGCTGCGGAACAGACGCTTGCCGACGAAACGCGACATATCCACCGGGCCGCTGGCAACCAGCAAGACCCATTCGGCCGCTTCGAGAGTCGCGGCCGATAACTGGCGTTCCGGATGGGCGGCGTCATGGACTTCGACACTGGTGCTCCAACCCTGGCGCTGAGCCGCGGCGTCCAGCAGGCGGGCGCACAACACACTGGTGACCATGCCGTTGGGGCAGGCCGTCACAATGGCTAGTTTCATTCTTGCGAACCCTCTTATTGTTCTGTCAGGGGGCGCACGCGCACGCCCTGTTCAAGCGACGCCAGCAACGCGGTGTCGTGGATGCCAAAACCGATCTGCGTGACCGCCATGGCGGCGATGGCCGTGGCAGTGCGCAGTGTCTGTTCCGGGGTGTCGGCGCTGAGCAGGCCATGCAGCATGCCCGCCAACAGCGAATCCCCGGCGCCCACGGTACTGGCAACACTGACCTTGGGCGGCGAGGCATGCAGCGCCGCGCCGACACTGAACCAGTTCACGCCATCGGCACCGTGGGAAATCACCACATGCTCGACGCCCTGGGCATGCAGGCGCTGTGCCGCTTGCGCCTGGGCCATTTCGCTCACCACCTCGCAACCCAACGCGTCGGCCAGTTCCTCGGTGTTCGGCTTGATCAGCCACGGCCCCGCCGCCAGGGCGACGCGCAAGGCTTCGCCACTGGTATCGAGGGCCACGTTCAGGCCGAGTGTTTTCAAGCGAGTGATCAAGGCCTGCAACCATTGCGGGCTGACGCCCCGAGGCAAGCTGCCCGCTACCACGACCACGTCATGGCCGGGGGCGATCTGCTCCAGCCGCGTCAGCAAGGCCTGTTGTGCGGCTTCATCGACCACCGGGCCGGGCCCGTTGAGGTCAGTGATGCGCCCGTCCTGCTCGGCCAACTTGATGTTGCTGCGGGTTTCGCCGGGGACCCGGATAAAGGCGTCGACGAAACCGCGCTGGGTGAACAGCGTCTCGAACACCTGGGCATTGTCTTCGCCCAGAAAACCACTGACCGTCAGCGTATGACCGAGATCGGCCAGCACCTGGGCCACGTTCACGCCCTTGCCGGCGGCGTGGGCGTGCATGGCGTCGCTGCGGTTGACCTGGCCCGGCTCCAGGCGCGCCAACTCCACCGTGAGGTCGAGCGCCGGGTTGAGGGTCAGGGTAAGAATCTTCGCCATTACAGCGCCTCCACTAATGCGCGCACATCATCGGCGCTGCCCACGGCCAAGGCCTCTTGGGCCAAGGTTTGTACTTGCGCCAGGCTCAATTCGCGCACGCGCGCCTTGACCTCGGCAATGCTGCGGGCCGAAACACTCAACTCATCCACGCCCAGGCCCACCAGCACCGGTACCGCCAGCGGATCGGCCGCCAGTTCGCCACACACCCCCACCCATTTGCCATGGGCATGTGCAGCGCGCACGGTGATGTCGATCAATTGCAACACGGCCGGGTGCAAGCCGTCGGCCTGGGCCGAAAGCGTCGGATGACCGCGGTCGATCGCCAGGGTGTATTGCGTCAGGTCGTTGGTGCCGACGCTGAAGAAGTCGACTTCCTTGGCCAGCACCGGTGCTAGCAGCGCGGCGGACGGTACTTCGATCATGATTCCCAGTTGCAGGTCTGCCACGGGGATTTCCAGGCGCAGGCGCTCGGTCATGGCCCGGGCCTGGCGCCACTCGTCGACGCTGCCCACCATCGGGAACATGATCCGCAGCGGACGGTTGTCCGCCGAGCGCAACAAGGCACGCAATTGCGCTTCCATGACCTGCGGACGCTGCAGCGTCAGGCGAATGCCACGCACACCGAGGAACGGGTTTTCTTCTTTCGCGATCGGCCAGTACGGCAGCGGCTTGTCGCCGCCCACGTCGAGGGTGCGCACCACCAGCGGCCGCCCGGCCAGGCCATCGAGGACCTTGCGGTACTCGGCTTCCTGGGTCGCTTCGTCGGGCGCCTGGGTGTGGGCCATGAAGATCAGTTCGGTGCGCAACAGGCCAATACCTTCGGCGCCCTGCTCCACCGCGCTGGCGACACCGGCGCTCTCACCGATGTTGGCGAACACTTCCACAGCATGACCGTCACGGGTCAGCGCCGGTTGGTGGCGCTGCTCAGCGGCGATCTTGAGGCGCTGCTCGCGGGTGTCGCGTTCTTCCCTGGCTCGTTGCAAAGTGGCGGCGTCAGGGTCCACGTGCAAGCGACCGCGCTGGCCATCCAGCAGCAAGGACGTGCCCGGCGCCAGCAGCAGCACCGCCGCACCGGCGCCCACCAGCGCCGGAATGCCCAGGGCCCGGGCGACGATGGCGCTGTGGGCGGTGGCGCCGCCACGGGCGGTGAGAATCCCCGCCACACGCGTCGGGTCCAGGCGGGCCACGTCGGATGGGCCGACTTCGTCCATCACCAGGATGTAGGGTTGATCCGGCTCGTTCGGGGTTTCGACGCCGCACAGTTGCGCCAGCACACGACGGCCGACATCGCGCAGGTCAGCGGCGCGTTCGGCCAGCAAGGCATCCTGCAAGGCCTCCTGCTCTTTCGCGGCGGCTTCGATCACGCCCATCCATGCCGCTTGCGCACTCTCACCCAGCTTCAAGCGGGTGTCGACTTCGTCGGTCAGTTCCGGGTCGTCGAGCATTTCCTGGTGAGTGATGAAGATCTCGCGGATGGCCTTGGCCTTGGCGCGTTCGATCAGGCCTTGGATGTCACGGCGTACCTGGTTCAAGGCGTTTTGCAGGCGCTCGCGCTCGATGGCTGCCGATTCACCGCGCAACGGATAGTCGATAGCCTGCAAGACCTGGATGTGCGCCGGGCCGATGGCGATGCCCGGGGCGGCGGCGACGGCCTGGATCAGGCTGCCGGGCTCGGGGGCCAACATGACGGTCGCGACTTCGGCCATCACGGTTTCCCGTGGCGCACTGGGCGGCGGCAGCGGTTCGACGTCTTCGCCAAGGCCTTCTTCGATGGCCGCCAGCAGTGCCGGCAACGCATCGGCGGCAATGCTCGGCTCGGCGATGAACTCCAGGACCTGGCCGCGACGGGCGCCCAGGCTCAACAGTTTGCTCAGGCTCTTGGCCGACACGGCGCTGTCCTGACCGTCGACAATGCGCACGCGGATCTCGCCTTCGAAGCTTTTCGCCAACTGGGCAAGAATTTTCGCCGGACGGGCATGCAAGCCGTGAGCATTGGCCAGGCCGATACGCGCGCTGGGCCAATCGGCGGGCAATTCGCCGCCGAGCACTTCCAGTACCTTGCGGCTGCTGGTGGCGCGGCCCAGTTCGTGGCCGCGACCTTCAATCAGCAAGGCGCAGAGCCGTTCCAGCAAGGCCTGGTGGGCCTCGCCGAGGCTGGCGAGGCAGAACAGACCGCTCAAAGGTTGCCCCAGGTAACGGATCGGTTTGTCCGGGGTGACGAAGGCCAGGCCCGGGCGCTTGACCGTCTGCTCGCTGTGCAGCCACCACAAGCCATCGCCCAGGGGCAGCGCATCGACTTGCTGCAACACCCCGGCAAAGCCGTTGCTCACGCAGTCGGCCTGGCGCAGCAGGCGGGCGCCGCGCCATACCAGCTCTTCAAAATCGTCAGCCGACACACCGAGGCCGATCATCTGGGCATCCAGGGCCAGTTCCTGTGGCGCGCCTTGCAACAGTTTCAACAAGGCTTCGGCGGAACCGGCACGGCGCAGGGCCTGGCCCAGGTCAGTCTCGCCAAGGGCGCGGGTCAGCAGTTGCAGCAGGCGCAAGTGCTCGTCGGACTTGGCCGCGATGCCGATGGCCAGGTAGACGATCTGACCATCGCCCCAATCCACGCCCTCGGGGAATTGCAACAGACGCACGCCGGTGGAATAGACCAGGTCGCGGGTTTGCGGAGTGCCGTGGGGGATGGCAATACCTTGGCCAAGAAAGGTCGAGCCCTGGGCTTCGCGGGCCTGCAAGCCGGCGAGGTAACCTTCGGCTACCAGGCCATCGGCCACCAGTTTGTCAGCGAGCAATTGCAGTGCAGCGTCTTTATCCACAGCCGTCTGAGCCATGGATATCTGCTCTAGAGTGAGCTCGAGCATGCTTTCTCCTTTTTGGCGTCCGGGTTGGCGCCAGGTATTGTTTTGAATGAATCAGCTTAGCGTTACAGGACGGCTTTTGGCGGTATCGCGGCAGCACCGCCAAAAATCCTGCTAGCCTTGAAAATACGCTTGCTGAAACGTTTAATCTAGAAAGATTGGCACGTTACTCGATAATCTCTCATCGTTGAAGTGCAACTTGTCGTAAGCGCTTGGACGGTGATCACCCTCTTGAATCGGGTAGGATGGCCCTTATCGTCAGGGCTAACTCGAAAAAACAAGGAAAACCGGGTTGAAACTCAGTGATATTGCCCAACTGGCCGGTGTGTCCGTAACCACCGCCAGCTACGTCATCAACGGCAAGGCCGAACAGCAACGCATCAGCAGCGCCACCGTCGAACGGGTGCGGGCGGTGGTCCAGGAACACGGCTTCACGCCCAACCCCCAGGCCGCCGGGCTGCGCAGCCGGCATACGCGCACCCTGGGCTTCATCCTGCCCGACCTGGAAAACCCCAGTTACGCACGCATCGCCAAGTTGTTGGAACAAGGCGCACGAGCACGGGGCTACCAGTTGCTGATCGCCAGCTCCGACGACGCGCCCGACAGTGAACGACAACTGTTGCAGTTGTTCCGCGCCCGGCGCTGCGACGCGCTGATCGTCGCCAGTTGCCTGCCGGCCGGAGACGACAGTTACCTGCAATTGCAGGCCAAGGGCATTCCGATCATCGCCATCGACCGGGTGATGGACCCGGCGCGGTTCTGCTCGGTGATCAGCGACGACCGCCAGGCCAGCCTGCACCTGACGCGCAGCCTGCTGGAGACCCACCCTCGGCAAATCGCCTTGATCAGCGCCCGTCCCGAATTGAGCATCAGCCAGGAACGGGCCGCCGGTTTTCGCGAAGCCCTGGCCGGGTTCGAGGGCCAGGTGCTGATCGAGCACGGCGAGTCGTTCAGCCGTGAATGCGGCCGCCAGTTGATGGATGAAATGCTCACGCGCCTGGGGCATCTGCCCGACGCGCTGATCACGACGTCCTACGTGCTGCTGCAAGGGGTGTTCGACGCCCTGCACGATTTCCCGCTCAAGTCGCGGCCGTTGCGCCTGGGTACGTTTGGCGACACGCAGTTGCTGGATTTCCTGCCGCTGCCGGTCAATGCCATGTCCCAGCAGCATCAGCTGATCGCTGACAAAGCCCTGGAGCTGGCGCTGGCGGCCATCGAAAACGATGACTACCAGCCAGGCGTGCAGGCCATCGCACGGACGTTCAAGCAGCGTATTCACCAGGGTTGAAGACTCTTCAGGATTGATGCATGGAGTTGATCGACACCCACACCCACCTGGACTTTCCGGACTTCGATGCGGACCGCCCGGCGCTGCTGGCCGAAAGCCGAGCCCTGGGTGTGCGGCAAATGGTGGTACTGGGCGTGTATCGGGACAACTGGCAGCGGGTCTGGGACCTGGTGCAAAGCGACCCCGACCTGCACGCCGCCCTGGGCCTGCACCCGGTCTACCTTGATCAGCATCGCCCCGAAGACCTGACGCAATTGCGCGAGTGGCTGAGCCGCCTGGCCGGGCATCGGCAGCTGTGTGCAGTGGGGGAAATCGGCCTCGATTACTACATCGAGACCCTCGACCGTGAGCGCCAGCAAGCGTTGTTCGAGGCGCAACTGCAACTGACGGCGGAGTTCGAACTGCCGGCGCTGATCCATGTGCGCCGTAGCCATGCCGCCGTGACTGCCACCCTCAAGCGCATTGGTCTCAAGCGCGGGGGAATCATCCATGCCTTCGCCGGCAGTTTTGAGGAGGCCCGCGAGTACATCAAGCTCGGCTACAAGCTCGGCCTCGGTGGCGCCGCCACCTGGCCGCAGGCCCTGCGCATGCATCGGGTGCTGGCGAAATTGCCGCTGGAAGCGGTGGTGCTGGAAACCGATTCACCGGACATGGCTCCGGCGATGTTCCCCGGTCAGCGCAACAGCCCGGCGCATTTGCCGGCGATTTGCGAGGCGCTGGCGGGGCTCATGGCGGTGAGCCCGGAGCGGCTGGCCGAGGCCAGCACGGCCAACGCCCGCGAATTGTTCAACTGGTGACCCCTGTGGGAGCGAGCCTGCTCGCGATTGCAGTGTGCCAGACAATATATTTGTCGACTCATACACCGCTATCGCGAGCAGGCTCGCTCCCACACTGGTTCGGCAGTGAACATCATTGTGTAGCTAAACCCTGAATGCATTGATCAGTTGTTTGAGCTGCACCACCTGGGCGGACAGCTCACGGCTGGCGTTTTCGGTCTGGTGGGCGCCTTCGGCAGTTCGTTCGCCAGCGCGGTTGATCTCGACGATGTTCTGGTCGATGTCATGGGCCACGGCCGTTTGCTGCTCCACAGCGGCGGCGATCTGCTGGTTCTGGTCGACGATCATGCCGACCGCACCCAGGATATTTTCCAGGGCCTGCTGGACCTTTTCCGACTGACTGACAGTGCCGCTGGCCATCTCATGGCTGGAGCCCATGGCCTTGACGGCGGCGCCGACACCGCCGTGCAGGCGGGTGATCATCGCTTCGATTTCTTCGGTCGATTGCTGGGTGCGCTTGGCCAGGGTCCGCACTTCATCGGCCACCACCGCAAAACCGCGCCCCTGCTCACCGGCCCGGGCCGCCTCGATGGCGGCATTGAGCGCCAGCAGGTTGGTCTGCTCGGCGATGCTCTTGATCACATCCAGCACGCGGCTGATGGCCTGGCTGTCGGTCGCCAGTTGATTGATCACCTGTACCGACTGATCGATCTCGCTGGCCAGGCGGGCGATGCTGCCCTGCTGGGATTCCACCAGCCCACGCCCGCTGAGGGTTTCATCATTCACGCTGTGGGCGCTGCTGACCGCAGCGGCGGCACTGCGGGCTACCTCCTGGGCCGTGGCCGACATCTGGTTCATCGCCGTGGCCACCAGTTCGATCTGGCTGCGCTGACCGGCGACGGCCTGGTTGCTTCGGGCCGATACCGTTTCCACTTGCCCGGCCTGACGTTCGACTTCCGCGACGGTGCGGCCGACCTGTTCGATCAGGTCATGGATCTTCGCCACCGTACCATTGAACACCTCACCCAACTCGCCCAGCTCATCCTTGCTGCGAGCCACGAAATTGACCGTCATGTCCCCTGCCGCCACCTTGTCCATCATCTGGCCCAAGTGCTGGAGGGTGGTGCGGGTCGATGCGTAGAAGCCGGCGTACAGGTAAAAAATCAACAGGAACACCAGCACCAGTGCCACGGCTTGCAGCACCATGTGACTGCGGTTCTGCTCCAGGCGCTGCTGCAACTGCACGCCGAGAAATTCCTGGGTCGCTTCGTTCAGCCGATACGTCTGCGCCATCAGGCCGCTGACCTGCTCAAAGAATGCCGGCCAAGGTGCATCGAGGGTGTCGGCCATCACCACCTGCTCCTCGATCAGTTCCGAGGCTTTCTTGAGGCTGCTCTTGCTGCCGTCGGCCTGGACGGCCAGGGCCTGCCCGGCGGCCTTGCTGGAAGCGAGGGCGTCCTGCAGTTTCAAATCATATTCGCCCTGAAGCTTTTCGATCTGCGCCAGCAACTCGTCGAAACGGGTGCTCGATGCCGAATTGAGAAACCCCAGCCCCAATGAGGATGCCCCCAGTGCCCGCCCCTCTCCGAGGATCTGGGTGACCTTGGGGGTCGTGCCGATGATCAACTCGCTGAGCTGACGGATGTCGCTCTGGTTGTCGCGGCTGAGCCCCGCCTGGCTGGCGATGATCTGGCTGAACATCTGGGCGCTGTTGAGCAACTTGCCGATCAGCGCACTTTTGCTCTGCAGGGAGCTTTCGGCCTGCTGGGCCTTGAAAGCGCCGATCATCTCGTCGCGCTTGGCCTCGAAGGCGCTGACCTGCTCCGGCTCGATGGCCATGGCGGTCATGCCTTGCAGGCGTGCGAGAACCTGTTGCTCCAGGCTGCCGATCTTCGCTTCCACATCACCGGCCTTGCCGGACTGGCCCAGGCTGGCGTTGATCTGTACCAGGTTGTTGAGGGTTTCCAGGTCCCGACGCAAAGTCAGGCTGCTGCCTAGCAAATCGAGGCTTTGCAGCTCCACTTGTGTGCCCTGGAATTCCCGATAGGAATCGCGCACCAGAAAGAAGTTGGTCACCAGCATGGGAAGCAGGAACAGCACGCTGATCAGGCTGAACTTCATGCCGAAGCTCAGGCGGTTCATCAGCGCGACGGCGGGCCAGAGCAAACTCTTCACAAGGAAGTCTCCCGGTAGTGTTCTTATTGTTATGAGCTCGCGCACGGAGACAGCAGAAAGCCACTATTCGGGCGCTGTCCCTGTATAGCCTAAATCGGCGGGGAGATTTGTAACTTAAGGTTAACGAGGCCCATCACCCGTTCCCTGTGGCGAGGGGATTTATCCCCGTTGGGCTGCGGAGCAGCCCCATAGATCTCAGGCTTTAGAGTGATAGGGGCCGCTTCGCGCCCCAACGGGGATAAATCCCCTCGCCACAAGGAAATGTGTTGGTGTTCTCAGGCCAACACCGTCCACAACGCAAACCCGGCATACCAGAGCACCGCCGCACGCAGCAGCAACTCCCAGAGACGGTCCAGGCTGTTGATGCCGTCCGGTCCGGCGACGGGCTTGGGGATCTCGCCAGCCACCAGGCCGACTTTATCGATGAGTTCGGCGGCGCTGATGTTCCAGTTCAACAGCTCATGCAGCATGACCCGGCTGACCGCGACGAAATTGCCCACCAGGGCGAAGCTTGCCGCCAGCAACCGCACCGGCACCCAATCGAAGGCATGGCGCATTTGCGTGGCCCGCTCGGCCACGCCGGGGTTCTGGCTGTGCTCGGCAGCCAAGGCCAGCAATCGATAACTCAGGGCCGCCACCGGGCCGAGCAGGAAGTACCAGAAAATCACCGCGAAAAAGCTCTGGTAGGCCTGCCACAACAAATGCCCTTGGACCCGCTCCAGCAACTGCTCGCCATCATCGGCTTCGATGTCCAGGTCGCGCTTGGCCACATGAGCCGCCGCTTGCAGGTCTTCCCGGCGCCACGCGTCGCGAAACGGTCCCAGGTCCGCCAGTAGATCACCGCGCCCCAGGCTGTAAATCACCACCAGCAAATGCACCGGCAGCGCCAGCAGGCCATAGGCTACCGGTTCCAGCACCCACAGCAGCAACGCCAGCAGCGCCACGGGCAGCAGGACCATCACCGTCAGCACCAACCAGGGTCGGTCGACCCAACGTGGGCTCGCCTCGAGCTTGTTCAGCTCGTGCAGCCAACCGCCGTCGCGCTGGACCCGCTGGCGCAAGGCCGAGAACTTCTCGATCCAGACGGCCAGCAGCAACACCAGAAAACTCATTGTCCTTCCCCTTCTGTCAGGGCCGCGCGATAGCGCGCCCAGTCGAATGCCGGTCCTGGATCGGTCTTGCGCCCCGGGGCGATGTCGCTGTGCCCGCAGATACGCTGCACAGTGATCGCCCTGAACGCCGCTTGCAACTGCCGGGTCAGGTCCACCAATGCGGCATATTGCGCGTCGGTGAACGGCAGATCATCGGTGCCCTCAAGCTCGATGCCCAGGGAAAAATCGTTACAGGTCTCACGTCCCTCGAAACACGAGACGCCCGCATGCCATGCGCGATCCAGACAAGAGACAAACTGGGTCACGGTGCCGTCACGCTCGATCAGAAAATGCGCAGAGACGCGCAGGTCGGCGATACCGGCAAAGTAGGGATGTTCCGTGACATCCAGACGATTCTGGAAGAATTCCTGCACCTTGCCCGTGGCGAACTGTGCCGGTGGCAGGCTGATGTTGTGGATCACCAGCAGGGAGATTTCGCCTTCGGGGCGCGCATTGAAGTTGGGCGATGGGCAATGACGCACCCCCTCGCACCAACCGCTCGCGGAGTCCAACTGCATACAGGTTCCTTCGATGACGACGGTGAATGCCGCCAGTATGCCGTGATCGGACCGGGCTGCGCGATCACTTGCCGCGATTGAGCTGGCGCAGATTGCCCAGCACCGACTCCAGCGCGCGGTCGAACAACAGGGTGTCGTCCAACAGCCGCGCCGCGCCTCGGCGAAACTCCAGGGCCAGGCTGGTGCGGCTGTGCTCCAGCACCTTGAGGCCAGTGCGATTGACGAAGACGTATTTGCCGGTGGCCTCGATGATCGCCGCCAACTTGCAACGCAAGGTGTTGTCATCGTCCTCCTGGAACTCGACCCAGCTCCCCAGGTGCAACTGGTCGACCTGCAGCAGGCCGACATCATCCGCCGGCAAATGCACCGCCACGCTCTCTCCCGCCGATTTTTGCGGGGGGCGCAGGACGATTCTGTCCCGCACCTCGACCATGGCCGGCGAATCGAACGGCTGGGCCTGTTCCGTTGCCTGGCCCGTACGTTCGAGGGCCTGCACATGCAGGACTTCCAGCTCACTGAAAAACTCGCTGGTGGCGAACGGGTCGAACGCCGAACGGCTCAGGCCTTCACGCAGGGCCTTGAGCAGCTCCGGCACCATCGCCAGCAAACGCAGGCCGGCATCAGGTTCGTCGTGAGGCTGGACGCTCCAGATCAATTGCTCCAGGGTCAGGACGTCGGCCTGCCACTCGGCGGAATACTTGCCGTGCTTGAAACAGGTCAGCAACAACACCTGGCTCCAGGCGTGTTGCACGAACTCCACCACCGCTTGCGGCAAGACTTTGCCCAGCATCACCTGGTTCAGCGCCCCTTCGACTCGCTGGCGTGCCAGTTCGGCCTTGGCCCGGCCCTCTTCGGCATCGCGGATACGCTGTTCGAGCAGCTCACTGCGGCGCCGCTCGTCACTGGTGAAGGCCAGGAAGTCGGCCAGCAATTCGGAGAAAATGGCCGGGTCATCGACGAAATCATTCAGCAAGCGCTGCACCACCTGCTCGATGCGCAGGTACAGACTGTCGCGCTGATGATCGTCGCAATCGCCCCAGCCCATGGCCGCAGCCGCGATTTCGTTAAGCAGCCGCCGGGCCGGATGATTGCCGCGGCTGAAGAAGCTCTTGTCCTGCACCGCGACCTTGAGCATCGGAATTTGCAGGCGGCCGATCAGGGCCTTGAAGGAGTCCGGCAAGTTGTGATCGTCGAGGATGAACTCGAACATCATCGAGATCAGATTGATCACGTCTTCATCGGCGCCTTCGACCACCCGGGACTTGCCACTCCTGACGCTGACCCGGGTCAACAGCTGTTCGAGCTGGCTACGCAAGTCGAATTCGTCGTGAACGGTAGGCGCCGGTACGTATTGCTGCAAATGAGAGAGCAGCCGCAGCAGGTCACGCGTGGAGATTGGCTGGGGCGGTACGCTGGGCTCCAGGGTCGGCGCCACGCTGCCACGCACTTGCATCAACAGTTTCTGCAAGGCGGCGAACACTTCCTGGACGCTGTCATCGACCTCGCCATCGCTGGGCTTGGCAGCGATCTCGGCGTTGGGCCTTGGCTGATCCTCGGAGCGATCCGACGCGCGCCGCGCCGGCGTAACCTTGAGCTCCGGCAAGATGCCAGTGGCGGCCAGCAACTGGTTGGCCTCGGTATAGAGTTGGTCGCACTCGCTGAGCACATAACGTTCGAACAGCTTGAGCAGGATCAGCTTGACCTTGATGCCCACCCCCAGGTTGCGTCCGGCCTGCAGGAACTTCTCGCACAGCAGTGCCGGGCTCAGGGGATTGTGCTGGTTGGACAGCGGTCGAGCCAGCAACACACCGAGTCGGGCCGTCAGTTGTTCCAGCGCCACGCCATCGCGCCTGAGCACCCGAGTGACCATCGCCTCGACCGCCAGCTGCCGCTCCAGCTCGTCCTGGGAGCGCTGGGTCTGGCTGTCCGGCGCCAGGCTGGGCGTCAAGGTGACGTGGGTCAGGTCGTACTGGGCAAGGCTGACGAAGGTTTCGAAAAACTGCTCGATAAATTCCCGCTCGATACTTTTGCGCTTCAGGCGCAGGTCGCGCATGGCCTCGAAGTACAGGTTCTGCTCGACGTCGTCGCGCGCGCGGTCGGCCATTTCAAACAAGGTGTCGTCGGCATTATCGAACAGCCCCTGCAAACCCAGGCGCAGCTGCTGGGCAGCCTTGTCGCGAACCTGCAGCAGAATCACAGGCAGGCGGGCGAGCGGCGAACGATTCGCCTCATCGGTAGACACCTTGTGCAAAGGCACTACATTCCCGTCGTTGTGCATCCTGGCCTCCTGAAACGGCTTTCTTCGGTTCGCAACGTCAAAGTCATGACGTCAATCGAAAGGCGGATTATCGGGTAAAAGAACCCCGTCGTACCAGTAGACTCTGTGATCCAGCTCGAAATACGGCGCAATTAGTGACCGGCGAAAAGAGGAAATGTTGCGAGGACGCGACCAAATGCAGGTTTCGACACCCTATAATCAGGCCACTTTGTTTGTGGAGCCTGTTATGCCGAATCTACGCCTCGCCGATCTGACCGCCGAAATCGAAGCCAACGTGCGCCGTGCGTTGCTCGAAGACATCGGCAGCGGCGACATCACCGCGCAACTGATCCCCGCCGAACGCCTGGCCAAGGCCACCATCATCACCCGCGACGCGGCGATCATCAGCGGCACGGCCTGGGTCGATGCCGTATTCCGGCAACTGGATCCGCGTGTCGCGGTGCATTGGCAAGTGCACGACGGCGACCGGGTCAGCCCCGATCAGGCACTGTTCCACCTCGAAGGCCCGGCCCGCTCGCTGCTGACTGGCGAACGCAGCGCACTGAATTTTTTGCAAATGCTCTCGGGGGTCGCCACTCGGGCCCGCTACCTGGCCGATTTCGTCTCCGACACTCAGGTCAAGTTGCTGGACACCCGCAAGACCCTGCCCGGGCTGCGCATGGCCCAGAAGTACGCAGTCACTTGCGGCGGCTGCCATAACCACCGCATCGGCCTGTACGATGCGTTCCTGATCAAGGAAAACCACATTGCTGCCTGCGGCGGGATCGCCCAGGCCATCGCTGCCGCCCACAAGATCGCACCGGGCAAGCCGGTGGAGATCGAAGTGGAAAGCCTGGCGGAATTGAAAGAAGCGCTGGCGGCCAATGCCGACATCATCATGCTCGACGAACTGAGCCTGGACGACATGCGGGAAGCCGTACGCCTGAACGGCGGCAAGGCGAAGTTGGAAGCCAGCGGCGGGATCAACGAAAGCACGTTGCGTCCGATTGCCGAGACCGGGGTGGACTACATCTCGATCGGGGCGATGACCAAGGATGTGAAGGCGGTGGATCTGTCGATGCGCTTGAGCCTCTGACAACGAAAAACGCCAGCCTCGAAAGGCTGGCGTTTTTTTCAGACCACCAGATTATTCATCTCGCAGTACTCATCCCATTCCACACCCAGCACCTCGGCCGCTTCCTTGTGCAATGCAAGGCGCTGCGCCTCGAACTCTTCAGGTGTACAGGTGTACTTGAGCGTCAACTCCCAAGGCTGCAGGCCCTGGGCTTCGGCCTCATCCTCGAACGCCCACTGGATCTGGTCTTTTTGATCATCGGCAGGCAAGTCCTTGATCTCTTCCAGCAGTTGGGGCGCATCCAGCACGTACTTCTTCAGCGCTTCTTCGTGCCTGGCTTCCTGGGTCAATGCTTTAACGGTCATGGCGTTCTCGTTGATCTGGGGAATGGAAGATGGATCTGGATCATCAAGGATCTCTCTGACGCAAAAAACCGTGTGAAGCCCGGTTTATCTGGCCTTCAGAACCATTCGGGGATCATCTGAAAACTGCTGGGCGATGCACATGCAGGCAACGAATATAGGACGTTTTGCCGACGATTTACACGGTTCTTTACATCTATCCCACAAAAAACCATGCGCATGAGAAACCAGGGGGGCTTGGGAACATCTGTCAAAATAACCAGTCATAGCGATGTGCCATATAGGCACTTCACAAGGAACCCTAGTGATGCACAGCTTTTCGAAACGTTCGTTGACTCGGCTTGCTACCGCGACCTTGCTGCTCGGCAGCCTGAGCTTGGCCGGCGTTGCTCAAGCGGCTGTCGAAGTTAGCTCCGGTACACCTTTGCCTTCCGACACAATCCCCGTGCTCCGCAACTCATTTGATAAAGATGTTCTCATCAAGACCAATATCAGCGTGGGTGACTTGGAAAACTTGCCAGAAGCAGTCAGGGATAACGCCGCCGAACTGGAAAACCAGAAGCGCACCCTCAGCGAGCAGGCCCGCCTGATCGAAGAATTCAAGCGCAACAGCGGCTCCAGCTCCACCTCCAGCAGCAAGGAGATTGATGAGCTCAAGCGCACGATCAAGGAACAGCAAGACGATCTGAAGGACCTTGGCAAACAAGTGGAAGAACTCAAGCGCAATAGCGGCTCCAGTTCGAGTTCGAGCAACAGCGAGATTTCGTCCCTGAAACGGGAGCTCAGCGATCAGGACGGTCAGATGGACCAGCTCAAACGCACGGTCGAGGAGCTGAGCAGGAAAGTGAAATAACGAGAGGCGAAACCGGAATCGATCCTCCTCTTTGCCTCTGAACATAAAGAAGGAAATTTTTAAGTTAGAAAATTTCTCTACCTCTAGGTGTACCCTCATTGGGCTTTCCAATGGTTCGACTGGGACGCAGACACTCCTGCGTCCCTAGTTCGCAAGAAAATTCCGGGGGATCGGTGATCCACTCTTAGAGGTTTGGATCCAGCACAATGACGCCTTGCACTTCCCTTCGTTCCAATAAGGCATGAGCCAGGGCCGTTTCGCTTAAGGGGAGCGTCGCGCCGATGACGGGTTTGATCACGCCGCTTGAAACGCCGTCAGCGAGGAACTCCAAAGCCTCGCGAATCAACGCTGGGCGCTGAAAGAACGTCGGTAGGTAAACGCCGGCCAAGGTTTGCGCTTTGGCCATCAACCGACGAGGCGCCAATGCCTCGCCTGGACCCCGCGTGGAGCCCACCACCACACAACGCCCAAGCGTGGCGAGGCACTCAAAGTTCTGATCGAACACCTCGCCGCCGATCGTCTCGAGGATCACATTCACCCCGCGCCCCGCTGTCAGCTCCAGAACGCGTTGCGGCCACTGAGGAGTGTCGTAGGCAATGGCATGGTCAGCCCCAAGGCCGCGCACGAATGCGCGTCGACTTTCAGTGCTGGCCGTACCGAAAACCAACTGTGCGCCCATGGCTTTGGCGATCTGTACAGCCAGGCTCCCGACACCGCCGGCGGCCCCCTGAATCAAAACGTTTTCACCTGCTTGCAGATGTGCGCATACACGTAAAGCGAGGTACGCAGTAACCCCCTGACAAGGCAGGCCAGCCATTGCGACATCGTTTGCCATCTCATCCAGCGTAACCAGCATGTTCACGCGAGCGATAGCCTGCTGTGCGTATGCGCCTTTGGACATGAGCGCCATGACCTTGCGACCGACGACACCAGGGTCAACACCCTCCCCTGTTTCCGAAACGCGTCCGACCACCTGAAGTCCGGCGACATGTGGCAGCGTAACACCACCAACGCGTGTTTCGGGCCGGTTATACATGCCCAACCGTTCACGAATATCTGGAAAATTCACCCCGATCGCAGAGGTGTCTATCAATACCTCGCCGGGCCCCGGCACGGGCGTTGGCAAGTCGACGTACTCGAGCACTTCGGGGCCGCCGAAGCTACGGAACTGAATTGCTTTCATAATCTGAGACCCTGGATTCTTCGCTCGTCAGATCTGTAGACGCAGGCCCGACTTGGAGCCTAATCAGTGGTGCGGCGTGTGCTGCCGAGCAAATCGTCAGCGCAATGTTTCAATTACTTCACCCCATTGAGAAACAACGTAGCGTGTTTCAAAAACAGATCCGGGTATTGATAGATCGCGCCATGGTTTGAATCCGGGTAGATCACCAATTGGGCATTGGGCAACGTCTGCTGCAAGGTCACGTCATTGACGCTGTAGAAGACAATATCGTGGCTGCCGGCGACTACTAGCGTCGGTTGCTTGATGGCCTTCAGGTAGTCGTTGGCGTTGTCTATCCGCGCTCCCCAGCCTGCTATGGCCGCGGCTTGCGCTGGTGCGGTCTTGCTATCGACGTCGACATCCCGATTGACCTTACGTGCACGCAGACGGGTAAGAAATTCACGTCCAGCGGCCTGGCTTTCTGCAGTTTGGGTGAAAAATACGTCCAACAGCAGCTCATCCGGTACGTCGCGCTTTTTCGCCAGGTAGCCTTGGAACTCGGGCGTCAGCGAAGACATGCCTACGCCACCGCGAGGTGAGGAGCCGACCAGAATCAGTCGACGTACCAGTTCCGGATGATCAAGCGTCATTTGCTGGGCGATCAGACTGCCCATGGAAAAACCAAGCACATCAGCCTTGGTTACACCCAACCGCTGGAGCAGCCCGGCGGCGTATTTGGCCATGCCCTGGATATTATTCGGCACTTCACCGCTTGAGCTGGCGACGCCGGCATTGTCGAAAAGTATGACTTCGCGATCATGGGCAAAACCGTCTATGACTTTCGGGTCCCAACTGTCGAGGTTGCCGACGAAATGCTGGAGAAACACCAACGGTACGCCACCGGCTTTGCCAAAACGACGGTAAGCCAAGCGCGCACCATCAACTTCGACGAATTGGGTCGGCGCGGTTTGATGGGTGTAGCTGGAAGCCACTTTGTGCTTTGCCGGGGAGGCGCTGACCTGAACAGTCAGCGTCGAGCAGGCAGCCGCCAGCGTGACGAGGGCGAACGTACGGCGCAACGCCCCACGGGTGTTGAGAGCGGTCATAGAGATGTACCTGATACAAAAGGTGGGTATAAGGTCCGCCCCGGACGGGTTGCAGATGGGGGCGGAGCAGAATCAAGCGGGATTTTTCACGCTAGGGCGTTGCTGCACCTTGATTTGCCAGGCCAGGAGCGCGGTGCACTCTTCGGGAATGGCGATAGAAGCGAACCCGGCGAACACAAGCCCCGCGAATACGGTGATGTCGGCCATGGAAAATTGCTCCCCGGCGATATAGGGCTGGTTGCGGAGGACATAATCGAAATACTTCATTCCGTCGACCGCTCTGTCGCGCTGGCGGTTACCCCAATCGACACGCCCTTCCCATTCCGGACTTTTATACGGCTGCAGTGCAGCACCGAGTCCCGGCGTGGCATGGTGGAAATAGATCCCGACCGGATCGACCAGCTCTGACTCCGCGCGTTTCTGCATCATATGAATGATGGCCTTCTCCTTTGGCGTTGTGCCTGTGAGAATCGGCTCTCCGTCCAGATTGTCCAGATACTCGGTGATCGCGGTGCACTCGGAAATGTTGGTGCCGTCATCCAGTTGAAGAACGGGAACAGTGCCCAGCGGGTTGATGGCCAGGAATGCAGGTTGCTTGTGCTCTGCCGCGGGCAGATCGATCTTGATGAACTCCACTTGCGAGTCCAAGCCTTTTTCAGCCAGGACAATGCGAACACGCAGAGGATTCGGAAACCCGGGAATATCGAAAACCTTCATACAAATGCCTTACCTATCTATCTACCTATCGATAGGTATAAACTACGGCAAGAATATTTTCACTGTCAACATCTATCTATCGATAGGAAGGTAAATTTGTGACGACGGATACGCGAGAAACGATCATGCAAGTCGCCCGAACCATGGTGCAGACCCGGGGCTACAACGGCTTGAGCTTTCGTGAGCTAGCCAAAGAGGTAGGCATCAAGAGCGCTAGCATTCATTACCATTTCCCTACCAAAGGCGACCTGGGTGCCGCGCTGGCCAAGCGTTACACCGAAGACGGTCAGGAGTACCTCGAGGGTTTGCGGACCCGTTCCGATGACCTTCGCGTGTGGATGAAGGGATACACCGACATTTTTCGCCTGGCGCTGGTGAACGATAACCGCATGTGCCTTTGCGGAATCATGTCCGCCGAATTCGACGACCTGCCGCCGGAGGTTAGGACAGAGGTCGAAGCCTTTAACTCACTCAATGTCCGATGGTTATCGGAAGTGTTGTCCGTTTGCCGGCCGCAGTTGAACCAAGAAGAACGGCAGCAGCAGGCGCTAGCGATTTATGCGGCAGTGGAAGGCGCTCAGTTGATCGCGCGTGGGCGTGACGACATCAGTGTTTTTGACCAAACGATCGAAACCTATCGCTCGATGGGCCTGCTACCTTAGCTTGCAACTACTCTGATAACGGGCGACAGCCACAGAAACCACAGCAGTCGCTCGCCTGTAAACACGTCTCAGATTTCCGCACGTCGCGTGGCCAAGAGTCACGCGGCCCTTGATCATTACACTGCGGAGCGAGTATTTGACTGGTCGGGTGTGGATGTGACGCACTTGCAACCGACTTCCTTTGCACAGTGGCTGATCTATCCGCACTGGCGTAGGCATATCGTTGAACACGGAGAGATTCGCCTACCGTTTGGCTCAGGTCGCCATGCCCCGATCGCAGCCGAGGATCAGGCTCGACTAATCGCAGCCATCCTGGAAACCCCTTAACCCCACAAGGGCAAGACTTACCCGCTACACGGTCCGATTGAACTGAACCAACAGTCCATAGCTGATGCAGTCGGCAAAGTCTTGGATCGTGAGATCAAGTACGTGGCGACAACACTGGATCAATACCGCCAGGAATTGGAGAGAGATGGCCTACAGCCTTTTCTCATTCAGCATCTGCTGGAAGTTGCGAAGGACTACCAGCACGGAGGTGAGGATTTCATCATTGGCGAAGTCACGGGACGGCCACCGATGACTGTTACACAAGAGCTATTCAGCAGATAAAGCCCTTTTCAGGTTGCGGTAATTGACCGCTTTGAGTCGATTTCGGCCTCTTCAGCGGCAACCTCGACTGGCCCCCTGTACCGATCGCATTCCAACGGAATAGCTGAAACGAAAAAAACCGTCAGAAGGCAGGTTTTTCAAGACTTCCAAAGAACTCAAAAGCGCTCTGTGGAATGCAAGATGGTGCCCGAGACAGGAATCGAACCTGCGACCTTCGCGTTACGAGTGCGCTGCTCTACCGGCTGAGCTACACGGGCGGTGGCTAAAACTAGCACCGTCCCCCGTGGCCAGGCAACCTGCGACACAGGGATTTTCACCACACAGCAAAACGCCCCGAACCAGTCGGGGCGTTTGCTTGTTCAGCGGCTAAGCGAGGGAGTGATTAAACGCCCGATGCCTTGGCTGCTGCCACGTCTTTGATGGACAGCTTGATACGGCCGCGGTTATCCACGTCCAGCACCAGCACTTCCACTTCCTGGCCTTCTTTCAAGATGTCGGTCACTTTCTCGACGCGAGCATCGCTCAGCATGGAGATGTGAACCAGACCGTCCTTGCCCGGCAGGATGTTGACGAAGGCGCCGAAGTCGACGATGCGTTCAACCTTGCCGACGTAGATCTTGCCAATCTCGGCTTCGGCAGTGATGCCCAGGACGCGCTGGCGTGCTGCTTCTGCCGCTTCCTTGGTTTCGCCGAAGATCTTGATCGAGCCGTCGTCTTCGATGTCGATCGAAGCCTTGGTTTCTTCACAGATCGCACGGATGGTCGCGCCGCCTTTACCGATGACATCACGGATTTTGTCGGTGTCGATTTTCATCGCGATCATGGTCGGAGCATTTTCCGACAGTTCGGTACGGGACTGACCGATGATCTGGTTCATCTGGCCGAGGATGTTCAGGCGCGCTTCCAGGGCTTGGCCCAGGGCGATTTCCATGATCTCTTCGGTGATGCCCTTGATCTTGATGTCCATCTGCAGTGCGGTGACGCCCTTGGCGGTACCGGCCACTTTGAAGTCCATGTCGCCCAGGTGGTCTTCGTCACCCAGGATGTCGGTCAGGACGGCGAATTTCTCGCCTTCCTTCACCAGGCCCATGGCGATACCGGCAACCGGCGCCTTCATCGGCACACCGGCGTCCATCAGGGCCAGGGAAGCGCCGCAGACCGAAGCCATCGAGCTCGAGCCGTTGGACTCGGTGATTTCCGAGACCACGCGAATGGTGTACGGGAACACATCAGCGGCAGGCAGCATGGCCTGGACCGAACGACGGGCCAGACGACCGTGGCCGATTTCGCGGCGACCAGCGCCACCCATGCGACCACACTCGCCCACCGAGAACGGAGGGAAGTTGTAGTGCAGCATGAACGGGTCTTTCTTTTCGCCTTCCAGGGTGTCGAGCAGTTGCGCGTCACGGGCGGTGCCCAGTGTGGCAACGACCAGGGCCTGGGTCTCGCCACGGGTGAACAGTGCCGAACCGTGGGTCTTCGGCAGGACGCCGACTTCGATGTTCAGCGGACGCACGGTGCGAGTGTCGCGACCGTCGATACGCGGCTTGCCGTTGACGATGTTTTCGCGAACGGTGCGGTATTCGATTTCACCGAAAGCGGCTTTGACGTCGCTGGCCGATGGCTGGCCTTCTTCGCCGGACAGCTTGGCAACGACCTGGTCTTTCAGCTCACCCAGGCGTGCATAACGGTCGGCCTTGACGGTGATGGTGTAGGCCTGGGAGATCGCTTCGCCGAACTCGGCACGGATCGCGCCCAGCAGTTCGGTGGCTTCGGCTTGCGGAGCCCAGGTCCAGGTTGGCTTGGCGGCTTCGGCGGCCAGTTCCTTGACGGCGTTGATCACCACCTGGAACTCGTCGTGGGCGAACAGCACGGCGCCCAGCATCTGGTCTTCGGTCAGTTCCTTGGCTTCGGATTCAACCATCAGCACGGCTTCGGAAGTACCGGCCACGACCATGTCCAGGCTCGATGCCTTCAGTTGCTCGTAGGTCGGGTTCAGCAGGTAGCCGGTGCTTTCGTGGAACGCGACGCGGGCAGCGCCGATCGGGCCATCGAAAGGAATGCCGGAGATGGCCAGGGCAGCCGAGGTACCGATCATCGCAGCGATGTCCGGATCGGTTTTCTTGCTGGTGGACACGACGGTGCAGACAACCTGCACTTCGTTCATGAAACCTTCAGGGAACAGCGGACGGATCGGACGGTCGATCAGTCGGGAAGTCAGGGTTTCTTTCTCGGAAGGACGGCCTTCACGCTTGAAGAAACCGCCAGGGATCTTACCGGCAGCGTAAGTCTTTTCCTGGTAGTGAACAGACAGAGGGAAGAAGCCCTTGCCTGGATCGGCTTGCTTGGCACCGACAACGGTCACCAATACGCTGACGTCGTCGTCAACGGTGACCAGCACTGCGCCGGAGGCCTGACGGGCGATACGGCCAGTCTCGAGGGTAACGGTCGACTGACCGAATTGGAATTTTTTGATTACCGGGTTCACGGTGTCCTACCTTCTTTGTGGCTCTTGGGGAACTTGTCTTCTTGCGAAATTCTTGGGCAGTGCGGGGAATCGGCCCAACGACTGTCCAGATAAAACTTGAGGCTGGGAGCCTGCCGGCTGCCAGCGCAAAACGCGGGCAACTGGCAGACAACCAACCTCATAGCGCAATCGCTGATTAGCGACGCAGGCCCAGGCGGCCGATCAAGGTGCTGTAACGATTAACGTCTTTGCCCTTGAGGTAATCCAGCAGCTTGCGACGCTGGTTTACCATGCGGATCAGACCACGACGGGAGTGGTGGTCTTTACCGTTGGCCTTGAAGTGACCTTGCAGTTTGTTGATGTTGGCGGTCAGCAGTGCAACTTGCACTTCTGGCGAACCAGTATCACCAACAGCTTGCTGGTAGTCGGTCACGATCTGAGCTTTTTCTTCAACGCTGAGTGCCATGTGGCTTTCCTCTTGTGAGGTACCGTCTCCAGGGAAACCGTACCAACAGGCCAGGGACAAATCCCTGTATCTATAAATGAGTAGTGACCGTGCCTGTTAACAGCCACACTCGCCAACCTGCTGTTACGCAGGCTGGTTCCGGTCATTCCGACCGAATCAGTCGACGCGGCGCAATACGCCCGTCTTCACTCACTTCACCAATACCGATGAAGCGACCGTTGTGATCCTGTACCCGGACCATGCCGAATTTCGGCGCATCCGGGGCACGTACCGGCTGGCCGTTGAGCCAGTAGAACGCGCTATGTTCCGAGAATTGCAGTAGCGGCCAATCCAGCAACCCGCTGTCCGATGGCATCAGGAAACGATCGACCGCTTCGTTACCACCCTCGGCATGCACCGCTTCGAGCTCTTCGAGCGTGACCGTCTGGGCCAGCGTAAAAGGCCCGGCCTGGGTCCGTCGCAACTCTGCCACGTACGCGCCACAGCCGAGCCGTTCACCAATATCCTCCACCAGGGTGCGGATATAGGTGCCCTTGCTGCAATCCACAGCCAGCCGCGCAGTATTACCGTCAAAGGCCAGCAATTCCAAGCGCGCAATAGTAACAGAACGCGGTTCGCGCTCCACTACTTCGCCGGCACGGGCCAGTTTATACAACGGCTGCCCATCACGCTTGAGGGCTGAGTACATTGGCGGTATCTGGCTGATTTGCCCACGAAAAGCCGGTAATACAGCCTCGATATCGGCCTGACCAACGGTCACCGGGCGTTCGAGCAGAACCTCACCTTCGGCATCCGCCGTGGTGGTGGTCTTGCCCAGTTGCGCCAGGGTCTCATAACCCTTGTCGGAATCGAGCAGGTACTGGGAGAACTTGGTCGCCTCGCCAAAGCACAGCGGCAGCACGCCGGTGGCCAGCGGATCGAGGCTACCAGTGTGCCCGGCCTTTTCGGCATTGAGCAGCCAGCGAACCTTCTGCAGCGCCGCGTTGGAGGTGAACCCCAGCGGCTTGTCGAGCAGGATGATGCCGCTGACGTTACGACGGATGCGTTTGACCTGAGCCACCGATTACTCCTTGGTGTCTTCGGGTTCAGCCGCAACCGGGTGCTGACTGTCTTCAGCCACGGCGCGCTCGATCAGGGCCGACAGATGCGCACCGCGCACGACGCTTTCGTCGTAGTGGAAGTGCAACTGTGGGACGCTGCGCAGCTTCATCTCCCGGGCCAACTGCATACGCAGGAAGCCGGCGGCCGAGTTGAGCACCTTGATGCTCTGGGCGATTTCTTCGGCGCTGTCCTGGCCCATCACAGTGATGAAAATCTTCGCGTGACCGACGTCACGGCTGACTTCCACAGCGGTAATGGTGACCAGGCCGACGCGCGGGTCTTTGACTTCGCGACGGATCAGTTGGGCCAGCTCGCGCTGCATCTGATCGCCGATTCGTTGGGTACGGCTGTATTCTTTTGCCATGTCTTGTTACCTGTTACTGCCCCACGGTCAAACCCGTGAGGTCTGAAAGCGGCAAACGCCCGGCCTGGCAAAAGCCAGACCGGGCGTTGCGTTTAGAGTCCGGCAGCGAGGCGGCGCATATTCGTGCGGCTGCCCGGTGCGGCTCTTGAAGTGCGCGAGTTAGAGGCTGCGAGCAACCTGAACCTTCTCGAAGACTTCGATCTTGTCGCCGACCTTGACGTCGTTGTAGCTCTTGACGCCAATACCGCATTCCATGCCGGCACGTACTTCGGAAGCGTCATCCTTGAAGCGGCGCAGGGATTCCAGCTCGCCTTCGAAGATCACGATGTCTTCACGCAATACACGGATCGGACGGTTACGGTGAACGACACCCTCGATCACCATGCAACCGGCGATGGCACCAAACTTCGGCGAACGGAACACGTCGCGAACTTCGGCCACACCCAGGATGTTCTCCCGGACGTCGCTGCCCAGCATACCGGTCAACGCTTTCTTGACGTCTTCAATGATGTCGTAGATCACGTTGTAGTAACGCATATCCAGGCCTTCCTGCTCGACGATCTTGCGAGCGCCGGCATCGGCACGCACGTTGAAGCCGAACAGTACAGCATTGGAGGCCAGTGCCAGGTTGGCGTCGGACTCGGTGATACCACCGACACCGCCACCGACCACACGCACTTGCACTTCGTCGTTACCCAGGCCATTCAAGGCGCCGTTCAACGCTTCGAGCGAACCACGGACGTCGGATTTGAGGACGATGTTGAGCGTCTTCTTCTCTTCCTGGCCCATGTTCTCGAAGATGTTTTCCAGCTTGCCGGCATGAGCACGAGCCAGTTTGACTTCGCGGAACTTGCCTTGACGGAACAGAGCCACTTCACGGGCTTTCTTCTCGTCAGCCACAACGCTCATCTCGTCGCCAGCGTCCGGGGTACCGTCCAGGCCAAGGATCTCGACCGGGATAGCCGGACCGGCTTCCTTGATTGGCTTGCCGTTCTCGTCGAGCATGGCACGCACGCGGCCGTAGTTCGAACCGACCAGCACCATGTCGCCTTGGCGCAGGGTACCGTCTTGAACCAGGACGGTCGCGACAGGGCCACGGCCTTTGTCGAGGCGCGATTCAACGACCACACCACGGCCAGGAGCCGAAGGCGTAGCAGTCAATTCCAGGACCTCGGCTTGCAACAGAACGGCTTCGAGCAGTTCGTCAACGCCGGTACCCATCTTCGCCGAGACCGGAACGAATGGAGTGTCGCCACCCCACTCTTCGGAGGTCACGCCGTGGACCGACAGTTCGCTGCGGATGCGATCGAGATCAGCGCCCGGCTTGTCGATCTTGTTCACTGCCACCACCAGCGGCACGCCAGCTGCCTGGGCATGCTGAACGGCTTCGATGGTTTGCGGCATCACGCCGTCGTCCGCTGCAACCACCAGGATCACGATGTCGGTCGCCTTGGCACCACGGGCACGCATCGCGGTAAACGCAGCGTGACCCGGGGTGTCGAGGAACGTCACCATGCCGCGGTCGGTTTCAACGTGGTAGGCGCCGATGTGCTGGGTAATACCACCAGCCTCACCTGCCGCAACCTTCGCACGACGAATATAGTCGAGCAGGGAGGTTTTACCGTGGTCGACGTGGCCCATGACGGTCACGACCGGTGCACGGGAAACCGCCTCACCTTCAAACTTCAGGGACTCGGCCAGGGAATCTTCCAGGGCGGTGTCGCTGACCAGGGTCACTTTGTGGCCCAGCTCTTCAGCAACCAGTTGGGCAGTTTCCTGGTCCAGTACCTGGTTGATGGTGGCTGGCGTACCCAGCTTGAACATGAACTTGATGATTTCAGCAGCCTTGACCGACATCTGCTGGGCCAGATCGCCCACAGTGATGGTCTCGCCGATCTTCACTTCACGCACGACAGGGCCGGTAGGGCTCTGGAAACCGTGGGCGTTGCGTTTCTTCAGCTTGGCCTTGCCGCGACCGCCGCGACGGAAGCCATCGCTTTCTTCATCGGTAGTACGTGGCGCAACACGGGGTGCTGGAGCCTTTTCCTTGACCGAAGCACGATGAGGCGCGTTCTTGCGCTCGCCATCGCCGCTGCCACGACGATTGTCGTCGGCACGTGGCTTGTCCGGACGACGCTGTTCGTCGCGCTTGCGAGTATCGGCAGGAGCCGGAGCTGGCGCCACGACTGGAGCCGCTTCGCGCACAGGTTCGACTACCGGGGCAACAGCCTCGACAGCTTCCACCGGAGCGGTTTGCGCAGCAGCAGGCTGGCGGCGCGCTTCTTCTTCGGCGCGACGCTTGGCTTCTTCTTCAGCCTTCTGACGAGCAGCATTTTCTACTGCGCGACGTTCTTCCTGTTCGCGTTTGCGCTCGGCTTCGATTTCTTCCGGGCTGCGCTGTACGAAGACTTTCTTCTTGCGTACTTCAACGCTGATGCTTTTGCTACCGGCAACACGCAGGGTGCTGGTGGTTTTACGCTGCAGAGTGATCTTGCGCGGTTCTTCCACTTTCGCCTTGTGACTGCTCTTCAAGTGAGTCAGCAGGGACTGCTTCTCACTGTCGGTCACATGTTCCTCGGCGGCGGTGTGCGGCAGACCTGCCTCACGCATCTGCTGCAACAGGCGCTCTACCGGTGTTTTGACCTCATCGGCCAGTTGTTTCACCGTGACTTGCGTCATGCACTTCTCTCCTCAGGCCGCGCCTAATTACTCGAACCAGTGGGCTCGGGCGGCCATGATCAACTTGCCGGCACGATCATCGTCAATGCCGTCGATGTCGAGCAGATCGTCAATAGACTGCTCGGCCAGGTCTTCGCGGGTAATTACGCCGCGCACCGCCAGTTCCATCGCCAAATCCTTGTCCATGCCCTCAAGCGAGAGCAGGTCTTCGGCCGGATGGGCGTCTGCCAGCTTTTCCTCAGTAGCGATGGCTTTGGTCAACAAACGATCCTTGGCCCGAGCGCGAAGCTCGTTGACGATTTCCTCGTCAAAGCCGTCGATGTTGAGCATTTCCTCCACCGGTACGTAGGCAATCTCTTCCAGGCTGGTAAAGCCTTCGTCCACCAGCACCTGCGCCAGTTCTTCATCGACTTCGAGCTCTTCGATGAAGTTGCGCAGGATGTCGCCGGTTTCCGCTTGTTGCTTAGCCTGGATGTCCGATTCGGTCATCACGTTCAGGGTCCAGCCAGTCAACTGGCTGGCCAGACGCACGTTCTGACCACCACGACCGATAGCCTGAGCGAGATTGTCTGCGCCAACGGCGATGTCCATGGCATGGGCATCTTCGTCGACGATAATTGCCGCCACTTCAGCAGGCGACATGGCGTTGATCACGAACTGAGCCGGGTTGTCGTCCCACAGGACGATGTCCACGCGCTCGCCGCCCAACTCGCCGGATACGGCCTGGACACGCGAACCACGCATGCCGATGCAAGCACCTTGCGGGTCGATGCGCTTGTCCTTGGAGCGGACCGCGATCTTGGCACGCGATCCCGGATCACGGGAGGCGGCCATGACTTCGATCAGGCCTTCAGCAATTTCCGGCACTTCGATGCGGAACAACTCGATCAGCATTTCCGGCGCTGTACGCGACAGGATCAGCTGTGGGCCGCGGTTCTCGGTGCGGATTTCCTTGAGCAGCGCACGCAAACGCACGCCAACCCGGAAAGTTTCGCGAGAAATGATGTCTTCGCGAGCCAGCAACGCTTCAGCGTTGTTGCCCAGGTCGACGATCACGTTGTCGCGGGTCACTTTTTTCACGGTGCCGGAGATGATTTCCCCCAGGCGCTCGCGATAAGCGTCGACGACTTGCGCGCGCTCGGCTTCGCGAACTTTCTGCACAATAACCTGCTTGGCAGTCTGTGCAGCGATGCGACCGAACTCGATGGATTCGATTTTTTCTTCGACGACATCACCGACCTTGGCGCCCGGGTGCGTTTCTGCAACCTTGCTCGGCCAGGTTTCGATAGCCGGATCGTCCAGGTCGGCTTCCTCGACTACCGTCCAGCGACGGAAAGTCTCGTAGGCACCCGTGTGGCGATTGATTTCCACACGCAAATCAACTTCGTCTTCAAACCGCTTCTTGGTAGCAGTGGCCAGGGCCAGCTCCAGCGCTTCAAAAATAACGTTAGCCGGTACGCCCTTTTCATTGGATACCGACTCAACAACCAGCAGTACTTCTTTGCTCATCGTACGCCTCGCCTTTCGCAAGCCATTGGATCCGCGGGATCCGCAGTATCTGGCACGTATCAGTCAAAACTGGGAATAATGTTGGCCTTGTCGATCATATCGATCGGCAACAGGAACTCATGGTCATCTACCTGCACCACGACGTCCTGTTCTTCTACACCGCGCAGAAGGCCTTGGAAGTTGCGTCGACCTTCGAAAGGCGAGCGCAGCTTGATCTTCACTTGTTCACCGGCAAACAAAGCGAACTGTTCAAGAGTGAACAGGGGGCGCTCCATGCCAGGCGAGGAAACTTCAAGGGTGTATTCGGAGGTGATTGGATCTTCAACATCCAGTACACCGCTGATCTGACGGCTGACGATGGCGCAATCATCCACCAACACGCCGCCTTCCTTATCGATATAAACGCGCAACAGTGAGTGGCGACCTTGAGCCGAAAACTCAATACCCCAGCATTCATAGCCAAGGGCCACGACCACCGGGGCCAACAAGGCCTGCAACTGTTCTAGCTTGCTCGACACCTGAACCCCCTCGTGCATGTTTGTGCATGCTGTGCAAATAAAAAAAAATGGGCGAATCGCCCATCCCTGAAACGCCGTCGAATAGCGGCGTTATAAAGTGTCCAGCTAACAAAAAGCCCCTTGGAAGGGGCCCCTGAAACTGGTTGCGGGAGCCGGATTTGAACCGACGACCTTCGGGTTATGAGCCCGACGAGCTACCAGACTGCTCCATCCCGCGACAAAGCTGGGGCGGAAGTATACGACCGATCCCTTACAGGGTCAATGTAACCCTTCCACCTACAAGAAAGCCCGCAATCGCGGGCTCTCCTGATAATTGGTACCGAGAAGGGGACTCGAACCCCTACACCCTATGGGCACAACCACCTCAAGGTTGCGTGTCTACCAATTCCACCACCTCGGCAATACAGCGTTTGAAACCTTCTTACTTCTGCTCTTGAGCTGGAGGCACGTCAGTCGCCGGGTTGGCCGACTTTTGCTCTTGAAGCACCGGGACATCATCAGAAGCCGGTTGTTGCTTTGGCGCCTCCAAGACTGCTGGGTTTGGCAAACCTACTTGAGTCAGCTCGTGAGCTTTCTCTTTAGCAAAGTAACCTAACCCCAAGCTGGTCATGAAGAAACCGGCGGCAAGTATAGCAGTAAACTTACTAAGAAAGGTAGAGGAACCTTGGCTTCCGAACACAGTATTTGAAGCACCTGCACCGAAAGACGCACCAGCATCCGCACCTTTACCCTGCTGCAGCAATACGAGAGCAACTACACCCAGTGCACCCAGCAGATGAAAAACGACTACGACTGTTTCCAGCATTTTTTCAGTTTCCCGCGGCGCGACAGATCGCACCGAACTCATCTGCATTCAGGGACGCTCCACCAATGAGCCCCCCATCGATATCCGGCATGCCGAACAGTTCGACCGCATTGGCCGCCTTCACGCTGCCGCCGTATAGAAGCCGCACACCTCGTGCCACTTCAGAATTCTCTGCCGCCAACTGCGCGCGGATGGCTGCGTGCACATCCTGCGCCTGTTGCGGCGAAGCAGTCAGCCCGGTACCAATGGCCCAGACTGGCTCGTAAGCAATAATTGCCTTTGCAAAAGCACCAACACCCAGCTCTTCGATGATGCTGCCCAGCTGACGCTCGACAACTTCAAGGGTCTTGCCGGCTTCACGCTGCGCAAGGGTTTCCCCTATGCACAACACCGGAGTCAGACCACAGGCCTGGGCCGCAGCAAATTTGCGGATCAAGGCCTTGTCCTGCTCGCCCATGATCTGGCGACGCTCGGAATGTCCGACCAGGACCAGGGAACAACCTGCATCCACCAATTGACTCGGTGCAATCTCACCGGTCAACGCACCTTGCATGGACTCCACCGCAGAGTTCTGCGCGCCGACCGAAATCGACTTACCTTTCAAGCCATCAATCACTTGATTGATATACAAGCAAGGCGGGAATACCGCGACATCAACACCGCTTGGCAAGGCCAGATGACGAAGGCCATTGATCAGCTCAGCGACGCTGGCGCGGGTACCGTGCATCTTCCAGTTACCAGCTACCATAGGGCGACGCATGCTGTACCTCGTCGGTCAAAGTGGGCGCAGATGTTACCCAACCGATCCATGACTGGCAAGCCGAATTCAGGCAGAAACTTCAGTAACCAGTTTTGCCAGCTCTTCGGCATAACCGCGAACTTGCGCTTCATCCTCGCCTTCGACCATGACACGCACCAAAGGCTCTGTGCCGGACTTGCGCAACAATACACGTCCACGCCCCGCCATCGCCTGTGTCACACGCTCACTGGCCTGCTTGACCTTGGCATCCTCGAGAGGATTCACACCGCCCCCGAAACGCACGTTGATCAACACTTGCGGGCATTTGCGCAATGCCTGGCGCGACTGTGCGAGCCCTTCGTTACGCGCCTTGAGCGCCATCAGCACTTGCAAGGCCGCAATGATCGCATCACCCGTGGTGGTATGGTCGAAGCATACGATGTGGCCGGAGTTCTCACCACCGATCACCCAGTTGCGCTCCAGCAGCTCCGAGATCACGTAGCGGTCACCCACATTGGCCCGCACGAACGGGATATCCAGGTCTGCCAGGGCCAGCTCCAGCCCGAGGTTGCTCATCAACGTGCCGACTACGCCGCCCTGCAGCTTGCCGCGCCCATGCAGGTCACGAGCAATAATGAACAGCAGCTCGTCACCATCGACGACCGTACCGGTGTGATCAACCATCAAGACCCGATCACCGTCGCCGTCGAAGGCGATCCCGAGATCAGCCTGCTCAGCCAGCACCGCAGCCTGCAATGCCTCGGTATGGGTGGAGCCACAGTTGTGGTTGATGTTCAGGCCATTAGGCTGGGCGGAAAGCACCACCACCTCGGCCCCCAGCTCGCGAAAGACGCTCGGCGCGACTTTATAGGTTGCCCCGTGGGCGCAATCGACGACGACTTTCAGGCCGGAAAAACTGGTACCTGTGGGCACACTGCCCTTGCAGAATTCGATGTAGCGACCCGACGCATCGTTGATCCGCGACACTTTGCCGATCTTGCTCGACTCAACCACAGTCATCGGCGTGTCCAGCAGCTCTTCGATCATCAGCTCGATATCGTCCGGCAGCTTGGTACCCTGGCCGGAGAAGAACTTGATGCCGTTGTCGTCATGAGGGTTGTGCGAGGCACTGATCACGATGCCTGCCTGGGCCTGGAACGTACGCGTCAGGTAGGCAATGGCCGGCGTCGGCATCGGGCCCAGCAGCATCACATCGGCGCCCGCCGATGTCAGGCCAGCCTCGAGTGCCGATTCGAACATGTAGCCGGAAATTCGCGTGTCCTTGCCGACCAGCACCTTGCAGGCGCCCATCTTGCGGAACGCCATGCCGGCCGCCCAGCCGAGCTTGAGCATGAAATCAGGGGTAATAGGGTATTCGCCGACCCGACCACGAATACCGTCGGTGCCAAAGTATTTCTTGCTCATAAGTGCTCCGTCATTCTTATTCGGCTGAATCCACAGCTGCGATCATCCGCACGACATCCATCGTTTCGGCTACATCGTGCACACGCAATATGCGCGCGCCTTTGGTAAGGGCCAAGGCCGCAAGGGCGAGACCACCATACAGGCGCTCTCCCACCGGTCGGCCCAAGGCATTGCCTATCATGCTCTTTCGCGAAACCCCAACCAACAGGGGCCGCCCCAGGGCATGCAAGGCTTCCATATGTTTGAACAGGCTCAGGTTGTGAGCCAGCGTCTTGGCAAAGCCAAAGCCGGGATCAAGAACGATCCGCTCGGCGGGAATGCCCACGGCAGCACACTGGTCCAGACGCTCCACCAGGAATTCACCCACCTCCCTGGTTACATCATCATAGTGCGGGTCATTCTGCATGGTCCCCGGTTCGCCGAGCATATGCATCAGGCACACCGGCAACCCGGTGGCCGCCGCAGCGTCCAGGGCGCCGTCGCGCCGCAGGGACCGAACATCATTGATCAGGCCTGCCCCCAGTCGCACAGTCTCGCGCATGACCGCAGGCGTGGACGTATCGACCGAGATAATGACATCAAGTTCGCGATGGATGCGCTCGACAATCGGCGCTACCCGCTCCAGCTCTTCGGTAGGCGAGACTGCCCGCGCGCCCGGCCGGGTCGATTCGCCGCCTACATCGATCAGCGTTGCACCGGCAGCCACCATGGCTTCGGCATGCCGCAGCGCAGCATCGAGCTGGCTGAATCGACCGCCATCGGAAAAGGAATCAGGCGTGACATTGAGAATGCCCATGACATGCGCATGGGCCAAATCAAGAACCCGGTTGCCGCAAGGCAACCGGGTCGAGGACTGAACAGAAGTCATTTCAAGCCTTAGACATCAGCGGCCGGACCGCCAATCGGTGTTTCCGGACGCTCACCCTGTACCGCCGGAGGCGTACCGGAGGTGCCGGTACCACCCGACCAGTCACGAGGCTCGCGAGGTTCGCGACCCGCCATGATGTCGTCGATTTGCTCGGCGTCGATGGTTTCGTACTTCATCAAGGCATCGGCCATGGCATCAAGCTTGTCACGGTTGTCCGTAAGAATCTGCCGGGCAGTGCCGTAGCACTGGTCGATGATACTGCGCACTTCGGAATCGATCAGCTTGGCTGTCTCGCCGGAGAAGCTTGCATGCTGGCCACCGCCACCACGACCAAGGAACACCTCCCCCTCTTCTTCGGCATACATCAGCGGCCCCAACTTCTCGGACAGGCCCCACTTGGTGACCATATTCCGAGCGATCTGACTGGCGCGCATGATGTCGTTGGACGCGCCGGTGGTCACACCGTCGAAGCCCAGGGTCATTTCCTCAGCGATACGGCCGCCATACAACGAACAGATCTGGCTGATCAATGCACGCTTGGACAGGCTGTAGCGATCCTCTTCCGGCAGGAACATGGTCACGCCCAAGGCACGACCTCGTGGGATGATCGAGACCTTGTAGACCGGATCATGCTCGGGCACGACACGACCGACGATCGCGTGACCCGCCTCGTGATACGCGGTGTTCTGCTTTTCTTTCTCCGACATGACCATGGACTTGCGCTCCGCGCCCATCATGATCTTGTCCTTGGCCAGCTCGAACTCCTTCATCTCCACGACACGCTTGCCGGTACGAGCGGCGAACAACGACGCTTCGTTGACCAGGTTCGCCAGGTCTGCACCGGAAAAGCCCGGCGTACCACGCGCGATGACTGCCGGAGCGACGTCATCACCCATTGGCACCTTGCGCATATGGACCTTGAGGATCTGCTCGCGACCGCGAATGTCCGGCAGCCCCACCACGACCTGGCGGTCGAAACGTCCCGGACGCAACAGCGCAGGGTCGAGTACGTCAGGACGGTTGGTGGCGGCAATCACAATGATGCCGTCGTTCATTTCGAAGCCGTCCATCTCGACCAGCAACTGGTTGAGGGTCTGCTCGCGCTCGTCGTGCCCGCCACCCATGCCGGCGCCACGGTGGCGACCGACGGCGTCGATCTCATCGATGAAGATGATGCATGGCGCGTGTTTCTTGGCCTGTTCGAACATGTCGCGAACACGACTGGCGCCCACGCCGACGAACATTTCGACGAAGTCGGAACCGGAAATCGTGAAGAACGGCACCTTGGCTTCACCGGCAATCGCCTTGGCCAGCAAGGTTTTACCGGTACCTGGCGGGCCAACCATCAGCACACCGCGTGGAATACGACCGCCCAGGCGCTGGAATTTGCCCGGATCACGCAGGAACTCGACCAGTTCGCCCACTTCTTCCTTGGCTTCGTCGCAGCCCGCGACGTCGGCCAGGGTGGTTTTCACCTGATCTTCGGAAAGCAGTCGAGCCTTGCTCTTGCCAAAGCTCATCGGCCCGCCCTTGCCTCCCCCGCCACCCTGCATCTGGCGCATGAAGAACATGAACACGGCGATGATCACCAGGATCGGGAAGCTGGCGACCAGGAGCTGGGTCCAGATGCTTTGCTGCTCAGGCTGCTTGCCTTCGACCACGACGTGGTTGTCCACCAGGTCGCCGATCAGGCCATTGTCCTGGATTGCCGGACGAATGGTCTTGAAACTGTCGCCATCGGTGCGCTTGCCGGTAATCACATAGCCATCAACGGCTACACGCTCGACCTTGCCATCCTTGACCTGCTGGATGAAGTCGGAATAGTTGAGGGTCTGCGGCTCGTTAGGGCTGGAGAAGTTGTTCATCACGGTCACAAGGACAGCGGCGATGATCAACCACAGGATCAGATTCTTTGCCATATCGTTCAATTAACTACCCTCTGAAGCAAGCTCCGCTACTGGCGCGCGCTTCGCATGATATTCACCGGCCTAACTTACTACATTACCTACGACTCTGGCAGGCGCCGTCTGTAACCCTTTGTGAAACACTTTCTACACAATATTCGCTAATGCTCACGGGACGAAATACGAAAAACCTATCGCCCCGGTCGAAAAACCTCTTATTCCTCACTGCGACCACGGAAACCACGGCCCAGCAGGTACTGCTCACGGGAGCGATCACGCGATGATTTCGGCTTGCGCGTCGTGACCTTCTCGAACTGCTTGCGCACGCTCTTGTGGTATTCGTCGAAGCCTTCACCCTGGAAGACCTTGATCAAAAAATCACCACCTGGCTTCAATACCCGAGTCGCAAGATCCAGTGCCAACTCGCACAGGAACATTGATCGCGGCATATCAACAGATGCCAATCCACTCATATTGGGGGCCATATCGGAAATCACAAGGTCCACCTCGTTTTTTCCAACCGCTTCAAGGATCTGCGCCAGTACGGCGTCCTCGGTGAAGTCACCCTGAATGAAGGTCACATCCGGGATGCTGTCCATTTCCAGGATATCGGAAGCGATCAGTGTGCCTTGTCCACCAATCAGACGACTGGTCACTTGGGACCAGCCACCCGGGGCGGCGCCCAAGTCGATCACGCTCATGCCTGGACGGATCAAACGGTCTCTTTCTTGAATCTCCAGCAGCTTGTAGCTGGCACGGGAACGATACCCGTCTTTTTGCGCCATTTTCACGAATGGATCGTTGAAATGCTCTCTGAGCCAGTTCTGGCTAGTCTTGGAACGGGCCACGGGCCACCTCTAAAAATAAAACGGGTCGTGATTAAGTGGGCGGTCCCGGACTTGCTCGGGTAAACTGGCCGCCGCTTTTTACAAGATCAGACGCAGGGGTCAGATTATGCCGCTCACTCAAGAGCAGAAGAAACAATACAAATCCATTGGCCACCATCTGAAACCGGTTTTGACTGTGGCTGACAACGGTTTGACTGAAGGTGTACTCGCCGAACTGGAACGCGCCTTGGGCGATCACGAGCTGATCAAGATCAAGCTCAACATCCTCGACCGCGAAGCCCGCCTGGCTGCCGTTGCTGAACTGTGCAAGACCGGCAAGGCCGACCTGGTGCAGGTCATCGGCAAGATGGCGCTGATTTATCGCAAGAATTTCAGCGTCAACAAGCAACTGTCGAACGTTCACCGCTTCAAGTGATGTCAAAGGGTCAAGGGTGTGCCTCGCGCACCCTGCCGCCCCATCCGGGAACCGGCTGCAACACCAGCACCAACCCGGAAAAACCCAGCACCAGGTAACTGAATACCTGCCATTGGCTCGCATCCGGCCAGCCGAGACGCACTGCAAAGAACATCCCGCACGCGTACAACGACATGAGCAACAATTGCCCACGAATGTCGCGCCATAGACTGGCAAGGCCCTCGGCCTGAACCAGCACCAAGACCTGAAATATCACGCACGCTGCGGAAAAACCTACCAGCAGCGCCGTCAGCATGCCTGCGATTTCATCGATGAGCAGCGGTGCCAAGCCGACTCGACCCAGCACCGGCAGCAAACCGATGTGCAACAACCAGACGCCGCCCACCCACAACATCTGGGTGAGCTGCCAGATCATGGCGCCTGCTCGCAGCGGGCGCCTTCGTTCAGATGTGACGGACTTCGACAATCTCATACTCGATGACACCGCCAGGTGTCTTCACCGCCACCACATCACCCTCTTCCTTGGCAATCAAGGCGCGAGCGATGGGCGAACCAACGGAAATCTTGCCGAGCTTGATGTCTGCCTCGTCCTCACCAACGATCTGGTAAGTGACGCTTTCATCGGTCTCGACGTTGGCGATTTCCACGGTAGTGCCAAAGATCACCTTGCCGGTGTGCGGGATCGTCGTGACGTCGATGATCACCGCATTCTGCATACGGCCTTCGATATCACGGACACGCGCCTCGACCATCCCCTGCTCCTCTCGGGCAGCGTGGTATTCGGCGTTCTCCTTGAGATCGCCCAGCTCGCGCGCTTCACCAATAGCCTGGCTCAAGCGCGGGCGCTCGACCTTCGTCAGGAAAGCGTGTTCTTCTTCCAGGGCCTTCGCGCCCTGAACCGTCATCGGGTACTTGGTTATGCTCATGCCTTCAATCCTGCATGTAGATCCTGCAAGCGACGCACGGTCTTCTCGGGACCGAACTTGAGCGCTTCGCAGATCGCTTCGCCCGCAGCAATGGTCGTGGTGCAGTAGATCTTGTGCTGCAGCGCATTGCGACGAATGGAGTAGGAATCGGCGATCGACTGGCGACCTTCGGTGGTGTTGATGATCAGTGTGACTTCGTCATTCTTGATCATGTCGACCACGTGCGGACGCCCCTCGGTCACCTTGTTCACGCGGCGCACTTTCAGGCCTGCCGCCTCGATCAGTCTGGCAGTGCCGGCAGTGGCGACCACTTCGAAGCCCAAGTTGATCAGATCACGGGCTACGCCTGCAACCAGTGGCTTGTCGTCATCACGCACGCTGATGAACGCCGTACCGCCAGTCGGCAATACTTCGCTGGCGCCCATCTGGGCCTTGGCGAAGGCCTCGCCGAAGGTATCGCCCACGCCCATCACTTCACCGGTGGATTTCATTTCCGGGCCGAGGATCGGGTCCACGCCTGGGAACTTGGCGAACGGGAACACCGCCTCTTTCACACTGTAGAAGTTCGGAATGATTTCCTTGGTGAAATTCAGCTCTTTCAGGGTTTTGCCAGCCATGACCCGTGCCGCGATCATCGCCAGGGAAACACCGATGCACTTGGAGACGAACGGCACGGTCCGGGAAGCGCGCGGGTTGACTTCGATGACGTAGATGTCCTCGCCCTGCAAGGCCAGCTGCACGTTCATCAGGCCGACAACGCCCAGTTCCAGGGCCATTTTCTTGACCTGCTCGCGCATCTCGTCCTGGATGTGCGCCGGCAGCGAGTAAGGCGGCAGCGAACAGGCGGAGTCACCGGAGTGAACACCTGCTTGCTCGATGTGCTGCATGATCGCACCGATCACCACATCCTTGCCGTCGCTGACTGCGTCCACGTCCATTTCGATGGCGCAGTTGAGGAAGTGGTCCAGCAGCACCGGGCTGTCGTTGGACACCTGGACCGCTTCGCGCAGGTAGCGCTTGAGCTCGTCCTCCTGGTAGACGATTTCCATCGCACGGCCACCCAGTACATAGGACGGACGCACCACCAGCGGGTAGCCGATCTTGGCCGCGGCACGAATCGCTTCGTCCTCGCTGCGCACGGTGGCGTTTGGCGGCTGACGCAGGTTCAGGCGCTCGACCATCTGCTGGAAACGCTCACGGTCTTCGGCGCGGTCGATCGCATCCGGGCTGGTACCGATGATCGGCACGCCAGCGGCTTCAAGGGCGCGCGCCAGCTTCAGCGGGGTCTGGCCGCCGTACTGGACGATCACGCCTTTGGGCTTCTCGACGCGAACGATTTCCAGCACGTCTTCCAGGGTCACGGGT
This sequence comes from Pseudomonas sp. St290, assembly GCF_018325805.1. Classification (NCBI taxonomy): domain Bacteria; kingdom Pseudomonadati; phylum Pseudomonadota; class Gammaproteobacteria; order Pseudomonadales; family Pseudomonadaceae; genus Pseudomonas; species Pseudomonas sp. St290. Next base: position 1,008,273 of record NZ_AP014703.1, on the reverse strand, counting down.
TCGAAGTACAGGCGATCGGAGGTGTCGTAGTCGGTGGAGACGGTTTCCGGGTTGCAGTTGACCATGATGGTCTCGTAACCGTCGTCGCGCAGGGCCAGCGCCGCGTGTACGCAGCAGTAGTCGAACTCGATGCCCTGGCCGATCCGGTTAGGACCGCCACCCAGGATCATGATCTTGTCGCGGGTCGATGGCGCCGCTTCGCACTCTTCTTCGTACGTGGAGTACAGGTAGGCGGTGTCGGTGGCGAACTCGGCCGCGCAGGTGTCGACGCGCTTGTAGACCGGGAACACTTCCAACTTGTGGCGATGAGCGCGCAGGCTCTTCTCGGTCACACCCAGCAGCTTGGCCAGGCGCATGTCGGAGAAGCCTTTGCGCTTGAGGCGGAACATCGTGTCGCGGTCGATGCTGGACATGCCCAGGGTCTTGACCTTCTCTTCTTCCTTGATCAGATCTTCGATCTGCACCAGGAACCAAGGGTCGATCATGTTCATGCCGAAGATCTGCTCGACGGTCATGCCGGCACGGAAGGCATCAGCCACGTACCAGATACGCTCGGCGCCCGGCACGGTCAGCTCGCGCTTGAGCACGCTCATGCTTTCCGGATCATTCAGGTCCAGCTTCGGATCGAGGCCGCAAACGCCCACTTCCAGGCCGCGAAGGGCTTTCTGCAGGGATTCCTGGAAAGTCCGGCCGATGGCCATGACCTCACCAACCGACTTCATCTGAGTAGTCAGGCGGGCATCGGCCTTGGCGAATTTCTCGAAGGCGAAGCGTGGCAGCTTGGTAACGACGTAGTCGATGGACGGCTCGAAGGACGCCGGGGTCTTGCCGCCGGTGATGTCGTTCGACAACTCGTCCAGGGTGTAGCCCACGGCCAGCTTGGCAGCGACCTTGGCAATCGGGAAACCGGTGGCCTTGGAAGCCAGGGCCGACGAACGGGATACCCGCGGGTTCATCTCGATGACCACCATGCGACCGGTGTTCGGGCAGATGCCGAACTGGACGTTGGAGCCGCCGGTTTCCACGCCGATCTCGCGCAATACCGCCAGGGAGGCGTTACGCAGGATCTGGTATTCCTTGTCGGTCAGGGTCTGGGCCGGCGCGACAGTGATCGAGTCACCGGTGTGCACGCCCATCGGGTCGAAGTTCTCGATGGAGCAGACGATGATGCAGTTGTCCTTTTTGTCGCGGACAACTTCCATTTCGTATTCTTTCCAGCCGATCAGGGATTCGTCGATCAGCAGTTCCTTGGTCGGCGACAAGTCGAGACCACGGGCACAGATTTCTTCGAACTCTTCACGGTTGTAGGCAATACCACCACCGGTGCCGCCCATGGTGAAGGACGGACGGATGATGCACGGGAAGCCAAGGCGTTCCAGGACAGCGTTGGCCTCTTCCATGCTGTGGGCGATGCCCGAGCGCGGGCAGTCCAGGCCGATGGATTTCATCGCCTTGTCGAAGCGCGAACGGTCTTCGGCCTTGTCGATGGTATCAGCGTTGGCGCCGATCATTTCCACACCGAATTTCTCCAGGACGCCTTCGCGCTCCAGGTCCAGGGCGCAGTTCAGCGCGGTCTGGCCACCCATGGTCGGCAGCAGTGCGTCCGGGCGCTCTTTCTCGATGATCTTGGCAACGGTCTGCCACTTGATCGGCTCGATGTAGGTGGCGTCGGCCATGGCCGGGTCGGTCATGATGGTGGCCGGGTTGGAGTTCACCAGGATGACGCGGTAGCCCTCTTCGCGCAGGGCTTTACAGGCCTGGGCGCCGGAGTAGTCGAATTCGCAGGCCTGGCCGATCACGATCGGGCCAGCGCCGAGAATCAGGATGCTTTTTATGTCTGTACGTTTTGGCATGGGTTTGTCACTCAAATCCGCAGGTCAGTCGGCTAGGCCGTCGAACAATCTTTGAAGCGCCCGAGGGGGCCGCCGCACTCGGGGCCGCCCTCGGGCTTCACGCGGTCAGCGTCGCTTGGCCATCTCATTGATGAAGCGATCGAACAGCGGCGCCACATCGTTCGGGCCCGGGCTGGCTTCAGGGTGGCCCTGGAAGCTGAACGCGCTCTTGTCGGTACGCTCGATGCCTTGCAGCGTGCCGTCGAACAGCGACTTATGGATCGCACGCACGTTGGCTGGCAGAGTCGCTTCATCTACCGCAAAACCGTGGTTCTGGCTGGTGATCATCACCACGCCCGTGTCCAGGTCCTGCACCGGGTGGTTGGCACCATGGTGGCCATGGCCCATCTTCAAGGTCTTGGCGCCCGAGGCGAGGGCCAGCAATTGATGACCGAGGCAGATGCCGAATACCGGGATCTCGGTTTCCAGCACGTCCTTGATCGCCTGGATCGCGTAGTCGCAAGGCTCGGGATCACCAGGGCCGTTGGACAGGAACACGCCGTCGGGCTTGAGGGCCAGGACGTCGGCGGCCGGGGTTTGGGCTGGCACCACGGTGACGCGGCAACCGCGCTCGACCAACATGCGCAGGATGTTCAGCTTGACGCCATAGTCGTAAGCAACCACGTGGTATGGCAGCTCGGAAGCCTCGATCGTCGCGTGACTGTCGGTCTTCAGGTCCCAGACCGTGGAGCGCCATTCGTATTGTTTCTTGGTGCTGACGACTTTCGCCAGGTCCATGCCCTTGAGACCCGGGAAACCCTGGGCAGCGGCAATGGCGGCTTCTTCGGAAATGTTGTCGCCGGCCATGATGCAGCCGTTCTGCGCGCCTTTTTCCCGAAGGATGCGGGTCAGGCGACGAGTGTCGATACCAGCGATCGCCACAACGTTGTTGGCTTTCAGGTAATCGGACAGGGACATCGTGTTACGCCAGTTGCTCGCTACCAGCGGCAAGTCACGGATGACCAGGCCGGCGGACCAGACACGATCAGACTCGGCATCTTCCGGCGTGGTGCCGGTGTTGCCGATGTGCGGGTAAGTCAGGGTAACGATTTGCTGGGCGTAGGAAGGATCGGTAAGAATTTCCTGATAGCCGGTCATTGCGGTGTTAAACACCACCTCACCAACGGTCTGGCCGTCGGCTCCAATGGCTTCGCCGCGAAAAATGCTGCCATCAGCAAGGGCGAGTATGGCTGGCTTAGTCAAGAAGACCTCCCGTAAATAAAGCCTGAAAGGGCGATCGCAGGTTGTAAAAAAGCGGAGTGACGTATGGACACGTCACCCCGCTTCTTCACTGAATTATTCTGCGCGCTTTTAGTGGACACACTAAAGCTGTAGCTTACAGAAAAAGGCTTTTTTGGTCCACCGCTAATGAGCCTTAAAGGCAGGGGAATGCGACAGGCCGTCGCGAAGCGGTGTAAAACGGGGCTCAGTATAACCTGAACCCCGCGTTCAATGGCATCAACGCAGGTCGAGAACGTCCTGCATGTCGTACAAACCCGGCTCGCGGCCATCCAGCCACAGCGCAGCACGTACGGCACCCTTGGCGAAGGTCATCCGGCTCGATGCCTTGTGGGTGATTTCCAGGCGCTCGCCCTCAGTGGCGAACAGCACGGTATGGTCGCCCACCACATCGCCACCGCGCACAGTGGCGAAACCGATGGTATCGCGCTCACGAGCACCGGTATGCCCCTGGCGCCCATACACGGCCACTTCCTGCAGATCGCGACCCAGCGTATCGGCAATCACTTCCCCCATGCGCAAGGCCGTTCCCGAAGGCGCGTCGATCTTGTGGCGGTGGTGCGCCTCGATGATTTCGATATCCGCATCGTCACCCAAGACCCGGGCCGTCATCTCCAGCAGCTTCAGTGACAGGTTCACACCCACGCTGAAGTTCGCCGCGAACACGATCGCAATGTCTTTGCCCGCATCGGCCAGCAACTGCTTTTGCGCGGTATCCAGCCCCGTCGTGCCGATCACCATGGCCTTGCCATGTTTGCGGCAGATCGCGAGGTTTTTCAGCATCACGTCCGGCAGGGTGAAGTCGATCAGCACATCGAACTCGTCGAGCACCTTCTCCAGGCCACCGGACATCGGCACACCGATACGCCCCAGCGAGGCCAGCTCGCCAGCATCGGCACCCACCAGCGTACTGTCGGGCCGCACAATGGCTGCCGTCAGGCCGGAGAGCGGAGAGCGCTGCTGCACCGCCTCGACCAGCGCCTTGCCCATGCGCCCCGCAGCGCCCATCACAGCTATACGTCGCATGCCAACTCCTTACAGGTCGCCGAAGAAGCGCTTCACGCCTTCGAACCAGCCGGTGGTTTTCGGGGAGTGACTGTTGTCATCGGCCAGCGAGCTGCGAAACTCCTCCAGCAACTCACGCTGGCGCCGACTCAGGTTGACCGGAGTCTCCACCGCCACGCGGCACATCAGGTCACCCGCGCCGCCACCACGCACTGGTGCAACGCCCTTGCCACGAATCCGGAACTGCTTGCCGGTCTGCGTACCCTCGGGGATTTTCAACTTGACGCGACCGTCGAGGGTCGGGATCTCAAGCTCACCGCCCAAGGCAGCATCGACGAAGCTGATCGGCACTTCGCAGAACAGGTGCTTGCCGTCACGTTGGAAAATCGAATGCTCGCGCACGTTGATGACCACGTACAGGTCGCCAGTCGGGCCACCCTGGGCACCCGCCTCGCCTTCGCCGGACAGACGAATGCGGTCACCGGTATCGACCCCGGCCGGCACTTTCACCGACAGCGTCTTGTACTCTTCGACACGCCCTTCACCGTGGCAGGAGTCGCACGGGTCGGAAATGATCTTGCCCTGGCCATGGCAACGCGGGCAGGTCTGCTGCACCGAGAAGAAGCCCTGTTGCATGCGGACCTGGCCGATGCCGCCGCAGGTTGGGCACGTAACAGGCGAGGACCCCTTCTTGGCACCCGAGCCATCGCACGGCTTGCAATTGACCAGTGTCGGAACACGGATATTCACGGTAGTACCGCGCACCGCCTCTTCCAGGTCCAACTCCAACGTGTAACGCAGGTCACTGCCACGCTGGGCGCCACCACGGGCACCGCCGCGACCGCCACCGAAGAAATCGCTGAACACATCGCCGAAAATATCGGAGAAATTCTGACCGCCAAAACCGGCACCGCCGCCACCCATGCTTGGGTCGACACCGGCATGACCGTACTGGTCGTAAGCCGCGCGTTTACTGGAATCGGACAGTACTTCGTAGGCCTCGTTGGCCTCCTTGAACATCTCTTCCGACGCTTTGTCGCCGGGATTACGGTCCGGGTGGTGCTTCATCGCCAGGCGACGATAGGCCTTTTTCAGGTCTGCCTCGCTGGCCCCCCGCTCGACACCCAATACTTCGTAAAAGTCACGCTTTGCCATTAGTCTTTGCACTCTTATAGGACGTCCGGCAAACCTCTCCTGAACCTTGCCAAACTCGTTGAGCCCCAATACAGGCCCGGACCCAACTCACGTCGATTCAACGATCCTGGTCTTTAATCTTTCAGCCAGGGACCCGGCCAAAACGCGGTGTATGTCGTTCGGAAAGCAGGAGCATTCCCGATCACACCGCCAGCATCCGAGCGTTGTCGCATGCTGTAAAAATTCACTGACTCCAGACACGCCAACGCGGGAGCAAGCTCCCGCGCGGCGACATCCTACCAGCCACCGCACAAATGCAGTCAACCGGCCGACCAACAAGCGATTACTTGTGGTCTTTCACTTCTTCGAACTCAGCGTCAACGACATCGTCGGCTTTTTCGGCCGACTCGCCCTGGGCTGCGCCTTCAGCGGGCTGAGCCTGCTCGGCGTACATCTTCTGGGCCACTGGAGCGGAGACCTTGGACAACTCTTCGATCTTCGCCTCGATGGCAGCCTTGTCGTCGCCTTTGACGGCAGCTTCCAGGGCAACCACAGCCGCTTCGATAGCGGTTTTCTCTTCCGCGGTCACTTTCTCGCCAGCATCGGCGATCATCTTGCGGGTCGAGTGCACCAGGGCGTCGCCCTGGTTGCGGGCGCTAGCCAGTTCTTCGAACTTGCGGTCTTCCTCGGCGTTGACTTCAGCATCGCGAACCATCTGCTGAATTTCTTCCTCGGACAGACCGGAGTTGGCCTTGATCACGATCGACTGGGTCTTGCCGGTGGCCTTGTCTTTCGCGCCGACATGCAGGATGCCGTTGGCGTCGATGTCGAAGGTCACTTCGATTTGTGGCACGCCACGTGGAGCCGGTGGAATCTCGGCCAGGTCGAACTTGCCCAGGGATTTGTTCTGGGCAGCCTGCTTGCGCTCACCTTGCAGCACATGGATGGTCACGGCGCCCTGGTTATCGTCAGCAGTCGAGAACACTTGGGATTTCTTGGTAGGAATCGTGGTGTTTTTCTCGATCAGCGCGGTCATCACGCCACCCATGGTTTCGATACCCAGGGTCAGCGGGCTGACGTCGAGCAGCAGAACGTCCTTCACATCACCGGCCAGAACGGCGCCCTGGATGGCAGCACCCATGGCAACGGCTTCGTCCGGGTTCACGTCCTTACGCGCTTCTTTGCCGAAGAAGTCGGTCACCAGCTTCTGAACCAGCGGCATACGGGTCTGGCCGCCAACCAGGATCACGTCGTTGATCGAGCCAACGTCGATACCGGCATCTTTCATCGCAATGCGGCAAGGCTCGATGGTGCGCTGAACCAGGTCTTCCACCAGCGCTTCAAGCTTGGCGCGGGAGATTTTTACGTTCAGGTGCTTAGGACCGGTGGCGTCTGCGGTGATGTACGGCAGGTTCACGTCGGTCGACTGGCTCGAGGACAGTTCGATCTTGGCTTTTTCAGCGGCTTCTTTCAGGCGCTGCATGGCCAGCGGGTCACCCTTGAGGTTCATGCCGCTTTCTTTCTTGAACTCGTCGACGAGGTAGTCGATCAAGCGGATGTCGAAGTCTTCACCACCGAGGAAGGTGTCACCGTTGGTCGCCAGTACTTCGAACTGGTGTTCGCCATCGACTTCAGCGATCTCGATCACAGAGACGTCGAAGGTACCGCCGCCCAGGTCATAAACGATCACGGTGTGATCGCCCTTGGCCTTGTCCATACCGTAGGCCAGAGCAGCCGCGGTTGGTTCGTTGATGATACGTTTTACGTCCAGGCCCGCGATGCGGCCGGCGTCTTTGGTCGCCTGGCGCTGGCTGTCGTTGAAGTATGCAGGAACGGTGATGACCGCTTCGGTCACGGCTTCGCCGAGATAATCCTCAGCGGTCTTCTTCATTTTCTTGAGAATTTCAGCCGAGATCTGTGGCGGTGCCATTTTCTGGCCGTTCACTTCAACCCAGGCGTCGCCATTGTCAGCCTTGGCGATTTTGTAAGGCACCATCTTGATGTCTTTCTGAACGACTTCTTCGTCGAACTTGCGACCGATCAGACGCTTCACCGCGTACAGGGTGTTATGCGGATTGGTCACTGCCTGACGCTTGGCCGACTGGCCAACCAGAATCTCGCCATCGTTGGCGTAAGCGATGATCGACGGCGTGGTACGCGCGCCTTCAGCGTTCTCGATAACTTTGGCCTTGCCGTTTTCCAGCACGGAGACGCACGAGTTGGTGGTCCCCAGGTCGATGCCGATAATCTTGCCCATGTTAACTCTCCCGGAACTTGGATTTTGTTGCCGCAGCAGTGGTGGCTAACTGCGGTAGCACTTAAACGCTTGACTTAATAGATGGGGCCGCTACGACCGATTTCAAGCCTGCTCATCAATAGAAGGCGAAACCGGTGCTGGCGTCTTGCTGACCACGACCATGGCCGGGCGCAACAGACGACCGTTGAGCAGGTAACCCTTCTGGAAAACCTTCAGGACGCTGTTTGGCTCGACGTCGGCACTTTCCTGCATCGCCATGGCCTGATGGTGCTCGGCATTGAAGGGTTCGCCATGGGGGTCGAGGGCTTCGAGCTGATAACGCTTGAGGGTGTCCTGGAACATTTTCAGGGTCAGCTCGATGCCTTCACGCATCGGACGGATGTTTTCGTCATCCGGGTTGGACAGTTCCAGGCCGCGCTCCAGGCTGTCGATGATCGGCAGCAGGTCGCCAGCGAAACGCTCCAAGGCAAATTTATGAGCCTTCTCTACATCTTGCTCGGCGCGACGGCGGACATTCTGCAGGTCGGCTGCTACACGCAACGCCTGATCCTGCGCACCGGCCAGTTGCTCTTCGAGCACTTGTACACGTGCCGCCAGGTCTTCACCGGAATCCTGGGAAGCCTGGTTGGCGTCTAGATTTTGCGTATCCTGCGTCTGTTCGTCAGCCATAGATTTCTCCTCTCAACTTCGTCCGCGAGCTCGACTCGCGCTTCTGCCCCGGTATATGGGGTCGGGTTTTCCAGCTTCAAGGGCCATCTGACGAATTAACCTTACAAAAAACAGCTGCATAGTCATTCCTCGAAGCGCTAAGAAAATCCTCCGCCCAAGCAAATCGAGCTAAGCGAGGGCATTGTCAGGCCGAAACAAAACACTGTATAAATAACCAGACCTAAAGCCTGGGAGCGGCCTTATGCTGGTGCACCTGTCCGTACACAACTACGCCATCGTCGAACATCTCGACCTCGAACTTGACCGAGGCATGAGCGTGATCACCGGTGAAACCGGCGCGGGCAAGTCGATCATGCTCGATGCCCTGGGCCTGACGCTGGGCGACCGCGCCGACAGTGGCGTAGTGCGCCCCGGAGCAGACAAGGCCGACATCCTGGCGACGTTCGACCTGGTCGACATCCCCGAGGCCAGCGCCTGGCTGGCCGAGCGCGACCTGGACACCGATGGCCTGTGCATCCTTCGCCGGGTTATCACCGCCGAAGGCCGTTCCCGAGGCTATATCAACGGCACGCCCTGCCCCTTGGGCGATCTCAAGGCCCTTGGCGAACTGCTGATCGACATCCACAGCCAGCATGAACACCAATCCCTGCTCAAGACCGACACCCACCGCCGCTTGCTGGATGAGTATGCCGGCGCCACGGACCTGGCCCGGCAGGTCCAACTGGCGGCCCAACGCTGGCGCCAGACCCGGCAGGAACTGGATCGACTCTCCAACTCCGGCGACGAACAACGCGCCCGTCACCAGTTGCTGAGCTACCAGCTCGAAGAGCTGGAGAACCTGGCCCTGGGTGAAAATGAACTGGAAGAGCTGGAGCAGGAACACAAGAACCTGACCAACGCCGAAACCTTGCTGGGTATCTGCCGCCAAGTGGTCGAGCAATGCAGTGAGAGCGATTCGGGCAATGTGCTCAATGCACTGACAGCGAGCCTGAACCGACTCTCCAGCGTGAACAATTCGGTGGGCGCCTTGAACGAAGCGACCAACCTGCTGACGAGTGCGCAGATCCAGGTCGAAGAGGCCGTCGGGGAGCTGAATCGCTTCCTCGATCATTTCGATGCCGACCCGGCACGCCTGCAATACCTGGAAGAACGCCTGGACACCATCTATACGCTGGCGCGCAAGCACCGCATCCAGCCGACCGATGTTGCCGAGCTCCAGCAGCGGCTACTGGACGAACTGGAAACCCTGAACGCCAACGATGAATCCATCGAACGCCTGGGGGACGAACTGGCTTCTTATGCCCGTCATTATCAGGAAAAGGCCAAGGAACTCAGTGAACTGCGCCGGCAGGCCGCAACAGGGCTGGCCTGCGCCGTTGAGCAGGAAATCCAGCGCCTGGGCATGCCCGGCGGGCGCTTCACCATCGAATTGCGCCCCAATGCCGGCGACGAGCTCCAGCCCAATGGACTTGAGCAAGTGGAATTGCTGGTCAGCGCCAACCCCGGACAACCACTCAAGGCCCTGGCCAAAGTCGCCTCCGGCGGCGAATTGTCACGAATCAGCCTGGCTATCCAGGTCATCACCGCACAGACCTCTCGCGTGCCGACGCTGGTATTCGACGAAGTGGACGTAGGCATCGGCGGCCCAACCGCGGAAATTGTCGGCCAACTGCTGCGCCGACTGGGTGAGCGTGGCCAAGTGCTGACGGTTACCCACCTGCCCCAAGTCGCCGCCCAGGGACACCAGCATTTGTTCGTGCACAAAGTGCGTGGCGAGGACGCCACCCGCACCGCTGTGTCCAAACTCAACAAAAATGAGCGCGTGGAAGAGGTGGCGCGAATGCTCGGAGGTATCGACCTCACCAAGGAATCCCTGGCCCACGCGAAAAAAATGGTCGTTACCGCGAAAATCTGAGAACGTAGAAAGCACGAAGGCGACCCTGGGGTCGCCTTCGTTCGTTTCGCGAACCTTAAGTCCGCGCGACATGCTTACTTTTTCTTGCGTACGTACAGCACGAGATTGTGATCAACCATCTCGAAGCCATACTTGTCGACGATTGCTTTCTGCAGCCGCTCGATTTCTTCGTCGAAGAATTCGATCACTTCACTGGTCTCGACGTTGACCATATGGTCGTGATGCTTGCCGTCGTCCAGCTCGAAGACCGCGTGGCCTCCGTCGAAGTTATGCCGCACCACAAGGCCAGCTGCCTCGAACTGGGTCAGAACACGGTAAACCGTGGCCAGACCGACGTCCTCACCAGCCTCCATAAGCGCCTTGTAGACATCCTCGGCACTCATGTGGCGTTGCTCGGCGGAATCGAGCATTTGCAGAATCTTGACCCTTGGCAGGGTCACTTTGAGGCCGGCTTTGCGTAGTTCGCTATTTTCAACCATGGTCAGCTTTCTCGCGATGCTGCTTCGCAGCTTCTCTTAATGCGGGTATGATCGGCGTTTACGTTGTCCCAGCCAAGATAGTGGAAGTCGCCCACCGATGCAAAACACCAAGCTCTTGCTAACCAGTTTCACCTTTGTGGGACTGCTCGCACTCGCCGGTTGTTCATTCCCCGGGGTTTACAAAATCGACATCCAGCAGGGCAATGTCGTCACGCAGGACATGATAGACCAGTTACGCCCGGGAATGACCCGTCGGCAAGTACGGTTTATCATGGGTAACCCTCTGTTGACCGACACGTTCCACGCCGATCGCTGGGATTATCTGTACAGCTTGCAGCCAGGCGGCGGCGAGCGCCAACAGGAACGCATCAGCGTTATCTTCAACTCTAACGACCAACTCGTCAGCCTGTCGGGCGATTTCATGCCCGGCGTGAGCCGCGACGAGGCCATCATGGGCAAGGATAGCGGCACTACCGTTACCGATCCGACTCAGAACGCCGAACAGCCGAAACCGGAAAAACCGGCCAAGCCAGGTTCGTTGCTGGACCAGATCCAGAAGGACGTGGACAAAGTCGAGACCGTACCAGTCCCGACACCAGAGCCCCTGGATACTTCGCCGCAATAAGTCGCAACATGAAAAAACCCGGCATGCCGGGTTTTTTATTGCCTGCGATTCAAGCGGGTTACTGATCGGATTGGCGCGCTTGAGCGGCCTTGGCCGCCCGCAATCGACGAATTTCTTTAGGATCGGCCAGCAAAGGTCGATAAATCTCCAGCCGATCACCCGCCTGGACCACCTGCCGATCAGGATCGGCGACCACTTTGCCAAAAATCCCCACCGGGCAGGTCGCCAGATCCAGTTCCGGGAACGCATCGGTAATGCCCGATGCCTTCAGCGCCGCGCGAACACTCGTGCCTTGCGGCATGGCAAATGTGCGCAGGACCTGGCGGTCGACGCTGGCATACACCACATCTATCTCAATCAACGCTTGAGCTCGGCATTCTGCTTGGCCCGCTGGCAGAACGCGTCGACCAGGGTATTGGCGGCCTGATTGAACAGCGGCCCCAACGTCGCTCGCACCAATGGGCCGGCGTAGTCGAACGACAGGTCCAGGCTGATCTTGCAGGCCTTATCGCCCAGCGGCTTGAACACCCAGACGCCGTGGAGCTGATTGAAGGGCCCCTCTTCCAGGTTCATCTCGATGGATTGCCCTGGCACCAGCGTATTGCGCGTGACGAAACGCTGGCTCAAGCCGCTCTTGGCAATGTTGAGGCTGGCGCGCATATGAATTTCAGAGCTCTCCAGCACCTCGGCGGATGCGCACCACGGCAGGAACTCCGGGTAGCTCGCCACATCGTTGACCAGGTCGTACAGCGCCTGCGCCGGGTAGGGCAGCAAGGCTGAGCGTTGAATATGTGTCGTCATGTAAGCGTCACTTCCACAGCTGGGCGGCAAACACTACGAGAATGCCGATGGGCGCCACATAGCGCATCAAGAACAGGCTCAAGGCAAACAAAACCGGGCTGCGCAGCGACAATTCATCACGCACCGCTTCACGCCCCATGACCCATCCTGCAAACACCACGAAACACAAACCACCCAATGGCAGCATGATCCGTGATGTGAAGAAATCAATCACGCCGAAGAAATCCAGTCCTCCGGTTGCGCCCCACTGGTAGAGATGAAACAACCCGCCTTCGTTCACGAAAAACTTCGCTTGCTTCCATATATTGAAGGAAAACACCGTGCCCAGGCCGACAAACCAGCAGGTGAAAGCCAGCCAGAAGGTCACCCAGGCGCGGCTGATGCGGGTCCGTTCAACCAAGTAGGCCACCATGGGTTCCAGCAGGGAAATGGCCGAGCTCCAGGCCGCGATGGCCACCAGGACAAAAAACACCACGCCCATCAATTGGCCGAAGGCCATGCTGCCGAAGGCAAAGGGCAGGCTGACAAACATCAACCCCGGCCCCTCGCTCGGGTTCAGGCCAGCGGCGAACACAATCGGAAACAATGCCACGCCCGCCAACAGCGACACGAAGGTATCCAGCAGTGCCACGCCAAAGACGGTCCGGGTCAAGGATGCGTTCTTGGGCATGTAGGCGCCGTAGATCATGATCGAGCCGACCCCGACGCTCAGGGAGAAAAACGCGTGCCCCATCGCCGGTAAAAGGCCATCCAGGACTTTCTCTGGCTGGAAGTCGAACATGAAGTGCACGCCTTCCATGAAATGCCCAGTGGTCATGCTGTAGCCCAGCAGCACCAGGATCATCACGAACAGCAACGGCATCATGATCCGCAGGCTGCGCTCAAGCCCGGCGACCACGCCCCGGGCAATCACCACCGCCGAAAGCACCATGAAGATCGTGTGCCAGAGGGTCAGCCTCCAGGGATCGGAGATCACGTTGCCGAAATAGGCGCCCACCTGATCCGGCGTGGCCCCCTGGAAGTCCCCGCGCCCCATGTCGATGATGTAGTCCAGCGACCAGCCACCGACCACGCTATAGAAAGACAGGATCAACAGCGCCGTGATCATCCCGGCGAAGGCGCCCCACGACCATTTGGTCGAATGCCCCGCTTCCACCGCCAGCACCTTCAGGGCATTGGCCGGGCTTTGCCGGGCCCGACGACCAATCAGGGTTTCAGCCAGCATCACCGGAGCGCCGATGAGCGCAATGCACGCCAGGAACATCAGTACGAAGGCGCCGCCACCGTAGACGCCGACCATGTACGGAAACTTCCAGATACTACCCAGCCCCACGGCAGAACCGGTCGCCGCGAGTATGAAGACCCAACGGCTAGCCCAACTGCCGTGGACAGAAACCTTGTCTGTCGACATCGTGATCACGCCCAAGCGTTCAAAAAAGAGGCCGCATTGTCCGGGATTCACTCAACGTGCTCAAGCACGCAGCTTCACCGTAGCCGACACGCACGCAACTGCCTATAATGCCGCCCCTATGGCTAAACAGAAGAAACACCCCACAGGGACCATCGCGCAAAATAAAAAGGCGCGACACGATTACTTCATCGAACAGCGTTTCGAGGCTGGCATGGTCCTGGCCGGTTGGGAAGTAAAGAGCTTGCGTGCCGGCAAGGCGCAGCTGGTTGACAGTTATGTGCTGCTCAAGGACGGCGAAGCCTGGCTGCTGGGCAGTCATATCACGCCGCTGACAACCGCCAGCACCCACGTGATCGCCGATCCGGTGCGCTCGCGCAAGCTGCTGCTCAACAAGCGCGAGCTGGAAAAACTCTTCGCGTCCGTGCAGCAGAAAGGCTACGCCTGCGTCTGTACGTCACTGTACTGGAGCAAGCACTTGATCAAGTGCGAAATTGCGCTGGGCAAGGGCAAGAAGGAATACGACAAGCGCGATACCGAACGCGAACGCGACGCCGGTCGCGAGTTGCAGCGCGCGGTGCGCAACAAGGGTAAGGAAGACTAGCCCGCTCTACCGCATCCAGTGTGGGAGCGAGCCTGCTCGCGATGACGGTGTCACATCCGACATTGATGTGCCAGACACACCGCTTCGCGAGCAGGCTCGCTCCCACAGGTTCCGCATTCACTCCAAGAACCCACAGCTACATGCCTTTACGCCGCTCCGCCCGCGCCACCCGCTGCACTTCCTGGCGCACCTCTTCCAAGACTTCCTGCACATACAAGATATGCCGGCTCGACACTTCCCGAGCCAGCTCGGCGTGCCCATCCATAATGGCTTGATACAATTCTCGATGCTGGCTGATCAGCATGTCGCGGGTTTCACTGCGCTGCTTGTACATGCCGCCGATGTTGGTCACCACGTTGCGCTTGAGCAGGTCGAACAACCCACGAATGGTGTGCAACAACACCGCATTGTGACTGGCTTCAGCAATCGCCAAGTGAAACCGGGCATCCGCCGCGCCCTCCTCTGCCCGACTCACCTCTTCGTGGCGCGAATAACAATCCTGTAGCGCTTCGAACGCCGCCGTCAGCCGCTCGCGGTCCACATCCGTGGCCCGCAGTGCTGCGTAGTACGCGCAGGAGGCTTCCAGCGTATGGCGAAACTCCAGCAAGTCACGCTGCGCCTCGGGGTTGCTCTCCAGCAATTGCAACAGCGGATCACTGAACGTCGAGCCCAGCGACTCCACCACATAATTGCCGCCGCCCTGGCGACTGACCAGCAGGCCCTTGGCCGCCAGTTTCTGGATCGCCTCGCGCAACGAAGGGCGTGACACGCCGAACTGTTCAGCCAGAGCCCGCTCAGCCGGCAACCGCTCACCGGACTTCAACGTGCCCTCGAGGATCATTCCTTCAAGCCGCTCGACAATATCGTCAGACAAACGGCGCTGACGAATCTGATCAAACCCCATAACTCGATTCTCCACGATCCCGACGGCTCGCCGGGCTCTCTATTCTGGCCCATCCGGGGCTTATCCACACCCATCAAAAACCGTTTGCATCAACGGATCAGATGCCGTCTGCACCGCTTATTCGACGAAAGTTTCAGGGCGGCAAATTGACACACGACAACCAAGGCTTTTACCCTAGCCAACAGCGATTGTAAATTGGTATTACCAATTAACCAAAACGCTGGCAGTGCCTGACCAACAACAATTAGGGGCCCACCCACTATGCAAACCTGGCAACAGCTCTACAGCCCGCTCGGCAGCCTTGGCTTGTCCGCACTCGCGGCCGTCATTCCCATCGTATTTTTCTTCCTGGCCCTGGCGGTGTTTCGCCTCAAGGGGCACGTGGCCGGCAGCATCACCCTGGCCCTGGCCATTGCCGTGGCGATTTTCGCGTTCAACATGCCTGCGGACATGGCGTTTGCCGCCGCCGGCTATGGTTTTGCCTATGGCCTGTGGCCCATCGCCTGGATCATTGTCGCCGCCGTGTTCCTCTACAAACTGACGGTCAAGAGTGGTCAGTTCGAGGTGATTCGCAGCTCGGTGCTGTCGATTACCGATGACCAACGCCTGCAAGTGCTGTTGATCGGCTTTTGCTTCGGCGCGTTCCTGGAAGGCGCCGCCGGTTTTGGTGCTCCGGTGGCAATCACTGCCGCCCTGCTGGTCGGCCTGGGCTTCAACCCCCTGTACGCCGCGGGTCTGTGCCTGATCGCCAACACTGCCCCGGTAGCGTTTGGCGCGCTGGGTATTCCAATTATCGTGGCCGGCCAGGTCACCGGGATCGACGCCTTCAAGATCGGCGCCATGACCGGTCGCCAACTGCCCTTGCTATCGCTGTTCGTGCCGTTCTGGCTGGTGTTCATGATGGACGGCCTGCGCGGCGTGCGGGAAACCTGGCCAGCCGCGCTGGTGGCAGGCTTGAGCTTCGCCATTACCCAATACTTCACGTCCAACTTCATTGGCCCGGAACTGCCGGACATCACCTCGGCCCTGGCCAGCCTGATTTCCCTGACCCTGTTCCTGAAAGTCTGGCAGCCCAAGCGCACCGCGGGCGCCCAGATTGCCGGCGCCACTGCCAGCGCAGCGGTTACCGCCAGCGCCGGCGGTTTCGGCCAACCGCGCAGCACCGTGGCTTCGCCCTACAGCCTGGGGGAAATTATCAAGGCCTGGTCGCCGTTCCTGATCCTGACCGTGCTGGTGACGATCTGGACCCTGAAACCGTTCAAGGCGATGTTCGCCGCTGGCGGGTCCATGTACGGCTGGGTGTTCAACTTCGCCATCCCGCACCTGGACCAGATGGTGATCAAGGTCGCACCCATCGTGATCAACCCCACCGCCATTCCGGCCGTGTTCAAGCTTGACCCGATTTCCGCGACCGGCACGGCGATTTTCTTCTCCGCGCTGATCTCGATGCTGGTGCTGAAGATCAACATCAAAACTGGTCTTACCACTTTTAAAGAGACCTTTTTCGAACTGCGCTGGCCGATCCTGTCCATCGGTATGGTGCTGGCGTTCGCCTTCGTTACCAACTTCTCGGGCATGTCGTCGACCATGGCCCTGGTGCTGGCTGGAACAGGCGCGGCGTTCCCGTTCTTCTCGCCGTTCCTGGGTTGGCTGGGTGTGTTCCTGACCGGTTCCGATACTTCGTCCAACGCCCTGTTCAGCTCGCTGCAAGCCACCACCGCGCACCAACTCGGCGTCAACGACACCTTGCTCGTCGCGGCGAACACCAGTGGCGGCGTGACCGGCAAGATGATTTCGCCACAATCGATTGCAGTGGCCTGCGCGGCTACCGGGCTGGTGGGCAAGGAATCGGATCTGTTCCGTTTCACCCTCAAACACAGCCTATTCTTTGCAACGATTGTCGGCCTGATCACGTTGGCACAGGCCTACTGGTTCACCGGCATGCTGGTTCATTAAGTCCTACACGCAATACTGGAAAAACCGACGCCGAACCGTGATTCGGCGTCTGCTATTCACAACCGGGTCTGCAAGGCTGCTGAAAGATTTCCTGGCTATATTCAGCAGCCTCAGCGGACGGATAACCGGGACCACCCGGAGACACGCCTGATGAGCGAGCTTTTTTACAACGCCGTACCCAACGCGACCCGCGTCGCCCCGCCATTGCCCGAACCTCGGCAGTACCCCAGCGAGAAACCTCGTCGGGTCTACCTGTTCGGAACGTGCGTGGTGGACCTGTTCTATCCCGAAGCGGGGATGGATGCGATTCATCTGCTGGAGCGCGAAGGGATCCGGGTGGACTACCCGCAAGGGCAAAGTTGCTGCGGCCAACCGGCCTACACCTCGGGCTACACCGAGCAGGCGCGGACGGTGGCGCGGGCGCAACTGGCCTTGTTTGCCGAAGATTATCCGGTGGTGGTGCCCTCGGGTTCCTGCGCCGGCATGCTACGCGAGCATTACGCAGATT
This sequence comes from Pseudomonas sp. St290, assembly GCF_018325805.1. Lineage (NCBI taxonomy): Bacteria > Pseudomonadati > Pseudomonadota > Gammaproteobacteria > Pseudomonadales > Pseudomonadaceae > Pseudomonas > Pseudomonas sp. St290. The sequence goes on along the minus strand of NZ_AP014703.1, from coordinate 990,877 downwards.
TGTTCAAGGACGAGCCGGAGACGCTCAAGCAGGTCCAGGCCCTGGCGGCCCGGACCTATGAACTGGCCGAATTCCTGCTGTTTGTCTGCAAGGTGCAGCTGCAGGACAGCGGCAAGCCGGTAAAAATCGCGCTGCACACGTCCTGCTCGGCACGGCGTGAAATGAACACCCACCTGCACGGTCGCGCATTGCTCGCGCAGTTGTGCAATGTGGAACGCGTCGAGCACGGCCACGAAAGTGAATGCTGTGGTTTTGGTGGGACGTTCAGCGTGCGCATGCCGGATATTTCCGGTGCGATGGTGGCCGACAAGACCCGAGCGCTGAAGGAATCCGGCGCACATCAGGTCGTCAGCGCCGACTGCGGTTGCTTGATGAACATCAACGGCGCGCTGGAAAAACAGCAGGAGGCGTTACGCGGCCAGCATCTGGCGAGTTTCCTCTGGCAGCGTACCGGAGGTGCCGCATGAGCACGCCGACGCTGATCCCGACCATTGAGGTGCAGGAAGATTTTCGCGCCCGGGCCCACAAGGCTTTGGACGACACGCAACTGCGAAACAACTTTCGCAGCGCGATGGATTCACTGATGACCAAGCGGGCAACGTCCTTCAGCGATGCCCACGAAAGAGAACACCTGCGGGTGCTGGGCAATGCGGTCCGCGCCCGCGCGTTATCCAAGCTGCCCGACCTGCTCGAGCAACTTGAAACCAACCTGACCCGCAACGGTGTGAACGTGCACTGGGCGGAGACGGTGGACGAGGCCAATGGCATCGTCCTCTCGATCATCCGGGCTCACGAGGCGCGGCAAGTGATCAAGGGCAAATCGATGGTCAGCGAAGAGATGGAGATGAACCATTTCCTCGAGGCTCGGGACATTGAATGTCTCGAGTCCGACATGGGGGAGTACATCGTCCAGCTCGATCACGAGAAGCCTTCACACATCATTATGCCGGCGATCCACAAGAACGCCGGTCAGGTCGCGTCCTTGTTCCACGACAAACTCGGCGTGGAGTACACCAAGGACGTTGACCAACTCATTCAGATCGGTCGCAAGGTATTGCGGCAGAAATTCTTTGAAGCCGACATCGGCGTCTCCGGCGTCAACTTCGCCGTCGCCGAAACCGGCACGCTGCTGCTGGTGGAAAACGAAGGCAACGGGCGGATGTCCACCACCGTACCGCCGGTGCACATCGCCGTGACCGGCATCGAAAAAGTCGTGGAAAACCTGCGCGATGTCGTGCCACTGCTTTCACTGCTGACCCGCTCGGCCCTCGGCCAGCCGATCACCACTTACGTCAACATGATCTCCGGCCCACGCAAGCCTGACGAACTGGATGGCCCCCAAGAGGTTCACCTGGTGCTACTGGACAACGGTCGCAGCCAGGCGTTTGCCGACAGCGAATTGCGCCAGACCCTGAACTGCATCCGCTGCGGTGCCTGTATGAATCATTGCCCGGTCTATACCCGAATCGGCGGTCATGCCTACGGCGAGGTGTACCCGGGGCCTATCGGAAAAATCATCACGCCGCACATGGTCGGCCTGGCCAAGGTGCCGGACCACCCGAGCGCGTCTTCACTGTGCGGCGCTTGCGGTGAAGTGTGCCCGGTAAAAATTCCAATCCCGGCTTTGCTGCGGCGGCTGCGGGAAGAAAACGTCAAGGCGCCGGACAGCCCCAACCAAGTGATGCGCGGCCAGGGCAGCAAATACTCGCCCAAGGAACGCTTCATCTGGAATGCCTGGGCCCGGCTCAACAGTTCGCCGCGGCTGTATCGGCTGTTCGGTTTCCTCGCCACGCGCCTGCGCGCCCTGACGCCTAAAAACGTCGGCCCGTGGACCCAGAACCACAGTGCCCCCAAACCCGCCGCCCGCTCATTGCATGACCTGGCCCGCGAACACCTGAACCAGCAGGGAGACCGTTGATGAGCGCCAAGGACAATATCCTCGCCAAGCTGCGTAAAAGCCTGACAGGTGCCACACCGGTTGCCGACAACTTCGATGTCGAGCTGGTGACACAAACCTACCGCTATGCGCCCGAGGAACGTATCCCGCAATTGCGCAAGCTGATGGAGGCGGTGCACACCGAAATCCATCTGACGTCCGGTGACGACTGGCCCGCGCTGCTGGCGCAGTTGCTGCGTGACCGCCAGCTGCCGAGCCTGCTCATCGCCCCGACCACGCCGCACGGGCAAAAAATCACACAGTTCTGGGCGAACAATCCAGACCTGCCAACTCTCAAGGCCTACGACCGGCCAATAGAGGAATGGAAGGCCGAGTTATTCAATGACACCCCGGCCAGTCTGACCGGAACCCTCGGCGCCATCGCCGCTACCGGCAGCCTGATCCTCTGGCCTACCCGGGAAGAGCCGCGCCTGATGAGCCTGGTGCCACCGGTGCATTTCGCTCTGCTCAAGGCCAGCGAAATCCGCGACAACTTCTATGAGGTGCAGCAGGAATTCGAATGGGCCCAAGGCATGCCCACCAACGCCCTGCTGGTGTCCGGCCCGTCCAAGACCGCCGACATCGAACAAGTCCTGGCCTATGGCGCCCATGGTCCAAAGGATCTGGTGGTTTTGATTCTGGAGGACCAATGACCCTTCCGGCCTCTTTCCTGCGTGACGTACAGCAACTGATTCCGCAAAAACGACGTTTCGACGATCCGCTGTCGACCTTGGCCTTCGGCACCGACGCCAGTTTCTATCGGCTGATTCCGAAACTGGTGGTACGGGTCGAGTCCGAAGATGAAGTGATCGCCCTGCTGAAACTGGCCCAACGGGACCAGGTCCCGGTCACCTTCCGTGCCGCCGGCACCAGCCTGTCCGGACAAGCCATCAGCGACTCGGTGCTGATTGTGCTTGGGGATAACTGGAACGGCCGCGAGATTCGCAAACAAGGTACACAGATTCGCTTGCAACCCGGCGTGATCGGCGCCCAGGCCAACGCCTGGCTGGCACCGTTCGGGCGCAAGATCGGCCCTGATCCAGCCTCGATCAACGCCTGCAAGATCGGCGGTATTGTCGCCAACAACGCCAGTGGCATGTGCTGCGGCACCGCGCAGAACACCTATCACACCTTGGCCGGCATCCGCCTGGTACTGGCCGATGGCACGCGTCTGGACACCGAAGACGACGCCAGCGTGGCGGCTTTTCGTACAAGCCATGGCGAACTGCTGGAACGCCTGGCCAATCTGGGTCGCGAAACCCGCGCCAACACCGAACTGGCTGCGCGAATTCGCCACAAATACCGTCTGAAAAATACCACCGGCCTGTCACTCAATGCCCTGGTGGATTTCGACGAGCCTGTGGATATCTTGAGCCACCTGCTGGTGGGCTCCGAAGGCACCCTGGGTTTCATCAGCGCGGTGACCTACAACACCGTCATCGACCATCCGAACAAAGCCTCGGCGCTGATTGTGTTCCCGGATGTGGAAACCTGCTGCAACGCCGTCACCGTGCTGAAGAGCCAGCCCGTCTCGGCCGTGGAACTGCTGGACCGCCGCAGCCTGCGCTCGGTGCAGGACAAGCCGGGCATGCCGGATTTCGTACAGCATCTGTCGATCAATGCCTGCGCCCTGCTGATCGAATCCCGCGCCGCCTCCTCGTCGTTGCTACAAGAGCAACTGACCCGAATCATGGCCTCGCTGGCCGGCTTCCCAGTGGAAAAACAGGTCGACTTTACCGAAGACCCACGGGAAAACGCCCGGCTCTGGGCGATCCGTAAAGACACCTTTCCAGCCGTGGGCGCCGTACGCAAAACCGGGACCACGGTCATCATCGAAGACGTGACCTTTCCGGTGGAACAACTGGCCATCGGCGTGAACCGCCTGATCGAGTTGTTCGACAAACATCACTACGACGAAGCGATCCTTTTCGGACATGCGCTGGAAGGCAATCTGCACTTCGTCTTCACCCAAGGCTTCAACAACCCTGAAGAAGTCGCACGCTACCAGGCGTTCATGGATGACGTGGCGCAATTGGTGGCGGTGGAATTCGGCGGTTCGCTGAAGGCCGAACACGGCACCGGGCGCAACATGGCGCCGTTCGTCGAGCTGGAATGGGGCAGCGATGCCTATCAATTGATGTGGCAACTCAAACGCCTGCTCGATCCCAACGGCATCCTCAACCCGGACGTGGTGCTCAGCGAAGATCCGCAGATCCACCTCAAGCACCTCAAACCGCTGCCGGCCGCCGATGAGATTGTGGACAAGTGCATCGAGTGCGGCTTCTGTGAACCGGTGTGTCCATCCAAGGATCTGACCTTGAGCCCGCGCCAGCGCATCGTGATCTGGCGCGATATTCAGGCGAAGAAACGCGCCGGCACCGACACCAACGAACTGGAACGAGCCTACCAATACCAGGGCATCGATACCTGCGCCGCTACAGGCTTGTGTGCACAACGTTGCCCGGTAGGCATCAATACCGGCGAGCTGGTGAAAAAGCTGCGCAGCCGTGACGCGACAAGGACGAAAACTGCCGATTGGATTGAAGGAAATTTCGCCACCACATTGCAAGGCGCGCGCTTCGTCCTGCACGTCGCCAACGGTGCGCGCATGCTGCTGGGAGCGCCCCGCCTGGCGAAACTGTCGGCCTCATTGACGCGTCTATCCAAGGGCCAGGTTCCGCAGTGGACCAACGCCATGCCCCAGCCGGAAAAGGCCATCCGCGTAAGCATTGCCGTGTCGGACGAACGCCCGAGGGTGGTGTACCTGGCGGCGTGCGTGTCGCGGGTGATGGGCCCGGCTGCGGGGGATAAAGAGCAGATGTCGCTGTACGAAAAAACCCAACGACTGCTGGAAAAGGCCGGCTACCAGGTCATCTTTCCCGACAACGTGGACAGCCTCTGCTGCGGCCAACCTTTTGCATCCAAAGGCTACGTCGAACAGGCCGAGCACAAACGCCAGGAACTGATCGGCGCATTGCTGCATGCCAGCCGCGGCGGGCTCGATCCGATCTACTGCGACACCAGCCCCTGCACGTTGCGGCTGGTCCAGGACCTTGGCGATGTGCGCCTGGATCTGTACGACCCGGTGCGCTTCATTCGCACCCATCTGATGGATCGTCTCGACTTCACCCCCCAAGAAGCGCCCATCGCGGTGCACGTCACGTGCAGCACGCAGCACCTTGGCGAAAGCCAGGCGCTGATCGACCTGGCGCGCAAGTGCAGCAAGAACGTGGTCATCCCGGAAGGCATTCACTGCTGCGGTTTCGCTGGCGACAAAGGCTTCACCACACCGGAGTTGAACGCCCATTCGCTGCGCACGCTCAAGGACGCGGTGCAGCATTGCAGCGAAGGGATTTCCACCAGCCGCACCTGTGAGATCGGTCTTACGCAGCACGGCGCCATTGACTACCACGGGCTGGTCTACTTGGTGGATCGGGTGACCCAGGCCAGGGCGACCTGAAGAAAAATAGAACCCTGGCGCAGGGTCGCAGTCCACTGATCAAGTCCCGCAAATGCGGGACCGTCCCTAAATTGGTAGCCGTACTGATGGCCGGCGATGCCTGCGCCCTCGGTTCAAGGAGAGACACATGAAACGCTCTGTACTGCTAGGTCTGTTCGTCACTGCCTCCATGCTGGCGTCGTCCTCGTTTGCCGCTGGCGGCACCGAAGATCTCTGTGAGGCCAACCTGCAAACCATTGCCAACGCCAAAAACCAAATCAAGGCGCCGGACGTCAGTGCACGCGTTGAGGCCAGCGTCCAGCAAGCCAAGGCGCATCAAGCCCAGAACACCAAGGAAGGCACCGAAAAATGCATTTCCGAAACCACCCAGACCATCCAGGATATCCAGAAGGTCAGTAAAGACGGTAAAAACTCCTGACCGCCTCGGGCCAACCTTCGGGTTGGCCTCGGACGCGGATTGGCGTACACTGCAGATGCTTGCCGCTTCAATAGCTTCAAGAAGCGCCAGGCTCGGGGCCGTTTAGGATTCGACGCCGGTTGCGAAACTTTAGGTGCATGCCGAGTTGGTAACAGAACTCGTAAATCCACTGTTGCAACTTCCTATAGTTGCCAATGACGAAACCTACGGCCAGGAATACGCTATCGCTGCGTAAGCAGCCTTAGATCCTGAGCTTCTGGTACCTTCGGGTCCAGCAATCACCAGGGGATGTCTGTAAACCCAAAGTGATTGTCATATAGAACAGAATCGCCGTGCAGTACGTTGTGGACGAAGCGGCTAAAACTTACACAACTCGCCCAAAGCACCCTGCCCGTCGGGTCGCTGAGGGTTAACTTAATAGACACGGCTACGCATGTAGTACCGACAGCGGAGTACTGGCGGACGGGGGTTCAAATCCCCCGGCTCCACCAAATGATCAAAAAAAGACGTCCAAGGACGTCTTTTTTTGTGCCTGAGATCCAGTAAATACGCGGCCTCCAGCGCTTTTGCGGTCCTCTGAGTTTTTTTGAGTTCCAGCCATTCGGGTATTCCAAACGGTATTCCAGCCCATCCGGTGCTAATCTTTGGAATACCGAATCAGTGCCTGAGGACAATCTCATGCCTGCCCAAAACCTCCGCCTCTCCGATCGACAGCTCAAGGGAGTCAAACCCGCGTCCAAGGATTACGTCCTCACCGACGGTGACGGTTTGCAGCTCCGCGTACGCAGCAACGGCTCGTTGCTGTGGAATTTCAACTACCGCGAACCGCTCACCAAAAAGCGCATCAACATCGGCTTCGGGACCTACCCCGAACTGTCACTAGCGAACGCACGGAAGAAGGCAGTCGAAGCGCGCGAGCTGCTCGCCCAGGGCATCGATCCGAAGGTGCAGCGCAATACGCTGAATGAAGCCAAGCGCGCAGAAACAGAACACACCTTCGAGAACGTGGCCACCGCCTGGTTCGAGCTCAAGAAAGACTCGGTCACCCCTGCCTACGCCGAGGACATTTGGCGGTCTCTCACGCTGCACGTGTTCCCCGATTTGAAGACGACACCACTCGCGAAAATCACCGCGCCGATGGTGATCGCATTGCTTCGTCCAATCGAAGCGAAAGGCAGCCTGGAGACGGTCAAACGTCTTAGCCAGCGGCTTAACGAGATCATGACCTACGGGGTGAACTCCGGTCTGATCTTCGCCAACCCACTCAGCGGTATCAGGGCAGTCTTCAAGAAGCCCAAGAAAGAAAACATGGCCGCGCTTCCGCCCGAAGAGCTCCCCGAGCTCATGCTGGAGATCGCAAACGCCAGCATCAAACGCACCACCCGTTGCCTCATCGAATGGCAGTTGCACACGATGACTCGCCCCGCCGAGGCGGCAACTACTCGCTGGGTAGACATCGACTTTGAAAGGCGTGTTTGGACTATCCCACCGGAGCGGATGAAGAAGCGTCGTCCACATAGCATCCCGCTGAGTGATCACGCTGTCGCACTTCTGGAGTCACTGAAAACTCACAGCGGCCATCGCGAATACGTCTTCCCGGCAGACAGAAATCCACGCACCCACGCCAATAGCCAGACCGCCAACATGGCGTTGAAACGCATGGGGTTCCAGGATCGATTGGTCAGCCACGGCATGCGCTCGATGGCCAGCACCATTCTGAATGAACATGGGTGGGACCCGGAACTCATTGAGGTCGCACTGGCGCACGTCGACAAGGATGAGGTGCGCAGCGCCTACAACCGAGCCGACTACATCGAGCGCCGGCGTCCGATGATGGCGTGGTGGAGTGAGTACATCCAGAAAGCCGCCACCGGCAGTCTGCTCGCCTCCGCATACGGCCAAGTCAGAGACAAGAACGTGGTGCCGATCCGCTAGCTCTGTACGGCGCAAGAACGGCAGCAGCGACAACTGAGCGCTCAAGATTCGGGGCAAGCATCTTCGCTTATCCGCTTTTAAGCACGGGTCCTTCCAAACAGGGCTGCAAAGCCGCCCTGTTTGGAAGGACCTCACTTTGAAAAGCTAAAAGCCAAAACGATGTCCAGGATTTACCACGGAATTCCAACGGTGGATAACCGTTCTTCAAGTCCAAAGTGGCGCTGAATTTCGAACCTTGACCGGGTTTATCCACAAGCGTAGAACTGGCCGTGCAAGCGCTGTCGATGACAGCAACCCAGGTGGCCCGAACCTTGAAGGTCACGCCGCTCCCGCGGTGGTTCCCCCCAAAAGGCGATTCGCGTCCGGCAGCTCGCCCGGTCACCTCCCCGGTGATGGATGCCTACTTCAGATCATGGCCCTCGTGCGCCAGACGACACTTCCTACTTCGCTGCCCTGCAGCAACCTATCCGCTTGGCCGAATCTTGCGCCAACCTGCACCCGTCTCTTTCTCCTGGAAAGAGACGGGCACTTCTACCACTGCTGCAGCCCTGATCGCACAGGGCTTTGCGGCAATCCCCCTCGTGACAATTGGCGTGACAAACGCCAGTGTCACCAGCAACAGCGCTGTAGATGATGGTGCCGCAGACGAGGGAATGGACTGCACCTGACTGACAGTCAGGCATGCCCCGGTCATCGCATTGCTGCGTTCACCCGGTTCAGGATCTTCAGGCGCTGGTTTCGTCAGCCAGCGCTGCCTCCACCCGCCCACCGGCAACGGTGTTAAGGAGGCCAGATCATGAGATGCCCCTGCTCCCGGTCGTAAGGAGCCGCCAGTCCTGCGTAGTGGACATTCCCCACAGGTCGCAGGGGCCTTGATCCCTGATAACACTCAACATTCTTGGCGGGATGACGTGGGCGAGGATCGTAAAACGGACGATGAGGTGACCGACATGGCATTGGTGGGTAGGCGCGATGGCCGCAATTTCGGTTACGGCAGGCAATTGAGCTATGCAGGGCCGCAGGCGCTGAAAGACATGTTCGGCGGCGGCCACTACGGCACGGTGAAGGCACACTGTGATCGGTGGCAGGCATTCGTGAAGTGGTGCCGCTCCGAACAAGGGCCCGCTATCAATGATGCGCGGCAGATTGATCGGAAAGTGTTGGCCGACTATGCAGCGTACCTGCGCGATGTGGTTGGGCGCGGTGACCTCGCCATTAGCACCGCACAAAATCGGCTCTCCAGCGTTAACAGGACCATGGCGGCGCTTCGCGGTGATCAGTACGTGAAATTGCCAAGCCCGAGCAAGTCATTGGGAATGCAACGCAGCGGGGTTCGACACTCGGTGCCGCAGGGCCAAGACCGCGAACAGGTTAAGCAGATCGTCGATGCGCTTTGCCGCCGTGATCAGAGACGGGCCGCCGCGATCGTTCTGTTAGCGCGAGCCACCGGCATGCGCTTGCGTGAGGCCATCTTGGCTGATCTGCCACGGCTACATCGTGAGGCTAACGACCTTGGCAGGATTAACATTCAGGATGGCACCAAAGGCGGCCGCGCCGGCGCCTCGGCGCCACGTTGGATTGAGGTGGATCGCTATGTGCGTGATGCGCTTGCATTGGCGGAGCAGGTGTCGCCTGCCGGTAGCCGCAATCTGATTGCGCCAAACGAGAGTTATCTGAACGTTCTGCAGGAAGTCGTTCGTCCTGCCCGGGACATCCTCCATGCCCACAACTTCAAAGGCTTTCATGAACTAAGGGCGGCGTTCGCGTGTGAACGTTATGAGCAAATAACCCAACACCCCGCGCTTATCAACGGCGGTCAATGTTGTCTAGTAGATAAGAACCTTGATCGTGAGGCCCGAAGGCAAATCAGCTATGAGCTGGGGCACGGGCGGATCGACGTGGTCGCGGCCTACATTGGTGGGCGGGCATGAGTCAGCCATTCGATATGGAACTATTCTTGGCTGCCGTGCTGACCGGATCGCACGCCACGCGGCAACGCCATTTGCGGCAGGCGAGAATCATCCAGACTGAAATTGCAGCGCGCTGGCAGCGAAAAACGCCTTGGGCTTGGCAGAGAAAGCATGTGACATGGTTCCTTGAACATCGCCTAGATCAACGCTGCGACGCGACTCGGTATTACTATTTTCTGACTATGCGGCTGATCGTTCGTCGTTTAGAAAAATCATGGACATTGCCCACCAGAGAGAGAGTTTGATTTTGATAGTCACGACCGACTACAGACGATCCAAACCGGTCGGTCATTACAGTAAGTAATCCGTTATTAGCAGTCCCTCATGTCCGCCTATGATTGTTCGCCAACAGCCATGCTCTGTTAAAGCGTATTCATTTAGACAGCCTTAATGGCAAACTGCAACGCAAAATATCTGACCAAGCAAGCCCAACGAAAAATCCTCCTCACATTAGTGATCCATGTCAGGCCTGCAAAGCTCATTACGACAGCTCAGCGATTACCTCATGAAGGAGGTCGTTGCGCATGCACTCCAATACTGCAATAAGACGCATGCAGCGCTCCTCTTTGCCCAGCTGCTCTCGCTTCCATGCTATATCGTCCTCAATCAGTAATCGAACCGAATCAGCATCCGGTTGCCAACCATTGCCTTTGTCTCGCGCTGACTTTGCAACAAGCACTGAAACCCCTCTGTCCAAAGCCTCATTAGATGAATTGGTCCATCTACTGTCCAAGTCTAATGTCGCGACAAGTGTTTCAGCTCGGCGAGGGACAATCGGATCTGTAATGTTGATTTTTACCTGACGCGAATTAGTTGGCGATATGGTTGCACTCACCACAACCGATGAGGCACCTGGCCTTAGCATGGGATGATATGTGTCATTTAATCCTGATGCGTCAGCGTTCCCCATGGGGGTATTGGCAAGCTTCCACCGTGAATTGCAACCCTGGCAAGCAGAGAAAAGATTCGTAGGGTGAATGGCGAGGTGCGGCCATTGTGCTTTTGGGAAGAAGTGGTCGCAGTCATTGGCTTCAGATTTGGTGCCTAACTCACCCAAAGTCCCGTCGCAGTAGCCGCACACTCCATGAGATTGCGGACGAAAGGCTTTCATTAAAGTTGCGCGGTCAATCGTGCCCCCTGTCAGAGCGAACGGTGCTGACGGGAAGCCCGAGCCGGCAAACCAGTCATAGAAAGGCTCCGCTACGTTCCTAATAGTTTCCAACCAGTCCAGATGCAGGCGTGGGAACAAGAGCTCGTTTCCGGCAAGGTCCCAATTGCAATGAAAATCTGCGTCCTGAGCTATGGCATCCGCCACACCGGTCGCTTCAGCAGGGGTCATTAGGGCTTTAGCTGCCAGAGCCATGACAGCGTTCCCAAATGCTGTGCGTGTTTCAGGCCTGCGAATCCTAGTCCAGAGCCACTCGCCAAGAGGTTGGCCGAATTGCAGAACAAGGAGCGTGTTGTCATCAAGCGCTTGTGGCGGGCTACGAAGCAGCCAATCTAGCAACCGCAGTTTGAAGCGGAAGACGCGTTCCAAATCTTGCGCCTGGTCATTAGGCAAACGGCGTTCATGAAGCATTTACAGTATCCCCAACCAAGCGACGCCAAGCTCGTTTAAGCTCAACCTGGAAATAACCAGGGCCCGTCTGGCGAATGAATGCTTCGAGCAGCGCCTTCATGGTAAGAGGCTTCACTACGTCGAAATACAAAGCAAAGCGCTCAAAGCTTTCCAGGCAATCGATCACGTAGCTACGGGTCAGACTGCTCTCATTTTGCTGCGCCAACTGTAGGATGCGACTTATGAGGTCATCGTCCCATGATCCATTGTTGCGCCAGCACTGTTCGACTTCAGAGCCAAAATGAGCAGTCGCAATGAGTACTTCGAGCAAGCGGCTTGCCCGCCTTCCGACCGTATCCGACGCCCCAAAAATATCCCGTAACGGGTGATCTCCGGTTGCACCAAATGTGTATGTTTGGGCATCCAATTTACGAAGACCGGACTCGCTGGGGCCAGAATCATCCTCGGCGGTTGTGCGCTCAAGTACGAGCAATTCATCTTTAAGCGCATCGGTAAGCATCAAGGCGGCATGGGTTGCAATCAGGACGTCGGCTGACGTGTGTGCCAAGGCATCATCAACCACAGAGACCACGTCTCGCTTCCACAAGTCATTGAAGTGGGTTTCAGGTTCATCCAGCAGCAATAGGGAGTCTTGACGTCCGCTCAACAAATGCAGCATAGCCATTCTGCCCATAAACATCTGCTCCCCGTCTGACAGCTCTTCATAGCGCATTACGCCAATATCACGTTTGGCAGAATCGGGCGCATCGACTGGTATGGCATGTCGACGCAACCGCAGCAGTACGTCGTCAAACAGTCCCTTCTGACTCAGCTCCAAAAGGCGGGTAAATAGGTCAAAGCTGCTGACATCCCTGGCTCCGCCTAGCAAGACCCACAAGGCTTCGCCTTGGCTACGGCAATTTTCCAGTTCATCACGGGCGGACGATAAGAATGATTGCCCCTGACCGTCGAATGGCCCTTTTAAGTCAAACCACACAGTGCGACTTAACTCCACAGGGTGAGGCTCGGCAATCACCTCACTTGCGCAAAGCCACCAATCGTGAGCAGTTTCGCAAAGCTTCTGATCCCATTGAGCCGGTTGCAGGCGCGAGCGGAACGCGACCGACACTAGATGATGCCAACCGCCAAGCTTCAGCAGCTCTCGCACCGAGTTCTTGTTGTCGTCACCGCTGCTTAGTTTGGCCATCGTGGCATCAACGTCCGAGCGCGATGGATAGTTTGTCGCTTCACCAAACGTCTGAGGCAACGTCACCGCCAGCAGCGCACACTTCAAAAGCGTGGCGTCCAACAGTAAGGGACGGCGGAAAAGGTCAGACACAGTGGTGTCTGGGCCCATCGCCTGCCGAGGACTATCAGTATCTTTTTGCCGTACCGCTTGCAAGGCGCTTTCCTGAGCAGCGGTCCAGCCTGCCGGGCGTTCGTCGCTTTGCGTGCTATCATCGCCTTCCAGAAAACCATCAGCGCTCTGGTTACGGTTCCACACAGAGCGCCACGGACGCAGGTCGCCGCTGGTGTAGGCCAACACGGCCGACGGCAATGCGATCTGTGGCGGTGAGCTGTCGCGCAGCGGCCAGGCGCCAGGCTCAATGAGCGCCGAGAAACCGGGCACCGCCGGCATGCCCATGAGGTTCAGGTGTTCGATGCAGGTATCGAACACGTCTTGGTCGTTCTTATCGTCAAAGGCAAAGCGCTCGTGCAGCCATAAACTGGCTTGCTGACGGTTGCCCGGGCAGTGCAGCAGCAAGGTACGGTGATTTGTGGAACCGCGCACGCCCAATTCGTAAATCAGACTGACCGGAAATGCCGGCACCCGCAGATCGGCTAGAGCCAGGAACACCTCGGCCACAGCACGTAGAAGATTCGATTTTCCGCTGCCGTTTACACCCACTACAAAACGGATGGCGCATTCACGCGCAAGCGGTGATCCGCTGGCGAAACACACTTTAATATCTGAGATCGGCGGGTAGTTCTGCAGGTGCAGGTATCGCAGGCGCATTACACGACCTCCAGATCGACTTGCCACACCTCTACCTTGAGACTACGGGCAATGTCCTCTTTGAGATCATCTAGCGAGGCGTATTGTTGGCCCTGATCCACTAGGTGGATGAAATCCTTGTCTTCCTCGCCTACAACCGTCATCACTTGGAACATCCCGCTCGCACCAGCATGCTCAGAGGTCTCATAATCCAACTGGACTTCAAAGTAATAGTGTTGCTGATCAACGTCGGCTAACGACGCTTTCCGCAGTGTCTGCACATCGACCATGCGCGTGAATTCTTCAGGGCGCAGGGGACGAAATGCCTTGAGGTAGTCGCACTCTCCACTGCCCTGGTCTTGCTTGGGTAAAGTGATTTTGGCGACCAGCCCTAGCGCTGCTAGTTGACTCAAGGAGCGGCGAATGCGATTGCCGTGGAATTGGCCAAAGGCTTGCAGGCGCTCAGCCACGGCTGAGTCGTCGCAGAAGCGGGAAAATACTTCAGGATCTTCCACGAATAAGGGCTGCCCGCTTTGCTGGCAATACTCGATGAATGCCGTCAGCACCTGGCGCTGAAACTCACTGAGGTCGGCAAGGAGTCTATGGCGCGCAGGGGGCACAGTGAGATCTGCTTGTTTAGTTAAGCTGGGTTTGGCGGCGCTATTCTGGGAAACCTTTGCTCCGTGTTTGCGTAGTAGCGCATCACGAACCTTGCCAGCCTCGACGATTTCGTCCGTGTGAAGTGCTCGCCATTGGGCAGTCAACTCTCCAATCAAGGCTCTCTGAGTAATTATCTCCTGCAATTCAGAATACAACTCCAACTTGCTAAGCATCTGTGCTCGCAGTAGCTCAATTTCACGCACGAACTTAGCGAACGCCTCTTGAAGCAGCAGTGGTGGAAGCGGCACTGTTATTCGCCCCAAGCCTGTTGGGCTAACGTTCGCCATGCTGACAGCCTGTTTGGCTGAATTCAAAAGACGATATTTCCCGTAGGCACTGTTTAAAGTCGCCCAGAGGTATTCCGGCAGCATTTCTGGTTTTAAGCGAAAGCGTACGAGGTAAGAAGCAAAGCTGTATGTGCCGGTAACAGGGCGCCAAACAGCACATTTACCGACCAGCTCCTTGGAGTTCGTCCGGTTGAACAGCAGGTCTCCATCTCGCAACTCGGTAGAACTGATGTCTTTTTTCGACAGACTGGCGTACTTGAGGTTTGACAGGTCTATCCAGCCACTGGTGGTGATGCTATTCATACGCAACACCGCGTGCGTTCCAGTCTCACCCATGGCTTCGGATACTCCGTACTGGGAGTCCGCCACGTAGTCGCTAATTCGAACGGGATCAATCAAACCATCAGCAGTGAACCATTTACCAAAGTACTCCCAGTAAGCCGTCCGAATTAGGTGATCAAATTGATCGCTGATGGATTTCTTGGCCTTAGCCACTACCTCCGTCTGCCGCAGCACATCGACGATTCGCTTCTGCTCGGGGAGTGTAGGAAGCGGGATCTTCACTCGAGAGAGGAAGTCAGGCGGTACCCGCTGCAAGCCTCCTGTTCCCACAAACGCAGCTGCGGCCCGATCACGAAAGGCTTTCTGCCGAATAAAACTGAAAACATATTCAGGAAGTACGACCCCGGTCGGGCGCAGTACATGAAACTCTGTGGACCCAAAGCCCAATCCATTTTCAAGATCGCGTGCGACTGCGGCTTTCCCGTTTTCCATACAGGGCGTAACTTTCGCAAATAGCACGTCACGCTCACGAAAACTCGTATAACCCTTGGCAACCTCTGTAAACGAACGGGTTTCTGGCTTGCTGATAACGCCGCTATCTTCATCGACAGCGGACATAGGCACAAAAGTGACGGTGGTGCCGTCATTGGGTCGATCTTCGGCAAGTAGCCGAGGGTTGAGCTCGCAAATATCTGTTAGTCGAGCTTGCTCCCACGTTTCAGGCAAACTCATTCCCGCCCCTCCACCATCGCTAGCAACTTGTCCAAGCCATTGATGATGTCTTGCTCGGTGGTTTTGAGTGTGCCGATTAACTCAGCCACACTTTTGTCGCTCTTAAGTTGGGTGAAATCAAAAGGCTTGTACTGCCCAGCGGACAGGTTCCACTCACGCGCCTCAATACAGTCCGGGTCGAGCAAGCCATCCTTGAGTGCGCCCTTGTCGTCGTAAAGCCCATCGGCCAACATTGCTTGCACGTAGCTTGGGCGCACCCAGCCATCAGCATCGTGTGAGCCGATGAGCTGACCATCTTCACTCTGCCATTCGTCGTTGCGCGCCCAGTCACGCACAGGCACCACCCAATGCTTGGCCGCGCTGAGCTCAGTGGCCTGATCAATAGCCAAGCTGCGCAGGGTGACGTCGAAGCCGTCGAGTTTGGCGACTTCGCGGGCCGTTTCAGTCAGCTTTTCTCCGATGTCATGTACCGTCATGGCCTTGGGCGGCTGATTGTCTCGCAATAGGCCCAGCACATAGACGTCGCGTTGAACCTCAGCGAGTGCTGCCTTAACTAAGTCTTTCCACATCGAGAGCGCTGGAGAGTCTTCTTTTTCGAAAAAGGCCTCCATCTCACGGGCCAATTTCTTGAATTCCGCCTCAAAGGGCTTAGCTGCTTTTTTCCAAGCATCTATGAGTTCGGAATCGGTGATTTCTTCGGCAAGGCGTGCGCTAATCGTGGCATTCCAGGCCTTTTGTGCAGCTGGGGTAAGTGCCTGAATTGCCAATTCAATCAACACACTCCCAGAGGCTGACCGCACCTTCTCTTCAGCCTCTTTGGGATTGGCAGGAAGCTCGGGAAACAGCTCGCGT
Organism: Pseudomonas sp. St290; assembly: GCF_018325805.1. Taxonomy (NCBI): domain Bacteria; kingdom Pseudomonadati; phylum Pseudomonadota; class Gammaproteobacteria; order Pseudomonadales; family Pseudomonadaceae; genus Pseudomonas; species Pseudomonas sp. St290. Next base: position 974,791 of record NZ_AP014703.1, on the reverse strand, counting down.
ATACTCCACACCTGACCGTCCCACATACTGGTGTCGGCTAAAGCTGAAAATGCCTCACCAGCAGGCGTAAGCTTGTCGGCGGTATCGCGCAGCAGGGCCTGACGCCACCGCTCAGTGTAAAAGCGGGGTTGCAACAGCGTTTTCTCATTGAGCTGCGCGCCTGAGCGTCCTTGCGAAATCCAGGCTTTGAACTTTTCAAGCGCATCCCACAGGTCGTTCTGTTGGCCAGGACGGGCACTGCGCTTGGCATCTTTGGAGTAGCCGTCTTCCTCCACTTCATAAAACCAGACGTGTTCACTGAGTGGTGTGGCGTTGCTGGGCAAGGTTTGTTTGTTGTCACGGCGTGTGACTTTTCTGAAAATCAAAACGGAGGTCTTAACGCCGGTGTAGGGCTGAAAGACCCCACCTGGAAGAGAGATGACTCCCTCCACCACGTGCTCGGCAAGGAGCTCTCGGCGCAGGCGCACGTGAGCATCGGTATTACCGAACAGGACGCCCTCAGGAATGATCACTGCGCAGCGGCCACCAATATCCAGCAAGTCGAGCATCAACCATAAAAAGAGAAGTTCGCTCTTATTGGTAATCGTGTCCCCTTTTTTCTTGCCGCCACCGCCGACACGCGGGAAAAGTAAGGTGTCGGGCTCAAGATCGCCGCTGTCGACCGTACCGGTAAAGGGTGGGTTGGCCAATACGAACTGGTAGCTGCCTGGTTCCAACAGCTCCTTGAGCTTGGCCTTTCCTTCGCGCTTGCTGAGTGAGTCGCCCTGCAGCAAATGCGGGTCGGTGACGTCGTGCAGCACCAGGTTCATCCAGCCGATGCGGGCCATGGTACGGTCGTTATCCAAGCCGACGAAATTGGCTCCGTTGTGGATAGCGGCGTATTGCTCAGGTGTTGCCGCAGCGCCATCGGTACGATGTGGAGTGCCGTCCCATTCGAGCACGAGGTTTTCTTGCGCTGAGTATTTGCGCATCAGATGCTGCTGGGTACTAAACAGGAAGCCACCTGTTCCGGCGGCAGGGTCGATGACACGTTGGCCAGGCTCGGGGTCGAGCAACTCGACCATAAACCGGATCAGATGACGTGGGGTGCGGAACTGGCCATTCTTACCCGCCGTAGCGACTTCGCTGAGCAGGTACTCAAAGGTGTCGCCCATGATGTCTTGGGCAGCAGAACCCTCACCAGCACGGGCGAAGAGCTGGTCGATAGCGTCAATAGCATCCGACAACACCTTGCCTTTATTAGGATCGAGCTGAAAGTAAGCATCAGCCATGCGGTTATTCAAGCTGGCCAGCTCGGTGCCGTCAGCGCTAGTGTTGCTGAAATGCTTTTCGAGCTCGCGGAGCCAGGGAAACACTACGTCGATTAAGTGACTCGGATTGGTTTTCTCATGGCGGATATAACTCCACCTACAAGATTCAAACCCAGTATAAATCGACCGAAAACCACGCTGTAGCCGCTTGAAATCTATGTCTTCCAGTCGCTTAAGAAAGAGTAGATAGGTGATCTGCTCGACTGCCACCAAGGGGTTGGTGAGGCCGGCAGCCCAGAAGCGGTTCCAGAGTTCGTCGACTTTTTTCTTGATATGAGGGGCAAGCATTCAGCAGTGTCCTTGATGGATCAGGCAGTCTCATCCAATAAGTTGTTGGTGAGATTGATGAGTTCGTCGATGTCTTGCGACGGAAATAGCGTTTCCACGCGCCCTACACGCGACAGCGGAGGTTCGTTGAGTGCAGCGCGGGTAATGCGCCCGTGGCGCAGCACAGCAGCCTTTACGGCCCGCAGGAAGTTGAGTTGGTTGGCACGCAAATAGCCGTGTGCGGCAATGAACGCATCGAACGCGGCATTGATGCGCTGCTCACGGTTAGGCAGGCGTGCGCCTTCGCAAAGTATGTGACGCAGGACTTCGGCCAGCGATGCAGCGGGGGCTTCAAAGGCTTTGCGCAAAGTGTCCTCGGTGACAAACAGATCGGCCTGGTTCAGCGTGTTGCTGATTCGTTCCAGCTCGTCGTCACCTACATGCTCGCCTTGCTTGAGCTTAGCCAACTCAGGAAGCTGGTTAGCCAGTCGGCGCACCAGTGCCTCTACCTGCTCGCGATAGCTTTCTGCAAAGGCGCCTTCGCCGGAGGGGCCGTAGATGATCCAACTACGCTGTGTGATGCTGTCCGGCAGGTTGATTTCAACCGTGCGGCTGGGTGTTGTGGTGCGGTAGCGCATCAGCGGGGCGAATACGGTTTGTAGTGTGATCAAACGCGCCATATCCAAGTGCTGCCAAAAGCCGGCCGACTGAACCCAGGCACGTTGTTCGGCTACACGCTGCACCTGAGGGATGTTTTCGGCCAGACTTTCAATCGCCTCGTGAATGCGCTCACGCACTTTGGCCTGTTCACCTGCATCACCTTTAAGCCAAGCCACTGAGAGACGCTCGCACCAAATGCGAAATTGAAGTTCATCCAGGCCAGCCAGTGGTGCTAGTCGCATCAGGGGGGCGATGGCTTGCGACAGGTGTTCAATTGCGCTTTGACTGGGCTTTGGCCATTGCGCTGCCAGCGCGTCGAGCTCGTCCCAGTGCGGACGTACATTGATGCTGTGGCGGGGCAATGCCTGCAGCATCGCCTGCAGATCGGCAATGGTGGCTTGTGTGTCTTGCTGCTGTGCTTCCAGGAGTTGCCACTTTTCAAGCTGCAGTCGAAACAGGCGAACCGGTAGCGGTTCGCTGGGATGGTCGACCTCGCCGTCGGGTTTGAGCTTGAAATACGCGAAATTTTTCCAGTGATCGATGATCAAGAAATCTTTCTTGACCTCACCGGTGGCCTTGTCCGTATGCAGCCGTGTGCCGCGCCCGATCATCTGCCAGAACTTAACCTTGCTAAATACGGGCTTGGCGAAAACTAGGTTCTGGATGGCAGGGACGTCTACGCCGGTGTCGAGCATGTCCACCGAAATAGCCACTCGCGGCATGGTGCGGTACTTGAAATCATCCAGCGTCGCGTCAGCGCGCTCCATATGGCTATCGATAATTTCAGCCATGCCTTGGCGCTGCAGCTCAGGATACAAACGGTTAAATCCCTCGTAGAGCCGCTTTGCATGGGCGTGGCTGACGGCGAAGATGATGGACTTGTGTGGTAGACCGCGCACATCTTTGCGGCTCTTATCCATAAACTCTCTCACCATGGCATCGTTGGTGCCTTGGTTGATGATTCCCTTTTCGATGTCACTGCCATCGAAGTTGAGCTCATCAAGCTCAACGCCTTGATCGCGAGCCATCTGTTTCAAGGGCTCGGGTAGTGCGTCACCTTGGATGCCCTGAAGTTGAAAATTGGTTTGTGCATCCAGCACGCGGTAGTTGACCAGGTTCTGGTCGGCAATCGCTTGCTCGTAGCTGTAGTAGTAGCTGGGCGCGCCGTCACCGCAATCAAACAGTTCGAAAGTGTTGTGATCGATGTAGTCAGTGGGGGTCGCTGTCAACCCGAGCTGGATGGCGTCGAAGTGATCGAAGACGGCCTTATATCGTTGGTAGATAGAACGGTGGCTTTCATCGGCCACGATCAGATCGTAGTAACCAACCGACAGGCGCCAATAAACCTGCATCATGCTGGGATAGGTCGAGAACTGAATGCGTGCGCCGGAGGTTTCGCCGGACTCGATGCGAGCCAAACTCTCGTTGGGTAAGTGGGACTTGAACTCCGACATAGCTTGGCGCACTAACTCCCGGCGGTCGGCCAGGAATAGGACTCGCTGCACGCGCTTTGATCGCAGCAAAGTATCAACAAGGGCGATGGTCGTCCGAGTCTTACCTGTGCCTGTAGCCATCACCAGCAAGAATTTGCGCTTGGCCGCATCTACCCCTTCAGTGACACGCCGAATAGCTTCGTTCTGATAGTCGCGGCCTGCGATCGCAGCGCTGATGGTGACGCTGCCCAGCGGCTGAGCAAACTGCCGCTGATGGCGCAGTCGCTCTAAGTCGTCTCGCGTGTAGAACCCCGAGATTTTTCGGGGCGCATAGCGCTCACGATCCCAGAATTGAATCTCTTTGCCGTTGGTGAGAAAAATGAAAGGGTCGTTACCGAATTTGGCCTTGATTGCGTCTGCGTAGTCAGCGGCCTGACGCTTTCCAGCAAGCTCATCACGCGATGACCGCTTGGCCTCGACTACAGCAATCGGATTGCCATCTGAACCGAGAAGAACGTAGTCAGCAAATTGCTCATTGCCATAGTTGCCGGCGGGCTCGGCTGTTTTGAGCAAAAATTCTTCGACAAGAGTCCGCCGACTTTGAGACCAGCCAGCATGAGCAAGCTGAGAGTCGATGACCTGAGCTCTTGTTTGCGCTTCATTGTGGCTCGGAGTAGTCATTGCTCATTCCCTGAGTTTTGGTGCTCGTCTGCGCCACCCGCTCGCACCCACTCATCGACCTCAGATAGCTGAAACTTCCATAGACGACCAATTTTGTGCGCCGGCAAAGCCTTACGCTCGCGCCAGCGATACACTGTGTCTTTGGCCACCCCCAAGTGAAGGGAAACCTGTTCGGCAGTGACCCAAGGTTCAGTGCTCATTATGGTTACGCTCAAGCTTAAGCAGCCATAGTCGTTTAAAGTCGGCTGAAGTCTATCAGCATGAAGGACACTGCTGTAGTGATTCGCCAGTAAAAAACGGTGAAAAGCGCTGCGCCTGGGAGCGGGATTCAGAAGAACCACCTCCCCCCCCTCTCAAGGCAGCCCCATCTGCAACCTCCAAGAGCTGCTGATGCTCGTCGACCAAGAAGAGATAGGTCGCAATGAACTGAAGGCATAATCACGGAGTCAAGAGGCGCTGGAACCGTAAGCAATTCGCCGAGCGCTCCGCTGGCAAGAAGCAGGTCAACGTCCTGCCATCCATAATGTTGATCGCCCGACTCGACCCGCTAGCCAAGCAGCACGGCGTGAAACGCGCTCAAATCATTGAGACCCTGGTGAGCAGTAATTCTGACGCTAGCGTGCCCCATCATGTCGATGAAGGAGGTTGCGCCGGCAGGGATAACCGGACGAACCTCAAGATTCATATCAGCATGCCGAGCTCGCTTTCAACCGGTCAGGTATTCCAAAAGGTATTCCATCGAGCTTTACAACCAATATTTTCTTTTCATATTTCATACATATACCCGATAGTTTCAAATCCCCCCGGCTCAACATCTAAAGACGTCCTCGGACGTCTTTTTTTGTGCCTGAAATCCAGTAAATACGGGGCTTTCAGCGCTACTGGAGGCTTTCCAGCGAGGGGCACAAGAGGGATACGGTGCCAAACAAAGGCACTGGCGCAATTCACTCTTGCGTGGGGGCTCTATGCAAAATCAACATTGCAATGAAAACCGCACCGACGATCCCTACCGAGATCATCAATCCATGCTCGCTGATGTAGGACACTGTGGCCCCCGTGGCAATGGGGCCCAATACGCTACCCAAGGTGTAGAACATCGCAATGGCCGTCATGGCGGTGGACACTTGATGTTCTCCAACCCGGTCTCCCGCCTCGATCACTGCCAGGGTGTTCATGCCGCCAATGGCGCCTCCCCACAGGAACACGATAATCGTCGCCAACCAAGGAAGCGGCTGGCTGAACGGAATGGCCAGGGTGCCCAACAACAGTATCAAGCCGCAGACTAATTGGCCGACTTTGTACGAACTGCGATCGGCCATCCAGCCGATCGGCAGTTGCAGGACGGTGCCGCCAATGCCGAACACCGATATCAGCAGGGTGGCGGCGGTCAACAGATAACCGGCCGAGAGGCTGTAGCCTGCAAGGAACGATACGGAGGAGGTTTCCGAAAAGCCTGCGATAAACGCGCCACACAGCGCCGTGGGGATGACGCTGAACAACTTGCCATGGCGTTTTTCCGCAGGGGTTTGCGGTCGCGTATCGTAGTCCTTGAGGGTCAAGGCCAGCGCGCCGGATAACAACACGATCACGGCACAGGCGTAGTAAGGCGCGGCACTCCCGACGCCGAACACAACCAACAGCAGCGGGCCAACAGCAATACCCAGGCCCATCAAGGTCTCATGAACTCCGATCGCACGCCCGCGCTCGTCTTTCGAGGCGACCGCGACGATCCACGTATCGCAGGCAATCCAGCGCAGGATCAAGCCAATACCGAGCACGAAGTTCAGCAAAAAAATCAGTACCAAATGGGAAGTCAAAGTCATACCGATCAGCGCAGCAATCGTTAGCGCTGCGCTGAGGATATTTGTCTTGACGAGCCCCAGACGGGCCAGCAAACGCGGAACCCATTTGTAGAGCAACAGGATCGCCAACCATGAGGCACTGACAATCACCCCGATCTTTGCCGGCTCGACGCCTTGTTGCTCCAGCGAAAGCGAGAGCAGCGGAGTGACGGTACCAATCTGCACGATCTGCGACAGGGCCGAGAGAGTGTTTATCTTGGTGAGCGCAAACCAGCGTCGTTTGTCGGTGTACTCAATACTGGCATTTTCCATTCGTGACCGACCTTGGCTAGACAGCGGTAAAGTGTTCGAACTGCCACGGGCAGAGCTCACCTTCGGGCTTGTGGAATAGAGCATTAATGGTGTCCAGAGGCGTCCAGTCGGTCTGGATGCCTTCGAGACTTCCGAGGAAGGGTAGAGCAATTTCCAGCACCCGACGATGATCCATCTGTTCCGGCTCGACGATCCCGCGGTCGGGGTTTTCGATGGCCCAGATAATGCCCGAGTACACACCGGCAGCCACTTGCAGGCTGGTGGCCGTGTTGAAGGGGGCAATCTGCCGCGCCTCGTCGATGCTCAGGATCGAACCGTACCAATAGGCGTTGAGGGCGTGCCCCATAAGCAGCACGCCGAGCGCGTCGACACCACCTGGGGCAATCTCATCGTTCATGATCCGCTTGCTGTCCTGGAGCTTCCAGCCCCTTCCTACATACTCGTGCACCGACAGTAGGGCATCGTCGCAAGGGTGGTAGGCGTAATGCACAGTTGGCCGGTACAGCAGCACGCTGCCATCCTTGACCGTCAAAAAGTCGGGAAGCGAAATGGCTTCGTTGTGGGTGATCAGCAGGCCAGTGCAGGGGCCGCCGTTGGGGGTCCAGGTTTTCACTGGCACCGAGGCACCGGGGCGCTCGAGGTAGATTGCGTTATTTGAACCGAATGGGTGATGGCGAGCGAAAGGCGGCCAGGTTTTCTCGTGGGACCCCCAGCCCAGTTCCGCGGGCTGTCCGGCTTCGCTGACGAACCCATCGACGGACCAGGTGTTGACGAACTCGTCATCAGACTTGATGCGTGACGAGCGCTGAGTGTCGCGTTCAGCGATGTGTATCACCTTTACGTTCAGCGCCATCGCCAGTTCGCCCCAGGCCAAGCGACCCTGGGCCTCAGGCACGGCCACGCCGAGTTTCGCAGCGAGTTGCAGCAAGGCCGATTTGACGAAATGCGAGACCAGGCCCGGGTTCGCGCCGTGAGTCACGACTGCCGTAGGGCCTGGCCCGAGTTCGTCTCCAAGGGCCAGCAACTGGTCGCGCAACGCGTAATTGGAACGCTGCGAGGTGGTCAGAGTGGGTTCGTTGTAGGTGCCCTCCCAGGGTTCGATGCAGGTATCGAGATACAACGCGCCTTGCGCATGGGCAAACCTGATCAGATCAGCGCTGCTCACATTGACCGACAGGTTAACGATGAAATCACCTGGCTGGACCACATCGCGCAACACGTGGCCAAGATTCTCGGGCGTCAACGCCACGTCGATAAAACTTACCCCCAGGTCGACGAACGGCTGGTGTTGCGCTATCTGCGGAGCGATGACCACAACCGATGAGAGATTGAATGCGCGCGCGCGGACAAGCAGCCCGATGGTCGCTTTGGTGATCGAGCCGAAGCCGATAAATACCAGTTTTTTGCCCGAAAAACTCGCTTCCTTGCTCATCTCAAATGGCCTCTAGAGTGGACTCAGTTGCGTCCAGGTGTTGGCTGCCAGGGGTGGCGGTCTCGCTGAAATCCGGTAGACGCCCGGTGGCGAAATACTGCTCCCATTCGCAAAATATCTTGGGCACGTAAATCAACGGCATATCGTGTCGATACAATGCCTTTACCGACTCTGCAAACGCCGGGTCCTGATGATTGGCGAACCAGTATTGATTGTTGTCATGCAAGTAGACCGGACACTTTTCAACGTTAGTCATATTGATGTAATTGCCCAGAGTCTTCTCAGCAATACGCTGCCAACCATGTAACACCACCTCGTAGAGCTGACCGCGCTCTGCCGAGGTCAACTCATACACCTCGCGTTTGAACTTCTGCAGGCTCATGTCACGGCAGAATATTGAAAAGGCATACACATCGGAGTTGAAGTTGACCGCTGGAATCGGTGCTGACATCAAAGGGTCATAAAGTTCGTCATCCAGATCATCTGACTGTGGACAAAATGCAACCGCATCAAAGTCTTCGAACAACACTTTAACGTTGGTGACCGGACACGTCAGATAGAGCTTTTTGTTTAGAGCACGGCCCGTCGCCAACTCTTCGGCAGAGAACTCACTGAGCGGACTGAACAGGGCAGACAGACGTCGAACTTCTTGAGCCACGCTGTACGTGCTTTGCTCTGCGCTGGTGGTCGGGCAGATGATTAGACAAGCTACTGCCTCCCTGGCCTCGAGCGCTCGTACATAAGCCTCAAAGCTATCCCTGGCCTCTTGCGCGGTTCGAGCAATAGCCAGCATATAGCGATTCTTACTAAACTCTCGCCTACCCGCCGCGCATCCCAAACAACTGATGAACCAATCTTTCACTTCATCCAAAATTTTCTGATCGTCCATGGATCACCGTCCTGAGCGCTTTCCAAGTTTTGTGACAGACTGGCAAGGGAATGGCCTGAGTTTTTGGATCCAACCTGGCTTCGAAACGATTAGTACATCGTGAAGAATCTAAGCACCAATACTCTTAAGACATAAGGTTATAAAAAAAATATTCACCGAATCGTGGGTAGTTACATGGAGCTCGGCGTTAGGGATCGGCAACTACATCATCTAAGACATCCAGGACGTCTTTTTTTGTGCCTGAAATTCAGTGAGCTCGAGGCTTCAACGGTACTTGCGTGGATATGCCCAGCAGGCCGAAGCATCAAGTAACCAGGCCTTTTCAACGACGCTTCGCTTTCCCCAGATCAGCAATCAGAAAATCCCTGAACGCAGAAACCGCGGCCGGTAAATTTCGGCCAGCCATGCTTTGCAGTTCGATGCGTCGTGCCTGCATGCCTTCGTCGAGGATCGGCACGCATTGCAGGGCCTTGTCCGCCACCTGCTTTTGCAAGGTCATCTCGCTGGCCAGGCTGATAACGCCTTCTTCGCGGACGAAGCTATAGAGCGCGGCAACGTAGTTGGTGGTCAACACAGGGTCGAACAACAACCCCTGTACGCCGCAACAGATATCGAACAGTTGCCGTATCGTCGTGTCGGCCTTGGGTAACGCAATGGGCCAGGGTTGTAACTCTGCGAGGCTGACCGCTTCACGCCCGGCCAAGGGATGGGAATTGGCGACCACGGCAAAAATCGCCCCGCTCAGGACATGTTCGACCTTGATTTCCTTTTGCGGCGTCAGGCTGAAGGTCATCGCCAGATCGGCTTCGCCGGAGCGCACCTTCTCGGTCGCTTCGGCAGGTGCACAGACCTCCAAGGTGAAATGAATGCCCTGATACTCGCGCCTGAACGCGCTGATGCTCCTGGGCATGTATTCCAGTGCAAATCCTTCCGAACAGGCAACGTGCACATGACCCCGCTGCAAGCCATGCAGTTCGGTAATTTCCAGCACCACCTGCTCGGCCTCAAGCTGCGACTTGCGCGCATAGGCCGCCAATCGCGCCCCCGCCTCGCTAAGGACCATGCCTCGGGCCCGACGCTCAAACAAACTGGCATCCAGGGCCAACTCAAGCTTGGCGATTTGTCGGCTCACCGCTGACGCGGCGACATTCAAGCGCACGGAGGCTTCGCTGATCGATCCGCATCGCGCTACCTCCAGGAAATAACGCAGTGCCGTGGACTGCACACCATACAACTGCATCGGCGCCCCCAAGGATTGCCTTTTCGGCAACGCAAGTATCGAAATATTATTCTTGTGGCATTGATAGCCTTTCCCTACATTCGTGTCTAGACCAAAAACATGACCTGAGCTTCACCCCCTCCTTTACGCATTTGCGATTCGCTGCCCTTTGATTCAACCACTCTCGCCAACGGAGACGACGGCATGGGCATCAAAGGTTTCGCCTGCAGCATTGCGCTGTTGGGCCTCATCAGCAGTTTTCCGGCACATGCCGGTAAAGCCAACGACACCCTGGTTTACGCTTCCGACAGCGAACCTGAAAACATCAGCCCCTATCACAACGATTTACGCGAAGGTGTGATTCTCGGCCGGCTGATCTGGGACAACCTGATCTACCGCGACCCCAGCAATGGCGAATACAAACCCATGCTGGCCAGCAGTTGGAAACAGGTCGACGACACCACCATCGATTTTGAGCTGCGCAAAGGCGTCAAATTTCACAACGGCGACGCCTTCACCGCCGACGACGTGGTGTTCACCCTCAACTACGTGGTGTCGCCCGAAGCGAAAGTCGTTACCGTGCAAAACGTAGACTGGATCAAGAGCGCCGAAAAAACCGGTGACTACAGTGTCCGCCTGTATTTGAAGAAGCCTTTCCCTCCGGCACTGGAATACCTGTCCAACGCCGTCCCGATGTTCCCCAAGCAGTACTTCGAGAAGGTCGGCCTGGCCGAATTCAGCCGCAAGCCAGTGGGTACCGGGCCGTATAAAGCGACGTCGGTGGTAGCTGGCGAAGGCGTGACCATGGAGATCAACAAGGACTACTTTCCGGACAGCCCTCAAGGCAAGCCCCATATCGGCCACCTCAAGTTCCGGGTGATTCCGGATGCAGAAACCCGCCTGGCCGAGTTGATGACCGACGGTGTCGACTGGACTTGGCGTGTGACCTCGGATCAGGCCGTCGACCTTAGAGGTATGCCGAACCTGACCGTGACCAGCGGCGAAACCATGCGCATCGGCTTCCTGATTCTCGATGCCCGGGGCACCTCCACTGAAAACTCGCCGATGAAGAACCTCAAGGTGCGTCAGGCCATCAACCATGCGATCAACCGCAATGCACTGGCCACGCAAATGGTGGGTGGCGAAGCCAAACCCTTGCAGGTTGCCTGTTATCCAGGCCAATTCGGCTGCGATACCACCGCGGCCACGGTCTACGACTACGACCCGGCCAAAGCCAAGGCGCTGCTCGCCGAAGCCGGTTACCCAAATGGCTTCGAGACAGAAATCTTCGCTTATCGCGACCGTGATTACGTCGAAGCCATCATCGGCAACCTACGTGCCGTGGGCATCAACGCCAAGCTGCGCTACTTGAAGTACGCCGCACTGCGCGATCAGCAACGTGGCGGCAAGGTGCCCATGTCGTTTCAGGCCTGGGGCTCGTTCTCGATCCTCGACACTTCGGCGTCGGCCGGCACCTGGTTCAAGGGTAATCCGGACGACAACATCAAGGACCCACAAGTCCAGAGCTGGTTGCAGACCGCTGACAACGCCCTCGACCCGCAATTGCGCAAGGACAACTACCGCAAGGCGCTGCAGCGCATCAGCGAACAGGCGTACTGGGCGCCGTTGTTCAACTACTCGATGAACTACGCCTACACCTCCGAACTCGCGTTCACGTCGTACCCGGATGAGCTGCCGCGTTTCGTTCAGTCCAGCTGGAAGTAATCCGCAACAGAGCGGATCGATCGAGAGGTGCCGTGGTGTGGATTAAGCCGCACCACGGACACGTCCTCACACCTGTTATCCATTGGATATGAGGAAACTTGCCATGCTTGGATTCCTTCTACGCCGTCTGGGCATCGCTATTTGCGTTGCCATTACCGTGTCGGTGATCAGCTTTTCGCTTTTGCACCTGTCCGGCGACCTGGCCACTGCCATTGGCGGACCGGAAGCCACCAGCGAACAGATCGAACAGATCCGCGTGCAGTACGGTTTGAACAAACCGCTACCGACCCAGTACTTCAACTGGCTGGGAGATTTGTTGCAGCTGGACCTGGGCAACTCTTTTTTCTTTCAGGAATCGGTCTACAACCTCGTCGCCAGCCGCTTGCCGATTACCCTCGGGCTAGGTGCCATGGCGCTGGGTATCGCCTTGCTGGTGGCAATTCCACTGGGCGTGCTGGCCGCGGTCAAACGCGACACCTGGGTTGATCGACTGGCCTTGAGCATTGCGGTGCTGGGTCAGGCAATGCCCAGTTTCTGGTTTGCGCTGATGTTGATCGTGGTGTTTGCGGTGACGCTCAAATGGCTGCCAGTGTCCGGTAACTCGACCATGCTGCACTTCGTCATGCCGGCCATTGCCCTGGGCTACTACGCGACGCCGGCAATCATGCGCCTGACACGCGCAGGCATGCTTGATGTGCTCAGCTCCGATTACATCCGCACCGCCCGCGCCAAGGGCCTGCGCCCTGCCCGCGTGTTGTTCAAGCATGCCCTGCGCAATGCCTTGATTCCGGTCGTCGCACTGGCGGCGGTGGAGTTTGGCTTCATGCTCGGCGGTTCGGTCGTGATCGAAACCGTGTTCTCCCTGCAAGGCATCGGACAGCTTGCCTGGGACGCCATCGCCCGTGATGACTTTCCGGTGGTACAGGCCGTGGTCCTGCTGATTGCGGTGATCTACATCATCCTCACCTTGCTGGCCGACGTGCTCAACGCACTGCTCGACCCGCGCATTCGCGTGCGCTAGGAGGTTTACATGAGCATCCCCACGCCCCTCGCGATCAATGACTACCTGCCACCCCCGAGCAGCCTGAGCCGAGTACTTGGCAAGAGCTTTCGTCATCGGGGTTTCGCCATCGGCGCGGTGTTGTTGCTGATCATCTTCACCGGTGCATTGTTCGCGCCGTGGCTGGCACCTTACGACCCTTATGCGCAAGACGTGATGCTGCGTATGAAACCGCCGGCATGGATGGCCAACGGCACCTGGGAATACCCCCTGGGAACCGACAAGCTGGGCCGTGACTACCTGTCACGACTGCTCTACGGCGCACGTATCTCGCTGTTCATCGGCATTGCGGCGGCGCTGATCTCCGGCTTTATCGGCACCGTCATGGGGCTGTTGGCCGGTTACTACGGCGGCAAGGTCGATGCGTTCATCAGCTACCTGATCACCACTCGGCTGGCGATGCCGGTCGTGATGGTCGCGCTGGCCTCGGCCTCGCTGATGGGCGGCTCGTTGAAAGTGGTGATCGTGCTGCTCGGCTGCCTGTTATGGGATCGCTTCGCGGTGGTGGTCAGGGCTTCGGTGCAACAGATTCGCGATGCTGAATATGTAGCCTCGGCCCAGGCGCTTGGCTGCTCGACCCTGCGCATTCTGGTCAGCGAAATCCTGCCCAACCTGGTCGGCGCGCTGATCGTCGTCGCGACGCTGGAAATGGCCCACGCGATCCTCCTGGAGTCGGCGTTGTCATTCCTCGGGGTGGGTGTGCAGCCGCCGACACCGTCCTGGGGTTTGATGATCGCCGAAGGCAAACCCTACATGTTCTTTTCCCCGTGGGTCATCGCCATTCCCGGTGTCGCCCTGATGATTCTGGTGCTGGGCATCAACCTGGTCGGCGATGGCCTGCGCGATCTGATTCTGCCCGACGGCCGTAACTGAAAGAGGGTACCGAACATGGCACTACTCCATGTAGAAAACCTGCGCGTGGATATCCCCATGGGCAACAGCCCGACACCGGATGACATGCTGCATGCAGTGCGCGGTCTGAACTTTGAAGTCGAGCGCGGTGAAATGTTGTGCATCGTCGGTGAGTCCGGCTGCGGCAAATCCTTGACCTCGCTGGCGCTGATGGACCTGTTGCCACGCAAGGCCAAACGCACTGCGTCCCGGCTGACCCTGGACGGAATCGACATGCTGGGCCAGAGCGAGCGGCGCATGTGCGACCTGCGCGGCAACCGCCTGGCGATGATCTTCCAGGAACCGATGACCTCGTTGAACCCGGCCTACAGCATTGGCGATCAGCTCAGCGAAGTTCTGATTCAGCATCGCAAGGTGTCCCGCAAGGATGCCCTGGCTCGCGCCGCGCAGATGCTGGAGAAAGTCGGTATCAGCAATGCCACCGAGCGCTTGCGTCAGTATCCGCATCAGCTTTCGGGCGGTTTGCGCCAGCGGGTGATCATTGCCATGGCGTTGATGTGCGAACCGGACCTAATCATCGCCGATGAGCCAACCACTGCATTGGACGTGACCATCCAGGCGCAGATCCTGCGTTTGATCCGCGACATCCAGAAAGAACTCGGCCTGGCGGTGATCTTCATCACCCACGACCTCGGGCTGGTGGCACGGATCGCCGATCGGGTCGCCGTGATGTATGCCGGGGAAATCGTCGAGACGGCCCCTGCCCTGCAACTGTTCGAGAACCCGCAGCACCCGTACACCCGCGGTCTGCTGGCCAGTATTCCTATCCCTGGCCGGACCAAACCGGGGGAGGCGCTGGGTTCGATTCCAGGCCTGGTGCCAAGCCTGGTTGGCGAACAGCAAGGTTGCGCGTTCCGCAATCGTTGCGCTCAGGCGATACCGGCCTGCGCGCAAGACATCCCCGAAGTCGAGCAGAACGGACACATGGCGCGCTGCCTGTTCGCCGCTCCGGACCCAGCACCGATTCGCCATCAGAAGAGTGCATGGTCATGAAAAAAGACATCGCTTTGGAGCTGTGTGACATCCGTCGCGAGTTTCGGATCAACAAGGGCTTTTTCAAACCCGCCGCCACCCTGAAGGCCGTGGATGGCGTTTCCCTGCGCCTGATGCGTGGCGAGACCCTCGGTCTGGTAGGTGAGTCCGGTTGCGGAAAAAGTACCCTGGCAAAACTCCTGCTCGGCCTGTTGCCGCCTACCAGCGGCGATGTGCTGGTCAATGGCAAACATCTGGCGGCGACTGATCGCAAGGAAATGTCCCGGCACATTCAGCCGATATTCCAGGACCCGTATTCCTCGCTGAACCCGCGCAAGACCCTGCGCGAAATCATTACCCTACCGCTGATCGTGCATGACATCGGCAACCCTGCCGAGCGACGCAAGAAGACCGAAGAGATGCTCGATGTGGTCGGCCTGCCCAAGCGGGTGATCGACAGCTACCCGAGCCAGTTGTCCGGCGGACAACGCCAGCGGGTCGCGATCGCACGGGCGCTGATCATGCGCCCCGATGTGTTGATTTGCGACGAGCCCACATCAGCACTGGATGTGTCGGTGCAGGCGCAGATTCTCAACTTGCTGCAAGACCTCAAGCGCGAATTCGGCCTGACCTACCTGCTGATCAGCCACAACCTCGCGGTCATCGAACACCTCGCCGACCGAGTCGCGGTGATGTACCTGGGGCGCATCGTCGAAGAGCGCACTCGCGAATCGTTGTTCGCCAAACCCGGCCACCCTTATACCCGCGCCTTGCTGGATTCGGTGCTCACGCCCGATCCGCGCCTGGGCATTCCCGAAATCGGCCTGCACGGCACTTTCCCCAATCCGATGTCACCGCCGTCCGGTTGCGCCTTCCATCCACGCTGCCCGAGCTGCTTCGCACCCTGCAAAACGGCCTACCCGGCCAATGATTCGATTATCGGGGGCAACGTGCGTTGCCACCTTCACGACAATCCTGCCCAAACACTGGAGCTTGTCCACTCATGAGTCGTTCACTGGCCATCAGCAACACCACAGAGCAATTTAACAACGGCGCATTTTTCAATCTGCTCGAACGCAGCGTCGCCTTGCCCACCGAAAGCCAGGCAGCGGACAGCCAGCCCGAGTTGTATCGCTACCTCAATGACTTCATCACCCCCCACGTCGAGGCGATGGGCTTCAGCGTCAAAATCTATGACAACCCGGTGGCAGAGCGCGGCCCTTTCATGATCGCCACACGCATTGAGCACCCAGAGCTGCCGACCGTGCTCAGCTACGGCCACGGTGATGTGGTGCGCGGCTATGAGGCGCAATGGCGTGAAGGCCTGTCGCCGTGGCAAGTCACGGTCGAAGGCGATCGCTGGTACGGCCGCGGCACGGCGGATAACAAAGGCCAGCACCTGATCAACCTGACCGCGCTCGAACAAACGCTCAAGGCTCGCGACGGCAAGCTGGGTTTCAACGTCAAGCTGCTGCTGGAAATGGGCGAAGAAGAAGGCTCGCCGGGCTTGAACGCGTTCTGTGCCGCGCACAGCAAAGAGCTCGCGGCGGATATTTTCATCGCCTCGGACGGCCCGCGCCTGGCGGCATCACGACCGACGATTTTTCTGGGCTCACGTGGGGTGTTCAACTTCGAGTTGGTGGTCAATTTGCGCGAGGGCGCCCATCACTCTGGCAACTGGGGCGGGTTGCTGGCTAACCCTGGCATCATCCTGGCCAATGCCATCGCGAGCATGGTCGATGAACACGGTCGGGTGAAAGTGGCAGGCCTGCAGCCCGAGACACTGCCGGAGCCGGTTCGCCAGGCACTGGCGGATATTGACGTGGGTGGCGGGCCGGGCGATCCGGAAATCGACGCCAACTGGGGTAACCCGCAGCTCTCGCTTAGCGAAAAAGTGTTCGGCTGGAACACCCTCGACGTCATTGCCTTCAAGACCGGCAACCCGGACGCCCCCGTGCATGCAATCCCGGGTAAAGCCAATGCCCACTGCCATATCCGCTTCGTGGTGAACAGCGACTACACGACCTTTATCCCGGCTGTTCGTGCCCACCTGGATGCTCACGGCTTCAGCAATGTCGAGGTCAGGCAAAGCCGCATCGATGTGATGCATGCCACTCGGCTGGATCCACAAAGCCCGTGGGTCAGTTGGGCACTCAGCTCCTTGGCCCAGACCACCGGCAAAAAACCTGCGCTGCTGCCAAACCTCGGTGGCTCGCTGCCCAACGATGTGTTCGCGGATGTGCTCGGCCTGCCCACCCTGTGGGTGCCGCACTCGTACCCGGCCTGCTCACAACATGCGCCGAACGAGCACTTGCTGGCACCGGTGGTCAAGGAAAGCCTGCAAATCATGGCAGGGCTATTCTGGGACCTGGGCAACGACGCGGCACGCCTGACCCAGGAACATCAGTTACGGGAGCAGGCGCAATGAATACCAGTCCACAACAGGCGCTGGACTGGCTCGCCGACCAGCGCCAAGCCATGGAAGCGCTGCTGCAGCGTATCGTCGACACCGACTCCAACAGCTATGACAAGGCCGGCGTCGACGCTGTGGGCGCGCTGCTCGCGGCTGAACTGGAAGCCGACGGCATCCTGCTCCAGCGCATGCCGGTCGATGGTTTTGGCGACGTGATGCTCGCCGAAGTGCCGGGCGCCTCAGGAAAGCCGGTGCTGTTGCTCGGCCATCGCGACACGGTGTTTCCCAAAGGCACCGCCACGACTCGCGGCTACAGCCGCGACGCCGACCTCGCCTATGGCCCCGGCGTCGCCGACATGAAAGGCGGCCTGGTGCTCAATTGCTTCGCCCTCAAGGCTCTCAAACGCGCCGGTCAGTTGCCCTATCCGGTACAGGTTCTGTACACCGGTGACGAAGAAATCGGTTCCGGCAGCGCCAGAACTCATATCGAAAAAGCCGCCCGTGGCGCGCGTGCCGTGCTCAATACCGAACCCGGCCGGGCCAGCGGCAACGTGGTCAGCGCACGCAAAGGCGGTGCCACGCTGATCATCGAAGTCAGCGGCCGCGCGGCGCATGCCGGGGTCAACCATGCCGACGGCGCCAGCGCCATCGAGGCCCTGGCACGCAAGATCGTCAAGCTCCATGCCTTGACCGACTATCCGGCAGGCATCACCACTAACGTTGGCCTGATATCCGGTGGCACGTCCAGCAACACCGTCGCGCCCAGCGCCTGCGCGCGGCTGGACGTACGCTTCATCGAACTCAAGCACTGGGACCAGATCCTTAGCGCAATCCTGGCCATCGTTGCAGAAGAAGAACTGATCGGCACCAGCGCCATCCTCAAGGAAGCGACGACCTTTCTACCGATGGAAGCCCATCACAGCGAACGGCTGCTGCGCATCTACCAACAACAAGCGCTGGCGCTGGGTTTCAGCGTCGAAGGCGAGTTCACCGGCGGTTGCGCCGACTCCGGATTCACCGCCAGCCTGGGCATTCCCACCCTGTGCGGCCTCGGGCCGGTGGGTGGCAAGGTCCATACCGATCGTGAATATCTGGAACTGGACACGCTGGTGCCCCGTGCCCAGGCCCTGGTGGCGACCATTCTGGCTGTCGGCGAGAGCCGTTGAAGTCATTGCCCGGTTTCAAGCCTCCCAAGGGACTACGGCGTCAACGTCAATAGCGTACCGTTCAATGGCCTCGGCACAGACACTGGCGTCCAGACGACCCTCATGCACCAGTGAGGTCAGCGCACTCAAGACAATCTGGTGGCGGTCCACTTCGAAGAACCTGCGCAGCTGGTTGCGGGTATCGCTGCGGCCAAACCCGTCGGTGCCGAGCACGGTGTAACGGGCGTCGAGGTAACTGGCGATCAACTGGGGCAAGGCACGCACGTAATCGGTACAGGCAATGATCGGCGCCGAGTCGTCGAGGCACTCTTGCACATGACTGCATTTCGCAGGTTGTCCGGGATGCAGGCGATTCCAGCGCTCCACTTCCCGTGCATCACGAGCCAGTTCGGTGAAGCTGGTGACGCTCCAGACTTCGCTGCCGATGTTCCAATCGCGGGCCAACAACTCGGCCGCCGCGATCACCTCGAGCAGGATCGCGCCGGAGCCCAACAGCCGGATGCTGCCGAGTGCCTCCTTGCCTTCATGCCGGGCGAACCGGTACATGCCCTTGATGATCGCCTGCTCGACACCTTCGGCAAGACTCGGCTGCGGGTAGTTCTCGTTCATCAACGTGACGTAGTAAAACTCGTCGACCTGGCGCTCCAGCATCTGGCGCATGCCGTGATCCAGAATCACCGCAAACTCACTGGCGAACGCCGGGTCGTAAGCACGGCAGTTGGGCACCATCGACGCCATCAAATGGCTGTTGCCGTCCTGGTGTTGCAAACCTTCGCCGCCCAGCGTGGTACGCCCCGCCGTGGCGCCGAGCAGGAACCCGCGAGCACGCTGATCGGCCGCGGCCCAGATCAGGTCGCCGATGCGCTGGAAGCCGAACATCGAGTAGTAGATGTAGAACGGCAACATCGGCAGGCCATGCACCGAGTAGCTGGTCGCGGCAGCCACCCAGGAACTGATGGCGCCGGCCTCGCTGATGCCCTCTTCGAGAATCTGCCCGTCCAGGGCTTCTCGATAACTCAGGATCGAACCAATGTCCTCCGGCTCATAACGCTGCCCCACGCTGGAGTAGATGCCGATCTGCTTGAACAGGCTGGCCATGCCGAAGGTGCGCGCTTCATCCGCCACGATCGGTACGATTCGCGGCCCCAGCTGCTTGTCCCGCAGCAAACCGCTGAGCATGCGCACGAAGGCCATGGTGGTGGACATTTCCTTGCCTTCGGCGGTGAGGGCAAACCCGGCGTAGCTGTTGAGGTCAGGCACAGCCAACGACGCCGAAGTGGTGGGCCGCGACGGCATGTACCCGCCCAATGCCCGGCGACGTGCATGCAGGTAACGCATTTCGGCACTGTCGTCGCTGGGTTTGAAGAAGCTCAGCGAGGCGGCCTGCTCATCGGTCAACGGCAAATTGAAGCGGTTACGGAAAGCAATCAAGGCGTCCTTGTCGAGTTTCTTCTGCTGGTGCACGGTCATCTTGCCCTGCCCGGCATCGCCCATGCCAAAGCCCTTCTTGGTCTGGGCCAGGATCACCGTAGGTTTCTTGCCCTCGAGCACTGCGCTTTGATACGCAGCAAAGATTTTCACCAGGTCATGACCACCCCGTTTGAGGCGATCGATCTGTTCATCGGTCAAGCCTTGGGCCAAATGCGCCAGGGCTTCGTCCTGGCCGAAGAAATGCTCGCGGTTGAAGCGCCCATCCTTGGCCGCGAACGTCTGGAACTGGCCGTCGACCGTGGCCGACAATGCACGGACCAGCGCGCCGTCTTTATCCCGGGCGAACAATCCGTCCCAGTCGGAGCCCCAGACCAGTTTGATGACGTTCCAGCCGGCCCCGCCGAACAGCGCCTCCAGCTCATCGATGATGCGACCGTTGCCACGCACCGGACCGTCCAGGCGCTGGAGGTTGCAGTTGACCACCCAGACCAGATTATCCAGTCCTTCACGCGCCGCCAGGGTCAGTGCCGACATGCTTTCCGGCTCATCCATTTCACCGTCGCCGAATACCCCCCACACCGTGCGCCCGGTGGTGTCCTGCAAACCACGGTGGTGCAGGTAACGCATGAACCGCGCCTGGTAGATCGAGCTGATCGGACCAATGCCCATCGAGCCGGTCGGGAACTGCCAGAAGTCCGGCATCAACCACGGGTGCGGGTAGCTCGACAGACCCCGGGCGCCATTGGCACGTGCGCTGATCTCTTGCCGATAATGTTGCAGGTCCTGTTCCTCGAGGCGCCCTTCCAGAAAGGCTCGTGCATAGACGCCCGGCGCCGAGTGCGGTTGATAGAACACCAGGTCGGCGCCACGGGTGTCGGTGCGCGCCTTGAAGAAGTGGTTGAAGCCCACCTCGAACAAATCCGCAGCGCTGGCATAACTGGCGATGTGGCCACCCAGTTCCCCATAGGCCTGGTTGGCCCTGGCTACCATGACCAGCGCGTTCCAGCGCATGATCGAAGCCAGTCGCTCTTCCAGCGCCAGGTCGCCCGGAAACAGCGGCTGCTGCTCGACGCTGATCGTATTGATATAAGGCGTGCCATGGCTGGGCCGCCAACCGATCCTGGAGGTGCTGGCCACGGTCACCAGCATGTCGAGGATCTGTTTTGCCCGGGCCGTGCCGTCGTGGGCGATGACGGACAGCAACGCCTCCTGCCACTCGGCCATTTCCTGTGCATCTTCAGCTATCTGGCCCGGCAATTGGGTCTGGATATCGGACCGACTCATGAGCAACTCCTGCAGGTGTCGGGTAACACTTCAAGGTGGTGCGAACGGTTCACTCGGGCGAGGCTTTTCACCTGTTCTACCGCAGCAATGACCGAACGTTCGGCCGCCCCGTCCGAAGCAATCGGGTAGATGCAGGGCGGACTGATGGAAAGGTCGTGCAATAAACGCTCATCCAGTTCACCGAGCACGACAAAACAATAGTCCCCCTTGGCCACTCGCACTTCAGCGAGCGGGCCAAGTACCGGGGCCACAGCATCGACATGAATCAGTGCCACATTGTCAAAACAGCTGAACCCCTGATGGATCAAATCAATATGGTCGCTATCAAGCCCGCACGCGATGACCACGATACGTGTGCAGTTTGAAGGCTCGCGCATCCACTTCGGGGCGTTGGTACGACAGTCGGCAGCTTGGCGCATAGGCGTCGCCTTTGTTGTCTGGAGCGGTTGATTCAACAGGCGAATCGGCGCGGACACCGGCTAAATGACGCCGTGCGCCTGCAGCACGCTTTTCGCCAGACTGCGGGTCGCCGAAAGCACTTGCTCTACCTGTTGATCCATCGCAGCAGTGGAAGTGGCTATCGCTCCCAGTTCGACGACGCGCAACGGGTGACCGTGCACGGACCCCAGCCAGGTCAAGCCGGGAACCGTGCCGACTTCGACATCCAGTAAGAAACTGCCGTGGGAGACAGCACGCAACAGTTGGCTGGCATAACACGCGTCCGCCTCAGCCAATTGCTCAGGGCCAGACCCACCCCGCAACCAGTCGACCATCAACGCCTCGGATTGCTGGACGGCCAGATAAGCCACCTGGTCCCAGTCATCTATCGCTACGTGCAGCTTGTCGATCATGTATTTGGGCAACGCAGCGCTGGTAACGATGACCACTCCGGCATCGGCCGAAGGTTCCTTGATCCAGACTGCGGATTGCGATATCGCATGCATGGCGGTACTCCGGCGGCTTGGTAGGAGCCGCTTGCTCCGGGCGGCGATGGGGCCGTGACATTCAACATCGATGGCCGACTACCCCACCGCTTCATGAGCAAGCTTGCTGCTACAGGTTATTGGCGCTGATCAGCCATTGCGGAACAGGAAACTGTAGGCGTTCAGCGCAGGTGCCCCGCCCAGGTGTGCGTAAAGTACTTTCGAGCCTTCGGGGAACTCGCCACGGCGGACCATTTCTATCATCCCGTGCATGGATTTGCCTTCATACACGGGGTCGGTCAACACACCTTCAAGGCTGCCGCACAGACGAATGGCTTCCAGCGTACCTTCGTTGGGCAAACCATATTCCGGGTAAGCGAAGCGTGTATCGAGCACCACGTCGTCTTCGGTGATCTCACGACCCAGTTCCACCAGCTCGGCGGTGTGCCGGGCGATGCGCAGGATCTGCGCCTTGGTTTGCTCTGGCTTGGCCGAGGCATCAATGCCGATAACGTTCTTCGAACGGCCGTCCGCAGCGAAACCGACGACCATGCCGGCCTGGGTACTGCCGGTCACGGAGCAGACCACGATGTAGTCGAACTTGAACCCCAGTTGTTTTTCCTGCTCCCGTACTTCCTCGGCAAAGCCGACGAACCCGAGGCCGCCGTAGGGATGTTCGGAACAACCCGCCGGTATTGGGAACGGCTTGCCACCGCGCTCCAGCACATCGTTCATGGCCTTCTCCCAACTGGGTCGGATGCCGATGTCGAACCCGGCGGCGTCCAGTCGTACGTCCGCGCCCATGATGCGAGACATCTCGATATTGCCTACGCGGTCATACACCGCATCGGAGTAGTTCACCCAGTTTTCCTGGACCAGCACACACTTCATGCCCAGGTGTGCGGCGACGGCGGCGACCTGGCGGGTCTGGTTCGACTGGATCCCACCGATGGACACCAGGGTGTCGCAGCCCTGTTCAAGAGCCTCGGGAACCAGGTATTCGAGCTTGCGCGTCTTGTTGCCGCCGAAGGCCAGGCCACTGTTGCAGTCTTCACGTTTGGCATACAACTCGACCTTGCCACCCAGGTGCTCGCTGAGACGTTTCAAGGGCGTGATAGGAGAAGGACCGAAGGTCAGCGGATAACGTTTGAAACGATTCAGGTTCATGACTCTGCTCCTTGTTTATGGATATCCAAGCGCCAGACCGAAAGGCAAAAAAAAGCTGCGTTCCAGGTTCTTTCAGAGGGGCTTCGATGAGTTCAATATTAAGAACAAAGTCAAAAATATGTGTTGCAAGTTTCAGTCAATTAAAGAAACATAAATCATCGATTAATAATTTGAACATATTTTTATTGTGCAGAAGTCAACATGAACGCAATAAACAGCCACAGGAAATCCGGCACTCCAGGCGCAGAGCCGCACCCGCTGGACCGGACCGACCGCGCCATTCTCAAGACCCTGCAGCGAGACGCCTCTATCTCCAATGTGGCGCTCGCCGAGAAGGTGAAACTGAGCGCGCCGGCCTGCCTGCGACGCGTCGAACGCCTCAAGCAGGCAGGCCTGATCAAGGACATTGTCGCGTTGCTGGACAATCAGGCGCTCGATGCAGGAATGGTGGTGTTGATCGGCGTGGTGCTGGACCGCTCGACGCCGGAATCCTTCGCAGCCTTCGAAGCCGCGGCGCAAAAGGTGTCCGGCTGCATGGAATGCCATGTGGTGACAGGGGAATTCGACTACTTCATGTTGATACGAACCAAGGACAGCAACAGCTTCAACCGGCTCCACGCGGAGCAATTGCTTTACCTGCCCGGGGTTCGCCAGATTCGCTCGTTCATGGGGTTGCGCCAGGTCTTGTCGACCACCCAAATCCCCCTTTGAGGCCTGACAGAAAGAGTCGGCCCTGTCCTCTCAAACACCAGAAGCAGGTTTCACTGCTATAACCATGATCTCGACCAGCACCTCAGGCCGCGCCAGACGTGCCTGAACAGTGGCCCGTGCCGGAGCGCTGTCGGTTGGCAGCCAGGCGTCCCACACCGAATTCATCGGAGCGAAATCACGGTCAATGTCTTTGAGCCAGATCTGTGCGCTCAAAAGCTGCCCCTTGTCACTGCCCGCCAACGCCAACAAGGCTTCGATCTTGGCCAGCACCTGCTGCGTCTGCTCTTCGATGCCAGACTGTAGGTCAGTGGGCACCTGGCCGGAGAGGTAAAGCAGATCGCCGTGACTGACCACGCCGGACATCCGCGCGCTGCTCTGAAAACGTTGAATCGTTGCCATCGGGTTTAATCCATGAAATGAGAAAGTTAAGGGACTGTGCTGCCGCTCAACCGGATTACGCCACCACCCTGTCCGGCAGGTCCCAACCCACAGGCCGCTGTTGGTGCCAATCACTGACTTGCTGATAGGCGTGGGCGATCCGCAGGACCAATGGTTCGGCGAAAGCGCGACCGACGATCTGCATCGAGACCGGCATGTGTTGCTCGTCGAAGCCCACCGGCAGCGCCACTGAACAGAGATTGAGCAGGTTGGCGAAACGGCCGAGCAGGGCCAACGGTGTCCCGTACTCATCGACCTGACTCAACGGCACACTGCCAATGGCGTTGGTCGGAAACGCACAGGCATCGACATTGGACATGGCCTCGTCCATGGCTCGGCGAGCAACACGTCGCTGGTTGTGCAAATTGATATAGGCCGCCGCGTCGACGGCGCGTCCGCTCAGCACCCGACGCTGCACATGAGGATCGAAGCGCAGATCATCGCGCTCGAACAAACTGCCAAGGCTGGCGTAGCCTTCGGCGCTCATGAGGCCACCGGCGACGCGCATGCATTGCTCCAGCGAAGTCGGTAGCGGCTGTTCGACCAGGTGCATGCCCAGTGCGGCCAATTGCTCCAGCCCCCGGTCATAGGCGGCCAATACGCCAGGCGCGATGTGTACGCGTTCGGCCTGTGGCAGCACCCAGATGCGCAGACCGGCCACCGGAAGACTCAAGCCTGCCGCGGCGCTGAAGACTGGCGATCTGGCCGAGACCGGGTCCAGCGGGTCCGGCCCCAGCAGCGCATCAAGCATCCACGCAGCGTCTTCGACGGTGTGCGTAATCGGCCCCACCGAATCCAGCGATGGGCACAATTCGATCAAACCGTGGCGGCTGACCAACCCACGCGTGGTTTTCAACCCAACCAGACCACACATGCCCGCAGGAATCCGCACCGAGCCACCGGTGTCGGTGCCCAATGCCGCGCTTGCCAACCCTCCAGCCACAGCCACCGCTGAACCACTGCTGGAACCACCTGGAGCACGATGCACTTCGCGGTCCCATGGGTTCCACGGCGTGCCCATCACTGCATTCGTGCCCCACCCGCCGAAAGCGAATTCGACGGTGTGGGTCTTGCCCATAATGATCGCACCGGCGCGCTCCAGGCGCTGGACCGCCGTGGCGGTAAGCCGCGAGATACGCGGCATCTGCGCCAACGAACCACCGGTTATGGCCTTGCCGTCGATTTCGAACAGATCCTTGATCGCGATCGGAATGCCATGCAACGGACCCAGGTTGACACCTGCGGCTCGCTGCCGATCGGCAGCGATGGCGGCACCGAGCGCGCGTTGAGGGTAGGCCTCGACATAAGCATTGAGTTGCCCGTTGAAGCACTCGATCCGCTCCAGTTGCGCGCAGACCAGGGACTCGCTCGTGAGTGTTCCGGACTCCAGTGCTTGCCCCAATTGGCCAATGCTGTGGGAAGCGGTTCGATCCATGATGCTCATGTGTTCAACCTCGAATGGTTTTGCGTCCGCGAGAAAATCGTACTTCCAGCGCTCGCGACAACAGAGAAAGAGGGAAAGCGATGACGAAATAGAACAGCCCCACCAGCAGGAAAATATGCATCGGCAAAAAGGACTCGGAGGCGATGGCCCTGGCCGCCAGCATCAACTCATCGGTGGCGATCAGGGCGCACAGGGAGCTGTCCTTCAGAATCGACACGTAGGCATTGAGCAACGGCGGCAACATGCCGCGAATGGCTTGCGGAAAGATCACGGCGGTGAAGGCTTGCAATGGCGTCAGGCCGGTGGCTATGGCCGCCTCACGCTGGCCTCGATGCAAGGAGTCCAACCCTCCGCGCAGGATCTCCGCGACGTAGGCGCTGCCCTGCAACCCCAAACCGATGGCTCCGGCCCAGTAACCGGACAACGTCAGCCCGAAGCTGGGCAAGGTGAAGTACAGCGCCAGCAGCAACGCCAGAAGCGGCACCGCACGCATCCCCTGGATGAAAAACACGGCCAGGCGCTTGAGCAATGCGCTGGGACTCTTCATCGCCCAGGCCAGTAACGCGCCCAACAGCGCCGCCAGGGCGAAGCCTGTCAGGGACAACTCGGCGCTGACCCGTGCGCCGAGCAGCAGGCGAGCGACCCAGTCGCTCCAGTACTCCGGGTATTGCTGGAAAAAACCGATCATCGCGCCGCCCCCAGATGACGTTCAAGTCGGATGAATCCCGCGCCGATTGGCAGGATCATCGCTGCATAGATGCACATCACCGCCAGATAAATCAGCGAGGTCTGGAACGTGGAGGTCACCAGATTGCGGGCAAGGAACATGATTTCCGGCACGGCAATGGCCGAGGCGATGGACGTATCCTTGATCAGTTGCGTGACATAGTTGGCATAAGTCGGCAACGCAACGCGCAGGGCCTGGGGCAAGAGGATGTAGCGCAGAATCTGCATACGGTTCAGGCCGATGGCCTGCCCGGCCTCATGCTGGCCGACATGCAGCGATTGCAAGCCGGCGCGGAAAGTATCGGCCAGCACTGCGCTGCCTACCAGGCTCAAACCGACGATGGCCGCCAGCCACGCGGGCAAATTGATGCCCAGGTAGGACAGCCCAAAGTAGATCAGAAACAGGTGTGCCAGCGCGGGCACATTGCGCATCCACTCGATGAAACAGGCAATGGCGCCATGTACCAGTCGCGATCGGCTGAACGTCAGTAAAACCGCCAGCACCAGGCCTCCGACGCTGGCCAGCGCCAAGGTGCAGAGGGCAATTTCCAGCGCACTCACTGCGCCTTTCAACAGCAAGGGCAACAGCCCGAGAAAAGCCTCCAGATTCGCCATCAAGCGCTCTCCACAGCCATACGCCCAAGAAAGCTGCGGGTACGTTCGTGACGAGGGCTGTCGATGACTTGCGCCGACGGCCCCTGTTCGACAATGCGCCCGCCGTCCATGAAGATCACCCGATCCGCCACATCGCGGGCAAACCGCACCTCGTGGGTGACCATGATCATGCTGCGGCCCTCTTCCGCCAGCTCGCGAATCACTGCCAACACTTCACCCACCAACTCGGGATCCAGCGCCGAGGTTGGTTCGTCGAACAGAATCACTTTCGGTTGCTGAGCCAAAGCCCGGGCGATGGCGACCCGCTGTTGCTGACCACCCGACAATTGCTCGGGATAAGACTCGGCCTTGTGCCGCAGATGGACTTTTTCCAACATCGCGTCGGCCAACTCATACGCCTGCTTGCGCGGCATGCCTTGGGCCTTGATAGGACCGAGCGCGACGTTATCGCGCACGCTCAAGTGCGGCCAGAGGTAGAACAACTGGAACACCATGGCGATCTCACGGCGCTGCGGGGCCATCTCCCGGTCACTCATCAGACGCAAACGCCTGCCGTCCTTGACCTGCCCGATCAACTCGTCCCCCAGCCAGATCTCGCCACTGGTAGGTTTTTCCAGGTAATTGATGCAGCGCAGGCAGGTGGACTTTCCAGATCCGCTCGGGCCGATCAGCGACAAGGTTTCACCGGGCTTCAACTCCAGGCTGATGCCCTTGAGCACTTCCAGATCGCCGTAGTTCTTGTGTAATTCGTGCACGCGTAGCAACGCGGTGTCAGACGGGTTCGACATTTCGGCTAACCTCTTTTTGTTGTAGGCGTGGCGATGAATCGGTGCATCCGCCGGAGTCCTCCCCATCGCCTCACACACTTATTTGCAGCCAGGTAACGTCCAGCCTGCAGGGCGATCGACGCCGAGCCGCAGGTCCTTGCCTTCGGGCATGAACCAGACATCCTGGGTCAGGCCGTAGCGAGCGCCGATCTTGCGCATCTCACAGTTTTTCCAGAGCGTCTGGATCTGTGCGTTGACCGCCGTCACCAGTTCCGGGCTGGCCTTGTTGAAGCCGAACACCACCTGACCCAAGCCCGTCAGCAGTGGGAAATTAGGATCGTTGTCGATGAAGGCGTTGAAATGCAGGTGCCATTGCTCATTGCGGGAAATGGCGTATTGCATGACCGGTGGATCGCCGATCACCGCATCGATACGTCCGGCGAGCAGATCGCGAACGGCCGCATCGGACGTGTCGTACAGGGCGACTTGCAGGCCCTCGATCTTGCGCATCTCAGGGATGAACGAAAAGCCGGTGATGGTGCCGACTTTCTTGCCTTGCAAATCCTTGAGGCTGTTCCAATTGGTCTTGTCTGTCTGGGTGATGCCGTTCTTGAAGTAGTGGATAGGATCGCTCAAGGCCATGATTTTCGAGCGTTGCTCGGTCCAGCCCATGGTGCCTGCCATGACATCCACCCGCTTGGACTGCACCGACGCAATCGTCCCTGACCACTCCATCAATGCCGGCTTGACCTTGAGCCCCAGCTTTTCGGAAATTTGTTGAAGGATTTCACCGTCATAGCCGACCATCCGACTATCTTGATACCCTGTTCCTGGCATATCACCACTGAAGGCGATGGTCAGGCTTCCCGGCTCTACTGTCTCCAATGCGAACACCGGTGCCGCAGCCAGAACGCACACCAGAAAACCGGCACAAATACCGGAAAAACGCTGAACCTTGGACGTCTTCATCGGATGCTCCTCGATAGTTTTTATTGTGGCAGCAGAACGTTTCGCATGGCCCCATCGTAGTGGGACCGGCGCTATAACTTGTTGGATGCTTTGCACGAATGATTGAATATTTGCGACATTCTGGCGATGTAGAGAACGGGACGCCCCAGGAAAGCCTCGTGGACGGGCTCGATCATGGGCAGGCGCGTCACCCACCCATCCGCCGCGGCACCGCCGAGCTGTCTATTGGCATCATGTTATGGCCCCGCTTCCCCTTGCTGTCACTGTCAGGCCTGACCGATGCGTTGCGGCACGCCGCCGATACGGGCGATCAAAGCCGCCCCATTCGCTGCCAATGGAAAGTACTCGGCACGCCCGGGCAAAGGGTCATTTCCAGTAGCGGACTGGACGTGCCGATCGACAGCGAACTCGCTGATCCGACGCGTTTCGACTACATCGTGGTGATTGGTGGATTGCTCGATTCCATCGAGGCGGTGCCGAAAACCTATCCCGCGTTCCTCCACCAGGCCGCGGCGGCACAGGTGCCGTTGATCGGCCTGTGCACCGGCAGCTTCGTGCTCGCGCGACATGGCCTGATGGCGGGGCGAACGGCGTGTGTCCACGCCTACCATGGCGACGACTGGAAGCGGCTGTTTCCCTCGTTGCGCTTTGTCATCAACAGAGACTTTCTGATCGACCAGGACCGGATCACCTGCGCGGGCGGCGTGTCAGTGATCGAATTGGCCCTTCACCTGATCGGCATGCATTGCGGACCGGATCGTGCGGGCAAAGTCGTGCATCAGATGACGGTAGCGAAGAACACGTCCAACAGTTTCGTCGACCGACGCAAGGCGCTCGGCTACGCCAGCTCCTCCAACCGTCGGCTGCACGAAGCCGTGATGTTGATGGAAAAACACATGGCCCAACCCCTGGATATCGAGGCCATTGCGCATCTGGTCGGCACCAGCAAGCGGCAATTGGAACGCCTGTTCGTCGCTGAAACCAACAACAGCCCGGCCCAGTTCTACCGCCAGGTCCGACTCAGGTTCGGCAGATGGCTGCTCGTGAGTTCCGATCGCCAGATCGGCGAGATCGCCTTTGAATGTGGCTTCGCGGATGCGCCACATTTTATTCGACACTTTCAGAGCATGTTTGGCCTGTCGCCAGGGAAGTTACGCAAAGCCCTGATGCAACAAGATGGGAAATGATGCTGCAGGTGAGTGTCCCTGGTACACGGCTCAGCTCAGTGGTTCGAAGATTCGCAGTATTGAATGGCGATACCAGATCGAGTATTGCCAGACGGCGTCCGCTCGCGTTCCTCAGTCTACTTTGGACCATCTTCGCCGACGGGCCTATTGACTGACCCTACGGAACCGAACGACTCTCGAGCCAGCTCGCAGCCACGACAAAAAGTATTCAACAACCCGTTGAGTATCCCTGCAAACGATGTAGACTCACCTTAACGAATAACGTTAAGCATTAAGCTATGATCAGAAGCTTCAGATGCGCCGACACCCAAACTCTTTTTGAAACCGGCAAAACCCGGCGCTGGGCCGCCATCCTTTCAGTGGCGGAACGAAAGCTGAGCATGCTCGATGCGGCGGTCGATCTCAACGACCTACGCTCCCCACCTGGAAACCGGCTGGAGCAGTTGCATGGCGACAGGGAAGGCCAACACAGCATCCGGATTAACGGTCAGTACCGGATCTGTTTTATCTGGGGCGCCAACGGCCCCGAAAATGTAGAAATCGTAGATTATCACTGAGGTGAGTCATGTTTAAGAATGGCATGAGGCCCGTACACCCTGGAGAAATTCTCAAGGAAGAGTATCTGGAACCGCTTGGCCTTACGGCCGCTGCGCTCGCGAGGGCTTTGCACGTGTCTGCCCCGACAGTAAACGACATCGTATTGATGCGTCGTAGCGTTAGTGCAGATGTGGCTTTGCGCCTGGCAGCTGCATTGGAAACGTCGGCGCAGTTTTGGCTGAATTTGCAGACTGCGTATGATTTACGTACCGCTGAGATTGCAAAAGGGGAGCAGATTTACAGGGAAGTCGAGAAGATTCCTCACTGCGCGTAGCTGCAGAAAAGAAGTCTCAGCCCAGCCATATAGCTGGGCTTTTTATTGGGCCGTAAAATCAAGTCGACGGTCCCCCAGTATCAGATCCCAGGCCCCGTCACCCGGGCTAGCAACCTGGCCAAGCGATCCCAACCGTTTGCATCGATCCCGGCGCAGTTAGGCAACCACAGTGCTTGCAGCGGCAGTTGCTCCAACACAGGCACCACGGCCGACGTGATCCGCGATGCCCCTGGATCAGCCCCAAGCGTCAGGTCCCGCAGCGGCATGCCTGCGAGATGGGCCACCCCCGCGTCAGTCAGCCAAGGGCTGTCATACAGACTCAGGCGCTGCAGGGGCAGGTCCCGCAAACAGGCCAAGTCGGCGTCGCGCAGGTTCAGACCACTTATTTCAAGTTGCTCCAACGGCAATCCCAACTCGGTGAGCTTGCGCAAGACCTTACCGTCGACGCCCTGACAAAAACTCAGATTGAGCCGCTTAAGCGGCAGGCCAGCCAGTTGTTTCAGCTCCTTCCAAGTGATGTCGTTCAAGGACAGGTCCAGGGATTCCAACTCCAATCCACGCAGATCACTCAACGTACTCGCGCAGACACCCTGCACATCGGAGAGTCCCAATCGCTTGAGCGGAAACCCGTGCAGCACATCGAGCCGCTCGATCACCTGTCGTAGGCACTTGAGGTCCAGGTCCGCAAGCGGCATGCCTTCCAGTATTTCCAGATCGTCTTCGCAGATGAACGCAGATTGGAGCGAAAGCCTTTCAAGAGGCAGTTCCCGAATCACCTGCAACACGCTCTCGCTTGCGTAACAGTCATCCAGACTCAACGAGCGCAACCCCGTCAGGTCGCGAAGCCAGGACGGATCGTCGAGGATCGCGCCGCTGCCACTGAGGGACAACTGTTCGAGGGGATGACTTGCCAGGTGCGCCATGCCACGGGACGTCAATTCACTCACCCGTTGCAACGTCAGTGATCGCAGCTTGAGGCGTGACAGTGCGCGAAGGCCGTCGTCGGTCATCTCATCGCAACGGTTCAACGACAATTCCTGCAACGGGCTGTCGCTCAGTTGACGGAGAAAACTGTCGTCGAAGTCTTCACCGTAGGTTTGCAACTTCAACCGGCGCAAGCGTGTGGGCGACGGGAGGCAGTGGGCGTTGTCGTCGCGGGAAAAGTTGCTGACTTCCAAGGTTTCGAGGGCATTGGCGGGCAAACGCTGCCACATCTCCGGGCCGCAGATAAACCTCGGGCTGTTGAGCACCAACGTGCGCAGGGGCAGCCCGGCCAGGGCGTCACACCACTGCGGCTCGGCGTTGTTCAACTCCAGATGGTCTACCGGCAAGCCACGCAGTTGCGAGAGCATTGGCCCGGGGCGATTTGTATGGGCCGTGGTGTTCAGTTGAGCCATCACCACGTTTGCGGCCGGATCGCCCAGGCCCGCCGCGACGCGTAAACCTTCCAGTGACGCCTCCCCGGTGTCGAGTAGATCGCGATAGAGCGATGCGCGTGCGGTGATGTCATCGGGGTTGGTGGTGAGTTGGGTGATTAGAGCGTTGCGGTTGGGGGTCTGCACGGTCTAGGAATCTGCAAAAAGAGAATATGACTGTTAGGGAAGCATAAAAAAGGGTCCTGCTGAAGAGCCTGCCAGGGTTGGGTCGCGCCAAGCCGTCTTCATCTTCCGTAGCGAGGGCGCTTCTCTAGTCATGACGATGTGCCGAATGGGCGGCTGGTTCGAAGCCGTACAACTAGCCTCGTCCCTAAGGCGAATACGGACATGTTCGATCCCTCGATACAGAAATGACAGCAGGCATGCACAGCAATGCGCGGACACCAGACCCTGCATATCGCTTTCGGTTCAAGAGAGCGGGAATTTTCCACTGAAAAAAGAGACGCGTCTCACAGGACGCGTCGAAAAACACAACACAAAACGACTGCTCGGATTGCGCAGACGCCTACAAACACTCATCCAGGAAACTCACCACAGTTCCCATGCAAGCCATCCGCTCCTCGATATGGGGCATATGGCTGGAGTGTTCGAACAACGCCCAGCGAATGTCGGGCACATGATCCACATAGGGTTTGACCACCAACGGCGTCGCTTCATCGTATCGGCCTGAAATCAACAGGGTCGGCACCCTGATGCGAGGCAAGCGATCGGTGATGGACCAGTCCTTCATGCTGCCGATCACATGGAACTCGGTGGGGCCGTTCATGGCGTGATAAACGGTAGGATCGGCATCGATCTGGGCAAAGGTACGGGCGACCTCTTCGGGCCAGGGCGTGACACGGCAGACATGACGGTCGTAGAAAACCCGAGCGGCCTCAAAGTACTCGGTAGACGTCAAGGTTCCAGCCCGCTCGTGCTTGAGCAGTGTCTGCTGCACCTCAATGGGTAGAAGCTGGCGCAAGCGATTGACTTCAAGGAGCCAGGTGGACATGTCCGCCGGGGAGTTGGCGATGATCAACGCGCGCAAGCCCGCAGGCTGGAGCACCGCATGTTCGCTGGCCAACATGCCGCCCCAGGATTGCCCCAAAAGTGCGTAATTGTCGCGAATGCCCAGATGATCCAGCAGGTTCCCCAACTCATCGAGAAAGAGCGCCACGTTCCAGAACGAGGGGTCTTTTTCCGGAAGATGGGTGGAACGCCCATTACCCAGTTGGTCGTAATGAATCACCGGATAGCCACTGTTGGCAATATCCTTGAAAGCATCGACATAATCGTGTGTACAGCCCGGGCCGCCATGCAGGATCAGCAGCGGCGTACGGCCACTGCTGAAATCGCCAGTGATGCGATACCAGGTCTGATACGGACCGAAAGGCGCAAAGCCTTCGTGTGTTACGGGAAGATCCATTTCGTGCCGCCCCCTAGAAATCCTGCGGCACACGATACCGGGGACTGGCCAGCGGAATAACTAGAGAAACAGATAGGTTTTTGCCCGACTTCAGCTATCGAGCAACCGATAATGCACTGCCCTGACCACGGCCTGGACCCGATTCCTGGCGCCGAGCTTGTGCATTGCAGAAGTCAGGTGGAGGGTGATGGTGGCCAAGGAGCGATTCAGTTGCCTGGCGATGTCCGCCGCCGTCAACCCTTCAGCGGCTAATCGCAAACACTCACGCTCGCGTTTGGTCAAGCGAACCGGGCATGTGCGGGCTTCCTTGACGAGCAGCGGAAAAGCCGCCTCTTGCAGGGCATGGGAAATCAGACTGAAGTCGCCCAGCGTTTGCCGGACATCCTGCAGGGTGCTCCCCTTCGTATCGGCGCGCAGCCCGGTCAATGTCGCAAAGCCGCCTTTGGGCAAATGCATCGGCACCGTCACGCCACAGGTCATGCGCGAATCCTGCAGATAGCTCACCACCGGTGCATGACTCTGGCCGATGAACGGCTGCAGCACCGTGTCGGCCTCCGGTCGATAGGACCAGACAAAAGGAGAAATGGCATTGATTGCCAGATGCTGGACGGGGTCGATCTGGTAATAACCTTCTTCACACCAGAGCGAGTGCCAATCACGGGGAGTATTGCGCAACTTCAGCACAGTCGGGGTGATCAGTGCCCCATCATGATCCAGCGGCACCGGACTGTAGTCGTACACCAAGGCTTCAAAGCCTAACGCCTGGGCCATCCCCAGGGCGTTATCCATCTGCTCGTCCAGGCTCCTGCCAGACAAAAGACGGGTATTGAAGTCAGACAGCTTGGCCTGCATCCATTCAGCTCCCTTATTAATTTCAATCCTGAAATCGTGCAAGTAGAATGCCACGCCTGAGCGAGGGAATGCCAGATCAAACCTATAAGAATTGCTAGCTTATGGGCGCATAGCTTCCTCGGTAAGGTTTAGCCAAAGAGCGGCACCTGAGCAGGAGAGCAATGATGTGGCGTGAGATCGAGCCGGACCAGCGATACGACCTGGAAGTCGACGGTCATCATCTGGTGGCCTATGGCTTTGGCGACGGCGACGAGGTGCTGTTGTGCCTCAATGGCGGCCCGGGATTGCCTTGCGATTATCTGCGTGACAGCCACGGCTGGCTCAAGGAAAAGGGCTTGCGGGTCATCGCTTTCGATCAGTTGGGTACCGGTGCCTCGGCCAGGCCGACTGACGAATCCCTGTGGGACATCACTCGTTATGTGGCGGAGGTAGAGACCGTCCGCCAGGCCCTCGACCTGGGCAAAGTGCACCTGCTAGGGCACTCCTGGGGTGGCTGGCTGGCGATCGAGTACGCCATTCATCACCCCCAATCGCTGAAAACCCTGATCCTGGAAAATACCGCCGGCGATATCCCTCACCTGTCCCTGGAGCTCGAGCGTCTGCGGGCGGCCCTGGGCAGTGAGACCGTCGCGATGATGCAGCGCCATGAAGCCTTGGGCACCCTGGATCATCCGCAATACCAGGCGGCCATCACCCTGCTCAACTATCGTCATGTCTGCCGTCTGGACGAGTGGCCAGCACCGGTGACACGCTCCCTGGGCGACTGGAACATGGGGCCCTACATGACCATGCAGGGCCCCAACGAATTTCTCTATACCGGCAATCTCAAGGACTGGAATCGCATCGAACAGATGACCGGCTTCGAAATGCCTGTGCTGATCACCACCGGTCAACATGATGAACTGACGCCAGCCTGCGCAATGCGAATGAAAATGGCGCTCAAGGATGTACAACTGAATGTGTTCCCCAACAGCAGCCACATGCCGTTCTACGAAGAGCCCCAAGCCTATTTCCCAGTCCTGCTGGATTTTCTGTACCGTCATCGGAACTAGCCCATGAACCTGGCGCGCTACCGTTTCATACTGTCGCGCCCGCTACAGCTATTGCCGGTGCTGTTTGGCATCAGCATGATCACCTTTGTGCTCGTACGCTCAATCCCCGGGGATCCCGCCCGGGCACTGCTGGGCTCGCGCAGCACGCCGGAGGCGCTGATCAGGATTCGAGCCCAGTACGGTCTCGACCAGCCGCTGTGGATGCAGTACTTCTACTTTCTCAAGAACCTGCTCGAAGGCGATCTCGGCCAATCGCTGCTCTACAAAGTCGATGCCTTGACGTTGATCAGTACCCGCATTGAGCCAACCCTGTTCCTGGTGCTCGGCAGCGTACTGCTGGCGCTGCTGATTGCTGTGCCGCTGGCAACGGTGGCGGCGCGCAACAAGGGCGGCTGGCCGGATCACCTGATTCGCCTGTTCACCACGGCAGGGCTCGGCATGCCGGCTTTTTGGCTAGGCATCATGTTGATCCTGCTGCTCAGCGTGCAGTTGGGGCTGTTCCCGGTCTCAGGCTATGGACGTACAGGGTGGGACAAACTGCATCACATGGTTTTGCCGTGCCTGACCATTGCCTTGGCACTCTCCGCCGTTCTGGTGCGCAATCTGCGCGCCAGCATGCTCATGGAGCTACAAGCCGATCATGCCACCGCCGCACGGGCCCGGGGCTTGTCCGAGCGGGCGATATTTCATCGGCATGTACTGCCCAACTCCCTGGTGCCGGCGGTCAACCTGCTGGCGGTGAACATCGGCTGGTTGATCAGCGGCACGGTGGTCATCGAAAGTCTGTTTGCCATTCCCGGCATCGGCCAATTGCTGGTGCGCGGCATCTTTACCCGTGACTACATGGTGGTCCAAGGCGTGGCCATGGTGCTGGCCCTCGCCACCGTCACGGTCAATTTCCTCGCCGATGTGCTGACCGTGATGATTGATCCGCGAGTGAACATGCGATGAGTGGCCAGATCATCAGTCCCACCTGGCGTCTTGCGCTGCGTTTCGGCTTGCGCAACGGTCGCCCGGCCACCGCGCTGGGCCTGGCGATTCTGTTTGCCTGGCTGTTGCTCGCACTCTTCGCACCCTGGGTCGCGCCCTTCGATCCGATTGCCCAGAACACCGATATCCGCCTGCTGGGGCCGAGCCTGGCCCATCCGTTCGGCACGGATAATTTCGGCCGCGACGTTCTTTCCCGAGTGATCTGGGGCGCGCGCATCGACTTGCAGATTTCCGTGATCGGGGTGATTTTCCCGTTCTTGATCGGTACTTGCATCGGCGCCTTGGCCGGCTATATCGGTGGCCGGTTCGACACGATCTGCATGCGCCTGATCGATATTATCCTGGCCTTCCCCTTCCTGGTGCTGATGTTGGCAATCATGGCCATCCTCGGCCCCGGCCTGAGCAGCTTTTATATTGCGATGGCTTTGGTGGGATGGGTGTCCTATGCACGGCTGATCCGTTCGCAGATTCTGGTGCTCAAGGAAAGCGATTTCGCCTTGGCGGCCAAAAGCCTGGGCTTCGGTCATGGACGCATTCTGTTTCGGCACCTGTTGCCCAATGCCATGTTCGGTTCGATCGTGTTCTCCATGTCCGACGCGGTGCTGGTACTGCTCAATGGGGCGGCGGTCAGCTACCTCGGCCTGGGGGTTCAGCCACCCACCGCCGAGTGGGGCACGATGGTCGCCGAGGGCCAGAGTTTCATCACCAATGCCTGGTGGATCAGCACCTTCCCGGGACTGGCGATCGTCACCCTGGCCATGGGCTTCAGTCTGCTGGCCGACGGTGTCGCCGAGCACCTCGGAGAGCGCCCATGAGCACACCGGTGTTGCACGTCGAGGACCTCAGCGTGATCGCCGGCCACGGTGAGGGCGAAGTCACGCTGGTGGATCGTGTGTCATTTGACCTGGCCGAAGGCGAAATCCTCGGTCTGGTGGGTGAAAGCGGTTCAGGCAAGACGATGGCCTGCCGGGCCTTGATGCGCTTGCTACCCTCTTCAAACCTCCGGGTCCAGGGCAAGGCCGTGCGCCTTGCCGGTGAGGACCTGCTGTCGCTGGATGAAGCCGGCATGCGAGGCATACGAGGTCGACGGCTGGGGATGATCTTTCAGAATCCCGGCAGTCATCTTGACCCGTTGATGCGCATCGGCGAACAGATCGGCGAGGGCATACGCCTGCATCAGGGGGCGTCCAAACGCGAAGCACGGGCGAAGGCCATTGATGTGTTACGCCAGGTGGGCATTCCCGATCCGCTACGGCGGGTCGACAGTTATCCCCATGAGTTTTCCGGTGGCATGCGTCAACGCGCCATGATCGCCGTGGCATTAGGTTGCAACCCCCAGGTGCTGATCGCCGACGAACCGACCACCGCCCTGGATGTCACGGTACAGGCACAGATCCTGCGCCTGCTCCTGGATTTGCGCGACCAACGTGGCCTGTCAATCATCATGATCACCCACGACCTGGGGGTCGTCGCCCAGACCTGTGACTCCATCGCGGTAATGTACGCCGGGCGGCTCTGCGAGCACGGCAACAAGCTTGATCTGCTGGCTCACCCACGACATCCCTATACGGCGGCCCTGATCGACTGCCAACCGGCTACCAGCAGCGGCCATGCCATGCTCAAAACCATCGCCGGCCAGCCTCCTCTGCTGGATGCGCTGCCCACCGGTTGCCGCTTCAATCCACGCTGCCTTCAGCAGGGCAGCCAGTGCACGCGGCTGTTGCCACAGATGCAAGTCACAGCCGAGGCACACCGAGTCGCCTGCCATTACCCGCTACCCGTGGGAGCCTCGTCATGACCCTGTTGCAAGTCAAGGATCTACGGGTGCGCTTCGCCGCCCCTGGCAGTGGTCCGTTCGGGATCAACAGGCAATGGGTGAACGCCGTCAACGGCGTATCGCTGAGTCTGGCCACCGGGGAAGTGCTTGGGCTGGTGGGTGAGTCGGGCAGCGGCAAGAGCACCCTGGGTCGAGCCATCTTGCGCCTCACTGAGGCCAGCGCCGGACAAATCCTGTTCGATGGCGTGGATATGGTTCAAGGCAAGCGAATCGACATCGAGCGACTGCGCCACGAAACCGCGATGATTTTCCAGGATCCTTATACCGCCCTCAATCCGCGATTGAGCATTGGTGACACCCTGGCTGAAGTGTTGCGAGTGCGATGTGCGATCCCTGCCTCGCTGATTCGCCATCGGGTCGATGAATTGCTGACCCTGGTCGGCCTGCGGCCGGAGCTGGCCAACCGCAAACCGGGTTCGTTGAGTGGCGGTCAATGTCAACGTGTGGGGATCGCTCGGGCACTGGCCATCGAGCCACGGTTGATCATCGCCGATGAATGCGTGGCCGCGCTGGACGTTTCCATCCAGGGACAGATCATCAACCTGCTGCTGGAGCTGCGGCAGCGCATGAACCTGGCGATTGTGTTCATTGCCCATGACCTGGCGATCGTTCGGCGGCTATGTGATCGGGTCGCCGTGATGTACCTCGGCGAGATCGTCGAGCAAGGCCCCACGGAGGCCGTCTTCAGTAGCCCGCGGCATCCCTATACCGTCGCGCTGATCCAGTCCATTCCACACATCGACCCGACTCGATCGTTGCTGAGCGAACCCCTGCCTGGCGAGCCACCCAGCCCCCTGAACCTTCCATCCGGCTGCGCTTTTCACCCGCGCTGCCGGTATGCACAACCCATCTGCGCAAAAGCGCCGCCCCCCATCCATGACATCAGTGGGCATCGCTATAGCTGTGTGCTCGGAGAGCCATTGCTCTAAAAAAACATTCATCAATAGGGAGTTGACCATGCGATCGAAACATTTGAAGTTGCTGACCGCCGCGACGTTGACCGTTTGTACATTGGCCGCCGGTGTCGCCCAGGCAGCAGGCGTGCTGACCATCGGTTGCCGTGAAGAAAGTACGACGTTCGACCCGATCAAAAGCGCGCAGAACCGTGACAACTGGGTGTTCTCCAATGTTTACGACGTATTGGTGCGCGTCGACAACACCGGCACCAAGCTGGTACCGGGGCTGGCCGAAAGCTGGCACGTTTCCGACGATGGCCTGACCTATACCTTCAAACTTCGCTCGGCCAAGTTCTCCGACGGCTCACCGATTACCGCCAGCGATGCAGCGTTCAGTCTGTTGCGCATTCGCGACAACAAAGGGTCGCTGTGGAGCGACTCCTACAAGATTATCGACAAGGCCCAAGCGCCCGACCCGCAGACACTGGTGGTGACACTCACGAGCCCTTCAGTGCCCTTCCTTGCGCAGTTGGCGTTGCCCAACGTCTCCATTCTGTCGCAAAAGGCCATGGAAAAAATGGGTGAGGAAGCCTACGCCCAGGACCCCG
Source organism: Pseudomonas sp. St290 (assembly GCF_018325805.1). Lineage (NCBI taxonomy): Bacteria > Pseudomonadati > Pseudomonadota > Gammaproteobacteria > Pseudomonadales > Pseudomonadaceae > Pseudomonas > Pseudomonas sp. St290. The sequence goes on along the minus strand of NZ_AP014703.1, from coordinate 934,929 downwards.
TTGCCTCTGGCGCCTTTATCGTCAAGGAGTGGCTACGCGGAGATCGTGTGGTGCTGGAGAAGAACCCCAACTTCTGGCAGGCCGACAAGGTGAGCCTGGATGGCGTGGAATGGATCTCCATTCCGGATGACAATACGCGGATGTTGAAGGTACAGGCCGGTGAACTGGATTCGGCGATCTTCGTGCCCTTCTCGCGCGTCGAAACCCTGAAGAAAGATCCCAACCTGGTCGTACACATGGATCCCTCCACCCGTGAGGATCATCTGCTGATCAACCATGAGCACGGACTGCTGGGCAAGCCTGAAGTACGTCAGGCCCTGGACCTTGCGATCAACAAGAAATCCCTGGTCGATACCGTGACGTTCGGCCATGGCCAGGTGGCTTATTCCTACATTCCTAAAGGAGCGCTTTATCACAATGCCGATAATCTGCAGCGCCCGTACGACCCGGAAAAAGCCAGGAAAATGCTGGCGGATGCAGGCGCCTCAGGCCTGAAGCTCAACTATGTGGTCAATGCGGGCAATGAAGCCGACGAGCAGATCGCCGTGCTGGTCCAGCAACAGCTCGCAGCGGTCGGCGTGACAGCCACGTTGCAGAAGGTCGACCCAACCCAGAGTTGGCAAATGCTGATCGACGGCGATTACGATCTGTCCGTGATGTACTGGACCAACGACATCCTCGACCCGGACCAGAAGACCACCTTCGTGCTGGGACATGACACCAACATGAATTACATGACCCGCTACAAGAACGACAAGGTCAAGGATCTGGTCGCGGCCGCGCGGGTAGAAGTAGACCCGACCAAGCGCAAGCAGATGTATACCGACCTTCAGGCGATCGCCAAGCAGGACGTCAACTGGATCGATCTCTACTACAGCCCGTACATCAATATTTCGCGCAAGAACATCGAGCACTTCCAACAAAACCCACTGGGGCGCTTCTCTCTCGAGGAAACGGTGAAGCGCTAGCGAGCAGTGGCTTTCATCCGAGTCGGATAGGGCCAGTGGCAACGCCTTGATTACGAGTCGAGGCTTGCCACTTGATGGCCAAGCGACATCGGTCGCTCCCCGGTCATCTCGCACAACAGGGCCGTCACGACGTTGCCTTCGACCATGCCGCGCGCCTGCAGAAGATCCGCCACCGCACACACGGCGGGCCAGTATCGATGCATCAAGCGGCGGCAACGGGCGATGGCCAGCGCTTGGGCGTCGAGCAGCTTGCGCGGTGGCAGCAGGCTGATCAATTCCTGCCCACGGTCAAGGTCCCCTCGACCGCTGCCCCTGATCAGCCGGTCGGACCTGCGGTGCCGGTAGACCGCTTCGGCCACGGGCCCCGCGAAGCAATGGAGCAGGTCACGCTCAATGGCATCGACCATCGAGGGCAGGTATTCAGCGATCCCCGGCGCGTCGAAGGCCGGGCGTGGGACAAGGTAGTCCGCTTCAACCAATCCTTCTGCGTATTGCGGGTTGCCGCGCAAGTCGAACAGGGGCCCCGTGCAGGCCTCGACCTTGGTACGCACAGTGATGCGTTTTATCGGTTGACCGTTCCACCAAAAGGCCAGGGCATGCCCCGCTTCGTGGAAGGCCGTGCTGCGCGGGTATTTGTTCATTATTGGGTCCGTCACGGCAGGCGCCATTCATATCATCTGCCTCGCCGTTGGGCCTCGATAAAAGATTATCCCTATCGACCGTTAATACTGCGCCTATTAGCTATCTGCCAAAGCGGGACTAGCCTGAATTCAGGCTGGTGTAATCCGGCCCGTGAAACCTGACAAAGAGATACGAAGCGTTCAGAACGTACCGGGCTTGCCGTGGGCCACCGTACTGGCAGCTAGACCGCTCTCTCGCGTTGCCACGTGGTCATGACGATCAGTTGAGCGAACTGTGAGCCCTGCGCCCTGTGTCATTTATTTCGCCTGTCGCTATTCGGGTCCCGGCCGGGCTGGATAGCTGGATGAATACGACCAAAGGTAGCTTCTCATGGCAAATGAATCGAAATGTCCGTTCAATCACGCCGCTGGCGGTGGCACAACGAACCGTGACTGGTGGCCGAACCAACTGAATCTGAAGATCCTGCACCAGCACTCCTCGCTGTCCGACCCCATGGGCGAGGACTTCAACTACACCCAAGCCTTCAAAAGCCTGGATTTTCAAGCCCTGAAGGAAGATCTGCGGGCGCTGATGACCGACTCCCAGGACTGGTGGCCGGCGGATTTCGGCCACTATGGACCGCTCTTTGTCCGCATGGCCTGGCACAGTGCCGGCACCTATCGCACCGGTGACGGGCGCGGTGGCGCAGGCTCCGGCCAGCAGCGGTTTGCCCCGCTCAACAGCTGGCCAGACAACGTCAGCCTCGACAAGGCCCGTCGGTTGCTGTGGCCGATCAAGCAGAAGTATGGCCGCAACATTTCCTGGGCCGACCTGATCGTCCTTACCGGCAACGTCGCGCTGGAATCCATGGGCTTCAAGACCTTCGGTTTTTCCGGTGGTCGCGCCGACGTCTGGGAGCCGGATGAAGATGTCTATTGGGGCTCCGAAAACAAATGGCTGGGCGGCGATGTCCGCTACGGCAAACCGGATAAAGCCGCCATGCAGGATCCCGGTGAAGGACAACTGGTGGCCGAACCGGGCAATGAAGAAAGCCGTACCGACCTGGGGCGCAACCTGGAGAACCCGTTGGCCGCCGTGCAGATGGGGCTGATCTACGTCAACCCGGAAGGCCCCGAGGGCCAGCCGGACCCGGTCGCTGCCGGGCTGGATATTCGCGAAACCTTCGGCCGCATGGCGATGAACGATGAAGAAACCGTGGCATTGATTGCTGGCGGCCACGCCTTCGGCAAGACCCACGGCGCCGGGCCCGCCGACAACGTCGGTGCCGAGCCCGAGGCCGCCGGCCTGGAACAGCAAGGCCTGGGCTGGAAGAACACTTTCGGCACCGGCAAGGGGCCCGACACCATCACCAGTGGCCTGGAAGTCACCTGGACCACCACGCCCACCCGCTGGAGCAACAACTATCTGGAGAACCTGTTTGGCTTTGAGTGGGAACTGACCAAGAGCCCGGCCGGTGCGCATCAGTGGACACCGAAAAACGGCGCGGGCGCGGGCATCATCCCCGATGCCCATGACCCGGCCAAACGGCGCAATCCAACAATGCTGACCACCGACCTGGCGCTGCGCTTCGACCCGATCTACGAGAAGATCTCGCGGCGCTTCCTGGAGAATCCGGACCAATTGGCCGACGCCTTTGCACGCGCCTGGTTCAAGCTGATCCACCGCGACATGGGCCCACTCTCGCGCTATCTGGGCCCGGAACTGCCCAACGAAGAGCTGCTGTGGCAAGACCCTATCCCGGCGGTCGACCATGCCCTGGTCAACGACAGCGACATCGCCGCCCTCAAGGGCAAGCTGTTGGCCTCGGGCCTGTCGGTTTCACAGCTGGTGTCCACTGCGTGGGCTGCGGCATCCACCTTCCGCGGTTCCGACAAGCGCGGCGGTGCCAACGGCGGCCGCCTGCGCCTGGCCCCGCAGAAGGACTGGCCGGCCAACCAGCCGGACCAACTGGCTCAAGTGCTGGCGACCCTGGAAAAGGTCCGGAACGAGTTCAACAGTGCCCAGTCCGGAGGCAAGAAAATCTCCCTGGCGGACCTGATCGTGCTGGGCGGCAGTGCCGGCATCGAACAGGCGGCGAAAAATGCCGGGGTCAACGTGACGGTACCGTTCTCGCCGGGGCGCATGGACGCGAGCCAGGAGCAGACGGATGTCGAGTCGTTCGGTTTTCTCGAGCCCATCGCCGATGGCTTTCGCAACTACCTCAAGGGCCGGTACCGCGTGTCCGCCGAAGCACTATTAATCGACAAGGCACAATTGCTGACCCTCAGCGCACCGCAAATGACGGCGTTGATTGGCGGTCTGCGGGTACTGGATACCAACGTCGGCCACTCGGCGCACGGTGTCTTTACTCAACGGCCCGGGGCATTGACCAATGACTTCTTCGTCAACCTGCTCGACATGGGCGTGGAATGGAAACCGCTCTCCGACACCCAGGAAACCTTCGAAGCCCGTGACCGCAAGACCGGCCAGGTCAAATGGACCGGCACCCGCGTCGACCTGGTCTTCGGCTCCAACGCCCAGCTCCGGGCCTTGGCCGAAGTCTATGCCAGCGCGGATGCGAAGGAGCAGTTCGTCAACGACTTCATCGCGGCGTGGGTCAAGGTGATGAACCTGGATCGGTTTGATCTCAGGTGAGAAGAATCTAGTGGCCTGTACGGTTAATTCGAGTACTCAAATTCGAGTGCCAGTGATTGCCAGGCAAGGCGCCATGACGAGTCGTAGCCCGCTACGGCGAGGAATGGTAACGCAGCTTGGCAAGCACTGGCGCCGAAGTTGAGTGCACGAATTAGCCACACAGGCCACTAGGCATGAGGTCTGGCAAGGAAGCGACCTCATGAACTTTTCTTCACCCCACGCCCCCGCGTGATTGGGTACAGTCGCCTCGCTCATTCAAGAAACTAAGGTTTTAGCCCGCTCTCCCAGCGGGCTTTTTTTTGCCCGGCATTCAGGTTGATGAACGTGCGTTGCCCAACGCAGGCAAGACAGGCGCCAGCGTCGCTTGCACTGGTTTCGACACCGGTTGTTCCAGGGCCGCTCGCCCATAAAACAGCAGCGCCATCAGCCAACAGCTCAACCAGACGAAAATCCCCGCCCAGAATGTATGGGACATGTAGTGCCAGCCCTGCAGGACTCGCGTGGTGCCATAGACAAACCCCAAGGCCAACGCCCCATGCATCAAGGCTTTGGAATGACGCCAGCGGTAGCGGCGGGCGACGAAATACAGCGCCAGCATCGTGAAACCACCGGAGGCATGACCGCCGGGCCAGCAGCGACCGTCACCGGCGACGTTCAGCAGGTCGAAATTCTGGAACCACTCCTTGTGCTCGATCTTGCCAGCGTACTGGGTGGTTTCCACCGGGCAATACACGCTGGTATGGCCTTTGAGGTAATGAATGACCCCGGTGCTGAGGGAAAAAGCGAAGACCACGTAGAGAAAATCGCGACGGTGCTCGTGGGCAAAACGTAGAGGCTTGCTCAGTCGGGTTTTATCCAATAGGCGAAGCAGTCCAGGGCGCGTTTGCGGTTTGAAGATCGGCCAGAAAAACGACAGCAGCACACCGACGATGGCCGCCTCGCCGGTCCAGTTCGGGATGACCCTCGCCCATTTGTGGGTGATTTGCTCGAACAGCCGCACGTGTTCCAACGGAAACACTTGGTGCAGCGGATCGTAGAAAAGATTGCTGATGGCGATGTCGATGCGGGTCATGTCGAACAGCAAGAACACCACGGCCGCACAGACCAGCGGAATTCCGAGGTTGAATCCGTAGAAACGGGCGCGAGCAGACGTCAGCATGGGCGGTCCTAATCGTGGGAAAAGTTACGGAAAAGTCATCGAACGCCAGTCAGACGCTTCGATAAAGCCAAGCAGCCGTGGCGCTTGTGGCTGGGCGGTGGAAACGAACAACGAAGCCCCATAGCCAAACGCCGAGGTCGGGCGCTGGAGCGCGGTTTCCATCGCTTGCATGCATTCGCTGTGGGTGACCAGGATCAGGTTGCGCCCGGCCACTTTATGGGCCAGGGCATTACGCAGAAAGTCATGCCGGCAATTGATCAGCCAATCGTCACCGCTGCCCACCTTGTTGAACATGTACCCCGCCGTCTGGGTCGCGCGCACCAACGGGCTGTTGTAGAGGTCGGCGTTGTCCAGGCCCAATTGTTCGAACCGGGCACCGAGGCCCACCGCAACGGCACGGGCCCGATCGGTGATGCCTTCGCGATCGTTCAGGCACGCGGCCTTGGAGTGATCGCAGCGCTCGACATGGCGCACCAGCACGATCATCTCGCCCTTGGCCCAGCCATCGGCCAGGGCCCGGGCGCCAGCGATGTTGCCATGGGCCAGGTCCGGCACCGCCGCTGGGCTGAGCAGCCAGAGGGTCAACGGGATGACCAGCAGCGCCGACGCCAGCACGACCACGGCGTTTCGGTAACGGGCAAACCGGCGCGTATCGATCGAGCGCGTCAGGCCGAAAAGGCTCAGTCTCAGTTCCACATCAAGCCGCCCCGACGGCATCCACCCAGTCATTCGATGGCGCGACAGTAGAGAGGCCGACGTGGGCAGGCAGTGAAACCGATGTGAAAAAAAGCTTGGGGTGAACGCGAAGCAGGCACCTCGATGCCCTGAAAGACCGCATCGCCTTTATCGCGGGCAAGCCTTGCTCCCACAGATACCCGGAAAAAAACTTACAGATCTTGAACCCGCCGCCGATATAGCCCTGTTACATGCTCTTGCTGGCTCTTAACAACAACAATCTTCCAGCGTACCGACGATAAGCAGCACAACGTTCCTGGAGGAATTGATGAACAGCTGGTTTGGCAACATTAGCGTCAACATGAAATTGGGTCTGGGCTTCGGCCTGGTGCTGGTATTGACCTGCCTGCTGGCCCTGACCGGCTGGACGAGCCTGGACGGGCTGATCAATCGCAGCAACTGGATGAGCGACATCACCCAGCTCAACGCCGGCCTGACCAAACTGCGCATCACGCGCTTGCAATACATGCTGACCAACGGCGACGAGACCACCGCACAAAATGTGCAGACCACCCTCGATGGTTTCGTGGCGCAACAGAACGCTCTGCTCAGCAGTTTCAAGAGCCCGGAAAACGTCAAGCTGCTCAAGGAGCAGAGCGCGGTCATCGGCGCCTACCAGGTGTCCCTGAACAAAATGCGCAGCGCCTACCGCACTGGCAACACCGCCCGCGACACCATGGGCACGAACGCCGACATCGCCTACAAGCTGATCGAGACCATCGACGCCGACGTACGGCAGATGGCCCTCAGCGATGAGCGTTTCGCGCAGTTCCAGGCCATCACCCAGGCCAAGCAAGCCTTCATGCTGGCCCGCTATGAAGTGCGCGGCTACACCGCCAACAGCAACGCCGATACCGAACGCAAGGCCGTCGCCCAACTGGACGCCGCCATCGCTTCGCTCAAGCCGCTGAACGAACACTTCTCCAGCACCCGCCAGGATGAACTGCGCCAACTGGAAAACGCCCTGACCCAATACCGCAGCGCCGTGCAGGCCTTCAAGCTAGCCACTGCCGATGTGGTGCAGGCGCGCAAGGAAATGACCGACCAGGGCGCGACCATCGTGACCTTGAGCGAGCAGCTGTACCAGATCCAACTCGACCGCCGTGACGCCGAAAGCGCCCAGGCGCGCACCCTGCAACTGGTCAGCACCCTGCTGGCGTTGCTGGTGGGGATCATTGCGGCCGTGATCATCACGCGCCAGATTACCCGTCCGCTGCGCGAAACCCTGGCCGTGGTCGAACGCATCGCCAGCGGCGACCTGTCGCACACGGTCATCGTCACCCGCCGCGATGAACTGGGCGTGCTGCAACAAGGCATCGCGCGCATGGGCGTGACGCTGCGCGACCTGATCAGCGGCATCCGCGATGGCGTGACCCAGATCGCCAGCGCCGCCGAAGAACTGTCCGCCGTGACCGAGCAGACCAGCGCCGGGGTCAACAACCAGAAAGTCGAGACCGACCAGGTTGCGACCGCCATGCACGAGATGACCGCCACGGTCCAGGAAGTCGCGCGCAACGCCGAAGAGGCCTCCCAGGCAGCCGCCGCCGCTGATGGCGAAGCCCGTGCCGGCGACCAGGTGGTCAGCGAAGCCATCGCCCAGATCGAACGCCTGGCCAGCGAGGTGATTCGTTCCACCGATGCCATGACCGTGCTGCAACAGGAAAGCGACAAGATCGGCAGCGTCATGGACGTGATCAAGGCCGTGGCCGAACAGACCAACCTGCTGGCCCTCAACGCCGCCATCGAAGCGGCCCGTGCGGGTGAAGCCGGGCGTGGTTTCGCCGTGGTGGCCGACGAGGTCCGTGGCCTGGCCCAACGCACGCAGAAATCCACCGAAGAAATCGAAGGACTGGTGGCCGGGTTGCAGAACGGCACCCAACAAGTGGCCGCCGTGATGAACAACAGCCGCAGCCTCACCGACAGCAGCGTGGCCCTGACCCGCAAGGCCGGCGCGTCACTGGAAAACATCACCCGCACGGTGTCGAACATCCAGTCGATGAACCAGCAGATCGCGGCCGCCGCCGAGCAGCAAAGCGCCGTGGCCGAGGAGATCAGCCGCAGCATCATCAACGTGCGCGACGTGTCCGAACAGACCGCCGCCGCCAGCGAAGAAACCGCTGCGTCCAGCGTCGAACTGGCGCGGCTGGGTAATCAGTTGCAGATGATGGTGAGCCACTTCCGCGTCTAACGTCCGACGCAATTTTGCATGACCTACTGTGGGAGCGAGCTTGCTCGCGAAGGCACCGGATCAGCCAGCATTGAAGTTGACTGACCCACCACCTTCGCGAGCAAGCCCTCTCCCACAGGATTTGCATCAGCGCAGCCCACGAATCGCTCTTTCGTACAAATCCCCCGCCCCCAGTCCTACCGCCTTTCTCTGCACGCTCCTGTACGGTTTTCGCTTGAACAAGCACATTGCGCTCGAACAGGAGATGACAACACATGGACGTAAGCAACGACTCGCTGTTGAAAAGGCTCGTTACCTCCCCAGACGGTGAGGACGCCACAACAGCCGAACTGAAAACCGCCATGCTACGAATGGGGGTGACGTCGGTATTCGACATTGTGCGCATGAGCAAGACGCAGTTCACCGAGAAACTCGCCAGGCATAGCGACGCGGACGGTGAACAGGCCTACGACAATGCTTCGAGCCATGCCCGGCAAATCAGTCGCTTGTACCAGGAACATCAAATATCGTCCGGCGCCAACAAGTCACGTATCAAGCACAGCCTGAAGGCAGGCTCAACGTCAGTGCCCACCGGCTATCAAGCGCTGTTCGAAGAGAATTGGGAGCAGTTCTGCAATGAGGGTGATATCGCCGCAATCGACTCGCCCGTAGCGTATCTGCGGGCGCTGTATCTGTTTGCCGGGGAGCTGGAAAACCTGTCACCGCACGCCAGCAGAGTCACCTTGGCGCAACGGCGCCCGGACCTCCAGGCACTGATGCTCGATCGCCAGAGTGCCTTCGTTACCCGTCCGATGCTCGACATCATCAACGACACCCTGCGCAGCAATATCGAGGCGCACCTGGCAAAAACCGATAAGAACAGGAGCGTTCACCAGGTACTCGCCAGTACACATTATCCCTTCTCGCTGCCCTACGACCTCCATCATCACCAATGTTTGCTTGGATTGGGCGCAGGCAAGCCGACGCTGGGCGAGCTGAACTATCGGGTTAGCCTGAACCTGCCGTTTTCAAAGGAGCGAAATCTTTACGGGGAAGTATTCGTCAATCCTGAAGAGGCGCAAAAACTCCTGTCCGGGCTGAGCCCGGCGCAGCAGGCACTGCTCATCGAACCGACCGCCTCGCAGACCAACCTCAGCACACTGAAAACAAACTATGGCACCGAGAACCTTCTACGCTTGAGTGAGCTTGAGTTCTTCAAGGAGCGCACTGGGCTTACGACGGAACAGATCGAGCAGCTATTGGCGCAAGGCAAATGTAGCCCGCGAACGTCGAGCGACAGTCCGGCGTCTACCCGGACAAATTACGGCGCCAGCTACATCAACGGCGCCGGAGCGGCCCCTGCCCTGACGATTGAAACCCAAGCGAACCAGAGGGTCTTTTCCAACGGTTCTCCTGAACGTTTCGACCGTTTGCAGCGAATGATCCGTCTGCATCATTGGACCGGTATTGCTGTTGCTGAACTGGACACGCTGATCGCCAATGCCCAACGCTCGGAAAGGGTCGATGCGCTCAATGCCAACACCTTGCGCACGCTGGGCGTCTATCGGTACCTGAACCAGCGCCGTGGCATCGCGCCTGAAGAGTTCGCTTCGTTCCTGCACGACATGCCCACCCACGCTTGCGGCGATCGAGTGCCGCTGTTCGATCAGGTGTTCAATCGCACCCAACTGCTCAAAAGCCCTGTGTGGGACGCCCCCAGGCTGAGCCTGACCGCCAAGGACGAGCAGACTCTCAGTTACCTCAGCGCCGGCCTTGGACTTCCCGTGGCGCCAGATTCGTTGTTGCTGCTGACGGAACAGGCCAGCCAGTACGTTTCGCTGGAATACGATCTACTCTCGGTTTCTTCACTTTACCGCCAGGCCCGTATCGCCCGGATGTTCGGGCTCTCCCCTCTTGAATGCACCGAGCTGGCCCGGTTGCTCGGCGGGGAGGATTTCTGCAAGGCGTTGGTGACAGGGGCGCTGAAAACCGTCGGCGCTACCCAGCCGGACATTCTCGACGTCCTGATGGCAATGGATTGGGCCGTTGACTGGCTCAGGCAAAACAATCGGGACGTGTTGCAATGGTGTCGCCTGTTCGAAACCAGCGCAAATGGCTTGGCGCTGAATCAGAACCTGGAAAACCGATTGGCGAAATTCCAGACAGACACCCACGCAGCCCACGACCCTCAGCATCGGGTGGAGGTGCTGCTGCATGACATTGCGGACCTGTCCGCCGAATACGTCCCGTGTGTATTGCAAATGGCCGGCACCGATGCGATAGCGGTCGTCGAGGCCATCAAGGGTTCTGCGGGAACAATGCCCCATGTGCTGGCGACAGTCTTGCGCACCGCCGAGGCCTGCCAGCGTTTGCACTTGAGCAGCGGCACGCTGAAGGTGCTGACGGAAAACCCGACGTGGCTAGCCCCGCGCCTATCCAGAATCCTGACGCCCGAAGCACTGTATCTGCTCGAATGCTTCAGCCACTGCGCCCGCCATCAGGCCCAGTCGGAAGAGAACCTGTTGCACTACCTGCAAGTGGCCAATCAGGACACGCAACACTCGGAAAAAGAAGCCAATGGCCTGCTGGCCAAGCTGTTGAATTGGAGCGCCGAAGAAGTGAGCGCCCTGACGGCGTCAATGGCGTCAAGACGCGCGCAATCAATGGAAACCGTGGATTGGGTCATGCGCTGCCAGGCATGCTGCGTAAGCACGGGGTTGTCGGCAAACCTGCTGCTCAAGACGACGGAACTGAGCACCACCAGCCCCGCATCAGACTGGAAAACCGTTGGGCAAGCACTGATCGCTGCCTGCCATTGACGGGGGGCACCCACTTTAAATTCAAGGATTGAATACATGCCCGATGCCATAAAAAAACAGCTCGATGAACGCCTGCGCGACGCCCTGTTGGCGCTCTACCTGAACAAAGTCGCGCCCGACAATGCCTCCGGGCTCAAGAGTGCCCAAGACCTTTATGAATACTGGCTGCTCGATGTGCTGGTCAGCCAGGATGTGCCCACCACGCCGGTAGCCTGCGCCATCGCCAGCCTGCAGCAATACATTAACCGTATCCTGATGAACCTGGAGCCCGGTTACGAGCCGCAGGACTTCACCGCCGAACACCGGCAGACGTGGCGCAACGAGCTGCATCAGTACCCCACCTGGGCCGCTCACCAAAAGTTGCTCTACTTCCCCGCGACTTACCTGGACCCGGCACTGAGGGCCAACAGCAGCGATAACTTCCAGCAACTGGAAAACGCCCTCAACCAGAACCGGATTCAACCCGAGGCTGTTCAATCGGCGGTCCTGGCTTACCTGACCCGATTCGAAGAAGTGGCCAACCTGAATATTCTCAATGGCTACATCGATGGCGCAGACTTTGCCAACAGCACCTACTACTTCATTGCAAAATCCCGCTCCGAGGATACGTACTTCTGGCGCTCGCTGAACATGGCGCAACGCCCGCCGGACGGTACATCACCGTCGCCCGCCAAACGGGATCATCCAGATCCGTTTGCCTGGTCGGACTGGGAAAAAGCCGATGTGCCGATCCCCGAAAGCGCAGTCGAACACTCGATTCGTCCTGTCTGGTTCAACAATCGCCTGTTCGTTGTCTGGGCAGAATGCATCCATCAGGATCAGTCGGCCTCCAGCGCGCCGTCGAGCGACGACGCCGTGCAGCCGAGTGCGAGTCATCCACTGCTGCGCTTGAGTTATTGCTTCAAAAAGCCGGATGGCACCTGGAGTACGCCGCGAGTGGGTCCGCAAGGGTATTGCGAGGACAAGGCGCTTGCCAGTCAGAGCCTGGAGGCGATCAGACCGTTGATAGGCTCCGTTGCGGTCGGGTCCCATGACTCGCTCTGTCTCATCCTGTGCGCCAGGGGCCTCAATACCGACGCCAAAGCCATGCCGACGAATGCTTTCAGTTTTATCAAAAGGGTTTGCGTCGATAAAAATCTCGCCCATGAACCGGATAGCTCAGCTTTCAAGCAAACGCAGAAAGAAAAAACCACCGCTTCGAATCTCAACCCCGCTGATGATGATCTCATCGGTGCTCACGATCAGCGCATCCAAAGAAAACACTCCTTTCTGGCAATAGCAGGTTCTGACGCCACCCTGCCAAAGCACCTCATTAATACCCTTCCCAACTTCGATGAGCACCTGAACGGAGTCGTCGTTAGATCCACCGACTCAAGCCATCATCTGGTGTTCAATGTCGACAACGCGTCGCTCCTCCCCACCGTGAGCAAGATCCGTTTCTACTCAGGCACTTTCACACTGAGTCTGGTGCCACCTGGCGAAAACTTGCCGTCCTCCGCCTACATACCTCTGGGTGATGATTCGAAGTTCACTATGACACTCCTCGGGGGCCACAATGACGAATACGTCTGGTCATTCGGCAATATGACCAATGTACTCGTAGATGATGAAGAATCACTGAGCCTTACGCTTCCATGGAATCACGATTTAAGTGGCAAGCTCATTTCCGTCGCTGCGGTGCGGTATTTGATCGCCGCCTGTAAGAAGGACCGTCAGCCCGCATCTGTTCCTATGACCTTCCAAACACCACGACAGACTTCCAACATCCCGGCTGACGTGAACTACGAAGAAGAACTGTTATATAGAAAATACGTCGTCTTCCGTCAGCCAGCCATGTTGGATCCGGACTCACTCACCTATGAAAACCTGAAGCCTGTCGCAATGTCCCCTCTGGCAAAGCAATTACCGGCTCTCTATGAATACCCTCTGCACATCGAAGAGCTCAGTGAACATGGCGATACTTTATTTTATGGGGTGGCGTTAGCCAGTCCTCGCGAACCGGACAAGACAATTTCCTTCGCCCTCAAAGCCATCAAGCTCAACCTGGCCCCCGTACCCTCCCTGCCTCCGGGCATAACCAGCCTATCGACCCCCAACCTGGGCACCATCCAATTCATCGACTTCGCCAACTCCGCCATCAAGCACAGCGACGGCTCAAGCAAAAAGCGCCAGCCGATCAGGCTGAACACCGTGTTCGCCGCAGAACTGATCCGGCGTACCGAAAACAGCCTGGACGAGCTGTTTGACTGGACGACTCAACACCTGCCGGAACCCGCCTTGCCCGGTGCCCCAAGTAACAGGATGGACTTCCACGGACCTTACGGCCGCTACTTCACCGAACTGTTCCTCTACGTGCCATGGCTGGTCGCCCATCGATTGAACGCCGAGCATCGCTACGAGGAAGCTGAGCGTTGGCTGCGCTATGTCTTCGACCCGGGCCGCCGGAAGGCCGAATGCTGGAGAAGCGTCCCTTTGCTCGAAGGTGACACACCTTCGTATTCCACCCAGGCGCCCCATGATCCGCATCAGATTGCCCTCAGTCATCCCGTGCACTTTCGCAAGGCGCTGTACTTTCTGTACCTCGACATCCTGGCCAACCGTGGCGACGCCGCCTACCGCGAGCTGACACCGGACAGCCTCAGTGAGGCCAAACTCTGGTACGTTCGGACACTGGACTTGTTAGGGCCACGCCCGGTCGTTCAACCGACCGATCACTGGACCGCCGTCAGCCTTCACGGCTTGAGCGTCACCAACAATGACGACTTGCGCCGCTTTGAAAACCGCCTGCCCCTCACCACCGTCAGCCCATCGCAGGTGCGTGAAGGCAGTTCGCAGACGTCCCTGACGGCTATCGATAACCCGTATCTGCGCGTGCCGTTCAATCCGCAGTTGCTCAAGTGCTGGGACGTTGCCGAAAGTCGCCTGTACAACCTGCGGCATAACCTCGACATCACCGGCAAACCGCTACGTCTGCCCGTATTCGCGGCCCCGCTGGCCCCTCGCGCCTTGCCCGGCATCAGCGCCCCGAACACCCCGGCCGGCGCCACGCCCAATTTGCCGTCGGTACAAATCCCCCACTATCGCTTCACGGTCATGCACAGTCAGGCTCAGAACGCCGTTGAAAGCATCAGCCAGTTCGGCGCCACGCTGCTGTCGTTGATCGAGCGCAAGGAACAGGCCCAGTTGCAGGAGCTGCAGCAACAACAGGCCTGGGACCTGGCGAAAGTCTCCGTTGACCTGCAACGCCAGGCCCTGAACGTCGACCGTCAAAACCGCCAGGCGCTGCTGGCCAGCCAGGCCATTGTTCAAAACCGCATCACCCATTACCAAAAACTGCTGGACGATGATCTCAGTGCCGTCGAGACAAAAGCCAATTACTTCTACGTGACCAGCGGCACCTTGGAAGCCGGGGCAATGACCTGCCAAATCGTGGCAGGTGGGCTGATGATGGCTCCGAACGTTTTTGGCTTCAGCAATGGCGGCAGCCGTTGGGAGGGACCAGCGCTCGCATCCTCTGCAGCCTTCCATAGCGCCGCGATCATAAGCCGCACGGTAGCGGCCCAACTCGACCGTCAGGCCACATTCGATCGCCGCCGGGATGAATGGCATCACGCCTACGATCAGTCACGGCTCGAACTGGCCCAGATCGACGCGCAACTGGCGCAATTCGCCGAGCAGGAAACCGCGACTCGCCTGCAACTGCGTCTGGCCGAATCAACCCTGAGCCAAGCCAAGGCCAACTACGATTTTCTCAGCAAGCGCTTTACCAAGGCACAACTGTACCAATGGCTGAACAGCCAATTTGCCGCGCTCTATCGCCAGGCCTACGACGCGACACTGGCGCTGTGCCTGGCGGCCGAAGCCGGTTGGCAGTATGAAATTGCCGACTTCGACACGCGTTTCATCCAGCCCGGCGCCTGGCATACGACCTATCGCG
Source organism: Pseudomonas sp. St290 (assembly GCF_018325805.1). Taxonomy (NCBI): domain Bacteria; kingdom Pseudomonadati; phylum Pseudomonadota; class Gammaproteobacteria; order Pseudomonadales; family Pseudomonadaceae; genus Pseudomonas; species Pseudomonas sp. St290. The sequence continues at coordinate 919,868 of NZ_AP014703.1, read as the reverse complement.
GGCTGGGCGCGGGCGAGCTGTTGAAGATGAACCTGTTGAAGATGCACGCCGAGTACCTGCGGCGTCACGAGCGGGAACTGGAGATACGCAAGACAGTGTCGCTGCGCCAGCTCAAACGCCACACCCCGACCAGTACCCTCAACAAGGAATGGCCGCAAATCCATGCCGACTTGAAAAAAGGCACCTACGAATTCGAGCTGACCCAGCAATTGTTCGAAGACGACTACAAGGATCAGCAACATTACCTGCGGCGGATCAAGACCATCAGCGTGTCCTTGCCGGCCCTCGTCGGCCCGTACGAAAACGTTCGAGCCACGCTGACCCAGACCGCCAGCAAGGTATTCCTCTCCCCGGGTGACCGGGGCAAAACCCTGCAGAGCCTGCGCGCCAACCAGCAGATTGCCCTGTCTACGGGCGTCGACGACAACGGCCTGTTCACGCTGAATTTCAATGATGACCGCTACCTGCCTTTCGAACACACCGGCGCCATCTCCACGTGGCAGTTGACCTTCCCAAACCCCGAAGCACAAAAAGACCTGCTTGACTCACTGACTGACGTCATCGTGCATGTGAGCTACACGGCCAGGGTCGGCGGAGGTGCGCAATGACTGAACAACCCCTCCTGCCTGTCACCGCGCCGTCACTGCCCAAGGGCGGTGGCGCCATTCAAAGTATCGGCAAAGGATGGGCCGCCATCGGCGCCCACGGTACGGCCTCCTATGAAATTGCACTGCCGATTTCACCGGGGCGCGGCTTTGCTCCGCCCTTGTCCCTGAGCTATGCCAGCTCGCTCGGCAACGGTGTGTTCGGCATCGGTTGGGAGCTGTCGCTGCCCTGCGTGGCGCGACGCACCGGCAAGGGTGTGCCGGCCTATACCGAAGATGACGAAATCATCGGCCCCAGCGGGGTGGTCTGGCTGCCCGAGCGCGACGCGCAAGGCGTCATCGTCACAACCCGCATCGATCACTACAATGATCTGCACCTGGGGACGACCTACACCGTCACCCGGTATTTGCCCAGAATCGAAAGCCGCTTCGACCGCATCGAACACTGGTCCTCGCCCGACGACAAACCGGGCTTCTGGCTGGTGCACGGTGCCGATGGCAGCCTGCATCTGTTCGGAAAGAACCCTGCGTCCCGTCGAGCCGATTCCCTGGATACGCGCCGTGTCGGCGAGTGGTTGCTGGAGGAGAGCCTGAACCCTTACGGCGAGCACATCCTCTACCAATACAAGGCCGACGCAACGGCCCAACGCTATTTGAGCCGGGTGAGCTATGGCAATTTCAAAGCCGATCCACACCTGTACTCATGGAAAACAGACCGGCTCGCGCCCGTGCAATGGCACTTCGAATTGGTGTTCGACTACGGTGAACGGACCACAGCCTACGAACAGAAACCGCCGTATGCAGGCCAGCAGTGGGCAACCCGTAGCGATGGTTTTGCAAGCTTCGCCTACGGTTTTGAATTACGCACCGAACGCCTGTGCCGCCAGGTCCTGATGTTTCACCGTTTTCCCGAAGAACTGGGGGCAGCCCCCATCCTGGTGAGACGCCTGTTACTCGCTTATCGCCAGACATCCCTGGGTTTGCACCAACTGAGCGCCGCCCATGACCAGGCATTCGGCGATGGGACAACCGTCGACGGCCGGCCCCCCGTCGAGTTCAGCTACAGCGAGTTCAAGCCCCGGTTGCAAGCCCGCGCCTGGCAACGCTTTGACGACTTGCCGGGGCTCAACGATGGTCACCGTTATCAACTGGTGGATTTGTACGGCGAAGGCCTGCCGGGCGTGCTCTATCAAAGCGACGCAGGTTGGCTTTACCGCGAACCCGTGCGGGCCAAGGCCAAAAGCGACAAAGTGGCTTATGCCCCGTGGCGGGAGCTGCCCCATATCCCGGTTGCCGACCATGGGAAACCGATGCGTCAGTCATTGAACGACCTGACCGGTGATGGTCGTTTGGACTGGCTCGTTGCCCAACCGGGGCTGAGCGGTTTTTTCTCCCTCGGCGCCGATCGGAGCTGGGCGGATTTCGCCACGTTCAACGCGTTTCCAACAGAGTTTTTCAGCCCACAATGGCAGTTGGCCGACCTGACGGGCGAAGGGCTCGGCGATCTGGTCTTGATCGGCCCGCGCAGCGTTCGCCTGTACGTCAACCAGCGGGAACACGGTTTTGCCGCCCCGCTGGAAGTCGCCCGCGACGAGCATGAAGATGCCCTGGCGGTATTCAACGCCTCACCCGGCGAACTGGTGGCGTTCAGCGATGTGCTGGGCAGCGGCCAGCAGCACTTGGTGCGCATTCGCCACAACGAAGTGACGTGCTGGCCAAACCTGGGCCACGGGCGTTTTGGCAAGGGCATCGTGCTGGACTTTCCCGGACTTGCCTACGAAACCTTCGATGCCTCGCGTATTCGCCTGGCGGATCTGGATGGCTCCGGCGCCGTCGACCTGATTTATCTGCAAGCAGACCAGGCACTGATCTTCATGAACCGCTGCGGCCAGGGTTTTCGCCCAGCGGTCGCACTGCCCTGGCCTCCCGGACTGCGTTACGACAACTTATGCCAGGTGAGCATCGCCGACCTGCGGGGGCTCGGCTGCTCCAGCCTGATCCTGAGCGTGCCGCACATCACACCGCAACACTGGCGCTACGATTTCGTCGAGTCGAAACCGTATCTGCTCACCGGCACACACAACAACATGGGTGCCAGCGAAACCATCAGCTACCGCAGCTCGGCGCAGGAATGGCTGGATGAAAAAGCCGCCCATACCAAGGCCGGCACGCCTGCGGTCTGTCATGTGCCCATGGCACTGCATCTGGTTTCGAGCCAGACCCGGGAGGATGAAATCACCGGCAATCGACTGACCCGCAAGTTTGCCTATCGCCAAGGCTACTACGACGGCGTCGAGCGCGAGTTTCGCGGCTTCGGCCTGTTGCTGGAAACCGACAATGAAACCAACCCCGACGATGCCGACGCCCAGGGCTTCACCATGCCCAGCCTGAAGAAGACCTGGTTCCACACCGGAAAAACGGTGGACATGCCCCGTATCGGCTACAACGACGACCCGCAAGCCGTAGCGCTGGGCAAAGCGCTGCTTTGCCAATACCAGGGCGAGGCCGGGCACGACATCCCCGTGGCCGCGCCAACCCCAGCCACCCGCATTGAAATGGCCCGCGCGTTGAGTGGCCATGTGCTGCGAAGCGAAACATTCGGGGTCGACAGGCGCCGGAAAACCCGGACCCTGTACTCGGTCCAGGAACACCGCTATCGCATACGCCTGCTGCAAGCGCCCGACAGCCATCGGTCCTACGCCCGGATGCTACCGCTGCCGCTGGAATCCATCACGTATCAATACGAAGGCACCGTCGATGACCCGCAATGCCAGCACACCTTGAACCTGCAACACGACCAGTACGGCGCGCTCACCCACAGCCTGGACATCCATTACGCCCGCAGGAAAACCGCCGACGATAACCCACCGTTCAGCGATGTCGACCAACAACGATGGTGGCGCGATGCGCATGATCCGGCGCAGCAGTTTTACTACCTGAACGAAACCCGGGCCGAATTCATCCACCTGCAAGCGCCTCAGGCGTGGCGGTTGGGCCTGCCTTATCGCCAGCGTACCCAAGCGTTGCGATGCCCCAAGGCTCCCGAAGCCGGTGGGCTGGCGCCGCAGGACATGACCTTCGAAACCTTCAGCGAACGCGTGAAGCAAATAACCTGGACGAACCAGAGCACGCTGACCGGCCTGACCGTGCAGCGCTACAAAGACGCTTTGAGCCCAGCCACCCTGGCGGATGGCGTCGCGGACTTCCAGGCCCTGACCGACCATCTGGAAACGGCCGAGCTGGACGAAAACGCCCTCAAGGCCTTCCGTTTGCTGCCCCAGGAAACACGCCCCAAGGGAAGAATGCTCGAACGCAATCACTACCACCGCATGGCCGATTTTCTTCCGGCGAGCAGCCGCCCCGTACGCCTCTGGTCAGTCAAAAGCGGCTTCGCGACCTATGCCCCGTGGGACGGGTTCTACAAAATCCGCACCCTACAGCCGAGCGAAAGCCATGGCGTGATCGAGATCAGCCGCGACAACCGTCACTGTGTGCTCACCCGGTTCCAACTGCCTGATGGTTGTGCCACCGAGGCGACCTATGATTACCGTTCGCTCCAGCCCCGGCGCGTCACCGACCCCAACGGCAATGTGCAGGAAGGCCTGCTCGATGCTTTCGGCCAAGTGTTGGCCACCTCCTTTTATGGCAACGAGCACCACGGGCCACGGGGTTTCAAACCGCTTGCGCAGTTCAAACCACCACCGTTCAGCAGCCCGACAGCGGCCATCAGCCAAAGCCGGGAGGCCCTGCAGGACGTCGCCACGGCGCTCTATTACGCGCCCTTCAGCTGGATGGGTTGCGTATCCACGGCGGCCCTGGCGGACACCGACTGGCTGGCGCGTTGCGTGAACAACGGCGACCTGCTTCCTGGCGGGCATATCTGCGCGTCGGCTCGAAACCGGCTGGCGGAGCTTCAGGCACTCTCGGCCGATGACCTCAAGCTGAAAAACGAACTCAAGGCCGCGCTGCGTGAACCGGTGCACATCGCCACACTGGTCGCCGACCGCTACCCCGATGACGACCGAAAACAAATCCGCATCGCCGTCACCTGTTTCGATGGCTTCGGGCGAACCCTGCAAAGCAAGCAACTCGTCGAACCGGGCATGGCTTACGTCGTCGACGCCAGGGGCGACCTGACACTGACGGATGGAACGCCCAAGGAGCAGATCGCCGCAAGGCGCTGGCGTGTCAGTGAACGGGTGGAATACAACAGCAAAGGCTTGGCGGTGCGCATCTACCGCCCTTACTTTGCCGATCAACATCGCTGCATCAACGACGAGTCCTTGCGTCAATTCGGCCATTACGACCGGCAGTTCTACGACGCCCTCGGACGCCCCACCCTCACGCGCCTGGTCAGGCAAGCCGGCGTCTCCTACATGCGGCGACACACCCGCCATCCTTGGTACACCGTGGACGAAGACGAGAATGACACGCTGCAGGAAGTCATGTCCGAACACGCCGCCACTGTTGGAGGTGAAGCATGAGCGCACGCCTTCATCACAAGACGCCCTCGATCAACGCCTTCGACAGCCGGGGCCTGGCCGTGCGGCAAGTCGCTTACTACCGGCGCGACGCCCAGGAACAGTCCCTGGCGCGCGTGACCCAGCAAGACTATGACGCGGCGGGACGACAGGTGGCGCAACGCGATCCCCGACTGTTTGCCAGTGCTACGGGGGGCGCCAATCTGCAAACTGTCTACAGCCTGTCCGGCAAGACGCTGTTGCTCGACAGTATCGATGCCGGGTGGCGCCTGTACCTGCCAGGGGATGCCGGGCAGATATTGCACTGCTGGGATCAGCGAGGCAGCTATTGGCAGACCACCTACGACACGCAACTGCGCATGACGGCCGTCCATGAACAAGCGGCAGGCGACGTGCCGCGCAGGGTCGAATGCCTGCAATACGGCGACAATTCGCCGAAGTCCGCGGTGCGCAATCGGTGCGGTGCGTTGATCCGTCACGATGACAGCGCCGGTACCCTGCTGATCCATGACTATGCGCTTTGCGCCAAACCCCTCAGCCTGACCAGGCATCTGCTGACCGTCACCGACCGACTGGACTGGCCAGCGGAGGAGAAAGACCGCGATCGCTTGCTGGAAAAGGGCGACGGCTACACGACAAGCTGGCGCTACGACGCACTCGCCGAGTGTATCCAGCAGACCGATGCCGCCCAGCACCAGCAGCGCTACTCCTTCGATGTCGCGGGTCAGCTCAAGTCCGTGGGCCTGCTGATAAGAAACACCTCGACCGAAAAATCCATCGTGAGCGATCTCGTCTACAACCCGTCCGGCCAGATCGAGTCCCAGACGGCCGGCAACGGTGTCGTCAGCCACGCCGTGTACGATCCGGCCAACGGTAGACTGACCGCCCTGCGCACATCGCTGGCTGCCAAGACCTTGCAGAATCTGCGCTACACCTGCGACCCGGTGGGTAACGTGACGCACCTCGAGGACAAGGCCCAACCGGTGCAGTTCGGCAGTAACCAACGGGTCGAAGCCAGCAGCACGTTCACTTACGACAGTTTGCATCAATTGATCAGCGCGACGGGGCGCGAGGCCGCTGGATTGACCAGCCCCGCGGACCTTCCAGCCCTCGGCAAACTACCCATCGACCCCGGGCAGTTGTTCAATTTCACCGAACACTACGAGTACGACGCCGGCGGCAACCTGATCGAATTGCGCCATCGTCGCGACGGCAATCACTACACCCGCACACTGGAGGTGGCCGCCGCGAGCAATCGCCTGCGTGCCTGGAACAAAGGCCAGTCTACGTCCGACGTGACCGTGGACTTCGATGCCAACGGCAACCAGCAGGCGCTCTCCCCGGGCCAGGCGCTGACCTGGAACCTGCGCAATCTGCTCGACAACGTGGTGTTGGTACGGCGCGAAAACGCGCCCGATGACATCGAGCGCTATTACTACGACAGCGGCGGCCAACGCGTACGCAAGATCCAGACAACCCAGGGCGCGGCGAGGGTCCACACCCGGGACGTGCGTTATTTGCCTGGCCTTGAAATTCACACGCGGGATAACGAACGCCTGGAAGTCATTACCCTGCAGGCGGGGCGCTGCAATGTGCGTTATCTGCATTGGACTCAAGGCCGACCGGCCACCATTGCCGCCAACCCACTGCGCTACAGCTTCGGCGACCACCTGGGCTCAAGCTCATTGGAACTGGACGATCAGGGCAACCTGATCAGCCAGGAAAGCTACCTGCCTTACGGGGCCACCGCTTGGGCGGCGTCCCGTTCGGCCGTGGAGGCCGATTACCGGACCCTGCGCTACTCCGGCAAGGAGCGCGATGCCAGTGGCCTGTATTACTACGGGCAGCGCTATTACGCGCCGTGGCTGCAACGCTGGATCAGCCCCGATCCGGCGGGAGCGATCGATGGGTTGAACCTGTATTGCATGGTGGGGAACAATCCGCTGCGGTTCGTCGACCACCAAGGACTGGGAAAAGAGGACGTCATCCAATGGATGAAAGCTGATGGTCACGCCCGCTCCCAGACGATGATGCAGCCCCCACCGGCAAAAAAGGCCCGCCAATCTGCCGGGGATCATCGAGCAGCCGTCAGTTCCGGACCCGCCCCCAGCCCAAGCTTCAGCAAAACGAAACGCAAGGACCTGGTCGTTCACTCCTACGGCGTCGTCCTGGATCGCAAGGGCAACAACGATGTGGGTCTCAACGAGTACTACAACCTTACCGGGCCCAAATCCGGCCCGGCGGGATACCGCGGCGTGGACAAGGATTATGACGGTACCGCCAAAAGCGACAGGTTCTACCTGGATTTCGGAAGCTACAAGATCGGCAATACCGATGAATACCTGACGGACCTGGCCGAACGGTACAGCGCGACGAAAAACGATCCGGTCCACCAATTTGAGGTAGATCCTGAGGTGCGGAAGCTCGAACCGACGCTGAGCAGGACGCTCGAGACCCTCCACGAACTCCAGCAACCCACCCAGAAACTCATTGCAACGCACATCGAGAAATCCAACGGGATCATTCCGGTGCGCACCGGAGGGCCTGGGGCTCATGGAGAAGTGCGTGCGCTCAACTCAGTCGTTGCGCTCTACCCGGGTCAAGTTGAAAGGGTACTTTCGGATACGCATCTGTTCACCGAAAAGTTGACCAGCGTGACGCAACCGGAGCCTTTCATCGCCTGCTTCAACTGCAGCGGCATTATCCCCGAAGAGGTCAACATCCCGACTGGTCGCAACCCTAGAAACTATGGGTTGTACAACTTTCACGTATCGGAAATAAATCGACCCCGGCGTTCTGGCAGTGCGTCTTGAGTGGGAGTCTTGATGCAGAACTTGATCGGTTCATATCAGGTATATGAACCGAGCATTGACGATCATCCCCTGGATTTCAGGGTATGACCTGAAACGCGTGAATGATCAGATAAAACTCGCTACTCGGACTGCCAAGGATTAATCATCTCGACCCCGGAAAACTCAAAATCCCGAACATTTCGAGTCGCAATCGAAGTGCCGTGGGCTCGGCAAATAGCAGCAATCTGCGCGTCGGCCATCGACATCGCCCGCCCCCTTGCTTCGCAGTTCGCCACCAGCGTCGCGTACTCAACGGCGGCATGGGCGTCAAACGGAAATATTCGCCCGACAAAGTCCTCTTCGAACATCGCCATCGCATGGGCTTCAAATTTCTGTTTACGCTTACCGGATGGGAGTCGGGCAATGCCATGGAGAATTTCCGCCACGGTCACCGCAGTGATCGCAAGATCCATCGCCGGCAGCTCGTCGACCCAAGCCAACACTCTAGGATCGGGCTCAAACCGCATGAACGCTGACAGGACATTGGTATCAAGCACGATCATTCGGAAAGATCCGCCGCCTTCGCCTTCTCCTGCCGCGAAGGCAAATCGAGCTCAACCCCGCCGCTTGCGCTGAACCTGTTGCGGATCCGGCTGCCAAGACCTCCTGTTTGATTAACAGAGGCCAATGCCTTTCCCAAGATCAACCGAGCCTCTTCTTCCATCGAATGCCCATTATGGGCAGCGGCTATTCGCAGTTGTTCTTTGATCTGGTCGTCAAGGTTTCGAATGGTGATGCTGGCCACGATGCCTCCTGCAATCAATGAAATCATTGATTGAGGCTAACACATCCTGCGTTATCAGGAGGACGGGGTGCCAAACGGTTCAGACATTAATCGCATTGGTAAACACCAACCGATTCCCGAACGGATCACTGATCGCCATGTCCTGGCTACCCCAGGGCATGGCCTGGATCTGTGGGTGGGCATAGCGGTATTGCTTGGCCTGCAATTGCTGCTGGAAGGCTTCCAGCTCATCGGTCTCGATCCGCAACGCCGAGCCCGGTGTGCAATCGCCATGGTGCTCGGACAGGTGCAGCACGCAGTCGCCGCGGGAGACTTGCAGGTACAGCGGGAAGTCGTTACCGAAGCGGTGTTGCCAGTCGACGGTAAAGCCCAGGAAGTCGACGTAGAACGCCAACGCCTTGGCTTCATCGAAGATCCGCAGGATCGGAGTGGTTTTACCGAAGCTCATGGGTTGCTCCCTGGCTGAAAAGACCCAGTGTAGATGGGTTGACTCCAATGCTTCGGCTTTAAACCCGGCTTCTTTAGTGTCGCAGTGCCATTATTGTGACGTCAATTTACACATTTTCAGCCGCTTACATGCCATGGGATGGCCTGAACCCCTGGCGCAGATCGCCCTCGCGCGCCAGGAACCGCCCTTCCCGACGCCCGTTTGCCTGCCCTTCGCGATAGCTCAAGACACCATTGACCCACACGCCATCAATCCCTTCGGCAGCCCGTTGAGGTTCGTTGAAATCGGCCACGTCGCGAACGGTGTGTGGATTGAACAACACCAGGTCCGCCCAATGCCCTTCACGAATTTCGCCACGATCCCTCAGACCGAAGCGCGCCGCTGAAAGGCCGGTCATTTTGTGCACAGCGGTGTGCAACGGAAAAAGCCCGATGTCGCGACTGAAATGTCCCAGTACCCGTGGAAAAGCGCCCCACAAACGTGGATGGGGAAACGGGTCTTCGGGCAAGCCGTCGGAGCCGACCATGGACAACGGGTGGGCAAGGATGCGTCGTACGTCGCCCTCATCCATGCCGTAGTACACCGCGCCGGCCGGTTGCAAACGACGCGCTGCGTCCAGCAACGACACGCCCCAATCGCTGGCAATGTCGGCGAGATCGCGACCACCCACGTGCGGATGCGGGGTCGACCAGGTGATGGTGATGCGATGGGCGTCGGTCACCTGCTTGAGATCCAGGGTCGAGGAGCTGGCCGCGTAGGGATAACAGTCGCAACCGACCGGATGGTTTTTTGCAGCGTTTTCCAGCGCTGCCAACACCTGTGGACTACGCCCCCAGTTACCGGCACCCGCGCACTTGAGGTGGGAAATGATCACTGGGCTTTGGGCGTGACGGCCAATGCGGAACGCCTCGTCCATGGCTTCGAGCACCGGCTCGAATTCGCTGCGCAGGTGGGTGGTGTAGATCGCACCGAAGGCCTTCAACTCTTCGCTCAGTTGCATGACTTCGTCGGTGGATGCCGAAAACGCGTTGGCATAGGCCAGGCCGGTGGACAGGCCAAGTGCGCCGGCTTCCAGGCTTTCGCGCAGTTGCTGGCGCATGGCGGCGATTTCTCCGACGCTGGCAGTGCGCAACAAATCGTCCATGTGGTTACTGCGCAACGCCGTGTGGCCCACCAGCGCCGCTACGTTGACCGCCGGCATGGCCGCTTCCACCGCCCCGCGATAATCCGCGAAGCGCGGGTAGGCGAACGCCTGGGCGGTGCCGAGCAGGTTCATCGGGTCCGGCGGGTCGCCCCGCAAGCTGACCGGCGCGGCACTGATGCCGCAGTTGCCGACGATGACCGTGGTCACGCCCTGGCTGAGCTTGGGCAGCATTTGCGGCTGGCGAATGACCACCGTGTCGTCGTGGGTGTGCACATCGATAAAACCTGGCGCCAGTACGCGGTCGGCGGCGTCGACTTCTTCAAGCGTCGGGGCATCGCCCAGGTCACCAATGCGCTCGATGCGCCCCGCGCGAATCGCCACGTCGGCGTTGTAGCCGGGGCGGTCGCTGCCATCGATGACCAATGCGTTGCGGATAAGGGTGTCGTAGGGCATGTCAGTCTCCCAGCGGCAAGTCATCGTCGCCGCCGCGGTAATCGTCCAGGGCGAGCTTGACCCGCCGCAGGCGCTCTTGATTGTCTTCAGGGTGAGTCAATGCCAGTTCGGTGGCGAGCACATCGATGGCCAGCAGCATGCCGTAGCGCGCCGCTGTAGGTTTATAGATGAACGAGGTTTCAGCGCCTTGCAGGGGCAACACCACATCCGCCAGGCGGGCCAGCGGCGAGTCGGCACGGGTGATGGCCAGGATCGCCGCGCCGTAGCTGCGAGCCAATTCCACCGCGCCGAGCAATTCCGGAGTGATGCCGGTGAGCGAGCAGGCAATGACCAGGTGATGTTCACTCAGGGATGTGGCCGTGATGCGCATCATCACCGGGTCGCGGCACGCGGAGATCGGGTAGCCGAAACGCACCAGCCGCACCTGCAACTCCTCACTGCACAAGGCCGACCAACCACCGAGGCCGAATGCATGAACCATCCGTGCCTTGCCGATCATCCGTACGGCATCGCCAAACCGTGACTCTACGAACCCCGACAGATGCTGGCGCAAGGTCGACTCGATATCGCCAACGATCTGCCCATAGAACGCCGACTGTTCTGGCGCCCCGGCCGGGTCGAGAAAACGACTGCCGACGCCACTGGCCTGGGCCAGTTGCAGGCGCAAGTCGCGAAGGTCGCGGCAACCGACGGTGCGGGCAAAACGCGACAGCGTGGCACTGCTGACTTCGGCCCGTTGGGCCAGTTCATCGAGGCTGGCGGAGGCGGCAAAGCCTACGTCGTCGAGCATCAGCCGGGCGATTCTTCCTTCGCCAGCGCTGAAAGAATCCTGGCGGGAGCGGATCTGGTAGAGGATGTCCATGGCGGCTCCTGTGGCGTTACGGTGCGCTCAGAGCAAGCGCGAAAGCCCGAGGGTCAAGGCGAACGCGACCACGGAGATCAGCGTTTCCAATACCGTCCAGGTCTTGAAGGTTTGGGCAACGGTCATATTGAAGTATTCCTTGATCAGCCAGAAGCCGCCGTCGTTGACGTGGGAAAAGATCACCGAGCCGGCCCCGGTGGCCAGTACCAGCAGTTCGGGATGGGGATAACCCAGGCCGATCGCCACCGGCGCAACGATGCCCGAGGCCGTGGTCATCGCCACCGTGGCCGAGCCTGTGGCGACGCGCATCAGGGCGGCGAACAGCCAGCCCATGACCAGTGGCGACAGCTGGAATTCCTGGGCCAGGCCGACGATCTGTTGCGTGACACCGGCGTCCACCAGGATCCGATTCAAACCGCCACCGGCGCCCACCAGCAAAGTGATGCTGGCGGTCGGGGCCAGGCATTCGTTGGTGAACTTGAGGATCGATTCACGGCTGAAGCCTTGGGCCAGGCCGAGGGTCCAGAAGCTCAGGATGGTCGCCAGCAGCAAGGCGATCACCGAGTTGCCGATGAACAACAGGAACTGGTTGAAACCGCTGCCCGGCGTGGAGATCAGGTTGGCCCAGCCACCGATCAGCATCAGGATCACCGGCAGCAGGATCGTCCCCAGGGTCACGCCGAAACCTGGCAAGTCGGCACGCGGCTCGCGCTCGAGAAATTGTCGTTCCAGCGGATTGTCGGCCGGTAACTGGATGCGCGGCACGATGAATTTGGCGTACAGGGGCCCGGCGATGATCGCGGTGGGAATGCCAATCAGGATCGCGTACAGCAAGGTCTGCCCCACCGAGGCCTGGAACGCCTGCACCGCCAGCATCGCAGCCGGATGCGGCGGTACCAGCGCATGGACCACCGAAAGCCCGGCGACCATCGGCAGCCCGACCATGAGGATCGACACGCCAACGCGGCGGGCAATGGTGAACGCGATGGGCACCAGCAGCACAAAACCGACTTCGAAGAACAACGGCAGCCCGACCAGGAACGCGATGCACACCATTGCCCAATGGGCGTTGCGCTCACCAAAACGCTCGATCAGCGTCTGCGCCATTCGCTCCGCCCCGCCGGACTCGGCCATCATCTTGCCGAGCATCGTGCCCAAGGCCACCACCAGCGCGATGTGCCCCAGGGTCTTGCCGACACCCGCCTCGTAGGCCCCTACCACACCCGACGGCGGCATCCCGGCCAACAGCGCCAGGCCAATGGAGACCAGGGTGATCACGATGAACGGATTGAGCCGATACCGGGCGATCAGAACGATCAGCGCAATGATCGCGATGGCCGCGTAGACCAGTAGCCAGTAACCGAAAGCAGGTGCCATGCGTTACTCCTCGAATGGGGTCACGTCGATGTGTTGTGAAACTCATAAATCATTTCGACGACGAATCTTCAAACCCACTGAAAGTAATTTTCGCGCACAGATAAAATTTGTCGCTGACGGACATCGCGAAGCAGCGGCTATGAAAATTCACCCCCGGACTTTCATCCCGCAATTGACCTCCTGTGGCGAGGGGATTTATCCCCTCGCCACAGACCGCTGGCCGCTCCGCACTCAATTCCGTACCATCGCCCCCTGTTTTTTTTGCACCACTCCCCGGCAGCCGACGCTCCACCGGCGCCCAGTCAGGAAAACCATGAAACCAGCACGCCTTCGCGCCGACGCCCTCGCCGGCCTCACCACTTCTTTCGCCTTGCTCCCCGAGTGCATCGCCTTCGCCCTGGTGGCCCATCTCAACCCATTGATGGGGCTGTACGGCGCGTTCATCCTCTGCACGCTGACCGCATTGTTTGGCGGTCGGCCCGGGATGGTGTCGGGCGCGGCGGGGTCGATGGCCGTGGTGATCGTCGCGCTGGTGGTGCAGCACGGCGTGCAGTACCTGTTGGCGACCGTGTTGCTGGGTGGGCTGATCATGATGGCGTTCGGGCTGTTGCGACTGGGCAAGCTGGTGCGCATGGTGCCGCACCCGGTGATGCTCGGCTTCGTCAACGGCCTGGCGATCGTCATTGCCCTGGCCCAGTTGGAACACTTCAAGAATGGCGAGGCCTGGCTGAGCGGCCCGCCGCTGTACGTGATGGCCGGCCTGGTGGCGCTGACCATGGCCATCGTCTACCTGCTGCCACGCCTGACCCGCAGCGTGCCACCAGCCCTGGTGGCCATCCTCGGTGTTGGCCTGGCGGTCGACCTGCTCGGCCTGCCGACCCGGACGCTGGGCGACATGGCCCACATCGCCGGCGGCTTGCCAGCCTTTGCCCTGCCGGACATTCCCTGGAACCTTCAGACTTTGCAGATCGTCGCGCCCTACGCGGTGATCATGGCGATGGTCGGTTTGCTGGAAACCCTGCTGACCCTGAACCTGACCGATGAAATCACCGAAAGCCGTGGTTACCCGGACCGTGAATGCGTGGCGTTGGGCGCGGCCAACATCGCCTCTGGCCTGTTCGGAGGCATGGGCGGTTGCGCCATGATCGGCCAGACGATGATCAACCTCAGTTCGGGCGGGCGCGGGCGGCTGTCGGGTGTGGTGGCCGGGGTGATGGTGTTGCTGTTCGTGTTGTTCCTGTCGCCGCTGATCGAGCGTATCCCGCTGGCGGCGCTGGTGGGTGTGATGTTCGTGGTGTCACAGCAGACCTTTGCCTGGGCTTCGTTGCGGGTGCTCAACAAAGTGCCGGCGAACGACGTGCTAGTCATCATCGCGGTGACTGTCATCACGGTATTCACCGACCTGGCCGTGGCCGTGCTCTGCGGCATCGTGATCGCGGCGCTCAACTTCGCCTGGCAACAGGCACGGGAGCTGTACGCCGACATGCACCTGGAAGCCGATGGCAGCAAACTCTATCGCTTGCACGGCACGCTGTTCTTCGCCTCGACGACGCCGTTCCTCAACCTGTTCGACCCAGCCAACGACCCGGCCCTGGTGACCCTCGATTGCCGTCACTTGCGCTTCGTCGACTACTCGGCCATTGCCGCGCTCAAGACTCTGCGCGAACGCTACGCCAAGGCCGACAAGCACCTGCGGGTGTTCCACCTGTCCGAGCGCTGCAAGCAAATGCTCAAGCGGGCGGGCGTGCAGCACGACTGAGGTTGCCACCAACTTTGTAAGACCGCATAAGACCTTGTGGGAGCGAGCCTGCTCGCGATAGCGGTGTGTCGATCGACATCAATACTGACTGATCCGATGCCATCGCGAGCAGGCTCGCTCCCACAAGTCGATGTCTGCCTCACACCATTTCGTCAAGAATCCACTCCACCACCGAAGTGCGCTTGGGCGCCCAACCGAGCAACTCACGGGCATTCTTGCCTCGTACCCGGCTGTTGGAACCCAGGCCATAGTTGGCCATTTCATAGCCCCACTCGGCTTCGGCATCGGCCAACGGCCAATCCTGCGGTTCGCCAAGCTTCAAGGCGCGGGCCATGGCGGTGGTCATGTCGATGAACGAGGCTTCGCCGCTTTCAACGAAATAGAACGTGCCGGGTACGTTGCGGGTCAGGGCCAATTTGTACAGCTCGACCACGTCTTCGATGTGCACGTTGGACCAGATGTTCTGCCCCGTCCCCACATGCCGCACCACCCCACTTTTACGCGCCTGCTTGAGCAGCCGCGGCAACTGCACACTGTCACGCTTGACGCCCAGGCTGTGGCCGTAGATCAAAGTGTTGCAGATCACCGCCGAGTTCACGCCTTGCTTCGCCGCCGCCAGGACCAGGTTGTCGATCGCGACGCGGGCAGCCTTGTCGGCGGTCGGTTGCGGCAGCTTGTTTTCGTAGTAGATGTCCTCGCTGGAACGACCGCCCGAAGCGTCGCCGACGATGCTCGAACCGCTGGTGTGCAACAACACTTTGTTCGAGCCTTTGAGCCCTTGGATCAAGGCTTCGACCGCACCGCGATGGTCGCTGCTGGCGGCATTGATCACGGCGTCGGCGGCACGCGCCTGGGCGGTGAGCAGCGCGCTGTCTTCCAGGGTGCCGATGACCGGCTGGATACCCAGCGCGGTCAGTTCGCTCGCCTGTTCGGGGTTGCGCACCAGACCGGTGACGTGATGCCCGGCGCGTACCAGGCCGGTGGCGATGGAACCGCCGATAAAACCGGCAGCGCCGGTGACGAATACGTTCATGGAAAACCTCTTGGCTGCATCAGTGATTGAACCGAGTATCGAGGACCGCTCCTTGACGAAACAGCCCACATTGCCCAAATCACTCTTGCCTTGAAGTCACGAATCAGCCTTTGAATTCCCGTGAGGCGTATTCAGCGAGCTTGCCCTGGATGAAGTCCAGGAAGCACTGGATCCGCAGGGCCAGTTGGGAATTGCGGTAGTACACCGCATTGATCGGTTGGCGATATCCGCTGTTGGCGTCGGCCAGCAGCACCTTCAGCCGACCGGCCTGGATGTCCTCGCGAGTCATGAAATCCGACAGGCAGGCAATGCCTTGCCCTTGCAACACCAAGTGACGCACGGTCTCGCCGCTGGAGGCACTGATGGCCGGCTGGATCGCCCAGCGATCGCCGTGCACATGACGCAGCGGCCACTGGTTGAGCCCTTCGTTCTGAGCAAAGCCCAGCAACGCATGGTCCGCCAGTTCGGCGACACTTGTGGGTGTGCCGTGCTGCTTCAAATAGGCCGGACTGGCGAGGATGTGCAACGGACTGCAGCCCAGGGCGCGGGCATGGAGGGTCGAGTCGGTGAGGGTGCCGATGCGAATGGCGATGTCGGTGCTTTGCTCCAGCAGGTCGATGATCAGGTCGTTGCTGTTGAGTTCGAGCTGGATGTCCGGGTAGAGCTTACGAAACTCTTCGATGTGCGGGACGATGGCGTGCAGCATGAACGGCGAGGCCGCGTTGATCCGCAACCGTCCTGCGGGGTTCTTCTGGCGGGACGACAGGCGCTCTTCCAGCTCGTCCATCTGATCGAGGATACCCTTGGCCTGCTCGAAGAAATACTTGCCCTCTTCGGTCAGGTCCATGCGCCGCGTGGTGCGGTTGATCAGCGTGGTCTCGAGCTTGGCCTCCAGCCGCGACAACGTGCGGCTGACGGCCGACGGTGTCTGCCCGACCTGCTCGGCGGCAGCGGAGATTGATCCGCATTCGATCACGCAGACGAAAATCTGCAATTCGTCGGATCTGGCTTTCACGCATCCCCCTGTCGACTGAGTTCTTGTGGCGAGGGGATTTATCCCCGCTGGGCCGCGAAGCGGACCTGAGTTAAGAGCGTGCGTAGGCAGCCCTGGCGTCTGCTTCGCAGACGAGCGGGGATAAATCCCCTCGCCACAGGAAACCGTGCCCCCGGATCAAACAGATAGTATCGGGATACGTAGCAAAAGACAGGTCACGCCTTCAGGCCGAACACCTCAATCAAATGCTGCTCATAGCGCGCCACATCGGCTTCGATGTTCGGGCGCTTCATCACGTCCACGCACAGGAAGGTCGGCAGGCCGGTCATGCCCAGGAACTGGTTGGCCTTGTGGAACGGGAAATACACCGCATCCACGCCCTTGGCTTCGAAGAAGTCGGTCGGGTCGTCGAAGGCTTGCTGTGGGGCGTTCCAGGTCAGCGACAACATGTACTGCTTGCCGTGAATCAGGCCGCCGCTGCCGTATTTCTGCGATGCATCGGAACGGGTCCGACCGTCGCTGGCATAGAGGCTGCCGTGGCCTTCGGTGAAGACTTCGTCGATGTATTTCTTCACGGTCCAGGGCGCGCCCATCCACCAACCTGGCATCTGGTAAATGACCACATCGGCCCAGAGGAACTTGGCGACCTCCTCCTTGATGTCGTAGCCGCCGTCGATGAAGGTGGTTTTGACATCGAAACCGCCACGGTCCAGCACGCTGGCCGCCGTGTCGTGGAGGGTGGCGTTGTAGCGACCGTCGGAGTGGGCGAATTGTTTGCCGCCATTGAGCAACAGGACTTTTTTCATGGGGAGCCTCATCGGGTTCCACGGCGCGGGCCATTTGAATGGCGGCCGAATGGAAAGGTTGAAAACGATGGCGGCAGCGTAACGATGAGCGTCGCGCGGAATAAGCACCGCAGCGGCAAAACTCATTTGACCTATACGCACGAATGATCGACCGATTATTGCCGTAGGCTCTTGGCACTTTTATTTCAGGAGCCAGCTCATGAGTGAACTGCACGGTTTCATCCTGCATGCCAAGACCCGTCCGGAAAAAGCCGAAGCCTTCGAAGCACTGTTTCGCGCCTACGTCGAACCGAGCCGCGCCGAGCCCGGTTGCATCGAGTACCACATGCTGCGGGACCAGCAAGATCCGACACTGTTTATCTTTTACGAGATTTGGGCCTCCCAGGCGCACCTGGATGTGCATTCGAACCTGCCGCACATGAAGCAGTTCTTCGAGCGACGCATGGATTACCTGGAGCGCGACTTCGAGATCCGCCGCGTCGACATGCTCAGCCCGTCCTCGGCTAGCCGCTGATCAGCAAATGGCCGCCGAGCACGCCGAGGCCAATGAAAAACACCCGCTTGAACAGCACGGCGCTGATCCGCTGCCGCAGCCATTGCCCCAGCCACATCCCCAGCAGCGCCGGTGCCAGCGCCAGCAACGAAGCGCTCAATTCGCCCCCGCCCAGCTCGCCGCGCCACAACAGGCCGGCGGCCAGGGCCAATGTGGATACGGTGAATGACAGGCCCAAGGCCTGCACCAGTTCATCCTTGCTCAAGCCCAGTGCTTGCAGATAGGGCACCGCCGGAATGACGAACACTCCGGTGGCAGACGTGATGAGCCCGGTCAGCAACCCACAGAGCGGAGCACCCCATGACTCGACGTCGGCGCCGACCCGCAGCGTCGGCAGCAACAGCCCGCTCAACGCATACAGCAGCAGCGCCCCGCCCAAGGCTCGTACCACCCAAGCGCCTCCCGTCATGCCGATCCACAACGTACCGAGACCGGTGCCGAGGAATATCGCCAGCAGCAACGGCCACAGGCGCCGGATCAGGGCTTGTAGATGGCCACCAAAAGCCAATTGCCAGAGATTGGTCAAGGTTGCCGGGATGATGAGCAACGCCGCAGCCTGCGTCGGAGCCATAGCCAGCCCGAGCAAGCCCATGGAAATGGTCGGCAGGCCGAGGCCGATCACGCCCTTGATGGTGCCGGCCAGCAGGAAGGTGCCGACAACCAGCAGGGAAAGGGCCAGGCCGAGGTTTTGATAGAAAGCGCTGAGTGTGTCCATAGGGGTATCGTGCGCCCCGGGACCTGACTTGAAAATCTGCCATATACTGAGGATGCCTATTGCCTGGCAAGAGGCAGGAATGCGTCGATGCCTCTGGCCCTATCGCGAGCAGGCTCGCTCCCACAGGAGGGTGCACTCTTTCTGGAGAAACTCGGCCCACTGTGGGAGCGAGCCTGCTCGCGATAGCAATGCACCAGCCACCCCAGACCCGGACAGGATCACATCGCCCATGCACTTCGACCTCACCGACCTGCGCCTCTACCTGAACATCCTCGACACCGGCAATATCACCGCCGGTGCGGCCCGCAGCCATTTGTCCCTGGCCGCGGCCAGTGCGCGAGTCCGTGCCATGGAAGCCTCCGTGGGCATCGACCTGCTTGAACGCGGACGGCGAGGTGTAACCCCCACTCCGGCCGGCAAGGCCCTGGCCGAGCACGCCCGGGTCCTGCTGCAACAGGCCGAACGCCTGCAACAGGACATGGCCGAATATGCCAAGGGCGTCAAAGGCCGGGTGCGGCTGCTGTGCAACACCAGCGCCATGACCGAATACCTGCCCGAACTGCTGGCCGGTTTCCTCAGCACCCATCCCAACCTCGACATCGACCTGCAGGAACTGCCCAGCTCACGAATCACCCATGCCCTGCGCCAGGGCGCGGCGGACCTGGGCATCGTTTCCGACGCCGTGGACACCGATGGCCTTCAGGCCTGGCCGTTTCGCGACGATCCGCTGGTATTGATCCTACCGACCGGGCACCCGCTGGCTGACGGGCGAGCCGTACGGTTCAGCGAGACCCTCAGCCACGACTATGTCGGCCTGAACGCATCCAGTGCCTTGGCGATTTACCTGGAAGAGCAGGCGCTGCACATCGGCTCGCGCATGCAAATCCGTATTCGCGCCGATGGTTTCGACGGGATGATTCGCATGGTGGCCCATGGTGCAGGCGTAGCCATCGTGCCGAAGGCGGCCGTCGAACGGCGCCCGCCCGAACCTTCGTATCAATGTGTGTCGCTGCAAGAGTCCTGGACCCATCGGGCGTTGCTGTTATGCGCCCGCAACTTCGAAGGTTTGCCGGCCTACGCCAGGGCCCTGGCCCGGCATCTTGCCGACTGATGCGCGCTTCTGGATAGGCCGGTGTCGACCACAGGCATCTCCTCGCTCATGTCGCGCGGTAGGGTGCTGTTCTCTTCTGCCCCCTTTCGGAGCTCACATGACCGCACCCATCACCGTCCTGCGCGACACCCATCCGCTGCCCGTCCTCGATGCCTGCAAATGGGAAAAGCTCGAGGGCGACCCGCACACCGTCAACCTCAACGCCTACACCAGCGAAGACGGCAGCAAGATCATGGGCACCTGGATCTGCACACCTGGCAAATGGTATGTGGAGTATGTGAAATGGGAGTACTGCCATTTCCAGGAAGGCTACTGCATCATCACCCCGGAAGGCATGGAGCCGATCCATCTGCGGGCCGGTGATATCTTCGTCATCGAGCCAGGCATGAAAGGCACGTGGGAAGTGGTCGAGACCGTGCGCAAATATTTCGTGTTTGCCTGAAGCAAAAAACCGAGAGACCACCCGACATGGTCTCTCGGAAAACAACCTAGATTGCACAACCTCTGTAGCGAGGAAGTCATCTGTGGGAGCAAGGCTTGCCCGCGATGCAGGCACCTCGTTACCTCAGAGACAGCATCGCCTGTAATCGCGGGCAAGCCTTGCTCCCACAATTCCCCTCGCCATAAAAGCTCGTCGATATCGTCGCGCTTATTGCGGCTTGCGATAGCTGTTAACAATCGCCGAAAAGTCCTTGCCGCCCTCGCCCCGCTGGCTCATCGCCTGATACAACTGTTGCGCCACCGCCCCCAGCACCACCGGCTGATGGGCCTGCCGCGCGGCTTCGGTCGCCAGGCCCAGGTCCTTGAGCATCAGGTCGGCGCCAAAGCCACCCGTGTAGCCACGGGACGCCGGTGCTGTTTCGATTACGCCGGGCCATGGGTTGTAGGTGTCCGAACTCCAGCAACGGCCCGTTGAACTGTTGATGATGCCGGCCAGCACCTGGGTGTCGATCCCCAAGGCATCGCCCAGGGCCATGGCTTCGCTGACGCCGACCATGGAAATCCCGAGCAGCAGGTTGTTGCAGATCTTGGCGATCTGCCCGGTGCCCACTTCACCGCAGTGCACGATGTTACGGCCCATTTGCGCCAGCACCGGTTGCAAGGTGGCGAACAGCTCAGCCGTGGCGCCAACCATGAACGTCAACGTGCCCGCCGCCGCACCGCCGGTGCCGCCGGAGACTGGCGCATCGGCCATCGCCACCCCTTGCTTCGCAGCGGCAGCCGCCACGTCGCGGGCGGTTTGCGGATCGATGGTGCTGCAATCCACAGCCGGCGTACCGGCGGCAATGCCGGCCAGCACGCCGTCCTCACCCAGCCAGACACTGCGCACATGGGCAGCGGCCGGCAACATGGTGATCACCAACCCGGCGCCCTGGGCCGCGTCCCGCGGCGATGCGCTGATCGTGCCGCCCAGCGCCGCCAGCTCGGCCAATACCGTCTGGTTCAGGTCGAACAGATTCAACGAATGGCCAGCCTTGAGCAGGTTGCGCGCCATGGGCGCGCCCATGTTGCCCAGGCCGATAAATGCGATCTTCATGTCCGGCTCCTTAACGCAGGTTGATGGTGGTGTTCACACCGTCATTGACGCTGTCATCATCGAACCAGCGCGCGGTCACGGTCTTGGTTTGAGTGTAGAACTGCACCACCTGTTTGCCGTACGGACCGAGGTCGCCGAGTTTCGAACCGCGGGAACCGGTGAAGCTGAAAAACGGCACGGGTACCGGGATCGGGATGTTGATGCCCACCTGGCCGACGTCGATTTCGCTCTGGAACTTGCGCGCCGCCGCGCCACTCTGGGTGAACAGGCCAGTGCCGTTGCCAAACGGGTTGGCATTGACCAGGGCAATCGCCTGGTCCAGGGTGTCGACTTCCAGCACCACCAGCACCGGGCCGAAGATTTCTTCGGTGTAGATGCGCATGTCGGTAGTCACGCCGGAAAACAGGGTCGGGCCGACGAAGTTGCCTTGCTCGAAGCCCGGCACGCTGACGCCACGGCCATCGAGCTCCAGCTTCGCACCTTGCTGCACGCCACTCTCGATCAACTCGAGAATCCGCGCCTTGGCCCGCTTGGAAATCACCGGGCCGACGTCCGTGCCCGGCTCGCTGCCGGCATTGACCTTGAGCTTCTGTGCCAGGGCCTTGAGCTCCGGCAGCCACTGCCTGGCCGCGCCCACCATCACCACCACGGAAGTGGCCATGCAACGCTGGCCCGCCGCGCCGAAACCGGCCCCGACCAGAGCGTTGAGGGTCTGTTCACGATTGGCGTCGGGCAGCACCACCGCGTGGTTCTTGGCGCCCATCATCGATTGCACGCGCTTGCCATGGCGACCCGCCAGGTCATACACGTGGGTGCCGACGGCCGTCGAGCCGACGAAGGAAACCGCCTTGATGTCCTTGTGGGTGCAAAGCGCATCCACCACGTCCTTGCCACCGTGCACCACGTTGAGCACACCGGCTGGTACGCCGGCCTCGATGGCCAGTTCCACCAGCAGCATGGTCGACAATGGGTCCTGTTCCGAGGGTTTGAGCACGAAGGTGTTGCCGCAGGCGATGGCCATCGGGAACATCCACAGCGGAATCATCGCCGGGAAATTGAACGGGGTAATGCCCGCACACACACCGATCGGCTGGCGCAGCGTGTAGGTGTCGACGCCACCGGCAACGTTCTCGGCGAACTCACCCATCTGCAGGGTGCCGATGGAGCAGGCGTGCTCGACCACTTCCAGGCCACGGAAAATATCACCCTCGGCGTCCGCGATGGTCTTGCCCTGCTCGGCGCTCAGTACGGCGGCGATGCGCTTGGAATGCTCGCGGATCAACGCCTGGAGCTTGAGCATGATGCGCATCCGCGCGCCGATGGGGGTCAGTTTCCAGGCCTGGAAAGCACGCTGGGCAGCGGCAATGGCGGCATCGACTTCCGAGGCTGTGGCGAACGGAACCTTTGCCAGCACTTGCTGGGTAGCCGGGTTGACGATGTCGTGCCATTCGCTGGATTGGGACTCGACCCACTCGCCATCGATCAGCAGTCTGACGGTTTGCAGGGTGGTGTCGCTGGGCGTAAGGGAAACGTTCATGCTGGCCTCCGGGATTGTTCTTATAGAGAGCGCTGGTTCAGCAAAGACCAAGATGCAGGAGCACGTTGGTGATGAGACGGTTTTTGGAGTATAGATGTGCAAACTTCTAATAAGAATGCACATAAAAGCCGGTCCATCATGCAAAAAAACATCACCTCCCTGGGGTCGCTGAATTGGGACGACCTCAAGTTCTTCCTCGAAGTGGCCCGCACCCGCAAGGCCAGCACGGCGGCCAAGCGCCTGGCCGTCGACTACACCACGGTGTCGCGCCGCATCAGTTCGCTGGAGGCTTCGTTGGGCACGTTGCTGTTCGAAAAGTCCCGGACCAACGGCTTTGTCCTGACCGCCGAAGGCCAGCGCCTGCTGGGTTACGCCGAATCGATCGAGAGCACCCTGCACATGGCCTGCGAACAGGTTTCAGGATCGGGGGTCGCGCTGTCCGGCCACGTGCGCATGGGTTGCACCGAAGGCTTCGGCAGCTTCTTCATCACTCCGCAGCTGAGCCACTTCGTCGACGCCTACCCGGCCATTTCGGTGGACATCCTGCCGCTGCCGCACTTCATCAGCCTGTCCAAGCGCGAGGCCGACATCGTCATCGCCCTCGAACGCCCCGAACATGGTCCATACGTGTGCTGCAAACTGTGCGACTACCGACTGCAGCTCTACGCCACCCAGCCATACCTGGACAACCACCCGCCCATCCAGCACCCGGCCGATCTGAGCCAGCACTCATTCATCAGCTACGTGGACGACCTGGCGTTCAGTTCCGAGCTGCTCTACCTGGCCAACGTCCTGCCCGGCGCCCATGCCCATCTGCGCAGCACCAGCGTGATCGCGCAGTTCGTCGCGGCCCAGCAAGGCCGCTCGCTGGCGATCCTGCCGTGCTTCCTCGCCGCCCAGGATCCACGGCTGTTGCCGGTGTTGCCGGAGGAAATCACCGTCACCCGGCAGTTCTGGATGTATTGCCGGGAGGACTTGAGGAAGCTCAAGCGGATTACGTTGTTGTGGGATTACATTCGCGAGGTGACTGAACAGAATCAGCCACTGCTGATGGGCGAAAGCCGGGAGATGGTGTTCGCCGATTAATCGGCGATGACCACGATGGCGACGCGGCGGTTTTCGGTGCGGCCGCTGGCAGTGTCGTTGGAGGCGACGGGTTTGCTGCTGCCCAGGCCGCGCAGTTGGACGTTTTCTTCGCGCATGCCAACGCCGGTCAGCACCTTGCCGACGCTGGCGGCCCGGCGCATCGACAGTTGTTCGTTGTAGGCCTGGGAGCCCGACGCATCGGTATGGCCATCGACGCGTACCCGTTGGATTCCCGCACCCAGCAGCGCCTTGCCAATGCGCTCGACGATTTCGGTGCTGGCCGGGTTGAGATTTTCCACATCGCTGCCAAACAACACCTTGCCCGACAGACCAAAGGCCCAGCCATCGTCAGTCAATTCGAAGCCTTGCTGTTTGAGCACAGTAATCTGCGCCGGCGTCAGGCCTTTCTGCGGTGCCGTCTGGCAACCGCCCAGTGCCAGGAGGGCGAGCAAGAAAAACGCCGCGAACCAGCGCAGGGAAAATTGAGGATATGAACGCACGAGTCAGCTCCTGGTTTGAAGATCAGCGACGGGATGATCCGAGCCCGCCGTATGTTGTCCGCCTCGGGCGAGGCGTTTGGCTTGGTACATCGCCGCATCGGCGGCGTGGAGCAAGGTACCCGGGGTGGCACCATGATCGGGATAAACGGCAATGCCGATACTGAGGGAGGTCAGCACTGAAGCATTACCGGGCAATTGAATCGGCATTTCCATGCTGGCGATGATCTTTTCAGCGATCAGCTCGGCGTCCTCGGCCTTGTGCAAGGGCGCCAGCAACACGGCGAATTCATCGCCCCCCAGGCGCGCGACCAAGTCGTCTTCACGCAACTGTGCCCGGACTCGGGTCGCCACGGCCGTCAACACCGCGTCACCGGCGGCGTGACCGAAGTTGTCATTGATCCCCTTGAACCGGTCGCTGTCCAGGTAAAGCACGGCCACTTGCTCGTTGAGCTTGCTGGCATTGCGCAAGGCGCGAATCAGCCGGCCCTCGAAAAACGCCCGGTTCGGCAAGCCGGTCAAGCTGTCGTGACTGGCCTGGTGGGCCAGGCTTTCATTTTCACTTTGCAGGTGGGTCTGCCAGGACTCCAGTTCATCGAGCAGGGCGTTGAAGTCATTGGCCAGGTTATCCAGTTCGGCGATCGCGGCCGGCGGCACGCGCCGTTCCAGGGCTCGCTCGCTGCGTGCCGCGTGGGCCACCTCGGCCAGGCTGCGCAGCGGCCCGGTGATCGCACGCAACTGGCGCCGCGCCAGATAAAGCGCCACCCAGGCACTCACCGCCGTGCACAGGATGATCCCCGCCAGGCCACTGAGCAAAAAGCGCAACAGGCTGCCGCCATGGCCGGCCAACACGATGCGACCTATGCTCTGCCCTTGGTGGACGATCGGCAGGCTGATGGGCTTTTCCAGGAATGCCTTGGCAATGTGCACTTCCAGTTCCGACAACAAGCCGGTTTCCGGTCGTTGCCAGCGCGCCAACAGACGGCCATGTTCATTGAACACCTGGGCATCGGCGACCTCTTCGGTGGTAGCGATCAAGGCCAGAGCTTCGGTGGCCGCGGCCGGGTCATCGAAGACCACGGCGGCTTCCACGGTGTAGTTGATCGAACGGGCGATCAGGTGCAGGTTGTGATCGGCATAGACCCGCAACGCCAGCAGGCCGAGCAAAGTCAGGGAAACACTGGCCATGGTAATGGCCACCAAGGCGACGATCAGATGACCGCGACCGATGACCGAACCCAGGGTGGGACGGACCTTTGGTTTGCGCTGTTTCATGGCGCTGCGGGCCTGCGGCGGGAAAGCTGCAGCACACTCGGATGGATGCGCACGCCACTGCGTGCCACCGAGTCGAGGTTGACCTCGAAAGACACTTGTTCATCGCCGACCCGCAGGCAGAACAGACTTCCCACTGTGCACTGGTCGCCGCCTTCGCTGATGCTCAGCACCGGCTTGCCGATCAAGGACGCAAACAGACGGGTGTGTTCATCGTTGGTCAGCCGGCCGATGTAGACCGCGTTGCACTCAGTGGCGATATCGGGATGATCGGCCAGCAGCCGCTGCACAGTCACCGGCCGCCCCGTGGCCTGGGTAGTGCCCTTGACCAGATCGTCGGTGTATTGGGTGGGTCCGACAATGCACAGTTGCAGCTGGGTTGGCTCCACAGGCCAACGGGCGTAGCTGAGGATTCCCAACACAACCTGGGTCACCGCTTCGGCCCGCTGCTCAGCCTGGGTCGTGGTTGCCTGTTCCTGGGTAAGTGCGACAGGCGACAGCAGACACAAAAGGCCGGCAAGCAGAAAATGCCCCCAGCCCTTGCTGCGCACTGCCTCCCGTACAGGCACCTTCATGGAAAGTCTCTTGATCCAAGCGATAAGTGCCGGAACGATAGCACAGTGCCAAAAAGCCAGCGAGACAGCGTGTTACGTAGACTTCGGAACGGTACAGGCGAAATTGCGACGGGGGCATGAATCAATAAAAGCTGATGGTTCAGTCAGCCTGCTCCAGCTCCAGCATCAACCCGCTCAAGCGCTTGACCTTGCGCCGGACCGCCTCCTCGAATACACCCGCTCGCGGCTCGATCAGACTGAACCATTGCTTGCCCCGAGTAATGGCGGTGTACACCAGTTCCTTGGTCAATACCGGGTTCAGCGCATCCGGGAGAATCAGCGCAGTATGGGTGAATTCCGAGCCCTGGGATTTGTGCACCGTCATGGCATACACGGTTTCCACATCATTCAGGCGGCTGGGCAGGACGAAACGCACACCGCCCTGGCCGTCGTTGCGCGGGAACGCGACCCGCAAGACCTGTTTGCCGGCATCGGGGCCGTCACGCTCGGGCAACTTGAGGGCAATACCGATATCGCCGTTCATCAATCCCAGCCCATAGTCGTTACGGGTCATCAGCACCGGGCGTCCTTCGTACCACTGGTGATCGCTATCGATAAGACGGGCCTTGAGCAATGCGGCGGTAATGCGCTGGTTCAGTCCTTCGACGCCCCACGGGCCTTTACGCACCGCGCAGAGCAATTGGAATTCGTCGAAAGCCGCCAGGACTTCCCGGGCCCAATCGGCCCAGCAACTGTCTTCCAGCGGGCGAGAATTCGCCGGGCGTCGCTGCCGTAGCAGGCTCAGGTAATGCCGATAGCCTTGCGGCCCTTCTGGCCGGCCTCCGAGCAACAGATTTTCCAGCTTCGCGTCGTGTTCGCCCGTTAACGCCAGGGAAAACAGATCGGCATGCTGCCCCTGCTTGAGCAACTGACGGGCCTTTTCAGGCTGCTGCTGATTGACCCAGCGAGCCAGTTGGCCGATCCCGCTGCCTTCGCCGAAGCGCCGGGAATGCCTGAGCATGACCACTTGCTGTGCCAGGGGATGAGTGCCATCAAGATCCTGCTGCAGGTCACTGGTCGCCAGGTTTTCACCACTGACCGACTCAAGCCAGGCTCGGGTCTGGAGGCTGTACCAGCCGTCCTCGGCGTCTCGACACAAATCCCCCAGCACCGCACCGGCCTCCACAGAGGCCAACTGGTCCTTGTCCCCCAGCAACACCAACCGTGCGTGGGCCGGCAATGCATCCAGCAGATTGGCCATCATCTCCAGGTCGATCATCGACGCCTCATCGACCACCAGCACATCCAATGGCAACCGATTGCCCGCATGGTGGCGAAAATGTCGGGTACCAGGCCGACTGCCCAACAAACGATGGACCGTCGTCACATCACAAGGAATCCGTTCGCGCACAGCGTCGTCCACATCCAGGGTCCGGACCTGCTGGCTGATGGACTCGGTCAGGCGTGCCGCCGCCTTGCCAGTCGGCGCGGCCAGGCGAATCCGCAGCGGCTTCCCGGCCTCGACGGCCGGTGCCTGCAGCAGCGCCAGCAGACGCACCACGGTAGTGGTCTTGCCGGTGCCCGGGCCACCAGTCACGATGCTGAAGGCCCCACGGGTTGCCAGCGCGCAGGCCAGTTTCTGCCAATCGATCGGACCATTGGCATTGGCCGGTCCGAACAGCCCGTCCAAACGCTCGCGCAGGTCACCGGGCGCCGCCTCATTTTCGCTAAGCCGCTGGCGCAACGCCTCATCGATCCGCCGCTCATAACCCCAGTAACGACGTAGATAAAGACGTTTTCCGGACAGCACCAATGGCCGCTGCTGCGCCTCTTCGCTCCCATCCGCAGCCAGGGCCACCAGCCGGCTGGAGGCCAAGGCCTTGCACCAATGGGCGCCGTCCAGGGTCTGCAATATTTGCGATGGCAACAGCATCACGCCAGTCTGCAGGTCACCCTCGGGGGGCAGCGACAGGGCGAAGTCCGGCTCCTTGAGGGTTTCGAACACGTCCAGGCAAACATGCCCGTGGCCCAGTTGATGACTGGTCAGCGCAGCGGCGAGCAGGACCAATGGATCATCGTCAGGCGCCAGCTCATGGAGGAACGCCACGAACGCCTTGTCCAGGGCACGCAACCAGCCGCGCTCGACCCAGCGCGTCAGTAACAACAGCAGGTCGTCTGCACGGCTCAAGGGCGCCAGCGCCACCAGGCTCTCGTCGTCGGACGACTTGGGGAGCAAGTCGGCAAAAGAACGACTCATAGCAATTCCCCCTGTACCCACGCCGGCTCAGCCTTGGGTTCGGGCGCGCCCTGGAACAGGCGATCCAGCTGTTCGATCAATGCCCGTGGCGGCTTGGTGAAATACACACCCTGGCTGGATGAGCGGGTACCGCGAAGGAACAGGTACAAGGCGCCGCCGACATGCCGGTCGTAGTCGTAATCGGGAAGCCGGGCCTTGAGCTGGCGATGCAGGGCCAACAGGTACAGCACGTATTGCAGGTCGTAGCGATGGTCCAGGATCGACTGTTCCATAGCCTGTACGGTGTAGGCCATGTCATCGACACCCAGCCAGTTGGATTTGTAATCGGCCACGTAATACCGACCGTCGTGCTCGAACGTCAAATCGATGAAGCCCTTGAACATGCCATTGAGCAACACCGGTTCCGCAGCGACGCGAGCCACACCGCCATGGGTGAACCGGCAAACCAACTGATCAAGCTTTTGCACATCGACCTTGTGGCTGGCGAACCAGAACTCCATCTCGACCTGGAACCGGGTCAGCTGTTCGAGCACCACTGGCGCCTGGTCATTGCCGACGTGCATGGGCATTTTGATCAAGTGCTGCAGCCAGTCACTCAACGTCGGGATCCAGCCTTTCCAGCCTCGGCGATTACAGCGTCGGGCGATGGCATCCTCGATATCCGCTGGCTCAGATGCAAAACCCTCCCCAGCGGCCCACTCCAGCAAGCCATGCAGGAAAGTGCCGGGGTTAGGACCACGGGGAAAGCGATGGATGTCGCCCCCCACGGCGAGGGCTTCCCTGGGCGCGTCCGGGTCCAGTCGTTCATCGTCGAACAGCTTCTGGGCCTGCGGACTCTCTGGCGCGGTATCGCTGCCTTCGCTCAGGCTTTCGCCGATGCGCAAGGCACTGTAGGAGGCGATCCACCAGTTTTCGCTGGCTTTTCGCAAGGGCACCAAGGGCTCGCGCAACACTGCTTCGTTGCGCGGCGGCCGATAGTGCTCGTCGGTGGCTGCGGGCATTGGCTGGCAACTTACCGCGACGCAACCTTGTTGCAGGTCGGCCAACCAACGCCCCAGTTCCATCGACTCGGCCAACGGCGCACCACCTCCCAACAGATAACCCAGCGCGGACACATGCAGGATCGAGCGGTTGTTGCTGCCCCGCTTGAGATCCGCGACACCTAGCCAGCAGGCATGCTGTGCGCGAGTCAGGGCCACATAGAGAAGCCGCAGATCCTCGGCCAGACGCTCGTCATCGGCCTTGGCGATCAATTCGGCGGTGGGCTTGAGACTGATCTGCGCCTTGCCGGTCTCATCGTGGTAATGCAACGGCAATCGGCTGCCGTCCACCGGTTTCGTCGAACAGATGAAAGGCAAAAAGACCAACGGATACTCAAGCCCCTTGGACTTGTGGATCGTGACCACCTTGACCAGTTGCTCATCGCTTTCCAGGCGCAGGATCTGCTCTTCTCCCGCCTGTCCGGACA
This sequence comes from Pseudomonas sp. St290, assembly GCF_018325805.1. Classification (NCBI taxonomy): domain Bacteria; kingdom Pseudomonadati; phylum Pseudomonadota; class Gammaproteobacteria; order Pseudomonadales; family Pseudomonadaceae; genus Pseudomonas; species Pseudomonas sp. St290. The sequence continues at coordinate 889,722 of NZ_AP014703.1, read as the reverse complement.
AGGCCAGGTGCTCGGACAAATGCCGGATCAAGGCTTGCTCGCCATCCAATTCACCGGCGGCCTGCTGCAACAGTTCGCAAAGGTGCAGCAAGTTGGTCAGCACCCGCTCGCCATCACTGCGCGCCATCAGGGCCTGGGGCAGCTCAAAGTCATGCAACAGGCGCCGCAACATGGGCAGCACGCCCTGGCTGCGCCAGACCGTACGATAACCGCGGAACTGCATGACCCGGGCTTCCCAGGCCAGCTCATCCTGATTGAGACGCTCCAGTTCCGTCAGCGAGAGGTTCAACGTGATGCTGGCCAGGGCTGCCCGGAGCGGTCGTTCGGCATCCGGTTCAGCGCAGGCCCTGAGCCAGATCAGCAGATCCCGCGCTTCCTGCGAGGCAAAGACCGAATCCTTGTCGGACAGATAGACACTGCGTACGCCCCGCGCGGACAACTCGTCTCGCACGGCCTGCGCTTCTTTCCCATCGCGCACCAGGATGGCGATATCCGCCGGGCGCAAACCTCGCAGCGTTTCTCCATCGACCGTAAAGCCGTCGCGTCCCGACTGGCCGCCGTTGAGCAACGTCGTGATCTCACTGGCGCAGGCGGCCGCCATCGACTGTCGATACACCGCACCGGAAAGCGGCTGGTCCGACGACAGGTGCCAGATGTTCAGTGCCGCCACCGCCTGTCCCGCAATCTGCAAGGTCTCCTTGCGCCCCTGGGATTCAACGGACAGGAACGGCACCGGGTTCTCGCCCGAAGGTTCACGGAACAGGAAGGCCCCGCGCCCCTTTGGACGGGACTCGGCATTCTGGAAAATATGGTTTACCGCACCCACCATGGCGTGGCTGGAACGGAAATTCCTGCCCAGCGTATGCAGCCTGCCAGCAGTAGCTTCGCGAGCGCGCAGGTAGGTGTAGATGTCGGCACCGCGAAAAGCGTAGATCGCCTGCTTCGGATCGCCGATCAGGAACAGCCCGGTCTCCGGGTCATTGTCTTCGATGCGGTAGATGCTTTCGAAGATCCGGTACTGAACCGGGTCGGTGTCCTGGAACTCATCGATCAGCGCCACCGGAAACTGCTCGCGGATCAGGCTCGCCAGACGCTCGCCACCGTCGGCCTGCAGAGCCGTGTCGAGGCGCAGGAGCATGTCATCGAAGCCCATCTCGGCGCGGCGCCGTTTCTCGGCCTCGAAGCGCGCCCCGACCCATTGCGCGGCATGCTGCAACACCGCGGCATCCGGCGTGGGCAACGCCTCCAGGCTGGCCTTGAGACCGGCCATGGCGTCCAGCCCTGGATGATTGGGCACTTCACCTTTCCAGGCTTCGGCCATGCCCTCGGGGGTCAGCCGTGTGAACCCGGTGCCGATATCCAGCAGTTCAAGGCTTTCGTCATCCACCCAGGCAGTGATCTTCTGAAACCACGGTTCGAAGTAACGCGCCTGCATCTTGCGCCCATCGACAGACTTGCTGGCGACGCCTTGCTGGCAGATCTCCAGCAGTTCCACCGCCCATTGCCGCCACGGCGCCTTGAGATCAAGCAAGGCGGCACTACGTTCCTGCAGGGAGGCAGCGATGAGTTCGGCAGGCTCAAGCTCGTCAGCGTCGCCACGCTCGCTGGAAAACAACCCCCTCACCCGTGGCAACAGCGCCGCCGGCCCGCCCCAATGGGTACGCACCCAGTTCAGCGCCTCGCCTTGCATCGAATAGCAGAACAGCCGCCAATAATCGCGCAACACCTCGCCCAGTAACTCGCTGTGATCGGTTTCCAAGGTCTGGGTGAACAGGCTACCGCTGTCGAAGGCATGCTCACGCAACATGCGCTGGCACCAACTGTGGATGGTCGAGACAGCGGCCTCGTCCATCCATTGCGCGGCGATATCCAACCGATTCGCACAACCGGGCCATTGCCCTGCATCGAATTCGTCACGCAGCTCGGCGATCAGCGAATCCGGGGCTGGAATTTCTTCACGAAAGTAACGTGCAGCTTCGGCCAGACGGGTGCGAATTCGTTCACGCAGCTCTTTGGTGGCAGCGTCCGTAAAGGTCACGACCAGGATTTGCGGTGGAAGCAGCTCGCGGCCAAAACCGGCCGCCGAACCGCCATGCCCCAGTACCAGTCGCAGGTACAGCGCCGAGATGGTAAAGGTCTTGCCGGTCCCGGCGCTGGCCTCGATCAGTTGGCTGCCTCGTAGCGGGAACGCCAGTGCCAATGGTGTCTGCCGGCTCATGAACGGACCTCCTCGCCGACCAAAGAACGCCATGGAGCTTCGAGCAAGGGTCGGTAAAGCGCATCGCACCAATCGGGGAATGTTTCGTCAGCCATCAAGGCATCGAAATCAGGAAACTGTCGAGCCAGGGCCGGACTTTCCCGCCGCTCGCCTTCAAACGTCTGGCCATCGCCTTCATAGGCTTTGCGAGCCGCCGCTCCGGCCTTGACCGGATCACTCTGGCCGAGCCAGGCGAAAGCCGTCTTCACTGCGATCGGTAGCGGCTGGCGCATACCGGCCTGCCAGGCCTGCAGCATGTCGCCCAACAACTTTTGTGCCACAGGCTCTTCAAAAGGTGCCAGCAGCAAGCTGTCATCACTGGCCACCAGCGCCGTCGTCAACGACAAGCCGTTAGCGCAGGCCACGAGATGATTGACCCAGGGTCGTATCAGGCGATGCCATTTACGGGTCTTGGTAGAACCGATGCTGTTGGGTATGGCGGTGATGGCGAGGACCGCACCGTCGGAGCGTTGGTGCAAGCCGCTGAGCCAACCTTCGACATTCACGCCCTGCAATTGCAGGCTGACTGGCACAGCGCTGGCCGAGGGTGTCGGCCATAACGCCAGAAGCTGCTGGTAACGTTGGAGCAGATCCGGCAAGGGCTCGATCAACTCGCGTTGCAGGCACTCACCAAAACCGGCCATAGGCAACAAGCCACTGTTCTGCAGCCTTTGGGCGTGGGCGGTGAGGGCAAGATCCGGCTGGTCCAGGCGTACCAGGGCCGCTTCAAGCAAGCTGTCACTCAGGCTGTAGCGTTGCAGCGCATCGAGCACAAAAGGTTCGTCATCGGCCAGAGGCGCTTCGATGGCCTCGAAGAACACCTTCAGTCGCTGACTGAAGAAATGGCGGACTGGATTGCGCAGGAAATCCTGCAACTGTCCGAGGCCCAAAGGTTCTTCCTGAACGTAGGGTTCCAGCACCTGGTTCTTGTCGGTGTGATCGCAAGCGTCATGGAGCATCCGCCATTCGCTGGCGTAACTGAACAGCTCATCGCCTTGATGGAAATAACGCGCACTGAACGGTTGCAGCGGGTGCTGCTGGGTCAGGGCATCGAGAAGACTCTTACTGTCATCTGCCAGCCGCCAACCACTGGCGAGATGGTCCCGAAGTTGGCCAATCAACACCGATGCCGGTCGCTCACTGTTGTCGCGAATGCTGCGCCCAACCCAACTGATATACAGTTTTTCCCGGGCCGAAAGCAGGGCCTCCAGCAACAGATAACGATCATCTTCGCGCCGGGAACGATCGCCCGGGCGATAATCGCCGCCCATCAGATCGAAATCCAGGGGTGGCTGGGCGCGTGGGTAATCCCCATCATTCATCCCCAGCAAGCACACCAGTTTGAAGGGGATCGCGCGCATCGGCATCAAGGTACAGAAGTTGACTGCCCCGGCCAGGAAACGTTGGGACAGTCGCCCCTGATCCAGCCCGGCCAACCATGCCTCACGCACCACCGTCAGCGGCAATTCATCGTGCAGCCCCACCGACTCACAGGTTTCCAGCCAGGTTTCACGCAAGTCTTCAAGTTGGGCCAGCAGATAGTCGTCATGCTCGTTGCTCGCCTGGAAAAACAACTGCATCAGGTCTTGCAGGCGTGCCCCCCATTGCTGCGGTGAAGCCGGCCGGGTGAGTTCCTGATGGGCGACTTCCAAGGCATCCAGCAAAGCTACCAGGGGACCGATCAACGCCGCATCCAGGCCTCCGATCTCGTCATAGGGCTCAATGCCTTCATAAGCGTTTGAACTGCCGACGGCATACCCCAGCAACATACGACGCAGGCCGAAATGCCAGCTGTTCTGCTCAAGTTCTGCGGGCAGGCCCAACCCGGCACGGTGTTCGGCGCTCATCCCCCAGCGAATGCCTGCCCCTTCGATCCAACGATGCAGAGTCGGCAGGTCGGCCTCATCAATGCCAAACCGTTCGCGCAACGCGGGGACATCCAGCAGATCAAGGATTTCGCTGACCGGGAAACGACTGTCCGGCAGCTTGAGCAAATGCTCGACGGCGATCAACAGCGGATCACGTCCACGTTGGCCCTGGTCGGTCAGCGTGAATGGAATGAAACGAGGGTCGTTCCTGTCAAGCTGGCCGAACACCGCGCGAATGTGCGGCGCATAACTGTCGATGTCCGGGACCATGACGATGATGTCCCGTGGGCGCAGGGTCGGATCCGCGCTGAAGTGGGCCAGCAATTGGTCGTGGAGAATTTCAACTTCACGCTGGGCACCGTGAGCCACATGAAAACGGATCGAGCCGTCCCGCTCCGTATCGACGACAGGCCAGTGTTCCCGGGTTTCGTTCAGGGGGCGTAGCTCCAGGATGTCATCCTGCAACTGGCTGAGAAGGGTCGTGGGGGTCCCATCAGTGAACAGGTCGATTCGCCCATCACGAAATACAGAGCGATAACTGTTGGGATCATCGTAGCTGTCGAGCAGGTTGATATAGTCGCGTCCCTGTTTGCCCCAGGCAGCCAGTAACGGATGGGCATGTTGATGCAGGGTTTGCGGATCGAGGACGACGGGCATGCCAGCCTTGCGTGCCTGGCGCTTGTATTGATGACGCAGCAAGTCCTTGTCGGCGACGATGTCCGCCCAATGATGACGACATGGGTTATGCACGCATAGCAGAACCTGGCTGAACCGGGAAAGACCGGCGAGCGCCTCGAGGACTTGGGCAGGCAATGAAGAAATACCAAACACGATGACCCGCGCGGGGAGGCCTTTTGGAGCGACTTCCAGGCTGTTGATACGTTCGATGTAGCGCTGATGAACACCGGCACGACTTTGCGCCATGCCCTGCTCTCCCACATCAAGCAACAAGGCTCGCCACAGTTCCGCTTGCCAGCAATTTGCCGGCGCGAGCGGTTTGATTTCGCCTCGGACATTTCTTGTCTGGTGTCGCCCCTCAGCCCAATCCTCAAGCCAGTCGGCCCGGTACACCTGGTATTGGTCAAACAGATCGGCAAGACGCTCGGACAGTTGATAACGCTTGCGCAAGTCAGCGTCGTGGGTGAGGAATCGTCGCAGAGGTTCGAAATGAGGCTGCTCGATCAACTGCGGCAGCAGCCGCATCAGGCGCCAGGTTAGCGGGGCCTTATCCAGCAGGGACTTGGCCGGAATTTCATCACGTCCCAGGACTGTTCGATAAAGCTGCCACATGAAACTGCCCGGCAGTTGCACATCAATGGCAGCCGCAATACCGCAGCCGCCTGAATCGTCGTCTTCCGGGTCTTCAGCCAGCGCGAGCTTGAGCCATTGAGCAATGCCGTTGCTCTGTACCAGTGCGATTTCATTTTCAAGGGGGGCCAGCGGATAGCGCCGCATCAAGCTGATCACCAGGCTGCGCAATTCATCAAGGCGATTCCCGTGAACCACCATGAAAGCTGGGCTAAGGGACGTTGCGTCCGGCATGAAAGGCATCCTTGAAAATGCAAAAAGCTAGGGCAGAACCTTAGCACTGTCGGTGGGCTGTGACAGCCGGGAACTGTCCGCGATGCTCGTACGAACTTTCCTGCGGGCAAAACAAAACCCCTACCTGCGTCAGCAGATAGGGGTTTCGGAATTTAATCTTGACGATGACCTACTCTCACATGGGGAAACCCCACACTACCATCGGCGATGCATCGTTTCACTGCTGAGTTCGGGATGGGATCAGGTGGTTCCAATGCTCTATGGTCGTCAAGAAATTCGGTAGCCGGTGCGTGCCTTGCGGTCACGTGCCAGCGAATGGGTATGCGATAGATTTGTGTGCTGCGTTCGTGAGCGATGCGAACTTTCGGTTCGTTTCGTCTTCACACACCGCAATCTGGTCTCTTGGCCTTTGGCCTGGAGGATACAAATTGCTTGGGTGTTATATGGTCAAGCCTCACGGGCAATTAGTACAGGTTAGCTCAACGCCTCACAGCGCTTACACACCCTGCCTATCAACGTCGTAGTCTTCGACGGCCCTTCAGGGGACTCAAGGTCCCAGTGAGATCTCATCTTGAGGCAAGTTTCCCGCTTAGATGCTTTCAGCGGTTATCTTTTCCGAACATAGCTACCCGGCAATGCCACTGGCGTGACAACCGGAACACCAGAGGTTCGTCCACTCCGGTCCTCTCGTACTAGGAGCAGCCCCTCTCAAATCTCAAACGTCCACGGCAGATAGGGACCGAACTGTCTCACGACGTTCTAAACCCAGCTCGCGTACCACTTTAAATGGCGAACAGCCATACCCTTGGGACCGGCTTCAGCCCCAGGATGTGATGAGCCGACATCGAGGTGCCAAACACCGCCGTCGATATGAACTCTTGGGCGGTATCAGCCTGTTATCCCCGGAGTACCTTTTATCCGTTGAGCGATGGCCCTTCCATACAGAACCACCGGATCACTAAGACCTACTTTCGTACCTGCTCGACGTGTCTGTCTCGCAGTCAAGCGCGCTTTTGCCTTTATACTCTACGACCGATTTCCGACCGGTCTGAGCGCACCTTCGTACTCCTCCGTTACTCTTTAGGAGGAGACCGCCCCAGTCAAACTACCCACCATACACTGTCCTCGATCCGGATAACGGACCTGAGTTAGAACCTCAAAGTTGCCAGGGTGGTATTTCAAGGATGGCTCCACGCGAACTGGCGTCCACGCTTCAAAGCCTCCCACCTATCCTACACAAGCAAATTCAAAGTCCAGTGCAAAGCTATAGTAAAGGTTCACGGGGTCTTTCCGTCTAGCCGCGGATACACTGCATCTTCACAGCGATTTCAATTTCACTGAGTCTCGGGTGGAGACAGCGCCGCCATCGTTACGCCATTCGTGCAGGTCGGAACTTACCCGACAAGGAATTTCGCTACCTTAGGACCGTTATAGTTACGGCCGCCGTTTACCGGGGCTTCGATCAAGAGCTTCGCGTTAGCTAACCCCATCAATTAACCTTCCGGCACCGGGCAGGCGTCACACCCTATACGTCCACTTTCGTGTTTGCAGAGTGCTGTGTTTTTAATAAACAGTCGCAGCGGCCTGGTATCTTCGACCGGCGTGGGCTTACGCAGCAAGTGCTTCACCCTCACCGGCGCACCTTCTCCCGAAGTTACGGTGCCATTTTGCCTAGTTCCTTCACCCGAGTTCTCTCAAGCGCCTTGGTATTCTCTACCCAACCACCTGTGTCGGTTTGGGGTACGGTTCCTGGTTACCTGAAGCTTAGAAGCTTTTCTTGGAAGCATGGCATCAACCACTTCGTCACCCAAAGGGTAACTCGTCATCAGCTCTCGGCCTTAGAATCCCGGATTTACCTAAGATTCCAGCCTACCACCTTAAACTTGGACAACCAACGCCAAGCTGGCCTAGCCTTCTCCGTCCCTCCATCGCAATAACCAGAAGTACAGGAATATTAACCTGTTTTCCATCGACTACGCTTTTCAGCCTCGCCTTAGGGACCGACTAACCCTGCGTCGATTAACGTTGCGCAGGAAACCTTGGTCTTTCGGCGTGGGTGTTTTTCACACCCATTGTCGTTACTCATGTCAGCATTCGCACTTCTGATACCTCCAGCAAGCTTCTCAACTCACCTTCACAGGCTTACAGAACGCTCCTCTACCGCATCACTTGCGTGATACCCGTAGCTTCGGTGTATGGTTTGAGCCCCGTTACATCTTCCGCGCAGGCCGACTCGACTAGTGAGCTATTACGCTTTCTTTAAAGGGTGGCTGCTTCTAAGCCAACCTCCTAGCTGTCTAAGCCTTCCCACATCGTTTCCCACTTAACCATAACTTTGGGACCTTAGCTGACGGTCTGGGTTGTTTCCCTTTTCACGACGGACGTTAGCACCCGCCGTGTGTCTCCCATGCTCGGCACTTGTAGGTATTCGGAGTTTGCATCGGTTTGGTAAGTCGGGATGACCCCCTAGCCGAAACAGTGCTCTACCCCCTACAGTGATACATGAGGCGCTACCTAAATAGCTTTCGAGGAGAACCAGCTATCTCCGAGCTTGATTAGCCTTTCACTCCGATCCACAGGTCATCCGCTAACTTTTCAACGGTAGTCGGTTCGGTCCTCCAGTCAGTGTTACCTAACCTTCAACCTGCCCATGGATAGATCGCCCGGTTTCGGGTCTATTCCCAGCGACTAGACGCCCTATTAAGACTCGCTTTCGCTACGCCTCCCCTATTCGGTTAAGCTCGCCACTGAAAATAAGTCGCTGACCCATTATACAAAAGGTACGCAGTCACCCAACAAAGTGGGCTCCCACTGCTTGTACGCATACGGTTTCAGGATCTATTTCACTCCCCTCTCCGGGGTTCTTTTCGCCTTTCCCTCACGGTACTAGTTCACTATCGGTCAGTCAGTAGTATTTAGCCTTGGAGGATGGTCCCCCCATATTCAGACAAAGTTTCTCGTGCTCCGTCCTACTCGATTTCACTTCTAAGATCCTTTCGCGTACAGGGCTATCACCCACTATGGCCGCACTTTCCAGAGCGTTCCGCTAAAATCAAAGAAGCTTAAGGGCTAGTCCCCGTTCGCTCGCCACTACTAAGGGAATCTCGGTTGATTTCTTTTCCTCAGGGTACTTAGATGTTTCAGTTCCCCTGGTTCGCCTCTTGCACCTATGTATTCAGTACAAGATAACCATCTTATGATGGTTGGGTTCCCCCATTCAGACATCTCCGGATCAAAGTCTGTTTGCCGACTCCCCGAAGCTTTTCGCAGGCTACCACGTCTTTCATCGCCTCTGACTGCCAAGGCATCCACCGTATGCGCTTCTTCACTTGACCATATAACCCCAAGCAATCTGGTTATACTGTGAAGACGACATTCGCCGAAAATTCGATCTTGCTCATGAGAGCAACTCACAAATTTTACCTTAGCCTGAGCCGTTACCAGTGAAAGTAACGTTCAGTCTATCTTTCTATCACATACCCAAATTTTTAAAGAACGATCTAATCAAAAGACTAGAAATCAACATTCATCACCCTGGGGTGGAATGCTCATTTCTAAGCTTTAAACGTTGTGCCAATCTGTAATGGTGGAGCCAAGCGGGATCGAACCGCTGACCTCCTGCGTGCAAGGCAGGCGCTCTCCCAGCTGAGCTATGGCCCCGTATCTTTACCGGGGACACCATGAAATTGGTGGGTCTGGGCAGATTCGAACTGCCGACCTCACCCTTATCAGGGGTGCGCTCTAACCAACTGAGCTACAGACCCAATCGTCTTCTTCAATGAATCAAGCAATTCGTGTGGGAGCTCATGGAGCAGCTGAGTCGTCGATTAAGGAGGTGATCCAGCCGCAGGTTCCCCTACGGCTACCTTGTTACGACTTCACCCCAGTCATGAATCACACCGTGGTAACCGTCCCCCCGAAGGTTAGACTAGCTACTTCTGGTGCAACCCACTCCCATGGTGTGACGGGCGGTGTGTACAAGGCCCGGGAACGTATTCACCGCGACATTCTGATTCGCGATTACTAGCGATTCCGACTTCACGCAGTCGAGTTGCAGACTGCGATCCGGACTACGATCGGTTTTGTGGGATTAGCTCCACCTCGCGGCTTGGCAACCCTCTGTACCGACCATTGTAGCACGTGTGTAGCCCAGGCCGTAAGGGCCATGATGACTTGACGTCATCCCCACCTTCCTCCGGTTTGTCACCGGCAGTCTCCTTAGAGTGCCCACCATAACGTGCTGGTAACTAAGGACAAGGGTTGCGCTCGTTACGGGACTTAACCCAACATCTCACGACACGAGCTGACGACAGCCATGCAGCACCTGTCTCAATGTTCCCGAAGGCACCAATCCATCTCTGGAAAGTTCATTGGATGTCAAGGCCTGGTAAGGTTCTTCGCGTTGCTTCGAATTAAACCACATGCTCCACCGCTTGTGCGGGCCCCCGTCAATTCATTTGAGTTTTAACCTTGCGGCCGTACTCCCCAGGCGGTCAACTTAATGCGTTAGCTGCGCCACTAAGAGCTCAAGGCTCCCAACGGCTAGTTGACATCGTTTACGGCGTGGACTACCAGGGTATCTAATCCTGTTTGCTCCCCACGCTTTCGCACCTCAGTGTCAGTATCAGTCCAGGTGGTCGCCTTCGCCACTGGTGTTCCTTCCTATATCTACGCATTTCACCGCTACACAGGAAATTCCACCACCCTCTACCATACTCTAGCTCGACAGTTTTGAATGCAGTTCCCAGGTTGAGCCCGGGGCTTTCACATCCAACTTAACGAACCACCTACGCGCGCTTTACGCCCAGTAATTCCGATTAACGCTTGCACCCTCTGTATTACCGCGGCTGCTGGCACAGAGTTAGCCGGTGCTTATTCTGTCGGTAACGTCAAAACACTAACGTATTAGGTTAATGCCCTTCCTCCCAACTTAAAGTGCTTTACAATCCGAAGACCTTCTTCACACACGCGGCATGGCTGGATCAGGCTTTCGCCCATTGTCCAATATTCCCCACTGCTGCCTCCCGTAGGAGTCTGGACCGTGTCTCAGTTCCAGTGTGACTGATCATCCTCTCAGACCAGTTACGGATCGTCGCCTTGGTGAGCCATTACCTCACCAACTAGCTAATCCGACCTAGGCTCATCTGATAGCGCAAGGCCCGAAGGTCCCCTGCTTTCTCCCGTAGGACGTATGCGGTATTAGCGTCCGTTTCCGAGCGTTATCCCCCACTACCAGGCAGATTCCTAGGCATTACTCACCCGTCCGCCGCTCTCAAGAGGTGCAAGCACCTCTCTACCGCTCGACTTGCATGTGTTAGGCCTGCCGCCAGCGTTCAATCTGAGCCATGATCAAACTCTTCAGTTCAAACATCTTTGGGTTTTGAGAAAACCCTAAACTTGGCTCAGCAATCGTTGGTTACATCTTTGATTTCTCGCGGAGTAACTTGTGATGCTGATAATCTGTTGACTAGCAGTCTGACTCCACAAGCACCCACACGAATTGCTTGATTCAGTTGTTAAAGAGCGGTTGGTTAAGAGCTTTCGTCTCAACCGAGGCGCGCATTCTACAGCGCCCGATGTATCTGTCAAGCGGTTATTTTCAGAAGTTTTCAAAGTTTCGCTTGAGAAACATCAACAACTTCAACCACTTGCGCTTCCGATCTCTCGTTAGCGGGAGGCGAATTCTACAGCGTTACTCGCTGCTGTCAACACCTCTTTTTCGCCGCTTTCGACCGAGAAGATCGAACCGCTGAAAAGGCCAAACCCACACTGCCTTATCAGCTACTTCCTGGCTTCGATGAACTGAAGCCCGACCCCTTCGAAACCTACTTAACTCATTGAATCTCAAGGAGTTTTCCGTTTCGACTGCGCCGGAAGTGGGGCGAATTATAGACGTCCAGAATCTGCCGTCAACACCTATTTTCACAATTCTGTCACATCAGTCAAAAAGCCCCGCAAAAGCAGAGGCCGGCGCCCCAGGGCGCCGGCCTCTTCTATTACCCGTTACAAGCTGGGGAACGCAAACTGCGAAGCCTCATGGCTTGCACGCTGCGGCCAGCGCTGGGTAATGGCCTTGCGACGGGTGTAGAAACGCACCCCATCCGGGCCATAGGCATGCAGGTCGCCGAACAGCGAACGCTTCCAGCCGCCAAAGCTGTGATAGGCAACCGGCACCGGCAATGGAACGTTGACGCCCACCATGCCGACCTCGATCTCGTCGCAGAACAACCGCGCCGCCTCGCCATCACGGGTAAAGATGCAAGTACCGTTGCCATACTCGTGATCGTTGATCAGTTGCATGGCCTCTTCCAGGCTGTTGACCCGGACGATGCACAGCACCGGCCCGAAGATCTCTTCCTTATAGATACGCATCTCAGGTGTCACGCGATCGAACAGGCAACCACCCAGGAAGAAGCCTTCCTCATGCCCGGCCACACTCAAGCCACGACCATCGACAATCAGCGAAGCACCTGCCGCCACACCATCTTCTATATAGCCACTGACCTTATCCCGATGCTGCCCCGTCACCAACGGCCCCATGTCCAATCCGCAAGATGTACCAGCGCCGATCTTCAGCGCCTTGATCTGCGGCACCAGCTTGGCCACCAGCGCATCCGCGACCTGGTCACCGACACACACCGCCACAGAAATCGCCATGCAACGCTCACCGCACGAACCGTACGCCGCGCCCATCAGTGCGCTGACGGCGTTGTCCAGGTCGGCATCGGGCATCAGCACCGCATGGTTCTTCGCACCACCCAGTGCCTGGACGCGCTTGCCACGCCGGGTGCCCTCGGCATAGATGTACTCGGCAATCGGCGTCGAACCAACAAAACTCAGCGCCTTCACTTCCGGCGCCTCGATCAATGCGTCCACAGCAGTCTTGTCGCCATGCACCACGCTCAATACGCCCTTGGGCAAGCCGGCTTCCAACAGTAACTGGGCGATCAGCAATGTCGAACTTGGGTCCCGCTCTGATGGTTTGAGGATGAAGCAGTTGCCGCAAACGATCGCCAGCGGATACATCCACAGCGGCACCATCGCCGGGAAGTTGAACGGTGTGATACCTGCGACCACGCCCAAAGGCTGAAAGTCTGACCAAGCATCGATGTTCGGTCCGACGTTACGGCTGTATTCGCCCTTCAGAATCTCCGGTGCCGCGCAGGCGAACTCGACGTTCTCGATCCCGCGCTTGAGTTCACCGGCCGCGTCCTCCAAGGTCTTGCCGTGTTCTTCGCTGATCAACTGGGCGATTCGCGATTCGTTCTGCTCCAGCAATTGCTTGAAACGAAACATCACCTGCGCACGCTTGGCCGCAGGTGTGCTGCGCCAGGCAGGGAAAGCCGCCTTGGCGGCGTCGATAGCCTGCTGGATGGTCGCGCGATCAGCCAATGGCACCTTATGAATCGCCTGGCCAGTGGACGGGTTGAACACATCGGCGGTGCGAGCGCTGTCGCTCAGCAGTTCGCCATTGATCAAATGCGGGATGAGGCTCATGGGGACTCCAGAATTATCCACAGGCGCCCATGACCGAACGCCTGTAATTGAAAGCTATATAGAAGAACGGATCAGTCGAGCTTGTTCAGCACTTCACCGACCGCGTCGAACAGACGATCCAGATCCTGCGGCTTGCTGTTGAACGTTGGCCCGAACTGCAAGGTGTCGCCGCCGAACCGCACATAGAACCCGGCTTTCCACAACGCCATGCCGGCCTCGAACGGACGCACGATGGCATCGCCATCCCGCCCGGCGATCTGGATCGCGCCGGCCAGGCCATAGTTGCGAATGTCGATGACGTTCTTCGATCCCTTCAAACCGTGCAGCGCATTCTCGAAATGCGGGGCGATCTCGGCCACGCTCTGCACCAGGTTTTCCTTCTGCAGCAGGTCCAGCGCTGCCAGGCCAGCCGCGCACGCCACCGGGTGCGCCGAGTAGGTGTAGCCGTGGGGAAATTCCACTGCATACTCGGGGGTCGGCTGGTTCATGAAGGTCTGGTAGATCTCGGAACTGGCAATCACCGCGCCCATGGGAATCGCGCCATTGGTGACTTGCTTGGCGATGCACATCAGGTCCGGCGTCACGCCAAAGCTGTCGGCACCGAACATCGAACCGGTGCGACCGAAACCGGTGATCACTTCGTCGAACACCAACAGGATGCTGTGCTGGTCGCAGATTTCCCGCAGACGCTTGAGGTAACCCTCTGGCGGCACCAGCACACCGGCCGACCCAGCCATTGGTTCGACGAACACCGCCGCGATGTTGGACGCGTCGTGCAATTCGATCAGCTTCAACAACTCATCGGCCAGTGCCACCCCGCCCTCCTTCGGCATGCCACGGGAATAGGCATTGCTGGCCAGCAAGGTGTGGGGCAAGTGGTCGACATCCATCATGGCCTGGCCGAACAGCTTGCGGTTGCCGCTGACGCCGCCGAGGCTGGTGCCGGCGATGTTCACACCGTGATAGCCACGGGCACGGCCGATCATCTTGGTCTTGGTCGCCTGGCCCTTGAGACGCCAGTAGGCGCGGACCATCTTCACCGCGGTATCGGCGCACTCGGAGCCCGAGTCGGTGAAGAACACATGATTGAGATTGCCCGGGGTCAGGCTGGTGATTTTTTCCGCCAGTTGGAACGACAACGGATGGCCGTACTGGAAACCTGGCGAGTAATCGAGGGTGCCTAACTGCTTGGCGACCGCTTCCTGGATTTCCTTGCGCGTGTGCCCGGCGCCGCAGGTCCACAAGCCCGACAGCGAGTCATAGACCTTGCGCCCCTTGTCATCCGTCAACCAGCTGCCTTCGGCGGCGACGATCAGGCGCGGATCGCGCTGGAAATTGCGGTTGGCGGTGTAAGGCATCCAGTGGGCATCCAGCTTGAGCTGGCTGGCCAGGGAACCGGCAGCGTGTTCGGGCATGTTCATCGACAAAACCTCGCAGGTCATAGGCGGCAGGGATCGAAAGCGTTCTTGCAGCTAAGTTGCCACGGCGATAAAGTCGGTGAAATCCAACTTTTGTAACCTTCAGTCGGTGGATCACTAAACTTATGAGCGCTCGTCGTCCCGATCCACTGGCCCAGGTCAGCGACTTTGATATTCGCCTGCTGCGCATTTTCCGCAGTGTCGTGGAGTGTGGTGGATTCTCCGCCGCTGAAACCGTGCTTGGCATCGGTCGCTCGGCCATCAGCCAGCAGATGAGCGACCTTGAGCAACGCCTCGGCCTGCGTCTGTGCCAGCGTGGGCGCGCGGGCTTTTCCCTGACCGAGGAAGGTCGCGAGGTGTATCAATCAGCATTGCAACTATTGAGCGCACTGGAAAGCTTCCGCACCGAGGTCAACGGCCTGCACCAGCATTTGCGTGGTGAATTGACCATCGGCCTGACCGACAACCTGGTCACCCTGCCCCACATGCGCATCACCCATGCCTTGGCGCAATTGAAAGAACGCGGGCCCGACGTGCAGATCCAGATTCGCATGATCGCCCCCAACGAAGTCGAGCAAGGTGTGCTCGACGGACGCCTGCATGTCGGCGTAGTCCCCCAGGCCAGTGCCCTGTCCGGGCTGGAGTATCAACCGCTGTACAGTGAGCGATCGCTACTGTACTGCGCGGTCGGACATCCGCTGTTCTATGTGGATGACCAGCAACTCGAAGACGCTCGTCTCAATAGCCAGGACGCCATCGCGCCGACCTTCCGGCTGCCAGCCGAGATCCAGGCCCACTACCAGGCACTCAATTGCACCGCGAGCGCATCGGACCGCGAAGGCATGGCGTTCCTGATTCTCACCGGGCGCTACATCGGTTACCTGCCCGATCATTACGCCAGCCTGTGGGTGCAGCAAGGTCGGTTGCGGGCCCTGAAACCTGCGGCACGGTTCTATGATTTGAGCCTGGCATCGGTCACGCGCAAGGGCCGCCGGCCTCACCTGGTGCTGGAGAGTTTTCTCGAGAGCCTTGCGGCGACTCGCTGACCCCTTGTGGGAGCGAGCCTGGCTCCTCCCACATTGGTTGGGGTTGGCCAGACCACTCGCGAAAAGCTTTTAGTGTGATGGCACTTGTCGGATCGTTGCCGGTGCGCTATCAACGCAGTTGCTCGCCCCACAGACCAGCCCGGAAACGTCCATGACCTTTGAAGTCCCTGCCCACGGTGGCAAGCCCACCAGTCGCATTCGTCAGAAGAACGAAGAGACCATCCTCAAGGCCGCCGAAGATGAATTCGCCCGTCACGGATTCAAAGGCACCAGCATGAACACCATCGCCCTGAAGGCCGGTCTGCCCAAGGCGAACCTGCATTACTACTTCACCAATAAACTCGGGTTGTACGTGGCGGTGCTGAGCAACATCATCGAGTTGTGGGACAGCACCTTCAATACCCTCACCGCCGAGGATGATCCGGCCGAAGCCTTGACCCGCTATATCCGCGCCAAAATGGAGTTCTCTCGTCGCCAGCCCCAGGCCTCGCGACTGTTTGCCATGGAAGTGATCAGCGGGGGCGAATGCCTGACCGAGTATTTCAACCAGGACTACCGCACCTGGTTCAACGGTCGGGCGGCCGTATTCCAGGCCTGGATCGAGGCTGGCAAGATGGACCCGATCGACCCGGTGCACCTCATTTTCCTGTTGTGGGGCAGTACCCAGCATTACGCCGACTTCGCCACCCAGATCTGTCGTGTGACCGGTCGCAGCAAGTTGACCAAGCAGGACATGGTCGAGGCTGGCGACAACCTGATCCGTATCATTCTCAAGGGCTGCGGCCTGACACCAACCCTCTAAGATCGCCATGCCCTTTACCCTTGCCGGCTTTTGCGAATACCGCGAAGAAATTCGCAAAAGCCGCTTCATCACTTTCGCCGCGCCCATCACCAGCCCCGCTGACGCCCAGGCCTTTATCGAACAGCACAGCGACCTGAATGCCTCGCACAATTGCTGGGCCTGGAAACTCGGTGATCAATACCGCAGCAACGACGATGGCGAGCCGGGGGGCACCGCCGGGCGACCGATCCTGGCAGCGATCGAAGCGCAGGCTTGCGATCAGGTCGCAGTGCTGGTGATCCGCTGGTACGGCGGAATCCAACTGGGCACGGGCGGGTTGGCCCGGGCTTATGGTGGCGGCGCAAACAAATGCCTGCAAAACGCCGAGAAAATCGAACTGATCAGCCGCGTGGCGCTGCACTGCAGCTGTGGGTTCGCCGAACTGGCCCTGGTAAAACTGCGGGTCGCCGAATGTGGCGGACTGGTCAATGAAGAACGCTTTACGGCCAATGGTGTCGACCTGCAGTTGGCCGTGGGTGAAGCGCAGATCGAAACGTTGCAAACGCAACTGGCCGACCTGAGCCGTGGACGGATTCTGTTAGGGCGTTGAGCTCCAACGCTTGCAACCTTTCAGGGCGCCTCGCAATCGTTCAACTTGCCCACATCCACTGTGCACCCGACTGTGGATAACCTGAGCACATCCCCCTGTAACCCTTCTGTCATGCGGGTTTGAGAGGGTTGCTCATTTTTCATCCAAAGTCCTGCCAAAGCGACAAATCCATCCACAAAACAAACGCTTGCGACGGTTTATCACCTTTAGAAGAAAGCCCCGCAGTGCTTATGCCCGAGTTTTCGGCTTGCGCACAATAACTGTGGAGCAACCTGTGGATAACCCGTTCATGGCTCCTTCCACCCCAAGAAAGGCATGGCTCGCAGCCGCTTGTTCAATTTTTAACCACCCATTTCAGGGCAAACCGGTGCCTGCATTCAGCCTGCGCGCTCCAAGCCAGTGCAGAAAATTCCTATGACAAGTTTCCAGGCCTCACGCAGAGGGCTCTAGGGACAGGGCCAAGGCAATTTCCTGACCTTATGGCCAGGAAATTGCTTTATCCACAGGCATTCCTGTCCTTCGACCCGAGCTTGTCATGTCCAACCCCGACTCCACCGCGCGCCTGCAGTTGCGCAAGATCAGCAAACGCTATCCCGGTTGCCAGGCCAACGACGCCATTGACCTGAGTATCCAGCCTGGCGAGATCCACGCCCTGCTCGGGGAAAACGGCGCGGGTAAAAGTACCCTGATGAAGATTATCTACGGGGTTACCTCTGCCGATTCGGGCGAAGTGATCTGGCAAGGCCAGCGCGTCAACCTGCGCAACCCGGCCCAGGCCCGCAGCCTGGGGATCGGCATGGTGTTCCAGCATTTCTCGCTGTTCGAAACTCTCACCGTTGCACAGAACATTGCCCTGGCAATGGGCGCGGCGGCCGGTTCGCCGGCGCAGTTGGGACCACGGATCCGCGACGTTTCCCAACGCTACGGCATGGTGCTGGAACCGCAGCGGCTGGTTCACAGCCTGTCGATTGGCGAGCGCCAGCGGGTGGAGATCATTCGCTGCCTGATGCAGGACATTCGCTTGCTGATTCTCGATGAACCGACCTCGGTGCTCACCCCTCAGGAAGCCGAAGAACTGTTCGTGACCCTGCGTCGCCTGGCGAGCGAGGGCTGCAGTATTTTGTTCATCAGCCACAAGCTCGGGGAGGTGCGAGCGTTGTGCCACAGCGCCACGGTGCTGCGCGGCGGGCGGGTGTCCGGGCATTGCACTCCGGCGCACTGTTCGGATCGGGAGCTGGCGCAGTTGATGGTTGGCCAAGCGGCCGGATTGATCACGGACTACCCGAAAGTCAGCGCAGACAAGGCCTTCCTGCAAATCGACAAGTTGTCCTGGCATAACCCGGACCCGTTCGGCTGCTCGTTGCGGGACATTGACCTTGAGGTACGCAGCGGCGAAATCGTTGGTATCGCCGGGGTCGCGGGCAATGGGCAGGACGAGTGGCTGGCATTGCTCAGCGGAGAAACGCCACTTCCCCGCCAGCAAGGCGAAACGATCCGATTCGACGGGCAACCCGTGGCGCACCTGCGCCCCGACGCCCGGCGCCGACTCGGGCTGGCATTTGTCCCCGCCGAACGCCTGGGCCATGGCGCCGTGCCGCAATTGAGCCTGGCGGATAACGCCTTGCTCACTGCTTTCCAACAGGGCCTGGTCAGTCACGGGCTGATTCGACGTGGCAAGGTCGAGCACTTGGCCGAGGAGATCATCCGTCGTTTCGGCGTGAAGACACCTGACACTCGAACCCCGGCACGCAGCCTTTCGGGGGGCAACTTGCAGAAATTCATTCTCGGCCGAGAAATCCTGCAACAGCCGAAGCTGCTGGTGGCCGCTCACCCGACCTGGGGCGTGGACGTCGGCGCGGCCGCGACTATCCATCGCGCACTGATTGCCCTGCGCGATGCCGGCGCGGCCATTCTGGTGATTTCCGAAGACCTCGACGAACTGTTCCAAATCAGCGATCGCCTCGGTGCCTTGTGCGGTGGACGCCTGTCCGCCTTGAGGCCCGCGCTCGAGACCCGCCTCAGCGACGTCGGCGGCTGGATGGCCGGCCAGTTCGACGCCCCTCAATCCCCCGCCCCCGCGTCGGCGTAACGGAGTTCTACATGCTGCTTTCTCTCGAACCTCGCGGCCAGCAATCGCGCCTGATGCTCTGGTGCTCGCCGCTGCTGGCCGCCGTGTTGACTCTGGCCTGTGGCTCGCTGCTGTTTATCGCCCTGGGGCACGACCCGTTGCAAACCTTGTACACCTTGTTGATCGCGCCGATCAGCGACCTGTACGGCGTGTCCGAGTGGTTGGTCAAGACCCTGCCGATCCTGCTCTGTGCCCTCGGCCTGGCAGTGGCCTATCAGGCGCGAATCTGGAACATCGGCGCTGAAGGCCAACTGCTGTTGGGCGCCCTGGCCGGCAGCGCCTTGGCGGTGAACATCATCGGCATGCAAAGTCGCTGGGCATTGGTGCTGATCCTGCTGACCGGCACCCTGGCCGGTGCGGCTTGGGCCGGACTGACGGCGTGGCTGCGCACGCGCTTCAATGCCAATGAAATTCTCACAAGCATCATGCTCAATTACATTGCGTTGAACCTGCTGCTGTTTTGCGTTCACGGGCCGTTGAAAGACCCGGCAGGGTTCAACTTTCCGGAGTCGGCGATGTTCGGCGAGGCCAGTCGCCTGCCGTTGTTGCTGGAGGATGGCCGGGTACATGCCGGGTTGTATTTCGCCCTGCTGGTGTTGGTGGCGGTGTGGGTATTGCTGCAGAAAAGCTTCGTCGGCTTTCAGATCAAGGTGCTGGGCCTCGACGCCCGCGCCGCCGGTTTCGCTGGTTTTCGCCAGAAGCCGCTGGTGTGGCTGGCGCTGTTGATCAGCGGGGCCCTGGCCGGGCTGGCCGGTGTCTGCGAAGTGACCGGGCCGATCGGCCAACTGGTGCCGCAGGTGTCGCCGGGCTACGGCTATGCGGCAATTACCGTGGCATTCCTGGGACGCCTCAACCCCATCGGCATTCTGTTTTCCAGCCTGTTGATGGCGCTGTTGTACATCGGCGGCGAAAGCGCGCAGATGTCGCTGAACCTTCCCCAAGCGATCACCCAACTGTTCCAGGGGATGATGCTGTTTTTCCTGTTGGCCTGCGACGTACTGATCCTGTACCGGCCACGCCTGAATCTGCGCTGGGCCCGGCGCACCCAGACCACCGCCGTACAGGCAGGAGCGCTGTGATGGATATCGACCTGTTGAGCAACATTTTCTACGCCATGGTCCGCTGCGGCACGCCTTTGCTGCTGGTGGCCCTGGGGGAATTGGTCTGCGAGAAAAGTGGCGTCCTCAATCTGGGCCAGGAAGGCATGATGCTGTTCGGCGCGGTGATCGGTTTCATCGTCGCGTTCAACAGCGGCAACCTGTGGCTCGGCGTACTGCTGGCGATGGCCGCCGGGATGCTGTTGTCGGCGCTGTTCGCCATGGTGGCGCTGGTGTTCAACGCCAATCAGGTGGCCACCGGGTTGGCGCTGACGATTTTCGGCGTGGGCCTGTCGAGTTTTGTCGGGGCGGCCTGGGTCGGCAAACCGCTGGCGGGCTTCGAGCCGCTGGCCATTCCCTACCTGAGTGACATCCCATTGATCGGGCGGATGCTGTTTGCCCAGGACCTGCTGGTTTACCTGTCCTTCGCGCTGTTTGCCCTGGTGGCCTGGGTGATCGTGAAAAGTCGCGCTGGGTTGAT
The DNA here is from genome assembly GCF_018325805.1 of Pseudomonas sp. St290. Taxonomy (NCBI): domain Bacteria; kingdom Pseudomonadati; phylum Pseudomonadota; class Gammaproteobacteria; order Pseudomonadales; family Pseudomonadaceae; genus Pseudomonas; species Pseudomonas sp. St290. The sequence goes on along the minus strand of NZ_AP014703.1, from coordinate 868,997 downwards.
CATCCAGGCCGTCGGCGAGAATCCCGATGCCGCCAGCGCCATGGGCCTGCCAGTGTTGCGGGTGCGAACACTGGCGGTGCTGTTCGGCGGCGCCATGGCCGGGTTGGCCGGCGCCTACCTGTCGCTGGCCTACACGCCGATGTGGGCCGAGAACATGAGCGCCGGACGCGGCTGGATCGCCCTGGCGCTGGTGGTGTTCGCCAGTTGGCGAGTGTGGCGCCTGCTGCTGGGCGCCTACCTGTTCGGCCTCGCCAGCATCCTGCACCTGGTGGCCCAGGGGTTGGGGCTGGCGATTCCATCGAGTCTGCTGGCGATGCTGCCGTACGCCGCGACCATCGTGGTGCTGGTGCTGCTGTCGCGGGATGCCGTGCGCACCCGGCTGTATGCGCCGGTGTCGCTGGGGCAGCCTTGGCAGGCAGGGCATTGAGGTAGACCGCGGCGAGCCTATCGCGAGCAGGCTCGCTCCCACACTTGACCAGAGGCTCAGGTTCGACTCAGGTCCCCCTGTGGAAGCGAGCTTGCTCGTGATGAGTCCCGAACAGGCAATACCTGAACCAAACCCCACGCCAACTCGAGAAACAGGAAAACCCACAACACCGCATTGGCCCCATGAAGCAATGCATACAGCATCCAGGTCGAAAACAAAAACCGCCCCGCCGCGTCATAGCGCCCATACAGCGGCTGCGGATCCCGAATCCGCAGCACCGACCACACGCAGACTATCGAGCCCAGCAAATTCACCATCAGCAGATGCGCCGGCGCAAACGGCGGCAATTCTCCAGGCAGGTCAAGCAGCTGAGTCAGGCTCATCAACACACCATGCAACGCCGCAAAGCTCCACGGCGTCGCCAGCACGGCCGACACGATAAGGTCGTACCAGGCGCTGCCGCGCACCACCCGGCGATATTGCATCGAAGTCCACATACACTTTGCTCCAGATAATTGGGGGGAGCGAAGAGGCTAAAGCCTGGGGTATGCTCCAAGGTCAAGTCCTCTGGAGCTCCACAATGCGCATCGGTGAATTAGCCCAGGCCTGCGCCGTCAGTCGAGACACCCTGCGTTTCTACGAACAGCGCGGCCTGATCGCGGCGCAGCGTAGCGCCAACGGCTATCGCCACTACCCCGCCGATATGGTGCAACTGGTGCTCTACATCAAGACGGCCCAGCGCCTGGGCTTTACCCTGAGCGAAATCGGCGCCAGCGTCGCCGCCTTGTGGCAGGCGCAGGACCCTGACTGCGCCGTGACGCAACTGCTGCAAGACAAGCTGAACCTGATCGAAACCCGCATCACCGAACTCGACGCGTTGCGCCACGAGCTGAAACAACGGCTCGGACAACGTTGTCCATTAAATCCGTGACCTTTTCACTCAAGGATGCCTTCATGAATTCGGCAAGAAACGCATTGATCATCGGCGCCTCCCGGGGCCTGGGCCTCGGCTTGGTGAAGACACTGCTCAGCGACGGCTGGAACGTGACCGCCACCGTGCGCAACCCGCAGAACGCAGAGACGTTGAAGGCACTGGGCCCGGTGCGGATCGAAAAACTCGACATGGACGACCAGCAAGCCGTCATCGCCCTGAGCCAGCAGCTCAAGGGTGAAACCTTCGACCTGCTGTTCGTCAACGCTGGTGTCAAAGGCCCGGACAACCAAAGCCCGGGCGGCGCGACGCTGGCCGAAGTCGGTCAGTTGTTCTTCACCAACGCCGTGGCTCCGATCAACCTGGCTCAGCGCTTCATCGGCCAGATCCGCGATGGCAGCGGCGTGCTGGCGTTCATGAGTTCGGTGCTGGGCAGCGTGACCATGCCCGACGCGCCGGAACTGGCGCTGTACAAGGCCAGCAAGGCGGCGCTCAACTCCATGACCAACAGCTTTGTCAGCCAACTGGGCGAGCAGGCATTGACCGTGCTGTCGCTGCATCCGGGCTGGGTGAAAACCGACATGGGCGGTGAAGGCGCGGATATCGATGTCGAGACCAGCACCCGCGGGTTGATCGATCAAGTCAACGCCTTCGCCGGCAAGGGCGGGCATCACTTCGTCAACTACAAGGGCGAAACGATTCCCTGGTAAACACCACGATCCTCTGTGGGAGCGGGCTTGCTCGCGAAAGCGGTATATCAGTCGACATCAATGTTGAATGACAGTCCGCCTTCGCGAGCAAGCCCGCTCCCACATTTGGATCTCGGCAGACCCTGGAAATCTGCAACACAACCTGAGTAAACTCCGCACCTCGCCCCCCAACGGGCGACCCTGGATCAGCAGACAGGGCATCACTGAGCTGGCTAACCTGAACCCACTTTCAGAGGAGCCGGCCACCATGCCTGCGACCCGTACCTGGTTAAAAAACCCCCTCGCCATTTTCACCGCCAACGACCTCGACGCCCGTGGCGGTCTCGTCCTGCAGGACGGTGTGATCGTCGAGCTGCTGAGCGCCGGCCAGCAACCCGCCCAGCCTTGCGACAACGTCTTCGACGCGCGCGAACATGTGATCCTGCCGGGGTTGATCAACACCCATCATCACTTCTACCAGACCCTGACGCGTGCCTGGGCACCGGTGGTGAACCAACCGTTGTTCCCTTGGCTGAAGACCCTCTACCCGGTGTGGGCGCGACTGACCCCGGAGAAACTTGCCCTGGCAAGCAAAGTGGCCTTGGCCGAGTTGTTGCTGTCGGGCTGCACCACGGCGGCCGACCACCATTACCTGTTTCCCCAGGGCCTGGAAAACGCCATCGATGTGCAAGTGCAAAGCGTCCGCGAGCTGGGCATGCGCGCGATGCTGACTCGCGGTTCCATGAGCCTGGGCGAGGCCGACGGTGGCTTGCCGCCGCAGCAGACCGTTCAGCAGGGCGAGGTGATTCTCGCCGACAGCCAGCGCTTGATCGCCGAGTACCACGAGCGCGGCGACGGTGCGCAGATCCAGATTGCCCTGGCGCCCTGCTCGCCGTTTTCGGTCACCCCCGAGATCATGCGCGCCAGCGCCGAGCTGGCGGAAAAACTCGACGTACGCCTGCACACACATCTGGCCGAAACCCTTGATGAAGAAGACTTCTGCCTGCAACGTTTTGGCCTGCGCACGGTGGAATATCTGGACAGCGTCGGCTGGCTCGGCCCGCGCACTTGGCTGGCTCATGGCATCCATTTCAACCCGGATGAAATCACCCGTCTCGGTGCCGCAGGCACCGGCATCTGTCATTGCCCGAGCTCCAACATGCGCCTGGCCTCGGGCATTTGCCCGACCCTGGAACTGAGCACCGCCGGGGCTCCCGTGGGCCTGGGCGTTGACGGTTCTGCGTCCAACGATGCCTCGAACATGATCCTCGAAACCCGCCAGGCGCTGTACATCCAGCGCCTGCGCTATGGCGCGCAAGCGATCACCCCGGAGCGCGTATTAGGCTGGGCGACCCGGGGCTCGGCGCAACTGCTCGGGCGCAGCGATATTGGTGAACTGGCGGTGGGCAAGCAGGCAGACCTGGCGCTGTTCAAGCTCGATGAGCTGCGTTTCTCCGGCAGTCACGACCCGATTTCAGCCCTGCTGCTGTGCGGGGCGGACCGGGCGGATCGGGTGATGGTCGGCGGACAATGGCGGGTGATCGACGGGCAGGTCGAGGGCTTGGACTTGAAGGGCTTGATTGCCGATCACAGCCAGGCGGCGCGGGAACTGATCGCCGGCGCCTGACCGGACGCCATCGCGGGCAAGCCTTGCTCCCACAGGCTCGCGGCGAGGCTGCCTGCATAAACACCCACCCTTCACTGTGGGAGCAAGGGTTGCCCGCGATGCTCTTCTAGAGGCCTAACAGCGACAACATGATAAACGTCGCGAACAACACAAAGTGGGTCATGCCTTCGATGGCATTGGTTTCACCATCATTGAGGTTGATGGCGCTGACGATCAGGGTGATGAAGATCATCACCGTCTGTACCGGGGTCATTGCCATCTGGAACGGTTGGCCGGTATAGAGCGCCATGGCCTCCATCACCGGCACCGTGAGGATAACGGTCGATAGCGAAGCACCCAGCGCGATGTTCACCACCGATTGCATGCGATTCGCCAGGGCGGCGCGCAGGGCGGTGAGGATTTCCGGTGCCGCGGAGATGGCAGCCACCAGAATCGCAGTGACCACCGGCGGCGCACCCGAACCCTCCAAGCCCAGGTCGATGGCCTTGGACATGACTTCGGCCAGCGCGCCGATCACCACCACGCCAAACACCAGCGCACTGATGGAGAATGTCAGGCTGATGGGTTTCGGCTCGTTTTCCACCGGTTCTTTCTTGCGGCGTTTTTCCGGGTAGCTGTAGCTGAAAAAGTAACTGTGGGGCCCGACCTGCATGCGCAGGAACAGGGTGTACAACACGATCATCGCGCCGATGGTAAATGCCGAATACATTTTCCAGCTCTCGCGGGGAATGAACTCCGGCACCACCATCGATACGCCCATGGCGGTGAGGATCATCACGCTGTAGGTGCGCGCCGAATCGTCGTTGTAAGCCTGCTCGCCATGCTTGATCCCGCCCATCAGCGCCGCGAGCCCGAGAATCCCGTTGATGTCGAGCATCACCGCCGAGTAGATCGTGTCCCGCACCAGGGTCGGCGACGCTTCGTTGCTCATCATGATCGCCAGGATCACTACTTCGACCAGCACCGCCGACAAGGTCAGGATCATGGTGCCGTAGGGATCACCGACTTTTTCCGCGAGCAGTTCGGCGTGATGGGCCACGCGCATGGAAGCCGCGACGATAAAACCGATCAGGACCAAACCGCCAAGCAACGCCACGATCTGCCCGCTGCCCAACAGCCAGTGCTCCAGCGGATAGGCAACAAGCGCAGCGATCAGCGCCAGCAACAGCAGTTTTTCTTGCTTGATCAAAGTGAGCATCGCGGGCCTATCACCGTGGGCGGGGTCATGAGCTACTGACTATGGGGGGACGCGAACGTTTCGTTCGGTGTGATGCACCAGGGGGTGGCAAGCGGAAAGCAGGCGCACCTTAATCGTTCTCAGCGGCCTCGTCGCGGGCAAGCCTTGCTCCCACAAGTGCAAGGCCAAACCCACTCAGTATCTGTGGGAGCAAGGCTTGCCCGCGATGGCGGCATCAGGACATCGAGCATTTGTTGTCCTATTGGTCAGCATTTTGCATTGAAGCCGTACAGCCAACCTCACAACAACACGGAGTTCGAGTTCATGCACAAACGCCCCTTGAATAAGTTGCTTTGCGCCGTCGTCGCAGCCGTCGGCCTGGGTGCCGGCCTGAATGCCAGTGCCGCCGATCCGCTGAAGGTCGGCTTCGTCTACATCGGCCCGATCGGCGACCACGGCTGGACCTATCAGCATGAACAAGGGCGCAAGGAGCTGGCGGCGAAGTTCGGCGAGCAGATCACCACCAACTACGTGGAAAACGTACCGGAAGGCGCCGACGCCGAACGGGTGATCCGCAACATGGCCAAGGACAACTACGACCTGATCTTCACCACCTCCTTCGGCTACATGAACCCGACGCTGAAAGTCGCCAAGCAGTTTCCCAAGGTGATCTTCGAACACGCCACCGGCTACAAGCAGGACAAGAACCTGGGCACCTACCTGGCTCGCACCTACGAGGGCCGCTACGTCGGCGGCTTCCTCGCGGCCAAGATGACCAAGACCAAGAAGATCGGCTACGTTGCCTCCTTTCCGATCCCGGAAGTCATCCGCGACATCAACGCCATCCAACTGGCCCTGAACAAATACAACCCCGGCAGCGAGATCAAAGTGGTGTGGGTCAATTCCTGGTTCGACCCGGGCAAGGAAGCCGATGCCGCCAACGCGCTGATCGACCAGGGCGTGGACGTGGTGTTCCAGCACACCGACAGCCCGGCACCAATCCAGGCCGCCGAGCGTCGCGGCGTCTATGCGGTGGGCTACGCTTCGGACATGGCTCACTTCGGTCCCAAGGCGGTGCTGACCTCCATCGTCAATGACTGGGGCCCGCATTACATCCAGGCGACCCAGAGCGTGATCGACCACAGTTGGAAATCCCAGGACTACTGGGGCGGCCTGAAGGAAGGCACCGTAAAACTGCCGATCAGCGACCTGGTGCCGGCGGCGGTCAAGGGCGAGGCCGAGCAGATCATCGCCGACATCGAGAGCGGCGTGTTCCACCCGTTCACCGGCCCGATCAAGGATCAGGCCGGCGTCGAGAAAATCCCGGCGGGCGTGAGCGCCACCAATGCGGAACTGGCGTCGATGAATTACTACGTCGAAGGTATGAAGGCTGAGATTCCGAAGTAATCCCGGCCTCAACACATGATCCAATGTGGGAGCGAGCCTGCTCGCGATAGCGGACCGACATTCAACAGGCATGTCGACTGACAGATCGCTATCGCGAGCAGGCTCGCTCCCACAGGGATCTTCATTCTTAAGTCAGGAAAGCCGCATGAACAGCCTGCCCATCATCGACATCAGCCCTCTCTACGGCGATGAGCCCAGCGCCTGGCAAACCGTCGCCGAGCAGATCGACAGCGCCTGTCGTCAATGGGGCTTTTTCTACATCAAGGGCCACCCCATCAGCCCGGCGCGCATCGCCGAGGTACTGGACAACGCCCAACGCTTCTTCGCCCTGCCCGTGGAAGAAAAACTCAAGATCGACATCACCCAGACCCGCCATCATCGTGGCTACGGCGCCATCGCCACCGAACAACTGGACCCGACCAAGCCCAGCGACCTGAAGGAAACCTTCGACATGGGCCTGCACCTGCCGGCCGATCACCCTGATGTGCTGGCGGAAAAACCTCTGCGTGGTCCCAACCGCCACCCGGACCTGATGGGCTGGGAAAACTTGATGGAGGAGCACTACCGCGACATGCAGGCACTCGCTCAAACCCTGCTAAGGGCCATGACTTTGGCCCTTGGCATCGAGCGGGACTTCTTCGACACACGCTTCAACGCACCAGTGAGCGTACTGCGCCTGATCCACTACCCACCACGCCAGACCGCCAGTAGCGCCGAGCAGCAAGGTGCCGGCGCCCATACCGACTACGGTTGCATCACCCTGCTCTACCAGGACGCCGCCGGCGGCCTGCAAGTGCGCAACGTTAACGGCCAGTGGATCGACGCGCCCCCCATCGACGGCACCTTCGTGGTCAACCTCGGCGACATGATGGCGCGCTGGAGCAACGACCGCTACCTGTCCACGCCGCATCGGGTGATCAGCCCGCTGGGGGTAGACCGGTATTCGATGCCGTTCTTTGCCGAACCACACCCCGATACACTGATCCAGTGCCTGCCCGGTTGCCAGGATGACGCCCATCCGCCGAAGTACCCGACCACCACCTGCGCACAATTCCTGTTGTCACGCTTCGCCGACACCTATGCTTATCGGCGGGAGCAACAGGCGGTGTAGTGGATCAGCCGGTCAGGTTTTACCAGACATTGCGGCCAGCCCCTGTAGAATGCCCGCCATCGATTCGCTGATGAGAAAAGACCATGTACGACTGGCTGAACGCCCTGCCCAAGGCTGAACTGCACCTGCACCTGGAGGGTTCGCTGGAGCCCGAGCTGCTGTTCGCCCTGGCCGAACGCAACAAGATCGCCCTGCCGTGGAGCGACGTCGACACCCTGCGCAAGGCCTATGCCTTCAACAATCTGCAGGAATTTCTCGACCTCTATTACCAAGGCGCCGATGTGCTGCGCACGTCCCAGGACTTCTACGACCTGACCTGGGCCTACCTGCTGCGTTGCAAGGCGCAGAACGTGATCCACACCGAACCGTTCTTCGACCCACAAACCCACACCGACCGTGGCATCCCGTTCGAAGTGGTACTCAACGGCATCGCCGCCGCCCTCAAGGACGGTGAGCAGCAACTGGGTATCACCAGCGGTTTGATCCTGAGCTTCTTGCGTCACTTGAGCGAAGAACAAGCCGAGAAAACCCTCGACCAGGCGCTGCCGTTCCGCGATGCCTTCGTGGCTGTGGGCCTGGACAGTTCGGAAATGGGTCACCCACCGAGCAAGTTCCAGCGCGTATTCGACCGGGCGCGCAACGAAGGCTTCCTGACCGTCGCCCACGCCGGTGAAGAAGGTCCGCCCGAATACATCTGGGAAGCCCTCGACCTGCTGAAAATCCAGCGCATCGACCACGGCGTGCGGGCCATCGAAGATGAGCGACTGATGCAGCGGATCATCGACGAGCAGATTCCGCTGACCGTCTGCCCGTTGTCCAACACCAAGCTGTGCGTGTTCGACGACATGTCGCAGCACAACATCCTCGACATGCTTGAGCGCGGTGTGAAGGTGACAGTGAACTCTGATGACCCTGCGTACTTCGGCGGCTACGTTACCGAGAACTTCCACGCGCTATACACCCACCTGGGCATGACACAGGACCAGGCCAAGCGCTTGGCGCAGAACAGCCTGGATGCGCGGCTAGTAAAACCCTAAGACTCGTGATGAACCCTTGTGGGAGCGAGCCTGCTCGCGATAGCGGTATGACACTCAACATTGATGTCGACTGACTCATCGCCATCGCGAGCAGGCTCGCTCCCACAAGGGGTTGGTGTTTAACCGGCCACCGTGCCCTCACTCAACTCCTCCAACGTCCTGCCCCGCGTCTCCATCCCGAACAACCAGACCACCCCCGCCGCCACGGCGAAGCACAGCGCGCCGAGGGCGAACACACCGCCCTGCACAGTGATGGGGAATACCAACCCGGTCACCAGCGGACCGAGCAAAGAGCCGATGCGACCGACCGCCGAAGCAAACCCCGATCCCGTGGCTCGGGCCGAAGTCGGGTACAGCTCCGGCGTGTAGGTGTAGAGCACCGCCCACATGCCGAACAGGAAAAACTGCATCAGCAGCCCGGTGCCGATCAGCAGGCCGACGTTGCCGCCAAACACCGCGCTCTGCCCATACAGAAACGCCATCGCCCCGCCGCCCAGCAACGTGATGATGCACACCGGCTTGCGCCCCCAGCGCTCCACCAGCCAGGCCGCCATCAGGAAACCAGGAATCCCGCCCAGGGAAATCAACACGGTGTAGTACACCGACTGGGTCACGGCGAACCCCGACTGCTGCAGCAGCGCACTGAGCCAGGACGTCAGGCCATAGAAACCGAGCAAGGCAAAGAACCAGACGCTCCAGATCATCATCGTGCGCTGGCGATACAGCGGCGACCAGATCTGCGCCAGGGCCGAAAAGAAATTGCCCGGCGTGCTCTCGACCCTCGGCAAACGGATTGGCTCCGGCAGGTTCTGCTGCCCCAGAGAGGCTCGGACCTTGTCTTCGATTCGCTTGAGCACCGTGTCCGCTTCGTCACCTCGACCGGCCTGTTCGAGCCAGCGCGGCGACTCGGGAATGAAGAAGCGAATCGCCAGGACAAACACCGCCGGCACCGCCAGCACCAGGAAGATGTCGCGCCAGCCGATCACCGGCAGCAGGAAATACGACAGCACCCCCGCCGCCACGAAACCCAGCGGCCAGAAACCATCCATCAAGGCGATGTAGCGGCCACGACGCTTGGCCGGGATCAGCTCCGAGAGCATCGACTGGGCAATCGGAAACTCCATGCCCATGCCGATCCCCAGCAGGATGCGAAACAGCGTCAAGGTCTCGATGTCCTGGGCCGTGGAGCACAGGTAGCTGGCAATGCCCCACAACACGATGCTCCACTGGAACACCGGTTTACGCCCGAAACGATCGGCGAGCATGCCCGACAGTGACGCCCCCACCACCATGCCGAAGAAGCTGGAACTGGCGAGCAAACCGGCCTGGGCGCTGCTCAGGCCGAACTCGGCTTTGATCGATCCCAACAGGAACGTCATCATCGCCAGGTCCATGGAGTCGAAGAAAAACGCCAAGGCGATGATAATGAAGATGACCCGGTGATAACCGCTGATGGGTAACCGTTCCAGGCGTTCCGCCGCGCTGTAGCCGTGAGTGTCCATGCCGCCTCCCCAATCCGATAATTCCCCGGACTGAGTGTGCGCGAACCTTGCAGGTGGCTATTGCTGAATACGACCTGTCGACAGCCCTGAGCGACGCATCGGGAACGTTCCCTAGATCGCCATCTCCACGGTGTCCTGCCGGGCGAACCGGTGGATTTCCTGCTGGCCGAGCGTCGTCACCTGCAGCGCTCGCGAATCGTTGGGCAAGCTCAGCCATCCCGACTGCATGAACAGTTGCAGCAAGGCCGCCCCCAGCGCGCCCCCCAGGTGCGGACGACGCTCGCTCCAGTCCGGGCAGGCGCAGGCGACACGGGCGTTGCGATGGGCCAGGGCCTGGATGAACAGGCCACGCTCGGCCAGTTGATTGGCGCCCTTGTGGGTGACGATCACCCGTTGTTCGAACTGCTCGATCCACCCGGCGTCCAGCAGACGTTGGTAGAGCTCGGCCGCCAGGGTTCCCCCCAGGTGGTCGTCGCAAAGCCTGGCCCGCATCAACGAAGCGGGGGCCGATGGGGCCTTGGTCGGCATGACCCTGCGCCTGAACACGTCCGGAATCTGCCGTGGCGTACTGACCAGCGTCGCGCTGGCCAGCGCTTCGACGGCAGCGCCGATTTCAGGCGCTGCCAGACGGAAAAACCGCTTGCGGCCCCGGGCTTCGATTTTCAACAGGCCACCGGCGGAAAGGCGTCCCAGATGTGCGTTGGCCGAGGACGGCGACAACCCGGCGAGCAACGCCAACTCGTCGGCCTGTCGGGCCGTGCCGTCCATCAAGGCCCACATCATTGCGCTGCGCTTGGGGTCAGCCAGCAACGTGGCGATCTGGCTGATGCAAGGTGCATGTTCCATGTATTCACTCCCTGTTGAATCATTCGTCTACTGCTCTGGCGCAGCCGGTCGCTAGTATAAGCGCGGCGATCGAGCTTTCCTGTCCTCCGGAAACCTTTGGAGGCGATTGTTCATGAGGGAAAAGTCTCTATTTGCCCGCGACTAATGGCCGGCCCCTGTCGAGAATGGAAATCGGGCCGTCAACTGGCCGCAGCGGGCCTGGAGCATGTCCCGCAAAAGGTTGATGGGCTTGCTCAATTGCGCCCGATGGGCGCACAGCAGATTGAGGGGCGCGCGTTCGCATTGCAGGTGCGGCAAGAGGATTTTCAAGCGCCCGGCCAGCACGTCGGTGGACACATCCAGCCACGATTTGTAGGCAATCCCGGCACCCGCCACCGCCCAGCGTCGCACCACATCGGCGTCGTCACTGAAGCGGTCGCCACTGACGGTGAGGCTCACCTCCCGTTTGCCATCATGAAAGCCCCATCGGTCATGGACCCGGCTGCCCAGCATGTACAACAGGCAGTTGTGCTGGGCTAGTTGCTCCAGTTGATGGGGTTCACCCCGACGAGCCAGATAGTCTGGCGATGCGCACAACACCCGGCGGTTATCAGCGGCAATGGGCAGGGCGACCAGGCTCGAATCTTCCGGTTCGCCATAACGCAAGGCAATGTCCACCGGCTGCTTGAACAGATCGGCAATGCGATCGCCCAGCAACAGCCGCACCGTCAGCCCGGGATGCTCGCGCTGGAACGCATCCAGCCAGGGCAGCAGCAGGTTGCGTCCCAGGTCCGACGGTGCGGACAACTGCAACACCCCGCTGACCTGGTCCTGGCCGCTGGTCAATAACCGCCGGCCTTCATCGAGACTGCTCAACGCGGCACGGGCATATTCGAGAAAGCCCTCCCCTTCGGCCGTCAGGCGCAGGCTACGGGTGGAACGGGCCAACAGCCGCGCGCCGAGGTGCTGCTCGATGCGTTTCAACGCGGCACTGGCCACCGCCGCCGACAGGTCCATGACCCTGGCCGCAGCCGAGAGGCTGCCCAGATCTGCCGCCCGGACAAACAATTGCAAGTCATCGAAGCGAAGCATGACGGCCCCATTATCAAAAAATTATTGAAAGAGCCTGTTCTTTTAGCCGGTTTTATCTCGGTGATAAATAGCTAAACATGGCCTCCATCGAACTCACCTAACGGAGCCGCTTCATGAAAGCCATTGCCTACTACCACTCGTTGCCCATTACCGATCCACAATCGCTCCAGGACGTCGAGCTGCCGGAACCGGTCGCCGGCCCCAGGGACCTGCTGGTAGAGGTCAAGGCCATCTCGGTCAACCCGGTGGACACCAAGGTCCGTCAGAACGTCCAGCCCGAAGGCGGCGCAGCCAAGGTGCTGGGCTGGGACGTGGCCGGCGTGGTCAAGGCGGTGGGCAGCGAGGTCACGCTGTTCAAGGCCGGGGACAAGGTGTTCTACGCCGGCTCCATCGCTCGCGCCGGCGGTAACAGCGAGTTGCACGTGGTGGATGAGCGCATCGTCGGCCACATGCCCAAGACCCTTGGTTTCGCCGAAGCAGCGGCGCTGCCGCTGACGGCGATTACTGCCTGGGAGTTGTTGTTCGAGCGCTTGCAAATCCAGGAAGGCCAGGGCGACCAGGGCGACCAGGGCCAGAGCCTGTTGATCGTCGGCGCGGCGGGAGGCGTGGGTTCGATCCTGACGCAACTGGCCAGCCAACTCACGGGGCTGAAGGTGATTGGTACTGCGTCCCGCGCGCAGACCCAGGATTGGGTGCGCAGCCTGGGTGCGGACTTGGTGATCGACCATAGCCAGCCACTGAGCAAGGTATTGAAAGAATCGGGTCAGCCCCAGGTGACTCACGTCGCCAGCCTGACCCAGACCGACCAGCATCTGGATGAACTCGTCGAAGCCCTTGCGCCCCAGGGCAAACTGGCGCTGATCGACGATCCCAAGGCACTGGACGTGACCAAGCTCAAGCGCAAGAGCCTGTCGTTGCATTGGGAATTCATGTACACCCGCTCACTGTTCGAGACAGCCGACATGCTTGAACAGCACAAGCTGCTCAACCGCGTGGCCGCCCTGATCGATGCCGGCACGCTGAAGACCACCGTCGGCGAGCATTTCGGCGCCATCAACGCCGAGAACCTGCGCCGGGCCCATGCCTTGCTCGAAAGCGGGAAGTCCAAGGGCAAGATTGTGCTCGAAGGCTTCTGACCAGGGCTGAGAGCCAGGCTCTTGTGGGGGCAAAGCTTGCTGCGATAGAGGTAGCGCGGTTCTCTATAGGACCGCGTCATCGTTTATCGCGAGCAAGCTTTGCTCCTACAAGAAAAATCCCGTGCCGTCAGTCTGAGAATTGACTCTTGTCACAATTGCGATCGCATTCGGGTCTACACTCGAGGCCTTTGCAACGTAATCTTTTCGTGAGGAGGTCAGCAATGAAGATCCTGATAAAAGAAGTGGCAAAATCCCAATGGCAAGTGCGTCTTGACCAGCACGTCGTCACCTTCCGTACCGAGGCCGAAGCCCAGGCTTTCGCCACGACCTTGCAAGCGCGGATCCACGCGCCCCATCACTTCCCCGAACAACAACAGCAACGCGCGGCCGGCTGAATCAGCCCTCGCGACTGGCCTGGGCCAGTGCCCGGGCATTTTGCAGGCGACGGGTCAGCATCGCTGCACCCACCACCAACAGCCCGCAAAGGCTGATGACCAGCGCCATCGGCACGGCGGTGCCGTCATGCAGCGCCGCCACCAACGCGGCGGCCCCGGCGGCCACGGAAAACTGCAGGCATCCCAGCATCGCCGAAGCGCTACCGGCGCGGGCGCCCTGCCCGCTCATGGCGCAAGCCGACGCGTTGGGAAGGATGCAACCCAGGCTGGCGATGCAGATGAACAGCGGGACCAGCAGCGGCCACAACTGCACAGGCTGCAATGAACTGACCGCCAACAGGCTCAGGCCGGCGCCCAGGTAGACCCATACCGCGCGGGTCAGCAGGAACGCCGGGCCGCGCTTGGACAGCAGCCGGGCGTTGACCTGGGCAACCAGGATGAAGCCCGCCGCGTTGGTGCCGAACAGCCAACCGAAATGCTCGGCCGGGACACCGTAGAGCTTGATGAAGACGAAAGGCGAACCGGCGATGTAGGCAAACATCCCAGCGATGGCGATGCCCCCCGTCAGCGCATGGCCAAGGTAGACGGCGTCGGTCAATAACCGGCCATATTGGCGCAACGCCCCCGACAAGGGTTGCCGAGGCACATAGTCCGGCAAGCTTTCCGGCAGCCACAAGGCCACTGCCGTCGACGCCAATGCGCTGAACACGGTCAGCGCAATGAAGATCGACTGCCAGCCATGCAGGTTCACCAGCAGTCCGCCCAGCATCGGCGCGAGAATCGGCGCCAGGCCCATCACCAGCATCAACTGCGAAAACACCTTGGCCGAACCCACCGCGTCGCATTTATCGCTGACCACCGCCCGGGAAATCACCATCCCGGCGCATCCGCCCAGGGCCTGGATGAAGCGGGCGCCGATCAGCCATTCCAGGCTCGGCGCATAGGCGCAGGCCAGTGAGGCCAGGGTGAACAAGCCGACGCCAGTCAGCAGCGGAATGCGCCGCCCGAATCGATCCGCCACCGGCCCGTAGGCCAGTTGCCCGATGGATAAGCCGAGGAAATAAGCCGCCAGGGTCAGTTGGATGTGCTTTTCGTCAGTACCGAAGGCCGAGGCCATCGCCGGAAAGGCCGGCAGATAGAAGTCGATCGCCAAGGGACCGAAAGCGCTCAAGGCGCCAAGAATCAGAATGGTACGGAGGTTCATCGGGCGTCCAGCTCAGGCGTCGTTCGACAGCCCGACAGTCTAGCCGGGCCGGGCGCTCTTGAACATTCCGATAGGTCGCTAACGATTAAAAAATTTCAAGAGACACTGACCTCATAGCCCTCCTCCTTGATGGCCGCGATCACGGCATCGGCCGGCAACGAACTCTGGACCTGGACGGTCCTGGTGCCCAGGTCCACGTGCACGTCGGCCGCCGGATCCTTGGCCTGGACCGCCTGGGTGATGGCCTTGACGCAATGACCGCAAGACATGCCCTGGACATTGAAAGTTTGCATGAGATGACTCCTTTGGTTGAGGTTGCCGATAGCTTCAAGCTTGCCATCATGACAAGGTCAAGTTCTGACAAAAACTGCCGGGCTGGCAATCGGCATCGCGCTCAGCCAAGCTGCACACATCAAGGATTTCACACCGGAGGTTCAGCCATGCGCTGGTCAGCGTTCAGCCTGTTTTGCATGCTCGGTTTTTCAGCGGTGGCGCCCCAGGCATCGGCCGCCGGCGAAGACTACGGCGTGCTGATCATTTCTCGCGAGCGCCTGGAAGTGGCGACCTCATGCGAAATCGGCATCTACATCCAGGATCAGCTCTCGGCCAGGCTGTTCCAGGAGCAAAGCACCTCCTTCAACCTGCCCCCAGGCCAGTTTTCCTTGCGCCTGAAATTGCTGCCGGGACAGGCGCCGGGTTGCAACCCGGGCATGCTCGCGCCTGGGTCGCAGAACATCACCCTCAAGGCCGGTGACATCTTGAAGTTCCGCATCGCCATGACCCAGGAAGGTATGTACCTCAAGCAGGCTGGGCTCGGTTACTGACACGCCACTTCCCCACCGTGTGAGCGAGCTTTGTGGGAGCAAGGCTTGCCCACGATGAAAGCACCACGGATTTGCGGATGACCGCAGCGCCTGGATCGCGAGCAAGCTTTGCTCCCACAAAACCAGCTCCCATATCAGAGATGCGTTCAAGCTTTTCGATTGGCGCTTGACCTTGCCAGCATGGCAAGGTTGATCCTGTAGGCATTCACTACAGGGAGCCTGACCGATGTCCGAATCCACCACGTTCGATCTACCGATTGCCGGCATGACCTGCGCCAGCTGCGCCGGGCGGGTCGAGCGGGCCTTGAGCAAAGTCACCGGGGCCAGCGCCGTCAGCGTCAACCTGGCCACTGAACTGGCGCGCGTGCAGGCCCCCGAAGGCAGCCTGCCGGCCTTGATGCAGGCCGTCGAACAGGCGGGCTATAGCGTTCCCGTGCAAACCCTGGAGTTGAACATCGAAGGGATGACCTGCGCCTCCTGCGTCGGCCGGGTCGAACGGGCCCTGGGCAAGGTCGACGGCGTGAACAGTATCAGCGTCAACCTTGCCAACGAGCGCGCCCACCTCGAACTGCTCGGCCAGGTGAATCCACAAACCCTGATCGATGCGGTCAAGCGCGCCGGCTATGACGCCACTGTCTGGCAGGCCGAGCAGCCCGTTGATACGCAGGTCAATCGCCTGAACCGTGAACGCCTGGTACTGGTGCTGGCGATCCTGCTGTCCGTGCCGCTGGTGTTACCCATGTTGCTGCAGCCGTTCGGCGTGCATTGGATGCTCCCGGCCTGGGTGCAGTTCGCCCTGGCGACACCGGTGCAATTCATCTTCGGTGCACGCTTTTACGTCGCCGCCTTCAAGGCCGTGCGTGCCGGGGCCGGGAACATGGACCTGCTGGTCGCCCTGGGCACCAGCGCCGGCTACGGCTTGAGCCTTTATGAATGGGTGATCGCCCGTCCCGGCAGCATGCCGCACCTGTATTTCGAGGCCTCGGCCGTAGTGATTGCCCTGGTCTTGCTGGGCAAATACCTGGAAAGCCGCGCCAAACGCCAGACCGCCAGCGCCATCCGCGCCCTCGAAGCCTTGCGACCGGAGCGGGCGATCCAGGTGATCGATGGCCAGGAGCGGGACGTTGCCATCAGTGCACTGCGCTTGAATGACCTGGTCCTGGTCAAGCCCGGCGAACGCTTCCCGGTGGACGGCGAAGTGCTGAAAGGCCAGAGCCACGCCGACGAAGCGCTGATCAGCGGCGAGAGCCTGCCGGTCCCCAAACAGCCCGGCGACAAAGTCACCGGCGGCGCCATCAACGGCGAAGGCCGGCTGCTGGTACGCACGCAAGCCCTGGGCACCGAAACCGTCCTGGCGCGCATCATCCGCCTGGTGGAGGACGCCCAGGCGGCCAAGGCCCCGATCCAGAAACTGGTGGATAAAGTCAGCCAGGTTTTCGTTCCGGTCGTGCTGGTGCTGGCCCTGGCGACATTGATCGGCTGGTGGCTGTACGGCGCGCCACTGGAAACCGCACTTATCAACGCCGTCGCCGTGCTGGTGATCGCCTGCCCCTGCGCCTTGGGTCTGGCGACGCCCACGGCGATCATGGCCGGCACCGGCGTGGCCGCGCGCCACGGGATCCTGATCAAGGACGCAGAGGCCCTGGAACGCGCCCATGAGGTCAAGACCGTAGTGTTCGACAAGACCGGCACCCTGACCTCCGGTACGCCACGCATCGCCCACTTGACGGCCCTGGAGGGAGATGAGGACGCGCTGCTGAAAATGGCCGGCGCGCTGCAACGCGGCAGTGAGCACCCCCTCGCCAAAGCAGTATTGGACACCTGCGCCGAGCGCGGCCTGGACGTGCCGGATATCAGCGACAGCCAGGCCCTGGCCGGACGCGGTATCGCCGGCAGCCTCGGCGGGCGGCGCCTGGCCCTGGGCAATCGGCGCCTGCTGGACGAACTGGGCCTGCACCCCGGCTCGCTGGCCGAATCGGCCCAGGCTTGGGAAACCGAAGGCCGCACGTTGTCCTGGCTGATCGAGCAAGGCGCGGCGCCTCGGGTGCTGGGCCTGTTCGCCTTCGGTGACACCCTCAAGCCCGGCGCCCTCGCCGCCGTACAAGCCTTGAATGAACAGCACATCGCCAGCCACCTGCTCACCGGCGACAACCAGGGCAGCGCCCGGGTGGTAGCCCAGGCACTGGGGATCTCCAATGTCCATGCCGAGGTATTGCCCGCGGATAAATCCGCCATCGTCCAGCAATTGAAGCGCGATTCGGTGGTAGCGATGGTGGGCGACGGCATCAACGACGCCCCAGCCCTGGCCGCCGCCGACATCGGCATTGCCATGGGCGGCGGCACCGACGTGGCGATGCACGCCGCGGGCATTACCCTTATGCGCGGCGATCCGCGACTGGTGCCGGCGGCACTGGACATCAGCCGCAAGACCTACGCCAAGATCCGCCAAAACCTGTTCTGGGCGTTCGTCTATAACCTGATCGGTATTCCCCTGGCGGCGTTCGGCTTGCTCAACCCGGTGCTGGCCGGCGCGGCCATGGCCCTGTCGAGCGTCAGCGTGGTGAGCAATGCGTTACTGTTGAAGTTCTGGACACCCCAGCACCTGGAGGACAAGCGATGAACATCGGCCAAGCGGCCCGCCAGAGCGGCCTGAGCGCGAAGATGATCCGTTATTACGAATCCATCGGCCTGCTCAAGGCCGCCCATCGCACCGACAGCGGCTACCGTATCTATGGCACCGACGATCTGCACACCCTGGCGTTCATCAAGCGCTCCCGGGACTTGGGGTTTTCCCTGGAAGAGGTCGGCAAACTGCTGACCCTCTGGCAAGACCGTCAACGCGCCAGCGCCGACGTCAAGGCCCTGGCCCGGCAACACATCGACGAACTGAACCAGAAAATCCGCGAACTGGCCGAACTGCGCGACACCTTGCAAGACCTGGTAGAGCACTGCCACGGCGACCACCGCCCGGATTGTCCGATCCTCAAGGAACTGGCGTCGGGGTGTTGCAAGAATTGATGCCCACCGCCCCCCTGTGGGGTTGAGGGTTTTGGCAGGCACAAGAAACCCGGCCATGGCCGGGTTTCTGGTCAACCGATCACTGCATCCAGGGCGGAGGCGGTTCTTCGGTCTTGCCGGGCGGGGCATCGTCGGCGGCGCGTACGGCCTGGCGACGTTCCTCATCCAGGCGCGCGGCCTCGATCTCGCGCATGATCCCGCCGACATCCGCCAGTTCTTCCGGCTCGTCGAACTCGCCGGTCAGCAGGCTGGCCGGGTGCAAGGTACCGGCTTCATACAGCGCCCACATTTCCTTCGCGTACTTGGTGCGCTTGAGCTCCGGGGCAAACCGGCCGAAGTAGGAGGCCATGTTGCCCACGTCCCGCTCCAGCATGCTGAAAGCATGGTTGTTACCGGCAGCGTCCACCGCTTGCGGCAGGTCGATGATCACAGGTCCCGTCGGCGTGAGCAGGACGTTGAACTCGGACAGGTCGCCGTGCACCAGACCGGTACACAACATCAGCACGATCTGGGAAATCAGATAAGCGTGATATTCACGGGCCTGGTCCGGCTCCAGTACCACATCGTTCAGACGCGGCGCGGCATCGCCATACTCGTCGGCAACCAGTTCCATCAGCAGCACGCCTTCAAGGAAGTCGTACGGCTTGGGCACGCGTACACCGGCGCTAGCCAAGCGGAACAGCGCCGCCACTTCGGCGTTCTGCCAGGCGTCTTCGGTTTCCTTGCGCCCGAACTTCGAGCCCTTGGCCATGGCCCGGGCCTGGCGGCTATTGCGGACCTTGCGGCCTTCCTGGTATTCGGCCGCCTGACGAAAACTTCGCTTGTTCGCCTCCTTGTAGACCTTCGCGCAACGTAGCTCGTTGCCGCAGCGCACCACATAAACAGCTGCTTCTTTACCACTCATGAGTGGGCGCAGCACCTCGTCGACCAGACCGTCCTCGATCAGGGGTTCAATGCGTTTTGGAGTCTTCATCAGCTTTTATTGTGGGTCCTTTATTACCAAACACGCGAATGACAGTCGTTATACGGCAATCCTTCCTCCACGGGGAGGGGTTGCCGACCTATGAACCTGCAATGCACACAATGTGCCGGATTAATCGACCGAGCCGAATCATAGCCGAGACCGGACTTGGCGTTGCCCATTGAATGCACGGGTATTTGCGACAAGAGCTGACAGCCGTGCCTACCGTTGGTTGTAGGCAGTGCGACGACTCAATGCTTGAACAGTTCCCCCGGCGTAAAGCCGAACATTCCCTTGAACGCGGCAATGAACGCCGATGTTGAGTCATACCCACAGGACAACGCGGCGCTGGTGACGCTGTCGCCCTTCTCCAGCGATCCCAGGGACGACAACAAGCGCATGCGTTGGCGCCAGGCGCGAAAGCTCAGGCCGGTCTCGCGCTGGAACAGGCGCATCAGGGTTTTTTCCGACGTACCCAAGCGTTCGGCCCAGGCTTGCAGGGTGACGTTCTGCTCCGGCTGTTCGATCAACTCGTTACACAATCCCAGCAAACGGGCATGCCTAGGCAGCGGCAGGGAGAAGCCCACTTCCGGCAGGGTTGCCAGTTGATCCAGCAACACCTGCACCAGCCGTTCTTCCTGCGTATCGCCCTGTGGGTAATCGACCGGAAGCTGGCAGAACACCTTGATCAACTCACGGGCCAGTGGCGTGACTTCCAGGACCCGACAGCGTTCGTCGGCCCATGGGCAGGCGTGGCGATGCACGTACAGGCTGCGCATTTCCGCCCGGGTGGAGGTGACGACATGGTGCTCCAGGTCGGCCGGGATCCAGATGCCCCGTTGTGGCGGGGCAAAGAAGCTGCCCGCGGCGGTGTGTACACCGAGGACGCCGCTGATGGCGTAGGAAAACTGCACCCAGTCATGCCGATGGGCTTGCGTCCAGGAACCGGCGCTCAAGCTTTCGACACGGGCATAAAGCGGCCTGGGCAATTGCACCAGGTCGGGAATGCGGCGTTCGAGCTGTTGGTGTCCGTTAGGCGGCATTGATTGGCCTTATGTCGCAAGACGACTAGTAGGGACGACGTTAGGCTAAGTCGACTTTTCTTACAACTTGCGGTGCCCTATGCACATCTTCAGACACCTCAAACGCATGGCGACCGACTGGTTCCTGTGCGGCATGTTGCTCGCCACGCTGCTGGCGTACTTCTTTCCAACCTTTGGCGCCACGGGCGGGGCCATGCATGCCGAATGGGTGGTCAACATCGGCATCTTCGTGGTGTTCTTCCTGCACGGAGTCAACCTGTCCGGCGAACAGATCCGCCACGGCTTGAAGAACATCCGGCTGCACGTGATGGTGCAGGGCTTCACGTTTGGCGTATTTCCGTTGCTCTGGCTGCTCAGCAACTGGCTCCTGGGCAGCCATGTGCCGGCGCTGCTGATGCTGGGGTTCTTCTACCTGTGCGCCCTGCCCTCGACCATTTCTTCCTCGGTGGCCCTGACCGGCAGTGCCGGCGGTAACGTGCCAGCGGCGATTCTCAATGCGAGCCTGTCCAGTGTAATGGGGGTTGTCCTGACGCCATTGCTGGTCAGTTTCGTGGTCGGCAGCGGTGCCGGTGGCATCGACCTGGGTTCGACCTTGCTCGACCTGTGCATGATGTTGCTGCTGCCGCTAGTGCTGGGGCAGTTCCTGCGGCGTTGGCTGGCCGGTTTTTTCGGTCGGTACAAACGCTACACCAGCGTCATCGACAAGCTGGTGATCCTGTTGCTGGTCTACGCGGCGTTCTGCAATTCGATGGTGTCGGGGATCTGGCAGCAGCAGGGCCACGGCGTGTTGCTCAGCGCCGTGATTGGCAGTGCCGTGCTGCTGGCGATCATCTTGTGGGCGACCACCCGCACCGCCCGAGCCCTGGGATTCAACAGTGCCGATGAAGTTGCCGCCGTGTTCTGTGCCAGCAAGAAATCCCTCGCCGCCGGGGTGCCGATGGCGGCGTTGATTTTCGGCAACCATCCCGGCCTGGGGCTGATCCTGCTGCCAATCATGATCTATCACCCGCTGCAGTTGATCGTCTGCTCGATCCTGGCCGAGCGCTACGCCAGCCGTCACCGGGAACTGGCGTCTGGCCAGAACGGCGTCCTCCTCAACGCTCGATAATCGCCGTCACGCCCTGGCCGGCGGCGGCGCAGATGGAAATCAACCCACGACCTCGCCCGGCCGCATCCAGCAACTTGGCGAGGTTGGCGACAATTCGCCCGCCCGTGGCGGCAAACGGGTGCCCGGCGGCCAGGGAACTGCCCTTGACGTTCAACCGGCTGCGGTCGATGGCCCCCAGCGGCGCGTCGAGGCCCAGGCGGGTCTTGCAGTAGTCCGGGTCTTCCCAGGCCTTCAGCGTGCATAACACTTGGGCGGCGAACGCTTCGTGGATTTCGTAGTAATCGAAGTCCTGCAAGGTCAAACCGTTGCGCGCCAGCAAGCGCGGCACGGCATAGACCGGAGCCATCAGCAGCCCTTCGGCGCCATTGACGAAATCCACCGCCGCCGTTTCACCGTCGCGCAGGTACGCCAGGATCGGCAAGCCCCGGGCCTTGGCCCACTCTTCACTGCCCAGCAGCACCAACGAGGCACCATCGGTCAGTGGCGTGGAATTGCCCGCGGTCATCGTGCCCTTGGCGCTTTTTTCGAAGGCGGGCTTGAGGGAGGCGAGTTTTTCCAGGGTCAGGTCCGGGCGCAGGTTGTTGTCCCGGGTCAGGCCGAGAAACGGTGTCATCAGATCGTTCTGCCAGCCTTCGGCGTAGGACGCGGCCAATTTCTGATGGCTTTCCAAGGCCAACTGGTCTTGCGCTTCCCGGGGGATCTGCCAGGTCTGGGCCATCAATTCGCAGTGCTCGCCCATGCTCAGGCCGGTGCGCGGCTCGTTGATGCGCGGTAAGTCCGGCAGCAAGTGCTGGGGGCGCAATTGCAGGAAGACTTTGATTTTCTCGGCAGTGGTCTTGGCGCGATTGGCTTGCAGCAAGATCCTGCGCAACCCTTCATTGACCGCGATCGGCGCATCCGACGTGGTGTCGACGCCGCCGGCAATGCCGCTGTCGATCTGGCCCAGGGCGATTTTGTTGGCCACCAGCAGCACCGTCTCCAGCCCGGTGCCACAGGCCTGTTGCACGTCATAGGCCGGCGTCATCGGTGACAGCCGCGAACCGAGCACGCATTCGCGGGTCATGTTCATATCCCGGGAGTGCTTGAGCACCGCTCCGGCGGCCACTTCGCCGATGTGCAAGCCATGCAGGTCGTAGCGCTCGATCAGCCCCTCGAGGGCAGCCGTCAACATCGCCTTGTTGCTGGCGGTGGCATAGGCCCCGTTGGAACGGGCAAAGGGAATGCGGTTACCACCGATGATCGCGACGCGACGTAGCTGTGCCATGAAGAACTCCCCGTGTAAGTCTGAAGGCGCCAAAGGGCCTGAAAAAGACACTGTTCCTGCCCAAGCTTAGGCTTTATCTGGCCGATCGAACGACTGATTGCCAATCATGGTCCACACTTGGAACCTCATCAGCCGGAGTGTGTTCCATGTCTGACCGTTATATCGACTTCGCCAATTCGCCCATTGGCCGGCGCATGGTCGGGTCCCTCGGCCTGCCATCGCCGGTACGCCTGGAACGCTGGCAGGCCGGGCGACTGCGGCCGATCGAAGGCGCATTGCTGCTGGGCGGCGGGCCGTTGATCGAACAGATCGGCACGTTTGCCAAGCGCCTGACCGACAGCATTTTCATCTACGGCGGCGAGCCGACCCTGGCCACCGAGTGGATCCCCGGCCATGGCCCGAAAATCAAGGCGGTGGTGTACGACGCCAGCCATTTGCTGCAGGCCGACCAACTCAAGCAGCTGCGGGAATTTTTCCAGCCACTGATGAAAAACCTCGATCACAGCGCCCATGTCGTCATCCTCGGTCGCGCGCCAGAGCGTCTTGCCGACCCGTTCGCCGCCAGTGCCCAGCGGGCGTTGGAGGGCTTCAGCCGTTCCCTGGCCAAAGAGCTGCGCCACGGTGGGACGCTGCAACTGCTGTACGTCGGCGACGGCGCCGAAGCTCAGTTGGAAGGCGCATTGCGGTTTTTCCTGTCGCCCAAGAGCGCCTTCATCTCCGGGCAGGTCATTCGCCTCAACGCCTGTGACACCCAGGTCCAGGACTGGACCCGACCGCTGACCGGGCTCAAGGCACTGGTCACCGGTGCCGCCCGCGGGATCGGCGCTTCCATCGCCGAAACCCTGGCCCGTGATGGCGCCGACGTGATCCTGCTGGACGTGCCGCAGGCCAAGACCGACCTCGACGCCCTGGCCGCACGCTTGAGCGGGCGCAGCGTCACGCTGGATATCTGCGCCCAGGACGCCGCCGCACAACTGATCGAGCACCTCCCCGACGGCATCGACATCGTGGTGCACAACGCTGGCATCACTCGGGACAAGACCCTCGCCAACATGACCCCGGAATTCTGGGACGCGGTGCTGGCCGTCAACCTCAATGCCCCGCAAGTGCTGACCAAGGCCCTGCTCGACAGCGGCACCCTGCGCGACAACGGCCGGGTCGTTCTGCTGGCCTCCATCAGCGGCATTGCCGGCAACCGTGGGCAAACCAACTATGCAGCGAGCAAGGCCGGGCTGATCGGCCTGGCCCAGGCCTGGGCGCCGCTGCTGCAACCACGGGGCATCAGCATCAATGCCGTGGCGCCGGGTTTCATCGAAACGCGCATGACCGCCGAGATTCCCTTCGCCTTGCGCGAAGCCGGGCGGCGCATGAGTTCCCTGGGCCAGGGCGGCCTGCCCCAGGATGTCGCCGAAGCCGTGGCCTGGCTCGCGCAACCGGGCACAGGCGCGGTGACAGGACAGGCCCTGCGGGTATGCGGGCAAAGCCTTTTGGGAGCATGAGCATGACGATCCAATGGCATGAGGTCAGCAGCCCGCCATCCATGTCCGGGCTCTATTCAAAAGCGGCGACACGGCGCAAGGTCACTGGAACGACCTTGCCCGAGAAAGGCTTGCGCCAGGTGCTTCAGGTCGACCCGCAACGCCTGGCGGCCTATCGCAAAGTGTGCGGTTTCGTCGATAACGGACTGCTGCCGCCGACCTATCCCCACGTTTTGGCATTTGCCCTGCAGATGCAATTGCTTACGGATCGGGACTTTCCATTTCCGCTGTTGGGGCTGATCCACCTGAGCAACCGCATCCGTGTATTGCGGCCCATGGGCGGGGTCGGCCAGGTGCGGGCCAGCGTCAATGTCGAGAACCTGCAGGCCCACCCCAAGGGCGCGGTATTCGACCTGGTGACCGGCCTCGATGATCAACTGGGGCCGCTGTGGGAGGCCCGCAGCCAGATGCTTTGCAAAGGTGTCCAGCTTGACGGAGCACTCGTGGAGGATTCACCGCAGGCCAGTCTGCCCTTGATCGAAGTCGCCCGCTGGACGGCACCGGCCGACATCGGCCGGCAATATGCCAAGGTGTCCGGCGACTACAACCCGATCCACCTGAGCGGCCTCAGTGCCCGCTTGTTCGGCTTCCCCACTGCCATCGCCCATGGCCTGTGGAACAAGGCCAGGACTCTTGCAGCGTTGGATGATCACTTGCCCGAGGCCAACATCGAGATCGATGTGACCTTCAAGAAACCGGTGCGCCTGCCCAGCGAGGTGACGCTGCTGGCGAGTGCGGCGGGCTCCAGTGGGCAACTGCAACTGATGGGGGCTGGGGGGTTGGAGCATATGGTAGGAGAGTGGCGGCCGGTGACCTGAGCAGGTCGATGGTGTTCACAGCGAATTCCTGTGGGAGCGAGCCTGCTCGCGATAGCGGTGGATCAGCTTGCCCCAGGGTTGAATGGGCCGCCGTCATCGCGAGCAGGCTCGCTCCCACAGTTTTGTTCCGGGGTGTTCACGGGTCGAGTGTTCGCCACAAAATCCTTGTGGGAGCGAGCCTGCTCGCCTCCATCTTGAATGCACCCTGGTCAGCGCGGTGGATAGTTGGCCAGAATCCGCCCCACTGTCTCGCGCACGGCCGTGTTGCGGTCCGTCGGGTTGGGAGAGTTGCTGAGCAGTTGTTCGTCACTGCCACGCCACACCAGCTTGCCGTCCTTGCCATCGAGCAGGTCGATCTGCACGGTGGCGACCTTGTAGCTGATGTTGCGGGTTTCGTTGTACATCGGCCCACCCCAATAGCCGTTCCAAGGGCCGCCCCAACCGCCGCCATAGTTGGTCGTGACCTGCTGCTGGCGATCCTCGACGATCAAATAGGTCTGGACCAGCACATCGCCGCGTCCGCCAGCCGCAGCCGGGCGCAGGCCGCGTTGATCGAGTTGATCGGCAACCGCCTGGCGGATTCGCTGCTCGGTCAGGTCGCTCTTGATGCGTGGGTCATCAGGGCGATATTGCAGCGCCGGCTCTTTCCAGCTCCAGCTGCGGTACGCCGCGAAATCGCGGCTGGTGTCGAAGTCATGATTGACCTGGTTAGAGGCACAAGCGCCCAACAGCAGGGTGAAGGCCAGTAGAGCAAGACGGCGAAACATGGTTTTTCTCCGTTGAGCAATCAACTTGGGGGATACGCCGACAGGGCTTTTTCCACCGCTTCGCGAATGGCGTCGGTGCGCTCGCTCTGGCTGCCACGCTGGCCGGTCTCGGCGCTGGCGCTCCACACCGGCTGCCCGGTGCGGGCATCGAACAAGTCCACCCGAACCACCACGACCTGCTCCTGATACGTGCGCACCATCGGCACCGGATGGTACACGCCATACCCCGGGCCATAGCGGTCATAACGGTTATAGCCGCCGTAGTAACCGGCATCGTAGTCGTCCCGGACCTGGCGTACGCGGGTCTCCAGGCGCAGGTCGGCGCTGACGAACAAGTCGGCGGGCCGGTTGTCATGCAGCGGGCGCAGGCCACGCTGGTCCAGGGCATTGCTCACCGCTTCGGCCACCTGGGCCGAATCCGCCCAGGCGGTACCCGAGGGCAGGCGCCCGTCGCGCCAGGCCCAACTGCGATAGCGCCCATAATCACGGGGTGGCGCCGGGTAGGCGCTGCGATCGAACACCGTGGCGGCCTCGGGCGGCGCCGGTGGCAGCGGGTTGGAAGTGGCGACATAGGGGTTGCTGCCCTGGCAGGCCACCAGCCCCAGGCACAGCACCAACAACCCTGAACGACCGTTCATTTCGCTCTCCGATTGCCCCCTCCGATCAGAGGGGACGGCAGATCCAGTGCAGGTAACGTCCCAACCCGGCAAACGCCGGGTGGCGACGGTGGGCCAGCTCCATTTCCAGCAACTGCGCAAGCTCCACGCGGCCCTGGAATTCCACCGGCATGTAGTCATGGAAAACCCGCACGCCACTCTGGCTTTCGACCTGCCACAGGCCTTCAAGTTGCGCCGCCAATGCTCGCGGATCAAGGGGTTGTTGCGGCGTCAGGCTCTGTTTTTCGCCGGCCATGTCGTTCTTGCGCAACTTGCGGAAATGCCCCTTGAGCAAATTGCGATAGACCAGCGCATCACGGTTGTAGAACGCCAGGGACAGCCAACCGCCAGGCGCCGTGAGTTGATGCAGCACCGGCAGGATCGCGTGGGGCTCGGCCAGCCACTCCAGCACCGCGTGACACAGCACCAGGTCGTACGGTTCAGTGAGCTGGCCGAGCAGGTCCTGCCACGGCGCCTGGATGAACGTGGCGCTCTGGCCCGCATCGGCAAAGCGCTGGCGGGCGCCTTCGAGCATGGGCTCGGCCGGCTCGGCCAGGGTCACCTGGTGGCCACGCTCGGCCAGCCACAACGACATATGGCCCAGGCCAGCGCCGATATCCAGCACCCGCAGCGGACGTTGGGGCAAGGTTTCCAGCAGATCGGCCTGAAGCACCGCCAGACGGATCGCGCCCTTGGCCCCACCATAGATTTTTTCCGCAAAGCGCGTGGCGAGTTGATCGAAATGCCGGTCGCTCATTGGCCGAACCGCCGCTCGCTGTCGGCCAGTTTGCTGCGCACCACGGCGTCCATGTCCAGGCCCAGCTCGCTGCACAGCAGCAACAGGTACAACACGATGTCACCGACCTCCTGCCCGGCGTGGGCCAGTTTGTCCGCCGGCAACTGGCGTGACTGGTCCTCGGTCAGCCACTGGAAAATTTCCACCAGTTCGGCCATTTCCACACTGGCGGCCATGGCGAGGTTTTTCGGGCTGTGGAATTGCCGCCAGTCGTTACGGTCACGAATGGCATGCAGGCGTTCGGTCAGTTCAACAAGGTTCATCGGGTTCTCCTGAATGCGCATAGCTTCAGGGGGATGACCGGGGAAGGCAAGAGTCTCGGTAGGAAGCGACGGTTTACCCCATAATCGAACCAACTCGGCCGCCACAGCTCCTACAATCAGGAGCCAACGGCTCGGCTCAAACTCCCTCCCATCAGGATGCACATATGCAGGTAGAAAGCTTTTTCGAATGGCTCGGCCAGGCGCTCGGTTCGGTGATCCGGTTCATCGTCGACCTGCTCAGCGGTCTCTTCAACACCCTGGCCAATGCCGGCGGCAACTTCGTCGATGGGCTGTCACGCACCCTGGGCATGGACACCTCGATCATCAGCATCATCGCGCTGATCCTCGGGCTGATGCTGCTGTACTCGGCCATCCGCGCCTTCATGCGGGCCTCGATCGTCATGGGCATCATCTGGCTGGTGCTGGGGTTGTGGCTGTTGAGTTGGATCATTCACTAAGGCTGGGATCGATACTGCGCCAGCCCCCTTGTGGCGAGGATGCTCTGTGGGAGCAAGGCTTGCCCGCGATGAATATGACGCGGTTTCCCAGGGAACCGAGGCGCCTGGATCGCGAGCAAGCTTTGCTCCCACAGAATGGGGATAAATCCCCTCGCCACAAGGAGTCCAGGATCCCCTGGAGAACGATCAGACCATAACCCGCTACAATCGCGCTCCATCAAGGAGCCCGCATGTCCAACCTGATCACCGACTGGCGCGACCGCCTGACCCATCGTCGGGTCTGGGCGCTGGCTGCGCCGATGATTCTCTCCAACATTTCCGTGCCGCTGGTGGCGCTGGTGGACAGCACCGTCATCGGCCATTTGCCCCATGCTCATCAGTTGGGCGCGGTGGCGGTCGGGGCGAGTCTGTATACGGTGTTGGCCTGGGCCATGGGTTTCTTGCGCATGGGCACCACCGGGTTCGCCGCCCAGGCCGCCGGGCGTGGTGACGGCGCGGCATTGCGGCAAGTGTTACTGCAAGGCCTGCTGTTGGCGATGGGGCTGGCGGTGCTGCTCGGTGCCGTCGGCGTGCCATTGAGCGACGTGGCGTTGCACTTCATGCAGCCGTCCGCCGAGCTCAACCAATTGACCCGTGACTTCTTCCACACCCGGCTCTTCGGCTTGCCGGCGGCGCTGGCCAGCTATGCGCTGGTGGGCTGGTTTCTCGGTGCCCAGAATGCCCGGGCGCCGTTGGCGATCCTGCTGGTGACCAACCTGGTCAACATCGCCCTGAACCTGTGGTTCGTGATCGGCCTGGACTGGGGTGTGACCGGCTCGGCCCGGGCCTCGGTAATCGCCGAGTGGACCGGCGCGCTGGTCGGCCTGGCGCTGGCCCGCCACACACTGCGCGCCTGGCCCGGACAGGTGGCCTGGGCCGCCCTGGGACTGTGGCAGAACTGGCGCCCGCTGCTGGCCGTGAACCGGGACATTTTCATTCGCAGCCTGGCGCTGCAAGCGGTGTTTTTCCTCATCACCGTGCAAGGCGCGCGCCTGGGGGATGCGACCGTGGCGGCCAATGCCTTGCTGCTCAACGGCCTGTTGCTGACAGCCCATGCCCTGGACGGCCTGGCCCATGCCGTCGAAGCGCTGTGCGGCCATGCCATTGGCGCCCGCGACCGCCTGGCACTGCGCCGCTCGCTGGTGGTGGCGTGTGGCTGGTCGCTGATTGCAAGCCTGGGCTTCGCATTGCTGTTCCTGCTCGCCGGCCACCTGTTCATCGACATGCAGACCAACATCCCCGACGTGCGCGATACCGCTTACCGCTACCTGCCTTATCTGGCGGCCCTGCCACTCATTGCGGTCTGGAGTTACTTGCTCGACGGGCTGTTCATCGGCGCCACCCGCGCCCGGGAAATGCGCAACGGCATGCTGCTGACATTGCTGCTGGTGCTGCCAATCGCTTGGGCGCTGCGAGGGTTGGGCAACCATGGGTTGTGGATCACCTTCCTGCTGTTCATGGCCTTGCGCAGCCTGACCCTCGGCGCTTTCGCCTGGCGCTTGCAGCGACACGACCGCTGGCTCGGCGCGTCAGCCCAGTAACGTTCAATCCTGGCCGTCCTGCCAACGCCGTCGCAGCTGATCGAGCCGTTCACGCTGCGAACCGCCCACCAAGTCCGGCACCGGCCGGGCCTCGGGGTATTGCAGGCGCAGCCACAGCCAGTCATCGAGCACTGTCCGCTCGGTAAACCCCAGCGTCAGTCCCTGCTGCAAATCCTCCCAGAGCCGACGGTAATCACGCCCGGTGGCACGGGACCATTGCCAGGCATGACGCTCCAGCAGGCATCGTTGCAACTGGCTCTGCTGTCGATCGCTGAGGCTGTGCTCCGTCTCCAGCGCCGCCACCGGCAGCCCCGGGTTGGACAGTTGTTGCCACCCCTGGCTGCCGATCGCCCGGTCGGCCCAGGTGCCACCAAACCAGCGCAACAGACTGATCGGACCCAGCCAGCAACTGAGCTCCCGAGGGTCGCAGCCGTCGAAGAAATAGCTGGCGATGTGCGGGTTGTAGTAGCTCAACAAGGCTTTGTGATGCAGGCCTAGCGTCACCGTCAGCATGCGCCGCAGATGCGCCAGCAATTGCTCGGCGGGCGATGAGCTGACCAACAGCAGCCCCGGCCAGGAACGTGGGTCCAGGTGACAGAGGCTGACCAGCGCAGGCGATTGACGCAGATCCACCAGCAGCGGGCCGTGCTCTCGCAGCCCATGCAGCTCGGTACCTTCAAACAGGGCAAAGCACCGTGCCTTGGCGAACTGCCCGTGCACCAGCCGTGCGGCTGCAGGCGCACTCGGTACGTCGAGCAACAGCCATTGCGGCGTTGATCCAGGCAGGACGGCGGCACTCATCGAGCAACGCCCGCGCCACGCCCCATGAGCATACGGCAGGTGCACAGCGGTTGGGCGCAGGGGCTGAAAGGCCCGCCTTCGGGCAACAGGCACAACAAGACCAGCGGCTCGGCGTCGCGGATTGCAGACAACAGGAGCGGATCGGCAACAGACTGCACAAATGTTTCGCCTGAGGATGATTCATCCGCAACCTCCCCTGAGACAGGCGCGTCCAGAAATGCACTGATCAATGGCCGATCCGGATCGCCTTCGATAAAGCTCACCAACACCTCGGTGCCGTCACACAGGGCGCCCGCTCCGCCCGCGACCAGTTCGGGCGCCAAGGGTAGCCAGCAATGACTGGGGCTGGAACCTTCGCCCTGGTAGACCCAGTCAAACTGCACCGCCACACGCCCTGCCCCCAACGCTGGCGGCTCGTCCACTGCCACGACCCAGCCGCGTTGCCGGCTCACCATCCGTGGTTTTGCCGGGATCTTATCCGGCACGAACAGCACGCCCCGGGGAATGGCTTTGAAATGATTGCCGTACACCCCCGCCTGCACCCGGTGCTCGACCTTCGTCAACAGCCAGCGCCGGTTCCAGCCAGCAAAAGGATGAGCCGTCAGCGACAACATTCGACCACCATGCAGGTTCATCAAATCGCTGCGGCCCTGGGCGACCTGCTCCCCCGACACATCGGTCTGCACGCTGAAGGTCCGCACTGCGGCAGTCGCCTCGTCGTCCGCGTAAACCGCTGTACCGACGGGGGGAAAACTGTGGGCATTGTCGGCGAACACCAGACAGTGTCCGTCCTGGGTGTGTTCGAAATGAAAATGAATGCCTGCCTGGGCGCATACGCGTTGAAGAAACTGCAAGTCCGATTCCCGATACTGGGTACAGAAGTCCTGTGGCGGATAATCACCAATCAAGTCCAGGCACAGGCCGCGGCCGCTGATGCCATGGGCCTTGAGCACCTGGCGAATGATCTGCGGCACCGAGCGGGCGCTGAAGACCCGCTGGCTGAAGCGCTGCGCCAGACAGGCCAGCTTCGGTCCGATACGCACCCGGCAGCCGGCGCCATGAGGGTGTTGGACCAACTCATGAAGCTGCCCATGAATGCCCCGGCCTGGGGCCCCGAAGCTCAGCCAGACGCTGCGGTATAGCAGGCCCGCCAAGTCCAGGTTCGCATCGGGCAACAACAGCTGCGCTTCATAAACGAAGGGTTCGCTGATGGTTTCGCTACCCGTGAAAGCCACGACGTCAACGGGCTCGGGCAGACCGGCTATCTCCAGACGAAATGCTGGTTCGCTGGCTGGATCGGACATCGGCGTTTCTCTACAGGAGGGGCGGTCGGGGATTCTCGCCGAGAGCCATGGCCGAGTAGAGGGGCCAAGTACAAGTTAGGAAAGGGACTACACGAAATAAGGACATCGCCGGTTAAACGCACCGGAGGGAGGAAATAGCCGTGGCGTAAACAAAAACGCCCTCCGGAACTATCCGAAAAAACCCGCAACATGCGGTGTCTTTTCTGACAGCTCCGGAGGGCGTTGCCGATCAGTTAAAAGGGTGAGCCCCTCGCCACAAACTTGCCCATCAAGACGACAGGTAGGACGAACGCGTCAACCCCAGGCGCAAGGCATCGAGGAACTGGGTACGTTCGGCGGCGCTGATGCGGGCGCTGGCGCACTTGTCGCGGTAGTGAGTCATCAACTCCTCCGGCGACAAGTGCACGTAGCGCAGCATGTCTTCGATGGTGTCGTGGGTTTCGATACCGGCGTGATACACGCTGCCATCGGCGTTCTGGTAGATGTTCACCGAGTCGGTGTCACCGAACAGGTTGTGCATGTCACCGAGGATTTCCTGGTAGGCGCCCACCAGGAAAATGCCCAGCAAGTAGTCTTCACCTGGATTGAGACCGTGAACCGGCAGGCTGGTCTCGATGCTCTGTTCGTCGACGTACTGCTTGATCTTGCCGTCGGAATCGCAGGTCAGGTCTTGCAGCACGGCGCGACGCAGCGGCTCTTCGTCCAGACGATGCAACGGCAGGATCGGCAGCACCTGGCCGATGGCCCAGGTGTCCGGCAGGCTCTGAAACACCGAGAAGTTGCAGATGTATTTGTCGGCCAGCTTGTCGTTGAGCTCATCCAGCACTTGCCGATGGGAACGCTGGCGGGCCTTCAACGAGTTGTGCAGGCGACGGCACACCGCGAAGTAGCACTGCTCGGCCAAGGCTTTTTCAGCCAGGGTCAACTTGCCATCGGCATACTGGGTCGCCACATCGCTCATGTAGTGAGTGGCGCGCCAGTAGGTCTCGGTGACCATCTCGATATCGGTCGGGCCCAGCAGGTCAACCAGCCATTGCACGGTTTCCGGCAGGCTTTCCTTGTTTTCGATCACCGGCACGTCATCGTTGTGTTTCTCGACGTCGGTCACCTGCACCACCAGCATGGCGTGGTGGGCGGTCAGCGAGCGGCCGCTTTCGGAGAAGATGTGCGGATGCGGCAAACTCTGGGCATCGCAGAACTCCTTGAGCATGCCGACCACGACACCGGCGTAATCGTCCATGTCGTAGTTGATCGAACTGGCGTTGCGCGAGTGGGTGCCGTCGTAGTCCACGCCGAGGCCACCGCCGACGTCGATGTGATCCACCGGCAGGCCGAGGTTGCGCAGTTCACCGTAGTAACGGATCGCTTCCTTGAAGCCGTGCTGGTAGTCCGCCAGGTTGGCGATCTGCGAGCCCATGTGGAAGTGCAGCAGGCGAATGCCCTGGTCCAGGCCGGCCGCGCGGAAGCGCTCGACCACCGACAACAGTTGCGCGGCAGACAAGCCGAACTTGGATTTCTCGCCACCGGTATCAGCCCACTTGCTCGATGCCAGGGACGACAGGCGCACCCGCAGGCCAACCTGTGGCTTGACCTTGAGCGCCGCAGCCTCTTCGATCACCAGACCGACTTCGGACTCTTTCTCGATGACGATGAATACATTGTGGCCCAGCTTCTGGCCCATCAGCGCCAGGCGGATGAACTCACGATCCTTGTAGCCGTTGCAGACGATGGTGCCGCCCTTCGGCGCCAGGGCCAGCACCGCCAGCAACTCCGGCTTGGAGCCGGCTTCCAGGCCGATGGAGACGTTCTGGGTGGCGATGATGTTCTCGATCACCGCTTCTTGCTGGTTGACCTTGATCGGATAGAGCGCGGTGTACTTGCTCTGGTATTCCAGGCGCGCGATGTTGCTGTCGAAGGCACCGGTGAGCTGGCGTACACGGTCTTGCAGGATGTCGGGAAAGCGCACCAGCAAGGGCAGCGACAGGCCGCTCTGGCGCAACTGATCGACTTGCTCGAACAGGTCGATGGGCGAGCTGCCGGGACCGTTCGGGCGGACTTCGACGCGACCGGCTTCATTGATCGCGAAATACCCGGCCCCCCAATGGCGAATCCCGTAAACACTGCGGCTGTCCGCAACTGTCCATTGGCTGCCATCGTCTTTGCGTGTGCGTCGTACGGACATCGAAGTCCCCTATAAAGAAGTCAAAATGCACCATCCGGTCGGAGGCTGGGGCAGTCTAGAGAGTGAAAATGACGAATTGCCTGTTAGCAAGGTAGACCCTGCTCCCAGCGATGAGTTTAGAAACCCGTTCAGAACAGGCTCTGTGAAAACCATGCGGGCGACCTCGAACGTGGGGTTCGGGTCAAGCCGAGGGTGGTTTTCACAGAGGCTGCTAGCCGCCGGATTTCTTTGCCTTGAAACCGTGCTTGACCAGTTCCGCCAGCAGCAGTTCGACGTGATCGCCCTGGATCTCGATGACGCCGTCTTTCAATGCGCCACCGGTGCCACAGCGTTTCTTCAACGTGGTGGCCAGTTCCTTGAGCGCATCTTCGGCCAACGGCACGCCGGTGATCGTGGTCACTGTCTTGCCGCCGCGGCCTTTGCTTTCACGGCGCACGCGCGCAATGCCGTCACCTTCAGGGATGGCGGTCTGTTTGCAGATGCAGGCATTCACCGGTTGACGGCAATCAGGACAATGACGACCGGCGTCGGTAGAAAATACCAGGCCGCCCAGGGCGGCGAAGGATGCGGCTTTTTTGGCCACCGGCAATCCTCTTGGGAGGACAAAGACTGGCCGAGGGGGAACGTGCCTCGACCGCGAAACCCCACTCAGGCAGGGGCAGCGCTACTGGACCGCAGAGACGGTTCAGCTTGAAAAGTCGCGCAGTGTAACGGCAAAAAGCCGACTTGCTAAGGGCCAATCAGCGCCAATTTATAGCTTCTTTGCGACGCCGTCGCCATGGACCCGCAAATAGCGTTCGAGCGCCGCCAAAGAGTCCGGGCAGTAGGGCTTACGCTGAATTTCATCGAGCACCTGTTCGAGCGGCAGGAAACGCGCCTCGAGGACTTCTTCCGGTTGCAGGACCAGCGGGCCGTCCCACACCGCCGAGAACGCCGAGCACCACAGGCGACTGCCGGGGTCTTCGAAATAAAAATGGTCGTGGGCGGTCAGTTCCACGCCGCTCACACCCAGTTCCTCCGCCAGCTCACGGGCGGCCGATTCGGCATAGGTCTCATCGGCCTGCACCATGCCACCCGCCGCCACGTCCCAGAAACCGGGGTAAATGGCCTTGCTCAGGGTACGCCGATGCACGCAGAGCTCACCGGCCGAGTTGAACAGCATGATGTAGGTGCCACGTCCGATCAGGCCACGCTCGCGCAGCTCTGAACGCACCAGGCTGCCAAGCAGGTTGTCCTGCTCATCGACCCACGCGATCAACTCGGCATCCGAGGCCACTCGGTGAGCGACCTCCCGGGGGCTTTCGCTCATGTATCAGCCCTGGTTCAGCAATTGCCGCAAGTCGATGACCGCTGCGTTGGCCCGGGAAATGTAGTTGGCCATGACCAGCGAGTGGTTAGCCAATACACCGAAGCCGCTGCCGTTGAGGATCATCGGGCTCCAGACAGGTTCCTGGGACGCTTCCAGTTCACGAATGATCTGCCGCACGCTGACCGTGGCGTTCTTTTTTGCCAGTACATCGGCGAAGTCCACTTCGATGGCGCGCAGCAGGTGCGACAGCGCCCAAGCCTGACCGCGGGCCTCGTAGAACACGTTATCGATTTGCAGCCACGGGGTCTCGACCACCTCTTCATCCACCTGCGGCACCTGGCCCGGGGCCGGAACTTCGGTTTTCAGCGAGGTGTTGAGCTTGACCCGGCCAACGCTGGCCGACAGGCGCTGGGACAACGAACCCAGGCGAGTGCCGACATCCCCCAGCCAGTTGTTCAGGTTGTCGGCACGGGCGTAGAACAGTGCACTTTTCTGGCTTGGGTCGGACAGGCGCGCCTGATAGCGGCTCAGGGAGTTGATGCCTTCCTGATACTCAGACTCACTGGAGGGCAGCACCCAACTGCGGTTGTCGAAGTTGAAGCGCGGCTCGGCCTTGGCCAGGTCGGCGTCCTCGGCGGACTGGGACTGGGAACGGGCGAAGTCCTTGCGCAGGGCACGGCTCAGGTCGCGGACCTGCACCAGCACGCCATATTCCCAGCTCGGCATGTTGTCCATCCACAGGCCTGGCGGGAAGCGGTCATTGGAGATGTAGCCACCCGGCTTGGTCAGCAGGGTCCCGGCCACCGTCTTGAGCGTCTCGACCGTGGTGTAGCCCACCACCATTTGCCGGCCATCTTTCTCGGCCGCGGCCTGGGCGTTCTGCTGCACCGGGAACAGCGCGGGCTCCTGGCTCCAATACCAGCCGACGGCAATGGTCACCAACAGGTAGAGGCCGATCAGCGTAGCCAGTGCGCGGCTGAAAAAAAGCCCGCCCAGGTAGCTGCGGGCCTCCGATTTCGGCTCGGCGGCACGTTCAGGCGCGCTGCCCGCGCGGTTTTTCCAGTCCAGCATGGCGATATCCCTTCAATCACTTGAGTTCACGGTTCGACCACAACCCTACGCCATCGTGCCTGATTTGAAACGCGATAATGCGCCACCAATCATGCCGGCCACGACAGGGCAGTCGAACCGGCACTATAAAGGAAGCGCTGCCAGCGGCCTATGAGACTGACCGGTCACAAACTGAATTTCGTGCCAGGACAGATTATTGACGTATGACACTCATGTGGGTGAAAAGAGGTGCTAGCATAGAGCCACCAGTCGACCTCAGCATGCACCCTAACTAGTTGTCAGGATATGACCGAGCCAGAAGACCCCAGCCGTGAGCGCCTCAAGCACCACTTTGCCCAGCGGGTAATTCATCAGGCTCGTCAGATCCTGGAGATTTGGCAGCGCCTGCAACGCACTGAGTGGTCAAGCACCGACCTGGCGGAGCTCAGCGAGGCCAATCTGCGCTTGCTGCGCTTTGCCGAGCGCTTCGAACAGCCCGAGCATTCCCAACTGGCCCAAGGCATCAGCCAGTCGTTGCAAGCGGTGGACGCCAATCGCGGACGCCTGAGCAGCCACTTGATCACCGAAATCAACCGCTTGATGCAGCGCTTGTCTCGTACCGGCCTGCGCCACGGCGACCAGCTCGAACAAACCTTCCTGCCACCGCTGCGCAAACCCATCTACGTGTTGCTGCAGGACCATGACCGCGCCGAGCGCCTGGCCAAACAGCTGGAGTTCTTCGGCCTCAGCGCCCAGGCGCTGGACAATGTCGCGGCGTTCCGGGCAGCGATGGTCGAGCGTCTGCCGGCAGCGATCGTCATGGATGTGGATTTCAGCGGCCCCGGCGCCGGCCTGAAACTGGCCGCCGAAGCCCAGGAAGGCCTGGAACAACCGCTGCCACTGTTGTTCTTCAGCCTGTTGGAAACCGACACGCCGACACGCCTGGCCGCGGTGCGCGCCGGTGGCCAGGAATTTCTCACCGGCACCCTCGAAGCCTCGAGCCTGCTGGAAAAGATCGAAGTGCTGACCTGCGTCGCCCAGTACGATCCATACAAAGTGCTGATCATCGATGACTCCCGCGCCCAGGCCATGCACACCGAACGCTTGCTCAACAGCGCCGGCATCATCACTCGCACGCTGATCGAACCCATCCAGGCCATGGCCGAACTGGCGGACTTCCAGCCCGACCTGATCATCCTCGACATGTACATGCCGGCCTGCACCGGCACGGAGCTGGCCAAGGTGATTCGCCATAACGACCGTTATGTCAGCGTGCCGATCATCTACCTGTCCGCCGAAGACGACCTGGACAAACAACTCGACGCCATGAGCGAAGGCGGCGACGACTTCCTGACCAAACCGATCAAGCCCCGGCACCTGATCACCACCGTGCGCAACCGTGCCGCCCGGGCGCGCAACCTCAAGGCGCGGATGGTGCGCGACAGCCTCACCGGCCTGTACAACCACACCCATATCCTCCAGTTGCTCGAGGATTGCAGCTTCCGCGCTCGACGCGAAGGCAAGCCCCTGAGCTTCGCCATGCTCGACATCGACCATTTCAAACGAGTCAATGACAGCCACGGCCATCCCATGGGCGACCGGGTGATCAAGAGCCTGGCGCTGTTTCTCAAGCAGCGCCTGCGCAAGACCGATTTCATCGGCCGTTACGGCGGCGAAGAATTCGCCATCGTCATGCCCGACACCGATATCGACGCCGCCTGCAAGGTGCTGGATGAAATTCGCCAGCGCTTTGCCGAAATCCACTATCCGGCCCAGCCCCAGGATTTGTGGTGCACCTTCAGCGCCGGCGTGGTGGAGATGAGCGATGACTCCGACAGCCTGATGATGGCCAGCCAGGCGGACGAAGCGCTGTATCGCGCCAAGCACGCCGGGCGCAATCGGGTACAGAGCGCCCGGCAATCAAAGCAAAGTGCCACCTTTTCATCGGAATCGACCGATTCGGTCATAAACCTGTAACGCAAGCGCAATAAATTCAGGCACTTACGATTCTGCCCTTGGTAGACCCTTGATGCGCCTGAAGCTGCTGACCAATCTCAATACCCTTCTTCTCGTTGCCGTGTGCCTGGGTCTTGGGGCCACGCTATGGTGGTCGCAGATCGCCCTGGAACGACCCTACTTGCTGATGGAGCGCTACCTGGGCCTGTCGCGGCAATTCCAGGGCGACGTGGCGCGCAACATCGAGGACTACCTGGCCAGCGGCGACGCCTTGCGCCTGAGCGCGGCGACCCAGGCCCTGGAGACCCTGCAAAAAGACCTCGATCAGTTCCCCCCGGCACTGGCCAAGACCCTGCGCCCGAGCCTGTCGAACCTCGACGGTTTCAGCAAGACCGACCTACTGGCCGCCGGCAAACTGGCCGGCGATCCGCAAGCCTTATTGTTGCAAGCCGAGCGCGAACTGAGTGCCAGCCTCGACCAACTGGCCCAATACGCCAATGGCACCCCTGCCTACTTGCCCGCATTGTTTGCCGCTTCACAGCACCTGGGCCGGTTGTCTCTCACGCGGGACAAACTGGTCAGCAGCGGTCGCAGCGAATTGGCCGCCGACGTCGAGCGGGAA
Source organism: Pseudomonas sp. St290 (assembly GCF_018325805.1). Lineage (NCBI taxonomy): Bacteria > Pseudomonadati > Pseudomonadota > Gammaproteobacteria > Pseudomonadales > Pseudomonadaceae > Pseudomonas > Pseudomonas sp. St290. The sequence continues at coordinate 830,119 of NZ_AP014703.1, read as the reverse complement.
CTGGCGAGCATCCGCCTTGAGGCCGAACGCCTCGACAGCCTGCCACTGCTGGGCGTCACTACCAGCAGTGAATCGGGCAGCGATGATTTCGCCGCGCTGATGGGCCTGGAGGCCCAGGAAAAAGCCGCTGCCGAAGATGCCGGCATCGCCCTCAAGCGCGAACTCAACAGCCTGCTGGGTCGCTATCCCGCCGAATTGACCCGCACCCGCGAACTGATCCAGAAACGCACCGAACTGAGCAGCGCCACGCATCTGAAAATCACCGACGTGCAACAGGCGATCGATGCCATGGAACCGGCGGTGCGGGCCCAGCATGGGCAGATCCAGGGCGAGGTTCGCCTGATCCAAGGGGTGATGATTGGCTTGATCCTGCTGATCGCGCTGCTCATCGACACCTTGCAGCGACGCCTGGCCCGCACCTTGACGCACCTCGCTCCGGCCCTGTCGACCTGGGCCGAAGGGGATTTCAGCCGCGATATCCATGTCGGCGCCAGCAATCGCGAGTTGCAAGACATCGAAGCGTCGCTCAATCGTCTGCGCGCTTATCTGGTGGACCTGGTGGGCACCATCCGCGTCAACGCCGAACAGGTCGCCGGCAGCAGCCGGGCCCTGGCCGAGTTGAGCGGCGAGCTACACAGCGGCGCCGAGGATCAGGCCGGCGACACGGCGCTGATCCGTGATTCCCTCAGCGAACTGGAAGCGACGATCCAGCAAGTGGCCGGCGATGCCAGCCAGGCCGCGGATGCCAGCCGCAATGCCGGGCAGGCGGTGGAACAAGGGCAGAAAGTCATCGGCCTGAGCCTCACGGGCCTGCACGCACTGGTGGGGGAAGTGCAGGACAACGCGCAGATGATCGAACAACTGGCCGAGGAATCGGCCACCATCGGCGGCGTGCTGACGGTGATTCGCTCGATTGCCGACCAGACCAACCTGCTGGCCCTCAACGCCGCCATCGAAGCGGCCCGCGCCGGGGAAATGGGCCGAGGCTTCGCGGTAGTGGCCGAGGAGGTCCGCTCCCTGGCCCAACGCACGGCCGGCGCCACCGCCGAAATCCAGACGCTGATCGCCCGCTTGCAACTGGCCGCGCGCCAATCGGTGGACGGCATGCGCGCCCAGGTCGAACACGCCGAAGCCACCGCCAACCAGGCGCAGGCGGCCGACGGCGCGCTGGACGAAATCGTCGGCGCCATCCAGACCATCTCCGCCACGGCGGTACGTATCGCCGACGTCACCGCCCAACAAAGCGGCGCCGTCAGCGAAATCCGCGATCACAGTGAGCGGATTCATCTATTGGGTGGCGATAATCTGCTACGCATCGGCCAAGGGCGGGAACAGGGCGATAACCTGCTGGTGCTGGGCGGGCGGCTGCACACGGCGGTGCAGGCGTTTCGGGTTTAAGCAGCACAGATCCATTGTGGGAGCGAGCCTGCTCGCGATTGCGGTGGGTCAGCGTGCATCGATATTGAATGTGCCGCCGTCTTCGTGAGCAGGCTCGCTCCCACAGGGCTCAGGACAGGCTGGCGAAACCGGGGATGACCGGATTTTGGAGGATGGTCACAAATTTCGCGTAAACATCGGTCATCGTGCTGGCTATTGCCGAGAACTGGACAGTCATTAAGGCTTTGCGGCATAGTCGCCAGGTTCTGATACCTGCTCACAGATAACAAGGAACAGCAGATGGCGACCCTATTGGTCCTGCATGGACCCAACCTGAACCTGCTGGGCACCCGTGAACCGGGCGTCTACGGGGCCGTGACACTGGCCCAGATCAACCAGGACCTTGAGCAGCGGGCCCGCAACGCCGGCCACCATTTGCTCTATCTGCAAAGCAACGCCGAATATGAATTGATCGACCGTATCCATGCCGCCCGTGGCGAAGGCGTGGATTTCATCTTGATCAATCCAGCAGCTTTTACACACACAAGTGTCGCATTACGTGACGCGCTGCTGGCGGTGAGCATCCCATTCATCGAAGTGCATTTGTCCAACGTGCACAAACGCGAACCTTTCCGTCATCACTCCTACTTCTCCGATGTAGCAGTGGGAGTGATTTGCGGCCTCGGCGCCAGTGGTTACCGACTGGCCCTGGAGGCCGCCCTAGAGCAGCTTGAAAGACCGGCAACAGCTTGAACAACAAGCGTTAAACGCCCCTGACCGACCCTTGGGAGTTGATGATTCATGGATATCCGTAAAGTTAAGAAATTGATCGAATTGCTGGAAGAGTCCGGCATCGACGAGCTTGAGATCAAGGAAGGCGAAGAGTCCGTACGCATCAGCCGCCACAGCAAGACCCCGGCCCAGCAGTTCTATGCACCGGCCCCAATGCAGGCTCCGGCCGCCGCGCCCGCTCCAGCCGCCGCCCCGGTTGCCGCCGCAGCGCCAGCCGCACCTGCGGCACCAGCGCTCAACGGCACTGTCGCCCGTTCGCCAATGGTGGGCACGTTCTATCGCAAGTCTTCGCCATCCTCGCCGTCCTTCGTTGAAGTCGGCCAGACCGTGAAGAAAGGCGACACCCTGTGCATCGTCGAAGCCATGAAGATGATGAACCACATCGAAGCTGAAACCAGCGGTGTGATCGAATCCATCCTCGTCGAAGACGGCCAGCCGGTTGAGTACGACCAACCGCTGTTCACCATCGTTTGAACCGCGGAGAGCCTTTGATGACTGCGAAGTTGGAAAAAGTTCTGATCGCTAACCGCGGTGAGATCGCCCTGCGGATTCTGCGTGCCTGCAAAGAGATGGGCATCAAGACCGTCGCCGTTTACTCCAAGGCCGACAAAGAACTGATGCACCTGGGCCTGGCGGACGAATCCGTCTGCATCGGTCCGGCGTCGGCTGCGCACTCCTACCTGCACATCCCGGCGATCATCGCCGCTGCCGAAGTGACCGGCGCCACCGCCATTCACCCTGGCTACGGCTTCCTGGCGGAAAACGCCGACTTCGCCGAACAGGTCGAAAATTCCGGTTTCGCCTTCATTGGCCCGAAAGCCGAAACCATCCGCCTGATGGGCGACAAGGTATCGGCCAAACACGCCATGATCGCCGCCGGCGTTCCAACCGTTCCGGGTTCCGACGGCCCACTGCCTGAAGACGAAGAAACCGCTCTGCGCATCGGTCGCGAAGTCGGTTATCCGGTGATCATCAAGGCCGCTGGCGGCGGCGGTGGTCGCGGCATGCGCGTGGTACACAAGGAAGAAGACCTGATTTCCTCGGCGAAACTGACCCGCTCCGAAGCTGGCGCGGCGTTCGGCAACCCGATGGTCTACCTGGAAAAATTCCTGACCAACCCACGTCACGTCGAAGTCCAGGTACTGTCCGACGGCCAGGGCCATGCGATCCACCTGGGCGACCGCGATTGCTCGCTGCAACGCCGTCACCAGAAAGTGCTCGAAGAAGCGCCGGCACCGGGCATCGACGAGCAGGCTCGCGAAGAAGTCCTGGCACGTTGCGTCAAGGCCTGTATCGACATTGGCTATCGCGGCGCCGGTACCTTCGAGTTCCTCTACGAGAACGGTCGTTTCTACTTCATCGAAATGAACACCCGTGTTCAGGTGGAGCACCCGGTCTCGGAAATGGTCACCGGTATCGACATCGTCAAGGAGATGCTCAGCATCGCCGCCGGCAACAAGCTGTCGTTCACCCAGGATGACGTGGTCATCCGCGGTCACGCGCTGGAATGCCGGATCAACGCCGAAGACCCGAAAACCTTCATGCCAAGCCCAGGTACGGTCAAGCACTTCCATGCCCCGGGCGGCAATGGCGTTCGCGTCGACTCGCACCTGTACAGCGGTTATGCCGTTCCACCGAACTACGACTCGTTGATCGGCAAGCTGATCACCTACGGCGCGACCCGTGACGAAGCCATGGCGCGCATGCGCAATGCCCTGGACGAAATCGTGGTAGACGGGATCAAGACCAACATCCCGCTGCACCGCGACCTCGTACGTGACGAAGGCTTCTGCAAAGGCGGCGTCAACATCCATTACCTGGAACACAAGCTGGGCAACCAGCACTGATGCTTCAAGTGATGTAGAAAAGACCCCGGTCCATTGGCCGGGGTCTTTTTTTTGCCGGCCTTGCGGGATGGCGGCGAACCCAATCAGCTCAGCACCACCGTAGGCAACGCCTGCGCTTCGATCTGCGACGCTGTCGCGACCCTGCCCTGCGGAGTACGGATGGCCCCGCTGGCAGTGGCTACCAACGGTTCGCTGCGCAAGCGCGTCATGAACCCACGGGCACGTACTGATACGGGATCGGTGCTCTTTTTCGCCCTCGCCAGCACCGGTATGTAGTAGCGCTCGACTTGACTGCGTGAGGTCTTGAAGACCGTAGTGACACCACTGCGCAGCTCCAGTGACACGCCGTAGGTATTGCCGAAGCAGGAAGAGTACGACCAGTGATCCCAGGTGGGCTGCAAACCCTGGCGTCTCATCGCCGAGCGGACTCGCCCGCCAATGTCGACCCCCGTCAACCAGTCCCCCCCCACCAGCGTGGCGCGGATGTCTTTGCCCGATCCCCCCAGGCGTTGCATCACGTCGCGAACACTGCGTTCGATGAGCGCGCGGATATTGTGATCGAAATGAATCACCGCCCCCACCCGGGTGGTCGGGTTGTACAACGAAGCGATCACACAGGTCTGCGCGTTCAGCGAGAACAGATAGTTGTCCGCCGCCGCCTCGCTGAACCTTGCCACCACGGCCTCGCCTTGCAACGCGCCCCTCGATACATCCGGGAAGACATGGTTGGGAAACGCCTCCCGCAGATCGCTCACTCGCCCAAGGACAAGCGTTTGCTCATTGCCCCCCTTCAAGCCGACTGAGTTGTGCGCCCACTGACCATTTCCCATTCTGCGGATGGGCAGGTTGTACAGAGCGCCGGGGCGACTGGCGTCCACCAGGCACAAGCCGCCGAAACGAGAATCTTCCTTCACCTGGTAGTACTTGCCCCTGCTGCGTATGAAATATGTATTGAGCGGCTGCGATGCACTGGATGGGCTGCGATAAGTCCCCTGGTAAATGCCCTCCTCGGTCACCCGCTCCAGATTCTCGGGGGTTTTGCTGACCGCCTGTTTCGGCTTGAAGCGTATGGGTTGGACGATCGGTCCGGCTTCCTTGGCAATCAGCGGCGTCATGCGTTTCAAGCGCTGCCCGGACAAGGACATGGACTTCACGACAAGCTTCAGGCTTCTGGCCGCCGGCCCCAGTAACGAAGCAATGGTTCCTGCTCCCAGCGCGGCGAACAGTACCCCCCAGGAGGCCATCAACCAGTGGCCCAGCGCGCGATCCGTGTCCCCCTGCCCATGCGCCTGCGCAGCCTGCTTGACACTGACGGCGATCACGGCCGCATCCAGCAACAGAGCAAAGGGCGGGTAGACCAGGCACACCGGTGCCGATGCAAACAGCAGCCCCTTGATGACCTGTCGCCTGATCACTTCGGCACGGCTCTGGGTGATGTCTTCCACATCGGTGACAGCCCGCTCGATGCAAGCATCGAACTCTGCCTGGATATCGCTCACTCGATTGAACTCGCGCAACGTATCGACGCCGATGCTCGCCGCCGCCAGAGCCACCAGTGAACGCCTGACCGCCGTACGGGCGCCGAGTCCGACCCGCTCCAGCACGTAGTCATGCAGGCGCGCGACGACTTTCCCGGTAAAGTCCCGGTACGGGCGAAACGTGACACCGTCCGGAGCGTCAGGCGTATACAGCCAAGACGAGCCCTTCGGATCGAAGTAGGTGAAGACGTAGACGCCCATCACGACATGACCGCCGACGGAAAACCTGATCACCCCCTCACGCTGGACGACAGCCCCCGAATACACCGGGCCGACCACCGGCACCGCTTCACTCAGGAGGGTGACTTGTCGAGTGAGCCACCAGAATTCGTTCGCGCTCAACTGGAACTGACCCGTTGCGACACGCAGGTCACGGTCCATCCGGGTCAGCACCAGGTTACGGTAGGCGGTGCGACGCAAGATGTAATCAGCGGCACGGGCGTCGAGGAACCGGGCACGGATCTGCCGCGCATACTGCTCACCCACGTACGCCCGCCGAAGATAGGACGCCAGCTCCGCACTGCGGACCTGCCTCAGATCCTGCCCCACCGATGAACGTACGCCTTTTCGCGGATTGTCGATGCCCGAGTTGTCGTCATAGCCGTAGATGGCCAGCTCCAGCAGGCTGGAGACGTTCGTCTTGCCATCGGCCAACCCCGGGTTGTAGTCGATGAGCACCGTTTCGGGATCGACGGGCCCCTGCACACCTTTGCTGCGCATATAAGGGGCAATGGCTTGCGTGACGATACGCTTGGCGAAATCCACAAAGGCTTCGTAGCCTGCCATCTGCTGGCTGAGCACCTCCTGATGAACCAGGAGCTCCTGGCTCAGACTGCTGATGTTTCGCCGGGAATCAAGCGGCAAGGCGGCGTACCAGCGAGGCGATTCGTCCGCCGCCACCTGTGCCAGATTGTTGTTCAGGCCCATCGCAACGAGGTCTTCCAGGCAAGCCCTGAAACCGCTCACCGCCCCCCGGGGATCCTTGCTCGAATCCCAAGTCGTCGGCTTGTCCACCACGCTGGCAAAGTACTCCCGCGCCCCGCTCCGTTCGACTGGAAAGAGGCGCTGCAGCAAGTACTCGCGACCGACTTCGCTACGGGTCCATGCGCCCATCTCCACGCTGACGGCCCATAACGAGGGCAACTCGATCCACTCCTGCCCATCCGGCTTGTCGGGGGCATACAGCAGCAGGTCACCTTGCAGGTCCTGGCGATAGAACAAGAGAAAATCGGCACAGCGCATAGCGTTCGCAAGCACCACGCAGCTGACCCGCCAAACGCTGGCGGCCTGCGCCGAGGCCTCGCTCTCCCACAAGGCTTTGACCGCCTCATGGTTCGCCTGCTTCAGGTGACCTGCACAGCGGGCAATGAATGCGCTTTGCTGCAACCGTGCCGTGAACCAATCGAGCATGGCGTCTTTCAGATCGCTCCGGCCATACCGGTCCACCAGTGCCCGCAAGTACCCGGCCGGGGCATCGACCTGCGCCAGCATTTGGCTCATGAATGCTGGTGTAAGCGGCTGGTTGCGCAGCATTGCGCCGTTTTCCACCAGGAACACCGAAACAGCGTCCGGCCTGATCGGACCGGCCGCCAGCAACTCACTCAGGCTATGGGTGCGCACTGGCTGGCCCATCACACTTCGCCACTGCAATTGCACCCGAATGCTGTCAGGTTCGACCTCCATGTCCAACTCATGCCTGACATAGTCCTTGACCAACTGCCGAGCGAACGCCCGCAACGACCCCAAGCCCTCAAGCAACCCGTCCACCAGCACCTGCGCCTGGAAGGTCTGGTCCTGGCAAAGCTCAAGTTGCCTACGGTCAGCTTCGCCCAGCCCCCGCAACCAGTCAGGCAGCTGCGAACGCGCGAGCGCTTGCAGACTCTGACGCTGCGACGCGCTCGCCAACGCGACCGGCTCGCTCATCCGACGCCAGCCCTCCTGGAGCTCTTCAAGCTGGCCCCGTAGCTCATCAACGTCCAGGCCTGCCAGTCCGTCCGGTTGGAAAATCATGACGACGTCGGCCATGTGACCTTCGAGCCGTTGCTCGATCAACTCCATCAAAGCGGCTTCGCCCTCGGCCATTGCCCAATGCCGTTGCAGATAGGCCCGGTAGTGGCTGATAAAACCCGAAGCGCTGCTTTCCACCACCTGGGCGATGACCTCCTGGCGCTCGACCGGCATCCCTCGATCAGCCGCGTCCGGCCAACGGTAAGGTGCGTCCTGCTCTTCGTCGGGCATGACCGGCTGCTGGTCGATCATGCGTTGCAACACCGTATCGAGCAGGGTGCCGATGAAGTGCGGATCGATGTTGTCTTGGTAATAATGGGTGCGCAGTTCGACCAGCAGATACTCCTCCAGCACCTCCAGCACGCTCATCTGGGCTTGCAGTCGAGGGTCGATGACTGCCTGCCAGCGAGTCAGTGTTTCCAGGACCGCTTGTGCCGTTGCCGCCTGCGGGGAAGATATCGGCCCCCTGCCGCTCACGTTTCTTTGTCGCTCGACCGTGTTATCCATCACATTCCTCCCTGTTGTGTGGACCCGCACCTTATCTGCCCGCCAGTTCCTCCATGTCATACATATATATATCGAAACACCAAGCTGGACGGCGCATGACTCGCTTATCCACTTTGACGGCGACCTGGCGTACACTGCGCGCCTTTGCAGCCCCGTGCTGTCCCCCTGTAGATTTTTTCCAAAGGTGCCCGCCATGCCTTGGCTGCAAGTACGTCTGGCCATCAGCCCGGAACAAGCCGAAACCTACGAAGACGCGTTTCTTGAAGTAGGCGCCGTATCGGTAACCTTCATGGACGCCGAAGACCAGCCGATCTTCGAGCCAGAGCTCAATACCACCCCGCTGTGGTCCCACACCCACCTGCTGGCCCTGTTCGAAGGCGGTACCGAAGCGGCCAGCGTGCTGGCCCACCTCGAACTGCTCACCGGCAGCCCGCTGCCCGAGCATCACAGCGAAGTGATCGAGGACCAGGATTGGGAACGCAGCTGGATGGACAACTTCCAGCCGATGCGTTTCGGCCAGCGCCTGTGGATCGTTCCGAGCTGGCACGCCGCACCGGAGCCGGACGCGGTCAACCTGCTGCTGGACCCGGGCCTGGCGTTCGGCACCGGCACACACCCGACCACCGCACTGTGCCTGGAATGGCTCGACGGCCAGGACCTCAAGGGCTGCGACGTGCTCGACTTCGGCTGTGGCTCGGGGATCCTGGCGATTGCCGCGCTCCTGCTGGGCGCCAGGGAAGCGATCGGCACCGACATCGACGTCCAGGCCCTGGAAGCCTCCCGCGACAACGCCGGACGCAACAATATTGCCGAGGCGCAGTTCCCGCTGTACCTGCCGCAAGACTTGCCAGCGGTCCAGGCTGACGTATTGGTTGCCAACATCCTGGCCGGCCCACTGGTGTCCCTGGCGCCGCAGCTGTCGAGCCTGGTCAAGCCGGGCGGACGCCTGGCGCTGTCGGGCATCCTCGCCGAACAGGGCGAAGAAGTCGCTGGCGCTTATGCCGCGGACTTTGACCTGGACCCGATCGCCAATCGCGATGGCTGGGTGCGCATCACCGGACGTCGGCGCTAGAATGACCGCCTGTATCCACCGGATTGCCGCATGACTGACAGCTTCGTCACCCAGTGCCCGCATTGCCACACCCGTTTTCGCGTCAGCCATGCTCAATTGAGCGTGGCCCGCGGGGTGGTTCGTTGCGGCTCGTGCCTGCAGGTATTCAATGCCGCACGACAGTTGCTGGAACAACGCACTGCCAAGCAAGCGGCTCCTGCCGTCGCGCCGCCCGCCAAGCCTGCCGTCGAAGCCCCGCCCCGGGCGATCAGCCAGAAACAATGGAGCGCCGCCGAGCTGGATCTGGATGACCTGGACAAGGAACTGGCGCGCCTGGAACGACGCGACAATCGCGCCCCGGGAAATACCGGCCGGCGCCGGGAAGACAACCTGAGCGCGCAACGCGACTCGCTCTCCAGCGAGCAGCAAGCCTGGCCCGACAGCCTGTACAGCGAAACCCCGAGCGAGCGCGTCGAAACTGTCCTCGATACCCCGTTCGAACCGTTCGAACCCCACGAACCGGTGCGACCACCGCGTACCGAGCCGTCCTTGTCCCTGGCCCTTGAACCACTGGAACCGGACGACGAACCTGTCGCCCCGCTCCACCTGGCGCCAGACGACGAGCCCGACGAACACCTCGAGCGCCTGTCCGCCACCGACGACCACGACGACGAACCCGAGCAACCGGCACCGTTGCGCAAGTCACGCGAACGCCAGGAACCCGGGATACGTGCCGAGGCGCTCCACGACCTGGACGACGACCCACTGCAACTGGATTGGCGCAAACGCCGCTCGCCCTGGGGCCGCCGCCTGCTGTGGGGCCTGTTGGTGCTGCTCGCCGCCGCGGCCCTGGGCGGTCAGTACATTGCCTACCATTTCGAGGAGTTGGCCCGCCAGGACCAGTACCGCCCATGGTTCCTGCAAATCTGTCCGACCATCGGTTGCGACGTGCCATCCAAGGTCGACATCGCCAAGATCAAGAGCAGCAACCTGGTGGTGCGCAGCCATCCGGAATTCAGCGGCGCCCTGGTGGTGGACGCGATCATCTATAACCGTGCGCCCTTCTCCCAGCCTTTTCCGCTGCTGGAACTGCGTTTTGCCGACCTCAACGGGCACCTGATCGCCAGTCGCCGCTTCAAGCCAGGGGAATACCTGGGTGGCGATCTCGAGGGGCGCGGCGAAATGCCGCCGCAGACGCCCATCCACATCGCGCTGGATATCCTGGACCCTGGTCCCAAAGCGGTGAACTACAGCCTGAGCTTCCATTCTCCCGAATGAAGCCGGCGCGGGTCGGTCGATTGACGGCAGCTTTCTGACTCACCCCACCCAGACCAAACCGCTGGCGATAACAAAATAGCTGTTCAGATTTTATCCAATTCGACCTTTATCCAGTCATCGAGAGCGGGTATCATGCCAACCCTTTTTCGAACTCTCATGATCCGGCCCCACTTCAGGGAAGTCCTATGTCGGCGGTACGCATCGGCCCATATACATTGCAGAACGGCCTGGTTCTCGCCCCTATGGCGGGCGTCACCGACCAGCCCTTTCGTCAGCTGTGCAAACGCTTGGGCGCAGGTCTTGTGGTTTCGGAAATGGTCACCAGCGACATGAGTTTGTGGAACACCCGCAAATCGCGTCTGCGCATGATCCACGAAGGCGATCCCGAGCCGCGCTCGGTACAGATCGCCGGTGGCGATGCACAGATGCTGGCGGAGGCAGCCCGGGCCAATGTGGCGTTGGGCGCGCAGATCATCGATATCAACATGGGCTGCCCGGCAAAGAAGGTCTGCAACAAGGCCGCAGGCTCGGCACTGTTGAAGGATGAAGCCCTGGTCACCGAGATCCTGCAGGCGGTCGTCGCCGCAGTCGATGTGCCGGTGACCCTGAAGATTCGCACCGGATGGGACCGGGAGAACAAGAACGGCCTGACGGTGGCGAAGATCGCCGAACAGGCAGGCATCACGGCGCTGGCGGTCCACGGCCGCACCCGTGCCGACCTGTATACGGGCGAGGCCGAGTACGACACCATCGCCGCGATCAAGCAGGCGGTGTCGATTCCGGTCTTTGCCAATGGCGACGTCGACTCGCCCGAGAAGGCCCGGTACGTGCTGGACGCGACCGGTGCCGATGGCCTGTTGATCGGTCGGGCCGCCCAAGGGCGGCCATGGATTTTTCGTGAGATCGAACACTACCTGCGCACCGGGGAAAAGCTCGCGGCGCCGCAGTTGGCCGAGGTGGAACGTATTCTGCTAGAGCATCTGGCCGCGCTCCATGCCTTCTACGGAGAAGTCATGGGCGTACGCATCGCTCGCAAGCATGTGGGCTGGTATCTCGCAACCCTGCCGGGCGCCAGGGAGTTTCGCGCCCGTTTCAATCGTTTGGATGGTACGCAAGCACAATGCGCCGACGTTCAGGCGTTCTTCGCTGAGCGTTACAAGAGCCTGACAGGGGACGAAGGGGTGGCCGCATGACGATGATGACCGAGACTTTAGTGAGTGGAACAACACCCGTGAGCGACAACGTGAATTTGAAACAGCACCTCAATACGCCCAGCGAAGAAGGCCAGACCCTTCGCGGGAGTGTCGAGAAGGCGCTGCACAATTATTTCGCCCACCTTGAGGGCGCTGCCGTCACGGATGTGTACAACCTGGTGCTTTCCGAAGTCGAGGCGCCTTTGCTCGAAAGCGTGATGAACTACGTCAAGGGCAACCAGACCAAAGCCAGTGAGCTGCTGGGCCTGAACCGCGGCACCCTGCGCAAGAAACTCAAGCAGTACGATCTGCTGTAAGCATTCAATCAAACCAGAAAGGCGCCCGTGTAAAAAACGGTCGCCTTTTTTGCTGACTTCCCTTGCTTTTGATGGAAATTGAAATGACCGACCAGACCACCCGCCTGCCGATCCGCCGCGCCTTGATCAGCGTCTCCGACAAGACCGGGATCCTCGAATTCGCCCGCGAGCTGCAACAGCTGGGCGTCGAGATTCTCTCCACCGGCGGGACCTTCAAGCTGCTGCAGGACAATGGCGTTGCCGCAGTGGAAGTCGCGGACTACACCGGTTTTGCGGAAATGATGGACGGTCGGGTCAAGACCCTGCACCCGAAAATCCATGGCGGGATCCTCGGTCGTCGCGGCATCGACGATGCAATCATGAACGAACACGGCATCAAGCCGATCGACCTGGTGGCCGTCAACCTCTACCCGTTCGAAGCCACCATCAGCAAGCCTGGTTGCGACCTGCCGACCGCCATCGAAAACATCGACATCGGTGGCCCGACCATGGTCCGCTCGGCAGCCAAGAACCACAAGGACGTGGCCATCGTGGTCAACGCCAGCGACTACGCCGGCGTGCTGGAAAACCTCAAGGCCGGTGGCCTGACCTATGCTCAGCGTTTCGACCTGATGCTCAAGGCCTTCGAACACACCGCCGCCTACGACGGCATGATCGCCAACTACATGGGCACCGTGAACCAGGCCGCTGAAACCCTGAGCACAGAAGGCCGCAGTGAATTCCCACGCACCTTCAACACCCAGTTCATCAAGGCCCAGGAAATGCGCTACGGTGAGAACCCGCACCAGAGCGCGGCGTTCTACGTGGAAGCCAAGCCAGCCGAAGTCGGCATTGCCACCGCCACCCAACTGCAAGGCAAGGAACTGTCGTTCAACAACGTGGCCGACACCGACGCCGCGCTGGAGTGCGTGAAGAGCTTCGTCAAGCCGGCCTGCGTGATCGTCAAGCACGCCAACCCGTGCGGCGTGGCCGTGAGCCCGGACGCCGAGGGCGGCATCCGCCAGGCCTACGAACTGGCCTACGCCACCGACACCGAGTCGGCCTTCGGCGGCATCATCGCCTTCAACCGTGAACTGGACGCCGCGACCGCCAAGGCCATCGTCGAGCGCCAGTTCGTCGAAGTGATCATCGCCCCTTCGGTCAGCGAAGAAGCCCGCGCCATCGTCGCCGCCAAGGCCAATGTGCGCCTGCTGGCTTGCGGCCAATGGTCGGCCGACCGTGCGCCGGCCTGGGACTACAAGCGCGTCAACGGCGGCCTGCTGGTCCAGAGCCGCGACATCGGCATGATCGGCAGCGAAGACCTGAAAGTGGTGACCAAGCGCGCCCCGAGCGAGCAGGAAATCAACGACCTGATCTTCGCCTGGAAAGTCGCCAAGTACGTCAAGTCCAATGCCATCGTCTACGCCAAGAACCGCCAGACCATCGGCGTTGGCGCCGGCCAGATGAGCCGCGTGAACTCGGCCCGCATCGCCGCCATCAAGGCCGAGCACGCCGGTTTGCAGGTACAAGGCGCGGTCATGGCCTCCGATGCGTTCTTCCCGTTCCGCGACGGCATCGACAATGCGGCCAAGGTCGGCATCACCGCGGTGATCCAGCCGGGTGGTTCGATGCGTGACGCTGAAGTGATTGCTGCGGCCGACGAGGCTGGCATCGCCATGGTCTTTACTGGCATGCGTCACTTCCGTCACTAACATCGATCAATGTGGGAGCTGGATTTGTGTGGGAGCAAGCCTTGCCCCCACACAGACTCGCTCCCACAGAAAAGCATCTCTGTGGTGCTCAACAGAATCAGCGTCATCCGAGGTTTTTGAAATGAATGTTTTGATCATTGGCAGCGGTGGCCGCGAACACGCCCTGGCCTGGAAAGTGGCTCAGGATCCGCGTGTGCAGAAGGTCTTCGTGGCACCGGGCAATGCCGGCACCGCCATTGAAGCCAAGTGTGAAAACGTCGCCATCGACGTGCTGGCCCTGGAACAACTGGCCGATTTCGCCGAGAAAAACGTCTCGCTGACCATCGTCGGCCCGGAAGTGCCACTGGTCGCCGGCGTGGTCGATCTGTTCCGCTCCCGTGGCCTGGACTGCTTCGGTCCGACCGCCGGTGCCGCGCAACTGGAAGGCTCGAAAGCGTTCACCAAGGACTTCCTGGCGCGTCACAAGATCCCGACCGCCGACTACCAGAACTTCACCGAAATCGAACCGGCCCTGGCCTACCTGCGCGAGAAAGGCGCACCGATCGTGATCAAGGCCGACGGCCTGGCGGCCGGTAAAGGCGTGATCGTCGCCATGACCCTGGCCGAAGCCGAAGACGCCGTGCGCGACATGCTGGCCGGCAATGCCTTCGGTGACGCCGGTTCGCGCGTGGTGATCGAAGAGTTCCTCGACGGCGAGGAAGCCAGCTTCATCGTCATGGTCGATGGCAAGAACGTCCTGCCAATGGCTACCAGCCAGGACCACAAGCGCGTCGGCGATGGCGACAGCGGCCCGAACACCGGTGGCATGGGCGCCTACTCCCCGGCCCCGGTGGTGACCGCCCAAGTGCACCAACGGGTCATGGACCAGGTGATCTGGCCGACCGTGCGCGGCATGGCCGAGGAAGGTAATGTCTACACCGGTTTCCTCTATGCTGGCCTGATGATCGACAAGGCTGGTAACCCAAAAGTCATCGAATTCAACTGCCGTTTCGGCGATCCTGAGACCCAGCCGGTGATGCTGCGCCTGCAATCGAGCCTGGTCCTGCTGGTCGAGGCCGCACTGGCCCAGGCACTGGACAAAGTGGAAGCCCAGTGGGATCCACGCCCAAGCGTCGGTGTCGTATTGGCGGCCGGCGGTTACCCGGGCGACTATGCCAAAGGTAGCGCGATCTTGGGCCTGGACGCCGCGGCCCGGCTGGAAGGCAAGGTCTTCCATGCAGGCACAGCGTTGAAGGATGGACACGTGGTCACCGCCGGCGGTCGTGTGCTTTGCGCCACCGCCATGGGCGCGAGTGTCGACGAAGCTCAGCAGCAGGCCTACAAGCTTGCCGCCGAGATCGACTGGGAAGGTTGTTTCTACCGCAAGGACATTGGCTACCGCGCCATTGCCCGCGAGCGTGGCGAAAATCTGGAATAACCCAGCCATTCAGCCAGGCAAGGGTCTACGACCCTTGCCTGACTGTTCCGGCGCCGCGCATAGTTATAATCTGGCATCAACCTACGAAGGGATTTCGCCGTGCGCTGGCTCAGGATTGCCATAGGCCTTACCGTCACCCTGCTGACGCTGCTCTGCATGCTCCCGGCCCAGGCCGCGCCAGGCAGTGGCTGGGCGGTATTGCTCGACGAACAGGGCGACCTGACGCTGAGCGACATCCGTTCTGCCCGCTACACCAATCAATTCAGCCCCATCGACCTGGATCGCCTCAAGGCCGCCGAGCCCGGCGGAGCATTGTGGCTGCGTTTCCGCCTGGCCCCCGACAGACACGAACAGATCCTGCGCATCTTCGCGCCCGACCTGTCACGCCTGAACCTCTATGTGCTGGACGGCGACACCCTGGTTGACCAACAAGTCAGCGGCAATGCCACGCCGCACACCGAACCCGCGGTCCCCAGCAGCGACTTCATGCTGCCCCTGCCGCGCAGCGACAAATCACTGGACGTCTACCTGCGACTGGCCTCGCGCCATGAACTGCGCCCCTACGTGACCTTGCAATCGGCGGTCGTGGCGGCGGCCGATCAGAACCAGACGCTGATCTACGGGTTGCTGTTCGGCTGCATCGCCATGCTGATCCTGCACAACCTCACCCGCTATGCCTACACTCGCTCACGCAGTTGCCTGTGGCTGGCAGCCTGTGAAGGGCTGCTGATGCTCAGCCTCGCGTTGCTGCTGAACCTGGCCGGGCCCTGGTTGCCTGACTGGCCTGCGGTCCAGACGCCAGGAGCCTACCTGGCCTTGCTGCTGACGGCGCCCTGCGGCCTGATGTTCGCCTACCGCTTCTTCGCTCCCCTGGGACCGCACCCATTGAACCGGCTGCTGCTGGGGGACATTGTGTTCGTCATGCTGTGCTGCCTGCTGCTGTTGTTCGTCAACACGCTGCCGCTCAACATCATGACTTATACCCTGGTGGCCCTGGCCGGCCTGAGCATGCTGTTCGTCAGCGCCTGGCACTGGCAAAAGGGCTACCGCCCGGCCCGGCTGTTCGTCGCGGCCATGGTGGTCTTCAACCTGGGCACGCTGATCATCCTTCCGGCGCTGCAAGGGCTCACGGAAGTTCCTCCCCAGGGCTTGATCATCACCCTGTTGATCTTCATCTGCATCAGCGGCCTGTTGATGAGTGTCGCCCTGGGCGAGCGCCAACGCTCGATCAACGAAAGCCGGTTCAGCATCAGCCGCGACCTGGCGGCGAGCAATGCCGAAATCAATGCCAAGGCCGAGTTCCTGGCCAAGATCAGCCACGAGATCCGCACCCCGATGAACGGCGTGCTGGGCATGACCGAGCTGCTGCTGGGCACGCCGTTGTCGGTCAAGCAGCGCGACTACGTACAGACGATCCACAGCGCCGGCAATGAACTGCTGACCCTGATCAACGAGATCCTCGACATTTCCCGGCTCGAATCCGGGCAAATCGAGCTGGACGACGTGCAGTTCGACCTCAATGCACTGATCGAGGATTGCCTGAGTATCTTCCGCGCCAAGGCCGAACAGCAGAATGTCGAGCTGATCAGTTTCATCCAGCCCCAGGTGCCGCGAGTGATCAGTGGTGACCCGACACGGCTACGCCAGGCGCTGCTGAGCCTGTTGGAAAACGCCCTGAAGAAGACTGACGAGGGCGAAGTGCTGATCGTCGTCGCCCTCGACGAGCGCAGCAATCAGCCGCGCCTGCGCATCGCCGTGCAGGACAGCGGGACACCGATGGACGCTGAAGAGCGCGACACACTGATGCACGCCGAGCTGCACAGCAAGAATTTCCTTTCGGCCACGCGCCTGGGGGGTAACCTGGGCCTGGTCATCGCCCGCCAGTTGATCATCCTGATGCACGGGGAATTCGGCATCAAAAGCGGCAGCAACCAGGGCAGTACCTTATGGCTGACCCTGCCCCTGGACCCGGATCGCCTCGAACATCCGACTTCCGACCTCGATGGCCCGCTGCAAGGAGCGCGCGTGTTGATCGTCGACGACAACGACACCTGCCGCAAAGTGCTGGTGCAACAGTGCAGCGCCTGGGGCCTGAATGTCAGCGCGGTGCCATCGGGCAAGGAAGCCCTGGCGCTGCTGCGTACCAAGGCCCACCTGCGCGATTATTTCGACGTGGTGCTGCTGGACCAGAACATGCCGGGCATGACCGGCATGCAACTGGCGGCCAAGATCAAGGAAGACCCGAGCCTTAACCACGACATCCTGTTGATCATGCTCACCGGTATCAGCAACGCACCGAGCAAGATCGTGGCGCGCAACAGCGGAGTCAAGCGCATCCTCGCCAAACCGGTGGCCGGTTATACCCTCAAGACTACCCTGGCGGATGAGCTGAACCAGCGCAACAGGGGCCAGGCGACGAATGTACAGGTGAATGCCGGTCCGCCCATGCCGGTGAAGGTACCGAGCGATTTCCGCATCCTGGTGGCCGAGGACAACAGCATTTCCACCAAGGTCATTCGCGGCATGCTCGGTAAGCTCAACCTGCAACCCGACACCGCCAGCAACGGCGAAGAAGCCCTCAAGGCCATGAAGGAACAACGCTACGACCTGGTTCTGATGGACTGTGAAATGCCGATCCTCGACGGGTTTTCCGCCACCCAGCAATTGCGCGCCTGGGAAATGGGCAACCAGCGGACCCGCACCCCCGTCGTGGCGCTCACCGCGCATATCCTGGCCGAACACAAGGAACGCGCCCGCCAGGCCGGAATGGACGGGCACATGGCCAAGCCGGTGGAGCTGTCGCAATTGCGCGAGCTGATCGAGCACTGGGTGGCCCAGCGTGATCAGCAGAACAGGTCGGCGGCGCACACATCCTAGGCGGCGACATGGCTGTCAGCGGGCCCCGCCGCTCTGTTCAAAGTTCCAACGCATGCAGATGTCGGACTGTCTCGCTCATCACCGCGGCGGCGACTTTTTCTCTGAACGTCGCGTAGTGCAGCGTGCTGAATGTAATGACCGCCATTTCCTCCTGGCTGCTTTCCACCACGTCCTCTATCGGCCAGAACAGAAATCTCGAGACCGTTCTGCGGGTGCGGAACTGCTTGTGGTAGAGGCCTATTTCTATTCTTCCAGAAGACTTGGACGTGCAAGGAATCACTTGGAAGAATCCCCTATCACGCAGCAGGCTTGTCCTTTCGAATACCTCGAGCGCATCGGGATTACGCCTCAGGGTTCCTAACGCCTGGCTCGCCTGCCGGGAAAAACGTTCATCGAATGACCGGGATATTTGCCGCGAAACGCTATCAACCATCAATCCCTGCCCCGCCCGCCCGGCACTGACAGGACGCGCCGAATCCCATCCCAGATACCTGAGTTTATTCTTGTAATAGTCGAACCAGTTGCCGACCAAACCGTCCTTGTAGGCCGAACGTGTTGCCAATTGCGCGTACAGGTTGCTCAGGTAGATATCCTCCCGATCCTGGAAGGACAGCCCCTCATCGAATGACACGATACTCCCGCCCACCACGGCAGCCGCCGGTGTGCCGCTGTGGCGAAGCAACTGCCCATCGGTCGATCGCCCCCCCATGTCATTCATAAAGACACAGCCCCCGTTACCTCAGGCTCGACCGCGTCGGAAATATCGATGATGTTCTTGGCGGCCTTATCCCCCAGTTTCTTGATAATGGCATCGCGAACGGGCGCATAGAGCGCATCGGACAAGTTCGCCTGGAAGCAGCGCAGTTGAATATCACCCGATACAGGACCGGTGGAAAAAAGCGACCCAAGAGGATTGGTCGTAATGTGCCCAGTCTCAAACTCCACGCAAACACTGTTCAGCACAGGCCCCCGCTGGGCCAGGATGACTTGCAGCCTGACCCTGCACGCAGGCTCCGGGGATCTGGTGCCTTGAACCCGCTTGCACAATCGTTCAATGGCCGGCAAGGTGCAGGGCAATTGAGCGACACGATTCAACAGGCGCGTGAATTCAGTCACTTTAGTTTGGTCAACATATGTACCCAGTCGTTTTTCCACCCAAGTCATCATGGTGCATGTCGAAGAAGCATCGAGTGTAAAGTTGTCCCACGCTACCGCCTTCTGCAACCAACCCGTCTGTAAGACTTCCCGATATGCCCCGTACCATTCATCCAGTGACGTAAGAGCCGGATACTTCTTGTCGGCTACCAGCTGCGCAAACAATACCGAATTCATTACATCGCACTTCTCCTGCTCCAGCATATCCGCTGATAACAAGACAACAGCCCCGGCGTTGATAAAAACCGAACAATGATCACTCATTATAGTTACCTGATTCGCTAATGGATGGCGACCACTGTGTAGTCGCCAAAAGATCAAACGAGATTAAATCTCGTAGTCTTCGATCTTTTTCTGCGCACGATCACCCAACCTTGCAATGATGGTGGCTCGGGTACGATTAATAATTGACGGCACCATGGTCATATGACATTCGCCGCGATACAAATCGACCGAACTGCTGTCCCAATTCACAAACAGGACTTTGGTCTGATTCGTCCGATTAATGAAACGCACGGCCCCCAATGCCATGATGACTTCACCGTGTGGGGTTTCGTGGCAGGTCGCCACACCAAAACCACCCGCACCGGTCTCCCTGATATTTTGATCAAAGAGTTGAAGTGGCTTGTCACTGCTTTGCAGCGCAGCTATTGCGTCACCTGCCACTTTAAGCATCAGTGCCGACGTTGGCCCAGGAACAGCGGCGGCAGCCACGGCCGAACCCAGGATCCTCAACACCAGTTGATCCATCTTGAAGCTCCTGCCCGACGCCGCGACTGTGTCGTAATAGCGTTGCAGGATCGTCCAGCCGCAGTCTTGCATGACTTGCAGAAAGAATTGATACCACTCTCTACCTTGATCTTCCCGTGGATACGCCCTGTTCGCCGCCAACGATGCATACAGATAGGAATGCTGGATATCCGCCTGATTTTGCTCAGTCATTCCCGAGACGAATGCCAGGATACTTTCCCCGACAATCGAAGCGCGATCCGGCTTTTCCACAGCCGCTTTATACCCGACAGGATTGATTGCAACAGTGCGCGAAGAAACAACTAAATTTTCCGGCATGATTTCATAACTATTCAGCCGATCAAGACGATCAGCCAAGGTTAAAACCGAATCAAACTTAACACTCATAGATATATTCCTTATTTAATTAAGGTCCTCCATGGACCCCGGGGACAACATGACTCAAACCCACTCCGAACAACAACTGCAAAACTGTAACGGCACATAATTCCTGCGACACTGACATTTCAACGACACTTCGCTCCTCACAATTAAAGCGAAGTTTTCGGCACTTAAAAATTTCACGTTCACGGGCGAGCCGACAGACACCCCCAGCGCCTGATAAACTCCACGGCAATTTCATTCGTCGTGAGCTTCGACCATGCTCCATGTGCTGTTCAGCGTTTACCTGAAGATGTTGGTGCTCTACAGCCCTTTCTTCGTGTTGTCGTGTTTTATCGGCCTGACTCGCGGCTATTCACGCAAGGAACAACGTCGCCTGGCCTGGAAGGTCGCGACCGCGACGCTGGTATCCAGCGTATTGCTGTACCTGTTCGGGCGAGTGATTTTCAGTGTATTCGGCATCACCGTGGACGCGTTCCGTATTGGCGCCGGCAGCGTGCTGTTCATTTCGGCGCTGGGCATGGCCCAAGGCAAGTCGGCCGTCCAGACCGACAGCGTTCAGCAGGACGTGACCATCGTCCCGCTGACCATTCCGTTGACCGTCGGCCCAGGCACCATCGGCGCCCTGCTGGTGATGGGCGTGAGCCAACCGCACTGGGACGACAAACTCATGGCCATCATCAGCATCGCCCTGGCCAGCTTCACCGTCGGCGTGGTGCTTTACCTGTCC
This sequence comes from Pseudomonas sp. St290, assembly GCF_018325805.1. NCBI lineage: Bacteria > Pseudomonadati > Pseudomonadota > Gammaproteobacteria > Pseudomonadales > Pseudomonadaceae > Pseudomonas > Pseudomonas sp. St290. Next base: position 809,211 of record NZ_AP014703.1, on the reverse strand, counting down.
AGCCGCATCGAGCGGATCCTGGGCGACCAGGGCTTGCAGATCGTCAGCCGCCTGATGGGGCTGTTTGTCTGTGCGCTGGCCGCGCAGATCATCTTTACCGGGGTCAAAGGCTATCTGGTGCCGTAATCAACCCACCTCATTGGTTTCCACCGCAGACGACACACTCAGCGCCTTGAGCGTGATACCGCTCTCGGCGTCCTGCAAGGCGTCCAATCGCTCTATCAGGGTCGAAACGGCATAATGTCGATTCCCGCCAAAACTGAGCAGGACTTCCCCACGCATGTTGATATCTGTCGCATACACCTCACGAACAATCACACTGTGCCCACTGTCCGGATCAATGATCACCAGGTGTTCCTGGACACGACTGAACAACAACTGATCAGGCTCATCCAGGCTCCAGAGCAATTTTCCGGGGATTGTCACCGCGCGGCCCAGGGCATGCCGGCAGTCGAGGATGACCGACTTGACCCGCAACCAGGCCGCTTTTGACAGCCGGTAACTCACCGCACCTTGCCCCATGCGCAAAATCAGGGTCGTGACATCGTCGGGCATCAGCGCCAGCAGATCATCGATCTTCATGTCCTGGCCCTCGACGACCAGCACCTCGCCTTCGCGCTGGACATAACTGAGTGGCCCCACATGCCCCGCCTCCGGCAGGGTCAACAGCTTTCCATTCTCGCTTTCATGAAGTAATACCTGGGTCTGGCGCTGGGTTCCCAATAGCTCGAAAGACTGCGCAATCGCGGCCCTGGGAACTCGGATCATACGTCCGGTCTTGGCGACGAACCACGTCAGGCTACCGGGCTCCTCCACCGACAGCAGTGCGCCGTGAGACGACTGGGCCGCCAATTGCCTGAGCCCCTCTTGCTCCCGGCCATCTTGAGCGACCAGCCATTGATGAGTGACACCAGTTATCGAGGCCGGCTCCTGGTCTCGTAACGCGACCACCACCCCCTCGAATGTCACGCCACGCAGCCCCACACCTTCAGCCGTCAGCTCGACAAACTGCCAGGGCGCCCATTCACGCTGCGCGCTGGGTAGCGCATCGATCTGCAGCAAGCGTGAACCCTGGCCAAAAGCCGCCTCCAGTTTCTGTGGGTCGATAAAGGCCTGGCGATAGACTTCACCCCTCGAAACATCGAATAACCACGCCGCCTCGCCATCCGGGGTAGCGCCGAGCAGGCGTACTTCCTTTGCAGGGCCCAGCTCAGCCAGTAACAGCCTGTTGCCGACGTACCAGGCACATAATTTGGCGTCGTCGTTGAAGTTGCTCAAACCGATAAGGGCAAATTGCTCGCTCGCCGATCTCCGGGCCAACGACTCCAATGCCAGCCACCAATGCCCCCGATCCTTGAACCATGTCTCGTTCACGCCGCCCAGCTTGAGGTCGCCCTGGCTCGTCAGGTTTAAGAACCGGCCATCGGATGTCAGCACCACGTAGCCACTCTCGGCAGCGATCACATTCTCCAGTTTGTCGGATTGCAACCACCGGTTGGACCACTGCCCTTTGCCCGCGACCAAAGTTCGCTGCCTGCGGCACAGCTCCTTTGCAAGCCGGTCATACACAACAAACCTATCGCTGTCGTCCGCCAGCGTGAGCAGCGTCAGGTCCGTCATGTTCTTGATCGAGTCGGCCCAGCCACGGGGACGGCCGCGTCTCGACGAAGGACGAATGATCAAGCCGTCCCTGTGGCGAACCCAGGCCATGTCCCGCAACTGCGGCTCGCTCTTCCAGCAGACCGAAACGAAGGGAGCCGGTTGCCAATTGACGGTGACAAAGGTGTCCTCGGTGCGAACAGACGGGACAAAGGGGTAATCGCTGCCCAGCACCTGGGACCAGTCGGCCAGTGTCTCGCTGGCGCTGAAAATGGATTCCAGCGCCGGGTCCAGATCGCGCGTGACCGAACTGAGCAGCAGTTGCCCTTCATGGATCACGTACACCAGCACATCGTCGGTCTGATCCTCGCGAGTGATGCGCTGCACGACATGAATCACCCCTTGCGCATCCGCCTCGACACGCTGGATGGTGGCGGTCGCATTCCTTGTGCTGCGCAACCAGTAACGATGGCTCAGCAACCCGGTGACCGCGTCGGCTTGCCAGATGATCAGGTCCTGTGGGTCATAGAAATAGCAGGCACCACCTGCCACCGCGCCCAGCACCGCGTCATCGACGCCTGGTAGTTCATTACGAATGAACAGGAAACGGTCATCCTTGGCGTCATACCAGGCCGTGATGTAGCGGGGCTCTTCCGGCTTCTCGAACGGCACCAGGTAACGATGAACCGGCGTATACGGCATCACCAGGCGGTGCTGCCTGGCAAGGCTCTTGAAGTGCTCCTGCAATGCCTGTCGATCCATGCCCGCAGGCACATCCTGCTCGACAACCACAAGCTTGCCCGCCTCCACCTTGAACACTTGATTCTGGCTGATCCGCAGCAGCACGTCGTGACGCCCCGATCCAGTGAGCGCCACCTGAACGTCGCCGATGAACAGTCTCGCGTAACGCTCGAGCCGGATATCACTCTCCTGGGCCCAAGGGGCGTCCAACACCCAACTCGAGTTCAACGGGCGCGCCGTATCCAGGGTCAGGCTCACGCCGGGGTGGAGCACCAATGCACAGCGCTTGCCGGCGCCCTGGATCTCATAGGTGATTTTTCCGTGCCAATCCGGTGGCAACACGGGCACCACCAGCGAGCGATCGATGCCATCGAGCAACACCTTGATCACCGTCGGCCGGTAATCCGGGACCAGGCGATAAAGGATGTAGTCACTGGGGAACGAGTAGAAAGAAAACAGAAACAGCCATCCTCCCTGCGCGGTCTTTTTCTCCAGGCGCCGTGCCGTGTCGAACCCGATGTCATGGCGCAGCCCGGCGAAGGGCAATGCCTTGTACTCGTAGCGGTAACAGGTTTGCGGCGTACAGGGCAGGACGATGGCTGCACCTGCCGGTGGCGTGAATCGGGCTCGACCCGGCAGATTCAGCTGGCGACGGATATCGATCGCCCGGTCGTAATCGTCATCAAAGGTAGGCACCCCGAAATGATCGCGCAGCGGATACAGCTTGGGGCTGTCCAGCATCAGCTCGGCGCGGGTCAGGTCCAGTGTATGAACGATCAGCGATGAACGCGGCAACCATGCGCCACCGCGGGCATCAGCCCGATAAGGCTGGAGATGGGCGGTTGCCACCTCATCGAAAAACAGCCCGACCTGCTTGGCTTCTTCGGCAATGGTGGCGAAGCCCTGGGCCAGCGCCGCCACCCCCACCGCCAACCCGCCCAGCATCACCGCAGCGCCGCCCAGCAATGCTCCAGCGGTGGTAGCGCCGGCAGCGTAGGCGCTCACCGACAACATCAGGCTGGCCGAGTCGAACGCCAGTTGGGTACCGAACTGAGCGCGTTCGACGTCGTTTTGTGCAGTCGACAACTGGTAGATGTCGAACCCGACATTCGCCAGTTGCAGCAATCCCCCGGTCGCTTCGCTCACGCTGCTTCCCACTGCGGTCTTGACCACGGGCGCGACGGTTTGGGCAATCAGTTTCTCCTGGGCCAATGCCTGTCGAACCAGGCCGACCAGGCCAGCGATATCGGCCACGTTGCCGTGCACCAATTGCGCGTAATTGACATAGGCATGCAACCGGACCGCCAGGCTAAGGGGCCGACCAGGCCCTTCTCGGCCCCGCAAGGCGTTCATCAGCGCTTGTATGGCGAAGCCGGCGTTCAGGGTGTGGACGCTGCCCACCTCGGTCGGATCGCTCGCTACGGAGGGTCTATTGGCCAAGGCTGAAAAACGTTCCGAGAGGTAGTTTTTTATCCGCAAGAGTCGAGGGTCGTCCGTGATGGCCCGTACCAACTGTTCCGGGTTCCCAGGATCGATCAGGCTTATCCGGTACGACCCGTTCGTCATGACCTCCAGGGTTTCGAACAACGGCACAAGGTGAGGGGCCAGCTGATTTTTCTGCTGGAGGCCGCTGGTCACGTGCTCGATCTGCTGGCCCCACCAGTGACCATCCAGCGCCAGCAGGCAGTTGCCCAGCCGCGGATTGCTCTGCAGCGACTGCCCACGAGCGTTGATCAACCGCTGCCTGACAGGACGTTGCAATTGGCCGGGCAACGCTCCGGGTTGCAGCAGTTTCGCGACCTGGACGGCACCCGCCAATGTCACCTGTGACACCCGCGCGCCGTCCAGTTCGATCAGGTCGAACGTCGGGCGAACCGCATCGCCATACGCCGCGTAATGACTGGCCATCTTCTGCTGGAGGAAGAACTGCTCCAATGCCTGCCTGAACCGAGTCGAATCCTCGAATTCGAATACCCCAAAATTCGGATCGTAGAAGTGGTAAGTACCGCGCTCGCCCTCCCAGGTCTTGGCTACCAGCATGGCGTGATTATCGGAGTTGAGCATCAGTGTGCTGGTGGCTGTCCTGGCTTGCAGAATGTCCACGACTGCATTCAGGTCCGAGCGTGCCAGTGCACTGCCGACATCGCCGATCTGCACCTCGCGCAACGACTCCACGCACTGCAAGAAGGTCGCCGAATCGCTGGCCTCTGGCTCGATAACCCCCAAGTAAAAGCGCTCGCGCAGGGTATTGACTGCCGCCTTGCCCTCCGACAAGGCAGCCGCCATTGCCAGGGCCAGGGGATAACAACGTCCGCCGACCCTATCGCCCTCACCCTGGAGCAGTAAATCCTGGGGCACCAGCTTGATCGTGTCGGCTCCGAAATCGTCCAGGACGGTACCGAGGTGCTCCACGATCCGGACACGGTATTCCAGTTTCGCCACCTGCCGGATGCGAGCCACCTGCCGACCCCATTGGCGCAGTGTCAAAGGCTGTTCCAGCGCGGCTTTCTTCAGCCCCAAGGCAGTTTCGTCATGCCCTGGCGGATCATCGGTAGCGCTGGCGAGCCCGGCCAGGAAGGCTGGGGCCTTATGTTGATACAACGCCTGTTCGATCGTCGCGTAACGGCCAGCGGTGCCATGGGCGGCAAGGTTGTTGGCGAGGTTATCCAACTGCGGGCGAACCGCGTCGAAGCTGCGATTATCCAAGGTCTTCGCACCCGTCAAGGCGCCCAGCAGCAAGCGTTGCAGGGGGCTCAATTGCGCGGCTTCGAAACGCCCTTCGGCGAGTTGCTTCAAGAGCTCGGCGATGGGCAACTGCCGCGTCTTCGCGTCACCCAACGAAGCAGGCGGCAACACGTCGACGCCTTGGGCGAGAATCACCTGACGCTCATCAAAGCCCAGCGGTATGGCCTTGTCGAAAGTCACCACGCCGTCATGGCTCCGACTCATGCTCTGCTTGAACGGCTCACCCAGCTCATCGGCCAGGTGCTGCAACAGGTCGGTGGACAGTACATACCGCCCCTCGATCACCGGCCAGCCGTCATCGAATTGGAGAGTGCGGTACTTGAGCAGCTCAGCCAGTTCACCCGCATAACGAACCTTGAACTGGCCCGTTTGCCAACGTTCAATCTCATCGCTGAGCCACTGCCGGGTGTCACTCTGATTCTCTTTCCAGGAGTGATCCAGTTCCTCCTCGGTGGCGCCATTGACGGTGCCGACGGCGGCAATGGCAGCCTCCTCCCGCCACTGCTCAGCGGTTTGAGGCGTAAAGTGCGTGTTCAGGTATTGCGCCATGCCCTCACGCATGGCGCCAGGCCCGGTCAGATAAATCGTCCCTTCGCTCTGCGGACGGATGCCGTCGCTGTAGTAAGTGGCGGCCGCCTCGACCAGAAAAGCCGCGCCCATTTCCGCTTCCGGCGGCAGCTCATGGAACGCACCGAAAACCTGCGTCGCAGCCTGCCGCGCCAGACCACTCATGGCCTCGACATCGGTGAGGGCCACGTTTTGTTCATCCGCCAGGCGAGCGGTGGCATCGACAATTGCATAATTGCGCCTGAAGCGCTCGAGCACGGCGTTGAGCATCGCCGCCCCTGGGTGGGCCATCAGGAAGGCGTTGCTCAACGAATTTCGTACGGTCACGGCTCGCAGCTCGTACGGACGAGCCAGGCGCTGCGCCGGCGGGCAGAAAACGCGGTTCAACTCGGGTCGGCTTTTGGCGAAACGCTCGAGTGCATCGCGATGCTCGGCCGGGATCGCACTGGAATAATCCGTGTACTGGCCGCGCAATGCCTGACGGCCCGGCATCCATTCGGGATTTCGATCGAGCAGCAACTGCAACACGCCCAGGCGTGCGTCGGTCTTGAACCCGCGAATGTCCACCTCGCCCAGCTTGTCCAACAACGGCGGCAGGTGATCGATATCGACGTAGCTGCCACCCTCGCTGAGCAAGGCTTCGACCCGCACGATATCGGAGCCGCCCGCCAACATGCCGCGCAGGCTGATCTCGCGTTCGTAGATATCCCGCAAATGCAAGGGTGCCTCACCAATGGCAACATCGCGCAGTATCAGGTCGCCGTCAGCCACGGCCATGAGACTGAGACGGTTATCGTTCACCAAGGCTTTCAGCCGTGCCTTATCTTGCCCATAGGCCCGAACCAGCAAATCGATTCTCGCGTCATCGGCGCTGCCGCCGCTTTCCACCACCTTCTTGATATGGGCGTACATCTGTTGTTTGAGAACAATGGCGCGCTCTTCATAACGGTCGCCCAACGCCAACGCATCGCTACTGGCCTGTGCGCCATTGAGCATGGCATCGGCCTTGGCGGCTTCGACAATGATTCGGTTGGTTTCATGGGCCAGCAGCGCGTCGCTGTCGTACCAGAGGCTGAGACGATAGCCCTCTGCGCCCATTACTTTTTTCCAGACATTGATGTAGTCACGCTGAATGGCCCCGACGCCGCCGCCGAGCCAGACAAAATGCAGGTTCTTCGGCACCTCGGTGGCGGGCAGTTTCAACTGTTCGAAACTGTAGTGCAGACGCGTTTCAAACCCTTCTATCTTGTTATACGTTTGCGCCAGGTCCGCAGCCCTGGCGTCCTCTGAGTTCAACGGCCCTGTCGCACGACGAGACCGGCTACTTCCCCGCAAAGCGCCTACCGCTTGTTTGAGCAACCCCAACGGTTCCAACATGCGCGGCGAATCCAGCAAGGTGATACAACCGAAGTAATACCGAAGCACCGCATCATATTGTTCGGAGCCCTTGTGGGAAATTAATGCCTGTTCGAGATCCCTGAGTTTTAACAACCCCACAAAATCGACGTAGTTATCCGCCGATGAAAACTTGGATTCACTCATAAACAACACTTCCATTTATTGTATAGAGATAAGAAAAACTTCACGCATCCATGCGCGAACAGGCCATTGGGAGCCTGCGGCCTAACCAAATGATGAGCATCAACTCAGGCAACAATTATTCCCAATGGGCTGGATAAAAACATAACGGTCATTGACGCGCGGCTCAACTAACAAGGAATTCAATAAGTTTCCAACCAGCAGGAGTTCAAACTTTTTTCTTCACCGCTTAATAAGCGCAGCGCTGAAAAGTTTTTATATAAGCAATCATTGAACAGACTTGCCCATGTAGAAGCCAGGGCATCACGAGCTCAGGTGAAGGTGGCCCGAACGGGCCACCGGGTTTGATCAAAGAGGTTTGTTGCCATACCAGCGCGGTGTGTACACCCAGTCGCCACCCTGGGCGCGTGGGAACACGCACGTGGTGGAGGAGCCGATCAGCACCATGGTGCGCATGTCCACTTGATCCGGGGTCAATGCCCCCAGCGTGGTGACACGCAACGTCTGCCCCGGACGACCGATATCGCGCCCCAGCACCACTGGCGTTTGCGCCGTGCGATGTTGCCCGACGATCTCCAGCGCCCGGCCCAACTGCCATGGCCGGGAGCGGGAGATCGGGTTGTAGAAGGCCAGGGCCAGGTCGGCCTCAGCCGCAAGAGCCAGGCGCTTTTCGATGATCGACCAGGGCTTGAGGTTGTCCGACAGCGACATCACACAGAAGTCATGCCCCAATGGCGCACCGGCCTGGGCAGCGGTCGCCAGGGACGCCGAGACACCCGGCAGGATCTGCAGGTCGACGTTGTGCCAATGGGCATCCGTCGACTCATGCAACGCCTCCAACACGGCGGCAGCCATGGCGAACACGCCCGGATCGCCGGACGACACCACCACCACGGAGCGGCCCTCGGCCGCCAGTTCGAAGGCATGTCGGGCCCGCTGCATCTCTTCGCGGTTGTCGGTGCAGTGTTGCACCTGATCGGCCCGAAAGGGCCCGGCCATGCGCACGTAGGTTTCATAACCGAGCACATCGGTGGCACGGTCGAGCTCGGCGCGCACCGCCGGCACCATCAACTCGGCGGCGCCCGGGCCAAGGCCGATCACCGCCAGGCGCCCGCGCGCACGACCAATCTGCTGCGGATCGAGGGGTTGCGCGGTCACGGCGATGGCATGGCTGCCCATGACCTGTAGCGACGCCGGTTGACCGAGGGCATCGCTCAACCACGTTTCGAGGTTGCCATTGGCCGCGGCAAAACGCAGCGGCACCCCCAACGCTGAAGCCGTTTCGTGCAGCTCGGCACGGGCCATGTCACTGTCCGCCGCCAACAGGCACGCCAGCGACTGCGGCGCGAGGCTCGCCTGCTCCAGTATCGCGCCGATGTCCGCCGACGCCCCTGCACTCAACGCCACCAGCACATTGCGCGGATAAATACGCAGTTCATCCGCCGCCGGTTTACCCGCAGCACTGTCGATACGGATCGCCAGCCGTGCCTGTTCATCCTCGGGCAACTGCGCCTGATCCAGCCATGGCGCGGCGCCTTCGATGCGCACCGATTCACCGGCCAGCAGATCGGAGACGAAACGCTTGCCTTGCTCCAGGTCGCCGAGGCTATAGCCACTCGGCGGATTGAGCAGGCAAGTGCCAAAACGCAGTTCACCGCTGGTGGTGATCGCCGGCGCGACTTGCAGCGCTGCGGCGATTTCCCGGGCCATGACATTGACCCCGCCCAGGCCGCCCAACAGCGGGACCACGGCGCTGCCATCCTCGGCCACGGCCAGCACCGGCGGCTCGACGCCTTTTTCCAGCAGCAGCGGCGCCAGGGTGCGGATGACGATACCCGCCGCGCACAAGGCGATGATCGGCGTGTCTTGCTGATAGAGCTCGCGCAACGTGGTGCCGAACTCGAGGTATTGACGATCCACCCCCTCGACCCGCCCAGCCAGGCCGTGGATCAACGCCTCGGGGTAGCGCTGTTGAATCCGTCGGGCGGTTGCCAGGCTGCCGGGGCCGAGGATGACGATGGCCGGCGTCTTGGCGGCCATCAACCCTGCCACCGTTCGCCCGGCACGATGATCAGCGAGAAGTACGGCGACGACATCGGCTCGACTTCATCCAACGGCACGATCTTCTGGTTGGCCATGGTCGCCCGTTCGACGTACAGCGCCCGCCCATCCAGGCCCAGCTCCTGAAGCACTTGGCGAACCTTGGGGAAATTGCGCCCCAGCTTCATGATCACCGCCGCGTCGGCATCGGCCAGGCGTCGCTTGAGCTCGTCATGGGGCAAGACGCCGGAGAGCACCGACAGGCTCTGGTTGCGATAGACCAGCGGCGCACCGAGCACCGAGGCCCCGCCGAGCATCGAGCACACGCCGGGAATGACCTGGGCCTCATAGCGCTCGGCCAGGCGATCGTGCAGGTACATGTAGGAGCCGTAGAAGAACGGATCGCCCTCGCAGATCACCGCTACGTCGCGCCCGGCATCCAGGTGCACGGCCAACTGCTCGGCGGCGGTGTCGTAGAAATCGGCGATCACCTGTTCATAGGACAGCGGCGCCGGCAGCGCTTCTGTGGTAACCGGGTAGACCAGCGGCAGCAACGTCTGCGCGTCCTGCAAATGCGCCTCGATGATGCCGAAGGCATTGCCCTTCTTGCCCTTGGCGACGAAGTACGCCACCACGGGCGATTCGCGCAGCAGGCGCAGGGCCTTGACGGTAATCAGTTCCGGATCACCAGGGCCCACGCCGAGGCCGATCAGACGTCCAGGCTGCTGCATCATTCGATCTCCGTAGCGAGGGCGTTGACGGCGGCGGCGGCCATGGCACTGCCGCCGAGGCGGCCTTGCATGATCACGAACGGCACACCACGGCTGTTGGCCGCCAGCATCGCCTTGGACTCGGCGGCGCCGACGAAGCCCACCGGGAAACCGAGGATCAAGGCCGGTTTCGGTGCGCCGGCATCGAGCATTTCCAACAGGTAGAACAGCGCGGTCGGCGCGTTGCCGATGACCACGACGCTGCCCTCCAGGTGCGGACGCCACAACTCCAGCGCTGCCGCCGAACGGGTGTTGCCCAGTTCCACGGCCAACGCCGGCACGCGCTCGTCGCGCAAGGTGCAGATCACCGGGTTGTTGGCCGGCAGCCGAGCGCGGGTCACGCCTTCGGACACCATCCGTGCATCGCACAGGATCGGCGCACCGGCGGCCAACGCCTGGCGCCCGGCCGTGCCCGCGCCCTCGGAAAACTGCAGGCCGTCGATGGCCTCGACCATGCCGCAGGCGTGGATTACTCGCACCGCGAGTTTCTCCAGGTCGGCCGGAATGCGCGCCAGGTTGGCTTCGGCGCGGATGATCGCGAAGGAGTTGCGATAGATCTCCTGACCGTCGCGGATGTAATCAAGCATCAAGGGGGCTCCGGGGGCGAGCGTCGAGCCAGTGGCCGAGCGCTTCAATAGTCAGATTGTGTGCCTGCAACGCGCCGAAACCCGGCAGCGTGGCATCGCGAAAATACAGGTCGTAACGACCGGGAGCGACGGCCAGCAAGGTGGCCGGCGCGACATGGGCCGCCGCGCAGGAGCGCGGGCAGCCCGATAGATGAGCCTTCAAGGCATGACCCTGGCCTTGCAGCCGCTCGGCCAGTTGGCGGGCGTCGGCCTTGGTGTCGGCCAGGGCCTTGGCGCAGCCACTGGAACCGGTGCAGGCGATGAGTTGCGCCAGGGGCTGCTCGACCGAGCACAACAGGCCCAACCCCTCGAGCCCCGCCAGCACTTCGTCGGCATCCGCGCGGCGCACATTGGGCAGCAACAGGCTTTGCCAGGGGGTGAAGCGCAGGCTGCCGTCGCCCTTCTCCCGCGCCAACTGCGCCGCACCGCGCAGCATGGCGGTGTCGAGCCGACCAAGGGGCGCAGCGGCACCGACGTAGACGCGGTCATCGTGCTGGGGATGGATACCGATATGCAGTCCGTCGATGGACACGTCCCGCTGCCAATCGAGACAAGGTTGCAGGGGCACACGACGGGCCAACCGGGCCATGAACTCATTCATGGGGATTTCAGCCAGCAGGTGGCGCATGCGGATCTGGTCCGGGCGGGCCAGCTCGAGAAACAACTCCAGCACCGCCACCACCAGCGCATGCCCCTGGGCCAGGGGCACCCTGCCCGCCGGTTTATCCAACGGAACGCCGGCCAAGCCGAAGGCCAGCCAAGGCTCGCCATCGCGAACAAGGGCCGACAGCCATAGGTCGTGGTGATGTTCGAGCATCGCCAACGCTTCTCCACCGTCCAGTTGCACGGCGAACTTGGCCGACAACTCATGGAAGCGTTCCTGGGTTTGCAGGGTGACGAGAGTCTGCTCGGCCAACGGGCGGGTGTCGAACAGCATCTGTCGGTCGATCCCGGCCGAGGGGCTGAGCATCAGGTTGCGTACGTCATCGCCGGCCGGTTTGCGAGGGCCAAGCCCGGCGGCCAGCAATGGCTCGATCAGCGCACCGTGCTCAAGGCCGATCCCACGGATTTGCAGGTTGGCCCGGTTGGTCGCCTCGATCACGCCCCCGGCAAACCGCTCGGCCACCGACGCCACGGCTTCGGCCTGACTGGCCTGAATGGAACCGCCATCGAGCTTGATCCGGCAGATCCCGCCGTCCAGCGCCTGGACGACACGCAGCAACCCCGGGCAACCGGAGGGGCGTACGACGTTGGAGGATGGACGTTCGTTCAAGGGCAGACCGAGAAATGAGGCACGCCATGACGGCGAAGGAGCGCCATTATGCCTGCTTTGCCGGGGGTCATGAAAAGCTTGCTGGTCGGATTGACGTGAGATTGCTCAAGAACACGGGCGGCCTGTTCCAATGAGGTTGTCTGTTGCTCGCGATAGCGGTCTGTCTGAAAAGCTGATGCTGAATGGACCGACCCCATCGCGAGCAGGCTCGCTCCCACAGTTTTGGTCTGGTGGTGCACAAACTCTGTGGTTCACCCAAAATCCCCTGTGGGAGCGAGCCTACTCGCGATAGCGGTCTGCCTGAAAAGGTGATGTCGGATGGACCGCCGCCTTCGCGAGCAAGCCCGCTCCCACAGGTTTGGTCAGGTTGTGCGCAAATCCTGTGTTCACCACAAATCCACTGTGGGAGCGGGCTTGCTCGCGAAAGCGGTCTAGCAGCCACAATGATGTTGCGCCAGGCGCCTGATCCGCCGGGGCGCGGTATGATGGCGGCCCGGTTCGCGGCGGCAACGTCCTGTCGATCAACCCCATTCATTCGAGGAACAGAGATGACCCCCTGGCTGACCGTAGTGGGCATCGGTGAAGACGGCTTCAAGGGCCTGGGCCGAACGGCTCGCCATGCCTTGCTGCGGGCGTCGCACATTGTCGGTAGCGATCGGCAACTGGCGCTGCTGCCACTGTGTATCAGCGGCGAACGGGAGCTGTGGCCGAGCCCGTTTTCCCTGGAACCGCTGCTCGCTCGGAAGGGTGAGCCGGTGTGCGTGCTGGCCAGCGGCGATCCGATGTTCTACGGCGTGGGCGCCAGCCTGGCGAAACAGGTGCCGAGTGAGCAAATGCTGGTCATCCCCGCGCCCTCATCCTGCTCGCTGGCCGCGGCGCGCCTGGGTTGGCCACTGCAGGACGTGGTCACGCTGTCGTTGGTGGCACGGCCCCTGGCAGCGCTCAATGTGCATTTATCCACAGGCGTCAGGCTGTTGCTGCTGAGCAATGATCGCCACAGCCCCGCCGCCGTGGCGACATTGCTGCGCGAGCGCGGGTTCGGTCCCAGCCCCATGACCGTCCTGGAACACTTGGGCGGCGCGGCAGAACGACGGATCGAAAGCACGGCGACGCAGTGGTCCGACCCGAGCGTCGCCGACCTGAACCTGATCGCCATCGAATGCCGGGCCGAACCGTCGACACCGCGCCTGTCACGCCTGGCCGGTTTGCCAGACACCGCGTTCGAACATGACGGCCAGTTGACCAAACGCGACGTGCGCGCCATCACCCTGGCCCGCCTCGCCCCGACGCCCGGCGAACTGCTCTGGGATGTCGGCGCCGGCAGCGGCTCCATCGGCATCGAATGGATGCGCACCCACCCCAGTTGCCGAGCCCTGGCCATCGAGGCCGACGAAGGCCGCCAAGCCTTGATCGAACGCAACCGCGACAGCCTCGGCGTGCCCGGCCTGCAACTGATTCGCGGGAAAGCCCCGCAGGCTTTGGAAAGACTGGAGCGCCCGGACGCGGTATTCATCGGCGGCGGCGTCACCCGCGCGGGCGTGCTCGACGCTTGCTGGGCCCAACTCAAGCCCGGCGGTCGGCTTGTCGCCAACGCCGTGACATTGCAAAGCGAAACAACCCTCATGCACTGGCGCGAACGTCACGGCGGCGAACTGACCCGCATCCACATCGCCCAGGCCCAGCCATTGGGCGAATTCGACACCTGGCGCCAGGCCTTGCCGATCACCTTGCTCGACCTGGTCAAACCCCTCGATGCGTGACGAAACCGCCGAACAACCCGCCCCCCTGCGCAGCGGCCTGACCACCGGCAGTTGCGCCACGGCCACCAGCCTGGCGGCCGCTCGATTGCTGCTGCGCGGCACCGAAGCCGACGCCGTGGAAATCGTACTGCCCAAGGGCAAGCAAGTGCAGATGCGCCTGGAGTTCTGCCGATTGACCGAGCAAGGCGCCGAGGCCGGAACGATCAAGGACGCCGGCGACGACCCGGACGTGACCCACGGCGCCCTGCTGTTTTCCCAGGTGCGCTTGATCGCCGAGCCCGGCGTGCGCTTCGTCGCCGGTCGCGGCGTGGGCACGGTGACGCGACCGGGGTTGGTGTTGGCCGTCGGAGAGCCGGCGATCAACCCGGTGCCGCGCAAAATGATCAACGACCACCTCGGCCGTCTGGCCGAGGAAAGCGGTTACGCCGGCGGCTTCGAAGTCACGGTCAATGTCGAGGGCGGCGAAGCCCTGGCGCTGAAAACCATGAACCCACGCCTGGGGATTCTCGGCGGCCTGTCGATCCTCGGCACCAGTGGCATCGTCCGGCCGTTCTCCTGCGCGGCCTACATTGCCTCGATCCACCAGGGCATCGACGTGGCGAAAACCAACGGCTACCTGCACATCGCTGCCTGCACCGGCAATGCCAGCGAAGACACCATGCGCCGGGTCTACAACCTGCCGGAAATCGCCCTGATCGAAATGGGCGACTTCGTCGGCGCCGTGCTCAAACATGTGCGCAAGGTACCCGTGGAAAAACTCAGCCTCTGCGGCGGCTTCGGCAAAATCAGCAAACTCGCCGCCGGCCACATGGACCTGCACAGCCGTCACTCCAGCATCGACCTGCCACAACTGGCCGAATGGGCCGCCGCCATCGGTGCCGATGAGGCGTTGCAGCAAGGCATTCGCCAGGCCAACACCAGCCAGCAAGCCCTGGCAATGGCCAGCGCCGCCGGCATCGCCCTCGGCGACGCGGTGTGTGAGCATGCGCTGGCCTTCGCCCGCAGTGTGGTGCCGACCCAGGTCCAGGTCGAAGTCTTCGCCATCGATCGCCAGGGCGGGATCGTCGGCCACGCCGGAGTCTTTAAATGAAACGTATCCTGCTGCTCGGTGGCGTCACCGAAGCCCTGGCCATCGCCCGCACGCTCGGACCCCAGCACATCTACAGCCTGGCCGGCATCGGTCGCATCCCCACCGACCTGACCTGCCAGGTACGCGTCGGCGGCTACGGCGGTGCCGAAGGACTGGCGCAATTCATCCGCGCCGAAGGCATCGACCTGCTGCTGGACGCGACCCACCCCTACGCCGCCCAGATCAGCCACAACGCCGCCCAGGCAGCCAGCGTCTGCGCCATCCCCTGCTGGGCCCTGCGCCGCCCGGCCTGGCAGCCCCAGGCCGGGGACGACTGGCGCGAAGTGGCCGATTGGGCCGACCTGATCCAGGCCCTGCAACCGTTCCACCGGCCCCTGTTCACCCTCGGTCGTGAGCCATTGCAACACCTGCACGAAATTCCGCCCGGGCAATTCTGGACCCTGCGCGCCTTGGATGTTTACCCGGGGAATGAGCGCTGTGAAGTCATCGGGGCGCGGGGGCCGTTTCACATCGAGGATGAGCGTGAGCTGTTTGCGCGGCGGCAGATCGATGTGCTGGTCAGTAAGAACAGCGGGAGTACGGCCACCGAACCAAAGCTTGAGGTGGCGCGGGAGCTGGGGGTGCCGGTGTTGGTGTTGAAGCGGCCGGTGTTGCCGGGGGTAGATCGGGAGTTTGGAGTGGTCGATAAGGTGCTGGACGCTTTATTCGTACCTGACGGGTTCTGAATTCAGCACGCCAACGCGACATTTCCGACGAACTTTCAAGACGGAGCCGGCTGTTTCGTCCAAGACGTTCAACTCTATAGTTCCAATCCTTAATACCCGCCGCAGCACTTGACTGCCATTAAGCATGAACGAGCCGTCTCGCGCCGAGGAAAGTGCTGCTTGCCAATGTGTATCCCAAGGAATACGATCCGAATGATCGAATTTGAACACTCCCGAGTATTTTCAAGCTGGCTTAGCGGGTTGAAGGACATCTCTGGGAAGGCTCGCATCATCGCCAGGCTTCGATCTGCAGAGCATGGAAATTTTGGTGATTGCGAACCGGTGGGCAGCGCAGTATATGAGATGCGTATTCACTCGGGTCCGGGCTACAGAGTGTACTTCTCCCGTCGAGGGCCCGTGTTTTATTTACTGCTTGTGGGAGGTGACAAATCGACTCAGAAACGGGATATCACACGCGCTATTCAAATGGCGCAAACCATGGGCAATGAGGAGTGAATCATGACCGAGGAATTCACACGTTTCGATGCAGCCACCTACCTCAAGACGCCTGAGGAAATGGCCGCATATCTGGATGCCTGTTTTGAAGAAGATGCGGGTGACGGCGTACTGGTTCGAGCAGCTCTTAACGATATCGCCAGGGCAAAAGGCATGACGCAAATTGCCCGTGATGCGGGCCTGGGGCGAGAGAGTCTTTACAAAGCACTGGGAAGTGCGGGTAATCCAGAGTTCACAACTATCATGAAAGTCATGAAAGTTTTGGGCTTGAGGTTACATGCTACAACCATTTAACAAAACGTTCTCCCTCGCCACGAGAGCACTTACTTGAAGATCTGTTGCTACTGTTAAACCCTAGCCCTGCGACCCTACACCGCACGTGGCCTTTTTACTTCTCAACCCCGATCAGGCTAAATACCGCCACCTGATCGCCCAACCGAGCGGATTGCCCCATGTCCCGACAACGGCTTGCATTTGCCTGGATCGCCTGCTTCGCAGTGCTGTTCAACATGCTTGCCATGCCCCTTTCCGGCAGCGGTGGCGCGATGGCGAGTGCACCGACCGAACAAGTGCTGTGGGGCAGTTTCTGCTCCTCCAGCGGCATGAAAATGGTGGCGATTTCCCTGGGCAAATTCGAGCAGGGCACGCCGCAAAAGGACAATCATTCGACAATGCAGCATTGCTGGTGCTGCTCAGGTTCGGCGCCATCGGTGGCGCTTACCGGGCAGGCCCCACAGTTGTATCTGGATGCACAGCTGGCGCATCGCAGAATCGCCCATTCGAAACTCGACAGTCCCACACCGCGCCAGCAATGGCCGAGCCTCAACCCCCGCGCCTCGCCTCTGGTCTGATTCCTTCCGCATAACCCTGCGCCTTGAATCGTTCTGGAGAATCACCCATGTTGAACAGACTCATCCTGTTGGCTGCCCTGCTGCTTCCTGTCGGCTTCGCCCAAGCTCACCAGTACAAGGTGGGCGAGCTTGAAATCGCCCATCCGTGGTCCCAGGAATTGCCGCCCAACGCGCCGACCGTGGCCGCGTATTTCGTGATTCACAACAAGGGCACCACCGCCGACAAACTGCTCAGCGTCGATTCGCCGATTGCCGGCAAGGCCGAGCTCCACGAACACGTGATGCAAAACGACCTGATGAAAATGCAACCGGTGCCCGTCGTGGATATCGCCCCCGGTGCCACCGTCACTTTCGCGCCGATGGCGTATCACGTGATGCTGCTGGACCTGAACGATCGCAGCCTGCTCAGCGATGGCAAACGCTTTGCCATGACCCTGCATTTCGAAAAAGCGGGGGATGTCACGGTCGACGTCGCGGTGCAGAAAAAAGCCCCCGGCGGCGAAAAAAACCAGATGCACATGCACTAAGCGCATTTGCCCGTGGCTCTTCCTCGCAACAGGTCCGCCATGCCCCGCCGTCAGCCCATGAGCCTGACACGCGGCAGCTGGCTCAGCCTGTTCGCCATGCTGATGATCTTTATCGGTCCACTGATTTCTCAGTCGATGCCGATGGATCAGCGCATGTCTTCGTCCATGCCTGTGTCTATAGGCATGAGCATGGAGATGGACATGTCGGCAGGAGCCCACGCCGAGCATGCCGCACCAGCGACCGAACACTGCCAGCCCAAGAGCGAGCATCACGCACTGTGGGAAAAGTGCGGCTATTGCAGCCTGCTGTTCAACTGTCCCGCATTACCGGGCGGCCACACCTTCGCCGTCTTCGGCACACCTCACGCCAACACCTACACCAGCCCTTCCCCACGCCTGGGCCATGCCCGGCAAGCGTTCTTCCCAGGTGCCCGCACCCGCGCACCGCCCCTCGACGCGTAAGCCCGACACTTACCTCATCCCGGTCGCACAAGACAGCCCCAGGCTGCCCGACCGTGTCGTCTACGTCTGTTCGATGGAATTATCATGTCCAGGTTTTCTGCTGGCACCGCTTTGGGCACTGCCCAGGTTCGCTGCCCCCCGAACGAGCCACGGGTTCGTTTACGTCATTCGGTCGCCGCACTGTGCGGCCTGCTGCTCACGCCCTACGTACTTGCCGATGAGCACGAGCATCACGAGGCTCAGGTCGAAGAACTGAGCCCGACAGTCATCACCGCCATCGCCCCCAGTTCGCCCCTGACCGTCGTCACCAACCCCAAGGATCCGCGCCAACCGGTACCGGCCAGTGATGGCGGCGACTACCTCAAGACCATTCCCGGCTTCGCCCTGGTGCGCAACGGTGGCACCAATGGCGACCCGGTGCTGCGCGGCATGTTCGGCTCGCGGCTGAACATCCTCACCAATGGCAGCATGCTGTTGGGCGCCTGCCCAGGCCGGATGGACGCGCCGACCTCCTACATCTCGCCGGAAACCTACGACAAGCTCACCGTGATCAAGGGCCCGCAAACCGTGCTCTGGGGCCCCGGCTCATCGGCGGGGACCATCCTGTTCGACCGCGAGCCGGAACAGTTCGGCGAGCTCGGCACGCGGGTCAACGCCAGCGTGCTGGCCGGCTCCAACGGCCGTTTCGACAAAGTGGTGGATGCCGCCGCCGGTGGACCGCTGGGTTATGTGCGGGTAATTGGCAACACCGCCCATTCGGACGACTACCGCGACGGCAACAACGACACCGTGCCGTCGCGCTATGACAAGTGGAACGGCGACGTCACCCTCGGCTGGACCCCGGATGCCGACACTCTGCTGGAGCTGACGGCCGGCAAGGGCGACGGCGAAGCACGCTACGCCGGGCGTGGCATGGACGGCTCGCAGTTCAAGCGCGAAAGCCTCGGGCTGCGTTTCGAGCGCTCGAACATCGGTGACGTGCTGGATAAGGTCGAGGCGCAGGTCTACTACAACTACGCCGACCATGTGATGGACAACTACACGCTGCGCACACCCTCCGGCACCGGGATGATGGCCGGGCCCATGGCCTCCAACGTCGACCGCCGCACCCTCGGCGCACGTATCAAGGCCACCTGGCACTGGGCCGATGTGCAATTGATCAGCGGCCTGGACGCCCAGACCAACGAGCATCGCCAACGCAGCAGCATGGGCGTGGACACCTATAAGGACCTGCCCTACACCAAGGACGCCGACTTCCACAATTACGGCGTGTTCAGCGAGCTGACCTGGTACGCCGCCGACCGCGACAGAGTCATCACCGGCGCCCGCCTCGACCGGGCCTCGGCCAAGGATTACCGCCAGAGCATCGGTTCCGGCATGTCGGCCCGGCCCAACCCCACCGCCGACGAGACCCGTGCCGACACCCTGCCCAGCGGCTTCGTGCGCTACGAACACGATCTGGACGACAGCCCCACCACCCTCTACGCAGGCGTGGGTCACGCGCAACGCTTCCCCGACTACTGGGAGCTGTTCTCGGCGAACGCCGGCCCCAGCGGTTCGTTGAATGCCTTCGACGCGATCAAGCCGGAGAAAACCACCCAGCTCGACTTCGGCCTGCAATACAAGACCGAAACCCTCGAAGCCTGGGCATCGGGTTACGTCGGGCAGGTACGCGACTACATTCTGTTCGACTACACCCCAGGGATGATGGGTACCACTTCCCGGGCCGAGAACATCGATGCGCGGATCATGGGCGGTGAGCTGGGCGCAGCCTACAAGCTGACCGAGCGCTGGAAAGCCGACGCCACCCTGGCCTACGCCTGGGGCAAGAACAGCAGCGACGGCAGCGCCCTGGCGCAAATGCCGCCGCTGGACGCACGCCTGGGCCTGACCTACAGCGAAGACCGCTGGAGCGCCGGGGCCTTGTGGCGGGTGGTGGCGGCGCAGCACCGGGTCGATGAGAACAAGGGCAACGTGGTCGGCAAGGACTACGGCAAAAGCTCAGGCTTCGGCGTGTTCTCATTGAACGGCGCCTACCGCATCAATAAACACTGGAAGGTCAGCAGCGGCGTCGACAACCTGTTCGGCAAAGCCTACGCCGAGCACCTGAACCTGGCCGGTAACGCCGGGTTCGGCTACCCGGCGAGCGACCCGCAAGCCATCAATGAACCGGGGCGCACGCTCTGGACCAAGGTGGATATGAGTTTCTAAACACTTGCCCGAAGCAAACATAAAACCTGTGGGAGCGAGCCTGCTCGCGATGCGATCTATCAGACACATTGGTGCTGAATGTACCGCCGTTATCGCGAGCAGGCTCGCTCCCACAAAGGGTTCCATCGTTCAACCCAATTTGCCCTGCGGAGCGCTTTCTAATGAGCCAACCGAAACCCAATTTCTACAACCTGGCCTGGCGCTGGCACTTCTATGCCGGGCTGTTCGTGGCACCGTTCATGGTGATGCTGGCCCTGACCGGGATCATTTACCTGTTCAAGCCGCAACTCGACCCACTGATGTACGGCAGCCTGCTGAATGTGCCCGCCGGCCATCACACCCTGGCGGCGGACGACTTGCTCAAGCAGGTCCGCCAGGCCTATCCCGAAGGCCAGATCAAACAGTATCTGCCGCCGATCAACGCCGAGCGCAGCGCGCAATTCGTGGTGATCGACAAGGGCCGGGAACTGAACGTGTTCATCGACCCGTACCACGGCGATGTCCTCGGCGAGCAGGATGCGAAGAACAACCTGCAAGCCATGGCCCGGGCCATCCACGGCGAGCTGCTGATCGGCACGGTCGGTGACCGCCTGGTGGAAATGGCCGCCGGTTGGGGCGTGGTGCTGGTGGTGTCGGGGCTGTACCTGTGGTGGCCGCGCGGGCAATCGTCGGCCGGGGTGCTGTGGCCACGCTGGAGCGCACGCGGTCGGCTGTTCTGGCGCGACTTGCATGTCGTCGTCGGCTTCTGGGGCGCGGCGTTGCTGTTGGTGATGCTGCTCAGCGGCATGACCTGGACCGGCTTCTGGGGCAAGCAATACGCCAACCTCTGGAACCGCTTTCCGGCGGTGATGTGGAACGACGTGCCCAAGTCCGACGTCGAGGCCGGCAGCCTCAACAACGCCCACCGCCAGACCGTGCCGTGGGCGGTGGAAAATACGCCGATGCCGATGTCCGGCGACCATGCCGAGCACATGGGCCACGGCGGCATGCACGAAGGCCCCGCCGCCCCGACCGTCAGCCTGCAAGCGGTGCAGAACATCGCCACCGAGCGCCAGGTCGAGCCCGGCTACAGCATCACCTTGCCGACCACCTCCACCGGCGTATTCACCATCGCCGTGTTCGCCGACGATCCGCGCAACGACGCCACCCTGCACGTGGACCAATACACCGGCAAGGTCCTGGCCGACGTGCGCTGGGCGCATTACAGCGTCGTCGCCCGCGCCACCGAAACCGGCGTGATGCTCCATGAAGGCAAGATGTTCGGCCCGCTGAACCAGATCATGGTGCTGCTGATTTGCCTGATGATCCTGCTCAGCGCCGTGAGTGGCGTGGTGATCTGGTGGAAGCGCCGGCCCCAGGGCAAGTTCGGCGTGCCGCCGCTGCGTCACGATCTGCCGACCTGGAAGACCGGGGTGTTCATCATGCTGGCCCTGGCGCTGGTGTTCCCGCTGGTGGGGGCTTCGCTGGTGGTGGTGTGGTTGCTGGACCGGCTCGTCAGCCGGCTCAATCGCCAGCCTGAGATCGCTTCATCTTCAAGCTGAAGACGGTGCATTAACGGAAGGCGGCGCGAAACCTCTACAATCGCGCCCGCTATCAAGCTGCAACCACAGTCCGAATGGTGGGAGCGAGCCTGCTCGCGATAGCGGTGGATCAGCCAACAGAGATGTGACTGACCTACCGCTATCGCGAGCAGGCTCGCTCCCACAAGAGGCTGTGTGTCGATCCAATAATTTGAGTAGATGCATGACCTCGCTAACCCTCTCCCACCTCGGCTGGACGCCCCTGGGCCACGGCCACTGCCATCACCAGTTCCAGCTGCGTGACGTGACGTTGCAGGTGGCGGCCGGGGAGTTCGTCGGATTGATCGGGCCCAACGGCAGCGGCAAGACCAGCCTGTTGCGCTGTGCCTACCGTTTCAGCCGGCCGGAACAGGGCGAGGTCAAGCTCGAGCATCACAACGTCTGGAAACAGTCTTCGCGCTGGTGCGCCCAACGCATCGCCGTGGTGCTGCAAGAGTTTCCCGATGCCTTCGGCCTGACGGTGGAGGAGGTGGTCGCCATGGGCCGCACACCCCACAAAGGCCTGTTCGACGGCGACAATCACGACGACCGCCGGCTGGTGCTCCAGGCATTGGAATCGGCCGGGCTTGCAGGTTTTGGCGAGCATGCATTCGCCACCCTCTCGGGCGGTGAAAAGCAACGGGTGATCCTCGCCCGCGCCCTGGCCCAGCAGCCGCAATTGTTGATCCTCGATGAACCGACCAATCACCTCGACCCCCACTATCAATTGCAATTGCTGCAACTGATCAAGGGCCTGGGCATCGGCACCCTCGCCAGCCTCCACGACCTGAATCTGGCCGCCGCCTTCTGCGACCGCCTGTACGTGATCGAACACGGACGCATCGTCGCCAGCGGCACGCCCAAGGATGTCCTCAGCGCCGAGCTGCTGCGTGAGGTGTTCGGCGTCGACGCCCTGGTGGATGAGCACCCGCTGTCCGGCTACCCACGAATCACCTGGATAACCCAACCATGACCTTGCGTTCCCTGCTGTCGCTCGCCCTGCTGCTGGGCAGTGCCCACGCCCTGGCCGAGGCCACCCGCTACCCGCTGACGATCCAGAGCTGCAACCGCCAGGTGGTGTTCAACGAAGCCCCCCGACATGCCGTCAGCCATGACATCAACATGACCCAGATGATGCTCGCCCTGGGCCTCAAGCCACGCATGGTCGGCTACAGCGGCATCAGTGGCTGGAAGTCGGTGACGCCCGAGATGGCGAAGATCCTCGATGGCCTGCCGGAACTGGCGGCCAAGTACCCGTCGGTGGAAACCCTACTCAGTGCCAACGTCGACTTCTTCTTCGCCGGGTGGGACTACGGCATGCGAGTGGGCGGCGACCTGACGCCGCAATCCCTGCAACCGCTGGGCATCAACGTCTACGAGCTGACCGAGTCCTGCGCGTTCGTGATGAAACGCCCGGCAGCCTCGCTGGAAGACACCTACAACGATCTGCGCAGCCTCGGAAAAATCTTCGACGTCCAGGATCGCGCCAACGAACTGATCGCCACGATGCAGGCTCAGGTGGCCGAAGTGCGCAAGCACCTGCCTACCGACCAGCCCCGGGTGTTCCTGTATGACAGCGGCGAAGACCGCGCCATGACCTCCGGCCGCCTGGGCATGCCCCAGGCCCTGATCGATGCCGCCGGTGGACGCAACATTCTCGATGACGTGGAAAGCAGTTGGACCCGGGTGAACTGGGAGAACGTGGTCGAGCGCAACCCGCAGGTCATTGTGATCGTCGACTACGGCGAAGTCAGCGCCGAGCAGAAGCAGCAGTTCCTGCTGAACAACCCGGCCCTGCAATCGGTGGAGGCGATCAAGCAGCGGCGCTTCATCGTCATTCCTTACGTGCAGGCCACGCCGGGAATCGATAACGTGCTGGCGGTGCAAACCCTGGCGCGGGGGTTTCACCGCCAATGAACGGTCGTCGTTATGGCGCCCTGTTGGTGCTCCTCGGCGCGCTGATGCTGGTGTCGTGCGTGGTATCCCTGGGCTTCGGTCCGGCGCGGGTGCCGGTGGCGGTGGTCTGGGACATCTTGCTGAACAAGGCTTTCGGCTTGGGCGAGGTGCATTGGACGCCGGGGCAGGAACATATTGTCTGGCTGATCCGCGTGCCGCGCCTGCTGCTCGGTACCCTGGTGGGCGCTGGGTTGGCATTGATCGGCGCGGTGCTGCAAGCGGTCACGCGCAATCCACTGGCCGATCCACACCTGCTGGGCGTGACGTCCGGTGCGACCTTGGGCGCGGTCATCGTGGTGCTGCATATCGGCGAAATCATCGGCCTGCTGACCCTGCCCCTCGCTGCGTTCATTGGCGCACTGCTGAGCATGCTGCTGGTGCTCGCCATCGCTGCCCGCCAGGGCCGCCTGGAGAGTGACCGGTTGTTGCTGTGCGGCGTGGCAGTGTCCTTCGTGATGATGGCGGCGGCCAATCTACTGCTGTTCCTGGGAGATCACCGCGCCAGCTCCGCAGTGATGTTCTGGATGCTCGGTGGCCTGGGCCTGGCACGCTGGGAGCTGCTGGCAGTGCCGGCGGCCAGTGTATCGCTGGGGCTGGTGTTACTGCTGGGCATGGCCCGGCCGCTGAACGCGTTGATGGCGGGTGAACAGACCGCCGTGACTTTGGGTTTGAACGCGGCGCGGGTACGGCTGTGGATCTTCTTGATCGCGTCGCTGATGACCGGGGTGCTGGTGTCCATCAGCGGCTCGATTGGTTTTGTCGGGCTGATGGTGCCGCACATTGCCCGGCGTTTGGTCGGTGCCGAACATCGCCGGTTGCTGCCGGCCTGCGTGCTGTTAGGCAGCCTGTTCCTGGTGTGGGTGGACGTGGCGGCGCGGACGTTGATCGCCCCAGAAGACTTGCCGATTGGAGTCGCTACCGCAGCCATTGGCGGGCTATTCTTCATCGGCCTGATGCGCCGTCGCTGAAAAGATGCTTCTTTTTGTACACGCCGAATAGCTCGGTCCCAAGGCCTCCATTACGAAAATGCTCAAGCTCCGCTCGAACCATATCAATGACCAATTCCTGGTCTTCAGCGTCTTCAAGATGAAAATTTCCACTGTAGGCAAGATTAACCATTCGCCAGAGGAAGCAGTTGGTGCGGTAAACATCTACCGGTTGTAGCCAACGCTCAAGGAGCGCGGTAATTTCCTCGCTTCGAATCCCCTCAAAACACCCAATCGAATGGTCCTTGTCTGGAATGACAGCATCGACAACCTGAGTGTCGGCATTTAATCGGTAGCGCGCTGGCAAGGAAGAGAATGCTGCGTCAGCAGCCATTATTGCGTCGGGCCACAAACGATTGCCATTACGTCCCACGGCCTCCCCCACACTCCAGAACTCCCCATCATTTTTCAAACTACGGGAGATAAAGAGCATTACCTTTTCCAGCTCCACCAAATGATGCAATGCCGAAACACAAATAATGACATCCCACTGTTCACCGGTAGGCACCAGGTTATTCGCATCCGCCACGATCAAATCGAGGCTGATCCCTGGCGGAAACTGCTTTGCCGCGATTTGGAGCAGGTCCTCATTGATATCCAGCAGTGACCATTCGACGCCTTCGGGAATAGCCGCTGACAAACCCGCCTCTATCCGCGCGGCGCCACTGCAGATTGACAAGACCTTTATTGCCCCGTGGTCCGTGACTTTTTGGCGTAGCCTCGCTTGAAAATCAGGCGGAGTTTGCGGGACGTTCGCCCTCAGGAGACGAGTCGCATAAGAGTAGGCGGCCTCTCCTTCAAACGGCTCCGAAATGACAATGTCAGCCTGCGCACCAAACCCTTGCGCCTGAGCCAGTCCGTTTAATTGGCGAACGGTGCGAGCAACGCCCATTGCAGTTTCACTCTGTCGCTCCTGAACGTTTGAGTAAAACGCGTTCCGGTAGACGCTACTGAAGTGTGCTATCTCGTTTTTCATGCGCATCTGATGATGGGTTTTCGCCAGAAGCGCCTTCATCTGTCCCTCCCTGGCGACACACAAGTCAGCTATCGCCAGCCAGTCGGCCGTAGGATCGTTCTGCGCACCAGGCCCGCACTTTATCAAGAGACGGCCACGCATCCCTGCCAACCAAGCCAAGTCCAAATCCACCGTCCTCCATTCCGACGGTGTATATCCTGCGCAAAAATGAAAAGTTCCAAGTTGAAATTCGGCTTGAGCTTTATCATCGAAAAAAGCAACTGAGCATGTGAGCCCATCCAAACTGATGCTGGGTAGAGCAGCCGAAAAACGAATGTGTAACGTTGAATCAGGAAACACCTTCAGCTCACTACTTCGAAGGTGCTCTCCAGCGATGAGAATCAGCGAATATCTTGCTTCTCTCAAGTGCGCCACATGCATCCATGTCGGATGCTCGGCCAGTTTAACGTCAGGCAACACGTCAAAAACCGCCGTCTCATCGAGAAGAAAAAAGCTTGCAACGCCAGCGTCATTCAAACGGATTTCCCCTCTTCAGAATGGCAGAAGAGTCAGCATAGTCGGGCGGTCGAAAATCTCACGTTGAATTAACCCTTATCCACGCCCCAATGCAGAGCGCCACATTGCACCAGCGCCGGTGATACGGTCACTGATGGTGCATTGTCGTTTTCCTCTCCCGCCGCCAACCCCGCATTTCAAAGCCTTCCCCCGACCGGGCACACCCCTTGCAAAAGCACCTTCAGCGTTTGCATCTGCCCTCAAAAAAAACTCATAAGTCCACGGAGATCGCACAATGAAGCGTCGTAGCTTGATCAAGGCTTTTACACTCTCGGCAAGCATTGCCGCGATGGGCATGGCCTGGACCGTCCAGGCCGCCGAGACCATCAAGGTTGGCATCTTGCATTCGCTGTCCGGCACCATGGCGATCTCCGAGACGTCCCTCAAGGACATGGCGCTGATGACCATCGACGAGATCAACGCCAAGGGTGGTGTGAACGGTAAGAAGCTCGAAGCGGTGGTCGTGGACCCGGCGTCGAACTGGCCGCTGTTCGCGGAAAAGGGCCGTCAGTTACTGACCCAGGACAAGGTCGCGGTGGTGTTCGGCTGCTGGACGTCGGTGTCGCGCAAGTCGGTGTTGCCGGTGTTCGAAGAGCTCAACGGCCTGCTGTTCTACCCGGTGCAATACGAAGGCGAAGAGATGTCGCCAAACGTGTTCTACACCGGTGCCGCGCCGAACCAGCAGGCGATTCCAGCGGTGGAATACCTGATGAGCGAAGAAGGCGGCAGTGCCAAACGCTACTTCCTGCTGGGCACCGACTACGTCTACCCGCGCACCACCAACAAGATCCTGCGCTCGTTCCTGCACTCCAAAGGTGTGGCGGACAAAGACATCGAAGAGGTCTACACCCCGTTCGGCCACAGCGACTACCAGACCATCGTGGCCAACATCAAGAAGTTCTCGGCCGGCGGCAAGACTGCGGTCATTTCCACGGTCAACGGCGACTCCAACGTGCCCTTCTATAAAGAACTGGCGAACCAGGGCCTGAAGGCCACCGACGTACCGGTCGTGGCCTTCTCGGTGGGCGAAGAGGAACTGCGCGGCATCGATACCAAACCGCTGGTGGGCAACCTGGCGGCATGGAACTACTTCGAGTCCGTGGATAACCCGGCAAACAAGAAATTCGTCGACTCCTGGAAAGCCTACGCCAAGGCCAAGAACCTCCCAGGCGCCGATAAAGCGGTGACCAACGACCCGATGGAAGCCACTTATGTCGGCATCCACATGTGGGCGCAAGCGGTGGAAAAAGCCAAGTCCACCGACGTCGACAAAGTCCGCGAAGCCCTGGCCGGCCAGACCTTCGCCGCACCGTCGGGCTACACCCTGACCATGGACAAGACCAACCACCACCTGCACAAGCCGGTGATGATCGGCGAGATCCAGGCCGACGGTCAGTTCAACGTGGTCTGGCAGACCGAAGGCCCGATCCGCGCCCAACCGTGGAGCCCCTTCATCGCCGGCAACGACAAGAAGCCTGACTATGCAGTGAAGAGCAACTGAGCCCATGGGTGTCGGTCCCGGATCCCGGAACCGACACACAACCCTTGTGGGAGCGAGCCTGCTCGCGATAGCGGTGGGTCAGCCAGAAAAGATGTGACTGACACACCGCTATCGCGAGCAGGCTCGCTCCCACAGAAAGAAGTTCGCGCAAGGCCTAGCATATGCCCACCGCCCTTTACCGCCTCATCCTCGCCCTGGTGCTGCTGTTGCCACTGGGGGCCCACGCCGGCGACGCCGAAGACTTCGTCGCTGCCAACCCGACCCAGCAGGCTAAGCTCCTGGAAACCTGGGCCGCGCAGCCCGAGCCGGAGCGTGTCGAACTGATCAATGCCTTGCAGCAAGGCCAGTTGACCGTCGATGGCCAGCCCAAGACCCTGCGCCTGAACAACCGCTTGCGCGGGCTGATCGAAACCGCCCTGGCCAGCCATCAACTGCTCGCTGTCGATGCTCGCGTACGCCTGGGCGCCGCGCAGCAATTGCAAAAAAGCGCCCGTCCGGCGCAACTGGCCTTTCTCGATCGGCAACTGGCCGGCGAGCAGGACGAAGACGTACACGCCGCCCTGAGCCTGGCCCTGGCGAACCTGCAACTGGTGGACGCCAATCCGAGCGTGCGCCTGGCTGCCGTGCGGTTGCTGGGAGAAACCGGCGATCCGCTGGCCCGCACCCGCCTCGAAGGTTTGCTCGAACCCGGCGTCGAAACCGATGCCAGCGTACGCACCGCTGCGGAAACCAGCCTCAGCCAGGTCAAGCGCAAACTGCTGGTGGGCGAGTTGTTGGGCCAGGCCTTCAGCGGCATGTCCCTGGGTTCGATCCTGCTGCTCGCCGCCCTCGGCCTGGCAATCACCTTTGGCCTGCTGGGGGTGATCAACATGGCCCACGGCGAAATGCTCATGCTCGGCGCCTATTCCACGTATGTGGTGCAGATGCTGTTCCAGCGCTTCGCCCCGAACGCCATCGAGTTCTACCCGCTGATCGCCCTGCCGGTGGCGTTTTTCATCACCGCCGCCATCGGCATGGCCCTGGAGCGCACAGTAATTCGCCACCTCTACGGGCGCCCACTGGAAACCCTGCTCGCCACCTGGGGCATCAGCCTGATGCTGATCCAACTGGTGCGCCTGGTGTTCGGCGCGCAGAACGTCGAAGTCGCCAACCCGGCCTGGCTGTCGGGCGGGATCCAGGTGTTGCCCAACCTGGTGCTGCCATACAACCGCATCGTGATCATCGCCTTCGCCCTGTTCGTAGTGGCGCTGACCTGGCTGTTGCTGAACAAGACGCGCCTGGGCCTGAACGTCCGCGCCGTCACCCAGAACCGTAACATGGCTGCCTGCTGTGGCGTGCCCACCGGTCGCGTGGACATGCTCGCCTTCGGCCTCGGCTCGGGCATCGCCGGGCTCGGGGGCGTGGCCCTGAGCCAGATCGGCAACGTCGGCCCCGACCTGGGCCAGAGCTACATCATCGACTCGTTCCTGGTGGTGGTGCTCGGCGGCGTCGGCCAGTTGGCCGGTAGTGTGTTCGCCGCGTTCGGCCTGGGCATCGCCAACAAGATTCTCGAACCGCAGATCGGCGCCGTGCTCGGCAAGATCCTGATCCTCGCGCTGATCATTCTGTTCATCCAGAAGCGTCCGCAAGGCCTCTTCGCGCTCAAAGGACGGGTAATCGACTGATGAACCAGCCCCTGATGCTCACGGCCACGCAAAAGGCCGGCCCCAAAGTCACCCTCGCCGTCGGCGCGGTGATCCTGGCAGTGCTGCTGAGCCTGCCGTTGCTGTCGTTGCTGGCGGCGGACAATCCGTTGCACGTCTCGGCCTATACCCTGACCCTGGTGGGCAAGATTCTCTGCTACGCCATCGTCGCCCTCGCCCTGGACCTGGTCTGGGGCTACGCCGGCCTGCTCTCCCTCGGTCATGGCCTGTTCTTCGCCCTGGGCGGCTACGCCATGGGCATGTACCTGATGCGCCAGGCGGCCGGGGATGGCTTGCCGGCGTTCATGACCTTTTTGTCGTGGACCGAATTGCCCTGGTACTGGGCCGGCACCGACAGCTTCCTCTGGGCCATGTGCCTGGTGGTGCTGGCGCCGGGGTTGCTGGCGCTGGTGTTCGGTTTCTTCGCCTTCCGCTCGCGGATCAAGGGCGTGTATTTCTCGATCATGACCCAGGCCCTGACCTTCGCCGGAATGCTGCTGTTTTTTCGCAACGAAACCGGGTTTGGCGGCAACAACGGCTTCACCAACTTCCGCTCGATCCTGGGGTTTGGCATCACCGAACCGGGCACCCGGGCGGTGTTGTTCCTCGCCACGGTAGTGTTGCTGGTGGCGAGCCTGTTCATCGGCTGGCGCCTGGCCCGCAGTAAATTCGGTCGTGTGCTGACCGCCCTGCGCGACGCGGAAAACCGCCTGATGTTCTGCGGCTACGATCCCCGTGGCTTCAAGCTGTTCGTCTGGGTGTTGAGTGCGGTTTTGTGCGGCCTGGCAGGCGCGTTGTACGTGCCGCAGGTGGGCATCATCAACCCCAGCGAAATGTCGCCGACCAACTCCATCGAGGCGGCCGTGTGGGTCGCCCTGGGCGGGCGCGGCACGCTGATCGGACCGCTGCTGGGCGCCGGCGTGGTCAATGGCATGAAGAGCTGGTTCACCGTGGCCTTTCCTGAGTACTGGCTGTTTTTCCTCGGTGCGCTGTTCATCGTCGTGACGCTGTACTTGCCCAAGGGCGTGATCGGCCTGCTGAAGAAAAGAGGTGAACAATGAGAATTACAGCGAGTGCCGAATTCATGCTCGAACCCGCTTTTTTTCCGCCCGAACCCAACCAGGATGCCGGCAGCAGCCGCGACGCCATCGGCCTCGGCCAGGCGGCGGGCGTTGGCCTGAACACCCGTCACGGCACCATCCTGACCCTGGAAGACATCAGCGTCAGCTTCGATGGCTTCAAGGCCTTGAACGATCTGAACCTGTACATCGGCGTCGGCGAATTGCGCTGCATCATCGGCCCCAACGGTGCCGGCAAGACCACACTGATGGACGTGATCACCGGCAAGACCCGACCCAGCCATGGCAAGGCCTGGTTCGGCGAAACCCTGGACTTGACCAGCATGAGCGAGGTACAGATCGCCCAGGCCGGTATCGGTCGCAAGTTTCAGAAGCCCACGGTGTTCGAAGCCTTGAGCGTGTTCGAAAACCTGGAGCTGGCGCTCAAGACCGACAAATCGGTGTGGGCCAGCCTGCGGGCCAAACTCACTGGCGAGCAACACACGCGCATCAGCGAAGTGCTGGAAACCATTCGCCTTACCACCTCGGTCAATCGTGCTGCCGGGTTGTTGTCCCACGGGCAGAAGCAGTTCCTGGAGATCGGCATGCTGCTGGTGCAGGACCCGCAACTGTTGCTGCTCGACGAACCGGTAGCGGGCATGACCGACGCCGAAACCGAGTTCACCGCCGAGCTGTTCAAGTCCTTGGCGGGCAAGCATTCGCTGATGGTGGTGGAACACGACATGGGCTTCGTCGGCGCGATTGCCGACCACGTCACCGTGTTGCACCAGGGCAGTGTGCTGGCTGAAGGCTCGCTGGAACAGGTGCAGGACAATGAGCGGGTGATCGAGGTGTACCTCGGTCGCTAGCCCTGCAAACACATTCCCCCTGTGGGAGCGGGCCTGTGGGAGCAAAGCTTGCTCGCGATGAACGATAACGCGGTCCTTCCGATGGACCGAGGTGCCGCTGTCGCGAGCAAGCTTTGCTCCCACAGAAAGCCATTGTTCCCACAAGGGACTTGAGGAGAATCTGGAACATGCTGCAAGTCGACAAGCTGCACCAATACTACGGCGGTAGCCACATCCTGCGCGGCCTGTCGTTTGACGTGAAGGTCGGCGAAGTTACATGCCTGCTGGGGCGCAACGGCGTGGGCAAGACCACCCTGCTCAAATGCCTGATGGGCCTGCTGCCGGCCAAGGAAGGCGCGGTGAATTGGGAAGGCAAGGCCATCACCGCGTTCAAACCACACCAACGGGTACACGCTGGCATCGCCTACGTGCCTCAAGGCCGGGAGATTTTCGGGCGGCTGACAGTGGAAGAAAACCTGCTGATGGGCCTGTCGCGCTTCCCCGGTGCCGAGGCCAAGGAAGTGCCGGCGTTCATCTACGAGCTGTTTCCGGTGCTGTTGCAGATGAAACAACGCCGTGGCGGTGACCTGTCCGGTGGCCAGCAACAGCAGCTCGCCATTGGCCGGGCCCTGGCGAGCCGTCCACGCCTGCTGATTCTCGACGAGCCCACCGAGGGCATCCAGCCCTCGGTGATCAAGGAGATCGGCGCGGTGATCAAGAAACTGGCGGCCCGGGGCGACATGGCGATTTTGCTGGTGGAGCAGTTCTACGACTTCGCCGCCGAACTGGCCGATCAGTACCTGGTGATGTCCCGGGGCGAGATCGTGCAGCAGGGGCGCGGAGAAAATATGGAAGCCGAGGGTGTGCGCGGGCTGGTTACGATCTAGTCTGTAGCGTCCTGACGATAATCAGAAATCATGAATCTACCTGTCTCATTACTGGCCCCTTCTGCGGTGTTCACCCCCAGTTGGCATGCCGAGCTGGATCTGGGTTACGCCCGCTTTGGCGATTGCACGCGCCCGGTCCAGCGGCGGCACAAAGGCCCGCTGCGGGTGCAGAAGCACCTGTACGCCGAAGGCCCCGAGGTGTGCCAGCACATCATCGTCCACCCGCCTGGCGGGATTGCCGGCGGTGACCGCCTGGACATCTCGGCCCACGTCGGCCCTGGCGCCTGGGCGCAACTGACCAGCCCCGGCGCGGCCAAGTGGTATCGCGCCGCCGGCCCGGCGTATCAACAACTGAGCCTCAGCGTCGCCCCCGGCGCAACCCTGGAATGGCTGCCCCAGGAAACCATCGTCTTCAGCGCGGCCCAGGCCGAACTGAGCACGAGCATCGACCTGCAGGGCGATGGGCGGCTGTTCTACTGGGACATGGTTGCCCTCGGCCGACCGGCCAGCGGCGAGCGGTTCGACCTGGGGCATTTCCAGTCGCGGCTGGACATTCGCCGCGACGGCCAGTTGCTGTGGCATGAGCGCCAGCGCATTGTGGGCGGTGATGGGTTGTTGGACTCGCCCATCGGCCTGGGCGGCGACCCGGTGTTCGCCACGTTGTTGGTGACCGGCGAAATCGACAGCGAGCGGCTGGAACAATGCCGATCCCTGGGCCATGACGTGCGTGGGGATTTGACGCAGTTGCCCGGGCTGGTCGTGGCCCGCTGCCTGGCGAGCGAGGCGCTGCTGGCGCGGGGATGGTTGATTGAATTGTGGAGGCTTCTGCGCCCGGCAATGCTCGGTCGAGAGGCGGTACCTCCCAGAATCTGGAGCACCTGAATCCGCTGGTCCTGTGGGAGCGAGCCTGCTCGCGATAGCAATGGAACATTCACCATAAATGTTGACTGACACACCGCTATCGCGAGCAGGCTCGCTCCCACAGGGGCAGTATTCAAGGATCTGTAATTTTTACCTGCCTTTATTGGATTGCACATGGACCTGACCCCACGCGAAAAAGACAAGCTGCTGATCTTCACCGCCGGCCTCGTCGCCGAACGGCGATTGGCTCGTGGCTTGAAGCTCAATTACCCTGAGGCCATGGCCTACATTTCCGCAGCCCTGCTCGAAGGCGCCCGTGACGGCCAGACCGTGGCCGAGCTGATGCATTACGGCACCACCCTGCTAAGCCGCGAACAGGTAATGGAAGGCATCCCGGAAATGATCCCGGAAATCCAGGTCGAGGCGACCTTTCCCGACGGAACCAAATTGGTCACCGTCCACCAGCCCATCGCCTGAGGCCGTGTCATGACCTATCACGTTCGTGACGCCCAGCCCGCCGACCTGCCGGCGATCCGTGACATCTACAACGACGCCGTCCTCAACACCACGGCGATCTGGAACGAACAGCCCGTGGACCTGGGCAACCGCCAGGCATGGTTCAGCGCCCGGCAAGCCCAGGGCTACCCGATACTGGTGGTCAGTGACCCCGAGGAGAACATGCTCGGCTACGCTTCATTCGGCGACTGGCGGCCGTTCGACGGCTTCCGCCACACCGTGGAGCATTCGGTGTACGTGCGTAGCGACCAGCGCGGCAATGGCCTTGGCCCTCTATTGATGAGCGCTTTGATCGAGCGTGCCAGGGCCTGCGATAAACATGTCATGGTCGCCGCCATCGAAAGCGGTAACGCGGCCTCGATTCGCCTGCACGAGCGGGCCGGTTTCGTGATCACCGGGCAAATGCCCGAAGTGGGAACCAAGTTCGGTCGCTGGCTGGACCTGACCTTCATGCAATTGAACCTCAATCCCGGGGCGCTACCGCCTGCCGTCGATAAGGAGTGAAAAGCCAATGAACCCCGCCCAGTTGCGTCGAGTCCACGCCGAGAGCTTTGCGCATTATCGCCAGGGCCTGATCGATCTGTTGCTCGACGCCGTCGGGTACGGCGCCAGCGTGGGGTTCATGGCCGATCTCGATGCCGTCCAGGCCCGCGCCTATTTCGACGAGGTCCAGGCCAGCCTCAACCAAGGCCACCTGTTGCTGTGGGTGGTGGTCAAGGATGAACAGGTACAAGCCAGTGTCCAACTCGCCTTGTGCCAGAAACCCAACGGCCTCAACCGCGCCGAGGTACAGAAGCTGCTCGTGCGCGGCGAGGCTCGCCGTCGGGGCCTGGGCCAGCAATTGATGAGCGCCCTGGAACTCGGCGCCCGCCAACACAAACGTGGCCTGTTGTACCTCGACACCGAGGCCGGTTCCGAGGCCGAGGCATTCTACCGCGCCATGGGCTATACCCGCGTCGGTGAACTGCCCGACTACTGCCAGAGCCCGGACGGGACTTACACCCCGACCGCCATCTACTACAAGCTTTTGGGGCAACCGCAATGATTCCAGGCCAATACCAGGTCCAACCCGGCGACATCGAACTCAACGTCGGCCGCCGCACGCTCACGCTGAACGTCGCCAACAGCGGTGACCGGCCCATCCAGGTCGGTTCGCACTATCACTTTTTCGAAACCAACGACGCCCTGACCTTCGACCGCGCCGCCAGCCGTGGCATGCGCCTGAACATCCCGGCCGGCACGGCGGTGCGCTTCGAACCGGGCCAGAGCCGCGAGGTGGAACTGGTGGACCTGGCCGGGCATCGGCGGGTGTTCGGGTTTGCCGGGCGCGTCATGGGCGACCTTTAAGTCATAGGGTGCCAGCACCGGCCCCATCGCGAGCAGGCTCGCTCCCACAGGGGAATGCGATCAACTGTGGGAGCGAGCCTGCTCGCGATGAGTGAGCGAAGCGAACGGTTTCCACATTCAATTGAATTCCAAGGCAAGCACATGAAGATTTCGAGACAAGCCTACGCCGACATGTTCGGCCCCACCGTCGGCGACAAGGTCCGCCTGGCCGACACCGAGTTGTGGATCGAAGTGGAAAAGGACTTCACCACCTACGGCGAAGAAGTGAAATTCGGCGGCGGCAAGGTGATTCGCGACGGCATGGGCCAGAGCCAGTTGCTGGCCGCCGAGGTCGTCGATACCTTGATCACCAACGCGCTGATCATCGACCACTGGGGCATCGTCAAGGCCGATGTCGGCCTCAAGGACGGGCGCATCGCGGCCATCGGCAAGGCCGGCAACCCGGACATCCAGCCCGACGTGACCATCGCCATCGGCGCCAGCACCGAGGTGATCGCCGGCGAAGGCATGATCCTCACGGCTGGCGGCATCGACACCCACATTCACTTCATCTGCCCGCAGCAGATCGAAGAGGCGCTGATGAGCGGCGTCACCACCATGATCGGCGGCGGCACCGGCCCGGCCACCGGGACCAACGCCACCACGTGCACCTCCGGGCCGTGGCACCTGGCGCGCATGCTCCAGGCCGCCGACGCCTTCCCGATGAACATCGGCTTCACCGGCAAGGGCAACGCCAGCCTGCCGGAGCCGTTGATCGAACAGGTCAAGGCCGGCGCCATCGGCCTGAAGCTGCACGAAGACTGGGGCACCACCCCGGCGGCTATCGATAACTGCCTGAGCGTGGCCGACCAGTACGACGTGCAGGTGGCGATCCACACCGACACCCTCAACGAATCCGGTTTCGTCGAAACCACCCTCGCCGCCTTCAAGGGCCGCACCATCCATACCTACCACACCGAAGGCGCCGGTGGCGGACATGCGCCGGACATCATCAA
Source organism: Pseudomonas sp. St290 (assembly GCF_018325805.1). NCBI lineage: Bacteria > Pseudomonadati > Pseudomonadota > Gammaproteobacteria > Pseudomonadales > Pseudomonadaceae > Pseudomonas > Pseudomonas sp. St290. Next base: position 773,463 of record NZ_AP014703.1, on the reverse strand, counting down.
GGCCTGCGGTTTCCCCAACGTGTTGCCCAGCTCCACCAACCCGACCCGGCCGTTCACCCGCAACACCATCGACGAACACCTCGACATGCTGATGGTCTGCCATCACCTTGACCCGAGCATTGCCGAAGACGTGGCCTTCGCCGAGAGCCGCATCCGCCGCGAGACCATCGCCGCCGAAGACATTCTTCATGACCTGGGCGCGTTCTCGATGATCAGCTCCGACAGCCAGGCCATGGGCCGTGTCGGCGAAGTCATCACCCGCACCTGGCAGACCGCCGACAAGATGAAAAAGCAACGCGGCGCCTTGCCCGGTGACGGCGAAGGCAACGACAACTTCCGCATCAAACGCTACATCGCCAAGTACACCATCAACCCGGCGATCACCCACGGCATCAGCCATGAAGTGGGCTCCATCGAAGTGGGCAAGTGGGCCGACCTGGTGCTGTGGCGCCCGGCGTTCTTCGGCGTCAAACCGACGCTGATCCTCAAGGGCGGGGCCATTGCCGCCAGCCTGATGGGCGACGCCAACGCCTCGATCCCGACACCGCAGCCAGTGCACTACCGGCCGATGTTCGCCAGCTACGGCGGCTCACGACACGCCACCAGCCTCACCTTCATCAGCCAGGCCGCCGCCGAGGCCGGGTTGCCGGAACAGCTCGGGCTGAAGAAGAGAATCGCCGTGGTCAAGGGCTGCCGCGATGTGCAGAAGACCGACCTGATTCACAACGACTACTTGCCGAGCATCGATGTCGATCCGCAGACCTATCAGGTCAAGGCCGATGAGGTGTTGCTGTGGTGCGAACCAGCCGAAGTGCTGCCGATGGCGCAGCGCTACTTCCTGTTTTGAACCCGCGCAACCCTTGTGGCGAGAGAGCTTCTGTGGCGAGGGGATTTATCCCCTCGCCACAAATGAGTTCCCCACCACGGGGGTCATTCCGGCCTGAAATGATCGGGCCGGATTCGCTTACAGATCGGTGCTTTCCGGCAGCGCGGCCAACTCGGTTCGCGTCAACGACTGGATCAGCTCCGCTTCCTTGATCTTGTGTTGCAAGTCCAACGCCTCGGACTGGTTGACGTAGTCGGATTCCTCCAGGGTCCCGGCCGACTTTGCCTCATCCAGTTCAATCTGCCTGGCGATAAGGGTGTCATTCAGCGCCTGGAAAGAAGCCCCATGCTGCTGCTTCAAATAATCGATCCAGAAATCCCGGCCCACCAATGACTGAAACTGCTGGGGTGAGTCGTCCAGGGCCAGGACCTGACTGGCGGCGGCGTCGAGCATTGCGGGGGTGACATCCCCCAGCGTGAGAAAACTCCCGCCTGCGGGTTGTCCCGGCAGCGCCAGCCGATCCTTGAGGCCCACTCGGTAAGCCAGACGGACCTCGACTTCTTCTATCAGCACCAGGTTTTCGAGCTTCTCCTCGTCGGTCAGATCGGTACGGGCATTGATCGCGTCACGGCGCCGCTGGATATCCTGCAGGGCAATACGCTCCACCTCATCGAGGCGAAACAGCCCCTTGGCCAACTGGATGAGCGCTGTCGCCTCATCCTTGCCAGCCGCCAAGGCCCTGGCGTTGTGGATCATCAATTTGATTTCCAGGTAACTGAACGACAGCGCCGCGCGATCTTCACACGCCGGCCGGCCAGCCAGGTCGAACAACTCATGACGCAGGTCGGTGGAGCTCCCCATCGCTTCGAGCATTTGCCAGACGCGGGCATGAAGGTCCGGATAATCTCTCAGGCCCTGATAGGAGTCGGCCAACCGGTTCAACAACTCAAAAAACTCTCCCGATTGTGGCTCACCCGCCAGGCTCATCCACAAAGCCCTTTTGTCCGCCAGTTGCTCTCCGGACAGGTTGCGCAACCATCGCTGCATGTTCGACGGCCTGCCCGGCACCGCATGCCCAAACGCACCGGGCAGACGCAGGACCATCCATTCGGAACGCGTTTGCAAGACCGTATCCCAATAATCACGCATGCGCTGTTGGACTATCTCGCTCAGAGGGTTGCCCTGCAACAGCGTCACGCGGTTAAGACGTGCCGTGGCATGAGCACGCTCGGCGGGCGGATCGAGCAAATGATCCGGCACTTCGGTCAACCCGTTATTGCGCAAATCAATCAGCTCCAGCGGTTGGTCCCGCAGACCGGTGGGCCAGGTAGTGATCCCGGTATGCCTCAGATCCAATCGTTCCAGGTCAGGCAAAGCACTGAAATCCGGTAACCGCCTCAGCCCATTGTGATCCAGGTGGAGGTTTTTCAAGCGGGTAAGACCTTGCAGGACTTCCACGCCGCCAGGGCTCAGGCCAATCCGGTTCCTCTGCAGTTCAAGCGTGTCCAGATCCTTCATTGCCGCCACGGCCTGCGGAATATCACTCAACCTGTTCCCGGACATGTCCAACCGACGAAGGGAGGAGAACCCGCTGAGGAAGTCGTCGCAGTGGTTGAGTGACAACCCCATGTTACGAAGCTTGAGTACGCCCACATGACTGAAATCGGCCGTCAGCTCCGGCAATGTCCCGACATTGACGCCGTTGAGCTCAAGCTCATAGCCGATCCTGCGGCCGTCCACCCCCACAGCGACCGGGCTCTGGCGCCGCCAGCATCGCTCGATTTGGTCAGCCGCCACCTGCTTGAGCAACATCGGCACTCGCTGCTGGGAATTACCCACACTGCGCCATGCAGGGCTAGCGACCCAGCGGTCCAGATCCCGCCGCAGCATTTTCAACTCGACTTTACGTCGTTTGAGTTCCTTTACCGCGCCATCGCCCAATGATCGCAACAGGGCCTGGGTTTGTTCCGCCGAATAGCCCGGGTACAACTCCAGGACCCGGCTTTGCGGCGATCGGCCCAGGCCCAACCAATCCCGCAGCCCGCCCATGGGGTAGCCGACTTTGCCCGAAGCCAGGCGCATCGGCGACCGGAAGGAGGGTTTGAGCGCGGGCATCTTCAAAAGGCTCGCCAGCGCATCCCTGGGCAATGGCGCGGCACCAATGGCCTGTTTCAACAGGTCTGCCTGATGAATCGAAGGCCGGCCCATGGCCCTGCGTTCGGCATCCGGAAGGGCGTGCTGCAAGGCATCGAAAACGCTGCCCCAATGGCTCAGTTCATTGCCGCTGTCGTCAAAAGCCTGGTAGCGATCATCGTCCCTGACCACAACCTTGACCTGGCTGGCGTCTTGCGGCCCGATGCTGTCGATCAAAGCACCGGAAACAGCGGCCTCGCGCAGTTCAATGCGTACCGTATCGCTCCAGCCGGGCAAGGTTTTCAAGGTGGCCAACACCAGCCGGGGCGTGTCCGCCGTGGCCAGTGCCTCCTGATACAAACCCTCGTAGACTCGGTTCAAACGCACCGCACGCTGATAGTAACGCAGCTCTTCGGCGATACGCAGCGGGATGGGTTTGGTCTGGGTGGCATCGGCGAAGTCCCAGCGGAGCATTTCTTGCAATTCTTGCGGGCTGGCGAAGAGGCCTATCTGCTCGATCGCCGCGGTCGGTACCGAGGGAAAACGGGATTTGAGCAGCGCAGCAGACGGGTCACTCGGCGGTGTTCCCCTGGTGTAGAGATCATTGAGCAGTTGTACTTTGTCATTCTCCGCCAGCTCGGCCAGGGTCTTGCGCAATTGCCCGACTCGGGCGTCTATTTTCGTTTTTGCAATGGGTGGCCGGGTACCGGCCAACAGATCGATGCCCACGGCGTCCACCGCCTCGATCAGTTTTTTCAACGCCAAAGAGCTGCGTACGTCCGCCTCGGGAACGATGACGTCACGAATCGGGGCGTCCCCTTCCGATGGCCGAAGGTATTCCCACAGGCTCCGGCGGGAACCGTCGACCACTTGCAGTCTCAGCCCTCTTGGCCACGGCCCGTATTGGGTGAGCAGATGCAACTGGAGCATCGGATCGGCCTGCTCACGGCGCAGCGAATCTTCGCTTTGCAACTGCCCGATGAAACGGTCGATCTGCCGGCAGAGGTCAAAGCGCTCGATCGTATCGGCGAGCAAGACCGGTAGCGGTTCGCCTTCGACATGCAGCCGTCGCAGCACGTCCTCGGTGGTACCGCTGGCGACGCGGATCTGCTCCAGCTCGGCGTCGCTGAAAGCCTTGACGCGATGACCCAGCCGCCTCATTAACGTCCCCCCTTGCCAGGTGCGCGGCCGTTCCAGCTCATGGTTCCAGGCACCGCTGCCGTTGCCCGTCAGCTCGGGTCGGTAAGCCTCCGGGCGGGCAGGGTGACGAATGCGATAGCGCAAGCTCTGCCGGTCCTGTTGCACTTCGTAGTATTGCTCACCCAGAGGCAGGATCCGGCGGTCGTCGAACCGGTACAGGCCCTGGGCATCCGGAATCGAGGTCGCGGGCGGTTCCAATTCACTGCGGTAGGGCGTCAGGTCGGGACGCCAGAGACGCGACTCGCCATTGGCCAATTGGACGGACTCCAACTGCTCCACCCTGCCCGACCATTGAATGTGCGGCAGCACCGCCGCGCCGGTGGCAACGAATGCCGTGTTGAGGGCCACGCTGGAGAAATGCGCCCACAACTCCCGGATATCCCCATGTTCGAACGCTTCGATGCCCTCGAACGCCTCGTTGAACATTTGCACGGCCCCTACCGTCAGCATCAACGGCCCCAATCCGGGCACCACGAACGCCGCCAGGTTGAACACATTGACCACCGCGTTCAGGTAGCTGTCCAGGCGCGCCAGACGCGCGCTCCTGTCTTCATCGCCGGTAGGCACCGCCACCGCCCGGGCGTCCGCCTGAATCTTCTGGAGCTGCCGCAGACGCAGCGCCTCCCACAGGTCGCCGGGAATCGGTGAGTTGTCCATGGGCAGGTTGCGCAATGACGACTTGAGCGGGTAATCGGCCTGATCACTCGCTTGCGAGGAGGGTCGATAAAAACGGTTGAACTGCTTGAAAAATGCCCCTTGCTGGCGCAGCGGTACAAAACGGCTGAAGAAGCGGCGATAGGCAATGCCATGCAGGCGTCGCCGCAGTTCGGCCATGAAGTCGGTACTGGAGGCATATTCCTTGAGGGGATGCTCGGGATCGCCAGGCAGGTAGGCCACGACGGGCACCACCCGACGACTGCTTTCAAGGTCGGGGCCGATCAACACGGGGCCGACCAGTTCGATGTCGAAGATTTTCAGGGACGTGAACGTCACCGCTTCACCATCGAGGCTGATGCCGCTTGCCCCGTGGATCACCTGCTGCAGCATTGAGTAGGCCGCCGGGCTGATGTCCGTCTTGGCCCGGGCGATCTCGATGCTCAGCGCCAAGCCCTGTTTGTGGTGCTCGCGCAACTGATGATCCAAGCGGTTGCGTGCGCCGCTGTCGTCGGGTCGCACGATAGCGTTGATGTGTGCCTGGTATTGGCGCCCCAAATCCAGCGTGCGACATAGTCTGGCGAAGGCTTCAGGGGCCATCGGCAGTGCCGACGCGCGAAAAGCCTCGATGGAAGGCATGACGTCGCTACCATAAAACGGGCGCTGCGTGGTAATGGCGCTGCAGTCTTCACAACCGGGCTTGCGCTCTTCGCCGGACTCGAAATTGGCCAGCGCGGCCTCCAGCAACGACGTGCCCCGGTATTCGTAGCGATCGAAGTGGCCACCTTCGTTGTCCAGGACCAGCGCGGCAAAAAAATCATCGCGGGTCTTGCGCCCGTACTTACGGACGAAATAAACCTCGTTGACGTTCAGCGAGAGTTTGAACTCATCCTGAATCGCCTGCTTGAGCAACGGTTCGGCAAAGGCCCGGATATCCTGGATATTGCCCAAGTAGTTGTCGACCTGGTTCAGGCGTTCACGGTATCGGGCGTGGCTGTCCTTGAGGTTGTTCCAGAGGTCGGGGGACGCTTTCGCGTACCAGTCCGGAAACTCCAGCGCATGGTCGCTCAACTCCTGCTGGCGTTGCACGATGGCCCCGCTGTACCAGCCGGGAATACGGGCTTTGAGCAGGTCGAAATGCTCGCCTTGGGGAATGGCAAGACGGGGGGTGAACTCTGACATATCGGGTCATCCTTGATAATGGAAAACCCGAGCCTAACCAGTGCGTCACCGCGGTGTGCGGTAACTATTTATTGCGTCTTCGAGCACTGTGGCCGGCGGGCCTGTCAGCCCACCCAGCGGCCCAGTTGCTGGCGCAACCGGCGGTTCTCGGCTCGCAGCAGCTGGACCTCTTCCAATAAATCCAGGGCCAGGGCGACGCCTTCCCATTCCAACTCCAAGTCGTGCCGCAACTTCGCGGCACGCTTGGCCAAGACCAGTTCGTAATCGGTAAAGCGCCAATCCGTCGGGGCCGCGCCGTGGGGTTCGAGGATGCCATGCTCGACGATCTCGATAACATGGACATCCGCCAACGCGGCGGCCTCGCAGAATTCCGTCAGAGTCAGTTCAATGATCGGGTTGTTCATGGTCTGCTTCTCCCAATGCTTTAACTGTCGAGTCTAGCCCCTCAAGACAATCAGAAGTTCTCCCGCGGATCGAACGCAGCCTTCTTCGCCAGCTCCGCCCACAGCGCCTTGACCGCCTCGTCGTTGGCCTTGGGCATCACGGCCTTGAGCTGCACGAACAGGTAGCCGCGCTCGCCGGTCTTGTTGCGCAGGCCGTGGCCTTTGGCGCGCATGCGCTGGCCGTTCTGGCTGCCGGCCGGGACCTTGAGGTTGATCTTGCCGGTCAGGGTCGGCACCGCCACTTCGGTGCCCAGTGCCAACTCCCACGGCGCCAGGGGCAAGGTGATGATCAGGTCCTGGCCTTCGACATCGAACTTGGGGTGCGGCGCGAAACGAATGGTCAGGTACAGATCGCCATTGGCACCGCCGCCAATGCCGGGTGCACCCTGGCCTTTGAGGCGGATGCGTTCGCCGTCGGTCACGCCCAGCGGAATCTTCACGTTCAGGCTTTTGCTGGTGTTGCTCACATGCTGGCCGGCCGCGTTGTACTGCGGCACCTGGAAGCTGACTTTCTTCGACTCGCTCGAGAGGGTCTCTTCCAGGAAAATCGGTAGTTCCATTTCCACGTCTTGCCCTCGACGGCCGGCGCTGCGACCTGACTGTCCGCCACCGAAACCCGGCCCGCGATTGCCGAAGATCGAACTGAAGAAGTCCGAGAAATCCCCAGTGTCCTGCCCACCAAAACCGCCACGGCTCTGCCAGCCCGGCGGGCCCTGGAACGGCTGGCCGTGCTGGCCGTAGCGGCGCAGGTCATCGTATTCGGCGCGTTTGTCGGCGCTTTTCAGCGCTTCGTAGGCTTCGGAGACGTCCTTGAACTTGGTCTCGGCGTCCTTTTCCTTACTCACATCCGGGTGGTATTTGCGCGCCAGTTTGCGATAGGCGGCCTTGATCGTGGCGTCGTCAGCCGTCGGCTCCACACCCAGAATCTTGTAATAGTCTTTGAAGTCCATCGAAGGATCACCATCCGTTATCGATATCGCACCGCCACCCGCAGCATGCTCGTGATACAAGTCCTGAGGGTTTGACCGATCTCAAGGTTTGTGACCGGGCGGCGCTTCAGAAGTTTATCGGCAGCCGGTGGCGGTTCTTGCACCGCCCTGTGCTACCAGGCCCATGCCAGCAAGTTTGGGGGTATGAGGGCAGCTTTCAAGGCCAACGTTTACGAATTAGCGGATAACCGGCCTTCGAATCCGCGCCGCACTGACATACACTGCGCGGCCGTTTTTTCAACTGGAACCCGAAAGACATGAAAAACGCATCCCCGGCCCGTGCCTGCGGCATCGACTTTGGCACGTCCAACTCCACTGTCGGCTGGCTGCGCCCCGGCATGGAAACGTTGATCGCGCTGGAGGACGACAAGATCACCCTGCCCTCGGTGGTCTTTTTCAATCTCGAGGAGCGCCGTCCGGTGTATGGCCGCCTGGCCCTGCACGAATACCTGGAAGGCTACGAAGGCCGGCTGATGCGCTCGCTCAAGAGCCTGCTGGGCTCCAAGCTGATCAAGCACGACACCAGCGTGTTGGGCACGGCGATGCCGTTCAAGGATTTGCTGGGGTTGTTCATCGGCCAGTTGAAGAAACGCGCCGAAGCCACCGCCGGTCGGGAATTCGAAGAAGTGGTACTGGGGCGCCCGGTGTTTTTCGTCGACGACGATGAACTGGCCGACCAGGAGGCGGAGAACACCCTGGTGGACGTCGCCCGGGCCATCGGTTTCAAGGAAGTCTCATTCCAGTACGAACCCATCGCGGCGGCCTTCGATTATGAATCGACCATCGAGAAGGAAGAGCTGGTGCTGATCGTCGACATCGGCGGTGGTACCTCGGACTTCTCCCTGGTGCGCCTGTCCCCCGAGCGTCGCACCCACGACAACCGTCACGCCGACATCCTCGCCACCGGTGGCGTGCATATCGGCGGCACGGACTTCGACAAACAACTGTCGCTGGCCGGCCTGATGCCGCTGTTCGGCTACGGCAGCCGCATGAAAAGCGGCGCCTACATGCCCACCAGCCACCACATGAACCTGGCGACCTGGCACACCATCAACGCGGTGTACTCGCAGAAATCCACCCTGGCCCTGGGCAGCATGCGCTACGACATCGAAGACACTGGCGGCATCGACCGGCTGTTCAAGTTGATCGAACAGCGCGCCGGGCACTGGCTGGCGATGGAAGTGGAAGAAACCAAGATCCAGCTGACTCACAGCGACCAGCGCCACGTGCCACTGGACCGGATCGAGCCGGGCCTGAGCGTGGACCTGAGCAGAGCCTTGTTCGAGTCGGCCATCGACGGCTTGCTGGAACGGGTGCGCGGCAGCGTCTCGCAGTTGCTCAACGATGCCAACGTGCGGGTCGATCAGGTGGACACGGTGTTCTTCACCGGCGGTTCCAGCGGCATCCCGGCGCTGCGCAACAGCGTCTCGGCAATGCTGCCCCAGGCGCGGCATGTGGAAGGCAATATCTTCGGCAGCATCGGCAGCGGGTTGGCGATCGAGGCGATGAAGCGCTACGGCACGCAGGCCTGATCCAAGACCGAGGCGCAGCTATCGCGAGCAGGCTCGCTCCCACACTTGACCGGGTTTCTTCAGAAGGAATGCCGTTGACTGTGGGAGCGAGCCTGCTCGCGATGGCGCCAGATCAGACGCCACACCCACCGGTTCAAACCATCCCCACCTGCTTCAACTCACTCTTCAAGTAAGCGTAGTAAATCGGCCCCGCCACCACCCCCGGCAGACCGAATGCCGCTTCGAACACCAGCATCGCCATGAGCAACTCCCAGGACTTGGCGCTGATCTGCCCGCCGACGATGCGGGCGTTGAGGAAGTATTCGAGCTTGTGGATCACGATCAGGTAACCCAGCGCCGCCACGGCGACCCAGATCGACAGCGACAGGCCGACAATGGTGATCAGCGTGTTGGACATCAGGTTGCCGATAACCGGCAGCAGCCCCAGCAGGAAGGTCATCACGATCAGGGTCTTGGTCAGCGGCAGTTTTATCCCGAATAGCGGCAGCACCACCGCCAGGAAGATCCCGGTGAAAAAGGTGTTGAGCAGGGAAATCTTGATTTGGGCGAAGACAATGTTGCGAAACGCCTTGACCAGCAGGTTCAGGCGATCGAACAGCGCTGCGGCCAGGGGTTTGCGCTTGGTCAGGTCGGGGATGCGCTGCAAGGCAACGATGGCCCCCAGGACCATGCCGATCAGCAGCGTCACGAACATGTGGGCCGCGTCCTTGCCCACCAGTTGCAGGTCGCTCAGGTGCTTGCTCACCCAGTCACCGATCGCCACGCGGAACTCGGCGGCGCTGGCTGGCAGGTAAGCGTCGATGAACGGCGGCAACTGTCCGCGGGCACGATCGACCACCGCCATGAACTTGTCCAGGGACGCGCCAGGGTTCTCCGCTTCATGGAGCAGGAAACTGAAGGCACCGGCGAAGATCAACGTCAGCACACTGACCACCAGCGTGCCCAGCAACGCCACCGCCAGCCAGCGAGCGCGGCGGCCTTCGATCAACCGTTGCAACTGCGGGGTGAGCATGTTGACCAGCTCGAACACCAGCAACCCGGCCAGCAGGCTCGGCAACAGGCGCAGCGGCAGCACCAGCAACAGCCCACCAAAAATGATCACCCAACTGATCACCAACAACACATGACGCTGAGAAAACGTTGGCATACAGCCTCAGGACAAAACGGCGTGAAAGGATCGGCAGTCTGCCAGCGATCCGCTGACAGCACTAGGGATTGTGTCGGCCGACCTTGGTCGCAGTTCAGGGGTTTTTTGTAACTTTTGCGCCGGCCATCGCGAGCAGGCTCGCTCCCACGATGGACCGAGCACGACAAATCCACTGTGGGAGCGGGCCTGCTCGCGATGAGGCCCCCCGCAGGCGCCACTTACTTGTTCTTCAGGCAATCACTCATGAACGCCTTGCGGGCATCGCCCTTCAGGGCCTGGGTGGTGGCCGTGGCGTTGCAGGTCTTCATGCGTTCCTGGGGCGTGCTCGGCGCAGCAGGAGTGGCCTTGAGGCAGTTACTCATGAAGGCCTTGCGCTCGTCGCCCTTGAGCGCCTTGGCGGAGGCATCGGCGTTGCAGGTGGTCATCTTGGTCTGCTGCGCCGTCGCGGCGAAGCCCTGGGAACACAGCAGCAAACCAATCATCAACAAAGGCACACGAAGCATCTTCATGGTGTTTCTCCTGGCTGCCGCACGAGGGTACGGCGATGAAGTGCAGTGTAGACAAAGCCTGTTACACCTTCACCCGATTGATCCTCAGTGCCTGATATGCCGCTTTCGCGAGCAAGCCCGCTCCCACAGTTGACTGAGTTTCTTCAGGAAGAATGCGATCAACTGTGGGAGCGAGCCTGCTCGCGAAGAACGACAACGCGGTCCAACCAGCTACACCCCGGCAGCCTTCAACCGCTCGGCATGCTCGACAAACAACCGGATCGGCTCGGCCCCCTTGCCCACCAGCCCCAGCGACTGGTTGACGATATCGAAGTGGTCCAACGGATAGTCATCGCGGATGACCGTGCCCAAGTGCGAGCTGTAGCGTCCGACCATGCCGTCGCATTGCCCTACCTCCCTTACAAAGGTGCGGGCGAATAAACGGCAACTGCGGTTGGTGCCGTCGAACAGGTTGCGCCCCTTATCGGTCTTGCCCGGTTGCAAGGTGCCGGACCAGGAGTAATAGCGCACGCCGTTGACTTCTTCCGGGCCATGCCCGCCCCAGGTCACCGGCAGGCCCTGTGGATAACGCTGGTTGAACAGCGTTACCCCGGCGGTGGTCAGGGAGGCATGGGAAGCGTGGATATCCACCGGTAGCTTCGGCCCCCGATAACCAGTATCCAGCAGGCTCATCAGGGCGTTGATCAGTCGCAGCACGGCACTGAGCACGCGCCCCCCGGCACTGTCGGCCGGATAGTGGAGTTGCAGGTAATCAGCCAGCTCGGAACCGTGGTTGGTGCCGGCCACCGACGTGACCGACGCCACCAGGTCCGGGCGCTTGGCAGCTGCATAGCGGGCGGTGAGGCTGCCCTGGCTGTGGCCGATCAAATTGACTTTCTGCGCACCGGTTTGCCGCAGGATCTCCTCGATCCGCGCCAGCAATTGCTCGCCGCGAACTTCGGACGAATGCAGCGGCGAAACCTTCACCGCCACGACCACCGCCCCGCCGCGACGCAACGCCGAGACGATCCCATACCAGTACGGGTACAGCACCAGGCGTATGAACCCGAGCATGCCCGGGACCAGCACCAGCGGGTAGCGAGTGGCGCAGCGTTGCGACATGGCGACATCCTTGTGATCAAGAGGTGGTCCAGCATCGGTACCGATGATGACCAGTCTATGACACCCGTGTCACTTGCGAGCCATGAAACTGTGAGCGCTTGCTCCCGTTGGGCGGTGCAGCAGGCTTTTCTCAAAAGGTCCGTGCCAACGCCAGCAAGCGCTCCTCGGCCTCGGCACAGGACAAGGCAAAACTGCGCTCGGCCGATTCTTCGCCTTCGGCCGCCGCCACCGTCACATCGGTGATACCGATAAACCCCAGCACGGTACGCAACAGCGTATCAGCGTGGTTCATGCTCTCCAATTGGCCGCCGGGCCCGAAACCAAAATCGCCGCGACTGGTCACGATCAGCGCCTTCTTGCCCAACACCAACGGCTCGTAGTGCGACACGCCGTTATCCAGGCGGTGGTTGAACGTCAGCCCGATGCGCACGATCTGGTCGATCCAGGCCTTCACGCCACTGGGCACGCTGAAGTTGTGCATGGGCGCGGAGATCACCAGTCGATCATGGGCTTGCAACTCCTCGACCAAGGTATCGCTCAGGGCCAGGTCCGCTTGCATGATCAATGGTCGCTCCTGAGGCTCGGGGTAGAACGCCGCGGCGATGAAGGCTTCGTTGACCGGCGCGATCACCGTCCGTCCGACTTCGCGACGGGTCAATTGCGACTGTGGATGGGCAGCCTGCCACGCCGAGACAAACGCCTCGGCCAGGCGCCGGGAATGGGAGCGTTCACCACGAGGACTACCGTGCACTACAAGAATCTTGCTCATCTGAATCTCCTTTTATGCAGCTACAATCAACACTGTTCGTGCCTTGCAGCTTGATATCCAGGGCTGCTTCCAGACAAATGAGCGCTAGTTCATCTGGATGAATTAATTTCATCCATTGTGTTTTCAGGAGAGTTCAGATGTTCGCCAGCCTGCCGCTCAATGCCTTGCGCGCCTTCGAATCAGCTGCGCGGCTGCTCAGCTTCAAGGCGGCTGCGGCGGAGTTGTCGGTGACACCGACGGCGGTCTCCCATCAGATTCGAGCCTTGGAGAGCTGGCTGGGGCTGATGCTATTCGAGCGCCTGCCGCGCCAGGTACGCCTCACCGAGGGTGGGCAACGCTTGTTCCACAGCCTGCACGGGGCCTTGCTGGAGGTGGCGCAAAGTGTCGACACCCTGCGCCCGCAACGCAGCACCACCCACCTGACCCTGTCCACCACCGCCGCGTTTGCCGCCCTGTGGCTGGTGCCTCGCCTGGGCCGGTTTTATGCGCGGCACCCGAACATCAACGTGCGCCTGGACACCCATTGCGAAGTGATCGACCTGCATCAGGACGCCAGCGTCGACCTGGTGGTGCGCTACAGCCTGGAGGCCTACCCGAACCTGTACGGCATGTGCCTGTTCGATGAGAGCTTCGGGGTCTATGGCTCGCCTGAGCAGGTAGCCCTGGCGACCCGGCAGGCGCCGACGCTGATCAGCGTGCGCTGGCACAACTCCAAGCTGTACGCCCACGGTTGGGATGCCTGGTGCGCCCAGGCCGGGGAAACCTGGCTGACCCGACAGCCATGCATGCGCGAGTACGATGAGGAGCATTACGCCTTGCAAGCGGCGATTGCCGGGCAGGGCCTGGTGCTGGCGAGCAATATCCTGGCGTCCGAAAGCATCGCCAGCGGCTTGCTGGTGGGCTATCGCCCGGACGTCCAGGTCAATGGCGCCGGCTACAGTGCCCTGTGCGTCCCGGGTCGCGAACGCCATCCGCCGGTGCGGGCATTCTTCCAGTGGCTGGGAGAGGAAGCGCGGCTGTCCGGTCATGCGCTGAAAAACTCGGTAAAACTTTTTCAGGACCGCGTCACTCACATTTAGAGTGATCGCGCCAGCAGAGCGTGACGCCCAAACCGGATCAGCCTCCAGGAGAACGAGATGAGCGACATGCACTTATCCGATGTAACCACCCTGCGCGAACGTGCACGGCAGAACGTGCAGAATGGCGCAGTGACCGAAGGCTACGGCGCCGATCGACAAGAAGTCATCCGCCTGCTCAACGAAGCGCTGGCCACCGAACTGGTCTGCGTGCTGCGTTACAAGCGCCACTACTTCATGGCCGCCGGCCTCAAGGCCAGCGTGGCGGCCAACGAGTTCCTCGAACACGCGAACCAGGAAGCCGAGCACGCCGACAAACTCGCCGAGCGCATCGTGCAACTGGGCGGCGAGCCGGAGTTCAACCCCGACCTGTTGACCCGCAATTCCCACGCCCAGTACGTGGCGGGCAACACCCTCAAGGAAATGGTGTACGAGGACCTGGTGGCCGAACGGATCGCTATCGACAGCTACCGGGAAATCATCCAGTACATCGGTGAAAAAGACCCGACCACTCGACGCATCTTCGAAGACATCCTGGCCCAGGAAGAAGAGCACGCCGATGATATGGCCGACATTCTGGCCGACCTCTGATACCGCTATCGCGAGCAGGCTCGCTCCCACATTTGATCGGGTTTCTTCAGGAAGAATGCGATCCAGTGTGGGAGCGAGCCTGCTCGCGATAGGGCCAGTAGCCTCACTGCAAGACTTGGCTACCGAGTGGGCTTGACCGTCACCGGCGCCTTGCCCGCCTTCATCTGCTCTAGCAGCGGCGCGCACTGGTTCGGCTCACCGCCGCTGGGCGCCACCAGTGCCAGCAACCCGGCGGCCGGTGCGGCGATCACGCCCAATGCCACCATCCCGGCACCGCGCAGCATCAGCGGCACCGCCTTGACCCCGGCGGCGGGCTTGGCGAACGTGCCTCGTACGTACAATGGCGAGCGCAGGGAAATCAGGCGCCAGCCCTTGGACTCGGGGGTGATGGTCAGGTCCAGCTGTTCACTCGCCATGTTCGCCGTGCCGTCGATGTAGATGATCGCGTTCTCGGTGTCGAACACGAACAGGCGTGTGGTTGCCAGGCCCGTCTTGATGTCGAAGTCCGCCGCCGCACAATTGATCTTCACTTCCTTGTCGCCAAAGATTTTCCCCACCACGTAGTTGCCAACGTTCAGCCCCGCCAGTTCCATCAATTCCCGGCTGATGGCGCCATCGTTGATGAGCATTTTCAGTGTGCCGTTGGAAGTGCCCAGCAACGCCGCCACCGAATTGCCGCGTCCGGAGATATCGGCATCGCCGTTCAATTCACCGAAGCTGGTTTTCATCGGCTCAAAACCCGGAAACAGCTGCTTGAGCTTGAACCCACGCGCCGTCAACTTCGCCTGGCCTTCAAGGGGCTGGGTGTGCCCGTTCAGGCGGATCTGTGCATCGAGCCGGCCACCAGCCACGCCGAAGCGCAGGGGCTCAAGGCTCAACTGCCCATCGTTGAGCACCAGATGGGTGTAAAGGTCGGTGAACGGCAACTGTTCGCTATGGACAATGCGCTTGCCGGTGAACTCCACATCGGCGTCCATCACGCTCCAGCGCTCGGTGCGAAACTCTTCCACGGGCAAGACCTTGTCGGCCGGCTGCTTGCTGGCGCCGCCCCGGGCCTTTTGCTCGGTATTGGAGTCAGCACCGATCAGCGGCGCCAGGTCGCTGAACAGCAGTTGATTGGAGACCAGTGCGCCACTGAGTTTCGGCCTGGGCTGGCTGGCGACGTAGGCCAAGTCACCGTGGATATCGCTGTCGCCGATCTTGCCGTTGAACGCCTCATAGCGAAACAGCGCCCCACCCGGCTCATGCAACTTGGCAATCAAGCGGCCATCGGTGGCATAAGGCGGCGAATCCGGCAGGGTCACGCCGGTCAGCGGGTAGAGATGAGCCAGGCTGTTGCCGGCCAGTTTCAGACGCAAATCCAGGGCCCCGAGGTTCATCGGGTCGGTCAGGGTGCCAGCCAGTTCGACGCGGGTATCGGCGATCTTCGCCTGGGCCTGGAGTGGAAAGGGTCGTGATGCATCCTGCAAGGCCAGCAAGCCGCCGACCTTGCCGGAGCCGCTCAGGCTTTGCCCATGATACTGCCCGGTGACCTTGAAGGCGAACGCGTAGTCCTGCGGTGTCGCACCTTGGTCCTGGGCTTTTTTCGCGGCCTTGTCACCGACGATATCGCTGAACGGGATGGGTTTGCCCAGCGGGTCGATCAATAGGTCGAGGCGGGTCTTGAGCGTCTGGTCATCAAGGATGACATGGCCTTTGTCGAAGCCGATGGCGCCAATGTCCACCGCCCAGCTGGACGGCTCGGCGTCCGGGTCTTTCGGGTCGAACTGGAAGATCCAGTTGGCGCGCCCGTCGGCCAGGCGTTGCAGGTTGGCGTCGGGTTCAGTCAGGTCAATGCGCGGGATCGCCACCCGTCGGGCCAGCAGCGCCAGGGGCGAAATACGCAATTCAACACGCTTGAGCGTGACCATTTGCGGGGTTTTCGACCAGTCCGGGTTACCCAGGCTCAAGTCCTCGGCCACCACATGGGGCCAGGGCAACCAGGCTCGCCAACCCCCTTCCTCTGGCTCACGCTGCCAAGCCACCGCCAGGTTGCCGTTGATAGCGAAGGGGCGATGCAGTTCCTCGGAAACCTTGGCATTGAGCGTGGGCTTTATGCGGTTCCAGTCGAAGAAAGCGATGACCAGGACCAGCACCGCCAGCAGGACAACAAGGCTGGCAAAGCTCCAGGCGAGGATTTTCGAGGTGCGCGTCATGCACAAGGCTCCTGATGAACAAATCAGCGTCTCGCAATCGCGACGCCTTGGAAACACGAACCTGCAGTCGGTTCGTTATAAAGGGTTGGACTGGTAGAACGGCCCACAGGTGCCGATGAACGGCGCAAAAAAAGCCAGGATCCTGACCAACCAGCCAACAAACTGTTACCGCACCCGCACATTTGCGAGGCGTCGATGGGTACAAAATACCCACGACAGTGCAAAACCGCACCTCGGAAAAGCCCGTTCTAGAGCCTTCCGCGCAAACAATCAATTCCGTTGATTATTACCATTGTCTTTATGAACTTTTATATCGACTTATCGAGAGTAGCATTGCCCTCGTACCCACTTTATCGCCCTCCCAAGGAGCAACGATCATGAAACGCCAATTACTGATGAGCCTGTCCCTTTCACTGCTGGCCTCTACTGCTTTCGCACTGCCAGCTTCCGAACAAGCCACGCCACAGGTCAAGGACAGCCACTCTGTCTACAGCCAGACGGTTGCTGAAGGTGGTCGTGATCGCCTGGAAGAAAAAGGCCTGGTTCAAGATGGTTCCGACCGTACGCCACAAGGCCAGACCCTCGCAGCCGACGGTTCCGACCGCACCCCACAAGGCCAGACCCTAGCAGCCGACGGTTCCGATCGCACCCCACAAGGCCAGACCCTCGCAGCCGACGGTTCCGATCGCACCCCACAGGGCCAGACCCTGGCAGCTGACGGTTCCGATCGCACTCCACTGGGCGAAACCCTGGCCGAAGGTGGTTCTGACCGCACCCCACTGGGCGAAGCCTTGGCAGCAGACGGTGGTGACCGCGTGATCGAACGCAACAGTGCAGTGAGCTGAGCCCATGGTGGCCCGGAAAAAAGCCCGATTCCTCCAATCGGGCTTTTGACTTTTCAAGCCCTTCGTTTTCCCCAATCGATCCCTCTCTACCGTTCGACGTTGGCAAAGCCGATTTGCTAGAGTGCGTCGCTCCCATGAATCAGAAGTCAGCTTGCGATGCTGCCCCGCGCCGAACAGAAACAACAGACCCGAATTGCCCTGATGGATGCAGCCCGCCATTTGATGGAGTGTGGCCGGGGATTCGGTAGCCTGAGCCTGCGGGAAGTTGCCAGGACGGCAGGCATCGTGCCCACCGGATTCTACCGGCACTTCGACGACATGGACCAACTGGGCCTGGCACTGGTCTGCGAAGTCGGCCAGACCTTTCGCGAAACCATCCGCCTGGTACGCCACAACGAATTCGTCATGGGCGGCATTATCGATGCCTCAGTGCGGATCTTTCTCGATGTGGTGCAGGCCAACCGCTCACAGTTCCTGTTCCTGGCCCGCGAGCAATACGGCGGCTCCCTGCCGGTGCGCCAGGCCATCGCCCAACTGCGCGAAGACATCAGCTCGGACCTGGCTGCCGACCTGGCCTTGATGCCCAAGCTGCAGCACCTGGACCTCGCAGCCCTGGGGGTGATGGCCGACCTCATCGTCAAGAGCGTGTTCGCCACCCTGCCGGACATCATCGACCCACCCGCTCACGCGCTCCCCGAACACCTCACGCCCCAGGCGAAGATTACCCAGCAACTGCGGTTCATCTTTATCGGCCTCAAGCATTGGCAAGGGCTGGGCAGTACCGAATGAACCCCGATGTACCCACTGTGGGAGCAAGCTCGCTCCCACAGGTTCTTTTTGTGTCAGTCGCAAAATGGTGCGCAATATCCGGACACGCACCAATATGGCACGCAATCCGCCCCATCCTGAAACGCCATCCCAGCTATTTCCTACACCTCCTTCGATTGGCAAGCCCCTTGCTCTAAACACAGCACTGTTCATTGCTGGAAGCACTCCGATGCTGGTGATTCACCGCAGAATCGACACTCAACCGCGCTGGGACGCCGAGTTGCACCTGACCTTCGACGCCCGCAGCAAAAGCCGCCTGCGCTGTTTCAGTGCCGAGGGTGAAGACGTGGGGTTGTTCCTTGAGCGAGGCCAGCCGCCGTTATACGACGGCGAATGCCTGCAAGCCGAAGACGGTCGCATCGTGCGCGTCTGTGCCCGCGCCGAGCAATTGCTGCATGTCACCTGCGCCAACGCGTTCGAACTGACCCGCGCCGCCTATCACCTGGGCAATCGTCATGTCGCCCTGCAAGTGGGCGACGGCTGGTTGCGCCTGTTGGACGATTACGTACTCAAGGCGATGCTCGAACAACTGGGGGCCCGCGCCGAATCCATCGAAGCGCCGTTCCAACCGGAACACGGCGCCTATGGTGGCGGCCATCATCATTCCCGGCACGGCGACGAAGATTTCAACTACGCGCCACGCCTGCATCAATTCGGCGTGCGCACATGAACCCGGCCTGGGCGCTGCTGCGTCTGGCCAGCCCACAGTTGCCAATTGGCGGCTACAGCTATTCCCAAGGGCTGGAGATGGCGGTGGACAACGGCCAAGTAAAAAATCCCGACGACGCACGTCGCTGGATCAGCGATCAATTGCTGCTGAACCTGGCCCGCTTCGAAGCGCCCTTGTTGCTGGCTCACTGCACCGCAGCAGCCGCTGACGATTGGGACGCGCTGCTGCAACATTGTGAAGCGCACCGCGCCAGCCGGGAAACCCGTGAGCTGTATCAGGAAAGCCGGCAAATGGGCTACTCGTTGCAGCAACTGCTCGCCGGCCTGCCGGAGCTCGACGCCACCGCACGGGGCTTTCTGGAACAACGCAGCGAGCCGCACCTGGCATTGTGCTGGGCCCTGGCCGCCCGCGCCTGGCATATCGCCCCCCAGGACGCCCTCGCCGCCTGGCTGTGGAGTTGGCTGGAAAACCAACTGGCAGTGCTGATGAAAACCCTGCCCCTGGGCCAGCAAGCCGCCCAGCGCCTGACCAGCGAACTGCTGCCGCTGTTGCAACAGGCCCAGCACAACGCCTCGAACCTCGATCCCGATCATTACGGCAGCGCCGCGTTTGGCCTGTCCCTGGCGTGCATGGCCCATGAGCGCCAGTACAGCCGTCTGTTCCGTTCCTAGGAGACACCCATGAATACACAACCTCTGCGCGTCGGTATCGGCGGCCCGGTGGGTTCCGGCAAGACCGCCCTGACCTTGGCCCTGTGCCTGGCCCTGCGTGAACGCTACAACCTGGCGGTGGTCACCAACGACATCTACACCCGCGAAGACGCCGATTTCCTGGTACGCAACGAGGCCCTGGCGCCGGAGCGGATCATCGGCGTGGAAACCGGCGGCTGCCCGCACACGGCGATTCGCGAAGATGCGTCGATCAACCTTGAGGCGGTGGATCAGTTGAATCGACGCTTCCCGGGCCTGGACCTGATCCTGGTGGAATCGGGCGGTGACAACCTATCAGCGACCTTCAGCCCCGAGCTGTCGGACCTGACGATCTATGTGATCGACGTCTCGGCCGGCGACAAGCTGCCGCGCAAGGGCGGACCGGGCATCTGCAAATCAGACCTGCTGGTGATCAACAAAATCGACCTGGCACCGCTGGTGGGCGCGTCCCTGGAAATGATGGACAGCGACACCCGGCGGATGCGCAACGGCAAGCCCTTCGTGTTCAGCAACCAGAAGACCGGCCAGGGCCTGGACGACATCATCGCCTTCATCGAACGCCAGGGCCTGCTGACCGCCGCCTGATCTTTCCGACTGACCACAAGGAAGCCTATCCATGACCTTCAAACGTATCCTCGGCGCCCTCGCCCTGCTACTGACCCCAGCCCTGGCCTTCGCCCATCCCGGCCACGGCGACAACGGTCTGATCGCCGGCCTCGGCCACCCCATCGGCGGGCTCGACCATTTGCTGGCGATGCTCGCGGTCGGCTTATGGGCCGCACAACAACAGGGTGCCGCACGCTGGGCGCTGCCGTGCACCTTCGTCGGCACGATGCTGCTCGGCGGCCTGCTGGGCTTTGAAGGCCTGGCGCTGCCGGCGCTGGAAGGCGGGATCGCCGCCTCGGTGCTCGCCCTGGGCCTGGCGGTGGCACTGGCCGTGCGTCCGCCGTTGAGCCTGGCAATCGGCGCGACGGCACTGTTTGCGCTGTTCCATGGCGTGGCCCATGGCCTGGAACTGCCAGACATGTCGAGCCCCTGGGCCTATGCGGCAGGGTTCGTCGCGGCCACGGCGGCGCTGCACGGCGCAGGTTTTGCCCTGGTGCGGGTGATGCCACGAGCGGCGGCGCCATTGGTTCGGTTGGCTGGGGCGGCTTCTGCGGCGACCGGGGTTTGGTTGTTGGCCGGTTGATTTCAAGCGCCCGTTAAGGCCTCATCGCGAGCAGGCTCGCTCCCACATTAATCGGTGTACACCATACCCTGTGGGAGCGAGCCTGCTCGCGATGGCGGACTCGCAGGCCCCTCATCTCTCGGGCCTGCCACTCTGCTACCATGTCGCGCAATCGCCCCCAGCCGTGACGACGTCCGCCAATGCCTGATGCTTCCCGCCCCGCCCCCCAGCCTGAATTGACCGCCCTGTTCGCCACGGTGCGTGAGCATTTTCACGAGGTGATCGTGCCAATGTGGCAAGGCCCGGGCTGGAATGCCGAACTGGCGTTGCCCTACGAATCCCTGGATGCCAGGCATGCGCCGCTGCCGCCCCAGCGCTACCGCGCCATGGCCTGTGCACGGCAGTTGTATGTGTTCGCCAGCCTGATTGGCGAAGTGCCCCAGGCCGAGGAGCGGGCCAGCGCATTGTTCCGCTCGTTGCAACGGCACTTCCACGATGCCGAACATGGCGGCTGGTTCTACAGCATCGACCCGCAGGGCACACCGCTGGACACCAGCAAGGACCTTTACACCCACGCCTTTATCCTGTTCGCCTGCGCCCATTACTGGGGCAAGGTTCGCGAACCGCTGGTGGAATCGGTGCTCAACGCCAGCCTGGAGGTCATTGCCCAGCGCTTTGCCAGTGCAGACGGCCTCTACGAAGCCAGCCTCAAGCGCGACTGGTCGACGAGCGGATCCGGCCCGTTGCAAAACCCGTTGATGCACCTGGCCGAAGCGTTCCTCGCCACCCTCGCGGTCCGCGAAGACGCCAACGTCCGCCAAGCGTTGCTGAGCCTGTGCGACGGGATGGCCAAGCATTTCATCGAACCGCAGCAACGGGTCATGATGGAAAAACCACTCAAGGCTGTGGATAACTGGTTCGAGCCAGGTCACCAGTTCGAATGGTATTACTTGCTGGCCTCATCGCCCCTGTTGCGCAACGGCAAGTTGCACACCGCCCTGGAACACAGCTTCGGCCATACCGAACAACGCGGCGTCGAGCCGGACTCCGGTGCGGTGTGCGCGATGCTGGACCTGGAGCCACAAGCAGGCCCACGCGATGCCACCCAACGAATCTGGGCTCAGGCGGAATACTTGCGGGCGCTGACATTGCGTTCGGGAAGCGAAGGGACTTTGTTGTCTCAACTACGGGCGTTGCAACAGCATTTCCTGCATGCCAAGGGCTGGAACGAATGCCTGGACGCCGATGGCATGGTCAGCCGTCGGGACATGCCGTCCACCACGCCGTATCACCTGCTGACCTGCTATCGCGGGCTGGCCGATTATCTAGGCTGATTGGCAAACCGCTATCGCGGGCAAGCCTTGCTCCCACAGGGATTTGAGCAGCCCTGCCCCCCCAGGGATAGATCAAGCCTGTGGGAACAGCCCTATTTCCCAGAAATGAATCAAAACCTGTGGGAGCAAGGCTTGCCCGCGATGAACGATAACGCGGTCTTATGTTTTGTTGCGCTCAATGGCGAAACCAGCCCAGGTCTGGCTCACCGGCATCAGCTCCAGGCTGTTGATGTTGATGTGCGCGGGAGTGTTGAGCACCCAGAAAATCGTATCGGCGATGTCCTGTGGCTGGATCGGCTCGGCACCGGCGTAGGTGGCGTTGTAGCGCTCCTGGTCGCCACCGAAGCGCACCAGGGAAAACTCGCTTTCGCACAGGCCTGGCTCAATATTGCTCACCCGCACGCCCGTGCCTTGCAAGTCGCAACGCAGGTTCAGGGAAAACTGTTTGACGAACGCCTTGCTCGCGCCATACACGTGGCTGCCCGGATACGGGTAGTTGCCGGCGATGGAACCCAGGTTGACGATCCCGGCCCCTCGGCCGTGGGCGATCAGGCGCGGCAGCAGCAGGCGAGTGCTATAGATCAGCCCTTTCACATTGGTGTCGACCATGGTGTCCCAGTCATCGAGATCACACTTGGGCGCCGGGTCGACGCCCAGGGCCAGGCCGGCGTTGTTGATCAGCCCGCGCAATTTGGCGAAGGACGGCGGCAGGTTGGCGATTGCCTCTTCCATGGCCTTGCGATCACGCACGTCCAGGACCAGACCATGGACTTCGGTCTGCTTCGACAACTCGGTACAGAGAGCATTGAGGCGTTCTTCACGACGACCGGTCAGCACCAGTTTCCAACCGGCCTCGGCAAAACGACGGGCACAGGCTTCACCAAAACCGGACGTCGCGCCGGTGATAAACAGGGTGTCAGACATCGTGTTCTCCTTGTTTGAACTTCAAAAGCCGTTGAATGGAAACGGCACACAGCATGCCCGGCCTGGCACGCTGGGAGCAAGGCTTGCACACGCGCGTTGCCCCACAACTGCTCATAAAACATCCAATCCAGGCAAGGCCTTGTCCAACAAGGCCCGCAGCCGGTTGCCCGCATCTTATCCACAGGCACGTCCACAGTAATCGGGGGCAAGTGCAAATCCCGCAAGCCGCTGTGCATAAGGCTTTGCGAGGTATTTGGAAATTTTTTTCGCTTGACCCTGCAAGTAACGTTGTGCAACGCAATTTATCTGCTATAAGCCGACACTCGGTGGGCGATGGCTCCAAGCCAGTAACGACGGCCCTCAGCGCGGTCTTTCCAGAGTTTAATCACAGACTTATCCACAGGCTTGCCCGCAGAATTTCGAGCCCATTGCAGCGCCCATAAAAGTGTTGACAACAGCTCCTTGAGCTTGACCAAAAACACCTGATCAAAAAATAACCACAGCCCTGCAAGCCACGTATTCAAAGGCTTGCAGCCAGCTACTCCCACGTTACCCACAGCCAGTTCCACAGCAAACGGGGACAAGTCAAAACCGTGACAAAACAACTGTTTGCGGCGACTTTATGTCGCGGTTTCGCAGGGGCTCAGGATTGTTGTCCACAATTCTTCGGCACAGCCAAAATCCCATTGTGGGAGCGGGCTTGCTCGCGAAGGTGGCGGGTCAGTCAACATTGACGTCCCCGGCACTCCGCTTTCGCGAGCAAGCCCGCTCCCACAGGGGTTTTCGGTGGGTTGAAGAATAAAAAAACCCGGCGATCACTCGCCGGGTTTTGTTATTGCTGTACCCGCCTCAGTGCCCGCCCAGATACGCGTTGCGCACTTCCTCGTTGGCCAGCAGTTCCTTGCCCGTGCCGGTCAGGCGGATTTCGCCGTTGACCATCACATAGGCCCGGTCCGACAGCCTGAGGGCGTGGTTGGCGTTCTGCTCCACCAGGAAGATGGTCATCCCGGTGGAGGCCAGCTCACGCAGGGTGGCGAAGATCTGTTTCACCACGATCGGTGCCAGCCCCAGGCTCGGCTCATCGAGCAGCAACAACTTTGGCCGGCTCATCAATGCCCGGGCGATGGCGAGCATTTGCTGCTCGCCACCGGACATGGTCATGGCCCGCTGGTTGCGCCGCTCCTTGAGCCGTGGAAACAGCTCGAACATGCGCTGCATGTCTTCGCTGGCGTATTTGTCACCAATGGGGATGGTGCCCATCAGCAGGTTTTCCTCGACGGTCATGTCGGGGAAGACCCGCCGCCCTTCCGGCGACTGCGCAATGCCGTTGGAGGCAATGTAGTGCGACGACTTGTGGGTGATGTCCACGCCTTGGTAGATGATCTGCCCGCCTGCCGCACGTGGCTGGCCGAAGATCGACATCAGCAGCGTGGACTTGCCGGCCCCGTTGGAGCCGATCAGGCTCACGGTCTCGCCTTCGCCAATGTGCATCGAGACTTTTTTCAGGGCCTGGATCGGCCCGTAGAACACATCCAGTTCCTTGAGTTCGAGGATAGGTCCACTCATACCAGTTCCTCTTCATCGGCACCCAGGTAGGCCGCGATCACCTTCGGATCGTTGCGGATCGCCTCGGGACCGCCCTCGGCGATCACGTTGCCGTGGTCCAGCACCACGATGTGGTCGGAAATGCTCATTACCATGCCCATGTCGTGTTCGATCAGCACCACGGTCAGATCATGCTCGTCACGCAGCAGCCGGATCATCGCGCTCAGCGCTTCGGTTTCCTGAGGGTTGAGGCCGGCGGCCGGTTCATCGAGGCAGATGATCTGCGGGCGGGTGCACATGGCCCGGGCGATTTCCAGGCGCCGCTGCTGGCCATAGGAAAGCTCCCCGGCGAGGCGGTTGGCACAATCCACCAGGTCCACCACTTCCAGCCAGTAGAACGCATGGTCCAGGGCGTCGCTTTCAGCCTTGCGGTAGCCCTTGGTGTTGAGGATGCCCGCCACCAGGCTGCGGTTGACCCACATGTGCTGGGCGACCAGGAGGTTTTCCAGCACCGACATTTCCTTGAACAGGCGAATGTTCTGGAAAGTGCGCGCCAGGCCGGCGCGGTTCACCAGGTGGGTGCCGCCGAACATCTTGTAGTACAGCCGGCTGGCGAAGGATTTCGGCGACACGAAGTCGGTTGGGCGAAACGCTTCGCCCAACAGCTTGATGACGTTGGTTCGCTCGCCACGCACGTTGAGTTCGATCTTGCCGCCCGAGGCCTTGTAGAAACCGGTCAGGCAGTTGAACACCGTGGTCTTGCCCGCGCCGTTGGGGCCGATCAGGGCGAAGATCGAGTTGCGTTTGACTTGTAGGCTGACATCGCTGAGGGCCTTGATGCCGCCGAACTGCATCATCAGGTTTTCAACTTTGAGTACGACTTCGCTCATGGCGCTACCCCCTTGCGCGGCGTCACACCGGTACGGCTGATACGGATCAGGCCGCGCGGGCGCCAGATCATCATCAACACCATCAGTACGCCGAACAGTAGCACCCGGTATTCAGAGAAACTGCGCAGCAGCTCCGGGGCCACGGTGAGCACGAACGCGGCAATCACCACGCCGACTGTCGAGCCCATGCCCCCCAGCACCACGATTGCCAGGATCAGCGCCGACTCGAAGAAGGTGAACGACGCCGGGTTGACGAAGCCCTGGTAACTGGCGAAGAACACCCCGGCCAGGCCCGCCGTGGACGCGCCAATAGTGAAGGCCGAGAGCTTGACCAGCACATGGTTCAGGCCCATGGAGCGGCAAGCGATTTCATCCTCGCGCAGGGCCTCCCAGGCACGCCCGACTGGCATGCGGGTCAGGCGATGCTTGATGTAGAGCACCAGCAGCACAACGATGAACAGCACGATGTAGATGAACAGGAATTTCAGGTTCGGGTTGTAATCGATGCCGAAGAACTCATGGAACGGCACCCCGCCATCTTTCGCCCTTCGACCGAACTCCAGGCCGAAAAAGGTCGGCGAAGGCACAGGCATGCCGTTCGGTCCGCCGGTGAACGACAGCCAGTTGTTGAGCACCAGGCGAATGATTTCCCCGAAGCCCAAGGTCACGATGGCCAGGTAGTCACCGTGCATTCGCAACACAGGAAAACCCAGTATGCACCCGGCCATCGCCGCCGTAATGGCCGCCAGCGGCAGCACCGTCCAGAAACCCAGCCCCAGGTATTGATAGCCCAGCGCCAGGCCATAGGCGCCGATGGCGTAGAACGCCACGTAACCCAGGTCGAGCAGCCCCGCCAGGCCAACCACGATGTTCAGGCCCAGGCCCAACAGCACATAGATCAGCCCGAGGATGACCACCGTGAGCACATATTTGTTGGCAAAGAACGGAAACACGATGGCAATCACGATCAGCGCCGGGATGATCCAGCGCAGGTTCGACTTGTAGTCCGGTGGCAGTACATGCACGCCGGAACCAGTGCTTTCGAACCCCTGGAGCACCTTCAGGCCCTTGGGTGTTTGCAGGAACAGGCTCAAGGCAAAGCGCCCGATCATCACGATCGCCACCAGCCAGCCGACGCGGGCCGGTTGCAGGTTGAAGCTGTAGCCGTCGAGCACCACGCCGACAATCGGCCCGAACACGATCAGCGAGATCAGGCCGGCCAGGATCGCGTCGATGACGCTCTTTTTGATATCAATCGGTTTATTGGCAGCAGACATACTTATACCTTCGCCACGAGTGGGCGACCCAACAGGCCTTGGGGACGGAAAATCAGAATCAGCACCAGCAGCGAGAAACTGAACACGTCTTTGTAGTCAGAGTTGATCAGACCGGAGAACAGCGACTCGGAGATCCCGAGGATGATCCCGCCAAGCATCGCCCCAGGCAGGGAGCCGATACCTCCGAGTACCGCCGCGGTGAACGCCTTGATGCCGATGATGAAGCCGGCATAGAAGTCGAACGTGCCGTAGTTCATGGTGATCAGCACACCGGCCAGGGCCGCCATGGCTGCACCGATGATGAACACGTAGGAAATCACCCGGTCGGTGTTGATCCCCAGGATCGACGCCATCTTGCGGTCTTGCTGGGTGGCGCGGCACATGCGCCCGAGCTTGGTGTACTTGATGATGTAGGTCAGCAAGGCCATCCCGGCGAATGCGGCAACCAGGATGAAAATCTTGGTGTAGGTGAGCTGGACGAAGCCGCTGCCGATGTCGACGCGCATGGCGCCTTCGAGCAGTGTCGGCACGCCCTGTTGGCGGGCGCCCTGGCTGATCTGCGCGTAGTTCTGCAGGATCAGCGAAATGCCGATGGCACTGATCAGCGGTGCCAGCCGGGTCGAGTTGCGCAGGGGTTTATAGGCGACGCGTTCGATGACCCAGCCATAAACCCCGGTGACCACGACCGTGAACACGAGAGTGCCGAGGATCATAAGCGGAAAGGATTCGATACCGAAGTAAGCCAGCAGAGCCAGACTGATTGCCGCGAGGTAAGCGGAAATCATGTAAACCTCGCCATGGGCGAAGTTGATCATGCCGATGATGCCGTAGACCATTGTGTAGCCGATGGCGATCAGACCATAGACCGACCCGAGGGTCAGGCCATTGATCAGTTGCTGCAGGAAAATACCATCCATAACGCAATCTCACGCAGTGAGAACCTGCACACCCTGGGGTGTGCGGTTCTTCTAAGGAAAATACAGATGTACGTCGGAGCAATGTCAGGCACGACCGCTGCGCATCCCTTGGCAACCGGGGCTTGCCCGGCTCCCAAAGGAGGCCTGGACGGTCGCGTCAGGCCTTACTTCTGTTTTTCCAGCTGGTGGTATTTGCCGTCCTTGTCCCACTGGTAAACCACGTAGTCGGAGACTTTCAAGTCGCCCTTGGCGTCCCATTCCTTCTTGCCCATCACGGTTTGGACAGGGTTGGCCTTGAGCCACTTGGCCGCGTCTTCGCCTTTATTGGACTTGGCGCCATTGAAGCCGGCGGCCAGGGCCTGGACCGAAGCGTAGGCGTACAGGGTGTAGCCTTCAGGCTCGGTGCCATTCTTGCGGAATTCGTCAACCACGGCCTTGCTGTCTGGCAGCAGGCGCGGGTCGGCGCCAAAGGTCATGTACACGCCATCGACGTATTGCGCGCCGCCGGCGGTGGTGACCAGTTCGTCGGTCACGATGCCATCGTCGGACATGAATTTCACGTCCTTGAGGCCTTGTTCACGCAATTGGCGAACCAGCGGGCCGGCTTCCGGGTGCAGGCCGCCGAAATAGACCACATCGGCACCCGTCGAACGGATCTTGGTGACTACGGCGCTGAAGTCTTTTTCGCCACGGGTCAGGCCTTCGTACAGCACTGGCTTCACGCCACGCTCCGTGAGCCGGGCCATGGTTGCATCCGCCAGGCCCTGGCCGTAGGTGTCCTTGTCGTGCAGCACGACGACTTTCTTGCCCTTGAGCACGTCGACAATGTAGTCACCCGCCACGATGCCTTGCTGGTCGTCACGACCGCACATGCGGAACATCGCGCTCAGGCCACGCTCGGTAACCTTCGGGTTGGTCGAGCCCGGGGTGATCGCGATGATGCCGGCTTCGTCATAGACCTCGGAGGCCGGGATGGTATTGGACGAGCAGAAGTGCCCGACCACGCCGATTACCTTGTCCTGTTCGACCAGGCGGTTGGCCACGGCAACGGCCTGCTTGGGTTCGCAGGCGTCGTCGCCGGCAACCAGTACGATTTTCTCGCCGTTGACGCCACCCGCTTTGTTGATGACATCGGCTGCCGCCTGGGCCCCCTTCATGTACTGCTCGCCAAATGCAGCGTTGGCGCCGGTCATCGGCCCCGCCACACCAATTTTCACATCAGCTTGAGCAAACGCAGAAACACCCAGCGCAGCTGCCACTGCGAGGGCCAGGAAACCTTTCTTGTAAAACGTCTGGGACATGAGGTGGTGCTCCAAGGTTTTTTTTAGTTGGCACTGCGACTTCATTTCACTGAAAAGCTCAGAGCAAGGGCCGTGCCATCGGTTTTTTATTCTGAAAAAAGTCGCTGCTTTATTGTTATTTCGACTGTTTCGGGCCCTTTTTCATAGGGCGTGCAACCGTCTAAACCGCACGAGGTGCAACCTTTTACTTAAATGGGTGAAACCCTCCTTGAGCCATCATTGCAACCATCACACGAAACGGCGTGCAACCACTGTGTAACAACCCACGTCACCGAACTGCACACTGTCGGTGCGCGACTGCTACAACCCGCACCATAACAGGCTAGACGCTATGCCGGAAAAACGTGGCTTCCGGCAACATTTTTCAACACTCAAATGACGATCCGCAGGCACTGGCCCGCGTGATACAGCGAAAAGCCCGCCTCATACAAGCAACTGCGCAGGCCCACCCCGGCCAACGGCTGCATGGGTGCGAACGGAATCGGCAGCGCCTGGGCATTGCCGTGGCACAGGTAGTCGGCGAAAGCCTTGCCCACCACTGTACCGGTGGTTACGCCCCGACCGTTGTAGCCGGTCACGGCCACCAACCCCGGGGCCGGTTCGAACAGACGCATCAGGTGATCAGGGGTGAAGGCAATGCAACCGGTCCAGGTGCATTCCCACTCCACCGACTTGAGGTAAGGGAAATAGTGCTGCTGCACCCGGTCGGCCCAGGCCTTGAGGAACCAGGTCGGCTTGCGGTTGCCATTGCCCAGGCTGCCCAGCAGCAAACGGCCGTCCTTGTCCCGACGGATGCTGCTTAACACCTGGCGGGTATCCCACGAACCCTGCCCACCCGGCAGAATGCGTCGGGCGGCATCGTCGGTCAGTGGGGTGGAGGCGACCTGATAGTAATAACCGGGGAAGAAATTTCGCCGCAGCTCGGTCCAGTCGCCTTCGGTATAGGCGTTGGAGGCGATCACTACCTGCTCGGCCAATACCGAACCCTGGGCGGTCTGCACCGACCAGCGCTGGTCTTGGCGTTCCAGGCGCGTCACCGGGGAATGGTCGAACAACTGGCCGCCAAGGTCCGTGGCCGCCTTGGCCAACCCGCTGGTGTAGGCCATCGGATTGAGGGTGCCGGCGCGGCGGTCGAGCAATGCCGCGGCGATTTTCGACGTACCGGTCGCCTCGGCACACGCCTGGCCGGTGAGTAACTCCACCGGGGCACCACGGCGTTTCCATTGTTCTTCGCGACTGCGCAGGTCTGCCTCACCCCGGGCGTTATGGGCCATGTGCAAAGTGCCTTCGCGGCGCAACTGGCAATCAATGTTGTATTTATCGATGAGGCTGAACACCAGGGCCGGCGCGGCCCCCAGCATGCGGTTGAGCTGGCTGCCCACCGCCTCGCCGAACCCGGCCTCGATGTCGTCCGGCGGGATCCACAGGCCGGCGTTCACCAGGCCGACGTTACGCCCCGATCCGCCATGCCCGGCGCGGTGGGCTTCCAGCACGGCAACACGCTTGCCCTGCTCCAACAAGTGAACCGCCGCCGACAGCCCGGTGAAACCGGCACCGATCACACACACATCAACGGTGATTTCGCCCGTCAGCGCGGTGTTTTCAGGCCTTTGCGGCGTCAGCTTTTCCCACAGACATTCTTCGCGTAACGGCATTGCCAGACTCCGAAAAAGAAACCCAACCATCACACACGACTCATTGTGGGAGCGAGCCCGCTCGCGATGGCGGTGTATCTGCCAATATTGATGTCGGCTGATCCGGCGCTATCGCGAGCAGGCTCGCTCCCACAGGGAATTCCGTTGACTCAGCCTCAGTCGAAGGTAATCCCCTGCGCCAACGGCAACTCCAGCGAGTAGTTCACGGTGTTGGTCTGACGACGCATGTAGCCGCGCCATGCGTCGGAACCGGATTCGCGACCGCCGCCAGTTTCTTTCTCACCGCCGAATGCACCGCCGATTTCCGCGCCGCTCGGGCCGATGTTGACGTTGGCGATGCCGCAGTCGCTGCCCACCGCCGACATGAACTGCTCGGCTTCACGCACGTCGGTGGTGAAGATGCAGGACGACAGGCCTTGGGGCACGGCGTTGTTCAGGTGCAGGGCCTCGGCAAAGTCCTTGTAGCCGACCACGTACAGGATCGGGGCGAACGTTTCGCTACGCACCACATCACTCTGCTCCGGCATCTCGACGATGGCCGGCGAGACGTAATAGGCATTCGGGAACTGGTCTTCAAGCTGGCGCTTGCCACCAAATACTCGCCCGCCTTCGCTCAAGGCCTGCTCCAGCGCATCCTGCATGTTGTCGAAGCTGTGTTTGTCGATCAGCGGCCCGACCAGATTGCCTTCCAGCGGGTGACCGATGCGCACTTTCGAATAGGCGGCCTTGAGGCGGGTGACGATTTCTTCCTTCACCGACTCGTGGGCAATCAGCCGGCGCAGGGTGGTGCAACGCTGGCCGGCGGTGCCGACGGCGCTGAACAGGATGGCGCGCACGGCCATATCCAGGTCGGCGCTCGGGGCCAGGATCATGGCGTTGTTGCCGCCCAGCTCCAGAATGCTGCGGGCGAAGCGCGCGGCGACTTTCGGCGCCACTTCACGGCCCATGCGGGTGCTGCCGGTGGCGCTGATCAAGGCCACGCGCGGGTCATCCACCAATGCTTCACCGGCATCGCGACCACCAATGATCACCTGGCTCAGGTACGGCGGTGCATCGCTGAAGTTCTTCAGTACACGCTCGAACAACGCCTGGCACGCCAGGGCGGTGAGCGGGGTCTTTTCCGACGGTTTCCAGATCACCGCGTTGCCGCACACCAGGGCCAGCGTAGTGTTCCAGGCCCAGACCGCGACGGGGAAGTTGAAGGCACTGATCACCCCGACCACGCCCAGCGGGTGCCAGGACTCACGCATGTGGTGGCCCGGACGCTCGGAGGCGATGGTCAGGCCGTACAACTGGCGGGACAGGCCGACGGCGAAGTCGCAGATGTCGATCATCTCTTGCACTTCACCCAGGCCTTCCTGGGTGATCTTGCCAGCTTCCCACGACACCAGTTCGCCAAGGTCAGCCTTGTATTCACGCAACAGGTCACCGAATTGACGTACCAGCTCGCCACGACGCGGGGCCGGCACCTGGCGCCACAGGTCGAAAGCGTGTTCGGCACGGCTGACCTGCTGCTCGACTTCAGCCGCGCCTTCCCAGTTCACGGCGCCGATGCGACTGCCATCAATGGGCGAATGCACCGGTTGTGTGCCGTTCTGGTACAGGGTCGAGTCGACGCCCAGGCGATCAAGCAATGCAGCAACCATGGAAAATTTCCTCAAACGAAAGACAAAGAATTGGCAGCCGGACGAATACGGCTGATCAGACCTGTAGTTGTAGCTGGCCCGAGACTTGCCAACAAACGACCTTTAAGCGAGATATCATTCCGTTTATTCATGCTGGCCATGACCGGATAAGCAGAGCCACAAGAAATAAGGCCTCATCATGCTCAATAAACGCTATTTGCCGTCGATCACGGCACTGCAGTGCTTCGAAGCGGTGACCCGCCACCTGAGCTTCACCCGCGCCGCCGAAGAGCTGAACCTGACCCAGAGCGCAGTCAGCAAGCAGGTCGCGCAATTGGAGGAGTTGCTGCAGCATTTGCTGTTCCGGCGCATACGCCGCCGCTTGCAACTGACGCCAGCCGGAGACTTGTACCTGGGAGAAGTGCGAAAAATCCTCACGCAGGTGGAGATGTCTACCCATTACCTGCGCTCCTACGGCGGCGATACCGAAGTCCTGCGCGTTTCCACTCCCCCGACCTTCGGTGCCCGCTGGCTGGTCCCGCGCCTGAAGGGCTGGCGACTGCGGCATCCGACGATTCACCTGGACCTGTGCAGCGAGCAGGAGGCCGACGATCTGCTGCAAGGGCGCAGCGACCTGGCGTTCTATTTCGGCCAGGGCTCACGGCCCGGCACCGAATCCCTGAAGCTGTTTGGCGAAGAACTGGTGCCGGTCTGCGCGCCCGGCAGCCTGCCTGAGCAGCCTTTTACCGACCCGACCCAACTGGCCGAGCTGGTGCTTTTGCAAAATGCCTCGCGCCCCCAGGCCTGGCACGACTGGTTCGACAACCAGGGCTATCACACCGAACACAGCTACCACGGGCCGCGCTTCGAAACCTTCTACATGTGCATTCGTGCCGCCCAGGTTGGCTGTGGCGTAGCCTTACTGCCGCGTTTTTTGGTGGAAGAAGAATTGGCCGACGGCAAGTTGGTCATTCCCTGGCCTCATGCGATGCCCAGCACCAACGCCTACTACCTGGCCTACCCGGAACATTCGGCGGAAGTACCCAAGGTGCGGCTTTTTGTCGAGTGGATGCTGGAGCAGATCGACAACCCGGATGGACTGCAGCAATAAGCCATGGATGACGTTCATGGCCAAAAAAGCTTCAGTGACCAAAAAAAACTGGCAATCATCATGAGTGATATGCGCCACTAACCCCTTCACCAACCGCAGCACCCCGCCGCCTACCGCAGCGGCCTGTCTGGAGATTCCCGTTATGAGCGAGAGCGTATTTGCCGATCGTATCGTGCAGAACCTGCTCGACACCGACTTCTACAAACTGACGATGATGCAGGCAGTGCTGCACAACTACCCCAACGTCGAAGTCGAGTGGGAATTTCGTTGCCGCAACAGCGAGGACTTGCGCCCGTACCTGGCGGAGATCCGCTTCCAGATCGAGCGTCTGGCCGAGTTGAGCCTGAGCGCCGACCAGTTGGGCTTCCTGGAGCGTATCAGCTTCCTCAAACCGGACTTCCTGCGTTTCCTGGGACTGTTTCGCTTCAACCTGCGCTACGTGCATACCGGTATCGACAACGGTGAACTGTTTATCCGCCTGCGTGGGCCGTGGCTGCACGTGATTCTGTTCGAAGTGCCGCTGCTGGCGATTGTCAGCGAGGTACGCAACCGCTATCGCTACCGTGAAATTGTCCTGGAGCAGGCCCGCGAGCAGTTGTATCGCAAGTTCGACTGGCTGAGCGCCAACGCCAGCGCCGAAGAGCTGTCCGAGCTGCAAGTCGCGGACTTCGGCACCCGCCGTCGTTTTTCCTTCCGCGTCCAGGAAGAAGTGGTCAACGTGCTCAAGCACGACTTCCCGGGGCGTTTCGTTGGCACCAGCAACGTGCACCTGTCCCGTGAGCTGGACATGAAACCGCTGGGCACCATGGCCCATGAATGGATCATGGCCCACCAGCAACTGGGCCCGCGACTGATCGACAGCCAGATCGCCGCCCTCGATTGCTGGGTGCGCGAGTACCGCGGTCTGCTGGGGATCGCCCTGACCGACTGCATCACCATGGACGCCTTCCTCAAGGATTTCGATCTGTTCTTCGCCAAGCTGTTCGACGGTTTGCGCCACGACTCCGGCGACCCGGTGATCTGGGCCGAAAAAGCCATCGCCCACTATCACAAGCTCGGCATCGACCCGATGAGCAAGACCCTGGTGTTCTCCGATAGCCTGACATTGCCCAAATGCCTGGAGATTTTTCGGGCATTGCGTGGTCGCATTAATGTCAGCTTCGGTATTGGCACCAACCTGACATGTGACATTCCAGGTGTAGAGCCGATGAGCATCGTGCTTAAAATGATCAGCTGTGACGGGCAACCCGTGGCCAAGATTTCAGACGAGCCCGGCAAGACCCATTGCAAAGACCCGAATTTCGTCGCCTACATGCGACACGTTTTCCAAGTACCTGCCGCCCTTTCTGACACATCAAGCAAGGAGTGAATTCATGCAAGCCGTACAGCGTGAGATTGCTGAACAGCTCAAGGTCCAGCCACCGTTCGCCGATGACGCCGCCCTCAAGGCCGAAATCGCCCGGCGGGTGGGCTTTATCCAGGATTGCCTGGTCAACTCCGGTCTCAAGTCCCTCGTGCTGGGCATCAGTGGCGGGGTCGACTCGCTGACTGCCGGGCTGCTGGCCCAACGAGCCATGCGCGAACTGCGGGAGAAAACCGGCAACACCGCCTACAAGTTCATCGCCGTGCGCCTGCCGTACGAAACCCAGTTCGACGAACATGAAGCGCAAGCCTGTGTGGACTTCATCGATCCGGACGAGCGTCATACCGTCAACATCGGTCCGGCGGTCAAAGCCTTGGCCGAGCAGGTCGCAGCGTTCGAAGGCAAGGCAGCGGTGTCGCGGGATTTCGTGCTGGGCAATACCAAGGCGCGGATGCGCATGGTGGCGCAATACACCATCGCGGGCACTGAGCAAGGCCTGGTAATCGGTACCGATCATGCAGCCGAAGCGGTGATGGGCTTCTTCACCAAGTTCGGTGACGGTGCTTGCGACTTGGCCCCGCTCAGCGGCCTGGTGAAAAACCAGGTCCGGGCCATTGCCCGAGACTTCGGCGCACCGGAATCGCTGGTGGAAAAAGTCCCCACCGCCGATCTCGAAGACCTGTCGCCAGGCAAGCCGGACGAAGCCTCCCACGGTGTGACCTACGCCGAGATCGATGCTTTCCTGCACGGCGAGCCGGTGCGGGACGAGGCGTTCAGGATCATTTGCGACACCTACCGCAAGACCGAGCACAAGCGGGTGATGCCGTACGCGCCGTGACCGGCAGTCCCTGTGGGAGCGAGCCTGCTCGCGATAACGGTGGATCAGTTTGCATTGATGTTGAATGTGCCGCAGCCATCGCGAGCAGGCTCGCTCCCACAGGAGATGCGATTATTGGCCGGACACAAAAAAGCGCCCTGCACGGGGGCGCTTTTTTGATGCCGAAGCGGGTTACTTCAGGGTAACAGTGCCTTTCATCATCGAGATGTGGCCTGGGAACGAGCAGAAGAAGCCGTACTTTTCAGCGGCATCCAGTTTCGATACGTCGAAAGTCACCGAGTCTTTCTCCCCGGCACCAATGATTTTGGTATGGGCGATGACGCGAGCGTCATTTTCTTTCAGGTAGTTCTTGTCGATACCGGCGGCCAGGCCATCAGTGGCGATCGGCTGCATGTCAGCCTCTTTGCTCAGCACCCAGTTATGGCCCATGACGTTTTTCGGCAAGCTGCCCGAGTGAGTCAGCTCAACGGTGAACGTCTTGCAGCTCTTGTCGATCTCGATGGCCTTGGTGTTGAAGGACATCTGGTCGGTCGAATCGATGGTGGTCTTGCACTCCGCTGCCATCAGTTGGCTGCTGGCCAGCGTCAACAGGGATACTGCAACAAGTTTGGCAAACATCGTGAATCTCCAAGGCATGGTTAACAAAATTCCGTCAAAGGGGAAGACTGCCTGAATTTGAGACAAGTTCCTATGACCTGAATCAAACATTGTATACAACTTAAGGCTATCAGCCTGATGGACACAATCAACCAGCCAGAGGAATGACACCTCTCTATGATTGGCCCCATCACCTCTCTGGAGCGCCCATCATGAACCTCAACAGCCTGTTGTGCAGCTTGCTCGCCGCCTATGCCTGCGGCGCCAGTGGTACCTACGAAAAACCCCAACGCGAGGTTTAAGTCCTTTGCGCAGCATAGGCCAGGCTTTACTCTGGATCGGTTACTGATCATGGAGTAAAGCATGTCCATAGCATCCGTTTGTGTATTTTGCGGCGCCAGCACCGGCACCGATCCAACGTATCGTGAAGCGGCGCAGGCCCTGGGCCGGGCGTTGGCGGAACGAAAATTGACCCTGGTCTATGGTGGCGGAGCCGTCGGCCTGATGGGCATCGTCGCCGATGCGGCCCTGGCGGCCGGCGGCGAGGTCATCGGTATCATCCCGCAAAGCCTGAAGGACAAGGAAATCGGCCACGGCGGCCTGACCCGCCTGGAAGTGGTGGATGGCATGCATGCCCGCAAGGCGCGCATGGCCGAACTCAGCGATGCCTTCATCGCCCTGCCCGGCGGCCTCGGCACGCTGGAGGAGTTGTTCGAGGTCTGGACCTGGGGCCAGCTCGGCTACCACGGCAAGCCGCTGGGGCTGCTGGAAGTGAACGGTTTCTACAGCAAGCTCACCGGTTTTCTCGATCATATCGTCGGCGAAGGCTTCGTCCGCCCGGCCCATCGTGACATGCTGCAAGTGAGCCAATCACCGCACAACCTGCTCGATGCGCTGGACGAATGGCAACCGTCCGTGCAGCCAAAGTGGGCCGAACAAAAACCCAGCTAACGGCTCGGCCCCGATACAGGGCAGAATACGCGCCGCTCTACCTCACCTTCGACCCCAGAGGATCGCCCATGGCTAAACCCAATTATTCCTTCGCCAAACGTCAGAGAGACCTGGCCAAGGAGCAGAAGAAAGAGGAAAAGCTGCAGCGCAAGAAAGCCACAGCTGAAGAAGAAGCCGCACTGAGCCCGGATACCGAAGGCGAAGTAGCAGCAGAACATGACGTCGATGCACCGAAAGATCAGGCACCCGACGCCTGATACCCCATCTTGTGTCCAGGGCCGACAGCCCCGCTGTCGACCCTTACAATCCCAGCGCCTTGGTAATCGACAGGCGATAACCGACAGGCAGGTTCACCGGCAACTGGCCCGGCGCGAACAGCCCGATCTCTTTGTGCTCATGACTGACGATCGGCACGAAACCGCCCAGCAACTGGCAGCGGTACGTGGAGATGAAGACGTGCTTGCCGGGAATGACCTCGAACAGGTACGAATCCAACGGCTCCCCTACACTCACCTCAACCGCCAGCTCCTCGGCAATTTCCCGCGCCAGACATTGCGGCGCCGTTTCGCCCAGTTCGATCCGCCCACCGGGCAGTTCCCATTCGTCCCGTTCGTTGAGCATCAGCACAACCAGGCCTTCGGGGGATTGCAGCACGCCTTTGATGGACACCGGGAACATGCACCCTCCTTAGTTCGATACATACTGTGGGAGCGAGCCTGCTCGCGATAGCGTCACGACAGTCAATTACATGCTGGATGTGATGGCCTCATCGCGAGCAGGCTCGCTCCCACAAGGGAACGCTTCACGACTCCAACGGCATCACCGTCACACGCACTTCAGGATCATGGGCACCGCCCCCCAGGATCACTCCCCGCAGCGGCGACACATCGGAAAAATCCCGGCCCCAGGCCAGAGTGATGTGTTCCAGGGCCGGCTGTACGTTGTTGGTCGGGTCGAAGTCCACCCAGCCCAACACCGGGCAATACACCGAGACCCAGGCATGGGACGCATCGGCGCCAATCAGCCGTGGCTGGCCGGGTGGCGGCTGGGTCAGCAGGTAGCCACTGACGTAACGCGCCGCCAAACCGCGAGAGCGCACACAAGCCAGCATCAGGTGAGCAAAGTCCTGGCATACGCCCCGCCGCCGCTCCAGCACCTCCACCAGCGGCGTTGCCACCTGGGTCGCCTCGGCATCGAAGGTGAACTCCTCGAAAATTTTCTCCATCAGCGCTCGAACCCCCACCATCAAGGGTCGCCCCGGCGGGAAGCAGCTTTCGGAAAACTCGACGAAACTGCGCTTGAGGTGCACATACGGTGACTCGAAACGGTAACGGCACGCCTCCAGCAGTGGCGCCGCGAGTGGCCGACCACTGTAGGTCAGCGCGTTGCAGGTCGACTCCCAGGCCGGGGACAGGTTGAAATCCAACTCGGGGCGAGCCAGCACCTCGACACTCAAGCGAGCATTGACCAACAGCTCGTCATGGGGCCGTTCAAAGGCCAGGCGCGTCAGCGGGTTGCCGAACACATCCTGCTCATCGCGACGGATCGTCGGCTCCGGGCTGATCAGCAACTGTTGTTCGGTGCACCGCTGCCAGTCACAGGCGCGCGGCCACAAGTGAGCGAGTTGCTGGGCCAGGGACACCGGGCTGTCGTAGTGATAATGAGTGTCGTGGAGGATCTGGTAACGAGCGTTCATCAGACGGACACCGTGCGTTGGCTGACATCATCGACATGGGCGAAATGACGCAACGCCAGGCGATCGGAGACCTGACCGCTAACGTCGGCCACTTCCTGCAACAGGTCGGCCAGACCATCGAGTGCGGCGCGCAGGCTGGCTTCACCAAACAAGGGGTTTTCCAGGCATCGCAGGTCAAAGCGTGACAGGCGTGCGACCAAGTCCGGCAATGCGGTTTCCCTGGGCGCGGCAAAATCATCGTTCAAGCGCTTGAGGGTACGGGCCACCAATTTCAACTGGAAGAGCACCGCGTGGGGGTTCTGCTCGTCCAGTAGCAACAGGTCCAGCACCGGGATCAACTGGGCCACCGCCAAATAGCGCGAGCGGTAGGTGATGCTGCTGTTGCCCAGTTCCAACAACCACTCCAGCCCGGCCTGGTCGAACACCGCCTCGCCCCGCAGGAACGCAGCCAGGCTACTGCTGAGAAACTGCAAGCGCTCCAGGCGCCGGCCCATCATCAAGAAGCGCCAGCCCTCATCGCGGGTCATATCGTCCAGGGCGAACCCGGACAATGCCGCCAGGGACATCACCAATCGGTTGAGGAAATCCAGCAGTTCACCAAAATCCGGCTCCCCGGTTTCCAACTCCATGGCCTCGCGCTGCAATTCCACCAGCGCTTGCCAGTTTTCCCGGGACAACTTGCCGCGCACCTGCGAGGCCGCCCACTGCAAGCGTTGCAGGTTGGCGCGCAGGCTGAACGACCAGTCATCCCCCAACAGTGCCGCCAGCAAACGCTCGGGCAACTCGCCCTCTTCGGGCAGCAGCATCAGGCTTTCACCCAGGGACACCGCCGATTGCAGGGCCTGTGGGTCGTCGCCATCGACATAGCGCGCCAGCATGATCCGCAGCAGCCGCGCGCTGTCGTCGCAACGCTCGCAGTAGCGACCGAACCAGAACAGGTTTTCCACCACCCGCGAAGGCAAATACGGATCGCGTCGAACCAGGTCGTGGACCCCCACGGTTCGCTGGGCCTTCCATTGTTCACCGCCAGGCGCCTGCTCCCCCAGCACCCAGGTGTCCTTGCTGGCGCCACCGCGCTGCATCGACACCACTTCGGCGTCGGCCTCGGCGGCCACGCGGGTCAGCCCACCCGGTAGCACCCGGTAATCGTCCTTGCCGGACACGGCATACATGCGCATGCCAATCGCCCTGGGCTGGATCTGGCCATCTTCGGCCTGCCAGACCGGGGCCTGGGACAATTGCGCCAGTTCCTGGGCGACATAGGCATAGGGCCGTGCCTGCATGCGCGCCGCCAGTTGGACGCGCTGCTTCTCGCTCAGGTCGCGGCCGAACACCGGGCTGAAACTCTGGGAAGGAAACGCCGGCTTGATCAACAGCTGCGGCAATTTTTCCAGGGCCTGGGCCAGCACCGGCGGCTCACCGCACCACCAGGTGGCGATGGACGGCAGCAGCAGCTCTTCGCCGAACAGGTACTGGTTGATCTTTGGCAGGAACCCCAGGAGGCCCGGTGATTCCAGCACGCCGCTGCCCAGGGCATTGGCCACCAGTACCCGGCCCTGACGCACCGCTTCCAACAACCCTGGCACGCCGAGGGCTGAATCGGTGCGCAGTTCCAAGGGGTCGCAGAAATCGTCGTCGAGCCGGCGCATGATGGCGTGGACCCGACGCAGGCCGCTGAGGGTCTTGAGGTAGACCGTGGCGTCCCGAACGGTCAGGTCACCCCCTTCTACCAGCGGATAACCCAACTGGCGCGCCAGGTAGAGATGTTCGAAATAACTTTCGTTGAAGCGCCCCGGCGTCAACAGCACCACCAGCGGCGATTCGCCGTCGCTGGGAGCCTGTCGTGCCAGGGTTTCCTGCAAGGTACGGAAAAAGCCGGACAAGTGCCGCACCTTCAGATCACGATACAAATCGGGAAAGGCGCGGGAAACGATCATGCGATTTTCCAACGCGTATCCGGCACCTGAAGGCGCCTGGGTCCGATCCGCCGTGACCCACCAGCGTCCATCGGGCGTGCGCGCCAGATCCACCGCATACAGGTGCAGAAAGCTGCCGTCCGGCGGCGCGATGCCCTGGCAAGGCCAAAGGAAATTGTTGTGCCCATACACCAGTTCTGCCGGCAACAGCCCTTCGCTGATCAGCCGTTGTGGCCCGTACAGGTCGGCCAGCACCGCGTTGAGCAGCCGAGCACGCTGGGCGATTCCGGCCGACAGTTGCTTCCACTCTTGCGGGTCGATCACGTGGGGCAGCAGGTCCAGTTCCCACGGCCGGTCGGCGCCTTTGGGGTCCGCGTAGACGTTATAGGTCACGCCGTTTTCCTGGATCTGCCGGGTCAGCAGGGCCTGGCGCTGGACCAACTGGGCCGGCGTGCTGCGCTGCAACTGGTCGAACAGCCGCCGCCAGTGCGTACGCACGGCACCGCTGTCGTCCAACAGTTCATGATAGGTGCCCGTTGTCAGCGGGTAATGGTCAAGCAGGTCAGGCATGGAAAGCTCGGCAGACGGCAATGAAAGGTGAGACTAGCGCAAGCGCATGACGCCCGGATAGTTGAAATATCCGGGCGTCGCGTAAGACTCAGAACCGTCGCAGATCGAGCGTGAGGGGAAACTCGTCATCCATGGCCAGGCTGGGTATAGGAAGTTTCCCAGGCGTGTGTCCAAGACGGAAGAAACGCGCCATCCGCCGGCTCTCAGCCTCATTGGCATTGACCGGCAGGCTGTCGTAGTTGCGCCCGCCCGGATGAGCCACGTGATACTGGCAACCGCCTATGGAACGTTGTATCCAGGTGTCGAGCAAGTCGAAGACCAGCGGCGCATGCACCGGGATGGTCGGTTGCAAGCAGTTGGCCGGTTGCCAGGCGCGGAAACGCACCCCGGCGACGAACTCGCCAACCCGACCGGTGGGTTGCAACGGCACCGGCACGCCATTGCACGTCAGCAGGTAGCGTTGCGGCGCCAGGCCGCTGAGCTTGACCTGCAAGCGCTCCAGGGAGGAGTCCACATAACGCACAGTGCCACCCACCGCGCCCTCTTCCCCCAGCACATGCCAAGGCTCGAGGGCCTGGCGCAATTGCAGTTCGATACCGCTGACCGCGTAATCGCCCACTTTGGGGAAGCGGAACTCCAGGTGTGCGGCGAACCACTCGGCCCGCAGCGGGTAACCGGCGGCGTTCAGCTCATGGATGACGTCGGCAAAATCCTGCTCGATAAAGTGCGGCAACAGGAAACGGTCATGCAGCTCCGTGCCCCAGCGCGCCAATTTCGCCGGTGCATAAGGCTCACGCCAGAACCGCGCCACCAGCGCCCTTAGCAATAATTGCTGGGCCAGGCTCATGCGCGCGTGAGGCGGCATTTCGAAAGCACGCAGTTCCAACAGGCCAAGACGGCCCGTGGCGCCGTCCGGTGAGTAGAGCTTGTCGATGCAGAATTCGGCGCGGTGGGTATTGCCTGTCACGTCGATCAACAGGTTGCGCAGCAAGCGATCGACCAACCATGGCGGGCATTCCTCGCCGGGTTGTGGCATTTGCGCAAAAGCGATTTCCAGCTCGTACAACGCGTCGTTGCGCGCCTCATCCACCCGAGGCGCCTGGGAGGTCGGGCCGATGAACAATCCGGAAAACAGGTAGGACAACGACGGGTGGTTATGCCAATAGCTGATCAGGCTGCGCAACAGGTCGGGACGCCGTAGGAACGGTGAGTCAGCCGGTGTCGCGCCACCCAGTACGAAATGGTTACCGCCACCAGTGCCGGTGTGCCGGCCATCGATCATGAATTTCTCGGTGGTCAGCCGAGTCTGTCGCGCCTGCTCGTAGAGAAACTCGGTGCGCTCGACCAACTCATCCCAGGTTGCCGAGGGTTGCACGTTGACCTCGATCACACCGGGGTCGGGGGTGATGCGAAAATTGCTCAGGCGCGGGTCGCTCGGCGGCTCGTAGCCTTCCAACAGCACCGGACAGTGCAACTCCTCAGCCGTCGCCTCGATGGCGCTGACCAGCTCCAGATAATCCTCGACCCGCTCCAGCGGCGGCATGAACAGATAGAGCCGGCCTTCACGGGCCTCGGCACAGAAGGCAGTGCGGGTCAGCCAGTCGGCGGATATGTCGATCTGTGGGACACGCTCCTGTTCGGTCGCCGACTCGCCGTGACGCGCCAGCGACTCGGTGCCGGGCAGTTCAGGCAAGTCCTGGTTCGGGTCGGTGGGATGAATGTACGGGTACTCGGCCGCCGTCACCCAAGGCTGGGACGCCAGCGGCAAGCGATAGCCCAGGGGCGAATCCCCCGGCACCAGGCGGCAGTGGTTGTCGCGCAGGTACCAACGACCGCTCTGCCATTGATCGCCCTTGGCAGTGCGAGCCAGCGGCAGGACCTGGCCAATCACTTTATCCAGGCCCTGGCTGAAGACCTTGCGCAATCGTGCCCGCTCCAGGGCGTCCTCCAGACGCGGATCCTCGGCCGTGACATTCGACGGCAACGCACCTTCGCGCCAGAGGTAGTAGAAATTGTCTTCGTAGGCCGGAAACACGAACCGCGCAGGAATCTTCAAACGCTCGGCGACGCTCGCCAGGAAGCGCCCAGCCAGTTCGCCATCGGCACCGTAATCCTCCTGCTCGTCGGCGATCAATGCGCTGTTGTGCCAGATCGGCACACCATCGCGTCGCCAATAGCAGTTGAGCGACCAGCGCGGCAATTGCTCGCCCGGGTACCACTTGCCCTGGCCAAAGTGCACCAGACCTTGGGGCGCATAGTGCTTGCGCATGCGCTGGAACAGCTCGGCGGAGAGCCGGCGCTTGTCCGGCCCGAGGGCGGCGGTGTTCCACTCGGCGCCGTCCGGGTCATCGATGGAGACAAAGGTCGGTTCGCCGCCCATGGTCAGGCGCACATCGCCCTCCAACAGGTCGGCGTCGATCTGGCGCCCCAGCGCCTGGATCGCCAGCCATTGCGCTTCGGTGTACGGCTTGGTCACCCGCGGCGCTTCCCAGACCCGCTCGACGGACATTTCGTGGCTGAACTCACACTCGCAAGGCTCCACCAGGCCGCTGATCGGTGCTGCCGAGGACGGATCGGGACTACAGGCCAACGGGATGTGGCCTTCACCAGCGAACAGCCCGGACGTCGCATCCAGGCCGATCCAGCCGGCACCGGGCAGGTAGACCTCGCACCAGGCATGCAGGTCGGTAAAGTCCACCTCGGTGCCGGATGGGCCATCGAGGCTTTTCACATCGGCGGTCAACTGGATCAGGTAACCGGACACGAACCGCGCCGCCAGGCCGAGGTTGCGTAACAACTGCACCAGCAACCAGGCCGAGTCGCGGCAGGAGCCGGACGCGTGCTCCAGGGTGTGCTCCGGCGTCTGCACGCCGGGCTCCATGCGGATCAGGTAGTTGATGTCTTCGCTCAGGCGCTGGTTGAGCGCCACCAGGAAATCCACCGCCGGCAATGGCGTGCGGTCGATGCCATCCAGATACGCCTGGAACCTCGGCGTCAGCGGCAGGGTTTCCAGGTAAGGCGCCAGTTCCTTGCGCTCATCGGCCGCGTAGGCGAACGGAATCTTTTCGGCGTAGGGTTCGAGGAAGAAGTCGAACGGATTGAATACCGCCATTTCCGCCAGCAGGTCGACCTCGATC
Organism: Pseudomonas sp. St290; assembly: GCF_018325805.1. Classification (NCBI taxonomy): domain Bacteria; kingdom Pseudomonadati; phylum Pseudomonadota; class Gammaproteobacteria; order Pseudomonadales; family Pseudomonadaceae; genus Pseudomonas; species Pseudomonas sp. St290. The sequence continues at coordinate 729,248 of NZ_AP014703.1, read as the reverse complement.
CGCAGCTCCCGGGTTTTCTCGGGAAACACCAGCCGCGCCAGGTAGTTGCCCTGGGGATCCTGCTGCCAGTTGATGAAATGCTGGTCGGGCGAAACCTTCAGCGCATAGGAAAGAATGCGCGTGCGGCTGTGGGCCGCCGGGCGCAGGCGAACGATCTGCGGGCCGAGCTCGACGGCGCGGTCGTAACGGTAATGCGTGACGTGATGCAATGCGACATGGATCGACACGACGTGCCTCCTGCGAGCCTGGGCGATATCGAAAGCGGCGCAAGACTTATGCCATGCAGGCAGGCCGGACACTTTCTTGATCTACTCAAGGCAGTAGAGCACTAAAAACGCGCGATGCCCGTATTCATCTGCAAAGCAACGCACATAAATGCGGCGCGGGCAGCACGAATCGACTCAGCGACGCGACCGTGGTGCCTTGGCGGCCTGGGTGATGAGTGAGCGCTGGCGGCGGATCTCCACCAGTTTTTTGCGCATTTCCCGGTGGCGCTTGCTGTTGAGCAGCAACAGCCCCAGCAGTGGCAACAGCACCGCGAACAGGTACACCCCCTGATGCGGTCGATAAGCGAACATCGGCAGCACCGCCGCCAGACAGGCCAGGAAATACCCCGCTACCCACCAGACCGCCCAGGCGCGTCCGCGAACGATCAAGAGGTTGCCCAGGACCAGGACGAGCACCAGGGCCAGAGTGCCGAGCCCGATATAGTCGGTCCTGGCTGACGGCTCCAGGGCACGCCAATAAGTGGTCCCCGCCAACACAAGCAGGGTCGACCCGGAAAAGCAGCCCAGCAGGATCGTCCCCATGAAAACCGGAAAATAACGGGCGAGGAATTGCTTGAGCGATCCGCCACCGATCATTCCGTGAATTCCTCATACAGGCCGACGGCAACAGTCTTCACGGCGCCATCGCCGGTATAACTGCCAATGATCCCCAGCGCGCCGCCGAGGGAATCCTTTATCTGGGTCAGGGTCGCGTGCCTGATTTCGGCTGAAGAATAACGCTTGGGCATGGCCCCGGCCCGTTGCTGCAACTTGAGTAGCTTGGCAGTCAGGCTCGGGTCCTTGAGCGTCAACAGTTCCTTGGTCAGCTTGCTTCGCTCTTGCCGATTCAAGCCCTTGAGCAACTGATACCAACTCTTTCCAGTGCCAGCCGCCTTGTTGGCCTTGAGCAGTCGGACAGTCGTCAGGGCCGAGCCACCGACACCCACCAGGGACACTCCGTCAAGGATCGGCGACACGATGTTGTACCAGTCAGCATCATTCATCTCATCGTTGCCAGTCGGATTGGTCAGCTCATTGGCCACCCGCATCCCGCCAATGACACATTGCGCGGTACTGGCCGTCGCGGCAGCGGCGCCCAGGGCAACGACAAAGGCACTGGCCCCCGCCGTAAAGGGCACCGCGACGCTGCCACTGAACACCACCACCCAACCAATCACCGCGGCGACACAGGACAACCCGGCATTGGTTGCTTCAAGCCCGAGCTTGGATTCACGCGGGCTGCTTTTTACCTGGTCGATGAACTGCTGCGGCGCGATGTATTTTTTCGCCTCGCGCAGAATGATGCGCTTGGGCGCGATGCTGCAAATCGGCTTGAATTCGCGCAGGGTCACAACGTTGTATTCGGAATCGACATAGACCACACCCGCCCCGGCGATGCCAGGATCAGCGTCGATGGCAGCGAACAGGCGTGGCAGGTTGATCTGGCTTTCGATGCGTTTGCGGGCCATGAACTGGGAGAAGCTCAGGTCCATGCCGATGCCCGTTGAAGCGCTGCTCATATGAATCGTCCTTGAGAGTCGGAAAGTGAGTCTTTATCCACACACAATACTGTGGCGAGGGAGCTTGCTCCCGCTCGGCGGCGAAGCCGTCGTAAACCGGCCGGCACGGTCTGTCTGAGAACATTGCATGGGATTATTTGGGGCCGCTTCGCAGCCCAGCGGGAGCAAGCTCCCTCGCCACAAAAGGCTATGCATCCGCCATCACGTCGTAAGGCGGTCGCCACGATAACAAACGGCCAGCACCGTCGCTAGAAAGCAAAACGCCAGCACTTAAGGCTGGCGTTTTACGTTGTCGCTCAAGGATCAGCGCGGCACGACAGGCTTGCGCGCCGGTTTCGGGCCCTTGCCCTTGGCGGCGTCCTTGCGTTCCTTGGCGGCCTGCTGGTTGCGGGCGAATGCCGCGGCCTTGGCTTGCTCACGCTTGTCCCATGGGTTGCCACCGTCACTGGCACGCGGTGGCAGCCCAGTGTGCTGGGTCAGGATCTTGGTGGTTTCCTTGCCCACCTTGTGGCTGCCAGCCGGCGTCGAGTTCTTGCGCCGGGCGCTCTGGTAGCTGTCGGTGGCCGGCTGGTGCAACGGGATCAACTGGTTCTTGCCCGGCCCGATCAGGTCGGCGCGGCCCATGCGGGTCAGCGCTTCACGCAGCATCGGCCAACCCTTGGGGTCGTGATAACGCAGGAAGGCCTTGTGCAGGCGGCGCTGCTCCTCGCTCTTGACGATGGTCACCGCATCGCTCTTGTAGGTGACCTTGCGCAGCGGGTTCTTGCCCGAGTGGTACATGGCGGTCGCGGTAGCCATCGGTGACGGGTAGAACGCCTGCACCTGGTCGGCGCGGAAACCATTGCCCTTGAGCCACAGCGCCAGGTTCATCATGTCTTCGTCGGTGGTGCCCGGGTGGGCGGCGATGAAGTACGGAATCAGGTACTGCTCCTTCCCGGCTTCCTTGGTGTACTTCTCGAACATCCGCTTGAATTTGTCATAGCTGCCAATGCCCGGCTTCATCATCTGGTTGAGCGGGCCTTCCTCGGTGTGCTCCGGGGCGATCTTCAGGTAACCACCGACGTGGTGGGTCACCAATTCCTTGACGTATTCCGGCGACTCGACCGCCAGGTCGTAACGCAGGCCGGAGGCGATCAGGATCTTCTTCACCCCAGGCAAGGCACGGGCGCTGCGGTACAGCTGGATCAGCGAAGAATGGTCGGTATTGAGGTTCGGGCAGATGCCGGGGAACACGCACGACGGCTTGCGGCACGCGGACTCGATTTCCGGGCTCTTGCAGGCGATGCGGTACATGTTCGCGGTCGGGCCGCCGAGGTCGGAAATGACGCCGGTGAAGCCTGGGACCTTGTCGCGGATCTCTTCGATCTCGCGAATGATCGACTCTTCGGAGCGGTTCTGGATGATCCGGCCTTCGTGCTCGGTGATCGAGCAGAAGGTGCAGCCGCCGAAGCAGCCACGCATGATGTTCACCGAGAAACGGATCATCTCGTAGGCCGGGATCTTTTCCTTGCCATAAGCCGGGTGCGGAACACGTGCGTAAGGCATACCAAACACGTAGTCCATTTCCTCGGTGGTCATCGGAATGGGCGGCGGGTTGAACCAGACATCGACCTCGCCGTGTTTCTGCACCAGGGCACGGGCGTTACCCGGGTTGGTTTCCAGGTGAAGTACCCGGTTGGCGTGGGCGTACAGCACCGCGTCGCCACGGACCTTTTCCACCGATGGCAGACGAATCACGGTTTTGTCGCGGGTCATCTTCGGGCTCGCCAGGATCTGGACGACCTTGGCTTCGCTCGGATCTTCAACCGGCCCCTTCTCCTGCTCGATGGCGCAAGCAGCAGTGTCCTGGGTATTCACATACGGGTTGATGATCTTGTCGATCTTGCCCGGGCGGTCGATGCGCGTGGAATCGACTTCGTACCAGCCTTGCGGCGTGTCGCGGCGGATGAACGCCGTGCCGCGCACATCGGTGATGTCTTCGATCTTGTGGCCGTAGGACAGGCGCTGGGCGACTTCGACAATCGCCCGCTCGGCGTTGCCGTAGAGCAGGATGTCGGCGCAGGCGTCGATCAGGATCGAATTGCGGACCCGGTCCTGCCAGTAATCGTAATGGGCGATACGCCGCAGCGACGCTTCGATACCGCCAAGCACGATCGGCACATGCTTGTAGGCTTCCTTGCAGCGCTGGCTGTAGACCAGGCTCGCACGGTCCGGACGTTTGCCCGCCAGGCCACCGGGGGTGTAGGCGTCGTCGGAACGGATTTTCTTGTCGGCGGTGTAGCGGTTGATCATCGAGTCCATATTGCCGGCCGCGACACCGAAAAACAGGTTGGGCTCGCCGAGCTTCATGAAGTCGTCTTTGGACTGCCAGTTCGGCTGGGCAATGATCCCGACGCGAAAGCCCTGGGCTTCCAGCAAACGGCCAATGATCGCCATGCCGAACGACGGGTGATCGACGTAGGCATCACCGGTCACGATGATGATGTCGCATGAATCCCAGCCGAGCTGATCCATCTCCTCCCTGCTCATGGGCAGGAACGGCGCCGGGCCGAAACATTCGGCCCAGTACTTGGGATAGTCAAATAACGGCTTGGCTGCTTGCATGTCGATGACCGGTATAAAGGATGAAAAATCGCGGGCGCGGAATATAGCACAAAATTTGACCAATTCCGACGGCTATGGTCGGAAATGGTGACGCCCTCATCGCGAGCAGGCTCGCTCCCACAAAATATCTGCAACACACAGATCCCATGTGGGAGCGAGCCTGCTCGCGATGAGGCCAGATCAGGCGATGAAGAATTTACTCATCGTCATCAAAATTGTAGCTACCCGGCGCCAAGTTCTCGAATCGGGTGTATTTACCGATGAACGCCAGGCGAATGAAGCCGATCGGACCGTTCCGCTGTTTGCCGATGATGATTTCGGCGATGCCCTTGTGTTCCGTCTCAGGGTGATACACCTCGTCACGGTAGACGAACATGATCACGTCGGCGTCCTGCTCGATCGCTCCGGATTCCCGCAAGTCGGAGTTCACCGGGCGTTTGTTCGGGCGCTGTTCCAGGGAACGGTTCAACTGGGAAAGTGCAACCACCGGGCAGTTGAATTCCTTGGCCAGGGCCTTGAGGGAACGGGAGATTTCGGAAATCTCGTTGGTCCGGTTGTCGCCGCTGGAACCCGGGATCTGCATCAATTGCAGGTAGTCGATCATGATCAGCGCGATGTCACCATGCTCACGCACCAGGCGACGGGTCCGGGCACGCATTTCCGACGGGCTGATACCCGCGGTATCGTCGATGAACAGCTTGCGGTCGTTGAGCAGGTTGACCGCCGATGTCAGGCGCGGCCAGTCATCGTCTTCCAATTGGCCGGAACGGACCTTGGTCTGGTCGATACGCCCCAGGGACGAGAGCATACGCATGATCAGCGATTCGCCTGGCATCTCGAGGGAGTACACCAGCACGGCTTTGTCGCTGCGCAGCACGGCGTTTTCCACCAGGTTCATCGCAAAGGTGGTCTTACCCATGGACGGACGGCCGGCGACGATGATCAGGTCGGACGGCTGCAGACCGCTGGTCTTCTCGTCGAGATCGGTGTAGCCAGTGGACAGGCCGGTGATGGCGTTGTCGGTGTTGAACAAGGTGTCGATACGGTCGATGGCCTTGGTCAGCAGGTCGTTGACACTCACCGGGCCGCCGGTTTTCGGCCGGGCCTCGGCGATCTGGAAGATCTGCCGTTCGGCTTCGTCGAGGATCTCGGCGGCGGTGCGGCCTTCCGGGTTGAAGGCGCTGTCGGCGATTTCAGTGCTGATACCGATCAACTGACGCAACGTCGCCCGTTCGCGGACGATCTGCGCATAGGCCTTGATGTTGGCGACAGACGGCGTGTTTTTTGCCAACTCGCCCAGGTAACCGAGGCCACCGACCTGGGACGTCTGCCCTTCCTTGTCCAATTGCTCGGCCAGGGTGACGACGTCGATCGGCATGTTCTGATCGGCAAGCCTGGCGATCGCACGGAAAATCAGGCGATGGTCATGTCGATAGAAATCGCCGTCGGAGACTTGATCGAGCACGCGTTCCCAGGCGTTGTTGTCCAGCATCAGGCCACCGAGCACGGCCTGTTCGGCCTCGATGGAATGCGGGGGCACCTTCAGGGCAGCGGTTTGCAGATCATATTGCTCGGGAGCGGTGATTTCGTTCATGGCCACGTCTGGTTATGAAATTCAGCAATTGCAGAAAGACAAAGGGCACGACCTGTAAACAGGATCGTGCCCGATGTTACCGGCAAGCACCCGAGGGTGCCAGCCGACAGGTGTTGCTTAGGCTGCTACCACGACAACGCGTACGGTGGCTTCAACTTCGGCGTGCAGGTGCACGGCTACGTCGAATTCGCCTACGTTGCGGATGGTGCCGTTCGGCAGACGAACTTCGCTTTTCGCAACTTCAACGCCAGAGGCGGTCAGTGCGTCAGCGATGTCGTGAGTACCGATCGAACCAAACAGCTTGCCTTCGTCGCCAGCGGTGGCAGTGATGGTCACTTCCAGCTCGGCCAGTTGGGCAGCACGGCTTTCAGCCGAGGTTTTACGGTCTGCGGCAGCTTTTTCCAGCTCAGCGCGACGCTCTTCGAACGCAGCCAGGTTGGCAGCGGTCGCAGCGGTGGCTTTGCCGTAAGGCAGCAGGTAGTTACGACCGTAGCCGGCCTTAACGTTTACTTTGTCACCCAGGTTGCCCAGGTTGGTGACTTTTTCCAGAAGGATCAGTTGCATGTGAAAATCCTCTAACTTTTAACCTTCACCGTTCGCGTTGTCGGCGTCTTTCGGCGCCATACGACCGCGAAAATCAATCAGGCTGTCGACGATGGCCAAGACCACGAGCAACGGACCGAGCAAGTGCATGAAAGGCAACAACGTCACGTATATCCCCACCAGCCAGAACGTGGCCAGTCGCTTCTGCGCCACCAGCCCGTGAATCAGGGCCAGGCCGGCGAAGACCAGCGGTACACTGCACAACGGCAACAGGATCAGTGCATGCAGCCCGAAAAACGGGGCAACACACATGACGGCCAGCAGTGACAGCGCCACGCTCTTGGGGAATCGGATGGCGCGAAACTCGCGACCGAAACCACCGGGGTTATACAACGACGCCTGCCAATAGCGCCCAAGAATCAGGCACAGCACGCTAAAGATCTGCAGCGAAGACGCTATCGAGATGATCATCAGCGGAGCGCTCAGTGCGGCGAGAAATGCCTTCTGGTCTGTCGAGAATGTCTCGTAGACCTCACCCATCGCCAGCGGCAGGACGTGTTCGAACGTCTGCGCCAGTGACTCGATGAAGGAACCGAATACGGTCCCCAGGCTCACCGCACACAACAACCCCACGGCCACGCTGCACAGCAGCACGCGGTTCCAGGTATGTCCGGCGCGCAGAACCAACGCCAGGCCACAAGCCCCGAGCAACACCAGGAGTGTTGTCGGGTCCTTCAGGAAATACCAGCTCACCAACGCTGACAGCAACCCGATACCCAGGACGCTCAAGGCGTCCGAACCGCGCCGCAGGAGCACAAGGCACCCAGCGGCGGCACTCAACCAGAACAACAGCGGCAATGCCGCGGATCCGGCCACAACCAACGTGGCCTGCACACGTCCCCGCATGATGAAGTCAGCTAAGGCGCGCATGCATTCAATCCCTTACTACTCGTCGACTGCCCGGTCTCAGCGGCCGTGGCTGTCGGTGTAGGCCAGCAGGGCCAGGAAGCGGGCGCGCTTGATAGCGGTGGCCAGCTGACGCTGATAACGAGCTTTGGTACCGGTGATACGGCTTGGAACGATTTTGCCGGTCTCGGATACGTAGGCTTTCAGAGTGTTGAGATCTTTGTAATCGATCTCTTTCACGTCTTCAGCGGTGAAGCGGCAGAATTTACGACGACGGAAGAAACGTGCCATGTGATTGGCTCCTTAAAAGGTCCGTGGATTACTCGTCAGCGTTATCGCTGTTGTCGCTGTCGCTATCGCTGTCATCGCCATCGGCGCTGTCAGAGTGCTCAGGACGGTCGCGACGCTCACGGCGCTCACTGCGGTTTTCTTCAGCCTTGAGCATCTCGGATTGGCCGGTGACGGCTTCTTCGCGACGGATGACCAGGTTACGGATCACTGCATCGTTGTAGCGGAAGTTGTCTTCCAGCTCGGCCAGGGCCTTGCCAGTGCACTCAACGTTCAGCATCACGTAGTGAGCCTTGTGAACATTGTTGATTGCGTAGGCCAGTTGACGACGGCCCCAATCTTCCAGACGGTGGATTTTGCCGCCGTCTTCTTCGATCAGCTTGGTGTAACGCTCAACCATGCCGCCGACTTGCTCGCTTTGATCCGGGTGGACCAAAAAGATGATTTCGTAATGACGCATGAATGCTCCTTACGGGTTGTAGCCTGCCGCTCAAAAACGGTCAGACAAGGAGTGAATGACACTTATGGACTTGTGGACGCTAGACACATAAGTGCCTGCCATCACAGCAAGGGGCGCAATTGTAGAGAAGGGCCGAGGGAGGCGCAAGGTAATTGGTGATTATTTGAACAGCCACCAATCCACGCCCAAACACAAAATCAATGTGGGAGCGAGCTTGCTCGCGATGAGGACGCCACATTCAACATTTGCGCTGAATGACACGCCGCTATCGCGAGCAGGCTCGCTCCCACAGGACTTACAGCAAGATCAGGGCTTTTTGGCGACAGCCTTGACGCTACGCTGGCGCAGCGCTTCGAACAGGCACACCCCAGTCGCCACCGAGACGTTGAGGCTGCTGACGCTGCCAGCCATCGGCAACTTGACCAGGTAATCGCAATGCTCGCGGGTCAGGCGGCGCATGCCCTTGCCTTCGGCCCCCATGATCAGGATCGTCGGGCCGGTCAGGTCCTGGTCATAGATGCTGACCTCGGCCTCGCCCGCCGTGCCGACCACCCACAGGCCGCGCTGCTGGAGTTTTTCCAGGGTGCGCGCCAGGTTGGTCACCGCCACCAACGGAATCACTTCCGCGGCGCCGCAGGCGACTTTACGCACCACTGGCGTCAAGGTGGCCGACTTGTCCTTGGGCACGATCACCGCCAACGCACCGGCGGCATCCGCCGAACGCAGGCAGGCGCCCAGATTGTGCGGATCGGTCACGCCATCGAGCACCAGCAGCAAGGGCGCGCCCTCGGTGCGATCGAGCAGTTCGTCGAGCATCGCTTCGCCCCAGACCTGGCTCGGACTGACCTCGGCCACGACCCCCTGGTGCACGCCTTCGACCCAGGCATCCATTTCGCGCCGTTCGGCCTGGCCGACCGCGACGCGGCTTTCGTTGGCGAGTTCGACCAGGGTCTGGACCCGCGGATCGCTACGGCCTTCGGCCAACCAGATCTGCTTGACCCGCTTGGGGTGATGACGCAACAACGCTTCCACGGCATGCACGCCGTAGATTTTTTCCAACTGACTCATGACTTGGCCTTGGGTTTACGCGCCCCGCCGCTCTTGGCTGGGGCCGAGCCCGCTTTCGGCGGACCCTTCCGGTGTTTGCTTGGCTTGCTCGACGACTTTTCCGCCCCGTGGGACTTTCCCCCAGACGCCGCTTTACCACCGCTTTTGGCTTCGTTGAGCAACTGCTGCTTCAACTCGCGGCTCTTGCGAAGCTCGGCGTTCTTCGCCGCTGCGTCGCTGGGGCGGTAGGCTTCGGGAGCCTTGTCCTTGACGGACGAACGACGACCGGCCTTGGCTGGCTCAGGCTCTGCGGTTTTGGCAGGAGCACCTTTACCTTTACCCTTGGTCGCAGGCGCTGCGGTCTCGCCGCCACGCTTTTTACGGCCAGTCGGCGCTTCGGCGGGCTTGTCAGACATTCCGAAGTCGATCTTGCGCTCATCGAGGTCGACGCGCATGACCTGCACTTCCACGGTGTCGCCCAGACGGAAGCTGCGACCGGTGCGCTCGCCCGCCAGGCGGTGATGCACAGGATCAAAGTGATAGTAATCACCCGGCAAGGCGGTGACGTGCACCAGGCCCTCGACGTAGATGTCGGTCAGTTCGACAAACAAACCAAAGCCGGTCACCGCAGTGATCACGCCTGGGAACGACTCGCCCACGCGGTCTTTCATGAACTCGCACTTGAGCCAGTTCACTACGTCACGCGTGGCTTCGTCGGCGCGGCGTTCGCTCATGGAGCATTGCTCGCCCAACTGTTCCAGGGCCGCTTCGTCGTACGGGTAGATCCGCGCCTTTGGAATGGTCATGGCACCGGCGCGCTTGACGTGCGGGGTGTTCAGCTTGGAATGGATCACGCTGCGGATCGCGCGATGCGTGAGCAGGTCCGGATAACGGCGGATCGGCGAGGTGAAGTGGGTGTACGCCTCGTAATTCAGACCAAAGTGGCCCTGGTTGTCGGCGCTGTACACCGCCTGGCTCAGAGAGCGCAGCATCACCGTCTGGATCACATGGTAATCCGGGCGGTCCTTGATGCTGGCCAGCAGTGCCTGGTAGTCCTTCGGCGTCGGACCGTCCTTGCCTTTGTGCAGGGACAGGCCGAGCTCGCCGAGGAAGGCGCGCAGTTTTTCCAGGCGCTCCGGCGGCGGGCCGTCGTGCACGCGATACAACGCAGGAATCTCGTGCTTCTTGAGGAACTCCGCAGTGGCCACGTTGGCCGCCAGCATGCACTCTTCGATCAGCTTGTGCGCATCGTTACGGGTCGTCGGGGTGATTGCGGCGATCTTGCGCTCGGAACCGAAGACAATCCGGGTTTCCTGGGTCTCGAAATCGATCGCGCCGCGCACGTGACGGGCACCCAGCAACACCTTGTACAGCGCGTACAGCTGCTTGAGGTGCGGCACCACGCCAGCGTATTCGGTGCGCAACGCCTTGGCTTCACTGGTCTTCGGCGTTTCCAGGATGGTGCTGACCTTGTTGTAGGTCAGACGCGCCTGGGAGTGGATCACCGCTTCGTAGAACTGGTAGTCGGTCATTTCGCCGGTTTTGGAGATGGTCATCTCGCAAACCATGGCCAAACGGTCGACTTTCGGGTTCAGCGAACACAGGCCGTTGGACAACTGCTCAGGCAGCATCGGGATCACGCGCTCAGGGAAATACACGGAGTTGCCGCGCACCTGGGCTTCGTTATCCAGGGCCGAACCGATCTTCACGTAGCTGGACACGTCGGCAATCGCGACGAACAGCTTCCAGCCGCCGGAGAACAGGCGCAGCTTACCGGGTTTGGCTTCGCAGTAGACCGCATCGTCGAAGTCGCGGGCGTCTTCGCCGTCGATGGTGACGAACGGCAGATGGCGCAGGTCGATGCGTTTTTCTTTATCTTTCTCTTCGACTTCCGGCTTGAGCTTGGCGGCTTCCTTGAGCACAGCCTCGGGCCAGACGTGAGGAATGTCGTAGGTGCGCAGCGCAACGTCGATTTCCATGCCCGGCGCCATGTAGTTGCCGACCACTTCAACGATATCGCCCTGTGGCTGGAAGCGCGCAGTTGGCCAGTGGGTGATTTTCACCTCGACGAACTGACCCACCTTGGCGGCGCCATTACGACCCGGAGTAATCAGCACTTCCTGCTGAACCTTCGGGTTATCCGGCACAACAAAACCGATGCCGCCTTCTTCGAAGTAACGGCCGACAATGCTTTCATGGGCACGGGACACCACTTCGACGATCACGCCTTCACGGCGACCACGACGGTCCAGGCCGGACACGCGGGCCAGGGCCCGGTCGCCATCGAACACCAGACGCATTTGCGCCGGACTCATGAACAGGTCGTCGCTACCGTCGTCCGGAATCAGGAAACCAAAGCCGTCACGGTGGCCGGCGATGCGGCCCAGGATCAAGTCGAGCTTGTCCACCGGCGCATAGGTGCCGCGCCGGGTGTAGATCAGTTGAGCGTCGCGCTCCATGGCGCGCAGACGGCGGCGCAGGGCTTCGAGCTGGTCCTCGGTGGTGAGACCGAACTCTTCGACCAACTGCTCGCGGCTAGCAGGCGAACCCCGATCGGCGAGATGCGCCAGGATCAGTTCGCGACTAGGAATAGGGTTTTCATATTTTTCCGCTTCACGAGCGGCCTCGGGATCGAGGGACTGCCAATCGGCCATTAGAGAGTTTTCACCTTGTCTATATGCGGGTTAGTTTGGCATAGGCTTAATGAAACGGGAAATTTCAAACATGCGATGGCTTTTCCAGATCGATTTGGCCTGCCTTTGAAGCCCCGGAAAAGCACCGCTCGTGAAATTTAGCGGTTTTTTTCTCAGGAGGGGTTTACAGTTAAAAACACGCTCCGTATAGTGCGCGCCATCGACGACGTACACACGTTGCCGATACTGCCCAGATGGTGAAATTGGTAGACACGCCAGCTTCAGGTGCTGGTGACCGCAAGGTCGTGGAAGTTCGAGTCTTCTTCTGGGCACCAATTTCGAGCAACAGGTCAATGACCTGCAAGCCCAACAAAAACCCGCGAAAGCGGGTTTTTGCATTTCTATCTCCCTGAAATTGCGTTTGGCAATTACTAAAACAAAAACAGGGGTTTACAGATCAAAACGCGCTCCGTATAGTGCGCCACATCAACAGCGGCAACGCTGAAGATGCTGCCCAGATGGTGAAATTGGTAGACACGCCAGCTTCAGGTGCTGGTGACCGCAAGGTCGTGGAAGTTCGAGTCTTCTTCTGGGCACCAATTCAAGCTTCAAGGTCACGACCTTGAACCTCACAGAAACCCGCAAAAGCGGGTTTTTGCGTTTCTGCCATCTGAACTTTTGCTCCCGCTGGAGGGCAAAGCCCTCCCCGACCGAACCAGGCCTGATGGAGGCACGACCGGAAGAACCGGGTCGGCTGTCAGGCCGCCTTCGCGAGCAAGCTTTGCTCCCACAAAATCTGACTGGTGTACCACCGGGAAGAACCAGGCCGGCTGTCAGGCCGCCTCGCGAGCAAGCTTTGCTCCCACAGATCTGATGGGTGTACGACCGGGAGGACTCAGGTCGGCTGTTAGGCCGCCTTCGCGAGCAAACTCGCACACAGGTTTTGGTCGCGTATAAGCCTGTGAAAACCCGATCAAGCCCTGAACTGCCCCAAACTCGCCTTCAACTGCGCCGCCAAACTATCCAGCACCTTGCCACTGGCCGTGGTCTCAACCACAGCCTGGGCCGCTTTCTCAGCCTGGGCATGAATCGTCTCCACCCGCCCACGCACCGCCTGCGCCCCCTGGGCCTGATGAGCCGCCGCCTGAGTAGCCAGACCAATAGCCGCATGCACCTGCTCTACAGAGGCCTGCACCGACTGCTGCAACCGCGCGCTGTCTCGCAGCACCAACAAACCTTCACTTGCCTGGCGCCCAGCTTGGCCGATGGCGGCCACAGCCTCGCGAGCCCCCTGCTGCAAGGCCACGATATGCGCCTGTATATCGCCCGTCGAGCTTTGGGTCTTGCTCGCCAACGCCCGCACCTCATCCGCTACTACGGCAAACCCGCGCCCGGTTTCCCCAGCCCGCGCCGCCTCGATGGCCGCGTTCAAGGCCAGCAAGTTAGTCTGCTCGGCGATGCCGTGGATCACCGTCAACACCACTTCGATCTGCTCGCTCTGTTGCGCCAGCCGCTCGATCACTTTCGCCCCTGTGTCCACCTGCCCAGCCAGCGCCTCGATCAAGCCACTGACCTTGGCCGAAGTGCGGGTGTTTTCATCGGTGGCCTGGCGAATTTCTACCACCTGCTGCAAAGCCGCCTGCATCGCCTGGCTTTCCGACTGAGCTTCATCAGCCATTTGCGATAGCGCACGCAGGCTCTCGGCCACTTCATCACGCTGCATCCCGGCCGCCGCATCGGCACCGGAGTTACGCAAGGTCATCGCACCGATTTCCACACCGGTACGCTGGGCCACATCACCCGCCTCGCGCACGATGGGCTGCAACTTATCCACAAAGCGATTGACCGCCGAGGCCATGTCGCCAATTTCGTCCTTGCTGTTGATTTGCACACGCTTGGTCAGGTCCCCCTCACCCGCCGCCAGGTCGTTCATGGCCGCGATCAGCAACTTCAAGCGATTGACCACCCGACGCCCCAGCACCACAGCCAGCAGCGCCAGCACGCCAAAGCCCACCAGCGCCAGGCCCAGGCCGATGCGCCAGCGCAGGGTAGCCGCGGCTTCCTGCACGGTGGTGGCGGTGTTGGTCTGCATCTGCGTGGCGGTGGCCTGGGCCGATTCCAGGCGACCGCGCATGGCGGTGGCGCTGTCGGCTGCCGCCCCCTTGAGGCTGTCGCCGACCAACTGGTCGCTGCTGGCGATCAAGGCCGAGAAGCGCTGGTCCAGCGCCTTCAGATCGGTTTCAACGGCAGCCGTGGAAACCCCCATCAGTACTTTGCCGATCTCCACGCCGTTGGGATTGATCGAGGCTTCAAGGTAATACACGGAAGGGTCGTTCTTCGCCGCATCCAGCACCTTGTCCAAGGCCCGCTCGCCCTTGCCTTTCTCCAGCAGCGCCTTGTTGATCGGGTTTTCCCGGTTCAGGTAGCGGGTGAGGTGCTCACCATTCGCGTCGTCATAAATGACAAACAGCACATTGGGATTACGCTGGGCCCGACGGGCGAATTCGGAGAGCGTGGGCACGTCGCTGTCCCACATGGCGCGAGGAGCGACGGAAGCCAGGAGTTGCGCCATATCATTGGCGGAATCCCTCAAATCCTTTTCCAATGTCCCACGCAGTTGCGCCTGCTCATCCTTCAGGCGAGCCGACAACCCGGCATTGAGCCGCTGGCGGGTATTGGCAGAGAGACTGTCCAGGCTCGACGTGACTTCACGCCCCGCCTGCTCCAGCTCGCCGGAAAGCTTCTGGCTGTCAGCCCCCAGGCGCGCACCGAGGTCGGCTTCCAGCGCCGTGACCGTGCTTCGGGTCAGCGCAACGGCCACCAGTACCTGCACCAAAAGGGCGATACCGAGGGTAATGAACACAGGCCGCAACAAACGGCTTTGTAACAGTGAGAGAACGGCCGACACGTGAAATCCCTCTACCAAACGCCATTAATTTGATGGCACTTATGGAAGCGGTGCCTTAATGAAGATGCATAGCAAGTGTCGTGCCGTGCGGCAACCAGAAACGACAAAGGACCCAAACGAGGGTCCTTTGTGTTTTACATCAATGACTTATCAGGCAAACGGATGACGCAGAACGATGGTTTCGTTGCGGTCCGGCCCCGTCGAAATAATGTCGATCGGCGCACCGACCAACTCTTCGACGCGCTTGATGTAGTTGCGAGCCGCCACAGGCAGTTCTTCCAGGGTCTTGGCACCCACGGTCGATTCAGTCCAGCCAGGCATCTGCTCGTACACCGGCTCCAGGCCAATGTAGCTGTCGGCGTCGGTCGGAGCGTCGATGACGGCGCCGTCCTGGTTCTTGTAGCCCACGCAGATATTGATGGTTTCCAGGCCGTCCAGCACGTCCAGCTTGGTCAGGCACAAGCCCGAGATGCTGTTGACGTCGATGGCGCGACGCAGGATGACGGCATCGAACCAGCCGCAACGACGGGCACGGCCAGTGGTAGCACCGAACTCGTGGCCACGCTTGGCCAGGAAGGCACCGACGTCGTCGAACAGCTCGGTCGGGAACGGACCCGAACCCACGCGAGTGGTGTAGGCCTTGGTGATGCCCAGGATGTAGTCCAGGTACATCGGACCGAAACCCGAACCGGTGGCGATGCCGCCAGCGGTGGTGTTGGAGCTGGTGACGTACGGGTAGGTGCCGTGGTCGATGTCCAGCAAGGAACCCTGGGCACCTTCGAACATGATGTCCTTGCCGGCGCGACGCAGCTCGTGCAGTTCGGCAGTGACGTCGAGCATCATCGGCTTGAGCAGCTCGGCGTACTCCATGCACTCGTCCAGGGTTTTCTGGAAGTCGATGGCCGGTTCTTTGTAGTAATTGACCAGGACAAAGTTGTGGTAGTCCAGCAACTCGCCCAGCTTGGCCGCGAAACGCTCACGGTGGAACAGATCACCGATGCGCAGGCCACGACGGGCCACCTTGTCTTCGTAGGCCGGGCCGATGCCGCGACCGGTGGTGCCGATCTTCAGCTCGCCACGGGCCTTTTCACGGGCCTGGTCCAGCGCAACGTGATAGGACAGGATCAGCGGGCAGGACGGGCTGATACGCAGGCGCTCGCGCACCGGTACGCCTTTCTCTTCCAGCTTGATGATTTCCCGCAGCAAGGCGTCGGGAGCAACCACCACGCCGTTGCCGATCAGGCACTGGACGCCTTCGCGCAGCACGCCCGAGGGGATCAGGTGCAGGACGGTTTTTTCACCGTCGATCACCAAGGTGTGACCTGCGTTGTGGCCACCCTGGTAGCGCACTACGGCGGCAGCATGTTCGGTCAGCAGATCAACGATCTTGCCTTTGCCCTCATCACCCCACTGGGTGCCCAGGACTACGACATTCTTACCCATAACACTTGTCCTCATTCGCGCAAACTTGGTGCCGGCCGCGGCCGGCAGGAAAACTCAAGAAGCCAGCGGCAATACTTGCCAAAGCCCGTTCTGCTGAATCAATTGCCGGTCGCAGTCCGCTTCACGGGCGGCGGCCAATGGTTGCCCAGGCAAGGCCTGGACGACACGCTGACCCTCACTGCGCAACTGGCAGACTGCTTGCCAGAGTGCCGCATCCGTACTGTCAGGCATCCAGATACCGCCAGACGGTAGCTCGACTTCAGCACGCCCCAGGGTCACCAGGGTTTTCAAATCGGTAGAGAAACCGGTCGCCGGACGGGCACGACCGAAGTCGGCACCGATGTCGTCATAACGACCGCCCTGGGCAATGGACTGACCCACGCCCGGGACGAACACGGCGAACACCACGCCGGTGTGGTAGTGATAACCGCGCAACTCACCCAGGTCGAAATACAGCGACAACTCGGGGAAGCGCACCGACAGACGCTCGGCAATCGCCAGCAAGTCGTCCAGCGCCGCCAATACAGGCGCCGGCGCACGAGCCAGGCGCTCACGGGCAGCGGTCAACACCTCACGTCCGCCACACAGATCCACCAGCGCCCGCAACATGTCCGACAGATCGGCCGGCAGGCCCTCGGTCAGGCTGATGACCTCGTCGATGGCCTTGCGTTGCAGGGCATCGAACAACTGTTGCTCCACTTCGCCGGACAAACCGGCCGCACGGGCAAGGCCGCGATAGATGCCGACATGCCCCAGGTCCATGTGGACATCCGGCACGTCAGCCAGTTGCAGCATGGCCAACATCAGGCTGATGACTTCTACGTCGCTGCTCGGGCTGGCGTCGCCATACAATTCGGCACCCAGCTGGATCGGGCTGCGCGAAGACGACAAGGCCCGCGGCTGGGCATGCAGCACACTGCCGGCGTAGCACAGGCGGCTCGGACCTTCACGGCGCAGGGTGTGGGCGTCGATGCGCGCCACTTGCGGCGTGATGTCGGCACGAAAGCCCATCTGCCGGCCCGACTGCGGGTCGATAACCTTGAAGGTGCGCAGGTCCAGGTCCTGGCCCGCGCCGGTGAGCAGGGATTCCAGGTACTCGATATGCGGGGTGACGACGAACTCGTAACCCCAACTCTGGAACAGATCCAACACCTGCCGACGCGCTACTTCGATACGCGCAGCTTCCGGTGGCAGTACTTCTTCGATGCCATCTGGCAGCAGCCAGCGGTCTACCGTTGCCATTACGCCATTCCCCTATGGTCCGGGCGGCCAGCCCTCGGGCAAGCCTTGAGTGAAGCAGAAAACACTTGGCCCACACGCAAAACACGCGCATGAGCGACGTGACGAATGGCCCGCAATCGGCCTCGCCCAGCGCTTTCCTCGAAAAACCTGTCGGATCGTTCAACCCGACGCCTGCAACCAAAACCGCAATCAAACGTGCAGACGCAAAAAAGCCGGGAATTTCCCGGCTGCCGCATCATACACACGTTTTCCCAAAGGATCACCCCGCCCGACGCTTTAGCCGCCGGGCGGAGTGTCTCAGGTCAACGTCGCATCAAGGCTTGGACTTTTCCAGGTAGTGGAAGAAGTCGCTGCTTGGGTCCAGGACCAGGACGTCGGATTTGTTCGCGAAGCTTTCACGGTAGGCACGCAGGCTACGGTAGAACGCGTAGAACTCCTGATCCTGCCCGTAGGCCTTGGCATAGATCGAAGCGGCCTGGGCATCACCATCACCACGGACCTCTTCCGATTCACGATAGGCTTCGGCCAGCAGCACACGGCGTTGACGATCGGCGTCGGCACGGATGCCTTCGGCCAGCTCGTTACCCTTGGCACGGTGCTCACGGGCTTCACGCTCACGCTCGGTGCTCATGCGCTCGAACACGCTGCGGTTCACTTCCTTCGGCAGGTCGATGGCCTTGACCCGGACATCGACCACTTCGATACCCAGCTCTTTTTCTGCCATCGAGTTCAGCGAACGGGTGATGTCGGCCATGAGCGCATCACGCTCACCGGACACCACTTCATGCAATGTGCGCTTACCGAACTGGTCACGCAGGCCCGATTCCAGGCGACGGGACAAGCGCTCGTCGGCGATCTGCTTCAGGCCCGAGGTCGCGGTGTAGAAGCGCTCGGCATCCTTCACGCGCCACTTGGCATAGGCGTCGACCATCACGGCTTTCTTTTCCAGCGTCAGGAAGCGTTGCGTCGGCGCATCCAGCGTCATCAGACGCGCGTCGAACTTGCGCACCTTGTTGACGTACGGCACCTTCACATGCAGCCCCGGCTGGACATCAGCCTGGACCACGCGACCGAATTGCAGCAACACCGCACGCTCGGTCTGAGCCACGATGTAGAAGCAGTTCCAGGCAGCGATCGCCACGACGACACCGACAATAAGGGCGATCAGCGATTTATTGCTCATCAGCGACTCTCCCTGGTACGTGCTTGCTGTTGCTGCAGATCCGCCGCCGCACGAGCGTTGGCTTCATTGCTGGCGGCCGCCGAACTGGTCACTGGCGCGCTGGTGTTGCGACCGCTCTCGACCATCTTGTCCAGTGGCAGGTACAGCAGATTGCTCTGGCCGTTCTTGTTGCCGGTCACGAGGACCTTGCTGGTGTTGCTGAAGACTTCCTGCATGGTGTCCAGGTACAGACGCTGGCGGGTCACTTCAGGGGCCTTGCGATACTCGGCCACCAGCTTGGTGAAGCGATCAGCCTCACCCTTGGCGCGGGAGACCACTTCGTCACGGTAACCGTTGGCATCCTCGATGATGCGCTGGGCCTGGCCACGGGCTTCCGGCACGACGCCGTTGGCATAGGTTTCGGCCTGGTTGCGCGAACGCTGCTCGTCTTCACGGGCACGGATCACGTCATCGAAGGCTTCCTGGACCTCACGCGGTGCCGCTGCGCTCTGGACGTTGACCTGGGTCACGGTGATCCCGGTGCGATAGGTATCGAGGAACCGTTGCAGGCGTTCCTTGATTTCGCTGGCCATCAGTTCACGACCTTCAGTCAGCACCTGGTCCATGGCGGTGGAACCCACCACATGGCGCAGGGCGCTTTCGGTCGCGTGCTGCAGGCTGATTTCCGGCTGGTCGACGTTCAGCACGAAGTCCTGCAGGTTGGTGATCTTGTATTGCACGGTCAGCGGCACTTCGACGATGTTCTCGTCTTCGGTCAGCATCTGGCCCTGCTTGGTGTACGCCCGCTCACGCGTGACGTTTTCCATGTACTTCTGGTCGATCGGCGGGAAATAGATGTTCAGGCCCGGGCCAACCGTCTCGTAGTACTTGCCGAAGCGCAGCACCACGGCCTGCTCCTGCTCGTCCACGACATAGACCGCGCTGTACAGCCAGACAGCCGCCAGCACGACGAGGCCGATGCCGAGCAGGCCGAAACCGCCGCCCTTGCCCGGACGACCACCACCCTCGTCACCGCGTTTTTTACCACCACCGAACAAACCGTTCAGGCTTTCCTGCAGCTTTCGGAAGGCCTCGTCGAGATCCGGCGGCCCCTTGCGGTCGCCGTTGTTACGACGCTTGCCACCCCAAGGATCCTGATTATTCGAGTTGCCACCCGGCTCATTCCAAGCCATAGCGCTCTCCATCTGATAAAGCAAAGACGCACCCACGGCGCGCCGACCAATGCTACAGAATGCCTGACACAGCTTTCTCAGGCTTTTATTGCAAAGTGTGTTGCTCGATGAATTCCATCGGTTGCAGCCCTTCGCGGCTGACCAGCCGGTTGAGCTCCGACCGAGGCAGGCGAACAGCCAGCAGGCAGACGCCTTCGTCGTCGTGTTCTTCTTTTTGCACGGCCCCCAGCTCGAAAAACTGCGCACGCAGCCGGGCGAAACGTTGCGGCAATTTCAGGGTGCCTACAAACAGATCGTTGCCCAACAGCTCGGCCACGGCCTGCCTGAGCAGGTCCAGGCCGGTGCCATCGCGGGCCGACAGCCAGACCCTTTGCGGCTTGCCATCGGCATCGCGCTGGATCTGCGGCTCCACGCCTTCGAGCAAATCGAGTTTGTTGTATACCTCGAGGATCGGCAAGTCCTGGGCTCCGATCTCACCCAGCACCACCATCACCTGCTCGATCTGCAGCATCCGGTCCGGTTCGGCGGCATCGATCACGTGCAGCAGCAGGTCGGAGTTGCTCGACTCTTCGAGCGTAGCCCGGAAAGCCTCGACCAGCTTGTGCGGCAGGTGACGGATGAAGCCTACGGTGTCGGCCAGCACGATCGGCCCGAGGTCGTCCAGGTCGAGCCGGCGCAGGGTCGGGTCGAGCGTGGCGAACAATTGGTCGGCGGCGTAGACGTCGGATTGGGTGACGTTATTGAACAGGGTCGATTTGCCGGCGTTGGTATAGCCCACCAGTGAAACCGTCGGGATATCCGCGCGCTTGCGGCCGCGTCGCGACTGCTCGCGCTGGCTGCGGACCTTTTCCAGCCGCCCCTTGATCTGGCGCAGGCGAACCCGCAACAGGCGCCGGTCGGTTTCCAGCTGGGTTTCACCCGGGCCGCGCAGACCGATACCGCCTTTCTGCCGCTCAAGGTGAGTCCAGCCGCGAACCAGCCGCGTACTCATGTGCTCAAGCTGGGCCAGTTCGACCTGGAGCTTGCCTTCATGGGTGCGGGCGCGTTGGGCGAAGATATCGAGGATCAGCCCCGTACGGTCGATCACGCGACACTCGAAGACACGTTCGAGGTTACGTTCCTGACTGGGCGTGAGGATGTGATTGAAAATCACCAGGTCGACCTGCTCGGCCTTGACCAGGTCGCGCAACTCCTCGACCTTGCCACTGCCGATCAGGAACTTGGCGGTTGGCCGATGACGCGGCACGTTGAAAAACGCGACGGTCTCGGCGCCGGCCGAAAGTGCCAATTCCTGAAACTCCTGCGGATCTTCGCGCGCCTCAGGGTCCTGTCCATCCAAGTGAACGAGAATGGCCCGTTCACCACCACCGTGGCGCTCAAAGAACAAAGGAGGCTCCTATCAGGCGTTACCCGGTTCAGCGTCACCGCCTTCGGATTCGGTTGCGCTAGGCAGACGAATTGGACGAACTGGCACGACTGTAGAGATCGCGTGCTTGTAGACCATCTGGCTGACGGTGTTTTTCAGAAGGATGACGAACTGGTCGAAAGACTCGATCGTGCCTTGCAGTTTGATCCCGTTGACCAGATAGATGGACACCCCAACTTTCTCTTTACGTAAAGTGTTCAAGTAAGGGTCTTGTAGCGAATGCCCTTTTGACATGTGCCGCACTCCTTTAAGGATCAATTATAAAAATCGGAATCAGATGGCTTGGGCCGTCACACCCCCAAGGATAGACGGCAATTGCAAGGACTCAGCTCAATATGGAGATGGTCCCAAGGTATTTCAAGGCGCGTGGCAGATTGTCGCAATCGAGACTGTCGAGCCAATGCAGGTCAGTCCAGCTGCGCAGCCAGGTGAACTGGCGTTTCGCCAATTGGCGCGTGGCAATGATCCCACGCTCCTGCATCTCGGCTGACGTCAGCTTGCCGTCCAGGTAATCCCAGACTTGTCGATAACCTACCGCACGTATAGACGGCAACCCGGGATGCAGGTCACTTCGCTCACGCAGGGCTACGACCTCGTCTATGAACCCCTGTTCCAACATTAATGTGAATCTTTGTTCAATTCGCCGATGCAGCACTTGCCGGTTCGCCGGAGCGATGGCCAGATTCGCGACAGTATAGGGCAATTGTTGCAGTCCCGAAGCGGCTGCTTCAGTACTTTGCGCAGATTGTCGTTGGCGCAGGGCCGTCATGCTCTGGCCGCTGACCCGATAAACCTCCAGGGCCCGACTGAGCCGCTGCGGGTCATTGGGGTGAATACGCGCCGCCGACTCCGGGTCGATGACCGCCAATTGCTCATGCAGGGCTTGCCAGCCAAGGCGCGCGGCTTCTTCTTCAATCTGCGCGCGCACCTCGGGATCGGCCGCCGGCATGTCCGCCAGCCCGTCGACCAAAGCCTTGTAATACAGCATCGTGCCGCCCACCAGCAGCGGGATCTTGCCTCGCGCGGTGATTTCGGCCATGGCCTGGAGCGCGTCACGGCGGAAGTCGGCCGCTGAATACGCCTCGGCCGGGTCCAGGATGTCGATCAGGCGGTGGGGAAATTCGGCCAGCAGTTCTTTTGACGGCTTGGCAGTGCCGATGTCCATGCCCCGGTAGACCAGGGCCGAATCGACGCTGATCAGCTCGCAGGGCAAAACCTTGGTCAACTCGATCGCCAGGTCGGTCTTGCCGGCGGCGGTCGGGCCCATCAGGAAAATCGCAGGAGGCAACTGGCTCATCAACGACCGCGCAGGAACAGTTTGTCCAGGTCGTCCAGGCCCAGTTGGGTCCAGGTCGGCCGGCCATGGTTGCATTGACCGCTACGCTCGGTGTTTTCCATGTCCCGCAGCAGGCCGTTCATTTCCGGCAGGGCCAGGCGCCGGTTGGCGCGGATCGCGCCGTGGCAGGCCATGGTGCCGAGCAGTTCGTTCAGGTGCGCCTGGATCCGGTCGCTGGTGCCGTATTCCATCAAGTCCGCCAGCACGTCGCTGACCAGGCGATTGGCCTCGGCCTGTTTCAACAACGCCGGAATCTGGCGGATCGCCAGGGTTTCCGGCCCCAGGCGCTGCAATTCGAAGCCCAGGCGCTGGAACCAGGCCACATGTTCCTCGGCACAATCGGCTTCGCGCTGGCTGACGGCCAGGGATTCGGGCACCAACAGCGGCTGGCCGCTCAAGCCTTCGCTGGCCATGGCGATTTTCAACCGCTCGTACATGATCCGTTCGTGGGCGGCGTGCATATCCACCAGGACCAGGCCCTGGGCGTTTTCCGAGAGGATATAGATGCCTTTGAGTTGCGCCAGGGCATAACCCAACGGCGGGATATCACCCTGGCCGTCGGGCAATGCCACCGCACCGGGTTCAGGCAAGGGTTTGAAGAACTCGCGATAGGCTGCCTGAGCCTCGGCCGCCGGCACGTTGGATTGCGGGCGTGGGGTGTATTGATACTGGTAGCCGCTGCCGGCACCGCTCCCGGCCGGGTTGTAGCTCGGTTGCGGCGGGGACTGCTCCAGCAGCGCGTTGGCCGCCAGGCGCATTTCGCCCTGCGGGCCGAACTCGCCCGCTTCCAGCCCCGTTGGCCGGACCATGCCAGCCACTGCCGCCGGAGCCGCCAACTGATCTTCCGGGCGCACATCGCCCAAGGCACGGTGCAAGGTGCCATAGAGGAAATCGTGGACCATGCGCCCGTCACGAAAGCGCACTTCGTGCTTGGTCGGGTGCACGTTGACGTCCACCACCGCCGGGTCGACTTCGAAAAACAGCACGAAGGTCGGATGCCGACCGTTGAACAGCACATCGCGATAAGCCTGGCGCACCGCGTGGGCCACCAGCTTGTCGCGCACAGCGCGACCGTTCACGTAGAAATACTGCAAGTCCGCCTGGCTGCGGGAAAACGTCGGCAACCCGACCCAACCCCACAGGTGCAGGCCATTGCGCTCCACCTCGATGGGCAATGCCTGCTCCAGGAAACCGGCACCGCACACCGCGCCGACACGGCGGGCACGGGCCGCATCATCATGGGCCTCGTGCAGGCTGAGAATGGTCTTGCCGTTGTGGCGCAAATGGAACGCCACGTCAAAACGCGCCAGGGCCAGGCGCTTGATGACTTCCTGCAAGTGATCGAATTCAGTCTTCTCGGC
Source organism: Pseudomonas sp. St290 (assembly GCF_018325805.1). Lineage (NCBI taxonomy): Bacteria > Pseudomonadati > Pseudomonadota > Gammaproteobacteria > Pseudomonadales > Pseudomonadaceae > Pseudomonas > Pseudomonas sp. St290. The sequence continues at coordinate 705,316 of NZ_AP014703.1, read as the reverse complement.
CTTGAGGAACTTGCGCCGGGCCGGAGTGTTGAAGAACAGGTCGCGCACTTCCACCGAGGTACCCACCGGATGGGCCGCGGGCTGGACGCGAGAGGCCATGTCCCGGCCCTCGGTCTCGACCTGCCAGGCCTGTTCGGCGTCACGGGTGCGGGAGGTGAGAGTCAGGCGCGACACCGAACTGATGGACGCCAGCGCCTCACCACGAAAGCCCAGGCTCATGACCCGCTCAAGGTCTTCCAGGTCGCGAATCTTGCTGGTGGCGTGACGCGCCAGGGCCAGCGGCAGGTCCTCGGAAGAAATACCGCCACCGTCATCGCGTACCCGCAGCAGCTTGACGCCGCCTTGCTCGACATCCACATCGATGCGCCTGGCCCCGGAGTCGAGGCTGTTTTCCAGCAACTCCTTGATGACCGACGCCGGCCGCTCGACCACTTCGCCGGCGGCGATCTGGTTCGCCAGCCGGGGGCTGAGCAGCTCGATGCGGGCGTTGCTGCCGATCACTTCGTCACTCATTGCTGAACCGCCACGTCATTGCCGGGAATGGTCAGGGTCTGGCCGATCTTGAGCTCGTCGCTCTTGAGGTTGTTGGCGCTGCGCAAGGTCGCAGGCGACACCTGGTAACGCACGGCGATCATCGCCAGGGTTTCGCCGGGGTTGACCCGATGGTCCCGCGGGCCCTGGGCAATCTTGCCGGAATCGCGCAGCCAGGCAATGTAGGTACCTGGCGGTGGATTCTGCTGGAAGAACTGCCGCACGCCACTGCTGATGGAACGGGCCAGGGCCTGCTGATGACTGGAGGACGACAGCTTGGACGCCTCGTTGGAGTTGGAGATGAAGCCGGTTTCCACCAGGATCGACGGGATGTCCGGCGACTTGAGCACCATGAACCCGGCCTGTTCGACGCGCTGCTTGTGCAGCGGCGTGACGCGACCGATGTTGCTCAGGACTTTCTGGCCGACGTTGAGGCTGGAGGTCAACGAGGCCGTCATCGACAAATCGAGCAATACACCGGCGAGCATCCGGTCCTTGTCATCGAGGCTGACGTTGCCGGCACCGCCGATCAGGTCGGAACGGTTTTCGCTGTCGGCCAGCCAACGGGCGGTCTCGGAGGTGGCGCCACGGTCGGACAGGGCAAACACCGAGGCCCCGAACGCAGCGGCCGAAGGCGCGGCGTCGGCGTGGATGGAGACGAACAGGTCGGCGCCCTTCTTGCGGGCGATTTCGGTACGCCCGCGCAGGGGAATGAAGTAGTCGCCGGTACGGGTCAGCTCGGCGCGGAAGCCTTTCATGCCATTGACCTGGCGCTGCAATTCGCGGGCGATGGACAGCACCACGTCCTTCTCACGTTGTCCGCGCGAGCCCGAGGCTCCAGGGTCTTCGCCACCGTGACCGGCATCGATCACCACGATGATATCGCGCTTGCCGGCCGGGGCCGGTGGTAGCTTGAGCGCAGGCTCGGTAGGGGTCACCGGCACCGCTGGGACCGTGGCGACATTGGTCGGCGGCGGTGGAGGTGGCGCCGCATCGGCCGGGTTGTCGAACAGGTCCACCACCAGCCGGTTGCCGTATTGGGCGTTGGGGGCCAGGGTGAAGCTTTTCGGGGTCACGGCTTTTTTCAGGTCGATGACCACCCGCAGGTCGGTCGGCGTACGCTGGGCCGAGCGCATCGCGGTAATCGGCGTGTTGGCGGTCGCCACGTTCAATGGCGCGCCCAGGGTCGCACCATTGATGTCGATCACCAGGCGATCCGGGGCGGTCAGGGTGAATACGCTGTGCTGCACCGGGCCCGTCAGGTCAAACACCAGCCGTGTATTGTCCGGCGCCCGCCAGAGGCGAACGCTGTTGACCTTTGTCTCGGCCACAGCATCGACGGCCAGTGCCGTAAGCAACAGTCCTACGACAGCAACCACCGCGCGAAAGCGCATACCAAACCCCATCATCAATTAGTTTCCAATGCCAAAGCGGCACACCACGACTCGCCACGCGAGCCTTGCGGCGTCAGTTTCAGCGAACGCCCGCCGTTCTGCGCGCCAATGGTAATGGTCAGGTCGGGCTTTGGCAAAAAGCCTGCACCCTTCTGGGGCCATTCGATCAGGCACAAGGCGTCATCTTCGAAATAATCGCGGATACCGAGGAATTCCAGCTCTTCAGGATCCACCAGTCGATACAGGTCGAAATGGAAGGCGCGAATGTCGCCGATCTCGTAGGGCTCGACCAGGGTGAACGTAGGGCTTTTGACGGAGCCGACGTGCCCGAGGCCGCGAATGATGCCACGGGACAAGGTAGTTTTCCCCGCGCCAAGGTCGCCTTCGAGAAAAATCAGGCCATGGCCGGCGGTGATCTGCGCGATGCGAGCACCAAATTGTGTCATGGCGTGTTCATCGGCCACGTACAGGGTTACTTCAGACACGGTGAATGCTCCTCCAACAACTGACGAATGGTCGGGATCAGATCGGTCGCCGCCAACCCCCGCCCCGCACGACCGGCCTGGGCGCCAGCACTGGCATGCAGCCAGACCGCCAGGCTCGCGGCCTCGAAGCTCTCCATGCCCTGGGCGAGCAAGGCACCGACCACGCCGGCCAACACATCCCCCAGGCCCGCCGTGGCCATGGCCGGATGGCCCTGGCTGCAAACCGCCAGGCGACCATCCGGGCTGGCAATCAGGCTGCCGGCGCCCTTGAGGATCACCGTGGCGGTGTATTTCTGACTTAATGCATGGGCCGCCGCCGGGCGATCGGCCTGCACCTGGGCTGTGGATATCCCCAGCAATCGCGCCGCCTCGCCCGGGTGTGGGGTGATCACACACTGCTCGGGCAAACCAACGTCACCGTTGCTCAGCAGGTTCAGCGCATCGGCATCCCACACTTGCGGCAGCGACGCATTGGCCGCCGCCGACAACAGGCTACGCCCCCAAGCGGCCTGGCCCAGGCCTGGCCCGACCACCAGCACGCTGGCCTGTTGGAGCAAGCCCATCAATTGGTTCGCCGAATGGGTACCCTGCACCATGACTTCAGGTAAACGCGTCAGCGCAGCCGCTACATGCTCGCTGCGGGTCGCCATCGACACCATGCCCGCACCGCAGCGCAGGGCGCTTTCGGCACTCATCTGGATCGCACCGCCAAAACCCCGGTCGCCACCGATCAGCAGCACGTGACCGAACTTGCCTTTGTGGGACGTGGCGGCGCGAGGTGTCAGACGTGGCAGATTATGGGGTGAAAGCAGTCGGGCACTGGCCGGTGTGGCTTCAACAATATCTGGGTCGGCGTGCAGATCATTGAATACCAGTTCACCGACCCGGTCCGCCGCTTCGCCGGTAAACAGGCCCAGTTTCAAGCCAATGAAGGTCACGGTCAGGTCAGCCGTCACCGCCGTGCCCAGCACCCGCCCGGTGTCGGCACACAACCCCGAGGGAATATCCACCGCCGCGACCGGCAGGCCGCTGACATTGATCGTATCGATGGCCTGCACATAAGGCTCGCGCACATCGCCACTCAGGCCCGTGCCCAGCAGTGCGTCCAGCAATACGCCACGCAACTCTGCCTCATCCGACCATGGCTCCATCGGCACGCCCACCGCCACGGCTTCGGCATGGGCATTGGCCGCGTCGCCCTGCAATCGCCGGGGCTCGCCCACCGTCAGCACCCGCACCGACCAGCCAGCGCGCCGGGCCAGGGTAGCGACCAGGTAGCCATCACCCGCATTGTTGCCATGCCCGGCCAGCACGGTCAGTTCGCGGGCGTCAGGCCAGCGCCGAACAATCGCTCGCCAGGTGGCGCGGGCAGCCCGCTGCATCAATTCGAAACCGGCGGTGCCGGCCGCGATCAGTTGTGCGTCGAGGGCCCGGACCTGCGCAGCACTGTACAGCGCGTCGGGAAAATCATCTTTAGTGTGCGGCATGCGTCTTCGGGCTCCGATGTCTGGCAGAATTATACGCATCTCAGCTCTGGTTTCTCTCGCCTCATGCCTGCCATTCCCACAGACCTCCCCGCCCTCGCCCAATCCATCAAGGAATGGGGCCGCGAGCTGGGTTTCCAGCAGGTCGGCATCAGCGGCCTGGACCTTGCCGAGCATGAGCAACACCTGCAACGCTGGCTCGACGCCGGCTACCACGGCGAAATGGACTACATGGGCGCCCACGGCAGCAAACGCTCACACCCCGAGGAGCTGGTGCCAGGTACGCTGCGGGTGGTGTCCCTGCGCATGGACTACCTGTCGGGCGACACGCACATGGCGCAGATGCTCGGTCAACCGGAGAAAGCCTACGTCTCGCGTTATGCGTTGGGCCGCGATTACCACAAATTGATCCGTAAACGCGTGCAACAACTGGCAGAAAAAATTCACGCGGTCATCGGCCCCTTCGGTTATCGCGCCTTCGTCGACAGCGCGCCGGTGCTGGAAAAAGCCATCGCCGAACAGGCCGGGCTGGGCTGGATCGGTAAAAACACCTTGGTGCTGAACCGCAAGGCCGGCAGCTATTTCTTCTTGAGCGAGCTATTTGTCGATCTGCCCCTGCCGGTGGACCCGCCCCATGCCAGCGAACATTGCGGAAAATGCACCGCATGCCTGGATATCTGTCCTACGAATGCCTTCGTCGGGCCCTACGTGCTTGACGCCCGACGCTGCATTTCCTACCTGACCATCGAACTGAAAAACGCCATCCCCGAGGAGCTGCGGCCGTTGATCGGCAACCGGGTGTTCGGCTGTGATGACTGCCAGATCGTCTGTCCATGGAACCGCTTCGCCCGACCGTCCGGGGAAAGCGACTTCAAACCACGGCACAACCTGGACAATGCCGGGTTGGCCGAGCTGTTCATGTGGGACGAGGCGACTTTCCTCAGCAGCACCGAAGGTTCACCGCTGCGCCGCGCCGGGTACGAGCGCTGGCTGCGCAACCTGGCGGTGGGCCTGGGTAATGCGCCCTCGACGATTCCCGTGCTGCAAGCTCTGGAGGCCCGGCGCGACTACCCGTCGGAGCTGGTGCGCGAGCACGTGGAGTGGGCGTTGCGCCAACATGCCGAGCGTCAAACTTCGTCGTTGTAGACGAACTTCGGCATTTCCCAGTGGAAGCGAATCGCCAGGAGCCGCAACAGGAAACCACCGAACAAGGTGATGAGGATCGCTTGTTCGTTCGGCAGTTGCAGGAAGACACACAGCAGATAACACCATGCCGCGGCAAACGAGACGCTGGCGTAAAGTTCACGACGGAAGATCAGCGGAATATCGTTGCAGAAGATGTCCCGCAGAATGCCGCCGAACACCCCGGTGATCACCCCACTGACCGACGCCACCAGCATGCCATGACCCATTTCCAGGGCCGTCATGCAGCCGATCAGGGTGAACGCCACCAGGCCCACGGCGTCGAGCACCAGGAACAACGAGCGCAAATGGCGCATCCAGCGCGCCAGGAACACCGTCAGCATCGCCGCTGCCGTGGTCAGCACCAGGTATTCGGGGTGCTTGACCCATGTGAGCGGGTAATGACCGAGCAGCACGTCGCGCACCGAGCCGCCACCCAGCGCCGTGACACAGGCGATCAGCACCACGCCGAACCAGTCCATGCCCCGGCGTCCGGCAGACAAGGCGCCGGTCATGGCTTCGGCGGTGATGGCGATCAGATAAAGCATCAGCAACATGATGGCGGTCCGTACGGGAAGGCGCGCAGTCTAGCCAGTTTGGGCAGGCACCAAAAGAGGGCAGCTCCGACATGTCAACACAGAACCCGTGGCGAGAAGATTTGTGGGAGCAAGGCTTGCCCGCGATGATGGCGGTGCGGTCATTCAGAAACCGAGTCGCCTGTTTCGCGAGCAAGCTTTGCTCCCACAAAACCACAAGCTACAAGAACGCCGTGCGCTGGAATCAGAACTTGATGAAGTGCTTACGGTAGTGCTGCAACTCGGCAATGGACTCGCGAATGTCGTCCAGGGCCAGGTGGCTGCCACCCTTCTGGAAGCTGTCGCGCACTTGCGGGGCCCAGCGGGCGGCCAGTTCCTTGAGGGTGGAGACATCCAGGTTGCGGTAGTGGAAGTAGCTTTCCAGGGATTTCATGTGGGTATAGAGGAAGCGACGGTCCTGGCAGATGCTGTTGCCACAGATCGGCGACTTGCCCTTTGGCACCCACTGTTCCAGGAAGGCGATGGTCTGGGCCTCGGCCTCGGCCATGCTGATCTTACTTTCGCGCACCCGCTGGGTCAGGCCCGAGCCGCCGTGCTGGCGGGTGTTCCATTCGTCCATGCCGGCCAGGATCTCGTCGCTGTGATGGATTGCGATCACCGGGCCTTCGGCCAAGGTGTTGAGGTCGCTGTCGGTGACGATGGTGGCCATTTCGATGATGACGTCGGTATCAGGGTTCAGACCGGTCATTTCCAGGTCGATCCAGATCAGGTTCTGCGGGTTTTGCATAGGGAGGCTCCTCGGCGTAGCCACGCAGTTTAGCCTAGGCCGGCCTTTGGGCGTGCTAAACTCGCGGCCGTTTTACCCTATTCGCTGTATTTCTTCATACGGAACACCCATGGCCAAACGCCAACTCAATCGTCGTCAGAACTGGCGCATCGAAAAGATCCAGGGCGAGCGCGCCGCCCGCGCCGCCAAACGCGAATCCAGTGCTGTCGAAGCCCTGGAGGGTGGCGACCTGGGCCCTGAACAGACCGGCCTGGTAATCGCCCACTTCGGCGTGCAGGTCGAGGTCGAGGCCCGGGAAGGCGAATTGGCCGGCCAGGTATTCCGCTGCCACCTGCGCGCCAACCTGCCGGCGCTGGTGACGGGCGACCAGGTCGTCTGGCGTGCCGGCAACCAGGGCATCGGCGTGATCGTCGCACAATTGCCGCGCCACACCGAGCTGTGCCGTCCAGACAGTCGGGGTCAGCTCAAGCCCGTGGCCGCCAACGTCGACATGATCGTCATCGTGTTCGCCCCGCTGCCCGAACCCCACGCCAACCTGATCGACCGTTACCTGGTAGCCGCCGAGCATGCTGGCATCCGACCGTTATTGCTGCTCAACAAGTTCGACCTGATCGACGAACACAACGCTCCGGCGCTGAACGCCTTGCTGTCGGTCTATCGGGACTTGGGTTACCCGGTGCTGGAAGTCTCGGCCCATCACGGCAACGGCATGGAGCAATTGCAGCAGCAACTGGACGGGCGCATCAGTGTGTTCGTCGGCCAGTCCGGTGTCGGCAAGTCGTCGCTGGTCAACAGCCTGCTGCCGGACGTCGAGACCCGTGTCGGGCCGCTGTCCGAGCTGTCCGGCCAGGGCACCCACACCACCACCACCGCGCGACTGTTCCACTTCCCCGGCGGCGGTGAATTGATTGACTCACCGGGCATCCGTGAGTTTGGCTTGGGTCACGTGAGCCGGGCCGATGTCGAAGCCGGATTCATCGAGTTCAACGAGCTGATCGGCACCTGCCGCTTCCGCGACTGCAAGCACGATCGCGAACCCGGCTGTGCCCTGCTCAAGGCCTTGGAAGAAGGTCGTGTGCATCAGCAACGGATGAACAGCTACCGCTCGATCATCGCCAGCCTGCCGGAAAGCAGTTACTGACCCGACCGGACACCTTTGTGGCGAGGGGATTCGTGGGAGCAAAGCTTGCTCGCGAAACAGGCACCTCGGTCTCTGAAAGACCGCATCGCCTTCATCGCGGGCAAGCCTTGCTCCCACAGGTCTGTATCGGCCCTTAGGTCACTGCGCAGGCGTTCCAGCAGGCTTGGGCGCAGCATCGTCGAACAGGTTCAGACGTTCGCGCAGCTCATGGGCCGGCACGGGCTGCTGGTCCGCCGGCAAGGCGTTCGGATCAACCGCAGCACCAGGCGTCGCCGGGACTTCACCCGGTGCGCCCTGGCCCTGGGCCGGATCCGGCGCCGGGTCGTCGGTTTGCGAACCTTCGATGGCTTGCTGGGCCTTCTTGGTCAACACCACGATATCGATACGCCGGTTGACCGGGTTGAACGGGTCCTTGCGGTCGAACAACGCCGAGGATGCGTAACCGACCACCCGCGCCACCTGTTCGTCCGGATAGCTGCCAGCCACCAGGGCACGACGGGCCGCGTTGGCGCGGTTGGCGGACAGCTCCCAGTTACCGAAATCACCTTTGCCGACGTAGGGCTTGGCATCGGTATGACCGCTGATGCTGATCTTGTTCGGCACCGCCTTGATGGTGTCGGCCATGGCCAGCAGAATGTCTTCGAAATAAGGTTTCAGGCGCGCACTGCCGGAATCGAACATCGGCCGGTTCTCGGCGTCCATGATCTGGATGCGCAAGCCGTTCGGCGTGATCTCGAACAGGATCTGGTCCTTGAATTTCTGCAGCTGCGGGTTCTCCTCGACCTTGTTCTGCAATTCCTGCAGCAACAATTCCAGGCGCTCGCGCTCGATCTGCTCGGCCATGCCTTCGACCTGCTCGGAATCCACCGTCACCTTGTCGGGCTGGGGCTCGGATTTGACTTCAGGATTGAGGGTCGTGTCCGGCGCCAGGGTCGGTGAACCACCCAGGTCGATGATGTACGGCGTGCCGCTTTCAGTAAAACCGACCGGGTCCTTGAAGTAACCGGCGATGGCGATCTTCTGTTCCGGGGTCGCGGTGGACAGCAGCCACAGCACCAGGAAGAACGCCATCATCGCCGTCGCAAAGTCGGCGAAGGCGATTTTCCAGGCGCCCCCGTGATGCCCCGCGGCTATGCGCTTGACGCGCTTGATGATGATCGGCTGGTTATTTTCCATGACTTAACGACCGCGAACCGCTTGTTCCAGCTCGGCGAAGCTTGGACGGTGCGCCGGGTACAGGACCTTGCGACCGAACTCCACCGCCAGCGATGGCGGCATGCCCGAGGCCGAGGCCACCAGGGAAGCCTTGATGGCTTCGTAGACGTTGAGTTCTTCCTTGGCGTCATGGGCCAGGGAGTGGGCCAGTGGGCCGAAAAAACCATACGCAGCCAGAATACCGAAGAAGGTACCCACCAGTGCCGCCCCCACGTGCAGGCCGATGGACTTCTGGTCGCCGTCGCCCAGGGAAGCCATGGTCACCACGATGCCCAATACCGCCGCGACGATACCGAAGCCGGGCATGGCGTCGGCGATACCGGTGACTGCGTGGGAAGGGTGCTCCAGGTCTTCCTTGAGGCTGTACAGCTCCATGTCGAACAGGCCTTCGAGCTCATGGGGCGCCATGTTGCCGGACGACATGATGCGCAGGTAATCACAGATGAACGCCGTCATGCGGGCATCTTTGAGCACCGCAGGATACTTGGCGAAAATCGGGCTGGCAGCGGCGTCTTCAATATCGCCTTCGATCGCCATCATGCCTTCGCGGCGGCTCTTGTTGAGAATCTCGTAGATCAGGCCCAGCACTTCGAGGTAGAAGGTGTGGCTGAAACGCGAACTGAACATGCCCAGGGACTTCTTGAGCACGTGCATCGTCATGTAGCCGGGGTTGGCCTGCAGGAATGCGCCAAGGGCCGCGCCACCAATGATCATCACCTCGAAAGGCTGGATCAGGGCGGCAATCTTGCCGTGAGAAAGCACGTATCCGCCGAGTACGCTCGCGAACACGACAATGATGCCGATAATTTTAGCCATAGATAGAAAGTACTTATTTAAGTCGGGTTCAAGGTCATATTCGGAAGCTGAAAAATCTCTTCTTCTACTTATCGGCAAAACTGCGCCAGACTATAGCCAGTTCTGGCGAAAAGCCAGTTTGGCCCGCTTCGGGCGTAGAGAATTCATACGATGATCACGTCCAGCCATGACTAACGAAACTAAGGTTCCAACGCCGCGACCGACCACGCTCGAAGGCTGGGTAAAGCTGCTGGACGGCGTGCACCTACCAGTGCCCCAGGCCAGTCATGACCTGGTCTGCAAGGCCATTGCCGACAGCCGCCGCTCGTTGCGCGACATCGCCGAACTGATGCAGGACAGCCCGGCCCTGGCCCTGAGCGTCATCCGCGAGGCCAACCATCACACCCATGGCAGCCTTGCAGAACCGGCGGAAAATCTCGAAGTAGCCATCAACCGTCTCGGCCTCAAGCGCACCGAGGAACTGCTCGCTCGCTTGCCGTCGTTGCCGGGGCAAGAAATCCCCGTTGCCTTGCGCCAGCTGCAATTGATCAGCCAGCACGCCACGCAACAGGCCAATGGCTTTTTTGCCAGCCGCCTGGCGCGACTGTGGCAGGACATACACTGGGGCAGCCTGTTGTTTCTGTCGCCGCTCTGGCCCCTGGCACTGACTCACCCGCGGTTGCTGGGGGAGTGGGAGTTGCGGGTCGTCCATAAAGGTGAGCCCGCGAGCAAGGTCGAGCGCGAATTGTTCGGCGTCAGCCTGCTGAAGATCTGCCTGGCACTGGTAGAAACCTGGCGCTTGCCGATCTGGGTGATGCAGGGCTATCGCCTGCTGCTCAATGAACGCCGCGAGCTGGTGAGAGTGCTGCGCATCGCCCGGGACAGCGAACACCCACTGCGCCAACAGAATCGCCTGGACGATGACCCGACGCTGCGGCGCTGGCTCAATCAACCGGCCAATACCGTATTGCTGGCCAACGGCCTGGCACTTTCAGCGCAACAGGCCTGGGACAGCCCCCACATTGTCCGCTGGCAATACCTCACCAGTTTGTATCTGCAGATGCCGATGGATGAGGTCCAGCAACAACTGCACCAACAAGCTGTCACCAGCGCCCGTCATGACGCCATGCCGGACCTCTGGCACCCGGCCGTGGCGTTGCTCTGGCCCTGGGACAGCCGTCGCATCCACCCCGGATTGCTCCCCCCCGCCCCACCCAGCGCCGAAGACCTGAGCCAGTGGCGCAAGCAATGCTCCGCACTGTTGGTGGAACCGAGCCCCTTTCGCAATGCCATGCACTTGACCACCTCGGCACGGGACGTGTTGGTGGCCTGTGGCATGCGTCGGGTGATGATCCTGATGGCCGACCGCAGCCAGGCCAGCGTGCGCGTACACCAGACCGCCGGCCTGCCGAAAGAAGCCGCGGCCATGAGTTTTACCATCAGCCAGAGCAAGATATTGCAGCGGTTGCTGGCCCAGCAGGCCCAGGTTCGCCTGAACCCGGACAACAATGCGCAGTTTTCGGCTCTGCTGCCACCGGGCCTGCGCAGCCTGTTCCGGGGTGAGCACCTGCTGTTGCGCTCACTGACCTGCAATGGCCGAGTCATCATGCTGGTGGCGGTGGACCAGGGCGGCGGGCCGTTCTCGGACGTGACCGTGCAAGCCTTCGGCAAAACCGTGCAATGCATCGAACGGGCCCTGCATACCTTTACCAACCGCGGCCGCTGAACTTGCTACAATCCTTTCCCTTTGCGCCCCTGGAGACCTCACATGCCTGACTTCTCTGGCTTGCCACTGGTGATCGAGCCGAGCGAACTGCTACCGCGCCTCGACGCCCGCGAACTGATTCTGGTGGACCTGACCAGCGCCGCCCGCTACAGCACCGGGCATATTCCCGGTGCACGCTTCGTCGATCCCAAACGCACCCAGCTCGGCCAGCCGCCAGCCCCGGGCCTGCTGCCAGCCAAAGCCGACCTCGAAGCACTGTTCGGCGAGCTCGGGCATAACCCGGATGCGGTCTACGTGGTCTACGACGATGAAGGCGGCGGCTGGGCCGGGCGTTATATCTGGCTGTTGGACGTGATCGGTCACTCGAACTACCACTACCTCGACGGCGGCTTGCTGTCGTGGCTGGCCGAAGGCCTGCCGGTGTCCGTCGACGTCCCTGCACCGGTTGCAGGCCCGGTCAGCCTGACACTGCACGATGCTCCCACCGCTACCCGCGAGTATCTGCAAAGCCGTCTCGGCGCTGCCGACCTGGCCATCTGGGACGCTCGCGGCCCGCTGGAGTATTCCGGCGAGAAAGTCGTCGCAGCCCGAGGCGGGCACATTCCCGGCGCGGTCAATTTCGAATGGACTGCTGGCATGGACCAGGAGCGCAACCTGCGCATCCGCAAGGACATGCCGCAAATCCTCGAACAATTGGGCATCACGCCCGACAAAGAAATCATCACCCACTGCCAGACTCACCACCGCTCCGGCTTCACCTACCTGGTGGCCAAGGCGCTCGGTTATCCACGAGTCAAAGGCTATGCCGGTTCCTGGGGTGAATGGGGCAACCACCCCGATACCTCCATCGAGCTTTGAAGGTTCTTAAGGACAGTTAATGAAAAACCGTTTGTTCATCCTCACTCAATACCTGCTGCCCCACCACCTGCTGTCGCGGCTGGCCGGCTGCATTGCCGAATGCCGCGTGCGCTGGTTCAAGAACGCCTTCACCGCGTGGTTTGCCAAGCGCTACCAAGTGGACATGTCCCAGGCCCTGGTGGAAGACCTGACGGCGTACGAGCACTTCAACGCCTTCTTCACCCGCGCCCTGAAAGACGGTGCGCGTCCGCTGGACCCAACCCCGGGCGCCATCCTCAGCCCCGCCGACGGTGCCGTCAGCCAGCTCGGCCCGATCGAGCACGGCCGGGTATTCCAGGCCAAGGGCCACAGCTTCAGCGTACTGGAGCTACTGGGCGGCGATGCAGCCAACGCGGCGCCGTTCATGGGCGGCGATTTTGCCACCATCTATCTTTCCCCCAAGGACTACCACCGCGTGCACATGCCGCTGGCCGGCACCCTGCGGGAGATGGTTTATATCCCAGGACGAATTTTCTCGGTCAACCAGACCACCGCCGAAAACGTTCCAGAACTGTTTGCTCGTAACGAACGCGTGGCGTGCATTTTCGACACCGAACGCGGGCCGATGGCCGTGGTGCTGGTGGGCGCGATGATCGTGGCGTCCATCGAAACCGTCTGGGCCGGCCTGGTGACACCGCCCAAGCGCGAACTCAAGACTTTCCGCTACGACGAAGTCGCCCGTGCGCCGATCCACCTGGAAAAAGGCGCCGAACTGGGCCGCTTCAAGCTGGGTTCGACCGCCATCGTGCTGTTTGGTCCGGATCAAGTGAAATGGACCGAGGAACTGGTGGCTGGTTCGCCCGTGCAGATGGGTCAAGGCCTGGCACTGCCAAAAGCCTGAGTCATCGGCCCCTGTGGGGAGCGAGCTCCCCACAGGGCATGCTGCATAGATAGAGCACCTCTTTCGCCCACAACTGCTAGAGTTGGAAACATCACGTTTATTTCCCGCCGGAGCCCGACCACGGCATGAATGAGACCAGCCCTCTCCAGCTATTGCGCGTCCAGCCCCCAACGCAATCACGCCTGTCGTTCTGCGATGCCACGCCACGGGACCTCAAGCGCTGGATCGCCAACCTGCCCAAGGCCAACATCGGCGAAACCGCCCGCCTGTTGTACCAGGCCCTTGGTGAACTCAACCAACTGCTCACGCCCAGCGACAATCGACTGCAACTGCTCGAGCTGCTGCGGCCCGAGGTGTATTACGTCTGCAAGCACCTGGAGCGGCACTTCCTGCAACAGGCCATCGTGCTGGATGAGCGCTCGCGCAAGATCGTCAACCTGTGCCAGGCCCTGCAAACCCAACTGGCGATGGGCTACAAACAGATCGTGGCGCGTATCGCCTCGAAATACACCAAGGATCGGGCTCGCCTGCTGAGCACCGCGCTGCAACGGGCGATACATGCCCTCAACGGCCCGCTGCTGCGTGCCAGCCAGCTGTACAGCCCAGTACCTGAAGGGCTATGGCTCGATTTGCATCAGCTGTACCGGATCGCTTGCCTGCACCGCTTGCAGCACCTGAGCGTGAGTGATGACCTGGCCAGCCAGGTTCATCAATTGAACGCCGAGCAAACCTATGTCGTCGCCCTGCTGCTGGGCGCGTCACGCAGCAATCAACTGCGCCAGAGCCAGATCGGGCGACTGACCCAAGTGCTCGAATCCTGGAGCCAGTGGGTCAAGCTGGACCCTGCCACCGCTGCCAGCAGCCTGTTCGCGGTCGCGCCGGAGCTGGATGTCGGGCCGCGCTACCGCTCCAAGTTCCGAGCCGAACAGCAGCCGACCTTGCAGGGCTTCGATCCCCAGCCCCTGGTGCGTGCAATCGCCACTCACCTGGAACAACCTGCCGAGAACAACCTGCCAGTACCTGGCGGCATGAGCGTCGACACCTTGCATCACCTGCAAGCGGCCTGGGGCGAAGCGGCCGAACGCAGCTTCCAGCGCACCGAGGGCAACGGCACGCTGACCCTGTGCGTGGGCATGAGTGCGCTGCACTACTACCTCGGCGGCGAGCGCTCTTTCAACGAAATCCTGAAAAGCCCCACCACCCGCAAAGCCCGCTTCGAAGCCTCGCCGAGCAAGACAAACGACGCCTGGAAGCAGGCCTTCGACGCCGCCCCCGCCGGTGACAGCGACCTGCTGCCCTATGAAGAAATCGAGTACCCGGTCAACCCGGCCGATGACGACGGCACCAGCTCCGACAATCAGCACCACTTTCCCACCTACGACCTGCCGATCATCAACCACAGCCCTGGCGGTTATTGCCTCGGTTGGCCCAAGGAAGTGCCGGAACAGCTTCAAGCCGGTGAAATGATCGGCATTCGAGACAGCAGTGACCAAGCCTGGAGCGTTGCCGTGGTGCGCTGGATCCGACAAGTGCGCAACGGCGCCATGCAGATGGGCATCGAACTGGTCGCACCCCATGCCCAGCCTTGTGGGCTGCAACTGGTCCGGGAAGAGAACGAGCACGGTCACTACCTGCGCGGCTTGTTACTGCCCGAGATCAGCGCCATCGACCTGCCTCCCACCATGATCGCCCCACGCCTGCCGTTCCAGGAGGGCCAGCGTGTACTGATCAACACCAACGGCCAGGAACGCCGCGCCGGCCTGGACCGCCGGGTGACCAGTACCCACAGCTTCAACCAGTTTTCCTATCACCCGGAAGACTCAGCCGAGACTGAGGGTGGCGGCGACCAAGAGGGGAATTTTGATTCGTTGTGGAAGTCGCTCTAAACAGCGCATAGCCCCCTGTGGCGAGGGAGCTTGCTCCCGCTGGGGCGCGTAGCGGCCCTAAACCTGAGACCGAGGAGTGTCAGGTTGGCCGCCTTGGGCCTGCTGCGCAGGCCAGCGGGAGCAAGCTCCCTCGCCACAAAGTGCGTGCCTCCCCAGAGTCGGCGTATTGCTCAAAGCATGTTACTTAGAGCTGCCCGTCACGATCCCTGAAACCCAACAGGTACAACACCCCATCCAGCCCCAGGGTTGAAATCGCCTGCCTGGCCGACTGCTTGACCAGCGGCTTGGCGCGGAACGCCACGCCCAGGCCGGCGATCGCCAGCATCGGCAAGTCGTTGGCGCCGTCTCCCACGGCGATGGTCTGCTCCAGGCGCAAGCCTTCCTTTTCAGCCAGCTCTCGCAGCAGGTCCGCCTTGCGCTGGGCATCGACGATCGGCTCCACGGCCACGCCGGTCACCTTGCCATCCACCACTTCCAATTCGTTGGCGAATACGTAGTCGATACCGAGCTTGGCCTGCAATTGCTTGGCGAAGTAGGTGAAGCCGCCGGACAGGATGGCGGTCTTGTAACCCAGGCGCTTGAGTTCAGCGAACAGGGTCTCGGCACCTTCGGTCAGGCGCAGGGAAGCGCCGATGGCATCCAGCACACTGACGTCCAGCCCCTTGAGCAGCGCCAGGCGCTCCTTGAAGCTGGCGCGGAAGTCCAGCTCGCCGGCCATGGCTCGTTCGGTGATGGCCGAAACCTTGTCGCCGACGCCGGCCGCCTTGGCCAGTTCATCGATGACTTCGGCCTCGATCAGCGTCGAATCCATGTCGAACACCGCCAGGCGGCGGTTACGACGGAACAGCGAATCTTCCTGGAAGGCGATGTCGACGTTCAGTTCCTGGGCCACGCTGAGGAACTCGGCACGCAACGCCTGGGGGTCAGCCGGCTCGCCACGCACGGAAAACTCAATGCAACCCTTGCCCTTGTCGTCCGGAGTGTCCAGCGGCATGCGCCCGGACAAGCGGTCGATATGGTCGATGTTCAGGTCATATTTGGCGGTGATCGAGCTGACGCGCTGCAACTGCTCGGCAGTGACCTTGCGGGTCAGCAGGGTAACGATGTGGCGCTTCTTGCCCTGGCCGGCCACCCAATGCCGGTAATCGTCCTCGGACACCGGGGTGAAGCGCACCTGTTGGTCGAGCTTGTAGGCGGTGAACAGGATGTCCTTGAGCACCGACTTGCCTTGTTCGGCGTCCGGAATTTCAACCAGGATGCCGAACGACAGCGTGTCGTGGATCACCGCCTGACCGATGTCGAGAATGTTCACACCACCCTGGGCCAGAACGCCGGTAATGGCCGCAGTCAGACCCGGACGGTCGCTGCCAGTGATGTTTATCAGGACGATTTCGCGCAAGGCGCACCCCCGCAGGTGGAAAAAAACCGCATTCTACCCACATTCAGTGACCATCGGGCACCGCCAGTGCTTTGCCGGTCATGGGGCTGTCGCTATACTGCGCGTCAATTTCACGGACAAAGAGCCGAGCTCAGTGAACCGGCCCACGCCAGTCAAAACCGACAACTTCTTCCTGCTGATCTTCCGTGCACTGCGTCATCGTCGTGTGCCGATTGCATTGCGCATTGCCAGCCATAACGTGATCCTGGTCGCTCTGGCCCTGGTTATCTATGCCTGCGTGATGGGTTTGCAATTCAAGCAGGCGATGCACGAGCAGGCCGATGCCCTGGGTGAAAGCCTGACCACCCAGACCGCCACGTCCGCCACCGAGCTGCTGGTGTCCAACGACATCCTCAGCCTCAACGTTCTGCTCAACAACCTGACCAAGAACAAACTGGTGGCCCACGCCGCCATCTACAGCGTGGACAACCGCATCCTCGCCGAGGCCGGCCAACGGCCCAAGCCGGGCCTGCTGGGTGAGTCCGGCGGCATGTACCAGAGCAAGATCACCTTCCAGGACGTGACCGCCGGACAACTGCGCATCAGCCTGGACATGGACCAGTTCCAGCAACCGATGACCATCAGCCTGCAAAGCATGGGCATCCTCAGCGCGATACTGCTGGCCCTGGCTTTGGCCTTGAGTCTGCGCCTGGGGCGGCACATCTCCACGCCGCTGTTGCAATTGCGCGTCTGGCTGCGGGACATCGACGAACACACCCCTGCCACCCAGCGCCAGGATGAAATCGGCGACCTGGCCCGGCAGCTGCACGCCAGCTTCGCGCCGGAACCCGAGCCCTTGCCGGAACCTGAAGACATCGACTACGTGGACGACGAGGACACTGAGCCGGGCTTCGAAGTGCGTAACCTGCGCGACCCAGGCTTTGATGAAAGCCAGCCGATGCCCGCCTCCAAACCGGCGCCACGCCATGTGGTCCGTACAGTGGAGGACGAGGAAGACGACGACGCGTTCGCCGACCTGCGTGACGAATCGGTCGATGGCGCACCTCAACCGCTCGCCAGGCCTGCTGTCTCGAACCTGCCCCAGCACAGCGCCGTACTGGCCGTACAACTGGGCGCCCAGGACCAACTGCGCCGCTTGCCCCAGGCCCGCCTGAAGGAACTACTCGAACGCTACCGCGACTGCCTCGACCAGGCCGCCTCGCTTTATCAGGGTGAAGTGCACACCCTGAACGATGGCAGCACGCTGATGCTGTTCCACACCGAAGACAGCGGCGACGACTACCTGACCAACGCCATTTGCTGCGGTGAGTTGCTGCGCGCCTTGGGCCACCAGTTGCAGATCGAAGTCGCCGACAGCGGCATCACCTTGCAACTGCAATTGGGCCTGACCTTGGGCGATGGTCTGTTCGGCCTGAGCCAGATCGACCTGCTGCTGACCGAAACCGCCCAGGACGCCCTGGCGTTGTCGCAACACAGCCGCAACCTGCTGCTGGTGGAACGCAAGATCAACGACGACGCCCTGATCCGCCAGCGCGCCCGCATCCGCCCCATCGCCAGCCCCGAAGGCGCGTGCTGCGTGGAGCGCTTGATGGAGCCTTATCCATCGTTGCTGGAGCGGCAACTGGCGCGGATGCATGAGCGCCAGGCCTGAGTCCCGGTACTTGAAGTAACGAAGCCCGCAGATGAGTGATTGTCTGCGGGCTTTTTGTTGTCTTCAGCGCCGCCATCGCGAGCAGGCTCGCTCCCACATTGGGTCTGTGGCTTGCAGAGCTCCCCTGTGGGAGCGAGCCTGCTCGCGATGAGGCCGGTACAGACACTGAAGAACCAACCCGCAGAAACAACAAAGCCCGCATCAATGCGGGCTTCGCTTTGCATCCAGGCCTGGCGTCAGAACCTGAACACTTCCATGTCCGTACGAATCGGCAAGGCCATGGGAATCTTGTCCTTTTCCTTTTCCACCGGCTTGGCTGGGGCTGGAGCGGGCTTGCGTGGCACTTCGGCGACAGGCGGCTGGTTGGCCAGGGGCTTGAGCGATACAGACAGTTGTTCGGCCAGGCGTTGCAGGAGCACGCCTTGAGCCTGGACCTGCGCGGCGGTGGTGCCGGCATGTTGCTCTTGCAGATGAACGATGCGGTTCTCACGCACCTTGCCACGACGGTCGATCAACCGCCATTGGGCATCGAGCACTGCCGGTTGCGCT
The DNA here is from genome assembly GCF_018325805.1 of Pseudomonas sp. St290. Taxonomy (NCBI): domain Bacteria; kingdom Pseudomonadati; phylum Pseudomonadota; class Gammaproteobacteria; order Pseudomonadales; family Pseudomonadaceae; genus Pseudomonas; species Pseudomonas sp. St290. Next base: position 686,817 of record NZ_AP014703.1, on the reverse strand, counting down.
TTACCCGAGTCCAGGCGAGTAATCGACAGCAGCACCTGCACATCCGGGGTGAAGCCCTGGGTCGCAGGCGCCAGTACCACACGCTGGCTGTCCAGGTGCCCGGCGACCTGACGCAACAGCAATTGATCGATGTCGGAAGACAGGCTGCCAGCCCAGCGTCCGTCGGTGGCGGCCTGCAGGCTACCGTCCGGTTGGCGTTGCAATAAGGTTTCGCGTTGCAGGTAATCGGCGATCAGGACCGGCCCCAGCAATACTGCCATGCCTGTGCTTTGCGCAGGCTGGGCCGGGGTTCCGCTGTCCAGTTGGTACAGCGACACCGGCTGGTTCATGCTGCAACCCGCCAGGCCAAGCAGGCCGGCGAGCCACAAAATAGGAAGGCGCAGAGCAGTCATCGTTCCGTCCAGGTGGCAGCCACAAGGCTTGCCACAGTGAAAAAATACTCGGTCATTATGAAGAACGCTCGGCCACGCCGGCGCTTGAAAGGGCCTATCATCCGTGAATATGCGCCGCGACTCCAGCGCCAAAGCATCGATCTGCGGCTTTTAATCGCAGACCGAGCCCTCTAGCACGCCTAATTGAGGTTTTCGACGAGCAGTGCATCCACCCGCTGAAAACCTCTTGGAAGCTTGTTGCCTCGCCGCCCGCGCTCACCTTTGTAATGTTCAAGATCGTCTGCTTTCAACGAAAGCGTACGTTTTCCAGCCTGTAGCACAAGCGTGGCGCCTTCCGGCAACACTGCAATATCCGTGACATATTCCTCGCGACTGGCCACCCGTTCGCCGGAAATACCGATGATCTTGTTGCCCTTGCCTTTACCCAACTGAGGCAAGTCGCTGATTTTGAACACCAGCAAGCGACCTTCGGTCGTTACCGAAGCCAGCCAATTGTTCTCTCGATCGCTGACCGCCCTCGGGGCAATGACCTTGGCGTTGTTCGGCAGGCTCAACAACGCCTTGCCCGCCTTGTTCTTGGCTTGCAGGTCTTCACCCTTGACCACGAACCCATAACCCGCGTCCGATGCAATAACGTACAGCCCATCATCATCAGGCATCAGCACGCATTCAAAAGTTGCACCCGGCGGGGGCGTTAAACGACCGGTCAGCGGTTCGCCCTGGCCGCGAGCCGATGGCAGGGTGTGGGCCGGCACCGAATAACTGCGCCCGGTAGAATCGACGAACACCGCAAACTGGTTGGAACGCCCGGCCGCCAGCGCCTTGAAACCGTCCCCAGCCTTGTAGGAAAGCCCGGTAGCGTCAATATCATGACCCTTGGCCGAGCGCACCCAGCCTTTTTCCGACAGTACGACGGTCACTTTCTCGTTCGGTAGCAGGTCGTGCTCACTCAATGCCTTGGCTTCGGCGCGCTCAACGATTGGCGAACGACGATCATCACCATAAGTCTCGGCGTCCTTGAGCAGTTCAGTGCGCACCAGCTTCTTGAGTTTGGCTTCGCTGCCCAACAAGGCTTGCAACTTGGCTTGCTCCTTGAGCAGTTCATCCTGCTCGGCGCGCAGCTTCATCTCTTCCAACCGCGCCAATTGCCGCAGGCGGGTGTCGAGGATGTAGTCGGCCTGGATTTCGCTCAGGGCAAAGCGCTCGATCAGGCTGGCCTTGGGGTGCTCCTCGGTGCGGATGATGTGGATCACTTCATCCAGGTTCAGGTAGGCAATCAGCAAACCGTCCAACAGATGCAGGCGGCGCTCGACCTTGTCCAGGCGGAACTGCAGGCGCCGACGCACGGTCTTGACCCGGAACTCCAGCCATTCGACCAGCAATGCCCGCAGGTTCTTCAACTGCGGTTTGCCGTCCAGGCCGATGATGTTGATGTTGACCCGGTAGCTGGACTCAAGGTCAGTGCTGGCGAACAGGTGCTGCATCAGCGCGTCGTGGTCGACCCGGCTGTTGACCGGAATGATCACGATGCGGCAGGGGTTCTCGTGGTCGGACTCATCGCGCAAATCGGCGACTTGTGGAGCTTTCGACGGTTTTGCCTGCATCATCGCCGCGATTTGCTCCAAGACCTTCGCCCCGGAGACTTGGTGCGGCAATGCCGTGACAATGATGTCGCCGTCTTCGATGTGGTACACGGCGCGCATGCGCACCGAACCGCGACCGGTCTCGTAGATTTTCAGCAGGTCGGCGCGCGGCGTGATGATTTCCGCTTCGGTCGGGTAATCCGGGCCCTGGATGTGTTCGCAGAGTTGTTCCACCGTGGCTTTCGGCTCGTCCAGCAGACGCACGCAGGCCGTGGCCACTTCCCGCAGGTTGTGGGGAGGTACGTCAGTGGCCATGCCCACGGCAATGCCGGTGGTGCCATTGAGGAGAATATTCGGCAAACGTGCAGGCAATACGAGGGGTTCTTCAAGGGTGCCGTCAAAGTTCGGGCCCCAGTCCGCCGTACCTTGGCCCAGTTCGCTGAGCAGAACCTCGGAATAACGCGACAGCCGCGCCTCGGTGTAACGCATGGCAGCGAAGGACTTGGGATCGTCCGGCGCACCCCAGTTACCCTGCCCGTCCACCAGCGTGTAGCGATAGCTGAACGGCTGGGCCATCAGCACCATGGCTTCATAGCAGGCCGAGTCGCCGTGGGGGTGGAACTTACCGAGCACGTCACCGACGGTCCGCGCCGATTTCTTGTGCTTGGAATCGGCATCCAGCCCCAGCTCACTCATGGCATAGATGATCCGCCGCTGGACCGGCTTCAGACCGTCGCCAATGTGCGGCAAGGCGCGGTCCATGATCACGTACATGGAGTAATTGAGGTAGGCACTTTCGGTGAAGTCAGCCAGCGATCGGCGTTCTACGCCGTCTAAGCTGTCTGCAAGAATGTCGCTCATGCGGGCCTCATCAGTTCGTTGTCTGGCGCAGCAGCATGGTGCCGTCGCGCTGGGTAAATTCAAGTTTGTTCAGGGCGCTCATGCCCAGCAGCACTTGCGTGCCACCCAGGCCTGGCGCCACCAGGGCACGGACATCGCGCAAGACGATGTCGCCCAATTGCAGCCGGTCGACGCGGGTACGGTAGCCCTCGCTCACACCGTTGGCGGTGCTCAAGGTCACGCCGAAACCCTTTTCCAGCTTGAGGCGCTCGGCCAACTCCATCGGAATCGCCACGTCGGTGGCTCCGGTGTCGAGCATGAAGTCCACCGGCTGACCGTTGATCTGGCCGCTGGCGACGAAATGCCCCTGTTGATTGCCGACCAGCTTCACCTCGATAAAACCTTCACCTCTTTGCGAGTACACCTGGGTATTGGGGTTTTGCTGGCGCTGTTCCCATTGGGCAAAAAACCGCGTCGCCAGAAACAGCGCCGCGCACCAGGCCAATATCATCAACACCCGGCCAGCACGCTTGCCCGGCGGCTGCTGACTCATGGCGAGGCGCCCCAACCACCGTCCGGCGCGGCAAAGCGCCAGATGATCGGCCGCGTTTCGCCGTCGGCGCGAGCACCATCGTTGTTGTCCAGGCCGATCCAGGCGCCCTCGGCGTCCACTACCAGCGCTTCGGCCAGGCCATAGGCCTGCGCGTAACGACGATTATCCAGCAACGCCTCGGCGGCGAACGACCAGCAGCGCTCCACTTGGGCGGTCTGCGAGTCACGCCGGCAGATCTGAAAGGCGTTGCGCTCCAAGGTAAACAGCTTGCCATTGAACAGTGACAGATCGGCGAAATCACGTGGAACCGCCTTGGCCTTGGGGAACTGCGCTGGCTGCATCTCCAGCCCCGCTTCGCTCAGCAATACACAATTGCCATCGCAGTCCCACACCGTCTGCTTGCGCTTGATCAGCAACAGGCCGCGACTTTCGCGCTCGGCCGCCAGCCACAATTGATCGCCAGCCGGGTTGATCGCCAGGCCTTCGAACAGGGCATTGAAATGCAGCAACATGCCACTGGCACGGGCCTGGCGGATCAGCGTCGGGGCGATTTTCAACCACGACGCAGGTCCCGATGGCGGCACCTGCAACACCGCGGCATGGGACTCACTGACCACATAGCGATTGCCAGCACTGTCGCAGCTGATGCCTTCGAAATCCAGCTCGCCACCGCGCAGGAACGACGCCGCCCAGGTGCGGGATTTCAAGCCCCAGGGAAAACCGCTGTCCGGCACCTCAGGCACCTCGATATCGACCACTTGCGCCGGCCAGACTGGTGCCTCGGAGGGTGTGAGGCGGTAGATCCGATCATCGTCGCGATCAGACACCGTCCACATTTCACTGCCGCACAGGGCCAGCCCGGACAGATTGCCACCGCGCATGCCCTCGACGACGTGCTCGGACAGCAACTTCAGTTCCGGCGCCGGTCCTGCGACCACAACCCCCGCCCACAGCAATAACGCCAGGGCGAAACCGTTGCGCATCAGGCCAGCACCTCGGCCAGGTCCCCTTTGGATTCGAGCCAGGACTTGCGATCACCGGCGCGCTTCTTCGCCAGCAGCATGTCCATCATTTCCGACGTCGCGTCGAAATCATCCAGGGTCAACTGCACCAGACGACGGGTGTTCGGATCCATGGTGGTTTCGCGCAGTTGCGGCGGGTTCATTTCGCCCAAGCCTTTGAATCGGGTGACCTGCGGCTTGCCGCGTTTCTTCTCGGCCACCAAGCGGTCGAGAATGCCGTCGCGCTCGGCCTCGTCGAGGGCGTAGTAGATTTCCTTGCCCAGGTCGATCCGATACAGCGGCGGCATCGCGACGTAGACGTGGCCGGCATCCACCAGTGGGCGAAAATGCTGGACGAACAAGGCGCAGAGCAACGTGGCGATGTGCAGGCCGTCGGAGTCGGCGTCGGCGAGGATGCAGATCTTGCCGTAGCGTAGCTGGCTCATGTCCTCGGCGCCCGGATCGACACCGATGGCCACCGCAATGTTATGCACTTCCTGGCTGGCCAGCACTTCGCTGCCGTCCACTTCCCAGGTGTTGAGGATCTTGCCCCGCAGCGGCAGGATCGCCTGGAACTCTTTGTCCCGCGCCTGCTTGGCCGAACCACCGGCGGAGTCACCTTCCACCAGGAACAGCTCGGAACGCATCGGGTCCTGCCCGGCGCAATCGGCGAGCTTGCCCGGCAGCGCCGGCCCTTGGGTGATGCGCTTGCGCTCGACCTTCTTGCTCGCCTTGAGGCGCCGGCCGGCGTTGTTGATCGCCAGTTCCGCCAGGGCCAAACCGGTTTCCGGGTTGGCGTTGAGCCACAGGCTGAACGCGTCCTTGACCACACCGGAAACAAACGCCGCCGCTTCGCGGGACGACAGGCGTTCCTTGGTCTGGCCGGAGAATTGCGGTTCCTGCATCTTCATCGACAGGACAAAGGCGATGCGTTCCCAGACGTCTTCCGGCGCCAGCTTCACGCCACGGGGCAGCAGGTTGCGGAACTCGCAGAACTCGCGCATGGCATCGAGCAAACCCTGGCGCAACCCGTTGACATGGGTGCCGCCCTGGGCCGTGGGGATCAGGTTGACATAGCTTTCCTGGACGCTTTCGCCACCTTCAGGCAGCCACAACAGCGCCCAGTCCACGGCTTCTTTATTACCGGCCAGGCTGCCGCAGAACGGCTCGTCGGGCAGGCGTTCGAAACCGCTGACCGCGTCCACCAGGTAAGAGCGCAGACCGTCTTCGTAATGCCATTCGACTTTCTCGCCGGTGGCCTTGTCCTCGAAACTGACCAGCAGCCCCGGGCACAACACGGCCTTGGCCTTGAGCACGTGCTTGAGGCGGCTGACGGAGAATTTTGGCGAATCGAAATACTTCGGATCCGGGGCGAAATACACGCTGGTCCCGGTGTTGCGCTTGCCGACGGTGCCGACCACTTCCAGCTCGGTGGCCTTGTAGCCGTCGGCGAAGGTCATCTGGTATTCGTTGCCATCACGCTTGACCCGCACCCGCACCTGAGTCGACAAGGCGTTGACCACAGAAATACCCACCCCGTGCAGACCGCCGGAGAACTGGTAGTTCTTGTTGGAAAACTTGCCGCCGGCGTGGAGCTTGGTGAGGATCAGCTCGACGCCCGAAACACCCTCTTCAGGGTGAATGTCCACCGGCATGCCGCGACCGTCATCGCTGACTTCCAGCGAGTGATCGGCGTGCAGGATGACCTGCACCGACTTCGCATGCCCGGCCAAGGCTTCGTCGACACTGTTGTCGATGACTTCCTGGGCGAGGTGGTTCGGCCGACTGGTGTCGGTGTACATGCCGGGGCGCTTGCGCACCGGGTCGAGGCCCGAGAGGACTTCGATGGCGTCTGCGTTATAGGAGCTAGCGCTGGGAGTGGCCATGGGGTCTCGTCGTCAGTGTTCAATGAAAAAGGGGCGATGGGCTCACAGCGACGTGAAGTCGATCGCCTGGTACAAATCGGCGCCAATGCCGGCAAAACTCAACAGCGCCGGCAACTGCTGGGCAAACCCTTGGAAACTGTGGTCGCCGCCGGCCTGGATGCGCAAGGCACAGGCGCGGTAATACTGCTGGGCGTGGCGATAATCCAGCGTTTCGTCACCGGTTTGCAACCATACCTGAAACCGCTGCGGATCCTGGGGCGCCGGCACTTCCAGTTCGGCCAGGGCCGTGACGTGGTCGTGGGTCAATTCCCAGGTTTCGTCGGTGTACAAATTCTTCTGCGTGCCCAGGTAACCGTCAAACATCCGATGGGGGCTGACGGCAGGGTTGATCAACAGGGCCTTGAGGCCGTGGCGCTCGGCCAAGTGAGTGGCATAGTAGCCGCCGAGCGAGCTGCCGACCAGCAGCGGCCGTCCCAGTTGTGTAATCGCCTGCTCCAGCTGACCGATGGCCTGGCGGGGGTGGTGGTGCAAGGCGGGCACCTGTAATTGGTCGCTCAGGCCGAGGCGTGCCATCACCTCGGTCAACTGGCAGGCTTTGGTCGATGCTGGGGCGCTGTTGAAGCCATGGATATAGAGGATTGAACCCGACATTGCCGACTCCCTGGGTGTTGGGCAAAGGCCGGAGTTTACAGGGAGTTTGTGGGGGTTTGGGGGATTTGACTGTCTTGTTGTTGCCGATGATCAGTTGATCACGGTGCCTGTGGGAGCAAAGCTTGCTCGCGATGGCGGCCTGACAGCCGGCCGGGATGTTGTTGACCGGGTACATATCCATTGCTGCGGTAACGGCGACTTATGGTTCCGCTCTTACAGCGGGTCACTTTCGAAAAGCCCGGAAGCCGGCCCAGTCGAAAGTAACCAAAGCGCTCCTGCCCCACCACTCGGCACCTCGCCTAGGCTCGGTGTGCCCTCACTCCGGCATTGCTCCGTGGGCCCGCCGCGAAGGGCCATCCATGGCCCAGCGCGGCTATCCCGGCATCCATGCCGGGATGGCCACTCCGCAATACCTGCGTTCGGCCATCGTGGTTAACGGGGCGCCGAGATCAACGTCCACCATGAGGCGGCCTAGTAGCCGACCTGGTTCTTGGTGAGACCGCGTTTCTCCTGTGGGAGCGGGCTTGCTCGCGAATGCGTCGGGTCAGCCAACATCAATGTTGAATGACACACCCAAGTGCTCCCACACAATGCTTGCGCTTGAAGTTAGCGCGGATCGACGATGTCCAACGCCCGGTTCGCCAACAATTCACTGAGTTCGATCATCTGCTGGACTCCCAGGGCGAAATGCCGACGCGAGCCTTCCAGGTCGAAGGTCAGGTCGCCGAGCATGGCGTTGGCGGAGGCCAGGGTTTCGCTGAGGTTGGCTAGGAGGGTTTCGGTGTCTGCGCTCTCCGCGACGGAGAACAATTGGCTTGAGGGTTGTTTCTTCTTGGGTTGGGGCTTGGGGTCGAGGTAATGGTCGATGGCGCGCTTGGCGGCTTCATCAAGCATTGGGGGAATCTGGCTGGCTTCGGGAGAAATGGAATCTTTTTTTGTTGGCCCAGAGTTACTTTCAGACATGTTGAGCGCTCCATTAGGATTGAAATAACGCCCCCTACTTTCGGGTTTCCAGACCCGGCCGCTGAGTTTTCAGCGACGGAAAAAGGTTAGCGACAGCCCTTCCCACCCGGCAACCGCCAGAGCTCGTCGGAAAAATCTAATGCAGCCCGGAGGGGTGTCCGACCATTCCCACAAACCCTGGTCGGCTGTCAGGCCGCCATCGCGAGCAAGCTCGCTCCCACACAGGTTTTTGGTCGTTTATAAGATGAGCGTCCATCGCCGATCCCTGTGGGAGCGGGCTTGCTCGCGAAAGCGGTGGGTCTGCTTGCATCAATGCTGAATGTACCGTCGCCTTCGCGAGCAAGCTTTGCTCCCACAGGTCCAGCTCAAACAAGTCTGATGGGTGTACACCCCACAAGAGCCAGGCCGGCTATCAGGCCGCCTCGCGATGGACGTAGATTTTGGCGCCCCGTTAACCACGATGGCCGAACGCAGGCGTTGCGCAGTGGGCATCCCGGCATGGATGCCGGGATAGCCGCGCTGGGCCATGGATGGCCCTTCGCGGCGGGCCCACGGAGCAATGCCGGAGTGAGGGCATGCCGAGCCTAGGCGAGGCACCGAGTGGTGGGGCAGGAGCGCTTTGGTTACTTTCGACTGGGCCGGCTTCCGGGCTTTTCGAAAGTGACCCGCTGTAAGAGCGGAACCATAAGTGGCCGTTACCGCAGCAACGGATATGTACTCAATCAAAACTCAGTAACCGTTGGACTCATAGTCCGGGGTAAACGCAAACCCAACCACCCGCTCAACCCCCGTCTCCAACCGCCCATCCGGCCAAAGCCGCAACCACCGATACCCCGGCGCCTGCGAGCCCACCGCAAAATCCTCACTCCCCGGCTCAAACTGAATACAGGTCGAAGGCGAAGCCAACAAACGAACCCCCTCCCGCACCCGATCAACCTCCTGATGCACATGCCCCCATAGCACAGCACGCACCTGAGGAAACCGATCCAACACCGCAAACAACGCCTCCGGATTACGCAACCCAATCGGCTCCATCCACACACACCCAACCGACACCGGATGATGATGCAGACAAACAAGGTGATGCCGCTCCGGCGCCTCGCTCAAGGCATTGGCCAACAGAATCAGCTGCTCCTCGGCCAAAAAACCCGGCACCGACCCGGGCACGGCAGAATCGAGCATCGTCACCCGCCAATTGCCAATGTCCACCACCGGATCGAGCAACGTGCTCTTGACCGCCGCCTCGAGCATCACCTGCGGCTCATCATGGTTACCGGGAATCCACCGCGCCGGAGCCTCGATTAGTCCACTCAACTGCCGAAACGCTTCATAGGATTCCAGCGTCCCGTCCTGGGACAAATCCCCAGTGGCAAGCATCAGGTCGATGTCGGGCTGCTGCTTGAGCACCAGGTCAATGACCGCCCGCAAACTGTCACGGGTGTTCATGCCCAGCAACGAAGCATCGGCCTCGGCGAACAAATGGCTATCGGACAGTTGGACCAACAACGCCGCATCGGCAGTGGTCAGGCTGGATACGCTCGGCAAATCGCTCTCTCCCAGGCGCAATCACGCCGTTGCATGAAGCCGCAATTATGCTGGGGGACGATCGAAAGGGGAAACCCGCGAACCGGAACCGGTTCACAACTACCGAACGACTTCGAACTCGTGACCCAACGCCAGGCAATGACTCAGCCATTCACCCAAAAACAGATTCAACTGGGCTTTTTCGTCCGGCTGGTGCATTGACGCATTGGGGTAAGGATAGATGCCACGAAAGCGTCGTGCATGTTCAGCGCTCACGACTTCGGCCATGCGCGCATCGTGATAGACCTGCACTTCCAGTTGCGGCACCGGCAACCAGGGCAGGCTGTGTTCCTGGCGCACCTGCAAGGTGGTGGTGTAGGGACAGGTCTGCAATACCTCGAGGGCCAGCACGCCGAGCATCTGGTCGCCGTGGGTCACGGCGATGCGCCGTGGCGCCGGGTCGTTGCGCATGTCCGGCAACAGGCGCATCAGGCGGGCGTAGTTGGCCTCGCAGGCGGCCTGCAGCCCCACCAGATCGACGCGATAACGATCGCGCAGCTTGTTCAGGACCATAGCCCCCTCACTTCATCGCGATTCAAGGCCAGCCATTGCAAGGCAATGATGCTGGCCGCGTTGCAGATACGTCCGTCGCGCACCGCCTGCAAGGCATCTTCGAAAGCCCAGACCTTCACCCGAATGTCTTCAGCTTCCTCCTCCAGGCCATGCAGGCCTCCGGCCCCCGTGCTGTCGCAACGCCCCAGGTACAAATGTACGAATTCATCACTGCCGCCCGGCGATGGAAAATACTTGGTCATCGGCCAGAGCGCAGCGAAGACAAGCCCAGCTTCCTCCTGCGCCTCACGATGAGCAACTTCTTCCGGTTGCTCGTCCTTGTCGATCAGGCCGGCCACCAGTTCAACCAGCCAAGGGTTGGTCGTCTTGCCTATGGCGCCCACGCGAAACTGTTCGATCAACACCACTTCATCGCGCTGCGGGTCGTAGGGCAACACGCACACCGCGTCATGGCGTACGAACAGTTCACGGTTGATTTCACGGCTCATGCCACCGGCAAACAACTCGTGGCGCAGGACGAGGCGATCGAGCTTGTAGAAACCCTTGAAGCAGGTTTCACGCTTGACGATGTCCACGGTGCTGGGTGCGGCGTTGGCGAAGTCGGTCATGACAATCCTCGTGTGCAGTGAATCAATACGAGGTTCCAACCTCGGCTTCGCGCCATCCTAACGCGCCCGTACCCTTTGATGCAGCCCCTTTCCACTCATCGGGATGGACGGCAGAAGGTGAAAGAACTCTAATGAGCTTAGTGGCGAACTGATTGTCCTGCTGGCAGTCGAAGCGGGTAACTTTTCGCCTTTCCCTGTTCCATGAAGGACGCCCATGTCGCTTTTCAAAACTGCCTCCGTGGCCGCCATTGCCCTGACCCTGGGCGCTTGCCAAAGCCTGTTCCAACCCAACTACCGCGCCCCGCTGGAAACCACCCGCGATGCCTCGGAACAACTGCAACAAGGTTGCGCCAGCGCCGACTGCCCATTGGTAAACATCGACACCTTGCACTTCCCCACCGAACCGGTCCTGGACGGCATTATCGAAAAACGCCTGTTGGAACTGACCCGCACCACCCCGGGCGCCCCCGTGGCACCGACGCTGGCCGCCTATCGCGAGCAGTTTTTGCGCAGCGCCGCACCGCGTAACAGCAGCTATTTGCAAGCCAAGGTACGTGAGCAACATGACGGCCTGGTGATCATCGAACTGTCCAGCTACCTGGACACCGGCGGCGCCCACGGCACGCCGGGGCGCGGCTTCATCAACTATTCGCGCCAGCAACACAAGGTGCTGACCCTGTCGGACATGCTGCTGCCGGGCCAGGAAGAAGCCTTCTGGAAAGCCGCGCAGGTCGCTCACAACAGTTGGCTGATCAGCACCAAGCTGGATCAGGAACCCGATTTCCTGAAACAGTGGTCCTTCCAGAAAACCCCACACGTGGCGCTGACCTACGGCGGTGTGATCCTCAAGTACGAAGTGAGCACCATTGCGCCCTACGCCCTGGGCCACATCGAATTGAAGATCGCTTACCCGCGCCTCAATGGCATTCTCAAGCCCGAGCTGTTTCCTGGCCGTAGCTGAAGGCCCGGCCCAGCAACAGCTGCAGCAACCCTGCCAGGATCAGCGACGGCAGGGTTGCGCCGATGTCCGGATAGAAGTTCGCCAGTAGGTGATAAGTGCTCACCCCGCCCAGCCAGGCCAACAGTGCCGGCCAGCGCAACGCGGCTGACAGCACCTGGCTACGGCGTTTGCGCAGGATGAAGTGGTCCACCAGCACCACGCCGAACAGCGGTGCGAACACCGAGCCGATCAGCAACAGGAAGTTCTGGTATTGCGCCAACGGCGCGAAGCAGGCGATCAAGGTGCAGATGACGCCAATCGCCAAGGCCAGGTGTTCGACTTTCAGCCCCGACAGCATGCCACTGGAAACCGCCGCCGAGTGAATGTCGGCGAAGGCGTTTTCCGACTCATCCAGCAAAATCAAAAGCAGTGGAATCCCCAACCCGGCGCCCGCCAGGGCCAGCAGCAGCGCATTGACTTCGCCGCTTGGCGCAAACGCCAGGGTGTAGGCCACGCCCAGGCTCATCAGCCAGAAATTACCGATGAAGAACCCCAGCGCGGTACCGCCGAAGACATTCTTGGCGCGTTTACCGAAGCGCGAATAGTCGGCGATCAGCGGCAGCCACGACAGCGGCATCGCAATGGCGATGTCAAACCCCACCGCCAGCGGCATCGAGCCGTCGCCCGCCTGGGCCCACAGCGCAGCCAGGTCGGCCTTGGCGAACAGGTTCCAGGTCAGCCAGATGCACGCCGCCAGCAACAGCCAGATACCCCACTTGCGCAAAACCTTCCGTACGAAGGTCAGCGGTCCACTGACCGCGAGCAAGGTCGCCAGGGCGCCAAAGAACAGCGTCCACAGCAGTGGATTGGCCCCCAGGCCACCTTCACTGAAAGCCCGGGCGCCGAGCAGGCTGGCGGCGTCACGCATGACAATGATTTCGAATGAACCCCAGCCGATCAACTGCAGCAGGTTCAACACCGCCGGCACGCTCGCGCCCTTGCCGCCAAGGCTGAGCTTGAGGGCGGCCATGGCCGACAGGCCAGTGTCGCTGCCGATCACCCCGACGGCCGCCAGCAGCAGGACGCCCACCAGCGTGCCGAGGAAAATCGCCAGCAGCGCACCGCTCAGGCCCAGGCCCGGCGCCAGCAAGGCGCCGACCTGCAAGACCATCAGGCCAATGCCGAGGGAGAACCACAGGGAAAACAGGTCGCGAGCGCCGAAGACGCGTTTGTCCAGGGGGACGGCGGTGTCTGGGGAGTAGGTGCTGGGTTGGATGTTCAAGAGTTGTTATCTCAGAGGAATATTTGTTGTTCTATCGATCGCTTTCGCGAGCAGGCTCGCTCCCACAGGGGACTTGCGGCGAACACGAGATGGGTGAACGACCGAGATCCATTGTGGGAGCGAGCCTGCTCGCGAAGGCGGCGGTGAAAACACCGCCGCCCACAGCTCACATCACACTTTCTTGTAAAGCTGACTACCTTCCTTCTTGAACCGCTCAGCCTGTTCCGCCAAGCCCTGGGCGACATCGACATCCACCGCTTCAATGCGCTGGTTGGCCGCGTACTCGCGTACTTCCTGGGTGATTTTCATCGAGCAGAACTTCGGCCCGCACATTGAGCAGAAATGCGCGACCTTGGCCGAATCCTTCGGCAGGGTTTCATCGTGGTACGAACGGGCGGTGTCCGGGTCCAGGCCGAGGTTGAACTGGTCTTCCCAGCGGAACTCGAAACGCGCCTTGCTCAAGGCATTGTCGCGGATCTGCGCGCCCGGGTGCCCTTTGGCAAGGTCGGCCGCGTGGGCGGCGATCTTGTAGGTGATGATCCCGGTCTTGACGTCATCCTTGTTCGGCAGGCCCAGGTGTTCCTTCGGTGTGACGTAGCAGAGCATCGCGCAACCGAACCAGCCGATCATCGCCGCACCGATGCCGGAGGTGATGTGGTCGTAGCCCGGCGCGATGTCGGTGGTCAGTGGGCCGAGGGTATAGAACGGCGCTTCATCGCAGCACTCGAGCTGCTTGTCCATGTTCTCCTTGATCAACTGCATCGGCACATGGCCCGGGCCTTCGATCATGCACTGCACATCATGCTTCCAGGCGATCTTGGTCAACTCGCCGAGGGTTTCCAGCTCACCGAACTGCGCTTCGTCGTTGGCGTCGGCAATCGAGCCCGGACGCAGGCCATCGCCCAGCGAGAAGCTGACGTCGTAGGCCTTCATGATTTCGCAGATGTCTTCGAAGTGGGTGTAGAGGAAGTTCTCTTTGTGGTGTGCCAGGCACCACTTGGCCATGATCGAACCACCACGGCTGACGATACCGGTGACGCGCTTGGCGGTCATTGGCACATAGCGCAGCAGCACGCCGGCGTGGATGGTGAAATAGTCGACGCCCTGCTCGGCCTGTTCGATCAGCGTGTCGCGGAACAGCTCCCAGGTCAGGTCTTCGGCCACGCCGCCGACTTTTTCCAGGGCCTGGTAGATCGGCACGGTGCCGATCGGCACCGGCGAGTTGCGGATGATCCATTCGCGGGTTTCATGGATGTGCTTGCCAGTGGACAGGTCCATGACCGTGTCCGAACCCCAGCGAATACCCCAGGTCAGTTTCGCCACTTCTTCTTCGATGGACGAACCCAGGGCACTGTTGCCGATGTTGCCGTTGATCTTCACCAGGAAGTTACGGCCGATGATCATCGGTTCCAGTTCGGTGTGGTTGATGTTGGCCGGGATGATCGCGCGACCGCGGGCGATTTCATCGCGTACGAATTCCGGGGTGATGACTTTCGGCACGCTGGCGCCGAAGCTGTGGCCGGCGTGTTGCTGGTCCAGCAGGCCGGCGGCGCGGGCCACTTCCAGCTTCATGTTTTCGCGGATGGCGACATATTCCATCTCGGCGGTAATGATGCCTTTGCGCGCGTAGTGCATCTGGCTGACGTTGGCGCCCGGCTTGGCACGGCGCGGGTTGTTCACGTGGGCGAAGCGCAGCTTGGTCAGCTCGGGGTCGGCCAGGCGTTCCTGGCCGAAGTTGGAACTCAGGCCGGCCAGGCGTTCGGTGTCGCCACGGGCTTCGATCCACGGCGAGCGCACATCGGCCAGGCCCTTGCGCACGTCGATGATCACGTTCGGGTCGGTGTAGGGGCCCGAAGTGTCATATACCACCACCGGCGCGTTGATTTCGCCGCCGAAGTCGGTGGGGGTCACGTCGAGGCTGATTTCGCGCATGGGCACGCGAATATCCGGGCGACTGCCCTGGACATAGATTTTTTGCGAGCGGGTAAAGGGCTGGACCGATTGCTCATCGACCTGGGCCGATTCACTGAGGTTGGTCGCGTTTTTTGCTTTTGTCGTCATCACGGGCTCTCCAGACACACATCCAGGCAGTGGATTTTTGTCGGAGCGAACCTGTAGCGAATGGACGCGTCCCTGCACGAGAGTGCGGACGCTGTGCTTGCTGCTCGAGGATGCTCGAAAATCGAAAGTCGATGGTCGAACAACATCCCGGACGAAGCACAAGAGGACTCGCCGGGTGACGAGAAATCTTGTTCCCTACGCAGGCGTTAACCTGATCAGGTTCAACGGGATCCGAAATTATTCGATCTCAGCCTCATAGCAAGGCACCCCGACAAGAACCCGGCCAGTCTAGACACAACTACCAGAGAACGCCATCGCCAGGGCAAAAGGCGTGATGAATGGCGCATATACAGGATTGTTGCCGTGCCATCGCGCAACTACACTCGCTACGCCGCGCCTCTTGTGCGCACTCATCCGTGAAATAGGGATCGCCTCATGTTGCGCAAACTCTCACTGGCCCTAGCCGTGTCTTGTGCGTCCAATGGAATGGCCTGGGCTGCCGAAGCGCCCATCACCACCAAAACCGATCTGGTGAGCGTTTACCAGGAAGCGGTAGACAACAACGCCGACCTGGCCGCTGCCCGCGCCCAGTACGGCGCCCAGAAGGAAGTGGTACCCCAGGCGCGTGCCGGATTGTTGCCAAACCTGTCCGGCGGTGCCGAAGTCGCCAACGTGCGCACCGATATCGACCAGCCTGCCGCGGTCGCCAACCGCAGTGCCCGCTCGTATCAGGCCACACTCTCCCAGCCGCTGTTTCGTGCCGACCGCTGGTTCCAGTTCCAGGCGGCCAAGTCGGTGAACGAACAAGCGTCGCTGCAACTGTCGGCCACCGAACAGAACATGATCCTGCAAAGCGCCGAGAGCTACTTCAATGTGCTGCGCAGCCAGGACAACCTGGCCTCGACCAAGGCCGAAGAAGCCGCGTTCAAGCGTCAGCTCGACCAGTCCAACGAGCGCTTCGACGTGGGCCTGTCGGACAAGACCGATGTGCTGCAATCCCAGGCCAGCTACGACACCGCCCGGGCCAACCGGATCCTGGCCCAGCGCCAGGTCGAGGACGCCTTCGAAGCGCTGATCACCCTGACCAACCGCCAGTACAACTCGCTCCAGGGCATCGTCCATACCCTGCCGATCCTGCCGCCGACGCCCAACGATGCCAAGGCCTGGGTCGACACCGCCGCCAAACAGAACCTTAATCTGTTGGCCAGCAACTACGCCGTCACCGCCGCCGAAGATACTTTGCGCCAGCGCAAGGCCGGTCACGCGCCAACCCTGGACGCCGTTGCGAAATACGAAAAAGGCGACAACGACGCCCTGGGCTTCAGCAACCCGAACGCATTTGGCCGCGCCTACAGTGGCGACGTCGATCAGCGCACGCTGGCCTTGCAACTGAACATTCCGATTTTCAGTGGTGGGCTGACCAGCTCCCAGGTGCGCGAGTCCTACTCGCAACTCACCCAGACCGAGCAACAACGCGAAGCCCTGCGCCGCCAGGTCGTGGAGAACACCCGTAACCTGCACCGCGCGGTGAACACCGATGTGGAGCAGGTCCAGGCCCGACGCCAGTCGATCATCTCCAACCAGAGCGCGGTGGAAGCCACGGAGATCGGCTACCAGGTCGGCACGCGCAACATCGTCGATGTGCTCGATGCCCAGCGTCAGCTATATACCTCGGTGCGCAACTACAACAACGCCCGCTACGACTACATCCTCGACAACCTGCGTCTCAAACAGGCCGCCGGCACGTTGAGCCCGGCGGACCTGCAGGACCTGTCTCGCTACCTCAAGCCCGACTACAACCCCGACCGCGACTTCCTGCCGCCGGACCTGGCCAAGGCGGCAGCGGAGCAGTTGCGTTCGCGGCCGGCGCAGTAACCCCTTGGAGGGAAGCCCTGCCAACAACATCCTGTGGGAGCAAGGCTTGCCCGCGATGAATACAACTCAGTCTCCCTGGAACCGGGGCGCTTGCATCGCGAGCAAGCTTTGCTCCCACAGGTATTCAGTCGCTCAATCAATCAACCGCCCCAACCCCTCCAGCAACCGCTGCAACGCGCCCTGATTGCGGCGCATCACCGCAAGCCCCGCCTCGGCCATGCGCTGGGCATCGCGGGGCAGTTCGAACAGGCGCTGTACCGCCAGGGCCAGGCTTTGGGCATCGTCCACTTCCGCCAGGGCACCGGCGGCACGCAGTTGCGCGGCGATTTCGAGGAAGTTGAACAGGTGCGGCCCGCTGAGCACCGGTTTCGCCAGCGCCGCCGGCTCGAGCAGGTTGTGTCCGCCGTTGGGCACCAGGCTGCCTCCGACAAAAGCGCTGTCGGCCAAGGCGTAGAGAAACAGCAGTTCGCCCATGGTGTCGCCCAGCAACACTGACGTCTGGGCGGTGACCGGTTGAGCGCTGGAGCGCCGGGCCGTGGCGAAGCCTTGGTTCTCACAGAGCTGATGCACGGCATCAAAACGCTCGGGATGCCGCGGCACCAGGATCAGCAAGGCATCGGGATAGCTGTCGAGCAACCGACGATGGGCGGCCAGCACCACTTCGTCCTCGCCTTCATGGGTGCTGGCGGCGATCCATACCGGACGCTCGGTGGCCTGCCACTGGCGGCGCAAGGCGCTGGCGCTCTCCAGCAATTGCGGGTCGATGGTCAGGTCGAACTTGATGGAACCAGTGACTTCGACGGTTTCCGTCCGAGCGCCCAACTGGCGAAAACGCTCGGCTTCGGCTTCGGTCTGCACGGCGAACAGGCTCATCTCGGCGAGCATGGGCCGGGTCAGTCTGGGAAAGCGTGCATAACCCCGCGCTGAACGCTCCGACAACCGTGCGTTGGCCAAAGCCACGGGAATGCCGCGCCTGGCGCATTGGTGAATGTGGTTGGGCCATAGCTCGGTTTCCATGATGACCGCCAGGGACGGTCGGACCCGGTCGAGAAAACGCTTGGCCGCGCAAGGCAAATCGTACGGCAAGTAGCAATGCTGGATACGCGGCTCGTTGGCGAACATGGCCTGGATCCGCTCCGAACCGGTGGGCGTCATGCAGGTAACCGTGATCGGCAGCTGTGGATAACGTTGCAGCAAGGCACGGATCATCGGCGCGGCGGCAATGCTCTCGCCCACCGACACCGCATGAACCCAGATGCCCCCCGGCACCATGACCGGCAGCCCCCAGGAAAACCGCTCGCCAATGCGCCGGGCATATGCCGGCGCCTTGCGGGCCCGTAACCACAGCCGAATCGCTACCAGTGGCAGCCCCAGATAAAACAACGCGCTATAGAGAGTTCTGTTCATGGCGGCGGAGTTTATCGGTTTTTCAGCCGATCGCCTGCAACTGCACGGCAAAACGTTCCGCCAGCCAACGGGCCGCCGGCCCCAGGGGTTCGTCGCGGCGCCAGACCAGTTCCACCACCAGCGCCGGCGGGGTCCACTCGCTGCTGAGTTCAACCATGTCGCCCAGGTACGCCGGGTATTGCACCACATGCCGAGGCAGCCAGGCCCAGCCCAGGCCACTCCTCAGCCATTCGGCCAACACATAGAAACTGTCGGCCCGCCAGACCTGTGGGCTGGCCTGCTCGCTGCCGGGATAGACGCTGGACTGGGTCGCCATCAACAACTGGCGGTGCCGGGCCATTTCCCGGCAGGTCACATAACCATGGTCCGCCAATGCATGGCCCCGGCCGCACACCGTGACCATTTCGACGCTGCCCAGTACCCGGCGCTCCAGCGCCTCGGGGATCTGGTCGTGATAGAACAGCAAGCCGAGGTCGGCGCGCCGCTCCACCAGTTTGCGCGCCACATCGCCCTGGGCGGCGCTGGCCAGTTGCACTTCGAGGGTGGGGAATTGCTCGGCCAGGGCCGCCAGGCTGTCGATGACCGGTTGATAGGGCATGGCTTCGTCCTGGGCCAGGCGCAGCGACGCTTCCTGCCCGCGCATCAGGGCCAGGGCCCGGCCATTGAGGCGCTCGCACTGGCGCAGCACCTCCCTGGCTTCTTCGAGCAGGGCTTCGCCAGCGTCGGTGAGCCTCGGCTGACGGCCGCTGCTGCGCTCGAACAGGCTCACCCCCAAGTCGTCTTCCAGCAAGGCAATCGCACTGCTGATGGCCGACTGCGCCTT
The DNA here is from genome assembly GCF_018325805.1 of Pseudomonas sp. St290. Lineage (NCBI taxonomy): Bacteria > Pseudomonadati > Pseudomonadota > Gammaproteobacteria > Pseudomonadales > Pseudomonadaceae > Pseudomonas > Pseudomonas sp. St290. The sequence continues at coordinate 667,855 of NZ_AP014703.1, read as the reverse complement.
GCGCTGGTCCCGGGCCACGGCGGAAAACGAACGCTTCTCGGCGACCCCGACAAACAGTCGCAATTGCTCCAGGTTCCACTGTACGTTCATGGCCCAACCTATCTTGATTACAGATAGGTAATGACTTTACCGCATCTGGGCAATCTCTAGAATGGCCTCTATCGAAAGACGCAACTGTCAAAGAGGAACTGCCCATGAACGCTTACTACTACCTGGCCATCGCCATCTGCGCCGAAGTGATCGCCACCGTTTCGATGAAAGCGATCAAGGGCTTGAGCACACCCTTGCCCTTGCTGCTGGTCATCGCCGGCTACGGCACCGCGTTCTGGATGCTGACGCTGGTGGTGCGCACCGTACCGGTGGGCGTGGCCTACGCGGTCTGGGCCGGGTTGGGGATCGTCATGGTCAGCGTGGCGGCGCTGTTCATCTACGGGCAGAAACTGGACGTGCCGGCGATGCTGGGGATGGCCTTGATTGTGTTGGGGGTTGTGGTGATTCAGCTGTTTTCCAAGACGGCAGGGCACTGAAGACACGGCTTAATAGGGCTGAAAATATATGTTTGGCAAGGAGGAATCTGTGGGAGCAAGGCTTGCCCGCGATGAAAACGACGCGGTCTCTCTGGAACCGAGGCGCCTGTATCGCGAGCAAGCTTTGCTCCCACAGGTTGAGTGGCGAAAACTCCACCCATCGAGTCTGTATACTGCGCCCTCGTCTTGAACACTGAGGTCGCTGCATGCCATCCGTTATTTCCACCGACATCCTGATTGTCGGCGCCGGAGTCGCCGGCCTCTGGCTGAACGCGCGCTTGCGCCGCCAGGGGTTTTCAACCGTGCTGGTGGAAAGCGCCAGCCTCGGCGGCGGGCAGAGTGTCAAATCCCAGGGCATCATCCATGGCGGCGCCAAGTACGCCTTGCATGGCGCCCTGACCGGTGCCTCGGAAGCCATCGCCGACATGCCGCGCCGCTGGCGCGAAGCCCTGAAAGGGGAAGGTGAACTGGACCTGTCCGGTGTGCGTATGCTTTCCGACGCCCATTACCTCTGGTCTCCCGGCACCCTGGCCGGCAACCTCACCAGTTTCTTTGCCAGCAAGGCTGTGCGCGGACGGGTCGATCAGGTCAAGGGCGATCAACTGCCGCCGGCCCTGCAAGACAAGCGCTTCAAGGGCAAGGTCTATCGCCTGGCCGAACTGGTGGTGGACGTGCCCAGCCTGATCGCGCGCCTGGCGGAACTGGCCGGCGACAGCCTGCTGGCCGGGCAGCGCATCGAGCCATTGCGCGAAGCGGGTGAGCTGGTCGGCCTGAAGGTCGACGACCGCGAGATCCGTGCCCAACGCATTATCCTCAGCGCTGGCGCGGGCACCGCTGACCTGCTCAAAGCCCTGGGCCTGGACAAACCGGCCATGCAGACCCGGCCGTTGCACATGGTTTTGGCCAAGGGGCCGAGCCTCAAGCCCCTTTACGCCCATTGCCTGGGCGGGGGACCGAAGCCGCGCGTCACCGTGACCACCCACCCGGCCGCCAATGGCCAATGGGTCTGGTACCTGGGGGGTGACCTCGCCGAAGGCGATGCCATCGCCCGCGAACCCGCCGAGCAGATCGCCGTCGCTCAGAAAGAACTTGGCCAATTGCTGCCGTGGATCGACCTCAGCACCGCGCAATGGGCCACGCTGCGGGTTGACCGCGCCGAACCGTTGCAGTCGGGCCTGACCCGCCCGGACAACGCCTTCCTCGCCGAGCAGGATCGTCTGCTGGTGGGTTGGCCGACCAAACTGGCCCTGGCCCCGGACTTCGCCGATCGGGTGGTCAATGCGCTGCAACGCGATGGCATCCAACCCAGTCACCCTGCCCCCTTGCCGGAGCTGCCGAAGCCGCCGATGGGCGTGCCTGCCTGGGAGCAACTGTTGCCATGAGCCAACCGACCCTGCATGACCTCTATCGCCCCTTGGGCCATGATGGCCCGCGGGTCTCCCCGTTGGGCCTGGGCACCGTCAAGCTGGGCCGCGACCAGGGCGTCAAATACCCCAACGGCTTTCGGATCCCCGATGACGACGAAGCGCGCATGTTGCTCAAACAGGCACGCGACCTGGGTATCAACCTGATCGACACCGCGCCGGCCTATGGCCGCAGCGAAGAACGTCTCGGCCCGCTGTTGCGTGGCCAACGCCAGGACTGGGTGATTGTCAGCAAGGTCGGCGAAGAATTCAGCGATGGCCAGTCACGCCACGACTTCAGTGCCGCCCATACCCGCTTCTCGGTGGAACGCAGCCTCAAGCGCCTGGAAACCGACTATATCGACCTGGTGCTGGTGCATTCCGACGGCAACGACCTGGCGATCCTCAACGACAGCGAGGTCTACCCGACCCTGGCGGCACTCAAGCGCGAAGGCAAGATCGGCGGTTTCGGTTTTTCCGGCAAGACCGTCGACGGCGGCTTGAAAGCCTTGGAGCAAGGCGATTGTGCGATGGTCACCTACAATCTGAACGAACGAAACGAAAAGGCGGTCATTGACTACGCCAGCGAGCACGGCAAAGCGATCCTGGTGAAGAAAGCCCTGGCCAGCGGTCACGTCTGCCTGAGCCCGGGCGTGGACCCGGTCCGTGCCAGTTTCGAACTGTTGTTTGAGCATCCCGGGGTCGCCAGTGCTATTGTCGGCACCATCAATCCGCTGCACCTCGCCCATAACGTCGCGACCGTAGCCAAGGTCCTGCGTAAAAACTGACGCCGCCCTACGCGGCCTTAAGGAAGGAGCCGACATGCCGCGTACGCTCATCAGAAAGAATCCAAGCAACTTCAAGACCCTGCCCCTGTTCGTCGAAGCAACACCCGAAGGCCTGACTTACCAGAGCGTCGGGATGCCACTGAATTTCGCCCAGACCTTGCAGCGCCGCCGCCCTGTCGCGGTGGCCGATGCCGAGCGCTTCTCCCTGGAGCTGGCCAACCTGGGCGTCTCGGTGCGCCTGACCCTGCATTGGCAGAACCGCGATTACTGGGTGCTGGTGCGCCAACGCCGACAGGATCGCGGCGACGTGGTGCTCAAGCTGATTTCCGGCTACGTCCCGGCCCATGAACTGAACCTGCCGCTGCTCACCGCCATCAGCGAGATCGCCGAAGAATGCCTGCTGGAAACCCCTGAAGGCTGGCTTGGCGGGCGTTTCAACGACACCTGGCTGCCGGCCCCCTACGCCACGGCCCTGCATTATCGCGAAGCCTTGCCGTTTCGCCTGACGCCGCTGTCGGGCTCGGCCCGCCCGGTGCGCAGCGCCAACCTGCAACTGATCGAGCGGCCACGGGCCTACGTGCACCTGCCGACGGCATCACTGCAACTGATCTATGACTTACGCCTGGATGTGCCCAGAGAAGCCAAGTCCCTGAGCCTGTTTCACGTTGATGAGCGCCTGGAGGGCGATCAACTGGTTGCGCGCCTGGACCGCAAGCGGCCTGACCTGTACCTGATGCCGCTGCAGGATGGGCAGCCCTTGCCTGAGCTGTACACCTTGAAAAAGGATCAGTTGTACCCGGCCAGCACTCGGGGGCTGTACCTGGCGGAAAGTTTCGCCCGACAGGATGGCTGGCTGGTGCGCGACGAGCGGATTCGCTGGAAGGACTGGCTGCGCCAGCAAGGGCTGACACCACCGGGCAAGGAGTCGGGCCTGACCCGACTCAAGGGCAAGGCCCGGCAATTGCTCAAGAAGATCGTGCCGCGCAAGGTGGCTCGTTAGTTACAGCAATTGGAACGCTTCTGTGGCGAGGGAGCTTGCTCCCGCTTGGGTGCGCAGCGCCCATAAAAAAGGGGTTGCTGCGCAACCCAGCGGGAGCAAGCTCCCTCGCCACAACAGCCGCCAGGCCCTACAAACTGCGGCTCAGTTATTGCGGATCTTTTCCACAATCGCCGTCGTCGAGCTGTTTTCCACCAGCCCCAACACCTTCACCGTACCGCCGTAGGCCGTGACGATGTCCGCGCCCACGACCTGATCGATGCCGTAGTCACCGCCCTTGACCAGCACATCCGGCTTGACCTGGCGCAGCAGGTTTTCCGGCGTGCCCTCGCTGAAGCTGATCACCCAGTCCACCGCGCCCAGGCCGGCCAGGACCGCCATGCGCCGGTCGACGCTGTTGATCGGGCGACCCGGTCCTTTGAGACGGCTTACGGACGCATCGTCGTTGACCGCGACGATCAGGCGATCGCCTTGGGCCCTGGCCTGCTCCAGGTAGGTCACGTGGCCAGCGTGCAGGATGTCGAAGCAACCGTTGGTGAAGACGATTCTTTCGTTGTGAGCTCGGGCGTCGTCAACGGCCAGCAGCAGTTGTTCCAGGCCCAGCACGCCTCGCTCGGAGCCTTCCTCGCGCTGGATGGCGCGGCGTAGCTCGGGAGCGCTGATGGCCGCCGTGCCGAGCTTGCCAACGACAATGCCCGCCGCCAGGTTCGCCAGGGCTACCGCGTGGGGTAATTCCTCGCCGGCAGCGATCGCCGCGGCCAGGGTGGAAATCACGGTATCGCCGGCACCCGTCACGTCGAACACTTCGCGGGCACGGGCCGGCAGGTGCAACGCGGGGTGATCAGGACGCAGCAGGGTCATGCCGTGCTCGCCACGGGTCACCAGCAAGGCACCGAGGTCGAGGTCCTGCATCAACTGCGCGCCTTTGCTCACCAGGTCGTGCTCATCGACGCAACCACCGACGATGGTTTCGAATTCGCTGAGGTTCGGCGTGATCAGGCTCGCGCCACGGTAAATGGAAAAATCCTTGCCCTTGGGGTCGGCCACTACCGGAATACCACGGGCACGGGCAGCCTGGATCAGCACCTGGTGGTTTTTCAACGCGCCTTTGCCGTAGTCCGACAACACCAGGACCTTGATACCTTCGAGCAGGTTGTCGACCTCGGCACCGAGGGCCAAGGGATCAGTGGCGAACGGCTCTTCGAAGTCGATACGCAGCAATTGCTGGTGACGGCTCATGACCCGCAGCTTGACGATGGTCGGTTGGTGCGCAATGCGCTGGAATATCGCCCGCACACCCGCCCCCTTGAGGCTGTTGGTCAGGCTGTCGGCAGCCTCGTCGTCGCCGGTCACCCCCACCAGGGAGGCCGGCGCACCGAGGGCGGCGATGTTCAGGGCAACGTTGGCGGCACCACCGGGGCGATCCTCGATGTGCTCGACCTTGACCACCGGTACCGGGGCCTCAGGGGAAATCCGTGAGGTACCGCCATGCCAGTAGCGGTCGAGCATGACATCGCCGACCACCAATACAGGGGCTTGATCGAATCGCGGCATGGACAACTTCATGGAGCATCCCACATACAAAATGAACAGGGCCGCGATATTAGCACAGGGTTGGCGAAGGCTTATCCATGGCTGCAAGGCGACCCCAGGATGCGCGCTCGATCAAATCTGCAGCAACGCCGACAGCCGGGCACAGGCCTCGGCCATTTCCACCTCGCTGGTATCGATCGCGCAGTCCGGCGCGAGTGGCTCCTCGTAGGGACTGTCGAGCCCGGTGAAGTTCTTGATCCGCCCGGCACGGGCTTCGCGGTACAACCCCTTGGGGTCACGCTGGGCACAGACGTCGAAAGGCGTACTCACATAGACTTCCACGAAGGTGCCTTGGGCAAACAACTGTCGAGCCGCTTCCCGGTCGGCGCGAAACGGTGAGATGGCCGCAACGATGACGATCAGGCCGGCGTCGACCATCAGGCGCGCCACCTCGGCAATGCGGCGGATATTTTCCTTGCGGGCCTCGGCATCCATGCCCAGGCCCCGGCACAGCCCCTGGCGCAGGTTGTCGCCATCGAGCAGGGCGGTGTGCAAACCCTGCTGGTTGAGTTGCACCTCCAAGGCATTGGCCAGTGTCGACTTGCCCGCCCCCGACAGTCCGGTCAGCCAGATACAACGTGGGCGCTGGGCTTTGATGGCAGCCCGATCCTCGGGCGTGAGCGCCTGCGCATAAGGACGAATCTGCACCTGTTGCATCGATACCTTTGACGTTTCATTCATAACCAAGCATCTCGTAGTCACGTTGGTACACCCGCCGCACCAGCCGACGGGTCCGTACCGAGCAAATGTCCCGTACCGGCACCACGACGCGCTGGCGGGTGCGGTTCACATGGGGCAACGTCGCAGCCAGCCCCAGGTGCTCGCACACCCGCTGATAGTCCCGCTCCAGGTATTCCTGATAACCGATGAAGTCCAACGCCAGGTGGCCGAGGGAGTCGGTGAGGAAATCTGTCTGCGCAGCGAAATGCAATTGCCGGGTGATGTTCTCCGGATGCAGCCAGCGAACGACAAAATCGTCGAAGTCGCGGTATTGGCCGACCAGTTTCTGAGCCGCATGGTCGCGCGACCCCAACGTGTTGCCCCGCAGGAAAGCATAGGCCGAATATGCACGTTCCAGCGGATCACGGACAAAGGCAAACTTGAAACTGGCGGCGTACTGCTGCGCAAACTGCTCTTCGTACCAGTACAACGGCAGGTGGCCCGGGCTGTAGCCATCGAAAAGCCCGACGCAAATACTGCTGCCGGCGCATTTTGGCACATGGATGAACAAACAGCCGCGTTGGGCGAAAGCTTCGGGAAAACGGCAATTGGCCGACATCGATTTGTTCACGACCTGTCGGTCGACAACCGACAGGCGCCCCAACAGAAAGGAACGCTGCGACTTGGGCAGTAGCTTCCAGAGATAGCGTTGCAACATTCAAGCACCCGCGCGAGAGGGATGGCCCCCTCGATGACTAAGTTGGTCCAGGAAAAGTCCTGTGGCCAGACCTTAGCAGTCACGAGTCGCGGATTTATTGTGGGTTGGTCAAGGCGGGTAAGGATTTCGATACAAACTTGTGGGAGCGAGCCTGCTCGCGATGGCGTCGGAACATTCGACATCGCCGCCCCGGAGACACCGCTATCGCGAGCAAGCTCGCACATTGGTACTGGCTGCACACAACATTTGTGTCCCACAGTTGATCGAAGCCGGCCGAGAGAAACAGGCCGGCTGTCACAGCCTGGAATCCGAACTCAGGCGATATTCTCGGCGGGGGCGTCCAGCCCCATGGCGTGAAGACGCGCGTAGTAGCCGTTCTGCGCCAGGAGCTCGCCATGGGTTCCCCGCTCGACGATACGGCCCTGGTCCATCACCAGGATCATGTCGGCTTTTTCGATGGTCGACAGACGATGGGCGATGACCAGGGTCGTACGGCCTTTCATGACCTGATCCAGCGCGGCCTGGATATGCCGTTCGGATTCGGTGTCCAGCGCCGAGGTGGCCTCGTCGAGGATCAGCAGCGGCGCGTTCTTCAACAACGCCCGGGCAATGGCCAGGCGCTGGCGCTGGCCGCCGGACAGTAACACGCCGTTTTCGCCGACCTCCGTGTCCAGGCCATCGGGCAACTGCTCGATGAAGTCCATCGCATAGGCATCCCGAGCCGCCTTTTCAATGTCGGCCCGTGGCGCACCGGCCAGGTCACCGTAGGCGATATTGTTGGCCACCGTGTCATTGAACAGCGTGACATGCTGGGTCACCTGGGCGACATGACGACGCAGGTTACGCAGGCGGTAGTCTTCGATTTCCACGTCGTCGAGCAGAATCTGGCCGACCTCATGGTGATAGAAGCGCGGGATAAGGCTCGCCAGGGTCGATTTACCACTACCTGAACGGCCCACCAATGCAATCATCTGTCCGGGTGCCGCCGTGAAGCTGATGTCCTTGAGTACCTCGCGCTCAGCGTCGGGGTAGGTAAAGCTCAGGTTGCGCACATCGAGACGACCACTGACCCGCTCCTGCTCGACGGTCCCCCTGTCGATCTCCGGCTCGACATCCAGTTGCTCGAAGATGCTCTCGGCACCGGCCACGCCTTTCTGGATGGTGGAGCTGACCTCCGAGAGTTGGCGAATCGGCTTGGGCAGCAGGCCAGCAGCCGTGATGTAGGCCACCAGGTCACCGGCCGTCGCGTCGCCGCGCAGGAACAGCACCAGGAACATCAGGGCCGCCATGGCGGTGTAGATCACCAACTGCAACATCGGCGTGTAGACCGCGCCGGTGCGAGTCATGCGCAATTGCTTGTCGGTGTTGCCCTGGCTGGCGTTGGTAAAGCGCTGCTCTTCATAGGCCTCACCGCCGAAGCTGCGCACCACTCGGTAGCCCTGGATGGTCTCGGAGGCAACGTGAGTCACGTCGCCCATGGCCACCTGGATCTTTTTGCTCTGCTTGCGGAATTTCTTGCTGGTACTGCTGACCATGACCGCGATCAGCGGCAGGATCGCCAGCATCACCAGGGTCAGCTTCCAGTTCATCCACACCAGGTAGGCGAAGAGGAACACCACGGAGAGACCTTCGCGGATCACCACCTTGATGGCATCGGTGGCAGCACCGGTGACCATGGTCACGTTGAAGGTGATGCGGGAAATCAGGTGCCCGGAATTGTGGGTGTCGAAATAGCGATTAGGCAGCACCAGCAACTTCTTGAACAACTCGACCCGCAAGTCGTGCACCAGCCCCAGGGAAACCTTGGCCAGGTAATAGTTGCCCAGGAACGACCCCAGGCCCTGCCAGGCAGCGATCAGAACGATCAGCAGCGGCACCGCCATCAGCAGTTTCAAATCCTTGAGGTACGGCACGTTGGGGAAGAGCACCGCATCGGGGTTGCTCAAGCCGTCGACGAAATATTTGAGAATCCCGGCCAGCATGGGCTGGGTCGAGGCAAATATCACGAAACCCACGATACTCAGCAGAAAAATGCCCGCGTAGGGTTTGACGTATCCCAGCAACCGAAAATAGATCTTCAGGCTGGAATCCTGTTCCGCTTTGGGCGGTGCGTCACTCATCGTCGGGCTCACTGGTTAGGAAGAACGCGGAATTTTATCACAGCCACCGGCATTGGCCTGCGCCCAGGTCAAAACGCTGGCCAGACCAATCGGCAGCCAGGTAATGAACCATTCGGCGCGGGGGGTTCCGGTCAGGCTCGCAGCGTCGAACTGCATCGCCAGGAATGAAAACACCCACATACCGAGCACGCCCCGGCCCAGCAGGCTTTCCCGGGCGCGCCAGGCTTCGCGCAGCACGGCGAACCAGACGATGCACCACAGCAGCAGCCCCGGCAACCCGAGTTGAATGGCGACATGGCTGAACAGATTGTGGGCGTGATCGAACTTGAGGCCGTGGACGATAACCCGGTAATCAGCCGCCACGCCAAGACCGCCCCATGGGCGCTCGGCAATCATGTGCAGGCTCGACATGAAAATCTCGGGCCGATAGGAAGCACCGCGCGCCATGACCAACGGCTCGAGCAACCAGAAAGTCAGCATTGCCAGCACCAGGGTCGTGGCGGCGATAATCCGGACCCTCTGGTCCCGACAATAGATCGGCATGGCCAGTACGCTGAGCAGCAAGGCCAGCGCAGCGCCGCGACTCTGACTCGCCACGACGAATATGCCCAACAGCGCCAAGGCCACGACCCAAAGCACTTGCAACCCCAAATGACGTGGCATCCAATGCAACATCCAGATTGCCGCCAACCCGATCACGTAGCCGCCAAGGATTGGATGAGACAACTCCCCCAACCCTTGCAGACGCACATTCCAGTGATGGTTCGCATACCCATAGAAATGGATGATGGCCAACAAGGCCGTCAGCGCAAGCCCCAGGCCGCCCCATTGCATGATACGAATCACGCGTTCGGGCTGACCGTTGGCAAAGATCGGGAAAAACAACAGGAACGCCAGGATGTAGAGCAATCGCTTGGCCTCGCGGGCAGGCTCTGCCACTTCGGCCCAGGCCAGTGTCACCAGGGCCCAGGCCATCAGCGCCAGCAGCGCCGTGTAGATCACGCGTTGGGCACGCCATACCTCCGCCAACCGATGACGGGCCGGCCAGGCGAAGACGATCACCGGCAGCCAGACAAATACAACCAACCCCTGTTGATAAATCTTGTTAGTCGGTGCCAGGGCTATCGCCAGCAAAAACCATAACAAGCCAAAGGCCATCCAGCCCTGTGCCCAACGTGTTGCCTGCATCTAACGCTCCTAAACGGTCTACCAGCCAAACCGGCATGGTGAAAACAAAAACTTTTGGGCATCATGGCCCGCCACGGCACCGGTTCTTTCAACAAGGTTTCCCTACGATGCAATCCTCACGGCTTCCCCAAGCCGCTTTGAATCAATTGATTGAAGGCGCCAGCATTCTGGAGGCCGACAGCTACGGCCCAAAAGTCTATCTGCTGCAGGATGGGAATATCCTCAAGCTGTTTCGCCGCAAGCGGCTTTTTTCTTCGGCCTTGCTGAGGCCTTATTCAACGCGATTCATCAATAATGCGGCCCGCCTGCAGAAGCTCGGCGTACCGACCCTCGAAGTGCTGGCCTTCTACAAACTGCAAAAACCCGGCATGACCGCCGTACTGTATCGACCGCTTCCTGGTAAAACCCTGCGTCAATTATCAAGTCAGGAAAACTTCAGCTGGCAGCATACCCTTCCAGCGCTTGTCGAGTTGATCCGCAGCCTGCATGCCAGCGGTATTTATTTTCGCTCGCTGCATCTGGGCAACATCGTCGTCACGCCTGAAAACCAACTGGGGTTGATCGATGTGGCCGACATGCGCTTCCTGCGCTCGCCACTGCCACGCTATCTGGCACGTCGCAACTTGCGGCATTTCGCTCGTTATATTGCCCGAGAGAACCTGAACGGGAGCTTTCCGATGCAAGCATTGGAAAATGCCCTACTGACTGCCTGAGATCAACTGCCGGGCGACCTGGCTGAAGCTCGACCAGGCCTCGTCAGGGGCCAGTGCCCGGTACTGAGCCGCTGCGACCGTATCGGCCGAAGCCTGCGCCGCTCGTTCGATCGCCTCGCTCCAGCCACTTTCGTCGTTGGGCATCGCGTACCAGCCGGTGTCGCCCAGTTGTTCACGAAAGACCGCAAGTTCGCTGGCCAGCACCGGGACACGAGCCAGGACAGCCTCTTGGAGGGTCAGTCCAAGGCCCTCGTCCAGGGACGGGATCAGCACCCAGTCAAATGCCCGATAGAGCGTCGCCACATCCTCCAGATGCCCCACCAGCAAGACTTTGTCGACCAGATCCGGCCGGGCGATCCTCGCTTGCAGCGCTTCGCGCCTCGGTCCCTCGCCGACAATCACCAGGCGCCAATCGGGGTGGTGGATCGCCGCCCGGCCAAACGCCTCCAGCAGACAGGCGAACCCCTTGCTGTCCACCAGCCGTCCCACCGCGCCAAATATCCGCGTCTGCGAGTCTGGTAGACCCAGTCGGGCACGTGCCGCTTCGCGAGACAGCAGCGCGGCCTGGAATTGCGCCGGATCGAACGCGCTACGCAGCGCAGCGACCTGCATGCCCAACTCGTCCTGGAGCGACATCGCCAGGGTCTGGGAGACCGCAGCCAGGGTCAGGCGGGAGGCAGGGAAGCCGCGCAACAGCTCGCGCCCCGCAGGATTGAGCCGTGTCGCGCCATGGAAGATCACCACTACGCGGATCTGCGGCATGACCTTGAGGACCGGCAACAGGGTACGGGCCACACCGATGCCATCGAGCAATACCACACGCGCATCGCTGTCGAGCAACGCCTGACGGAAACGATTGTGCATCAGGGGTTTTAGCAGACGCCAAACGTGTCGACCCTTGAGCCGGGCCGATGTCATATTCCACTCAAGCGCCGCCCCGACATCAATCTGGCAGGCAGCCGCCGACCCCTGCAAGAGCCATGTCTTGACAGGCATCGCTGGTTCCATCCGCGAGAGAATCTGATTATGGACCTTGTGTACCGAAGCGAACGGTGCACCGCCCGCCCACATGACATTGATAATGCTCATCGAGCAGCAAACCTTTTATCGCGGACCAGGATTCATGCTTCGCGGCATTCAGTAGTTGATAAGCCAGCCAATGCAGACCCCGAGCAAGAGAACCAGGGACAACTTGACTTGCTCGCGGCGCTTGCGGCGGGCCTTGCGCTGGCGCTCCACGGGTACTTCCACATGCACCCCGAATCCGGTATGCAAAACAGCATCCCCTTCGAGCGTGACCGCCGTCAAGTTCAGTTCGGCATAACGAAGCGACAAGGCTTTTTCACCGCCGAAACCGGCGAAAGGGGCACACAGCCGATACTCCTTCAACCGCCGCAGGCCAGGATTGAGGGAGAAGCTTTGCCATTCGGGCTTGTCTGAAATCAATGGATAACAGGGCACGCCGCCGATGACTTCACGCTCGCCCAGGCGAATGTAGGGACTGTGCACGCACAAATCGTAGACATAGTTACGCAACCACACCTGAAGAATATCTGGCCGTTGCTCCAGGATCGTGCGCGAATCTTCCACGAAGGCCGGGCGATAGAACGCCCAGTCATCTTCACAGTGAAAGATATAAGGCGTCTTGACGTGCTCGTACGCCAGGTCGATCGAAGCCAGTTGTCCCAGCTTCGGTCGATTGACGAAGGCCGTCGTGCGGTCCTTCCAGTGAGCGGGAATGACCGCATGTACGCCTTCGTCGCCGGCATCTTCGGTAATGAAGACCTCACGGATCGGCGCGGTGTTGAAACGGTCGAAGCTCTCCAGGGTCTGCTTGAGCAGGTCGAGCCGGCCGCAACTGGTTACCACCAGGGTAATGTCACTATCGTCGGAAAACTGCACTGAAATACCATTTAGTCAAACGCCATCTGAACACCGGATGGCTCAACGGTTCGTATCAAACGCCCAGTTTCAGGCGCAATGTTTCCAGCAGATTCAATGGGGCACGAGGCCGCAGCGGCGGCTCCAATGCTTCAACGATTTTCTGCCCGATGCGCGCGAAGCTGAACTGTTCAAGCGCCAGCTTCTGGCCGTTGTGCGCCACACTGCGCGCCAGCTCGGGGTCGGCGCGCAGCCGGGAAAGTTTTTCCTGGAGCTGTGGGATGTCACGGTACAACACCACGTTGTGCATGTCCTGCAACCCCAGCGCCCGCGCCTCCTCGACGCCCTGATCGAACGCCAGCAGCACACAACCGCAGGCCATCGCTTCAAAATTCTTGATCATGAATTCGCCCATGCCTACGTCGGCACTGACGAAAAAACGGATACGGTTAAGGGTTTCGCAATACTCTTCGCCGGACTTGGTCCGGGTCACGACCAGCGGCTCAACGCGCCCCAGCTCATCCAGCAGGGCCTTGCGACCACTGTAGGCGACACTGTTGGTGCTGCCGACGAAGGCCAACTCGATGTCCCGCTCACGCCCCTGATCCTGCAATAACGACTGATCGTAGCCCTTGGGCACGAAAACCGCATCGAAACCTTCGCCACGCAGACGTTCGGTCACCATGAAGCCGGAGCTGATCACCCGCACCCACGGCAGGCGACGGTAATGCGCACTGAACTTGCCGGTGTATTTGCACGGGATGTAATTCTGGTAGGCATCGTGCTCGAGGATCACCAGGTTGGGGATCGTGCGGATGAAACCAGCCTGGCGGATCTCCTGCTTGAAACGCAGGAAAAACACGATCCGGTCATAACGCGATACATCCACGTGGCGGCGGAAATATCCCCGCAGGTTGCGTTGTTCCTTGCTGTCGAGCCAGCGCAAGTCGCACTCGCAATGAGCGGCCACGCCTTCGTAGAGTCGGTCCAGGATGGCCCGCTGTTCTTTCTGCACCAGAAACAGAACTTTCATCGTTTTCCTTGCGGCACCGAACGACTTGATAAATAACCGGAGGCCGGTTTGCGCCGTAGCGCAAAGCCTCCCCACCTTGGACCGTTACAACCGCCAGAACAGCTCATGGCGACGCACAGCCTTGCGAAAAAACTCGTTCTCGCCATACGGCGAGCCCGTGCGCCCGGCCAGCAGGCGCTGGATGCCACGGCGCAAGCGTCGCTTGAACGGCGCGCGCGGTTGCAGGTCATGCATCATGCCCAGCGCCATGGCCTTGTCGCGCTGTCCAGGCAACGCCAGCGGCAGGCTGACAGGCTGCATCGGCTGGGCCGGCTCGAAATACGGCGGCAACGCAATGCCTGTGCCCGCATCCCCCATGGGCCAGCGATCATTGTCGTGCAGGTGATTGGCGTAGCCCAACAGCGTGGTCGGTTGCCACTCCAGGCCTTCGAGGGCTTGCAGGACGGCATGATGGGCGCAGAGATGATCGGGGTGCGGATCGAGGGTCGGATGTGGCAATACAATGACTTCGGGACGCGCCTTGAGCAGCAGTTCGCGCAGGTCCGCCAGCAGGTTGTTCCAGGTCGGCGCGCCGTCGGCATCGCCCGGCAAGGTGAACGGGTTCAACTGGCGGAACAGCCGGATATCGCTCAGGCCAGCCTCGCGAGAGCCTTGTGGTTGGCTCGGCGCCGCCTGCATGGCCGCCAGTTGCAGGCAGAAATACCCCAACTGCACACAGTGCGCTTCAGGCACCCCAGCCCAACGCGGTACGGCAATGCTGTCCCAGGCGCGCAAACGGCCCTTGAGCCGCGCGGCCTCGACACGGTCCAAGCCCATCTGTTGATAATGCTCAGCTTCGATTTCACCGGCGGTCAGCGTCACAATCCAGGTTTCGTCTGCCTGGCTGTACAAACCATAGGCAGCCAGTTCCGCATCATCGGCGTGAGGGGCGATGACCATCACCCGCTGGCGCTGGACTTGTGGTGGCGCGAAAGACCACAGCGTCGGCTCGCCCAGCAAACGGCAATGGCGCCCACGCAGACGCAGCTCGCCCCGGGACAACGCCGGACCCTGCTCGCTGAGGTTGAGATAGCGCAGGCCATTGACCCCGCGCTCGAAAGTTTGCAGGTCCCTTTCGCCGCCCGACAATTCGACGAGCGGGTCGATAAAGCGTCCCAGCCAAGTGCTCTTGATCCGCAGCGCGAGGATCAGCGTCGCGCCATCGTCCAGGATCACGCCTTCGTCCAACCGTAGCCGCCCGGCATTCAAATGCACCTTGGGTTGCTGGGTGAACGGCGGGAAGCTGTATTGGTAATCGTCCCGGGGCGAATAGAACAAGTGATCGGCGAACCACGCCTCGTGGGCGATCCAGCCCAGCACCGCCAGTACCAGGGGCAGCCACCAGGCCACCGCGACGCCCAGCGACACCAACACCACCAGGGCGAATAACAACCCCACGCGCTTGTTGCGACGGTGGCGCCGGAGCAGCTGTTGCTTGCGACTCATGGGCGGGTTCATACGGTAAACACCGGCACGGGGTTGCACCAACGGTCCTTGTATTCCCGGTCCGCCCGGCCGAATGAAAAACGCAACGGCTTGCCGGCGGCACGAGCATGTTCCCAGGCGCTTTGGGTGTTGAGGAAGCTCAACACGCTGCCAGGGCTGAATTCGCGGGTCTGCGGGTCGACGCCACCGTTGATGTACTCGACGCTGATCCACTCGGGCGCTTCGACGCGATACACCAACTGGATGGCAATCGGCGCATCGTTGAGAAAAATCACCGAGCCGATCAACCATTCGCGCAGCAACTCGATCACCTCGCCCATGCGCTCGGCACCGGTGGCCGCAAAGCCCCAGCGACGCAGGAACAGGTCACAGTAGATCGAGGCCAACTCGGCGCTGGAAAACTCGTCGACCGGCCGTACCACCCCGCCCGCCTCTTCCAGCAAACGCAACTCGCGGCGCTGGTTGTAGCGAAACTTCTTGGACAGTTCTTCCGGCGTGCGGGCCATGGCCAGTTGTTCCTGCTGCAACTTCAAGCCGCTGAAGCGTCCCTCATTGAGGGCCGACAGGTAACGTCCACGATGCCGCAACGGGGCTTGTGCATCGGGCGCCGCCGGCAGGATCAGCTCGGCATTGCCCAGGTCGAACAGGCCCTTCTTGCCGCTGCGCTTGAGCACGTCTTTGGACAGCGCCAGGTCGCGGCCCCAGGTCGGTATGGCGGCCTTGAGTTCGCCATCCTGCTCGAACGCCAGGTAGCGCACGGGAATCCCGGCCAGGGCCGCCAGGCGCTCGACCACCAAAGGATGGGTCGCCACACTGCCGCCAAAACGCTGCCAGGCCTGGGCATAAATCGACGCATCGACAGCGGTCCAGCCGCGCTCGCGCCAGCCTTGGAATCGGTTGAGCATCAGGCCCTCGGCGCCAGTTCGGTGACTTGGGGCAAACGCCAGAATGCCTCGCGTACGGCGCGATCCGAGAAGCGTTCGCGCAAGCGGTCGAGCATCAGCTCGGCGCATTGGCGACGCTGCAGATCGTCCATGGCCGCCAGGTGTTGCAGCCCCTGGGCCATGTGCTCGGCGTCGCCCAGCGGAAACAGGATGCCCACGTCCTCGACCACTTCCTTGGCGCCGCCGCAGGCCGTGGCCAGCAACGGCACGCCAGCGGCCATGGCTTCGAGCAGCACCATGCCGAACGGTTCGTGGTCGGAGCTCAGGGCGAACACATCAAAAGCGCGGAAATAACGGCGCGCCTCGGGCACCTGGCCAAGAAACAGCACGCGATCAGCAATGCCCAGCTCACGAGCCAGTGCCTTGAGATCCTGCTCCAGACGGCCCTTGCCGAGAATCGCCAACTGGCTGTTGACCGGCAGATACTCCAGTGCCGCGGCAAAGCCGCGCAACAGTGTGGCCTGGTCCTTGTCCGGGTGCAGACGGCCAACATTGCCGACAATCCAGGCGTCCGTATCCAGCCCGAGCGTATGCCGCGCCTCCTCCCGGGAGACTTGGCCGGCCTGGGCGGCATCGAGGTCGATGCGGTTGTAGAGAGTCTGGATCCGCGTAGCCGGCCATTTCGGCAGGCAGCGACGCATGTCGTCACGCACCGCATCGGACACTCCGAGCAGGCTCAGACGCTTGCGAAACACATGGGCGAACAGCCGGCGTGTACGCCGCTGGTAGTCACCAAAGGCATGGTGCACGCCGATCACCGGCAGGCGCGTGCCCAACAGGGCGATGTAGATCGGCTTGAAGCGATGGGCAATGCAGAAACTGAAATTGCGTGAGGCGGCGATCTTGCGCAGATCGCTGATGGCACCCAGCTTCAGGCCGCGAACGGCACTGGAGCTGTACTCCATGAACAGCACCTCGTCCGAGGCACAGCCGGCGGCGACCTCAGCATCGGCCGCCCCAGTGAGAAACACCGTGGTCACGCGATAGCCAGTGCCCGCGAACAGGCTGGCGTACTGACGGGCGCAGTCGAGGAACGGCCCGTCATAACCGTGGCAGAACTGCAGCACATGTCGCTCAGCCGAGCGTGTCATAAGCGTCCACGCCGTCTTTGACCACCAGGATGTCTTCCATGATCAGGTACTGCAGGTCGGAACCATAGAACATGTTCAGCGCGTCGGTCGGCGAGCAGATCATCGGTTCGCCACGACGGTTGAGCGAAGTATTCAGCGACACGCCGTTGCCGGTCAGGACTTCCAGCGCCTTCATCATGTCGTAGTAGCGCGGGTTGTATTCACGCTTGAGCACCTGGGCCCGGGACGTGCCGTCTTCATGGACGACTTCCGGCACGCGGGTTTTCCATTCTTCGGCCACTTCGAAGGTGAAGGTCATGAACGGCGCCGGGTGGTCGACCTTGATCATCTGCGGCGCGACGGTGTCGAGCATCGACGGGCAGAAAGGCCTCCAGCGCTCGCGGAACTTGATCTGTTCGTTGATGCGATCGGCCACGCCGCTGGCGCTCGGGCAGCCAATGATCGAGCGACCGCCCAGGGCACGCGGGCCAAACTCCATGCGCCCCTGGAACCAGGCCACCGGATTGCCGTCGACCATGATCTTGGCGATGCGCTCAGGCGTGTTGTCGATCTTGCGCCATGCCGGCTTGCTCGGATGGCGGGCGCATGCAGCGATCACGTCTTCGTTGCTGTAGGCCGGGCCGAGGTAGACATGTTCCATCTTCTCTACCGGCACACCACGGGCGTGGGACACATAAGCCGCCGCACCCACCGCGGTACCGGCGTCACCGGAAGCCGGTTGCACGAACAGCTCCTTGACGTCGTCGCGGGCGATGATTTTCTGGTTCAGCTTGACGTTCAACGCGCAGCCGCCGGCGAAAGCCAGCTTGCCGGTTTCCTTGAGTACGTCGCCCAGGTAGTGATCAATCATTTGCAGCGCGAGCTTCTCGAACAGCGCCTGCATGCTGGCCGCGTAGTGAATGTACGGCTCGTCGGCGATGTCGCCTTCGCGTTTCGGGCCGAGCCACTCGATCAGCTTCGGCGAGAAGTAGAAACCCTTGCCCTTCTCTTTATAGCGACGCAGGCCGATCACGTTGGCATAGTCGGTGTTGATCACCAGCTCGCCGTTTTCGAACGAGGCCAGGCGCGAGAAATCGTACTTGCTGGCATCGCCGTAAGGCGCCATGCCCATGACCTTGAATTCACCGTCGAGCATTTCAAAACCGAGAAACTCGGTGATCGCGCCGTACAGGCCACCCAGGGAGTCTGGGTCGAAGAATTCCTTGATCTTGTGGATCTTGCCGTTTTCGCCGTAGCCGAAGAAGGTCGTGGCGTATTCGCCCTTGCCATCGATGCCCAGGATCGCGGTTTTTTCCTGGAAGCCCGAGCAGTGGTAGGCGCTGGAGGCGTGGGCCAGGTGGTGCTCGACCGGCTCGATCTTGATTTTTTTCGGATCGAAGCCCAGTTGCTCCAGGCACCAGACGATCTTGCGGCGATAGCGCTTGTAGCGACGGTTACCCATCAGGATCGCGTCGAGGGCGCGGTCCGGGGCGTACCAGTAACGCTTGGCGTAGTGCCAGCGAGCCTCGCCGAACAGGCTGATCGGGGCGAAGGGAATCGCCACCACGTCAACGTCGGACGGCTTGATGCCAGCCTGTTCCAGGCAGAACTTCGCCGACTCGTAGGGCATGCGGTTCTTTGCATGTTTATCGCGTACGAAGCGCTCTTCCTCGGCCGCCGCGATCAGCTTGCCGTCAATGTACAGCGCTGCGGAAGGATCATGGCTAAGGGCGCCGGACAGGCCAAGAATCGTCAATGCCACAGGGGTCTAGCCTCTTATGTCTGCATACGGGCGACAAGCGCCGCGAAAAATTGATGTGCCGCGCGCCAAGGGTGCGGGGCAGCTAAAGGGCGGGATTATAGCTTAAAAGCGGCCTTAAGCCTCTAGCGGTGAGTGGCGAGCGTACAGCACACGATTGCCTGGCGCTTGCAGGGCAGCGTACCTGTGGCGAGGGAGCTTGCTCCCGCTCGGCGGCGCAGCCGTCGTAAACCGGTTGATGCGGTTTTCCTGCGGGAATGCGCCGGCCTTTTTGGGGCTGCTGCGCAGCCCAGCGGGAGCAAGCTCCCTCGCCACGGTGCATCGGCGACCTCACGTGAACAGCACGGTCTTCACTTGCGATTCATAGGGCGGACGAGGCGCTATCGATTGTTTTGGGCAACCGCCCATCAATCACCCGATACAACGCACTGTCCTGCGGCCAATTGCGCATGAACCGCGCGCGATCCCGGGCGTAGGCCGGGGCGAAGCTGGCCTGGGTGCGGTGTTGGCACATGGAGTCGAGGTCGATCAGCGCCCAGCGGTCGTGCTGCCAGAACAGGTTGTGGCCCTTGAAGTCGCCATGGCTGATGCGCTCGCGGATCAGGTCGGCAAACAAGCGATCCAGCGCCAGCAATTCAGCTTCGGGGGCTTCACCGTTCTCCACGTAAGGGCCGAAGCGCTCGATGATGTCCGGCCCCGCCAGGTGTTCGGTGACCAGGTAGGCGCCGCGGCGCAACCACAGGAAGCGCTTCTCCAGCAAAGCCAGCGGCTTGGGTGTGGCAATGCCGAGGAAAGCCAGGCGATGGCCTTCGCGCCAGGAATGCCAGGCACGACTCGGGCGCCAGAAGCGCTTGAGCCAGTGGGCGAAGTTCTTGATGTTGTAGCGCTTGATCACCAAGGTACGACCGTTCGCCTCGACTTTGCCGACGCTGGCCGCGCCACCGGTCTTGTACAGATGGCCCTGGTCAAGCAACGCATCGGCCTGCTCCAGCACCGGCGTCATCGCCGCTTCTTCATCACGACGGACCGCCCGCAGGCCGAACGCCCCGCGCTGCACACTGAACAGGCTGCACTCACGCCCGACTTTTGCCAGGAAGTCCTTGAGACGCCAGGCTTGCACCTTGTCGATCTGTTTTTGCAACGCTTCCATGGGCAGCGCGTGTTCGGCGTTGCCCAGCAGGTAATACACCAGCAGCTCTTCATTGAACGGCTGGAGGGCTTTGGGCAACTGGGCGAAAAATACCCCCAGGTTCTCCAGGACCTTCTGCCGCGACAACGGTTGCCCCGGGGTCTCAGCGCGGATGCCAGCGCCGTCGATCAAATAGAGCTGGCCGTCATGGCGCAGCAGATTGTCCAGGTGCAGGTCTTCCTGCCAGAGGCCTTTGCCGTGCAGTTGCGCGATGGCGCCGAGGGCTTCGGCCAGCACCGCCGCCTGCTCGTCGGCCAGCAACGGCAGGTGTTCGACCTGTTTCCAGGCATCGCCCAGGCTCTCGGCGTCTTCGAGCAATTGGAACAACAACCAGCCGCCTTCACCCTCTTTCAGGCCATCGGCGAGCAATAACGGCGTGGTCAACCCTTGCTCGGCCAGCAAGCGCACGCCTTGCAGTTCCCGCTGAAAATGCCGGGCGGCCTTGCTGCCCACCAATAATTTGGCCAGCACCGGCCGACCACGCCAGACGCCCGCGCCGACATAACGCTGCCCCGGCAACACCCGCAACAGCGAAAGCAGCTGCAATTGCGCCGCGCCAGCAGCGTCGGCCAGTTCCAGGCTCAGCGGCAGGCTGGGGCTGCGGCCTGCATTCTTCAATTCGGACAAATGCATCAACGGGCTTCCTTGTGGCTACGCCGGGCGGTCAGGCGGGTCATCCAGCTGTCGACCAGCCCACTGTCGAGCGGCTGGTCCAGGTAGGTAGACAGCAATTGGCGCACATCGGCATCGCTCCAGACTGCCGCGCGACGCAGCAGAGGCTCCAGGTCCTTGACCCGATCCCGTTGGCCGAACAGCAGTGGCCGGGTCTTTTCCAGGTCGATCAATTGCGCCTGGTAACCGCTGGCGGTGGCTTGCAGGAAGATGTGTTTCGGATAAAAGCAGCCGTGCACCTGATGCATGCCGTGCAGTCGCCGCGCCAACTGACCGCAGGCGTCGAGGATGGTGGTGCGCTGCGCCGTCGTCAGGCTCGGCCAGCGTTGCAAGAGTGAATCCAGGTCGTCCCAGCCATCCAGGGCGCGGGTCAGCAGGATCGCTCGCACCTCGCCATCCACTTTGCGCTGGCCGTAGAACACCGCTTGCAGGGCCGGAATCCCCAACTGGCGATAACGGCTGATGTTGCGAAACTCCCGGGAAAAACTCGGTTCGCCAAACGGGTGGGACCAGGTTCGGGTCAGGTAATTGCTCTGGCGCTTGAGGTAATAACCCTGCCCTTCCAGCTCCAGTCGGAACACGCTGCTCCAGCCGTCGCCCGAGGTGTTGGGTTCGTCCACCGCCTCCAGTTGCCGCGCCCACAAGGCCTCGAAGCTGTCCAGGCCATGACGCTGCAACAACGCCCGGTCTTCAGCGGCCAGAAAATCAGTCATTCACGCCCCTCGAAAAATCTCACCACGTGACGGATGCGTTTCTTGTCGCACGCATCGAGCCGGTCGCGCTGACGGTATTGCAGATAAAAACGCAGGCGCTGCGTGGCCGACAAATGGTATTTGGCCACTTTATCCAGGCACGCCAAATCCTTGGTGATACGGTACTTGAGCCAGAAACCACGCCAGAAGTCGCCGTTTGGACAGTCGATCAGAAACAGCCGCGAGCGATCGTCGATCAACAGGTTGCGCCACTTCAGATCGTTATGGGTGAAGCGATGGTCGTGCATGGTCCGCGTGTAGCCGGCCAATTGCCGGCTCACGCCATCGACCCAGGCGCGATCCGCCAGTCGCGGGTCGTGCCGCTCGGCCAGGGCCGAGAGGTCTTCGGTATGCGGCAGTTCGCGGGTGATCAGCGCGCCACGGGCATAAGTCGCGCCGTTTCGCTCCAAGCCCCAGCCCACGACTTCGGCGGTGGGGATGCCCCATTTGGCGAAGCGCTTGAGGTTCTGCCACTCGGACTTGACCCGCGGCTTGCCCAGGTAGCGGCGCAAACCCTTGCCGGCGCCGACGTAGCGCTTGACGTAATAGTTCACGCCGTTGCGCTGCACCCGGATCACCTCTGACAACGGGTCACGGGTCAAACGCTCCCCTTGCAACGCGAACACCGCGTCGAGACTGCCAAAGTCCTGCGCCAGCTCGACGTACGCAGGTTCCAGATTCCAACCCGACATCAGAGCGCGTCCCCGTACCGCTGCTTGCGGGCATACAGCTTGTTGGCCTTGCCTTCGAGCCAGGCCAGCAACGCAGCCTCTTCGGCGAGGATCCGCCGTAACGGCTGCTGGAAATAGCCCTTGAGGAAACGCAACTTGTCGCGGCGGGTCAGGCCGATGTCCAGCGCCGAGAAATACAGTGCCGCCAGGTCCTTGTTGCGCCAGCGAGTGGTGATGGCCGGGCGGGTCTGGGCGCGGTGCAGGTCGATCACCGAGAGTTTGAAATCCGCCGGCGTCACCGGCTTGTCGGTATGCAACAGGAAGTGGCAGATGTAGCAGTCACGATGATTGACCCCGGCGCGATGCATCATGCCGGTCATGCGCGCCACTTCGGCGATCAGGGCACGCTTGAGTGTCGGTTGCGGCGGCTGCTTGACCCAGTCGATGCTGAAGTCTTCGAGGCTGACGGTCGGCGCCAGCTCTTCGGTGACGATGAACGAATGCTGGTCCGCCGGGTTGCGGCCTTTCTCGCCGTAGGCTACAGCCGTCATGGTCGGTACGCCGACTTCCTGCAAACGCTGGATCGCCTTCCACTCCTGACCCGCGCCGAGTACCGGCAGCTTGGCGGTGAACAGGTTCTTGAAGATCTCGCCCCAACCGATACCGCGGTGGATCTTCACGAAAAAACCACGACCGTCCACCTCCGTGCGCAAGGTGCGCCGGGCTTCCAGTTCGCGATAGACCTCGCCCTTGAGCGCCTCGACTTCGGCGAACGCATCGCGCCCGGCCCAAAGGCTCTTGAACGGTTCGGCCAGCATCAATTTCATTGTGCGTGCTCCGCCAATATCACATCGGCCGCGTGCTGCGGCATGCTGTAGAGGTCGGCCGTCTCGGCGAAGGCCAGACCATTGCGGCTCCAGGCCGCCCGGGCATCGGCGTCGTTCAACATGCGCTCCAGGTATTCGTTGAGCTGGGCTTGTTCGAACGGCTCGTCGAGCACCAGGCCACTGTCGGCCTCGGCGATGTAATGGGCGTACCCACATACCGCGCTGACCAGTACCGGCAACCCGGCCACCAGCGCTTCGAGCAGCACGGTGCCAGTGTTCTCGTTGTACGCCGGATGGATCAACAGGTCTGCGCCCAACAGGAAACGCGGGATGTCGCTGCGGCCCTTGAGGAACCGCACATTGTCACCGAGCCCCAACGCAGCGCTCTGCAGTTGGAATACTTTGGGGTCGTCCTGGCCGATTACAAACAGTCGGGTGCGTTTTCGCAGTTCGGCTGGCAACGCGGCCAGGGCCTTGAGGCTGCGATCCACGCCCTTGGTCTTGAACCCGGAGCCGATCTGCACCAGCAGCAGGTCGTCGGCGGCCAGCTCGAATTCAGCCCGGAACGCCGCGCGGATCTCCTCGGCATCGGCGGGCCGACGGCGGTCCTGGGCGATGCCCGGTGGCAGCAGGTGAAAGCGTTCCAGCGGCGTGCCGTAATGCTTGATGAACAGTGGCTGCTGGACTTCGGAGATCATCAGCACGTCAGTCTTGGCGTCCTTGGCGAACACCGCCCGCTCGTACTCGGCGAAATGCCGGTAGCGACCCCAGCGCCGGTACAGCGAATTGCGCAGGTTCTGCGCCTTGTCTTCGAAGCAGCCGTCGGCGGCGTAGTACACGTCCAGGCCGGGCATTTTGTTGAAGCCGATCAAACGGTCCACCGGGCGCTTGGCCAGATCGGCCTCCATCCACGCACTGAGCTTCTCGTTGCGGCGATGGTTGAACAGCGCCTTGACCGGCGCCACCAGCACCTCGAAGCCAGGCGGCACGTCGCCTTCCCAGATCAGCGTGTAGACACGGATCTGGTGGCCGCGTCGCTGGCATTCCAGGGCGATGCGCATGAAGTCACGCTGCAGGCCACCAAAGGGGAAGTACTTGTAAAGGACAAAAGCCAATTGCATCAGCGCGGCTCCTCAGCCAATAACGTGCTCAGGTGGCTGGCAACACGCTCGGGGTTCAGACGCGTGAAGCACAGGGGCTGCTCGCGTTTCAGGTCAAACCGCCGAGCATCTTCGGCGGTCGGCGGGTAAGTGCATTGTTTCTGCATGCACGGCGCGCAGGGGAAATCACTGGCGAGGTGAATCTGGCCCTTGCCGTAGGCGCCGGTCAGCACCGGATTGGTCGGACCGAGCAGCGAAATGGTCGGCACGTCCAGGGCCGCGGCCAGATGCCCCAGACCGGTGTCCACGGCCACGCAGGCCTGGGCGCCGGCAAGCACCTTGCCCATCCCGCCCAGGTTCAGTTTCGGCAGTACCAAGGCGTTGCGCAGCCCGCTGGCGATGCGTTCGGCCCGGGCCTTTTCGGCGGGGTTGCCCCACGGCAGTTTTACCACCACTCCGAACTGCCCCATGCGCTCGGTGAGCTGGCGCCAGTAAAGTTCGGGCCAATGCTTGGACTCCCAGGTCGTGCCGTGCAGGAACACCACGTAGGGGTAGGGGCGTGGCAATTCCACCAATCGGTCGATGTCGAGGCCATAACTGCCCTGGGTTTGCGGCAAGTCATAGCCCAGCGCCAGAGCAAACAACTGGCGCACGCGCTCGACCGCATGCTGACCACGGGCCACCGCCAGGCGCCGGGAATAAAAGCGCGCCGCCAGGGGTTCGCGGGCCGAGTGCTTATCCAGGCCGGCGACCGGGGCCTTGACGTAGCGGGTCAGCCAGGCGCTTTTCAGCAGGCCCTGGGCGTCGATCACCAGGTCGTACTTTTCGGCCCGCACGTTCTGTTTGAAGCGTCGCCATTCGCCACTCTTGATGGTTTGCCAGAGGTTCTTGCGCCAGCGCCGGATCGCCACCGGGATGACCTTGCCCACGGCCGGGTGCCAGGTGGGGATTTCGGCGAAGCCTTCTTCCACCACCCAATCGAACTTGATGCCAGGAATCGCTCGCGCCGCGTCGGTCAGCGCCGGCAGGGTATGAACCACATCCCCCAGCGAAGAGGTCTTGATCAGCAATACCCGCAAGTTACCGGACCTCCACGGGTGTGCCTTGCAAACGTTCCAAGGCTTCGTTCACGGCAGGCGGCATAAGCTGGCGCAGGCAGTTGTAATGACCGAAGCGGCAGGTGCGGTCGAAGCACGGGCTGCACTCGATGCCCAGGCGCACGACTTCGACCTTGTCGGCCAACGGTGGTGTGAAGCCTGGCGAAGTAGAGCCGTAGACCGCCACCAATGGCCGATTCAGGGCGGCGGCCACGTGCATCAGGCCGGAGTCGTTGGACACCACGGAATCGGCGCAGGACAGCAGGTCGATGGCCTCGGCCAGGGAGGTGTCGCCGCTGAGGTTCACCGACTCTTCCCGAAGCCCCGGGATCAACCGCGAGCGGATGTCCTCGCCCACCGGATGATCTTTTTTCGAGCCGAACAGCCAGACTTGCCAGCCTTCGCGAATCTTCGCCTCGGCAACCTGGGCGTAATGCTCCGCCGGCCAGCGCTTGGATTCACCGAACTCGGCACCCGGACAGAGAGCCAGCACCGGACGATCCAGGCTCAGGCCGAACTTGGCCAGCGCCGCTTCACGGGTCACCGGGTCGATCGCAAGGCTCGGTCGCGGATAGGGTTTGGGCAACTCGACCCCAGGCTCGTAGGCCAGGGCCATGAAGCGCTCGATCATCAGCGGATAACGTTCTTTATCCAGTGTGCGCACATCGTTGAGCAGGCCGTAGCGAAACTCGCCACGCCAGCCGGTGCGCTTGGGGATACGGGCGAAGAACGGCACCAGTGCCGATTTCAACGAATTGGGCAACAGGATCGCCTGGTCGTACTGGCCGGCCAGGGATTTGCCGATACGCCGACGGGTCGCCAGTTCCAACACGCCGTGGCCGAGCGGGAAGCTCAAGGCCTTGCGTACTTCGGGCATGCGCTCAAGGATCGGCCGGCTCCACTCGGGGGCCAGGACGTCGATTTCGCACTGCGGATGGCGCTGTTTCAGGCACTGAAACAGTGTCTGCGCCATCACCATGTCACCGACCCAACTGGGCCCAACGATCAGAATATTCATGTGCTTTCCAAAAACGATACAGGGAGGCCTACGCCTCCCCGCCTCGAGAATCACTGTGGCTTAGGTCGTTGCCTGTTGCCCTAATCTACAACACCCCCCCATCAACTGTGGGAGTGAGCCTGCTCGCGATGAGGCCGGTACATTCAACATCAATGTCGCCTGACACTCCGCCATCGCGAGCAGGCTCGCTCCCACAAGGGGCCTTCATCTGTTTCAAGTACGGTGCCGCACCGCAAATCCACTGTGGGAGCGAGCTTGCTCGCGATGAGGCCATCACATCCAACCTCAATGTCGCCTGACACTCCGCCATCGCGAGCAGGCTCGCTCCCACATTCATTCAATACTCAGCTCAGCCCCAGCTCCCGCCAGATCCGCAAGACCTGCCGGCGTTCATCCACGAACTGGTCGCCTGCGATCACCCCGGTATCTTTCTGCAAGGCCTGGCGGTGGGCAGCGGAGCGGTAGGCTTTATATGCTTCGCGCAACAGCGTGGCATCTTCGGCCGGCATCAACCCGAGCTCCTGCAACCCGTCCAGGATGCGGATGTTATCGGTGTAGCGCACCAGCGAAGGGTGTTCCTCGGACCACGCCAGGGCCGCGTATTGCACCATAAATTCAATATCGACGATACCTCCGGCGTCCTGCTTGAGGTCGAAGGGCGCCGCGGCCTCGAAGGCATTCGGCGCAGTCCCGGCGGCGGTGGCCTTGCTGCCAAGGTTGTCCCGCATCTTGGCGCGCATTTCGCTGACTTCCTGGCGCAGCATCGGCAAGTCACGCTTGCGTCCCAGCACCTGGGCGCGGACCTTCTCGAACGCCTGGCCCACGTCCTGGCTGCCCACCAGCACCCGGGCTCGCACCAATGCCTGGTGTTCCCAGGTCCAGGCTTCATTCTCCTGATAACGGGCAAACGCCCCAAGGGAACTGACCAGCAACCCCGACGCCCCGGACGGTCGCAGGCGCATATCCACTTCGTACAACTGCCCGGAGTTGGTCTGGGCGGTCAGCAGGTGGATGATCCGCTGGCCAAGCCGGGTGAAGAACTGCGCGCCGTCGATGGGTTTCGGGCCATCGGTTTCCGCCTGAGGGTCGCCATCGTGGATGAACACCAGGTCCAGGTCGGAACCATGCCCCAGTTCCAGCCCGCCGACTTTCCCATAACCGACAATAATGAAGCCCGGATCGCACAGACTGCCATCGGTGCGCAATGGCACGCCGTGCTTGGTCACCGTCTGGCGCCAGGCCAGGGCCAGCACTTGCTCGAGAATCGCCTCGGCCAGCCAGGTCAGGTAATCGCTGACTTTCATCAGCGGCAGGCTGCCGGCGATTTCCGAAGCCGCTACCCGCAGGCGATGCGCCAGCTTGAAATGCCGCAACGCCTCCATCTGTTGCTCCAGATCATCCTCGGGAATGCGCGTCAGGCGCTCACGCAACTCCGCCGCCAACTCCGGCGCCAGGGGCGGCTTGAACAGCCGGCCCTCATTGAGCAATTCATCGAGCAACAATGGGAAACGGGTGATTTGTTCCGCTATCCAAGGGCTCGCCGCGCACAGCGTCAGCAAGCGTCGCAGGGCTCCGGGGTTTTCCGTCAGCAACACCAGATAGGCCGAACGGCGGGCGACAGCCTCTACCAATGGCAGCACCCGCTCCAGCACCAGGTCCGGATTGGCATGCTCCACGGCCTGGGCCAACAGGCGTGGAATGAAGGCATCCAGACGCTCGCGCCCCAGGCGCTGCATGGCGCGCAGTTGCGGGCTCGCGCGCAAGGCAGCCAGTGCCTTGAGGGCCTTGGGTGCATCGACGAAGCCACCGTCCTGCAACTGACGACATGCCGCCTCTTCATCCTGGCTGTCTTCCCACAAGGGCAACCATTCGCCACCCACCACCACTTCGCTTTCCCCGCCCTCCTCTTCATCCGGGTCGGCGATGACCTGGCCGAAATGCCAGGCCACACGCCCGCGCCAGTACATCAATTGCTCGTGAAAGGCCGACCAGTCGGCAAAACCCAGCATGAATGCAATGCGCGCCTGATCCTGTGGGCTGTCCGGCAACATCTGGGTCTGGCGGTCGGCGATGGCCTGGATAGCGTGCTCGGTATAACGCAGGAACTCATACCCCTGGCGCAACTCGTCGACCACCTTGGCCGGCAGATAGCCCTGGCCTTCCAGGGTGCCCAGCACTTTGAGCAACGGCCGCTGCTGCAAGCTCAAGTCGCGACCGCCGTGGATCAGTTGGAACGCCTGGGCAATGAATTCCACCTCGCGAATGCCGCCCGAACCCAGCTTGATGTTGTCGGCCATGCCCTTGCGCCGCACCTCCTGCTGGATCAGTTGCTTCATGGTGCGCAGCGCTTCGATGGCGGAAAAATCCAGGTAACGGCGATAGACGAACGGGCGCAACATGTCGAGCAATTGCGTACCGGCCACCTGATCGCCCGCCACCACCCGCGCCTTGATCATGGCGTAGCGTTCCCAATCGCGGCCCTGGTCCTGGTAATACTGCTCCAGGGCATTGAAGCTCAGCACCAGCGCGCCGGCCGAGCCGTAGGGGCGCAGGCGCATGTCGACGCGAAAGACAAAACCGTCGACGGTCATCGGGTCCAGGGCCTTGATCAGGCGCTGGCCGACACGGATGAAAAACTCCTGGTTATCCAGCGGTCGCTTGACGCCAACGGTTTCGCCGCCCTCGGGGTAGGCGAAAATAAGGTCGATGTCCGACGACAGGTTCAGCTCCACGGCGCCAAGCTTGCCCATGCCCAGGATGACCATCTGCTGCGGCTCGCCGCTGCGCCGTCCGGTGGGCGTGCCGAATTGCTGACTGAGGCGCTGGTACAACCATTGATAGGCTTGGTCGATGCAGGTGTCGGCCATGTCCGAGAGATCGCGACAGGTCTGGACCAGGTCGGCCTGGCGGGTCAGGTCGCGCCAGATGATCCGCACCTGCTGGCGCGTACGCTGACGGCGCAGGACGCGTCCCAGTTCATCCTCGGTCTCGGCGGCCTGTACTGCGGCACCGATCTGTGCGCACATTTCACCGGGAGCCAGGCTGCGGTCCAGTTCGCCGCTGCGCACCAGCTCCAGCAGCATCGCCGGGTCACGGAGACTCTGCTCGATGAAAAAATCACTGGCGGCGGCAACGCGCTTGAACGCATCCCAACGCTCGGGCGTCCAGGCAGACAACCCGTGGTCGTCGTCGAACAAGGCGACCGCGGCACGGAACGACTGCTCGGCCCGACTGACCAATGACTGGAGAATGGCCGGTACTTCGGCAAGCGAGGGCAGGCTCATGGTCTATCCTTGATCGGCGCGGGAGAGGCTGGATGTAGTGTTTTTTCAGAAGACACTACCTGATCGACTGTCGAACAAAGATGATAAATAGCTGAAAATCTGATTTTATTGGCAGCCGGCATCAAGTTTTTACCTGTTCGAGTTGGCTAAAGACCAACAGTAACGATTATTCTCACAACGAAACGAGCGGCCATAAGCCGCTCATGTGTAGTTTTACTACTCGTCTATACATTCGAAAGGCTGAAACGGCCAACGATTTGTAGTAAAACTACACGCCGCCGAAACAACCTTCGGCAATCCAAGAATTTATATCGTCTGCCCACAAGGCCAGTCGCAAACTCAGGCAACCGATTCTGGTAGCCTTTCCGCCCTGGAGCAAGCCATGCAAGACCTCGATCCCGTCGAAACCCAGGAATGGCTGGACGCCCTGGAATCGGTTCTCGACAAAGAAGGCGAAGACCGTGCTCATTATCTGATGACCCGTATGGGCGAACTCGCGACCCGCAGCGGTTCGCAACTGCCCTACGCCATCACCACGCCGTACCGCAACACGATCCCCGTTACCCACGAAGCACGCATGCCTGGCGACCTGTTCATGGAACGCCGCATTCGCTCGCTGGTACGTTGGAACGCGTTGGCCATGGTCATGCGTACCAACCTGAAAGATTCTGACCTGGGCGGTCACATCTCCAGCTTCGCCTCCAGCGCGACGCTGTATGACATCGGTTTCAACTACTTCTTCCAGGCCCCGACCGACGAACACGGCGGCGACCTGATCTACTTCCAGGGCCACGCATCGCCAGGCGTCTACGCCCGTGCGTTCATGGAAGGCCGCATCTCCGAAGACCAGATGAACAACTTCCGCCAGGAAGTGGACGGCAACGGCCTGTCCTCGTACCCGCACCCTTGGCTGATGCCAGACTTCTGGCAGTTCCCGACCGTATCCATGGGCCTGGGCCCGATCCAGGCGATCTACCAGGCGCGCTTCATGAAGTACCTGGAAGCCCGTGGTTTCATCCAGCCAGGCAAGCAGAAAGTCTGGTGCTTCATGGGTGACGGCGAGTGCGACGAGCCGGAATCCCTGGGCGCGATCTCCCTGGCCGGCCGCGAGAAGCTGGACAACCTGATCTTCGTCATCAACTGCAACCTGCAGCGCCTCGACGGCCCGGTTCGCGGCAATGGCAAGATCATCCAGGAACTCGAAGGCGTGTTCCGTGGCGCCCAGTGGAACGTCAACAAAGTCATCTGGGGCCGTTTCTGGGACCCACTGCTGGCCAAGGACGTCGACGGCATCCTGCAACGTCGCATGGACGAAGTCATCGACGGCGAGTACCAGAACTACAAGGCCAAGGACGGCGCGTTCGTCCGTGAGCACTTCTTCAACACGCCTGAACTCAAGGCAATGGTTGCCGACTTGTCCGACGACGAGATCTGGAAACTCAACCGTGGCGGCCACGACCCGTACAAGGTCTATGCGGCGTACCACGAAGCGGTCAACCACAAAGAGCAGCCGACCGTCATCCTGGCCAAGACCATCAAGGGTTATGGCACCGGTGCCGGCGAAGCGAAGAACACCGCGCACAACACCAAGAAGGTCGATGTCGACAGCCTGAAGCTGTTCCGCGACCGCTTCGACATTCCGGTCAAGGACAGCGAGCTGGAAAACCTGCCGTTCTTCAAGCCGGAAGAAGGCAGCGCCGAAGCCCGTTACCTGGCCGAGCGCCGTGCCGCGCTGGGCGGTTTCGTACCACAGCGCCGCGCCAAGAGCTTCAGCGTCCCGACCCCGCCACTGGAGACCCTCAAGGCGATCCTGGACGGCTCGGGCGACCGTGAAATCTCCACCACCATGGCCTTCGTGCGGATCCTCGCGCAATTGGTCAAGGACAAGGAAATCGGCCAGCGCATCGTCCCGATCATCCCGGACGAAGCCCGTACCTTCGGTATGGAAGGCATGTTCCGTCAGTTGGGCATCTACTCCTCCGTCGGCCAGCTCTACGAGCCAGTCGATAAAGACCAGGTGATGTTCTACCGCGAAGACAAGAAGGGCCAGATCCTCGAAGAAGGCATCAACGAAGCGGGCGCCATGAGCTCCTTCATTGCCGCCGGTACTTCGTACTCCAGCCACAACCAGCCGATGCTGCCGTTCTACATCTTCTACTCGATGTTCGGCTTCCAGCGTATCGGCGACCTGGCCTGGGCGGCCGGCGACAGCCGTACCCGTGGCTTCCTGATCGGCGGTACCGCTGGCCGGACCACGCTGAACGGCGAAGGCCTGCAACACGAAGATGGCCACAGCCACATGCTGGCCGGGACCATCCCGAACTGCCGCACCTATGATCCGACCTATGGCTATGAGCTGGCGGTGATCATCCAGGACGGCATGAAGAAGATGACCGAAGAGCAACAGGACGTCTTCTACTACATCACCGTGATGAACGAGTCCTACCAGCAGCCAGCCATGCCGGCCGGTGTCGAGGCAGGCATCGTCAAGGGCATGTACCTGCTCGAGGAAGACACCCGCGAAGCGGCGCACCACGTCCAGCTGATGGGCTCCGGTACCATCCTGCGCGAAGTGCGTGAAGCAGCGAAGATCCTGCGTGAAGAGTTCAACGTCGGTGCCGACGTGTGGAGCGTCACCAGCTTCAACGAACTGCGTCGCGACGGCCTGGCCGTAGAGCGCAGCAACCGCCTGCACCCTGGCCAGAAGCCTAAGCTGAGCTACGTCGAAGAATGCCTGAACGGCCGTAAAGGTCCGGTCATCGCCTCTACCGACTACATGAAGCTGTTCGCCGAGCAGATCCGCCAGTGGGTTCCTTCCAAGGAATTCAAAGTGCTGGGCACCGACGGTTTCGGCCGTAGCGACAGCCGCAAGAAGCTGCGTCACTTCTTCGAAGTCGACCGTAAGTTCGTTGTGTTGGCAGCCCTGGAAGCCCTGGCTGACCGTGGCGATATCGAACCGAAAGTGGTGGCCGAAGCCATCGTCAAGTTCGGCATCGATCCGGAAAAACGCAACCCACTGGACTGCTGAGGAGAATTTTCGTGAGCGAACTCATTCGCGTACCTGACATCGGCAGCGGTGAAGGTGAAGTAATTGAACTGTTTGTGAAGGTCGGCGACCGCATCGAAGCCGACCAGAGCATCCTGACACTTGAATCGGACAAGGCCAGCATGGAAGTGCCTGCGCCGAAGGCCGGTGTGATCAAGAGCCTGAAAGTGAAGCTGGGCGACCGCCTGAAAGAAGGCGACGAGTTGCTGGAGCTGGAAGTCGAGGGCGCCGCCGCGGCGCCTGAAGCGGCCGCACCCGCTGCTGCCCCGGCCGCGGCTGAAAAGCCTGCCGCCGCACCGGCTGCCGAGGCGGCTCCCGCACCCGCTGCTGCGCCTGCCGCTGCCACGGTCCAGGACATTCATGTCCCGGACATCGGTTCGTCGGGCAAGGCCAAGATCATCGAAGTGCTGGTCAAGGCTGGCGACACCGTCGAAGCCGACCAGTCGCTGATCACCCTGGAATCCGACAAGGCCAGCATGGAAATCCCATCGCCGGCCGCCGGTGTGGTGGAAAGCGTCGAGGTCAAGCTGGACGACGAAGTCGGCACTGGCGACCTGATCCTGAAGCTGAAAGTAGCGGGCGCCTCGGCACCAGCCGCGCCAGCCCCAGCCGCTGCGCCTGCCGCCAAGGCTGAAGCAGCTCCAGCGCCAGCCGCCGCGCCTGCGGCCAAGGCCGAAGCAGCTCCAGCGCCAGCCGCCGCGCCTGCGGCCAAGGCCGAAGCGGCTCCTGCGCCTGTTGCCGCCGCGCCTGCGCCAAGCGGTGCCAAAGTGCATGCCGGTCCTGCGGTGCGTCAGTTGGCCCGTGAATTCGGCGTCGAGCTGTCTGCCGTTGGCCCGAGCGGTCCACACGGTCGCGTGCTGAAGGAAGATGTGCAGGCCTACGTCAAGGCCATGATGCAGAAGGCCAAGAACGCACCGGCCGAAGGCGCCACTGGCGGCGCGGGCATTCCGCCGATCCCGGCGGTGGACTTCAGCCGCTTCGGCGAAACCGAAGAAGTGGCCATGACTCGCCTGATGCAGATCGGCGCGTCGAGCCTGCATCGCAGCTGGCTGAACATTCCCCACGTGACTCAGTTCGACCAGGCCGACATCACCGAGCTGGAAGCCTTCCGCGTCGCCCAGAAAGCCGTGGCGGAAAAGGCCGGCGTCAAGCTGACCGTGCTGCCGCTGTTGCTCAAGGCCTGCGCGCACCTGCTCAAGGAACTGCCGGATTTCAACAGCTCCCTGGCGCCAAGCGGCAAGGCAGTGATCCGCAAGAAATACGTGCACATCGGCTTTGCCGTCGACACCCCGGAAGGCCTGCTGGTACCGGTCATCCGCAACGTCGACCAGAAGAGCCTGCTGCAACTGGCTGGCGAAGCCGCTGCCCTGGCCGAAAAGGCTCGGAACAAGAAGCTCACCGCCGACGACATGCAGGGCGCCTGTTTCACCATCTCCAGCCTCGGCCACATTGGCGGCACCGGCTTCACGCCGATCGTCAATGCGCCGGAAGTGGCGATCCTGGGTGTTTCCAAGGCCACCATCCAGCCTGTCTGGGACGGTAAAGCCTTCCAGCCGAAGCTGATGCTGCCACTGTCGCTGTCCTACGATCACCGTGTGATCAACGGCGCCGCCGCCGCACGCTTCACCAAGCGCCTGAGCGACCTGCTGGGCGACATCCGTACCATCCTGCTGTAACACCGGGCGGCCCTCCCTTTGCGGAGGGCCATCCGGACCGCCGTTTTCCGAGCGCCACGCTCGTACCTCAACCCCGCCCGTTTGGCGGGGCTTTTTTTGCCTGCCATTCAAGCCAGTCAGCAGGCCGGGCGCTTCTGTGGGAGCGAGCCTGCTCGCGATAGCGGTACGCCAGACATCCCAGCACTTTTCCTACCCCGCAAGTTTTAAATGACTACGCCCCCTATTAGTCATTACCCACAACCTGTGCCCCCTCCCCTCTCGATATTTATGACGCGCGGCGCTTTAGCATCAAACCGCCAAGGCAACTTGATGCTTACCCCCACCGATTACAACTTCGAATGGATTCGAACATGTTCAAACCTACCGTCGGCCCCATCGTCGGCCACACGACAACGGATCACGCTCGGATATTCCTGCGAGGCGATCTCGACAACAACCTGGTATTCGCCGGAGTTCGCCACAGGCGCCAAGGTGATCCCCACTGGTCGAAAGGGCATTTCGTCCAACTGAAGGCCTACCGCGACATGTCCGATGTCATCGTGTTGAAAGGCCTGCAACCCGACACCGCCTACGAATACCAGGCCGGCTGGTTCAGCCCCCTGAGCCCCACCCATACTGTGGAAACCGTCCAGGAACTGCCGCTGCAATGGCCCCGCAACACTTACTGCTTCCGAACGCCGGCCAGCAGAACCAACGCACCGCGCGCTTACATCGTGGGTTCTTGTCGCTACTTGCGAATCGCCGCCCGCACCCCGTTGTTACCCGGGCTTGGGGACCGCACCTTTGCCGGTATCAATCGCATCGTGGCACAGGCCAACCCGCCGATCAGCGCAGTGTTAATGATCGGTGACCAGGTTTATCTCGATGACCTTAACGTCATCGGCCCGGACCGAATCTATAAGAACATTCTCTTCAGGTACCGTGCGGTGTTTACCCAGCCGCACATCAGGAAGTTAATGTCGGGTATCCCTACCTACATGATCCTCGACGACCATGAAATCGAAGACAACTGGCCCGCCAGGAAAACCGTCAACGACGACGTTCTATACGCAAATGCCATGGACGCTTATGGGCTTTATCAGGCCAGCCATGGGCCCGCCCATGAACTGTCGGGCGACGGAAGATTAAACAAGTCGTTAACGCACTACTGGTACATCCTCACTCACGGCGATATCCAATGGTTCGTCACCGACAGCCGGACGCAACGCAATCTGTCGGCGGACGACCGACGCATCCTCGACGAGGAACAGGAACAGTCTTTGCTCCAATGGCTCATCGACAGCCCCGCCCGGGTCAAACTCATCGTGACCAGCGTCATGTTCTTCCCTGACAGCAAGCACAATGACGGCGATGCCTGGCAGGCCTTCCCCGAACAACGCCTGCGCCTGCTTGAAACCATTCGCCACCATCGGATCAAAAACGTGGTTTTCGTCTCGGGCGATGTCCACGGCTCCATGACCAGCCGATTGCGTCACAGCGAGGATCCTGATTTCGAGGTCAACACCGTGGTTTCCTCGCCGTTCTACAACAGCAAATTGCTGCCTTTTGCAAAAGCCTCGGATTTTATTTTCCACAGGCCCATGGCCCGCACCAAAAGCGGTCAGTATCGCTATGAACTGACCAGCAAAGTGGTGAGCCAAGACAACTTCGCCCGCCTGCATGTCACGGCGCAGAGCCTTCAAGTCACTTTCCACGACCGGGACGGCGCCCCCTTGCAGAGCGTCGATATACCACTGCAATGACAGGCACTGGTACCTTCCATGGCCTCTGATCGGTCGGCGACTGGAGAAATCCCCTCGTCGGCCGATAAAAGGTTTATAGCACTTGGCCTTCATCTCTCTTGTCAGCCAGTGCCGCAATGATGCAACCTTGCGCCAATCCGTAATAACGAGGGCGTCAGCCCGGCGCGATCAGCATTTTCGAAGCGAGTTTCCCCATGAAAAGCCAACCCGATGCCGCCAGCCGTATGGCGGCCGAGGTAGTGACGCAGTTACCGGTGCCCTCGCGGCTCGGTATGCTGCGTTTCGAACGGCTGAATGAAGCAAGCTGGGCGCTGTTGTTCCTCGACCCCAACTGCGAGCGATACTTCGGCCTGCCGGCGGTAGAGCTGTGCTCGCTGGTCAGTGCGCCCTATGCCAGCCTGATGGAGCCCGAAGCGCGCTATCAGTTGCATGACGCCATCCAGCAGCAACTGGCCCAGGCCTCGCATTACCAGATTCGCTACACGCTACACACCGCCAAAGGCCCGATGAACGTGCTGGAAACCGGTGAGGCCTATAAGCAACACAATCGTCATCTGCTGCGCGGTTTCCTGCTGGCGGTGGACAATTTGCTGCAAGGCGAACCCTCCATGCCGGCCCTGGACCTGGAAACCCAGAATTCACGCTTGCAGATCGCCCTGGAACTGAACCAGCGCGCCCAGCAAGAACAGCTCCAGCATCTGGACCGGGTGCGAGCCCAGCAAGACCTGATTCTGCTGCTGACCCGTCAACGCTACAGCGCCAACAATTCCCTGCTCGAAGCGGCCGAACTCATCACCCGCAGCGCCTGTGACATCTACCAGATCGACTGCGCCAGTATCTGGAACCTGGACGACGGCAAACTGGTACCGATCTCCGCCTACAACCGCGCTTCCCAGGAGTATTTCCTGCCGGAGGTGATCGACGCCAACGACTTTCCCGACTACATGGAGGCGTTGCAGACCTGCCGCGCCATCGACGCTCACAACGCGATGCGCGACCCGCGCACCCGGGAAATGGCCGAGAGCCTGCGCGCCCGCGACGTCAACGCCATTCTCGACGCCAGCATTCGTATCGACGGCCAGGTAGTCGGCGTACTGTGCCTGGAACAGGTCGGCGTCACCCGAGCCTGGCAATCGGACGAAATCGCCTTCGCCGGTGAACTGGCCGACCAGTTCGCCCAGGTCATCAACAACCACAATCGACGAACCGCGACCAGCGCCCTGCACTTGTTCCAGCGCGCCGTGGAACAGAGCGCCAATGCGTTCCTGCTGGTCAATTGCGACGGTGTGGTGGAGTACGTCAACCCAAGCTTCACCGCGATCACCCAGTACACCACCGAGGAAGTCCACGGCCAACGCCTCTCGGAACTGCCGGCCCTGGAGAACCTCAGCGAACTGCTGTTCGACGCGCCATCGGCGCTGGCCCAGAGCAACAGTTGGCAGGGCGAATTCAAGAGCCGGCGCAAGAACCTGGAACCCTACTGGGGCCAGTTGTCGATTTCCAAGGTCTACGGCGACAACCGCGAACTGACGCACTACATCGGCATCTACGAAGACATCACCCAGACCAAGTTGGCCCAGCAGCGCATCGAGCGCCTGGCCTACACCGACAACCTGACCAACCTGGGCAACCGTCCGGCGTTCATCCGCAACCTCGATGAACGCTTCGCCCGGGACAGTGATTCGCCCATCAGCCTGCTGCTGGTGGACATCGACAACTTCAAGCGCATCAACGACAGCCTTGGCCACCAGACCGGTGACAAGCTGCTGATCAGCCTGGCTCGGCGCCTGCGCAACAGCCTGAGCCCCAGCGGCAGCCTGGCGCGATTCGCCAGTAACGAATTCGCGGTCCTGCTGGACGACACTGACCTGGAAGCCGGGCAGCAGATCGCCAGCCAATTGCTGATGACCCTCGACAAACCCATGTTCGTCGACAACCAACTGATCAGCGTGACCGGCTCCGTGGGCCTGGCCTGCGCTCCGCTGCACGGCCGCGATCCACAGACCCTGATGCGCAACGCCGGCCTTGCCCTGCACAAGGCCAAGGCCAACGGCAAACATCAGGTCCAGGTATTCACCGAGGCGCTGAATGCCGAGGCCAGCTACAAGCTGTTCGTGGAAAACAACCTGCGCCGCGCCTTGACCCAGAACGAACTGGACGTGTTCTACCAACCCAAGTTGTGCTTGCGCAGCGGCCGTCTGCTGGGCATGGAGGCGTTGCTGCGCTGGAACCATCCGGAAAAGGGCATGATCCGCCCGGACCAGTTCATCAGCGTGGCCGAAGAAACCGGGCTGATCATCCCTATCGGTAAATGGATCGCCCGCCAGGCCTGCCGCATGAGCAAGCAATTGACCGCCGCCGGCCTGGGCAACCTGCAAGTGGCGATCAACCTGTCGCCCAAGCAGTTCTCCGACCCCGACCTGGTCGCCTCCATCGCCAGTATCCTCAAGGAGGAACAACTGCCGGCCCGGCTGCTGGAACTGGAGCTGACCGAAGGCCTGTTGCTGGAAGCCACCGAAGACACCCACTTGCAGCTCGACCAGCTCAAGCGCCTGGGGCTGACCCTGGCGATGGACGACTTCGGCACCGGTTACTCGTCCCTGAGCTACCTGAAGAAATTCCCGATCGACATCATCAAGATCGATCGCAGCTTCATCCATGAGATCCCGGACAACCAGGACGACATGGAAATCACCTCGGCGGTGATCGCCATGGCCCACAACCTGAAACTCAAGGTCGTGGCCGAAGGCATCGAAACCGCCCAGCAGTTGACATTCCTAAGGCGTCACCGCTGCGATGTCGGCCAGGGCTACCTGTTCGACCGCCCGATCCCCGGCGCCGAGCTGATCGAAAAGCTCAAGCGCTACCCCCGCGGGCCGCTCGTCTGACGGCCTTGCCTGCCCCTACGTCCATCCCCTCGTCAACGCTGTGTCTTTCTTAACTAACCGGCATTGGGCACACTGACGGTCTATTTCGCTCAACCCAATCTGACTGAGAGGACTGATGATGGTCTTGCGCTCGGAAATCCTGGTGAACAAAAACGTGCTCCCTACTCAAGAACAAGCCCTGCCTGGCCGTGAAACCCCAATGACCGTGCCGGAAAAACACTTCGTACTCGACGCGCCGCTGCTGGGCCCGTTTGCCATGGACGTGGATTTCGCGATCTTTGGCCTGGGCTGCTTCTGGGGTGCGGAACGCAAATTCTGGCAGCGCGAAGGCGTGGTCAGCACGGCGGTGGGTTACGCCGGCGGCTTCACGCCAAACCCGACGTATGAAGAAGTCTGTTCGGGCCTTACCGGCCACAGCGAGGTGGTACTGGTGGTCTATGAGCCGGCAAAAGTCAGCTACGACCAGCTTCTGAAAATGTTCTGGGAACTGCACAACCCGACCCAGGGCATGCGCCAGGGCAATGACATCGGTACCCAATACCGCTCGGTGATCTATGCCACCAACCCGGCTCAACTGGCGGCGGCCAAACACAGCGAGCAAGTATTCCAGGCTGAGTTGACCAAGGCAGGCAAAGGCACCATCACGACCGAAATCGAAGAAGCACCGACGTTCTACTTCGCCGAGGCCTACCACCAGCAGTATCTGGCGAAAAACCCGGAAGGCTATTGCGGGATTGGCGGGACCGGCGTGACGTGCCCGATCTGAACCCTCTGTCCTGAAAAAAAGCTTCGCGAGCAAGCTCGGCTCCCACAGGGATTGGTGGCAGTGCGTCCACATGTGGGAGCGAGCCTGCTCGCGATGGCGGCCTTCCAGACGCCATCGGTGCATCAGCTTTCAGCGATCAACCAATCCATCTGCCACCCACCTTGGGTCTGCCCCAGTTTTTTCGACAGCCACGGCAGCAGTTCACGCAGCTCCTCCTCCAGCCCCCACGGCGGATTGGCAATCGCCAGGCCGGAGCCGTTCAGGCTGTTGGGCGTCGCCAGTGGGTGCACCAGCAACTCCACGCGTAACAGCTTCGGCGCCCCTGTGCCGGCCAGGTCCTGGTAGAAACGGCGCAACATCCGCTGGTCCTTCACCGGGTACCAGATCGCGGCCACTGTCTGGCGCATCCGGCCAATGGCCTCCTTGAGCGAAGCGGCGCAGCGCTGCATTTCGTCAAGCTGTTCGAAGGGCGGATCGATCAGCATCAGGGCACGCTTCTCCGCCACCGGCAGCAGTGCTCGCGACACATGCCAACCTTCACCCAGGTGTACCGCCACGCGACGGTCGCCTTTCATGTTGTCCTTGAGCAATACACCGTCTTCAGGGTGTTTCTCATTGAGCAGCACACGGTCCTGCGACCGGGTCAGGCGCCGCGCCAGCTCCGGCGAGCCCGGGTAGTAGCGCAACTGCCCGTCCGGGTTCATCTCGCGCAGCACCTTCATGTAATCGGCGGTCAATGGCGGCAGATCGCTCTCGCCCCACAACCGCGCGATGCCTTCCAGGTACTCACCGGTACGGTTGGCCTGGTCACCCTGCAAGTCGTACAACCCGATGCCCGCATGGGTATCGAGGTAAGCGAAGGGTTGCTCCTTGCGCGACATCAAGGCGATGAGGCGGGTCAAGGTCAGGTGTTTGAACACATCGGCGTGATTGCCGGCGTGGAAGGCGTGGCGATAATTCATGGCGGCTCCTGCGAAGGGCGACGAGTTTACCTCGAAGCGCGTCGGACGTCAGGCGTTCGCAGCCCGGCGGACAGGCCACAATCAGCCCAGCTCTCGCACCAGATACGCCAGCAATGGCGCCTTTGATGCTTCAACCGACTCCGATCGCTCAAGAAAGTAGGCAATCTTGCTGCTCAGGACGCTGTCGTCGACGCGCTCGAACAAATACGGATGCTCTTCGCCCAGCCAAGTGAGCAAGTTATCCAACAGACAGTCCGTCGGGACCTCGGCCATTGTCTCCAACAGCGCGACGGGTACCTGCCACCATGGAAAAGCCCGGGCCGCCCGCTGGGCATTTCCCATGATCTCAAGGGATTGCCCGTTGATCAGGCAGCGCGTGATGACTGGCAAGAGTTGCCCGGCCTCCACCTCCGTCGATTGCAGGATCGACCGCAAAAAGCGCCCATCCCAAAAACGCAGGAAGACCGGCTTGCCACCCGGCAACAGCACCTGCGTGAGCCCCCGCAAATGTTCGGCAAGGGTCTGCTGGTTCACACACGAAACCGCCAGCCAGCCCCAATCGAGCGAGTCGGTGGCGGCTATCCAATCAAGAAATCCGTTGTCCACGCCGACAAGCCCTACATAGGGCATGACCGATTCCCACTCGGCGTATGGCGTGTCGGCCCAGATCGGACTCGCCTCCGAGCTCATCGAGCGCTTCCAGGCCGACAACACCCCGGCGCTACTGGCGTTGCTGAAGATGGCGAAAAGTTGCTCGCAGGCCTGCAAGGGATGGTCCTCAAGCCAGGCGCGGGGAGATTGACCGCAGCTCATGGTCGCTCCTGGATATCGACAGGTTTGCGAAAGACCGATGGCGCTACGCAGACGCCGCTTCTGCAACGTTCACACTCCTCGCAGAACGGCGCCGAGCCCTGGAAACTGAGGATTTGCGCGAGGGAAAGCGCAGGCGCCGCAGCGACCCGTTTCTCGGCACTGCCTGGCGTGCCGGATGCCGCGCTCATGACCGCCATCGGCGCCCCACCGACCTCGATCGGCACGCTGCTGGAGATCCCGCCGGCCCCGATGCTGATCCAATGGCCGCCGGCCTGGAGGGTCACACTGGCACCCGCTTCCAATACTACGTGTTGGCCGGCGCTGACATGAAACTGCTGGCTCGCACTCAGCACCTGGCTGGTGACACGAATATGCCGTTCGCCACTCACCAGCAGATGATCATCCTGCCGGACTTCAGCCCGGCGCCGACCATGGGTAAGGCGCTGTTCATCGGCCTTGAGCTCGTGTCGCGCCATACCGGTGACGACAATGCTGCGCTCATGATCGACCTGCACCCGCTGGTCATGCAGCACATGCTGGGTCCAGTTTCGCTGGGCCCGCAGGTAGATCTCCTCGGCGCCCTTGCGATCCTCGATGCGCAGTTCGTTGTAACCTCCCCCGCCAGGGCTGCTCCGACTGCGCAACAGGCTGCGGGTCTTGTCCGCCGGCAAGTCCAGCGGCACCGGGTTGGCGCCATTGGGCAGACAACCCACCACCATCGGCTTGTCCACGTCGCCATCGATGAACCCGACCAGGACTTCCATGCCAACCCGGGGGATCATCACCGCGCCATAGTGATCGTGGGCCCAACCGGAGGCCACACGCAGCCAGCAGCTGGAATGTTCGTCATGTTTACCGTCGCGATCCCAGACCAACTGCACCTTGACCCGCCCGAACTCATCGCAATGGATCTCGCTGTCGACCGGCCCGGTCACCACCGCCGACTGATAACCGTGGGCCCGCGGCTTTTCGTGATGCAGGGGTGGCCGAAAGAACACGTCCCATGGCGTGGCGAGAAAGGTATTTTTGTAACCCTGGAATTCATCCGGGCCGGCACTGGCGACTTCTTCCAGCACCTGCGGTTGACGACCATGATGGTCGACATGCGTCAAGAGCCAGAGATCATTGAACTGCTCACG
The DNA here is from genome assembly GCF_018325805.1 of Pseudomonas sp. St290. Lineage (NCBI taxonomy): Bacteria > Pseudomonadati > Pseudomonadota > Gammaproteobacteria > Pseudomonadales > Pseudomonadaceae > Pseudomonas > Pseudomonas sp. St290. The sequence goes on along the minus strand of NZ_AP014703.1, from coordinate 625,334 downwards.
AGGATGCTCCTTCATGCACATGAAATGTCCGCTGAGGAAGGCGCTTTCATCGCTGCCGCCCTCTGCCACGCGCTGGTCGGCACCATGACGCTCAAGGGCGCGCCGGGTCAGATGCTTGCCGTCGTCACGGGCAGAGAATCCGCCGGGATAGCGATAGTCTTCCAGGGCAGGACGCTGCCGATTATCCAAATGGGTTTCCAATAACAAGCCGGGCTTGCGGAAGTCGTAATCGCGCAACGTTACGGCAGTGGTGCAGGTCTGGAGCCGCACCGCCAGGCGCTTGATCGCCGACTCGTCGGCGACCATGCCGCTGTCCGGCAGGTACAGCGTCGATTCGGGCAGGCGGGGAAACACCGTCTGGTCGTCACCGAACACCAGCAGATGGCCGTCAGGGCGGTGCCTGAAGTGATAATGGATACCAACTTCGGCGCAAATTCGCTCGATGAAGGCCAGGTCGCTTTCGCCATACTGCACACAATATTCGCGTTCGGGGTACTGCCCGCCAAGCGTGAACTGGCAGGCATCCGCCAGGATTCCGTGTTCCTTCAACACCCGGGCGACGATATCGGGCACGCTCAGGTGCTGGAAAATCCGCTGGTTGATGCGATGGCGCAAGTAGGCCAGGCGAGGCACCAGGCTGATCTGGTAACGGGTCAGGCGTTTGCCCGAATCCCCCTGGGCCACGCTGTAGACCTGACCGTGTATGCCACCCTTCCCGCCATCGAAACCCAGAAATGCCTGGCGATGCAGGAGTTCTTCCAGTGCCAGGTCAGACCGCTCACTGACCAGCTCCAGGTCAAAACGATAGGGCTGACTGATGGCTTCCGTGCCCTTGAACTCAAGCACCTTGAGGTCATTCGGTCCGCTGTCGAGCGTCAGCGTGAAAAGCGGTGGGTTGGCAGGCGGGAACATCCGATGTGCCTCTGCAAAATGGAGGCGGGCGATTGTGCATGAGCCCTACGCAAAGCTGATCGACCCTCATTAAAAACAGATTTGCCTTACACCCAAGAAGATAAAGGCATGCGGCATGCGCTGTATTTTCCGACAGACATTCCTTGCGTGACGGCAAACTGAAATGGCCGCACGAACAATCAGCAACTTCCTACAAAGTGACGGGCCTCGGGACTGCAACTGGCCGTGCTAACGTTCTTTCGTCGCAAAAAGCAAAGGAAGCACCGATGACGATCCGTTACGCAAAAATCGCAATGATCCTGGCGCTCGCCGCCTTCGCCTTCCTGACCGTGTTCAACAACATCACGGACTACAGCTCCAACTTCAATTTCGTCCATCACGTGCTGAGCATGGACACCACCTTCCCCGACAATGCCGCCCGATACCGGGCCATCGATCAGCCCTGGATGTGGCATGGCGCCTATTGGCTGATCATCGTCGGCGAAGCGCTGACAGCAGGGCTTTTGGGTTACGGCACACTGAAACTGTGGCAGGCACGCCGGGCCGAGGCCTCGGTGTTCGCCCGCGCCAAGGGGTGGGCCGTTGCCGGTCTGACGGTGGGTTTCTTCGTCTGGTTCTTCGGTTTCATGGTCGTCGGCGGCGAGTGGTTCCTGATGTGGCAATCAGAAGTCTGGAACGGCCAGGATGCCGCGTTCAGGTTCTATATGGCGATTTTGGGCGTGTTGATCTTTCTCAACCAGCCTGACACCGAGGTGAAGTGATGCGCGTCCTTTGAAGATCCAGCGTGGGAGCGAGCCTGCTCGCGATAGCGGCGTACCAGCTTGCCTGGATGCTGAATGTGACACCTCATCGCGAGCAGGCTCGCTCCCACAGGTAACAGGCGTGGTCGATAAATTCCGCGCATAAAAAACGGCCCGTTTCCATTGGAGACGGGCCGTTTTCATGTTCTTCAAGCGCGCCGTCAAGGCCGCGCTGAAGGTCTTACTGATTCAGACGGAAATCTTTCTCGGCCGCTTCGAAGCGCTGCAGCATACCGGCGGTAGGCGAGCCCATCTTGCTGACAACGTAGATGGCCAGGCTGGCGAAGATGAAGCCCGGGATGATTTCGTACAGGCCCAGCAGCTCGAAATGCTTCCAGACGATCACGGTGATCGCACCGACCAGGATGCCGGCCAGCGCGCCGTTACGGGTCATGTTCTTCCAGATCACCGAGATCAGCACAACCGGGCCGAACGCGGCACCGAAACCGGCCCAGGCGTAGCTCACCAGGCCCAGTACGCGGTTTTCCGGGTTGGCGGCCAGGGCGATGGCGACCAAGGCCACCAGCAACACCATGGCACGGCCGACCCAGACCAGTTCCAGCTGGGAAGCGTTCTTGCGCAGGAAGGTCTTGTAGAAGTCTTCGGTCAGGGCACTGGAGCACACCAGCAACTGGCAGCTCAGGGTGCTCATTACCGCCGCCAGGATGGCCGACAGCAGGACACCGGCGATCCACGGGTTGAACAGCAGTTTCGCCAGCTCGATGAACACGCGCTCATGGTTTTCGGTCACCGGACCGGCCACTTCAGGGTGCGCCGAGAAGTAAGCGATACCGAAGAAGCCGACAGCCACGGTGCCGCCCAGGCACAGGATCATCCAGGTCATGGAGATACGACGGGCGTTGGCGATGGACTTGACCGAATCAGCCGCCATGAAGCGCGCCAGGATGTGCGGTTGACCGAAGTAGCCCAGGCCCCAGCCCATCAGCGAAATGATGCCGATGAAGGTGGTGTTTTTCAGCATGTCGAAGGACGAAGGATCTTTCGCTTCGATGGCCAGGAACGTGGTGTCCACGCCACCGGTGGCCAGCAGCACGATGATCGGCGTGAGGATCAGCGCGAAGATCATCAGGGTGGCTTGTACGGTGTCGGTCCAGCTCACGGCCAGGAAACCACCGACGAAGGTGTAGGCGATGGTCGCGGCGGCACCGGCCCACAGCGCGGTCTCGTAGGACATACCGAAAGTGCTTTCGAACAGACGGGCGCCGGCGACGATGCCGGAAGCGCAGTAGATGGTGAAGAACACCAGGATGACCACCGCGGAGATGATCCGCAGCAGGCCGCTGTGGTCCTCGAAACGGCTGGAGAAATAGTCTGGCAGCGTCAGCGCGTCACCGTTGTGCTCGGTCTGCACCCGCAGGCGCCCTGCCACGAACAGCCAGTTGAGGTAGGCACCGACGATCAGGCCAATGGCGATCCAGCTTTCCGACAGGCCAGACATGTAGATGGCACCCGGCAAACCCATCAACAACCAGCCGCTCATGTCGGAAGCACCGGCGGACAATGCCGTGACCACGCTGCCCAGGCTACGACCGCCCAGGATGTAATCGGAAAGGTTATTGGTGGAGCGGTAAGCCATCAGACCGATCAGGACCATGGCTGCGATGTAGATCACGAAAGTGATCAAGGTGGGATTACTAACACTCATGAGTTACGCCCTGGCTTTGTTTTTATGTAGCGGTGGCAGTTGAAAGCGTCGACAACGCGGACGTTGTAGCGACGATTTGCAGTCCCGCGAATTTATGACTGATGTTTCCCCAGGAAAGCCATCAGCCGATGCCCCTCGACTTTCAAGCCGGTTGCACCTTGGCCGCGAATGCTATTCAACAAATGAAATAAGGTGCAACCTGTTTCGCTCGAATAAGTTGCACCTGATCGGTTTTATCGCAGAATCTGTACTTTTTGCTCCTTTTTAGTGCAGTCCATAGCGGTCCGCTAGAAGCCAAAGCACTAAGCCGGTGCAGGATTGACGGGGCAGAATTTGCTTCCAGATGAACTGCCTGTCATTTCAAGAAAAAAAGGGTTGCACCCGGTTGCACCTCAATCATCGCGCAGCTAATCTTGCCGCCAGCTGATGCCACGCCATACGTGGTAAACATGAGGATAAAAATATGGCTACCACCACCCTTGGGGTCAAACTCGATGACCCGACCCGCGAACGCCTCAAGGCGGCCGCAACCTCGATTGATCGCACACCACACTGGCTGATCAAGCAGGCAATTTTCAATTACCTGGAAAAACTCGAGGGTGGTGCAACCCTGACCGAGCTGAACGGTTCACCCCGCGCCGACAGCGATGATGCCGGCGATGTACAGGTCGACCACGCTCACCAATGCTTCCTCGAATTCGCCGAGAGCATCCTGCCGCAATCGGTCCTGCGTGCCTCCATCACCGCCGCTTACCGTCGCCCCGAGCCGGAAGTGGTGCCGATGCTGATCGAGCAGGCCCGCCTGCCGGCGCAAATGGCCGAAGCCACCAACAAGCTGGCCGCCTCGATTGCTGAAAAGCTGCGCAACCAGAAAAGTGCCGGCGGCCGTGCCGGTATTGTCCAGGGACTGCTGCAGGAGTTTTCCCTGTCATCCCAGGAAGGCGTGGCGCTGATGTGCCTGGCCGAGGCGCTGCTGCGTATCCCGGACAAAGGCACCCGTGATGCACTGATCCGCGACAAGATCAGTACCGGTAACTGGCAACCGCATTTGGGCAACAGCCCATCGCTGTTCGTCAACGCTGCCACCTGGGGCCTGCTGCTGACCGGCAAACTGGTCGCCACCCACAACGAAGCCGGCCTGACTTCCTCCCTGAGCCGTATCATCGGCAAGAGCGGCGAGCCGATGATCCGCAAGGGCGTCGACATGGCCATGCGCCTGATGGGCGAACAGTTCGTCACCGGCGAAACCATCGCCGAGGCCCTGGCCAACGCCAGCAAGTTCGAATCCAAGGGCTTCCGCTATTCCTACGACATGCTGGGTGAAGCCGCGCTCACCGAACATGACGCCCAGAAGTACCTGGCCTCGTACGAGCAAGCCATCCACTCGATCGGCAAAGCGTCCCATGGCCGTGGGATTTATGAAGGCCCGGGCATTTCCATCAAACTGTCCGCATTGCACCCGCGCTACAGCCGCGCCCAGTACGAACGCGTCATGGACGAGCTGTACCCGCGCCTGCTGTCGCTGACCTTGCTGGCCAAGCAATACGACATCGGCCTGAACATCGACGCCGAGGAAGCCGACCGCCTCGAGTTGTCCCTGGACCTGCTGGAACGCCTGTGCTTCGAGCCGCAACTGACCGGCTGGAACGGCATCGGCTTCGTGATCCAGGCTTACCAGAAGCGTTGCCCGTATGTGATCGACTACGTCATCGACCTGGCTCGCCGCAGCCGTCATCGCCTGATGATCCGCCTGGTGAAAGGCGCGTACTGGGACAGCGAAATCAAGCGCGCCCAGGTCGAAGGCCTGGAAGGCTATCCGGTCTATACCCGCAAGGTGTACACCGACGTGTCCTACATCGCTTGCGCCCGCAAGTTGCTGTCGGTGCCGGAAGTCATCTACCCACAGTTCGCCACGCACAACGCCCATACCCTGTCGGCGATTTATCACATCGCCGGTCAGAACTATTACCCGGGCCAGTACGAATTCCAGTGCCTCCACGGCATGGGTGAACCGCTGTACGAACAGGTTGTAGGCAAGGTCTCCGAAGGTAAGCTGAACCGTCCGTGCCGCGTGTACGCTCCGGTAGGTACTCACGAAACCCTGCTGGCGTACCTCGTACGTCGTTTGCTGGAAAACGGCGCGAACACCTCGTTCGTCAATCGCATCGCCGACCAGTCCATTTCGATCCAGGAGCTGGTGGCCGATCCAGTGGCCAGCATCGAGCAGATGGCAACCCTGGAAGGCGGCTTCGGCCTGCCGCATCCGCGCATCCCACTGCCACGCGACCTGTATGGCAGCGAGCGCGCCAACTCCAGCGGCATCGACCTGGCCAACGAGCATCGCCTGGCGTCGCTGTCTTGCGCCCTGCTGGCGACCGCCCATAACGACTGGAAAGCCGTGCCGATGCTCGGTTGCGCCGCCAGCGAAGAAGCACCGGCAGCAGTGCTGAACCCGTCCGATCACCGTGACGTGGTCGGCCATGTGCAGGAAGCCACGATCAGCGACGTCGACAATGCCATCCAGTGCGCCCTCAACGCCGCGCCTATCTGGCAGGCCACGCCGCCAGCCGAACGCGCCGCGATCCTCGAGCGCGCCGCCGACCTGATGGAAGGCGAGATCCAGCCGCTGATGGGCCTGCTGGCCCGCGAAGCCGGCAAGACCTTCGCCAACGCCATCGCCGAAGTACGTGAAGCCGTGGACTTCCTGCGCTACTACGCAGTGCAGGCACGCAACGATTTCACCAATGACGCCCACCGTCCTTTGGGTCCGGTGGTTTGCATCAGCCCGTGGAACTTCCCCCTGGCGATTTTCAGCGGCCAGGTCGCCGCCGCCCTGGCCGCCGGCAACCCGGTACTGGCCAAGCCCGCCGAGCAGACGCCATTGGTGGCGGCCCAAGCGGTGCGCCTGATGCTCGAAGCCGGCATTCCGGAAGGCGTGCTGCAACTGCTGCCGGGCCGTGGCGAAACCGTCGGCGCCCGTCTGGTGGGTGACGAGCGGGTCAAAGGCGTGATGTTCACCGGCTCCACCGAGGTCGCGCGCCTGCTGCAACGCAACATCGCCGGTCGCCTGGACAACCAGGGCCGTCCGATCCCACTGATCGCCGAAACCGGTGGCCAGAACGCCATGATCGTCGACTCCTCGGCGCTGACCGAACAAGTGGTCATCGACGTAGTGTCTTCGGCCTTCGACAGCGCCGGCCAGCGTTGCTCGGCCCTGCGGGTGCTGTGCTTGCAGGAAGATTCCGCCGACCGTGTCATCGAAATGCTCAAGGGCGCCATGGCCGAATCGCGCCTCGGCAATCCTGAACGCCTGTCGGTAGACATCGGCCCGGTGATCGACGCCGAAGCCAAGGCCGGCATCGAGAAACACATCCAGGCCATGCGCGATAAAGGTCGCACCGTGTACCAGATGGCAATCGCCGACAGTGACGAGTGCAAGCGCGGCACCTTTGTGATGCCGACCCTGATCGAACTGGAAAGCTTCGACGAGCTGCAACGGGAGATCTTCGGACCGGTGCTGCACGTAGTGCGCTACAAGCGCAAGGAGCTGGATCAGTTGATCAGCCAGATCAACGCTTCCGGTTATGGCCTGACCCTCGGCGTGCACACCCGTATCGACGAGACCATCGCCAAAGTGGTCGATAACGTCCATGCCGGCAACGTCTACGTGAACCGCAACATTGTCGGGGCCGTGGTCGGCGTGCAGCCGTTCGGTGGCGAAGGCCTGTCGGGCACCGGTCCCAAGGCCGGCGGTCCGCTGTACTTGTACCGCCTGCTGTCGACCCGTCCTACCGATGCAATCCAGCAATCCTTCGTGCGTGGCGATGCCCTCACTGCGCCAGACCTGCGTTTACGTGAAGCCCTGAGCAAACCGCTGACCGCCCTGCAAGCCTGGGCCGACAGCCAGAAACTCGCCGAGCTGAGCGCCCTGTGCGTGCAGTTCGCCGCCCAGTCGCAAAGCGGTATTACCCGCCAGCTGACCGGCCCGACCGGCGAACGCAACAGCTACGCCATCCTGCCGCGCGAGCACGTGTTGTGCCTGGCGGACGTGGAAGGCGATCTGCTGACGCAACTGGCGGCGGTACTGGCTGTGGGCGGCTCGGCCGTGTGGCCGGAAACCGACACCAGCAAGGCTTTGTTCGCACGCTTGCCGAAGGAGATTCAGGCACGCATCCAACGGGTTGCCGACTGGACCAAGGACGACGTGCTGTTCGACGCCGTGCTGCATCATGGCGATTCGGACCAACTGCGCGGCGTTTGCCAGCAGGTGGCCAAGCGGGCCGGTGCTATCGTCGGGGTGCACGGTTTGTCCCAGGGCGAGACCAACATTGCGTTGGAGCGTTTGGTCATCGAGCGGGCGTTGAGCGTGAACACGGCTGCCGCAGGTGGTAACGCCAGCCTGATGACCATTGGCTAAACCGTTGTAGACCAGGCACCTGCAATGGGTGCCTGGTCATAGAAACCCTGTGTGCGAGCTTAGTGGGAGCAAAGCTTGCTCGCGACCCAGGCGCTGCGGTCCTCAAGAGACCGCGGCGCTTTCATCGCGGGCAAGCCTTGCTCCCACAAAACTCGCTTGTATGTTTAGACTTGAAGGGGTGGGCGGGACTAAAAGCTCGATTCCGACTCTAGCCAGTACGGACCGTGGGAGACTTCTCGTTCCGCCCTTTCTACCTAAAGCGCCGATAAGGAATTCATCGGTAAAACCGACGATAGAGGCAAGCCAGCGCAAAGGTAGACCCCGACAAGCACCTAAACCCTAGCTCCGAGGATTCGTCATGACAATCCTTAACTCACCAACGGTTATTGGTATCGATGTAGCGAAGGCCGAAATCGTCGTTTACCGCGAAGACCTGAAAATCACTCAAGCCATCGCCAACCACCGCGAAGCTCTTGGCCGGTGGCTCAAAACGCTACCAGCCCAAAGCTCGATTGCGCTGGAAGCCACCAGCTTTTATCACCTGGACACAGCTGAGCTGGCCCATGGAATGGGGTTTCATGTTTACGTTGTGGATCCTTATCGGGTGGCCCATTACCGTGAAAGTATTGGGCTGCGGGCTAAAACTGATCCTTGTGATGCGCGTTTGCTGGCTCGGTATCTAACGAACGAGCAAGCAAGGCTGCGTATCTGGAGCCCACCTCCAGAAGCCTACAAAGTGTTAAAAAACCTGCTTAGAAAACGTGCGGCACTCATCAAGGCCCGCGTCAGTATCGTGCTGAGTTTTTCGAACGAACCGTGTCTGAAGGACATCTTGGCCCGGCAGTTGGAGGTCTTCAAAGAGTCCGATCAGGCCATTCAGAAACTAATGCGTGAGGCCAGCCAAGCGGCAGGGATCACTGAAAACATCAACCGCTGCAAAGCCATCGAAGGGATTGGTGAACTGACGGCCACTGGCTTGGCGACCGCATTCATGCGCGGTCACTTTGTCAGTGGCGATGCATTCATTGCTTTCTTGGGGATGGATTTGCGTCCAAAAGATTCAGGGAAGAAGCACAGTCCTCGTCACTTGAGCAAAAAAGGGGACGGGGAGCTACGACGCCTGGCGCACAACGCCGCGATGGCGGCCTGTCGGTCTCCTGCCTGGAAACCTTACTATGAGGCCTTCTTGGCACGAGGCCTGGCCAGAACTCAGGCCTTGGTTATCCTCGCCCGCAAGTTGTGTCGGGTAGCATTCGCCCTGATGAAAAATCAGAGCGAATACCAACCAAATTCACGGTTGCAGGGTTCCCCTGCAACATAGAATCTCCCACATTGGATTAGTGTCGCCCTAACCTCTGCATCACTGCCATCAATCATCCTGTTCAGCCTCTATTCCCACGCCTAGACTCGGCCCATTCCAAAAAAAGGTAGGCCGCCATGTCCGAGACGTTGCTCAGTTCCCGCAATCTGGCTTTCGAGCTGTATGAAGTCCTCGATGCCGAGGGCCTGACCCAGCGCGAGCGGTTTGCCGAGCACAATCGCGAAACCTTCGACGCAGCCCTCGCTACGGCCCGCAGCATCGCCGAGAAATTTTTCGCGCCCCACAACCGCAAGAACGATGAAAACGAACCGCGCTACGAGAACGGCGAGGCGATTCTGATTCCCGAGGTGAAACCGGCGGTGGATGCCTTCCTCGAGGCTGGCTTTCTCAATGCCGCACGCAGCTTCGAGGCTGGCGGTATGCAACTGCCGACGTTGTTGTCCCAGGCCTGCTTCGCGCATTTCCAATCGGCCAACGCCGCTTCGACCTCTTACCCGTTCCTGACCATGGGCGCGGCGAATCTGATCGAGAGCTTCGGCAGCGAGGAGCAAAAGCAACGCTTCCTGCAACCGATGATCGACGGCCGCTTCTTCGGCACCATGGCCCTGACCGAGCCACATGCAGGTTCTTCGCTGTCGGATATTCGTACACGCGCGGAGCCGGCGTCCGACGGCACCTACCGACTCAAGGGCAACAAGATCTTCATCTCCGGCGGCGATCATCCGCTATCGGAAAACATCGTGCACATGGTGCTGGCGAAACTGCCGGATGCACCGCCTGGCGTGAAAGGCATTTCGCTGTTTATCGTGCCCAAGTTCCTGGTCAACGACGACGGCAGCCTCGGCCCGCGCAACGATGTGCTGCTGGCGGGGCTGTTCCACAAAATGGGCTGGCGTGGCACCACCTCTACCGCGCTGAACTTCGGCGACAACGGCGAATGTGTCGGTTACCTCGTAGGCAAACCGCACCACGGCCTGAGCTACATGTTCCAGATGATGAACGAGGCACGGATCGGCGTCGGCATGGGCGCGGTGATGCTGGGTTACGCCGGCTACCTGTATTCACTTGAATACGCCCGCGAGCGCCCGCAGGGCCGGGTACCCGACAGCAAGGACCCGACTACGCCGCCGGTGGCGATCATCCAGCACGCCGACGTACGCCGCATGCTGCTGACCCAGAAGGCCTACGTTGAAGGTTCATTTGACCTGGGCCTGTACGCCGCGCGGCTGTTCGACGACACCACCACCCTGGAAAGCGAAGCCGAGCGCCGGCGCGCCCATGAGCTGCTGGATTTGCTGACCCCTATCGTCAAATCCTGGCCCTCGGAGTTCTGCCTGAAGGCCAACGAGCTGGCGATTCAGATTCTTGGCGGCCACGGCTACACCCGCGAATACCCGGTGGAGCAGTATTACCGCGACAACCGCCTGAACCCGATCCATGAAGGCACCCACGGCATCCAGTCCCTGGACCTGCTGGGGCGCAAGCTGGCGCAGAACGGCGGCGCTGGCCTCAAGCAATTGATCCGGCTGGTGGCCGACACCACTGAGCGCGCCCAGGCCCACGCATCACTGACGCCATTGCGCCAACCACTGGAAGCGCTGGTAGCACGCCTGCAAACGGTTACCCTCGGCCTGCTGACGGACCTGGCCCAAGGCAAGGTCAACAGCAGTCTCGCCAACTCGGCGCTGTACCTCAAGGTGTTTGGTCACATGGTGATTGGCTGGCGCTGGCTGGAACAGGCGATTCGGGCCGAGGAAGGTTTGGCCAAGGGGAACGAGGCGGACAGCGACTTCTATAAGGGCAAGCTGCAAGCGGCGCGGTACTTCCTGACCTGGGAAGTGCCGGGGTGTCACCATGAGCTGGAGCTGCTCGAGACGCGGGATGATACGTGCCTGGGGATGCGGGATGAGTGGTTCTGAGCCTGCTCTTGTGCGGGGCTGAAAACCGATCGCGAGCAGGCTCGCTCCCACAGTGGAACGGGGTGAACACAGATTTTATGTCCACTTAGCCCCTATGTGGGAGCGAGCCTGCTCGCGATGACTCAGGTGCAGACAACACTGCTGCACAAGCCCGTCGCAGGTTCAGGCCTGCTGAATAGTCTTGGCAATCACCTCGACCGTGGCGCTGACTTGCTCTTGGTAACGGTCGAGTTCCGCTTGATGAGCCTTTTGCATTTCCATCTGTTGCGAACACAGGTTCATCGCCGCCAGTACCAGCAGGCGTTCACCGATCAGCGTCGGGTATTTCCTCTTGGTATCGGCCAGGGCGGCCTTGAGCATGGCAGCGGCGTCCAGCAGGGCCTGCTCCTGCCCGGCCGGGGCCTTGATTGAATAGTCTTCTCCCAGGATCGAGATGACTGTCACCCCATCGGCGCCGTGCTTCATGCGCTGACAGGACCGGCGCTGGCGCGCTCGATCAACGCCTGGATGCGGGCAGCGGTAGCGCCGTGCAGTTCTTCCTGTTCCATCAGGCTCAGTTGCAGGCTCTCGTTTTCATCCTTGGCCCTGGCAAGTTCCGCGCTCAGGGTTTCGTTCAGGCCGGTGAGGTGACGGTTCTGTTGCACCAGGTCGTTGACCAGTTGCTCCAGCTGGCTGAGGGATGTTTCCAACATATTGATTTCCAGGCATTTTCAAGGGGCGCGTACGATAAAGAAAAGTCACCGCCGATGCCACGGTTACACGGCGGCGGTGCTTCGCTCGCGAGCTGTAGAGACTGCGATTCGGGAATCTGGTTCCTACCCTTCGTCGCACGGTAGGTGTTGCCCTGCGACAAAAGCACGCGTCGGCCTCAAGACTTCAGTCGTATGACCGATAAGTCAGGGAACAGCAGTCACAGCCCCGCACGGACGCGTCTTCTTCCGGTACTTCCCATGTCTCTACGTAATATGAACATCGCGCCGCGGGCGTTCCTGGGGTTTGCCCTGATAGGCGCCCTGATGCTGGCCCTCGGGGTGTTTGCCCTGGCCCAGATGAGCAACATCCGCACCTCTGGCGAAAGCATCGCCCGCAACAGCGTGCCCAGCATCAAGGCCCTGGATGAGTTCACCCAGCTCACCCTGCGTCTGCGGGTGCTGTCCTATCGCTTGCTGACCAACCGCGAACCGGACATCCAGCAGAAAACCTACGATCTGTTCGAGCAACGCAACCAACAGATCCGCGCCGCCCAGACGGCCTACGAAAAACTCATCAGCGCCCCGGAAGAACGGGCCGCCTACGATCAGTATGTGCAACTGCTGGGTCAGTACCGTCAGCTCGAAGAGCGGATGAAAACCCTGTCGCGCAATAATCAGATCGAGGAACTGCGGGTATTGCTCAACACCGAACTGCTGAGCAACTCCGAAGCCATCAACGCAATCCTGGGCCGCCTGCTGGAAATCAATAACCACCAGGCCGAGGCTTTCAACCAGAGCGCTGAGCAGCAATATTCAAAAGCCTTCATGCTGGTCGTCACGCTGCTGGTCATCGCCACCGGCCTGACCCTGCTGTTCGCCTGGCTGCTGACCAATAGCATTACCAAGCCGATTGCCAATGCCCTGGACGCCGCCGAGGAAATCGCCAAGGGCAACCTGACCCGGCCAATCACCGTCGATGGCACCGATGAAGCCGGTCGCCTGCTCAAAGCGATGGCGACCATGCAGGAGAAACTGCGCGACACCCTGCAGCGGATTTCTGGCTCGGCCACACAACTTGCATCGGCGGCCGAAGAGCTCAACGCCGTCACTGACGAAAGCGCCCGTGGCCTGACCCAGCAGAACAACGAAATCGAACAGGCCGCCACGGCAGTCAACGAAATGACCAGTGCCGTGGAAGAAGTGGCGCGCAATGCGGTCAGCACCTCCGAAGCATCGAAAGACGCCACGACTTCCGCCGGTGATGGCCGTGACCTGGTGCAGGAAACCGTCAGCGCCATCGAACGCATGAGCGCCGACGTGCAAAGCACTGCCACGCTGATTGGCAACCTGGCCAATGAGTCCCGCGATATCGGCAAGGTGCTGGACGTGATCCGTGGCCTGGCCGACCAGACCAACCTGTTGGCGCTGAACGCCGCTATCGAAGCGGCCCGTGCCGGTGAGGCCGGTCGTGGTTTTGCCGTGGTCGCCGACGAAGTCCGCGCCCTGGCTCACCGCACGCAGCAGTCGACCAGCGAGATCGAACGCATGATCGGCAGTATCCAGAACGGCACCGAACAGGCCGTGGATTCGATGCGCAACAGCACCGAACGCGCCGAGTCGACGCTGAACATCGCTCGCGGCGCCGGCATGTCCCTGGACACCATCAACACCGCCATCGTCGAGATCAACGAACGCAACCTGGTGATTGCCAGCGCCGCCGAGGAGCAGGCCCAAGTGGCCCGCGAAGTGGACCGCAACCTGGTGAACATCCGCGACCTGTCGGTGCAATCGGCCACCGGCGCCAACCAGACCAGCGCCGCCAGTGCCGAACTGTCGCGCCTGGCCGTGGACCTGAACAGCATGGTTGGACGGTTCAGCCTTTAACCGCAAACCCATTGATCGCTCACAATCCATGAGCGATCAATGCTGTTGTGGCGAGGGAGCTTGCTCCCTCGCCACAAGGGCTGCGCCCAGAACCCGATCCCCCAACCTTTTTTGACAGCATCACATTTCAACAGGTTAGAATCGCTGGCACGCAGACTGCATGGTCAGTCTGTGCCCGCCCTTCAGTTTTCCCGGAGTAACGCCTTTGACTGCGACGACCATCAACAGCCTGTTCTTGATCGGCGCGTTGCTGGTAGGTGCGAGCATCCTGGTGAGTTCTCTTTCGTCCCGCCTGGGTATCCCGATCCTGGTGATCATCCTGGCCGTGGGCATGGTGGCCGGTGTCGATGGCGCCGGTATTCTTTTCGATAACTACGCCACGGCCTACCTGGTCGGCAATCTCGCATTGGCTGTCATTCTGCTCGACGGCGGCTTGCGCACGCGGGTGTCGAGCTTTCGCGTGGCGCTGTGGCCGGCGTTGTCGCTGGCCACGGTCGGGGTATTGATCACCACTGGACTGACCGGCCTGGCGGCGGCGTGGCTGTTCAACCTGAACCTGATCCAGGGCCTGCTGATCGGCGCCATCGTCGGCTCGACGGATGCGGCGGCAGTGTTTTCACTACTGGGCGGCAAGGGCCTGAACGAGCGGGTCAGCGCCACCCTCGAGATCGAGTCCGGCAGTAACGACCCCATGGCGGTGTTCCTCACCGTCACCCTGATCGGCATGCTCGCCAGTGGCGAAACCGGCCTGCACTGGAGCCTGCTGGGACATCTGGTGCGCGAGTTCGGCATTGGCTCGGTGCTTGGCCTGGGCGGTGGCTGGCTGATGCTGCAACTGGTCAATCGCATCAACCTGGCCAACGGCCTCTACCCGATCCTGGTCATCAGCGGCGGCCTGGCCGTGTTCGCCCTGACCAACGCCCTGCACGGCAGTGGTTTCCTGGCGGTGTACCTGTGTGGCCTGGTGCTGGGCAACCGTCCGGTACGCAGCCGCCACGGCATCCTGCACATGCTCGATGGCATGGCCTGGCTGGCGCAGATCGGCATGTTCCTGGTGCTGGGGCTGCTGGTCACGCCCCACGACCTGCTGCCCATTGCCCTGCCGGCCCTGGGCCTGGCGCTGTGGATGATCCTGTTCGCGCGCCCGCTGTCGGTCATGGTGGGCCTGCTGCCATTCAAGGCGTTCCATGGTCGCGAAAAAGCCTTTATTTCCTGGGTCGGCCTGCGCGGCGCGGTGCCGATCATTCTCGCCGTGTTCCCGCTGATGGCCGGCCTGCCCCACGCCCAACTCTATTTCAACCTGGCGTTCTTCATCGTGCTGGTCTCGCTGCTGGTGCAGGGCACGAGCCTGCCGTGGGTCGCCAAGTTGCTGCACGTGACCGTCCCGCCCGAGCCGCTGCCGATTTCCCGGGCGGCGCTGGAAGTGCACGTCACCAGCGAATGGGAGCTGTTCATCTATCGCCTGGGCGCGGAAAAATGGTGCATCGGCTCGCCCCTGCGGGACCTGAAAATGCCCGAAGGCACGCGCATCGCCGCACTGTTTCGCGGCCAACAACTGCTCCATCCGTCGGGTAGTACGGTGTTGGAAGTCGATGATTTGCTCTGTGTTATCGGCCATGAACATGATTTGCCGGCCCTTGGAAAACTGTTCAGCCAAGCGCCGCAACGGGGCCTTGATTTGCGCTTTTTCGGCGACTTCGTACTCGAAGGAGACGCCCAGTTGGCCGCGGTTGCCGCCCTGTACGGATTGCAACTGGATGGCATCGATCCGGACATGTCCCTGGGGCGCTTCATTGCCCAGAAAGTCGGCGGCGCGCCGGTGGTCGGCGACCAGGTGGATTGGAACAACACCCTGTGGACCGTCGCGGCCATGGACGGGAACAAGATCGGCAAAGTGGGCGTCAGATTCCCCGAAGGAAGTCGCCCGGGTCCCGGCTTGTTCCTCTAAACTGCTCCCACTCTCACTTGCTCGACCGGTCTCTATGCCTACCCTGCGCTCCTTTTTCGCCATCGCCCTGCTGGGCTTGAGTCTCTCCGTCTGCACACTGCAAGCCGCTGATCTTCCCTCCAGTGCTTCGGTGCAGGCCAGCCTGGACAAGATCGCCGACCGCAAACTGCCGGAAGCCGACCAGAAAGCCCTGCAGGCCGTCTTGCAGAACACGCTGACCCAGCTCAGCAACAAGGCCGACTACGAACAGAAGTTGCAGGCGCTCAAACAGCAACTGGCCACCGCGCCCAAGCAGAACATCGAGAACCAGCGCGAACTGGCGCGGCTCAAGGGCACCACGGTGGTGCCGGTGGCGCAACGCTATGCCAACCTGCCGATTCCCCAGCTTGAGCAAATGCTCTCGGATCGCTCCACCCAGCAGGGTGATCTGCAAAAAGCCCTGGCCGACGCCAACAGCCTGATCATCACCGCCCAGACCCGTCCCGAGCGTGCCCAGGCGGAAATCTCCAGCAGCCAGACCCGCATCCAGCAAATCAACACCATCCTCAAGGCCGGTCGAGACGCCGGCAAAACCCTGAGCGCCGAGCAACGCGACCAGCTCAACGCCGAGTTGGCGGCGCTCAACGCGCTGATTCCGCTACGCCGCCAGGAGCTGGCCGGCAACAGCCAACTGCAGGATCTGGGCAACGGTCAACACGATTTGCTGATGGAAAAAATCGCCCGCACGGAGCAGGAAATCCAGGACCTGCAGAACCTGATCAACCAGAAGCGCCTGGCCCAGTCCCAGGAGACGGTGACCCAGCAATCCATCGAAGCCCAGAAGGCCGGTGGCAGCAGCTTGCTGGCGACCGAAAGCGCGGCCAACCTGAAGCTCTCCGACTACCTGCTCAAAAGCACCGACCGCCTCAACGAGGTGACCCAGCAGAACTTGCAGACCAAGCAACTGCTGGACAGCGTCACCCAGACCGACGCCGCCCTGGACGAGCAGATCAGCGTGCTCAAGGGCAGCCTGCTGCTCTCCAAGATCCTCTACAAGCAGCGCCAGACCCTGCCGCGCCTCAAGCTGGACCAGAACCTGGCCGACCAGATCGCCGACATCCGCCTGTACCAGTTCGAAGTCAGCCAACAACGTGAGCTGCTGAACAATCCCAGTGCCTATGTCGACAACCTGCTGGCCTCCCAGCCATCGGAACAGGCCACGCCGCAACTGCGCAAGACCTTGCTGGAACTGGCACTGACCCGCGTCGACCTGCTGGAACGGCTGAACCGCGAATTGAGCGCAGTGCTCAACGAATCCATCACCCTGCAGCTCAACCAGAAGCAACTGCTCAGCACCGCCCAGAACCTGCGGGCGACGCTTGAAGAGCAGATGTTCTGGATTCCCAGCAACAAGCCGCTGGATTTCGAATGGATGCGCGGCGTGCCGATGCGCCTGGAAAAACAGATCGATTCGCTGCCCTGGGCTTCGAGCCTCAGTGAGCTGGCCGATGGCCTGACCCAGCGTCCGCTGCTGTTCCTGCCCCTGGCGCTGCTGATTGGGGCACTGCTGTGGCGGCGCAAGAATCTTTATGCGCGCTTGAACAAGGTTCACCAGGACGTTGGTCACTTCAAGCGCGACAGCCAGTGGCACACGCCCCAGGCGATCCTGATCAATATCCTCCTGGCAATGCCGGTGGCCCTGGCGCTGACCCTCTGCGGCTATGCCTTGCAGATCGACGCCCGCGGCCAGAACGCCAACCTCGGCGCGGCGCTGCTGCAGATCGGCCAGGCCTGGCTGGTGTTCTACACCGCCTATCGGGTGTTGGCCCCGGGCGGCGTGGCCGAATTGCATTTCCGCTGGGAGAAACCCCAGGTCGAATTCCTCCAGGGCTGGATCCGCCGGCTTGGGCTGGTGGTGCTGGCGTTGGTGGCCGTGGTGGCCGTGGCCGAGTTGCAGCCCTCGACCCTGGCCGATGACGTGCTCGGCATGCCGGTGGTACTGACCTGCTACGCGCTGATGGCGTGGTTGCTCAGCCGCCTGTTGCTGAGCAGCCCGACACACAAGAACACCTCGCTGTTCCGCAAGGCCGTCGGGGTGCTGTTCACCGCGCTGCCGATCGCGCTGTTCGTGGCGGTGTGCTTCGGCTACTACTACACCGCACTGAAGCTCAGCGACCGGTTGATCAATACCCTGTACCTGCTGATGTTCTGGCTGGTGATCGAGGCGACCTTCGTGCGCGGCCTGTCGGTGGCGGCGCGGCGCCTGGCCTACCAGCGTGCCTTGGCCAAGCGCCAGGCCGCCAAGGAAGCCGGCGACGGCGAAGCGGTGGTCGAGGAGCCGACCCTGGACATCGAGAAGGTCAACGAGCAGTCCCTGCGCCTGATCCGCCTGGCCTTGCTCGGCGGCTTCATCGCCGCGTTGTACTGGGTCTGGTCGGACCTGATCAGCGTGTTCTCGTACCTGGACAACATCACCCTCTACGAATACACCAGCGGCACCGGCGTCAACATGAGCATGGTGCCGATCAGTATCGGCGACATGCTCGGCGCGTTGATCATCATCGGCATCACCTTCGCCCTGGCACGCAACCTGCCGGGCCTGTTGGAAGTGTTCGTACTGTCGAAACTGAACCTGGCCCAGGGCAGTGCCTATGCCACCACCACGCTGCTGTCCTATGTGATCGCCGGTGTCGGCTTCGTCACCACGCTGTCCACCCTGGGCGTGAGCTGGGACAAACTGCAATGGCTGGTGGCCGCACTGTCGGTGGGCCTGGGTTTCGGCATGCAGGAGATCTTCGCCAACTTCATCTCCGGGATCATGATCCTGTTCGAGCGTCCGGTGCGCATCGGCGACACCATCACCATCGGCAACCTGTCGGGCACCGTCAGCAAGATCCGCATCCGCGCGACCACCATCACCGACTTCGACCGCAAGGACATCATCGTCCCGAACAAGACCTTCATCACCGGGCAACTGATCAACTGGTCGTTGACCGACACCGTGACCCGGGTGACCCTGAAACTGGGCGTGGACTACGGCTCGGACCTGGATCGGGTGCGCGAACTGCTGCTCAAGGCCGCCCGTGAAAACCCACGGGTACTGAAGGAGCCGGAACCGATCGTGTACTTCCTGAACTTCGGTGAAAGCACCCTGGACCATGAGCTACGCATGCACGTGCGCGACCTCGGTGACCGCAACCCGGTACTGGACGAGATCAACCGCTTCATCAACCGAGAGTTCAAGAAGGAGCACATCAACATCTCCTTCCGGCAGATGGAAATCTATCTGAAGAACATGCAAGGCCAGGAATACAAACTGGTGCCTGCCGAGCCCGACAAAAAGACCATCGCACCCGTGCCTTCGGCTGTTGCCAGCATCAAGCCGGTACCCGAGCCGCCGCAAGAAACACTCGACTGATGCGCGCTGCCTGAAGGCCTCGCGCCGGAGACGGCCATGAAAACGCTGGAAACGTTGACCTTCGATAACCGTTTCGCCCGCCTGGGCGACGGGTTATCGACCCACGTGCTGCCCGAGCCCATCGACAATCCGCGACTGGTGGTCGCCAGCCCGGCCGCCATGGCGTTACTGGACCTGGATCCGGCCGAAGCCGAGGCTCCGCTGTTTGCCGAGATCTTCGGCGGCCATAAGCTCTGGGCCGAAACCGAGCCCCGGGCGATGGTGTATTCGGGGCATCAGTTCGGTCACTACAACCCGCAATTGGGCGATGGCCGTGGGTTGCTGCTGGGCGAGGTGTACAACGAGGCCGGCGAGCATTGGGACCTGCACCTCAAGGGTGCCGGCCAGACGCCGTTCTCCCGGATGGGCGATGGACGGGCAGTGCTGCGTTCCTCGATCCGCGAATTCCTCGCCTCCGAAGCCCTGCACGCCCTGGGCATCCCCACCACCCGCGCCTTGTGCGTGATCGGTTCGGACACCCCGGTGTGGCGCGAAAAACAGGAGCGCGCCGCCATGGTGCTGCGCCTGGCACCCAGCCACGTGCGCTTCGGCCATTTCGAATATTTCTACTACACCAAGAAGCCCGAGCTGCACGCGGCCCTCGCCGAGCACGTGTTGAACCTGCATTTTGCCGAGTGCCGCGAGCAGCCGGAGCCGTACCTGGCGATGTTCCGCGAGATCGTCGAGCGCAACGCCGAGCTGATTGCCAAATGGCAGGCCTACGGTTTCTGCCACGGCGTGATGAACACCGACAACATGTCGATCCTGGGCATCACCTTCGACTTCGGGCCGTTCGCCTTCCTCGACGACTTCGACGCCAATTTCATCTGCAACCACTCCGATGACCAGGGCCGCTATTCATTCAGCAACCAAGTGCCCATCGGTCAGTGGAATCTCAGCGCCCTGGCCCAGGCCCTGACGCCGTTCATCAGCGTCGAAGCCCTGCGCGAAACCCTCGGCCTGTACTTGCCACTGTTCCAGGCCCACTACCTGGACCTGATGCGCCGCCGCCTCGGCCTGACCCTTGCCGAAGAAGATGACCAGAAACTGGTGGAGCGCCTGCTGCAACTGATGCAGAACAGCGGCGTCGACTACAGCCTGTTCTTCCGTCGGCTGGGCGATCGATCACCCGAACTGGCCATTGCCAACCTGCGCGACGACTTCGTCGACCTCAAGGGTTTCGATGCCTGGGGCGAGCTGTATATTGCCCGCGTCAACCGCGAAGGCGTTGTCGATCAGGACCTGCGCCGAGCCCGCATGCATGCCGTCAACCCACTGTATGTGCTGCGTAACTACCTCGCGCAGAAAGCCATCGACGCCGCCGAATCAGGCGACTACGAAGAAGTCCGCCGCCTGCACACAGTGCTGAGCAAGCCGTTCGAAGAACAACCGGGCATGGACAGCTACGCGCAACGTCCGCCGGAATGGGGCAAGCACCTGGAGATCAGCTGTTCGTCGTAACCTTCCCGCCAAACACATAACCCTGTGGCGAGGGGATTTATCCCCGCAGGGCTGCGCAGCAGCCCCAAGAACCAGGCAGCGCGGTGCAACAGATAAACCGCGTCAGCCGGATTACGACTGCTTCGCAGCCGAGCGGGGCGGTGCGACGTTTCGCTAAATCCCCTCGCCACAAGAGCACTGCAGTCACCGCGTTTATTTCGATGTAGGACCACTCAGGACCAGGCTACGCCGCCTTGCGCCATTGCCTACAACTACGCCAGAATCCGCCGGCTTGTGCGCCTTGGGGTCGGGCTCTATCGTTTCCCCGTCGCTGAAAATCAGCGATCGGGTTTAGCGATCCGACTCAACACAGACGCAACAATGCCCAGTCTCGATTGCAGTCTTTTACATCTGCAATTTGCTTAATG
The DNA here is from genome assembly GCF_018325805.1 of Pseudomonas sp. St290. Lineage (NCBI taxonomy): Bacteria > Pseudomonadati > Pseudomonadota > Gammaproteobacteria > Pseudomonadales > Pseudomonadaceae > Pseudomonas > Pseudomonas sp. St290. Next base: position 604,471 of record NZ_AP014703.1, on the reverse strand, counting down.
GTGGCTGTGCGTGGGAGACCTTCTGGTCTACCCGGGGTTTCTGTGACCCGGATCGCTAACCTGCGTACAGCCGCCACCTTTACTTGTTTAGCGATAGGTCGTGGCGGCTCAACCAATCACGGAGATTCGCCATGTTCAAAGCAACCCCCAACCCGCCTGATACCGATCCAGCCCACCCAAACTCAAAAGAATTCGACGAAACGGCCGACCGCGTCCTCGACTACTACCTCAACCCAAAACCCAGCAAACCCGAGGCTGATCCCAGCCAACTGTTCACCGTCGTCAATGGCGTCGACACCGAAACCCTGCTCGCCAACCTCAGCGAAAACCTAGCCTCGGCCAACGCCATGATCAGTGACCTGGCATTCGACCTGAAAGGTTCCAGGCGGCACGTTGCCATGGGTATTCAGCAATTGATCGAGCTGAGCAGCTTATTGGCGAACAGCGCACTGGACAGTGTCGAACCACGCCAGTCGACATAACGCATCCCCCTGTGGCGAGGGAGCTTGCTCCCGCTGGGCTGCGCAGCGGCCCCAAAACCTCAAAAGCGACGACTGCTTCGCAGCCGAGCGGGAGCAAGCTCCCTCGCCACAGTACGCCAAGCCATCAAATAAAGGTCTCAACCGATACGCCGAAGCGCTCCGCCAGCCAGCGGATCTGCCTTAAATTGAGCTGGCGCTTGCCGCTCAATATCTCCGACACCACCGACTGGGTGCCTATGCCCGGCAAATCGCTCTGGCTCAAACCGTGTTCACGCATCAGATAACGAAGCGCCTCAACGCCAGTAGCCTTGGGCATCGGCCGGTGTTGATGATCCCAGGCCTCGATCCATTCACCGATGATGTCCACCAGGCTCATCAGCGGATGGGCTTCTTCTTCGCCAACCAACTCCAACAATTCATCGAGCGCTGCAGCCAACCGGTCGTAATCCTCTTCGCTCCTGGGCTTACGCAGCAGGGGCGACACAAACTCCCAATGGGCGGCGACTTGTTCGATCAGCGGACTCATCTTTTTACTCATCTCATTTTGCTATGGACGAGTTAACCACGGACTTGGCTAATCGCAAACTGCGATAATTTCGGCAAGAGTGATGAAAACAGACGAAGCTTCTGTGGCGAGGGGATTTATCCCCGTTGGGTTGCGAAGCAGCCCCAAAAACCAGTCAACGTGGTGCAGCAGATAAGCCGCATCAGCCGGGTTACGACTGCTTCGCAGCCGAGCGGGGCGGTGCGACGTTTCGCTAAATCCCCTCGCCACAATGTTTCTGACTGGCTTTGAGTGGTTCATCGCCCGCCCAAACCGTCTGCCTGCTCATCCAACCTTATCGTTCCCCTGCTCAGGCGTCTCGATCCCCGACTCTGCCTCTTCAACCCCCTTCTCCTTGGGGTTGGCCGGTGGTTTTTCCTCGGGATAGCCGGGCATGCCGCGGGCGTCTTCAGGGGTCAGTTCATCCCGGTCGTGGCGGCGGTCGGTGGCGTAGGACGGGGCGGCGTTGGGGTCTTCATCGCGGCCGGCGGTGCCGAGGACGAAGCCGTCGTCGTTAGGGTTGTCCACTGCCTGGGGCGTGGTTGGGTCTTGAGGATGGCTCATGGGACCTCCTGAGTCTGCAAACAGGTACGTGGTGTCTTTTTGAGGCCGTGACACCTTCTCAGTGCGGCGCACCTGATGAATGGCAGCCTTGGATAACTTTGGCGAAACTCGGAAGGAAGATCAGTGAAAAGCCTGTGGGAGCTGAGCCTGCTCGCGATGAAGGCACCACGATCTACCGGAAGATCGCGTTATCGTTCATCGCGAGCAAGCTTGGCTCCCACAGAAGCACGCTCACTCAAGAGCGCCCGCCCTACGCCATATCACTGTGGCTGAATTCCTCGGCCAGAAAATCAATCAACGTACGCACCGACGGCAGCAACCCCCGTCGCGAAGCAAAGATCGCATGGACGATGCCGCACTTGGGCGTCCAGCCCGGCACCAGCTCCACCAACCGCCCGGCTGCGATATCTTCGCGCACCACCACGGTGGGCAGGTGAGCGACGCCGATGCCGGCCAGCACGGCGTGACGCAGGGCCAGCAGGTCGTCGGTGACCATGCGCGGTTCATGACGGATCAGCGCGCGGGTGCCGTCGGGGCCGAACAATTCCCATTGGTATTCACGTTGTGCCGCCCCCCAGTGCACGCTCGGCAAGCCGTTGAGGTCCGCCGGGGAAGCCGGTGCAGACAAACGCTCCAGGAACGCCGGGCTGCCCACCAGGCATTGGGTGCTGTTGCTCAACACCTTCATGACCATGTCGGTGTTTTCCAGCGGCGGAAAGCGCACCCGCAAGGCGATGTCGAACCCTTCGTGGATCAGGTCGACCCGGCGGTTGGTGCTCTCGATGAACAACTCCACCCGTGGGTACTTGAGCATGTAGCGGGTCAGCATCGGTCCGACCCAACTGTTGAGCAGCGCCGTCGGACAACTGATGCGCACCAGCCCCTGGGGTTCGGAGCGGTTGCGCTCGATCACTTCCGCCGCGCTCTCGGCCTCGACCCGCATCGCCAGGCAGCGCTGGTAATAGGCCTGGCCGATCTCCGTCAGCGTGCAATGGCGGCTGGTGCGGTGGAGCAGCCGCACCCCGAGTCGCTCTTCCAGTTGGGCGATACGTCGGCTGAGTTTCGACTTGGGCATGTCCAGCGCGCGACCGGCGGCGGCGAAACCACGGTGCTCCACGACCTGGGTGAAGTAGTACAGCGTGTTGAGGTCTTCGATGATCGTTCTCCAAATAGAACGCTAAGGCTAATTTTCGCAGTCTAGCGCATCAAAGGTGCCAGTTTTAATCTACACCCATCGAAACGCAACACGGTTTGAAGCCGAAGCGCTTCGACCGGATGAGTCACCGATCAATCGCTACACCGACATTAAAAACCTTAACCACGCCGAAACCTTCGGCAACCAAAACTTAATGAGGGCTACGCCATGACTACTTCCTACAACCGTCTCGACAAAGATAACGCCGCCGTTCTGCTGGTGGACCACCAGGCTGGCCTGCTCTCGCTGGTGCGTGACATCGACCCGGACCGTTTCAAGAACAACGTGCTGGCCCTGGCCGACCTGGCCAAATACTTCAAGCTGCCAACCATCCTCACCACCAGTTTCGAAACCGGCCCCAACGGCCCGCTGATGCCAGAACTCAAGACCCTGTTCCCGGACGCGCCGTACATCGCCCGTCCCGGCCAGATCAACGCCTGGGACAACGAAGATTTCGTCAAGGCCATCAAGGCCACCGGCAAGAAGCAACTGATCATCGCCGGCGTGGTGACTGAAGTCTGCGTGGCCTTCCCGGCACTCTCGGCCCTGGCCGAAGGTTTCGAGGTGTTCGTGGTCACCGATGCCTCAGGCACGTTCAACGAACTGACCCGTCAATCGGCCTGGGACCGCATGTCCTCCTCCGGTGCGCAACTGATGACCTGGTTCGGCCTGGCCTGTGAACTGCACCGCGACTGGCGCAATGATGTGGAAGGGCTGGCGACCTTGTTCTCCAACCACATCCCGGACTACCGCAACCTGATGACCAGCTACAACACGCTGACCAACGCCAAGTAACAGCCACACCGATCCACCTTTGTGGGAGCGAGCCTGCTCGCGATGACGGCAGGACAGTCAATGATGTATTGACTGTCAGGTCGCAATCGCGAGCAGGCTCGCTCCCACAAAGGTTTGCGGTGTGCTTTGCACGGTGTTCAAATCTTCGCCAATGATTTTTCTGGAGACTGCCCCGATGCTGATCCCCTGCCCCCATTGCAACGGGCTCAACCGCATCCCCGCCGAACGCCTGGGCGACCAGCCCAAGTGCGGGCGCTGCAAGGCCCCAGTGCTATTGAACAAACCGTTCGAACTCAAGCAAGGCGACTACGCCAGCCAGATCAAGGGCGACCTGCCGTTGCTGGTGGATGTCTGGGCCGATTGGTGCGGACCGTGCAAGTCCTTCGCGCCGGTGTTCGAACAGGCCGCTGCGCAACTGACGGGTAAATGTCGGTTGGCCAAGCTCGACAGCGAGGCTAATCAGCAGTTATCGGCGCAGTTGGGGATCCGCTCGATTCCCAGCCTGATTCTGTTCAGGGAAGGCCGGGAGGTGGCGCGTCAGAGTGGGGCGTTTCCCTTGCCTCAGTTGATGAGCTGGTTGCGCAGCCAGGGGATTTGAAGCCATGAGATAACTGTGGGAGCGGGCTTTTTGTGGGAGCAAAGCTTGCTCGCGATCCAGGCGCTGCGGTCCTCAAGAGACCGCGGCGTTTTCATCGCGGGCAAGCCTTGCTCCCACACAGTTGCCCCCACAGGGTTTTGCACAGGCCAGAATCAGGCGCCTTCCAGCAGGCTATGCAACTCCATGAACTGCTGGGTCAGCTTGTGCCGTGGGTCCAGGTGGATCAGCGGCAAACTGGCCTGGTGGGATTCGCGCATGCGCACCGAACTGCTCAGGTACACCGGCAGTACCGGCAGGCCTTCGGCGATCAGTTCGTCGAGGATCTGCTGCGGCAGGCTGGCGCGAGCCTGGAACTGGTTGACCACGATGCCTTCGACTTCCAGGCCCTCGTTATGGTCGTCCTTGAGCTCTTCGATTTCCGCCAGCAGGCCGTACAGGGCCTGACGGGAGAAACTGTCACAGTCGAAGGGGATCAGCACTCGATCAGCAGCGATCAACGCTGAAACCGCATAGAAATTCAGCGCTGGCGGGGTATCGAGGTAAATCCGGTCGTAATCTTCCTCCAGTTCTTCAAGCAGTTTGCGCAGCTTGTTGATCTTGTGCTTGGCCTCAAGCTTGGGCTGCAGATCCGTCAGCTCCGCCGTGGCGGTGATCACGTGCAAGTTGTCGAACGGCGTTTCGTAGATATCCACCTTGTTCTTTTTCGAAAAGGGCCCGGATGACAGGGTTTGCTTGAAGAAATCGGCAATGCCCATGGGAATGTCATCGCCGGTCAGGCCCGTCAGGTATTGCGTGGAGTTGGCCTGGGCATCCAGATCCACCAACAGCGTGCGATAGCCTTCGCTGGCGCTGACTGCCGCCAGGTTGCAGGCGATGCTGGATTTGCCCACGCCACCTTTCTGATTGAACACCACACGCCGCATGTCAAAACCTCCGTGTATCAAAGATCCCCGAGTGTAGTAGGCCGCGACACCGCTTAGCTACCTTCTGCGTAGAAGGACTACGGCAACAGTGGCTTTTCCAACAATCGAAGCGTCAATTCGCCCGGAAAATGACAGAAAGAACCGACAGACAGGCGAGCAATGATCGCGACAATAGTTTGCAACTGAACCAAGTCGTACATTTCGCTGGACAAAATGTAACCAGTATTTGCTACAAGCCAACCGCACCGGGATAATGCGCGCCACTTGGGTCGCAAGGCCATGCAGGGTTGGACGCGGGTCAAACCACTGAGCCGTGACAATAAAAGCCCGCAGGGGTGGGATGAATTTTGTGATCAATTTCAATATCGCCCAATGGCGCGCGTGGGCCCCTGGGCTCGAAAGCGTGGACGACTGGCAGGCCTGGAGCCGACAGCCGGTCGTATTGCCGCCCAGCGATGCCTCCCCTGACGTATCGTTCCTGCCGGCCATGCAGCGTCGGCGCCTCAGCCGCCTGGCGCGGATGGCCTTCAGTGTTGGCTGGCCGCTGGCCGAGGATCGGCCGGACCTACCGTTGGTCTTTATTTCCCGCCACGGCGAAACCCCACGCACTTTCGAGATTCTCAAGGACCTGGCAGCCGACCAGCCCTTGTCGCCGACCCAATTCAGCCTGTCGGTGCACAACGCAGTGATTGGCCTGTGGTCGATCATGCGAGGCGAAACCAGCGAAATGACTGCCCTGGCCGCTACCGGCGACGGGTTGGAGCACGGTGTGCTGGAAGCCGCCGCACTGTTGAACGAAGGCTCGCCGGCGGTGTTGCTGGTGATCACCGAGGAGCAACCCCCGCAGGTCTACGCGCCGTGGGTCAATGACGTGCCGTTTCCCTATGCCATGGGCTTGCTGCTAACCCCGGGCGACGACTGGCAACTGGACCTGTGTGCGCAAACCGGCCAATTGCCTGGCAGCGACTGGCCCCATGCCCTGGATCTGTTGCGTACCCTGCTGAACAACGAAACCACCTGCCAACATGCCTGGAAGAATCGTGTATGGACCTGGCAACGCAACCGGTGACCGGTAAACATCGCGACGCCTATTACTGGCGCCTGATCGCGACCGCCGCAAGCTTCGCCCTGTTCGGGCTGGGCGGGCTGTGCCTGCGTTTGCTGGTGTTTCCGTTGCTGGCCTGGTGGCCCGGCGATGCCCAGGCCCATCGGCAACGGGCCCGTCGCACGGTCGGGCGGTTGTTCTGGTTCTTCATCCGGTTCATGGCCCGCACCGGGGTGCTGACCTACCGGATCGACGGCGCCGAACGGCTCGGCCGCCCCGGACAAATGATCATCGCCAATCACCCGTCGCTGATCGACGTGGTGTTCCTGATCGGGCTGGTGCCCAACGCCAACTGCGTGGTCAAGCAAAGCCTGTGGGACAACCCCTTCACCCGCGGCCCGCTGCGCTCGACCCAATACATCAGCAACGACGGCAGCATGGACATGCTTGATGCCGCCAGCGATGCCCTGCAGGATGGCCAGACCCTGATCGTCTTCCCCGAAGGCACGCGCACCCAGCCCGGCCAGGCACCGGCCTTTCATCGGGGGGCGGCGGCCATTGCCCTGCGGGGTGCGAAAATCCTCACGCCCGTCACCATCAAGGTTTGCCCCACTACTCTGACCAAGGCCGAACCCTGGTATCGCATTCCCCAGCGCCGCGTGCACTTCAGTTTTCGCGTGGGGGCCGATATAGACCCACAGGCCTTCGCCGCGCTCGGCCCACCACCCCAGGCTTCGCGCAGGCTCAACGATTTTTTGCATCACTATTTCATCAAGGAGCTCGCCGAAGATGAGCGATCTGCACCGTGACATCAAACAGCTGATCATCGATGCCCTCGGCCTGGAGGACATAAGCATCGACGATATCGGCGACCACCAGACCCTGTTCGGCGAAGGCCTGGGCCTGGACTCGGTGGATGCCCTGGAGCTAGGCCTGGCGATCCAGAAGAAGTACGGCATCAAGATCGATGCCGACGCCAAGGACACCCGTAACCATTTCAGCAATGTGGCAAGCCTTGCGGCCTTCGTCACTGCAAAAAGCGCCTGAGACCAGACCATGCAAACTCGTGACGACATCTTCAACACCCTGCGCGATGCTCTGGTCGAGCTCTTCGAGCTGGACCCCGAGCGCGTGACGCTGGAATCGAACCTGTACCAGGACCTGGAAATCGACAGCATCGATGCGGTCGACCTGATCGACCACATCAAGCGTCAGACCGGCAAGAAAATCGCCGCCGAAGAATTCAAGTCGGTGCGCACCGTCAATGACGTGGTCGAGGCGGTCTATCGACTGGTCCAACCGGCCGCATGACCCGGCTGATTGGCCTCGGCCTGCTGCTGGCGGGCCTGCTGTACCCCTTTGCGGTGTATTTCGGCATGGAGCACTTCGCCCCGTGGCAGTTCGGGTTGCTGCTCGGCAGCCTGTGGCTGGCCCGGGCATTGCTTGGCAAGGGCGGGCCCGGCAGCCGCTGGATGGCGGCCACGGCGATCGTGTTTTGCGTACTGCTGGCGCTGTTCGACAGCCCGCTCCTACTGCGCTGGTACCCGGTGCTGATCAGCGCGTTCATGCTCGGGCTGTTCGTCCTGAGCCTGAAATACGGCCCGCCGATGATCGAACGCCTGGCCCGCCTGCGCGAACCGCAGCTACCTGCCAAGGCGGTGGTGTATACCCGCCAGGTCACAGTGGCCTGGAGTGTGTTTTTCCTGTGTAACGGTTTGCTCGCCGCCGCCCTGACCCTCTGGGCGCCGCTGAGCTGGTGGATGTTGTACACCGGCCTGATTTCCTACGGATTGATGGGGCTGCTGTTTGCCATTGAATGGCTCATACGACAACGGGTAAGAGGCCGCCCATGAATTGGATAACACTTGAGCAGATTCTGCTCAGGACTGAACCGGAACGCGCCGTCGCGCTCGATCCGGCGCTCAGTCACACGCAACTGCGGGGCGCGGCGTTGAGCCTGGCGGCCGGCCTGCAAGCCCGTGGCGTGCGGCATGTGGCGGTGCACCTGGAAGACGCCGCCGACCTGGCCATCGCCCTGCTCGGCGCCTGGCGCGCCGGAGTCCGGGTCTTGCTTCCCGCCGACCTGCAGGTGCAGACGCGCCAGCGCTGGGCGGCGGACGTGGACCTGTGGCTGACCGACCAGCCCGGCGACACGCATCCCAACGACGTGCAACAGGCGCCGATGGACGCCGCCGAACTGGACCTCGATCACTGCTGGCTGAGCCTGTGCACCTCCGGCTCCAGCGGCGAGCCCAAGCGCATCGAGAAAACCCTGCGCCAGTTGAGTAACGAAGTCCACGCCCTGGAGCACTTGTGGGGCGCCGACCTGGGGCCGGCCTGCATGATCGGCAGCGTTGCCGCCCAGCATATCTACGGGTTGCTGTTCCGGGTGTTGTGGCCGCTGTGCGCCGGGCGCCCGTTCGTGCGTCGGCAATTGGCGTTTCCCGAGGACCTGCAACGCGCCAGCCGCGAACAACCGGCCTTCGCCTGGGTCGCCAGCCCGGCGCTGCTCAAGCGCATGGGCGATAACCTCGATTGGCCGGCCCTGAGCAGCGTGCGCCGGGTGTTCTCCTCTGGCGGCGCCTTGCCCCCCGAGGCTGCACAAAGCTTGCAGCAACGTCTGGGACAATGGCCGACGGAAATTTTCGGCAGTTCGGAAACTGGCGGTATCGCCTGGCGTCAGGGTGACGGATTGTGGCAGCCCTTTGCCGGCGTCGAGCTCAGCCAGGACAGCGACGGCGCCTTGCTGATCGCTTCGCCCTATCTGCCGGCCGGGCATGTGGAACACACCGCCGACGCGGCGCGAATCGCCACAGATGGACGCTTTGAGCTGCTCGGGAGACTGGATCGCATCGTCAAGCTCGAAGAAAAACGCATCTCCCTGCCGATGCTGGAACAAGCGCTGATGGCCCACGACTGGGTCAGCGAAGCGCGGCTGGGGGTGGTGCAGGAGAAGCGCGCCTCCCTTGGCGCACTGGTGGTGCTCAGCGAAAACGGCCTGCACGCCTTGCGCAACCTGGGCCGGCGCGCCGTTACCGAAGGCCTGCGTCGGCACCTGAGCGAACATTGCGAAACCCTTGCCCTGCCCCGGCGCTGGCGCTGGCTGCGGCAGTTGCCGCTCAACGCCCAGGGCAAGTTGCCCCAGGCCGAGGTCGAGGCGTTGCTGATGGCGCCACGCCCCAAAACCCCTGACGTGCTGGAGCAAGTCGAAACCGACGGTGAGTGGAACCTGCAACTGGTCGTGCCTGCGGACCTTGCATACTTCAGCGGCCACTTCCCCACCGCGCCAGTGTTGCCAGGCGTAGTGCAGGTCGACTGGGCCTTGAGCCTGGGCCGGCAATTGATGGACCTGCCGCCCCGGTTCGTCGGCATGGAGGTGCTGAAGTTCCAGCAACTGGTTCGCCCTGGCGATGAAGTCCAACTGCACCTGCGCTTCGACCGCGAGCGCGGCAAGCTGTACTTTGCCTACCGCAATGACACGGCGGCCTGTTCCAGTGGGCGGATTGTGTTGGGGGAAAACAATGCCTAGGCACCTGTACAAATCACTGTGGCGAGGGAGCTTGCTCCCGTTGGGCTGCGAAGCAGCCCCTGGTATTTCAAGAGCGAGTGCTTCGCACTTGAGCGGGAGCAAGCTCCCTCGCCACAAAATGCTCCTTGGCCACCGAGACATGCCGCATGCATAACCCCTGCGCCGTCATCCCGGTCTACAACCACGAAACCGCCATCTCGGCCGTGGTCCAGGCGTTGCTCGCCAACGGCCTGCCTTGTGTGCTGGTGGATGACGCCAGCAGCCCGGCGTGCGCCGCCGTGCTGGAGCGGTTGGCCGAAGACGAGCGGGTTCATCTGGTCAGGCTGGCGATCAACCAGGGCAAGGGTGGCGCGGTGATGACCGGCCTGCGGGAAGCGGCGCGCCTGGGTTTCAGCCACGCCTTGCAGGTGGACGCCGACGGACAGCACGATCTTGGCGACGTGAAGACTTTCATCGAGCAATCCCGCGCCCACCCGGACGCGGTGATCTGTGGTTATCCGCACTACGACGCCAGCGTGCCGAAAGGTCGTCTGTACGCGCGCTACCTGACTCACATCATGGTCTGGATCAACAGCCTGTCCCTGCAGATCCGCGACTCCATGTGCGGCTTTCGGGTCTATCCCCTGCCACCGACCCTGGCGCTGATCGACTCGGCCAACATCGGCAAGCGCATGGATTTCGATTCGGACATCCTCGTGCGCCTGGCCTGGCGCAATCAACCGATGCACTGGCTGCACACCCGGGTCCATTACCCCCAGGACGGGGTCTCGCACTTTCGCCTGTTCCACGACAACGTGCTGATTTCCATCATGCACACCCGGTTGTTCTTCGGCATGCTGGTGCGCTTTCCCCTGATTCTCTGGCGACGGTGGCGGGCATGAGCCTTCAGGCAGACAAGCAACATTGGGCCGACCGCCAGGAGCGCGGCAGTTTCTGGCTGATGAAACTCACCGCAGTCGCCGCCAAGGTGCTCGGCCGGCGCTTATTGACCCCGGTGCTGTACGGCATCGTCCTGTACTTCTTCATTTTCGGCCGCAGCGCCCGCCAGGCCGCCTGGCAATACCAGCAGCGCCTGGCCGAATGGAGCGAGCGCCCCGAACTGCGCCCGACCCACCGGCGGGTGTTCGGCCAGTTCATGGCGTTTGCCGATTCCCTGTTGGACAAGCTCGATGTCTGGAACGGCAAGCTGAGCATCGACCAGATCGAAATCGTCGACCCGGCGCTACTGCGCAATCACTTGCGTGACGCCCGCGGGCAGATGCTGGTGGGCGCGCATCTTGGCAACCTGGAAATGTGCCGGGCCCTGGCCGAGCTGGGCGAGAAGGTGACCATGAACGTGCTGGTGCACACCAAGCACGCCGAGCAGTTCAACCGCTTGCTCGGTGAAGCCGGCGCCACGCACCTGCGGCTGATCCAGGTCAGCGAGCTGGACCCGGTGATCATGTTGCAACTGAGTGAACGCCTGGAGCGTGGCGAGTGGCTGGCGATTGCCGGCGACCGCGTACCGCTGCACGGCGGACGCAGTGTGACCGTGGATTTCATGGGCCACCCGGCGGCATTCCCCCAGGGGCCCTGGTTGCTGGCTGGCCTGCTGAAATGCCCGGTCAACCTGCTGATGTGCCTCAAGCACGAGGGACGCTATCGCGTCACCCTGGAACCCTTCGCCGATGCCGTGGCGTGGAAACGCAACGACCGCGAGCAAGTGATCGCCCACTGGGCCGGCCGCTATGCCGAGCGCCTGGCGCAGTACTGCCTCCAGGGCCCCCAACAGTGGTTCAACTTTTACCCTTTCTGGAAGACCGATGACGATGCCCACTCTTGAGCCGGTAACCTTCGGCGAATGCCCCTTGCGCATTGAAGATGTGCTGGCCCTGGCCAACCGCCGGGCGCCGACGCAGTTGCAGGATGACCCGGCGTTCCGCCAACGGATTGCCAAGGGTGCGCAATTCCTCGATTCCCTGCTGGACAAGGAAGGCGTGATCTACGGCGTGACCACCGGTTACGGCGACTCCTGCGTGGTGGCCGTGCCGTTGCACCACGTCGAGGCCCTGCCGCGTCACCTGTACACGTTCCATGGCTGCGGCCTGGGCAAGTTGCTCGACGCCCAGGCCACCCGTGCGGTGCTGGCGGCGCGTTTGCAGTCGCTGTGCCACGGCGTGTCGGGGGTGCGGGTGGAACTGCTGGAACGCCTGCAGGCCTTCCTTGAACACGACATCCTGCCGCTGATTCCGGAAGAAGGCTCGGTGGGCGCCAGTGGCGACCTGACCCCGCTGTCCTACGTCGCCGCGACCCTGTCCGGCGAGCGGGAAGTGATGTTCCGTGGCGAGCGGCGCCTGGCTGCGGACGTGCACCATGAACTGGGCTGGACCCCGCTGGTGCTGCGGCCCAAGGAAGCCCTGGCGCTGATGAACGGCACCGCCGTGATGACCGGCCTGGCCTGCCTGGCCTTCGCCCGCGCGGACTATCTGCTGCAACTGGCGACCCGCATCACCGCGCTGAACGTTGTCGCCCTGCAAGGCAACCCGGAACACTTCGACGAGCGCCTGTTCGCCGCCAAGCCACACCCGGGGCAGATGCAAGTCGCCGCGTGGCTGCGCAAGGACCTGGCGATCGACGCGCCGACCGCGCCGCTGCATCGCCTGCAGGATCGCTATTCCCTGCGCTGCGCCCCTCACGTGCTCGGCGTACTGGCGGACAGCCTGGGCTGGTTGCGTTCGTTCATCGAAACCGAACTCAACAGCGCCAACGACAACCCGATCATCGACGCCGAAGCCGAGCGCGTACTGCACGGCGGGCATTTCTACGGCGGGCATATCGCCTTCGCCATGGACAGCCTGAAGAACCTGGTGGCCAACGTCGCCGACTTGCTGGATCGCCAGCTCGCGCTGCTGGTGGACGAGCGTTACAACCACGGCCTGCCGAGCAACCTGTCCGGCGCCAGCGCCGAGCGGGCGATGCTCAACCATGGCTTCAAGGCCGTGCAGATCGGCACCAGTGCCTGGACCGCCGAAGCCCTGAAAAACACCATGCCGGCCAGCGTGTTCTCGCGCTCCACCGAATGCCACAACCAGGACAAGGTGAGCATGGGCACCATCGCCGCCCGGGACGCGATCCGCGTGCTGGAGCTGACTGAGCAAGTGGCCGCCGCAACGCTGCTGGCCGCCAACCAGGGCGTGTGGCTACGCAGCCGCGCCGAAGACGCGCGACCGCTGCCCCCGGCCCTGGCCGCCATGCACCAGCAACTGGCCGAGGATTTCGCCCCAGTCATCGAAGACCGCGCCCTGGAAGGCGAACTGCGACTGTGCCTGCAACGCATCGCCGACCAACACTGGAGGCTGCATGCGTAACCAAGGTGTTTTGCACGTCGACACGCAGATCGTGGTGCCATTTTTCGATGTCGATTCGATGAACGTGGTCTGGCACGGCCACTACGTCAAATACCTGGAAGTGGCCCGCTGCGCCTTGCTTGACCTGATCGGCCACAACTACAACGAAATGCTCGAATCCGGCCATGCGTGGCCGATCATCGACCTGCAACTGCGCTACGTGCGCAGCGCCGTGTTCGGCCAGGCGCTGACCGTGCGTGCCAGCCTGGTGGAATGGGAAAACCGACTGAAGATCAACTACCTGATCAGCGACGCCGCCACAGGCGAACGCTTGACCCGCGCCAGTTCGGTACAAGTGGCCGTGGACCTCGCCAGTCGCGAAATGCTGTTGGCCTCGCCTCGGGTCTTTGTCCAAGCCGTTGAAAGGAAACTGCCATGAAGCGCCTGTCAGTCTGGCTGTTGCTGTGCTGCCTGGCGCCCCTGGCCCAGGCGTTCGACTTGCAACAGCTGAGCGACCAACTGGCCCGCCCGGAAGTGATCCACGGGCAGTTCATCCAGGAAAAACACCTGCGCGCCCTGCCCCAGCCCCTCACCAGCAAGGGACGCTTCGTGCTGGCGAAAAAACACGGCCTGCTGTGGCTGCTGCAAACCCCGCTGCAACAGGACTACCGCATCACCCCCCAGGGCATCGCCCGGCGGGACGGCAACGCCTGGCAGATGCTGCCGAACAAGAGCGCCGGGGCCGAGCAGAACCGCTTGTTCCTGGCGGTATTGCAGGGCGACAGCAGTGGCTTGCTGCGGGACTTCGAACTGAGCCTGTCGGGCGAGCCACAACAGTGGAAACTCACCCTGACCCCACGCTCGGTGCTGCTCAAGCAGGTCTTCAACCAGATCAACATCGACGGCGGCGAACTGGTGCAGCGCATCGAACTGCTGGAAACCCAGGGCGACAGCACCGTGCTGCGCATGCAGGACAGCATCAGCACGCAACCCTTGAGCCAAACGGAGCAACATGATTTTGCCGAGTGAACGGATGCTGCCCCGGCTGTTCCTGGTCCTGCTGCTGGCAGTGCTGGCGCTCGCCGGTTGGCAATGGCGCAATGGCGCACCGCTGTCGGCCAATCTCATGGAGCTGGTGCCGGGCACGTCGCCCGATGCCCTGGAGCTGATCGCCGAGCAACGCATGCAGGAGCCGCTCAATCGTGAAGTGCTGGTGTTGGTCGGCCACACCGACCGCCAGCAAGCCATCGCCCTGGCACAGACCCTGGGTGAGCAATGGCAGGCCAGCGGCCTGTTCGACAAGGTCCAGTGGACGTTGCAGGCCGACTTGCCGGCGCTGCGCACGCAATTGCTCAACGGGCGGTTGGCGATGCTCTCGGCGGCGGACCGCCAGCAATTGATCGAGCAGCCCCAAGCGTTTATCCAACAACGGGTGCAGGCCCTGTTCGACCCATTCAGCGGCTTCAGCCTGGTGCCGAACCAGGACGACTGGCTGGGCCTGACCGGGCGCATCCAGAACAGCCAGCCACAACGCGGCGCGATCAAATTCGATATTGGCAGCGGTGCGTTGGTCGCCGATGCCGACGGTAAGAGCTGGGTGATGCTGCGGGCTCGCGCCCAGGGCAACGCCTTCGACATGAACCTGCCGTTGCAAGTGGCCGAACTGCTGCGGCGCAGCCGCGACCAGGCGGGCCAGGCCCAAGGGCAACTGCTGGCGGCCAGCGGCCTGCTGTACGCCGCCAGCGGCCAGCAACAGGCCTCGCGGGAAATCACCTGGGTCGGCGGCGGCGCGACGGTAGGCATCTTACTGCTGTTGTTACTGGCCTTCCGGCGTTTGCGCGTGTGGCTGGCGTTCGTGCCAGTGCTGGTGGGCATGCTGTTCGGCGCGGTGGCGTGCGTGGCCTTGTTCGGGCGCATGCATGTGATGACCCTGGTCCTGGGTTCCAGCCTGATCGGCGTCGCGGTGGACTACCCGCTGCACTACCTGTCCAAAAGCTGGAGCCTCAAGCCCTGGCGCAGCTGGCCGGCCTTGCGCCTGACTCTGCCGGGGCTGAGCCTGAGCCTGGCGACCACCTGCATCGGCTACCTGGCCCTGGCCTGGACGCCGTTCCCGGCCCTGACCCAGATCGCGATATTTTCCGCCGCCGGGCTGGTAGGCGCCTACTTGACCGCCGTCTGCCTGCTGCCAGCGTTGCTCAAGGGTGCCGATTTGCGCCCGGCCCAGTGGCCGCTGCGGCTGTGCGAATGCCTGCTCCAGACCCGCCAGGCGCTGTTGGCGCGGGTGCCCACGCCAGTGCTGCTGGTGTTGCTGCTGAGTTTTTGCGCAGGCGGTCTCTGGCACCTGACCACCAAAAACGACATTCGCCAGTGGATCGGCACGCCCCAGCACCTTACCGACGAAGCCCGCGACATCGCGCGCATCACCGGCTTCCAGCCCACCAGCCAGTTCTTCCTGATCCGCGCCGGCGACCAGGCACAACTGCTGGAGCGCCAGACCGCCCTCAACGAACGGCTGGATCAGTTGATCGGCCTGGAGAAACTCCAGGGCTACCTGTCGCTTAACCAACTGGTCAGCCCACCCGCCGAACAGCAGAAAGTGCGTGAGGCCCTGGCCCGCCTGCCAGCCTTCTGGCAACCGCTGCTGGACCTGGGCGTGCCGGTCGCCGCGCTGCAAACGGAGCTGGCGCAACTGCAAGCCTTGCCGGTGGAAGAC
Organism: Pseudomonas sp. St290; assembly: GCF_018325805.1. Classification (NCBI taxonomy): domain Bacteria; kingdom Pseudomonadati; phylum Pseudomonadota; class Gammaproteobacteria; order Pseudomonadales; family Pseudomonadaceae; genus Pseudomonas; species Pseudomonas sp. St290. Next base: position 588,757 of record NZ_AP014703.1, on the reverse strand, counting down.
ATCGATGCAGCGTTGACCGGCCCCTTGGCCGAGCCCTATCGCACACTCTGGCTCGGCCCGACAGAACAGGGCGTGGCCGCCATGATCAGCCTGCAAGGCTTGAACGATGCCGCGCTGCTGCGGGTGCAGGCGGTGGATTTGCCAGGCGTGCAACTGGTGGATCGCCTGGGCGACCTGAACCGGGTCTTCGCCGCCACGCAGGTCAGCGCCGCCGAGTTGAAACTGGCCTCCTGCGTGCTGATTGTGCTGGTGCTGATCTGGCCGTTTGGCGTCGGCGGCGCCTTGCGCATCGTGGCACTGCCGCTGCTGGCTGCGCTGTGCAGCCTGGCGAGCCTCGGCTGGCTCGGCCAGCCACTGACCTTGTTCAGCCTGTTCGGCCTGTTGCTGGTGACGGCCATCGGCGTCGACTACGCGATCCTGATGCGCGAGCAGATCGGCGGTGCCGCCGTGAGCCTGCTGGGCACGTTCCTGGCGGCGGTCACCACCTGGCTGTCGTTCGGCCTGCTGGCGCTGTCCAGCACCCCGGCGGTGAGTAACTTCGGCCTGGCAGTGAGCCTGGGACTGGCCTTCAGCTTCATGCTGGCGCCGTGGGCCGGGCATCAGGCCCACGCGGCTGCCGTCGCGGAGCCCGCCCCATGATGACCCTGCTGTTCTGGCTCATGGCCCTGGGCTTGTTCGCTGTCGCAACCCGCATAGGCTGTCGCTTCGGGTTGATCCCGATTGTCAGCCAGTTGTTGCTGGCGACCTTCGGCCTGCCCCTGCTGATGTATTTCTGGATCGAGCCGGGCTGGCAGCTCAGCGGCGCGCAACTGGTGTCGCCGGTGTGGCTGAAGAACCTCTACAGCCTCGCGTTCGCGCTGTTGCTGGGGCACATTCTCAGCGACGTGATCGACCTGCGCCTGGATCGCCAGAGCGTGAAGATCGCCCTGCCCAGCTTCGTCGTTCCGTTTGCCTGCGGCCTGGCGACAGCGTTCTGGCTGCTGCCGCCCCAACCCTGGATCAGTTCCCTGGCGGTGGGGCTGCTGTTTGCGATCACCGCGATCCCGGTGCTGTACCTATACCTGCGTCACATCGACTATCCGCCCGCCGCCACGCGGCGATTGGTGCAAACGGCGATCCTGATCGACCTGGCCTGCTGGAGCCTGTTCGGCCTGGCCCAGGGCAGCCTCCACTTGAGCAGCCTGTTGCTGCCGCTGGCCTGCGCCGGCGTGCCGCTGCTGTTGCGCCTGCTCGGCCTGCGCCAGCCGTTGCTGTACAGCGGCGTGTTCTTTGCGCTGTTGGTGGTGGCCGAGCACTACCGGCTCAATGCACTGATCGTCGGCATCGGCTATCTGCTGTGCATGGCCGCGCTCAAAGTGCCCTTGCGGCTGCCGCTCGATGCCGCCTGGATGCAGGGTTTGCAGACGTACCTGGCGATCCCGCTGATCCTCACGTTCGGCATTGTGCAGATCAACGTCCACAGCGCCATGAACAGCCTCGACTGGGTGCAATTGACGGCGTTGCTGCTGTTGCCCATCGCCAGCAAACTGCTGGGCAACTGGCTGGGGCTGGGATGGGCCGCCGCTCCCTTCGCCGGCGCCAGTCGTTGGCGCGAAAGTGTCTTGCTGAATATTCGCGGCTTGAGTGAAATCGTCTTCCTCAATCTGCTCTTGCAACAACAGCTCATCAGCCCCGCGCTGTACTTCATGCTGATGCTGATGGGACTGATCGCGACATTGCTGCCGGCCTTGGCCGGTTTCCACCGTATTCCCTCGATTGCCGTCCCGGCCAGGAGCTCCAGTGCCAACAGTTGAAATGGAACGTCGGCAGGTCGTCGTCATCGGCGCAGGCCCTTCCGGCGCTATCGCGGCGGCGCTGCTCAAGCGCAAGGGCCACGATGTGCTGGTCATCGAGCGCCAGCATTTCCCCCGGTTCTCCATCGGCGAGAGCCTGTTGTCCCATTGCCTGGATTTCGTCGAAGAAGCCGGCATGCTCGACGCGGTGAATGCCGCTGGATTCCAGCGCAAGAACGGCGCCGCGTTCGCCTGGGGTGAGCGCTACAGCGCCTTCGATTTCGGCGACACCTTCAGCAACGGCAAGCCCACGACCTTCCAGGTGCAACGCGCCGACTTCGACAAACTGCTGGCCGACCAGGCTGCGCTGCAAGGCGTGGAGATCCGCTACGGCCAAGCCATTGCCAGCGCCGATTTCACTCTCGCCAAGCCGCAACTGGGCGTGCAGCGCGAAGACGGCAGCGAGTACCGGGTCGAAGCCGACTTCGTGCTCGATGCCAGCGGCTATGGCCGAGTCCTGCCGCGCCTGCTGGACCTTGAGGCACCGTCGAACTTCCCGGTGCGCCAGGCCGTGTTCACCCATATTGAAGATCGCATCGACGCGGCGACTTTCGACCGCGAAAAAATCCTCATCACCACCCATCCGAGCAAGCGCGACGTGTGGTTCTGGACCATTCCGTTCAGCGGCGGGCGTTGCTCGGTGGGCGTGGTCGCCGCCGCGGAACATTTCGCTGGCCGCACCGACGACCTCGATGCCTGCCTGCGCGGCTTCATCGACGAAACCCCAAGCCTGGCCGGCGTGCTGCGCAACGCCGTGTGGGACACCCCGGCGCGGACCATCGGCGGCTACTCGGCCAACGTCAAGACCCTGCATGGTCCTGGCTTCGCCCTGCTGGGCAACGCCGCGGAATTCCTCGACCCGGTATTCTCCTCCGGCGTGACCATCGCCATGCGTTCGGCGAGCATGGCCGCCGACGTACTCCACCGTCAGTTGCAAGGCCAAAGCGTGGACTGGCAAAGCGAGTTCGCCGACCCCCTCAAGCGCGGCGTCGACACCTTCCGCTGCTATGTCGAGGGCTGGTACGCCGGCACCTTCCAGGACGTGATTTTCTATACCGAGGGTTCGGACGACATCCGTCGCATGATCAGCTCGATCCTGGCCGGCTACGCCTGGGATCAGCGCAACCCGTTCGTCAGCGAACCCAAGCGGCGCCTGCGCATGCTTTCGGAAATCTGTGCGAGCCCGGCACCATGAGTCAGCAACCATGAGCTACCTGAGCGACAACTACGTCGAAGAAACCCGCTTCGGCTTCTGGTTCCTGCGCAGCCACACCTGGCAGCACCATGTGTTGCGCGTAGCGATCAACGACCTGCGCAGCCTGTTCAGCACCCCGCTGCCGGCCAACCCGGTGCTGCTGGATGCCGGCTGCGGCCAGGGCAAATCATTCCAGTACCTGCGTCAGGTGTTTGCGCCGCAACGCCTGATCGGCGTGGATGCCGACCCCCACAGTCTGGATCTGAGCCGTGAGGAAGCCGCGCGCCAGGGCATCACCGTGGAGCTGATCGGCAGCGACTGCGCGACATTGACGGTGCCCGATGCCAGCGTCGACCTGCTGTTCTGCCACCAAACCTTCCATCACCTGGTGGAGCAGGAAAAGGCCCTCGCCGAGTTCTATCGCGTACTCAAGCCCGGCGGCTACTTGATGTTCGCCGAATCCACCGAAGCCTACATCGACACCTGGGTGATTCGCTGGCTGTTCCGCCATCCCATGCACGTGCAGAAAAGCGCCGCGCAATACCTGGAGATGATCCGCGAGCAGGGTTTCCAGTTCGAGGCCCGCAACGTGTCCTACCCGTACCTGTGGTGGAGCCGTGCCAAGGATTTCGGCCTGCTGGAACGCTTTGGCCTGCGTCGTCCCAAGCCATTTGGCGAGCGGGAGGAAACCCTGGTCAACGTGGTGGCTCGCAAACCTCTCGAAGGGGCTGCCGGATGATCCGTGGCCTGCTGATCGCCTGTGTGTTGCTGCTCAGTGCCTGCGCCAGCCACGCGCCGCTGCCCGCGCGCATGCCGACCCTGGCGTTGCCGATGCAACTGCACATCGAGCGGACAATGGCCGGCCAACGCCAGGACTGGTTGCTGGTGATCCAGCGCGAAGACGCCAGCATCCGTTGGTCGATGATGGACCCGCTGGGCATTCCAGCGGCCCGCCAGCGCCTGGTCGCTGGCCAGTGGCAGGCCGACGGTCTGCTGCCGCCCAACGCCGAGGCCCGGGAGTTGTTCGCCGCGCTGCTGTTCGCCCTGACCCCCGAAGCCGAACTGCCCGACAACTACCCGGCCGCCCGGCAACAGGCGTCGCAACGGAGCCTCGATAGTCGCTGGCTGGTGCGCTACAAGCAGCCGCTGGATTTTGAACTGAGCCTGCCCCAAGGCCCCCGCTACCGCATCACACCGTTGACCGAGAACGCCCCATGACCGCCTATTTGAATGCCCTCGGGGTGATCTGCGCCCTGGGCCGCGACAGACATAGCGTCGCGCGCAACCTGTTTGCCGGCGACTGCTCGGGCGTGCGCATCGAGGATGGCTGGGTGGCCGAACGCGCCTTGCCGGTCGCCTCGGTGCCGGGGGAACTCGCGCCCATCCCCCCTGTCCTTGCGGCGCAACGCAGCCGCAACAACCAACTGCTGCTGGAAGCCGGGTTGCAGATTCGCGCAGAGATCGACCAGGCCATCCAGGCCTACGGTCATGCCCGTATCGGCATCGTCCTGGGCACCAGCACGTCGGGCATCGATGAGGCCAGCCAGGGCATCGCCCACTACCTGCGCGAACAACGCTTCCCCGATGGCTACGACTATCAGCAACAGGAACTCAGCGCGCCGGCCAATTTTCTTTCCGACTGGCTCGGCCTGAGCGGTCCGTCCTACGTGATCTCCACGGCCTGCACCTCCAGCGCCCGCGCCTTGATGAGTGCCCGACGCCTGCTGGACCTGGGCCTGTGCGATGCCGTGCTGTGCGGTGGCGTGGACAGCCTGTGCAAACTGACCCTCAACGGTTTTTCCGCACTGGAAGCGGTATCGAGCGAACGCTGCAATCCGTTTTCGGTGAACCGCAGCGGCATCAACATCGGCGAAGCGGCGGTGCTGTTCCTGATGAGCAAGACCCCGGGAGACGGCCCCAGGATCGCCCTGCTGGGCGACGGCGCCAGCTCCGATGCCCATCATATTTCCGCCCCCGAGCCCAGCGGTCGCGGCGCCCGCCAGGCCATGGAAAAAGCCCTGCATTGCGCGGGCCTCAAAGCCAGCCAGATCGACTACCTGAACCTGCACGGCACCGCCACGCAGCACAACGACGCCATGGAGAGCCAGGCCGTGGCCGGGCTGTTCCCGGCGGGTGTGCCCTGCTCGTCCACCAAGCCCATGACCGGCCATACCCTCGGCGCGGCCGGGGCGCTGGAAGCGGCGTTCTGCTGGCTGGCCCTGAGCCCCCAAAACAGCGCCCAGGCCCTGCCACCGCATGTCTGGGACGGCCAGGCCGATCCTGCGTTGCCGGCGCTGGACTGGGTCACCGCCAGCACCCGCCTGAACCCGGCCATCCCGCGCCGCCTGATGAGCAATTCATTTGCCTTCGGCGGCAACAACGTCAGCCTGATTATCGGAGACGCCCCATGATTGACTGGCCGCTCGCCGAACTGCTGCCCCACGCAGGGGACATGATCCTCATCGACCGGATCCTGTCGTTCGATGACGAACAGATCCATACCCACACCACCGTCAAGCCTGGTGGTTTGTTCAACCGCGAAGACGGCGCGCTGCCGGCCTGGGTCGGCATCGAGCTGATGGCCCAGAGCGTCGCGGCGTTTGCCGGTTGCCATGCGCGCCGGCGCGGCGATGCCGTGGAGCTGGGCTTTTTGCTCGGCACCCGCAAGTTCGAATGCAACGTCGACTGTTTTCCCGTCGGTGCCGAGCTGAGCATCCACGGCGTGCGCTCCCTGGAAGACGACAACGGCATGGGCGTGTTCGAATGCCACATCCACGCCCCCGGCATCCATGCCACGGCCCGGCTCAACGTTTTCCGTCCGCCCAAGGCCGCCCATTACCTTCATGAACCGTCCGCAACAGGAAACCCGTCATGACTGAATCCGTACTGGTCACCGGCTCCAGCCGTGGCATCGGCCGCGCCATCGCCCTGCGCCTGGCCGAGGCCGGGCACGACATCGTGCTGCATTGCCGCAGCGGCCGCGCCGAGGCCGAAGCGGTCCAGGCAGAAATCCAGGCCCTGGGCCGCCAGGCGCGAGTACTGCAATTCGATGTGTCCGACCGTGCTGCCTGCAAAGCGACTCTCGAAGCCGACGTCGAAACCCACGGCGCCTATTACGGCGTGGTGCTCAATGCCGGCCTGACCCGCGATGGCGCCTTCCCGGCCCTGAGCGAAGACGACTGGGATGTGGTGATGCGCACCAATCTCGACGGTTTCTACAACGTGCTGCACCCGGTGATGATGCCGATGATCCGGCGTCGCGCCGCCGGGCGGATCGTCTGCATCACCTCGGTCTCCGGGCTGATCGGTAATCGCGGGCAGGTCAACTACAGTGCTTCGAAGGCCGGTTTGATCGGTGCGGCGAAGGCGTTGGCAATCGAGCTGGGCAAGCGCAAGATCACCGTCAATTGCGTCGCGCCCGGCCTGATCGACACCGCCATGCTCGATGAAAACGTACCCGTGGAAGAACTGATGAAAATGATCCCCGCCCAGCGCATGGGCACTGCGCAAGAAGTGGCGGGTGCGGTGAATTTCCTGATGTCCGCCGAAGCCGGCTACATCACCCGGCAAGTCCTGGCCGTCAACGGAGGCTTGTGCTGATGAAGCGCGTTGTCGTCACCGGCATGGCCGGTATCACCTCCATAGGCAGCGACTGGGAAACCATCGCCGCCAACTTCGCCGCCAATCGCAGCGGCATCCGGCGCATGGATGAGTGGGACCGCTTCAGCGAACTGAACACGCGGCTGGCCGGCCCCATCGACGACTTCCAGGTCCCGGCCCACTGGACCCGCAAGCAATTGCGCAGCATGGGCCGCGTCTCGCGCCTGGCGGTCGCCGCGGCGGAACAGGCCCTGGCCGACGCAGGCCTGTTGGGCGATGAGTCGATCAAGGACGGGCGCATGGGCGTGTCCTGTGGCTCGTCCACCGGCAGCACCGACGAAATCAAGGCGTTCGGCAACATGCTGCTCAACAGCGTGGCCGAAGGGCTGAACGCCAACTCCTACGTGCGGATGATGCCGCACACCACGGCAGCCAACATCAGCATCTTCTTTGGGCTGACCGGGCGCCTGATCCCCACCTCCAGCGCCTGCACCAGCGGCAGCCACGGCATCGGCTATGCCTACGAGGCCATCAAGTTCGGGCGCCTGCCGCTGATGCTGGCCGGCGGCGCCGAAGAGCTGTGCCCGACCGAAGCGATGGTCTTCGATGCGCTGTACGCCACCAGCCTGAAAAACGATGCGCCGCAAACCAGCCCACGTCCCTACGACAAGGGCCGCGATGGCCTGGTGATCGGCGAAGGCGCCGGCATACTGGTACTCGAAGAACTGGAACACGCCCTGGCCCGTGGCGCAAAAATCCATGCCGAGATCGTCGGCTTTGGCAGCAACGCCGACGGCCAGCACGCCACCCGACCCGAACTGAGCACCATGCGCCGGGCCATGGAGCTGGCCCTGGAAGACGCCGGCCTCGAACCCTCGGCCATCGGCTACGTCAACGGCCACGGCACCGCGACTGAGCAGGGCGACATCGCCGAGACCCTGGCCACCAGCAGCCTGTTTGGCGAACACATGCCCATCAGCTCGCAAAAGAGCTTCCTCGGCCACACCCTGGGTGCCTGCGGGGCGCTGGAGTCCTGGTTCAGCATCGAAATGATGAATCGCGACCTGTACGTGCACACCTTCAACCTCGATGAGGTCGATCCCCAGTGCGGCAAGCTCGATTACCTGCGCAACGAATTCCGGCCGATGAGCCACGAATACGTGATGAACAACAACTTCGCCTTTGGTGGGGTCAACACCTCGCTGATCTTCCGCCGCTGGCACTGAATCGGATTCAAAACCCTGTTACCCCTCGTCAAGGAGACCATGATGTCGTTGAAGAAAATCGCCGTAACCGCCGCCCTGTTGCTCAGCACCCTGCCAAGCCTCAGCCAGGCCCGTGATACCGCGCTGTTCCTGCCGTTCGACAAAGTCGTCGCCGAGGCCATCCGCACCGGCAAGATCGACGGCAGCGTGAAGTTCTACCTGGCCGGCAACAAACCGGCCGGCAACGTCACCGTGGTCAGCCCCGGCGCCGTGACCAACAAGAAAACCAACGCCTTCAACAAATCCGATGAAGTGGCCTGCGAATGGGTGCTGCAATCGGCACTGATCAGCCTGCACCAGGCCGCCAAGAACGCCGGCGCCAACGCTGTCACCAACATCGTCAGCTTCTACAAGAGCAACGAACGCAAGGACCCGACCACCTATGAATGCCACGCCGGCGCGATCATGGCGGGCGTCGCGTTGAAAGGGGATCTGGCGAAGGTGCAATAAACCCGGATCCGCCGCAATCGCGAGCAGGCTCGCTCCCACAGTGGATCCAGGGTGTACGCAATCTGGTATGCCACCAAATCCTGTGGGAGCGAGCCTGCTCGCGATTGCAGTGGGTCAGCACCGATGATGTTGGCTGGGCTACCGTCATCACCTCTTCATTTGTAGGTAGCCCAGAGCACCGAAGGGATCAGTCGCGCTTTGCAGGGGCAGGTACTGTGGCTATCCAGCGTGCCGGCCATATGCCTGCCATGACTGACCATATGCGTGATGCCGCCGCTGATCTGATAGGTTTTTCCATCCCGGCCACACGAGACGCGATCACCTTCGCGGGCATGCAGTAGGCCAAACATGTTGCCCCTGCTATCGCCTTCCAGCACTTTCCCACCACAAGTGGTCTTGTCACCCAAACCGATGAAGTACCCCTCTCTCATTGGATGTTCTCCTTCACCCCATTCGAGTGCAGGTAATGAACATCCGCCAGTTTGAGAGCGGGCAAAAAGTCCTCCGCCATCGGCACGCCTTCACGCACGATGATCAGAAAACGTCTCTGCGGCGTATTGATGATCTCGTCGCCATTGCTCAAGCGGCTGCCGACCAGGGCGATGTTGCTATTGGCGGCCCCGGCGGCGGTTACGATCCGCGCGGTGCTGCCATCGGCGTACACAACCTGGTCGCCTTTCTGCGCGGCGCGTACTTTCCAGCCATTGTCCAAGGTGAACGTCAACGACGATGACACTTGCTGGATCGTTCCGCCGTAACGCGTCTGGCTACCCTCGGTGGCCACCCGGTAAATAGCGATTGGGGGATGAGCCATGACGAACGCTTTTTGTTGATTAAGAAATGTGATGACTTTTTCGTCAAAACCATCAAGCGGCTGTTGCTCCAAGTACAAATCGTCCAAATGACGGAGATATTCACGAGAGACTTCGTTGGTGTATGGGGTGTAGGAAGATGAGTGCATTTCCAAGGGCCTTATTCACGGGCTTTGGGCTACTTCCCTTTCCGCCGGGAAGGAGCATTGGGCCAGACAATTCGGAATGATGAATAAGACGTTGCTACGCTGGTGAATCGCAAGCCCAACAGCGTGGACATCTGGAGCGAATAGGAAACATCGCAACTAGGAAAGCGTATTTTCCTACAGTCAACGGGAGTCCTGGCACGCCTTGCCCGGCGTCTTCACCCCCCCTGTTCTGCTGCCCCAACTACCGCTTGTCGGGACTGTCAACTTCGACAGTATCGACGGGGCTCGGAAAGCTTAAGGCTTTAAACGCCTGAAAAATACCGTCCAGGTTAACGCTCGATAAAAACAGTTCGGCTGTTATTGATGAGCTGTACTGCGTATCTCATGAAATTAATTTGGTTCCAAAAATGGACAAAAAAATGGTGGATACAATAGCTTGGTCGGGCGTCACCGCGTTATCTTCTCGACACCAGGCCACCTCGCCTTCTGTGGAACAAAACATTGTTGTAGGTGGTGCGACATTCACACGTGCGTACGCGTATGTGAACGGTGTTCGCATGCACTATCTCATGAGCGGCGATGGCGAAAAACCGGTGTTGCTGGTGCATGGGTTTCCGGGAAGCTGGCGCAATTGGGAGGTATTTTTGGGCCCATTGCTGCGTGCCGGTTATACGCCGATCGTTCCTGATTATCGCGGCGCTGGAGAAACCGATATTTCAGAAAGCGGCTATGACAAGAAAAGCATGGCGCATGATTTGCACGAGCTGATCATCCACCTGAATATCAAACAGGTTGATGTTATCGGCCATGACATGGGGTTAATTATTGCCTATGCCTACGGGGCACTTTATCCGGATGAAACCAAACGTATTGTCTTGATGGATGGATTCATTCCTGGCATCCCAGGCTGGGAAACGGCTTATAACGGAAACCCGGAAGCCCGTATTGCGAGCAAGTGGCATTTTCGCTTCTTTGGCAAGACGGCTATAGCCATGATCCAAGGTCAGGAAAAAACTTACCTGAACATGTTTTTTGACGACTTTGTATTTCCTGGCAACGACACAGTGCCGGACGAGGTGCGCGTGGCCCTGATGAAAGATTATTCCCGGCCTGGACGCATGGAGGCGGCCTTCAAGCTTTATTCAGCCTGGATAGAGCATGATGTGATTGATAACCAAGCGTTCGCCAACAATAAACTGACGATGCCTGTGCTCACCATCGGTGGCGACCATTCGAGAGGAAATACCTTGGCCGAGCAAGTCAAATGCATTACTACGCAACCGTACTCTTTTATATTGCACAACACCGGGCATTGGGTACTGGAAGAAAAAACCCAGGCTACCTGCGAGGCGATCCTGGCATTTTTACGTGATAAAAAATGACCGTTGGCATGATCCGTCAAGGCTCATCGCGAGTTTGACTGCCTTTATCACCACCACATAGAAGGACAATCAATTGTCGGCCTTGCTGCATGAAATAAGGGCGCTTTTCAGCGCCCTCTCAAGCAGCACGGATCAGAGACAGTCGAGTTACTGTGCCTGAATCAACTTGCTTTCCACCACACCGGCGCGACCGGTTTTTTCATCGACAACCTGCAGGTTGTTACGAGCCTTGATGAAACCCACTTTCACTTCCTGCCAGACAAAATAGTTCTTGCCCGCTTCTGTACTGAGCTTGAGTTCTGAATCGTTTTCCGCAGACGACACCAGCGTCTGCTGGCCAGCCGGTACCGATAGCATCAGATACGACTTGGCAACGGTCTGCCCGACAGCTTTACCGTTGAGCGTTACCGGCATTTTCACCCCGGCGCCCATGCTTTCGTTGCGATAAACGTAGATGTTCGCTTTGTCAGGAACGGTCTGGAAGGTTTTCGCCTGAGCATCCTGGGTGTCATCCGCCATTTTTACCGAAGCACACCCCGTGGTCAGCGCGGCGACTGCCAGCAAGGCAGTAAAGGTCAATCGCTTGAACATCCTGTTTCTCCATGATTGGGTAGGTCGAACAATCGGATATCGGCTGAGACGGTGAAAAACTGAAGCAATGTTGGCTTGCTCGGTCACGGGTGGCGCCTGGCAACAGCAAGCCTCAAGCCCAGACAGGTAACCTTCCGTAAAACTTGTAATCCATTTCCCAAGCTGTCATTAGGGCATTGAGTCTCTTATTCATGCGTGCTCAATTAGCCGTCAAAATAAGCAATGCCATGGATAGGGATAAAAATCGTGAAAACAAAACACTCTCTTTGGTCTTACCTGATGAGCCTTTCAACCACTCTAATCATTGGCAGTTATAACTTATTCGCAAACTATACAAACAACCTCTACCCAGCCGAACATGACATTATCGCCATCCCATTCGCAGCAATGATCGGCACCCTGCTCACATTACTACTCCTGCTACTTTTCCAGCATCCTTATCGCTTAAGAAAAGCAAATAACGCGCCCAATACCCTTCTTACCAAATCCGCGAGCGTCCTCGCCACGACCGTAACGGTGATCCTGTTGCTGGAGCACATACTCTATTGGTCAACGCCAAAACATTTGCCAACTTTCTGGATTTTCCTTACCACCCTCTGTTTTTACATTCATTACCAACTTCAACTTTATGGTTTCATCCGCGCCGACATTAACCACTAGGTAACTCCACCTCATCGGTCAACAACGCCACAAACGCCTTCGCCATCGGCGACCGCTGGTCCTTGCGCTGTACCAGCCACACCGCCGACACCGCCGCCGGGTCGAGCAGCGATCGATAGACCACGCCGTCGATACGCATGCGCTGGTATGACGCCGGCAGGACTGAGACACCCAGCCCCGCCGCGACCAGGCCGATGATGGTCATGGCTTCACCGGCCTCTTGGGCGAAGTGTGGGCTGAAGCCGGCGTCGCGGGCCAGGCTCAGGAGTTGCGCGTAGAGGCCGCTGCCGTAGCTGCGAGGGAAGAACACGAAGGGTTCCTGAGCCAGCGCCGAGAGGAACAGGCCCGCTTCGCTGCCCTGGGCCAGGGGATGCTTGGAGCTGAGCACGGCCACCAGCGGTTCGCGGCTGAGTTCGATTTCCTGCAAGGAGTCGGGCAGTGGCAGCGGACGCATGATGCCCACCTCGATCGCTTCGTCTACCAATGCATCCGCGACCTGGGTGCTGCTCATTTCCCGCAGATTCAGATGCACGGCCGGGAAGCGTTGGCGAAACGTGAAGATCGCTTGGGGAATGGTCGAGTTGAACGGCGCCGAGGAAGTGAAGCCGATTTTCAGCTCACCCAACTCGCCTAACTGGGCACGGCGGGCCACGTCAGCCGCCTTATCGACCTGAGCCAGTACCCGTCGCGCCTCTTCGAGGAACAGTCGCCCGGCCTCGCTCAGTTCGACCCGACGATTGGTGCGCTCGAACAGCCGTGCACCGATCTCCTGCTCCAGCGCCTGGATCTGCTGGCTCAAGGGCGGTTGGGAGATGCCCAGGGCCAGGGCCGCGCGGCCAAAATGCAGCTCTTCGGCCACGGCGATGAAGTAACGCAGATGACGCAATTCCATGGGCAATCCAATAGGTCGTAAAACGTCTTAAACAGGTCGAACAATATATTGGATAGAAACATTAGCCGGCTATATGCTTTTTTCATTGCCTGCCTGGCCGTGTTCGTTCGAGGTCCACCGTGAAAACTGCTGTCGCTCCACTGGCCCATGAAATCCCACCTAGTGTGCAGGATGACGTCGTCGCCGAATTGAAGGACATCTACATCGAGAAAGGCACGCCGATGTTCATGCGCACGGTGCTGGCGCTGTTCAGCGGTGGCTTTGCGACCTTCGCCTTGCTGTACTGCGTGCAACCGATGATGCCGCTGCTGTCCAAGGAGTTTTCCATCAACGCGGCGCAGAGCAGCCTGATCCTGTCGGTGGCGACCGGCCTGCTCGCCATCGGTCTGCTGGTCACTGGCCCGATTTCCGACCGCATCGGTCGCAAGCCAGTGATGGTCGCGGCGCTGTTCGCGGCCTCGGTGTGCACGATTGCCAGTGCCATGATGCCGACCTGGCAAGGCGTACTGGTGCTGCGCGCCTTGGTGGGTTTGTCATTGAGCGGGTTGGCAGCGGTGGCGATGACCTACTTGAGCGAAGAGATCCACCCCAAGCACATCGGCCTGGCGATGGGCCTGTACATCGCCGGCAACGCCATCGGCGGCATGTGCGGGCGCCTGATCACCGGGGTCTTGATCGACTTTGTCAGCTGGCACACCGCGATGCTGGTGATCGGTGGCCTGGCCCTGATCGCGGCGGCGGTGTTCTGGAGGATTCTGCCCGAGTCGCGCAACTTCCGCCCGCGCTCGCTACACCCGCGCAGCCTGCTGGACGGTTTCACCATGCACTTTCGCGACGCCGGTCTGCCGCTGCTGTTTCTCGAAGCCTTCGTGTTGATGGGCGCGTTCGTGACGCTGTTCAACTACATCGGCTACCGCTTGCTGGCCGAGCCTTATCATCTGGATCAGGCGTTCGTCGGATTGTTATCGGTGGTGTACCTGTCGGGCATCTACAGCTCGGCGAAAGTCGGTGCACTGGCAGACAAACTCGGTCGGCGCAAAATGCTCTGGGCCACCATCGCCCTGATGCTGGCCGGGCTCGCGCTGACCATGGCCACGCCACTGTGGCTGGTGGTCCTGGGCATGCTGGTGTTCACCTTCGGCTTCTTCGGCGCCCACTCGGTCGCCAGCAGCTGGATCGGCCGCCGCGCCCTCAAAGCCAAGGGCCAGGCATCGTCGCTGTACCTGTTCAGCTACTACGCTGGGTCGAGTGTGGCGGGTACGGCGGGCGGCGTGGCCTGGCACCTGGGCGGGTGGAACGGTATCGGCCTGTTCATCGGTGGCTTGCTGGTGGTGGCGTTGCTGGTGGCGGTGAAACTGGCGAAGTTGCCGTTGTTGCCGGGGAATGTGCAGGTTTAGATCCAAGGCAGGGGCAATAGACACTTTGTGGCGAGGGGATTTATCCCCGCTGGGCTGCGCAGCAGCCCTAAAGCAGTGAACTCAATCTTCCTGGCCCACCGAGTTGCCTGGTGTGGGGGCCGCTTCGCAACCCAGCGGGGATAAATCCCCTCGCCACAGGGCTTGTTTCTTGCTCGGCAGCGCAGCGTCGAAGACGCGGCGGCCACTCTCTCACCACAAAAACCTCATACCCCTGGCCAAAATTGCTGTGTACTCGATCGATCATTGACGTAACACCACGCGCGCCTCCAGCACACGATCACGCGCTTCCAGGGTCAACGACTGCAGTGCCGCGCCCTCCTGCTCACGTTGATCCAACCAATGAAGCAACGAATTGGCATCGCCACTGACGACGAGCCGCAACGAATCGCCGTCGACCTCCATCTCTGCAATGTCCAACCCCGCCGCGCTTGCACTGTCATTGACGCGCACCGACAAGGGTCGTGTCGCGGTGGTCAGATCCCGGGGGGGGTCGGCGCGCTGGATTCGGGCGTGCAGCTCAGCCTGTTGGCGATACTGCCGCTCGGCAACTTCCAGCCGTTGCCGGGTCGGTTGCCAAATCGAGGTGTAGGCCACGACCACCAGCAACAGCCCGGCCAGGCCCAGCAACAATTGTTGCTCACGGCGTGACACCCTCCCCCAGGCCTGGATCAAGCGATTGAAGTTCATCAACTGTTCTCCAGCGTGAGCGTGGCCTGCACTCGGTTGTTCTGTTTGCTGGCACTGCCCAGGGTAACTGGCAGTCCGGTTTGCTGCCCGCGTTCGCGCAGTTGCTCAAGCTCGACGAAGCTGTTGGCGGTCAGCTGGATTTTCCAACCTTCGTCCTCACGAAAATCGACGCGTTGCACTTCGACGTTGCTCGCGCCAATGACCTGCTCCGTCAGACGGACCAGGCGCGCAACCTGGGTGTCCTGACTTTGCCCACGACGACTCTGCAACGCCTGGAACTGCGCCGCCAGGTCGACGATGCGGGTTTGCTCGGGATACAGCGACCTGAATCGCTGCTCGTCCTGGGTGTACAGATAACGAGTTTCGCCTTCAAGAAATCGTATGCGAGCCTCGCTGAACGCCCAGGTGAGCAATAACAATCCCGACGCAGCAACCGCCACGCCACGCCACGGCAAAGGCTGACGACGTCGACGAAACTCGCCCTGCAACAGGTCGATGGGATGTCCGCCAGCGCTGAGCAGCCACTCATCGATACCTTCGCGATCGCGTCCCTCGTCCAGCCAGTGAATGTCCTCGGGCAAGTCAGGCTTGAGCGTCGCCAGGGCCCGGGGCGACAGCGATACCCGCGCCGGCAACGCCCCGCCCAACAGCCAGCGACCGAACCAACGCACGGCAAAAGCCTTGTCATCGGGAAGCAGGTCGGCATCGACATGCATCGCACGTACATCGAAGCCTTGCGCGGCCAGCAACGCCAGCAATGCCTGGAACCGGCTTCGCTCGGTCACCATCAGCGGGTAGCGCTGCTGACGATCCCGCGCGCCGACGCTGATGTGCAACGTCTCCAGATTTTCACTCAACTGTTCTTCGATGGCGAATGCTAGGGCCTGGGGTCGCGGCTGGCGCCGTGACGGCCACGGATCGCTGCGCAGCCAGCTGCACATTTCCATCGGCAACAGCACGTCGACGACTCGCCCGTGCAACTCGCGGGCGGCTTCATGCAAGGGCAGGCAACGTCGTTCGCCCGTGGGCGACCACACACAACACGGCCAGTTGGCGCAAAGCGCCTCCATACCGTCGGCCGTCAGGTAAAGCCAGGTTTTCATCTAAGGGTGCTCGCTGAGGCTGATGGGTAAAAAACGACGCTGAGTCACTGTCCAGCGTCCGCTAACGGGATCTCGCTCAATGTCCGAGGCCAGGCGCAGACGGCTGCCGGCACGGGCCACGCTCACGGTGATTCGAAACCAGCGGCTACTCACGCCCAGGCCATGGCTGCCAATGCCCAACCCGGACAACAGCGGGTCATTGGTAAAAGCCTGCACGCTGGCGTATGGCGCGTGGCGGCGCTGGTTGATCAACGTTTTGGCCGGCCCATCCTCCATACCGTCCAGGCTCATCAACACTGGCAGCGGGGCGGTATTGATATTCAACAGGGCCTCCCTGGGTAGCAATACCACCCAAGGCTCCAGGCGCCGCAGCGTCTGGCCGTCGATGCCCGGCAACAGACGCAGTTGACTCAACTCCTGCACCGAGCCGACCTGGGGCAATGCCTGCGCGGGTAAATCCAGCAACGCCAACAATCGCGTCCAACGACCGAGCGTGACTTGATCGGTTTGACCCTGGGCCAGCAGCGCGTTGAGGTTCAGGCGCCCGGCCAGATCCTCTATATCGATGTGAACCTCGGCGTCTTCCATTTCGAATGCAGGTTTGAGCCGGGCCCAATCCTGGCTCAGGTCTACCGGCCCGGACGAAGTGATCGCGCTATCTTCCAACACTGCCTGCGCCCAGGCTTCAGCGGCCAACCCCAACTGACGCAGCTGGACCTGCTGCAACTGCTGCGCGCTGCTCTGCAACAGCAGGCGATGACTGCGCAACAGGCCGGCGGTGAGCAGCAGCGCCAGGCTCAGGACCAACAGCACACTGATCAGCGCCACGCCCCGTTGTCGCTTCACGGCAACGCCCCAGGCAACAGCAGCACGCGACGGATCTGCTGGAAACGCCCCGTGGAAATCACCAGTTCCAGCGCCAGTGGCGCGTTGCCGCGCACGGTTTCGCCGTGCCAGCCCCGCTGCGCGTCGAACACACGCCAGCTCAGGCTACGTACGTCCTCGAGCAATTTCTGCTGTTGCACGCTGACCGGCCCTTCACCACGACTGTCGCGCCACAACACCGCTCCCTCGAGTCGATAGTTCACCGTTTGCCGCTCGCTGCGTGGCTGGTCCAGTGGATTGGCCCAATGGCTGCGCTGCAATTGCAGGCGCCCTGACGCGAGCCCGATGGAACCGGCAACGGCCTGCCACACATCCCGTTCGATCACCCCCACCGCACGTTGCAAGACCCTGACTTCACGCTCATGTTGACCGGTGCCCTGCTGGGTACGCACGACACTGTCGAACAGGCGCCAACTGGCCAGGCCAAGCAGGGCAAAAATGGCGATAGCGATGACCAGCTCCAACAAGGTGAAGCCCGACTGTCTATTCATGACGGTTGCGGATCCATCCGGTGGTGCGGTGCACGGCAGCTGGGCTGCCGGCCCGGCTGACCTGGATCTCGACCTGGAGCAGACGCGGGTCGCGGGCCGGGGCGACACGCTGGTGCAAGAGCCAATCGCGCTGATCCAGGCGTCGGGCCAGGCCCTGTGCGCCAAGTGGCGTAGCGCCTTGCAGACGGAGCTCGCTGAGTTGGTTGTCCGCTAGCCAGGCGCCGAACAGACGATCCTCGAGCCCGGCGCTTTGCTTGAGCACGAACTGGCTGGCCGACAGCACCGCAGCCGCCAACGTGGCGAAAATCGCCAGCGCGACCATGATTTCCAACAGCGTGAATCCCTGGCAATCGGCGGCCAGCCTGCGAGCGTCAGCCATCGATCAGCGGCTCCGCCAAGCCATCACTCACGACCTGGGAAATCGTCTGGCCGGCAACTTTGACGAACAATCTGAACGGACTGATCTCATCACTGCTGAGCATCAGCAACTGTGGCGGGCCTTGGGCATCATCGAGCGCCAGGACATGGCCGTCCTGCTCCAGTCCAAACGTCAGGCTTTCAGGCAGCCGATGCGACGCCGACACCGCTGTCCACCCCAGGGACTCGAGGCGCAACGCCTGATAGCCGCGAGGCTGTACGCGCACCCCATACTCCAGCCCATCCAACACCGCGCGTTCGCGCAACTGCTGCACCACACGGATGAAGTCCTGGGCTTGCTGCCGGGCCTCACGCGCCGGGCTCGGACCGAGAGCCAGACTGACCATGCCCATCACGACTCCGATCAACACAATGACGACCATCAGTTCCAGCAAGGTGAAGCCCCGAGAATGACCGCCCATGTTCACTCGGCCCAATTGCCGATATCGGCGGCGAAGCCCTCGCCGCCCGGCGCGCCATCGGCGCCCAGCGAGTACAGGTCATAGCCGCCATCGAGTGACTTGAGGCCAGGGTTGAGAAACTGGTAGGGCGTGCCCCAGGGATCGACCGGCAGGCTTTTCAAATAACCCTGAGGGTTCCAGTTCTTTGCCACGGGCGTACCGGCCGGACGCTTGCTCAGCGCCTCCAGGCCTTGCTGGGTCGAAGGGTAATGAGCGTTGTCGAGACGGTACATTTCCAGGGCCGTGGCTATCGCCTGGATATCGGTGCGCGCGGCGGTGACCTTGGCTTGGTCGGGCCGGCTCATGAACTGCGGCACGACGATGGCGCCGAGGATGCCGATGATGACCACCACCACCATGATTTCGATCAGGGTGAAGCCGCGCTGAGGACGTGCCGGTCGGTTGCTGTGGAGTTTCATGGGTCAATTCACCAATTGGTTGAGGCTCAAGATAGGAAGCAGAATGGCCATGACGATCAGCAGCACGACGCCGCCCATCAGCACCAACATGGCCGGTTCGAAAAGGCTCACCACCAGCGCGATGCGCGCTGCGAGGCTGGCCTCCTGTTGTTCGGCGGCGCGGGCCAACATGCTGTCGAGTTCGCCGGCACGTTCGCCGCTGGCAATCATGTGCAGCATCAGCGGCGGGATATCCCCGCCGAGCTCCAGGCCACGGGTCAGGGTCCCGCCCTCGCGCACCGAACGAGCGACGTCGGCCATGCGTGCGCGAATGGTCAGGTTGCCGATCACCTGCGCGGCGATGTGCAAGGCGTCCACCAAAGGCACCGAACTCTTGCTCAGGATCGCCAGGGTGCTGGCGAAGCGGGCCGCTTCCATCGCCCGCAGCACCTCACCCAACAACGGCAACCTGAGCAACAAGCGATGCCAACGCAGACGCCACGACGGCTGGCGCAGGCTCCAGCGCCACAGCCCGAGCAGCCCGGCCAGGGCCCCGAGCAGCAGCAGGCCGTAGCGACGCAAGCCGTCGCTCACCGCGATCAGCGCCTGGGTCAGCCAAGGCAACGGCTGGCCACTGTCGACGAAAATCTTCACCACATCCGGCACCACGTAGCCCAACAGGAACGCGACAATCGCGACACAGGCCAACATCAGGATCAGCGGGTACACCAACGCCAGTTGAATGCGCTGGCGCGATGCCTGGCGCGCCTGGGTGTAGGTCGCCAGTTGCTCCAGCACCTGACCCAAATGGCCGGATTGCTCACCAGCGGCAACGGTGGCGCAAAACAGCTCGGGGAAGGCCTGGGGAAATGCCCTCAGCGCCGTCGCCAAGGCGTGGCCTTCCATCACCCGGCTGCGCACCGCCGACAGCAAGTGGACGACTCGCCGCTTCTGGCTCTGTTGCGCCACGGCCCCCAAGGCTTCCTCAAGGGGCAGGCCGGCCTGGATCAAGGTGGAAAGCTGCAACGTCAGCAACGCCAGGTCAGCCGGGCTCAAACGTCCCCCCGAAGGCCGGAAGCCGATGGTTCGCGACTCCCCGGCTTCACGCAACTCGCTGGGCAGCAAGCCGCGCTCGCGCAACAACTGACGGGCATGCCGGGGGCTGTCGCTTTCCACACGGCCCTTGCAGCGGCGGCCCTGGGCATCTTCGGCCCGGTAGTCGAAGGTCGGCATGGCGCTAATCCTCCTGAGTGATGCGCAGCAGTTCATCGACGCTGGTCAGGCCTTCGAGAACCCGCTGGCGCCCGTCCTGGAACAGACTGCGGGAGCTCTTGCGCGCCTCAGAGGCCAACGCCTGCTCGGTGGCCCCCTGATGAATCAACTGCGACAACGCAGCACTGACGTTCACCAGTTCGTAAATGCCGATGCGCCCGCGATAACCTTTCTGGCATTGATCGCAGCCCTGGGCCTTGAACAGCCGTGGCGCGGCACCGGCCTCAAGGCCCAGGCGCAGACAAGTGGCGGCGTCGGCCACATAAGGTGTCTTGCAGCATGGGCACAAGGTGCGCAACAAGCGCTGGGCGACGATGCCGGCCAGGGACGAGGCCAGCAGATAGGCATCCACCCCCATGTCCATCAGCCGCGTGACCGCGCCGACGGCGGTATTAGTGTGCAGGGTCGAGAGCACCAGGTGCCCGGTCAGGGACGCCTGGACGGCGATTTCGGCGGTCTCGCGGTCACGGATTTCACCGACCATCACCACGTCCGGATCCTGGCGCAAAATAGCCCGCAGGCCGCGAGCAAAGGTCATGTCGACTTTCGGATTGACCGGCATCTGGCCGATGCCCGGCAGGTGATATTCGATCGGATCTTCGACGGTGAGGATGTTGCGGCTCTGGTCATTGATGCTGCTCAACGCCGCGTACAGGCTGGTGGTTTTGCCCGAGCCCGTGGGCCCGGTGACCAACACGATGCCGTGGGGTTTGCCGAGCAATTGGCGCAACCCGGCCAGGGTGTCGTCGGGCAGGCCCAGGCGTTGCAGGTCCAGGCGTCCGGCCTGCTTGTCGAGCAGACGCAACACCACGCGCTCGCCATGGGCCGACGGCAAGGTCGAGACCCGCACATCGACTTCGTGCCCGGCCAGCCGCAAGGCCATTCGCCCGTCCTGGGGCACGCGCTTTTCGGCGATATCCAAACGGGCCATGACCTTGATCCGCGACACCAGCAGGTTCGCCAGCTCCCGGCGCGGACGGAGCATTTCCTGCAACTGACCGTCGATGCGCATGCGCACCGACAGGTATTGCTCGAACGTTTCCAGGTGCACGTCCGAGGCGTGTTCGCGGACCGCCTCGCTGAGCAGGGCATTGATCAGCCGGATGATCGGCGCATCACCTTGTTGCTCCAGCAAGTCGGTGGTCTGCGGCATCTGGTCGGCCAGGCTGAGCAGGTCCAGCTCCTCGTCCAGGCCCTGGGCCACCTGCTCGGCGGCACTCTGGCCCTGGCGATAGACGTTGGCCAGGCGCGCGGCGAACGACGCCGGCTCCAGCACCTGGATGGGCAAATCCCGACCGCACAGGCGCCGTACTTCCGCCACGGCGGTCAGGGGCGTGTCACCGCGCATCACCAGGGTCAAGGTCGGCCCCGTGCCTTCGAGCAGCACGCCGAAACGCCTGGCGAAGCCAAAGGGCAACGGGGCCTGTGGGTCCGTCACAGGGCCCCCGAACGCTGTTGCGGATCGGCCGTGTCCGTGGATGAGTCGAACAACTGGCGGGCATCCCGGGGCAACAACAGCGAGTTGTTTTTCCGCGAGCCCGGTTTGCTCAGGTCCCGGAGCGCGTCGTAGCGTTGGCGGCTGACCTCGGCCAGGTCTTCGTTGCTGCGCACAATGGTCGGGCGCAGGAACACCATCAGGTTGCTTTTGGTCTGGGTGTCGCGGTTCCAGCGAAACAACGCGCCCAGGTACGGAATACTGCGCAGCAAAGGAACACCGCTTTGCTGGGTGCGGACGCTGTCGCGGATCAGCCCGCCGATCACGATGATCTCACCATCGTCCGCCAGGATCGTGCTCTTCAAGGCGCGCTTGTTGGTGATCAGGTCAGAGGAATCCACACCGGAGACCGATGGCGCGATGTCCGAGACTTCCTGCTCCACTTCCAGGCGCAAGGTCGAGCCCTCATTGATGTAGGGCTTGACCTTGAGGCTGATGCCGACGTCCTTGCGCTCCACGGTGGTGAACGGATTGTCCGCACCGTTGCCGCTGGTGGCGTAGGAACCCGTTTTGAACGGGACGTTCTGGCCGACGATGATTTCCGCTTCCTGGTTATCCAGGGTCAGCAGGCTGGGGGTGGACAGCAGGTTGCTGTGGGCATTGCTCGCCAGTGCCGAGACCAGCGCACTGAAGCGATCGCTGCCCAGGCGCAGGAACGCGCCTTCGGTCTTTTTATCGAGCTTATTGAGGTCCAACCCGATGATCGGGATGTCGGTTCCCGGAAAATTGATGGCCCCTGTCGCGCTGCCGCTCTCCAGCCCCCACTGCACCCCCAGCGCTTCGGAAATATCGCCGGTGACCTCGACGATGGCCGCATGAATGAGCACCTGAGCCCGGGGTTGGTCCAATTCACGGACGATGTTCTCGATGATGCGAACCTGAGCAGGTTCGGCGATCAGCACGAGGGCATTCTGGCTTTCATCGGCCTTGATCATGAACGGGCTGGCGGCGGCAGTTTCCCGCAAGCCGGTCAGTGCTGGCGTGGTTTTCTTATCCTGGCCGACAGCCTCCAGCACCTCGGCCAGTTGCTTGGCATCGCTATGGCGCAGGCGGATAACCCGGGCGTTGTCCTGAGAGGCGGCGGCCGGGACGTCGAGGGTCCGGGCCAGATCGACCAGGCGCTGGCGCACCGCCGGCGCGCCGATGATCACCAACCGATTGCTACGGGTATCGGCGATCACCAGGCCCGCCGTATCGCCATCGCGCTTACCGCCAGAGGTTTCCATCAACGGCGCGATATCCCCAGCCTGGGCATGCCGCAACCGCACCACCACATGATTGCGGTTGCGCCCTGAGTCCAGCTGTCGAACCACGTCGGCGATGCGCTGGACATTGGCGGCGGTGTCGGTAACCACCAAGGCATTGGACGATACCGAAGGGCCGACGTAACCATTGCCCGACACCAGGGGCCGGATCAACCCGGCGACGTCGGCGGCGATACTCGATTGCAGGTCGAGGACCCGGGTGACGAACTGCGACGGCGTGGCGCTTTTGGCATCGGCGATTCCGGCCCGCGTCTTGGCATCGCTGACCGGGGTAATGAGGATCCGCTCGCCTTCGTCGATCACGGTGAAGTTATGTGCATCGAGTACCGAATAGAACAACCGACGCACACCCTCGCGGTCCAGCGCCTGGCGGGACATGACTGTAATGCGCCCTGACACCCGGGGATCGAGCACCACGGTCTTGCCCAGGATCGCGGAGAATTCCTCGACCACGTCGCGCAGTTCCGCATTGTTCATCGCCAGTTGCCATTGGGCCTCCTCGGCCCGCAGCGCACTGGGGAACATCAGCGGGCAGGCCGCGGCAAGGCAGAACAGGACGCATGACACACGGCCTCGGATAAAGCTGTTCATGATTCGATCACTCTGATTGCCCGGCCACCGGGCGTAGGTATTGCGAGGAATGAAGCGTGGCATGGCGCCCGTCTTCGAGATCCAGCCGGCGCAGCAAGGGCTTGACCGCTTGCTGCAAGGCCAACCGCTCTTCACGGCCGTTGCGCCACAACGTCACATGGCTGGCCTCGACCCGGCGCAGCACGCTGCCACCGGGCAAGCGCTCGCCCACCTGGTAAATGCGCGGGCCGGCGGCATCCGCCAGCAATGCCCGCGACAAGCCTTCGCCGGCGACAAAACTGGCCTGCAACGTAATCGGTTCGGCGCTTGGCGCCTGGGCACCTTCAGGCGCCAGGCCGAGCACGGTCGCCACGGCTTGGACGTTGGGCAAGTCGCGAGCCGGCGCCGCCGGCGAGTCCACCACCACTGGCACGTCACGGCCCAATGCATGGCGAAAACGCCATTCCTGCCCGGCCAGCAATACCCCGTAGAGCAGCGGCACGAGCACCAGCACCAGCCTCGGCAGACGGCTGTCGACCCGAAACGACAGGCTCACCGTTGCACTCGCTCAAGCGTGCCCGCAGGCTTGGCAAAGGACATTCGCCGCACCACTCTGCGCCCGGAAAACTCATGCCAGAGCACCGCGCACAGGTGCAGCGCGACGAGTATCGAAAGCACCACGCAAGACAGGGTGTGGACGGTGTTGGCCAGCTCGATCAACGTCGGATCAGCCAATGGCTGGGGGAAGCGAACAAGGCCGAAGACACTGATGGCGCTTTTCATCATCAGCACGCCGGTCACCAGCACGACGCCGATGACCAGGTAGATCAGCGCATGCACCGCCGAGGCCAGCCTCTTGCTCCCTGAAAGCGCCGTCCCGCGCGGCTCCAGTTCGTAAAAAAACAGCCAGGCCCGCCACACGAAAAACGGAATGAACAGCGTGGTCAGCGACACATTGAGTGACCCAACCCACTGTTCGGTCGAAGCTGGCACCGGATTGAACGCCACATAAAAACCGGACGCCAACGCCCATAAGATAATGACCGCCGACAGCCAGTGCAGCAGCACCCGGCGCCTGGAGTAATGGATAGACATCACTGCGCACTCGTCTGAAGGCCCCAGGCAACCCGTGTGGATCGCCTGGGACCATGCCTGTCAGGACTTACAGCTTGTCCCAGGCGCTTTGCCAGGAGGCACCGACACCCGGTTCGAAACCGTTCGCCGTCGGGCTGTACTGTTTGCAGTAGCCAGACGCAGGGAACGGCTTGCACTCGAAGACTTCGTCAGTCTTGGGCTGCAGCACTTTCGTGCCTACGGTGTAGTCGCTGATGCCTTCCGGGAACACGAAGTCGTACTCGATGCCGGCGCCTTCGCCAGTCAGGGTGACGGCTTGGGTATCCTGGCGAGTGGTGCGTCCGTCTTCGGTGGTCCCCACCAGCGTCAGGGTGTGGGCGCCGGGGGCGCTGCGCACATCCAGGTTCAGGCCGGTGCTGCCTTCACCCACAGTCTGGCTCACGGCACCGACCTGTTTGTTCTTCTCATCGAACAGCGTGGCTTCAAGGTTCATCCGGCGGTTTGCCTGCGCAGTGAACGCCATGCTGATCCGACCTTTGTCGAGGACGTACTCTGGTTGCAGGGAGGAAATCTCCATGCTGGCGCTGGCGTCTTCCTGCATGTCCAGTTGCACTTCATAGCGATTCACACCGCTTTCTTTCTGGGCGTACAGGCTGTTGGCGCCCTTGACCGGCGTGATATTGCCCTCATCATCACGAATACCGGCACGAATCAGGGCATGGGCGTTGTTGATGGCTTCGGCCAGTTTGAACGACCAGTTCTCAGCCTTGCCTTCCTCGGCGTTGTCGATGCTGATTTCTACGCTGTACTGGGCATTTTCGCCGGTGGCGGTGAATGCCCGGGCCTTGACCTTGTCACCCACCAGCAACTGGGTCGATGGCGCAATGCTGCCCACCGCCGACCAGCCGCCCGGCAACGCGGCTTCGGCGAGGATGTTCACATCGACCGGGTCGTAGAACGCGTTATCGGTGTCGCCTACTGTCCAGACGGCCAGGATGACGTGATGACCCGACTTGCTGTCAGGAATGACGCAGTTATGCGGGGCACCGCCTACCGGCACTTGATTGCCACCCTCCACCGTACAGAACGGCGCGCTATCGAACGAGGCACGCTTGAGCGCTTCGTTCGGGTTCCAACCGTCGCGGGTAATGAAGTATTCGTGTTTGGTCGCCGGGTGCGCGGCGGAGTATTGCCATTGAAAGGTAATGTCCCGGTCCCTGATTTCAGTCAGGTGCCAGCGCGAAGCCGATTGCGCATCGAGGGCAGAGAAGCGGGCAATGCCGCCACTGGCGATTTTACCGTCGATAGGGCCTTGCAGCGGCGCACCACCTGCACCATTCGGGAAGCCCTTGAAGGTTTCACCGGTACTCTGCGGTTCGTATTGCGCGCCACCGCACTGTTGGTTGACACCTTTCTGGCACAACAGCGCACGGGAAGGCGGCACTTCGACGAAACCGTGGGCAAACACACCCTGGGACGCCACCATCGCCGACAACAGAACTAACGACGAAGCACACCCCGTTAACACACTGTTCTTCTTGAAGTTGTTGTTCATATAAATTCCAGACTACTCATCGAGATTGAAAAGACGTATCACCGTCATCTTGAAAGGTGCGCTGGGTCGTTCAGCGCTGAACCTGACAAGCGCCGAACCTTATAGAAAGTTGAATATTTCCTATGTAGGAAAAATCTCTCAAAACAGAAGGAATGATCTCTGAAGCCATTTCTATTACATAGTTCGAGAAACTTCTTACGAATAGAAATAACTATCAAACAAACACAAACAGATACTTCACACAAAACAACTAACGAGTTTCACATTGAGCCGAATAAACAACCGGGCAAAAAAAAGCCTGTCCGGCACGGGTCCGGACAGGCTGGGTGACACAGGGTGGCGATTACGGGTGATATTGCGCCGACAACTCATGTACCGCCCGCAGGAAGGCACCGGCGTGTTCCGGGTCGACTTCCGGGGTAATGCCATGGCCGAGGTTGAACACATGGCCGCTGCCGCTGCCGTAGCTGGCCAGGATGCGTCCGACTTCAGCGCGAATCGCTTCGGGCTTGGCGTAAAGCACGGTCGGGTCCATGTTGCCTTGCAGGGCGACCTTGTGACCGACACGCTCGCGGGCGTTGCCAATGTCGCAGGTCCAGTCCAGGCCCAGGGCGTCGGCGCCGGCATCGGCGATGCTTTCCAGCCACAGGCCGCCGTTCTTGGTGAACAGGATCACCGGGACTTTACGACCTTCATGCTCGCGGATCAGGCCACTGACGATCTTGCGCATGTAGGCCAGGGAAAACTCCTGGTACGCTGCCGCCGACAGGTTGCCGCCCCAGGTGTCGAAGATCTGCACCGCTTGCGCACCGGCCAGGATCTGGCCGTTGAGGTAGGACGTGACCGACTGGGCCAGCTTGTCCAGCAACAGGTGCATGGCTTGCGGGTTGTCGTAGAGCATCGCCTTGGTCTTGCGGAAGTCCTTCGACGAACCGCCTTCGACCATGTAGGTGGCCAGGGTCCAAGGGCTGCCGGAGAAACCGATCAGCGGCACGCGACCGTTGAGTTCACGGCGAATGGTGCTGACCGCGTCCATGACGTAACCCAGGTCCTTCTGCGGATCGGGAATCGGCAGGGCCTCGATATCAGCCAGGGTGCTGATGACTTTCTTGAAGCGCGGACCTTCGCCGGTCTCGAAGTACAGGCCCTGGCCCATGGCATCGGGAATGGTCAGGATGTCGGAGAACAGGATCGCCGCGTCCAGCTGCGGATAGCGATCCAGCGGTTGCATGGTCACTTCGCAAGCGAACTGGGGGTTCATGCACAGGCTCATGAAGTCACCGGCCTTGGCGCGGCTGGCGCGGTACTCCGGCAGATAGCGACCGGCCTGGCGCATCATCCATACGGGGGTGACGTCCACGGGTTGCTTGAGCAGGGCGCGAAGGAAACGGTCGTTCTTCAGGGCAGTCATGTCGGCATCCGGAAAAAAAGTGCGGGCATTTTCTCAGAGCGCGACGCAAAAGGCACGGCAAGAGCCGTGCCTTTTATCTATCGGGGCAATTTGTCGCGGTGCAACTCGATCTGCTTAACACTGCAAAATGACTGTGGGAGGCATTTTTGTGGGAGCAAGGCTTGCCCGCGATGAAAACACTGCGGTCTCCTGGGTACCGAGGCGCCTGAATCGCGAGCAAGCTTTGCTCCCACAAAGCTCGCTCCCACAGGGTTACTGCATTGCAACTCTGGATCGAGGTCAGACTTGCAGGTAATCCAGAATCCCTTCCGCCGCATTGCGGCCTTCGAAGATCGCTGTCACCACCAGGTCGGAACCCCGGACCATGTCGCCACCGGCGAAGATCTTCGGGTTGCTGGTCTGGTGCTTGTACTGGCCCTGTTCCGGGGCCACGACGCGGCCCTGGCTGTCGGTCTGGATGCTGAACTGCTCGAACCACGGTGCCGGGCTCGGGCGGAAGCCGAAGGCGATGACCACGGCATCGGCCGGGATGATCTCTTCGGAACCGGGGATCGGCTCGGGGCTGCGGCGGCCACGGGCGTCCGGTTCGCCGAGACGGGTCTCGACCACCTTCACGCCTTCGACCTTGTCTTCACCGACAATGGCGATCGGCTGGCGGTTGTAGAGGAACTTCACGCCTTCTTCCTTGGCGTTCTTCACCTCTTTGCGCGAGCCGGGCATGTTCGCTTCGTCACGACGGTAGGCGCAGGTCACCGACTTGGCGCCCTGGCGAATCGAGGTGCGGTTGCAGTCCATCGCCGTGTCGCCACCGCCGAGCACCACGACCTTCTTGCCTTTCATGTCGACGAAATCTTCCGGCGACTTTTCAAAGCCCAGGTTGCGGTTGACGTTGGCGATCAGGAAGTCGAGCGCGTCGTAGACGCCCGGCAAGTCCTCGCCGGCAAAACCGCCCTTCATGTAGGTGTAGGTGCCCATACCCATGAATACCGCATCGTATTCTTCGAGCAGTTGCTCCATGGTCACGTCCTTGCCCACCTCGGTGTTCAGGCGGAACTCGATGCCCATGCCAGTGAAGACTTCGCGACGATTGCTCAGCACAGTCTTTTCCAGCTTGAACTCGGGGATACCGAAGGTCAGCAGGCCGCCAATTTCCGGGTTCTTGTCGAACACCACCGGGGTCACGCCGCCACGTACCAACACGTCGGCACAGCCCAGGCCCGCCGGGCCGGCACCGATGATCGCCACGCGCTTGCCGGTCGGCTTGACCTTGGACATGTCCGGACGCCAGCCCATGGCGAATGCGGTGTCGGTGATGTACTTCTCCACCGAACCGATGGTCACCGCGCCAAAACCGTCGTTGAGGGTGCACGCACCTTCGCACAGGCGATCCTGCGGGCACACCCGACCGCAGACTTCCGGCAGGGTGTTGGTCTGGTGGGACAGCTCGGCGGCCTGGAGGATGTTGCCCTCGGCCACCAGTTTCAGCCAGTTGGGAATGAAGTTGTGCACCGGGCACTTCCATTCGCAATATGGGTTACCGCAGCCCAGGCAGCGGTGGGCCTGGTCGGCCGACTGCTGGGGTTTGAAAGGCTCGTAGATTTCCACGAACTCTTTCTTGCGTTGACGCAACAGTTTCTTCTTCGGATCCTTGCGCCCGACATCGATGAACTGGAAGTCGTTATTCAGACGTTCAGCCATTGTTAAAACCTCATCAAACTCTTCAGGCGCATATCACTGCGGGTTGGCACGAGTGCTGGAAAGCAACGATTTCAGGTTGG
The DNA here is from genome assembly GCF_018325805.1 of Pseudomonas sp. St290. NCBI lineage: Bacteria > Pseudomonadati > Pseudomonadota > Gammaproteobacteria > Pseudomonadales > Pseudomonadaceae > Pseudomonas > Pseudomonas sp. St290. The sequence continues at coordinate 559,649 of NZ_AP014703.1, read as the reverse complement.
CAGCCTTAGGCTTGACCAGCCAGAAACGGCGCAAGTAGTCATCGAGGTTCTCGGCGAGTTCACGACCCCACTCGCTATCGGTTTCCGCGACGTACTCATTCAGCACGTTTTGCAGGTGGCTGCGATAGGCTTCCATCGCCTCGCCGCTGATCCGCTGGATTTCCACCAGTTCGTGGTTGACCCGGTCAACGAAAGTGTTGTCCTGGTCGAGCACGTAGGCGAAACCGCCGGTCATGCCAGAGCCGAAGTTATAACCAGTCTTGCCCAGCACGCAGACAAAACCACCGGTCATGTACTCGCAGCAGTGATCGCCGGTGCCTTCCACCACAGTGTGGGCCCCGGAGTTACGCACGGCAAAACGCTCGCCCGCGGTGCCGGCGGCGAACAGCTTGCCGCCCGTGGCGCCGTAGAGGCAGGTGTTGCCGATGATGGCACTGTCCTGGGTCTTGTAGACGCTGCCCTTGGGCGGAACGATGACCAGCTTGCCGCCGGTCATGCCCTTGCCCACGTAGTCGTTGGCATCGCCTTCCAGGTACATGTTCAGGCCACCGGCGTTCCAGACGCCGAAGCTCTGGCCTGCGGTGCCCTTGAAACGGAAGGTGATCGGCGCCTTGGCCATGCCCTGGTTGCCGTGCTTGCGCGCGATTTCACCGGAGATCCGCGCACCGATGGAACGGTCGCAGTTGCAGATATTCAGCTCGAACTCGGCACCGCTCAGGTCGTTGATTGCCGCAGCGGCCATGTCGACCATCTTCTCGGCCAGCTCACCCTTGTCGAATGGCGGGTTGCGGTCGACCTGGCAGAACTGTGGCTTGTCCGCCGGGATGAGATCGCTGCCCAGCAACGGGGTCAGGTCCAGGTGATGCTGTTTGGCGGTCTGGCCTTCGATCACTTCCAGCAGATCGGTACGGCCGATCAGCTCTTCAAGCGAGCGCACGCCCAGCTTCGCCAGCCACTCACGGGTCTCTTCAGCCACGTAGGTGAAGAAATTCACCACCATGTCGACGGTGCCGATGTAATGGTCCTTGCGCAGCTTGTCATTCTGGGTCGCCACGCCGGTGGCGCAGTTGTTCAGGTGGCAGATGCGCAGGTATTTGCAGCCCAGGGCGATCATCGGCGCGGTGCCGAAGCCGAAACTCTCGGCGCCGAGGATGGCGGCCTTGATCACGTCCAGGCCGGTTTTCAGGCCACCGTCGGTCTGCACCCGGACCTTGCCGCGCAAATCGTTGCCGCGCAGGGTCTGGTGAGTTTCGGCCAGGCCCAGTTCCCACGGCGCACCGGCGTACTTGATCGAGGTCAGCGGCGATGCACCGGTGCCGCCGTCGTAGCCGGAGATGGTGATCAGGTCGGCATAGGCCTTGGCCACGCCGGCCGCAATGGTGCCAACGCCGGCTTCCGCCACCAGTTTCACCGAGACCAGCGCCTTGGGGTTCACCTGCTTGAGGTCGAAGATCAGTTGCGACAAGTCTTCGATCGAGTAGATGTCGTGGTGCGGTGGCGGCGAGATCAGAGTCACGCCAGGGACCGCGTAGCGCAGCTTGGCGATCAGGCCGTTGACCTTGCCGCCGGGCAGCTGGCCGCCTTCGCCGGGCTTGGCGCCTTGGGCAACCTTGATCTGCAGCACTTCAGCGTTGACCAGGTATTCCGGTGTCACACCGAAGCGGCCGGTCGCCACCTGCTTGATTTTCGAGCTCTTGATGGTGCCGTAGCGCGCCGGGTCTTCGCCGCCTTCGCCGGAGTTGGAACGCGCGCCGAGGCGGTTCATGGCTTCGGCCAGGGCTTCGTGGGCTTCCGGGGACAAGGCGCCCAGGGAAATACCGGCCGAATCGAAGCGCTTGAGCACCGATTCCAGCGGCTCTATTTCACTGATGTCCAACGGCGTGTCGAGGGTCTTGACCTTGAGCAGGTCGCGAATCATCGACACCGGACGGTTGTCCACCAGCGAGGTGTATTCCTTGAACTTGCTGTAGTCGCCCTGCTGCACGGCGGCTTGCAAGGTGTTGACGACGTCCGGGTTGTAGGCGTGGTATTCGCCACCATGGACGAACTTCAGCAAACCGCCCTGCTGGATCGGCTTGCGCGGGCTCCAGGCTTCGGCGGCCAGGGCTTTCTGTTCGGCTTCGATGTCGACGAAACGCGCACCCTTGATGCGGCTCGGCACGCCACGGAAGCTCAGCTCGCAGACTTCTTCGGACAGGCCGATGGCCTCGAACAGTTGCGCGCCACGGTACGAGGCGATGGTCGAGATACCCATCTTCGACAGGATCTTGAGCAGGCCCTTGGTGATGCCCTTGCGGTAGTTCTTGAACACCTCATAGAGGTCGCCCAGCACTTCACCGGTGCGGATCAGGTCGCCCAGCACTTCATAGGCCAGGAACGGATACACCGCCGAGGCACCGAAACCGATCAGCACCGCGAAGTGATGCGGATCGCGGGCGGTGGCGGTCTCTACCAGGATATTGGAGTCGCAGCGCAGGCCTTTTTCGGTCAGGCGATGGTGCACCGCGCCGGTGGCCAGCGAGGCATGGATCGGCAGCTTGCCTGGGGCGATATGACGGTCGCTGAGCACGATCTGCGTGCGCCCGGCGCGCGCGGCTTCTTCAGCCTGATCGGCGACGTTGCGGATCGCCGCTTCCAGGCCGACGCTTTCGTCGTAGTTCAGGTCGATGACCTGGCGAGCGAAGCCCGGGCGGTCGAGATTGGTCAACGAGCGCCACTTGGCCGGGGAAATGACCGGCGAGCTGAGGATCACCCGCGAGGCGTGTTCCGGCGACTCCTGGAAAATGTTGCGCTCGGCACCGAGGCAGATTTCCAGGGACATCACGATCGCTTCGCGCAGCGGGTCGATCGGTGGGTTGGTCACCTGGGCGAACTGCTGGCGGAAATAGTCGTATGGCGTGCGCACGCGCTGCGACAGCACGGCCATCGGCGTGTCGTCACCCATGGAGCCGACCGCTTCGTAGCCCTGTTCGCCCAGCGGACGCAGCACCTGGTCACGCTCTTCGAACGTCACCTGGTACATCTTCATGTACTGCTTGAGCTGGTCGACGTCGTAGAACGCCGAGCCGTGGTCGTTGTCTTCCATGGTCGCCTGGATGCGCAGGGCATTCTTGCGCAGCCATTGCTTGTATGGATGACGGGACTTGAGGCGGTTGTCGATGGCGTCGGTGTCGAGGATCTGGCCGGTCTCGGTGTCCACGGCAAAGATCTGGCCCGGGCCCACGCGCCCCTTGGCAATGACGTCTTCAGGCTGATAGTTCCAGACACCGATTTCCGACGCCAGGGTGATGAACCCGTTGGTAGTGGTGACCCAACGCGCCGGACGCAGACCGTTACGGTCCAGCAGGCACACAGCGTAGCGACCGTCGGTCATGACGATACCGGCCGGGCCATCCCACGGCTCCATGTGCATGGAGTTGTATTCGTAGAAGGCGCGCAAGTCCGGGTCCATGGTCTCGACGTTCTGCCACGCCGGCGGCACCAGCATGCGCACGCCGCGGAACAGGTCGATACCACCGGTCACCATCAGTTCCAGCATGTTGTCCATGCTCGAGGAGTCCGAGCCCACGCGGTTGACCAGCGGGCCGAGTTCTTCGAGGTCCGGCATCAGGTCGTTGGCAAACTTGGTGCGACGGGCCACGGCCCAGTTGCGGTTGCCGGTGATGGTGTTGATCTCGCCGTTGTGGGCGAGGAAGCGGAATGGCTGGGCCAGCGGCCATTTCGGCAGGGTGTTGGTGGAGAAGCGCTGGTGGAACACGCAGATCGCGGTTTTCAGGCGCTCGTCGCTCAGGTCCGGATAGAAGGCGGTGAGGTCCGCCGGCATCATCAGGCCTTTGTAGATGATGGTCTTGTGGGAAAAGCTGCAGATGTAGTGATCGGTGTCGGCGGCATTGGCCACGGACGAACGACGACGGGAGCTGAACAGCTTGATCGACATATCCTGGTCGCTCAGGCCTTCGCCGGCGATGAACACCTGTTCGATCTGCGGCAGGCGCTCAAGCGCCAGGCGGCCGAGGACACTGGTGTCGATCGGCACTTTGCGCCAGCCGACCAGTTGCAGGCCGGCGGCCAGGATCTCGCGATTCATGTTTTCGCGAGCCGCTTGGGCCTTCACCGGATCCTGGTTGAAAAACACCATGCCCACGGCGTACTGCTTGGGCAGGGTCACGCCAAACGTTTCCTGGGCTACGGCACGCAGGAACTCGTCGGGCTTTTGAATCAGCAAGCCACAACCGTCGCCGGTCTTGCCGTCGGCGTTGATCCCACCACGGTGGGTCATGCAGGTCAGGGCCTCAATGGCCGTTTGCAAAAGGGTGTGGCTGGGCTCGCCCTGCATATGAGCTATCAGGCCGAAACCGCAGTTATCCTTGAATTCATCTGGTTGGTACAGACCTGCTTTCATAGACACTTTCTCACCAGGCTGCCTCTAATCGAGGCAAATTTCTTTTCAATTCAACCAGTTGCATGCCGCGCCGAACGTACGCCAGCTTTGCGGGGGCAAAAGGGAGGTCATTGTACACACCGACACAGAGGCTCACAAATTTGACGACGAACTGTCGCAAATCCATGTCGCATTTGTGAAAGGTTTAAAGCTATATGCTGTGCTAGTCAAAACTTTTTTGGGTTCGACCGCTACGACTCAAACACTACTGTGACGCAGACACCGCAAGGCGCGCGGCCTGAAAGGTCGCCCGCCCCTGCGGAAATTTTGAGGTTGCCGGGAGAGGCGGCCTGGGTAAGGCCGCCGAATCTTCAGCGAGTTGCTGCCAGTTCCTGTTGGACGCTGGCGACAGTGCGAGGCCAAGGTTTACCAGCCTGAACCTTCGCTGGCAAGGCCTTGATGGCGGAAACGGCTGCATCACGGTTGGCAAAGCTGCCGTAGGTGATGACATACAGTGGCTTGCCGTTGAGCACTTTCTTGAAATAGCGGTACTCGCCGCCCTGCTCCTTGACGAAGTTCTGTGCCGTGGCTTCGGAACTGGTGCCGAGGATCTGCACCACGTAGTTGCCCGGGGCCTGGCCGGCGTACCAGCTACCGCCCGTGGCCTTGGCCGGGGCAGCAGCAGGCTTGGCTGCGGGTGCCGGCGCCGCGGGCTTGGCGGCAGGCGCTGGAACCGGGGCAGGCTTGGCGGTGGCCACCTGGGTGGGCGCCGGGGTCGGCTTGGCGGCCGGAGCAGGTGTTGGCGTCGGCGCGGGACCGGCCGGCACGCCCACAGGCGGTGCGGTGGTGGTCACGGTCGGTGGCACGTCGCTGCTGTCGTCGATCGGTGGCGCTGCGCCATCGTCGCCTTCGGTGATGCCGCCGGCCGCTTCAGCCAGCGGGCCACGCATGACCGGCTGCGACTGGCCGACCAGCGGCAGTGGCATCGGCTGGGTGTTGCCGGCGAACTCCACTGCCGGCGCACCACCGTTGGGTTGCGGCGTCCCTTGGCCGAGAGGCAGTTGCGCCTGTTCATTGGCAGGGGCACCCGTGGTGGGTGCCTTGGTGCGACCCGGCATCAGCCAGGCGGCGGCAACCGCGACCACGACGACGGCGGAAATTGCCAATACGTGTTTCTTCGGCATGTTGAACCCCATACTTGGACGCTTCACCGCTGAGCGGCTGGCAATCATGACTTCGATCAGAGCATCGCGGGCGACCTGGTTGATATTGCCAGGCCAACCGTCGGCGCTTTCGTGAATCTCAGAGATCTGATCGGCGGTAAAAAGTTCGATACCCCGGCCCGCACCCTCAAGACGCTGGGCCAGGTATTCACGCGTTTCTTCCTCGGTGTAGGGCGCCAGCTCGATGACGTGGAAGCGCTCTTCCTCAAGGCTCAATTGGTCCAGGTCGGCGATCAGCGACGACTCACCAAACAGGAACACATGAGGGCGACCCTCCGGCGCACCGGCTGCCAAGGCCAGCAGGGCCTCGAGGGCCGACTCGTCGAGTTGCTCGGCATCGTCCACCAGCAGATAGACTTCCTGCCCGGTCAGTGCCAACTGCACGATCTGATCGAGAATTGCACCAATTTCGGCCTGCGCAACGTTCAGCGCCTGGGCCACCTGACGCAATACACCGGCGGAATCACCGGCGCCACGGGCCGACACCACCACGCTTTGCACGGACTGCTTGTTGGTGCTGGCCACCAGGGCCTGGCGCAACAAGGTCTTGCCGCTGCCCTGGGGACCGGTGACCACCAGCAGCAACTGGCTGTAGCGCGCCAGGTGATGCAACTGGCCCAGTACCGGTTTGCGCTGGGCAGGGAAGAACTTGAAGCCCGGGACCCGCGGTGCGAAAGGGTCATGACTCAATTGGAAATGGCCGAGGAAAGCCTCGTCGGCATGCAAACTAGTCATCGGATCTTATTAACCTTTAAGCTGAGCCAGGGCGCGGTAGTCCGCTCCCAGCGTGGCCTGTAGAACTTCTTTCGGATAATCGTCGGTCACCACCGCTTCGCCCATGTGGCGCAGCAGCACCAGACGCAGACGACCGTCGATCACTTTTTTGTCGATTGCCATGTGTTCAAGAAAATCCGCCTCGCTCATTTCCTCGGGCGGAACCACCGGCAATCCGGCGCGCTGGAACAGACGAATACCGCGATCACGCTCCTGCTCGCTGATCCAGCCCAGGCGCGCAGACATCTCCAGGGCCATGACCGTACCGGCCGCAACCGCTTCACCGTGCAGCCAGACACCATAGCCCATGTGGGTTTCGATGGCGTGGCCAAAGGTGTGGCCCAGGTTGAGCGTGGCCCGCACTCCCGACTCCCGCTCATCGGCACCGACCACGGCGGCCTTGGCGGCGCAGGAACGTTCAATGGCGTAGGTCAGGGCCGCCTGATCCAGTGCACGTAAACGGTCGACATTCTCTTCGAGCCAGCCCAGGAACGGCTCGTCGCAGATCAGCCCGTATTTGATGACCTCCGCCAGCCCCGCAGACAGTTCACGGGCAGGCAAGGTGTTGAGGGTAGCGGTATCGATCAGCACCACGTTGGGCTGATAGAAAGCCCCCACCATGTTCTTGCCCAGCGGATGGTTGATCCCGGTCTTGCCGCCCACTGACGAATCGACCTGGGACAGCAGCGTGGTGGGGATCTGGATGAAATCGACGCCACGCTGATAGCAGGCGGCGGCAAAACCGGCCATGTCGCCGATCACGCCGCCACCGAGGGCAATCACCGTGGTGCGCCGATCGTGCCGCGCACTCAGCAGGCCGTCGAAAATAAGCTGCAAGGTTTCCCAATTCTTGAAGGCTTCACCGTCGGGCAACACCACGGAAATGACCGAGAAGGCCGACAGGCTGCGGGTCAGACGTTCCAGATACAGGGGCGCGACGGTTTCATTGGAAATGATCGCCACTTGCCGCCCGGCGATATGCGGCGCCAGCAGTTCGGGCTGGTCCAGCAAGCCTTCGCCAATATGAATCGGGTAGCTGCGCTCGCCCAGGTCGACCTTAAGTGTCTGCATGTGTCCCCACAGTGAAGATGGAATCAGGCGTCCTGCCTGCAATTAACGAAAGTCCACGGTGCTTGTTCTGACGCCAGTTAATGGCCATCCGCCACGCCCCAGCCGGGCCACGACGGGACGTCGAGGATAGCGCATTTCGCCAAGCGCATTAACGGGGAGGCAGTTGCTGAAGACGATCAAGGATGTCGAGCACCACCATCCGCGGCGGCCGCTCGTCGGTTTCCACCACCAGGTCGGCGATCTCCCGATACAACGGGTCACGCAGCTCCAGCAGATCCCGCAGGGTTTTGGCCGGGTCGGCGGTACGCAACAGCGGACGGTTGCGATCCCGGGCCGTGCGGCCGACCTGTTGTTCGACGGAGGCATGCAGGTAGACCACTCGTCCGCCGGCATGCAGCGCCCGACGATTGGCTTCGCGCATGACCGCGCCGCCGCCGGTGGCCAGCACCACGCCATCGAACGCGCACAGCTCGGCGATCATCGCCTGCTCACGGTCACGAAAGCCCGGTTCGCCTTCCTTGTCGAAAATCCATGGGATATTAGCGCCCGTGCGCAATTCAATTTCCTTGTCGGAATCTTTGAATGGCAGGCGCAGCTCTTTGGCCAGCAAACGGCCGATGGTGCTTTTTCCAGCGCCCATCGGCCCTACAAGAATCAAATTTCGCACAGAATCAACGACTCACAGCAATCGCCTGGTTGTTCATGATACGCGGAGTGAGGAACACCAGCAGCTCGGATTTTTTCTCCGAGACTACATCACGCCGGAAAAGGCGGCCAAGATACGGCACATCGCCAAGAAATGGCACCTTATCTACAACCTTGCTCTGAGTATTTGAGAAAACCCCGCCAATCACAATGGTCTCGCCGTCATTGACCAAGACCTTGGCGTTGACCTCGTTTTTCTTGATTGGCGGCACATCCTGCACCTTGTTCAAGTAGTCCGGCTCATCCTTGGTGACCTTGACCTCCATGATGATGCGGTTGTCCGGGGTGATCTGCGGAGTCACCTCCAGCGACAGCGAAGCCTCCTTGAACGACACCGACGTGGCACCGCTGGAACTGGCTTCCTGATAAGGGATTTCCGTGCCCTTGAGGATTTTTGCCGTCTCCTTGTCGGAGGTCACCACCTTGGGCTGGGAGACGATTTCGCCGTTGCCGGTCTTTTCCATGGCCGTCAGTTCAAGGTCCAGCAAGACGTTGTCGGTAATGAACGCAATGCCGATTCCGGAGGTATTGCCCGACGCGCCCAGATCGACAAACGGCTGGTTGGTGCTGGTACTGCCCGGCGTGCCAATGGTGGTGGAGTCGCCGGTGGTGACCCCGGAGGAATTCCAGTTGCCCTTGTTCTGGATCGAACCGCCCCAACGCACACCCAGGCTTTTGTCGTAATCGACATTGGCCTCGACGATCCGCGCCTCGATCATCACCTGGCGCACCGGAATATCCAGTTGCGCCACGATCCTGCGCAGTTCGTCGAGCCGGTCCTGGGTCTGGTAGGCAATGATGTTGTTGGTGCGCTCATCGACCGTGATCGTGCCGCGCTCGTCGGCTTTCGCCTCGGCACTGGTCACCGACTGGAACAGCTTGGCGATGTCCGCCGCCTTGGCGTAGTTGACCTGCAACAGCTCACGCCGCAGTGGTGCCAGGTCGGCAATCTGCTTCTGCGACTCCAGCTCCTGGCGCTCGCGAGCGGCAATTTCATCGGCCGGAGCCACCAGCAGCACGTTGCCGACCTTGCGCTTGTCCAGACCCTTGGTCTTGAGCACCAGATCCAGCGCCTGGTCCCAAGGCACGTTCTGCAAGCGCAGGGTGATGCCGCCCTGCACCGTGTCGCTGGCCACCAGGTTCAGGTTGGTGAAATCGGCGATCAATTGCAGCACCGAGCGCACCTCGATGTCCTGGAAGTTGAGCGAGAGCTTCTCGCCACTGTAGGCCGCGCGGTCGGCGTTGCGTTTTTGCAGGTCGTCGACGGTCATGGGACGGACGCTGACGGTGAGCTTGTTGTCGGTCTGGTAGGTCGAGTAGTCGAAGGTGCCGCTGGGTTCGATGCTGATGGTCGCCCGGTCGCTGCCGGCGCTGGCATTGACGAACTGCACCGGGGTGGCGAAGTCCTTGACGTCCAGGCGCACCCGCAATGGCTCGGGCAACTGGGTCCTGGCGAAATTGAGGATGATCTTGCCTTCGCGCTCCTGGATGTCCGGGGCGATGGACGGATCAGACAGATCAATTACCACGTTGCCTTCGCCCTGGGTCCCACGCTGGAAGTCAACCCCACGGATCGCCTTGCCCACTGGCGCACTGGCCCTCGCGGGCGCCGCGCTGGCAACCGCCGTGCGCGGGGCCTGGACGGTGTTCTTCGCAGCAGCGCTCTTCGCAGAGCCCCCCTTGCCGACCACCACGAACAGATGGTTACCTTCGACCCGGGTATCGTACGGCGCCAGTTGGGTAAGGCCGATGATCAACCGGGTGCGATCCCCGGCCTCGACCACGGTGGCGCTGCGTGCATTGCCCCCGCCCAGGTCGTGGTTCTTGCTGGCCAGTTGATTGGTCACCCCGGGCAGGTCCAGGGCAATCCGGGCCGGTTGTTCGGTGGTGTAGCCCCGAGGAGTCGGCGGCGGACCATCGAAGGTAAGCTTCAACTCGACACGGTCCCCCGGCAACGCCGCCACATCCAGCGTCTTCAGACTGGCCCCATGAACCATCGGCGACAACAGCGCTATCCATAGCGAAATACCGAGGGCTGAAAAAATCCTGTTCATTGTTCGAGTTCCACTATGAATGCTCTTTCAAAGGAATGGTCCGTGGTCGCTCCAGCCAGGCACCCTCGCCATCGGGAACGATTTCGACCACATCGACCTGAGTGGCACTGATGGCGACGATCCGCCCGTCGTTGCGACCCAGATAGTCGCCGACCTTGAGCCGATGCACTCCGCCCGCGCCACGCAGGAGCGCGAAGGAGCCACTGACGTTGGAGATCGTACCGACCATTTCGAACTGCTCGATGTTGAAGCCCTCCAGGTACTGCTTGACCCGGTTGGGGTCGGGCCGGACATTGCGCGAGCCCCGCTGCCGGTCGGCCTGGTCCACGCGAACCTGCCGGGAAAACGGACTGCGCAGGTTCGCGGCGCTGTAGGTAAAGGTTTCGTAGGGCCTGAACGTGGGTGTCGGCTCGATCTTGCCAGGCGGGCGCAGGCGCACTTCGTTCATATAGGCGTCCAGGTCGCTGAAACCATTGTCGTTGTTGCAGCCCGCCAGCGCGACCAGGCCTGCCAGCAGGCAGATGCGACACACCGGCCTCATGGTTGCGCCTCCTGCTCGTTGTACCGGTAGGTCTTGGCCTGGATACTCATGCGCAGCTTCGTGCCCGCCTCGGGCTCCATCGGAGCGATTTCGAAATCGTGCAGCGTGACGATTCGGGGCAACCCGGCCACTCCACTGACGAACGTCGCCAGGTCGTGGTAGCCGCCGGTCACGGTGATCTGGATCGGCAACTCGATGTAGAACGGCTGGGTGACCTCCGGCAGCAGCTTGATTTCCTCGAACTCCAGGCCGCTGCCCAGGCCGGTGCGAGTGATGTCCTCCAGCAGGCCCGGCACTTCGGTATCGCTGGGCAATTGCCGCAACAGCACACCAAAAGACGTTTCCATCTGCTTCATCTGCTCGGTGTAGCGCTCCAGGTTCGCGGCCATGTGGGCCTTGCCCGCGAATTGCGCCTTGAGGGTGTTTTCTTCCTCGCGCACCTGCTGCAACTGGTTTTCCAGGTCACTCAAGGCAAAGTTATAGCCCAGCCCCAGCACCAGGACCACCAGCAGGACGCCGGCCAGCCATTTGATGGGCGCCGGCCAGGAACCGATGTTGTTGGTGTCCAGGTCACTGAGGTCGATCTTGCGCAGCGCGTCGAACCACTCCCCTGGTTTCATTGGGCGTCCTCCGCATCGGCCGGGCGGGTCTGGCGCACCGTCAGTTGGAAAACGTTGGCCTGGTCGAGTTGCCCGGCGGTGGTGGCCTTGACCTCCGTCAGGTTGGGCGTGTCGAACAGGTCCGACGAGTCCAGGTTGCGCATCAGGTCCGAGACCCGGTTGTTCGATTCCGCGGCCCCCTTGATCGAGAGCGTGTGGTCTTCCATCTTCACTTCGGTGAAATAAACACCTTCCGGCAAGGTCCTCGCCAACTGGTCGAAAATGCGCCCGCTGACCGGCCGGTTCCCCTGCAAGTCCTGAATGATGCGCATACGCTCCAGCAATTGCTGGCGACGAGCCTTCAATTCGCTGATCTGCTTGATGCGCTCGTCCAGCACGGCGATCTGCTCCGAGAGATGGTTATTGCGAGCGACCTGGTGGTCGATGGCGCCGTCGATGTATCGGACCGCAACCAGGACCACGCCGACCGCACCGACCAGCGCGCCCACCAAGGCCAGCAAAAAGCGTTTGCGCCGTTCTTCGCGCAGTTCTTCGCGCCAGGGTAGCAGGTTGATCCGCGCCATCAGTCGAAGCTCCTGAGGGCCAGCCCGCAGGCAATCATCAGCGCCGGTGCATCACTGGCCAGCGCCCCGGCATTGACCTTGCTGCCCAGGGCCATGTTGGTAAACGGGTTGGCCACCTGGGTCGGGGTACCCAGGCGTTGTTCGATCAGCCGATCCAGGCCGGCGACCGAAGCCGTGCCCCCGGCCAGCAGGATGTGGTCGACCGCACTGTACTGGCCCGAGGCGAAGAAGAACTGCAGGGATCGCGAGACCTGCTGTACCAGAGCCTCGCGAAAGGGTTGCAACACTTCGCTCAGGTAATCGTCCGGCAGCCCTCCCTGCTTCTTTGCCAAGCCGGCCTGCTCGGGCGTCAAGCCATAGCGGCGCTGAATCTCCTCGGTCAGTTGGCGGCCGCCGAACAATTGTTCGCGGGTATAGATGATGCGCCCGTTGTGCAGCACGCTGAGGGTGGTCATGGTGGCGCCGATGTCGATAACCGCCACAGTCAGCCGTTCCTGGGAGGCGGCCAGTTGCGTGGCGAGCAAGCCGAAAGCACGCTCCAGCGCATAAGCCTCCACGTCGACCACCCGGGCCGTCAGCCCGGCGAGCGCCAACGCGGCCTCGCGGACCTCGACGTTTTCCTTGCGGCAGGCCGCCAGCAGCACTTCGACGCGCTCGGCACTGCGCGGCGAAACGCCCACCACTTCGAAATCGATGGCCACCTCATCCAGCGGATAGGGAATGTATTGATCGGCCTCGATCTTGAGCTGGTTTTCCATGTCATCGTCGGACAACCCGGCGTCCATCTCGATGGTCTTGGTAATCACCGCCGACCCCGCAACGGCCACCGCCACGCTACGCACGGGCGTCTTGGCCTTGGCCAACAGCCGTGACAATGCCTGGCCCACCCCTTCGAGATCGGCGATGTTCTTCTCGACCACGGCGTTGGCCGGCAACGGTTCGACCGCGTAGGACTCGACGCGATATCGCTCGCCCTGGCGGCTCAACTCGAGCAGCTTCACCGACGTGGAGCTGATGTCGATCCCCAGAAGCGTATGGGCTTTTTTATTGAAGAGTCGTAGCACTACCAATTCCCTATGACTATCCGTGAGTTACGGACTCTCTAATATGCATTGCGTTCAATCACTCCGGTCCGACGGACGTCCGGATGGCATTCGCGACGAAAAAAAATGCTTATAATGCCCAGCGTTTTTTTCGCTTTGTTGCAAGCACGGGTCCATCCCTGCACCTGGCGCCTTTTTCATTCTTTGCCTGGATATCCAAAAGCCTTGATTCGTCTGCTGAAATTTTTCGGATGGTCCATCGTCGCCGTTTTCTGCGGACTGCTCTTGGGCCTGAGCGGTGCCTTCCTTTACCTTAGTCCGGGATTGCCGTCCGTGGAGGCGCTGAGAAGTATTCAGTTGCAGATTCCTCTGCGGGTGTACAGCAGCGATAACAAGCTGATTGCCGAATTTGGCGAAATGCGCCGCACACCGATCCGTTTCGCCGACATTCCCCCCAATTTCATCAATGCGTTACTAAGTGCTGAAGACGATAACTTCGCCAACCACTATGGCGTCGATCCCGGCAGCCTGATGCGCGCCGCCAGCCAGTTGGTCAAGAGCGGGCACATCCAGTCCGGCGGTAGCACCATCACCATGCAGGTGGCCAAGAACTTCTTCCTGACCAGCGAGCGCAGCTTCTCGCGCAAGACCACCGAGATCCTCCTGGCCCTGCAAATCGAGCGACAGCTGACCAAGGATGAAATCCTCGAGCTGTACGTGAACAAGATTTACCTGGGCAACCGCGCCTACGGCATCGAGGCGGCGGCACAGGTGTACTACGGCAAGTCGATCCGCGATGTGAGCCTGGCGCAGATGGCGATGATCGCCGGCCTGCCCAAGGCACCGTCACGCTTCAACCCGCTGGCCAACCCGGCGCGCAGCAAGGAGCGTCGCGACTGGATCCTGGGGCGCATGTACAAGCTCGGCAAGATCAGCGAGGCCGACTACACCGCCGCGATCAATGAACCGCTGAACGCCAGCTATCACGTACCGACCCCGGAAGTGAACGCCCCGTATATCGCCGAGATGGCCCGTGCCGAGATGGTCGGGCGCTATGGCAGCGACGCTTATACCGAAGGTTTCCGCGTGACCACCACGGTACCGAGCAACTTGCAGGAAATGGCCAACACCGCCCTGCACGAGGGCCTGATGACCTACGACCAGCGCCACGGCTACCGCGGCCCTGAATCGCGCCTGCCGGGCAAGACCAAGGAAGCCTGGGCCCTGGAGTTGACCAAGCAACGCACCATCAGCAGCCTGGAGCCGGCGATCGTCACCTCGGTGGACAAGGACGGCATCAAGGTGCTGACCCGCAACGGCGAGCTGGAAGAGCATGTGGCCTGGGACACCATGAAATGGGCCCGTCCGTTCCTCAATACCAACAGCATGGGCGCCAACCCACGACAGCCATCCGACGTGGCCCAGGTCGGCGACCTGATCCGCGTCCAGCGCCAGGCGGACAACACCCTCAAGTTCAGCCAGATCCCGGCCGCCCAGGGCGCGCTGGTGTCCCTCGACCCGCAGGACGGTGCCATCCGTTCGCTGGTGGGTGGTTTCGCCTTCGAGCAGAGCAACTACAACCGGGCGTTGCAGGCCAAGCGCCAGCCGGGCTCGAGCTTCAAGCCGTTCGTCTACAGCGCCGCCCTGGATAACGGCTACACCGCCGCCAGCCTGGTGAACGATGCGCCGATCGTGTTCGTCGATGAGTACCTGGACAAGGTCTGGCGGCCGAAGAACGATACCAATACATTCCTCGGCCCGATTCGCCTGCGTGAGGCGCTGTACAAATCCCGCAACCTGGTATCGATCCGCCTGTTGCAGGCACTGGGCGTGGACCGCACCATCGACTACATCAGCAAGTTCGGCTTCAACAAGCAGGACTTGCCGCGCAACCTGTCCCTGGCCCTGGGCACCGCGACCCTGACGCCGATGGAAATCGCCACGGGCTGGAGTACGTTCGCCAACGGCGGGTACAAGATCACCCCGTACATCATCGACAAGATCGAAAGCCGCAACGGCGAGACGCTGTTCGTTGCCAACCCGCCACGCGTGCCCACGGGCGAGCAGGCCAGCGATGGCCTCGCCGCGCCGTCCACCGAGACGTTCACGGTCAATGCGACGCCGGGCGAAGCCACGACGGCCCCAGGCCTGCCGCAAGCGCCCGCCGTCGCGGAGCGCATTATCGATGGCCGCACCACCTATATCCTCAACAGCATGCTCCAGGACGTGATCAAGCTCGGCACCGGTCGCCGCGCACTGGCCCTGGGCCGCACCGACCTGGCGGGCAAGACCGGTACCACCAACGAATCCAAGGACGCCTGGTTCTCCGGCTACAACGCCGATTACGTGACCACCGTCTGGACCGGTTTCGACCAGCCCGAAAGCCTGGGCCGCCGTGAGTTCGGTGGCACCGTGGCGCTGCCGATCTGGATGAGCTACATGGGTGCCGCCCTCAAGGACAAACCGCCTCACACCCAGCCGGAACCGGAAGGCATCCTCAGCCTGCGGGTCGACCCGGTCAGTGGTCGCGCAGCCACGCCAGGTACCCCGGGCGCGTACTTCGAACTGTTCAAGAGCGAAGACACGCCACCGTCGGTCAACGAGCTGGGCAACGGCGCTGCGCCGGGCAGCCCGCTGCCGGCGGACGAGGCGGCGCCGATCGATCTGTTCTGACCGCCCCCCCAAAGCCCCGCCTTCGGAAGAAGTGCGGGGCTTTTTTTGCAGGCTATATCGTGGCGAGGGGATTTATCCCCGCAGGGCTGCGCAGCAGCCCAAAAACCAGGCAGCACGGAACAACAGATGAACCGCGCCAGCCGGATTACGACTGCTGCGCAGCCGAGCGGGGATAAATCCCCTCGCCACGGGTTTCTGACTTCTGGAAAGATTTCTAACCACCCACAACCCCACAGGCAATAAAAAACCCCGACTCACAGGAGCCGGGGTTTTTCGTTGAAGCGCTACAACGGCTTAGCCGTTGAACACGTCATCCACGCTCTTGAGCGGGTAGTTCTTCGGATACGGCAGGGTGGCCACGCCAGTCTCGATGGCGGCCTTGGCCACGGCGTCGGAGATCAGGGTGATCAGGCGGGCGTCCATTGGCTTCGGAATGATGTACTCACGACCGAATTCCAGCTTGATGCCGCCGTAGGCGTCACACACTTCCTGAGGCACCGGCAGCTTGGCCAGTTCGCGCAGGGCGTTGGCGGCCGCGACTTTCATTTCTTCGTTGATGCGCTTGGCGCGAACGTCCAGGGCACCGCGGAAGATGAACGGGAAGCCCAGTACGTTGTTGACCTGGTTCGGGTAGTCCGAACGGCCGGTGGCCATGATCACGTCGCTGCGGGTAGCGTGAGCCAGCTCCGGGGAGATTTCCGGATCCGGGTTCGAGCAGGCGAACACGATCGGGTTCGGCGCCATGCGCAGCAGGTTTTCCGGGCTCAGCAGGTTCGGACCCGACAGACCGACGAATACGTCGGCACCGTCCAGCGCGTCCGCCAGGGAGCGCTTGTCGGTCGCGTGGGCGAACACGGCCTTGTACTGGTTCAGGTCGTCACGGCCGGAGTGGATCACGCCGGTACGGTCGACCATGAAGATGTTTTCGATCTTGGCGCCCATGCTCACCAGCAACTTCATGCAGGAGATGGCCGCGGCGCCGGCACCCAGGCAGACGATCTTGGCTTCAGGCAGGGTTTTGCCAGCGATTTCCAGGGCGTTGATCATGCCGGCCGCGGTGACGATGGCGGTGCCGTGCTGGTCATCGTGGAATACCGGGATGTCGCACTGTTCGATCAGGGCGCGCTCGATCTCGAAGCACTCAGGTGCCTTGATGTCTTCCAGGTTGATGCCGCCGAAGGTGATGGAGATACGCTTGACGGTGTCGATGAAGGCTTGCGGGCTCTCGGAGTCGACTTCGATGTCGAATACGTCGATACCGGCGAAGCGCTTGAACAGCACACCCTTGCCTTCCATGACCGGCTTGGAGGCCAATGGGCCGAGGTTACCCAGGCCGAGAATCGCGGTGCCATCGGAAATGACTGCAACCAGGTTGCCTTTACCGGTGTATTTGTAGGCCAGTTCAGGGTCGCGAGCGATTTCGCGTACTGGTTCGGCTACGCCGGGGCTGTAGGCCAGCGACAAGTCGCGAGCAGTAGCGGTGGCCTTGGTGAGCTCGACACTCAGCTTCCCTGGACGAGGATTAGCGTGATATTCGAGAGCGGCAGTTTTCAGATCAGACATGTGGGCATTCCGCTTTTTACTGTGTTGGACAGACGGACCGCCGAGGATACGCGCCTCGTAAAATCCCCACAAGACTGACCAGTCACTACTGTCAAGCGCCCTGCCCTACGACTTTGGGCCAAGAGCCATGAAACACAAGGGCTACATGCATACAATCAGATAGAAAAATGTCTACAATTTTTAATCAAGCCCTCTCGCGCAGCCCGATACCTTGCTTTATCGCAGGCACAAAAAAGGCGTCCACAAGGGACGCCTTCTTTATCAATCTGGAAGGGTCGAGACGACCTTCCAAAATGATCAGCCTCAGGCTTTTGGAGTAACTTTGCCGAAAGCACCGAAACGATCGGCGAACTTCTGAACGCGGCCGCCGGTATCCAGAGTCTTTTGCTTACCGGTGTAGAACGGGTGGCATTCGTTGCAAACGTCGATCGCCAGGGCTTTGCCGTAGGTCGAACGCGTTTCGAACTTGTTGCCGCAGCTGCAGGTTACGGCAATTACTGGGTATTCCGGATGGATATCGGTTTTCATGCTGTTTTCCTCAGGCTAGCGTGCCGCCACCCAACACTATTGTTGAATACCGCACGTAAATAGGCCGCGGATTCTACCAGACAACGTCAATCACGCAAGCTATGACTTGCACCAACCGTCTGCTAGGCTCCCCGCCTCATGCGCAAGCTCTTCCACAAGGGTTGTGCCAAGCCTTCTGAATTTGTCTGTATATCGAGACCCTCCCGCGTGCCCGACGCCATCCTGCGCCTCGCCCTGCCTTCGCCCCTGCGCCGCCTGTTCGACTACCGCGCCCCGGCCGGGGTCCTGCGCGCCCAGTTGCAACCAGGCATGCGCCTGCGGGTACCGTTCGGCCGCCGGGAGATGATCGGGATCCTGGTTGAGGTCACCGATCACAGCGAAGTGCCGGCCGACAAGCTCAAACCGGCCCTGGCCCTGCTCGATGCCACGCCACCCTTGCCGGCGTCGCTGTTCAAGCTGTGCCTGTGGACCTCCCAGTATTACCAGCACAGCCTCGGCGATACCTTGAGCTGGGCGCTGCCGGTACTGCTGCGCCAGGGCGAACTGGCCGAGGCGCGCCAGGAGCGGTTCTGGTCGGTGGCCCCGGGAGCCTCGCTGGACGATCCGCGCATCGCCCGTGCCCCGCGCCAGCGCGAAGCCCTGGCGACCCTGGCCCAACATCCCCACGGTGTGGCCCATCAATTGCTGAGCAAACTGATGCTCAGCAAGGACAGCCTCGACCTGCTGCTGGCCAAGGACCTGGTCCAGGTGGAGATCCGCAGGCACGCTCCCGGCGCCCGCCATGAACATTGGCTGGCCCAGCCGGAACTGCCGCTCAACGCCGAACAACGGGCCGCTTGCGAAGCGATCCGGGCCGGCTTCGACAGTTATCACGCCTTTCTGCTGGCGGGCGTCACCGGCAGCGGCAAGACCGAAGTTTATCTACAGCTGATCCGCCAGACCCTGGAAGCCGGCAAACAGGCCCTGGTGCTGATTCCGGAAATCAACCTCGGCCCGCAAACCCTGGCGCGCTTCGAACAACGCTTCAACGCCCGGATCGCCCTGGTGCACTCGGCGGTCAACGACCGCGAACGCCTGGAAGCCTGGCTGGCCGCCCGCGATGGCGAGGCCGACATCATCATCGGCACCCGTTCGGCCCTGTTCACGCCGATGAAAAACCCCGGCCTGATCATCATCGACGAAGAACACGACGGCTCCTATAAACAGCAGGAAGGCCTGCGCTACCACGCCCGCGACCTGGCGCTGGTGCGCGCGCGCCAGGAAAACATCCCCATTGTCCTGGGCTCGGCGACGCCGTCCCTGGAAAGCCTGCACAACGCCTATACCGGCCGCTACGGCCTGCTGCGCCTGAACGAACGGGCCGGCGGCGCCAAGCAACCGCGCTTCCTGCGCCTGGATGTGAAAAGCCGTCCGCTGGACAGCGGTATTTCCGGGCCGATGCAGCAAGCCATCGGCCAGACCCTGGCCGCCGGGCAACAGGTCCTGGTGTTTCTCAATCGCCGCGGGTTTGCCCCGACCCTGTTGTGCCATGACTGTGGCTGGATGTCCGGTTGCGAACGCTGCGACGCGCGGATGACCGTGCATCAGCGCCACGGCGAACTGCGTTGCCACCATTGCGGCCACGTCGAGCGCGTGCCAAGGCACTGCCCACAGTGCGGCAAAGTGGATTTGCGCCCGGTCGGCGCCGGCACCGAACGCGCCGAAGAACGGCTGGGCATCCTGTTCCCCGATTACCCGGTATTGCGGGTGGATCGCGACAGCACCTCGCGCAAGGACGCGATGAACCAGTTGTTCGCCACGATCCAGAAGGGCCAGCCGTGCATCCTGGTGGGCACGCAGATGCTCGCCAAGGGGCACCACTTTCCCCGGGTCACGCTGGTGTCGATCCTCGACGCCGATGGCGGCCTGTTCTCCGGTGACTTCCGCGCCAGCGAGCGCATGGCGCAGTTGATCGTCCAGGTCGCGGGGCGGGCCGGGCGGGCCGAGGAGCCGGGCAAAGTGATTATCCAGACGCACCTGGCCGATCACCCGTTGTTGATCCAACTGACCGAACAAGGTTATTTCGCCTTCGCCGAACAGGCCTTGAGCGAACGGCGCAGCGCTGGTCTGCCGCCGTTTGCCCACCTGGCATTGCTGCGGGCCGAAGCCCACAAGCCGGGGCAGGCCGAAGCATTCCTCGACGAGGCCTGCAGCGAGGCAGAACGCTTGCTGGCAGAGCAGAGCCTCACCGGCATCGAACTGTTGGGCCCGGTACCGGCACCGATGGAACGGCGGGCCGGGCGCTATCGCGCGCAGCTTTTATTGCAAGCCAATGCCCGGGCGCCACTGCATCGTCTGCTGAGTGCCTGGCTGCTGGTGCTGGAGCAAATGCCCAGCGGGCGAGCGGTGCGCTGGTCGCTGGATGTGGATCCGGTGGATTTGTATTGACCCAGGCATCGTCATCGCGAGCAGGCTCGCTCCCACATGGGAATGCAATTTTCTGTGGGAGCGAGCCTGCTCGCGATGAGGCCCGAATAATCACCACACATCCCCAACCGACCCGCTACAGTTGGCAAGCCCGCCTTCGCCACGGATAATGCCCAGTTTTTCCACCAGCGCATCGAAGCGCCGCCGCGCCTGCGGTTGAAAGAGAAGACCATGAAAGACACCATTCGCCAGCTCATCCAGCAAGCCAT
Source organism: Pseudomonas sp. St290 (assembly GCF_018325805.1). Lineage (NCBI taxonomy): Bacteria > Pseudomonadati > Pseudomonadota > Gammaproteobacteria > Pseudomonadales > Pseudomonadaceae > Pseudomonas > Pseudomonas sp. St290. The sequence goes on along the minus strand of NZ_AP014703.1, from coordinate 539,235 downwards.
CGCCCAACTCGTCGCTGAAGGTGTGCTGCCAGAAGGCCTGTCGCCGGCGATTCAGGTCGAAAACACCCGCGACAAGACCCACGGCGACTTCGCCAGCAACATCGCGATGATGCTCGCCAAGCCGGCCGGCATGAAACCGCGGGACCTGGCGGAAAAAATCATCGCCGCGCTACCGGCCGACGAAAATGTCAGCAAGGCGGACATTGCCGGACCCGGCTTCATCAATTTCTTCCAGAACACCCAGGCCCTGGCTTCGCGCCTGGACGCGGCCCTGGCCGACGTGCGCCTCGGCGTGCGCAAGGCCGGCCCGTTGCAGCGCACCGTGGTCGACCTCTCGGCGCCCAACCTTGCCAAGGAAATGCACGTCGGCCACCTGCGCTCGACCATCATCGGCGACGGCGTGGCCCGGGTCCTGGAGTTTCTTGGCGACACCGTGATCCGCCAGAACCACGTCGGCGACTGGGGCACCCAGTTCGGCATGCTGATGGCCTACCTGCAGGAAAACCCGATCACCAGCGACGAACTGTCGGACCTGGAGAACTTCTACCGCGCCGCCAAGCAACGCTTCGACGAGTCGCCCGAGTTCGCCGACCGTGCCCGCGGCCTGGTGGTCAAGCTGCAGGCCGGCGATGCCGAGTGCCTGGCGCTGTGGAGCAAGTTCAAGGACATCTCCCTGTCCCACTGCCAGAAAATCTACGAACTGCTGAACGTCAAATTGACCATGGCCGACGTGATGGGCGAAAGCGCCTACAACGACGACCTGATCAATGTGGTCAACGACCTCAAGGCCAAGGGCATGCTGGTGGAAAGCAACGGCGCCCAGTGTGTGTTCCTCGACCAATTCAAGACCGCCGATGGCGAGCCGCTGCCGGTGATCATCGTCAAGGCCGACGGTGGCTACCTCTACGCCACCACTGACCTGGCGGCCGTGCGCTACCGCAACGGCGTGCTCAAGGCCGATCGAGTGCTGTACTTCGTCGACCAGCGCCAGGCCCTGCACTTCCAGCAGGTGTTCGAAGTCGCGCGCCAGGCCGGTTTCGTGACCCGTCCAATGGAAATGGAGCACATGGGCTTCGGCACCATGAACGGCGCCGACGGTCGTCCGTTCAAGACCCGTGACGGCGGCACGGTGAAGTTGATCGACCTGCTGACCGAAGCTCAGGAGCGCGCCTACATCCTGGTCAAGGGCAAGAACCCGGACCTGGCCGAAGACGAACTGCGCAAGATCGCCAAGGTCGTGGGCATCGACGCGGTGAAATACGCCGACCTGTCCAAGCATCGCACCAGCGACTACAGCTTCAACTTCGACCTGATGCTCAACTTCGAAGGCAACACCGCGCCGTACCTGCTGTACGCCTACACCCGCGTGGCCGGGGTGTTCCGCAAGCTCGGCAAAAGCTTCAGTGAAGTAGACGGCCAGATCGTGCTTGAAGCCGCCCAGGAACAGGAACTGGCGGCGAAACTCGCGCAGTTCGGCGAGGTGCTGAACAACGTCGCCGACAAGGGCACACCGCACATCCTGTGCGCCTACCTGTACGATGTAGCCGGCCTGTTCTCCAGCTTCTACGAGAACTGCCCGATCCTCAATGCGCAAACCCCAGAGCAAATGCAGAGTCGCCTGCGCCTCGCCGCGCTGACCGGTCGTACGCTCAAGCAAGGCCTGGAGCTGCTGGGCCTGGAAACCCTGGAGCGCATGTAAGTTGGCCGCCAAGAAAAAACCTGCACCCAAGCGCGGCGCCAGTCGTTACCAGCCTCCAGCCAAGAAACCGATTCCGGGCTGGTTGTGGATGGCCATCGGCCTGACCGTCGGCGCTTTCATTGTGTTCCTGATGAAGCTGGAGCCGGGCCAGGGCGATGACGTCAAGCGCGTCCGGCAGGAGCAGCAGAAAGCCACGCGCATCGCCGAGGCCAACAAGACCCCGCCGAGCCCGACGCAACCGGTGAAGCCGAAGTACGACTTCTACACCTTGCTGCCGGAATCGGAAGTCATCGTGCCGCCCGATGCCGTGCCGGAGAAAACCCTGCCGACACCGCAAGTGCCCACGACACCGGTGACCCCGGCCGAAGCGGCGAAAATCGACACCGCTCGCGCCCAGGCAGCCCTGGCCGGCATCACGCCGCCACCGGCCCCGCCGGTGCAGAAAGCCGCGCCGGTGACCAAGTTCTTCCTCCAGGCCGGATCGTTCCGCAAGGAGGCCGACGCCGACAAGGTCCGGGCGCAGATCATTCTGCTGGGCCAGTCCGTGTCAGTGGAGTCCGGCACCGTCAAGGACGAAACCTGGTACCGGGTATTGGTCGGCCCGTTCAGCAACCGCGAAGAACTGACCAAGGCCCAGAAACAACTGGCCGGCAGCGGTTTCAGCAACCTGTTGTTACAACAACGCCAGAGCCGCTGATTTCTGCTGAAAACACCCGGTGCTGTGGGGCTTTTGTGGCGAGGGAGCTTGCTCCCGCTGGGCTGCGTAGCAGCCCCAAAAGCTTGGGACCGCTGCGCGCTCCAACGGGAGCAAGCTCCCTCGCCACAGTGAATGCCTTTGCCACAAACTTGATTGCCCCCCAGGGCGCCGCTCGTCCCCTCTCCCTCCCCACAGTTGAAAAACCCCACGCCACCCCCATATGAGTTCCATCCGGGCATTTTCGCCCCGCTGCGTGGAGACTCTCCCTTGACCACCATCGTTTCAGTCCGCCGTCATGGCAAAGTCGTCATGGGCGGCGACGGCCAGGTTTCACTGGGCAACACCGTGATGAAAGGCAACGCGAAGAAAGTCCGCCGCCTGTATCACGGCGAGGTCATCGCCGGTTTTGCCGGTGCCACTGCCGACGCCTTCACGTTGTTCGAACGTTTCGAAGGCCAGCTGGAAAAACACCAGGGCCATCTGGTCCGTGCCGCTGTGGAGCTGGCCAAGGAATGGCGCACCGACCGCTCTCTGAGCCGCCTCGAAGCCATGCTCGCGGTCGCCAACAAGGACGCCTCCCTGATCATCACCGGCAACGGCGATGTCGTTGAGCCCGAGGACGGCCTGATCGCCATGGGTTCCGGCGGCGCCTACGCCCAGGCGGCGGCCAGCGCGCTGCTGAAAAAAACCGACCTGTCGGCCCGTGAGATCGTCGAGACTGCCTTGGGCATCGCCGGCGACATCTGCGTCTTCACCAATCACACCCAGACCATTGAGGAGCAGGACCTCGCCGAATAAGCCTGCCACTTGCGCACCGGCTCATTCATGCTTGAGGACCGCCAATTACTATGTCCATGACTCCCCGCGAAATCGTCCACGAACTCAATCGCCATATCATCGGCCAGGACGATGCCAAGCGCGCCGTCGCCATTGCCCTGCGCAATCGCTGGCGGCGGATGCAGTTGCCCGAAGAGCTGCGCGTCGAGGTGACCCCCAAAAACATCCTGATGATCGGCCCGACCGGTGTCGGTAAAACCGAAATCGCCCGGCGCCTGGCCAAACTCGCCAACGCGCCGTTCATCAAGGTCGAGGCCACCAAGTTCACCGAAGTCGGCTATGTCGGCCGCGACGTCGAGTCGATCATCCGTGACTTGGCCGATGCCGCCATCAAGCTGCTGCGCGAACAGGAAATCACCAAGGTTCGCCACCGCGCCGAAGACGCCGCCGAAGAGCGCATCCTCGACGCCCTGCTGCCACCGGCGCGCATGGGCTTCAACGCCGACTCTGCCGCAACCCAGGATTCCAACACCCGCCAGCTGTTCCGCAAGCGCCTGCGCGAAGGCCAGCTGGATGACAAGGAAATCGAGATCGAAGTCGCCGAAATGGCCGGCGTCGACATTTCCGCGCCACCGGGCATGGAAGAAATGACCAACCAGTTGCAGAGCCTGTTCGCCAACATGGGCAAGGGCAAGAAAAAGAGCCGCAAGCTCAAGGTCAAGGAAGCGCTGAAACTGGTGCGCGATGAAGAAGCCAGCCGCCTGGTCAACGAAGAAGAGCTGAAGGCCAAGGCGCTGGAGGCGGTCGAGCAACACGGCATCGTGTTCATCGACGAAATCGACAAGGTCGCCAAGCGCGGCAATGTCGGCGGCGCCGATGTGTCCCGCGAGGGTGTACAACGCGACCTGCTGCCGCTGATCGAAGGCTGCACGGTCAACACCAAGCTGGGCATGGTCAAGACTGACCACATCCTGTTCATCGCTTCCGGTGCCTTCCACCTGAGCAAGCCGAGCGACCTGGTGCCGGAGCTACAGGGTCGCCTGCCGATCCGTGTCGAGCTCAAGGCGCTGACGCCGGAAGACTTCGAGCGCATCCTGAGCGAGCCTCACGCGTCCTTGACCGAACAGTATTGCGCACTGCTCAAGACCGAAGGCCTGAACATCGAGTTCGCGCCAGAAGGCATCAAGCGCCTGGCCCAGATCGCCTGGCAGGTGAACGAAAAGACCGAGAACATCGGTGCCCGTCGCCTGCACACGCTGCTCGAACGCCTGCTGGAGGAAGTCTCGTTCAGCGCCGGCGACCTGGCCAGTGCCCATAATGAAGCGCCGATCCTGATCGACGCCGAGTACGTCAACAGCCACCTGGGTGAACTGGCGCAGAACGAAGACCTGTCGCGGTATATCCTGTAAGTAGCAATTACAGGCGAACGCAGACCTGTGGGAGCGGGCTGTGTGGGAGCAAAGCTTGCTCGCGATCCAGGCGCTGCGGTCCTCAAGAGACCGCGGCGTTTTCATCGCGGGCAAGCCTTGCTCCCACACAGCCCGCTCCCACATTGACTGTGTCGTTTTATAGATCAAGGCTCCTTCAGAGACGGATCACAGGCCATGACCAAACTCCCCACCGCCATCAACCTGCACAAAGCCTCCAGGACCCTGACGCTCAAGTACGCGCCAGACGAGGAGTACCACCTGCCCGCCGAATTCCTGCGAGTGCACTCGCCTTCCGCCGAGGTCCAGGGCCATGGCAAACCCATCCTGCAATACGGCAAGCTCAACGTCGGCCTGACCAAGGTCGAACCGGCCGGCCAGTACGCACTGAAACTGACCTTTGACGACGGCCACGACAGCGGACTGTTCACTTGGGATTATCTCTATCAGTTGGCGGTGCGCCAGCAAGACCTGTGGAACGATTATCTTGGCGAACTCAAGGCCGCTGGAAAAACCCGCGATCCGAACGAGTCCGTCGTCAAGCTGATGCTCTAGCTCAAGGGCTGGCGCTTTAGGGGGATTTTTCTAGACTCATCTGCTTGAATGCCCGCGCAGCAACGTCAATGACTGGCCTGCTTGCGAAAAAAATTAAACTCGGGTAACCAATGGAGCTGGCAAGTTACCTGCAAAGGAACCGACGAGTTCCTGGCATACGTTTCCTCATTGGCCCTCGATGCGGAATTAATGGTCACCCGAGCAGCGTACCTGGTATTGGCTGTGTGGCTTCATGGCACGATACGGGTACTCGTCTGAAGGACAATGGAGCGTCGTAGATGAGCAACAAGAACAACGATGACCTGAAGTACCAGGCCTCGGAAAATACCCTGGGGTTGAATCCCGTCGTCGGCTTGCGCAGGAAAGACCTGCTGGCCTCTGCCCGCATGGTGCTGACCCAGGCCATCAAGCAACCGCTGCACAGCGTCAAGCACGTCGCTCATTTCGGCGTCGAACTCAAGAATGTCCTGTTCGGCAGATCCGAACTGCAACCGGCCGGTGACGACCGTCGCTTCGTCGACCCGGCGTGGAGCCAGAACCCGCTCTACAAACGTTACCTGCAAACCTACCTGGCGTGGCGCAAGGAGCTGCACGCCTGGATCGACGACAGCAACCTCTCGCCGGCGGACATCAGCCGCGGGCATTTCGTGATCAACCTGATGACCGAAGCCATGGCGCCGACCAACTCGGCGGCCAACCCGGCGGCGGTCAAGCGCTTCTTCGAAACCGGCGGCAAGAGCCTGCTGGACGGCCTGTCCCACCTGGCCAAGGATCTGGTGCACAACGGCGGGATGCCGAGCCAGGTCAACATGGGTGCGTTCGAGGTCGGCAAGAGCCTGGGCGTGACCGAAGGCGCCGTAGTGTTTCGCAACGACGTGCTGGAGCTGATCCAGTACCGGCCCATCACCGAGCAGGTCCACGAGCGACCGCTGCTGGTGGTGCCACCACAGATCAACAAGTTCTACGTTTTCGACCTGAGCCCGGACAAGAGCCTGGCGCGCTTCTGCCTGCGCAGCAACGTGCAGACCTTCATCGTCAGTTGGCGCAACCCCACCAAGGAGCAGCGCGAGTGGGGCCTGTCGACCTACATCGAGGCACTCAAGGAAGCGGTGGACGTGGTCACGGCCATCACCGGCAGCAAGGACGTGAACATGCTCGGGGCCTGCTCGGGCGGCATCACCTGCACCGCGCTGCTGGGCCATTACGCCGCCCTCGGCGAGAAAAAGGTCAACGCCCTGACCTTGCTGGTGAGTGTGCTCGACACCACCCTGGACACCGACGTGGCGCTGTTCGTCGACGAGCAGACCCTGGAAGCGGCCAAGCGCCACTCCTACCAGGCCGGCGTACTCGAGGGCCGCGACATGGCCAAGGTGTTCGCCTGGATGCGCCCCAACGACCTGATCTGGAACTACTGGGTCAACAACTACCTGTTGGGCAACGAACCGCCGGTGTTCGACATCCTGTTCTGGAACAACGACACCACGAGACTGCCGGCGGCGTTCCACGGCGACCTCATCGAAATGTTCAAGAACAACCCACTGATCCGTCCCAATGCACTGGAAGTGTGCGGCACGCCCATCGACCTCAAGCAGGTCACCGCCGACATCTTCTCCCTGGCCGGCACCAACGACCACATCACACCGTGGAAGTCCTGCTACAAGTCGGCGCAGTTGTTTGGCGGCAAGGTGGAGTTCGTGCTGTCGAGCAGCGGCCATATCCAGAGCATCCTCAACCCGCCAGGCAACCCCAAGTCACGCTACATGACCGGCGAGGACATGCCGGCCAAGGCCGAGGACTGGCAGGAAAACTCCACCAAGCACACCGATTCCTGGTGGCTGCACTGGCAGGCCTGGCAGGCCGAGCGCTCGGGCAAACTGAAAAAAGCCCCTACCGTGCTGGGCAACAAGGCCTACCCGGCCGGTGAAGCGGCGCCTGGCACCTATGTGCATGAGCGGTAACGGATGCAACTCGTCTGCTGCGGGAGTGGACTTGCTCACGAAAGCACTCCGGCAGCCGACATTGATGTTGAATGCTGGGCCGTCTTCGCGAGCAAGCCCGCTCCCACATTTGGATCACTGCGAACTTGAAACCCATGTTCACACCGCTCCATGTGGGAGCGGGCTTGCTCGCGAAGGCAGCGACTCGGTCTGACAGATCGAACACAGGTAAACCGAGACATGACCCATAGGGCTTGAAGCATGCCGCAACCGTACATCTTCCGTACCGTCGATCTGGATGGCCAGACCTTGCGCACCGCGGTACGTCCCGGCAAGCCTCACTTGACGCCCCTGCTGATTTTCAACGGCATCGGCGCCAACCTCGAGCTGGTGTTCCCGTTCATCCAGGCCCTGGACCCGGACCTGGAAGTCATCGCCTTTGACGTGCCCGGTGTCGGCGGCTCATCGACGCCCAACCGGCCGTATCGCTTTCCCGGGCTGGCAAAACTCACTGCGAGGATGCTCGATTACCTGGACTACGGGCAGGTCAACGTGATCGGCGTGTCCTGGGGGGGCGCCCTGGCCCAGCAGTTCGCCTATGACTACCCGGAGCGCTGCAAGAAGCTGGTCCTGGCGGCCACGGCGGCTGGGGCGGTGATGGTGCCGGGCAAACCGAAGGTGCTGTGGATGATGGCCAGCCCTCGGCGCTATGTTCAACCGTCCCACGTGATGCGTATCGCACCGCTGATCTACGGTGGCTCGTTCCGCCGCGACCCGAGCCTGGCGGCCAGCCATGCGGCCAAGGTTCGTTCGGCGGGCAAGCTTGGGTATTACTGGCAACTGTTCGCCGGTCTGGGCTGGACCAGCATCCACTGGCTGCACAAGATCCACCAGCCGACCCTGGTGCTGGCCGGCGACGACGACCCGCTGATTCCACTGATCAACATGCGCATGCTGGCCTGGCGCATTCCCAACGCCCAATTGCACATCATCGATGACGGCCATCTGTTCCTGATCACCCGGGCCGAAGCGGTGGCACCGATCATCATGAAATTCCTGGAGGAAGAACGTCAGCGTGCAGTGATGCATCCGCATCCCTCGCCGCTGGGCGGCTGAAACCGCCCATTAGCGCCTGGCAGGACGCCGGACCGCGCAACGACCCGAAACAGCGACTATGTTGTCTGGTTCGGTGTGTTTGTTTTTAGCCTGATGACGAAGGAGTTGACTCATGCGCGACAAACCGGCGAAGGGTTCCATGCCCGCCCCTGCCAGCTTCATCAACGCACAAAGTGCAGTCACCGGCTTGCGTGGCAGAGACCTGCTGTCCACCTTGCGCAGCGTGGCCGCACATGGCTTGCGCAACCCGGTGCACAGTGCCCGGCATGCGTTGAAGCTGGGCGGTCAACTGGGCCGTGTGCTGCTGGGCGAGACCCTGCACCCCACCAACCCCAACGACCAGCGTTTCGCCGACCCCACCTGGCAGCTCAATCCGTTCTACCGCCGCAGCCTGCAGGCCTACCTGAGCTGGCAGAAACAGGTCACGAGCTGGATCGACGAAAGCACCATGAGCCAGGATGACCGCGCCCGCGCCCACTTCGCCTTCGCCCTGCTCAACGATGCCGTGTCGCCGTCCAATACCTTGCTCAACCCACTGGCGGTCAAGGAACTGTTCAACTCCGGCGGCGCCAGCCTGGTTCGAGGTATCAGCCACCTGGTAGACGACCTGCTGCACAACGACGGCTTGCCGCGCCAAACCACGCCCCACGCCTTTGAAGTCGGCAAGACCCTGGCGACCACACCCGGAGCGGTGGTGTTTCGCAACGAATTGCTCGAGCTGATCCAGTACCGGCCCATGAGCGAAAAACAGTACGCCAAGCCCTTGCTGATCGTGCCGCCGCAGATCAACAAGTTCTACATTTTCGACCTGAGCCCTTCCAACAGCTTCGTTCAGTACGCCCTGAAAAACGGTTTGCAGGTCTTCATCATCAGTTGGCGCAACCCGGATGTACGCCACCGCGAATGGGGCCTGTCCAGTTATGTCGAGGCTGCGGAGGAGGCCATGAATGTCTGCCGGGCGATCACCGGCGCCCGCGAGGTCAACCTGATGGGTGCCTGCGCCGGGGGCATGACCATCGCCGCCCTGCAAGGCCACCTGCAAGCCAAGCGCCAGCTACGCCGGGTCGCCAGCGCCACGTATCTGGTGAGCCTGCTGGACAGCCAGATCGACAGCCCGGCCACGTTGTTCATCGACGAACAGACCCTAGAAGCCGCCAAGCGCCGCTCCTACCAGAAGGGCATCCTCGATGGTCGCGACATGGCCCGGGTATTCGCCTGGATGCGCCCCAACGATCTGATCTGGACCTACTTCATCAACAACTACCTGCTGGGCAAGGAGCCGCCGGCCTTCGACATCCTCTACTGGAATAACGATTGCACCCGGCTGCCGGCGGCTTACCACGGTGACCTGCTGGACTTCTTCAAGCACAACCCACTGACCCATCCCGGCGGCCTGGAAGTGTGCGGCACGCCAATCGACCTGCAGAAAGTGACGGTGGACAGTTTCAGCGTGGGTGGCATCAACGACCACATCACGCCCTGGGACGCGGTGTACCGCTCGACGCTGTTGCTCGGTGGCGAAAAACGCTTCGTGCTTTCCAACAGCGGCCATGTCCAGAGCATCCTCAACCCACCGGGCAACCCCAAGGCCAATTACATCGAAAGCGCGAAACTGAGCAGCGACCCACGGGCCTGGTACTACGACGCCAAGCACGTCGAAGGCAGTTGGTGGACCCAGTGGCTGGGCTGGATCCAGGAGCGCTCCGGCGCCCAACACGAAACCCAGATGACCTTGGGCAACGCGAACTACCCGCCTCTGGACGCAGCCCCGGGGACCTATGTTCGCGTGCGCTGAAGGCCCCACTCCACGGCCAGGTTATTGGCCGTGGCACGACTTGATCACTAAGAAGAACGGATGAAAACCCGCGACCGCATCCTCGAATGTGCCCTGCAGTTATTCAACGAAAAGGGCGAACCGAACGTATCCACCATGGAAGTTGCCAACGAAATGGGCATCAGCCCGGGCAACCTCTACTACCACTTCCATGGCAAGGAGCCGCTGATCCTCGGGTTGTTCGAGCGATTCCAGAGCGAACTGGCACCGCTGCTGGACCCTCCGGCGGACGTGCAGTTGGCGCCGGAAGACTATTGGTTGTTCCTGCATCTGATCGTCGAGCGTCTGGCCCAGTACCGGTTTCTGTTCCAGGACCTGTCGAACCTGGCCGGGCGCTTGCCGAAGCTGGCCAAGGGCATTCGCCAACTGCTCAATGCCCTGAAACGAACCCTCGCCTCGTTGCTGGCGCAACTCAAGGCCCAGGGGTTGCTGGTCAGCGATACCCAGGCCCTGGGGCAACTGGTGGAACAGATCACCATGACCTTGCTGTTCTCGCTGGACTATCAGCGGATCCTCGACCGTGAGGGTGAGGTCCGGCTGGTGGTCTACCAGATCATGATGCTGGTAGCCCCGCACCTGCCGCCTGCGACCAAGGTGGCGACCGAGCAATTGGCGTTGCGCTACCTGGAAGAACACGAGTAAGTACCTTGTGGGAGCGAGCCTGCTCGCGATGACGGTCGCACATCCAACATCAATGTGGCTGACACACCGCAATCGCGAGCAGGCTCACTCCCACATTATTTTCTGGGTGATTTCAATATTTGCACCACCACTCCCACAGGTTGACCTGCGTACAAACAAAAACGCCCGACCTTCACAGGCCGGGCGTTTTTGCATGTCCTCAAGAATCAGGACTGGGTGGGAGGCGTCGTTGGAGCCGGCGCGGTAGTCGGAGTGGCGACCGGGGTCGGCGCTGCGGCGGAGTTCGCCGTGCTCACCGAGGTAGCCGGTTTGGCGGCCGCGGTCGGCGCCTTCGGTGCAGTTGCTTTTGGCGCCGCCGGTTTTTTCACAGCCGGTTTTTTTGCCACCGCAGGTTTAGCGGCTGCTTTGGCAGCAGGCTTGGCGGCAGGTTTGGCTGCCGCTTTGGCCGTAGCAGGTTTGGCCGCTGCGGTTTTAGCAGCAGGTTTGGCCGCTGGCTTGGCTGCCGCTTTCGCCGCCACCGGTTTGGCCGCCGCTTTGGCAGCAGGTTTGGCCGCTGCGGTTTTAGCCGCGGGCTTGGCCGCTGCTTTGGCAGCAGGCTTGGCGGCGGTTTTTGCCGCGGCCTTGACCAATGGCTTGGCTGCCGTTTTGGTCGCCGGCTTGGCCGCTGCCGTCTTGGTCGCTACCGGTGCGACTTTGGCGCCAGTGAGTTTTTCGATCTGCTTGGTCAACGTATCGACCTTGCTGTGCAGCGCCTTCACTTCATTGCGGCTCGGCACGCCCAGACGCGAGATCGCACTGTTCAGGCGCTTGTCGAAAGCCCCTTCCAGTTCGTCCCATTTGCCCAGTGCACGATCCTTCACGCCGCCGATTCGCGACTTGGCGGACTCGGCAGTGCCCTTGGCCGCATCGACTTGTTTGCCGACGGCCGTCTTGGTGAGTTTTTCGGCCTTTTCGCCGTCCTTAACCAGGGACTCGAAGAGTTTGCTGCCGTCAGTGTCGATCTTCGAGTACACGCCTAAACCAGCAAGCCAGATTTTGCGGGAGTATTTTTCAATCTTCCCGGCCCACGAGCTGCCTTCTTTTTCAGTGATCTTTTTGCCAGCCATCCCGTTCTCCTTAATGTTTACGCGCGACACGTTCGAGCAATGCTGTCAGCTCATCGAGCTTAGCAGAGAGTGTCTCAACGTCATGTTTAGACGGAATGCCGATACGATTCAAGGCACTTGCAACACGGGCATCAAATACCTTCTCGACTTTATCGAGTTGTACTTCAACCCGGGCCTTGAAAGTATTGACGTCGGTCTTGGCTTCAATCAATTCGCTGTTGGCCGCTTCAAGTTTCCCGGCAATTTTCTTTTTGCCTTTTGTTTCAATAACTTCGCCAGCCTTTACCAACTCCTGGAAGTACTCGCTGCCTTCCTGGCCGACCTTCGTGTAGGCGCCCAGGCCAGCCAGCCAGATCTTGCGCGCGTACGTTTTCACGTCGCTGAGCGTGGAAGATTCAACGTCGGTTTTTTTCTTCAGAATAACTTTGGCCATGGTGCACCTCACTCGAAAAAAGGTTTGAGGAACTGCCCGCGCATGGACGGGCTCAGGCACAAAGTAGTGACAATAATTAGAAAGGGCACCCTAACAACTGACAGACATCCTGTTGGCGCTGACTTCCCATGTGGGAGCGAGCCTGCTCGCGATAGCGGAGCGTCAGCCAACTTTGATGTGACTGATGCAATGCAATCGCGAGCAAGCTCGCTCCCACAGGTGAATAGGTGGTGAACTTGAGTCACGCATTCCATCCACCCTTCGATCAATCAAACCAACGCCTTATCCAGCGCCTTTTCGATTTCCGTCTTGATCGTGCCGCTCATGGCCGACATCAACATGCCCAGCTCCACATCGACGCGGATCGAATCCTCGCCCACATGCACTTCGCCCTTGACCCCGGAACGCTTGAGTTTCAGGGTATCGCCCTCCCACTGCGGCTCCAGGCCATAGCTGTCGGACAACTTCTGGGCCAGCTTGTCGGCCTTCTCTCGCGCCGCTTCCTTGCCCAGGCCATGGGCACGCTCAACAGTTATACGGGCCATCGGGTGACTCCTGTTTTATCGGGACTTGCCTGAACGTTTCAGACCCTGGCTGCGTCAAAACGTCCCGGCGGTAGCCCATCTTACCTTCAGCCTTGCCAAGACAAAGCCCTCCACCGGGATTAGAATGTCCCGCATTCTTTTTTGGTGACCGCGATATGACTGATCAGCGCAAAGGCAGCGATGCCGAACCCACCACTCACTTCGGCTTCAAGAACGTGCCGGAAAGCCAGAAAGCGGAAAAAGTCGCCGAGGTTTTCCACTCCGTGGCCGCCAAGTATGACTTGATGAACGACCTGCTCTCGGGCGGCATGCACCGCCTGTGGAAGCGTTTTGCGATCGAGCTGTCGGGCGTGCGCAGCGGCAACCGCGTACTGGACATCGCCGGCGGCACGGGCGACCTGACGAAGAAGTTTTCCCACATCGTCGGGCCGACCGGCCAGGTGGTGCTCGCCGACATCAACGAATCCATGCTCAAGGTCGGCCGCGACCGCCTGCTGGACCTGGGTGTGGCCGGCAATGTCGAGTTCGTCCAGGCCGACGCCGAGAAGCTGCCGTTCCCCGACAATCATTTCGACTGCGTGACCATCGCCTTCGGCCTGCGCAACGTCACCCACAAGGAAGACGCCCTGCGCTCGATGCTGCGCGTGCTCAAGCCCGGCGGCCGCCTGCTGGTGCTGGAATTCTCCAAGCCAACCAACGCGCTGATGTCCAAGGCCTACGATGCCTACTCGTTCGCCTTCATGCCGCTGATGGGCAAGCTGATCACCAATGACTCGGAAAGCTATCGCTACCTGGCCGAATCGATCCGCATGCACCCGAACCAGGAAACCCTGAAGTCGATGATGGTCGAGGCCGGTTTCGACCGCGTGACATACCACAACATGACCGCAGGCATCGTCGCCCTGCATCGCGGCATCAAACCCTGATGCTGCTCACCGGCCTGCTCGCCAGCGTCGAACTCGGCCTCAACCGGGTGCTGCGCCTGGACAGCACGGCGCTCGCGCGCCTGGCGCACTTGAGCGGCACAGTGATCGCCGTGGACTGCCGCAGCCCGGCGTTGCGGCTGTTCATCCTGCCCAGCGACGAAGGCCTGATGCTCGCCGCCCACTGGGAAGCCGAGGCCGACTGCACGCTGCGTGCCCCGGCGTCGAGCCTGCTGAACCTGGCCCTGGGCAAGGACAAGACTGCCGTGCTGCACAGCCCTGACGTGGAACTCGACGGCGACAGTGGCGTGCTGCTGGAGCTGGCGGCGATTCTCCAGGACCTGGAGCTGGATTGGGAATACGAAGTGTCTCGCTGGATCGGCCCGGTGGCGACCCAATTGCTCAGCGGCCATTTGCGTAGCCGCGGCCGCTGGTATCGCCAGGGCTTCGCCAGCCTGGGGCAGAATCTGAGTGAATACCTGGCCGAAGAATCGCGTACCCTCGTAGGCCAACGCGAAGCCCAGGCCCGTTTTAATGAACTGGACCAGGTCAAGCTTGACCTGGAACGTCTCGAGGCGCGTTTCGAGCGCCTTTCCCGATCCCTTGAAACCAAGCGATAACGCATGAAGCTGCTTGCCGTCCGCCGTTTGTTGCGCATCCAGCGCGTCGTGATCCGCTACCGCCTCGATGACCTGCTGTTCGCCCTGCCGTTGCCCTGGTTTCTCCTGGCACTGCGTTTCGTGCTGCCGTGGCGCTGGTTCCCCCGGCGAACGCTGGACCTGACGCGCGGCGCACGCCTGCGCCTGGCCTTGCAGGACCTGGGACCCATCTTCATCAAGTTCGGGCAGATTCTCTCGACCCGTCGCGACCTGTTGCCCGAAGACATCGCCGATGAGCTGATGCTGCTGCAGGACCGCGTGCCGCCGTTCGACTCCAAGCTGTCGGTGGCGCTGATCGAAGAGCAACTGGGCAAGAAGGTCAGCGAAGTCTTCAGCCGTTTCGACGTCGAGCCCCTGGCCTCGGCCTCGGTGGCCCAGGTGCATGCCGCGCAGCTCAAGAGCGGCGAAGAAGTGGTGGTCAAGGTCATCCGCCCGGGCCTCAAGCCGATCATCGCCCAGGACCTGGCGTGGCTGTTCATCCTCGCCCGCGCCGCCGAGCGGCTGTCGGCCGACGCCCGCCTGCTGCATCCGGTGGACGTGGTCCAGGACTACGAAAAAACCATCTACGACGAACTCGACCTGCTGCGCGAAGCCGCCAACGCCAGCCAGTTGCGCCGCAACTTCGAGGGCTCGCCGCTGCTCTATGTGCCGCAAGTGTATTGGGACTGGTGTCGCCCGAAAGTGTTGGTGATGGAGCGCATCTACGGCATCCAGGTCACCGACCTGGCAACCCTGGCCGACCAGCGTACCGACATGAAGCTGCTGGCCGAGCGTGGCGTGGAGATTTTCTTCACCCAGGTATTTCGCGACAGCTTCTTCCACGCCGACATGCACCCGGGCAACATCTTCGTCAGCACCGTGCAACCGTGGAGCCCGCAATACATTGCCATCGACTGCGGCATCGTCGGCAGCCTGACTCCCGAGGACCAGGATTACCTGGCGCGCAACCTGTTCGCCTTCTTCAAGCGTGATTACCGTCGTGTCGCCCAACTGCACATCGATTCGGGCTGGGTCCCGGCCGAGACCAAGCTCAACGAATTCGAAGCGGCGATCCGTACCGTGTGCGAACCGATCTTCGAAAAACCGTTAAAAGATATTTCCTTCGGCCAGGTGCTGATGCGCCTGTTCCAGACCGCGCGCCGCTTCAACATGGAGGTTCAGCCACAGCTGGTACTGTTGCAGAAAACCCTGTTGAACATCGAAGGCCTCGGCCGCCAGTTGTATCCGGACCTCGACCTGTGGAACACCGCCCAACCGTTCCTCGAACGCTGGATGCGCGAGCGCGTCAGCCCCAAAACCTTGCTGGGCAACGTGCAAAGCCAGTTCGAGCAGCTCCCGCACCTGGCCAACATGACCCGCGACCTGCTCGAACGCATGTCCCAGCCCCATGCCCACGACCCGGCGCCACCGTGGCACCGACGCAAGGATGACTGGTTCCTGCGCCTGCTCGGCGCAGCTCACCTGGGAGGTGGCGCAATGCTGGCGGCTGGTGGGCCGTTGAGCGAATTGGGCCATTGGCCCGCCGCAATCATGGTAATCGTCGGCTTGTATCTGGTCGTTCGCCGATAGCCAGCACCGGTTCGCGCTGGCACACTGTTTCAACGCTGGGCCCGCCGACTTCAGGTGCGTGGCCCATGGTCGGAGTCAAAGATGAAAAACTGGCAGGACGAGATCAAATGGGACGCTGACGGCCTGGTGCCGGCCATCGCCCAGGACCACAAGACCGGGCGCGTACTGATGATGGCCTGGATGAACCGCGAAGCACTGGCCCTGACCGCCGCCGAGAACCGCGCCATCTATTGGTCACGTTCCCGTGGCAAGCTGTGGCGCAAAGGTGAAGAATCCGGGCATGTGCAGCACCTGCATGAGATGCGCCTGGACTGCGACGGCGACGTCATCATCCTGATGGTCGAACAAGTCGGTGAGATTGCCTGCCACACCGGCCGTCAAAGCTGCTTCTATCGCGTCTTCGAGAACGGCGACTGGAAAACCGTCGACCCGGTGCTCAAGGACCCGCATGCCATTTATTCAGGACATACCCATGAGTGACACCCTGACCCGCCTGGCCCAGGTGCTGGAAGAGCGCAAAGGCGCCGCGGCCGACAGTTCCTATGTCGCCAGCCTGTACCACAAGGGTTTGAACAAGATTCTGGAAAAAGTCGGCGAAGAGTCGGTCGAGACCATCATCGCCGCCAAGGACGCCGCCATCAGCGGCGATTGCAGCGACGTGATCTACGAGACCGCCGACCTGTGGTTCCACAGCCTGGTCATGCTGGCCCAACTGGGGCAGCATCCGCAGGCCGTACTGGATGAACTGGACCGTCGCTTCGGTCTGTCCGGGCACGTCGAAAAAGCCTCGCGCCCGTCCGCCTGATCAACTTTTGAGAGGAATAGCCACATGGGTATCTTTGACTGGAAACACTGGATCGTCATCCTGGTTGTCGTGGTGCTGGTATTCGGTACCAAGAAACTGAAAAACCTCGGCACCGATGTCGGCGAGTCGATCAAGGGCTTTCGCAAAGCCATGAACGATGACGAAAAACCGGCCGACCCGACGGCTGCCCCGGCGCAACCGGTACAGCCAGCCCAACCGGTACATCCCCAGGCCACCCAGCCTGTGAATGCGCCGCACACCATCGACGTGCAGGCACAAAAAGTCGAAGAGCCCGTCCGCAAAGACTCGTGAGCACTGACTAATGTTTGGGATCAGCTTCACTGAACTGCTGCTCGTCGGCCTCGTCGCCCTGCTGGTACTGGGCCCAGAGCGCCTGCCGGGTGCTGCGCGTACCGCCGGTCTGTGGATCGGGCGCCTGAAGCGCAGCTTCAATGCGATCAAACAGGAAGTTGAACGTGAGATCGGTGCCGACGACATCCGTCGGCAACTTCACAACGAACATATCCTGTCCCTGGAGCAGGAAGCGCGGAAAATCTTCACGCCGACCCAACAGGAGCCGACGCCGGTTCAGCCTGCGGTCGAGCCGACGATTGCGCCACAGGCGTCGGTGGACAACACGACGCCCGTGGTGGCCGAGCCGGCCCAACCGGTGGAACCCGCCGCGACAGTAACAACGCCAGCAGCTCCCAACGACCCTACTTTGCCGCCGCGAGCCCCATGAGCGATATCCCTGAAAACGACCAGCCGATGCCGCTGGTATCGCACCTCACCGAGTTGCGCACCCGCCTGCTGCGTTGCGTCGCGGCGGTTTTCATCATCTTCGCCGGGCTGTTTTCCTTCACCCAGCAGATCTACACCTTCGTTTCCACGCCGCTGCGCCAGTACCTGCCGGTAGGGGCAACGATGATCGCTACCGACGTGTCGTCGCCGTTCCTGACGCCACTGAAGCTGACGATGATGGTCTCGCTGTTCCTGGCGATCCCGGTGATCCTGCACCAGATCTGGGGCTTCATCGCACCGGGCCTGTACAAGCATGAAAAACGCATCGCCGTGCCGCTGCTGGTGTCCAGCATCCTGCTGTTCTATACCGGTATGGCCTTCGCCTATTTCCTGGTGTTCCCGCTGATCTTCAAGTTCTTCGCCGCCGCTACGCCGGCAGGCGTGGAGATGATGACCGACATCACCAGCTACCTGGATTTCGTCATGACGCTGTTCTTCGCCTTCGGCGTGGCGTTCGAAATCCCCGTGGCGGTGGTCCTGCTGGTGTGGATCGGCGTGGTGGACGTGGCCTACCTGAAGAGGATCCGCCCCTATGTGATCATCGGCTGCTTCGTGGTCGGCATGATCCTGACCCCGCCGGACATTTTCTCCCAGACCCTGTTGGCCGTGCCGATGTGGCTGCTGTTCGAGATCGGTATCCTGTTCGGTGGCCTGGTGCGCAAGCGCCGGGAAGAGGAGCCCGAGGAACACCCCGTCGATGACCACAACGACCAGCCGCCAGCGACCCAAGCGTGAACCTGCTGCTGCTCGAAGAGGCCGATTTCATCGGGCCTGACCGGGTCGTGCTGAGCGATCGCCGGTTGACCCACATGCAGGAAGTCCATCGCAGCGCTGTCGGCGACAGCCTGCGGGTCGGGCGTATCGGCGGCTTGATGGGCACGGCCCAGGTGCTGCGCCTGGAGGCTCGCGAGGCCGAACTGCAAGTGACCCTCGACCAGCCGCCACCGGCCAAGTTGCCGCTGACCCTGGTGCTGGCGCTACCGCGTCCGAAAATGCTCAGGCGAGTGTTCCAGACCGTCGCCACCATGGGTGTGCCACGGGTGGTGCTGGTCAACAGTTATCGCGTGGAAAAGAGCTTTTGGCAGACGCCGTTCCTCGAACCCGAGGCTATCCGCGAGCAACTGATCCTGGGCCTGGAACAAGCCCGGGACAGTGTGCTGCCAGAGATCATTATCGAAAAACGCTTCAAACCCTTCGTCGAGGACCGCCTGCCGGCCATCGCCAACGGCACCCTCGGACTGGTCGGGCACCCTGGCAACCACCCGCCCTGCCCGCGAGCGCTAACAGAACCGGTGACCTTGGCCATCGGCCCCGAAGGCGGTTGGATTCCCTACGAGATCGACCTGCTGGGCAAGGCCGGCTTGCAACCGGTGCAGTTGGGCGAGCGGATCCTGCGGGTCGAGACCGCGGTTACGGCGCTGCTCTCACGACTGTTCTGATCCCATGGCCTGTGCACTTTTGTGACAGGGTAGATTTATCCCCCCGGGTTAAGAACGCCACCCTCTGGAAGTAACCTCTCACCTATTTTCTACAGATCCCTGTGACATAGTCGATACTCTCCTCATAAGACCTACAAAAGGTTCGAAGGAGTATCAGCATGTTCAGTTGGCTGACCGAAAAGCTGGGAAACGTAAGCGTCAATCGCAAACTGGGTTTCGGTTTTGGCCTGGTACTGCTCATGACCCTCCTGAGCACCTTCGCGGGCTGGAATAGCCTGGGCAGCGTGATCAGCCGCGCTGACAAGCAGGCGTCTATCGCCAGTCTCAATGAGTTGGCCAAGGATCTGCGAGTCGCCAGTCTCGACTATGAGATGCGGCGTGGCGAACAAGGGCCCGCTGTCGTCAGCGAGTTCCTGGGCAAGCTTCAGGAAAGCATACAAGCGGCCCTCAAACGGTTTGTACGTCCGGCAGACCAGGAGTTGCTCAATCAGCAACTGTCCATCCTCGATGAATACAAACGCGCCTTCGGCGACCTGACCCAGGCGACGCAGAACCGCGAATCGGCCCGATCCAAGCTTGGCGCCAACGCCGACAATGCCGTGGCCAAAGTGAAGGAGGTCGAAAATGCCTTGCGCCAAGGCGACAGTGTTGCGCAATTCGACAGTGTGATCGAGCTGAGCAAACTGCTCCAGCAAGCGCGCTACCAGGTTCGCGGCTACACCTACAGTGGCAAGGCCGATGCCGAGCAACCGGCGCTGGAGGCCATCGATAGTGTCTTGAAAAACCTTGAAAGCCTGCCGGGCAAACTGCCGGAACAACACACCGCCAACCTGCAACAAGCCACTGAATCGATGAAGGCCTATCGTGCCGCCGTCAGCCAGTTCCGCGATTCGCAGGTGGCCAGCGCATCAGCCCTCAAGAGAATGGTCGACCAGGGCGCCCGTTTGAATGACCTGAACAACCATTTGACTACCTCGCAGATTGAGAAACGCGACCTGGAGACGACGCATGCGAAAGAAGTGCTGATCATCGTCACCATCCTGGCATTAGCGTTTGGCCTGCTAGCGGCCTGGATCATTACCCGGCAGATCGTTGTTCCACTGCAGCAGACCTTGGTTGCCGTTGAACGTGTCGCCTCCGGCGACTTGAGCCATAACCTGGTGGTCACCCGCCGTGACGATATGGGCCAATTACAAGGCAGCCTACAGCGAATGGTGATCAGCCTGCGGCAACTGATCGGAGGCATCGGCGAAGGCGTTACGCAAATCGCCAGCGCCGCTGAACAGCTCTCCGCCGTCACCGAGCAGACCAGCGCCGGGGTCAACAGCCAGAAAGTGGAAACCGACCAGGTCGCCACCGCCATGCACGAAATGACCGCCACGGTGCAGGAAGTGGCGCGCAACGCCGAAGAAGCCTCCGAAGCGGCCGTCGCCGCAGACCAACAGGCTCGCGAAGGCGAAAAAGTCGTGGGCGAAGCCATTGCCCAGATCGAACGCCTGTCCAAGGAAGTAGGCAATTCCACCGAAGCGATGGGCCATCTCAAGCGCGAGAGCGACAAGATCGGCAGCGTGCTGGATGTGATCAAGTCTGTGGCCCAGCAAACCAACCTGCTGGCCCTCAACGCGGCGATCGAGGCGGCCCGTGCCGGTGAAGCCGGACGTGGGTTCGCGGTGGTGGCCGACGAGGTTCGCAGCCTGGCCCAGCGCACCCAGAAATCCACCGAAGAAATCGAAGAGCTTATCCTCGGCCTGCAATCGGGCACCGAACAGGTCGCGACCACCCTGGACAACAGCCGCAACCTGACCGATAGCAGCGTCGAATTGACCCGCCGCGCCGGTGGCTCGCTGGAAAACATCACCCGTACCGTCTCGGCAATCCAATCGATGAACCAACAGATCGCCGCCGCCGCCGAGCAGCAGAGTGCCGTGGCCGAAGAGATCAACCGCAGCGTCGTGAACGTTCGCGATGTGTCCGAACAGACGGCTTCTTCCAGCGAAGAAACAGCCGCCTCCAGTGCCGAACTGGCACGGCTGGGGGTTCATTTGCAGACGCTGGTTGGACGCTTCAAGGTCTGACCCAAAGCCTGTGGCCAGGGCTTGCTCCCTCGCCACAGGAATGCATTACGTCTATTTTTCTACAGATCCCGCCAAAACCGCCGATACAACCCTGATAAAACCAATCAGCGCTACAAGGGAGTATCAGCATGTTCCGGTGGCTTGCCCAGGGTCTGGGAAACGTAGGCGTTAATCGCAAACTCGGCGCAGGCTTCGGCCTGGTGCTGTTCCTCACCTTGATGATTGCATTCACCGGCTGGTCCGGCCTGGGCAATGTCATCAGTCGGGGCGACAAACTGGGCTTCATTGCCAGTCTCAACGACTTGAGCAAAGACTTGAACCTGGCCAGCATCGACTACAACACCACGCGGGGCGAGAAAGGACCGCAAGCGGTCAACGACCTGCTGGGCAAGCTCGAAGAGGGCCTGAAGACTGCTCGCCAGTTGATCGAACAACCGGCCGACGTCGCGCTGATCGATGCGCAACTGGCCGCCGTCGCCGAATACAAGGGCGCCTTCGCCCAGATGACCCGCGCCACCGTCAACCGCGAAGATGCCCGTAGCAAACTCGGCGCCAGCGCCGACAACGCCGTGGCCCGCGTCGCTGAAGTTGAAAAGTTGTTGCTGCAAGCCGGCGACATCACCCCGTTCAACAGCGTGGTCACCCTGAGCAAGGCCATCCAGCAAGCCCGCTACCAGGTTCGTGGCTACACCTACAGCGGCAAGAGCGAAGCCCAGCAACCGGCCCTCGATGCCATCGACACCGTCCTCAAACTGCTCGCGCGCCTGCCAGACCAATTGCCCCAGGAACACGCCGCCGACCTGCAGCAGGCCAGCGACTCGTTCAATCTCTATCGCGCGGCGGTCGCCCAATTCCGCGACTCGCAAATCGACAACGCTGCGGCCCTCCAGCGCATGACCGAGCAAGGTCAAATACTGATCGACGCCAGCCAGAAGCTGACCGTATCCCAGACCGCCGTGCGTGACCACGACGCCGCCCAAGCCAAGACGGTCCTGATCGTAGCGGCCGCCCTGGCGCTGCTGTTTGGCGTGATCGCCGCCCTGTTCATCACCCGGCAGATCGTCGGCCCGCTCGGCCAGACCTTGAAGGTTGCCGAACGCGTGGCCGCCGGTGACCTGACCCACAACCTCACCTCCGAGCGTCGCGACGAACTCGGCCAGCTGCAACGCGCCATGCAAAGCATGACCGTGGGCCTGCGGCAATTGATCGGCGGCATCAGCGAAGGTGTGACCCAGATCGCCAGCGCCGCCGAACAACTCTCGGCCGTGACCGAACAGACCAGCGCCGGGGTCAACAGCCAGAAAGTGGAAACCGACCAGGTCGCCACCGCCATGCACGAAATGACCGCCACCGTGCAAGAAGTCGCACGCAACGCCGAGGAAGCTTCCGAAGCCGCCGTCGCTGCCGACCAGCAGGCCCGCGAGGGTGACAAAGTGGTTGGCGAGGCCATTGCCCAGATCGAACGCCTGGCTAAGGAAGTCGGCAACTCCACCGCCGCCATGGGCGACTTGAAGCGTGAAAGCGACAAGATCGGCAGCGTCCTGGACGTGATCAAGTCCGTGGCTCAGCAGACCAACCTGCTAGCCCTCAACGCCGCCATCGAAGCCGCCCGCGCCGGTGAAGCGGGACGTGGTTTCGCGGTGGTGGCCGATGAAGTCCGCAGCCTGGCCCAGCGTACCCAGAAGTCCACCGAAGAAATCGCAGAACTGATTGTCGGCTTGCAAAGCGGCACCGAACAAGTCGCGACCATCATGGACAACAGCCGCAGCCTGACCGACAGCAGCGTCGAACTGACCCGCCGCGCCGGGGGTTCGTTGGAGAACATTACTCGTACGGTTTCGGCGATCCAATCGATGAACCAGCAGATCGCGGCGGCGGCGGAGCAGCAGAGTGCGGTGGCTGAGGAGATCAACCGTAGCGTGCTGAATGTGCGTGATGTGTCGGAGCAGACAGCGTCGTCCAGTGAGAAGACTGCCGCTTCGAGTGCTGAGCTGGCGCGCTTGGGGGTTCATTTGCAGACGTTGGTGGGGCGGTTCAGGGTCTAGCAGGCCTACGCAAAACCTGTGGCGAGGGAGCTTGCTCCCGCTTGAGTGCGCAGCGCTCACAATATTGCAGGGAGCAGCGGCTGCGCCATCTTGAGTTGGTGGTCTGTGGGTATAGGTATTCTTGGGTGTATATCCGTTATTTAGGTAACGGCTACTTAGGGTTCCGCCCTTACGGCGGCTCACTTTTGAAAAGCCCGGAAGCCGGCCCAGTCAAAAGTAAGCAAAACGCTCCTGCCCCACCACTCGGCACCTCGCCTAGGCTCGGTGTGCCCTCACTCCGGCATTGCTCCGTGGGCCGCCGCGAAGGGCCATCCATGGCCCAGCGCGGCTAACCCGGCATCCATGCCGGGTTGCCCACTGCGCAATGCCTGCGTTCGGCCAGCGTGGTTAACGGGGCGCCCGAGATCAACGTCCACCGCGAGGCGGCCTGATAGCCGACCTAGCTCTTGGTAAAACCGCGTTCCTCCTGTGGGAGCGGGCTTGTTCGCAAAGACCATGTCACAGCCAATGAAGATATCGAATGTGTTGGCCTCTCACCGTTGATCTTCAGCGGGCACAACATTCATGTACACCGCAAAGCCATTGTGGGAGCGAGCCTGCTCGCGAAGGCGGTGCTACAGTGGATGAAGATGTCGGATGTGGTGGCCTCATCGCGAGCAGGCTCGCTCCCACAGGGGAGTGCGGTCACCCAGAACCAGGTCGGCTCTCAGGCCGCCTCGCGGTGGACGTTGATCTCGGCGCCCCGTTAACCACGATGGCCGAACGCAGGCATTGTGGAGTGGGCATCCCGGCATGGATGCCGGGATAGCCGCGCTGGGCCATGGATGGCCCTTCGCGGCGGGCCCACGGAGCAATGCCGGAGTGAGGGCATGCCGAGCCTAAGCGAGGCACCGAGTGGTGGGGCAGGAGCGTTTTGCTTACTTTTGACTGGGCCGGCTTCCGGGCTTCTCAAAAGTGAGCCGCTGTAAGAGCGGAACCGTCAGCAGCCGTTACCTAAATAACGGATATACACACAAAAATCCCCCTCCCACAATCCGTCATCCCAAGGCTACGGCGCCTTGCGCCATTGCCTACAACTACGCCAGAATCCGCCGGCTTGTACGCCTTAGGCCTGGGCTTTAACGTTTGCAGGTCGCTGTCAGTTCAGCGATCGGGTTTAGCAGCCTGAACAATCCTAGACGTACGCTCTCCACATGCGTGAGCAGGCTTCAGCGCCTGCACATCTATGTCATGGCGGTTGTGCGTGGGAGACCTTCGGGTCTGCCGGGTTCTAGGGTCCCGGTCTGCTAACCCGCGTACAGTCGCCACCCTTCTCGTTTAGCAGCGATATCTGGCGGCTCCATTACCCTAGGAGCGTCAACTATGTACAAGGTCACACCCAACCCACCAGAACCAGAAACCGACCCCAAGAAACTCCAGGAAGCCGCTGATCGCACGCTCGATTACTACCTGAACCCCAAACAGGCCAAATCCGAGAATAAACCCTCGCCAGGCCAACTCTTCACCGTCGTCGACGGCATCGACACCGAAAGCCTGCTGGCCAACCTCAGCGAAACCCTGGCCTCAGCCGATGCCATGGTCAGCGACCTTGCGTTCGACCTGAAAGGCACGCGACGCCATGTTGCCCTTGGCATCCTGCAACTGATCGAACTGAGTGGATTGTTGGCGAATCGGCTGTTGGACAGCGTCAACCCTAGACCATAGCTCCCTCGCCACAAAGTCCGGGGCCATCGGTAAAAAAATGCACCCAACAAAAAGCCCCGCTTCCTTCCAGAAGCGGGGCTTTTTGCGTATCAAGCCACTTGCGATTGTACGTTCACCGGCTGTAGCGGCAGCAGCGGTGCATGGGGATCGGCCTTGACCGATTCACGCCAGGCCGCCAGCCACTCGGGATGCGCCTCGCTCCAAACCTGCTCGTGCAGGCGGGACAAGGCCACCGGGTCGCTCAGCAGTGCCAGTCGCTCAGCGTTGCTGAGACCGGCAGGACCGGCCTTCAAGGCGTGACGAACACGTTCGACCCGCAGCCATTCAATCGGCTCGGCCTGACCATGCCGCGAGGTCGCCAGCGCATACGCCAAGGCATTCTGTTGTGGATCGACCACTGCCCGGATGAAGCCGTCGTTCAGCGCGTGCCAACGGTTTTCATGGGTGTACTGGTCCGTCGACAGCAGTTCCTGCGGCGGTGCGTATTCCTCAGGGATCAGGAACAGGCTCTCATCACGGGACTTCAAGCCCAGGCCCACGCGACTGGAGATCACCGATACCGGGATCGACAGCATCAGCGAACCGACGATCGGCACCAGCCACCACAGGAAGCTCGGGTTCAGCCAGATCACCAGCAAGGCCCAGAAGAAACCCAGCAAGGTTTGCGGGCCGTGGCGCTTGACCGCTTCGCTCCAGGGCGTGGAGTCGTCGTCACGTTGTGGCGAGTTCCAGGTCGCGGCCCAGCCCAGGAACGCGGCGAGCACGAAGCGGGTGTGGAAAATCATCCGCACCGGCGCCAGCAACATGGAGAACAACATCTCCAGCAGCATCGACAGCGTCACCTTGAACTTGCCACCGAACTCCTTCGCACCCTTGGCCCAGATCAGCACGATGCTCAGCAGCTTGGGCAGGAACAGCAGCACGATGGTCGTCGAGAACAAGGCGATGGCCTTGTCCGGATGCCATTGCGGCCACAGCGGATAAAGCTGGCGTGGTTCGAGGAAGTATTGCGGTTCCATCAGGGTGTTCACCGCCAGCAGCGCAGTGGAGAGCACCAGGAAGAAGAACCACAGCGGCGCCGACAGGTAGGACATCACGCCCGTCAGGAACACCGCACGGTGCACCGGGTGCATGCCCTTGACCAGGAACAGCCTGAAGTTCATCAGGTTGCCGTGGCACCAGCGACGGTCACGCTTGAGTTCGTCCAGCAGGTTCGGCGGCAGCTCTTCGTAGCTACCCGGCAGGTCATAGGCAATCCACACGCCCCAGCCGGCACGGCGCATCAGCGCGGCTTCGACGAAGTCGTGGGACAGGATCGCACCGGCGAACGCGCCTTTACCGGGCAACGGCGCCAGGGCGCAGTGCTCGATGAACGGTTTCATGCGGATGATCGCGTTGTGGCCCCAGTAGTGGGATTCGCCCAACTGCCAGAAGTGCAGGCCGGCGGTGAACAGCGGACCGTACACCCGGGTGGCGAACTGCTGCATGCGCGCATACAGCGTGTCCATGCCCGAGGCACGTGGCGCTGTCTGGATGATGCCAGCGTCCGGCGTGGCTTCCATCAGGCGCACCAGGCTGGTCAGGCACGTGCCGCTCATGACGCTGTCGGCGTCGAGTACGACCATGTACTTGTAGTCGCTGCCCCAACGACGGCAGAAGTCGTCGAGGTTGCCACTCTTGCGCTTCACGCGACGGCGACGGCGGCGATAGAAGATCTTGCCGAAGCCGCCGGCTTCACGGCAGACGTCCAGCCAGGCCTGTTGTTCGGCGACGCAGATGTCGGTTTCGTTACTGTCGCTGAGGACGAAGAAGTCGAAGCGATCCAGGTCACCGGTAGCGGCCACCGACTCGAACGTCGCGCGCAAACCGGCAAATACCCGTGGCACGTCTTCGTTGCAGATCGGCATTACCAGCGCGGTGCGGGCGTCCTTGGGAATCGGCTCATTGCCGGCGCTGGCACCAGAGATCCGGTACTTGTCGTGGCCGGTGAGCAATTCGAGGAAGCCCATCAGCGCCGTCCAGAAACCTGCCGACACCCAGCAGAACAGGATCCCGAACAGAATCAGGATGCTGGTTTGCAGCGCATAAGGCAGCACTTGCGTGGCGGTCTGCGATAGCGGCTGGTGCAGGACTTCGTCCAGGTCCACCAGCGACCAGCCCTGGTACGGCATGATGCCTTTCATGTACCAGCCGGCGACGATGGTCTGGCCGAGCATCAATATCAGCAGGATGTAGCGACGGGTCGAACCCACGGTGCGCCAGCGTGCATGAGGCAGCACGCGCTCATCCTTGGGCGGCTTCGGCGGGTTGGTACGACCGGTCAGGCGCCGCCAGGCGCGCACCAGGATATTGGTGCGCCACGGCTCCGGCACGACCTTGGTCCGACGGATCGGCGGCGTCGCCTTGAGGCACACCCGACCACTGGCGTCGAGCCCGAGCATTTCGGCTTCTTCGAGCTCTTCGGCGGTGCTCAGGGTCAACCGGCGGCCCACCGAGGCTTGCGCCGCCTCGGCGGGCGCGTCGAAGGTCGAAGACGACAGGCGTTCGTGCAATTCGCTGAAGGACTTGCAGCCCGCCAGTTCGGCGCGCTGCTCGTCGGTCATGGGCAAATGGGCCAGGTACTCGCTGAGTGTCTCTGGCTGTACTGGAGTATTACTCATCGGCTGGCAACTGATAGCTCCAGGTCTCGGTCAGGACTTGTTCAGTCGGTTCCGGTTCCTGCGGGGTTGGGGTCGGTTCAACAGCGGCGTCCGCCGCCTTGACGGCCTTGGCTTCGTCTTTCGCTTTTTCTTTCGCGAGTTCTTTTTCGGTCTGCTGGCGGGCGACTTTGTCGGCCTTGGCCAGGGTCGTGGTCACGGAGTGCGAGGCGGCCGGGGCTTCGACAGGCGTCAATGGACGCACCAGCGCCGCACGCATTTCGGTGGCCTGTTTCGAGTCCTTGATCTTCAACCGCAAGGTCAGGCGCCAGCCCTTGGTTTCCGGGTTGTAGCGCACGCTATTCTCGACGATCTCGCCGTTTTCGCCGACGCTCACCTGGCTACGCACATCGGCGTCTTCCGGCAGGGCTTGCAGGGACGGGCCTTCGAAATCCACCAGGTAGGCCACGCTACCATCCGGCTGACGGATCAGGTTGGATTGCTTCACGTCACCGGTGGAACGCAGGGTCTGCTTGACCCAGGCACTGTCCGGCGAGTGCAGGCTGGCTTCGTCGAGGGTCCAGTGCAGGCGGTAGCTGAAGTCCAGCGGCTGGCCTGGCTCAGGCAGTTTTTCCGGGCTCCAGAAGGCAACGATATTGTCGTTGGTTTCGTCGGCGGTCGGAATCTCTACCAGGTCGACGGTGCCCTTGCCCCAATCGCCTTTCGGTTCGATCCAGGCACTTGGGCGCTTGTCGTAGCGGTCGTCCAGGTCTTCGTAGTGGCTGAAGTCACGACCCCGTTGCAGCAGACCGAAACCGCGCGGGTTTTCCACCGAGAAGTTGCTCACGGCCAAGTGCTTGGGATTGTTCAGCGGGCGCCAGATCCACTCGCCATTGCCGGCATGGATCGACAGGCCGCTGGAATCATGCAGCTCGCGACGATAGTTCAGCACTTTGGACGGCTGGTTGGCGCCGAACAGATACATGCTGGTCAACGGGGCCACACCCAGCTTGGTCACGCGGTCACGCAGGAACATGCGCGATTTCACATCGACCACGGTGTCAGTGCCCGGACGCACGGTCAGGCGATAGGCACCGGTAGCCCGTGGCGAATCCAGCAGGGCGAAAATCACCAAGTGCTTGTCGGTCGGTTTCGGACGTTGGATCCAGAATTCGCGAAAGCGCGGGAACTCCTCGCCCGATGGCAGCGCGGTGTCGATGGCCATGCCACGTGCGGACAGACCGTAGGTCTGGCCTTTGCCGATGACGCGGAAATAACTCGCGCCCAGCATGGTCATGATCTCGTCCTGCTTGTCAGCCTTGTTGATCGGGTACAACACGCGGAAACCCGCGTAACCCAGCTGCTCAGTGGCCTTCGGATCGAATGTCACATCGGCGAAGTCGAAGCGCGACGGGTCGTACTTGATCTCCTCGACAGTCGTCGCGGTGATTTCGTTGATCTTCACCGGCGTGTCGAAATGCATGCCCTGGTGATAGAAGGAAAGCCTGAACGGCGTCTTCTGGTCGGCCCATTCGGCTTTTTCGGTGCGGAAACGGATTTTTTGATAGTCAGCGAATTTCATCTCGCGGAATTCGTTCGGCAGATTGCTGCGCGGGGCTTCGAATTTTTGCCCGGCCAGTTCTTGAGCCTTCGCCGATACATCATCCAGGCTGAATGCCCACAGTTGGCCCGCGCCAAACAGGCACAACAGGGCCGAGCCCGCTACCAGAGCGTTTCTAAACCGTTTGGCAGTCATTTTTGGTGCATTACAGGGACTAACAATCACGAGCAACCCTCGCCGAAAACAGATCAAAAAACCAACGGCCAGATAAAGTATCCACACGGTATCGGCATTGAAAAACCGATCCTGCAGACCACTCTTGCCAAGTTGGCGAGCATTGTTCCGACTCCGGTGGGAGAAAATGATTCCCCAAACGGACCAGGACAAGTCTCTACCTAAGTCAAATGGACCAGCGAACGCTGGTCCCCCGTAGCGCGCGATTATCTAGTAGCCCGCGTGACAACGCATCAGGGATAGCAAAGTATTTATCGAGAAAACTCCCCGTTTAGCCTCGAAACAGATCCGAAAAGATGTTTCAAACGCTTTCAGGCCTGTAACAGGAAGGTTACCGGGCCATCATTGACCAAATGCACTTGCATGTCGGCGCCGAATCTACCTGATGCCACAGTGCCATGCACCTGTTTCGCCCGGGTTAGCAAATAGTTGAACAACTCTTCTCCCAGGGCCGGAGGCGCGGCGGTCGAAAAACTCGGGCGCAAACCGCTTTTGGTGTCTGCCGCCAAGGTGAACTGCGACACCAGCAGCAACCCGCCACCGACATCCGCCAGGGACAGGTTCATCTTGCCGTCGGCGTCGCTGAACACTCGGTAGTTAAGCAGCTTATGCAGGAGCTTGTCGGCGCTGGCCCGGGTATCCCCGGGCTCGACGGCCACCAACACCAGCAAACCCTGGTCCACCGCCCCGACGATCTCGCCTGATACTTCGACCCGTGCGCCGCGAACTCGTTGCAACAGCCCCTTCATGCTTCTTCAGGCGGCAGGTCAAGCAAGCGCCGGGCCATTTGCGCCGCGGCGCGCACCAGGGCGTCGGTGATCCCTGGCTCCGAAGCGGCGTGGCCAGCGTCGCGAATCACCTGCAGTTCGCTGTTGGGCCAGTTCTGGTGCAGCTCCCAGGCATTGTCCAACGGGCAGATGACGTCGTAGCGGCCATGCACGATGACGCCCGGCAAATGGGCGATCTTGCCCATGTCGCGAATCAACTGGTTAGGCTCGAGGAAGGCATTGTTGGTGAAGTAGTGGCATTCGATCCGGGCGATCGACAGAGCCCGCTGCGGCTCGGAGAAGCGATCGACCACCAGCGGATTCGGACGCAGGGTCGCGGTGCGGCCCTCCCAGGTGGACCAGGCCTTGGCCGCGTGCATCTGGGCGATCTGGTCGTTGCCGGTCAGGCGCTTGTGGAAGGCGCTGAGCAGGTCGTCGCGCTCGTCCAATGGGATCGGTGCAATGTAATCCTGCCAGTAGTCGGGAAACAGGCGACTGGCGCCAGCCTGATAGAACCACTCGATTTCCTGCGGACGGCAGAGAAAGATCCCACGCAGGATCAGGCCATGCACCCGCTCCGGGTGGGTCTGGGCATAGGCCAGGGCCAGGGTCGAGCCCCAGGAGCCGCCAAACAGCACCCATTTTTCGATGCCCAGGTGCTTGCGGATACGCTCCAGGTCTTCGACCAGATCCCAGGTGGTGTTGTTCTCCAGGCTCGCGTGGGGGGTGGACCGACCGCAGCCGCGCTGGTCGAAGGTGACGATGCGGTACAGGTTCGGATCGAAGTAGCGGCGGCTCTGTGCATCGCAGCCAGCACCCGGGCCGCCGTGAATGAACACCACGGGCAGGCCTTCCGGGGAACCGCTTTCATCGACGTAGAGCGTGTGGGTGTCATCGACAGCCAGATCGTGCCGGGCATGGGGTTTGATCTGCGGGTACAAAGTCTGCATTGAGCGCTCCGTAAGGGGTCGAGTCATCCCTGTGGGGACTTCTATTTAGTCTGCCGTCCGGCATCATAAACCCGAATTACCTTAATGAGCATGCCCCCTGCGCAGTCAAAGCGTGTCAGCCAGGTACGCCAGCAGCGTGCGATACATCTGATCGACCTCCGGCACCAGACTCCGACCGCGCAGGCAACCATGGACCAACCCTTCGCAGACATACAACACGGCATCCACCCCTGCGGCGTTCAGCCGCTCGCTGTAAAGGACGCCATCGTCACGCAGCGGGTCCCACTGCGCCACGACGATCAACGCCGGCGGCAGCCCGCTCAGGTCATCGGCGAGCAATGGCATGGCGCCGGGCGACGGTGCGAGGCCGCCCAGGTAAAGCGCGTGATAGCTGTCCAGGTCGCGGCTGCTCAACAGCGGCGCATTGGCATGTTCGCGGCGCGACGGCAGAGGCGCCGGGCCAGCGAGAGCCGGGTAGATCAACACCTGGGAACGGGGCAACGGTTGCCCGGCATCGCGCAAGGCCAGGCATAACGCAGCGGCGAGATTGCCTCCAGCACTGTCACCGGCCACCAGCCGGCGACGCGGGTCGATGGCAAAGGGGGCGGCTGCCAGATGGCGCCACACGGCGAGGCAATCGTCCAAGCCTGCCGGAAACGGATGCTCTGGCGCCAGCCGATAATCCACGACCACCACCAACGCGCCCAGGGCGGCAGCCAGTTCCATACAGATGAAGTCATGGGAGTCCAGGTCTCCCACCACCCAACCACCGCCGTGCAAATAGAGGATGCACGGCCAGCCTGCGGGCGGCGCTGCACGCCGTGGGTGATAAGCACGTACGCCCACACCGGCCCACTCGAAATCCTCGATGGCCAGCGTTGGCGGATATGGAGGGGTGAACGCCCGGCACATCTGACTGTAGGCCTGGCGCAAACCGGCGAGGCTGTCGTCCGGGCTGGTGAAGCTCAGGGTTTTGTCGATGAAGGCGGACATCTGTTCAGAGAGTGGATATGAGGCCATGAAGAACACCACCTATTGAAATGTGGGAGCAAGGCTTGCCCGCGATGGCAGCGGTACATCCAATAGTTATGTCGACTGATACATCGCTATCGCGGGCAAGCCTTGCTCCCACAGATAAGTCACTCCACCACAGATGAATCACCCCGCCACAGCCAGGTAGGTCAATTCTTGAGACTGGCCTGCACCGCCGCCACGCCATCCTTGCCGTCGAAGCTGGTGACACCGGCCAGCCAGCGCTGAAGATCCTCGGGATGATCGCGCAGCCATTGCCGGGCGACGTCCTGGGGTGTCTTGCGCTCCATGATCGGCACCATCAACTGGCTTTCCTGGGCGGCGGTGAAGGTCAGGTTCTCCAGCAGGCGATTCACATTCGGGCAGCGTTGGGCGTAGTCCGGCGCAGTCACGGTGGAGACGGTCGCCGCGCCCTCGTTCGGGCCGTAGACGTCCTCACTGCCGGTCAGGTAGGTGATGTTCATGTTGATGTTCATCGGGTGCGGGGTCCAGCCGACGAAGACCACGAACTCCTTGCGATTCACCGCCCGTTGCACCGCGGCCAGCATGCCCGCCTCGCCGGATTCGATCAGCTTGAAGTCCTTGAGGCCGAAGTGGTTGGTTTCGATCATGGTCTTGATAGTGGTGTTGGCTCCACTGCCCGGCTCGATGCCGTAGATCTTGCCACCCAACTGATCCTTGAACCGGGCGATGTCGGCAAAGGTCTTGAGCCCCGCCGCCGCCACATAGTCGGGTACCGCCAGGGTGGCTTGGGCATCGGCCAGGCTCGGTTTGTCCAACACCTTCACCTGGTTGGCCGCCAGGAACGGGGCGATGTTCTTGTCCATCGCCGGTTTCCAGTAGCCCAGGAAGATATCGAGGCGCTTGTCGCGGATGCCGGCGAAGATGATCTGTTGCACGGCGCTGGTCTGCTTGCTTTCGTAGCCCAGGCCCGTGAGCAGTACATCGGCCATGCCGCTGGTGGCGATCACGTCGGTCCAGTTGACCACGCCCATGCGCACGGCCTGGCACGACGCCGGCTCGGCGGCCATGGCCCCGCCGCTCAGGATGGCGGTACCGCAGAGGATCGACAGACAGCGTTTGAACAGTCTTTTCATCGGGAAGGTCTCGTGCGGCAGCGATTATTGTAGGTCGGTATCTTGGTGCACCGTGACCGGAACATTACGCAGCGTCGAGGGGCTGAAGATGAACTGTGGCGACGCGGTTTTGCACGGTGGCGACCGTTCCCCTCCGAGGTTCAAGGACAACACAACCCTGTGGCGAGGGGATCTGTGGGAGCAAGGCTTGCCCGCGATGAAGACACCGCGGTTCCCCTGAAACCGAGGCGCCTGTATCGCGAGCAAGCTTTGCTCCCACAGATGACTCCCCTCGCCACAGAGGAATCGCGCAGGTGTTTATTTTTTGTAAGCCTGCTGCCCCCACGCCAGCAAACCTTCCAGCAATTGCTTGAGCACCACCTGGGTCGGTTCCGCCAAGTCCGCGCGGTAGTTGAACGGTTCGAACTCTTCCATGTAGGTGCTCTGGCACAGCTCCAGTTGCACCGCGTGGATGTCTTCGGTCGGGTTGCCATAGTGCCGGGTGATGTGTCCGCCCTTGAATCGCCCGTTGAGCACATGAGTGAATTGATCGTGGCGGGCACAGATGGCTTCGAGCTGGCTGGCCAGGGTCGGGTCGCAACTGGCACCGTTGAACGTGCCGAGGTTGAAGTCCGGCAGCTTGCCGTCGAACAGATGCGGGATCACCGAGCGGATCGAATGGGCATCGAACAGCAAGGCATAGCCGAATTCGGCCTTGAGCCGCGCCAGTTCCTGCTGCAGCGCCTGGTGATAAGGCATCCAGACCTGTTGCAGATAAGTCGCCCGCTCCTCGGCCGACGGCTCCAAGCCTTCGCGAAACAATGGCACGCCATCGAACAACGTCGCCGGGTACAAACCGGTGGTGGCGCCAACGTACATCGGCTTGTCATCGGAGGGTCGGTTCAGGTCGATGACGAACCGCGAGTACTCCGCGGCCAGGGTGCTGGCGCCCAGCTCGGCGGCAAATTCGTAGAGCCTTGGGATGTGCCAGTCGGTATCCGGCAGGCTTTGCGCCTCGGGGATCAACCCGGCCTGTACCGCCGGGGTCAGGCGCAGGCCGGCGTGGGGCATGCTGATCAACAGCGGCACGCGCCCTTGCTTGAAATTCAGGACCTTCTCCACAACCGTTCTCCTCAATCGATTTCAACGCCGTGACGCACGACGCGCTTTTCCAGATCGCCACCAAGCCAGTACGCCAGGTCGGCCGGGCGGTCGATGTGCCAGGCGACAAAATCCGCCGCCTTGCCGGCTTCCAGCGAACCATGGGTGTCCGCCATGCCCAAGGCCTGGGCGGCATGAATGGTCACCCCGGCCAGGGCTTCTTCCGGGGTCATGCGAAAACAGGTGCAGGCCATGTTCAACATCAAGCGCAGCGACAGCGCCGGCGAGGTGCCGGGGTTGAGGTCGCTGGCCACGGCGATCTTCACGCCGTGCTTGCGCAGGGCGTCCATGGGCGGCAGCTGGGTTTCGCGCAGGAAATAAAACGCCCCCGGCAGCAGCACCGCCACCGTGCCGGCCTCGGCCATGGCCTTGGCATCGTCTTCGGTCATGAACTCCAGGTGATCGGCCGACAGCGCCTGGTAACGCGCCGCCAGGCTTGAACCGTGCAGGGACGACAATTGCTCGGCGTGCAGCTTCACGGGCAGCCCCAGTTGCTGCGCTGCGATAAACACCCGCTCGACTTGCGCTGGGGAAAACGCCAGGTATTCGCAGAAGGCATCCACCGCATCCACCAAGCCTTCGGCTGCCAGGGCCGGCAGCATCTCGGTGCAGATGTGCTCGATGTAGTCATCGGCGCGATCTTTGTATTCCGGTGGCAAGGCGTGGGCCGCCAGACAGGTGCTGCGCACGCTGACCGGCAGTTCGGCACCGAGACGGCGGATGACCCGCAGGATCTTGCGTTCGCTGGCCAGGTCCAGGCCGTAGCCGGATTTGATTTCCACCGTGGTCACGCCGTCGCGCATCAAGCTTTGCAGGCGCTTGGCGGCACTGGCGAACAACTCTTCTTCGCCGGCGGCGCGAGTGGCGCGCACGGTGCTGGCGATGCCACCGCCGGCCGCCGCGATTTCGGCGTAGCTGACACCTTGCAGGCGCTGTTCGAATTCACCACTGCGGTTACCACCAAACACTGTGTGGGTGTGGCAGTCGATCAGCCCCGGGGTGACCCAGGCGCCCTTGAGATCGTTGACCGCCGGGTAGTCACCCGTCGGCAATTCGGCACGCGGGCCGATCCATTGGATGTGCCCGCCCTGGGTGACGATGGCGGCGTCTTCGATGATCGAGTAGACGCCCTGGGCCATGGTCGCGGCGTGGCAGTTTTGCCAGAGGGTTTTCATCCCGAGTTTCCTCGTCTCATTCAAAATCGATTCGCGAGCAGGCTCGCTCCCACAAGGATTGCGCTGAACCTTGTGGGAGCGAGCCTGCTCGCGATGAGGCCCTTACAGGCTCGGCAGCAATTGCGCCGTGACCAGTTCATTCAGGCAACGACTGGCCAACAACTCGCTCGCCGCGTTGATGTCCGGCGCAAAGAACCGGTCCTTCTCATAAAACGGCACTTGCGCGCGCAACAGGCTGCGAGCCTGTTCCAGCTTCGCCGAGGTCTTCAAACCACCGCGCAGGTCCAGCCCCTGGCAAGCCGCCAGCCATTCCACCGCCAGAATCCCACGGGTGTTCTCGGCCATTTCCCACAAGCGCTTGCCAGCGGCCGGGGCCATGGAGACGTGGTCTTCCTGGTTGGCCGAGGTCGGCAGGCTGTCTACCGAATGAGGATGGGACAGCGCCTTGTTTTCACTGGCCAGGGCGGCAGCGGTGACCTGGGCGATCATGAAGCCCGAGTTCACCCCACCATTGGCCACCAGGAACGGCGGCAGTTGCGACATGTGCTTGTCCATCATCAACGAAATACGCCGCTCGCTCAGGGAGCCGATTTCGGCGATCGCCAAGGCCATGTTGTCGGCAGCCATCGCCACCGGTTCGGCGTGGAAGTTGCCACCGGAAATCACGTCACCCTCGGCGGCGAACACCAGCGGGTTGTCCGACACCGCGTTGGCCTCGATCACCAGCACTTCGGCGGCCTGGCGGAACTGGGTCAGGCAGGCGCCCATCACTTGCGGCTGACAGCGCAGGGAGTAGGGGTCCTGGACCTTGTCGCAGTTCTGGTGCGAATCGGAGACTTCGCTACGTTCGCCCAACAGGTCGCGGTAGGCAGCGGCGGCATCGATCTGGCCTTTCTGGCCGCGGGCGGCATGGATGCGCGCGTCGAATGGCGAACGCGAGCCGAGCACCGCTTCCACCGTCAAGCTACCCAGGGCCAGGGCACCGGCGAACAGGTCTTCGCCTTCGAACAGGCCACGCAGGGCAAACGCGGTGGATACCTGAGTGCCGTTGAGCAGCGCCAGGCCTTCTTTCGCCGCCAGGGTCAGCGGCGCAAGGCCGGCCACTTTCAGCGCTTCGACAGCCGGCAGCCATTCGCCCTTGTAGCGGGCCTTACCCTCGCCCAGCAACACCAGGGACATGTGGGCCAGCGGTGCCAGGTCGCCGGAAGCGCCGACCGAGCCTTTCAGCGGAATGTGCGGATAGACCTCGGCATTGATCAGCGCAATCAGCGCATCGATCACCTGCCGGCGGATCCCGGAAAAGCCCCGGCTGAGGCTGTTGACCTTGAGCACCATGACCAGCCGAACCAACGCATCGCTGATCGGCTCGCCCACCCCGGCGGCATGGGACAGCACCAGGGAGCGCTGCAGGTTTTCCAGGTCTTCGCTGGCGATGCGGGTCGAGGCCAGCAAGCCGAAACCGGTGTTGATGCCGTAGGCGGTGCGGTTCTCGGCCAGGATCTGTTCAACGCAGGCGACACTGGCTTCGATCTGCGCCGACGCGCTGGCGTCGAGGCTCAGGGTCACGGGTTGCTGATAGATGTCACGCAATTGAGCCAGGCTCAATTGGCCGGGAATCAGGTTTAAGGCAGTCATGTATTGCTCCTTTTGAGAGTTTTGTTTTCACCCGCCAGTCGCTCCGGAATGTTCCGTTATCCGTCACCCTCGCCTTTTGGGCGATGGGTGCCTTGGCACGCTGGCGGTTTTTGATCAGTTCAAATTCGGTAAAGCGTTGTGCAGCACGGCTGGATCTTTAAGCAGCGCGGCGGCGCTGGCGATGTCCGGCGCCAGCCAGCGGTCCTGGTCGTAGGCCGGGACATGCTCGCGCAGCAGTTTCCACGCAACGTCGGTGCCGGCACCGAAGCGTTGCGTCTTGAGAAATTCAAAGGCCTGGGCCGCCAGCAGGTATTCGATGGCGAGGATCTGCGTGCAGTTTTCCAACGCCCGATGCAGCTTCAGGGCGGCGTTGGTCCCCATGCTCAAGTGGTCCTCTTGCAGCCCTGAAGTGACGAAGTTGTCGAGCACCGCCGGTTGCGCCAGTTGCTTGTTCTCGGCGCACAGCGACGCGGCGACGTATTGCACGATCATCATCCCCGAATTCACCCCGGGGTTGGCCACCAGGAATGCCGGCAGACCGCTGACATGGGGGTTGATCAAACGGTCGAGGCGGCGCTCGGCGATGGAGCCGATTTCGGCCATGGCAATCGCCAGCAGATCCGCCGCCAACGCCACCGACTGGCCGTGGGGGTTGGCCTGGGACATGACGCGGAAGTTTTCCGGCGTGCCCAGCAGCAGCGGGTTATCGGTGGTGGCGTTGAGTTCGGTTTCGATCTGTTTACGGGCATGCTCCAACTGATCGCGAGCGGCTCCGTGCACTTGGGGAATCGAGCGGATACTCAAGGCGTCCTGGGTGCGAATGCCCAGGCTCGCGGCGATGACTTCGCTGCCGTCGAGCAAGGCCCGCAAGTTGCCCCCGACTTGCTGCATGCCCGGGTGCGGCTTGAGGGCGATGATCTCGGCATCGAACGCTGCGATCTGCCCGCGCTGGGCCTCGAAGCTCATGGCACCGATCACATCGGCCCATTGCAGCAGGCGCGTCGCATCGGCGAGAGCCAGGCAGCTCAGACCGGTCATGCACGGTGTGCCGTTGACCAGGCACAAACCGTCCTTGGCCCCCAGTTGCACCGGTTGCAGGCCTTCGGCAGCCAGGGCCTGTTGCGCCGGGACTGTTTGCCCGCGATAGCTGACATTGCCCACGCCCAGCAGCGCGATGCTGATGTGGGCCATGTGGGTCAGGTAGCCCACCGAACCTTGGGAGGGCACTTGCGGTGTGATGCCACGATTGAGCAACGCCAGCAGCGCTTCGACCACCCGACGATGAATGCCGGACTTGCCCTGGCTGTAGTTGAGGATGGCGGCGCAGAGAATCGCCCGGGTCTGCTCATCGGAAAGCGGCGCGCCGACACCACAGGCATGGCTGAGCAGGGTGTTGCGTGACAGTTGGCTGAGTTGTTCGTCCTTGAGCGAGACATTGCACAAGGCTCCCAGGCCGGTGTTGACGCCGTAGGCACGCTCACCGCTTTCGACGATGCGCTGGACAATGGCCTGGGCATTGTCGATCCGTGCCCAGGCCTGGGCCGACAGCTCGAGCACAGCGCCGAAGCGGGCGACGGCGACCACGTCCTGCCAGCGCAACGGAGCGCCGGTGATTACGATTTTTTCAGCCTGGGACATCTTCAACCTCGTGCGCATATAAGTTGCCAAAAAATTTGTGGCGAGGGGCGGATATCTGTGGGAGCAAGGCTTGCCCGCGATAAAAACAACGCGGTCTCTCTGGAACCGAGGCGCCTGTATCGCGAGCAAGCTTTGCTCCCACAGATAAATCCCCTCGCCACAACTGCGTCCTACCTCAAACCACCGCCGCACGCCGCTGCACGAACCGATCGACATACTCATCCGCCGGCGAGTGCAGGATCTCGCGGGGCGTGCCGACCTGAATCAGCTTGCCGTCCTTGAGGATCGCGATGCGGTTGCCGATGCGCACGGCCTCGTCGAGGTCGTGGGTGATGAACACGATGGTCTTGTGCAGGGTCTTTTGCAGCTCCAGCAACTGGTCCTGCATTTCCGCGCGGATCAGCGGGTCGAGGGCGCTGAAGGCTTCGTCCATCAGGATGATGTCGGTGTCCGCCGCCAAGGCACGGGCCAGGCCCACGCGCTGGCGCATGCCGCCTGAGAGCTGGTGCGGGTACTTGTTCTCATAGCCCTTCAGGCCCACGGTGTTGATCCAGTGCAGCGCTCGCTCAGCGCACACCTGCTTGCTCTCGCCGCGCACTTTCAAGCCGTAGGCGACGTTGTCCAGCACGCTCTTGTGGGGCAGCAGGCCGAAGCTCTGGAACACCATACTGATCTTGTGCCGGCGAAACTCGCGCAGGGCGTCCATGTCCAGTTGCAGGATGTCTTCACCGTCTACCAGGATCGCCCCACTGGTAGGATCGATCAGCCGGTTGAAGTGCCGCACCAACGTGGACTTGCCGGAGCCGGACAGGCCCATGATCACGAAGATCTCACCGGTGCCGATACTCAGCGATAAGTCGTTCACGCCGACCACGCAACCGGTTTCGGCCAGTACCTGGTCCTTGGTCTTGTTCTGGCGGATCAGCTCCAGGGCTTCCTTGGAGCGATTGCCGAAAATCTTGAAGACGTTCTTGACTTCGATCTTGCTGATGGCTGCGTTGCTCATTTGCTCACCTCGTGCCGAGGACGACCATAGGCCTGGGTAATGCGGTCGATGACCACGGCGAGAATCACGATGGCCAGCCCCGCTTCGAGGCCGCGTCCGACGTTGAGGGTCTGGATGCCCACCAGCACGTCTTCACCCAGGCCTCGGGCGCCGATCATCGAAGCGATGACGACCATCGACAGGGCCATCATGGTGGTCTGGTTGATCCCGGCCATGATGCTCGGCAGGGCCAGGGGCAGTTGCACGCCGAACAGCTGTTGCCAGCGATTGGCGCCAAACGCGTTGATGGCTTCCATCACTTCGCCGTCCACTTGGCGAATGCCCAGGTCGGTCAGGCGAATCAATGGCGGCGCGGCATAGATCACCGTGGCGAAAATCGCCGGGACCTTGCCCAGGCCGAACAGCATCAACACCGGAATCAGGTACACGAAGCTCGGCATGGTCTGCATGATGTCCAGCAGCGGCATCAGCACCGAACGCAGGCGATTGCTGCGCGCCGAGAGGATGCCCAGCGGGATGCCGATCAACACCGAGATCAGCGTCGCCACCAGCATCAGGGCGAGGGTCTGCATCAGTTTGTCCCACAGGCCCACCGCCCCCACCAGGAACAACAGGCCGACGATGACCGCCGTGGCCACGACCTTGCGGGTGGCGTGCCAGGCAACGCCGCCGACGATGGCCAGCATCAGCCACCAGGGCGCCATGCGCAGCAGGCCTTCGAGGTTGACGATGGCCCACAGCAGGGTGTCGGAGATGTGCCGGAACACATCGCCATAGTTGGTCACCAGGGAGTCAACCCAACCGTTGACCCAGTCGGCGATGGAGAAGGTAAAGCTTTCGGGAAACATAAGAGACTCTCGATCAAGTGGATGCGGTGAACGTCCCGGCCAGCCCTACGACTGGCCGGGGGTATTCGACCTACAGAGCCGCGTCGATTTTCTTGGCAGCGTCTTCGCTTACCCAGGCGTGCCAGACTTCAGGATGTTCCTTCAGGAAGATCTTCGCCAGTTTTGGCGACTCGATCCGCTCCTTGGCCATGCGTCCGAGGTTCTGGTTCAGGATGTCGATGGGCAGGTTGACCTTTTCCAGCACGGCCACCAGTTCCGGTGCTTCGTCATGGAAGGTCTTGGACAGGCCGACCTTGATGCTCACGCTCTTATCCACGCCCGGTTTTTCTTCCAGTTTCACCAGATCCACCTGGCCCATCAGCGGCGTTGGCGACCAGTAGTAGAACAGGATCGGTTCGCCACGCTTGTAGCTCGACAGCACGGCCGCATCCAGCGCCGGGCCAGTGCCGGGGCGGAAGTTGGTGTAGGTTTTTTCCAGGCCATAGCTTTTCAGCATTTCGCTGTTGTCCAGCTCACAGGTCCAGCCGGCCGGGCAGTTGTAGAAACGGCCCTTGGACGGTTCTTCCGGATCCTTGAACACGGCGGCGTACTGCCCCAGGTCGGCGATGTTCTTCAGGCCTGGCGCCTTGGCTTCGAGCTTGCGCTTGGCATCGCCTTCCACCACGTAGCGCGGCACGTACCAACCTTCGATGGCGCCTACGACCGGGGCACCGACACCGACCACTTTGCCGGCCTTCTCGGCCTTGTTCCAGACTTCGCTGCGGCCGACCCACTCTTCGGCAAACACCTGGATGTCGTTGCTGCTCAGGGCGTTTTCCATGGTGATGGAGTTGCCTGGCAGGCTGTCGGTCTTGCAGTCGTAGCCTTTTTCCAGCACCACTTGCAGGACGTCGGTCAGCAGCATGCCACTTTCCCAGTTCAGGCCGGCGAACTTCACCGGTTTGCCCGACTCGCACCAACCCGCCGCTTGCGTGGCGCCGGCACTGGCCAGCAGGCCCATGGAAAGCAATGTGGTCAGCAGGGTCTTGTTCGATTTCATTGTGTGACGCTCCTAATCAGTGAATTGGCTTACGGCAGTCAAGAGGCATCCAGCCCTGTCAACGTCCCATCAGACCGCTTGAACGCGGCCCGCCCTGCTCGGTTGTGCGTCAACCGTGTCCTGCTCGACCGGCAGGATCAATTGATCGGGTACAGCGCTGTGCCACTTCTTGGCGGCGAGGTAATACAGCACCGCCGGGACCACCAGACCGATGATCCAGGAAATATCCACACCCCCCATCGCTCCCACCAGCGGACCGGTATAGAACTTGGTGGCAATGAACGGCAATTGAATCAGTACACCTACCGCATAGATGCTGATACCGAGGGCGTTCCAGCGACCGTAGCGACCGTTCGGGTCAGCCAGTGCCGGCACGTCATAGCGCTCGCGAGTGATGCAGTAGTAGTCCACCAGGTTGATCGCGCTCCACGGCGTAAAGAACGCCAGCAAGAACAGGATGAAGGACTTGAACGCACCGAGGAACGAGTGCTGGCCGAGCAGCGCGATCAGGGTCGCGGCGCCGACGATGACCAGCACGAAGACCAGGCGTTGCAAGCGTGTGACGTGCAGGTGGCCACGAAAACCGCTGATGATGGTGGCAATGCACATGAAGCTGCCGTAGGAGTTCAGCGTGGAGATGGTGACCTTGCCGAACGCGATGCTGAAGTACAGCAGCGCAGCGGTGGCGCCGGTCCCGCCCAGGCCAACGATGTAGGCCACTTCGTGACCTGCGAACTGCCCGTTGGCCGAGGCGGCGGCAAATACGCCGAGGATCATCGCCACCTGTGCGCCGATGACTGAACCGGCGCCTGCGGCAAAAAAGGTTTTCACCGAGGACGTCTTGCTCGGCAGGTAACGCGAATAGTCCGCCACGTAGGGGCCGAAGGCGATCTGCCAGGATGCCGCAAGCGACACCGCCAGCAGGAAGCTGCTCCAGCTGAAATGGCGGATTTGCAGGAGTGCGCCAACGTCTGTCTGGCTCATCAGGCGAGCGAACAGGTAAACAAAGGCAATCACGCCAAGGATGCTGGCGACACGGCCAATGAAGTGAATCACCCGATAACCGAGCACCGTGACCAGCACGATGACACTGGCGAAAATGAGGATGCCGACACTGTCGCTGACGCCGAACAACTGGCCCAGCGCCTGGCCGGAAAGCACGGTTCCGGTTGCGGTGAAACCCAGGTACATCAGGCACACCAGCACGATCGGGATGGCCGCGCCGTAGACACCGAACTGCACCCGGCTGGAGATCATCTGCGGCAGGCCAAGCTTGGGTCCTTGTGCGGCATGCAACGCCATCACGCCACCGCCGAGCAGTTGGCCGATCAGCAAACCGATCAACGACCAGAACACGTCACCGCCCAGCACCACCGCCAATGCGCCGGTGACAATGGCAGTGATTTGCAGGTTAGCCCCCATCCAGAGAGTGAACTGGCTCAACAACCGACCGTGCCGCTCCGCTTCCGGGATGTAGTCGATCGAACGTTTCTCGATCAACGGCTTGCTGCTTGCGCGTGTGCTACTGACAGCCATGGTTCAACCTCTGGTGGATTGTTCTGGAATTCATTGGCGCTGCAATTTCCATGTGGGAGCGAGCCTGCTCGCGATTGCGATCTATCAGCCGACACCTGAATTGAATGTGCTGACGTCATCGCGAGCAGGCTCGCTCCTACAGGGGAATTTGCATTATTTGCCGGTGATCATCGGCAGGTTCAGCCCCTGTTCTTTCGCGCAGTCGATAGCGATCTGGTAACCGGCATCGGCATGGCGCATCACCCCGGTACCCGGGTCGTTATGCAGCACACGAGCAATGCGCTCGGCCGCTTCGTCGGTACCGTCGCAGACGATCACCATGCCCGAATGCTGGGAGAAGCCCATGCCGACGCCGCCACCGTGGTGCAGCGAAACCCAGGTCGCGCCGCTGGCGGTGTTGAGCAAGGCGTTGAGCAGCGGCCAGTCGGAGACCGCGTCGGAACCGTCCTGCATGGATTCGGTTTCACGGTTGGGGCTGGCCACGGAACCGGAGTCCAGGTGGTCGCGACCAATCACGATAGGGGCCGACAATTCGCCGCTGCGCACCATTTCGTTGAAGGCCAAGCCCAACTTGGCGCGCTGGCCCAGGCCAACCCAGCAGATACGTGCCGGCAAGCCCTGGAAGCTGATGCGCTCGCGGGCCATGTCCAGCCAGTTGTGCAAATGAGCGTCGTCGGGGATCAGTTCCTTGACCTTGGCGTCGGTCTTGTAGATGTCCTGCGGGTCACCCGACAGCGCGGCCCAGCGGAACGGACCAATGCCCCGGCAGAACAGCGGACGGATATACGCCGGGACGAAGCCTGGGAAGTCGAAGGCATTTTCAACGCCCTCTTCCTGGGCCATCTGGCGGATGTTGTTGCCGTAGTCGAAGGTCGGCACGCCCATTTTCTGGAAGGCCAGCATGGCTTTGACGTGGACGGCCATCGATTGCTTGGCGGCCTTCACCACGGCGGCGGGTTCGGTCTTGGCGCGGGCGCGGTATTCGTCCCAGGTCCAGCCGGCAGGCAGGTAGCCGTTGAGTGGGTCGTGGGCGCTGGTCTGGTCGGTGACCATGTCCGGGCGCACGCCACGACGGACCATTTCCGGCAGGATTTCAGCGGCGTTCCCACACAGCGCGATGGAAATCGCCTTGCCTTCGGCGGTGTATTTCTCGATACGGGCCAGGGCGTCGTCGAGGTCTTTGGCCTGCTCGTCGACGTAACGGGTCTTGAGGCGGAAATCGATGCTGACCTGCTGGCATTCGATGTTCAGCGAGCACGCACCGGCCAGGGTCGCGGCCAATGGTTGTGCGCCGCCCATGCCGCCCAGGCCGGCGGTGAGAACCCAACGGCCCTTGAGGTTGGAGTCGTAGTGCTGGCGACCGGCCTCGACGAAGGTTTCGTAGGTGCCCTGGACGATGCCCTGGCTGCCGATGTAGATCCAGCTGCCGGCAGTCATCTGGCCGTACATGGCCAGGCCCTTGGCGTCGAGTTCGTTGAAGTGTTCCCAACTGGCCCAGTGCGGCACCAGGTTGGAGTTGGCGATCAGGACGCGAGGCGCATTGCTGTGGGTCTTGAACACGCCCACCGGCTTGCCGGATTGCACCAGCAGGGTTTCGTCGTCGTTCAGGTTGGTCAGGCTTTCGACGATCTTGTCGTAGCACTCCCAGTTGCGCGCCGCGCGGCCGATGCCACCGTAGACCACCAGTTCCTTGGGGTTCTCGGCCACTTCCGGGTCGAGGTTGTTCATCAACATACGCAGCGGCGCTTCAGTCAGCCAGCTCTTGGCGGTCAGCGTGTTACCGCGAGGCGCGCGGATTTCAACGTCACGGTATT
The DNA here is from genome assembly GCF_018325805.1 of Pseudomonas sp. St290. NCBI lineage: Bacteria > Pseudomonadati > Pseudomonadota > Gammaproteobacteria > Pseudomonadales > Pseudomonadaceae > Pseudomonas > Pseudomonas sp. St290. The sequence goes on along the minus strand of NZ_AP014703.1, from coordinate 494,339 downwards.
TTTCGGGTTTGCGGGTAGCGTCGGTCACAGCAAAAACTCCTCAGCGATCAATCCAGACCAGCCCGGGCAGTGGGCAGCGATTTCTACGAACGTTGCGTTGAATATCGGTGACTCATACGCATACGTCTTTACTTGTATGTACAAGCATATGCAATCAAGCGGCCAACTTGTTGGAGGCGGTGTTCAGGAACGGTCGGGGAATTGGCTGAAAGCCTTGTGACTTAAGGGCTGCTGAGCTGCATGAAATTTTTTAAGAGGGTTTTCGAGGGGAAAATCGGCGAGGCACAAAAGCGTGGTATTGCGCCACGCTGGGGCATTCGGTAACAAGTTGGTGCGTACAGAAACAGCAGGCTGGTACCTTGTGGCGAGGGGATTTATCTGTGGGAGCAAGGCTTGCCCGCGACGCAGGCGACTCGATTTTCTGGCAGACCGCATCGCCTGCATCGCGGGCAAGCCTTGCTCCCACAGGGTACTCAAGAAGCTGAAATTAGTGGGCCGTCAACTCGATCACGCAGCACTGGCCGTGACTGGAGATGTCCAGCAGCCCGGTGTTACCGCTCAATTGCAGGCAGTCGTAGAGGCCCAGGTTGATGGCGGACTCGCCAATCTTGATCGCCAATCCCGGGGCCGCGCTGAATACCAGCACCGTCCCTGCCTCGCTGAAAAACCGCTGTTGGCCCCCCATCCACTGCAACCGCGCGCGGTAACGCTGCGGTGCATAGATCAGGTTGAAGTCACGGATCGGTCCACCCAGCAACGTGCAAAAGACATGACTTTCGCCGCTGAACGCAAAGGGGTCCAGCGGATGCAATGGCCGCGTAACCTGGCCATCGACGTTCAGTGTCATGCCGTCACCCTGCAAGACGCTGATGATCCGCTCGTAACCGGTGAATGTAGAAAAACCGCCCGACTCAGCGATATCGGCAATCGACAGACGCCAGCCAAAACCCTCCAGGCCGGTTCCGGCATCGCGAGTGATTTCCTCGGTGCTGCCGCCGCCGTTTTTCCATGGCATGCGTGGATAATCCGCAGCGCGTAAAACCTTCAAGTCACTCATTTATGAAACCGTCCTTCCAGACTATGACGCGAGCCTGGATGGATCAGGCGTGCGGCGGTCACCGGCTGGCGTCCGGACCAGGTACGACGGCGGATCAACAGGCACGGCTCGCCCCTTTCGATCTGCAGCAGCTTGCATTCGCTCGGCTCGGCCAGGATCGCCTCGACCACATGCTCGCCCTCGGTCAGCGGTGCGACCTGGTTCAGATAGGCGTAGGGCGTTTGTACGGTGAAATCCTGCTTGAGGTAGTCCGGCGCCACCAATGCGTTGACGAAACGGTCCTCGATTTGCACGGGAATGTCGTTCTCGAAATGCACGATCAGCGAATGGAAGACCTTCTGGCCTTCACGCATGTCCAGGGCCAGCGCACGCTCGGAACCGGCCGCCTCTTCTTCGAGGGTGATGACCTTGCAGGTGTGGCGATGACCACGGGAGGCGATTTCGTCGGCGATGTTATGCACTTCGAACAGCGCGGACTGGCTCTTGGGCTCGGCCACGAACGTGCCGACGCCCTGCATGCGCACCAACAGGCCATCAGCGGTCATTTCCCGCAGGGCACGGTTGATGGTCATGCGGCTGAAACCCAACTGGCTGACCAGTTCGCTTTCCGACGGCACACGGTAGTGCGGCGGCCAGTTTCCACTGTCGATCTGCTGGGTGATCATCTGTTTGACGCGGGCGTACAAGGGCGCCGGACTGTCACCCATGTTTGCGGCCAGCGGCGGTTTGGCAGGCGGAGTCGGCACGGCGGTTCCCTGTTCTGCGGATAAGGTTGCTAGCTTGCCGGAGTTTACCGGCCAGGCAAACGTCTGTATATGTATATACAAATTATGCACAATGAGGTTGAACCATGTCCGCCTTCTTTGCCGAACGCGCGCTGCTGCCTAATGGATGGGCCAATGATGTACGTCTTGAGGTCGACGCCGAGGGCGTGCTGACCCATATCCGGGCCGGCTCCCATGCAGACGGTGCCGAACGGCTGGGTGGTCCGCTGTTGCCGGGCATGCCGAACCTGCACTCCCACGCCTTCCAACGGGCCATGGCCGGGCTGGCGGAAGTGGCCGGCAATCCCAACGACAGTTTCTGGACCTGGCGCGACTTGATGTATCGCCTCGTCGGAAAAATCAGCCCCGATCAACTCGGCATCATCGCCCGCCAGCTGTACATCGAAATGCTCAAGGCCGGCTACACCTCGGTCGCCGAATTCCACTATGTGCACCACGACACCGACGGCACGCCCTACGCCGACCCGGCGGAGCTGGCCTTGCGCGTCAGCCACGCCGCCAGCGCCGCCGGCATAGGCCTGACGCTGCTGCCGGTGCTCTACAGTCATTCCGGTTTTGGCGGCCAGGCGCCCAATGATGGGCAGCGTCGGTTCATCAACAGCAGCGAAAACTACCTGAAGCTTCAGTCACGCTTGCAGCCGGTCCTGGCCGGACAACCGTCCCAGACCCTGGGTTTGTGCTTCCACTCGTTGCGCGCCGTGACACCCGGGCAGATCCAGGATGTGCTGGCCGCCAGCGACCGTGAGTGCCCGGTGCATATCCACATCGCCGAGCAGCAGAAGGAAGTCGACGACTGCCTGAGCTGGAGCGGCGCCCGCCCGCTGCAATGGCTGTACGAAAACACCGAAGTCGACCAACGCTGGTGCCTGGTCCACGCCACCCATGCCAACGCCGAGGAAGTCAGCCTCATGGCCAAGAGTCGGGCGATTGCCGGCCTGTGCCTGACCACCGAAGCCAACCTGGGGGACGGGATTTTCCCCGCCGTGGATTTCCTCGCCCAGGGTGGGCGCCTGGGTATCGGTTCCGACAGTCATGTGTCGTTGAGCGTGGTGGAAGAACTGCGCTGGCTGGAATACGGCCAGCGCCTGCGGGACCAACGGCGTAACCGTTTGTATCGCGCGGATCAGCCGATGGTCGGCCGCACGCTGTTTGACGCGGCGCTGGAAGGCGGTGCCCAGGCCCTGGGGCAACCGGTGGGCGCCCTGGCAATCGGCAAGCGCGCCGACTGGCTGGTGCTCGATGGCAACGACCCGTACCTGGCCACGACCCAGGGCGACGGGATCCTCAATCGCTGGCTGTTTGCCGGCGGGGATCGTCAGGTGCGCGATGTGATGGTCGGCGGCCAATGGGTCGTGCGCGATGGGCGTCATGCCGGCGAAGAGGAAAGCGCCCGGGCGTTTACCCAGGTGCTGCGCGAACTGCTGGGCTAACGCGGATAAAAATGTGGGAGCGGGCTTGCTCGCGAATGCGGTGTGACAGCCGACATCTATGTGTCTGATACACCGTATTCGCGAGCAAGCCCGCTCCCACATTGTGGTCCCAGGCGTCGATCAATCCGAAGTCTTGGCCATCTGCCGATCCGACGCTCGCCAGATCAACCGTGTCGTGTCGTAGCCCTGCTGGCGCGCGATGCTCAGCAGTTCCTCGCGCACGACGCTATTGACGGTCGGCGTACGGGACAGCAGCCACATGTAGCGACGGCTCGGGTCGCCAACGATAGCGGTCTTATAGTCATCGCTGACGTACAACACCCAGTATTGCCCTTTCGCCACGCCCGGCACGATCCGCGAAAACCAGTTGTCGAATTCGACCCAGAGCTTGTCGGTCTTGCCCGGCACCTGGGGCGTGGCAGTGCCCCTGGCTTCTTCCCACTGCCAGTCCGAGGTCAGGCAGCGATTGAGCACACCCATGTTGCCGTCTGGCTTGAGGGTGTAGTGAGCTTCCGATTGCGCGCAATTGCGCTGGAAATACATGGGCAGGCGGGCCAACTCATACCAGGTCCCTTGGTAACGCTTGAGATTGACGCTGTTGACCGTCTTGGGTGCCAACGGATCTTCGCCAGAAGTGGCACAGCCAGCCAAAACCAGGCCAGCCAAAAGCACAAAAACTAACCGCATCATTATTTTTCTCCCGTGGGCCCATGGCCCCGGTTTACTTCAGGCCTTGGCCGGAAAACATCAACACTTTGTCACCGGCGTACTGCACGCTGATAAAGCTTTTCTGGTCGCCCCAGGTGCAGCTGGACATGCCGAGCGCGCCTGAACAATCGGTCGGTTTCCCCAGCAACGTTTCGACTTCGGACTTGGGCATGCCAGCCGACAGTTTCGAGTAGTTTTCCTGGTTGACCTTGCTGCATGCGGTCAACACGACGCACATAAACAGCAGGGCGATAGATCGCAGCGACATGGTGTAACTCCTGAAGCGGAAGGGAGGTGGCAGGGTGCCAACCTGATCCTTAGAAGAGAAAACCCCTATCTGGTTCCCTGACGCCCCCAGTATTTATTGGCTGTACAGAGGTGTTTCATCGGTGAATCAATCGATTTGTGACAGCGTCGTACCTTTCGTCGGGATTGGGCCCTTGACGCCTGATGGGCCGGGCTTTTGCGCCGATAAAAAGTAACGGCGCAAAATCCTGCGTTATGGCAAATTGACAGTCCGTCCTGACTCATCCCCCCGCGGTAGTGTTATTAATGACCAGAAACATGAAATTCAGCCATAAAATCCTGTTGGCTGCCGCCCTTGTGGTGGCCATTGCTTTCGCCTGTTTCATCCTGTTCAACGACTATCGTCAACGCCAGAGCCTGCACGCCAGCACCGAGACTTCCATGCAGGAACTCGGCAGCCTGACCAGCCGTAACATCCAGACGTGGGTCGAAGGTCGCATCCAGTTGCTGCAATCGCTGGCCCAGCAGATCGCCGTGGATGGCAGCGGCGCCGACAGCCTCAAGCGCGCCGTGGGCTTGCCGGCCTACACCAGCAACTTCCAGCTCAGCTATTTTGGCGGCACCGACGGTGTGATGTTCTCGGTACCGGCCGGCAATCGTGCCGCCGATTACGACCCCCGCGCCCGTGGCTGGTACAAGGCCGCCAACAGCGCACAACAAACCATCGTCACCGAACCCTATATCGCCGCTTCGTCGGGCAAGCTGGTGATCACCGTCGCCACTCCGGTGCAGCACCAGAACCAGATGATCGGCGTGGCCGGTGCGGACATCGACCTGTCCAGCATCAGCGCCATCATCAACTCGCTGAACTTCGGCGGCCACGGCCACGCGTTCATCGTCAGCGCCGACGGCAAGATCCTGATCCACCCCGACAGCAAGCGCGTGCTCAAGACCCTGGCCGAGGCCTACCCCAACGGCGCGCCGCAAATCAGCCCCGGCGTGAAAGAAGTCGACCTCGACGGCAAGACCCAGTTCATCTCCTTCACCCACGTCAACGGTGTGCCGGGCGCCGACTGGTACGTGGCGCTGGTGCTCGACAAGGACACCGCGCTGGCGATGCTCAGCGAGTTCCGTACTTCGGCACTGATCGCCATGGTCATTGCCGTGGTGTTCATCATCGCCCTGCTTGGCATGTTGATCCGCGTGCTGATGCAACCGCTGCTGACCATGGGCCGCGCGATGCATGACATCGCCGAGGGCGAAGGCGACCTGACCCGACGCCTGATCATCCACGGCCACGATGAATTCGGCGCCCTGGGGACTTCGTTCAACCGCTTTGTCGAGCGTATCCATACCTCGATCCGCGAAGTGGCCTCGGCCACCGGCCAAGTCAACGAAGTCGCCCTGCGTGTGGTCAGTGCGTCCAACTCGTCGATGTTCAACTCCGACCAGCAGGCTTCGCGCACCAGCAGCGTCGCCGCGGCCATCAACCAACTCGGTGCCGCCGCCCAGGAGATCGCCCAGAACGCCGCCCTCGCCTCGCAGCACTCCAGCGATGCCCGCAGCCTGGCCGAAGACGGCCAGCAAGTGGTGGATAAAACCATCGCCGCCATGCAGCAGTTGTCAGCCAAGATCAGCGATTCGTGCGGCAACATCGAAACCCTGAACAGCAACACGGTGAACATCGGCCAGATCCTGGAGGTGATCACCAGCATTTCCCAGCAGACCAACCTGCTCGCCCTGAACGCCGCCATCGAAGCCGCCCGGGCTGGTGAAGCCGGACGCGGCTTCGCGGTGGTCGCCGATGAAGTGCGCAACCTGGCCCACCGGACCCAGGACTCGGCGCAGCAAGTGCAGAAGATGATCGAGGAACTGCAAGTCGGCGCCCGGGAAGCGGTGCTGACCATGACCGACAGCCAGCGCCAGAGCGAAAGCAGCGTCGGCATCGCCAACCAGGCCGGCGAACGCCTGGGCAGCGTGACCCAGCGCATCGGTGAAATCGACGGCATGAACCAGTCCGTGGCCACCGCCACCGAAGAACAGACCGCCGTGGTGGAGTCGATCAATGTCGACATCACCGAGATCAACACCTTGAACCAGGAAGGCGTGGAAAACCTGCAGGCTACCTTGCGCGCCTGTGCCGACCTTGAACAGCAGGCGGCGCGGTTGAAGCAGTTGGTGGGAAGTTTCCGGATCTAGCCCTTTCAAGCGCCCTTTCGCGAGCAAGCCCGCTCCCACAGTTGACCGAGTTCCTTCAGGGAAACACGATCGACTGTGGGAGCGGGCTTGCTCGCGAAAGCGGCATCAGCCCCACAGCAAAAATCAGAACCTGGACCCAGGCCTGTTCAAGAACTCGACTTCCTCAGCCGTAGACTCGCGCCCCAACACCGCATTGCGATGAGGAAAGCGTCCAAACCGGGCAATGATCTTCTGATGCCGTTCGGCATAATCCAGGTTGTCTTCAAACACCGCCCGCTGCGCCTCAGGCTGCTCCCGCACCAGATCGATAAACCGTGACACGGCTTCGTTCTGCACTGCGAGGTTTTCGCAGTGTTCCAGTACCAGGTAGATGAACACGCGCTGGATCGGCTTGAGTTGCCGGTCAAAACCCGCCGCCAGGCCCTGGGCCACCAGCGCTTGGGCACGCAGGTCACCGGAAAAAGCCTTGGGAGTGTCGCGAAAGATCATTCGCGGGAGCTGATCGAGTAGCAGCACCAGGGCCAGCCAACCTTCCGGGCGTTGCGCCCAGTCGGTCAATCCACCGGCCAGTGCCTGCTCGACCAGATCGCCGAAGCGCTCACGCGCCTGGCGATCATGACCTTTGCCAAACCACAGCTTGCCCTTGTCAGCCGATATTTCGTCTAGCGTGTCGGCTGAGCCAAACCACCAATCGAGCAACGACTGCCAGGGCTCGGCCATGCCTTATTCCTTGTGGTAGGCCGTGACGCGGGCGACTTCTTCCTTCGAACCGAGGAACACCGCCACACGCTCGTGCAGGCCTTCAGGCTGGATGTCGAGGATACGCTGGTGACCGTTGGTAGAAGCGCCACCCGCCTGCTCCACCAGGAACGACATCGGGTTGGCTTCGTACATCAGGCGCAGCTTGCCCGGCTTGGACGGCTCACGGCTGTCGCGCGGGTACATGAACAGACCGCCACGGGTCAGGATCCGGTGCACATCGGCAACCATCGCGGCAACCCAACGCATGTTGTAGTTCTTCTTCAGCGGGCCTTCCTCGCCTGCCAGCAACTCTTCAACGTAGCGTTTTACCGGAGCTTCCCAGTGACGCTGGTTGGACATGTTGATGGCGAATTCCTGGGTGGTTTCAGGAATGGTGATGTCTTCGTGGGTCAGGACGAAGCTGCCCATCTCGCGGTCCAGGGTGAAGCCCTTGACGCCGTCGCCCAGGGTCAGCACCAGCATGGTCTGCGGGCCGTAGATGGCATAACCGGCGGCGACCTGCTGGGTGCCTGGTTGCAGGAAGGCCTTTTCATTCAGGGCTTCGTTCTGGCTCAGGTATTCGTTCGGGCAACGCAGTACCGAGAAGATGGTGCCGACCGGGGCGTTGATGTCGATGTTCGACGAACCGTCCAGTGGGTCGAACACCAGCAGGTAGGCACCCTTGGGGTATTTGCCCGGGATCTGGTAGGCATTGTCCATTTCCTCGGACGCCATGCCGGCCAGGTGACCGCCCCATTCGTTGGCTTCGAGCAGGATTTCGTTGGACAGCACGTCGAGCTTCTTCTGCACTTCGCCCTGTACGTTTTCAGTGCCCATGCTGCCCAGGACACCACCCAGCGCGCCTTTGGAGACGGCATGGCTGATCTCCTTGCACGCACGCGCCACCACTTCGATCAAAAAGCGCAGATCGGCAGGGGTGTTGTTGCTGCGGGTCTGCTCAATCAAATAGCGACTCAAGGTAACGCGGGACATGGACGGCTCCGAAGAATAGGGGGCGGAAAAACCAGCGCAGTTTAGCGCGAGTCGGGACTTAATTCCTCCTATGAGACGGGATATGGAGGATTGAGTTCACGGGCTGGCGCCTCGCTTGGGTATTTCTGTTGATTGAGAGGACGCTATCGCGAGCAGGCTCGCTCCCACATTTGATCTTCTGCGGACACAATTTTGTATACGACATGAATCCAGTGTGGGAGCGAGCCTGCTCGCGATGGGTGCGCAGCACCTCAGTTTTTGACCGGCGGCTTGCGCAGCAGGCTGAACGCCATCGCCGCCAAGAACAGCACGCTGATCAACAGCACTGCCCACAAGCCGATTTTCTTCCAGTTGGTCTCGACCGTCGCAGGCGAGGTTGCCGTGGCCGCAGCCGGGATCGACGTGGCCACCCCGTTCACCGTCGCCGTACCCAGCGTCGCCAGGCGCGATGGCTTGTAGTCGGGCACCAGGGTGGTCAATGGCAAGCTGGCGGCTTTCACCGTCGCGCTGCCCAGCGCCAGGCTGTAGGGCCCTTCGCCGCGCGCCAGAAACACCACCTGGGTCGGGCGTACGGCAAAGCGCAGGGCCGGAGCTTCGGTTCCCAGGCCGCCGCCGCGCTCGTCCACGGTCAGTTTCAATTGCTGCACGGTCTGACCAGACAGTTGCAATTGGTTTTGCAGCACATCCTGGCCATTCTGGGTCAGGCGATAGAGCAAGCCACTGCCCAGCGATTGCCACGGATGGCTGCTTTCTCGACGCCCGGCCAGGGTCACCGGCGCCAGGCTGTTGGCCTGGCTCAGCTCGACCTGCACCTGCTCGATGTTCAGCCCCATGGGCAACTGCCAGGTGTACTCACCGGCCTTCGCGGTGCTGCCGGCCAACGGCTGCGACCAGACCAGTGGCAACGGCAAACTTTCGCGGCTGGCGCTTTGCAGTTGGGCCGAGGTCAGCACCGGCGCGGAGGATGGCGAATCCCACAGCAACCGCAGGTAACGCGCCGGCTGCCCCGGCAAGCTCACTTCATGTTGTTCGACCCGCTCATCGGCAAAGGTCAGGCGCGCCACCTGGCCTTCGCCCCACGACTGCCAATGCTGCAAGTCGTCACTGGCTTCGATGGTGAACCGCTGGAAACCGTCCCGCTCACTGGTCCAGTCGAGGATCAGTTGCTGCAATGGCGCCTTGATCGCGCTGGCATCCAACAGCCAACCACGCAGTTCCTCCTCCCCCGCTTCGAGGCGGCTGGAGGGTTGGACTTCCACCAGGGTGCCGTTGGCGTTCGATTGCACCCGCACACTGGGCGCACGCTCGTTGTCATCGGCGGCGTTGTACAGCGGGAACCATTTCACGTCGGTGAGGGTACGGTTTTCCCGGCTCTGGGCCGACTCGCGCAGCAACGCGTAGGCCTGGGCCTGGCCGGCCGCATTGAAGACCCGCAGGTCGCTCAGGTCGGTCTGCCGCGCTTGCAACTGAACGTCCAGTGGCAACGGCAGGCGATACCACGGCCCTTCGCCGCTCAAGGCCAAGGGCACCTGATGGGCGAAATCCGCCGGTTGCTCCTGGGCCGTAGCCGACAATGCCACCCACAACCCAACCACACCCAGTCCGATGCGACTCAACTTGCGACTCAAGACGACACTCCCTCACTGACAGGCATCGGCGGCTCGGCCGGCGAGGCCGTTTCCGGGCGCTTGGGCGGCAGCGGCGCGAAATAGCCCACCACCAGCAACAACACGCCCACGCCGATAAACGACACGATCCGCGCCAGACCGCCACGGTTACTCAACTCGACAAAGAACAACTTGGCCACGACCACGGCGATCAACGCCGCGCCGATCAGCCACACCTCTCGACGGTGACGCAGGTGCCCACCGATCATCAGGCCCAGGGCGATCAAGGTCCAGACGATGGACAGCCCGGCTTGCACGAACATGGATTCAAGCAGCGCATCGAGCTCGAACGGCACGCCCATCCACTGGTGGGCACTGCGCATCACCAAGGCAGTGAAGAACGCGAACAGCGACACACCAGCGATCAACTGGGCGATGTGTCCGACGCGGTTCCAACGATTCGTCGATTGCGCCACGGCGTTGCGGGCCCACACATAGACACCGAACAAGGCGAACAGCAGGCCCAGCTCCAAGGGATTGAGCAACGGCACGTAAGGCAGTGGCTCTGCGGTTCCATCGCTGAAGGTGTTGGTCAGCCAGAACCAACCGAGCATCAACAGCGCCATGGGCGCCGCCGCATAGACCCGGTATTCGCGCGACTGGGCCGAGATCGGCCATGGCCAGGCACGCGGCGCGGCCATCAACACCAGGTACAGGCTCGGCAGGATCGCCCAACCCAGCCAGCGCCAAGCGTTGTACTGCTCGGACAGCAACAGCAGGCCGTAACGCAACTCCAGCATCAACACCGCCATCAGCAACCAGCAACCGAGCACATGGGCCGTGCTGCGCGCCCGGGCCGGCAGCATCGCCGCCAGGCGCTTGAGAGAGAAAAAGTGCACGGCAAATACCGCCAGCCAGGCCAACCAGCCGAAATCCGCGGCAGGGTGATAGTAGCCGTGCCCCGTCGCCACCAGCACGCAACCCGCCGCCGGAATCAACAAGGTGCACAGCAGCCCCAGCGCCGGCCATTTCAAACGCAGCGCCAAGACGGTCCACACCGCCACACTGATCGCCGCGACCAGCAGCAACAAGCTACCTTGCAGGTTCGCCGGGGCGAAGCGCAGCACTTCGCTGACCCACGCCAGCGCCCACCAACCGGCACCCCAGATCAGCAGCAACTCGGACATACGCTGCAAGCCCAAGGCTTGCAACTCCTGCGCCGCGTGGGCCCGTTGCAGTCGCCACGCCCCCACCAGCGCTGCCAGCCCCAACACCAGCGGCGTCCAGAAGCCGCTGTGGGCCAAGGGCCGCAGATCCTCGGCGCTGAGCGGCCCCAACAGCGTCGGCCCTGCCGTCAGAAACGCCGCACCGCCCAGCAGTTGCAGCAGCAGGCCGAAGACAAAGCTCACGCGTTGTTTCAGGTACAGGCTCAGCCAGATGATCAACAGGCCGCTGGCCGCCCACACGCCACTCGCCGTTTGCCATGGCAGCACGAACAGCACCGCTAGATTGATCAGCACCAGTCCTGCCAGCAACACCACTGAGAGGCCGCGCAGCAACCGGACATCGTTGCGCACCATATCGTCGCGTGCCGCCAGCAACATGCCGCCAATCAACGCCAGGCCGATCAGCGAGGCGCTGAGCAAACCGCTCCAGCCCGCGCTGAACACCGCCGCCGAATCACCTTCGGCGCCTTGCAAGCGCACCAGGAACAACGCGCCACCGAGCAATTGCACCGCAAATGCAGTGAACAGGAAGCTGCGCGATTGCAGGCGCAGGCCGACAAACAGCGTCGCCAATCCGGCCAGGGCCCAAGCGATGGCGGTGCCGTGAGTGAGGAAGAACAGCGGTGCCAGCAGATAGAGGAAACTCAGCCCCAGCACCGCCAGCACTGGCAGGCCCCGGCGCTCCCAGGCTGCACAGTGTTCAGGCGCAGCCTTGAGCAGTTGGTAGAACGTGAACAGCAAGGCGCCGCCGAGCATCAATGCCCCCAGCGGTGAACCATCGAGCAGGCTGCCGTCGCCGTTGCGCAACTCGCTGACAAACGCCAGTGCCGAGCCCAATTGCAGCAACAAGGCAAACGCTCGGGCCAAGGGTCGTTGCTGGCGCAGGCCCAGCCAGAAGATCCCCGCGCCCTCCACGGCCCAGGCCGCCGAGGTCCAACGCGCGTCAAGCCCCAAGGGAATCGCCAGGCTGGCAAAAATCACTCCCAGGGCCAGGCAGGTTTCGGCCAGCAGCAAGGCGCGCCCGCCCATCAGCACGCGGGCCAGGCCCATGTAGATCATGCCCAGGGCCAGAGCGCTGAACGCGGCGGCGAATTCCAGATGCTGCACCAAGGCGAACTGCAAACCGAAACCCACCAGCGGCGGTGCGAACAACATCGTGCCGTCGACGTAATCACCCTTGCGCGCCGACCAGCGCAGCAATGCGTCGCGGCTGCCGTCCTCTGGGGCATCGCTCATTTCCAACAGTTTGCGACGGGTGAACAGCAAGCCGATCGCCAGGTAAATGAGGAAGAACAGAATCAGGAACGGCTCGGTGCTCCAGAGCAGTTCCGGCGTGTAAGAACGCAGGCCCCAGGCGAATCCAATGCCGAAGGTGCCGACGAAGCCGATCAGGTTCAGCAGGCGCCAGGCCTTGAACCAGGCTATCGCGAGGATGCCGGCATTAAGCAGGATGAAATAGCTGAACAGGGCAACGTGGTTACCGCTGCCGGTAGACGTCAGGATCGGTGCGGCAAACCCGCCCAGCGCCGCAGCCGCAGCCAGGCCCAGGGCGTTCTGGGTAATTGCCAGGATCGCCGAGAACACGGTGACTGCCACCAGCAACCCCAAGGCCGCCTTGGAATCGAGCAACGGATGCAGGCGCATGGCGGCGAACACCGTCAGGTACAGCACGGCGATCCCGGTGCCCTGGAGCATCAACGCATAACTACTGTTGCGTTGACGCAACCACCAGCCCAGGCCCAGCAGGCCCAACGCGCTGGCCGCGACGCCGGCGTAACGCAGTTCGATCGGCACCACCATGCCTTCGGTGGCGTAGCGCAACAGGAACGCCAGGCCGAGGAACAGCAGCACCACGCCGACCCGCAGCACCGTGTTGCCGCCGAACAGCCAGTTGCGCGCGCCGATAATGGCGCGGTCGAACAAGTTAGGACCACGCGGCGCCGTCGGTTGCGCAACCATCGGTTCCAGAGGCAGAGGGGCAAAGTCGCGCTGGGCACGCCGACTGGAGGTCTCTGGCGCGGGCTTCCAAACGTCATCGGGCAACGGCTGGCTGGCCTGGGTGGCCATCGAGGGAACGGGCTCGAGGTCTGGCGGCAATTCCCAGATGAGCTCTGGCTCGGTGCGCGTCTCGGGTTTCGCGGTCTGGGGTACGACAACCTCGGGTGCTGGGGCCGGATCACTCGATTCGGCCACCTTGCCGCGTTCGAGAACCGCCAGACGGGCTTGCAGCGTGAGCAAGCTCTGCTGGGCCTCTTGCAACAAGACCTGTTGCTTGGTCGCCTGGAGACCCAGGCGGCCCAGTCGAAACGATTGGGCAATGCCAAGCCCCACCAGCGCGCCTATCAGCGCATCGGCGAACGACTCGTCCACCACCCAGCCGAGTGCCAGGCCCAACAGCGTCAAGATCCATTGCATGGTCGATATCCCTAAGCGGCCCGTTGCGGGCGTAACCGGGGTGATGCGGTGCCTGGATCAGTCTAGTGGAAAGCCCCAAACCCTGTGGGAGCGAGCCTGCTCGCGATAGCGGTCTTCACATCCAACATTGATGTTGGTTGACAGACCGCTATCGCGAGCAGGCTCGCTCCCACATTGGACACTTTTGACTGAGCGACAACACCGCAGCCCGGCGAAACTGGCGCTTAGTATATCGACGAAGCCCAACCGCCGTTGGGCTTCGCTCACATTTCTTACAGCAAATGCTATTCCAGGGCTTTCCAGATGTCGGTGGCGTACTCACGGATGGTCCGATCCGAGGAGAACCAGCCCATGCGCGCAGTGTTGAGCACCGCCGAACGCCACCATTGCTTGGAATCATGCCAACGTTCTTCGACCTTGGCCTGGGCGTCCCAGTAGGCGTCGAAATCGGCGCAGACCAGGAAACGGTCGTAATTGATCAATGAGTCCACCAGCCCGGCGTAGCGCATCGGATCATCCGGCGAGAACACCCCGCCGCGAATCGCCTGCAACACATCATTGAGCCGATGGGAGGCGGCGATGTCCGGCTCGGCGCTGAATTCACCATTGCGCTTGCGGGCTTCCACCTGCTCAGCCGTCAAGCCGAAGATGAACATGTGCTCACCCCCGACGCGCTCATGCATTTCCACGTTGGCGCCGTCCATGGTGCCGATAGTCAACGCACCGTTGAGACCGAACTTCATGTTGCTGGTGCCCGACGCTTCGAAACCGGCGGTGGAGATCTGCTCCGACAAATCCGCCGCAGGAATGATGCTCTCGGCCAGGCTGACGTTGTAGTTGGGCAGGAACACCACTTTGAGCAAGCCACGCACGGTTGGGTCATTGTTGACCACTCGGGCGATGTCGTTGGTCAGCTTGATGATCAGCTTGGCCTGGTGGTAACTGGCGGCGGCCTTGCCGGCGAAGATTTTCACTCGCGGCACCCAGTCCACTTCCGGTTCGGCGCGGATCGCCTGGTACAGCGCCACGGTGTGCATCAGGTTGAGCAACTGGCGTTTGTACTCGTGGATCCGCTTGACCTGCACGTCGAACATCGCCGCCGGGTTCACGGCAATCCCCAACCGCTCGTGGATCAGGTAAGCCAGGGCTTTCTTGCTATGCAGACGCTGCTCGGCGAACTGTTTACGAAACGCCGGTTTATCGGCAAACGGCTCCAGTTCGATCAGACGCTGCTCGGGGTTGTCCAGCACGCTCGGGCCGAGGGCATCGACCATCATCGAGGTCAGTTCGGCGTTGGCCTGGAACAACCAGCGGCGGAAGGTGATGCCGTTGGTCTTGTTGTTGATCCGATCCGGATAGAGCTTGTGCAGCTCGGAGAACACCGTGCTGCGCATCAGTTGGGTATGCAGGCCGGACACGCCGTTGACGCTGTGGGAACCGAGGAACGCCAGGTTGCCCATGCGCACCCGGCGACCGTTGTCTTCTTCGATCAGCGACACCGAGCGCAGCACATCGAAATCGTGCACGCCCTTGGCCCGCAGCGAATCGATGTGCTGGGCATTGATCAGGTAAATGATTTGCATGTGCCGGGGCAGCATGCGCTCCATCAGCCCTACCGGCCAGGTTTCCAGGGCTTCGGGCAGCAGCGTGTGGTTGGTGTAGGACAGCGTGTCCTGGGTGATCTGCCAGGCAGCGTCCCAGGCCACGTCGTAGACGTCCACCAGTTGCCGCATCAGTTCGGCCACGGCGATCGACGGGTGGGTGTCGTTGAGCTGGATCGCCGCGTGATCGCCCAGGGTCAGCACCGAGGTGTGCATGTTGCGATGGCGGCGCAGCAAGTCCTGCAGCGAGGCGGCAACGAAGAAGTACTCCTGGCGCAGGCGCAGTTCCTGGCCGGCCTCGGTGCTGTCAGCCGGGTACAGCACACGGGAAATACTTTCCGCCCGGGCCACCTCCGCTACCGCGCCCAGGTGGTCGCCGGCGTTGAAGCGCTCCAGGTGCAGGTCTTCCACCGCCCGGGCGCGCCACAGGCGCAAGGTATTGACGCTGGCACCGCGCCAGCCCACCACTGGCGTGTCATAGGCAATGGCCCGCACGGTTTCCGCCGGGGACCAGACTTGCCGGGTCTTGCCGGCATCGTCGGTGACGGTCTCGACACTGCCGCCAAAGCCGATCGGGTAGACCACCTCTGGCCGCTCGAACTCCCACGGGTTACCGAAATCCAGCCAATGCTCGGTCTGCTCCTGCTGCCAGCCATCGACGATCGCCTGGCGGAACAAGCCGTGCTCATAGCGAATGCCGTAGCCGTGGCCGGCGATGCCCAGGGTCGACATGCTTTCCATGAAACACGCCGCCAGACGGCCGAGGCCGCCGTTGCCCAGCGCCGCATCCGGTTCGAGCAGGCGAATGCGCTCCAGGTCCACGCCCAGCTCAGTCAGGGCCTCACGCGCAGTGTCCAGCAGGCCGAGGTTGCTCAGGCTGTCGTAGAGCAAGCGACCGATGAGGAATTCCAGGGAGAGGTAATAGACACGCTTCTGGCCCTTGCGATAGATCTGCCGCGTGTGGTCCATCCAGTGTTCGACCATATGGTCGCGGGCGGCAAGGGCAATGGCTTCGAACCAGTCGTGATCAAACGCATGATCCGGGTCCTTGCCGACGGCATAAGTGAGCTTGGTCAAAACGGCGTCGCGAAATGCAGCGACTTCAGCTTCGCGAACAAGTGGTTCTTGAGTCATTGATGAGACCTCGAACGAGCATGGAATTGTCTGAGCCTAGTCGGTCTGACAGACGGCACAGGCTCTGGTTCGGTGGTTTTTCCCTGTGACGGAGAATCGTCGCCAGGGAATTGCCGGATGAGCGAATGAATGCAGGGGCCGTGCCGGTCCGGGAGCGGTTTGGCCGGGATGAAAAAAAACTGGCGGATGGTCGTTCAAAATTTCACCAGTCCCGGTATGATCGCGCGCCCTGATGCATGCTGGTAAACCGTGATGATGAAGCCCAACCTGATCGCCGCCGCGGAGATCGACCGACTCGATACCTGGGCCAAGTACTCCGCCCCGATGTGCGGTTCCTGCGTGTCGAGCTGCTGCACGCTGCCGGTGGAGGTCAAGATCAAGGACCTGATCCGCATCGGCATCGTCGATGAGTTCGAACTGGGCGACCCGCCGAAAAACATCGCCAAGCGCCTGCAAAAGGAAGGGATCGTCGAGCGCTACAACCAGAAGTCGGAAATCTTCACGCTCCAGCGCATGAGCAACAACGATTGCCTTTATCTGGACCGCAAGAGCCGCTTGTGCACCATTTATGAAAAGCGCCCGGACACTTGCCGCAACCATCCGCGGGTCGGGCCACGGCCGGGCTATTGTGCCTACAAGCCCAAGGAAGTGGAGCGCGAGCGTAATCCGCGGACGCTGGACAAGTTCTGATCCATAGAAGGTTCAGCGGTGCCTGGACCACTGTCATCGCGAGCAGGCTCGCTCCCACACTGGATTTGTATCGGACACAAAAAAGCGGTGGTCGCTGCAGATCAACTGTGGGAGCGAGCCTGCTCGCGATGAGGCCCTTACAGACGCCACATAACTTCCAGCATAAAAACCAGGCAAAAAAAAGCCCCCGATCTCGCGACCGGGGGCGTTTTTCATTCAGCCTGGGCTAAATCAGTTCTTGGCTTTCTTGGCAGCGCGGGTACGCTCGCTTTCATCCAGGATCTTCTTACGCAGGCGGATCGACTTCGGCGTCACTTCACACAATTCATCGTCCTGGATGAATTCCAGGGCCTGCTCCAGGGTGAAGCGAACAGGTGGAACCAGGGCGATGGTTTCGTCTTTGCCCGAAGCACGCATGTTGTCGAGCTTCTTGCCCTTGGTAGGGTTAACGCCCAGGTCGTTGTCACGGCTGTTCAGACCAACGATCTGGCCGCCGTAGATTTCCTGGCCGTGCTCGACGAACAGCTTGCCACGCGCCTGGAGGGTTTCCAGGGAGTAGGTCAGCGCCTTGCCGGTTTCAACCGAAACCAGAACGCCGTTCTGACGGCCAGACATGTCGCCAGACTTCATCACGTCGTAACGGTCGAAGATCGAGGTCAGGATGCCAGCACCGTTGGTCAGGGTCAGGAATTGGTTACGGAAACCGATCAGACCGCGAGCAGGGATGTTGTATTCCAGACGTACACGGCCTTTGCCATCCGGCACCATGTTGGTCAGGTCGCCCTTACGCAGGCCCATCTCTTCCATCACCTTGCCCTGGGATTCTTCCGGCAGGTCGATGGTGACGTTTTCGAACGGTTCGTGCTTCACGCCGTCAACCAGACGGATGATCACTTCCGGACGGCCTACAGCCATTTCGAAGCCTTCGCGACGCATGGTTTCGATCAGAACCGAGAGGTGCAGTTCGCCACGGCCGGAGACCTTGAACTTATCGGCCGAGTCGCCTTCTTCAACGCGCAGTGCAACGTTGTAGAGCAGTTCTTTGTCCAGGCGTTCCTTGATGTTACGGGACGTCACGAACTTGCCTTCTTTACCGCAGAATGGCGAGTCGTTGACCTGGAAGGTCATGGAAACGGTCGGCTCGTCGACGGTCAACGGCTTCATCGCTTCAACGGTGTCCGGGTGGCACAGGGTGTCGGAGATGAACAGCGAGTCCATGCCGCTGATGCAGACGATGTCGCCGGCAGCAGCTTCTTCAACGTCTACACGGTGCAGACCGTGGTGACCCATCAGCTTCAGGATACGACCATTGCGGCGCTTGCCGTCGGCACCGATAGCCACGACCGGGGTGTTCGGCTTGACGCGACCACGAGCGATACGGCCAACACCGATAACACCCAGGAAGCTGTTGTAGTCCAGTGCCGAGATTTGCATCTGGAACGGACCGTCACGGTCGACTTTCGGTGCGGGTACGTTGTCGACGATCGACTGGTACAGCGGGGTCATGTCTTCAGCCATTTCGGTATGGTCCAGACCGGCAATACCGTTCAGGGCCGAGGCGTAGACGACTTTGAAGTCCAGCTGTTCTTCGGTGGCACCCAGGTTGTCGAACAGGTCGAAGATCTGGTCCAGGACCCAGTCCGGACGCGCGCCTGGGCGGTCAACCTTGTTGATGCACACGATCGGACGCAGGCCGGCTTCGAAAGCCTTCTTGGTCACGAAACGGGTTTGCGGCATAGGGCCGTCCTGGGCGTCGACCAGCAGCAGCACGGAGTCGACCATCGACATCACGCGCTCTACTTCACCACCGAAGTCGGCGTGGCCCGGGGTGTCCACGATGTTGATGTGGTAGCCATTCCAGTTGATGGCGGTGTTTTTCGCCAGGATGGTAATACCGCGCTCTTTTTCCTGGTCGTTGGAGTCCATCACGCGCTCGTCGTTGAGCTCGTTGCGCTCCAGGGTGCCGGATTGACGCAAGAGTTTGTCTACCAGGGTGGTCTTACCATGGTCAACGTGAGCAATGATGGCGATGTTGCGTAGATTTTCGATCACTTGTGTATCTCGATCAGAGGATTCGGTGTGCTGACAGGTCGTGGCAGCGATTTACGTTGAGTCCGACAAAGCCGTTACAGCCTGTCGGCGGCGTCGGGGGGCCGGTGACGCAGGCCACAGGCAAACAGCCCCGGGCACTTAGCTCGGTCGATAAACGCGCACATTGGCATGCCCCTCACTGAGCAAATGGTGGGCATGCAGGCGACTCATCACGCCTTTGTCGCAATACAACAGGTACTGGCGAGTAGGGTCCAGTTCCTTGAAACGCGCGTTCACTGCATAGAACGGCATCGTTTTTACCTCGATGCCGGCGACACTCAGCGGGTCGTCTTCAGCGTCATCCGGATGACGGATGTCGATGATGATCTGACCGGCCAGCGCTTCGCCGACTTCTTCAATCTGTATGTCCTGGCCCAATTCGTCGATGACGCGATCGATCGGTACCAGCCTGGCGTTTTCGAGCGCCCGCTCGAGTATCGCCATGTCGAATTCTTTCTCTTCGTGCTCGACCCGCCCGCGCTTGGCCGCCGTCTTCGGGTTGACCGAGATGACGCCGCAGTACTCCGGCATGTGTCGGGCAAACTCGGCGGTGCCAATGGCATTGGCCTGGTCGATGATGTCCTGCTTGTGGCTGGCAATCAGCGGCCGCAGGACCAGCTTCTCGGTCACGCAGTCGATCACCGACAGGTTCGGCAACGTCTGGCTCGACACCTGGGAGATCGCCTCGCCGGTCACCAGCGCGTCGATTTGCAGGCGGTCGGCAATTCGTGAAGCGGCGCGCAACATCATACGCTTCAAAATGACGCCCATATGACTGTTATCGACTTTGCCGAGAATCTCGCCCAGGACTTCCTCGAACGGCACACTCACAAATAACACGCGCTGGGAGCTGCCGTACTTCTTCCAGATGAAGTGCGCCACTTCCATCACGCCCAGTTCATGGGCGCGCCCGCCGAGGTTGAAGAAGCAGAAATGGCTCATCAGGCCGCGACGCATGATCTGGTAGGCGGCCACCGTGGAATCGAAACCGCCGGACATCAGCACCAGGGTCTGCTCCAGCGAGCCCAGCGGATAACCGCCGATGCTGTTGTGCTGGCTGTGGATCACGAACAGCCGCTGGTCGCGAATTTCAATGCGCACTTCGATCTGTGGGTCTTTCAACGAAATACCGGCCGCACCGCACTGTCGGCGCAACTGGCTGCCGACGTACTTTTCCACATCCATCGAACTGAATGGGTGCTTGCCGGCACGCTTGCAACGCACCGAAAAGATCTTGCCGGCCAGGGCATCACCATAATGAAGCATGCACTTGGCAAGGATGTCGTCGAAATCCCCCAGCGGGTACTCATCGACTTGCAGGAAATGCGCGATGCCCGGCATGCAGCTCAGGCGCTCGGTCATTTCCTTCAGGACCTTGGGTTCGCTGACACGGGTTTCCAGCTCGAGGTTGTCCCACACGCCGTTCACCACCACGGCCGGGTCCAGGTCTCGGAGCACGGCGCGGATGTTCTTGGCCAACTGGCGGATGAAACGCATCCGTACCGGGCGGCTCTTGATGGTGATCTCGGGGAAGACTTTTACGATTAGTTTCATGAAAACAGCGCGCGAACGGCCAGCCGAAAAAGGGGGGCGCGGATTATAGCGGAAATTGCTCAAGGTTTAACCAGTTAATGTGCAGATCGTTTTGCATGCACCAAAACAGGTCATTATCGATTGACGACGCCACATTGCAGTGCGTTATTGTCTGACAATCCGCGATTAAGGCCCTCAAAAGCGTGGATTTGGTGCAAAAAACCCATGCTGGGGCACTGGCATGCAATTTGCTCCCTTGTGAGGCAGGTTGCCTTGGCAGAGTATTCGCGCCGGCATCACCCATATCTAAGGGCACTCCACTACCCGCCCGAAGCCACCCGGAGGACATATGTCGAAGTCGGTTCAACTCATCAAAGATCATGACGTCAAGTGGATTGATCTGCGCTTCACTGACACCAAAGGTACTCAACATCACGTGACCATGCCGGCCCGTGATGCGCTGGACGACGAATTCTTTGAAATCGGGAAAATGTTCGACGGCTCCTCCATCTCCGGCTGGAAAGGTATCGAAGCCTCCGACATGATCCTGATGCCGGACGACGAAACCGCCGTCCTGGACCCGTTCACCGAAGAGCCGACCCTGATCCTGGTCTGCGACATCATCGAACCTTCGACCATGCAAGGCTATGACCGCGACCCACGCGCCATCGCCCACCGCGCCGAGGAATACCTGAAGTCCACCGGTATCGGCGACACCGCTTTCTTCGGTCCTGAGCCTGAGTTCTTCATCTTCGACTCGGTCAAGTTCAAGTCCGACATCTCCGGCTCCATGTTCAAGATCTTCTCCGAACAAGGTTCGTGGATGTCCGACCAGGACGTGGAAGGCGGTAACAAAGGCCACCGTCCAGGTATCAAGGGCGGCTACTTCCCGGTTCCACCGTTCGACCACGACCACGAGATCCGTACCTCCATGTGCAACGCACTGGAAGAGATGGGCCAGACCGTCGAAGTTCACCACCACGAAGTGGCGACTGCCGGCCAGAACGAAATCGGCGTGAAGTTCAACACGCTGGTCAAGAAGGCTGACGAAGTCCAGACCCTGAAGTACTGCGTGCACAACGTTGCCGATGCCTATGGCCGCACCGCGACCTTCATGCCGAAGCCTCTGTACGGCGACAACGGTTCGGGCATGCACGTTCACATGTCGATCTCCAAGGACGGCAAGAACACCTTCGCAGGCGAAGGCTATGCCGGCCTGTCGGACACCGCCCTGTACTTCATCGGCGGTATCATCAAGCACGGTAAGGCCCTGAACGGCTTCACCAACCCGTCGACCAACTCCTACAAGCGTCTGGTACCAGGCTTCGAAGCCCCGGTCATGCTGGCCTACTCGGCTCGCAACCGTTCCGCCTCGATCCGTATTCCTTACGTGAACAGCCCGAAAGCCCGCCGTATCGAAGCTCGCTTCCCGGATCCGGCTGCCAACCCATACCTGGCCTTCGCTGCACTGATGATGGCCGGCCTGGACGGTATCCAGAACAAGATCCACCCTGGCGATGCCGCTGACAAAAACCTGTATGACCTGCCGCCTGAAGAGGCCAAGGAAATCCCACAGGTTTGCGGTAGCCTGAAAGAAGCCCTGGAAGAGCTGGACAAGGGCCGTGCGTTCCTGACCAAGGGCGGCGTATTCAGCGATGACTTCATCGACGCTTACATCGCACTGAAAAGCGAAGAAGAAATCAAGGTTCGCACCTTCGTACACCCACTGGAATATGAGCTGTACTACAGCTGCTGATCCAGTAAGCGCCGCCACGCACGGCGTGAATAAAGAGAGGCCTCCTTCGGGAGGCCTTTTTTATGGGCGCAGGTTGCGTGCATGATGCCTCCCCGCCCCCTCCATAGAAGACGAGACTGCCCATGACTTTGCGCTTCAAGCTCTGCCTTGCCCTGTCTGCCGCGCTGTTGGCCGGCACCGCCGAAGCCGCCTCCACTCCCGCTCCTGACGCCCTTACCCCGCTGCTTAACGCCATTGGCGAACGCCTGGCCCTCGCCGATGATGTGGCGTTGAGCAAATGGGACAGCCATAAACCGGTAGAAGACCGTCAGCGCGAGCGGGAAGTGATTGCCGCTGCCGTCGCCCAGGCGCCGGCCTACAAGCTGAGTGGCGAAACCGTGGAAGCGTTTTTCGCAGCCCAGATAGAAGCCAACAAAATGGTGCAGTACATCGATTTGTCCGACTGGGCCCTGGAAGGCAAGGCCCCGGACCTTCCGCGCCCGGACCTGGTGGGACAGATCCGCCCGCAACTCGACCGACTGCAAAAGCGGCTGCTGCAACAACTGGCCGACTTCGCCCCCTACCGCACCGACCCGCAGTGCCCGCAATGGCTGGCCCGAGCTACCCACCACAACAAGCAGCACCCGATACACCGGCTGGCCCTGATCCGGGCAACCGGAGAACTGTGCCTCTCCCCAAAATCCTGAGCCCCCCCTTCCCCTGTGGGAGCGAGCCTGCTCGCGATGAGGCCTGCACATCCAACTCAGCGCCTGACACGCCGCCATCGCGAGCAGGCTCGCTCCCACAGGGATCCAGCGTCGGCCATAAAGGCTGTGAACACCACAGACCCAATGTGGGAGCGGGCTTGCTCGCGAAGGGGCCGCCACATCCAACATCTCAGCGACTGACACACCGCTTTCGCGAGCAAGCCCGCTCCCACAAGGGGTGCGATACAACAACTTGGGCCATCCGCGTCGCCTGGCCTATGCTGCACCCATCACTTTTCGTTTTCGGTCGATTTTCATGGGTCGTGGTTTTTCAATCATCCTGTTGTTGCTGGCTCTGCCAGCCGCCGCGCAGATCTACAAGTACACCGATGCCGAGGGCAACACCGCCTACAGCAACCAGCCGCCCCAAGGCGTACCGGCTCAGACGGTGGAATTACCGCCGCTCAACAGCATCGAACGCCAATCCCCGGCCAGCCCGGGCGCACCACCAGCCTCCGCGAACAGCGACGAGCCACGCAATGCCTACGAGATACTGGAACTGACGGACATTCCCACCGACGAGGCCCTGCGCGCCAACAACGGCACCTTCACTGTTGGCGTACAGGCTCAACCGCGACTGCGCAGCCCGCATCTGTTCCGGCTGCTACTGGACGGGCACCCCTACGGCCAGCCGACCAACGTGCCACGCCTGCAATTGGTGAATATCGACCGGGGCGAGCACAGCCTGGCGGTCCAGGTGATTGATGGGGAAACCCTCGTGCAACAAAGCGAAACCGTCACCTTCACCGTGCAGCGGGTGCACCGGCCATGATCCGCCGGTTGCTGGCGCTGGGCCTGTTGCTGATCGCTCAGTCAGGCGCGGCCCAGGTCTACACCTACATCGATGCCCAGGGCAATCGCGTGTTCACCGATCAACCGCGCCCCGGCAATGCGAAGAAAGTCCAACTGCCACCCAGCAATCGGATGCCGGCGCCGCCTTCAGGAACGTCCGCGGCGCCTACGGCCGAAGCGCGGCCCGAACCGCTGTTCCATTACGAAATGCTCCGCCTGCTGATACCCGAGCCGGACGCGACGATACGTAGCACCGCAGGCGAACTGATCGTCAGCGTCACCAGCGAACCCGGCCTGCAAAAAGGCCACCGCTACCGCCTGCTGCTCGACGGCCAGCCCACGGGCGCACCAGGGCCGAGCCCGGTGTTTGCCTTGAGTAACATCGACCGAGGCACCCATCATCTGGCGGTAGAGATCCTCGATGAGCAAGACCGTATCGTCGAACGCACCGCCAATCAGCCCTTCCATATGCAACGCATGTCCCTGGCGCAGAAGCGTCGCATCAAACCCTGCGCCACGACCGATTACGGTCAACGTCCCGAGTGCCCCCTGGCCGAAAAGCCCGAAGAAGAAAAAAGCAGCATCCTGCCGTTCTTTTAACGCTGCTCAGGTTGGCGCACTATCTTGGTGCAATACATTGCACGCTACCCAGATTCCAAACCCATTTTGGTTCGAAAGTACCCGAAAAAGCTGGCAGAACGCCACGCAACCGGGCGAAAAACACCCTTTTGAGGCTCTAAACGCTTCTTTTCGGAGCCTTGGTTTGGTTTTTGCATTTTCCTTGTAACAGCGCATTAATCGCGCGCGCAATTTGGGACCGGCCCCGAGTTGCTACGCTCCAAAAGAGGTCCTGATGACCATTAGCGACGCACTACACCGCTTGCTGCTCGACAACCTCACCACCGCAACCATTCTGCTCGACGCCGAATTGCGCCTCGAGTACATGAACCCGGCGGCGGAGATGCTCCTGGCCGTCAGCGGCCAGCGCAGCCACGGGCAGTTCATCAGCGAGTTATTCACCGAATCCGCCGAGGCGCTCAACTCCCTGCGCCAGGCAGTGGAACAGGCCCATCCGTTCACCAAGCGCGAGGCGATGCTCACCGCACTGACCGGCCAGACCCTTACAGTGGATTATGCGGTCACGCCGATCCTGAACAACGGCGCCACCTTGCTGCTGCTGGAAGTCCACCCCCGTGATCGCCTGCTGCGCATCACCAAGGAAGAGGCCCAGCTATCCAAGCAGGAAACCAGCAAGATGCTGGTGCGTGGCCTGGCCCATGAGATCAAGAACCCCCTCGGCGGGATTCGTGGCGCGGCGCAGTTGCTCGCCCGTGAACTGCCGGAAGAAAGCCTCAAGGACTACACCAACGTCATCATCGAGGAAGCCGACCGCCTGCGAAACCTGGTGGACCGCATGCTCGGCTCGAACAAGCTGCCATCGTTGGCGATGTGCAACGTCCATGAAGTACTGGAGCGGGTCAGCAGCCTGGTAGAAGCGGAAAGCCAGGGTTGCATCACCTTGGTGCGCGACTATGACCCGAGCATTCCCGATGTCCTGATCGACCGCGAGCAGATGATCCAGGCCGTACTGAATATCGTGCGCAACGCGATGCAAGCCATCAGCAGCCAGAACGAACTGCGCCTGGGCCGTATCAGCCTGCGCACCAGGGCCATGCGCCAGTTCACCATCGGCCACGTGCGCCATCGCCTGGTGACCAAGATCGAGATCATCGACAACGGCCCGGGCATCCCTGCCGAGCTGCAGGAAACCATTTTCTTCCCCATGGTCAGCGGCCGCCCGGACGGTACCGGGCTGGGCCTGGCCATCACCCAGAACATCATCAGTCAGCATCAGGGCTTGATCGAGTGTGAAAGCCACCCCGGCCACACCACCTTCTCGATCTTCCTGCCACTGGAACAAGGAGCCACATCGACATGAGCCGTAGTGAAACCGTGTGGATCGTCGATGACGACCGTTCTATCCGTTGGGTCCTGGAAAAAGCCTTGCAACAGGAAGGCATGACCACCCAGAGCTTCGACAGCGCCGATGGGGTGATGAGTCGCCTGGCGCGTCAGCAACCGGACGTCATCATCTCCGACATCCGCATGCCTGGCGCCAGCGGCCTGGATCTGTTGGCGCGGATTCGCGAGCAGCATCCGCGGCTACCGGTGATCATCATGACCGCCCATTCCGACCTGGACAGCGCCGTGGCGTCCTACCAGGGCGGGGCCTTCGAGTACTTGCCCAAGCCATTCGACGTCGATGAAGCGGTGTCGCTGGTCAAGCGCGCCAATCAACACGCCCAGGAACAACAAGGCATGGAAGAGGTGCCGGCCCTGGCCCGCACCCCGGAAATCATCGGCGAAGCGCCGGCGATGCAGGAAGTGTTTCGCGCGATCGGGCGCTTGAGCCATTCCAACATCACCGTGCTGATCAACGGCGAATCCGGCACCGGTAAAGAACTGGTGGCTCACGCCCTGCACCGCCACAGCCCACGGGCGGCGTCGCCGTTCATCGCGTTGAACATGGCGGCGATTCCCAAGGACCTGATGGAGTCCGAGCTGTTCGGCCACGAAAAAGGTGCGTTCACTGGCGCGGCCAACCTGCGGCGCGGGCGCTTCGAGCAAGCCGACGGCGGCACATTGTTCCTCGATGAGATCGGCGACATGCCGGCCGACACCCAGACGCGCTTGCTGCGTGTACTGGCGGACGGCGAGTTCTATCGGGTGGGCGGGCATACGCCGGTCAAGGTCGATGTGCGCATCATCGCCGCGACCCACCAGAACCTGGAAACCCTGGTTCACGCCGGCAAGTTCCGCGAAGACTTGTTCCACCGCCTGAACGTGATCCGCATTCATATCCCGCGCCTGGCGGATCGTCGCGAAGACATCCCGACCCTGGCCCGGCACTTCCTCAGCCGCGCGGCCCAGGAGCTGGCGGTGGAGCCCAAGCTGCTCAAGGGCGAAACCGAGGAATACCTCAAGAACCTGCCGTGGCCCGGTAACGTGCGCCAGCTAGAGAATACCTGCCGCTGGATCACGGTGATGGCTTCGGGTCGCGAAGTGCACATCAGCGACCTGCCGCCGGAGCTGTTGAGCCTGCCACAGGACTCGGCCCCAGTGACCAACTGGGAACAAGCCTTGCGCCAGTGGGCCGACCAGGCCCTGTCCCGCGGCCAGTCGAGCCTGCTGGACAGCGCCGTGCCGAGTTTCGAGCGGATCATGATCGAAACCGCCCTCAAGCACACCGCCGGTCGCCGTCGCGATGCCGCCGTGCTGCTGGGCTGGGGCCGCAATACCTTGACCCGCAAGATCAAGGAATTGGGGATGAAGGTCGATGGTGGGGATGATGATGACGGGGATGAGGGCTGATCGGCCTGTAACCCTTCGCTGAATTTGAAGGCCCAATCGCGAGCAGGCTCGCTCCCACAATGGATTTTCGGTGTTCGCGATATTTGTGAGCACCACCAAACCCTGTGGGAGCGAGCCTGCTCGCGATGCTTTTTAAGGGTGCCATGCACCGCACCAATGCACCATGAACCGCAATTGCGCATGCCTTATGAGCAGGAGCCACTCGATCCGCCTCGGAAAAACCAGCTCAAATAAAAGCCAAAGCCCCGTAATACGGGGCTTTGAGCACCATCAGCAGTTTTTTTGTGACAAGCCATTAAAAACTGGCACGCCCCCTGCAATAACTCAATCACTACCCAGTTTCGGGGACCTTGGTACAGGCAGGCCGGGGATTCCCCACTTTTATACCGGGCTCATCGAGCCCACTGTTTTGGGGGCCTTGATACAGGCAGGTCAAGGTTTCCCTTCTTTACACCCAGGGCTATGCGCCGAGCGCCAGCCCTCCCGTTTTGGGGACCTTGGTACAGGCAGGCCGGGGATTCCCTCTTTTATTGCTCCTGGAGACGGACCTCCAACCGCCAGCGGTCATCCACCTCGCTGCCGGTCCACTCTCCCCGCAATGGACGCGCCGCCACCAGTGTCAGCAACAATCCCTTGTCACTCAATCGCACTCGCCAGTTCACGTCCTTGCCATTGAGCTTCAACTGACCGCTCTGCGGTCGACCTTCTGCTTCGAACAACAGCGCTACTGAGCCGTCGATGACTTCCCCGTGTAGCTTGGGTTCGTTGTTGAACCAGACCACCACCCCACCATCAGCCATCTCGACCTGCTGCAATACGCTCGGTTCGGGCGTGGTCAGGCGTCCGATCATCAGTCCGACCATCATGCCGAAAATCGCCAACGAGCCCATCACCCGAGGCATTAGCTTCGAACGTTCATCGGTTTGCGGCGTAGAATGCCGCTCATCTTTGTCTGCGGAGCCGTGCATGTTTCACGTCATCCTTTTTCAACCGGAAATTCCGCCGAATACCGGCAACGTCATCAGGCTGTGCGCCAACAGCGGCTGCCACCTGCATTTGATCGAACCGCTGGGCTTCGAGATGGACGACAAGCGCCTGCGCCGAGCCGGCCTCGACTACCACGAGTATGCCACTTTGCAGCGTCACGCCGACCTTGCCAGTTGTCTGGAAAGCCTCGGGCATCCACGCCTGTTCGCCTTTACCACCAAGGGTTCGCGGCCATTCCATGACGCCAGCTTCGTCGCCGGTGATGCGTTCCTGTTCGGCCCGGAAAGCCGTGGCTTGCCAGCCGAGGTGCTGGACGCCCTGCCCGCCGACCAACGCTTGCGCCTGCCGATGCGCGAAGGCTGCCGCAGCCTGAACCTGTCCAACACCGTGGCGGTGGCGGTTTATGAGGCTTGGCGACAGAACGGTTTCGCCTGAGCCCTTGCTGTCAGCCAGAAACACCTGTGGGAGCGAGCCTGTGGGAGCTGAGCTTGCTCGCGATGAGGTCGACACGGTTCAACTGCAAAACCGCGTCATCGTTCATCGCGAGCAAGCTCAGCTCCCACAGGGCTCGCTCCCACAGGTTTTATGCTCGGCTGACGGACGCTAGCCCGCCCTGCCGCTTACTGAACGGTCGCGCCGCCTTCTTGCTGCATGCGTTGCAGCTCTTGGGCGTACAGGGCGTCGAAGTTCACCGGAGCCAGCATCAGGGCCGGGAACGAACCACGGGTCACCAGGCTGTCCAGGGTTTCGCGAGCGTACGGGAACAGGATGTTCGGACAGAACGCGCCCAGGGTGTGGCTCATCGAAGCGGCATCCAGGTTCTTGATCAGGAAGATCCCGGCCTGCTGCACTTCGGCGATGAACGCCACTTCGTCGCCGTTCTTCACGGTCACCGACAGGGTCAGCACCACTTCGTGGAAGTCTTCTTCCAGGGCTTTCTGGCGGGTGTTCAGGTCCAGGCCTACGCTCGGTTCCCACTGCTGGCGAAAAATCGCCGGGCTTTTCGGGGCTTCGAAGGACAGGTCACGGACATAAATGCGCTGCAAGGAGAATTGCGGTGCGGCTTCTTCTTCGCTGGCAGCTGTGTTCTGTTGGTCAGTCATCGCAGATCCTTCTTACTTTCAGGTTCTATTAATGGAAAATCAGGCCTTGAGCATCGCATCGAGCTTGCCGGCGCGCTCCAGGGCATACAGGTCATCACAACCGCCCACGTGGGTGCTGCCGATCCAGATCTGCGGCACGGAGGTGCGCCCGGCTTTCTGGGTCATTTCGGCGCGCAGTTGCGGCTTGCCGTCGACCTTGATCTCTTCGAAAGCCACGCCTTTGTTCTGGAGCAGGAACTTGGCTCGGGAGCAATAGGGGCAGTAATCGCTGGAATAGACAACGACGTGGGTCATCTCACTTCACCAGCGGCAGATTGTCGGCTTTCCAGCTCGCCACACCACCGGACAGCTTGGCGGCGGTGAAACCGGACTTCATCAGCTCGCGAGCATGGGTACCGGCGTGCTGGCCTTGGGCATCCACCAGGATCAGCGTCTTGGCCTTGTGTTTTTCCAGTTCGCCGATACGGGCGATCAGTTTGTCCTGGGGAATGTTCACCGCCCCGACAATGTGGCCTGCGGCGTAATCCTTGCTCGGACGGATGTCCACCACCACGCCGGCATCCTTGTTGACCAGCGCGGTCAGCTCGCCGGTGCTCAGGCTGCGACCGCCGCCCTGCATCGTGTGGGCAACCAGCAGCGCCAGCAGCACGACGAAGATACCGACGAGAATGTAGTGGTTAGTGGCAAATTGAATCAGGTGAGCAACCATCGAAGGAGGTTCCAGGGCGTTAAAATGTCGGCCAGTATACACAGCACGCAAGGCCGGCCAAACCCCGCCCGGCGGTGACGCCGTCGGAACTTACCTTTAAACTGCCCGTCCCTTTTCCATCGTCTTCTTTTAACCAGCCACGAGTGGATTCCATGACTACCACGCCTAAACCTTTGGTCCTGATGATTCTCGACGGCTTCGGTCACAGTGACAGCCACGAATCCAACGCCGTGTATTCGGCCAGGAAGCCTGT
Organism: Pseudomonas sp. St290; assembly: GCF_018325805.1. Lineage (NCBI taxonomy): Bacteria > Pseudomonadati > Pseudomonadota > Gammaproteobacteria > Pseudomonadales > Pseudomonadaceae > Pseudomonas > Pseudomonas sp. St290. The sequence continues at coordinate 464,165 of NZ_AP014703.1, read as the reverse complement.
GCTGGACCGCCTGTGGGCTACCGTGCCCAACGGCCTGATCTCCGGCAGCGGCATGGACGTCGGCCTGCCCGACGGGCAGATGGGCAACTCCGAAGTCGGCCACATGAACCTCGGCGCAGGCCGCGTGGTGTACCAGGACTTCACCCGCGTGACCAAATCGATCCGCGACGGCGAGTTCTTCGAAAACCCGACCATCTGCGCCGCCGTGGACAAAGCCGTGGCCGCCGGCAAGGCCGTGCACTTCATGGGCCTGCTGTCCGACGGTGGCGTGCACAGCCACCAGGACCACCTGATCGCCATGGCCGAACTGGCCTTCAAGCGCGGTGCCGAGAAAATCTACCTGCACGCCTTTCTCGATGGCCGTGACACCCCGCCGAAAAGCGCCGCCTCGTCCATCGAGCTGCTGGATACGACGTTCCAGGCCCTCGGCAAGGGGCGCATCGCCAGCCTCATCGGCCGCTACTACGCCATGGACCGTGACAACCGTTGGGACCGCGTGGCCCAGGCCTATAACCTGATCGTCGACGGCAGTGCCGAATTCAACGCCGCCACCGCCCAGGAAGGCCTGCAAGCGGCCTACGAGCGCGGCGAAAGCGACGAATTCGTCAAAGCCACCACCATCGGCGAGCCGGTGAAGGTTGAAGACGGCGACGCCGTGGTGTTCATGAACTTCCGTGCCGACCGCGCCCGCGAGCTGACCCGCGTGTTTGTCGAAGACGACTTCAAGGAGTTCGAGCGCGCTCGACAGCCGAAACTGGCCGGTTTCGTCATGCTGACTCAATACGCTGCCAGCATCCCCGCGCCGTCGGCCTTCGCCGCTGGCAGCCTGGAAAACGTGCTGGGCGACTACCTGGCGAAGAACGGCAAGACCCAGCTGCGCATCGCCGAGACCGAAAAGTACGCCCACGTGACGTTCTTTTTCTCCGGCGGCCGTGAAGAACCCTTCCCGGGCGAAGAACGCATCCTGATCCCTTCGCCGAAAGTCGCGACCTACGACCTGCAGCCGGAGATGAGCGCGCCGGAAGTGACCGACCGCATCGTCGACGCCATTGAAAACCAGCGTTACGACGTGATCGTGGTCAACTACGCCAACGGCGACATGGTCGGCCACAGCGGCGTATTCGACGCTGCGGTCAAGGCTGTGGAATGCCTGGACACCTGCGTTGGCCGTATCGTCGAGGCCCTGGAAAAGGTCGGCGGCGAAGCGTTGATCACGGCTGACCACGGCAACGTCGAGCAGATGTCCGACGAATCCACCGGCCAGGCCCACACCGCCCACACCACCGAGCCGGTGCCGTTCATCTATGTCGGCAAGCGCGACTTCAAGGTTCGCGATGGCGGCGTACTGGCTGACGTGGCACCGACCATGCTGATGTTGTTGGGCATGGAGAAGCCGGCGGAGATGACCGGGACGTCGATCCTGGTCTGATTCAACACAAATCCCCCTGTGGGAGCGGGCTTGCTCGCGAATGCGGTCTGCCAGTCGACATTTATGTGTCTGGTCTACCGCATTCGCGAGCAAGCCCGCTCCCACATTGGTTTTTGGTGTTTTTTGGGCCAGTTATCACACAGTCCCAAATGGGCGTTTTTTTTGCAGCGTGGGGCGGGCATACTAGGCCGTCCCTTTCCCTGGTGTCGCCCGCCTCTATGCTTCGCGTCCTGATAGCCCTCGTTCTGACCTGCCTGCTCCAACCGGCCTTTGCCGACGAGCGCGCGCAAACCCAACAGCAGTTGGAAGCCACGCGCCAGGACATTGCCGAGCTGAAAAAGCTGTTGGGCAAGTTGCAGGAAGAGAAATCCAGCGTGCAGAAAGACCTGCGCGGCACCGAGACCGAGATGGGCAAGCTGGAGAAGCAGGTCGACGCCCTGCAAAAAGAGCTGAAGAAAAGCGAATCCGAGCTGCAGCGGCTCGATGGAGAGAAAAAAAAACTCCAGAGCGCGCGCACTGAACAGCAAAAGCTGATCGCCATCCAGGCCCGGGCGGCCTACCAGAACGGTCGCCAGGAATATCTCAAGCTGCTGCTCAACCAGCAGAACCCCGAGAAATTCGCTCGCACCCTCACTTATTACGATTACCTGAGCCAGGCCCGCCTGGAACAGCTCAAGAGCTTCAACGAAACCCTGCGCCAGCTGGCCAATGTCGAAAAAGACATCGAGCTGCAGCAGGCCCAATTGCTGGTGCAAAAGAGCAGCCTCGACACCCAGCGCGAAGAACTCGAGAAAGTTCGCAAGGAGCGCCAGGTGGCCCTGGCCAAGCTCAATGACGACGTGAAGGCTCGCGACAGCAAGCTCAAAGCCCGCGAGCAGGACCAGGCCGAACTGGCCAACGTATTGAAAACCATCGAGGAAACCCTGGCCCGCCAGGCCCGAGAGGCGGAAGAGGCGCGCCAGAAAGCGCTGATCGCCCAGCAGGAAGCCGAAAAAAAGCGTTTGCGTGAGGCCCAGGCCGAAGCGGACTCCGGCGACGCTCCGCGCAAACCGGTCAAATCCAGTCCTGGCGCGCTGGTTTCCAGTGATGGCGAAACCTTCGGCGGCGCTTTTGCTTCAGCCCGAGGCAAACTTCCATGGCCGGTCAATGGTCGATTGCTTGCACGCTTCGGTGAAACCCGTGGCGACGATACTCGCACCAAGTGGGATGGCGTGATGATCAGCGCTTCGGCGGGCAGCCAGGTGCATGCTGTTCATGGCGGGCGCGTGGTATTCGCCGACTGGCTGCGCGGTGCCGGCCTGCTGGTGATCCTGGATCACGGCAACGGTTATTTGAGCCTGTACGGCCACAACCAGACGCTACTCAAGTCGGCGGGGGATGTGGTCAAGGCCGGTGAGTCCATCTCCACGGTCGGTAACAGTGGCGGGCAGGATACGCCAGCACTGTATTTCGCTATTCGTCAGCAGGGTCGCCCCAGTGACCCGGCCCAATGGTGTCGTGCGCAAGGATAAGCGCGCCCATCCTATTAAGGAGTTCGTTCGACATGCTGCATTTGTCCCGCCTTACCTCGCTGGCCCTGGCGATCGCCCTCGTGATCGGTGCGCCCCTGGCTTTTGCCGCCGACCCGGCCCCGTTGGCGCCAGCCAGCACGGCCGCGACCACCAAGGCCCCACTGCCGCTGGACGAACTGCGCACCTTTGCCGAGGTCATGGACCGGATCAAGGCCGCCTATGTGGAACCGGTGGATGACAAGGTACTGCTGGAGAACGCCATCAAAGGCATGCTCAGCAACCTTGACCCGCATTCGGCCTACCTGGGGCCAGAAGACTTTGCCGAGCTGCAGGAAAGCACCAGCGGCGAGTTTGGTGGCCTGGGTATCGAGGTCGGCAGCGAAGACGGCTTCGTCAAGGTGGTCTCGCCGATCGACGACACCCCTGCATCCAAGGCCGGCATCCAGGCCGGAGACTTCATCGTCAAGATCAATGGCCAGCCGACCCGCGGCCAGAGCATGACCGAAGCCGTGGACAAGATGCGCGGCAAGATCGGCCAGAAGATCACCCTGACCCTGGTGCGCGATGGCGGCACGCCGTTCGACGTGACCCTGACCCGCGCGGTCATCCAGGTCAAGAGCGTGAAGAGCCAGTTGCTGGAGTCGGGCTACGGTTACATCCGCATCACCCAGTTCCAGGTCAAGACCGGCGAAGAAGTCGCCAAGGCCCTGGCCAAGATGCGCAAGGACAACGGCAAGAAACTCAACGGCCTGGTCCTGGACCTGCGCAACAACCCCGGCGGCGTACTGCAATCGGCGGTGGAAGTGGTCGATCACTTCATCACCAAGGGCCTGATCGTCTACACCAAGGGCCGTATCGCCAATTCCGAGCTGCGCTTCTCGGCCACCGGCAACGACTTGAGCGAAGCCGTGCCACTGGTAGTGCTGATCAACGGCGGCAGCGCCTCGGCCTCGGAAATCGTCGCCGGCGCCCTGCAGGACCAGAAGCGTGGCGTGGTCATGGGCACCACCAGTTTCGGCAAGGGCTCGGTGCAGACCGTGTTGCCACTGAACAACGACCGCGCCCTGAAGATCACCACCGCGCTGTACTTCACGCCCAACGGCCGCTCCATCCAGGCCCAGGGCATCGTCCCGGACATCGAGGTGCGCAAGGCCAAGATCACCAACGAGCAGGACAGCGAATACTTCAAGGAAGCCGACCTGCAAGGTCACCTGGGCAATGGCAACGGTGGCGCCGACAAGCCGACCGGCTCCGGCGCCAAGGCCAAGCCAATGCCTCAGGATGACGACTATCAGTTGGCCCAGGCCCTGAGCCTGCTCAAAGGATTGAACATCACGTCCGGCCGCTGAGATGGGCCTGCGTTTCACCTTCGTCCTGCTGTGCCTGCTGGCAGGAGCCGTTAATGCGGCTCCCGCCACATCCTCCTCGCCGCACAAGGCGTACCTGAGCCTGATCATCGACGACCTGGGGCAAAACCTGCCTCGGGATCGCCGGGTACTGGCCCTCCCCGGCCCCGTCACCGCCGCGATCATGCCGGACACGCCCCACGCAGCCGAATTCGCCCGCGAGGCCCATCGGGCCGGCAAACTGGTCATGCTGCACATGCCCATGGATCCGGCCACAGGGCCGTTCGCCTGGCATCCGGAACTGCCCATCGAAGAACTCGGCAAACGCCTGGACGCCGCATTCGCCGCCGTGCCCTACACCAGCGGGATCAACAACCACATGGGCAGCCGCATGACTGCCCAACCCCAGGCCATGGCGTGGTTGATGGCGAATTTGCAACAGCGCCACAAGTTTTTCGTCGACAGCCGCACCAGCGCCCAGACTGTCGCCGCCGCCGAGGCGCAGAAGATTGGCCTCGCCAGTGTCTCGCGGGATGTGTTCCTGGATGACGAGCGTACCGAAGCCGCCATTGCCCACCAGCTTCAGGTGGCCATTGAACTCGCCCGTCGGCAGGGTTCGGCAGTAATGATTGGGCATCCCTACCCGCAGACCCTCGCAGTGCTCGAACGCGAACTACCTCGGCTCAAGGCCGAGGGCATCGAATGGATCGACATCAAGTCGATGATCAGCCTGCGCAGTAATCGCGCGATGGTCGGGCATGGGAAAGATGGGGTTTATCGGTAGCGGCTGAGCGCCATCTCAAACCGCGACACCGCCATCGCGAGCAGGCTCGCTCCCACAGATTTCCGGGCGCCTACAGAAGTCAGTTCCACCGCCAAGCCTGTGGGAGCGAACCTGCCCGCGATGCGGTGGTACGGTCGGGTACAGCGCTCAGAGATACCGCGCCAGGATCGCATCCACCGCACCTTCCTTACGCAGCTGGTCCAGGGCCGCTTGCAGCCGGGCAACCACGTCGTCAGGCACGTTTTTATTCAACGCCAGGTACAGCTCGGCACTGTTGAATCGCAGTACGGTCTTGAGGTCGTTCACCCCTTCCTGGCGCGCCAGGTAACGCCCGGCAGGATCTCCGGTGGCCCACAGGTCGATCTGGCCGCTCAGCAGTTTTCTGGCGTTGTCCTGATCGCGCAATACCACAATCGGCTTCAGGCCCTGCTTGGCCAATGTCTCGGCAATCGCGTCGCCCTTGTAGGCGCCAATCCTGTATTGGCGCGCCTGTTCCAGCGAGTCGAGGGCGATCTTGCTGTCAGCCTTGGCGAGCATGATCCAATCATCCGGGCCGATGGGGCCGACCCATTTGAAAAGCTTTTCGCGCTCCGGCAATCGCGCCATGACAAACACGCCATAGCCAGGGTTTTCCAAGGCGAGTTTGTAGATTCGCTCCCAAGGGAAACGTAGCGTCAGGCTATAGGAGATGTCGGCGCGCTTGAATATTTCGCGGACGATGTCCACGGCAATGCCGTTGATGTTCTCGTCCTGGGCGAAGTTTTTGCCGTTCTTGGCCATGTTGTACGGCGGGAAGTTTTCCGTCAGCAATACCAATGACGTATCGGCGGCGCGGGCGGTACCTGCAAGTAGCAACGTGACGCCGGCAAAGGCAAGAACGAGACGTTTGAGCATGTCGGGCTACCGCAATCCATGGTGTGCCCAAGAGTGCCTTGGGCCCGCCATGGTGTCCAGCGATCAGCGAATGCAGATACCGCGATGCGCCATATAGGCCTTGGCTTCCGGCACGGTGTATTCGCCGAAGTGGAAGATGCTCGCCGCCAGTACTGCACTGGCGTGGCCTTCGAGGATGCCGTCAGCCAGGTGTTGCAGGTTGCCGACGCCGCCGGAGGCGATGACCGGGATGCCCAGGGCATCGCTGATGGCGCGGGTGACTCCGAGGTCGAAGCCGTTTTTCATGCCGTCCTGGTCCATGCTGGTCAGCAGGATTTCACCAGCACCCAGGCCTTCCATCTTCTTCGCCCATTCAACGGCGTCGAGGCCCGTGGGTTTACGACCGCCGTGGGTGAAGATTTCCCAGCGCGGGGTTTCGTCCGGGCCGGAGACCTTCTTGGCATCGATGGCCACGACGATGCATTGCGAACCGAAGTGCTGGGCCGCTTCGCCAACGAATTCCGGGTTGAACACCGCCGCGGTGTTGATGGACACCTTGTCCGCACCGGCGTTGAGCAGGTTGCGGATGTCCTGCACGGTGCGCACGCCACCGCCCACGGTCAGCGGGATGAACACCTGGCTGGCCATGCGCTCGACAGTGTGCAAGGTGGTATCGCGGCCATCGACGCTGGCCGTGATGTCGAGGAAGGTAATCTCGTCCGCACCCTGTTCGTCGTAGCGACGGGCGATTTCCACCGGGTCGCCGGCGTCACGGATGTTCTCGAACTTCACGCCCTTGACCACCCGACCGTTGTCCACGTCCAGGCAAGGGATGATGCGTTTGGCCAGCGCCATGGTGAGTCCTCAGCCTTTGTAGGAATCGCAGAAGGCCTGGGCCTCGGCGACGTCCAGGGTGCCTTCGTAGATCGCGCGACCGGTGATCGCGCCGATGATGCCCGGCGCCTTGGCGTCGAGCAGCGCCTTGATGTCGCCCAGGTTATGGATACCGCCGGAGGCGATCACCGGGATCTTCGTGGCGGCGGCCAGGGCGGCAGTGAACGGGACGTTGCAGCCCTGCATCATGCCGTCTTTGGCGATGTCGGTGTAGACAATGGCAGACACGCCGTCAGCCTCGAAACGCTTGGCCAGGTCGATCACCTGCACGCTGCTGACTTCAGCCCAACCGTCGGTGGCGACGAAGCCGTCTTTTGCGTCCAGGCCAACGATCACCTTGCCCGGGAAGGCGCGGCAGGCTTCGGCGACAAACTCAGGCTCCTTGACGGCCTTGGTGCCGATGATCACGTAGCTCACGCCAGCCTTGACGTAGTGTTCGATGGTTTCCAGCGAACGAATGCCGCCGCCGATCTGGATCGGCAGGTTCGGGTAGCGCTTGGCGATGGCCGTGACCACTTCACCGTTCACCGGCTGCCCTTCGAAAGCGCCGTTCAGGTCAACCAGATGCAGGCGACGGCAGCCGCCCTCCACCCACTTGGCGGCCATGCTCACCGGGTCATCGGAGAACACCGTGGAGTCTTCCATGCGGCCCTGACGCAGACGTACGCATGCGCCGTCCTTGAGATCGATAGCGGGGATAATCAGCATCTGGCAAACCTTCAAATACGAATATTCAGCTTGGCTCGAAAATCAATTCTTCTCGAGCGCCCACAAGTCGCTTTCAATGCTTTCGAACCTTTCTTTAAGGTGCGTCTGCACATCGAAAATCGCCCTGTTGTAATAGTGCGGCGCAATTTCGCGGGTAAACAGGTCAAGAATTTCCGCCGCTTCGAACGAACCCAGGTCCAGTTCGAAACGCTCCTCCATGAACCGTTGGATCTTGCGGTTCGCTTCACCCTCCTGCTCGGGCGTGAGGGTGAGGATCGGCGGTTTCTTGCGGGCCATTACCAGCGCCCGTCCCACGCGGCGAAGTTCTGCAGCAGTTGCAGGCCGTGGGTATGGCTCTTCTCCGGGTGGAACTGCACGGCGAAGCGCGAACCATCGGCCAGGGCCGCGGCGAAATCGACTCCATAGTGACCGCTGCCCACTACCTGCCGTGCATTGCCGGCCGCGATGTAGTAGCTGTGCACGAAGTAGAAGCGCGCCAGGTCCGGAATGTTGTGCCACAGCGGGTGATCCACTGTCTGCTTCACTTCGTTCCAGCCCATGTGCGGGACTTTCAGGTGTTCGCCGTCTTCATGCAGGCCCTTGCCAAAAAACTTCACCTGGCCTGGGAACATGTTGATGCAATCGACACCGTCGTTCTCTTCGCTGCGTTCGAGCAGGGCTTGCATGCCCACGCAAATGCCGAGGAACGGACGGTCCTGGCTGACTTCGTGCACCAGCTTGTCGAAGCCCAGGCGACGAATCTCGGCCATGCAATCGCGAATCGCACCGACGCCGGGGAAGACCACCCGGTCGGCTTCGCGAATCACATCGGCATCGCTGGTGATCAGCACCTTGCCGGCCCCCACGTGCTCGAGGGCCTTGGCCACCGAGTGCAGGTTGCCCATGCCATAGTCGATAACCGCGACCGTCTGCATTACAGCACGCCCTTGGTGGAAGGCATCTGGCCGGCCATGCGGTCATCGAGCTCCACGGCCATGCGCAGCGCGCGGCCGAAAGCCTTGAACACGGTTTCGATCTGGTGGTGGGTGTTGTGCCCGCGCAGGTTGTCGATGTGCAGGGTCACGTTGGCGTGGTTGACGAAGCCCTGGAAGAATTCCTGGAACAGGTCAACGTCGAAGCCGCCGACGGTGGCACGGGTATACGGCACATGCATCTGCAGACCCGGGCGGCCGGAAAAGTCGATGACCACGCGCGACAGCGCTTCATCGAGCGGCACGTAGGCATGGCCGTAGCGACGGATGCCCTTCTTGTCGCCGATGGCCTTGGTAAAGGCCTGGCCCAGGGTGATACCGACGTCTTCCACCGTATGGTGGTCGTCGATATGCAGGTCGCCCTTGCTGACGATGTCCAGGTCGATCAGCCCGTGACGGGCGATCTGGTCCAGCATGTGCTCAAGAAAAGGCACGCCGATATCAAACCGGGCCTTTCCGGTGCCATCCAGGTTGATCGAGGCTTTGATCTGGGTTTCCAGAGTGTCGCGCTCGACAGACGCCTTACGTTCGGCCATCACCAGCTCCGCAAAATCATTGGGCGAAAAAGGCAGCCATTATAGGGGCGCGAGCGGCAAACAGAAACACGGGAGGTGATATCCCTGACGGGTTGTCGGCGATAGACATGTCCATACAAGCTTTCGCCTACACACAAAACAAATGTGGGAGCGAGCCTGCTCGCGATAGCGGTGCATCGGAAGACAATGATGTCGACTGACACGCCCTCATCGCGAGCAGGCTTGCTCCCACATGGGTTGCCCTTACCCAATGGGTCAGGGCAACGGTCTTAGCGGAACAACACCGCCGTCTTCTGCAGGGTCACCCACACACCCCACGCCAACGGAATGCCCACCACCAGCCAGGCAGCGACCGCCAGGGGCTTGGTGCCTGGCGCGGCTTTCCACTCCAGCGAAGTGGTGCTGTCTGCGCCCTTGTCATGGCCCAGCGCCTGTTCGGCGGCCAGTTCGGCGTCGGTCATGAAGTACTTGTCGGCGACCGGACGGACCAGCAGGTTGCACAGGAAGCCCAGCACCAACAGACCGGAGAGGATGTACAGGGTGATGTCATAGGCCGCGGCGCGTTCAACGCCGATGCTCAGTTGATATTCACGCAGGTAGTTCACCAGCACCGGACCCAGCACGCCCGCCGCAGCCCATGCGGTCAACAGGCGACCGTGGATCGCGCCGACCATTTGCGTACCGAACAGGTCCGCCAGGTAGGCCGGCACGGTGGCGAAACCGCCGCCGTACATCGACAGGATGATGCAGAACGCCGCCACGAACAGCGCGACGCTGCCCAGGTGCCCCAGGTTCGGGATCAGCGCGTACAGGGCAAAGCCCAGGGCGAAGAACACGAAATAGGTGTTTTTACGACCCAGGTAATCCGAGAAGGATGCCCAGAAGAACCGACCACCAATGTTGAACAGGCTCAACAGACCGGTGAAACCGGCGGCGATAGCCGCGATCTGACCCAGTTGCGTAGCGTCCAGCTGGCCGAACGGCAGGTCATTGCCGAGCAACTTGCCACCGAACACTTCCTGCAGCAGTGGCGAAGCCATGCCGAGGATGCCGATACCGGCGGATACGTTCAGGCACAGCACCAGCCAGACCAGGCGGAACTGCGGGGTTTTCCAGGCAACGTTCACGTGAACGTGGCGATGGGTGATCATCGCGTTCGCGGCTTTCTTCGGTGCCGGGGTCCAGCCTTCAGGCTTCCAGCCAGTCGGCGGAACGCGGTACGACAAGGCGCCACCGATCATGAACACGAAGTAGATCGCGGCCATGACCAGGAAGCTCTGCCATACGCCCACGCCAGTCGGCGAGGCGAAATGGCTCATCAGCGCTGCGGCCAGCGGTGCACCGACCATCGCACCACCGCCGAAGCCCATGATCGCCATGCCGGTGGCCATGCCACGCTTGTCCGGGAACCACTTGATCAGGGTCGATACCGGGGAGATGTAGCCCAGGCCCAGACCGATACCACCGATCACCCCGGAACCGACCCACATCAGCCAGATCTGGTGGGTATAGATGCCCAACGCGGAAATCAGCAGGCCACCGCACCAGCACAATGCCGAGACAACACCGGCCTTGCGCGGCCCGGCGTGTTCCAGCCAGCCGCCCCAGATGGCTGCCGAGCAACCCAGGAAGATGAAGAACAGGGTGTAGATCCAGCCGAGCATCGAGATCGGCCAGTCACATTGGGACGAAAAGACTTGCGAGATGAAGCTCATGTCCGGTGCACAGGCCACAGGCTTGGAGATACCCAAGGCTTTGGACAGTGGCAACCAGAACACCGAAAAGCCGTAGGCCATGCCGATGCACAGGTGAATGGCCAGTGCGGCCGGTGGAACCAGCCACCGGTTGAAACCGGGCTTGGCGATGATGCGTTCCTTGGAGAGGAACGCTGGCTGGTCGGCGATGCCGCCCGCCGTGATGCTCGTGCTCATTGTGTATCCCCCAGTTATTGGAATGGTTCGCCAGCCACGCATCACCCTCAGCCTTCATTGCACGCAGGCATGGCTGTATTTTCTGGTGAAGCTCCATAGTGTGCGACATCAAGTCGCAGAAGGGCGGACGAACGGGCAAAGGTTACCATTTGCTCGCGGCAGAAAAACCAAAGTGATATCACCTTTTTCGTGCCATCTGTCTTATCGCACACTTGCTCGCTTTCTGTAGGGGACTAACGATTTATTTTTTCAGGAGTTGAGCCCCCTCTCTGTGGCGAAGGGATTTAGCGAAACGTCGCACCAGCCCGCTTGGGTGCACGAAGTGGCCTCGAAACCAAACGCTTCGATCCATCAGGTTGTGATTGTCTTTGCTGATATCAGTGTTGCTTCGCAACCCTGCGGGGATAAATCCCCTCGCCACAGGTCTATGTTCGGCAGCCTGGCAGGAGAACGATCCTCCAACGCGCCACCAACTCAGAGCGTTATACTCCCGGCTAAATTTTGAACTCAACCTACAAGGATTCGCCCATGAAAGCGTTCGGCAAAATCCTGGGTCTGGTACTTCTCGGGCTGTTGCTGATCATTGTGGCCCTGGGCTTTGCCCTGACCCACCTGTTCGATCCCAACGACTACAAAGAAGAGATCCGCCAGATAGCCCGCGACAAGGCCCACATCGAGCTGACCCTCAATGGCGACATCGGCTGGAGCCTGTTTCCATGGCTGGGCCTTGAGTTGCACGACGCCAGCGTCGCGACCTTGGCCAGTCCTACCCAACCTTTCGCCGACCTGCAGATGCTCGGTCTTTCGGTTCGGGTGATACCGCTGCTGCGCCGGGAAGTACAAATGAGCGATGTGCGGGTCGAAGGCCTGAACCTGCGGCTCAACAGTGACAAGAACGGTCACGGCAACTGGGAGGACATCGGCAAGGTGCCAGCCTCCACGACGACGGCGAACGCCCCGGCACCGGTGCCGACCGAGCAACCGACTTCGCCCGCCAGCACCCCGGCGGAAAAACCTGCCCAGCCAACCCGCCTGGACATCGACAGCCTGACCGTGAACAACGCCCGCGTCGAATACACCGACGAGCGGACCGGCAAGCTGTTCACGGCCGAGAGCATCCAACTGAGCACCGGCCCGGTCCACGACTCCACCAATATCCCGGTCACCCTGACCGCCTTCCTGTCCAGCAATCAGCCAGCCGTACGTGTACGCACCGAAGTGACGGGTGAACTGCGCTTCGAACGCGCCCTGCAACGCTACAAGTTCGAGGACCTGAAACTGTCCGGCGAAGCCACGGGCGATCCCTTGCAGGGCAAAACCCTGAACTTCGCCGCCCAAGGCCAACTGTTCCTGGACAAGGCGGCAAACGTCGCCGAGTGGACCGGTATCAAACTGTCGCTCAATCAACTGCGCGCCCTGGGTGAACTGAAAGTCAACGACCTCGACAAGACCCCGCAATTGAATGGCGGTGTGTCGATCGCCCAGTTCGATCTGGCGAAGTTCGTCGACAGCATCGGCCAGACACTCCCGGCCATGGCCGAAGGCAGCCTGAGCAAGGTCGAACTGGTCAGCCGCATTGCCGGCACGCCGACCAGCGTCGAACTCAACAACATCAACCTGAAGATCGATGACAGCAGCTTCAACGGTCGCATCGCCGTGGAAGACTTTGCCAAACAGGCCTTGCGCGTGCAGCTCAAGGCCGACACGTTCAACGTCGACCGTTACCTGCCGCCAAAGTCCGCCGAAGCCGACAGTTCCAAGGCCGCCCGCGAGGCCGAAGTCAGCAACACCGAGGTCAGCGCCATGGCCGGTGCCGGCAGCACACCGCTGCCGAGCTCTCCGACTCAGGGGGCCTGGAGTAATGATCGGCTGTTCCCGGTGGAACGCCTGAGCAAGCTGGACCTCGATGCCGACCTGACCTTCGGGCAACTGACCCTCGATAAACTGCCGATCCAGAACGCTGCACTCAAGGCTACCGGCCTGGGCGGCCTGCTGACCCTGGAGAACCTGCGCGGCGATCTGTACAGCGGCAACTTCGAAACCAAGGGCACCCTGGACGTGCGCCAGCCTACGCCACAGTTGAGCCTGCAAACACGCATCAACCGGGTCCCTGCCGAGAAGATCATCGAAAGCCAAGGCAAGAATCCGCCGGTCAAAGGCCTGGTCACCGTCAACAGTGCGATCACCGCCAGCGGTAATAGCCAGAAGGCCCTGATCGACAGTCTCAACGGCAACGCCGGGTTCGTCATCAACGATGGCGTACTGCTCAATGCCAACCTCGAACAGCAATTGTGCAAAGGCATCGCCACCCTCAATCGCAAGACCCTCAGCGGCGAACCGCGGGGCAAGGACACGCCGTTCCAGCAACTCAACGGCAATCTCACCTTCAATAATGGCGTTGCCAACAACCCGGACCTGAAAGTCCGCATCCCCGGCATGACCGTCAATGGCAACGGCGATATCGACCTGCGGGTGTTGGGCATGGATTACCGCGTCGGCGTCATCGTCGAGGGCGACAAGAGCGACATGCCCGACCCGGCCTGCCAGGTCAACGAACGCTACGTCGACGTTGAATGGCCATTGCGCTGCCGTGGCCCACTGGAGCTCGGGGCGAAGGCCTGCCGCCTGGACAACGACGGGCTGGGCAAGGTCGCGGCGAAACTGGCCGGCGACCGGCTCGGCGACAAGATCGATGAGAAGCTCGGCGACAAGGTCAGTCCGGAGCTGAAAGACGCACTCAAGGGGCTGTTCAAGCGATGAGAGCCGAGCAGTTTTCCACCGCCGTCCTGGACTGGTTCGACCGCCACGGGCGCCATGATCTGCCCTGGCAGCAGGACATCACGCCCTATCGGGTGTGGGTCTCGGAAATCATGTTGCAGCAGACCCAGGTCAGTACCGTGCTCAACTACTTCGACCGGTTCATGGCCGCGCTGCCCACCGTCCAAGCCCTGGCCGCCGCGCCGGAGGACGAAGTGCTGCACCTGTGGACCGGGCTGGGCTATTACACCCGCGCGCGCAATTTGCAGAAAACCGCGAAAATCGTTGTCGACCAATACGGTGGGGAGTTTCCCCGGGACGTGGAAAAACTCACCGAGTTGCCGGGCATCGGCCTGTCCACCGCTGGCGCCATCGCCAGTATCAGCATGGGCCTGCGGGCACCGATCCTCGATGGCAACGTCAAACGGGTGCTGGCGCGTTTCACCGCCCAGGAAGGCTATCCGGGCGAGCCCAAGGTAGCGAAACAGCTGTGGGCCACCGCCGAGCGCTTCACGCCACAGGACCGCGTCAACGCCTACACCCAGGCGATGATGGACCTGGGCGCCACCCTTTGTACCCGCAGCAAGCCCAGTTGCCTGCTCTGCCCGCTGAAGCAAGGCTGCGAAGCCCACATGCTGGGCCTGGAAACCCGCTACCCCATTCCCAAGCCACGCAAGGAAGTGCCCAAGAAGCGTACCTTGATGCCAATGTTGGCCAACCACGAGGGCGCGATCCTGCTTTACCGCCGCCCTTCCACAGGGCTGTGGGGCGGGCTGTGGAGCCTGCCGGAACTCGACGATCTCGACGACCTGCAACACCTGGCCCTGCAACACTCGCTGGAATTGGGTAGCCAACAGCAAATGCCAGGCCTGGTGCACACCTTCAGCCACTTCCAGTTGGCGATCGATCCCTGGCTGGTCCGGGTCCGGGAAACCGGCCATCACGTGGCCGAGGCCGACTGGCTCTGGTATAACCTCGCCACCCCGCCGCGCCTGGGCCTTGCCGCCCCGGTCAAAACCTTGCTCGAACGCGCGGCCGCCGTAATGAACGCAGGAGAGTTGCAATGACCCGCACCATCATGTGCCGCAAGTACAAAGAAGAACTCGAAGGCCTGGAGCGCGCGCCGTTCCCGGGAGCCAAGGGCCAGGACATCTTTGACCACGTCTCGGCCAAGGCCTGGGCCGACTGGCAGAAACACCAGACCCTGCTGATCAATGAAAAACGCCTGAACATGATGAACGCTGAAGATCGCAAATACCTTCAAGGCGAGATGGACAAGTACTTTTCCGGTGAAGATTACGCCAAGGCCGAAGGCTACGTGCCGCCGTCCGAATAAGCTGTTCAGCGCGGGGGTGGATCGTAAGCGACGGTAATAATTAAATATTTTTTGATAACGTGCTTGACGCCCCCCCGAAAAACCCGTTTAATGCGCCCCGTTGCCCAGATAGCTCAGTCGGTAGAGCAGGGGATTGAAAATCCCCGTGTCGGCGGTTCGATTCCGTCTCTGGGCACCAAATACCGAAAACCCCGATCAAGAAATTGATCGGGGTTTTTTATTGCCTGGGATTTTCTTCCTGTGCATTGTCGACTCAGCTACATTCGTCCGCTCCTCTCTAGCAAGCGAGTCGACATGGACATCACCGGTATCCCCTTCGGCACCACCGATTGGTCCACCATCGAACCCACCGAGCACAAAGGCGTCACCGGAACTGCCTATTGGCGCACGCGGCAATTCGGGGATATTCGGGTACGTATGGTGGAGTACACCGCCGGGTATCTGGCCGACCATTGGTGCACCAAGGGTCACATCCTGTTTTGCCTCAAGGGCGAGCTCCATACTGAGCTAGAAGACGGTCGGCAATTTTTGCTCAAGCCCGGCATGAGCTATCAAGTCGCCGACCAGGCCGAGCCTCATCGATCCTCCACTTCATCGGGGGCGACGCTCTTCATAGTGGATTGAGATTCGAAGCGTGCGCGTTGAAGCTGTAGGATAGATGGCCTTATCCATCAGGAATCCGACCATGTCATCGGCGAACAAACAGCACAAGCGCAGCCAGCGCGCCAAGGCGAAAGCCAAGCAGAACCGCACTCAGCGTGCTGCTGCGCCAAACGATTTCCTGGACCCGAACGACGAGCGCATCGATCTGGAAACCGTGGACCTGACGGAGCTGTTCCAACTCATGAGTGCCGCCGAAAAGATCAGCCAGAAGGCGATGTGCGAAGCGTTCCTGGCCCATCCCCTGCTGGCGCTGGTGCTGGAGCAGGAAGGTGAGGAAGAAGCGACCGACTTCATCTTTACCGCACTGATCGAATACCGCCGTCTGACCACGGGCGTGGATGAGCAGACCGCGCTGGATTGGGTGGAAAGCAAGCAATTCCAGGCCGATTATGTGGCTGCATCCCAGGCGCTGACGCAAGGCCAGGACTGACTGTCTGGCCGGGGCCGCGGTGGATGACGCCCTGCGGGGATAGTTCCTACAAACCGGGGTCAACCAAGACGGGGCGGCGTCATCCCCGTCCTGCATCAATCCGCTATTTTTCCTCCCAAGCAATCAGCCCCGTCCGGCATCATCGAAACGCCGCCCGGAGCATCCTTGCGGTCCGCCCCTTCTCAATGGCTGGACACTGCGATGACGCCACTGCTGCCCCAAGATGACCCACAGCTCGCCCCCTTGATCAACGAACTCGGCGAGTTGATTCGCCAGGCACGCCAGAAGGTCCTGCGAGCCGTCGATACGCTCCAGGTACAAACCTGCTGGCAGATCGGCCGGCATATCATCGAGTTCGAACAGGGTGGCGCCGAACGGGCGGCTTACGGGGCACGGTTGTTGCCATCGCTGGCTAAAGTGCTGACGGCACGGTTCGGGAAGGGATTCGATGCCTCGAATCTGCGCTACATGCGACTTTTTTATCAAGCATTTCCAATGTGTGACGCACTGCGTCACGAATTGAGTTGGACCCACTATCGAGTATTGCTGCGTGTCGAAAATACTCCTGCACGCCATTGGTATATGAACGAAGCCGCAACGCAAAACTGGTCCACCCGCGCCCTGGAACGCCAGATCGGCAGTTTCTATTACGAACGCCTGCTGGCAAGCCGCGACAGGCCGGCGGTGGAGCAGGAAGCCACCACCCATATCAAGGAGATGAACCTCGGCCCCCGGGATATCGTCAGGGATCCGGTGGTCCTGGAATTCCTCGGCCTGCCCAATGCCGGCGCGCTACTGGAAACGGAACTGGAGCAGGCCTTGATCGACCAGCTACAGGGTTTCCTTCTCGAACTGGGCAAGGGCTTCGCCTTCATCGCCCGTCAGCAACGCATCAGCACCGAAAGCAAAGACTTCTACCTCGACCTGGTCTTCTATAACTACCTGCTCAAGTGCTTCGTGATCGTCGACCTCAAGCGTGGCGAACTGAGCCATCAGGACATTGGGCAGATGGACATGTACGTGCGCCTCTACGACGAGCTGAAACGCGGTCCTGATGACAAACCCACCGTCGGCATCATTCTCTGTTCCCGGAAAGACGAATCAGTGGTGCGTTACTCCGTATTGCAAGGCAATGAACAACTGTTCGCCAGCCAATACCAGCTGGTGCTCCCCACGGAAGAAGAGCTGCGCAAAGAGCTGGATCGCGAGCGAGCGCGACTCGAGGAGGGGCAATCGGGCACAACGGCTTGAAGAAATGAGAGCCGATCTGATGGACGCGCACTCAAAAAACCCATGTAAGATTGGTGCGCTTTTTTTCCAGCAACGCTTCAATCAAAGAGCGTCATCCTGCATGTCATCGGCCCCGCCCCACCCTTCTCTGATTCAGGCATTGCGGACCGAAACCGCTGAACTGCACGTCGCCCTGGAAAAACGCCTGCCGTTTTTCTCGCAACAGCTGGACCTGGATCTGTACCGACGCCTGATGGCGGCTTACTACGGTTTTTATCAGCCGCTGGAGCAACAGCTTCATGTGCTGGCGCTGATTCCAACCGGGCTGGACCAATCCCTGCGCATCAAACTGCCGGTATTGCGAGCCGACCTCAAGGCACTGGGCCTGGATGAAGCCGCTATCGAGGCATTGCCCACCTGCCAGGCGCTGCCACGAATCGACTCCCGAGCCGCCGCCCTCGGCGTTTCCTACGTGCTGGAAGGTGCGACCCTCGGCGGGCAGATCCTGCGGCGCAGGGTTGCCGAGCAGCTCGACCTTGATGCCTCCAGCGGCGCGGCCTTTCTCAATGTGTATGGCGAACTCACCGGTCGACGCTGGAAGGATTTCCTTCAATACCTGGACGACAGGAACCTTGGCGAGGCCCAGGTGTTCGAAGTCACACGCGCCGCCAAGGCGACGTTCTCTCATTTTGAACACTGGCTGGACAGCCAAAAGGTACTGTTATGACCCCGGAAAACCAGGAAGCCTTCGACGAACTGCTGGCCAATTGCGCAGACGAACCGATTCGCTTTCCTGGGGCCATCCAGCCTCACGGCGTGTTGTTGATGCTGTCCGAGCCCGATTTCGTGATCCGTCAGGTCAGCGCCAACGCGTTGCAGTTGATGGGGCAAGATCCCCACAGGCTGTTGGGCCAGACACTCGACGCACTGCTGGGGCTGGAACAGGCCGAGGCGATCCTCATCGCCTGTCGCGCCGCCCCGGAAAGCGACAGCGTGCCCGTGGCCATTGTCGTGAACCAGCAGCGTTTTGATGCCCTGGTACATCGCCACCAGGGCGCCCTGATCGTCGAACTGGAACAGCACCTGAGCGACTATCGCCCCGAAGGCGTCAGCGGCGAGGCGAACATGGGGCGTATGCTGCAACGTCTGCAAAGTGCGAAAACCCTTCAGGCACTGTACGAAATCAGCGTGCGGGAAATCCAGGCCATGACCGGTTACGACCGGGTGCTGATCTACCGCTTTGAGGAAGAAGGCCACGGCCAGGTGATTGCCGAGGCCAGCGCGCCGTCGATGGAACTCTACAAAGGCCTGTTTTTCCCGGCGTCGGATATTCCCGAACAGGCCCGCGAGCTGTATCGCACCAACTGGCTGCGGATCATTCCCAATGCCGACTACGCGCCGGTACCGCTGGTCCCGGAACTGCGGCCCGACACCCAGGCGCCGCTGGACCTGAGTTTTGCCACGTTGCGCAGCGTCTCGCCGATCCACCGCCAATACATGAAAAACATGGGCGTGCTGTCCTCCATGAGCATCTCGCTGATGGAAGGCGAGCGCCTGTGGGGGCTGATCAGTTGCGGCAATCGCCAACCGCTGCTTGTTCCCCATGAAATGCGCATGGCCTGCCAGACCATCGGCCAGGTGCTGTCGTTGCAGATCAGCGCCATGCAGGCCCTGGAGCTGACCCGGCAGAGGGACGCCAAGCTGGAAGACCTCAAGGTCCTCGCCGCGGTCATGGCCGAGTCCAGCGACAACGTCTTCGATGGCCTGTCCAATGAGCCACAACGCCTCATGGACCTGACCGGCGCCAGCGGCGTCGCGATTTTCGAAGACAACAAGCTGCACCGCCACGGCCAATGCCCGGAACCGGAGCAGATCCGCGAGCTGCACAAATGGATTCTGGAAACCGACAAGCCGGTGTTCTCCCACCACAACCTGAGCAGCGTCTTCGCGCCTGCCCAGGCTTATCAGGACGTAGCGAGCGGGGTGCTGGCGATCCACCTGCCCAAGCCGGTGGAAAACGGTGTGCTGTGGTTCCGTCCCGAGGTGAAGCAAACCCTGCAATGGAGCGGTGACCCGCAAAAGCCCCTGGACCTGGAAAACAGCGAGACCGGCCTGCGCCTGCGACCCCGGACGTCTTTCGAGATCTGGAAAGTCGAAATGGCCGGCATCAGCACCAAATGGACCCATGGCGAGCTGTTCGCCGCCAACGACCTGCGACGCTCGGCCCTGGAAAACGACCTGGCCCGCCAGGTACGCAAGGAGCGCCAAGCCGTGCAGGCGCGCGACGAACTGGTGGCCGTGGTGTCCCATGACCTGCGCAGCCCGATGACGGTCATTTCCATGCTCTGCGGCATGATGCAAAAGGCCTTCAGCTCCGACGGCTCCCACAGTTCCAAGCGAATTTCTTCCGCCATCGACACCATGCAACAGGCCACCAGCCGCATGAACACGCTGCTGGAAGACCTGCTCGACACCTCGCGCATCGACGCCGGACGCTACACCATCAATCCCCAGCCGATGGATGTCAGTCAGATCTTCGACGACGCCTGCTCGCTGCTGACGCCGCTGGCCACTGCCAAGGCCATCGACATGTCCTTCCATGCCGAACCCAACCTGAGGATCAGCGCCGATCCCGAGCGGTTGTTCCAGGTGCTGTCCAACCTGATTGGCAATGCCATCAAGTTCACACCACAACAGGGCTCCGTGGGCATCAGCGCGATGTCCGTTGGCAACGAGATTGTATTCAGCGTGCGCGACACCGGTGAAGGTATTGCGCCAGAACAGCTGCCTCATGTTTTCGAGCGCTACTGGACGACCAAGGAAGGCAACCCCAACGGCACCGGATTGGGGTTGTACATTTCCAAGGGGATTGTCCTGGCCCATGGCGGTAAACTGCACGCCGAAAGCCAGCCAGGCCAGGGCAGCGAATTTCGCTTTACCGTGCCAAAAATCGACTGAACCGGGCGCCGCCCCCTAATGAATTGGAAACCGAAGCCCAATGGCCTCACTGAACAAACAGCAGAAACGCGCCAAGCGCGCCAAAGACAAAGCCAAGCAGATCCGCATGACCGGGCGCAAATCGATCCCGATGTATGGCGACCCGGCACACGCCACCGCCCAACCACCGGTCTACGTGCTGGAACTGTTCGCCAAGCTGCGCGAAGCCGAGGCCGTCAGCCGCAGTGAAATGCTCGATACGCTGCTCACGTCCCTGAGCGTAATGATCATCGAACGCCCAGGCCTGCTCGACCTGAAAAACGCCGAAAACGAAAGCATGGCAGCCACCAACCTGGCCGCCGACATGCTGGTGGACTACCGCATGTGGGTCGATGACATGGATCGCGAGACGGCCCAGCGCTGGCTCAGCACCCCGGAGTTCATCGAGGATTTCAGCCAAGCGCTGGACCGTTATCGCCAGTCCATGGAAGAGCCCGCCAGCGAGTAAGCCGGCTGGCTATTCGTCACCGTTCCAATGGAACACCAGGCTGCGTGGGGCGCCACTGCCTACCTGGGCGGTGTCGTGCCGCGCCTCGCCGTTGCGCGTCGCCACCACCGTGTACTTGCCCGGCGGCAACTGCACGTAAACCAGCGGTCCCGCGTCATCCAGCGTCAGCAGCGTTTGCCCCGACGCGTTCTGGACGGTGACATCCACATCCGGGATGTATTTGTTTTCCACGCCAATCGCGAATGTCATGTGCAGGTTATAGCCCTGGGCCTGGCCGATGGCGTGGGCTTCATCCTCGCCGATACCGCCGGATAGATAGGTGATGCCGTTCTGCTGTAACGGTTGGACTTGCACGCCTGCGCTGTCTATTGGAGCCAGGTTGGTGGCGTTGGGCGTGATGGGAAATAGCAATGCACCGATGGCGATAAGACAGTAAAGGAACTTCATGGCGGCAACTCCTGGTTCTGGGAAAGCCATCTCATTTGATGGATTCAGGACCATTCCGGTTTAGATCGATTGGAAGTTGGGCCGACTGCGGATTGGAATAGCACGCTCATCCGGTTAACCCTTCCAACCCCCGCCCAAAGCTGGCACCATCGCGCCTTTTTTTACGCGACTCCCCGGACTTTTCACCGGTAAACAAGGTTCAAACGGCCGTTCGGTTGTTGATGGCGCGACAGACTGCTGTGCCGATGCGACAACCTGCCGCACATCACCGGTTTACCGCCCGTAGCGCTGTTGGCTGCCATTCGGACGCATGCTAGCTTGGCCGCCTCGCCAAGGAAGGCCACCAACAGCAAGGGAGCACACATCATGAGGACCGCACATGGCCCAGGCCACGCCCGCGCTTGAAATCCGCAACCTGCACAAACGCTACGGACAGCTGGAGGTGCTCAAGGGTGTCTCGCTGACCGCCCGCGACGGCGACGTGATCTCGATCCTGGGTTCCTCCGGATCCGGCAAGTCCACGTTCCTGCGCTGCATCAATCTGCTGGAAAACCCCAACCAGGGCCAGATTCTGGTGGCCGGCGAAGAGCTCAAGCTCAAGGCCGCGAAAAACGGTGAACTGATGGCCGCCGACGGCAAGCAGATCAACCGCATGCGTAGCGAGATCGGGTTTGTGTTTCAAAACTTTAACCTTTGGCCGCACATGAGCGTGCTCGATAACATAATCGAAGCCCCGCGCCGAGTGCTTGGCCAAAGCAAGGCCGAAGCCGTCGAAGTCGCCGAAGCCCTGCTGGCCAAGGTTGGCATCGCCGACAAGCGCCATGCCTACCCGGCCGAACTGTCCGGCGGCCAGCAACAACGAGCGGCCATCGCCCGCACCTTGGCCATGCAGCCCAAGGTGATTCTGTTCGACGAACCCACTTCCGCCCTTGACCCGGAAATGGTCCAGGAAGTACTTAGTGTGATCCGCGCCTTGGCCGAAGAGGGCCGCACCATGCTGTTGGTGACCCACGAAATGGGGTTCGCCCGTCAGGTTTCCAGCGAAGTCGTGTTCCTTCATCAAGGCCTGGTCGAAGAGCAAGGATCGCCACAGCAGGTCTTCGAGAACCCGCTTTCGGCGCGCTGCAAACAATTCATGTCCAGCAACCGCTAACGGAGCAGTACACATGCAGACCTACAAGAAATTCCTCCTGGCCGCAGCGGCCAGCCTGGTTTTCTCGGCCAGCGCCATGGCGGCCGACAAACTGAAGATGGGCATCGAGGCGGCCTATCCGCCGTTCAACAACAAGGACGCCAGCGGCCAGGTCGTGGGGTTCGATAAAGACATCGGCGACGCCCTGTGCGCCAAGATGAAAGTTGAGTGCGAAGTAATCACTTCCGACTGGGACGGCATCATCCCGGCCCTGAACGCCAAGAAGTTCGACTTCCTGATTTCCTCGCTGTCGGTCAACGAAGAACGCAAGCAGGCCGTGGACTTCACCGACCCGTACTACTCCAACAAACTGCAATTCATCGCACCGAAAAACGTCGATTTCAAAATCGATAAAGCGTCTCTCCAAGGTAAGGTCATCGGGGCACAGCGCTCCACGCTCGCCGGCACCTGGATGGAAGACAACATGGAAGGCGTCGAGCTGAAACTCTACGACACCCAGGAAAACGCCTACCTGGACCTGACCTCCGGCCGTCTCGACGGGATCCTGGCAGACAAATACGTGAACTACGACTGGCTGAAAACCGACGCTGGCCGTGCTTACGAATTCAAAGGTGACCCGGTGGTAGAGGGCGACAAGATCGCCATTGCCGTGCGCAAGGGCGATCCACTGCGTGACCGACTGAACGCAGCACTGAAAGAAATTGTTGCTGACGGCACCTATAAAAAGATCAACGACAAGTACTTCCCGTTCAGCATCTATTGATGCCGACGCGCCTGGCCGACGCTGCTCCTGGCAGCGCCGGCCCTTAGCAAAGCCTGCCGCGATATGAATTCTTACCCATGATGATCGATCTCTACGGATTCGGCCCGGCGCTCGCTGCCGGCGCGCTGATGACCGTCAAGTTGGCGCTCACGGCCCTCTGCCTGGGGCTGGTGCTCGGCCTGCTCGGTGCCCTGGCCAAGACCTCGCCATACAAGCCGCTGCAATGGCTTGGTGGCACTTATTCAACACTGGTTCGCGGCATCCCGGAATTACTCTGGGTGCTATTGATCTATTTCGGCACCGTTAACCTGATGCGTGCCTTGGGTGAGTACTTCGGCAATCCCGACCTTGCCCTCAACGCCTTCGCCGCCGGGGTCATTGCCCTGGGCCTGTGCTTTGGCGCCTACGCCACGGAAGTGTTTCGCGGCGCGATCCTGGCGATTCCCAAGGGCCACCGCGAGGCCGGCGTCGCCCTGGGCCTGTCGAAGTGGCGGATCTTCACCCGGTTGATCATGCCGCAGATGTGGCGCATCGCCCTGCCCGGCCTGGGCAACCTGTTCATGATCCTGATGAAGGACACCGCGCTGGTCTCGGTGATCGGCCTGGAAGAAATCATGCGTCATGCGCAAATCGGCGTGACCGTGTCCAAGCAACCGTTCACCTTCTATATGGTCGCAGCCTTCATGTACCTGGGCCTCACGGTGTTCGCCATGATCGGCATGCACTTGCTGGAACGACGCGCCGCCCGTGGCTTTACCAGGAGCACCCAATGAACTGGGACGTCATCATCAAGTGGCTGCCGAAGCTGGCCCAGGGCGCCACGTTGACCCTGGAGCTGGTAGCCATCGCCGTGATCGCCGGGCTGCTGCTGGCGATTCCACTGGGCATCGCCCGCTCTTCGCGCCTGTGGTACGTACGGGCGTTGCCCTACGCCTACATCTTCTTTTTCCGTGGCACGCCGCTGTTGGTCCAGCTGTTTTTGGTCTACTACGGCCTGGCACAGTTCGATGCCGTGCGTAGCAGCGCGCTGTGGCCGTACCTGCGGGATCCGTTCTGGTGCGCCACGGTCACCATGACCCTGCACACCGCCGCCTACATCGCCGAAATCCTGCGCGGCGCCATCCAGGCCATCCCAAAGGGCGAGATCGAAGCCGCGCGGGCCCTGGGCATGTCCCGACCCAAGGCGTTGTTCTACATCATGCTGCCCCGTGCTGCGCGCATCGGCCTGCCGGCCTACAGCAACGAAGTGATCCTGATGCTCAAGGCCAGCGCCCTGGCGAGTACCGTGACCCTGCTGGAACTCACCGGCATGGCCCGCACCATCATTGCCCGGACCTACCTGCCGGTGGAGATTTTTTTCGCCGCCGGCATGTTCTATCTGCTGATGTCCTTTTTCCTGGTGCAAGGCTTCAAGCAGCTGGAGCGCTGGTTGCGCGTCGATGCCTGCCAGGGGCGCTGACAGCAGCGGCGTGCTGACGGGCGAGGCATTGCTCGCCCGCTTCACGGCGCTGGACGCTTTTCTCACGGCGCACCAAGTGCTGTGGAAGCCGCGTCCGTTCACCTATCTGCAACTGCCTTGGGAAACGTCCCACCCGGAATTGGCCCGATGGCTACGCCAGCGTTCGCTGGAAGCTGCGGAAAACGACCATCATCAGCCGTGGTTGATGGAAGGCGCACCAGCGCCCTTCCCGGAATTGGCCGCAATCTCCCGCGCATTGAGCGCTGTCGCAGAATTGCCCGCCAGCACGCTCGAAGCGCCAAGCCATCGCCTGAACGTCGACGTGCCCGGGCGCAAATGGCAGCAGATCGAAGCCTTCGCCAGCCGTCTGCACTTCACCACCCAGCCGACCCACTGGCTGGATTGGTGCGCCGGCAAAGGCCATCTCGGTCGACGCCTGCTGCACGACAAACAGCAACTGACCTGCCTGGAATACGACCCTGCACTGGTCTCCAGCGGCCAACAACTGAGCCTGCGCCATCGCCTGCCCGCCACGCACCTGCAACAAGACGTGCTAGCGGCGGACGCCACCCAGGCGCTCCACCCCGAACACACCCCCGTGGCCCTGCACGCCTGCGGAGACCTGCATGTTCGCTTGATGCACCTGGCCAGCGCCGTTGGCTGTGCACAACTGGCTATCGCGCCGTGCTGTTACAACCGCATCAACACCGAACGCTATCAAGCGCTATCCGACGCCGCCAAGGCCTCTGCCCTACAGCTGTCGCTCGACGATCTCAGCCTGCCCCTGAGCGAAACCGTCACCGCTGGCGCGCGCGTCAGAAGACAACGGGACCACTCCATGGCCTGGCGCCTGGGCTTCGATTTGCTGCAACGGCAAATCAGAGGGTGCGACGACTATCTGCCCACGCCGTCACTGCCCACCGTTTGGTTGGAAAAGTCCTTCGCCCAATACTGCATCGATCTGGCATCTCTGAAAGACTTATCCACAGTCGGCACGCCTGATTGGGCCGCCTTGGAAGCAGCGGGCCATCAGCGCTTGGCCGAAGTGCGCAATCTGGAGTTGCTGCGAGGCCTGTTCCGGCGACCACTGGAGCTTTGGCTGGTCCTGGACCGAGCGCTTTTCCTTACCCAAGAAGGCTACGACGTGCGCCTCGGCACCTTCTGCGATACGCCGCTGACGCCACGCAATCTGATGTTGTTGGCAGAACGTTACGACGCCGAAACAGCCTGTGGATAACTCTGTTGATGAAATAAACCTGGATCCAAGAAATCCGCGATTTCCTGACCGAATCAAGGCTGGTCATTTTTTGTTCACATGGATAAAAAACCATGAAAACAGGCATTTGCGACGAAACGCGAAAGCGGTCACAAAATCGCAAGATGCCCTTCGCCTCCACCTGCCCGTTGTGCATAAGCGCCCAAGCAAAACGACATAACCGCCGAATTCAGTGCTGCCCCGCGCCAGTAATTGCGTCCACCGCGCCCGTGCTATACAACAGCCCAACGTATCGTGATTGACACAATGCCGACACACTCAAGGACTGGCCGTGACGTTCATTTCCTACGCACAAAACTTCGAAGACATACGCCTGTGGCGCGCCCTTCAATCGGTGGAAAACGGCTTTTACCTCGACGTCGGCGCCAACCATCCGACAGATGATTCGGTCACCCGAGCGTTTTACGACCGCGGCTGGCGCGGCATCAATATCGAACCGGTGCCGGCCTACTATGATGCCCTCTGCCAACAACGCCCCCACGACATCAACCTGCAATGCGTGGCCGGCGAAAACGCCGAAAGCCTGACCTTCTACACCATCGCCGACACCGGCTTATCCACAGTGGAAGCCAGCGTCGCCCAACAACACCGCGACGCCGGCATGGACGTGCGCAACCAGACCGTCCAGTCCCGCACCCTGGCCTCCATCTGCGAGCAATACGCCCAGGACCGCCCCATCCACTTTCTGAAAATCGACGTCGAAGGCCACGAAGAAACCGTGCTGCGCGGCATGGACTTCAGCCGCTGGCGCCCCTGGATCATCCTCATCGAAACCCCATGGGCCCGCGACCAGACCTGGGAAACCCTGGTGACCGACGCCGCCTACCAGTCCATCCTGTTCGACGGCATCAACACCTACTACCTCGCCGAGGAACACCTGGCCCTCAAACCCGCCTTCGACATCCCACCGTGCAACCTCGACGGCTTCCAGCTCTGCAAAGGCCACAAATTCAGCCACCCCCTGAGCGACACCGACCAACAACTCAGCGCCGCCCTGCAACGCGCCGAACAGGCCGAAGCCCAACTCCACGCCATCCAAAACAGCCGCACCTGGCGAGCCCTGAACAAACTGCGCACGCTGCTGCACCGCGCCCAAGCCGGACCTGCGCAAAAATAGTCAGAATTCAGGGGTTTACAGAACGCACCCAATCGCTATAATCGTCGCCCACACGCCGGTATAGCTCAGTTGGTAGAGCAACTGACTTGTAATCAGTAGGTCCCGGGTTCGACTCCTGGTGCCGGCACCACATTAGGCTCCATTGCATTCCACTGAATGCTCTGGAAGCCCCGAAAACCCGCCCTTTGGCGGGTTTTTTCGTTCCAGGACCCTCTGTCGGGATCCAACAAAATCCCCCTTCCCCGAGGGTATGTTAGGGGTACTGCGATTTTCCGGTCAGGAGCGCGTACCCCTATGCCACGTCTAGCGATCCCCCTCAGCGACCTGCAATGCCGCACGGCCAAACCCCGCGAACGCGCCTACAAACTGTTCGACGGCGGAGGCATGTACCTTTTCGTCAAACCCAATGGCGTGAAGACCTGGCGCTTGAAGTACACCAAGCCCAGCGGCAAGGAAGGTACGCTCATCATCGGCAATTACCCCATCGTTACCCTTTCCGTCGCACGACGTAAGCGAGACGAAGCCAAGGCGTTGCTGCTCGACAACCTCGACCCAATGGAAGAAAAGAAGAAGGCCAAAATCGTAGCCCAGCGGGCGGCACTGCTTTTCGAAACCGTTGCTCTGGAGTGGCACGCCGACATGTCCCGTCGCTGGACCGAAGGACACGCAAAAACCGTGATGAGCCGATTGCGTACCCACGTCTTCCCACTGATCGGCCAACGCCCCATCGCTGAACTCGATACCCACGACCTGCTAGAAATCACCCAGCGCATCAAGGAACGCGGCACCATGGATGTGGCGTTAAGGGTACAGAATTACTTATCCACCATCATGCGCGGGGCCAAAAGAGCCCGGCAGATCACCATGAATCCTGCACTGGATCTGGCAGGCTCGCTTCACGCGCCGCGCACAGTCCATCGCCCGGCCCTCTCACTCAACCGCCTACCCGAACTGCTGCACCGTATCGACAACTACAACGGCCGCGAACTGACGCGCCTTGCCGTCCTGCTCACGCTGCATGTATTCGTCCGCTCCAGCGAACTGCGCTTCGCGCGATGGAGTGAGTTCGACCTCCAACGCGCCATGTGGGAAATCCCCGATACCCGCACACCGATTGAAGGGGTACGCAACTCCACACGTGGGACCAAGATGAACGGCGACATTCAAATGGTTCCGTTATCGCCGCAGGTCATCGAAATACTGGAGCGCCTGCGCAGCCTCAGTCGCTTTTCAGAGTTGGTGCTACCGGGCGACCACAAGTACTGGAAGCCTATGTCTGAGAACACGGTGAACACCATGCTCCGCAACGTCGGCTATGACACCAGCAAGGACGTGTGCGGCCACGGCTTCAGGACCATGGCCTGTAGCGCTCTGCTGGAGTCCGGGTTATGGACCGACGCAGCCATCGAAAGGCAAATGAGCCACAAGGAACGCAACCGTGTGCGTGCCGCGTATATCCACAAGGCCGAATTCCTCGAACAGCGCAGGCTGATCATGGCGTGGTGGAGTAATTACATCGACGCCAACCGCCATGGGCATGTGACACCCCACGAATTCGCTCACCCAGTCGGCGACAACATCACAGCCCTAGAAAATAGCCGTGGCGCATCCAAACGTGGGTAAGCCTGTGAGATCACCGTTGTCCGCCCTTCCACGCGGGTCCATCCAAGCGGGGCTGCAAAGCCGCCCTGCTTGGATGGACCTCATTTAAAAAATCTAAAGCCCACGCAAATTGTCTGTGGAAAACCATAGATTTCCACCGGTGGATAATTTCATCCACAGCCGCAGAATTCCCGAAAATTCGAGCCTTGACCCAAATTATCCACAGGCGTAGAAGAGATCGGGCAAAGCGCTGTCTTTGACAGCAACCCAGGTAGCCAGAACCTTTAAGGCTACGCCACACCGTGGTGGTTCTCCCAAAGTGCGATTAGCGTCCGGCGGCTCGCACGGTCACAGCGATGTGATGGATGCCTACTTTTACCAGTGTGCCCACTGCGGCAACTTTCCCCTTTCATAGCTGCCCTGCAGCAACCTATCCGCTTGGCCATTTCATTGCGCCAACCTGCGCCCGTCTCTTTCTTCTGGAAAGAGACGGGCGCTCCTACCGCTGCTGCAGCCGAACTCGTACAAGGCTTAGCGGCATTTCCCCTCGTGACAATCGGCGTGACAAATACCGAAGTCACCAGCAACAGCGATGCAGATGATGGTGCCGCAGCCCAGGGAATGGACTGCACCTGACTGACAGTCAGGCACGCCCCGGTCATCGCTCCGCGGCCTTATCCCGACTCAGATCTCTCGGTGTTGGTTTCGTCAACCAATGCAGCCTCCACCCGCCCACCGGTAACGGTGTTCAGGAGGTCAGATCATGAGATGCCCAGGCTCCCGGTCGTAAAGAGCCGTCAGTCCCGCGTTAGTGGACAACCCTCACAGGTCGCAGGGGCCTTGATCCCTGATAACACTCAACATTCTTGGCGGGATGACGTGGGGAAGGTTTTAAAGGTTTGGCTTCGAGAGGAGTTTGATCATGGCATTGGTAGGTAGACGGGACGGGCGGAATTTTGGCTATGGCCGGCAATTGAGTTATGCCGGGCCACAGGCGTTGCGGGACATGTTTGGCGGCGGGCATTACGGCACGGTCAAGGCGCACAGTGATCGCTGGCAGGCATTTGTACGCTGGTGTCACTCGGAAGATGGGCCGGGGTTTAACGATGCGCGGCAGATTGATCGGCAGACTTTGCTGGACTATGCCGGACATCTGCGCCAACAAGTTGAACAAGGTGAGCTGGCCATCTCCACTGCGCAAAACCGGTTGTCCAGTGTGAATCGGACCGTGGCCGCGCTTCGCGGTGATCAGTATGTGAAAGTGCCGAGCCCGAGTAAGGCGCTGGGAATGCGGCGCACCAGTGTTCGTCGTTCAGCGCCGCAAGGCCAAGATCGCGAACAGGTGAAGCGGATCGTAGAGGTGCTTTGCGAACACCAGCAGCCGCGCGCCGCGGCCATCGTGCAGTTGGCGCGAACCACCGGCATGCGCATGCGCGAGGCCATTTTGGCCAACCTGCCCCGGTTGCAACGTGAAGCAGAGCAACTTGGCAGAATCAACATCCAGGACGGCACCAAAGGTGGCCGTTCAGGCGCGTCAGCACCTCGCTGGATTACGGTAGATAATCATATTGTTGACGCACTGAAGTTTGCCGAACAGGTCTCGCTCGACGGTAGTTGCAACCTGCTTGCACCGAACGAAAGCTACCTCGATTTTGTGCAGGGAATCGTCCGTCCCGCACGGGACATCCTCCATCAGTACAACCTCAAAGGCTTCCACGAATTGCGGGCAGCCTATGCGTGCGAACGCTATGAAAAAATCACCCACTACCCCGCACCCATCAACGGTGGCCATTGCTATCAACTCGACCGACGCCTAGATCAGGAGGCCCGAGTACAAGTCAGCTATGAGCTGGGGCACGGCCGTATCGACGTGGTATCGGCTTATATCGGTGGTCGAACATGAGCAAGCCATTCGATATGGAGCTGTTCCTGGCGGGCGTCCTGACTGGGTCTCACACCACGCGCCAACGCCACCTTCGTCAGGCGAAGGCTATCCAAACAGCAATCGCTGATCGCTGGCAACGCGACAATCCATGGACTTGGCAGCAAAAGCATCTCGCATGGTTTCTACATCACCACGTGAACCAGCACGCTGAATCGACGCGCTATTACTATCTGCTGACCGTGCACTTGCTTGTACATCGCTTAGGAAAGTCCTGGCAGCTCAACCGCTAGGCGAAGGTCAGAAAACGGCCATTTGGAGCCATACGAAAAAAGCCCACCATGGGGCGGGCTGTCGGTTGTCTTCAAGGGGAGGCCATTCGCTAACGAATTCTCGGAGCAAGCGGACTGAGAATACGCTGAATGTCGACGTGGGGGCCGGTGATCTAACCTTGGCAAAAATCACTAGCCGCAGCCTGTAAGAAGCGGCCGGGGCCAGGCTGCGTCTAGTCTCTAAATACTTCTTCTCAGTGGAAAAAAACGAGCAGGAGAGCGGCCAGGATGACGGTCGATGCGCCGCCGATACGTGTGGAGATCTGTCGCCAGCAAAACCATCTGAGCATCAGTAGACCGCGCCTCGACCAATAAGCAGCCTCTCTGAGAGTTCAGCGAGGGCGATGAGCTTTAGAGGAGCAGGAGTTGGGTGCAGGACTTTTCGATGAGACCGCAGTCGAGCGCGGGCTGAACCGAAACGCCCGATTCAGCTAACCAAAATGGCCTTGGCTTGCTGAAGATGCGTGCGGAACCGGGACGCATAATCTTCGGCAACTGCAGCTTGAACACTCGCTCGGTTTGCTAGCGCATGGCGCCACTCTGCAATGCGAACAAGTCCATCGAACAATGGATGACTTGGTTCGAATCCTAGTATGTCGAAGTAGCGAAAAACTGGAGCAACGGCTATATCCACCATGCTGAGCTTCGTACCAGCGAAGTAATCGCCGTCCGATTTTTCAAGTTCGAATCGCTCTAGTTTGCCTCTCAACACTGCTGATTTACTAAGCGCTGTCTGCTGATCCGCTGCATTCAAATATCCCCACGCATCCGCGAGCATGGCAGTGGCGAATTCGATCCAGGCACGGTGTTGAGCACGGGTGATTGCATCTTCCGGGTGCAAAGCGGGCTCCGGATACACCTCTTCGATGAATTCACAGATTGCCACGCTCTCGAAGAGTACGTTCGCACCCTCGTCGCCTTTTTGCACCTTTAGAAGCGGGACTTTGCCCGTTGGCGACATGACCCGAAACCAGTCGGGCCTGACCTTCAGATCCACATCAATGCGCTGAAATGGAACCTGCTTTTCGTGAAGTAAAATTGCCACTCGCTGAACAAACGGACAAAGCTCGTGGCTAACGAGCGTGAACTGTGATTGCGACATTTGAATACCCACTGTTATTTCGACAACTCCCGCATCCGGGCAGGAAGCGGGATGTACAGACTCGAAGGCGTGCCTATCTCGTTAAAGCGAGCGACCACCATCAACAATAATTTCTGTTCCCAACGTCCAACGAGACTCGTCCGACGCGAGGTACACCACCGCCTTAGCTACTTCTTCAGGCGTGCCAAAACGGCCAAATGGGATAGTCGCAGCAATATCTTTGTTGACCTGCTCGCGGTAGGCATCGGGAATACCCGCCTTGTCGTACAGCGGCGTGTCGATCGGCCCAGGGCTGACCGCATTTACTCGAACACCACGCGGTAGAAGCTCGCTAGAGAGCGTTTTCGACATGTTTAGAAAGGCCGCCTTTGTTGCGGCATAAATGGATGAACGCGCGGCGCCCAGGTGCGCACTGATCGAGGTGTTAAGAACCACCGATGCAGGGTTTGAGAAGACCGGCAGCAGTGCTTGCAGGAGGAAGTAAGGGCCTTTGACATTGATGTCAAAGGAGCGGTCAAACATCTCCTCGTTCCAGTCTTCGATTGGCTTCCAGACGGATACGCCAGCATTAAGGAAGGCAACGTCGAGCTGCCCGTAATGAGACTGAACAGCCTGCGCCAGCTCCTTCTGGGCTGTGACACTGGCGGAGTCGGCTCGTAACACCAGAACCTCGCTACCTAAGACAGCTTGGGCGTTTGCAATTGACTCAGGATTAACACCAGTGACGATCACCCGAGCGCCTTCTGCGAGGAATTGCTTTGCGGTCTCCAGACCAATGCCACTTGTGCCGCCAGTGATGAGCGTACGCTTGCCTTGTAAACGGGACATGTAAACTTCCTCTCATTTGTGACGACCAGTCGGACGACTGACCTTCTGAGAGCAACTATGTATTCATGCTGGAGCGCTGATAAGATAGCTAAAGAGAATACATCTCATGCAAAATACGCATGAAAGAGGACGTGTGATGGATCGGTTGTTACTGATGAGCTGTTTCGTACGCGCCGTCGAGACCGGCAGTTTTTCAGCTGCGGGACGTGATCTTGGACTCGGACAACCGAACGTCAGCCGTTACGTCGCCGCACTCGAAGATCATCTGCAAGCCAGGCTGCTTCACCGATCGACAAGAAAGCTGACGCTCACACCGGAAGGCGAGCGGTACTACGCAGATGCGCGGCGTATTTTGGACTCAGTAGAAGAGTCAGAGTCCTCTCTGAGAGGGAACGTGGCACCGTCTGGGTTACTACGCGTCGCATGCCCGACTGCATTGGCGCACACCTTTATCGTGCCCCAGGTGGCTAGCTTTCTGGAGCTCTATCCAGAAGTGTCGCTCGATCTCCAGATCAATGATCGCTACGTCAATCTGGTCGACGAGGGAGCCGAGCTCGCGATTCGCATTGGCCACCTGGAGGACAGCGCAATGCGTGCCCGGCCACTAGCGTGGTTCGAGCGTGTGTGTGTGGCCAGCCGCGAGTACTTGGAGAAACGTGGTTCTCCCTCTTCGCCTGATGACCTGAAGAAACACGACTGCCTTATTTACACTCTGCTATCTACCGGTACTAACTGGCGGTTTAAAGACATTGATGTCCAGGTCTCCGGTCGCCTGCGGGTCAATTCACCCGAGGCGATACGTGAGTACGTCAATGCAGGATTAGGAATCGCGCAAGGCCCTCAATGGCTTTATGAGGAAGGGCTAAGAAGTGGCAATCTTCAGCTGCTGCTTAGCGACTACGTAGCACCACAGGTGCCGATCCAGGTCGTTTACCTAGCGAATCGGCTGCTGCCCAAGCGAGCCATCGTTTTCATGGACTTCATGGCGGATGTGTTTGCAAAAAGCTCTGCATTCCAAGAACGCCTAAGGTAACCAGAACCACGAAGGCCCCTTGTAGTGAGACCGGATGCACGCTTACCACAGTTGCAATCGGCGGGTCTGAACAGTCATGGGACGTAACGTTTGTATCTCAAGTGCTCTGATTCACCGCAGGCACTAATCTGAATCGCCCCTAGTTTTGTAGACACATCCGAGCGGCTCGTCTGCTGCCTGTCGCCACGGCAGCTTTTGGCGGATTCCTACCTATTCTCGACGGAGGGGATGATCAACAACGTTCGAATTCGGGAGGTTTACCATTCCGTATGCGGCTCTGAATTACTTGCGGACCGACAACGTGCTGACATCTAAAAAATACCGAGTTCGATTCCACCGAACGCCATAACTAGCTGATTTGTTTATAGTTACTAGTTGGGGTATACCGAATTTTCCAGCGAACTCCAGATGCCCGAAAAACCTACTCTCGCCGAAACATACCGTTCGTCTGGTGCCGCACCATACAAAACGAAGCCCTCGCAGAAATGCGAGGGCTTTGTTGTTTCTGGAACGTCCACTTTTCATCCACACGCTGAAACCTGTGGGAGCGAGCCTGCTCGCGATGAGGCCGTCAAACCCACCGACAATCCACCGGCCGGACGAAGGGTTGCCTTTCTTAGAACACAACGAACGAAGCGACCTCAACCAAACAGCATCTTTTGCCAGTGGTCCTCACCCACAATGGCAATCGAAGCGCCCGCCTCCCGCAGCTCCACTGCCTTCATGATCTTCGTTCCGTACGTGCTGTGGCGCCACTGCTCATTACCCACGCTGCCGACCACCAAGTAATGCACCTTCTTACTCACACCGCCCCCAATTAAACCACCCCGCTCCTCGACCAATGCCTGACAATCTTTGCGCGGCCCAAAGGCCATGACACCCGTAAACACAAACATCCGACCACCCCACACCAAATCAGGGGCCGGCGAGTTGAATGGAAGATCCGTAGGCGCAACGGCACCAGCACCACCGACCTTTGGCCTCTCGATGTCCATTCCAGAAAAGCCCTCTGTCCGACCTACTTCGTACCGGTGGTCACAGGTGCGTTAATCCCGCACACACAATTTCTAACCCCGCCAGCATCGCGCCACGATTGCGCCCCCCCAATCGCCCGCTACTCTCCAACTGTCGCTGCCAATTCAGCGACCGGGCCTGAGAACCCGAGTAAGATGCAGGCGCCACAGCGCCCGAACCACGTTTGCGGCGTTTTTTTATGTCCGCATTCCGTACAATGGCGGCTGTGCGTGGGAGACCTTCGGGTCTGCCGGGTTCCTGTATCTCCGGTTTCTCAGCCTGCGCACAACTGCCACCCATTCGCCTGAGAACGAACGTGGCAGCTCTCATTTGATATGGGAGTTTATCGATGCACGCCATGGATCTGCTGCTGTCTCGCTTTATCGCTTTGCTAGTCGCCGTCCGCCGCCAATTGGCAAGAGGAGGTGCGCAATGACCCATCCCAAAGACCTCAAAACCCCAGGCCTAACCCCCTTCGCCTACCACTCCGACCGCCCGCTATTCCGCGTCAACAGCGGCATCCCCATCGGCGAAGCCCTGTCCCATGCCTCCGACCTGCTCCACGTCGCCAAGGTTCTGGCCGAGGACGCGGCGATGATTCGCGGCACGGATCGGTATGCCTGGGCGTCGTGTTATTTGCAGGATATGAGCAAAGCCGTCATCGATGATGTGGTGAAGGTGCTGGAGGCGCCGGGGAGTAATCCGGCTTAACCGTCGTTGGCGCCATGCTGCTCACGGAGGTGGGCAGCATTGGGTTTTGATCTGTCGCAGCGCCGCGAGAACGGGGCGCAGGTTACAAGGAGGGCGGCTTCGCAGCCATCGGGGATAATTCTCTCGTCACAGGTTCACTGTCCCTGGCCCAAACAATTTGAAGCATATTCATCAAATCATTCCCCCCGCCGATAGCCTCAGATAAGAGCATCGCCTGACCCAAGGCTCGGCCGGCACTCGACTACACTTTCCCAGAATTCCTCCGCTCCAGGAGCAGTAAGCGATGAAGATCCGCACCAAGGTCATAGGCTCGGGGTTGGTCAGTCTTTCTTTTGCGCTGTTGCTTGGCGGTATCGGGCTGTGGGGTTATCACTCCATGACCGAGGCCCTGGTGCAGAACGAGACCAGTATTTCGGCCATGCGCAAGCACATGGAGGCGGACATGATGCATGACGCCATTCGGGCCGATGTGTTGGCCGCTTTGCTGGTGACACAGGGGGATGCCCAGGCGGCCAAGGAGGTGACGGAGGCATTCGATGAGCATACGCAGCGCATGCGCAAGGTCATCGCCGAAAACGCCGAGGCCAAGTTGCCGGCGGATGTCGCCAAGGCGATTGCCGAGCTCAAGCCACAAGTCGAAACCTACATCGACAAAGCCAAGCAAATCATTGGCAAGGCACTCAGTGGTGCCCAGGACGGCCATGCGCTGCGGGCGGAGTTCGACGGGGCGTTTTCGGCTCTGGAAGAGCGCAACGAGGCGGTGAGCGAGCTGATCGAAAACCAGGCGCAGACATCCCGCGAGCATCAGGACGGCAGCATTCAAAGCTCGGAGCGCTGGCTGATCGCGACCTTGCTGGCCACTTGCGTGGCGCTGGCGCTGTTGTCGTGGAGCCTGCTCAAGGCCGTGCTCACGCCGCTGAACAAGATCATCCTCAACACCCAGGCAATTTCCCAGGGGGATTTGCAGCGCTCGATGGGCGCGCAAAGCAAGGATGAGCTGGGCCAGTTGCAAGGTGTGATCGAGCAGATGCAGACCAATCTGCGGCAGATGATCGCCACGATTCGCGGCCAGAGCGATGAGTTACACGGCACCTCCCGCAATCTGGGCGATACGGCACGGCAGATCGTGTCCAGTGCCGATCAACAGGCCCAGAGCGCGACCAGCATGGCGGCCAGCATGGAGCAGATGATGGCGAACATCAGTCAGATCCATCAGCACGCCGACAGCGCCCGGACGATTTCGGCGCAGTCCGAACAACTGGCGAGCAGCGGTGGCCAGGTGATTCTCGGGGTGGTGGAAGGCATGAACCGGATCGCCGAGGTGGTCAACCAGTCATCCAGCAAGATCACGGCGCTGGATGCATCGTCCGAGGACATTCACTCCATCATCCAAGTGATCAAGAGCATCGCCGAGCAGACCAACTTGCTGGCCCTCAACGCCGCCATCGAAGCCGCCCGCGCCGGTGAGGCGGGCCGTGGTTTCGCGGTGGTGGCCGATGAAGTACGTAACCTGGCGGCGCGCACGACCCAGTCGACCCAGGAAATCACCGCGATGATCGAGCGCATCCAGTCCAGCGCCCGGGATGCGGTGGCGAACATGCAGGCTTGCGTCAGCCGCGTGGACGAAGGCGTCAACCTGGCCCAGCAGGCCGGGGTGTCCATCAGCGAAATCCGCACTGGCGCCCGGCATGCCGCCGAAGTGGTGGAGGAAATTTCCCAGACCATTGCCGAGCAATCCAAGGCCAGTGACGAGATGGCCCAGCGGGTAGAGTCGATTGCCGAGCAGTCCCGCGAGAACACCCGCTCGATTCACACCCTGACGCAAACGGCGGATCAATTGAACCATGCGGCGGGATCGATGCAGGCTTCGGTGCAGCAGTTCAAGATCTGATCAATCGACACTGTTGTGGCGAGAGTGCTTGCTCCCGCGGGCGGCACAACATCCTCTGCTTTCAATAATCGCGAATTATTGAAAATTATGGCTGGGCAATAATGATTGCCCAGCCATAAACACTGCAAAACCCCTGGCTCACACCTGACTCACCTCAAACACAAACGAAATCTCCCGCTTCTGGGCACTCCAGACGTACCGAATATGCTTGCCCTGCACCGGAATCGATACCGCCGGTGGGCGAAACGCCGCCACGCATTCGTGGCCGGGCAGGCGCACGCTGTTGTACAGCAGCCCCCACGACAAGGTTTCCCG
This sequence comes from Pseudomonas sp. St290, assembly GCF_018325805.1. Taxonomy (NCBI): domain Bacteria; kingdom Pseudomonadati; phylum Pseudomonadota; class Gammaproteobacteria; order Pseudomonadales; family Pseudomonadaceae; genus Pseudomonas; species Pseudomonas sp. St290. The sequence goes on along the minus strand of NZ_AP014703.1, from coordinate 426,375 downwards.
CAGTTGCCGGGCGAACACTTGGGACGGGCCGTAGGCAGTAGGGTCCGGGTCGTGAAGGTGGGGGTAGTCGTGGCGGATGTCGTGCAAGGGTTTGACGACCTTGTTGACGTAGGTACGCATGGTCAACTCCAGGTCTGGCTCGTTGGTCGCGCCGAGGAATCGTGCCTGGTGGTAGCAGGTTTCAGCGATGGCGGCTTCCTGGCTGCTGGCGGCGTAGTAGACACCGAAGGTGCCGTCGCTGAAGCGGCTGCTTTTGCCGATGTGGGTAAACGCCGCCATCACCGGCGAGGAACCGGGCCCCGAAACGCGGTCCTCGGGGCGGACCCGGGACAGCACGCCAGCCTGTTCCATCAGCCGGTCATTGGTCAGCGCCTCCAGAGCGTAGGCCGTGGGCAGGTCTTCAGGGTCGAGTACGTCTTCAAACAGCGAAATCGGTGGGAAGCTGCTGTTGACGATCCGATAGGCCCGTTTCCATTGCGGGTCCGCCAAGGGTGGCATCATCAACCGCGCACTCCGTCGAGATATCGCCGCACATCGGCGATGTCCACCACCCGCCCGGTCAGCATGTAGGACAGCGCCGACTGGCCGTTGAACGGTGCCGCGGTATTCGGGCTGCTGACCCACTGATAGGCACGGTCCCGGCTATTGCTGAAGATGATGCTCAGCGCCTTGTGAATACCCATGAGGTAAGAGATACGCTCCAGCGTATCGCGAGGCAGCTTCACGTTTTCCGGCAACTGTTTGTATTTGTAGAAGGTCGTGTTTCCCACCTTGCCCAGCAATATGCGCTGCTGCTCGACACTGCAGCCCCAGAGCTCCATGAGGTTGAAGAAAAACTTCAACGCGACTCGACCCGCGCCCGGGGAGTCCAGTTGTTGCTGTGCATTGAGGTTGATGGAGGGAGTCGCCATGGGTCTAGGCTCCTTTGTCGCGGGGTGGTGCTTAGAGGATAGTACAGATATGGATTATTTTTAAGTTTTTATTCGCAAGTGAATTAAAGCGTTCCCCGCCGACCGATCCTGCCAGCATCGACTGGGCAAAATCCCTAAATCCCGCATAAGCTCCAACCATCGCTTGCCGGCGCTTTTCGGCACAAAATCGCGACAAGCGTGGCAAGGTGCTTGATGATAGCCAGCATGCACTGCCTGGCCCGGACCAGGTGCACAACAATAGCGAGCCCACTTAAGCAGAGGGCATTACCTCATGGATAGCAGAACCCTACGCAACCTCATGCGCATCGTGCAGACCGGCTCCTTGTCGGCAGCGGCCGAACATTCGTGCCTCACGGTGCAGGCGTTGGCGGCGCAGTTGAACAAGGTCGAGGAACAGTTCGGTTTCCGGTTGTTCCGGCGCTCGAACAAAGGCCTGACCTTGACGAGCCAGGGCTCGGAACTGACCCCCTTCATGGATCAGGTGCTGGTTGCCACCCGACAGTTGGAGGAGAAAGTCGCGGCGCTCAAGACACCGCGACAGCGCACGCTCAGAGTGGCACTCAATACCACCCTGCCAGCGGAATTCAACCGGCGGATGATCGACCGGTTGATCGCTGTGTTTCCCCAGTATCAGCTGGAATTCAGCTATGCCGAGTCGATGGAGAACCTGAGCAAGCTCAGGAATGAAGATTTTGACCTGGCGATCCTGATCGGGCAGCAACAGGGCGGTTTTTCCAGCATCACCATGCCGGATGTGCAGGTGCAGGTGGTCGGCGCCCATTGCGGCGACGAAGACGACTCCCTTGGCTTGCTCGGTGACAAGTTTCAGGTGCGTCCGGCAGAAGAATGCCCGTATTCCCAAAGCTTCCTGCGTTTTCTCGACGCAGGCCTGGGTGAGTACGGGTCGAGCCAGCGAATGGTGTACTCCTGCAGTGAAACACTGACGTTGTCGTTGATCACCCAGCTCGACGGCCTGGGGCTGGTGTCCCGGGAAGCGGCGCTGCGCAATGGCTTGGCGATTTTCCCGGACTTCGAGGATTTCCTTGAAGTCCGCCTGGCGGTGAACAATCCGGAGTTGTCGGGCCAGGCGCTGCACGATGTGGTGGACCTGACGCTACAGGAACGAACCGAGCGCGATGTACGCCGCCGTGCCCACCGCCACGCTGAGAAACAGGTTGCGGCTGAAATACGCACATAACAACGTCGGAATCGCTGCATAAAACTCAGGGCGGTCGAGTTGTATCTGCTGATCCTTGATCAACAAGGGGGTCAGGCTGATGGCAGCGACGATCGCCACTGGCAGGTATTCCAAGGCTCGGGCAACGAAGGGCGGCCAGTGCTCGGTATTGACCTGCAATGGCAAGGCGCGTGGCAGGAAAGTCACGGCCATCATCAGGGCCACGACCAGGATCAGGAACGTTTGGTCAGGCATACGCCCACCCCGCAGCCAACGAACGTGGCGATGAAGACGTTGAACGGCGAGCTGCCCAGCAGGCTCAGCCCCCCCATGCAGACGACAGCCGCCAGGGCAGCGATTAGTTTGTTGCGGGTGTTACACAACGAAACCAGCACGTAGAGCATCATCGCGGTCAGGGCATAGTCGAGCTTGTACTTGATGAGGTGCGCCGCGTACTGCGCGCAAACGGCCCCCAGCAAGCCGCCGAGCACCCAGGAGGTGTGGCAGAACAGGTTGAAGCCGACCAGGTAGCGCACGCTGACCGGTGCCCCACTGCCAAGCTTGACGCTATGGAACGCGAACGACTCGTCCGTCAGCCCAGCCGCGTAACACCAGCGCTCGAAACGGCTGAGCCCCAATGCACGCAGGGCCTTGGCCATGTAGACCGACATCAACATGTGCCGGGCATTGATCAGGAACGTGGTAAGCACGATGGTGGTCAGCGACGCACCGCTGGAAATCAACGCCAGCGCGGCGAATTGCGAAGCGCCCGCGTAAACGAACAGGCACATCGCTACTGGCAACCACAGGGGCAGCCCGGCGTTGACCGCCATCAGACCGAACACAAACGAAACCGTGAAATAACCCGCTACCACCGGACTGGCTTCAGCGAAGGTACGCGAGGCTTGTGGTTCGACCGCCAGCGGCTGGCTGGAAGTCTTGTTCATAAATCCCTCTCGAAGGTGATTTCACCCCGAGGCTCACAGAACCCCTGGGCAGCCCAGAAGCGCTTGCCGGCCAGATTAGCATCGTCGACGAAAAGGAACATGCGCAGCACGCCGACCCGTTTCATGTCGGCCGAGGCCGCCTCCACCAGGCGCTGGCCCAGGCCTCGGGTACGATGTGCCGGACTGACGGCCAGGTGATTGATCGTGCCGCGGGTGCCGAGCATGCCCCCAATCACAGCACCGACCACTTCACCACTGGCATCGACCGCCAGGTAGGCGGTGGTGGTGTCCTGCAACAACACCCCCCGCAAAAATCGAGCATCCTGCCATTCGCAGAACGACACTTCGTTGAATCCGCGAAAAAACTGCTCCAGTCGTTCCGCGTCCCTGACCTGGGCCCGGCGCAACAGGACCTGCTGCACCGAATCGTCCATGGGTTCGAGCCGTTCAGCGAACAATGTCGAAAGCGGTCCCGGGCCGCGAGAAGGAAATGGCCAGGATTTGCCGGAACGCCATTTCATGGGCGTGAACATTGCGGGCCGGCGTCACGTAATGGCGCATATCGCGATCGAGGAAGAACGTGGTGTCGAGGATGTCCTCGTAGGTAATCGCCGCCAGTTGTTCTTCCTGGGCGGTGTACAAACGGCTTTCGGCGCCCGCCACATTATGGCGGCCCCAGAAGTGCACGCCGCTGAATGGATACCCGTCGCAGTGGATTCCTTCGGGTGTGATTTCCAGCTGTTTACCTGGCTTGATCTCGATGCGGATCTGGTGGATCTGGCACTGCCAGATTTCATCGTGCAGTTCCTGCGGCAGGACGTTCTTGTAGACCTCGAAGTCCGTGTCGATCAGGCTGCGCATCACCGGCGAGTTGATCACTTCGTTGGAAAAGTCCTGGAAGTGCCGCTCCAGGCCGCCGACATAGCTGTTGTTAGCCTTGGACTGGATGTAGGCCCGGTGTTCGAGCTGCGTGAGCTCACGAGTCGTCGGGTTGTATTCGAAGTCGCTGTAGCGGCGAAAACGCATGCCTGACTCGGCCTGGCCGTAGTAGCTGTCGGGTTCCATGTTTTCCCAGCTTTTGGTCAGCCGGACAAAATCGCCGAAATGACCGTAGAGGTTGAAGTCCCCACCGCGAACGTTGACGTATTTGTCACGTCTTAGCGCTTCGCCCACTTCCCTGTTCAGAACGATCATTTTTCATAGGTCTCCACTGCATTGAGCGGCCTAATCTAGTAGGTGCAGGATTTACGTCCATGAGAAAGTATTTGAGGCACTTCAAGCCGTGCTTGAAACGGCGGTTGAAGTTTCATTAGTACGACTTTTCCTCGGGGAAACGCGCGTTTTTTGCGACTTTTCTGGCGTCAAAAGGTAAAAACCCCCGAGTTGACGTCGGGGGTTTCTATCAGGCGCTTGTCACGCAATCAGGCATCAGAAGACATTGATCGGGTAATCCACGAACACTCGCAGCTCGTTGCCGCTGACGTTGTACTCGCTCGACTTCTGCGACACACGCAGCACGGAACTGCGCAACCTGACGCTCAAGTCCTTGGCCGGACCACCTTGGACCACGTACTTGAACTGGTTGAAGATCTCGCGCTCGGTGCCGCCTTCGCTGGTGGAGGTGGTGATGTTATCGCCACGCACGTAAGCGACGTTATAGGTCAGGCCCGGTACGCCGAAGGTGGTGAAATCCAGGCCATAGCCCAACTGCCAGCTGCGCTCGTCTTCAGCGTTGAAGTCGGACCAGTAGGAGTTGGCCAGGTAGATCGTGTTACCACCATCACCCACGCGATTCTGCCCGCGCTGATAACCGCCGTAGGCGTAACCCAGGTTGCTGTCGCCGGTGCTGCGCTGGTGGGCGAGGGTGAAGCTGTGCGGGCCCGTGGCAAAGGTGGCAGCCAGGCTCCAGATCTTGTTGTCGTCGCCGGTGACGTTGTTTTCGCGAACGTAGCTGTTGTCCAGCTTGGTGCGATAACCGTTGAAGTCCAGGGTCAGGGACTGATCCTTGGCCAGCGGGAACACATAGTTGGCGTTCACGTATTGCTTCTTCAATACGTCCTCGACATCCGAGGCGTAGAGCGAAGCCTTGAACTGCTCGGTGAACTGATAGCTGCCGCCCAATACGTTGATCGACTTCAGGCCACCGCTGTCACGGCCTTCGGCGCTCTTGCGCGATTCGGCGGTAAAACGGCCGGCATTCAGTTCCAGGCCTTTGATCTCCTTGGAAGTGATCAGCGTGCCGGTGTAGCTTTCCGGCAGCAGGCGCGAATTGTCATAGCTCAGCACCGGCAGGGCCGGCATCTGGTCACCGTAGGCCAGCACGGTATTGGAGACGCGGAACTTGACCGCTGCACCGAACTTGGAGAGGTCATCGGCGGCGTTGCCGCTGTCGCCTTGCTTGAAGAAGTCGATGCCTTGGGCACCGCTACGCCCCTTGCCGCCGTCCAGACGCAACGCGTACAGGCCGAAGGCATCTACACCCACGCCCACCGTGCCCTGGGTGAAACCGGACGAGAAGGTACCGATGGCCGCCTGGCCCCACTCGGCCTTGTCCTCGTTGCCATCTTTGTAGTCGCGATTGATATAAGCGTTGCGCAACAGCACTTTCAAGCTGCTGTCTTCAACGAACCCCTTGGACTCAGCCTGGTCATTGGCCATGGCGTGTGTCGTGCTCAAGATCCCCAGTGCGATCAAACTAATGCGCTTGTTCAACATGATTATTTTCCTTGTACGGGTTGATACGCACTGCGGCGGGCAGCCGAAATGGCGCTTTTTGCGCTCTTTTTCGGACTCTTGCTCCTGAAATAATGAAAAGGCCCGCCCACGAGCGATCGTGTCGGGCCTTTTTATTATTTAAGAGTCATGGCTGTTAGCCACAGGCGTGGGCGAATCCTAGTCGCGCGCTCAACGGTGTGTCAATTTCGTGAATCGTCTGTAATTAGGCGAAAAACGTCTAAGAACGATCAGAACGAACAGCCGTCCAGACCGCACGCCGCGGACGGTGTGGAGGGCTGCGCCGGTAGGGTTTGCGCCAGCCATTGGGCGAATGCCTCGGGCTTGCCGAGCCAGGGGCCGATGTCGATCAGCGTGAACTGACCGTCCTGCTCCAAGGCCAAGGTTGGGAAACCCTGGCCACCGACCTGGGCCAGCAAGGTGCGACTGGCCTTGATGTGCCCTTGCACATCAACCGTGCTGAACGCGGCCAGGAACGCCTGGGCCGGCAGGCCAACGGATTGAGCGAGCTCCAGCAGAACGGCTTCGTCAGCGATGCGCCGACCTTCGACGTAGTGTGCGGTTTGCAGGCGCCCGAGCAATTCCAGGCCATGGCCGCCGATTTGTTCGGCGGCGAGGATGGCGGCGGTCGGTGGCGTCGAATCGAACACGGCGCTGTGGTCTCGCAGCAAACCTTCGAAATAGGCCTCGCCAAATGGCTGCCCGGAATATTCGGCGATGCGCCGGTCGTGGGGCATCACGTAATTGCGCAGCTGCGGCGAGACCTGTTGGCGATTGGCACCGGTCATCATGCCGCCACCATGGACGATCACCGGCAGCACCGCCCGGGCGGCCTGCACCAGCGGTTTGGCGCCGTAGCACCAGCCACACAGCGGGTCGTAGATGTAATGAAGGGTGGTCATGGGAACTCCGCTAGCCATGTAGATTGGTTGGCGGCAGGTTAATCCCGTGGGCGTTGCAGAAAAACGCCGGAATGGCTTTCAGTGTGTTTCGTGGATCGGTCGAATCCCCCGCCTGAATGAACTCTGATCCTGTGGGATTTTGTGTGAGCTCGAAAACCAGCGGACACAAAAAAAGCGCTGCCATCCCGGCCAGCGCTTTTTATCAATCCGTCGAATTCTATCCTTGCATCACATCCCACAACGCTTCCAGCTCCGCCTCGCTGAACAAGCCAGCGGGGTAGCGTTCAACGATCACCCGGCGCGGATCAGGTTCTCTGATCTGACGCGTTCCGTTGGACTTCAACCACTGCGCCAAGGCTTGAAGCGACTCACCATTAACGGCCAAGGGATGGCATGTGCGCTCGCTTATCATATTCATTCCAGCGCCCTCCTGGTTGATGAGCGGCCAATTTATCCAAGGTTTATGACAAAACAACGCAGTCCCGCTCCCCGAAACTGCCGAGATGCTGATACAAGAGCTATGCCAATGTATCCCCGACAACCATAAAACAGACACAAAAAAAACCGCGACCCAATCGGGCCGCGGGCTTGCCAGGATGGATCCAAAAACGCCGACCTAGAGCGGGCGCCATTGATATCACCAAGCTGTTACATCGCCACTCATTTTGTGCGCGGCGCGGGTTGCTGTTGGGTAAGGCAATGGATATTGCCGCCCCCCAGTAACAGTTCACGCCCAGGCACCATGACCACTTCGTGCTCCGGGAACAGGCTCTGCAGGATGTCTTTGGCCGGGCCATCGAGCGGATCGTCAAAACTTGGCGCAATGATGCCGCCGTTGACGATCAGGAAGTTCACATAGGAGCCGGCCAGCCGCACAGTTGGGTTGCGCTCCTGGGAACCTTCCACTGCGTCCACGCCTGCACATTCCTCTTCGGTGGCATACAACGGCCCCGGAATCGGCATTTTGTGCACTGTGAACGGGCGTCCCTTGGCGTCAGTGCTGTTTTGCAGCACGTTTATCGCCGCGTGGCAGCGAGTGTAGTTCGGGTCTTGCGGGTCGTCGGTCCAGGCAAGCAGCACTTCACCAGGCCGCACGTAACAGCAAAAGTTATCCACATGGCCGTCGGTTTCGTCGTTGAACAGACCATCCGGCAGCCAGATGACCTTGTCCACCGCCAACTGCGCACTGAGCACCGCCTCGATCGCTTCACGGCTCAAGTGCGGGTTGCGATTGCGGTTGAGCAGGCATTCCTCGGTGGTGATCAGGGTACCTTCGCCATCCACGTGGATCGATCCGCCCTCGAGCACAAAACCTTCGGTGCGGTAGCGCGGGCTGCGTTCGATCTCGAGAATCTTGCCAGCCACTTGCGAATCACGGTTCCATGGCGCGTACAGGCCACCGTCGAAACCGCCCCAGGCATTGAAGTCCCAGTCGACGCCACGCACCTCGCCGCTGTCATTGATCACGAACGTAGGGCCCGTGTCACGGACCCAGGCGTCGTCGCTGGACATTTCCACCAGGCGGATATTCGGCACGTCGAGACGCGCCCGGGCATTTTCGTATTGGGCCGCGGACACCGCGACGGTCACCGGTTCAAAACGGGCGATGGCCTTGGCGACCGCCACGTGGGCAGCCTGCGCGGGCTTGCCACCCAGGCGCCAGTTGTCCGGGCGCTCGGGCCAGACCATCCAGACCTGGGTCTGAGCCGCCCATTCGGCAGGCATGTGAAAACCATCCGCGCGGGGAGTGCTGTGCAACGTTGTCATGGGTCATCTCCTGGGCGATGGGCAATGCGACTTTATAGACGATAAATATCGACTAATAAAGTCTAAAAATCTAATAACCACCAGATAAAAGCTAAAAACATCGACAAAAATCGATTTAAAAACGCTAAACCCCTGTGCGAGCGAGCTTGCTCGCGATAGCGGGAAGCCAGCCATTAATGTTGGCTTGGACACCGTCATCGCGAGCAAGCTCGCTCCCACAGGGGAACACAGCTTCGCAGCTTGGCGTTCCAGATCGATTACAGCCCCTCGTTCAATACCTTCGCCAGCATATCGACGAAGAAATCCACGCTCTGGCGCGTGGTGACCATCGGTGGCTTGATCTTGAGGATGTTCAGGTAATCGCCGGTCGGTTGCATGAAGATCCCCAACGCTCGCAGGCGGTTGCACAACGCCGTGGTTTCTTCAGTGGCCGGCTCCAATGTGGCGCGATCGCGGATCAGTTCCACGCCCAGGTAGAACCCGGAGCCATGCACCGCGCCAACCAACGGATAGCGGTCGATCAAGGCCTCCAGCCGAGCCTTGAAATGCCCGCCAACCACGCGGGCGTTTTCCCAGAGGTTTTCCTCTTCCATGACATCCAGCACCGCCATGCCGATCTGGCAGCTGACCGGGCTGCCACCGGCCGACGAAAAGAAATACCCCTCGGCCTCCAGCGCCTCGGCGATTTCCCGGCGGGTGATGACCGCGCCCAGCGGCTGGCCGTTGCCCATGCCCTTGGCCATGGTGATGATGTCCGGGACCACGCCTTGCTCTTCGAAGCCCCAGAAAAACTCACCCATGCGCCCATAACCGACCTGTACCTCGTCGGCGATGCAGACCCCACCGCGCTCGCGCACCATCGCGTAGACCTGCTTCAGGTAACCGGCCGGCAGTGCGATCCCGCCGGCATTGCCGTACACCGGTTCGCAGATGAAACCGGCGAGCTGGCGCTTGCTCTCGGCGATTTTCGCCAGGTTGTGTTCGACGCTGCGCACGTAGTCCGGCGCACTGTCGGGGCCACGGAATTGGCCGCGATAGGTGTTCGGTGCGGTCACCGGGTGCACCCAGTCCGGGCGGCTGCTCAGGGCCTGGGGGTTGTCGGCGATGGAGGTCGAGACCGCATCGGCCGCCACCGACCAGCCGTGGTAGGCCTCCAACACGCTGAGCATGTCCCGTCCGCCGCTGTAGGCCCAGGCCAGGCGGATCGCCAGGTCGTTGGCCTCGGTGCCGCTGTTGACCAGGAACACCCGGTCCATGTTGGACGGTGACAACGCCAGCAGGCGCTCGGAAAAATCGGCGATCGCCGCATAGTGGAAACGCGAGTTGGTATTGAGCAGCGACCACTGCCGGGCAGCCACTGCCGCCATGCGTGGATGGCCGTGGCCCAGCACGGCGACGTTGTTGAGCATGTCCAGGTACGAGCGGCCCTGCATGTCGATCAGGTGGTTGCGCCAGCCACGCTCGATACGCGGCGGGTCGACGTAGTAGTGCTTCTGCGAACGGGCAAAGCTCGCATCGCGACGGGCCAGCAGCGCCTCGGGGTCGATCTCCGGCTCAGCATCGCAAGCCAGCCCCAGCAGCACCGCCGGCGAAGGGCAAAGCGCTTGCCAGGCCAGGGCACGGGAGGGCGTGCAGAACAGCGGCGGATTCACCTGCCCCCCTCTGCACAACTGGACCCGCAACGGCCCCGTCACTTCGCCCAGCACCTGCCCCTTGACCAGCGCCGCGCCGGAATGCAGCGGCGACGTCACACCCCATAGCCGCACGCTCAGCTGGGCACTGTCCAGTTGCAACAAGCCCTCGGCGCTCTTGTGCACGACCCCGGCGAACGGCGATTCGAGCGGTGTACCCCGAGGCACACTCAACTCCACGTGCAGTGGATAAGTATCGGGCTCGACGGCGCTGTCCGGTCGGGTGCGGGATAACCGGTACTGTCCGTAGCGGCTGGCGGCCAGACCGTGGACGCCAGCGGCTTCGCTCAACAGACGCTGGTCGATCCCCGGTTGTTCCCAATTGCCGGCCTCGAAATGCGGGCTCAGCACACCCAGGTCTATCAAGGCGAACTCACGCCCTACCAGGGTCGGCAACAGCGGCGCAAAGCCCTCGCTGGCAATGGCCGGGAGGCTGTGGCCGACGGCGGTGAGAATCGCCGCTTCCATCAATTCGAGGGGCACCGAGTGGGCGACCTGGAAAATCTCCCACTCATGGGCCAGGTTGTCGCGGCTGTATTGGTTATTTGGGTCGATGGAAACCTGCTGTTCACCACTGAGCACCAGCACCGCGGCGCGCGCCACGATCAGCGGCCACAGCGCCAACAGCTCCTGGTGTTGCAGGGGGTTGGCCGCGTGGTAGGCCTTGATCGCCGGCAAGATGAACAACGGATCGCCGTCGGCGTGATGCAGCAGGGCCGCGCATGTCACCGACAAGTCAGTGATGCGCCAGGTACGGACCAGGTCGCCAAAATCAATGACGCCCTGCAATTGCCACTGGCGCTGGGCATCGCGCTGCCAGACCACGTTGTCATCGGTGATGTCCATGTGGATCGCCTGCACCGGCAGGCTGGCCTTGAGCGGCTGCAAGCGTCGCTCGGCCTGTTGTGCAACCTCGGCGACCAGATGGCGCCGTTGTTCATCCTCAATGACAGGCAACAGGTACTCGACCAGAGCCGGGGCGTGGCGCGCGTCCCATTGCAGGGTGCGCTCCAGGCCAGGGTGGTCGAATGTCGCCAGGGCCAGGTCCATTTCCGCGCACAGGCGGCCCAGGCCGGTCACCAGTTCGGGCGTCAAGTGCTTGAGCTGCGTGAGGGACTGGCCATCGATGTACTCCAGCAGTCGCATGTGAACCGCTTGGCCGTCGACGTCCAAGGTCAGCAGGTCCTGCCCGTTGCTGGCGGTAATCACTCGCGGCACTTTCACCGCGGCGTGTCCGGCCAACTGCTTGAGGGCGGCGTGCTGGGCCTGGATTTCCGGGACAGCGTAGTCGCCGTGGCAAATTTTCAACACAAAGCGCCCGCGGTCGCTGTCGACGCGGTAGTTGAGGTCCTGGTTGCTGCCAAGGGGTCGCAGGTCGCCGCTGAGTCCGTAATTCGAGCGCAACAGCACCAGCGCTTGCTCGGCGCTGATCTGTGGGCTTGGCAAACTGGCACGGTGAACCAACGTAGCGAATGGCATACAAGGACCCCTGAAGTGGTTTTGTTCGGATGCCTATCTCGCCACTGAGTCGGGGGATAAGCAACCCCTCCTGTTCAAAAATATGCACAGTCTTCCTGAAACGCCGTGTTGGGAGGGCGTGTCCATGGGATATTCGCTTGCACCGCTCCCGCCATGCCGACAAGCTATGCTCTTGTGCTTTGTCGTCCAACGGAAAAAGGCTTAACCGGATGCGCATTTTCATCACTGGCGGTGCTGGCTTCATCGGCTCGGCGCTCATACGGCACTTGATTCTCGATACCGAGCACCAGGTCCTGAACTTCGACAAGCTGACCTACGCTGGCAATCTCGAATCGCTGAGCAGCATCGATCACGACAGCCGTTACGAATTCGTCCAGGCCGACATTGTCGATCAAGCGACTGTCAGTGCGGTGCTCGCGCGATTCAAGCCTGACGCCATCATGCACCTGGCGGCCGAGTCCCATGTAGACCGCTCCATCGATGGCCCGGCGGACTTCATCCAGACCAATATCGTGGGCACCTACAGCCTGCTGGAAGCCACTCGCGCTTATTGGCAGGCCCTGGCCGAGCCGCAGAAGCGCGCGTTTCGCTTCCACCACATCTCCACCGACGAAGTGTATGGCGACTTGCACGGTGTGGATGACCTGTTTACCGAAACCACCGCCTATGCCCCCAGCTCACCGTATTCGGCGAGCAAGGCGGCGTCCGACCACCTGGTCCGCGCCTGGCAACGTACCTACGGCTTGCCCGTGCTGCTGACCAACTGTTCGAACAACTATGGTCCGTTTCACTTCCCCGAGAAGCTGATCCCACTGGTAATTCTCAACGCACTGGCCGGTAAGCCGTTGCCGGTCTACGGCAACGGCCAGCAAGTACGCGACTGGCTGTTCGTCGAAGACCATGCCCGCGCGCTGCTCAAGGTCGTCACCCAAGGCGCGGTCGGCGAGACGTACAACATTGGTGGGCACAACGAGCAGAAAAACATCGACGTGGTACGCAGCATCTGCGCGCTGCTCGAAGAACTGGCGCCACGCAAACCCGAAGGCGTCGAGCACTACGCCGACCTGATCAGCTTCGTCCAGGATCGCCCCGGCCACGACCTGCGCTACGCCATCGACGCGAGCAAGATCGAACGGGAACTGGGCTGGACACCTCGGGAAACCTTCGAGACCGGTCTGCGCAAGACCGTGCAGTGGTACCTCGAAAACCTGCTGTGGTGCCAGCGTGTCCAGGACGGCAGCTATCAGGGCGAGCGCCTGGGCTCGCTCGACAACAAGGATGCAATTGCATGATGAAAGGCATTGTTCTGGCCGGCGGTTCCGGCACACGCTTGCACCCGATTACCCTCGGGGTTTCCAAACAGCTACTGCCGATTTATGACAAGCCGATGATCTATTACCCGATCTCGGTGTTGATGCTCGCGGGCATCAAGGACATCCTGATCATTTCCACCCCTCAGGATCTGCCGCAATACCGCAACCTGTTGGGTGACGGCCATCAGTTTGGCGTGCAATTCAGCTATGCCGAGCAGCCGTCGCCCGATGGCTTGGCCCAGGCATTCCTGATTGGCGAGCAGTTCATTGGCGGCGACTCGGTGTGCCTGATCCTGGGCGACAACATTTTCCACGGTCAGTATTTCGGCGAGCAATTGCAGACGGCCATCAACCGGCCAAGTGGCGCGACGGTGTTCGGCTACTGGGTCAAGGACCCTGAGCGTTTTGGCGTGATCGACTTCGACTCGCAAGGGCGGGCGATGTCCATCGAGGAAAAACCCACCGCGCCTAAATCCAGCTACGCGGTGACCGGCCTGTATTTCTACGACAACGACGTGATCGAGATCGCCAAGGCCATCAAGCCATCCAAACGCGGCGAACTGGAAATCACCGACGTCAACAATGCCTACCTGCAACGCGGCGACCTGCATGTCGAGCGCTTCGGCCGTGGCTTCGCCTGGCTGGATACCGGCACCCACGACAGCCTGCTGGAAGCCTCGCAGTACGTGCAAACCATCGAACATCGCCAAGGCCTGAAAGTGGCGTGCCTGGAAGAAATTGCCTACCAGCAAGGTTGGGTCAGCCGCGAGCACATCCTTGAGCGCGCCCAGTATTTTGGCAAGACCGGCTACGGCCAGTACCTGTTCAAGATCGCAGGAGAAACACGTTGAACGTCATCGCTACCCGTTTGCCGGATGTCCTGATCATCGAGCCGAAAGTCTTCGGTGACGATCGGGGTTTTTTCTACGAAAGCTTCAACGCCCGGGCGTTTGCCGAGGCGACTGGCTCTACCCTGCAATTCGTCCAGGACAACCATTCACGCTCCACCCGGGGCGTGCTGCGGGGCCTGCACTACCAGATCGAACAGGCCCAGGGAAAACTCGTGCGCGTCACTGCCGGGGAGGTGTTGGATATCGCGGTGGACATTCGCCGCAGCTCGCCGACCTTCGGTCAGTGGGTCAGCGTACGCCTGTCGGCACAGAACCATCGGCAGATGTGGGTCCCGCCAGGGTTCGCCCACGGCTTCGTCGTGCTGAGCGAGTCGGCGGACTTCCTCTACAAGACCACTGATTACTACGCGCCCTCCGCCGAACGTTGCATTCGCTGGGACGACCCGCAACTGGCCATCGACTGGGAGCTCGAAGGTGCACCGGTCCTCTCGGCCAAGGACCAGAACGGCAAGACCTTGCACGAGGCAGACCTGTTTCCATGAGTGCTTCCTTGCGCATCTTGATCATCGGCCAGCATGGCCAGGTTTCCCGGGCACTGCAATCGCGCCTGTCCGGCATGGGCGAGTTGCTCGTACGCGGCAGCGACCAGTTCGATCTGGCGCAACCGGATTCCCTGCGTACGCCCATCGAGGCCCTGCGGCCCGGCCTGATCATCAACGCCGCCGCCCACACGGCCGTCGATCAGGCCGAGAGCGAACCGGAACGGGCGTTCGCCATCAATGCCATGGCCCCGGGTATCCTGGCCCAGGCGGCGGTCGGGCTGGGCATCCCGTTGATTCATTACTCCACCGACTACGTCTTCGATGGTCTCAAGCCCGCCCCCTACACCGAGGACGACACGCCCAATCCGCTGAGTGTCTACGGATGCAGCAAACTGGCCGGCGAAAATGCCATCCGCCAGGCCGGCGGCCTGCACCTGATTCTGCGCACCAGTTGGGTGTACTCCACCGAAGGCCGCAATTTCCTGTTGACCATGCAGCGCCTGTTGCAGGAAAAACCGCAGCTGCGGGTGGTGGCCGATCAGATTGGCGCACCGACCTGGGCGGGCACCATCGCCGACAGCACCGCCCAACTGATCGAGCGCTGGCAAGCCGGCCGACCCGGCGCGTGGGGCACCTACCACCTGACAGCCCAGGGCGAGACGTCCTGGTTCGGTTTCGCCCAGGCCATCGGCGAAAACCTGCTCGAACGACACAAACCGTGCGCACTGCTTGAGCCCATTGCGTCGAGCGCCTATCCGACTCCAGCCCCTCGGCCACTGAACTCGCGGCTGGATTGCACGCGACTGTTCAGGGAATGGGGAGTGAGCCAGCCGGACTGGCGAAGCGCGTTGCAACGGTGCCTTGCCGGACAAGCCTAGTGCTGCCTTACAAATAGTATTTGCGAGGCAACTAGGCATAATACGCCTGTCACCACAGGCGCCCGATGCTCATGAATTCCACCCTTCCCCGCAGACCCCGTTGGCGCAGCCTGGCCTTGCTCGCGATGTGCCTGGCGCCGCTGCTGTGGCCATTGGAGCACTTGGCCGAACGTTATTACCGCAGCGAACTGGCCGGGCAGAACCGCCAGACCCTGGACCTCTATGTCGCCAACCTGTTGGGCACCCTGCACCGTTATGAGATGCTGCCACAGATTCTCGGCGACCTGCCGGCCTTGCGCGCCGCCTTGTCGGCACCGGACGATGGCGTGACCCAAGGCAATGCCAACCAGCTGCTGAAAAACATCAGCGTCCAGACCGGTGCCGAAGTCATGTACCTGATGGACCCTTCCGGCAAGACCCTGGCCGCATCGAACTGGGACAAACACGACAGTTTCGTCGGACGCAATTTCTCCTTCCGGCCATACTTCATCGAAGCCATGGCCGGGCGCCTGGGCCGCTTCTTCGGTTTGGGCACCACCTCGGGCAAACGCGGTTACTTCTTTGCCGCTGCCGTGCGCGAGCGCGAAAAAGTCATCGGTGTGCTAGTGGTCAAGGTCGACCTGGATCACACCGAAAGCCTATGGGGCAAGACCCCCGAACAATTGCTGGTGACCGATCACAACGGCGTGGTCATCCTCACGTCGCGACAGGAATGGCGATTTCGCGCGACCCGGCCCCTCAATGACGACGAGCGCAAGGCCATCAGCGCGGTACAACCTTATCCGACCCGCGATCCCAAGCCGCTGAACCTGGACGCCAATGCCTGGCTGCCCCAGACCCAATCCATCGAGGAAACCGGCTGGAGCGTAAGCATTCTCGCCCCGCGCACGCTGATCGATCGGCCGGTGCGCACCGTAGTCGCCATCGGAGGCGCGGCGTTGCTGGTCTTGATGTTGTTGCTCGGGTTGATGATGCAGCGCAGGCGCCATTATCTGGATCGGATCGCCTTCGAAGCCAAGGCCCGCCACGAACTGGAGGGCCGGGTGGCCGAGCGTACCAGTGACCTGGAAGGACTGAACCGGCGATTGAAGCAGGAAGTACTGGAGCGCGAGCAGGCCCAGCAGGAATTGGTCCGTGCCCAGGATGACCTGGTGCAAGCCGGCAAGCTGTCGGCCCTGGGCACCATGTCGGCGAGCATCAGCCACGAACTCAATCAACCGCTGGCAGCGATTCGCAGCTACGCGGAAAACGCCGAGATTCTGCTCGACCACCAACGCACCGAAGACGCCCGGGGCAACCTCAAGCTGATCAGCGAACTGACCGGGCGCATGGCCTCGATCATCGCCCACCTGCGCGCCTTTGCCCGCCGCGACCGCCATGCCCCGGAAAGCGTCGCCCTGCAACCGGCGCTGGACGATGCCCTGGCACTGCTCGCCAAACGCCGGCGCAGCATGGAAGTGGAACTGATCCGTGACCTGCCGGCCGCCACGCTGTGGGTCGAAGCCGGCGAAACCCGCCTGCGCCAGGTACTCGGCAATCTGCTGGCCAACGCCCTCGATGCGCTTACCGAAAAAGGCCCGCCACGCAAACTCTGGCTCAGCGCCCAAGCCACCGAAACCGGCGTCAACCTGTACATCCGCGATAACGGCCCAGGGTTTTGCATGGAAGCCCTGGGTCGCGCCGGCGAACCCTTCTATACCACCAAGACCCGCACCCAGGGCCTTGGCCTGGGGTTGGCGATCTGCGACACCCTGATGCGCGCCTTCGGCGGCGAACTGTCGTTCGCCAATCACAAGGAAGGCGGCGCCCTGATTACCCTGAAACTGCGCGCCGGCGCCCCCGGGGTGAGCCTGCAACCGTCCGAGGACCGAAGTGTATGACCATCGATAACCGGATTGAGGTGGTGCTGATCGACGACGATCCCCATTTGCGTCAGGCCTTGAGCCAGACCCTCGACCTGGCCGGCCTGAAAATCCTGCCCCTGGCCGAAGCCAAGGGCGTGGCCGGGCAACTGCCCCGTGACTGGCCGGGTGTGGTAGTCAGTGATATTCGCATGCCGGGCATGGACGGCCTCGAACTACTGCACGAACTCCATGCCCAGGATCCTGAGCTGCCGGTGCTGCTGATCACCGGCCACGGTGACGTACCACTGGCAGTACAGGCGATGCGCGCCGGGGCCTATGACTTTTTGGAAAAACCGTTCGCCAGCGATCATCTGCTCGACAGCGTTCGCCGGGCCCTGGCCCTGCGCCGATTGGTGCTGGACAACCGCAGCCTGCGCCTGGCCCTGAGCGATCGCCATGAACTCAGCGCTCGCCTGGTCGGCCAGTCGACACCGATGCTGCGCCTGCGCGAGCAGATCGGCGCACTGGCCGCCACCCGCGCCGACGTGCTGATCCTCGGTGAAACCGGCGCCGGCAAGGAAGTGGTCGCCCGTGCGTTGCACGACCTTTCATCCCGCCGCAACGGCCCCTTCGTCGCGATCAACGCCGGAGCCCTGGCCGAGTCGGTGGTGGAAAGCGAGCTGTTCGGCCACGAACCCGGCGCCTTTACCGGCGCGCAGAAACGCCGTATCGGCAAGTTCGAGTTCGCCAACGGTGGCACGCTGTTTCTCGATGAAATCGAAAGCATGAGCCTGGATGTCCAGGTCAAGTTGCTGCGTCTGCTGCAAGAACGCATGGTGGAGCGACTGGGGGGTAATCAACAGATCCCGCTGGATATCCGCGTCATCGCCGCGACCAAGGAAGACCTGCGCCAGGCCGCCGATCAGGGGCGTTTTCGCGCCGACCTGTATTACCGCCTGAACGTCGCGCCGCTACGCATACCGCCGTTGCGCGAACGAGGGGAGGATGCGCTGATGCTGTTCCAGCACTTCGCCGACGAAGCCAGTGCTCGCCATGGCCTGCCGCCCCACGAATTGCTGCCGGCGCAACGGGCACTGCTGTTGCGCCACAGCTGGCCGGGCAATGTGCGCGAACTGCAAAACGCCGCCGAGCGCTTTGCCCTGGGTCTGGAACTGGCCTTGGACAACAACGCGCCGGACGGCAGCCCCGGCGCACCGGTGGAGGTGGTCAGCGGCGGCCTGAGCGAGCAGGTGGAAAATTTCGAGAAAACCCTCATCGCCGCCGAACTGGCCCGCCCCCACAGCTCGGTGCGCAGCCTGGCCGAAGCCCTCGGCATCCCACGCAAGACCCTGCACGACAAGTTGCGCAAACACGGCCTGACCTTTGGCGACAGCAGCCACGGCTCGCCCGATGAATCCGATTGAATTTTCCTCGTCATCCTTTCAAGCAAGAGGCCCCGCAATGAACCGCGACAGCCGTTACCTGGAATCGATCCTGCACCACGACATCCCCTTGACCCGGGACATGGGCCTCAAGGTGCTTGATTGGCAGGCCCGGCAACTGCGCCTGTCCTTGCCGCTGGCGGCCAACGTCAACCACAAGAGCACCATGTTCGGTGGCAGCCTGTATTGCGGCGCGGTGCTGGGCGGCTGGGGTTGGTTGCACCTGGCCTTGCGCGAGGAAGGCATCGAAGACGGGCATATCGTGATCCAGGAAGGGCAGATCAGCTATCCACTGCCAGTGACCCGCGACGCGACCGTGGTCTGCGAAGCGCCTGAGGAAAAGCTCTGGAAACGCTTCCTCGCCACCTACCGGCGTTACGGACGGGCGCGACTGGCCTTGCAGACGCAGGTGATGAACAGCGGCAGCGAGGACGTGGCGGTGCAGTTTGAGGGGCAGTACGTGTTGCACCGCTGAAACAGGCGCATGACCCTGTGGCGTGGCACTTCTGTGTGGGAGCAAGCTTTACTCCCACAATCCTCTCTGCCACAAGGGATTGAGCCGGGCTCAGGAGCGAGCAAGCTCCAACAACTTCCCACGCCACGCCGCTTTCGCCGGCAATGCCAGGAACGACGCATTCAGCAGCGACTCACGCGGTGGGTAACAGAACGGTTCGCCGTTCAAGTCCAACACCTCGCCACCCGCTCCTTCCAATACCCCCTGGGCCGCGGCAGTGTCCCACTGGGACGTCGGCGCCAGCCGTGGATAGCAATCCGCCGCGCCTTCGGCCACCAGGCAGAACTTCAATGAGCTGCCGATGCTGGTCAGTTGCAATTCACCCAGGCTCCCACTCAAGCCATCCAACAGGCGCTCCTGCTCGGGGCTGGTGTGTCGCCGACTGGCGACCACAGTGAAAGCCTCGCCCGGCGCCAGGACATTACGCACCGCGATAGGCGAAGGCTCGCCGCCACGATCGCCACGCCATGCACCCAGCCCTGCGCCGCCAACGTAAAAGCGCCCATTGGTGGGCATCGACACCACGCCGAACACCACGCGCCCCTGTTCCACCAACGCAATGTTGACGGTGAACTCCTCGCTGCCGGAAATGAATTCCTTGGTTCCATCCAGCGGGTCCACCAGCCACCAGCGTTGCCAGCTGGCACGCACGCTTTGGGCAATATCGGCGTCTTCTTCGGAGAGGATCGGAATATCCGGGGACAGCGCCAACAACCCGGCCACGATCACATCATGAGCGGCCATGTCTGCGGCGGTCACCGGCGACTCATCGGCCTTGTGGTTGACCTGCACGTTGGCGCGCCAGAACGGCAGGATCGCCTCACCGGCCTTGAGTGCCAGCTCGACCACAGGCGCCATCAACGGATGAGGGTAAGTCATGACAGGAACACTCCACGCTGGGCCAGCAGGTCACGGGCCAGGTACAAAGCCGCCAAGGCCCGGCCCTCCGTGAACTGCGGGTTCTGTGCCAGGGCCGACAGTTCATGCAGGTTGACCTTGTCCACACGCATCGGCTCGGGCTCATCGCCCTCCAGCCGCTCTTCATACAGGTCAGTTGCCAACACCACCTGGATTTTCTGGCTCATGTAACCAGGAGACAGCGACAACTCGGTCAGGTGTTCCAACTGTCGCGCACCGAAACCGGCCTCTTCCTTGAGTTCCCGCTCAGCCGCCGCCAATACGTCTTCACCCGGCTCGATCAAGCCCTTGGGCAGGGACAGTTCATAGGCGTCGGTCCCCCCGCAATACTCCTCCACCAACACCGCGTGGTCGGCGTCGAGCATCGCCACGATCATCACCGCGCCGTAACCCGCGCCCTTGCTCGCCAGACGTTCATAGGTGCGCTCCACACCGTTGGAAAACCGCAATTTCAGTTCCTCCACGCAAAACAGGCGGCTGGTGGCGACGATCCGGCGATCGAGTATGGTGGGTTTCTGGCGCATAAACGGCTCCCTGGGCGATAGCGGGCTACTATACCCGGCCTATTCTGATTGTTTGTGTCGGATATCCGATTACCGCTGGAGAAGTTTTATGGCTTTGCTGCCCTGGCATGAGATCGATACGGTTCTGCTGGACATGGACGGCACCCTGCTGGACCTGCATTACGACAACCATTTCTGGCTCGAACACCTGCCCCAGCGCTACGCCGAGTTGCATGGCGTGAGCCGGGCGATGG
Organism: Pseudomonas sp. St290; assembly: GCF_018325805.1. Lineage (NCBI taxonomy): Bacteria > Pseudomonadati > Pseudomonadota > Gammaproteobacteria > Pseudomonadales > Pseudomonadaceae > Pseudomonas > Pseudomonas sp. St290. The sequence goes on along the minus strand of NZ_AP014703.1, from coordinate 405,688 downwards.
CCGAGATGGAGCTGCAGCCATTGTTCGAGCGCAATGCCGGCCAGTTGCAATGGTATTGCCTGGACTTCTGGAGCAGCGAACTGAAACTGCCGGTGCGCGAACTGAAGTTGGAAACCGCGCACCTGATTGCCTTGCGCCCGGACGCCGATACCTTCCTGGCGGCGATCCAGCGCGCCGGCAAGCGCGTGGTGATGATCACCAACGCCCACCGCGATTCGTTGTCCCTGAAGCTGGAGCGCATCGAACTGGCTCCCTACTTCGAGCGCTTGATCAGTTCCCACGACTACGGCTTCCCCAAGGAAAACCCGCAATTCTGGGACGCGCTGCAAGCCGACCTGAATTTCGACCCGGCCCGCAGCCTGTTCATCGACGATACCCTGCCAGTATTGCGCAGCGCCCGGGACTTCGGCGTGGCGCACTTGCTGGCCGTCAGCGAGCCGGATAGCCGCAAGGGGCCGAAGGATACGGGGGAGTTCGAAGCGCTGGGGGATTACCGGGATTTGATCGCCGGCCTCTGACAGGACCAGTGTGGCGAGGGAGCTTGCTCCCGCTCGGCTGCGCAGCAGACGCATTGGGGTCGCTTCGCAACCCAGCGGGAGCAAGCTCCCTCGCCACAGGGGCCCGGTTATTCAGGGATACGCAACACCTGCCCCGGATAGATCCTGTCCGGGTGCGACAGCATCGGCTTGTTGGCCTCGAAGATCTTGTTGTACTTGTTCGCGTCGCCGTACTCGGCCTTGGAGATGGCACTGAGTGTGTCGCCCTTCTTCACGGTCACGAAACGCGCGGCTTTTGCCACCGGACCGGTCACCGTGATCTGGTCGTCAACACTGCCGACACCGGCGATGTTGCCCACCGCTAGCAGGATCTTTTCTTTCTCTTCCTGGCTCGCGACTTCACCGGTGACGATGACCTTGTCGCCCTCGATCGTCGCCTGAACGTTCGGATTGCCCAGGCCGACCTTTTCAATGTGCTGTTTCAGTTGTTCGCTGGCATTGGCATTGCCAGGGGTCAGCAGATCGATCAGCTTTTCACCTGCTTCTTTCACGAAGCTAAAGATACTCATGGCACACGCTCCTTGGGTTTAAGTGTCCAGACGCCAAAGACTAGACCAGGCGAGCCGAACCCGGTTCCCAGCCGACCAATGACCCCACCCCCCACAAGCGCTAGAATCCGACTCTTCCTGCGCCTTGGAGCGAAGATGGACATCAAGCAGCTGAAATTTCTTATTGCGCTGGACGAAACCCGCCATTTCGGCCAGGCCGCCGCTCGCTGCCACATCACCCAGCCGACCCTGTCGATGCGCCTGCGCAGCCTTGAAGAGGAACTCGACCTGCCGCTGGTCAACCGCGGCCAACGCTTTGAAGGCTTTACCGCGCCGGGAGAACGGGTGCTGGCCTGGGCGCGCACGGTACTGGCAGCCTATGACGGGCTGCAGGCCGAAGCGGCGGCCTGCCGTGGCAACCTGGTGGGTACGCTGCGCCTGGGCGTGGTGCCGTTGTCGGACTTCGACCCGCTGGCAATGATGCAGCGCTTGCACGCCGAGCACCCCAACCTGCGTTTCGAATTGTCGTCCCTGAGCTCCGAACGCATCCTTGAACAGCTGGCGAACAACCGTATCGACCTGGGTATTTCCTACCTGGAACGCCTGGACAACGAACGCTTCGAGGCCCTGCCCTTCAGCCACACCCGCATGGGCCTGCTCTATGACCAGCGCTTTTTCTTTTTCGGCGAACAACCGCTTAGCTGGGAAGCGCTGATCGAACTCCCCCTGGGCATGCTCACCAGCGGCATGCATTTTCGCCAATCCATCGACCATAACTTCCACAGCCGGGGCCTCATGCCACAACCGCTGTTGCAAACCGACGCGGTGCATCAATTGTTACAAGCTGTGCACGGCGGGTTGTGTTGTGCGGTGATGCCCTTGGACAGCGGCCTGAACGTCCTGACCGAAGACTTGCGCATCCAGCCCATCGAAAGCGCGCAGACGTTGGTCCCGCTGGGTCTGATCATGCGCCGCGCCGCCCCACGCTCGGCCTTGGCCGAAGCGTGTTTTGCCCTCTATCAGAAATCAGTAACGACTTCTTGATCGACGTCATCTATTGAGAGATCAGTAATAGCGATTAGACGTGGCAGATTGCCGCATTTAGTCTTAACACTATTCCTACTCTCAGTGATGCCTATGAACGACAAGCCTCCGGTCAGTCCAGCGCCTGCGATGGAAACATCCGCGCCGGTCGCCAGCCAGAGCTATCGCTACTGCACTCTGGACCGCTCCCAATCGGACAGCACCGCGCTGGCCGAGGAAGTGGCGCTGGCGATTGCCTATAACGGCATCAGCCAGGCGGTCATGCTGGTCACCCCCACCGACCTTGAAGACTTCATCGTCGGCTTCAGCCTCGGCAGCGGCATCATCGAAGACGCATCGGACATCTATGACCTGCAACTGAGTGGCGCGGGTGCCGCGCACCATGCCCAGGTGACCATCGCCAACCGCGCCTTCTGGAACCTCAAGCAGCAACGCCGGCAGTTGGCGGGCACCAGTGGCTGCGGGCTGTGCGGCGTGGAAGCGGTGGAGCAGGCATTGCCAAACCTCAAGGTGCTGCCCGGCGCGCCGCTGCCGCCGGCGCAATGGCTCGAAGGCCTGCGTGACCGTATCGGCCAGTTCCAGCCCCTGGGCCAGTACTGCGGCGCGGTCCACGCCGCGTTGTTCATGAATGCCCAGGGCGAATTGCTGCTGGGCCGCGAAGACATTGGCCGGCACAACGCCCTCGACAAGCTGATTGGGGCATTGGTCCGGCAACGGATCCCGGTGTCAGGTGGCGTGGCGATCGTCACCAGCCGTTGCAGCCTCGAATTGATCCAGAAAGTACTGCGTGCCGGCATCCAGACCCTGGTCAGCCTGTCGTCGCCCACGGGCCTCGCGGTGCAGTGGGCCCGCCAACACAACCTCAACCTCATCCACCTGCCGCAAAAAAGTGCGCCGCGGGTCTACAGCCCTGCGATGGAGAAACAAGCGTGAGCAATCATCAACAAGCCGACCAGAAACCCGTACCGCGCTACAAGCCCTATAAGGGTCCCGCCGGTGGTTGGGGTGCGCTGATCAGTGTCGCTCAGGCCTGGTTGACCAGCGACAATGCGCTGAAAAACATCCGCATGATGCTCAAGACCAACCAGAATGGCGGTTTTGACTGCCCAGGCTGTGCCTGGGGCGACTCACCGGAAAGCGGCATGGTCAAGTTCTGCGAGAACGGCGCCAAGGCGGTGAACTGGGAAGCCACCAAGCGCCGCGTCGATGGTGCGTTTTTCGCCAAGCACAGCGTGACCTCGCTGCTGGAGCAGAGCGACTACTGGCTCGAGTACCAGGGTCGCCTGACCGAGCCAATGCGTTACGACGCCGAAACCGACCGCTACAAGCCCATCAGTTGGGAAGCGGCGTTCGCCCTGGTCGGCAAGCACCTGCAAGGGCTCTCCAGCCCTAACCAGGCCGAGTTCTACACTTCGGGCCGGGCCAGCAACGAAGCGGCCTACCTGTATCAATTGTTCGTGCGGGCCTATGGCACCAACAACTTCCCCGACTGCTCGAACATGTGCCATGAGGCCAGCGGCGTAGCGCTGGCCCAGAGTGTCGGCGTGGGCAAGGGCACGGTAACCTTCGACGACTTCGAGCACGCCGACGCGATTTTCGTCTGGGGCCAGAACCCCGGCACCAATCACCCCCGGATGCTCGAACCGCTGCGCGAGGCGGTCAAGCGCGGTGCCCAGGTGGTGTGCATCAACCCGCTCAAGGAGCGTGGCCTGGAGCGCTTCCAGCACCCGCAGCACCCGCTCGAGATGCTCACCAACGGCGATAAACCCACCAACACCGCGTACTTCCGCCCCGCACTGGGCGGCGACATGGCGATATTGCGCGGCATGGCGAAGTTCCTGCTGCAATGGGAACGTGAGGCGCAGAACACCGGCGCTGCGGCGGTGTTCGACCACGCATTCCTTAACGAACACAGCACCAACGTGCTGGATTACCTGGCCGTTGTCGACGACACCTCCTGGGAGCAAATCGTTGAGCAATCGGGGCTGCCCCTGATCGAAATCGAGCAAGCGGCGCGCATGTACGCCAAAAGCGAGAACGTGATCATGTGCTGGGCGATGGGCATCACCCAGCATCGCCATTCGGTGGCGACCATCCAGGAAATCGCCAACGTGATGATGCTGCGCGGCAACATCGGCCGACCAGGCGCAGGCCTGTGTCCGGTACGCGGCCACAGCAACGTTCAGGGCGACCGGACCATGGGCATCAACGAGCGCCCGCCAGCGGTGTTCCTCGATGCGCTGGAGCGACGCTTCCAGTTCAAGGTGCCACGCGAGAACGGTCATAACGTGGTCGAGGCAATCCATGCCATGGCCGACGGCCAGGCGAAGGTGTTCATCGCCCTGGGCGGCAACTTCGCCCAAGCCACGCCAGACAGCCATCGAACGTTCCAGGCCTTGGCCAATTGCGACCTGACAGTGCAGATCAGCACCAAGCTCAATCGCAGTCATCTGGCCCACGGCAAGGAAGCGCTGATCCTGCCGTGCCTGGGCCGCACCGACATCGACCTGCAAGCTGAAGGCGCGCAAGCGGTGACCGTGGAAGACTCCTTCAGCATGGTGCATGCCTCCAATGGCCAGTTGCAGCCGCTGTCGAGCCAGATGCGCTCCGAACCGTGGATCATCGCCGGCATCGCCGCCGCCACGCTGGGCAGCCGCCCGGTGGACTGGAACTGGCTGGTGGCCGACTACAGTCGCATCCGCGACCTGATCGCCGACACTGTGCCCGGCTTCAAGGACTTCAACGAAAAACTGAAGAACCCCGGTGGATTCTATCTGGGCAACAGCGCCGGTTCGCGGCGCTGGAACACCCCGTCGGGCCGCGCCAACTTCAAGCCCAACCTGTTGCCGACCGACCTTGTGCATGAACGCACCCGCGCCACCGGCCAGTTGCCCGACCTGATCATGCAGTCCATGCGCTCCCACGATCAGTACAACACCACCATCTATGGCCTGGATGACCGCTATCGCGGCGTAAAGGGCCAGCGTGACGTATTGTTCGCCAACGAAGCGGACATCATTCGCCTGGGCTTCAAGCCGGGACAGAAAGCCGACATCGTCTCGCTCTGGGATGATGGCCGCGAGCGTCGGGTCAAGGGCTTTACCCTGCTGGCGTTCGACATTCCTGCCGGGCAGGCTGCGGCCTATTACCCGGAAGTGAACCCGCTGGTGCCACTGGAAAGCACCGGCGACGGCAGCCACACCCCAACGTCGAAATTCGTCGCGATTCGCCTGGAAGCGGCGAGCGAGAATGGGTTGATCCTGGCCAAGTCGGCCTGACACGACCCTGCTTGGATCATGCGGACCTGTGGCGAGGGGATTTATCCCCGCATCACGCCCAACGGGGATAAATCCCCTCGCCACAAAGTACTTTCCAGCGCCCACAAAAAAGGCCGTTTTCCATAGAAAACGGCCTGTCCGAAGTAGCTACAGACCGACCAATTCGCCTTAAGTTCCCACCTAAAAACAATAACTTAGAGAATTGTGCACAAGTCGTGCTACTCGTCGGATTTCTATTGTAAGCAAGCGAAGCGAGCCTCAGGATCGCGCCGTCATCCCTTTGAGGCTCCTCTATGAAGTTCTCCTCCATTCTCTTGTTGTCCCTTAGCCTGGCCAGTGGCGTCGCTTCTGCCGGTGGTACTGCCGAAGCAGGTGTGGGCGGCGCATTGGGCGGGGTTTTGGGTTCGGTCGTCGGCCAGTCCCTGGGCGGCAACACCGGTTCCACTATCGGCGCGGCGCTGGGCGGCGCGGGCGGCAGTGCGGTCGGTGCAGACAAACATAGCCGCGGCGAAGCGGCCATCGGCGGCGCGCTGGGCGCAGCCGGCGGCAACGTGGTTGGCCGTAGTGTCGGCGGCAGCACCGGCAGCCTGATCGGTGCAGCAGCGGGCGGCGGTGCCGGTGGCGCGCTGGGTAACTACATGGGCAAGGACGACGACGATGATCGTTATGAAGGTCGCCGTGGTGATCGTCGCTACTATCGCGACGGCCATCCGGGTCGCGGCCATGCCTATGGGCATCGCAAGCACAAGCATAAGCATCGCTATCACGATGACTGACCGCTGGCTTTAAACCCAGTTGGTAAAAGATCGCAGCCTTCGGCAACTCTTCCAAGAGCCTGACCGGAAGCTGCGATTTTTTGTTTCAGACCACCAACCGTTCCAAAGCCCCACGTAGCCGATCCGGAATCGCCACCGGTCGATTCGACGCCCGATCCACGAATACGTGAACAAAACGCCCCGCCGCACAGGCCTCCTCCTCGCCCAGCTTGAACACCGCCAGTTCGTACTGCACCGAACTGCTGCCCAGTTTCCCGACCCGCAGGCCGATTTCAATCCGGTCTGGAAAGGCGATCGAAGCAAAGTAGTCACAGGCCGAACTCACCACGAACCCCACTACCTCTCCGTCATGGATATCCAGGCCGCCGACTTCGATCAGGTAAGTATTCACTGCGCTATCGAAGAAGCTGTAGTAGGTGACGTTATTGACGTGACCGTACACATCGTTGTCGTGCCAGCGCGTGGTGATGGGTTGCAAGTGGGGGTATTCGTTGCGTTGCGGCATCAGGTGTCCTTTACGATTGTTCAATGATCTTGACGTGACATGGCCTCAGGCCTGCGCGAAACCCTTGCCCTGCGCTGCCAGCTCGCCGATCAGGCGCGCGGGCTTCCATTGGTCACCCTGCTTCGTTTCGAGCTCCAGCAGGCGTGCGTGGATATCCTCCAGCCCCTGCCCGTCGGCCCAGGCCATCGGTCCGCCCTTGTCCACAGGGAAGCCGTAGCCATTGAGGTAGACCAGGTCGATATCGTGGGCTGACTCGGCAATGCCTTCCTGGAGGATCTTCGCCCCTTCGTTGACCAACGCCAGCAAGCAACGCTCAAGGATTTCCTCCGGGCCGATCACGCGACGCTGGAAACCCAGCGCGTCACTGACCCGTAGCACCAGCGCATCAACCTCGACATCATGCTCGGCCTGTCGACTTCCCGGCTCGTAGTGATAGTACCCATTGCCGCTTTTCTGGCCGAACCGTCCCAGCTCGCACAACCGGTTGTCCACCTGCACCTCGGGTGCGTCCTGGCCCTTGCCCGCCAGTTCACGGGCACGCCATTCCAGATCGATGCCAACGACGTCGTACATACGGAACGGCCCCATGGCGAAGCCAAAGCCTTGCAACGCAGCATCCACCTGATGGGGAAACGCCCCCTCCAGCAGCATCTTGCGCGCCTCCAGCACATAAGGATGAAGCATTCGGTTGCCGATGAACCCATGGCAATTGCCCGAGACGACGCTGACCTTGCCCATGCGCTTGCCCAGCACCAGCGCCGCATCCAGTACCGCGATGGAGGTTTTTTCGCCGCGAACGATTTCCAGCAACTTCATGATGTGCGCCGGGCTGAAGAAATGCAGGCCCAGGACCTGGGTTGGCCGGCGAGTGACAGCGGCGATGGCATCGATGTCCAGCGCCGACGTGTTGCTCGCCAGGATAGCCTCGGGCTTGAGCAAGCCGTCCAGCTCGCGAAAGATGGTCTGCTTGAGTTCCAGGTTTTCGTAGACGGCTTCGATCACCAGGTCCACATTGCGGATCGCCGCGTAATCATCCGCCCGTGTCACCCGGGCGATCCGCGCGTCGGCCTCGCCCTGGTCGATACGGCCCTGGCGCACGCCATGGGCATAGGTCTCGGCCACGGCGACCAGTGCCTGCTCGAGCATCTGCGGATTGTTGTCGACCCACTGCACTGCCACGCCAGCGTTGGCCAGGCACATCACGATGCCCCGGCCCATGGTACCTGCACCGACCACCGCCGCACGCTGAATATCGAAAGGTGTCTGGCTCATGTTTGCTCTCTTATTGGCGATCCGAAGACAGCCTTCACCTTAGTCAGCCGCCGAATATTTTTGAAATTTATTCGTGTGATGAAGGGCATTCAGCGGATGGATGCAGCTCACAGGTGCGCTTGAGTCCATTGGCGAACCTGCGCGTACGGATACTCTTGCAGTGCGGCATATCCGCGGATCGTCCGCGCCTTCAAGCGAGTGAACAACGGCACACTGATCCCACACAGGAAGCGGGTGAGGCGTTCGGCAGACGGCACACTGCCGCTGTGCTGCTCATGCTTGTGGATAAAGTCACCACACAGCGCCTCGAAGTTTTTATCCACAAGCGCCGGCAACGCAGGCGGCTCTGGCAGGCGCGCGACATGACCATGGCACACAGAACAGTGACCGCACTGGCGTGGCGCATTGTCGTCGCCGAAATACTGCGCCAGGCGATAACCCAAGCAATGGTCGGTGGCGAACAATTCGAGCATGGCGTGGATCCGCGCGATTTCACTGTGCTCGTGCCGGGTGAAATAGGCATGTAGCTCGGCGCTCAAGACCTGCGCATCCAAGTCCGCTTCCAGCACGCTGTACACCTCGGTCATCTGTTTGCTTTCCAGCTCGATCCAGCCCTTTTCCTGGAAATAATCCAGCGCCTTGACCACGCGATTACGCTCAGCGTGATACTGCTGGTACATCCCGTCGAAATTCACCGTGGCCCAGGTCCGGGCGCGACTGGAAGTCTGGATGATGGCCGAGACGAAGTCCCTTCGCTCGCCTTCGAAGCGCTCCAGCAGTTCATGCGGCTCAACCAGGAACTTGAAGCGGTACTCGGCGAAATAGGCATAGCGCGGCGCGATCAGCCGGCGTAGCTCCAGCTGGACCAACAACGTCTTGAGCGGCAGTTGCCGGATGTTGCTCTGGTCCGCCAGTGGTCCCAGCAAAAATTCCCATTGCCCATCGGGGGCGGCGACCTTCAGTTCGTCGAGCACGCAACGAATGCCGGCGAGCTCCGGCGTATCGCCATACACAAAATTCTCCAGCACGTTGAGACTGTCGCGATTGGCCAGCACCAGGCAATCGGAAGGCTGCCCATCCCGCCCGGCACGGCCGATCTCCTGGCTGTAGTTTTCGATGGACTTGGGCAGGTCGAAATGCACGACGTTGCGGATATCGCTCTTGTCGATGCCCATGCCAAACGCGATGGTCGCGACGATACAATTGGATCGCCCGCCCATGAAGCGCTGCTGGATGGCTTCGCGTTGTTCATGGGGCAAACCGGCGTGATAGGCCTCGGCCTCGATACCGTGCCGGCCCAGATGCTCGGCAATCTGTTCGGCGGTTCGCTGCAAGGTGACGTAGACAATGCTCGGTTGCCCGGCACGCTCGCCCAGCCATTGCACCAGCCGCGCGCGCTTGTCGGCACCCCGCACGGGCTCGACCAACAGATTGAGGTTTGGTCGGTAGAAACCGGTCGTCACCACATCAGTGGCGGCAATGGCGAATTTCGCCTGCATGTCGGCGATGACCTTGGGTGTAGCGGTGGCCGTCAGTAGCAATACCTGGGGAATGTTGAACTGATGCTGGTAATCGGGAAGCTTGAGGTAGTCAGGTCGAAAGTTATGCCCCCATTCCGAAATACAGTGAGCCTCGTCCACCACCAGCAACGAGATCGGCACCTGCTGCAGGAAATTGCGAAAACGCTCGTTCTTCAGGCGTTCCACGGAAATCATCAGGATCTTCAACCCACCCGAACGGGCCCGCGCCATGGCGTCGCTGGTTTCGTCACGGCCCTGGGCCGAATCGATACTCGCCGCCGCGATACCGTGGCGCTTGAGGAACGCCAGTTGGTCCTGCATCAGCGCCAGCAACGGCGAGACCACCACGGTCAGGTGCGGCAATAACAGGGCCGGCAATTGATAGCACAGGGACTTGCCCGAGCCCGTAGGGAAAATGGCCGCCGCCGACCGACCGGCAAGCACGGCACCGATGGCCGCCTCCTGGCCGGGACGAAACTGTGGATAACCGAAAACCTGTTCCAGGGTGCTGTGCATGCGCGGTCGCTCCTTTGACTGCTGCGATGCCCAAAGCCTAGCGGGCCAACGCAGCGAGTCGAGAAAAGGTCGGGGTCAAAAACGATACTGGATGATACAGCCTCGGCGTTCTTTGGCTTTGCCACAAAGCGATACAACCCCGGGCTCTCTGCTATCTCGTTCCCATTCAGTTTGCGGGTTAAGGTACGCGTCCAATTCAGGCGTTACATCGAGGCCAGGAGGCCTGGTGTGCAAAACTTGTTCAAGGAATGAACGATGCCCTACCCATTTCTCGCGCTATGCGCCCTGGCGATAACGTCAGCCTTCCTTCTGTCCGGTTGCCTGGCAACTCCAGGGCAACCTGGCGTGGAACCGGCCGTGTTTGAAACTCCGGAATATCACGCACAGAGAGGCTTGGCGGTGGTCAAGGCTTCGGCCTTGTATGCACGCGGCGGCACGGGCCAGGACGTAACCGTGGCGCTGATCGACTCGGGGCTCGACGCCAGCCTGGAGGAATTCGAAGGCAGGCTGAGTGATCCCGGGTTCGATTACGTCGAAAACCGTCCAGGTACGATTGACCGTGTCGGCCATGGTACGCAAATGGCCGGCATACTCGCCGCCAACAAGGACCACCAGGGCATGCATGGCATCGCGTTCAATGCCCGACTGATCCCCTTTCGCTTTGGCGATGACAACGAGCCGTTCTTCTTCGACAGCGAAATTGCCCAATCCTGGCAAAGCGGCTTCGACAAGGGTGCCCGGCTGTTCAACAACTCATGGGCCAACGCGATTCCCGCCACCGAAATAAACGAAGCGCGCTACAACCAGGTAATGCCCGACGCCCTGGCCGTTGCTCGAAAGCTGGTCGCGGACGGCGCCGTGTTTGTCTTTCCCACCGGTAACGAGCTCAAACGCGAGCCCCTGGCCGAGCCAGGACTGCCGGTCGCCTTGCCGGAACTGGAAAAAGGCTGGATCGCGGTGGTGGCGTTGAAAAACGACGGCAGCGCCATTAACGCAAAATCCAACTATTGCGGCGTCGCGGCAGCCTGGTGCATCGCGGTACCCGGTGGCGATGCGGGCGCACAGGCAGGTCTGCTGACGGTAGGCAAAGATGGGCGCTACATGCAAACCGCCGGCACCTCCCCTGCCGCCGCCCTGGTCAGTGGCGCACTGGCCGCCCTGCAAAGCCTTTATCCACAACTCGGCCCACAACAAGTGCGCGAACACCTGCTGGCGACAACCAATCGCACGGGTATCTACGCCAATAGCGAAGCCTATGGCAGAGGGCTGATGGACCTTGAGGCGGCTTCGCGGCGCGTTCCTGGGCCAATGGTTGACTGAGTCTTTGCAACGTGGTCGGAAGAAGTTGCAGAAGCAACGGGAGAGCATTCATCGTTGCGTTGAGAGAGGAGAGTCTGGTGGTCACCAGACATCCCGATAATCAAAAGATACTTGGTAGTCATACATCGACAAATCCAAAGCATGTTCGAAATGTGGCTGTAGTATCCCAGCCCACTCATCATTTACGTTAAAACCACCCACATTAATATTGTCCTCTACAGGAACCCCAAGAGCATCAAGCACCCAAGGGTCGTCGCCAAAATCTTTCGAGTACTCACGCCCCTCTCCGAGCTCAGTTTTTTTGTCATACCAACTCAACTTCAGTTTTAATCCCATACGCTCCTCACAAATATTTTTTTATATTACGATTTCGTTTAGGGGGATCAATTTGCTCGCCCGTTAAATGATCATAAGAACCTAGATGGCTCCCATCGCTTGCACGGTATGCCTCTAGCTCGCCGTGCATGAAATCCCACTCGTAAATAGTTCTCCCTTTTTTATCGATCCAGCGCTCTCGAAAGCCACCGCCGCCCTGGCGCGGCGTCTTTTGTTTGGCGATCTTTAAGTCAGAAAAGCCAGTAATTTCCTCTGTCTTCGGTGCCCTATGATAATCATGCCCCGCCTCGGGCAGGCCTTTGCGCCGAATGTTGAAAACAACATACAACGGCGAAACCCCAGAATCCGCCGGAAACACAAGAATGAAATCCTTGTACTCCGGTGGATAGATCGGGTTGACGATGATGCTGTCCGCCGCAGGCGTTGGCGGAAAAATCCAGATGTGCGGCGCCTGTGGCGCGGCCTCCAGCGCCGGGATGCCCAACGTCGCGGATGCATCGACCGCCGGCGTCCAGATCAACTCGACCCCATCGCCAAAGTCCGCCACTTGCTGCTCGCCGCGAACCTGGAACGTCACCACCGGAATCATTTCCCAGTCACGTCGCGCCTGGGTGTTGTAGCCGTACCCCTTGAGCGTGCCATCGGTCTGGGTTTCGATATGCAACCGCACCCGCGTACGTGCCTGCTCCAGGGAGCGCAGTTGCTCTTCGGTGTACAACGAACCGTCACCCAGGTTCGTGGGCATCAGCAACCCCACCAGGCCGATCAGCACACCCGCCGCCACAGGAGCGGTGACCGCGCCAGCAGCCCCGGCCGCCATACCAAGGGAAACCGGCGGCGTCCGACCCAAGGCAAACGTGCCAAAGCTTGCCGGTAACGACCCGCTGATGCTCTTAAGCTGAATGCGCCCTGACTCATCGGCTTGACGTCCACCCAACAAGGTAAACTGGCCGTAGTCCCTCAGGGCTTCAGTCGGGATGTAACCGGTCGGGTTGTGGTAGTCGATAACGGAATCAGGCAGCTTGCAGGACTTTGCAAATACGCAGCCCTTCATGTCGAAGGGTTGCTCTTCGCGCACCTGGGCCAGACGCTTGCTCATGTACGCCGCTTGCCTGGCGAGCATGTCCTCATAGGCCTGCTGATCGGCGCCTCTTTTCGCCAGTTCGCTGGGCGTCATGTCCCGCAGGATCCTGTAGCCCCGATCGCCACCGTAATGCTCCCAGACCTGCGGAACACTGCCCTTTCCTTTCGTCATGCTTCGTCCTTGCTCGGTAGCCATTACCCCATTGAAAGGGCGTGGCGAACCTTACCGGGCGACCAAAGGATTACTCAGCAGACGGTTCCGAGACTGCTGTGAGATCTTTCTTCTTTTCCAATGCGCAGCGATTTCCCCCTAAACTTTCCCTCTGTACAGACGCGCGCCAACCCCTCCGGAAACTTCGCCATGCACCTCGCCCCAGACTTCCCCGACGATCACACCATGCGCCAGCTCATGGAGTTGCTTCACGAAGAAATCGGCCTGCCTGAACGCAAGACGATTCGCCTGGAAACTGCGATCAATCTCGACTTGGGTTGCGATGGCGCGGACGCCCGTCATTTGATGGAGGCGCTGGAGGAGCGGTTCGCCCTCGAGCTGATCGATTACGACGCGTACCGCTATTTTCAGCCTGAAGGGTTTGATGTGTTTCAAAAGCGCAGGGCCAAGGGCCGTGGCAACAAGATACCGTTAACCATCGGCATGCTTTACAAGGCGATCAAGGCACAACGATGGGATACGCGGGAAGTGGAAGCAGCCTAGCTAACCGGGCGGTCTCAAGTGGCACTGCTTGGCCCGATTTCAGCAGGAATAATGGCAGCTTCCATACCATGTACGAGTAAATAGCCGGCCATAAAAAAACCGCCCATGAAGGGCGGTTTTTCATTCACCAACCAAACCTTACAACTGCGGACCTGCCGCCTTGATCGCGTCGCTCACGTCGAACTTCTTGAAGTTCTCGATGAACAGGCCGGCCAATGCCTTGGCCGCTTCGTCGTAGGCAGCTTTGTCGGCCCAGGTGTTGCGCGGGTTCAACAGGCCAGTCTCGACGCCCGGTACAGCCAGCGGCACGTCCAGGTTGATGATGTCCAGGTGTTCGGTTTCAACACCGATCAGCGCGCCGCTCTGGATCGCCGCGATCACCGCACGGGTGGTCGGGATGTTGAAGCGCTTGCCGACACCGTAGCCGCCGCCGGTCCAGCCAGTGTTGACCAGGTAGACCTTGGAGCCGAAACCACGGATGCGCTTGATCAGCAGCTCAGCGTACTCACCCGCTGGACGCGGGAAGAACGGAGCGCCGAAGCAGGTGGAGAAAGTCGACTTGATGCCGCTGCCCGAGCCCATTTCGGTCGAGCCCACCAGTGCGGTGTAGCCGGACAGGAAGTGGTAGGCGGCTTGTTCTTCGCTGAGGATCGACACAGGCGGCAGTACGCCGGTCAGGTCGCAGGTCAGGAAGATCACGGCGTTTGGCTCGCCACCGAGGTTTTTCGGCGCACGTTTTTCGATCAGCTCACGTGGGTAAGCAGCGCGGCTGTTCTGGGTCAGGCTGTCGTCGGCGTAGTCGGCTTTCTTGGTGACCGGGTCCAGGACGACGTTTTCCAGTACGGCGCCGTGCTGGATGGCCTTCCAGATCACCGGCTCGTTTTTCTCGGACAGGTCGATGCACTTGGCATAGCAGCCGCCTTCGATGTTGAAGACCACGCCCACGCCCCAACCGTGTTCATCGTCACCGATCAGGTAACGGCTTTCATCGGCGGACAGAGTGGTCTTGCCAGTGCCCGACAGGCCGAAGAACAGGGTCACATCACCCTCTTCGCCCATGTTGGCGGCGCAGTGCATCGGCAGCACGTCAACAGCCGGCAGCAGGAAGTTCTGCACGGAGAACAGGGCTTTTTTCATTTCACCGGCGTAGCGCATGCCGGCGATCAGCACTTTCTTGGCCGCGAAGTTGATGATCACGGTGCCGTCGGAGTTGGTGCCGTCGCGCTCAGGCTCGCAAACGAAGTTCGGTGCGTTGAGGATCTGCCACTCGTCCTTGCCACCGGCGTTGTACTGCTCGGGGTTGATGAACAGGCAACGGCCGAACAGGTTGTGCCAGGCGGTTTCGGTGGTCATCTTGACCGGCAGGTAGTGCGCAGGATCGGAACCTACATGCACGTGGGAGACGAAACGCTCGCGCTCGCCCAGGTAGGCTTCGACGCGGTTCCACAGGGCATCGAACTTGTCGGCCGGGAACTTGCGGTTGATCGGGCCCCAGGCGATGGCGTCCTGGGTGGTTGGCTCTTCTACGATGAAACGGTCGACTGGCGAGCGACCGGTACGATGACCGGTACGAACAACCAGAGCGCCAGTATCGGCAAGCTCGCCTTCACCGCGATTCAGGGCTTCTTTGACCAGATCATCGACACTCAGATCGGTGTACACGGCGTTATTGGCTTGCGTCATGAGATTCCCCGTCGGCCCGTGGCCGAGTGCTCCAAACGTTTTGTAGTAGGAAGTCGCGCACTACTACCCGAAAAAAGTGGGCCGGATTATGCCAGAAAAGCCCAAAAAAAGTAGGGCCCTCCGGTCAGTACGGCGTAAATCCGGCGTTTGCCAGGAGATTTACCTGCGCTGAACCGTTTTAGTGACGAGTATCTGACGGTGTGTCGACACCCGCACCGGCGAACAATTGAGCGATGTCCGCCGCGTCGAACAGGTAGCGCTCGTTGCAAAACTGGCAATCGATCTCGATGGCGCCGCCATGCTCGATCACCAGTTGCTGCGCATCTTCCAGACCCAGACTGACCAGCGCATTGCCGGAACGTTCACGGGAGCAGCTGCATTCGAAGCGCAACGGCTGGCCGTCGAACAGGCGTACCTGCTCCTCGTGATAGAGGCGATGCAGCACGGTTTCGTTGTCCAGGCCCAGCAGCTCATCGGCGCTCAGGGTGCTGGCCAGAGCGGTAATGTGCTGCCAACTGGCGTCACGTTCTTCCGGGTCGCGCAGGCGATCGGCGGGTAGTTGTTGCAGCAGCAAACCGCGAGCGCGCCGCCCGTCGGCGTAGAGCCAGAAGCGGGTATTGGTCTGCTGGGACATGACGAAGTAGTTGGTGAAACATTCAGCCAGGGTCGCGCCGTCGAGATCGACGATGCCCTGGTAACGCTTGCCATGGGTCGGGTCGACCGTCAGGGCCAGTACGCCATTGGGCATCATGTCGGCCAGGGTCGCGTCGGGCGCGATCTGCTCGGCGTGGTAACGGGCCAGGCCACGGATCTCACGTTCGCTGGAACATTCGATCATCAGCAGCGGGACCGGCCCTTCGGAACGTGCCTGGAGAATCAGC
The DNA here is from genome assembly GCF_018325805.1 of Pseudomonas sp. St290. Classification (NCBI taxonomy): domain Bacteria; kingdom Pseudomonadati; phylum Pseudomonadota; class Gammaproteobacteria; order Pseudomonadales; family Pseudomonadaceae; genus Pseudomonas; species Pseudomonas sp. St290. The sequence goes on along the minus strand of NZ_AP014703.1, from coordinate 389,714 downwards.
AAGCCATCGAACTTCAAGGTGCCCACCAGCAGCGCCGCAGCCGCCATCAGCTCGCCGAGCAGTTGCGCGACCGGCTCCGGATAGGGGTGCTTTGCGAGGACTTCGGCGTAGCTACGCTCCAACGCCACCAGCTCGCCACGGGCGTCGCTGTCATCGAAGATGAAACGTTGGGTGTAGTCGGTATCCGGTAAATCAGTCATAGGGTCTGGTATCTGCGGTGATGACAAATGATAGCGGGCATTTTATGGGCATTCGGGGTGGGTTCCAAGCAAGGCTTGGGCTGGCCTGACGGGAAGGCGCTGCCAACTCATCTGAAGTGTGGGCCTGACACACTGTGGCGAGGGAGCTTGCTCCCGCTGGGCTGCGCAGCGGCCCCAAAATCTTACGGTCGCTGCGCAACCGAGCGGGAGCAAGCTCCCTCGCCACGGGTACTCTGACCTCAAATGGCCAGTGCTTTATTCGCTATTGCTGCCATGAAACTTGAACAGGTCCCGGCGCTGCTTCTTGCTCGGTTTGCCATCGGTGCTGACGCCCAGGGCGCCGGCCTTGCGTTGCGCGGCGGCGGCTTCGCGCTTGGCGATGCTGGCTTCGGTTTCGCGATACAGGGCCTGTGCCTCAGGTGCGCCGCGACGCACGATCGACAGGGCCTCGACCACCACGGTCTTTTCATCGAACCCGGTGCGGATGACAAATTCGTCGCCGATACGTGGTTCCTTGCCCGGCTTGCAACGCTCTCCCCGGTGATGAACCTTGCCGCTTTCGATGGCGGTCTTGGCCAGGGCCCGCGTCTTGTAGAAGCGCGCCGCCCACAACCATTTATCGAGACGGACCTTGTCGTCCTCTGCGTTTTTTTGTGCCACTGCCATTCCTCTTTCTGCCAATAGCCCGAACTGTACTACCGTTTTTGTCGGGCGCACGAATCCGACGCGACAGATAGAATGCCCGCCAAAACCGACGCCATACGCATCCCTCGGGGCGGAATCGGTTACAAGCACAAACAAGTGCGTAGATAACTGTCGCCATTTTGTGATTATTCTGCGTGAATACCGCGATTCGCGGAGTCCACGATCCGATGTACTGATCGCAGGTTTTTTTATTGAAGACTTTTGACCATTTGACCGTTGTCGGTCTGCGCGAGTGGGTGGCGCTCCCGGATCTGGGAGTCGTGGGCCTGCGGGCAAAAATCGACACCGGTGCCAGCACTTCCAGCCTGCATGCCACCGACATCGAGCCGTTCGAGCGCGATGGCGAAAAGTGGGTTCGCTTCACTGCGCACCTCGGCACCGTGGTGCAGTTGCGCCATCGTCGCTGCGAAGCTCCGCTGGTGGCCCGCAAGACCATAAAGAGTTCCAACGGCCACGCTCAGGTCCGCTACGTGATCAGCACCACGTTGGCGCTGGGTGACCGGATCTGGCGAGTCGAATTCACCCTTGCCTGCCGAAAATCCATGCGATATCGCCTGTTACTGGGTTCCAAAGCCTTGATCGACGGCCAACTGGTGGTCAATCCGGGTACCAAATACGTTCAAGACAAGCCGGCATTCCCGGTGTCCACTACCTCTGCCACAGGTGTTGCATGAAGATCGCTGTGCTGTCGCGTAATCCGCGTCTGTATTCCACTCGTCGACTGGTTGAAGCCGGAACCGAACGAGGCCATGAAATGGTGGTGATCGATACCCTGCGCGCCTACATGAACATTGCCAGCCACAAGCCGCAGATCCATTACCGTGGCAAGCCGCTGGAAGGGTTCGATGCGGTGATCCCGCGCATCGGCGCATCGGTAACGTTCTATGGCTGCGCGGTGTTGCGCCAGTTCGAAATGATGGGCGTGTTTCCCCTCAACGAGTCGGTGGCCATCGCCCGCTCCCGGGACAAGCTGCGCTCGCTGCAGTTGCTGTCACGGCGCGGGATCGGCCTGCCGGTCACCGGTTTTGCCCACTCTCCCGACGACATCCCCGACCTGATTGCGATGGTCAACGGCGCACCGCTGGTGATCAAGGTGCTGGAAGGCACCCAGGGCATTGGCGTGGTCCTGTGTGAAACCGCAACGGCGGCGGAGTCGGTGATCGAAGCGTTCATGGGCCTGAAGCAAAACATCATGGTCCAGGAGTACATCAAGGAAGCCGGTGGCGCGGACATCCGCTGTTTCGTGGTCGGCGACAAAGTCATTGCCTCGATGAAACGCCAGGCCAAGCCCGGTGAGTTCCGCTCCAACCTGCATCGCGGTGGCAGTGCCAGCTTGATCAAGATCACCCCGGAAGAGCGCATGACCGCCCTGCGCGCGGCAAAAGTCATGGGCCTGGCGGTGGCAGGCGTGGATATCCTGCGTTCCAACCACGGACCGCTGGTGATGGAGGTCAACTCCTCGCCGGGCCTGGAAGGCATCGAGACCACCACGAGCAAGAACGTGGCGGGGATCATCATCGAGCACCTGGAAAAGAATGGCGGGCCGAACATGACCCGGACCAAGGGTAAAGGCTAAGTCAGAACAACAACTGTGGGAGCGAGCCTGCTCGCGATAGCGGTGGGTCCGTCAGCATCGATGTGACTGATATACCGCCATCGCGAGCAGGCTCGCTCCCACAGGCTCTTCCACGGGTCTCAGCCAGACTGGGATGGCTACACCGCATCCCGCGGCAGCATCAACCCCAACGGCAAGCGCACCCGCGCTTCCAGCCCGCCGCCAACGCGGTTGCGCAGTTCGACATTGCCGCCGTGCATCGAGGCGATGCGCTTGACGATGGCCAGGCCCAACCCCGTGCCCTTGCCGCCCCGGGCGCGGTCGCCGCGAGTGAAGGGGTTGAAGATGGCTTCCAGCTCCGAGGGATCGATACCAGCACCACGGTCCATGACACTCAACACCACGTAAGGCGCGCTGGTGTCACCGGAGACATAGGCCGCCACTTCAACGCCGGTGCCAGCATGGTTCAGGGCGTTGCCGATCAGGTTGTTCAGCAAACGCTTCATCGACACACGGCGCAACGGGAACGGCTGGATCGGTTCCAGGCGCAGGTGCACTTTCTCATCGTTCTGGTTATAGGGCGCGGCCACTTCCCGCACCAACTCACTGAGATCCACCTCTTCCACCGACTCGTCACGACCGTCGCGAATGAAGGCCAGGAACTGGTCGAGAATCGCGTCCATGTCCTCGATGTCGCGAACCATCTCGTCGGTCAGGTCGGTGTGCTCGCCCATCAACTCCAGCGACAACCGTAGCCGGGTCAGCGGAGTGCGCAGGTCATGGGATACGCCAGCGAGCATCAGTTCACGTTCCCGCCCGGCTTGCTCGACGTCCTCGGCCATCTGGTTGAAGGCGCGATAGACCTCGGTCATCTCGCTGGGTGTATCGCTGATGGGCAGCCGTACGCTGCGGCCCTGGCCCAGTTGGCGGGCCGCGTAGACCAGGCGTTTCAACGGTTGGTTGAGCTGGCTGACGAAGATCCAGGCCGATGCCGTCGACAACAGGCCGATGGCCAGGAACCAGCCAAGCACATTCCAGATTTTCTGGCCGCGCAGCGGATGCGGGTACAGCGGCACTTTCAGCCAGCCATCCCCCAGGCTCGGAGCCCGCACCCAAAGCGCCGGCGGCGAGTGCATGCGCAATCGCACCTCGGTATCGGCGCCCAGTTCGGCCTGCATCTGGCGTTGATAGATTTCGCTGTAGGGCCAGTGCTGCTCACCCTCCGGCACACCGGCGCCGACGACGCGGATCAGCGTCGCCGCCTCGGCTATTTTCGCTCGGTTGGTTTCATCCGCCGCCCAATAAGCCCGCAGGGTCAGGGCCACGCCGTGGCTGTACTGCCGGTCCACGAGCACGTCTTCGTTCATCAGCAGGTACACCAGCGTCAGTGCCTTGGAGAAGAGCACGACGATCAGCACCAGCCAGAGGGTGCGGGAGAAGAAGCTCTGGGGGAACCAAACGGGGGTTTTCATGAATAACCGCTACACACTTGCAGGAGCGAGCGATGCTCGCACATGACAGACCGCGAGTCGCCTGGAAGAAGACATTTCAACCCTCCAGGCCACCCGCTCCTACAAATCGCCGATCACTTGCTGGCGGCGCCATCCGGCACGAACACGTAGCCCACGCCCCAGACCGTCTGGATATACCGCGGCTTGGAAGGATCTGGCTCGATCATCCGGCGCAGGCGGGAAATCTGCACGTCGATGGAGCGCTCCAGCGCATCCCATTCACGACCACGGGCCAGGTTCATCAGCTTGTCGCGGGTCAGCGGCTGGCGGGCGTTCATCACAAGGGCCTTGAGCACGGCGAACTCACCCGTGGTGAGCATGTGCACCTCATCGCCGCGCTTGAGCTCACGAGTGGCCAGGGACAACTCATAGTCGCCGAAGGTCACGCTTTCGTCTTCGCTGCCCGGCGCGCCAGGTACCGGCGCCGACTGGCGACGCAGCACCGCCTTGACGCGGGCCATCAGCTCGTCGGGGTTGAACGGCTTGGCCAGGTAATCGTCGGCGCCCAGTTCAAGGCCCTTGATACGGCTCAGCTCGTCGCCCTTGGCGGTGAGCATGATGATCGGGATCTGGTTGTTGGCGCCACGCAGGCGGCGGCAGGCTGTCAGGCCGTCTTCACCGGGCAGCATCAGGTCGAGCACCACCAGGTTGAAAACTTCACGGGCCAGCAGTCGATCCATCTGCTCGGTGTTCGGTACGGTGCGGGCGCGGTAGCCCTTGCTGACGAAAAAACGTTCCAGCAGGCTGCTCAGCCCCGGATCGTCGTCAACGATAAGAATTTTTTCGCCTTCAGCAGTTTGTGCAGTGCTGCTCATAGGAAGCTCCTTTGATCTCGGCGCGCATTATGGCCTAGCTGCCGTTATACGCACCGTGTGCATTGTTAGCAGATTTTTCCTCTATCTCCACCAATCCGGGTATCGAGCCTACAGACCATGTCCCCCCCTCAAGGCGCAACGCTGGTTATAATGCGCGGCCTTTTGTGCCTGGGAATGTCGGATCGTGACCCCCGGAGTGCCATCTTTTCTCCTTGGCCAGGCAGCACTTTTTGAATTTCGCGGGTCAACAGGCAGCCTTTTGACCCAGGCAGCGGCGCATGCCAGGCCGCTCAACCAGTCTCGCCGAGCCCGGCTTCTGCGGTGGCGAGCCTGATTTCACAATTTGTCAGGTGGTTTTATGGACAGCATCAACAGCCGCATCGCCGAGGAACTCGGTGTACGCCCACAACAGGTCGAAGCGGCCGTCGCGCTACTCGATGAAGGCTCCACGGTGCCTTTCATCGCCCGTTACCGGAAAGAAGTGACCGGCAGCCTCGATGACACCCAATTGCGGCATCTGGAAGAGCGCTTGCGCTACCTGCGAGAACTCGACGAACGGCGTATCAGCATCCTGGCCAGCATCCAGGAGCAGGGCAAGCTGACTCCGCAACTTGAGCGCGACATCAAGCTGGCCGACACCAAGACCCGCCTCGAAGACTTGTACCTGCCCTACAAGCAAAAACGCCGCACCAAGGGCCAGATCGCCCTGGAGGCCGGACTCGGCGAGTTGGCCGACGGCCTGTTCAACGACCCGAGCCTGACCCCGGAAACCGAAGCTGCGCGCTTCGTCGATGCCGAAAAAGGCGTGGCGGACGTAAAAGCGGCGCTGGAAGGCGCCAAGTACATCCTCATGGAGCGTTTCGCCGAAGACGCCAACCTGTTGGAAAAACTGCGCAATTTCCTCAAACAGGAAGCTATCCTCAGCGCCCGGGTGATCGCCGGCAAGGAAGAGGAAGGCGCGAAGTTCCGCGACTACTTCGAACACGACGAACCGCTCAAGAGCATGCCATCACACCGTGCACTGGCGATTTTCCGGGGCCGCAACGAAGGCATTCTCAGTTCCGCACTGAAGGTCGGAGAAGAACTGCCCGGCACCATGCACCCATGTGAAGGCATGATCGGCCAGCAATTCGGCATCCAGAACCAGAACCGCGCCGCCGACAAATGGCTGGCCGAGGTGGTGCGCTGGACCTGGAAGGTCAAGCTTTACACCCACCTGGAAACCGACCTGCTGGGCGAGTTGCGCGACAACGCCGAGACCGAGGCGATCAACGTCTTCGCCCACAACCTGCACGACCTGCTGCTAGCCGCTCCGGCCGGCCCACGTGCCACCCTCGGCCTGGACCCGGGCCTGCGTACCGGTTGCAAGGTGGCGGTGGTGGACTCCACCGGCAAACTGCTGGACCACGCGACGGTTTACCCGCACGTGCCACACAACAAATGGGACCAGACCCTCGCCGTGCTCGCCGCCCTGTGCGCCAAGCATTCGGTGGACCTGATCGCCATCGGCAACGGCACCGCCAGCCGCGAGACCGACAAACTGGCCGCCGAGCTGATCAAGAAATACCCAGCCATGAAGATGACCAAAGTCATGGTCTCCGAGGCCGGCGCTTCGGTTTATTCGGCGTCGGAACTGGCCTCCAAGGAATTCCCGGACCTGGACGTCTCGATCCGTGGCGCGGTGTCCATCGCCCGACGCCTGCAGGATCCGCTGGCGGAGTTGGTGAAGATCGATCCGAAATCCATCGGTGTCGGCCAGTACCAGCACGACGTTTCCCAGTTGAAACTGGCTCGTGGCCTGGACGCCGTGGTGGAGGATTGCGTGAACGCCGTGGGCGTGGACGTGAACACCGCTTCGGTGGCGCTGTTGGCGCGTATTTCGGGCCTCAATGCCACACTGGCGCAGAACATCGTCACCCACCGTGACGAACATGGCGCGTTCAAGACCCGCGCGGCGTTGAAGAAAGTCCCGCGTCTGGGAGAAAAAACCTTCGAGCAGGCTGCCGGTTTCCTACGTGTCATGAACGGTGACAACCCGCTGGACTCTTCGGCCGTTCACCCTGAAGCCTACCCGCTGGTGCAACGCATCGCCGCCCAGACCGACCGCGACATTCGTTCGCTGATCGGCGACGCCGCGTTCCTCAAGCGCCTGGATCCGAAGAAATTCACCGACGAAACCTTCGGCCTGCCCACCGTGACCGACATCCTTCAGGAACTGGAGAAACCCGGCCGTGACCCACGTCCCGAGTTCAAGACCGCCGAGTTCCAGGACGGTGTCGAAGACCTCAAGGACCTGCAACCAGGCATGATCCTCGAAGGCGTGGTGACCAACGTCACCAACTTCGGTGCCTTCGTCGACATCGGCGTGCACCAGGACGGTCTGGTGCACATCTCGGCCCTGTCGGAGAAGTTCATCAAGGACCCGCGCGAAGCCGTGAAGGCCGGTGATGTAGTGAAAGTGAAGGTCATGGAAGTCGACATCCCGCGCAAACGCGTCGGCCTGTCGATGCGCATGAGCGACACGCCCGGCGAGAAAGTCGACGGTGCCCGCGGTGCACGCCCTGGCTCGACACCTCGTCAGTCGCAAAACACCGCGCCGCGCAAGGAAACCGCCACCGCGGCCCCGACGAACAACGCCATGGCTTCGTTGTTCGCCAACGCCAAGCAGTTGAAGAAACGCTGATGGACGTGCCGGCCGGGTTGGTGGAAAGCGCGTTTTTCAAGCTGCTCGGCTGCCGTCTGCACAGCCTGGGGGACGGGGTGGCGCAAGTCGCCCTGGGCCTCGAGCCGCCGTTGCGCAACCGTGGCAACAAGCTGCATGGCGGCGCGCTGTTCAGCCTGGTGGACATCGCCATGGGCCTGGCCTGCTCCAGCGTCCACGGCTTTGACCAGCAGAGCGCCACCATCGAATGCAAGATCAATTACATTCGCGCCGTGTCCGACGGCGAAGTGTTGTGCACCGCCCGGGTCATCCACCCCGGCCGGCGCACACTGGTGGTCGAGGCCGAGGTGATGCAAGGCGACAAGCTGGTCGCAAAAGCGCAAGGCACGTTCGCTGTCCTATAGCTCACCGTCATCGATTTGAGTTAATTTCGACGCCACGAATGCGGTATCGATACCCCTTGTGGGAGCGAGCCTGCTCGCGATAGCGGTATGTCAGTCAGCCCGATATTGACTGCTCCACCGCTATCGCGAGCAGGCTCGTTCCCACAGAGGGTTGAGGTGACTTGTCCTTGGCCGCATGAAAACCAGGCGAAAACGCCAGTTTTAACTTCACCCTTGTAGACCGTCTTGCCCACCCCCATATTGGGGCGACTGACGCGTGAAGGAATTCAACTTGAGCGACCTTTTAAACCGCCGCCTGGCCCTGCTCGGCGAGCGCGCCAACCTCTCCCTGCTCGAACAATGCCTGCACGGCATCGAGCGTGAATGCCTGCGCGTCACGGACGATGGCCACCTGGCACAGACCCCGCATCCCAAGGCCCTGGGTTCGGCACTGACCAACGAACAGATCACCACCGACTATTCCGAGTCGCTGCTGGAGTTCATCACCCCGGCCCTGGCCGACCCGGCCGATACCCTGCGCAGCCTCGACAAGATCCACCGGTTTGCCTACAGCAAACTCGGTGACGAGTACCTGTGGAGTCCTTCGATGCCGTGCCCGCTGCCGGAAGAGAAAGACATCCCGATCGCCTACTACGGCACCTCGAATATCGGTCGGCTCAAGTACGTCTACCGCAAGGGCCTGGCCCTGCGCTATGGCAAGACCATGCAATGCATTGCCGGAATCCACTACAACTTTTCCCTGCCGGAAAAGCTCTGGCCGCTGCTTCGGCAGAACGAAGCCGCCGACGTGAGCGACCGTGATTTCCAGTCTTCGTCCTACATCGCGCTGATCCGTAATTTCCGCCGCTACAGCTGGTTGCTGATGTACCTGTTCGGTGCCTCGCCGGCCCTGGACGCTGGTTTCCTGCGAGGTCGCCCGCACCAATTGGAGCAATTGGACCCGGACACCTTGTACCTGCCCTATGCCACCAGCCTGCGCATGAGCGACCTGGGTTACCAGAGCAACGCCCAGGCCGGCCTCACGCCTTGCTACAACGACCTGACGAGCTACACCGACAGCCTGCGCAAAGCGGTGGCGACACCCTACGCGCCCTACGTCGAAGTCGGCACTCACCAGAACGGCGAGTGGGTGCAGCTCAATACCAACATCCTGCAGATCGAAAACGAGTACTACTCCAACATCCGCCCCAAACGCGTGACCTACACCGGCGAGCGGCCGATCCAGGCCTTGATGGCCCGGGGTATCCAGTACGTCGAAGTGCGCTGCCTGGACATCAACCCGTTCCTGCCGATGGGCATCGACCTCACCGAATCGCGCTTCCTCGATGCGTTCCTGCTGTATTGCGGCCTCAATGACAGCCCGCAGCTGGAAAACAACGAATGCGGCAACGCCACGAGCAACTTCCTCACGGTAGTCAAGGAAGGTCGCAAGCCAGGCCTGCAATTGCAGCGACAAGGCCAAGCAGTAGACATGCAGGCCTGGGCCGTCGAACTGCTGGAAAAAATCGCCCCGCTGGCCTCGCTGCTCGACCAGAGCCACGGTGGCGACGCCCACCGCCAGGCCTTGGACGCGCAACTGGCGAAGGTCCGTGATCCGTCCCTGACACCTTCCGCCCAAGTGCTGGCCGCCATGGCCGAGCATCAGGAAAGCTTTGCCCAGTTCTCCCTGCGCCAAAGCAAGGTCCACGCCGAATTCTTCCGCGCCGAGCCGTTACCAGCCCAGGAGCAGACAGCGTTCGAAGATGCCGCCCGGGAATCCCTGGTTCAACAAACTGAACTGGAGCAGAACGAAGTGGGGGATTTCGATGTGTTCGTGGGTTCGTATCAAGCGAGCATTCTGGCGATCAGTAACTGATCCCTCTTTGATCAGGACGCTTTTTGTGGCGAGGGAGCTTGCTCCCGCTGGACTGCGAAGCAGGCCCCTTTTACGGCTGCTGCGCAGCCGAGCGGGAGCAAGCTCCCTCGCCACAAGGGTTTCCAGTGTGGCTTATAGATTTTTTCGAAAATAAGCTCATTCGAAAAAGTTATTTATTTTTGAATTCTTAGATCATTTAGTCTCCTCCAACGCCGAACATCCGGCGGCCTGTTGAGGAGCTTTCCCATGACTTTGCGTTTCCCCCTTCGCCTTCTCGCGGCCGCCTCCCTGGCCGTCACCAGTTTTTTTGCCCAGGCAGCCGACCTGACCGTTGCCTACCAGACCACCGTCGACCCGGCCAAAGTCGCCCAGGCCGATGGCGCCTATGAAAAAGCCACCCAAGCCAAGATCGACTGGCGCAAGTTCGACAACGGTGCCGATGTCATCACCGCCATCGCCTCGGGCGACGTGCAGATCGGCTACCTCGGCTCCAGCCCGTTGACCGCGGCCATCACCCGCAAGGTCCCGGTGGAAACCTTCCTCATCGCCACCCAGATCGGCGCCGCCGAGGCCTTGGTGGTTCGCGACGGTTCCGGGATCAAAACCCCACAAGACCTGATCGGCAAGAAGATCGCCGTGCCGTTCGTCTCCACCGGCCATTACAGCCTGCTCGCCGCGTTGAAGCACTGGAACATCGACCCGTCGAAAGTCACCGTCCTCAACCTCGCGCCACCGGCCATCATCGCCGCCTGGAAGCGCGGCGACATCGACGCCACCTACGTCTGGGATCCAGCCTTGGGCGTGGCCAAGGAGAACGGCAAGGTATTGATCACATCCGCGGAACTGGCCAAGTTCGGCGCACCGACCTTCGACGCCTGGATCGTGCGCAAGGACTTCGCCCAGAAGCATCCTGAAATCGTCACCGCTTTCGCCAAAGTCACCCTGGATGCCTACGCCCAGTACCGCAAGGATCCACAAGCCTGGCTGGCCGATGCGTCCAACGTCGACAAACTGGTGAAGCTCTCCGGCGCCAAGGCCAGCGACATTCCGCTATTGCTGCAAGGCAACGTCTTTCCCCTGGCGGCCGATCAGGTCGTGAGCCTCGGCGCACCAACCACCCAAGCCATCACCGACACCGCGGCGTTCCTGAAAGAACAAGGCAAGGTCGAAGCCGTGCTGCCGGACTACGCGCCTTACGTCAGCGCCAAATACATCACTCGCTGATTGGAAAAAGGGAGACACACGATGGCCTTGCTACAGCTGGAGCGCATCAGCGCACAGTACCCCGGCGCGGCGGAACCTGTGCTGGCGGATATTTCCCTGACCCTGGGGCCCCGGCAACTGCTGGTTGCCCTCGGCCCGTCCGGCAGTGGCAAGACTTCGCTGTTGAACCTGATTGCCGGGTTCGTCGAACCCAGCGCCGGGCAGATCACCCTGGACGGCGTACCGGTCAAGGGGCCGAGTGCCGAACGCGGCGTGGTGTTCCAGGACGATGCGCTGCTGCCTTGGCAGGACGTGCTGGCCAACGTTGGGTTCGGCCTGGAACTGGCCGGGGTTGCCAAGCAAAAGCGCGAAGCCCGGGCCCGGGAAATGCTTGCCCTGGTGGACCTGGCCGGTTTCGAGCAACGCCGCGTCTGGCAGCTCTCCGGCGGCCAGAAGCAGCGTGTTGGCCTGGCCCGGGCATTGGCGGCCGACCCGCGCGTGCTGTTGATGGACGAGCCTTTCGGCGCGCTGGACGCTTTCACCCGCGAGCAGATGCAGGAACTGTTACTACAAGTCTGGCAGCGCACCGCCAAGCCGGTGTTCCTGATTACCCATGACATTGAAGAGGCCGTGTTCCTCGCTACCGACTTGATCCTGTTGGCGCCAAACCCGGGGCAAGTCGTCGAGCGCCTGAGCCTGGATTTCGGCCAGCGCTACGGGGCCGGGGAGTCGGCGCGATCGATCAAGTCCGACCCGCGCTTTATCGAAACCCGCGAGCATGTACTCGCCAAGGTGTTCGCCCAACGCAGCGCCACTCGACCACAGGAGAGCGCATGATGAGCAGCTACGAAATTCCAGCCGTGGTCAGTGACGCGGCGCCCCAGCGCTCGGCCATCGGCCCGAGCCCCAACCTGAGCACACGTTGGATCAGCGGCTTGACCCTGATCGCACTGCTGGCGGTCTGGTGGGCCGTCACGGCCAGTGGCCTGATCGAACCGCTGTTCCTGCCCTCGCCGTCTGCCGTGCTGCAAAAGGGCTGGCTGCTGGCGACCAGCGGCTACATGGACTCCACCCTCTGGCAACACTTGGCCGCCAGCCTTGAACGCATCGGCCTGGGCCTGTTGTTCGCGGTACTGACAGCGGTGCCAGTGGGCATCGCCATTGGTGCCAACCGCATCGCTCGCGGCGTGCTCGATCCGTTGATCGAGTTCTACCGGCCGATTCCACCGTTGGCATATCTGCCGTTGATCGTGATCTGGTGCGGCATCGGTGAGTTGTCGAAAGTGCTGTTGATCTACCTGGCGATCTTCGCCCCGATAGCCATCGCCACCGCCACGGGTGTGCGCACCGTCGACCGGGCCAAGTTGCGCGCGGCACAATCGTTGGGCGCCACGCGGGCCCAGTTGATTCGCCATGTGATCGTGCCCAGTGCCTTGCCGGACATTCTCACCGGCATTCGCATTGGCCTGGGCGTGGGTTGGTCGACCCTGGTGGCCGCCGAGCTGATTGCCGCCACCAGTGGCCTGGGGTTCATGGTTCAGTCAGCGGCGCAGTTCCTGGTCACCGATGTGGTGGTGCTGGGGATCCTGGTGATCGCACTGATCGCCTTCGCCATGGAAATGGGCTTGCGCGCCCTGCAACGCAAACTGGTGCCGTGGCACGGCCAGACCCATTGATAGCCAATGACCACGCCGACCATTCGGCGCCCCCACTGCGAGAACACGACAATGAGCCGCCCGACCATTACTCCTTTGAGCATCGCCCTCGGCGCGCAGATCAGCGGGATCGACATCAGCCAGCCCTTGAGCCCGGAACATCGCGACGTCATCGAGCAGGCCCTGCTTGAGCATCAGGTGCTGTTCTTTCGCGACCAGCCCATCGAGCCGACGCAGCAAGCGCGATTCGCCGGATATTTTGGCGATCTGCACATTCATCCGATCTACCCCAACGTACCGGAGCAGCCGCAAGTCCTGGTGCTCGACACTGCCGTCACCGATGTTCGCGACAACGCCGTGTGGCACACCGACGTAACCTTTCTCCCGACGCCCGCGATGGGCGCGGTGCTCAGCGCCAAACTGCTGCCGGCGTTTGGCGGCGATACGTTGTGGGCCAGTGGCATCGCGGCTTACGAAGCCTTGTCGGCGCCGTTGAAGCGCTTACTGGAAGGCCTGACGGCGACCCACGACTTCACCCGCTCGTTTCCCTTGGAGCGTTTTGGCAACAGCGCCGAAGACCTGGCGCGCTGGGAAGAAGCACGGCGGAAAAACCCGCCGCTGTCCCATCCGGTGATCCGCACCCACCCGGTGAGTGGGCGTCGGTCGCTGTTCGTCAATGAAGGCTTCACGACAAGGATCAACGAGCTATCGGAAAGCGAAAGCGAGGTGATCCTGAAACTGCTGTTCGCCCACGCCACCCGCCCGGAATTCACCCTGCGCTGGCGTTGGCAGGTCAACGATGTGGCGTTCTGGGACAACCGCGTCACCCAGCATTTCGCCGTGGACGACTATCGCCCGGCCCGGCGGGTGATGCACCGGGCGACGGTGTTGGGGGATGTGCCGTTTTTCAGGTGAGGCACTGAATCTGAATTGCTCTTGTGGCGAGGGGATTTATCCCCGCTGGGCTGCACAGCAGCCCCAAAACAGATAACTCGATTCCACCTGATACACCGCGTGCTCAGGTTTGGGGTTGCTTCGCAGCCCAACGGGGATAAATCCCCTCGCCACAGGGTTTTGTGTTCACCGTACTTGCAGAGGTGGTTACTCCGCCGACGAAGGTTTCTCCCAAAGATTGATTCCGCCCTCCTGGGCAAACCGGTCGATCTCGGCCAGTTCTTCAGCGCTAAAGCTCAGGTTCTTCAGTGCCCCGACGTTCTCGATGATTTGCTCCGGCCGGCTGGCGCCGATCAGGGCGGAGGTGACCCGGGGATCACGCAGGGTCCAGGCCAGGGCCATTTGCGCCAGGCTCTGCCCGCGCCGCTGGGCGATCTCATTGAGCGCGCGCACGTGGGCGATGTTCTCCTCCGACAGGTGCGAAGCCTGCAACGAGCCGCCGCCCGGACGGTTCACCCGCGCATCGGCCGGAACGCCCTTGAGGTACTTGTCGGTCAGCAGGCCCTGGGCCAGTGGCGTGAAGGCGATCACACCGGTACCCAGTTCGTCGGTGGCGTCCAGCAGGTCTTTCTCCACCCAGCGGTTGAGCAGGTTGTAGGCCGGCTGGTGGATCAGCAGCGGGACTTTCCACTCCTTGAGCAGCGCCGCCATTTCCCGGGTCTTCACCCCGGAATACGAGGAGATGCCAATGTACAACGCCTTGCCCTGCTGCACTGCGGTGGCCAGCGCACTGGCGGTTTCTTCCAGTGGCGTATCGGGGTCAAAGCGGTGGGAATAGAAGATATCCACGTAGTCGAGCCCCAGGCGTTGCAGGCTCTGGTCCAGGCTGGCGAGCACGTATTTGCGCGAGCCACCGCCCTGGCCGTAAGGCCCCGGCCACATGTCCCAACCGGCCTTGCTGGAGATGATCAATTCATCGCGGTACTGCTTGAAGTCTTCGCGCAGCAGTCGACCGAAATTGATCTCGGCGCTGCCGTAGGGCGGGCCGTAGTTGTTCGCCAGGTCGAAGTGGTTGATACCCAGGTCGAACGCCGTGCGCAGCAGGGCGCGCTGGGTGTCGATGGGCGTACTGTCACCAAAGTTGTGCCACAACCCCAGCGACAGCGCTGGCAGCACCAGCCCACTGCGACCGACGCGGCGGTAAGGAATGGACTCGTAACGGTTTTCGGCAGCGGTGTAGGTCATCGAAAGGCTCTCTGTTCGCACGCTTGTGGCACAAGCTAACATTTCACAGACGCCTCGGTCAGGCTGAAAGTTCGCATATCAGGTGTGGGAGCGGGCTTGCTCGCGAAAGCGGTGTGTCAGTCAGCACAAATTTCGAATTTGCCGACGCATTCGCGAGCAAGCCCGCTCCCACAGGGTTTTGCAGTGCCAGGAAATCGGAGGGCACACTAACGCGCCTGCGCAAACACCTCCGCCACCCAATCCACGAACACCCGCACCCGTGGCGACATGAGTCGGTTGTGCGGATAAAGCACCGAGACCGGCATGGACGGTGGTGGGGTGGCGGGGAGGACTTCCTGCATCAGGCCCTGCCGGATCGGCTCTTGCATTCGGTAATACGGGCATTGGATCAAGCCCAGGCCGGCAATGGCCGAGGCGGCGTAGATTTCGGCACCGGACACCGACAACGTCCCCCCAATCGGCACCTCCTTGAGTTCGCCATCGACCATGAACTCGAACGGATAGAGCTTGCCGGTGGTCCGCGAGACGTAATTCACCGCCCGGTGATGTTTCAAGTCATCGAGGCTTTTCGGTTCGCCGTACTGGCGCAGGTAACCGGGGCTGGCACAGGTGATCTGCCGAAGGTTGGCGACACGTCGGCCAATCAATGACGAGTCCGTCAGCGCACCGGAGCGCAACACGCAATCGACGCCCTCGGCAATCAGGTCGACGAAACGATCCGCCTCGCTGATAAACAGTTCTATTTCGGGGTAGCGGGCCATGAATTGCGGCAACGCCGGGATCACGAAATACCTGGCCTGAGTGCCATGCAGGTCTACTCTGAGTTTGCCCTTGGGCGCCACGCCGCGAAACGCCAGCTCGGCTTCTTCGAGTTCCGCCAGCAATTGCACGCAGCGCGGGTAGTAGGCTTCGCCGTCGAGGGTCGAGCGCACCTTGCGAGTGCTGCGCTCCAGCAAACGCACGCCCAGCCAGGCTTCGAATTGATTGAGCGTGTGGGTCAGCGTGGCCCGGGGCATGTTCAAGTCTTCAGCGGCCAGGGTGAAGCTGCTGCGTTCGTATATGCGGACAAATACCCTCATCGCCTTGACCTGGTCCATTTGAATCCCGCGCGCTGATTGTTGGAAAAAATTGAACAGTCAAGGCAACTCTCGTGCATTTATCGCCAAGAGTAAACATGTGAATCTGGCTTCAACGAATCACAACCCCTCACTCTCAAAGGAACCCTCACATGACTGTTCAAAACTCGAAAGTTGCCATCGTGACCGGCGCCTCCCGCGGCATCGGCGCCGAAATCGCCAAGCAACTGGCCAGCGAAGGTTTTGCCGTCGTCATCAATTACGCCAACAGCGCCAGCGAGGCGTCCAAATTGGTGGTGCAATTGCGCCAGGCCGGCCACCAGGCCATAGCGATCAAGGCAGACGTGTCTTCTGCCGCGGATGTCCGCCGGATGTTCGATGAAACCGAAGCGCAACTGGGCAAGGTCGATGTGTTGATCAACAACGCCGGCATCCTCCAGGTGATGCCCCTGGCGCAGCACAGCGACGAGCTGTTCGAGCAGACGTTCGCCATCAACACCCGTGGCACCTTCAATACCCTGCGCGAAGCCGCGACCCGCCTGAACGACGGTGGCCGGATCGTGAATTTTTCCAGCAGCACCGTTGGCCTGAACCTGCCCGGCTACTCGGTGTACATCGCCAGCAAGGCGGCGGTGGAGTCGCTGACCCAGGTGTTCGCCAAGGAATTGCGCGGCCGCCAGATCACGGTCAATGCCGTGGCCCCCGGCCCGGTCGCCACTGAACTGTTCATGCATGGCAAGAGCGAGGAGCAGATCCAGAACTACGCCAAGATGCCGCCCTTGGAACGCCTCGGCCAGCCGGAAGACATCGCCAGCATCATCGCGTTCCTGGTCAGCCCCGCCGCTGGCTGGGTGAACGGGCAAATCTTGCGGGCCAACGGCGGCCTGGTCTGAGGCTTTATTCTCCGTCGCCAGCCACACCGCCATCGCGAGCAGGCTCGCTCCCACAAGGCAATCACTTAAACCTGTGGGAGCGAGCCTGCTCGCGATGGGGCCAGAGCGGTGCAGATGAAGATCTGCTCGGCTACCTTTATCCTTGGGCTTCGATCAGCGCACCAGATGCAGGAACTGCAGGTGCCGCTCGTACTGGTCGAGAATGTCGTTGATCACCTGCTCCTTGGTGTAGCCCACCAGGTCGTAATCCTGGCTGCCTTCGCTCAGGTGTACTTCGGCACGGTAGTAACGACGGTTGTTGAGTTCCTTCGAGCCCATGCCACCGCGAGCGAAGGATGGCGTGAAGTAGCCGCGCATCTGCACCTGGTAAATGAACGGATGTTGCTCGCCGTGACCGATCTCCAGGCTGACGCTGTCATTGGCCGGGTCTGGCTGGGTCACCACCGTCAGGCCCTTCTCGACGAACACCGCGGTCACTTCTTCAATGGCCGGACGTACCGTGGTGTCGAGGAAACGGTACACCTCATCCCGAGACGGGAAATGTACCGCCTGGCTCAACCGCTGGCGCCAGCCGCCCGTGCCCCGGCGCGATCCAGATACCGGCGCCAGGGAATGCAATTGCGCGATCTGCTTCTGGGATTCCAGGTAAAACGCCTTGTGCAGGCCCCACATCATCAGCAGCAGAATCAGCGAGAACGGCAAGGACGTCAGCACCACCGCCGACTTCAAGGCATCGATACTGCCGGAGAACAACAACGCACTGGTCACCAGGGCGGTCATCGCGCCCCAGAATACTCGCAGCCATTTCGGCCCGTCCTCATCAGGGTTGCCGCCCTTGGCCGACAACGTCGACAGCACCACGGTACCGGAGTCGGCGGACGTGACAAAGAACACGAAGCTGATGAACACCGTGACCGCGATGACAGTCTTGCTCCACGGGTAGGTTTCCAGCAGCAGGTAAAGGCTCATCGATGGATTTTCCAGGGCCGACATGCCCAGGGCGCTCATGCCGTGGTTCAGCACTTGGTCGATGGCGCTGTTGCCAAAGATCGACATCCACGCCAGGGTGAACCCCAGGGGAATCAGCAGCACGCCAAACACGAATTCGCGGATGGTGCGACCACGGGAAATCCGCGCGATGAACAGCCCCACGAACGGCGACCAGGCGATCCACCAGGCCCAGTAGAACACCGTCCAACCGCCCAGCCAGTCGCTGGGTTTGTCATAGGCGTACAGGTCGAAGCTCTTCATCGGCAAGGCACCGAGGTAATCGCCGATGTTCTGGATCAAGGTGTTGAGCAAATGCTGGGTGGGCCCGGCAAACAGTACAAACAACAGCAACGCACAGGCCAACAACATGTTGATGTCGGACATGACCCGCACGCCTTTGTCGACACCGGCCACCGCGACGATGATCGCCGCGCCCATCATCAGCACGATCAGGCCGACTTGAATCCATTGGGTGTGGGCGACACCGAACAGGTAATCGAGCCCTGAATTCAGGTGCAATACCCCGAAGCCCATGTCCGCGCCGAGACCGAACACCGTGGCGATGATGCCGAAACCGTCCACCGCATAGCCGATGGGGCCGTTGATGCGCTTGCCGATCAGCGGGTACAACGCCGAACGCAGGGCTAGCGGCAAATTGTGCCGATAGGCGAAGTACGCCAGGGCCATGCCGACGAAGGCGAACACGCCCCAACCGTGCAGGCCCCAGTGCAGAAACAGAATCTGCATGGCCTGGCGCGCCGCGTCAGCGGTACCGGCCTCGCCCTGGGGCGGCTGCACCAAGTGGGTCAACGGCTCGGAGACGCAGAAGAAAAATAGCGTGATGCTGATGCCGGCGGCGAACAGCATGCCAGCCCAGGACAGGTAACTGAATTCGGGTTCGTCGTGGTCGGCACCGAGCTTGATCTTGCCGTAGCCGGACAAGGCGGTGACCACCACGAAGACCAGATACAGCGTCATCGCCAGCATGTAATACCAGCCGACCGTATTGGCCGCCCAGTTCTGCGCCGCCAGCAGCCAGGCACCGGCCTGCTCCGGCACGGCAATCACCACCAGGCCGAACAACAGGATGAAAGTCGCCGCGAAATAAAACACCGGCGGGTTCATGCGGACCAGGCCGCTGGGTGGGAGGGACGAGGCACTCATGGGCAGTGCACTCCGGAAAGCGAAAGGATGGCGGTCGAAAACGGACTCGGCAAAGGCAAGCCTCCTGTTGTGAGCGGGCAGCAAACCGACGGTTTAACTTGAATGAACGTTCAAGTTAAACATGAATAGGTAGCTAAGGACTAATCGCAAGGCTCGACGGCACGTTTCCTACGCTAGCCTACGGAAGGGTATGACGTTGCCTGGAGAGCATTCGTTCACAGATGCCCTTGCAAATACAGACCCTGTGGGTTTTTTGGTGTTCGTCCATTTGCGTCCCCTCCCCCGTTTAAGCCCCGACAAACGATTGCCGGTTGCCCATGAATATCGGCGTGCCTATAGTCCAGACATCGCCTACAACCAGTACGGACCCCATGATCAAACAACAGTTGTCTCGCTTTAACCGTCTCGACCTGCTCGGCCATCCGACACCGCTGGAAAAACTCGAGCGCCTCTCCACCTGGCTCGGCCGGGACATCTATATCAAGCGCGACGACCTGACGCCCCTGGCCTTGGGCGGCAACAAACTGCGCAAGCTCGAATACCTGGCCGCCGATGCAATCGCCCAGGGCGCCGACACCCTTATTACCGCCGGCGCGATCCAGTCCAACCATGTACGCCAGACCGCCGCCCTGGCCGCGAAGCTGGGCCTGGGTTGCGTGGCCCTGCTGGAAAACCCCATCGGCACCGAGGACAGCAATTACCTGGGCAACGGCAACCGATTGCTGCTGGAGCTGTTCGACACCAAGGTCGAGCTGGTGGAAAACCTGGACAACGCCGATGAGCAGCTCCAGGCCCTGGCCGGTCGCCTGCGCAGCAACGGGAAAAAACCCTACCTGGTGCCGATTGGTGGTTCGAACGCCTTGGGCGCGTTGGGGTACGTGCGCGCCGGCCTGGAACTGGCCGAGCAGATCAAGGACACCGGGATCGAGTTCGCCGCCGTGGTACTGGCCTCGGGCAGTGCCGGCACCCACAGCGGCCTGGCGCTGGGGTTGAGTGAAAGCCTGCCGACGCTTCCGGTCATTGGCGTCACGGTTTCACGTAGCGAGGAGGACCAGTTTCCAAAGGTCCAGGGTTTGGCCGAACGCACCGCCCAGTTGCTGGACGTGGCCCTTCCCGAGGCTTTCAAAGTGAACCTGTGGGATGAGTACTTCGCGCCCCGCTACGGTGAGCCAAACGCCGGGACCCTGGCGGCGGTCAAGCTGCTGGCCAGCCAGGAAGGCCTGTTGCTGGATCCGGTCTACACCGGCAAGGCCATGGCCGGCCTGCTCGACGGCATTGGCCGCGACCGCTTCGACGACGGCCCGATCATCTTCCTGCATACCGGCGGTGCGCCCGCGTTGTTTGCCTATAACGCGGCGTTCCAGGCTTAGTGAAGTTCCCAATGTGGGAGCGAGCCTGCTCGCGATGGCAGTGTTTCAGCGGAATAAATTTCGACTAATCCACCGCCATCGCGAGCAAGCTCGTTCCCACAGGCACTCATTCCAAATAAGCATATATGCTTGATTTAATATTATTTTAGAATCTATAACGGCCACCCTATAGTCTCGCCACAGGCGCATTTGCCGCGAGACGCCCAGGCTGCTTTAAGGCAGGATGTGGCAATCTTTTCGGATCGCGGCTACGCCTTATCTCAGCCAAAATAACCTCTTCATAAGAAAACACAGGGGCTTGTCATGAATTTTTCCGCATTACGTCGCAACCTGTTGGTAGGTTCGCTGGGCCTGGCATTGAGCGCCGGCCTGTTGGGGCAAGCGGTTGCCGGTGAGCAACTGCAAAAAATCAAGGACGCAGGCGTAATCAACGTCGGCCTGGAAGGCACTTACCCACCGTTCAGTTTCGTCGACGCCGACGGCAAGCTGGCCGGTTTCGAGGTGGAGTTTTCCGAAGCCCTGGCCAAGGAACTGGGGGTGAAGGTCAAGCTGCAGCCGACCAAATGGGACGGCATCCTCGCGGCACTGGAATCCAAGCGCCTGGACGCGGTGATCAACCAGGTGACCATCTCCGAAGAACGCAAGAAAAAGTATGACTTCTCCACGCCGTATACCGTTTCCGGGATTCAGGCGCTGACCCTGACCAAGAACAAAGACACCATCAAGACCGCCGCCGACCTGGCAGGCAAGAAAGTCGGCGTAGGCCTGGGCACCAACTACGAACAATGGGTGAAAGCCAACGTCCCCGGCGCTGACGTACGTACCTACGAAGATGACCCGACCAAATTCCAGGACCTGCGCGTTGGCCGTATCGACGCCATCCTGATCGACCGCCTCGCCGCGCTCGAATATGCCAAGAAAGCCAAGGACACTGCCGCCGCCGGCGAAGCGTTCTCCCGCCAGGAAGCCGGTATTGCCCTGCGCAAAGGCGAGCCTGAACTGCTGGATGCAGTGAACAAGGCCATCGACAAACTCCGCGCCGATGGCACGCTGAAAAAGCTCTCGGAAAAATACTTCAGCGCTGACGTCACTCAATAATGGAAGAGGCTTTTCAACTCGCGCTGGACTCCGCGCCCTTCCTGCTCAAGGGCGCGTATTACACGATCATCCTCAGCCTGGGCGGGATGTTTTTCGGCCTGCTGCTGGGGTTCGGCCTGGCGTTGATGCGCCTGTCGCGCTTCAAACTGGTGAGCTGGATCGCCCGCATCTACGTGTCGTTCTTTCGCGGCACGCCGCTGCTGGTGCAGTTGTTCGTGATCTATTACGGGTTACCGCAACTGGGTGTCGAACTGGATCCGCTGCCGGCGGCCCTGATCGGCTTCTCGCTGAACATGGCCGCCTATGCCTGTGAAATCCTGCGGGCCGCCATCAGCTCCATCGAGCGCGGCCAGTGGGAAGCGGCGGCGAGTATCGGCATGACCCGCGCCCAGACCCTGCGCCGGGCCATCCTGCCACAAGCCGCACGCACGGCCCTGCCGCCGCTGGGCAACAGCTTCATTTCCCTGGTCAAGGACACCGCGTTGGCGGCGACCATCCAGGTTCCGGAGCTGTTCCGCCAGGCGCAGTTGATCACCGCGCGAACCTTCGAAATCTTCACCATGTACCTCGCCGCCGCGCTGATCTATTGGATTCTGGCGAGCGTGCTCTCGCACCTGCAGAACGTCCTGGAAGCCCGGGTCAATCGGCATGACCAGGAGTCCTGACCCATGATTGTCGTGGAAAAACTGACAAAGCAGTTCAAGGGTCAGGTGGTGCTCAACGGCATCGACCTGCAAGTCGAAGAGGGTGAAGTGGTGGCGATCATTGGCCCCAGTGGTTCGGGCAAGACCACTTTCCTGCGCTGCCTGAACTTCCTCGAAGAACCCAGCAGTGGCCGGATCAAGGTCGGCGACATCGAGATCGATGGCAGCCGTCCGTTGAACCAGCAGCAGAATCTGGTGCGTCGTTTGCGCCAGCAGGTGGGTTTTGTGTTCCAGAACTTCAATCTGTTCCCCCATCGCACCGCGCTGGAGAACGTGATCGAGGGTCCGCTGGTAGTGAAAAAGACCCCGCGCGCAGAAGCCGAAGCACTGGGCCGTAAACTGTTGGCCAAGGTCGGCCTGTCTGGCAAGGAAGACGCCTACCCTCGGCGCCTTTCCGGCGGTCAGCAACAGCGCGTGGCGATTGCCCGGGCGTTGGCGATGGAACCGGAGGTGATCCTGTTCGACGAGCCAACCTCAGCCCTCGATCCGGAATTGGTGGGCGAAGTCCTGGCAACCATTCGCGGCCTGGCCGAAGAAAAACGCACCATGGTCATCGTGACCCACGAAATGGGCTTCGCCCGGGATGTCGCCAACCGCGTGGTGTTTTTCGATAAAGGCGTGATCGTCGAACAAGGCGAAGCCAAGGCCTTGTTTGCAGCGCCCAAGGAAGAACGCACTCGACAGTTCCTCAGCAAATTCCTCTCGTCCAGTCAGCACTCGCAGTAAGTTATAAAACGACATCACTTCCAGGGAAGGACGTGATGTAACTGCAATGTAGCCAGCAAAACACCTGAACTTTATTCACGACAAAACAACCGGAAATTTCTCGCCCATTTAACACACTGTTTGTTTCATGCGCGCTATAACCCCTCGTTACACTTCCCTCCCCCAAGCCTACACCTCCGCCTTATCCACCCGGCTATTACCAGGTTTCCATTACAAGGGCCAAGCCGAGGAAAAGGGTGTTTGATGCGCGGCATTATTAACGCCAGCCCGTAGGAAACTTCTGAAGCCTCGCACAATTAATTATTAAGCAAGCGCCTCTATTGACACTGAAACTTTTGAACCCTTATCTAGGAAACCACAGGCGATGCACATTATTTATTTCTGCGCAGTGACTAACTGCAGTCAGCCTCCACGACTGCGCAAAATAAAATATGTCTCGATTATCCATTGCCTTTGATTTTCCCAAACGGACTTCGTTTTCAAGTATCAAGGAGAACACCATGACAAGTATGTCGAATCTTGCTGAACTGTCCGCGCCGACCCTGGCCAATGCCCATCCCACCGGCATCAACATCGCCAGCGCCGCTCACCTGGAAGTCGCCATAGCCCCCTATCCCGGCATGGACGTCGGCGACCTGATCGAGCTGTTCTGGGACAACTGCTACGTCGGCTCTCGCCAACTGTCCCAAGCAGACCTGCAAGGCAGTATCACGCTGCGGGTACCGGAGAGCTTCGTCGTCAACGGCACCTCGCACATCCACTATCGCGTGATGCAGGTCGGGCGCGGGCCGGCACTGTCCGCCAGGCAACAAGTGCAGGCGAAGCTCGACTGCCCCGGCGGCCAACCATCAACCCTTAGCGGCGATGAAAACCAGGGACTGGCGCCGGTGCATATTCCCGGCGCCATCCGCCGCCAAGGGGTCAACCCCAACCAGATCAAGCGCGGCGTACCGCTGACGATCGAACCCTACCTGAACATGGCCGCCGGCGATGCGGTCACCCTGCGCTGGGGCGATGTGCGCATGGACCTGCCCCCGGTCACACCGGACGAGGTCGGCCTGCCCATCCATATCTGGGTGCCGCCGCAGATCATTCTCGAGGCCGGCGAAGACCTGCGGCTGGAAGTGACCTATTGCATCCTCGACCGCGTAGGCAACAACTCCCTGTGGGCACCACCGCGAACGTTGAAGATCGGTTGCGCCAATCCTTATCTGAAAAGCCCGGCGAAAGAGACCCTCATGGCTGCCGAGCCGCGCCGCAGAACGTGAACACTCTGAGGAAGCTTTTGTGGCGAGGGGATTCATCCCCGCGGGGCTGCGAAGCGGCCCCCAAATCTGCAATCCCGGTGCATCAGGTTGCTGGGTTGCCTGCTTTGGGGCCGCTCCGCAGCCCAACGGGGATAAATCCCCTCGCCACAACATCACACGGCAAAAGCCCTCTATTGATATTCCTAAAAGTTAGTTCAAAAATAATTTATACACGCTTAGGGTATATATACCGGACCACCGGACATTCTTGATTTTCGCTCGCCGCATTCATCGCGGCGTTTCTAAAGATGTGAGGTGGGTAATGGTACGGAACACAATCACCCCAGTGCAGTACGCCCCGGCACTGCCCGCAGCCACGGAGTGGCTGTAATGTCGGATTTGGCCCAAGCAAAGGTCCAGAGCGACCAGGACATCGCACCGCTGTTGTTGCCTGCCCAAGTACTGCGCAACGATGCCGAGGCCATCAAGGCCGCTCATGAGCTGGCCCAGGTCGCCCGCCAGCAAGCCGCGCGACGTGACCAGCAACGCAAGCTGCCCTGGGCAGAAATCGAGCAATTCACCCGCAGCGGACTGGGTAGCATCGCCGTTCCCCGGGCGTACGGCGGTCCCCAGGTCTCGTTCGTCACCCTGGCCGATGTATTCGCAATCATCTCCGCTGCCGATCCGGCCCTCGGACAGATTCCACAGAACCAGTTCGGCGTGCTCCAGCTGATTCTCGGCACGGGCACCGAACGGCAGAAAAAAATTCTTCTGCAGAGCGTCCTCGAAGGCTGGCGCATCGGCAACGCCGGGCCGGAACGAGGTGTTCGCAATACCCTTGAGCTGAAGGCACGGATCACCGCCGACGGTGACAGCTTCGTCATCAATGGCCAGAAGTTCTATTCCACCGGTGCACTGTTTGCCCATTGGGTGGCCGTCAAGGCGCTGAATGACGAGGGTCGCCAAGTATTGGCGTTCGTGCGGCGCGGCACCCCGGGCCTGCGGATCGTCGACGATTGGTCGGGGTTCGGCCAGCGGACCACCGCCAGCGGCACCGTGCTGCTGAACAATGTGCGGGTAGATGCCGAGTTGGTCCTGGACAACTGGCGGATCAACGAAACGCCTGGCGTGCAAGGCGCGATTTCCCAACTGATCCAGGCCGCCATCGATGCAGGCATCGCCCGTGGCGCCATCGACGATGCCATCGCCTTCGTGCGTGAACGCGCCCGGCCATGGATCGACGCCAAGGTCGACCGCGCCAGTGACGACCTTTACGTGATCGCCGACATCGGCAAGCTGAAAATCGAATTGCACGCCGCCGAAGCGCTACTGCGCAAGGCCGGACAAGTGCTGGACCAGGTCAGCGCCGCGCCCATCACCGCGCAATCGGCTGCCCGCGCCTCGATTGCCGTGGCCGAGGCCAAGGTGCTCACCACCGAGATCGCCCTGCAAGCCAGCGAAAAACTCTTCGAGCTGGCCGGCAGTCGCGCCACCCTCGCCGAATTCAATCTCGACCGCCACTGGCGTAACGCCCGAGTGCACACCCTGCACGACCCAGTGCGCTGGAAGTATCACGCCGTAGGCGCCTACCACCTGAACGGCACCTTGCCGGCCCGGCATTCCTGGATCTGACGACCCGACCTCTGGAGCAGTACATGACGTTTTCTCAACACGTCGCGGTGATCACCAGCGATGAACAAGCCCTGATCGTGGCCAGCGACCTGGCCGATGACTTCAAGCGCGACAGCGCCCTGCGCGACCGCGAGCGTCGCTTGCCGCACCCGGAACTGGAGGCGTTCTCCCGCTCCGGCCTGTGGGGCATCAGTGTGCCCAAGGCCTACGGCGGCGCCGGTGTGTCCAACGTCACCCTGGCCAAAGTGATTGCCTTGATCTCTCAGGCTGACGGCTCTCTCGGGCAGATTCCACAAAATCATTTCTACGCCCTGGAAGTGCTACGGGTAAACGGCAGCGAAGCGCAAAAACAACGCCTGTATGCCGAAGTACTGGCCGGCCAACGCTTTGGCAATGCGTTGGCGGAGCTCGGTACCAAGACCGCCCACGACCGCATCACTCAACTGCGCCGCGACGGCGAGGGTTATCGCATCAACGGCCGCAAGTTCTACGCCACGGGGGCGATCTACGCCCAGCGCATCCCCACGTCGGTGGTGGATGAAAACGGCGTGCAACAACTGGCGTTTGTCCCTCGCGACAGCAAAGGCCTGACGGTAATCGACGACTGGACGGGGTTCGGCCAGCGCACCACGGGCAGCGGCTCGGTGGTGTTCGAAGACGTCCCCGTCGCCGCCGAAGACATCGTGCCATTCCAGAGCGCCTTCGAGCGCCCGACACCGGTGGGCCCCCTGGCGCAGATTCTTCACGCTGCCATCGACACCGGCATCGCCCGCGCCGCCTATGAAGACG
The DNA here is from genome assembly GCF_018325805.1 of Pseudomonas sp. St290. Lineage (NCBI taxonomy): Bacteria > Pseudomonadati > Pseudomonadota > Gammaproteobacteria > Pseudomonadales > Pseudomonadaceae > Pseudomonas > Pseudomonas sp. St290. The sequence continues at coordinate 363,321 of NZ_AP014703.1, read as the reverse complement.
CCTTGTACTTCGTCCGCAACAAAACCCGCCCATGGATCGACGCTACCAGCGACATCGCCACCGAAGACCCGCACACGCTCAAGAGCTTCGGCCAACTGAGCATCCGCCTGCACGCCGCCGAAGCCCTGCTGGAGCGAGCCGGTGAGTTTCTCGACCGGGCCCAGGCCGACACCCAGGCCGACACAGTCGCCGCCGCCTCGATTGCCGTGGCCGAAGCCCGGGCCATCAGCACCGAGATCTCCCTCGCCGCTGGCAGCACGCTGTTCGAACTGGCCGGCAGCCAGGCGACCCTGGCCGAACATGGCCTGGATCGCCACTGGCGCAACGCCCGGGTGCACACCCTGCATGACCCGGTGCGCTGGAAATACCACGCGGTGGGCAATTTTTATCTCAACGATGAAAAACCGCCGCTGCGGGGGACCATTTGATGGCCCACGGCAAGAAAAAAATCCTGCTCAACGCGTTCAACATGAACTGCATCGGGCACATCAATCACGGCCTGTGGACCCATCCCCAGGACACCTCGACCCAGTTCAACACGATCGAATACTGGACCGCCCTGGCGCAGTTACTCGAACGCGGATTGTTCGACGGGCTGTTTATCGCCGATATCGTCGGGGTCTACGACGTGTACCAACAGTCGGTGGACGTCACCCTGAAAGAGTCGATCCAGCTGCCGGTCAATGACCCGTTGCTACTGGTGTCGGCGATGGCCGCCGTGACGAAGAACCTCGGTTTCGGCCTGACCGCCAACCTGACCTACGAACCGCCCTACCTGTTTGCCCGCCGCATGAGCACCCTCGATCACCTGAGTCGCGGCCGGGTCGGCTGGAACATTGTCACCGGTTACCTGGACAGCGCCGCCAAAGCCATGGGCCTGACTGCCCAGGTCGAGCATGATCGCCGCTACGACCAGGCCGACGAATACCTGCAAGTGCTCTACAAACTGTGGGAGGGCAGTTGGGAAAACGACGCCGTGCTCAACGACCGTGAGCAGCGGATTTATGCCCGGCCGGAAAAAGTGCACAAGGTCCGGCACCAGGGTGAGTTCTATCAGGTCGAGGGTTATCACCTGTGCGAACCGTCGCCCCAGCGCACGCCGGTATTGTTCCAGGCCGGCAGTTCCGAGCGCGGCCTGCTATTCGCCGGGCGGCATGCCGAGTGCGTGTTCATCAGCGGTCAGAACAAACCGGCGACCAAGGTCCAGGTGGACAAGGTCCGCGCCAGCGCCGTCGAAGCCGGGCGCAACCCCGAGGACATCAAGGTGTTCATGGGTCTTAACGTGATTGTCGGCCAGACCGAAGCGGCCGCCTGGGCCAAGCATGCCGAGTACCTGGGCTACGCCAGCGCCGAGGCCGGGGTGGCGCATTTTTCCGCGTCGACGGGGATCGATTTTTCCCAGTACGAACTGGACGAGCCGATCCAGTACGTGAAGAGCAATGCCATCCAGTCTGCCACCAAGACTCTGCAAAACAACGATTGGACCCGACGCAAATTGCTGGAGCAACACGCCCTCGGTGGTCGCTACATCACTGTGGTGGGCTCGCCCGAGCAGGTGGCCGACGAACTGGAGTCGTGGATCGCCGAAACCGGCCTCGATGGTTTCAACCTGACCCGCATCGTCACGCCGCAAAGCTATGTGGACTTCATCGACCTGGTGATTCCCGAGCTGCAGCGACGCGGTTCGTACAAGACCGAATACGACAACGGCACCTTGCGTGAAAAGCTGTTTCAGGCAGAGGCCTATTTACCCAAGCAACATACCGGCTCGACCTACCGGCACTGAGCCCCTGAAGAGCTCTTCTAAAATGACTGGAATATCCGACATGACCAAGCAACTCCTGACCCTGCCAGTCAAAGCACTGGCCCTGGCCCTCGGCCTGTTCAGCTCGGCGCTGTTTGCCGCCGATGCACCGTTGAAAATCGGCACCACCGCTGCGTTCGCCATTCCCCTGGAAGCCGCCGTGGAAGAAGCCGGCAAGCAAGGCCTGAAGGTCGAGTTGGTGGAGTTCAGCGACTGGATCGCGCCCAACGTCAGCCTGGCGTCCGGCGATATCGACGTGAATTACTTCCAGCACATCCCGTTCCTGGAAAACGCCAAGGCCGCCGCCGGGTTCGACCTGGTGCCCTTTGCCCCGGGGATCATCAACAACGTCGGCCTCTATTCGAAAAAATACAAAAGCTTTGATGAGTTGCCCGAAGGCGCGAGCGTGGCCATTGCCAACGATCCGATCAACAGCGGGCGCGGCCTGCAACTGCTGGCCAAGGCCGGGCTGATCACTCTCAAGCCCGGTGTCGGTTACAAGGCCACCGAAGACGACATCGTGGCCAACCCGAAGAAGCTCAAGATCCTCCAGGTCGAAGCCGTGCAACTGGTGCGCGCCTATGAAGATGCCGACCTGGTACAGGGCTACCCGGCCTACATCCGTTTGGCGAAAACCTTCGATGCCACGTCAGCCTTGCTGTTCGACGGCCTCGATCACAAGGAATACGTGATCCAGTTCGTGATCCAACCCAAGAGCAAGAACGACCCGCGGCTGGCCAAGTTCGTCGATATCTATCAGCACTCGCCTGTCGTGCGCGCCGCCCTGGACAAGGCCCACGGCAAGCTCTACCAAGCCGGTTGGGAAGGCTGACCATGAACGCCGTCAACGCGCGACTTCGACAGGAAGCCCCCACGCCCCACAGTGCCGAACAGACTGAACTGCATCCAGAGCTGAACCGTGCCCACGTGCGCTTCATCGGTCTGGGCAAGACCTACAACGGCGCCCAGGGTCCGGTGGCCGCACTGCAAGGCATCGACCTGGCGATCCAGCGCGGCGAAGTATTCGGCATCATCGGTCGTAGCGGTGCCGGCAAGTCCTCGTTGATCCGCACCATCAACCGGCTCGAACAACCCACCAGCGGCCGGGTATTGATCGATCAGGTGGACATCGGCGAGTTCGATGAAGACCGCTTGGTGGAACTGCGTCGACGCATCGGCATGATCTTCCAGCACTTCAACCTGATGTCGGCCAAGACCGTGTGGCAGAACGTCGAATTGCCCCTGAAAGTCGCAGGTGTACCCAAGGAGCAGCGCCAGCGCAAAGTCCGCGAGTTGCTGGAACTGGTCGGCCTGCAAGGCAAGCACAAGGCCTACCCGGCGCAACTCTCCGGCGGGCAGAAGCAGCGGGTCGGCATTGCCCGGGCGCTGGTGCATGACCCGCAGATCCTGTTGTGCGACGAAGCCACTTCGGCCCTGGACCCGGAGACCACCCAATCGATCCTCGGCCTGCTGCGCGAGATCAACCAGCGCTTGGGCCTGACCATCGTCTTGATCACCCATGAAATGGCGGTGATTCGCGAAGTCTGCGACCGGGTGGTGGTGCTCGAGCAGGGGCGGATCGTCGAGCAGGGGCCGGTCTGGGAAGTGTTTGGCAACCCGCAGCACGAGGTCAGTCGAACGCTGCTGGCGCCCTTGCAACACGCCATACCGGAGGAACTGCAAAGCCGCCTGCAAGCGCAGCCGGCGTCGGCGGATGCCGCTACCGTGCTGCGCCTGCAATTCACCGGCGCGGGTCGCGATGAAGCGGATCTCGCCGCTCTGTTCAGCGCCCTTGGTGGCCGGGTGCGGCTGCTGCACGGCGGCATCGAGCGCATTCAGGGCCATGGGCTGGGGCAATTGCTGCTGGCCGTGAGCGGTTCGTCGTGGGGCGCCGAGGAATTGCGTCAACGTGCGGGCAATTGGGCGCAACGGGTGGAGGTGCTGGGCTATGTGGTTTGATCGGTTGTTGCAGGGTTTCATCGACACGTTCCTGATGGTTGGCGTGTCGTCGCTGATCGCGCTGCTGGCGGGCATACCGCTGGCGGTGATCCTGGTCACCAGCGGCAAGGGCGGGATCTATGAAGCGCCAGCCTTGAACCGCGCCTTGGGCGCGTTCGTGAACCTGTTCCGCTCGATACCGTTCCTGATTCTGATGGTGGCGTTGATCCCGTTCACCCGGCTGATCGTCGGCACCACCTACGGTGTCTGGGCAGCAGTCGTGCCGCTGACCATCGCCGCCACGCCGTTCTTTGCCCGCATCGCCGAAGTCAGCCTGCGGGAGGTCGATCATGGCTTGATCGAAGCCGCCCAGGCCATGGGTTGCCGCCGTTGGCACATCGTCTGGCATGTGCTGCTGCCCGAAGCCCTGCCGGGCATCGTCGGCGGCTTCACCATCACCCTGGTGACCATGATCAACTCTTCGGCCATGGCCGGAGCCATCGGTGCCGGCGGCCTGGGCGACATCGCCTACCGCTATGGCTACCAACGCTTCGACAGCCAGATCATGCTCACGGTGATCGTGTTGCTGGTGGCGTTGGTGGCGGTGATTCAACTGGGCGGAGACCGCCTGGCGCGGGGTCTGAACAAACGCTGACCTATGGGAGCAGTTGACCTGTGGGAGCAAAGCTTGCTCGCGATAGCAGTATTCCATCCAACATGGATACCAACTGGACGACTGCAGTCGCGAGCAAGCTTTGCTCCCACAGGCAGATCAGCGGCCTTGCGGTATAGTCGCCTGACACTCCTCACCAAGCCCACACCCATGAAACACACCGCCGACGACCTGCACGCCATCACCGCCACGACCCTGGGCCATTACAACGCCGTGGCAGAAAGCTTTCGCGAAGGCACCCGCGACCACGACGTCAGCCAGAACATCGACGCCTTGTTGCGCCACATCCAGGGCCAGGCACCGTTGCACATCCTGGACTTCGGCTGCGGTCCGGGGCGCGATTTGCGCACGTTCACGGCCATGGGCCACGTCGCGGTCGGTCTCGACGGCTCGGCGGAATTTGCCCGGATGGCGCGCCAGGACAGCGGCTGTGAAGTATGGCAACAGGACTTCCTGGCGCTCGACCTGCCAGCCGACCGCTTTGACGGGATTTTCGCCAACGCGGTGCTGTTTCATGTGCCGGTCCAGGAGCTGCCTCGGGTGCTCAGGCAATTGCACGCCACGCTCAAGCCCGGCGGCGTGCTGTTCAGCTCAAACCCTCGGGGCGAAAACCAGGAGGGCTGGAGCGGCCAGCGCTTCGGCGCCTACCACGACCTCGCGGCCTGGCGCACTCTGCTTGGCGACGCAGGTTTCGTGGAACTGGAGCATTACTACCGACCGGCGGGGCTGCCACGGGAGCAGCAGCCTTGGTTGGCGAGTGTCTGGCGTAAACCTGCTTAGGATTTGAGGACGCCATCGCGAGCAAGCTCGCTCTCACATTGGATCTGTGTTTGCTCACCGATCATGAGTTCACAGCTGATCAAGTGTGGGAGCGAGCCTGCTCGCGATAGCGGTGCAACAATCAATGAAACTCGATGGTTTGGCCTCATCGCCTGGAAGCTTCACTCCTGTTTTTTCAACCACTTCTGCGACAACTGCTCCAACCTCCCGTCATCCTTGATGCGCGCCAGGGCGTTATCCAGGCTGGCCTTGAACGCCGGATTACCCTTCTGGAACGGAATCACCAGGCTCGGCGCTGGGACGCTCTTTTCTTCCGGCTGGAACGACGGCGCCATGACCAACGGACGTTGCGTCTCATCCTTGCTCGCCAGCAGTTGTGCATCGGGATGGCTGTAAGCGGCACTGAGGTCGAAACGTTCCGCCAGTTCCGGGGTCATTGCTATGTGGTTGATGGCAACATCGTACTTGCCGCTCTCCACGCCAGTCAGCAGATCCCCGGCATCGGTGACCACGAAGTCAGGGCGTACATCGAGCTCACTGGCAAGCATTTCGCCCAGTTCCACTTCGAAACCGGTGAGTTTGCCGTCTTCCTTGAAGTTGAAGGGTGCGGTGTTGGCCTCCAGGGCAATGCGCAGTTCGCCACGGTCATTGATGTCATCGATCAGTTCGGCATGAGCCAGGGGACTCAAAAGGGGTAGCAGGCAAATCAGGCCAGGCAGAAAACGCATGGTCACTCCTATGTATTTATACAAGCGACGCTCGTTTCAGGCTCGCTTTGCTATGGTTGTTGCAGGCTTCGACAACGATTGGTCATGAAGTTGTCATGGCCAGGCGGATTTCATGGAAAAACTGGAGAAAAAAATGAAAAGCTTTATGTCTCGTGCTGCGTTGGCCGGTCTGTTGCTGGGTGCTTCGGTGCTGGCAAGCGCCGCGACCCCGGCGCCCAAAGGCGCAGAAGTCTTCATCGTTTCCCCGGAAGACGGCGCCACCGTCTCCAAAGAATTCAAGGTCAAGTTCGGCGTCAAGGACATCGCCCTGGCTCCGGCGGGTGATGTGACCAAAAATACCGGACACCATCATTTGCTGATCGATGTCGACAAACTGCCTGCCGCGGGCGCGCCGATTCCCACCGATGCCAACCACATGCACTTCGGCAAGGCACAAACCGAGGCCGACATCAAACTGACCCCAGGCAAACACACCTTGCAACTGATCCTGGGCGACAGCGGCCACATGCCGTTCGATCCGTCGATCGTGTCCAAGAAAATCACGGTGAACGTGAAGTAACAGCACTCACTGAAAAAATGCGTCCCCCCTGTGGGAGCGAGCCTGCTCGCGATAGCGGTCTATCCGACACATTAATGTTGGCTGACACGCCGCTATCGCGAGCAGGCTCGCTCCCACAGGTCATATAAAAAAACGGGAGCCCTTTCGAGGCTCCCGTTTTTTTCAGCGACCGCTCTGTTAGAACAACACGCGGCAACGAATGGTGCCGTTGATGTGCTGCAGCTTCTCTTGCGCCAGGTCCGAGTATTCGGCGTCGACGTCGATCACGACGTAGCCGACTTTCTCGTTGGTCTGCAAGAACTGACCGGAAATGTTGATGCCGTTTTCGGCGAAGACCTTGTTGATCTCGCTCATCACACCCGGGATGTTCTCGTGGATGTGCAACAGGCGGTGCTTGCCAGGGTGAGCCGGCAGGGCCACTTCCGGGAAGTTCACGGACGATACCGAAGTACCGTTGTCGCTGTACTTGACCAGTTTTTCCGCCACTTCCAGGCCGATGTTGGCCTGGGCTTCAGCGGTGGAACCGCCGATGTGCGGGGTCAGGATCACGTTGTCCAGGCCACGCAGCGGGCTTTCAAAGATGTCGTCGTTGGAGCGTGGCTCCACCGGGAACACGTCGATGGCGGCGCCGATCAGGTGCTTGTCCTTGATCGCGTCGGCCAGGGCGTCGAGCTTGACCACGGTGCCGCGCGCGGCGTTGATCAGGATGCCGCCCTTCTTGATGGCGCGGATTTCCTTCTCACCGATCATCCACTGGGTGGCAGCGGTCTCCGGCACGTGCAGGGTCACGATGTCGGACATGCCCAGCAGCTCGTGCAGGTTGTTGACCTGGGTAGCATTGCCCAGCGGCAGCTTGGTCACGGTGTCGTAGAAGAACACCTGCATGCCCAGGCCTTCAGCCAGTACCGACAACTGGGTGCCGATCGAGCCGTAGCCGACGATACCCAGCTTCTTGCCGCGAATTTCGAAGGAGTTGGCCGCGCTCTTGATCCAGCCGCCACGGTGGCAGGAAGCGTTCTTCTCAGGGATGCCGCGCAGCAGCAGGATCGCTTCGGCCAGCACCAGTTCGGCAACGGAACGGGTGTTGGAGTACGGCGCGTTGAACACTGCGATACCGCGCTCACGCGCCGCGTTGAGGTCAACCTGGTTGGTGCCGATGCAGAAGCAGCCGACCGCGACCAGTTTCTTGGCGTGGTCGAAGATCTCTTCGGTCAATTGCGTACGGGAGCGAATGCCGATGAAGTGAGCATCGGCGATCTTTTCCTTGAGCTGGGCTTCCGGCAGAGAACTGGTGATGTACTCGATGCTGGTGTAGCCCGCCGACTTGAGGACGTCGACAGCCGATTGGTGGACGCCTTCGAGAAGAAGGAACTTGATCTTGCTCTTATCGAGAGAAGTCTTGCTCATCTGCGTAAACCTGTGTCCCGGAGAAAAATGGCAGGGAATCGGACAGCGCATGCTGACCCGACCGGCGTGACAGCCGTCGCCGCAGAACAGCCGTTGGGCACTACGCTGCGGGGTCGGTATGCTAGCATATGCACCCCGCTAAACACTCATTCCTGCGACGTGAAGCGTTCTCAGGATGACCATGAATTGTTCGAGAGTTCTGTCGATGACCAATCCTGCCCTGATAGATGAGCTGAAGACCCTGGTTGAGCCTGGCAAGGTCCTGACCGATGCCGACTCCCTGAACGCTTACGGCAAGGACTGGACCAAGCATTTCGCCCCGGCGCCGAGCGCCATCGTCTTCCCCAAGACCACCGAGCAGGTCCAGGCCATCGTGCGCTGGGCCAATGCGCACAAGGTCGCGCTGGTGCCATCGGGCGGACGTACCGGGCTTTCCGCCGCAGCCGTGGCGGCCAACGGCGAAGTGGTCGTGTCATTCGACTACATGAACCAGATTCTCGATGTGAACCTCACCGACCGTACCGCCGTCTGCCAGCCAGGCGTGGTCACCGAACAATTGCAGAACAAGGCTGAAGAACATGGCCTGTACTACCCGGTAGACTTCGCTTCGGCAGGTTCCAGCCAGATTGGCGGCAACATCGGCACCAATGCCGGCGGGATCAAGGTTATTCGCTACGGCATGACCCGTAACTGGGTGGCGGGCATGAAGGTCGTCACTGGCAAGGGTGACCTGCTGGAACTGAACAAGGACCTGATCAAGAACGCCACCGGCTACGACTTGCGGCAGCTGTTCATCGGTGCCGAGGGCACCCTGGGCTTCGTGGTCGAGGCCACCATGCGCCTGGACCGCGCGCCGAAAAACCTAACCGCCATGGTGCTCGGCACGCCGGACTTCGACTCGATCATGCCGGTGCTGCACGCTTTCCAGGGCAAGCTGGACCTGACCGCCTTCGAGTTTTTCTCCGACAAGGCCCTGGCCAAGGTCCTGGGTCGCGGCGACGTGCCAACACCGTTCGAAACCGAGTGCCCGTTCTACGCCCTGCTGGAATTCGAAGCCACCACCGAGGAAGTCGCCAACCACGCCCTGGAGACCTTCGAACACTGCGTGGAACAAGGCTGGGTGCTGGACGGCGTGATGAGCCAGAGCGAAACCCAACTGCAGAACCTGTGGAAGCTGCGCGAGTACATCTCCGAGACCATCTCGCACTGGACGCCATACAAGAACGATATCTCGGTGACTGTCTCGAAAGTCCCGGCATTCTTGCAGGAAATCGACGCGATCGTCGGCGAACACTACCCGGATTTCGAAATCGTCTGGTTCGGCCACATCGGCGACGGCAACCTGCACCTGAACATCCTCAAGCCGGAAAACCTGAGCAAGGATGAGTTCTTCGCCAAGTGCGCGACCGTGAACAAATGGGTCTTTGAAACCGTCGAGAAGTACAACGGTTCGATTTCCGCCGAACATGGCGTGGGCATGACCAAGCGCGACTACCTGACTTATAGTCGTTCGCCAGTGGAAATCGAGTACATGAAAGCCGTGAAGGCTGTATTCGACCCGAACGGCATCATGAACCCGGGCAAGATTTTCGCTGTTTGAATCAACGAACCAGGAGTCGGTAATGAGCTATCAGCACCAGTATGTCGACGGTACACGTATCCATTTCCCGGTAGGGAAAGTGGTGTGCATTGGCCGCAACTACGCCGAACATGCCAAGGAATTGGACAACCCGGTGCCCACCGAACCCTTGCTGTTCATCAAGCCGGGCAGTTGTGTGGTGCCACTGGAGGGCGGTTTCAGCATTCCTGCCGACCGTGGCTCGGTGCACTACGAAGCGGAAATTGCCGTGCTGATCGGCAAGCCGCTGTCGCCCCGCCCGAGCGCTGAGGAAGTGCTGGACGCCATCTCCGGCTTCGCCCCGGCCCTGGACCTGACCCTGCGGGACAAACAGGCCGAGCTCAAGGCCAAGGGCCTGCCGTGGGAAATCGCGAAATCCTTCGACGGCGCGGCGGTGATCGCACCGTTCGTGTCGAGCGGCACCTTTGCCGACCTGACCGACATCCCCGTTCGCCTGACCATCAACGGTGAAGTGCGCCAGGATGGCAACAGCAGCCTGATGCTCAACCCTATCGTGCCAATGATCCAGCACATGGCCGGGTGCTTCTCGCTCCAGGCCGGCGACGTGATCCTCACCGGCACCCCGGCGGGCGTCGGGCCGCTGAATGCAGGGGATGAATTGGTACTGGAACTGCCGGGGGCGAGCCGCTTCGAAAGCAGCGTTCGCTAACCGCAATGCCTTAACTGTGGGAGCGAGCCTGCTCGCGATAGCGGTCTATCCGACACATAAATGCTGGCCGACACGCCGCTATCGCGAGCAGGCTCGCTCCCACAGGGTATACATGGCTGTATACCCGCCATTTACCGTTTTTTTCACATGCCATCCGGATAATTCCGGGGAATGCGGCATCTGAGCCAGCCATTCCCCTAGCCGAATTTTCTGGAACGCATTCCCCGATGGCCAAAACCCAAACACTGTCTGCCGCCAAACCTACCCGCCGCTCCCGCTTCGCCCTGCCCTGGTATGCCTGGTCGCTGCTGGCGCTGGCCGCCGCCTATGGCCTGGCGTTTGCGATGCATTGGGACGACCGCGGGCTGCTTTGGCTATCGGAACACTTCCAGAGCCCGGCCCAGCGCCAGGAGAGCATCTGGCTGCCGGACTACCGCGCCGTGATCGACGCCAAGCCACTGCCGGGCATGGAGAAGGACGAGGCGTCCGATGTGACCTACAACCCGCAGACCAAGACTCTGTTCGCCGTCATGGGCAAGAATCCGTTCCTGGTGGAGCTGACCCTGCAAGGCGATGTGCTGCGCAAGATGCCTTTGGTGGGCTGGAACAACCCCGAAGGCGTGACCTATATGACCAATGGTCTGCTGGCGATTACCGACGAGCGCAATCACACGCTGTCAATCGTCCAGGTGGATGCCAGCACCCGCGAGCTGAACAGCACTGACTTCCCTCAATACGACCTGGGTGCATCAGCGAACCAGAACAAAGGGTTCGAAGCGATTGTCTGGGATCCGCGTAACCAGCAACTGGTGCTCGGGGAGGAACGCCCGCCAGCACTGTTCACCTGGAAAAGCGATGGCAGCCAATTGCTCAAGGGCGACAAGCAGATCCACGTCAGCAATGAACTGGACTTGCGCAACCTCTCGGCACTGGCGATCGACCCGCGCACCGGTCACATGCTGGTGCTTTCGGCCGACTCCCATCTGCTGCTGGAACTGGACGAAAAAGGCGAGCAAGTCAGCTTCATGACCTTGCTGGGCAGCTTCAACGGCTTGAAAAACACCATCCCTCGCGCCGAAGGCGTCACCATCGATGAGGCCGGCAATCTGTACATGGTCAGCGAACCGAATCTGTTCTATCGTTTCGAGAAACAGCGCTGATAGCACTAACTCTGTAGGATAAATCCTCATTCGTTGTAGGGTGTGGCACACAGCCATTAAGCTTCAGTTCAGGCAGCCGTGGTATTTCCACCCACCTGTTCTTATCCGAGCCCACCCCAACATGCGTCGACTCGCCCGCCCCAAACCCCTGATCCTGATACTGCTGACCCTGGTGCTGATCTTCCTGATCGCAGCCGGTCAGCACCTGCGCCTGTTCGAACGCGCCTGGTTCAACCTCAACACCCTCTGGAAAACCACCAGCGAACAGGCCATCGCCTTGGACCAGTACCGGGTCACGGTCGAGGCGCAGGTGATCGAAGGCCTGGACGATGACGTTTCAGCGCTGACGTTCGATCCCGTACGCAAGAGCCTGTTCACCGTCACCAACAAGAATGCCGAGCTGATCGAATTGTCCCTGGACGGCAAGATTTTGCGGCGCATCGCGCTGATCGGCTTTGGCGATCCAGAGGCGGTGGAGTTCATCAGCGAAGACACTTACGTCATCACTGACGAGCGCCAGCAGCGCCTGATCAAGATTCACCTGGATGACGACACCCAATTCCTCGACGCCGCCGATGCCGAGCAGATGACCCTCGGCGTGCACATGAGCGGCAACAAAGGCTTCGAAGGGCTGGCCTACGATTCGGTGGGCAAACGGCTGTTCGTGGCCAAGGAACGCGACCCGATGCTGATTTATGAAGTGCATGGGTTTCCCCACCACAATCCGGAAAAATCCTACGCGGTCCACGTGATCAACAACCCCAAGCGCGATGCCGGGCTGTTCGTGCGCGACCTTTCAAGCCTGCAATACGATGAGCGCAGCGGCCATTTGCTGGCGCTGTCCGATGAGTCGCGGTTGATTATCGAGCTGGACATAGACGGCCGGCCGTTGAGCACGCTGTCGTTGAGCAAAGGCCGCCAGGGCCTGCAGAAAACCGTGCCGCAGGCCGAAGGCCTGGCCATGGACGACGACGGCAACCTGTATGTGGTGAGCGAGCCGAACCTGTTCTATGTGTTCAAGAAGCCGCAGCCTTGATGCACTCGCCCTGAAACACCACAACAACCCAATGTGGGAGCGAGCCTGCTCGCGATAACGGTGTGTCAGCCGACATTGATGTGTCGGATAAACCGCTATCGCGAGCAGGCTCGCTCCCACAGGGAATACTTCACTCAAAAGAGCAGGTTATTTCGTCGACTTACTCAGCCCGCAGGGTCTTCACCCCTTCAGCGGTTCCCAGCAACAGCACATCCGCCGGACGAGCCGCGAACAAACCGTTGGTGACCACGCCGACGATGGCGTTGATCTGGCTTTCCAGTTCCACCGGGTTGGTGATCTGCAAGTTGTGCACGTCCAGGATGATATTGCCGTTATCGGTCAGCACGCCTTCGCGATACACCGGGTCGCCGCCCAGCGTCACCAGTTCGCGGGCCACATGACTGCGGGCCATCGGGATGACTTCCACCGGCAACGGGAATGCGCCGAGCACAGGCACCAGTTTGCTGGCGTCGGCAATGCAGATGAAGGTCTTGGCCACGGCCGCGACGATCTTCTCGCGCGTCAGGGCCGCGCCACCGCCCTTGATCAGGTTCAGGTGCGCGTCGCTTTCGTCGGCGCCATCGACGTAGAACTCCAGGTCGCTCACGGTGTTGAGCTCATACACCGGGATCCCGTGCCCCTTGAGGCGCGCGGCGGTGGCTTCGGAACTGGCGACCGCGCCGTCGAACGCGCCCTTGTGGCGAGCCAGCGCGTCGATGAAGCAGTTGGCCGTGGAGCCGGTACCGACCCCGACGATGCTCTTGTCATCCAGTTTCGGGAGGATGAGGTCGACGGCGGCCTGGGCCACGGCCTGTTTGAGTTGATCCTGGGTCATGCGGGCTCCGAAAGCGGGCAGGAAGTAAAGAGGGGCGCGAGTATAACCCAACAAAACCTTGGGATTCGTGTGGTCGCCCAGCCAAAAGCCGGGTTAGACTCCTTGGCCCTGCCCAACTCGCTCAGTGATGCTTTCCGATGCTTGAACAGTACGTCAAAAAGATCCTCACCTCGCGCGTTTATGACGTTGCCGTAGAAACCCCGTTGCAGACCGCTCGCCAGCTCTCCGAGCGGCTGGGCAACAGCATTTTGCTCAAGCGTGAAGACTTGCAGCCGGTGTTCTCGTTCAAGATTCGCGGGGCCTACAACAAGCTGACCCAGCTCAGCGACGAAGAACGCGCACGCGGCGTGGTCACGGCGTCGGCGGGCAACCACGCCCAGGGCCTGGCCCTGGCGGCCAAGGTGCTGGGCGTCAAGGCCACCATCGTGATGCCCAAGACCACCCCGGAAATCAAGGTCGAAGGCGTGCGCTCGCGGGGCGGCAAAGTGGTGCTGCATGGCGATTCGTTCCCCGAAGCCCTGGCCTATTCGCTGAAACTGGTCGACGAAAAAGGCTACGTCTACATCCACCCCTATGACGACCCCCACACCATTGCCGGGCAGGGCACGGTGGCGATGGAAATCCTGCGCCAGCACCCCGGGCGCCTGGATGCGATCTTCGTCCCGGTGGGCGGTGGCGGGCTGATCGCAGGGATCGCAGCCTACGTGAAATACCTGCGCCCGGACATCAAGGTCATCGGCGTCGAGCCGGACGACTCCAATTGCCTGCAAGCGGCCATGGCCGCTGGTGAGCGCGTGGTGCTGCCGACCGTGGGGCTGTTCGCCGATGGCGTCGCCGTGGCACAGATCGGCCAGCACACCTTCGATATCTGCAAACACTACGTGGACGAAGTCATCACCGTCAGCACCGACGAGATCTGCGCCGCCATCAAGGACATCTACGACGATACCCGCTCGATCACCGAACCTGCCGGCGCCCTGGGCGTGGCCGGGATCAAGAAATACGTCGAGTCACGGGGCGTCAGCGGCCAGACCCTGGTGGCCATCGACTCCGGGGCCAACGTCAACTTCGACCGCTTGCGCCACGTGGCCGAACGCGCCGAACTGGGCGAGGGCCGCGAAGCGATCATCGCCGTGACCATCCCTGAGAAGCCAGGTAGCTTCAAGGCGTTCTGCGAAGCCGTCGGCAAACGCCAGATCACCGAATTCAACTACCGCTATAACACCGGCAGTGAAGCGCACATCTTCGTCGGCGTGCAGACCCACCCGGAAAACGACCCACGCAGCGCGCTGATCGCCAGCCTGACCGAACAAGGCTTCCCGGTGCTGGACCTGACCGACAACGAACTGGCCAAGTTGCACATCCGCCACATGGTGGGCGGGCACGCGGCACACGTCATCGACGAAGTGGTGTTGCGCTTCGAATTCCCGGAACGCCCAGGCGCACTGTTCAACTTCCTCAACAAGCTGGGCGGGCGCTGGAATATCTCGATGTTCCACTACCGCAACCATGGCGCAGCGGATGGCCGAGTGGTCGCCGGACTGCAAGTGCCCCACGATGAGCGCCACCTGGTGCCAGCCGCCCTGGAAGAAATCGGCTACCCGTACTGGGATGAAAGCGATAACCCGGCCTATCAGTTGTTCCTGGGTTGATAAAGCCGGGCTAGGCTGTGAGCAGGACTTAAGGAAATCGAACAATGGAAACACTGACCACGCTGAAGATCGCTCACATCGTCGCCACGGTATTGCTGTTGGCGGGCGCCCTGGGGCTGGCCATCTGGGTCTGGCGCACGCGCCGCAACGGCGATGCCACGGCGGCGGCTCGTACGCTGCAACGCCCGCGGCTGTTCATCTGGTTGGTGATGATCCTTGCACTGGCGAGCCTTCCATTCACGGGCTGGTGGATGGTGCACCAGGTCGGCTGGCCACTGGGGCAGACCTGGTTGCTGGCTTCCAGCGTGCTCTACACCTTGGCCGCGCTGGCGGGGTTCTGGCTGGTGGTGCGGCTGAACAAATTGCGCAAGGCGCCGGGAGGTAGCGGTAGGTTTACCTTTGCCTTGGCGTTGTTCAGCGTTGTCTGCTTTATCGCCATTGCGGGGTTGATGGGGGCCAAGCCGGTTTAAGGTTTTAGACCGCGCCGGCCCCATCGCGAGCAGGCTCGCTCCCACATTGGATTTGCGTTGTTCACAAAATCCCTGTGGGAGCGAGCCTGCTCGCGATAGCCCTATCAGCCGCGCAACGAAATCACCGGCCAACCACGTCTTTCGGCCTCGGCCCGCAGATTCGGATCCGGATCCACCGCCACCGGATGCGTCACCACCTCCAGCAACGGCAAGTCGTTCATCGAATCACTGTAGAAATAGCTGCCGTCGAGCGAATGCCCGGTCTCTTCCAGCCAACGGTTCAACCGGGTCACCTTGCCCTCGCGAAAACACGGGATGTCGGCGCTGCGCCCGCTGTAGCGCCCATCAATCATCTCGCACTCGGTGGCGATCAGGGTTTCCACACCCAGGCGTTCGGCAATCGGCCCGGTGACAAAGCGGTTGGTGGCAGTGATGATCACCAGCTTATCGCCAGCGGCGCGGTGCTTTTCCAGCAATTCGACGGCCTGGGGCAACACGATTGGCTCGATGCAGTCGCGCATGTAGTCCAGGTGCCACTGGGCCAGCACGTGCATTTCGGTCCGACCGAGGATTTCCAGGCAAAAGTTCAGGTACTCGGCGTTGTCGAGCTTGCCGGCCAGGTAATCCTGGTAGAACTCGTCGTTGCGTGCCTTGTAAGTGACAGCATCCAGGAAACCGCGCTCGCACAGGTAATCGCCCCACGCGTGATCGCTGTCGCCGCCCAGCAATGTGTTGTCCAAGTCGAATAAAGCCAGCCGCATTGCAGTTACTCGCTGAAAAATCTGAAGAAAGGCGTCCAGAATACGTACTTTTCACAAGAGTGCACATAAGCTAGGCGGGCTCGTTGCTGCTTTCACAACCTTTGTGGAACAATGCGGCGACATGCGTTTGCGAGGTTGTTGCCGTGATCGACCCCGATGGTTTCCGCCCCAATGTGGGGATCATTCTTACGAATGATGCAGGGCAGGTGCTATGGGCTCGCCGTATCAATCAAGACGCCTGGCAGTTTCCCCAGGGCGGGATCAACCCCCAGGAGACGCCGGAAGAGGCCTTGTACCGCGAGTTGAACGAAGAAGTGGGGCTTGAGCGAGAAGATGTCGAAATACTCGCCTGCACCCGAGGCTGGTTGCGCTATCGTTTGCCGCAACGCCTGGTCCGCACGCACAGCCAACCGCTGTGTATCGGCCAGAAGCAGAAATGGTTTCTCCTGCGCCTGATCTCCAACGAGCAACGGGTGCGGATGGATTTGACCGGTAAACCGGAGTTCGATGGCTGGCGCTGGGTCAGCTATTGGTATCCGTTGGGCCAGGTGGTGACATTCAAGCGCGAAGTGTATCGACGCGCTCTCAAAGAGCTTGCCCCGCGCCTGCTGACGCGCGACTGACGACGGAGTTCGACCCCGAGCCATGCTCAATACGCTGCGCAAGATCGTCCAGGAAGTTAACTCCGCCAAGGATCTCAAGGCGGCGTTGGGGATTATTGTATTGCGCGTCAAAGAGGCCATGGGCAGCCAGGTCTGCTCGGTCTACCTGCTGGACCCCGAGACCAACCGTTTTGTGCTGATGGCCACCGAGGGCTTGAACAAGCGCTCGATCGGCAAGGTCAGCATGGCGCCCAATGAAGGTCTGGTCGGCCTGGTCGGCACGCGCGAAGAACCCCTGAACCTCGAAAACGCCGCGGATCACCCGCGCTATCGTTACTTTGCCGAAACCGGGGAAGAACGCTACGCCTCGTTCCTCGGCGCACCGATCATCCACCACCGCCGCGTTGTCGGCGTATTGGTCATCCAGCAAAAAGAGCGCCGCCAGTTCGACGAGGGGGAAGAAGCTTTCCTCGTGACCATGAGCGCGCAACTGGCCGGGGTTATCGCCCACGCCGAGGCCACCGGCTCGATCAGCGGCCTGGGTCGCCAGGGCAAGGGTATCCAGGAAGCCAAGTTCGTCGGCGTACCGGGCTCACCGGGCGCGGCGGTGGGCACGGCGGTGGTCATGCTGCCGCCCGCCGACCTCGACGTGGTGCCGGACAAGGCCATCACCGACATCGATGCCGAGCTGGGCTTGTTCAAGACCGCCATCGAAGGCGTACGGGCCGACATGCGCGCCCTGTCGGCCAAGCTGGCGACGCAGCTGCGGCCTGAAGAGCGCGCGCTGTTCGACGTCTACCTGATGATGCTCGACGACGCCTCCCTGGGCAGCGAAGTGACCACCGTCATCAAGACCGGCCAGTGGGCCCAGGGCGCGCTGCGCCAGGTGGTGACCGACCACGTCAACCGTTTCGAACTGATGGACGACGCCTACCTGCGCGAGCGTGCCTCCGACGTCAAGGACCTTGGCCGCCGGTTGTTGGCCTATTTGCAGCAGGAACGCCAGCAGACCCTGGTCTACCCCGATAACACCATCCTCGTCAGCGAAGAGCTGACCCCGGCCATGCTCGGCGAAGTGCCGGAAGGCAAGCTGGCGGGGCTGGTCTCGGTATTGGGCTCGGGCAACTCCCACGTGGCGATCCTGGCCCGGGCCATGGGCATCCCGACGGTGATGGGCCTGGTGGACCTGCCGTACTCCAAGGTCGACGGCATCCAGATGATCGTCGATGGCTACCACGGCGAGGTCTACACCAACCCCAGCGACGTGCTGCGCAAGCAGTTCGCCGATGTGGTGGAGGAAGAGAAACAACTGTCCCTGGGCCTGGACGCGCTGCGGGACCTGCCTTGCGTGACCCTCGACGGCCACCGTATGCCGCTGTGGGTCAACACCGGCCTGCTGGCCGACGTGGCCCGGGCACAGAAACGTGGCGCCGAGGGTGTGGGCCTGTACCGCACCGAAGTGCCGTTCATGATCAACCAGCGCTTCCCGAGTGAAAAGGAACAGCTGGCGATCTACCGCGAACAACTGGCCGCGTTCCACCCGCAACCGGTGACCATGCGCAGCCTGGACATCGGCGGCGACAAGTCGCTGTCCTACTTCCCGATCAAGGAAGACAACCCGTTCCTCGGTTGGCGCGGCATTCGCGTGACCCTCGATCACCCGGAAATCTTCCTGGTCCAGGCCCGCGCCATGCTCAAGGCCAGCGAAGGCCTGAACAACCTGCGCATCCTGTTGCCGATGATCTCCGGCACCCATGAACTGGAAGAAGCCCTGCACCTGATCCACCGGGCCTGGGGCGAAGTGCGCGACGAAGGCACCGACGTGCCGATGCCGCCGGTAGGCGTGATGATCGAGATTCCGGCAGCGGTGTACCAGACCAAGGAACTGGCGCGGCAGGTGGACTTCCTGTCGGTGGGTTCCAACGACCTGACCCAGTACCTGCTGGCCGTGGACCGCAACAACCCACGGGTCGCCGATCTGTACGATTACCTGCACCCGGCGGTGCTGCAAGCCTTGCAGAACGTGGTGCGTGACGCCCATGCCGAAGGCAAGCCGGTGAGCATCTGCGGCGAAATGGCCGGTGACCCGGCAGCGGCGGTGCTGCTGATGGCGATGGGTTTCGACAGCCTGTCGATGAACGCCACCAACCTGCCGAAAGTGAAGTGGATGCTGCGCCAGATCAACCTCAGCAAGGCCCAGGAGTTGCTGGCCGAGGTGATGACCATCGACAACCCGCAGGTGATCCACAGCTCCTTGCAATTGGCACTGAAGAACCTTGGGTTGGCGCGGATGATCAATCCGGCGTCGAACAAAACCCTCTGAACCTGTAGCGCCCCTATCGCGAGCAGGCTCGCTCCCACAGGGGATCTCGGTTGTTCACACAATATGTGTTCACCGCCGATCCACAGTGGGAGCGAGCCTGCTCGCGATAGGGCCAGACCTGACACCACAAAGCTAGACCCTGACCTCGACCTCCCCCAAATGCCCCCCATGCGGCCCGAAACTGCGCTCGACCATATGCCGTGTCCCATCGGCATGGACAATCAACGCCGTGCTCGCCCGCGTCCCATAAGCCGGGCTGGCGATGAACACGCTCGACAACAGCATCTCGGTCGCCAGTCCAACGCCCGTATCCGGCAGCTCAGCCACCGGGGCGGGTTGCGGGTCGTTCAGCAGCGCCAATAGCGCCTGGGGCTGCGGATCGTCCAGCACCTCGGCCAGCGCCGCCCGGGCCTTGAGCAGCTTGGGCCATGGCGTGTTCAGCCCGGCGTTCGACAAACCATAGACGCCTTCGGCCAGTCGCTGTGGCCGAACATCACGGGCGTTGTGGTGCCAGAGCTCGGAGCCATCGCCGAGCAGCAGGTTGAACCCGCCATACTCGCTGGCGCGGGGCACGACTTCGCTCAAGTACTCGGCAATCGAGAGATTTCCGGTCAGAAACCGCGCCACCAGCTCACCGCGAGACTTGAATGCCGGCAACTGGCCCGGGTCACGGATGTTGGTCAGGGCGGCAAAGCGACCCTCGGCGCCAACGCCAAGCCAGGTGCCGCCGGCCTCCAGGTCGCGACCAGCGTGGACCTGGGGCGCGTCAGGCCACTGGGCCAGGGGCAAGGTCGGCCGGGCGTAGAACTCGTCGCGGTTGGCCGCCACGATCAATGGCTGGGCGTGGCCGGGGCGCCAGGCAAATACGATCAGGCACATCAGGTAATCCCGTTAACAATGCCAATCGGTTGAAAGAATAAAGCCAGACACAGTTTTTGTGGGGGGCACTGTGTGGGAGCAAAGCTTGCTCGCGAAACAGGCGCCTCGATTTCTGAAAGACCGTAGCGCCGCCATCGCGGGCAAGCCTTGCTCCCACAAAGCGGGGCGGGGCGACGTTTCGCTAAATCCCCTCGCCACAAGGTTTCGTGCCAAATGCTGTGATCACTCTACCCAGACATCGCCGCCACATCCATCGCCTTCAGTAGAGCCCAAGGCCCTGGATCCGTTACCATGCCGCTCTTATTTCGGGATGGGCGGGGAGACGCTGGTGGAATTTTTGCTCTATCTGCTGCTCGGCGCCTGCGCCGGCGTGCTGGCCGGGTTGTTCGGCGTGGGGGGCGGGATCATCATCGTCCCGGTGCTGGTGTTCAGTTTCACCTTGCAAGGCTTCGACCCGCAGGTATTGACGCACCTGGCCGTCGGCACCTCGCTGGCGTCGATCATCTTCACTTCGGTCAACGCCGTACGCGAGCATCAGCGCAAGGGCGCGGTGCGCTGGCCAGTGTTCGCCTGGATGACCGTCGGCATCCTGATCGGTGCCGGTTTTGGCGCGATCACCGCCGAAGCGATTTCCGGCCCGCACCTGCAGAGGATCATCGGCGTGTTCGCCCTGGTCGTCGCCGCGCAATTGGCCCTGGACCTCAAGCCCAAGGCCAGCCGTACGGTGCCAGGCAAGGGCGGCCTGACCTTGGCCGGCACGGTGATCGGCTGGGCCTCGGCGATCTTCGGCATTGGCGGCGGTTCGCTGACCGTGCCGTTCCTGACCTGGCGCAGCGTGCCGATGCAGCAAGCGGTCGCGACGTCATCGGCTTGCGGGCTGCCCATCGCCGTGGTCAGCGCATTAAGTTTCATGATTCTGGGCTGGCACGATCCGTTGTTGCCGGCCCATAGTCTCGGTTTTGTATATTTGCCGGCGCTGCTGGGCATCGCCTTGACCAGCATGGTCTTCGCCCGTTTCGGTGCGCGGCTGGCCCATCGTCTGTCGCCGCGCTTGCTCAAACGGCTGTTCGCCGCCTTGCTGTTCTGCGTCGGCTTGAGTTTCCTGTTCTGACGCAATCCTGGCTTAATCCCGAGGTGGCAGCGTCGCCCGGGTATTTTTGACGTTTACGAGGAATATCAATGCTGCCTTACCCGCAGATCGATCCGGTAGCCCTGGCCATCGGCCCGCTGAAAATCCACTGGTACGGCCTGATGTACCTGGTCGGCATCGGCGGCGCCTGGCTGCTGGCGTCGCGCCGGCTCAACCGTTTCGACCCGACCTGGAACAAGGAAAAGCTCTCCGACCTGGTGTTCTGGCTGTCCATGGGCGTGATCGTCGGCGGGCGCCTGGGCTACGTGCTGTTCTATGACCTGAGCGCCTACCTGGCCAACCCGACGCTGATCTTCGAGGTCTGGAAGGGCGGCATGTCGTTCCACGGCGGGTTCATCGGCGTGATGCTGGCGGCGTTGTGGTTCGGCAAGCGCAACAACAAGTCGTTTTTCGAGCTGATGGACTTCGTCGCGCCGATGGTGCCGATTGGCCTGGGCGCCGGGCGCATCGGCAACTTCATCAACGCCGAGTTGTGGGGCAAGCCGACCGACGTGCCGTGGGCGATGATCTTCCCGCCGTTCAGTGACCCGGCACAGTTGCCGCGCCATCCGTCGCAGCTGTACCAGTTCGCCCTCGAAGGCGTGGCATTGTTCCTGATCCTCTGGCTGTTCTCGCGCAAGCCGCGGCCAACCATGGCGGTATCGGGCATGTTCGCGCTGTTCTACGGGATCTTCCGCTTCATCGTCGAATTCGTCCGCGTACCGGACGCACAGCTCGGCTACCTGGCGTGGAACTGGCTGACCATGGGCCAGGTGTTGTGCCTGCCGATGATCGTCGGCGGCCTGGCGCTGATCTGGCTGGCCTATCATCGCGCGCCAGCTGCGGCGGCCAAGGTTTAAAATTCGCACCCCGGGGCGCTGGCCCCGGGTTCAAGGACACAGGTAACCCATGAAGCAATATCTCGATCTGGTGGCCCACGTCATCAAGAACGGCACCAAGCAAGCCAACCGCACCGGCGTGAACACCATCAGCTTTCCCGGCGCCATGCTGCGCTATGACCTGAAGGACGGTTTCCCGGCCATCACCACCCGCAAAATGGCCTTCAAATCGGCCATCGGCGAGATGTGCGGTTTTCTGCGTGGGGTCAACAACGCCGCCGAATTCCGTGCCCTGGGCTGCAAGGTCTGGGACCAGAACGCCAACGAAAACGCCCAGTGGCTGGCCAACCCGTTCCGCCAGGGCGAAGACGACCTGGGCGAGATCTACGGCGTGCAATGGCGCAAATGGCCGGCCTACAAACAGATCCCTTCGAGCAACCCGGCGGCCATCGAGCAAACCCTGGCCCAAGGCTACCGGCAGATTGCCGAAGGCGAAGAAAACGGCCAGACCTACGTGGTGCTGTACAAGGCCATCGACCAGGTTCGCCAGTGCGTCGACACCATCATCAAGGACCCGGGCAGCCGCCGTATCCTGTTCCATGGCTGGAACTGCGCCCAACTCGATGAAATGGCCCTGCCGCCATGTCATCTGCTCTACCAGTTCCACCCGAATGTCGAGACCGGGGAAATTTCCCTGACCCTCTACATCCGCTCCAACGACCTGGGCCTGGGCACGCCGTTCAACCTCACCGAAGGCGCCGCGCTGCTGAGCCTGATCGGCCGCCTGACCGGCTACACGCCGCGCTGGTTCACCTATTTCATTGGTGATGCCCACGTCTACGAAAACCACCTGGACATGCTCAACGAACAACTCAAGCGCGAGCCGTTCCCGATGCCGAAACTGGTGATTTCCGAGCGCGTGCCGGAGTTCGCCAAGACCGGTGTGTACCAGCCTGAATGGCTGGAACTCGTGGAGCCGAGCGACTTCTCCCTCGAAGGCTACCAGCACCACGCGCCGATGACCGCGCCGATGGCGGTCTAAAAGAATCCCACCATCCCCTTGTGTGCGGGCCCCGTGGGAGCAAAGCTTGCTCGCGACGAACGATAACGCGATCTACTGACGGATCGAGGTGTTTCCATCGCGAGCAAGCTTTGCTCCCACAGGCTCACCCATAGGCCGTTCTGTGTATTCGGATTGGCAGCAAGGGCTCAATGCCCATGACTCCTGCCCACATGTGAATGCTCCACCTCCGGCGCCACCGCCCCGCTCACCTCCAGGCGCTGCAAGATCCCGCATTGATCCAGGTCCGGCCCTTCGCCACAGCGATGGCGCAGGTCGATCAGTTGTGTCTGCAAGGCCAACAGACCATCGATGCGAGCCTTCACGTGCTGGATGTGTTCGTCGATCAGTGCATTGACGCTTTCGCACTGGTCCTGGGGGCTGTCGCGCAGGGCCAGGAGGCTGCGGATTTCTTCCAGGGTCATGTCCAGGGTGCGGCAGTTGCGGATGAATGTCAGCCGCTCGGCATGGGCCTGGGTATAGACGCGGTAATTGCCATCGCTGCGGGCCGGTTCCGGCAGCAGGCCTTCGCGCTCGTAATAGCGGATGGTCTCGACCTGGCAGTCGGTGATTTTCGCCAGTTCTCCGATCTTCATGGTGCGGCCTCCCAAATAGGTGCTTGACCCTATAGTGGCTACAGGGTCTTTACTGCGCAACAGGCACTTTTCACGGACGTACCCGATGAGCGACTCCCTCCATATCCACAAACCCGCCCACGACCATGACCACGGGCATTCCTGCTGCGCGTCGAAAGCGGCACCGGCGGTGGTCAACCTCGGCAAGACGCCGACGGACGGTGCGCGGCTGAGCAGTTTTCGCATCGAAGCCATGGACTGCCCCACCGAACAGACGCTGATCCAGAACAAGCTCGGCAAGCTCGAAGGCGTGCAGCAACTGGAATTCAACCTGATCAACCGCGTGCTGGGCGTGACCCACGATTTGCCCAGCGACGCGCCAATCATCAAGGCCATCGAGTCCCTGGGGATGCAGGCCGACCCACTGACCCCAGGCCAGAAACCAGAAACCAACGACCTGCCCGCCCCAGCCAAGCCCTGGTGGCCGCTGGCGTTGTCCGGCGTGACAGCCCTGGGCGCCGAGGTGATTCACTTCACCAACGCCGCGCCAAACTGGGTGGTCGCGCTGGTGGCGTTGGTGTCGATCCTCAGCGGCGGCCTGGGTACGTACAAGAAGGGTTGGATCGCCCTGAAGAACCGCAACCTGAACATCAATGCGCTGATGAGCATCGCCGTGACCGGTGCGGTGTTGATCGGCCAATGGCCGGAAGCGGCGATGGTGATGTTCCTGTTCACCGTGGCCGAACTGATCGAAGCCAAATCCCTGGACCGGGCGCGCAATGCTATCGGCGGCCTGATGCAAATGGCCCCGGAGCAAGCCACCGTGCAACAGGCCGATGGCAGTTGGCAGGTACAAGCGGTCAAGGCTATCGCCCTCGGCGCGCGCGTGCGAGTGCGCCCCGGCGAGCGCGTGGGCCTGGACGGTGACGTGGTCGCCGGACGCTCCACCATCGATCAGGCACCGATCACCGGCGAAAGCCTGCCGGTGGAAAAAACCGTTGGCGACAAAGTATTCGCCGGCACCATCAACCAGGCCGGCGAACTGGAGTACACCGTGACCGCGGCGGCCGATCACTCCACTCTGGCGCGAATCATCCACGCCGTGGAACAGGCCCAGGGCTCCCGCGCGCCGACCCAGCGCTTCGTCGATCAGTTCTCGAAAATCTACACCCCGGCGGTGTTCATACTGGCCTTGGCCGTGGCCGTCATCCCACCGCTGTTCATGGGCGCGGCATGGTTCGACTGGATCTACCGGGCGCTGGTGCTGCTGGTGGTGGCCTGCCCGTGCGCACTGGTGATTTCCACACCCGTGACCATCGTCAGCGGCCTCGCCGCCGCGGCGCGCAAAGGCATCCTGGTCAAAGGCGGCGTGTACCTGGAGGGCGGCTACAAGCTCGACTACCTGGCCTTGGACAAGACCGGCACGCTCACCCACGGCAAGCCGGTGCAAACCGACTATGTGGCGCTGGACCCCACCGTGGAAAGCACCGCCCCGGCCCTCGCCGCCAGCCTCGCCGCGCGCTCCGACCATCCGGTGTCCCGGGCAGTCGCCAACGCGGCTGTGGATAAGCAATTGGCCCCGCAGGTTGTGGATAACTTCGAGGCGCTCGGCGGGCGCGGCGTTCGCGGCGACATCGGTGGCCAGACCTACCACCTGGGCAATCATCGCCTGGTGGAGGACCTGGGCCTGTGCTCTCCCGAGCTGGAAGAAAAACTCTTCGCCCTGGAAAAACAAGGCAAGTCCGTGGTGCTGCTGCTCGACAGTACAGGCCCCTTGGCGCTGTTTGCCGTGGCGGACACCGTTAAGGATTCCAGCCGCGAAGCCATTCGGGAGCTGCATGACCTGGGCATCAAGACCCTGATGCTCACTGGCGATAACGTCCACACCGCTGAAGCGATCGCCGCCCAGGTGGGCATGGATCAGGCCCGCGGCGATTTGTTGCCGGAGGACAAGCTGCAAGCCATCGAAGACTTGTACACCCTGGGTCACCGTGTCGGCATGGTCGGCGACGGCATCAACGACGCACCGGCCCTGGCCCGCGCGGAAATCGGCTTCGCCATGGCGGCGGCCGGCACCGACACGGCCATCGAAACCGCTGATGTGGCGTTGATGGACGATGATCTGCGCAAGATCCCAGCCTTCATTCGCCTGTCGCGGCAGACTTCAAGCATCCTGAAACAGAACATTGCCCTGGCGTTGGTCATCAAGGCGATCTTCCTTGGGGTGACCTTCGCCGGCTTCGCCACCATGTGGATGGCGGTGTTTGCCGACATGGGGGTGAGTTTGCTGGTGGTGTTCAATGGGTTGCGGTTGTTGCGTAAATAAGAAGTCTTAGGTGGCTGGACGGGCCCTATCGCGAGCAAGCTTTGCTCCCACAGTTGGCGCTTTGTGAATACAGCGTTTTGAACTCACAGCAGATCTGCTGTGGGAGCAAAGCTTGCTCGCGATGGGCTGCACAGCAGCCCCAAAAAACAAGGTCACTCGCGCTTGGGCTCGCGGATCTTGTACCAGGCCACATACAGCGCCGGCAGGAACAGCAATGTCAGCAGGGTGGCGATGATGATCCCGCCAATCATCGCGTAGGCCATCGGCCCCCAGAACACTTCCCGGGCAATCGGGATCATCCCCAGGCTCGCCGCGGCCGCCGTCAGCAGGATCGGCCGGCGCCGGTGTTCGGTGGCCTCCACCACCGCATCCCAGGGCTCGTAGCCGTCACGTTCATACTCGTCGATCTGGGTCACCAGGATCACCGAGTTACGGATGATGATGCCGATCAACGCGAGGATCCCGAGGATCGCCACGAAACCCATAGGCGTGCCCGTCGGCACCAGCGCCAGCACCACGCCGATCAAGCCCAGGGGCGCGACGCTGGCCACCAGGAACAGTTTCTGCACGCTGTGCAGCTGGATCATCAGGAAGGTCGCCATCAAGAACAGCATCAGCGGCACGACACTGGCGATCGGCCCCTGGGCCTTGCTGCTCTCTTCCACCGTACCACCGGTGGCGACTTTGTAGCCCACCGGCAGGCCAGCGGCGAACTTGTCGATGGCCGGTTGCAGCTGCTTGACCAGGTCGGTGGGCTGGATTTCATCGCGCACCGCCGCCTTGATGGTGATGGTCGGTTTGCGGTCGCGACGCCACACCAGCGGCTGCTCCAGTTCATAGCCCACCGTGGCGAACGCCAGCAGCGGGATCGAGGTGCCGCTCGGGGTGACGATCTGCAGATTTTGCAGGGTTTCCGGTGAGCCGCGCTCGGCGTCTTCGGCCCGGCCCACCACATTGATCAAGTAGATATCGTCATCGACCTGGGTCACTGGAGACCCGCTGACGATGCTGTTCATCAGCCTGGCCACGTCATCGGAAGACAAGCCCAGTTGCCGCGCCTTGTCCTGGGCGATGTCGATGCGCAGCACCTTGCCCGGCTCGTTCCAGTCGTAAATGATTTCGCCGATGTGCGAGTTCTTGTCCAGTTCGGTGGCCAGCTCGATCGCATGCTTGCGCACCTGGTCGATGTCCTTGCCGCTGACCCGGTACTGGATCGGCCGACCCACCGGCGGGCCCATTTCCAGGGCCTGCACGTAGCTGCCGATGCCGACGAAGTCTTCACGCAGGCGCTTTTGCAGGCGTTCGGTGAGGGCGGTGCGCGACTCCAGGCCTTTACTGACGATCACCAGTTGCGCGTAGTACGGGTTCTGCAATTGCTGGTCCAGCGGCAGGTAGAAACGAATGGCGCCTTCGCCGATGTAAGTGCTCCAGCGCTCGATGTCCGGGTCGCCCTTGAGGCTCGCCTCCAGGCGATCGACGACCTTGCGGGTCTCGTCCATCGAAGCGTTTTGCGGCAGGTTGAGGTCCACCAGGATTTCCGGCCGGTCCGAGGACGGGAAGAACTGGTTCTGCACAAAGCGCATGCAAAACACCGCCAGCACGAACAGCAGCACGGTGATGCCAATGGCCCACCAGCGATTGCGCATCGCCCACAGCAGGCCACCGTTGAAGGCCCGGCCGATCCGACCCGGCTCAGCGCTGTGGGGTTTCACGTTGGTGCTGAGGATGTGCACGCCAATCACCGGGGCGAAGAGCACCGCGACGATCCACGAAACCAGCATTGCCACGGCGATCACCGCGAACAGGGTAAAGGTGTACTCACCGGCGGAACTGGCGTTCAGGCCAATGGGCACGAAACCGGCCACGGTCACCAGGGTCCCGGTGAGCATCGGGAACGCGGTCGAGGTATAGGCGAACGTCGCGGCCTGGTCCTTGCTGTCGCCTTTTTCCAGGCGCGTGACCATCATCTCCACGGTGATCATCGCGTCATCCACCAGCAGGCCGAGGGCGATGATCAAGGCGCCGAGGGAAATCCGCTGCATGGTGATGCCGCTGTACTCCATGAACAGGAAGACCATCGCCAGCACCAGCGGAATCGAGCAGGCCACCACCAGCCCGGCCCGTATGCCGAGACTGACGAAGCTGACGAGCAGGACGATGATCACCGCCTCGAACAAGGCGCTGGTGAAGCCACCGACCGCCTCCTCCACCACTTCGGCCTGGTCCGACACGGTATGCACGCCAACGCCCACCGGCAGGTCAGCGGTCAGCTCGCTCATGCGCGCATGCAACGCCTTGCCGAAATCCTGGATGTTGCCGCCCTTCTTCATCGCGATAGCCAGGCCGATGGCTGGCGTGCCATTGAAACGGAACATCGGTGTGGCGGGGTCGACGTAGCCGCGACGGATGTCGGCGATGTCGGCCAGTCGATAGAAGCGGTCATTGAGCCGCAGGTTGACGTTGGCCAGGTCCTTTTCCGACTGGAATTGCCCGGACGTGCGCACGGAAATCCGCTCGGGCCCGGCGTCGATGACCCCGGCAGGCGTGACCGCGTTCTGCGATTGCAGGCTCTGCACCACCTGGCGTTGATCGATGCCCAGGGCCGCGAGTTTGCGCGTGGAGAAGTTCAGGTACAGCACTTCGTCCTGCTCGCCCACCATCTCGACCTTGCCCAGGCCCGGTACGCCACGGATCTCGGCGCGCACCTGTTCCACGTAGTCACGCAACTGGCGCATCGACAAACCATCGCCGGTGAAGGCATACACCGAGCCGTACACGTCGCCGAATTCGTCATTGAAACCAGGCCCCTGCAAGCCGTCAGGGAAATCGCCGCGAATGTCGTTGATCTTCTTGCGCACCTGGTACCAGATCTCGGGAATTTCCTTGGCCCCGGTGGTATCGCGCAGGTACACGAACACCGTCGATTCTCCCGGACGGGTGTAACTCTTGACGTAGTCGAGGGAGTCGAGTTCTTCGAGTTTCTTCTCGATGCGATCAGTGACCTGCTTGAGGGTTTCCTCCTGGGTCGCGCCGGGCCAACGGGTCTGGATGACCATGGTCTTGATGGTGAACGACGGGTCTTCTTCGCGCCCCAGGTTCATGTACGAAAACACGCCCATCAACAGCGCAACGAACATCAGGTACCAGACGAACGACTGATGCCGCAGGGCCCATTCGGACAGGTTGAAAGGCCCTTTCATCGTGCGTCCTCATCGAGTTTCACTTTCTGCCCCGGCTGGAGACTGTTCACACCAGCGCTGACCACGCGGTCGCCAGCCTTGATGCCGTTGGCCACCAGCACCGAGTCGGCCGAACGTTCGAGAATCCGCACGTCACGGGGCGAGACTGTCTGGTTCTGCGGGTCGACCAACCAGATGCGGGCCTTGCCGTCGACTTCTTGCAGCGCGCTGAGTGGCAGCTCGATGCGTGGCTCGATGGTCGAACTCAGGGTCACGCTGATCGCCGTGCCCAGGCGAAAGCCGGGTGGTGTATCGGCCAGCGTCAGGCGCGCGCGACGGGTACGGGTGGCACTCTGGGCCTGGGGTTCGATCTCGCGCACGGTGGCGGTGGTATGAATGCTCGGGTCCAATTGCGCGGCGACCTCGAACACCACGTCCGCGGGCAGGCGTTCGACCAACCCGGCCGGCAGGTCGATCACCGCTTCCTTGATGTCCGGACGGGCCAGGGTCACCACTTGCTGGCCGGCGGTGACCACCTGCCCGGCTTCGGCATTCCAGGCCGTGACGATCGCGTCGTGGTCGGTGCGCAGCTCGCTGTAGTTGAGTTGGTCGCGGGCCTGCTCCACCGAGGCGCGGGCCTGTTCGAGGGACGCGCCAGTGGTTTTCAAGTCGGTCTGGGCGATGTCCAACTGCGCCTGGGCGCCGACGCCACGGTCGAACAATTGTTGCTGGCGACGGGCATTGGCCTGGGCATTGATGTACTGCGCCTCGATCCGCGCCAGGTCGCCCTGGGCGGCGCGCAACTGGTTCTGCTGGTCGGTGGGATCGAGGGTGGCGAGCAGGTCGCCTTTCTTCACTTCGGCGCCGACATCGACATTGCGGCTGGCGATCCGCCCCGGCACACGGAAGCCCACGTTGCTCTCGTAACGCGCCTGGATATTGCCGGCAAACCGTCCAAGCGCCTGTTGGTCGAGGGCCCGGACCTCGACGGACAACACCGGACGCACCGGTTCGGGCGGTGCTTCCTCCTTGGAACAGGCGGCCAGCAAGAGTCCGGCCGAGATCATCCACAAACGCTTCATGGCTGGGCTCCCGGCGTGGATTTTTCATGGGTGTTTTCAGCGATCTCGACGCGTACGCCGGGGTGCAGCAATTGCCCGCCGGCGGTGACGATTTTCTCGCCGCCCTTGAGGCCGTCGCTGATGATGACCTTGCCGGTCAGGTAGCGGCCGACCGTCACCGTATGCAACTGCGCCTTGCCTTCACCGTCCACCAGCCACACGGCCGGGTCGCTGAGGTTCTTGGTCAGGGCCGACCAAGGCAGTTCGAAGGCAGTCTTGCCGGCGGACTTGGCCGTGGCGCTGACCACCGACCCCAGGCGCATGCCTTCGGGTAAATCATTGAGGGTGACCTTGACCTGCACCGTGCCGGTCTGGGCAGACACCGCCGGGGTGATCTCGCGTACCGTACCAGTGGTCTTGATGGCGGGGTTATCCAGCAAACTGATAGTGATGGCAGGATCCGACGGCGGTTCGCTCAACAGCGATTCGTAGATGTTGAACACCGCGTCGCGTTCGCCGTCCCGGGCCAGGCTGAAGATCGGCTCCGTGGCCTGCACCACCTGGCCGACTTCAGCCTGGCGCGCGGTGATGATGCCCGGTGCCTCGGCAATCAGTGCGGTGTAGCTCAGTTGTTCGCGAGCGTTGGCCAGTTGGGCCTGGGCGGCGGTCAGCGCACTCTGGCTGCTGCGCAGTTGGGCCTGGGCCGCGTCATATTCGCTCTGGCTGGTATAGCCCTTGGGCAGGAGTTTCTGCTGGCGCACGAAGGCCGCCGCACTCTGCTTGACCCGCGCCTGCTCGGCGGCCACCTGGGCCTCGGCGGAGTCGACATTGGTCTGCAAGTCACGGGGATCGAGCCGGGCCAGTATTTGCCGGGCCGAGACTCGGTCGCCGACATCGACCTTGCGCTCGATGATCTTACCGCCCACACGAAACGACAGGTCGGCCTGTACCCGCGCCTGGACATCGCCAGTCAGGGTCACCGAGGCGGCGTATTCGCTGGGCACGGCTTGCTGCACAAAGACCCGTGGCAGGGCTTTTTCCGCAGGCTTTTCATCACCGCATCCGGCCAGTAGCGCGCAAAGGCCCAGGCCAACTACCAGTTTGATTCGGGGACCAGCCATGCAGACTCCTATGCGCTGTACGGACGTACCAGTGACGATACGACTGTGAGCTTAGAACAGGGTTCAACGAATACAATAGGTGCCGCAGATCAGGCACACTGATCGCCTCCCTGTAGGAGCCTGCGCATGCTCAAGACCCTGGCGGTGGCCAATTATCGATCCATCAACAAACTGGTCATCCCCCTGGGCCGGCTGAACCTGATCACCGGCCCCAACGGCAGCGGCAAGTCCAATCTGTACCGAGCCCTGCGCCTGTTGGCCGAGACGGCCCAGGGTGGAGTGGTCAACGCCCTGGCCCGCGAAGGCGGACTGGACTCGACCTTCTGGGCCGGCCCGGAAGAAATCAGCCGCCGCATGCGCAACGGCGAGGTGCCGGTCCAGGCAGTTGTGCGCCAGGGCACCAAGCGCTTGCGCCTGGGATTCGCCGGTGAAGACTTCAGCTATTCGATTGCCTTGGGCCTGCCGGAACCCAGTCTTTCAGCGTTTTCGCTGGATCCGGAGATCAAGCGTGAATGCATCTGGGCCGGTCCGGTGTTTCGGCCGGCCAGCCTGCTGGTGGATCGCAACGGGCCGATGATCCGTGCCCGCGAAGGCCGTTCATGGGATGTGCTGGCCCAGCACACGCCGACCTTCGACAGCCTGTTCGACCAGGTCGGCAGCCTGCGCACTTCGCCGGAGGTCCTGCAGATGCGCGAGTTCATTCGTCGCTGGCGCTTCTACGACCATTTCCGCAGCGACGCCGACGCGCCAGTGCGCCAACCGCAACTGGGCACCCGCACGCCGGTACTGCACCACGACGGACGCGACCTGGCCGCCGCGCTGCAGACCATCCTTGAAATCGGTGACGTCGAGGCCTTGCATGCCGCCATCGGCGACGCGTTCCCCGGTGCCCACCTGCACATCGAGAAACTGCAAGGCGGACGTTTCGCCATCGCGTTCCAACAGCACGGCCTGCTGCGGCCGCTGTCCGCCGCCGAACTGTCCGACGGAACCCTGCGCTATCTGTTACTGGTGGCCGCCCTGCTCACCCCGCGCCCACCCTCGCTGATGGTGCTCAACGAACCGGAAACCAGCTTGCACCCGGATCTGTTGCCGGCCTTGGCGCGGTTGATCATCCGCGCTTCAGCCAATTGCCAGGTCTGGGTGGTGTCCCACGCCACGCGCCTGATCGCCGCACTGGAGCAGGATGAGGACTGCAATTGCATCGTGCTGGAAAAGGAGCTTGGACAGACCGGGATTGTCGGGCAGCGGGCGCTGGATGAACCGGCTTGGCATTGGCCGGATTAATCAGCGCCAGATAAACCGAATCGCGAGCAAGCTCGCTCCCACAGGAGGAATGGTGTTCGACCGCAAATCTTCCGCCCTCCGCCGGCCAATGTGGGAGCGAGCCTGCTCGCGATGCGGTCCTTGAGGCGCTGCAACTGTCAGGAAATCAACCCTGCCATTTGCCACCCTCGACAATCACGCTCTCAGGCTTGGTGTCATCGCTCAATTCCTTGCGCACGTACTGGTCGTACAGCTTGAGCAGGTATTTCTCTTCACCCAGCTTCGCCAACTCGGCATTGACCCAATCACGCAGCTCGACATTGCCCTTCTTCACCGCCGGCGCAATCGGCGCTTCGGCGCCCAGTGTCTGCGCCAGCACGCGATAACCCGGGTTCTGCTTGGCCCAACTGAACAGCACCAGGTTGTCCTGGGCATAGGCGTCGCCACGACCGTTGGCCAGTGCTTGCAAGGACTCGGAGTTCTTCTCGAACTTGAGCAGTTTCCAATCCGGGTGATTCTTGGTCAGCCAGATATCCGCCGTGGTGCCGGTGGTGACAATGGTGGTACGGGTCGCCAGGTCATCGAGGCTTTTCACTTCGCTGGCCTGTGGCACCAGTGCCTGCACGGCGACTTTCAGATTCGGGTTGGTGAACTCCACCGCTTCCTTGCGCTCCGGGGTCACGGTCATGTTGGCCAGGATCAGGTCGACCTTGTCACTTTGCAGGAACGGAATCCGGCTCGCCGGCTCGACCGCGACGAACTCGACCTTGTTTTCATCGCCGAGCAGGTCCTTGGCGAATCGACGGCCAATGTCGGTATCGAAGCCGACATAACGCCCGGCCTCATCGACGAAGCCAAACGGTGGCTTGTCGGTGAAGACCCCGACGATCAATTTATCCCGCGCCTTGATTTTGTCCAGGTAGCTGGCCGGCGCGGTGCTTTGGCTTGCGGTTTTCGGCTTTGGCGGTTCTTCGGTTTTATTGCAGCCGGCCAGCAGTGCAAGACCGAGCAGCGGCAGTAGCAGCAGAGAAGACTTGGCAGTTTTCATGACAGTTGCAGTTCCTTTGTTTGAGTCGTTTTGGGTAGTGCGGCGACGTAGGAGAACTTCTCCAGGAACTGCTGCGCTCGTGCGGTTTGCGGGTTCGTAAAGAAAATCTCGGGAGGGTTTTGTTCAAGGATTCGCCCGGCATCCATGAACACAATGCGGTCAGCCACGGCCCGGGCGAAGGCCATTTCGTGGGTGACGATCAACAGCGTCATGCCTTCGCGGGCCAGGCCCTGGATGACCTCCAGCACTTCCTTGACCATTTCCGGGTCGAGGGCGGCGGTGACCTCGTCGAACAACATGACCTTGGGGTTCATGCACAGCGAGCGAACGATGGCGATGCGTTGCTGCTGGCCGCCGGAGAGCTGGCGTGGAAAGGCATCGCGCTTGTCCAGCAGGCCCACCCGGGCCAGCAGGGCTTCGGCCTGGTCGCGCGCTTCGCGGCGGTCGCGTTTCTGTACTTTGACCGGGCCGAGCAGCAGGTTATCGAGCACACTCATGTGCGGGAACAGATGGTAGCTCTGGAACACCATGCCGATCCGCTGTCGTACTTCACGCCAGTCGGTGCTTTTGTCCAGCAACTCGCGACCGGCGAATCTCAGGCTGCCGCTGTGGGCCGCTTCCAGCCCATTGAGGCAACGCAGCAAGGTACTTTTGCCGCACCCACTGGGGCCGAGGACGACGATCACTTCGCCGGCCTTCACTTGCAGGTCGATGCCGTCCAGCACCTGCTGCTCGCCGAAAAACTTGTTGAAACCCTTGAACTCGATCAATGCGCTCATGCTTGCGTCCAGCGCCGCTCCAGCACGCGCGAGGCGGCCGAGAGCGGGTAGCAGATGAAAAAGAAAAACAGGAATAGCGCGCCGTAGATCAGCACGGATTCATAGGTACGCTCGATGATCTGCTGGCCAACCTTGATCACATCCACCACGCCGATCAGCACGGCCAGAGAGCTGGTCTTGATGATGCGCGTGTAGACGTTGATGGTTGGCGGCGTCATGCGTTTGAGCGCTTGCGGCAGCAGTACATGGCCGTAGAGTTGCGGACCGTTCAGGCCAATGGACAAACCCGCCTCGCGCTGGCCGCGCGGCAACGAATGCAAGGCGCCGCGCACCACTTCCCCGACTTCACTGGCGCCCCACAACGACAGCACCAGCACCGCGCACCAAAAACTTGGAAGGCTCAGGCCGAAAAAGATCGGCAGGCCGAAGAACAGCAAATACAACCAGACCAGCACCGGGATCGCCCGGAACAATTCCAGGTAGACCCGCAGGACGACGTCCAGCCACTTCACGCCCAACGTACGCAACACGCCGTAAAGCACGCCGCCAACGGTGCTGATGGCGATGCTCAGCAAGGAAATCGACAGGGTTTGCGCAGCGCCCTTGCCCAGTTGCGGCAACGACACCCACAACAATTCAAGACCCGAACTGGCCATGCTGGAGCCTCCTTTCCAGACGGCTGAGCAGCAGCGACAACGGCAAAAACAGCAGCACGCAAATCAGCGTCAGCACGGCGAGCATTTCGTAGGTCTTGTAATAGAGCGCGATGTAGCTTTTGGTGGTGTAGAGAATCTCCGGCACCGCTACGGCCGAGACCACGGTGGTCTCCTTCAGCAGGAAAATGAAATTGGCGAACAGCGACGGCAGGCTGAGGATCCCGGCCTGCGGCAGGATCACGTAGCGCAACAACTGCCCATGGGACAGCCCGATGGAGCGACCGGATTCCAATTGCGCCTGGGGCACCGCGTCCACACCCGCACGCAGCACTTCCGTGAGGTAGGCACCGCCCAGGAACGTCATGGTAATGATCGCCGCCGCAAACCCCGAGACCTTGATACCCAGCGCCGGCAAGGCAAAGTAGACGAAGAACAGCTGGATGAGCAGCGGCGTGTTGCGCGCCAGTTCCACATACAGCCCCACCAGGCGTTGCAGGTAAGGCGTGCGCGACACCAGGATCGTTGCGTTGACCAGCGCCACCAGCAGCGATGTGGCGATGGCGATAAGGCCGACCTGCAGCGTCACGCCCACGGCCTTGAGAAACGCCGGGAGGGTGCTGAGGATAAAAGCGTAATCGAAGTTCATTGAACATCCTGGACGCCGCTCGGTAAGCGGCGGTAGTGCGGTCCATGGGCAGCGGATAGCTGCTCGGCAGGAGCTGACTTTAAAGGTATAAGAAGCGCAATTTAAATACCGTTAAAGCATATTGATATCACACAAAAAACTATTCCCCCGATTTGCCGCGATGGGCAAAGCCGACTATTTTTCTTTGCGTCGCAGGGAGGACTTTTGTCCGAAATCCCCGAACCATTACAAGGAAGAAGACATGGCTGACGTAAAAGTGCCGCAGCGACTGGAACCGCAGGAAATACTGAAATTGTTGGTGGCGTTGCGCAGGGCATTGAAGACCAGGGTGGCCTGACAACTAGTGTGGCGAGGGGATTTATCCCCGCTGGGTTGCGCAGCAGCCCCAAAGCCTGAAGGCGCAGTGCGTCAGATCCAGCGAACCCATCCAGTCCACGGGTCTGCTGCGCAGCCCAGCGGGGATAAATCCCCTCGCCACAGGACAGGTTCGACTCGTCTCAAATAAATAACCTCCCCCACGGGATCTCGAGCACAAAAAAACGCCGACGCTGTATCAGCCGTCGGCGCTTGAAACCGTGAAAGGGTTTAGTGCACCAATCAGAACGCCGGCAGTACCGCGCCGCTGTATTTCTTCTCGATGAACGCCTTCACTTCCGGGCTGGTCAAGGCCTTGGCCAGTTTCTGGATGGCCGGGCTGTCCTTGTTGTCCGGACGGGCTACCAGGAAGTTGACGTAAGGCGAATCCGCACCTTCGATCACCAAGGCATCCTTGGCCGGGTTAAGACCCGCTTCCAGGGCATAGTTGGTGTTGATCAGGTCCAGGTCGACCTGGTCCAGCACACGCGGCAGCATGGCCGATTCCAGCTCCTTGAACTTGAAGTTGTGCGGGTTCTTGGCGATATCTTTCGGGGTCGCCAAAGCGTTTTTCGGGTCTTTCAACTCGATCAGGCCAGCCTTTTGCAGCAGGATCAGGGCACGGCCGCTGTTACTGCCTTCGTTGGGCAGCGCGATGGTCGCGCCGTTTGGCAGATCAGCCAGCTTCTTGTACTTCTTCGAGTAGCCGCCGAACGGTTCGACGTGAACGCCGATCACGGTCACCAGGTTGGTGCCTTTACCTTCGTTGAAGTTTTTCAGGTACGGCAGGGTCTGGAAGTAGTTGGCATCCAGGCGCTTCTGGTCAACCTGGACGTTGGGCTGGACGTAGTCGGTGAAGACCTTGATCTCCAAGTCAACACCTTCTTTGGCCAGGGCTGGCTTGATCAGTTCAAGGATCTCGGCGTGAGGCACCGGGGTAGCCGCCACTACCAGTTTTTCCGCGGCCTGGGCCAGGCCCGAGGTCAGGGCTGCCGCCAATGCGGTGAACAACAGAACCTTTTTCATGCAGTGTCCTTATCGAAAATCACTGTCGTCATGGACGACGGCCAAATGTGGGAGTGCCAGTGAAGTGCTATCGCTGGCGTGAGGCGGACAATACCGATATTTTTTATTCCTTAACAATATCTTTTATTCAAGTTCATATTCATTTTACTCATATAGAAAAACACCACTTTGTGGCAAGGGGATTTATCCCCTCGCCACAATTCCGGTGTTCTCTATAGCGCTTGGCTCAACTGATTGAGCAGCGCCTTGAGGGCCGTGCGCTCGGCGGCCGTGCCTTGTGCAACGACCTGCGCCACCTGGCGGTCGATCGATTCCAGGGCCGATGACTGGGACGGCAAATTCAAGTGCTCCGGCAAGATTTCATCCCCCGTGCTCACCAGCAACGCGAAGTGAATGACGTTTTCCAGCTCACGGGTATTGCCCGGCCAACTGTGCTGTTCAAGGGCATGCTGTGCCGCCTCGCTGATCAGCGGCACGCTGAGGCCGAGCCGCTGGCTATAGATGCCCAGGAAATATTCGGCCAGGGACAGGATATCGCCCACCCGCTCGCGCAGGGCCGGCAGCTTGAGCTGGCCTTCGCCAAGGTAGTGGTAGAGCCGTTCGTGGAATTTCCCGGCCGCCACCGCTTGGGCCAGATCGATGCTGGTGGCTGCCACCAGACGGACATCCACCGGACTGGGCTGATGTGCACCAACACGGGTGACTTCGTGGTTTTCCAGGGCAGCCAGCAACTTGATCTGGATTGGCAGTGGCAGATCACCGATCTCATCCAGGTAAAGGGTGCCACCATTGGCCGAACCAAACCAACCGGCCCGACTGCTGGCCGAGCCGCTGTAGCTGCCGGCGGCATAGCCGAACAGTTCGGCGTCGGCGTAGGTCGGGCTGATGGCGCCGCAATTGACCGAGACGAACAACCCTCCGCGATCACTTGCGCGATGGATATGCCGGGCAAGCAGCTCCTTGCCGCTCCCGGTTTCGCCACGTATCAGCACCGAGATCGCACGCGGCGCCAATTGCTCCAACTCCTGGCGCAACTGCCGCGAACGGGGGTCGACAAACACCAGCGCCTTGGCGCGAATGCTCAGGGGGCTTTTTTCCGCATCGGGAAAGGTCAGCAATGGCTGACCGAAGGTTTCATGCAAACTCATGGCAGGCTCCCGCCCCAGACCGCCGGGAGACGGGGGGCGCTAAAAATTCAGGCGCGACGCAGGGCGTGATGCTCCATGCGATTTTGCAGACGATAGAGATAAGCGAACCCCTGCTCCCAGCGTTGGTGGCCGGACTTCACGTTGATATGCCCCGCCCCCGCCAGGATGCCGGCCTCGGCCCCCCAGTTGCGTGCCAGCTCCAGGGCGCGCGGGGCGCTCACGGCGGCGTCGTTGTCGGAGCTGACCACTTGGCTGGGGAACGGCAACAAATCAGTGGGAATCGGCGCGAAATTGCGCAGCGCCGGGGCGCAGGCCGGCCGCTCGACATCCGCCGGCGCCACCAGCAATGCCCCACGCACCTGTCGCAGAAACTGCACCGGCGCGGTGGCGGCCCAATGGGCAACCGTGATGCAGCCCAGGCTATGGGCAATCAGGATGACCGGCGTGCTGTCGGCGGCGATGGCTTCGGCCAAAGCCGCGACCCAATCCTCGCGCCGAGGCGTCAACCAGTCGGCCTGCTCGACCCTGGCGCTGTTGGGCAGGCTGTTCTGCCAGTGGGTTTGCCAATGATTTTCTGGCGATCCTTGCCAGCCCGGCACAATCAGGTAGCGAATCGATTCGTTGCGCATGGGTGCTCTCCTGCGTGTCTGTTCCCGGACGAGTATAGGGAGGAGAGCTATATTCTTTAAGGAATAAGAAGCTATTTGTTAATACTTAAAACGAATAACAAGTCAACACCGTGGGAGCGAGCCTGCTCGCGATGGCGATATGTCCGTTACATCAATGTCGACTGACAGTCCGCTATCGCGAGCAAGCTCGCTCCCACAGGTTTCGTATGCGCCTCACTCGCTACGCCCCTTGCGCAGCAACACGTCCAACTGGTCCACCACTTCCGCCCAGTCCGCATCCTCGAGGATTTCTTCACGCAACAATTGCTGCTGGCTTTCGCTCCAGAAAAACGCGTCAGCCAAGTGCAGCTCAGGCTTGAGGGGTGAATGGGTCGCGATGAATTTATCGATCTCAACGGCGTCGTCGGACAGGCCCAATTGCTTGAACAGCGCGGGCAGGCTGTGGATCGGGGGTTCCATGGGGGGGCTCCTGGCAATAAGACCGATTGTTGGGTTCTTTCCCGCAGTCTAGCCCCTCATTGACCGCCAGACTGATCAAAATTCAATCAACCCTCGACTCGACTAGACTTTGAATAACATCCCGACGAATACACGTTGCGGAGGGTCTTGTGAACATTCACTGGTTGACGCTTGCGCTGCTGGCGATCAGCGGGCCTGCGTTCGGCGCCGATAGCCTCGTGCTGCCAGGCACCGATCCCCTGGGTTTCTGGCTGGTCGCCGTTGGCGTGGCCTTGCTGGTCTTCGAGGCGGCCCTGCCCAATTATGGCGTCGCTGGGCTGGGCGGCATTGTCCTGTGTGTGATTGGCGCGGTCATCCTGACCAACGCCGATGTGCCGGTTCCCCTGATGATCGGCCTGGGCCTGGTCAGCGCCTTGCTGCTGATCGCCCTGCTGGTCCGTGCGTTGAAAACACGACCACGCCAACCCGTCAGCGGCGACGCCGCATTGCTGGGCAACATCACTACGGTGACCGCGTTGCAGGGCGGGAATAATCATCATGGCTGGGTCCAATTGGAAGGCGAACGCTGGCAGGTGGCAAGCGCGACGCCGCTGCGCCCTGGGCAAGCGGTACGGGTCATCGCCCGCAAGGGTTTGCTGCTGGAAGTGGCCCCCGCTGATCCACAAGGAGTCTGAGATGGGCATGCAAATCGGTTTTGCGCTGCTGTTGTTGCTGTTGATCGCACTGGCGGGGGCGACGTTCCGGATCCTGCGCGAATACGAACGGGCAGTGGTGTTCCAGCTCGGTCGGTTCTGGCAGGTCAAAGGGCCGGGGTTGATCCTGCTGATTCCGGTAGTCCAGCAGATGATCCGCGTCGACCTGCGCACGATTGTCCTCGACGTGCCGCCCCAGGACGTGATCACCCGGGACAATGTCTCGGTGAAGGTCAACGCGGTGCTGTATTTCCGCGTGCTCGATCCGCAGAAAGCCATCATCCAGGTGGAAAACTTCCTCATGGCCACCAGTCAACTGGCCCAGACCACCTTGCGTGCGGTCCTGGGCAAGCATGACCTGGACCAGTTGCTGGCCGAACGCGAGCAATTGAACAGCGACATCCAGCAAGTACTGGACGCCCAGACCGACGCCTGGGGCATCAAAGTGGCAAACGTCGAGATCAAGCATGTGGATCTCAATGAATCGATGATCCGCGCCATCGCCCGACAAGCCGAAGCCGAACGGGAACGCCGGGCCAAGGTGATCCACGCCGAGGGCGAGTTGCAAGCCTCGGAAAAACTCATGCAGGCCGCCGAAATGCTCGGCCGCCAGCCGGGTGCCATGCAACTGCGCTACATGCAGACGCTGGGGTCGATTGCCGGGGACAAAAGCTCCACCATCGTCTTCCCGTTGCCGATCGAGTTGCTCAAGGGGATGGCGGAGTTGTCGCCCAACAAGTCTTGATGGGCGAAGCGGACACTATCCTTGTGGCGAGGGAGCTTGCTCCCGCTGGGCTGCGAAGCAGCCCCAGAATCTGGCGGTCGCTGCGCAACCGAGCGGGAGCAAGCTCCCTCGCCACAGAAGCGTTTTGTCCAGTTACGTGGTCAGTGACTTCAACGCTTCATAGGGCCCCTGCGCCCAACGCATGACCTGCTCACGCAACAGCGCCGAAGCCTCCCGGCGCTTGCCCGCGCTGTCCCTGACAAATGCCTGCCCCGGCTGCTTGGCATGCTGCCCCGCCATCGCAAACACCTGCTTGCGCTGTGCGTCATTCAGCCCGAAAAACACCGCCAGCCGCCCTGCCATCGCATCAGGCAACTCAGCGTAGTTAACCGCCAGCCCGGTAAATTCATGGCAGTGCCCCAGCCCCACCTGCAACAGCCGCCCCAACCGGCGGGCGATGAAATCCTCCTGACCGCTGAAAGGCGCTCCATCGTCCAGCACACTCGCGCCAATCATCCCCGGCACCATGTGCATACCGGGGCGGCGCAGGTGGGAGACGGCGATTTCCAAGGGGTCGCGGTACACGAACAACCAAGGCGTGTCGGGAAAACACTCACGCAGCAGTGGCAGCTCACCGATGTTCCAGGCGTCCAGCTTGACCACCAGGCGCTGCTCCATACCTCGACGACGCTGCCCATAGGCCGACATCAAGCCCTTGAGCGCCAAGCACCGCTCGGCAGGCGGCAAATCGCTGCGCAGCAACGTATCCAGGGGCGGCGGTTCAGAGATGACGATGTGATCGTCCAATTGGGCGAGCATCTGGCTGATCAATGTCGAACCACAACGCGAGGCATGGAAAATGAACGCACTGGGCGCAAGGCCCGGGCTTTGTCGCTGCCACTGGCTGAGAGCGTCCAAGGACGTCTGGCGGCGAAACGCCTGGTTGAAGGGCAAGCGCAGGGCGTCATCCACCGCATCGCCAAAAAACGGCTGCAACAGTCGCGTGTCGCCAAACCAGCACCAATCGACCTGCCATTGCGCGGCTTCTTGCCATAGGCGGATCGGCAGCCAACCGTGCAGATTCAGGTCTTCCACTGATCTCTCCACCGCTGGCGACCATTGCGCATCGCCGCCCGCAATTCTTCCCGAGTGAAATAAAGCCCTTGCTCAGCCCCCAGCGCCAGCGCGGACGCTATGAAAGCGTCCGGGTCATGCAGGCTCTGCAGAGCCCGGGCAAGGTAAGGGTCAGCTTCTACGCGCCGCTGAAAGCGGACAAGATCGCTTTGCCCGGCGCCAGCGGCGGGCGTGGTGGGCAGCCCATCGGCAATCTGCTGTTCCAACCATGGTCCTGGGCGGCAATCGAGCACCAGATGAACTCTCGGTGCGGCGCTGCGGTTATCGACGCGATGAGGCCGCGCCAAGTCGAGGAACCAGC
This sequence comes from Pseudomonas sp. St290, assembly GCF_018325805.1. Taxonomy (NCBI): domain Bacteria; kingdom Pseudomonadati; phylum Pseudomonadota; class Gammaproteobacteria; order Pseudomonadales; family Pseudomonadaceae; genus Pseudomonas; species Pseudomonas sp. St290. The sequence goes on along the minus strand of NZ_AP014703.1, from coordinate 321,274 downwards.
ACTCGCCCGCCCTCATCGGAATGATTTGCCCATCCAGGAAGAAGTCCACCTCAGGCGGGCTGAGCAGCGGAACGTGCAGGCGCAAGTCGGCGTCCGGCCCACCCAGGTCATAGTCACGATGCTCGTGAATGCACCCACCGGGCCCAAGCCGCAGCAGCCGGGCCGAGACGATCTCCAGGGGCCAGTCGCGCAACGCTTCATGCCAACGGCCATCCTTTGACCAAGGCGCGCGATGCAGGGGCTGGCCGCGTCCGGGAGACAGCTCGGTAACGGCATCGGCCGCCGAAATCAGCGCCACGCCGCTCCAGTCGCCGCTGTGATAGGCACTGTTGAAATGCCCCTGCCAGCGCTCGTCTTCAATGGCCGCCAGTGCCTGCAACAGCAACGGCAGATCCACCGCCACCGGCAGCCGGGAAAACGCCGGGCGCATCATGTCAGCGGCCGATTATTGGGTCACCGTGGCCGTCTTCGGCAGCGTGATATCGCCCTGGGCCCAGGCCGCTTCGCGGTTGGCCAGCGCCGTGGCGATCGACTGGACTTCGGTCGATTGCACTTCGTTTGGCAGCGGGTCGAGGCCGGCGCTGGCGAAGATCTGCCCGTAGGCGTTGCGCAGATCGGCGTAAGCCAGGTCCCGGCGCAGATCGGCCTGCAGGGTGTTCAGTTCTCCCTGGATCAGGTCCAGCTCGCCGATGCCGGCAGCCTGGTGACGGCTGCGCAACTGACCGACAATCTGCCCGTCGATGTCCGACAGCTGCTGACTGGTCTTGAACTGACGCAGCGCTTCGCGATAGTTGGCATTGGCCACGTACAACTGCGCCAGCACGGCAATCGACATCGCCTGGCGCCGCGCCGACGCCACTTCTTCACCGGCCTTGGCCACATCGATGGCCGCCGGGGCGGAAATCACGTTGAACAGGTTCCAGGTGACTTTCACGCCATAATCGGCCCAGCCCTGCTCCACCAGGAACGAGTTGCTGTCGTAATGCCCGCCAGCGGAGAACTCCAGCCCCGGCAGCAGGCGCAGCATGGCCTTGCGGGTTTCAGCGGCGGTGATGCGGGTCTGGTAATCCTGCTCGCGCAGTTCCGGACGGCTGGCCAGGGCTTCCTGTTCGAGACGGGCCAGGTCGACCTTGAGTTCCGGGATGTCATATTCATCCTGGGTCGCCAGGGTCAGCTCGGTACCCAAGGGCAAGTTGATCAGGGTCGCCAATTCGGTCTTGGCCAGGGACAGCGCCCGGCGTTGCTCTTCGAGCTGGCGGGTGGCCTGGATCAGCGAGCGCTGGTAGCCCAGGGCCTGCACCGGGTCACCGATGCGCTGTTCGCTCATGCTCTGGCTGTTGCCGCGTGCCGTCTCGACCCGGGCCATCAGGCTGTCGATCTGCTTGAGCAAACGCTCGGCGGCCATGGCTCGCCAGTAGGCCGAACGCACGTCCTGGACGATGGTGTTGATCACCTTGCGCCGGCGCTCCTGCACGATCAGTCGCTGGTCCCCGGCCTGTTTGGCGCTGATGTAGCTGACGCCGAAATCTAGCACGTTCCAGACCATGGTCAGGTCGGCCACCTCGCGGTCGCGGTCCTGGGAGGTCGACGGTTCCAGGGACTGGGTACCGGTTTCCACGCTCTGGCTGCTGGAGGCATTGACGTTGTTACGGCCCACATAACCGGCGTCCAGGGCCATGCGCGGCAGCATGTCGAAACTGGCCAGGTCCAACTGACGCTTGGCCAGGGCTTCCTCCATGATCTTCAAGCGACCTTCGAGGTTGTACTTCACTGCCCGGGCCATGGCCTGGTGCAGGGTCAATGGGCCGCTGAGGGGCTCCTGGTCCTTGTACATGTTTTGCAGGTCGGTTCGGGCGCGCTGTTCGCTGACGCTGCGATCGATCGGCTCGCTGGTGACCGCACATCCACTGACCACCAACGCCAGCACACTCATACCGAATAACTTCTGACTTCTATTCATTCCCTGGATTGCCCCTGGCTGCCCCAATATTTTTTTAGAATCAGGCCTGCACCTGGCTGATGCCGACCTGTCGTAACGCGGTTGCCAGGCTATCGACCTGACGCTGTTCAGTGTCCTTGAGATGTTGCAACTGCTGACCCAGGGTAGGCGCCCCGAACATCCCGCGCAGTCCTTGGGACACATCGCCACCCTGCATCGACTGGCTGCCGAAGGCGTCCATCGATTCGCCCTCGGAAGTGGCGTCCTGGTTGAACAGGGTCGACAGCGTGCTGCTGCCGAACACCCCGCCATCGCCACCACCAAAGCCCAGGAACCCTTGGCCGGAGCCATCGCCGGCGGCGTCATTGCCGAACACCTGGGCGATATAACTCGGCGCCAGCGCGCCATGATTGATGAAAATACTTCCTATCGGCTGAGTCCCGTTGCCCAGGTCCCGTTGCTCGAACAGCGGCGGGAAGCCCAGCGGCGTACCCAGGTTGCCGGTCGGCGGGGTAAAGACGATCGGTTGCAACGGCACCTCGGACGGTGGCGTAACCGTGACCGGGTCGGAGGTCAGGAACTCCGGCGGCGGCTTCACATCGTTGGGCACCACGGTGTCGATCGCATAGTTGTTGGACACCGCCACGCTGGCCCCGGCGTTGCCCGACAGGTCGCTGACGTTGCTGGTGTCCAGGGCAATGAAGTTGCTCGGGTCGGTGAGGTTCACTGTCGGCGTGAAGGTGGCCGTCCAGGTCTTGCCGCCGTCACTGGTGGTCAGGTTGGTCAGTTCACCGTTGGTGACGCTGAGGTCCGACAAGTCAAAATCCGTCACTGCTTCGCTGAAGGTGAAGGTCACCTGGGTCGTCTCGCCCACCGTCAGGTTCGGGTCGGCGACCACGATGGTTGCCGTCGGCCGGGTGGCGTCGAGCGCGTAGTTGCTGGAAATCGCAATGCCCACGCCGGCGTTGCCGGCCAGGTCCTGCACAGTGCTGGCGTCGAGCAGGATCAGGTTGGTGGCGTCGTTGACGCCTGCGGTAGGCGTCAGGGTCGCTGTCCAGGTCAGGCCGCCGTCATTGCTGGCGAGGTTGGACAACACGCCATTGGCGACACTCAGATCCGACAAGTCGAAACCAGACACCGCCTCGCTGAAGCTGATGGTCACCGTCGTACTCTGGCCGATGCCCAGGGTGGTGTCGCCCACGGTGATGGTGGCACCAGGGCGAACCGTATCGATCGCGTAGTTGTTGGAGACCACTACACCGACACCGCTGTTGCCCGAGGCGTTGACCACACCGCTGGTGTCCAGGCTGATCAGGTTGCTGGTGTCGGTGATGCTGGCGCTCGGAGTGAACGTGGCCGTCCAGGTAACGCCGCCGTCGGAAGAAGAGACGTTGCTCAGCGTGCCGTTGCTCACGCTCAGGTCGGTGTTGTCGAAACCGCTGACCGCTTCCGAGAAGGTGATGGTCACCAGTGAGGTTTCCCCCACCTTGAGCGCGTTGTCGGCCACCACGATCGTAGCCGTCGGTACCTGCGTCTCGACCGCATAGTTGGCCGAGTCGGTCGTGCCTGTCCCGGTATTGCCCGCCGCGTCGCTCACACCGGTATTGTCCAGGGTGATCAGGTTGCTGGCGTCGGTCACGCCCAGGGTCGGGGTGAAGGTCGCGGTCCAGGTCAGGCCGCCATCGCTGCTGCTGACCGCGCTTAACGTGCCGTTGGCAACGCTCAGGTCAGCGTTGCTGAAACCGGTCACCGCCTCGCTGAAGGTAATGGTCACCTGGGCGGTTTCACCCGGTTTCAATACCGAATCGCTCAGCACGATGGTGGCGGTCGGACGCTGAGTGTCGACGCTGTAGTTGTTCGAATCGGTGGTGCCGCTGCCAGCGTTGCCCGCCAGGTCGGTGACGCCGCCGTTGGCAAGGGTGATGACATTGCTGGTGTCGGTGATGCCAGCGGTTGGCGTAAAGGTCGCGGTCCAGGTGATGCCGCCGTCACTGCTGCTCAACCCACTGAGCGTACCGTTGGCAACGGTCAGGTCGGCGTCGGTGAAACCGGTCACGGCCTCGTTGAAGGTGATGGTCACCAGCGAGGTCTCGCCCGCAGCAATGGCCGTGTCGGCCACGACAATGGTCGCCGTTGGACGCACGGTATCGATGGCATAGTTGTTCGAATCGGTGGTGCCGACGCCGGCGTTGCCCGAGACGTTGACGACACCGGTATTGTCCAGGGTGATCAGGTTGCTGGTATCGGCAATGCTCGCGCTCGGTGTGAATGTGGCCGTCCAGGTGACGCCGCCATCGGACGACGACACGTTGCTCAACGTGCCGTTGCTGATGGTCAGGTCGCTATTGTCGAAACCGCTCACCGCTTCGTTGAAGGTGATGGTCACCAGGCTGGTTTCGCCGATGTTCAGGGATGTATCAGCCACCACGATGGTCGCCGTCGGCACCTGCGTGTCGATCGTGTAGTTGGCCGAGTTGGTCGTGCCGGTTCCGGTATTGCCCGCCGCGTCGCTGACGCCGGTGTTGTCCAGGACGATCAGGTTGGACGTATCCCGCACGCCGAGGGTCGGCGTGAAAGTCGCGGTCCAGGTCAGGCCACCATCACTGCTGCTGACCGCACTCAGGGTGCCGTTGGCAACGCTCAGGTCAGCGTTGGTGAAACCGCTCACCGCCTCGCTGAAGGTGATGGTCACCAATGAGGTTTCGCCGACACTCAGGCTGGTATCGGCCATGACGATGGTCGCCGTTGGGCGCACGGTGTCGATGGCATAGTTGTTCGAATCGGTGGTGCCAATGTTGAAGTTGCCCGCCAAGTCAACGATGCCACCACTGTTGAGCGTGATGACATTGCTGGAGTCGTTGATGCCTGCGGTCGGCGTGAAGGTTGCGGTCCAGGTGATGCCGCCGTCGCTGCTGCTCAGCCCCGAAATCACACCGTTGGCGACGGTCAGGTCGGCACTGGTGAACGCCGTCACGGCCTCGTTGAAGGTGATGGTCACCAACGAGGTTTCGCCAGCGGCAATGGCCGTATCGGCGACGACAATGGTTGCCGTTGGACGCACGGTATCGACGGCATAGTTGTTCGAATCGGTGGTACCCACGCCGGCGTTACCCGAAGCGTTGATCAAGCCGGTATTGTCCAGGGTGATCACGTTGCTGGTATCGGAAATGCTCGCGCTCGGCGTGAACGTGGCGGTCCAGGTCACGCCGCCGTCGGTGCTGCTCATGGTGCTGAGCGTGCCGTTGCTGACGGTCAGGTCCGAATTGTCGAAACCGCTGACCGCCGAGTTGAACGTCACGGTGACCAATGACGTCTCGCCGATGCTCAGGGTGGTATCGGCAATCACGATGGTCGCCGTCGGGACGTTGGTGTCGACCTGGTAGTTGTTGGAGTTGGTGGTGCCGGAACCGCTGTTGCCCGCCGCATCGCTGACCCCGGTGTTGTTCAGGGTGATGACGTTGGACGTGTCGGTGACGCCGAGGGCCGGGGTGAAGGTGGCTGTCCAGGTGAGGCCGCCGTCACTGCTGCTGACCGCACTCAGCGTGCCGTTGACGACGCTCAGGTCCGAATTGTCGAAACCGCTGACCGCCTCGGAGAAGGTAATGGTCACCAGCGAGGTTTCGCCGACGCTCAGGGCCGTATCGGCGACCACGATGGTGGCGGTCGGGCGCAAGGTGTCGACGAGGTAGTTGTTGGAATCGGTGGTACCGCTGCCGGTATTGCCCGCTCCGTCCGCCACGCCCGTGTTGTTCAGCGTGACCAGGTTGGTGGCATCGTTGACGCCCACGCTCGGCGTGAAGGTGGCGGTGTAGGTGATGTTGTCGCTGGTGCTCAGGCCGCTCAGGCTGCCGTTGGCCACCGTCAGGTCGGCCAGGGTGAAACCCGTCACAGGCTCGCTGAAGGTAATGGTCACCACCGTTGTTTCGCCAATACCGATGGTCGAGTCGGCGACCACGATGGTGGCGGTCGGACGCACGGTGTCGATGGCGTAGTTGTTGGAATCGGTAGTGCCGCTGCCGGCGTTGCCCGCCGCGTCCGCCACACCGGTGTTATCCAGGGTGACCAGGTTGGTGGTGTCGCTGACGCTGGCACTTGGCGTGAGCGTGCCGGTCCAGGTGATGCCGCCGTCGCCGCTGCTCAACCCGGTGATCGTGCCGTTGGCGACCGTCAGGTCAGCGGTGGTGAAGCCCGTCACCGCTTCGTTGAAGGTAATGGTCACGAGGGACGTTTCGCCAACCCTCAAAGCGTTATCGGCGACCACGATGGTGGCGGTCGGGCGCACCGTGTCGACGGCATAGTTGTTGGAACTGGTGGTGCCGCTGCCGGCATTACCGGCCGCATCCACAATACCGGTATTGGCCAGGACGATCAGATTGGTGGCGTCGGTGATGCTGGCGCTCGGAGTGAGCGTCGCGGTCCAGGTGATACCACCGTCGCTGCTGCTCAGCCCGCTCAGGCTGCCGTTGGCCACCGTCAGGTCGGCCAGGGTGAAACCGCTCACCGCCTCGCTGAAGGTAATCGTCACCAGCGATGTTTCGCCGATGTTCAACGCGGTATCGGCCACCACGATGGTGGCGGTCGGGCGTAGCGTGTCGATCGCGTAGTTGTTCGAGTCGGTGGTACCGGTGCCGGTGTTTCCGGACAAGTCAGCAATACCGGTATTGGCCAACGTGATCAGGTTGCTGGTGTCGCTGACGCTGGCGCTCGGGGTCAGTGTCCCGGTCCAGGTGATGCCGCCATCGCTGCTGCTCAGCCCGGTGACCGTACCGTTGGCCACCGTCAAATCGGCGGTGGTGAAACCGCTCACCGCCTCGTTGAAGGTGATGGTCACCAGCGACGTTTCGCCGACACTCAACGCAGTATCAGCGACCACAATCGTGGCGGTCGGGCGCAGAGTGTCGATAGCGTAGTTGTTGGAGTTCGTCGTTCCCACGCCGGCGTTGCCGTTGAGGTCCGCCACGCCAGTGTTATCCAGGACAATCAGATTGGAGGTATCAGTGATCGCCGCGTCCGGCGTCAGGGTGGCCGTCCAGGTGATGCCGCCGTCGCTGCTGCTCAGGCCGCTGATCGAGCCGTTGGCCACGGTCAGGTCGGCGGCCGTGAAACCACTCACCGCTTCGCTGAAGGTGATGGTCACCACCGAGGTTTCACTGACTCTCAGGGCGGTGTCGCTGACCACGATGGATGCCGTCGGCGCCACGGTGTCGTTGACCACGTAATTGTTCGAGAGGGTGGTACCCACGCCAGCGTTGCCGGCCAGGTCGGCGACCCCGGCATTGTTGAGGGTGATGACGTTGGTGGTGTCGGCGATGTTGCTGGCCGCGGTCAGCGTGCCGGTCCAGGTGATGCCGCCATCGCCGCTGGTGAAGGAGCCCACGGTGCCGTTCTGCACCGTCAGGTCCGCCGCGGTAAGGCCCGTCACAGCCTCGGAGAAGGTGATGGTTACCGTCGACGTGCCACCGGAGTTCAGGCTGGTGTTGGCCACCACGACAGTCGCTGTGGGCGGCGTCTCGTCCGGCACATAGTTGGTATTGATGGTGCCGCCATCGCCGTAGACGTTGGCCACCGACGCCGGCGAAACACCCGCGGTACCCGCACTCGTGCCACCCACGCCACTGCCACCGACGTTGCCGGCCAGGGCCGCGAAGTTGGCCGCGGTGATCAGGATCGAACCTTTGTTCCAGATGGCGCCGACACCGACGCCGCCGGCACCGCCCGTGTGGTTGTAGCCGCCACCGGCGCCACCGCCACCACCACCGCCGCCTGCGCCGACGTTGTTGGAAATCACCGTGTTGCCGATGATCCGCAGGGTCGCGCCGGTGTCGTTGTAGATACCGCCGACCGCCCCGCCACCAGCACCACCGATGTCGTTATAACCATCGCCACCGCCACCGCCGCCGATGGACAGCGCACCGCTGACGGCCGTACCGCCCGCGGAGCCGGTGCTATAGCCCGGATAGGCGGAGCCGCCAGCCCCACCGGTGGAGGAACCGCCACGCCCGCCCATGTTGAAGAAGCCACCACCGGCACCGCCCTGCCCAGCCGAGCCGTTGGAACCCGTGGCATTGAGGGTGTCGCCGCCCTTGCCGCCAGTACCGCCGGTGATCGCGCCGCCGCCGCCACCGCCACCGCCGGCGTATTGCGGCGTCACACCACCACCGCCACCACCACCCGAAGCGGCGTTCGCGGTCACCGTCACGTTGCGCAGGGTCAAGGTGCCGGCGTTGTAGATACCACCACCCTTGGCGACGAGCGCATCGTCGCCACCGTTGCCGCCGTTGCCCGCCGTCATGCCCCGAGTGATCACCAGCCCATCGAGGGTCGCCGTCGTCCCGGCTGTCACGTTGATGATCTGGGTACGGTATTGTCCGTCGAGGGTGACGTCGGCCACGTTATCGTTGTTGAGATCACCATCGATGGTGACGTTTCTATTGACGTCCAACACCTGGGTCAGCGCGACGGTCATGCCGGTATTGAAGGTGACAATGTCGCCGTTCTGCGCCGAGGCCAGGGCTGCGCGCAAAGACCCGACACCCGAATTGAGGTTGTTGGTGGCGGTCCAGGTGGCCAGGCCCCATTGGTAGTCGCTCATGGCGCTGGCCGAGAGCACATTGGCGCTTTCGATGTTGCCGGTGGCGATTTCCAGGTCCCAGTCACCGCCAAGGCCGGTACGGTCGTTGGACGCCGCTACATCGCGGCCGGTCAACTGCGCCAATGAATCGACCAGGCTCAGGCCGCGATCGCCTTCGGCGGTGTAGCAGCCGTAGATCAGGATATCGCCACCGACGTTCATGTCCTGGCCGATCTGCGCCAGCACTTCGCTGCGGGCCTGGACGTTATCCGCCGAGAGGTAGCTGTTGCCCAGCCACAGATCACCGGCGTTACCGTGGGCGATGATCTGCACCGAGCTGATGCCCTGGTGGGTGTCCAGGTAATCGGCGATCTGCTGCAAGCCGTCCTTGGTGGCGTCCAGTTGCACCACCTGGGTACCGGGCGCCACGCCTTCGAGCAGGCTGGCGGAATCCTTGACCCGTGAATCGACGAACACCACGGACTTGCCCGGCACGGCGGCCTGGGTGGCATCGACCTGCCCCTGCGGTGCATGGGTGTCTGAAGCCTGGTCGGCCGTGGGTGTCTTGGCCGCCTCGGCGGTGGGCTGGGCGTCCGGTTGCGCGGCATCGGCCACGGTAGCGGCCACCGCGCCGTCGAACAGCATTCGCGGCTCCAGGGACATGATCATTGGCGATGCCAGGGCCTGTGCCCCCTCGGTTACCCGCGACTTAGCTTTGCTCCACCACATGACGATCACCTGGACTCGAACTTCTTGAACACGCAAATGAAAAAAACCGCGATCAGCTGGTCGCGGCGTCGGTTTTCATACGAATGACATTGGCAGCGCTGGCGGAACCATCGCGCCAGAACGACAACTCGGCATACTTTTCAAACAGATCCGGCGGCAGCAAGGTCCGCCGGGCTTGCGGCGCGACCTTGGGCTTGACCTTGTGCAGGCCGGCAACACCCAGGGCCTGGTCAAAGGCCGGTGCGTCGTAGGTCAAGTGATTGAAATCGTGTTCGAACCAGGGCTCGCCGATGAACTCGTACACCAGCCGCATGACCCGCTCCGGGGCCTGGCTCAGCAGGTCGTAATCGACAATCAGCAGCGACTCGGCGTTTTCGCCGTAATAGGCCTCTTTGAGCGCCGTCCAGGCAAACCCTACCAGGCGATTGCGCTGGGCCAGGGTTTCGCAGCGGCTGTAGACGGTATTGCGCTCGTCATCGTCGTTGAACAGCTTGGTGTTCTCGAACGGGTTGGCGCGGTAGAGCCGCTCCAGGCTGTCGAGTACCCAGGCGACGTTGCGCACACAGCCGATGGTCTTGGCTTGGGGGAACAGATCCTGCAGGGCCGGCAGGCGCGCGCACCATTGGCGGTTTGTATCGAAGATGACAGGTTTATCGGCTTTGTCGGCGTAGTAGGAATCGAAGAGTCCGCGCAATAGGCGGCGACGCAGGTCGGTGTCGATCACCGAGCCGAACTCACTGCCGGCACTGCATTGCTGCAGGACGCTGCTGAACAGCGAACCGACGGGGCTGGTCATGCCGGCATGGAAGCGCGGGTTCTGCAGCAAAATGGCAGAAAGCAGGGTCGAGCCCGAGCGCGGTAGACCGGAGATAAAGTGAAACTGCGGCAATCCCTTCACCTTGTTTGTAGTCCTTTTGTACGCAAGCGTAGCCGAGGAAATAATCGCCGCCTAGTAGTACTTTGATATCAAATTCATCCAGGTCCGTAAAAAAGATGGACGGTATAGGCGCAATACGAACCTGAATCGTTTAAGCCAATCGACAGCATTTTTCCGCCCTTGCAGCCTGCAGAATCAAACATCCCGGTCTACGCTCAGCCGTGCGTGACCAGGCCAGGGAGTGAAGAAGTCGGGCTGATCGCAATCCTCTCCCTCGGACCCTGTCGGCATTGCCAAATAAACAATCTGAAGGGATGAGGAATCTATGGAAGTATTTATGGGCACCATCCAGCCGTTTGCCTTTAACTTCGCCCCCAATGGGTGGGCGCTGTGCAGCGGGCAGACACTCGGCATTTCCCAATACCAGGCGTTGTTCTCCCTGCTCGGCACGTACTACGGAGGCAACGGCACCACCAACTTCATGCTCCCCAATCTGCAAGGCCGCACGCTCTTGGGACAAGGCAACGGCCTGGGCCTGACTCCGCGTGTCATCGGCGAAGTCGCCGGCACTGAAAACGTCACCCCGACGATCAACAACCTGCCCACCCACTCTCACACCATGGCGGGACTCACCGCCTCCACCACTCTGCAACTGGCGAACCCGGCCAGCAACCCGGTGAACACACCAACGTCCACCAATTCGTTCATCGGCACCTCGGGCACCGGCCCGGGCGCGGCCAATATCTATTCCGACCAGCTAGGTGCCTCGCCGATACCGGTCAAGGGCGTGAGCACCACCATCGACGGCACGATCTCCCCGACGGGCAACGGCTTGCCGCTGGCGATCATGAACCCGTTCCTGGCGATCAACTTCAGCATCGCCTTGAACGGTCTCTTCCCGTCCCGCAACTGATCAATCGTCGGAGGGCTTCGGCCCTCCGACTGTTGGAGAGTCGATATGCTGCAACAGGTTCACAGCCACCATTTCCAACCACTGCTGGGCCAGACCAGCAGCCTGACCCTGCCCGACGGCAGCTCTTTGCCGGTGCGGATCGAGAGCCTCGCGCAAACACCCCGGTCGAAGTTGCCCAACAGCGAACGCATGCCGTTCAGTGTGGAATTCAACAGCCTGGAAAGCACCGATTTCGTGGATGGGTTATGCGCCCTGGAAGTGCCTGAACTGGGCAGGCTCGAAGGGGTGTTCGTATCGCGGATCCCGCCCATGGGACGGGATCCGACGCTGGGGTATTTCTACATCGCATTTAACTGATCGCACAAAACTTGAGTTCACAACAAACCTATTTTGGGAGCGGGCTTGCTCGCGAAGGCGGTGTATCAGTTGGCAAATTTATTACTGACCCACCGCCTTCGCGAGCAAGCCCGCTCCCACAGGGATTTATGGCGTCTGCAAGATTGGGTCAGTTGCCTTTCGGATACCAGACCAGCCGCTCCGCCGCCGGGCTGCGCTCCTGCACCTCGAAACCCAGAGCCAGATAGTGCTGGCGCGCGTGGAGGTTGCTGGCCCAGACCACCGTCGCCACCGGGCAGCGGATCTGTTGCGCGGCTTTCTGCACCCCTTGCAACACCGTCCGGCCATACCCCTGCCCACGCGCCTGGGGAATGAACGCCAGGTACAACACACGGATTTCATTGGGGCCAAAATCCGTACTCAACGCGCCGATAGCGGTGCCGAGTTTTTCCACGACGTAATGCATGGCGTTGGGGAAATGCTCGCCCAACCCTTGCTCCTGCACCTGGAACTGCTGGGCAATCACCTGTCGCACCTGCTCATGCTCACCGTCGATCCATTGCAGGTCCGGCCGCGCCGCCTGGTACAGGCTCTGCAAGAACGGCCCGTCGCTGACCCGCGATGGACGCACCACCAATCCCTCTGCCGCCACTGAATCCATGCCCGCTCCTTAAAACCCGCTTTCCCTGACCCCCAACGCCGCCAACCGACGCCAGGCCGCGCCCAATACCGACTCGCCCTTGCCCTGCAACACCGCCACGCCGCGCAACGGTTGCAGCGGAGCCGACGCGTCATCGATCGCACTCAGGCGCACGCCATATTGCGCCTGCACGGGCTCGGCCCGTTGCTGCGAATCGCGACGCACGGCAATCGGCCCGTGATGGTCGGACGTCAACGCTTGCTGTTCGACCCAGGCCACGCCGTTGGTGTCGATTTCATTCAACTGCACGGCAATCGAGGCGTGCATCGGATCGTCAGCGATGAAGCGTCCCGTGGCACCCGGTCCGACCCGCCAAAGCTCGGCTTCGGTCAGGTATCCGCGTAACCGCGAATCGGTCTGCACCACCCGCGCCAGCACCTGCGTGGGCGACAACCAGCGCCCGACCGGGAGTTGTGGCAACAAGTCGCGCACCTGGCCGGCATGGGGCGCACGCAACAACAGGCGTTCACGCTGGGCGACCAGGCCCCGGTACTCGGCCACCGCTTCGGCCAGTTGCTGTTCGATGATGCCGGCATCGGCGGCGGTTTCGCTGCGCCCGGCCTGGCGACGCATCTGCAACTGCTGGATCTCGATTTCCCGACGCACGATGGTCAGGCGCGAGGCCATGTCCGGCGATTCCAGCTCGATCAGCACATCGCCCTGGGCCACGGTCTGGCCGTCGCGCACATTCACCTGCTTGACCCGCGCCGCCACCGGCGCGTGCAAGGCACTGGCACGCCCGGCCTCGAGCATGGCCGGCACTTCCACAGCGCTGCGCCAGGGCAGCAACAACGCCAAGACCAACACCAGCAGTACCAGGGCGCTCAGGAACACCCGAGCACCATGGGCCTGCTCGCGGTGACTCCACCATTGCCGCCACTCATTCACGATGGGCATAAAAATGAACCACACCAATTCCACCATCATCAGAAAAATGCCCAGCACCTTGAAGAACAGGTGATAGACCGCCAGGGCAATCCCGAAAAACAACAACGCCCGCCATAACCAGGAACCATAGCCCCACACCAGCAAACGGCGACGCATCTTCGGCGACCAGGGTTCCGGGGCCGCCGCGCCATAACCGAACAAGGCTTCGCGCAGGCGCCAGCGGCACAGGGCGAACGCTCGCCCCTGAAGGTTATCCACCGCCCAGAAATCACTGAGCAGGAAATACCCGTCAAAACGCATGAAGGGGTTCAGGTTGATAATCAACGTGGTGATCCACGTGGCACTGGCCAGCATGAACGCCGCCGTGCGCGCCGGCCCGTCGGGCAACAGCGACCAGGCCAGCAACGCAATGCACGCCAGCAGCAGCTCGGCCAGGACCCCGCCGGCACCAATCAGCAACCGCGCGCGACGATCATTGATCCGCCAGGCGTCGCTGACGTCGGTGTAGAACATCGGCAACAGCACCATGAACGCCACGCCCATGCTTTGCACACGACAACCGGCGCGCTTGGCCATGAAGGCATGACCGAATTCGTGACACAGCTTGGCGAAGAGCAACGCCGTCCCGAAGGCCAACGCACCGCCCAGGCTGAACAGGTGCGGAAAGGTCGCGACGAAGCGCTGCCAATCCCGTGAAACCAGGAAGATACCCAGGCCCAGGGTCAGCGGCAGGCCATAGCGCAGGATCCCGGGGCCGAACCGCGCCAACCAGGGCCAGGCACGATTGAGAAAGGCGTCCGGGCGCCACAGCGGAATGCGAAAAAACAGGTATTGATGCAGCAGGATCTGCCACAGGGTCTGGCGCTGGGCGGCGGTCTTGAATTGATAGCTGTCGCGCTGTTGCGGGTCCATCGCGCTGATCAGATCGTGGCCGCGCAAAAAGCCCAGCAGTTGCTCCAGGGATTCACCATTGAGCGGCAGGCCCGGCTCGCGGTTTGCGGCTTGCAGCACTTGCTCCGGATCACCCAGGGACCAGTGCCGCAGCATGCGCATCGCCGCTGCGCCAAGCTTGAAATAACGCCCGCGCACCGGATCGGCCAGGGTCCATTGGGGCGAACCATCCGGGTCCGGGGCTGCCGGGGACAATTGCAGGTCCGGCCGCAGGCTCGGCAGGTCCATGCTACAGGCCTACGCTCTGGCGCAGGCCGGCCAGTGGCCGACGCAACAGGTATAACGCCAGCGGCGCACGGTCGCCGAAGACCTTCGCTGTGCCCCGCAGGCCGATGCGCGGCGCGGCCGCATCGAAACGCGCATCCAACCGATACGCCAGTTGCCCGGCGGCGGTAGGCTGCGCTTCATAGGCTGAACGCTCCAGCCAGGCCAGGTGTCGCTGCAACGGATCACTGTCGAGAAACAACGCCACTTGCGCACCGGGCTCCAAGGCAATCGCGTCGCCTACCGCCAATTCAATGCGCAACTCGGCCTGGTTCGGATCGGCGATTTCCATCAATCGCTCGCCAGTCTGCACCGGTTTGCCGAGCCAGCGTTCGGCATCGGCGAACACTGCAATACCATCGCGTTCGGCGCGGACTTCGCTGCGCTTGAGCAGTTCAAGCGCGTAGTTGCGTTCGGCGCGTTTCTGTTCGACACGGGCGGCCAGCAAATCAATTTTCGAACTCGACTCTGCGTCGGCAAACGAGCGCTGGGAATTGGCCTTGAGTTCCGCCTCGGCCACGCCCAACGCACGCTCGGCGACATCGGCCTGGGCCTTGAGGCTGGTGCTTTCGAAACGCAGCAGCAGGTCACCGTTCTTGACGGTCTGGTTAGGCTTGACCAGGAACTCGGCGATCACCCCGTCCAAAGGCGCCGCCACCACCTGCCCGCCCAACGGCACCACTTCGGCCGGGGCCAACACGGACTGACGCACCGGAATCAACAAACCCAATAACAGCACTGCCACCAGGGCGACCTGGCGCTTGCGTGTCCAGCGCAGGCGCCACGGCTTGCGCGGTTGCAGCGCCAGCCAGGCGTGGCTGTAGGTGTCGCCCAGTTGCGACAGCAGCACTTGCTCGGGCGGGGTCCATGGCAGGTCGCGGGCCAGCCACAAACCGCCAAACACCTGGCCCTGATGATCGATCAATGGCAGCCAGAAGACTTGGCCGGCCGACAGGCTTCGCCAGTCTGCCCGGATGGATTCGCTGACCAGATCGGCGCTAATCACCCGAGCCTGGTTCAACACTCCCTGTTTGAACAACTGCGCCACCGCCTGCTCGACGAACGCCACAAATGGCGCGTTCGGCTCCACGGCACTGACACCGGTCACGGCCTGAACCTTGCCAGCGATCAATAACGCGGCGTGGCGAAAGCCGAACAGGGCCTGGCCGTCGTTGACCAGGCTGTAGCTCAACTGCGCCGGCGTACGCGCAGCCCGCGTCTGGCGTTCCAGGTCGAGGAAGCGGGCGAACACCTGTTCGGCGCTGCCCGTTATCGGCGCGTTCACTTGGGCTCCGCGAAACGCGCGGTACCACTCATGCCGGACAGCAAGCCGCTGGCATCCGGCACGCTCGCCACCAGCAGCAAGGTTTGGCTGCCCTCATCGATGCGCGCACCCAGGCGCTTGACCGTCGCCTGCAACGGCTTGCCGGTTTCATCGGGGACAAAGGTGAAAGGTTGACCGGGCTTGAGCCGGTCCATCCAACGCGAAGGCACCAGCAGATGGATCTCCAGGGTGCGGTTGTCGACCACATCCAGCAACGGCGCACCGGCCGCCACGCTTTCATAACGCTGGACCTTGCGCGCCACCACTTGCCCGTCGAACGGTGCGATCACGCTGCAGCGCTTGACCTGGACCTGATACACCTGGGACTGCGCCTGAGTCTCGCTGAGCCGGGCCTCGGCCCGCGACACTTCAAACCGCCCGACTGATTTCAAGGCCGCCAACTGCCGGTTATGCGCCAGTTCTTCACCGGCACCACGGCTGGCCGCCTGGGCCGCGTTGAGCTGGGCCTGATACGCCGAGCAGTCGAAACGCGCCAGGGTGTCGCCCTTCTTGAACGACTCGCCCTCACTGAACGGCAACTCGACGATACGCCCGGCCAACTCGCTGGCCAGCACCGCCTGATCCCGTGCCCGAAGCACCCCTCGCGCCTCGTTGCCAGACGCACTGGCCGAGACGTTGCTCTCAAGCAATGGATCGTCTGCTACAGGTGTTTGCGCCTGGACACCGCACGTTACAAAGGCCAATCCCACAACCCAACTACTCAAACGCCGCATGACCGTTACTCCCTGACGGATGGGCGGAGTCTACGACAGCGGTGAGAGGCGTCAAGGGAGGAGCTGTGAGAGGTGAGAAATCTGATGGTCATACACGCTCTGTGGCGAGGGGATTTATCCCCGCTGGGCTGCGCAGCAGACCCAAAGCGATTTATTCAATTTCCCTGGTTCAAAGAGGTGTCAGGTTTCGGGACTGCTGCGCAGTCCAGCGGGGATAAATCCCCTCGCCACAGGTCGATTAACATCAGCACTTATAGCGTTGACCCCACGGCCTCTTCCACTTAGGATGACCCCACTCAACCCCGTACGCAGAGATTAAGTTCTCTGGCCGTTGGGGTGAAAAAACCGGCCTCGGCCGGTTTTTTCGTTTCTGAGGATTGAGAACAGCCCCTGAGCTGAACGCACTCCCTGTGGCGAGGGAGCTTGCTCCCGCTGGGTTGCGCAGCGACCCCAAGCAATTTAAATGCGATCAGCCTGACACACCGAGGCGCTAGGGTTTGGGACTGCTGCGCAGTCCAGCGGGAGCAAGCTCCCTCGCCACAGGTTCTGTGATCGACAGGCATCGCGCAGGCCTACTCCACCAACCTCAACTCACCATCGCAATACACCACCTCACGCCCCAACCAAGCCACATCGACCTGAGGCAATACCGCCGAGGGTTTGCGCAGTTCACGCAGTAGCGTCGAGCCGTGGGACAAACGCCCACCCATGCGTGCAATCACCGCCCGGGCGCTTTGATAGTGGGCGTGGCGGCCGGGGTCGAGGGTGTCTTCCAGCAGAATGTCCTCGCCCAAAATGCCTTGGGCTTGACCCGGGTAGATCAGGAAGCCACTCGCCTGCTCGGTGCCTTCACGACCGTCCTGCCAGAAGCTGCCGTCGCGGCTGCGGATGTCCGGGTGCGGCGCGAACCAATGCGCCCGGTCCATCGTCGGCATAGCGTGGTGCAGGCGAAAGAAAATCCGCATCAGGTTGTCGCGATACCATTCGCGCACTTGCAGGTAGTAACCGCGCAAACCCGGCAGACCAGCGCCGTGAGCCAGGCGAATCGCCAGGGGCCATTGGGGGAATACCTGCAGTGGCAGCTCGGTCGGGGTCGGGCGTGGCGTCGCCGGGTCGGTTTCCCACGGCAGTCGATGGGGGCTGTGTTCAAGGTTGTCATAGGCGGTCGGCGGTCGTCCCAGCAGATCGCCGCCGCTGCTGGCCAACGCGGTCGCGATGCATAGATTGCCCTGCACCACGAACACATAGAACCGGGTGAACCAGTCAGCCAGTTGTTGGCCGCCAGCGCCTTGGACGGTCAGTTCATGCAGCTCTCGGTCGAAGCGTTGCAAGCCGTTTTCCAGCGTCAGCAAATGGCCACGCGCAATGCGCTGCATACGCAGAAACAATGGCAGCGAACGGAGCAGGCGTAGGGGCCGCCAAGGTAAATGCGGGGTGGCGCCACCGACCTCACCGGCGTAGTTGCTGGCACTGATGCCCCAGTCGGCCAGTCGGGCGAGAAACAGGTCGTTGTTGATATAGGAAGCGCCGCCAAACACCGCCGTGAAGGGCTCGTTGTCCTGCAACACCCTTGAGTCCCAACGGGCCATGATCGCCGGGATGCTCGCCGCCGCGCGGCGCTGGGCGTACTCCACCAACACGCTGGGCTGCGGCGGCAGGATCTCGGCGATGTTGGCGGCAGTCAGGTGGCGGCGCCAGCCGTAGTCGCTGATCGGCCGGTACTGCAGCAGCCAGAGTTGCGTGCCGTCCCAGGCCCATTCGACGTCGCCGGGCACGTAGTGAAAGACCCGCAATACGCCTTGGAGAAACCGCCATAACGCTTCGGCGGTGAGGCCATGGGCTGGCTTGAATGCACCGCTGCTCCATGACTCGCCGAGACGGGAAATGATCGCCCGCTCGGGGCTCACGTGACCGTCTGCCAAGGACTCCAGGTGACCTTCGACCCATTCCAGTTCGACTGACAAGTGACGCACGAACGCGATCCCGGACAGTCGCGGCGCGATGAAGCGCTGCACCACAACCTCTTCGACTCCCGCCGCCGTTAGTTCGTCGATACGCGCCGGCACGTTGGATGTCGGTTCCCGCAGGAACGTGGTGCTCAAGCCGGCATTCGCCGCATCGGCCTGATCCTCTCCATAACTGGAGGAGCGCACGGCCCAGATCGCGTCCGGCAGGCTGTCCAGCAAGCTCGGCAAGCGCGGGTCGTGGCAATCGTTGAGTGACAGCGCCGCAGGCACCGGCTGCCCAGCCAGTGCCGCCAGCCGCAAGCGACCGCCCTTGGTATGCGCGACGAAGCCACGTTCGCCCGATTCCAGCCACGCCGCGAACTCAGCGGGTGAGTCGATCCACGGGTAGTGGCCCCAACCGGGTTTCAGGCTGATGGTCAAATCGGCACGGGCAAGAATGGCCGACCATGCCGCCGCTTGGGCTACGCCCAGTACCTTGTCCTGATCGCCCCACACCAGTTCGACCGGGTCGGTGATCCACTCCAATAACGGCAACGCGGTGTCCGCGCGCACCAGATCCCAGTGCGGCACAAAGGCTCGGCAGCGGGCGTACCCGGCGCCCATGCGTTGGTACTGCGCGGACGTCCAGGTCTGGCGGGAGAACTTGTGGGCGAACAGCGTCGGCTTGTTCGCCAGCAGCCAGTGAATGGTCTTGCGGATTGGCAGCGGTGACATCAACGCCGGCAACCGCCGCTGCCACAAAAACGCGCCCACCGGCGCCAGCAACACACTGCGGCAAAAGTGCCCCGGCTCGCGTTGCAGCGCGTGGAGCACCAGCAAAGCGTTGACCCCGACCGCCATGATCGCGCAGCCCTTGTCCGTTGCCGCCAGCAACGCTTGGGCGTAGGCCGTCAGGTCTTCGCAGGGAGCCTGAGGGTTGCTGCCGAAGCCGGGCAGTTCCAGCGGCACCACGTCGTAGTGTTGAAAGTGCGGCAACGCATCGTCCCACCAATCGGCGGCGCTACCGTTGCCGGCCAGCAGGTACATCCACGGCTTGCTCATGGATGCTCCTCAGGCCAGGTCGCGCAGGGCAGCGTCGAGCGTCGGGTAACGGAACGTATAACCCGCCTCGACGAGACGGCTCGGCAGCACACGCTGGCCGTCGAAAAACAACTGCGCCATTTCGCCGGCCAGGGCGCGCACCGGCGCGGCGGGAATGTGGAACCACACCGGGCGCTTGAGCACCTTGCCGACGCTTTCGGCGAACAGCGCCTGACTGACTGTTTCTGGTGCCACCAGGTTGTAGGTGCCGCTCAGGTTTTCGTCATCGAAGGCGCGGGCGATGACGGCAATCACGTCGTCGCGGTGCACCCAACTCATGATTTGCCGACCATCGCCCATCCGCCCGCCGAACCCCAGGCGAAACGGAATCAGCAACGGCAGCAACGCACCGCCCGGACCGAACACCACACCCAGGCGCATCACCACCTGGCGCACGCCCAGCTCGGTGGCGGGCAACGCCGAGGCTTCCCAGCGCGCACAGAGTTCGGCCATGAAACCATCGCCCCGGGCAGCGCTTTCATCGAGGCTCTCACTGGCATCACGCACGCCGTAGAAGCCGATGGCAGAAGCTTGAATCCACAGCGCTGGCTTGTGCCGGGCGTTGTTCAGCCAAGCCATCAATGCCTCGGTGGTATTGACCCGGCTGGCGATGAGTTGCGCCTGACGCTTGGGGCTCCAGCGTGGGCCGGCAACCGGTGCGCCCGCCAGGTTGATCACCACATCGAAGGTTTCGTCATGGCCCAGCTTGCCCAGCGAACGCAGGCAACGGGCGCGGCCATCGAACAGGTAGGCCGCCTTCAATGGATCGCGAGCCAATACGCTGACCGTGTGCCCGGCGTCGAGCAGTTGGTTGACCAGGGTTTCGCCGATAAACCCGGTGCCACCGGTGACCAACACGCGCTTGTAGCCGCCACCGGCAAACGGGTTGGCGGGCTTGCCCGCGCGTTGCATGCGCAAGGCCGCCAAGCCGTCGCGAATCCCCGAGGCCGTGACGCCGATGGCGAACAAGGTCAGCAACCAACCGCGCCAGCCCAGGTCGATCCCGCTCAGGCCGGTGGGCAAACTCGCCCACTGCGCCAGTTGCACACCGTACAACGCGAAGAAGGCACCGCCGTTGACCGCCAGCACCGTGTGCATGATGCGTTCGATGGGCGGCAGCTTGCGGCTCCGGTCTTCGACCACGAAGTCCCAGAGCGTCAGGCCGATCTCCAAGGCGAACAGCAAGGCGATGACAATCGCCCACGTGCCTTCGAAGGCCAAATGCGCAATGCCCAGGAACAGGATCCCGTAGAAGCACGAACGCAAGGCATGGATGGACAATTCCAACCGGGCACTGTGGCGATAGGGCAAGGCGACGGTGAGTTCGTGGTGATACAGGGTGTCCAGCGCACCGAGGATCGCCTGGGCAATCAACAGCGTGATGGCCCAGTCCAGCAGTGAAAAGTCAGGCATGGTTTGAATCACTCGACGCGTTGTCAGTCAGGGATATGCGGCGGTCGTGGCGATAGAGCCACAACAGCGGCGGCAATAATACGAGCAATGCGATGCTGTCTAGCCACAGGTGCGACCAGACCCGGGCCTGGGCAGAGATCAACATGTCCTGGGGCGCCCAGAGCATGATGCCAGCGATCAACCAGCCCCAAGGCATGGCGCACTTCAGACGACTGCCTATGTGCACGAGGGCAAGCATGTACAGCCCATAGCTTTGCAACGTGGCGCCGAACAAGGCCAGCCACCAGACTTGCTGCGTGCGGGCCGTCGCGGGCACCACCGCGTCGGCGCCCCAGAAAGCCTGCTCGATGTTCTGCAGATAACCGTCGAGCAAGCCCGAATGGCCGGCCCAAGTCAGCGTAACGCCGGCGAGCAGATGCATCAGGGCGGCGGCATATAACCAAACGACCAGGGCTTTGCGAAGGGTGCTGGGAGGGGTTGGCATTCCATGTCCTGAAGGCTTGCTTGAGGGCGGCCAGTCTAAAGGAAATGGACGGGGCTTTACTTGGCTAATGGGCTGGGCAGCGATAAATAAAATCCGCCGCCTGGAGCGCTTGAAACCTGCGCCCCGCACCCAAGCCGAACACAGTTGTGGCGAGGGGATTTATCCCCGCTGGGCTGCGTAGCAGCCCTAAAACCAGCCGCCTCGGTGTGTCAGGTTGTTGGTCTTCAGCCATCTGGGGGGCTGCTGCGCAGCCCAGCGGGGATAAATCCCCTCGCCACAGGTTCTGTGTACCGCTTCAGCAGAGTCCTAGGAGATTTCCTTCGAGCTGCGGCGATGTTGGTGAACTTGTCCAGCTTCGGGCCCACCGCTAGTCTGGGTTTGTCACTGAAAAAACGGTGACACGGACGTGCAAGTCCGGGTAGAAACCCAACCTATAATGCCTCCGGCCATTTATGGTGCATTCGAGTGCAAGCGGCGGGCTGATGTGCCTGTGGTGGATTGAAGACCGCCTTCGCGAGCAAGCCCGCTCCCACACTGGATCTATGTAGAACCGAAATATCGAGATCAACACCGATCAACTGTGGGAGCGGGCTTGCTCGCGAAGGCGTCAGCCCAGACAACCGGGAATGCTCAACGCTGCATCCCCCAACGCTTCACCGTCACCCGCTCCAGCGAATCAAACACCAGGTTCTCCACCAACAACCCAATCAAAATCACCACCGCCAACCCGGCAAAGACTTTGTCGGTGTACAGCTCATTACGATTCTGAAAGATGTACCAGCCCAGGCCGCCCTTGCCGCTGGTGGCACCGAACACCAGCTCAGCGGCGATCAGCGTGCGCCAGGCAAACGCCCAGCCGATTTTCAACCCGGCGAGGATCGACGGCAGCGCCGCCGGGATCAGGATGAACAGCACAAAGCGCAGCCCCTTGAGCCCATAGTTGCGCCCAGCCATGCGCAGGGTTTCGGACACACCGAGAAAACCCGCATACATGTTCAACGCCAGCGCCCACAGCACCGAATGCACCAGCACGAAAATCAGGCTGTTCTGCCCCAGGCCGAACCACAGCAGCGCCAGCGGCAACAGGGCGATGGCCGGCAACGGGTTGAACATCGACGTCAGGGTACTGAGCACATCGCGACCGAACTGGGTCGACACGGCCAGCGTGGTCAGGCCAAACGCCAAAACGATGCCCAGCAGGTAGCCCTTGATCAGCACCACCAGGGAAATCCACACCTTGCCCAGCAGCTCGCCGCTGAGTAAGCCGTCGTACAAGGCGCTGGCGGTTTGCAGGAAACCGGGCAGCAACAGGTCATTGTTCTGATAGCGCGCCACACCCTCCCAAAGCAGCGCCAGCAGCAACAGGATCAGGCTTTTGCGCAGCCAGCCCTGTTGCCAGAGGCGCTGACCCAGGGGCAACTCGCGCTCCAGCGGCACGTGGGTCAGGGGTTGCAGATCGACTTCGTATTCTTCGCGCACGGGCGATAAATGGCTCATGGAGGTTCCCCTTAGTACGCGATACGAATATCAGTGAAATCCAGCTCACGCTCGGTTTCAGGCGGCTGACCTTCATTGAACAGCAATCCATGGATCCGCCGCGCCGTATGCTGGAACCCCACGCCACCAAGGCTGTGCAAATCGTATTGATGGCTGTGGATTTCCGCGCGTACCCGCCCCGGGTGCGGAGACAGCAGCAGGATGCGATTGCCCACCACCAACGCCTCTTCGATGGAGTGAGTGACGAACAGCAAGGTAAAGCGCACCTCCTCCCAGAGCAGCAGCAATTCTTCCTGCATCTTGCGCCGGGTCAGGGCATCGAGAGCGGCGAAGGGTTCGTCCATCAAGAGGATTTTCGGCTGCATCGCCAATGCCCGGGCAATCGCGACGCGGGCCTTCATGCCACCGGACAAGGTGTGGGGATAGGCATCGGCAAACGCCGCCAGGCCGACCTTGTCCAGATAATGCAGTGCCCGTTCCTCGGCCTCGCGGCGTTTGAGGGTGTGGGACGCCAACAGCGCGAACATCACGTTCTGCTTCACGGTTTTCCACGGCGGCAGTTGATCGAATTCCTGGAACACCACGATCCGGTCCGGCCCCGGCGCACTGACGGTTTGGCCTTGCAAACGAATCTCGCCTTCACAAGGAGCGATGAAACCTCCAATGGCCTTGAGCAAGGTGGACTTGCCGCAACCGGACGGGCCGAGCAGCACAAAACGATCCGCCGGGTCGACTTCGAAACTCACTTGATGGGTGGCCCGCACCACCCGCTGCGGCGTGCGGTACTCCAGGCTGACGTTATCCACCGACAACAACGCGGTGCCGGTGGAAGTGGGGTTGCTGGCCGCGTGGCCTTGCAAACGCGCGTTCATGACGATCAGCTCCCCTGCAACGGTTTGGCGTCCTGGAAGAAATAGTCTTCCCATGACGCGGGTTTGTTCTTGATCGCGCCGACGCGGTAGAGGAATTCGGCCAGCGGGTAGGTGTTTTTCGGCGTGACAGTGAATTCGATCTGCGGGTTATCGATGATCTTCAGCAAGGTCGCCCGGTCGATCTTGGCCTTGGTCACCCGCAGGTAGGTGTCCGCCGCCGCGCCCTTGTCGTTCTGGGCGAACTCGGCCGCTTCGGTCAACGCCTCGACGAACGCCTTGTAGGTCTTCGGGTTTTCATCGCGGAATTTCTCGGTGGCGAACAGCACCGTGGGCGAGTTCGGCCCCAGCACGTCATAGGAGTTGAGCACCACGTGGACGTTGGGGTTTTGCAGCGCCTGGTCCTGGAACGGCGGGTTGGAGAAATGCCCGGTCAACTCGGTGCCACCGGCAATCAACGCCGCCGTGGCGTCCGGGTGCGGAACCGCCAGGGTGTACTTGTCGAGGCGATTGAAGTCCTTGTCGCCCCACTGCTTCGCGGCGGCGTATTGCAGGAACCGTGACTGCACCGAAACACCCACCGCCGGCACCGCGATGCGGTCCTGCTCGGTGAAGTCGGCGATGGTCTTGACCTTGGGGTTGTTGCTCAACAGGTAATAGGGAAAGTTGCCCAGGGAGGCCACGGCCTTGACGTTCTGCTTGCCACGGGTGCGGTCCCAGACCGTCAACAACGGCCCGACGCCGGCCCCGGCAATGTCGATGGAGCCCGACAGCAACGCATCGTTGACTGCCGCGCCGCCGGACAACTGGGTCCAGTCGACCTTGATGTCGATACCTTCCTGCTTGCCATGCTTCTCGATCAGTTGTTGATCGCGAACCACGTTGAGTAACAGGTAAACGATGCCGAACTGCTCGGCGATACGAATCTCGCCCTCGGCGTGGGCACTGGCGGGCGCGACCAGGCTGCCGGCCAGTAAACTGAACCCCAGGCCGACGGCGGCGGCCAGCGGTGCAAAAGCAATGCGTTTGGACATGGTGAGTCTCCGGGCTCTTTGCGCGCTGCGCAGCCGATCAGAAAGGGGCGTCGCCCTGGATGGTGGTGCGATACAGCTTGCGGCGCAGATGACTCGGGCAACCGGCGGCCAGATGGATCAGCGAACGGTTGTCCCAGAACACCAGGTCATGGGGCTGCCATTGATGGCGATAGATGTTCTGCGGCAGCACGCTGTGGGCATACAGCTCGGCCAGCAGTGCGTTGCTCTCGTCCTCCGGCAGGCCGACGATGCGGGTGGTGAAGCCTTCGCTGACGAACAACGCCTTGCGCCCGGTTTCCGGGTGGGTGCGCACGATCGGATGCACCACTTCCGCGACCTGGGCCAATTGCTCTGGGGTAAGCGTCGGGCGCCAGTTGCCTTCGAATTTGGTTTCGCTGTAGCGCGCCGTGTAGGAATGCGCCGCCGAACGGCCTTCAACCGCTTTACGCAAGGCTTCGGGCAAGCCCTCCCAGGCCTTGTGCATGTCGGCGAACAGCGTGTCACCACCTTCGCTCGGCAGCTCCTGGGCGTGGAGCATTGAGCCGAGGCTGGGCAGCTCTTTGTAGGAAAGGTCCGAATGCCAGAACTTGCCCGCATCCCCCAGGCCGATGGATTGGCCGTTTTCGATGATGTTGGAGACGATGAGGATTTCCGGATGCCCGGCCAGCAGGAACTGCTTGAGCACATGGATTTGCAGCACGCCGAAACGGCGGCTGAAGGCGATCTGTTGTTCAGGAGTGATGCGCTGGTCGCGGAACACCACAACGTGATAGTCCAGGTGCGCACGATGGATGCGGGCGAAATCCTGGTCATTGATCGGCCGGGACAGGTCCAGCCCGACGATCTCGGCGCCGACGGCATCGGGGAACGGACGGATTTCGAACGACTGCGGCGCAATGTTCGCGGCATTTGAATCTGGAGAAAAAGAGACGGCTGGCATACATCACTCCCACGCACAGCGCGCTTTACAGGCGCGTGTCGATCAAAAACTCACGGAGGTCCCGTGTCGATTTGTGTCGTGCGGCGCGCCGATTGGTCGGCAGGTACGCAGGAGGATGACTTTAAAGGTATAAGAAAGTTAATTTAAATATTAAAAATGCATAACCATATGGCAGAACCTGTGGGAGCAACTCTGATCCTGTGGCGAGGGGATTTATCCCCGCTGGGCTGCGCAGCAGCCCTAAAGCAGTTAACTCAATCTTCCTGGCACACCGCGTTGCCTGGTTTGGGGGCTGCTGCGCAGCCCAGCGGGGATAAATCCCCTCGCCACAAAGGCTTCCAAGCAAGCCAAACTCCCCAAACCATGGATCAGCAGTTTGGGGAATCAGACCTGGGTGCTAGCGCTCGTGCAACGCCTCGGACCGGGCCTTGATGATGGGCTTGAGCAGGTAGCTGAGCACGGTTTTCTTGCCGGTGATGATGTCCACCGAGGCCACCATCCCTGGGATGATCAGCAAGGGCTTTTCAGGCGTGCCCAGGTGGCTGCGTTCGGTGCGCAGCTTGATGATGTAGTAGGTGGTTTTCTTGTCTTCATCGGTGATGGTGTCGGCGCCGATCTGTTCCAGCTTGGCTTTCATCCCGCCGTAGATGGTGTAGTCGTAGGCGGTGAATTTCACCGTGGCGTCCTGGCCGGGGTGCAGGAAGGCGATGTCCTGGGGACGGATTTTCGCTTCCACCAGGATGGTGTCGTCCAGCGGCACGATTTCCACCAGGTCACTGCCGGGCTGGATCACCCCGCCGATGGTATTCACGAGCAACTTGTTGACGATACCCCGCACCGGCGATGTCACCAGGGTCCGGCTCACCCGGTCTTCCAGGGCCTTGCCGGTGGCCTGGGCCTTATTCAGATCAGTGCGGGCTTCGTTGAGCTGGGTCAGGGCTTCGCTGCGGAATTTGCCGCGAGTCTCGTCGATCTTGCGCTGCACTTCCTTGATCGCCGATTCGGCGCGGGGGATCGCCAGCGTGGTAGCGTCCAGTTGCCCACGGGTCTCGACTTCGGCGCGCTTGAGCCGCAGCACTTCCACCGGCGACACCGCGCCCTGGGCCACCAACGGCTCGGACATGTTGATTTCCTGGCGCTGCAGCGCCAGGCCGGAGCGATACTGCGCCTGCTTGGAGACGAACTCGCGCAGTTCCTGCTGGCGCTGGATCAACTGCTCCTGCAAGCCGCCGATTTCATCGTGCAACTGCTGGCGACGGCTGATGTACAGCGACTCTTCGCTGGCAGCCTGGCCCGGCACGGCCTTGAGCACATCGGCCGGGAAGTTCAGCGGCCGGTCATCGACCTCGGCACTCAGGCGTTCGACCCGCAACAGCATGGACAGACGATCAGCCTCGGTTTCGCCGACGTTGGAAACAAACCGCGTGTCATCCAGGCGAATCAGCGACGCGCCGGCGTCGACAATCTGCCCTTCCTTGACGAACAGCTCAGCGACGATGCCGCCTTCCAGGTTCTGGATCTTCTGGATCTTGGACGATGGGATCGCCTTGCCGTCGCCCTTGGTCACTTCGTCGATCTCGGCGAAATTGGCCCACAGCACCAGGAACACAAAGAAGCCGATGATGCCCCAGATCGTCAACCGCACCACCCGCGGAGCATCCTCGATCAGGGCTTTGTTGACCTCGGGCAGCGGTTGCCCGTGCAGCGAGTCGGAGCCTTTGAAATAGCGGCCCACGGCACCCTTCAAACCGGATTTAAGCAACACTGATCTGCCCCTTCTTCAACGCTTCCATGACAGCGGCTTTCGGGCCGTCGGCGAGAATCTGTCCACGGTCGATCACCAGCAGGCGATCCACCAGCGACAGCAAGGAGGCCCGGTGCGTCACCAGCAGCACGGTCTTGTTTTCCACCACGGCGGCCAGGCGCTGCTTCAAGCGTTCTTCACCGGTGTTGTCCATGGCGCTGGTGGGTTCGTCCAGCAACAGGATGGGCGGGTTGAGCAGCAGCGCGCGGGCCAGGGCGACGTTCTGGCGCTGGCCACCGGACAGGTTCTGCCCGCGCTCACCGACCTGCAGTTCATAGCCTTGCGGATGCAGCCGCGCGAACTCATGCACGCCCGCCAGCTCGGCGGCCTGGAGCACCAACTCGTCTTCGACGTAACGGGCGCCGGAGGTCAGGTTGTCTCGCAGGGTGCCGGCCAGCAACTGGATGTCCTGGGGCACATAGCCAATGTTGTAGCGCAGCTCGCTGACGTCGATCTGGCGGATGTCCACGCCGTCCACCAGCAACGCGCCGTCGTCCGGCTGGTACAGGCCCACCAGCAACTTGGCCAGGGAGCTCTTGCCCGAACCGCTGCGGCCAATGATGCCGATTTTCTCGCCCGGCTTGATCACCAGGTTGATGTTCTTCAGCGCGGCGTTCTGCTGGCCCGGGTAAGTGAAATTCAACTGACGGCATTCGACAGCACCCTGCAATACCTTGCGGCTCAGCGGACGCTCGTCGAAATTGCGTTCCTGGGGCAGCTCCATCATCTGGTCGACCGAGGTCATGGTCACCCGCGCCTGCTGGTAGCGGGTCAGCAGGCCCGACAACGAGGCCAACGGGCTGAGGGCGCGGCCGCTGAGCATGTAGCAGGCAACCAGCCCACCCATGCTCAGGTTGCCAGCGATGATCAGGTAAACGCCAAAGACGATCATGATCACGCCGGCCAGTTGCTGGATCAGCAAGGTGATGTTCATCGCCAGGCCGGAGAGCATCTTCACCCGCAGTTCGAGGCGACTGAGGGTACCGATGGTCTGTTCCCACTGGTACTGACGCTCGCTCTCGGCGTTGTTGACCTTCACTGCGTCCAGGCCGGCCAGGGTCTCGATCAGGCTGGATTGGCGTTCGGCACCCAGGGCCATGGTGCGCTCCATAGTCGCTACCAGAGGCTTCTGCAAGGCATAGCCAATCAGCAGGGCAATCGGGAACGCCAGCACCGGAATCCACACCAGGTGCCCGCCGATAATCGCGATGACCATGAAAATCAGCAGGGTGAACGGCAGGTCGATCAGGCTGGTGAGGGTCAGCGAGGCGAGGAAGTCCCGCAGGCTCTGGAACTCATGGATGTTCTGGGCAAAACTGCCGACCCGCGCCGGGCGGTACTTCATGGACATGCCGACGATGCGCTCGAACAGCGTCGCCGAGATGATCAGGTCGGTTTTCTTGCCCGCCAGGTCCAGACACAGGCTGCGCAGCATCTTGAGGATCAGGTCGAACACATAGGCGCCAGTGATACCAACGGCCAGTACCCACAGGGTCGATTCAGCCTGGTTCGGCACCACGCGGTCGTAGACGTTCATCACGAACAGTGGCGCGGCCATGGCGATGATGTTGATCAGCAAGCTGGCTGCGATGGCATCGGCGTACAGCCAGCGGGACCGTTTGAGGGTGTCACGAAACCACGAACGCGCCCGGGGAATGAGCGTGCCGTGGTTGACGTCAAATTTATGCTGCGGTTGGGCGAAGAACACCTTGCCGCTGTAGTCATCGGCCAGCAGTTCGCGGCTGATGGTCACCTCACCGCCGTCGCTTTCGCTGAGCAGCAGTCGTGCCTGGTCGTCACCGACCCAGCCCAGCAGCACGGCGCTGCGACCGTCTTTGAGCAGCAACAGCGCTGGCATGGCGATGGGTGGAATTTGCTCGAGCTTGCGTTGCAGCACCCGGCCCTGCAGACCGGCACGGGCGGCGGCACGCGACAATAATTCGACGCTCAGCCGTTGCTTGGGCAGCGGCAGGCCGGTGGTGAGCATCGCCGCGCTGGCCGGCTTCTGATGCAGCATGCAGAGCGCCAACAGACCGTCCAGCAACGGGTCGTCGTGCAGCGTGCGCGGGTCATGAACGAGTTCGACTGGACTGACTTCTGATTCCACGCTCTGCACTCTGACTGATTAAAACGGGTTGTAGACTCAATTCATCCCAGGCAACTGAACCTTGGGTTTCATGTCGTTCTGCACAACCGATGCCAACGGTGCGACCACACCCTGGCTTTTCAACAACTGCCCCATGGTTGCCTTGATCCGGTACTGGGTGAACAGCTGCACGTTTTTGATTTCCGCCAGGCGCCGGGATGCGCTGAACAGCTCGTTTTCGCTGTCGAGCAAGTCGAGCAGGGTCCGCTCGCCGAGGCTGAACTGCTTCTGGTAGGCGGTGCGCACGTTGGCGCTGCGATCCACATATTGCTGGGCGACCGGCACCTGAGCGTTGGCGTTGTTCAAGGCGTTCCAGGCCAGGCCCAGCTCTTCGTTCAACTGGCGCAGCGCGTTGTTGCGGATGTCCAGGGCCTGGTTGGACAGGTACGACTTGGACTCCAGGTCCGCCTTGTTGCTGCCGCCGGCATACAGGTTGAAACGCATGCGCAGCATGGCCTGCCATTCATTGTTGTGGCCGTTCTGGCCGTCCAGGTCGTTGTCGGCCGTGCGACCCAACTCGGCGTCGAAGCGTGGGTAGAAGCTCGACTTGGCGGCTTCGTACTGTTGCTCGGCAGCGGCGATGTCAGCTTCGGCCGAACGCAATACCGGGCTGTTTTCCAGCATCTGGGCGCGGGCTTCGGTCAGGTTGGCCGGCAACAGCGCCATAAAGTCGGCAGGACGTTCCAGTTGATCGGGCAGTTGGCCGACGGCGCTGAGGTAGTTGGTCTCGGCATCGGCCAGGTTGGTCTGTTCGGTGATCAGGTTGTTGCGGGCCTGGGCCATGCGCGCTTCGGCCTGGTCCAGGTCGGCGCCGCTGCCCACGCCACGGGAAGTGCGCAACTTGATCTGGTCGAAGATACGCTCGTGGCTCTTGAGGTTTTCCTCGGCCAAGCGCACGAACTCGCGACGGGTCAGCACGTCCAGGTAGACCTGGGCCACCGTCAACCCGGTGCGCTCGGATGCGTCCAGCAGCGAGTAGGCACGGGCATTGACGGTGGCTTGTTGACGCCCCACTTCGCTGGACGTCGCAAAACCGTCAAAAACCATTTGCGACAGACGCAGGCTCGACTCGCTGCGGTTCAGGGTTTCCCAATGATTGTTACCGCCTGAACGGGTGGTGACGCTGTCGGTGCCTTCACGGCCGTATCCGGCTGCAAGGTCCACTCTAGGCAGGTAGCCGCCCTTGGCGGCCTTGAGTTGGTAATCGGCCGCGAGGCGACTGTTCACACCGGCCTGGATTTCAGGATGGACGTCCAGCGCCTGTTGCATGGCCTGCGGCAAGGTTTGTGCTTGTACGAAACTGGCGGCGAGGGCGAAGGGTAAAGCCTTGAGCAGGTGCGAACGCATGGTTGGATTATTCCCGAAACTCTTGTCTTGAATCACAGCGAAACGTGGCGCTGCATCGGATGATGGCAACCGGAATGACCGTATGTCGGAAAGTTCAAAACAGGAGCTGGAACACGCACCGAAAGAACAGGTCGCCGCTTAAATATCAATGTGACATTACGCCAATGATTGTTTAGGATGGCTGGCATAAGGTCAATAGTTTGGCACAAACAAAATAATTGAAAAATAAGAGCCAAAATATTGACATTTGAAAGCGTCAAATAACCTTACTTTGTGAACATGAACGTCCAGACCGCTGCCGCCTACAAGCTGCCGGGTCCATGGAAGTCTACTGAGCGTGGCACCCGGAGAGTCTTCAATGAGCAGTGTTATTGCCGTTGTCAAAAGCATTGTTGGTCAGGTTTTCGTCGTATCCCCCGAGGGCATCCGGCGCGTACTCATTGAAGGTGATCGCCTGAACGTAGGCGACCAATTGGACACCGGGCCTGCTGGCGCCGTCACACTGGAATTGGCCGATGGCCGCACCCTGGACCTGGGTCGCGACACTCAGTGGAGCGCCAATGCTCCGGACTCTTCCACTGACCTGGCACAAGCCACTGCCCAGGCCGCACCGTCGGTAGAAGAACTGCAGCAAGCCATCGCCGCTGGCGTCGACCCGACGACCGCCCTGGAAGCCACCGCCGCCGGCGCCACCGCCGCGGGGACTGGTGGTGCCGCCGGTGGCGGCCACAGCTTTGTGGTGCTGGATGCCACCGCTGGCAGCGTCGACCCTACCGTTGGCTTCCCAACCGAAGGCCTCACTGCGGCTGCCGCCACCGACAACAACATTCTGGGTGGCGACACCACGGATACGACCGCCAACGCCGTGCTCAATGCAACGATGACCCTGAGCGCCACCCCGACCTTGACCGAGGCCGGTGGCGTGCTGGTGTATACCGCGACCGTCACCCAGGCGCCCCAGACCGATCTGACCGTGACCCTGTCCAACGGCTCTGTGATCGTGATTGCTGCCGGACAAACCACCGGCAGCGTCAACGTGCCGCTGGCACCGAACGACACCGTTTATAACGACGCCAACCAAATCAGCGTGACCGTCACTGGCACCACCGGCGGTACCGGCATCGCCGTGACCGTACCGACCACCCCGGCCGTGACTCAGATAACCGACACCATCGACACCACCACCGTCACCCTGACGGCGGGCAACACCGTGACCGAAGGCGGCCAGATCACCTACACCGCCACCTTGACCAACCCGGCCCAGACTCCGGTGACCGTGACCTTGAGCAACGGCTCGGTCATCACCATTGCTGCTGGCCAGACCACCGGCAGCGTTGCGGTCGATACTCCGACCAATGATGTCTACAACAACGGCAGTACGGTCAGCACCACCATCACCGGCGCAACGGGTGGCAACTTTGAGAATCTGGTACCGAGCACTGCGCCTGCTGTCACCACGATTACCGATTCGGCTGACACCACCGGCCTGACCTTGACCGCCAGCAACACCATCACCGAAGGCGGTTCGATCGTTTACACCGCGACGCTGACTAATCCGGCTCAGACTCCTGTGACCGTGACCTTGAGCAACGGCTCAGTCATCACCATCGCTGCTGGCCAGACTTCCGGGTCCGTCGACGTCGAGACGCAGGCTAATGACGTCTACAACAATGGCAGCACGGTCAACACCACCATTACGGGCGCAACCGGCGGCAACTTTGAAAATCTGGTACCGAGCACTGCGCCTGCTGTCACCACGATTACCGATTCGGCGGATACCACTGGCCTGACCCTGACCGCCAGCAACACCATCACCGAAGGCGGTTCGATTGTTTACACCGCGACGCTGACCAACCCGGCCCAAACTCCGGTCACCGTGACCTTGAGCAATGGCTCGGTCATCACCATCGCTGCGGGCCAGACTTCCGGGTCCGTCAACGTCGAGACGCCGGCTAATGACGTCTACAACAACGGCAGTACGGTCAGCACCACCATTACCGGTGCGACAGGTGGCAACTTTGAGAATCTGGTGCCGAGCACCGCACCTGCCGTTACTACGATTACCGATTCGGCCGACACCACCGGCCTGACCCTGACCGCCAGCAACACCATCACCGAAGGCGGTCAGATCACCTACACCGCGACACTGACCAACCCGGCTCAGACTCCGGTGACCGTGACCTTGAGCAATGGCGCGGTGATCAACATCGCTGCAGGCCAGACGACTGGGACCGTCAACGTCGAGACACCGGCCAATGACGTCTATAACAACGGCAGCACAGTCAGTACCACCATCACCGGTGCCACCGGCGGTAATTTCGAAAACCTGGTGCCGAGCACTGCGCCTGCGGTCACCACGATTACCGATTCGGTAGACACCACTACCGTGACGTTGACTGCTACGCCAACCGTGAATGAAAACGGCACGATCACTTATACCGCCACGCTGACCGACGCCAATGGCAACCCGGTCACGGCGCAAAATGGTCCTGTGACCGTGACATTGGACAGCGGTAAAACCATCACCATCGCGGCGGGCGCGAGCTCGGGTGTGCTGGATGTGGCTGTCGGCAACGACGTTTACCAAGGTCCGACTACCGTCACCGAAAGCATCAGTACCGCCAGTGGCGGCAACCTCGAAGCCATCGCACCAAACACGGCGCCAGTCAGCACCGTCGTCAGCGATGTCAACGACACCACCACGGTGACATTGACCGCCAATCCGACCGTAAATGAAAACGGCACCATCACTTACACCGCCACCCTGACCGGTGCCGACGGCAAACCGGTCACGGCGCAAAACGGTCCGGTGACTGTGACGTTGGAAAGCGGCAAAACCATCACCATCGCCGCCGGTGCAAGTTCGGGCGTGTTGGATGTCGCGGTCGGCAACGATGTTTACCAAGGCCCAACGACGGTTACTGAGTCGATCAAAGATGCATCCGGCGGCAACTTGGAAGCCATTGCTCCAAATACTGCGCCAGTCAGCACCGTCGTCAGCGACGTCAACGACACCACCACGGTGACATTGACCGCCAATCCGACCGTGAACGAAAACGGCACCATCACTTACACCGCCACCCTGACCGGTGCCGACGGCAAACCGGTCACGGCGCAAAACGGTCCGGTGACTGTGACGTTGGAAAGCGGCAAGACGATCACCATCGCCGCGGGCGCAAGCACTGGTGTGTTGGATGTAGCCGTCGGCAACGACGTTTACCAAGGTCCAACGACGGTTACTGAGTCGATCAAAGATGCATCCGGCGGCAACTTGGAAGCTATCGCTCCTAACACCGCTCCGGTTAGCACCGTCGTCAGCGACGTCAACGACACCACCACGGTGACATTGACCGCCAATCCGACCGTGAACGAAAACGGCACCATCACCTACACCGCCACCCTGACCGGTGCCGACGGCAAACCGGTCACCGCGCAAAACGGTCCGGTGACCGTCACCCTGGAAAGCGGCAAGACCATCACCATCGCCGCCGGTGCAAGTTCGGGTGTGTTGGATGTAGCCGTCGGCAACGACGTTTACCAAGGTCCAACCACCGTGACCGAGTCGATTGCCTCGGCATCGGGCGGTAACCTGGAAGCCATTGCTCCAAACACTGCACCAGTCAGCACCGTCGTTAGCGATGTCAATGACACCACCACGGTGACATTGACCGCCGATCCGACCGTAAATGAAAACGGCACGATTACCTACACCGCGACGCTGACCGATGCCAATGGCAATCCGGTCACCGCGCAAAACGGTCCGGTGACCGTCACCCTGGAAAGCGGCAAGACCATCACCATCGCCGCCGGTGCAAGTTCGGGTGTGTTGGATGTAGCCGTCGGCAACGATGTGTACCAAGGTCCAACTACCGTCACCGAAAGCATCAGTACCGCCACTGGCGGCAACCTGGAAGCCATCGCTCCCAACACCGCCCCGGTCAGCACCGTGGTCAGCGATGTCAATGACACCACCACGGTGACATTGACCGCCGATCCGACCGTAAATGAAAACGGCACGATTACCTACACCGCGACACTGACCGATGCCAATGGCAATCCGGTCACCGCGCAAAACGGTCCGGTGACCGTCACCCTGGAAAGCGGCAAGACCATCACCATCGCCGCCGGTGCAAGTTCGGGTGTGTTGGATGTAGCCGTCGGCAACGATGTGTACCAAGGTCCAACTACCGTCACCGAAAGCATCAGTACCGCCACTGGCGGCAACCTGGAAGCCATCGCTCCCAACACCGCCCCGGTCAGCACCGTGGTCAGCGATGTCAATGACACCACCACGGTGACATTGACTGCCAATCCGACCGTGAACGAAAACGGCACCATCACCTACACCGCGACCTTGACCGATGCCAACGGCAACCCGGTTACGGCGCAAAACGGTCCGGTGACCGTCACCCTGGAAAGCGGCAAGACCATCACCATCGCCGCCGGTGCAAGTTCGGGCGTGTTGGATGTAGCCGTCGGCAACGACGTGTACCAAGGTCCGACTACCGTCACCGAAAGCATCAGTACCGCCACTGGCGGCAACCTGGAAGCCATCGCTCCCAACACCGCCCCGGTCAGCACCGTGGTCAGCGATGTCAACGACACCACCACTGTGACGCTGTCTGCTACACCGACCGTGAACGAAAACGGCACCATCACTTACACCGCGACCCTGACCGATGCCGACGGCAAACCGGTCACGGCGCAGAACGGTCCGGTGACCGTGACCTTGGACAGCGGCAAGACGATCACCATCGCCGCCGGTGCAAGTTCGGGTGTGTTGGATGTAGCCGTCGGCAACGATGTGTACCAAGGTCCAACGACGGTTACTGAGTCGATCAAAGATGCATCCGGCGGCAACTTGGAAGCTATTGCTCCAAATACTGCGCCAGTCAGCACCGTCGTCAGCGATGTCAACGACACCACCACCGTGACGTTGACCGCTACGCCGACCGTGAATGAAAACGGCACCATCACCTACACCGCCACCCTGACCGGTGCTGACGGCAAACCCGTCATTGCGCAAAATGGTCCAGTCACCGTCACCCTGGACAGCGGCAAAACCATCACCATCGCCGCCGGTGCAAGTTCGGGTGTGTTGGATGTAGCCGTCGGCAACGATGTGTACCAAGGTCCAACGACAGTTACCGAGTCGATCAAAGATGCATCCGGTGGCAATTTGGAAGCCATTGCTCCAAATACTGCGCCAGTCAGCACCATCGTTAGCGATGTCAACGACACCACCACGGTGACATTGACCGCCAATCCGACCGTGAACGAAAACGGCACCATTACTTACACCGCCACCCTGACCGGTGCCGACGGCAAACCCGTCACCGCGCAAAATGGTCCAGTCACCGTTACCCTGGACAGCGGCAAGACCATCACCATCGCAGCAGGTGCGAGCTCGGGCGTGCTGGACGTGGCCGTTGGCAACGACGTGTACCAAGGTCCAACCACCGTGACCGAGTCGATTGCCTCGGCATCGGGCGGTAACCTGGAAGCTATCGCTCCAAACACTGCGCCAGTCAGCACCGTCGTCAGCGATGTCAACGACACCACCACGGTGACGTTGACCGCTACGCCGACCGTGAATGAAAACGGCACCATCACTTACACCGCGACCCTGACCGGTGCCGACGGCAAACCCGTCATTGCGCAAAATGGTCCAGTCACCGTTACCCTGGACAGCGGCAAAACCATCACCATCGCCGCCGGTGCAAGTTCGGGCGTGTTGGATGTCGCGGTCGGCAACGACGTGTACCAAGGTCCGACTACCGTCACCGAAAGCATCAGTACCGCCACTGGCGGCAACCTCGAAGCTATCGCTCCTAACACCGCTCCGGTCAGCACCATCGTTAGCGACGTCAACGACACCACCACGGTGACATTGACCGCCAATCCGACCGTGAACGAAAACGGCACCATCACTTACACCGCGACCCTGACCGGTGCCGACGGCAAACCGGTCATTGCGCAAAATGGTCCAGTCACCGTTACCCTGGACAGCGGCAAAACCATCACCATCGCTGCGGGTGCAAGCTCGGGCGTGTTGGATGTAGCCGTCGGCAACGATGTGTACCAAGGTCCAACGACGGTTACTGAGTCGATCAAAGATGCATCCGGCGGCAACTTGGAAGCTATCGCTCCTAACACCGCTCCGGTTAGCACCGTCGTCAGCGACGTCAACGACACCACCACGGTGACATTGACCGCCAATCCGACCGTGAACGAAAACGGCACCATCACTTACACCGCGACCCTGACCGGTGCCGACGGCAAACCGGTCATTGCGCAAAATGGTCCAGTCACCGTTACCCTGGACAGCGGCAAAACCATCACCATCGCTGCGGGTGCAAGCTCGGGCGTGCTCGATGTCGCGGTCGGCAACGACGTTTACCAAGGTCCAACCACCGTGACCGAGTCGATTGCCTCGGCATCGGGCGGTAACCTGGAAGCTATCGCTCCTAACACCGCTCCGGTTAGCACCGTCGTCAGCGACGTCAACGACACCACCACCGTGACGTTGACCGCTACGCCGACCGTGAATGAAAACGGCACCATCACCTACACCGCCACCCTGACCGGTGCCGACGGCAAACCGGTCACGGCGCAAAACGGTCCGGTGACTGTGACGTTGGACAGCGGCAAGACGATCACCATCGCCGCCGGTGCAAGTTCGGGTGTGTTGGATGTAGCCGTCGGCAACGATGTGTACCAAGGTCCAACCACCGTGACCGAGTCGATTGCCTCGGCATCGGGCGGTAACCTGGAAGCTATCGCTCCAAACACTGCGCCAGTCAGCACCGTCGTCAGCGATGTCAACGACACCACCACGGTGACATTGACCGCCAATCCGACCGTGAATGAAAACGGCACCATCACTTACACCGCGACCCTGACCGGTGCCGACGGCAAACCCGTCATTGCGCAAAATGGTCCAGTGACCGTTACCCTGGACAGCGGCAAAACCATCACCATCGCAGCAGGTGCGAGCTCGGGTGTGTTGGATGTCGCGGTCGGCAACGATGTGTACCAAGGTCCAACCACCGTGACCGAGTCGATTGCCTCGGCATCGGGCGGTAACCTGGAAGCTATCGCTCCAAACACTGCGCCAGTCAGCACCGTCGTCAGCGACGTCAACGACACCACCACCGTGACCTTGACCGCCACGCCAACCGTAAATGAAAACGGCACCATCACTTACACCGCCACCCTGACCGGTGCCGACGGCAAACCGGTCATTGCGCAAAATGGCCCAGTCACCGTTACCCTGGACAGCGGCAAAACCATCACCATCGCTGCGGGTGCGAGCTCGGGCGTGTTGGACGTAGCCGTTGGCAACGACGTGTACCAAGGTCCAACGACGGTTACTGAGTCGATCAAAGATGCATCCGGCGGCAACTTGGAAGCTATTGCTCCAAATACTGCGCCAGTCAGCACCATCGTTAGCGACGTCAACGACACCACCACGGTGACATTGACCGCCAATCCGACCGTGAACGAAAACGGCACCATCACTTACACCGCGACCCTGACCGGTGCCGACGGCAAACCGGTCACGGCGCAGAACGGTCCGGTGACCGTGACCTTGGACAGCGGCAAGACGATCACCATCGCCGCTGGCGCAAGTTCCGGCGTGTTGGACGTGGCCGTTGGCAACGACGTTTACCAAGGTCCGACTACCGTCACCGAAAGCATCAGTACCGCCAGTGGCGGCAACCTCGAAGCCATCGCACCAAACACGGCGCCAGTCAGCACCGTCGTCAGCGATGTCAACGACACCACCACGGTGACATTGACCGCCAATCCGACCGTGAACGAAAACGGCACCATCACTTACACCGCCACCCTGACCGGTGCCGACGGCAAACCCGTCATTGCGCAAAACGGTCCAGTGACCGTGACGTTGGAAAGCGGCAAAACCATCACCATCGCCGCCGGTGCAAGTTCGGGTGTGTTGGATGTAGCCGTCGGCAACGACGTTTACCAAGGTCCAACCACCGTGACCGAGTCGATTGCCTCGGCATCGGGCGGCAACCTGGAAGCTATTGCTCCTAACACCGCTCCGGTCAGCACCGTCGTTAGCGATGTCAACGACACCACCACGGTGACATTGACCGCCAATCCGACCGTGAACGAAAACGGCACCATCACTTACACCGCCACCCTGACCGGTGCCGACGGCAAACCCGTCATTGCGCAAAATGGTCCGGTGACCGTGACGTTGGAAAGCGGCAAGACCATCACCATCGCCGCCGGTGCAAGTTCCGGCGTGTTGGACGTGGCCGTTGGCAACGACGTTTACCAAGGTCCGACTACCGTCACCGAAAGCATCAGTACCGCCACTGGCGGCAACCTCGAAGCTATCGCTCCTAACACTGCGCCAGTCAGCACCGTCGTCAGCGATGTCAATGACACCACCACCGTGACCTTGACCGCCAATCCGACCGTGAACGAAAACGGCACCATCACTTACACCGCCACCCTGACCGGTGCCGACGGCAAACCCGTCATTGCGCAAAACGGTCCAGTGACCGTGACGTTGGAAAGCGGCAAAACCATCACCATCGCCGCCGGTGCAAGTTCGGGTGTGTTGGATGTAGCCGTCGGCAACGATGTGTACCAAGGTCCAACGACGGTTACTGAGTCGATCAAAGATGCATCCGGCGGCAACCTGGAAGCTATTGCTCCTAACACCGCTCCGGTCAGCACCATCGTCAGCGACGTCAACGACACCACCACCGTGACGCTGACCGCCAATCCGACCGTGAACGAAAACGGCACCATCACTTACACCGCCACCCTGACCGGTGCCGACGGCAAACCCGTCATTGCGCAAAACGGTCCAGTGACCGTGACGTTGGAAAGCGGCAAAACCATCACCATCGCCGCCGGTGCAAGTTCGGGTGTGTTGGATGTAGCCGTCGGCAACGACGTTTACCAAGGTCCAACCACCGTGACCGAGTCGATTGCCTCGGCATCGGGCGGCAACCTGGAAGCTATTGCTCCTAACACCGCTCCGGTCAGCACCGTCGTTAGCGATGTCAACGACACCACCACGGTGACATTGACCGCCAATCCGACCGTGAACGAAAACGGCACCATCACTTACACCGCCACCCTGACCGGTGCCGACGGCAAACCCGTCATTGCGCAAAATGGTCCGGTGACCGTGACGTTGGAAAGCGGCAAGACCATCACCATCGCCGCCGGTGCAAGTTCCGGCGTGTTGGACGTGGCCGTTGGCAACGACGTTTACCAAGGTCCGACTACCGTCACTGAAAGCATCAGTACCGCCAGTGGCGGCAACCTCGAAGCCATCGCACCAAACACGGCGCCAGTCAGCACCGTCGTCAGCGATGTCAACGACACCACCACGGTGACATTGACCGCCAATCCGACCGTGAACGAAAACGGCACCATTACTTACACCGCCACCCTGACCGGTGCCGACGGCAAACCCGTCATTGCGCAAAATGGTCCAGTCACCGTCACCCTGGAAAGCGGCAAGACCATCACCATCGCCGCCGGTGCAAGTTCGGGCGTGCTCGATGTCGCTGTGGGTAACGATGTTTACCAAGGCCCAACGACGGTTACTGAGTCGATCAAAGATGCATCCGGCGGCAACTTGGAAGCCATTGCTCCAAATACTGCGCCAGTCAGCACCATCGTTAGCGATGTCAACGACACCACCACGGTAACGCTGACCGCTACGCCAACCGTAAATGAAAACGGCACCATCACTTACACCGCCACCCTGACCGGTGCCGACGGCAAACCCGTCATTGCGCAAAATGGTCCAGTCACCGTTACCCTGGACAGCGGCAAGACCATCACCATCGCTGCGGGTGCGAGCTCGGGCGTGTTGGACGTAGCCGTTGGAAACGACGTGTACCAAGGTCCAACGACGGTTACTGAGTCGATCAAAGATGCATCCGGCGGCAACTTGGAAGCTATCGCTCCTAACACCGCTCCGGTTAGCACCGTCGTCAGCGACGTCAACGACACCACCACGGTGACATTGACCGCCAATCCGACCGTGAACGAAAACGGCACCATCACTTACACCGCGACCCTGACCGGTGCCGACGGCAAACCCGTCACCGCGCAAAACGGTCCGGTGACCGTGACGTTGGAAAGCGGCAAAACCATCACCATCGCTGCGGGCGCAAGCTCGGGCGTGTTGGATGTGGCCGTCGGCAACGATGTCTACACCGGTGCACCGTCCATCACCGAGACGATCAAATCGGCCTCCGGCGGCAACCTCGAAGCCATCGCGGTCGATAAGACCGGCGCGTCGACGGCCGTGGGCGACACCGTCGACAACACCACCGTCAGCATCACCGGCAGCACGTCGGTCACCGAAGGCCAGGCGGCCACATACACCGTCAGCCTGACGAACCCTGCACAAACCGAGGTGACACTCAAGATCGTCTACAGCGGCACCGCCGCCGACGGCACGGACTTCACCGGTGTCTACACCGTGAAGATCCCGGCCAACGCCACCAGTACGACCTTCAATGTGGCGACGCTGGACGACAAGATCTCCGAAGGCACTGAAAACTTCGTGGTCAAGATCGACTCGGCCACCGGTGGCAACTTCGAGCACCTGGCGGTCAGCGGTACCAACGGCAGCGTCAGCACCTCGATCATCGACAACGATGCGCCGCCTGTACTCGACCTGGACGCCAACAACTCCAGCGGCAAGACCGGTGCCGATTACCAGGTGACGTTCACCGAAGGCACCACTGGCCCCGGCGTGTCCATCGCCGACACGGACCTGAAAATCACCGACCCGGACAGCACCATGCTGACCGGCGCCACCATCGTGCTGACCAACCGTCAGCCTGGCGATGCGCTGAACCTGGGCAACAGCGTCAATGGCATCAGCATCAACGCCAACAGCACGGACGGCAAGGTCGTGCTGACGCTGACGGGCAATGCGACGCTGGCCGACTACATGCAGCAGATCAAGAACATCAGCTTCATCAACAACAGCGAAGACCCGAGCACCGTACCGCGCATCATCACCGTGACGGTGACCGATGGCGCGAGCTACTCCAACACCGCAACCACCACTGTGAACGTGGTCGGGGTCAACGATGCGCCAGTGGCCACCGGTGGCGCGGTGACCGGTACCGAAGACACTTCGCTGGTCCTCGGCTGGTCGACCTTCGGCATCAGCGATGTGGACAGCGCCGCCGCCAGCCAGGGTGTAAAAATCACCGGGCTGCCGAGCGACGGCAAGTTGCAGTACCTGGACGGCGCCACCTGGAAGGACGTGGCCAACAACCAGACCTTCACCAAGGCTGACATCGACGCTGGCAAGCTGCGCTTTACCCCCGATGCCAACGAATCTGGTGCCAACGGCAACCCGGCTGGCGTGGGCGATCAAAAGGCCGATTACGCGCAAATCAGCTTCCAGCCAACCGACGGTCAGGCGTTGGGCAATACCAGTACCGTGAAGATCGACATCACGCCGGTCGCCGACGCACCGACCCTCAACGTGGCCGGCAACAACGTGACCTCCACCGGCCTGATCAAGGAAGTCTGGACCGGCCTGTCGGGCCTGGGCACCGATGGCAGCGGCGCGGCCTCCGGCACGCTCAAGTCAGTGATCGATGCCGCCGGCACGCCGAACAGCAGCACCAACGTGACCAACGTGCAGTCCGACAGCAACGTCAACGCCGGTACGGCATCGAAAACCTCTGGCCTGATCTTCCTCGAAGCCGGCAAGACCTACACCTTCAGCGGCACGGGCGATGACAGCCTGCTGGTCACCATCGGCGGCAAAACCGTGGCGGCAACGACCTGGGGCGCTGGCGGCCAGTTGAACGGTTCGTTCACGCCGACCACCAGCGGCTACTACACCCTGGACATCTACCACCACAACCAGAGCGGCCCGGGCAGCTATGACGTGAACCTGTCGATCAACGGCAGCACACCGGTCGACCTGAACGGTGCCGGCGTGCCGCTGTACACCGGCGTGACCGACCTGGTGAACGCTGGCGTGACCGTCTCCGACCTGCACGGCACCAACGGTGAAGGCTACTACGACGGCTACAAGCTCAACGAAGGCGCCGAAGGCACCAGCGTGAACCTGTCGAAGATCACCACCGCCCTGACCGACACCGACGGCTCCGAAAGCCTGAGCGTGAAGATCGGTGGTATTCCAGAAGGCAGCGTGCTGAGCGACGGCGCGGGCCATACCGCGACCGTGGGCAGCAACGGCGAAGCCTCGGTCACCGGCTGGAACCTGGGCAGCCTGACCCTGACCCCACCGACCTACTACAACGGCCACTTCAACCTGACCGTGACCTCGACCTCCACCGAAGCCCTCGGCGGCTCGGCGGTGAGCACAGCGCAGATCCCGGTCACGGTGTACCCGGCGACCTACAACGCCGTCACCGCCACGTCTGGCAGCGACAACGTCACCGGTACCGACGGCAACGACGTGGTGGTCGCTGACATCGGTGGGCTGACCGTGGTACCAGGCACCAACTACAACATCGCCTTCATGGTCGACAGCTCCGGCAGCATGAGCGACGCGTCCCTCACCGCGGCCAAAAACTCGCTGACCTCGGTGTTCAACACCCTCAAGCAGAGCCTGGGTGGCAACTCCGGGACCGTGAACATCTTCCTGGCAGACTTCGACAGCCAGGTGAACAAGTCTATCTCGGTCAACCTTAACGATCCGGACGCATTGACCCAGCTCAAAGGCGTGCTCGACTCGATGGCCTCCGGTGGCGGCACCAACTACGAAGACGTGTTCAAGACCACGGCGAACTTCTTTAAAAGTACCGAAGCCATGGGCAATACCGGTGCGAAGAACCTGACGTATTTCATTACCGACGGTAAACCGACCTACTACCAGACCGGTGAGCAGACCAACCCGACCTTGTACGACAACGTCAAACTCGATGACGTACTGCGTGCCTCCAATTACACCGTCGGCAAGTACTACACCCAGACGATCGACAGCACGCACAAGTACACCATCTACGAAAACGGTGAGATGTACCTGTCGACCAAAAACGGCAAAAAATGGACCGACAGCTATGTCGGCACCGTACATGCCGAGGGTAATGGCACCTTTGAATTGTCGAACCAGGGCGGCACCGGTTATGGCGAATACTGGAACTACCTGGATTCGGCAGCGGGCTCGACCGACAGCTTCACGCTATTGAAAGGCCTGAGCACGGTGGAAGCCATCGGCCTGAACAACGACGTGACCCTGACCGACCTCAAGCCCTACGACTCGGATTCAACACCGCAGACCAACATCGACCCGAACAACCTGGCCAACTCAATCATCGGCCACACCGAAGCGACCCTGCCGGGTTCCGACACGGTCAACGGCGGTGAAGGCAACGACATCCTGTTCGGCGACCTGGTGAGCTTCAACGGCATTGCCGGCGAGGGTTACCAGGCCATCCAGGCGTTCGTGGCCCAGCAGAGCGGCGTGGACGTCAGCAAGGTCACCACCAGCAACGTGCACCAGTACATCACCGAACACTACACCGCGTTCGATGTGTCCGGTGCCCACGATGGCAATGACACCCTGCTGGGCGGCGCCGGCAACGACATCATTTTCGGCCAGGGTGGCAGCGACACGCTCAACGGTGGCAAGGGCAATGACATCCTGCTGGGTGGCACGGGTAACGACACACTGATCGGTGGTCAGGGCAATGACACCCTGATCGGTGGCCTGGGAGGCGATACCTTTGTCTGGAAATCCGGCGACACCGGCACTGACGTGATCAAGGACTTCAAGGCCAGCGAGGGCGACCGGATCGACCTGCGAGATCTGCTGCAGGGCGAAACCGGAAGCACCATCGACCACTTCCTGAAAATCAGCACGGTCGATGGCGTGTCCTCGCTGCAGGTCAGCACCACCGGCCAGTTCAACGCGACCAATGGCGCAGCGGCCACACCGGATGTGACGATCAAGCTCGAAGGCAACAACTGGTCGAACATCAACCTGAACACGTTGATCGCCGGCAGCGACCCGACCATCAAGGTCGATCACAACAACAGCTGAACCTGACACAAACCCGTGGCGAGGGAGCTTGCTCCCGCTGGGGGGGCGAAGCGGCCCTGTTTTTTAGGGCTGCTGCGCAGCCCAGCGGGAGCAAGCTCCCTCGCCACGATAAGTGTTCATACTCCTCTGCAGTTGGCCTATGCTGC
This sequence comes from Pseudomonas sp. St290, assembly GCF_018325805.1. Lineage (NCBI taxonomy): Bacteria > Pseudomonadati > Pseudomonadota > Gammaproteobacteria > Pseudomonadales > Pseudomonadaceae > Pseudomonas > Pseudomonas sp. St290. The sequence goes on along the minus strand of NZ_AP014703.1, from coordinate 276,277 downwards.
CCAGCATGACGCCGCTTCATACATGAGGGATGCCCGATGTTTTACGTGCAACGCGATGCACAAGGCCTGCTGGTGCGCGTAGAAGCCACCGCCTACGCCGAAGCCACCGAGACCTTGCCGGCCGACAACCACGAGATCCAGGACTGGTTCGCCAACCAGGCGGTGGAAAACAGCCTCAAGCAGCTCAAGCAGAGCGACCTGGAGATGATCCGGGTACTCGACGACTTGATCCAGGTGCTGACCAGCAAAGGCGTCATCCGCGTCACTGACCTGCCACCGGCGGCCCAGGCCAAGCTGATGGACCGCACCCAGGCCCGGGAAGCATTGGGTGGGTTGAGCCGGTTGATCGATGATGATGAGAAGGGGTTGATCTAGGCTGACGCCCGGGCTGACACCAGCCGGAGCAGCACACAACCCCTGTGGCGAGGGGATTTGTCCCCGCTGGGCTGCGCAGCAGCCCCAGATGCTTGAAGGTGAACAGCCTGACACACCGAGGCGGCCGGGTTTTAGGGCTGCTGCGCAACCCAGCGGGGATAAATCCCCTCGCCACAGGTTTTGGGTCGTCTGGGCTGACGCCATCGCGAGCAAGCTCGCTCCCACAGTTGATCGGTGTTGATCTCCATATTCCGGTTCGAAGCAGGTCCCGTGTGGGAGCGAGCCTGCTCGCGATGGCAATCGTCAATCCACAGCAGGCCTGTCAGCTCGACGCTTGCACTTCAAGCCGATCCATCGCCCGCTCCACCAACAAATGCACCCCATCGGCCATTCGACTGATCGCCAGGATTACGCTGCGGCGTGAGCCGTCGACGTCATCAGCCAGGTCGGCCGCGATGGCGCTGATGGACAGCAAGTCTTCGGAGGCATTGGCCAGGAGGGTTTCGGTGTCGATGTCTGGGGAGACCATGAAGAGCTGGGCGGTTTGGGTTTTTCCCGAGGCGTCATCGGTTGGTTTGGGATTGAGGTAGTAGTCGAGGGCGCGTTGGGCGGCTTCGTCGAGTTTTTTGGATTTCGAGGATTTGTCGGAGGCGTTGCCAGGGCTTTCTGGCGGATTCGGAGTGACCTTGAACATTAGAGACTTCCTAAACAGTTAAGTGGAAACCGTCACCGTTCACTTGCACGCGAATAAGGGTGGCGGCCGTACGCAGGTGTGCAAGACCGGGCCTGTTTAGGACACCCAGCAGATCCAAGGATCTCCTGCGTGCAGCCGCCATAAAGCAGTGGGCAGAAGAAAGCCCCTGAGCAATGTAGCGTCGCATCCTAAACAGTTTCTTCGGACTTGCACGTCCGTGTCACCGTTTTTTCAGTGACAAACCCAGACTAGCCACGGGGCAGACGCCGGACAAGTTCACCAAGTTCGCCACAACTCGAAGGAAATCTCCTAGGACCTTACTTTTAGAGGGGGTGTATATCCGTTTCTGCGGTAACGGCTACTTACGGTTCCGCCCTTACGGCCATCCCTTTCAAGGTCTTAGGTAAAATCCCCTGAAGTTTCTATCAGGGATACCCGAACGATGTGGGCCGATGTTCTGGAGCGTTTCGAGAAAAAAGCACCTGCCAGCGTTATGGCCAAATTGGCGCTGGAGCACGCTATTGCCCCTGAGTGGGTCGATCAGGTCTTCGAAGAACATCGGCAACGGCAGTATTCTCGTGAGCTACTGTTCTCGACCATCATCAAGCTGATGTCCCTTGTTTCATTGGGCTTGAAGCCGTCCCTTCACGCCGCCGCGCGGCAACTGGAAGATCTTCCTGTCAGCCTGGCGGCCCTCTACGACAAGATCAGTCGTACCGAGCCAGCTTTGTTGCGCGCCCTGGTCACGGGCTGTGCGCAGCGCCTGGCTCCAACCATCAAGGAGTTGGGTTGCACGACGATGTTGCCGGGTTGGCAGGTTCGGGTGGTGGACGGTAATCACTTGGCATCCACTGAGAAACGACTGGGGGCTTTACGCCACGAGCGCGGCGCCGCTCGGCCCGGGTTTTCGGTGGTTGTCTACGACCCCGACCTGGATCAAGTCATCGACCTGCAGGCATGTGAAGATGCCTACGCAAGCGAGCGCGTTTGTGTGCTGCCCCTATTGGCCAATGCCGAGCCAGGCCAAGTGTGGCTGGCTGATCGACTCTATTGCACGCTCCCGGTTATGGAGGCTTGTGAGCAGGTCCAAACCTCCTTTGTCATTCGTCAGCAAGCCAAGCATCCACGCTTGATTCAAGAGGGTGAGTGGCAAGAGCCAGTGCCTGTGGAAACAGGCACTGTGCGTGAGCAGATCATTCAGGTCAGAGGCGGTTATCAGTGTCGGCGTGTCGAACTGACGCTTCATTCGCCAACAGACTCGGGTGACAGCAGCTTGATGTTCTGGAGCAACCTGCCTGAAGGCGTCAGCGCGCAGCAGATCGCGGAACTCTATCGCCGCCGCTGGAGCATTGAAGGCATGTTCCAGCGACTGGAAACAATCCTGGAAAGTGAAATCGAAACCCTTGGTAGCCCAAAGGCTGCATTGCTCGGGTTCACTACTGCGGTGTTGGCCTACAACGTCCTGGCCGTACTCAAACGAAGCGTCGAGCAAGCCCATCAGGCTTCCCAGCCTGACGGCTGGGAAGCCTCAACCTATCACTTGGCGGTTCAGGTCCGGAGTGGTTATGAAGGCCTGCAAATTGCGCTGCCCTCGGAATGTTTTCCCGTCATACCTCTGGAAAAACTGGCCCAGCGCTTGTTGGAACTGGCCAGAAACATCCAACCAAAACAAGTTGCGAAAAATCCCCGGGGCCCCAAGGTGCCTAAACCCAAAACATGGGTGCAAGGCACTGCGGTGCATGCACATGTTTCAACGGACCGGGTAATCAAGGCCGCCAAAACGAAAAGACCTTGAAAGGGATGGCCCTTACGGCGGCTCCGGCATTGCTCCGTGGGCCGCCGCGAAGGGCCATCCATGGTCCAGCGCGGCTATCCCGGCATCCATGCCGGGATGCCCACTGCGCAATGCCTGCGTTCGGCCATCGTGGTTAACGGGGCGCCAAAATCTACGTCCACCGCGAGGCGGCCTGATAGCGGACCTGGTTCTTGATGGGGATCGCGTTCCTCTGTGGGAGCGAGCCTGCTCGCGAAGAGGCCAGCAAGCCCAGTAGACATATGACTGAACCACCGCTATCGCGAGCAAGCTCGCATAGCGTTTACCGTTGATCAATCTGTGCCGTGATGGCTGGGAAGCTTTTGTGGCGAGGGGATTTATCCCCGTTGGGCTGCGCAGCGGCCCCCAAACCAAGCAACTCGGTGTGCCAGGAAGGCTGAGTTCATTGCTTTAGGGCTGCTGCGCAGCCCAGCGGGGATAAATCCCCTCGCCACAGGACTGTGCCGCTCCCAAAAACCCTGTGGGTATCCAACATCACCACAAACTGACCCTCCGCATCGCGAGCAAGCTCGCTCCCACAATGGGACCGGAGTACGGCCGGGAGAGCCAGGTCGGCTGTCAGGCCGCCTCGCTTCGGCTTTTGATCTGGGGGCCCCGTTAACCACGCTGGCCGAACGCAGGTATTGTGGAGTGGGCATCCCGGCATGGATGCCGGGATAGCCGCGCTGGACCATGGATGGTCCTTCGCGGCGGGCCCACGGAGCAATGCCGGAGTGAGGGCATGCCGAGCCTAGGCGAGGCACCGAGTGGTGGGGCAAGACCTTTTGGTTACTTTTGGGGCGTTTGCCAAAAGTGACACGCCGTAAGGGCGTAACCGCCAGTGGCCGTTACCGCAGCAATGGATATGTACTCGGTCAGAAGGTCAACAAACCTCACCCCCAACGCCGAGGCTCCCCAACCAACTGCCCCTGCACCCCAAACAACCCCATCTCCCGAATCACCGCCAACTCCCCCTCCGTCTCAACCCGCTCAGCAATCAACGGCAAGTCAATACTGTGAGCCGCACGCTGAATCGCCTCGATGAACAGTCGCTTGTCACTTTCCTGATCAATCGCACGAATATAGCTGCCATCGATCTTCAGGTAAGCCAACCCCAACCGCGACAAGTTACCGATCATGCTGAACCGCCCACCAAAACGCTGCAGGCTCAGAGAGAAGCCAAGCTCGCGCAAACGCCGGGTCAATTGTTCCAGGACAGCTTGCTCCGGCAATTGCTCTTCACCAATCTCCAAGGTCAAGCGCGACCCAAGGTTGGAATGCGCCCGCAGGACTTCAAAGACCTTGTTCAGCGCCTGCGGATCGGCCAAGGTCGCCGAAGACAGGTTCAACGCCAGGGATTGCTCATGCCCGGCCATTTGCTCGAGCACCTGTTCGAGCATCAAACGGTCCAGGCGCGCGGTCCAGCCAAAGCGCTCCAACCACGGCAAGAACCGCCCGGCGGGAATCGTCTGACCCTGCTCGTCCAACAAACGCGACAGCACCTTGTAATGCAACACTACCTGGGTGTCCTGGGCAGCCACCACCGGCTGGAAGTACAGCTCGAATCGCTGATGATTCAAGGCCTGGTCGAGCAACGTGTGCCAGGCATGGTGATCATCGCCGACGCTCGCCGAGGCGCTGTGGTCCAGGCAGGCCCAACCCGGTTCGCCCTGGCTTTCGGCCTGGGCCAAAGCCTGGTCGCCAAGCTGGAGCACCGCTTGCGGCGAGTCGCCATGGACGAACGGCGCCAGCCCGATGGAGGCCACCGACGCCACATCCGTCGCACCGGTGGCATGCAAGCTCGCCAACGCGGCTTCGAGGTTCTGCGCCAGTTGCAGCGCTTCCTCGCGCACCAGCCCAGGTGCCAGCACCGCGAACTCGCCACCGCGAATACGCGTGACCAGGTTATGGGTTTCCGGATACCGCGCGCATTCGCGCAGCAATTGCTCGCCCACCGCCTGGAGCAACTGGTCGGTACGCTGCCCGCCCAACCGCTGGTTCAAACCGGCCAGGTCCTTGACCCGCAACAACAGCAGATAACCGGAGCTGGCCTGCTCCGGGTTGCTCACTCGCGCGTTGAGCTGCATCTCGAAATAACGCCGGTTGGCCAGGCCCGTGAGATTGTCCTGGTAAGACTCGACCCGCAGCTTCTCGCTGCGCTCGGCCTGCTCCTGGAACAGCGCCTTGAGTTTCTCGACCATCTGGTTCATCGCCTGCACCACGCGCCGCAGTTCAGGCGTGCGTGGCAGCTCCGGCAGGCTCAGGAACTCGCGTCGGGCGATGGCATGGGACTGATGCACCATGTAGTCCAGCGGCTTGAGCTGGCGACGCAGCAGCAAGGCCCCCAGCACCGCGCTCACGGCGCCGCACAGCAGCAACCAACCCAGGCTGCCCAGCGCGCTCTGCCACAGCTTGGCAAGGGCAAACATCGGGTGGCTGACCACTTCGACCCGCGCCGCCTGTTCCCAGCCGCGGCTGACGATTGCATCGCCGCCGGCCGGTTCCAGGCCGATCAGCTTGACGAACCACTGCGGCACGCTGCCGGCGTCCGGCGTGCCGGTACGTTCGACAAGGGTCTTGTCGGTGGCCACATCGACCACGCGAATGCTGGCGTAGTAGCCGCTATCGAAGATCGAGCTGACCATCAGCTCCACCATCGCCGGGTCGTCGATGTTCGGTGTCAACGACAACGCCAGCGCCGTGGCCGCGTCCTGGGCGTGGGAGCGTAACTGGTTGACGTACTGGGCCCGCGAGCTCTCCAGGCTGACCATGAAGCTGCCGCTGAAGGCAACCACCAGGAACAGACAGATAGCGATCAACAGCTGTTTGAACAAGGACATCTGAGCGCGCGCTCCTAGTTAGTCGTCTCGACCGGAAAACCTTCGGCCTGCATTTTTTTCAACACATCCTGCCACCGGGACAGGCGCTTGGTGTCTCCCACTTTTTTGTTGCCCTTGGCGCCCGGCAGCCACAGCCCTTCGGCATTGAAAGAGTAGACCGGGAGCAAGTCGGTTCGCAGGCTGGCCGGCAGGATGCCGTCGATCAGGCTGTCGAGGACCAGCGGCATCGCCTCGGGCGTGGCGTAATAGGTGAGCACCATGTGCGCACGGTTCTGCCGCAAGGCCTTGACGTAGGTGATGCGCAGCTTGTCACTGGACACCCCGAGATGACGCAGGCTGAAATACTTGGCGATGGCGTAGTCCTCACAATCGCCGGCCCCCTTCCACAGGGCCTGGATCGGGGTTTCCCAGTAGTCGACCTCGCGCCACAGGTCGATGTCTTCCACGTAGCGCACCTGTTTGTTGAAGAACAGGTTCACCACCTTGAGCTGTTCCAGTTCCGGGATCTGTTTCTGCGTCGCCAACAATTGCTGCCACGCGTCGATCCGTTGCTGCCCTTCGCCCAAGGGACCATATAACGCTTGCGCCCGTCGGCTGATCTGCGCAAAGTCCCAGTCAGCCCGTAGGCCACCCAGCATCAGGCCGGCCAGCAGCAATGCCGAACACAGCCAGCGCAAGGACCTGAGAACAGGGAAAGGTGCAGCCAAGGGAATACGTCCGAAAAGGGCCGTTGGAAATTCGTTGGATGGTGAAGCCTGGCCCACTAAAAGACAATGGCAGGGTGCAATCACCGCAGGCAGACTAAACTTTAGTTCAGGAACTGGGGCCGCGAGATTTTGACGGCTTGGAAATCTGTAACTAACGTTGGCTTGGATCCAATTTCGTTACTACCAGTCAGGTGTTGTCGTGACACAGAAGCCAAAACCGCTTAGCACTATCCAGGTCAACGGGCCCATCCCGGCTGACCAGGCACGTTCGATCATCGAAGAGTCTCTGCGCGAGGCCATCCTCGATGGACGCCTGCCTTGCGGCACCGCCCTGCGCCAGCAGGAACTGGCCGACCTGTTCGGCGTGAGCCGCATGCCCGTACGCGAGGCATTGCGCCAGTTGGAGGCGCAGTCACTGCTCAATGTGGTCCAGCACAAGGGTGCCGTAGTGGCGCCATTGATTACCAACAATGCAGTAGAAACCTACGCCCTGCGTTCGGTCCTGGAAGCTTTCGCCCTGCGCCTGTCCATCCCGCTGCTCGATGACAGCGACCTGGCACTGGCCGCCCAGTACATCGAACAACTGGAAACGGAAACCGATCACGCCGAGATCGGCAAGCTCAACCGGCTGTTCCACATGTCGCTTTATCACAAGGCCCCCAACAGCAAACTGCTGGACCTGATCGAGCGCGAGCTCAATGAAGAAGAGCGCTTCCTGCGCTTTCACCTGTCATCCATGGGGCTGGGCAAGTTGAGCCAGGACGACCATCGCGCGCTGCTCGACGCCGCGCGTGCCAAGGACATCGATAAGGCCATCGTATTGCTGGAGCTGCACCTGGAAAAAGCCTCCGTCACCATGCGCCGCTATCTGGAACAGTCGTCGAACCCTTGATCCCACACCGGCCGCTCCGGCCGGCGTAAAAACTTCTTACATATCCTTCCGACTCACTTGTCGCCTGCGCGGCGCGGCCTGGCCGTGGCCGCGACTCGTCGTCCCATCAGTTCAATGGCACTGCCATCGATTTGGGCTCACTCTTGCGCTTGTCGATTCAAAACAGACCTGAAGAAGTCAACGCCTGGCTGAAACCAGACGAATCGAAGCCAATACGCAAGGAGCGTCGTCCAACCGGCGGGATGATCGGATGTCCGACCGACGTCCTGCCCATAACATAAAACTTCTTAACTCCCCGATCCCTGAAGTGCTCCGAGTGAGGCATTCACTCGAACTATTCGATTCTGATACCCCTAAATCGGAAGGAGCTTCTTCGCCCCAATAAAACTTATATAAAAAGTTTTAAAAACCCTCTTCGCGCCCAATAAACAGCCAACTTAAAATAATTAAAAAATTACTTGCCGCTTACTTGTTTCATGTATTAGTTTTTTGTTCGTCGCACTCTTGGCGACCCTTTCAACTCCCCGAGAACCCTTTAAATACAGGCGCAGCAAGCCAGAAACACGTACTAAAGGCGAATATTTAAGCTACTTGGTAATTCATGGATTCCGATTCAGGCACCCGCTCGCCCTAATTAAATAACGAGCCGCCTTCCGGATAAGACATCATTGATGAGGACGTTCCAATGCAGCCAACCAAAGAACAACTATCTCTAAAAAAACACGAACTTGGCCAACATCCGGTTTTTTCCGAAATAACATCAATCGATCTGTTACGCCGCTTTATGGAAAGCCATGTGTTTGCCGTGTGGGACTTCATGTCACTGACCAAACGGCTGCAACGGGAGCTGACCTGCGTGCACCTGCCCTGGCTGCCGCCGGCAGACCCGCACGCGGCACGCCTGATCAACGAAATCGTCTTGGGCGAGGAATCGGATGACCGCCCAGGAGCAGGCTATTGCAGCCATTTCGAACTGTACCTGGATGCCATGCGCGAGGTCGGTGCCGATACCCGCGCCATCGAGCAATTCATCACTCTGCAGCAGGAAGGCGTCAGCCCCGAAACGGCGCTGGAGAGTGTCGATGTCGAGCCGGCGGCGGCACGCTTCGTCCGCCAAACCTTGCACACCGCCCTGCACGCCCCGGCTCACAGCGTGGCCGCCGCGTTCGTGCATGGACGCGAGAGCGTCATCCCGCAGATGTTCCAGCGCATGCTGGATGCCTGGGGCATAGGCCTGGATCAGGCACCGACCTTTCGCTACTACCTGCAACGGCACATCGAAGTCGATTCCGAAGACCATGGCCCGGCAGCGGAAAAACTCTTGGCCCGGCTGATCGACGGCGACCCGCAACGTGAAACCGAGGTACTGGTCGCCGCACTCGCCGCGGTCCACAGCCGTGCGGCCTTGTGGGACGGCCTGCGTCAGAGCATGGCCCAGCCGGTTGCGCAGGTGATGCCATGAACGCCATCCCTTACCAATCCTTCGCCGACGCCTGGGAAAGCCGCGCCACCATCCGCACCCGACCACGGCGCCGGGTCGAAGACGACGACAAGCTGATCTTCCCCATGAGTCGCCAGCCGCTGGTGCACAGCCAGACCTTCCTCAGCCACTGTGCGCAACTGCGCGACTTTGTGCTGGTGCAGAGCCTCTACAAGTTCATCAACGACGTGGTGATTTTCGAGACCGAGTTGGTGGACCACACCGCCCGGCGCATCGCCAAGAACCGCTTCGGCATCGAGTTCCCGTTCGCCTGCCGTTATGACGCGATGACCGTGGTGGTGGACGAGGATTATCACGCGCTGGTGGCGATGGACTTCATGCAACAGACCATCGACATGACCGGCATCGATCCTATCCCGTTGCCTGGGCAGATCGAACTCAGCCGCGCCATACCGGCGACCCTGGCCCGGGCGCCGGAGCATTTGCTCAGCGCCGTGGAGCTGATCTGCATCGCCATCGCCGAGAACACCGTGACCAACGAAGTGGCCGCATTCGCCCGGGACGACTCGGTCAAGGCCTCGATCAAGGGGCTGATGGCCGATCACTTGCTCGACGAGGGACGGCACTCCGGTTTCTGGACCCGACTGGTGCAGATCTATTGGCGCACCGCCCCCGAGGAAGACCAAGAGGCGATTGCCCGATTGATGCCCGGTTTCATCGCCCAATACCTGGCGAGCGACCTGCAGCAAGCGTTCGACTTCGAGCTGATCGCGCACCTGCCCGTCGACGAGTCGGTGCGCCAGTCGCTGCGTGAAGACGCCAGTGCACTGGCGTATCCCATCAATCGTTTTCACCCGTTGGTGGGCAACATCACGCGCTTTTTCCGTGGCAGCTCGATGCTCGCGTCCCCCTGCGTACGCGACGCCCTTGCCGATTACCTGACCCCATGAGGACCTTTCGATGAGACGCCTCGAAATCGCAGTGCCTGGCACAAGCCAGGCCATGGCCGAACTGGCCCGGGAACTGGAGCTGCATGGCCACGGTGTGGTGGATCGGCAATCGCCGTCCGGGCACGGCGCGGTCGACCTGTTGATCGACGATGGTACCGTGCAGTGCAACACCCAGGCCCGCTCTTGCCTTCAGGTACGCGTGGCGTTGCAGGCCATGCCCGGGCAGGTATTACCGCAACCGGTGTTGGTGTTCAGCGACGCTGCGCAGCGGCTGTTGTGCCAGGAAGTGATCGCGACGCAACGTGACGGCAATGGTCAATCGTTGCGCCTGCGTACGCTGGCGACGCTGGTCGAGACGGGCGCACGACTGGTCAGCCAGTTATCCCGGGATCAAACCTGCTTCGATCACTGGCCGACGGCACACGCTGACACTGTCGCCGCCCCCCTGCTCGGGCTCGATGCGCTGGAGCCGCTGGCGTTCGAGCACGGCCTCAATCGGCCGCCGGTACCCTGGCTGCTGGCCGCCGCCGACGTGCCGGTGATGCACAGCATCGAACAGCGCATGCTCGATGATGCGACGCAACCGGCCCTGTGGATCGATGGACAACTCATCGACTACAAATCCTTGCGCCGCCTGGCGCTGAGGTTGCAGCAGCCGATGCTGGAAATACTGCAACGAGCAGAACATGAGAAAGGTGCTGTTGGAGAACCTGTGGGAGCAAGGCTTGCCCGCGATGAAGACACCGATGCTCTCAAACAAACCGCGTCATCGTTCATCGGGGGCAAGCCTTCCTCCCACAGGCCTTCCTCCCACAAGGTGATCGGCGTGTGCCTGCCCAAGTCCGCGCAGTTGTACGCGGCGATCCTGGCAGTGCTGGGCTGTGGGGCGGTGTATCTGCCACTGGACCCGCAGCACCCGGCGCAACGTCGGCGCTTTATCCTGGAAAATGCCCAGGCGGACCTGCTGCTGCACGACGGCGACAGCGACCTGGGCGAGCTCTCGTTGCCCACGCTGAATGTCCATCAACTGCCAATGCCCAAGCCAGGCATCCCCGCTTCGCTGATCCGCCGCAGGGTCGACAGCGATGAACCGGCCGTGGCGATCTACACCTCCGGCACCACCGGCCAGCCCAAGGGCGTGTTGCTCAGTCACCGCAACCTCAGCCATTTCTGCGCCTGGTACGGCGACTACGTCGGGTTGCAGCGCGACAGCCGCGTGTTGCAGTTTTCCACCATCAACTTTGACGCCTCGCTGCTGGATATCCTGCCGACGTTCATCCACGGCGCCCTGCTGGTGGTACCCAGCGAAGACCAACGCCGCGATCCGCAGCAATTGGTCGCGTTGATTCACCAACAGCACATCAGCCACGCCTTTTTGCCGCCTGCGCTGTTGAGCGTCATGCCCCTCGATGCCCCGCTCGGCCTGACGCACTTGATCACCGGTGGCGATGTCTGCGAGCCGTTCGTGATCGAACAGCTCGCACCACAATGCCAGTTCCACAATATCTACGGCCCGACCGAAACCACGGTGCTGGCGACCACGCGGCCATTCAGCGTCGGCGACAACAACCGCAACCTTGGCGTGCCCATCGCCAACGGTCGGGTACTGATCCTGGACGAACAACTGCAACCGGTTCCCCAAGGTGTCCCCGGCGAGCTGTACATCGCCGGCCCGGGTGTCGGCCTGGGTTATCTGAACGATCCGGCGCTGAGCGCGACGCGCTACCTCGACCTGACGCTGCCCACCGGGCAAACGCTGCGGGTCTATCGCACGGGAGATATCGGGCAATGGACCGACAACGGCATTGAATTGAGCGGGCGGCGGGATAACCAGGTGAAGATCCGCGGCTTTCGGGTCGAACCCGAGGAAATCGAGCATTGCCTGCGCGACAGCCAGTTGTTTCGCCAGGTGGCGGTGGGAGTCGATGAACGACGGCGGATCCTGGCGTTCCTGGTGCATCCCGAGCAAGCGCGACCCGGCGCTGCCCTCCAGGCCCTGCGCGAGCATGTGCAGAACAGCTTGCCCAGCTACATGCACCCGGCGGCCTACGTCGAGCTGCCCAGCCTGCCTTACACCAGCAATGGCAAGGTCGATCGTCGGGCATTGCTCGCCATGGCGGTGCAGGTGCACGCCGACGGCCAGCGGCGCCAGCCGCAGAGCGCCCTGGAGACGCAACTGCGGCAACTGTGGGCCGATCTGCTGGAGCTGCCGGTCGAAGACATCGCCACCGACGAAAGCTTCTTCAACCTGGGCGGGCACTCGATCCTGCTGTCACGACTGCTGCTGAGTATCCGCCAGACGTTCGGCCGCAGCCTGTCGATCAATCGCTTCATCGAAGCGCCGACGTTGATGACCATGGCGAAGTTGCTGGACGACCCTGAACAAAACAGCGCATCGACCCTCAGCACCCAGGCCTTCATCGATGCCGAGGCCGAGCTCAACCTCGATCCGCTGCCCATCAGCCAATGCGGCGATGTGCATAAGGTGGTAGTGACCGGCGCCAACAGCTTTCTCGGGGTGCACATCGTCGAAGCGTTGCTGGCCTGGGGCGCCACCGAAGTCGCGTGCCTGGTACGTGCCAGCGCGGAACAAAGCGCGGCCGAGCGGTTCTCCCAGGCGCTTCAGGACAATCACCTGACCCACCTGGATCTGGACCGCGTCAGCGTGTATGCCGCCGACATCACCCAGCCGCAACTGGGTCTGCCGGACGACGTCTATGCGCACATCGACCGTACCTTCGGTGCGCTGGTGCACAACGCGGCCCACGTCAACCATGTGCTCGACTACGAGTCCCTGGCGCGGGACAACGTGGAGCCGATCTTCGAATGCCTGCGCTTGTGTGAGGGGCGCAGCAAGAAGATCTTCAACTTCGTCTCCACGCTTTCGGCGTCCAGTGCCCTGGATGCCGACGGCCAGGTGCTGGAACAGCCCGCCGCCAAGACCCCACCGATCTACATCAAGAACGGCTACAACCTGTCCAAATGGGTGGGCGAACGGATCCTGCAGCGCGCTCGGGATCGCGGGGTTTGGGTCAATCTGTTCCGCCCCGGCAACATCAGTTTCAACAGCCTGACCGGGGTCTGCCAGCCCCATAAGAATCGCTTGATGCTGATGCTCAAGGGCTCGATCCAGCTCGGCCAGGTGCCAGACCTGTCTCTCAATTTCGACCTGATGCCGGTGGACTTCCTGGCCCGCTTCATCGCCTTCCACGCCAGCCGCTACCAGCCGACGCAAGCGGTGTTCAACCTGCACAACCCCGAGCCGTTGAGCTGGGACGCTTATGTGGCGTCGTTCCGCGACAGCGGCCGGGAGTTCTCCCTGGTGAGCGTCGCCGAGTGGCAACGGCAACTGGCGCGGGTCGATGCCGACAACGCGTTATTTGGCGTGCTGGGTTTCTACCTCAACGGCTTCGAGGAAGACATCGGCGACATCTCGCTGATCAGCCATGACAACGCCCGCGCCGGTGTGCGGCAGATGGGCGCCCGCTACCCGGAAAAGTCCCCGGCCCTGTTACGCCGCGGCGCTGATTACCTCAAGGCTATCGACTTCATCTGAAACACCCTCAACCCAAAGCAAGGAGCAAGACCATGAGTGCATTTCAACCCGACACCCTGATCAAGAACCCCCATGCCTGCCACGTCGAAACCTCGGTGGAGGTGCCAGCCGACGCGGCGCGCGTCTGGGAGGTGGTGGGTGATTTTGGCGGATTCAACCGTTTCATTCCGGCGCTGGAGCGTATCGAAATGACCGGTGATGGCGTGAGGTCCCTGCGCAAGAAATTCTTCCGCGACGGGCAGAACCTGGTGGTGGAACAGCTCAACAGCCGGGACGACCAGGCCATGCACATGACCTGGACGCTGATCTACAACACCCTGGGCATCGACAACCTCTGGGCGGCGATGCGCGTGGAGCCCCTGAGCGACAACCGCTGCCGCGCCACCTGGACCATCATCGCTGACCACACCGATGCTCATACACCGTCGGGGTTCAGGGATTTCCTGCAAGGATTTGCCGATGAGGCGATGGGGAATGTGCAAGTGATGTTCAAGTAAGCACCACTCCCTTGTGGGAGCGGGCTTGCTCGCGAAAGCGGTGGGTCAGTTGGCAATGATGCTTGCTGTGTCGCCGTCATCGCGAGCAGGCTCGCTCCCACACTGGTTCCGGGGTGGGCCAAAGATCCAGGCTCACCGCCAATCCCTTGTGGGAGCAGGCTTGCTCGCGATAGCGGTGGGTCAGTTGGCAATGATGCTTGCTGTGTCGCCGTCATCGCGAGCAGGCTCGCTCCCACACTGGTTCCGGGGTGGGCCAAAGATCCAGGCTCACCGCCAATCCCTTGTGGGAGCAGGCTTGCTCGCGATAGCGGTGGGTCAGTTGGCAATGATGCTTGCTGTGTCGCCGTCATCGCGAGCAGGCTCGCTCCCACACTGGTTCCGGGGTGGGCCGAAGATCCAGGCTCACCGCCAATCCCTGTGGGGGCGAGCCTGCTCGCGATTGCGGTATCGCGGTTAGCGGTGATGTCAGATCTTGAAGCTGTCCACCAACTGCTTCAGTCGATTGGCCTGTTGCGACAAGGCATCGCAATCCTTCAGGGTTTCATTGAGGTTGGCCACGCTTTGCTGGTTCAGCAGGTTGATGTGGCTGACGTCCATGTTGAGGGTTTCCACCACGGCAGTCTGTTCTTCGGTCGCGGCGGCCACCGACTGGTTCATGCCGTCGATCTCACCGATGCGCTGCGTCACGCTGACCAGTCGCAGACCCGCCTGGTTAGCCACTTCCACGCTTTCTTCGCTGGAGGTCTGGCTGGCGTTCATCGTCGTCACCGCTTCACGGGAGCCGACTTGAAGCGAGGTGATCATCTTGTGGATTTCTTCCGCCGACTCCTGGGTGCGGTGCGCCAGGTTGCGCACTTCATCGGCCACCACCGCAAAACCACGCCCGGCTTCACCGGCCCGGGCCGCTTCGATGGCGGCGTTCAGGGCCAGCAGGTTGGTTTGCTGGGAGATGCCCTTGATCACATCCAGGATGTGCCCGATGTTATCGGTGCTGGCGTTCAGGGTTTCGATCTGAGTGCAGGAAAGGCTGATCTTCTGCGACAGCTCGGTCATGGCCTGGATGGTTTTTTCCACCACCTGGCGACCGTCATCGGCCTGTTCGCTGGCACCGCTGGCATGTTGCGAGGCGTCGGCGGCATTGCGGGCGATTTCCTGGGTCGCGGCGCCCAACTGGTTGATAGCCGCGGCCACGCTGTTGGTACGGGCGCTCTGCTCATCCGAGCCGACGAGCGAAGCGTTGGACGAGGTCATCACCCGCTGCGACAGGTCATGCACCTGGCGAGTCGCGGAAGACACTTCCGAGATCGATGCGTGAATCCGCTCCACGAACTGGTTGAACGAACCACCCAACACGGCGAATTCGTCCTTGCCCTGTACGACCAGGCGCCGGGTCAGGTCACCTTCGCCCTGGGCGATGTCCTGCATGGCGCGGCCCATGGTGGTCAATGGACGCATCAACACCTGGATCAGCATGCTCAGCAGCAAGGCAATGGCCGCCACCGCGACAAACATCGCAATCAACGCAGACGTACGGAACTGGCTCAGCGGTGCGTAGGCCTTGGCCTTGTCGATCGACAGGCCGATGTACCACTCGGCGTTCGGCAGGCCGGTCACAGGGGTAAACGAAAGGATACGGTCCTGGCCGTTGAGCTCGACCTCCTGGATACCCTTGCCAATGCGCACGGGGGTGCCGGGGTAGATGTCCTTGAGGTTCTTCATCACCTGGTCTTTATCCGGACTGACGATCACCTGACCGTCGCCGCTGACCAGGAACGCATGGCCGATACCACCGAAATCCACGGAGTTGATGATTTTCACCAGGGTTTCCAGGCTCAGGTCGCCGCCCACCACGCCGAGCAATTCGCCGTTGTGCTTCACCGGCAGGGCAATGGTCACCACCAGGCCACCCACCGCCGCCAGATAAGGCGGGGTCAGCATGGTTTTATCGGCGCTCACGGCTTGTTTGTACCAAGGGCGCTGACGCGGGTCGTAGCCGTCAGGCATTTTTGCGTCAGGACGTTGAGTGAAGACACCGTTGGCCTGGCCCACATAAGTGAACTGGAAGTTCGACGTCAGCGCCGGCTGATCGACCAACCCCGGCAGATCCGCACCAGTGCCTTGATGGGCGATGTTTTGCGCCAGGTTTTCCAGCACCAGTATCCGGCCACTCATCCAGTTCTGGATGCTGCTGGCGGTCAGGTCGCCGGATTGCTCGATGGACGACTCAAGGCTGCTGCCGATGGTGTTGCGCTGCAAATAATCGTTGTAGAGGGTGAACAGGGCAAAAGCCAGAACCACCACGCCAGAGGCGGCCAGAAGGATTTTGTGACTGAACTTTAGATTCATCGAGGAGGCTTCTTATGCAAGGAGTGGGGGTGCATTCCAGGTTTGCAACGTTCCATGTGACAGTGCGAGCGGTTATCACTTCGCTCCACTTTGGTGCACGCATACCAGTCTGTCGGCAAGCCTGTACAAATAATTAGAGTTTCGAAGAAATAGGCGACGGGAGGCCACAGCGAGCGAACGGTGGTTGCAAATTCGCCGACGCCTGATGACAATGCGACCTATTATCATTTGTAACATCCAGGCCGTCGCGTCCATGTCATCTCCCGAGTTTGCAGTACAGGCGCTCTACAGCCGACATCACGGCTGGCTCAATACGTGGCTGCGCACCCGGTTGGGCAATGCCGCCGATGCGGCGGATCTGGCCCAGGACACTTTCGTGCGCCTGTTGCAGCGTAGCGAACGCCTGGAGCTTCGAGCCCCACGCGCTTTTTTGCGCACCATCGCCCAAGGCCTGGTGATCGACCATTGGCGTCGAGAAGAAATCGAACGTGCCTACCTCCAGACCATAGCCCACCTGCCGGAAGCCGAAACCCCCGGCGCCGAAACCCGGACCTTGATCCTGGAATTGCTCGAAGCCATTGCCAGGATGCTCGAAGGCCTCAAGCCGAAAGTGCGCAAGGCCTTCCTGTTGGCCCAGTGCGAAGGCCTGACGCACAAACAGATTGCCGAGCAAATGGGCATTTCGCTGCGCTCGGTGGAGCGCTACGTCGCCGATGCGCTATACCACTGCTACGTGTTGCGCTATGAAAGCTGAGCCGGCGGATCACTTGCAGAGCCGCCGTAACGGCCCGTCGCAACAGGTGGTCAGGCAAGCGATCAACTGGCTGCTGCGCCTGCGCAATCACACCGCTCACCCGACCCTGCGCCAACAATGCGACACCTGGCGCGCCGCCCATCCAGAACACGAACTGGCCTGGCTGCGGGTGCAATCGCTGCACAGCGAGTTGACCTCGAACCTGCGGGCAGTGCCCGGTGCCCATGTCGCCCTGAATACCCTGGAAAACAGTGCCCAGCGCCTCAGTCGCCGCCAGGCCCTGAAGTTGCTCTCGGGTGCCGCACTGGTGGGCGGCGCGACATGGCTGGGCAAGGATCTGGGCTGGCGCCCATGGAGTGCCGATTTCGCCACCGCCACGGGTGAACGCCGCGGTTTCCAACTGCCGGACGGCTCACGGCTCGAACTCAATACCCACAGCGCTGCCGACCTGGATTTCACCGATGGGCAACGCCTGATCACCCTGGCCCGCGGTGAAATCATGGTCACCTGTGGACGCGACCCGGGACGTGCGCTGCGGGTGCAAGGCCGACATGGCCTGTTCGAAGGGCTGGAGGGGCGCTTCGTCGTGCGCCAGGACAGCGACTGCACGCGCTTGAGCGTCACCAGCGGCCGGGTCGTTATTCGTTCCCACCCCAACAGCGATGGCACACCCATCCAGGTCGAGGCCGGGCAAAACTACCTGATCACCCCATCGACAGCGACCCTGGCACCGCCCCTGGACATGGACGCAGGTGCCTGGGCCGACGGGTTGATCGTCACGCGCAACATGCGCCTGGCGGATTTTCTCAACGAAGTAGGACGCTACCGCCCAGGCTATTTGAACTGCGCGGCGTCGATTGCCGACCTGCGTCTGTCGGGGGTTTTCCGTTTGGAGGACACCGACAAATTGCTGGCCGTCCTGCCACGCACGCTCCCTGTGCAAATCCGTTATCGAACCCGTTGGTGGATCACGGTGGAACGCCTGGCTTGATTTTTTTTGGCGGGTTTCAAGCCGGTGTCCGGCTAGGACAGTAAGCAACCCTTATCTGCCTCCAGCGACTCCAACGGAACCCACAATGACTGAGCGCGTACATCTCAAGAATCCCTTCGGCTTATCTTCACAACCAGGCCTGTTGCGCCAGGCTATTCATGCCGCGCTGTTCTCCGCCGCGCTGGGGGGCAGCGTCGTACCGATGCTTGCGGTCGCCGCACAAAGCGACGTGACCGCCAGCCGCCAGAGCTACAACATTGCTCCCGGCCCGCTGAGCGATGTGTTGAATCAGTTCGCCCGCCAGGCTCGGATCACCCTGGCAAGCACCCCGGCGCAAACCGGCGGCGTCCAGTCCCCGGGGCTCAAGGGCGAGTATTCGCGCGAACAGGCCTTGAGCCAGTTGCTCAGCGGCTCAGGACTGGTTGCCGTCAGCCAGGATGGCAGCAGCTACGTGCTGCAAACCGAGACCGCCGGCAGCACGCTGGAACTGCCGACCACGGACATCAAGGGCTTCGCTCTGGGTAACGCCCTGGGCAGCATGGAAGGCTACAACGCCACCCACAGCCAGGTCGCCACCAAGACCAGCACCGCCCTGCGCGAAACGTCCCAGAGCGTGTCCGTGGTCACCCGCGAGCAAATGGACGACCAGGGCGCGCAAACCGTCTCCCAGGCCATGCGCTACACCCCTGGCGTGCTGACCAACCCCTACGGCGCCACCCACCGCTACGACTACGTGGCGATGCGCGGCTTCAACGACGGCTCGGTGGATAACATCTACCTCGACGGCCTCAAGTCCATGGGCGACAGCGGCACCTACAGCTCCATGCAGGTCGACCCGTACTTCCTGGAGCGGGTCGATATCCTCAAAGGCCCGTCCTCGGTGCTCTACGGCCGCAGTTCGCCCGGCGGCCTGGTGGCGCTGACCAGCAAGAAGCCGTTGTACGAGGCCTATCACCAGATTCAGGCCACGGTCGGCACCCAGGGCCAACGCGGCATGGGTTTCGACTTCAGCGGCCCGGTGGATGACGACAAACGCATCACCTATCGGCTGATCGGCCTGGCGGATAGCTCCGATACCCAGTTCGACCACAACAAGGAGAAGCGCTTCGCCCTGGCCCCCACGGTGAACATCGATTTCAGCGACGACACCTCGCTGACGCTCCAGGCCTACCTGCAACATGACCCCGACGGTGGCTACCACGGCGGCATGCCGGCCGACGGCACCTTGCACCAGCGCAACGGCCGACGGATCTCGGAAAACTTCTTCGAAGGCGAACCTGGCGTCGACGGTTACGAACGCGACCAGCAGTCGTTCGGCTACCAGTTCGAGCACCGTTTCAACGATGTTTTCACCGCCCGGCAGAACTTCCGTTACCTGGACTCCCAGGTCACCAACGATCAGGTCTACGCCTATGGCTGGACCACGCCCACCAGCAACGAATTGAACCGCTATTACACCGGCGCCGAAGAAAAGCTCCACTCCTTCATCGTCGACAACATGCTGCAAGCCGAATTCTTTACCGGTGCGACCAAGCACACCGTGTTGATGGGTGCGGACTATCAACGACGCAAAACCGTGGTCGACTGGACCAGCGGCAGCCTCGCCCCGATCAACGCCTTCGACCCGACCTATGGCAACTCGGCCATCACCTACTTCAGCCCCACCAGTTACCTGCGACGCCTGGAGCAGACCGGCGTCTACCTGCAAGACCTGATCGAGATGGACAAGTGGCGCTTCTCCCTGGGCCTGCGCCAGGACTGGGTCGAGACCTCGGATGAAAATCGCATTGCCGAATTCGGTCGCCCGCAAGGCACCGAAATCAACGACAAACGCACCAAGCTCACCGGCCGTGTCGGGGCCCTGTACCTGTTCGACAACGGCCTGGCGCCGTACATCAGCTACTCCGAGTCGTTCAACCCGAACTCCTACGCCGACAGCGCCGGCAACCCGCTGCCGCCCACCGATGGCAAGCAATGGGAACTGGGCCTGAAGTATCAGCCGCCGGGCACTGATGACCTGTACACCGCCTCGCTGTTTCGCATCGACCAGGAAAACCTGGCGACCAAACTGCCCCAGGAGAACTTCTACCGCGCCATCGGTGCCGTGCGCTCCCAGGGTCTGGAACTGGAAGCGCATCTGCAACTGACCGAGCAATTCAAAGTGCTGGGCAGCTACACCTTCACCGATATCGAATACTCGAAATCGATGATCAGCACCTTGAGCACCGCCACCGACCTCATCGAAAACAAGGGCAATTCACCGACCCAGGCGCCGCGCCACATGGCCTCGCTCTGGGCTGACTACAAGTTCGACAGCGGCGCACTCGATGGCCTGCGCCTGGGTGGCGGCGTGCGCTATGTGGGCTACAGCTGGGCCGACGCGGAGAACACCATGAAGGTGCCGTCCTACACGTTGCTCGATGCCTCGGTGGGGTATGACTTGGGCAAGGTCGGCTTGAAGGGGGTGGACGTTCGCCTGAATGCGAACAACCTGACCAACGAAAGCTATGTCGCTTCCTGCGCCAGCCTGAGCTATTGCTACATGGGTGAAGAACGCAATGTGGCGGCGACGGTGAGTTACCAGTTCTAACCCGTTTCCCAGAGCTGACACCTCCCCTGTGGCGAGGGGATTTATCCCCGCTGGGCCGCGAAGCGGCCCCAAAAAGGTTGGCTGTGATCACACCTGACACACCCCGGCGCTTGGTCCTGGGCTGCTACGCAGCCCAGCGGGGATAAATCCCCTCGCCACAAGATGTGTTCTCCATGCATAAGGTGGTGCGTCTCAAACCTGGGCCGCGTTCACCTTCTCCCGCACTACACCCTCTTCCCGCACAAACCTATTCGCCCGCCCAAACGTCCCGAAATCATTGAACCGCACGCCCATCTCGCGCATCACCTTGTGAGCCACCGGTACCGTCATTTGACGGATATAGAACGGTTCCTTCACCACGAAATGATGGATCCCGTGGCTGCTGCCAAAGTTGAAGCAGAACGCCTGCAACGGCCACAACCACCACGGATTGAGCACTTGGGTTTGCTGGATGACGTTACCCGGCTCGACGTCGCCATAGTAGTGCATGTTCGAACTGATGAAGTGCAGGCAAAAGGTCCGCAGCACGTTCGGGCCAATGATCACCACTGCCGCGATGTCGATCACCTGCATCGTCGCCAGCGTAGTCGTCGACCAGTCAATCGACGTGCCCAGCAGGCTGGCGACACCGTTGGCCCCGTGAAAACCCAGGAACACATACCAGGCGCCCCAGTGCAGCAGTGCCAGCGGGAAGTACACCTTCAGCGTGCGCTTGAGGATGCTGCCCTTGTGCGCCCAGGTCTTGGCTCGCAGCAGGCGGATGAAGGCCGACATCACGTTGTCGCCGACCATCAGCAACCGCGCCAGCCCCCAGGGTTCGCCGTTGGTGATGGCCCGTTCCTCCATGTCGGCCTCGCTGCCGGATACCTTGTGATGGTTGAGGTGCAGGTGGCGGCGGATCCACGGGTTGATGGTGCTCGGCCGCGCCAGCCACACCAGGCCCATCATCAGGTTGTGGGGCAGGCGTTGCTTGCGAAAGTACATGCTGTGGATCAGGTCGTGTTCCAGCTCGTGGGTCAGGGAGGCGAAAAAAGCGTTGAGCAGCAGGCACGCCCATCCGGCAAGATGACCGTTGATGTAGAGCAGCGCCGAACCGATCATTCCGGCCAGGGCAAACGCCAGGATGCCCGCGCCCAATGCATCCTGGTGGCGCAAAATCGGGTAGCGCTGACGCAATTGCTCGCCCCGGGCCAATACCACCTGGCGAATATGGGCGGATCGCTGTTGTGCATTCAATCGCTCGGGGCTTGCGCAAGTGCCGTGCATGGCTTACATCCTCTGTTATCGATGTGCTCATCCTGCCGGGCGTTGTCCCCTCGGGTGGTAGCCGTAAACGCCAACCTGTTGACCGCAAGCGCCAATCGTCATGACTGAACCGACCTCCCTTGCCAGCTGGACCCGCGCCCTGCGCAAACAGCTCGATGCGTTGGGCCTGGACAGCCATGCCCTGTGCGTCGAAGCCGGGCTCGATCCACAACTGATGGACGACCCGAACGCCCGCTACCCGCTCTCAGGCACCACACGCCTGTGGGCGTTGGCGGTGCAGGCCAGCGGCGACCCGGCCATCGGCCTGCGGGTCTCGCGCTTCGTCAGCCCCACCACGTTCCACGCGCTGGGTTATGCCTTGGTCGCCAGCGGCAGCCTGCGAGAAGTGTTCGAGCGGATCGTGCGCTATCACCCGGTGGTCAGCGATGCGCTGACCCTGCAATTGAGCCGTGGCGAAGACCGTTATCGCTTCAGCCTCGACGTGCCGCCGGGCCGACCGGCGCCAGCCTTCGAGGCCATCGATGCGTTCGCGGCGATTTATGTGCGCACCTGCCGCAACCGCCTGGGCCGTGATTACGCGCCGCTGGCGGTCTACCTGCGACGCCCGGAGCCGGCGGATCCCGCGCCCTGGCACAAGGTATTCCGCTCGCCGGTACATTTTGGCGCCGACCAGGATCGCCTGGAGTTCGAGCTCAGCGACTTCGACAGCCACCTGGACGACGCCAACCCGGAACTGGCCGAACACAACGAAACAGTGCTCGAGCGCACCCTCGCCCAGCTCAAGCCACTGACCTGGGAGCGCAAGGTACGCGCGGCCATCGAGGCCCAACTGCCCGAAGGCGAACCCAGCGCCGAACGCATCGCCCAGGCCATGCACCTGAGCCTGCGCAGCCTGCAACGGCACCTGGCCGACGAAGGCTGCCGCTTCGACGCACTGCTCAACGAATGCCGGGAAAACCTCGCGCTGCTGCACCTGCGCGATCCGCAATGTTCGCTGAGCGAAGTCAGTTATCTGTTGGGATTTGCCGATGCCAGCAGCTTCAGCCGCGCGTTCAAACGCTGGACCGGAATGACGCCGGGACAGTTTCGGGATGGGTTGCGCTAGGGATTGCAGCGCCTGGGCTGGCCCTATCGCGAGCAAGCTCGCTCCCACAATGGGGACGGTGTGACCACGATAGTTGCGACAACACCAACCCCCTGTGGGAGCGGGCTTGCTTGCTCGCGATGATTTTCGCCCAGGCAACCCAAGCCCCGTGGCGAGGGAGCTTGCTCCCGCTCGGCTGCGCAGCAGCCGCAAAACCGGTCCAAGCACTCCGCCTGTAAACATGCTGGGGCCTGCTGCGCAGGCCAGCGGGAGCAAGCTCCCTCGCCACACCGTTTGTGCATGGCCGCTCCCACAGACTTCAGGTTGTGGTCAGGGCCCGCAACCGCTCGATGTCGAGGATTTCGATCTCGCCATAACTGAGATGAAGGATGCCTTGGGCCTGCAGGTCCTTGAGGACCTGGTTGGTAGTCTGGCGCGACAGCGCGAGCATCAGCGCCAGTTGCTCCTGAGGCAGTTGCAGAACCCGGCGCGCCGGTTCGATTTCGCCGTAGCCTTCGGCGATCATCAGCAGGCGGTGGGCCACGCGGGCCGGTGCGGGCATCAGGCTCAGGTGCTCGAGGTTGATGAAGGTCAAGCGCAGTTTGTGGCTCATCAATAATGCGAGATGCCGCCAATAGATCGGTTGTTCTTGCAGGAAGGCCAGCAACGGCGCCTGGGGCAAGTGCAGCAGCGCAGATTGACCTACGACCACCGCATCATGGGTCCGCGGCTGGCCATCGAACAGGCAGATTTCACCGAACCAGTGGGGCGCCTCCACCACGCTCAGCAACGCCTCCTTGCCCTGTTCGTTCACCGCACCGACACGCACCGCGCCTTCCAGCACGGCATACAACCCGCAGGGTGGATCGCCACGCTGGAACAGCCGATGGCCCGGCGGCAGGCGGCGCAGCCGCGCCATGTCCAGCAGACTATTCTGTAACTCATCAGGCAGATGGCTGTACCAGTGGCCGGCCATCAGGTGTGAGTGCCAGGGATGCGAACTCATGGAAACTCCGGGACAAGTGTCGGCTAACTGACAGAACACCTTGGGGTACCCGGGCATCATGCAGGCATCACCTCAGGAGGAACAACAATGAAAAGCCTCGTCGATCATCTCAGTCAATACGCCGCCTATCATCGCGACCCGCGCAACATCGCCAGCCATTTCATTGGCATTCCGCTGATCTTCGTCGCCGTCGCCGTATTGTTGTCACGACCCGGCTGGCCGATGGGTGCGGTTCTGGTGTCGCCCGCGTTGCTGGCGGCCGTGGCCAGTGCGTGGTTCTACCTGCGCCTGGAAATACGCCTGGGTGTGTTGATGACGGTGCTGCTGGGCCTGGCGGTTTGGCTGGGCCAGATGCTCGCCGCGCAAAGCACTTCGGTGTGGCTGGGCAGTGGCCTGGGCATGTTTGTAGTGGGTTGGGTGATCCAGTTTGTCGGTCACTATTACGAAGGCCGCAAGCCGGCGTTCGTCGACGACCTCACAGGGTTGATTGTCGGGCCGTTGTTCGTGGTGGTTGAAGCGGGTTTCCTGCTGGGACTTCGTGGCGAACTGAAGCAGGCTATTGAAGAGCGCGTCGGGCCGGTAACCCTGCGCAACCAGCGCTCGGCGGCCTGAAGCCCCCCTCTATGGGAGCGAGTCTGTGGGAGCAAGGCTTGCCCGCGATGGCATCGCCTCGGTCTAATCAGCTACACCGAGGTGTTTGCATCGCGGGCAAGCCTTGCTCCCACAAGCTCGCTCCCACAGGAGGTGGCCACTACCGCTCAAGCGTTACAGCGCACCGAACTCGATCCGAATCGTCAGCGCGCCGGTGTTATCTTTCAAGCCAGACCCGTACTGCCCGGTCAGGTCATCGTTGATGCACAGTTGCAGCTCCCCTTGCTGGTCGCCCGGAACCTGCGCCAGATCACCCACCAGGAACGGCTTGCCACCATTGCCCACGCGACCGATCAAGGCGCCTTCGGCCGCACCGGGCAACGCATAGCTGCTGTAGTCGATGTGCCTGGAACCGCCCTTTCCATCGACATTGCCACCCTGCGGACTCGCGCACCATAATCCGCTGACGTAGCGAACCAGGCGCGGTACCAACCCGTTGACCTGCACACCCGTGCCCTGCCAAGGATTGTTGGCCTGGACCTGCATGGTCACCGCCTTCAGGTCGTTGGCCACGGTGTCCCCGGCCTGGAACGACAGCGCCGCAATCGTCAGGCTCGGATTCGAGGTGCCGGTGCTGGGGAACACGCCATCGCCCACCAGGAACAGGTTCTTGTGGTCCCAACTGCGTTGATACTTGTCCACCACCGACTTGGCCGGGTCATCGCCCATGCGATAAGTCCCCATCAGGTGCCCGGCGCCCTGGAAGCTGTAATCCTCGTCTTTGTACCTGAAGGTCCCTTTGCCAATGGGTGCCGTCAGTTCCACGGCCCCGAGCAGGTCCTTGATGATGTGGCTCGCCAGTATCTTCGCCTGCCTGAAACCTTCCTTGGTGTAATCGGACAGGTCGTAGTGGATTTCCGGCCGGAGAATGCCGAGCCCGTCCGTGAGCTTGTCCGTCGAGGGCACGATGTAGCTATTGGACTGGTCGGGATGCTCCTCCACCTGCTCCACCAAAAAACCGATCCGAAACTGGCGGATGAACAGGTCGTTGAGCCGTTGAATCAGCGCCGTGCCGTAAAGCGCCTCAGTGGGCGGCGGCGGGTTCTCTTTCGATGGCAACGGGTTGGTGCAACTTTTGTTCTTGCCGTCGATAAAATCGGCCACGGTGACGTAAGGGTCGCCCACCGGCCAGTTCCAGCCCTCGTTGCCGATTTCGATGCGCCATGCCGCTCGCTGGCTGCGAAAGTCGCCATCACGCAGGCTCTCGATGCCCGCCGTGGACACCGGACCACGGTATGGAAATACCGTCTTGCCTTCCGGCATCAGCCCCCAGGCCAGGTAAATCGGGTGGTCGGACAAACTGCGTCCCACTTGCCCACTGCTGTTGGCCACGCCGTTGGGCCAGGCCGGGGTCTTGGAGTTGAGCAACAATTTAGGGGTTTCAATGGCATGGGCCGCGATCACGTAACGCTGCCCGATGGCCACGCCGGTTCCCGTCTGCGGTCCGTCGCCAAGCTGGTATTGAATGAATTCGACGCCATTGATGTTCTTGTCCGGGCCCACCGTCACTTTGCTGGCCACGGTCCGGTACATGACCCGGACCTTGCCGGTGGACAGAGCCTTGTTCATGGTCACGGTCGCGTCGTACTTGGCCTGGATCGGGCAGATCGGCGTGCAGTTGGTATTGCCGGCACACACCCGACGCCCGGCGTAGGGCTGGGAGTTGCGCCCGGCCGGCGTCGGGCTGACCACCAGCGGCAAGCCGTCGAACGTCTGCCCGGTCACGGCGCTGACGAAACTGCCATCGACCAGCGACAACGGGATGCTGTGCATCGGGAAGGAATAACCTTCGGGAAAGGTCATGCCCAGGTAGGCCTGGTCGGCGACATTGGCCGACACCCCGATTTCCGCCTCGGCCCGGCAATAGGCGCTTTGCAGGTCGTCGTAACCAATGGGCCAATCCACCCCTACGCCGTACTTGCTCCTCAGGCGAAAATCGTTCGGTACCATGCGCAGGCACGTCCCGACCCAATGCCAGGTCGTGCCGCCGCCCACCCGTTCATAGGTGCTGTTGAAGGGCAGCGGACCTTTCTGCACCAGGTAGCTGGTTTTCGGCTCGTTCCAGCCGAGGATCAGGTCGGCGATGGTGGCCCGAGGGGCATTTTCCTTGGCCGGGTCACGCGGTGTATCCAGTGTCGACACCGGCGGATAAGGGGATTCCGGGGTTTTCAGCGTGGCGGTGTAGAAGCGCTCCAGGTATTGCGTGCGGTTGACCGGGATCTCCGGACCCGATTCGAGCACCAGTACATCGACGCCGGCCATGCCCAACTGATAAGCGATGATACTGCCGGCCAGCCCCGCGCCAACGATGATCACCTCTGCTTGTTCGGTACTCATGACGAGGCTCCCTGATCGTTGGCGGGCACGCCGGTGTAGTCCTCAAGGCTGGGCGGCGTGGTGTTCCAATAGCCGAAAAACATCTCGCTGTAGCCCATGGGATGGGCCTGGGCAATTTTCCAGGCCCAGCTCTGGATGTAGGCCTGGTCGGACACCACCGTCGAATCGGTCGATTTGTAGCTGCCAGTGGCATACGGCTGATACCAGACCCCCAGCAACCACAGCTTCATGATCGAACGCGCGGCTTGGGCGGTCTGCGTGACGGCTGGGCGCGATCCGTCCATCAGCACCGCCTTGGCGATCTGGTCGGGCGGGATGTGGTCGGCCGCCAGCGTGGCGTATTGCGTCAGTAACGTGTTGAGCACCTCAGGGGTGATACGCGGGGTGATGAACGCGAGAAAAGTCGACGGCAAACCTACCTGGTCGATCGTCGGTGCCAGCCGATCGGTGGGAATGCCGGTCAGGGCCGATGACAGGCCTACGAAATTGTCCAGATCACTGCTCATGGTTGACTCCTTGTCCGCCAGTGGACTGTGCGCGTTCGAGTAAATAGGTGAAATCCGCGAAGCTGGTACGCGGTGACTCGGTGACATGGGTGGCCGCATTGCCGTGACAGGCCATGCAACTGGAAGATGCCTGGGGCACCGTGCCCTGGATGTAGGTTTCCAGCGTGGCGTTGGCCAGGAACAACGGCGCGGGACTGCCCAACGGGTTGGCGGCTGATATCTGGCAGTTCGGCTGTGGTGCCGACGGCCACTGGGTACTGATCAGTTGATAGTTCGCCCAGACGCTCTGCGGGTTCACCGTGCGCAACAGCGCTTGATAGGTCGTATTGAGGTTTTTGGTGGCGTCGGTCAGCGGCACGTCGCGCACGATTTGCGAGGGCGTCGCCTTGACCGCCGGGTTCCAGGGCCGTGGCGGCGGCTGGTTGATATCGCTTTTGCTGGCCGCGTTGTAGAACAGATATGGCCCAGTCCGCTGGGCGACGGGGGTGTTTTTGTCCGGCACATTCTTCACATGCTCGAAGGTTGACCAGACCCATTGCGCCGCGCTGGCGGTCTTATGGACCATGTGCAATCCCACCAACCCGACCGGCTCGGAGACGCACGACTCCTCGACAATCGGCCCATGGCTCGGGTCGCTGTTGCCCGGGGTATAAACCAGCGCATCGACGGTGTGAAAATCCTGCCGGTTGTCATTGGGGCCCAGCACTTTCCACGACGCTTTCACCATCACCGCACCGACCTGCTGGCTCTCGGTGGAACCGCAGCTGAAGGCCACGGCGTTCTTCGGATTGGCGGCAAAGAACTTCTGCTGGCCTTCGATGCTGTACAGGCCATTGTCGACGATCCCGTTGAACATCGATTGGTTGACCACGATTTCGTTGCGCGTGTAGACACCGTTCTGGTCCACCAGCGGGCCGCTCTCGAAGGGCTGGATAAACTCATCCAGCACATCGGGTACCTTGCCCATCTGCTGCAACAACCGGCCGGGCTTGAGTGACTTGCACGCGTCGGGGAGGCTTGCCGGGGCGTTCCAGGGCAGCGGTGTCTGGCCCTTGGCCCGGAAGATCTGGTAGCTCTCTTTCCAGCTTTCCCACACCGTGGCGCCATCCTGCTTGCCGATAGAGGTGCCGGTATTGGGATTGCCGTTGTCCAGCGCGGGCCAGTTCAGGGCAATGAAGGTCTGCCATGACAGATCGTCGAAATCGCGCTGAAGGCTGACCAGAGTGGGATGTTGGCCGGTAACCGTGACATCGAATGGTATCTGCGGCGATAACGAGGGGGTGGCGCTGACGGATGGGCTCAATAAAACGCTTATCAAGGCACAGCCAAACGGGCCGTGCCGACTGACTTCCATTCTCATGCTTTATCTCCTTGGCATCAGGGCGCCAGGAGATAACACCGGTCCTTACCTAGACTCTCACTGCCTCCTGGCAAGTCAGAGTCTAGGTAGGGTTTGAGATGGGAAAAGGTGGTGGAGTAGAACCAATCGAAGCAAGGTCGGGCGGTGTTATTCGGATTCGACTCGGGGTGTCAGTGAGGGCGCCATCGCGAGCAGGCTCGCTCCCACAATGGATCTCCATAAGTACACAAATATTGTGTTCACTGAAGTTCTACTGTGGGAGCGAGCCCGCTCGCGATGCTTTTTGCTTTTAAAGGTTTGAGACTTTCTGCCAGACCTTCGGCTTGAAGAACAGCGTCTCGCCCTTCGCCAGGCCCACCAGGCTGTCGTGG
Organism: Pseudomonas sp. St290; assembly: GCF_018325805.1. Classification (NCBI taxonomy): domain Bacteria; kingdom Pseudomonadati; phylum Pseudomonadota; class Gammaproteobacteria; order Pseudomonadales; family Pseudomonadaceae; genus Pseudomonas; species Pseudomonas sp. St290. The sequence goes on along the minus strand of NZ_AP014703.1, from coordinate 247,250 downwards.
TCCTTAACCACTTCGGCTTCGATCAATTCGCTCTGGCCTTCCACCTTCAGGGTTACCCGAGTGGTGGCGCCGAGCGGGCGAATATCCCGCACTTCGGCGGCATGGTGGTCTTCCAGCTCCGAGCGCGACAGGGACACTTCGTGAGGGCGGAACAGCACATGCCGGTCCTCACCCAAGTGCAGGCGGTTCGAGTCGCCGAGGAAGTGATACACAAAGTCGCTGGCCGGGTTTTCATACACATCACCCGGTGAGCCGATCTGCTCGATCACGCCTTTGTTCATCACCACGATCCGGTCGGCGACTTCCATGGCTTCTTCCTGGTCGTGGGTCACGAACACCGAGGTCAGGTTGATGTCCTCGTGCAGCCGCGCCAGCCAGCGACGCAGTTCCTTGCGGACCTTGGCGTCGAGGGCGCCGAAGGGTTCGTCCAGCAGCAATACCTTGGGCTCCACCGCCAATGCGCGGGCCAGGGCAATGCGCTGGCGCTGGCCGCCGGATAACTGCTCGGGATAGCGGTCGGCGAGCCAGTCCAGTTGCACCATGTTCAGCAATTCGTGGACCTTGGTCGCGATCTGGCTTTCGTTCGGGCGCTGGTTCTTGGGCTTCATGCGCAGGCCGAAGGCAACGTTATCGAACACCGTCATGTGGCGGAACAAAGCGTAGTGCTGGAACACGAAACCGACGTTGCGATCACGTACGTCGTGGCCGGAAACGTCCTCGCCGTGGAACACGATGTTGCCCTGGTCCGGGGTTTCGAGGCCGGCGATGATCCGCAGCAGAGTGGTCTTGCCGCAGCCCGACGGGCCCAGCAGCGCCACCAGTTCACCGCTCTGGATGTCCAGGCTGATATCGTCCAGGGCCTTGAAGGCGTTGAAATTCTTGCTGACGTTACGAACTTCGATCGACATGACTTATTCCTCCGCGGCGCTGGCGCGCAGGCGGTTGATTCGGTTTTCGCTCCACTGCTTGAGCAGCAGGATGAAGAGCGCCAGGATCAGCAACAGGCTCGCCACGGCGAACGCGGCCACGTGGTTGTATTCGTTGTAGAGGATCTCGACGTGCAGCGGCAGGGTGTTGGTCACCCCGCGAATGTGCCCGGACACCACCGACACCGCGCCGAACTCGCCCATGGCCCGGGCGGTACACAGCACCACGCCATAGATCAGCCCCCACTTGATGTTCGGCACGGTGACATGCCAGAACATCTGCCAGCCATTGGCGCCCAGCAGGCGCGCGGCTTCTTCTTCCTGGGTGCCCTGCTCCTGCATCAGCGGGATCAGCTCACGGGCCACGAACGGCACGGTGACGAAGATGGTCGCCAGGACGATGCCCGGCAGCGCGAACACGATCTGGATGTCGTGATCCGACAGCCATGGCCCGAACAGGCCCTGGGCGCCGAACATCAGCACATAGACCAGGCCGGCGATCACCGGCGATACCGAGAACGGCAAGTCGATCAGGGTCACCAGCATGCTCTTGCCACGGAATGAATATTTGCTCACGCACCACGCAGCGCTGACACCGAACACCAGGTTCAGCGGCACCGAGATCAGCACCGCAATCACCGTGAGCTTCAACGCCGACAGCGCGTCAGGTTCAAAAACCGCCGTGAAGAACGCTCCCAGGCCGAGTTTCAGGCCCTGGGACACCACGATGAACAGCGGCAACAGCAGGAACAGCGCAAAGATCAGCCAGCCGAGGCCGATCAGGATTCGCCGCGAAGTCGCACTGCCGCGGCGAGCGGCGTTGGTGGAGGCCGCGGAAATAGACGATTGGGACATGTTCGCGCCTCCTTATGGGGTTTCGATGCGCCGCTGCAGCAGGTTGATCAGCAGCAACAGGACGAAGGAAACCACCAGCATCAACACGCCGATGGAGGTGGCGCCGGTGTAGTCGTACTGGTCGAGCTTGACCATGATCAGCAGCGGCAGGATCTCGGTTTTCATCGGCATGTTGCCGGCGATGAAAATCACCGAGCCGTACTCGCCCACGCCACGGGCAAAGGCCAGGGCGAAGCCGGTCAACCAGGCCGGCAGCAACGCCGGCACGAGGATGTGACGGAACACCTGCCATGGCTTGGCACCGAGGCAGGCGGCGGCCTCTTCGACTTCACGGGGAATATCGGCCAGCACCGGCTGCACCGTGCGCACCACGAACGGCAACGTTACGAAGGTCAGCGCCAGGGTAATGCCCAACGGGGTGTAGGCGATCTTGAAGCCCAGGTCGGTGGCGAACTGGCCGACCAGGCCGGTCGGCGCATACAGCGCCGTCAGCGCAATACCAGCCACGGCGGTGGGCAGGGCGAACGGTAGGTCGATCATCGCGTCTATGATCTTGCGACCGGGGAAGGTGTAGCGCACCAGCACCCAGGCCAGCAGCGTACCGATCACGCCGTTGATGATCGCGGCGTACAGCGCCGTGCCGAAACTGAGCTTCAAGGCAGCCAGCACCCGCGGCGCCGAGATGATCGCCCAGAACTGTTCCCAGGTGAGTTGGGCGGCATGCACGAACATCGCCGCCAGGGGTATGAGCACAATCAGACTGAGGTACACCAGGGTGTAGCCCAGCGTCAGCCCGAAGCCGGGTATGACGGGGGATATGCGACGCGACATAAAGGTCCTTGGTTGAAAACACACTGTGGGAGCAAAACTGGGTGGGAGCAAGGCTTGCCCGCGACGGGGGGCGACTCGGTTTCTAAAGGACCGCATCGCCTTCATCGCGGGCAAGCCTTGCTCCCACAACAACATCCCCTTGCCACAGATTCAGTGTCCGGCATTAGCCTGCAATCAGCTCATTCAGGCCTGTCCAGCTTACTGCGCCTGATAGATCTGGTCGAACACGCCGCCATCATTGAAGAATTTCGGCTGGGCGGTTTTCCAGCCACCGAAGTCCTTGTCGATGGTCACCAGGTCCAGTTTCGGGAACTGCCGGGAATACTTGGCGGCCACGTCCTTGTCACGTGGACGATAGAAGTTCTTCGCGGCGATTTCCTGGCCGGCCGGGCTGTACAGGTGCTTGAGGTAGGCTTCGGCAATCTCAAGATTGCCCTTTTTCTCGGCGTTCTTGTCCACCACCGCCACCGGCGGTTCGGCGAGGATCGACAACGACGGCACGACGATGTCGAACTTGTCCGCGCCGCCATCTTCTTTCAGCGCCAGGAAGGCTTCGTTTTCCCAGGCCAGCAACACGTCGCCCTGACCGTTGTTGACGAAGGTAATGGTCGAACCACGAGCACCGGTGTCGAGGATCGGCACGTGCTTGAACAACGCTTGCACGTACTCCTTGGCCTTGGCTTCGTCACCGCCGTTGGCCTTCAGGCCATAGGCCCAGGCGGCGAGGAAGTTCCAGCGAGCACCGCCGGAGGTCTTCGGGTTCGGGGTAATGACCGACACATCGTTCTTGATCAGATCGCCCCAGTCCTTGATGCCCTTGGGGTTGCCCTTGCGCACCAGGAACACGATGGTGGACGTGTAGGGTGTGCTGGCCTCAGGCAGGCGCTTTTGCCAGTCCGCCGGCAGGGACTTGCCCAGCTTGGCGATTTCATCGATGTCGCCGGCCAGGGCCAGGGTCACTACGTCAGCCCGCAGGCCATCGATCACCGCCCTGCCTTGCTTGCCCGAGCCACCGTGGGATTGTTGAATCTTCACGCTGTCGTCCGGGTGCGCTTTCTTCCAGAAACTGACGAATTCGGCGTTGTAATCCTGATAAAGCTCGCGAGTCGGGTCATAGGAAACGTTGAGCAGCTCATAATCCTTGGCGACGGCCGAACCTGCAAAAACAGCACTGGCCAGGGCGGCCAGGGCATAACGACGAATTGACGACATAGTGAAAGCTCCTGGAATTCTGGTTTTCTTATGGCTTCTGGAAATCGGGTGGTCGGTAAAAAGATCACAGCCTTCGGCAGCTCCTACGCCAAGCCCCCCTGTAGGAGCTGCCGAAGGCTGCGATCTTCTAGGTTTTTTCAAGACGGCTTATGACTCGGCTGTTGCAGGCGGAACTTTTCCTTGCGTTCGATCTGGACCACCTGGGCGTTGTGCACAGTGATTTCCACTGCCCCAAAGCGTAGATCGCGCAATGCGCTCTGGATCTCGCGCAAGATGGTTGCTTCGTCCTGGCCGTCAACGCTACGTAGAGATACGCTCATGCTGCTGCTCCTTTGAATGAATGCCTGGCAGTGGGCGGCACTGCTTACGGCGTGGGAGCAATACTAGATAAAGCGAGATATTCTTAAAAAGACTATTTAAGAATTTTTATATAACCAAAAAACCAAACAAGTCACACGACATATTCAGGCGATAGCCGGTGCATGGCTCCAGTCCAGTTGCACCGCCGCAACAGGCCGCCCAAACCAGTAGCCCTGGCCCAGCTCACAGGCATGTTCGAGCAGGAATACCGCTTGCTCGCGCTGCTCGATGCCTTCGGCGTGCACCTGCATGCCCATGCTGCGGGCCAGGGCAACGATCACCCTGACGATCGCCGCGTCGTCCTCATCCCACGGCAACCCGGCGACAAAACCCTGATCGATCTTGAGCTTCTGCACCGGCAAGCGCTTGAGCCGCAGCAACGACGAATAACCCGTGCCGAAATCGTCGATCGCCAGCCGCACGCCCAACTCCCGCAGGCGGTGCATCTGCTCCAGCGCCACTTCCGGGTCTTCCATCACCGCGCTTTCGGTCACTTCCAACTCCAGGCAAGCGGGGTCCAGACCCGTGTCGTGCAGTACCCGGGCGACTTGCTCGAACAACTCGTGATGGGCGAACAATCGACTGGAGACGTTGACCGCGACAAATGACAGCATCACGCCGGCTTGCTGCCACTGGCACATTTGCCGACAAGCCTGCTCCATGACCCACGCGTCGATCTGGGCGATCAGCCCGGTGCGCTCAGCGATGGGAATGAACTCGGCCGGCGACACCAACCCACGCGTGGGATGCTGCCAGCGCACCAAGGCCTCGACACCGATCAGGCGACTGGTCGCCAGGTCGTGTACCGGCTGGTAGTGAACGCGCAGCTCCTGTTCCTGCAGCGCGCGACGCAGTTCGAAAGCGATCTCGACCCGTTGCTGAGCGTGGGCCGTGAGCTCTTCGGTGTACAAGGCGTAGCCATCGCGCCCGGCACTCTTGGCCTTGAACAAGGCCGAATCGGCGTTGCGCAGCAGTTGCCCGGCGCTGAGGGCATCGCCGGGAAACAGGCTGATGCCGATGCTGGCATTGATGAACAAGGCGTGGTCATCGAAGCGCAGTGGCTCTTTCAATGCATCAAGGATGCGCCGGGCCAGCGCCGCTGCCTGGCCTGGCTGCGAGCAGTTTTCCACCAGTACCGCAAACTCGTCGCCCCCCAGCCGGGCCAGGGTCACGCCCGGGGCGAAAAGCCCGCGAAACCGCTCGGCCACGCCTTTGAGCAGCTCATCGCCCACGTTATGACCCAGGCTGTCATTGATGTTCTTGAAGTGATCCAGGTCCAGCAGCAACAACGCGCAGCCACGCTTGTGCAACTGCGCCGACGTCAGGGCCTGCTCGGTGCGATCAGAAAACAGCAAGCGGTTGGGCAAGCCCGTCAGCGGGTCGTGATGGGCCAGGTAAGCCAATTCGTGCTCGGAATCCTTGATGGCGCTGATATCCGAAAACACCGCGACATAATGGCTGATCTGGTCGTTATCATCGCGAACGACGCGGATCGTCTGCCATTGCGGGTAAATCTCACCACTTTTGCGCCGATTCCAGATTTCCCCGCTCCACTCGCCCTGGCTGGCCAGGGTGGCAAACATGTCGCGATAGAAATCCGGACCATGGCGACCGGACTTGAACAGATTGGGACGCTGGCCCAGCACTTCCTCGCGCACATAACCGGTGATCGCCATGAAAGCCCGGTTCACGTGCACGATCAGGCCGTTGCGGTCCGTGACCAACACCCCTTCGCGGGTGCAATCGAAGACGGCGGCAGCCTGGCGCAGGCGCTCTCGATCGGCGCTGTGCTCGCTTTTCCCAAAGAACCGCGAGATCCGTGCCCGCGCCAGGAAGACCAACCCAGCGCTGAGCAGGATCCAGGCATAACCGTTGATCAGTAACCAACGCTGTCTGTCGGCCAATTGATCGAAGAAACTACTCAATAAATAACCAATCAGTTGCAGCCAGACGACTGACAGCACGAGATAAAGCAGCGCTACGCGCATGGCACTGCGTTGATAGGCAGTCATTCGGCCTTCCATGTCCCTACGAAGAGGTGGGGATTATAGAGGAAGAAACATCCAGCCACTCTTATCTGAAAGGCCGACTGGTTTTATCTGTAGGGCCGGTGATAATGCAACGGCAGTTTCTATCTTTTTCGAGGGCCCTACAGCCTATGTGGTACGAAGGTTTTCTTGGCCTGTCGGCCTGGTCACTGGTGGCAGTCACCCTGCTGATGACCCACGTCACGATCATTGCCGTCACGGTCTACCTGCACCGTTATTCAGCGCATCGCTCCCTGGAGCTCAATGCCGGCCTCAAACATTTCTTCCGCTTCTGGCTGTGGCTGACCACGGCACAGAACACCCGCGAGTGGACCGCCATCCACCGCAAGCACCACGCCAAATGCGAGACCGTCGACGACCCACACAGCCCGGTCATCAAAGGCTTGTCCACCGTGCTGCGCAAAGGCGCCGAGCTGTATCGCGCCGAGGCGGAAAACCCGGAAACCCTGCGCATCTACGGCAAGAACTGCCCCGAAGACTGGATCGAGCGCAACCTTTATAGCCGCTTCCCTCTGCTGGGCGTGGCGATCATGGCGGGCATCGATCTGCTGCTGTTCGGCACCATCGGCATCACTATCTGGGCCATCCAGATGATGTGGATTCCCGTCTGGGCCGCCGGCGTGGTCAATGGCCTGGGCCATGCCGTGGGCTACCGCAATTTCGAATGCCGCGACGCGGCAACCAACCTGGTGCCCTGGGGCATCCTGATCGGCGGCGAAGAACTGCACAACAACCACCACACCTATCCCAACTCGGCCAAGCTGTCGGTACGCAAATGGGAATTCGACCTGGGCTGGGCCTGGATCCGGGTGTTCAGTTTCCTGCGCTTGGCCAAGGTCCAGCGGGTTGCACCGATCGCCCACCGGGTCGAAGGCAAGGGCCACCTGGACATGGACACGGCCATGGCGATTCTCAACAACCGTTTCCAGATCATGGCGCAGTACCGCCGGCTGGTCATCGCGCCGCTGGTCAAGCAGGAACTGGAGAAAGTCGATCACTCGGTGCGGCACCAATTCCACCGGGCCAAACGCCTGCTGTCGCGGGAAACCAGCCTGCTGGACGACCGTCACCACGTGCGCATCCAGAACATGCTCGAACACAGCCAGGCGCTGAAGGTGATCTACGAGAAACGTCTGGCCTTGCAGCAGATCTGGGTCAAGACCAGCAGCAACGGCCACGACATGCTCGCCGCCATCAAGGAATGGGTCCACGAGGCGGAGGCCAGTGGCATCCAGTCCCTGCGCGAGTTTGCCGACCAACTCAAGACCTACTCGCTAAGGCCTGCCACGGCCTGACAAGACCACTGTGGTGAAGGGCTCCTGTGGCGAGGGGATTTATCCCCGCTGGGCTGCGCAGCAGCCCCAAGACAGTCGATTCGAGTGATCCAGACACACCGCGCCATCAGGTTTCAGGGCTGCTTCGCAGCCCAGCGGGGATAAATCCCCTCGCCACAGGTTCAACCCCATAATTTGACTCGCTAAATCCCCCGCCCTTCGTCGCCTGAAAAGGAACTTCGCCCAGAATCCCCTATCTCAAAGAGCACTTCGCCATCCAGGCGGGCTTTGGAGAAAAGTGCGTGCGAACCAACAGCAGTGCACGCTCTTTGAGATTTGTGCCGATGGTCGACAAGAACCTACAGGATTATTCCCTACCTCAATGGCCCGAGGCGGCCCAGACGCTCATGGCGCTGATGCATGCCCAAGGCGAAGTGGCGCGTCTGAGCGAGCGTGAGCAGTTGTTCAGCTCGCTGCTGGTCAGCGTCAATGCCGTGCTCTGGGCGTTCAACTGGGAAACCCGGCAAGTGCTGTATGTCAGCCCGGCCTACGAGCGGATCTTCGGCCGCCCCGCAGGCCTGGTCCTGGCTGACTACAATGAATGGCGCGACGCAATCTACCCCGACGACCTGGAATACGCCGAACGCAGCCTGGCCGAAGTATTGGTCAAGGGCGCCGTCGAGGACCGTGAATACCGCATCATCGCTGGTGATGGCCAGGTCCGCTGGCTGAGCGACAAGTGCTTCATCAACCGCAAGGCCGAGCCCGGGCAACCGGTGATCGTGGTCGGTATCGCCGAGGACATCACCGAAAAGAAGCTGCTGGAAAGTGAATTGCAGCGCCTGGCGACCACCGATGTGCTGACCCAGAGCAGCAATCGCCGGCATTTTTTCGAATGCGCCAACCGTGAGTTCGAGCAGGCCAGGCTACAAGGGATGCCAATGGCGTTCCTGTTGCTGGACATCGATGACTTCAAGGTAATCAACGACACCTACGGTCATCAGGAAGGCGACAACGTGTTGCAGAAAATCGCCGAAAGCGGACGGTCCGTGCTCAGGCGCGGTGATCTGTTCGGGCGGATCGGTGGTGAAGAGTTCGCCGCGGTGTTCCCCGGCTGCGCCCCAGACATGGCATTGCAGGTCGCCGAGCGGTTGCAACGGGAAATCCAGCGCCTGATGTTTCGCTGCGGCGAGCAGGCCTTTGGCATTACCGTCAGTCAGGGTCTGACCAGCATCACCGCCGACGACCAGAGCCTCGACAACCTGTTCGCGCGCGCCGACGCAGCCATGTACGAAGCCAAGCGCAAGGGCAAGAACCGCATCATTGCCGCTTGACGCAATCGCAGTGCAATTGAATCCAGCCATCCCCCGGAGGTTGGATGGCTTTATTTACGGCGCAACCGCATCAACTCCGGCAAGCCAATCTTCAGCAACCGCGCCGTACGGCCACGGGCCAGTTCTTCAAGACCTTCATGGGCAGGCAGATGCGCCATCTGCGCCGCCATGTTCATCACCAAGGCTTCACGGGAATAAACCCCGCCCCCAAGGCTGTAGACCGCCGCGATCAACTCTCGCAGCTCCAACGGCAGACGCCAGCGGGCCCGTAACGCCGAGCCAAAACTGGCGCCGAACTTGACCAGCGAGTCGCCTACTTCCTCCGGCTCGTCCAACTCGCCACCGGCCTGTTTCCACTCCTCCAGACAGCGCAGCAACGCCAGGTCGCCCAGGCGATGCAATAATCCGGCGCAATAACAGCGCTCCTGCTCCAGGTCCAGCAACCGCGCCATCGTCCGGGCGTATTCGGCCGTGTGCAGCGATAGCTCCCAGTAACGCTCGGCATAATCCGCCAGGCACGGGACACTAAGCCTGGCACAGCGCTTGAGGGTAAGGCCGAGGATCAGGTTCATGCTTTGCCCGGTGCCGAGCTGGTGCAGCGCCTGGGCCACGGTCTGCACCGGGCCACCACCCTGATGCTGGGCAGCGCTATTGGCGGCGGCGATCAGCACCGCAGTGATTTGCGGGTCGGTGCGGATTTCTTCTTCGAGCAGTTTCAGGTCCAGGCCGCCGGGGTTGAGGCTGCGCTTGACCGCCACTTGCACATCGGTCATCAAAGGCGCGCCCTCGGACAGATCACGCCGACGTTCCAGAAAAGTAGGCAGAGTCAACCCCGCTCCCGGGATCGGCGCGTCGTTGGACGTTTCCTCACCGCCGCCCAACAACAACCCCTGCAAACGCTGGGTCAGGTTTTCCCGGTTCAAGGGCTTGGTCAAATACGCGGTCGGCGCCAGCGGCAAGACCTCGCGCACGCTGGCGCTGTCGTTTCGACGGCTCATCAGGATGAACGGCAGCGGTGGGGTACGGTGCTGCTGGCGAAGGCCACGCAGGATCGCCAGGCCATCAACCCCCGGCAGCTCCCAATCGGCGATCACCAGATCGTAGGGATGGCTCGCCAACAATTCCAAAGCCTGTTTGCCCTCGCCACAGGTGTCCACCCGAGCATCGCAGCGCACACTCGACAACACCTGTTCGAGCAGCTCACGGGACGCCGGATCGGCCTCGGCGATCAACACTCGTGGTACAGCGGGTAAGTCCACAGCAGTCATGCAGCATGCTCCCTTGCCATACTTGCACCTTAGACGCTGGTGGCCGTTCCAGACAGCCCAAAATCCACTGGCAGGTTCGCGGATATGAAAAAAACCCGCCAAAAGGCGGGTTTCTGTGGATCAGTGCACAACCCGGGCTCAGAGCTCGGAGAAGCACTCTTCGATGATTGCCAGGCCCTTGTCCAGTTGCTCATCCGGCGCGGTCAGCGGCACCAGCACCCGCAGAACGTTGCCGTAGGTGCCGCAGGACAGCAGGATCAGACCCTTGTCGCGCGCCTTGGCCACGACCTGAGCGACCGCGGCGGCATTCGGCTTGTGGGAGTCGCCGTTTTCGAACAGCTCCACGGCAATCATCGCGCCCAGTGCACGCACCTCACCGATGACCGGGTACTTCTTCTGGATAGCCTTGAGGCCAGTCACCAGACGCTCGCCCACGGCCTTGCAGCGATCAAGCAGGTGTTCTTCTTCGAACACTTCCATCACCGCCAGCGCCGCCGCACAGGCGATCGGGCTACCGGCATAGGTGCCGCCCAGGCCACCCGGTGCGATGGCATCCATGTACTCGGCCTTGCCGCACACACCAGCCAACGGGAAACCGCCAGCGATGGATTTGGCGAAGGTGGTCAGGTCGGCGGCAACGCCCATCTGCTCCATGGCAAAGAAGGTGCCGGTACGGCCGGCGCCAGTCTGCACTTCGTCAGCGATCAGCAGGATACCGTGCTGGTCGCACAGGGCGCGCAGACGCTTCATGAACTCCTTCGGCGCCACATAGAAACCACCCTCGCCCTGCACTGGCTCGATGATGATTGCCGCGATGTCACGCGGTTCGGCGTCGTTCTTGAAGATACGCTCGATGCTGGCGATGGAATCATCGATGCTCACGCCATGCAGTTCGTTCGGGTACAGCGCGCGGAAGATACCGCCGGGCATCAGGCCCATGCCCGCCGAATACGGCACGACTTTGCCGGTCAAGCCCAGGGTCATCATGGTGCGACCGTGGTAAGCACCGGTGAAGGCGATGACACCGGCACGACCAGTGGCGGCGCGGGCGATTTTCACGGCGTTTTCCACCGCTTCCGAACCGGTGGTGACCAGCAGGGTTTTCTTGGCGAAATCACCTGGGACCTTGGCGTTGATTTTTTCGCACAGTTCCACGTATGGCTCGTAGGCCAGGACCTGGAAGCAGGTATGGGTCAGTTTGTTCAGTTGCTCGGTCACGGCGGCGATGATTTTCGGGTGCACGTGGCCGGTGTTCAGCACGGCGATGCCGCCGGCGAAGTCGATGAATTCACGGCCTTCGACGTCGGTTACCGTGGCGTTCTTCGCCGATTCGGCGAAGATCGGGTGAATCTGGCCGACACCACGGGGAACAGCGGCGGTACGGCGGGCCATCAAGTCAGCGTTAGTCTTGCTCATTACAGTCCTCATTCGCCGCTCATCGGTCGGCGTAGTTCAAGGAATACATGGCGGGGAGGCAACTGCGACAGCATGCGATGATCGACTGCCACAGGGTTCCGGCCACAAGAAACAGAACAGGTAAAACACGCAAAGGGACAGCGCTCTCGTGCCCTTTGCGCTTGAAGCGGATCAGATACCCAGGCAGAGGTATTTGATTTCCAGATAGTCCTCGATGCCGTACTTGGAGCCTTCACGGCCCAGGCCCGAAGCCTTGATACCGCCGAACGGCGCGACTTCGTTGGAAATCAACCCGGTGTTGACGCCGACCATGCCGTACTCCAGGGCTTCGGCCACACGGAACACACGGCCCAGGTCACGGGCATAGAAGTACGAGGCCAGGCCGAACTCGGTGTCGTTGGACATCGCGATCACTTCAGCTTCGTCTTTGAAGCGGAACAGCGGCGCCAGCGGGCCGAAGGTCTCTTCCTTCGCTACGGCGGCGTTTTTCGGTACGTTGGTCAGGATGGTCGGCTCGAAGAAGTTGCCTTCCATCGCCTTGCCACCCGACAGCACGGTCGCGCCTTTGCTGACTGCATCGGCGATGTGTTCCTGCACCTTGGCGACCGCCTTGCCGTCGATCAACGGACCGGTGGTGGTGCCATCGTCCAGACCATTGCCGATCTTGAGCTTGGCAACCGCCGCCTTGAGTTTTTCGGCGAAGGCGTCGTACACCGAATCCTGGATGTACAGGCGGTTGGCGCAGACGCAGGTCTGACCGTTGTTGCGGTATTTGGAAATGATCGCGCCTTCCACGGCCTTATCCAGGTCCGCGTCGTCGAACACGATGAACGGCGCGTTGCCGCCCAGCTCCAGGGAGACCTTCTTGATGTCCTTGGCGCATTCGGCCATCAATTGGCGACCGATCTCGGTCGAGCCGGTGAACGACAGCTTGCGCACGATCGGGTTGCTGGTCAGCTCACCGCCGATGTCGCCGGCACTGCCGGTGACCACGCTCAGCACGCCTTGTGGAATGCCGGCACGGTGTGCCAGCTCCACCAGTGCCAGGGCCGAGAACGGGGTTTGCGAAGCCGGCTTGATGACCATGGTGCAACCGGCAGCCAGGGCCGGACCGGCCTTGCGGGTGATCATCGCGGCGGGGAAGTTCCACGGGGTAATGGCCGCGGTCACGCCGATCGGCTGCTTGATCACGATCAGGCGCTTGTCGGGCTGGTGGCCAGGAATCACGTCGCCGTAGATGCGCTTGGCTTCCTCGGCGAACCATTCGATGAACGAGGCGGCGTAGACGATTTCGCCCTTGGCTTCGGCCAGCGGCTTGCCTTGTTCCAGGGTCATCAGGCGACCGAGGTCGTCCTGGTTTTCGATCAGCAACTCGTACCAGCGGCGCAGCTTGTTGGCGCGCTCCTTGGCCGTCAGCGCACGCCAGGCCGGCAGTGCCTTGTCGGCGGCTTCAATCGCACGACGGGTTTCGGCAGCGCCCATCTTCGGCACGGTGCCCAGGACTTCGCCCGTCGCCGGGTTGGTGACATTGATCGTCTGACCATTGTCCGCATCGACCCAAGCGCCATCGATAAAGGCTTGCTGGCGGAACAACTGGGTGTCTTTAAGCTGCATGTCGGCTTTCCTTAACAGCACCGCGCACGCGCGGAGCGAATTAGATTTGTAGAAAGGCGCCTCGGGGGCTGCCGTCAGGGAAATCATTCACCGGGCTGAAGCACAGAAATAACGCACATAAGCACAGACGTGCGGTTCAGCACCCAGACAAGAGCGTTTGAAATCTCAAACGAATCCTAGGGCCGATGGGGGTGAAGGACAATAGGCTGTTCGAAAAAAAGAACGAAAAATACGAATTTGCCCGCTTTTTCTGATCAGCGTAGCCGACACCAGCCCAGACTCATGAAAACACCGGCAAATCAGCAGCATGGACGCCCGCCATGCATATGAGTATCATGGCGCCCGCGTCGCACCAGTAGCTCAGCTGGATAGAGTACTGCCCTCCGAAGGCAGGGGTCGTGGGTTCGAATCCCGCCTGGTGCACCATATCCCATTCTAGACCTGTCCCGGACAGTCTACGAAACACCCCAAGAAGCCCGCCCTGTGCGGGTTTTTTGTTTTTGGGTTGTCCACGAGCCAGCACATCAGATGCGCAAATCCAGAAGCACCGAGCGCGCCCTCGTTAATATGATTTTGTTTTTTGACAGCTTCCTGATCCGACCTATAGTCACCATCGCGACCTGCAGGAAGGAACCTGAATCGTCAGCCAGTCGGCATGGAGCCAGGCCAGCTCGTATCCGTGACAAAAAAATTCCTTCCGATAGTGCACACGCAGGCCGCGACGCGGTGAAACGTAATTGTCTTTTGGCACGAGGCCAAAGACCTACTATCAAGGAGCTTCATAATGTCTCGAGTCACGGATGTGCTGGTTTCAATCGATACTGAAACCATCCTGAAAAACTACCCGAACATTAGTAAAAACCCCAACTCGCCAACGCTGATCGACTTCAAGCACGTATACATGGTGACGAACCAGGACAACGTGGTGAGCGGCCAGGCTGGTGGCGAACTCGACTTGAAGGCCCAGGTCGGCGATCTGATCCGCTGGCGTGAAACCAGCCTGTCGCAGAGTTTCGAAACGGCGGTGATCTTCTACAAGTTCATCGGCAACGCGGGCAACGAATTGATCTCCCCACCCTCGCCGCGCAAGGCTACCGCTTGCGTCGCGGTACCCAACACCAGCAACCCGTCAGTCCCCAGTTGCCAAAAGGTCGATAACCACTACTGGTCTTCGGAAACCCTGGCTTGTGGCCGAGTGACCTATCACTTCAACTTCCTGATCGTCGACCGCAACTGCAGCATCGTCGCCTGCTGCTCGTGGGACCCGTTCATTTCCATTCACAACTGATGTAGCCGGCCCCTTGGCGACAAGGGGCCAACCAAACTCGCGGCCGCTGCGACCAAACAGGATGTTTCGCTCTACCAAAGCGGCCGCGACTACCGCCAACATCATGAAAGGAAGCCGTGATGTCTACCGAACCCAGCGCTATTTCCAGCGAAACAGGCACTGCGCATGTTTCGCTTATCGTTGACGCCGAGACACTGCTCTCGCGTTATCCACAGGCCAGCCAGGATCCGAATACGCCAACGCCCATTGATGAGCATTTCATTTTCCTTCTTGGAGGCGCCCTTCTGTCCAATACAAAAATCGACAGCAGGGGGCTGCCCATAAGTCTCGGTCGCATCACCCATCTACGCAGTCGCACCATCGCCCTTCGAGCCGAGCACAGCGTGGTGCTCTATGAATTTGCGGTCGAGACTGGAGAAGTTCTGCCAGCGCCGGAGTTGGTGGTAAACGCCGATCAGACCGTACCGGCCATCGACGTCGAAAACCTCACCCAACCCATCCCCCAACAGACTGATGATCACTTCTGGCGTTGCCGACCGCTCAGTCAAGGCAAGGAGAGCAGTGAGTTGAGGTTTATGTTGGTGAACAGCCAGTGTGAAGTGGCGGGTTATTTCAGTTGGGCAGTTGACGTCATCGTCGAGTGAGTGGACGCCTGCCCCTCGTTAAACCAGGTTACCCCCTTGCAAAAAAAAGCGCCCAGGTCGCCAGGACCTGGACGCTTTTAGCGACGCAGGTTTACTCAACGCTTTTGCAGTGCCTCCAACCGCGCCGGCAGGTCTTCCTTGGGAAAACGCTTGTGCAGCGCCAGCAGCTTCTCATCAGCAGCCTTACTCTCACCCGCCTCGCGCAAGCGCAGGATTTCCAGCAAGCCTTGCTCCAGCGATGGCTGCGCAGCCGGCGCGGATTTGCTCATCTTCGCCGCTGGTTTTTCCACCAATGATTGCATCGGGCTTGCCGGGGCCCGGGCCAGTTCGCCTTGGGGCGCCATGCGGGTGATCGGTGCAGGAGCGGGCATGGCCGGCGGCGGTGCAGCGGCAACGGCGGGCGCTTGCCGATCGGCGGAAAGCTCCATCGAGGCGGGTGAGGACAGCTCGTCATGAGGCACGGGCGAACGCAGCACCAGGCCAATCATCAACGCCACGCCGGCGACTGTGGCGAATGCCATTTGCCAGCGCGGCCGTTGGCAGGCTTGCAGCCAGCGTTGCCATAGGCTTGGTGTCGGGGCTTCGCGGCGGGCGGTGGCCAGAATGAAGGCGTCCAGGGAGGCCGGAGGCTCGCCGCTGGCGTGTTGACGGAAATGCTCGATCAGCCTTTCGTCGTCGGGATCCGGGATATGTTTGGAATCAATCATGCGGGTACCTCCTCGGCCAGCAGTCGATGCAATTTCTGCTGGGCGTAACGCAAGCGGCTTTTGACCGTTTCCAGCGGGGCGCCGGTCAAGGCGGCGATCTGTGGCAGCTCCAGGTCGCCGTGCAGGCGCAGCAGGAAGACTTCCCGCTGATCTTCGGGCAAGGCCTGCAACGCCGCATCGAGACGGGCCTGGTCGCGACTCAGGCTCAGCTGTTGCTCAGGACTATTGGTGTCGTCGGGCTGGACGTGAAGCTGCTCGTCGTAACTGTCGTGCAACGGGTTGTGGACCCCGTGTTTGCGCCAGTGATCGATCAAGCGGTTGCGGGCAATCTGGAATAGCCAGGTACGAAAACTCGCCCGGCCTTGTGGCTGGGTGGTGCTGCGGATCAGGCTGAGCCAGGTCTCCTGGAAGACTTCCTCGGCCAGTTCGGCCTTGTTGCTCAAGGACACGAGGAAACGGTAAAGCCCTAACCTATGACGGGCGTAGAGGACTTCAAAAGAAGCCTTGTCGCCGTTGCGGTAGCGGGTCAGCAGCGATTCGTCGCTGGGAGGATCAAGCGCAGCGGGCATGTGGGTGGCGAACTCCTTTCGATGTGGAACAATCTTGCAAATTGCAGAGGATTCTGTGGGAGCGAGCCTGCTCGCGATGGCGTCAGGTCAGTCAACAATGATGGTGACTGGCCCACCGCAATCGCGAGCAGGCTTGCTCCCACATTTGATCCGTTGTGCTCGAGATCAGCGCTTGACCGCAGGCTCGAGACTCTGGGCCAGTTCCACCAACTGCACAAACTCGGCACGCAGCCCAAACGGATCATCGCCGCGGGCCGAGCGCGCTAATTGCGCGGTGTCCTTCAAGGTCATCGTCCCAGTGTAGCGTCCATCGCCCTTGAGCTGCTGGGCAAACGCAGCCACAGCGGCCGAGAAGCGCAAGTCATCGCTGGTCTTGGCATCGTTTGGCGCGCTGTCGATAGGATGCTCGATCAACCGGCTACTGCCACCCTCGGCGGGCTTGTAGCGTACGCGCAACATCGCCAGCTCTGCTGACTTGCCGTCCAGCTTGGGCGTGTTGGCATAACGCAACGGCTCCAACCAGCCCTGCTCGCCTTTCGGGACAATTTCATACAACGCCGTCACCGTATGTCCGGCGCCGATCTCACCCGCATCGACCTTGTCGTTGTTGAAGTCCTCACGCTTGAGTGCGCGGTTCTCATACCCCAACAGGCGATACTCACTGACCTGGGCGGGGTTGAACTCCACCTGCAACTTCACATCCCGCGCCACCACCGCCAGGGTTGAGCTGAGCTGGTCCACCAACACCTTGCGCGCTTCGAGCAGGTTATCGATGTAGGCGTAGTTGCCGTCACCGGCGTCAGCCAGTTGCTCCATCAGGTGTTCATTGTAGTTATCCACACCGAAGCCCAGCGTCGTCAGGGAGACGCCGCTTTTACGCTGGTCCACCGCCATTTGCTTGAGGCTGTCGAAATCACTGATACCGACGTTGAAATCACCATCGGTGGCCAGCAGGATGCGATTGATGCCCTTGTCGATAAAGCTCTCCCGAGCCATTTGATAGGCCAATTCGATACCCGAGGCGCCTGCGGTGGAACCACCGGCGTCGAGTTGATCGATGGCGTTGCGGATTGTCACCTTGTCGCGCCCCGAGGTGGGCTTGAGCACCACCCGGGACTCACCGGCATAGACCACCAGGGACACCCGGTCCTGGTCGCGTAATTGATCCACCAGCAATTTCAACGTGCTCTTGACCAACGGCAGGCCTTCGCGACGGTCCATGGAACCGGAAACGTCCACCAGGAAGACCAGGTTGGCCGGCGCCAGATCCGCCACGGCGCGGTCGCTGGCCTTGATGCCGATGCGTAGCAAGCGGGTGTGGGGGTTCCACGGCGACGGGGCCACTTCGGTGGTCACGCCAAAGGGCGAACCGTCGATGGGCAGGGCGTAGTTGTAAGGGAAGTAGTTGACCATTTCCTCCAGTCGCACGGCCCCTTCGGGCGGAAGACTGCCTTGATTGAGCAAACGGCGCACATTGGCGTAACTGCCGGTATCGACATCCACGCTGAAGGTCGAGACCGGCGTTTCGGCCACGCTGTGGATCGGGTTGTCCGGCAGTTTTTCGTACTGCTCACGCGATTCGGCGCGGTAACCCGCGGCGATGGCATCGTTCGCCACGCTTGGGGCGGGCATCGCTGCCGGCTTCATGAGCATGCGCTTGACCGTCGACTGGCGCACTTCGGCGATCTCGCCTTGCGGTACCACGCTGGGCGCCACAGGCACCGGCTCGGACGGCCTGGCAGCCTCTCGGGAAGACAACCCACAACCGGTCAACGCCACCAGCAAAGTCACGGCGAAGCCCTGGGCAGCAGGACGCATAAAGGGGAGTGGACGGGACATGGACTGAACCTCGTGAATGAATGATTCGTACACAAGCTCAGACGCAAGGCACTTACGGTTCGGGTTAACCGGTCGAAAATATTTTCCGGCGGCTGACAAGCCTCGCCATTTTCCTCTCCAGCCCCTTGATACCTTTGTGGTTTTCCCTCAAGTTACCGCCCCCCAAGTCGAGACATTGAAGTGCCATCAATCCTATAAGGACATTCCGTGTTCAAAACACTTCTCAAGGCCACCGCCCTCATCGCCACCCTGTCGATGACCGGCTGCGTGTCCTATACCGTCACCGGCCCAGTGGGCGCTCCGCAGCACCCGGCTCCCATCAGCAGCCCACGTATCGCACAAATCGCCGATGTCGCCGTGACTGCCCCCGATGTCAACGATGCCACGCGCACGGCCATCAGCCGCTCGCTCACGGCCCAGCTCAACCAATACGTGCAAACTGGCGGCTACTTCAAGCAAGTCACCGAATACCCGACGCGCCTGGGCGAGAACGACGTGCTGCTCAAATTCAACATGACTTCCCTCAAAGGCCATCGCGCCCCGCACCCGGGCTACTTCCCCGGCGCGTTGCTGACGCTGACGGTCTGGATCTGGGTTAACGGTCCTATCTACGTCGACAGTTTCGACGTTGCCGGCAACCTGGTGATCGTCGACCGCGACGGCAAGGAACTGGCTGCGGCCAAGGAAGAGGTCAAGCTCGAGCGCAACGTTGGCCTGTATGGCCGCGAATACTGGGCGCCAACCATGGGCGCCCAGCAAATGAACCAGTTGGTCGCACAACTGCTGGACACCGCTACCGCGCGCCTGGCCAAACAATAAGGAGCAACACATGATGGGTTTCATCAAACACAGCCTGGTGCTGGCCGCCGTCCTACTGACCGGTTGCGTGTCCTACTCGCAACACGAATTGCCTGACGTGAAGACCTGGCCACCAGCCGCCGCCACGCCAGCCGCCAAACCCAGCGCTTTCCTGCGCACCACAGCGCAGAACCAGGTCAACAGTGGCCCGGCCGTGGCTGCTTCGGGTGCCCAGGCCAGCGCTTGGGAAACCTCCGTGGCCGAGACGTTCCGCGATTCCGGGCGCTTCGCGCGGGTCAGCACCGACAAGGTCGAGTCGGACATCTACGCCGAAGCCACCTTGAGCAACAACGAACAGTTCAGCATGGCCTCGGCCATCATCACCGGCGCGACCTTCTTCGTGATTCCCTCCACGGCCGAAAACACCTTCACCCTCGAAACGGTGTTCAAGGACAAGGACGGCAAGGAACTGGGGCGCGTGCAGAAGAGTGAGTCGGTGCGGACCTGGATGCATCTGGTGCTGATTTTTGGCATTCCGTTCCAGCAGGACACTCGCGACGTGGTGCAGGCGCTGACACGTAGCACGTTGGAAGAGGCAGTGCAGCGGCGGTTGCTGTAACTACGACGAGGGCAGAGGTCGCTAACATGACGTTCCTGGCGAACCACTAAGGAGTACTTAGTGGTTACGTTTTGAACAAGCGACTCTTGAGCAGGATCTTTACGACTCGCAAGCCAAAGATACCGGCTCAACCTTCCCATGCCGCCCCGGGAAATACGCCGCCGCAGCCACACCCACCGCGCCCATCACAACGCAATACCCTACGCACACCCATGGGCTCCACGGCACCAGGGCGATCAGCATCAACGGCGTCATGCTCGCCCACAACGCATAGGCGATGTTGTAGGTGAGCGAGATGCCGGACACGCGGATCTTCGGCGGGAACAGGCTGACCATCACCGAAGGCACCGCGCCGACCACGCCGCAACCCAGGCCGGCCACGGCGTAGGCCAGGCCCAGCCAGGTGCTGCCGCTGATCAGGCTGGCGTAGAGCACGGCGATGCCCATGGGCAACAGCAGGCTGTAGAGCATGACAGTGCGCCAGGCGCCGATGCGGTCGACGATGAGGCCGGCCAGGACGCAGCCGATGTTCAGGAACACGATGCCCAGGCTGCTCAGGGCGAAGGTGTGGCTGGGGGTCATGCCGAAGCTTTTCTGCATCACGGTGGGGGTGATGACCACGAACACCACCACGGCCGAGGTCAGCACACAGGTCAGGATCGCGGCCGGCAGCAAGGCCTGGCGGTGATCGCGCAGGACTGTGCGCAACGGCAGTTCCGCAGCGCCTTCGCGATTGGCTTGCAGGGCCATGAAGATCGGCGTTTCGCTCAGCCAGCGACGCAACCAGACGCCGATCACGCCGAAGACCCCGCCGAGCAGGAACGGCAGGCGCCAGGCGTAATCGAGGATCTCCGCCGGCGTATAGATCCGCGCCAGCGCTGTGGCGGTCAGGGCGCCCAGCAAGTAGCCGAAGGTCAGGCCGGCCTGGAGGAAGCCCAGGGCATAGCCGCGATGATGCAGCGGTGCATGTTCGGCCACGAACACCCAGGCGCTTGGCACCTCGCCGCCCACCGCCGCGCCCTGCAGGATACGCAGCGCCAGCAATAGCAACGGGGCGAAATAACCGATTTGCGCGTAGGTCGGCATCACTCCGATAAGCAGGCACGGCAAGGCCATCATCAGGATGCTCAGGCTGAATACCCGCTTGCGGCCCAGGCGATCGGCGAAATGCGCCATGAGAATGCCGCCCAAGGGCCGGGCCAGGTAGCCGGTGGCGAAAATCCCGAAGCTTTGCAGCAAGCGCAGCCAATCGGGCATTTCCGGCGGGAAGAACAATTGGCTAAGGGTCAGGGCGAAGAAGACGAAGATGATGAAATCGTAGATCTCCAGCGCGCCACCCAGGGCGGCCAGGCCCAGGGTCTTGTAATCGGATCGGCTGAATCGGTCACCGGGTAAAACAGTGGTGGCAGTCATAGGCAGGTTTGAACAATAAGTTTGAGAGAGGCGACGGCTCAGTCGTCGCGATCATTGTCCACTGGTTGCACCGGTGGCTGGCCTGGCTCGGCGTCTTCGGCCTCGTCGGCAGGCAGGAAATCCTTGCGGCTCTGGGCAATGGCCCGGCGTATTTCATCGCCCTTGGTAGGGCAGTTCAGGAGGCGGGCGATGCCGTCGGGTTTCTGCGTCATCGCCATCCTCCGGCATGAGTGAACAGGGGCTCGATAGTGCTCGCTTTTGGCCCATGATGCCAATTTTATGGTGGGGGGCCGCTTCGCAGCCCAGCGGGAACAAGCCCCCTCTGAACCCTATCCCCTGGTTTAAACAGGGGGGGTTGTGTTGTCCTGGGTCAGCGGTGGTAACGGCGCACGACACTGCTGTTGCGCAGTACGTGGCCTTTGATTTTTTCCATCAGTTGGGCACGGGTGAGATCGGCAGGCAGGGCTTCCGGTGGCAGGTCCAGGGCGAAAAGCTGGATCAGGTAGTGGTGAGCGCTGTCGCCGATAGGCGGGCAAGGGCCTATGTAGCCGTGAGTGTTCTTGCTGTTGATGCCGCTCATGCCTTCCAACGAGGATTTGGTGCCGGCGCCCGCCGGAATCTGCCGTGTGCTGGCCTTGATGCCGTAGTGGATCCAGTGGTCAACCCCTTGGCCCCTTTGACCGTCCGGGTCCAACATGACGATGGCGTAGCTGAGGGTGCCGGGAGGACCGGCGTTCCAGCTCAGGGCCGGGGAAATGTTCTTGCCACCACAGGTGTTGGCATCACTGGCTGCAGCTGCCGTGAAGAGGCGGTCGTCCGACACGCCGGGGATGCTGAGGGTAAAACGCTCCTCAGCCTGGGCAGCCCCTTGTGCGCACAGCACCAGGGCGACGGCCGCCAGCCAGGGGGTGAGAGAGTTCAATCGGGTCATACCGGGGCACCTTGTGCGTGTCAGGCCATGGACGGCTTGCGAACTATAGCCGCAGCTTCGCCAAGGTTGCAGTGACAATTATGCTGAAACTCGTCCCGGCCTTGCGACTCCAAAGGGAAACGCCTGCCGGAGAACGACCATGTCTCTGCATCAAGTCGCCCATTTCGCCGATGTTCGCGAAGACCGCGGCCTCGAAGTCAAAATCAATGACACGTCCATCCTGCTGCTGCGCTCAGGCGATCAGGTGCGCGCCTTCCAGGGCAAATGCCCGCATGCCGGCGCACCACTGGCCAAGGGTGCAGTGTGCCACGGAAGGCTGATTTGCCCGTGGCACAAAGCGGCGTTCCGAACTGAAGATGGCGCCCTGTGTGAACCGCCGGCCCTCGATAGCCTGGCGCGCTATCACGTCGAGATCCGGGACGGTGACGTCTGGGTCGACGATCAACCGCTGCCGACCGACAAGGTTCCGCCAGCCGATGACTCCCGCACGTTCGTCATCATCGGCGCCGGTGCGGCCGGCACCGCTTGCGCGGCGGCGTTGCGCGAGAAGGGTTTTGGCGGACGAATCCAGTTGATCGACCGTGAAGCCGAGGCCGGCTATGACCGTACGGTGTTGAGCAAGTATGTGTTGGCGGGCGACATGACAGTCGATGAGACTTCGTCGCTACGCGATGAAACATATTTCACCCAGCAACGCATCGAAAGGCTTCATGGCGAGGTCACCCATCTGGACCCCGATGCCCGGCAAATCCAGCTCGCCGATGGCCGGCACCTGGGCTACGACGCCGCACTCATTGCCACAGGCGGGGTGCCGAAGACGCCGGCGCTGTCCGGCATCGATTTGCCGCAAGTCTTCGTGCTGCGTTCGATCGCCCACGCCCGGCAGATTCTCGACACTGTCCGGCCAGGACAACGGGCGGTGATCATTGGCGACAGTTTCATCGCCATGGAAGTGGCCTCATCCCTGCGCAAGCGCGAGCTGAACGTCACCGTCGTTGCCCGGCATCCGGTGCCGTTCGCCGCGCAATTGGGCGAGAGCGTCGGCCAAGCCATCCTGGCCCGGCATCGGGCCAACGGCGTGGTGTACAGGTGCGATAGCGAAGCGGCGCGGATCGAGGGGGCGGGCAAGGTCGAAGCCGTGGTGCTGGACAACGGCCAGCGCCTTGCCGCGGACCTGGTGATCATCGGCGTCGGCGTACGCCCGGCCACCGAGCCGTTTGCCCAATTGCCAAGGGAACAGGACCAGTCACTGTCCGTTGACGCGGGCATGCGCGTGGCTGATGGCTTATGGGCCGCTGGTGATATCGCGACCTTCCCCCTGAACGGCCAGCCCCAGCGCATCGAGCACTGGCGCCTGGCCCAGCAACAGGCCCGCATCGCCGCCGCGAACATGCTCGGCGGTGACGAACGCTATCTGGACGTGCCATTTTTCTGGACCTATCACTTCGGCAAACGCTACGACTATCTCGGCCACGCCGAACATTGGGACGAGGTGGAATTCAAGGGCACGCCCGAGCATCCGCCGTTTATTGCCCTGCTGGGCAAGGACGGCCTCGTTGCCGCCGCAGTGGCCTGCGATGAAGGCCGGGCCATGGCGGCGTTGGCACAGCGAATGAAACAACCGTTGCCAGTGGATGAGGCATGGCGGCTGATCAGGGATTTTTCCACGTAGATCTGGACGTCACCCCAAATATCCTGTGGGAGCGAGCCTGCTCGCGATGGCGTGCGCTCAGCTTGCATCAATGCACGGACTGATCGGCCGGCAGGTGAATCACACGGGGCCGCTCCAGTGGCGCCAGGGGCGGTGGTTGCAAGTCGGGGCTGAGCAGGTGGAAATGCGCCACGACGTGGCTGATGTCGCCGTCCTGGTTGTTGTGAATAATCTTCGAGCCGGGCTGGCGCAAGGTATCCAGGCGCTCGCCGCTCAACTTGAAACTGGCGCTCAAGCCCTGGTCATCCACCACCGGAGCCGGCAGCCGACGCTGGGCAAAGCTGCGGCTTTTGCGCTGCTGATAACGCGCCCAGGTAATCAACAGCACCGCGTTGACCAACGCGATCCAACCATAGATCTGCAGGGTTCCCAGGGTGTCGAACAACGCCCCGCCCAGACGCGGGCCAGCCTGGCTGTCGAACAATGGCCATAGTCCAGTGACCAGCAAGTACAACAACCCCACCCACGCCAGCACGGTAAAAAACGCATCGATGACCACCAGAAAAGGCCGTTGCCGGGTCCTGATAATTTTCATCGGATCACTTCCTCTTCCTGATCATCGAACGGTTTGATACCGCGATCCGGACTGATCCAGCGCGCACGCTTCTGATGCTGCCCGAACAGCACTTTTGGAAAACTCACCAGGGTGGTGAAAAGGCTGATCAGCCAGAACACCAGCGGGTACCAGACCACCCAGAACATGATGTGCCACAGGCCTTTTTCGTAGCGCCGATCGATGAGGATGCTCACCGCGAACTGCAGCAGGCACACCACCGCCAGCAACAGCCCGGTGAAGGCCGGCGGCATCAGGTGATCCACGGCGATAGCCGCCGGCATTTCGACGAATTTGCCGGCGCCCCAGAAAATCACCGACAGCAGGAACGTGAACGCCCAACCGGTGGACAGGCAATACTCGAACAACAGCGGCCACAGGTAGCGGTGACGGTATTGCCAGATGCCACGGATGTTCTTGAACAGTACCTCGGCGCCACCCTGGGCCCAGCGCAGGCGTTGGCGCCACAGGCCACGCAGGGTTTCGGGCATGAGGATCCAGCACAGCGCGCGGGGTTCGTAGAAGATGCTCCAGTGATCCAGTTGCAGCTTCCAGCTGATATCGATGTCTTCGGTGATCATGTCCGGGCTCCAGTAGCCAACCCGATGCAGGGCCGTGCGACGGAACGCGACGATCACGCCGGACACGGTGAAGATCCGCCCGAAAACCCGCTGGGTACGCTTGATCAGGCCAATGATCGAGGAGAACTCGCCGACCTGGACCCGGCCCACCAGGGTCGAACGGGTGCGGATGCGCGGGTT
Source organism: Pseudomonas sp. St290 (assembly GCF_018325805.1). Taxonomy (NCBI): domain Bacteria; kingdom Pseudomonadati; phylum Pseudomonadota; class Gammaproteobacteria; order Pseudomonadales; family Pseudomonadaceae; genus Pseudomonas; species Pseudomonas sp. St290. Next base: position 222,279 of record NZ_AP014703.1, on the reverse strand, counting down.
GCCGGTCACTGCGCCGAGGCGGGCGTTGTCCAGCATCGGCGCCACCAGGTAAGCACAGGTATTCGGCGCCAGCAGCGCGTCACCATCGATGCACACCAGGTATTCACTGCGCGCCGCGATGGCACCCATGCGCAGGGCCACGGCCTTGCCCTGGTTTTCCGCCAGGTGCAGCACGCGCAGGCGCGGGTCTTCAGCCGCCAATTGGTCGAGCATCTGGGCGGTGTTGTCTTTGGAGCCATCGTTGATGGCGATGACTTCGATGTTCGGATAATGCTGACCCAGCGCCGCGTGAATGGTATCGGCGACGTTATCGCCTTCGTTGAAGCACGGGATCAGGATGCTGATCAACGGCTCGCCCGCCAGGGGCGGTGGCAGAGTGTCGTCCTTCCACGGCCAGTGGCGCTCCCAGTGCAGCCAGAAATACAGGCCGCCGGCGATCCACAGCCCAGACATGAACAGCGGGTAAAAGAACACGAAGTCCATCAGGAATTGCCCGGTGACCAGGAAAATCAGGCCCAGGGGCACCCCAAGGACGATCGCCAGCACCAGCAGGGCGAGCAGTCTGTCGAGCATGTCAAGGATTCCACTTGTTGGAGAGCGCCGGCCGTACGGCTTTCACGGCAGGCTGGTCTTCGATGAAGTTGTCCGGGTAGTAGCCGAAACTGGTCACGCCTTGGCGCTTGAGGCGCCCCATCCAGTCGGCCAGTTGTTCGCCGTCGATGTCGCTGACCGGTTTGCTGTGCCAGTCGCGCGCCTGCAGTTCGAACACCGTGCGCTTGAGCGCGCCGGGGCGAGCCTTGACGGTATCCACCAGGCGCTCGAGCCAAGGGCCGGATTGAGCGCGGGTCTGCTTTTCCATCAGCGGCATGGCCATCGGAGCCGTCCAGTCATAGGCGCCGAGGAAGTCGTCGAGGTTCTGGGCGAACCAGGCTTCGCTTTCCGGGTTGAGCATCGGTTCGGCAAAGATGTTGCGCGCCGTCAGGATCTGCGGGCCACGAATTGCCCGCACCTTGGCGGAGAGCTCGTGGGTGAAGTCGATCAGGTAGCGGCTCTTGAAGCGGGTCCAGCGTTGCATCGCCACAGGATCGTCGCGCAGAGCGGCAATGGACGTCGACAGACCGTTGGCGGCATAGACTTTCAGGGCCGCGGGGCTGGCATCCTCGAAGTCGGAAAACACCGCGTCATCATGGTACAAGACGCCATCCAACGAGCTCATCCGCGCCAGGTCCTCATAGATCTCGCCGATGACCTTGCGCACCTTCGGGTCGAATGGCGACAGGCGCACGTACTGGTCCGGGGCGACGCCGGTCTTGCCAGTTTGCGGATCCCAGCGCTGGACCCGGGGCAGCTTCGCGTCCAGGGCGAAACTGAGCACCGGCATCCAGGCATAGACCTTGGCATTGGCCCGGGTACGCAACTGCCACGCAACCCGGTCGAACAGGTCAGCGCGTACCGGCAAGTGACGGTTGGGGAAGTACAACGAGTGTACGAGACCATCGCCTTTCGGGTCGGCGAAGGCTTGCAGGAATACCGTATTGGCGCCCAGGTCGGAAATGCGCTGGACCAACTTGCCGACATTGGCTTCCTGCTGCACCGGGTCCGGGTCGTAGACGTAATCCAGGTCGACATGCACCACGCGCATCGGGTCAATCGTCTGCACCGACACGATGCTTTCGGCGAAATGGGCACCATCCGGATCGGACGCCACCAAAAAGCGTGGGCCGCTCATCAGGTTATCCAGGCTGTCGAGCCCATCCTCCAGGGTCAGGGCCATCTGATAGCCCTCGCTACCAATCACCTGCAACGCCGTGCCGTCGGCTTCCCCGTAAGGCCAGACCCAGACACGCGGGCTGTAGCCGGTGACCTTGCGAATCTTCTCGGAAATGGCCGTCACGTCCTTGCGCAGACGCGCCTGGAAATCGGCCTCGGTCTCATAGCGACCGGTAACCGGATCGTAGCGCCGGGTGGTCGCGGCGGGTTGCTGGTTGCCTTGCGGATTGGCGAGGATGCCTTTGTGGTTGGCGTCGGTGTGGGCGGCGATTTCCACCAGGCCCGATTTCGACACCTCGCGAATCTGCTCCCAGGTCAGGAACTCGGAACGCTTGCGCGGCACCCCGGCGAAATCCACCGTCTGGTTCAGCGGCGTATCCACCCAACTGCCGACCGGGGCGAGGATCGCCGGCCAGTTATAGGCGCGCAGGATAGGCATGACACGGGTGTAGAAGCTTGAGTAGCCGTCATCGAAACTCAGCAGCACCGCACGGGGTGGCAGTTCCGGGCCGCCATTGCGGGCCGTGATGATCTGGTCCACCGTGACCGGCTGGTAGTTGTTCTCCCGCAGCCACGCCAGTTGTTCGATCAAGCGTTCGGTACGCACGGCCACCAGCGCCTGGTCGGGGTCTCGGTCGTTGACATCGTGATAGGCGATGCCTAGCACATGGTTCTTCGGCCACGGGGCATCATTGGCCGCCACCGGGCGCTGCGCGGGAGGCGTGAACGCCGGGGCTTGCTGGGCACAAGCACTGATCAGCAAGACCCCCAGCAGAAGGATGAATCGCGAAATGACAGGCATCTTCAAACTCTTCTAGAAGCGATAGGTGAGGTCGACAAGCAGGCGCACATCGCTTTCGCGATCGCCGTCGTAGGGGCGGTTGAGCCAGCTCAGCGCGGCACCTGCCTCTAGCACGTCGTTCCAGATGAAACGCTGGCCGTAGCTGAGCAATCCCATGGCCGCGGTGTTGTAGTCGCGCTGGCTGTAGGTACCGGCACCGACCTGGAACTGCTGGCTCCACGTGGTCTCGTAGCGGCGATACAACACGTGGTTGGCGCTCACGGTCGGCATGACGCTGAAATCCGCTTTCGGATTGAAATAAGGCACTTCGTTGGAACCACTGTTGCGGCTGGCGCCCACTTCCAGACCCAACTCCACTTGCAGGCGCGGAGCGCTGTAGATGCCCTCGCGGCCGGTCAGCAGGGTTTCGAGGCGGTTATTGCCATCGCTGAAATGGGACGGGCTGACAGCCAGTCGCCACTCGCGGCTTTCATTGGCGCGCCAACGGACGAAACCACTGCCGCCATTGGCGCGGACGCCGCTGTTGAGCGCCCGCAGCGGGGTATTGGCCGAGAGATAGTCCAGGCTGCCGCCGTACTGCCAGTGGTCGTCGATATCCCGCGCCACGGCCACGCGCGCGCCCTGCTTGTCGCCGGAACCATAGGAATGGTTGGAGACTTCCGCCTCCAGCGTCATGTCGCGGGTGCGACGCTCCAAACCCAGACGCTGCCAACGATGGTGGCCGGTGCCTTCCTCGAAATCACCGGTGGCATAGCCAGCACCGCCGAACAGCCGCCAATCCTCATCGATGGGCGGGCTGTAGAGCAGGGTTTCGATACCAAAATCCCGGCTGCCCGTGACTGCACCGGCGTCACCGTTGCCACCGCCATAGCTCTTGCCGGTGTAGGCTTCGATGCGTAGCTCGGCCATGTCGTGTACCTCGCGCTGGCGTTGCAGGCGTTTGACATGGGCGTTTTCCGGGTAGCGGGCGACCACGTCGTCGGTCAGTGCATCCATCTGCCGCCATTCCTGCAGATCCATGGCGGCGCGGGCCTGGGCGATTTCCAGGTCACGGTTGCGCGGAATCGTCGCCTCGACTTCCTTGAGCAGGTTTTCCGAACGGCGTGGCCAGTCACGGGCCTGGTACAGATCGGCCTGGGCCAGACGCATGCCGGTGTTGCCGGGGCCTTGGTTGACCAGGGTTTCCAGGCGCGTCTCGGCAGAAGGCAGGTCGGCGCCGTAAGTGCCGGCCTGGGCGGCGAGTTGCTGGGCGTCCATCCATTCATCGTTGGGATTGCCGATCGGCAGGCCCTTGAGTTCGATGCGCGGGCGCTGGGCCTTCGCCATGTCTTCGGCGAGTGCACGGGCCTCTTCGGATTTTTCACTTTCCAGCAACGCGTAGTAGAGCGCGGTGCTGTCTTCAAAACGCTCCGCAGGATCGGCATCCGGCGCGCTCAGGACCCGGCGGTACAGATCGACGGCGATCTCCGGTTCACGCTGCTCCAGATAGGAAGAGGCCACCCAGCGCAGGGCATAGGTAGGAATGCTTACGCCCTCGGCGATCAACTTCTGGTACTCGGCAATCACTTCAGCCCGGCGGGCGCGGGCATTGAGGGCGCCCATGCGGTCGATGCGCCAACGGAGTACGTCGTCATGGGCCTCTGCCACCGGGGTCCAGGTGGCGAGCAACTTGTCGTAGTCGGCCAGGGCGCGGTCGGCAATGACGAAGCGCTCCTGTTCGCTGCGGCTGGCCATGTCCGCCAGGCGCACCCGCTCGGCCGCCACGTCACCCTCCAGGCGCCGCTGCACGCCACGCTCGATCAACCCCGGCTGCAAGCGCGCCAGGCGCAGCGCCGGCTCAGGCAGCCGCGCGCGTTGCAGGGCATAAATATATTCGCGCGCAACCTCCGGGCTGCTGCCGGCGCGGCTGAAGGCCTGGTCGTATTCGAACAGCGCTTCGTGGGGGTCGTTGGCGCGGGTCAGGGCATAACCCAGTGCCAGTCGACGCATTGGATCTGCCGGTTTGGCGGCGACCATGGCCTTGGCGCGAGTGACGGCTTCGTCGGGCTGGCCTGCGTCGGCCTGGGTCAAGGCCAGGCCGAGTTGCAGGTCGGGGTTCTGGGGATCGATCACCAAAGCCTGGCGGTACAGCTCGGCCGCCGAATCCCAACGCTTGAGGTTACGGTAGGCGCGAGCCGTAGCGGTCAACGCCTGGACGGGCAGCGCTCGATTGCGGCCCTGGGCCTCATAGACCGCCACCACCTCAGCGTCGAGGCCGGCCCAACTGGCAATCTGCAGGTGATCACTGATCTGCGCGGTGCTGGCCTGGGCAGCCGGCACCTGGCGCAACGCGGTCAGCGCGGGCGTGTAATGGCCGGCACGGGCGTCGAGCACCATCTGGTCATAGGCCGTATCGGCAAACGCCAGCATCGGCCAGCACAATTGACTGCACAGTGCGACGCGAAACAACGGGCGCAAACCACGTTGCACAAAAGGACCCACAGTACGCGGCATTCGTCAGCATCCTTACATGGCCAGCCGGGTCGCAGTGCCCCCTTGCCCATCAAACAGGAAGCCGGATCAAAGGAATCCAGCCAAGCTCTAATGGGCCTAGTCTTGCACTCTCGGGCAGGTGATTTTTCAGAACGCCACAATTCTTCAGAATCGATGCAGATTTCGGCGCGGGGGATCGTTGAACATAAAAAAACCCGGCCCGTGCGCAATGCACGGGCCGGGTTTGGGTGTTGCTCGAGGGAGTTACTGAACGGCGACGCCGCCGCCCAGCTTGCTCATGACGAAGGCGGTGAATTGTTCAACGGTCATCTTCTGGCCGTTGAAATCGACCTGATTGTTGGCGTAGTGCAGCTTGGTAACCACATCGTTGCCTTCAAGTTTCGCCAACTCCGTACCAACGGCCATGGCGCTGAACATATCGCTGGTGGCAGTGGCCTGATCAGCGATCAGCTTGGCATCGGTCTGGCCTTCCATCTGCGCTTGTACCGTCATCAGGTCCACCAGCATCGGCTTGGAGACCTTGAGGTTGAAATCCAACAGGGCGAGCAATTGACGTCCCAGTTCATCCGGTGGCAGGTCCATGGACTGTGGCTTGGCCAGATCAACGATCAGGTTGGCGCGGCTTTCACCATTGGCGGTGCTGAACGACAGGTTTTCCAACGCCACTTGCGGGGCACCGGCCAGGAGCTTCTCCAGATCAGCCTTGACCTGCGCCTCTTCAGCTTCGGTCAGGCTCAGCTCTGGCGCCGGCTCACCGGCAGCAGCGGCCTCGGCAGCGGCTTTTTCGTAGGGTTGCAGCTTGGTCTGGTAAATCTGCATCAGCAACATGGTAGCCGGGATGTCCAGGTTCTTCAGGCTGACCGCCATTTGCGCCGAACCGATGGTCTTGTCGTTGAACGACAGCTCACCGAGCTTGTAATCGGCACGCCCCGAAGCGCTGGTGCCGCTCTCGGTGCTGCTGTTCTTCATCTCGAAGTTCTTCAGGCCCAGCACCGACTTCGGCTCACCGAAGGTGGCCTTGGTGCTGCTCAACAACAGGGTGTTGTCACCCATGTAGTAACCGTAGGAGCTTTTGCTCAGGTTGCTGGCCAATGTCAGGCCGTTCAGCTCGACCTGCACCGGAGTCTGGTCTTCGGCAACGGAGGTCAACTTGAAGCTGTCCATGTAGCCGTCGGCCTTGACCTTCTGTGCCTGGGCGCTGGCGGCCAGATCGATTTTCAGGCCAGAGAAGGTGAGCTGGGATTGCTCGTCCAGCTTGGTGTCCAACGGCAGCAGCTCGTAGGTGCCATTGATGGATTGGTCGTAACCCAGGTTGACCACACCTTGGAGCGGCGATTGATCCTTGGTGGCGGCGAACCACTTGTCAGTCAATGGATTGCGCTCGAGGGCGGTATGACTGGTGGCCATGACCGGCAGCCACTTGAGCGTTATCAAGCGCGAGAACGGCAGTGGGCCGTGTTCGATCCGGTCAACGAAGAGCAGCTCGATCGGCTCACCACCGAATATCTCGCCTTCACCCTTGAGGCGGTAGTGGGCAGTGCTGCTGAACGTTCCACGGTCCATGGAAACCAGCTCCAGGGTGGCGGTGCTGTTGGACCCGGCCAAGGCTGTCTGCATTTGTTTGTTGCTATCGGCAATAGCGTTCGTCAACACGCCTTCGAGTTTGGTTCCGGTGTACCAAGCGCCGCCCGCGCTGATAGCACCAACAGCTACAACGATTCCCAGAAGTACGCTTGCTGATTTATTCATGAGTGACCCGATCGATATCCATGGTTGAAGAAAGCCGTCGTCTTCCCTGACCCGCAAAGGGTGTGGCTCGACGCCGTAAAGAGGAAGGGGAGATTACCATCAGGCACACCTGCGGGCCCAATGTTTAAAGGGGTAAAAACGTTTTCTTGAGAGGTGGTCTACGAATATTGGACTTCGATCTCATCGAGCTGATGGTCGAAAGTCTTGAGCCGGGCCGTCCAGGTGTACACCAGCACTTCGAAATCGCGATTGATCACCGCGGCCCCCGATGAGTCTGCGCGTGTATCGCAGAAATCCAGTTGGTAGCGTTCACGGGCCATGGCGTTAGCCACGTCACACAGCTCTCGGGCGTTGTTGAGCCAATGCCAACCATCCTGGGTGACTTGTTTGTCGAGGGCAGCGCATTGGGTTTTCAGGGCTTCCAGGCTTTTTTCCAGCGGGGTACCGGTGAGCTCTCCCATGACTTCCTGGAATGTGCGGCCAGGCTGCCAATAGCTACCCCAGAAATAACGGTCGAACACCGTTTCGACACGTCGCAGCGCGACCTTGGTGTCCCAAATCAGCACCAGGGTTTTGCCTTGCTCAAGGTGTTTCTTCTTGATGCGTTGCCCCTGAAGCGATGCCCAGGCCACGATTGCAATGGATATCACGCCGATCAAGGCCGCCGCGCTATCGAGGAACAACAGCGCTTTGTCGATTTGGTGGGTGAGCATGACGCCATAGAAGTAAGTGGCCGAAAGCAGCAGCAAAGCCGCAAGGGCACACCAAAAGCCGGGAGCATAAGGGTTTTTCATTATTGGAATCCCCATGACCAGTGACGTCGCGGGCCCCTTTGGTCGCCAGTGCCCGACTATCACAGCATAGCAACGGCGCTGGGGGTTTGCCGGGGCGTCGCCATTAATCGGAGGCTCGATCCGATTACCGGCCCTAAACGACAAAACCCCTGTCTGCTGAGGCAGACAGGGGTTTGGGGGAATTCAATCTTGACGATGACCTACTCTCACATGGGGAAACCCCACACTACCATCGGCGATGCATCGTTTCACTGCTGAGTTCGGGATGGGATCAGGTGGTTCCAATGCTCTATGGTCGTCAAGAAATTCTGTGACCAACCCGTTCAACAGCAACGTGTCGGTAAAATCGATGACTTCTACTAAAAACAAAACCCCTACCTGCATCAGCAGATAGGGGTTTCGGAATTTAATCTTGACGATGACCTACTCTCACATGGGGAAACCCCACACTACCATCGGCGATGCATCGTTTCACTGCTGAGTTCGGGATGGGATCAGGTGGTTCCAATGCTCTATGGTCGTCAAGAAATTCGGGAGCCGGTGCGTGCCTTGCGGTCACGTGCCAGCGAATGGGTATGCGATAGATTTGTGTGCTGCGTTCGTGAGCGATGCGAACTTTCGGTTCGTTTCGTCTTCACACACCGCAATCTGGTCTCTTGGCCTTTGGCTTGGAGGATACAAATTGCTTGGGTGTTATATGGTCAAGCCTCACGGGCAATTAGTACAGGTTAGCTCAACGCCTCACAGCGCTTACACACCCTGCCTATCAACGTCGTAGTCTTCGACGGCCCTTCAGGGGACTCAAGGTCCCAGTGAGATCTCATCTTGAGGCAAGTTTCCCGCTTAGATGCTTTCAGCGGTTATCTTTTCCGAACATAGCTACCCGGCAATGCCACTGGCGTGACAACCGGAACACCAGAGGTTCGTCCACTCCGGTCCTCTCGTACTAGGAGCAGCCCCTCTCAAATCTCAAACGTCCACGGCAGATAGGGACCGAACTGTCTCACGACGTTCTAAACCCAGCTCGCGTACCACTTTAAATGGCGAACAGCCATACCCTTGGGACCGGCTTCAGCCCCAGGATGTGATGAGCCGACATCGAGGTGCCAAACACCGCCGTCGATATGAACTCTTGGGCGGTATCAGCCTGTTATCCCCGGAGTACCTTTTATCCGTTGAGCGATGGCCCTTCCATACAGAACCACCGGATCACTAAGACCTACTTTCGTACCTGCTCGACGTGTCTGTCTCGCAGTCAAGCGCGCTTTTGCCTTTATACTCTACGACCGATTTCCGACCGGTCTGAGCGCACCTTCGTACTCCTCCGTTACTCTTTAGGAGGAGACCGCCCCAGTCAAACTACCCACCATACACTGTCCTCGATCCGGATAACGGACCTGAGTTAGAACCTCAAAGTTGCCAGGGTGGTATTTCAAGGATGGCTCCACGCGAACTGGCGTCCACGCTTCAAAGCCTCCCACCTATCCTACACAAGCAAATTCAAAGTCCAGTGCAAAGCTATAGTAAAGGTTCACGGGGTCTTTCCGTCTAGCCGCGGATACACTGCATCTTCACAGCGATTTCAATTTCACTGAGTCTCGGGTGGAGACAGCGCCGCCATCGTTACGCCATTCGTGCAGGTCGGAACTTACCCGACAAGGAATTTCGCTACCTTAGGACCGTTATAGTTACGGCCGCCGTTTACCGGGGCTTCGATCAAGAGCTTCGCGTTAGCTAACCCCATCAATTAACCTTCCGGCACCGGGCAGGCGTCACACCCTATACGTCCACTTTCGTGTTTGCAGAGTGCTGTGTTTTTAATAAACAGTCGCAGCGGCCTGGTATCTTCGACCGGCGTGGGCTTACGCAGCAAGTGCTTCACCCTCACCGGCGCACCTTCTCCCGAAGTTACGGTGCCATTTTGCCTAGTTCCTTCACCCGAGTTCTCTCAAGCGCCTTGGTATTCTCTACCCAACCACCTGTGTCGGTTTGGGGTACGGTTCCTGGTTACCTGAAGCTTAGAAGCTTTTCTTGGAAGCATGGCATCAACCACTTCGTCACCCAAAGGGTAACTCGTCATCAGCTCTCGGCCTTAGAATCCCGGATTTACCTAAGATTCCAGCCTACCACCTTAAACTTGGACAACCAACGCCAAGCTGGCCTAGCCTTCTCCGTCCCTCCATCGCAATAACCAGAAGTACAGGAATATTAACCTGTTTTCCATCGACTACGCTTTTCAGCCTCGCCTTAGGGACCGACTAACCCTGCGTCGATTAACGTTGCGCAGGAAACCTTGGTCTTTCGGCGTGGGTGTTTTTCACACCCATTGTCGTTACTCATGTCAGCATTCGCACTTCTGATACCTCCAGCAAGCTTCTCAACTCACCTTCACAGGCTTACAGAACGCTCCTCTACCGCATCACTTACGTGATACCCGTAGCTTCGGTGTATGGTTTGAGCCCCGTTACATCTTCCGCGCAGGCCGACTCGACTAGTGAGCTATTACGCTTTCTTTAAAGGGTGGCTGCTTCTAAGCCAACCTCCTAGCTGTCTAAGCCTTCCCACATCGTTTCCCACTTAACCATAACTTTGGGACCTTAGCTGACGGTCTGGGTTGTTTCCCTTTTCACGACGGACGTTAGCACCCGCCGTGTGTCTCCCATGCTCGGCACTTGTAGGTATTCGGAGTTTGCATCGGTTTGGTAAGTCGGGATGACCCCCTAGCCGAAACAGTGCTCTACCCCCTACAGTGATACATGAGGCGCTACCTAAATAGCTTTCGAGGAGAACCAGCTATCTCCGAGCTTGATTAGCCTTTCACTCCGATCCACAGGTCATCCGCTAACTTTTCAACGGTAGTCGGTTCGGTCCTCCAGTCAGTGTTACCTAACCTTCAACCTGCCCATGGATAGATCGCCCGGTTTCGGGTCTATTCCCAGCGACTAGACGCCCTATTAAGACTCGCTTTCGCTACGCCTCCCCTATTCGGTTAAGCTCGCCACTGAAAATAAGTCGCTGACCCATTATACAAAAGGTACGCAGTCACCCAACAAAGTGGGCTCCCACTGCTTGTACGCATACGGTTTCAGGATCTATTTCACTCCCCTCTCCGGGGTTCTTTTCGCCTTTCCCTCACGGTACTAGTTCACTATCGGTCAGTCAGTAGTATTTAGCCTTGGAGGATGGTCCCCCCATATTCAGACAAAGTTTCTCGTGCTCCGTCCTACTCGATTTCACTTCTAAGATCCTTTCGCGTACAGGGCTATCACCCACTATGGCCGCACTTTCCAGAGCGTTCCGCTAAAATCAAAGAAGCTTAAGGGCTAGTCCCCGTTCGCTCGCCACTACTAAGGGAATCTCGGTTGATTTCTTTTCCTCAGGGTACTTAGATGTTTCAGTTCCCCTGGTTCGCTTCTTGCACCTATGTATTCAGTACAAGATAACCATCTTATGATGGCTGGGTTCCCCCATTCAGACATCTCCGGATCAAAGTCTGTTTGCCGACTCCCCGAAGCTTTTCGCAGGCTACCACGTCTTTCATCGCCTCTGACTGCCAAGGCATCCACCGTATGCGCTTCTTCACTTGACCATATAACCCCAAGCAATCTGGTTATACTGTGAAGACGACATTCGCCGAAAATTCGATCTTGCTCATGAGAGCAACTCACAAATTTTACCTTAGCCTGAGCCGTTACCAGTGAAAGTAACGTTCAGTCTATCTTTCTATCACATACCCAAATTTTTAAAGAACGAACTAGTCAAAGACTAGAAATCAACATTCACCATCGAACCGATGGAATGCTCATTTCTAAGCTTTATACAATCGAAGCAGTAGTGGTGGAGCCAAGCGGGATCGAACCGCTGACCTCCTGCGTGCAAGGCAGGCGCTCTCCCAGCTGAGCTATGGCCCCGTATTTCTACAGGCGTTTCCCACACAAAATTGGTGGGTCTGGGCAGATTCGAACTGCCGACCTCACCCTTATCAGGGGTGCGCTCTAACCAACTGAGCTACAGACCCAATTTCGGGCTGCTTCTTTCGTCTTCTTCAATGAATCAAGCAATTCGTGTGGGAGCTCATGGAGCAGCTGCGGTCGTCGATTAAGGAGGTGATCCAGCCGCAGGTTCCCCTACGGCTACCTTGTTACGACTTCACCCCAGTCATGAATCACACCGTGGTAACCGTCCCCCCGAAGGTTAGACTAGCTACTTCTGGTGCAACCCACTCCCATGGTGTGACGGGCGGTGTGTACAAGGCCCGGGAACGTATTCACCGCGACATTCTGATTCGCGATTACTAGCGATTCCGACTTCACGCAGTCGAGTTGCAGACTGCGATCCGGACTACGATCGGTTTTGTGGGATTAGCTCCACCTCGCGGCTTGGCAACCCTCTGTACCGACCATTGTAGCACGTGTGTAGCCCAGGCCGTAAGGGCCATGATGACTTGACGTCATCCCCACCTTCCTCCGGTTTGTCACCGGCAGTCTCCTTAGAGTGCCCACCATAACGTGCTGGTAACTAAGGACAAGGGTTGCGCTCGTTACGGGACTTAACCCAACATCTCACGACACGAGCTGACGACAGCCATGCAGCACCTGTCTCAATGTTCCCGAAGGCACCAATCCATCTCTGGAAAGTTCATTGGATGTCAAGGCCTGGTAAGGTTCTTCGCGTTGCTTCGAATTAAACCACATGCTCCACCGCTTGTGCGGGCCCCCGTCAATTCATTTGAGTTTTAACCTTGCGGCCGTACTCCCCAGGCGGTCAACTTAATGCGTTAGCTGCGCCACTAAGAGCTCAAGGCTCCCAACGGCTAGTTGACATCGTTTACGGCGTGGACTACCAGGGTATCTAATCCTGTTTGCTCCCCACGCTTTCGCACCTCAGTGTCAGTATCAGTCCAGGTGGTCGCCTTCGCCACTGGTGTTCCTTCCTATATCTACGCATTTCACCGCTACACAGGAAATTCCACCACCCTCTACCATACTCTAGCTCGACAGTTTTGAATGCAGTTCCCAGGTTGAGCCCGGGGCTTTCACATCCAACTTAACGAACCACCTACGCGCGCTTTACGCCCAGTAATTCCGATTAACGCTTGCACCCTCTGTATTACCGCGGCTGCTGGCACAGAGTTAGCCGGTGCTTATTCTGTCGGTAACGTCAAAACACTAACGTATTAGGTTAATGCCCTTCCTCCCAACTTAAAGTGCTTTACAATCCGAAGACCTTCTTCACACACGCGGCATGGCTGGATCAGGCTTTCGCCCATTGTCCAATATTCCCCACTGCTGCCTCCCGTAGGAGTCTGGACCGTGTCTCAGTTCCAGTGTGACTGATCATCCTCTCAGACCAGTTACGGATCGTCGCCTTGGTGAGCCATTACCTCACCAACTAGCTAATCCGACCTAGGCTCATCTGATAGCGCAAGGCCCGAAGGTCCCCTGCTTTCTCCCGTAGGACGTATGCGGTATTAGCGTCCGTTTCCGAGCGTTATCCCCCACTACCAGGCAGATTCCTAGGCATTACTCACCCGTCCGCCGCTCTCAAGAGGTGCAAGCACCTCTCTACCGCTCGACTTGCATGTGTTAGGCCTGCCGCCAGCGTTCAATCTGAGCCATGATCAAACTCTTCAGTTCAAACATCTTTGGGTTTTGAGAAAACCCTAAACTTGGCTCAGCAATCGTTGGTTACATCTTTGATTTCTCGCGGAGTAACTTGTGATGCTGATAATCTGTTGACTAGCAGTCTGACTCCACAAGCACCCACACGAATTGCTTGATTCAGTTGTTAAAGAGCGGTTGGTTAAGAGCTTTCGTCTCAACCGAGGCGCGCATTCTACAGCGCCCGATGTATCTGTCAAGCGGTTATTTTCAGAAGTTTTCAAAGTTTCCTTTTCAACTTCAACCACTTGCGCTTCCGATCTCTCGTTAGCGGGAGGCGAATTCTACAGCGTTACTCGCTGCTGTCAACACCTCTTTTTCACCGCTTTCGACCGAGAAGATCGAACCGCTGAAAAGACCAAACCCACACTGCCTTATCAGCCACTTCCTGGCTTCGATGAACTGAAGCCCGACCCCTTCGAAATCTACTTAACTCATTGAATCTTAAGGAGTTTTCCGTTTCGACTGCGCCGGAAGTGGGGCGAATTATAGACGTCCAGAATTTGCCGTCAACCATTAATTTCGCTTTTCTATCAATAAGTTGCGCAGCACCGGCCAACCCGCTGCTTTCTTCCTTTAAAACCTCCTCCTATATAGAAGAGAAGACTCAAAGCACTCCCGCCTCTTTGAACGCCGCCACCGCCGCTTCGTCCAGCCCCAAGACTCGCTGCAGTACCTCCAGCGTATGCTCCCCTAATAAAGGGGGCGCATTGCGATATTCCACCGGTGTCTCGGACAGTCGAATCGGACTAGCCACCTGCGGCACGCGACCAGCTAGAAGGTGAGGCAACTCCATTGCCAATCCACGCGCCTGCACCTGAGGATCGGCAAATACCTGGGCAAGGTCGTTGATTGGCCCGCACGGCACACCCGCCTGTTCCAACTGAGCCACCCATTCGGCAGTGGTCTTGAACACCGTCGCCTGGCGAATCAACGGAATCAACACCGCCCGATTCGCCACCCGCAGCTTGTTTGTGACAAAACGCGGATCATCAGCCCACTGCGGCTGACCAGCCACCTCAGCGAATTTTCGGAACTGGCCGTCATTACCTACCGTAAGGATAAAATCGCCATCGGCCGTAGGAAAATCCTGATAAGGCACGATGTTCGGATGAGCATTGCCCAGTCGCTTCGGCGCGTTGCCCGTAGTCAGGTAATTCATCGCCTGATTGGCCAGGCAAGCCACTTGAACATCCAGCAAGGCCATATCGATGTGCTGCCCGCCGCCGGCATGATCACGATGAGCCAGCGCCGCCAAAATAGCAGCAGTCGAATACAGCCCCGTGAGGATATCCGTCAGCGCAACCCCTACCTTCACCGGCCCCGCACCCTCATCACCCTCAGGGCGGCCAGTCAGGCTCATCAAGCCCCCCAGCCCCTGAATCATGAAGTCATACCCGGCGCGCTTGGCGTAAGGGCCGGTCTGGCCAAACCCGGTTATCGAGCAATAGATCAATTGCGGATTGATCGCCTTCAGCGACTCATAGTCCAGACCATAAGCCGCCAGCCCGCCCACCTTGAAGTTTTCGATCAGGATATCGGACTTGGCCGCCAGCTCTCGCACCAGCCGCTGCCCCTCCGGGCGCGTGAAGTCGATGGTCACCGACTGCTTGTTGCGATTGGCCGACAGATAATAAGCAGCCTCGGTCGTGTTCTCGCCTCGGGAATCCTTCAGGAAGGGCGGCCCCCAGGCACGTGTGTCGTCGCCATTGCCGGGACGCTCGACCTTGATGACATCCGCCCCCAGGTCCGCCAGGATCTGTCCGGCCCACGGCCCAGCCAAGACCCTCGATAAATCCAATACCCGCAGATGCGAAAGCGCGCCCATGAGCGTTCTCCTATTAATAGAACGCCTGGATACCGGTTTGCGCACGCCCCAGGATCAACGCATGAACGTCGTGCGTGCCTTCGTAGGTGTTTACGACCTCCAGGTTCACGAGATGACGAGCGATGCCGAACTCATCGGAGATACCGTTGCCGCCCAACATGTCCCGCGCCATACGAGCAATATCCAAGGACTTGCCGCAGGAGTTGCGCTTCATGATCGAAGTGATCTCGACCGCCGCAGTGCCTTCATCTTTCATACGCCCCAGACGCAGGCATCCCTGCAGGGCCAGCGTGATTTCGGTCTGCATGTCGGCCAGCTTCTTCTGGATCAACTGATTCGCAGCCAACGGGCGACCAAACTGCTGGCGGTCCAGCGTGTACTGGCGAGCGGTATGCCAGCAGAATTCAGCCGCCCCCAAGGCGCCCCAGGAGATGCCGTAGCGCGCCGAATTCAGACAAGTAAACGGACCTTTCAGGCCACGGACATCGGGGAAAATGTTCTCTTCCGGCACGAATACGTTATCCATGACGATTTCACCAGTGATCGAAGCGCGCAGCCCAACCTTGCCATGAATAGCCGGCGCACTCAGGCCCTTCCAGCCCTTTTCGAGAACGAAGCCGCGGATATCGCCGGCGTCGTCCTTGCCCCAGACAACAAAGACGTCTGCGATCGGACTGTTGGTGATCCACATTTTGCTACCCGTCAGGCTGTAGCCACCTTCCACCTTGCGCGCACGAGTAATCATCGCGCCCGGGTCGGAACCATGGTTCGGCTCGGTCAGACCAAAGCAGCCGATCCACTCACCCGACGCCAGTTTCGGCAGATACTTCTGTTTTTGCGCCTCGGTACCGAATTCATTGATCGGCACCATCACCAGCGAGGACTGCACACTCATCATCGAGCGATAACCGGAATCGACGCGCTCTACCTCGCGAGCGATCAGGCCATAGCTGACGTAGTTCAGTCCACTGCCGCCGTACTGCTCAGGAATGGTTGCCCCCAGCAGGCCTACTTCACCCATCTCGCGAAAAATCGCCGGGTCGGTTTTCTCATGACGGAACGCTTCCAGCACCCGCGGCGCAAGCTTCTGCTGAGCGAATTGCTCGGCAGTGTCGCGGATCATGCGTTCTTCTTCGGTGAGCTGCTGATCCAGCAACAATGGATCGATCCAGTTGAAGCTCGCTTTACCGGCCATGAAAGAGTCCTCGCCAATTAAATGAAAATCGTGGATTGATCCTAGGCGCGCTTTCCTACAAGGGCAAACGAGGATTACGCACTATGTTGTGCTAATTTCTCACTTCGTAAACGCCATAAACCCCGTTTATGCCGATATTGAGTGAGGCTTGCGTACATGCGCCGTAAAATTCCCAGCACCACCGCCCTGGTCAGTTTCGAGGCCGCTGCGCGCCATGAAAGCTTCACCAAGGCGGCGCAAGAGCTTTCTCTTACGCAGGGCGCAATCTGCCGACAGATCGCCAGCCTGGAGGACTTCCTCAGCGTGGAGCTTTTCCGACGCTCACGCCGAGGCGTCAAGCTGACTGAAGCAGGCATTTCCTACAGTCGTCGAGTTGCCACCCAACTGGATGCCGTCGAGCGCGATGCTCTTTCAGTGATGGGGCACACCGGTGCGAACGTGATCGAGCTGGCCGTGGTTCCGACCTTCGGCACTCAATGGCTACTGCCCCGTCTCAAGGATTTCCAGCATCAGCATCCGGAAGTCACCGTCAACCTGACCAACCGCACACGTCCTTTTCTCTTTGCGGACACAGAGTTTGATGCCGCCATCTATTTTGGTGATGCGGACTGGTCCGGCACCGAATCCCACAAGCTGATGGGCGAAAATCCGATGCCGGTATGCAGCCCCACCCTACTGGGTGACCAGAAGAGCCTGACGCCGCAGGCCATCGCCGAGCTGCCCTTGCTCCAGCAGACCACTCGCCCGTATGCGTGGCGCCAGTGGTTCAACGCCCAGAACCTGAATATTGCGCGAGACCTGACAGGCCCGCGTTATGAACTATTCTCCATGCTTGCCCAAGCGGCCATGCACGACATGGGCATTGCGCTGATTCCGCCCTTTTTGATTCAGCGCGAGTTGGCAGAGAAACGATTGGTCGTTGCCAACCCCAACGCGCTGTCGAGCATCAAGGCTTACTACCTGATGATTCCGGAACGAAAGGCCGAATCTGCCTCTCTTCGTGCTTTTCGTGATTGGCTCGTGAAACAGGCAAGCAACTATCACATTGATTAATAAAGAAAAAAGTAAAACATGATTAGGTAGTCAACTAACATAAGTCGCTACAGATATAAGTTTATGTCGCATCCAGTCAATCTGTTACGCAGCCCCTGAAGTAGTCTCCAAAGCGTTTAAATACATGGCTTTGAGCCATATCACGCAACGCATCAGGCCTTATTCATCTGGCCGATGGGAAAAATTGTCAATTTGAACCTGAATCCTTGGAAAGCACGGCCTACAAGGGATGCCGATCGATAATTGCGACATTCGGTCACAGGGTGACTTGTAGTTAATTTTCCGTCACCCGTCATAATCCCTTGAAGGGCTGAATTTTCGCCTGCAAAATGCCGCGCCCCGCCTGGTTTGGCGGGATCGTGCTGATCGGCCGCCCCAGCCGCACCATCCGAAGTGCCTGGGTTTACTCAATAAGATCACGCAGGAGATTTGACGTGCACATTGGTGTTCCCCTCGAAACCCAAACGGGTGAAACACGGGTTGCTGCTACCCCGGAAACCATCAAGAAGCTCATCGGCCAAGGCCATAAGGTCACTGTTCAAAGCGGCGCCGGCATCAAGGCCAGCGTTATCGACAGTGCCTATGAGGCAGCGGGCGCAACCATTGGCAGTGCCAGTGATGCATTCGGGGCCGAACTGATCCTCAAGGTGGTCGCCCCCAGCGACAGCGAACTGACGCTGATAAAGAGCGGCACCGTTCTGGTGGGCATGCTCAATCCGTTCAACAACGAAACCATCTCCAAGCTGGCCGAACGCGGCATTACCGCTTTCGCCCTCGAGGCCGCGCCACGGACCTCCCGTGCCCAGAGCCTGGATGTGCTGTCGTCTCAAGCGAACATTGCCGGCTACAAGGCCGTGCTGCTGGCCGCCCACTACTACCCGCGCTTCATGCCGATGCTGATGACCGCCGCAGGTACCGTGAAAGCGGCGCGCGTGCTGATTCTCGGGGCCGGTGTGGCCGGGCTGCAGGCGATTGCCACGGCCAAGCGCCTGGGCGCTGTGATCGAGGCTTCGGATGTGCGTCCGGCGGTCAAGGAACAAATCGAATCCCTCGGCGCCAAGTTCGTCGACGTACCTTACGAAACCGACGAAGAGCGTGAATGCGCCGTCGGCGTCGGCGGTTACGCCCGGCCCATGCCTGCCAGCTGGATGCAGCGCCAGGCCCAAGCCGTGCACGAGCGCGCCAAGCAGGCTGACATCGTCATCACCACCGCCTTGATTCCGGGCCGCAAGGCACCGACCTTGCTGAGCGCCGAAACCGTCGCGCAGATGAAACCTGGCTCGGTGGTCATCGACCTCGCGGCAGCCCAGGGCGGCAACTGCCCGTTGACCGTGGCCGATCAGGTGGTTGTCGAGAACGGCGTCACCATCGTCGGCCCGACCAACCTGGCCGGTGAAGTCGCGGCCGATGCTTCGGCGCTGTACGCCCGTAACCTGCTGGACTTCCTGAAGCTGGTCTTCACCAAGGAAGGTCAGTTCGACGTGAACCTGGAAGACGACATCGTCGCCGCGTGCCTGATGTGCCGCGACGGCCAAGTCATCCGCAAAAACGCCTAAGCAGGGATTCAGACAATGGAAGAGCTTATCTCCCCCGGTATCTACAACCTGATCATCTTCGTGCTGGCGATTTATGTCGGTTACCACGTGGTCTGGAACGTAACGCCTGCGCTGCACACACCGTTGATGGCGGTAACCAATGCCATTTCGGCGATCGTGATCGTCGGCGCCATGCTTGCCGCCGCGCTGACCGTGACGCCGCTGGGCAAGACCATGGGCACTCTCGCCGTAGCCCTGGCTGCGGTGAACGTATTCGGTGGCTTCCTGGTAACACGCCGCATGCTTGAGATGTTCAAGAAAAAAGCCCCGAAAGCCGTAAAAGAAGAGGCGCCCAAGTAATGAGCATGAACCTGGTAACGACGCTCTACCTGATCGCGTCGATCTGTTTCATCCAGGCCCTCAAAGGCCTGTCGCATCCCACCACCTCGCGACGTGGCAACCTGTTCGGCATGCTCGGCATGGCGTTGGCGGTGCTTACCACCGTGGGCCTCATTTATAAGCTGGGAGCTGAGCTGGCCACTGCCGGCATTGGCTATGTCATCGTCGGTCTGCTGATTGGCGGCACCGCCGGTTCGATCATGGCCAAGCGCGTCGAGATGACCAAGATGCCGGAGCTGGTGGCGTTCATGCACAGCATGATCGGCCTGGCGGCGGTGTTCATTGCCATCGCGGCGGTCGTCGAGCCGCAATCGCTGGGCATCGTCAAGCAATTGGGCGATTCGATTCCGGCCGGTAACCGCCTGGAGCTGTTCCTCGGTGCAGCCATCGGTGCAATTACCTTCTCCGGTTCGGTGATCGCTTTCGGCAAACTCTCGGGCAAGTACAAGTTCCGCCTGTTCCAGGGCGCACCGGTACAGTTTGGCGGCCAGCACAAGCTCAACCTGATCCTGGGCCTGGCAACGCTAGGCCTGGGCCTGACCTTCATGCTCACCGGCAATCTCGGCGCATTCGCCCTGATGCTGGCCCTGGCCTTTGTATTGGGCGTGCTGATCATCATCCCGATCGGCGGTGCGGACATGCCGGTAGTGGTCTCGATGCTCAACAGTTATTCCGGTTGGGCCGCAGCGGGTATCGGCTTCTCGCTGAACAACTCGATGCTGATCATTGCCGGTTCGCTGGTGGGTTCGAGCGGTGCGATCCTCTCGTACATCATGTGCAAGGCGATGAACCGTTCGTTCTTCAACGTGCTGCTCGGCGGTTTCGGCAACACGGCGGATGCGGCTGGCCCAGCAGGCTCCAAAGAAGCCCGCCCGGTGAAATCCGGTTCGGCTGACGACGCGACCTTCCTGCTGACCAACGCCGACACAGTGATTATCGTGCCGGGCTACGGCCTGGCGGTAGCGCGGGCGCAGCACGCGCTGAAAGAGCTGACCGAGAAGCTGACCCACCACGGCGTGACCGTCAAATACGCGATCCACCCAGTGGCCGGTCGTATGCCTGGGCATATGAACGTCCTGTTGGCCGAGGCTGAAGTGCCTTACGACCAGGTGTTCGAGATGGAAGACATCAACTCCGAGTTCGGCCAGGCCGACGTGGTGCTGGTGCTCGGCGCCAACGACGTGGTCAACCCGGCGGCGAAGAACGATCCGAAGTCGCCGATTGCCGGCATGCCGATCCTCGAAGCGTTCAAGGCCAAGACCATCATCGTCAACAAGCGCTCGATGGCCAGTGGTTATGCCGGCCTGGACAACGAGCTGTTCTATCTGGACAAAACCATGATGGTGTTCGGTGACGCCAAGAAGGTCATCGAGGACATGGTCAAAGCGGTGGAATAACGCTCGCTGCTTCACTACTAACGCCCCGACTTGTCGGGGCGTTTTGATTTGTATCAAGGCCGAACGTTACCGATCCGGTAATAATGTTTTGCCTGAAACGCCCGTAATAGAGGCCTTAAATGCGACCTTTGTAGCGGGTCGGGCACAGCGCGAATTCACTAGACTGCGCATCTTGCTTCCAGCCCGAGATAATCCTCCATGTACCGTGACCGCATTCGCTTGCCCTCTTTGTTGAATAAAGTGATGAGCGCTGCCGAAGCAGCCTTGTTGATTCAGGACGGCATGACCGTCGGCATGAGCGGCTTTACCCGCGCCGGAGAAGCGAAAGCCGTACCCCACGCCCTGGCTGAACGCGCCAAGCTCACCCCGCTGAAAATCAGCCTGATGACCGGAGCAAGCCTGGGCAACGACCTCGACAAGGAGCTCACCGAAGCCGGTGTGCTGGCACGACGCATGCCGTTTCAGGTCGACAGCACGTTGCGCAAGGCGATCAACGCAGGCGAGGTGATGTTCATCGACCAGCACCTCTCGGAAACCGTCGAACAACTGCGCAATGGCCAGCTCAAGCTGCCCGATATTGCCGTGATCGAAGCGGTGGCCATTACCGAGCAAGGGCATATTGTACCGACCACATCGGTGGGTAACTCGGCCAGCTTCGCCATTTTCGCCCGGCAAGTGATCATCGAGATCAACCTGGCCCACAACCCGAATCTGGAAGGGCTGCACGACATTTATATTCCGACCTATCGCCCAACCCGCACTCCGATCCCGCTGGTGAAAGTCGACGATCGTATTGGCAGCCCCGCTATCCCGATCCCGCCGGAAAAAATTGCTGCCATTGTCATCACCCACCAAGGAGACTCGCCTTCGACCGTCGCGCCACCGGACAGCGACACCCAGGCCATCGCCGATCACCTGATCGATTTCTTCAAGCAGGAAGTTTCAGCCGGACGCATGACCAATAAGCTCGGGCCGTTGCAGGCGGGGATTGGCAACATCGCCAACGCCGTGATGTGCGGGCTGATCGATTCCCCGTTCGAAGACCTGACCATGTATTCCGAGGTCCTGCAGGACTCGACATTTGACTTGATCGACGCCGGCAAGCTGAGCTTCGCCTCCGGCAGCTCTATCACGCTGTCGAGTCGACGCAACGCCGATGTGTTCGGCAACCTGGAAAGGTACAAGGACAAATTGGTCCTGCGCCCGCAGGAAATCTCCAACCATCCCGAGGTCGTACGCCGCCTCGGCATCATCGGTATCAACACCGCGCTGGAGTTCGACATATACGGCAACGTCAATTCCACGCATATCTGTGGCACTCGGATGATGAATGGCATTGGCGGCTCGGGGGATTTCGCCCGCAATGCCCACTTGGCGATTTTCGTTACCAAGTCGATTGCCAAGGGCGGTGCCATTTCCAGTGTCGTGCCGATGGTGAGCCATGTGGACCATACCGAGCATGATGTCGACATCCTCGTGACCGAAATCGGCCTGGCCGACCTGCGTGGCCTGGCGCCAAGGGAGCGGGCGCGAGTAATCATCGACAACTGCGTGCATCCATCCTACCGCCAAGCGCTGAATGAATACTTCCAAGCTGCATGCGCCTTGGGTGGGCATACCCCGCATATCCTGCGCGATGCACTAAGTTGGCACCTGAACCTCGAAGAAACCGGGCGGATGTTGGCAGTCTGATACAGCTGGAACACCGCTATCGCAAATACAGTTTTGACTGAAGCTCATCATCCGAGCCCAATCTTACAAAAACTGTACTGCTGTACCGGTGTTTCCTTACAGTCTTTTCCCACAAAACCTCCGGAAACGATGAAAAACGCACCAATATTGAGCAGATAGGTACAGTTGCCTCAATATCGACCAGTACACCGCTCTTTAACAGTTAACTGGTCCCTCACAATACAGGTGAACTGTATCTAGAGAGACTGGCCAAACGAGAGGATCATGGGCACCAGTAAACCACTACCTAATCCCGCCACAAGCGGAAGGATGTCAACCATGGAACGTACACTCAGTTCCGAGCTGTTTTTCGAAGACAAAGCTGAAAAAAACCAGGCTTCCTTGCCTCTTCGCGTTATTGCCAACCTGATGTTGTGGCAGCGCCGCATTGCCAGCCGTCACCAACTGGCTCGTCTGGATTCGCGCCTGCTGGCTGACGCCGGTATCAGCGAAGCACAACGCTACGAAGAGCTGAGCAAGCCGTTCTGGCGCTAACTCAGCGTCGCTGGCCCTGACCCACCGGGTCCACCGCCAGCACCGAATTGAACAAACAAGACCCGTCGCGGGAAACCGCGACGGGTCTTGTCGTTTCCGAGGCCGATTTTTCGGGAAAACTGGAGAGGCATAACAGTTTTAAAACGTCTAACTCAATACCAGTACAGTTTTCTTGAGCCATAGCGCCTAATGCGAGCATCATGCTGCCAGTGACGGTCGCAAAGGGCTGTCAGCCACTGCGTTCTGTCCTAATATCGATGCGAACGTGGCGAAGCGAGTCGAGCATGCGTCTGCTCTTCCAGCTACACGCACCGGCATTACCTCATTATCCAAGGAGTTTCATCATGATTCGTCTTCGCCTGCTCAGCGCAGTTGCCCTGTTGGCCGTAGCCACCCACTCCAACGCCAGCAGCTTTATCGTCACCACTGACTCCATCGTTGGCGCACTCAAGGCCACGTCTGATGTGACTTCCGATGCAACTTCGTCACTGCGGGACAACAAGATCGTTCAAGCCGCCCGCGATGACGCCGCCAGCTTCGTGGCCAGCGAAGGTGCCATCCGTGGCGTGAAACTGGAAAGCGCCCTGGATTACATCCGCCAGCAGGCACCACAGCTCAACGCCACCGATGCGCAGCTGGCCCAAGCCATCCTGGTGATCTGATGCAACATGAAACATCGGGCACCAAATGGTGTTCCGATGTTTCAGCGCTGGCTCTGGCCCGCAGGTTTGCGCTAGCCTTCAAGCTCGCCATCAACCGTCGAGTCCCATGCGTTTTTACTCAGATCTGTTCATCGCGTCTTTCTTCGCAGTGTTCTGCTGGTCTGTTCCGGCCCATGCTTTCGATGTGTCCACCCAGCAAGTGGTGGTCAGCGGCTATGCCACCAGCATGGTGACCTCCGCGCCCTTCGACCATAAACTGATCGTTGCCGCACACGATGACGCTGCGGCGTTCATCGCCAGCGACGGGCAGTTGCGAGGTGCACAGCTGGAATCGGCCCTGGATTACCTGCGCCGGACCCAGCCAAAACTTCACGTCAGCGACCTTGAACTGGCACAGGCAATTCTCGTCCAATAGTTATCCTTATTTTTCCGGAGTCGTTCCATGCGTAGCCCGCTGATTGCTGCCGCCCTAGGCCTGCTGGTATTGGCCGATGTGGCCCAGGCACATACCCTGGTAGCCACCAGTAACATCATCGTCCGCGCTTCCCAGCGCACGATTGATTTCACTTCCGATACCACCACTTCCATCCGTGATTCGAAAATCGTCCGCGAAGCCCATGACGATGCGGCCAGTTTTGTCGCCAGCAATGGTGAAATTCGTGGTGCTCATCTCGAGGCCGCCTTCGACACCTTGCGCACCCGCGTGCCGGAAGCCCGCGACGCCAGTGACCAGGTTCTCGCCGAAGCCATCCTCGCATTGTGAGGCGGTTCGCCGCCTGGCTGGCGGCCGGGGTCTTGCTGCTCACGGGCAGCATGGCCCAGGCCGGCTTGCAACTGCACCTCAACGCCAACGGACTGAGCCCGGCTCAACAGCAGGCCAGCCAGGCGCTGCTCGATGAAGCCATGCAGGCGTTGCCGCCGCGCTTCATCGAGCGCCTGGACCGACGCATCGATGTCGGCTGGACTGACCAGATGCCCACCAACGCTTACGGTCAGGCCTCGTTGGTGTCGCAGCTGGACCTCAATAGCAACCTGCTCGACGGCCTTGTCGACGGCAGCGCCGCGACGCAGAAAACCCATCGCCCCCACGGCACCGTGCGACGGGAAATGCTCGCCACGGTCCTGCACGAACTGACTCACATTTATGACCGCTCGCGCCTATGGCCAGACGCCGAGCGCGCGCTGATCCAGCGCTGTACGCGGCGTAACAGCAGTGCCGGGCTCATCGGCCTGCCGGATGAGTGCCGGGGCCAGAACGACCGCCGTTTCACCCTCAGCGATGATCCGCGCTTGCTGGACCTCGCCGGCTGGCCGCAATACGTTGGCCGTCGTGGTGAACGGGAACAACACAACCGCCAGGTCGCCCGCAGCCCGGACCTCTACGAAACGAGCAGCCCCAAGGAATTCGTCGCGGTCAACATGGAGTACTTTCTCCTTGACCCCAGCTATGCTTGCCGCCGCCCCGCCCTGTATCGCTATTATCAGGAGCACTTCGGTTGGGCACCCGCCGCCAAGGATACCTGCGCCAAATCATTTGCCTTCCTCAACGCCGGAAACGACTTCGCCAAGACACCACTGGGCAAGGTCGATCCAGAGCGAGTCTATGCCATTGATTACCTGCTGGCCGAAGCCAATCAGAACTGGGTGAGCCGCTGGGGCCACAGCATGCTCCGGCTGGTGATCTGCGCACCGGGGCGCCCACGGGGTCCGGACTGTCGACTGGATCTGGACCAACACCTGGTGCTGTCATACCGCGCTTTCGTGGGCGATGTGCAGTTGTCGAGTTGGGATGGACTGGTCGGCAAATACCCATCGCGCCTGTTCGTATTGCCGTTGGCCCAGGTGATCGATGAATACACCAAGACCGAACTGCGCAGCCTGGCATCGGTGCCGCTGAACCTGTCGCGCACCGAGATCGAAGAAACGGTCGAACACGCTGCCGAAATGCATTGGAGCTACGACGGCAACTATTACTTCCTGTCCAACAACTGCGCCGTGGAAAGCTTGAAACTGCTGCGCAGCGGCAGCAATAACGAGCAGCTCAAGGGCCTGGACAGCATCATGCCCAACGGCCTGCTGGAAGTGCTCAAGGGCCGGGGCCTGGCGGACACCAGCGTGCTGGATGATCCCAAGGAAGCCTTGCGCCTGGGCTACCGCTTCGACTCCTTCCGCGAGCGGTACCAGGCGATGTTCGAGGTGCTGAAGAAGTATCTGCCAATCAAGCAGCAAACGGTGGAAGACTGGCTGGCCCTGGACGCCGCTGAACGCCGCGTCTGGTTCGAACAGGCCGACCTGCGCACCAGCGCGGCGTTGTTGCTGCTGGAACAGGCCAGTTATCGGCGGCAACTGTTGTTGGCACAGGACGAAGTCAAGCAGCGTTACCTTGGAGCCCGTGAATTGCAGAATGGCGGTATGGAAAGGGCTAACGCGACGCTACAGCAGATCCTTGCCAACAGCGGCTTCCTGAGCCGTCCCGCCGAGTTGTTGGGTAGCAGCGGCTATGGGTTGCCACAACCCAGCGAGTGGCAACGACTGGAGTCGGAAAGCAGCCTGCGTCAGAAACAGCTGCAAACACTGACAGGCGATCTGGACAAGGAAGTCAGGGCTTTGCTTGAGCCGAGCCGCGCTGCTGAAATTGCCGCGAGCGAGGCTAATGTGAAAGAGATCGGCGAGCATTTGCGCAAGCTGCACAAGGCCGGCGGAGGATTGGAGTTGCCTTGATGGTCCCCTGACCTATGCGGCCATAGCTCCTGGAGCCGTTCTTCGAGCATTTCATGAGCAACAAAAAGGGGTTCGGAACCAAGTTCCGCCCCCCTTTTTTTTCGTGGCTGCGAGTCGAATCGACAATCAGCTGACACGCGCCTTGCGCACCCCATCAGCCAGGGCAGCACACAAACTCAACACGCCATCAATCGCCTGTTCCGACGTTTCGGCCTTGGCGATATGGTCGATCAGCGCCGAGCCCACCACCACCCCATCAGCCAATCGCGCGATGGACGCAGCCTGCTCCGGCGTACGAATACCGAAACCAATGCTGATCGGCAGATCGGTATGGCGACGCAAGCGCGCAACAGCTTCTTCCACATGCTCCAGCGTCGCGGCGCCGGCACCGGTCACGCCCGCCACCGAGACGTAATACACGAAACCCGAACTGCCGTTGAGCACAGTCGGCAAACGCACGTCGTCGGTGGTGGGAGTGGTCAGGCGGATGAAGTCCAGGCCGGCAGCCTGGGCCGGTTCGCACAGTTCACTGTTGTGCTCGGGCGGCATGTCCACAACGATCAGGCCATCCACACCAGAGTCCAGCGCCTCACCAATGAAACGCTGCACGCCATAGCGGTGGATCGGGTTGAAGTAACCCATCAGCACCAGTGGTGTATCGGTATTGTCCTTACGGAACTCACGAACCATTTGCAGGGTTTTCGCCAGGTTCTGCTGGGCCCCCAGGGCGCGGATGTTCGCCAACTGGATCGCCGGGCCGTCGGCCATCGGGTCGGTGAACGGCATGCCCAACTCGATCACGTCGGCACCGGCAGCCGGCAGGCCTTTGAGAATCGCCAACGAGGTATCGTAGTCCGGATCGCCAGCCGTGACGAAAGTCACCAGGGCGGCGCGGTTCTGTTCCTTGAGTTCGGCAAAACGGGTTTGCAGGCGGCTCATCAGTGTTTCTCCTGCTGGGACTGTTCCATGTGGTGCATCACGGTTTGCATGTCTTTGTCGCCACGGCCGGACAGATTGACCACCATCAGGTGATCTTTCGGCAGGTTGGGTGCGCGTTTGAACACTTCCGCCAGGGCATGGGCACTTTCCAGTGCAGGAATGATCCCTTCCAGGCGACAGCATTTGTGAAAGGCTTCCAAGGCTTCGGCGTCAGTGACCGAGGTGTATTGGACGCGACCAATGTCATGCAACCAGGCATGTTCCGGGCCGATACCGGGGTAGTCGAGACCCGCGGAAATCGAATGGGCGTCGATGATCTGACCGTCGTCGTCCTGCAACAGGAAGGTGCGGTTGCCGTGCAGTACACCCGGCACGCCGCCGTTCAAACTCGCCGCATGCTTACCGGTCTCGATGCCATAGCCCGCGGCCTCGACGCCGATGATCTCGACGCTCTTGTCGTCCAGGAACGGGTGGAACAAGCCCATGGCGTTGGAGCCGCCGCCGATGCACGCCACCAGGCTATCCGGCAGGCGACCTTCCTGGGCTTGCAACTGCTCGCGGGTTTCCTTGCCGATCACGGCCTGGAAGTCGCGCACCATGGCCGGGTACGGATGCGGGCCCGCCACGGTGCCGATCAGGTAGAACGTGCTGTCGACGTTGGTGACCCAGTCACGCAGGGCCTCGTTCATTGCGTCCTTCAGCGTGCCGGTACCGGCGACCACCGGGATCACTTCAGCGCCCAGCAGCTTCATGCGGAATACGTTGGCCTGCTGCCGCTCGATGTCGGTGGTGCCCATGTAGATCACGCAATCCAGGCCGAAACGTGCAGCCACAGTGGCGGTCGCCACACCGTGCATGCCGGCACCGGTCTCGGCGATGATGCGTTTCTTGCCCATGCGCCGCGCCAACAGGATCTGGCCGATGCAGTTGTTGATCTTGTGCGCGCCGGTGTGGTTCAGCTCTTCACGCTTGAGATAGATCTTGGCGCCGCCGCAGTATTCGGTCAGGCGCTCGGCGAAGTAGAGCGGGCTCGGACGTCCGACATAGTCACGCTGGAAGTAGGCCAATTCTTCGAGGAACGCCGGATCTTCCTTCGCCACTTCGTATTCGCGGGCCAGGTCGAGGATCAACGGCATAAGGGTTTCGGCCACATAGCGGCCACCGAATGCACCAAACAGGCCGTTGGCGTCGGGGCCACTGCGCAGGTTGAAGGGGGTCGTAGACTGGGTCATCGGGCGCTCCAAACGAATACGTAGAAAGACAATGAGGTCACTCTACCCCTGACATGCCGCGCTGAAAACCGATAAGATCGCCACAACCTGTCAGGAAAACTCACATATCCCATGAGCCATGACCTTCCCCCGCTCAACGCTTTGCGCGCCTTCGAGGCCACCGCCCGCCTGAACAGCGTAAGCCAGGCGGCTGAACAGCTGCACGTCACTCACGGTGCGGTCAGCCGACAATTGAAGGTGTTGGAAGAGCATCTGGGCGTCAGCCTGTTCAGCAAGGATGGGCGCGGCCTGAAACTCACAGATGCCGGCTTGCGCCTGCGGGATGTCAGCGCCGAGGCGTTCGAACGATTGCGCGGTGTTTGCGCGGAACTGACGCAAAGTACGGCAGATGCCCCGTTTGTTCTGGGCTGTTCGGGAAGCTTGCTGGCGCGCTGGTTTATTCCCCGACTGGGCAGGCTCAACGCCGACCTGCCGGATTTGCGCCTGCATTTGTCCGCCGGCGAAGGCGACCTGGACCCCCGGCGCCCGGGGCTGGACGCCTTGCTGGTATTCGCCGAGCCGCCCTGGCCGGCGGACATGCAGGTGTACGAACTGGTGAGCGAGCGGATCGGCCCCGTGATGAGCCCGCACTACGCCGGGTTCGCCCGCTTGCAGGCCGCACCGGCCAGTGCGCTATTGGACGAGCCATTGCTGCATACCACGTCACGCCCACAGGCCTGGCCGACCTGGGCACGGCAAAAACACCTTGAACCCCAGGCACTGAAGTTCGGGCAAGGATTCGAGCATCTGTACTATTTGCTGGAGGCCGCCGTAGCGGGATTAGGCGTGGCGATCGCGCCCGAGCCACTGGTGGCCGAGGACGTGCGCGCCGGTCGTCTGGTCGCGCCGTGGGGCTTCGATGAAACGGCGGCGCGACTGGCGTTGTGGCTGCCCAAGCGCGCCGCAGACGGGCGCGCAGGGCAATTGGCCCAGTGGCTCAGGCATGAGCTGAGCCAACCGAGTCAGTCACCGCGTTTGCACAGCAAGTAAGCGGCCAGCAAACCCAGCGCACCGACCGCGACACCAGCCGTGGTCCAGGGGTGTTCCTGCGCGTAGTCGCGTGTGGCGATTCCGGTTTCACGGGTTTTCACCTTGACCTCTTCATACGCATCGCTCAGCAGATGGCGAGAATGTTTCAGCGCGTTTTCAGCATTTGCCTTGAGCGATTTGAGGGTCTTACGCGACTCGTCCGAAGCATCGTCCTTCAGGCTTTCCAACGACTTGAGCAGACTCTCGATCTCCGCTTCCATGCTTTGCAACGAGGCTTTACGTAACGAATTGCTGGCCATGGTGGCTCTCTCCTGCAGTGGTTGAGTGGCGTGTGTGAATTGGGACTGCGGTCGTTTCTGAAAGTGCAGTAAATCTGAACTTCAAAGCGCAAACGGCGCCACACGTAAGGCGAAAATTCGCTGCTAGGCTGTTAAAGACCAACCAAGGAGAACGTCATGAGTGATCATCACACGTACAAAAAAGTCGAACTGGTCGGCTCGTCTCCCACCAGCATTGAAGACGCCATCAATAACGCCCTGGCCGAGGCCAGCAAAAGCCTCAAGCACTTGGAGTGGTTCGAAGTCACGGAAACCCGCGGACACATCGAAAACGGTCGTGCCGCGCACTTCCAGGTGACCATCAAGGTCGGGTTCCGGATTGCCAACAGCTGAGGGGCGGTGAACTTGCACGCTGGCGGAGTGCCATAGGGAATGGCGATGCGCTATGGTATGCGCATCATGTTTTTCCATACCTGCCCTATTCGATCCGACCAAGGAGTGCGAGCGATGAAAAAGTTGATGGTAGCCCTGGGTTTGCTGAGCCTTGCCGGCGGTGCGTTTGCAGCCGGCAAGTCCTGCGAAGAGCTGAAAACCGAAATCGCAGCGAAGCTGGACGCCAAGGGTGTGTCAGGTTATTCGCTGGAAGTCGTCGATAAAGGCGCAGCGGCTGAAGGACAAAAAGTCGTCGGCACCTGTGAGGCCGGTACGAAAGAAATCGTCTACAAGCGCGGCTGATCCCGCGCGTACGTCAAAGCCGACGCAATGCGTCGGCTTTTTCATGGGCGTCATTCAGCCTTTCATGACCTGCGCCAGCAACTCGTAGGAGTGCAAGCGATCAGCGTGCTCATATAGATCACTGGTAAAAATCAGCTCATCGGCCTGGGTTTGCTCAATCAGCACCTCCAGCTTGGCGCGAATCTTCTGCGGACCGCCAACCATGGCCAGGCCCAGGAAATCGCCAACCGCTTCTTTCTCATGGGGCAGCCAGAGACCGTTCATGGTTTCCACTGGCGGACGTTGCACCAGGCTTTGGCCGCGCATCAACGCCAGGATCCGCTGATACACCGAGGTCGCCAGGTAATCGGCCTGTTCGTCCGTATCGGCCGCCACCAGTGGCACGCCGAGCATTACATATGGCTTGTCGAGCACCGCCGACGGCTTGAAATGGTTGCGGTAAATGCGTATCGCCTCGTGCATATAGCGCGGCGCAAAGTGGGAGGCGAATGCATAGGGCAAGCCCCGTTCACCGGCCAATTGCGCACTGAACAGACTCGAACCCAGCAGCCACACCGGCACGTTGGTGCCGGTGCCTGGCACGGCGATGATGCGTTGATCCGGAGTACGCGGGCCGAGATAGCGCATCAGTTCGGCCACGTCTTCAGGGAAATCGTCAGCGCTGCCAGAGCGCTCGCGACGCAGCGCCCGGGCGGTCATCTGGTCGGAACCTGGCGCACGCCCCAGCCCGAGGTCGATTCGACCTGGGTAGAGGCTTTCCAGCGTGCCGAACTGCTCGGCAATGATCAACGGCGCATGGTTGGGCAGCATCACCCCGCCGGAGCCGACACGGATGGTCGAAGTGCCCCCGGCCAGATAGCCCAGCAGCACGGCGGTCGCGGAGCTGGCGATGCCATCCATGTTGTGGTGCTCGGCTACCCAGAAACGGGTATAGCCGTATTTCTCCACGTGCTGCGCCAGGTCCAGCGAGTTGCGCAAGGACTGGGCGGCGTTGCCGTCGGCGCGAACAGGCACCAGGTCGAGGGTTGAGAATTTCACTTCGGACAGCTGTTTCATGGGCCGGGATCTCCAACGGCGTTCCGGGCTTTTTCCTACGGGCAAAAGCCTGCCGTTTCTAAAGGTGTGTTCCATGCAATGTGGGCATATACCCGAGTTTCAATAGCTGCGACGAATTTTCCTACTAAATCGGTCGGCTAATCGACAGGATGAACTTTATCGGGCGGTCTATCCTCACAACCCTGACAACGGAAAACACCCAGGCGCGAACCCCGCGCCGGATATTGAGGAGGCAGACATGGCTATCATCAAGAAAGCATCGGCTCATTGGGAAGGCGACCTGAAAACCGGTATCGGCTCCATCTCCACGGAAACTGGCGTGTTACGCGAAGCACCCTATGGTTTCAAGGCTCGATTCGAGGGCGGCAAGGGCACCAACCCAGAGGAATTGATCGGCGCGGCCCACGCCGGCTGCTTTTCCATGGCCTTTTCGATGATCCTTGGCGACGCCGGGCTAAAGGCCGAGAGTATCGACACGAACGCCGAAGTCACCCTGGATCAGGTCGATGGCGGATTTGCGATTACCGCCGTGAAGCTGATTCTCAAGGCGAAAATCCCCGGCGCCAGCCAGGCGCAGTTCGACGAACTGAGCAAGAAGGCCAAGGAAGGGTGCCCGGTTTCCAAGGTGCTGAATGCCGAGATCACATTGGACGCAACACTGGTGAGCTGACCCGCTGAAGGCGGTCGCAGCTTTCGCAGGCATTGTGGAGGCTGCGACCTTTCTGGGGACGGGTGATCTGTTTACCTTGATACAATTGTGGTCGAATGCATGCCCGCAGTCTCAGCGCACAGGCAGTGCGCGCTGCAATGAGGAATTCGAGCATGAAACGATTTGCCCTGGCAGTCATCGGTTGCGCATTGGCCTCGTCGGCCCTTGCGGCCCCCAAACCCTGCGAAGAACTCAAGGCCGAAATCGAAACCAAGATCCAGGCGCAGGGCGTCACGTCCTATACGCTGGAAATCGTCACCAATGACGAAGTCCATGACCAGAACATGGTCGTTGGCACTTGCGAAAACGGCACGAAGAAAATCATCTACCAGAAGAACGACCGCTAAGACGCCCTATGGCATGCAACGGGCTTGTCGATCTTCGGCAACGATTTCTCGCTTGGCGTCATAAAGCCGGGCGCTTGGGGTGAACGCCAGGTTACGCGCCTCCAGACGATAGCGCTGGCCGGCTTCGAAATGGTCGTATCGCACGGTCAGGTAGCACAGCCGTTCTTGCGGCTCGCTCATCAAACCCAGCCCACCGCCACCAAACACCTCGAAATCGAAGCGCACTTCCAATTCATGACTGCCCGGCGAAACCTGGAAGAAACGCCCGTCTCGCAGTCGCTGACCATCCAGCTTTTCAGCCATCAGTACCTTGCCGCCAGGCGTAGGCGTCGCGAAATCGATCCAGGCCATGTTCGAATCGACCGCTGGCAACGGGGTCGCCGTGCAACCGCTCATGACAACGAAGGCCAGTAACAGCATGTGAAGACGCATGGTGAGCTTCCTGAAAAATCAGGTCTTGAGCATAGCGCCGATCAACTTTGCTGGCAGCCTGCCGGTGTCCCTTGCCCCACCACCTTGCGTTGTTGGTCATACAGCTTGGCCCAGGGCCGGAAACCGATGTTGCCAGCCTGCAACTGGTAGCGCTGGCCGGCGTTGAAGTCCTTGAACTTCACATTCAACCGGCAATCGCGCCACAGCGGCTCGGCATCCGGGCCAATGTTGCCGGGCTCGACGGCAAATTGATAACGCACCGTCAGCTCATGGCTGCCGGGTTGCACCTCGAAATAACGTCGGTCCACAGACATCTTGTCATCGACCTTCAGCGCTTGCAGCGCGGTGTCCTGATGGTTTCCCAGGTCGATCCACGCTTGGGATGGGTCAGGGTCAGGCAAACCGGCACAACCGGTCAGCAGCAACAGGCCACTCGTCAGCATCAACACGCGCATAGCGAAGCTCCAGGCAGGCGAGATAGTCTTGTGGGCAGACTTTCCCAGGGTGATTCCAATTGATCAGGCCGCATTCAAACCATCGGTTACTCGACCGTGTTTTCCGGATTTTGTTTCCAGGCCTCCTGCTTTTGTTACTCAACGGTTGCACAAGCGCCAGTTACTACAGCCAGCTCGTCGGCGGGCAACTTCGGTTATTGCAGGCCCGAGAGCCTATCGACCAGATCATCGCCGACCCTGCTCGCGATACCCAACTGAAAGCGCACCTGGCCCAAGCGCGCGAGGCGCGGGCATTCGCCACTGCTCACTTGCACTTGCCGGACAATAAAAGCTATCGCCTGTACGCCGATATTGGCCGCCCGTTCGTAGTCTGGAATGTCTTCTCCACGCCCGAATTTTCCCTGGCACCGCAAAACCACTGTTTCCCGATTGCCGGTTGCGTGGCCTATCGCGGCTACTACAGCCAGGACGCCGCCCGTGGCGAGGCCGCGTTGCAGCGGCTGCAGGGCATGGACGTGTCGATCGGTGGCGTAGAGGCCTACTCGACGCTGGGCTGGTTCAACGATCCGATCCTGAGCTCGATGATGCATTGGGGCGACGAACGCCTGGCGACACTGATCTTTCATGAACTGGCGCACCAGCGGTTTTATGTAAAGGACGACACGGAATTCAATGAGTCCTTCGCCACCTTCGTCGAACAGGAAGGCAGCCGGCAATGGCGCGCCAGTCGCGGGCTGGCGCCGGATAACGGCAAGCGGGGGCGCCAGCGCGACCAATTCATCCAACTGATCCTCGATACCCGTCAGCGCCTGGAAAAGCTCTATACCCAGCCCTTGCCGGCCGAACAGATGCGTCAACGCAAAGCAGAAGAGTTCGAGCGCCTGCGCGCCGACTATCAGCAACTGCGCGACAGCCAGTGGGCAGGCGACAAACGCTATGACGCCTGGGTCTATGCGCCACTTAACAATGCACGGTTATTGCCGTTTGGTTTGTATGACCAGTGGGTGCCGGCCTTTGCGGCATTGTTCAGGCGGGAGGGCGGTGATTGGGTTGCGTTTTATGCGGCGGTGGAAAAGCTGGGGAAATTACCGATCGACGAGCGCAGGGCGGCCTTGAAGGCGTTGGCGGAACCGAATACTTCCATTGACTAGGCGGACGTCATCGCGAGCAAGCTTGCTCCCACATTGGGCATCTCCAATCCTGTGGCGAGGGAGCTTGCTCCCGCTAGGCTGCGCAGCAGTCGTCGCTTTTCAGGGCCGCTTCGCGCCCCAGCGGGAGCAAGCTCCCTCGCCACGGATAATGGCCATCTAAGCCATCGCTGTCTCACCAAGCCTGGCCACAGCCAGCAACCCCGCAATAAAAAGGGCATCCCGATGAATCGGTATGCCCTTTTTGATTGCCGTTTTCTCCCCCTGACCGAGGTACTCGCAGCGATTATGGGTTGACGCTTTCTTTCAAGGACTTGCCTGGCTTAAAGGCAACGGTGTTACTGGCCTTGATTTTCACAGGCTCACCGGTCTGTGGGTTTTTGCCAGTGCGGGCGCCGCGGTGGCGTTGCAGGAAAGTGCCGAAGCCCACCAGCGTGACGCTGTCCTTGCGGTGCAAGGCGCCGGTGATTTCTTCGAGGACGGCGTTGAGGACGCGGTTGGCTTGTTCTTTGGTGAGGTCTGCTTTTTCCGCGATGGCGGCGGCGAGTTCTGGTTTACGCATGAATGAAGCCCCTTTGACGGTTTTTTTGTTGTTATGTCCGTGCTGTTCTCTTTGGAACAGCCCCTAAGGCGCCGCAGGCTCTACTCTGCGGCAGACGGGAGTGAGGATGGCACGGTGCCGAAAACGGCGCCAGTGTCCGGGCGACCTTTGTGGGACCAAAAGTAGGGTTTTTGCGACAGAACGACCAGTATTTACGCCAGCAGGGGTGGAAGTTCCTTGTTCAGCGCCAGTTTCTCCATCACCGCCGTGCCTGTCAGGGCGTACCCCAGCAGATTGCCTTGAGCGTCGCGACACAGCGCCTTAATGTCCGAGCCTTGCCCTTCGACGCTCCACACGCCCTCGCTGCCTCGCGGTGGTGGCGACACTACCAGTGGGCACACCGGGGTTTTCACGGTAATCGGCATGGCGCCGTAGCTGACGGCGGTCGGATTGCCAGCCAGGGTCTGGGCCAGAGCCCGGGCGCAGCTCATCAGCGGCATGACGTAGAGCAGGTTCAAGCCATCAACCTCTGCGCAATCACCCAGGGCGTAGATGTTGGCGTGGGAGGTTTTCAGGTGGCGGTCGACCACGACGCCGCGGTTGACCACCAGGCCGGCGGCCGCCGCCAGGTCGATGCGCGGGCGCAGGCCGATGGCCGAGACCACCAGGTCGCAGGCAATCACCTGGCCGTCGGACAGGTGCGCCTCCAGCCCGTCGGCGACCTTCTGCAAGCGGTTGAGCACTGGGCCCAGGTGGAAGCGCGCACCGAGGCTTTCCAGCCCGGCCTGGACCGCTGCGGCAGCGGTCGGGTGCAGCAGCGTCGGCATGACTTGCTCGCACGGCGCCACCAGTTGTACTTCGTAGCCGCCCAGGCTCAGGTCGTTGGCGAACTCGCAGCCAATCAGGCCGGCGCCGAGCAACAACACCCGGCGCTTGCCAGCAGCCGCGGCCCTGAAGCGTGCGTAGTCTTCCAGGTCGTTGATCGGGAAAATCAGCTCGGCGGCATCGCCCTGCACCGGCACCCGCACGGTTTCGGCACCCCAGGCCAGGATCAGGTCACGATAGTTCACCGCCTCTTCGCCAATCCACAGCCGTTTGTGGCCCGGATCGATGCCGCTGATACGGGTATGGGTGCGTATTTCGGCCTTGAGTTGCTCGGCCATGGCCCCCGGCTCGGCCATGCTCAAGCCGTCGGCATCCTTGTTTTTACCAAAGCCTGTGGAGAGCATCGGCTTGGAATACGAGCGACCGTCGTCCGCGGTGATCAGCAGCAACGGGGTTTCGCTGTCGAGCTTGCGAAACTCTCGGGCCAGGTTATAACCGGCCAGGCCCGTACCGACGATGACGACAGGTGCGCTCATGTTGCTCTCCATTTGATGAAACGATCAGTTGATTTCGATCATTTCGAAATCCATCTTGCCGACGCCGCAGTCCGGGCACAGCCAGTCTGCCGGTACGTCCTCCCAGCGGGTGCCGGGCGCGATGCCATCGTCAGGCCAGCCGTCAGCTTCGTTGTAGATCAGGCCGCAGACGATACATTGCCACTTCTTCATTCCAATACTTCCTCAAGATGTCAGGCCATGGCCGATATTTTCCGGCTCAGGGCCGTTTTGTACTGATCGCTTGCGACAGATGCAAGCACGATCGGAAGGCTACAGGCCGGGCCAGTCAAAACCAGCGACCGACATGGTAAGCTCGCGCCCTCCTTTGCTGCCATTCAAGACCTCTGTGCCGCATACAAATTCGATATTTCCTACACTCCAATGGCTGCCCCAGCACCTGCTGTCGCCGCGCCCCGATGCGCGCGTGCTCGACTGGCTGTTCGACGAAGGCTCCCTGACCCGACGCCTCACGCGCCTGTCGGACGGCCATTTCAGCGTGACGCCGCTGTTCGAAGGCTGGCAGCCATTGCGCGCCGACGAATGTGCCGCGCTGGACCTGGCCGAGGGCAGCGAGGGCTGGGTACGCGAGGTGTATCTGCGCGGTCGCGACCAGCCTTGGGTGTTCGCCCGCAGTGTGGCGGCGCGCAGCGCCTTGCAGGGCGACGGCTTGCAGATGGACGAACTGGGCAGCCGCTCCCTGGGGGAATTGCTGTTCTGCGACCAGGCGTTCCAGCGCCGGGCCATCGAGGTTTGCCATTATCCCGAGGCCGGGTTGCCGGAAGACGTCCGCGCCAGCGGGTTGTGGGGGCGCCGTTCGCGTTTCGATCGCGGTGCGTTGAGCGTGCTGGTGGCGGAAATCTTCCTGCCCCGCTTGTGGACTGTCGCCCGCGCCTATTCGGAGAATTTCTGAT
This sequence comes from Pseudomonas sp. St290, assembly GCF_018325805.1. NCBI lineage: Bacteria > Pseudomonadati > Pseudomonadota > Gammaproteobacteria > Pseudomonadales > Pseudomonadaceae > Pseudomonas > Pseudomonas sp. St290. The sequence goes on along the minus strand of NZ_AP014703.1, from coordinate 184,801 downwards.
GTACGTGCAACTGCTCAAATCCTTGAATCGCCTGAATCCACGGGCGTGGGACTTCGTGCAATTGACCCGCATGGACAAGCCCATCGGCATTTACCTGCTGCTGTGGCCGACGTTGTGGGCGTTGTGGATTGCCGGGGAAGGTTCGCCGTCCATCGCCAACGTGGTGATTTTCGTCCTCGGCGTGGTGCTGACTCGCGCCGGTGGCTGCGTGATCAATGACTGGGCCGACCGCAAGGTGGACGGCCACGTCAAACGCACCGAGCAGCGCCCGCTGGTGAGCGGCAAGATCAGTTCGAAAGAGGCGCTGGTGTTCTTCGCCGTGTTGATGAGCGTGAGCTTCCTGCTGGTGCTGTGCACCAACGCCCCGACCATCCTGCTATCGCTCGGTGGCCTGGCGCTGGCGTTCAGCTACCCGTTCATGAAGCGCTATACCTACTACCCACAAGTGGTGCTGGGCGCGGCGTTCTCCTGGGGCATGCCGATGGCGTTCACCGCCGAAACCGGTCATCTGCCGGCCGCCGCCTGGTTGCTGTACATCGCCAACCTGCTGTGGACGGTGGGCTACGACACCTATTACGCGATGACCGACCGGGACGATGACCTGCGCATCGGCGTGAAATCCACGGCGATCCTGTTTGGCGACGCCGACCGGGTGATCATCCTGACGTTGCAAGGCCTGGCCTTGGGCTGCCTGCTGTTGGCCGGGTCGAAATTCCAGCTGGGTGGCTGGTTCCACCTGGGGCTGGTGGCCGCTGCCACGTGCTTCGCCTGGGAGTTCTGGTACACCCGTGGCCGGGACCGGATGCGCTGCTTCCAGGCGTTTTTGCATAACCACTGGGCCGGCTTGGCGATTTTCGTGGGAATTGTGCTGGATTACGCGTTGCGCTGAGGCCCATCGGTCTCCAAGCCGTTAACTTGTGGCGAGGGGATTTATCCCCGCTTGCTGTGGGAGCAAAGCTTGCTCGCGAACCAGGCGCCTCGATTTCTGAAAGACCGCAGCGCCTTCATCGCGGGCAAGCCTTGCTCCCACATCAATCCCCTCGCCACAAATGATCTGCGTTCACCTTGGTGAAGTCTGTCAATTCTACTTGGCGACGTGCCAGACGCCTCCTTTGCCGTCACCATTCTTATCGCCCGCCTTCTTGTCTTCAATGTAGGTATACAGCGGTTTGCCCTTGTAGGCCCACTGCTGCTTCGCATCGTCTTTACGTTCGATCACGGTCCAGTCGCCCGTAGGCTTGGCTGCGCCTTCAACCTTGAGCGGTGGCCAGTTCTTCGCGCATTGGTCATAGCACGCTGACTCGGTGCCTTTGTCCTTGTCAAACGTATACAAAGTCATGCCGTGGTGATCGGTCCACATGCCGCCTTCTTTCATCGCCGGTTCAGCCGCGAACGCCAATGCCGGCAACGCCAGGGCAGCCGCTACCGCCAGCGCCTGGATGGATTGGGTGAAGTAATTCATGGAAACCTTCTTTTGTGGTTGTCAGGATTCGGACTGAAAAGCTTAGTCCAGGATCCCCTTCACTGCCGCTCGAGGAAATAACTGTCACACGACTGCAATAATTCCGTTATCTAATGCGGCGCAAGACAGTTAAATGACAAGAGGATTACCCCATGGTTGGCAGGAGCATTCTGATCGTCGACGACGAGGCGCCCATCCGCGAGATGATCGCCGTTGCGTTGGAGATGGCCGGCTATGACTGCATGGAAGCAGAAAACTCTCAACAGGCCCATGCCATCATCGTCGACCGCAAGCCCGACCTGATCCTGCTGGACTGGATGCTGCCCGGCACGTCAGGCATCGAACTGGCGCGACGCCTCAAGCGCGATGAGCTGACCGGTGATATTCCGATCATCATGCTCACCGCCAAGGGCGAAGAGGACAACAAGATCCAGGGCCTGGAAGTGGGCGCCGACGACTACATCACCAAGCCGTTCTCCCCACGGGAGCTGGTGGCACGCCTGAAGGCCGTGCTGCGTCGTGCCGGACCGACCGACGGCGAAGCGCCCATCGAAGTCGGCGGCCTGCTGCTCGACCCCATCAGCCACCGCGTGACCATCGACGGCAAACCCGCCGAGATGGGCCCGACCGAATACCGCCTGCTGCAATTTTTCATGACTCACCAGGAACGTGCCTACACCCGCGGACAACTGCTGGACCAGGTCTGGGGCGGCAACGTCTATGTCGAGGAGCGCACCGTGGACGTGCATATCCGCCGCCTGCGCAAGGCCCTCGGCGATGCCTATGAAAATCTTGTACAAACCGTGCGCGGCACCGGTTATCGTTTTTCTACCAAGGCCTGATCCGAGCCCTTACCGCCCGACAAGCTGACAAGGACGCGCGCTCAATTGAATCAAAACTGGCATGGCACCCTGATTCGCCACATGTTGCTGCTGGTGACCGGCTGTTTGCTGATCGGCCTGATCAGCGGTTATTACGGCTGGAGCCTGGCCGCAGGCCTGGGGCTTTACCTGGCCTGGACCCTCAAGCAATTGCTGCGCCTGCATGAATGGCTGCGCCTGCACCAACCCGACGAAGCCCCGCCCGACGGCTATGGCCTGTGGGGTGAGGTGTTCGACAGCATCTACCATCTGCAACGGCGCGACCAACGCGTTCGCGGGCGCCTGCAGGCGGTGATCGACCGGGTCCAGGAGTCCACCGCCGCGCTGAAAGACGCGGTGATCATGCTCGACAGCGACGGCAACCTGGAGTGGTGGAACCGCGCCGCCGAGACCCTGCTGGGCCTCAAGACCCCACAGGACAGCGGCCAACCGGTGACCAACCTGGTGCGTCACCCGCGCTTCAAGGAGTATTTCGAGCAGGGTAATTACGCCGAGCCGCTGGAGATTCCTTCGCCGACCAATGATCGGCTGCGTATCCAGCTGTACATCACGCGCTACGGCAACAACGAGCACCTGATGCTGGTGCGCGACGTCACGCGTATCCATCAGTTGGAACAGATGCGCAAAGACTTCATCGCCAACGTTTCCCACGAACTGCGCACGCCATTGACGGTGATCTGCGGTTATCTGGAAACCCTGCTCGATAATGTCGAGGAGGTGAACCCGCGTTGGACCCGGGCCTTGCAGCAGATGCACCAGCAAAGCGGGCGCATGCAGACCCTGCTCAACGACTTGTTGCTGCTGGCGAAACTGGAGGCCACCGATTACCCGTCGGACAACCAGCCGGTGCCCATCGACGATCTGCTGCAAACCATTGTCGAAGATGCACAGGAACTGTCCGGCCCCAAGCAGCAGACCATTACCCTGGAAGCCGATCCGGCCGTGCAGCTCAAAGGCAGCGAGGCGGAACTGCGCAGTGCGTTCTCCAACCTGGTGTTCAACGCGGTCAAGTACACGCCGGAGCAAGGTCGGATCCATGTGCGCTGGTGGGGCGATGAGCAAGGCGCGCACCTGAGTGTGCGCGATTCGGGCATCGGCATCGACAGCAAGCACCTGCCGCGCCTGACCGAACGTTTCTACCGCGTCGACTCCAGCCGCAACTCCAATACCGGGGGCACAGGGTTGGGCCTGGCCATCGTCAAACACGTCCTGCTGCGCCATCGCGCCCGCATGGAAATCAGCAGCGTACCCGGCCATGGCAGCACCTTTACCTGCCATTTCGCCCCGGCCCAGGTGGTTCGCGCACGCCTCGCCCGCCCCGCTGATTGAGAGCGCCCCCTAGGCAATCGCCGAGCCAGCCGCTACATTGACTGACTTGTGCCTGCCTTTTCAGGCGCTCATTTCCAACTTCTACGACTATACGGAACCCGCAAAACTCCATCATGGACCCTTCCCCTGGCTTGTCCCTCGTTACACTCTTCGCCGAATTCGGCATGATTCTTTTTGCTCTGATCCTGGTTTTGCTCAACGGCTTTTTCGTTGCGGCGGAATTCGCCATGGTCAAGCTACGCTCGACCCGGGTCGAGGCCATTGCCGAGCAGAATGGCTGGCGCGGGCATATCCTGCGCACCGTCCACAGCCAGCTCGACGCTTACCTGTCGGCCTGTCAGCTGGGCATCACCCTGGCCTCCCTGGGCCTGGGCTGGGTCGGTGAGCCGGCGTTCGCCCATATCCTCGAACCGTTGCTGGGCGCGGTCGGCGTACAGTCGCCGGAAGTGATCAAGGGCGTGTCGTTCTTCACCGCGTTCTTCATCATTTCGTACCTGCACATCGTGGTCGGTGAGCTGGCACCCAAATCCTGGGCGATTCGCAAACCCGAGCTGCTGTCGCTGTGGACCGCCGTGCCGCTGTACCTGTTCTACTGGGCCATGTACCCGGCGATCTACCTGCTCAACGCCAGCGCCAACGCCATCCTGCGCATCGCCGGCCAAGGCGAGCCCGGCCCCCATCACGAACACCACTACAGCCGCGAAGAACTGAAGTTGATCCTGCACTCCAGCCGTGGCCAGGACCCCAGCGACCAGGGCATGCGCGTGCTGGCCTCGGCCGTGGAGATGGGCGAGCTGGAAGTGGTGGACTGGGCCAACTCCCGGGAAGACCTGGTGACGCTGGAGTTCAACGCGCCACTCAAGGAAATCCTGGCGATGTTCCGTCGCCACAAATTCAGCCGTTATCCGGTGTACGACAGTGAGCGCCAGGAGTTCGTCGGCCTGCTGCACATCAAGGACCTGCTGCTGGAACTGGCGGCCCTGGATCACATCCCCGAGTCGTTCAACCTGGCCGAACTGACCAGGCCGCTGGAGCGCGTATCGCGACACATGCCGCTGTCGCAGTTGCTTGAGCAGTTCCGCAAGGGCGGCTCGCACTTCGCCCTGGTCGAGGAAGCCGACGGCAACATCATCGGCTACCTGACCATGGAAGACGTGCTGGAAGTACTGGTGGGCGACATCCAGGACGAACACCGCAAGGCCGAACGCGGCATCCTGGCCTACCAGCCGGGCAAGCTGTTGGTACGTGGCGATACGCCGCTGTTCAAGGTCGAGCGCTTGCTGGGGATCGATCTGGACCACATCGAAGCCGAAACGCTGGCCGGGTTGGTCTATGAAACCCTCAAGCGCGTGCCGGAAGAGGAAGAAGTGCTGGAAGTCGAAGGCCTGCGGATCATCATCAAGAAGATGAAAGGACCGAAGATCATCCTGGCGAAGGTTTTGATGCTCGATTGAGCATCAACCGGCCCGCAAGAGGGCATAAACCCCTGTGGCGAGGGAGCTTGCTCCCGCTCGGCTGCGAAGCAGTCGTCGTTTTTGGGACCGCTTCGCGACCCAGCGGGAGCAAGCTCCCTCGCCACAAAAAGCCCCTCGAATCTCCAGAGTTACTGCTTGCCCAACGCAAAGTTGGGCAACTCTCCCACCGGTTGATTGAACTGGTAGGGAATCGATACCAGCCCCAATCCGGTATTGCGCTGCACCACGAAATGCAGGTGCGGGCCCGAACTGTTGCCGGTATTGCCCGACAACGCCAACGGCGTGCCCACTCCGACCCGCTGCCCTTCCCGTACGCTCACCGAGCCTTTCTGCAGGTGCAGGTAGACGCCCATCGTCCCGTCATCGTGCAGTACTCGCACGAAGTTGCCCGAAGGGTCGTCCCCGCGGCCGGTCTGCTGATTTTCAGTCTTGATCACCACGCCTCCGCGCGCCGCGATGATCGGCGTGCCTTCGGGCATGGCGATGTCCATGGCGTAGCGGTTCTTCGGGCCGTAATGGCTGTATTGGCCGTTGGCCCCCTGGCTGAGCCGGAACGGCCCGCCACGCCACGGCAGCGGGTACTGATAGGCCTGCGCCGTGCCGGCAGGGTCGCCCAAGGAATATTCGAACCGTGGGGTGTACACCAGGGGCCTGCCAGGCTGCGTGGCCGTGAGCAGCGCCAGGCGCAGGTTGCTGCGCGCCGGCAGCACCCGCCGAATCGGCCGGCTCGGCGCACCGATGACATTGCGCACCCCAGTGAAACTCAACTCGATCTCCACCGGCGCATACAAATCGTTGCGCACGAACACCGCATCCCCGCCCTTCTGCTTCTTGATATCAAGAAAGACCTGTCGCTCCAGGCGCTCGACCATGCGGTCGCGGAACACGAACACCTGAGCGCCCTTGCTGGGACGGTCACTGTAGGACACCACGCCATTGGCGTCGGTGGATTTGTAGATCGTCATGGCCATGGCCGAAGTGGAGGCCAGGACCAGACCGCAGGCGAACAGCAGGGGCGCGAGCATGGGCAAAGGTTCTGTCGAAAAATGAAGGCCTGCACAGCAGCCTAGCAGCTGGGATGGACCAGCGTAGTCGACGGATGTTTCAAAATGGGTTGGTGGGAGACCGATGGCCCCATCGCGAGCAGGCTCGCTCCCACAGTTGTCTCAGTGAGCATTGGATCTGCATTCAGCGCAGATCCAATGTGGGAGCGAGCCTGCTCGCGATGGCGGCCTGACAGGCGCCGCCGGGGATCAGGCGCCAGGCACGAAGTGCTTCTGCGCCGTACCGCGGGCGATCAGGCGGGAGATGTAGTCGAGTTTCTGCGGGTCTTTGTCGACGAAGCGGAACGTCAGTTGCAGCCATTCGCTGTCGGGCGTCTGTTCATGGGCGACGATGGCGTGCAGGTAGCCATTGAGACGAGCGGTTTCGGCGTTGTCGCCCTGCTCCATGTCCAGCACCGCGCCTTCGAGTACTTGCGGCAGGGTGTCGGAGCGCTTGACCACCAGCAGCGCTTCCTTGAGGCTCAAGGCCTTGATCACGCATTGCTGGGTGCCGCTGGACAGGCGCAACTGGCCTTGGCCACGGTTGGTCGTCGAAGCGGCGGCGGCCGGTGCCTTGACCGGCGGGCTGTTGAGCAAGCCACGAGCCGCAGCGGCTGGGGCCGGCGCAGGGGCGGCAGGCGCCGAAGCAACCGCCGCAACTGGAGCCTTACCGCCCGTCAGGGCGCTCAAGGAATCATTGCCGAACGCCGAGTTCATCTTGGTCGGGGCACTGTTCATCAGCGTGTCGAGCTTGCCGACCTTATGCAGGGCCTGCTTGACCTTGGTCAGCAACTGTTCGTTGGTGAATGGCTTGCTGACATAGCCGGAAACGCCGGCCTGGATCGCCTGGACGACGTTTTCCTTGTCGCCGCGGCTGGTGACCATCACGAACGGCATGCCCTTGAGGGTGTCCTGCTGGCGGCACCAGGTCAGCAGTTCCAGGCCGGACATTTCCGGCATTTCCCAATCGCACAGCACCAGGTCGAACGCCTCGCGAGCCAGCAGGGCCTGGGCTTTCTTGCCGTTCACCGCGTCTTCGATGCGCACGCCCGGGAAGTAGTTGCGCAGGCACTTCTTCACCAGGTCACGAATGAACGAAGCATCGTCCACGACCAACACACTGACCTTACTCATCCAGATACACCTCTAAAAAATCCCGGCAAGCATACCGCTTTTACTGATGGCACATTGCCAAAAAACCTTCAGTCACGCCGGGACTTTTCGTTCGCGGGGTGCTGCTGTCGATTAAAAAAAACCCAAAAAAAGCCCGACCAGAAGGCCGGGCGCTTTTCTTGGCAATCTTACTTATCGTCAGTTTCGCCCGGAACATTAGCGTTTTCGGACGGGGTGCCCTCAACTTCTTCCTTCATGCGCTTGAGCCCCAGATGCCGCACATCGGTACCGCGCACCAGATAAATGACAAGTTCCGAGATGTTGCGCGCATGATCGCCGATACGCTCCAGAGAACGCAGCACCCAGATAATGCTCAACACCCGCGAGATGGAACGCGGGTCTTCCATCATGTAGGTCGCCAGCTCGCGCAGGGCCGTCTTGTATTCGCGGTCGATGATCTTGTCGTACTGGGCCACCGACAGCGCCAGGTCGGCGTCGAAGCGGGCGAAGGCGTCCAGTGCATCGCGGACCATGTTGCGCACCTGGTCGCCAATGTGGCGAACCTCGACGTAACCGCGCGGCGCCTCGCCCTCTTCGCACAATTGGATGGCACGACGGGCGATCTTGGTGGCTTCGTCGCCGATCCGCTCAAGATCGATCACCGACTTGGAGATGCTGATGATCAGGCGCAGGTCAGAAGCAGCTGGCTGACGACGGGCCAGGATACGCAGGCACTCCTCGTCGATGTTGCGCTCCATCTGGTTGATCTGGTCATCGATTTCGCGCACCTGCTGGGCCAGGCCCGAATCGGCCTCGATCAGCGCGGTCACCGCGTCGTTGACCTGCTTTTCCACCAGCCCGCCCATGGCCAGCAAGTGACTGCGTACTTCCTCCAGCTCGGCGTTGAACTGTGCGGAAATGTGGTGAGTAAGGCCTTCCTTCGAAATCATCTTGTTCGCTCCGCGAAAGTTGCAAGCTTCAAGCTGCAAGCTTCAAGCAGTTAAATGTTGATCCTGATAGCACAGCGCGGCTATGCAGCCGCCTCGACTAGCCGTAACGACCGGTGATGTAGTCCTCGGTCTGTTTCTTGGCCGGATTGGTGAACAGCGTATCGGTATCGCCGAATTCCACCAGTTTGCCCATGTACATGAACGCGGTGTAGTCGGAAACCCGCGCAGCCTGTTGCATGTTGTGGGTCACGATGACGATGGTGAACTTGGACTTGAGCTCGTAGATCAGCTCTTCGACTTTCAGCGTCGAGATCGGGTCCAGGGCCGAGCAGGGCTCGTCGAGCAGCAGCACTTCCGGTTCTACGGCGATGGTGCGGGCGATCACCAGGCGTTGCTGCTGGCCGCCGGACAGACCGAGGGCCGATTCATGCAGGCGATCCTTGACCTCATCCCACAGTGCAGCGCCCTTGAGGGCCCATTCCACGGCTTCGTCGAGGATGCGCTTCTTGTTGATGCCCTGGATGCGCAAGCCGTAGACCACGTTCTCGTAGATGGTTTTCGGAAAGGGGTTGGGCTTCTGGAACACCATGCCTACGCGGCGACGCAGCTCGGCCACGTCTTCGCCCTTGCGGTAGATGTTGTTGCCATAGAGGTTGATTTCGCCTTCAACGCGGCAACCGTCAACCAGGTCGTTCATGCGGTTGAAGGTACGCAGCAAGGTGGACTTGCCGCAGCCCGACGGGCCGATGAACGCGGTGACGCGCTGTTTCGGGATGTTCAGGCTGACGTCATACAGCGCCTGCTTCTCGCCGTAAAACAGATTCAGGCCGGGCACTTCGATGGCCACGGTTTCCTGGGCCAGGTCCAGGCTCTGCTTGTCGCGGCCCAGGGCCGACATGTTGATGCCGTGTGTATGTGCTTCGTGTTGCATGGGAGGCTCCCTGTGCTAACAAATTCGGTTCGGTTGACCACTGAGTGGCCATGCCAATCTGTGTATTTGTGGGAGTGCGCCTGCTCGCGATTCAGACGACTCGGTTGGCGTTGAACCGAGGTGATGCCATCGCGAGCAGGCTCGCTCCCACAGAAAATCAATGTGTAATCAGCTATCCAGTGCCTTGTACTTCTCGCGCAGGTGATTACGGATCCATACCGCCGACAGGTTCAGTATCGCGATCACCAGCACCAGCAGCAGCGCCGTGGCGTACACCAGCGGCCGTGCCGCTTCGACGTTCGGGCTCTGGAAGCCCACGTCATAGATATGGAAGCCCAGGTGCATGATCTTCTGGTCCAAGTGCAGGTACGGGTAGTTGCCGTCCAGTGGCAGCGACGGGGCCAGTTTCACCACGCCCACCAGCATCAGCGGCGCCACTTCACCGGCGGCACGGGCCACGGCGAGGATCATCCCGGTCATCATCGCCGGGCTCGCCATCGGCAGGACGATTTTCCACAGGGTCTCGGCCTTGGTCGCGCCGAGGGCCAGGGAGCCTTCGCGCACGGTCCGCGGGATCCGCGCCAGGCCTTCCTCGGTGGCGACGATCACCACCGGCACCGCCAGCAGTGCCAGGGTCAGGGACGCCCAGAGCAGGCCCGGGGTACCGAAGGTCGGCGCCGGCAAGGCTTCAGGGAAGAACAGCCGGTCGACCGAACCACCCAGCACATAGACGAAGAAGCCCAAGCCAAACACACCGTAGACGATCGCCGGAACGCCGGCCAGGTTGTTCACCGCGATGCGGATCAGGCGGGTCATCGGCCCTTGGCGGGCGTATTCACGCAGATAAACAGCCGCCAGCACGCCGAACGGCGTCACGATCATCGCCATGATCAGGGTCATCATCACCGTGCCGAAAATAGCCGGGAAGATGCCGCCTTCGGTGTTGGCTTCACGGGGGTCGTCGCTGAGGAATTCCCAGACTTTGCTGAAATAGAAACCGACCTTGGTGAACGTACCCATGCCGTTCGGCTGGTAGGCGTGCACCACCTTGCCGATGCCGATCTCCACTTCCTTGCCGTTGGCATCGCGGGCAGTCAGGCTGTCGCGGTTGAATTGGGCGTGCAAGTCAGACAGGCGCGCTTCGATATCCTTGTAGCGGGCATTGAGTTCGGCGCGCTCGCTTTCCAGATCCGCTTGGGCGGCGGCATCGAGCTTGCCGTCCAGCTCCAGTTTGCGACCGTGCAGGCGGATGCGCTCAAGGCCGGCGTTGATTGCACCGATGTCGACTTTTTCCAGGGTCTTGAGCTCGGCGGCCAACTGGTTGACTCGCTGTACGCGAGCCTGCAGTTGCGGCCAGGCGGCCTCGCCTTCAGCGATGACCTTGCCGTCTTCCTTGACGTTGACCAGGTAGCCGTAGAAGTTGCCCCACTCACGACGCTCGATGGCCATCAACTCCGGCGGCGTGGTCTGGTTAGTCAGCCAGTCGCCGACGATCCAGGTGAAGTCGGTGCCGTTCAGGTCCCGGTTGCCGACCTTGATCAGTTCGCGGGTCATGAACTCGGGGCCTTCGTCCGGCACCGGCAAGCCGGCGCTTTTCAGGCGCTCGCGAGGCACTTCTTCTTTCTGCACGACTTCGCCGACCACCAGGTGCGCAGGCATGCCCGGCACGTTGTAGTTGGCGTGGATCAGGTCCGCCGGCCAGAAGTGGCCCAGGCCGCGCACAGCGATCACCGCCAGCAGGCCAATGGTCATGATGACCGCGATGGACACCGCGCCACCGCTGATCCAGACGCCGGGGGCGCCGCTCTTGAACCATCCTTTCAGGGAGTTCTGTTTCACAGACTTCTACCTTCCTTAAAGCGCCGAATATTTCTTGCGCAGACGCTGACGGATCAGCTCGGCGAGGGTGTTCATGACGAAGGTGAACAACAGCAGCACCAGTGCCGACAGGAACAGCACGCGGTAATGGCTGCCGCCGACTTCCGACTCAGGCATTTCCACCGCCACGTTGGCCGCCAGGGTGCGCAGGCCTTCGAACAGGTTCATTTCCATGACCGGCGTGTTACCGGTGGCCATCAGCACGATCATGGTCTCGCCCACCGCACGGCCCATGCCGATCATCAGCGCCGAGAAGATGCCGGGGCTGGCGGTGAGGATCACCACGCGGGTCATGGTCTGCCACGGCGTGGCACCGAGGGCCAGGGAGCCCAGGGTCAGGCCGCGGGGCACGCTGAACACCGCGTCTTCGGCGATGGAATAAATGTTCGGGATCACCGCAAAGCCCATCGCCAGGCCGACCACCAAGGCGTTGCGCTGGTCGTAGGTGATGCCCAGGTCATGGGAGATCCACATGCGCATGTCGCCGCCGAAGAACCAGGCTTCCATGTAGGGGCTCATGTACAGAGAGAGCCAGCCCACGAACAGGATTACCGGGATCAGCAGGGCGCTTTCCCAGCCGTCCGGAACCCTCAGGCGAATGGATTCCGGCAGGCGGCTGAAGGCGAAACCGGCGACCAGGATGCCGATTGGCAGCAACATCAGCAGGCTGAAGATGCCCGGCAAGTGCCCTTCGACGTACGGCGCCAGGAACAGGCCGGCGAAGAAACCGAGGATCACTGTCGGCATCGCTTCCATCAGCTCGATCACCGGCTTGACCTTGCGGCGCATGCCCGGGGCCATGAAATAAGCGGTGTAGATCGCCGCGGCAACCGCCAGCGGCGCGGCCAGCAGCATCGCGTAGAACGCCGCTTTCAAGGTACCGAAGGTCAGTGGCGAGAGGCTCAGCTTGGGTTCGAAGTCGGTGTTGGCGGCGGTTGATTGCCAGACGTACTTGGGTTCGTCGTAGTTTTCGTACCAGACCTTGCTCCACAACGCGCTCCACGAAACTTCCGGATGCGGGTTGTCCAGCGTCAGCGGTTGCAGCTTGCCGCCTTGTTCCACGATCAGGCGGTTCGCCCGGGGCGACATGCCGAACAGCCCCTGGCCGTCGACCACCTGGTCCACCAGCAGGGTGCGGTGGGCGGTGCTGTGGAACACGCCGAGCTTGCCGGCGGCGTCGAGGGCAACGAAACCTTTGCGGCGTTCTTCGGCGCTGATCTCGACGATCGGCGCGCTACCCATCTGGAAGGTACGAATCTGTTTGAAGCGCAACTCGCCATCCGGATCGCGCGCCATGAACCACTGGGCCAGGCCACCCTTGGAGTCGCCGATGATCAGCGAGATCCCGCCCACCAACTGAGTGACGGCGGTGACTTGGGCGTCGGCGTTCTCCAGCAGTTTGTAGCGGCCGTTGAGGCTCTTGTCCCGCAGGCTGAACACATCGGCCTGGGCACGCCCGTTGACCACATACAACCATTGCTGGCGTGGGTCGACGAAGATGTTTTTCACCGGCTCGGTCATCTGCGGCAGGTCGATGCGCGTCTGCTCGCTGGTGACCTCACCGGTCATCATGTTCTCTTCGCTGGTGAGCGACAGCACGTGCAGTTGGGCACCGCTGGAACCGGCCAGCAGCAGGGTCGAATCGGTGGCGTTGAGGCTGACATGTTCCAGGGCCGCGCCCTGTTCGTTCAACGTGATCGGCGTCTCGCCATAAGGGTATTCGACGGCGGGCGAGATGGTTTTCTTGCCGTCCGGGTAGGTGACTTTATAAGTGTGGCGGAACACCAAGGCCTGGCCGTTGGACAGACCGATTGCCACCAATGGGCTGCCGGGCTGGTCTTCGCCAATGGAGGTCACGCTGGCACCGGCCGGGATCGGCAGGTCGACACGGCGCAGTTCGGCACCGCTGCTGATATCGAAAAACAGTGCCTGGCCCTTGTCGGAAACCCGCATGGCGACTTGGTTCTGTTCTTCGATGGAGATCATCAGGGGTTTGCCGGCGTCTTGCATCCAGGCCGGAGTGATCGAATCCTTGGCGGTCAGGTCCGCACCCTGGAACAGAGGCAGCACCACGTAGGCCAGGAAGAAGAAGATCAACGTAATGGCGGCCAGGACGGCCAGGCCGCCAACCAGGACGTACCAGCGGGTCAGGCGATCCTTGAGCGCACGAATACGGCGCTTGCGTTGAAGCTCAGGCGTATTGAAGTCAATGCGCTTGGGAGGGGAAGTCGTAGTCATTGTGGAGTTGGCCAGATCATTCATGCGCACACCCTAGCGATCCTGTATGACAGAAAGATGACAGTGCAGTGACGCAACAAATCCGCCGCCGGAGGGAACCGGCAGCGGACAGGAAATTTGTCTGTGGGAGTGAACCGGCTATCGCGAGCAGGCTCGCTCCCACAAGGTCCGGGCTAGGCCGGATTATTACTTCTTGGCGACGTTGCCGCCTTCTTGCAGCCCCAGGTCAGCCAGTGCCTTGGCGGCGACTTTGGCAGGTACCGGGATGTAGCCGTCCTTGACCACGACTTCCTGGCCTTGCTTGGACAGGATCAGCTTCACGAACTCGGCTTCCAGCGGGGCCAGAGGCTTGTTCGGTGCCTTGTTGACGTAGACGTAGAGGAAACGCGACAGCGGGTACTTGCCGTTCAGGGCGTTTTCTTCAGTGTCTTCGATGAAGTCAGTGCTGCCTTTCTTGGCCAGGGCCACAGTCTTCACGCTGGCGGTCTTGTAGCCGATGCCCGAATAACCGATGCCGTTCAGCGAAGAGCTGATCGACTGCACGACCGAAGCCGAGCCTGGTTGTTCGTTGACGTTTGGCTTGTAGTCGCCTTTGCACAGGGCTTCTTCCTTGAAGTAGCCGTAGGTGCCGGATACCGAGTTACGACCGAACAGTTGCACTGGCTTGTTGGCCAGGTCGCCGGTCACACCCAGGTCACCCCAGGTTTTCACATCGGCTTTGGCGCCGCACAGACGAGTGGACGAGAAGATCGCGTCGACCTGTTCCATGGTCAGGTGCTGGATCGGGTTGTCCTTGTGCACGAATACCGCCAGGGCGTCCACGGCAACCGGGATAGCGGTTGGCTTGTAGCCGTATTTGGTTTCGAAGGCCTGCAGTTCGTTGTCCTTCATCTTGCGGCTCATCGGGCCCAGGTTGGCGGTGCCTTCGGTGAGTGCGGGCGGCGCGGTGGAGGAACCGGCGGCTTGAATCTGGATATTTACGTTCGGGTATTCTTTCTTGTAGTTCTCGGCCCACAAGGTCATCAGGTTCGCCAGGGTATCGGAGCCGACGCTGGACAGGTTGCCCGATACACCAGTGGTCTTGGTGTAGCTCGGGATCGCAGGGTCAACAGCGGCAACCGCGTTGGCAGTCGCAACGCCAGCAGCGACAAAAGTCATTGCCGCCATCAAACGCTTCAGTTTCATGCCTTACTCCTAGCAGATAGGGTGTGTTAAGTCGGCAAAGTATCGATAAGCCGTGTGAACACTCTATGGCTGAAATATGACAATTGGATGAAAGGCCAGCATTGAGTTTTGCAAGATGATTCATGCGGACCCAATCGCGAGCAAGCTCGCTCCCACAGGGGATTCGCGGTGAACGCAGCATCCATGTGGGAGCGAGCCTGCTCGCGATGAAGCCAGTGCAGTCAGTAAAAGATTCGGACCTAGCGCCCCTTCTTCCAGAGATAACCACCCACCACAATCCCGATCCCGCAGATGACCGCCACGTAATACGCCGGCCCCAGCGGGCTTTCCTTGAGCAGCAGGGTAACGATCATCGGGGTCAGGCCGCCGAAGATCGCATACGCCAGGTTGTAGGAGAACGACAGGCCACTGAAGCGCACCACCGCCGGGAATGCCTTGACCATGACATAAGGCACCGCGCCGATGGTGCCTACCAGCAACCCGCTCAGGGCATAGAGCGGGAACAGCCATTCGGGGTGGTCGAACAGGCTGTGGTAGAACGTCCACGAGGTAATCAGCAGCAAGGTGCTGCCGAACACAAAGACCCGACCGGCGCCAAAGCGGTCGGCCAGTACGCCGGAGCCGATGCAGCCAAAGCTCAGGAACACGATCGCCAGGCTGTTGGCCTGCAACGCGGTGGTCGGGCTGAAGTGGTACACCGTCTGCAGCACGGTCGGGGTCATCAGGATGATCACGATGATGCCGGCCGACAGCAACCAGGTCAGCAGCATCGAAATGGCAATGGCGCCACGATGATCACGCAGTACCGCCCGCAGCGGCACTTCCTCGGCCAGGGCCTTGCGCAGTTGCAGCTCGGCGAACACCGGGGTTTCGTGCAGCCAGCGACGCAGGTACACCGAAAACAGCCCGAACACACCGCCGAGCAGGAACGGAATGCGCCAGGCGTAATCGGCCACTTCCACCGGCGTATAGAGGCTGTTGATTGCGGTGGCGACCAGCGAACCCAGCAAAATCCCCGCCGTCAGGCCGCAGGTCAGCGTGCCACAGGCATAGCCGATGTGACGCGCCGGAACGTGTTCGGAAACGAATACCCAGGCGCCCGGCACTTCTCCGCCGATGGCCGCACCCTGGATCACCCGCATCAGCAAGAGCAGGATGGGTGCCCACATGCCGATCTGCGCATAAGTGGGCAACAGGCCCATGATCAGGGTCGGCACGGCCATCATGAAAATGCTCAGGGTGAACATTTTCTTGCGCCCCAGCAGGTCGCCGAAGTGGGCCATGATGATCCCGCCCAGCGGCCGGGCCAGGTAACCGGCGGCGAAAATGCCGAATGTCTGCATCAAACGCAGCCACTCGGGCATTTCGGCAGGGAAGAATAATTTGCCGACTACGGTGGCAAAGAACACGAAAATGATGAAATCGTAGAATTCCAGCGCACCGCCCAAGGCAGAAAGCGACAGGGTCTTGTAATCATTGCGGGTCAGTGGACGTGCCGGTTGTGCGGGCGTCGCCGTGCTCGAAGGCGCAGTGGTCATGGCAAGGGCTTCTCTTATAGTCGGTTCTGCAACCCTGAAGACACGGGTTGGGGGCCTGGGCAGGTCCGGCACGATAGCAAATTGTTCAAAAAAGCACATAGAGGCGCGTATTTGACAGTCGAAATCAGAACCGAGTGGTCGTCTCGACGTCTATCGCCCGATATACTCGCAACCTTGCAGTACTCTGTAAGGGGTTGCTGTGCGAAAACGTCGTTGGGGGAGTAGTACCAGAACCAGCCGGTTTCGCAGAGTTTCCCTTTGGCACGCCTTTACGAAAAACGTGACGAACGCAGCATGTTCGGGCTGAATCGTTTTTTACAAAGACGGCTATTCACCTGAAGCACAAGACAGCGTTACGGGTCAGAGGCACCCCCGGCATGATAGAACTCGAACAAGAAGATCCAATCCCGCAAGGCGACCTGGCCCTGCAAATCACCGCGCTCCCTCGCGAGACCAACGGCTTTGGCGATATTTTCGGCGGCTGGCTGGTGTCCCAGATGGACCTGGCCGGCACCGCCATGGCCAGCAAAGTGGCTGGCGGACGCGTGGCCACCGTGGCGATCGATCGCATGGCGTTCCTGGTACCGGTGGCGGTGGGTGCGCAGCTGTCCTTTTATACCCAGGCGCTGGAAATCGGCCGCAGCTCGATCCAGATGATGGTCGAGGTCTGGAGCGACGACCCGCTGTCCAGTGAGTGGCGCAAGGTGACCGAGGCGGTATTTGTCTTCGTCGCCATCGACGGCAGCGGTCGCACCCGCTCGGTTCCGCCGCGCGCTCGTTAAACACCACGGCCGTTTTGCGGTCCATTGCAGTCCCTGTTCTCGAGCGAGATTTGCAACATGCCTACGCCCAACGTCGAAGCCGTCAAACTGGATGAACTCAATGCCTGGCGCATCCGCCACGGTCAGGCCGAGTTGCTGGTGGCCCAACAAGGCGCGCATATCCTCAGCTATCAAGTGGACGGCCAGCCGCCGCTGATCTGGCTCAACGACCAGGCCACGTTCAAGACCGGCAAGAGCATCCGTGCGGGCGTGCCGGTGTGCTGGCCATGGTTCGGCAACCTGACGCGCAACCCCGACAGCGTACAAGCCATGCGCGTGAGCAACGATCCAGCCACCGCCCATGGCCTGGTGCGGGCGATGGACTGGGAGTTGAAGGGCATCGAAACCGAAGGCGAGAGCCTGAAGGTGGAATTTGTGCTGCCCTATCCCGAGAACGGTCTCTCGGGCTGGCCGCACCAGGTGGACCTGACGCTGACTATCGTGATGGACGAGCAGTTGCACATCCACCTCACCAGCCATAACCGTGGCAGCGAAACCGTCAGCCTTAGCCAGGCGCTGCACAGCTATTTCGCCGTGAGCGACGTGCGCAACGTGCAGGTCGAAGGGGTGGATGGCTTGAGCTACATCGAGACCCTGGACGACTGGAACACCCATACCCAGGCCGGCAACCTGCACTTTGCCGGCGAAACCGACCGCATCTACCTCGATACCCCGCCGACGCTGAGCATCCTTGACCCGCACTGGGAACGGCGGATCGAACTGACCAGCAGCGGTTCGCGCTCGGCGGTGATCTGGAACCCCTGGACCGAACGCGCCAAGGCCTTCAGCGACATGGCCGACGATGGCTGGCAGCGCATGTTGTGCATCGAGACAGCGAATGTAATGGACGATGTGGTGACGTTGTTGCCACAGGCCAGTCATACCCTGGGCGTGAGCATCGGTAGCAAGCCGCTCTAAGCCACACCACAAATCCCTTGTGGGAGCGAGCCTGCTCGCGATAGCGCTGCACCAGTCAATGCAGATGTCGACTGTCAGCCCGCTATCGCGAGCAGGCTCGCTCCCACAGTGGAACTACACTGGCGCTACAGATCCGCCTCCTGCACCACCCTCACCTTCTCCGCATCCAGCGCATACGCCGCACTCGCCAGATCGTTGTCGACCTTTTCGATCTTCAACGTGCCCGTTACCCAGAGCGGCGTATAGATGTCGTCCAGCTTCAAGCCCTTGGGATAGCGCACCAACACCAATTGATTAGGCGGCGGTGGCGGGACGTGGATGCAGGCGCCAGGGTAAGGCACCAGGAAGAACAGCGTGCTACGGCCCTTGGCATCACTTTCCAGGGGCACCGGGTAACCGCCGATACGAATGTGCTTGTCATTCATCGACGCCACGGTCTTGGTCGAATACATCACCGCCGGCAAGCCCTTGCTCTGCTTCAGGCCGCCTTTTTCGGTGAAGGTGCCGTTGGCTTCCGGGGAGTTGTGGTCGATCTCGGGCATGGCCTCGAGGGCTTTCTGGTCCGACTTGGGCATCAGTTCGAGCCAGTCGGTTTCCGGCAGTTCGGCAGCATGGGCCAGGCCACTGCCCAGCAAAAGAAGGGTCAACACTAGACGGCGCATGAAAGGGCTCGGCAATGAGTAGGAAGTGCATCGCCGGGCATTCTAGCCCCCTCTGCGCGCCACGCAGAGAGGGCTTTGTCGCATTTGAATCAGTTTCTTTTGATCAGGCCGTAGATCACCAGCAACACAATCGCGCCCACCAGGGCACCGATGAAGCCCGCGCCTTGACCGGCCTGGTAGATGCCCAGGGCCTGGCCACCGTAAGTGGCTGCCAACGAACCGCCGATACCGAGCAGGATGGTCATGATCCAGCCCATGCTGTCATCGCCTGGTTTCAGGAAGCGTGCCAGCAGGCCAACGATCAAGCCGATAAAAATGGTTCCGATGATTCCCATGGCATTTCCCTCTGGTTGGATAGCTATGGCCAAAGCCTAGTCAGACTTTGGCACTTAGCCATGAGAGAGATTAGCCGACGAATGGTTCCACCGTCGTTCCAGATTATTGTTCGGCGATCAGCGTCTCGACCTTGATGATCTGCTGAGCCAGCGTGGCCCGGTCAGCGCAGCGCAGGTTGGCGTGACCGACCTTGCGTCCGGCCTTGAACGCCTTGCCATAGTGGTGCAAATGGCAGTCAGCGATCGCCAGGACTTTCTCGCTATCCGGGACCTTGCCGATGAAGTTGAGCATTGCGCTCTCACCGACCTTGGCGGTCGACCCCAGCGGCAGCCCGGCCACCGCCCGCAGGTGGTTTTCGAACTGGCTGCACTCGGCGCCTTCGGTGGTCCAGTGCCCGGAATTGTGTACCCGAGGCGCGATTTCGTTGGCCTTGAGGCCGCCGTCCACTTCAAAGAACTCGAACGCCATCACGCCGACATAATCGAGCTGCTTGAGCACCCGGCTGGAGTAGTCCTCGGCCAGGGCCTGCAACGGATGGTCGGTGCTGGCGACGGACAGCTTGAGGATGCCGTCCTTGTGGGTGTTGTGCACCAGCGGGTAGAAGCGGATTTCACCGTCACGGGCCCGCACGGCGATCAGCGAGACTTCGCCGGTGAACGGCACGAAGCCTTCCAGCAGGCAGCCCACACTACCGAGCTCGGCAAAGGTACCGGCCACGTCTTCAGGGGTGCGCAGGACTTTCTGGCCCTTGCCGTCGTAACCCAAAGTGCGGGTCTTGAGCACGGCCGGCAGGCCGATGGCGGCAACGGCGGCGTCCAGGTCGGCCTGGGATTGAATGTCGGCGAAGGCCGGCGTGGGGATGCCCAGGTCCTTGAACATGTTTTTTTCGAACCAGCGGTCGCGGGCGATGCGCAAGGCTTCGGCACTCGGGTAGACCGGGACGAACTGGGACAGGAAGGCCACGGTTTCGGCCGGGACGCTTTCGAACTCGAAGGTCACCAGGTCGACCTCATCGGCCAATTGGCGCAGGTGATCCTGATCGCCGTAGTCGGCCCGCAGGTGTTCACCCAGTGCCGCGGCGCAGGCGTCCGGCGCCGGATCCAGGAAAGCGAAGTTCATCCCCAGCGGCGTACCCGCCAGGGCCAACATGCGACCCAACTGGCCGCCACCGATTACACCGATCTTCATTCGTCAACAACCTCAGGCAATACGTGGGTCTGGATTGTCCAGGACACTGTCTGTCTGTTCAGCGCGGAATTTTTTCAGCACGGTATGAAATTCTGGATGCTTGGCGCCCAGGATGCTTGCCGACAGCAGGGCCGCGTTGATCGCACCGGCCTTGCCGATGGCCAGGGTAGCGACCGGGATGCCGGCCGGCATCTGCACGATCGACAGCAGCGAATCGACGCCCGAGAGCATCGAAGACTGGACCGGCACGCCCAGCACCGGCAGGTGGGTCTTGGCCGCACACATGCCAGGCAAATGGGCGGCGCCACCGGCACCGGCGATGATCACCTCGATGCCACGCGCCTCGGCCTCTTCGGCGTACTGGAACAGCAGGTCCGGGGTACGGTGGGCGGAGACCACTTTCACCTCGTAAGGGATGCCGAGCTTTTCCAGCATATCGGCGGTGTGGCTAAGGGTGGACCAATCGGACTTGGAGCCCATGATCACGCCAACCAGTGCACTCATCGTCGTGCCTCTTCTCTCTGGGCGCCCGCAGGCGCGTCAAAAAACAACAAGCCACGCAGGAAACCGGCGTGGCTTGTTGTACGAATTATGGCCGGGTGAACCGACCGAAGGCCGGGCAGTATACCGAAAATGGTGCGTTAAACGCACTTTCGCCGACCATCTGTCATTTGCGGTGAAACGGCGGATTTATTGACCTGCAGGTCAGCGAACCATCAGCGCAAATCCACTGTGGGAGCGGGCTTGCTCGCGAAGGCGGTGTGTCAGTTCAGAAGGTGGCGACTGACACACCGCCTTCGCGAGCAAGCCCGCTCCCACAAGGGGTTCTGCGTTGTTTTCAGGATCCGATGGCGTTCTGCGCCACACCACCCTCAAGCTTGCGCCACAACAACCGCACATTGGCCTTGCGCACCAGGGCGCAGCGGTACAGGCGGATCTCCAACGGCACGTGCCATTGCGGGCCGCCGCAGATCACCAGCTCCCCCCGGGCCAGTTCGGCGCGTACGCTCAGGTGCGGCACCCAGGCGATGCCCAAGCCTTCCAGAGCCATGCTTTTCAGGCTGTCGGCCATGGCCGTCTCGTAGACCGTGGTAAAACGCAGGGCTCGCTGGCGCAGCAACTGGTTGACCGAACGCCCGAGGAACGCCCCGGCACTGTAGGCCAGCAACGGCACACTGGCCTCACCTTCAAGGTCGAACAGCGGGTTGCCGTTGGCATCGGCGGCGCACACCGGGAGCATCTCGGTCTGACCCAGATGCAGCGACGGGAAGATCTCCGGGTCCATCTGCATGGCCGAATCCGGATCGTAGAAGGCCAGCATCAGGTCGCAGCCCCCCTCACGCAGGGCGTGGACGGCGTCGCCCACGTTGGTCGCCACCAGCCGCGTGGCAATGTTCATCCCCTCGTTGCGCAATTGCGCGATCCAGCGCGGGAAAAATCCCAGCGCCAGGGAGTGGGCGGCGGCCACTTGAATGACTTCGCCCTGTCCGCCTTCCAGATGATGCAAATGGCGCAGCACTTCACCCAGTTGCTCGACCACCGTGCGCGCCGTCACCAGGAACAACTGCCCCGCCGCCGTCAGCTCGACGGGCGTACGCGAACGGTTGACCAGGGTCAGTCCCAGCGCCGCCTCCAGGCTACGGATTCGCCGACTGAACGCCGGCTGCGTCACGAAGCGCCGCTCGGCCGCCTGGGAAAAACTACGGGTAGCGGCCAGGGCACTGAAGTCCTCAAGCCATTTGCTTTCAAGATTCATCCCACCACCCTCCCTTAAACGCACCAAAACAGGTCACACGTTCGCCGCGCCGCCGGCGTCACACCGGCATTATGCCGAATATGCATAGCCCAGTGTTTAACAGCATTGGCCCTAATTTTTCCCAGAGCCTAGGATTCGCAGCGTTCCGGCTCAGACCGGGTCCTTATCGAGATGATTTCTATCATGTCCTCCGCTGCATCATTCCGCACAGAAAAAGACCTGCTTGGCGTACTCGAAGTACCGGCGCAAGC
Organism: Pseudomonas sp. St290; assembly: GCF_018325805.1. Taxonomy (NCBI): domain Bacteria; kingdom Pseudomonadati; phylum Pseudomonadota; class Gammaproteobacteria; order Pseudomonadales; family Pseudomonadaceae; genus Pseudomonas; species Pseudomonas sp. St290. The sequence goes on along the minus strand of NZ_AP014703.1, from coordinate 162,846 downwards.
GTATTACGGCATCCAGACCCTGCGAGCGGTAAACAACTTCCGTCTCTCCGGTGTCCCGATCTCGCATTACCCCAAGCTGGTGGTCGGCCTGGCCATGGTCAAACAGGCCGCCGCTGACGCCAACCGTGAACTGGGCCAGCTCAGCGAAGCCAAGCACGCAGCCATCAGTGAAGCCTGTGCACGATTGATCCGCGGCGATTTCCACGAAGAATTCGTGGTGGACATGATTCAGGGCGGCGCCGGCACGTCGACCAACATGAATGCCAACGAAGTCATCGCCAACATCGCGCTGGAGGCCATGGGCCACCAGAAAGGCGAGTACCAATACCTGCACCCCAACAACGACGTGAACATGGCGCAGTCCACCAACGACGCCTACCCGACTGCGATCCGCCTGGGTCTGCTGCTGGGCCACGACGCCTTGCTGGCCAGCCTCGACAGCCTGATCCAGGCGTTCGCGGCCAAGGGTGAAGAATTCAGCCATGTCCTGAAAATGGGCCGCACCCAGCTGCAAGACGCTGTGCCGATGACCCTCGGCCAGGAATTCCGCGCCTTCGCCACCACCCTGAGCGAAGACCTGGCACGCCTGAAAACCCTGGCGCCTGAGTTGCTCACCGAAGTGAACCTGGGCGGCACCGCCATCGGCACCGGCATCAACGCCGACCCGCGCTACCAGGCCCTGGCCGTGCAGCGCCTGGCAACCATCAGCGGCCAACCGCTGGTCCCGGCCGCCGACCTGATCGAAGCCACCTCCGACATGGGCGCCTTCGTGCTGTTCTCCGGCATGCTCAAGCGCACCGCGGTCAAGCTGTCGAAGATCTGCAACGACCTGCGCCTGCTGTCCAGCGGCCCACGCACCGGCATCAACGAAATCAACCTGCCGGCCCGTCAGCCAGGCAGCTCGATCATGCCCGGCAAGGTCAACCCGGTGATCCCGGAAGCGGTCAACCAGGTGGCGTTCCAGATCATCGGCAACGACCTGGCCCTGACCATCGCGGCCGAAGGCGGCCAACTGCAACTGAACGTGATGGAACCGCTGATCGCCTTCAAGATCTTCGACTCGATCCGCCTGCTGCAACGGGCCATGGACATGTTGCGCGAGCACTGCATCGTCGGCATCACCGCCAACGAAGCGCGCTGCCGCGAACTGGTCGAGCACTCGATCGGCCTGGTCACCGCCCTGAACCCATACATTGGCTATGAAAACGCCACCCGCATCGCCCGCGTTGCCCTGGAAAGTGGCCGCGGCGTGCTGGAACTGGTGCGCGAAGAAGGCTTGCTCGACGACGCCATGCTCGACGACATCCTGCGCCCGGAAAACATGATCGCTCCGCGTCTGGTCCCGCTCAAAGCGTGATCGACACGAGCACCGCTCACCAGGTCGAGGGACTAGACACCTCTCACCTTTTGAGGGCTTGGGGAATATTCCCCAAGCCCTTTTTTTAATTGATAGCAGCCAAGGATGACCGAACCTGTGGGAAGGAACCTGCTCGTGATAAACGACGACGCGCTGCCCGTTGTAAACCGCGTCGCCAGCCAACACGAGCAAGCTCGCCCCCACAAGAACCTGACCGAAAGGCCAGGTGTTTCAAAGGATCCGTTTCGTCGGACGCACCACAACTGTGCAGACGGGCACCGCACTGATAGGTATAGTGCCGCCCCTCTTCGCATGAGCGGTCGTCGGCAGCGAGACCCTTAAACATGCGAAAACCGAACTAATAACAAACCCGCAAAAAATGGACCGGGACGCAACATCGCCCTCACCTGTCGTGCCGCGCGCCGACCGATGTAACGCAATGTTTCCAAATGGCCAGCATTTGCTTAAACAAAAAACAGCGAGGAATACTCATGCTCGAAGTCATCAACGACTTCCTTTCAGGGAAAGTGCTGATCGTGCTCATTGTCGGGCTCGGTGGCTACTTCACGATCCGCTCGCGTTTCGTACAGTTCCGTCATTTCTTTCACATGTTCACGGTCTTCCGTGACAGTCTGAAAAGCAGCACCGACCAGCTCAGCTCCTTCCAGGCCCTGATGCTCAGCCTCGCTGGCCGTGTCGGCGCGGGCAACATTGCCGGTGTCGGCATCGCCGTGACCCTTGGCGGTCCGGGCGCAGTCTTCTGGATGTGGGTGACCGCTCTGGTCGGCATGTCCAGCAGCTTCTTCGAATGCTCCCTCGGCCAGCTCTACAAGCGCTGCGACTCCGAAGGCCAGTACCGTGGCGGCCCGTCCTACTACATCCAGCACGGCCTGCAGAAGCGCTGGCTGGGCATGATCATGGCGTTCCTGCTGCTGGTCACCTTCGGCTTCGCTTTCAACGGCCTGCAAGCCCACGCGGTCACCCACTCGCTGAACAACGCCTTCGGCTTCGACACCACCTACACCGGCCTGGGCCTGGCGGTGCTGCTGGGCCTGGTGTTCATCGGTGGGATCAAGCGTATCGCCAAGGTTGCCGACCTGCTGGTACCGGTCAAGACCCTGGCATACATCGCCGTGACCATTTACGTGATCGTGCTGCAGTTCGACCACGTACCGGCCATGCTGGCGACCATCGTCAAGAGCGCCTTCGGCCTCGACCAGGCCTTTGGCGGCCTGATCGGCAGTGCCATCGTCATGGGCGTCAAGCGTGGCGTGTTCGCCAACGAAGCCGGCCTGGGCAGTGCGCCTAACGTGGCCGCCGTAGCCTCCGTCGAGCACCCGGTTGCCCAGGGCGTGGTACAGGCGTTCAGCGTGTTCCTCGACACCTTCGTGATCTGCACCTGCACCGCGCTGCTGATCCTGCTGTCGGGCTTCTACACCCCAGGCTTCGAAGGCGACGGCATTGCCCTGACCCAGAACTCCCTGGCAGCCGTAGTCGGTGACTGGGGCCGGATGTTCATCTCCGTGGCCCTGGCGCTGTTCGTCTTCACCTCGATCCTCTACAACTACTACCTGGGCGAAAACAACCTGCGCTTCATGCTGGGTGAAAACCGCAAGGCCCTGATCGTCTACCGCGCGCTGGTCCTGGTCCTGATTTTCTGGGGCGCCATCGAAAACCTCAGCACCGTGTTCGCCTTCGCCGACATCACCATGACCCTGCTGGCGTTCGTGAACCTGATCGCGCTGTTCCTGCTGTTCAAGGTCGGCATGCGCATCCTGCGCGACTACGATGACCAGCGTTCGGCCGGTATCAAGACGCCAGTCTTCGACTCCAGCAAGTTCCCGGATCTGGACCTGGACCGCAAGGCTTGGCCTGCGACCCCCTCGACGCCGGTTACCAAGCCTGACGCCGCTGTTGCTGGCGTGACCGCAGCGCAACGCTGATCGGTAACAAGCTGTTTGGAAAAAACCGGGCGCATCCCCTGCGCCCGGCGTGACACAGCATAAGGTCGGCGTCATGCTCGACCTTATGTTGTGGCGGCTAACCCAAGCTGCCGTTTTCGTCCTCGGAGAACAACCATGAATTCCACCACCTACCCCGCCGCCCAGCACGTCATGGTGCTCTACACCGGCGGTACCATAGGCATGCAGGCCAGCGCCCACGGCCTGGCCCCGGCATCCGGTTTCGAAGCGCGGATGCGTGATTACCTGCACAGCCAACCCGAACTCGTCGTGCCGCAATGGCGCTTCCGGGAAATGTCGCCGCTGATCGACAGCGCCAACATGACCCCGGCCTACTGGCAGCAACTGCGCGAAGCAGTGGTCGATGCCGTGGACGTGCAGGGCTGCGACAGCGTACTGATCCTGCATGGCACCGACACCCTGGCCTACAGCGCAGCGGCGATGAGCTTCCAACTGCTGGGCCTGCATGCGCGGGTCTGCTTCACCGGTTCCATGTTGCCCGCCGGCGTGACCGACAGCGACGCCTGGGAAAACCTCAGCGGCGCACTGGTCGCGCTCGGCCATGGCCTGGCGCCGGGCGTGCACCTGTACTTCCACGGCGAACTGCTGGCACCGACCCGTTGCGCGAAAGTGCGCAGCTTCGGTCGTCACCCGTTCAAGCGCCTGGAGCGCCAGGGCGGCGGCGCCAAGGCATCCTCCCTGCCGGTGCAGTTGAATTACGACCAGCCCAAGCAATTGGCGAACATCGCGGCGCTGCCACTGTTTCCCGGCATCAGCGCGCAGATCCTCGATGGCCTGCTGGGTAGTGGCATCCAGGGTCTGGTGCTGGAGTGCTATGGCAGCGGTACCGGGCCGAGCGACAACCCGGCCTTCCTCGCCAGCCTCGAGCGAGCGCGGGACAACGGCGTGGTGGTGGTGGCGGTGACCCAATGCCATGAAGGTGGCGTCGAGCTGGACGTGTACGAGGCTGGCAGTCGCTTGCGTGGCGTTGGCGTACTCTCCGGCGGCGGCATGACTCGCGAGGCTGCGCTTGGCAAGTTGCAGGCGTTGATTGGCGCGGGCTTGCCGGTAGACGAAGTTCGGCGGCTGGTGGAGCTGGACCTGTGTGGCGAGCTGAGCTGACACCCACAGGGCCCGCTCAAGCCTTGCAATCTTCGCCCGGCATATAACTTGCTCCGTTTCCAGCTTCCCCAGGCTGGAAACGGACATGCTTCATTCTCACCTCACCACCCTGAACGCCGTCTCACTGGTACTCAGCACCTTTAAAAGCGAAGGGCTGTCCAGTGATGCGTTGCTGGCCGGCAGCGGCATCAGCGCGGCGGACCTGAGCCGGGCCGACACGCGCATCACCACCAACCAGGAGATGCAGGTCTGCGCCAACGCCGTGGCCCTCAAGCGCGACATCGGCCTGGAACTGGGCCTGCGCATGCACGTTTCGTCCTACGGCATGCTCGGCTACGCCCTGCTCACCAGTGCCACCTTAGGTGACGCCTTGCGCCTGGCGCTGCGCTATCCGGCGCTATTGGGAACACTCTTCGACCTGAACCTGGACGATGACGGCGACTGCATATGGTTCAGCGCCAGCGATTATCGGGAAAACCCGGCCCTGGCGGTGTTCAATGCCGAGTTCTGCATGGTTTCGCTGAATATCATCTGCAACGACCTGCTCGGCCACACGCTGCCATTGCGCGCAGCACGCTTCGAACATCCGGCACCCGATTACCAGGCGCGTTACGCAGCGCTATTCGATTGCCCAGTGCGCTTTGACAGCGTCGATAATGCTTTCGCTTTCGAGCGACACTGGCTCGACCAACCCTTGCCCCTGGCCGACCCCATCACCCATCACGCCATGGCCGAACGCTGCCGCCGGCAGAACACCGAGTTCACCGGCCGCCAGGCCTGGCTGGGGCGGATTCGCCAGCTGCTCGCCGCCCAACTGGACGCCGCTCCCGGACTGGAAGGCCTGGCCGAACAAATGAACTGCTCGGCGCGCACCTTACGCCGGCACCTCAAGGATCTGGGTTGCAGCTACCAGGAACTGCTGGACGAACTGCGCTTCGAACGGGCCAAGCAGATGCTCTGCGAGGACCAGTTGCCGATCCATCGCATCGCCGAACGCCTGGGCTTCAGCGAAACCGCCAGTTTTCGCCATGCCTTCGTGCGCTGGAGCGGGGTAGCGCCAAGCCAGTTCCGGTCCTGATGTGGGAGCAAGGCTTGCCCGCGATGGCGTCAAACCAGACACATCCTGCTCCAACATTCCAAGCCGGATCTACTCCTGCTGTCCTAGCCTTGAACTAAAGGACAGATTAAGGATGATCACTTGTGACCACACGGCCTCATTCCCAACAGTTACGTTCCGGACGTTATTCGCAGTCTGGGCAAATCTATTTATTGACAGTGAATACGCGCGACCGCGAGCCGTTTTTTGGTCGCTTCGAGACAGGACGCTTGGTGGTTGATGCCTTTCGGAAGGCTCAGGAAGAGCAATTTGCCCATTCGTTGGCCTGGGTGGTGATGCCGGACCATTTTCACTGGCTGATCGAATTGCAGGAGATAGGACTCTCCAAACTGATTGCGCGAACAAAATCTCGGGCCACAGTTACCTTCAATCGATTGATGCAGCGGGAAGGATCGCTTTGGCAGGATGGGTTCCATGACCGGGCCATTCGCAAGGAGGAGGATTTGCAAACGGTCGCTCGATACATCGTGGCGAACCCGTTGCGGGCCGGTTTGGTTACGAAAATCGGGGACTATCCATTGTGGGACGCGATATGGGTTTGACTCGATTCAAGCTGTGTCCATGACGGCCCATCGCGGGCAAGCCTTGCTCCCACAGGCAGGGTGCATGCCGCCCTCAGGCATTCCAGGTACTGCTCTGTGGGAGCAAGGCTTGCCCGCGATTGCAATATGACTAACCCCGCAAAAACGCCTGATGCAGCTCGTCCACCGTCTGGAAGTGATACGCCGGGCGCTCGGCGCTGAGTTCTTCATGGCTACCAAACCCATACCCCACCGCTGCCGCATCCAGCCCATTGCTGTGGGCGCCGATCAGGTCGTGTTTGCGGTCGCCGATCATCAGGGTGCTGGCCGGGTCGAGGCTTTCTTCGGCCAGCAGGTGGGCAATCAGTTCGACCTTGTTTGTGCGGGTGCCGTCCAGTTCGCTGCCGTAGATCACCTTGAAGTGCCGGGCGAAGTCGAAATGACGGGCGATTTCCCGGGCGAAGACCCAGGGCTTGGAAGTGGCGATGTACAGTTGCCGACCCTGGCCGCCCAGGGTTTCCAGCAGGGGCATCACACCGTCGAAGACACGGTTCTCATAAAGGCCGGTGACCTTGAATCGCTCACGATAGAAATTCACCGCCTCCCAGGCCTTCGCTTCGTCGAAGTCATAGAACTGCATGAAGGCCTGCAACAGCGGCGGGCCGATGAAGTGCTCGAGGCGGGTCAGGTCGGGTTCGTCGATGCCCAGTTTGCTCAAGGCGAACTGGATCGAACGGGTGATGCCCTCGCGGGGATCGGTAAGGGTGCCATCGAGGTCGAAGAGTACGGTTTGGTAATGCATGAACATTCCTGGGAGTGGCGGGCGATTCAGACCTGGTCGTAGCCTTCGGCCAAGTGCAGATCCTTGAGCTTCACGTAGTTCGCCGCGCTGTAAGTGAAAAAAGCGCGCTCCTTGTCAGTCAGTGGCCGGGCCTGTTTCACCGGGCTGCCCACATACAAGAAGCCGCTTTCCAGGTGCTTGCCCGGCGGTACGAGGCTGCCGGCACCGATGATCACATCATCTTCGACCACCGCGCCGTCCATGACGATGCTGCCCATGCCGATCAGGATCCGACTGCCTACGGTGCAGCCATGGAGCATGACTTTGTGGGCGATGGTCACGTCGTCGCCGATCAACAGCGGGAAGCCATCGGGATTGAAGGGACCGGCATGGGTGATGTGCAGCACGCAACCATCCTGGACGCTGGTACGCGCACCGATACGGATGCGGTGCATGTCACCGCGAATCACCGTCAGCGGCCAGACGGAGCTGTCTTCGCCGATTTCGACGTCGCCGATCACCACCGCGGTGCTGTCGACAAAAGCGCCACGGGCTAGCCGCGGGCTGTGGTTCTGGTACGTACGAAGGGTCACGATAGGCTCTCTCTTATCCAGTGATAGGCGCTGCTAGCTGCGGTGAACGTCGATTGTAATTAAGATGGGCCCATGTTTCTTCCAGCCAAGGTGTCGACCGTGAGCGTGAACAACCCTCTTTTACAGCCCTATGACCTGCCGCCATTCTCGGCGATCCGTGCCGAGCACGTGCAACCGGCCATCGAGCAGATCCTGGCTGACAACCGTGCCGCCATCGCCGAACTCCTCAGGACCCAAGTCCAGCAGCCTACCTGGGCCGGCCTGGTATTGGCGATGGACGAGCTCAATGATCGCCTGGGCGCCGCCTGGAGCCCGGTCAGTCATTTGAACGCCGTGCGCAACAGCCCTGAACTGCGCGAGGCCTACGAGGCCTGCCTGCCGGCGCTGAGTGCCTACTCCACGGAACTGGGCCAGAACCGCGAACTGTTCCAGGCTTTCGAAGCCTTGGCCAACAGCCCCGAAGCCGCTGGTTTCGACGTGGCGCAGAAAACCATCCTGGAACACTCCCTGCGCGACTTCCGCCTGTCGGGCATCGACCTGCCGCCCGAGCAGCAGAAGCGTTACGCCGAAGTGCAAAGCAAACTCTCCGAGCTGGGCAGCCGCTTCTCCAACCAACTGCTGGACGCGACCCAGGCCTGGACCAAGCACGTCACCGATGAAGTCGCCCTCGCCGGCCTGACCGATTCGGCCAAGGCGCAAATGGCCGCGGCTGCCCAGGCCAAGGAACTGGACGGCTGGCTGATCAACCTGGAATTCCCCAGCTATTACGCGGTGATGACCTACGCCGAAGACCGCGCCCTGCGTGAAGAAGTCTACGCGGCGTACTGCACCCGCGCTTCCGACCAGGGCCCGAATGCCGGTCAGAACGATAACGGCCCGGTGATGGAACAGATCCTCGACCTGCGTCAGGAACTGGCCCAACTGCTCGGTTTCGCCAACTTCGCCGAGTTGAGCCTGGCGACCAAGATGGCCGAATCCAGCGATCAGGTCCTCAGCTTCCTGCGTGACCTGGCCAAGCGCAGCAAGCCGTTCGCCGCCCTGGACCTGGAGCAGCTCAAAGCCTTCGCCGCCGAACAGGGCTGCCCCGACCTGCAAAGCTGGGACAGCGGTTTCTACGGTGAAAAACTGCGCCAGCAGCGTTACAGCGTGGCCCAGGAAGCCCTGCGCGCCTACTTCCCGATCGACAAAGTGCTGAGCGGCCTGTTTGCCATCGTGCAACGCCTGTACGGCATCGAAATCGCCGAACTGAAAGGTTTCGACACTTGGCATCCGGATGTGCGCCTGTTCGAAATCAAGGAGAACGGCCAGCATGTCGGCCGCTTCTTCTTCGACCTCTACGCCCGCGCCAACAAGCGTGGCGGCGCCTGGATGGACGGCGCCCGCGACCGTCGCCGTACGATCGAGGGTGTACTGCAAAGCCCTGTGGCGAACCTGGTGTGCAACTTCACCCCGGCCGACAGCGGCAAGCCGGCGCTGCTGACCCACGACGAAGTCACCACCCTGTTCCACGAGTTCGGCCATGGCCTGCACCACCTGCTGACTCGCGTCGAGCACGCTGGCGTGTCCGGCATCAACGGCGTGGCCTGGGATGCCGTGGAACTGCCAAGCCAGTTCATGGAGAACTGGTGCTGGGAGCCTGAAGGCCTGGCGCTGATTTCCGGCCACTACGAAACCGGCGAACCGCTGCCCCAGGACCTGCTGGAAAAAATGCTCGCGGCGAAAAACTTCCAGTCCGGCCTGATGATGGTCCGCCAACTGGAGTTCTCGCTGTTCGACTTCGAGCTGCACGCCACCCACGGCGACGGACGCAGCGTGCTGCAAGTGCTCGAAGGCGTGCGCGACGAGGTGTCGGTCATGCGTCCGCCGGCCTATAACCGCTTCCCCAACAGCTTTGCGCACATTTTCGCCGGCGGGTATGCGGCGGGCTACTACAGCTACAAATGGGCGGAAGTACTGTCAGCGGACGCGTTCTCCAAGTTCGAAGAGGACGGCGTGCTCAACGCTGCCACCGGTCGTGCCTTCCGCGAAGCCATCCTGGCCCGTGGCGGTTCCCAGGAGCCCATGGTGCTGTTCGTCGACTTCCGTGGCCGTGAGCCGTCGATTGACGCACTCTTGCGCCATAGCGGCCTGACCGAGGACGCGGCAGCATGAGCGAGGGGCCTGTGATTACCAAGAGACGCTTTATCGCCGGGGCGGTCTGCCCGGCCTGCAGCGAGCCGGACAAGCTGATGATGTGGAACGAAGACGGCGTACCGCACCGTGAATGCGTGGCCTGCGGTTACTCCGACACACTCAACGAGCAAGGCCTGTCGGTGCCCAAGGAATTGGGCACCCGGGTCAACACCTCGGCGCTTAAAGTGCCGGATGCCAAGATCCAGGCGGTGCAGTTTTTCCCCAACCCCAAGTTGAAGAAAAAAACCGACTGAATTATCCGGCAGCACTTCCGGGCCCACGGGCCCGGAAGCGGTACATATATATCGCCCTGCGCCACACCTTCCTGAGCAGACTGTTCATCCAGTCCAGACCACGGAAGGCGCCTTATGCCCAATGACAATAATCCGCTGTTGCAGGCCTATGACCTGCCCCCTTTTTCGCGGATTCAAGCCGAACACTTTTCCCCGGCCCTCGATCGGATCCTCACTGAGAGCCGCGATCAAGTGGCCGCCATCATCGAGACTCAAACACCGTTTCCCACGTGGGACGATCTGGTGTTGGCCATGGATGAAATCCATGCCCGATTGAAAGGGTTCGACTACCTACTGAACCGTCTGACCTCAACCAGGACCGGTGATACTTGGACACAGGCTTCGCTCGACTGCAGCGAGCGGTTGCAGGATTTCCAGAGATCGTTGAAGCAAAATTCTCAACTGTTTCAACTCTACCAACGCCTGGCAGACAGCCCGATAGCCCAGCATTTCACTGTAGCGAGAAAAAGAACGCTGAAAAAAATCCTCCGGCAATTTCGCCTGGAGGGGTTGGCATCTACCTCACAGGCGGACTTGAACGACCTGAAATTGCGTATCCGAGGCGCCCGGAGCCTGTTCCTGGAGCACTTGCACGAGGCCAATAGAGCCTGGAGCAAAACGTTTGACGATGAAGCTCAACTGAGCGGCCTCCCGTCGTCTTTCAAACAAGACATGGCCGAGCGGGCACGCAAGGCTGGGCGCAAGGGATGGTTACTGACGCTCAATGAGCACTCGTTTCGCGTCGTCAGCCGTTACGCTGACAATCAACTTTTGCGCAAGCAAATGTATGTTGCCTACAGCACACGGGCGTCGGATCAAGGGCCCCATGCCGGTCAGTTCGATAACGGCGAAGTACTTTCGCAGTTGCTTAGGGACTGTCACCAGTACGCGACCTTACTGGGTTATTCAAATTACGCTCAAATGGTGCTCGAGGCGGAACAAGCCGAGTCGCCTGAACAGGTTCTGACGTTCCTGCAAGGGCAGCTCGAACACCAGCAAAGCGTGTTTATCCGGGACGCCGAGCAGCTGGAGACCTTTGCCGCGCAGCAAGGTTTCAGCGAGTTGCAGCCTTGGAATTATCAGTACCTGGCGCAAAAGCTTCGTCAGCAAACGGCCGGCGTTTCAGAGCAGACCGTCAGCGCCTGGTTTACGCTGGAGTCCACGTTTTCGCAGCTGTTACTGATCGCAAAGGAGCTGTTCGGCGTGGACATCGTCGAGCGTCGGGAGGTGGCTACCTGGCATGCGCAGGTGCGTCTTTTCGAAGTCCGCGAGCGGGACGAGACCATCGGCTATGTGTATTTCGATCCGTTCGAGGATGCGAATCAGGAGGGTTTCCCCCACACCACCGCCATGCGAAACCGCCGCATCACCGCCGAGGGCCGGCCTCGGCACCCTATCGCCGTTTTGCATGGCTGGCTGCCGCGTGGTTCAGGTGCAAGCGCTGTATTGCTGGATCATCGGCAACTGCGAATCCTTTTTCATGAGTTCGGCCATTGCCTGCACCATGTATTGACCCGGGCTGAATATCGCGACGTTTCGGGTATCTCGGAGCTTTCCCGGGATACGGCCGAATTTGCCGGGGTATTGTTCGAGCAATGGTGCTTTACCAAGCAATGCCTGATCCGTATATCGAAGCATCACCAAACCGGGGCGCCCCTGCCGGACAAAGTCGCCGACCAGTTGCTGCTTTATCTCAATACCCAGACCAGTTGGGAGATTGCCGGGTTCTTGCGCGATGCGTTATTCGACATGGAACTGCACTGCAGCCATGGCGATGGACAAAGTGCCCAACAAATATTCGATCGAATCAATACACAGGTAGGGCATTTGCCCGTGTTCATGAACGAACGCTGGCCCAATGGCCTGGACTATTTAGTGACCGGCTATGCAGCCGGGATCTACGCCTATGCCTGGTCCAGGGCAATGGCCAAGATCGTGTTCCAGAGATTCAAGCGCGCTGGGCTGTTCAATCCGCAAACCGGGCGGGCGTTGCGCGAAACGATTTTCGGGCCGGGCGATTCGCGACCGTTGTCAGAATCGATCCAGGCGTTCTTGGACACGTGACCGATCAGCGCTCGGGAAGCGCAGCCTGAGGGTCAGGGTGATGGGTCGTGGTGGTCGAGTTGACCCAACTTTCCAGGGAGCAAAGGGCAAAGACGCTGGTGCTGCAATCGCCGTTTGCCAACGCCGTGCGGAGTTTGTCGACATCGGCCTGCATCATGTAGCGCACTCCGTCCTTGAAATGATGGCTGTCACCGAAGCCACCTTCGGTCATTTCGTTCAAGGCATCCTCTTTACTCCAGCCCTGCACCACCACCCGGTACATGGCGGCCACCAGCCCGGTGCGGTCCGAGCCGTGCTTGCAGTGCATCAGCACCGGCCCCTTGGCTTCGGCCGCCTGGACGGCGCGCAAGGCCCTGAGTATGTCGCTGTCATCGACGTGATTGGTGCGATAGGGCAATTGCACTTGCTCGATGCCGGGGGTGGACAGCCAGCGCTTGTCCGACTCCGGCAGGAAAGTGATGACCGTGCCGATCCTGAGCTTCGTCAGCAAAGGCAGCGCTCCGCCGTCCGGCAGGGAGCTGCGGTAGAGCGTCGGTGACATCTGGTAGAGGTTGTAGTCCTTTTCCACCGGTTGCGCCCATTCCGCGGGCCTCGCCTCAGTGGAATCAGCCGCTTGGGCGGAAGTTTCGGCCAACCCGATGAGCAAGGCCAGGCAGAGCAGTGAACGGGAACAGAGCTTGAGCATGCACGAACGACCGAAAACGAAGGAATACGAGATGATCAGTTTCGGCTCGCTGCGGTTAAAAGCCTGTGAGGAGAACGTCAAAGTGTTGTGAACGATGATCCGGTATTTGGACTGCTGAATGGCACTGGCCTTAATCGCATACAGCGAATACTGTATGCACATACAGCTATCGGAGCATTCCCATGCCAGCCTCCCTTCCACCTCGCGGCCGCGGCACCGCGACCAACCCGCACAACCGCTTCGCCCCGAGTCGCTCGGTGGCTGAAGATGACGGTTGGCACCAGGAAGTCCCGCCAACCCAGGGCACCGAAGTGCGCATCGAAATGGCGAAGACCATCATTACCCGCAACACCTCGTCCGATATTCCCTTCGACCGCTCGATCAACCCGTACCGCGGCTGCGAACACGGCTGCATCTACTGCTATGCGCGGCCCAGCCACGCCTATTGGGACATGTCGCCGGGGCTGGATTTCGAAACCAAGCTGATCGCCAAGACCAATGCCGCCGACGTGCTGGAAGAGCAATTGTCCCGGCGCGGCTATCAATGCGCGCCGATCGCACTGGGTTCCAACACCGATCCCTATCAGCCTATCGAGCGCGAACAACGGATCACCCGGCGGATTCTCGAAGTGCTGCTGCGTTATCGGCATCCGGTGACCATCGTCACCAAGGGGTCGTTGATCCTGCGCGACCTGGACCTGCTGACCGAGCTGGCGCAACAACGCCTGGTGCACGTGATGATCAGCCTCACCACCCTGGACGATGAACTCAAGCGCATTCTCGAACCCCGCGCGGCGGCACCCAAGGCACGGCTGCGGGCGATCAAGGTCATGCGCGAGGCGGGTATTGCCGTGGGGGTGCTGTGTGCACCGATGATCCCGATGATCAATGACAGCGAGATCGAAAGCCTGCTGGCCGAAGCCCACGCCGCCGGCGCCCAGAATGCCGCCTACGTCATGCTACGCCTGCCGCTGGAAGTCGCGCCGCTGTTCGAGGAGTGGTTGCAGGCGCACTACCCGCAACGCGCCGCCCACGTGCTGAGCCTGGTTCGCCAGAGTCGCGGCGGTGAACTGTATGACAGCCGCTTCGGTGCGCGGATGCGCGGCGAGGGCCCGTTCGCCGACCTGCTGGCCCAGCGTTTCGCCAAGGCACTCAAGCGCTTGGGGCTTGAGCGCCGCGAGGGATACACTCTTGATTGCGATGCCTTCTGTCCGCCCGGCCGACAGATGTCTTTGATTTGATTAAAGTTGACCTTGGAAAGGCCACTGGACATGAACTGCGCCAGTGTTTCGCCACCCCTGGAATCGTTGTCCTAGAGCCTTCGATTTCAGTTTGAGTTAAGTTTCGGCCGCTACCTTGTTCAGCGAGTGACTGACGGGTCGAACATCTCGACCTGGATGTTTTTTAACCAGCCACTGGCGTCAGACCGTCAAAAAGAGGATGAATCATGAGTGACAAGGATAAACAGCCGTTGGCTGCGTCGGCTTCAGCCCAACCCGAGGCGGAAACCGCCGATGCAGCGCTGCAGCATATTGTTGACGGCTTTTTGCATTTCCATCACGAGATCTTTCCGCAGCAGGAAGAACTCTTCAAGAAACTCGCCACCGCCCAGAAACCCCGGGCGATGTTCATCACCTGCGCCGATTCGCGCATCGTGCCCGAGTTGATCACCCATAGCTCCCCCGGCGACCTGTTCGTGACCCGCAACGTCGGCAACGTCGTTCCGCCTTACGGGCAGATGAACGGCGGCGTCTCCACGGCCATCGAGTACGCCGTGCTGGCCCTCGGCGTGCAGCACATCATTGTCTGCGGCCATTCCGATTGCGGCGCCATGCGTGCGGTGCTCAACCCCGACACCCTGGAAAAAATGCCCACGGTAAAAGCCTGGCTGCGCCACGCCGAAGTGGCCAAGACCATGGTCCACGACAACTGTCCGTGCGGTGACGAAAAGCAAACCATGCCCATCCTCACCGAAGAGAACGTGATCGCGCAGTTGCAGCATTTGCGAACGCACCCTTCGGTGGCCTCGCGCATGGCCAGCGGTCAGTTGTTCATCCACGGTTGGGTGTACAACATCGAGACCAGCGAGATCAAAGCCTACGACGCGGACCAGGGACGTTTCCTGCCGCTCGATGGCAGCCATCCGATACCGGTGGCGACGCCCAAAGCGCGCTTCTAACCACTCCTAAACATCCTCGTGTGGTTCAAGCCTTACCGCTGTTTGCGCGGTAGGGCCTCGCCATGCCTGAAGAAAACTGCGGGAGAGTCGCCATGCGTGCTGCTCAATTAAAAGCTGTTCTGCCACGGGAGCTGCTGGCTTCGGTGGTTGTGTTCCTGGTGGCGCTACCCTTGTGCATGGGTATTGCCATCGCCTCCGGCCTGCCACCGGCCAAAGGCCTGATCACCGGGATCATCGGTGGTTTGGTGGTGGGTTTCCTGGCAGGTTCCAAGCTGCAAGTCAGTGGCCCGGCCGCCGGGTTGGCGGTGCTGGTCTTCGAGTTGGTGCGCCAGCATGGCGTGGCAATGCTCGGACCGATCCTGCTGCTGGCCGGTCTGCTGCAATTGTTGGCCGGGCGCTTTCGCCTGGGCTGCTGGTTTCGGGTCACCGCACCTGCGGTGGTGTACGGGATGCTCGCCGGTATCGGCGTGCTGATCGTGTTGTCCCAGGTCCACGTGATGCTTGACGCCGCGCCCAAGCCGTCAGGGCTGGATAACCTGGCGGCGTTCCCGGCAGCGGTGGCCCAGGCTTTGCCATCCTTTGGCTGGCAGGCCGGCCTGCTCGGGTTGTCGACGATTGCGGTGATGTGGCTGTGGGAAAAATTTCGCCCCCACAGCCTGCGCTTCATTCCTGGCGCCTTGCTTGGCGTAGGCCTGGCGACCGTCGCCAGCCTGCTGCTGGCCTTGCAGGTCAAACGCGTGGAAGTCCCCGAGAACCTCGCCGAAGCCATTGATTGGCTGCGTCCGGCCGACCTGCTGAACCTGGCCGACCCTACGCTGCTGATCGCCGCGTTCGCCGTGGCCTTCATCGCCAGCGCCGAAACCCTGCTGTCAGCAGCCGCCGTGGATCGCATGCACAGCGGTGAACGTGCGGACTTCGACCGGGAACTGTCGGCGCAAGGCATCGGCAACATGCTCTGCGGCCTGCTCGGCGCCTTGCCAATGACCGGCGTGATCGTGCGCAGCTCGGCCAACGTCCAGGCCGGAGCCACTACACGAATGTCGACGATTTTCCACGGCCTGTGGCTGTTGCTCTTCGTGCTGTTGCTGTCCAGCGTGCTGCAAAGCATTCCGGTGGCGAGCCTGGCGGGTGTGCTGGTGTACACCGGTTTCAAACTGGTGGACCTCAAGGCGTTTCGCAGCCTGGGCCGCTATGGCCGGATGCCGATGTTCACCTACGCCGCCACGGCGCTGGCGATCATCTTCACCGACCTGTTGACCGGTGTACTGATCGGTTTCGGCCTGACCCTGGCGAAACTAGCCTGGAAAGCCTCGCGCCTGAAAATCAGCCTGATCGACCTGCCCAGTGACGGTGAGATGGAACTGCGGTTGGTCGGGGCGGCAACCTTCCTCAAGGTCCCGGCGTTGACCCAAGTGCTGGGCACCATACCGACAGGCGCCACCGTGCATGTGCCGCTCAATAACCTGAGCTACATCGACCACTCGTGCCTGGAGCTGCTGGAAGAATGGGGCCGGGCAAACGCCAGCAAGGGCTCGAAACTGCTGATCGAATCCCGCGGGCTCAAGCGCCGGTTGGAAGGGCGGTTGCGGACCACCGTGGGGGTTGGCGCAGCCTCTGCCTGACCCTTCAAGTCCAAAATGGGGGAGCGCGCCTGCTCGCGATAAGGGCATCAATCCAACATGGATGTTGCCTGTGACATCGCTATCGCGAGCAGGCTCGCTCCCACAGGGGACTGGCAATGGTCGCCTTGAAATAAAATGTGTTCCGAATCCGAAGAGATTCATTTTGTGCAAAAAGAACCATTTAAAATAATTTGAACCACTATTGATAAATTGGTTCCCAGAGAATAGGATGGTTACGTCTCCTCTACTTCCGAGGGGCTTTACCGGAATCATTCCCATGACTGATGCTGAAAAGGCCGAAACGGTCTCCTACACGCTGCGTAATTTGAGCAGCAGCTTGGACAAGACCATCGCTGCCGTTGCCAATACGCTTGGCAAATCGAAAAACACCTTGATCCTTGAGACGCTGGAGCGGGAGTTTTACAACTACATCTCCACTTACGCGCGGTCGAATTTGCTGGTTTCGGCGATGGATACCGAGCTGGGGAAAAAATTCGGAATCGAGATTCTTTCGGAATGGTATGAAAGTGAGCACACCATCCAATATGACCGCTACCTCAGCACCAAACTGAAGCTCGATAGCATCGATAAAGTGGATGCCGTGTTTAAAGGGAACCTTCCACTGCTCGAGCTGCGTGCCAAGCAGCTAGTCCAAAAGGGCTACATGCGACTGCCACGAGGCATTTCCTTGACGTTCGCCTTGTTCATTGAGATCGCCAAACAAGATGACGAGGCTCTGATTCACGAGATTCGCAAAGGGTTGTTTGGAATCACTAAGGATTTCTACGAGTCCTTGAACGAAATTCGGGCAGCCCTTTCGCTTCCCGCCATCAAGCCCCAATGATTCAAAAGATGCACGCAATGGCCGGTCTCTCAGGGGGGCCGGCCATTCATTTATTCTTCTCCTTCCCTTTTCCAGACACACCGCATCAACCACACCACGACAGCTACGCCGCCGAGCGGAAGCAAGTTTCCCTCTCCACAAATCGCCGCATAAAGCCGCCCTTCTGCCCCAACCCCGCGCACACCTGCGCCAACAAGGGGCGATTTACGGTCAAATCTTTTGGCCATTTCGATCCCCTTTTGGCCTCTCCTGCCGTTCTCTGAAACGCCGCGCGCCGCAAGACTGTGTTCAAACGGATCAGCCTTGCGGAGAACAAAAAATGCTGACGATTTACTCGGACGATCACCACCTGCACCACGGGCGCTGCGAATTGATGGATGGGCAGTTGATGCCCTGTTTCGAGATGCCGTCCCGGGCCGATCATGTGCTGGAGCGGGTCAAGGCGCGGGCACTCGGGCCGGTGGAGGCGCCGCAGGATTTTGGCCTGGGACCGATCCAGCGTATCCACAGCCCGGCCTACCTGGAGTTTTTCAAAGGTGCGTGGGATCGCTGGGCTGAGTATGGGCGCGACGGCGATTTGCTGCCTTTCACTTGGCCGGCACGGACCCTGCGCACGGTCATCCCGACAAGCCTGCACGGCCAGCTCGGCTATTACAGCTTCGACGGCGGTGCGCCGATTTCCGCCGGCACGTGGCAGGCCGCCTACAGCGCCGCGCAAGTGGCCCTCACCGCCCAGGCGGATATCCAGCGCGGTGCGCGCAGTGCCTTTGCGTTGTGCCGGCCGCCAGGGCACCACGCCGCTGGCGATTTGATGGGCGGTTATTGCTACTTGAACAACGCCGCCATCGCCGCCCAGGCCTTTCTCGACCAAGGCCATAAGAAGGTCGCGATCCTCGACGTGGATTACCACCACGGCAACGGCACCCAATCGATTTTCTACGAACGCAGCGACGTGTTATTCGCGTCGATCCACGGCCATCCGGAAGCCGAGTTTCCGTTTTTCCTGGGCTATGCGGATGAGCATGGTGAGGGCCAAGGTGAGGGCTTCAATTTCAACTACCCTTTGCCGGCCGGCTCAGGCTGGGACACCTGGAGCGCGGCGCTGGAACAGGCCTGCGGGCAAATCCAGGGCTACGACGCCGATGTCATCGTCGTGTCCCTGGGCGTGGACACTTTCAAGGACGACCCGATCTCGCAATTCAAGCTCGACAGCCCGGACTACCTGGCGATGGGCAAGCGCATCGCGGCGCTCGGCAAACCGACGCTGTTCGTGATGGAAGGCGGTTATGCGGTGGCAGAAATCGGCATCAATGCCGTGAACGTTCTTGAAGGTTTCCAAAACGCCCAATGAGGAATAACAGCATGAACAGACTCAAGCGTTTAATGGCCCCGGCCCTGTGCGCCGCGCTGCTTTGCGGCGCGGTCCAGGCCGAGGAGCGCACCTTGCGCGTCTACAACTGGTTCGACTACATCACGCCCAAGGCCCTGGACGATTTCAAGGCGCAGAACAGCCAGGTCAAGCTGGTCTACGACATCTTCGACACCAACGAGGCCCTGGAGGCCAAGCTGCTGACGGGCAATTCCGGCTATGACGTGGTGGTGCCGTCCAACGTGTTCCTGGCCAAGCAGATCGAAGCCGGGGTGTTCCAGCCCCTGGACCGCAGCAAGCTACCGAACTGGAACCACCTCGATCCCAAGCTGATGAAGCTGATCGAAGCCAACGACCCGGGTAACAAGTTCGCCGTGCCCTACATGTACGGCACCATCCTGATCGGCTTCAACCCGGACAAGATCAAGGCCGCCCTGGGTGACAACGCACCGGTGGACAGCTGGGATCTGATCTTCAAGGAAGAGAACATCAGCAAGCTCAAGCAGTGCGGCGTGGCATTGCTCGATTCGCCGTCCGAGATCCTGCCCCTGGCCCTGCAGCACTTGGGCCTGGACCCCAACAGCAAGAAACCGGCGGACTACGCCAAGGCCGAAGCGCTGTTGATGAAGATCCGTCCGTACATCACTTATTTCCACTCGTCCAAGTACATGGCCGACATCGCCAATGGCGACATCTGCGTGGCCGTCGGTTACTCCGGCAGCTTCTCCCAGGCGGCCAACCGCGCCAAGGAAGCCAAGAACGGCGTGACGGTGGACATGCGCCTGCCCAAGGAAGGCGCACCGATCTGGTTCGACATGCTCGCCATCCCCAAAGGTGCGAAAAACCCGGGCGATGCCTACACCTTCATCAACTATCTGCTGCAACCGAAGGTGATCGCGCCAGTCAGCGATTTCGTCGGTTATCCGAACCCGAACAAGGACGCCACGGACATGGTCGACCCGGCGATCCGCAACAACCCCAACCTGTACCCGACAGAGGCGGCGATGGCCACGCTCTACACCTTGCAACCGTTGCCAAGGGACGCCGAGCGCGCGCGGACACGAGCCTGGACCCGGATCAAGTCTGGACAGTAAGTGCAGGGATGTAAGGCGGCATATACATAGTTACCACCTTCCCAGTCATACGCCCTCCTAGCATGGAAAACCCGAAGCGCTCGCTTCGGGAATTCCAAGTATCGCGAGACGGAAGACTGAGATGACACAACCCCCAACGATCACAAACGCCACGTCCTATGCCAACCCCAGGGACGCGGTACTCAACCAGTTGTTTGCGGGCCCCACCTATCCAGAGG
Source organism: Pseudomonas sp. St290 (assembly GCF_018325805.1). Classification (NCBI taxonomy): domain Bacteria; kingdom Pseudomonadati; phylum Pseudomonadota; class Gammaproteobacteria; order Pseudomonadales; family Pseudomonadaceae; genus Pseudomonas; species Pseudomonas sp. St290. The sequence continues at coordinate 142,854 of NZ_AP014703.1, read as the reverse complement.
TCGCCGCCATACTCCTGCGCGATGCCCTCAAGAAGCTGTACCCCGCGCTGAACCTCGACCCCCATACCACCGTGGTCGGCGAGCCGAACTGGGACATTGTCGACGGCGAAATCGTGGAGCGTCAGACCCGCTATGAAACCCTCAGCGACATGCTGGCGGGGCTCGCGAACGAAGGAGAACCCATTCTGCTGATCGAAGGGCTGCACTTTCTGACCCAACTGCCGCTCACAACCCCCGACGTGCATTTGCCGGTGCGCATCGACCAGATTGGCAACCTGATCAACGAGCTGGTACCCACCATGTTGACGGCCTGCCAGGAACAACAACTGGCGTACTGGAATGCTTCAGTCGGCGAATCCGGCCCACGCTGGCATGATCTCTCCAGTACATTGCGCAGAGCCTGGGACGTCAGGCAGATCAGGGGCTGGACCGCGACTGAATGCGAAATGGCCATGCACCTGTTCCGCTACCCCGATCGCCAGGGCCGCAAGGACAACAACCGTTTTGACACCCACGCTTATCTGATCGACGTCGACGGCGTTAACGACGATGAAGTGACACGTTTGAATGAAAACTCGATCGTGGTGCTGATCGGCAAAATCGACAGCCAGGAGGTCATCCTCAAGTACTCGACGCTCAACGGCTACGAGAAGTTCGGCTCGCAACACGCACTGGGGCAGTCGCTCCCAGCTCATCTGGATTCGCGCGGATACAGGACCATCCGATGGCGGCTCTATGAGCCCGACGGCAACATCTTCGACCATAAGGCCTGCGGGTTGATCGCCGAGCAAATCAAGATCATCGGCGCCTCCGGCGCGAAAATCAGGGCACCCTACGAGCCCGGACAACCGCCTGCCAGCGGCCAGGACCAGGACAACGACCCGATCGAGGCCTGGTTCAAGAAGCAGGTGCCCCACTGGTTGCAGGCTGCCTCGACATCCGACCAGATCCTGTTCGCCCAGCACATGAAGAACCTGTCGATATTGACCAGTATCCACTCCGGCAGAACCTACCTGGACGGCATTCCCTCCATCAAGGACTATGCGTTGGATGCTCTGAAAAAGCAGATGCAATCGGAACACACCGACGCGTCGAGCCTCGACCTGGAACACATCCAGATCGAGATAAGGAGTCCCGTTGTCTGGGGGAGTTTCGTCGTTCCCGGCAGGATCGACACCACCCGGTTCAGCCTGGTTGAGCTGGCGCTGCAAAACCTGATTGCAATGCCCGTGGGCAACAAAACCGTCACATCGCTCGGTGACGACACGTTACCCAAGTGGCTGACTGTCGAGTACGTCGAAGATCTCATCACCACCGTCGATATCGGTCGGGTTTACCCTGAGCTGATCAGGCAAAAGCTGCTCGACGATCCCGAAGAATCATCGCTGCGCGAAGGTTTGTACACCGCCCAGTTACGCATTCAGCTGCCGATGCTGGCGCTGGAATGCAAGATCCGTGGGCAAGGCAATCTGGACGAAAGGGGCTACCGCTACATCGCGGCACTGATGGAGCCCGAAGAAGCCGATCGCAAGGTGGACGGCAAAACCATCGTCCTGCGCAAACTGGCCTTCGTACCCGAGCTGCAGGTGGGCAACTCGGAAGACGTCGTGACCAATATGTTCATCATCGGCCCCCAGGACTCGGACGCCGGCCCTTGCCTGCTCTATCGACCGATGCTGGAACCGCAATTGAGCCAATACCCGTCGTTCAGCAACCTTTTGTATACGATCAAGCAAACACCTTCCTTACGCCAATCGGTGCTGGCGTGGCTGCCCGATGGGGTCCGTGACGATTACGGCCGATTTGTTTTCCCGGACCTCCTGCCATCCCCCTGGAGCATCGTAGCGTTCGTGGCGGCCCCTTTGACGTCATTGGCCAATAGCGGCCCCGTCAGTTTGAGCGACAAGACCCTGGGAGTGGATTTCCTGCCACAGTTGTTCAAGGCCAATGCCGATGCCCTGGTCGAGTTGGCCAACCGTCAATCGGTCTCCAACAGCGAAAATCGCTGGGAGACTTTTAAACAGGCCGGTTGGCTGATTTTCAACCTGGCATTGCCTTATTTGGGGGTCACCGCGGGCACCGCGGTCTGGCTCTGGCAAATGCTGGACGATATCGACAAGTTGACGCAAAACAACGAAATGCTCGATCGCCCGGCCAAGTGGGAAGTGTTCGCGGACCTGCTGCTGAATCTCTCACTGGCGCTCATTACCCACACCCTGGACCATGCCAGGGAAACCAAGCGTGGCCGCCGCGTGGAAGCACAGGAGGTGATAAGCGAACTGGAGAGCCTGCTCAAACCCCAACATGAACTGGCTATACAAGAGCTCGCAACGCTCACGAGCAAAGCCCTGCCGGCCGAGCATTACGAGAACATTCGCTCCAGTGGCGCCTTGATGAGCCGGTCGAGAGAAAGTATGACGCTCCTTGACCCATTCAGCGTCAAAGAGCCCGAAGCGGCAGGAAATCCCCTCGCCGACGGCCCGCTCAAAGGGCTCTACGAGCACCATGGGGAGCGGTACGCAAAAATCTCAGGCAAATGGTTCAAGGTGAGCCTGAAGGAAGAGCAGGTCTCTATCGTCGATGGGAAAGATCCCACACGTACCGGCCCCCTCCTCATGGGTGACCGCAATGGCGAATGGCACATCGATACTCGCCTGCGTAAGAGTGGCCCCAGCTCCAAGACTGTCAGGCAAAAAGTCATTGCTGATGCGCAACATCGCCGGGTTGAACTGCTGACTGAACTGAACCGGTTTGAAGCCAAGAAACCGCAGAGCCAGAAACTGCTGACCATGGAATCGAGACGGATGGACGAGGCCTCGGGCCCTGCCAGGGAGACCCTGCGCGATGCGTATGTCGGTGCGTTGAAAACCCAGCGCGAGCGCTACGAAGAGGCGTTGAAGGTGCTGATCGAATGGCCCGTCTTCCAGTCGAGACCCGACTACCCCCGTACCAGGCTCGGCTATCTGAACGCGCAGGTAGACTTCACCTTCGCCGAGATGGAAGCACTGCAAGAACGCTTTAGCCCGGCCATGAGCAAAGCCAAAAGCATGATCACCTCCAGGATCCGGGTGTTGGAGCAACAGCACATTGCGGCGGCCGAAAGTATGGTCAGCGTCGGCGACGACATGATTGAACGCCTGGACTACGTCGAGACGCGCTTCTCCCAACTCAAGGAGATCGGGCGCGAGGGCTTCGAATTTGTTCGACAGCACCGTAAAAAGATGCCGCTCTACACAGGCGACGACCTTCGCCTGATCAAGCTGGACATGTTCCGTCACCTCTGCCTTTCACTTGAAAGCGTCGAGTCAGTGCCCGAAGCCTGGGAAGCATTCAACCATGTCGCCGACAGTGCCACAGTGGCTTTCCAAAGCCTGCGCGATGCGATCGATGAGCGAAGCAGAATCCGCCTGGACGAGCAGATCGATGCCTTTGGCAGCCTGGCCGAACAGTTCATGGCCATCGATGAACACCTCAGCTACCTGGGTAGCGAATACAAAGACAGCGTCCGCGCGCCACAACTGGCACGCCTGCACAAGGGCATCGGCACGGTCGTAAAGCGCGCCTTGCGTCATCTGGCATCCGCCCTCGATGAAAGAAGCAACCAGCGAACCGCAGGCTCTCCTTACGAGCAACGCCCCAGGCCTCGAAAAACCTTTATCAGGGCGCGTTTCTGGGGGCTGGTCAGTGGTGAACCCCGACTATCGAAAATGATGGAAGAAACGGATTGGGTCGATGTGAAGAACCCGTTCACGGGGGAGATCATCGTCACGTTCCATCGCAAGGAAACCGGCGAATGGATACCTCACATGAGGCCCGACGCCGAGCCGGCCGCAGTGCCTGCGCTGGCTATCAGCGTCACGAAGGGCACCGACCTGATCAACGGATTGGACACGTTCAAGGCACAGTTCGATCTCGCCACAAAACAGCCGGGACAGACACCCGCGGGTATCGGGATGATCCTCAACACCCACGCGAGCCGGATGGAGAAAGTCAGCGCTGCCATTCAAAAGGCGCTCGATCAGGCCAATGGGGTTGCTTCAAACGAAACGACGGAGCTTCCTGAAGCACAACGGCAATCGGCCGAGCGCTTGCGCACTCAACTCACGACGCAATCGAAAGCCCTTTATGAGCTGGGATTCGAGACCTTATTGAATGTCATCAAGCAACGCCCGCCGACCATGAGTGGCATCATCTGGCTTAAAAGCCGCAACCAGATTTCCATCACCAAGCAAAAAAGCCGGCAGCGCATCAAAAAAGCGCCCTATGGCTACCTGGACAGGTATGAGATCAAGGATCGGAAAACCAACAGAACGCTCTGGTTCGCGGATTTCCGCTACACGACCAATTGGGTGCCCGCCCATGCGTTCGTTTCAGCGCGCTTGAAAACAATCGAGCAAGCCGCTCAAGAAATCACCACCGAATCCACCGAGCTGTTTAGCCAGCGTCAACTGATCGACCATTACCGCAGTGAAATTGCCACGGACCAGGCCAGGGAGGTGTTCTTTCAAAAGAAACATACGTGAATGCGTGACAGACAACCGAGGCGCCGCAGGGCGGCGTATACATAGTTACCACCTTCCCCGTCATGCCCCTCCCTAGCATGCAATCCCCGAAGCACTCGTTTCGGGGATTGCACAAGACAGGGAAACCCAAATGACAAGAACCGTCACAACCACCACGAGCTCCGCACCCGAAGCGCGCCTTCGGGATGCGGTGCTCAATCAGATGCTCGCGGGGCCTACCTCCCCGGAAGTGGCCAGCCTACTGCTGCGCCAAGCCCTCAAAAAAATGTACCCGACGCTGGACCTTGATCCGCACAACACAGTGGTCGGCGAGCCTAATTGGGACGTCGTCGACGGCAACATCGTGCAGCTTCCCACCCGCTATAAATCCCTCAGCGACATGTTGGCCGAGCGCGTGGGCGAGAGTGAATCGACCTTGCTGATCGAAGGGCAGCACTTCCTGACTCAACTGCCCCTCACCGTCCCAGAGGTGCACCTGCCGGTGCGTATCAGTCTGATCGGGCTGCTGATCAACGAACTGGTGCCCGCCATGACGTCCGCTTTCCAGGAACAACAACTGGCGTACTGGAATGCCTCACTCGGCGCCTCCGGCCCTCGTTGGCATGAGCTCTCCAGCAACCTGCGCAAGATCTGGAACGTCAGCCAGGTCCAGGGCTGGACCGCGACTGAATGCGACATGGCCAGGCAATTGTTCCTTTACCCGGACCTGCAGGACCGCAAGCACCATGACCGCTATGACACGCACGCCTATTTGATCGATATCGATGAAGTTGACGGCGATACGGTCCGTCGCGTGAACGAAAACTCGATCGTGGCATTGATCGCAAAGATCGACGGCAAAGAAGTCATCCTTATGTACTCTCTGCGCAACGGTTATGAGAAGTTCGATTCACAAGACGCGCTGGGTCAATCCCTGCCGACTCATCTGAACACTGTCAACCGCACAAAAATCCAGTGGCGGCTGTATGAGCCCGACGGCAATGTTTTCGACCACAAGGCCTGCGGACTGATCGCCATGCAGGTCAAAGTCATCGGGGATCCCGGTTATCTGGAAGGCCTGATAGCCGACGAGAGCGAACAGGCCGATCACGACGGACCAGACAGGGGTAACGCCCCTTCCCAGGACTGGTTCGAGAAACAGACGCCCGATTGGTTGCAGGCCGCGTCGACATCCGATCAATTCCTGTTCGCCCAACACCTGAAAAACCTCTCGGCACTGGGCAGCGCCCATGCCGGCAAGACCTATCTGGACGGTATCCCCGCCATCAAGCAGTACGCCTTGAACAGGCTGAAGCAGCAGATGCTGGCGGACCACGCCGATGCCTTGACCCTCGACTTGGAAGCCATCGAGATCCAGATACGCAGTCCCGTCGTCTGGGGGACTTTCGTGGTCCCCGGCAAAATCCAAACCACTCGGTTCAGCCTCGTTGAACTGGCCTTGCAAAACCTGATTGCGCTTCCCTTGGGCGATAAGACCCTCAGGTCTGTCAATGGCCGTGCATTGCCCAAGTGGATGACGGCCAATTACATCGAGAACCTCATCACCCAAGTCGATATCGGTCGCGTTTATCCCGAGCTGATCAAAACCCGACTACTCGACGATCCGGCCGAATCAACCCGGCGCGAAAACCTGTACACCTCACAGTTGCGAATCCAGTTACCCCTGCTGGCGCTGGAGAGCAAAATCCGCGGGCTGGGGGACATCGATGAACGGGGTTACCGCTATATCGCTGCGCTGATGGAGCCCAAGGAGTCCGATCGCCAGGTCGATGGGCAGCCCATCGTCCTGCGCCCACTGGCGTTCGAATCCAAGCATGCACTGAGCACCTCGGCAGACGTCGTGACCAACATGTTCGTGATCGGCCCGAAAGATCCGGATGCCGGCCCCTGCCTGCTTTATCGACCGTTGCTTGAGCCGCCGCTGTGTCAGTACCCGTCGTTCAGCAACCTGATCTACGCCATCCGGCAAACGGCCTCCTTGCGCCAATCGGTCCTGGCGTGGCTACCCGATGGGGTACGCGCCAGTTACAGCCGATTCGTTTTCCCGGACACCCTGCCTTCACCCTGGGCCATCGTGGAGTTTGCGGTCGACCCTGTATCGTCATGGCTCAATAGCGCGCCCATCGGTTTGAGCGACAAAACCCTGGGGGCTGACTTCCTGTCGCGGCTGTTCAAAGCCAATGCCGCTGCCCTGGTCGAGCTGGCCGACCGGCAATCGGTGTCCAACCGCGAAAATCGTTGGGCCACCTTCAAACAGGCCGGCTGGTTGATTCTCAACCTGGCGCTGCCTTACCTGGGCACCGCCGTGGGCACCGCGGCCTGGCTCTGGCAAATTCTGGACGACCTTGAAACGTTGACCCAGAGCGACGAAGCCTCCAACCGCCAGGCCAAGTGGGAGGCCTTCGTCGACCTGCTGCTGAACATGGCCATGGCAATCACGACTCACGCCATCGACCGCGCCAGGGAAAACGCCGACAGCCGTCGACCCGAGGCGCCAGAGGTCGTGCGTGAACCGGCAAGCCCGACAAAACCTGAACTCGTGATCGAGAAGCTTGCCCCTCTAACGAACAAAAAACTGTCACCCGAGCACTATGACGCCATCCACTCCAGCGGTGCCTTGACAGACCAATCCGCCAAACGCGCCGAGCTGCTTGAATCCTTCAGCGTGAACAAACCCGAAAACGCCGAACAGCCCATGACAGAAGGCGCGCTCAAGGGGCTCTACGAGCAGGGAGGGCACTGGTACGCAAAAATGGCCAACCAGTGGTTCAACGTGACGGTGGAGGGCGAGCAGGTATCCATCGTTGATGAAAACGACCCCGCACGCACCGGCCCGCCCCTGATCAATGATGCAGAGGGCGAATGGCGTATCGACACGCGCCTGCGCTTGCGCGGCAGTGGGTCAAAGGGCGTCAGGCGAAAAGTCATCGCGGATGCGAAACGCCTCAGCACCCAACTACTTGCCGAACTGAACCGGTTCGAGGAACGCAAAACCCAGGACCAGAAGCTGCTGACCATGAACGCCAAGGAGATGAACCAAGCCTCCGACTCTTCCAGGGAGGCCAGGCGCAACGCTTACTTGAGCACCTTGAAAACACAGCGGGAAAGCTACGAAGAAGCATTGGAGATTTTGATTCAGTGGCCCGTCTTCCAATCAAGGCCCGACGCACCTCGAGCCAGGCTCGGTTACCTGAACGCGCAGATCAACTTCACGTTCGAGGAGATAGGCACCCTGCAGGAGCGATTCACCCCGGCCCTGAGAACAGCGGTGGACATGGCCACCTCGAGCATCGAACAAGTGGAGCAAGCACACGTTGATGCCGCCGAAAACATGATCAAGGTCGGTGAAGATATGATCGAGCGCCTGGATTACATGGAAACGCGCTTTTCCAGACTGAGGAAGGTGGGGCGCGAAGGTGTTGAACTGCTGCGCAAACACCGGGCGAGAATGCCCGCCTACAAGAGCGATGCGATTCGGCTCATTCAGTTGGACATGTATCGTCACCTCTGCCTGTCACTGGAAAGCCTCAACGACCTGCCCGAAGGCTGGGCCGACATCAACCAGCTTGTCGATAACACCACCGTCGCTTTTCAAAGCCTGCATGACGCCATCAATGAACGAAGCGTGATCCGCCTGGACGAGCAGATCGATGCATTCGGCAGCCTGACGGAGCAGTTCACGGCCATCCAGGAGCACCTCCAATACGTGGGCGAGGAATACAGGGACAGCGTCCGTGTGACGGAACTCACTCGACTGGGCAAGCAGATCGGCCAGCTTAAAGAACGGGCGTTGCGCCATTTAGCACGCGCCCTCGACGAAAGAAGCAACCGGCGAAGCGAAGCCGGTCCTTACCAGGCGCGCCCCAGGCCCAGGAAAAAATTCATCCGGGCGCGCTTCTGGGGGCTGGTCAGTGGCGAACTCCGTTTAACCAAGACCCTGGAAGAAACCGATTGGCTCGATGTCAAACATCCGCTCACGGATCGAATCATCGCCACCTTCCATCGCAAGGAAACCGGCGAGTGGCTGCCCCATGTGAATACTGAGACGCCGTTGGCCGTCCCGGTGTTGGCGACCAGCATCACCAAGGGCAAGGCTCTGCTCGACGGATTGGCTGCGTTCAAGGCACAGGTCGAGCAATACACGACAAAGCCAGAGCGGTCGCCCACCGGCATCGGACTGATTCTGAACGCACACGCCAACCGGATGGAGAAAGTCGCCATCGCGATCACGAAGGGCCTGGACAATGCGTCAAACGAAACGGTTGACCTCTCGGCTGAGCAACAGCGTTTGGCGCAATCCACACGCACGGCACTCAAGAAAGCCTCGAAAACCCTTCACGACGAAAGCTTCGACACCGTACTGAATGTCATCAAACAACGCCCGCCGACCATGAGCGGCCTTCTCTGGCTCAAGAACCGAAACCAGATTTCCATCACCAAGCAAAAAAATCGGCAACGCATCAAAGGCCCTCTGCGCGGTTATCTCGACCGGTATGAGATCAAAGACCTGAAAACCAATAAGACCCTCTGGTTCGCCGATTTCCATTACTCAACGAGCTGGGTGCCGCCTCATGCGTTCGTTTCCGCGCGCTTGAGAACACCCGAGCAAGTCAATCAACGGATTGGCGTCGAATCCACCCAGACATTCAACCAGCGCCAACTGATCGAGCATTACCGCAGCGAAATCGCGGTGGATCAGGCCAAGGAAGTGTTTTTTTCCAAACAACCGTCATAACGGCGAAAACCCGGGGCATCCACAGATGCCCTGTTTCAGCCGTCAGGTTTTCCAGGCTGTCGCCAGGCCCGCCAGCGCAATGTCTATCGCCGCTGGCGGGACGGCCGCGAACCCCAGCACCAACCCGGCATGCACTTGCGACGAGGTTGTAGTGGGCAGCCAATAACCACTCAAGCCATTGATCTCGACGCCCACGCTGGTCGCTAGCGCTATCAGTTCACACTCACGTTCAACGCTGTCCACCGGCACGGTGACATGCAGCCCGGCCACCACCGTGGGCATGACGCCAATGCCCGCAACCGCCTTCGGCCAGCCGCTCAGCAGCGCGTCACGCCGGGCCAGGGCGGCCCGGCGCATGCGCCTGATGTGCCGCTGGAAATGCCCGGCGGCCATGAACTCGGCCATCACCGCTTGGGTGCTGACTTCGGAGTGACGCATATCCACCGCGCGGCGGCGGGCGAAGGCGTCGACCAGGCCAGGCGGCAATACGAGATAACCCATGCGCAAGGCCGGAAACGCGACTTTGCCGAACGTGCCAACGTAAAGCACCCGCCCCTGGCGATCCAGCGCGGCCAATGGCGCCAACGGTGCGCCGCTGTAGCGGTATTCACCGTCGTAGTCGTCCTCGACGATCCAGCCGTCATTGCGTTCGGCCCAGGCTAGCAGCTCCAGCCGCCGTGCCAGGCTCATGACCACCCCGGTCGGGTATTGATGGGACGGTGTGACGTAGGCCAGCCGACAGTGGCTCAACGCACCGAGTGCCGTGCAATTCAACCCATCGCCATCAACCGGTACGCCTCTCACCTCGGCACCCGCAACAGCAAACGCATGCCCGGCGGCGCGATAGCCTGGGTTTTCCACCGCCACGATGTCACCCGGGTCCACCAGCAACTGTGCACAAAGGCTGATGCCCTGCTGCGCGCCGCTGGTGATCACAATTTGTTCAGCCGTGCAGTGCAGGCCTCGCGAACTGCGCAGGTATGCGGCGATCAGCCCACGCAAGCGCGCATCCCCCTGGGAATCGCCATAACAGAGCTGTTGCAGGTCCGGTTTGCGCCAGAAAGCCGCATTCAGCTTGGCCCAGACGTCGAAGGGGAACAGATCGAACGCTGGAATGCCGACCCGAAACGCCCTCGGTGGGCCACTGGGCGGCAGGGGCAAATGGTGCTTTTCGACCCGATCCAGCGCATCGCTGTGGATAACTTTACTGGATGGACCCACAGGTAAATCGAGCCAATCTGTGGATAAGGCTGTGGGTAAGCCTGTTGAAAACCCTGTGGATACTTTTGTGGATATGTTTTTCAGCGGCAGCGTCGTCGAGGACAGTTTCGCCACATAAGTCCCGTCACCGACCCGCCCTTCGATGAAACCCTCGGCGTAGAGCTGGTCGTAGGCGCGCACCACACTGTTGCGCGAGATCGACAGGGCCGCCGCCAGGTCACGACTGGCCGGTAGGCGCGTGCCGCTCGCCAGGCGCCCGTCCAGCACCCGTGCCCGTAAGGCCTGGTAAAGCTGGCGGCTGAGTCCCTGGCGGCGATCGAGCTCGATGCCCGCGGGGTTGAACGACAGTGGCGGCACGGCGTTGTTCATGACAGCTCCCGAAAATGGACCTGTGAAATTGGCTGAAAGTGGCTCTTACAACAGACCAATAGCCTGCCTAGGATGCTCGCATTCGCCAAGGAAAATCGTCATGTACAACCCTAAAGCCTTTGTCGTCGAAGACCTGCCCCAACTGCATGGCATGATGGGGGATTGCCGCCTGGCCGTATTGATCACGCAGGGCGAACACGGCTTGCAAGCCAGCCACTTGCCGTTGTTGCTGGACCCGCAACAAGGTCCCAACGGGAGCCTGTACGGGCACATGGCCCGGGCCAATCCGCAATGGCGCGACCTGGAAGCCGGCGCCGAAGCCCTGGTGGTCTTCAGCGGGGTCGATGCCTACGTGAGCCCGGGCTTCTACCCCAGCAAGGCCGAACACGGCAAAGTCGTGCCGACCTGGAATTACCTGGCGGTACACGCCTATGGCCGCGCCGAGGTGTTCAGCGATCCTCATCGCCTGCGCAACCTGGTCAGCGCCCTCACCGATCGCCACGAAACCGGCCGCGCCCAGCCCTGGAAAATCGATGATGCGCCGGCTGAGTACATCGACAGCATGCTCAAGGCGATCGTCGGTTTCGCCTTGCCCATCCAGCGCCTGGAAGGCAAACGCAAGCTCAACCAGAACCGCAGCCCGGCGGATGTCGCCGGCGTGCGCAACGGGCTCGCCGCCAGCCCCGATCCACAGGACCAGGCGCTCGCACGCCTGATGCCAGACCTATCATCCAAGGAGTGAACATGAGCCAAGTCGAAATCCGTCTCGTCAGCGCCGACGATCACGCTGCCTGGCTGCCGTTGTGGCAAGCCTACCTGCGGTTCTACAACACCGAGCTGCCGGACGCGGTGAGCCAGAGCACCTGGCAACGCCTGCTCGATGACCGCGAGCCAACCCACGGGGCCCTGGCCTGGAACGGCGACACGGCGGTGGGCCTGGTGCACTTCATCTATCACCGTTCGAACTGGAGCATCGAGAATTCCTGCTACCTGCAAGACTTGCTGGTGACGGAACAATGCCGTGGCACCGGCGTCGGTCGCCAGCTCATCGAATTCGTCTACCGCACCGCCAAGGCCGACGGTTGCTGCAAGGTGCACTGGCTGACCCACGAAACCAACGCCACGGCGATCCAGCTCTACGAGCGCATCGCCGAACGCCCGGGTTTCATTCAATTTCGCAAGGCCCTTTAAGGAGCACAGCATGTCGATTTCACTCGCCGATTGGAAAGGTGCCCCGGCACCGTCTACGCAACTGATCGAAGGGCGTTTCATCCGCCTGGAAAAACTCGATCCGGCGCGTCATGCCGATGGCCTGTGGCAAGCCCTCGAAGGCCCCGGCGCCGACCCGAAGCTCTGGGATTACTTGCCCTATGGCCCGTTCAAGGATCGCGGCGCGTTCGATGCCTGGCTGAACAACCATGCCGCCAACAGCGACCCGTATTTCTTCAGCGTGATCGACCGTACCAGCGGCGATGTGCAGGGCATTCTCAGCCTGATGTCCATCGTGCCGGCCCAGGGCCGTATCGAGATCGGCCACGTGACCTTCGGCGCACCGATGCAGCGCTCACCGAAAAGCACCGAGGCGGTTTATCTGCTGGCCAAGGAATCTTTCGCCCTGGGTTATCGCCGCCTGGAGTGGAAGTGCAACAACGCCAACGCCCGCTCCAGATACGCCGCCGAACGGCTGGGCTTCACCTTCGAAGGGGTGTTCCGCCAGCACATGGTGGTCAAGGGCCAGAACCGCGACACCGCGTGGTACTCGATGCTGGATTCGGAATGGCCGGCCATCGGCGCGGGGTTCGAGCAGTGGTTGAGTGAGGAGAATCAGAGCGAGGGCCGGCAGGTGCGCAGCCTGGTGGAGTGTCGGTCATAGGTCCGCTGCCGGCCACTTACCCTGTGGCTGGCTGTACACAATTTTGTGGCGAGGGGATTTATCCCCTCGCCACAGAAGCTGCTCGAATCACTCCGGTGTCGATGTGTTGCGTGTTGCCAGGAATGAACTGAGCGATTGGGGCGTCACCCCCGGTCGGGCATATTGCCAGGCCCACGTGGGTATCGACCCGTGATGACTCAGATAAAGCGCGAGCGCCAGACGGCTATGTTCGGCATGAATCCCTGGGAAATCGAAACCCTGCAGAAAATGCATGACTTGTCTTGGGGTCACGCCATAAGCGCCCAGAATCACCTGATGAGCCTGGGCTTCGTCGAGGGTCAGGCTGTCGATCAATGCGCTGGTAAACGCTGACTCAGAGCTCAGTGAATCCCGTTGCGCCAGCGTTCGCCGGATATTCTCATCGCTGAACTGCGGTCCCACCAGATCCTCCCAGATTCGCCGGGCGCTGCGCGGTGAAATGCCCGGCATATTTTGAATGGACCCCAATAGATTCGGGGTCCCGAGCAAAATCGCAACCCTGCTGTTCGAAGGTGATTGTCCCGCAGCGCTGAATAAACCCGTGACAGTCGCCATATCGCGCTGCTCGAGATACCGCACGCCCTGGAGGAAATCCCAAAAACTGATCAATGCCTGCTGATGGTGGATAAGGTCGTGCAGGTTTTGGTCATCGAACGGCTGCATCCAATCGATATCGATACGGCCGCGGCTCACCAATTCTTGATAACGGCTGCCGGCATACTCGGCAATGAGCTGAAGGCGTGAGTCAGACAACGCCGGATTACGTATCCATTGCGCCAGGACATTCACGGGGAACAGACTGCCCAGGTTGGAAGCAATAACAGGGGATCGCAGGAGGACTGTGGCCCGCCTCAACAGGACGGGGTAACGCTGGAGGGCCACGGTAAGCAGGTCCGTGAAATCCTCGGCCCTGTCGTAGTGCATGAACTGTTCCATCAGGTCTACGTCGTCGTCGATGACCCTGCCTGTTTCGCGCTCGAATCGTTTGCCCACATTCTTCAAGTCGTCGCGATCGACCAGGTAGGCACCGTCGAGCAGTTCTTCGAGCTGATCGTCATTGAGGTGGCCGTGCGTGGCCTCATCGTACCTGACATAAGCCAATTCATTGCGCGGATGATGGTCGGTCAGATCACGGGCCCGGACGCCGTACTCAAGCATGATATGCAGCGTATCCTGAGAGAGCAGGAGGAATTGATTATTGAGCAGTTCGGCGATTTCCTGACTGCGGATGGGCTGCAACAGGACATCCTCAAAAAAACTCTGCAAGGCTTGATCTTTTTGCGCGTAGTAGGGAATTCTGCTCAGCATCAAGCGACCCTGCGTACGGGGTGATACAAAACGCCCTATCATCTGCAGCATCTCCGGGGGCAAGTCAGCCGCAGTGGCTTGATCCAATACCCTGCGCACGGTGTCTCTTGCGTGCAAGCTCAAGTACCTCTCCAGCGGCTGAAACAAGCCATGGGGATTGGGGGCGCCGTAGATCATCCGAGTCAGGTCACGCGCCGCGGATCTACCCAGCAGACTCTCCAACGCTTGGGCATTATCAAAGACCAATTGCTGTACCCCGGAAGGTTGCGTCACCAGGTAATCGGTCACCTGCGGGTGTCGATCGATGTAATCGGCGACTTCATTACGCAGCCCCTGCATCGAAAACCTCGCCTGCGCCTGCCCTTCGTTCAATCCTCGGGCGACGGCATTGAAGAAGCAATCGCCGTTGATATCGAACGCGATTTCATTCTGCTCGCCCAGCACCAGGAGGTAATGGTTTTCACCGATTCGTCTCAAGACGATATCCGAGCCCGACCTGAGCGGATGATCAACCGCCGGGAAGGCACTTTCTTCTTGCCCCGGAGTAAAGCGTATTGACCAATCCTGGCGTACAGGCCTTTGCTCAATGATCAGCAAGCTGCGGTTTTGTGGCCAACTCGCAAGCCGGGTGACGAGGCTCGGGACCAGATCCATGATCTCGACGTCCCACTCGTTTGGCGTGCGCACCAGATCGGAAACGGAGCGAGACGATGTAGCCGGTTGCCTGGGCCGTGAAGGGCCGGGCTGAGGGGATGTGTCCCGCGGGCGCTTTCCTCCCCCCAAACCGCGTCCTACCGCGCGCCACTCGTCGTCGGACATCCGCTGCACCGTATCGCGCATCACGCCATGGGCGCGGATGGGCAATCCCGTAGTGGCTTCGACAATGGTGGCCTCGGTGGCCTTCAACCGCGTATGGTCGTGCACCCGGTACACGGTCCCGTCGGGTTGCCGCACGAACACGGGGCGCGTCACGCTACCCGTGGCGGTGTCCGTGATCGCGGGACGGTAAAAACCCTGGCGATCCGGTGTGATCCCTTTTATCAGCGACGTATCCGTCACGGCAAAACGGTCATAGAGCGCCTCTTCCAATGGCAGCCCGAGCAGTTTTTCCCTCGATCCTTGACGAGCCGTCACCGCCAGGAAAGAGGATTGCCCTCGCACGGGGAGGGTCACGCCACCGGACAGTGCCTTCTTCCCCGCATAATTTGCCACTTCCTCAACGAACGCCAGCGTTGGCAGGTTCATCGGAACCGCACCGGTCTTGACCACCAGCAAACCGGTTTTGACGGCATGCCTGAGCATCTGAAAACCGGGCACCGCGAACCCGGCCAGGTTAAAGACAATGTCGACCGTCATCATCACCAGCTTCGCCGCAATTTGATGACTGACATCCCGGTTGCTGTTGGAGCGGTGATCCGCGTAGGCGCTTTGGAAATTGACGTAGGCCTGGTGCAGCATTTCGAGAAGATCGCCTGCGAACAACGAACCACGAATCAGCGGACGACCGCCTTGCTTGCCCAACAAACGCTTGATCTGCTCGGGGTCCAGTGTAGAAATGCGTGAACGGAAATACGCCTGCCATTTTTCTTCCGGCAAAAGCCCGGCAATGCCGTCGCTCAGGTCAGCGAATTCATGAAAATCATCGCCACCGGGGCTGTCCGGGAAATAAACGCCAACGGTTCCCTCGATTTCCGGCCCCTCCTGATCGGAAAAAACCAGCACGCCATCGACGCTGACCGCATTGCCCATCATGTCCTGCTGCGCGCCCGCGCCCACGCTGCCCCCCAGTACAAGACCATGGACGCATACCTTGCGCCCACCTACCCGGGCACGCCCCGCCGCGGTGGGCGAGCGCAGGACAGCGTCCAGCCAGCAAGCGACTCGTTTGCGCGACATCGGAGGGGTGAAAGCGTTATCCAGCACGCTGGCCTTGAACACCTCGTCGCCCCTGAGCGAAGCCTCGTAACCTTTGAATTTCAAGTTAGCCAGATACGCCGCCTGCCACGCGGCCTTGTATTCAGGTTTGTTCATCTCCTTGCGCAGCAGGGTTTCATAACTGCCACCGGCATCAATGCGGATCGCCATCCTGGCAAGTTCACTCCCACTCAACGTGACGAAGAAACCGCTTGCCGGGTGCCTGACACGTTGGCCGTGTTGATCGACAACGTAAACGGTCAGCACTTCCCTCATCGCATTCGGATACTGATGCGGGCGCAGATTATCGAGCATCAACTGGGTCAGGCTGCTGATACGGGACTGCTTTCGATTAGCACGTTGCCCATAGAAAAGCGTGACCATGGTTTTGTCCGGATCCGGCTCTATACCCGGATGCACGGTTTGCTGCAGGTATTGTTTGATCTTCTGGCGAGTGAACTGCAACAACGTCTGGATACCGCCACCCAATTGGAAGACGGCCTGGAATACCTGCGCTTCCAGGCGACGATAGTGGGCTTGCTCAGGACGCGTCGCGGCTTTATAGAAACCGGGACGATTGTATTCGACCAGGGTCTGCTGACGCACAGCCAGGGGCGCGGCCAGCGACAACATGGGTAAAACAAGCGCACGTTCGGCACTTGCAGCAAAGGCACTCAACGCAAGCGTCTCGTTTCCTGGCGCGTTCATGACCGTTTCCAGGGCAGCGCTTTGTACCTGCAACAGGTCATCGGCGGCCACTTCAAAAACATGCCCGGACAGTTCAGCAGTGATATCCACAATCGTACGTTCCTGCCCTCCATGGGTCGGACGGACGTTGCTGAGCAGATCCTGCACAGAGCGGAATCGCTGGATCCCGCCTTCCAGGGAATACAGGAACAAGGTCAGGCTATCGGTAAACTTGATCACCATCGCAGCAGGCCACTTCTGCGGCGCTGCCGTGCCCATATCAAGCATCACGGTGTAGACATGGGGGATGGGCGCCCGTGCCAAACGGTTTCGGTCCGCCATGGAGGGGTGAGTCGTGATGAGGTCCAGCAGACGATCTTCATCTTTTTGCTGGATTCGTTCACTGGCCGTGAGTGGGATGGCCGAACTCCGATCAACTTTGTACAAATCGAAAAGATGCAGGAATCGCAGGGAAAGCAAATGAGCGAGGGCCTCTGCCGTGGTGCACGGGGTCGCTGTCTCAAGAATGCCCGCGTGACATGGGTTATCGCGAAAGCGCCTCAACTCATCGCGGAACTGGCGCTTCACACGCTCATTCGTGGTTGGATTGGCGATGTAAAGTACCGACTCCATGGCCTGTAGAACCTGGGCGTCCACCGGGCCGGCAAACAGGCTGTCGGCCTCGGCCACCGAGTCCGGGCGGGTGCAGAATCCGACGCCGCCGCCGGTGTAACTCGCAGGCGTATCCGTCTGCAAACACCCCCACATGACGTCGCTGAAACTCTCCGAGACCGTCAGCGAGCGCACACCGTTCGAGTCGCTGGTGAAGCGGCTCACATAACAGTAATCAGGGTCGATCTTACCCAGCAGTGAAGCGCGTAGCTTGCGCTCGGGGATCTTTGTCTCGAGCGTGTCCACCAGCAAACGATTGAGCACCGAATCGAAGGTCGGAAGCGCGGCGAACAAACGCGCCAGTTTCACCTGGTTGGTGTCCAGAAGCTCCAGTAACCTGGCCTGCTCCTTGCCCTTGGGGCTGAGCAGATCGTATTGAACCGCGCTTGTGGGGGTGGCAGGTTGCGGAGTGCTTCGATAGTTGCGGGGAATGCCTGCGTGCAGTTCGTTCAAACGGTTTTGCGAGAGCGCTCGCCCCTCGACGCGAAGGGACGAGAAATCCAGGGACATCAGGCTTCTGTGTGGATAAACCCAGCCATCGCGGGGGGACCGGGCAGGAATGCCGCCCGTCTCCTGGCTTTGATAGGCCACTAAAAAACCCTGGGTAACGGCATCGCGCAAAGGCACCGAAGTGCGTTTTCTTTTTGCGGCCGAGTCGACGGTCTCGACCTCTTGATAAGTGACCTGAACCAAGGTGTCACCGGCAAGGCCTCGTTCAAGCAGCCATTGATCGGCAAACGTGTGCGGTTGAAATGGAGCCCCACCGGGTAACAGGTTGATGGGTTTAAAGGGAGCGACAGAGGTCGATGGCACGCCCGGCTCATCTTCAGGAAAAGTAGACATTTAAGAGTCCGGTTTAATTGAGGAACCCGGACCCTATCCCGTCACTGAGCGGCAAATGACATACATATGTATAGCTGTAGCCGCCCATTCGACGAAAACCGTAAGCGTGGATGTCGTCCAACAAAACGGCCGGACAACTCAGCCCAGCGTTTGCGCCAATACTGCGATGTGCTCCGGCCCTATCCCGCAGCAACCGCCCAAATGACTGGCCCCGCGCTTGCGCCAGTCGGCCGCCCATTGCAGGTAGCCCGGCGGATCGAGGTCGTCGCGCAGCGGGTCCAATCCGTCGTTGGCCGTCGCTTCCTTCGGCTGCGGCGGGAAGGCGTTGGCGTAGGCGCCGATGTGGATGCTCACCCCCAGTCGCTCGAAGGTTTCCCGCGCCGCATCGATCGCCCCGCCAATCACTTCTGGTTGGCTGCAGTTGAACAGCAGCACTTCGACGCCCAGCTCGGCCGCGACCGCTGCAGCGTCCGCCACCGGTTCGCCGGAGCGCAGGCGTGGCACTTCGTCCGTGTCTTCATCCTTCAAGGTGAACGACAGCCAGAACGGCTTGCCATCCTTCGGCAGCCCGGCGTGAATCGCCCGCGCTTCGACGGTCGAGCTTTGCGTCTCGGCCAGCCAGAGGTCGACATGGGGCGCCAGGCCGGTCACCAGTGGCGCCAGCAGCTCGTGGGCGCGGGACGCATCGAACAAATCCGGCCGATAGGAACCGAACAGCGGCGGCAGCGACCCGGCCACCCGCACCGCTTTGCCTGAAGCCTGCACCGCCCGTTGCGCCAACTCTCCCGCCAACGCGGCCAGGGCCTGGCCTTCTGCGGCGAAACGCGCCTCGCCAATGTGAAACGGCACCACGGCGTAGCTATTGCTGGTGATGACATTCGCGCCGCTGGCGATATAGGCCGCGTGCACGGCCTCCACCGCCTGAGGTGCTTCGCTCAGGGCCAGTGCCGACCACTCGGGCTGCCGAAACGGCGCGCCACGGCGTTGCAGTTCGCGGCCCATGCCGCCATCGAGAATGACTGTCGTTGCTGCGCCCATATGCGATTCACTCATAAGCTTATGAAAAATACTCACTACCGGAGTTGTTCTTATAACTATTTAATACGCACCAATCGGTTAACTACAACTTATTTTTCTACCCAGGGACTTCACGTGAAACTACAACCATTGCTGGCCCTGGGCCTGACTCTGCTGGCCGCCTCATCGCAAGCCTTCGCCGGTGCCACCCTGGATCGCATCGAACAGAAAAAAGAACTGGTCGGCGTGCTGATGGAAAGCTACCCGCCCTTCTCGTTCCTCAACGATCAGAACCAGCTCGACGGTTTTGACGTGGACGTGGCCAAGGCCGTGGCGCAGAAACTGGGCGTGAAACTGCGCCTGGAAACCCCTTCCTGGGACGTGATCGCTGCCGGACACTGGAGCGGGCGCTATGACATCTGCATCTGCTCCATGACGCCGAGCAAGGCCCGCGCCGAAGTGTTCGATTTCCCGGTGCAGTATTACGCCTCGCCAGCGGTGATCGTGGTCAACGCCAAGGACGACCGTATCCACGGTGCCAAGGACTTGAGCGGCAAGAAGGTCGGCCTCACCAGCGCGTCCAGCTACGAGAGCTACCTGAACAAGAACCTGGTGATCGAAGGCGCCGAGGATACCCAACTGAGCTATCCGTTCGAGGACGTGCAGATCGCCCCGTACGACACTGACAACGTAGCGTTCCAGGACCTCGGCCTGGGCGCCGGAGTGCGATTGGACGCCGTGCTGACCAACCTGGTGACCGCACAACCGCGCCTGACCGAAGACAAGCGCTTCAAACTGGCCGGCGAGTCGCTTTATTCCGAACCGAACTCGGTCGCCATCGAAAAAGGCGATGCTCAATGGGACAACAAGGTGCGTGAAGTCTTTGCCCAGTTGAAACAGGACGGCACCTTGAGCAAACTCTCGCAAAAATGGATCGGCGCCGACATTACCCAATGACTTCTTTTCCACCGCCTCAGCCACCGCCAACGGTGGCTGAGTCACGCCTGCAAAAAATCTTCGGTTTCCGCACCCGGCTCTACCTGACCTGGGCGGCCATGCTGGTGCTGTTCGCGAGTTTCTTCCTGAGCTTCGACCTGAAGTTCTCCATCATCCTCGACAAACTGCCGAACTTGCTGGGCGTGCATCTGGCGCCCAATGGCTTTCTGCAAGGCGCGGTGTTGACGCTGTTTCTGTGCCTGTGCTCGATCGTCGCGTCATCACTGTTGGGCTTCATCACCGCCCTGGCGCGGTTGTCCAGCAGCGCGGTGGCGTTTGGCATCGCCAGTTTCTACGCGTCGTTCTTTCGCGGCACGCCGCTGCTGATCCAGATCCTGCTGATCTACCTGGGCCTGCCACAACTGGGCGTGGTCCCGGGCGCCATCGCCGCCGGGATCATCGCCTTGTCGCTGAACTACGGCGCCTACCTGAGCGAGATCTTCCGCGCCGGCATCCTCGGCGTCCCCAACGGCCAACGCGAAGCTTCCCTCGCCCTGGGCCTGAGCGAAACCGTGATCTTCTGGCGCGTCACGCTGCCCCAGGCCATGCGCACCATCATCCCGCCGACCACCAACCAATTCATCTCCATGCTCAAGGATTCTTCACTGATCTCGGTGATGGGCGTTTGGGAGGTGATGTTTTTGGCGCAGTCTTATGGTCGGTCCAGCTATCGGTATATTGAGATGCTGACGACGGCGGCGATTATCTACTGGTTGATGTCCATTGCGTTGGAGTTGGTCCAGGCGCGGATGGAACGGCATTATGGGAAGGCGTATCTGAATAATCGCTGAGCTGGGGTGGGATTTTAAGGTCGCTGTGTATATCCGTTTCTGCGGTCACGGCCACTTAGGGTTCCGCCCTGACGGCGGCTCACTTTCGAAAAGCCGGAATGCCGGCCCAGGCGAAGGTAACCAAAGCGCTTCTGCCCCACCACTCGGTGCCTCGCCTAGGCTCGGTGTGCCCACTGCGCAATACCTGCGTTCGGCCAGCGTGGTTAACGGGGCGCCGAAATCAACGTCCTCCGCGAGGCGGCCTGATAGCCGACCTGGTTCTTGGTGAGATCGCGTTTCCCCTGTGGGAGCGAGCCTGCTCGCGATGAGGCCAGCAAGCCCAACATCCATGTGACTGAACCACCGCCATCGCGAGCAGGCTCGCTCCACAGGAGGAACGCGGTCCCACCAGGAACCAGGTCGATCCTAGGCGAAACACGGAGCAGGTTTACAGAGTCGATATTTGACAGACAGATCTCGGATCTCCGACCACACAGAAAGGCCTGAGTATGCTGTAGGGCAATGCCTCACCGCCACGGAGGCCGGCGCCGTGACTCTGTGATCACAGCGTGGGCAGCCTACAAGCTCCATCGCTATGTCTCGCCAGCAGCTAGGAGACGGCTGGCATCGCCGCCCAAGGTGAAATTTTTAAAGTGCGACCTCCTTCATGAGAGGTCACATTCGATGCCAACCCAACATTCATTCCTGCCCCAACAGCTCACGCTGACAATAGCCTTGGTACTCGGCTGTGCCGATGTTTCGATGGCCCTGCAATCGACCGACGACGCTACGCCCCCAACCTCTGAAACAGCGACCCAGAAGCAAACCCAACCCAATCATTCGAAGGCATCCCTCAGGCCACCCAAGTTCACAACACTGGAGGGAGAAACGCCGCCCACTATCCGTTTCAATAGAGGCTTGGTAGAAGCGAGCACTCGATTTCGCAATCTCGGTCAAATGGGGGCCGAGGTACACGTTGCCGGCGAGTTTCATAACGAGGGCAGTGTGGGCAAGTCTGTCTTCGTGAACGAGACAGGCAGTTTCAGCGGCCATGGCACAGTCGACACGCTGAACGTGAAGGGCCTGTTGAACGTAGACCCTGCGAGCGGGGCGCCTACGGTCAAAAAAAATCTTGAACTGTCGCAAAGCGCAACGCTGCTCTACGGCATCCATCCAGAAAGCGGCAGCGCCACAATCAAGGTCGGCGGCACCGCGACGCTAGGCGGTGCGACGCTGAAGATTACATCGTTGCCAGGCGAGTCCATCGGCGCGGGCAAGCACATCGTGATCGAGGCGAAAAAAGTCGATGGGGAGTTCGGGAAGGTCGTCAACGAGCTCGCCTTCGTGACCGCGAAACCTGACTACGCCACCGAGAAACAAGTGGGACTGACGCTCACACTCAAGGATGTTCCGCCCAAGGAAGTCGCGCCCACTCCTAATGGCCAAGCTGTTTTAGCCGCTATCCTGGGATCAGGATCGACCCAACCAACGCAAGCGGAACCCTCCATCACCTCTCCGACGCCACCCTCTCCTGCCGTCGAGCCACAAGCCGATCGCTCAGCGTCCAAGCCCACCGAACCAGCAAAAGTTGTTGCCAGCACCCAACCCAAGCCCGCCGCCCAGGTGCAAGCTGTCAAGCCAGCCCCCAAACCCAATGCCGCCGTAAACGCCTTGCTCGGCACCAATATGGCCACAGCCGCCGACGCCATCGACCAACTGGGCAACTACAACACCGCCGACCTGGGCAGCGCCACCCTGAGCAGCATCACCCCCATCAGCACAGGAATGCTCTCAGCCATGGATCGGCGAAGTCCGACGGGTGCACACGACAACGGTCAGGTCTGGGTCCAGGCGATCGGCAACAGCGGCAGCATCGGCAGGCAACTGGGAAGCTATGCCCTGAAGCACTCGACCAAGGGTTTGATGCTGGGAACCGACTGGGCTATCAGCCCCGATTGGCGCCTGGGATTGATCGGCGGCAAAACGCACACCCGGTTGGACAGTCGTCAATTCGACGGCCGGCTCGACAGCTGGCTGGTGGGTGCCTATGCCTTACGCCAGGACGGACCACTGGCGCTGCGCCTGGGTGCCGTTTATGGCAGTCATGACGGCAGCACCAAACGCCACGTGGCCTACAACGGTTTCAGCGATCGCCTCAAAGGTCGTTACGATGCCAATACGCAGCAGGTCTTTGG
The DNA here is from genome assembly GCF_018325805.1 of Pseudomonas sp. St290. Taxonomy (NCBI): domain Bacteria; kingdom Pseudomonadati; phylum Pseudomonadota; class Gammaproteobacteria; order Pseudomonadales; family Pseudomonadaceae; genus Pseudomonas; species Pseudomonas sp. St290. Next base: position 119,692 of record NZ_AP014703.1, on the reverse strand, counting down.
GCAACTCGGCTACAACCTGAACGTAGGGCATTTCGATGTCGAGCCCTATGTCCAAGTGGGCTACCAACGCTATCAACGCGATCGCTATACCGAGAAAGGTGGAAGCGCGGCGCTGCAGTTCAGTGGCCAGTCTCAGGACAATTACAACAGCAACCTTGGCCTGCGCCTCGCCCGGACTTTACCTCTTGACCAAGGCATGCGACTGACGCCCCGCTTGAATCTCGGTTGGAAACACTTATACGGCGAGACCCGGGGCACTTCCCGCCAGCGCCTGGCCAGCGCAGGCAATACCTATACCGTCGAAGGCGTCGAGCTGGACCGGGACAGCCTGCTCTTCGAAACGGGGCTGGACCTGACCGTTTCGCCACGGCATACCCTGGGGGTGAGTTATAACGGTGAAACCGGTCAGGACAACCGCAACGGCGCGCTGATGGGCCAGTGGCGAATGACGTTCTGACAGGCAAAAAAAAGGGGAGCACATGCCCCCCCGAGGTTAAAACGTTGTATCGAGGCTGTTAGATCAGCCTTCGATCTCGATCAGGATCTCACCCGGGTTGACCCGGTCGCCCTTGGCTACATGAATAGCGGTGACCTTGCCGGCGATGGCCGCCTGCACTTCGGTTTCCATCTTCATGGCTTCGGTAATCAGCACCGCTTGGCCGGCCTTGACCACGTCGCCTTCCTTGACCAGGACATCGACGATGTTGCCCGGCATGGTGGTGCTGACGTGACCCGGCGCAGTGGCTTGCTTGCGCTTGCTGCTGCCGCCGCTGACGAACTCATTGAGCGGTTCGAACACGACTTCTTCGGGCATGCCATCGATGGACAGGTAGAAGTGACGCTTGCCTTCGGCCTTGACGCCCACACCCGTGATGTCGACGCGATAGGTCTCACCGTGAACGTCGATGACGAACTCGGTCGGCACACCTTCGCCGCCCGCCGAGCTCACGCTGCCCGCCTCGGGGATTGGCAGCAGCACTTCCGGGGTCAGGGTGCCGGCTTCGCGCTCTTCGAGGAACTTGCGGCCGATGTCCGGGAACATGGCGTAGGTCAGTACGTCTTCTTCGGATTTGGCCAGTGCGCCGATTTCGCCACGCAGCTTGGTCATTTCCGGCTTGAGCAAGTCGGCCGGACGTACGTCGATCACTTCTTCGCTACCGATGGCCTGACGACGCAGCTTCTCGTTCACCGAGCCTGGCGCCTTGCCGTAGCCGCCCTGCAGGTAGAGCTTCACTTCGTTGGTGATGGTCTTGTAGCGCTCACCGGCCAACACGTTGAAGAACGCCTGGGTACCGACGATCTGCGAGGTCGGGGTGACCAACGGCGGGAAGCCGAGGTCTTCACGCACGCGCGGAATCTCCGCCAGCACTTCGTTCATCCGGTTCAGTGCGCCTTGCTCTTTCAACTGGTTGGCGAGGTTGGAGATCATCCCGCCCGGAACCTGGTTGACCTGGACGCGGGTGTCCACTGCGGTGAACTCGCTTTCGAACTGGTGGTACTTCTTGCGCACAGCGTAGAAGTACAGACCGATTTCCTGGAGCAATTCCAGGTCCAGCCCTGTGTCGAACTCACTGCCCTTGAGGGCCGCGACCATCGATTCGGTGCCCGGATGGCTAGTACCCCAGGCGAAGCTGGAGATCGCGGTGTCGATGTGATCGGCGCCGTTCTCGACCGCCTTGAGCTGGCACATCGCGGCCAGGCCGGCGGTGTCGTGGGAGTGGATAAAGACCGGCAGCGACTGTTCGCTTTTCAGCGCCTTGACCAGTTCGCCGGTGGCGTACGGCGTCAGCAGGCCGGCCATGTCCTTGATCGCCACCGAGTCGCAACCCATGGCTTCCATTTGCTTGGCCTGGGCCACGAACGCGCCGATGGTGTGCACCGGGCTGGTGGTGTAGGCGATGGTGCCCTGGGCGTGCTTGCCGGCGGCCTTCACGGCTTCGATGGCAACCTTCAGGTTACGCACATCGTTCATCGCATCGAAAATACGGAACACATCGATGCCGTTGACCGCCGCCTTGGCCACGAACGCCTTGACCACGTCATCGCTGTAATGGCGGTAGCCCAGCAGGTTCTGGCCGCGCAGGAGCATTTGCAGGCGAGTGTTGGGCAGTGCTGCGCGCAGTTGGCGCAGGCGTTCCCACGGGTCTTCCTTCAGGAAGCGCACGCAGGCGTCGAATGTCGCGCCGCCCCAGACTTCCAGCGACCAATAGCCGACTTTGTCGAGCTTGTCGCAGATCGGCAGCATGTCTTCGGTGCGCATGCGGGTGGCGAGCAGCGATTGGTGGGCGTCGCGCAGGATTGTGTCGGTAACAAAGATCTTCTTGGACATGTTCATGATTCCTTACAGGCCTGCGTGGGCGGCAATGGCGGCGGCGATGGCCAGGGCCAGCTCTTCGGGTTTGCGCTTGATCGAGTAGTTGGTCAGTTCAGGGTGGCTTTCAACGAAGCTGGTATTGAACTGGCCGCTGCGGAATTCCGGATTGCGCAGGATCTCCTGGTAATACGCGGCGGTGGTCTTGACCCCCTGCAGGCGCATGTCATCCAGGGCCCGCAGGCCACGGTCCATCGCTTCTTCCCAGGTCAACGCCCAGACCACCAGCTTCAGGCACATCGAATCGTAGAACGGTGGAATGGTGTAGCCGGTGTAGATCGCCGTGTCGGTGCGCACACCCGGGCCGCCAGGGGCGTAGTAGCGGGTGATCTTGCCGAAGCTGGGCAGGAAGTTGTTTTTCGGGTCCTCGGCGTTGATCCGGAACTGCAACGCAAAGCCACGGTGCTGGATGTCTTCCTGCTTGACCGACAGCGGCAGCCCGGAGGCGATGCGGATCTGTTCGCGAACAATGTCGATACCGGTGATTTCTTCGGTGATGGTGTGTTCCACCTGCACCCGGGTGTTCATCTCCATGAAGTACACCTCGCCTTCGGCGAGCAGGAACTCCACGGTGCCGGCATTCTCGTAGCCCACGGCCTTGGCGGCGCGCACCGACAGGTCGCCGATGTAGGCGCGCTGCTCGGGGGTCAGCTGCGGGCTCGGGGCGATTTCGATCAGCTTCTGGTTGCGGCGCTGGATCGAGCAGTCACGTTCGAACAGGTGCACCACGTTGCCGAAACTGTCACCCAGGATCTGCGCCTCGATGTGCTTGGGGTTGACGATGCATTTTTCCAGGAACACTTCCGCCGAACCGAACGCCTTGGTGGCTTCGGAAATGACCCGCGGGAAGGCCTGTTCGAGCTCTTCGCGGCTGTTGCAGCGACGGATACCACGACCGCCGCCACCGGAGGTGGCCTTGAGCATCACCGGGTAACCGATCCGATCACCTTCGGTCAGGGCTTCTTCGATGCCCGACACGTTGCCTTCGGTTCCCGGCGTGACCGGCACACCGGCCTTGATCATGCTGCGGCGCGCTTCGGTCTTGTCGCCCATGCGGCGGATGACTTCGGCCGACGGGCCAATGAATTTGATTCCGCGCTCGGCGCAGATGTCTGCCAGTTCGGCGTTTTCCGAGAGAAAACCGTAGCCGGGGTGCAAGGCATCACAGCCGGTTTCCACCGCCAGGTTCACCAGTTTGCGCGGGTTGAGGTAGCCGGCCAGCGGATCGGCGCCGATGCTGTGGGCCTCGTCCGCACGCTTGACGTGCAACGCATGGCGGTCCGCGTCGGAGTAGACCGCGACCGAGCGAATGCCCATCTCGGCGCAAGCGCGCACGATGCGGACGGCAATCTCACCACGGTTGGCGATCAGGATCTTTGTTATCAATTGGAGGTTCCCTTGAGCCGGTGATACCACGGCCTGGGGTCCAGGCCGACGCGTGACCAGATGTAACAATTGGTCGCAGCTCCACACTAGTCCTGGCCGTTGATTAACAAAAATGAATAATTATTGGGTCATGCATAAGCAAAGACTTATAGTTGTGCTAATCGTCCCGGCCCAGAGTGCTTAGAAAATGCGTAAGTCATTGATGCGTATGACATTGCGTCAATTGCAGATTTTCAACGAGGTCTGCGACCTGAGGTCCTACAGCCGTGCAGCCGATGAAATGTCTCTCACACAACCGGCCGTTAGCCTACAGATTCGATCCCTCGAGGAGCTTATCGGCCAACCCCTGTTTGAGTACGTTGGCAAAAAACTCTACATGACCGAAGCCGCCGAAGCGTTGCAACGGGCCAGCCGGGACATCTTCGGGCGCCTGGAGAACCTCGACATGCAGCTCTCGGACATGCAGGGCTCGCTGCAAGGCCAGCTCAAGCTGGCAGTGGAGTCCAGCGCCAAGTACTTCGTCCCGCACCTGTTCGCCGCGTTCAAGCGCCAGCACCCGGAGGTCAATCTCAACCTCACCGTGGTCAATCGCGGCCAAGTCATCCGCCGGCTTTCGGACAACCGTGATGACCTGGTGATCATGTCCATGGTGCCCCAGGACATGGGCCTGGAGTTCCTGCCATTTCTCAACAATCCCATCGTCGCCGTGGCGCCGCCCGATCATCCGTTGTGCCACATGGGCCCGCTGCGTTTGCAGGACCTGGAACCCTATACACTGCTATTGCGCGAACCGGGCTCAGGTACGCGGCTGGCCTGCGAGGAGTACTTCAAGGAGAAACGGGTGCACTTCACCCAGACACTGGAGGTGGCGTCGGCGGAGGCTCAGCGCGAGTGCGTGGTGGCCGGACTGGGCGTGGCGCTGTTGACGCGCCACGCCGCGAGCCGGGAATTGTCGTCCGGCGCACTCATCGAGCTGCCGGTGGAGGAGTTGCCGCTGTACCGCAGTTGGTGCCTGGTGCAGGCCAAGGCCAAGCGCCTGTCACCGGTGGCTCACGCCTTCCTGGCATTCGTTCGCGGCGAGCGTGCTCAGATCATTGGCCTGGTTGAGCGTTTCGACGGGAAGCCGCCGGCGTTGCCTGCCAGTAATTGAACTCTGTGGCGTCAGGAAATTCGCTGATTTCGGCCAGAAGTTGGCGCTGCTCATAGCGGTCTTCGATTGCACGACGGAACGCCATGCGGCGCTGGTCTTCCTGCTGACGACGGGTTTTGACGGCGCTGCGTTCTTCGTAGGACTGGGTCATGTCGAGACTCCCAAGACGTATACGGGAGCTTTACGATGACGGCGCGCGATGACGGTTTGGCGGCGCGAGGGTTACAGAACGATGAATTCGGGCAAATGATCCCTGTGGCGAGGGAGCTTGCTCCCGCTGGGCTGCGAAGCGGCCCCCACGATTTATCCAGATACACCGGATGGGTTGGTTTGCGACTGCTGCGCAGCCGAGCGGGAGCAAGCTCCCTCGCCACAGAAACCCCTCAACCTCAGGGTTCGGGATTCAGTCGTCCAGCGCCTTCACCGACTTGGGCGACAACCGCAAGCTGCGCAGGCTGCGCTTTACGCTCTTGAGGTGGTTGACCAGGCTTGGGCCCCGCGCCATGGCGACGCCCATTGCCAGCACATCGATCACCACCAGATGGGCGATACGCGAGGTCAGCGGCGTGTAGATCTCGGTGTCTTCGTGCACGTCGATGGCCAGGTTCACCGTGGACAGTTCTGCCAGCGGCGTCTGGCTCGGACACAAGGTGATCAGCGAGGCACCGCTTTCGCGCACCAGGTTGGCGGTGATCAGCAGGTCCTTGGAACGGCCCGACTGGGAGATGCAGATCGCCACATCGGTGGGTTTCAAGGTCACCGCCGACATGGCCTGCATGTGCGGGTCGGAATAGGCCGCTGCCGTCAGCAGCAGCCGGAAGAACTTGTGCTGGGCATCGGCCGCCACCGCGCCCGAGGCGCCGAAGCCATAAAACTCGACACGCTGGGCCTGGGACATGGCCGTGACGGCTTTTTGCAACGCCACCGGGTCGAGCTTCTCGCGAACCTCCATCAGGGTATGCAGGGTCGTGTCGAAGATTTTCAGGCTGTAGTCCGCGACCGAGTCGTCCTCATGGATCGCAAACTGACCGAAGCTCGCACCGGCCGCCAAGCTTTGCGCTAGCTTGAGTTTCAGGTCCTGGAAGCCCGAGCAACCGATGGCCCGGCAGAAACGCACGATGGTCGGCTCGCTGATGCCGACGCTGTGGGCAAGATCGGCCATGGAGCTATGCATCACGGCCGCTGGATCAAGCAGTACGTGATCGGCGACTTTCAGCTCCGACTTGCGTAGCAAGTGGCGTGACTGGGCGATGTGTTGCAGCAGGTTCAAGGGGCTGGACTCTTGTTATGGGCAGATGCCGGGATGTAGCAAGCTTGTAGTTATACTACAAGAATTGGCTTTTTGCCCGTCCAAAACGTAACTGGATGACCTCGTCGCCCCTTTGTTTTGGCCGAGGATCCGCCGATGTAGCAGCTTGTGCCATAGCGCAAACCTTCAACGCTGCCGATCCGCTGATTTCCAGCCCCGTCCTGAACTTCCAACCCGGGAGGAAATCGTCTATTGGTCATTAGCCAATCACCCAATAACTTGCTCCCCCTCAACAATATATCTCTGCAACACTAGACAGTAGATCTTAAGACAGAACCAAGTAAGCCGTCGAAAACTCATTTCTCCTTACAATACCAACCGCAATTGAGCAGACGCTACCAAGGCAAAGTAGATATATTGGCTCCCGCAGGAAGCAATCAACTTAACTACAGGAGTTACTACCATGAAAATCACGACTAAAGATTGGACCGCACAAATCGACCGCATGCCAGGTGCCGCGTCTTTCCGTACCTTTGGCACCGTCAGTGTAGCCAATAGCGGCGTTATCCCCACGCTGGTACGCAGCGACCTACAGGACAAGTCCTTTGATCTGCGACTGGAATTGAAACTTAAACACTCCGACGGAGTTTCACTGCCGGTACTGACAGACAAGTTCGTTGAATATAAAGAGCTGGGCGACTCCAATGTCACTGGCGTCAGTATTTTTTTCGAAGGCCAGTTACTGCACCATATCGATGAAGTGCTAGTCACTAACTAAGCGTAGACCCCATAACTTCCCGTCAGACGATTTCGTTGCCTGACGGGAAGTTATCGTCGTGGTTCAGGCTCATTCAACCAGGTGTTGCGCCCGCAACAACCCAGCCAACCCTTCAGCCTCCACCGGCCGGCTGATCAGATACCCTTGAACCTCATCGCAACGTTCGTTCCTGAGGAACTCGAGCTGCTCCTGCCGCTCAACGCCTTCGGCCACTACCTTGAGCGACAACCCATGGGCCATTGCAATGATTGCCCGGGTAATGGCCGTGTCCACGCTGCCCTCGCCCAACCCACGAATGAATGCCTGGTCGATCTTCACGTAATCCACCGGGATACGCTTGAGGTAACTCAGGGATGAGTAACCGGTGCCAAAATCGTCGATCGCCAGCTTGACCCCAAGGTCACGCAATTGCTGGAACGTGGCGATGATGTGCTCGACGCTGTCGAGCAACTGGCTTTCGGTCAGCTCCAACTCCAGGTATTGGGGTTCCAGGCCGGTTTCTTCCAGCACTTGCCGCACCAGGCTGACCAGCTTGCCCTGGCGCAATTGATGCACCGACAGATTGACTGACACCCTGATCGGCGCGAGCCCCTGGCGCTGCCATTCGCATGCCTGCCAACAAGCCTGGCGCAACACGAATTCGCCAATCGGCCCGATCAACCCGGTTTCTTCGGCCAGGCCGATGAAATCCCCCGGAGGCACCCGGCCCATGACCGGGTGATCCCAACGCACCAGCGCCTCGGCGGCGTTCAGGCGACCGGTCGCCAGGCACAGTTTTGGTTGATAAAAGACCTTCAGCTGCCGCTCTTCCAAGGCCTTGCGCAGTTGATTTTCCAGTTGCAGGCGCTCCAGCGTGCTGGCCTGGAGGCTGTCGGTGTAGAACTGGAAGTTGTTGCCCCCCAGATGCTTGGCATGCTGCATGGCCATGTTCGCCTGGCTGACCAGCGTGGCAACTTCCCGCGTATTGTCAGGCAACAGGCTGATGCCGATGGAGGCACTGAGCACCAGTTCATGGCCTTCGATGGTCAGCGGCACTCGCAACTTGGCGGCCAGTCGGGTCGCCACCCGCGCCAGGCTTGAAAGGTTGCCATAGGCATCGAACAACACCGCAAACTCATCGCCGGACAGCCGGGCGATGGTATCCGCCTCGGGCAGTGCATTGATCAGGCGTCGGGCCATTTTCTGCAACAACTGGTCGGCGATGTCATGACCAAGGCTGTCGTTGAGCAATTTGAAACGGTCCAGGTTGATATGCAGCAGCGCCAGGCTGCGCCGTCCACCCTGGCGCACACGCTGATGGGCCTCGTGCAGGCGCTCACGAAACAGCGAGCGATTGGCCAGCCCGGTCAATTCGTCGTAATGGGTCAGGTAGCGCATTCGCTCTTCGGATTCGCGTCGCGCCGAAAGATCGGCGAAGAAGCCTACGATATGACTGACATTTCCCCGAGCATTGCGCACGACATTCAGTTGCAGCCATTGCGGGTACAGTTCGCCGTTGGCTCGCGCCTCTACCAGCTCACCCTGCCAGGTGCCGTGCTGCTTGAGCGATTGGCGAATGACGGGGTAGTGCCGGCGCGCGTCGCGGCTGCACGGCAGCTCAACTACATTGCGCCCGAGCATGTCATCGATATCGAAACCGGTGACCCGGGTGAACGCCTGGTTGGCAGCGAGTAGTACGTAGTTGGGGTCGAAAATCACGATACCTTCGCTGGCGGCCTCGAACACCGTGGCCGCCAGTTGCCGTTGCTGCTCGAGCTCCTTGCTGGCGCTGATGTCGCGCCGGGTGCCGACCATACGCAGCACCCGTCCGCTCTCGCTACGCTCCACCGCCCGGCCACGGTCTTCGATCCAGACCCAGTGACCATCGCCGTGACGCACGCGGTATTCGATCTGGTAATCCTCGCTGCGGCCCTTGAGGTGTTCGACCAGGGCTCGCTTGAGCGCCGGCAGGTCTTGGGGGTGCAGCCGCGGGGTGAGATGGCTGAGCATCGCCGTGACGTATTCGGGCTCCAGGCCGAACAGTTCCTTGAGCTGAGTGTGGTGGACTTCATCAGTCTGCAGATTCCAATCCCACAACCCCAACTCACTGGCCTTCAGAGCCAGGGCCAGACGCGCCTCGCTCTTGCGCAGGGCCTGGCTGGCGACCTCCAGTTCAAGACTGCGCTGCGCTACCCGCGCCTCCAGGCCAACCTGGGCCGCCCGCAGTTGCTCCTCGGCACAACGACGTTGCTCGACCTCCCGGGCCAGCGCGGTGTTGAGCTCTACGCTCCGGGCCTGCGTCTGCTGCAAGTGCTCGATCAGCGCCTGGTTCTGGAAACGGCGCAGCATGCCGCTTTTGATCAACCGGTTGACTTGCCAGGCCACCACGCTCAGCGAGACCAGCACAATCAGCCCAAGCCAGCCCCACCCGCGTTGCTGCTCATCGCCCCCCCAGAAGAGATAGCCGATGGCCGGCAACAGGCAGGGCAAGGTAAAGGACAGGAACGCAGGCAGACTCACCGCGTAGGCCACGCTGGCCGACAGGGCGGCCGCGCCAATCAGGCCGAACACCCAGGCCTGCTGCTGGAAGCTGTCGGCCGGGACCAGCGCGATGCCAGCCCCGGCCAACGTCAGGCCGGTCATCGCCGAACCCAGCAAAAACATACGCAGCCAGATCGGGTGCGCCTGGCGGCTTGGCATGGCCGAATCGAAAGCCGCCACCTGGATCACCCGCAACGCCACCAGTGACAACAACCAGACGAGCCAGACGCTGACCAGGAAATAGCGCCGCGGCTCCCATAACAGCGCAGCGCAGACCAGACCGTTGAGCAACATGAACAGCGTAGGCAGCAGTGAGCCTTGATACAGCAGACGTGTGCGCTCGACCGCCATCTCCATGGCGTACTGCTTATAGATGACCCGCGGTTCCACACTGGGGCCCGCCGGATCGGAATTGAGGGTCATTGGCACTGTTCTTGTTCTTATTCAGTGGAGCGTGGAGAACCCGAAGCGAGCACCGAGCATACACAAGCCATGGGCCATCCCACACTGCCCCAGCTCATAAAAACGCTGAAAAAAGTCGCTGTTTCATTGGGTGGCGACGCTCTCGAGCGAGCCCCGCCAATGGCTGTAGCCTGTGACCCACCGGTCATCCACAACCGGTCTTTTATCGGCTGATGCAAAGCTCGGTTTGCCCGGGGTGACGCCGCACCCTAGAATGCCCCGATGCGCGATGATCTCTCCCTTCTGCTGAACTCCCTCAACGATGCCCAACGCCAGGCCGTAGCAGCCTCCGTGGGTCGTCAGTTGGTCCTGGCCGGTGCTGGCTCCGGTAAAACCCGAGTGCTGGTGCACCGTATCGCCTGGTTGATCCAGGTCGAGAACGCCTCGCCCCATTCGATCCTGTCGGTGACATTCACCAACAAGGCCGCGGCCGAGATGCGCCATCGCATCGAGCAACTGATGGGCATCAACCCCGCCGGCATGTGGGTCGGCACGTTCCACGGCCTGGCGCATCGCTTGTTGCGGGCGCACTGGCAGGAAGCCGGGCTGAGCCAGACCTTCCAGATCCTGGACAGCGACGACCAGCAACGCCTGGTCAAGCGGGTGATCCGCGAGCTGGGCCTGGACGAGCAACGCTGGCCGGCCCGCCAGGCGCAATGGTTCATCAATGGCCAGAAAGACGAAGGCCTGCGCCCGCAGCACATCCAGGCCAGCGGCGACCTGTTCCTGGCGACCATGCGTAGCATCTATGAAGCCTACGAGGCGGCGTGCCAACGCGCCGGGGTCATCGACTTCTCCGAGCTGCTGCTCCGGGCCCTGGACCTGTGGCGCGACCACCCAGGCCTGCTGGCCCACTATCAAAAGCGCTTCCGGCATGTATTGGTGGACGAGTTCCAGGACACCAACGCCGTGCAATACGCCTGGTTGCGCCTGCTCGCCAAGGGTGGCGACAGCCTGATGGTGGTGGGTGACGACGACCAGTCGATCTACGGCTGGCGCGGTGCCAAGATCGAGAACATTCACCAGTATTCGGCGGACTTCCCCGACGCCGAAGTCATCCGCCTGGAACAGAACTACCGCTCCACCGCCGGCATCCTCAAGGCCGCCAACGCCCTGATCGCCAACAACACCGGGCGCCTGGGCAAGGAATTGTGGACCGATGGCGGCGAAGGCGAAGCGATCAACCTCTACGCCGCCTTCAACGAACACGATGAAGCCCGCTACGTGGTGGAAACCATCGAAAGCGCGCTGAAAACCGGCCTGGCCCGCAGCGACATCGCCATCCTGTACCGCTCCAACGCCCAGTCGCGGGTATTGGAAGAGGCGTTGCTGCGCGAACGGATCCCGTACCGCATCTACGGCGGCCAGCGTTTCTTCGAGCGCGCCGAAATCAAGAACGCCATGGCCTACCTGCGCCTGATCGAAGGTCGCGGCAACGACGCGGCCCTGGAGCGGGTGATCAACGTGCCGACGCGGGGCATTGGCGAGAAAACCGTCGAAGCCATTCGTGATCACGCCCGCCACAGCCACGTCTCCATGTGGGAAGGCATGCGTCAGCTGGTCGCCAACAAAGGCGTGACCGGTCGCGCCGCCGGTGCTCTGAAGGCGTTCATGGACCTGATCGAGGACCTGGCCGCCAAGTGTGGGGAGATGCCGCTGCACTTGATGACCCAGACCGTCATCGAGCAATCCGGCCTGATCGCCTACCACGAAGCGGAAAAGGGCGAGAAAGGCCAGGCCCGGGTGGAAAACCTCGAGGAACTGGTCAGCGCCGCGCGCAACTTCGAAAACACTGAAGAAGACGCAGACCTGTCACCGCTGTCGGCCTTCCTGGGCCATGCCTCCCTGGAGGCCGGCGACACCCAGGCCGACGAGCATGAAGACAGCATCCAACTGATGACGCTGCACAGCGCCAAGGGCCTGGAGTTCCCCTACGTATTCCTCGTAGGCATGGAAGAAGGCCTGTTCCCCCACAAGATGAGCCTGGAAGAACCGGGACGCCTGGAGGAAGAACGGCGCCTGGCCTATGTCGGTATCACCCGCGCCATGCAGAACCTGGTACTGACCTACGCCGAAACCCGACGCTTGTATGGCAGCGAGACCTACAACAAGGTGTCGCGCTTCGTACGTGAAGTACCGAAGGGCCTGATTCAGGAAGTGCGGCTGTCCAACAGTGTCAGCCGACCGTTCGGTGGCGGCCAGCAACAGAGCACCAGCAGCCTGTTCGGCGGTAGCGACATCCCGGAAACCGGCTTCAGCCTTGGCCAGACCGTGCGGCATTCGGTATTCGGCGACGGCGTGATCCTCAACTTCGAAGGTGCCGGGGCCCAGGCCCGGGTGCAGGTGAACTTCAGCGAAGGCAGCAAGTGGCTGATGCTGGGGTATGCCAAGTTGGAAGCGATCTAAAAATTTGCTAAACCCTGTGGAGCAAGGCTTGTGGGAGCAAGGCTTGCCCGCGAGGCGGTGGCGCATCCGACATAGATGCGTCAGATAGATCGCTATCGCGGGCAAGCCTTGCTCCCACAGATACCTTCCCCTACCCATACTAGTTTTCCGATAGAACTTGTCCCCCTTTCCTACAGCCCAAAGCGAACAAGCCCTCTTGCGCGGCGAAGCTGAACCTAACCTGTCACGCAAAAGCCCGAAACACTCTGTCGCTAGCCAGCAACAGTTCAGCTGTGCAACATGGCGCGCGTGCTATCCACAAATGGGAATGCCTTTATATGAAACGTTTTCTTAGCATCGCCATGGCGCTGTGCATCGGCCTGACGATGGCCATCGACGCCAATGCCGCCAAGCGTTTTGGCGGTGGTAAAAGTTCGGGCGCAGCCCCGACTCACCAGACCAGCCAGATGGCGCCGTCCTCTGCCGCCGGGTCCACTGCCGCCACCGCAGGCGCGGCCGGTGCCGCGGGCGCAGCCACCAAGGCCAGCGGTGCTTCGCGCTGGCTCGGCCCCCTGGCCGGCATCGCCGCCGGTGGCTTGCTCGCTTCCATGTTCATGGGCGACGGCTTCCAGGGCATGCAAATCTTCGACATCCTGATCATGGCGGTCATCGCCTTCCTGGTCTTCCGCTTCATTGCCGCCCGTCGTCGCAAGCAGCAGGAGCAATTGGCTCCGGCCGGCCACGCGCCGATGCAGCGTGAAGTGTTCAACCAGCAGCCTGCCAGCGGCTCGATCTTCGGTGGCTCGGCAGCGCCTGTGGCCGCCCGTCCGGTCATCAACGCGCCGGCCTGGTTCAACGAGCAACGCTTCATCGAAGCCGCGCGCAGCCACTTCATGTCCTTGCAGCAACACTGGGACGCGAACGAAATGGACAAGATCGCCGAGTTCGTGACCCCGCAACTGCTGGAGTTCCTCAAGCGCGAGCGGGCCGAGCTGGGTGATGGCTTCCAGTCCACCTACATCGACAATCTCCAGGTGCAACTGGACGGTGTCGACGATCGCGCCGACAAGACCATCGCCACCCTGACCTTCAGCGGTGTGTCGAAGGATTCTCGCTTCGACAAGGGCGAAGCGTTCAGCGAAAGCTGGAACATGGAACGTGCCCAGGGTGACGACCAGCCTTGGCTGGTAGCCGGCATCCGCCAGAACGGTTGAACCTTTGCGCGGTTTGCATGTTGAAATAAAAGAACCCCGGCCCAGGCCGGGGTTTTCCATTTCGCGGTTGCATCTATAGCGAGCTACTGTATAAACCGCTCCATGTAGAACCGCGCCATCGAGAAAAGAGGATCCCGGACGTGGAAGAAATCATCGAACAATTGCGTGAAGCCAACGAGCCCGTGCCGGTCCCGCTGGAGTTGCCCGACGAAGACCTGCTGGTAGAGATCGAAGAACAGCTGTTCATCGATATCCCATTCGTCTTCAGGGAGTTTTTGCTGACCGTCAGCGATGTTGTCTATGGCAGCCTGGAACCGGTGACCGTCACCGATCCACAATCCCACACCTACCTGCCAGACGTGGCCGCCAATGCCTGGGATGCCGGTGTCGACCGCAGCCTGATCCCGATCTGCCAGGACGGCGACGATTACTACTGCGTCGAAGAAGACGGCACTGTGGTGCTGTGGCAAGCCGAAGAAGAACTGATCGCCGAAGAAACCTGGGAATCGGTCTGGCACTGGGCCCGGGACGTCTGGCTGGAAAGCTGAGCCCCGACGCTGGTCAATGCCCGGACGATTCCTTGTGATTGTCCAGGGTTTCAAGCAAGGCCACCTGCATCCGCGTATGCAGGCGGATGAACCAGCGCCAGAGCAGTGCCGCCACGGCAGTCGCCACCACGGCGATCAATACCAGTAACTTGTTGGTCGGCAGAATGCTGGCCGACAAGGCTGCCAATAACAGGAAAATCACCAGCAGCGAGAGAATCGGGATCACTTCGGCGATCACCCGACGCACCCGCTGTGTATGGCGGCCAGCCATCTCCGGCTTCACGCCCATCTCCGCCAGCAACATCGACAGCGCCTTGAGCTTGCGGTAGGCGGCGATCAGGAACGGCAGCGACAGCAGCAACGCCCCGCCCCAGATCAACGCCTTCTGCCAGCTCGGATCGCTGATCCAGGCTTGCAGGTAAGCCGACATCCGCTCGGCAAAATAACCGCCCGAGACAAAAATCGCGATGACCAGCGCCAGGTTGACCCCGACCTGCAGCAAGATCCGCCGGATCATCGACGCCACCATCGCTCCTTCGCCATGAGGCTGGATGCTGCGCAGCCATTCGCCATACATCCCCAATACCCGCGTCAGCCGTTGCGGCATAACCGTCGCCAGCCTGACGGACAGCGGGTCGGCGGCCCGGATCAGGTAAGGCGTGAGCAGTGTGGTCAACACCGAGACGGCGACCGCGACCGGATAAAGGAAGTCGCTGGTGACCTGCAGGGTCATCCCCAATGACGCAATGATGAAGGAGAATTCGCCGATCTGCGAAAGCCCCATCCCAACTCGCAGCGAGGTGCGTCCGTCGTTGCCGGCGATAAAGGCACCGAGGCCGCAGGACAGCATCTTGCCGAGCACCACGGCGCCCGTGATCACCGCAATCGGCCAGGCGTACTGCAGCAATATCGCCGGATCGAGCATCAGCCCGATGGCGACGAAGAAAATCGCGCTGAACAGATCACGCACCGGCTCCACCAGCCGCTCGATTTTCAGCAGTTGCCGGGACTCGGCCATGATCGCCCCGATCAGGAACGCCCCGAGCACCATGCTGTATTCCAGCTTCACCACCAACAGGCAGAAACCGAAGCACAGGCCCAGCACGGTGATCAGCAGCATTTCGTTGCTTTCGAACTTCGCCACGTAGGCCAGCACCCTCGGCACCAGCAGAATGCCGATGACCAACGCCACGATCATGAACAACGACAGCTTGCCGACCGTGGAAAACACCTCGCCGGAGCTCACGGTGCCGCTGACGGCAATGCTCGACAGCAAGGCGATGATGCCAATGCCCAGGATATCCTCGACGATCAACACCCCGAAAATCAGCTGCGCGAAACGCTCGTTCTTCATCTTCAGGTCGTTGAGGGCCTTGACGATGATGGTGGTGGAGGAAATGGCCAGGATCGCGCCGAGGAACAGCGAGTCCATGGTGCTCCACTCGAACCAGCGACCGATTTCATAGCCGATCCAGATCATCAGCACGATTTCGAGGAACGCCGCGATGAAGGCCGTGGCCCCGACCTTGAACAGTTTGCGCAGGCTGAATTCCAGGCCCAGGCAAAACATCAGGAAGATCACCCCGAGTTCGGCCAGGGTCTTGATCGTGTCTTCGTCGTGGATAAAGCCGAACGGCGGCGTATGCGGGCCAATGATGAAGCCGGCCACGATGTAGCCCAATACCACCGGCTGTTTGAAACGATGAAAGAGTACGGTCACCAACCCCGCCGCCATCATGATGATCGCCAAGTCCTGAATGAAGCTGATGGCATGCATGTCGGGGCTCCCTGTTCAAAATGACTCACTGCAGAGCTGGAGAAATCCGTTTCCTCTGTAGGAATTGCCCTCGCAATGGGCTTTTGAAGGGTAACACCGCGACTTCCGACAAAAAGACGGTGCAATATATGGAAACAGATCCATCGGCGCGTGACGGCAACCACAGCCGCAGCGTCCCGATATCGGTGGTTTTTAAAACCTGGGTGACCTGTGTACAGGCCCCTCACCAGCACCCGCAGAGGTGCACCTCCACAATTGCTGCCTTGAACCGTGAGTACGTTATGGAACCCGGAAACGCCCAACTGTCGATGACGGTGTTGATGACCCCCGATATGGCCAACTTCTCTGGCAATGTCCATGGCGGCACCCTGCTCAAATACCTCGACGAAGTCGCCTACGCCTGCGCCAGCCGTTACGCCGGGCGCTATGTGGTGACCTTGTCGGTAGACCAGGTGATCTTTCGTGAGCCGATTCACGTCGGCGAGTTGGTGACCTTCCTGGCCTCGGTGAACTACACCGGCAACACGTCGATGGAAGTGGGCATCAAAGTCGTGACCGAAAATATTCGCGAACGCTCGGTGCGCCACACCAACAGTTGCTTCTTCACCATGGTGGCGGTGGATGACCAGCGTAAACCCGCGCCCGTACCGCCATTGCAGCCGCAAAACAGCGAAGCGAAACGCCGCTACGAACAGGCCCAGCAACGTCGGCAGATTCGTCAGGAACTGGAGCGACGCTACCAGGAGATCAAGGCGGACGGGCCTTGATCGGCCATTCCAAAAAAATGTGGGAGCGAGCTTGCTCGCGATAGCAGTTGGACATTCAACGTCTATGTCGACTGATCCAATGCAATCGCGAGCAGGCTCGCTCCCACAGGGGTTACGGGGTTTCCTGGTGGATCAGGCCGCTGGCTGATCCAGCTCCAGCCCAACGCCCAGCTGGCGCGACAGGCACGGCCAGCGCTTCCAGGCAGCGCCGGTGTCCGGGCTGCCCAGCTTGTCCCGGTAAGTTTCCACCGACTCCAGCGCAAAGCTGTCTTCGTCGAGCATTTCGTCCACGGCGTGATGCACGGCTTCATCCAACTGGTTGGCGAACGGTTCGCCGATCAAATGGTGGGCGATCAGGTTGGCGACCGTCATGTCCAGCGGGATCAACGGCTGGCTGAAATGCTTGATATACAGATCGTTGACCTCCTCCACCAACCGATGCGCCAGGTAGGCCTCATCCAACAGGCCGTCCAGGCCGACGTGACCTTCCATTACCTTGGGCGGCTGGAGGAAAAACTGTTCGGCGATCTTCAGTACGGGCTTGATCTGCGATTCGATACCGGCTTCGCGGGCCACCTCATTGGCGGCGTCCAGCAAGTCCGGCACCTGCTCGATGTAAGCGGTGACAAAACGGGTCATGACGCCCTTCGCGTCGATGTCTGGCAATTGGATCGCGGCATGCAGATGCGGTAACTGGGCCTCCAGCTGGCGGGTCAATTGGCCGGTCTCGGCTTCGTGTTGTTGGGCTTTTTGGATCTGCTCGCGCAATGCGGCGGTGTTCATGACAACTCCAGGAAACAAAGGCAATGAAATAGGGAAGACATAACTTAGCTGGCGCAAAAACACTCCTAAGACCTATTTTTCATAACCGTCTCTTCCTTGCTACGTCACAGTTATATCGGTTTGCCATCACTCAGGCTCGCATCCTTCTCCATTCGTGGGCTCTAGCGCAAGCCCCGGGTGTTTCAAACGATTTACGCCATCGCGTTGCGAGGTTGCAGGTGCTGTCTATACTCGGTTTGGAATGGAGTTAGCTGATGACACCCGATTGCATGTGCAGCAAGGCGCGGCGAGTCAATTAAGCAGTCTGAATAGCCGATCCCTTGCCGCAGGCTTTACGCCTACGGGATAACAAGAACGATAAGGGGAACCCGCAATGACGCGACATCCACACGTATGGATGGGCCTCCTGTTGTGGTCGATTTTCAGCCAGGCGCAAGCGGCCTGGACTGTGAATATGGCGCCTGGAGCGACACAGATCAGCAATGCAGTGTTCGACTTGCACATGACCATCTTCTGGATCTGTGTAGTCATCGGCATCATCGTCTTCGGCGCCATGTTCTGGTCGATGATGATGCATCGCCGCTCAACCGGCCAAAATGCCGCGCATTTCCACGAAAACACCCGCGTCGAAATCCTCTGGACCATCGTGCCCTTCCTGATCCTGGTGTTGATGGCGATTCCTGCCACCGCCACCCTGATCAAGATGTACGACTCCAGCGAGTCGGACATCGATATCCAGATCACCGGCTATCAATGGAAGTGGCACTACAAGTACCTGGGCCAGGACGTCGAGTTCTTCAGCAACCTGGCCACCCCCGCCGAACAGATCCATAACCAGAGCGCCAAGGGCGAGCATTACCTGCTGGAGGTCGACAAGCCGCTGGTGCTGCCGGTCGATGCCAAGGTGCGCTTCCTGGTGACCTCCGCCGACGTGATCCACTCCTGGTGGGTGCCGGCCTTCGCGGTCAAGCGCGATGCGATCCCCGGGTTCGTCAACGAAGCCTGGACCCGCGTCGACAAGCCCGGCCTGTATCGCGGCCAATGCGCCGAGCTGTGCGGCAAGGACCATGGCTTCATGCCGATCGTGGTAGAGGTCAAGAGCAAGCCCGACTACGAGAAATGGCTGGGCGAGCGCAAGGCCGAAGCCGCGCAGCTCAAAGAATTGACCAGCAAGGAATGGACGCGCGAAGAACTTGTTGAGCGTGGCGACAAGGTTTACCACACCACCTGCGTGGCCTGTCACCAGGCCGAAGGCCAGGGCCTGCCGCCGATGTTCCCGGCGCTCAAGGGCTCGAAAATCGCCACCGGACCCAAGGCTGATCACCTGAGCATTGTCTTCCACGGCAAGCCCGGCACCGCCATGGCCGCGTTCGGCAAGCAGCTGTCGGAAGTCGATATCGCCGCCGTCGTGACCTATGAACGTAACGCCTGGGGCAACAACAAGGGCGACATGGTTACGCCCAAAGAAGTGCTGGAACTCAAACAGGCGGAAAGCAAATGAGCCGGCCTGACGTTAGTTCCCGCAACCGGACGGGGCTCAACGCCCCGCGCCGTCCAGCCCACTCGTTCGAAGGAGACAGGACATGAGTGCTGTGATCGATGACCACGGTCATGCCGGCGCCGACCACGCCCATGGCCCCGCCAAGGGCCTGATGCGCTGGGTGCTGACCACCAACCACAAGGATATCGGCACGCTGTACCTGTGGTTCGCCTTCTCCATGTTCCTGCTGGGCGGCTCGTTCGCCATGGTGATCCGCGCCGAACTGTTCCAGCCCGGCCTGCAGATCGTGCAGCCGGAATTCTTCAACCAGATGACCACCATGCATGGCCTGGTGATGGTCTTCGGCGCGGTGATGCCGGCGTTCGTCGGCCTTGCCAACTGGATGATCCCGTTGATGATCGGCGCGCCGGACATGGCCCTGCCGCGCATGAACAACTTCAGCTTCTGGCTGTTGCCGGCGGCGTTCCTGCTGCTGGTGTCGACATTGTTCACACCCGGCGGCGGGCCGAACTTCGGCTGGACCTTCTACGCGCCGCTGTCCACCACCTATGCGCCGGAAAGCGTGACGTTCTTCATCTTCGCCATCCACCTGATGGGCATCAGCTCGATCATGGGCGCGATCAACGTGATCGCCACCATCCTCAACCTGCGCGCCCCCGGCATGACCTTGATGAAAATGCCGCTGTTCGTCTGGACCTGGCTGATCACTGCGTTCCTGCTGATCGCGGTGATGCCGGTGCTGGCCGGCTGCGTGACGATGATGCTGATGGACATCCACTTCGGCACCAGCTTCTTCAGTGCCGCCGGCGGCGGTGACCCGGTGCTGTTCCAGCACGTGTTCTGGTTCTTCGGCCACCCCGAGGTGTACATCATGATCCTGCCGGCCTTCGGTGCCGTCAGCTCGATCATCCCGGCCTTCTCGCGCAAGCCGCTGTTCGGCTACACCTCGATGGTCTACGCCACGGCCGCCATTGCGTTCCTGTCGTTCATCGTCTGGGCGCACCACATGTTCGTGGTCGGCATTCCGCTGGTGGGCGAGCTGTTCTTCATGTACGCCACCCTGCTGATCGCCGTGCCCACCGGGGTGAAGGTGTTCAACTGGGCCAGCACCATGTGGCAGGGCTCGCTGACCTTCGAGACACCGATGCTGTTTGCCGTGGCGTTCGTGATCCTGTTCTCCATCGGCGGTTTCTCCGGGCTGATGCTGGCCATCGCCCCGGCGGACTTCCAGTACCAGGACACCTACTTCGTGGTCGCGCACTTCCACTATGTGCTGGTGCCCGGCGCGATCTTCGGGATCTTCGCCTCGGCCTACTACTGGCTGCCGAAATGGACCGGCCACATGTACGACGAAACCCTCGGCAAGCTGCACTTCTGGCTGTCGTTCATCGGGATGAACATGGCGTTCTTCCCGATGCACTTCGTCGGCCTGGCGGGCATGCCCCGGCGGATTCCCGACTACAACCTGCAGTTCGCCGACTTCAACATGGTCTCGTCCATCGGCGCGTTCATGTTCGGCACCACGCAGATCTTCTTCCTGTTCATCGTGATCAAGACCATCCGTGGCGGCGAACCGGCACCGGCCAAGCCGTGGGATGGGGCCGAAGGGTTGGAGTGGAGCGTGCCGTCGCCGGCGCCGTATCACACCTTCACTACGCCGCCGGAAGTGAAATGAACACCGCAGCTTCTGTGGGAAACACCGCAGCTTTTGTGGGAGCGAGCCTGCTCGCGATAAGCGCGACTCGGTGTGTCAGATACACCGCTATCGCGAGCAGGCTCGCTCCCACAGGGTTCTCGGTAGGGACTGGAAACCATGGCTGACTCGATTTCGCTGAAGAAACTGGTCACTCGCCTGCTGATAGTGGTGGTGGCCATGTTCGTCTTCGGCTTTGCCCTGGTGCCGATCTACGACGTGATGTGCAAGGCGTTCGGCATCAACGGCAAAACCGGCGGGCAGTACGAAGGCGAGCAGACCGTCGATGAATCACGCCAGGTCCGCGTGCAGTTCCTGTCGACCAATGCGGTGGACATGGTCTGGGACTTCTACCCCAAGGGCGACCAACTGGTGGTCAAGCCGGGTGCGGTGAACGAGATGGTGTTCGTCGCCCACAACCCCACCGACCGGCCGATGAGTGCCCAGGCGGTGCCGAGCATCTCGCCCAGCAACGCGGCGGCGTATTTCCACAAGACCGAATGCTTTTGTTTTACCCAGCAAGTGCTGCAACCCGGCGAACGCATCGAAATGCCCATGCGCTTCATCGTCGACCGGGACATGCCCAAGGAAGTGAAGCACCTGACGCTGTCCTACACGCTGTTCGATATCACCGCTCGTCATCCACCGGTGGCTCTAAACACTGACCGATAGCGTGCCCGATAAGGAGAACAATAAATGGCAACTCACGAACACTATTACGTCCCGGCCCAAAGCAAATGGCCGATCATCGCCACGGTCGGGATGTTCGTCACGGTGTATGGCCTGGCGACCTGGTTCAACGACCTGAAGGCGGCGCGCCCGGAATCCCATGGCCCGCTGATCTTTTTCATTGGCGGCCTGCTGGTGGCCTACATGCTGTTCGGCTGGTTCGGCGCGGTGGTCAAGGAAAGCCGCGCCGGGCTGTACAGCGCACAACTCGACCGCTCGTTCCGCTGGGGCATGAGCTGGTTCATCTTTTCCGAGGTGATGTTCTTCATCGCGTTCTTCGGCGCGCTGTTCTATGTGCGCAACATCTCGGCGCCTGGCCTGGCGGGCGAAGGCACCAAAGGCCTGTCGCACATGCTCTGGCCGAGCTTCGAGTTCGCCTGGCCGTTGCTGAACAACCCCGATCCGAAACTCTTCCCGGCGCCCAAGGAAGTCATCAGCCCGTGGGGCTTGCCGCTGCTCAACACCGTGCTGCTGGTCAGTTCCAGCGTCACCGTCACCATCGCCCACCACGCCCTGAAAAAAGGCCATCGCGGCGCACTGAAGCTCTGGCTGGCGATCACGGTGCTGCTGGGTTGCGCCTTCCTGGGCTTCCAGGCCGAGGAATACATCCACGCCTACAAGGAACTGGGCCTGACCCTGGGCTCCGGTGTCTACGGCGCAACGTTCTTCATGCTCACCGGGTTCCACGGCGCCCACGTCACCATCGGCACGATCATCCTGTTCGTCATGCTGATGCGGATCATGCGCGGGCACTTCGACAACGAGCACCAGTTCGGCTTCGAGGCGGCGAGCTGGTACTGGCACTTCGTCGATGTGGTGTGGATCGGCTTGTTCGTCTTCGTCTACGTGCTCTGAGGCACGACTACCAGGGTGCGTGAGACACCAACTGGCCGCTGAAAAAACCCCAGGCGATCAAGCCGACGGTGACAGCGGCCAGGCTGACCCGCACCGCCAGGGCGATGACCAGGCGATTGGAATCGCTGTCGTCCTTGACCAGAAAAAACAGGCCGCTGAACAGGCTGGCAATCGTGGCAATCAGCATCAGGACGATGGCTGCTTTTAGCATTAGGGACACTCCGGGGGGACGCGATGCACGTGAGTATAGCTATCCCGTTCGACGGCTTTCGGACGGCGCCATGAAACACTTCCGGCCGGGCATCGTGCCGTCGCTGGTGGTCGCCATTCTGGTGCCCGTGATGGTGTGCCTGGGGTTCTGGCAATTGAGCCGGGGCGAACAGAAGCGTGTGCTCATGGAAAATTATGCCGAGCGCCGCGTGGCCCCGCCGATGGACAGCACCGAGCTTGCGCACACCAGCGATCCGGCCTTTCGCCCGGTCACGCTGCAGGGCCAGTTCGACGGCGAGCACAGCATCCTGCTGGATAACCGCCAGCACGACGGCAAGGTCGGCGTCGAGTTGCTGCAACCGTTCCTCGACCACCGGACCGGGCTGTGGCTGCTGGTCAATCGCGGCTGGCTGCCGTGGCCTGACCGCCGCACCCCGCCGGTCTTCAACACACCGGAACAACCCGTCAGCCTCCAAGCCTGGGTCTATGTCGCCCCCGGTGCGACGTTCCAGCTCCACGCAGACCCGGCGGGCGCGCCCTGGCCACGACTGGTCACCGCCATCGAGCCGGACAAGCTCTGGGCCGAACTGGACCGCAACGGCTTCAACTATGAATTACGCCAACAGAGCGGCCCCGGCGCCTACCGGACCGATTGGCCCGTAGTGGCCATGGGCCCGGAAAAACACCTCGGCTACGCCGTGCAGTGGTTCGCCATGGCGACGGCACTGTTCGGCCTGTTCCTTTATCTCGGATGGCACAACGCAGGGAGACACCATGGGAAGCACCATGAATCCAACCAACACGTCTGAGGCGCCCAACCGTCGCAAGGGCCGCGTGCAATTGCTGCTGATCGTGCTCGGGGTGATCGGCCCGATGATCCTGGCCACCGGCATGTACAAATTCCAGTTCTGGGTGCCGGAAAGCCGCAGCTACCACGGCGAACTGATCGGCAACGGCCAGACCCGAGCCGAGATCGGCGTACAGGCCGATGAGCAGCGCTGGCAGATCCTGGTCACCGCACCGCAGGAATGTTCGGTGGATTGCCGGCAACTGGTGTACCTGGCCCGCCAGGTCCAGATCGGCCTGGGCCGCGAAGCCGGCCGCGCCAGCCATGCCCTGGCGGTGGCGCAACCGCTGGACGCGGACTATGACGCTCAACTGCAGCGCGAATACCCACAACTGCAACGCTACCCACTGGACCTGCCGGCCTATCAGAAAGGCGCCCAAGGCTCCGGCGGCGCCCAACTGTGGATCATCGATCCCCACAGCAACCTGGTGCTGCGCTACGACGCCCGGGTCAAGGGCAAGGACTTGCTCAACGACCTGCGCCATTTGCTGAAACTGTCGAACATCGGATGAGGGCATCGACATGGCCAAACCTGGATTTCGCCTCGCGCTGTTCGCCACGCTGCTGGCACTGATCGTCGTCCTGCTGGGCGCCTACACCCGGCTGACCCACGCCGGCCTCGGTTGCCCGGACTGGCCCGGCTGCTACGGTTTTATCAGCGTGCCCAAGAGCGAAGCCCAACTGGCCCATGCCGAACTGCATTTTCCCGAAGCCCCGGTGGAAGCCCACAAAGGCTGGAACGAGATGGTCCATCGCTACTTTGCCGGGACCTTGGGGCTGTTGATTACCGTGCTGGCTGCCCGGGCCTGGATGAACCGCCGTCACCCGGGCCTGCCATTGAAGTTGCCACTGTTCCTGCTCGCCGTGGTCTTTGCGCAAGCGGCGTTCGGCATGTGGACCGTGACCCTCAAGCTGTGGCCGCAAGTGGTCACCGGGCATCTGTTGGGCGGGTTCGCGACGTTGAGCCTGCTGTTTCTACTCACCTTGCGCTTGTCCGGCGTATTGCCGGCGCTGACCGTGCCCAAGCGCCTGCAACATTGGGCGACGGCCGGGCTGCTGCTGGTGATCGGCCAGATCGCCCTCGGCGGCTGGGTCAGCTCCAACTACGCCGCCGTGGCCTGCATCGATTTCCCCACCTGCCACGGCCAATGGCTGCCACCGGCCGATTTCGCCAACGGCTTCCACCTGACCCAGCACATCGGTCCCAACTACCTGGGCGGGCAACTGGACAGCGACGCCCGCACCGCCATCCACCTGACCCACCGCATCGGCGCGTTGCTGGTGACCGTGGTGCTGCTGGGGCTGGCCTGGCAATTGAAGACCGTCGGCATGACCCGCCTAGCCGGCCTGGTTCTGGCGGCACTGGCGGCGCAGATCACACTGGGCATCAGCAACGTGCTGTTCCATCTGCCGTTGCCGGTGGCCGTCGCCCACAACGCCGGGGGCGCCGCGCTGCTGCTGACCCTGGTGCTGGTCAACTATCACGCCCGCACCAGCCTGGTCCGGGTCAAGCATCAAGTCCCGCTGCGCTGGCGGTTCAATCCGCATAAACACAGCCCCAGCCCCATAACAATAAAAGGAGAGATGCCATGGCAACCTTGACCGGTGAACGCCACAGCCAAGCGATCTGGCGCGATTACCTGGAGCTGACCAAGCCCAAAGTGGTGGTGCTGATGCTGATCACCTCGCTGGTCGGCATGTTCCTCGCCACCCGCGCCGGCGTGCCGTGGACGGTGTTGGTGTTCGGCAACCTGGGCATCGCGTTGTGTGCCGGCGGCGCCGCGGCGGTCAACCATGTGGTGGACCGGCGCATCGATGCGGTGATGGCCCGCACCCACAAACGGCCACTGGCCGAAGGACGGATCTCGCCGGCCGCCGCCCTGACCTTCGCCCTGGCACTGGCCGTGGCCGGCCAGGCCATGCTACTGGCGTTCACCAACCCGCTGACAGCCTGGCTGACCCTGGCCTCCTTGCTCGGTTATGCGGTGGTCTACACCGGGTTCCTGAAACGGGCGACACCGCAGAACATCGTCATCGGCGGCCTCGCCGGTGCGGCGCCGCCGCTGCTGGGCTGGGTAGCGGCCACCGGGCATGTCAGCGCCGAACCGCTGTTGCTGGTGCTGATCATCTTCGCCTGGACCCCGCCGCACTTCTGGGCCCTGGCGATTCACCGCAAGGAGGAATACGCCAAGGCGGATATCCCGATGCTGCCGGTGACCCACGGCGAGCACTACACCAAGATCCATATCCTGCTATACACCCTGGTGCTGCTGGCAGTGAGCCTGATGCCGTTCGTGATCCATATGAGCGGGATGCTGTACCTGATTTGCGCGCTGGTACTGGGTGCCAGGTTCCTGCAATGGGCCGTGGTGTTGTACCGTGGCAGTCGGCCGCACGCGGCGATCAACACCTTCAAGTACTCTATTTATTACTTGTTCCTGCTGTTCATCGCCCTGCTTGTAGATCACTACTTACTGTTGAGCCTATGACTCGAACCCAGAAAACCGTCTTCATTCTCGTGGCCGTGATCGCGTTGATCCTCGGCCTGACCATCAATAAAGTGCTGTCCGGCAAAGGCCAGGGCGACCCGACCGCGCTGATCGATGCCGGCATCATTCTGCTGCCCCAGAGCCGCAACCTGCCGGACGTGAAAATGACCGACCAGGACGGCCAACCTGTGGCGATGGACGGTTTGAAAGACAAATGGAGCCTGCTGTTCTTCGGCTACACCTTCTGCCCGGACATCTGCCCGACCACCCTCGCCCAACTGCGCCAGATCAAAAGCGAACTGCCGCCCGAGGCTGTGGATAAGTTGCAGATCGTATTGGTGAGCGTCGACCCCAACCGCGACACGCCCAAGCAACTCAAGCAGTACCTGGGTTACTTCGATCCGCAGTTCAAAGGCCTGACCGCTTCATCGGTTGAAGACCTGCAGAAACTGGCGAATGCGGTGAGCATTCCGTTCATTCCGGCGGATACCAGCAAACCCAACTACACGGTTGATCACAGCGGCAACCTCGCCGTGATTGGGCCGGACGGTACTCAACGCGGGTTTATTCGGGCGCCGTTGAATAATCAGAAGTTGGTGGCGCAGTTGCCGGAGATGCTCAAGCGTAAATAGCACTTCCAACGGCATGCCGTTCAGTTAAGCCATGCCGATTCATTGTGGTGAGGGAATTCATTGTGGCGAGGGGATTTATCCCCGCTGGGCTGCGCAGCAGCCCCCCACCCGAAAGGCTAAATGCGATCAACCTGGCACAACGCGGTGGCTGGATTCAGGGCGAGGTCTTCCTGCCTCCACTCTCTCTGTGGGAGCGAGCCTGCTCGCGATGATATCGACTCGGTTCCAGACCAAAACACGTCACCCGTATCGCCGGCAAACCCCGCTCCTACAGACCCTGGCTACACCCCTCCACCAAGCCACGCATCCTTGGGGCAGAAACGGAGACAGACCACAATTATGAGACGGTCCGATTACAGGTGAGCGCAAAATCGTGGTCTGTCCCCAGTTTCCTTAAGGAGGCGGAATTATTTTCTGATATTAAATCCGCCCGCCTTTCCTGCTCAGCCAACCTCCTCAAACCGCCGCCGCTTCATGAACAACCCCATCCCTATCGCCACGGCAAAAACCGACAGCAACCCCAGGTCAAACCCCAACACGCGGGTCTGACCGGCCAAAACGCAGCCAACCGCACCCGCCGCCACCAACACCACGCCTAGCCACTTGCGTAGCAGATAGGGTTTGAGGAATCGATCAAGCAGAAAGGACACCACCAAGGCAATGACCAATTGAGTAATTTCGGACATGTACGTCTCCGGTCAGGCCTTGATGATCAATGTCGAGAGGGTGCGTTGCGGGCCGATACCGCCGTTGACCTGCGCCTCGATGCTGACCAGTACGTCGCCAGCATGGTAGGTGGGTAGAATTTGATTGGTATACGTGCGCACACCCATCCCTACAGATGCCGCCACGTAAGAGGGGGCCACGGCCTTGGCGGCGGAAGCGAAGGCCGCGGCTGCAAGGGTGGCGATCGTGGTGCGCTGGGCGTTGAGGGCGTCGCCCTGTTGCCGGGTCAGCGGCTTGGAGATGCCGATCATCATCACGCACGGCAGGTTTTTGGCCAGCATCTTGTCGTACACCTCGACGACCTTGCTGTTGACCTCATAGTGGGCGCTTTTCGCTTCGCCAAAATGCAGCTCGCGCAGGCGCCCACGTTCGCTGTCTGTGAGGGTGATCTGCGAGACGTTGAAGACGATCCCGTGATTGCCCATGTATTGAAAAGTCCCTTCGAACTTCATCGCCCGTATCCTTTTGGGGTAAAGGTGGCAATTCTCTGCAACGGGCGGATTGGATTCAAATCATTTCGTATCGCTGGATTGAGTAAAACAACCCACCTGCATCGCCAAAACACCCCTCTCCTACAGCCCCCGCCTACAACGCCCATCTAGCTACGCATCCTTGCGCCTTTACCTACAACTACGCCAGAATCCGCCCGCTTGTGCGCCTTGTCCCTGGGTTTTATTGTCTTCCTGCCACTGCCCATCAGTGGTCGGGTTTAGTAGCCCGGAGAAAAGAGGACAGATTTATTACCAGCAAATAAATCTGTCCCCTTTTCACTTAATAAATCCCCTTTTTACTTAGAAATCGATAGTCCCCGAGAACTTCACCAAGCGCGGATCACCCTGCGAAAGGTAGCCGCCGTTTGCCGAGGCCCAGTAGTTCTTATCGGTAATGTTTTCCACGTTGACGCGCAACGTCAGGTCTTTCTCCACGAATTTCATTTTGTAACGTGCGCCGGCGTCGAAACGGTTCCAGGTCGGCAAGCTCAGGTTGTTAGCCTGATCAGCGTACTGCCCGCCAGTACGCAACATCCTTGCGCTGAGCGCGGCACCTTCGATACCCGGAACGTCCCAATCTACGCTGGCATTGAGCTGAAACGTTGGCACGCCAATGGCGTGATTGCCATCGTTGAGCCCGCCAGCGGTTTTTTTCAGCTCAGACGTCATGCGGGTGCCGCCGGCCATCAACCGGAGGCCTTCGATGGGTTCGCCGAAAACGCTGAGCTCCAGCCCCTTGTTGACCTGCTCACCATCACGCACATAGAGGCTCTGCGCGTTGTCGACGTAACCATCGGAAGGTTTCTCGATGCGGAAAACCCCCAGGTTGGCACCGAAGGTTTGCAGGTCCAACTTGATGCCCGCTTCCAACTGTTTTGTGCGGCCAGGGGGAAAGGCTTGGCCCAGGTTCGTGATGCCGGTACCGGACGCCACGGGCCCTTTTGCAAGGCCTTCGATTCGGTTGGCATAGAGCGACACGCTCTCCACAGGCTTGTAGACGATGCCATAAACAGGCGTGGTAATGGCTTCATCGTAGAGCGCGCTACGGCTGCCATCGTTTGCTGGATTGGCTACACCGTTTGAAGTAGTGCCATCGTACTTATAGTTCTCGACACGCAACTGCTGACGACGGACACCATAAGTGACCAGCAACTTGTCATCGAACAAGCCCAGCGTGTCGGAAATCGCCAAACTACGGTTACGGGTTTTGCCGGTCACCCCGGGATCCCCCATTTCACCGCCCGTGCTGGACACCGCCGTCGGCTTAGGCAGCTTGGGGGTGTCGTAGATATTGCTGTTCCCGGTCACGGAACGATAGAACGTGTAGGCGTTTTCCTGCTCGGTCCAGATCGTCGAGCCACCAATCGCAACCTGGTGGGAAACAGGGCCCGTGTTAAAGCGCCCGTTCAACCCGCCACTGAACGATGTGTTGTCTTCATTGTGAGGAATTTCCGAGCCACCGATCGTCGCTACGCCGTTATTGCCGACCAGTGTCGGCGTGGCGTATACCCCGGTTTCTCGGGTGTGCTTTGCACCACCGGCAAGGTATGCGGTCCAGTTTTCGTTCAGATCCCAATCGCCACGAACCATGCCGAAAGTGTCTTCCGTTTCGGAGTAAGTCCAGTCCTGCCCATAATTGTGGCTGGCGTGCGGAGCCGTGGGAATGCGGGTGGCGTTGCCGATATTCACGGAATTACGCAGCCCATTGATACGCTGTTTCTGATACCCGAAATCGGTGGAAACGCGGAAGTCATCACCTTGATAGTCCAGGCCCGCAACGAACAACTTTGTGCGCTGATCCTGGTCGTCGATCGCTGTTTCACCTTCCCGCTGGCTCAGATTCAACCTGGCGCCAAAGCGGTTATCCTCGCCAAATCGCTGCCCGATATCCAAATGCTCGCCAATGCGGCCATCGGTGCTGATGTCCTGGGTATAACGACGCGTCGGCACATCCTCTGCGCGTTTAGGCTGCAAGTTGACGCCGCCCCCAAGACCCGAGCCCGTCGGACTGACACCGTTGATAAACGCGTTGGGGCCTTTGAACACCTCGACACGCTCGATAGCATCCGTCGACAGAATCTGACGCGGTAAGACGCCATACAGCCCGTTGTATGAAATGTCGTCGCTGTTAAGCGGCAAGCCTCGAATCACAAACACTTGGGATTGGTTACCAAACCCATAGGATTGACGCACCGACGGATCATTGAGAAGCACGTCACCTACGTCTTCAGCTTGTTGATCTTCAATCAACTGCGAGGTGTAACTCGTCATCACGAACGGGACATCCATGTTGTCCTGATTCCCCAGCACCCCCATCTGGCCTCCCCTCGCCACCTGACCTCCCGCATAGGGCGTTGGTAGCGTGTTGGAGTTGGGTTTGATCGCACTGGCAGTAACGTCGGTCGCTCCCAATTCAATAGGTTCTGCCGCCTGGGCAAGAAAACTGACTGAGCAGCACGCAGCCAGCAACGTAAGGCGAGATGGAAATAGCATGGAGTGAGTACCTGCGGGGAAACGGGAAACCAATGCAGGTAATGCTAATGATTCGCAGATAGATTATCTATAACGAATGGCACGCTGCCATAAAAGATTTGGAAAGCGGTTTAGTCAGCCCCCGTGGCGAGGGAGCTTGCTCCCGCTCGGCTGCGCAGCAGACGCAAAACCGGACGATGCGGTTTGCCTGAAGAAATGCAGGGGCCTGCTGCGCATGCCAGCGGGAGCAAGCTCCCTCGCCACAGGGGACTTGTGTCGAGCCGAACACCGAGCCCTGTGGGAGCGAGCCTGCTCGCGATGAAATCGCCCCAGCTCCAGAGCCGAACACCCCACCCATATCACCAAAAACCCTCCCTCCTACAGCCCCCACCTACACCCCTCTATCAAGCTACGCATCCTTGCGCCTTTGCCTACAACTACGCCAGAATCCGCCCGCTTGTGCGCCTTGTCCCTGGGTTCTATTGTCTTCCTGCCACTGCCCATCAGTGGTCGGGTTTAGTAGCCCGGTTTACGTCTCGGTGCACGAGTCTCATCAGTCAGGCGTTGCCTGTTCTCGATGGTGGCTGTGCGCATGGCACCTTCGGGTGCGCCGGGTTTGACGTAATCACCGGTCTACTAACTTGCGCACAGCCGCCACCCTTTCGTTTAGTAGCGAGAGGGTTGCGGCCTAATTGAGAGATTACGTCAATGTTCAAAACGACCCCGAATCCGCCAGAGGCAGATTCCACTTCTACATCCGCAAAATCGAAAGCCAAACAGCAAGACGAAACCACCAAACGCGTGCTTGATCACTACTTGCTACCAAAATCGGATAAATCCCAAGACGACCCCAAACCGGGACAGCTATACACCGTCGTGAAAGGTCTCGATAACGAATGCTTGCTCGCCAACCTCAGCGAAACCCTGGCTTCGGCGGATGCCATGGTGAGTGATCTGGCGTTTGATCTGGAGGGATCGAGGCGTCATGTGGCGCAGGGGATTCAGCAGTTGATTGAGCTGAGTTCGTTGCTGGCGAACCGGGTATTGGATAACGTGGAGCCGCGGCAATAGGATTTAATTCCTCAACGAAAAAACCCGACGTTTTGCGTCGGGTTTTGTTTACGAAGAGTTGCGCGTATGCATCAATCTGTGGACGTTCGACCTACCAAGCTTCGTGGTTGTCTTGGTCAGCACAGTAGCTGTAACTTCGATCTTCAGTTAACGAGGAAATCTCATTGAACGACTCTGAACATCTGAAAGAACTGTGCGCACGTTTCAACTCTGGAGAACATCTGAGCTTTACGTTTTTCTGGGGGCACCAGCGCAGCAAAACTGTCGTCACGGCGTCGTGCTTCAGCCAATGGTTCGAGGCTGGCTTCATTGTCGAGGGGCAACATTACCCGACGGCCGAACACTTCATGATGGCCGAGAAAGCGGCCTTGTTCGACGATCAGGAAATTCGTGCGCAGGTGCTCCAAGCCCCTACTCCTAATGCCGCCAAAGCACTTGGCCGCAACGTGCGCGGATTCAATGATAAGGTTTGGCTGCAACACCGATACGACATTGTCGTTCGAGCGAACCAGGCCAAGTTCTCTCAGAATCCACAGTTGAACGAATATCTTCTACAAACCGGTTCGCGCGTTATTGTCGAAGCCAGCCCGGTTGATAACATCTGGGGTATAGGGCTCGCACAGGACAACGCAGATGCGAACAATCCGAATCTGTGGAAAGGCTTGAATCTGCTGGGATTTGCACTGATGCAGGTGCGGGACGGGGCTAGTACGCCAGCCCCAAGGTAGTGCCCTGACCTTACTCACGAAAAACGCAAAAAACCTTGGCGAACACAGAGAGCG
Source organism: Pseudomonas sp. St290 (assembly GCF_018325805.1). Classification (NCBI taxonomy): domain Bacteria; kingdom Pseudomonadati; phylum Pseudomonadota; class Gammaproteobacteria; order Pseudomonadales; family Pseudomonadaceae; genus Pseudomonas; species Pseudomonas sp. St290. The sequence goes on along the minus strand of NZ_AP014703.1, from coordinate 87,804 downwards.
CACAGAGGGGACAGATTTATTTTCCAGCAAATAAATCTGCCCCCTTTTCAGTATTAATCCTGTAGTAAAAAGGAGGTTTACATCGCCATGGATATCCAGGAAATCAAGCAACGCCTGGCCCGCCCCGCCGTGAAGCTCGTTGCCGGCGGCTTTCGTCCTGCCGGCACCGATGAAGAAAGCTGGCTGGGCAATGTATTCCTGTTCCGACCGGATGAAGAGGTGCCCACTAATCAGGCGGGGCAACAGTTGCTCCCCTATGCGCAGTTTTACCTGCCCGCCCTGCCTATCAATAGCCCTCTGCTAGCAGGGGTTCGTGTGCTGACGGTGTTCATTTCAAACCCGTTCCCCGAGCACTTTGAGCCGATGGGGGATAATTGGGTTATCCGCGAGTACGGGTCGGATGATGTGTTGGTGCGCAAGTCTCTGTCGGTGGCAGGTACGTTCCTCAAACCCTTCCCACTGACAGCGCAAGCGGTGCCGGAGGACTTTCCATTGTGGGATGGCGGTGGTGTCCCGGAGGACCTTGAGCAAGCAATCCTCACGCTGGAACGCGCGGGCAAGATCCAAAGCTATTACGACTTGGTCACCCACACCTACGAACACAAGATCGGCGGTTACCCCTCGTTCTGCCAGTCGGGTGTTGATCCGGGTGAAGGCTTCGAGTTTGTGTTCCAGATCTCATCGGACTCGAAGATCAATCTGAACGTGGTCGACAGTGGGAGCCTGATGTTCTGGAAGCACAATGAAACTGGAGAGTGGGCGCTTTATTACGACTTTTACTAGGCGTCGGGGGGCGGATTTATTTTCAGGTTCAATCAGCCCCTTTCTTCCCTACACCAACCTCCTCAAACCGCCGCCGCTTCATGAACAACCCCATCCCATCGCCAAAGCAAAGACCGATAGCAACCCCAGATCAAACCCAAACAAGCGGATCTGGCTTGCAGCAACGCAGCCGACCGCACCCGAGCACCGAAACCAGGGCGGCAAGGTTGGCAATCTTGGTGCACTGTGTATATAAATCCATCCCCTTTTCGCGCTAATTCTCCGTGACGCTTCCAGTGCTAATGGCCGATAGTTGTGGGTCAAGTTCAGACGGATTGGACGACTTTTTGAGACGGGATCATGTGATGACAGAGCAGGTTGCATCAACGGCACCAGACTGTACCTCTTTGCCCACGGAACTGGTCGATCTGATTCACCGAATGGCCATGGTAGAGAAGGGCGTATCCTCCGACGATTCGGTGTCGTGGCACGCGCACCGTGAAGCAGAGAAGCTGACTGATGTATCGGTCATCGCCGGGCTGAAGGCATTCATGGAAACGTCTGATTCAAAGGACATTCGCCGGGCGATTTATTTCGTCCTCGGGGCGCTGGGTCATAATATGAAAAATGAGCATTGTAGCGAAGTGCTCTTGCGTCAGGTAACAGCGGTTCAAGACAAATACGAGCTGGCGGCGTTGTTGGACAGCATCGCGAAAGTACCTATGTTGCCCGGTGCATCGCTGGAACCTATATTTCATTTGTTGACGGACAAACGATGGCTGGTTCGCCATTCAGCTATCGGAGCATTAGTCAATTCATATGGCGACGTAGTGGAAGATCATCTTCTTGCCCACCTTGCTTTGACAGAAGACCCGTTCGACAAGATCTATTGCCATGCAACCTTAAATAAGATCGGCACTGCACGATCAATCCCCCTGCTCACTGAGGGATTGAAATCGCGCAAGCGTGACGTCAAGGCATCGGCCAGGGCAGCGATTGACGCCATCCAGGCACGTAACAAATGATCAATTGATTACAGCGACGTTCGCTATCACGTTCTTCCTGTTTAGCTACGGTGAAATGCCTTTACGTACTCGTCCTCGTTGCGACACGCTGCCATGTATCTTGGCCAACTCTTAGCAATTAGGGCCGGCACTGATAACATCATAAAGTTGTAACTGGTAATAAATATACAAACAGAAAGCCGTAAGAAACGTCAAAAAAGTTGGCAAATGGTTGGGGTGCGACCAGTAGATAATGTTATCCAGCAATAGAACTGCCGTCACGATCGTGGCGAGGACGCTTGCGGTTTTTGTAAGAAAGGTGCGGGGCATGTTGTTTGATTTTCTTAACCGATAAGGTCGCTGTAGGACTAGCAGGAGCAGTGATATGAACAGAGTGCCAATAATTGCTGCGAATGGAATGGCGATAGTGTCATGTTCGACTGCATACAAGTTATTCTCGTAGTTAGAGTATAAATTGTAGCCACCGATTATTGGAGTAGCTGAGAGACTTGCCAAATAAAAAAACAACGAATGCCTTATCTTCATGTTTTTGTCCTTGCGCCATGACAACAGTGCTACCCGATGCCATGGCACTACTGTTTAGAAGTTAGGAGTCTGAAAGCCTTTTCCTATCAAGTGGATTTTATGCTCGCCCGAAATATTTATTTCGTACCCAGTTCCCGGTAGGGCTCTGCCAGCCGTAGTTAGTTGCTCAAGCGCGAGCGGTCTATCGCTTTTATCGAAGTCATAAAAGTCGTGGTAGGCTTTGACTGTTCCCAGGAACTGCCAAGATGTATCTCGGCTGCGAATGAAATCACCCTCAACATGGAGCGTGATTCGCCCAAGGTAAGCACCACTGATGAGACTGTCTTTACCAGTATCGTAAGCCACCTTTGGGTCCACCAGATGATACGTACCCGGTGATTTAGTGCTCTCGATAGTCTGTTTCAATAATGAGAGCTTGTGTTCTCTTATTTGTAAACCAATAGTATTGATATCGACCTCAAGCTTCTCTCCCTTCCCCCATAAATAGTGCGCCAATGCTTTAACCGGGCTGAATGTACCTCCAGATAACTTTGGTGTTTCCAGTTTGAATGTTGTACTGCGGGCGTATTTTGAGTGGGCGATGGCTATAATAGCTTCCCTCGACGTAAAACCGCTTCTCTCAAGCGCGTCAGCCAAACTAAAGCAAATAGCTTTATTTTTGAAGAAAACGTCATTTATGCGCCAATAAGGAGCTACCCAACCGCGTTCCCGCTCGACAATCTGCCATATATCTTTTATTGCGCCATAAGCGTTTTTATGATTTATAGCCTTGTCGAGAATTTTGAGATTGAAAGTGAAGTCGTCCAGCCCGGTTTGAGTTTTTACAAGATCAGTTATGTAAAAATCATCATCTTCTGTTAGTACATCTGGCTGAGGCGGTGGAAATATATAAGTACCATCAATGATGATACCGTCCGTGGACCAATATCCTCCTAAAGAGCCGCGCCACGTACCATTTACCTGAGTCGGGGGTAAGTCAATTCCGTTCTGCTTCATGAGCTCAAGTCCTTTTGATCGAAAAGTTAGATGCGCTGTGGCCAGAACTGCTTGTCTGGATTTCTAATGAAGCACGGAGAGATAGGAGGCTCAATACCTCAATGACAACTTAGGAGATGGACTACAGGGCTTTCGGAATAAGGGGACGAATTTATTTCTGGTATTAGATACGTTCCCTTTTCTCGTTCAGCTAATCTGCTCAAACCGCCGCCTTTTCAGGAACAACCCCACCCCCAAGGGCAATGATCATTTGGGTAATTCGGACGTGTGCGTCTCCAGTCAAGTCTTGATGACCAGGGTCGAGAGGGTACGTTGGGGACCCATGTTGGAGCGGTGAATGTTTGTCAGTTAAGCGGCCAGACAAACCGCGTGGCTGTTTGGGGCTGCTGCGCAGCCCAGCGGGGATGAATCCCCTCGCCACAGGGGTTTGTGTGTTGGCTGGTTGGCGGGCTGGGATTCGGGGCGTGGTGGGCTTTTTTATGAGCGCTGCGCACTCAAGCGGGAGCAAGCTCTCTCGCCACAAAAAGCTGTTTTGTGTGAATTCAGGGATGACGATCCAGCTTCTTCAGAAACACGGTCATTTCCTTTTCAGCCTGTTTGTCGCCGTGGGCGCGGGCCGCTTCGAGGCCTTGTTCCCAGGCTTGGCGGGCTGCTGCGGCATCGCCTTGGCCTTGGTGGGCTTTGCCCAGCAGCTTCCAAGCCGCCGAATACTTGGGGTCGAATTCGACGCAGCGTTGGAAATGTTCGGCTGCCCGGGCGAATTCGCCGAGGTCCAGGTAGCCCTTGCCCAAGCCGAAGCGCAGCAGTGAGTTATCCACACCCTTGGCGAGCATTTTTTCCAGGGAGTCGAGCATGGAGAAGGTCCTCTGGGGTTGTGTCAGTGATTGATCTGTCGAGTGTTAGATAGCTATCGCGAGCAGGCTCGCTCCCACAGAGGATCGCCATTGCTCACAAATACTGTGAACACCTCCCCCCCTTGTGGGAGCGAGCCTGCTCGCGATGAGGCCCTTCCTGTCACTGCATACTTTGGATCAGAAGAAACTCAACCCCACATGGAACAGCTTCTCCACATCACGAATGTGCTTTTTGTCCACCAGGAACAGGATGACATGGTCGCCGGTCTGGATCATGGTGTCGTCATGGGCGATCAGCACTTCTTCGTCGCGGATGATTGCGCCGATGGTGGTGCCGGGTGGCAGGCCGATGTCGCGGATGGCTTTGCCGATGACTTTGCTGGACTTGGCGTCGCCGTGGGCAATCGCCTCGATGGCTTCGGCGGCGCCGCGGCGCAGGGAGTGCACGCTGACGATGTCGCCGCGGCGTACGTGGGCGAGCAAGGTGCCGATGGTTGCCAGTTGCGGGCTGATGGCGATGTCGATGTCGCCGCCCTGGATCAGGTCGACGTAGGCCGGGTTGTTGATGATGGTCATGACCTTCTTCGCCCCCAGGCGCTTGGCCAATAGCGACGACATGATGTTGGCTTCGTCGTCGTTGGTCAGGGCCAGGAAGATGTCGGCGTCGGCGATGTTTTCTTCCAGCAGCAGGTCGCGGTCCGAGGCACTGCCTTGCAATACCACGGTGCTGTCGAGGGTGTCCGAGAGGTAGCGGCAGCGGGCCGGATTCATCTCGATGATCTTGACCTGATAGCGGCTTTCGATGGCTTCGGCCAGGCGTTCGCCGATCTGCCCGCCGCCGGCGATGACGATGCGTTTGTAGTTCTCGTCCAGGCGACGCATTTCGCTCATGACCGCGCGAATGTTCGCCTTGGCGGCGATGAAGAACACTTCGTCGTCGGCTTCGATCACCGTGTCGCCCTGGGGCAGGATCGGTCGGTCACGACGGAAGATCGCCGCGACCCGGGTCTCGACATTCGGCATGTGCTCGCGCAACTGGCGCAGCTGCTGACCCACCAGCGGCCCGCCGTAGTAGGCCTTGACCGCCACCAGTTGCGCCTTGCCTTCGGCGAAGTCGATCACCTGCAAGGCGCCCGGGTGTTGGATCAGGCGCTTGATGTAGTTGGTCACCACCTGCTCGGGGCTGATCAGCACGTCTACCGGGATCGCTTCGTTGTCGAACAGGTCGGCGCGGGTCAGGTAGGCCGCTTCGCGCACCCGGGCGATTTTGGTCGGGGTGTGGAACAACGTATGGGCCACCTGGCAGGCGACCATGTTGGTTTCGTCGCTGTTGGTCACGGCCACGAGCATGTCGGCATCGTCGGCGCCGGCCTGGCGCAGCACTGTCGGCAACGAACCCCGGCCTTGTACGGTACGGATGTCGAGGCGGTCGCCGAGGTCGCGCAGGCGTTCGCCGTCGGTGTCGACCACGGTGATGTCGTTGGCCTCGCTGGCCAGGTGTTCCGCCAGCGAACCACCGACCTGCCCTGCGCCGAGGATGATGATTTTCATCCACTCACTCCCTATCGAATCGGTTTTAACCGCGTGCGGCGGCGATCTTGATCAGCTTGGCGTAGTAGAACCCGTCATGCCCACCTTCCTGGGCCAGCAACTGGCGGCCATGGGGCTGCTTGAGGCCGGCCTGGCTGGCGATGTCCAGCTCCCGGGCGCCCGGGGTGCGGGCGAGGAAGGCTTCGATCACTTCGGTGTTCTCGGTCGGCAAGGTCGAACAGGTGGCGTAGAGCAGCATGCCGCCCACTTCCAGGGTCAACCACAGGGCGTCGAGCAGTTCGCCCTGCAACACGGCCAGTGCGGCGATGTCGTCCGGCTGGCGGGTCAGCTTGATGTCCGGATGGCGGCGGATCACACCGGTGGCCGAGCATGGCGCGTCGAGGAGGATGCGCTGGAACGGCTTGCCATCCCACCAGGTTGCAGTGTCGCGACCGTCGGCGGCGATCAGTTCGGCCTCCAGGCCCAGGCGTTCGAGGTTTTCCTTCACCCGCACTAAACGCTTGGCTTCCAGGTCCACCGCCACCACGCCGGCCAGCTTCGGCTCGACCTCGAGAATGTGACAAGTCTTGCCCCCCGGTGCGCAGCAGGCGTCCAGCACCCGTTGGCCGGGCGCCAGTTCCAGCAGGTCGGCGGCCAGTTGGGCGGCTTCGTCCTGGACGCTGATCCAGCCCTCGGCGAAACCCGGCAGTGCGCGCACATCGCCGGGGGTTTCCAGCACGATACCGTCGCGGCTGTACCGGCACGGGATGGCCGGGATACCCGCCTCGCCCAGCAACGCCAGGTAGGCATCGCGGCTATGGTGGCGACGGTTGACCCGCAGGATCATCGGCGGATGGGCGTTGTTGGCCGCACAGATGGCTTCCCATTGCTCGGGCCAGAACGCTTTCAGGGATTTCTGCAACCAGCGCGGGTGGGCGGTGCGCACCACCGGATCGCGTTCCAGTTCGGCCAGCAGGGTTTCGCTTTCTCGCTGGGCGCGGCGCAACACGGCATTGAGCAGGGCCTTGGCCCAGGGCTTTTTCAGCTTGTCGGCGCAGCCCACGGTTTCGCCGATGGCGGCGTGGGCGGGGACGCGGGTGTAGAGCAATTGATAGAGCCCTACAAGCAGCAAGGCTTCGACATCGGCATCGGCAGCCTTGAACGGCTTCTGCAACAGCTTGGCCGCCAGGGCCGACAAGCGCGGCTGCCAGCGGGCGGTGCCGAACGCCAGGTCCTGGGTGAAACCACGATCACGGTCTTCCACCTTGTCCAGTTGGGTCGGCAGGGAACTGTTGAGTGAGGCTTTGCCGTTGAGGACGGCAGCCAGTGCCTTGGCGGCGGCCAGACGCGGGTTCATGAGGCGTCCGTCGCTTGGCCCAGCACGGTGCCGACGGCAAATTTCTCACGGCGGCTGTTGAACAAATCGCTGAAGTTCAGCGCCTTGCCCCCGGGCAGTTGCAGGCGTGTCAGGCACAACGCCTGCTCACCGCAGGCCACCACCAGACCGTCCTTGCTGGCACTGAGGATTTCACCCGGTGTGCCCTTGCCTTCGGTGCGGCTGGCGGCCAGCACTTTCAGGGCCTCGCCGTTCAAGGTGCTGTGGCAGATCGGCCAGGGGTTGAAGGCCCTTACCAGGCGCTCCAGCTCGATGGCCGGGCGGCTCCAGTCGATGCGGGCCTCGTCCTTGTTCAGTTTGTGCGCGTAGGTGGCGAGGCGGTCATCCTGCACTTCGCCTTCCAGCGTGCCGGCGGCCAGGCCGGCAATGGCGTGGACCACGGCCGGCGGGCCGATCAGCGCGAGGCGGTCGTGCAGGCTGCCGCCGGTGTCTTCGGCGCTGATGGGGGTGCTGACCTTGAGCAGCATCGGCCCGGTGTCCAGGCCGGCCTCCATGCGCATCACCGTGACGCCGCTCATCGCGTCGCCGGCTTCCACGGCGCGCTGGATCGGCGCCGCACCGCGCCAGCGTGGCAGCAGCGAGGCGTGGCTGTTGATGCAACCCAGGCGCGGGATGTCCAGCACCACTTGCGGCAGGATCAGGCCGTAGGCGACCACCACCATCAAATCCGGCTTCAGCGCCGCCAGTTCGGCCTGGGCTTGGGCATCACGCAGGGTCGGCGGCTGCAACACCAGGAGGCCATTCTCCAGGGCCAGCTGCTTGACCGGGCTGGGCATCAGTTTTTGCCCGCGACCGGCCGGGCGATCCGGCTGGGTGTAGACCGCGACGATTTCGTGGGGGCTGGCCAGCAGGGCCTTGAGGTGTTCGGCGGCAAATTCGGGAGTGCCGGCAAAGACGATGCGCAGTGGCTCAGTCATGGGAAGCTCTCAGTTACAAAGCAGTCGCAAAAAGAAAAAGGCTTGCCGCGGCAAGCCTTTGAAGGAGGGCATCAAGCATTCTGGCGATGAAGTTTTTCCAGTTTTTTCTTGATCCGGTCACGCTTGAGGGTGGACAGGTAATCGACGAACAACTTGCCGTTGAGATGGTCACACTCGTGCTGGATGCACACCGCCAGCAGGCCTTCGGCGATCAGTTCGTAAGGTTGACCGTCGCGATCCAGGGCCTTGATCTTGACCTTCTGTGGGCGGTCGACGTTTTCGTAGAAGCCCGGCACCGAGAGGCAGCCTTCCTGGTATTGGTCCATCTCGTCGGTCAGGGTTTCGAACTCGGGGTTGATGAACACCCGCGGCTCGCTGCGGTCTTCGGAAAGGTCCATCACGACGATACGCTTGTGCACGTTGACCTGGGTCGCGGCAAGGCCGATGCCTGGCGCCTCATACATTGTTTCAAACATGTCGTCGACCAACTGACGCACTTCGTCGTCCACTACGGCCACCGGTTTGGCGATAGTGCGCAGGCGCGGGTCCGGAAATTCGAGAATGTTCAAAATGGCCATAAGCTTGATAAATGCACGTGTGAGGTAAAGTCGGGTGGCTGGCCTGGCGTGTCTTGGGATGCAGGCTACCGTTGTAAAACGTTGCTCTTGTGAAGAATAGCGCCTCACGGAGCGAGCCACGGGGGCTCTGGCGTTTTACGCGAACGCACATAATAAAGGGATTCACCGCATGAGGAAATCACTACTCGCCCTGCTGCTCCTGGCCTCGGCCGGTATCGCGCACGGGCAAGTGCAACTTCGGGAAGGTTTTCCCCAGCAATACACGGTGGTGACGGGGGACACACTCTGGGACATTTCCGGCAAATACCTGCGCGAGCCGTGGAAATGGCCGGAGCTCTGGCAGGCCAACCCGCAAATCGAAAACCCCAACCTGATCTATCCCGGCGATACCCTGTCGCTGGTCTACGTCAACGGCCAGCCGCGCCTGACCCTCAATCGCGGCGCCTCGCGCGGCACGATCAAGCTGTCGCCGCGCATTCGCAGCTCGCCGGTGGCCGATGCCATCCCGAGCATCCCGTTGCAAGCCATCAACAGTTTTTTGCTGAGCAATCGCATCGTCGACACGCCTGAGGAGTTCAACAAGGCGCCATATATCGTCGCCGGCAATGCCGAACGGGTCCTCAGCGGCATGGGGGATCGGGTCTTTGCCCGTGGCTCGTTCGATGCGGGCCAGTCGGCCTACGGCATCTTCCGCCAGGGCAAGGTCTACACCGACCCCGAGACCAAGGAATTCTTGGGCATCAACGCCGACGACATCGGCGGCGGCGAGGTGGTCGCTACCGAAGGCGACGTCACCACCCTGGCCCTGCAACGCACCACTCAGGAAGTGCGCCTGGGTGATCGCCTGTTCAGCGGCGAAGAGCGCTCGATCAATTCGACGTTCATGCCCAGCGCGCCGAAGTCGGACATCAGCGGGTTGATCCTGGACGTGCCCCGGGGCGTGACCCAGATCGGCGCGCTGGACGTGGTTACCCTGAACAAGGGCCGCCGTGACGGTCTGACCGAAGGCAATGTGCTGGCGGTGATGAAGACCGGTGAAACCGTACGCGACCGCATCACCGGCGAGTCGGTGAAAATCCCCGATGAGCGGGCTGGCCTGCTGATGGTGTTCCGCACCTACGACAAGCTCAGCTACGGCCTGGTGCTGTACGCCTCGCGCTCGTTGGCAGTGCTCGACAAGGTCCGTAATCCATAACGGGTCTCACAAGTTACCAACAGAGTTATCCACAGCTTGTTCCCGTTTGTACGGGGCTTATAACGGTCAAGGATGATCGCATGTCATTACCTGAATCTGCTCCGGTTTCCCCTGCGGAACTGGAGGCCCGGCTACGCCTTCACCGCTTGCCGGAACTGGGACCCAAGCGGTTCATGACCCTGATGGAGGCCTTCGGCTCGGCGTCCAAGGCCATCAGTGCGCCGGCCAGCGCCTGGCGCGCATTGGGCTTGCCGCTGGCCTGCGCCGAGGCCCGGCGCAGCCCGGATGTGCGTGACGGCGCCGCCCACGCATTGGCCTGGCTAGAGCGCGCGGGCCAGCATTTACTGATGTGGGACCAACCCGACTACCCGGCGCTGCTGGCGCAAATCAGCCACGCGCCGCCACTGCTGTTCGTCGCTGGCGATGCCACCATTCTGGAAAAACCCCAGCTGGCGATGGTCGGCAGTCGCCGGGCATCGCGGCCAGGCATGGACACTGCGGCGGCGTTTTCCCGAAGCCTGGCCGGGGCCGGTTTTGTCATCACCAGCGGCCTGGCCCTGGGTATCGATGCGGCGGCCCATCAGGCGGCGCTGGATGTGGGCGGGCGTACCGTCGGGGTGTTGGGCACCGGCCTGGAAAATTTTTATCCACAGCGCAATCGTCGGCTGGCGGACGCGATGATTGCCCAAGGCAGCGCGGTAGTGTCGGAGTTCCCGTTGGACGCCGCGCCCCATGCCAGCAACTTTCCGCGTCGCAACCGGATCATCAGCGGTTTGTCCCTGGGTGTGCTGGTGGTCGAGGCCAGTGTCGCCAGCGGCTCGCTGATCACCGCCCGACTGGCGGCGGAACAGGGCCGCGAGGTGTACGCCATCCCTGGATCGATCCATCACCCCGGGGCCCGAGGCTGCCATCAGTTGATCCGCGACGGTGCGGCACTGGTGGAAACCGTCGAGCACATTCTTGAGGCGCTGCGCGGTTGGCAGCAGTTGCCGTTGGCTGCGATGCCTGAGCCGGTGACCCATCCGCTGCTACGCCTGCTGCATGCCGCGCCGCTGAGCAGCGAGGCGTTGGCCGACGCCAGCGGTTGGGGTTTGCCCAAGGTGCTGGCGGCGCTGACCGAGCTGGAAATGGAAGGACGCGCCACCTGCGACAACGGACGCTGGTTCGCGCGCTAGGTTTTATGAGGAAGATCGGTAAACTGCCCACAGCCTTATTTGCGTTGCGGGAGAATCTTTCATGGTCAACAGTTGGCGTGTGCAACAAGCCGCGCGAGAAATTCGCGCCGGGGCGGTGATTGCCTATCCAACCGAAGCGGTATGGGGCCTGGGCTGCGACCCGTGGAACGAGGAGGCGGTGGAACGCCTGCTGGCGATCAAGTCGCGGCTGCCCGACAAGGGGCTGATCCTGGTGGCGGACAACATCCACCAGTTCGACTTTCTGTTCGAAGACTTCCCCGAAACCTGGATGGACCGCATGGCCAGCACCTGGCCCGGGCCCAATACCTGGCTGGTGCCGCACCAGAACCTGTTGCCGGAATGGATCACCGGGGTGCACGACACCGTCGCGCTGCGGGTCAGCGATCATCCTACCGTGCGTGATTTGTGCTCACTGGTGGGCCCGCTGGTGTCCACCTCGGCCAACCCGCAAGGGCGCCCGGCGGCGCGCACGCGGATTCGTGTCGAGCAGTATTTCCGTGGGCAGATCGACCTGGTGTTGGGCGGCAACCTGGGCGGGCGCAAGAACCCCAGCGTGATTCGCGACCTGGCGACCGGCAAAGTGGTGCGGCCGGACTAGGCGCGAACACACATCCCCTCTTCGACACAGATCCCATGTGGGAGCGGGCTTGCTCGCGAAGGCGCCGGCACATCCAACATTGATGCAAGCTGACCCACCGCTTTCGCGAGCAAGCCCGCTCCCACAAAGGTTTTGTGGTGAACACAGCATTTATGAACACCACAGACCGAGTGTGGGAGCGAGCCTGCTCGCGATGGCGTCAGGTCAGCCAGCATTGATGTTGGCTGATCCACCGCCATCGCGAGCAGGCTCGCTCCCACAGGTTTTTCAATCCAGGATCACCGAATTTCAGGGCAGGAGAATGGTCGACCCGGTCGTGCGCCGTGCCGACAACTCGGTATGAGCCTTGGCCGCTTCCGCCAGTGGATAACGCTGGTTGATGTCCACCGTGATCTTGCCGCTATTGATCATCCCGAACAGCTCATCGGCCATGCGTTGCAGGTTTTCGGCGTTGTTGGCGTAAGTCGCCAGGGTCGGGCGGGTGACGTACAGCGAGCCCTTGGCCGAGAGAATCCCCAGGTTCACCCCTTCCACCGCACCCGAGGCATTGCCGAAGCTGACCACCAGGCCACGGGGGGCGACGCTGTCCAGGGAGGTCAGCCAGGTGTCCTTGCCCACTCCGTCGTACACCACGGGCACTTTCTTGCCATCAGTCAGCTCCAGCACCCGCTGTACGACGTTTTCCTTGCTGTAGTCGATGGTTTCCCAGGCGCCATGGGCTTTGGCGATGGCGGCTTTTTCCGGCGAACTGACGGTGCCGATCAGCTTCACGCCCAGGGCCTTGGCCCACTGGCAGGCCAAGGACCCCACGCCACCGGCGGCGGCGTGGAACAGGATGGTTTCGCCGCCCTTGAGTTCATAGGTCTGGCGCAACAGGTATTGCACGGTCAGGCCCTTGAGCATCACGCCAGCGGCCTGTTCGAAACTGATGGATTCGGGCAGGTGCACCAGGTTGGCCTCGGGCAACACATGCACCTCGCTGTAGGCCCCCAGTGGGCCGCTGCCGTACGCCACCCGGTCGCCGACCTTGAACCGCGTGACATCTGAACCGACCGCCTCGACCACCCCCGCGCCCTCGGCACCCAGGCCCGACGGCAACGCTGGCGGCGGATAAAGACCGCTGCGGTAGTAGGTGTCGATGAAATTCAGGCCGATCGCCTTGTTGTTGACGCGCACCTGCTGCGGGCCCGGCTCGGCAGGCTGGTAGCCGACGTACTCGAGCACTTCGGGACCGCCGTGGGAACTGAACTGGATACGTTTGGCCATCTTCACTTTCTCCTTGTCGCGGGACTTTTAACCAAGCCTTCTATCGGACTCCTAAGCTTGACCGTCGTCAACTGTGGTGTCGGCAAGTGCGGTGGTATCCTGTGCGCCCATTTGCCACCGGCCCGCTATACGCCGCGTAGCGTAGCCCTGAACAAGGTGATGTCATGTCCACTCGCACCGAGGCCGTGAAAGCCTACCTGCTCGACTTGCAAGACCGTATCTGCACCGCCCTGGAAACCGAGGACGGCGGCACTCGCTTCGTCGAAGATGCCTGGACCCGGCCAGCCGGTGGTGGCGGTCGCACGCGCGTGATCGAAAACGGCACGGTGATCGAAAAGGGCGGCGTCAACTTTTCCCACGTCTTCGGCAGTGGCCTGCCACCCTCGGCCAGCGCCCATCGGCCGGAACTGGCCGGGCGCGGCTTCGAAGCCCTGGGCGTGTCGCTGGTGATCCACCCGCACAACCCCCATGTGCCGACCTCCCACGCCAACGTGCGGTTCTTCATCGCCGAGAAGGAAGGCGAAGAGCCGGTCTGGTGGTTTGGCGGCGGCTTCGACCTGACGCCGTACTACGGCGTGGAAGAAGACTGCGTCCATTGGCACCGTGTCGCCGAGCAGGCCTGCGCGCCGTTCGGCCCCGAGGTGTATCCGCGCTACAAGGCCTGGTGCGACAGCTACTTCCACCTCAAGCATCGCAACGAGCCCCGGGGCATTGGCGGCCTGTTTTTCGATGACCTGAACGAGTGGGGTTTCGACACCTGCTTCGCCTTCATTCGCGCCATCGGCGACGCCTACATCGAGGCGTACCTGCCGATCGTGCGCCGCCGCAAGCACGACGCGTTCACCGCCAAACAGCGGGAGTTCCAGGAGTTTCGCCGTGGACGCTACGTGGAATTCAACCTGGTCTACGACCGCGGCACCCTGTTCGGGCTGCAATCGGGCGGGCGTACCGAATCGATCCTGATGTCGCTGCCGCCGCAAGTGCGCTGGGGCTATGACTGGAAAGCCGAGCCGGGCAGCGAAGAAGCGCGGCTGACCGAGTATTTCCTGCAGGATCGCGATTGGCTGGCGACGGCCTGAACGAGGATTATCCATGGACCGCTACGTTGTAATGGGTAACCCGATCGGCCACAGCAAGTCGCCGTTGATCCATCGCCTGTTTGCCGAGCAGACCGGACAAACCCTGGACTACAGCACGCTGCTGGCGCCCCTGGAGGATTTCGTCGGCTGCGCCCGGGAATTTTTCCGCGAAGGTCGTGGGGCAAATGTCACGGTGCCGTTCAAGGAGGACGCCTTCCGCCTGGCCGACAGCCTGACCGAACGCGCCCAGCGGGCCGGGGCGGTCAATACGTTGAGCAAACTGGCTGACGGCCGCCTGCTGGGGGACAACACCGACGGCGCCGGGCTGGTCCGGGACCTGACCGTCAACGCCGGCTTCAGCCTCAAGGGCAAGCGCATCCTGTTGCTGGGCGCCGGCGGTGCGGTGCGTGGCGCCCTGGAACCCCTGCTGGCCGAAGCGCCGGCCTCGGTGATCATCGCCAATCGCACGGTGGAAAAGGCCGAATTGCTGGCCAAGTCGTTCGCCGACCTGGGCCCGGTTTCCGCCAGCGGGTTCGACTGGCTGCAAGAACCGGTGGACCTGATCATCAATGCCACCTCCGCAAGCCTGTCGGGGGACGTGCCGCCGATTGCCACTAGCTTGATCGAGCCCGGCAAGACGGTTTGCTACGACATGATGTATGGCAAGGAACCGACCTCATTCTGCCGTTGGGCCAGCGAACACGGTGCGGCGGTGGCGATGGATGGCCTGGGAATGTTGGCCGAGCAGGCCGGCGAAGCCTTCTACCTGTGGCGCGGGGTTCGCCCGGACACTGCGCCGGTGCTGGCCGAGTTGCGCCGCCAACTGGCGCAGTGAACTGTGAACTGTGAACTGTGAACTGTGGCGAGGGAGCTTGCTCCCGCTCGGGTGCGAAGCGCCCGCAAAACTGACCACACGGTACTAAAGTCTAGGGCTGCTTCGCAGCCCAGCGGGAGCAAGCTCCCTCGCCACAGGGTATGCCTACCTTAAGCCCTAGTCTTCGAAATGAATCGGGCACTTCTGCGCCCCCTCCAACTTCAGCAACTCCTCCACCACCTGGGGCCGGGCCATGCGCAAGGTCAGGCTACGCCCTTGGCTAAGCAGGCGCCGGGCTTCCTGATGGAGCATTTCCACCCCGGAATAATCGATGAAGTTGATCTGCTGGGCATCGATGACCACCCGCTGCGCCTGCAACCGTTGCAGGCGCGCTTGCAGGTAATGGCTGGCCCCGAAAAAGATCGAGCCGCCGACCCGCAGGATCTCCGCTTCCCCTTCGCGAAAATGCTGCACTCGCGGCTGCGAGGTGCGCTTGAGGTAAAAGAACAGCGAGGCCAACACACCGGCATAGATGGCGGTTTGCAGCTCCAGCAGCAACGTGGCCAGGCAGGTCAGGCTCATCACCACGAATTCGGCACGGCTGACCCGGTACAACGCGCGGAGGCCGCGATGGTCCACCAGCCCCCAGGCGATCAACAGAATGCTGCCGGCCATGGCTGGAATCGGGATGTGCGCGATCAGATTCGCCCCGGCGACCGCAAACAGCGCCACCCACAAGGCCGAGAACACCCCGGCCAACGGCGAGCAGGCCCCGGCTTCATAGCTGAGGCCGGAACGGGTAAAGGAACCGGCTGACAATGACCCGGAGAAAAATCCGCCAACGATGTTGGAAAGCCCCTGCGCCCTCACCTCCTGATTCGCATCGAGCAACTGCCCGGAACGCACCGACAACGAGCGGGCGATGGACAGACTGGTGACCAACCCGAGCATGCCCACCGCGACCGCACCGGGCAGCAGGCGCAGGATCAACTCCAGGTCCAGCGGCAGCGGCGTGAAAGGTGGCAGGCGCCCGGCAAAGGCACTGACCAGCGCCACATGCCCGAACATCGCCGGCCACAGCCAGACCACCAGGCTGCTGATGACCAAGGTTATCAACAGGCTCGGCCAACGTGGCAGCAAGCGCTTGAGCACCACACCCAGCACCAAAGTGCCGATTCCCAGCAGCAACGACGGCTTATCCACAGCCTCGATGTGGCTGAGCAACATCAGCAGGCCTTTCAACGCCGTGGCTTCATTCGGCAGGTCGAGACCCAGCAGGTTCGGCAACTGCCCCAACGCAATCACCACCGCCGCCCCCAGGGTGAACCCCAGCACCACCGAGTGGGAGACGAAATTCACCAGCGCGCCGAACCGCAACAGCCCCAGCAGCCATTGGAAAATACCGGCCAACACTGTCAGTAACAGGATCAAGGTCACGTAGTCATCAGTGGCGGGCACGGCCAGAGGGCTGACGCTGGCATACAGGACGATGGAAATCGCCGCCGTAGGACCGCAGATCAGATGCCAGGACGAGCCCCACAAACAAGCGATCAACACCGGGACAATCGCCGCGTACAAGCCGTATTCAGGTGGCAAACCGGCAATCAGGGCGTAGGCGATGGATTGCGGCAACGCGAGAATCGCGCCGCTGAGGCCAACGATCAGGTCACGGCCGACACTGGCACGGGTCTGCCGGGGCAGCCAGTTCAGGAAAGGCAAGAGTGAACGGCGCGTGGGGATTGCCATGGGGCCTCAAGGATGGGGTTTGGCGCAAGAGTATCAGGTGAACCAATGTGGCGAGGGAGCTTGCTCCCGCTCGGTCGCGCAGCGGCCGCAAAAATTGGGACCGCTGCGCAGTTCAGCGGGAGCAAGCTCCCTCGCCACAAAGGCGGCTCGCGATTATGCCTAGAGCTTGGCCTTCACCGCCGCCAACGCATCCTTGCCGTCCACCGTCTTCACGCCGTCCAGCCACTTATCCAGCACCGCCGGATTCGCCTTGATCCAGGCCTTGGCCGCATCGGCGTTGCTGACTTTGTTGTTCACCACCTCGGACATGATGCTGTTTTCCATTTCCTGGGTGAAGCTCAGGTTGGTCAACAGCTTGCCAACGTTCGGACAGGCCTGTGCATAACCCTTGCGGGTCAAGGTATAGACGCTACCGGTGTCGCCGAAGTACTTCTCGCCACCCTTGAGGTAGTGCATTTTCAGTTGCACGTTCATCGGGTGCGGGGTCCAGCCGAGGAAGGTCACGAACTTCTGTTTCTTCACGGCCCGGGAAACTTCCGCCAGCATCGCCTGTTCGCTGGATTCCACCAGTTTCCATTCGCCCATGCCGAAGTCATTGGTCTTGATGATTTCTTTCAGGGAGAGGTTGGCCGGGGCGCCGGAACCGATGCCGTAGATCTTCTTCTCGAACTTGTCGGCAAATTTGTTCAGGTCGGCAAAGTTATGCACACCCGCGTCCCAGACATAGTCCGGTACCGCCAGGGTGAATTCCGTACCGTCCAGGTTCTTGGCCAATTGCGTGACATCGCCGGTGGCGACGAACTTGTCGTAGAAACCCTGCTGCGCCGGCATCCAGTTACCCAGGAACACATCCACCTGGCCGTCCTTGAGGCCACCGAAGGTGATGGGCACCGCAAGGGTGTCGACCTTGGCCTTGTAGCCCATCCCGTCCAGCAGGAAACCGGTGATCGCATTGGTCGCGGCGATGTCGCTCCAGCCCGGGTCGGCCATCTTCACGGTTTCGCAGCTTTGCTCGGCCCACGCCGAAACACTGCTCAACGCCAACAGCCCGGCGGTCAGTACTGTGGATAACTTTTGCATGTGCGTGCCCCTTACGTTATTGGTTTTGGCAGGGTTGTGGATAACGGGCCTTGCGCTCCAGATCGTCGAGGTCGATGTGGTTACGCATGTACTGCTGGCTGGCGTCCACCAGCGGCTGGTGGTCCCAGCTCTTGAGTTTGCCCAGGGTCAGCGCCTGGGCGACGAAACGGCGGCGGCGCTGGCTGGCGAGCACCTGTTGGTGAATCGTCGGAATGTCCCATTTGGCGCGCGCCTCGGCGAGAAAATCGGCGAACACGGATTGATGCTCGGGGGATTGGCTGAGATTTTCCAGTTCCTTCGGGTCGTTGCGCACGTCGAACAGCAGGCATGGGTCATCTTCGCTGTAGATGAATTTCCACGGGCCGCGGCGGATCATCATCAATGGGCCGATGGTGCCTTCGGCCATGTATTCACCGAAGACTTCGTCATGCCCGCCCTGCCCTTGCAGATGCGGCACCAGTGAGCGGCCATCCAGCGGCAAGCCCGGCTCCAGCGTGCCGCCGGCCAGCTCCACCAGGGTCGGCAGCAAGTCGGCGGTGGACACGGCTGCGCTCACCCGGCCGCTGGCGAACTGCCCCGGCGCACTGATCAGCAACGGTACGCGGGCAGCCATTTCGAACCAGTGCATTTTGTACCAGAGGCCCTTTTCGCCGAGCATGTCCCCATGATCGCCGGAGAACACGATGATGGTGTCGTCCAGCAAACCGGTGTCTTCCAGGGTTTGCAGGAGTTTGCCGACGTTGCTGTCGATGTAGCTGCAGGCGCCGAAGTAGGCACGGCGGGCATCACGAATCTTATCCACAGGCAGTGGCTTGTCCCACAGGTCATAGACCTTCAGCAGTCGCTGGGAATGTGGATCGAGTTCTGTTTGCGCCGGGGTCTGCGGCAAAGGGATGTCGTTGTCGTCATACAAATCCCAGAACGCCTTGGGAATCGTGTACGGGTCGTGTGGGTGGGTCATCGATACGGTGAGGCAAAACGGCTGGTCACCGTCCTCGCGGATGTGGTCGAACAGGTACTGCTGGGCCTTGAACACCACTTCTTCATCGAAATCCAGCTGGTTGGTGCGCACGCACGGCCCGGCCTGCAACACCGACGACATGTTGTGGTACCAACTCGGCCGCACATCCGGCTCGTCCCAGTTCACCGCCCAGCCGTAGTCGGCCGGGTAAATGTCACTGGTCAAGCGCTCTTCGTAGCCGTGCAACTGGTCCGGCCCGCAAAAGTGCATCTTGCCGGACAGCGCCGTGCGATAGCCAAGGCGCCGCAGGTAATGGGCGTAGGTCGGCACGTCCGCCGGGAAATCCGCCGCGTTGTCGTACGCACCGATCTTGCTCGGCAATTGGCCGCTCACCAGGGTAAAACGCGACGGGGCGCACAGCGGGCTGTTGCAATAGGCAGCATCGAACACCACGCCCTCGGCGGCCAGACGCGACAGGTTCGGCAGCTTGATCGGCGAAGGACCGTAGATCGGCAACATTGGCGCGGCCATTTGATCGGCCATGATGAAAAGAATGTTCTTGCGCTTCATGTATTCGCGGCATTCCATAGTAGGCAGTTATGCGACATTGCTGCGATTGAGCATGTAGCCCCCGGGTTTTGGGGTAAAGCCCATACAGGATAATGACTAGGATAAGCACAGCTTATGTATGACGCCCTGGGTGACCTGTCTCTGGAACTGTTCCGCGCCTTTGAAGCCGCGGCGCGCCAGCAAAGCTTCACGGCGGCGGCGATAGAGCTGGGCACCACGCAACCGGCCATCAGCCAACAGATCAAACGCCTGGAAGAACAACTGGGTACGCGGCTGTTCGACCGCATCTACCGCGGCATCGAACTGACCGAGGCCGGGACGATCCTGTTCGAGCAGGTACAGGCCGGCTTGCAGAGCATCGATGCCGGGTTGAGCGCGATCACCGCCCAGCATCAACACGAAGTGCTGCAAGTCGCCACGGACTTCGCGTTCGCCGCCTATTGGCTGATGCCGCGCCTGCATCGCTTTCACGCGGCCAACCCGCAGGTGGACGTCAGCCTGGTGACCAGCGAGCGCAACCACAACATGCTCCGGACCGATATCGACGTTGCCGTGCTATTCGGCGATGGTCGCTTCAAACAAGGCGAAAGTCGCTGGCTATTCAGCGAAGAAGTCTTTCCCGTGTGCAGCCCGCTGCTACTCAAGGAACGCCCCCTGCCCTTGCCCGCCCAGGACTTGGCGGAATTTCCGTTGCTGCACCTGCGCGCGGGTAACAGCAGTAGCTGGTTCGACTGGAGTGGCGTATTTCGCGAGCTGGGCATCACTTCGCCGCCGGCGCCAGGGCAGTTGCGCTTCGACAACTACACATTGCTGATCCAGGCGGCGATTGGCGGCCAGGGCGTGGCCATCGGCTGGCGTCACCTTGTGGATAACTTATTGGCACAGGGGCTGCTGTGTCGTCCGATCGCTGAAACGGTGCTGTCGCGGCTGGGGTATTACGTGGTCTTGCCCCAGCGTAAACGGCGCGGCGTATTGATCAGGCAATTCGTGGATTGGCTGATGGAAGAACAGGCCAACAGTGCCGAGTCGCTGACGGGCTTGCCGCTGCCTTCCATTGCCGTTTAACGCGCCTACACGGCCGCGACAAAGCTGACGTGCTCGCCCACATGCAGGTTCAGATGCAGCTCATCGGCGATGCCGACCGCCACCCGGTTGAGCCGCTCCAGGGATTCGGCCATTCCAGGCTCCAGGCTCGTACTGACTTGGCTGAAATGCTCGATGCCCAAGCCTGGCGCGGCGTAAGGCGCATTGATCAAGGTCCATTGCAAGGTGCTGTTCTTCAGCGCATCGAGCACTTCTTCGGCGGCATGGCGCTGCAAATCGTCATCCGTCGGCTCTTCGTCGAGCACGGCGAAGTCACCCACCAGGAACAGCCGTGGAATATTCACCGCCTGCATGCCGGCGATCAGTGAATCCACAGCCAATACTTGCTCTACGGGGCCGGGAATCAATGTGCGCTCCACTTGTTCGCTGTTCATCGGCAACCCTGGCGCATTCAACAGACACACCACGGCACTGGCGCCGGCCACACTCTGCTTGACCCGCTCGGGGTCGAAAAGATCACCGGTCTTGGTCCGCAAGCCCGGGCGTGGAGCCAGGGCGGTGAGATCGTCGAGAATGGCGATGACTTCGTGCTGGCGCCGCAGCATTTCAGCCATCAACGCACTGCCGAGACTACTCATGGCACCATAGAGCACCACTTTGATGACCGGGGTTTCGGCGTTTTTCATGGCTGTTTTTCCTTTTTTTCCGCGTATAAGGCCTCTGACCCGCGGAAAACGGCGAGGGTTCGGCCTCTTTTTCAAGGAGTGACAGATGCAGCGGATCAAGGGCTACCACGCCCACGTGTATTTCGACGCCAATACCCTCGATCAGGCGCGGGCCCTGTGCGAGGAAGCGGCGCAACTGTTCCCACTGAAAATGGGCCGCGTCCACCAACGCCCGGTCGGCCCGCACCCGGACTGGAGCTGTCAGCTGGCGTTCGATCCGCAGTACATCGGCGTGGTCCTGCCGTGGCTGGCGCTCAATCGCAAGGGGTTGGTGATTTTCATGCACCCGGATACGGGCGATGACTTGATGGACCACACCGAGCACGCGATCTGGATGGGCGCGGTGCGGCCGTTGAATCTTTCAGCATTTTGATTGACCGGTGGCGCACCGATTTTCTGTGGGAGCAAAGCTTGCTCGCGATGAAGTTGACGCATTCCCGCTTGAGAGCTGCGGCGTTTTTATCGCGAGCAAGCTTTGCTCCCACAAGTAAACCTCGCCCCTCACAGAAAAACTCCATTGTCTGCGGCGAAAGCTGGCTGAAAGCTTGCGCGATTAGGATCGCCCCCACTACCGGCAAAAGACCGGTGGCCAGAGGCGAGCTCCAAAGGCTCGTTCGGCCCCTTTACAACAACAATGGTGATTCTGATGTCCGCTGCTACCCGTCCCGCTGCACCCACTCCATCCGTCCGTCCCGAGCCCTGCATCCTGCGCTGACCCATCCGGTTCGCCTTTGCCCGCCGCGCCACGCCTGGAGTATTTCCTATGCTGACTTTCCTTGGCTTCGCCATGGTCATCACGTTCATGTTCCTGATCATGACCAAGCGCCTGTCCGCGCTGATCGCCTTGATCATCATCCCGATCCTGTTCGCCCTGTTCGGTGGTTTTGCACCGAAGATCGGCCCGATGATGCTCGAAGGCATCACCAAGCTCGCCCCGACCGGGGTGATGCTGATGTTCGCGATTCTGTATTTTGCCCTGATGATCGACTCCGGCCTGTTCGACCCGGCCGTGCGCAAGATCCTCAAGCTGGTCAAGGGCGACCCGTTGAAAGTTTCGGTCGGTACCGCCGTCCTGGCGCTCGTCGTTTCCCTCGATGGTGACGGCGCGACCACTTACATGATCTGCGTCGCCGCGATGCTGCCGCTCTACAGCCGCATCGGCATGAGCCCGCGCATCATGGCTGGCCTGATCATCCTCGCCGGTGGCGTGATGAACATGACCCCGTGGGGCGGCCCGACGGCCCGTGCGGCCAGTGCGCTGCACGTGGACCCGTCCGACATCTTCGTGCCGATGATTCCTGCGATGGCCGCCGGCGTGGTGGCGATCCTGGTGATTGCCTACTTCTACGGCAAGCGTGAACGGGCGCGCCTGGGTGAGCTGCACCTGGTCGGCGACGAGATCGATCACAGCGAAATCAGCGTTTCGCAGTTCCCGGATGCTCGCCGTCCGAAGCTGATCTGGTTCAACGGCCTGTTGACCCTGGCGTTGATGTGCACCCTGATCGCCGGCCTCCTGCCGCTCCCCGTGCTGTTCATGGTGGCGTTCAGTATCGCGATGATCGTCAACTACCCTTGCCTGCAACAGCAGAAGGATCGCGTCGCGGCTCATGCCGGCAGCGTGTTGTCGGTGGTCAGTCTGATTTTCGCGGCAGGTATTTTCACTGGTATCCTGTCCGGCACCGGCATGGTCGATGCCATGTCGAAAAGCCTGCTGGCGGTGATCCCTGATTTCCTCGGCCCGTACCTGGCGGTGATCACGGCGCTGGTAAGCATGCCATTCACGTTCTTCATGTCGAACGACGCGTTTTACTATGGTGTGTTGCCAGTGCTCTCCGAAGCGGCCAGCCACTACGGCATCACCGCGGTGGAAATGGCCCGGGCCTCGATCGTCGGCCAACCGGTCCATCTGCTGAGCCCGCTCGTACCATCGACCTACCTGCTGGTAGCGCTGGCCGGGATCGAGTTCGGCGATCACCAACGTTTCACCCTGAAGTGGGCAGTACTGGTCTGCCTGTGCATACTGGTTGCGGCATTGCTGTTGGGGACTTTCCCGCTGTTCAGCACTCTGTAACTGTAACGGCATCAAACGACTACGCCGCCAGCTCATCGCTGGCGTCGTGGTTTAACACTCGCTCAAAGGAACTCACATGGAATGGCTGACCAACCCGGAAATCTGGGTTGCCTTCTTTACCCTGACCGCCCTGGAAATTGTCCTGGGTATCGACAACATCATCATGATCTCGATCCTGGTCAGCCGCATGCCCAAGCACATGCAGGCGCGCACCCGGATCTTCGGCCTGGCGCTGGCCATGGTCACGCGGATCCTGTTGCTGCTGTCCATCACCTGGGTCATGCGCCTGACCGCCGACTTGTTCGAAGTGTTCGGCCAGGGTATCTCCGGTCGTGACCTGATCCTGTTCTTCGGTGGCCTGTTCCTGCTGTGGAAAAGCTCCCAGGAGATGTACCACGCGCTGGAAGGCGAAGATGAAACCAACGACGAGCCTGCGGGCAAGGGCGGCAATTTCATCTACACCATCATCCAGATCGCGATCATCGACATCGTGTTCTCCCTGGACTCGGTCATTACCGCCGTCGGCATGGTCTCCCACGTACCGGTGATGGTGGCGGCGATCATCGTTGCCGTGCTGGTGATGATGCTGGCCTCGGCCACCATCAGTGAGTTCATCGACAAGCACCCGTCGCTGAAAATGCTGGCGCTGTCGTTCCTGCTGGTGGTCGGTACCGTGCTGATCGCCGAATCGTTCGACGTGCACGTACCAAAAGGCTACGTCTACTTCGCCATGGCCTTCTCCCTGGCGGTGGAAGCCATCAACATCAAGATGCGCACGGCGATTGCCCGCAAGCGCAAGCAGCAGGATCCGGTGAAACTGCGTAAGGATGTTCCGGGCCAGTAAGGGTTGCGGGGCAATGAATGAAGGGGCTTTCGAGCCCCTTTTTCATGCCTGCCGGAAGGTAACCGGATGCAAAACCTGTGGGAGCGAGCCTGCTCGCGATGAGGCCGCAACATTCAATATCTTCATTGGCTAACAGACCGCTATCGCGAGCAGGCTCGCTCCCACAGGGTTTCGTGTCTTTGGTGAATGGTTTTTTATGACAGTTTTGTTTCAAAGCCATCTTTAGCTGTGCAATGCTGGCGCTCGAACCGTTCGGCAACTACAGCTTAAGTACAAGAAAGAAGAATGTGGCATCGTCAATTTGTCCCTTTGGGACGCTAACAGGGGGCTTCTCATGCTGACCCTGCTGAATTTGCTCTCCGCCGTGGCCCTGCTGATCTGGGGCACGCATATCGTGCGTACCGGCATCTTGCGGGTCTATGGCTCGAACCTGCGCCATGTCATCGGCCAGAACATGTCCAGGCGCTGGCTGGCGTTTGTCGCCGGCATCATGGTCACGGCCATGGTCCAGAGCAGCAACGCCACGGCCATGCTCGTCACCTCGTTCGTTGGCCAGGGCCTGATGGCGCTGACCCCGGCCCTGGCGACGATGCTGGGCGCCGATGTCGGCACCGCGCTGATGGCACGGGTGCTGACCCTCGACCTTTCGTGGCTGTCGCCGCTGCTGATTTTCCTCGGGGTGATATTTTTCCTGTCGCGCAAACAGACCCGCGTCGGGCAAATGGGTCGGGTCGGCATCGGCCTGGGCCTGATCATCCTGGCCCTGCAATTGATCGTCGAAGCCGCCGCGCCCATCACCCATGCCCAAGGCGTGAAAGTGATCTTCGCCTCGCTGACCGGCGACATCCTGCTCGATGCCTTGGTCGGTGCACTGTTCGCGATGATCTCCTATTCCAGCCTGGCCGCCGTGCTGTTGACCGCGACATTGGCCGGCGCCGCGGTGATCAGCCTGCCAGTGGCCATCGGCCTGGTGATCGGCGCCAACATCGGCAGCGGCGTCCTGGCATTCCTCAGTACCAGCATGCAGAACACCGCCGGGCGCCAGGTGGCGCTGGGCAGCCTGTTGTACAAGCTGATCGGGCTGTTGCTGATCATTCCAGTGCTCGATCCGCTGGTGGGCTGGCTGGACGGCCTGGATTTCAGCCCCCAGGAAACGGTCATCGGTTTCCATCTGCTCTATAACGCCGTGCGCTGCCTGGTGCTGCTGCCCAGCGTCGCGCCGATGGCCAGGCTCTGCACATGGTTGCTGCCGGAACGTCCGAACACCAACGGCACGGCCACGCCCCGGCATCTGGACCTCGCGGCCCTCGCCACGCCAAGCCTGGCGCTGGCGAACGCCGCCCGGGAAACCCTGCGCATCGGCGACCTGATTGAAAACATGCTCGAAGCCATGCTCGACGTGCTGCGCGGCGAGCAGACCGCGGTCACCCAGGAAGTCCGGCGCATGAGTGACGACATTGAGGCGTTGTGCAGCGCCATCAAGTTGTACATGGCGCAAATGCCCCGCGAGGACCTCAGTGAACAGGACAGCCGTCGCTGGGCGGAAATCATCGAGCTGGCGATCAACCTCAAGCTGGCCAGCGATCTCATCGAGCGCATGTTGCGCAAGGTCCAGCAGCAGAAGACCTCGCAACGGCGCTCGTTTTCCGAGGTAGGCCTGGAGGAGCTGGCCGGGCTGCACAGCCACTTGATCGCCAACCTGCGGCTGGGCCTGTCGGTGTTCCTCAGTGCCGATCGGGAAAGCGCCCGCCAGTTGCTGCGTGAGAAACGGCGCTTTCGGGCGCAGGAACGGCGAATGGCCCATGCCCATGTCAGCCGCCTGCAGCGCAAGGTCGTGCAAAGCCTGGAGACCAGTTCCCTGCACCTGGAGCTGATCGCCGACATGAGACGCCTCAATTCGCTGTTTTGCGGCAGCGCCTATGTGGTGCTGGAGACGTCCGAGATCGGCGCGCTGGCGGCGGATGAAATTAGCGACATTACCCATTCGCCGTGAACGACTGGCGCGTTGGTCAGTCAGTAACAATGGCTCGGGCCTGAAACCGTTCACCGGCCCGCCTGCTCCCGCTGTCATGAAAACCCCATAGATTCGATAGGAGGAGCGAGCCGACCCCGGGCGACGATCCGCCGATAATGGCCTGCCCGGCACCATGGATCTCCACTCAGCCGCCAGGAAGCCCTTATGCGTTGTCTGTTGCTCGCCTTTCTTTTGCTCGGCTCATTGCCCGTGGTTGCCCTGGACCGGTTCCAGGTCGAAGGTTATACATTGCCCAACGGCATGCAGCTGATGCTCAAGCCCGGCACCGAGCGCGGGCATGTGGCGATCCGCCTGGTGGTCGGCGTGGGCCTGGACGACTTCAGTTGCGCCGACAAGGAACTGCCCCATCTGCTCGAGCACCTGCTGTTCAGCGGCGTCGACGAGAGTGGCGAAGGCGGCCTGGAGGAGCGCATGCAGGCCTTGGGTGGCGAGTGGAACGCCTTCACCAGCAACGCCGACACCACGTTTGTCATCGAAGCGCCGGCGCGCAACCAACGCAAAGTCCTGGACCTGCTACTGGCGTTGTTGACCCGCACCCGCCTCGATGAAAAAGCCCTGGAGGCGGCCAAACGGGTGGTGGAACGCGAAGACGGCGGCCACTACACCCACCTGCAACGCTGGCTCGATCACCAGGACCTGGGCCACAAGGCCAGCAACCAGTTGGCGGTTGAGTTGGGCCTGCGCTGCGCGGAACGGGCCGAGGTCGAACACCTCACCCTTGCCCGGCTCAAGCAGGTGCGCAAGGACTGGTATGCGCCGAACAACATGACGCTGATCGTGGTCGGCGATCTCGACCGACTGCTGCCGGCCTACCTGGAACGCGCCTTTGGCGAATTCGAGCCAGTGGAGCCCAGCGTGCACGAGGCACTGCCGCAGATCCGCTACAAAGCGGTCACCAAACGCAACCTGATCCGTGGCCTGGTGGGCAACAGCGCCAAGCTGCATTGGCTGTTCCCGGAGCCGGTGCTGGACGAGCAGCATGACGAAACCTTCGACCTGCTCAAGGATTACCTGGACTGGGCGCTCTATCGCCAACTGCGCCTGGCCCGCGGCCTGTCCTACGGGCCGTGGACCGAGCGCGAGGTGTTCGGCGGCGTCGGCTTCTTCAGCCTGAATGCGGACCTGGCCCGCGAGGATCTACCCCAAGCGGAACAGGCGCTCGAGGAACTGCGTAATACGCTGCTCAAGGATGGCCTCGATCCCGACAGTTTCATGCGCATCAAACGCGCGGCCATCGCGCATCAGACCTGGGCGGTTCAAGGTAACAGCGCCCTGGCCGATTATTATTGGGGCGCCCTGGGTGATTATGAAGACGGCCGCTTCGCCAACCCGGCCGTGCGCTTGCAGGGGGTGAGCCTGGAACAGGCCAACGTGGCCCTGCGTGAACTGCTCAAGGACCCGGGTTACCTGCGTATCGAGAAGCCGTTGCTCAGTGATGATGAGCTCGTGTGGGGGTTGGGCGGTGTGCTGGGATTGCTGTTGCTCGGGTTGGTGGTGTGGCAGGTGCGACGCAGGGCCCGACCGAACGAAGAATGATTCGTGGCGGCCCACATTTGTGGCGAGGGCATCTGTCTGCTGTGTGGGAGCAAGGCTTGCCCGCGATGGACGCGACGCGGTCTTTCCGAAACCGAGGCACCTGTTTCGCGAGCAAGCTTTGCTCCCACAGCAAATCCCACTTGCCACAAGAGCACTCGTCACATCGATGTCCTGACGATACTCTGTCAGGGATATTTCCTACGACTTACTGTGAAACCACCGAATGCAAAACCTGACGCTCTACGTCCAGCGCATCCTTGAATTGATGAAGCGTTATCCAGGGGTCATTGCGCTCGGTGGTTTCATCTCCGGGGTCGGCAGTTTCATGTTGGTGGACCGCCAGCAGGGCCTGGCGACCTGGATCGCCATCATGATGCTGGTGAGCTGGCTCTGGCTGATGGTCGAGAACAGCATGACCCGGCTGTTCACGCGGATTTTCAAGCGGGAAATACCCCAGCCGCTGTTGCGCTACGCCACGCAGATGATTCACCAGGAGAGCCTGTTTTTCGTCTTGCCGTTTTTCTTCATCACGACCACCTGGAACAGCAGCCAGCTGATTTTCACCGGCCTGCTGACGGTCGCGGCGCTGATCTCGATCACCGACCCGCTCTACTACAAATGGCTGGCACCGCGGCGCTGGGCGTTCCTGGCGTTGCACACGCTGACGCTGTTCGCCGCCCTGCTCACCGCGTTGCCGGTCATCCTGCACCTGACCACCGACCAGAGCTTCAAGCTGGCGCTGGGCATTGCCATGCTGCTGTCGTTTCCCAGCCTGGCCTCGATCTTCCCGATCCGCACCGTGCGCAACGCCCTGGCAATCCTGTGCATCACGCTGGGCATTGGCGCCGCCGGCTGGGTACTGCGCTCCTGGGTGCCGCCGGCCACGCTGTGGATGACCGAAGTGGCGATCAGCACCCAACTGGAGGACCGCACGCCGGGCGCCAGTCTCAAGGAAGTCAGCGCCGCCCAGATTCGCGGCAATGGCTTGTATGCCTACACGGCCATCAACGCGCCGCGTGGGCTCGATGAGCGGATTTATCATGTCTGGCAGTTCAACGGTAAAGAAGTCGACCGCATCGCCCTGGACATCCATGGCGGACGCAAGGAAGGCTATCGCGCCTGGACCCACAAACAGAACTTCCCGGATGACCCGACCGGCAAATGGCAGGTGCGGGTGTTGACGGAAAATGGCCAGATGATCGGTGTGCTGCGTTTCAATGTGAGCGCCGCCACACCCGAAGCAAAATGACCGCGGCCGTGCTATTAGGTAGCGCTGTTCAAGTCGAACGAGCATGGAGCTTATGACCCCAGGATCCCACACCGGCACTGCCCGACTGGATACGTCCGGCTCTGCGGCGAAGCTATGGGTCAGCGGCGACTGGACGCTGGCCCACTACCCGCAGCTCAAGCGCTTGAGCGACTCACTGCGCGGCCAATACGACGAAAACACCCTGATCGACCTCAACGGCCTCGGCGCCCTCGACACCGCCGGGGCTTCGTTGCTGGTGGAGTTGCTGGGTTCCGAACGGCTGGGCAAGACCGCCGAGCACCCCGATTGCAGCTTGCCGGCCGCCGAGCGGGCGCTGCTGCAGACGGTCTATTGCTCGCTGACGGACTTCTGTGTGCCGCTGAAAGAGCCCCAGGTCAGCGTGATGACACAGTTGCTGACGCGCATCGGCCGTGCCGTGGACAAAGTCTGGCAAGACACTCTGCAACTGCTGGGCTTTGTCGGCCTGATCCTGGAAACCCTGGCCCGCAACCTGTTTCGCCCCAGGCGCTGGCGCATGACAGCGATGGTCGTTCACATCGAACAGACCGGCCTGGACGCAGCCCCCATCGTCGCCCTGCTGACGTTCCTGGTGGGCGCGGTGGTGGCGTTCCTCGGGGCGACCGTGCTGGCCGACTTCGGCGCCAGCATCTTTACCGTGGACCTGGTGGCGTTCTCATTCCTGCGCGAATTCGGTGTGTTGCTCACGGCGATCCTCATGGCGGGCCGCACCGCCAGCGCGTTTACCGCACAGATCGGCTCGATGAAGGCCAACGAAGAAATCGACGCGATCCGCACCCTTGGCCTCGATCCGGTCGAATTGCTGGTGGTACCACGGGTGCTGGCGCTGTTGGTGGCGCTGCCGATGCTGACCTTCCTGGCCATGCTCTCGGGCATTGTCGGCGGTGGAGTCGTGTGTGCCCTGTCGCTGGGTATTTCCCCGGCCATGTTCCTGTCGCTGCTGCAATCGGACATCGGCGTGCAGCATTTCCTGGTGGGGATGGTCAAGGCGCCGATCTTTGCCTTCCTGATCGCTGCCGTGGGCTGCCTGGAGGGCTTCAAGGTCAGCGGCAGCGCCGAGTCGGTCGGAGCCCACACCACGTCCAGCGTGGTGCAGTCGATTTTCGTGGTGATCGTGCTGGATGCCGTGGCCGCGCTGTTTTTCATGGAGATGAACTGGTGAGCCAACCTTTGCGGCCGCCCACCGAGGCGGTGATTCAAGTGCGGGGCCTGTGCAATCGCTTTGGTCGCCAGAGTGTGCATGAAAACCTCGACCTGGATGTGTACAGGGGCGAGATTCTCGCCGTGGTCGGCGGTTCCGGCAGCGGCAAATCGGTGTTGTTGCGCAGCATCGTCGGCTTGAACCAGCCCAGCGAGGGTTCCGTGCGGGTGTTCGGCGAGGACTTGCCGAGCCTGTCCCCGGAACGACGTTCGCGGGTGGAGCGGCGCTTTGGCGTGCTGTTCCAGAAAGGCGCGCTGTTTTCGTCCCTGACCGTGACAGAGAACGTCGCCCTGCCGCTGATCGAACACGCCGGCCTCAGCCGCGCCGACGCCGAGCACCTGGCGGCGGTGAAACTCGCCTTGGCCGGGCTGCCACTTTCTGCCGCAGACAAGTACCCCGCTTCGCTGTCCGGCGGCATGATCAAGCGCGCCGCCCTGGCCCGGGCGCTGGCCCTGGACCCGGACATCCTGTTTCTCGACGAACCCACCGCCGGGCTCGACCCCATCGGTGCGGCGGCGTTCGACCAGTTGATCCTGACGCTGCGCGATGCCCTGGGCTTGAGTGTGTTCCTGGTCACCCATGACCTGGACACGCTCTACACCATCACCGACCGGGTGGCGGTGCTGGCGCAGAAAAAAGTACTGGTGGCCGATGTCATCGACAAGGTGTCGGAAACCGACGACGCCTGGATTCACGAATACTTCCATGGCCCTCGCGGCCGCGCGGCGCTATCGGCCGCTATACAATCGAACGAGGTCTGACATGGAAACCCGAGCCCATCATGTGCTGATCGGCCTGTTCACCGTCATTGTGGTGGCCGGCGCCCTGCTGTTTGGCCTATGGCTGGCCAAGTCCAGCGTGGACAGCGAGTTCAAGGATTACGAAGTAGTGTTCAACGAGGCGGTCAGCGGCTTGTCCCGGGGCAGTTCGGTGGAATACAGCGGCATCAAGGTCGGCGACGTCGTCAATCTGCGCCTGGACCCGAACGACCCGCGCCGGGTGCTGGCGCGGATACGCTTGAGCGGTGAAACACCGATCAAGCAGGACACCCAGGCCAAGCTGGCCCTGACCGGCATCACCGGTACCTCGATCATCCAGCTCAGCGGCGGCACGCCCCAGAGCCCGGCGCTGACGGGGCACGACGGTGAACCGCCGGTGATCATCGCCGCGCCCTCGCCTATTGCCCGCCTGCTCAACAACAGCGATGACTTGATGACCAGCATCAACCTGTTGCTGCACAACGCCAACGAGGTGTTTTCCTCGGACAACGTCCAACGCCTGGGCAACACCCTCGAACACTTGGAGCAAACCACTGGGGTCATCGCCGAGCAGCGCGGCGACATTCGCCAGGCCATGCAGCAACTGGCGTCCATCGGCAAACAGGCCAGCGCCACGCTGGAACAGACCACGGCGTTGATGCGCAACGCCAATGGCTTGCTCGACGATCAAGGCAAGGCAGCCGTGGGCAGTGCCGGGCAGGCCATGCAATCGCTGGCCCGCAGCACGGCAACCCTCGACAAATTGCTGAACGACAACCGCGACTCGCTGAACAACGGCATGCAGGGTCTCAATGCCCTGGCGCCGGCCGTGCGCGAGCTGCGCGAAACCCTCAGTGCCCTGCGCGGCATATCCCGGCGCCTGGACGCCAACCCCAGCGGCTATTTGCTGGGTAACGACAAGGACAAGGAGTTCACGCCATGAAGCCGACCCATCGACTCGTCCGCCCTGCCCTGTTGCTGGCCGGCTTTATCCTGCTGGGCGGTTGTTCGATCCTGCCCAAGAGTGAACCTGCGGACATCTATCGCCTGCCCGCCACTCAGGCGTCCAGTGCCCCTGGCGTTACGGTCAACTGGTCGTTGCGCCTGGCCAGCCCGCAAGCCAGCGAAGTGCTCAACAGCCCGAAAATCGCGGTCATTCCCCAAGGCAATCT
The DNA here is from genome assembly GCF_018325805.1 of Pseudomonas sp. St290. Lineage (NCBI taxonomy): Bacteria > Pseudomonadati > Pseudomonadota > Gammaproteobacteria > Pseudomonadales > Pseudomonadaceae > Pseudomonas > Pseudomonas sp. St290. The sequence goes on along the minus strand of NZ_AP014703.1, from coordinate 56,042 downwards.
GTTCAGCAGTTATGCGGCCTCGCGCTGGAGCGACCCGGCCCCGGTGTTGTTGCGCAACCGCCTGCTCGATGGCTTTGCCCAGGACGGGCGCGTCAGGCTGTTGAGCGTCGCCGACAGTAACCTGCAAGCAGACCTGGAGCTGGGCGGGCAGTTGCAAGCGTTCCAAACCGAATACCAGGGCACGGCGGCCAGCGTGGTGATTCGCCTGGACGCCCTGCTGGTGCGCGGGTTCGACCAACGCATCCTGGCCAGCCGCCGTTTTGAAGTGCGCCAGCCGCTGGGCGATACAAAAGTGCCAGCGGTGGTGGACGGTTTTGGCCGGGCTGGTGATCGGCTGACCGCCGAAGTGGTGAACTGGACGTTGGAGCAGGGCCAGCGCTTCGCAACGCCGGCGCCCTGAAGGCCTCAGCCAAAGAACCAGTAGCAGACCCCGATCGCCGACAGCACGCCCGCCAGTTCGGCCAGCAACGCGCAGCCCACGGCATGGCGCGCTCGCTGGATGCCCACGGCGCCGAAATACACCGCCAGCACGTAGAATGTGGTCTCGGTGCTGCCCTGGATGGTCGCTGCCACCAGGGCCGGGAAGCTGTCCACGCCGGAGGTCTTCATGGTCTCGATCAACATCGCCCGAGCGGCGCTGCCAGAGAACGGCTTGACCATGGCCGTCGGCAAGGCATCGACGAAACGCGTATCCCAGCCGGCCCACTGCACCAGGTGGCGAATGCCGTCCAGGCCGAAATCCAGCGCGCCCGAAGCCCGCAGCACACCCACGGCGCAGAGCATTGCCACCAGGTACGGCAGCAGGTTCTTGGCGACGTCGAAGCCTTCCTTGGCGCCCTCGATGAAGGCTTCATACACCTTGACCTTGCGCAGCGCGCCCACCACCAGGAACAGGATGATCAGGCCAAACAGCGTCAAGTTGCCGAGGATCGATGACAACCCGGCCAGGGCCGTGGCCGAGAGCGTCGCCAGCAGAGCCATGAAACCGCCCAGCGCCAGCGCACCTGGAATCAGGTAGGCCAGCACCACCGGATCCCACAGGCGCAGGCGCTGCATGAACGCCACGGACAGCAGCCCCATCAGGGTCGAGCCCGTGGTGGCGATCAGGATCGGCAGGAACACCAGCGTCGGGTCCGGCGCGCCCTGCTGGGCGCGGTACATGAAGATCGTCACCGGCAACAGCGTCAGTGACGAAGCGTTGAGCACCAGAAACAGGATCTGCGCATTGCTGGCGATGGTCGGGCTGGGGTTGAGGTCCTGCAGGGCGCGCATGGCCTTGAGGCCGATGGGCGTGGCGGCGTTGTCCAGTCCCAGGCCGTTGGCGGCGAAGTTGAGGGTGATCAGGCCAATGGCCGGGTGGCCGGCGGGCACTTCCGGCATCAAGCGCAGGAACAGCGGGCCGAGGGCCTTGGCCAGCCAATCGACGATGCCGGCCTTTTCGGCGATACGCAGAAAGCCCAGCCACAGGGTCAAGGTGCCGAACAGCAGGACCATCACCTCCACCGACAGCTTGGCCATGGCGAAAATGCTTTCCACCATGGCCGCGAAGATCCCGGCATTGCCGCCGATCAGCCACTGCGCCAGCGCCGACACGGCTGCCACGATAAAGAAGCCAAGCCACAGGCCATTGAGCATCGGTTAAATCCCCCGGAAGATGCCGCGAATGATAGCGGGGCTGGCAGAAACGACAAACCCCGGATTGCTCCGGGGTTTGCTTGGCTTGATATCGAAGGTGCCGCCGCCATCGCGAGCAGGCTCGCTCCCACAAGGGTTCTCAGTGATCGTGGCTGTGGGAGCGAGCCTGCTCGCGATAGCGGCCTCAAGGCATCAATTACTGGACGTTTCCCCCGCCGGCAGCGGCTCTTTGCTGCGCCAGTGCGGCAGAGAGTTCCAGTAGCGCTGGCCCTTGGCATCGTCGTACATGCCTTCCCAACGGGCGATGACCAGCACGGCCAGGGCGTTGCCGATGACGTTCAGGGCAGTACGGGCCATGTCCATGATGCGGTCGACACCGGCGATGAAGGCCAGGCCTTCCAGGGGAATACCCACGCTGCCCAAGGTAGCCAGCAACACCACGAACGACACACCCGGCACACCGGCAATGCCTTTGGAGGTGACCATCAAGGTCAGCACCAGCAGCAATTGCTGGCTGATGGACAGGTCGATGCCATACAGCTGGGCAATGAAAATCGCCGCGATGCTCTGGTACAGGGTCGAGCCGTCGAGGTTGAACGAATAGCCGGTAGGCACCACAAAGCTGCAGATGGCTTTCGGCGCGCCGTAGGCTTCCATCTTCTCGATCACCCGCGGCAGCACGGTTTCGGAGCTGGCGGTGGAGTAGGCCAGTACCAGCTCATCCTTGAAGATGCGCATCAGCTTGAGCACCGAGAAACCGAACAGGCGGGCGATCAGGCCCAGCACCACAAAGGCGAAGAAGGCGATGGCGACGTAAACCAGGATCACCAGTTTCGCCAGCGGCAGCAGGGATGCGAAACCGAAGTTGGCGACCGTCACCGCGATCAGGGCGAATACGCCAATAGGGGCGTATTGCATGATCATGTGGGTGACCTTGAACATGCTTTCCGACACGCCCTGGAACATTTTCACCAGCGGCTCGCGCAGGTCCGATTGCAGGCTGGACAGACCCAGGCCGAACAGTACGGAGAAGAAAATGATCGGCAGCATCTCGCCACGGGCAACGGCGGCGAAGATGTTCGACGGGATCAGATTGAGGATGGTCTGGACAAACGCATGCTCATGCTGGACTTCAGCGGCGGTGGCCTGGTACTTGGAAATATCCACGGTACCCAGGGTGCTCATGTCGATGCCGCTGCCGGGCTGGAAGAAGTTGGCCAGCAACAGGCCGACGACGATGGCGATGGTGGTGACGATTTCGAAGTAAAGGATGGTCTTCAGGCCAATGCGCCCGAGCTTCTTGGCATCACCGACCCCGGCAATACCGACGATCAGCGAGGAAATCACGATCGGGATCACGATCATCTTGATCAGACGGATAAAGATATCGCCCGCCGGTTGCAGAACGTTGCTGATCCACCAGGCCTTTTCGGCACTGAAATGGTTGAGCAGCGCGCCCAATGCAATCCCCAGCACCAGACCGATGAGGATCTGCCAGGCGAGGCTTAGTCGTGCCTTCTTCATATCGTTACCCTTACTTCAGTTGGTCTCGGACAGGGGTACGAACGGAATCGTCGATGACAAAACACATTCGCGCCCCTGCCCCCGTATAAGGTCACCCCGAGCGCATTAGCGGCTTACTGGCAGGCGAAAAAAGGCGCAACTATTGCGACGCAAGGGGGGCTCGTCTAATGCCGTAAACGCCTACCCTATGCCGAATCGGCATGAGATTTTTCAAACGAAACCCGCATCCCAACCGGTTCGAATAGGCCATTTATGCAGGCATAAGTGCCGTGAGCCGGCCATTTCAGCGTAGCTGCGCCTTCTCTCGCCAGCGGGGGCAACCAATAAAACGACTGCGAATCGAGACGTGTCCCGTGGGAGAAAACGCGCCGGCATTCTCCGATATACGGTCAGGGAAAGGGCAATAAATCGGCGGGAGGAGACAAAATGCCGCATCGCGCAGCAACCGGTGGCATCCAATCCATCAACCGCTCTGGCACAGGTATTCTGCGTTATAAAGCGCTACGCAAGTTCGCCCAGCCGTAATGGCTTTGCGAACCTGCGTTGCAGCTTTTACCTGACCCGGCCCTTTCGCAGGCACTCCTTGTGCCCGTAGGTCACTCCGACTCTCATCAGTCAGAACGTCCCGGCCCCCTGGTCATGCACTGGCCCTCCTCGGGCCGTGCAGAAGGGAAAAGCAGGGCTGCTTTTCCCATTTTTCAGAATCAGTACCAGTTCGGATCTTTCTTGAGTTGTTCCATTAACAGTTTCTGCATACCTTCGTCGGGCTTGCCGAGGAAACGGTAGTCGGCATGCCGCGTCGGCGACTTGTCGGCCGGCAGCCCCGCAGGGACTTGTACCCACAAGGCGTAGGCTTCGTCCTTGTCGAAGCTGAAGGCGACGATCAGGCGCTGGCTGCGACACGTCGCCTGGGTTTCACACAGGGGTCCCACCAGATACTTGTCGCCATCTTCCTCGACAGCATTCATCTGTTGCGAATCGCCTGACAGGTTCATCACCCATTCGGGCAGGCGTTCTTCTTTTTTCACGACGTGCTGCCAGGTCTCACGGTATTGCGGGTCTGACGCCAGCAACTCGTTGGCCCGCATCTGCCCGTCATTGGCAGCCATTGCCATGGCACTGCCGCCCAACAACAGGGCGGCGGCCAGTCCTTTGAATGGAACGCTCATGATCAGCCTCGGCCGCGACGGCCAAAGAAGAAGGAAGCGATGAACATCACCAGAAACACGACAAAGAGAATCTTGGCGATGCCCGTGGCGGTGCCTGCGATACCACCGAAGCCCAGTACTGCGGCGATGATGGCAATGATCAGGAAGGTAATTGCCCAGCTCAACATGGTGATTCTCCTTACGCTTTTCTATTTAGTGAGGGTCTGGCGATGATGGTTCCGGCGCGATGGACGACCGGTCCATCGGGTTAAAACACCCAGCGCTCTTCACGTGGCATATCGACCACTGGCTGAGCCTGATCGACATCCATCATGCGCATTGAAGCGGAGGCTTCCGCGACACTGCTGACGGCGCTGAAATGGGTTTGTGGGGCACGATGAATCGACGTCTGTGGCGCCTCTGGCTGTTGCCGCTCTTGCCAGAGCATCCATTGCTGGCCTATCACGAGGGTGACCAGCAATGCCAGGGCAGCCCATAAGCCTTGCTGAATGTGCAGAGAAGAAAATCGAAATTGGGCGGCACTTTGACGATTCATCCTGGAATTCCTCCCCACCCGGGTGCGGTGATCTGGTTGAGGCGCTCTAAACGCCACGTTGATCAGGACATTGCAGTCGGCGTGCCAGGATTTTTTATATAAAAAACTCTTTAAAATCAGATAGTTACAAAATAGTTATCGGAGGCGGGGAGCGCATCCTGCACGATGGCCCGCGTGGCAGTCGTGCGTATTGCACGAATGAGGGAGAAAAGACGCTAGATTGTTTTTGAATTGCTCGTCAGACGTAGCTGTCGGAATGAGCAATGCGAACCGTCCGAACCACACGAATCATAAAAAAAGGAACTCAAATCAGTCTTTTAGGAGTCAGACGTCCACAGGGGCATACTGCGTGGGTAATATCCCCTCAGAATCGACCATGCAACTTGCCCGATTTTTCTGACACTAATCATCATCATTCATTAAAGGAGCGTAGGAAAAATGGAATCCGCCACTGAGCATCAAGGCCGCATTCTGCTGGTAGACGATGAGTCCGCCATCCTGCGTACGTTCCGATACTGCCTGGAAGACGAAGGCTACAGCGTTGCCACCGCCAACAGCGCCGCGCAAGCCGACGCTCTGCTGCAACGCCAGGTGTTCGACCTGTGTTTCCTCGACCTGCGCCTGGGCGAAGACAACGGCCTGGATGTGTTGGCGCAGATGCGTATCCAGGCCCCCTGGATGCGCGTGGTCATCGTCACCGCCCACTCGGCGGTCGATACGGCAGTGGATGCGATTCAGGCCGGGGCCGCCGACTACCTGGTCAAGCCTTGCAGCCCCGATCAATTGCGCCTGGCGACCGCCAAGCAACTGGAAGTACGCCAGTTGTCGGCCAGGCTCGAAGCCCTTGAAGGGGAGGTGCGCAAGCCCAAGGACGGCCTCGACTCCCATAGCCCGGCGATGAAAGTCGTCCTGGAAACCGCACGCCAGGTTGCCAGCACCGATGCCAATATCCTGATCCTCGGCGAATCGGGCACCGGTAAAGGCGAATTGGCCAGGGCGATCCATGGCTGGAGCAAGCGCGCGAAAAAGTCCTGCGTCACCATCAACTGCCCGTCACTGACCGCCGAACTGATGGAAAGCGAACTGTTCGGCCATAGCCGCGGGGCCTTCACCGGTGCCAGCGAAAGTACGCTGGGGCGCGTCAACCAGGCCGACGGCGGTACGCTGTTTCTCGACGAGATCGGCGATTTTCCACTGACATTGCAACCCAAGTTACTGCGTTTCATCCAGGACAAGGAATATGAGCGGGTAGGGGATCCGGTCACCCGTCGTGCCGACGTGCGGATTCTCGCGGCGACCAACCTCAACCTCGAGGACATGGTGCGCGACGGGCGTTTTCGCGAAGACCTGCTGTATCGCTTGAACGTCATTACCTTGCATCTACCGCCGCTGCGCGAGCGCGCCGAAGACATCCTGACCCTGGCCGACCGCTTCCTGGCCCGCTTCGTCAAGGAATACGCACGCCCGGCCCGGGGCTTCAGCGACGAAGCACGCGAAGCGCTGCTAGGCTATCGTTGGCCAGGCAACATCCGGGAACTACGTAACGTGGTCGAACGCGCCAGCATCATCTGCCCCCAGGAAAAAGTCGAAATCAGTCACTTGGGCATGGCCGAGCAGCCAGTCAACAATGCGCCGCGCATCGGCGCCGCCCTGAGCCTGGACGAACTGGAAAAAGCCCACATCGGCGCGGTGCTGGCCACGGCCGACACCCTCGACCAGGCGGCCAAGACCCTGGGGATCGATGCCTCCACGCTGTATCGCAAACGCAAGCAGTACAACTTGTGAGCAGCACCTCATGAAACTGGCGATGAAGCTGCGCACACGACTGTTTCTCAGTATCTCGGCCCTGATCACGGTGGCCTTGCTGGGACTGGTGCTTGGCCTGGTCAGCGTGATGCAGATGGCCAACACCCAGGAACAATCGGTACGCGACAACTTCATCCTGCTGGACCTGGGCCTCAAGCTGCGCCAGACCCTGGGCGATCAGTTGATTATCATGCTCGACGACAAGCCCGACCTCGCGGCGCTGGAGGCATCCAAACAGCAATACCTGGCGTTGATCGACGAGGGGATCGCCCACGAACGGGAACTGGATGAGTCGACGAACAGCTTCAGCAAGGCCAAGGCCGACTACATTGAGTTTCTCGAGGCCTTCACCGCATCTCGCCAGCAGCCGAGCCAGCTCTCGGGCATCAAGGACCTCACCGAAAAATTCAACGTACTGCGCAATGGGCTGATCGAGGGCTATCGCCAGGCCCTGACCAACATCAGTGAAACCCAGGACCGTGCCCGTGAACGGGCGCTGTGGATTTCCGGACTGCTGGGGCTGGTGGGGTTTGCGGTGCTGATCATCGGGTTTATCACCGCCCATGGCATTGCCCGGCGTTTCGGCGCGCCGATCGAGGCGCTGGCGGCAGCGGCGGACGACATCGGCCAGGGCAATTTCGAGGTCACGCTGCCCATATCCTCCGCCGCCGAGTTGAACCTTTTGACCCGTCGTTTCGGGGTCATGGCCCAGGCCTTGCGCGAGCACCAGGCCACCAATGTCGACGAGCTGCTCGCCGGCCAGCAACGCTTGCAAGCCGTGCTCGACAGCATCGATGACGGCTTGCTGATGATCGACCGCCAAGGCCGGCTGGAACACCTCAATCCGGTGGCCCAACGGCAATTGGGTTGGGATGAGGCGCGCCTGGGCCAAGGACTTGGCGAGGCGCTGGGACGCCTTGAACTGGATGAAGAACTGCACCTGGTCCTGCGCGGCGGAAGCCTGGAGCGCGTGCCGGAGGACCTGAGCATCGAAGTCGATGGCGAGTCGCGGGTGCTGACTTACAGCCTCACGCCGGTCAGCCACACCCAGGGCCACATCCTCGGCGCGGTCATGGTGCTGCATGACGTGACCGAACAACGCGCCTTCGAACGGGTGCGCAGCGAGTTCGTCCTGCGTGCCTCCCATGAACTGCGCACGCCAGTGACGGGCATGCACATGGCGTTCGGCCTGTTGCAGGAGCGCCTGCATTTTCCAGAGGAGTCACGCGAGGCGGACCTGCTCAACACCGTCACGGAAGAAATGCAGCGGCTGATGCAGTTGATCAATGACCTGCTGAACTTCTCTCGCTACCAGAACGGCCTGCAAAAGCTGACCCTGGCGCCTTGCTCCATCGACGATCTGCTGGAAGCCGCCCGGCTGCGCTTTACCGAACAGGCCCAAGCCAAGGGCATCGAGCTGCTCGTGGCGATCCAGGGCCCGCTCCCGCGACTGCATGCCGACGCCGCGCAACTGGATCGAGTGCTCGATAACCTGATCGACAATGCCATGCGCCACACCGCCGAAAACGGCCAGATTCGCTTGCAGGCCCGACGCCATGGCGAGCGGGTGATCATCAGCGTCGAAGACAACGGTGAAGGCATTGCCTACGGCCAGCAAGGACGGATCTTCGAGCCTTTCGTCCAGGTCGGACGCAAGAAGGGCGGCGCAGGCCTCGGCCTGGCGCTGTGCAAGGAGATCGTCCAGCTCCACGGCGGACGCATGGGCGTTTATTCAAGGCCGGGGCAGGGCACGCAGTTCTACATGGCGCTGGCGGTCTGAGCAGACTCAGGCTTCGTCATCGAAACGGCGCCCAAGCAGGCGGCGGCCACGGGTAATCAGTTCGATGAGCTGCACCGCACTGAGAGCATGGGCGAACAGCCAGCCCTGACCGAACCTCACCCCTTCGCTGCTCAAATAAGAGGCCTGGGCTTCATGCTCGATGCCTTCGGCGATCACCTTGAGTTCCAGCGCATGGGCCATGCGAATGATGTGCGGAGCCACGCCGCTGCTGGCGGCATCGTGGCCCAAGGCATCGATGAAGGCCTTGTCGATTTTCAGGCAGTCCACCGGTAGGGTTTGCAGGTAGGCCAGGCTGCAATAACCGGTGCCGAAATCGTCGATCAACACCTGATGTCCGACATCGCGCAGCGATTGCAGGTTATCCCGGGCGACCAATACATCGATCAGCCCGCGCTCGGTCACTTCGAAGGCGATCTGATGGGCCGACACGCGATGCAGCGCCAGCAGGCGGGCGATCACTTCGCCGATACGCGGCACCATCACATCGCAGGCCGCCAGATTCACCGAGATGTACAACTGCGGATTGGCCCGCAGCAACTGCCCCAATTGATCGAACAGCCGCTGCAAGACGAAATCGGTGATCTGACGGATCTGTCCGGTGTTCTCGGCCATCGGGATAAACAAGTCCGGGCTGGTCAGGGTGCCGTCGGGTCGGCGCCAGCGCAGCAAGGCTTCGGCACCGACGCAATTGCGGCTGTTGAGGTCGAAAATCGGTTGGTAAAGCACCTGCAACTCACCGCGGCGAATGGCCCCGTGCAGTTCGGCATCCATGGATTGGCGCTGGCGCGCCAGCAGAAACACCTGAAAACCAATCCCCAGGCCCAACATCAGGCTGATGGGCAACATCCACCAGGCGTTGGCCGGAATCGTGAAACCGTTGCGCTGGGCAATCAATACCAGTTGATATTCCGGGCTGTCGGTGGGCATCCGATAGATCAGCCGGGTTTGCGTCGCTTGCAAGGCATTGTGGCTTTTGGGTGGCCAAGGCTCCGTGGGCGGCCAGTGTTGAGGGGGGCCCAACACGGGAATGGCTCGCTCGCCATGATCCAGGACCACCAGCAGGCTGCTGCCCGGAGGCAGGTCGACCACGTCGGCCAGATGCCCGCGGGAAGTGGCGACCCGAAAATTGCCGCGCCCCAGCATCAATGCCGCGCGGTCTTCGTTGGGTTCGGTGGTGGTATTGAGCCAGTAACTGTAGGTCGGCCCCCGGAGATCGGGTGGGCGGGTCACCGACAATCCGCTCTGGCGCGGACGATTGGAACAGACGCCGCTGCCATCGATATACACCGCCTCATAAACGAAACGGTAATTGAAACTGACCTCTCGCAAGGTCGCGATCATGTCATCGTCACACCCACGCAACGGCTGGTTTTGCAGGTCGTCGAGGCTTTCGCGCAGTTGCCCGAAAAGCTGTTCCAGCCGTTGCAGAAAGCGCTCGCCCTGGGCATTCATCTGGTCGCTTTCGCGTTGCTGGATCTGTTGCATGACCACGAACAGACTTCCCGCCAGCAGCAGGACGGTACTCAGGGCAGCCGCTATCATCGCCAAAAAAAGCGGGCGATGGAGCCAGCTCTGCAGGGTTTCACGGGCAGCCGTCATCATGGGTAATCCGAAAGTTACCAATGAGTTATAGCTTCTGATTTGGATTTGGCCCGATTCGTCAGACGGGCGTCATTATTTTGTCTGGTTGAGCACCTGCAGGATCGCCGCGCTTTGCGCGTCCGGCGTGCCATCGAAACGGGTGGGCCGATAATGCATCTGGAAGGCGGCCAGCACATGGTGGGTGGCCACGTCCCATTCGCCGGTCTGCGGCGTCGGGTAACCCAGGCGGGCCAGCTCGGCCTGGAACCAACTGGCAGGCGGCAGCTGTGGCGCGAAGATGGCCTGCTGGCGAGCCACTGCCTGCTCGTCCGGCCAAACCCCCAAGCCGGCTTGCGCCAGGCGCTTCCAGGGAAACAGCGGGCCGGGATCAAGCTTGCGCAGGGGCGCGATGTCGCTGTGGCCGATGATGCTGCGCGGGTTGATTCCGTTGCGCTGGATGATGTCCTTGAGCAATACGATCAAGGCCTGGACCTGGGCTTCGCTGTAGGGATACCAGAGGCGTCCGGTAGGCGTGTCGACGAAACCCGGATTGACGATTTCGATGCCGATGGAACTGGAGTTGAGCCAGGTCCGGCCTTCCCATTCACTTTCCCCGGCGTGCCAGGCGCGTCGACTTTCATCCACCAGTTTGTAGACGGTCGCGCCTTTATCATCGCCGATCAGGTAATGGGCACTGACTTCGCCATGGGTCAGCAGGGCCAGTGAACGCTCCAGGGAAGCCGAGGTGTAATGCACCACCACGAATTGGATGCGGTTGTCATGGTTGACGGAAGGGTGACTGGTGTCGAGCCGCGGGCCGCTGGTGCAGCCGGCCAGGATAAATAAAGAAACAATGAGGGAAAGAAATTTCATGGTGGAGGGCATTACGCGCTGGAAGTAATGCAACAGTGTAACGTATCGCCCCGCGATGATCCGATGCGCGCGACGATATTAAACAAATTGGAACAATTAGCCCCTCAGCCCAGCTCTACACGGTTGCGCCCGGCATTTTTTGCCCGATAGAGCGCCTGATCGGCTCTTTTAAACACCGAATCACTGTGTTCGCCCGGTTTGAAGGCCGTCAGGCCAATGGATACCGTCACTGTCACCGGCTCGCCCTTGAAATGAAACGGGCAGGCTTCGATGGCCAGGCGCAGCGCCTCGGCCAGCTTCGCGCCGGCGGCCAGGGGCGTGTCGGGCACCAGCAGGACAAACTCCTCGCCCCCGAAACGCGCAATGAAATCGCCGCCACGCAGGCGTTTACGCAGTACCGAGGCGATGAGTTTCAACACCCGATCCCCGGCCAGATGGCCGTAGTTGTCATTGATGCGCTTGAAATGATCGAGATCGAGCATGGCCAGCAGCAAGCTGTTGCCGTGCTGCTGCCACTGGCCGACTTCATGCTCCAGGCGCTCGGACCAGGCCGCGCGATTGGGCAGCCCGGTGAGCGGATCGACCAGTGCTTTTTGCCGCTGCTCCTCGAGATTCTCCCGCACGACCTGGGCATCCTGCTCCATCAGCGCGACGCGATCGGCCAGGCTTTTCAGGCGCGCCGAGACTTCTTGCTCGCGTTGATCACGTTGCTGGCGGTGTTGATCCATCGTGCCGAGCAAGCCTTCGAGGTGATTCTCGAGCACCTGCTTGAGGCCTTCCAGGTCATCGGCTTGTTGCACGCTGCTTTGCAGGCCGTCTACCTGTTCGCGAATCTGCGTGTCCATTTCCCTGGAGGCCGACAGGTTGTCGGCGTGGTCTTCACTGGCCGCCTGCAGACTGCTCTGGAATGACTCGAGCCGGTCATTGAGCCGTTGCAGGTACGCTTCGAACTCATGCTGGCCGGTGTCGGTGATAGCCAACATCAATACTGCAAGATCGTCGAGGATCGGTAGCAGCTCGTACCAATTCAAGCCATTTCGCAACCGCTCACGCATGGCTTCGGCTTGTGGCCGATGCCGCTCGGGCAAGGTCAGGTCGCCCAACAGGCCCAACAACGTGTCTTCGATGTGCTTGGCGACCGAACTGTAGGACGGTTCCGGCGAGTCGGGCAGGGCGTACTGGGCGTCAGCCACATCGACGGCTTCCAGCGGCTCGGCAGGCTCCGCTGGAGGCTGCGAGGGGGCGGGCAGGGCCTGTGCAGGCTCCTCGGGCATAAGTTCGTCGGGATTCTCCAGCGCAGGTGCCGCTATCGGAAGTTCTTCGACGACTGGCGTCGGCAATGGCGCGGGTTCGGTTGCTTCATCCGGCTCACTGATGGGCTGAACCACTTCGGCTTCAGGTACGGGAGCGGGCTCGATCTTCGGTGCAGTCGGGACAACCGGTTCGGGCGCTGCCTCCAACGTGGGAGCTTGCTCCGCGACCGATGGCTGCGGTGCTGGTGCTAGCGCGACGGATTCTGCGTCGGTTGCCGGCTCCGGGACTACGCGCACGAACGTTTCTGCCTCAGGCGCTACGCCGGCCTGGGCATGCTCGTGGGGCTGGGGCGCCGCTTCTTCATGGCCTTGGCCACCAAACAGCCGTTGCAGCAGGCCAGGTCGACTCGGTTCGACAGGAGCGTCCAGGGCGCTCAGCGCCTTGCCTTGCAAACCGCTCAATTCGCTGAGCAGCAGCGGAATCTCCCGGGCCTGGCCGACCCGCTCCTCCAACTGCTTGGAAAATTTCTTCAGTGGCCGGCTGACTTCCTTCGGCAGCGGCAGGCTCTGCAACTGGGCAACCAGGGCCGTCAACGCCGTGCTCATCTGCTCGATCCGGGTTTCGCGGCGCTGCTCGGAATCGAGTACGGCTTTCTCCAGGCGCGGCAGCAGGGCGGCGAGACCGGCGTCCATTTCATCGGTGCGCACCACCTCGCGCATCTCTTTCATGCATTGGTCGACAGCTCGGTCAGTGCCCTCGGCGGCCAGGGTACTGCGCACCAGGCCACGACGCAGCAAGTCGAGCCGAGCAGCCCAACGGCGCTCGAGCTTTTCCTGCTGTTCGATACTCTTGAGGTACTTCTCTCTCCAGCGTTCGGCGTCGTCGCTCATTCATCGGATCCGCGAGGGGCAGGACTCAGCGCGGGAAAGGCATCAGCCGTGAGCGAACCAGGCAAACGAATTTCTACCGCGACCGGCAGGTGATCGGAAATGGGTTGGGCCAGCACCTCGACGCGTTCGAGGGTCAGGGTCGGGCTCAACAGGATATGGTCCAGGCAACGCTGGGGGCGCCAACTGGGGAACGTCGCTTCCAGCTGTGGAGCGAGCAGACCAAGATCGCGCAGGGGCGAGGTCTGCAGCAAATCGGAGGCATGGGTGTTCATGTCACCCATCAGTATCTGGTGCTTGTATCCACCGATCAGTTCGCGAATGTACGCCAACTGCATCGTCCGGGTACGCGCTCCGAGCGCCAGATGCATCATGACCACCACCAACGCTTCCGGACCTTCGCCGAACCGCGCGAGGATCGCCCCGCGCCCCTTGGGCCCGGGCAGCGGATGATCCTCGATCGCCCAGGGGCGCAAACGACTCAACACGCCATTGCTGTGCTGGCCGAGCCGTCCGAGGTTGCGATTGAGTTGCTGGTACCAGTAGGGAAAGGCGCCCAGTTGGGCCAGGTGTTCCACCTGATTGACGTAACCTGATCTCAGGCTCCCGCCGTCAGCCTCTTGCAGCGCCACCAGATCGAAATCTTTCAGCAGGTCGCCGATTTTCTGCAGGTTACCGGCGCGTCCGGTGTGCGGCAGCAGATGCTGCCAGCCCCGGGTCAGGTAATGCCGGTAGCGCTCGGTGCTGATGCCCACCTGGATATTGAAGCTGAGCAGCCGCAAGCGGCTGTCGCCAGGCAGGCCCGTGGACGTGACATGGTGCTCGTTGACCCGCGGTTCATGCAGGCCAACGATGCGTTCGGTACTCCAGCGGGCCATGGGCGTGAGCCGCGCTTAGTTGGCGGCAGCCTTAGGGGCTGCTCGCTCTTTGGCGATCAGCTGGTCGGCCAGTTGCAGCGCTTGTTCGGCACCGCCGGCAGAGCCGATGTCAAAGCGATATTTGCCGTTGACGATCATGGTCGGTACGCCGGTGATTTCGTATTTCTTCGCCAGCTCCCGGGCCTTCTTGATCTGGCCCTGGATGGCAAAGGAGTCGAAGGTGGCGAGGAACTTGTCCTTGTCGACGCCTTGGGTCGCGAGGAAGTCAGCCATGTCTTCTTTCTTGACCAGCTTCTTGCCTTCTTTCTGGATGGCGTTGAATACCGCCGCGTGAACCTGATGCTCGACGCCCATGGCTTCGAGGGTCAGGAACATCTGGCCGTGGGCGTCCCATGGGCCGCCGAACATGGCGGGGATGCGTACGAAGTTCACATCCTTAGGCAGCTTCTCGACCCATGGGTTGATAACGGGCTCGAAAGCGTAGCAATGCGGGCAGCCGTACCAGAACAGCTCCACCACTTCGATCTTGCCAGGCACGGCCACCGGAACCGGATTGGTCAATTCGACGTAAGGGGCCTTCGATTCTTCCGCGTTGGCTTGGGCGGCCATGCCGAACAGGCTGGCGACGACGAGCGCGGCGCTGGTGATCAGATTACGCATGCTTTACTCCTGGACAATGAGGGGACCTCGCGAGGCCTGTTTTTAAGACTGACCGTGGCGGGTTCTAGTTCGCTAGTGTAACGGCAGCGGCCACAAAAAAGGGCGGCCAAAGCCACCCTTTTGATGCTCGCATCGACAGATTAATCGAGCGTTAACGTTGCAAGCGGTGTTCCCCTCGCAACGCTCGCCAATGGCCTTAGTGCAGGCCCTGGATGTAGCTCGACACGGCTGCGATATCTTCGTCGCTCAGCTTCTTGGCGATGCTCTGCATGGGCTTGGTGTCGCCATCGTTGGTCCGGCCGCCTTCTTCTTTGCGGAAATCGGTCAGTTGCTTGCCGACGTACTGGGCATGCTGGCCGCCCAGGTGAGGGAAACCGGCAGCGGCGTTGCCCTTGCCGTCAGGCGAGTGGCAACCGGTGCAGGCTGGAAGCCCTTTGTCCAGGTTACCGCCGCGGAACAGCGCTTCACCACGGGCCACGAGTTTCGGATCGGCAGCGCCGACGCTACCTTTCTGGCTGGCGAAATACGCCGCGATGTCCGCCAGGTCCTGATCGCTCAGGTTGTTCAGCAAGCCGGTCATCTCCAGCACCGTGCGCTTGCCGGACTTGATGTCGTGCAGTTGCTTGTTCAGGTAACGCTCGCCCTGGCCCGCCAGTTTCGGAAAGTTGGGCGCCATGCTATTGCCATCCGGGCCATGGCAGGCCCCGCATACGGCCGCTTTCGCCTGACCGGCAGCGGCATCGCCAGCGGCGTGGGCTACGCCGGATATCCCCAAGGTCAACAGCAGACTCACGATCAGTTTGTTCATCAGCTAATCCAACTACGGCTAAGGGTTAAAGAGTTATGGACCGGGTTCACTCGCTCATCCACTGGATGATGGCTCGGTAATCCTCGGCACTGCAGTCCATGCACAAACCACGCGGCGGCATCGCCTTGAAACCCTGGGTCACGTGTTGCACCAGCGTCTCCATACCTTTCGCCAACCTCGGCGTCCAAGCTTCCTGATCGCCCTTGCGGGGCGCCATGGGGAGTTGGCCGGAATGACAGGCACCACAAACACGGTTGTACACAGCTTCCGGATCCTGTGTAGCCTGAGCGCTGTAAAGCGGCATCAAGACACCGGCAGCTAGCAGCCATTTCGTCATAAAACGACCTTTTCAGGGTTGGGAACGAGCTGCGTTCTAATGCGCAATTTCGGTCGGTCGCTCCCGTGTGCTTCATCCTACGCTGGGACAAAGCGCACACAAAATCTGCGGCATTATATACTGGCGTCACTGAAACGGAAACGACACAGCTTGCCGCGTCCATTCCCGACGCCGCCCACATCGGAAATCCCATGCAACTGAAGAACCCCATCCTTGGCCTGTGCCAACAGTCCACCTTCATGCTCAGCGCCGCCAAAGTCGATCAATGCCCCGACGACGAAGGCTTTGAAGTGGCTTTTGCCGGGCGTTCCAATGCCGGCAAATCCAGCGCGCTGAACACCCTGACCCATGCCAGCCTGGCACGCACCTCGAAAACCCCGGGCCGCACGCAGCTCTTGAACTTCTTCAAGCTAGACGATGAACGCCGTTTGGTCGACCTGCCCGGCTACGGCTACGCGAAAGTGCCGATCCCGCTCAAGCAACACTGGCAGCGCCACCTGGAAGCCTACCTGGGCAGCCGCGAGAGTTTGAAAGGCCTGATCCTGATGATGGACATCCGCCATCCGATGACCGACTTCGACCTGCTGATGCTCGACTGGGCGGTCGCCAGTGGCATGCCGATGCACATCCTGCTGACCAAGGCCGACAAGCTCACCTACGGCGCGGCAAAAAATACGTTGCTCAAAGTGCAGTCGGAGATTCGCAAAGGGTGGGGCGACACGATCACCATCCAGTTGTTCTCGGCCCCCAAGCGCATGGGCCTGGAAGAGGCCTACACTGTATTGGCCGACTGGATGGAATTGGCGGACAAGGGCAGCGAAACGGCGGAATAAGCCAAATCGCAGGCAAAAAAAACCCCGGACTTCTTATGGGGAGGGGGAAGTTCGGGGTCCAAGTTCCGGACCGCTAGGGCGGGGTCCAGATATCTGCCAACACTTAACACAACATAGGAGCATTGAAGGGCTTCACCAGCCATTCAAAATCTCTGAGTGGCAATTCACCGGTTTAGTTCAGATTATTTTTGGAAATAGCCTTAGGAAGTTTCCGAACTAATAAACCGGGTGATTCACTGTGGCGAGGGGATTTATCCCCGCTGGGCTGCGCAGCAGCCCCCAAAAAGCCGAATGCAATCAGCTGACACACTGAGGTGAAAGGTCTTAGGGCTGCTTCGCAGCCCAGCGGGGATAAATCCCCTCGCCACAGGGCTCACCCTATCCCCAGTTCGTTCAGTCCAGCCGTTACGACTCAGTGCGCCTCGTCCCAGTTATTGCCCACGCCCACCTCCACCAGCAGCGGCACGTCCAGGGTGGCGGCGGCGCTCATGTGCTGGCGGATTTCCTCGCGCACCTGGTCGACCAGGTCTTCCCGCACTTCCAGCACCAGTTCGTCGTGTACCTGCAGGATAACCTTGGCATCCAGCCCTGACGTGGTCAGCCAGCGATCCACCGCCACCATGGCTTTCTTGATGATGTCGGCCGCCGTGCCCTGCATCGGCGCGTTGATGGCGGTACGCTCGGCGCCTTTGCGCAGGGCCGGGTTTTTCGCGTTGATGTCCGGCAGGTACAACCGGCGGCCGAAAATGGTTTCGACAAAACCTTGCTCGGCCGCCTGGGCGCGGGTGCGCTCCATGTACGCCAGCACACCTGGGTAGCGGGCGAAGTAGCGGTCGATGTAGGCCTGGGACTGCTTGCGATCGACACCAATCTGCTTGGCCAGGCCGAACGCGCTCATGCCATAGATCAAACCGAAGTTGATTGCCTTGGCGCTGCGGCGCTGGTCATGGGTGACTGCCTCCAGCTCGACACCAAAAACCTCGGCCGCCGTCGCCCGGTGCACATCCAGATTATTGCGGAAGGCATGGAGCAGGCCTTCATCCTTGGCCAGGTGCGCCATGATCCGCAATTCGATCTGCGAGTAGTCCGCCGCCAACAGCTTGTAGCCTTTCGGCGCGATGAAGGCCTGGCGGATGCGTCGACCTTCGGCGGTGCGAATCGGGATGTTCTGCAGGTTCGGGTCGATGGACGACAGACGCCCGGTAGCGGCCACGGCCTGTTGATAATTGGTATGAACGCGACCGGTGCGGCTGTTGATCTGTTCCGGCAGGCGATCGGTGTAGGTGCTCTTGAGCTTGCTCAGCGAGCGGTACTGCATCAGCACCTTGGGCAGCGGGTAATCCTGCTCCGCCAACTCGGCGAGCACCGCTTCGGCGGTGGACGCCTGGCCCTTGGCGGTTTTGCTGAGCACCGGCAAGCCGAGTTTTTCGTAGAGGATCACACCCAATTGCTTCGGCGAGCCCAGGTTGAATTCCTCGCCGGCGATGGCAAACGCCTCACGCTCCAGGGCCACCAGCTTCTCGCCCAACTCGACACTCTGCACGCCCAGCAGGTTGGCATCGACCAACGCACCCTGGCGCTCGATACGCGCCAGGACCGGCATCAACGGCATTTCGATTTCAGTGAGCACTTTACCCAGGCTCGGCGTGGCCGCCAGCTTCTCCTGCAAGGCCTGGTGCAGGCGCAAGGTCACGTCCGCATCCTCGGCGGCGTAAGGGCCGGCCAGTTCCAGGGAGATCTGGTCGAAGGTCAGCTGTTTGACGCCTTTGCCGGCGATATCCTGGAAATCGGTCTTGCTCTGGCCCAGGTACTTGAGCGCCAGGCTGTCCATGTCGTGGCGGGTCGCGGTGGAGTCCAGCACGTAGGATTCGAGCATGGTGTCGAAGGCGATGCCCTGGACCAGGATGCCATTGTCCTGGTCGCCACCGATGGCGCAGTTGGCCAGGATATTGGTTTCGAACTTGGCGTGCTGGCCGACCTTGAGCTTGTTCGGGTTTTCCAGCAGTGGCTTGAGGGCCTTGAGCACCGCATCGCGGTCCAGTTGCTCCGGCACGCCCATGTAGGAGTGGGTCAGCGGGATGTAGGCGGCCTCGAACGGCGCAACGGCGAACGACAATCCCACCAGTTGCGAATGCTGGGCGTCGCTACCGTTGGTTTCGGTGACGAACGCGAACAGCGGCACTTTGTCGAGTTTGGCCAGCCAGGCATCGAAGCGCGCCTGATCGAGGATGACTTCGTACTTGGCCTCGGCGGCGCCGGGTTGTTCGTCGCTGACTTCAACGATCTCCTGGCCGGCACGCTTGGCGTCGCGCTGGTTTTCTTCGAACCAGCTCTTGAACTCCAGCAACGTGTACAGCTCGGCCAGTTTCTCGTGATCTGGCGTGCCCATTTGCAGGTCGTCGAGACCGACGTCCAACGGCACGTCGGTCTTGATGGTTGCCAGCTCATAGGAAAGGAACGCCATTTCCTTGTGCTCTTCAAGCTTGGCGGCCAGGGTCTTGGCACCACGGATCGGCAAAGTGGCGACGATGTCCAGTTGCGCATACAGCTCGGTCAGGCCGCCATTGACGCCCACCAGCAGGCCGGAAGCGGTCTTCGGTCCGATGCCCGGGACGCCCGGGATGTTGTCGGACGAATCGCCCATCAACGCCAGGTAATCGATGATCTGCTCGGGAGCGACGCCAAACTTCTCCTTCACGCCAGCCACGTCCAGGGCGCTACCGGTCATGGTATTGACCAAGGTAATGTGCCCATCGACCAACTGCGCCATGTCCTTGTCACCGGTGGAGATCACCACTGGGCGGTCGGCCGCGGCGCTGCTGCGGGCCAGGGTGCCGATTACGTCATCGGCCTCGACGTTGTCCACGCACAGCAGCGGGAAGCCCAGGGCCTTGACGCTGGCATGCAGCGGCTCGATCTGCACGCGCATGTCGTCGGGCATGCTCGGGCGGTTGGCCTTGTATTCGGCGTACAGCGCATCGCGAAATGTCCCACCCTTGGCGTCGAACACCACCGCGAACGGACTGTCCGGATACTGCTTGCGCAGGCTCTTGAGCATGTTCAGCACGCCCTTGACCGCACCGGTCGGCAGGCCTTTGGAGGTGGTCAGCGGTGGCAGCGCGTGAAAGGCGCGGTACAGATAAGAAGAACCGTCCACCAGGACGAGGGGGGCTTGGCTCATGAGCAGGATCAACCTTTTCGGCGGGTCCGGGGCTAGAATAGCGGGACCGTTGACGACAAAGGGACAAGGTTATCATGCGTACACTAAATCGCCTGTTACTGGCTGGCTTGTTTGCAATTACACCGTTGGCCGTCATGGCAGCGGATGACGCCCCCTCGGCGGACCCGGACGTCACCATCCGCACCGAAGGTGATAGAACCATTCAGGAGTATCGGCAAAACGGATTTTTGTACGCGATCAAGGTCACGCCCAAGAACGGCAAGCCTTATTTCCTGGTACGCGCCGATGGCACTGATGCAAACTTCATCCGCTCGGACCAGCCGGATATGCTGATTCCGTCGTGGAAAATCTTTGAGTGGTAATACCGCTCGCGACTTCAACCGGCGCCCGCTGAAGGGCGCCCGTACTGGCAGTTTTAACCATGTCTGTGTTCACCCCCCTGGCTCGGCCCGAGCTGGAAACCTTTCTCGCCCCTTACGGGCTTGGCCGTCTGCTTGATTTCCAGGGGATCGCCGCCGGCAGCGAAAACACCAATTTCTTCATCAGCCTGGAGCAGGGCGAATTCGTCCTGACCCTGGTCGAGCGCGGCCCGGTGCAGGAAATGCCGTTCTTCATCGAACTGCTGGACGTGCTGCATGACGCCGACCTGCCGGTGCCTTATGCCTTGCGCACCACCGACGGCGTGGCACTGCGGGAACTGGCGGGCAAACCGGCACTGTTGCAACCGCGCCTGGCAGGCAAGCACATCAAGCAGGCCAACGCGCAACATTGCGCCCAGGTCGGCGAGTTGCTGGCGCACCTGCACCTGGCGACCAAAGACAACATGATCAAGCGCAAGACCGACCGCGGCCTGGACTGGATGCAGGAGGAGGGCGCCAAGCTACTGTCGCACCTCGATACCGAGCCCCGTAGGCTCCTTCAGGTTGCGCTGGACGAAATTTCGTCGCAAAAGGTAGGCATCCTGGCGCTGCCCCGGGCCAACATCCATGCGGATCTGTTCCGCGACAATGCAATGTTCGAAGGCACGCACCTGACCGGGTTGATCGACTTCTACAACGCCTGCTCAGGGCCGATGCTGTATGACGTCGCCATTGCCTTGAACGACTGGTGCTCGGACGACGACGGTGTGCTCGATGGCGCGCGGGCGCGGGCGTTGCTGGGGGCCTATGCGGCGCTGCGACCGTTCACTCCCGCCGAGGCCGAACTCTGGCCGACCATGCTGCGCGTGGCGTGCGTGCGGTTCTGGCTGTCGCGGTTGATCGCCGCCGAATCGTTTGCCGGGCAGGATGTGTTGATTCACGATCCGATGGAGTTCCAGCAGCGGCTGGCGCAGCGGCAGACGATTCACGCACAGTTGCCTTTCGCTTTATAGCAGCAGGCAAGCGCGAATCTGAATGCTCTTGTGGCGAGGGGATTTATCCCCGCTGGGGCGCGAAGCGGCCCTCAAGAAATATCTGCCGCCGCAGCTCATCAGACCGAAAGCAAGGGGCTGCTGCGCAGCCCAGCGGGGATAAATCC
The DNA here is from genome assembly GCF_018325805.1 of Pseudomonas sp. St290. NCBI lineage: Bacteria > Pseudomonadati > Pseudomonadota > Gammaproteobacteria > Pseudomonadales > Pseudomonadaceae > Pseudomonas > Pseudomonas sp. St290. The sequence continues at coordinate 34,762 of NZ_AP014703.1, read as the reverse complement.
CCTCGCCACAGGTTTTGCGTTGGCAGGCTATAGCGACTCCAGGCACCCCGCCAAATCATTGCCCAACTTCTCCAACAACTGCTCATACCCCTGCGCCGTCGCCGGGGTATAGCCGCCCAGTGCATCCAGTTCCGCCAGCTTCACCGGCAACCCGGCCACCAGGGTTTCGGCCAGGCGCGGGCGCAGCGGTGGTTCGCTGAACACGCAGGTCTTGCCCACCGCTTGCAAGCGCGTGCGCATCGCCGCCACGTGCTGGGCACCGGGCTGGACTTCGGCAGCCACGGCGAACACCCCGGCGTGCTTGAGGCCGTAGTTGTCTTCGAAATAATCAAACGCTTCGTGGAACACGAAATACGGCTTGCCCGCGACCCCGGCCAGGCGCGCCTTCAAGCGTGTATCCAGGGCGTCGAGACGCTGGTTGAAACCCTTGAGGTTGCTTTGATAGCGGGCAGCGTTGGCCGGATCCGCCGCGCTCAGGTCAGCCGCCATTTTCGCCGCGATCACCCGCGCATTGAGCGGCGAGAGCCACAAGTGGGCATCCACGCTGCCGGGGCGATGGTCGTGATCGTGTTCATCGCCGTCATGATCATCGTCCTCGTGGGAGGCGCTGTCCTGGGCGAAGTGACGCAACTTGAGCCCCGGCAGATCCTGCACCGCGACGGAGGGCAGGGTACGACCGTTCAACACTCGCGGCAGGAAACCTTCCATGTCGGGCCCAATCCAGTACAGCAAGTCCACTGACTGCACCTTCCGTACGTCGGATGGCCGCAAGGCATAGTGATGCGGCGAAGCACCGGGAGGCAGCAACACTTCCGGAACCGCCACGCCGTCCTGTACCGCAGCGGCAATCAGCTGTAACGGCTTGATGCTGGTGAGCACCTTGACGTCGGCCTGGGCCGGGCCAATCAGTAGAAAACTTGCGACAAAAACGACAAAGAGCGAAAAAAATCGGGACACGATGACCACTCGTAGAGGCGAGAACGGGTAACATAATAACGTCTCTCACTAAACTCGTCGCTGCCCATGCCTATTACACCCCTTGCCAGTCGTCCCCACGATCACTCCCACTGCGTGCACAGCGCGCTGTCCGAGGCCGATGCCATCTGCGCGCGCCAGGGGTTGCGCCTGACCGCCTTGCGTCGGCGCGTGTTGGAATTGGTCTGGCAGAGCCACAAGCCGCTGGGCGCCTACGACATCCTCGCCGTGCTCAGCGAGCAGGACGGCCGCCGCGCCGCGCCGCCGACGGTCTATCGGGCACTGGATTTCCTCCTGGAAAACGGCCTGGTACATCGCATTTCGTCGCTGAACGCCTTCGTCGGCTGCAACCATCCGGAGCACGCCCACCAAGGCCAGTTCCTGATCTGCCGCGAATGCCATGCGGCCATCGAGCTGGAGCAGAAGTCCATCAGCGATGCGATCATCGCCAGCGCCAAAGAAGTCGGCTTCGTGGTCGATACCCAGACCGTCGAAGTGGTCGGTCTGTGCTCCGGCTGCCAGGGGGCCTGATGAGCAATGCGTTGATCCGCCTTGAGCAGGTGGCCGTGACGTTCGCCGGACAGAGCGTGCTGGACAACATCCAACTGAGCGTCGAGCCGGGGCAAATCGTGACCCTGATCGGCCCCAACGGCGCCGGCAAGACCACGCTGGTGCGCGCCGTGCTCGGTTTGCTCAAGCCCGACAGCGGCAGTGTCTGGCGCAAGCCAAAGCTGCGGGTCGGCTACATGCCGCAAAAACTCCACGTAGACCCGACGCTACCGCTGTCGGTGTTGCGCTTCCTGCGCCTGGTGCCTGGCGTGGACCGCGCACGGGCCTTGGCGGCCCTCAACGAAGTCGGCGCCGAACAGGTGATCGACAGCCCGGTACAAAGTGTTTCCGGTGGCGAAATGCAGCGCGTGCTGCTGGCCCGCGCTCTGCTGCGCGAGCCTGAACTGCTGGTGCTCGACGAACCGGTGCAAGGTGTCGATGTAGCGGGGCAGGCCGAGCTGTACAGCCTGATCACGCGCCTGCGCGACCGCCACGGCTGCGGCGTGCTGATGGTGTCCCACGATTTGCACCTGGTGATGAGCACCACCGACCAGGTGGTCTGCCTCAACCGCCATGTCTGCTGTTCCGGGCATCCCGAGCAGGTCAGCGGCGATCCGGCCTTCGTCGAGCTGTTCGGAAAAAACGCACAAAGCCTGGCGATTTATCACCACCACCACGATCACGCCCACGACCTGCATGGTTCAGTGGTCAGTGCCCCTTCTGCTTCCAATCATGTTCATGGAGATGGCTGCAAGCATGGCTGATTTTCTGTTGTACGCCCTGCTCGCAGGCCTGGCCCTGGCGCTGGTGGCCGGCCCCTTGGGCTCGTTCGTGGTCTGGCGGCGCATGGCTTATTTTGGCGACACCTTGTCCCACGCGGCGTTGCTCGGCGTGGCCCTGGGGTTTCTGCTGGATGTCAGCCCCGCGGTGGCGGTGACCGTTGGCTGCCTGTTGTTGGCGGTGTTGTTGGTGACGTTGCAACAGCGCCAGCCGCTGGCGTCCGACACACTGTTGGGCATTCTGGCGCCGAGCACCCTGTCCCTCGGGCTGGTGGTACTAAGCTTCATGCATGACGTGCGAATTGACCTGATGGCCTATCTGTTCGGCGATCTGTTGGCGATCAGTCCGACAGACCTGTCGTGGATCCTCGGCGGCAGCGCGGCGGTGCTGTTGTTGCTGGTGGCGCTCTGGCGGCCCTTGCTGGCCGTCACCGTGCACGAGGAACTGGCGCGCGTCGAAGGCTTGCCGGTGGTGGGTTTGCGTCTGGCACTGATGCTGCTGATTGCCGTAGTCATCGCGGTGGCGATGAAGATCGTCGGTGTCTTGCTGATCACTTCATTGCTGATCATCCCGGCGGCTGCGGCACAGCGTCACGCCCGCTCCCCGGAGCAAATGGCCCTGGGCGCGAGCCTGCTGGGCATGCTCGCGGTGTGCGGTGGATTGGCGTTGTCGTGGTTCAAGGACACCCCGGCCGGCCCGTCGATCGTGGTCAGCGCCGCTGCGTTGTTTCTGCTGAGTTTTGTCCTGCCTCGTAGAGGGGTGTAGACTTGCTCGCTTTTTGCGCAAATAGAGAGTCGCAGGAATGAAGCCGTTCGCCTCCCGTTATCTGCTCCTTGTCGCATTTTCCCTGCTGCTGGGCGCTTGCCAGAGTACACCGCCGGTCACCCAGGCCCCCGATACGCGGGGCCCGGCCATCGCGCAGCTCGAGCAAAGCCTGGCCAGCAATGAGCTGGCCACCGCTGAAGACCAGTTGGCCGCCTTGCAAGCCCAGTCGCCCGAAGACCCGTCGCTGGAACCCTACCAGCGGCAACTGGCCGAGGCGTACTTGCGTCGCAGCCAAATCGATCTGCAAAAAGGCGATGTCAACGCCGCCGCCACGGCCCTGAGCCGTGCCCGAGCCTTGATGCCCAAGGCCCCGGCGCTCACCGGCGAGGTCAACAGCGCCATTGCCGAGGCCCGCAAGGCCGAGCTGGATAAAGCCGAGGCCGCCCTCCAGGCCGCCGAAGCCAAACCGGTCGCCAAAGTGATCGATCCGAGCGCACCCAGCACCACCGTTGCGCTCAACCTCGCCGACATCCAGCAAATGCGTCGGCAACTGGATGCCATCGCCGCCGATGTGGTGAATTATCAGTGTGAGGTCAGCATCCAGGCGCCGCGTACTGATGATTATCCGTGGTTGGCGACATTGCTGACCAAGCGGGTCAAGAAACTTGATCCTGGGTTTGACCTGAAGTTGCAAAAGCAGATTTTGCGCAGCGTGCCGGCGCAGATGGTTCTAACTCCGCGTAAGCCTTAAAAAGCATCGCGAGCAGGCTCGCTCCCACAGTGATTTTGTGTCGATCACAAAACCCCATGTGGGAGCGAGCCTGCTCGCGATAGCGTCCTACCAGCAAACAATCTCTTTCAGACAACCCTCAAGCTGGAACCGCCTTCGCCTTCGGCTCCCGCGCCCAAACCCGATGCTGAGCAATCGCCGCAAAAAACCGCGAAAAACCGCTTGCCTCCGCGTCTTCGATCAACCCCGCATCCACCTCCAGCTTCAACTCCACCAACAACTGCCGGGCCTCACCATGAAGCCCAATGGCTTTCAGATGCTTGTAGGCCTCCAGCACGTAATGCAACGCCACGCCGTCGCGACTCAAGGCCTTGATCGACTCCGCGCCACCCGGTACGAACACCGCGTCAAAGGCAATCGACGGCAAGCCTTCCATGGACGCATCCACCGCTAGCTTTTTCCCATCGGCCGTAGTCACTGGCGCCGAAGTCGGCCCAAGTACTTTGGCATGGGCGCCCTCAGCCTTCAGGGCTTGCTTGAGCGCATCGATGATCGCGCCATCGACACCGTCGGCCACCAGCACCGCCACCTTGCGGGTCTTGATGTCCCCGGACAGCAGGTTCGCCTGGCTCAAGGCCGGGGACTGCTCCAGCGAAGGCTTCGGTACATCGACGGTGCCGGCGGTGGGTGCCGGCAAGCCGAGGTTCTTCGCGACCCGTCCGGCCAGTTCCAGATCGATGTTGGCGAGGATTTCGTTGACCTGCCGCGCCCGGATGAACTCCCGCTCCACCTTGCCCAGTTCGAAGCTGTAGGCGGCGATGATGTGCTCCTGCTCATGAGAGCTCATGCTCTTGTAGAACAACCGCGCTTGGGAAAAATGGTCGGCGAACGAATCGCTGCGTTGGCGGATCTTGTAGGCGTCGATGCGCTCTGGATAGCTTTCGAAGCCACCGTCCTCAGGGCCGGGCGGGGTTTCTTTCGGCCAACCGCCATCGATGGAGTTCGGCTCGTAGGAAGCGCGCCCCTTGTCGATGGTGCTGCGGTGCATGCCGTCACGCTGGCCGTTGTGCACCGGGGTAATCGCCCGGTTGATCGGCAGCTCATGAAAATTCGGCCCACCGAGTCGGCTGATTTGCGTATCGGTGTAGGAAAACAGCCGGCCCTGCAGCAACGGGTCGTTGGAAAAGTCGATGCCCGGCACGATATGCCCGGGGCAGAAGGCAACTTGCTCGACTTCGGCGAAGAAGTTGTCCGGGTTGCGGTTCAGCACCATCTTGCCCAGGGGCGTGATGGGGACCAGTTCTTCAGGGATGATCTTGGTCGGGTCGAGCAGGTCGAAATCGAACTTGTGCTCGTCTTCCTCGGCAACGATCTGTACACCAAATTCCCATTCCGGGTAGTCGCCCATCTCGATCGATTCCCAGAGATCGCGACGGTGGTAGTCGGTATCTTTACCCGCCAGTTTCTGGGCTTCGTCCCACACCAATGAACAGGTGCCGACTGTAGGGCGCCAGTGGAATTTGACGAAGCTGCTTTTGCCTTCGGCGTTGATCATGCGGAAGGTGTGCACGCCAAAGCCCTGCATGCTGCGCAGGCTTTTCGGAATGGCCCGGTCGGACATCGCCCAGATCACCATGTGCGCCGATTCCGGCACCAGCGAGACGAAATCCCAGAAGGTGTCGTGGGCCGAACCGCCGGTAGGTATTTCATTGTGCGGTTCGGGTTTCACCGCGTGGACGAAGTCTGGAAACTTCACCGCATCCTGGATGAAAAACACCGGCATGTTGTTGCCCACCAGGTCGAAGTTGCCTTCGTCGGTAAAGAACTTCACCGCAAAGCCACGCACGTCCCGCACGGTATCGCCGGAACCCCGCGGCCCTTGCACGGTGGAAAAACGCACGAACACCGGGGTTTTCTTACTCGGATCTTGTAGGAAACCGGCTTTGGTCAAGGCCGAGTGCGCATCATAGGTCTGAAAATAACCATGGGCGCCGGTACCACGAGCGTGGACGATGCGCTCCGGGATGCGCTCATGGTCAAAGTGCGTGATTTTTTCACGCATGATGAAGTCTTCCAGCAGCGAAGGCCCGCGAGCGCCGACGCGAAGGGTGTTCTGGTTATCGGCGATCTTCACGCCCTGATTGGTGCGCAATGCTTGTTCGGTGGCGTCGGAGCGAAACCGTTCCAGGCTCTCGAGCTTGGCGTTGGTGTTGCCGCGATCCAGCGTGTCGGTCCCGGCCAGTTGGCTCTTGTTGACCGTGGGCTTTTCGGTACTCATCAGGCATAACTCCTCTTTGCGATCCCCGCCGTGGCCAGGACTCTTGAGTTCGATACCGCAGGTCGGTACCTGGGCATTTTCGAGTTGCTTAATGAGTGACCGATGCCGTTTGGCTGTGTTCCTTTTTTATGGCCTTTGATCGCGTTATTGCCAAATGACAGGTCCGATCGCAAATAAATGCTAAGAACCTCTATACGGACAGGCTAAAATGCGCGCCCGGCTAACCGCTGACCCTTTTCCAACGCGCCCCACAAGGTTCGCTACGTGATCGAGTTTCAAAACGTTTATAAAACCTACCGGGTCGCCGGTAGGGATATCCCCGCCCTGCATCCGACCAGTCTGACGATTGAGAACGGTCAGGTCTTCGGCTTGATCGGCCATTCCGGTGCGGGAAAAAGTACCCTGCTGCGCCTGATCAATCGCCTGGAAGATTCCACAGGCGGCAAGATCATCGTCGACGGCGAAGAAGTCACCGCCCTGGACGCCAGCGGCCTGCGGCGTTTCCGGCAGCAGGTCGGGATGATTTTCCAGCACTTCAACCTGCTGGCGTCCAAGACCGTGGCCGACAACGTCGCGCTGCCACTGACGCTCGCGGGCGAACTGTCCCGCAGCGACATTGACCGCCGAGTGGCCGAGTTGCTGGCGCGGGTCGGGCTGTCCGACCACGCCCGCAAGTACCCGGCGCAATTGTCCGGCGGCCAGAAGCAGCGCGTCGGCATCGCCCGCGCCCTGGCGACCAAGCCGAAGATCTTGCTGTGCGACGAGGCCACCAGTGCCCTCGACCCGCAGACCACCGCCTCGGTGCTGCAACTGCTGGCGGAAATCAACCGTGAGCTGAAGCTGACCATCGTGCTGATCACCCATGAAATGGACGTGATCCGCCGCGTCTGCGATCAAGTAGCGGTGATGGACGCTGGCGTGATCGTCGAGCAAGGCCCGGTGGCCGAGGTGTTCCTGCACCCCAAGCACCCGACCACCAAGCGTTTCGTCCAGGAAGACGAGCAAATCGACGAAAGCGAACAGCGCGACGATTTCGCCCACGTGCCCGGGCGCATCGTGCGTCTGACCTTCCAGGGCGACGCGACCTACGCGCCATTGCTCGGCACCATCGCCCGGGAAACCGGCGTGGACTACAGCATCCTGGCCGGCCGCATCGACCGCATCAAAGACACCCCCTACGGGCAACTGACCCTCGCCATCACCGGCGGTGACATGGAGGCGGCGTTTGCCCGCTTCACCGCGGCCGATGTCCACATGGAGGTGCTGCGCTAATGGAACTGTTGAGTTCGTTCTTCTCCAACATCGACTGGCTGGAAATCTGGCTGGCGACGGGCGACACCTTCCTGATGCTGTTCGGTTCGCTGTTGTTTACCGTGCTGCTCGGCCTGCCGCTGGGCGTGTTGCTGTTCCTGTGCAGCCCGCGCCAGTTGCTCGAAGCCCGCGGCGTTTATGCGCTGCTGTCGCTCATCGTCAACATCCTGCGTTCGCTGCCGTTCATCATCCTGTTGATCGTGATGATCCCGTTCACGGTATTGATCACCGGCACCTCCCTGGGCGTGGCCGGCGCGATCCCGCCGCTGGTGGTCGGCGCGACACCGTTCTTTGCGCGGTTGGTGGAAACCGCCTTGCGCGAAGTCGATCGCGGCATCATCGAAGCGACCCAGGCCATGGGCGCGACCACCCGGCAGATCATCGTCAACGCCTTGCTGCCGGAAGCCCGCCCAGGCATTTTTGCAGCGATTACGGTGACAGCGATTACGCTGGTGTCCTACACGGCCATGGCCGGTGTAGTCGGTGCCGGTGGTTTGGGCGACCTGGCGATCCGTTTTGGTTACCAGCGTTTCCAGACCGATGTGATGGTGGTCACGGTGGTGTTGCTGCTGGTGCTGGTTCAGGTCCTGCAAACCGTGGGCGACAAACTGGTTGTGCATTTTTCTAGAAAATAAGGCCTCGCGGCCAATAAACCATGAGCCGGCCATTCGCTGGCAGGCGCCGAGAGCAGGCGCTTCAAAAGGAGTTAGCTGAATGAAGAAACTATTGGTTGCCTTCGCTGCCGCCGCAGCGTTTTCCGCCCACGCCGCCGACACCCTGACCGTCGCCGCCACCCCGGTGCCGCACGCGGAAATCCTCGAATTCGTCAAACCGGCCCTGGCCAAAGAAGGCGTGGACCTCAAGGTCAAAGTCTTCACCGACTACATCCAGCCGAACGTACAAGTCGCGGAAAAACGCCTGGACGCCAACTTCTTCCAGCACCAGCCGTACCTGGATGAGTTCAACAAGGCCAAGGGCACGCACCTGGTAAGCGTGGCCGGTGTGCACCTGGAACCCCTGGGCGCGTACTCCAGCAAGTACAAGTCCCTTACCGAACTGCCGGGCGGCGCCAACGTGGTCATCCCGAACGACGCCACCAACGGCGGCCGTGCGCTGTTGCTGCTGGCGAAGGCTGGGGTGATCAAGTTGAAGGATTCGAACAACATCCTGTCCACCACCAAGGACATCACCGAGAACCCGAAGGATCTGAAATTCCGTGAGCTGGAAGCAGCGACCATTCCGCGGGTGCTGACTCAGGTGGATCTGGCGTTGATCAACACCAACTATGCGTTGGAAGCCAAGCTTGATCCTTCCAAGGACGCGCTGGTGATTGAAGGTAGCGACTCGCCTTATGTGAATATCCTGGTGGCTCGTGAGGATGACAAGGACAGTGAAGCGATGAAGAAGCTGGTGGCGGCGCTGCATACGCCGGAAGTGAAGGCTTTTATTCTGGAGAAATACAAAGGGGCGGTTTTGCCGGCGTTTTGAGCTGATCAGATGGTGAAAAAAACGGGACTGCGTGGGAATGCAGGCCCGTTTTTTTTGCTCGGAAATATGCGCGTCCCGCAAAGATCTGCAAGCTCACGGACATCCATCAAATTTAATTGACCTAGTGATTGTCCCGCCGCAATACCTATCCCAACGCATGAGGGTTGACTCTCGTGCCTACCTTCCGAGGCCTGCTTGAGAGAAATCTCTGCGGACTTGCGTGTTTCTAAAGCATTAATAAAGCAAACCCAACACTAGATGTCGGGTTGCTTTTGGGAAGGATGTTTATCTGCTATCGCGGATCAACGTTATCCAACACCCGATTCGCCAACAATGAACTCAGTTCAATCAGTTGCTGGACACCAAGGGCGATGTGACGACGGGGACCTTCCAGGTCAAAGGCCAGGTTGCTGACCATCGCGTCGGCTGCCGCCAGGGTTTCGCTGAGGTTGGCGAGGAGGGATTCGTTATCGGCGTTTTTTGCGACGGTGAAGAGCTGGCCCGGTTGGGACGCATCTTCGGACTTTTCCGATTTTGGTAGGAGGTAGTAATCCAAGACGCGATTGGTGGCTTCGTCGTGTTTCTTCGCTTTGGATTTGGTTCGCAGGGAAGCTTGGTCCGCCTCTGGCGGATTCGGCGTAGGTTTGATCATGTGCTAAGTCCTGTAGGTGAAGCCGCAACCCTCCAGCTACTAAACAAGGGGTGGCAGCTGTACGCAGGTTAGTAGACCGGGGACTCAGCAAAGCCGGCGCGCCCGAGGGCGCCCTGCGCACAGCCGCCATCAAATACAGGCATGGAAATACCTGACTGATAGAGCTTTGCACCTTACTAAATACCTCGGGCTACTAAACCCGACCACTGATGGGCAGTGGCAGGAAAACGATAGAACCCGGGGGCAAGGCGCACAAGCGGGCGGATTCTGGCGTAGTTGTAGGCAATGGCGCAAGGTTAGGTAGCCTGGCGGACGGGGAGTGGTGAGGAGGATAAACAGGGCTTGGTTTTGGCCCGTAAATTGGGGCTAGACGGGTTTACGGTTGAGGTTTGAAGTGGGTGGGGCTGCTTTGCAGCCAGCGGGAGCAAGCTCCCTCGCCACGAATGTTTGACCGGCTTGGGGATGTTTGGGGATGCTGCAAAACCTTTTTATCCGAATGCACTCATGAATTCATTACGCGAAAACAATCGAAAGCGCTTGATACGACTCATCGACCAGATCCCTGTCGATGAGAATCCCGAGGGCTGGAGTCATATTGCCTCGATAGCCGTCGGCGGGCTGCTATCGGTAGGGTTTTCGCAAAAAGGTCCCTACTTGCTGGTCGTCTCAAGCTCGGGCCGGAGTGTTGTGCACTGCGACACAGGCGAAAAAATTGAGCGCGACTATGAAGAATATGCGGGCTTGAGTGAGCTCGGGCTGCATTGCCAGGGCATTGGCGTGATCGCCGATGAAGTCATATCGCTGTGTGGCATAAACGGCGGTGGCTTGCCAACCGGCAACATCGCCGGGGAAGGGCTGGAGCTGGTTTCCCCGGATTGGCCCGAGAACAGCCTTATTCTGAGCAAACCCTTCAAAAATGCGCTGATTGAGGGTCATCAAGCGGATTGCACGGTGATCTACAGGGACCATGTGAGGGCGTTCGGATTTTCTTGGTGTGGGAACTACATCGTTGCGGCGTGCGGCAGCGACCTCGATCTTTGGTCGAGAAAGTCAAAGTTGTAGCGCAAGGCAGTCGCGGCCGATCATGGGCCATGGAAAACATGAAGGCGGTAGGATCCGCTTCATTGTTCGACAACCCTCATGATAAATTCCCCGCCGCGACCTCTAATCAATAGAGGGCATTCAGGGAGAGAAGTAAGTGATCAAGTCTTTGTTGGTTGGGGCATTGCTGGCAATGGCATCAGCATCGGCATCTGCGATGAGTTGCGATAACCCTAGAAATGCCTATGACAGAACCTATTGCGCGTCGCTGAAAATGGTTCAGTCGGATCAGGAAATCAACGAGCAATACAAGAAGACGATGGGTGCTCTGAACCCGGAGCAAAAGAAAAAAGTAAAAGCCGCTCAAATCCAGTGGATCAAAAATCGTGACAGCGCCTGTTCCAACGATGGCCTGCTCTACCTGGACTGTGCCAATGAGAAGACCGAGGCGCGTATCGTCATACTCAAGGCTGTCGAGCGCGAGTGCCGTGCTGCCGGTTGCGATGACGCCAAGCTGTCGCAAGTCGAGTAACCCGTAAACAATGAGCACGTCGGGCTTGCTCTCGCTCATTCAACATAGCGCTCCATCCCTTTTGCACCCGTGATTCACTTGCGGGTCGGAATAAGCTGCGTTTGAGTGGCCGTTTTTGGCCGATAGCAGTCTGCCAAGGGCCGCTGACCTCTATCGCTAAGAAGAAGCGATAGGACAAGCGAAAGTCGTACCCCACGAAAAACCCGACGTAAAGCGTCGGGTTTTTCTTTTGGCGGGATTGATTCCAGCTTGATTGCCTCTTCCTTGTAAAACAGAAGATGCGGTTTGTCTGCGCAATGGTTAAGGCTGCTTTGCATCCCAGCGGGAGCAAGCTCTCATGGAACAAATCACAACCTGCTGATTTTAAGAATAAAATTTTCTGCTAAACACAGTTCGACAATGTGATCTCAGTTAGGCGAGCACCTCCCTTTGTGGCGAGGGGATTTATCCCCGCTGGGCTGCGCAGCGGCCCCAAACCCGGCAACTCGGTGTGCCAGAAAGATTGAGTTCACTGCTTTAGGGCTGCTGCGCAGCCCAGCGGGGATAAATCCCCTCGCCACAGGGCCTAGTTCACTGCGCGACAGCGCAGCGTCGAAGACGCGGCGGGGACTCCCTCGCCACTGGGTTCAGTTTTAATCGAGATATTGGAACCTGGTTGGAGCCAAGAGCGTAATTCAGTTGTTTGCGCTAATGGCAGGGTGCCACAATCGTTTTTTTGTTGCGTCATAACCAGGTGGTTCAAATGGATGGCCCAAGATTGCGCAATGGCCAGGATTTTGTAATAGCCGAGCAAGTGCGAACTGACCGCTTGCAGCAACTGTTTCGCCAATCCGTTTCTGCGGTTTTCGGTAGCTACCTCGCAGCCATCATGCTGAGCTGGCTGTGCTGGGATCGGTTTGAGCACAGCGTCATTCTTTGGTGGCTGGCCATCCTGACCGCTTCGACGCTGTTGCGTATCGCGCTATTTGTGGCCTATTTCCGCAGCGACGAAAGTCAGCGCACGCCTCAACGTTGGGAGCGCAAGTACTGGATCACGCTGGTGTCGTCCGCCAGCATCTGGGGCGGAGGCGCATTGGCTGTCATGCCGGCAGACGATCTTTTGACGCAGGCACTGGTCATGCTCTTTGCTGTCGGGATGTCTGTCAGCGCGGTGTCGTGCTACTCGGCCTACCGTGATATGACACTGGTCTCCATCGGCCTGGTGCTGTTGCCATGCACCGCCTGGCTGCTGTTTCAACCATCCCCGATCCAAGTCGGCATGGCCCTCTCGATCCTGGTGTTCGCGGCATTCGCTGCCCGCGCCACGCACAAAATGTCCCAGGCACTGGAAACCGCCTTCCGACTCACCCGTGAAATGGAACAGGCGAACAGCATTTCAACCCGCGCCGCTCAAACCGATGAGCTGACTGGCTTGAAGAGTCGGCGAGCATTTTTCGAGCATGCCCAGCGGCTTTACAACGAATGTAAGGCCAAGCGGCAAGGGTTGTGCGCGGTCATGTTGGATATGGATCACTTCAAGCACATCAACGACACCTACGGCCATCAGGTCGGGGATCAGGTTTTGCGCCAAATGGGGGAGGTCATCAGCTCGTCGTTTCGCACAACGGACATCCATGGCCGGCTAGGTGGGGAAGAATTCGCCATTCTGCTGCCCAACACCTCCATCGAAGTCGCCACCCAGATTGCAGAGCGGCTTATCGATACGCTCGCAGCCTTGGTGATCGAGCCTGTGCACTGCATATCAGCCAGCCTCGGCGTTGCATCGACGGAGGCCTGTAATAAGGATCTCCACAGCTTGATGAACGATGCGGATAAAGCGCTGTATCGAGCGAAGGCGTTGGGGCGCAATCGAGTGGCTGTGGCTTAGTCAGGTTGGCTTTGCATCGTTAGTCGGGAGTTGATCGTCCCCACGCTCCGCGTCATGTTCCAGAAGCGGAACGCGGAGCGTCCCCGGCGGCATTCCCACGCAGGAGCGCGGGAACGATTGAAAATCCCATGATTCTGCTTGTGGATTCCCCTCTCTTCGAAGACCAGCTATTGCGCGGGCCCTGTTGATCCCCCAAACACCTCCTTCGTCCTGGCTCACTTGCGACCCAAACAGGTTGGCGGTACTGCGACGAGAAAATTAATTTCCTTTCAGATCAATTGGTTAATTAAAAGTCGGAAAATTTTCAAAAATTTATCTTGCGCGCAAACTATTTGTTCGTTAATTTTATCGCAACTGGTTAGCGCACAAACATTTAGCGCAAACCAAACCCGACATTCGATCAAACCAATCAGCAAGAGAGGAAACACCATGAACGTTCTCTATACCGCAGTCGCAACCTCCACCGGTGGCCGTGATGGCCGTGCTGTTTCCAGCGACAAGATTCTCGACGTGAAACTGGCCACTCCCAAAGCCTTGGGCGGCGCTGGTGGTGAAGCCACCAACCCTGAGCAGTTGTTTGCCGCCGGCTACTCGGCTTGCTTCATCGGCGCATTGAAGTTCGTCGCCAGCCAGAGCAAACGCAGCATCCCCGCTGACGCCTCAATCACGGCACACGTTGGCATCGGCCAGATCCCTGGTGGTTTCGGTCTGGACATCGACCTGCACATCAACCTGCCGGGTCTGGATCAAGCCGATGCTCAAGCGCTGGTCGACGCGGCTCACCAGGTTTGCCCGTACTCCAACGCGACCCGCGGCAACGTCGACGTCCGTTTGCACGTCACCGTCTAACTCACTCCATCTACGAATAAAAAGGATCAGGACATGAACACTTTCAGCAAAACTCTCGTTGGCTCGCTTCTGGCACTGTCCCTCGGCAATGCGTTCGCGACTTCTTCTGTTCAACCTACGTTCGCTGAGGGTGGTTCTGATCGCCTGATCGAAAATCGTGTAGCCGAAGGCGGCTCGGATCGACTGATGGAAAACCGCGTAGCCGAAGGCGGCTCGGACCGACTCATCGAAAACCGCGTAGCCGAAGGCGGCTCGGATCGACTGATGGAAAACCGCGTAGCCGAAGGCGGCTCGGACCGACTCATCGAAAACCGCGTAGCCGAAGGCGGCTCGGATCGACTGATGGAAAACAGAGTGGGTTGAACACCTCCTTCACCACTCCAAGCCGGTCGAATCAACCCATGCTGCTTCAAATAGAAAAAACGCCGCTTATCTCTCATGAGGAAGCGGCGTTTTTGCAACGTGTCATAAGATCCTAAACGATGCTATCCACCACACCACCATCCACACGCAACGCCGCTCCGGTGGTGGCGGAGGCCTGTTCCGAGCTGGCATAGATGATCATGTTGGCAACTTCCTCGACGCGCGCCGCACGCTGGATGATCGAGGTGCTACGGTGCTGATTGACGAAATCCGCCGCGACCTTTTCCAGACTTTCCCCCGTGCGCTCGACGTCTGCCTGGAGCATTTGGGCAACGCCTTCGGAAAGTGTCGGCCCCGGCAGCACCGAGTTAACCGTCACGCCCGTGCCGGCGAGGCGCTTGGCCAGGCCGCGAGCGATGGACAGTTGGGCGGTTTTGGTGAAGCCGTAGTGGATCATGTCGGCAGGAATGTTCACGCCGGATTCCGACGAGACAAACACAATCCGCCCCCAACCGCGCTCGACCATGCCCTGGGCGTAGGCCCTGGAAACACGTACGCCCGACATCACGTTGGTTTCGAAGAAGCGCTGCCATTCGCTGTCCGGCGTCTCGAAAAAGTCTTCCAGTTTGAAAATACCCAGGTTGTTGATGACGATATCGAAGCGTGGGTACTTGGCGATCAGTGCTTGGCAGCCAGACGCGTTGCTGAGATCGCCAGCAAAGCCGTCGGCCCTTGAAGCAAGGGCGCCCAAGCGCTGCAACGCGTCCTCCACGCTGCTCTCGCTGCGACCGTTGATGACCACGTTGGCGCCGGATTCGAGGAAGCCTTTGGCTGTGGCGAAACCGATACCGCTGGTGGAGCCTGTGACCAATACGTGCCGTCCGGTGAAGTCGATGTTCATGAGCGTGACTCCTTGATTAATGAACCAGAGGAAGTGCGATATGGCTGGACGGTCATCCAACGGATTCTGGACTGACTTCGCCATCCCAACGTCGCCGACATCGCAAGCCTTTAATCATGGACACGATTGAGGCTTTGCGCCTCTTTGTGATCAATCAGCCGTCAGGAAGCCGACCACACCGCCAGTTCATAGCCATCCGGATCGATAAAGTGGAAACGTCGGCCACCCGGGAAAGCGAACACTTCACGGCTGATGATCGCCCCTGCGGCCTTGAGCCTGAGTTGCGTCCCCTCAAGGTCATCCGCATACAGGATGATCAACGGGCCGCCCGGACGCACGGGTTCACCGGTCGTAAAGCCACCGGCCAGGCGACCGTCGCTGAACTCGGTATAGGTCGGGCCGTAGTCGACGAAACGCCAGCCGAATACGCTTCCGTAGAAGGCTTTGCTTCGGGCGATGTCGTTGACGTTGAGCTCGATGTTATCGATCTGACGGTCTTTTCCGTGAATGCCCATTGATGCTTCCTTGGCTGGTTCGGAGACAAGCAAGCTTAGGGCATCAGCCGACATTGATGTGAATGTACCGGCCTCTTCGCGAGCAAGCTCGCTTGTATGTTTAGACTTGAAGGGGTGGGCGGGACTAAAAGCTCGATTCCGACTCTAGCCAGTACGGACCGTGGGAGACTTCTCGTTCCGCCCTTTCTACCTAAAGCGCCGATAAGGAATTCATCGGTAAAACCGACGATAGAGGCAAGCCAGCGCAAAGGTAGACCCCGACAAGCACCTAAACCCTAGCTCCGAGGATTCGTCATGACAATCCTTAACTCACCAACGGTTATTGGTATCGATGTAGCGAAGGCCGAAATCGTCGTTTACCGCGAAGACCTGAAAATCACTCAAGCCATCGCCAACCACCGCGAAGCTCTTGGCCGGTGGCTCAAAACGCTACCAGCCCAAAGCTCGATTGCGCTGGAAGCTACCAGCTTTTATCACCTGGACACAGCTGAGCTGGCCCATGGAATGGGGTTTCATGTTTACGTTGTGGATCCTTATCGGGTGGCCCATTACCGTGAAAGTATTGGGCTGCGGGCTAAAACTGATCCTTGTGATGCGCGTTTGCTGGCTCGGTATCTAACGAACGAGCAAGCAAGGCTGCGTATCTGGAGCCCACCTCCAGAAGCCTACAAAGTGTTAAAAAACCTGCTTAGAAAACGTGCGGCACTCATCAAGGCCCGCGTCAGTATCGTGCTGAGTTTTTCGAACGAACCGTGTCTGAAGGACATCTTGGCCCGGCAGTTGGAGGTCTTCAAAGAGTCCGATCAGGCCATTCAGAAACTAATGCGTGAGGCCAGCCAAGCGGCAGGGATCACTGAAAACATCAACCGCTGCAAAGCCATCGAAGGGATTGGTGAACTGACGGCCATTGGCTTGGCGACCGCATTCATGCGCGGTCACTTTGTCAGTGGCGATGCATTCATTGCTTTCTTGGGGATGGATTTGCGTCCAAAAGATTCAGGGAAGAAGCACAGTCCTCGTCACTTGAGCAAAAAAGGGGACGGGGAGCTACGACGCCTGGCGCACAACGCCGCGATGGCGGCCTGTCGGTCTCCTGCCTGGAAACCTTACTATGAGGCCTTCTTGGCACGAGGCCTGGCCAGAACTCAGGCCTTGGTTATCCTCGCCCGCAAGTTGTGTCGGGTAGCATTCGCCCTGATGAAAAATCAGAGCGAATACCAACCAAATTCACGGTTGCAGGGTTCCCCTGCAACATAGAATCTCCCACAGGGGGGGTTGGTCAAAGGGGAGGGGCTGCTTCGCGGCCCAGCGGGAGCAAGCTCCCTCGCCACAATTCATCCTTTGCCAGAATTAATGACTGATCTCACCACGGATTCGCGACCCAGCTTTTCAGGCCTGCGCGCTGAATCGCTGCGCAGCACGCCGTTCAAACATCGCCGCTTCCGTCTCTCGCGTAGCGAGTTCGCCTTTGTATGCCAGCTGGTTGAAGAACAACCCGTCCGAAAACTCCTGGGGTGGTACCGAGCCGGGGCGCTTGAGCATCGGCGCCAGGTCGATGGTGTTGGCGAAGTTTTCCTTGGTCAGGTTGTAGCGGCCCAGGTAGCTGCCGGACCAGGGCGAGTCGGCGTCCACCATGTCGATAGAAGCATCGCGGAACGCCACGGCGGCGGCTTTCAGATCAGTGGATTCATTGAGTAGATCGCTCAACCGCTGGGTGTCCGAGCTGCTGAGCTGGCCGGCGGTGTTGAGCACCTTGAGCTTGCCATCGGCCTCGACGGTGAAGCCGTATTTCTTGCCGGCCAAATCCGGATGGGTGGCCGATAGCGTTGTCTGGAACGTCTCGAAAGAGCTTTTCAGGCTGTTTTTCGCGCTCTCGGTGATCGCGGCAAATCGAGGGAAATCTGGCGATTGGGAGCGACCGATCCAGGTTTCGATGACCACTGGCGACTCCACCATGATCTGGGCTTCTTCACTGGGGTGGTAGATAGCCGCTGGGCCGGCCTCTGCCAGCTGCTTTACGGCGTCCGCTGGAGGATTGCTCACCAACTTCTGGTCGGAGCGGGTGAGGTTGGTGTTGGCGGGCGGGATATTGGCAGCGTTCAGGGAGAGTTCCATTTCATCGGTCCATGATTGGCGGATACATTGGGTTATCGACAGCGGGGGACCAAGCTTTAGGAGGGGGCTGTTCTGCGCAGCCCAGCGGGAGCAAGCTCCCTCGCCACAGAAGTTGGATCAGGTAATTATTGTGGCGAGGGGATTTATCCCCGTTCGAGTGCGAAGCGCTCGCCTGTGGATTGTGGCGCTGCGAGGAATAGGGGGGTTGCTGCGCAACCCAACGGGGATAAATCCCCTCGCCACAATTAGGAGCCCTTGCAGAATTGATTCCCGGCGTTCAGTACCACCGCGCCTCACCCGGCGGGCGTTTCTTGAAGCGTTTCATGCTCCACATGTACTGGCTCGGGTAGGCCCGCACGTAGCGTTCCACCACTTGGCTCATGGCGGCGCAGGCGGTTTCGGTGTCGGTGCTGTACATCGCGTCCGGGGCGGCTTCGAGGATGACTTTGTAGCCAGAGCCGTCCGGCAGGCGCAGGGCATGGAGGAAGACGCCGACTGCCTTGCCGCCGGCGAGCATGTTCGGTACGAACTTGCTGGTCAGGGCCTGGGTGGCGAAAAAGGGCACGAAGATGCCGGCGGATTCGGCCGGTTCCGGGTCGGCGGGGATGCCCACCTGGCCGCCTTTGCGCACTTCCTTGATGACGCTGAGGATGCCTTCCTTGGTCGATGCGGCGACTTTGTTGCCCAGTTGCACGCGTTGTTTTTGCAGCAATTCATCCACCGCCTTGAGCTTGGGCGGGCGATAGAAAATGATCGGTTTGCACTGGCTGCAATAGAAGTGGTTGAGCACCTCCCAGTTGCCCAGGTGGCTGGTGATGCCCACCACGCCTTTGCCGGAGGCCAGCGCTTCTTTCAATACTTCCAGGCCTTCGACTTCACGCACCAGTTCGATGGAGCGCTGGGCCGGCCAGATCCAGGCACAGGCGCTTTCGGTCAGGGATTTGCCGATGTCCTTGAGGCTTTGGCCCACCAGGCGTTCGCGCTCGGCCGGGTCCATCTCGGGAAAACATTTGGCGAGGTTGATCCGCACCACGTCGCGGGAGCGGTTGGGCAGCTTCCACATGAGCCAGCCAATGGCCGAACCCACCGCTTGCACCGCGCGCCAAGGCAGCAGCGCAAACAACCGCAGAGCGCCGACCAGCAAGGCGCCTTTCAACTTATCCACAGGTCACTCCTGAATGTATGGGCCGTGTTGCGAGCCGGCTATTCTAACCACCGTTTGCCAGCTCGGCGTAGCGGTCGCAGTCCTGGGTGTGGTCCATGACCATCCCCGAGGCCTGCATCAAGGCGTAGCAAATGGTCGGGCCGACGAAGGTGAAGCCGGCTTTTTTCAGGCCTTTGCTCATCGCCAGCGCCTCGGGCGTGATGGCCGGCACTTCGGTACGGTCCTTGAAATGGTTGATGATGGGTTTGTCACCGACGAACGACCAGAGGAACGCCACCGGGTCTTCCAGGGCCAGCCAGGCCTGGGCATTGCGCCGGGCGGCCTTGAGCTTGAGGCGGTTGCGGATGATGCCGGGGTCGAGCATCAGGTCGTCGATTTCCGCATCGCTCATCTGCGCCACCCGCTGCACATCGAAGCCGTACAGCACTTCCCGGTAGCGCTCGCGTTTGCGCAAAACGGTGATCCAGGACAGCCCGGCCTGGAACCCTTCGAGCAAAAGCAACTCGAACAAACCCTGCGCATCGCGCAGCGGCGTGCCCCACTCCTGATCGTGATAAGCCATGTACAACGGATCTTCGGAACACCAAAAGCAGCGTGGCATAAGGCTCCAGGGGGCGTGCGCACGAACGAATCGGGTATACTCCCGCTCTTTAAATCGCAGCCCAAGAAACAGGTGAATTTCGTGAGCCAGCCTACGCCAGCCGTGCGTACCTTCCAAGACTTGATCCTCGCCCTCCAGCAATACTGGGCCGAGCAAGGTTGCGTGGTACTTCAGCCCTACGATATGGAAGTAGGCGCCGGCACTTTCCACACTGCCACGTTTCTGCGTGCCATCGGCCCGGAAACCTGGAACGCCGCTTATGTGCAGCCCAGCCGCCGCCCGACTGACGGCCGCTACGGCGAAAACCCGAACCGTCTGCAGCACTACTACCAGTTCCAGGTGGTTCTGAAGCCGAACCCGGAAAACTTCCAGGAGCTTTACCTGGGCTCGCTCAAGCACGTCGGTCTCGACCCACTGGTGCACGACATTCGTTTCGTCGAAGACAACTGGGAATCGCCAACCCTGGGCGCCTGGGGCCTGGGCTGGGAAGTCTGGCTCAACGGCATGGAAGTGACTCAGTTCACTTACTTCCAGCAGGCCGGTGGCATCGAGTGCTACCCGGTGACCGGCGAAATCACCTATGGCCTGGAACGCCTGGCCATGTACCTGCAAGGCGTGGATTCGGTCTACGACCTGGTGTGGGCCGACGGCCCGTTCGGCAAAGTGACCTATGGCGATGTGTTCCACCAGAACGAAGTGGAGCAGTCGACCTACAACTTCGAACACGCCAACGTCGACAAGCTGTTCGAGCTGTTCGATTTCTATGAAAGCGAAGCCAAGCGCCTGATCGAGCTGGACCAGCCGCTGCCGTTGCCGAGCTACGAAATGGTGTTGAAGGCGTCCCATACCTTCAACCTGCTGGACGCACGCCGGGCGATTTCCGTGACCGCGCGCCAGCAATACATCCTGCGTGTGCGCACCCTGGCGCGTTCCGTTGCGCAAGCCTATCTGCTGGCCCGTGCCAAGCTGGGCTTCCCGATGGCAACCCCGGACCTGCGTGATGAAGTGTTGGCTAAGCTGGAGGCTGCACAATGAGTGCTCAAGATTTTCTGGTTGAACTGGGCACCGAAGAACTGCCACCCAAAGCCCTGAACACCCTGGCCGATGCGTTCCTGGCCGGTATCGACAAAGGCCTGCAAGCCGCTGGCCTGAACTACGAAGCCAAGCACGTCTACGCCGCACCACGTCGCCTGGCCGTGCTGATCACCGCCCTGGCGACCCAGCAGCCGGACCGCAGCATCAACCTCGACGGCCCGCCACGCCAGGCCGCGTTCGATGCCGATGGCAACCCGACCCAGGCCGCCCTGGGCTTCGCCAAGAAGTGCGGCGTGGACCTGAGCGAAAT
Organism: Pseudomonas sp. St290; assembly: GCF_018325805.1. Classification (NCBI taxonomy): domain Bacteria; kingdom Pseudomonadati; phylum Pseudomonadota; class Gammaproteobacteria; order Pseudomonadales; family Pseudomonadaceae; genus Pseudomonas; species Pseudomonas sp. St290. The sequence continues at coordinate 13,940 of NZ_AP014703.1, read as the reverse complement.
CGATCAGAGCGGCCCCAAGCTGCGCTACAGCCAGAACATCAAGGGCAAGCCGACCGCCAGCCTGTTGCCGACCATCGTCGAAGACTCCCTCAATGACTTGCCGATTCCCAAGCGCATGCGCTGGGCTGCGCGCAAGGAAGAGTTCGTGCGTCCGACCCAATGGCTGGTGATGCTGCTCGGTGACCAGGTCATCGACTGCACGATCCTGGCCCAGAAGGCCGGTCGCGATTCCCGCGGCCACCGCTTCCATCATCCGCAGAGCGTGCGCATCACCTCGCCGGCCAACTACCTGGCCGACCTGCGTGCCGCCTACGTGCTGGCCGACGCCAACGAGCGTCGCGAGCTGATCAGCAAGCGCACCGAGGAGCTGGCGACCCTGCAGGAAGGCACCGCCATCGTGCCTGCCAACCTGCTGGATGAAGTGACCGCGTTGGTGGAATGGCCAGTGCCGCTGGTGTGCTCGTTCGAGGAACGTTTCCTCGAAGTGCCCCAGGAAGCGCTGATCACCACCATGCAGGACAACCAGAAGTACTTCTGCCTGCTGGACGCCGAAGGCAAGTTGCTGCCGCGCTTCATCACGGTCGCCAACATCGAAAGCAAGGACCCGCAGCAGATCATCGCCGGTAACGAAAAAGTCGTTCGCCCGCGCCTGACCGATGCCGAGTTCTTCTTCAAGCAGGACAAGAAACAGCCCCTGGAAAGCTTCAACGAGCGCCTGCGCAACGTGGTGTTCCAGGAAAAACTCGGCAGCGTCTACGACAAGGCCGAGCGCGTATCGAAACTGGCGGCGTACATCGCCCCACGCATCGGCGGCGACGCCCAGCGCGCGGCCCGTGCCGGCATCCTGTCCAAATGCGACCTGTCCACCGAGATGGTCGGTGAGTTCCCGGAGATGCAAGGCGTCGCCGGTTACTACTACGCCCTCAACGATGGCGAGCCACAAGACGTGGCCCTGGCGCTGAACGAGCAGTACATGCCGCGCGGTGCCGGCGCTGAATTGCCGACCACCCTGACCGGTGCGGCCGTGGCCATCGCCGACAAGCTCGACACCCTGGTCGGCATCTTCGGCATCGGCATGCTGCCCACCGGCAGCAAGGACCCGTACGCTCTGCGTCGCGCGGCCCTGGGCGTGCTGCGGATCCTGATCGACAAGCAACTGGACCTGGACCTGAACGACGCCGTGGCCTTCGCCGTCAACGCGTTCGGTAGCAAGGTCAAGGCTGTCGGCCTGGCCGAGGCGGTGCTGGAATTCATCTTTGACCGCCTGCGTGCGCGTTATGAAGATGAAGGCGTCGAGGTCGCGACCTACCTGTCGGTGCGTGCCCTGAAACCGGGTTCGGCCCTGGACTTCGACCAGCGCGTACAGGCGGTGCAGGCGTTCCGCAAATTGCCGGAAGCCGCAGCACTGGCGGCGGTGAACAAACGAGTGTCGAACCTGCTGAGCAAGGCCGAACCTTCGGTCAAGGCCGTTGAAGCACGCTACTTTGATAATGCCGCGGAGTTTTCGCTCCACTCGGCAATTCAACAGGCGTATGCGTCGGTACAACCGCTCATGGAGAAACGCGAGTATGCCGAAGCACTGGCCCGCTTGGCGGCACTGCGCGAGCCTGTCGATGCGTTCTTTGAAGCCGTGATGGTGAATGCGGACAACGAAGACGTGCGCAAGAATCGCTATGCGTTGCTGGCACGTCTGCGCAGCCTGTTCCTCAATATTGCCGATATTTCCGTGCTGGGTTGAGGAGTTGCTGTTGAAACTGCTGATTCTCGATCGGGATGGCGTGATCAATCACGACTCCGACGCATATATCAAATCGGTGGAGGAGTGGTTGCCACTGGCCGGTTCGATCGAAGCCATCGCGCAGTTGAGCAAGGCCGGCTGGACGGTGGCAGTCGCCACCAACCAGTCGGGCATTGCCCGCGGTTATTATGACCTTGCCGTGCTCGAGGCCATGCATGAGCGCTTGCGCGAATTGGTGGCCGAACAGGGCGGGGAAGTCGGGCTGATCGTTTATTGCCCACATGGGCCGGATGACGGTTGCGATTGCCGCAAACCCAAGCCGGGCATGTTGAAGGCCATCGCCGGGCATTATGCTGTGCCGCTGGCGGGTGTGTGGTTCGTCGGCGACAGCCTCGGTGACCTGGAGGCAGCCAAGGCCGTCGACTGTCAGCCAGTTTTGGTTAAGACCGGGAAAGGCGAAAAGACCCTGGGCAAGACTCTTCCGGTGGGCACCTTGATTTTTGACGACCTGGCGGCCATTGCCGCTGAACTTATCCACAATTAGAGCTCCCAAGACATCCTGATCAAGGATTGTTCGGGAAGCGCTTGAACAGGCGGGCATTGCCCGCAACGGTAAACGCCGCTATGTCGATATTGCAGGCCATCAGAACCTTTCTCTTTTACCTGCTGCTGGGCACCAGCTCCTTGCTGTGGTGCACCCTGAGTTTTTTTATCGCGCCGTTCATGTCATTCAAGGCGCGCTACCGCTTCATCAATGTGTACTGGTGCCGTTGCGCACTGTGGCTGAGCAAGGTGTTCCTGGGCATCAGCTATGAAGTGAAGGGCGCCGAGAACGTGCCGGACCGGCCCTGCGTGATCCAGTCCAACCACCAGAGCACCTGGGAGACATTCTTTCTCTCGGCCTATTTCGAGCCGTTGAGCCAAGTGCTCAAGCGTGAGCTGCTGTTCGTGCCGTTCTTCGGCTGGGCCATGGCGATGCTGCGTCCGATCGCCATCGATCGCGACAACCCCAAGGCTGCGCTCAAGCATGTGGCGAAGAAGGGTGACGAGTTGCTCAAGGACAATGTCTGGGTGTTGATCTTTCCCGAGGGCACTCGTGTTCCTTACGGAACGGTCGGCAAGTTTTCCCGGGGCGGTACCGCATTGGCCGTGAACGCCGACCTACCTGTGCTGCCAATTGCACACAATGCCGGCAAATTCTGGCCCAAGGCGGGCTGGATCCGCACGCCAGGGGTCATCACCGTGGTGATCGGCGCGCCAATGTATGCCGAAGGCAGCGGGCCCCGCGCCATTGCCGAGCTTAACGATCGTGTCCAGGCCTGGAATGAACAGACACAACGGGAAATGGGTTCGCTGCCACCGGCGCCGGCCACTCCGGCCAGCACCGATCAGATCGCTGTCTGACATCTGTGGATAACCTGTGCACCGTTTTTTCGAAATCCGTTGCTTTTACGCTGTAGGTATATGTTTTTAATACATATTTCTTAAACACATAAAAGCCATTCCTAGGTGCATAAGTTTTTATAGCACCAAAAATTCACAGTCTTCGGTGGCCTCTACACGTATTGGTAGGAGCCGCCGAACGCTGTAATTTTTACTCTTCCAGCAACGGGAATTTCAGGCTAAATGTAGTGCCTTTACCTACCACGCTATGGCACTCGATTTTCCCCTCGTGATGGTCAACCACGGCCTTGACCATCGACAGCCCCAAGCCAATTCCATCGACCCCTTGGGCCGATGAAAACCGTCGGTACTGACTGAACAGCTCGGGTAACTCTTCGGCGCCGATGCCCTTGCCTTGGTCAGCGACATTGCAGATCAACCAGCCCGACGTGCAATGAACCTGCAGCGAAATGCAGGAGTCTGGCGAGCTGTACTTGATGGCATTTTCCAGCAGATTGAACAGAGCACGGGTCAGCAACGATTGATCCGCCCTCACCATCGCCTCTTCATCCTCTATTTCATGGACCAACTGGATACGCTTTGCCTGGGCGATGGGCAGTGCCTGGTCGAACACGTCCAGGACCAACATGGCGAACAACGTCGGCTGGAATTGATACGCCTCGGATTCGGCCTTGGCCAATTGCACGAAGCCTTCGGTCAGGTCCAGGGCGCGACGCACCTGGCGCTCGATCTGGTCGAACAGCGGATTATCCCCACCAGTCTGGTGCCGCTGCACATCGAGCAGCGCAAGGATCGCCGAGTGCGGGGCGCGCAAATCATGGGAGAGGAAACGCAGCATGACGCTGCGCTGTTCTTCCGCTTCACGTTCGGCGCTCAGGTCAGTGAGGCTCAATAACCAGCCAATCGGCGCATCGCCATCAACCGGCAACAGCGCCGCCCGTTCCAGGCGCAAGCTGCGCTCGCGAATGTCGCGAAACTCCACCAAGGGCAATGTGGATAACCGGTGATGCGCCCCATGCTCCAACCCTGGATAGCCCAATTGCCCGAGATGCTCCAGCACATCGCCGCCCGCCAGTCCATGGCCGAACAGCTCGCGCGCCTTGCGATTACCGAGCAACAGCTTGCCTTGGGGATCGCTGATCATGGTCGCCACGGGCAGGTATTCCAGGCCATCGGCAATGAAGCGCCGAGTGTCGCGGGTTCGGCTCATGGCTTGCTCCAGGGCCATGATCTGGCCCTGCAAACGGTCGCTACCGGTGTAGGAAGCACGACGACGTTCCGGAAAGACCTTGGGCTCCGCGTCCAGGCGGGCCAGCTCCCAGCCAAAATAAGCCAGCACTACGCTCAGGCGTCGCCAATTCCAGATCAGGTAGCCGAACATAATCCCCAGCACACTGGCCATGGGCGACCACCACCAACCTCGCGCGCCCAGCACGGCGCTGATCAACAAGGCCAGGCTCATGCCACCCACCGTCGTCCACAGGGCCAGGCGCGGGCGCAACAGCAGCAAACCCAATACACAGGCCACCAGACACACCGACACCAGCGCAGCACCTGAACGGTTGCCTGTTGATTGGCTACTCAACGACAACAAGGCTGTCAGCGGCAACAGCAGCAGACTTATCCACAACCACTCTCGCACCAACTGTCGAAACAGCCGCTGGACCTGGGTTGGCTCACGACTTTCACGGCGACGCTGGTTACTCATAGGCATCCTGGCCGAATTCAAGGGTTGGGGGATTTCTTCGCAGGCCTGCATCAAGCCCACAGCCGGAAAAGCCCACGACTATAGCGGACTCGATGGGTGGCGCGCTGCTGCCTTTCCCTCTGTGCCGCGAGCCGGTATTGTCGCAGCCAGCGACAGGTCAATGACAACAAATCAGCCGCTGGCTGCCTTTCATTGCCACCTGAAGATGTCCGTTACTCTCGAGATCAAGGAATCGCATTGCATGCGTGTCGCCATACTGGACGATGAACCGGCCGAGCTGCGCCGGGTAGAACAGACATTGCAACAAATCCCCGGCAGGGGCGAGCAAGCCTGGACCCTGCACAGCTTTGAACGAGGCGAGGACCTGTTGCGACAACTGCGCCGAGAAACTTTCGACCTGTTGATCCTCGACTGGCAACTGCCGGACATCAGCGGCCTTTCATTGTTGCGCTGGACCCGCGAGCACATGGATTCGCCACCGGCCGCCATCATGCTGACCAGCCGCGATGGCGAGCATGACATCGTCCAGGCCCTCAACGGCGGTGCCGACGACTATGTGAGCAAACCCTTCAGGCCCAACGAACTCAAGGCCCGGGTCACCGCCGTGCTGCGCCGCCACAACCTGCAACGCGCGCCCGCCAGCGACGTGCTGGTGTTCAACGACCTGGCGTTCGACGACGCCGAACTGACCATCACCCGCGCCGGCATTCCCATCAGCCTGACCGAACGGGAATATCGCCTGGCCCGATGCCTGTTCGCCAACCTGGGCCGGCCGCTGTCCCGGGAGTATTTCTACGAACGTTTCTGGACCCACGAGGAAATGACCTCGTCCCGACCGCTCGACACCCACATTTATCGCCTGCGCAACAAACTCGGGCTGACGGCGGATCGCGGTTGGCAACTGCTGACGATCTACGGGTATGGGTATCGGTTGGAGAGTGTGGCGGCGGGAAGCGAGGCGTCTGTCGCGAGTTAGGGTTGCATCCGTGGCGAGGGAGCTTGCTCCCGCTTGAGTGCGCAGCACTCATCAAAAGGGGCCGCTACGCAGCCCAGCAGGAGCAAGCTCCCTCGCCACAGATGGAGATCACCCTATGGTCTGTACCAAGCTGCCTGTCTTTGTGATCCGGCGACGCTGTATCAGCACGCCGGACAGCACCACCAACACACTCAACAGCCCCGTCGCCAGGATCTCCACACGATGGGCTTCCTGGAACAGCATGATGGTCAGGGCCCCTACGATGAAGACAATCACCGCATAGGTCAGGCCGGGGAACAGCCACATGCTGAAGGCGATTTTTTCACCGCGAGCCATGCGCTGTTTGCGCATACGCAGCTGCGAAATCGCAATGACCAGGTACACCAGCAGCGCAATGGCGCCAGAGCTGGCCAACAGGAACTCGAAGACCGCTGCCGGGGCCACATAGTTGGCGAACACCGCGAGGAAGGCCGCCCCGGTCGACAACATCACGGCCCAGTAAGGCGTGCCGCTCTTGTTGGTGCGCTGGGAAACCGCTGGCGCATCACCGCGTTTGCCCAGCGAGAACATCATCCGCGAAGCCGTATACAGCGCCGAATTCAGGCAACTCGTAACCGCTACCAGAACCACGATATCGACGATCAGCTTGGCGTTGGGGATGCCCATGCGTTCCAGCACCGTCTGGTAGGAACCCACGCTGGCCAGCAGCGGATCGTTCCACGGCACCAGGGCTACGACGATGAAAATGGAGACGAGATAGAACAAGCCAATCCGCCAGATCACCGAGTTGGTTGCCTTGGAAATCTGCTGGCCAGGGTTCTTCGATTCGGCCGCCGCGATGGTCACGATCTCAGTGCCCATGAACGAAAACATAGTGGTCAGAATCGCGCCCAGCACTGCGCCCATGCCGTTCGGCAAGAAACCTTGCGTGTCGAACAGGTGCGAAACACCACTGACCTGGCTGGTAGGCAGCAAACCGAAGATAGCCATGATGCCGAGGCCAATGAAACCAATGATCGCCACGACCTTGACCAAGGCGAACCAGAATTCGAACTCCCCGTAATTCTTCACGCTGAACAGGTTAGTGACCGTCAGCAGCAGGGTGATGACCAGGGTGAAGGCCCAGATTGCCACGTTCGGGAACCAGGCGTGCAGGATAGTTGCGGCGGCGTTAGCCTCCAGCGGAATGACCAGGACCCAGAACCACCAGTAAAGCCAGCCGATGGTGAAACCGGCCCAATGCCCAATCGCACGGTCAGCATAAGTCGAGAAGGAGCCGGTGTCCGGCGACGCCACTGCCATTTCGCCCAGCATCCGCATCACCAGCACCACCAAGGCACCCGCGGCGGCGTAGGCCAGCAGCACAGCCGGACCCGCCGCTGCGATAGCGTGGCCGGAGCCAACGAAAAGGCCAGCGCCGATCACGCCGGCGATGGATAGCATCGTCACATGACGGGGCTTGAGCCCTTGCTCCAGATGATTGGAAGTTTGCGTACCGCTCATTGAGACTACCCTTGGTATTTGGATTTATTCGTACCGCCTCGTCCCATCGTTTTCTGTAAATTTAAAAAAACGATGTGTAAGTTATTTAACACGCAAGTTTTGCGCCAAAAAACCGCAAGCCCCCGGTATCCGCGGCTCTCGTCCAGTTCCTAACCTATTGAGCAGGAAGGCTTTGTTCCAAAGTGTTACCGAGCTACCCCATTTTCGACCACAGGGTCTGAAAGTGGGCATCGATTTTTGAGCGTAAAAAAAAGCCAACGCATGAGCGTTGGCTTTTTTGGATGTGAGGCGCGCTTAAGGATCAGAAATCCAGGTTGGACACCGCCAACGCATTGCTCTCGATGAAGTCACGACGAGGCTCGACCGCATCACCCATCAGGGTGTTGAAGATCTGGTCCGCGCCAATGGCGTCTTCGATGGTGACTTTCAGCATCCGGCGCGAGCCTGGGTCCATGGTAGTTTCCCACAGCTGATCCGGGTTCATTTCACCCAGACCTTTGTATCGCTGGATGGTGTGGCGCTTGGTGCTTTCGGCCATCAGCCATTCAAGGGCTTCCTTGAACTCGGTCACGGCTTTCTTGCGTTCGCCCCGTTGGATGTAGGCGCCTTCGTCCAGCAGCGTGCTCAGTTGCGCGCCAAGGGATACGACGGTCTTGTAGTCGTTGCTGCCAAAGAAGTCGCGGTTGAAGGTGACGTAGTTCGACAGGCCGTGGGAGATCAGTTCGACCTCCGGCAGCCAGACGTTACGCTCACGGTCTTCGCGCAGGCTGGCTTTGTAGACCAGGCCGGATTTTTCGACGGTGCGCAGGCGAACTTCGTACTGAGCCAGCCAATCCTGCATCGCCGCGTGATCGGACAACTGTTCCATGCTAACCGCTGGCAGGTAGATGAAGTGCTCGGTCAGCTCCTGCGGGTACAGGCGCGACAGGCGCTTGAGGGTCTTCATCACCAGGCGGAAGTCGTTGACCAGGCGCTCAAGGGCTTCACCGGAAATGCCTGGGGCATCTTCGTTCAGGTGCAGGCTCGCGTCTTCCAGGGCCGACTGCGTCATGTACTCTTCCATGGCGTCGTCGTCTTTGATGTATTGCTCTTGCTTGCCTTTCTTGACCTTGTACAGCGGCGGTTGGGCGATGTAGATGTAGCCGCGCTCGATCAGCTCCGGCAACTGACGGAAGAAGAACGTCAGCAGCAGGGTACGGATGTGCGAACCGTCGACGTCAGCATCGGTCATGATGATGATGTTGTGATAGCGCAGCTTGTCGATGTTGTACTCTTCGCGGCCGATGCCACAGCCCAGCGCGGTGATCAGCGTACCGACCTCCTGCGAGGAGATCATCTTGTCGAAGCGCGCCTTCTCGACGTTGAGGATCTTGCCCTTGAGCGGCAGGATGGCCTGGGTGCGACGGTTACGACCCTGCTTGGCGGAACCGCCAGCAGAGTCACCTTCCACCAGATACAGTTCGGACAGGGCAGGGTCCTTTTCCTGGCAGTCGGCCAGTTTGCCCGGCAGGCCGGCGATGTCCAGCGCACCTTTGCGGCGGGTCATCTCACGGGCCTTGCGCGCCGCTTCACGGGCACGGGCGGCGTCGATCATCTTGCCGACCACCAGCTTGGCTTCGTTCGGGTTTTCCAACAGGAAGTCGGAGAAGTACTTGCCCATTTCCTGTTCGACCGCGGTCTTCACTTCGGAAGAGACCAGCTTGTCCTTGGTCTGGGAGCTGAACTTCGGATCCGGCACTTTCACCGAAATGATCGCGGTCAGGCCTTCGCGGGCATCGTCACCGGTAGTGGCAACCTTATGCTTCTTCGCCAGGCCTTCCTGTTCGATGTAGTTGTTCAGGTTACGGGTCAGCGCCGAACGGAAGCCCACCAGGTGAGTACCACCGTCGCGCTGCGGAATGTTGTTGGTGAAGCACAACAGGTTTTCGTTGAAGCTGTCGTTCCACTGCAGGGCGATTTCCACGCCGATGCCGTCTTCACGCTGGACGTTGAAGTGGAACACCTGGTTGACCGCCGTCTTGTTGGTGTTCAGGTACTCAACGAACGCGCGCAGGCCACCTTCGTACTTGAACAGCTCTTCCTTGCCGCTGCGCTCGTCCTTTAGGACGATGCCGACACCGGAGTTGAGGAAGGACAGTTCACGAATCCGCTTGGCCAGGATATCCCAGCTGAAGTGGATGTTCTTGAAGGTTTCGCTGGAAGCCTTGAAGTGAATCTGGGTGCCGGTGGTTTCGCTGTCGCCAACGATAGCCATCGGTGCCTGGGGCACGCCGTGAATGTAAGTCTGTTCCCAGATCTTGCCGCTGCGGCGGACGGTCAGGACCAGTTCTTCGGACAGCGCGTTCACCACCGATACACCTACACCGTGCAGACCGCCGGAGACCTTGTAGGAGTTATCGTCGAACTTACCGCCGGCGTGGAGGACGGTCATGATGACCTCGGCGGCGGAAACGCCTTCCTCTTTGTGCACGTCTACCGGGATGCCACGGCCGTTGTCGCGAACGGTGATGGACTCATCCGGGTGGATGATGATGCTAATGTCGTCGCAGTGGCCGGCGAGGGCTTCGTCGATGGAGTTGTCGACCACCTCGAACACCATGTGGTGCAGACCGCTGCCATCGTCGGTGTCACCAATGTACATACCGGGACGTTTGCGTACGGCATCCAGGCCTTTCAGCACTTTAATGCTCGTTGAGTCGTACGTATTTTCTTCGCTCAATGCCTTCACTCCCGATGGTCGTGGGTCTGGGTGATACGGCCCTGTTCCACGTGGAACAGAGCGACTGGCGTTTCCGTCTGCCAGCCTTCCCTCAATAATTCGTGGTCTACACAGGTGATGAACACCTGGCAGCGTAAGTCTTCCAACAAGCGGCAAAGCGCGCGACGGTGGGCTTCGTCCAGCTCGGACGGCAAGTCATCCACCAGATAAATACACTGACCGCGACGGGCCTGGCTGACCAGATGCCCCTGGGCTATGCGCAAGGCACACACCACCAACTTCTGCTGCCCCCGGGACAAGATGTCCGCGGCATTATGCGCGCCCAATCTGAGGCGCAAGTCAGCGCGTTGTGGTCCAGCCTGGGTATGGCCCATCTGCTGGTCTCGCTGCAGCGAGCCCGCCAGTACGGTGCTCAGTTCCCGGTCCTTGTCCCAGCCTCGGTAATAGCTGAGCATCAGGCCCTCAAGCTCAACCAGTTCGCTCAAGGTCTGCTCGAAGACCGGTTTCAAGGCTTTGATGTAAGCGCGGCGGTATTCATCGATTTCAGCGCTGGCCTGGCACAGTTCCCTGTCCCAAACCGCTTGCGAAACGGCGTCAAGTGTACCATGTCGCAGCCAAGAGTTTCGCTGGCGCAGCGCCTTCTGCAGACGCTGCCAAGTGGTCATGAAACGCGGCTCTACGTGAAACACGCCCCAATCGAGAAATTGCCGACGAATCTTCGGCGCGCCCTCCAGCAGGCGGAAGCTGTCCGGGTTGATCAACTGCAACGGCAGGATCTCGGCCAACTGCGCAGCGCTGCGCGCGTTCTGCCCATCGATGCGAATCTGGAACTCACCTTGCCGGTCCCGTGATATCCCCAGGGCGCTGTGGCCGCCTTCGGCCAGCTCCACCTGCCCAAACACCGTGCACGCCAGTTGATCGTACTGGATGACCGGTAACAGGCGGGTGCTGCGAAACGAACGGGCAAGCCCGAGCAGGTGCACGGCTTCCAGGACGCTGGTTTTGCCGCTGCCGTTGGCGCCGTAAAGGATATTGATGCGGGGGGAAGGGGAGAAGGTCACCGGGTGCAGATTGCGCACCGCGGTGACCGAGACGCGACTTAAGGACATCTAGTGGCCAGGATTACAGACGCATCGGCATGACAACGTAAGCCGAATCGTCGTTATCGGACTCCTGCACCAGTGCGCTGCTGTTGGAGTCAGACAGGATCAGACGTACTTGCTCGGTGGTCATCACGCCCAACACGTCGAGCAGGTAACTGACGTTGAAGCCGATTTCCAGAGAGCCGCCGGTGTATTCCACACCCACTTCTTCCTCCGCCTCTTCCTGCTCCGGGTTGTTCGCCTGGATTTTCAGCTGACCATTGGCCAGTTGCAGGCGGATGCCACGGTACTTCTCGTTGGAGAGGATCGCAGTGCGGCTGAAGGCTTCGCGCAGTGCCTGGCGATCGCCCAGTACCAGCTTGTCGCCACCTTTTGGCAGCACACGCTCGTAGTCGGGGAATTTGCCGTCCACCAGTTTCGAAGTGAAGGTGAACTCGCCAGTGGTGGCGCGAATGTGGTGCTGGCCCAGCACGATACTGACGTTGCCGTCCGGCTCGGTCAGCAGGCGGGCCAGCTCCAGGATGCCTTTACGCGGCACGATCACCTGGTGGCGATCCGGCTGACCGATATCGGCCTGCATCGAGCACATGGCCAGGCGATGCCCGTCGGTGGCGACGGCGCGGATGACCCCGGCGGACACTTCCAGGAGCATGCCGTTGAGGTAATAACGCACGTCCTGCTGGGCCATGGCGAAGCTGGTGCGTTCGATCAGGCGACGCAGTTTGCTCTGGTCCAGGCTGCAGGTCAGCGAACCCGGGCCTTCTTCCACAGTCGGGAAATCGTTGGCGGGCAGTGTGGACAAGGTGAAACGGCTGCGGCCGGCCTTGACCACGAGCTTCTGCTCATCGACCTTGATGTCGATCAGCGCATCGTTGGGCAGGCTCTTGCAGATGTCCATCAGCTTGCGCGCCGGCACGGTGATGGAACCCGGATCGGCCGGTTCTTCAAGTTGCACACGACCGACCAGCTCGACTTCCAGGTCGGTACCGGTCAGCGACAATTGCTGGCCTTCGACAACCAGCAGCACGTTGGAAAGTACCGGCAAGGTCTGGCGGCGTTCGACGACGCCTGCGACCAGTTGCAGGGGTTTCAACAGGGCTTCGCGTTGAATGGTGAAATGCATGGTCTAGTCCCTTGCCTTAATAAGCTGCGCTGGTGGTCATCAAGTGGTCAGTGTACGCAGCAGGTTCTTGTAGTCCTCGCGGATGTCCGCGTCGGATTCCTTAAGTTCGTTGATCTTGCGGCAAGCGTGCAGCACGGTGGTGTGGTCGCGTCCGCCAAACACATCGCCGATCTCCGGCAGGCTGTGGTTGGTCAGTTCCTTGGACAGGGCCATGGCCACCTGGCGCGGACGCGCCACCGAACGCGAACGACGCTTGGACAGCAAGTCGGAAATCTTGATCTTGTAGTATTCAGCAACAGTTCGCTGAATGTTATCCACAGAAACCAATTTGTCCTGAAGCGCCAACAGGTCCTTCAAGGATTCGCGAATCAGCTCGATGGTGATGTCGCGGCCCATGAAGTGCGAGTGAGCGATCACCCGCTTGAGGGCACCTTCGAGTTCACGCACGTTCGAGCGAATACGCTGAGCGATGAAGAATGCCGCATCGTGAGGCAGCTCGACCTTGGCCTGGTCGGCTTTCTTCATCAGGATCGCAACCCGGGTTTCCAGCTCCGGTGGCTCGACGGCCACCGTCAGGCCCCAGCCGAAACGAGACTTGAGGCGTTCTTCGAGACCTTCGATCTCTTTCGGGTAGCGGTCACTGGTGAGAATGACCTGCTGTCCGCCTTCAAGCAACGCGTTGAAGGTGTGGAAAAACTCTTCCTGGGAACGTTCCTTGCGGGCGAAGAACTGAATATCGTCGATCAGCAAGGCGTCCACCGAACGGTAGAAACGCTTGAACTCATTGATCGCGTTCAGTTGCAGCGCCTTGACCATGTCGGCCACGAAACGCTCGGAATGCAGGTACACGACCTTGGCATTCGGGTTCTTCTTTAATAGGTGGTTGCCCACGGCGTGCATCAAGTGGGTCTTACCCAGGCCCACGCCACCATAAAGGAAGAGCGGGTTGTAGCCATGCTTGGGGTTGTCCGCGACCTGCCAGGCGGCCGCGCGGGCCAGCTGGTTGGATTTACCCTCGACGAAATTCTCGAAGGTAAAGGTCCGGTTCAGGTAGCTGGTGTGCTTGAGCGCACCTTCAACCTGGACGGTACGTTGTTCGGCACGCACCGGCGCCTGCTGGGAACTGGCACCGGCCATCGGGTCGAAGCTGTCCCGGGAGGGCTCTTCGCTGACCTCGGCGACCTTTTGTGCGTTGCGTTTGCTCGGGGCAGGCGCGGGCGCCGGGGCAGCATGGTTGTTAACCGGTGCCGTGGCCGCTTGCTGGGCCTGTGACGCGGCGGCTGCCAGTGGCGCGTTGGGTGCGGCGCGTGGTGCCGAGCTGCGCTTGCTGCCTATTAATAAGGACAGCGCAGGCGCCATGCCATTGCCATGCTCGTCGAGCAGTTCCATGACCCGGCCCAGGTACTTTTCGTTGACCCAGTCGAGAACGAAACGGTTCGGTGCATAGACACGCAACTCGTCGCCTTCGGCTTCGACCTGTAGTGGACGGATCCAAGTGTTGAATTGTTGGGCAGGCAGCTCCTCGCGCAAAAGCTCCACGCACTGCTGCCAAAGTTCCACTGACACGGATATCCCCTAAGTTGAAAGCCGGTGAGGCAAAAACAAGCGGCCATTGTAGCGAGCAGGCGTCCACTTATCCACATGCAGGTTGCCCATCGCGCATGAT